>NZ_JAZEVW010000001.1:0-1146664 GCF_036668835.1 Pseudomonas koreensis
CGGGGATGACCATGGTATCCACCGCGCCGGTGAAGTCGGTGACGATCGCGGCGTGCATGTCGGCGGAGAACCGGGCGATGACAAACGCGTCAACTGATCATTAGACATACCACCAAACCCTGTGGGAGCTGGCTTGCCAGCGATAGCGCTCTTCCAGCCACAGCTGCATTGCCTGACCCACCGCCATCGCTGGCAAGCCAGCTCCCACAGGGTTCAGTGGCGATTACAAAAAGCTCGCAGGCAACCCCAGCCCCTGTGGGACACACGCAGATTACGCAGACGACCATCATCAATTGTAGGAGTGAGCCTGCTCGCGATAGCGGTCTGTCAGCCACAGCTGCATTGACTGATCCAACGCCATCGCTGGCAAGCCAGCTCCCACAGGGTTCAGTGGCGATTACAACATTCAGATCAGCATGAAATCAGAGATTGACGTGACTCTGGTTCAGCCGCTCACGCAAAAACTCCACCAGCGCCTGCACCGGCCGCGACGCCTGGCGATGCTGCGGGTACACCGCCGACAAGGTCAGCGGCTCGGGGCGTAAATCATCCAGCACCGGCACCAGCCGACCGTCCTTGAGCGCCGCGCCGACAATGAACGTCGGCAGGTAGGTAATGCCCATCCCCTGCACTGCCGCGTCACGCAGCAATTCACCATTGTTGACGCGCATGCGCCCGGTGACGTTGACCAACACAGGTTTGCCCGGCCCTTCGTTGAACCGCCATTGCACCGAGCGCCCGTGCCCGTACGGCAGGCAATCGTGGCTGTGCAGGTCTTCAGGCTTGAGTGGCGTGCCGCGTTCGGCCAGGTACGCCGGGCTGGCGCAGTAGACGCGCTCGATGCTGGCGATGCGACGGGCGATCAGCGTCGAGTCTTCCAGCGTGCCAATGCGCAGTGCCAGATCGTAACCCTCGCCAAGCAGGTCTACGGGGCGATCACTCAAGTCCACTTCCACCGTCACTTGACGATAGCGCTGCAGAAACAGCGGCAGCAAACACCCAAGATGCGCCACCGCAAACGACAGCGGCGCGCTCAGGCGAATCGTCCCGCGCGGTTCCGCCGTCTCCCCGGCGATGCCCTGCTCCACCTGCTCGACTTCGCCCAGCAAACGCAAAGCCGCCTCGTAATAACTCTGCCCCAACGGAGTGACGTCGAGGCGTCGGGTCGAGCGGTTCAGTAAACGCACGCCAAGCCGCTCTTCCAATTGCATCAAACGGCGACTGACGAATTGCTTGGACAGGCCCAACTGGTCGGCCGCTGAGGTGAAGCTGCCGGAGTCCATGACCTGGCAAAAAATACGCATGTCTTCGAACGGGTTCATTGTCACTCTCTGGTGGACAGTTAAACGCTTTATAGCTGCTTTTTCACTTTTCAGCAGCCTATTAATCTGTGCTCACGGTGTTGCTGAGGCCTGCAACCCAGCGCCACAGCAGCCCGCAACTCAGGCAAAAAAATCAAGAATATTCAAAAGGATTTCCACCATGAACATCGTCAAGAAAACCCTCGCCGCGTCCCTGCTCGCCCTCTCCGTCAGCAGCGCCTTTGCCGCAGGCAGCCCAGGCGTTGAGCACAACACCCAAGCGTTCCTCGAGGCCCTCGCCGCTGGCGGTGGCCGCCCGCTGGAACAACTGAGCCCGAAGGACGCCCGGGCGGTGCTGACCGGTGCGCAGGCTTCGGTGAAAGTGGATCTGTCGGGAATTGAAGTCAGCGACAAGGCGATCAAGGTCGACGGTCAGACGATCAACCTGAAAGTGGTGCGTCCGGCCAAGGTCAAGGGCGAGTTGCCGGTGTTCATGTTCTTCCACGGTGGCGGCTGGGTGCTCGGTGATTTCCCGACGCACCAGCGCTTGATTCGTGATCTGGTGGTGGGTTCCGGCGCGGTCGCGGTGTACGTCGATTACACGCCGTCGCCGGAAGCGCAGTACCCGACCGCGATCAACCAGGCCTACGCCGCGACGAAATGGGTCGCTGAGCACGGCAAGGAAATCGGTGTCGACGGCAAGCGCCTCGCCGTGGCCGGCAACAGCGTCGGCGGCAATATGGCTGCGGTGGTGGCGTTGATGGCCAAGGAACAAAAAGCCCCGGCGTTGCGCTTCCAGTTGCTGATGTGGCCGGTGACCAATGCGCAGTTCGACGACGGTTCGTACCAGCAATTTGCCGAGGGGCATTTCCTCACCAAAGGCATGATGCAGTGGTTCTGGGACAACTACACCACCAACGCGGCCGAGCGTGCGCAGATCCACGCCTCGCCGCTCAACGCCAGCAGCGAACAGCTCAAAGACTTGCCGGCAGCACTGGTGCAGACCGCCGAATTCGACGTGCTGCGTGATGAAGGCGAAGGCTATGCGCGACACCTGGATGCGGCCGGCGTCGCGGTGACCTCGGTGCGCTACAACGGGATGATTCATGACTTCGGCCTGCTCAACCCACTGAGCCAGATCCCCGAAGTGCAAGCGGCGGTACGGCAAGCGGCCGCCGAGCTGAAAACCCACCTCAACTGAGCCCAGGCCCGGCGCCCCAAAAGCGCCGGGCTTTTTGTGTGAGTAACGCCCATGACTTTCCTTCTCGCTCACCTGCTCTCCTGGAGCGCCGTGCTGCTGTTGCTCGACGCCGCGCTGTGGCACTTCGCGCCCTACAAGCATCGCGCGCCGAAGGTCGGTGTGCGGCTGGTGCTGTTTCTGGCCTTTAGCGCGCTGGTGATCAATGCCGGTGTCAGCCCGTTGCAAGCGCCGCAATTTGTCGATGACCGCGTAGCGCAACTGGGCGCGACGGCGCTGGGCATTCTCTGGTGGCTGTACGCCGCGCGGGTGCTGACCGAAGTCATCGGCCTGGCCCTGATGCGCCGCATCGGTCACAGCGGCCGTCTGCTGCAGGACGTCATCGGCGCGCTGGTGTTTCTCGTCGCCACCGTGGCCGCTGCCGGTTATGTGCTGGAATTGCCGGTGAAAGGCCTGCTGGCGACGTCGGGCGTGGTCGCCATCGTTGTCGGTCTGGCGCTGCAAAGCACCCTGGCCGATGTGTTTTCCGGAATTGTGCTGAACACCACCAAGCCGTATCAGGTGGACGATTTCGTGATGATCGACGGCGTCGAAGGCAAGGTGTTCGACATCGACTGGCGCGCCACCCATTTGCTGACCAGCGCCGGGACCATGGCGGTGGTGCCGAACTCGGTGGCGGCCAAGGCGAAGATCGTCAACCTCAGCCGCCCGAACAACATGCATGGCGTGTCGATCAGCATCAAAGTGCCCAACCATATCCGCCCTCGCCGGGTGCTGGATGCGCTCGATCGCACGCTGCAAGGCAGCAGTTCGCTGTTGCTCAGCCCGGCGCCGAAAGCCGTGCTCAAAGAGGCTGGCGAAACCATGTCGGAGTACGTTGCCAGTGGTTTCATTGCCGAACTGGGCAAGAAAAGCGAAGTGCGCAATCAATTGTTCGACCTCGCCCACCGGCATCTCGAAGCGGCTGGCATCTCGCGGCATCCCGACGGCGTGATCGAACCCTCGAGCCGCGCCCGCGCGTTGCTCGATGAGGTAAAGATCTTCCGCTCGCTGAGCAGTGAGGAGCGCGATCGCCTCGCCGAATCGATGGTTGCCCAGCAATACACGGCGGGTCAGGTGGTGCTGGACCTGGATGAAGTGCCGGACAGCCTGTTCGTGATTGCCACCGGTGTGGTCAGCGCGACTGTGCCGGATGGCGACAACAAAATCGAAGCCGGACGCATGGGCCCGAGCGAAGTAATGGGTGAGCAAAGCATTCTTGCCGATACGCCGTCGCAAGCGACATTCACGGCGCTGACGTCGAGCATCGTTTATCGACTCGACAAGCAGTTGACCCGTGAGTGCATGGGCAAACGCAGTGAAGTGGGTCGGGCGTTGAACAAATTGCAGGCGGTGCGTCAGCAGAACAGTCGCCTCGCGTTGATGGCCAAACCGGTGGCGGTGAAGAAGGGAGGGTTTTTGGGTTGGTTGCAGAAGCGCTGAAGATCACGATCAAAAGCTTCCCCCCTCACCCCAGCCCTCTCCCCCAAGGGGGCGAGGGGGAAAGGGAGCCGATCTCCATTTGCTTCAGGAGCTGAGATCGACTCGATATTGCAGGTCGGAGTATCTCGAAAGAGCCCCTCGGTCAGTCCCCTCTCCCTACGGGAGAGGGCTAGGGTGAGGGGCTTTTGACCTTTGAAGCGATTACTGCGCAGTAAACTTGGTATAGCTGTTGATCAGGTTACGATAGTTAGGCAGACGCTCCGACAGCAGATGCGCCAGACCTTCCATATCGTTGCGCCAGTCACCCTGCAGCTCGCACGCCACCGAGAACCAGTTCAGCAGATGTGCACCGGCCGCCGACATGCGCGCCCACGCCGCTTGCTGCACGGTGGTGTTGAAGGTGCCGGACGAGTCGGTGACCACGAACACTTCGAAACCTTCGGCAATCGCCGACAGGGTCGGGAACGCCACGCAGACGTCGGTCACCACGCCAGCGATGATCAGTTGCTTGCGGCCAGTGGCCTTGATCGCCTTGACGAAGTCTTCGTTGTCCCAGGCATTGATCTGGCCTGGACGCTGAATGAACGGTGCATCCGGAAACTGCTCGCGCAGCTCAGGCACGATCGGGCCGTTCGGACCTGCATCGAAGCTGGTGGTGAGGATGGTTGGCAGCTTGAAGAACTTGGCGATGTCGCCCAGTGCCAGCACGTTGTTCTTGAACTCGTTCGGGGTGAAATCCTGGACCAGCGAGATCAGACCGGTCTGGTGATCGACCAGCAGCACGACGGCATCATCTTTGTTCAGACGCTTGTAAGGAACGCTCATGGCAAAACTCCTGGATGGATGGTTGTTGCGTGAAGCGCCGGCCCTGATGACCGGCGCTTTTGTCGAAATCAGAAGGCGAAGCAGGAACAGCCGAACGCGCCCCAGAAACCGGCGAAGTCACTGACCGGCGCGTTCGACATCCGCGCCTTTTCATGGCTGTGGGTGTGCACCGCGCACGGTCCGCTGCACTGGTGAACCTGCGCCTGCAACGGCGAGTTCGGCCGCCAGTGACCCGGCACCTTGACCACGGGCGACCAGTCCGGCAGCACCGGAATGGAGCGCGGGCCGAGGTCTTCGAAATCGCCGGCGGCGTAGACGATCTTGCCGCCGACCACGGTCATCACCGACTCGATCCACTTGATCGCTTCTTCTTCAACGCTGAAGAAGTCCGCGCTCAGTGCCGCCAGATCCGCCAGTTGGCCCACGCGAATCTGGCCCTTCTTGCCCTGCTCCGAGGAGAACCAGGCGCTGCCGTGGGTGAACAGTTCCAGCGCGGTGCTGCGTGGCAGACCTTCTTCGTACAGAGCCAGACCGCCGACGGTGCGACCGCTGACCATCCAGTACAGCGAAGTCCACGGGTTGTAGCTCGACACTCGTGTGGCGTCGGTACCGGCGCCTACCGGCACGCCTTCAGCGAGCATGCGCTTGATCGGCGGCGTGGCTTCGGCGGCTTGTTTGCCGTAGCGATCGACAAAGTATTCGCCCTGGAACGCCATGCGATCCTGGATCGCGATGCCGCCGCCCAGCGCTTTCACCCGCTCGATGTTCTGCGGGGTGATGGTTTCGGCGTGGTCGAAGAACCACGGCAGACCGTTGAACGGAATGTCACGGTTGACCTTCTCGAACACGTCGAGCATGCGGCTGATCGATTCGTTGTAGGTGGCGTGCAGGCGGAACGGCCAGCGCTGTTCGACCAGATGACGAACCACCGGCTCCAGCTCTTGTTCCATGGTCTGCGGCAGGTCTGGGCGCGGTTCGAGGAAGTCTTCGAAGTCGGCCGCCGAAAACACCAGCATTTCGCCGGCGCCGTTGTGGCGCAGGAAGTCGTCGCCCTGATGCAACTTGACGCTGCCGGTCCAGTTCTGGAAATCGGTCAGTTCTTCTTTTGGCTTCTGGGTGAACAGGTTGTAGGCGATGCGCACGGTCAACTGGTCTTCTTTGGCCAGTTGTTCGATCACCTGATAATCGTCCGGGTAGTTCTGGAAACCACCGCCGGCGTCGATCGCGCTGGTCAGGCCGAGGCGATTGAGTTCGCGCATGAACTGGCGAGTCGAGTTGACCTGATATTCCAGCGGCAGCTTCGGCCCCTTGGCCAGCGTCGAGTAGAGAATCATCGCGTTCGGCCGCGCAACCAGCATGCCGGTCGGGTTGCCGTTGCTGTCACGAACGATCTCGCCGCCCGGCGGGTTAGGCGTGTCGCGGGTATAACCGGCGACGCGCAACGCCGCGCGGTTAAGCAAGGCACGGTCGTACAGGTGCAGGATGAACACCGGGGTGTCCGGCGCGGCCTGGTTGATCTCTTCCAGGGTCGGCATGCGTTTTTCGGCGAACTGGAATTCGTTCCAGCCACCGACCACCCGCACCCATTGCGGGGTCGGCGTGCGGTCCGCCTGATCCTTGAGCATGCGCAGCGCGTCGGCGAGCGACGGCACGCCTTCCCAGCGCAGTTCGAGGTTGTAGTTCAAACCGCCACGGATCAAATGCAGGTGCGAGTCGTTAAGGCCGGGGATGACGCAGCGGCCCTTCATGTCGACCACTTGCGTGGCGCTGCCCTTGAGGGCCATGGCTTCGGCGTCGTTACCGACGGCGACGAAGCGGCCGTCCTTGATCGCCACGGCGCTGGCGAGCGGTTTTTCGCGGTCAACCGTATGAAATTGGCCATTGAACAGAATCAGATCGGCGTTCATCGCAGTTCCTCAAGCAAAAGTGAAAAGAAGCAAACCCCGCTCAACGCGGCGAGGTTTCTTGGGAATCGAGGTGTTCATGGGCCTGGCTGGCTTCCAGCCATGGCGTGAACAAACGGGTGACCGGCGGCATCACCACGTACACCACCGAGAGGACGATGGTCAGGGTGATAAAAAAGGTGGCGACCACGTAGTTGGAAAGGATTGGATGCAGCGCCAGCAACGGCCCCCAGATCAGCGGCACCAGCAGGGTGTGCGGCAGAATCACCAACAGCGACACCACGGCTTGTTTCCAGCGCGGCGGTGGCGAAGCGGCGTCAGCCAGTGGCGAGAACCAGAATTCGTTGACCGGCGCGACTTCGGTCTGATCGCCGTCAGCCAGCATCGGCGCCGCCTCGGCGACCAGCGCCTGACGCTCAGACGATTCCAGCCAGCCTTGCATCGCTTCGGTGCTGCTGAAGCGCAGCACGCAGGTATAAAAGTCGAGACGCCCGCGCTTGCCGCGCACCACATCGACCCCCAGATGCCCTTCACGCTGCCCCGCCACACGGACGATATTGCGCAGCCAGGCTTCATATGCCGACTCGAAACCGGCCTTGACCCGGTGCTTGATGATCAACGTGACGGTCTCATCGGCCCCCGGTGTGGGTTGATTCAGGGCTTCAGGCATAACGCAGTACTCCGGGCAAACGAACAGGAATCGCCAGCCGTCCGGGCCCGGCGATCAATACAGTGGTGAAAAGAATCAACAGCAACCAGCCGAACTGCCCTTCAGCCACACTCCATTGCGGATGTACGACCAGCAGCGCAACGAGCAGCACAAAGAGAATAGGCAAGCAGGCCAATCGCGCCAGAACTCCGGCGACGATCAGCAGCGGACAGAGGACTTCGGCGAAAATCGCCAGGCACAGCGTGAGATGGGCACCGAGGTGGAACGGGTCTTCGATCAGTTGCAACTGCGCGGTGAAATCCAGCAGCTTGGGCAAGCCGTGCACCCACAGCAGAAACAAGCCGGCGCTGACCCGCAGGAACAGCAAACCGAAGTCCTGCGCCTGTTCATCCCTCGAATTAATCATGACCCGACCCTTTGAATGTCATTGACGAGAATCATGCCAAGGCAAGGGCGGAAGAAATTGGATGGGTGTGCTTAGTTGGTTTTCAGGGCATGGAGGGTGTGCAGACAGTGATGAAAAATGCGGGTGACGGCCTACAGGGAGTCTGTGACACCCGTGCGCAACGGATCGTTTGTCAGGCCGCCATCGCTTGCAGGCAAGCTCGTACAAGAACCGCGCTCACCCTAAGGCCGAGTGCCAGCTCGCCTGCTGTTGATGTTGCCCTTGATCCAACGGCCCAACTCGAAAATCAAAAGCCCCTCACCCTAGCCCTCTCCCGGAGGGAGAGGGGACTGACCGAGTGGTTTGGGCGAGGTACGCCACCTGAGATACCGAGTCGAATGTGAGTTTTGAATGGCACGCAGATCAGCTCCCTCTCCAGGGGGAGAGGGCTGGGGTGAGGGGCAAATCCACCACAATTCCCAAGCCAAACACCTGCTTTTCACCACTCAACAATGAGCGTTAGCTCGAGTGCCCTTGATCTTGATCTTGCGTCACCGGCGACATCGGAAGGCTGAGTGGAGGGATTGATCCGGGCGTGGGAGCGCAGCGACCGTCTGGCGCAGCCAGACACAGCGGACGTAGGTGCAGCGCAGCAAACCGTAGCCGCTGCGCCCGGATCGATCCCGGAGCGAAGGGACCCGAGCCTGCGAGGGCCGTACGTAGGAGCAAGCCTTTTGGTTCCTTTTTGGCGTCTGAAAAAGGGACTCGCCGTAAGGGCGAAACCGCCAGCCGCAACACCCGCAGCAACGGATATGCCCCCATCCATCCAGAAACGCAAAGCCTCAGCTAGGCCGAATATCCAGCGGCGCCGCCATGAACTGACTGATCCTCGACCTGAGCCACTTCTCCGCAGGGTCATTGTCATGCACCCCACTCCAGGCCATCGACAACTGCGCCGCATCGATCGGAAATGGCGGATCTTCCGCACGCAGCGCACAACCCTCAACCAAGGCGCAGGCAGCATAATCCGGCACAGTGGCAATCATCTCGGTGCCAGCGAGCAAAGCCCGCAGACCACTGAATTGCGGCACCCCCAGAACCACCCGGCGACAGCGGCCGATCTTCGCCAGATCCAGATCGATATTGCCGCTCAGGTCCCCCGAGAACGACACCATCGCATGCGGACGCTCGCAATATTCGTCCAGCGTCAGCGGCCCCGGACGGTCATCGCCGCGCAATACCTTGCAGTGAATGTCGCGCAGCTTCTTGCGTTTGGCATTGGCCGGCAGATCCGTGGTGTAGCTGACCCCTACCGAGATTTCCCCGGAGGCCAGCAGCGCTGGCATCAGCAGGTAGTTGGCCCGGCGCACCACCACGACAATCCCCGGCGCTTCCTGTTGAAGCTGGCGCAACAGCGGCGGAAACAGACCGAACTCGGCGTCATCCGACAGGCCGATGCGAAACACGTCGCAACTGCTCGCCGGCTCGAACTCCTTGGCCCGGCTGACCGCTCCGGAAATCACGTCCATCGCCGGCTGCAGTTCCTTGAGAATCGCCAGCGCCCGCGCGGTCGGTTCCATGCCACGCCCATTGCGCAGCAGCAGCGGATCGTCGAACAGGTCGCGCAACCGCCCCAGCGCCGCACTGACTGCGGGCTGGCCCATGAACAGTTTTTCGGCGACGCGGGTCAGGTTCTTCTCGAACATCAGCGCTTCGAAAATCACCAGCAGGTTCATGTCGACGCGACGCAGATCGTTACGGTTCATGGGCAGGTCGTCCTTATCAATGTCAGCCGCTCAAGCGGATCGGCGCCAGGCACTTTACTCGATCAACGGCACTTTGGCCGCGCGTTTGTACGGGCCGTACTCCACCGGCACCCATTGGAAATGTTTGCCTTCGGCGATGATGTGGCCGATGCCCGGGAACGGCAGGTGCGCGGCGGTAACCCAGGTCTTGCTCGCCGCAGCCGCACTGCACACCGCCTGACGGCTATTGATCGCCTGTTGGCTGTTGACGTCAAAGCCGATCGACACCTCCGGGTGCAAGAACTGCACCGCGAGGTTATGGACCAAATCCCCCATGAACACGATGCTTTGCTTCTGCGAGGTGAAACGATAGGTGGTGCTGCCCGGCGTATGCCCGGCTTCGAGCGTCGCTTCGACCACGCCCGGCAGCGGCGACTCGCCTGCGCTGAAGGTCTTGAAACGCCCGGCGGCGACATAAGCGGCGGTGGATTGCTGGGCGATCTTGAAGAACTCTTTGGCGCCGGCCGGAGCCTTGGCCAGTGCGGCCGGATCGAGCCAGTAATCGGCTTCAGCCTTGGCCGCGTACACCGTGGCATTGCTGAACAGCGCCTGCTGTTGCCCGTCGACCAGACCGCAGACGTGGTCCAGATGCAGGTGCGTCAGCAGGATCGTATCGACCTGTTCCGGCTTGTAACCGGCCGCCTGCATGTTGTTCAGCAACTGGCCGGCAGTGGCGCCAATGCACTGGCCGGCGCCGCTGTCGACCAGAATCAGTTGCTTGCCTGTATTGACCAGAAAAGCGTTGAACGCGGTCTGCACGCCCGGCGTTTCAATCGAACGGCGGGCCAGCAGCGCACGAATCTGGCTCTGACTCATGCCTTGCAATAACTTGGGCGACAAGTCGTTGTAGCCGTCGAACAACGCCGTGACTTCGTAATCACCCACCGCCAGGCGGAAATAACCCGGCGCCTGCGTGCCCACTTGTGGCGCTTGCGCCATCGCGCAGGACATCGCCAGTGCGAGCGTCATCGCTGTCGCGGCTTTGAACATGCTTTTCATCGAATTCTCCTGAACCTGACCGACTGCGGCGGCCCTGTCGGTTCGCCACGCTTGCCCTGATCGTGGCGCAAACGCCGGGCGCAGACTTGCAAGCATGTGCTGAGTTCCGATCGATGCGCGGCAATTAACAACGATTAACTCGTCAGCCTGGCGCCCGCGCTGAACAATGCCGTCACTCGCACAGCGTTGTTTTTTGACCTGACGGGATGCGCCTTTCGTGCATTCCCCATCGACACGGACCTTGGCCATGGCTCAATTGCAACCCACCGTCGCCCTCGCCCCTGCCCGCCAACCGGATACACCTGCCATTGGCGGGCTCAGTCCGCAACGCGAACGGCAGGTCAAACAACTGATCCTCGAACGCCTCGGTGACAGCCTGGAAGTAGCCGAACTGGCCCGCGCCTGCTCACTGTCGCGCAGTCATTTCTCCCGCGCCTTCAAGTGCAGCACCGGGCTTTCGCCGCAGGACTGGATTCGCACTCAGCGTATCGCCCGCGCCAAACTGTTGATCCAGCACACCGATCTGAGCCTGACGCATATAAGCCTGGAATGCGGCTTCTGCGATCAGGCGCATTTCTGTCACATGTTTACCCGCAGCGAAGGTATCAATCCGTTCGCCTGGCGCTGCCAGATCATGCGCGAACCGCGGTCGCCGCGTTCGCAGCCCGGCATGTTCTGATCGAGACGCCCGTTGCACCGATGCGCAAACCTGAGGATCATGCCCAGACACCCGAACCAGAGAGCCCGCGCCTGCGCGCGCGACAGTTCGGTATCGTCCGCCGCAGCGCCGCAGGAGTGAGCTGTTGAGTCTTTCCCCGAATCAGGCCATCGGCTTTGGCCCCTATCGGATTCATCCCGGACAACGCCGCGTATTCGAAGGCGAGCAACCGCTGCGTCTGGGCCGGCGGGCAATGGACATTCTGCTGATTCTGCTGGCGCGTGCCGGGGAAGTGGTGAGCAAGCGGGAACTGATGGCCGGGGTCTGGCCGGACAGTGTTGTCGAAGAAATCAATTTGCGCGTGCACATGGCGGCATTGCGCAAGGCGCTCGGTGACGGTCAGGCCGGCCAGCGTTACATCGTCACGGTGGCGCAGCGAGGCTACAGTTTTGTCGCGCCGCTCCTGCTGCATTCCATGGAGGAGCGTCCTTTGGACGATGCCGGCGGTCGCCACAATCTGCCCTTGCGGCGCACGCGCATGATTGGCCGCCAGCCACTGGTCGACCGCCTGATGAGCGAGCTGCCGCGCCGACGCTGCATCACGCTGGTCGGCCCTGGCGGAATCGGCAAGACCACCGTCGCGCTGCGGGTCGCCGAGCAGTTGATCGGCTTTTACCGCGACGGTATTCGCCTGGTGGATCTGGCGCCGCTCAACGACCCCGCGCTGATCGGCTCGCACCTCGCCACCCTGCTTGATCTGGTGCTGCCTGAGGGCGACTCGCTGGCAGCACTGGTCGACGCGCTGCAACCACGGCAGATGCTGTTGCTGCTCGACAACTGCGAGCACCTGATCGAGGCCGTCGCGACCCTCAGCGAAAGCATTCTGCGCGGCGCGCCCAAAGTGCACATTCTCGCCACCAGCCGCGAAAGCCTGCGGGCCGAAGGTGAGTGTGTCCAGCGCCTGGACGCGCTCGCCTACCCGTCGATGAGTACGATGCTGAGTCGCGAACAGGTACTCGAATTTTCGGCACTGCAACTGTTCATCGAGCGAGCCACGGCCGCCCAGGAAAGTTTCGAACTGAGCGATAGCCAACTGCCGCAAGTGATCGAAATCTGCCACCGACTGGACGGGATGCCACTGGCGCTGGAACTGGCGGCCGCGCAGGTTACCGAGCTTGGCCTCGACGGTTTGCTCGGGCAGTTGCAGGGTCGCCTGCCACCATTGAACAAAGGCCGGCAAAGCAGTCACGAACGGCACCTGACGCTGCGCGCCACGCTGGACTGGAGTTTCAATCTGCTGGAGCGCTGCGAGCAGACCTGCCTGCGTCGTCTGGCGGTGTTTCGCGGCGGTTTTACTCTGGAATCGGCGGCGGCCGTGATCGTTGGCGAGCAGATCGACCCCAGTGTGGTGTTCGTCTCGATCACGCAATTGGTCGCCAAATCCTTGCTCAGCGTCGAGGTCGGCGATGAACAGGTGTTCTATCGCTTGCTCGACACCACCCGCCGTTATGCGCTGGAAAAACTCGAGCAGGCCGCCGAATTCGATGACACTCGCGACCGCCATGCCGAACGCTGTCTTGCGCTGATGCAGCAAGCGAAAAGCGAGTGGGAGCACACCTCGACGGCGCTGTGGATCGAACGCTACGCCCGTGGGCTGGAAGATTTGCGCGCGGCGCTGGAGTGGAGCCTGCACGGGGCCGGCTCCGCGGGGTTGGGGATTCGTCTGGCGGCGGCCTCGGCGCCGTTGTGGCAAGAACTCTCACTGCTCAAGGAATATGGCGGCCATGTGCGCCGGGCACTGCGCCTGTTCGATGAACGCGACGAGCCTTGCCCGCGCCTGAAAATCACCTTGAAACTGGCACTGGGCAGTGCCTGCTACCACACCTGGGGAGGCACCGCCGAAACCATCGAGGCCTTTGCACAGGCGCAACAACTGGCGCAGGCGAACAACGACGTTGCCGGCCAATTGCGTGCGGTATCCGGGCACATGGCGGTCAACCTCAGTTGCGGGCATTACCGCCTGGCGCTGGCGCAGAGCGAGCAGTTCGACCGCCTCGGCCTGCACGGCGACCCGCTGCTGTCACTGAGCACGCACCGCTTGCGAGTACTGGCGTTGCATTATGCCGGCGACCAGTCGCAGGCGCGCGCGCATGCCGAGCAGGTGTTGCAACGCATGGCGCAGAGCGGCAACGTCAACCGTTTCACCCACGGCTTTGGCGTGCAATACGACCAGAGCGTGGCCTCGTTGACGGTGCTGGCGCGCGTCTTGTGGATGCAGGGTCTGCCCGAGCAGGCGTGGCGTGCGGCGCGGCAAGCGCTGGACATCGCCGTGCAGATCGACCACGGCACCTCGATCTGTTACACGCTGGCCTTGGCCAGTTGCCCGATCGCCCATTACAACGGTGATCAACAGAACGCACGGATGCTATTGCGCCTGTTGCTGGAGCAATCGCAGAAGCATTCGGTGTTGTTGTTCAATAATTGGGGTCGCCAGTACGCGCAGGTCATCGATGCAGACGCCATCGACCTGCCACCAACGCAGAGCAGCGGGTTGATCGGTGAAATGATGGTCACGCTGGATCCACGCTTTGTCGATGATGCGTTGCTGCAGCGGGCACTGATTGGCGAGGCCGGATGGAGTACGGCGGAGATATTGCGCGCTCAAGCACTGGCGTTGCTATTGCAGGATTCGGCTTCGGTGGAAGGCCTTCGCGAGCAGGCTCGCTCCCGCACGAGATCTGTGTTTGCCAATACCTGTGGGAGCGAGCCTGCTCGCGAAGAGGCCATCACCGGCACCACCAATACTCAGCAAGCCGAACACCTCCTGCAACAAGCTCTGACCACCGCCCGCGCCCAAGACGCCCTCGCCTGGGAACTGCGCAGCGCCACATCACTGGCGCAACTCTGGCAACGCCAGTCGCGCGGTCATCAAGCACTGAATCTGCTGGGCCCTGTGGTTGAGCGGTTCAGCGAAGGTTTTGCGACCCCGGATTTGCGCAGAGCACGCTTGGTGATCGACACCCTAAATGAACACATACACGCCTGAAGTGCTGCGTAGCCGATTGACGTAGCACGCATGCCGCCGCTCAAGCTCGACTTCTTCCCCACTGCGCTCAAGCTGCTCGCGCGCATAACGTCGAGTGGTGTTGAGCATGCGGTATCGGCAAGCGCTGCCGCTACCCTCCTCCGTCAGCAGCGATTTGTGCACCAGGCTTGTGATGATTGCGGCGAGGCCCGATGACGCCAATTGCGTGCAACTGACCACTGCCAGCGCCGCCTCCAATGTGAAAGGCAACTTGAATATCGATAAACGCTGAAATACGCGCCGCTCCGGCTCACTCAAGCGCTGAAAGCTGCTGTCCAGCGCCGCCTTTATCGACTGGTGGCGCGGCACGGCAGTGCGCCGCCCCTGGCTGAGCACTTGCAGACCGTTGGCCACGTGCGTGTGCAACCCGACCACGCCCAGCGCATCGATCTGCGCCGCCGCCAGTTCGATCGCCAGCGGCAAGCCGTCGAGTTGTCGGCAGATTTCGCGCAGCGGCTGCACATCCTGAGCGCGCAGCTGGAAATCATGCTGGCGCGCCCGCGCGCGACTGATGAACAACTGCACCGCCGGGCATCCCATGGCCTCGGCGACATCATTGACTGCCACAGGCTTTGGCATGTTCAAGGGTGGCAGTTGCGTGACGACTTCACCGCAGACCTGCAAGGGCTCTCGACTGCTGACCAGAATGGACACACGTGGCGCCGCGCCTGCGAGGGTTTCGATCAGCGTCTTGCAGGCCGCATGCTGATGCTCAGCGTTGTCGAGAACCAGCAAGGCATGACGTTCGCACAGCCCGGCCAGATCGCTGCCGAGCCGGTGCAGGCAATGCTCCAGCAATGAAATGTCGTCACTGATCTGCGCAAGATCGACATGCCAGACGCCATGGCGAAAGTACTGCACCAACAGTTCCGCTACGCGCAGGGCCACGGTGGACTTGCCCACGCCGGTCGGGCCGGTGATGGTCAGCAGCCGACACCCTGGCACGTGTCGCATCAGACTGCCCACCAGCGCATCGCGGCCGATCACCGTGGTCAACCGCGCAGGCAGGTTGTGCGATGGCGGTGCTCGATTGGCGAACGTATCCGATGCTGCGTTCTCGTGATGCACCGGGGCGATAAAACTGTAGCCGCATTGCGGCACGTTTACGATGTAACGTTGACCGTTGCCACCGTCTCCCAGGGCGCGCCGCAGTGCCGCGATGTGCACCCGCAGGTTGATTTCTTCGACCACCGACGTCGGCCACACCTGTGCGATCAATTGCTCCTTGGTGATCACCCGACCGGCACGCTCGACCAGCACCTGCAAGATGTCCAGCGCACGACTGCCCACGCGCAATGGCCGATCCCCGTTGAGGATCAGTCTTTGCCGCACATGAAAGGTGAAAGGGCCGAAACGCAGCACTGACGCCAGGTTGAAATCGTTGGGGCTGTTCATGCCAACCATCTTGGCAGCCTTCAATGACGCGACAATGGCGACACGGGGCGCAACACGGACATACCGAGGCGCCAGACGGACAGAAACGCTCTAACTGAACTGTTCGCGGTACTGCGCCGGTGTCAGGCCGAGCTTTTCGGCGAACAGCGAACGCATGTGCCGGACGCTGCCGAAGCCGCTTTTGTAGGCCACGGTCTTGAGCGGTAACTCGCTGGTTTCCAAAAGATTTCGCGCGCAGTCGACGCGGGCGCTTTGCAGAAACTCCATCGGCGTCATGTTGATTTCCCGGGCGAAAACCCGGGCGAAATGCCGCGCACTCATATTGGCAATAGCCGCCATGCGCTCGACCGTAAACGCTTCGTCGAGATGTTCGAGCACGTAGCTCTGCGCGCGGGTGATCGGGGTTTCCTGCGGCGCCACGGCCGCCATCAACGGGCTGAACTGGGCCTGCCCGCCCTGCCGCTTCATCACCACAAGCAAGACTTTCGCCACATCCTGGGCAAGCTTCTTGCCGTGATCGCGGGCCACCACGGCCAACGCCATATCGATGCCTGCGGTGACACCGCCAGAGGTAATCAGGTTGCGGTCTTCGATATAGATCTGATCAGTGGCGACATCGGCTTTGGGAAACGCCCGGATCAGCCGCTCGGTGTAATTCCAGTGCGTGGTCACCTGATAACCGTCAAGCAGACCGGCGTGCCCCAACACAAAAGCGCCGGTGCAAATCGAACCGTAATACTCGGCCCGCTGCACGGCGCCCTTGAGCCAGGTAAACAAGGCAGGAAACTGCTGGTTGTAGGCGCCGGGGCCGCCGGGCACGAGCAACAGGTCATAGCGCTCGGTGTCTTCGTCGATTGTCCGGTCGGCCTGCACCATCACGCCGTTGGATGCCCGCAGCGCGCCGGGTTCGGTACCCAGAGTGACCAATTGATAGTGCGCGTCGGGCTTGAGGTAGCGGTTGGCAACCGCAAAAACCTCGAGCGGCCCGGCCATGTCGAGCAAAAGAAAGTCGGGAAACAGCACCATTGCCACGGTTTTCATGGGAGTACGTCGCTTCAATCGGAGAACATGAGACAGGCTGGACATTATGACCAAGCGAGGCTTCTCAGGCGCGAAAAAATGTGTGAGCGGCCTCGCAACTGTCAACCTGAACGGGACAGTCTTTCAGTTTTCACCTGCTTATTGGATCGCTTGGTAAATAGTAACCTTCTCCTCACTCGGACGAATTCACGTCCCGCCAGGAGATTCTAATCATGCTGACTCTTCGCAAAGCCTCCGATCGTGGCCTCGCCAATCACGGCTGGTTGAAGTCGTTTCATACTTTTTCCTTCGCCAGCTATCGCAACCCTCGCGAACAAGGTTTCTCGGACCTGCTGGTGATCAACGACGACCGCGTTGCTGCCGGCAAAGGTTTCGGCCAGCACCCGCATCGCGACATGGAGATCTTTTCCTACGTGCTGGAAGGTGCGCTGGAACACAAGGACACGCTGGGCACCGGCTCGGTCATCCGCCCCGGCGACGTGCAACTGATGAGCGCCGGCAGCGGCGTGGCGCACAGCGAGTTCAACCATTCAGCCACCAAGCCTGTGCATTTTCTGCAGATCTGGATCGTACCGGAAGTCAGCGGTGCCAAACCGCGCTATCAACAGGAGCATTTCAGCGCGCAGAAAAAACGCGGTCGCCTGCAATTGATCATCTCGCCTGACGGTAAGGACGGCTCGCTGAAAGTACGCCAGGACGCACGTGTGTTCGCCGGGCTGTTCGACGGAGAAGAAAGCGCCACGCTGAAACTACCGCCCAACCGCTACGCTTATGTGCATGTGGCACGCGGCAGTGTTGAACTCAATGGCCAGCCATTGCAGGAAGGCGATGGCGTTCGGGTTCGCGAAGAACAGTTGCTGACTTTGAGCAACGGTGCCGATGCCGAGGTGCTGGTGTTTGACTTGCGACCCCAGGAGTTGCCGCAGATGCCATGACGCAGTGTTTCTACACTTACGAGAACGGCCTACCGATGAAGGCCGTTTTTTATTCGGGTGATTTACTCCATGGCAGCGAGGGCGGCATGGGTACGGTAAATTCCTTGCCGGCCTGAATCGCCGCCAACGTCGTCTGGACCGCTGCATAGGTGTTGGCCTGATTGGCATAACAGGCACCGACGACAATGGCGACGAGCCCGACCAACTGGACGGCGGCCGCCGCCCAGACATTGGCTTTCGTCGTGCTTGCCTGCCTGATGGCTTCTTTCGATTCCTGTGCAATGTTCTGGATGGCTGAGGACATCAATTCGAAGCGTTTGTCCCGTTCCGACTGAGCCCTGTCCCGCTCCGACTGCGCCCTGTCCATCTCTGACCGAATTCGGGAGTCTGCCTTGTCCCGCTCGGCCTGAGCCGCCAGAAATGCATCGATACGCATCGATACGCCCTCCATCCGCGCATCCATTCTCGCTTCTATGGTCTCGATCCTGGCATCGAACTCTTCGCGGCTTATACTGCTCATGATGTGCGTATTCCGGCTGTTGTTGAATGGATCACTGTCTGAATATTGCCCCAATTCCCTGGCTTTCAATTCGTCACCTTTGGCGGTTACCGAGACCTTCCGTGGTCGATCGTTTCAGTGCGAGCCCTGCGACTCTCACCAGACTGTGGAAACGATAAAGCCGTTACCCAATACCAACAAGCCGGCCGATTCGGCCACGTTTGTAGTCTTTTTCGTCAGCCGACGTAGCCTCATCCAAACAGCCTTGAGTTCATTGATTTTCCTGCGCAAACGCTTCGACAATCTGCTCGATTACCGCCCTCACCCGCGCCGTGTGGCGCAAATCCGCATGGGTCACCAACCACACGTCGTACGGCAGCGGTCGTGTACGTTGCGGCCACAATCTGATCAGGCCATCGCGTTCGCCCATGTACACCGGGATTTCTCCTACACCCAGACCCGCCGCAATCGAGCGACGCACCAGCAGGCTGGAGCTGAGGCTGGCGACGATTCGCCCGCGACCCAACGGTTCGGAGCCCAGCGTCAAGTCCTTCTTGCTTTGCAGATAGGGTTGATAGACCACCAGATCGTGGCCTTCGAACGCCGTGTCTGGCTGCGGAGAACCGTTGGCGTCGATGTAAGCCTGCGAAGCGAACAGGCCCACCGGCCAGCGGGCAATGCGTCGGGCGATCAGGTCGGGATTGTCCGGCCGGGTATTGCGCACGGCGATATCGGCTTCGCGTTTGGCCAGGCTCAAAATCTGTGTGGACGCCTCCAGTTGCACGCGCACGTCCGGGTGCAGGGCATGCAAGCGCGCCATGGCCGGGATCAGGAAATCGATGGCCAGCGAATCGGTGGTGCTGACCCGCACGGTGCCGGTCAGGCGATCGTCCAGCCCTTCGATTTGCCGTTGCAGATCCAGCGCCGACTGCTCCATTTTCTCCACACTCTTGAGCGCCGCTTCGCCGACTGCAGTCAATGCGTAACCGTCGGAAGTGCGCAGGAACAGCGTTGCACTCAGGGTCTTTTCCAACGCAGTAACACGTCGCCCGACAGTCGCCTGATCCACGCCCAGCACCCGCGCCGCGCCCCGCAGCGTCGACTCCCGGCAAACCGCCAGAAACACTCGCGCATCATCCCAGTTCATGTGTCCCCCCGTGATGCAAAATCGCATCAGTGCGCCGCTTAATCGCTGCGTTATCGCAGCAACGATAGCGGATATGCTCGACGCCATAAACCTTTCACGAGATCGCTGTCATGCGTACTTCAACCTCCTCAGGCATTTGGATGCCGATCTTCGCCGGGCTCTGTGCCAGTCTGGTCAGCATCGGTCTGGCGCGCTTCGCTTACACCCCGTTGATCCCTTCGCTGATTGAAGCCCGGTGGTTCAGCGCCAATGATGTGGTCTACCTCGGCGCGGCCAATCTCGTCGGCTACCTGATCGGCGCCCTGCTCGGTCGGCCGACGGCGCGCCAGCTCGGTAATAAAAATGCCTTGCGGCTGATGATGCTGGTGGTCACGGCGGCGTTTTTTGCCTGTGCATTTCCGTTGTCGGTGAGCTGGTTTTTCGGCTGGCGGCTGCTGTCAGGTATTGCCGGTGGCGCAATCATGGTGCTGGTGGCTGCGACCGTTCTGCCGCATGTGCCGGCAGCACGCAAGGGATTGGCCAGCGGCGCGATCTTCCTCGGCATCGGCCTGGGCATCGCTGGCTCCGGGACGTTGGTGCCGCCGCTGTTGAGCCTTGGTTTGCAGGCTACGTGGCTGGGCCTCGGCGGTCTGGCGCTGGCACTGACTGCACTGAGCTGGTTTGGCTGGCCGGACGACTTTGCGCATCCAGTGGTGATGCACGAAACCACAGGCGTCGAGCAAACCCCACGCGCGGTCTATCTGCTGTTCGCTCAGTACGCCTTCATGGCCGCAGGTCTGGTGCCGGCCATGGTGTTTTTGGTGGACTTTGTAGCGCGGGGTCTTGGCGCTGGTGCGCACACCGGTGCGCTGATCTGGGTGATGTACGGTCTGGGCGCGATTGTCGGGCCGGTGAGTTATGGTTTTCTCGCCGATCACCTGGGCGCACGCTCCGGCATCCGCCTGGTGCTGGTGCTGCAAGCGATTGCGCTCGGTCTGCTGGCAGTGTCTCACTCGTTTCTGGCACTGGCGTTGCTGGCGGTGATTCTCGGTTCCTTCCCGCCCGGCATCGTGCCGCTGGCCCTGGCGCGGGTGCATGAGCTGGTGCCGGAGCATCATCCCCAGCAGATCGCCTGGAGCCGCGCCACGGTGTCATTCGCCACCTTTCAAGCGCTGGCGGGGTTTGCCTACTCGGCGCTGTTCAATGCCAGTGGGGGTCATCATGCGTTGTTGTTCATGATCGCCGCTGGCGCGATCGTCGTAGCGCTGCTGCTGGAACATGCGGTGAAGTGGCTGCCCGCCACGGCTCAACCACACCGTTGCACAAATTGAGGGGAATCATTGCCCGCCCGGCAAGCTCCCATTACTGAACGTACGCCTACAGGAGTCGACATGTCCCTGCCCAATGAAATGACCCGTATCGAAATCACCGAGCCCGGCGGGCCCGAAGTCTTGCGGTCCAAGCGCGTACCGCTGCCGGTCGCTGCCGCCGGCGAAGTACTGATTCGCGTGCACGCTGCCGGCATCAATCGCCCGGACGCGTTGCAGCGTGCCGGCAAGTACCCGATGAAGCCCGGCATGAACCCGATCCCAGGGCTGGAAGTCGCCGGCGAAGTCGTCGTGCTCGGAGAAGGTGTCAAGCAATTCGCTGTTGGTGACCGAGTCTGCGCGTTGACCAATGGCGGCGGCTATGCCGAATATTGTGCGGTTCCAGCCGGCCAGACTTTGCCGATCCCCGCCGGGCTCGATTGGGTGCATGCTGCCGCCATTCCGGAAACCTTCTTCACCGTCTGGGCTAACCTGTTCGGCCTCGGCGGCGCGAGTCGCGGCCAGCGCGTGCTGATTCACGGTGGCACCAGCGGCATCGGCACTACCGCGCTGATGCTGTGCCGCGAGTTCGCCATCGAAGCCTTTGCCACGGCTGGCAGCGCCGATAAATGCGCAGCGATCCGTGCGTTGGGTGGCGAGGCGATCAATTATCGCGATGCAGATTTCGCCGCAGTGATCGCCGAGAAGACCGACAATCACGGGGTCAACGTCATTCTCGACATCATGGGCGGCTCGTACTTCAACAGTAATGTCAGCGCACTGGCAATGGACGGCCGGCTGGTCATGCTCGGTTTTCTTGGTGGTGCCCGAGCCAATGACATTGATTTGCTGGCCATTCTCGGCAAACGCGCGGTGGTCACCGGTTCGCTGCTGCGCGCTCGCACCGCGGCAGAAAAAGCCGAGATAGCTGCACAACTGCACGAACACGTCTGGCCAGCGCTGGCTGCCGGACGCTGTCTGCCGATGATCGACGAGGTCTACCCACTGACCGAGGCAGCGGAGGCACACGCTCACATGGAGGCAGGTGACCATATCGGCAAGATCGTGCTGCAGGTGAGTTGAGCCTCGCAGCATTTTGTAATCAATGCCGCCGGACAGCGGTCGAAAAAATTACGCGCAGACCGAGGCATCTGGTAAAAGGCGTTCTTTGTCTGCGCTCAGGTGAAACGTTTAATGTTCCGGTCCTTCATGACGCGACTGCGCCGCCGCCGCCTGGCATTCGTCTGCATGGCCGCGTTGATCATCGGTGTGCCGACCAGTTGTGCCGTGCTCGAACACACCGAGCGCACCCTGCTGTTTCGCATCGAACCGGGCAACGCTGGCTGGTATCGCGGCTTGCCCGGCAGCGTGCAGGAACTCACCCTGCAACCGAAAAGCTTCAAGGCCGGACAAAACATTCATGCCTGGTGGTGGCCGGCGGAGAAAGCCGATGCGCCGGCGATTCTTTATCTGCACGGCGTGCGCTGGAACCTCACCGGGCAGTTGTTCCGCATCGAACAGTTGCGCGCGGCGGGCTATTCGGTGCTGGCCATCGATTACCGTGGCTTTGGCCAGAGCAAAGGTGATCTACCGTCGGAACGCAGTGTTTATGAAGATGCTCGCGTTGCATGGGAGCGCTTCCAACTGCTGCAACCGGACCCGAACAAGCGCCTGATTTACGGTCACTCTCTCGGCGGCGCGGTAGCGATTGATCTGGCCGCTGAACTTGGGCAGCACGCTGCTCGCAACCACGCCCCCTTACCCGTGCGCGGCCTGGTCATTGAGTCGACGTTCACGTCGCTGGCCGACGTAGCTGCCGCCGTCGCCAATACCTCGCTACCCGTGCGCTGGCTGTTGTCACAGAAATTCGACTCCATCGACAAGATAGCCGACATTCACATGCCACTGCTGGTGGTCCATGGCCAGGCTGATGCCTTCGTACCGCCGCGCTTCAGCGAGCAATTGTTCAATGCCGCTGAGCAGCCCAAACGCCTGCTGCTGGTACCCGGTGCGACGCACAACAACAGCATGGCGCTCGGGGGCCAGGGCTATCGCAAGGCACTGGATGCGTTGATGCAGACCAAACCGTCACCGCGGGTTGCCGGGCCGGCAGTGGCCAAGGGCTCTCGCGACTCCTGAGCTGTTCAACCTATGCTCACCGGCATCAGCGCCGTGCCAGTTCGTGACGTACGCACTGTTCGTAATAGGTCTGCTTGACCGCCGCGGGGTTTAACTTCGAACTGCTGTTATAGGTTTGCTCGGTAATGCCCATCGCGGTCATGCGCATCCAGGGCTGCTGGAACCGCCGAACCTGCAATTGTTTGCGTGCCCCATACAGCGAAACTCCAGACAGTTTTGACCGCTGCGCGCCGGCAGCAATGTCCGAGCCCCACGTGCAGGCAAAGCGGTGGCCCTTGCTCAGCTCTTTTGCCTGTACGCCCGAGACGATCAAAGCCAGGGAAAGCGTCGCAACGGTGATAACAATCGTCCGCATTTAGCCGACCTAACCTTTTGAAAAAAGGCGATTTTGCCGGGGCAGATCAAGTCTGGGGGCCAGCAATTTGCCTTCTTGCGGTGACTAATCCTTAACCCGAGTACATCCCGAGCTCTGCCGCTCGTCCAGTACCTCGCACCTTTGGCGGGCTGGCTTATCCAAAACGATACATCCCGTCGCGCAGAAGGCTCTTGCAATGAACAGGATAATCGCCGCCTTATCGTTCGTTAGTCTGTTTCTGATCGGCCCCCTTCACGCATCGGCAGCAGAAACGACAGCGGGCGCCGCCACCCCCGCCACCGCCCTGCCCGGTGTCAATCATGCAGAAAGCTCCCGCGACCATGATGAGAAGGCGAACAAGAAAGGCGAAGAGTCGTCAGGCGCAAACGCGGGGGCGGAGCCTCATGAGACGCAGAAGGATGCCGCCACGTCCAGCGACTCCAAAGACCTGGAGAAAAAGCCCACGCAGTAATATCCAATGGACAACTCACAGACCGTCCGGTCTGTGCTCGGGCTCCATAAATGAAAAGGCCAATGTCATCGACATTGGCCTTTTCATTTCAGTGCCGAAGAAACCGGTGTGTTATTGCTTGGTGCACTGAGCGCCCAACCCCATTCCCATGGAACCCAGCGCAACCATCGGGCCGCTCGGAAGTTCGCACTTGTACTCACCCCCATCGGTTTGAGCGGTGTAGTAGGTTGTATTGAAGTCGTTGCGGATGTTTGAAACCTTGGTAACGGGTTTGCCAATGGTAGTCTGCGCTCGATCCTTCAGATCACTTTCTGCCGGTTTGACGGTCTGGCATCCAGAGACCGCGAGCGCGAATGTTGCGAGTAAAACCAGAACCGGGACAGTCCTTGATGAGTTCATTGCAGATCGACCTTTTTGATTTTTATGCCGGAATATTTGACAGCAAGCTGTCAGGCGATAGGACTTTAAAGTCGAGCCGGGACAGGGGCAATTAGGTCGGATGTGCTAATGGCTGAAAGCTAGCGTCGCTCCCGATGAGGTTTTACGACTGCCTTGGA
The DNA here is from genome assembly GCF_036668835.1 of Pseudomonas koreensis. Lineage (GTDB taxonomy): Bacteria > Pseudomonadota > Gammaproteobacteria > Pseudomonadales > Pseudomonadaceae > Aquipseudomonas > Aquipseudomonas koreensis_I. The sequence goes on from NZ_JAZEVW010000001.1 coordinate 24,139, forward strand.
GTGGCGCAAAGATATTTTCGCGACCTCAATCATTAACTTAGAAAAAATGAATTAGCCACCTGATCCTTCGGTCAAGAATTATGAATGCAGTAAATCTGACGAGGTGACAGTAATGACTATCCAGGCAGAGACACTCGCAAAACTGACTGAAGCGCTTCAAGAACGAGGCATGAATAGAGTTTCAGACATCCATTTCACCCGCGCACCTTACCGATACAACCATCGCTGGATCTGTATCGTGGAGTGAACGTGCGGACCGCCCGCGCCTGGATCGAAGTATCCAGCGCTGGCGCTCCGGCTTTCGAAAGAAACGCAGGGTGGCGAGTTCGTCTTTTTCAGAACTTGTTCATCAGTCGACGGCAACAAAAAACCCGGCACGGTGGCCGGGTCTTGTAATGGTAAAAGGTCATGGTGCCTGTTTCGCGCCGCCGTTCTCCCGCCCCGTCTGGGCATCCTGATCGGAACCAGGATTCCCGGGTGGCGGATTCCAGTCCTCTGGTCGCTCGTCCGCACCCTGCTTTGGCTCAGAGACAGCCTGTTCCAGGCCAGAATCATGGCCCGCGCCAGAGTCCGGCGTTTGCTCGCTTGGTCCCGGATATGGAGCTTCAGGGCCGTTGTTGTCGTCAATCATCATTCTCTCCCGTCATTGGCGCAGGTCTGCGCTTACTACTGAGAGAAGATCCCACGCCAAGGAGTGCGATTCGCTCGACGAGCGGGAGTTAACCTCGCTAAGCGGCAACCACTATTTTCTCATTCGCTTCCAGGCGTCTTTTTTTCACGGCTTTTACGATGGGCTTCTCGACCAAAATGTGAAGCGACACCGAAACCGCAACGAGTATTGCAAAGTAAGTCCAAAACTGGAGTTCGTATCCCGTAGCAGACGATGGATAAAACCTGGAAAGCAAAAGATACATTGGCATCTGCATGATATAAAGCGCGTAACTTGCATCCCCAAGCAACGTCGATATCTTGCCTTTCATGAATCCAGGTATAGCCCGATTGCAAACTGCACAACTATAAATAAAAAATAAAAAGACTACCGCATAGAAACTTGATCCATATGCGAACTTCTCCCCAAAAAAATCATTGATCATTCTGCCAGTTCTTGACAATGCGTAGATAACAAGAATTGACAGAATAAATAAAACGATATTCTTTGCCTGCTCATAAGCACCACCAGCTTTGAGCCTGGAATACGCGTAGCCTCCGGAAAAACCAAGTACGAAGCTGCAAAAATGCGCAGGTGGGAAATAGTAAACAATATCTACCGCACGTGATGGGTTGACTGTTGCGAAATCAGACATGTTGATCGAGGACAACACAAACTGTGTCGCCAGCCAAAAAACGCACGACACAGCGATCCACACTACTGGCGAGCCCACCCCTTTTCTCGCCAACACGATTAACGCTGGTGCAAGCAAATAGAAAGCCATCTCAACGGACACAGACCACGCTGGCATGTTCAGCGACAATGGATATGGACTAAACCATGATTGCAACATTAAAACAGATAAAGTCAAATCAACTTCTTTCCCCACAACACCTATCAGCGCTAGAGTTAAAACCAACGCTATAAGATACACCGGCAAAATTCTGGCAAGTCGATCAAGATAGAAACTTCCAACAGAAAAATCTTTCTTGATAGATGATAATGCAATAACAAATCCCGAAAGAACAAAAAAGAACGTTACTGCGATTGAACCAGCAGCAAGAACGGTAGGAAGCATTTTGTAAAACTGGGTCTCTCTTCCATAGTGAAATATCACGACAGACGCCGCAGCGATAAACCTAAAGAACGTTAAAGATTCAAGCCTATTGCTATCCTTCATACCTGCGCATCCAATGTGTCCTTCGGCGCAGCGAATATACCAGAGGCTGCGCCAATGAACACGGCCGCGTCATAGCAGTGAGGCGAAAGCGAGCCTCCTACCGCCATGCACGGCATAGAGCATTACTTCACGGAAACTCTAAGCACGACCCACGCGGGCCGGCGCTGACCATTCCAAGAAAAAAACAGCATGCCCCGCAAAAGTCCCCGCCCATGAAAAAGCCGAACTGGCTAGAGTTCGGCTAAGTCATTGAAAAATATGGTCGGGACGGAGTGATTCGAACACTCGACCCCTAGCACCCCATGCTAGTGCGCTACCGGACTGCGCTACGCCCCGACTGATGTTGCATCTCGTTCTTCGCTTCGAAGAACGCTCAAGAATATAGCGCAAGCGTTTGAAAACTGGAAGTATTCATACGCTGCTTTTTATTTCTTGAGCACTACCAGCACGTCTTCGAGCTCGGCAATCATCTGCCGGATCATCTGCTTGTACTGGGTGGTGTCGTCTTTGGCTTCGTCGCCGGACAGGCGCAGGCGTGCGCCGCCGATGGTGAAACCCTGATCGTAAAGGAGCGCCCGGATCTGCCGGATCATCAGCACGTCCTGGCGCTGATAATACCGGCGGTTTCCGCGCCGTTTGACGGGGTTGAGCTGAGGAAACTCCTGCTCCCAGTAGCGCAGCACGTGTGGCTTTACGGCACACAGCTCGCTGACTTCACCAATGGTGAAGTAGCGTTTGCCCGGGATGACGGGTAGTTCGTCGTTATGACTTGGTTCCAGCATAAGCCTCAACTCGGGCCTTCAACTTCTGCCCTGGACGAAAGGTGACCACACGGCGAGCCGTGATCGGGATTTCTTCCCCCGTTTTCGGGTTGCGGCCAGGCCGCTGGCGTTTGTCCCGAAGGTCGAAATTGCCGAAACCGGACAATTTGACCTGCTCGTTGTCTTCAAGAGCGTGCCTGATTTCCTCGAAAAACAGTTCTACCAATTCCTTGGCTTCCCGCTTGTTCAGGCCCAGCTCTTCATACAGACGTTCCGCCATCTCAGCTTTCGTCAAAGCCCCCATACGTCACTTCCTTAACGTGGCGTTCAACCTTTGTTCGAGCGAGGTGAGGATATTTTGCGTCGTCGAATTCACCTCATCGTCATTAAGAGTGCGCGATGGATGCTGCCAGGTCAAGCCAACGGCGAGGCTTTTTCTATCAGGATCAATGCCTTTACCCTGATACACGTCAAACAGCCTGAGATCTGTGAGCCATTCGCCTGCATTTGCACGGATTACGTCCAGTACAGCCGAGGCTGCGACGTCTTTGTGCGCGATCAGTGCAAGGTCACGACGCACTTCAGGAAAGCGCGACAACTCGTGGAATTTCGGCATTTTACCGAGTGCCACTTCAGCCAGAATCAGCTCGAAAACGAAGACCGGACGATCCAGGCCCAGCGCTTTCGACAATTCTGGGTGAATTGCACCGATGAAACCGACCTCACGGCCTTCGCGTTCGATGCGCGCGGTTTGGCCCGGGTGCAGCGCCGGGTGTTTGCCCGGTGCAAAGGTGAACGAATCCAGCGCACCGGCGAAGCCCAGCACCGCTTCCACGTCAGCCTTGACGTCGAAGAAGTCCACGGTATCGCGACCTTGCGCCCAGCCTTCCGGCAGGCGGCTGCCGCAAACCACGCCCGACAGCATCGGCTCTTGCTTCAGGCCGTCGAGCTGGCCGACGAAACGCAGACCGCTTTCGAACAGACGCACGCGATCCTGTTGACGATTGAGGTTGTGCTGCAGTGCCTTGACCAGACCCGGCCACAGCGACGAACGCATGGCAGCCATGTCATTGGAAATCGGATTGGCCAGCAACAGTGGCTCAACGCCCGGACTGAACAGTTCGAACTGACGCGGATCGATGAAGCTGTAAGTGATCGCTTCCTGGTAACCACGAGCGACCAGCAGACGACGCAGCTCCGGCAGATCGCTACGTGCTTCTGCCTTGGCTTGTGGCGCCAGACGCGCTTGCGGGTAACGAACCGGCAGACGGTTGTAACCGTAAAGACGTGCCAGTTCTTCGATCAGATCGACTTCCAGGCTGATGTCGAAGCGATGGCTTGGCACTTCAACGCGCCACTGCCCTGCCCCATCGGCGGTAATCTTCAGACCCAACCCGCTGAGCAGGCTTTCGACCTGAGCCGAATCCATTTCCATGCCCAGCATTTGCGTGATGCGCTGGGAACGCAGGGTGATCGGCGCGATCGACGGCAGGTGTTGCTCGCTGACGGTCTCGATGATCGGGCCGGCTTCGCCACCGGTGATGTCCAGCAGCAGGCCAGTGGCGCGCTCCATGGCTTCACGGGCCAGTTGCCAGTCAACGCCACGCTCGTAGCGGTGCGAGGCATCAGTGTGCAGGCCATACGAACGAGCTTTGCCCGCGACAGCGATCTGGTCGAAGAAAGCACTTTCCAGGAAAACGTCGCGCGTAGTCGAGGACACACCGCTGTGCTCACCGCCCATGACACCGGCAATAGCCAGCGCACGGCTATGGTCAGCGATCACCAGCGTATCGCTACGCAGGCTGACTTCCTGACCGTCGAGCAGCACGAGCTTCTCGCCTTCTTCCGCCATGCGCACGCGGATACCGCCATTGATTTCGGCGAGATCGAACGCGTGCAGCGGCTGCCCCAGCTCAAGCATCACGTAGTTGGTGATGTCGACGGCAGCGTCGATGCTGCGCACGTCGGCGCGACGCAGACGTTCAACCATCCACAGCGGCGTCGGTTTCGACAAATCAACGTTACGGATCACACGACCCAGATAACGCGGGCATGCGGCGGGCGCCAGTACTTCGACCGAGCGGACTTCGTCATGTGCGGCAGGCACGGCGGTCACCACCGGACGGGTTACCTGCGCGGTGTACAGCGCGCCGACTTCACGGGCCAGACCGGCCAGCGACAGGCAGTCGCCACGGTTCGGGGTCAGGTCGACCTCGATGCTCGCGTCTTCCAGATTCAGATAAACCCGAAAATCTTCGCCCACCGGCGCATCGGCCGGCAGCTCCATCAGACCGTCGTTGCCTTCGCCAATCTGCAGCTCGGCTTGCGAGCACAGCATGCCGTTGGACTCGACGCCGCGCAGCTTGGCTTTCTTGATCTTGAAATCACCCGGCAGCTCCGCGCCGATCATGGCGAACGGAATCTTCAGGCCCGGACGCACATTCGGTGCACCGCACACGACCTGGAAGGTTTCCGCGCCATTGCTGACCTGGCACACGCGTAATTTGTCGGCGTCAGGGTGCTGCTCGGTGCTCAGCACCTCACCCACCACCACACCGCTGAATACACCGGCGGCCGGGGTCACGCTGTCGACCTCCAGACCGGCCATCGACAGACGGGCAACCAGCTCGTCGCGATCTACCTGCGGGCTAACCCAGCCACGCAGCCATTGTTCACTGAATTTCATCCTGCTCTCCTAAAAATTCGTTACGACTAGCGAAATTGCGCGAGGAACCGCAAGTCGTTGTCGAAGAACAGACGCAAGTCGTTCACGCCGTAACGGAGCATGGCCAGACGTTCGACGCCCATGCCGAAAGCAAAGCCGGAGAACTCTTCCGGGTCGATGCCGGACATGCGCAGCACGTTCGGGTGAACCATGCCGCAGCCCATCACTTCCAGCCAGCCGGTCTGCTTGCAGACTCGGCAGCCTTTACCTCTGCACATCACGCATTCCATGTCGACTTCAGCGGATGGCTCGGTGAACGGGAAGTACGAAGGACGGAAACGTACGGCCAGCTCTTTCTCGAAGAACACCCGCAGGAATTCTTCGATGGTGCCTTTGAGATCGGCAAAATTGATGTCGCGATCGACCAGCAGGCCTTCGACCTGATGGAACATCGGCGAGTGGGTGATATCGGAGTCGCTGCGATACACACGGCCCGGACAGACGATGCGGATCGGCGGTTGCTTCGATTCCATGGTGCGGACCTGTACCGGCGAGGTATGGGTGCGCAACAACATGTTGGCATTGAAATAGAAGGTGTCATGCATCGACCGGGCCGGGTGGTGGCCTGGGATGTTGAGCGCTTCGAAGTTGTGATAATCGTCTTCAACCTCGGGGCCTTCGGCGATGCCGTAGCCAATGCGGGTGAAGAACTGCTCGACACGCTCCAGCGTGCGGGTCACCGGATGCAGACCACCGGAGGTCTGGCCACGGCCCGGCAATGTCACGTCGATGGATTCGGCGGACAGTTTGGCAGCCAGTTCGGCTTCTTCAAACAGAGCCATGCGCGCATTGAGAACGCCTGTGACACGCTCCTTGGCAACGTTGATCAGGGCGCCGACTTGCGGACGCTCTTCTGCCGGCAGATTGCCCAGGGTCTTCATCACCTGAGTCAATTCGCCCTTTTTGCCAAGGTATTGAACCCGGATTTGCTCCAGGGCATTGATATCTTCAGCGCTTTGCACAGCCTCTAGTGCTTGAGCGACCAGCGCATCCAGGTTTTCCATGTACAGACTCCAGATACAAAATAGGGGAAGAGCTTGAAGGCTCTTCCCCTATTTATGACGTTTAACACCTGACCCCACAAAGGTGAGGCCAGGTGACTGTCGGGGGTACTTAAGCCAAGGTGGCTTTAGCTTTCTCGACAATCGCAGCAAACGCCGCTTTTTCGTTCACTGCCAGATCAGCCAGAACCTTACGGTCGATCTCGATGGACGCTTTTTTCAGGCCAGCGATGAAACGGCTGTAGGACAGACCGTTAACACGAGCACCAGCGTTGATACGAGCGATCCACAGAGCGCGGAACTGACGTTTTTTCTGACGACGGTCACGGTAGGCGTACTGGCCTGCCTTGATTACCGCTTGCTTGGCAACACGGAATACGCGGGAGCGTGCGCCGTAGTAGCCTTTAGCAAGTTTCAGAATTTTTTTGTGACGCTTACGGGCAATGACGCCACGCTTTACACGAGCCATGAGTTACTTCCTCTATTCTTGACTAAATTAACGAAGGCGCAGCATGCGCTCGACTTTTGCCACGTCAGACGGATGCAGCAAGCTGCTACCGCGCAGTTGACGCTTACGCTTGGTCGACATTTTAGTCAGGATGTGGCTCTTGAAAGCGTGCTTGTGCTTGATGCCGTTAGCAGTTTTCAGAAACCGCTTGGCAGCACCACTTTTGGTTTTCATTTTTGGCATGTTCGGATACTCCGCATTCAGTTGATAAACATAATCAGAAGGCCTGCCGTGCCCTGTTGATTACTTCTTCTTTTTCGGGGCGATGACCATGATCAGCTGGCGTCCTTCCATCTTAGGATGCTGTTCGACCGAACCGTACTCGAGCAGGTCTTGTTCAACCCGCTTGAGGAGTTCCATCCCCAGCTCCTGGTGGGCCATCTCACGGCCGCGGAATCGCAAGGATACCTTGGCCCTGTCCCCGTCACTCAGGAAACGTACCAGGTTGCGCAGTTTTACCTGGTAATCCCCTTCCTCCGTCCCTGGACGAAACTTGATTTCTTTAACCTGAATCTGCTTCTGGTTCTTCTTCGCCGCGGCAATCTGCTTCTTCTTTTCGAAGATCGACTTGCCGTAGTCCATCACACGGCAAACCGGCGGGACTGCGTCTGCGGAGATTTCCACCAGATCAAGCTTTGCTTCTTCAGCGATACGAAGCGCTTCATCAATCGAGACGATGCCAATCTGCTCGCCATCAGCGCCAATTAACCGAACCTCGCGTGCCGAGATATTCTCGTTGATCGGGGCTTTCGGTGCAGCTCGTTTATCTTGTCTCATTTCACGCTTAATAATAATTACTCCGAATCTGGGCGACCACGCCGGGAAACCGCTTGCGCGAGAAACTCAGCGAACCGGGCGACGGGCATCGAGCCCAGGTCAGCACCTTCACGAGTACGCACAGCGACAGTCTGCATCTCGACTTCCTTATCTCCGATAACCAAAAGATAGGGAACCTTGAGCAAAGTATGCTCGCGGATTTTAAAGCCGATCTTTTCATTTCTCAAGTCGGACTTGGCACGAAATCCGCTTTCGTTGAGAGTTTTTTCAACCTCTGCAACAAAATCTGCCTGTTTATCAGTGATATTCATGATCACCGCCTGCGTTGGCGCCAGCCAGGCAGGGAACGCACCTTCGTAGTGCTCGATCAGAATCCCGACGAAACGCTCGAAGGAACCGAGGATCGCGCGGTGCAGCATCACCGGGTGTTTGCGGCTGTTGTCTTCGGAGACGTATTCAGCGCCCAAACGGACAGGCAGGTTAAAATCGAGCTGCAAGGTACCACATTGCCAGACGCGACCGAGGCAATCTTTTAGCGAGAATTCGATCTTCGGACCGTAGAACGCACCCTCGCCCGGCTGCAGGTCGTACGGCAGGCCCGCAGAATCAAGGGCTGCAGCCAGTGCGGCCTCAGCGCGATCCCACAGCTCGTCGGAACCGACGCGTTTTTCCGGACGAGTGGACAGCTTCATCTCGACATCGCTGAAGCCGAAGTCACGATAAACGTCCATGGTCAGCTTGATGAACGCGGCGGACTCGGCCTGCATCTGCTCTTCGGTGCAGAAAATGTGGGCGTCATCCTGAGTGAACGCACGCACACGCATGATGCCGTGCAGCGCGCCCGATGGCTCGTTGCGGTGGCAGGCACCGAACTCGGCCAGACGCATCGGCAGCTCGCGGTAGCTTTTCAGGCCCTGATTGAACACCTGCACGTGGCACGGGCAGTTCATCGGCTTGATCGCGTAGTCGCGGCTTTCCGACTCAGTGGTGAACATGTTGTCAGCGTAGTTGGCCCAATGCCCGGATTTCTCCCACAGGCTGCGGTCAACCACTTGCGGCGTTTTGATCTCGAGATAACCGTTGTCGCGCTGCACCTTGCGCATGTACTGCTCAAGCACCTGGTACAGAGTCCAGCCGTTCGGGTGCCAGAAGACCATGCCCGGCGCTTCTTCCTGGGTGTGGAACAGGCCCAGACGCTTGCCGATCTTGCGGTGATCGCGCTTTTCAGCTTCTTCGATGCGCTGAATGTAGGCCGCCAGTTGCTTCTTGTCGGCCCACGCAGTGCCGTAAACGCGCTGCAGCTGCTCGTTCTTGGCGTCGCCGCGCCAGTAGGCGCCGGACAGCTTGGTCAGCTTGAAGGATTTCAGAAAACGCGTGTTCGGCACGTGCGGACCGCGGCACATGTCGACGTATTCTTCGTGATAGTACAGGCCCATGGCCTGCTCGTTCGGCATGTCCTCGACCAGGCGCAGCTTGTAGTCTTCGCCGCGGGCCTTGAACACTTCGATCACTTCGGCGCGCGGAGTGACTTTCTTGATCACGTCGTAATCTTTCTCGATCAGCTGTTGCATGCGCTGTTCGATGGCGGCCATATCGTCCGGAGTAAAAGGACGCTCGAAGGCGATGTCGTAATAGAAGCCTTCGTCGATGACCGGCCCGATAACCATTTTGGCAGTCGGGTACAGCTGCTTGACCGCGTGGCCAACCAGGTGTGCGCAAGAGTGGCGAATGATCTCCAGCCCCTCTTCATCCTTTGGCGTGATGATTTGCAGGGTCGCGTCGCTGCTGATGATGTCGCTGGCGTCTACCAGTTGCCCATTGACCTTGCCGGCCAGGGTGGCTTTGGCCAGACCGGCACCAATCGATGCGGCGACCTCGGCTACGGAAACCGGGTGATCGAATGAACGTTGACTGCCGTCGGGAAGAGTAATAGTTGGCATGGCGCCTCCTCTCCTAGTGGTGACCCCTACCAAAGGTCACGTGGGTTGGGATGAGCCAGTACAAGATCCGGTCCAGGCCATTCAATGACGAACGCCTGCCTTACAGCGGCAGGAGCCTTGCGGCCAACCGGAAAACCGAACCAGAGTGACTGGGATTCAAATCAGAATATTCGTACGCTGACCGCGACCGGGACTGAAGGTCATCCGACACCTGAAAACGCATGAGAGCGGCATCCTAGCACAGATGAGCGGTCGCTTACGTGCTGATTTGGCAGAAGGCAAACCGTCCGTATTTATGCCAGAGTGCTGAACTAGATCGGCACTTCAGCCCTCAGATAACAAGACATTGACCCACAAGGAGCATCCTCGTATGCGTCTGAACACCTTATTCGCCGTCGTCGCCCCTCTTGCTCTATTGCTGCCGCTGAGCGCTCACGCCGACTGGCCGAAGGGCGAGCGTGAAAAATATATGGCGCAGTGCACCCAGGCGGCAACGCAGCAAATTGGCGCTGCCGCAGCCAAATCTCATTGCGCCTGCGGCGCCGATGCCATCAAGTCCTACCCTGCCAGCGACATTCAGGCATTGATGGACAACAAGGCGACCCCTGAACTGCAACAGAAAGCCCTCGGCCAGATCGCCAAATGCAAGGCAAATCCCCCAGCGAAAAAGTGAGAAAACCGGGCATTTTGATCGGCTAAAAGCTGGAAAAAAGTGCTGGAAATGAAGCTTTTCAGACGATTTATGCAGGTTTTACAGGTTTTTTTATCGTCTTTACGTTTCGCTGCAAGCCTTTCAAACCGGGGCTTTCAGCAGAAACAGGTGGTAAAGAAAACACGACTGATTGGCAAACAGCACGTCCGGGGGGCTCCCAAAGCGAACATTTCGACTATGATACCCGGGTGTGCCCAGTTGGCCTGAGCAGCACAGTACTACTGAAAATATATGTTTCTTGGAGATACACCATGTCTAATCGCCAAACCGGCACCGTTAAATGGTTCAACGATGAAAAAGGCTTCGGCTTCATCACTCCTCAAGGTGGCGGTGACGACCTGTTCGTACACTTCAAAGCTATCGAATCCGACGGTTTCAAAAGCCTGAAAGAAGGCCAGACCGTCTCTTTCGTGGCTGAGAAAGGCCAAAAGGGTATGCAAGCTGCACAAGTTCGCCCAGAGTAATTTCCCGGCGCACTAAAAAAACCCCGTCCATGTGACGGGGTTTTTTATGCCTGCAACAAAAGCGGTGCGATCAGCCGCAGTTGACGCGGGTGACCACCAGATTGTTGTCAGTGTTCAGATTCAGGCGATCGGAACGATATTCCAGGGTGATCATGTCGGTCGGTTTGAGGAATCGCGCATTTTGCGCACCGGCCTTGGCGCGCGCCTGTTCCAAGAGTTCCGGCGAAGCCTTCTTGCCGACGGTGAACTGCGCCGCCGATGCTTCACAGCGGCTGTGACCGGTCTCGGTCGCCACGCTTTCCTTTGCCGACTCGCTGGAGCTCGTGCTGCAACCGGCCAACAGCGCAGCGGCGATAAGTGCACCCAGTGTCGCGAACTTCAAAGGCATGAAGCCTCCTTGATTTCAAAATGGTTAAGCTGAGATCGTGCGACCGCCAATCAGGCGTTTGGTTTCACCAGCCAAGCCGTCACCCGGCCGCACAATCGGAAAAATGCCGAGTGTGCCTGAGCGCACCAACGTTCTCAGCCCGCAATCGTGACTGAGTATTAATGGCGCTCAGTAGACGTCGATGTAGTCGAAAGGCGGATTCGGCCAGTTGTCCTTGAGCGCGTTGTAGATCTGCATGACCCAGACCTCATCACTGGCCGCCACATTGCCCACATAACCCGACCCCTTCGCCCACGTTTCGAGGCGAAACAGCAGACCGTCGATATCCTGCCCACCCGTAACCGTCGACAAATAGGCGATGCCGCCCTTGGTCACACGTAGTTGCACGTGCACGTCATCACTGGCCGAGGCCAATAACTGGCGCACAGCTTCAAGGTTGAGGCCATCAGGTGTGTTCAAATCAATCTGCACAGCATGGTCCCTGGATCGCTGAAAAAGACCAAGTGTCGCATAGCGCCCCGCTCATGCCTAAGTCGCAGTGCCAAGCGCGCGACAAAATGGTTAACTCGACGTACAGACCTTCCCACTCTCCGAGCGCCCCATGAACACCATCAGCATCGACGCCGACATCAAAGCCAAATGGGCAGACGGACACAGTTCTTACAGCCCGGGCACCGCCGAGGAGCTTGCGTTGATTGGCATTGATCTGCTGGTCAAGGCTCTGGGCACCGAAGCGGCGCAGCAATTCATCAAGCAGGTTTTCGAGCGCTACCCGGTCGAGATAACGGCGCAGGAACTGACCGGGAAAGGATAAAAAAACCCGCAGGCTGGCACCTGCGGGCGGGTCGTTTATTTCAAGCGCTTGAGACGCTCGGTCAGCAAATCAAAGAACCCCTGGGCATCGCCATTCTCGACCCAGAATGCATTCTTTGGCGCCTTCAGGCCGTCGTACCAATCGACAATGGTCTGACCAAACGTCGGACCTTCACGACTGTCGACCACGACGTTGACCGCGCGACCAGTGAACAGCTCCGGTTTAAGCAGATACGCAACAACAGTGGCGTCATGCACCGGGCCACCCGAAATGCCGTAGTGCTCCATATCGCCTTTGATGTATTCATTGAGGATGTTGCCGACAATCTTGCTCGCATTGTTATTGAGCGCGGCAATCTGCTTCAGGCGGGCATCGCTGGTGAGGATCTTGTGCGTCACGTCCAGCGGCAGATAAGTCAGCTTCACCCCGCTTTTGAGCACCACTTCCGCCGCTTGCGGGTCGGCGAACAGGTTGAATTCGGCCACAGGCGTGATGTTGCCGCCATTGAAATGCGCGCCGCCCATGATTACCACTTCCTTGATGCCCTGAACAATCTCCGGCTCCTGGATCAACGCCAGCGCCAGGTTGGTCTGCGGTCCGAGCATGGCGATGGTGATGCTGTGCGGCTTGGCCTTTTTCAAGGTGTCGATCAGATAGTTGACCGCGCTGCCTTCAGCCAGACCCTTTTTCGGCTCGTGCACGGTGACACCTGACAGACCTTCCTTGCCATGGATGTTTTCGGCATAGATCGGCGTGCGCATCAGCGGCTTCGGCGCACCGGCGTACACCGGTACATCTTCGCGCCCAGCCCATTCGCGAGCCAGTCGGGCGTTACGCGAGGTTTTGTCCAGACGCACGTTGCCGGCCACGGTGGTCAGCGCGCGGATATTCAGCTCGTCCGGCGAGGCCAGTGCGAACAGCAAGGCAACCACGTCGTCAGCGCCGGGATCGGTGTCGATGATCAGGTCGATTTTCTCCGCCGCCTGGGCGCCGGTGGCAGTGATGACGGACAAAAGCAGAAGACTCCGGAGCAGTTGGTGCAGTTTCTGAGCATAGCGTTGCATGGCGCATTCCTTGTGCAGATGAAATCGAAAAATCAGAACGTAACTCCCGCGACCAGCACGATGTTGCAGTACGGCTGGCATTCGCCCGTACGAACAATCGCCCGCGCCTGTCGGCTGAGTACCTTGAATTGCTCGTGGCCGAGCAGATCGCGCCGGCCCAGAGCCCCCTCTTCGTTCAACGCTTCGAGCGCACTCAAGGCGCTCGGTTGTTTATCGAAGATTTCTTTGGCGATTGCATGGCTTTCCACCTGCATCTCGCTGAGCACCACGTTGAGCGTGCTGATGAAATCCGGCACGCCGTGAGTCAGCGCCAGGTCGATCAGCTCGACACCCGGCGGGACGGGCAAACCGGCGTCGCCAATCACTACCATGTCGCCATGGCCCAAAGACGCGATCAGTCGCGACAAGGCGACGTTGAGCAAAGGAGTTTTTTTCATGCGGGTTCAAAAGCCTGTACGTCGGAAATGGTGGGAATGGACGGCTGCGCACCCGCGCGGGTGACCGACAGCGCGGCGGCAATCTGCCCGTAGCGAATGGCTGAAGCTTCGGATTGCCCACTGGCCAGGGCCGCGGCGAAACCGCCGACAAACGTGTCCCCCGCCGCCGTGGTATCGACAGCCTGCACTTTCGGCGCGGGGAAATGCTCGAAGCTCTGGCCATTGGCAAACAGCGAACCGTGCGCCCCCAGGGTCACGATGACCTTGCCAGCACCCATGGCGATCAACCGAGTGGCCGCACTTTCTGCGGTCTGCAGCGAGTCCACCGGCATGCCGCTCAGTGCGGCCGCCTCGCTCTCGTTCGGAATCAGATAATCAATCGCCGCAAACCAGTCCGCCGGCAGCGGACGACTGGCTGGCGCTGGATTGAGAATGACGATCTTGCCGAGGGCCCGCGCACGCTTGAGCGCATGCCCCACCGTGGCGTCAGGAATTTCCAGCTGGCAGATGATCACGTCTGCCGCATGCAGTATCGCGTCAAACCGATCGATCACGGTTGGCGTCATTGCACCGTTGGCACCGGCGACGATGACAATGGCGTTCTGGCTGTTGTCATCCACCACAATCAGCGCCACCCCGCTGGAACCGTCAACGCTACTCACGGCCTGGCAGTCGATCTGCTCGGCCAGCAGCGCATCGCGCAACTGCACACCGTAATCGTCGTTGCCGACACAGCCGACCATCGCCACCTGCGCGCCGAGCCGTGCAGCAGCCACCGCCTGATTGGCACCCTTGCCACCGGACACCGTGGCAAACGAATGACCGATCAGGGTTTCACCGCCGACCGGCAGCCGAGGCGCGCGGGTCACCAGATCCATGTTCAGGCTGCCTATTACCACTACATTTGCGGGCATACATCATTACTCATCAATTCGGTTTCAGCGGTATTCGGTGAACACGCCGGACAGCGGTGCGGTGGATTCGCGCAAGACAATACTCGGGGTAACGATGCGTTGATCGGTGCCCAGATTCGGCGTGGCGATCCTGCGCAGCAGCACCTCGGCCGCCATTTCACCGAGCTGCAGGATCGATTGCCCCACCGTGGTCAACGCCGGGTACACGTAACGGCTCATCTGAATGTCGTCGAAGCCGATTACCGACAGCTCGCCAGGCACCCGCACGTTGCGTTCTGCTGCCGCGCGCAACACACCGATGCCGATCATGTCGTTACCGGCAAAAATCGCGCTCGGCGGATTGTTTTCCAGCAGCTTCGCCGCGGCGTTGTAACCGCCTGTACTGGTGAAGTCACTTTCCAGCATGCGCTCCTGCCGCACCGCGATACCCGCCTCTGCCAACGCGCGGCAATATCCGGCCTGACGCATCTGCGCAACACTGGTGCTCGCCGGGCCGCCGATGGTGGCGATGTCGCGATGCCCCAATTCCAGCAGATGACGGGTTGCGAGGTATGCGCCGTATTCATGATCGATACGCACCAGATCAGCGTCGACGCCCTCAAGCCCGCGATCGACGATGACCATGGGCGTTTTCACCCCGGCCAGCCCCTGCGCCAGGGCGCTGTCACCGCCGGCAGACGCGAAGATCAGACCGTCGATGCGTTTTTCCAGCAATACACGCAAATAGCTGCGCTGCTTGTCGGGATTGTCGTCGGAGTTGCAAAGGATCACGCAGTAGCCGTTACGCTCGCAGTAATCCTCAATTCCACGCGCCAGCTCGGCGAAGTACGGGTTGAGACTGTTCGGTACCAGCAGGCCAATGGTTGCCGTGGTCTTGGCTTTCAGCGAACGCGCCACCGCGCTCGGCACATAATCGAGGCTCTTGATCGCCGCCTCGACTTTCAAGCGCACTTCCTTGCTGACCGGCCGGGTGTTGTTCACCACATGCGACACGGTCGTGTAGGAAATGCCGGCCAGCGCTGCCACATCCTTGATCGTTGCCATGTCTTAGCCCCGCCGACTGGCGCGCTGACTGCGGTAGGTATCAAGCACCACCGCGATCACGATGACGGCGCCGGTGATGATGCGCTTGGTCGGCTCGGTCGCGCCGATCTGCGCGAGACCCGCCGCCAGTACCGAAATGATCAACACGCCGAAGAACGTACTGATTACCGAACCGCGGCCGCCCATCAGGCTGGTGCCGCCGATCACCACCGCGGCGATCACCTGCAGCTCCAGACCGGAGCCGGCATTCGGGTCAGCGGCTTCCAGACGGGAAATCTGAAACAGCGCCGCGATGCCGGCCAGCAGGCCCATCAGGCTGAATACCAGAATCTTGTAGGGCTTCGGATTGATCCCGGCGAGCCGTACCGCCTCTTCGTTGGTGCCGATGCCGATCAGGTAGCGACCGAATACGGTGCGCGTCAGCACGGCCTGCGCGATGAAAATCACCAGCAAGGCAATGATGAACGACGGCGAAATACCGAACGCGATCGGGTTCGACAGCCACGCAAACGAATCACCTATGTAGGCAGTGCGCGAGCCGGTCATCTGATACGCCAGACCACGAGCCATTTCCAGCACACCGAGCGACACGATAAAGGAAGGAATGCGCCAGGCCACCGTGATGGAACCGGTGACGGTGCCAGCGAGTGCCGCTACCGCCATGCCGAGCAACGCCGACGGCAACACACCCCAGCCCCAGCCCAGAATCGCCACGCTGACGGTCGAAGCCGCCAGTGCCAGCACCGAACCGACCGAGAGGTCGATGCCGCCGATGATCAATACGAACGTCATGCCGACCGCCAGCACCATCAGATCCGGGATCTGGTTGGCCAGCGTACTGAAGGTGTTATAGGACAGAAAGTGGCTGCTCAAGACCGAGAACAGCGCAATCATCGCCAGCAAGGCACCGGCCAGACCCAGATAGGTGCCCAGGCCATAGAAGTTGCCACTACGTTTGCCGGCAGGAGATGCAGTTTTCATGGGAGATCCCTAGGCGCCGCTTCATTGAGCAACGCATCACGTTTTTGGTAGCCGGCGAAAGCGGCGGCAAGCAAATCATCCTGGGTCCAGCTGTCGCGCTCGAACGTATCGATCAGACGCCCCGCCGACAACACGCCGATGCGGTCGCAGATCAGCATCAGTTCGCGCAGATCACTGGATACCACCACCAGCGCTTTGCCTTGGCGCGTCAGCTCGCCGAGCAAGGCATAAATGTCGAACTTGGCGCCGACGTCGATCCCACGGGTCGGCTCGTCGAACAGCAACACCGAACAATCACGCTCCAGCCAGCGGCCGATGACAACCTTTTGCTGATTGCCCCCGGATAATTCAGAAACCAGTTGCGTCGGGCTCGAGCTGCGGATGCGCATGGCGTCGATCTGACGCTGTGCGAGGGAAATTTCATCGCTATTGTTGACGAAACCGCCACTGGAGATTTCTGGCATGTTGCCCAGCGCGATATTGGCGCTGATCGACTGACTGAGCAGCAGACCCTCGCCTTTACGATCTTCGGTAATCAGCGCAATGCCATGCCGCACGGCATCGACCGGCGAGCGCACATTGACAGCCTTCGCTGGCGAGCCAAGGGCGATGGTGCCGCTGTCGGCCGCGTCCGCACCAAAGATCAGTCGCAGCAGTTCTGTACGCCCTGCCCCGATCAATCCGGAAATTCCGAAGATTTCCCCGGCACGCACTTCGAACGAAACATCGCGGACTTTGTCGGCGCGGGTAAGGCCTTTGATCGTCAGGGCAGGGGCGCCGATCTTGCGCGGGCCCATATCGATATGCTCGCCCAGTTCGCGACCAACCATCAGCGTGACCAGTTGCTCGCTGTTGTAATTGGCCATCGGTTCGACGCAAACCAGATTGCCGTCACGCAACACGGCAATGCGCTGCGCGACGCGGGCGAGTTCTTCGAGACGGTGGGAAATGTAGATGATCGAGAC
This sequence comes from Pseudomonas koreensis, assembly GCF_036668835.1. Classification (GTDB taxonomy): domain Bacteria; phylum Pseudomonadota; class Gammaproteobacteria; order Pseudomonadales; family Pseudomonadaceae; genus Aquipseudomonas; species Aquipseudomonas koreensis_I. The sequence continues at coordinate 41,463 of NZ_JAZEVW010000001.1, forward strand.
GCCGCGCGCCTGCAATCGGGTGATCTGCTCGAAGAGCATTTCGACTTCACGCGCCGTGAGCATCGCGGTCGGCTCGTCGAGAATCAGTACATGGCAATCGCCGATCAGGTTGCGGGCGATTTCGACCATTTGCTGATGGCCGATACCCAGCTCGCCGACCAAAGTGTCCGGATCAATCGCGTCGAGACCGACTTGCGCCATCGCCTCAATAGCGGCTTTGCGCAGTTGCTTGCGGCTGATCCAACCGCCATTGCTCGGCAAGTTGTCGAGAAACAGGTTTTCCGCCACCGACAGGGTCGGCAACAGATTGAGCTCTTGCATGACCATACGCACACCGAGGTCTTCGGCCTGGGTGCGACTGCCCGGGCGATAGTCCTTGCCGTGGAATTGCATCTGGCCGGTGGTCGGCGTAACGAGCCCGCCGATGATCTTCGACAGAGTGCTTTTGCCGGCGCCATTCTCACCGGTCAGCGCCAGCACTTCACCGCGCATCAGCGTCAGGTCGATGCCGGTCAGCACCGGTTGCGCATAGGTCTTACCGATACCGCTGACCGAGAGGACAGCGTTCGGGGCGGAAACTGACATAGAAAACTCTCCGTGCGCTCGTCCGGACGGACGAGCGCCATTGTGTCGCCAGAAGCTTACTGAGTGACGAGCTCGACCGGTGTTTCGATCACACCATTGGCACCGCTGTCGACTTTCTCGCCCTTGATGATCTTCAGCGCGGTCTCGATGCCGAACACCGCCTGTTTGGCGGCGAACTGGTCAGCCGTGGCCAGCACGCGACCGTCCTTGAGCATCGGCTTGATCGCATTGATGTTGTCGTAACCGACGACCTTCACCTGACCCGCCTTGCCGGCAGCACGGACGGCGGAAACGGCGCCGACTGCCATGCTGTCGTTGCCGGTCAGCAACGCTTTGACATCCGGGTATTCACTGAGAATCGAAGCGGCAACCTTGTTGCCCTTGTCGATTTCCCAATCACCGGATTGCAGGGAAACGATCTTGATCTGTGCAGCCTCCATCGCATCCTTGAAGCCAGCAGTACGTTGCTGGGCATTGGTGGTCGTGGACACACCTTCAATGATGCCGACTTCGTCACCGGCCTTGAGCTGCTTGGCCAGATACTCACCAACCAGTCGCGCACCTTTACGGTTGTCGGGTCCTACGAAAGGGACGCTGATGTTTTTGCTTTTGACGATTGCCGGATCAAGCTGATTGTCGATGTTGATCACGGTGATGCCCGCGTCGACGGCCTTCTTGATCACCGGCACCATGGCTTTGGAGTCCGAGGGTGCGATAACCAGTGCGTCGACTTTGGCGAGGATCATCTGCTCGACAATCTTTGTCTGGCCTGCGGTATCGGTCTCGTCCTTGATGCCGTTGGAGATCAGGTCGAAATCTGCGGAATGTTCTTTCTGGTAGGCCTTGGCGCCATCTTCCATGGTCAGGAAGAATTCGTTGGCCAGCGATTTCATGACCAGGGCGACTTTGGGTTTTGCAGCGGATTCGGCGAACGCCGAAGAGACAGGTAGCGCGGCGGCTGTGGCAGCCAGCATAGCGACAGCAAGAAGACGTCCAGCGAATGGCAGCTTCATGGGTTCACTCCGATCTTATGATTATTGTGAGCAACGCTTGCGCTGGCGTAAGCTACATCGCTTGCAAACGGGGCGACAGCACCGGAGGCAAGCGACGCAAACGTTTGCGTAGACCGAACTATGCGAATCCCGCCGACATTTGTCAACAATCAGAAATCGTCATTTGTTGTAGGGCGAATCTCCCGATGCGCCCCTTCTGCGTCAGACCGTGGTGTTCACCACATTGCCGCTGGTTGAACCCTTGGACATTTCCTTGACCAGTGCAGCAGCGACCTCCGTCATTGCGGCGCTGGTTTGCGCGATCTGCCCCTGAATCGACATGACCGCCTGCGACTTCGCCTCCGGCGTCGGGTAGCTTCTGGCTTGGGCGGCGGCCAACTGCTGTTGCTGCTCCTGAAGCTGCTTTTGCAATTCCTGCATGCGCTTGAGCAGCATTTTCACGGTGGTACTGAGGTTGCTGCTGCTCTCGGCTTTGCTTTCTTCTGGCGCAGCGCCGCCGGTCCTGACCTGATTGCTTTGGTCTTTTTCAACGCCCAGAGCTTCGGCAGAAGCGTCTTTACCCGCCTCGTTCAACGTGTTGATCGTTGCTGCGGTTTTCCCGCCGATGGTGACAGCACCCGGATTTGCAAAGCCGACCGTCAGTGACATGTGTATCCCCAGATTTCAGATTCCTTGAACACCCATCGGCCCTTGGCCGAATTTCTTTAGCAGAAAATCGAAAATCGACCAGCCGACGGGCTCGACAGCGGTCGTAGTCTTTTTCGGAGAGCCGAACACGAAAGCGCGCTTTGTTCGGGAAACCGGATAAACCCTTGCGTCCCACTTTTACTTACACCTGAAATCTTGATGTAAATCATCAGGTTAAGCATTTTGGCGGGGCACAGTACGGCTGGTACAGATCCTGCTCCCTTCATCGCACCCCGGGCATCCAGATCGGCTTGGGGCGCATCTAGATGAACCTGCATCAGCACCGTCTCACTACTAGAGAGAAAAATAATGAAATCTGCTTTCAACACTTTGGTTCCGGGCGCATTGGCTCTCCTGCTACTCCTGCCCACCGCCCTTCAGGCAAAAGAAGCCGAAACCCAGACCAAGCTCGCCAATGTCGTGGTACTCGCCACCGGCGGCACGATTGCTGGTGCCGGCGCCAGCGCCGCCAACAGCGCTACCTACCAGGCCGCAAAAGTCGGCGTCGAGCAACTGATTGCCGGCATTCCCGAACTGAGCAAGCTGGCCAACGTGCGTGGCGAACAAGTCATGCAGATCGCCTCGGAAAGCATCACCAACGAAAACCTGCTGCAACTGGGCCGCCGCGTCGCCGAACTGGCTGACAGCAAGGATGTCGACGGCATCGTCATCACCCACGGCACCGACACCCTGGAAGAAACCGCGTACTTCCTGAACCTGGTGGAAAAAACCGACAAGCCAATCATCGTGGTCGGATCGATGCGTCCGGGTACCGCCATGTCCGCTGACGGCATGCTCAACCTGTACAACGCCGTGGCCGTGGCCAGCAGCAAAGAGGCGCACGGCAAAGGCGTACTGGTGACCATGAACGATGAAATCCAGTCCGGTCGCGACGTCAGCAAAATGATCAATATCAAGACCGAGGCGTTCAAAAGTGCCTGGGGCCCGCTGGGCATGGTCGTTGAAGGCAAATCCTACTGGTTCCGCTTGCCGGCCAAGCGCCACACCATGGATTCGGAATTCGACATCAAGAACATCAAGAGCCTGCCTGACGTAGAAATCGCCTATTCCTACGGCAACGTCAGCGATACCGCCTACAAAGCGCTTGCCCAGTCCGGCGCCAAGGCGATCATCCACGCCGGCACCGGCAACGGCTCGGTGTCCTCCCGTGTCGTCCCGGCCCTGCAAGCGCTGCGCAAGGATGGTGTACAGATCATCCGCTCTTCCCATGTCAACGCTGGCGGCTTCGTTCTGCGCAACGCAGAGCAACCTGACGACAAGTACGACTGGGTCGTTGCACATGACCTGAACCCGCAGAAAGCCCGCATTCTGGCGATGGTCGCGCTGACCAAGACCAACGACAGCAAAGAACTGCAACGGATGTTCTGGGAATACTGATTGACCTTCGCCTGGTCCATCCCTGACCGGGCAATCTGCGCATCATCCGTGTACAAAAGCGGGTGATGCGCTGCTTACCGTCATCGCGCACTTTTCCTACAAAAAATTCGATTCCTCCCACACCAAAACCGGAAAACCACTGTCAGAGGATTTTCTTGAATTTTAAGCAGTTGCGAAAACGCTTACAGTTAAATACTGTATGCACGTACAGCTTAATAAGGATAACCTCGTGGCTACCTCCCCTGATGCTCCTGACGCTTACGAACGCATGGGTATGCGCGTTCAGAAAATCATCAATTCCCCCACCGCCCAAAAAGCCAAAGCCGCGCTGATCTTCCGTCTGCCAGACGAGCCGATGGATGACTGGGAGCGCCTGCTCGAGGAAATCGACGAGAACGACAATGTCACCCTCGCTTATCGCGACGACGGTGGCGTACAGATTTTTTGGGTTGTGCCGAAGGAAGATTGATTCAATGAGTGTCCGCTGTTTTGCGTTGCTGCTGTTGTTTGTCACCGTGGGTGCTCAGGCTGGGGCCCCCCGAACCTTTTCCGAAGCCAAGAAGGCGGCCTGGAAACTCTATGCCCCACAGTCCACCGAATTTTATTGTGGGTGCAAATACACCGGGAACCGGGTTGATCTGAAAGCCTGCGGCTACGTACCGCGCAAGAATGCCAAGCGTGCGTCGCGCATCGAGTGGGAACACATTGTTCCGGCCTGGCAAATCGGCCATCAGCGCCAATGCTGGCAGACCGGTGGACGCAAGAACTGCACACGCTACGACCCGGTCTATCAGAAAGCCGAGGCCGATCTGCACAACCTGGTGCCGAGCATTGGCGAGGTGAATGGCGACCGCAGCAACTTCAGCTTTGGCTGGCTGCCGGTGCAATCGGGCCAATATGGCTCGTGCCTGACCCAAGTCGACTTCAAGGCAAAGAAGGTCATGCCCCGCCCTTCCATCCGCGGCATGATTGCCCGGACGTACTTCTATATGAGCAAGCAATACGGCCTGCGCCTTTCTAAACAGGATCGAAAATTGTATGAGGCGTGGGACAAGACTTACCCGGTGCAGGACTGGGAGCTTCAGCGCAATCAGAGCGTGGCGTGTGTGATGGGACGCGGCAATGAGTTCGTCGGCCCGGTGAACATGAAAGCCTGCGGCTGAATCGGCAGCCACAAAAAAAGCCGCGTACGTGATGTTCGAGGCTTTTTTATTGGCTAGTTGGCCGCCTTGTTTTGCCGCCAATACCCCATCAGATTGAGCGATTCGCGCGGTAGGCCGCAGTCCTTGATCAGGTATCTGCGCAAGCTCATCACCGCCGCAGACTCTCCGGCAATCCAGCCATAAAATCCATCCGGGGCGGTATCGGCGATCTCCCAGAGAATGTCTTTTTCGATATCAACATCAGCCAGTTCAGGTAATTGAGCAACCGAGGCCGCATGGATTGGCAGAGCAGCCGCCCGCACGGCTTGCACCATCAAGGTTCCTGCGACCGACTCGCTCGCCTGATCGCGAACCAGCCACTGCACCGACAACCCCGGCCAATCAGGAACGGCAAGCATGTCCTGCAGGCTGTCCACTTCGAAAAACGCCTTGACTTGCGGCGGCGCCGAAGACATCGCCAACTGCTCCAGTATGCCCATCGCGGCCGGCAGCGCTGTCGCATCGGCAACCAGCAGCACTTGCTTGAGGGTTTGCGGCGGCTTCCACTCAAAACCGCCCGCCTCCTTCGCCGAGAATTGCCGGTCAGGTGCAAGGATCTGCATCGCATCGCCTGGCTGCGAATGCAGTGCCCAGCGCGATGCCGGTCCGGTCTCGCCATGCAGCACAAAATCGATATCGACTTCGCCCTGCCCGGCGCGCAAGTTGCGAATGGTATAGGTGCGCATCGCCGGGCGTCGATCCGCCAGCATCGCGCGAAACCGAGCGTACCAGCCGTCCTCCTGCGCGAGCTTCGCGTGCGAACCATTGGCCGCCGGGAAAAACAGTTTCACTCGCTGATCCGGGGCCCACGTAGCCATCTCGGCCACCGATGGGCCCGACAATGTGATGCGCATCAGGTGCGGACTCAACCGGGTCTTGCGATGCAGGGTTGTATCAAACAGCTTGTACGGGTTGGCGGAGGCCATGGGAACTCCTTCTGGAAATCATCAGCGACTGGACAAGGAACGAGTCGCGCCTGACAACCTTTAGGAGGCTCCGCCGAACGGATCGTTTATGGCGCGAGCGGATGCTCGATCAGCACCGATTCGATGTTCTGTTTTTTCGCCTTTACCAGCGCCGCGTCCACCTGCACCTTCCGGGCTTCAGCTTCTTCCCTGGAGTTGAACGGGCCAATCAGAATCCGCGTTTTACCGCTGCTGTCCTTGATGACCGTCGGCACGAAAGCATGCTCGATCAACCAGCCACTCAGATCACTGACCGCCTGCGGCGTTTCTCCACGCACCTCGAGATCCCACTGCGGAGCAGCGGCGACTGCCGGCGCTGCAACGGCAGTTTTCGGTGTCGGCAGATCACCTTGCTTGCCCTCTCCACAGCCCGCCAGTACAAGTGCTGCGATTACCCAGACCAATTTGCGCACAACGCTTTCCTCGAAAATGCCAAAGCCACGATCTTATCATTCATAAATCTTCGCGAGCCCCGCAAAATGGGCACAAAACAACGAGATTGATGCTTGCAGCCTCTGTATAGTTACGCCCTGGGAATTAATGCCGCGTCTGCGCGTCAGAAAGAGGCACCCAAACCGTGAGACTTCGCACTAATCTATACGTACCACCGACCTCTGCACTGTCTGAATCAGGTGCCCTACAAAGCAATCAAGGAGAAGACCATGCTGATACTCACCCGCAAAGTCGGTGAAAGCATAAACATTGGCGACGACATCACTATCACGATTCTGGGCGTTAGCGGCCAACAGGTCCGCATTGGCATCAACGCACCGAAAAACGTGGCCGTGCACCGTGAAGAGATTTACCAGCGCATCCAGGCTGGCCTGACCGCTCCGGACAAGCCCCAAACGCCTTGAGTCGCATCGCAGTCAGTAGCCAGTCCGTTTACCTTGTGGAATGACTGGCTAGAGCTTTACGCGCCGTTTTGCCATCCGCTTCCCACATCGCTGGGCACGGCGCCTGACACGCAAGCCCCGCCTTCACTTCATCACGCCAATCCTCCCGTTGCCCGCCAGATACTACCTGCCATCTCAAAGACTGGCTGTCGGACGTTTCCGATAGAGCGCAGCGAATTCGCACCGCTAAACAAATGTCACGTCATGGGCCAAAGCTATCCGTTCAGAGAATCGTGACACGCGTAACGCCCTTGTCGAACCGAATCGTCACGAAAGAAAAAGCCAAATCGCAGGCAAAAAAAATCCCAAGCAGCTGATGGAAGCTTGGGATTTAAAAATGCATAAACCGTGGTGGTGAACGCGGGGCGGATGTTACTCAATCCCATCTGCCGTCACAACAATTTTCTGATAACCGGCTGGTTCAATACGACCGTAACCCCTTCAATATCCACATTATTTTAGTGGATGCTGGACTAACGTACCTGAAAGCGAACGGTCGATGCAGGAAATGGTCCTGTGACAAAGGCACGCGAGGAAGGCTACGCTAACGACGCTGGCAAGAACCTTGGAAGAGACGATGTCAGGGACAGGCCGGGCAACGTAGAAGAAATCCGGAGATTTGAACGCATGGAAATGAGTGAGACTGTTCTCAAAGCATCCCTGAGTGCAGAAGAACGCTCGGCGATTGCCGAAATCGAAGCAACAACCAATATCTTGCAGCTCGTAACGCGCTTGACCGGAACACGCTTTGCCGGGATCGCAAAATTTACCGAGACCGAATGGATAGTTTGCTCGGCGTACGATCCGATTGAGCTAGGTATCAACGTCGGCGATACCCTGGATCTGGAGACCACGCTTTGCAGCGAGTTCCGGCGCGACCCCAAGGTGCTTTTCCTGCCGAGAATCAGTGAAGACGGTCGGCTGTGCTCACGTCCAGTCGTCAAGCAATTTGCGATCGAGAGCTATGCCGGCGCACCTGTGTTTCTGCCGGACGGAAGATTGTGGGGGGCTTTGTGCGCGCTGGATTCTCGAGCAGTGCTGTTCGATAACCCGGACCTCGCCGAAACACTGACGCTGTTCGCAAGGCTCATAGGCTGCATATTCTTTACAAATCTGGCAGGGGAAGAAAACGCACGTAGCAATCCGCAGCGTGCCTGACCGTACACGCTTGAAAGCCCTTTCAGCTACGCTGGCCACCAAGCGAATTTGGCAAATCGCAGACAACAAAAAAGGGCCCACCTTTCGGTGAGCCCTTCCAGACCGCCCAGCAGAGCGGATTTTGTTTGGTAGGCGCGATTGGACTCGAACCAACGACCCCCACCATGTCAAGGTGGTGCTCTAACCAACTGAGCTACGTGCCTGCTGTGAGGCGGCATTCTACGGAATTCCGAAGGGGTGTCAACACCTTTTTTTCACCTAACCCTATGAATATGCAAAATATTTAATTTGCCCTTGGCGACGCGGTTTTTTCCGGTGGCTGGCGGAGGTTTTTCAACTCAGGTAGGATCAGCTCACTCGTAAAATATATTAAACAGAGGCGGCAGGATGGCGAACACCCCTTACCCAGAGTCTTATTACGCTGCGTCGGCCAACGCCGCGCCGTCACGTCCGGCGCTGCAGGATGATGTGGAGACGGATGTCTGTGTGATCGGCGCCGGGTACACCGGGCTGTCCTCGGCGCTGTTTCTGCTGGAGAGCGGTTTTCGCGTGACCATGCTCGAAGCGGCCAGGGTCGGCTTCGGCGCCTCGGGGCGCAATGGCGGGCAGATCGTCAACAGTTACAGCCGGGACATTGACGTCATCGAACGCAGCGTCGGCCCGAAGCAAGCGCAATTGCTTGGGGAGATGGCCTTCGAAGGCGGGCGGATCATTCGCGAGCGCGTCGCCAAATACACTATTCAATGTGATTTGAAGGACGGTGGCGTGTTCGCCGCGCTCACGCCCAAACAGATGGGCCATCTGGAATCGCAGAAGCGCCTCTGGGAGCGTTTCGGCCACACTCAGCTTGAGCTGCTCGATCAGCGTCGTATTCGCGAAGTCGTCGGCTGTGAGCAATATGTGGGGGGCATGCTCGACATGAGCGGCGGTCATATCCATCCGTTGAACCTGGCTCTTGGCGAAGCTGCGGCGGTTGAATCCCTTGGCGGCACCATTTATGAACAATCACCGGCGGTGCGTATTGAACGCGGTGCCAATCCGGCTGTGCATACGCCGCAGGGCAAGGTCAGGGCAAAATTCATCATCGTCGCGGGCAACGCCTACCTCGGCAATCTGGTGCCGGAGCTGGCGGCCAAATCGATGCCGTGCGGCACTCAGGTCATCGCCACCGAGCCGTTGGGCGATGAGTTGGCCAAGGCGCTGCTGCCGCAGGACTATTGTGTTGAAGACTGCAACTACCTGCTCGACTACTATCGCCTGACGAGCGACAAGCGCCTGATCTTCGGCGGCGGTGTGGTGTATGGCGCGCGGGACCCGGCCAATATCGAGGCGATTATCCGCCCGAAAATGCTCAAGGCTTTTCCGCAGCTAAAGGATGTGAAGATTGACTACGCCTGGACCGGAAACTTCCTGCTGACGCTGTCGCGTTTGCCGCAGGTTGGTCGTCTCGGCGACAACATCTATTACTCGCAAGGTTGCAGCGGCCATGGCGTCACGTATACGCACCTGGCGGGCAAGGTGTTAGCCGAAGCGTTGCGCGGTCAGGCCGAGCGCTTCGATGCGTTCGCCGATCTGCCGCACTACCCGTTCCCCGGCGGGCAGCTGCTGCGCACACCGTTCGCCGCACTCGGCGCGTGGTATTACGGACTGCGCGACAAATTCGGAATGTAAAAAAGGGGCCGCTGAACAGCGGCCCCTTTTTCATGAAACGTGACTCAGAGCTGGTCCCGAGGAATCCCGCTACGGATCCGCACGATATCGGCCAGCACCGCCAAGGCGATTTCTGCCGGCGTCTTGCTGCCGAGATTGAGACCGATAGGCGCATGAATCCGCGCCAGCTCGCCCTCCCCCAGCCCGCCTATCCGACGCAAACGCTCGAAGCGCTTTTGCGAAGTCTGCAGCGAACCCATCACGCCGATGTAGAACGCTTCGGTGCGCACTGCTTCCATCATCGCCAGATCGTCGATGCGTGGATCGTGCGTCAGCGCCACCACCGCAGTGTCGCGATGACAGCCGCCGTCAGCGATGAACACCGACGGCAACTGCCGGCGAATTTCCACGCCATCCAGCCTGACGCCTTCGAGCACTTCATCGCGCGGGTCGCAGAGAATCACCTGGAAGCCGAGGCCTACGGCGAACTCGGCGCATGCCTGCGCGACACTGGAATACCCGGCGAGCAGCAAGCGCTGCGCCGCGCCGAAACGAATGCGTACCCGATCAAGCTCGCGTTCGATTCGCGCGCCCTGCTCGCGGTCAGCGAACAGACCACGCGCACCATCGGCCAGATCGACCTCACGAATCAAACGACGCTGCCCCAGCAGCGCCGACTCCAGTTCGCGCAGATGCGCCTGCACCTCGCAGTCGGCGTCGAGTTTTTCCACCAGCACATCAAGAATGCCGCCACAGGGCAGACTGACCCGCGAGCGCGGATCATCCCCCTCGCCGTAACGCACAACGTTGACGGCATCGTGAAACGCACCCTCGGCGACGCGCTGGAGAAAATCCTCCTCGACGCAACCACCGGACAGCGAGCCGATCCACTGCCCGCCGTCGTTCACCGCCAGCAGCGAACCCGGCGCGCGCGGTGCCGAGCCGTAGGTGGCCAACACCGTGCACAGCCAGATGCGCTGCCCGGCCAGTGACCACTCCAACGCCCGGCGCACCACTTGCAGATCGAGATGCTGCATGTCAGTGCGCCTTGTGCTCGATCGACGGTGCGTCCGCTTGCAGCTTTTGTACCTCGCTCACCGCCAGCTCTGTCGATTGCCCGCCCCAGCCTTGACGCAGGTAGTTGAGCAGATCGGTCAGTTGCTCAGGACTGAGCTTGTCGGCGAAACCCGGCATGGGTTGCATGCGCTCGAACCCGGAAAACTTCTGTTCGCCGATGCCATCCTCGATCACCCGCAGCAGGTTGCGCGGATCTTCGAGACGCAACGTGGTATTGCCGCGCATGGCCACCGCGATGTGCGGCTTGCCTTCGCCACCCGCCGCATGACAACCGGCGCAGACGTTCAGGTATTCCTGACGACCGCGCTGGGCACTGGCACCGAGCTGCTCGACCGGCACCTCAACCAGCGCCTTGGCTGCGGGCGGTTGCTCGCCCAACAGGAAAGTCGCCATGGCTGCCAGATCCGCATCCTTGAGGCCTTGAGTGCTGTTGTGAAACACCGGGAACATCTCGTTGAACATCGTGCCCTGCGCACTCATGCCATGTTTAAGAAACGTCGCCAGATCCTGCTGATTCCAGCCGCGCGCAGCCAGATCGGTGGCGAGCAGGCTCGGCGCCAGGTAGCCGTTGAGGATGCCGCCAGTCAAGCGCTTGTCCAGCTGCATTGCGCCCGGCAGGCCGCGCGGGGTGTGGCATTCGCCGCAGTGACCGAGCACTTCGACCATGTACTGGCCGCGCTTCCACGGTTCGCTTTTGCCTTCGGCCGAGTCCAGCTTCAAGTCTTTCCCGTAAAGCATGTTCCAGCCCATCAGACCCGGGCGCACGTTAAACGGAAAACTCAGGCTGGTGACTGGCGCGGCACGCTCGATCGGCTCGATGGTTTTCAGATAGGCATGGATCGCGTCAGAGTCTGCGCGAGGCATCAGGTGATACGAGGTGTACGGCATCGCCGGATACAGGTTCGCCCCGTCGCGCCGCTTGCCTGCGGTCAGCGCCGCGAAGAACTCGTCATCGTTATACAAACCGATACCGTACTTTTTGCTCGGAGTGATGTTGGTGCCGTAGATCGTGCCGAACGGCGAGACGATCGGCAGTCCTCCAGCAAACGGCGCGCCACCCGCTGCGGTATGGCAGGCCATGCAGTCAGCCGCGCGGGCGAGGTATTCGCCGCGTTTGACTTGCTCATCGGCGTGGGCGAACAGCACTGGCGCGGCAAGGCCGACCGCCAGCGTCAGGCGGGTCAGTAAACGCTTCATGTTTAACCCTCCTTGACCAGGCCGAGATCGGTCAGCACGTTGCGGGTGGCGTTGTAATAACGCACGTACCCGGTGCAACGGCAGATGTGATGGCCGAGGCTGTCCTCGATGACCTGCTCCAGCTGGCTTTTGACGATTGGCTGACGCTGCAGCTTTTCCACCAATACCGTCGCGGCGTTGACGAAGCCCGGCGCGCAGTAGCTGCACTGGAAGGCAAACTCATCGACGAAACGTTGCTGGATCGGATTCAGCTCAGTAACCTGCCCATGCTCGTCACGCTTGGCGTGGGATTCGATGGTGCGGACCTTTTTGCCCTCGAAGTAATGCGCGCCGGTGATGCAGGTGCGCACTTCTTCGCTGGTGCCGTCCGGGTTGTCGACGATCACCACGCAGGCGTGGCAGATGCCCTGGCCACAGCCCAGACGTGAACCGGTGAGGTTCTTGTATTCGTGCAGATAGTCGATCATCGGCAGGTCATCAGGGATGTCCACCGGGCCGACGGATTGACCGTTGAGGGTCAGTTGAAGCGGACGGTTAGCCATTGAGGGCCTCCTTGATGCGCGCAGCAGTGATAGGCAGATCGCGAACACGTTTACCGATGGCGTGGGCCACGGCATTACCGATGGCACCGACAATCGGGATCATCACCACTTCGGCGATGCCTTTGGACGGATCGCTCGGTGACAGCGGCGGCAGAATTTCCGCGGTCTGCTTCCACACTGCAACGTGACGGGCCATCGGCAAGCGATAGCGGTTGAAGTTCCAGTCACCCTCCCCCGGCCCGCCTTCGTAAAGCGGCATCTCTTCCATCAAGGCGTGTCCGATGCCCATGGCGATACCGCCCTCGAGCTGGCCCTTGACCAGTTCTTCGACCAGCACACGACCACACTCGATCCACGAGTGGTGGTTGAGCACTTCAACTTCTGCAGAGCCCTTGTTGACCTTCAGCTCGACCAGCGTGGCGACCGGGCTGTAATAAGTCACTGCGGCGTTATTCAGTTGCACCACCGGATAGTGGATGTTCTGACGATCAAGCAAATGGAAACCGGCGCTGTTCATCTGCGCTTTTTTCGCTTGCGGCGCGCCATCACCGTACTTCACCGCCAGACCATCGAGCGGCAAGCGCTCGCGTACGCCGTCGATGCTGTATTCAGCCTCGGCCCAGCTCCAGCGGTTGAAACCGTGCACGGTGGCAGCGGTGACCAGACCGCGTTCGTGAGCACGCTTGGCCAGTTCTTCAAAGCTCAACGGCTGCATGCCGTTGGCGGTCAGTTTGCCGTCAACCCAATGCGCATCTTCGCGACGCACCACGTAAGGGTTGGCCTGGCCGCCATACGGGCCCTGACGCCAGATCTCCAGCGCGGCCGGCCACAATCCATGATTGAACAGCACGCGCGCTGCTTCACGGGTGGCGTGGCTGAAGTAGTAAGCCGAGTTGGTTGCCGACGATGCCGAAGCCAGCTTGCCGACCCAACGCGGGTTGCGCAGCAGGTTGTCCTGCTCGGCCTGACTCATGATGTAAGGGTTGCCGCTGGTGATCAGCTGCATTTCCTTCCATTCGGTTTCGCCAGTCTTCACTTCATGGGCCGGGCTGCCGAGGAAATCGGCGACAACCAGTGCTTGCGAGGTGGACATGCCGGTGCCGATTTCGATACCGATGTGGCGCAGACTGATGCGCCCGTCAGCGCTGAATTCGATGCTGGCCATCGGCGCCTCGGAGCCGGTACCGAAGTCTTTCTGGCAAATGGCGAAACCAACGCCATACCAGTTGTCCGGGTCTGCCGCTTCGCGCTGCTGCTTGATCGCGTCGCGGTTTTTCCAGACCTCGTGCACTGCGGCCTTGTCGAGGATTTCGTGCAGACGCAGCGCACCGGCTGGAATCGCGCCCTGAGTGTTTTTCATGCCCGAACGCAGGGCGTTCTTGCGGCGCAGATCGATCGCGTCGACACCGAGGCGATCGGCGATTTCATCGACCATCATTTCGGTCGACGCCATGCTCTGCAGCGTGCCGTAACCGCGCATCGAACCCGCTTCCACCGCACGCGAGTGGTACGCGGTGACCTGCAGATCGTTTTGCGGCATGTAGTAGATCGACTGCGCCGCTGTCGCACCGACCGCCGCCACTGACGGGCTGTAGTTGACCCGACCGCCACCGTCGACGCTCATTTCAGCGCGGAAAATCTTGAAGGTGTAATCGTTCTTGTCCATGGCCAACTGGTAGCGGATGTCGAACGGGTGACGCTTGATGCCGCTCTGGAACTGCTCGTAGCGATCGTTGGCCAGACGCACCGGCACCCCGGCGCCATACAGCGCAGCGAGGGCTGCGTAGTAGACGAAAATGTTGTGATCCTTGGAGCCGTAGCCGACGGTGTAACCCGGGTGCATGTTCAGGTTGGCGAGGCCAAAACGCGACGGCGCGATCATTTTCGCGGTCTCGGTCGCCACTTCCAGCGGGCACTGGGTGGCCACGACGAAGTGCAGGGTCTTGGTCTGCGGATCGTACCAGCCGTTGCCGTTGTCAGGCTCCAGCGCGGCCGGCTCGATCGATGGCGTCTTGTAGCGCTCGTCGAACACCAGCCAGTTGTCCGGCGGCGTATCGATCTCTTTCTTCATGCGATCGGCGTAGAACAGGCCGCGCTCGGTCAGGTTGCCGTGCAGGTTCGGCTGGGAATTCCACACCGGGCGACGGTTTTTCAGCATTGGGAACAGGATCGAGTCCTTGAGGCTGGCAAACTCGTCTTCATCCGCCGAGGTCGGCCCGCCGACACGTACATAGCGGAAGCTGCCGTAGGGATCGCCTTCGTAAAACGGCACTTTGTCGCCGTAACGAATCGCTTTGTCATTGAATTTGAGCTGATTCTTGGCCTGGCGGAAACGCTCGAAATCGTTCCAGATCAGGATGGCTACCGGGTGGCCGATGAACATCGGCACCTTGCCTTCCGGCAACAACGGATCGGGCGCGTGCTCTTCGGGGAAGACGATGCCGTCCTTGTCCAGGTCAGCGGCGGTGACGATACGGTCCGGCTGCAACTCGGTGCCGAGCCAGGACAGGTCGAAGCCGCTGTAGATTCGGTCAGCCTTGATGGTTTTCAGCAACATGGCATGGCCTTGTTGTTCAGGCCAGCCCGGCATGTCTTTGGAACGAATATCGCGTGCAAATACTTTGCTGCCGCAGACCTTGGACAAGGCATCGTTACGCTGACGCGCCTTGCCATTGTTGCCGAGCCACTGCTCGGACGGCACGGTGACGCTGTTTTCCATCAAGGCAGCCAGCGCCTGACTGCTGAGCGGCGTGAGCGTGACGCTCACACCCGCCACCAGCCCGCCCTGGAGGAACGAGCGCCGGGATATTTCACGGTTGGACATGGATCATCCTCTGGGCGGTTATATATCCGCCCTTGTGGTTATCTACTGGGGATCTCGAGTCTTGCAGAAGCTCTTTCTGGCGAAGCAAAGAGCTGTGTTGACAGTGCAAAGCTGACCGAAAGGTTAACTTTAAAGGTTTCCGAGGCCGCAGCAAACAACCAGACACAAAAAAGTTGACTAAATAATCAAAAAATCAATGCGGCGTGGTACCGCACCCGATGTCACAGACCCTGTGGGAGCGAGCCTGCTCGCGAAAGCGTAGTGTCAGTCAGTGCATTTTTTTTTGCTGATACACCGCATTCGCGAGCAGGCTCGCTCCCACATAGGGATTTATGCTGGATTCAGAATCAGGAGGAAGGAGCAGAGAGGAAAAACCAAATTTCAGACACAAAAAACCCCGGTCTTTCGACCAGGGTCTTTGCTATCGATTCCGAATCAACTGTTGGTTGACTTCGGTGCTTCAAGGCGTTCAGTGGGCCCTGGAGCAGATATGGCGCAGCGGACGGGACTCGAACCCGCGACCCCCGGCGTGACAGGCCGGTATTCTAACCGACTGAACTACCGCTGCGTATCGCTTTGAGCTTGCGCTCAAGTAACTCGTTTTGACTGCAGGCTTCGGTGCCTGACAATCGCGAACCAGACTGATCTGACTCGTTAAATATGGCGCAGCGGACGGGACTCGAACCCGCGACCCCCGGCGTGACAGGCCGGTATTCTAACCGACTGAACTACCGCTGCGCGTCGGTGCAGGCACTTTCAACCTACGTTCTTGCTTGCGCAAGTTTCTCGAGAGTGGTGGGTGATGACGGGATCGAACCGCCGACATTCTGCTTGTAAGGCAGACGCTCTCCCAGCTGAGCTAATCACCCGTTTGCATCTCCGAGGCCGCGAAATTTACGCAGGTAGCGAACCTAAGTCAATAGCAGGATTGAAGTTTTTTTCAAAAACAGATTTTAGCTGCAAGCTGCAAGCTGCAAGCTGCAAGAAAAAGCATGAACACCCAAATCAGGGACATCACCGCCCTTCTTCAACTTGAAGCTTGAAGCTTGAAGCTGATGCTCACTGCTCGTAAATCATTTTCTTGGTCATGCCGCCATCGACAACGAATTCCTGCCCGGTGACAAACCCGGCATTCCTCGAGAGCAGCCACGCCACCATCGCCGCGACGTCTTCGACCGTGCCTACCCTGCCCGCCGGATGCTGGGCATGATCGGCATCCGCCAAGGGTTCGGCGCGCCGCGCAGACGGGTCGCGAGCATCAATCCAGCCGGGGCTGACGGCGTTGACGCGAATTTCTGGCCCGAGGCTGATCGCCAATGCGTGAGTCAGGGCCAGCAGCCCGCCTTTGCTCGCCGCGTACGCCTCGGTATCCGGCTCGGACTGGCGGGCACGGGTCGAGGCCAGATTGACGATCGAACCGTTGTGCGCGCGCAGGTACGGCGCACAGTGCTTGGCCAGCAGCATCGGCCCGCTGAGGTTCACCGCCAGCACACGATTCCAGTACGCCAGATCGAGGCTTTCCAGAGTGATGTTGTGCGGATCAGCCACAGCGGCGTTGCAAACCAGCGCATCGAGCCGGCCAAACTGCCCCAGCACCTCAGCCACACCCAAGGCGACCTGACTTTCATCGGCAACATCCATGGCGATGAACCAGGCATTCTCACCCAGCACCTTCGCCACTTTCGAGCCCCGCGCGCGATCCAGATCGGTCAGCACCACTTGCCAGCCTTCGCTGATCAGCCAGGCCGAGATCCCCAGACCGATGCCCCGCGCGGCCCCCGTGACCAGCGCAACGCGGCCATGGGTGCCTGCGCTCGGCGTAGACAACTCAATCACAACGCAGCCAGACCGCGCGCCAGATCGGCCTGCAGGTCGGCCACATCTTCCAGACCGACCGCTATGCGGATCAGGCTGTCACGAATCCCTGCCGCTTCGCGCTCCTGCGGCGCCAGACGGCCGTGGGAGGTGGTGCTCGGATGGGTAATGGTGGTCTTGCTGTCGCCCAGGTTGGCAGTGATCGAAATCAGCCGAGTGGCGTCGATAAAGCGCCAGGCGCCCTCCTTGCCCCCCTTGACCTCAAAACTCACCACTGCACCGAAGGCTTTCTGCTGACGCTGCGCCAGTTCGTGCTGCGGATGGCTCTTCAAACCGGCGTAATGGACCTTCTCAATGCCTTCCTGCTGCTCCAGCCATTCGGCAAGCTCCTGCGCGTTGGCGCAATGCGCCTTCATGCGCAGGTTGAGGGTTTCCAGACCCTTGAGGAAAATCCACGCATTGAACGGGCTCAGCGTCGGCCCGGCGGTACGCAGGAAGCCGACCACTTCTTTCATCTGCTCGCTGCGACCAGCGACCACACCACCCATGCAACGACCCTGGCCGTCGATGAATTTTGTCGCCGAGTGCACAACAATATCGGCGCCCATTTTCAGCGGTTGTTGCAACGCCGGGGTGCAGAAGCAGTTGTCGACCACCAGCATCGCGCCTTTGACATGAGCGATCTCCGCCAGCGCGGCGATATCGACCAGCTCGGCCAGCGGATTGGATGGCGACTCGACAAACAGTAGTTTGGTGTTGGACTTGATCGCCGCATCCCACGCCGACAGATCGGCGAGCGGCACATAATCGACTTCCACGCCGAAGCGCTTGAAGTACTTCTCGAACAGGCTGATGGTCGAACCGAATACGCTGCGTGAAACCAGTACGTGATCGCCAGCGCTGCACAGGCTCATTACCACCGCCATGATTGCGGCCATGCCAGTGGCGGTTGCAACGGCCTGTTCGGCACCTTCCAGCGCAGCGATGCGCTCTTCGAATGCGCGCACGGTCGGGTTGGTGTAGCGCGAGTAGACGTTGCCCGGCACTTCACCGGCAAACCGCGCGGCCGCATCGGCAGCGGTACGGAACACGTAGCTGGAGGTGAAGAACATCGGATCGCCGTGCTCGCCTTCCGGCGTACGGTGCTGACCGGCGCGTACGGCCAGAGTATCGAACGCTACGCCTTCGAGGTCGCTGTCCAGCCGACCGGCATCCCATTCCTGACTCATGCTGTCACTCCTTGCCCTGTTCTCGATTGATATCAGATACGAAACCGGCCCCTCAGGGCCGGTAGAAACTCAGTTGTTGTACAGATCGATGATCGCACTGACCGCCTGGGTCTTGACCTTCGAGGCATCGTTGCGTGCCTGCTCGATCTTGTTCAGGTAGGCCTCGTCGACGTCGCCGGTGACGTACTTGCCGTCAAACACCGCACAATCGAACTGCTCGATCTTGATCTTGCCGCCACCGACCGCTTCGATCAAGTCCGGCAGATCCTGATAGATCAGCCAGTCAGCGCCGATCAGATCCGCCACGTCCTGAGTCGAACGATTATGGGCGATCAATTCGTGCGCGCTCGGCATGTCGATGCCGTAGACGTTCGGGAAGCGTACCGCCGGCGCCGCCGAGCAGAAGTAGACGTTTTTCGCGCCGGCTTCGCGGGCCATCTGGATGATCTGCTTGCAGGTGGTGCCGCGCACGATCGAGTCGTCGACCAGCATCACGTTCTTGCCGCGGAATTCCAGTTCGATGGCGTTGAGCTTCTGGCGCACCGACTTTTTGCGTGCCGCCTGGCCCGGCATGATGAAGGTCCGGCCGATGTAGCGGTTCTTGACGAAACCTTCGCGGAATTTCACGCCCAGGTGGTTGGCCAGCTCCAGTGCCGCGGTGCGACTGGTGTCCGGAATCGGGATGACCACGTCGATATCGTGCTCTGGACGCTCGCGCTGGATCTTCTCGGCGAGCTTCTCACCCATGCGCAGACGCGCCTTGTAGACCGACACGCCATCAATGATCGAATCCGGACGCGCCAGATAGACGTGCTCGAAGATGCACGGGGTCAGCGACGGGTTTGTCGCGCACTGACGGGTGTGCAGCTTGCCGTCTTCGGTGATGTACACCGCTTCGCCCGGCGCGAGGTCGCGGATCAGGGTGAAACCGAGCACGTCCAGCGAAACGCTTTCCGAGGCGATCATGTACTCGACGCCTTCGTCGGTGTGACGCTGACCGAAGACGATCGGACGGATGCCGTGCGGATCGCGGAAACCGACGATGCCGTAACCGGTAACCATCGCCACAACGGCGTAACCACCGACGCAACGGTTGTGCACGTCAGTCACGGCGGCAAACACGTCTTCTTCGGTCGGTTGCAGCTTGCCACGCTGGGCCAGCTCGTGGGCGAACACGTTGAGCAGCACTTCCGAGTCGGAACTGGTGTTGACGTGACGCAGATCGGATTCGTAGATTTCCTTGGCCAACTGCTCGACGTTGGTCAGGTTGCCGTTGTGCGCCAACGTGATGCCGTAAGGCGAGTTGACGTAGAACGGCTGGGCTTCGGCCGAAGTCGAGCTGCCCGCCGTCGGGTAACGGACGTGGCCGATACCCATGTGGCCGACCAGACGCTGCATGTGACGCTGCTGGAACACGTCACGCACCAGGCCATTGTCCTTGCGCAGGAACAACCGGCCATCATGGCTGGTCACGATACCGGCAGCGTCCTGGCCGCGGTGCTGGAGCACGGTTAGCGCGTCATACAGCGCCTGATTGACGTTCGACTTACCGACGATACCGACGATGCCACACATGCGACGCAACCCCTACTTAATGGATCTGAACTGAACAACACTCACTGAGGCGTTTTCGCCGTCGGCAAGAGTTGCTCCTTGAACGGAATATCAGCGGGTACGCTGATTCCGCTGGCAAGCCACTGACTGCTCCACCCGAGAATCAGGTTTTTGGACCAGTCGGCGACCAATAGAAACTTGGGTACGAGCTGTGATTCTTTCCACCACCCGTCCTGCTGTACCGGCCCCAGGCTCAACAGCCCGACCGCCACGACCACCAGCAACACGCCACGCGCTGCGCCGAAGGCCATGCCGAGGAATCGATCGGTCCCGGACAACCCGGTGACGCGAACCAACTCGCCGATAAGATAATTGATCATTGCGCCCACGATCAGCGTGGCGACAAACATGATGGCACAGCCCGCGATCACGCGAGCCGATGGGGTTTCGATGTATCCGGCGAGGTACTCGGACAATGAGCCACCGAACATCCAGGCGACGGCTCCTGCGATGATCCAGCTCACCAGCGATAATGCTTCCTTGACGAAGCCGCGGCTCAGACTGATCAAAGCGGAGATGGCGATGATTGCAACGATCGCCCAGTCAACCCAGGTAAATGGCACAGTGCAGCCTACAGACGGATAAGGCGGCGCATTTTAGCAGAGCGCATGCCTCTCGGTAAGCTGCGATTTTCTGTGCTTTTCAATCGAGGCGATAGTTTTTAACCGCGCTCGGGCTGGAAACGCACAACAAAACCCTTGAGGTTCTGCTGACGGCTGAGCAAATCGCGCAGACGATCGGCTTCGGCGCGCTCGATCAGCGGACCGACGAACACCCGATTCTTGCCGTCGGCGGAACGAATGTAGGCGTTATAGCCCTGACTGCGCAGGTTTTTCTGCAGGCTTTCGGCACTGGCGCGGCTCGACAGACTGGCCAGTTGCACCGACCAGCTCACCGACAGACCGTTGGCATCGACGCGGCTTTGCGCCGGGTCAGGCTTGGTCGACGATGAGGTGATCGGCTGTGCCGGTGCCGGAATCGGCTTGGACACCGCAGGCGGCGCTGCCGGCTTGGCGATTGCGATAGGCGCAGCGGGTGCTGGCGCTGGCGCTGGTGCGGAGGGCGCCGCTGGAGCGGCCGGCGCGGTATCTTCGGCGACTTCTTCGTCGGTGGGCACGGGCTCTTGCGGCAAGGCTTGCGGCTCGGGCACGGCCACCGGTTCCATCTGCACTTGCGGCACGACCGGCGCTTGCGGCGCGGCGGGCGCATCGACCGTCACCTGGCGCTGTTCGTCCTGACGCGAAAACAGCATCGGCAGGAAAATCACCGCCAGCGCTACCAGCACCAGTGCGCCAACCATGCGCTGCTTGTACGCTTTATCCAGCAAAGCCATTTGCCGCTTCCTCCGTGGAGCGCCGGGACAGCCATTCAAGGGCCTCGGCGACACAATAAAATGAGCCGAACAACAGAATCTCGTCGTCAGCGGTCGCCAGCGCGCACTGCCCTTGCAAAGCGGCAGCGACACTGGCGTAAGACGTGACCGAGGCGCCAAGCCCCCGCAACGCTGCGTGCAGCTCCGCAACCGGGCGTGCACGCGGCGAACCCAGCGGCGCCACCGCCCAGTGCTGGACACTAGCATTCAATTCGCCGACAACACCATCCAGATCCTTGTCGGCCAGCAGACCGAACACTGCCAGACGCTTGCCGAGCGGCGGATGCGAAGCCAAACGACGGGCCAGGTATTCAGCGGCATGCGGATTGTGGCCGACATCGAGCAACAGGTTCAGACGCTTGCCCTTCCACTCGAAGGTCCGCCGATCAAGGCGCCCGACTACACGCGTGGCCTGCAATGCAGCCACGATCCGCTGCGCATCCCAGGGTAACCCAAGCAACAGATACGCCTGCAAGGCCAGCGCGGCGTTTTCCATCGGCAGGTCGAGCAGCGGCAAGTCGTGCAGCTCAACCACTTGGCCCTGCGCATCGGTACCGCGCCACTGCCAGTGCTGATCAGTGATACCAAGATCGAAATCACGCCCGCGCAAAAAAAACGGGCACGCCAGTTCACGTGCCTTGTCGAGCAGCGGTTGCGGAGGATTGAGATCGCCACACAAGGCAGGTTTGCCCTGTCGGAAGATACCGGCCTTTTCAAAGGCCACGGATTCGCGGGTGTCACCGAGATAGTCAGCGTGATCGACGCCAATACTGGTCACCAGCGCGATGTCCGCATCGACGACGTTGACCGTATCCAGCCGCCCGCCCAGGCCGACTTCCAGCACCACAGCATCCAGACCGGCCTGTTGAAACAGCCAGAACGCCGCCAGCGTGCCCATTTCGAAGTAAGTCAGGGAAGTGTCGCCGCGCCCGGCCTCGACTGCAGCGAAGGCTTCGCACAATTGCGCATCAGTGGCTTCGACGCCATTGAGCTGCACCCGCTCGTTGTAACGCAGCAGGTGCGGAGAATTGTAGACACCAACGTTCAAGCCCTGCGCACGCAGCAGTGACGCCACGAATGCGCAAGTCGAACCCTTGCCGTTGGTGCCAGTGACCGTGATCACCCGAGGCGCCGGCTGGCCAAGCCCCATGCGGGACGCTACCTGTTGCGAACGCTCCAGCCCCATGTCGATGGCTGAGGGATGCAACTGCTCAAGGTAGGCGAGCCATTCGCCAAGGGTGCGCTCGGTCATAGGCCGGCAGGGACCGGTGGCACGACGATCGGCTCGACGGGCGCAGCGACGAATTTCGGTGTCGGCTTGCCAGTCATTTGCGCCAGCAGGTTGCCCAGACGCGGGCGCAGCTCCTGACGATGGATGATCATGTCGATCGCGCCGTGCTCCAGAAGGAACTCGCTGCGCTGGAAACCTTCCGGCAGTTTTTCCCGCACGGTCTGCTCGATCACACGTGGACCAGCGAAGCCGATCAGGGCTTTCGGCTCACCGACGATGACGTCGCCGAGCATCGCCAGACTGGCGGAAACGCCGCCGTAGACCGGGTCGGTCAGCACCGAGATGAACGGAATGCCTTCTTCGCGCAGGCGCGCCAGCACGGCCGAGGTCTTGGCCATCTGCATCAGCGAGATCAACGCTTCCTGCATGCGCGCACCGCCGGAAGCGGCGAAGCAGATCATCGGGCAACGGTTTTCCAGCGCGTAGTTGGCAGCACGCACAAAGCGCTCACCGACGATAGCGCCCATCGAACCGCCCATGAAATTGAATTCGAAAGCCGAAACCACCACCGGCATGCCCAGCAGCGTGCCGCTGACCGAGATCAGCGCGTCTTTCTCGCCGGTCTGCTTCTGCGCCGCGGTCAGGCGGTCCTTGTACTTCTTGCCGTCGCGGAATTTCAGACGGTCAACCGGCTCCAGATCAGCGCCCAGTTCGTTGCGACCTTCGGCATCGAGGAAAATGTCGATGCGCGCGCGTGCGCCGATGCGCATGTGGTGGTTGCACTTTGGGCAAACATCCAGGGTCTTTTCCAGCTCCGGGCGGTACAGCACAGCCTCGCACGAAGGGCATTTGTGCCACAGACCTTCAGGCACCGAGCTCTTCTTGACCTCCGAGCGCATGATCGAAGGGATCAGTTTGTCTACTAACCAGTTGCTCATGCTTTCTTTCTCCAGTACCGGCGGCCCGAACGCTCTGGTTCGCAGCCCCGCGTATGCCCTTGAGCTAAATTCATGTGTGTGGCGATGATTGCCGCAAGCCACGATCAGTGCGAAAAATGACCTGCGTGCGAAACGACAACCCTCAGCCGCGCCTGCCGTGTGCAGGTGCATTGATGGACGGCGGCAGACTGCCAGCCGTCACATCCTTATGGTGCTTTGCGTACCGCCTCGATGAAGGCTCGAATCTTTGCGTGATCCTTGATGCCCTTGCTCAGCTCCACCCCGCCGCTGACGTCCACCGCGTAAGGCTTTACCCGCGTAACCGCGTCGGCAATGTTCTCGGGAGTCAGCCCGCCCGCCAGAATCAACGGCTTGCTCAGATGCTGCGGAATCAGTGACCAGTCGAACGCCTCCCCGGTTCCACCAGGCACGCCCTCAACGTATGTATCGAGCAGCACGCCACTGGCGCCCGGATAGGCATCACAGGCCGCGGCAATGTCATCGCCCGCCTTGACCCGCAACGCCTTGATGTATGGGCGATGCCAGCCTTCACAGTCTTCGGCGGCTTCGTCACCATGGAACTGCAGCAGGTCCAGCGGCACCGCATCGAGGATTTCCCCCAATTCGCAACGGCTGGCGTTGACAAACAGGCCGACCGTGGTAACGAATGGAGGCAGCGCCTTGATGATCGCCCGCGCCTGCTGCACGCTGACCGCCCGCGGACTCTTGGCGTAGAACACCAGCCCGATGGCATCCGCGCCGGCTTCAACCGCGGCGAGCGCATCTTCGATGCGGGTAATCCCGCAAATCTTGCTGCGAACGGCTGACATGTGGAAAAACTCCGAGGCTAAATCCGGGAAAGTCCCGGATGGTAACAAAAGCGCTCGAGGGCGTCAGCCGTCAAGTTCGGAGAAACCCGTAAGGAAATGTGGCCCGATGAAACGTTCCGGCAGCGGGAATTCATCGTGGTATTCGACTTGCACCAGATACAGACCGTAAGGATGCGCGGTCACCCCGCCGGAGCGGCGTTCGCGGCTTTCCAGTACTTCTTTCATCCACTCCACCGGACGCTCGCCAGCACCGATGGTCATCAGCACACCAGCAATATTGCGCACCATATGATGCAGAAAGGCATTGGCGCGAATATCCAGCACGATCATTTTGCCGTGCCGGGTCACACGCAGGTGATGCATCTTCTTGATCGGTGACTTGGCCTGACACTGGCCGGCGCGAAACGCACTGAAATCGTGGGTGCCAATCAGGTACTGCGCGGCTTCGGCCATGCGTTCGACGTCCAGCGGACGGTGATTCCAGGTGATTTCTTCGTTGAGATGCGCCGGGCGGATCTGGTCGTTGTAGATCACATAACGATAGCGCCGGGCGATCGCTTTGAAGCGCGCGTGAAAGTGCGCCGGCATCACCCGCGCCCAACTGACGCTGATGTCATGGGGCAGATTGATGTTGGCACCCATGACCCATGCCTTCAGCGAGCGATCTACCTGAGTGTCGAAATGCACCACTTGCCCGCAGGCATGCACGCCGGCGTCGGTACGCCCGGCGCACTGCAGGGAAACCGGCGAATTGGCAACTTTCGACAAGGCCTTTTCAAGTTCTTCCTGCACCGTAGCGACACCCGTCAGTTGCCGCTGCCAGCCGCTGTAGCGCGAACCTTTGTACTCGACGCCCAGCGCGACGCGGTAAAAGCCGTCGGGGGCCATTTCGGCGACCGGGTTATCTATGTTTGCCAAGGTGGGACAGCCTGCTGTGTTTACAAAGGCGGGCATTATAAGGCGGCGGTTCAGGGATGCCAGAGTTCTCTATCGGTAGCTCCGGCCTCTTCGCGAGCAAGCTCGCTCCCACAGGGGAATGCATTCCAAATGTAGGAGTGAGCCTGCTCGCGATAGCAATAGCCCTGACAACAGATGTTCGGGCACAAACAAAAACGGCAGCCTCAAAGGCTGCCGTTTTCGCTGCAACGCAGAACCTACGCCAGGTTGGAAAGCATGTCCTTGGCCTCGCCCCGCTGGGTTTCATTACCCTCGGTCAACACTTCATTGAGGATGTCGCGCGCGCCGTCGGCATCGCCCATGTCGATGTAGGCCTGAGCGAGATCGAGCTTGGTCGCCGCTTCGTCAGTACCGGCGAGGAAATCGAAATCGTCTTCGCCCAGATCGTCACCCAGCGCCGCATCGGCTTCGGTGAAGGTCGGCTCGGCGATGCTTTGCGACAGGCGATCAAGTTCGGCGTTGACATCGTCCAGCTCGGTGGTGAACGCGTTCGGCTCGGTGGCCGGATTGCTGTCCATTTCGTCAGCCAGCGACAGATCGAAATCGGCCGGCAGCTCAAGATCGTCCTGCGGCAAGTCGGCCACCACCGGCGCCTCGACTGGCGGCAGATCCTTCACACCCTCGTCCAGATCAAGCAGGAACTCGTCTTCAGCCAGGGTTGCAGGTGACGGCTCGGCGCCGAGATCCATATCAAGGTCGAAGTCCGACAGATCGTCCAGATTCTCTTTCACTTCGGTCTGCTGTTGCAGCACCGATTCGAAACTCAGTTCATCGTCGGCTGGAAACGCATCCAGCTCGACCGGCGCTTCAGGCTCGACCACTGGCGCGGACTCAACCGGGGTGATGTTGTCAAGATCGTCCAGGCTCAGGTCGAATGCACTGTCCAGGTCATCTTCAGCAGGCGCAGGCGCTTCAGGCTCGTCCAGCAGCAGGTCCTTGACGTATTGCGCGTCCAGCTCGGCGGCGACCGCCGCAGCGGCCAGACCGCCCGCAGCCACCAAGGCCATCGCCGGGAAGCGGCTTTTCAGCGCTTCAACTTTGGCGAAGTTGTCGCCGTTGGCCACCAGTTGCCGCTCTTGCGCGACGAACGCGTCGCGATCGCCCTGCTGACCGTAGACCTCCATCAGCTTCAGACGCAGGTCACTGCGCTCCGGCTCAAGGCTGACGCCCTCCTCCAGCAGCGCGGCGGCCTGGTTCAGGCGACCGGCATTGATATGCGACTGGGCCTTGTCGAGGACATCATCGGAGCGATCCGCGGCCGGCGCGACCAGCGGCGCGGCAATCGGCTCGGCCATGACCACCGGCGCCACAATCGGTGCGGGAATTGGCGCGGGCGCAGGTGCCGGAGTATTGAGCTTGACGCTCGCTGCCGGGGTTTCCAAGCCTTCGAAGCTGCTTTCCGGCAGATCCTGTTCGGCGGAGAACTCCTGCTCTTCAGCCAGCGCACGAGCCATGCGCACATGCTTCTCGGCTTCCTGCTGAGCTTTGCGGCGACGGGCCAGCAGCAACAGCAGAAGCAGTAGCACTACCGCACCGCCGCCGATCAGCCCCAACAGGATCGGATTGGTCAGCAGTTCATTGAAGGTCTTGTCGTTGTCAGCGCTCGGGGTGGTTTCGACAACCGGCTCGACCACTGGCTCAACCGGCGTTTCAGTCGGTGGCGCGATGGCCGATTCCGGGGTTGGCGAGGCCGAGGCAGCGTCAGCCGGAGTGGCTGGCGGTGTCGCCGCCAATTCAGCGGTGATTGCCGGTACCGGCGGCACCGCGCCATTAACCCCAGGCGCAGCGCCAGGAGCAGCAACAGCGCCGTCGGCCTGCATCTTCGCCAGTTGATTGTTCTTCAGCTCGATCAGCTTTTGCAGTTTGTCCAACTGGCTTTGCAGATCGGCCATGCGGCTTTTCAGTTCCTCATTGTCACGACGGGTCGTGTCGAGGTTTTCCTGAGTGATTGCCAGTTTGTTGCTCAGTGCCTGAGCGTCGCCGGCCGGGCCCTTGCGGCCAGCCTTGGCGCTTTCGGCGGAGACCAGGCTGAGGTTGTCCTGCGCATTCGGCGCAGCGCCGGTATTGCCGCGACCACGATTGGTAGCGTCGAGTTGTTGCTGACCGCTACCCGGCTTGGCCACATAACGCCGGCCCTGACGCCAGGCTTCGTTCTGCGCCGCGACTTCAGCGATGGCTGCAGACTGCGGCAACGCCGTGCTTTGTACAGGGTCTGGCAGACGCAGTACCTGGCCGGTTTTCAGGCGGTTGATGTTGCCACCGATAAACGCATCCGGGTTCAGGGCTTGAATGGCCAGCATGGTTTGCTGCACCGAGCCGCCATTGCGCGCCTTCGCGGCGATTTCCCAGAGGGTATCGCGTGGCGTGGTGGTGTATTGCCCGCGGTGCGTGGCGCCCGTGGTCGGTGCCGCGATGGTTTGCGACGGCGCCGGCTGGGCTGCAGCGTCAGCGGTCTGCGGCGAGAATTTCGATGGATCCAGCAACACGCTGTAATCGCGCAGCAAGCGGCCGTTCGGCCACATCACCTGCACGAGGAATTTCACCATCGGTTCCGACAGCGGTTTGCTCGAAGTCACCCGCAAAACGCTTTTGCCGCTGGCGTTGAGCACCGGGGTGAATGTCAGATCATTGAGGAAAGCCTGGCGGTCAACGCCGGCCTTGGCGAAATCTTCAGGTGACGCCAGGCTCGGCACCACTTCTGCCGCGGTCAGATCCTTGACATCGAGCAGCTCGATTTCAGCCACCAGCGGCTGGTTCAGGGTCGACTTCAGGGTCAGCTCCCCGAGCCCGAGGGCATGCGCCATACCGGAGGACAGCGCCGAGGCGGCCGCTATTGCTAACACCAGTTTGCGAACTTGAACCATAGCCTCATCCTTTGTTTGAACGTTCCTCGGCCAGCGAGAAGCTTTTGAATAGCGCTGCCGTAAGGCATTGCGCGCGACGACGACAGATGTCGCGCGCGATCATTTCTTTGATGCCCCGGAAAGTCCCGGAGGGCTGACACGTCATCGACGTTTCGGATCAAGCATAGCGCTGACCTAGAATCAGTCGACAAATTGTTGCCAAGTATCTTTTACAGCAGGTCTTTTATCAACAATTCAGCCACCTGCACAGCATTGAGCGCTGCACCTTTGCGTACGTTATCTGACGTCAGCCACAGATTTAGTTCCGCCGGATCGTCGACACCGAGGCGTACGCGACCGACATACACCACATCCTGCCCCACCGCGTCGCCGACGGCGGTCGGGTAATCGCCAGCCTCGACCAGTTCGATGCCCGGCGCCGCTTCCAGCGCAGCGTTGACCTTTTCCAGGTCGACAGCCCGTGCAGATTGCAAGGTCACGCTAAAGCTATCGCCAAAAAACACCGGGGCTTGAACGCAAGTTGCGGAAATCTTTAGCGAAGGCTGCGCAAGCACCTGACGCAACTCGCGCACCAGACGCTTTTCCAGCAGCGTGTGGCCCTGCGCATCAGGCGTACCGACCTGAGCCAGCAAGTTGAACGCCATCTGCCGATCGAAGAAGGTCGGCTCAAGCGGACGCATGTTCAACAGCTCGGCGGTCTGCCGCGCCAGCTCGGCCACGGCTTCGCGACCTTGCGCGGAAACCGCCAGATTGGCGGTGACATTGACGTATTGCAGATCGAGCAGATCACGCAATGGCGCCAGCACCACGGCAAGCGACGTGGCCGAAGGGCTTGGGCTGCTGACCTGGAACGGCGCGCTCAGCGTGGCGAGCAGCTCGACATTGGCCTCCGGCACCACTTGCGGCGCCTGATCGGCCGGCAAGGCACCAGACAGGTCGATCAACGTACAACCAGCGGCATGCGCACGGGCCGCGTAGCTCAGCGAGACCGCTGCGCCAGCGGCGAAAAACACCAGTTTGACCTTGCTGAAATCGAATTCGTCGACTTCACGCACGCGTACGTTCTTATTGCGAAACAGCACCGAGCTGCCAGCCGATTCACTGCTGGCCAGCAGGTGCAGATTGCCAACGGGAAAGTCGCGCTCTTCAAGGATTTGCACGAGGGTTTCGCCGACAGTACCGGTGGCGCCGATCACGGCAATATCTAAGGTCTGGGTCATGCTGCGAGCCTCTGGTGAAACGGGGGGAGCGGCACTTTACCGGGTGGCTGGCGTGCAGGCAATTTCTGCCAGCGATCGCTCAGGCAAATGCCTGACTCAGTCCGAAAATCAAAAGCCCCTCACCCTAACCCTCTCCCCGAGGGAGAGGGGACTGACCGTGGTGGATGCAAGAGCAACACAGACCTGAAATACCGAGTCGAACACAAATTCTGAAAAGCCCAAAGATCGGCTCCCTCTCCTCCGGGAGAGGGCTGGGGTGAGGGGCGAATCCACCGAAAATTTCAAGCCATGCGGCGCTTCTAACCACTCAACAATGAGCGCCAGCTCGAGTGCTTTTGATCTTGATCCACCGGCGACATCGGAAGGCTGAGTGGAGGGATTGATCCGGGCGTGGGAGCGCAGCGACCGTCTGGCGCAGCCAGACACAGCGGAAGGAGGTGCAGCGAAGCAAACCGTAGCCGCTGCGCCCGGATCAATCCCGCAACGAAGGGACCCGAGCCTGCGAGGGCCGTACGTAGGAGCAAGCGTTTTTTGCTTACTTTTTTTGGCGTTTGAAAAAAAGTGAGTCGCCGTAAGGGCGAAACCATAAGAAGCCGTTACCGCAGCAACGGATATGTACTCCCCCAACCACCCGACAAAAAAAAACCGCACCTCACAAAAGGCGCGGGTTTCTTCATCACATCAACCAATCAACGCTCAAGCAAAATCCGCAGCATGCGACGCAACGGTTCCGCCGCACCCCACAACAACTGATCGCCCACGGTAAACGCACCGACAAACTGCGACCCCATGTTCAGCTTGCGCAGACGGCCAACCGGAACATTCAGGGTGCCGGTGACCTTGGTCGGACTCAGCTCCTGCATGCTGATCTCACGGTTGTTCGGCACCAGCTTGACCCAAGGGTTGTGCTGACTGATCAGCCCTTCGATATCAGCGATCGGCACGTCCTTGTTGAGCTTGATGGTCAGCGCCTGGCTGTGGCAACGCATGGCGCCGATGCGCACGCAGATACCGTCGACCGGGATCGGGCTCTTGAAGCGACCGAGAATCTTGTTGGTCTCGGCCTGGGCCTTCCACTCTTCGCGACTCTGGCCGTTCGGCAGTTCCTTGTCGATCCACGGGATCAGGCTGCCGGCCAGCGGAACGCCGAAGTTCTCGGTCGGATACGCTTCGCTGCGCATGGCATCGGCCACGCGACGGTCGATGTCGAGGATCGCGCTGGCCGGGTCGGCCAGTTGATCGGCGACAGCGGCGTGGGTCGCGCCCATCTGCTTGATCAGTTCCCGCATGTTCTGCGCGCCGGCCCCGGAGGCCGCCTGATAAGTCATGGCGCTCATCCACTCGACCAGACCGGCTTCGAACAGACCGCCCAGGCCCATCAGCATCAAGCTGACTGTGCAGTTGCCACCGATGTAGTTCTTGGTGCCAGCATCGAGCTGCTGATCGATGACCTTGCGGTTGACCGGGTCGAGAATGATCACCGCGTCATCGTTCATACGCAGGCTCGAGGCTGCGTCGATCCAGTAACCCTGCCAGCCGGCTTCGCGCAGCTTGGGGAACACTTCGCTGGTGTAGTCGCCGCCCTGGCAGGTCAGAATCACGTCGAGGGTCTTCAGCTCGTCAATGCTGTAAGCGTCCTTGAGCGGAGCAATGTCCTTGCCCACGGACGGGCCTTGGCCACCGACATTGGAAGTGGTGAAAAACACCGGCTCGATTAGATCGAAATCCTGCTCTTCCAGCATCCGCTGCATGAGCACGGAACCGACCATCCCGCGCCAACCGATCAGACCTACACGTTTCATCGCAACTACACCTTCTTGAAAAGTGGGCCGCTGCTTTGTATTGAATTTCGCAGCGGGCCCGAGAGATTACAGATTCCGCAGCGCGGCGACTACTGCGTCGCCCATTTGCTGCGTACCGACTTTTGTACAACCGGCCGAATAAATATCGCCGGTGCGCAAGCCCTCATCGAGCACGACGCTGACGGCTTTCTCGATGGCATCGGCGGCGTCGTGCAGATTGAAGCTGTAACGCAGCATCATCGACACCGAGAGGATGGTCGCCAACGGGTTGGCAATGCCTTGGCCGGCGATGTCCGGTGCGGAACCGTGGCAAGGCTCGTACATGCCCTTGTTGTTGGAGTCCAGCGAGGCGGACGGCAGCATGCCGATCGAACCAGTGAGCATCGACGCTTCGTCGGACAGAATGTCGCCGAACATGTTGTCGGTGACGATCACGTCGAACTGCTTCGGTGCGCGCACCAGTTGCATGGCGGCGTTGTCGACGTACATGTGGCTCAGCTCGACTTCTGGATAGTCTTTGGCCACTTGCTCGACCACTTCGCGCCACAGTTGGCTGGACGCCAGCACGTTGGCCTTGTCCACCGAGCACAGCTTCTTGCCACGGACCATGGCCATGTCGAAACCGACGCGGGCGATGCGGCGGATTTCGCTTTCGCTGTACGGCAGGGTGTCGTAGGACTGACGCTCGCCGTTGTCCAGCGTGCGGGTACCGCGCGGCGCGCCGAAGTAGATGCCGCCGGTCAGTTCGCGAACGATCAGGATGTCCAGGCCGGCAACGATCTCCGGCTTCAGGCTCGAAGCGTCAGCCAGTTGCGGGTACAGGATGGCCGGACGCAGGTTGCCGAACAGGCCCAGTTGCGCACGAATTTTCAACAGACCGCGCTCAGGACGGATATCGCGCTCGATGGTGTCCCATTTCGGCCCACCGACAGCGCCGAGCAGCACGGCATCGGCAGCGCGGGCGCGGTCGAGGGTCTCGTCGGCCAGCGGCACGCCATGTTTGTCGATGGCCGCGCCACCGATGACGTCGTGGCTCAGTTCGAAGCCCAGGCTGTACTTGTCGTTAGCCAGCTCCAGCACCTTGACCGCTTCGGCCATGATTTCCGGACCAATACCGTCACCTGGGAGAATCAGAATCTGCTTGCTCATGTTTTCCTCGTGTCTTCAATCGGTGCGCCTTCACCGGCGCGCCCGGAAAAATGCTTATCGCTCGGCCATCAATACGATTACATCGGTACTGAAGGAGCCGTCGGCCTCAATCTCGAAATATTCGCGCACTTCGTTGCCCATCGACTGCTGCAACTGAACAATCGCCGCACGCATCACCTCGGGCGTGCGCATGCGCTCAACCCAACTGGTGTACTCCAAGCGCAGGCGCTGACGCGTGGTACTGCGCACATGCAACCCGGCCTCACTGACCTGGCGCAGCCACTCGGCGGCGGAATAATCGCGCACATGACTGGTGTCACGCAGCACTTCGACGCTTTGCAGGTAAGTGTCAAACAGCGGGCTGCCCGGTGACAACACGTCCACGAAGGCTGCGACGCCGCCCGGCTTCAGCACCCGGCGTACCTCGCGCAGGGCCACACCAAGATCGCTCCAGTGATGCGCTGAATAACGGCTGAATACAAAGTCGAACTCGCCATCGGCGAACGGCAGACGCTCGGCGGCACCGTTGACCGTGGAAATATTGCCAATGCCGCGCTCGGCCGCAGCGGCGGTGACCACGTCGAGCATCTGCTGCGACAGGTCATAGGCCATCACTTCGCTGACCAGCGGTGCGACATGAAAACTCACATGACCGGCGCCGCAACCAAGATCGAGCACCCGGGCCCCGCTCTGCCCGGCCAGCTCGGCTTGCAGCAGGGCGAATTCGCTGCCCTGCGCATGAACGGCGCTGCTCAGGTAAGCGGCGGCCTGTTCGCCGAATTGCTTCTGGACGACCTGGGTGTGCTGGGCGGTACTGGTCATGGTCACATCCTGTATCTGTGTTGTTTGAGCTACCGTCTTCGCGAGCAGGTCGAATCGTCGCACCGTCGCTCCCATATTTGAAATGCATTCCCCTGTGGGAGCGAGCCTGCTCGCGAAGAGGCCGGCCCTGACTACATCAATCTCGAATCCTGCTCAGGCGTCGCGGAACAACCACGGCTGGCTAACTCGATGCTTGGCTTCGAACGTCGCAATCGCATCGCCGTCCTGCAGGGTCAGGCCGATATCGTCCAGACCGTTCAACAGGCAATGCTTGCGAAACGCATCGATCTCAAAACGGTACACCTTGCCATCAGGGCGGGTCACGGTTTGCGCTTGCAGGTCGACCTGCAATTGATAACCCGGCTCGGCCTCAACCTGCTTAAACAATTCATCGACTTCAGCATCGCTGAGGATGATCGGCAGCAAGCCGTTCTTGAAACTGTTGTTGAAGAAAATGTCGGCGTAGCTCGGCGCGATGATGCTGCGGAAACCGTACTCTTCCAGCGCCCACGGCGCGTGCTCACGGCTGGAGCCACAACCGAAGTTCTCGCGGGCGAGCAACACGCTGGCGCCCTGATAACGCTCGGCGTTGAGCACGAAATCCTTGTTCAACGGGCGCTTGGAGTTGTCCTGGTACGGCTGGCCAACGTCCAGATAACGCCACTCGTCGAACAGGTTCGGACCGAAACCGGTGCGCTTGATCGACTTCAGGAACTGCTTGGGAATGATCTGATCGGTGTCGACGTTGGCACGATCCAGAGGCGCGACAAGACCAGTGTGCTGGGTAAAAGCTTTCATGCTGCGCTCCTTTTAGATCAATTCACGAACGTCGATGAAACGACCGTTCACCGCTGCGGCCGCGGCCATGGCCGGGCTGACCAGATGGGTACGGCCTCCGGCGCCCTGACGGCCTTCGAAGTTGCGGTTGGACGTCGAGGCGCAATGCTCGCCGGACTCCAAACGGTCCGGGTTCATCGCCAGGCACATCGAGCAACCCGGCTCACGCCATTCGAAACCGGCTTCGAGGAAAATCTTGTCCAGACCTTCGGCTTCCGCCTGCGCCTTGACCAGACCCGAGCCCGGCACCACGATCGCCTGCTTGATGGTCGACGCCACCTTGCGGCCCTTGGCGATCACAGCTGCAGCGCGCAAGTCTTCGATCCGCGAGTTGGTGCAGGACCCGATGAACACGCGATCCAATTGAATGTCGGTGATCGCCTGATTGGCGGTCAAACCCATGTATTTCAGGGCACGGACGATCGAGTCGCGTTTGACCAGATCCATCTCTTTGGCCGGGTCCGGCACGTTCTGATCAACGGCCAAAACCATTTCCGGCGACGTACCCCAGCTGACTTGCGGCTTGATCTGCGCAGCGTCGAGTTCAACCACGGTGTCGAATTTGGCATCGGCGTCGGAGACCAGGTCTTTCCAGGCTTCGACGGCCATGTCCCATTCCGCGCCTTTCGGTGCAAACGGACGGCCCTCCACGTAATCGATGGTTTTCTGGTCCGCCGCCACCAGCCCCACGCGGGCGCCGGCTTCGATGGACATGTTGCAAATGGTCATGCGACCTTCGACGGACAGATCGCGGATCGCGCTGCCGGCGAATTCGATCGCATGGCCGTTGCCGCCGGCGGTGCCGATCTTGCCGATCACCGCGAGGACGATGTCCTTGGCGGTGACGCCGAATGGCAATTGCCCTTCGACGCGCACCAGCATGTTTTTCATTTTCTTGGCGACCAGGCACTGGGTGGCGAGCACGTGCTCGACCTCGGAAGTGCCGATGCCGTGAGCCAACGCGCCGAAGGCACCGTGGGTCGAGGTGTGCGAGTCGCCGCAGACCACGGTCATGCCCGGCAAGGTCGCGCCCTGCTCCGGGCTGATGACATGGACGATGCCTTGGCGCACGTCGTTCATCTTGAACTCGACGATGCCGTATTCATCACAGTTGTCATCGAGGGTCTGCACCTGCAAACGCGAGACCTGGTCGGCAATGGCTGCGATGCCGCCCTTGCGTTCCGGGGTGGTCGGTACGTTGTGGTCCGGGGTCGCAATGTTGGCATCGATGCGCCACGGCTTGCGCCCGGCCAGACGCAGGCCTTCGAAGGCTTGCGGCGAGGTCACTTCATGAATGATGTGACGGTCGATGTAGATCAGCGCAGAGCCATCGTCGCGCTGCTTGACCAAATGCGAATCCCAGAGCTTGTCGTACAGCGTTTTGCCGGCCATCAGACGGTTCCTCATCAGCTTGTTTCTATGCCCTGGGTTTATCAATAACCCTTTGGCTTGTGAGGCCGATCCTATGGGGTTAGATTAAATAACTCAAATTCATATTTTTCATGCTTTGGATAACCGACTGGAATACTGAATGGATCTGGCCAACCTCAATGCTTTTATCGCCATTGCCGAGACCGGCAGCTTCTCCGGTGCCGGTGAGCGCCTGCACCTGACCCAACCAGCGATCAGCAAGCGCATCGCCGGGCTGGAGCAGCAACTGAAGGTGCGCCTGTTCGACCGTTTGGGCCGTGAAGTCGGCCTGACCGAGGCCGGCCGCGCCCTGCTGCCGCGGGCTTACCAGATTCTCAACGTGCTGGATGACACCCGCCGCGCCCTGACCAACCTGACCGGCGAAGTCAGCGGTCGCCTGACGCTGGCCACCAGTCATCACATTGGCCTGCACCGTTTGCCGCCCTTATTGAGGGAATTCACCCGCCGCTACCCACAGGTCGCGCTGGATATTCAGTTCCTCGATTCGGAAGTGGCCTACGAAGAGATTCTCCACGGCCGCGCTGAACTGGCAGTGATCACACTGGCGCCGGAGCCTCACGCGCTGGTCAAGGCCACGCCAGTTTGGGACGACCCGCTGGATTTCGTGGTCGCCCCGGAGCACTCGCTGATCAATAACGGCGCCGTCAGTCTGATCGACATTGCCGGCCATCCGGCGGTATTCCCTGGCGGCAACACCTTTACCCACCACATCGTCCAGCGTTTATTCGAGGCCCAGGGCCTGACGCCAAACATCGCCATGAGCACCAACTATCTGGAAACCATAAAAATGATGGTCTCGATCGGCCTGGCCTGGAGCGTGTTGCCACGCACCATGCTCGATGAGCAAGTGGCAAGCATCGCATTGCCGGGCATACAGCTCAGTCGCCAGCTAGGCTATATCCTGCACACCGAACGGACGCTCTCGAATGCGGCAAGAGCCTTCATGGCCTTGCTGGATGCACAAATCGATCTGCCAGGGAATTGAGGCCGACTTGTGCTACTCCTGTAGAGCCGCGATTGCTGTGCCTAACGCCACCATCCGCTCAAGGCCTGTCCACAATGCCGAAATCTGTTGACCGAACTCCGCCGATGCCGCGTATCCAGGCGATTGATCCGCGTCATTCCGAGCAGAGCTGGGAAAGCGCGCCGCAATTGCTGGCGGCGCTCAACGGCGCCCGGCTCGGCGCCTGGTACTGGGACATCGAGCGCGGGCAGATCAGTTGGTCGCGCGGCACCCAGGCCTTGTTCGGCTTCGATCCACGGCAGCCGCTGCCCGAAGATCTGGAATATCTCGATTTGCTGCCACCGGAGGACCGGGCAAAGACCGTACGCGCGTTCCATGCGGTGATCGCCGGCGCGCCCCTGGAGCAGGCGATGCACCACCGCATCCGTTGGCCCGACGGCAGCCTGCACTGGCTGGAGATCAACGGCAGCCTGCTGCCGGACAAAAACGGCCGCCCCCGAATGATCGGGGTGATCCGCGAAATCACCCACCAGCGTCAACGTGAACAGGCGCTCAGTAGTTCGGAGAAACGTTTCGCCACACTTTTCCACCTGTGCCCCAACATGGTGCTGCTGACCCGTCAGGAAGACGGTTTGATCAGCGAGGCCAATCAGTATTTTGAAAGCCTGTTCGGCTGGCCAGTGCAGAATGCCATTGGTCGCACCACCCTCGAACTCGGCCTGTGGGTGCACCCCGAACAACGCGCCGAACTGGTGAAAAAGACCAAGGCCAAAGGCGAACTGATCAGCATGGAAGTGCAGTTTCGCGCGAGCAACGGTCAGGTGCATGACGGCATTCTCAGCGCGCAGAAAGTCGAACTCGAAGGTCAGCCGTACCTGCTCAGCACCTTTCTCGACACCACCGAACGCAAAGCCGCCGAACTGGCCTTGAAAGACAGCCAGGAACGCCTCGACCTGGCGCTGGATTCGGCGCAGCTCGGCACCTGGGACTGGCACATCCCCAGCGGCATGCTTTACGGCTCGGCACGCGCCGCGCAATTGCACGGGCTCGACCCGATACCGTTTCATGAGTCATTCGAAGCGTTTTTCGAGGGTGTGCCCGGTGAAGAACGCGACAGCATGCGCGATGCCTACCGCAGCCTGCGCGAAGGCCCGGCAGGTAATTATCAGCTGACGTATCGGGTACAACTGCCGGACGGCAGCTCGCGTTATCTGGAAAGTCGCGCGCGCCTGTATCGCGATGACAACGGCGCGCCGCTGCGCATGGCCGGCACGCTGCTGGACATCACCGATCAGGTCGAGCGCGAACAACGACTGGTGGCCTCGGAAGAAAAATTCGCCACGCTGTTTCAAGTCAGCCCCGACCCGATCTGCGTCACCCGCCAGGAAACCGGTGAGTTCATCGAGATCAACTCCAGCTTCACCCAGACATTCGGCTGGAGCACGGCTGACGTGATTGGCCACACTGCCGAAGAGATCGGCCTGTGGGACGCCTCGGCAAAAAGCCTGCAACGCATTGAGCGGGTCATTCGCGAGCAGGGCTTGAGCAACGTCGCGATCATCGTCCAGCACAAGGATGGCCAGTCGCTGACCTGTGTGATTTCCAGTCGGCAGATCAGCGTCGGCGATCAGCCGTGCATCGTCACCACCCTGCGCGATATCACCCAACAACAACGCTCGGAAGCGGCGCTGAAGGCCAGCGAAGAGAAGTTTGCCAAGGCGTTTCACTCCAGCCCTGATGCGATCACTATCACGGAGCGCGACACCGGTCGTTATCTGGAAGTCAACGATGGTTTCTGCCGTCTGACCGGTTATCGCGCCGACGAAGTGGTGGGCAAAACCGTGTATCAGGTCGGCATCTGGGCCGAGGAAAAGCAGCGTTCAGCGCTGCTCGCCGAGTTGCAGATCAAAGGGCGCGTGCATCATCAGGAAATGCTCGGGCGTAACAAGCGCGGGGAATTGCTGACCGTCGAGGTTTCGGTCGAGCCGATCACGCTCAACGAAACCGCCTGCCTGCTGCTGACCGCACGAGACGTCAGCCTGCTGAAAAACGCCGAAGCGCAGATCCGCCATCTGGCCTATCACGACCCACTGACCAACCTGCCCAACCGCGCCTTGCTGATGGACCGGCTGAGCCAGCAGATCGCCCTGCTCAAGCGCCATAACCTGCGCGGCGCCCTGCTGTTTCTCGATCTTGATCACTTCAAGCACATCAATGACTCGCTCGGCCATCCGGTCGGCGACACCGTGCTGAAGATCATCACCGCGCGGCTCGAAGCCAGCGTGCGGATGGAGGACACCGTGGCGCGCCTGGGTGGCGACGAATTCGTCGTGCTGCTCAGCGGCCTCGAAGGCTCGCGCAGTGAAGTCAGCGAGCAGGTGCGCGCGCTGGCCGACACCATTCGCGAACTGCTTTCCGAGCCGATGTTTCTCGACGGCCAGCGCCTGCAAGTGACGCCGAGCATCGGCGTGGCGCTGATTCCCGATCACGGCTCAACGCCGACCGACCTGCTCAAACGCGCCGACATTGCCCTGTATCGGGCCAAGGATTCGGGGCGCAACACCACGCAGATGTATCACAACACCATGCAGAAAGCCGCGAGCGAACGGCTGCGCATGGAGACCGATCTGCGTCTGGCGCTGTCACGTGGCGAGTTCAATGTGCACTTTCAGCCGCAGGTCGATGCGCGCGACAACCGCATCATCGGCGCCGAAGCCCTTGTACGCTGGAACCACCCGCAGCTGGGTGCGCAATCGCCTGCCGAGTTCATCAAGGTTCTGGAGGACAGCGGGCTGATTCTCGAAGTCGGCACCTGGATTCTCGACGAAGCCTGCAATGCCTTCAAACAACTGATCGCGCTGCACCTCGTCGACCCGCTCGCTTTCAGCCTGTGCGTGAACATCAGCCCACGGCAGTTCCGCCAGAACGATTTCGTCGAACGGATCGAACACAGCATGACCAGCCACGGTCTGCCCTGCTCGCTGCTGAAACTGGAAATCACCGAGGGCATCGTCATCCAGAATCTGGAAGACACCATCGGCAAAATGCGCCGCTTGAAAAAGCTCGGCGTCAGTTTTGCCATGGACGATTTCGGCACCGGCTATTCATCGCTCACTTATCTGAAACGCTTGCCGGTGGACACGCTGAAAATCGATCAGTCATTCATCCGCGACGCGACCTCCGACCCGAACGATGCCGAGATCATCCGCGCGATTGTCGCGATGGCACGCAGTCTGGAGCTGGAGGTGATTGCCGAAGGCGTGGAAACGCCGGAGCAGTTGGCGTTTTTGCAGGGGTTGGGCTGTCATTTGTATCAGGGGTATCTGCACAGTCGACCGGTGGCGTTAGAGGATCTGAAAAAACTGCTGCCCTGAATCGGCGGCCGCACAGCCTGGCAACAGAGCAATAATTGCCACGGTTTGCGTCAGCCTGTAGGGTCGCGTTTTTTGCGCCGCTTCGAGATCAACCATGCAGGATGCATCCCTTCCCCGCCCGGCCCTGCTGGGCATCGACCTTGGCACCACCAACAGCCTGATCGCCGTCTGGCGTGAAGGCCGCGCCGAACTGATCCCCAACGCCCTCGGCGATGTGCTGACACCGTCGGTGGTCAGCCTTGATGAAGACGAGACGATTCTGGTTGGCAAAGCCGCCCGCGCCCGCCTGACCACGCACCCGGAACGCACTGCCGCCGCGTTCAAGCGCTTCATGGGCAGCGACAGGCAAATCCGCCTCGGCGCTCGCCTCTTCAGCCCCGAAGAGTTGTCGGCGCTGGTGCTCGGCTCGCTCAAGCAAGACGCGGAGGCCTTCCTCGGCCACGCGGTCTCGGAGGCGGTCATTTCGGTCCCGGCGTATTTCAGTGACGAGCAGCGCAAGCGCACCTTGTTTGCCGCCGAACTGGCGGGGCTGTCTGTGACCCGCCTGATCAATGAACCGACCGCGGCCGCCATGGCGTACGGGCTGCACGAGCAGAAGTTCGAACGCACGCTGATTTTCGATCTGGGTGGCGGCACCTTCGACGTCACAGTACTGGAATATGCGTTGCCGCTGATCGAAGTGCACGCCTCCACCGGCGACAATTTTCTCGGTGGCGAAGACTTCACTGCCGCCCTGCTGCAGGCCTGCCTCAAGCACTGGCAACTGGACGCAACGCAAATCGATGCGCAAGCCATGGCCAGCCTCGGTGATGCGCTGGAACAACTCAAGCGCACGCTCGGCGAAGGCACCCAACAGTTAAGCTGGCGCCAGGCCGAGCAGACATTCGAATGGGCGCTGGACGAAGCCGCTGCCGTAAAGATCTGGGAACCACTGCTCGCGCGCTTGCGCGCACCGATCGAACAGGCCCTGCGCGATGCCCGGCTAAAACCGCGCGACCTCGACAGCCTGGTCCTGGTCGGCGGTGCAACGCGCATGCCGGCAGTGCAGCAAATGGTCGCCACGCTTTTCGGGCGTCTGCCTTACCGGCATCTCGATCCGGACACCATCGTCGCGCTGGGCGCGGCGACGCAGGCAGCGTGCAAGGCGCGCGACGGTGCGGTCGAGGAGCTGATTCTGACGGATGTCTGTCCTTATACGCTGGGGATTGAAACCCTGCGCGGCAAAGGCATCGAAGGCGCTTTTTCGCCAATCATCGAACGCAACACCATTATTCCGACCTCTAGAGTCGAGCGTTACTACACCGCTCATCCACGGCAAGGGTTGATCCGGATTGCGGTTTACCAAGGTGAGCGCCCATGGGTACGCGACAACATTCTGATCGATGCCTTCGATGTCACCTTGCAGCCCAGCGAAGACATACAAGCGCTGGACGTGCGCTTCAGCTATGACATCAATGGCCTGCTTGAAGTTGACGTCACGCTGCTCAACACAGGCGAACGTCACAGCCACATCATCGACCGCAGCCCCACCGGTCTTGACGAACAGGCCCGGGAGGCCAGCCACGATCGTCTTTCGACGCTAAAAGTGCACCCACGCGACGCTTTGCCCAACCGTACGTTACTGGCGCGGCTGGAGCGAGCATGGATGCAAAGCCTGGGCAGCCAGCGCGAGCAGATCGCCGAATGGTTGCACAGCTTCACCGCAGTGCTCGGCGGCCAGCAATCCGCCGAGATCGCCAGCCAGCGCTCTGCGCTGAATGACGCACTGGATGAGTTGCGTCTTTAGCCATTCAGTCGTCGTAAAGCGGCTTGCAGCCCGCCGGACAACATATCTTCCCCGCTGTCCGGCGGCACGCCGTACCGATTGGGCAACTTGTCTCCAGGAAACCCGAACAGCACCAGCGGCAGGAATGGCAGAAACGGCGACAGCGCAAGAAATAGCAGTAGCGTGGGAATGCCACGGCCCATGTCATGCAACCGGCGCAGCACCGCCGCGAACAACAGTAGAACGCCCAGCAACAAGATGATAATCCCGCCGATCGTCGTGCCCGTTATCAGTCCGGCTATCGGTGCTGCCACGACGCATCCCACGACCTGAGCGATAAAAGCCTTGCGCCCCAACCGCGGTCCGAGGCGCCAGAAAGCCTTCGCCGATACGGGCTGAACATTACTGTTGGCCAGCAATAAACGCTCCGACCAGGACAGCAACGCACACAGGGCCAGGCGCATGCCCACGCTGTTCTCAACGTCATCCTTGCCCTGCTGCAACTGGCGCAATACTCGCGTTTTTGGCACACCCGCAGCGCCGTAGCGAATCAAGCTTTTCAGCGCCTCCAGCGCCTCGTAGGTCAACAGTTTGTCGACACCGAAGTCTGCCAATACCTTGCGCGGCGGCCACACCGGTTCGCCCTTGATCAGACCATCACGAAAGCCTTCGAACCAGTCGTCCTCACACGTGACCGCTGCGATCGATTGCAACAATGCCCGGTGTTGCTCCGCGCTCAGGCTTGGGTCGTGATAGAGCACGCCCCAGAACATCAACAAGCCCAGCAGATCGTCGCCGCAGGCGGCACGGTCGCTTTCGACGCAGGTGTAAAGCAGGCTATTGGCCGGCAACCGCACACTGTCGAGTGCCTGCTGCACGCTGAACAATCGCTGCATCAGCAAGCCGTGTACGGGATCATCTCCCTGCAACCAGCCCAGCAAACCGGCGCAATTGCCCTGCTCACGCAGCAAGCGCCGCAACAATGGCTGCAGCCTGTTCAAG
Source organism: Pseudomonas koreensis (assembly GCF_036668835.1). GTDB lineage: Bacteria > Pseudomonadota > Gammaproteobacteria > Pseudomonadales > Pseudomonadaceae > Aquipseudomonas > Aquipseudomonas koreensis_I. The sequence goes on from NZ_JAZEVW010000001.1 coordinate 83,873, forward strand.
GGGTGAGCAGGATTGAACGGCAAACGCTCCAGACACTGCGCATCAATCAACTGCAGCCAGCGCTCGGGTTGCTCCAGCAATGCCAGCAGAAACACTGTCTGAGCGTGCCACTCCCATGTGGCCATTCCCAACCCGATCGGCGGCAATCCCGACGTGCGACGATTCAGTTGCAGCATCAGATCGAGTTCTGACAGATCAACACCGTCCTTGACCGCGTTCAGCTCGAACGCTTCGGCCAGTCGCTCCAGCGCGCTGTCGTTGTAAGGCCGCAAGCGGCGCAACCATAGACGACAGACTTTATGCGGCTCGCCCTCTGACAACACGGACGGCAAGCGTCGAGACATCGCTTGCGCATCGGTGAACGCTTTCATCGCCAAGGCAATCGGCGCCCTGCTCAACCAGCGCAAGTGCTGTCCGGCCTGATGTTTGAAGGCGTTGAGAACCAGGCATTCGAGCGCGTCCACCGGCAGCGGATCATCGACAATCTGCTGTAGCAATGCCGAATCTCCTCGATGAAGTGCCCAGGCGTGCCGGTACAGACGCAGCAAACGGCTGTCGTGGTTCTCTCCGAGTAATTGCGCGAGCAAGGGCAGTTCATCACCCGTCATGCGCCAATCGATAAAACTTTGCGCCAATGGATCAAGCTTGAGCTGTCCGACGCCCAGCCACCGAGCCAGCGTCTCCGGTCGTTGCGACGGACTGCCAAATAGCTGGCAGTGATCGCCAAGATCGGCAGACCACGCACAGAAGTCCTCCAGACAGTCGAACGCCTGGATCAGCAGCGGCAGGAAAGTCGGCTGGCGCCTGGCGCAAAGTTCCAGCAGGCGTCCCTCAGCCATCGGATGACGGTGCTCGACCCAGAGCCGCATCCAGCACGGAAATGCCTGGTCATCGAGTCCCAACAAGCTGTATTGACACGCGAGCAGGTAAAGCCAGTCGATGTTATCCGGCGAGGCATGGTGCTGTTCGGCACAACACTGCAAGAACGTCGGCGCCCCCATTCCCGCTTGCGTGAGCTGTACCAGCAAACGTTTGACGTACGCGGCATCATCCGGCAACGGCAAGCAGGTGTGCCGAGTGGCAAAATCGGCGAACTCATGCAGGGGACGGTGGGTGAAGATGTAATCCAGGCTACGGGCGTACCACAGTGATTCGGTCTGCGCGGCTTCTGACCAAGCGCTCATCAGATCCGTGTCGAACGGGTCAGGCGTTGCGATTCGCTCCAGGAAAAATCCCACTTGATGGGCGTCGTCGAACTCCAGATCCAGCAACTGCTGATCCCAAGCCATACGTTTGGCCAACAGGTTCGCGCAGCGGTACGACAAAGGGCCCGCGTCAGCCAGCCGGCGATAAAGAGCCCAACTCAGCTCATCGAGTACTTCCAACGGCTGTTGGTCCAGCTCCCGGACAAATACTTGCCACGCTGCGAAATTGAACCGGCGAGCGGAATCATCAAGCAACTCGCAAAAATCCACGAAGACCTGAGGAATCTCAATGCCTGCCTGCCCGGAGGCTTCGAACGCTGGCTCGAATTTCTCAGTCTCTTCTTCTCGCGCCAGCCGCAAGGCGTGTTCATAGGCTGTGCGCAGCGCTTGAAAGCCTTCAGGGTCGGTTTCAGGGTGATGTGCCGGCAACGACGCACGATAGGCATTGCGGATCAGGCTTTCGTCGGTTGTAGGCTCTATGCCCAGTCGAATCCAGCAACTCATGACCAGTCGAACTCCTCAAGCGATGCCGGACGCGGCAGAGGATCAATGTCCATCTCCCACGGCAGATCGGCGAGAAAATGCGGCATATTCAGCGCCAGACCGCGAGCAATCCTCGTATTGAAGGCGCTGGCACCCTCGCGACTCATTTCGACAGCCACTTCATCATCGCTTTTGCTCAGACAGGTCCAGAAGGTTCGCCCTACCAGAAAGCCGTTGAAGTAAGCCATCCAGCTCGCGTAATGAAACCGTGCCCTGACGGCCAGACGGCTGTGCAACCAGTTGCTCTCGGCGAGATCAATCCAGTGATTGCGCACCGCACAGCGCAACAGAAAGCCCATGCGGCCGTAATCCCATGACAGAATTCCACCGGGGCCGCAGCTGCCGAACGTGCGGCTGGCAAATTCATGGAGAACACGCTCACGCGGGCTCAGATCATCCAGCAACGACTGCCATTCACTCGGCAAACAACGCTGCCACGCCAGATAGGCCGCAGCGAGATGACTGGCATGGCCGTCGTCGGTCATCGCTTCGAGCATGCCGAACAATTGCTGGCGATCATCGATACCCCAACTCTCTTTGAGGTTGATGTATTGATCGTTGCAGAACGCGGGGTCGTCATACCCGGCGCCGGTATTGAGCGCGGCCATGGGTGCGGACAACGCACACAGCCAGCGCTGTTGAATCTCGTCCATGAAAGAAGGCTCCAGGCCGACTGCTGCGAAATGGGAGTCGGCAAAACTGCGCAGATTGTAAAGAGCCCCGACAACAGCAGCAAACGCCGCGTCAGTTTTCCTTCGCCCACAAAAAAGGCCCCGACGTATCGGGGCCTTTTGTTCAGCGGCTTATCGTCTGTTCAGACGATTGTGTTGCTGCACGTTACTCAGTGCTGCAGCGCCGGCTGCTGCGCACCATTGATTGGAATGCGCTTGGCTTTCGCCTCTTCAGGGACCACGCGCAGCAGGTCGATGCTCAGCAGGCCGTTGCTCAGGTCCGCGGCCTTGATTTCGATGTGATCGGCCAGACGGAACGACAGCTTGAACGCACGCTGGGCGATGCCCTGATGCAGGAAGGTCACACCTTCGTTGGCGTCACGCTTGCCACCACTGATGGTCAGCACACCTTTTTCGACCTGCAGTTCCAGGTCTTCTTCCCGGAAACCGGCGGCGGCAACGACGATACGGTATTGGTCATCACCGTGTTTTTCGACGTTGTAAGGTGGGTAGCTGCTGCCTGGCTCGTTGCGCAGGGCGGTTTCGAACAGGTCGTTGAAACGGTCGAAACCTACCGAGGAACGGAACAGTGGCGCGAGAGAAAATGCAGTACTCATGATTCAAATCTCCTGAAAACAATCAGCAAGTTTTTGTGTCTCCGCGACCCGGATTCGGCATCGCGTAACCCTTAGATAGGGACCGCTGTTTTGTTTTCAAGAGATTATTTTCAAATTTTTTATGCGGCCTCGACCAACGGCAGACCGAGCAGACGCGAGACTTGCTCAGGCTCGGTTTCGCGGCGCAAAACCGTGAACAGCTCGGTGGCTTCCGGGTAATTACGCGTCAACATCGCCAGCCATTGCTTCAAGCGACCCGGCGATTGGCGCGCGGTCATCTGCGCTTTGGCTTGCAACCAGAAATCCTGAATCAGCGGCATCAGCTCGGCCCAGGTCATCTCGACCACTTCTTCGCCAGCGCGGGCCGCAGCGATCTGCCGGGCCAGATCCGGGCGCGACACCAGTCCACGACCGAGCATGATGTCTTCGACGCCGCTGATCTCGCGGCAACGACGCCAGTCATCGACGCTCCAGATATCGCCATTGGCGAACACCGGGACCTTGACCACGTCTTGTACCCGCGGAATCCACTCCCAATGTGCCGGCGGTTTGTAGCCGTCCATTTTGGTCCGCGCGTGAACTACGATGTGCTCGGCGCCGCCCTCGGCCAGCGCCGTGGCGCAGACCAGCGAGCCGTCGGGGCTGTCGAAGCCGAGGCGCATTTTCGCCGTGACCGGAATGTGCGCAGGCACGGCGCGGCGGACGTGCTCGACGATCTGGTTGAGCAGTTCCGGCTCCTTGAGCAGTACCGCACCGCCACGGGACTTGTTGACGGTCTTGGCCGGGCAGCCAAAGTTGAGGTCGATCACTTCAGAACCGAGTTCGCAGGCCAGCGCTGCGTTTTCCGCCAGGCACACCGGATCGGAACCGAGCAATTGCACGCGCAACGGCACACCGGCTGCGGTGCGTGCGCCATTGAGCAGCTCAGGGCCGAACTTGTGGAAATAGGCCGGTGTGAGCAACTGATCGTTGACTCGAATGAACTCGGTCACGCACCAGTCGATACCGCCAACGCGGGTCAGCACGTCACGCAGGATGTCGTCGACCAACCCCTCCATGGGCGCCAGAGCAATTTGCATGGGAAACACTACTTGAAGAAAAACGTGCGGCAGTTTACTGGATTACGCCCTGTGGGAGCGAGCCTGCTCGCGAAAGCGGTCGGTCAGTTGATTGATGCATAACTGATCCGGCGCCTTCGCGAGCAGGCTCGCTCCCACAGGTTCAAATTTGAGTTGTTGCCGGGAGTTGAATCGCCGGGCCATAGCCTTCGATGAACTCGGCCGGCATGCGCTTTGGCTTGCCCGTCGACAATTCGATGCAGACAAACGTGGTCTGTGCGCGCAACAGCGTGGCATTGTCGCTCGGGCGCTTGAGCTGGAAATGCCGGGTCATTTTCAGGCGCTGGTCCCAATCGACGATCCACGTCGCCAACTGCAGTTCGTCGCCTTCGTAGGCAGCGGCGAGATAATCGATTTCGTGACGCACCACAGCCATCGCACGATCCAGTCGCCGGTATTCGACCAGATCCAGACCCAGGCGCTGTGAGTGGCGCCAGGCGCAGCGCTCCAGCCAGGTCACGTAAACCGCATTGTTGGCGTGCCCCAGTCCGTCGATATCCTCGGCACCTACTTGCAGATCAATGATAAACGGCGTTGCCCGATCCCAACCCATGCCCCACTCCCGGTCGATGTATTGAACCGGGGCAGTGTAACGGATGCCTACGCCGATTGGCGCGCCTGAAGGCTGCGACCGGCCAGCAGTGATAACACGCCATCAATCACCCGAGGGTCGGCCAGCACGCGCTGATGCCCGCCGCTTTCCAGGCGCAGCAGACGGCTGTCAAACCAGGCTTCGTGGATCAACTGCGATTCTTTTACCGAGACAAAATTGTCGTCCTCGGCGTGCACGATAAGGCCGGGCATATCCAGTTGATAGCGCGCTACATCAAGAGTGGCAGCGCGCATGCCGACGTCCTGTTCGACTTGGCGAATGAATGCCGAGCGCGCGCGCGGCGGCATGCCGACCATACGCGCAAAACCGCGCAGCACGCCGAGAATGCGTGCCGGCGCGGCGATGCTGACGAGGGTTTCGGTGCGCAAGCCCATTTGCACCGCGAGCATCGCGCTGGCGCCGCCCATGGAATGGCCGATGACGGCTTGCAGCGGCGGCAACTCTGCCGCTGCTTCGAGCATGGCCCGGGCAAACAACACCACATTGGCTTCGCGCCCCGGCGAACGGCCATGGGCCGGGCCGTCCAGAGCAACGACGGTGTAACCGGCATCGACCAGCGCCGTGATCAACGCGGCGAACTGGGTTGGCCGCCCTTCCCAACCATGCATCAGCAGCACGGCCGGGCCTTGACCCCAGCGCAATGCGGAGAGGCCGAAGCGCAAGGTAATGCGCTCAGCACTGGCCAGCATCGGCAGTTCCCAGTCACGCAGGGGCAGCGCGCGCGGTGTCATGAACACCAGACGCATTTTGCTCGCCACCCGTTTCGGTGCAATCCAGCCCAAGGTGCCGTTAACGCCACGAACCCACTTCAACGCGTTCATCGCTCTCTCCTCAGGCAGGATGCCTTCAGGTCAACGCACCGCCGACTTGGCGGCGCGCAGCAATCGATCGGATAAATCTCCAGGGCCGAGCGCACGTGCCAGCGCCAGGCCACCCACCATCAACGCCACGTCAGCCAAGGCCTTGTCGGTGTCTTCGGGGCTGGCCGCCAGTTGCGCGACCATCAGCTCCAAATGCTCGTTCAGCGCCAGGCGGAACGACTCCGGCAAACGACCCAGCTCACCGATCGAAGCGGGAATCGGACACGCCGCCTCGCTGGAATCACGGTGTTTGCGCGACAGATAAAACGCGGCAACCAAAGCGCGACGCTCTTCGCCGGTCAGTTCGGCATCCATGTCGGCAATCAGGTCACGACGCCGCCCCAGCAATTGCTTGAACGCCTCGAGCATCATCGCGTCCTTGCTTTCGAAGTGCGCGTAGAAGCCGCCGACGGTCAGGCCGGCCGCGCCCATTACTTCGCCCACGCTGGGGTCTGCCGGGCCGCGCTGGATCAGTGCGGCGCTGGCAGCCTTGAGGATGCGTTCGCGGGTTTGAGCTTTTTTATCGTTCATCGTTGCCTCCGAATATTACGACTAGAATATTATTCGCATAATAATATTCCGCAAGTCAAGGATATGACCGCTGGTCTGAAGCACAGTGTAAGGAAAAAGGAGAGTTGGCCAAACGCCAGACAAACAAAAGGGCCATTCAATAATTGAATGACCCTTATAAAATCCCGCAGAGCGGGTAATCGTGGCGTCCCCTAGGGGACTCGAACCCCTGTTACCGCCGTGAAAGGGCGGTGTCCTAGGCCACTAGACGAAGGGGACACAAACCCTTCTATACAACTGATCAGTGCTGAGTGCTGATCGATTCAAGGCCGGTGTGGCCAGACCTTGAACTGTAAAATTGGTGGAGCTAAGCGGGATCGAACCGCTGACCTCCTGCATGCCATGCAGGCGCTCTCCCAGCTGAGCTATAGCCCCGGATTTTTCGCCTCGCGGCGGAGTGACGTTTTGCAACAGCACTTCTGTAAAACTGGCGTCCCCTAGGGGACTCGAACCCCTGTTACCGCCGTGAAAGGGCGGTGTCCTAGGCCACTAGACGAAGGGGACGCAAACCCTTCTATACAACTGATCAACGCTGAGTGTTGATCGCTTCAAGGCCGGTGTGGCCAGGCCTTGAAGTGTAAATTGGTGGAGCTAGACGGGATCGAACCGTCGACCTCTTGCATGCCATGCAAGCGCTCTCCCAGCTGAGCTATAGCCCCTCATCGTTGATGTCATCGCTGAGGACGGGGCGAATCTTAAGGGCGTATCGAAACCCTGTCAAACTTATTTTTGAAAAATTTCAAAATTTTTCGTCGGGATAACAATCACTTACCGCCCTCCCCCCGTAAATCAGGCAGAAGCGCCGAAGGCCGGATCAAAAGATCGCGCCCTTCGGCTGCCATCACACTGGGTCAGACCTGCTTAAGCAATGGCGCCCAGCAGCTTTTCCCACTCCTTGTTTTCTTTCTTCGACACGCCGCCCAGCAGGTCGATCGCCTGGCGCAGACGGAAACGGGTCAGGTCCGGCCCGAGAATTTCCATCGCATCGAGCACCGACACCGAACTGGCCTGGCCGGTGATCGCCGCAAACATCAGCGGCATCGCATCGCGCAGCTTCAGCTCAAGGGATTCGACCACTGCCTGAATCGTCGCGGTGATGCTGTCCTTTTCCCACTGACGCAGGCTTTCCAGTTTCCACAGGATCAACTGCATCAACTGACGCACCTGATCGCCGGAGAGTTTTTTCGACTCGAACAGTTTGGCGTCCGGATTGACCCCACCGGCAAAGAAGAACCCGGCCAATGGTGCCACCTGACTGAAGGTCTCGACGCGGCCCTGAACGTGCGGCGCGATTTTCATCATGTATTCGGAATTGAACGCCCACTTCTGCACGCGCGCGGCAAATTCCTCCACCGGCAGATCGCGCAGCCACTGGCCGTTGAGCCACGACAGTTTCTCGATGTCGAAAATCGGCCCGCCGAGGGATACGCGCTTGAGGTCGAAGTTATCGACCATTTCCTGCAGCGAGAACTTTTCACGCTCGTCCGGCATCGACCAGCCCATGCGACCCAGGTAGTTGAGCATCGCCTCGGGCATGAACCCCATGCGCTCGTAGAACGTCACCGAAGTCGGGTTCTTGCGCTTGGACAGCTTGCTCTTGTCCGGGTTACGCAGCAGCGGCATGTAGCACAGCTCTGGCTGTTCCCAGCCGAAGTACTCGTAAAGCAGGATCAGTTTCGGCGCCGACGGCAGCCATTCTTCACCGCGCAGCACATGGGTGATACCCATCAGGTGATCGTCGACCACGTTGGCAAGGAAGTACGTCGGCAGGCCGTCGGTCTTCATCAGCACTTGCATGTCCATGCGGTCCCACGGGATCTCGACGTCGCCACGCAGCATGTCCGGCACCACGCAAACGCCTTCGCTCGGGACCTTCATGCGGATCACGTGAGGTTCGCCAGCGGCCAGGCGCGCCGCGACTTCTTCCTTCGACAGCAGCAGTGCGCGGCCGTCATAGCGCGGGGTTTCGCCGCGGGCCATTTGTTCGGCGCGCATCTGGTCGAGTTCTTCAGCGGTGCAGAAGCACGGGAAGGCATGGCCCATGTCGACCAGTTGCTGGCAATACTTCTGATAGATGTCGCCGCGCTCGCTCTGCCGGTACGGGCCGTGCGGGCCGCCGACGTCCGGGCCTTCGCTCCAGTCGATGCCCAGCCAGCGCAGGGCGTCGAAGATCTGCTGTTCGGACTCGCGGGTCGAACGCAACTGGTCGGTGTCTTCGATGCGCAGGATGAACTCACCGCCATGCTGCTTGGCAAAGCAGTAGTTGAACAATGCGATGTAAGCGGTACCTACGTGGGGATCCCCGGTAGGCGATGGCGCGATGCGAGTGCGGACGGTGGTCATGGCATGTCTCGAAAAGAATGAAAAGCAGAACAATCAAGCGGCGAATGGTAACAGGCGACACCCGCCCGGCTCCAGCAGGCAGGGCATTTAAGCCAAGTTTGCGCCTGAAACGCCGCTTAGCCGCAGTGAATGGGCGAATATCAGCGAAGGCCATTTACCGCCTATCGGCTGTATGCCAGATTCGCCTGCTGATAACTTTCCTTACAATTCCTCGACTACAGTTTGCCCATGCCTGCCCAACTCAAGCGTCGCCTGTTACTGCTTCTTTTGCTCGTCGCGCTGATCGCCGGGGGTTTTTTTGGCCATTGGTTCTTCAAGGGACGCTTTTATGAAAGCACCGACAATGCCTATGTCCAGGGCGAGATCACCCGCGTCTCGAGCCAGTTGGGCGCGCGCATCGATGAAGTGCTGGTGCAAGACAACCAGCACGTCGAAAAAGGCCAGTTGCTGGTGCGCCTCGAGCCGAATGATTTTCGCCTCGCGGTCGATCGCGCCAACGCCGCCCTCGCCACCCGCGAAGCCGAGCGCCTGCAAGCGCAAAGCAAACTGACCCAGCAAGCGAGCCTGATTGCCGCCAGCGACGCGCAAGTGGCAACCACCCAAGCGACACTGGGCCGTTCGCAGATCGATTTGTCCCGCGTGCAGGCGCTGCGCAAACCCGGTTACGTCTCCGAAGAACGCGTGACCACGCTTTCCGCCGATGCGCACATCGCACGCTCGCAGGTGGCCAAGGCGCAGGCCGATGCGCAGAGTCAGCGCCAGCAGGTCAACGCGCTGAATGCAGAAATCAAACGCCTCGACGCGCAGATCGCCAACGCCCGCGCCGACCTCGCCCAGGCCGAACTCAACCTGACCCGCAGCGAAATCCATGCGCCGATCAGCGGCCTCGTCGGTCAGCGCGCCGCGCGCAATGGGCAGGTGGTGCAGGCCGGCGCCTATCTGCTGTCGATCGTCCCGGACGAAGACATCTGGGTGCAGGCCAACTTCAAGGAAACCCAGATCGGCCATATGCAGCCGGGGCAAACAGCCGAACTGGTGTTCGACGCGTACGGCGACACGCCGATCGAGGCGCGTGTCGAAAGCCTGTTCGCCGCGTCCGGCGCGCAGTTCAGCCTGTTGCCACCGGACAACGCCACCGGCAATTTCACCAAAGTCGTGCAGCGAATCCCGGTGAAACTGACCTTCCAGACCGACAATCCATTGCATGGCAAAATCCGTCCGGGAATGTCCGTCACCGCTACCGTGAACATCAAAGACGCCCCGGACAATGGCCGGTGATGCGCTGATCCGCCCGGTCGGCGAACCGACCCGGCGCGACTGGATTGCGGTGATGAGTGTGATGCTCGGCGCCTTCATGGCGGTGCTCGACATTCAGATCACCAACTCGTCGCTAAAGGATATTCAGGGCGCCCTGTCGGCGACGCTGGAAGAAGGTTCGTGGATTTCAACGTCGTATCTGGTCGCGGAAATCATCATGATTCCGCTGACCGCGTGGCTGGTGCAGCTACTCTCGGCGCGGCGTCTGGCGGTCTGGGTGTCGCTGGGCTTTCTGGTTTCATCGCTGCTGTGCTCGATGGCCTGGAGCCTGGAAAGCATGATCGTCTTTCGTGCGATGCAAGGCTTTACCGGCGGCGCGCTGATCCCGCTGGCGTTCACCCTGACCCTGATCAAGCTCCCCGAACATCACCGTGCCAAAGGCATGGCAATGTTCGCCATGACCGCCACCTTCGCCCCGTCCATCGGGCCGACGCTGGGCGGCTGGCTAACCGAAAACTGGGGCTGGGAATACATCTTCTATATCAACATCCCGCCGGGGCTGATCATGATCGCCGGGCTGCTGTATGGCCTGGAGAAAAAAGCCGCGCATTGGGAATTGCTGAAAAGCACCGACTACACCGGCATTCTCACATTGGGGATTGGCCTGGGGTGTTTGCAGGTGTTTCTCGAAGAAGGTCATCGCAAGGACTGGCTGGAGTCGAGCCTGATTGTCACGCTGGGCAGCATCGCCCTGCTGAGCTTGATCACCTTTGTCATCGTGCAGATTTCCAAACCCAATCCGCTGATCAACCTTGGCATTCTGCGTAATCGCAATTTCGGCTTGTCGAGCATTTCCAGCCTCGGCATGGGCGTCGGTTTGTATGGCTCGATCTATCTGCTGCCGCTGTACCTGGCGCAGATTCAGAATTACAACGCCCTGCAGATCGGCGAAGTGATCATGTGGATGGGCGTGCCGCAGCTGTTCCTGATTCCGCTGGTGCCGAAACTGATGAAGTTCATCTCGCCGAAATGGTTGTGCACGCTGGGCTTCGGTTTGTTCGGGCTGGCGAGTTTCTCGTCAGGCGTGCTGAATCCGGATTTCGCCGGGCCGCAGTTCAATCAGATCCAGATCATCCGCGCCCTCGGCCAGCCGCTGATCATGGTCACCATTTCGCTGATCGCCACCGCTTATATACAGCCGCAGGACGCAGGTTCGGCGTCAAGCCTGTTCAACATCCTGCGCAACCTGGGCGGCGCGATCGGCATTGCGTTGCTGGCAACGTTGCTGGATGCACGAACCAAGACTTACTTCGACTATTTACGTGAGGCGGTGGTGCCGACCAATCCGCAGGTGGCCGAGCGGCTCGCGTCGATGACCGATCGCTTTGGCAGTGACACGGCAGCGCTGGGCAAGCTGAGTGAGATCGTCCATCAGCAGGCCGCGATCATGGCCTACAACGATGCGTTTCACTTTGTCGGGATTGCGCTGGGGATCAGCATGCTGGCGATTTTGCTGACCAAGAAGTTGCCGCAAGGGCTGAAGGCTGGGGAGTCTCATTGAGACCGTGTCGCCGCCATTCGCGAGCAGGCTCGCTCCCACAGGAGATAGGTGAGTCACACTATTCCACTGTGGGAGCGAGCCTGCTCGCGAAGAGGCCCGACCAGGCGACCCACATCAAACAGTGAGAAGCCGCTCGCGCAATTTGGCAATTTCATCGCGCATTTGCGCCGCCGCTTCAAATTCCAGATCGCGCGCCAATTGATACATCTTTTCTTCCAGCGCGCGGATGCGTTTGGTGATTTCGCTTGGCGAGCGCAGTTCGGCTTCGTACCTGGCGTTCTCCTCGGCAGCCTTGGCCATGCCTTTGCGCTTCTTGCTGCGCGAGCCCGGCACGGTGGCGCCTTCCATGATGTCGGCGACGTCCTTGATCACGCCCTTTGGAGTGATGCCGTGCTCGAGGTTGAAAGCGATCTGTTTCTCACGGCGGCGTTCGGTTTCGCCAATTGCCCGTTCCATCGAACCGGTCATGCGATCGGCATACAGAATGGCCCGGCCATTGAGGTTACGCGCCGCGCGGCCGATGGTCTGGATCAGCGAACGCTCGGAACGCAGGAACCCCTCCTTGTCAGCATCGAGAATCGCCACCAGCGACACTTCCGGCATGTCCAGGCCTTCGCGCAGCAGGTTGATGCCGACCAGCACGTCAAACACGCCAAGGCGCAAGTCGCGGATGATCTCGACGCGCTCGACGGTGTCGATGTCCGAGTGCAGATAACGCACGCGCACGCCGTGGTCGGCGAGGTAATCGGTGAGGTCTTCGGCCATGCGCTTGGTCAGCGTGGTAACCAGCACCCGCTCTTCCACCGCTACGCGCTTGGTGATTTCCGAGAGCAGGTCATCAACCTGGGTCAGCGCCGGACGCACTTCGACCTGCGGGTCGACCAGACCGGTCGGACGCACCACTTGCTCGACCACGCGACCGGCGTGTTCGGCCTCGTAATTACCCGGCGTCGCCGAGACGAAAATGGTCTGCGGGCTGACCCCTTCCCACTCGTCGAAACGCATCGGCCGGTTATCCAGCGCCGAAGGTAGACGGAAGCCGTATTCGACCAGCGTTTCTTTACGCGAGCGGTCGCCCTTATACATCGCGCCGACCTGCGGCACGCTGACGTGGGATTCGTCGATGACCAACAAGGCGTCGGCCGGCAGGTAATCGTAAAGCGTTGGCGGCGCGGCACCGGCCGGGCGCCCGGACAGGTAGCGCGAGTAGTTTTCGATGCCGTTGCAGTAACCCAGCTCGAGAATCATCTCCAGATCAAAGCGGGTGCGCTGTTCCAGGCGCTGAGCTTCCACCAATTTGTTGTTGCTGCGCAGGTATTCCAGACGTTCCTGAAGTTCGACCTTGATGCCTTCGATGGCGTCGAGCAAGGTCTCGCGCGGCGTCACGTAGTGACTCTTCGGATAAAAAGTGAAACGCGGCATCTTGCGAATGACTTCGCCGGTGAGCGGGTCGAACGCGGAAATGCTCTCGACCTCGTCATCGAACAACTCGATGCGGATCGCCTCCAGATCGGACTCCGCCGGGAAAATATCGATCACATCGCCACGCACACGGAACGTCGCGCGGGCAAAATCCATGTCGTTGCGCGTGTATTGCAGATCGGCCAGACGCCGTAGCAGCGCGCGCTGATCGAGTTTGTCGCCGCGATCGACGTGCAGCACCATCTTCAAATAGGTTTCCGGACTGCCCAGACCGTAGATACACGACACCGTGGTAACGATGATCGCGTCCTTGCGCTCCAGCAGCGCTTTGGTCGCGGACAGACGCATCTGCTCGATGTGATCGTTGATCGACGCGTCCTTCTCGATGAAGGTATCGGACGACGGCACGTAGGCTTCCGGCTGGTAATAGTCGTAATAAGAAACGAAGTACTCAACGGCATTGTTCGGGAAGAACGCCTTGAATTCGCCGTACAACTGCGCGGCCAGGGTCTTGTTCGGCGCCAGCACCAGTGTCGGGCGCTGCACCTGGGCGATAACGTTGGCGATGCTGAAGGTCTTGCCCGAGCCGGTCACACCGAGCAGCGTCTGGTGCGCCAGCCCGGCCTCGATGCCTTCGACCATCTGGCGGATCGCTTCCGGCTGATCGCCGGCGGGCTCGAAGCGGGTGACTAGCTGGAATTCCGACATACACACCTCTGGAATCGCGGCGTTCCGGGTCAGACGGAGTACCACGGGGACGACCGCAAACGACCTATGTCGCGCAAGAAAAAACCTGGATAGTTCGTAATGTGGTGGCGATTGCCTGAGCTTTCAAGGCAAACGTCCTACATCCGGGTAAAGAGTCTGACAAAGGCAATCGACTAACGGTCAAGAAATAATCGGAAAAACTTACCGGAAAAACCGATTCGCCTGTCGCCATTGCGCGCTGATGGCCTCTATACTAGCTCCCCGTTTGTGCACCGCTCTAGTGCATCCGGCTGGAGCGCGACACGTCCCTCCCTATCCCATTCAGAGCCGCCGCAATAATGAGCCTGTTCTCCGCTGTCGAAATGGCACCCCGCGATCCAATCCTGGGCCTCAACGAAGCATTCAACGCCGACACCCGGACCACCAAGGTCAACCTGGGCGTGGGTGTGTACTGCAACGAAGAGGGGCGAATTCCACTGCTGCGCGCAGTGATCGAAGCCGAGTCGATTCGCGTCGCGCAACACGCTTCGCGCGGTTACCTGCCGATCGACGGCATCGCCGCCTACGACCAGGCCGTGCAAAAGCTGCTGTTTGGCAATGACTCGCCGCTGATCAATGCTGGCCGCGTCATCACCACCCAGGCTGTCGGCGGTACCGGCGCACTGAAAATCGGCGCTGACTTCCTCAAGCAATTGCTGCCGAATGCCGTTGTGGCGATCAGCGATCCGAGCTGGGAAAACCACCGCGCGTTGTTCGAAACCGCCGGTTTCCCGGTACAGAACTACCGTTACTACGACGCCGCCACTCACGACGTGAACCGTGCCGGCATGCTCGAAGACCTCAACGCCCTGCCGAACGGCTCGATCGTTGTCCTGCACGCTTGCTGCCACAACCCGACCGGCGTCGACCTGAGCCCGGCGGACTGGAACAACGTACTGCAAGCGGTCAAAGCCAAAGGCCACGTGCCGTTCCTCGACATGGCCTACCAGGGCTTTGGCGACGGCATCGACGAAGACGCCGCCGCGGTGCGCCTGTTCGCCGAGTCGGGTCTGACCTTCTTCGTCTCCAGCTCGTTCTCCAAATCGTTCTCGTTGTACGGCGAGCGCGTTGGCGCGCTGTCGATCATCAGCGAATCGAAAGAAGAAAGCGCGCGCGTGCTGTCGCAAGTCAAACGCGTGATCCGCACCAACTACTCCAACCCGCCGACCCATGGCGCGAGCATCGTCGCCGCCGTGCTCAACAGCCCTGAGCTGCGCGCACAGTGGGAAGCCGAACTGGCGGAAATGCGTCTGCGTATTCGCGGCATGCGCACGCAAATGGTTGATCTGCTCGCAGAGAAAGCACCCGACCGTGATTTCAGCTTCGTCGGTCGTCAGCGCGGCATGTTCTCCTACTCGGGCCTGACCACTGAACAGGTTCATCGCCTGCGCAACGAGTTCGGCATCTACGCCCTGGACACCGGCCGCATCTGCGTGGCGGCGTTGAACCAGAGCAACATCAAGGCTGTGACGGATGCGATTGTTCAGGTCATCTGATTTCGCAGCTTGATGAAAAACGGGAAGCCTTGGGCTTCCCGTTTTTTATTTGTCTTTGAAAACGCCCCGCAACCTCTAGACTGCACACCATTCAAATTGTAGGAGTGAGCCTGCTCGCGATAGCGTTCTTTCAGCATGAGTATGTTTGCCTGACACACCGCTATCGCGAGCAGGCTCACTCCTACAGGGTTTTGTGAACATCCGAATATTTTGTGAGAACCCACATGAAAAACGACAACCTGCGCGCCGACCGTGACGATCTGGATGATTTCATCCCGCGCGCCTCGGCCAAACGCGAAAAGAGCCTGGTGCTGCAAGTCGCCACCGGGGTATTCCTCGGCGGCCTGGCCCTGTGGCTGGTGCAACTGGCGGCAACGGCGGCGTATGCCAAGCTGATGCTGGGCACGATTACCTTCGGCAGTTAAGCCAGTTCAGCCGAGCGCTGAGCGGCGGCATCGTCGTAAATCACATACAGCGATTCGGCCACCTGGCTCTTGATGGTCTTGCTGCTTTCCAGCCCGAGGACGAACCCTTCGGCCTTGCCGCCGGCGCGGTTCAATTCTTCGGCAGTACCGGCCCCGGCGATTGCATCGAAGAGTTTTTCCGCGTGCGGGCCGATCCCTTTGGGCAAGCTGATCTGTGCAGTGCTCATGCGAGCACCTCGGTGTTGCGAGTGTTTTGAGGCATGGCGCGTACCTTTGCGGCGAATGGCCGGTAGCGCGTGTGACCACTTCCGGGCGGTCATGGTAGACCTCTGAGGCTTTTCTGGTAACCGCCAATCACGGACAAATCACCGTCCATCCCGACGATTCCTGAAATTTTGCATCAGGCGCTTGACTAGTCTTTTTAAATCAGTAACATACGCACCAATTCCGCAATAGCTCAGTTGGTAGAGCAAATGACTGTTAATCATTGGGTCCCTGGTTCGAGTCCAGGTTGTGGAGCCAAATAGCAAAGCCCCTGAATCGAAAGATTCAGGGGCTTTTTTGTGGGCGCTCGAAAAGCGCCAATGAAAAGGGCCGATCTGTCCATGACAGACCGGCCCTTTTCTATTCAGTCGCAGCCGTCAAACGTGTTCGCTGCTTTTGATCTGCACTTTCGCTGCGCCGTGCCCATGGTCGTGTTCGTCAAGCTCGATCACCGGCACTTCCTTGCCATCGCAATCATGCAGCTTGCCGTCGCTGAAGTAGTCGCCTTCACGCAGCGCGGCCAGATCGCGGTAGCGCAAGGTGCGCTCCTCCGCTGCAGCGAACACCGATTGCTGATCCGAGTTACCGGCGGTGAAGTGGTTGAACGCCAGGTTGAGCAGGATCGCCATGATCGCCGACGAACTGATACCCGAATGGAAAATCGTCGCGAACCAGCTCGGGAACTGATCGTAGAAACTCGGCGCGGCAATCGGGATCATGCCGAAACCAATCGAGGTGGCGACAATGATAAGGTTGACGTTGTTGCGGTAATCCACCTTCGACAAGGTGCGAATACCGCTCGCGGCCACCGTACCGAACAGCACGATACCGGCACCGCCAAGCACCGAAGTCGGCACTGCGGCAATGACTCGGCCCATGAACGGCAACAGGCCGAGGATCACCAGAAACAGGCCGCCGGTGGCCACCACGTAACGGCTCTTGATGCCAGTCACTGCCACCAGACCGACGTTCTGCGCGAAGGCGCTCTGGGTGAACGAACCGAAGATCGGCGCAAACATGCTCGACAGCATGTCGGCGCGCAAGCCATTGCCCAGGCGCTTGGAATCAACCTTGGTGCCGATGATCTCACCCACCGCCAGAATGTCCGCCGAGGTTTCCACCAGGGTCACCATGACCACGATGCACATCGACAGAATGGCGGCGAAGTGGAAGGTCGGCATGCCGAAGTGAAACGGCGTCGGGAAGCCGAACATCGGCCCGGTGGTGACGCTTGAGAAATCGGCCATGCCGAGGAACACTGCCAACACCGTGCCGATCACCATGGCCAACAGGATCGACAGACGGGAAATGGTCGCACTGCCGACTTTACTGAGCAGCAACACGAGTACCAGCGTGACCGCCGCCAGACCAATGTTCTGCATACTGCCAAAGTCCGGCGCATGACTGTTACCGCCCATCGCCCAGCGCGCCGCCACTGGCATCAGCGTCAGGCCGATGGTGGTGATCACGATGCCGGTGACCAGCGGCGGAAAGAACTTGGTGATGCGCGAGAACACCGGGGTGATCAACAGCCCTATCAAGGACGCCGCAATCACCGCGCCGAGCACCGACTGGAAGCCGCCCTCCCCGCCACTACTGACGATCGCGACCATGGTCGCCACGCCGGAAAACGACACGCCCTGCACCAGCGGCAACTGACAGCCAAAAAACGGCAGACCCAGGGTTTGCAGCAGCGTCGCCAGCCCCCCCGCAAACAATGAAGCAGCAATCAGCAAACCGATGTCCGCCGGCGACAGGCCGGCCGCCTGGCCGATGATCAGTGGCACCGCAACGATACCGCCGTACATGGTCAGCACATGTTGCAGGCCGTAAGCCATATTCGCGCCGACCCCGAGATTTTCGTCCTCGGGCCGTGGGTGTGAAACATGGGGCGTTTTCATGGTGGGGGGTTCCCTGGTTTTTGTTATGCGCACACTGTATTCAATACTCGTGACAAATGTCCATAGAGTTGTATACAACTTGTCGGTCACATAATGGTTAGTTAGCCACCCAACCTTCTAGTCCGCGGCTTTTACCTTCACAAATCCGGCAACACATCCTCGACGGCGTCCGTGCCCATGACCACTAGGCTGAAGTGTTCATGGCGACCGGCGGTGCGGTCGCGCTCTTTTTTATACATATAAAATATGCATACTGTGGTTCGAATCATTTCCGCACGCCTCGCCACACCGAGCGAACGACGTGCCTTTTTTCAGGAGGCTTGAACCATGCAAGACGAATATGATTTTTCCGCGGGCAAACGCGGCGCAGTGGCGCCCAACAAAGGCAAGACGCGCATCACCATCATGCTGGATGACGCGGTGATCGAAGCGGCGCGTACCGCCGCGGAGAATGAGGGGTTCGGCTATCAGACGGTCATCAACAACACGCTGCGCCACGCCCTTCTCGAAACTGCCCGCCAACCGCCTGATGATTCGGGCCTGAGCGGGCAATTCAAAAAAGGCATCACGGCCACCGACCTCAAAAGCCTGGAAAGGAAACTCTCGGCAGCGATCGGCGAAATCCGTCGCGTGCTCGAACCGGACGTCAAACCCTAGGCCGAGACAGGCGCCATTACCCGCGCCAGCGCCTGGTGGACACCCGGCAATTCAGAGACGTGAAGGTCAAACTCGCGTTGCAGCACATCGAGCAACTCATCGACCTCGGCCACCTCGCGCCGCTCACTCTCCGCGCCCATGTGATGGATAGCGAAGAAGCCATTGTTCAGCGTCTTGCGCCAGCCATCGCCAGTACGGGCAACCATCAGCCGCTGAGTGAACGGTGATTGCGGGTGCGTCGAGACGTACCAGTTGCCGACGGTGTAATCGATGTCCTCCTGACGTTGCAGGTCGAACAGGTACATCGGCCGCCACTCATCGGCCACGTTGGCGCGGAGCAAGTAGCCATCGGCCTGTTGTTCGAAGCGATAGGGTTCATGCGGGGTCGCTTGTTCGGCTTCGGTGTCGAGCAGCAACGGTGCGGTGGGCACCATGCCGCCGAAGCCGACGTCAGTGATGTAGCGCTCGCCGTCGATTGTCACCAGGCTCAAACGATGGGTGCGTGCCGTCCAGCTGCCTTCGGGCTGATTCATCACCACGCGCCCGCTGATCGCCCGTGCGTCAAAGCCCAATTCCAGCAACAGCGCGAAGAACAGATGATTGAGTTCGTAGCAATAACCGCCGCGACCACCGAGCAGGATTTTCTGTTCAATGGACGGCAGATCGATCAGCACTGGCGCGCCGGTGATGGTCGCCAGATTTTCGAAAGAAAAAACCCCGGTATGGCGCAACTGCAACTGGCGCAGCGTCTCCAGCGTCGCGGGCGGCGGTGAATCGAACCCCAGGCGTTGCAGGTACAGTTTCAAATTCTTCAGGCGTGGCGCACTCATTGCTCGGTCCTTATGCAGGGAGGCCGCAGATCACTGCGTTGCTGCTCGCCATGTATACGGATCGGGCGCACTTTTCGACAATTGATTTCGCCAATCGCCATCAGCGCTTCTTCCGCGAGCCAATGCGAATCCACGTGGGGGCATGGTCGCTGGCATGCGGCTCGTTACGCACCCAGGCGTCTACCCCGGCATCATGCAGATACGGGCTCAGCGCCGGGTTGAGCAGCAGATGATCGATGCGCAGGCCGGAGTTGGTCTGCCAATGCTGGCGAAAGTAATCCCAGAAGGTATAAATGCGCTCCTCGGGATACAAATGACGCAGCGAATCGGTCCAGCCTTGATCGAGCAGCCGTTGGTAGCACTCGCGGCTCTCGGGTTGCAGCAAGGCATCTTTTAGCCATGAGCGCGTGTTGTAGATGTCCATGTCGGTGGGCACGACGTTGTAATCGCCGGCCAGTACCACCGGATGATCGCCGCTTTGCAGGTCTTTGGCGTAGGTGATCAGCCGTTCGAACCACGCCAGTTTGTAATCGAATTTTGGCCCTGGTTGCGGGTTGCCGTTGGGCAGATACAGACACCCGACCAGCACGCCGTGCACCGCCGCTTCGATGTAGCGGCTCTGCGCGTCATCGGGGTCGCCCGGCAGCCCGCGGCGACTCTCCAGCGGCTGCGCATCACGTGCCAGAATCGCCACGCCGTTCCACGACGCCTGGCCCTGCCAGATCGCGCCATAACCGGCAGCTTCCAGCTCGGCGGCGGGAAAGGCGCTGTCCACCGATTTGAGCTCTTGCAGGCAAACGATGTCCGGTTGCTCGCGCTTGAGCCATTCCAGCAGATTCGGCAGCCGCGCACGCATGCCGTTGACGTTGAAGGTGGCGATCCGCAGGTTTTTCATCGTCTGCAACTCCGGCCAGTGGGTATGCCAATAGTGACCCTGAGAGCGCCGCGCAGGTTGCATTCGATAACAGCGGTGACCTCAGGTGCGATTGCGCAGCCATTGCAGGAAGCCGCGTTTGGGCGCAATCACCGGGGTTTCCTCGGTCAGCGCTTGCGCCTTGTGCAGGCGGAAATCGAGCAAGGCCTGCATTGCGTCGTGGATGTCGTGGCGGGCATCCAGACAAGGTTTCAGATAGGACTTTTCAATGCGGTACAAGGCGCAGAAAGTCTTCGCCGAAAAATCCGCTGGCAGCGCGGTGTCAGACAGGATCCCCGCTTCGCCGATCACCTCGCCGGGGCCCATGCGTCCGGATTCGAACGTAGTGCCGTGGCGCTTCAATGTCACCGAGACTACCCCGGACTCGATAATGAACAAATGATCGCTGACCTCCCCGCCCGCCAGAATGATCTCGCCGGCGCGGAAGGTCTGCAGGCTCATGTTCTGGCTGAAGGTGTCCTTCTCCTCCTCGCGCAGGGTCGAGAAAATTGGCGAACTGTCGAGCAACGCCCGCTGCCGCGACAAATGCGGCGCGGCGCTGGTTTCGTTGCTCGACAGCAGACTGACCCCGGACGCCTGCAAATGCCGATACGCCAGATCGAACAGCTGATTGCGCACCACGCGCTTCTCGCCCATCGACGCGACGAAACCGCTGATCTCGTACTCCGCGCCAGCGCTGGCAGAGCTCTTCAGCGCCACGCTCGGTGCCGGCGTGTCGAGTAATTGCCGACAACCCTGCATCGCCCGTTCCAGCGCCTCGATCACCGCACTGGGTCGCGCATGCGGGCTGACCTGCACACTCACCGCAACGCCGAACATATTGCTCGGCCGGCTGAAGTTGATGATCTTGGCTTTGGCCGCCAGCGAGTTGGGTATCACAGCCATGCTGCCCTGGCTGGTTTGCAGACGCGTGGCGCGCCAATCGATATCGGTCACCCGGCCCTCGGTGCCGTCGATGGAAATCCAGTCATCCAGTTGATAAGGCTTGGTGGTATTGAGGACGATCCCGGAGAACACATCGCTGAGCGTGCTCTGCAACGCCAGGCCAACGATGATCGCCAACGCACCAGAGGTCGCCAACACACCTTTGACCGGCAGATCGAGCACATAGGCCAGCGCCGCAATGATCGCAACCAGAAAGATCACCGCCCCGAGCAGATCCTGCAACAGCCGCCCGGTATGCCCGACCCGTTGCATCATCACCGCACCGATCAACACCGTCAGCGTCCGCGCACCGAACAGCCACCAACCGATCTGCAACCCGGTCGCTGCCAGGTGCAGCGGCACATTCTCGGCCCACGGCGCCGGCTCCATCGGATTGAGCCCTTCGTTGAACAGCAACACGCTGAACAAGGCAAAAATCAGCACCCGCACCAACAGCTTCCACTCACTGCCACGAGAACTGATCAACCGCCACAGACCAAGATCGAGCAGGATCAGGATGAACGCGCAAAACAGCGGATGTTCGGTCAGCAGAGACAGCATCAAACAACTCCGACGAAGGCCAATCGCGAAAAGATCGCACAGATTGGCACAGTGTAGGAGCAAATGATTTCGGTGCAGTTTTGATCTCGGTACAGCCGTGACGTCCGGAGGTTGAGTGATGCTTGAAAATCAAAAGCCCCTCACCCTAGCCCTCTCCCGGAGGGAGAGGGGACTGACCTTGGTGGATGTGCGATATACGCTGACCTGGAATATCGGGTCGAACTCAGGTTTTGAACGGCCCACAAATCGGCTCCCTCTCCTCGGGGAGAGGGCTGGGGTGAGGGGCGAATCCACCGCAAATCCCAAGCCGAACAACCGCTTCTAACCACTCAACAATGAGCGTTAGCTCGAGTGCCCTTGATCTTGCCTAACCGGCGACATCTGGAGGCTGAGTAATGCTTGAAATCATCCTGAAAATCAAAAGCCCCTCACCCTGGCCCTCTCCCGGAGGGAGAGGGGATTGACCTCGACGAATTCGAGAAATACGCCGACGCGCAATACCGAGTCGAACCCAAACTTCAAAGCCAACACAAATCGGCTCCCTCTCCAGGGGGAGAGGGCTGGGGTGAGGGGCGAATCCACCGAAAATCCCAAGCCAACCACCCGCCTCTAACCACTCAACAATGAGCGTTAGCTCGAGTGCCCTTGATCTTGATCTTGCCTAACCAGCGACATCGGAAGGCTGAGCGGAGGGATTGCTCCGGGCGTGGGAGCGCAGCGACCGTCTGGCGCAGCCAGACACAGCGGAAGGAGGTGCAGCGAAGCAAACCGTAGCCGCTGCGCCCGGATCGATCCCGCAGCGAAGGGACCCGAGCCTGCGAGGGCCGAACGCAGGAGCAAGCCTTTTTGGGTACTTTTTCGGCGTCTGGAAAAAGTGCCTCGCCGTAAGGGCGAAACCGCCAGAAGCCACACCCGCAGCAACGGATATGTACACAAAACAAAAAACCAGCGCCTGGAAAAAAGCCTTCGCGAGCAGGCTCGCTCCCACAGTGCTTCAGCGCGGCCTCAACCCCGCATCCGCCCAAACCGCCCCGACTGAAAATCAACAAACGCCTGATGAATCTCCTCCTCCGAATTCATCACAAACGGACCATGCCCGACAATCGGCTCATCGATCGGCTCGCCGCTGAGCAGCAACACCACCGCATCCTCAGCCGCCTCAAGCGACACCGCCCGCCCCGCGCGCTCGAACAACACCAACTGCCCGACAGACGCCGATTCCCCATCATTGACCCGCACCGAGCCCTTCAACACCACCAACGCGGTATTGCGGCCATCGTGCAGATCAAACGTCACCAACCTGCCAGCGTTAAGCCGCAAATCCCAAACATCAATAGGGGTAAAAGTACGTGACGGGCCTTTATGCCCCCCGAACTCACCCGCAATCAAACGCAGGCTGCCAGCGTTGTCCTTGAGCGCGATGCGCGGAATGTCACGGTCGAGAATGGTCTGATACCCCGGCGCAGCCATCTTGTCCTTGGCGGGCAAGTTGACCCACAACTGAACCATTTCCAGTTTGCCACCGGTTCTGGCGAAGTTTTCCGAGTGAAACTCTTCATGCAGGATGCCCGACGCAGCCGTCATCCACTGCACATCGCCGGGGCCGATCAGCCCGCCACTGCCGGTCGAATCGCGGTGCTGCACTTCGCCGTCGTAAACGATCGTCACGGTTTCAAAACCGCGATGCGGATGCTGGCCCACGCCGCGTTGTTCCGTGGTCGGCGTGAATTCGGCCGGGCCGGCATGATCGAGCAGCAGGAACGGGCTGATGTGTTTGCCCAGGTTGTCGTAGGAAAACAGCGTGCGCACCGGAAAACCATCGCCAACCCAATGGCCGCGCGGGCTGGTGTAGATACCGATAAGGTTTTTCATGGGAACTCCAATCTGTATAAAAGCATTGGATTAATCCTAACCGCCAGACCAGTATCGGACTAGATGGCGAAAACCAGCTTCAGCGTCCCATCAGAGGAACAGTGGCCTCCCAACAGAATCTGCGGTGCTGCGATCGCCAGCAGGCTGGCTCCCACAACAACCGAAACGGCTCAGTCAGGCTTGCAGACGTTGCGCGAGGCTGTCCATGGCCTCGCGCAACGCCTCGATTGCCGTGCCCGACAGCGGCGCTTGCCCGTCAGCGCAGGCCTGCTCGAGTGCTACACAGGCTGCCACCACCCGCGACGCGCCGACCATTTGCGCGCCGCCCTTGATGTGATGCGCCAGCTCGCGCAACCCGGCGCGGTCGCGGTCATTCTGCAATACCGCCAACCGTTGTCGATCCACGTGCAAGCTGCTCAGCACTTCCTCACGCAGACGTTCGATCAAGTTGCGGTCATTACCGGCCATTTGCTCCAGCGTGCTCAAGTCGATTTCCACCAGCGCAGCCGTTGCAACGTGATCCGCCGGCATGGCGCAGTGGCTGGCTGGGGCCAATGCCTGTGCCAGATCGTGCAAGCGGATAGGCTTGAACAGGCAATCGTCCATGCCGGCGGCCAGACAGCGAGCACGTTCCTCGGCCTGTGCATTGGCGGTGAAGCCGAGCAGCAGGCACGGTGTGCGTTCGGCCCGCATTTCTTCCTCACGAATCGCCCGCGCGAGCTGATAGCCATTGCGCCGCGGCATGTTGCAGTCGGTAATCACCACCTCGAACGCCTGCGTCCGCCAGCGCTGCAGTGCGTCGTCGCCGTTGTCGGTGTCTACCGTCCGATGGCCCAGTTCACTCAGTTGCCAGCACAGCAGCAAACGGTTGACCGGATGATCATCAACCACCAGCACATTGAGCGAACGCGCCGCTGTGACAACCGCGACGGGAGCCGAAGAGGCTTGCGCAAGCGCCGCCAGCCGCGGCAATTCGAGGCTGACTTCCACCTGCGTGCCTTCACCGAGTACGCTGTCCAGTCGCAGCGTGCCCCCCATCATCTCGCACAGGTTGCGGCTGATCACCAGGCCCAGCCCGGAACCGCTGCGTGCCGATTGCGCGTGATTGCTCGCCTGTACGAACGGGCTGAACAACCGTCTACGGTCCGCATAGCTGATTCCCACGCCGCTGTCTTCGATCAGCACCTTCACCGCCAAGTGCTCGGCCGTTGCGGCGCTCACTGTCAGATGCAGACAGACTTCGCCCTCGTCAGTGAACTTGATCGCGTTGCTCAGCAGGTTCGACAGCACCTGCTTGAAACGTGTCGGGTCGATCAGCACGTCGACATTACTGCCGGTATCGAGTTGCAGATGCCACAGCAGGTGCTTCTGCCGCGCCAGCCCTTCGAAGACCCGACACACCGAGAGCACCAGTTCACGCAGGTTGGCGCGTTCGGGCGCGAGGGACAGATTCCCGGTCTCGATCCGCGCGATATCGAGTATGTCGCCGATCAGCGCCAATAATTGTTGCCCGGCGTTGGACGCCACCTGTATCGCCAAACGATCGGTCACGCCCTCCTCCGCGCGTTTCAAGGCCAGTTCGAGCATGCCGATCAAGGCGTTCATCGGCGTGCGGATTTCATGGCTCATGGTCGCCAGAAACGTGGTCTTGGCGCGATTGGCATCGTCCGCCGCATCCTTGGCGTCCTGCAATTGCTGCAGCCATTGCTGGCGGCGGCGCAGCTGGCGGCGCTGCCAGACGATCCAGCCCAACGCCAGTGCCAACAGCAGCGCCGCTGCCGCAAAACCGAGGAGAATTTCGTGGCGATGGCGCAGCCAGTAACTGTCATCGACCACCACCTCATGGCTCCAGCGCTCGATCAGTTCGTCCATCTGCTGCGGGGCGATGCTCAACAGCGCCTTGTTCAGGATCGAATGCAGCGCCGGCATTTGTGGTGCGGTCGCCAAGGCAATGCGCGCCGGTTGATCGCCGACTGTGCCGGTAATGCGCAGCCGTTCGCGGTAATGGCGGCCAATCAGAAAACGCGCCACCACCAACGAACTCACCGTGACGTCGACCTGGCCCTTGAGAATCATTGCCATGCCGTCGGCCGGGCTCGCGGTTTCGACCAGACGCAAGCGCGGCACACGAGCCAACAGATAACTGCGCAACGGATGACCGCGGTAGATAGCCAGCCGCTTGCCCGCCAGTTCGTCCAGCGGGAGCGGCCCCTGCCAGGCGCTTGCGCTGACCAGCACGAACGGATTGTTCAGGTAGGCGCGAGTGAATTGCAGCTCGGTTTCGCGCTCGCTGCTCGGCGTTACCACCGGCAGCAAGTCCAGTTCGCCGGCCTTGAGCTGTTCGATCTGACGGTCCAGCGAGGTTCCGCGCACGATCTCGAAGTTGAGCCCGCTGCGCTGGCTGATCAGGCTCAGCAATTGCGCCGTGAGCCCGCTGAGACGGCCGTCGGAATCGAAAAACGTCAGCGGCGCGAAATCTTCGATAGCGCCGACTCGCACCACCGGGTGCTGGTCGAGCCAGGCCTGTTCGCTGGCGCTGAGTTGTACCCGCGATTGCTCCGCCATTTCCGCCAGACCGGCGCTCCAACGCTGTTCGATGCGTTGTCGGCGCTCCATGGGTATGGCCGCCAGTGCCACATCGACGATGCGCTTGAGGCGCGCATCACTGCGCAGCAGGGCGAAGCCGAACGCATTGGCGTCCAGGCCTGACGGCCCGGCCAGTTGCAAGTCGTTGCGATAATTGGTGTTGATCAGGTAGTTGGCACTGATGACATCACCGAGATACACGTCGTCCGCGCCGAATGCCACCGCACCGAGTGCGTCCATCGCCGACGGGTAACGCTGCACCTGAGCCTGCGGATAAAAGCTCCGCACGGTCGCCAGCGGCAAATAGTCCTCGACCATCGCCAGGCGTTTGCCGGCAAGATCGGCCGGCAATTGCTCGTCGAAGCGAGTGACCAGCATCGGTTGATCTTCGGCGTACGGCCGAGACAACACAAAGGCCGGATCGGCGATTTCGAAGCTGTTGGAGGTGCCGAGCAGATCGAGCTCGCCACGTTTGAGCGCGGCCATCAACGCCTCCCGGTCGGTAAACCGGCGCACCTCGATGCGGACCCCGAGCAACTGCGCCAACAGATCAGCGTAATCGGCGGTCAATCCTTCGAGTTCATGCTGGTTGCGGGTCAGTTCGAATGGCGGGTAATCCGGCCCGGAAATGCCCATGCGCAACAGCGGGTGCTGACGCAGCCATTGCCGGTCCTGGGCGTCGAGGCGCAACTGGACATTTTCCAGGCCAGTCCGGGTCAGCACTTGCAGCACCTGCGGTGGCTCACTCGCCGCGCACAACGCAGTCAGGCTCAGCCACAGCCCGACGATCCAGCCTCCCTGGCACATGATCGCGCGCTCAGATGAGATGATTGCGCTTGGCGAAATCGCGCAAGAGCATCGGTGAACAGACTCCGATTTTTTTCATCAGCCGTGTTTTATAAGTGCTGACGGTCTTGTGGCTCAGGTGCATGCCCTCGGCAATCGACTTGTTGGACTTGCCGTGCCCCAATTGCTCGAGAATGATCAGCTCACGGTTGGAGAGCTGATCGATCATTTCCTTCTCGGTGGTTTGCACCGCATTCAGCACGCTGGCGTTATCCGACAGCGCGGCAAAATACGTGTAACCGGACATCAGTGCCTGAATGGCTTTGTGCAACTGCTGCAACTGATTGGTCTTGGTCACATACGCCATGGCCCCGGCGCGCAGACAGCGCTCCTGATAGAACAACGGATCGTGGGTACTGAAAACCAGTACGCGGCAAGGCAGGTTATTGGCCTTGATCCGCGCCAGCACCTCAAGCCCGCCAAGTCCCGGCAAGTTTATATCGAGGATCACCAGTTGCGGCTGATGTTCACGAATCAGCGCCAGCACCTCGTTGCCCTGGGAAGCCTCGTGAATCGTTTTGAATCCTTCAGCTTGCAGTACGATCCGGATGGCGGCACGCACCACCGGATGATCGTCGACGATCAGCGCTGACTTCATGGCCACTCCCAGTGCAAAGCCGGACGAACAGCGCACCGGTGTGGGCGGATCCGGACTCAGTGGCTGCGCCGGGACTGTTACACGGAACGATGGGTAAATCACCTGTCAGGTCTGACAGTTGTGCGCATTGAACTTTTATGCATGAGCTGCCCTGCGCACCGCCGCAAATGGCTGCACGAGCAACGTCTCGCGCCGGTTGGCGGGCGGATCGATCAACGCCATCAGCTGCTCGACCGACTGCAGGCTCGGCAGGGCCAGCGGGCTGATCTGCACGTTGTCCTGAGCGAAGCCTGCAGCGCACTGCAACGGCGCCGTGCGTTCGTTGTAGATCATTGCCTGCCGCACCTGCGGGTTATCGAGGAACAAACCCAGCAGGTCGAGCGGACCCGCCAGATCGGCATTGATGACGACCGCATCGAACGGCTCGCAACCGTAGTCGACCAGCGTCAACAGCTCGGCAAGGCTTTGCACCGGAGCCACGCGGTAATAATCGAGGCTGTTGAACAGGCGCTCGATTTTCATCCGGTGAAAATGCTGAGTATCGGCGATCAGGATTCGCAGGGCTTTGTTGATCATGGTCATTCTCCCTCCAGGGTTTCTGGGTGCGGCAAGGCTACGCAATCGCCCGTACCGGGCTCTGTAGGACTTTTCCTAAAAAAGCAGTCATTTATCCGAGGCTGTGCGGGCGCGGCGCTGTCGCAGCCACACCAGCAGATCTGCCCCAGCCATCGGTCGCGCATACCAGTAACCCTGGCCTTGCGTGCAGCCCAGTGCCAGCAGTTCGCGGCGCTGCGCATCGGTCTCGATGCCTTCGATCACCACGCTCATGCCCAGGGTTTCGCCCAACGCCAGGGTGCTGCTGATAGCGGCGCGGCAACGCGGTTCATGGGCAAGGTTGCGGACAAAATCGGCGTCGAGCTTGATCTCGTTGAAGGGCAACTGACACAGGCGCTGCAAGGATGAGAACCCTGCACCAAAATCATCGATCGATAACCGACAGCCCATCATGCGCAGGCGCACCAGACTTTCGAGGCTGGTGGCCGGGGCTTCGAGCAAGCCACTTTCAGTCAGTTCGAACGTCAGGCCCGCGCCGCAAGCCCCCTGCCCGGCCAACAGGCTTTTGAGACTGCCGGTCAACTCGGCATTGGCCAGCTGCACCGCCTGCAGATTGAACGCCATGTTCAACATAAAACCTTGTTCGCGGGCGCTACGTTGCACGGCCAAGGCCTGTTCAACCTGAGCGAACAGCAACTCATCGAGCAAACCGCAGCGCTCGAGCACCGGCATGAACAGCGCCGGCGAAAGGATGCCGCGCGCCGGGTGCAGCCAGCGACACAACACTTCAACACCACAGATTTCACCGCTGCGAAGGTTGAACTTGGGCTGATACCAGGCATGCAACTGCTGACTGGCCAACGCCTGACGCACCTCGGACTCGCTGGCCAGCGTCGGCGCCGCCGCAACGGGCATAGGCACGACAGGCCTGGCGACGAACTTGCGCAACAGATCCGCGAGCACGTCCTGGTGCAGCGGCTTGCCGACGTCGCCTAGCAGATCAAGGCCGAGCAATGCCACCATCTGCTGCACGGCACGGCGCAAATCCACCGATAACGAACTGCTGATGATCACCGACCTGACCTGGGCGGACGCCCCGACCCGTTGCAGAAATTCCAGACCGTCCATGCCCTCCATCTGCAGGTCGCACAGGGCGACATCGACGCTGCCGACTGAGTCGAGCAACGCCAGCGCCTGGGCGCCGTCACTCGCCTCGAAAACTTCGCGACAACCGAGGCCACGCAACATCTTGACCGCGACGGAGCGCTGGAAAGGTTGGTCTTCAAGGACCAGGACCCGCAGCGGCAGATCGGACCCGGCAGTGATCGATTGGTCAGTGAACATCTCGGTTACCTCGGAAAATTGCCTGGCCATTGAGCTGCTCCAACAGAGGTACCAGGGTTCGGCGGTCCGGCGTATGGATCAGGCTCAACTGGCGTCGTTGATTGGCGTAGATCGATTCGGCGCGGGGCTGACCGCGTCGTGCGTCGTAGATCACGCCATGCCGGATCTGCGAATTGCTGACAAAAAAACCCACCGGATCGATTCCCGCGGCCGCCAGCAGTTCGCCGTTGATCAACAGCAGATCGAAATGCTCGAAGGGCTCGCACGAGTAATGGGTCATGCCCAACAGCTCGCGGAACGAGCGCACCGGTGTCAGCGCACGGTAGCCCAGCGTTCTGAGACATTGCCCGACCCTGAGTTGCAGCAGGGGCTGCTCTTCGGCTATCAGGATTCGCCAGCATTTGTAGGTCATTGGTATCGGCTGTCAGAGGAAAAGTTACCGCACTAGCTCGCGCGAGAACCCACACTAGGCAAATAAGTCGCCGGAGCATGTAGGACGGATCTGAAAAGACACCGGGATTTCTCCGAGCGCCCTACGGGTAAACGCCACGTCGGCGCCGGCCGAGGTGGCGGCCGTGCACTACCAGAGGTAGCGATAACCGACACTTACACCGAACGGCTGCTCGATACCATTGCCCTTGGCGTACTCGGCATCCAGCGAGACCTTGCTGCGCTCGCTGAGCTGCAACACGCCGCCGAAACCGAGTTCGACACGGCTGCCGGGCAGTTCGGCATCAAAGCGGTTGCCGTTAACACTGACCTGGCTGCTGCCTTTGTGCTCGGTGATGTAAGACGCTTTTACATAGGGCTGGGCCTGCATGCCGTTGCCCAGCGTGAGGCTGCGGCCGAACATCGCGCCGACGCGGCTCTGCAGCGAGTCGAGGTCGTCGGTCTTGACCCGCAGCCCGTTGCTGGCGGTGTAACTCGCGCCCTCAGTGCGGGTCGCCGTCAGCTCCACTTGCGGCTCGACGAACCAGCCATCGCGCAATTTGATGCGTTTGCCGACTTCAACATTCACGCCGATGCCGTTGCTGTTGTAAGAACCCTTCACCGCCTGACCGAGATTGGTCGGCGTCTTGATCTCGTTATCGAAACGGCTGTACTTCAACACGCTGTCGACATACACACCGTTGTCGTTGAGCCAGGTGGCGTAGACACCGAGCATGCGACTCTCGATGTTGCCGCTGGCGCCTTCGCCAAAATCCAGGTCGGAGCGGGCAGTGCCGAACATGCCACCGACATAAAGCTTGCCGCCGTCCACCGCGAACGCCTTGTCGGCGCCGATCTCCACGCCGCTGATGTCCTGGGCGTAGGCACGGCTGGAGCGTTCGCTGACCTCCAGGCGTTTGCCGATGGCACGGCTCCAGATTCCGCCGTCATCCTCGCCCATGCGCAGCTCGCCGAGGCGTTTGACCAAGGCATTCATTTGCGCGCCCCAGAGGCTGGCGCCAGCGGTGTGCGCGGCGATGGCCGCGTTGGCTCCCTTGGACAGATGCGCCGGTGCCGGATCGACCGGCCGTGGCGGCGTGATCGGGTCCAGTGGCTTGACCGGATCAGCGGGAATCACAGGATTTACCGGCGTGACCGGCGTGACCGGTGCCACCGGGGTTCCCGAATCGACGGGCACCCCCGGATCAACGGGCATAACAGGCGCTACCGGCGTGACCAGCTCTGGTGGTACCGCCCCCGCGCTGGCCAGGAGCCAGTCATCGCCCTGCTGCTGCAAGGTGTAACGGAACGCACCGGCATCGACATGCCCACGGTACAGGGCGAACTTCGCGCTGCCACCGTGGGTGTCGACCAACAGCAACCCCCCGTCCGCCGTGGCCGGTTCATGCCCTGAGTCAGCGACGATCAAGGTGTGATCACCATTGGCCTGACCGGCGCCCTGCACCACCAGCAGATCATGCTGCTGACTGGCGATGTCGGTGTTCATCAACACGCTGCCGCTGCCGGACAGCGCATTGACCGTAAACGTCTTGAACGTGCCATCGTGATTGGGCGCGAAGGCCAGACGACCGCCGTCAAGGCGCAACGAATCCACGGTTTTCACGCCGTTCTCCATGATGTTGACGGTACCGCCCGCCTCGGCCACCAGACCATTGGCCTGTGCACCCGTGTACAGATTGACCTCGCCCCCCCGGCTGACCGTGCTGTTGTTGGCTGTACCAAGCGCATACACGCGCTGCACACCGCCCTCGATATGGGTATCGGTGGCGACTGCACCACCGAACCGGGTAACCGTCAAACGCTGTTCACCACCGCTGAGCACTCGAGTGTTGTCGGCCATGCCCAGATCGGTGACCACTTGCACGCCACCGTCGTTGATCTGCGTGTCCACCGCGCGGCCGGACAGTTGCACCGTCTGTACTCCGCCGCGATTGATGACTGTCTGGTTGGCGCGGCTGTTGCTCGATTGCACGTCTTGCACACCGCCGTTCAATACCGTGCCGTTGGCCGTGCTTTTGATGGAAAGCATTTGTGATCCGCCGGCGCTGACCTGGGTGCGGTTGGCCACGCCGCTCTGCACCAGTTGCCGGCCCATGACCGTCGCATCGTTCGAAACACCGCCAAGAAACACCGCCTGGGTGCCGCTGACGGCAATCAACGTGTTGTTGGCGGTACCTTGGGCGCCGATGCTCTGCTGACCAGCCGTGACGGTTTCGCCATCAACGATAGCGCCGTTTTTTACCGTTGTCGTGAACGCCTGCGCCGAGACGGGCAGCCACATGACGATAGCCAATGCCAGAGGGGTCAGGATCAGTGCAGGATGGCGCGTCGCAGGGACAGTCTTCATGGGTGCGTACCTCAGTGATGAGGTAGCGAATTTAGAGATCGGGGAGGAAGAAGAGAGCAGGAAATTTCCTTTAATTTGTAGGAAATTTCCTGCTCGAACAGCGTGATGAACCCGCGCCTCATTGCGAGAACGCGGGATGACGATTCAGCTTCAGCGACGCAGGCCGACCGCCTCGGCACCGTTCGACACAATCACTTCGACACGGCGGTTGTGCTGACGCCCGGTCGCGCTGCCGTTATCGGCTACGGCGTATTCCTCGCCGTAGCCCTGGGTCAGGATGCGTTGGCGATCGACGCCCAACTGCGTCAGCGCCGTAGCCACCGCCGCCGCACGCCGCTCGGACAGCAGTTGATTGGCCTGTTCGCTGCCGACATCGTCGGTGAAACCTTCGACCCGGACCTTGCGCTCCAGGTTGTTGTTGAGGAAGTCAGCCAATTGCTGGAACTGCCGCTGGCTGCCGTATTTCAAGTCGGCTTTACCGGTGTCGAACAGCACGTCGCCAAATGTCACGACCTGACCGCGATCGGTCGGTTTGGCCTTCAGCGCTTGCAGCGCCTTCAACTGCTGGGTGCGCACGTCCAGTTGCACCTGAGTGCGCTCGGCATCGATTTTCTTCAGCCCGGCTTCCGCCTGCCGACCGGCGATGGTCTGTTCGGCGAGGGCGATTTTCTGGCTGGCCAGATAGGCTAGCTGGTCGATCTGCGGCGCTTTGCGATCCTGCAATGAGGCCTGATCGGCGGCGTTCAGCGCGGTGAACGCCGACTTGGTTTCAATCGCGGCCAGGGTGTTCGATTCGGGCTTGTTTTGCAGCGCCGAAAATTGCGCGCGCGCCTGCAACAGCTGCGGGTTTTCAGGGGGCGTGGCGCAACCGGCGAGCATCAGGGCGAACAGGCCGGCGACCGGCAACAGTTTGAAATTCGGCATGGACGTGTCCTTATTGAGCGGTGGCGGGCGGGTTGAAACCGGTGACCGGGTCTTGCAGCATTTCCTGCTTGAGCACCTGGATGCCGCTGCGGGCGTCGGTCAATTGCTTCTGCCATTTCACCGCGCGGGATTTGCGCTCGGCGAGGTTGGCATCGGCCTCGATCTGCTCGGCCAGAAGCCTCGCCTGCGGGTACTGTTTCTCACCGAGGGCGCGTTCCATCTGGAACATCTTGTCCTGCGCCGACTTCATTTCCAGCGGCGCGTATTGCGTCGCCTCGGCCGAGACCGCGCGGTTGACCGCATCCTTGGCCAGCGTGATCTGCTGCTCCGGTATCGGCGCGCTGGCACAGGCGCTCAACGCCGCCGCGACGGCCAGTCCACTGACGGCCAGGCGCACACGAGAAGACATACGGGGAAGGGTCATCAACAACTCCAAACGTTAACTGAACAAGTGAGCCCGGCGTGACGCCGGGACACCTGCACGTTAGCGATAGAGAGTCAGTGGCGAATGTAGGAAAATTCGCAAGATTGAAGCCAGGCAGGCAAAAAAATCAGTTACGTCAGATGCTCGTCCAGCTGCTCCGAGAGGTGCTCCATCGCCTGCTGCAACGTATCGACGGCTTCGGTCAGCACTTGCGTGTCCAGCCCTTCACTGGCGCTTTCCAGCGCTTCACAGGCCTGAATCAGTGATTGCGCCTTGATGATCCGCGCACCGCCCTTGACCCGGTGCGCGAGGTCGCTAAGCCCTGCAATGTCATGTTCGCTGAACAGCCGCAGCAGCTTCGCCATGTCCTGCGCGTTGCTGGTGGCCAGATCGTTCAACAGGCTCTTGATCGAGTCCTGATCGCCGCGAGTCAACTGCTCGAGACTGCCCAGATCGATGTCACCCGGCGTCGGTTCGCTGTCCGGCACTGCCGCCACTGTCGGCGGCTGCGCAACGATGCCGGCCAGACGCAGATTGAGGTCCTTGAGGCTGATCGGTTTGAACAGACAATCGTCCATGCCGGCTTCGGCGCAACGTTGCTTTTCCTCGGCCAGCGCGTTGGCGGTGAAGCCCAGCACCAGGCTGCGTGGCTGGCCGCGCGCCGCTTCTTCATCACGGATCGCGCGGGCCAACTGATAGCCGTTCATGATCGGCATGTTGCAATCGGTGATGACCACGTCGAACAGCTGATTGCGCCAGGCGCGCAAGCCGTGCGCGCCGTCCTCGGCATCTGTGACCCGATGACCCAGATAATTGAGTTGCTGCGTCAACAGCAAGCGGTTGGCCGGATAATCGTCGATCACCAGAATGTTCAGGCTGTTCTGGCTGTTTACGGTTTCGATTTCTGCGACCGGGGCGATCTCCAGCGGATCGAGGCTCGGCAGATTCAGGCGCACCTCGATCTGCGTGCCCTGCCCCAGCTCGCTGGACAAGGTCATGCTGCCACCCATCATTTCGCACAACGTACGGCTGATCACCAGACCGAGCCCGGAGCCGCTGCGCGCCGACTGACCGTGGTTGCCGGCCTGGGAAAACGGGCTGAACAGCTGCGCCTGATCCTCATGGGAAATCCCGCGACCGCTGTCGCTGACGCGCAGACACAAGCCCAGACGTTCTTCACTGCCAGGGTCGACATGCACGCTCAGTTGCACCTGCCCGGCGTCGGTGAACTTGATCGCATTGCTCAGCAGGTTCGACAGCACTTGCTTGAAACGCAGCGGATCGATCAGCACATCGACGTTGCTCAGGGCGTCCACATCCAGTTGCAGGCGCAGCTGTTTCTGCCGCGCCAGACCTTCGAAAATCCGTACCACCGATTCGACCAGTTCACGCAGATTGGCCCGCTGCGGCGCCAGTGACAGGCGCCCGGATTCGATGCGAGCGATGTCGAGAATATCGCCAATCAGGTCGAGCAGACCGCGCGCCGCACCCGAGGCGACTTCAATGGCAAAACGATCGGTCACGCCTTGATCGGCCTTTTTCATGGCCAGCTCAAGCATGCCGATGATGGCGTTCATCGGCGTGCGGATTTCGTGGCTCATTGAAGCGAGGAACGTGGTCTTGGCGCGGTTGGCATCGTCGGCACTGT
The DNA here is from genome assembly GCF_036668835.1 of Pseudomonas koreensis. Taxonomy (GTDB): domain Bacteria; phylum Pseudomonadota; class Gammaproteobacteria; order Pseudomonadales; family Pseudomonadaceae; genus Aquipseudomonas; species Aquipseudomonas koreensis_I. The sequence continues at coordinate 118,986 of NZ_JAZEVW010000001.1, forward strand.
CCTTGGCGATCTGCAGTTCCTGCAATAAATGCTGACGTTCGCTGACGTCGATCCAGCCGGCGATCATGCCGTTGACCGCGCCATCGCTGCCGCGATACGGCAGCATCCAGTGATAGATCGTCAGCTGTCGGCCGTCGGCCAGGGTCAGGCTGCGGTCCTGGATGCTCGGCTGCCCGTCGGCCATCACGCGCAGGTAATCGTCGTGATAGGCCTGAGCCTGCGGTGCATCGCTCAGTACGCCCTGGGTCACGGTTTTGCCGATCACCGCGTCACGCTCGGTGCCAAACACTTGCAGGTAGCCGCTGTTGCAGATCACCAGGCGGCCTTCACGGTCGCGCACATAAATCGGGTGTGGCGTGCCGTCGATCAGCACGCGCATGAATTCCATCTGGTCGTTCAAGGCCATTTCCGCTTGGCGACGCTTGCGCATCAGCAGGCGCAGATAGGCGATCCAGCCAAACGCCACCAGCAGCAACACACCGGCAATCACGAAGCCTTGAATGATCATGCCGCGGTTACGCAGCCAGTAACTGTCATCGACCACCACTTCGCTGCGCCAGCGGTTGGTCAGTTCGTCCATTTCTTCCGGGCTGATGCTCAGCAGCGCCTTGTCGAGAATCGAGTACAACTCAAGCGCGCCGCGATTGGTCGCCAGGGCGATACGTGCCGGTTGGGTGCCGACCGTACTGGAGATCTGCAAGGTCTCGCGGTACTGGCGCGAGATCATGTAACGCGCGCTGATCAAGGAGTTGATCGCACCGTCGACCTTGCCCTGCGCAACCATCTCCATGGCATCGGCAGCATTGTTGGCCGGCACCAGTTGAATATTCGGAAACTGCTCGACCAGGTATTCACGCAAAACGTTGCCGGTGATCAGCGCCAGACGCTCGCCGGCCATCTGATCGAGTGTCTGCGGTTCGCCATCGCGGCGGCTGACCAGCACGAACGGGTTGATCAGGTACGGACGGGTAAAACGCAGCTCGCCTTCGCGCTCGCTGCTCGGCGTGAACGCCGCGAGCATGTCGGCCTTGCCGCTGCTGACTTGCCTGATCAGATCGGCCACCGAATCGACGCGCTGCATGTCGAATTGCAGACCGGTGCGCAGGCTGATCTTGGCCAGTACGTCGGCACTGATGCCGCGAAACTTGCCGGCCTCGTCGACGAAGGTCAGCGGCAGGAAATTCTCGTTGATCGCCACTTTGATCCGCGGATGGCGGTCCAGCCACTGCTGTTCCTTGATACTGAAATGCAGCACGTGCTGCCCCGGAATCGCCACGCCGCCAACGCTCCACCGGCGGCGAATGCTCATGCGCTCCTCGACGGGAATGACCGTCAGCGCCGCATCGACCACGCGCAACAACTGTTCGTTGTCACGCTTGACCGCAAAGCTGAACGGCTGGGTTTCCATGCGCGAAAAGTCGCTGAGCTGGACGTTGTTAAGGTAATTCTTCTTGATCAGGTAATTGGAACTGAGCAAATCGCCCAGATAGACGTCCGCCTGACCGAACGCCACCGCACCGATAGCGGCCAGTGTCGACGGATACAGTTGCACATCGGCCTTGGGATAAAACGCCTTGACCGTCGCCGGTGGCAGGTAGTGATAGAGCATCGCCACGCGTTTGCCGGCGAGGTCTTGCGGCAGGTTGTGGCTTTCGTCGATGCGCGTGACCAGGCTCGGATTGTCGTCGGCGTACGGCAAGGAGATTGCCAACTCCGGATCGGCGGCCTCGAAACCGTTGGCGGTGCCGATCAGATCGATTTCGCCGTTCTTCAAGGCCGCCAACAGATCGCCACGCGACGCATAGCGCCTCACCTCGACGTTGACCCGCAGCAGTTGCCCGATCAGCTGTGCATAATCGGCGCTCATGCCCTCATATTCGTTGCCGTTACCGGTAATCGCGAACGGCGAATAGTCCGGGCTGCTGTCGCCGAGCAACAGCGTGCCCTTGCGGCGCAGCCAGCGCCAGTCCGGCTCGTCCAGCGACACCGCGTATTCGCCGACGTCGGAGCGGCCGAGCACTTTCAGCGTGTCCGGGGCCACTGCCGGCGCCGCGTGTGCCACCCCCACCACGCTGAACAGCACCACAGCGGCCACACAGCTTCTGAAGAAAGTCATCATCTAGAGCAGGTTGTTGCGCTTGGCAAAATCAGCGAGGTACACCACCGACTTGACGTTGAGTTTCTCGATCAGCCGCGTCTTGTAGGTGCTGACGGTCTTGTTGCTCAACAGCATCGCTTCGCCGATCTCCTTGTTGCTCAGGCCTTTGGCCAACTGCTGGAGGATGGTCAGTTCACGGTCGGACAGGCTCTGGATCAGTTCCAGATCGGTGGCCTGGGCATCGCTGCGACGCACCGAACTGCTGGCCAGGTTGGGAAAAAAGGTATAGCCGTCGATGACCACCTTGATCGCCTTGACCAGTTCGTCCAGGTCGTTGGTCTTGGAGATGTACCCCGCCGCCCCTGCTTTCATGCAGCGCATCGAATAGAACTGCGCCGACTGCGAAGTCAGCACGAGAATCTTGCAGTGCAGGTTCAGCGCGCTGATTCGCGAAATCACTTCCAGGCCATCGAGCTTGGGCATGGCGATGTCGAGAATGATCAGGTCTGGATTGTGCTCGCGGGCCTGCTGGACCGCGTCGGCACCGTTATCCGCCTCGGCGACGACTTCGAAGTTTTCCTGCTTCAACAGCATTTTGACGGCAGAGCGGATGAACGGATGGTCGTCCACGATGATCGCTTTAAGCATAAAAACTCCTGTAAGAAACGTCGATGTGCAGCATCGGCAACACCAGGCACAGCGATTGAACAGCAACCCAGACGATCCGCGTGTCGAAAATACACGAGCGCCACTGGAGTGTAGGAAATTTCTTGGACAACACTTAAAAAATGTACAAGATCAGCACAACGCCTAGGGCGCTTCGAGCCATTTGAGCAGGTCATGCCCGTTCATCGGCCGCGCCAGGTAATACCCCTGACCCATTTCGCATTCCAGCTCCAGCAAACGCTCGAGCACCTTCGGCCCGCTGACGCCTTCGATCACCAGGTCCATGCCCAGCGAACGGGCCATGACCCGGGTACTGGCGACCATTGCGCGGTTACGCTGGCGGTCGAGGTTCTGCACGAAGCGTCCGTCGAGTTTGATCTGGGTAAACGGCAACTGGCACAGCAGTTTCAGCGAGGAAAAACCCACGCCGAAGTCATCCACCGCCAAGCCGCAGCCCAGCAGGCGCAAGCGCAGCAGGTTTTCCTGGAGCCCGCAGGGACAGTCGAGCAAACCGTTTTCCGCCACCTCGAACATCAGCACCGAGCCCTTGAAAGCATGCTGCTCGAGCGTCTGCTTGATGTGCTCGACCAAGGCGCAGTCGTTGAGTTGGGATGCGTGCAGGTTGAATGACAGCTCCAGCGCAACGCCACGACGGCGCAGAATGCCCAGCAGGCTCAAGCCCTGTTCGAGCAGGTGTTTGAACATCTGGTCGATCAGGTCGTAGGCCAGCACCGCCGCGAGAAAATCGCAGGGCAACAGCGTGCCACGGGCCGGATGCTCCCAGCGCACCAAGGCCTCGACCCCGCTGACCTCGCCACTGTGCAGTTTGAATTGCGGCTGGAACCAGGCGCGGAACTCACCCAGGGCGAGGCCACGACGCACTTCGTCCTCGCTGGGCAACGTTGTATTCAACGGTTCCAGGGTTGGCACCGAGCGGCCGCGGCTGTAGCGCTGCAACAGCCGGTTCAGCGCGCGCAACTGAATCGGCCGGTTAAGCACGCCGAGCAACTGCAGACCCGCCAGCGAGGCCATCTGCCCGAGGGTGCGACTCAGGTCCGGCGACAATTCGCTGCACAGCACCACCGCGCGCACCATGCCGCTGTGGCTGGCCATACGCAGGAACTCCAGGCAATCGAGGCCACGATCGGTCAGGTCGCAGAGAACGATATCGACCCCGCCCTGCAGGTGCATCTGCACCATCGCCTGCTCGGCATCCGGCGCGTGCAACACATCGGGGACTGTCAGGCGATGCAGCATCCTGACCAGCACGTTGCGGGTAAATTCATGATTTTCCAGCACCAGAATTCGTGGAAAGGCCATTGTCCTGTCATCACTCAATCGACCCGGGGAACGGGATATTGGCCTGCAACGGCCGGGATGAACGAAGGACTTATCCTGCGTCCGTGTAGGAAATTTCCCAGCGAGAGCCGCCGTCAGTAGTACACGATCTGCACCACCATGATCGCCTCGAACCGGCCGACCTCGGGATCGCCAAGCGATACCAGCGAAGCGCTGAACGGCACGTCGATATGGCTGACGTCCGCGGGAAAATTCGCCAGTGCAAACGGCTCGTTGACCTGCACCAGGTTATTGCGCGCATCGCGTACCTGAATGCCGAACTGGCTGTCCGCCGCCGGCAGAATGTTGTACAGGCCCTGTTGATTGGCGGTGACCAGCGTCGCGCCGATGTTGATGGCGCTGCTGCACTTCTTCTCCAGTGCAAGGCTGAAGGGTTTGCTCGGGTTGGGCGGGGAAAACCCCGTGGGGGTTTTCTGCACCACGCCGAAATCGACGATGCCCGGTTCAGGCGTGACCGTGACGTCGACCGTACAGGCGGTGCCGACGATGTTCTGCAAGCCGCTCAAGCGAAAGCGAAAGTTGCCGTCCGGGTTGCTCGGCCCGCCGTTGAGGCCGTAGAGGCCGTCGAACTGGAACACATCGTAAGTGTCTTGTGAGGGCCGTTGCAGCGGCAGCAAACCGCGTTTGCGGATCACCACCTGAAAGGCAATCGTCGGGGTGACTTTCGAACAGGCGAGCATGTCGGCTTCGCTAACGGCATCTGGGCAACCGGGCGACGTAAAACCGCTGTTCACGCCCTGCGTCGGGTTGGAACTCCAGTCGCCGTCCCACGCCGTTACACCGCGATAGACCAGGCCGAATTCGATGCCCCATGGCGTCGCATTGAGCCCGGCCGGGTTGCCGTAAAAGTAGATCGGATCGTCCTCGGCACGGTGCTGGTCGAGCTTCTTCCAGCACTCGGCCGTAACCACATGGGTTTTCGAGCGCCAGATGATCGTGCCGTCCGGCACCGTATCGGGCACCGACACCGGGCCGATGTATTCGCTCAGACTGTCGCTGCCGTCCATGGCTTTGCAGATCATCGCCGAGGCGAACTGCGACACCGTCAGCAGGCTCGCCGCGAGGACCAGGCGGCTCAGAGCGCGCCACGGCTTCATGGCTTGACGCCCTGACAGAGGTTCGCCGCGCAATTGAACAAGGTGTCGGTCTGACCGCCGAAATCGTTCATGTTCGACACCCGCAACGTGGTGAACGCGGTGTTGCTCAAGGCGATCCGAGCGCTGCCGCGTGGGGCGATCATCACCGTGTCGATCGGCATTTTGGTTTTTTCCGGGCCGGTGAGCAGACCGACCACGGTGATGTGAAATGGCGTCGGGTTATCGACGATCAGCTGTTTCGCCGCCGGGTCGATTTTCAACGTCAAGCCCAGGGCAAAGTCCTCGCCGCGCTCGCGTTTCACCGCGGCCGGGCGGTAGAACAATTTGATTTTCGACTGCAGCGCAATCTGCATCGAATTGACCGCCTGGGTTTTCGGCGGGATCTCGCGGATGTTCAGGTAGAACACCGATTCGCGATCGGTCGGTAGCGCCAGCTCGGGCAATTTGACGATGCGCAGCACGCTGCTTTCATTCGGTTCGATGCGCTGCAACGGTGGCAAGACCATGAACGGCGAGGTGACTTTCACGCCGCTCTCGTTTTCGATCCACGACTGCACGATGAACGGCAACTGCGGGTTCTTGTTGCTGACCGTAACGCTGACCGAGGGCGCGCTCTCTTCGAACACCACGCGGGTGCGATCCGGCACCACCGCGGCGCTGGCGAGGATGGGCAGGCACAGGCTGCCTGCGAGTAACAGACGTTGAGCAATAGACAAAGTTGAACGGGACATGCTGACTCCGGATTCGTTGAGTGACGCAATTACAGACACTGAGCGGGCGTGGCGACGTTGGTCAGCACGTCCTGCTCAGGGAGTTTGGCCAGACTGCATTGGCCGGCGTCATCCCAACGCGCTACCAGTTCAGCCCCTGCCTTGATGCCCAACAGATAAGTGACGCCCGCCTCACCGACGATGCCCACCTCCTTGTTGGTGTTCTTGTCTTGCACCGAGGCGCCGAACGGCACCGGTTTACCGTCGCGGCGGCTCAACACAACGAACGCGTTGTGGCCCTGCCCCGTGGAAAAATTTACATAGCCGATGGCGCCCTCGGTCAGCGCCAGGCGCTGGATCGGGTTGGAGACTTCGGTGTTGAGCGGCAGCTTTTCGACATTGACCCGCGCTTCGTAGGCCTGAAACGACGGCAAGCCATCCATCACTGCGTAACCGTCGCGGTTGGTGCGGGTCTGGCCGCTGAAGGCCACGTCCGGCACGCCGTCAGTGGACACCAGCAGGCGCGTGTCGCCGTTGCTGCCATTGCCGTGGGCCGAGACGCCATAGCGAGTGGCAACCAGCGAACTGTCGACTTCCCCGGTCAACGAGCGGTAAGTGCTGCCATCGGTGGACGCCGAGACGTTGGCGCGGTAGCTCGACGCACGTTTTCCGACATAGGCGTTGACGTAGCGGTTGTCGCCGACGCCGCCGTACACCTGATAGTTCATGCCTTCGCCATCGTCATGGCTGTAGCCGACACTGCCCGAGGAGCCACCCGATCCCGAGCGCTGCACGTTGCTTGAGAGCATCGAGTTGCCGCCCAGTGGTACGGTCACGCCGAGGTAGATCTGCGAGTCGTTCTGCCGGCTGTTCTGGGTCTGGTAGGCGGAAACGTTGACGTTGATGTTCTTGACGTTGCCCAGCGAGAAACTGCGCGCGACGGTCAGGCCAAAACGATCGGCCGCCGGCGCATCCCAATAGGTCGAATGGTCGTAGGAAAAACTCGTCGACAGCCAGGGAAAATGCTTGGCCACCGTCACCGAATAGCGTTGCTTGCCGGAGTTCAGCGCGTAGGAATCGACGTCACCGACAAACTGCGAAAAGTTGGTGAAAGTCTTGTCGGAAAAGCGATAGCCCAGAAAGCGCAGGTCGGTGCCGATCGCGTCGAAGCGCTTGGAATAGTTGATCCGGTAGGAGTTGCCGACCACGGTTTTATCGCTCCAGCGCAATTTGGCGCGGGAGGTGGTGACGTCGCCAGAGAGCGCGCCGAACACGCCGAGGTCCTTGCCGATACCGAACGCATTCGACTGGTACCCCGAGGCGGCGAGCAGACCGCCGTACAGCGTCCAGTCACGGGCCAGACCGTAAGCGGCTTCCGAAGCGATGAACTGCGGCTCGGAGCCGCCATTGCCAGTCAGGCGTGGCTGGCCGGCGGAGACCTTGTAACGCAACTCGCCTTCGCGCGACAGAAACGGCACGGCGGCGGTGGCGACAGTGAAGGTTTGCTCGGTGCCGTCCTCTTCACGCACGGTCACGTCCAGCGTGCCCTGGACGCTGCTGTTGAGGTCCTGCAGGCTGAACGCGCCGGGCGTCACCGTGGTCGAGTACAACACGCGGCCCTGCTGCGACACCGTGACCGTGGCGTTGGTGCGTGCCACACCGCTGATCAGCGGCGCGTAACCGCGCAGGTTCGGCGGCAACATGCGGTCATCGCTGCTCAGCGTCGCGCCACGCAGAGCGAACGTATCGAACACGTCGGAGTTCAGGTAATCCTCACCGACCGACAGCTTCGAACGGATCGAAGGCAATGCACGATAGGCGTACAAGCGGTTCAACTGGAACGCCTCGCCGTGCAGATTCTGGCTCTGGCTGCCCGACTCCTGACGCGCCTGATAATCGGCGCGGATGCGCCAGGCATCGAGGTTGACGCCGGCGGTGCCGTAACTCTGCAACGACCGTGAATCGCCGGACGGGCCAGTGCTTTCACGGCTGTTGGCGATCACGCGGTAATCAAGCAACGCACCGTTGAGCCCGTCACTCCAGGCGGCGGGCGGGATGTAGCTGGGGTCGTCGTATTCGAACGTCGCCTGCGGCAGGCTGATCGACAAACGCCCCAGATTTTTCAAGTATTTGATCGCGGCGTTGTCGATGCCGCGCAGGTCCACGCATTGACCGTCCGCGAGACGCGGCAGGTTTTTCATCAATTCAGGCTTGAGACCGAAGGTTGCCACCAGCTCCTCGGGCAAGCAGGCGAAGCTTTCATCGGCCTTGTCGCCGGCCATGAACTCAATCGTGCGCGAGCCGAAATAACGCTGATTCACGCTGATATCGAGCAAGTAACGGCCCGGCACGGTGTATTGCGCATGGGCAAACTGTCCGAGGCTGATATCGTCGTTTTTATCGATATTCAGAAACTCCGAATTGAACTCAACGGCGCTTGAATAGCGCGCACAGGAGATCAACACGCAGGACACGAAAAGTGTTCGGCCGTACACGGGAATGAGCCTTTATCAGAACTTTGACGGAAAAGAAAAAAGGGGCTTTCACCCCTTTTCCTTACAACCCGCGAGGGTGGCGGATCAGTTGTAGGCCACGGTGAAGTTGGCCACGCTGTCGGCTTCACCGGTGGTGACGGTGGCCGCGGTGGCTTCGTACATGGCGGCGAAGGTCACGGTGTTGTTGCCGTCCTGCAGCACCACCGGCGCGACCTGCTCTTTGCCGTTGTCGAGCATTTCGCCGGCGCTGGCCTGCAGACGGATGCCGACGTTCTGCGCCAGACCGGTGGTGGCGAACAACGCTGGAACGGCTGGGTCCTGCACACCGCTGAAGGTGAAACGGGCGTTCTTCTGGGTGGTGGTGTCACAGTCGGTCAGGACGATGTCGAACTTGACCGGAGTCGAGCGGCTGCCGACAGCGGTGAACTGGTTCGACGGCACCTGACCCAGGGAAACGGTCTGGTCCAGCGAGTTGGCGTCGATACCGCAGGCGCCGGAAACGATTTCACCGATGAAACGCACGGTGCCCGGGTTGCCGGTAGCCGGCGTCGCCGCGTTGGCGAAAGAAGCAAGACCCATGACAACGGTAGCAGCGGTAACAGCGACGAGCTTTTTCATGTTTTACATCTCTTGGGATAGTTATGTGTTCGGCCCAGCGGCCGGGCTTTCCCGAGCATTGATGCGCTTGACGGTGCAACGGCTGGCTTCCCCGTTTTCCGGCGGTTCCTTGCCGGACTGGCCAGTTGCCGGTTGCCTGGTCGTGTTCGCGCATCGAGTGATCGGGACGCCGGGCATCTCTGCTCCGGAACGCATAGTGGTCGAGCCCCAAGGTGGAAAATGTAAGTTCTTTCTTGCTGCTGTGTAGGACAATTCTCAGCGCTGCATTCGCTTCCTTTGTGGGAGCGAGCCTGCTCGCGATGGTTTTTTGTTCCGTGTACATATCCGTTGCTGCGGTCACGGCCGCTTAGGGTTCCGCACTTACGGCGGGTAACCTTTTTCAAACGCCAAAAAGGTAACCCAAAAGGCTTGCTCCTACGTACGGCCCTCGCAAGCTCGGGTCCCTTCGCTGCGGGACCGCTCCGGGCGCAGCGGCTACGGTTTGCTGCGCTGCACCTCCTTCCGCTGTGTCTGGCTGCGCCAGACGGTCGCTGCGCTCCCACCCCCGGATCAATCCCTCCACTCAGCCTCCCGACGTCGCCGGTGAGGCAAGATCAAAAGCAGGCGAGCTGACACTCGGCCTGATGATTGCACCGCTCTTGTGTGGATCTGCTCGCGATGGCTTTGTTTCAGGCGGTGTTTTTAGTACATGTTCGACACTGCAATAACTGCCGCTTGGGGTTGCGCCTTCACGGAGGACTGAAAATCAAAAGCAACGTCAAAAGCCCCTCACCCTAGCCCTCTCCCGGAGGGAGAGGGGACTGACCGGGGTGTTTGGGCGAGGTACGCCACCTGAGATACCGAGTCGAACACAAAATTTGAAAAGCCCAAAGATCGGCTCCCTCTCCCTCGGGAGAGGGCTGGGGTGAGGGGCGAATACACCACAGATCCAAAGCCACCCCCCCGCTTCTAACCACTCAACAATGAGCGTTAGCTCGAGTGCCCTTGATCTTGATCTTGCCTAACCAGCGACATCGGAAGGCTGAGCGCAGGGATTGATCCGGGCGTGGGAGCGCAGCGACCGTCTGGCGCAGCCAGACACAGCGCAAGGAGGTGCAGCGAAGCAAACCGTAGCCGCTGCGCCCGGATCGGTCCCGGAGCGAAGGGACCCCGAGCTCGCGAGGGGCCGGACGCAGGAGCAAGCCTTTTTGGGTACTTTTTCGGCGTCTGGAAAAAGTGCCTCGCCGTAAGGGCGAAACCCTAAGAAGCCGTTACAGCAGCAACGGATATGTACCCAAAAAACCAACACAGCACTGAACAATCATTGCCAGCCAAACCGCCGAACATAAAAGCCCTTCACAGCCTGAGTCAGCCCCATATACGCCAGCAAAATCACCGGCAAAAACACAAAGTACAACGACGGCAGCGCCTGCAACTTGAAGTAATGCGCCAACGGCCCCATCGGCAGAAAAATCCCGACCGCCATGATAATCCCGGTCATCACCAGCAGCGGCATCGCAGCACGGCTTTGCAAAAACGGAATCTTCGGCGTGCGAATCATGTGCACGATCAGCGTCTGGGTCAGCAGCCCGACCACAAACCAGCCAGACTGAAACAGGGTCTGGTGATCCGGCGTGTTGGCATCGAACACGTACCACATCAGCGCGAACGTGGTGATGTCGAAAATCGAACTGATCGGGCCAAAAAACAACATGAACCGCCCAACGTCACCTGGCTGCCAGCGCTGCGGTTGTTTGAGCATCTCCTCATCGACGTTATCGAACGGAATGGCAATCTGCGAAATGTCGTAAAGCAGGTTTTGCACCAGCAGGTGCATCGGCAGCATCGGCAGGAACGGAATGAACGCACTGGCCACGAGCACCGAGAACACGTTGCCGAAGTTGGAGCTGGCGGTCATCTTGATGTACTTGAGCATGTTGGCGAAGGTGCGCCGCCCTTCGAGCACGCCCTCCTCCAGCACGATCAGGCTTTTTTCCAGAAGAATGATGTCGGCTGCTTCCTTGGCGATGTCCACAGCGCTGTCGACGGAAATCCCGATATCGGCAGTGCGCAGCGCCGGCGCATCGTTGATGCCGTCACCCATGAAGCCGACCACATGGCCGTTGCCTTTGAGGAGGCGCACGATGCGTTCCTTGTGCGACGGCGTCAGTCTGGCGAAGACGTTGGTCTGCTCCACCGCTACGGCCAGTTCGGCATCGCTCATGCGCTCGATATCGTTGCCCATCAGCAGGCCTTGCTGAGCGAGGCCGACTTCGCGGCAGATCTTCGCGGTCACCCGTTCGTTGTCACCGGTCAGCACTTTCACCGCCACGCCATGTGCGGCCAGAGCCTTGAGCGCTGGCGCCGTACTTTCCTTGGGTGGATCGAGGAACGCCACATAACCGATCAGCGTCAGGTTCTGTTCATCGGCAAGGCTGTAGACGTCGCGACCTTCTGGCATTGAGCGAGCCGCCACCGCCACCACGCGCAAGCCTTCAGCGTTGAACGCTGCAGTGACCTGACGAATCCGGCTCAGCAGCTCATCGCTCAAGGCTTCATCCAATTCGCCGTGGCGCACCCGGCTGCACACCGCCAACACCTCCTCCACTGCGCCTTTGCAGATCAATTGATGTGGCTGGCCACGGCCTTCGACCACCACCGACATGCGCCGGCGATTGAAGTCGAACGGGATTTCATCGACCTTGCGAAACGTTGTGCCGACTTTCAATTCTCGGCGGATTTCCACGTGCTCCAGCACCGCCACGTCGAGCAGGTTTTTCAGGCCGGTCTGGTAGTAGCTGTTGAGGTAGGCCATTTCCAGCACGTCGTCGGAGTCTTCGCCCCAGACGTCGACATTGCGCGCGAGGAATATCTTGTCCTGGGTCAGGGTGCCGGTCTTGTCGGTGCACAGCACGTCCATGGCGCCGAAGTTCTGGATCGCGTCGAGGCGCTTGACGATGACTTTCTTGCGCGACAGAAATACCGCGCCTTTGGCCAGGGTCGAGGTGACGATCATCGGCAGCATTTCCGGGGTCAGGCCGACCGCGATCGACAGTGCGAACAGCAGCGCTTCGGTCCAGTCGCCTTTGGTGAAGCCGTTGATGAACAGCACCAGCGGCGCCATGACGAACATGAAGCGGATCAACAACCAACTGACCTTGTTGACCCCTTGCTGGAACGAGGTCACCGCCCGATCAGTCGCCCCGACCCGCTGCGCCAGCGCGCCGAAACAGGTGTGGTTGCCGGTGGTGAGGATCACCGCCACGGCAGTGCCGGACACGACGTTGGTGCCCATGAACAGAATGTTGTCCAGCTCCAACGGATTGCGCGTATCACGGTCGACCTGGCGCGGGAATTTTTCCACCGGCATCGATTCACCGGTCATCGCCGCCTGGCTGACGAACAAATCCTTGGCGCTGAGCACCCGGCAATCGGCGGGAATCATGTCGCCTGCCGACAGCACGATCAGTTCGCCCGGCACCAGTTGCCTGATCGGCAATTCGCGGCGCGGCGCTTCACGGCGCAGCACCGTGGCGGTGTTGCTGACCATGGCCTTGAGCGCGTCGGCGGCCTGGTTGGATTTGCTTTCCTGCCAGAAGCGCAGCAGCGTCGACAGCACCACCATGGAAAAAATCACCACGGCGGCCTTCAAGTCTTCGGTCAGCCACGAGATCAGCGCCAACAAGGTCAGCAGCAGGTTGAACGGGTTTTTGTAGCAGTGCCACAAGTGCGTCCACCCTGGCAGCGGTTGCTCGTGCTCGACTTCGTTGAGGCCGTGTTGCGCGCGCAGTGCGTCGACGTCAACATCGCGCAGGCCTTCGCAATGGCTGCCTAGCGATGACAACAATTCGCTGCTGTCGCAATACGCGGCAGCGGCCAGCGTGCTGGCCAGGCTCGGTGGGACTTCACGGCTGACCGTGCTGTCGTTGAGCGATTCCAGCAGCGCCAGACGACGGAAGTGCCGGGCGATGTGGCGGTTGCGCAGGAAGCCTGCGAAAAATTCCTTGAGCGTGAGTTTCATGGCTGTTGCCCCTGTGGTCAGCCGGGAAACCGTCAAGCAGGTACGAGCGCACCGCAGCCGCCGGAAAAACCGGCACGGCAAGGCGTGGCGCGCCGGTCAAAAAGACAGGCGTGTCGATAGGGCTGCGATCACGACGGTGCAGTCGTAATCACGCTCTGTTCAGCGTCGATGAGAGGGACGTCAAGGCATGCCCTGGACGGGCCATGCACGGGATGCCGCTGCTCGCTGTTACGGCGAGACAACGGCAGGGAAAGGCTGCGCGTTATCTTGCCGAGCATCTGCCGGTTACCGAGACCGGCCGACAACTGTCACTCGAACAAGTACCCACTGTGGGTCTCCGCTATTGATGAAAACGCGTGGAGCTTACGCCCCGGATATGTCGGGAGTAAACGGCGAAAGGAAGGGATGTAAGGGATGTTCAGGAAGGGTTCAGGATTCAAATTCTGAAGTGTCTGCCACGCCGCCTTCGCGAGCAGGCTCGCTCCCACAATGGCTCTGTACACAGGGCAAATGTGGGAGCGAGCCTGCTCGCGAAAGCGCTGTATCAGGCAATACCGATTCAGCTGGCCGTCGCCAACAGCAGATCCGCCACCGAGCGCTGCCCACGGTGTCTGCCATGCTCATACAGCGAACCGGCGATTTCATCCGCGCGGATCGGCAGCACCGACAGCAAGGTGTCGCTCAGGCCATGGCTGGCCTGGCAAAAGCCCTGCATGTAGATGCCGGCCTTGCAGCGCTCGTCGGTGATCAGCTTGTAATTGCGGTCAACCTCGAACTCGCCCAGATACTCTTCCAGCGGCGCCAACAGTTTGCGATGCATCTGCCGCTCGTAACCGGTGGCCAGCACCACCGCATCGTAATGCCGCACGGTGACTTCGCCGGTGGCGTTGTTGCGCACCGCCAGTTCGACACCGTTGCCAGTCGCGGTGGCGCTCTCGACGGTGGTCAGGGTGCGGAAGGCATGCCGGGCGATCCCGGAAACCTTCTGGCGATAGAAGATGCCGTAGATGCGTTCGATCAGGTCGATGTCGACCACCGAATAGTTGGTGTTGTGATACTCGTTGACCAGACGCTCGCGCTCGGCGCTGTTCTGCTGGAACACCAGGTCGGTGAATTCCGGCGAAAACACTTCGTTGACGAACGGGCTGTCGTCCGCCGGCTTCAACGCCGAGCCGCGCAGGATCATGTCGACCTGCACCGAAGGGAATGAATCATTGAGATCGATGAACGCTTCCGCCGCGCTCTGCCCGCCCCCAATGATGGCGATGCTCATCGGCTGGTTGTTGACGCACGGTTGTCTGGCCATTTGCGACAGGTACTGCGAGTGGTGGAAAACCCGGCGATCGCCCTTCAGCGCCTTGAACGCCTCGGGAATACGCGGGGTACCGCCGGCACTGACCACCACCGAACGCGTGGTGCGCACAAATTGCTGGCCGTCGCTGCCCCGGGAAATTACCCGCAACGCTTCAACCTGCTGGTTGTGCAGCACCGGTTCGATGGTCAGCACCTCTTCGCCATAACGGCTCTGCGCGGTGAACTGCCCGGCGACCCAGCGCAGGTAGTCGTTGTACTCCATTCGGCATGGGTAGAAGGTGCCGAGGTTAATGAAATCGACCAGACGGCCGTGATACTTCAGGTAGTTGACGAACGAATAGGGACTGGTCGGATTGCGCAGGGTCACCAGGTCCTTGAGGAAGGAAATCTGCAATTCGCTCTGGGTCGACAGGGTGTTGCCGTGCCAGCTGTAATCGGCCTGCTTGTCGAGGAACAGCACATCCAGCTCGCCGTGGGTCGGGCCGCGCTCTTGCAGAGCGATGGCCAGCGCCAGGTTCGAAGGGCCGAAACCGACGCCGATCAGGTCGTGAACGATGGGCGATGCAATTGCCTGAGTCATTTCCAGTGTCCTCTGGATGAACCCCTCAACAAGGGGCAAGGAGAGCCTAAGTGACCCGACTGGCCTTGAGCAGGACAGCAGGTCGTCTGTTGAGTAGGAACGAGGACAGGGAAATAAAATTTAACGGCGCCGGCTCAATGGGCATCCCATTGCTTGATCCGCTGGCGGCAATGCTTCATCGCGTTGACGATGTGTTTTTCCACCAGTGCCTTGGAAATGCCCAATTGCTCGGCGATTTCCGGGTGCGACAGACCTTCGATCTTGCGCAGCAGAAAACTGTCGCGGCACAGCGGCGACAATTCGCCCAGGGCGCGCTGCAGCATGTCCAGGCGCTGACCGTGGTCGAGGGTGCTGTGCGGCGACGGGGTGAAATAGCGCTCTTCGTTGTCGAGCACTTCCAGTGGCTCGACCTGGCGCAGGGCATTGCGCCGATGGTCGTCGATGACCAGGTTCAACGCAGTGCGGTAGAGAAACGCGCGGGGTTGTTCGATCGGGGTTTCGCTGGAACGTTCGAGCACCCGCAGATAAGCGTCATGCACCACATCTTCGGCGACCTGACGGTTGCCGAGCTTGGCGTTCAGGAAACACACCAGCTCTCGATAGTAGTTTTCCAACATGACTCCCGCCCGCAAATCTGCGGTTTCTGTCCTTGAGCGCACTGATCGGCGATGCCGCAAACGGCAGTAGCAAGATAGTGGCAACTTGAGGGGCGTAATTTATAGTAATTCTCATATAGATTTAAAGTAGTGTTTGGCCTTGACCGACAAATAGTGCGGTTCTATAGCTGTAACTTTGTATGTCCCCGCTTAAATTCCCCTGCCCTTGCCACGTTTACAGGACAGCTTCCCGTGTCTGTCGCGCCCCGTGACAGCGTTCGATACGGCCCCACCTGTGTGCCAGCCGGACGACGGGCCGATTTCCACTGGCCGGAACCCTGCATGAAACGTCCCCGCCCTGCCCGACGCGCCCTGCTCGTAGTCCTTTGTCTGATCCCGGTTGTCGGTTATGCCGCGTGGCAGATGCTGCCACCGGGTCGGGAAAAATTTGCCACCGTGCAAGTGTCGCGTGGCGACATAGAAAGCAGCGTTACTGCCCTCGGCACCCTGCAACCGCGTCGTTATGTGGACGTCGGTGCGCAGGCTTCCGGACAGATACAAAAAATCCACGTTGAGGTCGGTGACGTGGTCAAGGAAGGCCAGTTGCTGGTGGAAATCGATCCGTCGACGCAGAAAGCCAAACTCGACGCCGGGCGTTTCTCGATCGAAAACCTCAAGGCGCAATGGCAGGAACAGCGCGCCCAGCACGAACTGGCGCAGCAGAAATACCAGCGCCAGCAGAATCTCGCGGCTGGCGGCGCGACTCGCGAAGAAGACGTGCAGACCGCCCGGGCCGAACTGAAAGCCACGCAAGCGCGCATTGACATGTTCCAGGCGCAGATCCGTCAGGCACAAGCCAGCCTGCGCAGCGATCAGGCCGAACTCGGCTACACGCAGATCTACGCGCCGATGGCCGGCACCGTGGTCGCCCTCGACGCACGCGAAGGCCAGACCCTCAATGCCCAGCAACAGACGCCTTTGATTTTGCGCATCGCCAAGCTGTCGCCGATGACCGTGTGGGCCGAAGTCTCGGAAGCGGATATCGGTCACGTCAAACCGGGCATGACCGCGTACTTCACCACGCTCAGCGGCGGCAATCGCCGTTGGAGCAGCACTGTGCGGCAAATCCTGCCTGTGCCACCCAAACCGCTGGATCAAACCAGTCAGGGCGGTGGCAGCCCGGCCAGCAGCAGCAAAAGCGGCAGCGCCCGGGTGGTGCTTTACACCGTGCTGCTGGATGTCGATAACGCCGACAACGCCCTGATGGCGGAGATGACCACCCAGGTGTTCTTTGTCGCCGATCAGGCCAAAGACGTACTCACCGCGCCGGTGGCTGCCCTGCAAGGCAGCAGCAAGGCCGATCGGCAGACCGCGCAGGTGGTCGCCGCCAACGGCAAGATCGAACGCCGTAAAGTGCGCACCGGCATCAGTGACAGGCTCAAGGTGCAGATTCTCGACGGCCTCAACGAAGGTGATCATCTGCTGATCGGCCCGGCCAGCGGCAGTGGGGGTTGAATGCAAACGCCCCTGATCGACCTGCAGGACATCCGCAAATCCTATGGCGGCGGCGACGCACCGCAAGTGCACGTGCTGCGCGGCATTGATCTGTCGATCCATGCCGGCGAATTCGTGGCGATTGTCGGCGCGTCCGGCTCCGGCAAATCGACGCTGATGAATATCCTCGGCTGCCTCGACCGGCCGACTTGCGGCGAATACCGTTTCGCCGGAGAAAACGTCGCCGGTCTGGACAGCGATGAACTGGCCTGGCTACGCCGTGAAGCGTTCGGTTTCGTGTTTCAGGGCTACCATCTGATTGCGTCCGGCTCGGCCCAGGAAAACGTCGAGATGCCAGCGATCTATGCCGGCACCCCGGCCGCCGAACGTCATACCCGCGCTGCCGCCCTGCTCGACCGTCTCGGTCTGGCCTCGCGCACCGGCAACCGTCCGCATCAGCTTTCAGGTGGACAGCAGCAACGGGTGTCGATCGCTCGCGCCTTGATGAACGGCGGCCACATCATTCTCGCCGACGAACCGACCGGCGCTCTCGACAGCCACAGCGGCAAAGAGGTCATGGCCCTGCTCGACGAGCTGGCGAGTCAGGGCCATGTGGTAATTCTTATCACCCACGACCGCGAAGTGGCAGCGCGGGCCAAGCGCATCATCGAAATCAGTGACGGCCTGATCATCAGTGACAGCGCAAGGGACAACCCCGAAGCCCAGACCAGCGCCAACCCCGGCGCCTTGCAAGCGGTCGACCTGCGCAAGCGCCTGAGCGAAGGCGCCGAAGCCACCGGCGCGTGGAAAGGCGAACTGGTCGACGCCCTGCACGCGGCATGGCGGGTGATGTGGATCAACCGTTTCCGCACCGCACTGACCCTGCTCGGAATCATCATCGGCGTGGCCTCGGTGGTGGTGATGCTCGCCGTCGGCGAAGGCAGCAAGCGCCAGGTCATGGCACAGATGGGCGCATTCGGCTCGAACATCATTTACCTCAGCGGCTCGGCGCCCAATCCGCGCACGCCGCCTGGGATCGTCACCCTTGATGATGTGCAGGCGCTGGCGAGCCTGCCGCAAGTGCAAAGAATCATGCCGGTCAATGGCGCCGAGGCCGGCGTACGCTTCGGCAATGCCGACCATTTGAGTTACGTCGGCGGCAATGACACCCACTTCCCGGCGATTTTCAACTGGCCGGTGGTGCAAGGCAGCTACTTCACCGAGGCCGACGAAGCCAACGCGGCCGCCGTCGCGGTGATCGGCCACAAGGTACGGAGCAAGCTGCTCAAGGACATCGCCAACCCGATCGGCCAGTACATCCTGATCGAAAACGTACCGTTTCAGGTGGTCGGCGTGCTCGCGGAAAAAGGCGCCAGCTCCGGCGATTCCGACAGCGACAACCGCATCGCCATCCCCTACTCCGCAGCGAGCGTGCGGCTGTTCGGCACGCGTGACCCGGAATACGTCGCCATTGCTGCCACCGACGCAGGCAAGGTCAAGGACGCCGAGCAGGCCATCGAGCAATTGATGCTGCAACTGCACAACGGCAAGAAAGATTTCGAACTGACCAACAATGCCGCGATGATCCAGGCCGAAGCGCGCACGCAGAACACTCTGTCGCTGATGCTCGGTTCGATTGCGGCGATTTCGCTGCTGGTCGGCGGTATCGGTGTGATGAACATCATGCTGATGACCGTGCGCGAACGCACCCGCGAGATCGGTATCCGCATGGCCACCGGTGCGCGCCAACGCGACATCCTGCGCCAGTTCCTCACCGAGGCGGTGATGCTTTCGGTGGTCGGCGGTATCGCCGGGATCGCCCTGGCGCTGATCGTCGGTGGTGCGCTGATTCTCAGTGAAGTCGCCGTCGCTTTCTCGTTGCTGGCGGTGCTCGGCGCGTTTGCCTGCGCCCTGGTGACCGGTGTCGTCTTCGGCTTCATGCCGGCCCGCAAAGCTGCCCGGCTTGACCCGGTCACGGCCCTTACCAGTGAATGATCGATCTATGAAACCGCGTCTCAGTGTGTTGACCGTGTGCCTGATGCTCAGCGCTTGCGGCAGTCCCGTTCAGCGCCCGGACAGCGGCGTGCAGGCTCCCGCGGCCTGGCAAGCGCCGCACGCCGCCAGCATCGCCCATCGTGATCGGCAGTGGTGGACACAATTTGCCAGCGCGGAACTCGATCGCTTGATCGAACAGGCCCGCCTCGGCAGTTTCGACCTCGCCGCTGCGGTTGCGCGCGTGCGCCAGGCTCAGGCCGGCACGGTGATTGCCGGTGGCTCGCAGTTGCCGGAAGTCAAGGCCGGGCTCAACGGCAATCGGCAAAAACTGCTGCGCGGCAATGGCTACAGCCAGCTCGATGCTGACAGCAGCAACCAGGCCGTGGACTATTTCGATGCCAGCCTGAGCGCTACCTACGAAGTCGATTTCTGGGGCGGTAAGCGCGCCTCCCGCGACAGCGCACAATTCACTTTGCAGGCCAGCGAGTTCGATCGCGCGACGGTCGAACTGACCCTGCTCAGCAGCGTCGCCACTACGTATGCGCAAACCCTGGCGCTGCGCGAGCAAAGCCGCATCGCCGAACTGAATCTGGCCAACGCGCAACGGGTGTTGAAACTGGTGCAGACACGCTTCGATTCAGGCTCGGCCACGGCTCTGGAACTGGCGCAGCAGAAGAGTCTGGTCGCCGCCCAGCAATGGCAGTTACCGCGCGTGCAACAGGAGGCCCAATCTGCGTTGATCAGCCTCGCGGCCCTGCTCGGCCAACCGGTGCAACAACTGGCGCCAACCGGTTCATTCGACGACCTGCAATGGCCCGAGATTGCGGCCGGTATCCCCAGCGAACTGCTCAGCCGGCGCCCGGACATCGCCCGCGCCGAGGCGCAACTGGCCGCCGCCGAGGCCGACGTGAAGGTCGCCCGTGCGGCGATGCTGCCGACGCTGACATTGACCGCGCAACTCGGCTCCGGTGCCGATCAGTTCGATGATGTGCTGCGCAGCCCTTTTTACAATCTCACCGCTGGCCTGGTCGCGCCGATCTTCAACAACGGTCGCCTCGGCGCTGAACGCGACAAGGCCACGGCGCGTCAGCAGGAACTGCTGGAAACCTACCGCGGTGCGATCGTCAATGGTTTTGCCGATGTCGAAAAAGCCCTGAACAGTATTCGTCGTCTGGATGAGCAGCGGCAGTGGCAATCCGAGGAGCTGAGTCAGGCGCAGACGGCTTTCAATATTGCCCAGAGCCGTTACGAAGCGGGCGCTGAGGATCTGCTTACGGTGTTGGAGACTCAGCGCACGCTGTATGCCGCGCAGGATCAGCAGGTGCAGCTGCGGCTGGCGCGGGTGCAGGCGAGTATTGCGTTGTACAAGGCGTTGGGGGGTGGGTGGCGGGCGCTGTGATTGGGCGTTTTCAGGCGACCAGCCTTGGACCGGTGTACGCAGTTTTCCTGTGGGAGCTTGCCTGCAAGCGATGGCTTTCTTTCAGGCGCTGTTTTTTTGGGGTACATATCCGTTGCTGCGGTAACGGCGGCTTAGGGTTTCGCCCTTACGGCGAGGCACTTTTTCCAGACGCCGAAAAAGTACCCAAAAAGGCTTGCTCCTGCGTCCGGCCCCTCGCGAGCTCGGGGTCCCTTCGCTCCGGGACCGATCCGGGCGCAGCGGCTACGGTTTGCTTCGCTGCACCTCCTTGCGCTGTGTCTGGCTGCGCCAGACGGTCGCTGCGCTCCCACGCCCGGATCAATCCCTGCGCTCAGCCTTCCGATGTCGCTGGTTAGGCAAGATCAAGATCAAAGGCACGCGAGCTAACGCTCATTGTTGAGTGGTTAGAAGCGGGTGGTTGGCTTTGGATTGGTGGCGTGGCTGCCCCTCACCCCACCCCTCTCCCGAGGGAGAGGGAGCAGATTTCTGTTGGTTTTGAAACTTGAGTTCGACTCGGTATTTCACGTCGGCGTAGCCCTCGCATCCACCGCGGTCAGTCCCCTCTCCCTCCGGGAGAGGGCTAGGGTGAGGGGCTTTTGACTTTTCTTACGCTTTACTCGATTCGTTTGCGAGAGCGAGCCTGCTCGCGAATGACCGATAACCCAGCCCTCAAGCCGGGCTGGTTTTAGCCTTCAGATTGCGCGCATACCAAGGGCGTTGCGGCACGCGGCGGAACAGGCCGGCGAGTTTTTCTTCGTCGGTGAGGAAGGTGATGCGCAGTGCCAGTTTCATGGTTTCCGGGTCCATTTCGACCGTTTTGCCCATCTGCAGGCCGGGCGTGGTGCTGCAGCCGTGGGTGATCGGGCCCAGCCACGGGTCGTCGATTTCGACCCAGCGCCCGGGGGCGAACCATGGCACACCATTGATTTGCAGGCGCTTGACTTCGCCCGGGTGAAAACGCTCGTGGGCGCGAAACCAGTCTTCGATGCGGTCATCGATCCAGCCGTGGAAATACCAGAACGCCGGATTGACGTGTGAGGAAAACGGATCGCCGAGGAAGTCGTTTTCAGGGCGGTACCAGCGCGCGGCGAAGTCGGCCGGATCGCGTGCGAACGGCACCGGCTGGCCATTCGACGGATCGCGCGGCACCGAGGCCCAGCGCATGTGCAGCCAGTCGTGCAGGCCCAGCTCGACCTCGGAGCCGAACTGGCCCAGGGTCAGTCTGGCCAGGTACGCCGGATCGCGGTACTGCGACTCCCATACCTGGAAGTTGCTCTCATAGGTTTCGGCGGTTTTGATGTCGCTGACCCACTGGCTGAATTCATCGTCGCCGGCGGCGGTCCAGGTCGGCGGTAACGCGGTGCCATCGTGGTTATCGAAATAGCGGGCAAAACCGAGCCGGTCGCGGATCAGTTCCGGCTGCGGCAGCGGGAAATACTCCCACGACGGCAGATCCTGCATCGAGCGCGCAGTACCCAGCATGTGCCGGTGCATGAAAAAGAAGTCCACGCCGGAACCGTTGCGATCCTTGCGCGGGCCACGGGCATCGCGCTCGTGATCGCGAGGGCCGGGTTGCCAACCGATGCCGCGCAATGCCTCGCGCTTGTCCTCGGGAAGTTTGTGCCACTTGTCACGGGTTGCATGCCACAACTGGTGGAACAGGCGATGCTCGGGGGAAATCAGCCACGCCAGCAATGTTTGATTCAGCGGCGTACGCTCGCGGGCTTCGGGGAACAGTTGCTTGACCGCAACGAAACGGTTGTCCTGCATGGGCGAACTCAATGGCCAATCAAGACGCAGCGCCCTGCCGCTGAGAGTACTGCTGCCAGCATTGGCGAAATCGGCCCAGACTTCATCGAGGATCATTTCCAGCTCGTAGCTGATCTGGCCATCGGCGCCGATCAGCCGCCAGCTGAGTTTCGCTGCATCGGCCTTGGCCAGATCGCCTAGAATCCGGTAACGCGGTGTGTCGCCAGAGCGCAAGCGCTGCGGCGCGTCGAGGAAACCACAGACGCCGCGGCCTTTCTGGCCGATATCGAGAAACACTTGCAGACCGGTGTTCGGCAGGCCTTCAAGGCCGGCATCGGCGCCTTCGAAACGGATATCCCAGACCCCGCGCAAGGCGTTCGCCAGGCGCTGCCCGGCCACGTCCGCCACATCGAAAGAGGCTTCGCCCGGGGTGATCGTCGGGTCCGGTCTGGTCCATTCGCGATGCCCGAAATAAGCCACTGGCACGGCCGCGCCGGTCAGCGCCAGACCGGCCATGAACCATCGTCGAGAAATCTTCATTGCCCTACCTGTGTCAGCCATGAAGCAGGCTTTATCCAAGCTAGAACGTTTGTTGCTCCGGCAAATTTAAGCGGCATGTTCGCCGGCACGCGGCCAGCCTAAATTTCCCCGCCGATCACTCGTTCTTCCCAGATAGCAAAGGCCGCCGCGCCTGCACCTCACTGGCGAACCCGACTGAGATGGCAATGACTAAACCAAGTTCGAAAAAGGCTCTATTCATCGGCCTGCCGTTAGCCCTGGCGATCAGCGCAGGCGCCGGCTTTGCCGTGTGGCACCACTGGTTCAAGGACGATCTCGGCTACCCGGTCAAAGTAATGCAACAGGCAGATGAACTGCACGAACGCATGCTGTCCTTCGACAGCCACGTCAGCCTGATGCAGAACTTCGGCACCGATGGCCACGAAGCCGACAAGGATGGCGACGGTCAGTTCGACCTGGCCAAGGCCAATCGCGGGCGCCTGTCCGGTGCGGCGCTGACCATCTTCGGCTGGCCGGAAATGTGGAACGGCCCGAACGCACCGCACAAACCGACGCCCGGCTTCGTCGACGAGGCGCGCAACCAGCAGGAAATCCGCTTCCGGATCATCAGCGGCATGGTTCGCGACTATCCCAATCAAGTCGCCATCGCCTACACGCCGGACGATTTTCGTCGCCTGCACGGCGAGGGTAAATTCGCGATTTTCATCAGCATGCTCAACGCCTACCCGCTGGGCCACGACCTGAACCTGCTGGACCTGTGGACGGCGCGTGGCATGCGCATGTTCGGCTTCAGCTACATCGGCAATAACGACTGGGCCGATTCGTCGCGGCCGCTGCCGTTTCTCAACGATTCACCGGACGCCCTCGACGGCCTCTCGGAGCTGGGCAAGCAAGCGGTCAAGCGTCTCAACGATCTGGGGGTGATCATCGATGTGTCGCAAATGTCGAGCAAAGCCCTCGAGCAGGTCGCGCAACTCAGCCGTACCCCGCTGATCGCCTCGCATTCGGCGCCGCGGGCGATGGTCGACATTCCGCGCAACCTCAGCGACAAGGAAATGCAACTGATCAAGAACAGCGGCGGCGTGGTGCAGATCGTCGCGTTCTCGCAGTACTTGCGACCGCTGACCCAAGCCACGCAAGACAAGCTCAACGAGATGCGCAAGGACTTCGACCTGCCACCCCTGCCGAACCTGGCCATGGCCTTGATGCCCGGCGACCCGATCATCGCGGCGTGGTCCGAGCAGAAATTCGGCCAGTACGCCAGCCGCCTCTACGGCATCCTCGAGGAGGAGCCGAAAGCCAGCCTCAAGGACTTCGGCAACGCCATCGATTACGCGGTCCGCAAGATCGGCATCGACCACGTCGGCATCAGTTCCGACTTCAACGAGGGCGGCGGCGTCAAAGGCTTCGAAAATGTGGGCGAGATTCGCAACGTCACCGCCGAGTTGATCTCGCGCGGCTACTCCGAAGCGGACATTGCCAAGCTGTGGGGCGGCAACTTCCTGCGCGTATGGGATCAGGTCGAGAAAGCCGCCAAACCGGCACTGGCCACCGCGCCGGGAATCGCCACGCCATGAGCAATCGTCGTGACTTTCTCAAGCAGGCAGGAATTCTGGCCGCCGCGCTGCCGCTGGGGGCGAGCCTGCCGAATGTCGCCCGTGCGGCAAGCAGTGCACCACCGCCGCGCAACCAGTGGGCGCAATTGCAGCAACTGTTCGAGCAGGATCCGGACTATCTGCATTTCTCCAACTTCCTCATCACTTCGCACCCCAGACCGGTGCGCGAGGCGATTGCCCGGCATCGCGCCGTTTTGGATAAAAATCCCGGCCTGGCCATGGATTGGGATCTGGGGGTGATCGAACAGCGTGAAGAAAACGTGCGGGTCTGGGCCGGCCGTTACCTTGAGGCCAGCCCTAAACAGATCGCGCTGACCGGCAGCACCACCGAAGGCCTGGCGACGATTTACGGTGGCGTGCATGTACGCGCCGATCAGGAAATCCTCACCACCGTCCATGAACATTACGCCACCCACACCACCCTTGCGCTGCGTAGCGAACGCGACGGCACGCGGGTGCGCAAGATTGCGCTGTTCAAGGACGTGTTCAGCGCCACCCACGCTGAAATCCTCGCCAACATCGACAATGCAATCCGCCCGCAAACCCGCGTACTGGGCATGTGCTGGGTGCATTCCGGCAGCGGCCTGAAACTGCCGATCGGTGAAATCGGCGCGATCGTCGACAAGCACAATCGCGGCCGCAGCGAGGCCGACCGCGTCGTCTACGTGGTCGACGGCGTCCACGGCTTCGGCGTCGACAACCTGAATTTCGCGCAGATGAACTGCGACTTCTTTATCGCCGGCACGCACAAATGGATGTTCGGCCCACGGGGCACCGGGATCATTTGCAGCCGCTTCGAAGAAGTGAAGTACGTCACCCCGGTGATTCCGACCTTCTCCGAGGCCACCGCGTTCTCCACCACGATGACGCCCGGCGGTTATCACGCCTTCGAGCACCGCTGGGCGCAGGACGAAGCCTTCAAGTTGCATCTGCAACTGGGCAAGGCCGAGGTCGAAGCGCGGATTCATGCGCTCAACAGCTACCTCAAGCAAGGCCTGCAACAACGCCCGCAGATAGAGCTGGTGACACCGCTGAGCCCGCAGTTGTCCGCCGGTTTCACCTTCTTTCGGGTCAAGGGCAAGGACAGCGACAAGGTCGCTGCGCATCTGATGGCCCATCGGGTGGTCGCCGATGCCGTGCACCGCGACGTCGGCCCGGTGATCCGCACCGCCCCCGGCCTGCTCAACGACGAAGCGCAGATCGACCGCCTGCTGGCCGTGCTCGACCAGGCCCTGTGAGCACCCTTCTTCTTTTAGTGAGAGCCGCCATGAAACCCGTACCACGTCGTTTTCTTCTGCAGCCTTTGCCGGCGCTGATGTTCGGCACCCTCGCCGTCCTGTTGTCGCCGGCTGCGGCCCAGGCCAGCACCCCGCTGGCACCCGGCAAGGTATTCAAAGACTGCAAGGACTGCCCGGAAATGGTCGTGCTGCCGACCGGCACGTTCACCATGGGCACCCCGGAGGACGAAGTCGGACGCGAGCCTGACGAAGGCCCGATGCATCCGGTGACGTTCGCCAAGCCCTTGGCGATCAGCCGTTTCCAGATTCTCAAAGGTCAGTGGGACGCCTACCTCAAGGACACCGGCTATCAAATGCCCGATGGCGACACGCGCCCCGGCCGGGCGTGCAAGGCCGGGGTTCCCGACTATCAGGGCAGCGACCCGCGCAAACAGTACACCGACAAGCATCCGGCGGTGTGCATGGACTTTGCGGAAATCGAGGCCTATGTGGCGTGGCTGTCGAAAAAGACCGGCAAGGCTTATCGACTGGTCAGCGAATCCCTGCGCGAATACGCCGCCCGTGGCGGCAGCAGCGGCCCGTTCCCCTTCCCCTTCGATGAAGGCAAGGAATACAGCATCGCCCGACACGCCAACACCTATGGCGCCGCCGATGGCTACAACTTCACCGCGCCGGCCGGCAGTTTTCCGGCCAACGCCTTCGGCGTCTACGACATGCACGGCAACCTCTATGAATGGACTGCCGATTGCTACAACGAGAACTACGTCGGCGCGCCGAGTGATGGCAGCGCCTGGCTGAGCGGCAAGTGCGAAGTACGGCGCATCCGTGGCAACGACTGGGGTGAAGCGCCGGTGTTTTCCCGCTCGGGCAACCGCAACGCCACCTACACCGACACCCGCGGCGACTGGATCGGCTTTCGCGTCGCCCGCGATCTGTAAGCCCTCGCCCGGCTAAATTCGCCGTCCTGCCAGCCGTTCTACAGGTGAGCGCGAACCGCCACGGCGCACCACCGCCCTCTACGTCATCCAGGCGAAACCCGCGCTCCGGCATGCCGGGCTTCGCCGCTCTTTCAAGCAAGGAACCTCCATGAGCAAACCAACACGCGGGGTGATCAACGAATTGTTCGCCTTGCTCAAACCCTTTCGGCTGATCGTCATCGTCTCGACCCTGCTCGGCATGCTCGGCGGTCTGAGCGTCACCGCATTGCTGGCGACCATCAACAGCGTGCTGCACAGCGAAGGCGCCGTCAGCAACAGCATGGTCGCGGTGTTCGCCGGGTTGTGCCTGCTGGCCCTGACCAGTTCGATCTGCTCCGACATCGGCACCAACCATGTCGGCCAGCACATCATTGCCAGACTGCGCAAAGAGCTGGGTGAGAAAGTCCTGTCGGCGCCCATCGAGCAGATCGAACGCTACCGCAGCCACCGGCTGATCCCGGTGTTGACCCACGACGTCGACACCATCAGCGACTTCGCGTTTGCTTTTGCCCCGCTGGCGATTTCCATGACCGTCACGCTCGGCTGCATGGGCTATCTGGCCATGTTGTCGTGGCCGATGTTCTTGATGGTGGTGGTGGCGATTGCGCTGAGCACGGTCATCCAGTACATCGCCCGCGGCCGCGGCATGCAGGGCTTCATGAAGGCCCGCGACTACGAAGACGAGCTGCAGAAGAACTACCACGCCGTGGCTGAAGGCGCAAAAGAACTGCGTATCCACCGCCCGCGCCGCCATCGCATGTTCGTCTCGGGCATCGAAGGCACGGCGAACAAGATCTGCGACACCCAGGTGCGCTCGGTGAACATTTTCGTTATCGCCAAGACGCTCGGCTCGATGCTGTTTTTCGTGGTGATTGGCCTGGCGCTGGTCCTGCAATCGTTCTGGCCGAATGCGGACAAAGCGGTGATCAGCGGTTTCGTCCTGGTATTGCTGTACATGAAAGGTCCGCTGGAACACCTGATCAGTACGCTGCCGATTGTCAGCCGCGCACAGATCGCCTTCCGCCGCATCGCCGATCTGTCGGAGCAGTTCTCCTCGCCTGAACCGCACCTGCTGCTCAGCGACCAGGCGCCGAAAAACAACGCCGTACACAGCCTCGAACTGAACAATGTCACTTACAGTTTCCCGACCGTCGCAGGCGCGGCGCCCTTTCGTCTCGGGCCGGTGAATCTGAAGATCGAACAGGGCGACATCGTTTTCATCGTCGGCGAAAACGGCTGCGGCAAGACCACCCTGATCAAACTGCTGCTGGGCCTGTACGCGCCGCAGCAAGGTGAGATCCGCCTCAACGAGCAGTTGATCGACGCGGCGAATCGCGATGATTACCGCCAGTTGTTCACGACGATCTTCGCTGACTATTACCTGTTCGACGACGTGGTCCAGGGCGACACGCATATCCCCGAGGACGCTAACAAATACCTGCAACGCCTGGAGATCGCGCACAAGGTCAGCGTGCGTGACGGCGCCTTCACCACCACCGACCTGTCGACCGGGCAGCGCAAGCGTCTGGCGCTGGTCAATGCGTGGCTGGAAGAACGCCCGGTGCTGGTGTTCGACGAGTGGGCCGCCGACCAGGACCCGACGTTCCGACGCATCTTTTATACCGAGCTGCTGCCTGACCTCAAGCGTCTGGGCAAAACCATCATCGTCATTTCCCACGACGATCGTTACTTCGATGTGGCCGACCAACTGGTGCGGATGAACGCCGGCAAAGTGCTGACCGAGCCGCAACCGGCCTGATTGTGAAAAATTTGTAAAAAAACTGTGTCGAGCCCTTCCGGTTTTCAGAGGGCTCAACGTCTTATCTACAGTTAATAGAAATAGTTCTCAGTCAACACTTTGAAGAGTAGAAGAATAATGCCCGCACCGCACGGACTCCACCCGCTCGCCAAGGCCCTGCTGATCCGCCGCTCCTTGCGTTCCACCTTGCCGGCGCTGTGCGCCATGGCCCTTACCCTGCCGATCATCGGGCAGGCACAGGCTGCCGCCGTGGCGATCAATATTCCTGCACAGTCGCTGGGGAGCGCTTTGCAGGAATTCGGTCGCCAGACCAACCTGCAAGTGTTGTACAGCCCGGATGAAGTCAGTGGTCTGCGCAGCAGCGCCGTCAGCGGCACCCTAGAACCGACGGCCGCGATCGCGCAGTTGCTCAAAGGCACCGACATTGCCTACAGCGTCGACGGCAACAATGTCGCCCTGCGTTCGCGCAGCAACAGTGGCGCCAGCCTTGATCTCGCACCGACGAACATTTCCGCCACCGCCGAATCGGCCTGGGGACCGGTCGACGGCATCGTCGCCAAACGCAGCGCCACCGGCTCGAAGACTGACACCGCAATCAAAGTCATCCCGCAGACCATCAACGTCGTCACCCAGGACGAAATCAAGATGCGCGGCTCGCAATCGGTCACCGAAGCCCTGCGCTACACTCCGGGCATGACCGGCGGCGGCTTCGCTGACCGGGTGAAGATTTTCGACGAGCCGACCTCGCGCGGCTTCTCGCCCACCCCGCTGTACCTCGACGGCCTGCACATGCCCTATGGTGGCGGCAGCACCGGCGGTTCGCTGCAGATCGACCCGTACACCCTGGAGCGCATCGAAGTGCTCAAGGGCCCGGCCTCGGTGCTGTACGGCCAGAACCAGCCCGGCGGTATCGTCAACATGGTCAGCAAGCGCCCGACCGCCACTCCATTACACGAAGTAAAAATCGGCGGCGGCAGCTATGACCGTAAATACGGCGCCTTCGACCTCGGCGGCCCGATCGACGATCAGGGCGAATTCCTTTATCGCCTGACCGGTGTGGTCAACGACAGCGGCTCGGCGATCGATTACGCCAGTCAGAACCGCATGTTGCTCGCACCGAGCCTGACCTGGCTGCCGAACGACCGCACCACCATCACCGTTTTCGGCCAGTACCAGAAAGACCACGACGTACCGGAAGCCCAGGGCTTGCCAGCCTTCGGCACGGTCAAGAGCACCTCCAACGGGCGCATCGGCCGCAGCCTGTTCATCGGCGAGCCGGACGTCAACAAGTACCACCGTGAACAGTTCGTGGTCGGTTACGAGATCGCACACGAACTCAACGAAATCTGGACCTTCAAGCAGAACGCGCGCTACGCCGACGTCAACGACCAGTACGTCGCGCCGCTGCACGGTTATTCATTCCCGACCAACCCGGTGACCGGCCTCGACGACAACAGCTTCCAGAGCCGCTACGCGGTGGACTGGTCACAGCACAACAAGGTCTACGGCATCGATAACATCGCCCAGGCCAAGTTCAACACCGGCGAAGTCGACCATACCGTACTGCTGGGCGTGGACTACTACCATTTCAACTCGAAATTCCTCGGCCTGTACGACCGCACCGCGCCGGGCATCGATCTGTACAACCCGGTATATGGCAGCGCGATCAACTTCCGCCAGCCCTACAAGTGGGACAACACCATCACCCAGACCGGCCTGTACGCCCAGGACCAACTGCGCTGGAATCAGTGGTTCCTGACGCTCGGCGGTCGTTATGACTTTGCCGAAACCGATAACAAGCAACCGCTGACCGGTGGCCACAGCAACCAGAAGGACGAGAAGTTCACCGGCCGCGCCGGCCTGGGCTACGAGTTCGAAAACGGCATCACGCCATACGTCAGCTACGCCGAATCGTTCCTGCCGCAAACCGGTACCGACCTGAGCGGCAGCGCTTTTGAACCGACCACTGGCAAGCAGTACGAAGTCGGTATCAAGTACGAACCGACCTTCGTCGACGGCTTCATTCAACTGTCGGCTTACCAGATCGACCAGGACAACATGCTGACCACCGACCTCGACAACCCGGGGTTCAGCGTGCAGAGCGGTACGGTGCGTTCGCGTGGCGTGGAGCTGGAAGGCAAGGTCAACGTCACCCAGAACCTGCGCGTACTCGCCGCCGTGTCGCGTAACCAGACCAAATGGCACAGCGCCAATGATGGCCGCGAAGGTCGCACCGTGGCCATGGCTCCGCCGTTGACCGCGTCGGCGTGGATCAATTACGACTTCGATATTTCCACGGCGCTGGCCGGTTTCGGCATGGGTCTGGGTGCGCGCTATGTGCAGCAGAGTTACGGTTCGGACTACGAGTCGGATTCTTTCCAGGTGCCGTCTTACACCGTGTATGACGCGATGGTTTCTTACGATCTGGAAAAATCGCCACTGCATGTCAAGGGTGTGAAGTTGCAGGCCAACCTGCAGAACCTGACCAACGAAAAGTATGTGGCTGCGTGCAATAGCACGCTTGACTGCTACTACGGTGAGAGCCGGACGATGACGGCTGATGTGACTTACAACTGGTAAGGTTTTCAGCGCTTTGAGTTAAGAAAAACGCCGGCGATTGCTGGCGTTTTTTTTGGTTGTTTTTTGGAGCGTGGCGGCCTTTGGGCCGACCAGGCTCTTGGGGTTTTGGGTGTATATCCGTTTTTTTGGGTGTGGCGGCTGGCGGTTTCGCTTTTACAGCGAGTCCCTTTGGCAAACGCCCCAAAGGAACCAAAGGTCTGGGCCCCGGCGTACGGCCCTCGCAGGCTCGGGTTCCTTCGCTCCGGGACCGATCCGGGCGCAGCGGCTACGGTTTGCTTCGCTGCACCTACTTCCGCTGTGTCTGGCTACGCCAGACGGTCGCTACGCTCCCACGCCCGGATTGATCCCTCCACTCAGCCTGCCGAAGGGGCCGGCACGGCAAGGTCAAGAGCACTCGAGCTGGCGCTCATTGTAATGAGTGGTGGGAGCGGGAGTCTGGGTTGGGGTTGGTTTGGTTCGTTGTAGAAAATTACAGTTGATGGTTATGAATGCGGATTACCGATTCGTGCGTGCAGACCCTGCAGATCAAAAGCCCCTCACCCTAGCCCTCTCCCGGAGGGAGAGGGGACTGACCGTGGTGGATGCGAGAGTTACGCCTACTTGGATACCGAGTTGAATGCACAATTTGAAAAGCACAAAAATCGGCCCCCTCTCCCGGAAGGAGAGGGAACTGACCGAGTAGTTTGATAGAAATACGCCGACTGAGATACCGAGTCGAACTCCGATTCTGAAAAGCCCAAAGATCGGCTCCCTCTCCAGGGGGAGAGGGCTGGGGTGAGGGGCAAATCCACCGCAAATCCCAAGCCATGCGCCGCTTCTAACCACTCAACAATGAGCGCCAGCTCGAGTGCTCTTGATCTTGCCTAACCAGCGACATCGGAAGGCTGAGTGGAGGGATTGATCCGGGCGTGGGAGCGCAGCGACCGTACGACGCAGTCGTATACAGCGGAAGTAGGTGCAGCGCAGCAAACCGTAGCCGCTGCGCCCGGATCAGTCCCGGAGCGAAGGGACCCGAGCCTGCGAGGGCCGTACGTAGGAGCAAGCGTTTTGGGTTACCTTTTTGGCGTTTGAAAAAGGTGACCCGCCGTAAGGGCGGAACCGCCAGCCGCCACCCCCAAAAAAACGGATATTCACACCACCAAACCACAGCCTGGTCGGCCCAAAGGCCGCCAAGACTGCCAAGGCCAAAAAAAAATCACCTCCGAACAAACGCCTGCCCCAAACGCCCGGCAATAAACAACTGCGCCTCCTCAGCCTCATCGACAATCGCGCCCATGCGCAGAAAGTCATGCGTCATCCCCGCATACACCTTGAGCTCGACAGCCACCCCCGCCGCCCGCAGATGACACGCATACGCCACCCCCTCATCATGCAGCGGATCACACTCGGCCAACACCAGCAGCACCGGTGCAACATCAGCCGAGACTTCCCCGAGCAACGGCGAAAACCGCGGATCAAAACGATCACCCGACTCACGCTGATAGTGACTGTAAAACCACTCCAGCGACGCCTTCTCCAACAGATGACCTTCAGCAAATCGATCGATCGAAGGTGTGCTGCGACTGGCATCGGTAACCGGATAGATCAGCACCTGCAAGCGCGGTCGCACCACGGCATCGGCCAGTTGCGCCGCCAACACCGTGGCCAGGCTGCCGCCCACGCTGTCACCGGCAACTGCCAGGCGCGAAGCATCCACGCCGAAATCCGCAGCACTGGCCACCAACCAGTCCCAGGCATCACGGGCATCATCCGCCGCGGTGGGAAAGCGAAACTCCGGTGCCAGCCGATACGCCACCGACAGCACCACGCAGTCAGCCATCGCGGCCAGCGCCCGACACAGCGAATCATGGGAATCGAGGCTACCGACCACATAACCACCGCCATGGAAATACAACAGCGCCGGCCGGCCAGCACCCGCGTTCAAAGGCTGGTTACTGTAGATCCGTGCATTGAGCAGCGCGCCATCGCGCACCGGCAATTGCAGCTCATCCACCACTTGCAGTTCTTCACCGCCAGCGTCCATCAACAGTGAAGACTGATCGAACTGCTCACGCGCCTCAGCCGGACTCAACTGGTGCATGCCCACGCGCTTGCCACTCGCCCGGCCGTTGCCGACCAGTTGCAAAAACGCAGCGATATCAGGGTTCAACGACATTCAAATCTCCAGCGCGGTCGAACACCAAAGGCGCCCGACCGCTGTTCAGTTCAGGACATGGCTACAGGTTCAACGATCTCGCCGAGCATTTCTTCAGCCTCGGACAGGAACGTTGCATCGCGCGGTATCTGGAAGTGCCCGCAAGCGAGCCATTCACCGCCCATGCCCGGCTGCGCCAGTTGCGCTGCCAATTGCAAGGCTTCCTCTTCGCGCCCCAAGGTCCACCAGCACATCGGCGTGATCGCCAACGGTGTGCAGCGGTCCAGTTGCAGCGACAGCTGTTTGAGTCGGCGGGCGACGCTAAACACATGTGCCAGTTCATCGGCGCCCAGCGCCACGTAGGTCGAAGTCCCGCGTTCGCTGCTCATGGCGCGGGTGAACAGTGCGCGAAGGTTCTGCGGGGTTTCTTCGCCGTCGATGTGCAAATCCGGCACGGCATCCGGCAGCGTCACCTGCAGGAAGTCACGCAGGTCGGCCTGCCAGTCGTCCACCGCGCCTTCGTCGACCCTGGCCGACGGCACGAAGCAGTCCACCAGACCGACAAATTTCACCATCTGCCCGGCTTGCTCCAGTTGCGCCGCCATCAGCATCGCCAGGGTCCCGCCCAGTGACCAGCCCAACAGGTGGTAAGGCCCGTGCGCCTGTTTTGCGCGAATCTGCGCAACGTAGTCGCTGGCCATGCTCTGCAGCGAGATGTCGTGGAACGTCGGATCGAGGAGCATCCGCGACTGGATCGCCAACACCTGGCGGCGGCCGCTCAGGCGTCGCGCCAACGGCTCGTAATCGAACACCGTGCCAAAGCCTGCGTGGATGCAGAACAGCGGCGCGACACCGTCAACGTGAGCATTCATCGCCAACATTGCGCTGGCCTTTTCGGTGCTGCCCTGCACGCTGGCCACCAACTCGGCGATGCTCGGCTTCTGCATCAGGTCGCGCAGTTTCAAACTCAGACCCTGAGCCTTGAGCACACGGCTGCGGGCGATCACTTGCAGGCTGAGGATCGAGTCGCCGCCCAGTTCGAAGAAGTTGTCGCTGAGGCCAACGCGTTCGATTTTCAGCACATCTTGCCAGATCTTCGCCAGCGCCTTTTCCAGCTCGGTGCGCGGCGCCAGATAAGCCTGGCGCTGTTCGGCATCCGGGTTCGGCAAGGCCTTGCGGTCGAGCTTGCCGTTCGGCGTCAGCGGCATACGCTCGAGCAGCATCAAGTGCGCAGGCACCATGTAATCCGGCAGGTTGACCTTGAGCTGGTCGCGCAGGCGTTCGCAGAAACCGTCCACCGCGACGTCGGCCATAGCGACGACATACCCGAGCAACTGCTTGCCGCTGACACCTTCACGGGCTACCACAGCAGCGTCGCGTACGCCGGGTTGCTGCTTGAGACGCGCCTCGATTTCGCCCAGCTCGATGCGGAAACCGCGGATCTTCACTTGCTGATCGATGCGCCCGAGGTAGTCGACGGTGCCGTCGGCGCGCCGGCGCACCAGGTCGCCGGTGCGATACAGACGGCTGCCGTCGACGCTGAACGGGTTGGCGACGAAGCGCTCGGCGCTGCCACCGGCACGGCCCAGATAACCACGGGCCAACGCGCCGCCCAGGTACAGCTCGCCGGCAAGGCCCAGCGGCAGCGGATTGAGGTCGGCGTCGAGCACATAACCGCTACGCTCGCCGACCACTCGGCCGATAGGCGCGTAGGCCGCAGCACAGACGTCGTCAGTGCCGGCCTTCCAGATCAGTGGCGTGACCACGGTTTCCGTCGGTCCATAACCATTGATGATGTATTGCGGCTTCAGCGCGCGTTTGGCCAGTTCGAAACTTGCCACCGGCACCGCATCGCCACCGAAGCAATAGATGCGCACCGCGGGTGGGTTGCCGTGCTGCTCGGCGTGCTCGGCCAATTGTTGCAGATACACCGGCGGAAACGCCGCCACGGTCACGCCGTATTCATGCAGCGCTTCGTAAGTCTGCTCGGCGGTCCACAGGCTGTCGTCGCGGACCAGCAGACGCGCGCCGTGGGTCAACGTGGTCAACCAGCGCTCATGGGCGCCGTCGAAGGCGAATGACATGAAGTGCAATTCACAATCGGCTGCGGTCATTTCGTATCGCTGACCGATCGCCTCACAGTGCATCGCCAACGGCCCGTGGGCGACGCCGACGCCTTTCGGCTGGCCGGTGGAGCCAGAGGTGTAGATGACGTAAGCGAGGTTGTCCGCATGCACGGCGACCTGCGGTGCGCTCTCCGGCTGACCACTCAGATCGAATTGATCCAGCTCCAGCACAGGCAGACCCGCCTGCGTCGGCATGACCTCACGCAGACCGGAATCGCTGAGCAACAAAGCGATGCCGGAATCACCCATCAAGTAACTCAGACGTTCACGTGGATAAGTCGCATCGAGCGGCACGTAAGCGCCGCCGGCCTTGAGCACCGCGAGCAAGGCCACGATCAGGTTTTCGCTGCGCGGCAGCGCGACACCGACGCGCACTTCCGGCCCTACCCCTTCAGCGATCAACGCATGGGCCAGACGGTTGGCGCGAGCGTCAATCTGCACATAGCTGAACGCCTGGCCGTTAAAGATCACCGCCGTCTGCTCGCCCTGCTCCATCGCCCGTTGCGCAATACGCTGATGCACCGCCAGCGCCGGCGAAGCGGCTGGCAGGCTCGGCGCGATCACCGACCGAGCGCTCGGCAAACCGATCCGTCCCAGCGGTTGCGTGGCATCGTCGGCCAATGCAGCGAGCAGGCCTTCCATGTTGGCGCGAATGCCTTCCACGGTTGCGAGATCGAAATGCTCACGCAGGAACATGTATTCGATCACCAGCCCCTCTTCGAGCGTGACCATCAAGTCCATCGGGAAGTTGGTCAGGCCGGCGTTGCTGATCTCGCCGAACGTCAGCGAGTCGTCGCGCCATTCGCGCAGCGCCTGGTCGATCGGGTGATTCTCGAAGACGATGATGCTATCGAACAATGCCTGCCCCGCGCGCCCGGCCCAACGCTGCACGTCGGTCAGCGGGGTGTATTCGCGCTCACGCAGTTCGAGGTTGAAGCCCTGCAGGTCACGCAGCCAGTCGCCGACCGCTTGCTCGGCCGGCACATCCTTGATCACCGGCAAGGTGTTGATGAACAGGCCAAGGATCGACTCCGACGCCGGCAGGCTCGCCGGGCGCCCCGCCACCGTCGCACCGAACGCCACGCAGCGCTGGCCGCTGTAGCGGCTCAGCAGCATCAGCCACGCGCCCTGCACCAGGGTGTTGAGGGTGACCTGCTGCGCTTGCGCAAAAGCCTTGAGCCGTTCGGTGCGTGCGGCGCCCAAGCGACTGTACAGCGCTTCGTGACCGCGACCGCTACCAGTGCGCGACACCGCGTCGGCGAGGTAAGTCGGCTCGTCGAGCTGGCTCAATTGCTCGCGCCAGAAACCTTCGCTGGCCGCGTCGTCCTGCTGTTGCAACCAGTTGATGTAGCGACGGTACGGCACCGCCTCGGCCAGCGGTGTGCCGGAGTACTGACTCAGCACTTCGCCGATCAACTGCGAACTGCTCCAGCCGTCGATGAGAATGTGGTGATAGGTCCAGATCAGTTGATAACTGTCTGCGCCAACCTGCACCAGCGTCAGGCGTTGCAGCGGTGGCTGATCGAGATCAAAGCCTTTGGCGCGCTCGGCATCCGCCAATGCTTGCAGCGCCTCGGTTGAGTGATCCTGGTCACGCCAGTCGAGCAGGCGGAACGGCAATTGCGGATCGGCGAGAACGAACTGCAGCGGCTCGGCCATGTCCTGCCAGAGAAAACCCGTGCGCAGAATGTCGTGACGCCGGCTGACGCTGGCCCAGGCCGCTTGCAAACGCGCCGGCTCCAGGCCTTGCACGGCGGTGCTCAACTGGTTGATGTAGAGGTCCGATTCCGGCGAGTTCAAGCCGAGGAACAGCATGCCCTGCTGCATGGGTGACAGACGATAAAGCCCGGCCAACTGATCCTGCGCCAGCGGTAGATCGGCAATTTGCGCATCACTCAGGCCATGCAGCGGCATCTCGATCAGCGCCGTTACCACAGCATCGCTGCTGCCGACACGCTGGGCCAATTGCTCGATGGTCGGGTGTTGGAACAGGTCTTTCGGGCTCAGTTCAAGGCCTTGCTGACGGGCGCGGCTGACCACTTGAATCGAAATGATCGAATCGCCGCCCAGCGCGAAGAAGCTGTCGTGAGTACTGACCTGCGACAGCCCCAGCACCTCTTTCCAGATCTCCACCAATGCCTGCTCAGTGGCGTTGGCCGGTTCGACGTGTTGTTGCACCGCGCTCAATTCCGGCGCCGGCAAGCGCTTGCGATCGATCTTGCCGTTGGGGGTCAGCGGCAGTTGCGCCAGCCACAGGCGATGGCTGGGCACCATGTAGTCCGGCAGGGTTGCGCCCAGCCAGGCGCCGATGCGGTCGTGCAGATCACCTTGCAGCTCGGCGCTGGCCTCGATCACTGTCGGATCGGCCGGTACCAGATAGGCGATCAGTTGCTGGCTGCCCGTCACTTCGCTGGCAATCACCACCGCTTCGCGCACTTCGGCATGCGCAATCAGGCGTGCTTCGATTTCACCGAGTTCGATACGCAAGCCGCGAATCTTCACTTGGTGATCGATGCGGCCCAGGTATTCGAGGTTGCCCTGTTCACGCTGGCGAATCAGGTCGCCGGTGCGATACAGGCGCTCGCCGTTGCCGCTGAATGGATTGGGCACAAAACGTTCGGCGGTCATCGCCGCGCGGCCGAGGTAACCGCGGGTGATACCCGCCCCGGACAGGTACAACTCCGCCGCAACGCCCGGCGGCACCCGCTGCAGATCGGCGTCCAGCAGATGACTGGCGCTGTGCTCCAGCGCACGACCGATACGCGGTTGGCCACCGGCGACGCGGCGGGTCCAGGTCGAATAGGTGGTGTCTTCCGACGGGCCGTACAGGTCGTAGACGTGTTCAACGTTCGGCTGTTGATACAGCGCCTCGACCAGGCCTTGCTTGAGCGGTTCGCCGGCCAGATTGATGATCCGTACGCTTGGCGGAATCTGCCCGGCACGTTGCAGCGCGGCGATGGCCGACGGCACGGTGTTGATCAAACGCACCTGATCACGCGCCGGCAATTGCGCCAGTTCCAAAGCGTTGCGCGCGATGATCAGCGAACCGCCGTTTGCCAACGTTACGAACAGTTCCCACACCGACAAATCGAAGCACACCGACGTCGACGCCAGTACACCTTGAATATCGTCGCGGCTATAGACCTTGGCCGACCAGTCGATCAACGCCATGACGTTGCGATGGGCAATCGCCACGCCTTTGGGTTTGCCGGTGGAACCCGAGGTGTAGATCACATAGGCGAGGTTGTCGGGCAACACGTTCGTTTGCGGGGCAGCGGTTGGGTAGTTGCGCAGGTCAACCAGATCCATCAACAGCACTTGGGTTTCGGCCGGTACGCTCAGCGTTGCGGCGACCGCCTGCTCGGTAAGCAACACTCGCGCACGGCTGTCTTCGAGCATGTAGGCGACGCGATCCGCCGGGTAATCCGGGTCCAGCGGCACATAGGCGCCGCCAGCCTTGAGCACCGCCAGCAGCGCGACCAGCAACTGCTCGGAGCGCGGCATCGCTACGCCCACGCGCACTTCCGGACCGACACGCATTTCGATCAGTTTGTGCGCAAGGCGATTGGCCTGTGCGTCCAGTTCGGCGTAGCTCAATTGTCTATCGTTGAAGGTCACCGCCAGTGCATCAGGCACCGCTGCCACCTGCTCGGCAATCGCCTGATGAATGCACTGTTCAGTGACGAACGAGGAATCAACGCACGGAGCGTCTTCGATCAGTTGCAACTCGCCAAGCTTACGTTCGCTCGATTCGCTCATCTGCCCGAGCAAACGCTGCATGAATTCGCCTAGTTGCTCCACGCTCTTGGCAGCGAAGCTGTCGCACTGGTAGCTGAAGTGCATGGACAACTCGTCGCTCAGATGCACCAGCAGAGTCAGCGGGTAGTTGGTCTGTTCGTGGTTGGCGATCTCGCCGAAACGCAGTTCCTGCGGCGCGCCCTGGGCCAGCGCTTCGGACACCGGGTAGTTCTCGAACACCAGAATATTGTCGAACAGCGCTTCACCGTTGCGCGCCGCCCAACGCTGAATATCGAACAACGGCGTGTGTTCATGCTCGCGCAGCGCCAGGTTCTGTGCCTGTACGCTTTGCAGCCACTCGCCAACACTGAGTTGCGCGCGCGGGCTGGCAATCACCGGCAGGGTGTTGATGAACAGGCCGATCTGCTGCTCGACGCCTTTGAGCTCGCTCGGGCGCCCGGCCACCGTGGCGCCGAACGCCACGTTCGCCTGCCCGGTCAGGCGTTGCAACAGCAACAGCCACGCCGCTTGGATCAGCGTGTTGACGGTGACCTTCTGCTGCCGGGCGAACTCGCCCAATTGCCGGGTTTGCAGCAGATCGAGCACACAGAAATGCTCGCCGTGGCCGTGTTGCGGGGCGTCGCCACGCTGCGCCTGGAGTGCCGACGCCAACAAGGTCGGCGCCTCCAGGTCCGCCAGTTGCGCGGTCCAGAAATGCTCGCTGGCCAGAACATCCTGACCTTGCAGCCACTCGATGTAATCGCGATACCGCCCGGCCAGCGTCGGCTGAGCAATACCGCTGTAACGCTGCAAGACTTCGCCAAGCAACTGCGAGTTGCTCCAGCCGTCCATCAGGATGTGATGGTTGGTGTAAATCAAATGGCAGCGCTGCGCATCGAGACGCACCACCACCATACGCAGCAACGGTCCCTGACTCAGGTCGAAACCCTGCGCCTGCTCGGCCGCGGCCAGCGCATTGAGTTCATTCGCGCAATCGCCGCGCTCGCGCCAGTCAAGCACGCTGAAGGGCATCTGCAAATGTTTGTGCACCACTTGCAACGGCCGCGTCAGTTGGCCTTGCCAGACAAAACCGGTGCGCAGGATATCGTGGTGGTCCACCGCCGCTTGCCACGCCTGCTGGAAGCGCTGCGGATCGAGACCTTCGACATCGAGGCGAACCTGATTGAGGTAATCACCGCTGGCCTGCTCGTACAGACTGTGGAACAACATGCCCTGCTGCATTGCCGACAGCGGATAGACATCGGCGATCTGCTGCGCCAGCACTGGCAAGCTGTCGAGTTGCGCCTGGGTCAACCCGGCCAGCGGGAAGTCCGAGGGGGTCAGGCCTTCAACGCCTGGGGTCAGACAATGCTCGATCAGCGCGGTCAGCTCGTCAGCGTAATCCGCCGCGAGGGCTTCGATGTCCGCCGTGTCGAAACGCTCGGTGCTGAAGGTCCAGCCGACGCGTAATTCACCGCCATACACCTGACCGTTGAGGGTCAGCCAGTTGCCCAGCGGCGCGTCCGCGCTCTGGTCGAGGCCGGCGTTGTCCGGCGCAGGGGCGAACAGCGCAGCATCGTCAGCGGCGAAACTGCCGTCGAACTGGCCGAGGTAGTTGAAGGTGATGCGCGGCGTCGGCAAGGCGCGCAGGCTCTGTTGTACATCAGCATTGCCGAGATGACGCAATGCACCGAAACCGATGCCCTTGTTGGGGATCGAGCGCAGTTGTTCCTTGATCTGTTTGATCGATTCGCCGGGCGTTTGCGCCGGGGTCAGGCGCACCGGAAACAGGCTGGTGAACCAGCCCACGGTACGGGTCAGGTCGACGCCGTCGAACAATTCTTCGCGACCATGGCCTTCGAGCTGAATCAGCGTCGACGGTTGCCCGCTCCAACGGCCGATCACCCGTGCCAGTGCGGTCAGCAACAGGTCGTTGACCTGGGTGCGATAGGCCGCAGGCGCTTCTTGTAGCAGCTGTCGGGTCAGTTCCGTGCCCAGCCTGGTCTGCACGGTCTGCGCCAATCGATTGTGCTGACCAGCATCCACGCGTTTGCATGGCAGATCGGTGCTGACATCGCGCAGGCAAGCCTGCCAGTACGCCAGTTCCTGCTGCAGTGCCGCGCTGTTGGCGTAGCGCTGCACCTGTTCGCTCCAGTCCTTGAAGGCGCTGGTTTTCGCCGGCAGGCGCAGTGGCTGGCCGTCGAGCAATTGCTGATACGCATTCTGCAGGTCTTCGAGCAGAATCCGCCAGGACACACCGTCCACTGCCAGGTGATGAATAACCAGTTGCAAACGTTGCGTGCCGTCAGCCAGTTGCGCCAGCACCGCGCGCAGCAGCGGCCCGTTTTGCAGGTCGAGGCTGCGCTGGGCGCGGTTGCCCAAGGCTTCCAGTGCCGCGGCATCGGCGACCTGCTCCTGCCACAGCAAATTGTCCGGCAGGTTTCCAACGGCGCGGTGTTCGGCCTGCCACACGCCATCGCGCTGAGTGAAGCTCAGCCGCAGGGCATCGTGATGGGCAACCAGCGCCCGCAGCACTTGCTCGATCTTGTCCGCATCCAGTGGCTGACGCGGCTTGAGCAGCACCGACTGGTTCCAGTGATGACGCTCGGGAATGTCGTCTTCAAAGAATTGCTGCTGAATCGGCAGCAGCACCGCTGCCCCGCTCACCGCTTGTTGATCGATCGACGAGGGTTCAGCGCCCAATTGCGCGACCAGCGCCAGTCGCGCAATGGTCTGGTGCTGGAACAGGTCTTTCGGGTTCAGGCCAATCCCGGCCTGACGCGCGCGGCTGACCACCTGAATCGAGATGATCGAGTCGCCGCCCAATTCGAAGAAATTATCGTTAAGGCCGACTTGCGGCAGCTTCAGCACGTCTTGCCAGATCGCCGCCAGGCGCTGTTCCAGCCCACTTTGCGGCGCCTGAAATGCCTGTTGGGCCTGACTCGCATCCGGCGCTGGCAGCGCCTTGCGGTTGAGTTTGCCGTTGGCGGTCAACGGCAATTGCGCGAGCAGCAGCAGGTGCGCCGGGATCATGTGATCCGGCAGGTTTGCCTTGAGTTCGGCACGCACGCTGTCGCGCCACTGCGCCTGCTCGGCCGCACTGGCCTCAAGCAACGCAGCATCCTGCGGCACCAGCCACGCGACCAGTTGCTGACCGCTGAGGCCCGTTTGCGCGAGCACCACGGCCTGGCGCACGGTTTTCTGAGCCTGCAGTTGCGCTTCGATCTCGCCGAGTTCGATACGGAAACCACGGATTTTCACCTGATGGTCGATCCGCCCGATGTACTCGACGACGCCGTCGGCGCGATAGCGGGCGAGATCGCCGGTGCGATACAGGCGACCGCCGTCAGCGGCAAACGGGTCGGGAATGAACCGCAGTGACGTCAGATCGGCACGTTTCAGATAACCGCGCGCCAAACCGGCGCGCCCGACGTACAACTCACCGATGCAACCCTTGGCCACCGGATTCAGATCAGCGTCGAGCAGGTACCACGACAGATCAGCGATCGGCACGCCGATCGGGCTGCTGGCGTCGCCCTGCAAATCGGCCATCGACAGCGGACGGTAAGTGACGTGCACCGTGGTTTCGGTGATGCCGTACATGTTGATCAGTTGCGGCGCCTGATCGTCAAAACGCTCGAACCACGGCCGCAGGCTCTTGACCTCCAGTGCCTCGCCGCCGAATACCACGTAACGCAGCGCCGGCTGTTGCGCGGCGTGCTCCGGCGCGCAGGCCACTTGCATCAACTGCTTGAACGCCGAAGGCGTCTGATTGAGCACGGTGACGCCTTCACGGCAGAGCAAGGCGAAGAAATCTTCTGGCGCACGGCTCACCTCGTAAGGCACCACGACCAGTTTGCCGCCGTACAGCAGCGCACCGAAAATCTCCCACACGGAGAAGTCGAACGCGTAGGAATGGAACAGGCTCCACACATCGTCCGCGCCGAAATCGAACCAGGCATCGGTGGCCTCGAACAGACGCAGCACATTGCGATGGGCGAGCAAGGTGCCCTTCGGCTGGCCGGTCGAACCGGAGGTGTAAATCACATAGGCGAGGTTGTCGGCGCTCAGGCTGACTTGCGGATTGCTGTCGCTGCAGCCTTCGAGATTTTCACCCTGCTGATCGAGCAACAGACTGCGCACGGCATCCGGCACCGGCAGTTGCGCAAGCAGATGGCTTTGGGTCAACAGCAAACCGATGCCACTGTCGCCGATCATGTAGCTCAGGCGCTCTTGCGGATAGCTCGGATCCAGCGGCACATAAGCGCCGCCGGCCTTGAGAATCGCCAACAGACCAACCAGCATGTCGAGGCTGCGCTCCACTGCCAGGCCGACGCGCACATCCGGGCCGACACCCTGCGCAATCAGTTGGTGCGCCCATTGGTTGGCGCGGCGGTTGAGCGCGGCATAACTCAGCGTTTGACCGGCGCAACTCACGGCGATGGTGTTTGGTGCGCGGGCGGCCTGGGCTTCGATCAGATGATGCAGGCACTGTTCGCTGGGGAAATCGACGACCGCCGGGTTCCATTGCAGCAGGGTCGCCTCGCGCTCGGCGGCAGTGTGCAGCGGCAGATCAGCGATGCGTTGAGCACTGTCGGCCACGATGCCGTGCAGCAGATTGAGCCAGTGCTGCGCCAAGCGCTCGATGGTCGCCAGATCAAACAAATCGGTGGCGTAGGTCAGTTCGGCCCAGACGTTGTCAGTCGATTCGAACGTGTTCAGGGTCAGGTCGAACTGCGCGGTGTTCGAGGCCC
The DNA here is from genome assembly GCF_036668835.1 of Pseudomonas koreensis. Lineage (GTDB taxonomy): Bacteria > Pseudomonadota > Gammaproteobacteria > Pseudomonadales > Pseudomonadaceae > Aquipseudomonas > Aquipseudomonas koreensis_I. Next base: position 162,615 of record NZ_JAZEVW010000001.1, read on the forward strand.
ATGGCAAGCCTTCGATGTGCAATTGCGGCAGGCGGGTTGCGCCCTGCCCCTGTCGGGCCTGGCTCTGGTGATTGTGCATCACCTGAAACAGCGGGCTGTGGCTGAGGCTGCGTTCCGGTTGCAGCGCGTCGACCAGTTGCTCGAACGGCAGATCCTGATGGGCTTGCGCGCTGAGCACGCTGTTTTTCACTTGTTGCAGCAGGCTGCGGAAGGTCTGCTGACTGTCGAATTCAGCCTTGAGCACTTGAGTGTTGACGAAAAACCCGATCAGGCCTTCGGTCTCGACCCGGTTGCGGTTGGCCACCGGCACGCCGACGCGGATATCAGCCTGTCCACTGTACCGATGCAGCAGGGTCTGGAATGACGCCAGCAGCAGCGCGAACAGGGTAACGTTTTCACGCTGCGCGACCTGCTTGAGCGCCGTCGCCAGTTCAAGGCTCAGCGGGACATCGTGACGGGCACCGCGATAGCTTTGTTCGGCGGGACGTGGACGGTCGCTCGGCAGTTCCAGCAATGGCTGCTCACCGTCGCCGAGTTGCGCCGTCCAGTAATTCAATTGACGCTCGCGCTCCCCGGCGTCCATCCATTGTTTTTGCCACACCGCGTAATCGGCGTATTGCACTGGCAATGCCGGCAATTGCGCAGCCTGGCCCTGGCTGTAAGCGGCGTATAACGCCACCAGCTCATCGACCATGACGTTCATCGACCAGCCATCGGAGACGATGTGGTGCAAGGTAATGACCAGCGCGTGATCATCGGCGGCCAGACGCAGCAATTTCACCCGCAGCAACGGGCCTTGCAGGAGATCGAACAGGTGCAGGGTTTCTGCCGCGACCAGCGCTTGCAATGCCGCATCATCCAGCCCGGTAACCTCCTGCACTTGCAGATCCAGCGTGCCTTGAGCCTGAATCACTTGCAGCGTCTGGCCCTGGTGTTCGACGAAGCAGGTGCGCAGGGATTCGTGGCGTTCGATCAACGCATTGAAGCTCTGCTGCAACGCGGGCAAATCCAGCACGCCGCGCAGACGCAACGCCGCAGGGACGTGATAAGCCGTACTGGTCGGCTCCAGTTGCCAGAGGAACCACTGGCGTTCCTGCGCATAAGAAAGCGGCAGCGGTTGCAGGCGTGGCAAGGCGACAATCGGTGGTTCTTCGGTTGCCTGATCGACGCCCAGTGCGGCAACGAAATCGTCCAGCGTGCTGTGCTCGAACAGGCTGCGCAGCGGCACTTGCATATTCAGCACCTGACGCACGCGCGACACCACCTGGGTCACCAGCAACGAGTGGCCACCGAGTTCGAAGAAATTGTCGCTGAGCCCTACTCGGTCCAGCTTCAACACCGCTTGCCAGATCTCGGCGACGGCGTGCTGGGTGGCGGTGTGTGGCGCAACGTAAGTTGACTGCAACCGGCTGGCGTCTGGCGCCGGCAAGGCTTTGCGGTCGACTTTGCCATTGGGGGTCAGCGGCAGTTGTGCGAGAAACAGCAAGTGCGCCGGTACCATGTAATCCGGCAGTTCGGCCTTGAGGCTGGCCTTGAGTGCGGCGCGCAGTTCGGCTTCATCGATAGCGCTGGCAGACGGCACCACATAGCCGACCAGTTGCGCGCCGGTCGGGCCGTCCTGCGCAACCACCACGGTTTCGCGCACGCTGTCGAGCGCGAGCAAGCGGGCTTCGATCTCGCCCAACTCGATACGGAAACCGCGAACCTTCACCTGATGGTCGATACGCCCGATGTATTCGATCACGCCTTCGGCGCGATAACGGGTCAGGTCGCCGGTGCGGTACAGACGCGCGCCGGTTGTGGAAAACGGGTCTGGCACAAAACGTTCGGCGGTCAGGTCCGGACGCTGAAAATAACCGCGCGCCAGGCCCTCGCCACCGATCAGCAATTCACCCGGCGCGCCGAGTGGATTCAGCTCAAGGTCACTTCCGAGGATGTACAACGCGGTGTTGTCGATCGGCGTGCCGAGGAATGGCCCGCTGTTGTCAGCACTCAGGGCATGTTGCGCCGACCAGATGGTGGTCTCGGTCGGGCCATACAGGTTCCACACGTTCGGCGTCAGCGCCAGCATGCGCGTGGCCAGTTCCTGCGGCAGCGCTTCACCGCCACAGAGGAACGTGCGGCCGCGCAGGATCGCTGCGTGTTGGTGATCGAGCAGCATGCGCCAGCTCGACGGCGTGGCTTGCAGAATGCTGACGGCATGCCGCTCGATCAGTTCGAGTACCGCGTGCGGGTCCTGATGCACGTCCTTGCCAGTCAGTACCACGCAAGCGCCGGCCAGCAGCGGGCCGTAGATTTCCAGGCCGAAAATATCGAAGGAGAACGTGGTCAGCGAGAGCATGCGATCGGCGGCAGCAATCCCCGGCTGTTTGATCATGCTCGCGACAAAATTGCTCAGCGCTGCGTGGCGCACCATCACGCCTTTGGGTTTACCGGTGGAGCCCGAGGTGTAGATCGTATAGGCCAGATGCTCGCCAGTGACGGCAACCTGCGGCGCAGTCTGTGGGTAAGTCGCCAGCCACTCAGGTGGCTGATCGAGCAGCAGGGTTTGCACACCCGCCGGGATCGACAACTGCGCCTGCAAATGCGTCTGGGTCAGCAGCCATTGCAGGCCGCTGTCCTCGATCATGTAGGCCAGCCGCTCCTGTGGATACCCCGGGTCCAGCGGCACATAAGCACCGCCGGCCTTGAGAATCGCCAGCAGGCCGACGAGCATGTCGGCACTGCGCTCGACTGCAATGCCCACCAGTCGGTCCGGCCCCACGCCGGCCTCGACCAGCTTGTGCGCGAGCTGGTTGGCGCGGGCATCGAGCTCGCCATAGATCAACACCTCGTCGCCGATGATCAGCGCTGTGGCATGCGGATTCTTTTGCGCCTGCAAGGCGAAGTCCTGCTGCACGCAGTCGCCGTACGCGCTTTGCTCGGCCACGCGGAACCAGTCTTGCAGGAGCACGCCATGCTCGGCCTGTTCCAGCAGCGGCAGCTCGCCGACACGTCGCGTCGGCGTGGCGACAATGCCTTGCAACAGGTTTTGCCAGTGACGGGCCAGACGCTCGACCGTTTCAGGCTTGAACAGATCGGTGGCGTAAATCAGTTCGGCGGCAAAACCGTCGTTGGATTCGTACGTATTGAGGGTCAGGTCGAACTGCGCCGTGCGCCCTTCCCACTGCACATTCTCGACGCTCAGTTGCGGCAACCGGGCCGCGCTGCGTCCTGGGTCACGGCTGCTCTGGTGGTTGAACATCACCTGAAACACCGGGCTGTGACTCAGGCTGCGCTGCGGTTGCAGCGCTTCGATCAGTTGCTCGAACGGCAGGTCCTGGTGCGCCTGCGCCGCCAGCGCCGCTTGCTTGACCTGGGCCAGCAACTGGTTGAATGGCAGTTGCCCGTTGATCTCGGCGTGCAACACCTGAGTGTTGACGAAAAAGCCGATCAGGCCTTCGGTTTCGACCCGGTTACGGTTGGCGGTCGGCACGCCGACGCGAATCTGCGCCTGGCCACTGTAGCGATGCAGCAATGCCTGGAACGATGCCAGCAGAACCATGAACAGGCTCGCGCCTTCGCGCTGGGCCAGTTGCTTGAGCGCATCACCGAGCGCCGCCGGCAGGTTCAGTTCGAGGCGTGCCCCGCGCAGGCTTTGCACGGCTGGACGAGGGAAGTCGATCGGCAGTTCGAGCACCGGCTGCTCGCCGTCCAGGGTCTTGATCCAGTACGCCAGTTGCCGCTCGCGTTCGCCCGCCTCCAGCCAGTGACGCTGCCAGATCGCGTAATCGGCGTATTGCACCTCCAGCGCCGGCAGGCTCAGTGGCTGCCCGGCGGTGTCGGCGGCGTAATGCTGGATCAGTTCATTGACCAGCACCTTGATTGACCAGCCATCGGAAATGATGTGGTGCTGGATCAACACCAGCACATGGTCGTCCGCGCCGATTTCGAGCAGCGCCACGCGCAGCAGCGGCCCGTGCTGCAGGTCGAACGGGCGCGCGGTTTCGCTTTCAACGAACGCCTTGATCGCCGCCTCGCTAGCGGCGACGTCAAGGCCTGCGGGCAGCGCTGCCACGGCGATGTTCAATGGCAACTGCGGGTGAATCACCTGGCAAAAACTTTCACCGTGCTCAGTGAAGGTGGTGCGCAAACTTTCATGCCGCGCCGCCACGGCGTTAAAGCTGCGCTGCAGTGCCGCGACGTCCAGCTGGCCCTTGAGGCGCAAGGCGCTGGGGATGTGATAGGCGCTGCTGTGCGGGTCCATTTGCCAGAGGAACAACTGGCGTTCCTGCGCATACGACAGAGGAATCGCCGCGAACCCGGAACGCGTCTCCGGGATCGGCAGATTGGCCGGAGAGACGCCCTCTTCGAGCATCTTCTCCAGGTACAGCTTGCGTTTGTCCAGCGGCAGAGTGATAAAGCGCTTGGCTACCCTCAAAGCAACACTCTTGTCCATCAGACTTCCTCCATATCGTCAAGCAGGGCTTCCAGCTTGCTCAGTTTCTGTTCGTTGATTGCCCCGCCTCCTGTATCGAGTCGAGCGACAAAATCGCTCAGGACGGGGTGCTGGAATAACAGTTGCGGCGTCAGCGTCAGGCCCAGTTCAAGGGCCATGCGCGACACCACGTTGACCGCCAGCAGCGAGTGCCCGCCCAGTTCGAAGAAGTGATCGTGCAAACCGATGCGTTCAACCTCGAGCACTTGCTGCCAGATCGCCGCGACCTGCTGCTCAAGCTCGCTCTGCGGCGCCACCCAGGCGGCCTGCATCTGGCTGGCATCCACCGCCGGCAGGGCCTTGCGGTCGAGTTTGCCGTTGGGGGTCAGTGGCAACTGCTCAAGAAACAGCAGGTGCGCGGGAATCATGTAGTCAGGTAACGAAGACTTGAGGCCAGTCTTTAGTCCGTCGCGCAGTTGCCGCTGCGCTTCACCGTCCTGCATGTCCAATTGCGGAGCGACCACGTAGGCCACCAGTTGCGCGCCGCTATCGCTGTCGACGGCCAGCACCGCCGCTTGCGTGACCGCGGCTTGAGCGAGCAATCGCGCCTCGATCTCACCCAGTTCGATACGGAATCCACGAATTTTCACTTGATGGTCGATACGTCCCAGGTACTCCAGTTCGGCGTTTTCGCGCAGGCGAATCAGATCGCCGGTGCGATACAGGCGCGCGCCGTTGTCGCTGAATGGATTGGGTACGAAACGCTCGGCGGTCATCGCCGCGCGGCCAAGATAACCGCGGGTGATGCCAGCGCCGGACAGGTACAACTCCGCCGCAACGCCCTGTGGCACCCGCTGCAGATCGGCGTCCAGCAGATGACTGGCGCTGTGCTCCAGCGCACGACCGATGCGCGGTTGGCCACCGGCGACGCGGCGGGTCCAGGTCGAATAGGTGGTGTCTTCCGACGGGCCGTACAGGTCGTAGACGTGTTCAACGTTCGGCTGTTGATACAGCGCCTCGACCAGGCCTTGCTTGAGCGGTTCGCCGGCGAGATTGATGATCCGTACGCTTGGCGGAATCTGCCCGGCACGTTGCAGTGCGGCAATGGCCGACGGCACGGTGTTGATCAAACGCACCTGATCACGCGCCGGCAATTGCGCCAGCTCCAGCGCGTTGCGCGCGATGATCAGCGAGCCGCCGTTTGCCAACGTTACGAACAGTTCCCACACCGACAAATCGAAGCACACCGACGTCGACGCCAGTACACCTTGAATATCGTCGCGGCTATAGACCTTGGCCGACCAGTCGATCAATGCCATGACGTTGCGATGGGCAATCGCCACGCCTTTGGGTTTGCCGGTGGAACCCGAGGTGTAGATCACATAGGCGAGGTTGTCCGGCTGCACATTCGTTTGCGGGGCAGCGGTTGGGTAGTTGCTCAGATCAACCAGATCCATCAGCACCACTTGGGTTTCGGCCGGTACGCTCAGCGTTGCGGCGACCGCCTGCTCGGTAAGCAACACTCGCGCGCGGCTGTCTTCGAGCATGTAAGCGATGCGATCCGCCGGGTAATCCGGATCCAGCGGCACATAGGCGCCGCCAGCCTTGAGCACTGCCAATAGCGCGATGAGCAATTGCTCGGAACGCGGCATCGCCACGCCCACGCGCGTTTCCGGGCCGACGCCCATTTCGATCAGTTTGTGCGCAAGGCGATTGGCCTGTGCCTCCAGTTCGGCGTAGCTCAATTGTCTATCGTTGAAGGTCACCGCCAGTGCATCAGGCACCGCTGCCACCTGCTCGGCAATCGCCTGATGAATGCACTGTTCAGTGACGAACGAGGTGTCAACGCACGGAGCGTCTTCGATCAGTTGCAACTCGCCAAGCGTACGTTCGCTCGATTCGCTCATCTGCATCAGCAAACGCTGCAGATGCACGCCCAACTGCGCCACGCTGGCCGGGGCGAAACAGTCACGCTGATAGCTGAAATGCACCGACAGCTGTGCGCCCAGGTTCACCAGCAGGGTCAACGGGTAGTTGGTCTGTTCCTGATTGACCACCGCACCAAAACGCAGGCCTTGCGGCGCGCCACGCTCCAGCGCCTCGGCGATCGGGTAGTTTTCGAACACCATCAGGCTGTCGAACAGCGCGTCGCCGCCCTGCCCGGCCCAGCGCTGAATGTCGGCCAGCGGCGTGTGTTCGAATTCGCGCGAGGCGAGGTTTTGCCCCTGCACGGCTTGCAGCCATTCGGCCAGACCCTGATGCGCCTGCGGCGCGGCGACCACCGGCAAGGTGTTGATGAACAGGCCGATCTGCGCCTCGACCCCCGGCACATCAGCCGGCCGCCCGGCCACGGTTGCGCCGAACGCCACGCAGGCTTTTCCGGTGTAACGCTGCAAGAGCAACAGCCACGCCGCTTGCACCACGGTGTTGACGGTGACTTTCGCCGCCCGGGCAAATTCGCTCAGGCGCCGGGTCAGGTCGGCGTCCAGCACATGGTAATGGTCGCCATAACCGACGCTCGGCAAAGCCTCGTTCGGCCGCGCAATCGCATCGGCCAGACGCGTCGGCTCGTGCAGCTCGCGCAACGTTGCCAGCCAGTAATTTTCAGTCGCTGCCGCGTCCTGACGCTGCAACCAGCCGATGTAATCACGATAGCGCCCCGCTGGCCGCGCGACCGCTTCGCCGCGATAGTGCTGCAGGACTTCGCCAAGCAACTGCGCGCTGCTCCAGCCGTCCATCAGAATGTGGTGATTGGTGTAGATGAGGTGGTGCCGATCGGTCGCCGTGCGCACCAGCACCAGACGCAACAACGGCGCACTGTTCAGGTCCAGGCCCAAAGCGCGTTCGTCGTCGGCGAGGGTTTGCAACGCCGCGTCGAGGTCGCTCTTGTCGCGCCAGTCGATAACGCTGAACGGCACCTCGACCTGACGCTGCACCACTTGCAGCGGTTGCGGCAGATCGCCCTGCCAGAAGAAGCCACTGCGCAGAACATCATGGGCATTCACCGCCGCTTGCCAGGCTGCACGGAAGCGCTGTGGCTCGACACCGTCGACGTCGAGGCGCATCTGGTTGATGTAATCGCCATTGCCGTGTTCGAGCAGGGTGTGGAACAGCATGCCCTGCTGCATCGGCGACAACGGGTAGATGTCGTCGATGCTCTGCGGCGCCAGCATCAACCCATCGAGTTGCGCTTGCGACAACTGCGCCAGCGGGAAGTCCGACGGCGTCACGCCACGGTTGCCGCTGGCGCAGCAATGGCCGATCAGTGCCGTCAATTCCTGCACATAGTCATCGGCCAGGCGCTGAATGGTCGCTGCATCGAACGGGCCGCTGCTGTAGGTCCAGGCCAGGTCCAGCTCACCACCGAAGACTTTGCCGTTCAGCGCCAGCGGATTGCCGAGCGGGCCTTGCAGGTTGACTTCGGCACCGGCGGCTTCGCCGGTCGGCACGAACAAGGCGTGATCGGCCTCGGCAAAACTGCCGTCGAACTGACCCAGATAGTTGAAGGTCAGGCGCGGTACCGGCAAGGCTTGCAGGGTCTGGCGTGCCTGTTCATCGCCCAGGTACGCCAGCGCGCCGAAGCCGATGCCCTTGTGCGGAATCGCGCGCAATTGTTCTTTGACTTGCTTGAGCGAGGCACCCAGCTCGGCGGCCGGCGTCAGGCAGGCCGGGTAGACGCTGGTGAACCAGCCGACGCTGCGGGTCAGGTCGATGTGCTCGAACAGATCTTCGCGACCGTGACCCTCGAGCAACACCAGCGCCTTGTCGTCACCGGTCCAGCGCACCAACGCCCGCGCCAGCGCGGTCAGCAGCAGATCGTTGACTTGCGTGCGATAGGCATGCGGCGCGTCCTGCAACAGCTGGCGAGTCAGGGTCTGGTTCAGTTTGCTGCGGATAGTCAGCGCCTGATCGTGTCGTTGCCCACCGTTCGCGCGGTCATACGGCAACGCCGCCGAAGCACCCTGCAATTGCTGCTGCCAGAAGCCCGGCTCGGCTTGCAAGGCAGGGCTGGCAGCGTAGTCCTGCAAGGCCGCCGCCCAGTCCTTGACCGCGCTGGTCTTGGCCGGGAGCAGCACAGCCTGACCGGCGCTGATCTGCCGATAAGCGTTTTGCAGGTCTTCGAACAGAATCCGCCACGACACGCCATCGACCACCAGATGATGGACGATCAGCAACAGCCGTTGCGAACCGTCAGCCAGGTTGGCCAGCACCGCGCGGATCAGCGAACCGCCACTCAGTTGCAGGCTGCGCTGCGCCTTGTCGCCCAGCGACTCTAAAGCTTCCAGGTCAGCAACCTCAACCTGCCAGAGGACGGTTTCGCCCGCCTGCATGGCGACGTCGCGATAGTGCGCGGCCCAGCCGTCAACCTGCTCGACAAATTGCAGACGCAAGCTGTCGTGATGCACGACCAGCGCATCCAGCGCTTGCTCCAACACCCGTGCGTTCAGCGTTTGCGTGGGTTTGAGCATCACTGACTGATTCCAGTGATGGCGGTCGGGAATCGCTTGGGCGAAGAATTCCTGATGAATCGGCAGCAGCGCGCTGTTGCCAGTCACTGCTTGCTGATCGATCAGGTGCAGCGCTTCACCGGTCTGTGCGACCACGGCCAGCGCGGCAATGGTCTGGTGCTCGAAGAGGTCTTTGGGGGTGAAGCGAATCCCGGCCTGCCGCGCGCGGCTGACCACTTGAATCGAAATGATCGAGTCGCCGCCCAGCTCGAAGAAGTTATCGCTGATGCCGACCCGCTCAAGCTTGAGCACGTCCTGCCAGATCGCCGTCAGTTGCTGCTCCAGCGCGGTTTGCGGCGCCACATAAGCCTGTTGCAGTTGGCTGACATCCGGCTTCGGCAGGTTCTTGCGATCGAGTTTGCCGTTCGGGGTCAGTGGCAGACGCTCAAGACGCAAAACGTACGCCGGAACCATGTGCGCCGGCAGACTGGCCGCGAGTTGCGCGCGCAGTTCTTCAGTAAAGTCGGCACGGCTCGAATCACTCACCACGTACGCCACCAGACGCTTGCCGCTGCCGCCACTGCCTTCCTGCGCAATCACCACCGCTTCGCGCACGCCGGCAAGGGCTTGCAGGGCGGCTTCGACCTCGCCGAGCTCGATGCGGAAACCACGGATTTTCACCTGATTGTCGATGCGATCGAGGTAGTCGAAGGTACCGTCGCCGCGCTGGCGCACCAGATCCCCGGTGCGATAGAGCAAGCCACCGGTGGTGCTGAACGGATCGGCAACAAAGCGTTCGGCAGTCAACCCCGGACGATTCAGGTAACCACGTGCCAGACCGCTGCCGCCCAGATACAACTCACCGGCCATGCCTTGCGGCAGCAGGTTCAGCGCAGCGTCGAGGACATAGGCGCTGCGGTCGCCGATACGGCTGCCGATCGGCGCGTACGCCGCGCCGCACGGCTCTTCGCGGCCGGCCTTCCAGATCAGCGGCGTGACCACGGTTTCGGTCGGGCCGTAACCGTTGATGATGTAATCCGGATCCAGCGCGCGCTTGACCCGCTCGAAACTGGCGCTCGGCACAGCATCGCCGCCGAAGCAGTAGATCCGCACTTTCGGTGGGTTGCCGACGCGCTCGGCATGCTCGGCCAGTTGCTGCAGATACACCGGCGGGAACGCCACCACGGTCACGCCGTATTCGATCATTGCGTTGTAGGTCTGTTCCGGCGTCCACAAGGTGTCGTCGCGAATCAGCAGCGAGGCGCCGTGGGTCAGGCTGGTCAGCCAGCGTTCGTGGGCGCCGTCGAAGGCGAACGACATGAAGTGGAATTCGCAGTCGCTGTCGCGCATTTCATAGCGCTCACCGATGGCCTGGCAATGCATGGCCAACGGGCCGTGGGCGACGCTGACGCCTTTCGGATTGCCGGTAGAGCCGGAGGTGTAAATCACATAGGCGAGGTTATCCGGGTCGAGCTTTACCTGCGGTGCGGCGACCGGCCATTCGCTCACATCCAGACGATCCAGCTCCAGCAGCGGCACCGACGCGGCGACCGGCAATTGCGCCGACACCGACGAATCGCTGATCAGCAGCGCCAGCCCGGAATCCTCGATGAGATAGGCCAGACGCTCACGCGGATAATGAGTATCCAGCGGCACATAGGCGCCGCCCGCCTTGAGCACCGCCAGCAGTGCAACGATCACCGCCTCACTGCGCGGCAAGGCCACGCCGACGCGGGTTTCCGCGCCCACGCCTCGGGCGATCAGCGCATGAGCCAGTTGGTTGGCGCGCTGGTCGATCTCGCCGTAACTGAAATGCCTGCCATTGAAGATTACCGCTGTGCGCTGCGGACGCTCGGCGGCCTGCGCCGCGATGCGCTGCTGCACGCCGATATTCACCGGGTACGGCTGCGGGTGGTTTTCGGCTTGCTGACGAGCCTGTTCCTGAGCGTCTGCGAGGGCGATTTCACCGAGGTTACGCGTCGCTGACAGCGCGAACTGCTCGAGCAATTGCAGCAGATGCGCACTGATGCCTTCGATCACCTCGCGGGGAAACTGGCCGCGATCAAAGCTGTAGTGCAGCGCCAGTTGCTCGCCGAGGGTGACAGCGACGCTCAGCGCATAGTGGGTCTGTTCGAGGTTACCGACCTCGCCGAATTGCAGACCCTGCCCGGCCTGACTCAGCGCCTGGGCAATCGGGTAGTTTTCGAACACCAGAATGTTGTCGAACAGCGCTTCGCCGCCCTGCCCGGCCCAGCGCTGGATATCCGCCAGCGGCGTATGCTCGAAATCGCGCAGGCTGAGGTTCTGTGCCTGCACCGCTTGCAGCCAGTCGCCAACGCTGTGATCCGGTCGCGGCGCGCCGATCACCGGCAAGGTATTGATGAACAGACCGACCTGTTGCTCGATGCCCGGCAAATCGGCCGGACGCCCAGCCACCGTCGCCCCGAACGCCACCGCGTCAAGGCCGGTGTAGCGTTGCAACAACAGCAGCCACGCGGCTTGCACCAGTGTGTTGACGGTGACTTTCTGCTGACGCGCGAACGCTTCCAGGCGTTGCGTGCGTTGCGCGTCCAGGGTCAGGTAATGATCGCCGTGACCGCTCTCCTGCTCGCCAATAGTGGCCGCGCGCGCCAGTCGAGTCGGCTCGTGCAGCGCAGCCAGTTGCTCGGTCCAGAAAGCCTCGCTCAACTGGCCGTCCTGGCGTTGCAGCCAGGCGATGTAATCGCGATAGCGCCCGCCGTGGTTTACCGGCGCGCGACCGCTGTAGCGTTGCAACACTTCGCCAAGCAACTGCGCATTGCTCCAGCCGTCCATGAGGATGTGGTGATGGGTGTAAATCAGATGCCATTGCTCGGCGCCGGTTTGCACCAGCAGCAGTCGCAACAGTGGCGCCTGCGTCAGATCGAAACCTTGCTGCCGCTCGGCATCCGCCAGTGCCGCTAGCGCCGTCGGTTGATCGTCGCGGTCACGCCAGTCGAGCGTGGTGAAGGGCAGTTGCACCTGTTTGTGAACGATCTGCAGCGGCTGCGCCAGCTCGCCCTGCCAGACGAAAGCGCTGCGCAAAATATCCTGCGCATCGACCGTGGCCTGCCACGCAGCACGGAAGCGCTCGGGATCAAGGCCTTGCACATCGACACGCAACTGGTTGATGTACTCTCCCGCCGCTTGTTCGTACAGCGTGTGGAACAGCAAGCCCTGCTGCATCGGCGACAGCGGATAGACATCATCAAGCTGACCTGTCGGCAGCGGCAGCGCATCGAGTTGCGTCTGGCTGATGCGCGCCAGCGGGAAATCCGATGGCGTCGCCTGCGCAACCGGCAATGCACAGCAATGCTCGATCAGCGCATGCAACTCAATGGCGTACTGATCGACCAGCGCCTGCACCGTTGCACTGTCGAACATCTCGCGGCTGAAGCCCCAGCTCATCGACAGCTCACCGCCGTAGACCTGACCTTCCACGGTCAGCCAGTTGGCGAGCGGCGCCGCCGGATCCTGGGCGACGCCGCTGGTTTCGGCGGACGGCACCAACAGTGCCGCCTCGTCAAACTGGCGGTCGAACTGGCCGAGATAATTGAACGTGATGCGCGGTGGCGCCAGCGCGGCCAGTTCGGCGCGCACCGGTGGCGCCGCCAGATAACGCAGCACGCCATAGCCGAGACCTTTGTCCGGCACCGCACGCAGTTGCTCCTTGATCATTTTGATCGAAGCGTCGAGGTCTTCGGCCGCCGTCAGCTTGACTGCAAACAGACTGGTCAACCAACCGACGGTGCGGGTCAGGTCGATGTCATCAAACAGATCTTCACGGCCATGCCCTTCGAGTTCGATCAGCGTGCCCGGCTGCTGGCTCCAGCGGCTGACAGTGCGTGCCAGCGCCGTGAGCAACAGATCATTGACCTGAGTGCGATACGCCGCTGGCGCCTGTTGCAACAGTTGTCGAGTGCGCTCGGCGTCGAGGCGCCATTCGATTTTCTCGCCGTGGCGATTTTCCAGGCTGCCCTGCGGGCGGTCGCACGGCAGATCGCAGGCGTCCTGATGCTGGGCTTTCCAGTACTCCAACTGCTCATCGAAACGCGAAGCCTCGCCAGCAAGACGCGCCGTCCAACTCTGGAACGCGTTGGTTTTCGCCAGCAACTGAATGCCGCCACCGGCCGCTCGTTGTTCGTACGCCTGCTGGAGATCTTCCAGCAGTACGCGCCAGGAAACCCCGTCGACGACCAGGTGATGAATGATCAACGCCAGACGCTGGCTGCCGTCCGCCATGTTCACCAGCAATGCCCGCAATAACGGCCCTCGTTGCAAATCGAGGCTGCGTTGGGCCTGGTTGCACAGTACTTGCAATTCTTCGGCGGATTGAGCGTCGCGCACCCACAGGTCAGCGCTATCGATCAGCGGACCATGGCTTTGCTGCCAGCCTTCAGCGCCTGCGATAAAACGCAGGCGCAAGGCGTCGTGATGATTGATCAGTTGCGTCAGCGCCGCGTCGAGCCACTGCGCGTTCATGGCTTCGCGCGGGGTCAGCAGCAGCGACTGATTCCAGTGTTCACGCACCGGCATCGCCTGACTGAAAAAATGCTGCTGGATCGGCCCGAGCACTGCGGCGCCGGTCACTGCAGCCTGATCCACGCTGGTCTGTTGATCGAGACTTGCCACCCGCGCCAAGGTACGCACGGTCTGGTACTGGAACAGATCGCGCGGGCTCAGGCGAATGCCGGCCTGTCGCGCACGGCTGACCACTTGAATCGAGATGATCGAGTCCCCGCCCAGCTCGAAGAAATTGTCTTCCAGACCTACGCGTTCACGGCCGAGCACGTCTTCCCAGATTGCCGCGAGATGTTTTTGCAGCGCATCCTGCGGTGCGACGAACGCTTGCTGTGGCGTGGCATCTGCTGGCGGCAAGGCCTTGCGGTCAAGTTTGCCGTTGGCGGTGACCGGCAATTTCTCCAGCGTGATCAGGCAGGTCGGCACCATGAATTCCGGCAGACTGCCGAGCAGCCAGGCTTTGACGTCTTGCTGCCAGTCAGCGGACGGCTGCGGATTTTCCAGCACCAGCCAGGCGACCAGCTGTTTGCCATCCGGCACCAGCACTACCGCTTCACGCACCAGCGGGTGCTGCATCAGACGGGTTTCGATTTCGCCCAGTTCGATGCGCAAGCCGCGCAACTTCACTTGATGGTCGAGACGGCCAAGGTATTCGATCACCCCATCGCCACGCTGGCGCACCCGGTCGCCGGTGCGATAAAGGCGCGCGCCGGGATGGAACGGGCACGGTACGAAACGCTCGGCGGTCAGCCCCGGGCGCTGGTGATAACTGCGCGCCAGCCCGGCGCCGCCCAGGTACAGCTCGCCGGCCACACCACTGGGCACCGGCAGCAGTTCGGCGTCGAGTACGTGGGTGCGCAGGTTGGCGATCGGCCGACCGATCGGCACGCTGTCGGCGCCCTCATCGACGCAAGTCCAGTGGGTAACGTCGATGGCCGCTTCGGTCGGGCCGTACAGGTTATAAAGCCCTGCGTGTGGCAGCTTGGCGAAAACCTGCAATTGCGCGTCCAGCGGCAATGCTTCACCGCTGCAAACAATGCGTTTGAGGCCGCTGCAACTTTCCACACCGGGCTGGTGAATGAACGCCTGCAGCATCGACGGCACGAAGTGCAGCGTGCTGATGCCGTAGTGGTTGATGGTGTCGATCAGTTGCAACGGATCGCGGTGCGCACCCGGCGCGGCGACCACCAGCCGCGCACCGGTGAGCAGCGGCCAGAAGAACTCCCAGACCGAAACGTCGAAACTGAACGGGGTTTTCTGCAACACCGCATCGCTGGCGTCCAGCCCGTAGGCCTCCTGCATCCAGCACAAGCGGTTGACCAATGCCGCGTGGCTGTTGCCGGCGCCTTTCGGTTTACCGGTGGAGCCCGAGGTGTAAATCACGTAAGCCAGGTTCAACGGATCGACGCTGACGTCAGGACGCTGGTCGCTATAGTCTTCGAGCAGATCGGGCTGGTCCAGCGTGATCACCTGCACCGCGTCGGCAGGCAGCGCTGAGCGCAGCGCAGCCTGAGTCAACAGCAGGCTGATGCCGCTGTCCTCGATCATGTAGGCCAAGCGTTCCTGCGGGTATTCCGGGTCGAGCGGTACGTAAGCGCCGCCGGCCTTGAGCACCGCCAGCAGCGCGACGACCATTTCCACCGACCGCAACGCGCAAACACCGACCAGACTGTCGGCGCGCACGCCGCGCTCGCGCAGCAGATGCGCCAGACGGTTGGCCTGGGCGTCCAGTTCGGCGTAGCTCAGCGACTGTTCGGCAAACAACAGCGCCGGCGCATCCGGTGTGCGCATGACCTGCGCTTCGATCAGTTGATGGATCGGCGTGCCGCTCGGGTAGTCCGCCTGAACGTTGTTCCACTCATGCACCAGAGTGTGTTGCTCGTCGGCGTCGAGCAGCGGCAATTCGCCGATGCGTTGCGACGGATCGGCGACCATCGCCGCAAGCAGGCGCAACCAGTGCTGCGCCATGCGCTCGATGGTCGGCGCCTCGAACAGATCGCTGGCGTAGGTCAATGCAGCACGCAGCTTGCCGCCCTGCTCGTAGGTGTCCAGGGTCAGATCGAACTGGGTGGTGCGGCTCTGCCAGTCGAGGCTGTCGAGCACCAGGCCCGAGGCGGTGCTGAGGCTGGCGATATCGGCCACGTGCGGTTGATGGTTGTACATCACCTGAAACAACGGCGTGTGGCTGAGGCTGCGTTCCAGTTTCAGCGCGTCGACCAGTTGCTCGAACGGCAGATCCTGATGGGCCTGAGCGCCGAGCGCGGTTTCCTTGACCGCGCGCAGCAGAGCGTCGACCCGGGTCTGCCCTTCAAGCTGCGTGCGCAACACCTGGGTGTTGACGAAAAAGCCGATCAACCCTTCGGTTTCGCCACGGTTGCGGTTGGCAATCGGCACGCCGACGCGGATATCGTTCTGCCCGGTGTAACGATGCAGCAAGGCGTTGAACGCCGCGAGCAACAGCATGAACAAGGTGACCTGATGCTGCTGCGCGGCCTGGCGCAGTTGCCCGGCCAATGCTTCGTCGATGGCGAATTCGTAGCGCGTACCGCGATAGCTCGGCATCGCCGGGCGCGAATGGTCCAGCGGCAGCTCCAGCACCGGATGCTCATCGCCCAGTTGCGCCTGCCAGTACTCGAGTTGCCGCGCCTGCTCGCCCGCCTCCAGCCAGCGCCGCTGCCACAGGGCGTAGTCGCTGTACTGGATCGGCAACGGGACCAGTTGCGGCGTCAGCCCGGCGTCGAACGCGTCGTAGCAACGGATGAACTCGTCGATCAGCACGTTCATCGACCAGCCATCGGAGACGATGTGGTGCAGGGTTAGCAGCAGCACGTGCTCCTGCTCGGCGAGCTTGAGCAACGTCACGCGCAACAGCGGGCCGACCGCCAGATCGAACGGCAACAGCGATTGCTGTTCGGCGGCCTGCATCACCGCCTGCTCGCGCTCACTCGGCGGCAGCGCGCTGAAATCTTCGTGGTTGATCACCACTGACGCCGTGGCCGGCACTTGCAGCAGGCTGTCGTCAGTCTGACGCTGGAACACCGTGCGCAGGGTTTCGTGGCGCTCGGCCAGACTGGCAAACGCCTGCTCCAGCGCGAGCAGATTCAACCGACCGCGCAGGCGCACCGCGCCGGGCAGGTTATAGGCGCCGCTCTGCGGATCAAGCTGCCAGAGAAACCACATGCGCCGCTGCGCGAAGGACAATGCCTGACGGTCCTCGGCCTCGATGCCGGCCGGAATCGGGAACCGGGCGAAATCGACGCCCTCCTTTTGCAGGGCCGCGAGGAACATCTGGCGCTTTTCCAGGGGCAACCCGATAAACCGGCGAGCAAGTTTCAAGGAGTCTTCAGCATTCATTTCTCAGCATCCGGATCAGTAGGCAGGAAGCACAAAGGCACGTCATCCCTGTAAAACGAATGCAGACCGGAAAAATTAGCGAATGAGAACAACTGTCAGACAAGACAACCGAGAGCTATTGCGGATACAAACACCCCCCGTGGGAGCGAGCTTGCTCGCGAAAGCGGTGTGTCAGGCGAGATCAATATCAACTGATCCGACGGCGTCGCGAGCAGGCTCGCTCCCACAGGGATTTGGGGACGAGCGGAGATTTGTGGCTTGGCGAATAACCAGTGTTGGAGCGAGCTTGCTCGCGAAAGCGGTGTGTCAGGCAACATCAATATCGACTGCTCGCGAAAGCGGTGTGTCAGGCAACATCAATATCGACTGATCCGACGCCTTCGCGAGCTTGCTCGCTCCCACAGGGATTTGGGACGAGCGGAGATTTGTGGCTTGGCGAATAACCCGTGTGGGAGCGAGCTTGCTCGCGAAAGCGGTGTGTCAGGCGACATCAATATCAACTGATCCGACGCCTTCGCGAGCAAGCTCGCTCCCACAGGGATTTGGGACGAGCGGAGATTTGTGGCTTGGCGAATAACCAGTGTGGGAGCGAGCCTGCTCGCGAAAGCGGTGTGTCAGGCAACATCAATATCGACTGATCCGACGCCTTCGCGAGCAAGCTCGCTCCCACAGGGATTTTGGGACGAGCGGAGATTTGTGGCTTGGCGAATAACCCGTGTGGGAGCGAGCTTGCTCGCGAAAGCGGTGTGTCAGGCAACATCAATATCGACTGGTCCGACGCCTTCGCGAGCAAGCTCGCTCCCACAGGGATTTGGGGACGAGCGGAGATTTGTGGCTTGGCGAATAACCAGTGTGGGAGCGAGCCTGCTCGCGAAAGCGGTGTGTCAGGCAACATCAATATCGACTGGTCCGACGCCTTCGCGAGCAAGCTCGCTCCCACAGGGAATCGGGGATGGGTCGGAATTTTTTGGCCTGCTGAATAACCAGGCTCCCCCACAGGGATTGGTGTTGCTCAGGCGGTGGCGGCGATGGTGTGGCGGCGGTGATGCCTTTCCAGCTGATCCTTGATCACCTTGAGCACTTTGGCTTCGTGTTCGTGGATGAAGAAGTGCCCGCCGGCGAGCATGTCCACCGAGAAGCTGCCGTGGGTTTCCTGGCTCCAGCCGATCAACTGTTCGGTGGTGGTACGGTCGGCCTTGCCGCCGAGCACGTGCACCGGGCAATTGAGCAGCGGGCGCTGCACCGGCTCGAACTTGCCGCATAACTGGAAATCGGCGCGCAAGATCGGCAGGGTCAGGCTCATCAGTTCTTCATTGGCGAGCACTTCTTCGCGGGTGCCATTGAGTGTACGCAACTGCTCGATCAGCTCGGCATCGGTCTTCGGTTCGGCAAAGCCACGATCATAATCGGCACGCAGGGTCGGCGCCGCCGTGCCCGAAGCGAACAGCGCCACCGGCTCCGGGCAGCCGAGCGCGCGCAAGGCATGGGCCATTTCACAGGCCAGCAAGGCGCCAAGGCTATGGCCGAACAGCGCATAGGGCGCATGCAATGTCGGCCGCAGTTCCTTGGCCAGTTGCATCGCCAGCACGCGCATATCGGTGTGCAGCGGTTCGCCAAACCGCGCGCCGCGCCCCGGCAGCTCGACCGGTTGCAAGCGCAGCCACTGCGGCAACTTCGGCCGCCAGCGGCTGTAGACCATGGCACTGGCGCCGGAGTACGGCAGGCACAGCAGGGTCAACTGAGTCACCACGCTTCCCTCGAAAAATTCATCTGTAGAGAGAAACGGATGCGCTGGCGGGCAAATTAGTCGCCGGCCAGTAAATTGCCCAAACGGCTGTTCGTTAACTGTCTAGGCCAAAACCAATAACGAGGGATCACCGTGGACCTGCAGAGCATTCTCGGCAAACTGTTCGCCAATGCCGGCGCTGTCGGCATCGAAGGCGTGTTTCAATTCGTGTTCGGTCCGCAGCAGGCCTACTGGTCCGAGGTCAAGGCCGTCAGCCGCACGCTGCCGGGCCGCCACGCCAGCCCGGACGTGACCATCGAAGTCGCGGAACAGGATTTTCTCGGGATCATGGGCGGCATCGCCAACGTCGAAGAACTGTTCGCCAGCGGCCGCCTGAAGATCGGCGGCAACATGGGCCTGGCGACGCTGCTGCCGCAGATCATCGAGCATGCAATGCACGGCGGCACGGTGGTGGAAAAGGTCGACATGAACAAGCGCTACCCGACGCCGCCGCGCTTCAGCGAACAACTCACCGCCGGCCTGCCGACGCAACGCAGCGTCGAACGTGTTGCGCGCAGCGATCTGTCGGTGGCCGAATTCAGAAGCCGTTACCTGCCCAATGGCATTCCGCTGGTCATCAGCAATGCCCTGCACGACTGGCCGCTGTTCAAACTCAGCCGCGAAGAATCGCTGGTGCATTTCGCCGAGCTGCAGGGCATCACCCGCCACGGTGATTATGTGAAGAAGACCTTCTCCACCGAGCGGGATTTCCGCTCGACCTCGATGGCCGAGTTCATCGCCTCGCTGGACCAACCGGCGGCGAAAAACGCAGATGGCGAGCCGCCCGCCTACATGGGCAACAACATTCTCCCGGCGCAACTGCTGCAACAGATCAAGTACCCGCCCTACTTCGATGCGGCGCAATTCATTCCACCACGCATCTGGATCGGCCCGAAAGGCACGCTGACCCCGCTGCACCGTGACGACACCGATAATCTGTTCGCGCAGGTCTGGGGGCAAAAGACCTTCACCCTCGCTGCACCGCATCATCGGCAAGCGCTGGGCACCTGGTCGACGGCACCGAAAGGCGGACTGGATGGTTGCGATTTCAATCCCGACGCCCCGGATTACCAGCGCTTCCCGGCCGCGCGCGACGTACCGTTTCTGCGGGTGACCCTGGAGGCCGGGGATCTGCTGTTTCTGCCGGAGGGCTGGTTTCATCAGGTGGAGTCGGTGTCGACGTCGCTGTCAGTGAATTTCTGGGTGAATTCAGGCCGGGGCTGGTAACGGCACACATTCAAGGGGGCATCCATGTTGGAGCGAGCAGGCTCGCTCCTGCAAAGGTCCTCTATTTCAAATGGCGGAAGCTCTGCACCGCAGCGCCGAGCACCACCGCCCCCGCGGCAATCGCCAGCCAGAATCCGCTGCGCGCACCAAACGCATCGACCAACGCTCCGGAGCCCGCCGCGCCGATCGCCACGCCGATACTCAGACCAGTGACCAGCCAGGTCAGGCCTTCGGTCAATTTGGCTGGCGGCACGATACGCTCGATCAAGGCCATCGCCACGATCAGTGTTGGCGAAAAGAACAACCCGGCGATAAACATCGCCACCGACAAGCCGACAATATTGCTCGCCAGCAACAACGGTAACGTGGTCACCGCCGTCGCCACCCCGCCGTACAGAAACAAGCGCGGCAAGGGCAGTTTCGAACGCATCGCGCCGAAGGCGATGCCCGCCAGACACGAGCCGATCGCATACACCGACAACACAATGCTCGCTGCCGCCGGTTGCCCCTGGTGTTGCGCGAACGCGACGCTGACCACATCGACCACGCCGACGATCACGCCCATGGCGATCATCAGGACCAGCAGCAATTGCACGTCGGTCGAGGCGATGATCGAGCTGTGATGTTCAGACGCATGCGCATGCACCGGTGGCTCGGTGCTGCGCTGGGCGACGAATGCGCTCACGCCAATTGCCAGCGCCAGCAGCGCCGCCAACGGTCCGGCCTCGGGAAACACCGCCACGCAAAGCCCCACTGACAATGGCGGGCCGACGATAAAACACACCTCGTCGAGCACCGACTCCAGCGCATACGCCGTCTGCAATTGCGGCTGACCGCGATAGATTTCGGTCCAGCGCGCCCGCACCATCGCCGACATGCTCGGCATGCAGCCGGCCAGGGCGGCAAAGACGAACAGCGTCCAGCTCGGTGCCTGTAACCGCGTACACAGCAGCAACAGTAACAGCGCCCCGCCACCGATCAGCGCCGACAACGGCAGAATCCGCCCCTGACCGAAACGGTCAACCAGCCGCGATACCTGCGGTGCGCAAAACGCCGTGGCCAGGGCAAATGTCGCCGCCACACCGCCGGCCAGCGCATAGCCTCCCTTGAGTTGTGAAAGCATGGTGATCACGCCGATACCGGTCATGGAGATCGGCATGCGCGCGATCATTCCGGCCAGCACAAAATTTCGCGCGCCGGGAGCGTTGAACAATTCGCGGTAAGGGTTTGCCATCGGGTGCAGCCTCATCAAGGGCCGACACGTTGCCATAAGCTCGCAGCGCGGGGGAAGCGGGGAATTGTTGGAGGAATGTGAAGATGCGCCAAGCGAATACCTGGCTTGCCGATGACGTCGATGCGAGCTGGTGAGTGTGGACCTCTGGCCCTGCTGATGAATGGCGACAACCTTCTGTCGAAAAATTCAATGAACTGTCAGACCTGACAGGTGTGCTGTTTCGTCAATCGGGTTTTCATAACGCTGCAGCCGCGCTCGGAACACCACCGTTGGCAATAGATGCAGGAGGCGTGCAATGGATGAGTTGCCTGTCCAGAAGGCACTGAAGGAGGGATCGTCGGGCCGCCCCATGGCGCAAGGGCCGTCGCCCTGGGCGCCCCCCGCCCTGCATTGCCTGGCGCCTTTTCGCATTGCCCACGCGTTGGCCGCCGAAGTGGACGAGCGTCTGCTGTCATGGATCGAGCAAACCGGTATCTTCCCCGGGCAGCACGAGAAAGTCCGCGCCATGGGCTTCGGACGCTTTGCCATGCTGTGCCATACCGATACGGATGATCCGGATCGTCTGCTGCTGGCGGCGCAATGCTTCGCCGCGCTGTTCGCGGTCGATGATTATTATTGTGACGATGAGCGCACCGGCTCCGAACCGAAAATGGTCGGGCCGCGCCTGTCGATTGCGCTGGCAGCTCTGGAACCGGCTCACCTGGGCGAGGCATTTCGCGCCGATCTTGAGCACGCGCTGAACAGCGATCCGGTACTGGTCGCTTTGCGTGCCTATTTGAAGCGGGTCGAAACGCTCGCTACGCCGGCTCAACTGGCACGCGTACGTCACGAGATTGTGGCCATGTTCGTCACCATGACGGCAGAGGCGGCCTGGCGCGTCGAAGGCCTGACGCCTGCGATCTGGGAATACCTGGCCCACCGTCAGGTCAACAGCTTCCTGCCGTGCCTGTCGTTGATCGATATCGTGGGCGGCTATGAGCTGCCTGCCAATGTCTACAGCGCACCGGCAGTACGGCGCGTCACGACACTGGCCGCCAGCGCCACGATCATTGCCAATGACCTGTTCTCGGCACGCAAGGAACAGCAGGCCGGGATTGGTGATTTCAATTTACCGTTGCTGCTGGTGCGCGAGCAGCGGTGCTCGCCGCAAGAAGCCATGATGCGAAGCGCAGCCATTCACGATGAAATCATGCATTTGTACGAGGTTGCAGAAGGCGATGTAATGCCGCAGGCATCGCCGCTGCTCAAACGCTATCTGCGCGGCCTCAAGAGCTGGCTGGCGGGCAATGTCGAGTGGCATCGCAGCAGCGGCCGCTACCAGGTTTGAAATGTCGATCTTTTCATGATCGCCGCTGAACTCTCGCCGACGTCCGTCAGTCAGCTAAATAAGCTCTCAGACCCAAGGCGCGATTCGACATGCAGATCTCCCTCGCAGGCCAGGTGGCGATGGTCACCGGCGCCAGCTCCGGCATCGGCCATGCCTGTGCCAAAGCCCTCGCCGCAGCCGGCGCCGCGGTGGTCATCAACTACAACAGCAACGCCGAGCCCGCCGAAGAACTGGCCCGGCAGATCATTGCCGATGGTGGTCAGGCGCTCGCCATTGGTGCCGATGTGTCGAAGGAAGACGAGGTCGAACGGCTGTTCAGCGAAACCCTCGACGCCTTTGGTACGCTGGACATTCTGCTGGCCAATTCCGGGTTGCAAAAGGATGCGCCCGCGGTGGACATGACGCTCGATGACTGGAATACGGTGATCGGTGTCAACCTCACCGGCCAGTTCCTCTGCGCTCGCGCCGCCCTGCGGATTTTCAATCGCCAGGGCATTCGCCAAGGCGTGTCACGTGCGGCCGGCAAGATCATTCACATGAGTTCGGTGCATCAGCGCATTCCCTGGGCCGGGCACGTCAATTACGCGGCATCCAAGGGTGGCGTCGATCAGTTGATGCAGACCCTTGCGCAAGAAGTCAGCCATCAGCGCATTCGTATCAACGGCATCGCGCCGGGGGCGATTCGCACGGCGATCAACGCAAAAGCCACCGCCGACGACGCCGCGCAAAAGCTTCTTGAACTGATTCCCTACGGCCGGATTGGCGATGTCGAAGACGTTGCCAACGCCGTGGTGTTTCTCGCCTCGGATGCCTCCGATTACATCGTCGGCACTACCTTGTTCATCGACGGCGGCATGAGCCTCTATCCGGAGTTTCGCGGCAATGGCTGAGCATCTTCCGGAACGACAAAGCGCCATCGACGCCCACGGCATCATCGGCGACATGCGCAGCGCGGCGTTGATCAACGATCGCGGCAGCGTGGATTTTTTCTGCTGGCCGGAGTTCGACAGCCCGTCGATTTTCTGTGCGTTGCTGGACACGCCCGAAGCAGGCATCTTCCAGCTCGCACCGGACCTGCCCGATGCGCGTCGCGAACAGATTTACCTGCCCGACACCAACGTCCTGCAAACCCGCTGGCTGAGCGAGCACGCCGTGGTGGAAATTACCGACCTGCTGCCGGTGGCCGACAACCCGGACGATTTTCCCATGTTGCTGCGCCGGGTGCGGGTGGTCAGTGGTGAGGCGACGTTCCATCTGCGCTGCGCGGTGCGCCACGACTATGCCCGCGCCGATACCCGCGCGCACATGGACGGGCAAACCGTGGTGTTCCGCGCCGAGGGTCAGCCGTCACTGCGCCTGGCCGCCGATCAGCCACTGAGTATCGACACAGAAGCGGCAGTCGCGACGTTCACCCTGACCCACCAGCAAAGTGCCGAATTCATCCTCGGCGCCGAGGACGATCCGCGCTTTCAGGACGGTGCGGCGCAGTTGTGTCTGCAACGCACCTTGCAGTTCTGGCGCGGCTGGATCGGCCAGTCCAACTACCGCGGGCGCTGGCGCGAAATGGTCAATCGCTCGGCCCTCGCGCTCAAGTTACTGACTTCCCGACGCCACGGCGCGATCCTCGCCGCCGCCACTTTCGGCCTGCCAGAGTCACGCGGCGGCGAGCGCAACTGGGACTATCGCTATACGTGGATCCGCGACGCCTCGTTCACCGTGTACGCCTTCATGCGCCTGGGTTTCGTCGACGAAGCCAACCACTACATGCAATGGCTGCGCGGGCGCGTCAGCGATTGCTGCGGCAAACCGATGAAGCTGAACATTCTTTACGCCATCGACGGCCAACAGGAATTGCCCGAGACCGAACTCTCGCACCTGTCTGGACACGGCGGTGCGCAACCGGTACGCATCGGCAATCAGGCTTACGATCAGATCCAGCTCGACATCTTTGGCGAGCTGATGGACGCCGTGTATCTGGTCAACAAATACGGCGATGCGATTTCTCATGAGGGCTGGAAGCACGTTTGCGAAGTCGTCGGTCAGGTCTGTGAGACCTGGCAGACCAAAGACGTCGGCATCTGGGAAATGCGCGGTGAGCAGCATCACTTTCTGCACTCGCGGCTGATGTGCTGGGTCGCGCTGGATCGGGCTATCCGGCTGGCGTCAAAACGCTCGCTGCCCGCGCCTTTCACCCAATGGGACAAGACCCGGCAGGCGATCTACGCCGACATCTGGGACAACTTCTGGGACGAAGAACGCGGGCATTTCGTGCAGTACATGGGCGGCACTGCGCTCGACGGCTCAATGCTGCTGATGCCGCTGGTGCGGTTTGTCAGCGCCAAGGACCCGCGCTGGCTGTCGACCCTCGAGGCGATCGAAAAAAGCCTGGTGCGCGACGGCATGGTCTATCGCTATCGCAACGATGACGACAACATTGATGGTCTGACCGGCACCGAAGGCGCCTTTGCTGCGTGCTCGTTCTGGTACGTCGAATGCCTGGCCCGCGCCGGTCAGGTAGAAAAAGCCCATCTGGAGTTCGAACAACTGTTGCGTTACGCCAACCCGCTGGGCCTTTACGCCGAAGAGTTCGACAGCCATGGCCGGCATCTGGGCAATACGCCGCAAGCACTGACGCATCTGGCGTTGATCAGCGCGGCGAGCTTTCTCGATCGCAAGCTGAGCGGAGAAAAGAGTAGCTGGCAGCCGTAACCAGTCGATTCTTCGCTACAGTTCGTCAGACAAATCGCTGCTTGAACGCATTTTGCCAAAGTCCGTCCTACACTCGATCAACGCCTGCTAGCACTGCACGTCACCGCCGCTCCCCGCGGCGGTGACGTTTGGCGGCAGTGTGTGTAAAACGAGGCCGCCTGAAAACTGACAAATTGTAGGTAAGACTTCCTCGGTAACTTGCACTTACACCCCGAAATACCTTGTTGCCAGCCGTTACATCCGCCCCTAACATCCAGCGCAACGGGCCAGCGGAGCTGTCCAACAAAACCCGAAATTCAAGGAAGCAGAATGTCCCGACCTATTCAACGCAGCATCGACTCCCCTCTTCGCACCGGCCTGACCCGCAGCGAACTCTGGGAAGACACCGACCAGGGTCTGATCAAGTGCTGGGAAGTCGGCCGCCAGCGCGCCATACGTTTTCCGCAACTGGCACTGCAATGCCTGGACGGCGAATTGCCGGTACTTGGCTGGAAAGGTGGCGTTAGCCGCAGCCTGAAAAAACTCGAGAAGTACGGCTCGCTGAAATATCTGGCGCAATGGCAAGGGCTTCGCGGCGAAGACCTGCATATCGATTTGAACGCCGAACATTCACTGACATGCACGCGCACGAAAATGGTGGTGACGTTTACCCCGGATCGGACGAAGTATTTCAATCAGGTGGCGGAAGTCGAGGCTTAATGCCTGGTTGGCGTGCGTCTCGTCGGTTGAGTCGAGCCGGGCAGGCTGATCGCAGGTCCAGAGTTCTTCAATGCGATTCAAACGGAGTGGTCAATCATGATCGAGACCGTGCTTACCCCTACCCTGACCATCACCTACGAACAGCATGGACCGGCCGCCGGTGCGGCGGTGATTCTGCTCCACGGCTTTCCGTACTCTCCGCGAGCCTATGACGAAGTCGCTCCGGCACTTGCTGCACAAGGCTATTGCGTCATCGTGCCGTACTTGCGCGGCTATGGGCCGACCCGGTTCAACAGCGAACAAACGCTACGCTCTGGCCAACAAGCCGCCATGGCGCAAGACCTGCTCGATCTGATGGATGCGCTGGGCATCGGGCAGGCGATGCTTTGCGGTTACGATTGGGGCGGTCGGGCGGCGTGCATTGTCGCGGCGCTTTTTCCGGCACGCGTGCGCGGATTGGTCAGCGGCGACGGCTACCTGTTGCAGGACATCGCCCACTCGAATCAGCCGTTGGCCCCCGAAGACGAGCATCGGCTTTGGTACCAGTATTACTTCCACACGCCGCGTGGCGCCGAAGGTCTGAGGCAAAATCGCCGGGAGTTATGCCAGTTGCTCTGGCGGCTGTGGTCGCCGACGTGGCCGCGGAGGGAGGAGCGCTATCCGCTGACCGCGACTGCTTTTGATAATCCTGATTTCATCGACGTGGCGATTCATTCCTACCGACATCGCTTCGGCTACGCTCCGGGCGATCCGGCACTGGAGTGGATGGAAGAGGCGCTTGCCGAACAACCGGTGATCAGCGTTCCGACCATTTCACTGTACGGTGCCGACGATGGCGTCGGCCCGCCTACGGTTATGGATGAAGATGCCGAACATTTCAGCGGCTTTTACGAGCGGCGAATTTTGGCCGGTGTCGGGCACAATATTCCCGAGGAGGCGCCGCAGCAAACCCTCAAGGCAATACTGGATCTGTTGCAGCGCTGACTGAAAACCGCTCGCGATACGCCTGCGGTGTCACGCCAATGGCACGCAGAAAACTGCGCCGTAGCGTCTCTTCACTGCCAAACCCGCAATTGGCGGCGATGCGTTTGACCGGCAAGCCGCTGTCGCTGAGCAGCCGCCTGGCGGTTTCCACGCGAATCAGTTCAATCGCCCGCGCCGGGGTCTGGCCAGTGTCGGCGCGGTAGTGGCGCACGAAGCTGCGCTCGCTCATGCCGGCCTGTTCGGCCAGCGTCGCGATGCCGAGGTCGCAGGTGAGGTTTTCGGCGATCCAGGCATGCAACTCATCAAAGCGATTGCCCTGGTTTTGCAGGGACAGCGTCACGCTGAATTGCGATTGTCCACCGGGACGCTTGAGGAACACCACCAGATGCCGGGCGACATCGAGGGCGATGTCGCGGCCGAGGTCTTCTTCGACCATCGCCAATGCCAGATCGATGCCGGCGGTGACTCCCGCCGAAGTCCAGACCGGGCCGTCATTGATAAAGATCGGGTTGGCCTCGACGTGCAGATTCGGGTGCTGCTGCGCCAGTTGCTCGCAGCGTGTCCAGTGGGTCACCACGCGGCGACCGTCGAGCCAGCCGCTGGCCGCGAGCAGAAACGCACCGGTACACACCGAAGCCACGCGCCGGCAATGATTGCCGTGCTGGCGCACCCAGTCGACCAGTTGCAAGTCTTCGGCAGCGGGATAGATGCCCCAGCCGCCGGCAATGATCAAGGTATCGCTGGGCTCGCTCGGCAAGGGCTCAGCCAGCACCGCCAGCCCCGCCGATGACATCACCGCCCCGCCGCCGCTGGCAATCACCATCGGCGCATACGGGACAGGCATCCCGCGCTGGCGGGCCAGGTCATTGGCCGAGGCAAACACCTGCAACGGCCCGGTGACGTCGAGGATCTGCATGTTGGCAAACGCGAGCACGTGAATGGCTTTGGGCATTTTGGCGTAATTCGTGGGGTGATTGGCGTATGCGCCAGAACCTACGCGCCTACAGTGAAGCCGTCCAGCCCTTTTCATGAGAGTAAACACGATGACTTTGCAGATCGGTTTTCTGTTGTTTCCCCAGGTTCAGCAACTCGACCTGACGGGCCCTTACGACGTACTCGCCTCGCTGCCGGGGGTGCAGGTGCATCTGATCTGGAAGGATCTGATGCCGGTCACCGCCAGCACCGGCCTGCTGTTGAAACCGACCACCACGTTCGACGATTGCCCGGATCTGGATGTGATCTGCGTGCCTGGCGGTGGTGGCGTCGGGCCGTTGATGGAAGATGAGCAAACCCTGAATTTCATCAAACGCCAGGCAGCGCAGGCGCGTTACGTGACCTCCGTTTGCACCGGTTCGCTGGTGCTCGGCGCGGCAGGCCTGCTGCAAGGGAAACGCGCGACCACGCACTGGGCGTACCACGATCTGCTGCCGACACTGGGCGCGATTGCGGTGAAGGATCGCGTGGTGCGTGACGGCAATCTGTTTACCGGTGGCGGGATTACTGCGGGAATCGATTTTGCCTTGGTGCTGGCGGCGGAACTGATGGATGCGGACACGGCGCAACTGGTGCAATTGCAACTGGAATACGCACCGGCGCCGCCGTTCAACTCCGGCAGCCCGGACAGCGCACCGAGTGCGATCATCGATGAAGCTCGCCTGCGTGCCGCACCTTCGTTGAAGTTGCGCAGAGAGATCACCGAGCGGGCGGCGGCAAAACTCAACGAGCGCTGATCCCAATCCCTACACAAATCCCATGTGGGAGCGAGCCTGCTCGCGAAGACGGCGGATCAGTCGACATTGATGTTGTCTGACCCACCGCTTTCGCGAGCAGGCTCGCTCCCACAGGACACTGTCTTGTCCATGTTCGGGATTGTCCCGGTTTGCCGCCACACCTTCACTTGTTCCCTCGACCCCGCCCCGTGTAAAAAATCCTTCAAGAAAACCAGTCGCGGATCGCCAATGCGTATCCGATGCTGGCCAATTGATGCAAGCGCAGTTTTGCGACGCCGTACTTAAATTTGAAAAAAAACTTCAATAAAAACCTGTCAGCGCCGACAACCTTTCAAAGCCTTGCGGATTGAACAACATGCGTAATAACCAGCCCATCACACAACGCGAACGGACTTTTCCGGCACAGCAACGGTTGATTTCCACAACCGACGCCAAGGGCGTGATCACCTACTGCAACGACGCTTTCGTCGAAATCAGCGGGTTTTCGCGTGAGGAGCTGATCCGTGCACCGCACAATCTGGTCCGTCACCCTGACGTGCCATCGGCGGTGTTCTCGCACATGTGGGGCACATTGAAACAAGGCTTGCCATGGATGGGCATTGTCAAGAATCGCTGCAAATCCGGTGACCATTATTGGGTGAATGCCTACGTCACACCGGTGTTTGATGGCAGTCAGGTAATCGGTTACGAGTCGGTGCGCGTCAAGCCCACCGCCGAACAGATCCGCCGCGCCGAAGCGCTCTACCAACGCATCAACCAGGGCAAGTCGGCGATTCCATCCACCGATAAATGGCTGCCGATCCTGCAGGACTGGCTGCCGTTCATTCTGGTCAGCCAGTTGAGCTTCATGATCGGCGCGACCCTGACCTCGCAGTGGGGCTTCGCCCTCGCCGCCGCGCTGTCGGTGCCGCTGGGCCTGATGGGCCTGCAATGGCAGCAACGCGGGCTCAAGCGCCTGCTGCGCTTGGCCGAGCAGACCACTTCCGACCCGCTGATCGCGCAGATGTACACCGACAGCCGCGGCGCGCAAGCGCGTCTGGAAATGTCGATCCTCAGCCAGGAAGCCCGCCTGAAAACCTGCCTGACCCGCCTGCAGGACACCGCCGAACACCTGACCGATCAGGCCAGGCAGTCCGACGTTCTGGCGCACAACAGCTCGACCGGCCTGGAACGCCAGCGTGTGGAAACCGAACAGGTCGCCACCGCCGTCAACCAGATGGCCGCCACCACCCAGGAAGTCGCCAGCCATGTACAACGCACCGCTGACGCCACCCAGGAAGCCAACCGCCTGACCGGTCGCGGCCGCGACATCGCCGGCGAAACCCGCGAAGCCATCCAGCGCCTGTCGGTGGTCGTCGGCGAAACCGGCCTGACCGTGACGCAACTGGCCAAGGACAGCGACGAAATCGGCGGCGTGGTCGACGTGATCAAAGGCATCGCCGACCAGACCAATCTGCTAGCCCTCAACGCGGCCATCGAAGCGGCGCGTGCCGGCGAGATGGGTCGCGGCTTCGCAGTCGTCGCTGACGAAGTCCGTCAACTGGCGCAACGCACCAGCGAATCCACCGGGCAGATTCATGCGCTGATCGCCAAGCTGCAGCAGACCGCCTCCAGCGCCGTGCAAACCATGGAAGCCGGGCATCGCCAGGCCGAAGAAGGTGTCGCGCGGGTATTGGAAGCGGATCAGGCACTGGTCGGCATCAGCGAAGCAGTGGCCAACATCACCGACATGACCACGCAGATCGCTGCGGCAACCGAAGAGCAAAGTGCGGTGGCTGAAGAGATCAGCCGCAACATCAGCAACATCTCGGAACTGGCGGACCAGACCTCGGAACAGGCGCATAACTCGGCGTTGCTCAGTGAAGAGCTGACGAAGACGGCCAATACCCAGTATTCGTTGGTGGAGCGGTTTAACCGCTGATTGGATGGCTGTAACGAAAAAAACCCGGACGGCGTGAGCTTCCGGGTTTTTTTTTGCCTGTATGAAACGGACGTTGTGGGCAGACCGATTCCCAACAGGCGCTGGTCATGCAGGAATCTCGACGATCAGATCACTTCGCGGAGGATGTTTAAGATCAACCCAGAACACGTTTAAAACACGCATCGCAACACCACCTGAAGCCTACAGACCCCCTCGCCATTACCTAC
The DNA here is from genome assembly GCF_036668835.1 of Pseudomonas koreensis. Classification (GTDB taxonomy): domain Bacteria; phylum Pseudomonadota; class Gammaproteobacteria; order Pseudomonadales; family Pseudomonadaceae; genus Aquipseudomonas; species Aquipseudomonas koreensis_I. The sequence goes on from NZ_JAZEVW010000001.1 coordinate 193,217, forward strand.
ATCAACGACAGAATCCGCTGGCTTGTACGCCTGGCGCACGGGCTCTATCGTGACCTTGTTCTGAAAAAACCGCGAAACGATTTTGAGAACAGGTTCCCTCAGGGGAATGCCTGTTCGAGAAATGTTTCTTGATCTGCCCCCGTTACTCAATACGCAACTCTCAACAATCATCCACAGCTTATTAAGGCATCTAACTTAGAAAAGAGGATTGCATCATGTTAAAAAGAAACAAGTACGTCACTCTCGATAAAACAAGCCGCCCTTTGATGTTCAAAGCGTCCCCAACGATAAATGGCTACGGTGGAGGCTGCGTCCTGGAAGGCAAATACTTTATTTTTCGGCCAGATTGCGGCGGCCCTAGAATCCCAAGCCCGAGGTAACGCCTAAACGTCATTATTGAGCACCCCTACAGGGCGCTCAATAACCGGTCCAGCTCACATGAAGCCAAGGAGTGGCCATGAACAACAAAGAAAAGCGCTATCAAGCGCACAACCCTAATTCAGCACAACAATACCCCACCGCAGAAAAAATAGTGCATGCAAACCCCTTATCATCCTGCAAGTTGATAATAATCGACAGTAGTATCGGCAGTATTGTGAGTGGCAATTTCGAGCAATCCATATTCAACAAAGAACCGGACAGATATCAAATAATTCGCCAACTCACCCAAGACGAACCTGTTTTAATGCCCACTTACTGGCAGGGATTCCTAATGCTCCCTCCATCCCACACATACACATACGATGCCAAATTAAAGACCAGCACCATTGAAACCAACCTCACCCACCTTCAAGACCAACACCCATTCGCAAATCAAGACCCTTTTGAATTGATAATTGACTACATCGCCAAAGAGCATATTAAAAACAAACATGAAAAGCTTGTAGTGCGTTTCTCGGGAGGTGTCGATTCAACGTGCTTACTACTTGCAGCGATCGAAGTCGCTGGGAAAGATCACGTTACCGCCATCACTTGGTTCGACGAAAAATGCAGTGCAAATAATGATAAAAACACAGCCACCGCTCTATGCAAAACACTTGAAGTGAACCACATATTATTCAAACTTGAACCAGAAGACTTTTTCCAGGAAGTGAATCCGACTGATCATTTCCACATTAGCTCCAGCATGGCTTCAGAGCAAGTATTCAAGAAAGAAAGAGACTTTATCCTCTCCCAACTGGGAGACGAATTCATTGTATTGGATGGGCATGGAGGTGATCATTTGTTTCTAGACCCCGTCCCCTCCGCTGCATTCCAACATTTAATTAGAGAAAAGAGGTTTTTCAAGGGTTTCAGTATAGCTGCAACGATCTCCAAACTGACAGGGTCAAACCTCTACCAAACCCTTACTCAAAACAGGCGGAAACAAAACAACGAGGCTGATCAGTTAAGTTATTTTTTCAACACGAAGTGTTTGCCGCAAAGGAAAGCAATAAAGTCCAAGAGCCTGGCCGAGGAACATGTACAAGCTATAGCTCAGGCCGTTTTTCAGAACTCGATGAGTTCGACCCTTAACAAGTTCGGCAACATAATTTATCCATTCACAAGCCAGAAAATCATTGAATATGTACTCACACAAGACCCATACAGCATGTTCGATGAAAGTGAAACCAGACTACCATTAAAGCGAGCCTTCAGAAAAAAATACCCACACATACTACTTCGACGTGACAAGGGGCATATAACAGGCGCCTATCAAAAAGCATTAAAATTTCATCAAAAAGACATTATAAGCAAGCTCCGCAGCAGTTGGATGAGCCAAGAAGATATAATTAACATGCCCAACATAGAAAACTCTATAAATCGCTCAGCACTGGGATTTGGAGGCGTCGAAAAAAATCTGCTGAACATTATATGCGCTTCCTTAATTAAAAAATCTTAAAGAGAAAAGGCAAAATGGATTTTACTTTTCAGCCTCACGCACATGCCATCTTGATAGATAATCAACTCGTCGTCCTAGATGAAAAGCTCGACACATACTTAATTTTTAACGAATCGCAAACCGCAACACTGACTAACGGCGATAACGACTGCGAGGAATACAACGAGATTCGACACGAACTCACCTCTCTAAACATCATCACTGATTCTATTGACAACGCCATCCCTTTAACAAAAGCGAATGATGACTATGAAGGTATTGATAACTATACGTGGAGAATAAAAAGGCAAAACCCTCGTCAACGCTTTAAATTGCTACCAACAATGCGGGCATGCCTGGACCTCCTGCACTTAAAGCTAACAATCGCACTTGGTGGCCTGGAAACCTGCCTAAATAGCATGAGAGCCTCAAAAAAAGCTCTATCAGGAAACCCTTTATCAGCTTGGCACGAAAGTATTGAAAGCTATGCGCAAGGCATTCGCATCGCCTCGTTTGTATTGCCATTTAAGGTCAAGTGCCTCGAATCTTCTATCTGCCTTTTCAAACACACCATGAGAAACAATAAGAACTGTGACTTCTTTATTGGCGTTCAGTTATATGATTTCCTTTCGCACGCCTGGATTGAAATAAATGGAGAAGTCATTGCCGATGATCCACACCTGTCGCGCAAGCTCCCTAAAATCTTAACAATATAAGGCTGCTCAAAAATGAACTGGCTCCATCAATACATAAAGATCTTTAAAATAATATCAAAAAACTATCGCTGGTTTACCGCCAGCTTTGTCGGAATATCAGCAATATTTCTCCTCTGCAGCGCCCTGAACTCCCTTCTCCCGGTTATATTGAGAAATGCTGCCAACTCGATTCACGAATCAAATAGCATGCAAACACAGTTTCTGTTTTTTGCAGCATCTTATTCGGCTATATGGACTCTCTCGCAGGTTCTTTCGAATATACGTGGAATATTATCTGCCTGGATACTTGCAAAGTGCGACACTACAATCTACGAAACAATCATTAACAGAATCTTTCAATATCCATATAAAAAACAAAAAACTCTGGACCCCGGATTTGTTGTCGCCGACATAAACAGATCCGCAAGCAGTTTCAGCATGATAACCATAGGCGTATTCTGGACAATTACTCCTATCGTTGTAGAAATCATCATCGCCATAAGTGTGTTGTACGCGATCATGGGCCCCGCCTATGCATTCTTCTTCCTTTTCTCTTCCTTAGTACTTATATGCATATCAATTTACGTCGCCAGGTCCAGTTCCAGCGTTCATCGAGAATTATTTGAGGCAGACGCCAAACTATCCAGTTATACAGTCGAAAGACTTGGCCGCACTTATGACATAAGGCTCAATAATACCCAACTTAAGGAGTGCAATGCAGGCAGAAATTTTTTCGACAACTATGTCAAGACAATCAGGAAAGCCAATCTTCATATGGGCATTCGCATCGCCGCCCAAGGACTTGCAATTGGAACTGTTTTAGCTTTTTTCGTAATCCTGGCAGGAGTGAATTATCATTCGATATTCACCTCAGGTGATTTCATCATGATCACCGGCTATATTACAATGTTCACGATGCAATTACATCTAATGGCTGGAACACTGATAAACCTTCAGGGAAACCTTGTTTCTCTGGATGACGGCGTTAAATATATCGAAGAAAAAACCAATATTTCGCATTACCCGAGCACCTCTCACAACGGACAAGGTTTTGTTCTTAGAGACCTATCACTCACCAAGGAAAATAACGTTATATTTTCCAGAATCAACTATCAATTCAAACAAGGCGTAAATATCATATCGGGTAATTCTGGCGCAGGAAAAACAACACTCATCAATACGCTTTTAGGCCTCGAAGAAAACCACACTGGAACCGTACATTATAGAGGACACTTGATAAACGAGGCCATGAGCGAATTCATACTCTCTGAGGTTTCCGTTGCACCACAGCAACCTATACTCATAGCTGGCACCCTCAAAGACAACCTGCTTTATGGAGCGAAGAATATCTCATCGCAAAAGCTAAGATGGGTCATTGAACTTCTGGGGTTTTCACAAGACGACTCTTATACAGAAAAATTATTGGATACCGTGATAGGCGCCGCGAACAATGAACTGAGCGGGGGAGAAAGACAACGAATTGCTATTGGCCGAGCGATTCTAAGAGATAAACATACGTTAATACTAGACGAGCCGACCTCTTCACTTGACGGGATAACAGCTCGCAAAATCATTGATTGGCTCGCCGCCAACATACCCTGCTTAATAATTGTCACTCATGATGCTGGTTTGAAGAAAAAATACGGCGTGGCAATAGAGCTGAGCGAACATTTCCCTCAGAGCACATAGTCGCTCAGCGTGTTCCTCGCCCGCGATGAGTGTTATCACTACCGGGGACGCCCTCCTGAAACAATGCAGACATTGCCTACAATTGCGCCGGAATGCGCCGATTGGTGCTTGTGGGTGTCAGGTTCTATCGTTTGCCGGTCGCTACTCAATCACGCAGACCGGCCCGGACGGTGAAAGTTGCCCGGTTTTCTTGGTTCCGGGATTGGTGACGTCTGGCAGACCGCTATCGCGAGCAGGCTCACTCCTACACTCGATCTGCCGTTGTCACTAATTATGCGTCCGGCCACGGCTTCCTGTAGGAGTGAGCCTGCTCGCGAGGCCTTTTATGCCTCACAGGATCGTCACTCCATGTCCAGTCGCTTCCGAGCATTTTCGAGCGACCATCCGTTTATGGTTTTTCGCAATCACACCAACCCTGTATTCATGCGAATCACGAAAATCCTTCACGCTCCAGACAGCGCCGCGAACGACGTGCACACCAGATATTGCATGCGCCCGGATAATGTAGCCAACAGGTCATCCATGACAGGTCTCTCGCAATAGAGCGCGAAACGCTAGCCTTTGCGGCTGTGTGTGTTCAGCGAGTTTTCCGATACGCGCTTCCACGTTCTGGCAGCAGCGCAATTCAGGCGCGGGACTGTGTCGCCGCGATAGTGGCACATTAGCATGCACTCCCCCTTCAGAATTCCTGCATGCGGACGACAACCTCCGCAAATCCGTTCCTTGTTGTGAGTCCTTCATGAAGAAGTTCGCTGTCCTGATGTTCGCCGTTCTGTTCCTGGCCGGATGCGCCAACCAGAAATTCAAGCCCGAATACCGTACCCAGATCCACACCGTGAAAATCCTCCCGGTGTCATGGAAACCCCGGGAAATGAGCTATATGGGCCGCGAACAAGCATGGGGCGCCGCCATTGGCGCGGGCGTCGGCACCGGCGTAGGTCTGGCGGCGGGCGCTGGCAAAATCGGTACGGCGGCACTCGGCGGTGCCGGTTTTGCCGCTGGTTTGAAGGCCGGCGACCTGGCCTCCATGTCGACCGTCGATGCGATCCTGTACAACATGGAAACCGCCAACATCAACCTCGGCGACCTGGTGAAAAAGAGCTTCGAAGAAAAACTCGCCGCCAGCGGCCGCTTCAAAATCGTCGGCGCCAACGAACCGGCGGACGCGCAGATTGAACTGACCGTATTCAACTGGGGCTTCGCTCTGACCCAGGGGTTCAGCAGCGTGGTTTACCCGACCATTGCGGTCAGCGGCGTGATGAAGCGCGGCGACGAATTGATCTGGCAGCGCAACGAGCCGATCACCCCGTTTAACGGCGCCAACACCTACGGTTACGAGCCGCTGCGCTATCGCACCGAACCGGAACTGGTACGCACCGCGTTGACCGGTGTTTCGCAGATTGTTGGCGACTATCTGGTCAAGGATTTGAACGAGTAAGGGTGATGGCGCTGCACTGAACTGCGCCACACGCAATTCCACGCTGCTGGCCCGCTATTTCCTCAACGGGTCACCGACGGAGTCTGGCAAGCCGTCATCGCGAGCAGGCCCACTCCTACATTGGATCTGCGGCGATTACAGATTATTTGCCAGACACCAATCTCCTGGGGGAGCGAGCCTGCTCGCGATGAGGCTATAACAACCAGCGGAATTATTGAGGCAACTTCAGCTTATCCAACAGTCGATTGACCAGCAGCTCGTTGAGCATGATCACCTGTTGCAGCGCCAGCAGCGGTTTACGCTCCGGGCCGCCTATCGAGTGGGCAATGTTGCCGGCCATGGCATGAGCATATGAAAGCGACGCGCTCGCCTCGACCAGCAGGGTTTCGTCATCCAGTGTCGGGTCGACGAGATAGACCGGGCGGTGTTTCGGCGCGCTTGGCGCGGCCGCCAGGTCTTCGGGTTTGAGGTAGTAATCGAGGGCGCGGTCGGTGGCTTCTTTGATCTTTTGCGGGGTATGCGCTGGATCGTGGGGGATTTGGTCGGTGACGGGTGGATTGGGTGTGATTTTGAACATGGATGAAACTCCTATCGCAGTTTAGGAAGCCATCACGCTCGCTACCAAACGAGTGGGTGGTGGCCATACGCGGGTTGGTAGACCGGCTGCAATAGGAACCCGGCGCTCACAAGTGAGCCCCACGCATGACCACCATAAATCGAGCCTCGATAGAGAAGCTTCAATCAGGTGTCGCCACACGGCTATTACAGACGGGCTACCAAACCCGGTCACTGATTTGCAGTGACCGACAAACGATATAGCCCGCCCCATAGCCGTGTAAGCCGGCGGATTCTGGCGTACGCGTAGGCGACGGCGCAAGGAGTTGTAGGCGTTATGGCGTAACGGCCTGTGTACTTTAAACACGCTCAAAAAATCATGTTTACGCACAGAAAATGCCGGACCGAGAGAGCTTCCAGTTTTTTAACCTGTCAGTGAAATTGTCCCTCACCCTAGCCCTCTCCCAGAGGGAGAGGGAACTGACCAAGGTGAATGCGAGAGATGCGCCGACATGAAATACCGAGTCGAACTTGAGTTTGAAAATCAAGAGCCCCTCACCCTAGCCCTCTCCCAGAGGGAGAGGGGACTGACCGTGGGCGATGCGAGAGCTACACCAACCTGCAATACCGAGTCGTACGCAAAATTTGAAACGCTCAAAAATCGGCTCCCTCTCCAGGGGGAGAGGGCTGGGGTGAGGGGCGAATCCACCACAAATCCCAAGCCATGCGACGCTTCTAACCACTCAACAATGAGCGTTAGCTCGAGTGCTTTTGATCTTGATCCACCGGCGACGTCGGAAGGCTGAGTAGAGGGATCGATCCGGGCGAGGGAGCGCAGCGACCGTACGACGAAGTCGTACACAGCGCAAGGAGGTGCAGCGAAGCAAACCGTAGCCGCTGCGCCCAGATCGATCCCGGAGCGAAGGGACCCGAGCCTGCGAGGGCCGTACGTAGGAGCAAGCGTTTTGGGTTACCTTTTTGGCGTTTGAAAAAGGTGACCCGCCGTAAGGGCGGAACCCTAAGCAGCCGTTACCGCAGCAACGGATATGTCCTCAAGAGCCAAGATCAAAAGCGAACCCCCTCACCCCAACCCTCTCCCCCAAGGGGGGCGAGGGGGAAAGGGGGCAGAGCTTCATGCAATTCAAAATACCGGCCCGGCTATAACTCAGGCGCGAAGAAATTCAGCCACCTTCTGCGCAGCACTCGCCAAATGATCCGAATGCGTAAAGCCAGAAGCCTTGAGCGGCTTCAAATCATGGTCCCCGGAGGCCAACCAAAACACCCCAATACTCGGCGATAGATCGTAAGCCTCGACAGCCTCACGATTGCCAAGCGCATCCCGCTCGCCTTGCACAATCAACGTCCGCGTGCGCAGCGAAGCCAAATGCTCAACCCGCGGCTTTTCCGGCTTCCCCACCGCATAAAACGGATACCCCAGACACACCAGCGCATCCACCCCCAACTCATCCGCCAGCAAACTGGCCATCCGCCCCCCCATCGATTTCCCGCCAATCGCCAAAACCCCAGCGACCTGACGCTGCACAACCGCAAACACCTCCCGCCAGCACTCCAACAACTTCGCCGCAGGATTCGGCGGCCGTTTAACCCCATCAACCCGCCGCTGCGCCATATAAGGAAACTCAAACCGCAACACGTTGACCCCAAGCCCGGCAAGGCGCCCAGCCATGTCGTTCATCCAGTCGCTATCCATCGGCGCCCCAGACCCATGCGCCAGGATCAACGTCGCCGAAGCCTCACCAACAGCGGCATCCCAAAGCCACCCATGATCACGCACACACTGCGCCCATTGATCCCCGTCAATACTGGCCTTGTGCTGTTTGTCCATGCTTGCCTCGCTTTTAGTCTGCCTATAACTCCAGGCGAAGGATTCGCGTCGTTTGCGCGCGCTCACTTCGGCTGAACCGTGGATGGGGAACCATGAACACTTCTATCAGTACCGCCTACAACTACAAGGTGGTCCGCCAATTCGCCATTATGACGGTGGTGTGGGGCATCGTCGGCATGGGCCTCGGGGTTTTTCTCGCGGCGCAATTGGTCTGGCCGCAACTCAACTTCGATTTGCCCTGGACCAGTTTCGGCCGTCTGCGCCCGCTGCACACCAACGCGGTGATCTTCGCCTTCGGTGGCTGCGCGCTGTTCGCCAGTTCGTTCTACTCGGTGCAACGCACCTGCCAGACGCAACTGTTTGCACCGAAAATCGCCGCGTTCTGCTTCTGGGGCTGGCAACTGGTGATCCTGCTGGCGGCGATCAGCCTGCCGCTGGGTTACACCAGTTCCAAGGAATACGCCGAGCTGGAATGGCCGATCGACATTCTGATCACCATCGTCTGGGTCGCCTACGCGATCGTGTTCTTCGGCACGATCATGCAGCGCAAGACCAAGCACATCTATGTAGGCAACTGGTTCTTCGGCGGTTTCATCATCACCGTGGCGATCCTGCACATCGTCAATAACCTTGAGTTGCCGGTAAGTTTCACCAAGTCCTATTCGCTGTACGCCGGTGCAACCGACGCGATGGTGCAGTGGTGGTACGGCCACAACGCCGTGGGCTTTTTCCTCACCGCAGGCTTCCTCGGCATGATGTATTACTTCGTACCGAAACAGGCCGAGCGTCCGGTGTATTCGTATCGCTTGTCGATCGTGCACTTCTGGGCCTTGATCACCCTGTACATCTGGGCCGGCCCGCACCACTTGCACTACACCGCGCTGCCGGACTGGGCGCAGTCGCTGGGCATGGTGATGTCGCTGATTCTGCTGGCGCCGAGCTGGGGCGGCATGATCAACGGCATGATGACCTTGTCCGGCGCCTGGCATAAGTTGCGCAGTGACCCGATCCTGCGGTTCCTCGTGGTGTCGCTGGCGTTCTACGGCATGTCGACCTTCGAAGGGCCGATGATGGCGATCAAGACCGTCAACGCCCTCTCCCACTACACCGACTGGACCATCGGCCACGTTCACGCCGGCGCGCTCGGCTGGGTGGCGATGATTTCGATCGGCGCGCTGTACCACATGATCCCGAAAATCTTTGGCAAGGCGCAGATGCACAGCATCGGCCTGATCAATGCGCATTTCTGGCTCGCGACCATCGGCACCGTGCTCTACATCGCGTCGATGTGGGTCAACGGCATTGCCCAGGGCCTGATGTGGCGTGCGGTGAACGAAGACGGCACGCTGACTTACTCCTTCGTCGAAACCCTGGTGGCCAGCCATCCGGGCTTTGTCGTGCGGCTGATCGGCGGAGCGATTTTCCTGAGCGGCATGCTGCTGATGGCTTACAACACCTGGCGCACCGTGCGGGCCTCGCAGCCTGCCGACGTCGTCGCTGCCGCGCAGATGGCCTGAGGAGTCCGCCATGAAACATGAAACGATTGAAAAGAACGTGGGCCTGCTGATGCTGCTGATGGTGTTCGCCGTGAGCATCGGCGGCCTGACCCAGATCGTCCCGCTGTTCTTCCAGGACGTCACCAACAAACCGGTGGAAGGCATGAAGCCCTACACCGCGCTGCAACTGGAAGGGCGCGACATCTATATCCGCGAAGGCTGCGTCGGTTGCCATTCGCAGATGATCCGCCCGTTTCGCGCCGAAACCGAACGTTACGGGCACTACTCGGTGGCCGGTGAAAGCGTCTGGGATCACCCGTTCCTGTGGGGTTCGAAACGCACCGGGCCGGACCTCGCCCGCGTTGGCGCGCGTTACTCGGATGACTGGCACCGCGCGCACTTGTACAACCCGCGCAACGTTGTACCGGAATCGAAGATGCCGGCCTACCCCTGGCTGGTCACCCAAGCGGTCGACAGCAGCCACACCGAAACCAAGCTGAAAACCATGCGCACCCTTGGCGTGCCGTACACCGACGACGACATCAGCGGCGCGGTCGCCAGCCTCAAGGGCAAGACCGAAATGGACGCCCTCGTCGCCTACCTGCAAGTGCTCGGCACTGCGATCAAGAGCAAGAGGTGATTCATGGTCATTGAAATGAGCACTGGCCTCATCCGTGGCCTCGGCACGGTCGTGGTGTTCGTCGCCTTCGTCGGCCTGACTTTGTGGGTGTTCAACCGCAAGCGCACCGCGGAATTTGCCGAAGCACGCTTGCTGCCGTTCGCCGACGAACCACTACCCGAAACACCTTCAGCCCCTGAAACAAGGAGTACCCGGTCATGACCACCTTCTGGAGTACGTGGATCTGCGTACTGACCCTCGGCAGCCTGATCGGCCTGACCTGGCTGCTGATCGGCACCCGCCGGGGCGAGACCAAAGGCAGCGTCGACCAGACCATGGGCCACAGCTTCGACGGCATCGAGGAGTACGACAACCCGCTGCCGCAGTGGTGGTTCATGCTGTTCGCCGGCACGCTGGTGTTCTCGGTGGGCTATCTGATTCTGTATCCGGGCCTGGGTAACTGGAAAGGCATCCTGCCCGGTTACGAGGATGGCTGGACCGGCGTGCACGAATGGGAAAAGGAAATGAACAAGGCTGACGCCCGCTTCGGGCCGATCTTCGCCAAATTCGCTGCGATGCCGCTGGAAGAAGTAGCCAAAGATCCACAAGCGCTGAAAATGGGCGGCCGTCTGTTCGCCTCCAGCTGCTCGGTGTGCCACGGCTCGGATGCCAAGGGCGCGTTCGGCTTCCCTAACCTCGCCGACAGTGACTGGCGCTGGGGCGGCGACGCCGAAACCATCAAGACCACCATCATGGGTGGGCGGATGGCAGCGATGCCAGCCTGGGGCGAAGTACTCGGTGAGGCCGGAGTGAAAAACGTTGCCGCCTATGTGCGCCACGAACTGGCCGGCCTGCCGCTACCCGCCGACAGCAAGGCGGATCTGCAGGCCGGGCAGCAGGCGTTCAGCACTACTTGCGTCGCCTGTCATGGCGCCAACGGCCAAGGCACTGCGGCGATGGGCGCGCCGAACCTGACGCACCCGGCCGGCTTCATCTATGGCACCAGTCTGACGCAATTGGAGCAGACCATACGCCACGGTCGGCAAGGACACATGCCAGCGCAGAACGAGCTGCTGGGCAACGATAAAGTGCAATTGCTAGCTGCCTATGTGTACAGCCTTTCAAAGAATAGTGAGCAATTGAGCGGCAAGCTTCAAGCTGAAAGCTCCAAGTAAAATCAACATCCATGTATACAATTCTGCAGGCGACTTGCATTTACTAGTCGCTTGCAGCTTGTAGCTCTTAGCTGCTTCTTTTTGTCGCACCCCTTCTACCCTCACCTTTCGGAACCCCGGATTCGGGTCTACGCTTCATCGAAGCGGACCGGCTCGTTGCGGTCGCAGAACGATTTTGAGCGATGCGTTCGATGAACCGGCAGACGGATTCGCCGCCAACGCCAATGGATACCGGCTGTTGCGCCGATTGCTCTTCATCCTCCCGAATACGACGCAGGAACAGACGCCGTCGACAGCGATCCGGACCACGCAGATTTTTCGTCCACTGCGACATTTTGTCAGAGGCCATTTTTGACCTTACGCGGCACATGGAAAGGCCGCAGAATCAGCGTTGGAAAGCATTGACCCAGGTCATGGCGCGTTGCAATGACCCCCTGCTTTATACATACTTGCGGCCGATTTTATCCCTATAAAAATACCCAAACCGTGGAACCTTAGAATGAGCACAGCAATCAGTCCGACTGCTTATAACTATAAGGTAGTCCGCCAGTTCGCCATCATGACGGTGGTCTGGGGGATCCTTGGCATGGGGCTCGGTGTCTTCATCGCCTCGCAACTGGTCTGGCCGGAACTGAACTTCGGTCTGCCGTGGACGAGCTTTGGACGCTTGCGCCCGTTGCACACAAACCTGGTGATTTTTGCCTTCGGTGGTTGTGCACTGTTCGCCACTTCCTACTATGTCGTGCAGCGAACCTGCCAGACGCGACTGATTTCCGACAGCCTCGCAGCCTTCACCTTCTGGGGCTGGCAAGCGGTGATTGTCGGCGCCATCGTGACCTTGCCGCTGGGTTACACCACCACCAAGGAATACGCCGAGCTGGAATGGCCAATCGCGATTCTGCTGGCGATTGTCTGGGTCACCTACGGTCTGGTGTTCTTCGGCACCATCACCAAGCGCAAGACCAAGCACATCTATGTCGGTAACTGGTTCTACGGCGCGTTCATTGTCGTGACCGCGATGCTGCACATCGTCAACCACATGTCGCTGCCGGTCAGCCTGTTCAAGTCGTACTCGGCCTACTCCGGCGCCACCGATGCAATGATCCAGTGGTGGTACGGCCACAACGCCGTGGGCTTTTTCCTGACCACCGGTTTTCTCGGGATGATGTACTACTTCGTGCCGAAACAGGCCGAACGCCCGATCTACTCCTATCGCCTGTCGATCGTGCACTTCTGGGCACTGATCACCCTGTACATCTGGGCCGGCCCGCACCACCTGCACTACACCGCCCTGCCGGATTGGGCGCAGTCGCTGGGCATGGCAATGTCGATCATTCTCCTGGCGCCAAGCTGGGGCGGCATGATCAACGGCATGATGACCCTCTCGGGCGCCTGGCATAAATTGCGCACCGACCCGATCCTGCGCTTCCTCGTGGTCTCGCTGGCGTTCTACGGCATGTCGACCTTCGAAGGGCCGATGATGGCGATCAAGACCGTCAACTCGCTCTCGCACTACACCGACTGGACCATCGGCCACGTACACGCCGGTGCTCTCGGCTGGGTAGCCATGATTTCGATCGGCGCGATCTACCACATGATTCCGAAACTGTTCGGCCGCGCGCAGATGCACAGCACCGGCCTGATCAACGCGCACTTCTGGCTCGCCACTATTGGCACCGTGCTGTACATCGCCTCGATGTGGGTCAACGGCATCACCCAGGGCCTGATGTGGCGTGCAATCAACGATGACGGCACCCTCACCTACTCATTCGTCGAAGCGCTGCAGGCCAGCCACCCGGGATTCATCGTGCGTGCGCTGGGCGGGGCGTTCTTTGCCAGCGGCATGTTGCTGATGGCGTACAACGTGTACCGCACCGTCCGTGCGTCGGACCCGGTTGAAGCCGAAGCCGCCGCCAAGATTGCCGTCGTTGGAGCTCACTGATGAAGCATGAAGCTGTCGAGAAGAATATTGGCCTGCTGGCCTTCTTCATGGTCATCGCCGTCAGCGTCGGTGGCTTGACTCAAATTGTTCCGCTGTTCTTCCAGGACGTCACCAACAAACCGGTCGAGGGCATGAAGCCACGCTCGGCGCTGGAACTGGAAGGCCGCGACGTCTACATCGCCAACGGTTGTGTCGGCTGCCACTCGCAGATGATCCGCCCGTTCCGCGCTGAAACCGAACGCTACGGGCACTATTCGGTTGCCGGTGAAAGCGTCTGGGACCACCCGTTCCTGTGGGGTTCCAAACGTACCGGCCCGGACCTGGCCCGTGTCGGCGGTCGTTACTCCGATGACTGGCAACGTGCGCACTTGTACAACCCGCGCAACGTGGTGCCCGAGTCGAAAATGCCGGCTTATCCGTTCCTCGTGGAAAACAAGCTCGACGGCAAGGAAACCGCGAAGAAAATGGAAGTGTTGCGCACCCTCGGCGTCCCTTACACCGACGAAGACATCGCCGGTGCACAGGATGCCGTGAAGGGCAAAACCGAAATGGACGCGCTGGTGGCCTATCTGCAAGGCCTGGGCACCATCATCAAAAGCAAACGGTGAATCTGATGGATATCGGGATGATTCGCGGCCTGGGCACCGTTGTCGTGATGGTGGCCTTTATCGGTCTGGCATTGTGGGTGTTCAGCCCCAAGCGCAAGTCGGAGTTTGAAGACGCGACCTTGTTGCCTTTTGCGGATGATCCCGAAGCCATCAAGCACGTCGAGCAAGCTTCTAGGAGTAACAAAGAATGACTACATTCTGGAGTCTGTACGTCACAGTCCTCAGTCTCGGTACGATCTTCGCCCTGACCTGGCTGTTGCTGTCGACCCGCAAGGGCCAGCGCAGCGAACAGACGGACGAGACGGTCGGCCACTCCTTCGACGGGATCGAGGAGTACGACAACCCGCTGCCGAAATGGTGGTTCATGCTGTTCGTCGGCACCATCATTTTCGCCTTGGGCTACCTGGTGCTGTACCCGGGTCTGGGCAACTGGAAAGGTCTGCTGCCGGGTTACAACTATCTGGATACCGAGAAGCAGACCGCGTTCGCCAACGGCCAGACCGGCTGGACCGGTGTACACGAATGGGAAAAGGAAATGGCCCGCTCGGACGCCCGCTTCGGCCCGATCTTCGCCAAGTTCGCGGCGATGCCGATCGAAGAAGTCGCCAAGGACCCGCAAGCACTGAAAATGGGCGGCCGGCTGTTCGCCTCCAACTGCTCGGTGTGCCACGGTTCCGACGCCAAAGGTGCCTATGGCTTCCCTAACCTGACCGATGCCGACTGGCGCTGGGGCGGCGAGCCGGAAACCATCAAGACCACCATCATGGGCGGCCGCCACGCGGTGATGCCGGCGTGGGCGGAAGTGATCGGCGAGCAAGGCGTAGCCGACGTGGCAGCGTTTGTCGTGACCAACCTCGACGGGCGCAAACTGCCGGAAGGCACCAAGGCTGACCCGGCCAGCGGGCAGAAACTGTTCGCGGCCAACTGCGTGGCCTGCCACGGCCCGGCCGGTAAAGGCACTCCAGCCATGGGCGCGCCAGACCTGACCCATCCGGGCGCGTTCATCTACGGCTCGAGCTTCGCGCAACTGCAGCAGACCATCCGTTACGGCCGCCAGGGCCAGATGCCGGCGCAGGAACAACTGCAGGGCAACGACAAGGTGCACCTGCTCGCGGCGTATGTTTACAGCCTGTCCCACGGTGAAAAAGCACCGGAGGCGAACGCCGAATAAGGCCGACGCTCGACACAAAAAAGGCCCCGCCCATTTCGATTGGCGGGGCCTTTTTCATGCTGGCATTCACGCTTTGAGACATTTGGTTTATGGACCGCTGCAGCGCTGCCCTGTAGGTTTTTTTCACCGCGATGAGCCGCATCGCGGAGAACCTTCAAGGATGAAGCCCGGATGTCGATGACAGACGAACGTACGCTGCAAACGCAACCACAACCCCAGCCAGATGATCAGCCAAAACCCGCAACGCCGCCGGTACAACCCGAACGATCAATATCGCAAAATACCCTGAGCACCCCGGGTAACGGTGGCGGGCTGGACGGCCTCGGCGGCGGCAGATTGCCCTGACGGGCCAGCCAGTCGCACAGAATGCTCTCCCACACTTCGCAACCCTCCCCTATGACGAGGGGTGGGCTTTCGCCGGTGCCGATATGACAGCGATAAACCGATCGTCCGCAAACCAGTTTTTCGATTGCCGGGGAAAACCCGAAGTAGTAACGTTTCTACCTGATATCTTTTGGAGGCCGTACATGATGGCCATCACAACCATTTCCAGCCGCGAATTCAATCAGGACACCAGTGCTGCCAAAAAGGCCGCGCACCAGGGCCCCGTCATCATTACCGACCGGGGCAAGCCTGCCCATGTACTGCTGAGCATCGAGGAGTACCACAAACTGACCGGCAGCCAGACCAGCATCGCCGATCTGCTGGTGATGCCGAATGCGCCTGAAATCGAGTTCGAACCCGAGCGCGCCCTCATCACTCCTCGTAGCGTGGACCTTTCTTGATGTTCCTACTGGATACCAACGTAGTTTCCGAGCTGCGAAAACCCCAAGCCGACCGGCATGTAGTGACATGGGCAAACAGCATCCCCCCGGCAAGTCTGTATATATCTGCAATCACGGTGCTGGAACTGGAAACCGGCGTTATGCGTATCGAACGTCGCGACCTTTCACAAGGGCATCTGTTGCGCAACTGGCTGGAGCATCACGTCAAGCCAGCGTTCTCTGGAAGAATCCTGCCGGTCGATACCATCGTCGCCACCCGGTGCGCACGATTGCATGTACCTGACCGCAGCAGCGAATGCGACGCCTTGATCGCCGCCACCGCGCTTGTGCACGGGCTTACGCTGGTGACTCGCAACATAGCGGACTTTCAACTCAGCGGCGCTCCTCTGATCAACCCGTGGATAGCCGCCAATAACTGATACAGGAATACCCCGCCAAGTCACCGGCGGGGCTTTTTTCATGGGCGTTGGGCAAAGATTGAATGCACCGCAACGGTGTCGATCAGCGTCCGGTCACGCCACTGGTTTTTCTTCACCAGATAGATTTCCAGTTGCTTGCGGTCATCGGTGAAGCTGGCGGTCAGATACGTCTGCTGAGAGGTACTGCCGCTCAAGAACATCGGCACGCTGCCCTTCCAGTAAGCGTCCCCGCCGTCCCGATGCCAATGGCCGGCAAAAATGGCGGTCACCTGATATTTGCTGATCATGTCCAGGAAACGCCTGTTTTGCTCCGGGGAGACTTTATCGCCGAACGGTTTATGCATATTGATGATGATCGCGTAACCTGCGATCCGCGCGAGTCGCAGGTCGGTTTCCAGCCAGTCCAGCGCATCATTGATTTGAAATGTCGTCGGGTTTAGCGGGTGAGCAATTCGGGCGGTATACGCCGGATCGTTATTGAGCTGAACCATATGAACGTCACCAATATTCTTCGAATAAGCAAGGCTGCCTGAATAGGTCTTGTTCAAAAACCCACCGGTGATTTGCAGATCAAAGCTGTCGACTCGACCTTCATGATGCTCTTTGAATTCGACGATACTTCCCGCCGCACAACTATTGGTAAAACAATCATCGACGTTATTTTCATAGTCGTGATTACCCAAGCCGTACAAGTACTCACCCTTGAAGTGCTTGTCCAACATTCCCCTCATGAACGAACGTTGCCAACCATGTCCAAAAGCGGTTATATCGCCATTGATCATCAAAGGAACCTGCGCTTGAGATCCATGCTGATTTCTGAAGTCGGCGATGCTCGCCAGCTGCGTTTCCACCAGCCACTTGGCACGAGCGTCGAATTCGGAATCAGGTTCGAAGTCCCCGCTATCCGTCTTGTCTGTCCACGGGTATTGCGTATCCGATGCAAAAACCATGTGCTTGGGTGTTGCCGTTACAGCTTGAGCCGAGGCAACCGATGCCAATAAACAAATACCCAGCACAGTGTTTGCAAACTTACTCAAAGACATACATTAAACTCCATTTAAATTAGCGACCAGGCGAACCACTTTCGCCCCGACAAAACTTATTCGAAAAAAACAAAAAGCACAAAGCACTGATTAACAACAATCAATTAGTTATATTTCAGAAACGCAAACCAACAAATAGCAGAACAGCTGTTTTATGCAGGATGGAAACTATCGCGACCCATACAAACAACAGGCTGTTGAACCAGACATAACGATTACTGCCATTGAAAGCCTGCAAATGGTTCATTGAGCCAAGCCGATTCAAGTCAGACGGCATCGGCGACGAAGCACCGCTTACCCCGTGGAATCGTCCGCTAGCTGCTGGGCAAAAACCGTCCATACTCAACAAGTCAATTGATCTGCGTCAGGCTTTAATGCAATCGCTACACCATCCGTACCCTTTACCCAACGCGACCAAAGGTCGCACCCTTGAGCCAGAGCGACAGGCGTATCATCGCGCCACTGCAACAGCCCTTTTTGACCTTGGTTGGCACGTATCGACCAAGGCATTTTTCCACTGCCGTGGGATGCAATGATGAGCAACCAGATTCCGGTACACGACGTCACACCACCGAGCAAAAACCCGAACAACAGCGTCGACCTTTACGCCTCACGCGAAAAAATCTACACGCGCGCCTTCACCGGCCTGTTCCGCAATTTGCGGATGCTCGGCGGTGCGGCGCTGTTCCTGTTGTATTTCGGTACGGTGTGGCTGAACTGGGGCGGCCATCAGGCCGTGTGGTGGAACCTGCCGGAGCGCAAGTTCTTCATTTTTGGCGCGACGTTCTGGCCGCAGGACTTCATCTTGCTCTCGGGCCTGTTGATCATTGCCGCGTTTGGCCTGTTTTTCATCACCGTGTATGCCGGGCGGGTCTGGTGCGGTTACACCTGCCCGCAAAGTGTGTGGACGTGGATTTTCATGTGGTGCGAAAAGGTCACCGAAGGCGACCGCAACCAGCGCATCAAACTCGACAAGGCGCCAATGAGCGCCAACAAGTTCCTGCGCAAAGCGGCCAAACACTCGCTGTGGTTGCTGATTGGTTTTGTCACCGGCATGACTTTCGTCGGCTACTTCTCGCCGATCCGCGAACTGGTCATTGAATTCTTCACCGGCCAGGCCGATGGCTGGTCGTACTTCTGGGTCGGTTTCTTCACCCTCGCCACTTATGGCAACGCCGGTTGGTTGCGTGAGCAGGTGTGCATCTACATGTGCCCGTATGCGCGCTTCCAGAGCGTGATGTTCGACAAGGACACGCTGATCGTTTCCTACGACCCGCGCCGCGGCGAAAGCCGTGGCCCGCGCAAGAAAGGCATCGACTACAAGGCGCTGGGCCTGGGCGACTGCATCGACTGCACGATGTGCGTGCAGGTCTGCCCGACCGGCATCGACATTCGCGACGGCCTGCAGATCGAGTGCATCGGCTGCGCCGCATGCATTGATGCCTGCGACAGCATCATGGACAAGATGGATTACCCGCGCGGCCTGATCAGCTACACCACCGAACACAACCTGTCCGGGCAGAAAACCCATAAACTGCGGCCCCGCCTCATCGGCTATGCGGTGGTATTGCTGGCGATGATCAGCCTGTTGGTCGCGGCATTCTTCATGCGCTCGCTGGTCGGTTTCGACGTCAGCAAGGACCGTGTGCTGTACCGGGAAAACGCTGAAGGCCGGATCGAAAATGTCTACAGCCTGAAAATCATGAACAAGGATCAGCGCGACCACACTTACGTGCTGGAAGCCGCCGGCCTGCCGGACCTGCGCCTGCAAGGCAAGCGCGAGATCAAGGTGGCTGCCGGCGATATCGTCAGCATGCCGGTCGAGTTGTCGAGCGCACCGGAGCAACTGCCATCGAGCACCAACGAGGTGAAGTTCATCCTCAAGGACGCCGATGACGACAGTGTCCATATTGAAGCCAAGAGCCGATTCATCGGCCCGCAAATTCGTTGAGAGAACTGCATATGTCTGCCGCAAACGCTGCAAGTCCCTGGTACAAGCACCTCTGGCCGTGGATCATCATCGGCATTCTGGCCTGCTCGGTGGCGCTGACCTTGTCGATGGTGACGATTGCGGTGAACAACCCGGACAATCTGGTCAACGACAACTATTACGAGGCCGGCAAAGGCATCAACCGTTCGCTGGACCGTGAACTGCTGGCGCAAACCTTGAAAATGCGCGCGGCAGTGCATCTGGACGATGTTACCGGTGAGGTCGACTTGCGCTTGAGCGGTGACAGTCAGCCGCAGACGCTGGAATTGAATCTGATCTCGCCGACGCAGCCGGAGAAGGACCGCAAGATTGTTCTGGCTCGCAGCGAGAGCGAGACCGGGCGTTACATCGGTCAGTTGAACGACAAGGTTGAAGGTCGGCGGTTTGTCGAGTTGCTGGGCAGCCAGGATGAGCACGTGTGGCGCATGTTCGAAGAAGAACTGGTCAGCCATGACAAGGAACTGCTGCTGGGCGATGAACCGTTGCAGGGTGCGGAAGACCTGAAAAAGTGAATCAAGGTCAAAAGCCCCTCACCCTAACCCTCTCCCAAAGGGAGAGGGGACTGATCTTCAGCGCTTCGGGGCCTTGCGGATGACCGTAATAATGTCGGCGACTGACACCGCTTTTTCAGCTCACACCAATCGGTTCCCTCTCCCTCTGGGAGAGGGCTGGGGTGAGGGCAAGCGGACACACCCAATGCAAGGGCTTACCCCCTCAACGATGCCATGACCACTCCGCTCCCCTGCTACCACTGCGCCCTGCCCGTCCCCTCCGGCAGCCGCTTCACCGCCGTCGTTCTCGGGCAACCGCGCGAGTTCTGCTGCCCGGGCTGTCAGGCCGTGGCCGAGGCAATCGTCGCTGGTGGTCTGGACAGCTATTACCAACACCGCAGCGAAGCCTCGGCCAACCCCGAAGCACTGCCGGTGCAATTGACCGACGAACTGGCACTGTACGACCGCGCCGACGTCCAGCAACCGTTCGTGCGCCATGAAGGCGAGCTGGCCGAAACCACGCTGTTGATGGAAGGCATCAGTTGCGCCGCCTGCGGCTGGCTGATCGAAAAACATCTGCGCACCCTGCCCGCCGTCGCCGAGGCGCGGCTGAACCTGTCCAACCACCGCTTGCATGTACGCTGGGCCGATGCGCAATTACCGCTGAGCCAGATCCTCACTGAACTGCGCCACATCGGCTACGCCGCCCACCCCTATCAGGCCGACCGCGCCAGCGAGCAACTGGCCAGCGAAAACCGCCGTGCCCTGCGCCAGCTCGGCGTTGCCGGGCTGCTGTGGTTTCAGGCGATGATGGCCACCATGGCGACATGGCCGGAATTCAACATCGATCTCAGCCCCGAACTGCACACGATCCTGCGCTGGGTCGCGCTGTTCCTGACCACGCCGATCGTGTTCTACAGCTGCGCACCGTTTTTCAAAGGGGCGATGCGCGATCTGCGCACACGTCATCTGACCATGGATGTGTCTGTTTCGCTGGCGATCGGCAGTGCTTACGTCGCGGGAATCTGGACGGCGATCACCGGCGTCGGCGAGTTGTATTTCGATGCGGTCGGCATGTTTGCGCTGTTTCTGCTCGCCGGTCGCTACCTGGAACGCCGCGCCCGCGAGCGCACCGCTGCAGCCACCGCGCAATTGGTCAACTTGTTGCCAGCATCGTGTTTGCGGCTGGATGCCAACGGCCAGAGCGAGTGCATCTTGCTCAGCGAACTGCGCGTCGGCGAGCGGATTCTGGTGCAGCCTGGCTCGGTCCTGCCGGCGGACGGCAAGATCATCGACGGCCAGTCAAGCATCGACGAATCGCTGTTGACCGGCGAATACCTGCCGCAACCGCGCACGCTCGGCGATGCCGTAACCGCCGGGACGCTGAATGTCGAAGGCGCGCTGACCGTCGAGGTTCAGGCGCTGGGCCACGACACCCGGCTGTCGGCGATCGTGCGCCTGCTCGACCGCGCCCAGGCCGAGAAACCGCGACTGGCAGAAATCGCCGACCGCGCCGCGCAATGGTTCCTGCTGCTGTCGCTGATCGCCGCCGCTGCCATCGGCCTGCTGTGGTGGCAACTGGATGCGTCGCGGGCGTTCTGGATCGTCCTCGCCATGCTGGTCGCGACCTGCCCGTGCGCACTGTCGCTGGCGACGCCGACCGCCCTCACCGCCGCCACCGGCACCTTGCACAAACTCGGCTTGCTGCTGACGCGCGGGCATGTACTGGAAGGTTTGAACCAGATCGACACGGTGATTTTCGACAAGACCGGCACTCTCACCGAAGGCCGCCTGGTGCTGCGCTCGATCCGCCCCCTCGGTGCGCTCGACAGCGAGCGGTGCCTGAGCCTCGCCGCTGCGCTGGAAAACCGCTCCGAACACCCGATCGCCCGAGCCTTTGGCCGTGCGCCGTTGGCCGCGGATGAAGTGCACAGCACGCCAGGGCTGGGCCTCGAAGGTTCGGTGGGCGAACAGCGCTTGCGCATTGGTCAGGCAGATTTCGTTTGCGCGCTGAGCGATGCCAGCGTCCCGTCGATGCCAAACGAGGCAGGCCAATGGTTGCTGCTCGGTGATGAAGCCGGTCCCCTGGCATGGCTGGTGCTCGACGATCGCCTGCGCGACGACGCCCCCGCCCTGCTCGCCGCGTGCAGGGCACGCGGCTGGCGCACGCTGCTGCTGTCCGGCGACAGCTCGCCGATGGTCGCCAGCGTCGCCGCGCAACTGGGTATTGACGAGGCACGCGGCAGTTTGCGCCCGGATGACAAGCTGCAAGTGCTGCAACAACTGCACAGGGAAGGCCGCAAAGTGCTGATGCTCGGCGACGGCGTCAACGACGTGCCGGTACTGGCAGCAGCGGACATCAGTGTGGCGATGGGCTCGGCCACCGATCTGGCGAAAACCAGTGCCGACGCGGTGCTGCTGTCGAACCGCCTCGACGCTCTGGTGCAAGCGTTCACATTGGCTCGGCGTACCCGTCGGGTGATCATCGAGAACCTGCTGTGGGCGGCGCTGTACAATGGCCTCATGTTGCCGTTCGCCGCCCTCGGCTGGATCACTCCGGTGTGGGCCGCGGTCGGCATGTCGATCAGTTCGCTGACCGTGGTGCTCAATGCCCTGCGCCTGACTCGCCTGCCGGGTCCGCCGCACGTCAGCACCCGTGCAGAAACCCGCCCGTTGCCGGCCTGAGCCGCACGGGCCTGGAGTACCGATGCCAGCTCTCTACGTGATGATCCCCGCTGCACTGCTGATCGTGGCCATCGCCGTGTACATCTTCTTTTGGGCGGTGGACAGCGGCCAGTACGACGACCTCGATAGTCCGGCGCACAGCATCCTGTTCGACGATCAGGACCCGAACCACACCGCTGCCGTGGACGAAGCCAAGAGCGGCAAAGCGGACGACAAGGCGCCACCGCATGCTTGAACTGGCGCCGTTGCTGGTTTCCGCCCTGATTCTTGGCCTGCTTGGCGGCGGCCACTGCCTGGGCATGTGCGGCGGCTTGATGGGCGCACTGACCCTGGCGATTCCCAAGGAGCAGCGCAGCCGACGCTTTCGTTTGCTGCTGGCGTACAACCTCGGGCGAATTCTCAGCTATGCCACGGCCGGCTTGCTTATCGGCCTCGCCGGTTGGGCGGTCGCCAACAGTCCGGCGGCGCTGTTCATGCGCGTACTGGCCGGGTTGCTGTTGATCGCCATGGGCTTGTATCTCGCCGGTTGGTGGAGCGGGCTGACGCGCATTGAGTCGCTAGGGCGTGGGTTGTGGCGTTACATTCAGCCGGTCGCCAATCGCTTGCTGCCGGTATCAAGTCTGCCGCGTGCATTATTGCTCGGCGCGCTGTGGGGCTGGCTGCCGTGCGGGCTGGTTTACAGCACGTTGCTGTGGTCGGCGAGTCAGGGCAATGCGCTGGACAGTGCTTTGCTGATGCTTGCGTTTGGCCTGGGGACCTGGCCGGTGTTGCTGGCGACCGGGCTGGCGGCGGAACGGGTTACCGAGATCTTGCGCAAGCGCAGTGTGCGTATGGCCGGCGGGTTGTTGGTGATTGTGTTCGGGATCTGGACATTACCCGGCCCGCATCAGCATTGGCTCATGGGCCATTGATCGGCGGTGCGGCCTTCGCGAGCAGGCTCGCTCCCACACTGATCGCATGAACACCACAGATCTTCTGTGGGAGCGAGCCTGCTCGCGAAGAGGCCCGCACAAACAATACAAATCCCCTGTTGATGCAAATCAAGATGCCCCGCAACCCCCTCCCCTAGACTCGCCCACACTGCCAGCCTATCCGGGGGAATGCCCGCATGCTCGACGCCATTCGTTGGGACACCGATTTGATCCGCCGCTATGACCTGGCGGGGCCGCGCTACACCTCGTATCCGACCGCCGTGCAATTTCACGGTGAAGTCGGCACCTTCGATCTGTTCCATGCCCTGCGCGACAGCCGCAAAGCCCTGCGCCCGTTGTCGCTGTACGTGCATGTGCCGTTCTGCGCGAACATCTGCTACTACTGCGCCTGCAACAAGGTCATCACCAAGGATCGCGGACGCGCCGCGCCGTACCTGCAACGGCTGGAGCAGGAAATCCAGCTGATCGCCTGCCACCTCGACCCGGCCCAGAAAGTCGAGCAACTGCACTTTGGCGGCGGCACGCCGACTTTCCTCAGCCACGACGAACTGCGGCAACTGATGGCGCACCTGCGCAAGCATTTCAATCTTCTGGATGACGACTCCGGCGATTACGGTATTGAAATCGACCCACGCGAGGCCGACTGGTCGACCATGGGACTGCTGCGCGAGCTGGGTTTCAACCGCGTCAGTATCGGCCTGCAAGACCTCGATCCGGCCGTGCAGCGCGCCGTCAATCGCCTGCAAAGCCTGGAAGAAACCCGCGCAGTGATCGATGCCGCGCGCACCCTGCAATTTCGCTCGATCAATATCGACCTGATCTACGGCCTGCCTAAACAGACCCCGGAAAACTTCGCGCGCACCGTCGAGGAAGTGATCAGCCTGCAGCCGGATCGACTCTCGGTGTTCAACTACGCGCATCTGCCGGAACGGTTCATGCCGCAACGGCGGATCAATGGCCACGAACTGCCAGCGCCGGCGCAAAAGCTGGAAATGCTCGAACGCACCATTAAGCAGCTCACCGCCGCCGGCTATCGCTACATCGGCATGGACCACTTCGCCCTGCCCGACGATGAACTGGCGATTGCCCAGGAAGAACAGACCCTGCAACGCAACTTCCAGGGCTACACCACCCACGGCCATTGCGACCTGATTGGCCTGGGCGTTTCGGCGATCAGCCAGATCGGTGACCTGTACTGCCAGAACAGCAGCGATCTGAACCAATACCAAAACACCCTGGCGAGCGCACAGCTGGCAACCAGCCGTGGCCTGGTGTGCAACGCCGACGATCGCTTGCGCCGCGAAGTGATTCAGCAACTGATCTGCGATTTCAGCCTGCAATTCGCCGACATCGAGCAGCGTTTCAACATCGACTTTCAGGGCTATTTCGCTGAGCTGTGGCCGCAGCTACAGGGCATGGCCGATGACGGCCTGATTGAACTGGATCGCGAGCGGATCAGCGTGTCGCCGGCCGGGCGCTTGCTGGTGCGCTCGGTGTGCATGGTGTTCGACGCGTACCTGCAACAGCAGAACCGTCAGCGCTTTTCACGGGTGATCTAGCTTTTGGTGAGCAAGGCGCCGACCTTGAGGTTCTGGTCCGGGGTCATCGCCGACTGGCCCATGACTTTGGACAGGGCCAGGTTGGCGGTGACCACGCCGCTGTTCAGCGCGGCAATGGCCCCGCGCAGGGCGGCGAGCTTGTTGATCCGTTCTTCGTTGGACAGGCTCTTGTCGGCCATGACCTTGTTCATCTGCGCCTTCTTCTCGGCAATCTGTTTTTGCAACTTGCGGATCATCTTCAGCAACTGCTGGATGTTTTCCGGCAGACCGCTGTTGTCGATATCGCTGTTTTCACCGCCGACAGTGGCGGCCTTGGCGATCGACGCACCGGACAGCGACACTTTGACGCCCTCGACCAAGGTCGGGGTTGTGCTGTTCAACGCGTCAGCGTCGCGCTCGCTGGCGACGTCGTTGCTGGCGACCTCCGGCAATGCCGGAACGCCGCTGCTACCGGGGCCTAGCGTGCCAATGGCAGTCATCGGATCCTTCCTTTCATGCGGTCTGATACCTGTTTATCGGCGGCGTTTGCGCAGGCTTTATGTCTGAGGGGCAACATCGCCATGCGCTGGCCTGAAGGTCCTTCGGTGAGTTACCCTTACGTCTTATGTGTGTTTTCCCACAAGGATTGAAGAAATGTCCGAGCCAGTCAAACTGCGCGCTCACACCCAGGCCCATTGCAAGGATTGCAGCCTGGCCCCGCTGTGTCTGCCACTCTCGCTGAATCTGGAAGACATGGACGCGCTGGACGAAATCGTTAAACGCGGTCGCCCGTTGAAAAAGGGTGAATTCCTGTTCCGCCAGGGCGACACGTTCGATTCCGTTTATGCAGTACGCTCCGGCGCCCTCAAGACGTTCAGCCTCAGCGATGGCGGCGAAGAGCAATTGACCGGTTTCCACCTGCCGAGCGAACTGGTCGGCCTGTCTGGCATGGACACCGAGAAACACCCGGTATCGGCCCAGGCACTGGAGACTACTTCGGTCTGCGAAATTCCTTTCGAACGTCTCGACGAACTGGCCCTGCAACTGCCGCAGCTGCGCCGTCAGTTGATGCGCGTGATGAGCCGGGAAATCCGCGACGACCAGCAAATGATGTTACTGCTGTCGAAGAAAACCGCCGACGAGCGCATCGCGACGTTTCTGGTCAACCTCTCCGCCCGTTTCCGCGCCCGCGGTTTCTCGGCCAACCAGTTCCGCCTGAGCATGTCGCGCAATGAGATCGGTAACTATCTGGGCCTGGCGGTGGAAACCGTGTCGCGGGTGTTCACGCGTTTTCAGCAGAACGAACTGATCGCCGCCGAGGGCAAGGAAATTCACATCCTCGATCCGATCCAGCTGTGTGCGCTGGCGGGTGGCTCGATCGAAGGCTGATCACGACCCGCGGTTGAGCGAATCGTTTCAGCCGCGGGTATACTGCGCCGTTTGCAGCCCTGCCAGGACACCTCGACGATGGTCTTCGACTCCTTCGACATCAAATCCCTTATCCGCCCTGTGATCGACTTCCCCAAGCCGGGCGTGATCTTTCGCGACATCACCCCGCTGTTCCAGTCGCCGACCGCGCTGCGCCTGGTGATGGACAGCTTCGCCCACCGCTACGTCGAAGCCGACTTCACCCACATCGGTGCGATGGATGCCCGTGGTTTTCTGATCGGTTCGGTATTGGCCTATCAACTGAACAAGCCGCTGGTGCTGTTTCGCAAGCAAGGCAAACTGCCGGCGGACGTGCTCGCCGAAGGCTACGCCACAGAATACGGCGAGGCGTTTCTGGAAGTGCATGCCGACAGCCTCTGCGAAGGCGATTCGGTGGTGATGTTCGATGACCTGATCGCCACCGGCGGCACGCTGATCGCCGCCGCCAACCTGATCCGCCGCATGGGTGCGCGCGTGCATGAAGCCGCAGCGATTATCGACCTGCCGGAGCTGCAAGGCTCGCAGCGTCTGCAGGACATGGGCATTCCAACGTTCTGCCTGACGCAGTTTGCCTTGACCGATAAATAAGCGTCGCCCTTGAGGCCGCTTTCGCGAGCAGGCTCGCTCCCACCTTCGACCGCATTCCAACTGTAGGAACGCGATCAACTGTGGAAGCGAGCCTGCTCGCGAAGGCGCCCGCAGCTACACCGCAAGGCTAAAGCCCCATCTGCTTGGCGATGATCTCGTTCATCACTTCCCGCGTGCCACCGCCAATCGACAGTATGCGGTTATCCCGATACAACCGTTCCACCAGACTTTCACGCATGTAACCGAGCCCGCCGAGAATCTGCACCGCTTCGGTGGTGATCCGGTCGGAGGTGTCCGTGGCAAAGTTCTTCGCCATGGAAATTTCCTTGATCACGCTCTGCCTCGCGGCCATCTTCGCCGCTTGCCGATAAGTGAATTCCCGCGACACCTCCAGCGCCGTGGCCATTTCGGCAAGGCGATGCTTGATCACCTGAAACTTGCCGATCGGTTTGCCGAATGCCTCACGTTCACGTGCCCATTTCAGGCTTTGTTCCAGTGCAAGTTGCGCGGTCATGTTGGCCATCAGCGCCAGTGCCAGGCGTTCGCTCTGAAAGTTGCCCATGATGCAGGCGAAGCCCATGTTTTCCGCGCCGATCAGATTGTCCACCGGCACTCGGCAATCGTCGAAGAACAGCTCGGCGGTGTCCGACGCCCACCAGCCCATCTTCTTCAGCGAGCGGCCGACGGTAAAGCCCGGCGTGCCCTTCTCGATCAGCAGCAGGCTGATACCGCCGAAACCCGGCGCACCGGTGCGCACGGCGACGGTGTAGAAATCGGCGCGCACGCCACTGGTAATAAAGGTTTTGCTGCCGCTGACCCGGTAGCCGTCACCGTCGCGCACGGCGCGGGTCTGCAGGTTGGCGACGTCGGAACCGCCGCCAGGCTCGGTCACCGCCAGGGCGCTGATCTTCTGCCCGCTGAGCACCTGCGGTACCACGCGATCACGCACTTCAGGCCGCGCCCATTTGACGATCGGCGGCAAGCCGATGTCCAGCGAGCCCAGCCCCGCCACCAGGCCGCCAGAGCCGCAGCGCATCAGCTCCTCACTGGCGGCCACCTTCGCAAACAGATCTCCCTCATGGCTGCCACCGAGGGCTTCGGGATAACCGATGCCAAGGATGCCCGCCGCGCCGGCCTTCAGGTACAGCTCACGGGGGAAGCTTTCGGCTTCTTCCCACTGGTCAACGTCCGGCAGGATCTCGCGCTCGACGAAACGCCGGACGCTGTCGCGGACCAATTGATGGCTGGGGTCGAAGTATTCCTGGAAGGCAGGCATGGGCGAACTCCACGGAGGGGTTCGCCGAACTTAACCGAGCGCTTGCTTGGTTTTCAACTCAATTGTGCGGTGTCAGTTAAACCGAGTTGCCCTTATCGCGAGCAGGCTCACTCCTACAGGGGAACGCATTCCAAATGTAGGAGTGAGCCTGCTCGCGATAAGGCCGTAACAGGCGATACATGATTAGAGGGAAATCGGCTTGCGCCCGGCAAACGAATGCGCCAGCGTGCCGCCATCGACCAGTTCCAGTTCACCACCCAACGGCACACCGTGAGCGATGCGCGAAGCGATCAGGCCTTTGTTCTGCAACAGTTGCGCGATGTAATGCGCGGTCGCTTCACCTTCCACCGTCGGGTTGGTGGCGAGGATGACTTCGGTAAACGTACCCGCCTCTTCGATACGCGTCATCAATTGCGGAATGCCGATCGCCTCTGGCCCGAGACCGTCGAGCGGCGACAAATGCCCCTTGAGCACGAAATAACGCCCACGGAAACCGGTCTGCTCGACCGCGTAAACGTCCATCGGACCTTCAACCACGCACAACAGCGTGTCGTCGCGGCGATTATCGGCGCATTGCGGGCACAGATCGTCTTCGGTCAGCGTGCGGCATTGCCGGCAATGGCCGACCCCTTCCATGGCCTGACTCAGGGCCTGAGCCAGACGTATGCCGCCGCTGCGATCGCGCTCGAGCATCTGCAACGCCATGCGCTGGGCGGTTTTCTGACCGACACCCGGCAAGGTGCGCAAGGCGTCGATCAGTTGGCGAATCAAAGGGCTGAAGCTCATGGGGAAAAGTCCGACAAAACAACGAGACGCGGTTTATACCCGCGCCTCCGGCCAGCGTCAAATGCTCAGTCCTCGGCGACCTTCACCACCAGTTTGCCGAAATTGCGCCCTTCCAGCAGACCGATAAACGCCTCAGGCGCCTGCTCCAGGCCTTCGACCACGTCCTCGCGGAACTTGACCTTGCCATCGCGAACCCACGGCACCATGTGGCTGATGAATTCCGGCTGACGGTCACCGTAGTCGTCAAAGACGATAAAGCCCTGAATGCGCACGCGCTTGGTCAACAACGTGCGTTGCAGCAACGGCAAACGATCCGGGCCTTTCGGCGCTTCCGAGGCGTTGTACCCGGCAATCAGGCCGCACAACGGGATGCGCGCCTTGGGATTGAGCAATGGCACCACCGCATCGAAGACGTGACCACCGACGTTCTCGAAATAGATGTCGATGCCCTCGGGGCAGGCCTTGGCCAGTTGCTCGGCGAAATCGTCCGCCTTGTGGTCGATGCAGGCGTCGAAGCCCAGTTCCTCGACCACGTATTTGCACTTCTCGGCACCGCCGGCCACACCGACTACGCGCAAGCCTTTGATCTTCGCCACCTGGCCGACCACCGAACCGACTGCACCGGAAGCAGCGGCGACTACCAGAGTCTCGCCTTCTGTCGGCTGACCGATGTCCATCAGGCCCATGTACGCAGTCATGCCAGGCATGCCCAGCACACCGAGGGCCATCGACGGACTCGGCAGGCCTGCGGGGATCGGAATGACGTTACGGCCGTCGCTGATGCTATGGCTTTGCCAACCGGTCGCGCCGACCACCAGATCGCCTTTGTGGAATTTCGGATGACGCGAATCCTCGACCCGGCTGACCGCGCCGCCGGTCATCACTTCGCCGATCTGCACCGGCGCTGCGTAAGACGGTGCATCGCTCATGCGCCCGCGCATGTACGGATCGAGCGACAAGTACAGGGTCTTCAACAGCACCTGACCGTCCTCGAGGTCCGGCAACGCTTCGCGCTCAAGACGGAAATTCTCCGGGGTCGGCGCACCGGTCGGCCGCGAGGCGAGGACGAAGCGTTGGTTGAGGGTGAGAGGGTCGGACATGTCAGCGTCTCCTGGGAATTGGAATTCGACGGTATAGGGAGCAGACCGTGGTGGCATGGGGGCGTTCGATGTTTATTCAGCCAGACCGAGTCGACTGCTTCGCGAGCAGGCTCGCTCCCACAGGGCAATGCATTCCAAACGTGGGAGCGAGCCTGCTCGCGAAGGCCAGTCCAGCCGGCACATGTCCATCGGGCAAAAACAAGAATGCCAGGCGCAATGCCTGGCATCTTGTGTAGCTCATCTGCCGCCGGTTGGCGAATCAGAATGGCAGTTTCATTCCCGCTGGCAGGTTCATGCCGGCGGTCATGCTGCCCATTTTTTCCTGGCTGTTGGCTTCGATCTTGCGCACCGCGTCGTTGACGGCGGAAGCGACCACGGCTTCGAGCATTTCCTTGTCGTCTTCGCTCATGCCTTCAACCAGGCTCGGGTCGATGGTTACGCTCTTGACGTCATGACGGCCGGTCATCACCACAGTGACCATATCGCCGCCGGCCTTGCCGATGACTTCGGCGTTGGCCAGTTCTTCCTGCATCTTGGCCATTTTTTCCTGCATCTGCTGCGCCTGCTTCATCAGGCCGGCCATGCCACCTTTCATCATGGTAATCACCTCAAATGTACTTGGATCAAAACAGCGCCCGGCGAAGTCGGCCGGACACCTTCAGTTATTAGCCTTGGGTGACCAAGGCGTCGACAGGTTCAATAGTATCGTGTCGCACCACCGCGCCGAACTGCTGAACCATCTGCTGGATGAACGGATCGCCGTGGATCGATTCCTCCGCCTCGCGCTGACGGTTGGCACGGCGCCGTGAGGCGGCCTGGGCCGGGGTTTCCTGCTCGGGCTTGATCAGCTCGATGGTCAGGCTCAGCGTGCGCCCGTGAAACTGGTTCAGTGCGTCGTTGAGACGGCGTTGCTGGGTGGCGTTGAACAATGCACTGTGCGCCGGATCGAGGTGCATCAGCCAGTGGTCGCCATCCACCGCGATCAGCGTGCAGTTGGCGGCGATGCTGCCGGTCATGCCGGAAATCGGCAGTTTCGGGAACAGCTCCAGCCATTGTGCGGCCAGACCGGTGGCCGGGGCCGCAGCCGGTTCAGGCTCGGGTTCCGGTTTGGGGTCGGCGGCGTGTTCGCTGGCCAGTTCGTCGAGGTAGCTGTAGGCCGAATCCATGTCCGGCTCGATGTAATCCTCGTCCAGCGGCGGCTCGTCATCGAGGTCGATACCCGGCGTGGCGGCATCGACATCGGCAACCGACGGCTCGGGAATCGGCGCCGCGGCCCACTCCGGCGCATCCGGGACGACGCTGTCCGGGGTCGGCAGCGGCATCGGCGGCAACTCGGGTTGCTCGGCGGCGGTTTCCAGCACCGGCTCGACGGCGGGTTGCTGCACCGGGGCCGGCTCGGCCTCGGCTTCTACCGGGTCGTTCCACGGCAGATCAACCACCGCTTCGACGGCCACGGGCTCAGGCTCTGCCACGGGTTCCGGTTCAGCCGCTGCAACCGGCGCGGGCATGGCGGCCGGTGCAGGTGCAGCCACTGGCGTCGGCGCTGGCGCAATGGGCGCGGCGACCACCGGCGCAGGCTTGGGCGCGGCAGCCACGGCGTTTGCGGAATCAACTGTGGCCTGGCTGATCCCCACTGGCTTTAGCGGTTGCCTCGGGGCGTCCGCCGTATCGGCCGGTCGGAACGCCAGCATCCTCAGCAAGACCATCTCGAAACCACCGCGCGGGTCAGGTGCCAGCGGCAAGTCGCGGCGACCGATCAGGCCCATCTGGTAATAGAACTGCACGTCTTCGGCCGGCAACGCCTGGGCCAGCGCCAATACGCGGTCGCGGTCACCATGGCCGTTATCGACACCTTCGGGCAATGCCTGGGCGATGGCGACACGGTGCAACACGTTGAGTATTTCCGAGAGCACGCCATTCCAGTCCGGGCCCTGCTCGGCCAGATGCCGCACAGCTTCAAGCAACGCTTTGGCATCGCCTTCGATCAACGAATGCAGGACGTCGAAAACCTGGCCGTGATCCAGCGTGCCGAGCATCGCCCGCACGTCGGTGGCGAGGACCTTGCCTTCACCAAAAGCGATGGCCTGATCGGTCAGGCTCATGGCGTCACGCATCGACCCGTCCGCGGCGCGACCGAGCAGCCACAGCGCATCGTCTTCGAACGGTACGTTTTCGGCGCTGAGGACGTGGGTCAAATGCTCGACCACACGCTCGGGCGTCATGTTCTTCAGTGAGAACTGCAGGCAGCGCGAGAGAATCGTTGCCGGAAGTTTCTGCGGATCGGTGGTCGCCAGGATGAACTTGACGTACGGCGGCGGCTCTTCGAGGGTTTTCAGCAGCGCATTGAAGGAATGACTGGAGAGCATGTGCACTTCGTCGATCAGGTAGACCTTGAAGCGCCCACGGCTCGGCGCGTACTGCACGTTATCCAGCAGCTCGCGGGTGTCTTCGACCTTGGTTCGGCTCGCGGCGTCGATCTCGATCAGGTCGACGAAACGGCCCTCATCGATTTCCCGACACACCGAGCACTCGCCGCACGGGCTGGAGGTGATACCTGTTTCACAGTTCAGGCATTTGGCAATGATCCGCGCGATGGTGGTCTTGCCCACCCCACGCGTCCCGGTAAACAGGTACGCATGGTGCAGCCGCTGGCTGTCCAAGGCATTGATCAGAGCCTTGAGCACATGGGTCTGGCCGACCATTTCGCGGAACGAGCGCGGACGCCATTTACGTGCAAGAACCTGATAACTCATCGAAAACCGTCGCAACGAAGGAAGCTGAAGCGGCTAATGCTAGCGGAGCAAGGGCAAAATTGCATCCGGTGTCCGCGCCTAAAATGGCTAAGCTGCATCAGCAGAGGCTTTTATCAGCTCGGGATCGGGAATTACCGGAGCGTTTATGCGGTGGGCCATGGGGGCATTGCTGGGAATCAGTCTGAGCGTGACGGCAGCGCAAACCCCGTTGCGCTTTGCCATGCCCGACAGTTGGGCCATGCCCATGGTGCAATACGAACGCGGCCGCCCGACCCAAGGCATTCTCTACGACCTGATGCTCAGCCTGGCCACTCAGGTCGGTGTACCGGCCGAGTTTCACGTACTGCCCCGCGCCCGCGTGCAGAGCGCCATGGAACATGGCGAGATCGACGTGCGCTGCTATGCCGCACAGTCATGGCTGCCGAACCAGTCGGGGGATTACATCTGGAGCATCCCGCTGCTGTTTCAGCGCGATCTGCTGATCGGCCGCAAGGATCAGCCTCCAGCCATCGATCCCGCCCACCTGCCCCGCCAGACCATCGGCACCGTCCGCGGTTACAGCTACCCGACCCTGCAAGCGCTGTTCGAGGGCGATCAATTGCAGCGCGAAGACGCGCGCAATCAGGAACAAGTGCTGGAAAAACTGCTGGCCGGGCGTTATCGCTACGCGGTGAGCAATCAGTGGACGCTGGACTGGTTCAATCAACGCCTGCTGCCGGCCCAGCAGCTGCAAGCGGTGGCGGTGCTGCAGGAACAGGAGGTGGGCTGTTACGTGAGAAACGATCCGAGCGTGCCGGTGCAGCGGATATTGCGCACGTTGTTGCGGATGAAGATGTCGGGGGAGATTGAGGAAATTATCCGGTTGTATACCGGCAGATCTGAATTAAAGTTTTCAGAAGAAAAAAAGGACCCATCCAAATGAGTCCTTTATTCATGAGATGAAAATCAAAGCAACGCGCACGAGCCCGACATTGGAATCTTCGCAACATCACCCTTGCCGACACAGAGCAGTGTCACCTTGGTTCCTTTTTTCAGGGATGCCAGGGAACCGGCATCGTTTTTATCGAACGAGAATTGAGGCTCCATGAATTGATTCACCCCGCCACGCAGCGTGAGGTACGGGTTACCCATGAAGTCAGTATTGATGTCTGCAACAGTCCCCGAGACCTTGAATTTTTTGCCTTTGAACTTTTGATCCGCAGCAACAGTGTTTTCGTTGTAAGCCACAGCAATATCACCGGCGCTGACCGCAGGAGTGGCTGCCAATTCCTGTTTTACCTTTTCCAGTTCCGCTTGCGCACGAGCTTTGCTCGCTTCAGCAAGCGCAACGGCTTCGGCTTGTTTTTGCTCTGGAGACTTCATCGCGTTGCTGATGAACCCAATAACGAACAGGACACCGATGATGATGCCAACCCACTTGAAAAGTTTTTTCACGCCTTTCTTCCTCTGATAGTCGAATTCCCTTACTGCATCGCCGCCGAGCATCAATGCTTGCCCGGCAACTCAAAGCAACGCGATTCTCCAGATTAGGCAGGCCGAGCGCAAGGCAAGTTGCCATCATCCCTAAGCCGGGTTCGATCAGAGGAGCGAGCGACGAGACTGAGATTTCAAAGTGAATCCGCTGTGATCCTCGCCCACTCATTTTGGCTTTTTATTTTTGAACAAAGCGGCCCGCGAATCGCCAGTGTTGCGGCGAGTGGCGAGTCATGACGATCAGGTCGCCTTTTTTGACATTGATCCGGCTTTGCATCGGAATCAGTCGAGGATCCTTTACGACCGTGTCTTCAGCCGCCACGGTGTAGGAAAAGCCCGCCCAACGGTGAACGCCGTCGTAAAGCTCGCATTCGAGCGAAGGGAATGCACCCATTTTGCCTACGCACTTAGTGACTTCTTCGATATACAGCGGGGTCGTTTTATCGGCGCCGTAGTACGCGAGAATGTAACCTGCCGTGGAGTTTTTCAGCTCCAGCATGGTGTAGCCCGCTGTATCGCCACCATCATCGGTGAGTTCCACCTTGCGCGAAAAGTAGTCGCGGGCGGCTGCGGTTTCCGCGTCCTGAGCTTTTTGTTGCTCAGGCGTCAGCGGTGTGGCGCAGGCTACGAGCATCGCAGAGGCCAACAGGCAGAGGAAAAGTTTTGGCAATGACATGAGAAGCCTCCTGGCAACGGCAAAGAATCAAGCGAGAGATCGACAGACACAAAAAAACCGCAGTGGGCGAAACCCATGCAGTTCTGGTTGAAGCGTTCGATTGTCCGTTAAGGTGGCAACCCCACCAGCCACACCCCGGCACACAATGTTCCCGCTGTGGCTGCTGCCTTCCGGCTCTGACCAGGTTCACGGGTAATCGTTGCGGGGGGACCGATGGGGTCACCATAACGACGCTTGCCTGTCGGCGAGCCGCGCCATTGTACCTGTCTGAGACGAAGTTACAACCCTGGTTGCAGATTAAAAATATCAAGGGGCTCAAGCACTTGCTATTGCGCCTGGAGCACCTCGTCAGCCCTGCCGCCCGCCTGCTGGATGACCAGATGAATGAAGTGCAGCTTGGCAATCGCCGCGGCCGGCAGGACGAACGGGTAGAAATCCGGCTGACCCATGCTGCGCGACAATTCGTTGAGCATGCCGGCCAGTTCGATCCACGCGTTGACGAATGACAGAAACGCCGCGCCACCGGGATGCTCCGGATCGTACAACGTGCTCGACGGAAACGGCTGGTAATCGAAGTCCATTTCCCGCGCGCTCATGCCAAAGCCCAGTGCGGTGTCCACGGCGTCCATCATGTGCAGGTAATGCGCCCAGGTTTCCGCCCAGTCTTCCCATGGGTGCATGGTCGCGTAGGCGCTGACGTAGCGCTGCGGCCAGTCCAGCGGGGCGCCCTGCTGATAGTGGTGATCGAGCGCTTCGGCGTAACTGGCGCGCTCGTCGCCGAACAGGCTGCGAAACGCGCCGAGCCACGGGCCGTTCGCGATCAGGCGATCCCAGTAATAATGGCCGACTTCGTGGCGAAAATGCCCGAGCAGCGTGCGATAGGGTTCGTGCATCTGCGCCCTCACCTGCTCGCGGTGGGCGTCGTCGGCTTCCTTGATGTCGAGAGTGATCAGGCCGTTGGCGTGGCCGGTCATCGGCGCGTTGCCTTCGAGGTCGACGCCGATGAAGTCGAAGGCCAGCCCGGTTTCTTCGTCGACGCTTTTCGGGATGACCGGCAGGCCGAGAGTGATCAGTTGCGCAACGAGGCGGCGTTTGGCGATTTCAACTTTGCGCCAGCGTTCCGGATTTTCCGGGACGGAGAGGTCGGGAATGGTGCGATTGAGACTGCAGGCGATGCACAGGCTGTCGTGATCATTGGCCGGCAGCAGCCAGTTGCATGCAGCGGGTGTATCGAGGTTGGCGCAGCGGCGAAACAATCCGGCGTCAGGGTCGGCATCCAGCGTCCAGGTGCCGACCTGCGGCCCCGGTTGCAGCGAAGTCAGGCGGCTTTCTTCGGGTTGATAGCCGAGCAACGCATTGCAGGCCAGGCACTGGCTGTTGCGAAAGAACAGCGACTGGCCGCAGCGGCACGGCCAGATTTTGCTGTTGCGTGAAGACCCGGCCATGAACGGCGCGATGATGCGGGAACTGAGCTGCTCGAAGAAGCGGTGCATGGCGATCTCTCCCTGGGACTGGCCAAGACTAGATCATCCTGACGCGAAGATCGTTCCCGCACCTTCTCGACTGATCGTTCCCACGCTCCGCGTGGTAACGCATCCCGTGACGCTCTGCGTCACAGCGGACTCGGAGCGTCCGGGGCGGCATTCCCACGCGGAGCGTGGGAACGATCAGGTCTAGTTCATACGGATATACCGTGGGTTTTGAGGAACGCGATAAACGCCTCTTCATCCATGACCTTCACGCCCAGCTCATTGGCCTTGGTCAGTTTCGAGCCGGCACCGGGCCCGGCGACTACGCAATGGGTCTTGGCCGACACCGAGCCCGCGACTTTCGCGCCGAGGCTTTCCAGATGCTCCTTGGCGACATCGCGGCTCATCAATTCGACCTTGCCGGTGAGCACCCAGGTCTCGCCGGACAACGGCAAGCCTTCGACGACTTTCTTCTCGCTCTGCCAGTGCATGCCGAAATCACGCAACTGTTTTTCCGACGCTTCAGCCAGTTGCCGATGCTCGGGCAGGGCAAAAAACTCGCGCGCCGAATTCGCCTGCTTCTCCGGCAAGGCCTGGCGCATGTCCAGCCAGTCAGCGGTCACCACCGCTTCCAGCGAGCCGAACTTGTCGGCGAGTTTCTGCGCGCCACCGGGGCCAACGAAAGGAATATGCAGCTTGTCGAGAAAACCGCCCAGCGTGGTGCTCGCGGCGAACTCGGCGCCCAGTTCGCCCTGATCCTGAATCTGCAAACCGTGGCCAAGCAACTCGCTGATGACCTGCTGGTTATGCGCATCTTCAAAGAAACTGTGAATCTCATGAGCGACTTCCAGGCCGACGTCCGGCAGGTAGGTCAGCACTTGCGGTAAAGCCTGTTGCACTCGCTCCAGCGAACCCAGCGAGCGCGCCAGCACCTTGGCGGTCTCCTCGCCGACATCAGGGATGCCGAGGGCGTAGATAAAACGCGCCAGGCCCGGCTGCTTGCTGTCCTCGATGGCCTTCAACAGCTTGTTGCTGGACACCTCGGCAAAGCCTTCCAGATCGACGATGTCGTCGAACTTCAACGCGTACAGATCGGCCGGGGAATTGACCAGACCTTCGTCGACCAATTGTTCGACGCTCTTGTCACCCAGGCCTTCAATGTCCATGGCCCGGCGCGAGACGAAATGAATGATCGCCTGCTTGAGTTGCGCGCCACAGGCCAGACGGCCGACGCAGCGATACACCGCGCCTTCGCTGACGGTTTCCTTGCCCTTGCTGCGCTTGATCAGTTGCGTGCGCTCGACATGGGAACCACAGACCGGGCAGCGCTCGGGAATCGCCACCGCTCGTGCGTGCTCCGGGCGACGCTCGGTGACCACTTGCACCACTTGCGGAATCACATCACCGGCGCGGCGAATGATCACCGTGTCGCCGATCATCAGGCCCAGCCGCGCGACTTCGTCCATGTTGTGCAGCGTGGCATTGGCGACGGTGACGCCGGCGACTTTTACCGGTTTCAAGCGTGCCACCGGCGTTACTGCGCCGGTGCGGCCGACCTGGAATTCCACGTCGAGCAGTTCGGTGAGTTCTTCCATGGCCGGGAATTTGTGCGCGATCGCCCAGCGCGGCTCGCGGGCGCGAAAGCCGAGTTCGCGTTGGTCGGCAATGCTGTTGACCTTGAACACCACGCCATCGATTTCATAAGCCAGTGAATCACGCCGCGCGCCGATGTCGCGGTAGTAATCCAGGCATTCATCGATGCCCTTGGCCAGTTTCAGTTCGTGGCTGATCGGCATGCCCCACTTCTGCAACTGCTTGAGGTTGCCGATGTGCGTGTCGGAAATATCGTGCGAGACCTGACCGATGCCGTAGCAGCAGAATTCCAGCGGCCGGTTGGCGGTGATCTTCGAATCGAGCTGGCGCAGGCTGCCGGCCGCGGCGTTGCGCGGGTTGGCGAAGGTCTTGCCGCCGATTTCCAGTTGCGAGGCGTTGAGGCGCTCGAAACCGGCCTTGGACATGAACACTTCGCCGCGCACTTCCAGCGTCGCCGGCCAGCCTTCGCCGTGCAGCTTGAGCGGAATATTGCGCACGGTGCGCACGTTGACGCTGATGTCTTC
This sequence comes from Pseudomonas koreensis, assembly GCF_036668835.1. Classification (GTDB taxonomy): domain Bacteria; phylum Pseudomonadota; class Gammaproteobacteria; order Pseudomonadales; family Pseudomonadaceae; genus Aquipseudomonas; species Aquipseudomonas koreensis_I. The sequence goes on from NZ_JAZEVW010000001.1 coordinate 231,861, forward strand.
ACCGGTGGTGCCGTCGCCGCGCGTGGCGCCGCGCACCAGCACGCCGTCCTGATACAGCAGGCTGACCGCCAGGCCATCGAGTTTTGGCTCGCAGCTGTATTCCACGGCCGCCCCGCTGCCGAAAAGATCGCCCGCCGGCAGGTCGAGGCCTTCGGTCACCCGGCGATCGAACTCGCGCATGTCGGTTTCTTCGAAGGCGTTGCCGAGGCTGAGCATCGGCACTTCATGCCTGACCTGAGTGAACGCGGTGAGCGCCACGCTGCCCACGCGCTGGGTCGGCGAGTCGCTGGTGATCAGTTCCGGGTTGGCCGCTTCCAGCGCCTTGAGCTCGTGGAACAACCGGTCGTACTCGGCGTCCGGAATGCTCGGCTCGTCGAGAACGTGGTAGCGGTAGTTGTGCTGGTCGAGTTCAGCGCGCAGCTCGAGGATGCGGTTTTTCGCGGCGGTCATGGTGGTCTCTCATAAAGCAAAAGAGCAGCCGAGGCTGCTCAATCATTCTGCCGATCGTCCCGTTAAACAGGAACAACCTTTTGTATCAACGCTTCTGGGTCAGGGCACGGCGCTCGAATTCGACGATGCGCTGGCGGTAGTGCTCGATGGTCTGCGCGGTCAGAACGCTGCGCTGGTCATCTTTCAGCTCGCCGTTGAGTTCCTGCGACAGCTTGCGGGCTGCGGCCACCATCACGTCGAAGGCTTGCTTCGGATGACGCGGGCCTGGCAGGCCGAGGAAGAAGCTCACCGCCGGGGTGCTGAAATGGTCGATGTCGTCCAGATCGAAAATGCCCGGCTTGACCGCATTGGCCATGGAGAACAGCACTTCGCCGTTGCCAGCCATGCTTTCGTGACGATGGAAAATATCCATCTCGCCGAAACGCAGACCGCTTTCGAGGATGTTCTGCAACAGCGCCGGGCCTTTGAAGCCGGCCGGGTCGCGGCAGATCACGCTGATCACCAGAACCTCTTCGGCTTGCGGCTGATCCTTGTCGGCCACGGCCGGCGAAGGCTTGCTGTCTTCAGCGAAGTCGTCGTCACGGCTGTTGAAGCTCGGGCCGCCATCCAGATCGAGGTCAAGGTTCAGGTCGCCCTGCGCCGGGCCGTTGCTGCCACGCTTGCCACGTTTCGAGCCGGATTCGCGAGGCTCACGGGCTTCACGGGCCGGCATGCTCACCGACGGCAGATCGTGCTCGTCCAGTTGCGGCTCCTTGTGCGTGTCCAGTACGCGGGCCGGGCCCAGCAGCTCGGCGCTGCTGTCCTCGTCCGGCAGGTTGGACAGACTTCGGTCAAGACGGAATTTCAGTTTTCCCTTGCCGCCGCGCATACGGCGCCAGCCATCGAAAAGAATACCGGCTATCACAATGATGCCGATGACGATCAGCCACTCGCGCAGACCGATTTCCATGTAATCCCGTGCCTCTATAAAAAATGCTGAAAAATAAGGGGTTTACATTGTGCAAACCGCTTTAAAACGTGGCGCCAACTCTATGTTCTGACAGGCGTTTTGCCCACGTATACGAAAAATTGACATTAAACTAGCACGATCAACGGCTTCGCAGCTACAAGCTTTAAGCTACAGGCTCCAAGCCATCTACTTGCAGCTTGAAGCTCGCGGCTCAAAGCTGCGCCGCTAGGCGTCCACCATCGCCATCGCCTCCTCGACATCCACCGCCACCAGCCGCGAACAACCCGGCTCATGCATCGTCACGCCCATCAACTGCTCGGCCATTTCCATGGCGATCTTGTTGTGGGTGATATAGATGAACTGCACGGTCTGCGACATCTCTTTGACCAGGCGTGCGTAGCGTCCAACGTTAGCGTCATCCAGCGGTGCGTCGACCTCATCGAGCATGCAGAACGGCGCCGGATTCAACTTGAAGATGGCAAAAACCAGTGCCAGTGCCGTCAGGGCTTTTTCGCCGCCGGAGAGCAAATGGATGGTGCTGTTCTTCTTTCCGGGCGGCTGCGCCATGATCGTCACCCCTGTATCGAGTAGATCTTCGCCCGTCAGTTCCAAATACGCGCGCCCGCCGCCAAAAACTTTTGGGAAAAGCGCCTGTAAACCGCCATTGATCTGATCAAAGGTATCCTTGAAACGGTTGCGGGTCTCCTTGTCGATCTTGCGAATGACGTTTTCCAGAGTCTCCAGCGCTTCGACCAGATCGGCATCCTGCGCATCCAGATAACGTTTACGCTCCGATTGTTGCGTGTATTCGTCGATGGCCGCGAGGTTGATCGCGCCCAGGCGCTGAATTCGCGCGTTGATGCGTTCGAGTTCTTCCTCGGCTTCGCGTTCACTGGCCTGTGCGGTCAGTGTCGCGAGCACACCGTTGAGATCGTAGCCGTCTTCGAGCAACTGATCCTGCAAGGCCTTGCGCCGCACGGTCAGGGCTTGCCATTCCATGCGCTGCTGTTCGAGCTGGCCGCGAATCAGCTGCGATTGCTGCTCGGCCTGGGTGCGGCGTTTTTCCGCGTCGCGCAGTTCGCGGTCGGCGTCTTCCAGGGCGATCTGTGCAGTCTTGAGTTCTTCGTCTACCGTCATGCGCTTGTCGAGCAGTTCTTCGAGTTTCAGGCGCAGCTCTTCCAGCGGTGCCTCGCCCTCCTCCAGATTCAAACTCAACTGTTCGCGTTTTTCGGTCAGGCGCTCGGCCTGCATTTCCAGACGCTCCAGCGCCTGGCGCGTGGAGTCGTGCTGCGCGCGCAACGAGCCGAGACGCACGGCCAATTGATGGGCGTGGTCCTTGTGCTGCCGCGCCTCCTGGCGCACCCGATCGAGGCGTTCGCGCAGGCTGTCGCGCTGGGCCAGCAGCAACTCGCGCTGCTCGGTATCGAGCGCCATGGCATCCAGTGCTTCCTGCAATTGCATGCGCGCTTCGCCGACCTGCTCGTGTTCCAGCTCGCGCTGTTCGGCGAGTTCGACCAGTTCTTCATCGAGGCGCGTGCGACGCAAGGTCAGTTGCTCAGCCTTGGCTTTGCCGGCGGACAACTGCGCTTTCAATTCGCCTTGCTGACGGGCTTCGTCCTGCAGCAGACGGCGCAGATGCTCGCGACCGTTTTCCTGTTGACGCTGTTGCGCACGCAGGGTTTGCAGGCGTGCTTCCATGGCCTCGACCGTGGCCTCTTTCTCTTCGCGTTCGAGGTGCAGCGCTTCGATTTCCTGCCCACGGGCGAGCATGCCGCTTTCCGCTTCGCTGGCCCGGCGCACGCGCAAAAAGTGCCGACCGACCCAATAGCCATCGCGGCTGATCAGGCTTTCACCAGCGCCGAGCTGCCCGCGCATGGCCAACGCCTGCTCGAGGCTGTCGACCGGTTTGACCTGACCGAGCCACGGCGACAGATCGATCTGCGCCTCGACTTTGTCCAGCAGACTGCCGGCCACGCGCACGCCGTCGCTGGCCGGGCTGAGCAGGCGCAGATCGCCTTGGCTGAAGCCGGACAGATCGAAGCCGCTGAAGTCGTCGACCAGCACCGCTTGCAGATCGGCGCCGAGCACGGTTTCCACCGCCAGCTCCCAACCCGCCTCGACCTTGAGGCCTTCGGCCAGACGCGGGCGCTCGGTGAGGTTGTGTTCCTTCAGCCATTCAGCGGTGCCGGTGCCCGGATCGAGCGCTGCCTGTTGCAAGGCTTCAAGGGACGCGAGGCGACCGTTGAGCCGCTGCAGATCGCCCTGTGCCTGTTGCTGCGCGGTCAGCGCTTGCTGCAGTTCCTGGCGCAGCTGTTCGAGTTTTTCGACCTGTGCTTCCTCGCTGGTCTGCAAGTCTTCGAGGGTCGCTTCGGACTCGGCGAGCTGCTCGTTGAGTGCCATGATCGCCGCGTCTTCCGGGTCGGCGGACAGCAGCGCGCGCTCTTCGCCGAGGCGTTTTTGCCGGTCGGCCAGGCGCTCCATGCTCGCTTCGAGCTGCTGAATCCGTGACTGCTGCACTTCGGCCTGACGCCGCGGTTCGGCCGAGGTCAGGTTGAACGCGTCCCACTGCTCCTGCCAGCCGTGCATCACGCTTTCGGAATCTTCCAGGGCGGCGGCGGCTTCTTCGGCGGCGGCGCTGGTGACTTCCTGCTCGGGGACGAGCATGTCGAGCTCTTCGCCGAGGGTCAGCAGCAACGTGCGGTCGTGGCCCAGGTGCGATTCGGTTTCCAGGCGCGCGCGCTCGGCTTCTTTCAGATCGTCCTGCAATTGGCGCAAGCGTTGCTGACCATGCTGGATGCTCTGCTCGACCCGGGCGATGTCGCCGCCGACCGAATAGAAACGCCCCTGCACCAGATTGAAGCGCTCGGACAGGTCGTGATGGCCATCGCGCAGGCGTTCGATAGCGGCGTCAGCATTACGCTGTTCGGCGACCAATGCCTCGAAACTGATTTCCTGGGTGCCGATGATCGACTCGCGCTGGCCGACCTGCTCGTTCAGATCCTGCCAGCGCAGCGCCGACAGCTGCGCCTTGAGCTGACGCTCCTCGGCTTTGAATTCCTGATACTTCTTCGCCGCTTCGGCCTGCCGGTGCAGGCGTTCGAGTTGACGCTCCAGCTCTTCACGCAGGTCGGTCAGGCGCGCGAGGTTTTCATGGGTGCGGCGAATGCGGTTTTCGGTCTCGCGGCGACGTTCCTTGTACTTGGAGATGCCAGCGGCTTCTTCGATGAAGTTGCGCAGGTCTTCGGGCTTGGACTCGATCAGCTTGGAGATCATCCCCTGCTCGATGATCGAGTAGCTGCGCGGGCCGAGCCCGGTGCCGAGGAAGATATCGGTAATGTCGCGACGCCGGCATTTGGTGCCGTTGAGGTAATAGGTGGTCTGGCTGTCGCGGGTGACTTTGCGGCGAATGGAGATTTCCGCGTACGCCGCGTATTCCCCCAGCAGCGTGCCGTCGGAGTTGTCGAACACCAGTTCGATGCTTGCCTGGCTCACCGGTTTGCGGCTGGTCGAGCCGTTGAAGATGACGTCGGTCATCGACTCGCCACGGAGGTTTTTGGCTGAACTTTCGCCCATCACCCAGCGTACGGCGTCGATGATGTTCGACTTGCCGCAACCGTTCGGCCCGACCACTGCCGCCATGTTGCTGGGGAAGTTTACCGTGGTCGGATCGACGAAGGATTTGAATCCCGCCAGTTTGATGCACTTGAGCCGCACGTCAGGCGACCGTCAGGGCAGACACCACCAGATCGCAGCTGCGCTGGGCGTATGCCGTCAACACGATGCGGATCTGCGGCAAATCACGGGCGAGCACGGCGGCGAGCAGGCGTTCGAACAGTTCGAGGAACTCGCTCATTTCCGCCTTGCGCTGTTCGAGAGCGAGAAAGTACGCACGGCTCATCGCCGGTTGCAGGTTCTCGACGGTTTCCTGCAGATAAGGGTTGTTGGCGAACGGATAAGCCGCGCGCATCACCGCGAAGCTGTCATCGACAAAGCTGCGGATATCGCCGCGTTCGTAATGCCCGGTCAGGCGCTGCTGGATCTGCACGAACGGCGCCATGTCCGACTGCACTTGCCAGCCGTTGGCCACCGAATTGCCGAGCAGGATGTAAAGCTCGCTCATTAGCGTGCACAGGCTCTGCACCTTGTGCGCAGTCAGTTCGGTAACGTGGGCGCCACGCCGCGGCAGGATCGCGATCAGGTGGCGGCGTTCGAGGATCAGCAAGGCTTCGCGGACCGAACCGCGGCTGACATTGAGCGCCAGCGTGACCTTCTGTTCCTGAATGCGCTCTCCCGGCTTCATTTCGCCACGAATGATGCGCTCGGCGAGGTGGTGAGCGATTTGCTCGGCGAGGCTGTCCGGCGCCTTGAACGTCATGGTTGTCCTTCAAACTCTATCGATCTGCACAAGCGGCGCAGTGTAGCGCAAATGCACGGTCATGGCGGAGTGCCCACTCAGCGGTTTTTGGCACGATTCCCGCAAAAAAGCGCAGTGACCGATGAGGGTCAATACTGAATGGACACGTTGTTGATCGGCGAAAGCGAATTTCCTGACCTTTAAGTCAGAAAACCATTGACCGAAAAGTCAGACCTGCTAAATTCGGTTCACGTCGGTTAACAACAATAATGAGTCTGCGAGGCCTTCCGTGATCCAGTTTTTACTTAACCAGGAACTCCGTAGCGAGCACGCCCTGGACCCGAATCTGACTGTGCTCAATTACCTGCGCGAACATGTCGGCAAGCCTGGCACCAAAGAAGGTTGCGCCAGCGGTGACTGCGGCGCCTGCACCGTGGTGGTCGGCGAGTTGCAGACGGATGACGCCGGGCGTGAGCACATTCGCTATCGCAGCCTCAATTCGTGCCTGACCTTTGTGTCGTCTTTGCACGGCAAACAACTGATCAGCGTCGAAGACCTCAAACACAAGGGCCAACTGCACAGCGTCCAGCAAGCCATGGTCGAGTGTCACGGCTCGCAGTGCGGCTTCTGCACCCCCGGTTTCGTCATGTCGCTGTTTGCCCTGCAAAAGAACAGCGATGCCCCGGATCACGCCAAGGCCCACGAAGCGCTGGCCGGCAACCTCTGTCGCTGCACCGGCTACCGGCCGATTCTGGCGGCGGCCGAGCAATCGTGCTGCGCTAAACAGCCCGATCAGTTCGACGCCCGCGAAGCCGAAACCATTGCCCGCCTAAAAGCCATCGCCCCGACCGATATCGGCGAACTCAACAGCGGCGACAAGCGCTGCCTGGTGCCGCTGACCGTCGCCGATCTGGCCGACCTCTACGACGCTTATCCACAAGCGCGCCTGCTCGCCGGCGGCACCGACCTGGCCTTGGAAGTCACGCAGTTTCACCGCACCTTGCCGGTGATGATCTACGTCGGCAACGTCGCCGAAATGAAGCGCATCGAAACCTTCGAAGACCGCATTGAAATCGGTGCCGCCACCGCCCTCTCCGACTGCTATGAGGCACTGAAAGCCGAGTACCCGGACTTCGGCGAACTGCTTCAACGCTTCGCCTCCCTGCAGATCCGCAATCAGGGTACGCTCGGCGGCAACATCGGCAACGCCTCGCCGATCGGTGATTCGCCACCGCTGCTGATCGCCCTCGGTGCGCAGATTGTGCTGTGCAAAGGTGAGACCCGCCGCACGTTGAATCTGGAAGATTACTTCATCGATTACCGCGTCACGGCCCGTCAGGAAAGCGAGTTCATCGAAAAAATCATCGTCCCGCGCGCCAGCGCCGAGCAGTTGTTCCGTGCCTATAAAGTGTCGAAGCGTCTGGACGATGACATTTCCGCCGTCTGCGCAGCCTTCAATCTGCGCGTGGAAAACGGCGTGATCGCCGACGCCCGCGTCGCCTTCGGCGGCATGGCAGCCATTGCGAAACGCGCCGCGCATTGCGAGGCCGTGCTGCTCGGTCAGCCGTTCAACAACGCCGTGATCGAACGTGCCTGCGCCGCGCTGGCCGAGGACTTCACACCGCTGAGCGACTTCCGCGCGAGCAAGGAATATCGCCTGCTCAGTGCGCAGAATCTGCTGCGCAAATACTTCATCGAACTGCAAACACCGCACATCGAGACTCGGGTGACCGCTTATGTCTAACCATCACGGCGTAGAGAAAACTCAAGCTGAACTGGCTGAACTGTTCGCCAAAGACCTGACCACCGGCGTCGGCCGCAGCGTCAAGCACGACAGCGCCGCCAAGCATGTGTCCGGTGAAGCGCAGTACATCGATGATCGGCTGGAATTCCCTAATCAGTTACACCTGTACGCGCGTTTGTCGGACCGTGCCCACGCGAAAATCCTCAGCATCGACACCCAGCCCTGCTACGCCTTCGAAGGCGTGCGCATCGTCATCACCCACGAAGACGTGCCGGGCCTGAAAGACATCGGCCCGTTGCTACCGGGCGATCCGCTGCTGGCGATCGACGATGTGCAGTTTGTCGGCCAGCCGGTGCTCGCCGTCGCGGCGAAGGATCTGGAAACCGCACGTAAAGCGGCGATGGCCGCGATCATTGAATACGAAGACCTCGAACCGGTGCTTGATGTGGTCGAGGCCCTGCGCAAGCGCCACTTCGTACTGGACAGCCACACCCACCAGCGCGGCGATTCGGTGTCCGCGCTGGCCAGCGCCGAACACCGCATTCAGGGTACGTTGCACATTGGCGGTCAGGAACACTTTTATCTGGAGACGCAGATCTCCTCGGTGATGCCGACCGAAGATGGCGGCATGATCGTCTACTGCTCGACGCAGAACCCCACCGAAGTGCAGAAACTGGTCGCCGAAGTGCTGGATGTGTCGATGAACAAGATCGTCGTCGACATGCGCCGCATGGGCGGTGGTTTCGGTGGCAAGGAAACCCAGGCCGCCAGCCCGGCGTGCCTGTGTGCGGTGGTCGCGCACCTCACCGGCCAGCCGACCAAGATGCGCCTGCCGCGCGTCGAGGACATGCTGATGACCGGCAAGCGCCACCCGTTCTATGTCGAGTATGACGTCGGCTTCGACAGCACCGGTCGCCTGCACGGGATCAACATGGACCTGGCCGGCAACTGCGGTTGCTCGCCGGACCTGTCGGCATCGATCGTTGACCGCGCAATGTTCCACTCGGACAACTCCTACTACCTCGGCGATGCGACCATCAACGGTCACCGCTGCAAGACCAACACCGCGTCGAACACCGCTTATCGCGGTTTCGGCGGCCCACAAGGCATGGTCGCCATCGAAGAAGTGATGGACGCGATTGCCCGCCACCTCAACCTCGATCCGCTGGCGGTACGCAAGGCCAACTACTACGGCAAGACCGAGCGCAACGTCACCCACTACTACCAGACCGTCGAGCACAACATGCTCGAAGAGATGACCGCCGAACTGGAAGAAAGCAGCCAGTACGCCGAGCGCCGCGAAGCGATCCGTCGCTACAACGCCAACAGCCCGATCCTGAAAAAGGGTCTGGCGCTGACCCCGGTGAAATTCGGTATTTCCTTCACCGCCAGCTTCTTGAACCAGGCCGGTGCGCTGATCCATATCTACACCGACGGCAGCATCCATCTGAACCACGGCGGTACGGAAATGGGTCAGGGTCTGAACACCAAAGTCGCCCAGGTTGTGGCTGAAGTGTTCCAGGTCGAAATCGACCGCGTGCAAATCACCGCGACCAATACCGACAAGGTGCCGAACACCTCGCCGACTGCCGCTTCCAGCGGTGCCGACCTCAACGGTAAAGCAGCGCAGAACGCGGCGGAGACCATCAAGCAACGTCTGGTCGAATTCGCCGCCCGGCACTTCAAGGTCAGCGAAGAAGACGTCGAATTCCGCAATGGCCATGTCCGCGTGCGTGAGCACATCCTGACCTTCGAAGCGCTGATCCAGCAGGCGTATTTCAATCAAGTGTCGCTGTCGAGCACCGGCTTCTACAAGACCCCGAAAATCTACTACGACCGCAGTCAGGCCCGTGGCCGGCCGTTCTATTACTTCGCCTTCGGCGCGGCGTGCTGCGAAGTGATCGTCGACACCCTGACCGGCGAGTACAAGATGCTGCGCACCGACATTCTTCACGACGTCGGCGCCTCGCTGAACCCGTCGATCGACATCGGTCAGGTCGAAGGCGGTTTCGTCCAGGGCATGGGCTGGCTGACCATGGAAGAGCTGGTCTGGAACAACAAGGGCAAGCTGATGACCAGCGGCCCGGCCAGTTACAAGATTCCGGCGGTGGCCGACATGCCGCTGGACCTGCGGGTGAAACTGGTGGAAAACCGCAAGAACCCGGAAGACACGGTGTTCCATTCCAAGGCGGTCGGTGAACCGCCGTTCATGCTCGGCATTGCCGCCTGGTGCGCGATCAAGGATGCGGTGGCGAGCCTCGGTGACTACAAGCATCAGCCGAAAATCGACGCGCCGGCGACCCCGGAGCGGGTGCTGTGGGGATGTGAGCAGATGCGCCAGCTCAAGACCGTGAAAGCGGTTGCAGCTGAAACCGAGCTGGCTCCGCTCTAGGACCGAGGCGCGGCCATTCGCGAGCAGGCTCGCTCCCACATTTGGAATGCTTTCCCCTGTGGGAGCGAGCCTGCTCGCGAAGAGGCCCGAACAGACAACGAAGATGTCGAGGTGTTTATGTACAACTGGATCGACGCCCTCGCCGACCTGCAGAACCAGGGCGAGCCCTGTGTGCTGGTGACGATCATCGAAGAGCTCGGCTCGACGCCACGCAATGCCGGCTCGAAAATGGTCGTCAGCGCCAATCGGATGTTCGACACCATCGGTGGCGGGCATCTGGAATACAAGGCCATGCAGATCGCCCGCGACATGCTCGCCAGCGGCAAGCAGGACACCCATCTGGAGCGTTTCAGCCTCGGTGCCAGCCTCGGTCAGTGCTGCGGCGGTGCCACGGTGTTGCTGTTCGAACCGATGGGCCAGGTGCAAGCGCAAATCGCCGTATTCGGCGCCGGCCACGTCGGTCGCGCCTTGGTGCCGCTGCTCGCCAGCCTGCCCTGCCGGGTGCGCTGGATCGATTCGCGCGAGGCCGAATTCCCCGAACACATCCCCCACGGCGTGCGTAAAATCGTCAGCGAAGAGCCTGTGGATGAAATCGATGATCTGCCCGCCGGCAGCTATTGCATCGTCATGACCCACAACCATCAGCTCGACCTGGAACTCACCGCCGCCATTCTCAAACGCAACGACTTCGCCTGGTTCGGCCTGATCGGCTCGAAGACCAAACGGGTCAAGTTCGAACATCGCCTGCGTGATCGCGGTTTTGACCCCAGCGTGGTGCAACGCATGCGCTGCCCGATGGGCATCAGCGAAGTCAAAGGCAAACTGCCGGTGGAAATCGCCATCTCCATCGCCGGCGAAATCATTGCCACCTACAACGCCAACTTCGGCCAGCACAGCGCCAGCGCCGAACCGATTGCCCGATTGCTGCCGGCCTCGCGCCGCAGCCAGTCCGACAAACTCAAAGCCTCAAACTGATTAGAGAACCCTCATGCCTCTGACTCGCAAAGCCTACCGCGCCGCCATCCTGCACAGCATCGCCGACCCTGCCGAAGTCGGCATCGAAGCCTCCTACGAATATTTCGAGGATGGCCTGCTGGTGGTCGATGGCGGCAAGATCAGCGCCCTCGGCCACGCCAGCGAGCTGTTGCCGACCCTGCCAGCGGATATTGAAATCGAGCATTATCAGGATGCGCTGATCACCCCAGGCTTCATCGACACCCACATTCACCTGCCGCAAACCGGCATGGTCGGTTCCTACGGCGAGCAACTGCTCGACTGGCTCAACACCTACACCTTCCCTTGCGAAAGCCAGTTCGGCGACAAGGCCCACGCCGACGAAGTCGCAGACATCTTCATCAAGGAACTGCTGCGCAACGGCACCACCACCGCGCTGGTGTTCGGCAGCGTGCATCCGCAGTCGGTGAACTCATTTTTTGAAGCGGCCGAAAAGCTCGACCTGCGGATGATCGCCGGCAAGGTGATGATGGACCGCAACGCTCCGGATTATCTGGTCGACACCGCCGAATCGAGCTACGTCGAGAGCAAGGCGCTGATTGAGCGCTGGCACGGCAAGGGTCGCCTGCACTATGCGGTGACCCCGCGCTTCGCCCCGACCAGCACCCCGGAACAGCTGACCCTCGCCGGGCAATTGCTGACCGAATACCCGGATCTGTACATGCAGACCCACATCAGCGAGAACCTCAAGGAAATCGAGTGGGTCAAGGAACTGTTCCCGGAACGCAAAGGCTATCTCGACGTTTACGATCACTATCAGCTGCTCGGCGAGCGCTCGGTGTTTGCCCACGGCGTGCACCTGTGCGATGACGAATGCGCGCGGCTGGCGCAAACCGGTTCGGCGATCTCGTTCTGCCCGACCTCCAACCTGTTCCTCGGCAGCGGTCTGTTCAACTTGCCAATGGCAGAAAAGCACAAGCTCAATGTCGGCCTCGGTACGGATGTCGGCGGCGGCACCAGTTTCTCGCTGCTGCAGACGCTGAACGAAGCGTACAAGGTGATGCAACTGCAAGGCGCGCGGCTGAGCCCGTTCAAGTCGCTGTATCTGGCGACGCTGGGCGGCGCACGGGCGCTGCGTCTGGAAGACAGAATCGGCAACCTGCAACCGGGTTCCGATGCGGATTTCCTGGTGCTGGACTACAACGCCACGCCGCTGCTGAGTTACCGGTTGAAGCAGTCCAATAACATTGCCGAAACGTTGTTCGTGCTGATGACCCTGGGCGATGACCGAACCGTGGCGCAGACCTATGCGGCGGGGGCGTTGGTGCATCAGCGCTAAGCCTCTTCGCACTGATCGTTCCCCGGTCGTGTTCACCTCGGGGGATTTTTATTGCCGGTCGGATCGCCTTCGCGAGCAGGCTCGCTCCCACATTTGAAATGCATTTCCCTGTGGGAGCGAGCCTGCTCGCGAAAGCCGCGACTCGGTTTCAGCTCAGAGCTTGGCGCTCGAGCGCCCTGGCTTCTTGGTCTGCAACAAATGCGAGAACACCGCATGCAGGTCATCCGACGCGCCTTCCTCGTCGAGGTTGAGCTTGCTGTCGATGTGATCCATGTGATGCATCATCAGGTTCACCGCCAGTTCGCCGTCGCGTTTTTCGATCGCGTCGATCAACTGGGTATGCTCGTCGTACGAGCAGTGCGAACGGTTGCCGCTTTCATACTGGGCAATGATCAGCGAAGTCTGCGAGACCAGGCTGCGCTGAAAGCTGATCAATGGCGCGTTCATCGCCGCTTCCGCCAGCTTCAGGTGAAATTCACCCGAGAGACGAATACCCGCACCGCGATCGCCGCGCGAGAAGCTGTCGCGCTCGTCATTGACCATCTGCCGCAATTCGGCAATCTGCTCGGCCGTGGCGTGCTGCACCGCCAGTTCAGTGATCGCGCGCTCGACCAGACGGCGCGCGAGAAACACCTGACGTGCCTCTTCCACGCTCGGGCTGGCAACCACTGCGCCACGGTTGGGCCGCAACAACACCACGCCTTCATGGGCCAGACGCGACAGCGCGCGGCGAATGATGGTGCGGCTGACCCCGAAGATTTCCCCCAGCGCTTCTTCGCTCAACTTGGTGCCGGGCGCCAGACGCTGCTCGAGGATCGCCTCGAAGATATGCGCGTAGACAATATCGTCCTGGGTTCCGCTGCGCCCGGCTTTGCCTGCTCGCGGTTGTTTCTTGAGGGGTTGCAACTGTTCGTTCATGGGCACTCGGGTCGGAAGAACTGCGGCGAATAGACCGTGACTGTAATACGGCACAGTAGGTCGCTGGCAAGTATCGCGTAAAAAACAGCGCGATTGTACACAATGAATGGTGGCAACACGACTGTACGGCTGTTTGTGCGTTCGGCTGTATTGCAACGATGCGTCAGGTTTGAGTTTAGGCTTGATCGCAGAATCCGCCGCTTGCCTGTGATCCCTGTGGGAGCGAGCCTGCTCGCGATAGCCAGTTCACATTCACTGTGAATGCTGACCGACACTCCGCTTTCGCGAGCAGGCTCGCTCCCACAGGGGTTGTGTGTTGTGGCGGGGATCTCCATTGGTATAAGGAACACCATCGTCATGACCGACGCTACCCACGCCCGCCTGCGGCCCCTCGCCGACACCACACCGTCCGCCATCGTCGCCGGCTTCATTGCGATGATGACCGGTTACACCAGCTCGCTGGTGCTGATGTTCCAGGCCGGGCAAGCGGCGGGTCTGACCAGCGGGCAGATTTCCTCGTGGATCTGGGCGATCTCGATCGGCATGGCGGTGTGTTCGATCGGCCTGTCGCTGCGTTATCGCACGCCGATCACCATCGCTTGGTCGACACCCGGCGCCGCGCTATTGATTACCAGCCTCGGCGGTGTGAGCTACGGCGAGGCAATCGGCGCCTACATCACCTGCGCAGCGCTGGTGACCATTTGCGGCCTGACCGGCAGCTTCGAACGGCTGGTGAAAAAGATCCCCGCCTCACTGGCCGCAGCATTGCTGGCTGGCATCCTGTTCAAGATCGGCAGCGAAATCTTCGTCGCTGCGCAGCACCGTACCGGTCTGGTGCTGGGGATGTTCTTCACCTATCTGCTGATCAAACGCCTGTCGCCGCGCTATGCGGTACTCGCCGCCCTGCTGATCGGCACCGCACTGTCGGGCGCCATGGGCCTGCTCGACTTCAGCGCTTTCCACCTGGAAGTCGCCACCCCGGTCTGGACAACACCGCACTTTTCACTGGCCGCGACCATCAGCATCGGCATTCCGCTGTTCGTGGTCGCCATGACCTCACAGAACATGCCCGGTGTCGCCGTCCTGCGCGCCGACGGTTACAGCGTTCCGGCCTCGCCGCTGATTACCACCACCGGCATCGCCTCGCTGCTGCTGGCCCCGTTCGGCTCCCACGGCATCAACCTCGCCGCCATCAGCGCCGCCATCTGCACCGGGCCGCACGCCCACGAAGACCGCAACAAGCGTTACACCGCTGCCGTCTGGTGCGGAATTTTCTACGGGATTGCCGGGGTGTTCGGCGCGACGTTGGCGGCGTTGTTTGCGGCGTTGCCGAAAGAACTGGTGCTGTCGATTGCTGCACTGGCGTTGTTTGGTTCGATCATCAACGGCTTGAGCATTGCCATGAGCGAGGTGAAGGAGCGCGAAGCGGCGTTGATTACCTTCATGGTTACGGCGTCGGGGCTGACGTTGTTTTCGATTGGGTCGGCGTTCTGGGGGATTGTGGCGGGGGTTTTGACGCTGGTGATTTTGAATTGGCGTAAAGCGTAAGGTCAAAAGCCCCTCACCCTAGCCCTCTCCCGGGGGGAGAGGGGACTGACCGTGGTGGCTGAAAAAGGTGCTGCGACATGCGCTACCGAGTCGAACCCACATCTTGAAAAGCCCACAAATCGGCCCCCTCTCCATCGGGAGAGGGCTGGGGTGAGGGGCGAATTCACCTCCAGACCCAAGCCGCACCCCCAAACCCCAGACGAAAAAAAACGGCGACCCTCAGGCCGCCGTTCTTTTCAGTATCACTTCGCCGCGTTGATCGGCTTTTCCGGATACCACACGTCCAGCAACGGGCTGACTTCGTACTTGGTCAGCTCGGAACGGTTTTTCAACCAGGCTTCAACGGCAGCACGCTGCTCTTCGTTGACCGAGCCACGCTTCTGCAGGCACACCAGACCGAAGTCATCGCCGCCGACATAACCCAGACCGTTGGCTTCCATGGCTTCTTTGATGAATGCTTCGAGGAAAGCGTCAATGGCTTCTTCGGACAAGTCTTCTTTGAAGTCCAGGTTCAGTTCGAAACCCAGCTCTTGAAATTCATCAACGCACAGTTTTTTGCGCAGACGCTGGGAACGGTTAGTCGCCATTGGAACAATCCTCTTAAGTAATAACGGCCGGCACTTTACCAGTTTAACCCGGCGATTGCCCGACTCTCTGGCCTCTGTGGCCGACCGCCTGTAAAAAATAACGATTTGCAACGCCCCGACAAGGCACAAGCTGTTACAGCTTGGGGCATAATGCCGACACTTTCGTGACCACTGAGGGCTTTTTCATCCATGCCCTCGTTATTTTTCCCCTCGGCTGTAGGGTTTTATTTCATATGATCAAATCGTTGCGTCCATTGCTTCTCGCCGGTTTTCTTCTGCCGCTGGCCCTGCCTGTTTCCGCCGCCACCATCAACACCGCCCTCACCCCCAACGTCGAAAAAGCCCTCAAGGCCAGCAAGCTGCAGCCCAGTGCCCTGTCGCTGGTGATGGTGCCGCTGGAAGGTCCGGGCACGCCGACCGTGTTCAACGCCGACGTGTCGGTGAACCCGGCCTCGACGATGAAACTGGTGACCACTTATGCGGCGCTGGAAATGCTCGGCCCCAACCACCAGTGGAAAACCGAGTTCTACACCGATGGCGACCTGAGTGGCGGCATTCTCAACGGTAACCTCTACCTCAAGGGTGGCGGCGATCCGAAGCTGAACATGGAAAAGCTCTGGCTGCTGATGCGCGACCTGCGCGCCAACGGCGTGACTCAGATCACCGGGGATCTGGTGCTCGACCGCAACTTCTTCATTCAGCCGCAACTGCCGGAATTCAACGACGACGGCAATGACGACAACAAGCCGTTTCTGGTCAAACCCGACTCGCTGCTGGTCAACCTCAAGGCGCTGCGCTTCGTCGCACGCAATGACGGTGGCCGCGTGCTGATTTCGGTGGAACCGCCGATTGCCAGTATTCATATCCAGAACACCGTCAAGGCGCTGCCGTCCAAGCAGTGCACCGGCGGCGTGCGCTACAACCCGGTACCGCAGGCTGACGGCAGCGTCAACGTGACCGTCGCCGGGCAGTTGGGCGAAGGCTGCAGCTCGCAGACCTACCTGTCGCTGCTCGACCACGCGACCTACACCGCAGGTGCCGTGCGGGCGATCTGGAAAGAACTGGGTGGCAGCATTCAGGGCCAGGATCGTCTGGCCTCTACGCCGAGCAATGCCAAGCTGCTCGCGCGCGCCTACTCGCCGGACCTCGCCGAGATCATCCGCGACATCAACAAATACAGTAACAACACCATGGCCCAGCAGCTGTTCCTCAGCCTCGGCCAGCGTTTTCGCAACGAAGCCGACGGTGACGACGCCAAGGCCGCACAACGCGTAGTACGCCAGTGGCTGGCGAAGAAAGGCATCACCGCACCGCATCTGGTGATGGAGAATGGCTCCGGTCTGTCCCGCGCCGAACGTGTCAGCGCCCGTGAAATGGCGAGCATGCTGC
The DNA here is from genome assembly GCF_036668835.1 of Pseudomonas koreensis. Lineage (GTDB taxonomy): Bacteria > Pseudomonadota > Gammaproteobacteria > Pseudomonadales > Pseudomonadaceae > Aquipseudomonas > Aquipseudomonas koreensis_I. The sequence continues at coordinate 248,485 of NZ_JAZEVW010000001.1, forward strand.
AGGCCGCATGGCACAGCCCGTATGCCGCCGAATACATCAGCTCGATGCCGATCGCCGGTACCGACGGCACCATGCGCAAACGCCTGAAGACCACCGCCATGCGCGGTGAAGCGCACATCAAGACCGGTACGTTGAACACCGTGCGGGCGATTGCCGGCTTCAGCCGTGATGTGAACGGCAACACCTGGGCGGTGGTGGCGATTCTGAATGACAAGGCACCTTTCGGCGCATCATCGGTGCTCGATCAGGTGCTGCTGGACCTGTACAAACAACCGAAACTGCCGCAGACCGCGTCGGTCCTCTGACCGGATTCTGGAAACACCGTCAACCCCTGTGGGAGCGAGCTTGCTCGCGAAGACGTCAGTACAGTCAATATCTTCCTTGACTGATCGGGCCCCTTCGCGAGCAAGCTCCCTCCCACAAGGGATTTGCGCCAGGTTCTAACTCATCTGCCGCTCAACCCGGTCCCGACCATTCTGCTTCGCCGCATACACGCCCGAGTCTGCCCTCAGCAACAACGCATCCGCGCCCTCCCCCGGTCGCCAACTGGCGATGCCGAAACTCGCCGTGACCACGCCGACCACGTCCACCGGCGCACTGCGCAGGCCTTCCCAGAGTTCCATCGCCAACATGTAAGCATGTTCGCCGTCGATGTCCGGGCACAGCACCATGAACTCCTCGCCGCCCAGACGGCAGAACACATCGGTGCGGCGCAGGCGATGGCCAATTCGTTCGCACACCGCTTGCAGGACCCGGTCGCCAACGGCATGGCCGTACTGGTCGTTGATGCGTTTGAAGTGGTCGATGTCGAGCATGATCACCGACAATTCGCCACCGCCACGCTCGACCCGCGCCATCTCGGTGGTCAGGCGTTCCTGAAAATAGCGGCGGTTGTGAATGCCGGTCAGCGAGTCGGTGACTGACAACGCACGCAATTCTTCTTCGACGCGTTTGAGGTCGGAGATGTCCGAGATATAGCCGTGCCACAGCACGCCGCCGCCCGGCAGTTCCTCCGGCGTCGCCTCGCCGCGTACCCAGCGCAGGCCGCGCTCTGGCAGTTGCACGCGATATTCCTCACGCCACGGGCTGAGGCTTTCGGCGGAGGCGCGGATCGACGAGCGCACGCGGGTCACGTCTTGCGGATGAATGCGGGTGAAAATCGCCTCGGCGTTGAACAGCAGCACATCGGGCTCCAGCTCGTAGATCTCGCGGATACCGTCGCTGGCGTAAATCACACTGAAACGCCCATCGAATTCCATCTTGAACTGGTAGATGCCACCGGGCACATGGGCGCTGAGCTTCTTCAGCAGCACATCGCGCGCCGCCAGCACTTCGTGTACGCGCTTGCGCTCGGTGATATCGATGCAGATCGCCAGATGCCCGACCCACAAACCCTGCTCATCGAGCACCGGGGTGGCGAGCATGTTCACCGGCAGATGACTGCCGTCGCTGCGCACCAGCGTCCATTCGCGGGCCTCGTGACCGCCGACTTCACCGCCCTCGACCAGCATTGCATGGCAGGTCGGGATGCTTTTGCCGTAGCGCGCGCTCAACTCGGCCGCGCGGGCGGCCAGTTCGCGGGGCAGGTGCAGGTTTTCCAGGGTCATGCGGCCGACGACTTCGGCGCTGCTGTAGCCGAGCATCTGCTCAGCGCCAGGGTTGAACGTGTTGATCACGCCGCGCAAGTCGGTAGCAATGATTGCCACCTGGGTCGCGGCGTTGAGGACTCCGCGCAGCTGGCCGTGGGTGCCGCGCAGTTCCTGTTCGCTGGCGTGCAGTTCCTGAGTGCGCAACTGGACCAGGCGCAAGGCGCGCTGGCGCTGACTGACCAGCACATAAAGCAGTGCACTGAGCAACAGACTGAGCAAGCTGCCCAGCACCACCACGCTGCTGACCGACGAGTGATTGGCCTGCATGAACCCTTCGCTCGGCAGGATATCGACCTGATAGTCATGATCGGCCATGCGCACCAGTCGCGTGGTCGCCAGATCGCTCGGCACCGCTTGATTGCTCGACTCGAACAGCACCTCGTGCTGGTCATGGGTCGACAGATCGAGAATGCGCACCGAGAGATAATCATGCAGCGCATCCGGCAAGCCGTCGGCCAGCAGCTGGCGCATGCTGATCACTGCCATCACATAGCCGAACGGCTGTAACTGGCCAGGACGAATCACCGGTGCCAGCAGCAACACTCCACGCGCATACGACGGCTCTATGCCGACCAGATGCATCGGTTGCGACACCACCAGGCTGCGCAGCCGGTCAGCGCGCTGCAAGGTTTCTCGGCGCAATGGCTGGGCGAGCAAGTCATAGCCCAGCGGCGCCGGCAGTCGGCTCTGCGTCTGGGTGTACAACACCGGCACGTATTCATCGCGCGGCGCCGCCAGTTGCAGTTCGCCGTTGGCGTCCAGCTCACGCAGGGTGAACGTGCTCAGGCCTTCATCACGCACCCGCTGCTCGAACACCGCACGTTCGGCGCCGCTGACTCTGGGGGCATAGGTATAGGCTTGGGTGCGCAGCAATAACGGTCGGGAGTAACCGTCGAATTCGGCGCGGGAGACTGATTCGGAATTGGCGAAGAAGCGGCGCAGGCCATCGAGGCGCTGCTCCTGATCCTGAAAGCGTTCTTCGATGCGGCTGTAGCGCTCGTTGGCCAGCAGCTGGAAGCGCTGACGCAATTGTTGCTGAAACTGGTTGTAACTGGCCCAGGCGAGCAGCCCCGTGAGAACTGCGCCAGCGAGCAATACCAGCATCGCGACCAGCCAGGCCGAAACGTCTTCACTGATAAAGCCCAGTATCTTCGGGCGCACGGGGTGCAACGACATAAAGACCACTCACTGCGCGAGCATTACGGGAAAACCCCATTGACCGTGTGTGAGTTATAGCTATTAGCCACTAATTTAGCTAGCGCGGGCGGATCCGCGGAGCCTTTTAAAATCAAGGCTCTGAGGATCCAATCCCGGCAGGCGTCAACGGGCCGTGATTTTCCAGGCGCGGTGGATCCTGGTGTTGCGGGCGAAATCCGGATCAATGGTCTGCGCGCTGATTTCCTCGACCGCGTAACGCTCGGCGAGGTTGTCCTCCAACTGGAACTTGCGGAAGTTGTTGGAGAAGTACAGCACACCGCCCGGCGCCAGACGCGCCATCGCGAGATCGATCAACTGCACCTGATCACGCTGCACGTCGAAGATGCCTTCCATGCGCTTGGAGTTGGAGAAGGTCGGCGGGTCGATGAAAATCAGGTCGTACTCGTCACGGCTGCTTTCCAGCCAGGCCATCACGTCGCCCTGCTCCAGACGGTTCTTGTCCGAGAAACCGTTCAGCGACAGGTTGCGGCGCGCCCAGTCCAGATAGGTTTTCGACAGATCGACGCTGGTGGTGCTGCGCGCGCCGCCCTTGGCCGCGTGCACGCTGGCCGTCGCGGTGTAGCAGAACAGATTGAGGAAGCGCTTGCCGGCGGCCTCTTTCTGGATGCGCATGCGCATTGGGCGGTGGTCGAGGAACAGGCCGGTGTCGAGGTAGTCGGTGAGGTTGACCAGCAGCTTCACCCCGCCTTCATTGACCTCGACGAACTTGCCCTGCGCCGCCTGACGCTCGTACTGCTTGGTGCCGCTCTGACGTTCGCGACGCTTGACCACCACGCGGCTCTTGTCGACATTCAACGCCTGCGGAATCGCCGCCAGCGCATCGAACATGCGCGCCGAGGCCTTTTCCGGGTCGATGGATTTCGGCGCGGCGTATTCCTGAACGTGCACCCAGTCGTGGTACAGATCGATCGCCATCGCGTACTCAGGCATGTCGGCATCGTAGACACGGTAGCAATCGATGCCTTCGCGCTTGACCCACTTGCCCATGGCCTTGAGGTTCTTTTGCAGGCGGTTGGCGAACATCTGCCCGCCTTCGCTCAGGCGCGGCTGTTCGATTACCGGTGCCGGGGCTGGCGTCGGCTTGATCGGGTTGCCGTTCTTGTTGAACTTGCGTTCCTGCGGCTCGTCCGGGCTCTGATCGTAGGTCGCTTGCTCGCGCTCGGCCTGACGCTGCTCCGGGGTTCGCCGCTCGCCGGTGACGAACTGGTCCGGCAGGACCTTGATCAGCAGCAGCTTGCACGGCAGTGCGCCGTTCCAGAATGAATACTGTTTGTGGCTGCGAATGCCCATGCGCTTGCCCAGATCCGGGGCGCCGGTGAACACCGCCGCTTCCCAGTTCAGGCAGGCCTGACGCAGACGCTCGCCGAGGTTCTGGTAGAGGTACAACAGGCTGGCTTCGTCACCGAGACGCTCGCCGTACGGCGGGTTGCAGATGACCAGACCTTTCTGGTTCTGGTCCGGACGCGGTTCGAAGGTCGCGACTTCGCCCTGGTAGATCTTGATCCACTCGCTCAAACCGGCGCGTTCAACGTTGTTGCGCCCCGGCTGGATCAAGCGCGGATCAGCTTCGTAACCGCGAATCCACAGCGGTGGCTTGGCCAGACCGGCCGCAGCGCGTTCAACAGCTTCTTCGTGGAGTTTTTTCCACAACGCCGGAACGTGGCCGAGCCAGGCGGTGAAGCCCCACTGCTCGCGACGCAGGTTTGGCGCCATGTCGGCGGCGATCATCGCTGCTTCGACGAGGAACGTGCCGACACCGCACATCGGGTCAGCCAGGGCGCCACCTTCGGCAGCAATGCGCGGCCAGCCGGAACGGATCAGGATGGCCGCTGCGAGGTTTTCCTTCAGCGGCGCTGCGCCCTGCTGCAAGCGATAGCCGCGCTGGTGCAGGCTGTGGCCGGAGAGGTCGAGGGAGAGGATCGCTTCGCCGCGATCCAGACGCAGGTGAATGCGCAGGTCCGGATTGAGCTTGTCGATCGACGGACGGTCGCCCTGCGGCGTGCGCAGCTTGTCGACGATGGCGTCTTTGACTTTCAAGGCGCCGAAGTGAGTGTTGTCGATGCCCGAGCCGTGACCGCTGAATTCAACGGCCAGGGTGCCGTCGCTGAGCATGTGATCCTGCCAGTCGATGTCGAGCACGCCGTGGTACAGGTCTTCAGCGTCTTTCATCGGGAAGCGCTTGAGCACCAGCAACACGCGGTTGGCCAGACGCGACCAGAGGCACAGGCGATAGGCGGTTTCCATGGTCGCCATGCCGCGCACGGCGGAAGTGTGCTCGCGCGCTTCTTCAAGGCCAAGCCCGACGGCTTCCTCGATGAGCAGGCCTTCAAGGCCTTTGGGGCAAGTGAGGAAGAGTTCGAAACGGTCGGACATGGTGATTTCCAGAGCCTTTGGCTAGTGGACCGACAACGCATTGCCGATCCGGTTTTCAATCAGGCGCTTTTCTGAGAGAGCGCCCGCGTGGCACGAAGGTGTGCCGTTCCATCCCCGCTGCTCGGGTTAAAAGAGCTTAGATGCCGGGACAGATAAAAAAGTTGAAGCAACAAAATGTCTTGAAGTGACCCTTCGTCGCTTAGTACCTGAGCGCAAACGTGGGTCATTCTCACTAAAGAATTAACCCCATCATCCAGCGCGGCGCCGATCATACCGGGGTTTGCTCAACAATCGTTCAATTAATACGCGGTTACTTATTGCCATAGCATCCTTTCCGTTACGTGCTTATGACAAAACGGTCATTCCCTCGCTGTGACTCATTGGTTAGAACTGCATACAGGTTGACGTCGCAACGGCGTCAACACCTTGGCTCGCCACGCCGGCAGCGAGCCGCACCATGGCAGGTTTTTTCTGCCAGACCTCAATTGAGGTCAACGCGACACTACAGTCAACAAGTGAGGGAAACACCCTATGAGAAGACTTAAGCGTGATCCGTTGGAAAGAGCGTTTTTGCGCGGATATCAATATGGCGTTGGTGGCAAATCCCGTGAGCTTTGCCCATTTACTCTACCGTCGGTACGTCAAGCCTGGATCAACGGCTGGCGAGAAGGACGCGGCGACAACTGGGACGGTATGACCGGCACTGCGGGAATCCACAGACTCAACGAACTTCACGCCGTCGGCTGACACAGGGCATTTATTGCGACACGACAATCTGAATATGTAACGAATTAACCACGCACGTCCCTCCCGGACGGCGGGCTACGGCCCAGGGGCTCCTTCGAGGAGCCCTTTTTATTACCTGCGAAAACACTGAGCTGAATACATTACCTGTGGGAGCGAGTCTGCTCGCGAAGGCGGTGTATCAGACCCTGATAATGTGACTGACAAACCGCTTTCGCGAGCAGGCTCGCTCCTACAGGGGATCACCAGGGTGTCAGATGGCTCAGCGCAGCGCGGCGATGGCATCCACCGCTTCGCGAATCAGCGCCGGGCCCTTGTAGATGAAGCCGGAATAAATCTGCACCAGGCTCGCACCGGCCTCGATCTTCTCGGCCGCGTGCTTGCCTTCGGTGATCCCGCCGGCGGCAATGATCGGCAAACGCCCGGCCAACTCACCCGCCAACACCTTCACGGTATGGGTGCTCTTCTCGCGCACCGGTGCGCCGGACAGACCGCCCGCCTCGTCGCCATGCTCCATGCCTTCAACGCCGACCCGGCTGAGGGTGGTGTTGGTCGCGATCACCGCGTCCATGCCGGTGTCGATCAACGCCTGCGCCACCTGCACGGTTTCTTCGTCGGTCATGTCCGGGGCGATCTTGATCGCCAGCGGCACATGCTTGCCGTGGCGCAGCGCCAGTTCAGCGCGGCGCGTGGCCAGGTCGGCGAGCAATTGCTTGAGCGAATCACCGAACTGCAGGCTGCGCAGGCCCGGGGTGTTTGGCGAGCTGACGTTGACCGTCACGTAGCTGGCGTGGGCGTAAACCTTGTCGAGGCAGATCAGGTAATCGTCGACCGCACGTTCGACCGGGGTGTCGAAGTTCTTGCCGATATTGATGCCCAGCACGCCCTGGTATTTCGCTGCGGCGACGCGGGCCAGCAGATTGTCGACGCCGAGGTTGTTGAAGCCCATGCGATTGATGATCGCCTCGGCTTCCGGCAGGCGGAAAATCCGTGGTTTTGGATTACCCGGTTGTGGACGCGGGGTCACGGTGCCGATTTCCACAAAGCCAAAACCCAGTTGTGCGAAACCATCGATGGCCGCACCGTTCTTGTCCAGACCCGCCGCCAGCCCGACCGGGTTGGGAAACTCCAGGCCCATGACGGTCACCGGCACCTGCGCCGGCGCCTTGCACAGCAAGCCGTTGAGGCCCAAACGCCCACCCGCGCCGATCAGATCCAGCGACAGATCGTGGGAGGTTTCCGGGGAAAGTTTGAACAACAGCTGACGGGCCAGGGTGTACATGGGCGGCAATGACTCGGGCGGCGAAAAGAGGCGGCGATTATAGCCGGGCATGGCACTGCGGCGCGAGGCGCACGCGCAAATCGCGCCGGTGGCATATGCCTTGCACTTTCGCGGTTATCAACTCGCCGGCCAATGACGGCAGACGAGCACGGACAATGGCGTCGTCGACGGGTTTGCCAGGGCAAAGTCCGCGGCGACGCTTTTTTTTCGAGGTGGCGGTATATGAATGAACTGACGGTCGGGCCACTGGCCTGGGTCAATGGCAGCGATGCGCCGGAAAAGAGCGCGATCAACCTCGGCTTCATGGCCCTGAGCGACTGCGCCTCGGTCGTTGTCGCGGCCACGCAGGGCTTTGCCCAGCCTTACGGCCTGACGCTGAACCTCAAGCGTCAGGCCTCGTGGGCCAATCTGCGCGACAAACTGGTCAGCGGCGAACTCGATGCCGCGCACAGCCTTTACGGGCTGATCTACGCCGTGCATCTGGGCATCGGCGGCGTCGCGCCGACCGACATGGCGGTGCTGATGGGCCTCAACCAGAACGGCCAAAGCCTGAACCTGTCACGCAACCTGCAAAACCTCGGCGTGAACAGTCCTGAAGCGCTCGACCGCCACGTGCACCAAAGCCGCGCAAAACTGACCTTCGCCCAGACCTTTCCCACCGGCACCCATGCGATGTGGCTGTATTACTGGCTGGCGAGCCAAGGCATTCATCCATTGCAGGATGTCGACAGTGTGGTGGTGCCGCCACCGCAAATGGTCGCGCACCTGCAAGCCGGGCGCATCGACGGTTTTTGCGTCGGCGAGCCGTGGGCCGCCAGCGCAGTGCAGCAGGACCTCGGTTTTACCCTCGCCACCAGCCAGACCATCTGGCCCGATCACCCGGAAAAGGTCCTCGGCTGCACCCGTGAATTCGTCGAGCAGTACCCGAATACCGCGCGGGCGTTAGTGATGGCAATTCTCGAGGCTAGCCGCTTCATCGAAGCCAGCCCGGAAAATCGCCGCAGTACCGCACACCTGCTCAGCGCGGCGGAATACCTCGATGCCCCGGTGCCGTGCATCGAACCGCGCTTTCTCGGCGACTATGCCGACGGCCTCGGCAATCGCTGGCAGGACCCGCACGCGCTGCGCTTTCACGGCAATGGCGAGGTCAACTTGCCGTACCTCTCCGATGGCATGTGGTTCATGACCCAGTTCCGCCGCTGGGGTCTGCTGCGCAGCGACCCGGACTACCTCGCCGTGGCACGTCAGGTGCAGCAACTGCAGCTGTATCGCGATGCCGCAACCACTGTCGGCGTAGCGGCGTGGGGCACCGACATGCGCAGCAGCCAGTTGCTCGACGGCAAGGTCTGGGATGGCAGCGATCCGGCAGGCTATGCGCGCAGCTTCAAGCTGCACGCGCTGAGCGACGACGCTCCCCTGCTTGCCCAGCGCTGACCGGAGGCCGCGAACATGTTGCGCATTCTGCTGATCAACGACACCGCGAAAAAAGTCGGCCGTCTCAAGGCTGCACTGACCGAGGCCGGTTTCGAGGTAATCGACGAATCCGGTCTGACCATCGACCTGCCCGCACGCGTCGAAACGGTGCGCCCGGATGTGATCCTGATCGATACCGAGTCACCGAGCCGCGATGTCATGGAGCAAGTGGTGCTGGTCAGCCGCGACCAGCCACGGCCGATCGTGATGTTTACCGATGAGCATGACCCGACGGTGATGCGCCAGGCGATCAAGTCCGGGGTCAGCGCCTACATCGTCGAAGGCATTCACGCCCAACGCCTGCAGCCGATTCTCGACGTGGCGATGGCGCGCTTCGAAAGCGACCAGGCCTTGCGTGCGCAGTTGCAGGCGCGGGATCAGCAACTGGCCGAGCGCAAGCGCATCGAGTTGGCCAAAGGCTTGTTGATGAAGATGAAGGACTGCAATGAGGAAGAGGCCTACACCCTGATGCGCCGCCAGGCCATGAGCCGCCAGCAGAAGCTTATTCAGGTGGCGGAGCAGATCATTGCGATGAGTGAGTTGCTGGGATGAAATCTTCGCTGCTAATCAAGAGCCCCTCACCCTAGCCCTCTCCCGGAGGGAGAGGGGACCGACCGCGTTGTCTTGCGCTGTCCGCCGACCTGAACGACCGAGTCGATTATGGATTCACTCGAAATCGTCAGATCGGCACATGAATCGGCCATCCCCCGCTCAGTCCCCTCTCCCTCCGGGAGAGGGCTAGGGTGAGGGGCTTTTGCGTTTAAACACACTTGGCACAAATCTCGCTAAGCATTCCCCCAGGTAACCAACGGCGGTTGCCCCACCCACGACAAAGACGTCGCTCACCCCATTCGCTCTTGCGCGAATCAGGTAGCGGCGTTTTTGCGTTTTGGCCCCACAGACCGGGGCCGGTGGTGCGGCCGTGCAGGCGCTCCACCTGCTGTGCATGACTCCCGAGACTCTTATCAGCTGAGGTGCGCGATGAATTCAAGCTTCTGGAAATCCGGCCACACCCCGACCCTGTTCGCGGCCTTTCTGTATTTCGACCTGAGCTTCATGGTCTGGTATCTGCTCGGCCCGCTGGCGGTGCAGATTGCCGCCGACCTGCAACTGACCACGCAACAACGCGGCCTGGTCGTCGCCACGCCGATTCTCGCCGGCGCGGTGTTGCGCTTCGCCATGGGCATGCTTGCCGATCGCTTGTCGCCAAAAACCGCCGGGGTGATCGGCCAGGTCATCGTCATATGCGCACTGTTCGGTGCGTGGAAACTCGGTATTCACAGTTACGAGCAGGCGCTGATCCTCGGCCTGTTCCTCGGCATGGCCGGCGCTTCGTTCGCCGTGGCGCTGCCGCTGGCCTCGCAATGGTATCCGCCAGAGCATCAGGGCAAAGCCATGGGCATTGCCGGCGCGGGCAACTCCGGAACGGTATTCGCCGCGCTACTCGCGCCAGTGATTGCCGCCGCATTCGGCTGGAGCAATGTCTTTGGCTTTGCGCTGATCCCGCTGGTCCTGACGTTGGTGCTGTTCGCCTTGCTGGCGAAAAACGCTCCGCAACGGCCGAAACCAAAAGCCATGGCCGATTACTTCAAAGCCCTCGGCGACCGCGACAGCTGGTGGTTCATGTTTTTCTACAGCGTGACCTTCGGCGGATTCATCGGTCTGGCCAGCGCCCTGCCCGGCTATTTCAACGATCAATACGGTTTGAGTCCGGTCACTGCCGGTTACTACACCGCCGCCTGCGTGTTCGGCGGTAGCCTGATGCGCCCGCTGGGCGGTGCGCTGGCTGATCGCTTCGGTGGCATCCGCACCTTGCTGGCGATGTACACCGTCGCCGCCATCTGCATCGCCGCCGTCGGCTTCAATTTGCCAAGTTCCTACGCTGCACTGGCGCTTTTCGTCTGCACCATGCTCGGTCTGGGCGCCGGCAACGGTGCGGTGTTCCAACTGGTGCCGCAGCGCTTTCGTCTGGAAATCGGCGTTATGACCGGGTTGATCGGCATGGCCGGCGGCATCGGCGGTTTCGCTTTGGCGGCTGGCATGGGCGCGATCAAACAGAGCACCGGCAGCTATCAGCTGGCGCTGTGGTTGTTCGCCAGCCTCGGCGTACTGGCATGGTTTGGCCTGCACGGCGTCAAGCGTCGCTGGAGAACCACGTGGGGTTCGGCAGCGGTAACCGCGGCGCGGGTCTGAGGCGTCGATGGCCCTGCAACTGAGCTTTGCCGAAGCCAGCGCCACCGGCCCGCGCGCGGAGAATCAGGACGCGCTGCGTGCGGTGACGCCGGCGCCAGCGCTGGCGGCGAGCAAAGGCTATCTGTTCGCCATCGCCGACGGTGTCAGCCAATGCGCGGATGGCGGCCTCGCCGCGCGTTCGACCTTGCAGGCGCTGGCGCTGGACTACTACGCCACGCCGGAAACCTGGAGTGTGGCGCAAGCGCTGGATCGTCTGTTGCTCGCGCAAAACCGCTGGTTGCAGGCCAATGGCGGCGGGCAACCGCTGCTGACCACGGTCAGTGCGCTGGTGCTGCGCGGCCGGCGCTTCACCCTCGCCCACGTCGGCGATTGCCGGGTGTATCGCTGGCACGCCGACACGTTACAGCGCATCTCCGAGGATCACGTCTGGGACCAGCCGGATATGCAGCATGTGCTCAAGCGCGCGCTGGGACTGGATCAGCACCTGGTACTGGATTTTCTCGATGGTGAACTGCAGGAAGGCGAAAGCTTTGTATTGCTCAGCGATGGCGTCTGGTCGACGCTGGGCGATACCGCGATCGCGGCGATTCTGCGTGATCAGTCGGATCTACCTAGCGCCGCACGAACGCTGATCAACGCCGCACATCTGGCCGGCAGCCAGGACAACGCCAGTGCCTTGTTGGTGCGCGTCGATGCGCTTGGCGAATCGAGCATTGGCGACGCCTTGATTCATCTGCAGCAATGGCCCTTGCCGCCGCCGCTGAAACCCGGCCAGTCATTCGAAGGCTGGCAAGTGCAAGGCATTGTTGCGCAGAGCCAGCAATCGCTGCTGTATCGGGTCGCCGATGGCCAGGGCCAGTCGTGGCTGTTGAAAACCTTGCCGGCGCGCCTGGCGGACGACCCGCAGGCCGGGCAAGCGCTACTGTCCGAGGAATGGTTTCTGCGGCGCGTCGCCGGTCGGCACTTCCCCGAAGTGCATGCCTGCCCGCAGCGCCAGCATCTGTATTACGTGATGCGCGAATACCCGGGAACCACCCTGGCCCAATTGTTTCAACAACACGGCCCGTTGCCGCTGGCGCAGTGGCAGGACATCGCCGAGCGCTTGCTGCGCGCGGTCGGCCTGCTGCATCGGCGGCAGATTCTGCACCGCGACATCAAGCCGGAAAACCTGCATTGGGGCGATGACGGCGAATTGCGCCTGCTGGATTTCGGCCTGGCGTATTGCCCCGGTCTGTCGCAAGACGCGCCGTCGACGTTGCCGGGAACCCCCAGTTTTATCGCCCCCGAGGGATTTCGCGGGGATTCGCCAAGCGTGCAGCAGGACCTCTATTCGGTCGGCGTGACCCTGTATTACCTGCTCACCGGGCATTTTCCGTATGGCGAGATCGAAGCGTTTCAGCGACCGCGATTTGGCCTGCCGGTCAGTGCCAGTCGTTTCCGCCCTGATCTGCCGGAATGGCTGGCGCAGAGTCTCGAGCGCGGCGTTGCGGCCGACCCGCAGCAGCGCTTTGAAACGGCGGAAGAATGGTTGCTGCTACTGGAACAGGGTGAGCGGCGCAGTTTGAGCGTGCGGCCCAGACCGTTGCTGGAGCGCGAGCCGCTGAAGGTCTGGCGGACCATGGCGCTGGTGGCCTTGTTGGGGAATGTGGTGCTGCTTGTGTTGCTGTTTCACAGTTGAACCCGTGTCGCGGCATTCGCGAGCAAGCTCACTCCCACATTGGATTTCTGAGCGACACAGATCCCCTGTGGGAGCGAGCTTGCTCGCGAAGGCGTCAAATCAAGCACTGCAAATCCTCAGGTTGAATGCGCCACGAACGAGCAACACGCCTCCAATCGGTGCAAAAACCACCCCTCTTTTTCAGCCAATCCCCAATAAAACCGCCATTCCCCAAGTTGGCACAACCACTGCATTACTCCTCTCAACACACACATAAAGCCCAACCTTCAACGACGAAGGCTGGGCTCCCCGACAGAACGGGACCAGGACAAAGGCGTCCTCGCTAGGCAACTAGCGGGACGCCTTTTTTTGTTTGCGCAAAATTTGTCGAGCACGGCCCGACGGCCCACCAGAGGCCCGCCGCAGCTCCCCGGAGAACCTGATGAAAAAACTCAAACTGGTGATGATCGGTAATGGCATGGCCGGGGTTCGCACCCTCGAAGAACTGCTGAAACTGAGCAACGAGCTGTACGACATCACGGTCTTCGGCGCCGAACCGCACGCCAACTACAACCGCATCCTGCTGTCGCCGGTGCTGGCCGGTGAGCAGACCTTCGAAGAGATCGTGCTCAACGACCTCGACTGGTACCTGGAAAACAACATCAAGCTGCTGCTCAACCGCAAAGTGGTGGAGATCGACCGGGTCAAGCGCCGGGTGATCGCCGAGGATGGCACCGAAGCCGAATACGATCGCCTGCTGATCGCTACCGGCTCGACGCCGTTTATTTTACCGATCCCGGGCAACACCTTGCAGGGCGTGATCGGTTACCGCGACATCGCCGACACCCAGGCCATGATCGACACCGCCAAAACCCACAAGCACGCCGTGGTCATCGGCGGCGGCCTGCTTGGCCTCGAAGCGGCCAACGGCCTGATGCTGCGCGGCATGCACGTCACCGTGGTGCACCTCGGTGAATGGCTGCTGGAGCGGCAACTGGACAAGACCAGCGGCCAGCTTCTGCAATCGGCACTGGAAGCCCGAGGTCTGCACTTCCGCCTGTGCGAACAGACCCAGGCGCTGCACGACGCCGGCAATGGCCGGGTCGGTTCGGTGCAGTTCAAGAACGGCGACATCATCCCCGCCGATCTGGTGGTCATGGCCGCTGGCATCCGCCCCAACACCGAACTGGCGGAAAAGGCCGGTATCCCGTGCAACCGCGGGATTCTAGTCAACGACACCCTGCAAACCTACGACCCGCGTATCTACGCGATCGGCGAATGCGCCAGCCACCGCGGCATCGCCTACGGTCTGGTCGCGCCGCTGTTCGAACAGGCCAAGGTCTGCGCCAACCACCTCGCGCAATTGGGTTTCGCCCGTTATCAGGGTTCGGTGACCTCGACCAAACTCAAAGTCACCGGCATCGACCTGTTTTCCGCCGGTGACTTCATGGGCGGCGAAGGCACGGAAACCATCACCCTCTCCGACCCGATCGGCGGCGTGTACAAAAAACTGGTGATCAAGGATGACGTGCTGGTCGGCGCCTGTCTGTACGGTGATACGGCGGATGGTGGTTGGTATTTCCGGCAGATTCGTGAGAATCACGCCATCGGTGAGATCCGCGATCACTTGATGTTCGGCGAAAACGCCCTTGGCGACGTAGGACATCAGGGCCAGGACAAAGCCATGGTCATGGCCGACAGCGCCGAAGTCTGCGGTTGCAACGGCGTGTGCAAAGGCACCATCGTCAAGGCGATTCAGGAACACGGCCTGTTCAGCGTCGATGAAGTGAAGAAACACACCAAGGCTGCCAGCTCCTGCGGTTCCTGCGCGGGCCTGGTCGAGCAGATCCTGATCAACACGGTCGGCGGCGCCGCGGACGTCAAACCGAAAAGCGAAAAAGCCATTTGCGGTTGCAGCGATCTCAATCACGGGCAGATCCGCCAGGCGATTCGCCAGGAGCACCTGCTGACCATCGCCGAGACCATGAGCTACCTCAACTGGCGCACGCCGAACGGCTGTGCGACCTGCCGCCCCGCACTCAACTATTACTTGATTTCCACCTGGCCGGGCGAAGCCAAGGACGATCCGCAATCGCGCCTGATCAACGAACGCGCCCACGCCAACATTCAAAAGGACGGCACCTATTCGGTGGTGCCACGGATGTGGGGCGGCGTGACCAATCCTTCGGAGCTGCGGCGCATCGCTGACGTCGCCGACAAGTATCAAGTGCCGATGGTCAAGGTCACCGGCGGCCAGCGCATCGACTTGCTCGGGATCAAAAAACAGGATCTGCCCGGCGTATGGAAAGATTTGGACATGCCGTCCGGCCATGCCTACGGCAAATCCATCCGCACGGTAAAAACCTGCGTGGGCAGCGAGTTCTGCCGCTTCGGCACGCAGAATTCGACGCAACTGGGCATCGACCTCGAGCACGACCTGTTCAACATGTGGTCGCCGCACAAGGTCAAACTCGCGGTCTCCGGCTGCCCGCGCAATTGCTCGGAAGCGGGCATCAAGGACGTCGGCATCATCGGCGTCGATTCCGGTTGGGAGATGTACATCGGCGGCAACGGCGGGATCAAAACCGAAGTCGCCGAGTTCTTCGTCAAACTGAAAACCGCCGATGAAGTGCGCGAATACAACGGCGCGTTCCTGCAGCTGTATCGCGAAGAAGCTTTTTACCTCGAACGCACCGTGCACTACCTGCAACGGGTCGGCATGGAGCACATCAAGAAGAACGTGCTCGAAGACGCCGAGCGTCGCAAAGCCCTGAACGAGCGCCTGCAATTTTCCCTGTCGTTCGAACAGGACCCGTGGAAAGAGCGTCTGGCGCAACCGCAACTGAAGAAAGAATTCGATGTGATCCCCGTGAAAAACCTGGAGGTGCCGGCATGAACTGGCTCGATATCTGTGCCCTCGACGAGATCAACGCCCTCGGTTCGCGAATCATTGCCGGGCCGAAAGGTGACATAGCGATTTTTCGTACCAGCGACGATGAGGTTTTTGCCCTCGACGACCGCTGCCCGCACAAGGGCGGGCCGTTGTCGCAAGGCCTGATCTATGGCAAACGCGTGGCCTGCCCGCTGCACAACTGGCAGATCGACCTCGAATCCGGTGAAGCCCAGGCGCCGGACGTTGGCTGCGCCCATCACCATCCGGCGCGGGTCGAAAACGGTCGGGTGCAATTGGCTCTGCGGGACGCCATCTGATGAACCGCCAGACGACCGCCTCGACCTGCTGCTATTGCGGGGTCGGCTGCGGCGTACTGATCGAGCATGACGGCGAGCGCATCCTCGGCGTCAGCGGCGATCCGGCGCACCCGGCCAACTTCGGCAAACTGTGCAGCAAAGGCTCGACCCTGCACCTGACCGGCGACCTTGCCGCCCGCGCGCTCTACCCGGAGCTGCGTCTGGGCAAAGGCCTGGCGCGCAGCCGCACAGACTGGGACACCGCGCTGGAACACGCTGCCAATGTTTTCGCCGACACCATCGCCGAGCACGGCCCGGACAGCGTGGCGTTCTACATCTCCGGCCAGTTGCTGACCGAGGATTATTACGCCTTCAACAAACTGGCGCGGGCGCTGGTCGGCACCAACAACATCGACAGTAACTCACGCCTGTGCATGTCTTCGGCCGTGGTCGGCTACAAACGCAGCCTCGGCGCCGACGCGCCGCCGTGCAGTTATGAAGATCTGGAGCTGAGCGATTGCGTGATGATCGTCGGCAGTAACATGGCCTACGCCCATCCGGTGCTTTTCCGGCGACTGGAGGAAGCCAAATCCCGTCGCCCGTCGATGAGAGTCATCGTTATCGACCCGCGTCGTACTGACACCTGCGATCTGGCTGACCTGCACCTGGCGATTCTTCCAGGCACCGATGTCGCGTTGTTCCATGGGATTTTGCATCTGCTGCTGTGGGAAGACTGGGTCGACCGCGATTTCATCAAGGCACACACCGAAGGTCTGGCCGAGCTGAAGAATCTGGTGCGCGACTACACCCCGCAAATGGTTTCGCAGCTTTGTGGGATCAGCGTCGAGCAGTTGCAGCAGTGCGCCGAATGGATTGGTACATCGCCGAGCTTTCTGTCGCTGTGGTGCATGGGTTTGAATCAGTCCACCGCCGGCAGCGCGAAAAACAGCGCGCTGATCAATCTGCACCTGGCCACCGGGCAAATCGGTCGGCCGGGCGCAGGACCTTTCTCCCTGACCGGTCAGCCGAACGCCATGGGCGGGCGGGAAACCGGCAGTCTGTCGAATCTGCTACCCGGCCACCGCGATGCGGCCAACCCGCAGCATCGGGCCGAAGTGGCGCAATACTGGGGCGTGGAAAATCTGCCGGAGGCGCCCGGCCTCAGCGCTATCGAACTGTTTGAAAACCTGCGCAGCGGCAAGATCAAGGCCTTGTGGATCGCCTGTACCAACCCGGCGCAATCGATGCCGGACCAGAGCGCGGTGCGCGCGGCCCTTGAGGCCTGCCCGTTTGTGGTGTTGCAGGAAGCGTTTCGCACCACCGAAACCGCCGCCTTCGCTGACCTGTTATTGCCCGCCGCCAGCTGGGGCGAGAAAGAAGGCTCGGTGACCAACTCCGAGCGGCGCATTTCCCACGTTCGCCAGGCGATTGTCCCACCGGGTGAAGCACGGCCGGACTGGGCGATCACCGTGGATTTTGCCCAGCGGCTGGAGCACCGTCTGCGTGCGCAGCAGCCGAGTCTGTTTGCCTTCACTGAGCCAGCGCAATTGTTCGATGAGTTCAAAGGCCTGACCCGTGGCCGCGATCTCGATCTGTCCGGCATCAGCCATGCGCTGATTGATGAGATCGGCCCGCAGCAATGGCCCTTCCCTGCCGGCGCCCGCCAAGGCACGTCACGCTTGTACACCGACGGGGTTTTTCCTACCGCCAGCGGTCGCGCGCAATTCATCGCCGAGCCGTATCGTGCCGCCAGGGAGCAACGCGATGCACGCTTCCCGCTGACCCTGCTCACCGGGCGCCTGCGCGATCAGTGGCACGGCATGAGCCGCACCGGCACCGCTGCGCAACTGTTCGGCCACGTCAGCGAAGCCGTGCTGAGCCTGCACCCGGAAGAAATGCGCCGGCACCGTCTGCAACCGGGCGATCTGGTCAATCTGAAAAGCCGTCGTGGCGCGGTGATTGTCGCGGTCGGCAGCGATGACAGCGTGCGCCCCGGCCAGGCGTTTTTGCCGATGCACTGGGGCGATCGTTTTCTCAAGGGCGGCGTGAACAACCTGACCCAGCCGGCCTTCGATCCATTGTCGAAACAACCGGAACTGAAACACAGCGGCGTGCGCCTGGAGCCGGTCGATCTGCCGTGGCAACTGTTCGCCTTGATCGAGGGCGACGTGCAGCGGCATTTCGAGACGCTACGGCCGCTCTGCGAGGCGTTTTCCTATGTCAGCCTCAGCCTTGTCGGACGCGAACGTCCGGCGCTGCTGATACGCGCTGCCAGCCGCGAGGCGCCGGATGCGCCATTGCTCGCGCAAATCGATGAATGTCTGTCACTGATCGACGGTCCAGTCCTCGCCTACGACGATCCGCGCCGTGCCATTGGCAAACGCGTGCGCATCGAGAACGGCCGGATCACCGCGATTCGTCTGGCCGGCGAAACACTCGCGCAACATTGGCTGCAAGGTTTGTGGCTGGAGGGTCGTGCCGACGAACAACTGCGCCGCTGGCTGCTGGCGCCGATGAGTGCGCCGCCTGGCAATGCCGGGCTGCAGGTCGCGGCAAACAAGACTTTGTGCAACTGCAAAAACGTCAGCCTCAACGCCGTCTGCGTTGGCATTCGCCAGGGTCTGGATCTGCAGAGTCTGAAAAATCAATTGGGCTGCGGCACGCAATGCGGCTCGTGCGTCCCGGAAATCAAACGCTTGCTGGCCGCTGATGTGCAGCCGGCCGCCGTCATCTGATGAGGAAAACACCATGAATGCAAAAGTCTGGCTGGTGGGTGCAGGTCCTGGTGATCCGGAATTGCTGACCCTCAAAGCGGTACGCGCGCTGCACGCGGCCGATGTGGTGCTGATCGATGACCTGGTCAACGAAGCGGTGCTGGAACACTGCCCTGATGCGCGGATCATTAGCGTGGGCAAACGCGGTGGCTGTCGCTCGACCCCGCAGGCGTTCATCCACCGGCTGATGCTGCGTTACGCACGCCATGGCAAATGCGTGGTGCGGCTCAAGGGTGGCGATCCGTGCATTTTCGGCCGTGGCGGTGAAGAAGCGCAGTGGCTGCGCGAGCGCGGCGTCGAAGTGGAATTGGTCAACGGCATCACCGCGGGCCTGGCCGGCGCCACGCAATGCGATATTTCCCTGACCCTGCGCGGCGTCGCCAGAGGCGTAACGCTGGTGACCGCGCACACTCAGGACGATAGCCAACTGAACTGGCAGGCACTGGCACAGAGCGGGACGACGCTGGTGATCTATATGGGTGTGGCCAAACTCGGCGAGATTCGCGAGCAACTGCTGGCCGGGGGCATGGCGGCGGAAACGCCGGTGGCGATGATTGAAAATGCTTCACTGCCGCAGCAGCGTGAATGCCGCAGTGATCTGAGCGCCATGACTGAGGATGCCCGGCTATTCGAACTCAAGAGTCCTGCAATTCTGGTAATCGGTGCAGTCGCAGCCGCGACTCAGTCCGCGCAGTACGATCTGCTCTCGATAGCGACGGCCTGACAAACGCAGGCTCACCAAATCGCAGACAAAGAAAAGCCCGGCCTAAGCCGGGCTTTTCTCAGAGCGGCAGCTAATTACTTAGCTTGAGCTTCAACCTGCGCTTCTACGCGACGGTTAACAGCGCGGCCAGCGTCAGTTTTGTTGTCAGCAACTGGGCGGGATTCGCCGTAGCCAACAGACTGAACGCGGGACGATTCAACACCGTACTGGTTGGTCAGAACTTGCTTAACGGCGTTTGCACGACGCTCGGACAGTTTCTGGTTGTAAGCGTCAGGACCGACGGAGTCAGTGTGACCTTCAACAGTAGTGGTGGTGGATGGGTACTGCTTCATGAAGTCAGCCAGGTTCTTGATGTCGCCGTAGCTGTTTGGCTTGACGACCGACTTGTCGAAGTCGAATTTCACGTCCAGCTCAACACGAACAACTTCAGCAACTGCTGGGCAGCCATCAGCGTCAACAGTTACGTTGGCTGGGGTGTCCGGGCACTTGTCAACGTTGTCGCAAACGCCATCGTTGTCGCTGTCGGAGCAGACTTCAGCTGGTGCTGGAACTGGAGCAGCAGCAGGCTTGGAGCCGCCACCGAAGTTCACACCGATACCGACGCTAGGAGCCCACTCGGTGTCGCCCTGGTCGATGTTGTATTGAGCTTCAACGCCAGCACGGGCGTAGAAGTTCTCGGTGAAGTACAGCTTGGCACCGCCGCCAACGTTGGCGAAGGTGGAACGGTTACGACCGTTCGAACCGTTCTGGTCGATGCTCTGGTCAGAGAAACCGGCCGAAACGTATGGACGAATCATGTCGCCTGGGTTGTTGAAGTGGTACAGAGCGTCCAGAGCGGTGTTAGCGCCTTTGACGTTCTTGCCATCGTCGGCACGTACGTTGTGCACTTCGTCGTAGCCCAGACGCAGTTCTACGTCGTCGGTCAGGAAGTAACCGATCGAACCGCCGAACAGGTTGCCGTTGTTCTTGAAGTTACGAGCGCTGTCGAATTGTTCTTTCTTGGCGAAGCCTTCGATTTCAACTGCGCCTTGGCCTTGTGCCAGAGCGCCGAACGAAGTGGCGGCAATCAGAGAACCAATGGCCAAGCCCAAGGTGTTTTTCAGTTTCATCCGTTAAATCCCCATCTGGTGATTGTGAAGCAGTCCCGCAAACCGGGGGACAACTCGGCGGCAAGTCTATCAGAACTTGCCTACACGTAAGAGATATTTGCGCTGAACTAAGTTTCAGCAATGCCTGCAAATTTCTCACGCAATTTATCTAGAGCGCGTTTGTAACGCATTTTTGTCGCACTCAAACCCATGTGCATGATGTCTGCGATCTCCTGAAACTCCAGCTCTGCGACAAATCGTAGCACCAGAATTTCGCGGTCAATCGGATTCACATACACCAGCCAGCGATCAAGCCCACCCTTCTCCTCCGGTTTCGGCGCCTTTTCTTCAGACGCTTCTTCAAGAGGGTCGAGGCTGAGAGCGTCCATCAAGCGACGCTTACGCCGTTCCTTCCGATACTGCGTGATGCATTCGTTGTAAGTGATGCTGTAAAGCCAGGTTTTGAACTTCGATTTCCCCTCGAAGTTCTTCAGGCCATACAGCACCTTCAGCATCACTTCCTGACAGACATCGTCTGCGTCGCGATCGTTCCCAAGATATCTCGCACAGACATTAAATAATGTTCGCTGGTAACGCCGCATCAATTCTTCGTAAGCGCGCGTTACGTGAAAAAGCTCGGTGTGCGAGCGCGCAACCAACTCCTCGTCAGAGAGCTCGCGGGGGTCGTAGCGCGTGGATAGCGTTTGGGCTTTATTCAAAACAAGTCGTGCCGACAGTCAGGTCAATGTCCACCGCAGCCAGCCTTGGCTGGCAATTTGCGGCGGCATACATTAGCAGGGTTTGCCGGTTTAGCGGCTACTCACATGCTGTTCCAGCAGGATCCGATTGGAGAGAGAGACTAGCTCACCCTCATCGGTCAGCAATGTGGTTTTAACCGTGCCGATCTCTTCGATCTGGCCTTCGACCTCGCCAACACGCACTTGTTGCCCAACCTCGTACAACTCACGCACATAGATTCCCGCAAGAATCTGACCGGCAATTTCCCGGCTTCCCAACCCCATGGCCAGCGCAACTGCCAGACCAACGGTAATCAATACGATCACAATCACATGGTTCAGCAGGTCGGTCTTGACCTCGAGCTGACTGATCGCCACCGAGATACTGATGATGATCACCAGCCCCTGCGCGATTCGCCCCAGCCCCGAAGCGTAGTCCAGGCCTACGCCTTCCGCCGCCCCGCGCACCAGGCCGTTGGCCAGTTGCGCGAGCAAGACACCGACCAGCAACACCAGCGCAGCGCCGAAGACTTTTGGTAAATACAGCGCCAGCATGTCCAGCGTAGCTGAAACTCGCTCAAGGCCAAGGGATTCTGCTGCAGAAACCAGAAAAATCAGCAGAACGAACCAGTAAACGATTTTACCGATCAGGGTCGAGATCGGCACTTGCAGCCCGGCACGCGACATCAGCTTGGTCAGACCGGTGCCGCCCATCAGGCGATCAAGGCCCAATTTTGCCAGCAACTTGGAGAGCAAGGTGTCGAGCAACTTGGCCACGACGAAACCCAACAGCAGCACAACCAGTGCGCCGAACAGGTTCGGAATGAAATTAGCGACTTTGGTCCACAACGCGGTCATTGCAGTGACGAGGCTCTGAGTCCAGAGATCAAGTTCCATATTCAATCAGCCTTATCAGCAGTGCGAACAGCAGGTTTACGAAGACGGGAAACCGGCGAAACATGCGCCGAGCCATTGTTCAGGGCGATCATCAGCGCGGGCAGCCAGCGGCCCAGCAGACTGAACAAATCACCGGCGCCGACCTGGCGGTTAGCGGTTTTGAGTACGCGGCCCAGGCAGGCATCGTCGTCGCGGCTGGACGGCGAGGCGTTGAGCATGTCGCGCAAAGACTGTTCAAACGGATCGTGCATACGCACCTCTCGTGATGTCTGTGAAAGACGCGGGCAGATTTGGTCGGGTCACATGCGGCCTCTTCATACCCAGCGCAAACGACGGAACAACCACCACTGGCCCAGGGCCATGGCGAGCACCGTCAAGCAGGCGATCAGGAAACCATAAGGGCTTTCGGCGAACGGAATGCCGCCGACATTGATACCCAGCAGACCGGTGAAAAAACTCATCGGCAAAAAGATGCAGGTGATGATCCCGAAGCGATACATCGTGCGGTTCATACGCACGCTCAACCGCCGGTCTTCGGCCTCCAGCACAAGCCCCACGCGCTCCCGGGTCAATTCCAGCTCTTCCAGATAGCGAGTCAGGCTGTTGTTCAGTTCGTTCCAGTAATCAGCATCGTCATCGACAAACCATGGCAGTTTTATCCGCGTCAGCTGGCCGAAAATGTCCCGCTGTGGCGCGAGAAAACGTTTGAGCCCGGCCGCTCGACGCCGGATGTGCAAAACCGAGCCATGCTCGGGGGTATACCGTTCGTCGGCATCCATTTTTTCTTCTTCCTCATCGGCGATTTCCGAGAGGCAAGTGACCAGATCCTGCACTTTGTTGGTGAGGAACTGCGCCAGATAAAGGATCAGTTCTGATGACGTCTTCGGGCCTTTGCCGTCAGCCAATTGCGCAAGCAATTCATCGGTGGCGCGCAATGGCCGCAAACGCAGGGAGATCACCCGTTGTGCTGAAGCGAAAATCCGCACCGATACCATGTCTTCCGGCTCGGCGCCCGGATTGAGGTTGACTCCGCGCAAAAACAGCAGCAATTCGGACTCGGGCAGCGGCAACAGGCGTGGTCGAGTGTTCTCTTCCAGCAGCAGGTCGCAGGTGAACTCGTTGAGTCCGCTGGATTTGCGCAGCCAGGTCTGGGTCTGCGGATGACTGCGATCCCAATGCAGCCACAGGCTTTCGTGCGCCTGCAGCTGCAGATCGTCAAGTTCCGTCCGGGCTATCGAACGCGCACCGCCCTTACCGTCCAGCACCAGGGCATGCACCAGCCCCCACTGCGCGTTTTCTTCCTCGAACATCCGCATCCCTTTGTCGAACAGCTTATTCAGGCATCTGCAGCGGACTCGGCGAAACGATCACGCCGTTGTTGTCCGCATAGATATAGTGGCCCGGATGGAAGGTCACGCCGGCGAAGGTCACCGCGACATTGAGGTCGCCGATGCCACGTTTCTCAGTCTTCATCGGGTGGCTGGCCAGCGCCTGCACACCGAGATCGGTTTGAGCCAAGACATCGACGTCACGGATGCAACCGTAGATCACCATGCCTTCCCAACCGTTTTTTGCAGCCTTCTCGGCAATCATGTCGCCCAACAGCGCACGGCGCAGCGAGCCACCGCCGTCGACCACCAGCACTTTGCCGGTGCCGTCGAGTTCGGCCTGTTCCTTGACCAGCGAGTTGTCTTCGAAGCATTTGATGGTCACAATTTCGCCGCCGAAGGAATCCCGGCCGCCGAAATTGCTGAACATCGGTTCCAGCACCTGCACCAGCTCCGGATAGGCGTCGCACAGGTCAGGCGTAAGGTAATGGTTCATCGAAAAACTCCTGTAAAAAGCAAGACGATCAAGGATGCCGCATTCTGATGAGACGAGTTCGGCCAGTCGCTGTTTACCTTAGCCCACGCCATGGTCGCTGAGCGAACCTGAACACAGCCTGAAACGTAATCGCTAAACAGCCGCAAAATATGACCAGAACCGCACAATGCGTCATATCTTAGCCGTAAGCCCGGCCGAACGAAACGTCCCTTACACCGCAGCGGCCAGATCCGCCGCTTGCGCCAGCAATGGCGTCTGCTGATCGTTCAGCCAGCGCGCCACCAGTGGCCACACTTCTGCCTGTGCCGCTTTGCTCACCAGCATTTCGACATGGCCGAAATTGTTGCTGAAACCCTGCTCGCGTCCCAGATTGACGAACTGCTTGTGCTCGGAACCGATCTGCTCGAACAACTTGCGGCAGGCCCACGCCGGATCCTGATGATCGCCCGCCGCCGTCACCGCCAGTACTGGCACCCGAACATCGGCGAGCCCGGCCCACCAATCCTTGTCCTTGTCGCCAAAGCGGCCGAACAAGCCGTACCAGCGCATGCTTTCGATGGCGAGACCGATCGGTTCGTCTTCCGGGCCGCGTCGCAGGCGTGAACCGGACAACTGAGCGAAACGCTTGAGAATAAAGCGACTGCCCCACTCCAGCGGCGGGATCTTCAGCGGCCAGTACGTGCGGCTGACCTGCGTGCCGAAAAACGCCGCCGACGCCACCGCCGGTTCGCCGAGATATTCGCCGCCCAGCGCCGCCGCCAGGGTAATGCCGCCCAGCGAATGGCCAATCCAGTGCGGAATCTGCCCACTTTGCTCACGGACGAACGCGGCAATCGCCGGCAGATCGTAACGCGCATAGTCGGCGACCCGGTTGCGCCGATAGTCTTCGTTACGCTGCGACAGACCGTGGCCGCGCATCTCCGCAATCCACACGTCGAAACCCAGGCGCGTCAAATACGCGCCCAAGCCCAGGCCTTTGGGTGAGAACCAGAAGCGCCGATTGGAAAAACTGCCGTGCAGCAGAATCACCGGCACACCACGCGGCGCCGAGTCGTCGGCCATGCCCAGGCGGGTGACGGCGATTTCCACAGACCAATCGGGGCTGTTGCCGGGTTTGAGTCGATACACATCTTCGCTCAGATCGCCGCGCCGCTCGGCGCTGATCAGGGCGACAGGAAACAGATTGCTGCTGCTTTGCATAATGCTCTTGCACAAAAAAGGGCGGCATCTACAAGAGCCCGCCCTACTTCAATCAAAAGGCCCGACCCTGTGTGGGAGCGAGCCTGCTCGCGAAAGCGGTGAATCAGTCAACATCCATGATGAATGTTGGTCCGTCTTCGCGAGCAGGCTCACTCCTACAGGGGAAGCGGGCCGTTACATATCTATCAAGCCTGGGCCTGACCTTCGGCGAGGAAGAACCAGGTTTCCAGCACGCTGTCCGGGTTCAGCGACACGCTTTCGATGCCCTGCTCCATCAGCCACTTGGCCAGGTCCGGATGGTCCGAAGGGCCCTGACCGCAGATACCGATGTACTTGCCGGCCTTGTTGCAGGCCTGAATCGCGTTGGCCAGCAGCTTCTTGACCGCCGGATTACGCTCGTCGAACAGGTGCGCGATGATACCGGAATCGCGGTCCAGACCCAGGGTCAACTGAGTCAGGTCGTTGGAACCGATCGAAAAGCCGTCGAAGAACTCAAGGAATTCGTCAGCCAGAATCGCGTTCGATGGCAATTCGCACATCATGATCACGCGCAGACCGTTGTCGCCACGGGCCAGGCCGTTTTCGGCAAGCAGGTCCACTACCTGGCTGGCTTCGCCAAGGGTACGGACGAACGGCACCATGATTTCGACGTTGGTCAGGCCCATCTCGTTGCGCACACGCTTCAGCGCGCGGCATTCGAGTTCGAAGCAGTCGCGGAACGATTCGCTGATGTAACGCGAAGCGCCACGGAAGCCCAGCATCGGGTTTTCTTCTTCCGGCTCGTAGAGCTTGCCGCCGATCAGGTTGGCGTATTCGTTGGACTTGAAGTCCGACAGACGCACGATGACTTTTTTCGGTGCGAACGCGGCCGCTAGGGTGCTGATGCCTTCGACCAGTTTCTCGACATAGAAACCGACCGGATCGTCGTAACCGGCGATGCGCTTGTCGACGCTTTCCTTGATCTCCTGCGGCAGACCGTCGTAGTTCAACAGCGCTTTGGGGTGGACGCCGATCATGCGGTTGATGATGAATTCCAGACGGGCCAGGCCCACACCGGCGTTCGGCAGTTGCGCGAAGTCGAAGGCGCGGTCCGGGTTGCCGACGTTCATCATGATCTTGAACGGCAGCTCCGGCATGGCGTCGACGGAGTTCTTCTTGATGTCGAAGCCCAGTTCGCCTTCGAAGATGTAACCGGTGTCGCCTTCGGCGCAGGACACGGTCACGCCCTGGCCATCCTTCAGCAGCTGGGTGGCGTTGCCGCAACCGACGACCGCTGGAATGCCCAGTTCGCGAGCGATGATCGCCGCGTGGCAGGTACGCCCGCCACGGTTGGTGACGATGGCGCTGGCGCGCTTCATCACCGGTTCCCAATCCGGGTCGGTCATGTCGGACACCAGCACGTCGCCCGGCTGGACCTTGTCCATCTCGGAAACGTCTTTGATGATCCGCACTTTGCCGGCGCCGATGCGCTGGCCGATGGCGCGACCTTCCACCAGCACGGTGCCGGTTTCTTTCAGCAGGTAACGTTCCATGACGTTGGCCTGGGTGCGGCTTTTCACGGTTTCCGGACGCGCCTGCACGATGTACAGCTTGCCGTCGTCACCGTCCTTGGCCCACTCGATGTCCATCGGGCAGCCGTAGTGCTTCTCGATGATCATCGCCTGCTTGGCCAGTTCGCTGACTTCAGCGTCGGTCAGGCAGAAACGCGCGCGCTCAGCCTTGTCGACATCGACGGTCTTGACCGAACGACCGGCCTTGGCCTCGTCGCCGTAGATCATCTTGATCGCTTTGCTGCCGAGGTTGCGCCGCAGGATCGCCGGACGACCGGCCTCCAGGGTGCCTTTGTGTACGTAGAATTCGTCCGGGTTGACCGCGCCTTGTACGACGGTTTCGCCCAGGCCGTAGGCGCCGGTGATGAACACCACGTCACGGAAGCCCGATTCGGTATCGAGGGTGAACATCACACCGGCGGTGCCGGTTTCCGAACGCACCATGCGCTGCACGCCGGCCGACAGGGCGACCAGTTTGTGGTCGAAGCCCTGGTGCACGCGGTAGGAAATCGCACGGTCGTTGAACAGCGAAGCGAACACCTCTTTGGCGGCGCGGATGACGTTTTCCACGCCACGGATGTTCAGGAAGGTTTCCTGCTGACCGGCAAAGGACGCGTCCGGCAGGTCTTCGGCGGTGGCGGAAGAACGCACAGCCACGGCTACATCAGGATTGCCGGCCGACAGCGCGGCGAATGCGGTGCGGATCTCGGCGTTGAGTTTTTCGGGGAATTCGGCGTCCATGATCCATTGGCGGATCTGCGCGCCGGTCTTGGCCAGGGCATTGACGTCGTCGACGTCGAGCGCGTCGAGGGCCTGGTGGATCTGCTCGTTCAGGCCGCTCAGTTCGAGGAAGTCACGATAGGCCTGAGCCGTCGTGGCGAAGCCGCCGGGGACCGAAACACCG
The DNA here is from genome assembly GCF_036668835.1 of Pseudomonas koreensis. Taxonomy (GTDB): domain Bacteria; phylum Pseudomonadota; class Gammaproteobacteria; order Pseudomonadales; family Pseudomonadaceae; genus Aquipseudomonas; species Aquipseudomonas koreensis_I. Next base: position 275,961 of record NZ_JAZEVW010000001.1, read on the forward strand.
GCGCCTGCCAGGTTACTGATCATCTCGCCCAGGGATGCGTTCTTGCCCCCCACATGCTCAACATCGTGTTTGCCGAGCTTATCGAGGGAAACTACGTACTCTACCAAGGTGATCTCTCCACTAACTGTGTTGGAAAAGCTCAGAAGCCGGCGGCCCGGGGGAGCCTTGGCCGGCTGTATGGCCTGGACCTGGAAAATAAGTGAGAATGCGGGCCAATCGCGGCCGACAAATCGCGCCTATCATATCCAAGAGCGTCAATTAACTTAAGGCCCAAGGTGCAAATGAAACGATCTGCTTTCTTCATCTCCGATGGCACCGGCATCACTGCCGAAACCCTGGGTCAAAGTCTTCTGGCGCAGTTCGAAAACATTACCTTCAGCAAGTTCACGCGGCCGTACATCGACAGCGTTGAAAAAGCGCGGGCCATGGTACAACAAATCAACAAAGCCGCTGAAACCGACGGCTTTCGGCCGATCATCTTCGACACCATCGTCAATCAGGACATTCGTGAGATTCTCGCAACGTCCAATGGTTTCATGATCGACATTTTCTCGACCTTCCTCGCCCCGCTCGAACAGGAACTGACCGAGCACTCGTCGTACACCGTCGGCAAGTCGCATTCAATCGGGCACAACTCCAATTACATGGAGCGCATCGAGGCGGTGAACTTTGCCCTCGATAACGATGACGGCGCGCGCACCCACTATTACGACAAAGCCGATCTGATACTAGTCGGCGTGTCGCGATGCGGCAAAACGCCGACGTGTCTGTATATGGCGATGCAGTTCGGCATCCGCGCGGCCAACTATCCGTTGACCGAAGACGATATGGAACGCCTGACCCTGCCGACCGCCCTGCGCGCCCATCAGCACAAGCTGTTCGGCCTGACGATCGACCCGGACCGCCTCACCGCCATCCGCAACGAGCGCAAGCCCAACAGCCGCTATTCGAGCTACGCCCAGTGCGAGTTCGAAGTGCGCGAAGTGGAAAACCTGTTCCGCCGCGAAAACATCCCGCACATCAATTCCACGCATTTTTCCGTGGAGGAAATTTCCGCGAAGATTCTGGTGGAGAAAGGGGTTGAGCGGCGCTTCAAGTAGGTTTTGCGGTGCCTGACCTGACGCCTTCGCGGGCAAGCCCGCTCCCACAGGGATTTGTGGCGAACACGAATTCGTGAACGCTTAATAACCTGTGGGAGCGGGCTTGCCCGCGATGAACGATAACGCGGTCTGTCAGATCACGAACAGGTCGATGAATCGATTCACCGGGGTGCTTTCCAGCTGCGCCTGATCCTTGCACAAGGCAACAATCTCAGCGCAACGCTGCCCGACAAAACGCGTCGCCAGGTTGGCCCTGAACTTGTCCTCCAGCAACGGAATCCCCTCAGCCCGGCGGCGCCGATGGCCGAGCGGGTATTCCACCAGCACGTTGTCGGTGCTGCTGCCGTCCTTGAAAAACACCTGCACGGCATTGGCAATCGAGCGCTTGTCGGGCTCAAGGTATTCGCGACTGAAACGCGGCTCTTCAACGATGACCATTTTCTCGCGCAGCACGTCGATGACCGGATGCGCTCGATGAAAATCGTCTTCGTATTGCTCGGCAACCAGATTGCCGAACGCCAGCGGCACCGCCGTCATGTACTGCAGGCAGTGATCGCGGTCGGCGGCATTGGCCAGCGGGCCGACCTTGGAGATGATACGAATCGCCGATTCATGGGTTGTGATGACGATCCGGTCTATTTCATGCAGACGATTGCGCACCTGCGGGTGCAGGATCACCGCCGCTTCGCAGGCGGTCTGCGCGTGAAATTCGGCAGGAAAACTGATCTTGAACAGCACGTTTTCCATCACGTAGCTGCCGAACGGTCGGGAGAAACTAAAGACGCGTTTGTCCGCAGGTTTCAGCGCCAGATCGTTGTTGGTGTGGCTGAACGACACGTCATAAAAGCCCCACTGTTTTGCGCTCAAGACACCGGGGATGCCCATCTCGCCGCGCATGGCGATGTCAGCCAGACGCACACCACGACTCGCCGCATCGCCCGCCGCCCAGGATTTGCGCGAGCCGGCGTTGGGCGCATGGCGATACGTGCGCAGCGCCTGACCGTCGGCAAAGGCATGCGACAGCGCCGACAGCGATTGCTCGCGATGGGCGCCCATGAGTCGGGCGCTGACAGCGGTCGAGGCGACTTTCACCAGCATCACGTGATCGAGGCCGACGCGATTGAAAGAGTTTTCCAGAGCGATCACGCCTTGAATTTCATGGGCCATGATCATCGCTTCGAGCACGTCGCGAATGGTCAGCGGTGCGTCTCCGTTGGCGATGCGTTTCTGCGACAAGTGATCGGCGACCGCGAGAATGGCGCCGAGATTGTCCGACGGATGGCCCCACTCGGCGGCGAGCCAGGTGTCGTTGTAATCCAGCCAGCGGACGATGCAACCGATGTCCCACGCCGCTTTGACCGGATCGAGCCGATAGCTGGTGCCGGGGACCCGGGCACCAAAAGGCACAATCGTACCCTCGACGAGCGGGCCGAGGTGTTTGGTGCATTCGGGAAACCGCAGCGCCAGCAGGCCGCAGCCCAGCGTATCCATCAGGCAGTTGCGGGCGGTGTCGAGGGCTTCGGCGGAGGGAGTTTTGAAGGTGAGGACGTAATCGGCGATGGCCTGCAGGACATCGTCGTAGTCGGGGCGGTTGTTCAGATCGACGTTGGCGCTCATGGCGGTTTTCCTGTTCTGAATGTGAGTGGTGGGTCTTCCTCAAAAAGGCTTGGCGGTTATGGTCGAGTGATGTCTGGTTATTGTGTGTTGTGTCAGAGGGTAGCCCCTCACCCTAGCCCTCTCCCGGGGGAGAGGGGACCGATCGGGGGATGCTGTTGAGGTTCACCGACCTGAAAGCACGTCGCTGAATCCAGAATCACAGGAATCGAACGCTTCGCTGAATCCATAATCGACTCGATCTCTCAGGTCGATGTTTGACGCAAAACACCTCGGTCGGCCCCCTCTCCCTCTGGGAGAGGGTTGGGGTGAGGGTGAAAAGTACCGGGTCAGAAAGAATCTCCGGGCACGCGCACGTAGCCTTCCATGAGAACCCGCGCACTACGACTCATGATGGCTTTCTTCACCACCCACTCGCCGTTTTCCAGACTGGCTTCAGCGCCCACGCGCAACGTTCCGGACGGGTGGCCAAAGCGCACGGCGTTGCGCTCGACTCCGCCCGCAGCAAGATTGACCAGCGTGCCGGGAATCGCCGCCGCCGTGCCAATCGCCACTGCGGCCGTGCCCATCATCGCGTGGTGCAATTTGCCCATCGACAGCGCGCGCACCAGCAGATCGACGTCGCCTGCGTTAACAGCCTTGCCGCTGGACGCCAGGTAATCCGCAGGCTTGGCGACAAACGCCACTTTCGGAGTGTGCTGACGCTTCGCCGCTTCCTCAATGTTCGCAATCAGGCCCATGCGCAGTGCGCCATACGCCCGAATCGTCTCGAACATCAGCAGCGCTTTCGGATCGCTGTTGATCGCGCCTTGCAGTTCAGTGCCGGTGTAGCCGATGTCTTCCGCGTTGACGAAAATGGTCGGGATGCCGGCATCGATCAGCGTCGCCTTGAACGTACCAACGCCTGGCACTTCCAGATCGTCGACCAGATTGCCGGTGGGGAACATCGAGCCGCCGCCGCCCTCTTCTTCCGCCGCCGGGTCCATGAACTCCACCTGCACTTCGGCCGCAGGAAAGGTCACGCCATCGAGTTCGAAATCACCGGTTTCCTGCACTTCGCCATTGGTGATCGGCACGTGGGCAATAATCGTTTTGCCGATGTTGGCCTGCCACACGCGCACCACCGCAACACCGTTTTGCGGGATGCGGCTGGCGTCGACCAGGCCGTTGCTGATGGCAAACGAACCGACCGCCGCTGACAGGTTGCCGCAGTTGCCGCTCCAGTCCACGAATGGCTTGTCGATCGAGACCTGACCGAACAGGTAGTCGACATCGTGATCGGCGCGGGTGCTTTTTGACAGGATCACGGTTTTGCTGGTGCTTGAAGTAGCGCCGCCCATGCCGTCGATCTGCTTGTCGTATGGATCGGGGCTGCCGATCACCCGCAGCAATAAAGCATCGCGGGCCGGGCCTGGAACCTGCGCGGCTTCGGGCAGATCCGTGAGGCTGAAGAACACGCCTTTGCTGGTGCCGCCGCGCATGTAGGTGGCTGGGATCTTGATCTGTGGTGCGTGAGCCATGATTGCTCCTTCAAAGCGGCCAAAGGACTCATCATCCTTTGGCCATTGAGCCTGTTTAAACGGCAACCGCCGACTCTTCGAGGAAGTCCTGAGCGAAACGCTGCAACACGCCGCCGGCCTCGTAGATCGACACTTCTTCAGCGGTATCCAGACGGCAGGTCACTGGCACTTCCACCCGCTCGCCGTTTTTGCGATGGATCACCAGCGTCAGATCCGCGCGCGGTTTACGCTCGCCGATCACGTCGTAGGTTTCGCTGCCATCGATCGCCAGCGTATGACGATTGGTGCCCGGTTTGAATTCCAGCGGCAGCACGCCCATGCCCACCAGATTGGTGCGGTGAATGCGCTCGAAGCCTTCGGCGGCAATCGCCTCGACACCGGCCAGCCGCACGCCTTTCGCCGCCCAGTCACGGGACGAGCCCTGACCGTAATCGGCGCCGGCAATGATGATCAGCGGCTGCTTGCGCTGCATGTAGGTTTCGATGGCTTCCCACATGCGCATCACTTTGCCTTCCGGCTCGACGCGCGCCAGCGAACCCTGCTTGACCTTGCCGTTTTCCACAACCATCTCGTTGAACAGTTTCGGGTTGGCAAACGTTGCGCGCTGCGCGGTCAGGTGGTCGCCACGGTGGGTGGCGTAAGAGTTGAAGTCCTCTTCCGGCAGGCCCATTTTCGCCAGGTATTCGCCGGCGGCGCTGTCGAGCATGATCGCGTTGGACGGCGACAGGTGATCGGTGGTGATGTTGTCCGGCAGCACCGCCAGCGGGCGCATGCCTTTGAGTGGACGGGCGCCGGCCAGTGCGCCTTCCCAGTACGGCGGACGGCGGATATAGGTGCTCATCTCGCGCCATTCGTACAGCGGCGCGACTTTCGGGCCGGTGTCTTCGTGAACGGCGAACATCGGGATGTAGACCTGACGGAACTGCTCCGGTTTGACCGAGGACTTGACCACCGCATCGATTTCTTCGTCGCTCGGCCAGATGTCTTTCAAGCGGATTTCCTGGCCATCGACCATGCCCAGCACATCCTTTTCGATATCGAAACGGATGGTCCCGGCGATGGCGTAAGCGACCACCAGCGGCGGCGAAGCGAGGAATGCCTGCTTGGCGTACGGGTGGATGCGACCGTCGAAGTTGCGGTTGCCCGAGAGCACAGCGGTGGCGTACAGATCACGGTCGATGATTTCTTGCTGGATCACCGGATCGAGCGCGCCGGACATGCCGTTGCAGGTGGTGCAGGCGAAGGCCACCACACCAAAACCGAGCTGCTCCAGTTCAGTGGTCAGCCCCGCTTCGTCGAGGTACAGCGCCACGGTTTTCGAACCCGGCGCCAACGACGATTTCACCCACGGTTTGCGAGTCAGGCCGAGCCGATTGGCATTGCGCGCGAGCAGGCCCGCAGCAATCACGTTGCGCGGGTTGCTGGTGTTGGTGCAACTGGTGATGGCGGCGATGATCACCGCGCCGTCGGGCATTTGCCCCGGCACGTCATCCCACTGCCCGGAAATGCCCTTGGCGGCCAGGTCCGACACCGCAACGCGGGCGTGCGGGTTGCTCGGCCCGGCCATGTTGCGCACCACCGACGACAGGTCAAAGGTCAAACCGCGCTCGTACTGCGCGCCTTTAAGGCTTTCCGCCCATAGGCCAGTCAGCTTGGCGTATTGCTCGACCAGTTGTACCTGCTGGTCTTCACGGCCAGTGAGTTTCAGGTAATCGATGGTCTGCTGGTCGATGTAGAACATCGCTGCGGTGGCGCCATATTCCGGGGCCATGTTGGAGATGGTCGCGCGGTCGCCGAGGGTCAGCGCTGCGGCGCCTTCGCCGAAGAATTCCAGCCACGCGCCGACGACTTTCTGTTTGCGCAGGTATTCGGTCAACGCCAGGACCATGTCGGTGGCGGTGATGCCCGGCTGCAGCTTGCCGGTCAGTTCGACGCCGACGCTTTCCGGCAGACGCATCCACGACGCACGACCGAGCATCACGCTTTCGGCTTCGAGACCGCCGACGCCGATGGCGATCACGCCCAGCGCATCGACGTGCGGGGTGTGGCTGTCGGTGCCGACGCAGGTGTCGGGGAACGCCACGCCGTCACGCACCTGAATCACCGGAGACATTTTCTCCAGGTTGATCTGGTGCATGATGCCGTTGCCCGGCGGGATCACATCAACGTTCTTGAAAGCCTTTTTGGTCCAGTTGATGAAGTGAAAACGGTCCTCGTTGCGCCGATCTTCGATGGCGCGGTTCTTCTCGAACGCCTGCGCATCGAAACCACCCGCCTCGACGGCCAGCGAGTGGTCGACGATCAGTTGCGTCGGCACCACCGGGTTGACCTGCGCCGGATCGCCGCCCTGCAAGGCGATGGCGTCGCGCAGACCGGCAAGATCGACCAGTGCGGTCTGGCCGAGAATGTCGTGGCAGACCACCCGCGCCGGAAACCACGGAAAATCGAGGTCGCGCTTGCGTTCGATCAGTTGCTTGAGCGAGTCGGTCAATGTGGCTGGGTCGCAGCGCCGCACGAGGTTTTCCGCGAGCACGCGTGAGGTGTACGGCAGCGTGTCGTAGCTGCCGGGCTGGATCGCCTCGACTGCCGCACGAGCGTCGAAATAATCCAGAGGACTGCCGGGCAGGGTTTTACGAAATGGTGTGTTCATCGGGTCAGGACTCGGGTCACGGTAGTTTCAAAGGGTGGGCCTGGCACCGACTTCGAAATTCACACCGACCACTGTGGGAGCGAGCTTGCTCGCGAAGACGGATTGACATTCAACATCAATGTCGACTGATCTACCGCATTCGCGAGCAAGCTCGCTCCCACAGGATCTGGGTGATTTCAATGCCGATGGTTGGCACTCACCATTCAGCGACGTTCGATTGGCACGAACTTGCGCTGTTCGACGCCGGTGTACTCGGCGCTTGGGCGGATGATGCGGTTGTTGGCGCGCTGTTCGAATACGTGCGCGGCCCAGCCGGTCAGGCGCGAGCAGACGAAAATCGGCGTGAACAGCTTGGTCGGGATGCCCATGAAGTGGTACGCCGAGGCATGGTAGAAATCGGCATTCGGGAACAGCTTTTTCTGCTCCCACATGGTCTTGTCGATGGCTTCGGAAACCGGGAACAGCACCTTGTCGCCGACTTCGTCAGCCAGTTTTTTCGACCAGCCCTTGATCACCTCGTTGCGTGGATCGCTGTCCTTATAGATCGCGTGGCCGAAGCCCATGATCTTGTCCTTGCGCTCGAGCATGCCGAGGGTGCCTTTGATTGCCTCTTCCGGCGATGAGAAGCGCTCGATCATTTCCATCGCCGCTTCGTTGGCGCCGCCGTGCAACGGGCCGCGCAGCGAACCGATCGCCGCGGTGACGCAGGAATACAGATCGGACAGGGTCGAAGCGCACACGCGGGCGGTGAAGGTCGAGGCGTTGAATTCGTGCTCGGCGTAGAGGATCAGCGACACGTTCATGACTTTGACGTGCAGTTCGCTCGGTTTTTTGCCGTGCAGCAAATGCAGGAAGTGGCCGCCAATGGTCGACTCTTCGCTCACGCAGTCGATGCGTTTGCCGTCGTGACTGAAGCGATACCAGTAGCACATGATCGCCGGAAACGCGGCGAGCAGGCGGTCAGTCTTGTCGCGCTGCTCGGAGAAGTCTTTCTCCGGCTCGATGTTGCCGAGGAACGAGCAACCGGTGCGCATCACGTCCATCGGATGGGCATCGGCCGGGATGCGTTCGAGCACTTCCTTCAAGGCTTGCGGCAGGTCGCGCAACTTGCTGAGCTTTTGCTGGTAATCGGCGAGTTGCGCCTGGGTCGGCAGTTCGCCGTACAGCAGCAGGTAGGCGACTTCTTCGAATTGCGCGTCGGCGGCCAGTTCACGCACGTCGTAGCCGCGATAGGTCAGCCCGGCACCGGCCTGGCCCACGGTGGACAGCGCGGTTTGCCCGGCCACTTGGCCACGGAGCCCGGCGCCACTGAGTACTTTTGCTTCGGCCATTGTTGTCTCCAGTTTTCTTGAATTTGTAGGGGAAACAGGTGGGAGCAGGCCCCCACAGGGTTTTGATCAGCCTTTCTTCTGTGCAAACAGTGCATCGAGCTTCTGCTCGAAGGTGTGGTAGTCGATGCGATCGTAAAGCTCCATGCGAGTCTGCATGGTGTCGATGACATTCTGTTGCGTGCCGTCGCGGCGGATCGCGGTGTAGACGTTTTCCGCAGCCTTGTTCATCGCGCGGAACGCCGACAGTGGATAGAGCACCAGCGACACGTCGGCGCCGGCCAGTTGCTCGGTGGTGTACAGCGGCGTCGCGCCAAATTCGGTGATGTTGGCCAGGATGGGCGCTTTCACGCGGCTGGCGAACAGCTTGTACATGTCCAGCTCAGTGATGGCTTCGGGGAAAATCATGTCGGCACCGGCCTCGATGCACGCGGCGGCGCGATCAAGTGCCGATTCCAGCCCTTCCACCGCCAGCGCATCGGTGCGCGCCATGATCACGAAGCTGTCGTCGGTGCGCGCATCGACCGCCGCTTTGATGCGGTCGACCATTTCCTGCTGGCTGACAATCTCTTTGTTCGGCCGATGACCGCAGCGCTTGGCTCCGACCTGATCCTCGATATGAATCGCCGCCGCGCCGAACTTGCTCATCGATTTGACGGTACGCGCGACATTGAACGCCGAGGAACCGAAACCGGTATCCACGTCGACCAGCAACGGCAGGTCGCAGACGTCGGTGATGCGCCGCACATCGGTGAGCACGTCATCAAGACCGGTGATGCCCAGGTCCGGCACGCCGAGCGAACCTGCGGCCACCCCGCCACCGGACAGGTAGATGGCCTTGAAACCGGCGCGCTTGGCCAGCAGCGCGTGGTTGGCGTTGATCGCGCCGACCACCTGCAAAGGGTGCTCGCTGGCGACCGCATCGCGGAAACGCTGGCCGGGAGTGTTCGGGTTGGAACTCATGACTCACCTCGTTCAGTGGCTGTCTGGTTAGGGGCGCCGTCCTGGTAATGACGGGCAATGTTGCGTTTCGAGGCGCCGATGTGACGGCGCATCAACAATTCGGCGAGCTCACCGTCACGGTCGGCGATGGCATCGAGAATCCGGTGGTGTTCGGCAAAGGCCTGGCGCGGGCGGTTCGGCGTGGTGGAAAACTGGATGCGGTACATGCGCACCAGTTGGTACAGCTCGCCGCAGAGCATTTGCGTGAGTGTGCGGTTGCCGCTGCCCTGGATGATTCGATAATGGAAGTCAAAGTCGCCTTCCTGCTGGTAATAGCCGACACCGGCCTGAAACGCCGCGTCGCGCTCGTGGGTTTCCAGCACTCGGCGCAGTTCGTCGATTTCTTCGACGCTCATGCGCTCGGCGGCCAGCCGGCAGGCCATGCCTTCAAGGGATTCGCGGATCTCATAGAGTTCGAGCAGTTCGGCGTGGCTGAGCGACACCACCCGTGCACCGACATGCGGCACGCGCACCAGCAGGCGCTGGCCTTCCAGACGATGGATCGCCTCACGCAACGGCCCGCGACTGATGCCGTAGGTACGCGCCAGCTCCGGTTCGGAGATCTTGCTGCCCGGCGCGATCTCGCCTTTGACGATGGCCGCCTGAATACGCCGGAAGACGTTTTCCGAAAGCGTTTCCGAATCGTCGCCGCTGATGACCGGGGGATCGAGTTGATCCAGCATGATTGTCGACACCTTTAAATCCAATGCGGCAAAAACTAGCCAATAAGACCCCGTCAGTCAAAGGATAAATACGTATTGTCGACAATCGTCTAATAACCACAACCGACTGGGCACTCAGGCAATGTGGGAGCGAGCTTGCTCGCGAAAGCGGAATGTCAGTCAACGTTGCTTAGAATGGCACGCCGCCTTCGAGAGCAAGCTCGCTCCCACAGGGGCTCCCACAAGGATAATCGCTCAACGCCCACGGAGCGGCGCAAGCGCTGGCGCCATAAAACCACCGTGCTAGAATGCCGCCCGCATTTGCTGGCCATTTGTACGGCTTGTCATAAAAAGCTGCCAGGCACACGAAAGGTCTTGAGCAACCATTGCCAAAGGCCTGAACCGACCACGGAACGCTGCGCACCAGGATTTATGAGACTCAAGCCTTATCCCGCCTTTTTTGCCCTTTTCTGCCTGCCCGGCCTCGCCGCCGCGGGGGGAAAAACCGTGTACGGCCTCAACGAATACGCTTCGCTTGACGGCATCAATCTGGAAGTCGCGGCCAAACTCGACACCGGGGCGAAAACCGCCTCGCTGAGTGCCCGTGACATCAAACGCTTCAAACGCAACGGTGAGTCCTGGGTACGTTTCTACCTGGCGATCGATGCCGCGCATTCGCACCCGATCGAACGGCCGCTGGCGCGGGTCAGCAAGATCAAGCGCCGCGCCGGCGACTACGACCCGGAAGAAGGCAAGAAGTACACCGCCCGTCCGGTGATCGAGCTGGATATCTGCATGGGTTCGGCGCTGCGCAGCATCGAAGTGAACCTGACCGACCGAAGTGCGTTCCAATATCCGCTTTTGATCGGCTCCGAGGCGCTGAAACGCTTCGACGCGCTGGTCGACCCCAGTCTTAAATACGCTGCCGGCAAACCCGCCTGCACCATCGCCGCTCATACCGCCGAGTAATTTCCATGCGTTCTCTAACCTTCCACCTGAAAATCCTGATCGCCATTCTGGTGCTGCTGGGCGTTTCGGTTACGGCCTATCAGATTTTCGTGCTCGGCATCCCGGTGACCGAAGACGCCACCGACGACTTGTGGAACATCGACGCCAAGGTCGAGTTCGTCGCCAGCACCAAGGACCCGGTCAAGATCCAGATGTTCGTGCCGCCGTTGAGCCGCGATTACGTCAGCCTCAACGAGAGTTTCATCTCCAATAACTACGGCGTGGCGGTGAACCGCGTCGACGGCAATCGCAAGGTGACCTGGTCGGCCCGCCGCGCCAAGGGCAACCAGACCCTGTATTACCGTCTGGTCCTGACCAAGCGCTACACCGCGGAAAAATCCAAGGTCAAAGGCCCGACCTTCCGCGACAGCATGGTCATCGAAGGCCCGGAAAAAATCGCTGCCGAAGCCCTGCTTGCGCCTATCCGCCAACACTCGGCCGACGTCGAAACGTTCATTGGCGAGGCGATCAAACGCGTCAACAATCTCAATGACGACAACGTGAAGCTGCTGCTGGCCGGCGACCCGTCGACCGCGCACAAAGCCAAAATCGTCGAGCTGCTGCTGTCCATCGCCCACGTGCCGGTGGAAAAAGTCCACACCATCCGCCTCGTCGCCGACCAGCCGCAAATGCCTGAATTGTGGCTGCGCAGCTTCAACGGCAACGACTGGCTGTACTTCAACCCGGAAACCGGCGAGCAAGGCCTGCCGACCGACCGCCTGCTGTGGTGGACCGGCGATGAAAACCTGATCACCGTCGACGGCGGCAAGAAAGCCAATGTGACCTTCAGCCTGAACAACAGCGAGATGAACGCGATTCGTCTGGCCAAGCTGACCGACGAAAACACCGACGCCAACTTCCTCGAATACTCGCTGTACGGCTTGCCGCTGCAGACCCAGCAGACGTTCATGATCATGGTGATGATCCCGATCGGCGTGCTGGTGATCCTGATCCTGCGCAACCTGATCGGCCTGCAGACCCTCGGCACGTTTACGCCGGTACTGATCGCCCTCGCCTTCCGCGAAACGCAACTGGGCTTCGGTATCCTGCTGTTCACGGTGATTACCGCGCTAGGGCTGTCGCTGCGTTCGTATCTGGAACACCTGAAGCTGCAAATGCTGCCGCGCCTGTCGGTGGTGCTGACGTTTGTCGTGGTGTTGATCGCGGCGATCAGTCTGTTCAGCCATAAACTGGGTCTGGAACGCGGTCTGTCGGTGGCGCTGTTCCCGATGGTGATTCTGACCATGACCATCGAACGCCTGTCGATCACCTGGGAAGAACGCGGTGCCAACCATGCGCTGAAAGTGGCGATCGGCACGCTGTTCGCAGCCTCCCTGGCGCACCTGATCATGACCGTGCCGGAGCTGGTGTACTTCGTGTTCACGTTCCCGGCGATCCTGCTGATTCTGGTCGGCTTCATGCTGGCGATGGGTCGCTATCGCGGCTACCGCCTGACCGAGCTGGTGCGTTTCAAGGCTTTCCTGAAGAAGGCTGACGCCTGATGTTCGGTTTCTGGAAGACCTGGAAGGCCCTGGAGGCGCGCGGCATCATGGGCATCAATCGGCGTAATGCCGATTACGTGCTCAAATACAACAAGCGCAGCCTCTACCCGATCGTCGACGACAAGATCCTCACCAAGGAGCGCGCCATCGCCGCCGGCATCCATGTGCCGGAACTGTACGGGGTGATCTCCACCGAGAAGGAAATCGACAAGCTCGACGAGATCATCGGCGGGCGCAGCGACTTCGTGATCAAACCGGCCCAGGGCGCGGGTGGCGACGGCATCATCGTCATCGCCGACCGCTTCGAGGGTCGTTATCGCACGGTGTCGGGCAAAATCCTCGCCCACGAAGAGCTCGAGCACCACATCTCGAGCATCCTCACCGGTCTGTATTCGCTGGGCGGCCACCGTGACCGCGCGCTGATCGAATACCGCGTCACGCCGGACCAGATCTTCAAAAGCATCAGCTATGAAGGCGTGCCTGACATTCGCATCATCGTGCTGATGGGCTACCCGGTGATGGCCATGCTGCGCCTGCCGACCCGCCAGTCCGGCGGCAAGGCCAACCTGCACCAGGGCGCGATCGGCGTCGGGGTCGATCTGGCGACCGGCCTGACCCTGCGCGGCACCTGGCTGAACAACATCATCACCAAACACCCCGACACCACCAACGCGGTGGACGGCGTGCAACTGCCCTACTGGGACGGTTTCATGAAACTCGCCGCCGGCTGCTACGAGTTGTGCGGGCTGGGTTATATCGGCGTGGACATGGTGCTTGATCAGGAGAAAGGCCCGCTGATTCTCGAGCTGAATGCGCGGCCGGGGCTGAACATCCAGATCGCCAATGATTGCGGGCTGACCTTGCGTACCCATGCCGTGGAAGCGCGGCTGGAAGAGCTGAAGGCGCGCGGCGTGACGGAGTCGGTTGAAGAACGGGTGGCGTTTACCCAGGAGATGTTCGGGCATATTCCGGCGGTCGAGGGCTGACAAGCCTAAAAGCCAGGAGCAAAAGCCCCTCACCCTAGCCCTCTCCCGGAGGGAGAGGGGACTGACCTTGGTGGATGGGAGCGATAAGCTGGCCTGAAATATCCAGTCGAACTCAGGCTTTGAAAAACATGAAGATCGGCTCCCTTTCCCCTCGCCCCCTCCCGGAGGGAGAGGGGACTGACCGTGGTGGATGCGAGCGATAAGCTGACCTGAAATATCCAGTCGAACTCAGGCTTTGAAAAACATGGAGATCGGCTCCCTTTCCCCTCGCCCCCTCCCGGAGGGAGAGGGGACTGACCGTGGTGGATGCGAGCGATAAGCTGACCTGAAATATCCAGTCGAACTCAGGCTTTGAAAAATATGAAGATCGGCGCCCTTTCCCCCTCGCCCCCTTGGGGGAGAGGGCTGGGGTGAGGGGGTGGCTTTTGACTTTGATCTGGCAGCGCAGAGGACTACAATCCCCACCCCGCCTCCACGGCCGATCTGCCCCGCCCATGTTGACCTGCTCCGTACACCCGCTGCCCTATCGCGCCAATCCCGCCGACTACTTCGCGGCCATCCGCAACGCGCCCGGCGCCGTGCTGCTCGACAGTGGTCGGCCAAGTGCCGAACGGGGTCGCTTCGACCTGCTCAGCGCGTGGCCGCTGGAACAATTGGCGGTATTGCCGGATGAAAGCGGTGCGCATTTTCTGCAGCGCCTGCGCGATAACCTTGTCCGTTTGGGCGAAGCTGAGTTGCCAGCGGGTTGCGAGCTGCCATTCGCCGGCGGCCTGATCGGTTACCTGAGCTACGACTTCGGCCGCCATCTGGAAAACTTGCCGAGCCAGGCCCAGGATGACCTGCAACTGCCGGATGCGCGATTTGGCTTGTACGACTGGGCGCTGATCAGCGATCACCAGACCCAAACCAGCCAATTGGTCTTTCATCCATCGCTTGCTGACAGTGAACGGCAGCGCCTGATCGAGTTGTTCACCCAGCCGGTGGTGAGCGCGCTGACCCCGTTCAAACTCAACCAGCCAATGGCCGCCGACCTCTCGGCCGACGATTACCGTCAGGCGTTCGAGCGCATCCAGCAGTACATCCAGGCCGGCGATTGCTATCAGGTCAACTTCGCCCAGCGCTTCCGCGCATCGTGCCAGGGCGATCCATGGCTGGCTTACTGCAAATTGCGCGAAGCTTGCCCGACACCATTTTCCGGTTTCCAGAGCCTGGCCGACGGCGGCGCGGTGCTGAGCCTGTCACCGGAACGTTTCGTCAAAGTCAGCCAGCGCCAGGTCGAAACCCGCCCGATCAAAGGCACTCGCCCTCGCGGTCTGACGCCTGCCGAAGACGCCGCAAACGCCGCCGAACTGCTGGCCAGCCCCAAGGATCGTGCGGAAAACCTGATGATCGTCGACCTGTTGCGCAACGATCTCGGCCGCACCTGTCGCATCGGCTCGGTGCGAGTGCCGGAGTTGTTCAGCCTGGAAAGCTATCCGAATGTGCATCATCTGGTCAGCAGCGTGACCGGAGAACTGGCAGAGGATCGCGACACACTGGATCTGATCGCCGGTAGCTTCCCCGGCGGTTCGATCACTGGCGCACCGAAGATTCGTGCGATGCAGATCATCGACGAACTGGAGCCGACGCGGCGCGGCCTGTATTGCGGGTCATTGCTGTATCTGGACGTGCGCGGCGAGATGGACAGCTCCATTGCCATTCGCAGTCTGTTGGTCAAGGATGGGCAGGTGTGCTGCTGGGGCGGTGGCGGGATCGTCGCGGATTCGGAGTGGCAGGCGGAGTATCAGGAGTCGATCACCAAAGTCCGTATCCTCCTCGATACCCTGCTGAACCTTTAAAAGCATCGCGAGCAGGCTCGCTCCCACATTTGGAATGCATTTCCCCGTGGGAGCGAGCCTGCTCGCGAAAGCGCTTTCCCAGACGACTACAAGCTTAACTCTCTGTTAGAGGCCTTGAGAAATTCCTGCTTCAGCTCGGCAAATGTATGCACCGCCGGAAACTGCGGAAATTCGCGGATCACATTCTCCGGCGCATGAAACAGAATCCCGGCGTCCGCCTCGCCCAGCATGCTCGTGTCGTTGTACGAATCCCCCGCCGCAATCACCCGGTAATACAGGCTCTTGAATGCCAGCACCGACTGGCGCTTGGGATCCTTCTGACGCAACTGATAGCCGGTCACGCGCCCGGTTTCGTCAGCAATCAGACGATGGCAAAGCAGCGTCGGGAAACCCAGCTGGCGCATCAACGGCTGGGAAAATTCATAAAACGTGTCCGACAGAATCACCACCTGAAAGCGCTCGCGCAGCCAGTCGACGAACTCAACCGCGCCGTCCAGCGGCTTGAGCGTGGCGATCACTTCCTGGATGTCCGACAGTTTCAGGCCGTGCTCATCGAGGATGCGCAGACGCTGCTTCATCAGCACGTCGTAGTCGGGAATGTCCCGGGTGGTGGCCTTGAGCGAGTCGATGCCGGTTTTCTCAGCGAACGCGATCCAGATTTCCGGTACCAGTACCCCTTCAAGATCCAGGCAAGCAATTTCCACAAGACACTCCCGTTTGTAGTGATTATCGAGTCGAGCGAGGCCGAACTCTAGCGACTCGACTGTCGGCGCGCAACGCACAGCACGCCCCGAGCCCTGGTGGTTTTTGTTACCATCGGCGCCATATAGAGCGCCCAGCGCCACCGACCTGTAGGAAGCCGCCCTGATGAGCCCAACGTTCGACGTCGTGGAACTCGCCACGACCTATGCCAACAAATCCGCGCAAGACATTCTCAAACTCGCCTTTGCCGAGTTCGGTGATGAACTGTGGATATCTTTCAGCGGCGCCGAGGATGTGGTGCTGGTGGACATGGCCTGGAAGCTCAACAAGAACGTCAAGGTATTCAGTCTGGATACCGGCCGCCTGCACCCGCAAACCTACCGTTTCATTGAGCAAGTGCGCGAGCACTACAAGATCGACATCGAAATCGTCTCGCCGGACCACGCGAAACTTGAACCGTTCGTGAAGGAAAAAGGCCTGTTCAGTTTCTACCGCGACGGCCACGGCGAATGCTGCGGCATTCGCAAAATCGAACCGCTGCGGCGCAAACTTGCCAGCGTCAAGGCCTGGGCTACCGGCCAGCGCCGCGACCAGAGCCCGGGCACCCGCAGTGCCGTGGCGGTACTGGAAATCGACACCGCGTTCTCCACCCCGGAGCGCACCTTGTACAAGTTCAACCCGCTGGCGCAAATGACCAGCGAAGAAATCTGGGGCTACATCCGCATGCTCGAACTGCCCTACAACAGCCTGCACGAACGCGGCTTCATCAGCATCGGCTGCGAACCCTGCACCCGCCCGGTCCTGCCCAACCAGCACGAGCGCGAAGGCCGTTGGTGGTGGGAGGAAGCGACGCAGAAAGAGTGCGGGTTGCATGCGGGGAATATCATCAGCAAGAGCAAGGCGTGATCGCCTGTTGAAATGAATCCCCTGTGGGAGCGAGCCTGCTCGCGAAAGCGTAGTTTCAGTCAACATATTGTTTGCTGTTCCACCGCATTCGCGAGCAGGCTCGCTCCCACACTGATATGTGCCGGCCGCCAATAAATGTGTACACACAAATGTCACCATCGGTGCCATTTATGTGTGCACTTTTCGCTTTCACGCCCTGAAAAGTTACATCCCCACTCCAATCCCCGCCTTCACTGATCAGCGCAAAATCCTCGATAAAAAATAATTACCTGTGCAATCGGTCAGTTTTTACCGACCGGTTTTCAGCCACTTATCGTCCGTCGATAACTTTTCGAAATCAGCACCGCTTCATATAGATCCGCAACTGGCACAGATCTCGCTTTAGTGCATGCATGTTTTGTATACAAAACTGCAAAACATGAATCCACTTTCGATCCGCAAGCCTGAAGCGCCCTATCCCGTACAGGCTGCAGATGCCCCGTAACCAGTGATGTTGTCACTGTCGCGACGAAGATATGTCGAGCCCGCCGGCTCATGCACAGTCATCGCGGCCTGAACATCAGGAGCCTGCCGGAATGCGTACAAGTCTCTCCAATAACATCGCGCTGAATCTGCCCTCCTCCACGCTTGATCAGCCGTTGCCCGACAGCGGACAGGGCGAGCCGCTGCAACTGAGTCCGCGTCTGCACAACAGCGACCTGGCGCCGACCAAGGTCGAAGGCCGGCGCTGGGGCAAATACAGCATCTTCGCGCTGTGGACGAATGACGTGCACAACATCGCCAACTACTCGTTCGCCATCGGCCTGTACGCGCTGGGCCTGGGCGGCTGGCAGATTCTGCTGTCGCTGGGGATCGGCGCGGCGCTGGTGTATTTCTTCATGAACCTGTCCGGTTACATGGGACAGAAAACCGGGGTGCCGTTTCCGGTGATCAGCCGGATCAGTTTCGGCATTCATGGCGCGCAGATTCCTGCGCTGATTCGCGCGGTGATCGCGATCGCCTGGTTCGGCATTCAGACGTATCTGGCGTCGGTGGTATTCCGGGTGCTGCTCACAGCGGTGCATCCCGGCTTCGCCGAATACGATCACAATTCGATCCTTGGCCTGTCGAGTCTGGGCTGGGTGTGTTTCGTGGCGATCTGGCTGGTGCAACTGGCGATTCTTGCCTATGGCATGGAGATGGTGCGTCGATACGAAGCGTTTGCCGGTCCGGTAATTCTGCTGACCGTCGCTGCCCTCGCCGCCTGGATGTACTTCCAGGCCAACGCGACCATCGCCTGGTCGATCCGTGAACCGCTGACCGGTGCCGAGATGTGGCGCAACATTTTTGCCGGCGGCGCGTTGTGGCTGGCGATCTACGGCACGTTGATTCTGAATTTTTGTGATTTCGCTCGCTCTTCACCGTGCCGAAAGACCATCAAGGTGGGAAATTTCTGGGGTTTGCCGGTGAATATTCTGCTGTTCGCCGCGATTACCGTGCTGCTCTGTGGCGCGCAATTTCAGATCAACGGGCGGATCATCGAAAGTCCGACCGAAATCATCGCCTCAATTCCCAATACCTTCTTCCTGGTGCTCGGTTGCCTGGCATTCCTGATCGTCACCGTGGCGGTGAACATCATGGCCAACTTCGTCGCGCCGGCCTTCGTGCTGAGCAACCTGGCGCCGAAATACCTGACCTTCCGCCGCGCCGGGTTGATCAGCGCGACCATCGCGGTGCTGATCCTGCCGTGGAATCTCTACAACAGCCCGCTGGTGATCGTGTATTTCCTCTCCGGCCTGGGCGCCCTGCTCGGCCCGTTGTACGGGGTGATCATGGTCGACTACTGGCTGATCCGCAAAGGCCGGATCAACGTGCCGCAGCTCTACAGCGAAGCAGCCGATGGCGCTTATTACTACAGCCGTGGCGTCAATTTCCGTGCCGTGGCGGCGTTCATTCCTGCGGCGCTGATCGCCATCGTCCTGGCGCTGGTGCCGGGTTTCCACAGCGTCTCGCCGTTTTCCTGGCTGATCGGCGCCGGGATCGCCGGAATGCTTTATCTGATCATCGCCAAACGCCAAGCGCACTACGCCGACGTCAGTGGCGAGTCCATTGCCGTCGACAACGTCTGCCATTAATCCCTTCGCGGCCCGGTTTCCGGGCCGCACTACTGCCCGCAATAAGGATGTCCCCATGCGTATTCTCGTGGTCAACGTCAACACCACCGAATCCATCACCGAAGCCATCGCCCGCTCGGCCCAGGCTGTCGCAGCACCCGGCACGGAAATAGTCGGCTTGACCCCGCATTTTGGCGCCGATTCGATTGAAGGCAACTTCGAAAGCTACCTCGCCGCCATCGCCGTGATGGACCGGGTAATGTCCTACGACCAGCCGTTCGACGCGGTGATTCAGGCCGGCTACGGCGAACACGGCCGCGAAGGCTTGCAGGAATTGCTTAACGTGCCGGTGGTGGACATCACTGATGCGGCAGCAAGTACGGCGATGTTTCTCGGCCACGCTTACTCGGTAGTAACCACGCTTGATCGCACCGTCCCGCTGATCGAGGATCGCCTGAAACTGTCCGGTCTGTGGGACCGCTGCGCGTCGGTAAGGGCCAGTGGCCTGGCCGTGCTGGAGCTGGAACACGAACCGCAGCGTGCGCTGGAAGCGATCGTGCATCAGGCCGAATTGGCGGTGACCCAGGATAAGGCTGAGGTGATCTGTCTGGGTTGCGGCGGCATGGCCGGGCTCGATGAGCAGATTCGCCGGCGGACCGGGGTGCCGGTGGTGGATGGCGTGACGGCGGCAGTGACGATTGCCGAAGCGTTGGTGCGCTTGCGTTTGTCGACGTCGAAAGTGCGGACTTACGCGACGCCGCGGCCGAAGAACATTGTGGGCTGGCCGGGGCGGTTTGCTCGATAGACCGCGTTATCGTTCATCGCGAGCAGGCTCACTCCTACATTTGCAATGCATTCCCTGTGGGAGTGAGCCTGCTCGCGAAAGGAACAACTCGGTCAAAAGCCATGCTCAGATGGCACTGAACTGCCGCGCCAACCCCCGCTCGGCAAACTGCTCAATCACAAAGTCGACAAACGCCCGGGTCTTGCCCGGCAACAATTTATGCTCGGCGTAGTAAATCGAAATATTGCCATCGTCGACACACCAGTCCGGCAGCACCCGCTGTAACGTCCCCGCCTGGAGATACCCGACCGCAAACGGCATGCTCACCAACGCAATGCCCAACCCTTGCATTGCCGTTGCACACGCCGCTTCGGAATCACTCATGGTCATCCGCGCCTGCAGCGTCAGCGGACTGTGTTGCCGGTCGCGGTGGGTCAGTTGCCAGGAACGCACCCGCCCGGTTTGCGGCGAGCGAATCAGGATACCGTCGTGCTGTTTGAGGTCGTCCGGCTGAGTGATCGCCGGGTGCGCCGATAGATAGTCGTGCGACGCGACGAGCACCCGATGAGCCGGGGTCAGTTTGCGTGCGACCACGCCTTGAGGCAGTTCGAAACCACCGCCAATTGCCGCATCGAAGCCCTGGCCGATCAGATCGACCTGACGATTATCGAAATGCCAGTCCGGGTTGATCGCCGGAAAACGCCGTAAAAACTCACCGAGCAGTGGCACGATATACAGGCGCCCGAACACCGTGCCCATGCTGACTTTCAACGTTCCGGCCGGCTGCCCTCCGGCGCTGGCCAGGTTGGCCACAGCATTCTGGATCGTGTTCAGGCTGGCGCTGACTTCGCTCAAAAACAGTTGCCCGGCCTCGGTCAGCGTCAGGCTGCGTGTACTACGCTGGAACAGCCGCACGCCGAGCCGCGCCTCCAGCTTCGCCACGCTCTTGCCGACTGCCGCCGGAGTCAGGCTCAAGCGCCGTGCGGCTTCGGCAAAGCTGCCAACCTCGGCACTGCGCACGAAGCATTCGATACTGCTGAACGTTTCCATGATCACCACTATAAACTTCTGGTTTACACAGACTATAGCAATCAGGGTCTACACGGTGGTCGATGCGACGCCGATACTCGGCACCAACACCAAGGCATCCCGCCTTGAACATTTGGAGATCGAACATGACCACTCAACACCTCAGCGGCAAAGTCGCTCTGATTCAAGGCGGTTCGCGCGGCATCGGCGCTGCCATCGTCAACCGCCTGGCCGCTGAAGGCGCGGCCGTTGCCTTTACTTACGTCAGCTCCGCCGCCAAGGCCGAAGAACTGCAGAACAGCATCACCGCCAACGGCGGCAAAGCCTTGGCGATCAAGGCCGACAGCGCCGATGCCGCCGCCATTCGCGACGCCGTCAGCGCCACCGTCGAAGCCTTTGGCCGCCTCGACATTCTGGTCAACAACGCCGGCGTGCTGGCCATTGCTCCACTGGAAGACTTCAGTCTGGAAGATTTCGACCGGACGCTGGCCATCAACGTGCGCAGCGTGTTCATCGCCTCGCAGGAAGCAGCGAAGCACATGGGCGAAGGCGCGCGGATCATCAACATCGGCAGCACCAACGCCGACCGCATGCCCTTCGGCGGCGGCGGTGTGTATGCCATGAGCAAATCGGCGCTGGTCGGCCTGACCAAAGGTCTGGCCCGCGACCTCGGCCCGCGCGGCATCACCATCAACAACGTACAACCGGGCCCGGTCGACACCGACATGAACCCGGCGCACGGCGACTTCGCCGAGAGCCTGATCCCGTTGATGGCCGTTGGTCGCTACGGCACCGCCGCTGAAATCGCCGGTTTCGTCGCTTATCTGGCAGGCCCGGAAGCCGGTTACATCACCGGTGCCAGCCTGACCATCGACGGTGGTTTCGGCGCCTGATCGTACTGAGTTGGCTGACAGTAAAACGCCGCCGCTCCTTTTATAGAGCGGCGGCGATTTTATTTCAGATGTTCAGGCCCATTCCAGCATCGGCAAACCGAAGGCGCTGGGGGTGAAGCCTTTCAAGGTACGAAGAATGCCGTCGGCATGTGCGTACTTTTCATCGGGCATCGCGGCATCGGGGATCGCGATGGCGGTCATCCCGGCGGCTTTCGCGGCGGTCACACCGAATGGCGAATCCTCGAAGACCAGACAATCCTGTGGCGCGACGCCCAGACGTCGGGCGGCGGTGAGGAAGATATCCGGTGCCGGTTTCGCTGCGCCGACTTCCGGATCATCAGCGGTGACAATGAAATCGAACAGCGCGAACCAGTCACGGTGCAGCGTGGTTTTGTGGCCGAACGACTGACGCGAGGAACTGGTGCCCACGGCGATCGGAATGTTGTGCGCCTTGAGGTGACGGACCAACTCCTCTGCCCCCGGCATCGCTTGCGCCTTGGGGAAACGCTCGCGCATCAAGGGCTCGCGGATCTGCAGAAACTCTTCGGCGGTGATCGGCAGGTCCAGCGCCTGCACCACGTAGTTCGCCAGGTCGCTGGCGCCACGGCCGATGATGTTCTGTTTGATGCTCCAGTCAAAAATGCGCCCGTAGCGGCCTACTATCAGCGAAGTGACTTCGGTGTAGATGCCCTCGGTGTCCAGCAGCAAACCGTCCATATCGAAAATCACGGCCTTGATCGGGCCCAACGCGTTCAGCGGTGCATTCATCTCGGATCCGTTATCAATGACATCCCAGCCGGCAAACAGGCCGTTGCTCGGATCGGATTAAAGGGTTCAGCAGCATAGCGAGCCCGACAGACATTGAGCAACGGCCAATGTCCGCGAGGCGCTGAAACACTCGCGAAAAATTAGCGAAACATCCTACAGACACTGCCTACTTCCCCGACTTCTTTCTCTGTTGATCACCCGCAAAGTCCTCGCACCTTTTTTGATGTGCGCGAGCGACTGCGAATGTTTGAACCTGATCGGCTCTTGGACCTGAACAACAGCATCGGTTTGCTGGTGGTGGCCGCGCTGAATCCCGAGCAACCGGATTTCGAAGCCCTGATCGGCGAATTCCGCCTCTGCCTGAACAATTACGACGCCTGGGCCGAGCAGTTCTGGACCGGCACCGCGCTCGACATCGAGCAGGTGTTTACCGTCGGCAACGACGTGCGCCTCAGTGCGCCGATCACCTCGCGTGAGCCGCTGAGCTCATCGGTGGTCATGTGTTCGGCCAGCGGGTCTTTGACCTTGGTGCACCTGTTCGAAGCCGCGCGTTTTGTACCGATCGGCAATACACCGGTGACGCTTGAACCGCTGCTCGGCGAAGTCGATGGCGTCCCGACGTTCGGCGAACCGCTGCGCTACACCATCGGCCCCAGCGGCATTCTGCAAGTGACCGACTGCGAACGGGGCCAGCGTTATCGCATCACCTTCTTTCCCGATGTTTCCACTGCCCATGTGAAGGCGCTGTATGCCTCTTATGAAGGGCTTATCGCCGAATTGGAAGGCTGGCTGAGCGGCGAGTGGGCGGGGTTTCAGCCGCAGTGGGCGGAGTTTTCCAGCGCCGGTTTTCTTGAGCGTTATGGGCAGTTGCAACGGGCCGACTGGCGCGGTTTCGAGAATGCGCTCAACGGTGTTTGGGACGACGTCAAACAGGTCTTCGCCCTCCTCGCCGACTTGCAGCTCAACAGCGAAAAACTTCTCGATTTTTTGAGCGATGTCGAACTCGACGCACTGCTCGCGGCTTCCAGCGAGGCCATCGCCAACGCGCTGTTGATGCTCAGCGACGAGCCGCTGCTGTTCATTCATCTGGCCGCGTTTACCAGTTGGCTGAAGATGCTGCCGCCGCAGTACCTCGCCGAAGTGGTGGCCGAGGTGCGGGTCGAACTGCTGGTCAGTTTTCTGTTGATGCGCGTGGCGGGCGGTGCCGGCGTGTCGCTGCGTTTGAGCGGCAAGGTGCTGGACAAGATCAAATCGCCACGAGCGCGGCAATGGCTGGCGGCCTCGGCACTGCGTCTGGCGGAGCTGACGTCGACGACGCCGGAACTGAACAAGCACGCCAACGCGTTGAAACCGTTGATGCTGCATGCGCGTGACGTGGCGCTGAAACCCACACCTTCCATCCCGCTGAACATTCGTCAGGCCGATTCGATGGTACTGACGGTGCCGAATCCGGCGCCGCTGACGCGGGCCAAGACTGGCGGCTCGACGCGGATGGAGCGCCACGAGCCTCACGACGACGCTGCCGATCAAGCGAAAAACCCCAACGGCGACAGCGCCGATTGCGTGCCGCTGACCTGCACCAATGGTTGCCCGGTGTCGATGGTTACCGGTGAGGAACTGCTGACCCTGACTGATGCGGTGCTGGATGGTGTGCTGCCGTTTGAATTCAGCCGTTTGTATCGCTCGAGCGCGGTCGAGATCGATATCGGCCTGGGGTTTGGCTGGAGCCATTCGCTGGCGCATCGGCTGGAGTTTGAGGGTGAGTTTGTTGTCTGGGTTGACCATGAAAACCGTCGTACACGGTTTCCGTTGCCGAATGCGACCCGGCCGGCGATTCACAACAGTCTGTCGCGGGCGGCGATTTTTCTGGGGGATGAGCCGGAAGAGCTGATTCTGGCGCTGGCCGGCGAGGCGGCGCGTTTTTATCACTTTCGCGCCGGGCGGCTGACGGCGATCAGTGATGTGTATGGCAATCGCCTGTGTGTTGTCCGAGATCGTCACGACCGTATTAGCCGTTTAGAAAACGGTGCCGGTCGGGCTTTGTCGCTGCGTTATGACCGCGCACAGCTGGTTGGCGTGGATTATCAGGTGTTTCGTGAGGGCACCTGGTACACCGAACAGACCCTGGTCAGCTACCGCTTCGACGCTTATCAAAATCTGATCGAAGCCACCAACGCGGTCGGCGACAGCGAGCGTTACGACTACGACGACGCTCACGTCATCCTGCAGCGTCAACTGGCCGGTGGCGCGAGCTTCTTCTGGGAATGGGAACGCGCAGGCAAAGCGGCGCGCTGTGTCCGGCACTGGGCCTCGTTCTCGCAGATGGACACCCGCTACGTCTGGAACGATGACGGCAGTGTCGCGGTGCAATACGTCGATGGCACCGAAGAAACCTACGTCCACGATGACCGTGCGCGGCTGGTGCGCAAGGTCGAGGCGGATGGCGGCGAACACCTCAAGGCCTATGACGCTGCCGGCCGCTTGATCGCCGAGCAGGACCCGCTGGGCGCCGTCACCGAATACCGCTACGACGAAGTCGGACGGCTGATCGCGCTGATTCCGCCGGACGACGCGCCAACGTCCTACGAGTATCGCAACGGTTTTCTCTACAAACGTTGCCGAGGCGATGCGGTGTGGACCTACCGGCGCAACGCCGAGGGCGATGTCACCGAAGCGGTCGATCCCGACGGTCAGGTCACTCATTACTACTACAACGTGCGCGGGCAACTGCTGTCGATCCGCTACCCGGACAGCAGCCGCCATAAGCTGGTGTGGAATCCGCTCGGCCAGTTGACCGAAGAAACCCTGCCCGATGGCGGTGTGCGACGCTTTTCCTACGACGCGTTGGGGCGGCGGACGACCACCGCCGACGAACACGGCGCCATCACCCGCCAGCAATGGGACGCCGTTGGCCGACTGATCCAGACAACTTTTCCTACCGGCAGCAGCCGAGCCTACAGCTACGGCGCCTACGGCCAGGTCACCGCCGAACGCGACGAACTCGGGCGTATCACCCGTTACGAGTACGACGATGACCTGCATCTGGTCTCGCGGCGGATCAACCCCGACGGCACGCAGGTGCAGTACCGCTATGACCATGCACAGCTGCTGCTCACCGAGATCGAAAACGAGTCCGGGGAAAAATACCGGCTGGACTACACGCCGAGTGGATTGATCCGACAGGAAACCGGCTTCGACGGGCGGCGCACGGCGTATGTCTATGACCTCAATGGGCATCTGCTGGAGAAGACCGAGTTTGGTGATGACGGCTCGCAGCTAGTCACCGCCTATAAGCGCGATGCGGCGGGCCGCCTACTGATAAAGACCCTTCCCGATGGCATCAAGGTTGAATATTCCTACGACCGTCTCGGCCGTCTGATCGCCGTCGATGACGGTAACAACCACCCGCTGGCCTTTGAATACGACCGCCAGGATCGGCTGATCACCGAGCACCAGGGCTGGGGCACCCTGCGTTACGCCTATGACGCCTGCGGTCAGCTCAAGCGCCTGCGCCTGCCGGACAACAGCAAGCTCGACTATCACTACGCCAAAGGCGGCGCGCTGACCGCGATCGACCTAAACGGCACGCCGTTGACCCGGCACGTCTACCAGTTCGGCCGCGAAGTGCAGCGCCAGCAAGGCCTGCTACTCAGCGAATATGCCTACGACGAACAGGGCCGATTGCTCGCCCACGCCGTAGGCCATCAGCGCGATTCGGTCTACCGCCGCGATTATGCCTACAGCGCCAACGGCAATCTCGCCCACATCGCCGACAGCCGCCACGGCCAGCGCACCTACGGCTACGACGCCCTCGACCGGCTGATCCGCGTCCGCCACTCACGCGATGAACTGCCGGAATCCTTCGCCCACGACCCGGCCGGCAACCTGCTCATGCAGGACCGCCCCGGCCCGAGCCAGGTCAAAGGCAACCGCCTGCTGATGCAAGGCGACCGGCATTACGACTACGACGCCTTCGGCAACCTGATCCGCGAACGCCGCGGCAAAGCCCAAACACTCGTTACCGAATACCGCTACGACAGCCAGCACCGCCTGATCGGCCTGACCCGCCCCGACGGCCAAACCGCCACTTACCAATACGACGCCTTCGGCCGCCGCATCCGCAAAACCGTCGACGGCGCCAGCACGGAATTTTTCTGGCAAGGCGACCAGATCGTCGCTGAAAGCAGCCAGAACGAATACCGCAGTTACGTCTACGAACCCGGCACCTTCCGCCCGCTGGCACTGCTCGACGGCAAAGGCCCGAAAAAAACCTGCCCGTTCTACTACCAACTCGACCACCTCGGCACCCCGCAGGAACTGACCGACTACGGCGGCGACATCGTCTGGTCCGCGCAATACGACGCCTACGGCAAAACCGCCGCACTGACCCTGGCTGGCGACGATTACCTGAACCAGCCGCTGCGTTTTCAGGGGCAGTATTTCGATGCTGAAAGCGGCCTGCATTACAACCGCCACCGGTATTACGACCCGCGGCTGGGGCGGTACCTGACCCCGGACCCGATCAAGTTGGCCGGTGGGTTGAATCAGTACCAGTACGTGCCGAATCCGACGGGGTGGGTGGATCCGTTGGGACTGAACTCCAACTGCCCGCCGCCGAATAAACCTGGGTGTGAGGTGCCCGGGGGGAGTGATGGGGTTAAGGTTGATGAGGGGGAGCCTGATGCACCAGCGCCTAAGAAAAAGCAGGAATATCTGTACCGAGGAGACTCAAGAGACCCGTCCGATGTTTTTGTGAACGGATTCAAAAGCAAGGGAGACAGCGAGGACTTATTCCTCCACTCCATTGATAGCGATTTTCCTCCAAGCGGCTTTATCAGCACCTCCCCCTCTAGAGACGTGGGAAAAGAGTTTGCTACCAGCTTTTTTACAAAAACCGGGTTTCTTTATACTTTGAAGAGAGTCGAGGGTTATGATTTGAAGCAAGAATTAGGAAACCGGTACAAATTTTCCCGAGAACAGGAATTCGCCGTTCCAAAAGTTATCAAAAATGAAGATATTCTAGGCGCCACGATAATTATTGATGATGGGCGTGACTTTGGTTACTCCATCCCGAATCCATATAGGAAAATTGACAAATGATTTCGGAGTTCAAAATTATCGTAGAAAAAGAACATGCAATCAAAAATGTAGTTCTGATTTGCGACAGCGAGGAAATGAGCATAACTCTAAGCTTGGACGGATCATCGCCCAAAAAATACACGGGCAAAAATTTTTATCACTGTTTCGGCTTAATCCGCAAGGACAACCCTCTAGTAACTTTCTTTTGTAAAGGTTCAAAGTTAAATGTTCACCCCTCGAGCTTATCATCACAAATGTCTCTCGGCTTAAAAGCTTATGAATTGACAAATGGAGCAGAACCATCACTGAAAGACGTGGTATCGATATTTGACTACGAAAATGAAAACCTAACAAACTCACCTGAACTACAGAGAGAATTCTTCTTACAGTGGATAGGGACTTAGGGGCGAAAGATATACTTTTGACGACAGAATGGACAAATGGCGCCCATGTAAATTTAAGAAAGACGCAAGCCGAGCCTTAACCAACTCTACCTAACGACGTTTTCTAGAAATTGATCGGCAGGATAAAAAAAGCACATGAATTACTGGAATGAGATACATGGTAGCAAACTCCTCAATATGATCTTCAGCCGAAATGTACCTATCGGAGAGATTAAGCTCTTCACTCTAAGCACAGACAATAATCTTTCAACAATGACTCTGGCATTTGACATCAGCGAAATTCCAGACACACCTCCGAGGAAGTGGGTATTCATAGAATACAATGCTTGACGCACAGGGATAACGTGCAGAGAAGTTACAAGCTTGACGACATCCAATCTCCCACGCGAGAAAAATTTCAATTACCCATTCAAACTATTGAGAGCGGGCACTTAGTTTGCATTGCATCAGAGGCTTCCGAGATAAAACTCATTACATCATCGTTGAGATTAAGAGAACCTAGCGTCTATTTAAGACATTCATCTGTCTAAACATCACGCATTTAACATTCCACGCGCAGCGCTTGCAAGACCAAGAGCAATATTACCAAGGCTAAAAACTATTATCACCCCCAGAGAGCACGAAGCATTGTTTAAACAAAAAATGCAATCCAGCTAGCTAGCGAGTCAAATCATTGGACTAGATATTTTTTAAACTCGGAGAAAAGAATGAGTGAACAAAATGAAACTTTGGATACCCTGATACATGACTTTATTTCTATGGTAGAGACAAGCACGCTGATACTTGAAAAAAAATTTGGCACTCGAGACATTCGAAGGCTTTGGCATACCAAGGCGATAAAGCGTCGCGGGAGAGTCACTCGAGGCGTTAAATATGAATTGCACGGCATTGGCTGCCGTATCAATCTATCGACAGGAACCGTAGATTTCGACTATGGACCTAATGGTGAAATCAATGGATTTGACATTTGGCGTTTATACATTTTTGCCTGTGAAAGACCATCTAAATATAGAAAATATTGCGACAGAGAAACAATCAAAAAAGAATTCGCCGAACACATAGCTCAAAAAAAGATTAAGAAAATCTCCTTCGTTAGCAACTTATATATATTGGCCTCCTAAAAAAATAACAAAATAAAACACATATAATCATGCCGACTTCCGCATCTGCCCGTGAGACAAACACCAAAATTCGCAACATAAAAATCATTAGAAATATTGGGAAAACTATTTTTGAGACAAGAGCGAATGAAACATGTCACCCAAAAAGACTCGATACCGATCGACTGGATAATTATAAAAGACCATGAGTAACAATAATGATAAGTCTTTAGAAGTTTTGATCAAAGACTTCCTCAGCAAAGTTGAAGAAGGAACAACGCTTCTACAGAAAAAATTTGGTACAAAAAACATTCTTAGACTCTGGCGAAGTGGCCAAATAGAGCGGTGTGGGGGAATTAACGATAGCGTTGAGTATGAGTTGCACGGTGTAGGCTGTGCCATCCACTTTCCCACAGAGTTAGTAGATTTCGATTACGGTCCAAACAACAGGATCGACGGCTTTGACGTGTGGCGTCTTTATATGTACGCCACCGACAGGCCTGAAGAGTACAAAAAATACACTGACAGAAACTTTCTTGAGAGTGAGTTCAAGTATTATATAGCTTCAGGCAGAATCGAAAAAATGTCGCCCGCTGATGACCTCTATGTATTAATCGCCCCGCCTGAAAACTCTGAAAACGAGATTTAAGCACTTGCTGAGTCTGGCGTTTATGCCAAAGTTCAACTCTTAAAAACCTCACTGATCATCTCATCCTCTGAAAGAAAGAACAGCATGGCTCGCAGATGACTAAGAAATATCCCGCGCATATTGTCGAAATCGACCCAATCATTGAGGAAATGCTACTGCTCAGCGTCAACGGTGTGACTGTGAGATGTTTCGCAGGCCACTGCCCGTCAGTCATCGAAATAGGTGAGACCTACCCAGCCGAGTTCGAAATGGTGTTGCCGGCCGAAATAGAAATCTCAAAATGTGATGGCAGCGAAACACGTGTCGAGATGCTCGACGATGGTTTCTCATGCGAGATCCACGGGCGCTTAGAAGGCGACACGCTCAAGTCGTTCGTCGAATTTGTGGATCAAGATATCCACTTCGATTTTCCGCACCTCAATGGTCAGTATGTAAAAATCAGAGCACAAAGAATCGACGTCTCGTTCTGAGGAGCAGATTTTTTGTAGGGCCTGCTGAGTCAGGCCCTTAAACCATCATTCACACCCTCAACATCCCCTCACTGCTCATCCCCATCCTCCTCATACTCCATATCCGCCTCATCCAACGGCACCGTCGCATCATCCATCAATGACCCCGGATCCTCATTCCCCGGATCATTGATAAACGGCTGTCCATTCGGGCCCTTCTCTTCTTTGCCTTCAGTTTCAGGAGTCATGGCGAACCTCTTGATCGCGTGGGATGTATGACGTTCGAAAAGCCCTGCCGCCAATCGTTCCTCTTTCCAACTGCCAGACACGAAAAACCCGGCGCCGGGCCGGGTTTGCGTTGATCAATCAGCGATGTTTATTTTTGTGTTTGTTCTTGTGCTTGTGGCCGCCGGAATGAGATCCACCGTCGTCGTCGCCAAGGTTGTTACCGACCGCACCGCCCGCTGCGCCGCCTAAACCGGCGCCAATAGCAGAGCCGGTAGAACCGCCGAGGCTGTTGCCGACGACCGAGCCGCCTGCGGCGCCGAGACCGCCACCAATCGCGGCTTCGGTGCGATTGCGTTTGTTCGCACCGACGGCACTGCCGGCAGCACCGCCGACACCCGCGCCGACCGCTGCGCCCGTGCTGCCGCCTAGTTGCCCGCCAACCACATTACCCAGCACCCCGCCGAGACCACCGCCCACGGCAGCGCTGCCGTCTCCGGCCGCCATCGCGCCCTGCGCCACGAACAAACCGAAAAACAGTGCAGACAATGACAATCGCATTTGAACCTCGCAGTTCCCGAATCGGGACGTTCCGCCCAAGCGGGGCGTATGCCAATTGGAGATGATTTCTGGCGAAACGTTCAGCCATGAAAAAGCCCGACATCAAATCGGGCTTCTTCTGACCAGCCAGGCTCAGTGGCGCTTGTGACCTTTGCCCAGGTTGCTGCCCACCGCGCCGCCGGCCGCACCACCCAGACCTGCGCCGATGGTGGCGCCGTTCCGGCCGCCCAGGCTATTGCCGATCACCGAACCACCGGCTGCACCGACACCGCCGCCGATCGCCGCTTTGGTGCGGCTACCCTTGCGTGCGGCGACTGCGCTGCCCGCTGCGCCCGCGACGCCAGCGCCGATTACGGCACTTGTGCTGCCGCCCATTTTCTGACCGACCACGTTACCCAGCGCGCCACCCAGGCCACCGCCCAGCGCAGCGGTGCCGTCGCCGGCAGCCATTGCACCTTGAGCAACCAGAAGGCCAAGAACCAGAGCAGGCAGTGTTAAACGCATGACAAAAACCTCAAATAAACGGGATGAACAACAAGGGGCGGGATTTAATGCGCTCGGCGCGGGAAAGTCCAGACGCACGCGACAGCGTCGATTGGACCGCGATCAGAGAAAAGGTTTTATGACAGACAAAAAAAAGCCCGCTGGGGAGACGGGCTGGAGACTTGCTTTCTAACGGATGGCTTCACCCTACGTTGACCAACGTGAAAAGTTTGTGAAAAAAATCCGACATTAATGTCAACGCCGTGCCCACATTCCTGCGCTCGTAAAAAACCCCGTTCGATGACGGGGTTACGTGATGAAATCACTTTCTGGTCCTTGCCGTGACCTTGGGCAGGAACTTCGCCTTGGGCCCTTTGGGGACCACAGATTTGATTTTGCCGATGCTCACCGGATCTTCGCCAAAACCCGGTTGATACTCCGACTGACCGCAGCGCACGCAGTTGTTGAAGGAAAACTCAGCGCCATCATCTTCGATATACGGATCTGTCATCGCCTCTCCCCTGCATAACCGGGTCGACATCGGCAAAACAGTTTTGCCTGAAAAAATGTCGCCCCTCAGCGCTTTTGAGACTAGCTGGTCACTACTGGACTTGCCGTTCAACAATGCTGATCACCGACGAATGGATCAAGCGTCGTAACACAGTGATCACCCCTAAAGGTTTTCGTTGAACAGCCGTTGCCCTTGTTCCGACCAATGAATCTCAAGGAGAGATCATGCAGATCAACGGATTTCCCAATATGCCAGTCGTAAAACTCACGGACGAGCAGATCGCAGCCGGCAAAGCCGCTGCGGAAAAACTCAAGGAAAAGATCGCCTCGGGTGAAATCACCATCAAATACCCGGACAAACCGCTTCTGCAGCCTGGAATCGTCTATCACCCCAGCGAGCCAGCCCCATCGCCTCAACCTGACGGGACACCGCCTCTTGTCGCTATCGATACACCGCTGACCTATGACTCAAAAGGTACGGTGATTATCAAGCCTCAAGGCTGATCGACGCGGCCAAGCCCATTCCTTTTGCGAAGGGGCTTGCCCTGACGGCGATAATCAGCGCAGCTTCACCGCCGTTCCAGTCACAAAAACCACTACCATGCCACCCTTGCCGGCCGGCATGCTGATCTCGAAATCCACACCGACCACGGCGTCAGCCTGCAATGCCCGCGCTCGATCCTTGAGTTCGTCGGTTGCCTGAACGCGAGCTTCCTTTAACGCTCGCTCCAAGGTCTGCGACCGCCCGCCAAAAAAGTCGCGCATGCCCGCGAACATATCGCGGATGACGTTGACGCCTTGCACAGACTCGGCGCTGACGATGTCCAGATAGGCCGTTATCTGGCGCCCCTCAACGGAATGAGTGGTGGAAATGATCATGAGAACGTCCTTTTACTGCGAAAGTGAAGGCCGCGATTGTAAGGCCGATCCATGCGATTGAAGCAACGCGACGCCAAACCGGAACCCCTGTGGCTTCAATTGCATTTAACCACCCACAACTGATCGATCCTCGTGGTAAAACTCGCACTCATCATCTCCCGCCGCATCCCCCAGGCCGGATCCGCCGGCACGCTTGCCGCGCGCAGCGTCCCGCTGCCCCAGCGCTGATTGATCCGATCCAGAACGCCCATTACTTTCTCCGCCGCCTGCGGTTGGGACTCAGCAAACAGGTCCTGGGTAAATTCTCCGGGCTGGCGCAGATCCATCAACAACACCTCAGCCTTGCTGTACTTGAAGCCCGGCCTGAACAACCGGTCAATCGCTTCGCTCGCCGCCCTGCACAGCAAGCGCACGTCGTTCGTCGGGTAAGGCAGCTCGATCAGCGCGCCATTGGCGTACTTGGCCTCCTCCGGATTGAACATGCCGGTGCGGATGCTCACGCGGATCTTCTTGCATAAGGAATTCTGCGCACGCAGCTTTTCTGCCGCGCGATGCACATAGGTCGCCACCGCTTCCTTGATTGGTTCGATTGTGGTCAGACGTTTACCAAATATGCGGCTGCTGCAGATTTCCTGCTTCGGCGGCTCTGTTTCGGACAGCTCCAGACAGGATGTTCCGCCCAGTTCGCGCGCAGTCTTCTCGATCACCACGTTGAACTTGCGCCGCAATGTCCACGGATCAGCCTTCGCCAGGTCCATCGCGCTTCTGATCTGCATGCTTTCGAGATGAGCCTTCATCCGCCGGCCGACGCCCCACACGTCACCCACGTCGGTGTTGCGCAGCACCCAGTCACGTTTAACGGGATCGCCAATATCGACAACGCCGCCGGTGTGCGCCTGTAAGCGTTTTGCCGTGTGGTTGGCGAGCTTGGCCAGGGTCTTCGTCGGGGCGATGCCGACGCCGACCGGGATACCGGTGCGTTTGTAAACGGCAGAACGAATGGTCCTGCCAAATACCGTCAGATCACCTGGAATGCCACTGAGATCGGCGAACGCTTCATCGATGCTGTACACCTCGACGGCGGGCACCATGGACTCGATGATCGTCATCACCCGTTCGCTCATGTCGCCATACAGCGCGTAGTTACTGCTGAATACCTGGATGCCGTGGCGGCGCAAATCATCGCGAATCTGAAAGTACGGCGCGCCCATTTTCACAAAAGGTTTGGCGTCATAACTGCGCGCAATAACGCAACCGTCGTTATTGCTCAGCACCACGATCGGCGTCTTCGCCAGATCAGGTCGGAAGACCCGCTCGCAGCTTGCATAGAAGCTGTTGCAATCGATCAGCGCAAAGACCTGGTCACGATTTGCCATGGTCGCGCACGCTGTAAGTCACCACGCCCCAGATAACCAGCTCGTCGCCCTCCATCACATAGCGCGGCGGGTATTTGCTGTTGGCGGACAAGAGAATGATGGTGTTATCGCGCATGTGCAGGCGTTTGCAAATCGGCTCGGAGTTGAGCCCGGCGATAACGATATCGCCATGCTCGGCGGTGCGGCTGCGATCGACAATCACCAGATCGCCGCAAAATATCCCGGCATCGCGCATGCTCTCCCCTTCAATCTTCGCCAGATAAACATGCGGCGCACGAATGTCGAAAACCTCATCGAGGGAAATGTGCTTTTCGATGTGATCGGCCGCGGGCGAAGGAAAACCCGCAGGAATCTGAAACGAATACAGCGGAAGCTTTTCGCCAGCGTTGGCAAGGGAACCAAGGAGGGTGACGCTCATGTGACGAACCTGATAGTGAGTTTACTGTATGCGCATACAGTAAACGCGCGAGACTTCAGTCGGTCAATGAGGTGTGTAGGAGATTTCGACGGGTGACAGGGTTTTGTACAACTTTTGGAGAGAAACGGATTTCGCCATCAGGCGTGCGCTTCACGATCAAGAACGTCTGCCACCCATTGATTGATGCTCTTGTGCGCCAGCTGTGCTTTTAAGGCAACTGACGCGTGCAGGGCTGGAGCCAGACGCAGGCTTGGATTTCCCGAATACGGCTTTTGCGGCGCACGACCGAGCTTGGCGCAGGTTTCGAGATAATCGGTGACCGCCTCCTGAAACGCATTTCGCAGTTCTGCGACCGACTCACCATGGAATCGAGTTCTTCGCTAAGTCCACGCCAGTGAACGCCATACCTCCAGCGTACCAACCGCAGCACTGGCCACGCCCAGCGGATGCCTTGGCTGCCAATACTCTACTCGCGGGCAGAGCCGCCCCGCAGATCGCTACGGGTTGTATCACGCTCGTCGCTCACGCGAACGGATGGGATCAGATGGCTGCGCGGCAGCGAGCGGCTGACAATGATGGGTTTTGCCTCAGACTGGATGCGGCCATTCTCGCGGAGGCATTTGGTGGCGGACATGCCGTTGTTACGCAGGTGGCGTAGTGGTTGGAAGGTGCTGATATGCCCACGATACGGACACCATCCGTACCATGGTTGACATGCTCAACGCCGTACGGGTACTATCCGTACCGCTAGCAAGAAAGTATCACGAAAAATTAGAATGCAAGAATTAGAGCGCACACCAACTGAGAGGACCACCATGGCGACCAAAAGGGCCCGAAAAGCCCGAAAACGAAAATGAAACCAACCAACTTGGAAGGAAAAACACCCTGTACTAAACACAGTAGGTATGAAGATGACAACTTTAGATGAAACACTTAAATCAGCTAAAAGCGCACGACTTGAAATAAAAACAACTGACTTTGTAAAAGAATTTATAAAGAAAGCAGCATCGATTCAAGGACTAGACATGACGTCTTTCATAATGGCATCCGCATTTGAAAAAGCCGAGGCCGTTATAGAAAGCCACAGAAGGATAGAAGTTTCGGAAGAGACTTTTAGTAGAGTTCAACAAATCCTCCTAGAGGATGAAACCGCGGCGCCATCAGAGGCGCTACTTAGACTAATGAGAGGAAATCATGAGAACAGAAGAGACGCCGGCATGTGAAATTGACAGCAATCTGCTTGCCAATTTCGAAAAGTACAAATACACCAAGACGTTTAGTTGTGGAGTAGATGTCATCGACTCGTATTACAAGGGCAGCCTTAAGCGTGCTCTTAAAAGCGAGAACATTAATGCCATTGGTGCGATTGCATCCACGGGGGAAGTGGTTGGCTTCCTTACCATCACCATGTCTGATATTGACAAGGGAATGGCTCAGAATGGCATCGACGATACGAATTTGCCCTCACGCGTACCCGTGATACGGGTGGTGATGTTTGGTGTCGATGGGAAATATCAAGGTTTTGGCATAGGCCAGAAAATCTTGTTTGAAGCATTCAAGCAAGCGGCACGGGTTCATAAAGAAATTCCAATCAAAGGAATTTATTTGGATGCTGCACCCAACGCCGTCTCATTTTATGAGGAGCTTGGATTCAAAATTATTGGTGAGCCTGATATCAATCAAAGCACGCCAATGCTGATCGGGATCAACGTGGTGCTGCGGGCTATTGAAGCTTCGTAACATCAACATTCGATTGCGGCTTGCCTATGTCATTATCAATGTAACTCTGTTGGCCAGAATTCCATTGATAGTGAAGCCAAGCAATACATCCTGTGTGACCTTTCATGACGAAAGGTCGCATATCCTTATAAGCTATACTCGCACCAAGCTATCCCTGTGAGCATGCAAGCCCGGTTCGCAACCGGTTTCGCGAACTCCGGCAGCATTATGGGACTTGGATTAATGAGGATGGGCCGGACGTCGTTGGAATGCGGCAACATGCCCTGAATCTGTAGCTGCTCGCCCCCTTTGAAACCGGGTATTCGAATTTTCGTATGCGATCGGGCCCCTGATCAACCTAACAGCAGGCCCGATTCGGTTCTCACACCGGGTCTGCGTTCTGAGCTTCGGCGTCAGCAGCTCGCTGGTTACTCCCATACCGCCCTTTTTCAGATACCAAAAACCACAAACCCCCGACTTCCTCCAGGAAAATCAGGGGTTTGTGTTTACTGAATATGGCGGTGAAGGAGAGATTCGAACTCTCGATACAGTTTCCTGTATACACACTTTCCAGGCGTGCTCCTTAAGCCACTCGGACACTTCACCGTATCTCTTCAAACATGTTCTGTCTGTCGAGGCGCGCTAATGTAGTCGAAAGCTTTGGCGATGGCAAATTTTTTTTCAGAATTTTCATGCGGTTAAGCGAGAAACGATTTCCTGCATCGGCCGGCCATGCCAAACCTGCCAATCTCCGGTGGGCGCGGTGCTTCCTTATAGTAGCAAACGCCTCGCTGCGCCGGACGGGCCGGGAAATGGTGACTGGCGGGTCAGTCACGGCGCTTTACCTGGCCTGCGCCGGTGGGTAACGTCTGCCCATCTTTCTAATAAGGAATAGCGTCATGAGTGAGCTGATTGCCTACCACCTCGAAGACGGTATCGCGACCCTGACCCTGAACAATGGCAAGGTCAACGCCATTTCGCCGGATGTGATTGCGGCATTCAACGCGGCGCTGGATCAGGCGGTGACTGATCGTGCCGTGGTGATCATCACCGGGCAGCCGGGAATTCTGTCGGGTGGTTATGATTTGAAGGTCATGACGGCCGGGCCGAAGGAAGCGGTTTCGCTGGTGACGGCCGGTTCGACATTGGCGCGTCGCCTGCTCGCTCACCCGTTCCCGGTCATCGTTGCTTGCCCTGGGCATGCGGTGGCGAAAGGCGCGTTCATTCTATTGTCGGCCGATTACCGTATTGGCGTCGACGGCCCGTTCAGCATCGGTCTGAACGAAGTGCAGATCGGCATGACCATGCACCACGCGGGTATCGAGCTGGCGCGTGATCGTCTGCGCCGTTCGGCATTTCACCGTTCAGTGATCAACGGCGAGATGTTCGATCCGCAAAGCGCGGTCGACGCCGGTTTCCTCGACAAGGTGGTCTCGGCCGAGGAGTTGCAAGGGGCCGCCCTCGCCGCTGCGCGTCAGCTAAAGAAGATCAACATGACGGCGCACAAGAACACCAAGCTGAAGGTACGCAAGGCGCTGCTGGAAACCCTCGATAACGCGATCGCGATGGATCAGCAGCATCTGGGCTGATCCCTGGCCAATGCAGCACACGAAAAGCCCGACCGTCGTGTCGGGCTTTTTCATACGCCCGTTGTTGAACATTCCTGAGTGGCTCTAGGACGCGCCTGACAGCCACCACTGAAACATGCGCTTAAACATCGCCTATCTCCGCACTCTATAGTGGCAATTGCCGAAAACAGTGCACATCCGTACACTGCGCCACCTTTTGTCCCGATGGGCCTGAAAATGCTGTTCGTGTTTCGTATGTTGTTGATGGGCCTGCACTTTATTCTGGCCGGTGTGCTTGGCGTGATTCTCGGGCTCTGCCGTCCGTTCAATCCCGACAACAGTCGCCTCTGTGCCCGCCTCTACGCGCTGCCGGCAATGTGCATTTTGCGCCTGCGAGTGAAATCAGAGGTCAGCGGCCTGATGAACAAGCCCGACAGCTGCGTGATCATCGCCAACCACCAGTCCAACTATGATCTGTTCGTGTTCGGTAACGTCGTGCCGCGGCGTACAGTGTGCATCGGCAAGAAGAGCCTGAAGTGGGTGCCGCTGTTCGGGCAGTTGTTCTGGCTGGCCGGTAATGTGTTGATCGACCGTGGCAACGCGCACAAGGCGCGCCAGTCGATGCTCACCACCACCCACACCTTGCAGAACGAAGACACCTCGATCTGGGTATTCCCGGAAGGCACGCGCAATCTGGGTGAGGAACTGCTGCCGTTCAAAAAAGGCGCGTTCCAGATGGCCATCGCCGCCGGCGTGCCGATCGTCCCGGTATGCGTCAGCAGTTACGTTAAACAGATGCGCCTCGATCGCTGGCGCAGCGGGGACATTCTCATACGCTCGTTGCCGGCTATTCCTACCGCCGGCCTGACCATGGACGACATGCCAAGGCTGATCGATCAGTGCCGCGAACAGATGCGCGAGTGCATCGCATCGATGGACCGGCAACTGCAAGCCGCGTGAAATGAAACCCGCCCTGCGCGGGTTTTCTTTTGCCGGCTGAACTGTGCAGATTTCACTGACTCTCAAGCAGCGACACGGCTAAGCTGATGCCGTGAACCCCTACCACCTGCCAAGAAGAAGTGAATCACCACCATGGGTCGAGTTGTAGCTGCTGCGGTGTACAGCGAAGGCAAGAAAGTGAGCGATATTTCCATCGACGAAGGTGCGGTTTGGGCAGCCAAGCCCGGCCATTTTGTCTGGATCGGCCTCGAAGAACCGGACGCTCAGGAACTGTTCAATCTGCAACGCCAGTTCAACCTGCACGAACTGGCCATCGAAGACGCCCTGGAAAAACACAGCCGGCCGAAACTGGAAACCTTTGGCGACGCTTTGTTTATCGT
This sequence comes from Pseudomonas koreensis, assembly GCF_036668835.1. GTDB lineage: Bacteria > Pseudomonadota > Gammaproteobacteria > Pseudomonadales > Pseudomonadaceae > Aquipseudomonas > Aquipseudomonas koreensis_I. The sequence goes on from NZ_JAZEVW010000001.1 coordinate 315,106, forward strand.
CACCTACTCGCCGGTCCGTGAAAACGGCGTTCTGCAATTCATCGAAACGCATATTTTTGCCGGCAAGGGCTACATCATCACCGCCCGCAACGGCCACTCGGCCTCCTATGCGCATGTTCGTCAGCGCTGTGAGGCACGGCCGCTGCTGCTGGAGCACGGCGAAGATTTCGTACTGTATGCCTTGCTCGATTTTGTCATCGAGAATTACCAGCCCGTGGGCGAAGCGATTCACGCCGAAATCGATGAACTGGAGCGCAACGTCTTGTGTAGCGCGTTGAACGAGCGTGACATTCAAAAGCTGCATGGTTTGCGCCGTGATGTCGTGCGCCTGCGCCGATATGCAGCGCCGATGGTGGAAATTGGCGAGGAGCTGCAAAAGCTCAGCTTCCCGTTTATCGACAAGAACATGCGCCCGTACTTTCGTGACGTGCAGATTCATGTCACGCGGCAGATGGAGGATCTCAGCACGCTGGCCGACATCGCCAGCCAGACCATCGAGATTGGCGTGTTGCTCGAGGCGTCACGGCAGAGTGTGGTGCAGCGCAAATTTGCCGCGTGGGCAGCGATTCTCGCGTTCCCGACCGCGGTCGCGGGGATTTACGGGATGAACTTCGAGAACATGCCGGAGTTGACCTGGCACTACGGCTATTTTGCGGTGCTGGGGTTTATTACGGTGGGGTGTGTGGGGTTGTGGACGAGTTTCAAGCGGTCTGGGTGGTTGTAAAGGGGACCGAGTTGTCTGGGCGATTCGCGAGCAGGCTCGCTCCCACATTGATCAGTGTCGCACAGTAGATCAAAGGTGGGAGCAGCCTGCTGGCGATGCTGTTTGATGTCAGACAGTTTCCGGCTTGTGCGCGACGAAACGCATCATCCACTCGGCGACTGTCGCACCGTGGTGCTCTTGCTCAAGGCTCGCCACGCCTTTGCTGTAGATCTGCGAACCCAGCGCTTCCTGACGCAAATCAAGCAACGCTCGCGAATAATCGTGGATGAATTCCGGGTGCCCCTGGAAGCACAGCACTTGATCGTTGATGTGATACGCGGCGAACGGGCAGAAATCGCTGGAGGCGATCACCGTGGCGTTTTCCGGTAGCGCAGTGACCTGATCCTGGTGGCTGATCAGCAGCGTCAGTTCTTCGCGCACCGGGCTCATCCACGGTGCCTTGGCCGCCAGCTTGTATTGGTGCGTGCCAACGCCCCAGCCCTGGATGGAGCGCTCGCTTTTGCCGCCCAGCAGCAGCGCCAGCAGTTGATGGCCGAAGCACACGCCCAGCAGCTTGTCGCCACGCTCATAGCGGTTGAGCAGGTATTGCTTGAGGGTCTGGATCCACGGGTCAGTACCGAACGAATCGGCCTTGCTGCCCGTGATCAGATACGCATCGAAACTCAGCTCATCGCTTGGGTATTCGCCCTGCATCACGTTGTAGACGGTGAACTCGGCGGCGATCGGTTGCTGCGAGAACAGGCGCTGAAACATCTGCCCGTAACCCTGATATTGGTCGACCAGTTCCGGACGCAGGATGTCGGTTTCCAGAATGCAGATGCGTAGCGACATAAAAAATACCTGACACGTGATGGGAATATTGCACACTCAAAGCCTGCCCTGAAACACCCGGCCAAGGCAAGCCCCGAAGTGCTCCCGTGCCTTAGAACAGTTCACCTTTCGCGGCTTTGTCGAGCAACAGCGCCGGCGGCGCAAACCGCTGGCCGTACTGCTCGGCCAGGTACTGCGCGCGAGCGACGAAATCCTTCACGCCATATTGGTTGATGAACTGCAGCGCGCCGCCGGTCCACGCGGCGAAACCGATGCCGAAAATCGAGCCGACGTTGGCGTCAGCCGTCGAGGTCAACACCCCTTCCTCCACACAGCGCACGGTTTCGAGGGCCTGCACGAAGAGCAGCCGATCACGCACATCCTTGGCTGGAATCTGCCCGTCGACCTTCTCGAATCGCGTCTTAAGTTCCGGCCACAGGTGCTTCTGCGCACCGGTCGGGTAGTCGTAGAAGCCGCCGCCGGCTGCTTTGCCCGCTCGCTTGTATTCGTTGAGCAGCAAGTCAATCACGGCGAAGGCCGGATGCTCGGTCAGCGGTTTCCCTTCGGCCTGTAGGTCCTTGGCGGTTTGCTGGCGGATATGGCTCATCAGGCTGAGGGAAACTTCGTCAGAAATCGCCAGAGGGCCGACCGGCATGCCGGCCTTGCGCGCTTCGGTCTCGATCATCGGCGCGCTCACGCCCTCGCCGAGCATGGCGATGCCTTCGTTGGTAAAGGTGCCGAATACCCGTGAGGTGAAGAAGCCGCGGCTGTCGTTGACCACGATCGGGGTTTTCTTGATCTGCAGGACGAAATCGAAACCACGGGCCAGGGTTTCATCACTGGTGTGTGCGCCTTTGATGATTTCCACCAGCGGCATTTTTTCCACCGGGCTGAAGAAATGCAGACCGATGAATTTTCCCGGATCAGGCACAGCAGCGGCCAGCCCGGTAATGGGCAAGGTTGAGGTATTGGAAGCGATCACCGCATCTTGCCCCACGACCCGCTGCGCCGCTGAAGAAACTCGCGCCTTGAGTTCGCGATCTTCAAACACCGCTTCGATGATCAGGTCGCAACCGGCCAGATCGGCATCATTGTCCGTGGTCCGTATCCGCGCCAGTACCGCTTCGCGCTTTGCCGCATCCATTTGGCCGCGGGCGACTTTCTTGTCGAGCAATGCCGCCGAATGCGCCTTGCCCTTCTCGGCGGCGGCGAGATTGATGTCCTTGAGGACCACGTCGATGCCCGCCGACGCACTGACGAAAGCGATGCCGGCGCCCATCATCCCCGCGCCCAGCACGCCGACTTTTTGCGTCTTGTAAGGGGCGAAACCCTGCGGCCGCGAACCGCCGGCATTGATCTCGTTGAGCTGAAACCAGAACGTGCCGATCAGGTTTTTCGAGATTTGTCCGGTGGTCAGTTCGGTGAAATAGCGGGTTTCGATCAAATGCGCGGTATCGAAATCGACCTGCGCGCCCTCCACCGCCGCGCAGAGAATCTTCTCCGGCGCAGGCAACGTGCCCTGGGTTTTCGCGCGCAGGATTGACGGCGCAATCGCCAGCATCTGTGCCACTTTCGGGTTCGACGGCGTACCGCCGGGAATTTGGTAACCCTTCACATCCCAGCGCTGCACCGCCGTGGGATTGGCGACGATCCAGGCGCGAGCCTTGGCCAGCAACTCATCTCGATCCGCCGCCAGCTCGTCGATCAACCCGGCCTGCAAGGCTTGTTGTGGACGGACTTTCTTGCCCTCGAGCAGATACGGCAGGGCTTTTTCGATGCCGAGCATGCGCACCATGCGCACCACTCCGCCGCCACCTGGCAGCAGGCCGAGGGTCACTTCCGGCAGACCAAGCTGCACCGAAGCATCGTCGAGCGCCACCCGGTGGTGGCAGGCCAGACAGATTTCCCAACCGCCACCCAGCGCTGCACCGTTGATCGCCGCGACCACCGGTTTGCCGAGGGTTTCCAGGCTGCGCAACTGCCCTTTCAGGGTCAACACCATGTCGTAAAAAGCTTTGGCTTCGGGCTTGCCGACCTTGATCAGCTCGTTGAGGTCGCCGCCGGCGAAGAAGGTTTTCTTCGCCGAGGTAATGATCACCCCGGCAATCTGATCCTTTTCCGCGACCAGCCGGGCGACGCAGGCGGCCATGGCCTGGCGGTACACGGCGTTCATGGTGTTGGCGCTCTGACCCGGCAGGTCGATGGTCAGCACGACGATGCGGTCTGGACCCGCTTCGTAATGAATGGCTTGGTTCATAAGTAAATTCCTTGAAGGCGCGGCTCAGAGACGTTCGATGAGGGTGGCAATGCCCATGCCGCCGCCGACACACAGCGTTGCCAGGCCGTAGCGCAAGCGCCGCGCCTCCAGCTCATCGAGCAACGTGCCGAGAATCGCGCAGCCCGTTGCGCCGAGCGGATGGCCCATGGCGATGGAACCGCCGTTGACGTTGACCTTGTCCGGATCGACGGCCATGTCCTTGATGAATTTGAGCACCACCGAGGCAAACGCTTCGTTGACCTCGAACAGGTCAATGTCTTCCACGCGCAGCCCGGCCTTGGCCAATGCCTTGCGAGTGGCCGGTGCCGGGCCGGTGAGCATGATGGTCGGATCGGTACTGGTCACTGCCGTGGCGACGATCCTCGCGCGCGGCTGCAGGCCCAGCGCTTTGCCCTTGGCTTCGCTGCCAATCAGCATCAACGCGGCACCGTCAACGATCCCGGAACTGTTGCCTGGCGTGTGCACATGATTGATCCGTTCGATATGGCTGTAGACTCGCAGCGCGGTGGCGTCGAAACCCATCTGGCCGATCATTTCGAAACTCGGCTTGAGCTTGCCAAGACCTTCCAGCGTCGATTCGGCACGAATGAACTCATCGTGGTCGAGCAGGATGATGCCGTTCTGGTCCTGCACCGGCACCAGGGATTTGCTGAACGAGCCATCGGTCAGTGCCCGTGCGGCTTTCTGTTGAGAGTGCAGCGCATAGGCATCGACGTCGTGACGGCTGAAGCCCTCAATTGTCGCGATCAGATCCGCGCCGACGCCTTGCGGGGTGAAATGGCTGTGCAGGTTGGTTTGCGGGTCCAGCGCCCAGGCGCCGCCGTCGCTGCCCATCGCTACCCGCGACATTGACTCGACGCCGCCAACTACCACTAACTCCTCGAACCCCGAGCGCACTTTCATCGCGCCAAGATTGACCGCCTCCAGGCCCGAAGCGCAGAAACGGTTGATTTGCAGCCCCGCCACGCTGACGTCCCAATCGGCGACCTGCACCGCAGTTTTGCCGATGTCCGCGCCTTGATCGCCAACCGGCGTGACGCAGCCCAGTACCACATCATCGACCTGGCTGGTGTCCAGCGCGGTGCGTTGCTGCATCGCGGTCAACAGGCCGGCGACCAGATTGACCGGTTTGACACTGTGCAAGGCGCCGTCCGCCTTGCCCCTGCCGCGGGGCGTGCGTAAGGCATCGAATATCAAAGCTTCGGTCATGGCGTCCTCGAACCTGGGCGGTCAGTGAAGGGTTGTTGCCCCACTCTCGACCGCAACGGCCGAGGATTCAATGACCACAGCGCTCAAAGCGCTTGACGCACACGCTCAGACGGACGGTCGTCAGCCACCAGGTGAACCGGTTCAGGTCGCCGAGTTGTCTAGCCAGCGGTCAGCAAAGAAGCTGGCAATACGCCTCATAGCGTTTTAATCACAGATCGCAGCAATGACATACGAAATGGATCTAAGGCACGGCCGGCGTGGGCCCTAATGTAGAAGATGAACGTGATGGTCGTCGGGTTTTGCCGAGGCCGGCGTTCTTCAACAGGAAGTGCAGCGCGTGCCGTCATGGATATGCAGGCAGGCATCAGGAAATAACAATAAAGGCGGTCAAGCCATGTTCAAACAACCGAAAGTACGTCAAGCAGGGCTCATTCTTTTTGCCACGACGCTGTTGTTGATTTTGCCGAATCTGACCAAGGTCATTGGCTGAATCAAGCGGCAGGTGCGATCAATCGCCAGCGAATAGATGACTGGCCCGCTATCCGGGCCAGCGTGGCTGTGCCAATCTTTGCGCCTTTCCACGACAGGGATGGCGATCATTTGAAAGCGTTCATTGTGTTCGGGGCGCTGCTGCTCAGCATGCCCTTGTCAGCCGCTCAGCTTGATCTGCAGTTGGGCGCAACCGCGCGCACCTGGCAGACCGAGGAATTGCTCAAGCATCCTCAAGCGCAAACCCTGACGATCAAAGACGATGTGTCCTACAAAAGGGACATGACTTATCGCGTCGTGCCCATGGCCGCGTTGCTGACCGGCATCCAGCCGCAAGATCATCTGCAAGCGGTGGCGCTGGACGGCTTTGCCGCTGAATTGGCCGCAGCACCGCTGCTCAACCGTGACGGCGCACGAGCGTGGCTGGCCATTGAAGACCCGGGACAGCCATGGCCAGCGCTGGCGCAAGACAAACCCAGTGCCGGGCCGTTTTATCTGGTCTGGAGCGATCCGCAGAAAGGTAACATCAGCCCCGAACAATGGCCGTTCCAGGTGGCAAGCATCAAGCGCATGGCGCCCGTCGCCGAGCGCTTCCCGGCCCTGCTGCCTGATTCCGCGTTGAAGGCGGATGATCCGGTGAATCAGGGTTTCGCGCTGTTTCAGAAAAACTGCCTGGCCTGTCACCGCTTGAACGGCGCGGGGGATGCGCAATTCGGTCCGGATCTGAATGTTCCGTACAACCCGACCGAATACTTCGGCGCGGACTTCCTCAAGCGTTACATCCGCGATCCGCAGAGCTTGCGCCAGTGGCCACAGGCGAAGATGCCGGGGTTTTCCGCAGAGGTGTTGCCGGATGGGGATCTGGAGATGCTGGTGGGGTATCTAACGCACATGGCCGGACGCAAGGTTAAGCCCTGATGCCATTCCCCTTGTGGGACACCACCCCTTGTGGGAGCGAGCCTGCTCGCGAAGGCGGTGCGTCAGTCGCTGAATTGCTGGCTGACATCGCTATCGCGAGCAGGCTCGCTCCCACAGGAGTTATAGGTAGGCCTTATTGTTGCTGCACGGAAATGACCGGCGTCGGCGAAACGAATACCTTCGCATGCATCTGCTCACACCCGCCGCCACGGCGCATGCCGCGTACCGGGCAAGCATCAAGATAGTCCAGGCCCACCGCCAGTTTCAGATGCCGCTCCGGCCGCGCCAGTTGATTGGTCACGTCGAAGCTGTACCAGGCGTCGTCCAGCCAGGCTTCCGCCCAGGCGTGACTGGCCAGATGCTCGCAATCCTCACTGTACAGATAGCCCGACACATAACGTGACGGAACCCCCAGGCTGCGGGCGCAGGCCAGAAACGCATGGGTATGGTCCTGGCAAACACCAGCACGCCCGGCAAATGCTTCGGCGGCGCTGGTATCGACTTCGGTAGAGCCCGGCGTGTAGGTCATGTACTGATTCAAGCCGTGCATCAAGTCGATCAACGCCGTGCGATCACGGCGCTGCTTGCAGGATTTTTCCGCGAATGCGCGCAGCGCCTCGTCCGCCTCGGTCAGCCGGGTAAAGCGCAGGAATGGCAGTGCCGACTGGCTCTCGTGTTCGGCCTCACGCAGCTCGTCGATGTCGACCTGCCCGCGCGCACCGATGATGATCGCTTCGTGCGGCTCATCCATGGTCAGCACATGCAGGATGTTGCCGAACGGATCGAGTTGCGCACGCACCGGACGCGGCAGGTCGAGTTGCCAGCTCAGGACATGCTGACGTTCGCTGTCGTGGGGCGTCAGACGCAGGTACTGGATGCTCGCGCGCACCTGATCTTCGTAGTGATAGGTGGTCTCGTGGCTTATGGAAAGTCTCATGCAGCCTCCAGGTAGGAACTGTGAATGGCGTTGCCCAGCTGGCGCACCAGCGGAATGAATTCGGTCAGCCAGGCGTGCAGGCCTTCCTCGAGGATTTCGTTGATGCCGGTGTAGCGCAGGCGCGCGTCCATTTCCGCGGCCAGACGTTGCGCCGGTCGCCCGTTGGCACCGGGCAGCTGCGCGAGGATCTGGTCGATCTCTTCGGTGCAGGCACGCAGCGAACGCGGCACATCAGCGCGCAACAGCAGCAATTCGGCGACATGTCGGGCGCCGGGCGCATCACGATAGATTTCGGTGTAGGCCTCGAACGACGACAGCGCGCGCAGCAAGGCACTCCACTGGTAATACGCGTGCGCAGTGCCATCGCTGACGGCTTCGGCCTGATCACCAGCCATTTCATAACGGGCATCGAGCAAGCGCAGCGTGTTATCTGCGCGCTCGATGAACGTACCCAGACGAATGAAGCGAAACGCATCGTTGCGCATGATCGTGCCGTAGGATGCGCCGCGAAACAGGTGCGAACGCTCCTTGATCCATTCGCAGAAACGGCTCATGCCATAGCGGCTCAAGCCCTGCTCGGCGATCCCGCGAATCTCCAGCCAGGTCGCGTTGATGTTCTCCCACATGTCCGCCGTGATTCGCCCGCGCACCGCATGAGCGCTGGCCCGCGCGGCGCCGAGGCAACTGTAGATGCTGGCCGGGTTGGCCGCGTCGAGGGCGAAAAAGTGCAGCAGGCGTTCGGCATGCAGCGCGCCGTGACGCTCGAGATAATCATCGAGGGTGCCGGTGATCAGCAGCGGCATGGCCAGCTCATGCAAACCGTCGCCGCGACCGTCCTGCGGCATCAGCGACAGTGAATAACTGATGTCGAGCATGCGCGCGAGGTTTTCCGCGCGCTCCAGATAACGCGACATCCAATACAGATCCGAGGCAGTTCTACTTAACATGGCAAGCTTCCTTCAATCCTCGACCACCCAGGTGTCCTTGGTTCCGCCACCCTGAGAGGAATTCACCACCAGGGAGCCCTCGCGCAGGGCCACACGCGTCAAACCGCCAGGCACCACGCGGGTTTCGCGCCCGGACAAGACAAACGGACGCAAATCGATATGGCGCGGCGCAATGCCGTTTTCGACAAAGGTCGGACAGGTCGAGAGCGACAGCGTCGGCTGGGCGATGTACGCATGCGGTTTGGCTTTGATACGCTCGCGAAATGCATCGATTTCCGCCGTCGTCGCGGCCGGCCCCACCAGCATTCCGTAACCGCCGGAGCCCTGGGTTTCCTTGACCACCAGATCTGGAAGATTGGCCAGCACATGGGAAAGTTCAGACGGGTTACGGCATTGCCAGGTCGGCACGTTTTTCAGGATCGGTTCTTCGTCGAGGTAGAAACGGATCATGTCGGTGACAAACGGATACACCGACTTGTCATCCGCGACGCCAGTGCCGATCGCGTTGGCGAGCACGACATTGCCGGAGCGGTAGGACGACAGCAGCCCCGGCACGCCAAGCATCGAATCCGGGTTGAACGCCAGCGGGTCGAGAAAGGCGTCATCGAGGCGACGATAGATCACGTCGACCGCTTTCGGGCCATCGGTGGTGCGCATGAACACCTTGTCATCACGCACGAACAGATCCGCGCCTTCGACCAGTTCCACGCCCATTTCCCGCGCCAGAAACGCGTGTTCGAAAAACGCACTGTTGAAGCGCCCCGGCGTCAGCACCACCACACTCGGGTCATCGATCGGACTTGAGCTTTTCAAGGTGTCGAGCAACAGGTTCGGGTAGTGGTCGATCGGCGCGATGCGCTGGGCGGCGAACAGCTCCGGAAACAGGCGCATCATCATCTTGCGGTCTTCGAGCATGTAGCTCACGCCGCTCGGCGTACGCAGATTGTCTTCGAGCACGTAATACGTGCCGTCGCCGTCGCGCACCAGATCGACCCCGGAAATATGCGAATAGATGTCGCGGTGCAGATCCAGGCCTTGCATCGCCAACTGGTATTGCTCGTTGGCCAGCACCTGTTCGGCGGGAATGATCCCGGCCTTGATGATGCGCTGCTCGTGATACAGGTCGGCAAGAAACATGTTCAGCGCCTTGACCCGCTGGATGCAGCCGCGCTCGACGATCCGCCATTCGCTGGCAGGAATGCTGCGCGGGATGGTGTCGAAAGGAATCAGGCGCTCGGTGCCCTGCTCGTCGCCATAGAGCGTGAAGGTAATCCCGGCGCGGTGGAACAGCAGATCGGCTTCGCGCCGCCGTTGCGCCAGCAGTTCATCCGGCGTATCGGCCAGCCATCGGGCGAACTCGCGATAATGCGGGCGAACCTGGCCGCCGGCATCGTACATCTCATCAAAATAGGTGCGGATCATGCCGTACTCCTTGTCACCCGGACATACAGGCCTTCGCAAGGCCCGTGCCATCGGCATAAACGCTTTTATTTCAATCGGTTGGATATCCACAGCGCAGGCGCCGCACCATTCCTGTGCAGCAAATGCCCCAGCCAGATTGTCCCCGCTTCATTGCGACGCATCACGGCGCCTATCACCAGCATAGTCAGAACTGATTTCACTGCCCGCCGCGGCGCACGGATAATCCGCGCATTCGCTGCAAAACCTCGCCGGCCACCGCCTCGCGAAACTGCCAGCTCAACTGACCTGGACTGCTCCGGCAGCCCGCCTGCTGCAGCCCGCAAGGGTTTCAGTGCGTATTGCTCTTCCCTTTTAGCCACCCTCTCCGGTGGCTTTTTTTTGCCCCGGATTCTTGTTTCAGGGTTTTGCCATAGCGTATGCGCAGGGCACAAACGACAACGGCCGACCCAAAGGTCAGCCGTTGCGCAACAAGCCTTGCAAGCGATCAGTTCAAACGGTGGCGGTTGCGCACCTCCTGCTTGACGCCCCAACCTTCGATGATGCCGCCCAGCGGTTCGACCACGGCGGAGAAGCCCTGCTCGAAATCACCGATATCGTCATAGGTCGCGTACATGACCTTGCTCAGTTCCAGCGACCAGGCGCCGTCATCGCGCGCACTGACCTGGGCATTGATGGATTCACCGCGAAACTTGCCTGCCGCCCTGCGCGCCCGCTCCTCGTCCGGGAAAATGGCGTAGAACTCGATGGGATGAAATCTTGAAAAATCGAAACCGCCTTCTTTCATGCGGCGCAGAACATTGCTGCTGATGTCTTCTTGATAGGCTGTGCTCATGAATCGTCCCCCTCGCATAGATGGATAGACTTTCCGTATTCCCGCCCCGGGCCTGTGGCCTAAGTACGTCGACAACGCTGCGGTTGTACGCGGGAACAAGCATGTAGCTGACAAGACCAGACCTTAGCGATCCATTCGCTGATCTCCCCTGCAGAGTAGCCGCAAGAGAGCGGCGCTGCCAAGGCCTGGTTTACGAGATGACAGGAAGTGTTCAGATTGGCGTGATGCTGCGGATCTCGATGCCGTTCTGGGTCTTGAGGTTTTTAACGCCAGCATCGGCGGTGCGTCCTTCCAGATCGTTCAGATCCAGTTGGGCAGCCACCGGAAGGAGCCTTTCCTTGATCAGCCGGGCGGCTTCATCGTCGGTCGGGCATTCCTCACGTTCGAAGATTTCATCAACGATTTCACCATGATCATCCACGAAAGTGACTTTCCACTTTTGCATCAGTGCCTCCTCGATCAACCCGTAGATGGGCTTACCTCTATCTGGACGTTTTGCCGCGATAGTTGGTTCAAAAGGATTACACAGCGCGTAACGCAGTGTGGGAGCGAGCCTGCTCGCGAAGGCGGTGTGTCAGATAAATATTTCTGTCTGATCCACAGCTTTCGCGAGCAGGCTCGCTCCCACAGAGGGACGGCGCGGGGATGTGTCAGTTATTGCCCGGCTTGTTGATCGCCTGCAGCACGTATTGTGGCAAGGCGAACGCGCCGATGTGGATTTCCGGGTTGTAGTAGCGAGTGACGATGCCGCTGCCGATGAAACGCTGTTGCAGGGTTTCACGGCTGAGTTTGCGGTAGGCCGGGTTGGTCGAGCCCCACGCGAAGGTCATCGAACCGCCGATGTAGGTCGGCACCGCCGCTTGATAGAAATGCCAGTCCGGGAACAGGCTGTTGAGGCGACCGGCAGTGGTTTTCACTTCGTCGATCTGCATGAACGGCGTGCCGTTCTGAGTGACCAGAATGCCGCCCTCGTTGAGGCAGCGGTGGCAGGCCTGATAGAAGTTCTCCGAAAACAGCACTTCGCCCGGGCCGATCGGGTCGGTGGAGTCGGAGATGATCACGTCGAATTTTTCCGTGGTGGTGGCGACGAAACGCATGCCGTCGTCGATCACCAGATTCAGGCGTGGATCGTCATAGGCGCCGGCGGAATGGTTCGGTAGAAACTCTTTGCACATGTCGACCACGGTGCCGTCGATTTCGACCATGGTGATGTGTTCAACGCCAGCGTGCTTGGTCACTTCGCGCAGCATGCCGCCATCACCGCCACCGATGATCAGCACACGTTTGGCGCTGCCATGGGCGAGGATCGGCACGTGAGTGAGCATTTCGTGGTAGATGAATTCGTCGGCTTCGGTGGTCTGGATCACGCCGTCCAGCGCCATCACCCGGCCCATGCGCGGGTTCTGGAAAATCACCAGATGCTGGTGTTCGGTGCGCACTTCGTGCAGCAGTTTTTCCATGCGAAAACGCTGGCCGTAGCCTTCGTAGAGGGTTTCCAGGTACTCGCTGGTTTTGGTGACGGTCATGGTCAAGTGCTCCGATGAAATGCGCGGGCGCCAATCGTGGGGGACGATTGCCCGGGAAAGGCGCGCATTCTACGTTGCCGAAGATGACAGGTCGAACCTCACTTCACCGTCGGAGCACAATCCTTTGTAGGAGTGAGCCTGCTCGCGAAAGCGGAGCATCAGTTGCCGGGGATGGCGACTGACACAACGTCTTCGCGAGCAGGCTCGCTCCCACAGGGATGACCGTGTGATCGAAAATCAGGTCAGACCCGCACATTGCCCCGCGGTCCGGCAATCGCCCAGATGATCAGGCCCAGCACCGGCAGGAGGATGATCAGCAGCACCCAGACGATTTTCATTCCGGTGGACGCGCCGCTTTTCAGCACATTAATGATGGCCCAGATGTCGAGGGCAAGAATGATCAGGCCGATCAGACCGTTGAACGTGGAACCCATAATGTCGCTCCAGAATAGTGGCATGCACTTCTAGGATAGACGGCCCGGCGCAGGGTTCCGTTTTATTGCGAATCAGACGTGAACGGCGACCTTCAACGCTTCGAGTGCCGGTACAGCGCTGATGCCGACTTCGCTGCACAACTCCAGTACGCGCGGCAGGTCGTTGCCGTAGACCAGTACCATTTGCAGTTCGTCGTCAAGCAACTGACTGAAGTTCATCAGCGTGTAGCCGCCGTTCTCCTTGTTCAGGCTGCTCATCTGCACCTGAATGCGATTGAGCGCGGTCAAGGCTTCGGTCTTGGCCAGTTGCTTGGGCTTGAGGTTGAAATCCACACCGGGGCCGAACGAGGCGACGATTTGCGCGAACAGATCAACGTAGCTGTCAGCCTGGAACAACACGGTTTCGGGCAGGCTGCCAACCACCACCCATTCGCCCAAAGGAATCGGGAAAGTGTCGTCGTAGTTGACGTCCGGGTTGGCTGTCAGAAAGGCGTCGGCATCGGCGTAGGCTTGCGCCGCTTCGTCAGCCACTTTCAGGATCTCGTCCTCGCCCATGCAGCCGGAGCTGATTTTGCTGATGAGTTCGACGAGTGCGGCTTTCATGAGGGCGGATCCTGTGGCGAAGGGAGATTTCAAGGGCGCGCAGGATAGCGCATTCTCTGCTTCTCCACAGTCCGGCGGGGCGGATTTCAGCCCAACAGCTTCTCAAGCTGCGCGGTGGTGTCGACCGCGCCCATGGTGCGTGCAGCGTCCAGCGCGGTGACGCCATTGGCGTCCTTGGCCTTGGGATCGGCGCCCTTGCTGATCAGGTAGTCGACGATTTCCACGCGATTGAACATCGCCGCCATCATCAATGCAGTACGGCCATCAAAGGACGACCCTTCGATTTCGGCACCCGCCTCAACCAACGCTTTGACCACCGCCAGATCGCCTTTGAACGCGGCACCGGCAATCGGGCTCTGGCCATTGCCATTGCGCATTTCCGGATCAGCCTTGTGCTTGAGCAGCACGTTCACGGCATCGACATGGCCGTAGTAGCTGGCGAGCATCAGCAAGGTGTCGCCCTTGCTGTTTTTCAGGTTCACCGGCAAACCGGCCGTCACCAGGCGATCAAGCATTTGGGCATCACCGTCACGCGCCTTGTTGAAGACCTGCTCGGTGAATTCGGCAGCTTCTTCCGGGGTCATCTGGCGGCTTTGGTCGGACATGGGGCAACTCCACTTCGGTCAATCGGAAAGCCGACAGTTTCCAGAGGCAGACGAAAACTGTCACCCCCTTTTTCCAAAGTGCAGCGATAGCCGAAATCAATAACGGTGTTTGCCCTCGAGAATTTCCGCCAGCACCTGCTCGGTGACTCGGCTGTAAGTCTGCGTGCCGGGTAGCCACGCATAAATCGGATCGCCACCCGTTTGGCCAGGGTCGAAGCCTTCATTCTTCAGGCGGGTTTTCTGGTATTTGAAGGTGCCGGTGGTTTCCATTTTCACTTTGACCCGCAGGAACAATGGCACCGCATAGGGCGGCAGGCGTTCGCGGGCGAAGCCCAGCAGCTCGGCGAAATCCAGCGTCGCCAGAGATTCCGCTGGAGTGATTGCCGCCATCCCGGCGCGGCCGTTGGTGTTGGGGATTTCCACGCCGTACGCCACCGCCTCGGAGATGTGCGGGTGTTGCAGCAGAAGATTTTCGACCTCGGTGGTCGAGACGTTCTCGCCCTTCCAGCGATAGGTGTCACCGAGGCGATCGACAAACTGCGCATGGCCGAAACCGATATTGCGCAGCAGATCGCCGGTGTTGAAATAGCGGTCACCCTTGTTGAACACGTCTTGCAGCACGACCCGGGCAGTCTTCTGCGGATCGGTATAACCGTCCAGCGGGGCTTTTTCGTCGATCCGCGCCAGCAACAGCCCCTCCTCGCCCTTGTCGACCTTGCGCATGAAACCATCGGCGCTGCGCAGCGGCTCACCGCTGTCGTGATCGTAGGCCACCAGTTCCCAGGTCATTAGCGAGAAACCGATGGTGTTGTCGAAGTTGAGCACGTTGGTGAAGCCGATATTGCCGTCGCTCGCCGCGTATAGCTCGCAGATGTGCTCAACGGCAAAACGGCTCTTGAACTCGGCCCAGGCACCCGGGCGCAAGCCATTGCCGATCATCTTGCGTACGTCGTGGCGACTGTCGTCGGCACTCAACGGTTGATCGACCAGATAGCGGCACAACTCGCCGACGTAGCCGATGGTGGTCGCGCCATAGCGGCGCACGTCGTTCCAGAACTGACTGGCGCTGAATTTGCGCCGGATCGCAAAACCCGCGGCGCCGTTGACCGCCGAACCCCAACACACGCAAAGACCGGTGGCGTGGTACAGCGGCAAGGTGCAATAGACGACGTCGTCAGGGCTCATGTCGAGCGCGATCATGCCGAAACTGGCGGAGCTGCGCATCCAGCGCCCATGCTTGAACACCCCGGCCTTGGGCAGGCCGGTGGTGCCGGAGGTGTAGATGTAGAAACACGGATCGTTGCAGAAAATCTGCTGGCTGCTCGGCGGATTGTCGCTGCTGGCATCGGCGCTGGCGCTGATCAGATTGATATGGCCTTCAGGCGCGATGCCCGGATGATTGAAGGTGTCCTGATCGGCCACGAACCAGGTGCGTTGCGCCGCAATCAACACGTGCTCGCGGACCGCGGCAAAGGCTGGCAGCAACTCTTCGCCGACCACGATCGCCACCGGAGCGACCAGGTTGATACTGTGAATCAGCGTATCGCGGGTCTGGGCGGTATTGAGCAAGGCACTGACCGCGCCGACCTTGGCCAGCGCCAGAATGGTAACCAGCAATTCCGGGCGGTTCTCGATGAACACCGCGACCACGTCGCCCTTGCCGATGCCCTGCCCGCTTAGATAGTGGGCGATGCGATTGGCCCATTGATTGACCTGCGCATAAGTCAGCCGCACATCGCCCTGCATCAACGCCGGGCCGTCGGGGTTGCGCAGCGTCGCTTGTTCGAACGTCCAGCCAAGACCACAGCTCTGCGTCGGGTCCGTGACGTTGGCCACCTTCATGCCCTTGACCACCCGCGGGATGGCTTTGGCAATCATCGGCAGCTTGCGGAGCATCATGCCCCAGGTAATCGTGTCGCTTGGCGCGTGACGCATGGAAGCTCCCCGTTCGACCTTGGCTGGCCGATGTTTTTATTGTCGGGCATGGCTTGAAGCAACCGGCGCATTCGAACGCGGGTCGAGCTTGAAAATACGTCAGCGCTTCGCGGGCTGTACACGCGGTTTTTGCAATGTTTTGTATCCGCCGGTCACGCGGCCACCGCGAGGATCTTCACTCCGGCATTTGGTTCCATGGTGCCAGGAATAATCCCGCAAAATGCAGGATGCACGATGGCCATTCATGCAGTTTGCACGACGATCATAAATTGATATCTTCGCAACCAATTGTTTTTAAAGCATTTTTAAAAAGAGTAATGCTGGCACAAACGCTGCAACCTCCTATGCATGCTTGCCATTCAAGTACATACGGAGCTGATGACATGAGCCTGATTCAAGAAAAATTTACATCGCTTTTCTCCAACTACGAAGTCAGCACTGCCCCACGTCCTGACGGTGGCATCCTGCTCACTCTGCGTAGCAGCGACGGCAAAGTCTTCAAACGCGCACTCTCGTATCAGCAACTCCACGCTGGCGACCAACTGTCGTGGGCGATCAGTGCGATCCGTCGTGATCTGGCCGAACAAGCCAGTGAGCTGCCGCAAATTGCAATGCTGCAGAGCCAGCAGCGTTTTGCTTTGCCGACGTATCACTCGCTGTAATTTGCTTTAAACAAAAACAGGCCGTGGAGCATGCGCTTCACGGCCTGTTTGTTTTTATCCACCACAAAACCCTGTGGGCCAGCCTGCTGGCTTCCACATTGAGCTGTGTATTTAGAAGGCTTCCGGTTCGATGCCGGTGAAGCTGTCGACCGTGATGTGGCTTCCCAGCTCCCCGCCTTCACGCGCCAGGCCGCAGGTCTGCAGGCCAGCAGCTTGCGCAGCGTCCAGTTCTTCGACGATGTCCGAAAGAAACAGAATCTCCTCAGGCGCCACGCCCAGCGCTTGCTGGATGTTGGCGTAGGACTGCGCCTCGCGCTTGCCGCCCGAGGTGGTGTCGAAGTAACCGCTGAACAGCGGCGTCAGATCCCCCGCCTCCGAGCAACCGAAAATCAGCTTCTGCGCCTGAATCGAGCCGGATGAGTAAACAAACAGTTGATAACCGGCTTGATGCCAACGTTGCAGAGCTTCAACGGCATCCGCGTAAACATGCCCCTTCAACTGCCCGGCGTGATACCCCTCGGCCCAGACCATGCCCTGCAAGGCCTTGAGCGGCGTGGCCTTGCGATCTTCGGCAATCCAGCCGAGGAGGATTTCAACAACCCGTTCAATATCCGCGTTCGGCTCGTTGCTGTCACGGCGCACGGCATCGAGTTGTTCGGCGACATCGGCACGCTCGGCGTTCTGGCGCACAAAGTCTGGCAAATGTTTGGCCGCGTACGGGAACAGCACGTCGAAAACGAAACTGACCGCGCTGGTGGTGCCTTCGATATCGGTGAGGATGGCTTTGATCGACACAGGCTCAGTCCTCCAGACGCGGGAAGCGGCCGGCGATGTCTTCGCCGGTGAAATTGGCAACCCAGCCTTCCGGGTTGTTGAACAGACGGATCGCCACAAAGTGCGGATGCTCGCCCATGTCGAACCAGTGCTTGGTGCCCGCCGGAACCGAGATCAGATCGTTCTTCTCGCAAAGCACCGCATAGACGTAATCGTCGATGTGCAGGGTAAACAAGCCACGGCCAGCAACGAAAAATCTGACTTCGTCTTCGCCGTGCCGATGCTCTTCGAGAAACCTGGCGCGCAATTCGGCTTTTTGCGGATGATCGCTGTTCAGGCTGATCACATCGACGGTGATGTAGCCACGCTCGGTCATCAGTTGGTCGATCTGCTCTTTATACGCGCTGATCACTTCTTCCTGGCTGGCACCGGGCTGAATCTTCGCCGCGGCTTGCCAGCGGTCGAAGCGCACGCCCTGCTCGGCCAAGGTCGAAGCGATGTCTTCGAAATGGGTCAGCACCTTGTTGGGAATCTCAGGGCTGGAAACGTGGTAAACGGACAGGCTGCTCATGGGCAATTCCTCGGTATCGGCCTTGCCGTCCGGCTCTTGCAGACCGGTCGGGCAGTGTTTTATCAGGCAAACGGGCGGCTTGCGGTGCAGTCAGCCCTGACGGTTCATGACGCTGCGGGCTTTCAACTCGCATTCAAACAGAAATTCAAAGGCCTCGATCTGCCGCAGTGCGTCGCTCATCT
Organism: Pseudomonas koreensis; assembly: GCF_036668835.1. GTDB lineage: Bacteria > Pseudomonadota > Gammaproteobacteria > Pseudomonadales > Pseudomonadaceae > Aquipseudomonas > Aquipseudomonas koreensis_I. Next base: position 332,964 of record NZ_JAZEVW010000001.1, read on the forward strand.
GCGCGCCCCAAGTGTACAGGCCGTGGCCGCGGATCAGATAGCCGACGCAATCGGGATGGGCGTCGAGCCAAGGCTGCACCTTGGCGGCGAGGCGCGTAATGTCCTGATCATTGTCGAAAATCGGCACCCGCACCCGTGATTCGTGGGTCGAGATGCCGCTGAAGGCTTTTTGCAGCTCGTAGTCTTCGAACTCGATGAAGTCTTGCGGCGTCAGGCGCGACAGCACGGTGGCATTCACCGAATGGGTGTGCAGCACCGCACCGATTTCCGCGCGCCAGCTATAAAGCTGAGTGTGCAGCAGGGTTTCAGCGGAGGGCTTTTTGCCCGGCTCCAGACTGTTGCCGGAGAGGTCGGTGGCGAGCACATCGTCCACGCCCAACTGGCCCTTGTGCTTGCCCGACACCGTCAGCAGCGCTTCGCTCGGCGACAGGCGCGTCGAATAATTGCTGCTGGTGGCCGGCGACCAGCCGCGACCATAGAGAAAGCGCCCGGCGTCGACAATTTGCTGAGCGAGTTGTTCACGGGTAAGGCTCATGGCCTGTCCTCTTGCATACGTGTGGCAATGATAACGGCCGCGGCGAGCGCCGCGAGACTGGCAATACTGAACGTCAATGTCGCGCCAAGGGCGTTCCAGCTATAGCCGGCATACAGCGCGCCGAGCGCACCGCCGGTGCCGGCCAGCGCTGCATACAGCGCCTGGCCCTGGCCTTGTTGACGTGCGCCGAAGCTACGTTGCACGAACGCGATGGCAGCGGCGTGAAAGCTGCCGAAAGTTGCCGCATGCAGTACTTGGGCAAACAGCAGCACCCAGAGAAATTCGGCAAATGTGCCCAGCAGCACCCAACGCAGCGCCGCCAGCAGAAAACTCACCATCAGCACCCGACGCAGGGAAAACCGCGCCAGAATCCGGCTCATGGCCATGAACATCAGCACCTCGGCCACCACGCCCACCGCCCACAGCATGCCGATCACGCCGCGACTGTAACCGAGTCGCTCAAGGTGCAAGGTCAGAAAGGTGTAATACGGGCCGTGGCTCATTTGCATCAGCGCCACGCAAGCATAAAACGCCAGCACGCCGGGATTACGCAACTGCTTGAGAAAGCCCTCGCCGCCTGGCCGGTTGCCTTGCGGCGGCTGCGCGTTCGGCACCCACAGGCTGCTGAGGACGATGCCGGCCATGATCAACACCAGCGCCGCCGGGTAGATATCCAGGCTCAGCCATTCGAACAGCCGGCCCAGCGCGACCACGGTAATGATGAAACCGATCGAGCCCCACAGGCGGATCTGGCTGTAGCGCGAAGTCTGGCCCTGCAAGTGCGCCAGGGTGATGACTTCGAACTGTGGCAGCACCGCGTGCCAGAAAAACGCATGCAGGGCCATGACCATCGCCAGCCACGCGTAGCTCTTGCTGACGAAAATCAGCGAAAAAGTCAGCAGCGTGCACACCGCGCCAAAGCGCACGATGGCCAGACGCCTGCCGGTGTAGTCACCGAGCCAGCCCCAGATGTTCGGCGCCACGCAGCGCATCAACATCGGGATTGCCACCAGCTCGCCGATGCGCGCCGCGCTGAAGCCGAGATGATCGAAGTATAGCGCCAGAAACGGCGCCGTCGAACCGAGCAAGGCGAAATAGAACAGATAGAAACTGGACAGCCGCCAGTACGGGAGCGCCGCCACGCTCAGGCCGCGGCGCTCGACGAGTCAGCCATCAAAGCTGACCCAGCACCGGAGTGCTCACGCGCACGTCGGCGTTCTGCCCGCGGTGGCGCAGCAGGTGATCCATCAGCACGATGGCCATCATCGCCTCGGCAATCGGCGTGGCACGGATGCCGACACACGGGTCGTGACGGCCCTTGGTGATCACGTCGACCGGGTTGCCGTCAATGTCGATCGAACGGCCCGGGGTAGTAATGCTCGATGTCGGCTTCAACGCCAGATGCGCGACGATCGGCTGACCGGATGAGATACCACCGAGAATGCCGCCAGCGTTGTTGCTGAGAAAACCTTCGGGAGTCATTTCATCGCGGTGCTCGGTGCCGCGCTGGGCGACCGAGGCGAAACCGGCGCCGATTTCCACGCCTTTCACCGCGTTGATGCTCATCAGCGCGTGGGCCAGCTCGGCGTCGAGACGATCGAAAATCGGCTCGCCCAGGCCGGGCATCACACCTTCGGCGACCACTGTGATCTTCGCCCCGACCGAATCCTGATCGCGACGCAACTGGTCCATGTAGGCTTCCAGCTCCGGCACCTTGTCCGGGTCGGGGCTGAAAAAGGCGTTTTCTTCCACCGAATCCCAGGTCTTGAACGGGATTTCGATCGGGCCGAGCTGGCTCATGTAGCCACGAATGACGATGCCCTGGCTGGCCAGGTACTTCTTGGCAATCGCCCCGGCCGCCACGCGCATCGCGGTTTCGCGCGCCGAGCTGCGACCGCCGCCGCGATAATCGCGCTCGCCGTATTTGTGATGGTAGGTGTAGTCGGCGTGGGCCGGGCGGAACAGATCCTTGATTGCCGAGTAGTCCTTGGACTTCTGGTCGGTGTTTCGGATCAACAGGCCGATCGAGCAACCGGTGGTGCGTCCTTCGAACACGCCGGAGAGGATTTCGACTTCATCGGCTTCCTGACGCTGGGTGGTATGGCGGCTGGTGCCCGGCTTGCGGCGATCGAGGTCGCGTTGCAGGTCTTCCAGAGAAATCTCCAGGCCCGGCGGGCAGCCGTCGACAATGGCGACCAACGCCGGACCATGGCTTTCGCCAGCGGTGGTGACAGTGAACAACTTGCCGTAGGTATTGCCGGACATGCAGGACGCTCCGTGAAATCAAACCCGAATTCTTGATGCGCGCCAGTATACGCAGGCTAACCGAGTAGTTCATCCTCGAACCTTGGCGGTGTTGGCGAGTCCAACCGGCACCTTGGCGAATGATGGCGTGATGATGCTGCGAGTTTTGATCTTGAGTCTTACCCTGTTCACGGGCTTTGCCCAAGCGACGGTCCTGCAACGGCCAATGACTTTGACTACGGGCAGCGGCGACCTTTTCGGTTCACTGTTGCTGCCAAAGTCTGACAGCCCGGTGCCGGTTGTCCTGATCATTTCCGGCTCCGGTCCTACCGATCGTGACGGCAACAACCCCGACGGCGGGCGCAACGACAGCTTGAAACGGCTGGCGTGGGTGCTGGCCAAACACAACATCGCCAGCGTGCGTTACGACAAACGCGGAGTGGCCGCGAGCCTCGCCGCGACGCCGGACGAGCGCAATCTGTCGGTGGAGGCTTACGCGGCGGATGCCGTGGCGTGGGGGCAGAAGCTCAAGGCCGACCCGCGTTTCGGCCCGCTGATCGTGCTTGGTCACAGCGAAGGTGCGCTGATCGCCAGCCTTGCCGCGCCGGAACTTGATGCGGCGGCGGTGATTTCCCTGTCCGGCAGCGCTCGACCGGTCGATCAGGTGATCCGCGAACAACTGGCGCGCAGCCTGCCGCCGCCGCTGATGCTGCGCAGCAATGAACTGCTCGACAGCCTCAAGGCCGGGCGCACCGATGACAATGTGCCGCAACCGTTGCAGGTGATTTTCCGCCCGAGCGTGCAGCCGTACCTGATTTCGCTGTTCCGCCAGGACCCCGCCAAAGCCTTCGCGCAGTTGCAGATGCCGGCGCTGATCGTTCAGGGCAGCAATGACATTCAGGTCGGCACCGAAGATGCGAAGCTGCTCAAGGCCGCCAAACCGGATGCGCAACTGGTGGTGATTGAAGGCATGAACCACGTGCTGCGCATCGTGCACAACGACATGAAACGGCAGCTGGCCTCGTACAAGGACCCGAATTTGCCACTGGCTGCCGAGCTTGGTGCGGCGATTCTCGGTTTTATTGACGGACTTCGCACCCGTTAACCGCTGTTTACCCTCCAGTCCTTGAAAAAACGGCCGATAAGCCTTTGTCGCCAGCGCAACGGCTGGTGACAAGCAGGGCATGGACAGGATCGCGCCGTTATGACTGATACCCAGACTTCACCCGACACCACCGCTGAAAAAGACGCACCGCCAGCGGTCGAGCTGCCGTGGGCGGATGTTCACGCCGAGCACCACAAGATGCTCCGCCTGGCGCCGCTGCAGACCGATCGCCACACCGGCGGGCGGCCGCTGCGCTTCGTCGAATTCGGTTACGCCGAGCGTCACAGCAAAGAACACAGCCTGATGCGCATGGCGATCAAACTGCCCGGCCAGCGCGTGCGCAAGGAACAGAACCACCTCGACGTGTGGGCCGACCACAGCACCAAGCGTGTGCGTTTCAGCCCCGACAGCGGCTTGCAGATCGAACCGCTGAACCGCGGCATCGGCCGTTTCATCGCCGCTCAAGGCATCAACTGGGCGAAAAAACGCTGGCCCGGCTACACCGTCGACGGCATGGATCTGAACAACAAGGACGCGCTGAACGAAGACACGCGTCTGCGTCGCGATCACTTTTTGCGGGTACACGGTTTCGATGTGACGTATGCCGATGCCCAGCACCTCAAAGGCAGTATCAAGACCGTGCAGGTCGGTGATCTGCTCGGCGACTGGAACAGCGAAAAGCTGCAGGTCGTCGAAATTCTTGAAGCAGCGCAGATGCTCCAGCAGGCCGAGCAGAATCTGGCCGAGCAGGAAGTGAAGCTGAAAAAGCAGGAAGAGAAAGTCAGCAAGTTCAAGCGTGAAGACGCCGGGTTGCGCTTCACCATTACCTGTCTGGTGGCGTTTGCGGTGTTTCAGGCGGGGCTGCTGATCTGGATTGCTACGCACCGGTAAAGGTTTCAGACCGAGGCGCGGCCATTCGCGAGCAGGCTCGCTCCCACCCTGGAATGCATTTCCCTGTGGGAGCGAGCCGGCTCCGGGCGGCGTTCCGACGAAGCTTTTAGCCTTTAGACGCGGGAAGCGAACAAGGCCTGATGCGCGCGGCACTGCTCGGCCGTCAGCATGAACACACCATGCCCGCCGCGGGCGAATTCCAGCCAGGCGAAATCCACTTCCGGGTACAGCGCCTCGACATGCACCTGGCTGTTACCGACCTCAACAATCAGCAAGCCCTTCTCGGTCAGGTGATCCGCCGCTTCAGCGAGCATGCGCCGCACCAGGTTCAAGCCATCATCGCCACAGGCCAAGCCCAGCTCAGGTTCATGCTGATATTCGTCCGGCATGTCGGCGAAATCTTCCGCGTCCACGTAAGGCGGGTTCGACACGATCAGGTCGAAACGCTGTCCTGGCAACCCATCGAAACCATCGCCCTGCACGGTATAGACGCGCTCGTCGACGCCATGGCGCTCGATATTCTGATTGGCCACTTCCAGCGCTTCGAACGACAGATCTGCCAACACTACTTCAGCATTCTGAAATTCGTAGGCGCAGGCGATACCGATGCAACCGGAACCGGTGCACAGGTCAAGAATCCGCGCCGGTTCGCTACCGAGCCACGGTGCAAAGCGGTTCTCGATCAACTCGCCAATCGGCGAACGCGGAATCAACACGCGATCATCGACGATAAACGACATGCCGCAGAACCACGCTTCGCCCAGCAGGTACGCGGTAGGAATGCGTTCTTCGATGCGGCGCTTGAGCAGGCGCTGCAGGTTGACCAGTTCGTCGTCTTCCAGTGCGCAATCGAGGTAGCTGTCGGCGATTTCCCATGGCAGGTGCAGCGCACCCAGCACCAGTTGCCGGGCTTCGTCCCAGGCATTGTCGGTGCCATGGCCGAAAAACAGATCCTCCCCATGGAAGCGGCTGACGGCCCAACGGATATGGTCGCGCAGGGTACGAAGTCGGGAAGTGATCACGGGGCAGAACTCCTGAAAAAACGACTGGCGATTCTAACAGCCAAAACGCGTGACGACGACGCGGGAAAACCAGCGCGGCGACGGTAGGAGTTTTCTGTTTTTTGCATCAGCTATTGAACAGAACGTGTAACTTGACAAGGCTGCAGGCCAATAACGACGGTGCCTACGATGGTAGCGATTCACAGAAGCGCTCAGCCAGAGGACAATGTCGCAAAAGCCCCACCCCAAGGAGCCCCAGAATGTCCGTTCCAAAAACGATGTTTCAACTCAGCGGTCGCGGTTACGCAGCGGCCACACTGAGTCATGCCACCGTGGTCATCATCGATGCCCAGAAAGAATATCTCAGTGGCCCGCTGGCCCTGAACGGCATGGACGCGGCCGTCGCGAACATCAAACAACTGGTTGCCGCAGCCCGTGCTGCCGGTCGGCCTATCGTGCACGTGCGTCACCTCGGCACCGTCGGTGGCCTGTTCGACCCGCAGGGCGAGCGCGGTGAATTCATCCCCGGCCTGGAGCCGCAGGGTGACGAAACCATCATCGGCAAACTGCTGCCGAGTGCGTTTCACGGCACCGAATTGCTCGACCGCTTGCAGAATCTGGGTTCGCTGGATCTGATCGTCTGCGGTTTCATGAGCCACTCCAGCGTCAGCACCACCGTGCGTGCAGCGAAGAATCTGGGTTTTCGCTGCACCCTGGTCGAAGACGCCTGCGCCACCCGCGACTTGCCATTCAAGGGCGGCGTGCTCAAAGCCGAGCAAGTGCAGGAAGCCGAAATGGCGATCATGGCGGACAACTTCGCCACCCTCGCCCTGACGCAAGACCTGATCTGATCTGCGCGGATGAGCGGCTTGCGGCGCCGCTCATCCATTAAGCCCGCTGATTTGCCGCAAATGCCATAGCCTCAGGAACAACCCGGTCAACTCCCGGTCGAAGGGCCGATACCCATTGAGGAAGGTCGGAATGAAGTTATCCGATGGATTTGACGCACGCCGCTTGCGGCCCAAAGGCCAAAGCAACTGGCGTTTTCGATTCGGTGCTGCGATCGCCGCCATTCTGGCGACGTTCGGCGTGCTGCTGGCGATGGCCGGGGCGGCCAGCCTGCTCGGGCGCCCGCCGGCGCTGGGCGACCTGAACGCCACGCCGATGGGCTCGGCAATCATTCTGGCGGTCGGTCTGCTGTTTCTGTATTTCGGTGTAGCCCTGTGGCGCCGCTGCCGCCGTCGCGCACGGCAATCGCGGGAACTGAACATGTCCCCGCACCTGATGAAAAAACACGACTGATTCAATGGCCTGGCTTTTTGCCGGGCCGTTTTGTTTCGACTTGGGTAAACTGGCCGCCCTTCGCGGAGGCTGACATGCAAGACGACGATTTTTCCCTGTTCAAAAGTGCCATCCAAGGCGTCAAGCCGATCAAGCACGACCGCGCCGACACCGGCAAACCCAAGGCTGACCGCGCGCAGATCGCCAAATTGCGCCAGTCCGCCACCGTGCGCAGCGACACCACCATCATTGACGGCCTGTCCGACCAGTTCGTGATCGACGTCGGCCCGGAAGACGAGTTGATGTGGGCGCGCGACGGGGTGCAGGAAAGTCAGATGCGCAAGCTCAAGATCGGCCAGATCCCGTTCGAAGGCAGCCTCGACCTGCATGGCATGAGCGTGGAAAAGGCCCGGGAAACCCTTTGGGCTTTTCTTGCCGAAGCGACCAGATTTGAAATCCGCTGCGTGCGCGTGACCCACGGCAAGGCTGTGCGCCTCGATGGCAAGCGGCCGATGATCAAAAGCCACGTCAACACCTGGCTGCGCCAGCATGCGCAGGTCCTCGGATTCTGCTCCTGCCAGGCAAAACACGGCGGCGCCGGCGCGGTTTACGTGATGCTCAAACGCACCATGATGGAAGGCCGCGACGAATAATCGCGTCACACCGAACTTGCAGGGTTGTGTCCGCCGCCGTACCCTTGCCGCTTGCGAAAATCCCCCCACAGGTAGTTTCATGTCCCTGGAACAGAATTACACCGCGATTCTCGGCCAACTGGGCGAGGACGTCTCCCGCGAGGGCCTGCTCGACACGCCAAAGCGTGCCGCCAAAGCCATGCAGTACCTCTGCCGCGGTTATGAACAGACGCTCGAAGAGGTCACCAACGGTGCCCTGTTCAGCTCCGACAACAGCGAAATGGTGCTGGTCAAGGACATCGAGCTGTATTCGTTGTGCGAACACCACCTGCTGCCGTTCATCGGCAAGGCGCATGTGGCCTACATCCCGAGCGGCAAGGTGCTGGGCCTGTCCAAGGTTGCGCGGATCGTCGACATGTACGCTCGCCGCCTGCAGATTCAGGAAAACCTCAGCCGTCAGATCGCCGATGCCGTGTTGCAGGTGACCGGGGCGCTGGGCGTGGCCGTGGTGATCGAGGCCAAGCACATGTGCATGATGATGCGTGGTGTGGAGAAGCAGAACTCGTCGATGATCACCTCGGTGATGCTCGGTGAATTCCGCGAAAACGCCGCGACCCGCAGCGAATTCCTCAGCCTCATCAAGTAATTCGCTACAGCAAGAAAACCGGCTTCCATCGCCGGTTTTTTTTCGCCCGTGAAAAATCGGGTAAGCTGCGCGCCTTTCTCAATTCGCACCGTGAGGCTTTCAACGTGTTCGTCAAAGCGCTTCGTGTCGGCCTCGGCCAACTGGTTATCTTCATCGACTTCATCACCCGCCCGGGCAAGCAACAACGCTCCGCCGCTGCTCAGGCGCAAGTCGACGCCGCTGCCAAGGACCTGACCCTGTATCAATTTCACGCATGCCCGTTCTGCGTGAAGACCCGCCGCACCCTGCGTCGCCTGAATGTACCGGTGGCGCTCAAAGATGCAAAGAACAACGAACAGGACCGGCAGACGCTGCTGGAACAGGGCGGCCGCATCAAGGTGCCTTGCCTGCGTATTGAAGAGAATGGCCAGACGACCTGGATGTATGAATCCAAGGCGATTATTGATTATCTGGACAAGCGCTTCGCTGCGGTCTGATGGTTGGGCGGAGTTGCTGATGGCCCCATCGCTGGCAAGCCAGCTCCCACATTGATCTATGGCGTTCAAAAAAACTGTGGGAGCTGGCTTGCCAGCGATGAGGCCTTCCCAGGCACCACAAATTCTGGACAAAAATAAACCGGCCCTCGAGCCGGTTTGTTTTTTTACGCCGCTTTATCGATCTGCGCTTGCCGAATCACCGCCGCCAATCTCTTGAGCCCTTCATCCAGCCGCGCCGGGTCGATGTGGCTGAAGTTCAGGCGCAGATGCCCAAGGTGGTTATCCGGTTCCGGAAAGAACGGCTCGCCCGGCATGAACGCGACATCATTGGCCAAGGCATCGTTAAGCAACGTTCGCGTATCCAGCGGTTGCTTCAGTGTCAGCCAGAAAAACAGCCCGCCCTGCGGCGTTTCCCACTCGGCCAGATCGGCAAAATGTTTCTCCAGCGCCGACTGAAACGCATCGCGCCGCTGCCGGTAGAACCCGCGCAGCTCGCTCAAATGCTGCTGGTACCGGTCACTGCCAATCCATTGCAACGCCTGCCACTGGCCGATGCGGTTGGTGTGCAGATCAGCCGATTGCTTGAGCTTGAGCAGATGCGGGAACAGATCGGGGCTGGCGATCAGATAGCCGACGCGCAACCCCGGCAGCAGGGTTTTCGACACGGTGCCGGTGTAGATCCAACTGGCGGTTTTCAAGCGGCCGGCGATCGGTCTGGCGCTGGCGCCGTCGAACGTCAATTCGCGGTAGGGCTCGTCTTCGATCAACGTCACGCCGAATTCATCGAGCAGCGCGGCGACGGCGGCACGCTTGGCTTCGCTGTAGCGCACGGCGGACGGGTTCTGAAAGGTCGGGATCAGATAGATGAACGCAGGACGATGCTGCTGCAGGCGCTCGCGCAGTTGCGCCAGATTCGGGCCATCGATTTCTTGCGCGACGGCCAGGCAATCGGCGCCGAACAGCTGGAATATCTGCAGCGCGGCGAGATAGGTCGGCGCCTCCAGCAAAATTTCCGTGCCCTTGTCAATGTACAGCTTCGCCGCCAGATCGAGGGTTTGCTGCGAGCCGCTGACCACCAGCACCTGACTCGCCTGGCATTCGAGCCCAAGCGCCCTCGCCTCTGCCGCCAACGCCTCGCGCAACGCCGGTTCGCCTTCGCTCATGCCGTACTGGCCGAGCGACAACGGCATGTCGGCCCACTCGACTTTCGGCAGCTTGGCCTCGGCAGGAAGACCGCCGGCAAACGACATCACCTCGGGACGCTGGGCGGCAGCGAGGATTTCGCGGATCAAAGAGCTTTTAAGGCGCGTGACACGTTCGGAAAAAGCCATGGAAGTCACCGGTAGCGAGGCGTGAGGAAAGTGAGTCAAACTGCTTGACTGAAATTACGCCAACGCGAGCGAGTACGTCAAGATGCTTGACCTTAAAAACCCGACCAGCCAGCAGCACGCCATGGAAGCATTTTTCTTTGGCTATCAGGCGTTCACCGCCAAGGCAGACGAAATGCTCGAACGCCGTGGTCTGTCGCGGGTGCATCAGCGCATCGTGTTTTTCATCGCGCGTTACCCGAATCTCAGCGTGAAGGAATTGCTCGCGCTGCTCGGCGTTAGCAAACAGGCGCTGAACATGCCGTTGCGCCAGTTGCAGGAAATGCATCTGGTCGACAGCGTGGCGTCGCAAACCGACAAGCGTAAGCGCCTGTTGGAGTTGACAGCGGAAGGCGCGAAGTTCGAGCAGGCGCTGCGACGCGAGCAGGTGAAATTGCTCGAGCGTGTGTTTGCTGAGGCCGGGGAAGCAGCGGTGAATGGCTGGTTGGCGGTGAATCTGGCCCTGGGGCAGTCTGACAACTCTTGAGTGAATCAAGAGGCGCTTTCGCGAGCAGGCTCGCTCCCACACGGGAACGCATTACAAAGGTGGAGCGAGCCTGCTCGCGAATGGCTTGATAGCCATATATCGCTATCAATGGAAAAACTGAAGACAAAACCAAAAACAATATTTGCTTTATTTGTACACAAAAGCATAATCCACAGCGTGCGAGTTCCTGACCTCATGGTCAACAAATTCGCGTATGCCTCAAAGGGCCGCTGCCACCCCTCATGGGTCCGGCCCTGGAAATAACAATAAAACTCTTGAGGAGTACTCGCTGTGGAAAGCCGCAAATCCGAAGCATCGCCGCTGGATCTCTCGCCGCCCTTACGCAATGGCCTGCTGGAGCGTCTGTTTAAACTCAGCTTGCATGGCACCACGGTGAAGACCGAGCTGATTGCCGGTCTGACAACCTTCATCACCATGGCTTACATCATTTTCGTCAACCCGAACATCATGGCCGACGCCGGGATCGATCATGGTGCAGCCTTCGTCGCCACGTGTATCGCCGCCGCGCTGGGCTGCCTGTTGATGGGCCTCTACGCCAACTGGCCAGTTGGCCTGGCGCCGGGCATGGGCCTCAACGCCTTCTTCACCTACACCGTGGTCGGGACCATGGGCTACAACTGGGAAACCGCACTGGGCGCGGTGTTCGTTTCCGGTGTGCTGTTCATGATCCTGACGTTCTCACGGATTCGTGAATGGCTGCTCAACAGCATTCCGGTCAGCCTGCGTTTTGCGATGGGCGCCGGCGTCGGCCTGTTTCTCGGGCTGATCGGTTTGAAAACCGCCGGCATCGTCGTCGATAGCCCAGCCACCTTGATCAAACTTGGCTCGCTACGCGAACCCGGCCCGCTGCTCGCGGCGATCTGCTTTCTGATGATCGCGATTCTCAGCTATCACAAAGTCTTCGGCGCGATCCTCATCAGCATTATCACCGTCACCCTGGCGGGTTGGGGCCTGGGCATCGTGCATTACGAAGGGATCATGTCGACTCCGCCAAGCCTGGCACCGACCTGGATGGCCATGAACGTCGCGGGCGTGTTCAACGTCAGCATGATCAGCGTGGTCCTCGCCTTCCTGTTCGTGCACATGTTCGACACCGCCGGCACGCTGATGGGTGTCGCCCAGCGCGCCAATCTGGTCAACCCTGACGGCCGCATCGAAAACCTCTCCCGGGCGATGAAAGCCGACAGTGCCTCCAGCGTATTCGGCGCCGTTGTGGGTGTTCCGCCGGTCACCAGCTACGTGGAAAGTGCCGCTGGCGTCGCTGCGGGTGGTCGGACTGGTCTTACCGCCGTCACCGTAGGTGTGCTATTTATAGCGGCGATGTTTTTCGCACCGCTGGCCGGCATGATTCCCGCGTATGCCACCGCTGGTGCACTGATCTACGTCGCGATGCTGATGATGGGCGGCATGGCTCATATCGAATGGGACGAAGCCACTGACGCGATTCCGGCCATCGTCACCGCGATCATGATGCCGCTGACTTTTTCGGTCGCCGACGGCATCGCGCTGGGCTTCATCACCTACGTGGCGTTGAAGGCCGGGACCGGCAAGTACAAGGAAATCTCCGTCAGCCTGTGGGTGCTCTGCGCGATCTTCATCGCCAAGTTCATCTTCCTGTAAGCGCTACGCGGTCCGGGTTTCAAAACAGCCTCATCCTCGCCGGTGGGGCTTTTGCACATTCATGAATACAACAAAAAGGAGCAAAAAATGAGTCTGGAAACCTGGCTGCTGTTCAGCGGCGCTGCGCTGGTGGTGATCCTCATTCCGGGGCCGCTGTCGTTGCTGATGATCAGCAACAGTCTCAATTACGGTTTGCGTCGGTCATACCCCGCATTCCTCGGTGGGGTGATCGCCTCAATCTGCCTGCTCAGCGCTTCGGCATTGGGGCTTGGCGCCTTGTTGCTGGCCTCGGAACAGTTGTTCAGCGCATTGAAAATCGTCGGCGCGCTGTACCTGTTCTATCTCGCGTGGCAGAGCTGGCAGCAGTCGCGCCAGCCAGCAACCGGAGCCCAGGTTCCTGAAACCGCACCGGTGCCGCGCTTTCGCACACTGTTCGGGCGTGCCTTCGTTTTGGGCGCGAGCAACCCGAAGGACATCCTGTTCTTCGCCGCGTTTCTGCCGCAGTTCCTCAGCGCGAACCAACCTTTTCTGCCGCAATTGTTGATCATGATCGCGACCTGGGTGGTGCTCGATCTGTGCTGCAAACTGGCCTACGGCCTGGGCGCCCATGGCGCAGCGCGTTATTTGCGCAGCGGCAAGGGGCAGAGTTGGTTCAACCGGATCAGTGCCGGATTGTTTGGCAGTGCCGGCACGGCGTCACTGCTCAGCAGCCATTAAGTATTGTTGCTGGCAACCATCCTGACTGAACGGATTCAAGTCGGGATGGTGCGGTTTACAATCAACCCAAGCGCGCAGACCCCGTAACCATTGCCAGGCAATACATGGCAACAACCCCTTTATGTACAGCGTTCAAAAACCCACCTTAATATCCGCTCCAATTCTAAAAAAAACAGCCTGAACAAGGAAGTTCTGATGGCCACCTTGATACACGAAGCATCCGTTCAAACCGATCCCGCGATAGATCCAAACAATCAAAAAGTCACAGACACGGTTGTCATCACGGATATGCGCCTGGAGAAGAACGAGCACAAGCCTGAAACCATCGATGCACCTGAAAACTCATCCAAGCCAAACATGTTGAAGTTTGCAGACGAAATATTCGGGCCACTGCACATCGGCGATGTATCGATAACACGAGTTGCTCTGGACAATCTTGGTGCGACCGTCGACGGTAAACCGCTGACGGGTAAAAACACTTTCAGCCGTGTGCTAAAGCGTTCTTTCATCAATGCCCTGCAATTCGACATGAACAAAGTCGAACACGCGATGAAGACCGCAACTGGCAGTGACAGTTACTTGTTGTCGACGCTGCTGTTTGAAATGGCCAGCCATCGCCCCCTGACTGCGCCAGCATTATTTCGCGAGCGCAGTGCCGATGAGAGCGATCCGGGCAATTATCGTCGCAAGCTGGTGAAACTTGCCAATGCTGCGCAGGCACTCGACCTGCAGCATGTGCACCTGCCCAGGCACGCTTCTCGCTGGAAGACACTGACCAAAAGTTACGCAACACTGGGCTCGAGTGTAGGCATCCAGGGCTTCGGAATATTCATGGGCCTGCGCGGAGTTGTCGATGCGATCAAGGCCGACAACACCCCTGAGATCGCGATAAACACTGCGGGCATCGCTTCGGAACTGGGATCGATCGCTGTCGACATTGCCGTCAGTAAAACCGCCACTCAGATGCTCACCGCCGGGCAACACGCCTACCGTGACTTCGCCAGAACGCGGATGGCGCTCAGATTGGGGCGCTCGGGCGGCCTGGTCGGCGGCGCGCTGACGTTGCCCTTCGATATCTACACCGCCGTGCGGTCCATGAACGCTGCCCAGAATGCTACGGGCAAGGAAGCGATGGATCACTATGTCAGCGCGAGCCTGAGCATCACCAGCGCGGCCATGACAGTGATCCTCGGCGCTGCGGCGATGGCCGGATTCTCCTTTGCCGGCCCGGTCGGATTGGCTGCCGGGGCAATTCTCGCCATCGGCTCGCAGGTGTACGGTGCGGTACGCATCGTCGACGACATTGACGATTACATCGAACTCACCCTCGATGAACGGTGGCGCACGGGCTGGTTTGCGTTCTGCATGAAGGATATCGATCAGGACGTTCAAGACCGTTATGTCAAGGCCAAGACCCTGTTGCAGCACTCCATCAAGTTGAAGACAGCAGCAAGAAAGCTGCTTGATGGGCCGCTGAAGGACAGCACCGAAGCCATCGTCAATGGCCAGTTCGAGGTTCGTCTGCGACCGACTCGGATCTGGAAGCGCAACTGGTGGACCAAACAGGATGCCTGGGAGTCGATACACGTCCCGGAAATAGTCGGCATTGACGACACCATAGATGCCCGGGGAGGCGTTACAAAGGACACACTCGGCGCGGAATTAGGCACCGCGGCAGACAACAAGAGCGTGCTGTGGCTGCTTGCCGAAGGTCAAGACTCTATCAAGGGGGTCGAAAAAAAACCGAACGTGTTTCATTACAAATCGGGGAAAAAAGACCTGACCGGGGGCGAGAAAGATGATCGGTTCGTATTCGACAACGCGGCGGACTTCCTGATGCAGGGCGCGGTTGTTGCGGAACATTCGACACTGCGCGCAGGCGCAGGCAATGACACGCTGGTGCTCGACGGCCATCATTCAGCTCGGTGCACGGATAAAACCGGCTATGACGTCGACCTGCTGGGCGGCACGCTGCAAGTCATCTCGACCGACACATCAACCGGGCAAGGCAAAAAACACACCCTGCACAGTTTGATCGACAGTATTGAAAATGTTGAAACGGTCAGCGGCGCGGCAAGTGTTGTGACCGGTACAGCGCAAAGCAACCTTATCAAGTCGCGCGGTAGCGATGTGATCGATGCAGGTGCCGGCGATGACCAGATCTACCTGCTGCACAAGGATGCCAAGGCATCCGGTGAAGCCGGCGCCGACCAGTATTTGATTGCTCATGTGGCAGGACGCTTCTCAATCTTCGAAGACGGCCAACAGCCAAGTCATATCGTACTCAACTGGAAAAAGGAACTGATTGATTCATGGCAAGTCGAGGGTAACGACCTGGTTATAACTTCGGGGTTCGAGTTCTTCGACCAGCCAAAAAACATATTAACCATTCATGACGTTTATGAAACAAAAGCCGACGAACGAATACGGGTGAATAAAAACCTGACTTTCATCACCAGCGACGGTTTCTATTTCAGATTTGAACTGCCGGAGAAGCTTTCAAAGGGCGAGACGGCGGACATCCCCGAGACACTCATCAAACTTGGTCAGTCACAACAACCCATTATCGTTTACGCCGAAGAGTGCTGGATCAGGCACCAGCAGGAAGCGAGCTATTACTTGCCCCGTTCCAGCAACATGACAACCTTTTACTCGGTGCTGCGCGCTGAGACAGTCATCAGAATCCATCTTGATTACAGCAGCGATGAACTGACAAAGGCCGAGGCGCATTTATTCGCATACAAACCCAGGTCCTATCACCTGACAGCAGGGTGTCATCTCGTTTATCACTTTGGCGAAAAGTGGATCAAACTGAATTACTTTGCCGCCGCTCGTAATGAAGACGATCACGACAACCTGACAAAAATCCTGCGCACCATGGCGGCCCGGCCGTTTCACCGTTATGTACTGATTTTCAAGGATGGTGTCGCCATCAATGCCGGCCTCACGGATGAAACCGATGCCCTGCCGGCCTTCGCCGATTACGTCGTGCCGAGGGACTGGATCACGCAAATGACCCTGCCCCTGCCCGTTCGCTCGCGACACTACAGTTTTGCCCTGCCTGAAAACAAAGCGTACGAAATGGGCAACCGCAACTGTTGTGCCACGCTCACCGCCCTGACTGTGCAGACCGCGATGGAAAGCCTCACAGGAGAAGGCTCGACGTATCTGATACACCTCGTCGCCAACATGACAATCAGACTTTCGACACCTGGAGCCCTCGCCACCTCCGCCGTGCAGCTAGCGCATTCTTCCACTTGGGAGCTCGACGCGACAAAACTCGGATCCGTCGCAATCAGACTCTCGGACAATCAGTTATCCATCGGCACCTGCACTGTTTACCTTCCGGTGTATGAAAGCGAGGACTTGATTGATCAGATCCGGGTCATCACTGAGGGCGGAGTGGTCCACACAGTCGATCTGATATTTGACCGGGTCTACCGCGACGGACTGGATGCGAGATTCTTTGAAGCACCCGACGAGTCCAGACCGCTGCCTTCAGCACTGGCCTCGTTGGCCAACGAGGTGGTGAAGATAAGAAACGCAGACTGGATCTTCGATCAGACTGCCGCATTGAGTTACAGCTTTGCCGCACACGGCTGGGTATTGCGTGCCGATAACTCACGCGTTGAAGTCTCCGAGCTGCGAGTGGCCAATCGTTGCAGCCACCAATCCGGGATCTTCATCTTCCAGCCTGCGCCGCAACTCAACGTCCCAGTGCAATAACGTCGAATCTTCAATCGATAGCGCCCTTGGCCCGGCAATGAACTGACCGAACCGAGCACGCCCGCCCGAATCGGCCAGGACGCCTTCAAGGCGCTGACCGAGGCCGCCGCGCAAAACAAAGTGGTGTGGCTGATTGGTGGAGTGTTGAAGGTTGCCGGCAAACCCGGCTCGGTATTCATCATCCGCGAACGTTGAGCGTTAGTCTTTGATCGCCGGTTTTGAGGGCATCATGCGGCCATAAAAAAAGCCCGCAGTGTGAGCGGGCGAAAGACCAAAGAAGCTATATGCGCAGTCGCTTCCCGGTGAGGGCAGCTGCTTGGGGGATCAACTGCCCCGATAGGTGGAATAGCTGTAAGGCGAAATCAGCAACGGCACGTGGTAGTGATCCTGCTCGGCAGAGATGCCGAAACGCAGCACCACCACGTCCAGAAACGCCGGCTCCGGCAACTGGACACCGCGGGCGCGGTAGTAATCGCCTGCGTGGAACTGAACCTGATAAACCCCGGTGCGATAATCATCGCCTTGCAACAGCGGTGCATCGACCCGGCCGTCGCTGTTGGTGACCGCACTGGCGACCAATTCCAGTTGCGAACCTTCAACGCGGTACAGCTCGACCTTGATCGAACTGCCCGGGCAACCGTGTGCAGCGTCCAAAACGTGAGTAGTCAAACGTCCCATTGATTCTGCGCGCCTGCCTGCGTGGAGCAGTCAGACTTCGCGCCTCCCGAAGTCAGTTGAAAAGGAGACCGCACCGGTTCGGGGCACGAAACGCTGCGGCGAGCGACTGATTAAGACACTTTTCAAAAAAATTGTACACAATAAAAACGACATTTTTCTTGCCACCCCCGCCAGTCGGGGGTTTCCTCATGATTAAGCGCCAATACGCCTATTCATTGCGCCTTCCGCTCAATAGCTGACGGGGCAGGCAGGTTTCTTGCAGGCTCACGCCAATGTCAGGAAAAGATGACAGTCGGCGAAAAATGCGAAAATTCAGGCTTACAAAATGTAAATAAAGTTGTATACAATCAGCCATCGCTGTGACGCCAGCCTGTTCCCTCACCGCCAGGCCGCCACACCCTCTGTCAACGTATAAGAAGGAAGACTGCAGTGAGCGCTGACTACCCACGCGACCTGATCGGTTACGGCAGTAACCCTCCTCACCCACACTGGCCGGGCAATGCCCGCATCGCCTTGTCCTTCGTGCTCAATTACGAAGAAGGTGGCGAGCGCAATATTCTCCACGGCGACAAGGAATCCGAAGCGTTCCTGTCTGAAATGGTCGCCGCGCAGCCGCTGCAAGGCGCGCGCAACATGAGCATGGAATCGCTTTACGAGTATGGCAGCCGTGCCGGCGTCTGGCGCATTCTGAAACTGTTCAAGGAATTCGACATTCCGCTGACCATCTTCGCGGTGGCCATGGCCGCTCAGCGTCACCCGGATGTGATCCGCGCAATGGTCGAGGCCGGCCACGAGATCTGCAGCCACGGCTACCGCTGGATCGACTATCAGTACATGGACGAAGCGCAGGAACGCGAGCACATGCTCGAAGCGATCCGCATCCTCACCGAACTGACCGGCGAACGCCCGCTGGGCTGGTACACCGGTCGCACCGGGCCGAACACCCGTCGCCTGGTGATGGAAGAAGGTGGTTTCCTCTACGACTGCGACACCTACGACGATGACCTGCCCTATTGGGAAGCGAACAACCCGACCGGCAAGCCGCATCTGGTGATTCCGTACACCCTCGACACCAACGACATGCGCTTCACCCAGGTGCAGGGTTTCAACAAGGGCGACGATTTCTTCGAATACCTCAAAGACGCGTTCGATGTTCTCTACGCCGAAGGTGCCGAAGCGCCGAAAATGCTCTCGATCGGTCTGCACTGCCGGCTGATCGGCCGTCCCGGTCGCCTCGCTTCGCTCAAACGCTTTATCGAATACGCCAAAAGTCATGAACAGGTGTGGTTCAGCCGTCGCGTCGACATCGCGCGCCACTGGCACGAAACCCAGCCGTACCAAGAGGCCGCCCAATGAGCCGCTTTCAAACCCTGCAACCGTCGACCCTGAGCCGCGACGCTTTCGTCAAAGCCTTCGCCGACATCTACGAACATTCGCCATGGGTGGCCGAGAAGGCCTACGACCTGGGTGCGGACACCTCGATCGACGAGATCGAAACCCTGCACCAGCGCATGAGCGACATCCTGTTGAGCGCCGATCACGCCAGTCAACTGGCATTGATCAACGCTCACCCGGACCTGGCCGGCAAAGCTGCCGTCCAGGGCCAATTGACCGAAGCCAGCACCAATGAACAGGCTGGCGCCGGTATTCACCAATGCACGGCCGAAGAGTTCCAGCGCTTCACCGAGCTGAACGACGCCTACAAGGCCAAGTTCAAGTTTCCCTTCATCATGGCGGTAAAAGGCAGCAACCGGCATCAGATCCTTGCGGCGTTCGAAACGCGCATCAACAATTCGGTGGAAACCGAGTTCAAATGCGCGCTGGCGGAGATCAACAAGATTGCCCTGTTCCGTTTACTGACTCTTTAGCAAGCCTGGCCCGAGCGTGAATGAACGCGAAAACGCCCAGGGCCCTGCAAGCATCCCCAGCCACTAATTCAAAGGCAGACAAGAAGAATGAAAGCTTACGCCGTACCTTTCGAAAAATACGTCAACCTGGCCGATGCCCGTCTGGGCACCAAGATCATCTCGGTCACCGATGACTGGTTCGCAGACGCCAATCGTCTGTTTCAGCCGACCCCGGCCGTATGGAAGGAGGGCGTGTTCGATGACAACGGCAAGTGGATGGACGGCTGGGAGTCGCGCCGCAAGCGCTTCGAAGGTTTCGACAGCGCGGTGATCCGCCTCGGCGTACCGGGCTCGATCAAAGGCGTCGACATCGACACTTCATTCTTCACCGGCAACTACCCGCCGTCGGCATCGCTGGAAGCGTGCTTCCTGGCCTCGGGCGAGCCGGATGAAAACACCCAGTGGACCGAAGTGCTGTCGGCCGTCGAGCTGCAGGGCAACAGCCACCACTACCATGAATTCAGCAACGACCAGGCGTTCAGCCACCTGCGCTTCAACATCTACCCGGACGGCGGTGTTGCGCGTCTGCGTGTGTACGGCATTCCGTTCCGCGACTGGTCGGCGGTTGGCGACAACGAGCAGGTCGACCTGGCAGCAGCCCTCAACGGTGGCCGCGCCCTCGCCTGCTCCGACGAACACTTCGGGCGCATGAGCAACATCCTCAACCCGGGCCGTGGCATCAACATGGGCGACGGCTGGGAAACCGCACGTCGTCGCACGCCGGGCAATGACTGGGTGATCGTCGCATTGGGCCATCCGGGCGAGATTGAGAAAATCGTCGTCGACACCCTGCACTTCAAGGGCAACTACCCGGACACCTGCTCGATCCAGGGCGCGTTCGTCAAGGGCGGCACCGACAGCCAGATCGAAACCCAGTCGCTGTTCTGGCGCGAACTGCTGCCAAGCCAGAAGCTGGAAATGCACGCCGAACATACCTTCGTCGAGCAGATCAAAGCGCTGGGCCCGATCACCCACATCCGCCTGAACGTGTTCCCGGATGGTGGTGTGAGTCGCCTGCGCGTATTGGGCAAGGTCGCTAAATAAGCAGTGAGGCCATTCGCGAGCAGGCTCGCTCCCACAGGGGATTGCATTCCAAAGGTGGGAGCGAGCCTGCTCGCGAAGGCGTCAGAACAGTCAACACAGAATCCGGATAAGAAGAACAGCATGCGCACACTGACGATTGAACCGCTGAGCAAAGAAGCTTTCGCCCCTTTCGGTGACGTGATCGAAACCGACGGCAGCGATCACTTCATGATCAACAACGGTTCGACCATGCGCTTCCACAAACTGGCGACGGTCGAAACCGCACAGCCTGAGGACAACGCGATCATCAGCATTTTCCGCGCCGATGCGCAGGACATGCCGCTGACCGTTTGCATGCTGGAACGCCATCCGCTGGGCAGCCAGGCTTTCATTCCGCTGCTCGGCAACCCCTTTCTGATCGTGGTCGCGCCACTTGGCGATGAACCTGTATCAGGCTTGGTCCGCGCCTTCGTCACCAACGGCAGGCAGGGCATCAATTACCATCGCGGCGTCTGGCACCACCCGGTGCTGACGATCGAAAAGCGGGATGACTTCCTGGTGGTTGATCGCAGTGGCACAGGCAATAACTGCGATGAGCATTTTTTCAAAGAGGATGAGCGTTTGATCCTCGCCCCCCACCAATAAGAGAAGGTCTGATCACTCGACAACAGAGTGACAGGCGAGAGGTAAAGACTGTGGAAGCACATCTGTTGGAATGGCTGAACCTGAGCGTGCGCTGGGTTCACATGATCACTGGCGTGGCCTGGATCGGCGCGTCGTTCTACTTCGTCTGGCTGGAGAACAACCTCAACCGCGTCAACCCGAAAACCGGTCTGGCCGGTGATCTGTGGGCGATCCACGGCGGCGGCATCTACCATCTGGAAAAATACAAACTGGCCCCACCGTCCATGCCGGAGAACCTGCACTGGTTCAAGTGGGAAGCCTACTTCACCTGGATGTCGGGGATCGCGCTGCTGTGCGTGGTGTTCTACTCCAATCCGACGCTCTACCTGCTCGCACCGGGCAGCACCCTGAGCGGTCCGGAAGGCGTGGCCATCGGCCTCGGCTCGCTGTTCGTCGGCTGGTTCATCTACTCCTTCCTCTGCGACTCGGCACTGGGCAAGCGCCCTGCCCTGCTGGGCTTCATTCTGTTCGTGCTGATCATCGGCGCAGCGTATGGCTTCAGCAAAGTGTTCAGCGGTCGCGGTGCGTACCTGCACGTCGGCGCGATCATCGGCACCATCATGGTCGGCAACGTGTTCCGTATCATCATGCCGGCACAACGCGCACTGGTTGCAGCCATCGCTGAAAACCGTACGCCGGACCCGGCGCTGCCGGCCAAGGGTCTGTTGCGTTCGCGACACAACAACTACTTCACCCTGCCGGTGCTGTTCATCATGATCAGCAACCACTTCCCGAGCACCTATGGCAGCCAGTACAACTGGTTGATCCTCGCCGGGATCGCGGTGCTGGCGGTGTTGGTGCGTCACTACTTCAACACCCGTCACGACAGCCACAAGTTCGCCTGGACCCTGCCGGTCGGCGCGGTGGGCATGATCTGCCTGGCTTACGTCACAGGTCCGATGCCAATGTCGAACGCCCCGGAAGTGGCCAAGGCACCGGCGCAAATCGAGTACCAGCCATTGCCGGAAACGGCGCTGGGCGGCGGCGCAAAACCGGCTGAAGCGGCGCAACCTGCGGCACCGGCGCAAGCCGCCAATGCCGGTCCCGGTTTTGACAAAGTGCACCACGTGATTCAAGAGCGTTGCGCAGTTTGTCACTCGGCCAAACCAACCAGCCCGCTGTTCAGCGCAGCGCCCGCCGGAGTGATGCTCGACACCCCCGAGCAGATCCGCCAGAACGCCGCGCGCATTCAGGCGCAAGCCATCACCACGCAGATCATGCCGCTGGGCAACATCACTCAGATGACCCAGCAGGAACGTGACCTGATCGGTGCCTGGATCGCCCAGGGAGCGCAGACCAACTAAGCCGTAAAAGCATCGCTGGCAAGCCAGCTCCCACAAGGTTTTGCACTGCCTGTGTGGGAGCTGGCTTGCCAGCGATTGGCCGCAATGCGGTCTGCCTGATGCAAAGAAACAGCTGCCAGCAACCCGGCAGCTGTTAATCACAAGAATAAAAAAGATCCGAGGTGTTGCATGTCCGAGCTGTCCAAAGCGCGCATCCCCGACGCACCCGCCATTCAGCGTTTGCCCTTTTTGCAACTGATCCTGGTCGGTCTGCAACATGTTCTGCTGATGTACGGTGGCGCCATCGCGGTGCCGCTGATCATCGGACAGGCCGCTGGCCTGAGTCGTGAAGAAATCGCCTTCCTGATCAACGCCGACCTGCTGGTCGCCGGTATCGCCACCATCGTCCAATCGCTGGGCATCGGCTCGATGGGCATTCGTATGCCGGTCATGATGGGCGCCAGCTTTGCGGCGGTCGGCAGCATGGTCGCCATGGCGGGCATGCCCGGCATTGGCCTGCAAGGGATCTTCGGCGCAACCATCGCCGCCGGTTTCTTCGGCATGCTGATCGCGCCGTTCATGTCCAAGGTCGTGCGCTTCTTCCCGCCGCTGGTGACCGGCACGGTCATCACCTCGATCGGTTTATCGTTGTTCCCTGTGGCTGTGAACTGGGCCGGTGGTGGCGTCGACGCTGCGCAATTCGGCTCGCCGATTTATCTGGCCATCGCCGCCCTGGTGCTGGCAACCATCCTGCTCGTTCACCGCTTCATGCGCGGTTTCTGGGTGAACATTTCCGTGCTGATCGGCATGTGCCTGGGCTACGTGCTGTGCGGCGTGATCGGCATGGTCGACCTCAGCGGCATGGCCAGCGCGCCGTGGATTCAGTTCGTCACGCCGCTGCATTTCGGCATGCCGAAATTCGAGTTGGCGCCGATTCTGTCGATGTGTCTGGTGGTAGTGATCATCTTCGTCGAGTCGACCGGGATGTTCCTCGCGCTGGGCAAGATCACCGGTCAGGAAGTCTGCCCGCGCATGCTGCGCCGCGGCTTGCTGTGTGATGCCGGCGCGTCGTTCTTCGCCGGTTTTTTCAACACCTTCACCCACTCCTCGTTCGCGCAGAACATCGGCCTGGTGCAGATGACCGGCGTGCGTTGCCGCTCGGTGACCATCGTCGCCGGTGGGTTGCTGATCGTTCTCAGCCTGCTGCCGAAAGCGGCATTTCTGGTCGCATCGATTCCGCCAGCAGTACTCGGTGGTGCAGCGATTGCGATGTTCGGCATGGTTGCGGCGACCGGGATCAAGATCCTTCAGGAAGCCGACATCGGTGACCGGCGCAACCAGTTGCTGGTCGCGGTCAGCATCGGCATGGGCCTGATTCCGGTGGTCCGTCCAGAGTTCTTCGCGCACCTGCCAATGTGGATGAGCCCGATCACCCACAGCGGCATCGCCATGGCCACCCTCAGCGCGCTGACGCTGAACCTGTTGTTCAACATTCTCGGCGGCAAGGAGCGTGCGGCGATCAATGATTGCCATGCGCACTGACAGCCACACAGGAAATCCCGTGTGGGAGCGAGCTTGCTCGCGAAGAGGCCATGTCAGTCAACATCACTGTTGAATGACACACCGCTTTCGCGAGCAAGCTCGCTCCCACAGGGACTACGCAACTGCTTGTGCCTCAACAATAAAAACAAGAGTGAGCAACCGATGATCCGCACGCAAACCAGCGTCATGTTGAGTGGCGGCCTGCTGGCCGCGAGTCAGGCCATGGCCGGCGATCTGCTGCTGTGGCAGACCAACAGCCTGAGCTATCTGTACGGCAAGAATTTCGCCATCAACCCGTCGATCCAGCAGACCGTGACCTTCGAGCACGCCGACAAATGGAAGTACGGCGACAACTTCCTGTTCGTCGACAAGATCTTCTACAACGGCAAGGAAGACGCCAACAAAGGCCCGCACGCCTTCTACGGCGAGTTCAGCCCGCGCCTGTCGTTCGGCAAGATCTTCGACCGCAAGATCGAGTTCGGCCCGATCAAGGACGTGCTGCTGGCGATGACCTACGAATACGGCGAAGGCGACAGCGAGGCTTACCTGATCGGCCCCGGCTTCGACCTGAAAGTGCCCGGTTTCAACTACGTCACGCTGAACTTCTATCGCCGCCAGACCGAAGGCCCGCGCCCCGGCGACGGCGTCTGGCAGATCACCCCCGCGTGGTCTTACAGCTTCCCGCTGGGCAACTCCGACGTGCTGATCGACGGCTACCTGGACTGGGTTGTCGACAACGACGAGAACTCGCGCGGCACTTACCACGCCAACCTGCACATCAATCCGCAGATCAAATACGACCTCGGCAAAGCCCTGGGCTGGAGTCAGAAGCAGCTGTATGTCGGGACTGAATACAGCTACTGGAAGAACAAGTACGGCGTCGAAAACACCCACAACTTCGACACCAATCAGAACACCGCGAGCCTGCTGCTCAAGGTGCACTTCTAAGATGATCCGCAACCGTGCGCCCTGCCTGTCGTCGGTGCTCTGTTGCGGGGCACTTGAGACCTGGCCGTTGAGTCAGTATTCTCCGCGGCCTTCTGAATTCGGTCTAAAAAAAAGCCCGAATTTAATTCCTGACCGAAAAGCCAACTTATCCCGGCCCCGGTCAGTACCGAGGCATCTCGAAAACACGCGCAATCGACTGTTTTTTCAGCAGCCGAGCGGGCGTTTTTTGGCTTTTCGAACGCCTTGGCTCAGCTCTTGCTAACAGCAATGAAGCTGACCGATCGGATGAATTTCGCAGCAACGAAAAAAGGCGCCACACCAGAGCGCCGATCTTAAAAAAATAAACGTGGAACACCTATTTTGGGAGCAACCGAATGAAACGTATGTGCACCAGCCTGATGTTTGCGGGATCGTTGCTGGCGGGGGGTCAGGCCATGGCCGACGGCCTGCTGCAATGGCAGGACAACAGCCTGACCTACCTTTATGGCAAGGACTTCCAGGTCAACCCGCGCATCCAGCAGACCGTGACTTTCGAACACGCTGACGGATGGAAATACGGGGACAACTTCTTCTTCCTCGACAAGATCTTCTACAACGGTGAAAAAGACTTCAACAACGGTCCGAACACCTACTACGGCGAGTTCCAGCCGCGCATCTCGCTGGGCAAGGTACTCGACCAGAAGATCGAGTTTGGCCCGATCAAAGACGTGCTGCTGGCCATGACGTACGAGTTCGGCGAAGGCGACAGCGAGTCGTATCTGATCGGTCCGGGTTTCGACCTGGCGATTCCAGGCTTTGACTACTTCCAGCTGAACTTCTACCAGCGCCACACCGAAGGCTCGCGTGCCGGTGACAA
The DNA here is from genome assembly GCF_036668835.1 of Pseudomonas koreensis. Lineage (GTDB taxonomy): Bacteria > Pseudomonadota > Gammaproteobacteria > Pseudomonadales > Pseudomonadaceae > Aquipseudomonas > Aquipseudomonas koreensis_I. Next base: position 358,634 of record NZ_JAZEVW010000001.1, read on the forward strand.
CGTCTGGCAGATCACTCCGGTCTGGTCCTACACCATTCCGGTGGGCAACTCGAACATCCTGATCGACGGCTACATGGACTGGGTAACCGACAACGACTCCAACTCCAAAGGCGATTACCACGCCAACCTGCACTTCAACCCACAGGTCAAATACGACCTGGGCAAAGCGCTGAGCTTTGGCGAGAAGCAGTTGTATGTCGGTGTGGAATACGACTACTGGAAAGACAAGTACGGGATCGACGACACCGGTGCGTTCAAGACCAATCAGAGCGTGACCAACTTCCTGGTGAAGTTCCACTTCTGATCCAGCGGCGTCCCGCGAGGACGCCATCGCCAGCAGGCTGGCTCCCACATAGTTCTGAGATGTACACAAAACCAATGTGGGAGCTAGCCTGCTAGCGATGGCCGCACCGCCAATATCAAGCGGGAGCCACCGCTTCACCAATTCCCAAAAACCGGCACAGCTCGTCTCTTTTGGCCAGTGCATCCCTTCGCCCCAGCTCAATCAACTCGCTGCAATACCCCGCCTCGAACAACAGATAACTGAGCACCCCCGCCCCGCTCGTCTTCGTAGCCCCTGGCCCACGCAAAAACAGACGCAATGCCGCCGGCAATTCCTGGCGATGGCGAGCGGCGATTTCATCGATCGGCTGACTCGGCGCAATCACCAGCACCTCAACCGGCGCCACGCCCAACTCGCGGGTCGGCGTGCCTTCTGGCAGCAAGTGACTGAACTGATTCAGGCGCTGCAGCAATTCAATATCGCTTTCCAGACTGTCGATGAACGTGCTGTTGAGCATGTGCCCGCCGATCTGCGCCAGCGTTGGCTGTTGTCCGGTGTAGCTGCGCTCCAGCGGTTGTTGCGGATCGACCCCGCGCGGGTTGCCGCTGACACCCACCACCAGCACGCGACTGGCGCCCAGATGCAGCGCCGGGCTGATCGGCGCCGACTGGCGTACTGCGCCGTCACCGAAATATTCCTCGCCGATTTTCACCGGCGCGAACAACAGCGGGATCGCCGAACTGGCCAACAGGTGATCGACCGACAATTGCGTCGGCACGCCAATGCGGCGGTGCCGCAGCCAGGCGTCGATGGTGCCGCCGCCCTGATAGAACGTCACCGCTTGCCCCGATTCGTAGCCGAACGCAGTCACCGCCACCGCATGCAATTGCTTGCGCGCGATGGATTCGGCGATGCCGGGCAGGTGCAGTTTTTCCTCGAGCAGTTCGCGCAGCGGCGAACTGTTGAGCAGCGCCACCGGCATCTGCCGTCCGAGGCCGAGCAGGCTGTGGCTGACAAAACGGCTGGCCTGATGGATGACCCCGGGCCAGTCGCTGCGCAGCACGCGGTGGCTGCGAAAGCCCTGCCAGAACTGGGTCAGGCGTTCGATGGCGGCGCGAAAGTCCATGGCACCACTGGCCAGGCTGACCGCATTGATCGCCCCGGCCGAGGTGCCGACGATCACCGGAAACGGATTGTCCGCGCCGACCGGCAGCAACTCGGCAATCGCCGCCAGCACCCCGACCTGATATGCCGCCCGAGCCCCGCCGCCGGAAAGAATCAAACCTGTAACCGGTTCAGCAGGACTCATCGCAACACTCCACGGTGCTTGTCAGATCGGCTAATCAACGACGCTTGGGATAAAGTTTCGGCTCACCCGGCGGGCGACTCTTGAAGCGCCGATGCGCCCATAGATATTGCTCGGGGCAGGCACGCAAAGCGCTCTCGACCCACTGATTGATGCGGATGCAATCGGCCTCTTCGCTCTCGCCGGGGAAGTCTTCCAGCGGCGGATGAATCACCAGGCGATAACCACTGCCGTCGGCGAGACGTTCCTGCGTGAACGGCACCACCAGCGCTTTGCCCAGCCGTGCAAACTTGGTCGTCGCAGTGACGGTGGCGGCCTGAATGCCGAACAGCGGCACGAAGATGCTCTGCTTGGCGCCGTAATCCTGATCCGGCGCATACCAGATCGCCCGGCCCGAGCGCAGCAGTTTGAGCATGCCGCGCACGTCATCGCGCTCCACCGCCAGCGAATCGAGATTGTGCCGCTCGCGGCCACGGCGCTGGACGAAGTCGAACAAGGGGTTTTTGTGTTCGCGGTACATGCCGTCGATGGTGTGCTGCTGGCCGAGCAGCGCCGCGCCGATTTCCAGCGTGGTGAAATGCGCGGCCATGAGGATCACGCCTTTGCCTTCGCCCTGGGCCTTCTGCAGATGTTCAAGGCCTTCGACGTGGGCCAGTTTCGCCAGACGCTCGCGCGACCACCACCAGCTCATCGCCATTTCGAAGAAGGCGATGCCGGTGGAGGCGAAGTTTTCCTTGAGCAGGCGTTTGCGCTCGGCGGCGGATTTTTCCGGGAAGCACAATTCCAGATTGCGCCGGGCGATGATTCGCCGGTCGCTGGCGACGCGATACATCAACGCGCCCAAAACTCGACCGATGGTCAGCAGCGCCGGATACGGCAGCTGCACGATCAGCCACAAAAGCCCCAGGCCGCACCAGAGCGGCCAGAAGCGCGGAGCAAGAAATGCTTTTCGAAAACGCGGGCGATCCATTAAAGCTTCCGTAAATACAGTGGCCGCGCATTCTACATCGTTCGACCCGGCTTGCGGCTCGCGGGCGTTCTCGTTATAAGTCTCGGCACTTTTAGTGACAAGCCGTTGTATGCCGACATGAGCCAAACCGACCCGTTAGACCAAGATCCCGTATTCCAGCTCAAGGGCAGCATGCTGGCCATTACTGTGCTGGAACTGGCCCGTAACGACCTCGAGAGCCTCGATCGGCAATTGGCCGCGAAAGTCGCCCAGGCGCCGAATTTCTTCAGCAACGCACCGCTGGTTCTGGCGCTCGACAAACTGCCGCCGAGCCAGGGCGCCATTGACCTGCCGGGGCTGATGCGTGTGTGCCGTCAGCATGGTCTGCGCACGCTCGCCATTCGCGCCAGCCGCATCGAAGACATCGCCGCCGCCATCGCCATCGACATCCCCGTGTTGCCGCCGTCCGGTGCCCGCGAGCGGCCGCTGGAAACGCCCGAAGCCGAAGTCAAAAAGAAACCTGAAAAGCCGCCCGAGCCGACGGTCAAACCGACCCGTGTCATCACCACGCCAGTGCGTGGTGGCCAACAGATATACGCCCAGGGTGGCGATCTGGTGGTGGTGTCTTCGGTCAGTCCGGGGGCGGAACTTCTCGCCGATGGCAACATCCATGTATACGGTCCGATGCGTGGCCGCGCGCTGGCCGGCGTGAAGGGCGACACCAAGGCACGGATTTTCTGTCAGCAATTGAGCGCTGAACTGATCTCCATCGCCGGTCATTACAAGGTCTCCGAAGATCTGCGTCGCGATCCGATGTGGGGTTCGGGCGTGCAGGTCAGCCTGTCGGGCGACGTGTTGAACATCATTCGGCTTTAACGGATACTGCCGCATTTTCCAAGCATCTCTAAAACGTAGCGAAAACGGCTCAAACGAAGTAGGAAAAAGGCCTTAAAGCCAAATTCCAGCCAAGGCTGTCCGACTGCAGTAGTTTTCAAGAGATGTTTTTCAGGGGCTGAACAGTCCTTCTTCCTTAGGGGTGAAACACCTTGGCCAAGATTCTCGTGGTTACATCCGGCAAGGGTGGTGTGGGTAAGACCACCACCAGCGCCGCTATCGGTACCGGTCTCGCGCTGCGCGGCCACAAAACAGTGATTGTCGACTTCGACGTCGGCTTGCGTAACCTCGACCTGATCATGGGTTGCGAGCGCCGCGTGGTATACGACTTCGTCAACGTCGTGAACGGCGAAGCCAACCTGCAACAGGCGCTGATCAAAGACAAGCGTCTGGAAAACCTCTACGTGCTGGCCGCCAGCCAGACCCGCGACAAAGACGCGCTGACCGTCGAAGGCGTGGAAAAAGTCCTGATGGAGCTCAAGGAACAGTTCGAGTTCGTCGTCTGCGACTCCCCGGCGGGCATCGAGAAAGGCGCGCACCTGGCCATGTACTTCGCTGACGAAGCGATCGTCGTGACCAACCCGGAAGTCTCCTCGGTACGTGACTCGGACCGCATGCTCGGGCTGCTGGCGAGCAAATCGCGCCGCGCCGAACGTGGCGAAGACCCGATCAAGGAACACCTGCTGATCACCCGCTACCACCCGGAGCGTGTTGAAAAGGGCGAAATGCTCGGCGTTGAAGACGTCAAGGAAATCCTCTCGGTTACCCTGCTCGGCGTGATTCCGGAATCCCAGGCGGTGCTCAAGGCTTCCAACCAGGGCGTGCCAGTGATTCTCGACGACCAGAGCGATGCCGGTCAGGCGTACAGCGATACCGTCGACCGCTTGCTGGGCAAAGAAAAAGCCCACCGATTCCTCGATGTCGAGAAGAAGGGATTCTTCGAGCGCCTGTTTGGAGGTAGGTAATGAACCTTTTTGACTTCTTTCGTGCCAACAAAAAGCCAAGTACCGCCTCGGTAGCGAAAGAGCGTCTACAGATCATCGTGGCGCATGAGCGCGGCCAGCGCAGCACGCCGGATTACCTGCCAGCCTTGCAGAAGGAACTGGTCGACGTGATCCGCAAGTACGTCAACATCGGCAACGACGACGTACATGTTGCACTGGAAAGCCAGGGCAGTTGCTCGATTCTGGAACTCAACATCACCCTGCCCGATCGCTGAGTCGATCCGGCAGGTACGACGGCGGTTCAGGGCCATTCCTTCAGTGGAGTGGCGCTGAACCGCCGTTGGCATTTGTTACGAGGCTGTTTTAATGCCGCTGTCCAACATCCGCATCATCCATCAGGACGCCGCCGTACTGGTGGTCGACAAACCGACCCTGCTGCTCTCGGTGCCCGGCCGCGCTGACGACAACAAGGACTGCCTGATCACCCGTCTGCAGGAAAACGGCTACCCGGAAGCGCGCATCGTCCATCGCCTGGACTGGGAAACCTCCGGCATCATTCTGCTGGCCCGCGACGCCGACACACACCGCGAACTGTCGCGGCAATTTCACGACCGCGAAACCGAAAAGGCCTACACCGCGCTGGCCTGGGGTCAACCGGAACTCGACAGCGGCAGCATCGATCTGCCCTTGCGTTACGATCCGCCGACCAAGCCACGACACGTGGTCGATCACGAATTCGGCAAACATGCGTTGACGTTCTGGAAGCTGCTCGAGCGTTGCGGCGACTGGTGCCGCGTCGAACTGACGCCGATTACCGGTCGTTCGCACCAGTTGCGTGTGCACATGTTGTCGATCGGCCATCCGCTGCTCGGCGACGGGCTCTATGCCCATGAACAGGCGCTGGCGGCATGGCCACGGCTGTGCCTGCACGCGAGCATGCTCAGCTTCACTCACCCGCAGACCGGCGAACGCCTGCGCTTTGAGTGCCCGGCGCCGTTCTGACAAACACCACCGTCCCTCTGTAGGAGTGAGCCTGCTCGCGATAGCGGTATGTCAGTCAATTAATAATGCTCTGACACACCGCGATCGCGAGCAGGCTCACTCCTACAGGGGCTCCGGTTCGGATTCAATTGTTCGGCCAATACGTTAAACTCCCGCCCATTGCTGTCTGGAGTTTCTTATGCGCGAAGAGTTGAACCAAGGCCTGATCGACTTTCTCAAGGCCTCCCCTACCCCGTTCCACGCCACCGCCAGTCTGGTTCAGCGTCTGGAGGCCGCCGGTTACGTGCGCCTCGATGAGCGCGAACCGTGGACCACCGAGCCTAACGGCCGCTATTACGTCACCCGTAACGACTCTTCCATTGTCGCCATCAAAATGGGCCGCACCTCGCCACTGCATGGCGGTATCCGCCTGGTCGGCGCGCACACCGACAGCCCGTGCCTGCGAGTCAAGCCGCAACCGGAACTGCAGCGTCAAGGCTTCTGGCAGCTGGGTGTCGAAGTCTACGGCGGCGCACTGCTGGCGCCGTGGTTCGACCGCGACCTGTCGCTGGCCGGCCGCGTGACCTTCCGCCGCGATGGCAAGGTCGAAAGCCAGTTGATCGACTTCAAGGCGCCGATCGCGATCATTCCCAACCTGGCCATTCACCTCAACCGTGAAGCCAATCAGGGCTGGGCAATCAACGCGCAGACCGAGCTGCCGCCGATCCTCGCGCAATTTGCCGGTGACGAGCGCGTGGATTTCCGCGCTGTGCTCACCGATCAACTGGCCCGCGAACACGGTTTGAACGCCGATGTGGTGCTCGATTACGAGCTGAGTTTCTACGACACGCAAAGCGCGGCAGTGATTGGCCTCAATGGCGATTTCATCGCCGGCGCGCGCCTCGACAACCTGCTGTCGTGCTACGCCGGCCTGCAAGCCTTGCTCAACGCCGAAACCGACGAAACCTGCGTGCTGGTGTGCAACGACCACGAAGAAGTCGGCTCCTGTTCGGCCTGCGGTGCCGATGGCCCGATGCTCGAACAGACCCTGCGCCGCGTGCTGCCGGAAGGCGACGAGTTCGTTCGCACCATCCAGAAATCCCTGCTGGTCTCGGCCGACAACGCCCACGGCGTGCATCCGAACTATGCGGAGAAGCACGACGCCAACCACGGTCCGAAGCTCAACGCCGGCCCGGTGATCAAGGTCAACAGCAACCAGCGCTACGCCACCAACAGCGAAACCGCGGGGTTCTTCCGTCATCTGTGCATGGCCGAAGAAGTCCCGGTGCAAAGCTTCGTGGTGCGCAGCGACATGGGCTGCGGCTCGACCATCGGCCCGATCACCGCCAGCCACCTGGGCGTGCGCACCGTCGACATCGGCCTGCCGACCTTCGCCATGCACTCGATCCGTGAATTGTGCGGCAGCCATGACCTGGCGCACCTGGTCAAAGTGCTCAGTGCGTTCTATGCCAGTCGTGACCTGCCTTAAAGGCTGAAAAGCTTCGCGAGCAGGCTCGCTCCCACCCTGGAAAGCATTTCAAGGAAATGGGCTTCCACTTTGGAATGCATTCCAATGTGGGAGCGAGCCTGCTCGCGAAAGCGCCGGCCCAGACACAAGAAAGCGAAAATTCCTGCACCACATCACTTCCCCGGCTCAAAAAGCCGCCTAGACTCAAATCATCCCAAAGACAAGGCAGTCTCCATGATCTCGATGTCGTCGTTCCACGCCATGCTCATTCCAATCCTGAGCGGAATGCTCCTGCTGGCAATCGGTTTCAACTTCCGTGACAAGAACGCCGGCGTGTTCGCCATGTGGATCGGCATGCTGATGATCCTCGCCACAGTGATCTACAAGATCCTCGCCAAACTCAACGAATAACCCGCGCCGGCTCGCATTGCCCCCATGGGCCTCGTACACTCCAGCGCATCCACCCCTTGCCCGGTTGACCGCCCAGTGTTCGCTCGTTTCCTTGCCTTGCCCAGTCTGTTTCTCGTTTGCCTGATGTGCCTGCTGCCGCTGGCGCCCGCCAACGCGGTCGGTTTGCCCGGCGTGCTCAACACCGGCAAAGCGCAGCCCGTCGCCGAGGAACCGCTCGGCCAGTCCCTCGACGAAGTCATCAAGTCGCTGGAAAACGACCAGCAGCGCGCGCAACTCTTGAGTGACTTGAAGAAACTGCGCGACGCCACCAACAAGGCCCAGGCCAGCCCCGAAGAAGGCGTGCTCGGCCTGATCGGCGGCACCCTCGCCAATTTCGAAAAACAATTCACCGGCGCCGACAGCCCGCTCAATCGCTGGGGCAATGAATTCGATCTGGCCAAGGACGAATTGCGCGGCCTGATGCTGCCGGCCAATCAATGGCTGCCGATCATTTTCGGCTTCGCGATGATCCTGATGGTCTGGAGCCTGCTCGCCGCCGCGCTGATCTGGCTCGGTCACCGCGTGCGTCTGCGCTTCGGCCTCACCGAAGAACTGCCGCAACACCCGCGCGCCCTCGACATGCTGCGCTTTGCCCTGCGCAAGCTCGGGCCGTGGCTGATCGCATTGGTGATGACCGTGTACATGAGCTACGCCTTGCCCTCGTCTCTGGGCAAGAGTCTGGCGATGGTGCTGGCCTATGCGCTGGTGGTCGGCACCTGTTTCTCGGCGATCTGCGTGATCGCGTTTTCCCTGCTCGACGGCCCGCACCGTCATCGCGCCCTCTACATCCTGCGCCATCAGGCGTTCCGGCCGCTGTGGCTGATCGGCAGCTTCGCCGCGTTCGGTGAGGCCTTGAGCGACCCGCGTCTGGTCGCTAGCCTCGGCGTGCATCTGGCCCACACCGCCGCGACCGTGGCCAATGTGCTGGCGGCGTTGTCGACCGGTCTATTCATCCTGCGTTTCCGCCGACCGATCGCGCACCTGATCCGCAACCAGCCATTATCGCGGCGGCTGACCCGCCGCGCCCTCAGCGACACCATCGAAATCCTTGGCACCTTCTGGTACGTGCCGGCGCTGGTGCTGGTGGGTATTTCGCTGTTCGCCACCTTCGTTTCCGCCGGCGACACCAGCACCGCATTGCGTCAGTCGCTGATCTGCACGGTGCTGCTGGTGCTGTGTATGGTCATCAACGGTCTCGTCCGCCGTCATTCGCTGAAACCGCAACGCGGGCCAAAACGTCATGCGCTGTATTCGGAACGCCTGAAAAACTTTTTCTACACCCTCGCGCATCTGCTGGTGTGGCTGCTGTTCATCGAGCTGGGCCTGCGGGTCTGGGGCCATTCGCTGATCGGCTTCGCCGAGGGCGACGGCCATGACGTCAGCGTCAAACTGTTCAGCCTGATCGGCACGCTGATCATTTCCTGGCTGATCTGGATTCTCGCCGACACCGCCGTTCACCATGCCCTCACCCGTTCACGCAAAGGCCTGGCCAACGCCCGCGCGCAGACGATGATGCCGCTGATCCGCAACGTGCTGTTCGTGGCGATTTTCATCATTGCGCTGATCGTCGCCCTGGCGAACATGGGCATGAACGTCACGCCGCTGCTCGCGGGTGCCGGTGTGATCGGTCTGGCCATTGGTTTCGGTGCGCAGTCACTGGTCGCGGACTTGATCACTGGTCTGTTCATCATTATCGAAGACTCGCTGGCGATCGACGATTACGTCGACGTCGGCGGCCACCTCGGCACGGTCGAAGGTCTGACCATCCGCACCGTGCGCCTGCGCGATATCGACGGCATCGTTCACACCATTCCGTTCAGCGAAATCAAAAGCATCAAGAACTACTCGCGAGAGTTCGGCTACGCGATTTTCCGCGTGGCGGTGCCGTACAACATGGAAATCGACGACGCGATCAAACTGATGCGCGACGTCGGGCAGAAGATGCGCACTGATCCGCTGCAACGGCGCAATATCTGGTCGCCGCTGGAAATCCAGGGTGTGGAAAGTTTCGAGTCCGGCAGTGCGATTTTGCGCGCACGCTTCAAGACCGCACCGATCAAACAATGGGAAGTTTCCCGTGCGTTCAACCTGTCGCTCAAACGCCATCTCGACGAGGCCGGACTGGACCTGGCGACGCCGCGCATGAGCGTGCAAGTGATCACCGCCGGTGGCGGGCAGCCGAAGGAATAGCACTCAAGCGTGCGGTTGCAGTCACAGGCAGGGAAGCCCGACAACAATAATCAAGGAGAAAGCCATGCAACTGACGCGCATTGCCCAGACCGTCCTGCTCAGCCTGATCGCCAGCCACGCCGGCGCCGCCACGCTGGACAGCAGCCGCGAGCAAATCGCCGAACAGGCGCAAAAGCTTGAGCCCGAACTGCTCGAAACCCGCCGCGACCTGCACGCCCACCCGGAACTCGGCAACAGCGAAAAACGCACCGCCGAGCTGGTCGCGGGGCAGCTCAAAGCCATGGGCCTTGAGGTGAAAACCGGCGTGGCCCGCACCGGCGTGGTCGCCGTCCTCAAAGGCGCCCTGCCCGGCCCGACCGTGGCCCTGCGCGCCGACATGGACGCGCTGCCGGTCAAGGAAGTTTCCGACCTGCCGTTCGCCTCGAAAGCCAAAGGCACTTACCTCGACAAGGAAGTCGACGTCATGCACGCCTGCGGCCACGACGCCCACACCGCGATCCTGCTGAGCACGGCGAAAATTCTGACTGGCATGCGCGACACCCTGCCCGGCACCGTGGTGTTCTACTTCCAGCCCGCCGAAGAAGGCCCCAGCGACTTCATCCCCGATGGCAAAAACACCTGGGGCGCGAAAATGATGGTGCAGGAAGGCGTGATGAAATCACCCAAACCCGACGCGGTGTTCGGCCTCCACGTCTGGGCCGGCGTCCCCGCCGGCCAGATCGCCTACCGCCCCGGCCCGACCCTCGCCAGCTCCGACGACCTGCGCATCAAGATCCTCGGCAAGCAAACCCACGCCGGCCGCCCTTGGGACGGCATCGACCCGATCACCGTCGGCGCGCAAACCATCGTCGGCCTGCAAACCGTGGTCAGCCGCCGCACCGATATCTCGTCTTATCCATCCGTGGTCAGCATCGGCACCATCAACGGCGGCACCCGCTACAACATCATCCCCGAATCCGTCGACATGACCGGCACCATCCGCTCCTACGACTACGGCATCCGCCAGAAACTGCACAAAGACGTCCGCCAGACCATCGAAAAAATCGCCGAAAGCGGCGGCGCAAAAGCCGACGTCACCATCATCGAAAAATACGACCCGACCATCAACAACCCGGCGCTCACCGAGAAAATGCTGCCAACCCTGAAATGGGCCGCCAAGAACGACGTCGTGCAAGGACCGCTGGTGGGCGGCGCGGAAGACTTCTCCTTCTTCGCCAAGGAAGCGCCGGGGCTGTTTGTGTTTCTGGGCGTGACGCCACGGGATCAGGACATGAGCAAAGCCGCGCCGAACCATAATCCGGGGTTCTTTGTCGACGAGTCGGCGCTGGTGGTTGGAGTCAGGACATTGGCTTCGCTGGCGACGGATTATCTGTATGCGAATGCCGGGGTGGGCAAATAAGACCACCCTCAACGTCAAAAGCCCCTCACCCTAGCCCTCTCCCAGAGGGAGAGGGGACTGACCGTGGTGGATGCGAGCGCTAAACCGACCCGCGATACCGAGTCGAACGCAAGTCTCGAAATCAACCAAAATCGGCTCCCTCTCCAGGGGGAGAGGGCTGGGGTGAGGGGCAGCCACACCACAAAACCAAAGCCAACCACCCGCTTCTAACCACTCAACAATGAGCGTTAGCTCGAGTGCCCTTGATCTTGCCTAACCAGCGACATCGGAAGGCTGAGCGCAGGGATTGATCCGGGCGTGGGAGCGCAGCGACCGTCTGGCGTAGCCAGACACAGCGGAAGGAGGTGCAGCGAAGCAAACCGTAGCCGCTGCGCCCGGATCGATCCCGGAGCGAAGGGACCCGAGCCTGCGAGGGCCGAACGTAGGAGCAAGCGTTTTTTGCTTACTTTTTTAGGCGCTTGTAAAAAAGTAAGTCGCCGTCAGGCGAAACCGCCAGCAGCCGCTACCGAAGCAACGGATATGCCCCCAAAACAACCAGAACCTGGTCGGCCCACAGGCCGCCAAGGATCAAACCACATCAACCCCAACGTGAATCGCATCATGGCGCCAAAACTCCAGATCACAATCAATCAACCGCTCATGCTGATCATAATTGACCCGGGCAATCCGCAACCCCGGACTCCCCACCGACACCCTTAAAGCGGCCGCCGCATCCACCGACAATGACGTCGGCACAATCTCAAAACGCACCCGCCCATAATGCAAATCAAAATGCCGCGCATACAACTCGGTCATCGACTGATTCAGATCGAACTCCAGAATCCCCGGAAAAAACTGCGGGTTCAAATAGTGCTCCACATACAACACCAACCGCCCGTCAATGCGCCGCGACCGGCAAATCTGAATCACGCTCGACAGCGCCGGCAACTGCAGCCACGCACACACCGCCGCCGACGCCGGCTGCAAACGCGCCGAAATCACCTCGGTCGACGCCACCCGCCCCTGCGCACTGACCATCGCGTGAAAGTGACTGCGCTGCATCAGGTTGTACGCCAGACGCGGCGGCGACACGAACCAGCCACGGCGCTCCTCGCGATATATCTGCCCCTGCGCCTCCAGTTGCAACAACGCCTCGCGCACGGTAATTCGCGTGGTGCCGAACAACTCGCTGAGCTTGCGCTCGGCCGGCAACTTGCTGCCTGCCGCCAGCAAGCCGTGATCGAGCTGCTCCTGCAACACCTGGCCAATCGCTGTCACCGCTTTTGTTGCCTCATCACGCATCAACGTTACCTATCTGGACTAGACCAGCACTGTTTCGGGGCAAAAGCGCACGGCCAACGAGCCGTTTGCGGATGTTGCAAGCCTAGGCAGTGCAGATGACCGGCAGATGACAAAACTGCCCAGCGGTCGTGCTCACGACTTGCAATACATCGGCCAAGTCCCTTGCGTACCGGGCCTTCGGGGTTGGTCTACGCTTAGCGAGCACCTGCCCACACCGGGCACAGAAAAGGCCGGACCAACCGCCGTCGACATTAAAGTGTCATCCAGTCCGCTTAAATTGGCTCAGGTATTGCTGACCTAGACCAACACAAACCGCAATCGCAGCGTTGAACACGACCAAGGAGCTTCGGAATGAAACAGCTTTTCCTGGCAACACTGTTAGGCTCGACCATTGCACTGTGCACCTCCGCCATGGCGGCCGGCACCGATCTGAAAACCCTCGAAGCCGCTGCCAAAGCGGAAGGCGCCGTCAACAGCGTCGGCATGCCCGATGACTGGGCCAACTGGAAAGGCACCTGGGAAGACCTGGCCAAGACATATGGCCTGAAACACATCGACACCGACATGAGCTCGGCGCAGGAAATCGCCAAGTTCGCCGCCGAGAAAGACAACGCCACCGCCGACATCGGCGACGTCGGCGCGGCCTTCGGCCCGATCGCGGTCAAGCAGGGCGTGGTGCAACCATACAAGCCAAGCACCTGGGATCAGGTACCGGACTGGGCCAAGGACAAGGACGGCAACTGGGCGCTGGCCTACACCGGCACCATCGCCTTCATCGTCAACAAGAAGCTGCTGCACGGCTCCGACGTGCCGACCAAATGGGCTGACCTGAAAAGCGGCAAATACAAGGTCTCCATCGGTGACGTGAGCACCGCCGCCCAAGCCGCCAACGGCGTGCTCGCCGCTGCACTGGCCAACGGTGGCGACGAGAAGAACATCAAGCCGGCCCTGCTGCTGTTCGCTGACATCGCCAAACAGGGTCGCCTGTCGATGGCCAACCCGACCATCGCCACCATGGAAAAAGGCGAGATCGAAGTCGGGGTGGTCTGGGACTTCAACGGCCTGAGCTACAAAGCCAAGATGGCCAACCCGGATGATTACGTGGTGCTGATCCCGTCCGACGGTTCGGTGATTTCCGGCTACACCACGATCATCAACAAGTACGCGAAAAACCCCAACGCCGCCAAGCTGACCCGCGAATACATCTTCAGCGACGCCGGCCAGACCAACCTCGCCCGCGGCAATGCCCGTCCGATCCGTGCCGAACACCTGCAACTGCCGGAAGACGTCAAAGCCAAACTGCTGCCGAACGAGCAGTACAAGAAGGTCACCCCGATCAAGGACGCCGATGCCTGGGAAAAGACCTCCAAATCCTTGCCGCAGCAGTGGAACGAAGAAGTCATCGTAGAGATGAAGTGATGGCTTGACCCACTGCTTGATCCGACAAAGATCCCTGTGGGAGCGAGCTTGCTCGCGAATGCGGTTATTCATTCAACATTGATGTTGGCTGATCTGACGCCTTCGCGAGCAAGCTCGCTCCCACAAGGGATTGAGTTGATTTCGGAATATTTGACTTTCGCGGAGTTCTTGCCCCTATGAAGCACAACGTCATCCTTGTCGTGCTCGATGGCCTCAATTACGAGGTCGCGCATCACGCCATGGGGCATCTGCAGGCTTATGTTGGCGCAGGACGCGCCGCGCTCTATCGACTGGAGTGCGAACTGCCGGCCCTGTCCCGACCGCTTTATGAATGCATTCTCACCGGCGTGCCGCCGATCGACAGCGGCATCGTCCACAACAACGTCTCACGCCTGTCCACTCAGCGCAGCGTTTATCACTATGCACGCGATGCCGGTCTGAAAACCGCTGCGGCGGCCTATCACTGGGTCAGCGAACTGTACAACCGTTCGCCATTCGTGGCGGCCCGTGACCGGCACACTGACGATCCGTCGTTGCCGATCCAGCATGGGCATTTCTACTGGAACGACCACTACCCGGATTCGCACCTGTTCGCCGACGCGGAAAACCTGCGCCTGCGCCACGCGCCGAATTTCCTGCTCGTACACCCGATGAACATCGACGACGCCGGGCACAAGCACGGCCTCGACAGCTCGCAATACCGCAACAGCGCCCGCTCGGTCGACATTGTCCTCGCCGATTACCTGCAAGCCTGGCTCGACGCCGGCTATCACGTGCTGGTGACCGCCGACCACGGCATGAACAACGATCGCTCGCACAACGGCCTGCTGCCGGAAGAACGCCAGGTGCCGCTGTTCGTCCTCGGCGATGCCTTCAGCCTGAACGCGAACGCTGCGCCCAGACAGACCGACATCTGCGGCACCGTCTGCGAGTTGCTCGGCGTGCCCCACGATAAACCTGTGTGCCGGGAGCTGCTCAAGTGAACGCCATGACTCGCGGCAAATGGCTGGCGGCGCTGTGTCTGGTGCCGTTCGCGCTGTTCTTCATCGTCTTCGAAATCGCCCCGCTTGTCTGGGTGATGATCAACAGCCTGCAATCGGAAGAATCCGGTTGGGGCCTGGCCAACTTCAGCAAAATCTTCGGATCGAAGTTCTATCGGCAGGCAATCCAGTACAGCCTTGAAATCAGCTTCTGGTCGAGCGTGTTCGGCATCCTGATCGCCGTCCTCGGTGCGTATTCGCTGCGTCGGGTCGACTCCAAACTGCGCAACTTCGTCAACGCCTTCGCCAACATGACCAGCAACTTCGCCGGCGTGCCGCTGGCGTTCGCGTTCATCATCCTGCTCGGTTTCAACGGCAGCATCACGATCATGTTGAAACAATCCGGGATCATTCAGGACTTCAACCTGTACTCGAAAACCGGCCTGATCATTCTCTACACCTACTTCCAGATTCCCCTCGGCGTGCTGCTGCTCTACCCGGCCTTTGACGCGCTGCGTGAAGACTGGCGCGAATCCGCCGCGCTGCTGGGTGCCAATGGCTGGCAGTTCTGGCGGCACATCGGTTTGCCGGTGCTGACGCCAGCGCTGCTCGGCACCTTCGTGATCCTGTTGGCCAATGCCCTCGGCGCGTATGCCACGGTGTATGCGTTGACCACCGGCAACTTCAACGTGCTGCCGATCCGCATCGCCGCAATGGTTTCCGGGGACATCTCGCTCGACCCGAATCTGGCCAGTGCGCTGGCCGTGGTGCTGGTGGCGCTGATGACCATCGTCACCGTCGTGCATCAACTGCTGTTGAAGAGGAGCTACCATGTCTCGCGCTGAATCCGGCCCGGCCGGCCTCTACCACCGCGTCGTGGTGTACCTGTTGTTTGCGATCCTCTTGCTACCACTGGCCGGCACACTGGTGTACTCGATCGCCAGCAGTTGGTCGGCGACCATTCTGCCCAGCGGCTTCACCTTCAAGTGGTACATCCAGCTATGGAGCGATCCGCGTTTCCTGCACGCCTTCGGCCAGTCGTTGCTAGTGTGCGTCGGCGCGCTGGTGCTGTCGGTGGTGCTGATCCTGCCGCTGCTGTTCGTGGTGCATTACCACTTCCCGAAACTCGATGCACTGATGAACATCCTGATCCTGCTGCCCTTCGCGGTGCCGCCGGTGGTGTCCTCGGTGGGCCTGTTGCAGCTTTACGGCTCCGGGCCGATGGCGATGGTCGGCACGCCGTGGATTCTCATCGGTTGCTACTTCACCGTGGCGCTGCCGTTCATGTACCGGGCGATCACCAACAACCTGCAAGCGATCAACCTGCGCGACCTGATGGACGCCGCGCAACTGCTCGGCGCCAGCACCTTTCAGGCGGCGTTTCTGGTGGTGCTGCCGAACCTGCGCAAAGGCCTGATGGTGGCGCTGCTGCTGTCGTTCTCGTTCCTGTTCGGTGAGTTCGTCTTCGCCAACATCCTCGTCGGCACCCGCTACGAAACCCTGCAGGTGTACCTGAACAACATGCGCAACAGCAGCGGTCACTTCACCAGTGCGCTGGTCATCTCGTATTTCTTTTTCGTGCTGGTCCTGACCTGGATCGCCAACACCTTGAACAAGGACAAAAGCGAATGAGCTATGTCAGCGTCCAACACCTGCAGAAAAACTACGCGGGCACCACGGTGTTCAGCGACATCAACTGCGAGATCAACAAGGGTGAGTTCGTGACCCTTCTCGGCCCGTCCGGTTGCGGCAAGTCGACCCTGTTGCGCTGCATCGCCGGGCTGACGCCGGTAGATGGCGGGCAGATCCTTCTCGACGGCGTCGACCTCGTGCCGTTGAGCCCGCAGAAACGCGGCATCGGCATGGTGTTCCAGAGCTATGCGCTGTTTCCCAACATGACCGTCGAGCAGAACGTTGCCTTCGGTTTGCGCATGCAGAAGGTCAATAGCGACGACAGCCATAAACGTGTTTCCGAGGTGTTGAAACTGGTTGAACTGCACGACTTCGCCAGCCGCTACCCGCATCAACTGTCCGGCGGCCAATGCCAGCGCGTCGCCCTCGCCCGCTCGTTGGTCACCCGCCCGCGTTTGCTCCTGCTCGATGAGCCGCTGTCGGCCCTCGACGCACGGATACGCAAACACCTGCGCGAACAGATCCGGCAGATCCAGCGCGAACTCGGCCTGACCACGATTTTCGTCACCCACGATCAGGAAGAAGCGCTGACCATGTCGGATCGAATCTTCCTGATGAATCAGGGCAGGATCGTCCAGAGCGGCGACGCCGAAACCCTCTACACTGCCCCGGTCGATGTATTCGCCGCCGGCTTCATCGGCAATTACAACCTGCTCGATGCCGAGGCCGCGTCGAAGCTGCTGCAACGGCCGATCCACCACCGCATCGCGATTCGTCCGGAAGCCATCGAACTGAGCCTCAACGGCGAACCCGACGCGCAGATCCGCAGCCATAGCCTGCTGGGCAATGTCATTCGCTATCGTGTCGAAGCGCGCGGCGTGGAATTGGTGGTGGATGTACTCAACCGCTCGGCTGCGGATTTGCTTCCCGATGGTCAGCGACTGGCACTTTCCATCGATCCGACGGCTCTGTGTGAAGTAGCTTAGGAGCAGCTGCAAGCTTCGAGCTGCAAGCTTCAAGCTGTAGACTGCGGTGTATCTGATTTTAATTCTTGCAGCTCGAAGCTTGTAGCTTGCAGCTGTTCTCGGAGAGAACCGATGGCATTGGCAATTTTTGATCTGGACGAAACGTTGATTCACGGCGACTGCTCCTCGCTCTGGAGCGAGCAAATGGTCCGCCTCGGCTGGGTCGATGGCGAGTCGTTCATGCAGCGCGACAAGGAATTGATGGACGCCTACGGCCGCGGCCACCTGGCGATGGAGGACTACATGGCCTTCAGCCTTGAACCACTGATCGGCCGCACGCCGGCAGAAATCGAGCATTTGGTGGGCCCGTGGGTAGAAGATTTCATCGAACCGATCATCTTCAGCGACGCCACCAAAACCATCGCCGCGCACCGCAAGGCCGGCGATCGGATTCTGGTGATTTCGGCGTCGGGTACGCACCTGGTCAAGCCGATCGCCGAACGGTTGGGCATCGATGAGGTGCTGGCCATCGAACTGGACGTCGCCCACGGCGTTTACAGTGGCAAGACCGTTGGCACCCTGACCTATCGCGAAGGCAAGATCACGCGTTTGCTGGAATGGCTGGATGCCGAGGAAGAGAATCTCGAAGGCGCGAGTTTTTACTCCGACTCGCGCAATGATCTGCCGTTGTTGCTGAAAGTGGATTTTCCGCATGTGGTCAACCCGGACCCGGTGCTGCTCGAACACGCAGAGAAATCCGGCTGGCCGATCCATCTGTGGAAATAAACCGATCCCTGTAGCAGTGAGCCTGCTCGCGATTGCGCTCTATCTGCCAACTGTGATGGTGACTGACACGGTGCTATCGCGAGCAGGCTCACGCCTACAGGAGGGCTGTATTGTCAGCTCAATTGCTCATCAATCACCAACACCAACTTCCCCGCCACCGTATTACTCGCCAGCTCGGCAAACGCCGCCTCAGCATCCTTCACCGCAAACGCCTTGGCCAATTGCGGACGCAACCGCCCTTCAGCAAACAACGGCCACACCTGCTGGCCGAGATCGCTGAGCAGATCCGCCTTGAACTGATCACTGCGACTGCGCAACGTCGAGCCGAGCAGTTGCACGCGCTTGGCCAGCACCTGCGCCAGATCCAGTTTCGCCTCACGGCCGCCCATCAGACCGATCAGCACCCAGCGCCCGTCCAGCGCCACCAGCTGCAGATTCAGCGCCGAATAGTTACCGCCGACCGGATCGAGGATCACATCGAACGGACCTAAATCGCGCAGGCTTTGCAGGTCGTCAGTGCGCAGCACACCGCCCTGCGCGCCCAGCGACTCGCAGTAATTCAGACGTTCGGCAGAGCCGACGCTGACCCAGCACGGGTTACCAAACGCCTTGCACAACTGAATGGCGGCTGAACCGATTCCACTGGCACCGGCATGCAGGAGAACTTTCTCACCGGGCTTGAGCGCCGCAAGCTGAAATACATTCAGCCAGACTGTTGCATAAACCTCGGGCAATGCGGCGGCTTCGATCAGCGAAACGCCTTCGGGAACCGGCAGCACGTGCCGTCCATCGACAACCACCTCTTCCGCCATGCCGCCCCCGGCCAGCAAGGCGCACACCCGATCGCCAACCTGCCACGCGCTGCCCGCGCCGACCTCGCTGATGACCCCGGAACACTCTAGACCGAGCACTTGGCTGGCACCCGGCGGAGGCGGATACAGCCCCGCTTTCTGTAATAAATCGGCGCGATTGAGGCCGGCTGCCGCCACTCGAATACGGACTTGTCCTACATCGCACGTAGGACTCGGCTCTTCAACCCATGCCACTTGACCGTCAACGCCTTGCAATGCCTTCACAGTGCCTCCATAGTGAGTCTGGACTGAGCCCGAAGCTGTAGCGCCGGGCTTTTTGCATTATGCGACCGGCTCTCGTAGAACCGGCGACTTCAAAGACGGCCTAATATGCGTTATCAATTGTCCCCGCGTCGAATCAGCATGAAGCATCTGCTCCCCAGCACCGCCCTCGCTCTTTTTATCGGTATCGGTCTGTTGCCGGTGTCGGGCACTACATTCGCAGCCAACAGCTGGGACAAGTTGCAGCCTGATCGCGATGAAGTCATCGCCAGCCTGAATGTCGTCGAGTTGCTCAAGCGTCACCACTACAGCAAACCGCCGCTCGACGATGCGCGTTCGGTGATCATCTACGACAGCTACCTCAAGCTGCTGGATCCGTCGCGCAGTTATTTCATGTCCAGCGACATCGCCGAATTCGACAAGTGGAAGACCCAGTTCGACGACTTCCTCAAGAGCGGCGACCTCAACGCCGGGTTCACCATCTACAAGCGCTATCTGGACCGCGTCAAGGCGCGTCTGGACTTCGCCCTTGCCGAGCTGAACAAAGGCGTCGACAAGATGGACTTCACCACCAAAGAGACCTTGCTGATCGATCGCAAGGACGCCCCTTGGCTCAAGTCCACCGCTGAACTCGACGACCTCTGGCGCAAACGCGTCAAGGACGAAGTGCTGCGGATGAAGATCGCCGGCAAAGAGCCCAAGCAGATCCAGGAAACCCTGACCAAGCGCTACAAGAACCAGCTGGCGCGCCTGGACCAGACCCGTCCGGAAGACATCTTCCAGGCGTACATCAACACCTTCGCCATGTCCTATGATCCGCACACCAACTATCTGTCGCCGGATAACGCGGAGAACTTCGACATCAACATGAGCCTGTCCCTCGAGGGCATCGGTGCCGTGTTGCAGAGCGACAACGATCAGGTGAAAGTCGTGCGTCTGGTGCCGGCAGGCCCGGCTGACAAGACCAAACAAGTGGCCCCGGCCGACAAGATCATCGGCGTTGCCCAGGGCAACAAAGAGATGGTCGACGTGGTCGGATGGCGTCTGGACGAAGTGGTCAAGCTGATCCGTGGGCCGAAAGGCACCGTGGTGCGTCTGGAAGTGATTCCGGCGAGCAATGCGCCGAACGACCAGACCACCAAGATCGTGCCGATCACCCGTGAAGCGGTGAAGCTCGAAGACCAGGCCGTGAAGAAGTCGGTGCTGAACCTGAAACAGGACGGCAAGGACTACAAGCTCGGCGTGATCGAGATTCCGGCCTTCTACCTCGACTTCAAGGCGTTCCGTGCCGGTGATCCGGATTACAAGAGCACCACGCGCGACGTGAAGAAGCTGCTGACCGAACTGCAGAAGGACAAAGTCGACGGCGTGGTCATCGACCTGCGCAACAACGGCGGCGGTTCCCTGCAGGAAGCCACCGAGCTGACCAGCCTGTTCATCGACAAGGGCCCGACCGTACTGGTACGTAATGCCGATGGCCGCGTCGACGTGCTGGAAGACGAGAACCCGGGCGCGTTCTACAAAGGCCCGATGGCGTTGCTGGTCAACCGCTTGTCCGCCTCGGCGTCGGAGATCTTCGCCGGCGCCATGCAGGACTACCACCGTGCGCTGATCATCGGCGGCCAGACCTTCGGTAAAGGCACTGTGCAGACCATTCAGCCGCTGAACCACGGCGAACTGAAACTGACCCTGGCCAAGTTCTACCGGGTCTCCGGGCAGAGCACCCAGCACCAGGGCGTGCTGCCGGACATCGACTACCCGTCGCTGATCGATACCAAGGAAATCGGTGAGAGCGCACTGCCGGAAGCCATGCCGTGGGACACCATCCGCGCGGCAATCAAACCGGCGGCCGATCCGTTCAAACCGTACCTGGCTCAGCTCAAGTCCGAACATGACACGCGCACCGCCAAGGATGCCGAGTTCGTGTTCATCCGTGACAAGCTGGCGCTGGCGCAGAAACTGATGGAAGAAAAAACCGTCAGCCTCAACGAAGCCGAGCGTCGTGCCCAGCACGCCGACATCGACGCCAAGCAACTGACGATGGAGAACCTGCGTCGCAAGGCCAAAGGCGAAGAACCGCTTAAAGAGCTGAAGAAAGAAGACGATGACGCACTGGCGGCAGCCGATCCGGACAAAGTCAAACCGGAAGACGATGCCTACCTCAGCGAAACCGGGCGCGTATTGCTCGATTACCTGAAGCTGAGCAATCAGGTGGCCAAGAAGTAAGTGATGGCAAATTAATGCTGACGATCCCCGGATCGTCATCAAACAGTCATCATTCTGTCGTGCAATAAAGGGCCGGGAGTTACTCTGAACCAAGAGTGCTCCCGGTCCTTTTTTTATCGCCAGAGACTGCCATGACCACGACCGAACAGCTGAGCGCGTTGAGCTCGATCCTGACTCAAAGCGGATTGCACAGCCTGTTCCAGCCGATCATCAGTCTCTCCGAGCGACGCATCCTCGGTTACGAAGCGCTGACGCGCGGCCCATCCAACAGCCCTCTGCACTCACCGATCGCCCTGTTCGCCGTGGCGCGTCAGGCCGGGCGCCTGAGCGAACTCGAGATCGCTTGTCGAGAATCCGCCTGCCGGCGTTTCAACGAGCAGAAGCTTCCGGGCAAACTGTTTCTCAACGTCTCACCGGAATCTCTGCTCGAAGCGGCGCATCAACCCGGACGAACTTTGCAGCTCCTGCAGGACTTCGGCATTCCGCCCAGTCAGGTGGTTATCGAACTGACCGAGCAGACGCCGATCGACGATTTCCAGTTGTTGCAAACCGCCCTGCATCATTACCGGGCGATGGGTTTTTCCATTGCGCTGGATGACCTTGGCGCCGGGTATTCGAGCCTGCGCCTTTGGTCTGAGCTGCGCCCGGATTACGTGAAGATCGACCGGCATTTCATCGATGGCATTCATCAGGATGCGTTGAAGCGCGAGTTCGTCGGCTCGATCCTGCAAATCGCCAAAGCCTCGCGGGCACAAGTGATCGCCGAAGGCATCGAACTGCCGGAAGAACTCGCCGTACTCACTGAAATGGGTGTCGATCTGGTGCAGGGCTATCTGCTCGGTCGCCCCCAGGAACAGCCATCGCGCGACTCCCGCGCCTTGATGCCGAAACACGACAGCAGCGCCGTAGCGCTGAACGACGAAGGCAGCGACCTGAGCGCCCTGCTCAACGAGCAACCGGCGGTGCATCGCGATACACCCACCGCAACCGTGCTCGAAGCGTTCCGCCGCCAGGCCAACCTCAACTCGCTGGCGGTGCTCGACGAACAGGGCCAACCGGCTGGCATTGTTCACCGCCATTCGTTGTCCGACGCACTGCTCAAGCCTTTCGCCACCGACCTGTTCGCACGCAAACCGATCAGCCGCCTGATGAGCGACGACTTCCTCGCCGTGGAAATGAGCCAGTCGCTGCAACAAGTCAGCCGCCTGATCACCAGCCGCGCCCGCCAGCGCATCGAAGAAGACTTCATCATCACCCTCAACGGCAGCTACCTCGGCCTCGGCCGGGTGATCAACGTGCTCAAACTGATCACCGAACTGAAAATCCAGCAGGCCCGCTACGCCAACCCGCTGACTTTGCTGCCCGGCAACGTACCGATTCAGCAGTGCCTGACCCGCTTGCTGCAGCAAGGCCGCGAGTCGATCATCTGCTACGTCGACATCGACAGCTTCAAACCCTTCAACGACATCTACGGCTACGGCCGCGGTGACGAAGTCCTGCTCTGCCTCGCCCAATGCCTCAACGAACGCATCGACCCCACCCGCGACTTCGTCGGCCACATCGGCGGCGACGACTTCCTCCTCGTCCTCGGCCCGGAAGACTGGCGCAAACGCCTCAATCAACTGCTCGACGACTTTCAGAGCCAATGCCGCCGGTTCTATCGGCCTGAACATCTTGAGGCAGGGTGTTTTGTTGCGCCGAATCGTCAGGGTGTGCGGCAGGAGTTTGCGTTGTTGTCGTTATCGATCGGGGTGGTGCACCTTCGCCCGGAAGCCTGTGCGGAACTGGATGCGAGCCAGCTGGCGGAGATGGCTTCGCAGGCGAAGCATCATGCGAAGAATGTTGTGGGGTTTAGTGTGCATTTACTAGACGCTGGCAGCGCACCTATCCCTCAATTGCCAATATTGATTAGCTAAACGACTAAAACTTTTTGGAAGCGGGCTTCTCGCAAACCGTCCTCCCAATTCTATTTTTGATAATGAAACGGCGCACCAGCATCACGCATCACGCATCACGCATCACGCATCACCAAGATAATTGATCTTCAAGACTGGCGTGGTGTAAATCCTGCTCCCAGACTTCACTAGCCACCCGATAAACATCCTCAAAAAAAAGACGAGCATCCTCCACTTCGCCCTCGCTCCACACCATGGTTATGCACTCATCATAATCACTTTCAAATAGCGCAGAGAAATCATAACTCTGATCCGCCAGAGCATTTCTCAACACTTCGAGCAAGGCGTATTTGTGTCTATAGCCAAGATAGTCAAGACTAGGAATTAAAAACTTTTCAATTACCTCCTTCCGTTCCCCCGGGGCATTCGGGTCGTACTGCAGATATAGTTCCCCCTCTTCCTCTCTATCATAAATTTCGAGTGCCCCCAGAAAATAGGAAACTTTTGGCTCCCAAGAAAGGGCTACATTTTCAAATGGTGACTTCACAATTATCTTCCTACCTGGTGAAAGCCGTGAATGGACGTTTGACATCGTTTCTACGAAACCTTATTTCTGCCTCATTCATCACTTCAATATATTTCGGATTAGCAGGATCTTTGCTATTCGGTTTATATCCTCTCCCTACTCCGGGAATTTGTACGCGGACGTAGGGATTACCTGCCGCGTCATGTCCGGTAGGCTCCGGCACAGCCTTATTCATCTTGGAAAGAGCATAAGCGATAGCCTGATGCTGTAAAGACCAGCTGGTGAATTGTGAACTCGCATTTATGGCTTCCCTTCTACCTTTTTTAGTTGGGTGAGAACCATCAATAGAACGCTGCTTCAGCGCTGCATCAGGGATTTCGGGGCCATGTTTTTCTACCGAGTGCATACGGTATCGCCTCTCCCATGCCAAAACTTCGCGCTTAGCATCTGCCTCAGGCAGCGGCTTAGGCAAAATCGGCGCACGGTTATCAACAGTCGGTAACTGGCAGTTCTTTTCAGCTTTATTCGGCGGTGGACAATTGGAACTCAACCCCAACGGATCCACCCACCCTGTCGGATTCGGCACGTACTGGTACTGATTCAACCCACCCGCCAGCTTCACCGGATCGGGCGTCAGATACCGCCCAAGCCGCGGGTCGTAATACCGGTGCCGGTTGTAGTGCAATCCGCTTTCGGCATCGAAGTACTGCCCCTGAAAGCGCAGCGGCTGGTTCAGGTAATCGTCGCCGGCGAGGGTCAGTGCGGCGGTTTTGCCGTAGGCGTCGTATTGGGCGGACCAGACGATGTCGCCGCCGTAGTCGGTGAGTTCTTGCGGGGTGCCGAGGTGGTCGAGTTGGTAGTAAAACGGACAGGCTTTTTTCGGGCCTTTGCCGTCGAGCAGTGCCAGAGGGCGGAAGGTGCCCGGTTCGTAGACGTAGCTGCGGTATTCGTTCTGGCTGCTTTCGGCGACGACTTGGTCGCCTTGCCAGAAGAACTCGGTGGTCTGGCCGTCGACGGTTTTGCGGATGCGGCGGCCGAAGGCGTCGTATTGGTAAGTGGCGGTCTGGCCGTCGGGGCGGGTCAGGCCGATCAGGCGGTGCTGGCTGTCGTAGCGGTATTCGGTGACGAGTGTTTGTGCTTTGCCGCGGCGTTCGCGGATCAGGTTGCCGAAGGCGTCGTAGTCGTAATGGCGGTCGCCTTGCATCAGCAGGCGGTTGCCTTTGACCTGGCTCGGGCCGGGGCGGTCCTGCATCAGCAGGTTGCCGGCCGGGTCGTGGGCGAAGGACTCCGGCAGTTCGTCGCGGGAGTGGCGGACGCGGATCAGTCGGTCGAGGGCGTCGTAGCCGTAGGTGCGCTGGCCGTGGCGGCTGTCGGCGATGTGCGCAAGGTTGCCGTTGGCGCTGTAGGCATAATCGCGGCGGTAGAGCGAATCGCGCTGATGGCCTACGGCGTGGGCGAGCAATCTTCCCTGTTCGTCGTAGGCATATTCGCTGAGCAGCAGGCCTTGCTGGCGCTGCACTTCACGGCCGAACTGGTAGACGTGGCGAGTCAGCGGTGTGCCGTTGAGGTCGATCGCGGTCAGCGCGCCGCCCTTGGCGTAGTGATAGTCGAGCTTGCTGTTGTCCGGCAGGCGCAGACGTTTGAGCTGACCGCAGGCGTCGTAGCCATAACGCAGGGTGCCCCAGCCTTGGTGCTCGGTGATCAGCCGATCCTGACGGTCGTATTCGAAGGCCAGCGGGTGATTGTTACCGTCATCGACGGCGATGAGGCGGCCGAGTCGGTCGTAGGAATATTCGACCTTCACCCCATCGGGCAGGGTCTTTATCAGTAGGCGGCCAGCAGCATCGCGCTCATAAGCAGTCAGCAAACATGAGCCGTCATCACCAAACTCGGTCTTCTCCAGCAGATGCCCGTTCAGGTCGTAGGCATACGCGGTCCGGCGTCCATCAAACCCGGTTTCCTGTCGGATCAATCCGCTCGGCGTGTAGTCCAGCCGATACTTTTCCCCGGACTCGTTTTCGATCTCGGTGAGCAGCAGCTGCGCATGGTCATAGCGGTACTGCACCTGCGTGCCGTCGGGATTGATCCGCCGCGAGACCAAGTGCAAGTCATCGTCATACTCGTAACGGGTGATGCGCCCGAGTTCGTCGCGTTCGGCGGTGACCTGGCCGTAGGCGCCGTAGCTGTAGGCGCGGCTGCTGCCGGTAGGAAATGTCGTCTGGATCAGTCGGCCAACGGCGTCCCACTGCTGGCGTGTAACGGCGCCGTGTTCGTCGGCACTCGTAGTTCGCCGCCCCAACGCGTCGTAGGAAAAACGCCGCACGCCGCCGTCGGGCAGGGTTTCTTCGGTCAACTGACCGAGCGGATTCCACACCAGCCGATGCCGGCTGCTGTCCGGGTAGCGGATCGACAGCAGTTGCCCGCGCACGTTGTAGTAGGAATGGGTGACCTGACCGTCAGGGTCGACCGCTTCGGTGACATCGCCCTCGGCGTTGCGCCGGTAGATCCACACCGCATCGCCGCGCGAACGCCGGTAGAGGAAACCGTTGCGATACTCGTAGGACGTTGGCGCGTCGTCCGGGGGAATCAGCGCGATCAGCCGTCCGACTTCGTCGTAGCGGTATTCGGTAACCGCGCCCAGCGGGTCCTGCTCGGCGATCAACCGGCCGGCAGCGTCATAGGCCTTGAGGTGTTCGCCGCCGTCCGCCTCAACCTTGCGCACCAGCCGCGCGCGGTCGTCGTGGACGTAGGTTTCTTCGGTGCCGTCGACGTACTGCACCGCGACGCTGCCGTCGTCGGCCCAGACGTAGCGGGTGTTCATTTGCGAGAACGAGGCCCAATGCCTGACGCAACGTGCAGCCTTGCCGGAGCGTTCCCACTCCCAGAAGAAGCTCGCCCCGCCGGCCAGTTGCCGCTGCAAGATGACATGAGCGTCGTCGTAGTCGTAGCGCTCGCTGTCGCCGACCGCGTTGGTCGCTTCGATCAGATTTTGATAGGCGTCGAAGCCATAACTAACGAGGGTCTGTTCGGTGTGCCAGACAGCCTCACGAAACACCTGATAATCCACGCCGACCAACTGCGCGCGGTCATAGCGCAGCGACAAAGCCCGACCGGCGCCGTTATCCAGCCGCTGCACCCGATCAGCCCGATCGCGCTGCACCGCGAGCCGATTGCCATACACATCACTGATCGCCGTCAGCCGCCCGGCGCGAAAGTGATAAAACCGCGCCGCCTCGCCGGCCAGCGCGAGAATCAGTTCCTCCGGTTCATCGCCAAGAAAAACCGCCGCCCGCGACAAACTGTTATGAATTGCCGGCCGGGTAGCACTGGGCAACGGAAACCGCGTACGCCGGTTTTCATGGTCGACCCAGACAACAAAGTCACCCTCAAACTCCAGCCGATGCGCCAGTGAATGGCTCCAGCCAAACCCCAGGCCAATGTCGATCTCGACGGCGCTCGAGCGATACAAACGGCTGAACTCGAACGGCAGCACACCATCCAGCACCGCATCCGTCAGGGTCAGCAGTTCTTCGCCGGTAACCATCGACACCGGGCAACCATTGGTGCAGGTCAGCGGCACGCAATCGGCGCTGTCGCCGTTGGGGTTTTTGGCCTGGTCGGGGGAGTCGTCGTGCGGTTCGTCTTGCTTCAGCGTGGTGTTGCGCCTGGCGTCCCAACGCAATTGCATCCGGCCTTTTTTCACCCCGGCGGCGATACCGCGAGCGGCGACGCTCTTGTAGCGATCGACGTATTCAATGAAGGTGCTGACGATGGTGAAGATGGCCTTGACCAGACGCTTCACCGCTGCGAGCAATTGCACGGCGCGGTCGGCCAGACGCAGGCTCAGATAGGCAATGCCCGCGCCGCCACTGGCGAATGTCAGGACCACGCCGATCAGCACATCGATGAGCAACTGAACCATCATCATTGATGCGGCTTCGGCAGTTTTGCCGGCGATCTCACTGGGCGGCAGCATCTCCAGCCAAAGGCTGGCCGTACGCAGCAGCAAACACAGCGCCGCTTCGTCACTGACCAGCAACTGCAGCTTTTCCATCAGCTCAGGCGCCGTCGTGGCCAGCGCCATCAATTCGGTTGCGCCGCTGCCCAGTCGCTCAACAAACGCGCCGGGGTCGCGCAAGATATCCGAGAGCAGGCCGATGCTGTCCCAGACACCCTCGATCGCCGCCCAACTGCCGGCCAGCAGGCCGTTGCCGGCTGCCGTCGCCGCGGACCGCGACCATTGCGGCTTGAAACCCTGCCATTCGCTGCGCAGCCAGCCATCCAGTTCGCGGGTCAGGCCGTCGTAGGCTTTGAAAAGATCGTCGAGCTGACCCGGCGTGACCGCGCTGTGCACCTGCACCCGGTAGAACTTGCCCGGCGTGCCTTTGAACGACCCCTTGCCTTGTGCATCAAGGGTCACCGGCGTCGCTTCGCCACCGTCCATGGCGATCACATCGACTTGAATGTTGCCGAGCGCAATGTCGTAAACCGACTCGAACTTGCTCTCGATCTGCATCACCCCGCCCTGCGGACACTGCACGCCCCCTGAGAAAAACTGGTCGTCGGCACTGCTGACGGTGGTGCTGTGTTCGCCGAATCGAATGACCCGCTCCATGCCCATCAGCGATGGCAGGTCCGCCGCATGGCTGACCGAGTCGGCGGTGCGACTGGCCCAATGCTCAAGTTGCTGGCGGTAGAGACTGAGGGTGCCGGGAAAGCTGTCGAGTGCTTGCTCGATGCGGTCGATGGCGTCCATCAGCGCACGCGCAGGTGCGAAGAAGTGGATGGGTTCAGCGGGTCAAACATGAGCGTTCCCTCGCGCAAAAAGTTAGGCGCGGGAACTGTGCGGGGGATCAATCGGGAAAGAAGTCAGGCAAGTAGGCGATACCTGTAGGACTTGTCTGTAATAAATCGCTACCTGATAAACAGATACGCAAAAATGCAAACGTGGCGTGAGGAAAACCTCACGCCACGTTTATAAAACTGACAGAAATCGATTTAATGCATTGAATCGTCGCGGCTCAGTTTTTGCAACTTGAGCTCGGCCAAAGGGTGCCCGGCCTTGGCAGCGATGCCCCACCAGCGCGCGGCTTCGACAGCGTCCGGCGCTTTGCTCGGTGTGCCAGCGAGGCTGATCACGCCAAGCTGATAAGCCGCTTTGCCGTCACCACCGAGCGCTGCCAGGCGCAACAAGCGCACGCCCTCTTCGCGCGCACCGAGGCCGACGCCGCGAAAGGTCAGGATGTGCCCGTAGAAGCTTTGCGCACCGACATCGCCAAGGTTGGCCATGCGCGCAAACTGGCCTTCCAGCCAGTGCCAGCCACGCGGCTGGCGCACCAGCCACGACCAATGAAACAACCGGCGGGCCAGCCAGTAGCCGGCCCGCGCCTTGAGGCGCAAGAACACTCAGGCCTCCGCCGATTCCGGGTATTCGTATTCGAAGACACGCACCACTTCCGACGCATGCCAGGAGGCCGCAGCGACGCCATCGGACGGCCCGGAAAAACGCCCGAGACGTTCGACACACTCAAAAAAACCGGTGCGGGGCAAACGGCTCGCGCCCTGACTGATCACCAGCGAACTGCGCAGCGGTTGTTCGGCCCTGGCGTCCAGCGCCGCCAGATGCTCAAGCGCGGCGGTAAGAGTCTGCATGGCCGGTGTCGGCAGTTGCAACCGCTCCAGCAAGGCCCGATAAGTCAGTAGATGACGCTGACGTCGCGCCTGATCCAGCTCCCCCAGCAAACCATCCCAATGTTGACGGCTGATGCGTACGCTCACGATTCTTCCCTCCACCCTGGCACCGTCAGTTCCCAGGCCAGGCTGCGGCGAATCGCGGCGTCGGGCTGACGCTCGCCACTTTCGATCATGGCCAGATAAGACGGGCTGATGCCTACCGTGCGGGCCAGCGCCTCGATGGCGATGCCCTTCCCTTCGCGCAAACTGCGTAGTTGATCCAGACCCGGAAGAATCGGATCTGATGTGGCTGCGAGCGGCGTGGCTGCCGCGCGCTTCGGTGCTTCGTCGATTCCTGCTGCTTTTAGTAGAGCCTGATATTGAGCCCACGGCAGAACCGCGTATTCCGGTTCGCCATCGCGTGCAATGATCTGAATATCCATGACTACCCCGTAGGACAACAACACTTAGCGAGTCGGCACTTTTCCCTAGAAGTGTAATCCTAACAGCGGCCAAGGTCGCGGGGGGTATCTATCTACAGGCAGGTTTGCACAATCAGGGCTTTTTCGGTCCCTGGAGTTGCAGTTGTTCGGGGGTGTCCGGCAGGCGTTCGACCACCGCCAGTTTTTCTGGATGCTGACGGTTGCGCCACTGGCGAAAGGCGTCGAGCTCATCGCTGAGGGTTTTCATCAGCCAGGCGAGAACGGCGACGTCGTCGAGCATGCCGAACATGGGAATGAAATCCGGCACCGCATCCACGGGACTGAGGAAGTACATCAAACCCGCCACTACCGAAATCAGCGCTTTGCTGCTGATGGCCCGGTACTCGCCGCGCCAGTAGGCCAGACACAAGGCCTGAAGCAGGCGCAAATCATCTTTGAGTTTGCCCAAACGATTGCCTTGCGCAGCACCCTTGCTGGCCACCGCAAACAGCAAGGTTGGCAAACGGCCTCGGGCCAGCAAACGACCGGCCAAGGGCAGGAATCGAACGAAATTCCATGGAGCTTTCATCTATTCCTCCCACTGAAATGTTATCCACACAAATTGTGGATAACCTTGTGAACAGAGCTGCATTTCAGCGCTGAAAGCCCCGTTTCATAAGGGCTGCGCTTAGATCGGGCGTTTTTTACTCACATAAAAAACCCCAATATTTCATTGACTTGGCTGCTCAGGGCGGCTAGCGCGGGCAGCCTCAATGGCTATGACTGTGCCAAGCGGCATCGGTTCGTTCTGTTTACCCTTGCCGGGGTCCAGATGCAACAACGCCCCGCATAAGCGAGGCGTTGTTGTCGATGCGTTTACCAATTACTTGGCAGCGGCAGCTTCTTTGGCTGGATCCTTGATGGCCAGCAGTTCGAGGTCGAAGACCAGAACCGAGTTGGCCGGAATCGCCGGGCTTGGCGATTGCGCGCCATAAGCCAGATCGCTAGGAATGTACAGTTTGTACTTCTCGCCAACGTGCATCAGTTGCAGACCTTCAACCCAACCCGGGATCACGCCACTCACCGGCAGATCGATCGGGCTGCCGCGCTCGACGGAGCTGTCGAACACGGTGCCGTTGGTCAGCTTGCCGGTGTAGTGAACGGTCACTACGTCAGTCGGCTTCGGCTGCGGGCCGTCGGCCTTCTTCACCACTTCGTACTGCAGACCCGAAGCGGTAGTCGTCACGCCAGCCTTCTTGCCGTTTTCTTCGAGGAACTTCTTGCCGGCGGCTGCCGACTCTTCGCTCATCTTGGCCATGCGCTCTTCGGCACGCTTTTGCAGCGCGGCGAAGGCTTCGACCAGCTCTTCATCTTTCAGCTTCTGTTCTTTCTTGCCGACGGCATCTTCAATGCCCTGGGCTACCGCTTTGGAGTCCAGGTCATCCATGCCTTCCTGAGCCAGGCTTTTGCCCATGTTCAGGCCGATGCCGTAGGAAGCTTTCTGCGCCGGGGTTTTCAGCTCTACGCTGGTCTGCGAGTCACAACCCGCGAGTACCAGGCTAACCAGGGCTACCGCCGCCGCCAACCGATGCTGTTTCATGCTATTTCCTTGTTCATGCGCCGAATGGGCAATCGAGTAAAGCCGCGAGCTTATCAGGCCGCCACGACCAATGGCTACCGGCATGAGAGCAGGAAACTTGCGATAAGTTCAGGGACTGAAACGCATTGGCCGCCAGCAACGATGAAGCTTCTGTCATCTACTTCCGAGAACCATCGTCAGCCCTGCTCGCTACATCTGGCGTAATGGCCACTTGCCGCACAGGGCCTCGCTCAGGCATAACAGCGCAACAATTCGACAAGGATGTTTATCTTGCGCCTCTTATTCCGTGTGCTGACCCTGATCGTCGTACTGCTGGGCCTCGTTCTGGCCGTGGTGCTGTATTACGTCGCCAATCCGAAATTGCCGCTCTACACGCCCGCCGAGCAAGTGCATTACCTCGATCAGTGGAGCGAGCAGGACCGGCAAACCTATTACTTCACGCCACAGGGCACGCAGGTCAAAGGCCTGCGCTACGAATGGTTCCAGGCACTCGAACTGCCCTTTACGCAGCAGCGCTTCGCCTCACCCGAGTACCTCGCACGCTTCGGCTTTCTGATTGACCCGCAGCAGAAAGCCACGCCGAACAACCCCGGCAACCTGCCCGTCGGTTTTGCTCGGCACCAGAACCCTGGCAGCGGCGAGCATTATCTGGACATTACCTGCGCCGCCTGCCACACCGGCGAACTGCGCTTCAAAGGCCAGGCGGTGCGGATCGACGGAGGCGCGGCGCAACACGTGCTGCCTTCCAGCGTTCCTACACTGCGCGGTGGCAGTTTCGGACAGGCATTGGTAGCCAGTCTGACCTCGACTTACTACAACCCGTGGAAATTCGAACGTTTCGCCAGAAACGTGTTGGGCGATGCCTACGGCGCGCGTCACCAACAGTTGCGCAAAGAATTCAAAACCTCACTGGACACCTTCATTAAAGTGGCTTGGAACGATACCCATCGCGGCCTCTATCCAACCGAAGAAGGCCCCGGTCGCACCGACGCGTTCGGGCGGATCGCCAACGCCACGTTCGGCGATGCGATTTCCGCGGGCAACTATCGCGTGGCCGATGCGCCGGTGGATTACCCGCAACTGTGGGACATGTGGACGTTCGATTGGGTGCAATGGAACGGCTCGGCGCAACAGCCGATGGCGCGCAATATCGGCGAGGCGCTGGGCGTCGGCGCCACGCTGAATTTTTTCGACAGCAACGGCCAACCGCTGCAAGGCGATGCGCGCTATGCCTCCAGCGTACGCGTGCGAGATCTGCACAAAATCGAGGAAACCCTGCAAAAACTCCGCCCGCCCGCCTGGCCAGAGGCCCTGTTCGGTGCCATCGACAAGCCGCTGGCCGCGAAGGGCCGTGCACTGTTTACCGAGAATTGCGCCAGTTGCCATGTGCCGCCGCAGACTAAGGAAGGCGAGCGCTGGGTGCAAAATCTGCACATGTTGCCGGTCGCAGTGATCGGTACCGATCCGAACGCCGCCAACAACATTGCCAGCCACCGTTTCGACCTGAGCGCGCTGCAATGGGACCTGAAAGATCTGCAAACGATGGACGTCAAACTGCACCCGACGCCTACGGAACCGCTGGACCTCAGCCAGCTGTCAGTGGCCAAGGGCCTGGCTTACGTCACCGCTTTTGTCGCAGACCGCGCCTACCGTGAAGCCAACGTCACGCCGCAGGAGAAACCGCAACTGGACGGTTTCGGCCTGCCGATCGGCGTACGGGAAAAAGTCGCTTATAAAGCGCGGCCGCTGGCCGGTGTCTGGGCCACCGCGCCGTTTCTGCACAACGGTTCGGTGCCGAGTATTTATCAGTTGCTGTCACCGCAGGATGAGCGCGCCACCACCTTCTATAAAGGCAGCTTCGAATACGATCCGCGACATCTGGGTTACCGCACCGAAGCCATTACCAATGGTTTCCTGTTCGACACGCGCATCAGCGGCAACCACAACAGCGGTCATGAATTTCGTGCCGGCGAACGCGGCAACGGCGTGATTGGCCGCTTATTGCAGCCGGAAGAACGCTGGGCGTTGCTCGAATACCTGAAAGTGCTCGGCGGCCCGCTGGAGGCGCAACTGCCATGATCTCGACTTTCAAGAAAGAACTGCCACTGTTGGCGCGGATCTGGCTGCGTATTGGCCGATGGCTAGGCAAACTTGTGCTGATCGTGCTCGCCATCGGCCTGCTCGGCTGGGCCATTGCCAGCGCCTGGTTCGCCTGGCAGCACCGCGGGCCGGTGTCGGCACTCGAGCAGATTCCGCCCGGCGAAGCTGCACTGACGCAAAGCGTGATCCAGACCGCCGTGCGTATCGTCGATCAGCATCGCGAACCGACGCGCTATCTGCGCGATGCGCACGCCAAAGCGCATGGCTGTGTAAAAGCGCAGGTGCAGGTCTTGCCGGATCTCGAGCAGTCCCTGCGTCAAGGCGTGTTCAGTGAGCCGGGCAAAACCTGGCAGGCGTTGATCCGGCTATCGAACGGCAATGCCTACCCGCAGTTCGACAGTATCCGCGACGCCCGCGGCATGGCAATCAAACTGCTCGATGTTCCGGGTAAACAGTTGCTTGGCAAGCGCCAGGGTCTGCCTGAACAGGATTTCGTCATGTTCAGCCACCCGAATTTCTTTGTCAGCGATGTTGCCGAGTACCGGCAGAATGTGGCGGCGCAGGCCGATGGCAAAAAAGTCATGGCGTTCTTCCCTGCCTGGGATCCGCGCACCTGGCAGGTCCGCCATCTGTTCATCGCGCTGGCGACCCTGGCACCGCCACCGGACAGCCCGACCGAGACCACGTACTTTTCGGTATCGCCGTATAAATTTGGCGAGGCCAACGCGAAGTTTCGCGTCGCGCCGGACCCGGACAATTGCCCGGCCTATACATTGCCCAAGCAAAACCACGATCTGCCGAATTTTCTGCGCAGTGCTTTGACTCAGCAATTGTCGACCGATCGCGTGACGGCCTGCTTCGTTTTGCAGATCCAGCGTCAGGATGCCAATAAGTTCATGCCGATCGAGGACACCAGCATTGAATGGCGCGAAGAGGATGCGCCCTTTGAAACCGTCGCACGGATTACCCTGCCGCCGCAGGACTTCGACACCCCGGCGCTGAATCTGCAATGCGACAACCTGTCGTTCAACCCGTGGTTCGGCATTGAAGCGCATCGTCCGATCGGTGGCATCAATCGCCTGCGCAAAGCGGTGTACGAGGCTGTCAGCGACTATCGCCATCAACGCAACGCCAAGTGAGCGCCGCGCAAGTGCGGAAAACACAAACGCCAGACAGCAAAAAGCCCGCACAAGGCGGGCTTTCCGTGACATCTGGCGTTCAGTGTTCCAGATGCCGAATATGGCGCAGCGGACGGGACTCGAACCCGCGACCCCCGGCGTGACAGGCCGGTATTCTAACCGACTGAACTACCGCTGCGCGAAACGCTTGAAACGAATGGTGGGTGATGACGGGATCGAACCGCCGACATTCTGCTTGTAAGGCAGACGCTCTCCCAGCTGAGCTAATCACCCTTCGCTTCGTTACGGGGCGCATTATGCCACAAGTTTTCGTAATGTGTTGATTTAATTGAAGTTTTTTTCAAATAAATCCGAAAACCGGTGAAACCATGCATCCCTGGGTACAACCTTGGGGCAGAAAAAAACCCGCTTCAGCGGGTTTTTCCGTGGTGACCTGGCGTTCAGTGGTCCAGGTTACCGAATATGGCGCAGCGGACGGGACTCGAACCCGCGACCCCCGGCGTGACAGGCCGGTATTCTAACCGACTGAACTACCGCTGCGCTAAACACTTGAAACGAATGGTGGGTGATGACGGGATCGAACCGCCGACATTCTGCTTGTAAGGCAGACGCTCTCCCAGCTGAGCTAATCACCCTTCGCTTCGGTGTGGCGCGCATTCTACGGAGCGCCCCCACCTCTGGCAAGCACTTTTTTAAATAATTTTCCGAGGCCTTCCAAAGGCTTAGAGAAGGGTTGGCCTATGCCACGGCGAAGACAATAATGCCCCCCTTTGTATAAAGGAGAGACTCACCCCATGTGGTTCAAGAACCTGCTTATCTATCGCCTGACCCAAGACCTGCCTGTCGATGCCGAGGCGCTGGAAACTGCACTGGCCACCAAACTGGCGCGTCCATGTGCAAGCCAGGAGTTGACCACCTACGGTTTCGTCGCGCCGTTCGGCAAAGGCGAAGACGCACCCCTGGTGCATGTCAGCGGTGACTTCCTGCTGATTGCTGCGCGCAAGGAAGAACGCATTCTGCCGGGCAGCGTCGTGCGTGACGCGGTCAAGGAAAAGGTCGAAGAGATCGAAGCCGAGCAGATGCGCAAGGTCTATAAAAAGGAACGCGACCAGATCAAGGATGAAATCATCCAGGCCTTCCTGCCGCGCGCCTTCATTCGTCGCTCGTCGACCTTTGCTGCCATTGCGCCGAAACAGGGGCTGATCCTGGTCAACTCGGCGAGCCCGAAACGCGCCGAAGACTTGCTGTCGACCCTGCGTGAAGTGATCGGCACCCTGCCGGTGCGTCCGTTGACGGTGAAAATGGCGCCGACCGCTGTGATGACCGATTGGGTCACCACGCAAAAAGCCGCCGACGACTTCTATGTACTGGACGAGTGCGAACTGCGCGACACCCACGAAGATGGCGGCATCGTGCGCTGCAAGCGTCAGGACTTGACCAGCGAAGAAATCCAGCTGCACCTGAGCACCGGCAAAGTGGTCACCCAGTTGTCGCTGGCCTGGCAGGACAAGTTGTCGTTCATGCTCGACGACAAGATGACCGTCAAGCGCCTGAAGTTCGAAGACTTGCTGCAGGATCAGGCGGAACAGGACGGCGGCGACGAAGCTCTGGGCCAACTGGATGCGAGCTTCACCCTGATGATGCTGACCTTCGGCGACTTCCTGCCGGCACTGGTGGAAGCGCTGGGTGGGGAAGAGACTCCGCAGGGGATCTAACCCTGATGAGTTTGTAAACTGTGGGAGCGAGCCTGCTCGCTCCCACAGGTCGATTGGTGGTGTTCATTCAATAACAAGGACCAAGCCATGCGCGCACTGGCTGCACTCAGCCGCTTCGTCGGCAATACCTTCGCTTACTGGGTTCTGATTTTCGCCGTGGTCGCATTCCTGCAACCGGCGTGGTTCCTCGGCCTGAAAAGCGCCATCGTGCCGCTGCTGGGGCTGGTGATGTTCGGCATGGGCCTGACCCTCAAACTCGACGACTTCGCTGCTGTTGCCCGCCATCCGTGGCGCGTGGCGCTGGGCGTGGTTGCGCATTTCGTGATCATGCCCGGTGTGGCGTGGTTGCTCTGCCAGATGTTTCATCTGCCACCAGAAATCGCCGTCGGCGTGATCCTGGTCGGTTGCTGCCCGAGCGGCACGTCGTCCAATGTGATGACCTGGCTGGCGCGTGGAGATCTGGCGTTGTCGGTGGCAATCGCCGCCGTCACTACCCTCCTCGCCCCACTGCTGACCCCAGCGCTGATCTGGCTGCTGGCTTCGGCGTGGCTGCCGGTGTCGTTCATGGAGTTGTTCTGGTCGATTCTGCAAGTGGTGCTGCTGCCGATCGTTCTCGGCGTGGTGGCCCAGCGTGTATTGGGGAACAAGGTTCGCCATGCGGTTGAGGTGCTGCCGCTGGTGTCAGTGGTCAGCATCGTGATCATCGTCACGGCGGTGGTGGCGGCCAGTCAGGCGAAGATCGCCGAATCGGGCCTGTTGATCATGGCGGTGGTGATGCTGCACAACAGCTTCGGTTACCTGCTCGGCTACTTCACCGGGCGCCTGTTCAAATTGCCATTGGCGCAGCGCAAGTCGCTGGCGCTGGAAGTCGGCATGCAGAATTCGGGGCTCGGCGCCGCGCTGGCCAGCGCGCACTTTTCACCATTAGCGGCGGTGCCAAGTGCGTTGTTCAGCGTCTGGCACAATATTTCCGGCGCACTGCTGTCGACCTACTTCCGCCGGATGAGTGAAAAGGCAGATCGCGAAACGGCGGCGCAGCAAGCAGCCGACTGAGGCGAAAACTTGATCCCCGGGTTAATGCTCGGCAGACTGTTGCGCAACGCGGGGACGACCCTGCGGCTCGCTCGAGTCATTAATCTGGGGACGACCCCGTCAATCGATGGAGGTCTTGCATGTCCTGGATCATTCTGTTTTTCGCCGGCCTGTTCGAGGTTGGCTGGGCCGTCGGCCTGAAATACACCGACGGCTTCACCCGCCCACTACCCACCGTTTTAACCGTCGCGGCCATGGCCGTCAGTCTGGGTCTGCTGGGCCTGGCGGTGAAGGAATTGCCGCTGGGCACGGCTTATGCGATCTGGACCGGAGTCGGTGCCGTCGGCACGGTGATTGCGGGGATCATTCTGTTTGGTGAGTCGATGGCGTTGATTCGGCTGGCGAGTGTGGCGTTGATCGTGACCGGATTGATTGGCCTCAAGGTCAGCGCTTAGGCCACTACCGTTTTCGCGAGCAGGCTCGCTCCCACATTCGATCGCGTTCCGTCAGAGGCATACGATCAACTGTGGGAGCCTGCTCGCGAATAGGCCCTCAAAATTGCCGGCTATCTGACTGCCCCGCGCAATTCGCCCACCAACACTTGCAACTTCGCCGGCTCAGTCCCTTCGGTAATCGCCGAACCCGCCACCAGCGTCACCCGCGACCACAACCGGCGCAAAAAGCCCTTGTTCGGATCGCGACTGAAGAAACTCCCCCACAGCCCCTGCAACGCCAACGGAATTACCGGCACTGGTGTCTCTTCGAGAATCCGCGTCAGCCCGCCGCGGAATTCGTTGATCTCGCCATCGGCAGTCAATTTGCCTTCCGGAAAGATGCACACCAGCTCGCCGTCCTTCAGATACTGCGCAATACGGCCGAAGGCCTTTTCGTAAATCTGGATATCTTCCTGGCGTCCGGCGATGGGAATCGCGCCAGCGGTGCGGAAGATAAAGTTCAGCACCGGCAGGTTGTAGATCTTGTAGTACATGACAAAACGAATCGGCCTGCGCACTGCACCGCCGATCAGCAAGGCATCGACGAACGATACGTGGTTGCATACCAGTAACGCCGCGCCTTCATCGGGAATCGCTTCAAGGTTGCGGTGCTCGACGCGGTACATGGAATGGCTGAGCAGCCAGATCATGAAACGCATGCTGAATTCGGGCACGATCTTGAAGATGTAGGCGTTGACGCCGATGTTCAGCAGCGACACGACCAGGAACAGCTGCGGGATCGACAGCTTGGCGACGCTCAATAAAACGATCGAAACAATCGCCGAAACCACCATGAACAATGCGTTGAGAATGTTGTTCGCCGCGATCACTCGCGCCCGCTCGTTCTCGGCGGTGCGCGACTGGATCAGCGCGTACAGCGGCACGATATAAAAGCCGCCGAATATGCCCAGGCCAAGAATGTCGATCAGCACCGCCCAGGTGTGAACGAAGCCCAGCACCTCAGTCCAGCTATGGCCGCTGACGCTGTCGGGAATTCCGCCGGAATGCCACCACAGCAGCAGGCCGAATACCGTCAGGCCGAACGAGCCGAACGGCACCAGGCCGATCTCGACCTTGCGCCCGGACAGCTTCTCGCAAAGCATCGAGCCCAGCGCAATGCCCACCGAAAACACCGTGAGGATCAGGGTGACCACGGTCTCATCGCCGTGCATCCACTCCTTGGCGTAGGCCGGAATCTGCGTCAGGTAAATCGCCCCGACGAACCAGAACCACGAGTTGCCGACAATCGAGCGCGACACGGCGGGCGTCTGGCCCAGGCCAAGTTTCAACGTCGCCCAGGACTGGCTGAAAATGTTCCAGTTCAGGCGCATCTCCGGGGAGGACGCCGCCGCGCGCGGAATACTGCGGCTGGCCAGATAGCCCAGCACGGCAATGCCGACGATGGCGGCAGACACCACCGGCGCGTAGTGTTCTGACGACATCATGATCCCGGCACCGATCGTCCCGGCGAGAATCGCCAGAAACGTGCCCATTTCCACCAGACCGTTGCCACCGACCAGCTCATCGTCACGCAGCGCCTGCGGCAGAATCGAATACTTCACTGGCCCGAACAGCGCCGAATGAGTGCCCATGGCGAACAGCGCCACCAGCATCAGCGACAAATGATCGAAGAGAAAACCGATTGATCCTACGGCCATGATCGCGATTTCCGCGAGTTTGATCAGACGGATCAGTGCGTCCTTGGCGAACTTTTCGCCAAACTGCCCGGCCAGCGCCGAGAACAGAAAAAACGGCAGGATGAACAGCAGCGCACACAGGTTGACCCAGATCGAGCGGTCACCCTCGATGGTCAGCCGATAGAGAATCGCGAGGATCAACGACTGTTTGAACACGTTGTCGTTGAACGCACCGAGCGACTGCGTAATGAAAAACGGCAGGAAGCGCCGGGTGCGCAGCAGGTTGAACTGTGAGGGGTGACTCATCTTCCGTGTTTCCCTGATGTTTAAGGTAGCGAGGCCTGGTTACTGCTTATTGGAATCTCGAAGCGCGTTCCAGGCCACACCTTACCTAAACTTTTCAGATTATTGCTTCAAACCTGCAATGCATGGCGAGACAAACAGCTCGCCACGCCAGGCGCCCTGCACGGTGCGCTTGCCGACGATCAGCCACATCAGCGCCAGCAACATCACCAGCGCCGTGCCGACGATGCTGAAAAACGTCAGGTTCAAGGTGCTCGCGAGTTTCAGGGTGGCCAGCGAATACACGCCCAACGGGAAGGTAAACCCCCACCAGCCGAGGTTGAACGGGATGCCATCGCGCAGGTAGCGCACGGTGATCAGCAGCGCCATCAGCATCCACCACAAACCGAAGCCCCAAAGGGTAATCCCGGCCACCAGCCCGATACCCGCCGCAATTTCACCGATGCCTGGCAAGCCGTTGGCAGCGAAGATCAGCGGCGCATCACTGCCCAGCAGCAACATGCCCAGCGCCCCGGTACCGATCGGCCCGAGAGCCAGCCAGCTCGACGCGGCCATGTTTTCGTGGGGCAACTTATGCAGGGCCATGCGCAGTAGCAGAATCGTCAGAATGCTGAACGCCACGGGTAGGGAAAAGGCCCAGAGCACGTAGCTTGTGGTCAGCATCACCAGTTGCGCGTGGGCATCGGTGAGATGCGGCGCGAGCAAACCACCACTGGCCGCGGCCACTTCCGCAGCGACCACCGGCAACAGCCAGACCGCAGTCATCTGGTCGATGCTGTGCTCCTGACGGGTAAACATCATGTAGGGAATCAGCACGCCGCAGGCCAGCGACATTGCCACGTCAATCCACCACAGCGCTTCGGCCAGATCAACCACGCCCTCGCCCCAGCGCGGCAAACCGAAGACGAGAAAGCCATTGATAATCGTC
This sequence comes from Pseudomonas koreensis, assembly GCF_036668835.1. Classification (GTDB taxonomy): domain Bacteria; phylum Pseudomonadota; class Gammaproteobacteria; order Pseudomonadales; family Pseudomonadaceae; genus Aquipseudomonas; species Aquipseudomonas koreensis_I. The sequence goes on from NZ_JAZEVW010000001.1 coordinate 399,324, forward strand.
GCCAGGCCCATCGGAATCGTGCCGAAGAACATCGACACGGTGGAGTGGCCGAAAATCCGCCGGGCTTCGTCGAAAAACAGGATCCAGCGTGCGGCGTAGGCAGCGGTAAACAGGGTGAACAACAGAATGTTGAACAACCACAGCGCTTCAGCCACGGCGCGCAGGCCAGGGATGGCAACCGGTAGTTGGGCCAGCGCCAACGCCAGCACACCGGTGCCCATGGTCGCGGCGAACCAGTTGGGAGTGAACTGACGAATCACTTCGCGCGGGTGCTGAAGCTGGCTGAACGGCTTGAGGCCGGGTTTGGCGGTGTGTGGGCAAATCATCATGAACTCCTGTCCTCTGGTGAGGTTGAGCTCATGGTAGAACTGAATCGAATATCTATATAACGGGTAATATCTCTAACTGTTATCTGTTTTGCCAATATAGATCAAACGCTGCCTTCGCTTTCGATCACCAGAATCCGCGCCTCGCCTTGCGGATGGGCGACATGCTCGGTGCCCACCGAGGCGTAAAAGATGTCACCGACAGTGAGCTGCACCTGTTTTTCTTCGCCCTGCTCGCGGTAATGCATCGTCACTTGGCCATCGAGCACCACGAACACTTCTTCACCATCGTTGACGTGCCACTTGTATGGCTGGTCGGTCCAGTGCAGACGCGTGGTGATGCCGTTCATGCTGGCAATGTCCAGCGCGCCCCAGGCGCGTTCGGCGGTGAAGGCTTTGCTGCGGATAATCTTCATGATCGGTCCGTGAGAAGAATGGCCAAGGCAGGCTAACCGAAACCCCGGCAATGAGGGAACGTTGCACATATGGGCAGATGCCGGCGCAGGTTAACGGCTGCCCAGGTTGTTGGGTATGGCATTGCAGCGGCACTGACGCTTTCGCGAGCAGGCTCGCTCACAGGAAGAATGCATTGCAAAGGTGGGAGAATGCATTGCAAAGGTGGGAGCGAGCCTGCTCGCGAAGAGGCCTGATCGGTCAACACAAAACCAACCAGTTCCACACCTGCGACACCCCGCCACGCCACGACCATGGTCGACACTGACTAACCGCCGCGCGCATGCCAGACTGTCCGCCCGGCAGGAGTGCCGGGGAGTCTTTTGCCGGGAGTGTTGCATGTCGCTGTCCACCGGGCTGATCGCCGCCGTCGCCCTGGCCTATATGGCCATCATGTTCGCCATCGCCTTTTACGGCGACCGTCGCAGCACGCCGTTGCCGCCGCGTGTGCGTGCCTGGGTGTACAGCCTGTCGCTTGCGGTTTACTGCACCAGCTGGACGTTTTTCGGCGCGGTCGGTCAGGCGGCGGAACAACTCTGGTCCTTTCTGCCGATCTACCTCGGGCCGATCCTGCTGCTGGTCGGCGCGCCGTGGGTCCTGCAAAAAATGGTGATGATCAGCAAACAGGAGAACATCACCTCCATCGCTGACTTCATCGCCGCGCGCTACGGCAAATCGCAATCGCTGGCGGTGGTCGTTGCGCTGATCTGTCTGGTCGGCGTGCTGCCTTATATTGCCCTGCAACTCAAAGGCATCGTCCTCGGCGTGAACCTGTTGATCGGCGCCGGCGCCGACGCGATGGGCACGCGCGCTCAGGACACCGCGCTGATCGTGTCGCTGGTACTGGCGCTGTTCACCATTGTCTTCGGTACTCGCAACCTCGATGCCACCGAACACCACCGCGGCATGGTCCTGGCGATTGCCTTCGAATCGCTGGTGAAGCTGTTCGCATTCCTCGCCGTTGGCGCCTTCGTCACTTATGGCCTGTATGACGGTTTCGACGACCTGTTCAATCAGGCGATGCTTGCCCCGCGCCTCGAGCAATACTGGAAAGAGACGATCAATTGGCCGTCGATGGTGGTGCAGACCGGCGTGGCGATGATGGCGATCATCTGCCTGCCGCGGCAGTTCCACGTCACCGTGGTAGAAAACATCGATCCGCAGGATCTGCGCCTGGCCAAATGGGTGTTTCCGGCTTATCTCGCGCTGGCCGCGCTGTTTGTAGTCCCGATCGCTCTGGCCGGTCAGATGATGCTGCCCAGTGATGTGCTGCCCGATTCCTTCGTGATCAGCCTGCCACTGGCCCAGGCCCATCCGGCGCTGGCGATGCTGGCGTTTATCGGCGGTGCGTCGGCGGCCACGGGTATGGTGATCGTCGCCAGCGTGGCGCTGTCGACCATGGTTTCCAACGACATGCTGTTGCCGTGGCTGCTGCGACGCAACAATGCCGAGCGGCCGTTCGAAGTGTTCCGCCAGTGGATGCTGTCGGTGCGCCGCGTGAGCATCGTGGTCATTCTGTTGCTGGCCTACGTCAGCTATCGCTTGCTCGGCTCCACCGCGAGCCTGGCAACCATCGGCCAGATCGCTTTTGCCGCAGTGACGCAACTGGCCCCGGCCATGCTCGGTGCGCTGTACTGGAAGCAGGCCAACCGTCGCGGCGTGTTTGCCGGCCTCGCCACGGGCACATTCCTGTGGTTTTACACGCTGGTCTTGCCGATTGCCGCGCACAGCCTCGGTTGGTCGCTGAACAGTTTTCCGGGGCTGGCATGGCTGCACAGCAACCCGCTGAACCTGCCGATCAGCCCGCTGACCCAGGGCGTGGTGCTGTCGCTGGCCGGCAACTTCACCCTGTTTGCCTGGGTCTCGGTGCTGTCGCGCACGCGGGTGTCGGAACACTGGCAAGCCGGACGTTTTATCGGCCAGGAAATCAGCGCACGGCCAAGCGCACGCTCGATGCTGGCAGTGCAGATCGACGATCTACTGCAACTCGCCGCGCGCTTCGTCGGCGAAGAACGTGCGCGGCAGAGCTTTATTCGTTTCGCCTACCGCCAGGGCAAAGGCTTCAACCCGAATCAGAATGCCGACAGTGAATGGATCGCCCACACCGAGCGCTTGCTCGCCGGTGTACTCGGTGCGTCTTCAACGCGCGCAGTGGTAAAAGCCGCCATCGAAGGTCGGGAAATGCAGCTGGAGGACGTCGTGCGCATCGCCGACGAAGCCTCCGAAGTGCTGCAATTCAACCGCGCGCTGCTGCAAGGCGCGATTGAAAACATCACCCAAGGCATCAGCGTGGTCGACCAGTCGCTGAAACTGGTGGCGTGGAATCGCCGTTATCTGGAGCTGTTCAATTACCCCGACGGCTTGATCAGCGTTGGCCGGCCGATTGCCGACATCATTCGCTACAACGCCGAGCGCGGTTTGTGCGGCCCCGGCGAAGCGGAAGTCCACGTCGCGCGGCGCCTGCACTGGATGCGCCAGGGCCGCGCGCACACGTCCGAGCGGCTGTTCCCCAACGGCCGGGTAATCGAGCTGATCGGCAATCCGATGCCCGGCGGCGGCTTCGTCATGAGTTTCACCGACATCACCGCGTTTCGCGAAGCCGAACAGGCGCTGACCGAAGCCAACGAAGGGCTGGAACAACGGGTTAGCGAACGTACCCAGGAACTGTCGCAGCTCAACCTTGCGCTGACCGCGGCCAAAGGTACCGCCGAAGCGGCCAGCCAGTCGAAAACCCGCTTTCTGGCGGCGGTCAGCCACGACCTGATGCAGCCGCTCAACGCCGCCCGCCTGTTCTCCGCCGCCCTCTCCCACCAGAGCGAAGGCTTGAGCAGCGACGCGCAAAAACTGGTACAGCACCTCGACAGCTCGCTGCGTTCGGCCGAAGACCTGATCAGCGATCTGCTGGATATTTCCCGTCTGGAAAACGGCAAGATCAACCCCGATCGCAAACCCTTTGCGCTCAACGAACTGTTCGACATCCTCGGCGCCGAGTTCAAGGCACTGGCGCAGGAACAGGGGCTGACATTCCGCGTGCGCGGCAGTCATTTGCGCATCGACAGCGACATCAAATTGCTGCGACGGATCTTGCAGAATTTCCTCACCAACGCGTTCCGCTACGCCAAAGGCCCGGTGCTGCTCGGCGTACGCCGACGCGGCGGCGAGCTGTGCCTGGAGGTTTGGGATCGCGGGCCGGGCATTCCCGAGGACAAACAGCAGGTGATTTTCGAGGAATTCAAACGCCTCGACAGCCACCAGACCCGCGCCGAAAAAGGCCTCGGCCTCGGCCTGGCCATCGCCGACGGTTTATGCCGAGTGCTCGGCCATACCCTGCGCGTGCGTTCGTGGCCGGGGCGCGGCAGCGTATTCAGCGTCAGCGTACCGCTCGCACACTCACAAACCGCGCCGGCCAGCGCCACCGCCGAAATCAATGGCAAATCGCTCAGCGGCGCACAGGTGCTGTGCATCGACAATGAAGACAGCATCCTCATCGGCATGAACAGCCTGTTGAGCCGCTGGGGCTGCCAAGTCTGGACCGCGCGCAATCGTGAGGAGTGCGCAGCGCTGCTCAGCGAAGGCGTCCGCCCGCAACTGGCCCTGGTCGACTATCACCTCGACCACGGCGACACCGGCACCGAACTGATGGCATGGCTACGCACGCGCCTGGGCGAACCGGTGCCGGGGGTGGTGATCAGTGCTGACGGGCGCCCCGAGATGGTTGCTCAAGTGCATGCGGCGGGCCTGGATTACCTGGCCAAACCGGTGAAGCCGGCGGCGTTGCGGGCGTTGTTGAGTCGGTATTTGCCGTTGTAGGGGTGACCTCAAAGAGAAAATCAAAAGCCCCTCACCCTAGCCCTCTCCCGGAGGGAGAGGGGACTGACCGAGTGGTTTGATAGAGATACGCCGACTGAGATATCGAGTCGAACTCAGATTCTGAAAAGCCCAAAGATCGGCTCCCTCTCCAGGGGGAGAGGGCTGGGGTGAGGGGCAGCCACACCACAAATCCCAAGCCGAACAACCGCTTCTAACCACTCAACAATGAGCGTTAGCTCGAGTGCCCTTGATCTTGATCTTGCCTAACCGGCGACATCGGAAGGCTGAGCGCAGGGATCGATCCGGGCGTGGGAGCGCAGCGACCGTACGACGAAGTCGTACACAGCGGACGTAGGTGCAGCGAAGCAAACCGTAGCCGCTGCGCCCGGATCGGTCCCGGAGCGAAGGGACCCGAGCCTGCGAGGGCCGGACGCAGGAGCAAAGCCTTTTGGTTCCTTTTTGGCGTTTGAAAAAGGGACTCGCCGTAAGGGCGAAACCGCCAGCCGCAGCCCCCGAAGCAACGGATATACACTCAACAACCGAGCGCGCCAAGCTTCTAGTCAGGCAACTCAACCAGCCCATCAACATCCGTCATCGCCCGCTCCAGCAGATCAGCCGGCAAACTCTTGCTCGCCCGCGCGCCCAGCAACTTCAACTGCTCACTGCGACTGACCAGATTACCGCGCCCCTCGGTCAGCTTGTTACGCGCCGAACTGTAAGCCTTGTCCAACTGCTGCAAGCGATTGCCCACCTCGTCCAGATCCTGAATGAACAACACAAACTTGTCATACAGCCACCCGGCGCGCTCAGCAATTTCCCGGGCATTCTGACTCTGACGCTCCTGCTTCCACAGGCTGTCGATCACCCGCAACGTAGCGAGCAAGGTGGTCGGACTGACAATCACGATATTGCGATCGAAGGCTTCCTGAAACAGCGTCGGTTCGGCCTGCAACGCTGCCGAGAACGCCGCCTCGATCGGCACGAACAGCAAAACGAAATCCAGGCTGTGCAGCCCTTCCAGACGCTTGTAATCCTTGCCGGCCAGGCCCTTGACGTGATTGCGCAGCGAAAGCACGTGCTGCTTGATCGCGATCTGCCCAAGCGTGTCATCGTCGGCGGCCACGTATTGCTGGTAGGCGGTCAGACTGACCTTGGAGTCGACCACCACCTGCTTGTCGCCAGGCAGGTAAATGATCACGTCCGGCTGGAAGCGCTCGCCATCGGGCCCTTTGAGGTTGACCTGGGTCTGATACTCGCGGCCCTTCTCCAGACCGGCGTGTTCAAGCACTCGCTCGAGAATCAGTTCGCCCCAGTTGCCCTGGGTCTTCTGGCCTTTCAGCGCACGGGTGAGATTGGTCGCTTCGTCACTCAGGCGCAGGTTCAGCGCCTGCAAACGCTCGAGCTCCCTGGCCAGCGAAAAGCGCTCACGAGCCTCAGCCTGATAACTCTCCTCGACGCGTTTTTCGAAGGACTGGATGCGTTCCTTCAGCGGATCGAGCAACTGGCCGAGCCGCTGCTGGCTGGTTTCGGCAAAGCGCTGTTCGCGCTCATCGAAGATCTTGCCGGCCAGCTCGGCAAACTGCGCGCGCAATTCATCGCGCGAACCTTGCAGGTCGTTGAGGCGTTGTTGATGGCTTTCCTGTTGCTCACGCAGCTCGGCATTCAGCGACGCTGCTTGCGCATCCAGGCGGCGCAGTTCGGCTTCTTTGTTGGCGCGTTCGAGGTTCCAGGCGTGGGCGGCGTCGCGAGCGTCGTCGCGCTCGATCTGCAGCAGTTCAACTTCGCGACGCAACGCTGCCAGCTCAGCTTGTTTGGCGGCGTTGGCCTGGCCGAGATCAGCGACTTCATCGCGACTGGCCTCGAGCTGCGCATTGAGACCGTCCTGGGCCAGTTGCGCCATGGCCAGCCGTTCTTCCAGCAAGGCCTGCGCGGCTTGCCCGCTGCTCGCCCGGCGTTGCAGCTGCCAGGCAAGAGCCAACAAGGGCAGTCCTGCCGCTGCGAGACCGAGCAATATGCTGGTCAAGTCCATAGCCATAGCGACTCCTGCCGGTCCGATAAAGCCTGAAGGTTAACCAAGGTGTCAGGTCTTGGACAGCTCAGTCTTCGAGCTGGCCGAGTTCCCTTTGTGCACGACGGTCGCCGGCGCGGGCGGCCTGGCGCAGCAGCTCCTGGCCAATGCGTCGATCGCGTGCGTTACCGCACTCGCGGCACATCAGTTGACCGAGGCGGCTTTGCGCCGTGACCACGCCTTCGCGCGCCGGTTGCTTGAGCAGGCGGCCAGCGAGGTGCTTGGCGTTATGGCTGGTGCTCAGGCGCGGGCTGTCGAGCAGCCATTCCGCAACACGTACGGAAAATCGCTTGGGCGGAGTAACAGCAGGAAGGTCTGAGGTAACAGAGTCTGATACTGAGCGAAACTTCATAAAGCACTGTGGGACGAATCGGAAGGCGCGCCACTCTACTCTTTTTTTCTTACAGGTAAAGTCTAAAAACAACCCGGCACGCCCGTGCTAGAGCAAGCGCTCGGGACAATCCACAGAAGCTGTGGATAACTCAGTGGACAACCGTCCTGCAACCCGCGCAAAGCCTTATGGAACGGGGCTCGCAGTCAAACTGACGATTTTTTCACCAACAAAAAAAAGCGATGTTTTTCATTGACTTAAACTTTCGATGCAGGCAGCCACCGGGGTCAGGATGGATATGACAGCGCTGTGACAGCCTGCGCAACTAATGTGCACAAGTACCTGTTACCCGGTTATATCGCTGCGCTTTTTCGGGTCGTTTTGGCTGTTGATCTGCGGATAAGCCGCTTGCCAGCGCGGCTGATCAACGTAACCTCGCCGACCGACGGTCGAAAAATGCCCGTTTACGGGCGGCCACGTTTTCACTCCAGGCAAACCCGGCGCTGGGCTACAATGTTTTTTTCGCCGGCCATTTGCTTTAGCGATATCGATCCGTTACTATCCGCGGCGTTAGTACCAAGCTGAAAGTCAATTCCGGTCGAATACATCCCCATGGTCAGCCTCTCGCAAAGAAGCTCAACCGAAAAAAGCGGGAACGACCCCTCGATGGTTTCCAGGTAAATCTTGCGCCAACACAGCCTTCCACTGATGCGAAGGGTGTTGCGAAGAACACTTACTCTGACCGAACCAACCTGCAGATTGATCAGGATCTTCACCCTGGGCCCAGAACCTCTGCCCTCGTTGTGATGCCTGTCCTCCTAAGTACCTACCTGCCAGCCCAAAGCGCGCCAACTTAATAGCGCTGCAAACTGGCTGCTTTGTTCCAGTCGGGTTCTTCGTTCGATCAATGGTGATCGACGTTACTGGAACGTTTTAACGTTGCACGGTTCTTAACCGTGTCATTTGTAGGAACACCTAATAACTATGTCTACTCAAATCCAGACTCAGGATGCCATTCGCACCCTAACCAACGCTTTTGCCCCCATGAACTGCATGATCATGGCCGCTCGCAAAGGCTGCTTCAGCTTCACCGTGGTCAATGAACACGGGATCGCCCGCCACAGCGAGCGTCTGTACCCCGATCAGTACTCCAGCGCCGAACCGCTGCAGGCCGTGATCGATCGTACTCGTCAGGCGTTGATCGCCTGAGAGCCGAAAAGGCTGCAAAAGCACAAGCCCTGCATGAAAATGCGGGGTTTTTTATTGCCTGATGTTTTTCTTTTTACCCCTCGAGCCTAAGTACCAACGGATATAACGGTTATAACTCGAAGCCGGAAAGAATTTAAAAACAGGCCTTTACGTCGCGAATATGACACTACACTTCAACTCGGGCGACATGATTCGCTCACGGCGAGCCTGAACCGATCCACCGCTGCCAAGCCTTCTTCAGGACTCGCCACCCATTACCAGAACCGAGGGATTTATGGGTATCGCTGCCAGTGAACTGTGTCGATATGTGATTCGCCCCACGCTGATCTATCTGGGCCGTCACTGCGCCACTGCCGAATCACTGTTGCTGGGCATCGCCGCCAGCCAGTCAGCCCTCGGATCCGCCCTGCACGACCGCCGTGGCCACGGGCTCTACCGCATCGCCGAGCAGCGCCATCAAGCGCTGTGGGATGACTACCTGGCGCTCGACCCGGAGCGCGCCAGCCTGGTACGCGGCCTCGCCAGTCAGCATGCGTTTCTCAGCGGTCCACATGTCGAATTGACCGTCAATCTGCGTTACGCCACTGCCATCGCCTGGCTGCTGGTTGAAGAACAGAACCCCACCCTCCCTGCCCCGAACGATCTGTTGGCGATGGCGCGCATCTGGCGTCAGACCTTCCAGCCCCAGGGCCGTTTGCGCGACTTCACGTGCGCGTGGCAAACCTGTGTTTCACCGCTGAATCAGGTCGCCTGCTGACCGAGCGGTTTTGCAAGTTCCCCCAACACGCCGCCATTTTGGTCGGATTGTCCTACAAAACCGCTCTAACTCAAGGCATACGGGCTATAGCGCTGCGGCGAAAATGTTGGTAATTTTCGCCCCGGTGATCACCAGGAGTTCTAATAATGAAAAAAGTCATGCTCAAAACCACCCTTAGCCTCGCCGTTACCCTTGCCTCCACCCAGATTTTCGCGGCGGGTTTCGCCCTTAACGAACAAAGCATTAGCGGGATGGGGACTGGTTTTGCCGGGCGATCTTCTTCTGCCGACGACGCAAGCACTGTTTATGGCAACCCGGCCGGCATGGCGCGCATCAAGCGCGAACAAGTCACCGGCGGCGTAGCCCTGGTCGACGCACATACCGACATCAGCGACGCCAGCTCCCGCCCCAACCGCGGCAGCAACGACGGTGACATGGTGCCTCTCACCGCCGTGCCGATGGGCTTTTATGTCAAGCCGATCGATGATCACTGGGCATTCGGTCTGGGCGTGTACGTGCCGTTCGGCCTGATCACCGATTACGAAAACGGCTTTGCCGGCCGTTACTTCGGCAGCAAGTCCGAAGTACAAGTCATCACCTTCCAGCCAACCGTCAGCTACGCCTTCAACGACAAGGTGTCGATCGGCTTCGGTCCGACCATCAACCGCATCGACGGCTCGCTGGAATCGAACCTGTCGATCACCCAGGCGCTGCCGGACGGCAAGGTCAAGATCAAGGGTGACGACACCGCGCTGGGCTACAACATCGGCGTGCTGGTACAAGCCACCGACACCACCCGCGTGGGCCTGACCTACCACTCCAAAGTCGATTACAAGCTCGAAGGCGACACCAAGGTCAAGTACGGCGCACTGGCGCTGGTGGGCGTTGGCGCCAACCAGAAGTACGACGCTTCGCTGAAGATCACTACACCTGAATCCGTCGATCTGTCGGTCACCCAGGCGATCAATGATCGCTGGAACGTCTACGCCGGTACCACCTGGACCCGCTGGAGCCAACTGGACAAGATCACCGTCAAAAACTCCGGTGTACAACCTCTGCTGGCCGGCCAGTTCGGCTCGATCAACGAAGACCAGAACTGGCACGACACCTGGGCTTACGCTGTGGGCACGTCGTACCAGTTGAACAAGGAATGGGTACTGCGTACCGGTCTGACCTTCGACCAGTCGCCGACCAACAACGAAGACCGCTCGCCTCGTATCCCGACCGGCGATCGGACCATCTTCAGCATCGGTGCCGGCTGGAGCCCGACCGACGACCTGACTATCGACGTTGCCTACTCGTACCTGAAGGAAGAGTCGGTCCATATCCGCAACGAAAACAATCGTGGCCAGAGCTACGACGCCAAGTATGAAAACTCGGCGAACGGTTTCGGTGTCGGCGCGACCTACCGCTTCTGATGCACCGCGGCGAGGCTGATCCCTCGCCCACAAAAAAGCCCCGCTCTCTCGTTAGAGGCGGGGCTTTTTTAATGCCGCAGATCCAAATGTGGGAGCGAGCCTGCTCGCGAAGGCGGTGGATCAGCCAACACAGCTTTTGAATGTCAAACCGCATTCGCGAGCAGGCTCGCTCCCACAGGGTAAAGCGTCAGTCAGTTGGCCAACGGTTTGGAAGCAATCGCCTTCTCGATCGCCGCGATAAATTCCGGATCATCCGGCTTGGTCAGGCTGGAAAAACTGGCGATGACCTTGCCCTGACGATCAACCACGTATTTATAGAAATTCCACTTCGGCGCATTGCTCTGCGCAGCCAGCACCTTGAACAAGTGCGTTGCATCGTCGCCGCGGACCTTTTGCGGTTCGGTCATGTTGAAGGTGACGCCGTAGTTGGCGTAACAGACCTTGGCGGTTTCGGCGCTGTCCCTGGATTCCTGCTTGAAGTCATTGGACGGCACGCCGAGCATTTCCAGGCCCTGCGGCTTGAAACGTTGATTGACCGCTTCAAGGCCTTCGAACTGCGGGGCGAAACCGCAGAAGCTGGCCGTGTTGACCACCACCAGCGGCTTGTCCGCGTACTGTTTGCACAGATCGATGGATTCCTTGGCCCGCAACTTCGGCAGCGAACCTTGAAGCAGCTCCGGGCAATCCGCGGCTTGGGCCAGGCCAGTCATTGCCAGCAACAATGCGGGAACAGCACACCAACGCATCAACATATCGAACATCCTTGAGCAGTTGTCAGGCCTCGACGTTACTCGCCATGCCGGCTTCTAGCAAATGCTCATCCCCAACTGCATCAGGGCCAGACCGCCCTGCTGCCAGCCCCACCACACCAGCGCCAGCAGCGCGGCGCCGAGTGCGGTAATGGCCACTCGTGGCCAGAAGCGATTCATGCGGCGCTCGCTCGAGGTTGCAGGCGCTCGACCGGGCGCTCGCGCACCGGCCAGTTCAGCGCCGCGGCCAGCAGACTGAGAAGAACCGCCACTTGCCAGATCAAGTCATAACTCCCGGTGCGGTCGTACACCACCCCGCCCAGCCAGCCGCCGAGGAACGAGCCAAGCTGATGGAACAGGAACACGATGCCACCGAGCATGGACAGGTTGCGCACGCCGAACAAGGTCGCCACCGTACCGTTGGTCAGCGGCACTGTCGACAGCCATAAAAAGCCCATGGCCATGCCGAACAGATACGCCGACGTCGTGGTGACCGGCAGCCACAGAAACAGCACGATCACCACCGCCCGCAACAGATACAGCCCGGTCAACAAGCGCGGCTTGGACATGCGTCCGCCGAGCCAGCCTGCCGTATAGGTGCCGAATATATTGAACAAGCCGATCAGCGCCAGCACCGTGGTGCCGACCGTCGCCGGCAGGTGCTGGTCGACCAGATAGGCCGGCAGGTGCACACCGATGAACACCACCTGGAAACCACAGACGAAAAAGCCGAACGCCAACAGCCAGAAACCGGAGTGCGAGCAGGCTTCGCGCAGGGCTTCTGACAGGGTTTGCTCATGGCCGAGCACCGGCAATGGCTTGTCCTTGAGCATGCTCACCAGCGGCACGATCATCGCCACCAGCAGGCCCAGCACCAGCAGCGCCGCCGACCAGCCGAGCCAGCCGATCAAACCGAGCGTGCCCGGCAACATCGCGAACTGGCCGAAAGACCCGGCAGCGCTGGCGATACCCATGCCCATGCTGCGTTTCTCTGCCGGCACCGCCCGCCCGACCACACCGAGAATCACCGAGAACGAGGTGCCGGACAGGCCGATGCCGATCAGCAGCCCGGCACTGAGCGACAGCGTCATCGGCGAATCGGACAACCCCATGCAGACCAGCCCGAGCGCATACAGCACGCCGCCGATCAGCACCACTTTCGCCGCGCCAAAACGGTCGGCCAGCGCACCGGTAAACGGCTGCGCGAGACCCCAGATCAGGTTTTGCAGGGCGATGGCGAAAGCGAACACCTCGCGCCCCCAGCCGAACTGCGCGCTCATCGGCGATAGAAACAGACCGAACCCGTGCCGCACGCCCAATGACAACGCCAGGATCAGCGCACTCCCCAGCAACACCCAACCGCACGTACGCCACATCGATGTCATTATTATTCTCCGGTCGCGGGTATATACCCGCTTGAGGGCGGAAAAACCGGCGTCAGGCCAGTTCATCCAGCAATTTGAGCAAGGTCTCGCGTTTTTCCGCGCCTAGCCGATCGATCAAGCGCTCCTGCGCCGCTTCCCAGGCTGGCAATGCTGCCGCCAGGCGCTGCACACCGTTTTCGGTGAGTCGGACGATGCGGTTGCGCATGTCCTCACCTTCGGCCAGCGCCACCAGCCCCTCGCCTTCGAGCACCCGCAAGTTGCGCCCGAGGGTGCTGCGGTCCAGGCCCATCGCTTCGGCCAGTTCGGAAATGCTCGGTTGCTCCAGACGCTGCAGATTGCACAGCAGAGAATACTGGGCAACGTTGATTCCGAAGCCGTCGAGGGCGCCGTCGTAATGCCTGCTGACGCCACGCGCGGCGCGACGCAGGTTGATGCACAAACACTGAGAAGGAAGCATGGTGCGTGTATATACCCGCGACTGTGTTAAATCAAGTTACAGATGAGTTTCCATAACATTCGTGGTGTCATCTTCTCGAGCAGGCTCGCTCCCACAGGGGAAACGCATTTCAAATGTGGGAGCGAGCCTGCTCGCGAAGGGGCCGGCACAACCGAGGCGAAAACCTCAGACCAACGCCAGCCCAACCAACACCCCCATCTCGAGCAATTCCAGCAACGCCCCCGCCGTATCCCCGGTCGTCCCGCCCAACCGGCGCATCATCACCTGACGCAGCCAGACAAACATGACGACGGAAATCACCACCGCAACGATCCCGGCGATCAACGCGCAACCCAGTGCGCTCACGCCCAGCACCCACCAGCCAGCCCTGCGCGGCAGATGATCAGCCAACGCCTGCCCCAAGCCACCGGCACGCACATACGGCGTGGTCAGAAACAACCCCAACAACGCCGCCCGGCCAAGCACCGGCACGATGATCAACACCTGCCCCTGCCCTTGCTTGATTAGCGCCAGCAACGCGGCAAACTTGAGCAGCAACACCAGCAACAGCGTCACCACGGCAATCGGCCCGCTGCGCGGGTCTTTCATGATGGTCAGCGTGCGCTCGCGATCACCGAAACCGCCGAGCCAGGCGTCGGCGCTGTCGGCCAGGCCATCGAGGTGCAGCGCACCGCTGAGCAGCACCCACACCGTCAACAACAGTGCCCCATGCAAAAACAACGGGGCCCCGGCCAACAGCAGATTCAAACCCCAGAGGATCAAGCCAAACAGCAACCCCACCAACGGATAAAACAGCAATGAGCGACCGAGCTGTTCCGGCTCGGGCATTCCCGGCAGCCGAATCGGCAGGCTGCTGAGAAACTGCAGGGCGATCCACAGCGGCAACATCTCAGTGACCTTCCTTGAGCGTGCCGTCGTCCGCGACGGTCAGCGCAAACAACGATCCGTGGCCAACCTCGACATTCAGCAGTTGCTCACGAGGCAAACCGCGCGCCCGCGCCAGCAACAAGCGCATGACGCCGCCATGACTGACCAGCAGAACCCGCTCGCCTGTGTACGCCGCGTGCATACGCTCAATGGCCGCCAGCACCCGCACGGAAAAATCGCTGACCGCCTCTCCATCTGGTGGCGTAAATGCATACGGATCAGCCCAGAACAGTCCCAACCCCTCGGCGTCAGTTTCCATCAGCGCCGCCGCGCTCTGCCCTTCCCAGGCGCCAAAATGCAGCTCTTGCAGATGTTTATCCAGGTGCACGCTGAGGTTCATTCGTTCGCCCAATTCGGCGGCGAACCGCGCGCAACGCTGCAACGGCGAACTGACAATCCGGTCCCACGGTCCGCCCGCGACCACCGCCGCGCGCATTTGCGCCCAGCCCTGTTCGGTCAGCGCATCATCGAGGCTGCCGCGCAGGCCGCCGCCCAGTTCGGTTTCGCCGTGACGCAACAGATGCAGATGCAAGGTCATGCCGGACGATCCGCCACTGCCGCTTCGGCGAACGTCGCCATGTGCCCGTGCAGGTCGCAGGCCAGGCGCAACAGCGGCACCGCCAGCGCCGCGCCACTGCCCTCGCCCAAGCGCAGACCGAGTTCCAGCATCGGCTCGGCCTGCAGCGTTTCGAGAACATGGCGATGGCCCGGCTCGGCACCGCGATGGCCGAACAGCAGCCACTTGCGGCAGGACGGATTCAGGCGCACCGCGACCAGCGCCGCGACTGTGCAGATAAACCCGTCCACCAGCACCGCAACACCCTCCTGGGCCGCCGCCAGATAGGCGCCGACCAGCGCGGCGATTTCAAAACCACCGAGGTTGAACAGCGTCTGCAAGGCATCGCCACGCTGTGCAGCATGTAACGCCAGGGCGCGTTCGATCACCTGCGCTTTATGGCTGACGCCTTCGGTATTCAGCCCGGTGCCGGGACCGGTCAGGTGCGCGACCGGGCAATCGAGCAAGGCACAGGCCAGGGCGCTGGCCGCCGTGGTGTTGCCGATGCCCATTTCGCCGCCGATGAACAACTGCGCGCCCGCTGCTTTCGCGCGCAACAGGCTTTCACGCCCGGCCTGCAAGGCCCGCTCGCCTTGGGCTTGGGTCATTGCTGCGCCGTGGACGAAGTTCGCCGTGCCCGCGCCGATGTTCAGATGGCGCACGCCGGGCAGATTCAGCGCCGGATTCACTGTGCCCAGATCGACCACTTCCAGCTGCGCGCCGAGCTGTCGCGCCAGCACGCTGATCGCCGCGCCGCCGCTGACGAAGTTGAGCAGCATCTGCCCGGTGACCTCCTGCGGGAACGCCGAAACACCCTCGGCGACGACACCGTGATCGCCGGCAAAAATAGCAATCCAGATCTGCTCCAACGTCGGCTTGACCTGCCCTTGCAGGCCGGCCAGTTGCACCGCGACGGCTTCCAGCCGACCGAGCGAACCGGCCGGTTTGGTCAATTGCTGCTGCCGCGCCGCCGCTTGTTCAACGGCGTTGTTGTCGACCGATTGGCACGGGTTGAGCCACCAGGTTTGAGTCATAACGCAGGTCCTTTCAAAGTCAGGGGCAGGCCGGCGACGGTCAGGACAACACGCTGACAACGCTCGGCCAGAGCTTGATGCAGCCAACCGGCTTCATCGACATAGCGGCGAGTCAATTCGCCCAGCGGCACGACACCCATTCCGGTCTCGTTGCTGACAAAAATGATTTCACCTGGCAGCAATGCCAGGCAATCGAGCAGGGCCTCACGCTCGGCGACGAGGCGATCGGCGTCCTCGAGCATCAGCAGATTGGTCAGCCACAGAGTCAGGCAATCAACCAACAAGCAACGCTCGGCGCTGGCGGATTCGCGCAGTACGCGGGCCAGTTCGAGCGGTTCTTCGATGAGTGCCCATTCAGCCGGACGGCGAGCGCGGTGGTGAGCGACGCGCGCGTTCATCTCGCCATCGAGCGCTTGGCTGGTGGCGATGTAGGTCACCGCCAGATGGCTGTCGCTGGCAATTTTTTCCGCCAGGCGACTTTTGCCGGAACGGGCGCCGCCGAGGATCAGTTGGAGCATGGTTTTTCTCAACAACAGGTAGTGAAACGACCGGCGCCTTCGCGAGCAGGCTCGCTCCCACAGGGGAATGCGATCAACTGTGGGAGCGAGCCTGCTCGCGAAGAGGCCAGCCCCGACAAATCAAATGCCGCAGAGCTCACGCAACAGCCCGGTATCCAGATGCCGCTCCACCAGATCCGCCAGTCGCTCGATATCGCGCTCGCGCAGGCCGTGGTAATCCACCGTTTGCACATCGTTCAACCCGGCCCAGCGCAGCATCGCCACACAAGCCTGGGGCGATTCGAACAAGCCATGCAGATAGGTGCCGAACACTTGACCGTCCTCACTCTGCGCGCCATCGCGACGACCGTCATCAAGCAACACTGCTGCGTTCTCCAGCGCCGGCCCGCGGGTGACGCCAGCATGGATTTCATAACCACTGACTTGCGCATCTTCCAGCGCCAGCCGCCCGCGTACGTTGCGCAGTTGCTTCTCGGCTTCGAGCGTCGTTTCAAACGCGAGCAAGCCCAGCCCGGCGCTGGAACCTGCGGCTCCTTCCAGACCCAACGGATCATGGACCTGCTCGCCGAGCATCTGCAGGCCACCGCAAATGCCTAGTACTTTGCCGCCGTAGCGCAAATGCCGGTTGATCGCCACGTCCCAGCCGTTGGCACGCAGATACGCAAGGTCGCTACGCACGCTTTTCGAGCCGGGCAGGATGATCAAGTCCGCAGGCGGAATCGCCTGTCCCGGCCCGACAAACTGCAGATCGACCTGCGGATGCAAACGCAGCGGATCGAAATCGGTGTGGTTGCTGATGCGTGGTAGCACCGGTACCACGACTTTCAGCACCTGCTCAGCTTTGGCGGTCTGGCGCTGGTCGATGCCGTCCTCGGCCTCGAGGTGCAAATCCATCACGTAGGGCAACACGCCGACCACTGGCTTGCCGGTGCGCTGTTCCAGCCAGTCGAGGCCCGGTTGCAACAAAGCAATGTCACCGCGAAAACGGTTGATGATGAAGCCCTTGACCCGCGCCTGCTCGCTCGGCGACAGCAACTCCAGAGTGCCGACCAGATGAGCGAAAACCCCGCCGCGATTGATGTCGGCGATCAACAGCACCGGGCAATCCACCGCTTCGGCAAAACCCATGTTGGCGATGTCACCGGCTCGCAGGTTGATCTCCGCGGGTGAGCCCGCGCCCTCGACCATCACCAATTGATAGGCGGCGCTGAGGCGTTCGTGCGAAGCCAGCACCGCTTGCATGGCGATGGCTTTGTAGTCGTGATAGGCGACGGCGTTCATCGTCGTCACCGCGCGCCCGTGAATGATCACTTGCGCACCTGTGTCGCTGTTGGGCTTGAGCAGTACAGGGTTCATGTCGGTGTGCGGTTCAAGATGAGCGGCTTGCGCCTGCACCGCTTGCGCCCGACCGATCTCGCCGCCGTCAGCGGTCACGGCACTGTTGAGGGCCATGTTCTGCGGTTTGAACGGCACCACCGCGACGCCCTGACGGGTCGCCCAGCGGCACAGCGCCGTCACCAGCGTACTTTTACCGGCATCCGACGTGGTGCCCTGCACCATCAGCGTGGTCATGGGTATTCCTTACGGTAGGCGTCAAAGGCTTGTGCGAGTCGTAGCTCATCGGCGGCATCGCCGGGCAGCCCGAAACGCAGACTGCTGTTGTGGGTGAACAGGCGCAGGAGGATGCCGCGCCGGGCCATGAAATCGTGCAGCGTTTGCGCGTGTTCAGTGATCAGCCACTGAAACAGCGCGCAGCCGCCCTGTGGTTTGAAGCCGTAGCGCTCAAGCAGCGTCGCCAGCCGTTCGCTGGCTTCATCGCTGCGAATCCGTTGGCGTGTGTGATGTTCGGTGTCTTGCAGACACGCCTGACCAAGCACCCGCGTCGGCCCGCTGACCGCCCAGGGTCCGACCTGTTCGGCGAGCAATTTGAGCAACTTGCGCTCAGCCAGCACGAAGCCCAAACGCACCCCGGCCAGACCGAAAAACTTGCCGAACGAGCGCAACACGATCAGGCCGATGAGATGGCTATGCGCGGCCAGGCTCAAGTGTGGCGTGTTGTCCATGAACGCTTCGTCGACCACCAGCCAGCCGCCGCGCTGGGCCAGCCGCGCGTGCCAGTCGAGCAGGCGCGCCGGGGTCAGGTTGAGGCCGGTCGGGTTGTTCGGGTTGACCACCACCAGCACGTCGAGGCTGTCGAGAAAGAACTCGACTTCCTGCTCCAGCACTTCCCGGACGATATAACCACTGCGCCGCCACGCCTCGGCGTGTTCGGCATAGCACGGTGACAACACGCCGACCTTGCCGGCACGGCGCAAGCGCGGCAGCAGCTGGATGGCCATCTGCGAACCGGCCACCGGCAGCACTTGCGCGGCGCCGTAGTACTCGCACGCTGCCTGCTCCAGGCCGTCATCGGTTTCCGGCAAGCGTGCCCAGGCGCGCAAGGGGATTTCCGGGATCGGAAAAGGCCACGGCGCCAGACCGCTGGACAGGTCCAGCCAGTCGGCTTCGGCAATGCCGTAATCGTGTGCAGCCTTGCGCAGCCGGCCACCGTGCTCAAGCATAGAATTCAGCCCCCATGCAAAGAATCAGCAGCCATAACCATACCCCGCGCTGGACCAATTGCCAGCCGCGCTCGATGGAATCGGCGTCGGCGGGGACGCCTTCACCGAGCTGCGGGCGCTCGTGCAGTTCGCCGTGGTAGATCGCCGGCCCGCCCAGCTCGACGCCCAGCGCACCGGCACCCGCCGCCATCACCGGGCCGGCGTTGGGGCTGTCCCATTGCGGCGCCTGATTACGCCAGCATTTCAACGCGACCCGGGTTTTGCCAAGCAGCGCGTAGGTCAGCGCCACCAGCCGTGCAGGAATGTAGTTCAACACGTCGTCGATTTTCGCCGCCGCCCAGCCGAAGCGTTCGAAGCGTTCGTTGCGATAGCCCCACATCGCATCCAGCGTGTTGCTCAAGCGATAGAGCACCACGCCCGGCGCACCGGCGACGACAAACCAGAACAGCGCAGCAAATACCGCATCGCTGCCGTTTTCCAGCACCGATTCGGTGGCGGCGCGGGCCACGGCGTTGTTGTCGAGTTCGTCGGTCTGGCGACTGACCAGATAGCCGACGCGAGTGCGCGCTTCGGCCAGATCATCAGCGCGCAACGCCGCTGCCACCGGGGCGACATGCTCGCCGAGGCTGCGCATGCCGAGGGCGCAATACAGCGCGAGAATTTCGACGATCCAGCCGACATAAGGCGCCCAGGAAAACGCCGTGGCGAGCAGCGTCAGCGGCAGCACCGCGATCACCCATGCGGTCACGCCATGGCTGCGCCAGCCGCGACCACCGGCGTTGAAACGTTGCTCGATGCGCCCGGCAAAATTGCCGAAGGCCACCAGCGGATGCCAGCGTTTCGGTTCACCGAGCAGCGCATCCAGCGCCACCGCGGCGACACTCAACAACGCCACACTCATTGACTCACTCCCCAATAATTTTCATACAGCAATTCGTTCAGCGGCCGCGCCTGCGCCCAGCCTTCGAGCACCAGCATCGGCGCCGGGTAGAATTCCTTGACCGGGCCCAGGCACAGCACGGCCAGCGGCTTGGCATCCGACGGCAACTGCAGCAGATCCGCCAGCGCCTGCGGCTCGAACAGCGACACCCAGCCCATACCTAATCCCTCGGCACGGGACGCCAGCCACAGATTCTGAATAGCGCAAGACAGCGAAGCCATGTCCATTTCCGGCAGCGTGCGCCGGCCGAAGATGTGCTTTTCGCGATCGTCCATCAGCGCCGCGACCAGTACTTCGGCGCAGTCATTGATGCCCTCGACCTTGAGTTTCATGAACTCGTCGCTGCGCTCGCCAAGGGCCTCGGCGGTGCGCACGCGTTCTGCTTCCACCAGATGCTGAATCTGCCCGCGCAGGGTTCGGTCGCTGATGCGGATGAAGCGCCAGGGCTGCATCAGGCCGACGCTCGGCGCTTGATGGGCGGCTTCGAGCAAACGCCGCAACAGTTGCGGTTCGACGGTGCCGCCGCTGAAGTGGCGCATGTCGCGGCGTTCGGCGATGGCACGGTAAACCGCTTCGCGCTCGGCCTCAGAGAATGTTTTGTCGGTCATGGCCCTTTCGCGAGCAGGCTCGCTCCCACAGGGGATTGCAGTGTTTCAGTCATCACCGTTTCAACTGGGGGAGCGAGCCTGCTCGCGAAGGCGGTCTCAGGTTCAGGTACAAACAGCGCGGCAATCGCAGCAGGATTCGACGGAAAATAAAAATGCACATAAGAAGCCGTCATCCGCCCTTGCCGATAGACCGCCTCGGCCCCGCGCCCGCCATTGGGGCTCAGCCCACGGGCAATCGGCGTCAGTTCGGTGGTCGTCAGCGAATGGTGATACGTGTGGCCGCGCAACGATCCTTCCGGCAGATCGACCGCCTGCAGCGCCAGTGCCGCCAGACGCTTTTGCATCACCGCCTCGCCCTGCAACAGCCCGACCAGTTCAGCGCGGGTGCCTTCGACATCGGTCAGCGAATCGAGCAGATAAAGCATGCCGCCACATTCGGCCAGCAGTGGTTTGCCCGCCGCGTGGTGTGCACGGATCGCCTCAAGCATCGCAGTGTTCTGTGCCAGTGCAACGTGGTGCAACTCTGGGTAGCCGCCCGGCAGATACAGGCTGTCCGCTTCAGGCAATTGCGTGTCGCGGATCGGCGAGAAGAAGCTCAGCTCGGCGCCCATCGCCCGCAACAGATCGAGACTTGCGCCATAGGTGAAGGCGAACGCTTCGTCGCGGGCAATGGCAATCCGCACGCCTTGCAACAGCGGCTCGACAGCGATGACATCCGGCGCGGCAAATTCAACGGCCGGCGGCAGCGCCACTTCACAACTGCTGGCCAGTGCATCGGCGGCAGCGTCGAGGCGCAGGTCCAGATCATTCAGTTCGCTGGCCTGTACCAAGCCGAGATGGCGGCTCGGCAGCTCGATGCCGGTCTCACGCGACAACGCGCCGTACCAGCGCAGACCCTCGGTGAGACTGCCTTCAAGCAACTGCGCATGGCGCAAGGTGCCGACGCGGTTGGCCAGCACTCCGGCGAACGGCAGGTCCGGCTGATATTTCGCCAGGCCCAGCGCCAACGCACCGAACGTCTGCGCCATGGCGGTGCCGTCGATCACCCCGAGCACCGGCACGCCAAAGTGTCGCGCCAGGTCAGCGCTCGAAGGTGTGCCGTCAAACAGGCCCATCACGCCTTCGATCAGAATCAGATCCGCCTCAGCGGCGGCTTCCCACAACAAGCGACGGCTTTCCTGCTCGCCGACCATCCACATGTCCAGTTGATAGACCGGCGCACCGCTGGCTCGTTCGAGGATCATCGGGTCGAGGAAGTCCGGCCCGCATTTGAACACGCGGACCTTGCGTCCCTGATTGCGATGCAAACGGGCGAGCGCGGCGGTTACAGTGGTCTTGCCCTGGCCGGAAGCCGGCGCGGCGATCAGGACCGCCGGGCAGTGACGGGGCTGATTCAAAGTTCGACGCCTTTCTGCGCTTTGATGCCGGCCTGGAAGGCGTGTTTGAGCATGCCCATTTCCGTGACCGTGTCGCCCATCTCGAGCATTTCCGGCTTGGCGCCGCGACCGGTAACCACCACATGCTG
Source organism: Pseudomonas koreensis (assembly GCF_036668835.1). GTDB lineage: Bacteria > Pseudomonadota > Gammaproteobacteria > Pseudomonadales > Pseudomonadaceae > Aquipseudomonas > Aquipseudomonas koreensis_I. Next base: position 420,956 of record NZ_JAZEVW010000001.1, read on the forward strand.
CATCGGCGGCCGCGCCTGCAAATCGCTGAGCACCTGATCGAGATCCAGATAACCGTGCTTGAGGGCGATGTTCAATTCATCGAGCACCACCAGCCCGATCGATGGATCGCGCAGCAGCGCGCGAGACACTTCCCACGCCGCCGTGGCGGCGGCGATGTCGCGCTGACGGTCCTGGGTTTCCCAAGTGAAACCTTCGCCCATCACATGGAAGCGCACTTGCTCGGGGAAGCGGCGGAAGAACAACTCCTCGCCCGTGCTGTTGCGACCCTTGATGAACTGCACCACGCCGCACTGCATGCCGTGGCCCATGGCGCGGGCGAGCATGCCGAAGGCCGAGCTGCTTTTGCCTTTGCCGTTGCCGGTCAGCACCAGCACCAGGCCGCACTCGTCGGGCGAATTGGCGATGCGTTCATCGATCACGGCTTTTTTGCGCTGCATGCGCGCCAGATGGCGTTCGTCGCGCTCGGGGGAATCGGTCATGGGGGAGCTCTCCGTTGAGACGGGTAAACGGCGGGCAGGCACAAGAATAGACGGCAAAAAGCCTGGCATCGCCCACCGTGATGCCGCTGGATGGATCAGGCCGGTCTCCGGGCTCATGAGCGGCGTTGGCCAGACTGCGCGCCTTCCCGCTGTTGAGCAGTGGCATTGAACGCAGTGTTCACTCATTTACCGTTGCGGGGGCAGCGCCGGGATCGTCGTGGCTTCGCGTGAAGACCACCCTCACCGGCTTCCCTGTTTCACTCTGTCGACGCAGGTCACAGAGCACCTGAAACAAGCGGCGAAGGTTAGAGGGTTGGGGGTGGAGCGTCAATTAAAGAGGCGGCCATCGGGCGAGAAACTGTGATCGATCAATTATCTGTGGGCAATCTTGTGCCAGACTGCGACAAGTGATATCAAAGAGCCATGCTTTTCTCGAAAAAGCACACCACAACAATAAGGACGATGACGATGCAAGGCATGATCATCAGCAACCCGCGCCTGGAATTCCTGCGCCCGGTACTTGAACGCTGGTTTGACTGTATCGACCGCTACAACACCGTGCGCGGCGACGGCGACACGCCGTATTGGCATGATGAGAAGGCCAACCTCGGCCTGCTCTCCGCCGCCGCCTGGATGGCCGAGCTGGTGACCTTGAACGACACCGTCACTCGTAAACAGAACGAAGACGGCGAGCGCAATGCCCGCGCCGATCTGTTTATCGCCGGCAGCGAAGACCGCGCCTTCATTCAGGCCACCCAGCGCTGGCCACGGGTGAACAACCTCAACCTGACCCAGGCTCTTGCCGACATCACTCAGGACGCCAAACGCATCAGTTACGCCAGCGATCTCAAGCTCGGCTGCCTGTTCGTCGCCCCGCAAAAAGCCCAGCACAGCGCCAGCCCCGAGGAATTGCAGGACATGGTCGACGACCTGCAAAAGGAACACACCTGCGCCGTGGCCTGGTATTTCCCCTATGCCTACCGCAAATTGCACAGCGAAGCGGGCAACTATCATCCGGGCATCGCCGTGCTGTTCAAGGAAGCCCGCGGCTGAGCAGTTGAACCATCGGGCTTGCGCCCTCCTCTATGGTTAGGAATGCATTCATAGGGAAGATCAGCAATGCGCAAGCCCCACCTCGTTTTTGTCATCGCCCTCGCCGGCGGGCTCAGCGCCTGCGGCGAAACCTCCAGCCTGCAAGTCTCCGACGGCACTGGCCCGTCGCCGAAACTGCCGGAACCGAACAAGACCCTGATCCCGACGGTCAACATCGCCCCGGCGATCGGCTGGCCCGAGGGCGCAAAACCGACGGCCGCGGCCGGCACTCAGGTCGCCGCGTTTGCCGAAGGCCTCGATCATCCGCGCTGGCTGTACGTGCTGCCCAACGGTGATGTGCTGGTGGCCGAAACCAATGCGCCACCGAAACCGGACGACAGCAAAGGCATCCGTGGCTGGGTGATGAAAAAGGTCATGGGCAAGGCTGGCGCCGGTGTACCGAGCCCGAACCGCATCACCTTGCTACGCGATGCTGACAAAGACGGTGTGGCCGAGACCCGCACGGTGTTTCTGCAAAATCTCAACTCGCCGTTCGGCATGACCCTGGTCGGCAACGACTTGTACGTGGCCGATACCGATCGCCTGTTGCGCTTCAACTACGAGCCCGGCGCCACCGAAATCAAGACCCAGCCGATCAAGGTGGTCGATCTGCCGGGCGGCACACTGAACCATCACTGGACCAAGAACGTGATCGCCAGCAAGGACGGCAGCAAGCTCTACGTCACCGTCGGTTCGAACAGCAACGTCGGCGAAAACGGCCTGGATCAGGAAGAAGGCCGCGCGGCGATCTGGGAAGTCGATCGCGCCACCGGCAATCACCGGATCTTCGCCTCGGGCATCCGCAACCCCAATGGCTTGGCCTGGGAGCCCAGCAGTGGCGCGCTGTGGACCGCGGTCAACGAGCGGGACGAGATCGGCAGCGATCTGGTTCCGGACTACATCACTTCGGTCAAGGACGGCGGCTTCTATGGCTGGCCGTTCAGCTATTACGGCCAACATGTCGACGTGCGGGTCAAGCCGCAGAACCTCGACCTGGTGGCCAAGGCCATCGTTCCGGATTATGCGGTCGGCCCGCACACCGCGTCGCTGGGCCTGACTTTCGCCGAGGGCAACACGTTGCCGGCGCAATTCAAGGAAGGCGCCTTCATCGGCCAGCACGGCTCGTGGAACCGCAAACCGCACAGCGGCTATAAAGTGATTTTCGTGCCGTTCAGCGGCGGTAAACCGACTGGGCAACCGGTGGATGTGCTGACCGGTTTCCTCGACAAGGACGAGAATGCGCTGGGCCGCCCGGTAGGCGTGGTGATCGATCCGCAAGGCGGGTTGCTGGTGGCGGATGATGTGGGCAACAAGGTTTGGCGCGTTTCGGCCACCAAATAACTTTCGCTGCGCACATACAAATGTAGGAGTGAGCCTGCTCGCGATAGCGTCGTATCAGTCGACATCATCATTGACTGAACGACCGCTATCGCGAACAGGCTCACTTCTACATGGGATTGTGTGCGATTGGACTTACGGGTTATGCGCCAACTGCCCCGGCTGCAACACTCGTTTGGCGCTCAGATAGGCCTTCTGCCAATACGCCTTTGATAGGCTGTCGAGTTTGACCGTGCCGCCCGTTGCCGGCGCATGTACAAAGCGCCCTTCGCCGACATAAATGCCCGCGTGGCTGACCTGCGAGCCGCCGTTGGTGGCGAAGAAAATCAGGTCGCCGGTCTGCAAGCCTTCCTTGCCGACGTTCGGTGCCTGCATGACGATCATTTCGCGGGTGGAACGTGGCAGCGAGATTCCCGCTGCATCGCGGTAGACAAAACCGATCAGGCCACTGCAATCGAAACCCGAATCCGGCGTGTTGCCACCCCAGCGATAAGGCGTACCGACCAGGCCGAGCGCGCGAAACAGCACGTCTTCAGCAACCGGTGAAAAAGCCTGCGAGGGACCGAACACAATCGGCGCGCGAACCACGGGGGCTGGCGGCGGTGTACGACTGGCGCAGGCGCTGAGCAGCGCGGCGCAGAGGATCAAGGTGAGGCGGGCCGACATCGTCATAAGCAGAACATCCTGATCAGGCTGCGGCTTTTTCTGCCGAATGGACAGAAACAACACCGCCTGCGTCTGTACGCAGGCGGTTTGCCATCAATATGATTCAGGATTCTAGCGGCTACGCGGCAAACTTCAAGTAAGACTTTAACTTCACCCTGTAAAGTTTGTGCCTACTTCGTTTGCCGGTAGCCTGAGTGTCGCCACGAACGCAGCGACAACAGGAAATTACTTGCGCGCGGTGACCACGGTCGGAGCGTTCGCCAGTGCGCGTTTCGCTTCGATGAAGGTCTTGCTCCAGTAGCTGTCACCCAGGCTGTCGATGCGCACACCGCCACTGCGACGACTGCTGGAGTGGATGAACTGGTTGTCGCCCAGGTAGATCCCCGCGTGACTGACCCGGCCGCGACGGCCGTTGGTGGCGAAGAACAGCAGATCGCCCGGCTCAAGGTTGCTGCGCGCAACCAGCGGCGCATCAACGTTGATCATTTCGCGGGTGGAGCGCGGCAGATTCATGCCGGCTTCTTCGCGGAACAGGTAACCGATGAAGCCGCTGCAATCGAAACCGGCTTCAGAGGTACCGCCGAAACGGTAACGGGTACCAATCAGGGACATGCCGCGTTCGAGAATGCTGTCGGCCAGAACAGGAAGCTGATAAGGCTTCTTGCCGTTGAATTCGTTGAGTTCTTTTTCGGTGTCCAGCTCTTCCTGATAAATAACGGAAGACTGGGCCGTGGCGGAATTTTTAACCTGTTGAGGCTGCTCTTGAACTGGAGAATGAGCAGCACAACCGTATAACAGGGTGACGAGTGCGAGAGGCACGAGGGGTGCGAAGCGCTTTAGCATGGGCACGACCGTGGCTGATGGTTGTAAAGAAGCCGAGACTATGCCCGCTATCGTCCTCATTTGCAAATTCAATCGAACTTTATGTGACTTGGCGGTTTCTCGTTTACATCTAAGCGCTTAAGCCCATTTGATCAGATACGCGGCCTGCAACCCATGCAGGAATGCGGATTTTCTGGCGCCTGAAAGATGCCGCCCTCGCGCCTGAAATCCGCTGAAACCCGCAGTGCAGCAGGCGCGGCTACCAGCCGAGAGTCTCTTTGAGGAAGGGAATGGTCAGCTTGCGCTGCGCCTGCAAAGAGGCTTGATCGAGCTGTTCGAGCAGATCGAACAACGCACTCATGCTGCGCGTGCCGCGAGTCAGAATGAAGTGCCCGACCTCGTCGGTCAGATGCAAACCACGACGCGATGCGCGCAATTGCAGCGCACGCAATTTGTCTTCATCGGAAAGCGGGCGCATCTGGAAGATCAGCGCCAGGGTCAGGCGCGATTTCAGGTCGGCCAGTTTTACCGGCAGTTCACGTGGAGAAGTCGACGCAGCGATCAGCAGGCGCCGACCGCTGTCACGCAGACGATTGAACAGGTGAAACATCGCCTCTTCCCAATCCGCCTTGCCGGCAATCACCTGCAAGTCGTCGAGACAGACCAACTCGTATTGTTCGAGGTTGTCGAGGATTTCGACGCCGCGGTCCATCAACTCGGCCAGCGGCAGGTACACCGCCGGCTCGCCCATCTGTTCGAAACGCAAGCACGCGGCCTGCAACAGATGCGTACGCCCTACGCCGTGTTTGCCCCACAGGTAGATCAGGCTCTCTGTCCAGCCGGCGTCGGCTTCGCACAGACGCTCGACATAGCCGAGTGCAGCGGCATTGGCGCCTGGGTAGTAGTTGATGAAGGTGGCGTCGTCACGCAGACGCACACCTAGGGGCAGCTGAATCGGTTTCATGCTGACTGAACGGTTACCAAGGAACCGTTAGTGGCCTCTGTGTAAAGTTGGCGAAGTTTATACCCGTGACGCTGAGCGCACAATGCGACAGAGTCCAAGCAAAACAAAGGTTTGCGTTAACACGCTGGTTTCCTGACAGTTTCTTTGGCGCAAGCGCTCAAGGAAAACGGGGCTACCCGGCCGCTCGCCGGGCCGCCCTTCGCCATTACAACTCCGGCTCGTCCACACCACTATAGATGTCGGAATCCTTGTACAGGTCGTGCACATGGCGCACCAGAACCATGATCACCGCCGCCACCGGCAGCGCCAGCAACACCCCGGTAAATCCGAACAGCTCGCCACCGGCGAGAATCGCGAAAATCACCGCCACCGGATGCAGGCCGATGCGGTCGCCCACCAGCAGCGGTGTCAGCACCATGCCCTCCAGCGCCTGGCCGACCATGAACACGGCGACGATGCCGACCATCGGGTACAGATCACCACCGAACTGGAACAACCCGGCGATCAGCGCCGCGCCGATACCGATCACGAAGCCCATATAAGGCACGATCGCCGCCAGACCTGCGATCAGGCCGATCAACAGCCCCAGTTCCAGACCGACGATCATCAGCCCCGCCGCATAGATCACGCCCAGCGCCAGCATCACCAGCAACTGCCCGCGCACGAACGCGCCGAGCACTTCATGGCATTCGCCGGCCAGCGCCACCACGCGCTCTTCGCGATCACGCGGCAGCAGGCTGCGGATCTTCGCCATCATTACGTCCCAGTCGCGCAGCAGGTAAAAGCTCACCACCGGAATCAGCACCAGATTCGCCAGCCAGCCAATCAACGCCAGACTCGACGCCGTCGCCTGGCTCAGCACCACGCCGACGATGTCGGTGGTCTGGCCCATGTGTTCACTGATCGCCGCTTTGACCTTGTCGAACTTCCAGAAACCATCCGACAGCCCCAGCTTCGCCTGCGCCCACGGCACCGCGGTGTGCTGCAGCCAGTCGAGCATCTGTGGCGCCAGCTCGTACAGACGCAGCAACTGCTTGGCGAGCATCGGCACCAGCACCAACAGCAAGGCAGTGACGATCAGAGTGAACAAGGCGAATACCGCGATCACTCCCCAAGTACGTGACAAGCCCGCGCGCTCCAGCCGATCCACCAGCGGATCGAACAGATAAGCCAGCAGCAGCGCGACCAGGAACGGCGTGAGGATCGGGTGCAGCAACCATACAAACGCGCAAAGCAGGACTACCCCACCGAGCCAGAACCAACGCCGCGTATCGGCCATTTACCACTCCTGCTTCTATATAAAGAAAGATTTACCAACGAAAGCGTAACGACGGCGCCGCCGCTATCGGAGCTGGCGCTGCCACCGGTGCAGCACCCGCTTCCACAGGCTGCGGCGCTGGCGCTTCTGGCGGCAACTCCTGCAACTTCGCCAGCGAGAGCTGCGCACGCAACTGCTCGGCACTGCCGTTGACCCGGTAGACGATACGATCGCCATCGACCGTCTGCAGACGCACGCCGAACGGTTCGAGTAACCGCAACAGCGCCGCGTAATGTTCCAGATTCATGCCCTGCACTTCGAGGGTCTGCTGCCCCGAAGCGCCGGGCTTGACCACAAAGCGTGGCGCCAGGCGCTCGGCCACGGCCAGCATCACCGCATCGGCCACGGCAGCTTGATCGGCGCCCTGCACGCTGCCGGCTTCTTTCTGATCACCCAGCCACAGACGCCATTTGGCCTGCCACTGCCCGCCCTCTTCGCGGGCATGCACCGCCAGCAAGGCGTCGGCGTTGTAGCGTTCGGAAGCATTGCGCAGCGGCGCGGCATCGGCGCCTTCGAGTGTCGGCGCGGTGGCGACCAACTGCTCGCTCAGGTCGGCCAGCGGCAGGCGTAGGGGCAAGCCACGATGCTGCGCGGCTGTACGCAATGGCGTCGCCGCGGCCTGACCGTCACCGACCAGACTCGACCCTTCAGTCGAATCGTTCAGCCACCAACCGAGGATAGACGGCCGATTGGCGCCCCACAGCGACAAGCCGGCGCGACGCAGCGCCTGTTCACTGGTCGCCGGGTCGAAATCGACCTTGAGCACTTCCGGCGGCCCGGCATCGAAACCGAATTGACTGATGATCTGCTGCGGGTCCTTGCGAATCGCCGCCAGGCCGGGACTTTGCGGGGCTTTCGGGTCACCGGTCAGGCGCAGCACCAGCGTGTCGAGCGCCGCCTGCGTGGCGCGATCGCGCTCTTCCGGCGCCTGGCCAGTGACTGGCTGGCGTACCTGATAAAGACCTTTGAGATTTTCGGCGTGACTCGCCAGGCTGAGCAGCGAAAGACAGCCTACAAACAAAAATTTAGCAAAACGCATGGAGAATTCCCGTCGACAGGAGCGGCTGGAACAGGCCGCGTGAACCGCTTGAGCAAGGCTGTGACCCTTGGCCTGCGCAAAACATTCACACGGCGGCGGTAAGTTTTTGCACAGTGATAACGATAGACGGTTAATGGCCACACCTTATACAGACGTTCAAGGCGCTGGATTGTAAAAAAATTCCGCGGATATGGCCCTGCCCGTCGGTGCGAGGATGGCCGCTGCCCCTCAAGCCTGATAAAATCGCGCGCCTTCGCAGACCGGCAACAGCCGGGCACCCCGAAACTCGCGTGAGGCCACCGCCACCTCGATTTCGATGTTCCCGCTGAACTCGGTCGTTACCCCCTGAATCCCCTCCCCTAAAGGCCTGGATCATGAGCAAGCAACCCTCCCTGAGCTACAAGGACGCCGGTGTAGACATCGACGCCGGTGAAGCATTGGTCGAACGCATCAAGAGCGTCGCCAAGCGCACTGCGCGCCCGGAAGTCATGGGCGGCCTGGGCGGTTTCGGCGCCCTCTGCGAAATCCCGGCCGGCTACAAGCAGCCCGTGCTGGTGTCCGGCACCGACGGCGTCGGCACCAAGCTGCGTCTGGCGCTGAACCTGAACAAGCACGACAGCATCGGCATCGACCTGGTCGCCATGTGCGTCAATGATCTGGTGGTGTGCGGCGCCGAGCCGCTGTTCTTCCTCGACTACTACGCCACCGGCAAACTCAACGTCGACACCGCCGCCCAGGTAGTGACCGGTATCGGCGCTGGCTGCGAACTGTCGGGTTGCTCGCTGGTGGGCGGCGAAACCGCTGAAATGCCCGGCATGTACGAAGGCGAAGACTACGACCTGGCCGGCTTCTGCGTCGGCGTGGTGGAAAAGTCGGAAATCATCGACGGCTCGAAAGTCGCCACCGGTGACGCGCTGATCGCCCTGCCATCGTCCGGCCCGCACTCCAACGGCTACTCGCTGATCCGCAAGATCATCGAAGTCTCCGGCGCAGACATCGAAAACATCCAGCTCGACGGCCAACCGCTGACCGACCTGCTGATGGCCCCGACCCGTATCTACGTCAAACCGCTGCTCAAGCTGATCAAGGACACCGGCGCCGTCAAGGCCATGGCCCACATCACCGGTGGAGGCCTGCTCGACAACATCCCGCGCGTGCTGCCAAAAGGCGCCCAGGCCGTGGTCGACGTCGCAAGCTGGACCCGCCCTGTGGTGTTCGACTGGCTGCAAGAAAAAGGCAACGTTGACGAGACCGAGATGCACCGCGTCCTGAACTGCGGCGTCGGCATGGTCATCTGCGTGGCTCAGGAACACGTTGAAGTGGCCCTGAACACCCTGCGTGACGCTGGCGAGCAGCCTTGGGTGATCGGTCAGATCGCCGCGGCTGCCGAAGGCGCTGCCCAGGTCGATCTGCAGAACCTTAAGGCTCATTGATGTCCGCACCCTGTGATGTCGTGGTGCTGTTGTCCGGCACCGGCAGTAACTTGCAGGCCCTGATCGACAGCACGCGGACCGGCGACAGCCCGGTCCGTATCGCTGCAGTGATTTCCAATCGCGCCGACGCCTACGGCCTGCAACGCGCCAGTGATGCGGGTATCGCCACCCGCTCGCTGGATCACAAGGCATTCGAAGGCCGCGAGGCCTTCGATGCTGCACTGATCGAACTGATCGACGAATTCCAACCGAAACTCGTGGTACTGGCCGGCTTCATGCGCATTCTCAGCGCTGATTTCGTCCGTCATTACCAGGGTCGTCTGCTCAATATCCATCCGTCGTTGCTGCCCAAATACAAAGGGTTACACACTCATCAGCGTGCGCTGGAGGCCGGCGACACGGAACACGGCTGCTCGGTGCACTTTGTCACTGAGGAACTCGATGGCGGGCCACTGGTCGTACAGGCAGTATTACCGGTAGAGTTGCACGACACGCCGCAGAGTCTGGCGCAGCGCGTCCACGTTCAGGAACACCGGATTTACCCATTGGCGGTACGCTGGTTTGCCGAAGGCAGGCTGGCTCTCGGGGAGCACGGTGCTTTGCTGGACGGGCAGTTACTCGCCGCCAGCGGCCACTTGATTCGAATCTAGGAGATATTATGCGTCGCGCCCTGCTCTTCGCTTGCGCTCTGCTCGCCCTGCCCTTCGCGCAGGCAGCGGACCTTCAACCGTTCTCCGCCAGCTACACCGCCGACTGGAAGCAGCTGCCCATGAGCGGCACCGCCGAGCGCAGCCTGGCCAAGGAAGCCAACGGCGTGTGGAAGCTCAGCTTCAAGGCCTCGATGATGATCGCCAGCCTGACTGAAGAAAGCACCCTGACGCTGGACAAGGACACCTTGCTGCCACAGTCCTACCACTTTGAACGCGGTGGTCTGGGCAAAGCCAAAAAGGCTGATCTGGATTTCGACTGGAACAACAAACTGGTCACCGGCACCGACCGTGGCGACGCGGTGAAGATCCCGCTGAACCGTGGCATGGTCGACAAGTCCACCTATCAACTGGCGCTGCAGCATGACGTGGCCGCCGGCAAGAAGACCATGAGTTATCAAGTGGTCGATGACGGCGAAGTCGATACCTATGACTTCCGCGTACTGGGCTCGGAAAAAGTCGAGACCAAGGCCGGCAAGATCGACGCGATCAAAGTCGAACGCGTGCGCGACCCGACACAAAGCAAGCGCATCACCGTGCTGTGGTTCGCCAAGGACTGGGATTACCTGCTGGTTCGCCTGCAGCAGGTCGAGACCGACGGCAAGGAGTACAACATCATGCTCCAGGACGGTACGGTCAACGGCAAGGCTGTCAAAGGCAGCTGATTCGTTGCAGGAACCAGGAGCCCCGCGAAAATGCGGGGCTTTTTATTGGCTGCTGGATTGGAGATTTGTGCCTGGCCTGGCCCTCACCCCAGCCCTCTCCCACAGGAGAGGGAGCCTACCGAGGTGTCTTTTGCTGTACGTCGACCTGAATCACTGAGTCGATTTTCCATTCCCCAAAGCAGTACCAAACCATCGCAAATCTCCAAATCCCCGCAATCAGTCCCCTCTCCCCCCGGGAGAGGGCTAAGGTGAGGGGCTTTTCGCACTCAAACCGAAAACCGCGCCACCATCCCGTTCAAATCCACCGCCAACCGCGACAACTCCTGACTCGCCGCACTGGTCTGATTGGCCCCGGCCGAAGTCTGCATCGCCAGATCGCGAATGTTCATCAGGTTACGGTCCACCTCCCGCGCCACCGCTGCCTGCTCTTCCGAAGCGCTGGCGATCACCAGATTGCGTTCATTGATCAGGGTAAACGCCGAAGCGATCTCTTCCAGCGCCATACCGGCAGACTTGGCCAGTTCCAGCGTCGATCGGGCGCGCGTATTGCTTTGCTGCATCGAACTGACCGCCGAATCGGTACCCTGCTGAATCCCGCCGATCATCTGTTCGATTTCCTGCGTTGACTGTTGGGTGCGATGGGCCAAGGCCCGCACTTCATCGGCGACCACCGCAAAGCCACGTCCGGCGTCACCAGCGCGCGCGGCTTCGATCGCGGCGTTCAAGGCCAGTAGATTGGTCTGCTCGGCGATCGAACGAATCACATCAAGCACTTTGCTGATGCCATGAATCTTCTGCGCCAGGTCTTCGACCTTGGCCGCGTTCTGGGTCACGTCGCCGGCGAGGAATTCGATGGATGTCACCGTTTGTTGCACCTGCTCGCGACCCTGGCGGGCGATGCGGTCGGATTCGCGCGACGCTTCTGAAGTGGCCACGGCGTTGTTCGCCACCTCCTCCACCGCCGCGGTCATCTGGTTGACCGCCGTGGCAGCCTGCTCGATTTCCTGGCTTTGCTGATGCAAGCCGCGGGTGGCGTCTTCGGTGACGCTGCTCAGTTCTTCAGAGGCCGAGGCCAATTGCGTGGACGACTCAGAGATGCGTCGAATCGTCTCGCGCAGGTTGAGCTGCATGCTCTTGAGTGCCTGTAATAGCCGCGCCGGCTCGTCTTTGCCGGCGATGTGAATATCGCCGGTCAAATCACCGCCGGCGACGACTTCGGCCACGCTGAGCGACTGGGTCAATGGCACGACGATGCTGCGGGTCAACAACCACGCCAGGCCAATGGTGATCAGCGCAGTCAAGGCAATCATCGCGGCAACCCAGACCCGCGACTGGTTGAACACCAAACGCGCCGCCTCGGTAGCCAGATTGGCATTGTGTTTATTCAAGTCGACCAGTTCGCGCAGGGTGACGGCGATCTCGTCGGCCAGCGCGCTCATCTGCTCATTGAGAATCGCTGAAGCGTCGGCCACCCGATTCTGCCCCGACAGCTGCACCACCTGCGCCTGAAACTCAAGGTACTTCTGTTCGGCGACCTTGAAGCGATCGAACAGCGCTCGCTCTTCAGGCAAGGCGATAAGCCCTTCATAGCGTCGCTGCGTGTCAGTCAGACCATTGCGCAGCTCGCTGAGCTTGGCGACGTTCTGCTCAAGCGCCTTGGGGTCTCGATTGAGCAGCAGGCGCATGGTCAAGGCGCGCAGACGCAGCATGTCCTGACTCATGTCCCCGACCGCCATCACGCTCGGCAGCCAGTTGTTGTCGACCTCATCGGACTGCGCGCGCATGTTCGACATCTGCAGCAGGGCGAATGCGCCGAGAGCAAAGACCATCAACGCCAACAGGCCAAACCCGACGCCGGCGCGCGGGGCGATATTGAAATTACGGATGTTCATGACACTGGCTCCTTCCAAAAGCGCTGCATCAGCCTGCAGCGGGTTGCTTTAGAAGGTATCGGCATTGCCCTGAAATTGCGTAAGACGAAAAGGCGATAGGCAGACGAGCGGCTAGTTCGAACCGCTGTCTTAACGTCTCAGTGCGGGTCAGCGCTTTTGAGCGTATTGCGCGGCAGCATCGCCAGGAAGTTATCCCGCGCAACCTTACGGGCCACCGCCTCCGGCAGTGCGTCCAGAAACGGTCGATAGCTGTGCATTTCCTGACCGAGCTTGTTGAATCGTCCTACCACGTCAGAGCCGAGCATGAAGCGATCAGGGTACTTTTCCACCAGCGCCAGCCACTCCGGCCGAGGTTTGCCCTGCTTGTCCAACAGGTACGGCGTGAGCATGCTCCATGACAGATCGATGAACAGGTTCGGATACGCCTCGAGCATCCGCGTCAGGGTCGGCAGCAGAAACGGCAGCTGCTTTTGATGCCGATGGATTTCCGCACTGGTGCCCGCATGCGCCCAGATGAAGCGGGTGTGCGGATGATTACGCAGCGGCTCTTCGACTTCCTGCAGGTACAGCGGATTTTTCTCACGCTTGGAGGTGATGTTGGAATGCAGCATCACCGGCAGATCATTTTCCGCTGCAAGGTGATAGATCTTGGTCATCGCTTCGTTGTTGGCTCGCGGCGTGTCGCCGGCGGTAAGCGCAGTCAGATCGTCGTGCCGGGTGAATACTTCGCCGATGCCCTGCCATAGCCCGGGGAAGAGGTCGAGCATGCGCTGGATGTGCGCGGCAGAGTTTTTGTCGTTGGGGTTGAAACCCGATAAAAACGGATGGAAGTACGGGCGCTGTTCCGGGGGCAGCTTTTGCACCGCATCGGCGATGATCACATCGGTGGCGCTGTACCAGTAGGCGTCGGCATCATCACCAGCGTAATAGCGCGGGCGCTTGGGTTCGTCCTCGTGCCACTTCTTCGCCACGGGAATGCCGGAAATCATCACATGCTCGATGGCATTTTCTTTCATTGCCGTCAGCAGTTTCGCCATGCCAGCGCTTTCCTGGAAAAAATCCACGTAATGCAGGTGCGCATCGCTGTAGGTGTATTCGCGGGCATGGGCAGTCCCGGTAAAAGCCAGAAGGCAGGCGACAATCAGACGCGACAAAAACACAAGTAATCTCCGGCAGGTGGGCATAGCCTAGACCCCGCCCGCAGGAAAAGGGTTCAGCCCTCACGGAAAGCGGAACGCGTACCGGTGGGAATGTTCTATAACTGCAAGGTCTTCCCTGACCCAACGATTTTTCCTGCTGCCTGTGAGGTTCTCATGACTGTTACCGTCAATACCGTCTCCGCTGAAGGCTATCGTCATACCGTACAAATCGATGACCACGAACTGTTTGCCGACGTGCCGAAAACGGCCGGCGGTGAAGGTTCGGCGCCAGAGCCGCACGATTATTTCGATGCCGCACTCGGCACCTGCAAAGCGCTGACGCTGAAGATGTACGCGAAGAAGAAGGACATTCCGCTGACCGGCGTGGGCGTCGACGTCAAACGCGACAACAGCGAAGAGCAGAAAGGCAAATACGTCCTGCACGTCACCCTGACCCTCAAAGGCGTACTCACCGACGCGCAACGCGACGAACTGCTGCGGGTCGCCGACCGTTGCCCGATTCACAAACTGATGACCACCAGTGACGTGACGATCGAAACCCACACCCCGCAAGGCTTCGACAGCCAATAATCCTCCCATGGCCAGCGGCGGGTTATGCTTCTGGCATCGCCCGCTCAGCCTGGAATGCTCCCATGGACATGCAACCCCTGATCATCCGCCCGCGCGCCGAAGACGTCGAAGGCCAGCCGATCCTGCGCCCGCTGCCGTCAGCCAAATGCCGCAGCGTCGGGCCTTTCGTATTCTTCGACCACATGCTCGAGACGGTTTATCCGACAGGTAAAGGCATGGATATCCGACAGCATCCACACATCGGTCTGTCGACCCTCACCTATCTGTTCGAAGGCCAACTGCAACACAAGGACAGCCTGGGTTCGGATCAGCTGGTCTGCGCCGGCGATGTCAGCTGGATGACCGCCGGCACCGCGATCGCCCATGTCGAGCGCACTCCTGCACCGTTGCTCGCCGAGACTTTTACCCTGCACGGCCTGCAAGTCTGGCTGGCCTCGCCCAAGGAATTTGAACAGGGACCTGGGCACTACAGCCATCATCCGGCGGCGACCTTGCCGGTCAGCGATAACCTCGGCGTGCAGATCCGCATGATTGCCGGGTCAGGCTTTTGCCTCGAGTCACCGGTGCCGGTGCTTTCTCCTACGCTGTATGCCGAAGTGCGAATGCAGAGCGCAACGACGCTGCTGATTCCGACCGAGCATGCCGAACGTGCGGTGTACGTATTGAGTGGCGATGCACAGTTGAACGGCGAAGCCATTGAGCCTCACGCGTTGCTGGTGCTGCCGGCCGGGGAAGAGATGAGTCTGTTTGCCGAAAGTGATGTGCACGCGGTGGTATTTGGCGGTGCGGCGCTGGACGGGCCGCGACGGATCAACTGGAATTTCGTTGCCAGTGACCCGACGGCGATCGATGAAGCGCGGCGCAAATGGGCGGCCGGGGACTGGCCGACGGTGCCGGGGGAAGTCGAGCGGATCGAGTTACCGCGTTGAACCCTTTGCCCTCACCCCAGCCTCTCCCGGAGGGAGAGGGAGCCGATTGGGGGATATCAAAGAGGTACGCCGAATGAGAGATACATGCTGAATCCATAATCGACACAGCTCTTTCAGGTCGATGCATAGCGCCAGATACCTCCGTAAGTCCCCTCTCCCTCCGGGAGAGGGCCAGGGTGAGGGGCTTTTGCTTTTTCGGCTTCAGCCCTTGAACACTTCATCCAGCAAATCATGCATCGACTTGAACGCGCGCTTCGCGGTCTTCTCGTCGTACATCATCTTGCCCGGCACGTTCGCATGCGGGTCGGTAAACGAGTGCACCGCACCGCCGTAGCTGAGCAACTGCCAATCCACGCCAGCGGCATTCATCTCGTCTTCAAATGCCGGCAATTGCTCTTTCGGCACTAACGGATCGGACGCGCCGTGCAGCACCAGCACCGAGCCCTGGATGTTCTGCGCATCCGCCGGGTTCGGCGAGTCCAGCGTGCCGTGGAACGACACCGCCGCTTTCACTGGCGCGCCGGTGCGGGCCAGATCCAGTGCACAGCAACCACCGAAGCAGAAACCGAACACCGCCAGTTTCGCGGTATTCACCGCCGCTTCACCCTGGCTTTGCAACTGCTCGAAAGCCACTTGCAGGCGTTTGCGCAGCAAGGCGCGGTCGTCCTTGAGCGGCATCATTGCAGCGAGCGCTTCATCGGCGTTCTGCGGACGTACGGCCTGGCCGTAGACGTCAGCGATCAACACCACATAACCCTTGGCCGCGACCGCTTTGGCGATGTCTTCGGCACCGGCGCTGACGCCCATCCAGTTCGGCGCCATCAACAAACCCGGCAGCGCACCTTTGTGCTCGGCATCGAAGGCCAAACGACCTTCGTAAGGCTGGCCGTCAATCTGGTATACCACGGAACGTACAGTGACTTGGCTCATTTCTGACTCCTGATTCGTTAAACACCAGAATGAAAAAACCCGCCGAAGCGGGTTTTTCCTACAACGTGATCAAACCGACAGTTCAACCAGCAGCTTGTTCAGACGGCGCACATAAGCGGCCGGGTCTTTCAAGCTGTCGCCGGCAGCCAGCGCAGCCTGATCGAAGAGGATGTGCGACAGGTCGCCGAAACGCTCTTCGTTCTGCTCGCCATCGAGTTTCTCGATCAGCGGGTGGTTCGGGTTGAATTCGAAGATCGGCTTCGAATCCGGCACCTTCTGCCCGCTCGCCTCGAGGATCTGGCGCATTTGCAGGCCCAGGTCCTGCTCGCCGATGGCCAGAATGGCCGGCGAATCGGTCAGACGATGCGATACACGAACTTCCGCAACGGAATCGCCCAGCGCGGTTTTCAGACGCTCGACCAGACCTTCTTTGGACTTGGCGACTTCTTCTGCAGCCTTCTTGTCCTCTTCCGAGTCCAGATTGCCCAGATCGAGGTCACCACGTGCCACGTCGACAAAGGTCTTGCCGTCGAACTCGCTCAGGTAGCTCATCAGCCACTCGTCGATGCGATCGGTCAGCAGCAGCACTTCGATGCCTTTCTTGCGGAAGACTTCCAGGTGCGGGCTGTTCTTGACCTGCGCGTAGGTCTCGCCGGTGAGGTAGTAGATCTTGTCCTGACCTTCCTTGGCGCGGGCCAGGTAGTCAGCCAGACCGACAACCTGCTCGCCGTCGTCGCCCTGGGTCGATGCGAAACGCAGCAGACCGGCAATTTTCTCTTTGTTGGCGAAGTCTTCTGCCGGGCCTTCTTTCATGACCTGACCGAAGTTTTTCCAGAAGCCCTTGTATTGCTCAGGCTCGTTCTTCGCCAGTTTTTCCAGCATGTCGAGCACGCGCTTGGTCAGCGCGGTCTTCATCGAATCGATGATCGGGTCTTTCTGCAGGATCTCACGCGACACGTTCAGCGACAGGTCGTTGGAATCGACCACGCCTTTGATGAAGCGCAGGTACAGCGGCAGGAACGACTCGGCCTGATCCATGACAAACACACGCTGCACGTACAGCTTCAGGCCTTTTGGCGCTTCACGCTGGTACAGGTCGAACGGCGCGCGGGCCGGCACGTACAGCAGCGAGCTGTATTCGAGCTTGCCTTCAACCTTGTTGTGGCTCCACGACAGCGGATTCTCGAAGTCGTGAGCGATGTGTTTGTAGAACTCCTGGTATTCCTCGTCCTTTACTTCAGTGCGCGGACGGGTCCACAGGGCGCTGGCGCGGTTGACGGTTTCCCATTCAACGGCCGGGGCCTCTTCGCCTTCAGCTGCGGTGACTTCTTTCGGCAGCTCGATCGGCAGCGCGATGTGGTCGGAATACTTTTTGATGATGTTGCGCAGACGCCAGCCATCGGCGAACTCGTCTTCACCGGATTTCAGGTGCAGGACGATGCGAGTACCGCGCTCTGGCTTGTCAATGTTGGCGACTTCGAACTCACCCTCGCCTTTCGACGACCAGTGCACGCCTTCGTTGGCAGCAGTGCCGGCGCGACGGCTGTAGACGTCAACCTTGTCGGCAACGATGAAGGCCGAGTAGAAACCTACGCCGAACTGGCCGATCAGGTGCGAATCCTTCTTTTGATCGCCGGACAGGTTTTTCATGAAATCGGCAGTGCCGGACTTGGCGATCGTCCCCAGGTGGGTGATCACATCGTCACGGTTCATGCCGATACCGTTGTCTTCGAGGGTGACGGTCTTGGCGTCCTTGTCGAAGCTCACACGGATTTTCAGGTCAGCGCCGCCCTCGAGCAACTCTGGCTTGGCCAGCGCTTCGAAGCGCAGCTTGTCGACAGCGTCAGAGGCGTTCGAGATCAATTCGCGCAGGAAGATTTCCTTGTTCGAATACAGCGAATGGATCATGAGGTGCAGCAGCTGCTTTACCTCGGTCTGGAAGCCCAGGGTTTCCTTTTGAGTTTCCACACTCATGGTCATCAAACTCCAATCAGATGGCAGTGGCCGCGACCCGAATGGTCGGCGGCGGGTTGTCATCTGAGTTTGGGGCGCTGTTCAGGATTTCAAGGGTTCATCTATTTTGAAGTGCGCGCGAGCGGTGGCAATTGGTTCGGCCTCGGTGCTTTGCCAGGCGCTGATCGCCACGTTGGCGACGCGACGCCCCTGGCGGCAAACCTGACATTTGGCCCAAGTGTCACGAAACTGCCCGGCGCGCAGGTAGTCGAGGGAGAAATCGATGATCTTCGGCACGCCCGGGGCGCCGGTAAAAATCAGCAGATGCAGGGCGGCCGCCAGCTCCATGAACCCGGCAATCACCCCACCATGGATCGCCGGCAATAAAGGGTTACCAATGTTGTCCTTGTTCGCCGGCAGCTTGAACAGCAGCTCATCGCCGACACGTGAACACTCGATGCCGATCAGGCCGGCGTAGGGGATCAGCTTTAGCAACGGCGCATAGTCGCCTTGCGCGTGGGCCAGCTGCAATTGCTGCTTGAGATCATCGCTCACGGCTTGTCTCCCGTGATTGCGCCGCCCAAGCCTTGGGTGCCTTTGAGCGCCTTGCCCATCCGCATGAACGTGCCGACGACGTGGGCAATGGGTTGCTCGGGATCGTCCTGGTAGGCGAATCCGCGGGCGAAAATCACGTCAGTGGTGACCCGGTAGCACTGGGCAAAGCCATAGACATCTTTATGCGGCTCGGCGGCGTGCATGTAATCGATGCGCAGATCGAGGGTTGGGCAAACTTCGAATTCCGGCAGCACGCACAAGGTCGACATGCCGCAGGCCGTGTCCATCAGCGAAGTAATCGCACCGCCATGAATCACCCCGGTTTGCGGGTTACCGACGATCTGCGGGCTGTAGGGCAGGATCACCGTCAGGCCTTCGCTGGAGGCGCTCTGTACTTTTAACCCCAGCACCTGACAGTGGCGCAACGCTGAGAGAAACCTTGTCGCGCGCTCAAAAACGCTGTTTTCAGCCATTTGATCATTACTCGCGTTAAAGCCTTTTGCCAGTAGTGGGAAAAGCGGCAAAAGTTCCGTGATAAAACAAACTTATATATCTGAAACAAATGAGGAACTTAACCTGTAGCGCCGAGTTCTTAAGGCCAGTAGTTATTTTCCATAAGGAGAAACACCCCATGCGTAAGACTTTAGCTATTGCCTTGATGTTGACCGCTTCCCTCGGTCTCGCTGCCTGCGATAAAAAATCCGAGGACAAAGCTCAAGATGCCAACCAGCACGCTGAGCAAGCTCAGCAGGACATGAACAAAGCTCAGGATAAAGTGAACGACGCTGCGAAAGAAAACGCCGAAGCTGCCAAAGCTCAGGCTGAATCGAACGCTGCCGCTCAAGACGAAGCTGCCAAGAAGCAATAAAGCGCTTTTGACGCAGTAAAAGAAAACCCGCCAAGTGCGGGTTTTCTTTTGTCCGGGATTTGGTGCGATGGCCGCTTACAACAGAACCGTTCTAAAAGTCGGACTAATCATCAGCAACAACGAAGACACTAAGCCGACCAGCCAGACCAGGCTGCGCAACTTCGGCAGATCCGCCAGGTACAACCACAAATAGAGAATCCGCGCGATCACGAAGATGATCGCCAGCGCATCGATCAGCCACCCCGCCGTTTGCGTGGTGTGCGCCATCAGTACGCCGACCGCGAACAAAATGAACGCTTCGATACTGTTCTGATGCGCCGCCAGTGCGCGGGCGCCGTAACCAGTCAATTGCGCCTGTTGCTGACGCGGCAGGTGATTGTCATACCCGCCCTGCTCTTTCATCGCCTTGCCCACCGGCATACGCGCTATATAAATCAGCAACGCGCTGATAAACACACACCAGAACGGAATACTCATCAAACGGCCTCTTTATTGGTTTCGGGCGCAGGCGCCTCGGTAGGGGTATAGACCATGACGTCGAGCACGTCGGAATGAAATTCGCGGCGATAAAGCACCACCACCACACCTGCGCTCATCAACATGAACAGCCACGGGCTGACGAACCAGGCCAGCATGCTCATGCCGAAGTAGTAAGAGCGCAAACCGAAGTTGAACTGGTTGGCCGCCATCGAAATCACCCGTGCCGCACGCGAGGCGAAAGCTTTGCGCTCCTGCTCGGAAACATGCCGCTCACCGATCATCGGTGCCGAGCCGACCAGAATCGCCGCAAAGTTGTACTGGCGCATGCACCAGCTGAAGGTGAAGAAGGCATAAACGAACACCAGCGCCAGGCAAAGCAACTTGATTTCCGACATGCCCTGCGACGCCTGCTGAACCATGGGAATGTCCGCCAACAGCGACACCGCGCGGTCAGACGCACCGAGCACGGTGAGAATGCCCGCGAGAATAATCAACGTGCTGGAGGCGAAGAACGAGGCGTTGCGTTCCAGGTTGCCGATCACGCTGGCGTCGGCAATACGGTTGTCGCGCAGGAGCATGCGGCGCATCCAGTCTTCGCGATACAGATGCAGCACACTGGCCAGACACGCCGTGTCGCGGGCCTTCCAGCTGGCATAACGGGTGTAACCGCCCCAGCAGATGACGAACCAGAGCGCGGCGAGCAGATGGATCAGATTGGCTTGGATGAACGACATGCAAATCCCTGTGATGAGGCGCGGTATATCGGAAACCTGTGGGAGCGAGCCTGCTCGCGAAAGCGGTGTATCAGCCAGCATCGAGAGTGACTGACAATACGCTTTGGCGAGCAAGCTCGCTCACACATGGAACTCGGGTAACCCTTTCGACGTTAGCTCAGCCAAAAAGACACTGCCTCACACGCATAAAAAATGCCCCGTATCGATTGATACGGGGCATTTGCGTTTAATCCTGCGGGATCCGCTTGTGGCGAATCAAAACAGGTCAGGCAACCGCTTCGCTGCGCTTGCCCAACAGGCGATCGCACACCACTGCAACCACCAGCGTCATCACGCAAGGCACCAGCCAGGCCAGGCCCTGCTCGCTCAGTGGCAGGTGCGACAGCTGAGTCGGCATCCAGTCAGCCAGACCGGCGCCTTTCAGCGCGTCGATGCTGCCGAAAATGAACGACACCAGCATCACCGGGCCAAGAATGCGGCCATGTTCATGCCAGAAGTCTTTGCAGAAGCTCAGCGCCACCAGCACGATGCACGGCGGGTAGATCGCGGTCAGTACCGGGATCGAAAAGGCGATCAGCTTGGTCAGGCCCAGGTTGGACACCAGCAGCGAAAACGCCGCGAGGATGATCACCAGCGTCTTGTACGACAGCGGCAACACGCGGCTGAAGTATTCGGCACAGGCGCAGGTCAGGCCGACCGCAGTCACCAGGCACGCCAGCGAAATCAGCACGGCGAGGAAACCGCTGCCCAGCGAGCCAAAGGTGTGTTGCACATAAGCGTGCAACACCGCAGCGCCATTGGTCGCACCGACCGCAACTTCATGGCTGCCGGAACCGAGACGGAACAGGCTGACATATACCAGCGCCAGACCGACACCGGCAATCAGCCCGGCAATGATCGCGTAACGGGTGATCAGCTTGGGCGACTCGACGCCACGGGAACGGATCGCGTTGACGATGACGATGCCGAACACCAGTGCGCCAAGAGTATCCATGGTCAGGTAACCATTGATGAAACCCTGGGAGAACGGTGCGGCAACGTACTCAGGCGTGCCGTGGCCGATGTCACCGGCCGGCAAAGCGAACGCGGCGATACCGAGTACGGCGAGTGCAATGATTTTCAGCGGCGCGAGGAAACGGCCAACGGTGTCCAGCAAACGCCCCGGGTACAGGGAAATGAAGAACACCAGCAGGAAGTACACCGAGCTGTACAGGAATAGCGCCAACGGGCTTTCGCCGGTCAGTGGCGCCAGACCCACCTCGAACGACACCGTCGCGGTACGCGGCGTGGCGAACAGCGGGCCGACTGCCAGGTAGCAGGCCGCTGCAAGTATGCCGCCAGCGATCTTGCCGATCGGGCTGCTCAACGCATCCATCGCACCACCGACCTTGGCCAGCGCAACAACGGTGATCACCGGCAGACCGACGGCGGTGATCAGAAAACCCAGTGCAGCCATCCAGACGTGAGGTCCGGCCTGCAAGCCGACGATCGGCGGGAAAATGATGTTACCGGCCCCGACGAACAGGGCAAACGTCATAAAACCAAGTGCCAGGATGTCCTGACCTTTCAAAACTTTCATTAAGGTAATACCACACTGCTGAAATCGGAATTTAGAGAGGGATTGCCCTGTGGGATTAGGGAAATGCTGTCGATCCGTATGGGACTGACCTGTGAAGCTGCGTAGCTGCCTTGTGGGCGACGTGCGCAAAAATGGCTGCCAGCCTAACGAATCTGGCATCAAAACGCACTGTTAGAGGGCGAACTATCCGATACGCGACGTTTCCGTGTCGCGTTTATGTATGAAAAGCAGCTGCAAGCTACAAGTTTCAAGCTGCAAGCTTTTATCTTGCAGCTAGCCGCTTGAAGCTTGCCGCTGCCCTGAAACGACAAAGGCCACCCGAAGGTGGCCTTTGTTGCTGGAGCTGAAAAGTCAGCCGAAGCTTACTTCTTCACTTCCCAGCCAGTCAGCTCGGCCAAGGCCTTGCCGATGTCTGCCAGCGAACGCACGGTTTTCACGCCTGCGTCTTGCAGAGCAGCGAATTTCTCGTCTGCAGTGCCTTTGCCGCCAGAGATGATTGCGCCAGCATGGCCCATGCGCTTGCCCGGAGGAGCAGTCACACCCGCGATGTAGGAAACAACCGGCTTGGTCACGTTAGCCTTGATGTAGGCCGCCGCTTCTTCTTCAGCCGAACCGCCGATTTCACCGATCATCACGATCGCTTCGGTCTGCGGGTCTTCCTGGAACAGCTTCAGGATGTCGATGAAGTTCGAACCCGGGATCGGGTCACCACCGATGCCGACGCAAGTCGACTGACCGAAACCGGCGTCAGTGGTCTGCTTAACAGCTTCGTAGGTCAGGGTGCCGGAACGCGAAACGATACCGACCTTGCCTGGCAAGTGAATGTGACCTGGCATGATGCCGATCTTGCATTCGCCTGGGGTGATCACGCCTGGGCAGTTAGGGCCGATCAGGACTACGCCCAGCTCGTCGCACTTAACTTTGGCGTCCAGCATGTCCAGGGTAGGAATGCCTTCGGTGATGCACACGATCAGCTTGATGCCGCCGAATGCCGCTTCCAGGATCGAATCCTTGCAGAAAGGAGCCGGTACGTAGATCACGCTGGCGGTGGCGCCAGTGGCTTCTACGGCTTCTTTCACAGTGTTGAACACTGGCAGGTTCAGGTGAGTGGTGCCACCCTTGCCCGGAGTCACGCCGCCAACCATTTTGGTGCCGTAGGCAATGGCTTGTTCGGAGTGGAAAGTACCCTGCGCGCCGGTGAAACCCTGGCAGATGACTTTGGTGTCTTTATTGATCAGGACGCTCATTACTTGCCCTCCGCAGCTTTAACGACTTGTTGAGCAGCGTCGGTCAGGCTGGTAGCAGCGATGATGTTCAAACCGCTTTCTGCCAGTACTTTAGCGCCCAGTTCAGCGTTGTTGCCTTCAAGACGAACAACAACCGGGATTTTCACGCCGACTTCTTTCACAGCGCCGATGATGCCTTCGGCAATCATGTCGCAGCGAACGATGCCGCCGAAGATGTTGACCAGTACTGCGGCGACATTGCTGTCGGACAGGATGATCTTGAATGCTTCGGTCACGCGCTCTTTGGTAGCACCACCGCCTACGTCGAGGAAGTTGGCTGGCTTGCCGCCGTGCAGGTTGACGATGTCCATGGTACCCATGGCCAGGCCGGCACCGTTGACCATGCAGCCGATGTTGCCTTCCAGTGCTACGTAGTTCAGTTCGAACTTGGCAGCGTGCGCTTCGCGCGGATCGTCCTGCGACGGATCGTGGAAAGCCTTCAGCTTAGGCTGACGGTACATGGCGTTGGCGTCGATGTTGATCTTCGCGTCCAGGCAGTGCAGATCGCCGTCAGCCTTGATCACCAGCGGGTTCACTTCCAGCAGAGCCAGGTCGTGGTCTTTGAACAGCTTGGCCAGACCCACGAAGATCTTGGCGAACTGAGTGACCTGCTTGCCTTCCAGACCCAGCTGGAATGCCAGCTCGCGACCCTGGGATGGCTGAGCGCCAACCAGTGGATCGATAGTGGCCTTGAGAATTTTTTCTGGTGTGTCGTGAGCGATTTTCTCGATGTCCACGCCACCTTCGGTGGAAGCCATGAACACGATGCGACGGCTCGAACGGTCAACGACAGCGCCCAGGTACAGCTCTTTAGCGATATCAGTGCACGATTCAACCAGGATCTTGGTGACTGGCTGGCCGTTGGCATCAGTCTGGTAAGTCACCAGACGCTTGCCCAGCCACTGCTGTGCGAAGGCTTTGGCGTCTTCTTTGCTGCGAACCAGCTTTACGCCGCCCGCTTTACCGCGACCACCGGCGTGGACCTGGGCTTTGACAACCCACTCGCTGCCGCCAATTTTGTCGCAAGCTTCTGCTGCTGCTTCCGGGGTGTCTACTGCGTAACCAGTGGAAACTGGCAGGCCGTATTCAGCGAACAGCTGCTTACCCTGATACTCGTGAAGATTCATGCTTTTTACCGTCTTCGTTAGGTACTGCGCATTCGGCGCTGCGCTCGTTTGAGTGCCGCGCCACCTGTGACTGCTGCTTGCGTAGCTGAGCTACGCAAGACTGCGTCCGGCGGACATTCCGCGGTGAGTCTTGCTCGCAAGGCTCGCGACGGGCCGTTACCGCCGTGGTTTCTTATTATCAGTTAACGCTTCTTGCGGTTGGCAACGTGGATGGCACCGCCATTCACTGCCAGAGCAGCTTCGTGCAAGGCTTCGGACAGGGTCGGATGGGAGAAAACCATCATGCCCAGGTCTTCAGCGCTGGTGCCGAATTCCATACCGATTGCGCCCTGCTGAACCAGTTCTGCAGCGCTCGGGCCAATTACGTGCACGCCCAATACGCGGTCGGTCTTGGCATCGGCGATGACCTTGACGAAACCACCGGTATCGTTGGCAGCCATGGCACGGCCGGAAGCGGCGAACGGGAAGGTACCGACGTTGACTTCAACGCCTTCGGCCTTCAGCGCCTGCTCGGTTTTGCCAACCCACGCGATTTCCGGGTGAGTATAAATAACCGAAGGGATCAAATCATAGTTCATCTGAGCCTTGTGGCCCTTGATGCGCTCGACGACCATGATGCCTTCTTCGGACGCCTTGTGCGCCAGCATCATGCCGCGAACCACGTCACCAATGGCGAATACGCCCGGTACGGCGGTTACGCAGTGGTCGTCGACGGCGATGAAACCGCGCTCGTCGAGGGCTACGCCACTGTCGGCTGCGAGCAGATCAGTGGTCACTGGACGGCGACCAACGGCTACGATCAGCTTGTCGAACGTGATGGTCTGTTCGCCGTTGGCGTCGGTGTAGTTCACCACGACTTCTTCGCCGTTGACTTTCGAACCGGTTACGCGAGCACCCAGCTTGATATCCAGACCCTGTTTGGTCAGGGTTTTCAGCGCTTCCTTGGAAACAGCGGTGTCCGCTGCCATCAGGAAGGTGTCCAGCGCTTCGAGCACAGTCACTTCTGCACCCAGACGCGACCACACCGAACCCAGTTCCAGACCGATCACGCCAGCGCCGATCACGCCCAGACGCTTAGGCACGGACTGGAATTCCAGAGCGCCAGTCGAATCGACGATGACTTTCTGGTCAACCGGAGCCGGTGGAATGTCGATCGGACGCGAACCTGGCGCGAGGATGACGTTTTCCGCTTCGATGATTTCAACCGAGCCGTCCGGCTTGGTGACTTCGACTTTCTTGCCAGCCAGCAGTTTGCCGTGGCCCTGGATCGAAGTAACGCCGTTGGCCTTGAACAGGGTGGCAACGCCGCCGGTCAGGTTCTTGACGATGCCAGCCTTGCGGCCAACCATCGCAGCGACGTCCATTTTGACTTCGCCGGTCGAGATACCGTGAACGTTGAAGCTTTCTTTCGCTTCCTTGTACTTCCAGGAGCTGTCGAGCAGCGCCTTGGACGGAATGCAACCCACGTTCAGGCAGGTACCGCCCAGGGCTTGCTTGCCTTCAGCGTCGGTGTACTTCTCGATGCAGGCAGTGCTCAGGCCCAGTTGCGCGGCCTTGATGGCGGCTACGTAACCACCAGGGCCAGCACCGATCACTACTACGTCAAATTTCTGCGACATTCAAAAAATCCTCTTTAGCAATAAAGCTACAAGCCGCAAGCTTCAAGCTGCAAGCCCACCGGCTCGTCTTGAGCTTGAGGCTTGTAGCTGAAAGCTTGCAGCTGTTTCTTAGATATCCAGCAACAGACGAGCCGGATCTTCCAGCAGGTTCTTGATGGTCACCAGGAAGGTCACAGCTTCTTTGCCATCGATCAGACGGTGATCGTAGGACAGTGCCAGGTACATCATCGGACGGATCACGACCTGACCGTTGATGGCCATAGGACGCTGGATGATGTTGTGCATGCCCAGAATCGCTGCCTGCGGCGGGTTGACGATCGGCGTCGACATCATCGAACCGAAGGTACCACCGTTGGTGATGGTGAAGGTACCACCGGTCATCTCGTCCATCGACAGTTTGCCGTCACGGGCTTTCTTGCCGAACGTGGCGATGCCGCCTTCGATTTCCGCCAGGCTCATCAGCTCGGCGTTACGCAGAACCGGAACAACCAGGCCACGGTCGCTGGAAACGGCAACGCCGATGTCCGCGTAGCCGTGGTAAACAATGTCGCCGCCGTCGATCGACGCGTTGACAGCCGGGAAGCGCTTCAGCGCCTCGGTAGCCGCTTTCACGAAGAACGACATGAAGCCCAGGCGCACGCCGTTGTGAGACTTCTCGAACAGGTCCTTGTACTTCGAACGCAGGGCCATGACTTCGGTCATGTCGACTTCGTTGAAGGTGGTCAGCATGGCCATGTTCGACTGTGCTTCAACCAGACGCTTGGCCACGGTGGCACGCACGCGGGTCATCGGTACGCGCTTCTCGACGCGGTCGCCAGCGGCGAACACTGGAGCAGCGGCCGAAGGAGCAGCAGCCTTGGCAGGCGCGGCAGCCGGAGCGGCTTTCTTCGCGGCAACAGCGGCAACCACGTCTTCCTTGGTCACACGACCGCCCTTGCCGGTGCCGGCAACGGAAGCGATGTTGATGCCGTTCTCTTCAGCCAGCTTGCGTGCAGCGGGAGCCGCGATCGGGTCGTCTTCGCCATCGGCAGCAGCCGGTGCGGCAGCGGCAGTAGCGGCCGGAGCAGCAGCGGCGGCTGGAGCAGCGGCAGCAGCGCTGCCCTCCTCGATCGAGCCCAGCACCTGGTTCGACAGAACGGTAGCGCCCTCTTCGGCAACGATTGCGCCCAGTACGCCGTCAGCTTCAGCCAACACTTCCAGCACGACCTTGTCGGTCTCGATGTCGACGATCAGGTCGTCACGCTTGACGGCCTCGCCTGGTTTCTTGTGCCAGGTGGCAACGGTGCCATCGGCAACCGATTCCGGGAATGACGGGGCTTTGATTTCGATAGCCATTATCTGTGGGTCCTTAAAATTCGGTTTCAGTCAGCGCGAAGGCGTTAAACGGTAAACGCGTCTTGCAGCAGTTTTTCCTGCTGCTCGGCGTGCATCGATGCGTAACCACAAGCAGGTGCAGCCGAAGCCTCACGGCCCGCGTACTCAAGTACGAGAGTCTTGTCGAGGTTGGCGATGCTGCGACGCAAGTGATGCTGGCTGCAGTACCAGGCACCCTGGTTCATCGGCTCTTCCTGACACCACACGGCATGCTTGACGTTGGTGTACGGAGCCAGGACTTCCTTCAAGTCGTCCTCAGGGAACGGATACAGCTGCTCGATACGCACGATGGCGATATCTTCGCGGCCTTCGGCACGGCGTTTTTCCAGCAGGTCGTAGTAGACCTTGCCGCTACACAGAACCACGCGCTCGACCTTTTTCGGGTCCAGTGCGTCGATTTCCGGGATCACGGTCTGGAACGAACCTTCGGCCAGATCTTCCAGCGTCGAGATGGCCAGCTTGTGGCGCAGCAGCGACTTCGGCGTCAGCACGACCAGCGGTTTGCGCAGCGGGCGGATCACCTGACGGCGCAGCAAGTGGTAGATCTGTGCCGGCGTGGTCGGCATGCACACCTGAATGTTGTGCTCGGCGCACAGCTGCAGGTAACGCTCAAGACGTGCCGAGCTGTGCTCAGGGCCCTGACCTTCATAACCGTGTGGCAGCAACATGGTCAGACCGCAGAGACGGCCCCACTTGTGCTCGCCGCTGGTGATGAACTGGTCGATCACGACCTGCGCACCGTTGGCGAAGTCGCCGAACTGGGCTTCCCAGATCACCAGCGCGTTTGGCGTGGTGGTCGAGTAGCCGTATTCGAAGGCCAGCACCGCTTCTTCCGAGAGGAACGAGTCGTACAGGTCAAAGCGTGGCTGACCGTCGTACAGGTTCTGCAGCGGAATGTAGGTGCCTGCGTCTTTCTGGTTGTGCAGCACAGCGTGACGGTGCGAGAACGTACCGCGGCCGATGTCCTGACCGGTCATGCGAATCGGGTGACCTTCGAACGCCAGGGTCGCGTACGCCATGGTTTCGGCGTAACCCCAGTTGATCGGCAGGCCGCCGGCTTGCATCTTCTGACGGTCTTCGTAGATCTTCGCGACCTGACGCTGGACCACGAAGCCTTCCGGAATTTCCAGCAGCTTGGCGGACAGCTCTTGCAGGGTTTTCAGATCGAAACGCGTGTCGTGACGCGCAGTCCAGGCGTGGCCCAGATACGGACGCCAGTCGACGAACAGCTCTTTGTTCGGCTCTTTGACCAACGATTTCACCACATGCAGACCGTTGTCCAGCGCGTTGCGGTATTCGTCGACCTTGGCCTGAACACGTTCAGCGTCGAGAACACCGGCCTGGGTCAGACGATCAGCGTACAGCTCACGGGTGGTGCGCTGTTTGGTGATCTGCTGATACATCAGTGGCTGGGTGCCGCTTGGCTCGTCGGCCTCGTTGTGGCCGCGACGACGGTAGCAGACCAGATCGATCACCACGTCACGCTTGAACTGCATGCGGTAGTCGATGGCCAGCTGGGTCACGAACAGCACGGCTTCCGGATCATCGCCATTTACATGGAGGATCGGCGCCTGGATCATCTTGGCAACGTCGGTGGCGTACTCGGTGGAACGCGAGTCCAACGGGTTGCTGATGGTGAAACCGACCTGGTTGTTGATCACGATGTGCACGGTACCGCCGGTCTTGAAACCGCGGGTCTGCGACATCTGGAAGGTTTCCATGACCACGCCCTGACCGGCGAAGGCCGCGTCACCGTGGATGGAGATCGGCAGCACTTTCTCGCCGGTCGCGTCGTTACGACGGTCCTGACGGGCACGCACCGAACCTTCGACCACCGGGGAAACGATTTCCAGGTGGGACGGGTTGAACGCCATGGCCAGGTGAACTTCACCGCCGGCGGTCATCACGTTGGACGAGAAGCCCTGGTGATATTTCACGTCACCGGAACCCAGCTCGACCTTCTTCTTGCCTTCGAACTCGTCGAACAGCTCGCGCGGGTTCTTGCCGAAGGTGTTGACCAGCACGTTCAGACGACCACGGTGGGCCATGCCGATGACGACTTCCTTGGTGCCGTACGAGCCGGAACGCTGGATCAGTTCGTCGAGCATCGGAATCAGGCTTTCGCCGCCTTCCAGACCGAAACGCTTGGTGCCCGGGTATTTGGTACCGAGGTATTTTTCCAGGCCTTCACCGGCGGTCACGCGCTCAAGCAGGTGGCTCTTGATGTCGGCGGAGTACGTCGGACGACCACGCACGCTTTCCAGACGCTGCTGGAACCACTGGCGCTGCTCGGAATCGGTGATGTGCGTAAATTCAGCGCCGATGGTGCGGCAATATGTCTGCTGCAACGCTTCGTGAATTTCGCGTAGGCTCGCTTCCTCTTTGCCGATGAACAGGTCGCCGGCACGGAAGGTCGTATCAAGATCGGCATTGGTCAAGCCGTAATGATTGATCGACAGGTCTGCAGGTGCAGGACGCTGCCACAGTCCCAGCGGGTCAAGCTGGGCTGCCTGGTGGCCACGCATACGGTAGGCCTGGATCAATCGCAACACTTCAACTTGCTTCTTCTCGTGCTCACTGCTCACGCTGCCGGCGGAAACCGGTTGGGCGCGGCGCTGGTTCTTTGCCAGCAGCACGAAATGATCGCGAATCGTGGAGTGCGAAACATCAGTGGCAGAGTTGCCGTCGGCTGGCAACTTCTGAAAGTAGGTGCGCCACTCTTCTGGCACAGCGTTAGGGTCGTGCAGGTAGAGCTCATAAAGCTCTTCCACATAGGCAGCGTTTCCACCTGAAAGGTAGGCGCTGTTCCACATGCGCTGCATCACGCTTTCTTGCATGCTTGGTCACCCTCGGTTAGGGGAACACCATCGGCGTCGACACCGAGCAAACTTGCAGAAGTCCGAATGCAGCGACTAAAACAAGCCACTTAGGATCACACTGATAGTCCGGGTACCAGCCCGGATGCCCCTGCTTGTCTCATTTCTTCAAAATAAGAGCGGCAGCTTGTGGCTACTGCTCTGGTTATAGCCATGACGCGGGTTGAAGCCCGCGCCACAGCCTCTACGGTGCAACGTTACAGCAGCTGAATCACACGCCGCTCGAAAGCAGCATGTTACGGATGTGACCGATGGCCTTAGTCGGGTTCAGGCCTTTCGGACATACGTTGACGCAGTTCATGATGCCCCGGCAGCGGAAAACGCTGAACGGGTCATCGAGCGAAGCCAGACGCTCGCTGGTCTTGGTGTCACGGCTGTCAGCCAGGAAGCGGTAGGCTTGCAGCAGTGCAGCAGGACCGAGGAACTTGTCAGGGTTCCACCAGAACGATGGGCACGAAGTCGAGCAGCAGGCGCACAGGATGCACTCGTACAGACCGTCGAGCTTTTCACGTTCTTCCGGCGACTGCAGACGCTCGATGGCCGGAGCCGGCGTGTCGTTCTGCAGGTAAGGCTTCACCTTCTCGTATTGCTTGTAGAAGATGCTCATATCGACGACCAGGTCACGGATAACCGGCAGACCTGGCAGTGGACGAACGATCAGCTTGTTACCTTTTACAACGGCGGACAGCGGCGTGATGCACGCCAGACCGTTCTTGCCGTTGATGTTCATGCCGTCGGAACCGCAGACGCCTTCACGGCAAGAGCGACGATAGGAGAAACCCTCGTCCTGCTCTTTGATCAGGGCCAGCACGTCGAGCACCATCAGGTCTTTACCACCGGTATCGACCTGGAAATCCTGCATGAACGGCGCAGCGTCCTGATCAGGGTTGTAGCGATAAACACTGACTTGCAACATGGCGGTCACCCCTTAATAAGTCCGGACTTTAGGTTCGAAAGTCGGAACAGTCTTCGGCGAGAAGTTGACGGCACGCTTGGTGACGCGCTTGTCACCCGGGAAGTACAGGGTGTGGCACAGCCAGTTTTCGTCGTCACGGTCTTCGAAGTCTTCACGGGCGTGCGCGCCGCGGGACTCTTTACGTACTTCGGCCGCGATAGCGGTAGCTTCAGCCACTTCCAGCAGGTTTTGCAGCTCCAGCGCTTCGATTCGTGCAGTGTTGAACGCCTGCGACTTGTCGTTGATCTTCACGTTGGCGATGCGCGCACGCAGGTCAGCAAGCTGAGCGATGCCTTTTTGCATGTATTCGCCGGTACGGAATACGCCGAAGTAGTTCTGCATGCAGCTTTGCAGCTCGCGACGCAGGGTCGCAACATCTTCACCGTCGGTACGGTTGTTCAATGCGTTCAGGCGCGACAGGGCCGCTTCGATGTCGGACTCGGTAGCGTCGTCGTATTCGATGCCGTCGGTCAGGGCCTTTTCCAGGTGCAGGCCGGCAGCGCGACCGAATACCACCAGGTCCAGCAGCGAGTTGCCGCCCAGACGGTTGGCACCGTGTACCGATACGCAAGCCACTTCACCAACCGCGAACAGGCCAGGAATGATCTGGTCCTGACCTTCGGCGTTCTGGGTGATCGCCTGGCCATGAATGTTGGTGGCAACGCCGCCCATCATGTAGTGGCAGGTCGGAACAACCGGAACCGGCGCAACGACAGGGTCAACGTGTGCGAATGTCTTCGACAGTTCGCAGATGCCTGGCAGACGGCTGTGCAGCACTTCCTCGCCCAGGTGGTCGAGTTTGAGCATTACGTGGTCGCCATTCGGACCGCAACCGTTGCCGGCGATGATTTCTTTAACCATCGAACGGGCAACCACGTCACGACCGGCAAGGTCTTTGGCGTTCGGAGCATAACGCTCCATGAAACGCTCGCCGTGCTTGTTGATCAGGTAGCCACCTTCACCACGGCAACCTTCGGTCACCAGTACACCGGCGCCGGCGATGCCGGTCGGGTGGAACTGCCACATTTCGATGTCCTGCACCGGCACGCCGGCACGCAGGGCCATGCCAACGCCGTCACCGGTGTTGATCAGGGCGTTGGTGGTGGAGGCGTAGATACGGCCTGCACCGCCAGTGGCCAGAACGGTGGCCTTGGCGCGGATGTACGAGGTTTCGCCGGTTTCGATGCAGATCGCGATCACACCGACGAATTCGCCTTCCTGGTTTTTCACCAGATCGACAGCGTAGTACTCGTTGAGGAACGTGGTGCCGGCTTTCAGGTTGCCCTGATAAAGGGTGTGCAGCAGCGCGTGACCGGTACGGTCGGAAGCGGCGCAAGTACGTGCAGCCTGGCCGCCCTTGCCGTAGTCCTTGGACTGACCGCCGAACGGACGCTGGTAGATACGGCCTTGCTCGGTACGCGAGAACGGCAGACCCATGTGGTCCAGCTCAAATACCGCAGCCGGGCCTTCCTGACACATGTATTCGATCGCGTCCTGGTCACCGATGTAATCGGAACCCTTGACGGTATCGTACATGTGCCAGCGCCAGTCATCGTTCGGGTCAGCGGACGCGATGGCGCAAGTGATGCCGCCCTGGGCGGATACAGTGTGCGAACGGGTCGGGAAAACCTTGGTGATCACCGCAGTCTTGTGCCCGCCCTGCGCCAGCTGCAGCGCAGCGCGCATGCCGGCACCGCCACCACCAATAATGATGGCGTCGAAAGAAATCGTTGGAATGTTAGCCATGACTCAGATACCCCAGAGAATCTGCACACCCCAGACGAAGTAAGCGAACATCGCAACGCCGCAAACTGCCTGGAAAAGGAAACGTATTGCCGTTGCGGACTTGCCGAACGCCATCGGCGTCAGGTAGTCGGTCGCGATGGTCCACATGCCGACCCAGGCGTGAGCGCCCAGAGCAACAAGGGCCAGCAGGCTGAAAATACGCATTCCGTTGTGGGCGAACAGTTCATGCCACTGGGCATACTCGAGGCCAGGGTTGGCGACGATGTATCCGATCAGGAAGATGAAGTAAGCCGCGAGAACGACCGCAGACACACGTTGCGCCATCCAGTCATAGAGGCCCGAACGCGACAGGTTAGTGACGTTAGTTACCATATCCAGACTCCTGCCAGAACGATTACCACCACGGAAACGGCGATAACGATTTTCGAGCCCAGTTTGCCGCCTTCCAGCGTCTCACCGATGCCCATGTCCATGATCAAGTGGCGCACACCGGCTACCAGGTGATACAGCAGAGCGGACAGGATGCCCCAAATCACTAGCTTGGCTAGCGGACTGGTCAGACACGCTTTCACCTGACCGAAGCCTTCCTCGGAGCTCAGCGACTTGTCCAATGCATAAAGCATGATGGCAAGGCACACGAAGAGGATGACACCGGAGATACGGTGAAGAATGGACGTGTAAGCAGTGACTGGGAGTTTGATGGTCCTTAGGTCTAGGTTTACAGGTCGTTGGCTTTTCACGGCTTTTTTTTCACACTGAAGAGCCCCTAACAATCAGGGCAAAGTTGTTGGGGAGTGCACTGGTCAGGTAACCACCACCCAGGGATGCGACCCCCAATGAAAGCAAGCCCAAAAGCCCTTGGCGGTCGGTGGCCGAGTATAGACAGTTAGGCTACTAATGACAACGCGTTCACCTACCCCCAATAGCGGATTGCACAAGTCGCATAAAAGGCGTAAATGGCAGTCAATTTCGAGGAAAAAGTGCGCTTAAAGCCTTCTGGAGCAAGACTTTAGGCAAATTGACATTCGAATTTATCTCACTATAGTGGTGCGGGCCCTGCGTGGGGGGTCTGTCTGATGGTTCAAGCATAAATAGGAGGCCACATGGCTGACAAAAAAGCGCAGTTGATCATCGAGGGCGCAGCCCCCGTCGAGCTGCCCATTTTAACCGGCACCGTTGGTCCCGATGTAATCGATGTTCGGAGCCTGACGGCCACGGGCCGCTTCACGTTCGACCCGGGTTTCATGTCGACCGCCTCGTGCGAGTCGAAAATCACCTATATCGACGGCGACAACGGCATTCTGTTGCACCGCGGCTACCCGATCGAACAGCTGGCTGAAAAGTCGGACTACCTGGAAACCTGCTACCTGCTGCTCAACGGCGAATTGCCGACGGCAGAACAGAAGGCCCAGTTCGTCAGCACCGTGAAAAACCACACCATGGTTCACGAGCAGCTGAAAACCTTTTTCAACGGTTTCCGTCGCGACGCCCACCCGATGGCCGTCATGTGCGGTGTAGTCGGCGCCCTCTCGGCCTTCTACCACGACTCCCTGGACATCAATAACCCGCAGCATCGCGAAATCTCCGCGATCCGTCTGGTTGCGAAGATGCCGACCCTGGCAGCGATGGTTTACAAGTACTCCATGGGCCAACCCATGATGTACCCGCGCAACGACCTGACGTACGCGGAAAACTTCCTGCACATGATGTTCAACACCCCGTGCGAGATCAAACCGATCAGCCCGGTGCTCGCCAAGGCCATGGACCGGATCTTCATCCTCCACGCCGACCACGAGCAGAACGCGTCGACCTCCACCGTCCGTCTGGCCGGCTCTTCGGGTGCCAACCCGTTCGCCTGTATCGCCGCCGGTATCGCCGCACTGTGGGGCCCTGCCCACGGTGGTGCGAACGAAGCCGTACTGACCATGCTCGATGAAATCGGCGATGTGTCGAACATCGACAAGTTCATCGCCAAGGCCAAGGACAAGAACGATCCGTTCAAGCTGATGGGCTTCGGTCACCGCGTCTACAAGAACCGCGACCCTCGCGCGACAGTCATGAAGCAGACCTGCGACGAAGTTTTGAAGGAACTGGGCATCAACAACGATCCGCAACTCGAACTGGCCATGCGCCTGGAAGAGATCGCCCTGACCGACCCGTATTTCATCGAACGCTCTCTGTACCCGAACGTCGACTTCTACTCGGGGATCATCCTCAAGGCGATCGGCATTCCGACCAGCATGTTCACTGTGATCTTCGCCCTGGCACGTACTGTCGGCTGGATTTCGCACTGGAAGGAAATGCTCTCGAGCCCGTACAAGATTGGCCGTCCGCGCCAGCTGTACACCGGTTACGAGTCGCGTGACATCATCAAGCTGGAAGACCGTAAGTAAGGTTTTCCTGTTGTGATGGTTTAGTGGTGTGTCAGGAACGGCCTCTTATATAGAGGCCGTTTTTGTTTGTAGGTTTTTGGGCATACCGTTGCTGCGGGTGTTGCCGCTGGCGGTTTCGCTTTTACAGCGACTCACTTTTCCAAACGCCGAAAAGTAAGCAAAAGGCTTTGCCCCGGCGTTCGGCCCCTCGCTGGGGCTCGGGGTTCCTTCGTTACGGAATCGATCCGGGCGCAGCGGCTACGGTTTGCTTCGCTGCACCTACTTCCGCTGTGTACGACTGCGTCGTACGGTCGCTGCGCTCCCACGCCCGGATCGATCCCTTCACTCAGCCTGCCGAAGGGGCAAAAGATCAAAAGCCAAATCAAGAGCAAGATCAAAAGCCAAGTCAAAATCAAAAGCCCCTCACCCTAGCCCTCTCCCGGAGGGAGAGGGGACTGACCGTGGGGGATGTGGGAGATACGCTGACCTGGGGATATCGAGTTGAATCCAGCACTTGAAAAGCACACCGATCGGCTCCCTCTCCAGGGGGAGAGGGCTGGGGTGAGGGGCAGCCACAACACAAATCCCAAGCCAACCACCCGCCTCTAACCACTCAACAATGAGCGCCAGCTCGAGTGCTCTTGATCTTGATCATGCCTAACCAGCGACATCGGAAGGCTGAGTGGAGGGATTGATCCGGGCGTGGGAGCGCAGCGACCGTCTGGCGCAGCCAGACACAGCGCAAGGAGGTGCAGCGAAGCAAACCGTAGCCGCTGCGCCCGGATCGATCCCGGAGCGAAGGAACCCGAGCCTGCGAGGGCCGTACGTAGGAGCAAGCGTTTTGGGTTACCTTTTTGGCGTTTGAAAAAGGTGACCCGCCGTAAGGGCGGAACCCTAAGAAGCCGTTACCGCAGCAACGGATATACACACCAAACCACCCAATAACCGCCCACAAAAAAATGCCCCAATCTCTCGATCAGGGCATTCACTTGCAGCTTGCAGCTTGCAGCTTGTAACTCAAAACTGCTCTTTAGTGCGAAACCGCCCCACTCGCCCCCAACCCAGTCTGCGACCGCACAAACTGCGGGAAGAACAGCGCCCGCTCGTTGTCCGCCGCCGCCGACTTGTCAGTTATCGAGAAGAACCAGATCCCGATAAAGGCAATGATCATCGAAAACAGCGCCGGGTATTCATACGGGAAGATCGCCTTCTCGTGATGCAGTATCTGCACCCAGATGGTCGGGCCAAGAATCATCAGGCCCACCGCACTGATCAGCCCCAACCAGCCGCCAATCATCGCACCGCGCGTGGTCAGCTTCTTCCAGTACATCGAAAGCAGCAGCACCGGGAAGTTGCAACTGGCCGCGATCGAGAACGCCAGGCCGACCATGAACGCAATGTTCTGGCTTTCGAACAGAATGCCCAGACCGATCGCCAGCACCGCCAGAGCGATGGTGGTGATCTTCGACACGCGAATCTCATCCTTCTCGTTGGCCTTGCCCTTCTTGATCACGCTGGCGTACAGGTCATGCGACACCGCCGAAGCACCCGCCAGCGTCAGGCCAGCCACCACCGCGAGAATGGTCGCGAACGCTACCGCCGAGATGAAGCCGAGGAAAATGCTGCCACCGACCGCGTTGGCCAGGTGCACCGCCGCCATGTTGTTGCCACCGAGCAAGGCGCCCGCAGCATCCTTAAAGGCCGGGTTGGTGCTGACCAGCAGGATCGCGCCGAAGCCGATGATGAAGGTCAGGATGTAGAAGTAGCCGATGAAACCGGTCGCGTAGAGCACGCTCTTGCGGGCTTCTTTCGCGTCACTCACGGTGAAGAAGCGCATCAGAATGTGCGGCAGGCCAGCGGTACCGAACATCAGCGCCAGACCCAGCGAGAACGCCGAAATCGGATCCTTGACCAGACCGCCCGGGCTCATGATCGCTTCGCCCTTGGCGTGAACCTTGATCGCCTCGGAGAACAGCGTGTTGAAGTCAAAGCCAACGTGTTTCATCACCATCAGCGCCATGAACGAGGCACCGGACAGCAGCAGCACAGCCTTGATGATCTGCACCCAAGTGGTCGCCAGCATGCCGCCGAACAGCACGTACATGCACATCAGCACACCGACCAGGATCACCGCAACGTGGTAATCAAGGCCGAACAGCAGCTGGATCAGCTTGCCTGCACCGACCATTTGCGCGATCAGGTAGAACGCCACCACCACCAGCGAACCGCAGGCCGACAGGGTACGAATCTGGGTTTGCCCGAGGCGGTAGGACGCCACGTCGGCAAAGGTGTATTTACCCAGGTTACGCAGACGTTCGGCGATCAGGAACAGGATGATCGGCCAGCCCACCAGGAAGCCGATCGAGTAGATCAGGCCATCGTAGCCGGAGGTGAACACCAGCGCGGAAATCCCCAGGAAGGACGCCGCCGACATGTAGTCACCGGCAATCGCGAGGCCGTTCTGGAAACCGGTGATCTTGCCGCCCGCCGCGTAATAGTCGGCGGCCGAGTTGTTTTTCTTCGAAGCCCAGTAGGTGATGTACAGCGTCGCGCCGACGAAGGCCACGAACATCAGGATCGCCGGGATGTTCAGCGGCTGCTTGGCCACGGCACCGGTCAGGGCATCAGCGGCCCAGGCGCCGGGCGCGAACGCGGCAACGGTTAAGAGAGCAAGTAGACGCCGGATCATTGCTGAGCCTCCTTGAGAATCGCATTGTTCAGGTCGTCGAACTCGCCATTGGCGCGGCGCACATAGATGCCGGTCAGGACGAAGGCCGAAAGGATCAGGCCGACACCGATCGGGATGCCCCAGGTAATCGAAGATTCCGGACTGAGTTTCGCCCCGAGCACATGTGGCCCGTACGCGATCAGCAGGATGAATGCGGAGTACAGCCCAAGCATGATTGCCGAGAGAATCCAGGCGAATCGTTCCCTTTTCTTGACCAGCTCCTTGAATCGGGGACTGTTTTGAATCGAGAGGTAAATGCTGTCGTTCATTGTTTTTATCCTCGCAGCACAGATTATTGTTGGAACGTAGCTAATGTATGCGGCTGCGAGAGAGGTTCCAGACGACCTTAGTAGTAGATGGCCATGACGTATTCGCCATTATCCGGTACACCCAAAACAACTGTAGGAGTGAGCCTGCTCGCGATGGCGTCGTGTCAGTCGATATTTCTATCAACCGACGGGACGCTATCGCGAGCAGGCTCACTCCTACAGGGGGATTGCGGTGAAGCGGTTATTTGGTCCAGTCAGCCACGCGATCCGGGTGTTTGGCCACCCAGTCCTTGGCCGCTGCATCAGGCTTGGCACCGTCCTGGATCGCCAGCATGACTTCGCCGATTTCGTCTTTCGAGGCCCACTGGAAGTTCTTCAGGAATTTGGCCACTTCCGGGGCCTTGGCTTCGAGGCCTTTGCTGCCGATGCTGTTGACGGTTTCAGCCTGGCCATACACACCCTTCGGGTCGTCGAGGAAGCGCAGTTTCCACTTGGCGAACATCCAGTGCGGCACCCAACCGGTGACGGCGATGGACTCGTTTTTCTTCTCCGCGCGGGTCAGCTCGGCAATCATGCCGGCGCCGGAACTGGCCTTGAGGCTGTATTTGTCCAGACCGTAATCCTTGATCGCCTGATCGGTCTTGAGCATCACGCCTGAACCGGCATCGATCCCGACGATGCGGTTTTTGAAAGAGTCATCGGTTTTCAGGTCTTCGATCGATTTGGCTTTGACGTACTCCGGCACGATCAGGCCGATTTTTGCATCCTTGAAGTTCGGGCCGTAATCGACGACCTGATCCTTGTTCTTGGTCCAGTAGTCGCCGTGAGTCACCGGCAGCCAGGCCGAGAGCATGGCGTCGAGTTTGCCGGTGGCCACGCCCTGCCACATGATCCCGGTGGCAACGGCTTGCAGCTTCACATCGTAACCGAGTTTCTGCTTGATCACTTCGGCCGCCACATGGGTGGTCGCGACGCTGTCGGACCAGCCGTCAACGTAACCGATGTTCAGGGTCTGTTTTTCAGCGTTGGCGAAACTGGAACTCATCGCAAGCGCCAGCACGGCACCTGCGCCTAAAAGTCGTCGCATCTTCATCGTTTACTTCCCCGAAATGCTGCGCCCGACGGATGCCGGGCATCGTCAACGTATTGTTATGGTGCACGGCGCCCCCATCACGCCGCACCTCACACACCGAACATCAGCCGATTTTTCAAAAAGGGTACTGATGGTTCGATCATCAACCTCAAGCGGCCCGCGACCTGCTCTGTCAGCGACCTCAAGGCAACGAGAAACGACATCAGAACGCCATTAATCGCGCCTGAATAATTGGCGCCAGCCAATCCGCCCGAACTTTGCATGTCGTCAGCATGCGGCGCACCAACCCCTCTATAAATGCAGGTAACATGCGTCGCTTTGCAGCCACTCGGCCTGACCATGACCGCGACGTCCCGTTTTCCTTTTCTGCCCTATCTGTTTGCCTGCCTGCTTGGCGTGTTTGCCCTTGGCGGTTTCTGGTACGCGCTCGGCCAGCCGGTGATCCTGCCGGACGCGGCCACCCCGACGCACAAGCTGCAATGCGCTTCCTACACGCCGTTCGATAAAGACCAGTCGCCCTTCGACGTGCCGTTCAAGTTGCGCCCTAAACGCATGGACGCCGACCTCGCGCTGCTGGCGACGCGTTTCGAGTGCATTCGGACCTACTCGATGACCGGCCTCGAAGCACTGCCGGAGCTGGCGCGCAAGCACGGGCTGAAACTGATGATCGGCGCCTGGGTCAACAGCAATCCAGTAGATACCGAGCAGGAAATCGACCTGCTGATCAAGTCGGCCAACGCCAACCCCGACGTGGTTACAGCGGTGATCGTCGGTAACGAGGCGTTGCTGCGCAAAGAAGTCACGGGTGCCCAACTGGCCCGGTTGATCAACAAGGTCAAAAGCCAGGTCAGGCAGCCGGTCACTTATG
The DNA here is from genome assembly GCF_036668835.1 of Pseudomonas koreensis. Taxonomy (GTDB): domain Bacteria; phylum Pseudomonadota; class Gammaproteobacteria; order Pseudomonadales; family Pseudomonadaceae; genus Aquipseudomonas; species Aquipseudomonas koreensis_I. The sequence continues at coordinate 461,443 of NZ_JAZEVW010000001.1, forward strand.
CCGATGTCTGGGAGTTCTGGCTCAAGCACCCGGAAGTCGCGCCGGCGGTGGACTTCCTGACCATTCATTTACTGCCGTACTGGGAGGATGATCCGTCGAACATCGACGTTGCCCTGCAGCATGTCGCGGATGTGCGTCAGGTATTCGGCAACAAGTTCGCGCCCAAGGACGTGATGATTGGCGAAACCGGCTGGCCAAGCGAAGGCCGCCAGCGTGAGACCGCCGTGCCGAGCCGGGTCAACGAAGCGAAATTCATTCGCGGGTTCGTGGCGATGGCCGAGAAAGAAGGCTGGCGCTACAACCTGATCGAAGCGTTTGATCAACCGTGGAAACGCGGCAGCGAAGGCGCGGTCGGTGGCTATTGGGGCTTGTTCGATGCCGATCGCCAGGACAAGGGCGTACTCGCCGGGCCGGTGAGCAACGTGCCGTACTGGAAGGAGTGGCTGGCGCTCGGTGGGGTGATTTTCCTTGGCACGCTGATGCTTGGCGGTCGCGTTCGGACCACGCGTTCGGCGCTGCTGTTACCGTTGCTAGGCGCCCTCGCTGCTTGCTCGATTGGCGCCTGGGGCGATCTGGCGCGATTGACCACCCGATTTGCCAGCGAGTGGTTGTGGGTCGGTTTGCTGACCGCGTTGAATCTGTTGGTGTTGGCGCACGCAGCGTTGACCTTGAGTGCGCGCGCTGGCTGGCGCGGGCGTGTTTTCGACTGGTTTGAGCGGCACGCCGGCTGGCTGGCCGCGGCGGCCGGTTTTGCCGCGGCGGTGATGATGCTGGAGATGGTCTTCGATCCGCGTTATCGCAGCTTTGCCAGCATGGCGTTCGTGCTGCCGGCGCTGGTTTATGTGTGCCGCCCGGTGAGCGTGCCGCGACGGGAGATTGCCTTGCTGACCTTCATGGTCAGTGTGGGGATTGCGCCGCAATTGTATCAGGAAGGGTTGCTGAATCAGCAGGCGTGGGGTTGGGCGTGGGTCAGTGTATTGATGGTGGCGGCGTTGTGGCGCTGTCTGCGAGTTCGCAAAGGCTGATCGACCGAGCGCACACAGATCCTGATTCCGCAATGGAGAGCAGGATTTGTGTGTCACGTCAGATATACCCCGTATACCCGCGCAAAAATCAGTGCTGTGTCATCTGCGAACGGCCCGGCGTAGAAACGTGTTTGTAGGTTTTCTTCGGCTGATAGTTTTTCCAGGCCGGCATATTGAAGAATTCGTCTTGTGTAACTTCCCTGTCTGCCAAAAAGAATTTCACATTGCTTTTAACTTCAGGCGTGTCTTTGCGCCTGAAAACGTATCTGATCTCAGAGGCTGTGACACTGGTTCCCGAGCCGGGCGTCTTCAAAACAATATCGTCCAGAGTTTCCATCAGATTATCGATAGCAAAGAACACCTTTTTAGCACGCTCGAAAATCTGATACTCCAACCCTGCCTTGCTCGAGCGCCGCCACATGGGAACATTAATCTCAAAAAAATTGCCTGTACCTTTCTCATCCTTTTGAAAATATCTGTTAGTCATTGCAAATTCTTTGTAGCCAATACCGCGATCAGCGTCCACTAATTCTGATTTAATCTGATCGTTCGAATTGTAGACCCCGGCCGTTACGGTCGGCCCGAACGCGGCATCCGTCAGGTCATTCTGCTTCAGGACATTGCGCTTCTTCTCCCAGAACAGCCTTGGAACATTTTCCTTCCACATCGGCACCCTTGAAAACTCCTTGAACCCGACCTTGTAAAGTGCATTCAGCGCCTGATCCCTGGGCTCACGCAATCCGAACAGAATGTCTCCTGGTGAAAAACTAGAGACCAGATCCGCGTAGTCACCCTCTTGGCCAGCATTGATATTCTTTCCGGTGTAGCCTTCATCATCGATAAATGTGAGAGGGTTGTTACCAACCATACGATAAAGATTCAAACCATCGATAACCCCTGCTGGATCAGGGCTCAGCCACCGATGCCACCAGCATGCGTAATACCTCGCGCCGTAATAATCCAATCCGGTAGAGTCTCGCTCCCTGCCCGAGAAGCGTCTGGTTTTGTTACTTGCCTTGACCCTGTCACTGCCTCCCCACCACGCCGTGTTGCCATACGCGTAAAAAACCTCCTCGCTTATAAGTAAGCCCGTTTCATCAACTTCCATGCAGCATGAGCCCAGTTGATCGGTCACTACATAGCGGAAACTTATGTCGCTCTCGCCAACTCGATGCAACACACGAACATTGCACAGGCGCGCATCTAAATTGATAACGTGTAACGAACTGGAACCGTTACTGCGCAATTCCAAATCCCCAAGATAACGGACTTCCTGACGTACCAGGCGAGCATCTGTAGACATTTGAGTTTTCCGCAACCGCTGTCCCGCATGATCATAAACGTATAGCTGCGCATTACTTGACAAGGTCGAGCCCGCCTGGCCGACTTTAAGCAGACGATTGCGCTCGTCCCAACTCAAATCCTGCTCAGCGAGCAGGAGGCGCTTATTGCCATTGAAATCATATGCCGCAACGATCTCTGCTTCTGTCGGCAGATCTCCAGTAACTTTCTGAACAAGAGCACGGTTACTGTACTTCGATACAGCCATACGCTGAGTACGTCCCCCAGACGCAGAGCGCAGAGTTTGCAGAACGAGGTTCCCAGCTGAATCGTAACTGAAGGTCTCAGCGTAATTTTCCAGAAGTGATGGATCAGCAGGCGACTGAAACTCAGGCAAGTTCGGGCCTGCGTTACCACCAATCACTTGCCATCCAGTGGCTTCGATAAGCTGATAGCTCGTGTCATAAACAAATCTTCTGACCGGTTCAATTTTCTGATTACGGAAGTAGCGAACGCTCAACGCGCGATCTTCGATGGAAACGATATTACCGACGGGGTCATAGCGATAGATCAGATGCTGCAAAGCCGGGCGCCCGGGAATCTGTGACTTGAGCTCTTGTAATCGCCCATCGGCGGGTGAATAAAGGGCAGAGCAGACCATGCCGTTTGCGAAGGTTTGCTGCTCGACTTTGTCGAAGGCACCGTATTGAATTTCTCTGACCAGATCATTGGCAGCGCCATTCGCACCTACGCTCACGTTAATTCCACAGACTTGCCCGCTCACTCCATATTCAAAGGCTCGAAAATTATCTTGTGAGTCCCTCTCATAAAGAACCTGAGACGCCGCGCCGTAAGCGAAGGTCGTGGTAAAACCACTTCCCGTTTCATTAAGAAGATCGCGATCTGCCCATAGCAAAGGCCAATCCGGTAATTTGATATCCTGGAGAAAATTCCGGTTACTCTCGAGCAACTCGCCATTCAGAGAAAATGAGCGAAAAAAAATCGTTCCTGCGCAGTCGTCCTGCCGGATCAATTGTCCGCATTGATTTCGTTTGTTAAATGCTGTTGAACCGTCACCGTAGGCAAAGTATGAGCGGACCCTCTCGACCTCACCAACTGCGCAAACAGACTCCATGATGGGGCGAACCAGTTCATCGTACTCAACGTGCACTCGCGTTAGCGTGCCATCCCAACTATCGCACGACTGGCCCGCGAGCCCTGGTAGTTGCAACCTGAAACCGGCGTCAACGCTATCGTTGAGCAACTCCTCCCCCGACAGGTTGAACACCGTTCTGAGGCTTGGTGCGATATCAGGCTCTGTGGCAAGAAGTTTGAACAATCGAGGGTCATAGTGCCTGGTTGCACGACCTGCACTGTCGTAAACCCTATGTGTAACGCGAGTTTCCGGAGGGATACTGGAAACGTCCCGGTAATAGGTCACCGTATTTACTGCCAGCCCTCGAGGATCCGTCACGGTCAAAGTAGGTGTAAGCGAGTGCATGGCAGTTTCTCCTGACTAGATTAACGTCCTAGAGCGGCACACCAATTACATTCGCGTGTAATCGGACAGTCAACTGTCAGAAATTACAGGTCATGCACAAAAAAATTTCGACTCAGATCTTGCGCACCAGGCGCAACCCGGCAATCACCACCGCAAACACCGCCAACGTGGTGTTGTACAACGCCAGCGCCGGCAAGCCGATCACCAGCGCCAGCACCGCCAGCCACCACCCTGCCCGTCCCGGCACAACGAAGCCGATCAGCGCCGCAGCGAGCGCCGCCCAGCCCAATACCTTGAAGTGGATCATCAGCCCAAGGTTCGAACGCACCACGCATTCCCAACGGCTGGCCTCGTCAACGCAGATGCCGACCCACTGGCCGTCCTCCATAAAGCCATAACGCGCCGCATAACTGGCAGCCAGCCACAACGGCAACAGCACGAGCAGCACAATCACGGGCAAGCGGCGGGACATGGAGCACTCCAATCTGTGGAAATCGGCGGCCAGCTTAATCTGCCGCCCTGCATACGCAAGCGCTAACAACACTTAACTGTTCATTCGGGCCGTGCAAAGTGTATCGTCCAGCTACTATTACTCCGAATTCCGCCTGTTTGGTGCCGCAGCATGGCACTTTGGCGCAAGCGCGGTGGTCATAGCCTGCGAACTTCATTCGGCACCTTCCTCTAAGGGATCTAGTCATGCTCCGTTCCTTGCGCTTCGCCGCGCTGTTCAGCGGCCTTATTTTGAGTGCGTCCGCACTGGCGGTGGATATCGACGCCGCCAGTTATGGCTACCCCCTGACCAATCCGTTCGAGGCGACCATCGCCACAACGCCGCCGGATCTACGCCCTGAACTGCCGCTCGATGACGACATCAATCAGTCGGATCGCAGCGTCACCCTGCGCCCGGAACGCGAGTTCATCCTGCCGGACAATTTCTGGGCGGTGAAAAAGCTCACCTATCGCATTGCCACGCAAGACAAACCGGCCCCGTTGATCTTCCTGATCGCCGGCACCGGTGCGCGTTTTGACAGCACGCTCAACGAATACCTGAAAAAGCTCTATTACAAGGCTGGTTACCACGTCGTGCAGTTGTCGTCGCCGACCAGCTTCGACTTCATCAGCGCCGCCTCGCGTTTCGCCACACCGGGCGTAACCAAGGAAGACGCCGAAGACATGTACCGGGTGATGCAGGCCGTGCGGGCGCAGAACCCGAAGCTGCCAGTGACCGAGTACTACCTCACCGGTTACAGCCTCGGTGCCCTCGATGCCGCATTCGTCGCGCATCTGGATGAGACGCGCCGCAGCTTCAACTTCAAGAAAGTGCTGCTGCTCAACCCGCCGGTCAACCTGTATACCTCGGTAACCAACCTCGACAAGCTGGTGCAGACCGAAGTCAAAGGCATCAACAGCAGCACCACCTTTTACGAACTGGTGCTGACCAAGCTGACCCGCTACTTCCAGCAAAAAGGTTACATCGACCTCAATGACGCGCTGCTCTATGACTTCCAACAGTCCAAGCAGCACCTGACCAATGAGCAGATGGCGATGCTGATCGGCACGTCGTTCCGCTTCTCGGCGGCCGATATCGCGTTCACTTCCGACCTGATCAACCGTCGCGGCCTGATCACGCCGCCGAAATTCCCGATCACCGAAGGCACCAGCCTCACGCCGTTCCTCAAGCGTGCACTGCAGTGCGATTTCGACTGCTACATCACCGAGCAGGTGATTCCGATGTGGCGCGCGCGCACCGACGGCGGCAGCCTGCTGCAACTGATCGATCAGGTCAGCCTGTACGCGCTCAAGGATTACCTGCAAGCCAGCCCGAAAATTGCCGTGATGCACAACGCCGACGACGTGATCCTCGGTCCCGGCGATCTTGGCTTCCTGCGCAAGACCTTCGGTGATCGCCTGACCGTTTACCCACTCGGCGGCCACTGCGGCAACCTTAACTACCGCGTCAACAGCGACGCCATGCTGGAGTTCTTCCGTGGCTAAATATCTCCTGCTGATTACAGCGCTCCTCTGTGCAGGCGTGGCCCAGGCCGACAACAGCAAAGCCAACGCCCCGGTCGTGGTCGACAGCGACGGTTTCAAGGAACCGCTGACCAAACTGAAATTCAACGCGGGCCTGGACCAGCGCGAATTCGAGCGCTCGACGCTCAACGCGCTGAACGTCTATGACCCGCTGGAGTCGTGGAACCGCCGGGTTTACCACTTCAACTACCGTTTCGATCAATGGGTGTTTTTGCCGGTGGTCGATGGCTACCGCTATATCACTCCAAGCTTCGTGCGCACCGGGGTGAGCAACTTCTTCAACAACCTCGGTGACGTGCCGAACCTGGTCAACAGCCTGTTGCAGTTCAAGGGCCAGCGCTCGATGGAAACCACCGCGCGCCTGCTGCTCAACACCACCATCGGCATCGCCGGTCTGTGGGACCCGGCCACCGCCATGGGCCTGCCGCGCCAGAGCGAAGACTTCGGTCAGACGCTGGGCTTCTACGGTGTACCGGGCGGTGCCTACTTCGTACTGCCGATCCTCGGCCCGTCGAACATCCGCGACACGGCGGGCCTTGCCGTGGACTACACCGCCGAGTCGGCGATCAACTTCCTCAACGTCTCGGAAGTCAGCTCCAACCACCCGGAAGTCTGGGCTTTGCGCGCAGTCGACAAGCGCTACCAGACCAGCTTCCGCTACGGCCAGATGAACTCGCCGTTCGAGTACGAGAAGGTGCGTTACGTGTATACCGAGGCGCGCAAGTTGCAGATCGCCGAATAAAAACGGCTGCCACAAAACACTGTGGGAGCGAGCTTGCTCGCGAATGCGATAGTCCAGTCAACATTTAAGTCGACTGATACTCCGCTTTCGCGAGCAAGCTCGCTCCCACATTTGTTTTGTGTCGCTAATTAGCCCTTCACGGCTTTCCAGATTTTGCTGCCGACAGAAACCACCGCCAACACCACCGCACCGGCAATGATCCCCGCTACACCGTTTAGCAACATCGGCACCGCAAACCCGGCACTGCCGGCCGCTGCGCCAACACCTTCAATCCAGTGATGCACTACCGGCACACCGTGAGTGAGGATGCCGCCGCCGACCAGGAACATCGCCGCTGTACCGACCACCGACAGGGTTTTCATCATGTACGGCGCGGCGCTGAGGATGACGCTGCCGGTTTTCTTTGCGAACTGTCCTGGCTTCTGCGTCAGCCACAAGCCGAGATCGTCGAGCTTGACGATGCCCGCCACCAAGCCGTAAACGCCAACCGTCATGACGATGGCGATACCAGACATCACGATCACTTGCTGCGTCAACGAAGCATCAGCCACGGTGCCCAAGGTGATCGCAATGATTTCTGCCGACAGGATGAAGTCAGTGCGAATCGCACCTTTGATCTTGTCCTTTTCATAAGCGACGAGATCGGTCGCCGGATCGGCGACGGCCTCAGTCAGCTGCGCGTGCCCTGCTTCATCTTCAGCTTTGCTGTGCAGAAACGTGTGCGCGAGCTTTTCGAAGCCCTCGAAGCACAGGTAGGCACCGCCGACCATCAGCAGCGGCGTCACCAGCCACGGCACGAACGCACTGATCGCCAGCGCCGACGGCACCAGGATCAGTTTGTTGACGAACGAGCCCTTGGCCACGGCCCAGACCACGGGAATCTCGCGCTCGGCGCGCACGCCGGAAACCTGCTGGGCATTGAGCGCCAGATCGTCACCGAGCACTCCGGCAGTCTTCTTGGCGGCCATTTTGGTCATCAACGCCACGTCATCCAGAACGGTGGCGATGTCGTCGATCAGCACCAGCAAACTGCTTCCTGCCATGAGTCCTGTTTCCTTCTGTGTATGAATGTTGCGAAGCATAACGCGACCGCAGGCCGCGTGGTGCATTGTTGAGCGCCGCGCGAGGCCGGTGCTACCATGCGCAACCGCCAGAACAGGCAAGGAACCACCGGGTTTATGAGCACAATCCGCGAGCGCAACAAAGAACTGATCCTGCGTGCCGCCAGCGAGGAGTTTGCCGACAAGGGCTTCGCGGCGACCAAAACCAGCGACATCGCCGCCAAGGCGGGATTGCCCAAGCCCAACGTCTATTACTATTTCAAATCCAAGGAAAACCTCTATCGCGAGGTGCTGGAAAGCATCATCGAGCCGATTCTGCAGGCCTCGACACCGTTCAACCCGGACGGCGTGCCGAGCGAAGTGCTCAGCGGCTACATCCGCTCGAAAATCCGCATCTCCCGCGACCTGCCCTTCGCTTCCAAGGTGTTCGCCAGCGAAATCATGCACGGCGCCCCGCACCTGAACGCCGATCTGGTCGAACAACTGAACGCCCAGGCCAAGCACAACATCGCCTGCATCCAGAGCTGGATCGACCGCGGCCAGATCGCCCCGATCGACCCCAACCACCTGATGTTCAGCATCTGGGCCGCCACCCAGACCTACGCCGACTTCGACTGGCAGATTTCTGCGGTAACCGGGAAGGACAAGCTGGATGAGGCGGATTATGAAGCGGCGGCGCAGACGATTATCCGGTTGGTGTTGAAGGGGTGTGAGCCGGACTGATAGACCGCGGCGACGCTATCGCGAGCAGGCTCACTCCTACAGGGGAACGCATTCCAAAATGTGGGAGTGAGCCTGCTCGCGATTGAGGCGACGCGGTCTCAGCTCAAACCCAGGTCGCCCCCCAAAGCGGATATTCGCTAAGTTTCTCAACCAGCCCTGCCCGCAATGGATTGGCTACGACATAACGCGCCATTTTCACTAAGTCGTCTTCCTTTCGCAGCGCCCGATCATGAAAACCTCGCTGCCAAAGCACACTATTATTTGCGGTAGCTTGCCTGACTGATCTGGTACTCATCGATTTGGTTTTCTGCATGAGCTCACTCAATGAGCCTCGCCGTAATTCAATTAGCCAATGGAAATGATCAGGCATGACGACCCAGGCCAGTGAATTTACCAATCCGGATTCTTGCGCATTCTGGAATTGGTCAGCGACCAGTTTACCCAAGGCAAAATTTGTAAAGATCGGCCTTCGTTGATGGGTATTACTGGTCAGCAGATAGATTCGGCTAACTTCGGCATATCGTCCGACTCGCAATTTATGTGCAGCAGGTAGATCTGGCATTCCTTCGCCTCCCATGATCAATTCATAAAAGGCTAGTACGGGGTATGCGAATGGATCAGACAGACTGTTGGCAGGATGTGTCTGGGCGAAAGCTATCGCGAGCAGGCTCACTCCTACAGGAGGATTGTGGTGTTCAGACATTTTGTGTCCGACCCGAATCCAATGTAGGAGTGAGCCTGCTCGCGATGGCGATAGCTCAATCAACGCAAATTCAGGAAACCGCCCCCCCATCCGCCCTCAAATCCAGCGCCTCCACCGCTTTAATCGCCACCTGCTCATCAATATCCGACAAATCCCCACTGATCCCGATCGCCCCCAGCACCACCCCCGCCTGATCACGAATCAGCACCCCGCCCGGTGCCGGGACGACGCTGCCCTGGCCCATGCTGTTGAGTGCGGCAATAAACGCCGGGCGTTGTTGCGCGTCCTGTGCAAGCAGGCGCGAGCCTTTGCCCAAGGCGATGGCACCCCAGGCTTTGCCGATGGCGATGTTGGGGCGCAGCAGGCTGGCGCCGTCTTCGCGTTGCAGGGCGATCAGGTGACCGCCGGTGTCGAGTACCGCGATGGTCAGCGGTGCGGCGTTGATGCCGCGCCCGGCGGTGATGGCTTCGCTGACCAGGTTGACTGCGACTTTCAAGGTTAAAGCGCTCATGGTGCCGTCCTCATTTTGTTATAGGGAAAGTCGTGGGGCTGCGCGTTACTGCCGCAGTCCGATCCTACAAATAGAACACAATGAGTTATTTTTTTGTATACAATAATTATCGAAAAGCGCCACATGCGACGAAAAGCCACACTCAGGCGGGCTTCCGACGAATGAAACACGCGCTTGAGAAAATGGATTGACCTGCGCCGTCCGCCGTGAATACACTCTGCGCAAAAGCCACTTGTATACAATTACAAAACGTAAAGAGGCACAAAACCATGAGCAAAATGAGAGCAATCGAAGCCGCCGTTCTGGTGATGCGCCGTGAAGGGGTTGATACCGCTTTTGGCATCCCGGGCGCAGCGATCAACCCGCTGTACTCCGCCTTGCAGAAGGTCGGTGGCATCGATCACGTCCTTGCTCGCCACGTTGAAGGCGCCTCGCACATGGCCGAGGGCTACACCCGCACCAAGGCCGGCAATATCGGCGTGTGCATCGGTACATCCGGCCCGGCCGGTACCGACATGGTCACCGGGCTCTACAGCGCCTCGGCCGACTCGATTCCAATCCTCTGCATCACCGGCCAGGCACCCCGCGCCCGTATGCACAAGGAAGATTTCCAGGCCGTCGATATCACCAGCATCGTCAAACCTGTGACCAAGTGGGCGACCACCGTTCTGGAACCGGGCCAAGTGCCTTACGCCTTCCAGAAAGCTTTCTATGAAATGCGCTCCGGCCGCCCAGGCCCGGTGCTGATCGACCTGCCGTTCGACGTGCAGATGGCCGAGATCGAATTCGACATCGACGCTTATCAGCCACTGCCATTGGCCAAACCGACCGCGACCCGCGTGCAGGTCGAGAAGGCGCTGGCTTTGCTGGATCAGGCCGAGCGTCCATTGCTGGTCGCCGGTGGCGGCATCATCAACGCCGACGCCAGTGACCTGCTGGTTGAGTTCGCCGAGCTGACCGGTATTCCGGTGATCCCGACCCTGATGGGCTGGGGCACCATCCCCGACGATCACCCGCTGATGGTCGGCATGGTGGGTCTGCAGACGTCGCACCGCTACGGCAACGCGACCCTGCTCAAATCCGACGTGGTGCTGGGTATCGGTAACCGTTGGGCCAACCGTCACACCGGTTCGGTGGATGTCTACACCGAAGGCCGCAAGTTCATTCACGTCGACATCGAAGGCACGCAGATCGGCCGTGTGTTCACGCCGGATCTGGGCATCGTTTCCGACGCCGCCGCTGCGCTGACCGTGTTCATCGAAGTGGCCCGTGAATGGCAAGCTGCCGGCAAGCTGAAAAACCGCAGCGCGTGGTTGCAGGATTGCCAGCAGCGCAAGGCCAGCCTGCATCGCAAGACCCACTTCGACAACGTGCCGGTCAAGCCGCAGCGCGTTTACGAAGAAATGAACCAGGTGTTCGGCAAGGACACCTGCTACGTCAGCACCATTGGTCTGTCGCAGATTGCCGGCGCGCAGTTCCTGCACGTCTACAAACCGCGTCACTGGATCAACTGCGGTCAGGCCGGTCCATTGGGCTGGACCATTCCGGCGGCGCTGGGCGTGGTGAAGGCCGATCCGAGCCGTAAAGTCGTGGCCCTGTCGGGGGACTATGATTTCCAGTTCATGATCGAAGAACTGGCGGTCGGCGCTCAGTTCAAACTGCCGTACATCCACGTCGTGGTGAACAACTCGTACCTGGGCCTGATCCGTCAGGCGCAGCGCGGGTTCGAAATGGACTACTGCGTGCAGCTGTCCTTCGATAACCTCAACGCGCCGGAACTCAACGGTTACGGGGTTGACCACATCGCAGTCGCCGAAGGCCTCGGCTGTAAAGCACTGCGGGTATTCGAACCGTCAGAGATCGCCCCGGCCCTGCGCAAGGCCGAACAGATGATCGAAGAGTTCAAGGTGCCGGTGATCGTCGAGATCATTCTGGAGCGTGTGACCAACATCTCCATGGGCACCGAGATCAACGCGGTCAACGAGTTTGAAGACCTGGCACTGGTCGGCAATGATGCGCCGACGGCGATTTCGTTGCTGGATTGATTGCTTTTAGCTCCCTCTCCCTTGGGGAGAGGGCTGGGGTGGACTCGGGATTGCGCCCTCATCCTAACCCTCCCCCCCAGGAGAGGGGACTGATCGCGTTTAGTCTGACTTACCGTGCCTCATCCGTTTTTAGGAGACCACCATGCCGCGTTTCGCAGCCAACCTGTCCATGCTGTTCACCGAACAGGATTTCCTTGCCCGTTTCGACGCCGCCGCCAAGGCCGGTTTCAGTGGCGTGGAATACCTGTTCCCGTACGACTTCAGCTCGGCTGAAATCAAGGCAAAACTTGAAGCCAACGGTTTGACCCAAGTGCTGTTCAACCTGCCGGCCGGTGACTGGGCCAAGGGCGAGCGCGGCATTGCCTGCCTGCCGGACCGGGTCGAAGAGTTCCGCGCCGGGGTCGATCTGGCGATTGCCTACGCGCAAGTGCTGGGCAACACCCAAATCAACTGCCTGGCCGGTATCCGTCCGCAGGGCGTCGACGATGCCACTGTGGAAAAGACCTTCGTCGCCAACCTCAAATATGCCGCCGACAAGCTGCAAGCGGTGGGCATCAAACTGGTGATGGAAGCGATCAACACCCGCGACATACCGGGTTTCTATCTGAACAACACCGCGCAGGCCCTGTCGATTCGCGAGCAGGTCGGCAGCGCCAATCTGTTCCTGCAATACGACATCTATCACATGCAAATCATGGAAGGCGATCTGGCCCGCACCCTGCAATCGCACCTGGGCGGGATCAACCATGTGCAGCTCGCGGACAACCCCGGGCGCAACGAACCGGGGACCGGCGAAATCAACTACCGCTTCCTGTTCGAACACCTCGACCGCATCGGTTATCAGGGCTGGGTCGGTTGCGAGTACAAGCCGCTGACCACCACCGAGGCTGGCCTGGGCTGGCTCAAGACCCACAACGCAATCTAACAACACAGCAAATCCCCTGTGGGAGCGAGCAGGCTCGCTCCCACATGAAGGCAGCACCCCTATTTGCTTGAGCAAGACAAAAACAAGAGGATTTTCTCATGGCTAAAATCGGATTCATCGGCACCGGCATCATGGGCCACCCAATGGCGGCGAACCTGCAGAAAGCCGGTCACAGCCTGTTCCTGTCGGCGCACCACGACGCCGCACCGGCCGACCTCGTTGCCGCAGGCGCCGTCGCTCTGGCCAACCCGCGCGAAGTGGCGCAGGAAGCTGAATTCATCATCGTCATGGTTCCGGATACCCCGCAGGTCGATGACGTGCTGTTCCGTGCCGATGGCGTTGCAGCCGGTATCGGCAAAGGCAAAGTCGTGATCGACATGAGCTCGATTTCCCCAACCGCAACCAAAGCGTTCGCGGCGAAGATCAACGAAAAAGGCGCGCAGTACCTCGACGCACCCGTGTCCGGCGGTGAAGTCGGTGCCAAAGCCGCGACCCTGAGCATCATGGTCGGTGGCGACGCCGATGCCTTCGAACGCGCCCTGCCGCTGTTCCAGGCCATGGGCAAGAACATCACTTTAGTCGGTGGCAACGGTGACGGTCAGACCGCCAAAGTCGCCAACCAGATCATCGTCGCCCTGAACATCCAGGCCGTTGCCGAGGCGCTGCTGTTTGCCTCGAAAAACGGTGCCGATCCGGCCAAAGTGCGTGAAGCGCTGATGGGCGGTTTCGCCTCCTCGAAGATTCTGGAAGTGCACGGCGAGCGCATGATCAAGGGCACCTTCGATCCGGGCTTCCGCATCAGCCTGCACCAGAAGGACTTGAACCTGGCCCTGCAAGGCGCCAAAGAACTGAACATCAACCTGCCGAACACCGCCAACGCCCAGCAAGTGTTCAGCACCTGTGCGGCCATCGGTGGCAGCAACTGGGACCACTCGGCGCTGATCAAAGGCCTGGAACACATGGCCAATTTCTCGATTCGCGACAACAAATAAGCCACTGCCCCACCGCTTAAACCTGTGGGAGCGAGCTTGCTCGCGAAGAGGGAGTATCAGTCGACATGGATATTGACTGATCCATCGCTTTCGCGAGCAAGCTCGCTCCCACAGGGATCTCTACCGCCCTTTCGAATAACAAGAATTCCGGGAGCCCGCCATGTCGGTCGATCCGCAACAATTGCTGCGCGAGCTGTTTGCCACAGCCATCGACGCGGCCCATCCGAACCAGGTCCTCGAAGCCCATTTGCCTGCCGACCGCAGTGGTCGGGTGATTGTCATTGGTGCCGGCAAAGCCGCGGCGGCGATGGCGCAAGTGGTCGAGCGCTGCTGGCAGGGAGAAGTGTCCGGTCTGGTGGTGACCCGCTACGGTCACGGCGCCCCCTGCGAGAAAATCGAAGTGGTCGAAGCCGCGCATCCGGTGCCGGATGCGGCCGGTCTGGCGGTGGCCAAACGCGTGCTGGAGCTGGTCAGCAACCTGACCGAAGACGACCGGGTGATCTTCCTGCTCTCCGGCGGCGGCTCTGCCCTGCTCGCCTTGCCGGCCGAAGGCATCACCCTCGCCGACAAACAGTCGATCAACAAAGCCCTGCTCAAATCCGGTGCGACCATCGGCGAGATGAACTGCGTGCGCAAGCACCTCTCGGCGATCAAGGGCGGCCGTCTCGGCAAAGCCTGCTGGCCTGCCACTGTTTATACCTACGCGATTTCCGATGTACCCGGCGACCTCGCCACGGTGATTGCCTCCGGCCCGACCGTGGCCGACCCGAGCACCAGCGCCGAAGCCCTGGCGATCATCAAGCGCTACGGCATCGACATTCCGGCCTCGGTGCGCAACTGGCTGCAAAGCCCGGAATCGGAAACCGTCAAACCCGGCGACCCGAGTCTGGCGCGCAGTCACTTCCAGTTGATCGCCCGCCCGCAACAATCACTGGATGCGGCGGCGGTGAAATGCCGTCAGGCCGGTTTCAGCACGCTGATTCTGGGTGATCTGGAAGGCGAATCCCGCGAAGTGGCGAAAGTCCACGCCGGCATCGCCCGGCAGATCATCAATCACGGCCAGCCACTGGCGGCGCCGTGCGTGATTCTCTCCGGCGGCGAAACCACCGTGACCGTGCGTGGCAATGGCCGCGGTGGACGCAACGCCGAATTCCTCTTGAGCCTCACCGACAACCTCAAGGGCCAACCCGGTGTCTACGCGCTGGCCGGTGACACCGACGGGATCGATGGTTCGGAAGACAACGCCGGCGCGATCATGACCCCCGACAGCTACACCCGCGCCGCCGCCCTGGGCCTGAGCGCCAGCGACGAGCTGGATAACAACAACGGCTACGGCTACTTCGAGGCGCTCGACGCGTTGATCGTCACCGAGCCGACCCGCACCAACGTCAACGACTTCCGCGCCATCCTGATCCTTGAGAACTGCAAATCATGACGCCTGATAAAAAGGTCAAAATCCTCGCCACCCTCGGGCCTGCCGTTGACGGCATCGACGACATCCGTGAACTGGTCGAGGCCGGGGTCAATATCTTCCGGTTGAATTTCAGCCACGGCGATCACGCCGACCACGCCAAGCGCTATCAGTGGATCCGCGAAGTCGAGCGCCAGCTCAATTACCCGCTGGGCATTCTGATGGACTTGCAGGGGCCGAAACTGCGGGTCGGCAAGTTCGCCGACGGCAAGGTGCAGTTGCATCGCGGCCAGGCGTTCCGTCTCGATCTGGATGCGACACCGGGCGACGAGCGTCGGGTGAATCTGCCGCATCCCGAGATCATCGCCGCACTGGAAGCCGGTATGGATTTGCTGCTCGACGACGGCAAGCTGCGTCTGCGCGTGGTGACCAAGTACGCCGATGCGATCGACACCACCGTGCTCAACGGCGGCGAACTGTCCGACCGCAAAGGCGTCAACGTGCCGCAAGCGGTGCTCGACCTCAGCCCGCTGACCGCCAAGGATCGCCGCGACCTGAGTTTCGGACTGGAGCTGGGCGTGGACTGGGTCGCGCTGTCGTTCGTGCAGCGCCCGCAGGACATCGTCGAAGCTCGCGCATTGATCGGCGACAAGGCCTTTCTGATGGCGAAAATCGAAAAGCCGTCGGCGGTTGAGCAACTGCGTGAGATCGCTGCGTTGAGTGACGCGATCATGGTCGCTCGCGGTGACCTCGGCGTCGAAGTGCCGGCCGAGAGCGTGCCGCAAATTCAGAAAAACATCATCACCACCTGCCGCGAACTCGGCAAACCGGTCGTGGTGGCCACGCAGATGCTTGAGTCGATGCGCTTCTCCCCTGCGCCGACCCGCGCCGAAGTCACCGACGTGGCCAACGCCGTGGCCGAAGGCGCCGATGCGGTGATGCTCTCGGCTGAAACCGCATCCGGCGAATACCCGCTGGAAGCCGTGCAGATGATGAGCAAGATCATTCGTCAGGTTGAGAACGGCCCGGATTATCAGACCCAGCTCGACGTCAGCCGGCCGAAAGCCGAGGCGACGGTTTCCGATGCGATCAGTTGCGCGATCCGCCGGATCAGCAACGTGCTGCCGGTAGCGGTGCTGGTCAACTACAGCGAGTCGGGCGCCTCGACGCTGCGCGCATCACGGGAACGGCCGAAAGCGCCGATTCTCAACCTGACGCCGAATCTTCAAACGGCACGGCGCTTGAGCGTGGCGTGGGGGATTCATTCTGTGGTCAACGATCGCCTGCGTCAGGTCGACGAGGTCTGCTCGACGGCGCTGGAGATTGCTCAGGCGCAAGGCATGGCCGAGCGTGGCGACACGCTGCTGATCACCGCTGGCGTGCCGTTTGGCCAGCCGGGTTCGACCAACTCGTTGCGTATCGAGACGTTGATCTAACGCCTGTACCGGCCTCTTCGCGAGCAAGCTCGCTCCCACATTGGTTTTGTGTCGATCACAGAACCGAGACTGGACGCAGATCCAGTGTGGGAGCGAGCTTGCTCGCGAAGCAGGCGCCTCGGTTTCACTGACTTTCAGAACTGCCATGCCTGCCAATCACTTCAACACCCACTGCCCCGACTGGGCCGAGGCTTTGCTCAACGGTTTCAGTCAGATTTTCTTCCAGCGCCATCCGCTGTGCGGCCTGCTGTGTCTGTTGGCGATCCTGCTGACGGCGCCGGTGCTGTTCGCCGGGGCGCTGCTCGGTGGCGTTGCCGGTCTGCTCACCGCGCAGCGGCGCAACTACGCCAAGGCCGATCGCCAGGCCGGGCTGTTCAGCTACAACGGCGTGCTGCTCGGCCTGCTGCTGAGCCTGTATTTTCCTTGGTCGCCACTGCTGCCGCCGTTGATTCTTGCAGCGGGCGGCTTGAGCGCGATGCTCACGCAGCAATGGCTCAAACACGTGTACCGCAGCCGCGCCATACCGGCGTATACCTCGCCGTTCGTGGCGCTCAGCTGGGTGCTGCTGCTGTTCGCCGAACCGTCCGCGCCGGTGGCATCGGTCGACCTGAACACGACAAATCTGCTGGCCGCTGAACTGCGCGGATTCGGCCAGGTGATGTTCCTCGACCATCCATTGGCCGGAGCGTTGATCGCCAGCGGTTTGCTGCTCGCCGATCGCCGCGCGTTCTGCTGGGCGCTGCTGGCGTCGGTGATCGGCCTGGGCTCGAGTCTGCTGCACCACGAAACGTCCGCCGCGCTGCTCGGGCTCGGTGGCTACAACGCCGTACTCGCCGCCCTCGCCTTCAGCGCTCAGCGACAAAATCCGTGGCTGCCGCTGCTCGCCATTGTCCTGGCGCTGCTGGTGACACCGCTGTTTGCTGCCCTTGGATTGGCGACGCTCACCGCACCGTTCATCCTCGCCTGCTGGCTGATCCGCGTCGGCATTCAGATGCTTGGCAAAGCGTCGCTGGCGCATGAGCCTTGCGCTCACGAGGAGAATCACCCTAGGCTGCGCTGATCTTCGATTCAGGCGTTATCCATGGACAGCAGCAACAATTGGCGCGAACGGCTTTACGTCATGATTTTCCAGAGCGACACCCCGGCCGGGCGTCGCTTCGACGGCATCCTGCTGTTGATCATCCTCGCCAGTCTGGTGATCGTGATGCTCGACAGCATCGACAGCGTTCACCGTAACTACGCGGACCTGCTGGCCTACATCGAGTGGGGCTTCACCGCGATCTTTCTCGGCGAATACATCCTGCGTCTGTACTGCTCGCCGAAGCCGCTGCGCTATGCCTTCAGTTTTTACGGGCTGGTGGATCTGCTGGCGATCGTGCCGGGTATTCTTGCCCTGTATTACAGCGATGCGCAGTACCTGCTGATCATCCGTATCATTCGGATGCTGCGGATTTTCCGCGTGCTCAAACTCAGCCCGTACCTCAAGCAAGCCAATTACCTGATGTCGGCGCTGCGCGGCAGCAAGCAAAAAATCGTCGTGTTTCTGGTCAGCGTCTGCACCTTGGTCACGGTGTTCGGCACGCTGATGTACGTGATCGAAGGCCCGGAGCATGGCTTCACCAGTATTCCCAAGGGCATTTATTGGGCAATCGTGACCTTGACCACTGTGGGCTTCGGCGACATCGTGCCGAAGACGCCGCTGGGCCAGGTGATTTCCTCGCTGGTGATGATCACCGGTTACTCGATCATCGCCGTGCCCACGGGGATCTTTACCGCAGAGCTGGCCAACGCCATGCGCGGCGAACAGCTGCAACATGACTGCCCGGGCTGCCAGAAAAAGAACCATGAACAGAGCGCAGCGTTCTGTTCGCGCTGCGGCAGTCAGCTGTTTAAGAAAGTGGAATAAGCACAGAGCTTTTTAATCTTTAAGCGACTATGCGAGGCCCGTTATAGTCGCTGGCAAATCGCCTCACCTTTGACTCAACACCCCCACAGAACAAGGAATGCGCAGTGAAAAAACTCTTTGGCGCCTCACTTCTCGCCGCCGGCCTGGCCTTGGCCAACATCGCTCAGGCAGCGCCGACGCTGCTCAACGTTTCCTACGACGTGATGCGCGATTTCTACAAGGACTACAACACTGCGTTCCAGAAACACTGGCAGGCCGAGCACAACGAGAACATCACCGTGCAGATGTCTTTCGGCGGTTCGAGCAAGCAAGCGCGCTCGGTGATCGACGGCCTGCCGGCGGATGTCATCACCATGAACATGGCCACCGACATCAACGCCCTCGCCGACAACGGCAAACTGGTGCCGGAGAACTGGGTTACACGTCTGCCGAACAACAGCGCGCCGTTCACTTCGGCCACGGTGTTCATCGTCCGCAAGGGCAACCCGAAAGCCCTGAAAGACTGGCCGGACCTGCTCAAGGACGGCGTGCAGGTGATCGTGCCGAACCCGAAAACCTCGGGCAACGGCCGCTACACCTACCTGTCGGCCTGGGGCTATGTGCTGAAGAACGGCGGTGACGAAAACAAGGCCAAGGACTTCGTCGGCAAGCTGTTCAAGCAAGCGCCGGTGCTCGATACCGGCGGCCGCGCGGCGACCACCACGTTCATGACCAACCAGATCGGCGACGTGCTGGTGACCTTCGAAAACGAGGCGGAAATGATCGCCCGCGAATTTGGTCGCGATCAGTTCGAAGTGGTCTACCCGAGCGTGTCCGCTGAAGCCGAACCGCCGGTGTCGGTGGTAGATAAAGTCGTCGACAAGAAAGGTTCGCGTGCGGCGGCTGACGAATATCTGAAGTACCTGTGGTCGCCTGAAGGCCAGGAAATTGCTGCGGCCAACTACCTGCGCCCACGTGATCCGGCGGTGCTGGCGAAGTACACCGATCGCTTCCCGAAAGTGGATTTCCTTTCGGTGGAGAAGACCTTTGGTGACTGGCGCACGGTGCAGAAGACGCACTTCAATGATGGTGGGGTGTTTGATCAGATTTACACCGGCCAATAAGGCTTGATCTGAAAACATGAGGCGACCCACAGAGGTCGCCTTTTTGTTGAGCCCGAATACCCTCACCCCAGCCCTCTCCCAAAGGGAGAGGGAGCCGACCGAGGGGTCTTGCGTCAGACATCGACCTGAGGGACCGAGTCGATTAAGGATTGGAGCCATTTTTTGGTTCGAACCAATTCCGGATTCACAGAAGCACGTTCAGGTCGGCGAATCTCCCAAGCATCCCCCAATTGTTCCCTCTCCATTTGGGAGAGGGCTAGGGTGAGGGGCTTTATGGCTGGACCAGAAAACTTATGAGCACCGCTCTCGCGACTATCCATGATCAACCGACCAGTCATTACACAACGTAATAAGAGTTATCATCCGAAACTGTCTTCTGCCAACCCGCGTTGTCCATTAGCCTTCACCGCTTTCCCGTGCCCGACCCGAGTATTCCTATGCCCACCACTCATGCAATGACCCGAGGCATGGTGCTGCTGTTCGCCTTCTGCTGCGGCGCCATCGTTGCCAACATCTACTACGCACAACCGATCATCGGCCTGATCGCACCGGACATCGGCCTGTCCGACACCATGGCCAGCTTCATCGTCTCGTTGACGCAGATCGGTTATGCACTGGGCCTGTTCTTCCTGGTGCCGCTGGCCGATCTGCTGGAAAACCGCCGGTTGATGATCGTCACCACCCTAGTGGCAATTGCCAGCCTGCTGGCGGCGGCGTTTACCGATCAGCCGAATGTGTTTTTGCTGATTTCGTTGCTGGTGGGTTTCAGCTCGGTGTCGGTGCAAGTCCTGATTCCGCTGGCGGCGCATCTGGCGCCGGAAGAATCCCGAGGCCGGGTGGTCGGCGGGATCATGGGCGGTTTGTTGCTGGGCATTCTGTTGGCTCGACCGGTGTCGAGCGTGGTCGCCGATCACCTCGGCTGGCGCGCGATGTTCATGATTGCCGCCGGGTTGATGGCCGCGATCAGCGTGGTGCTGGCGCTGACCGTGCCCAAGCGCCAACCGGATCACAGCGCCACCTACGGGCAACTGATCGGCTCGCTGTGGACGTTGCTGCGCCAGCAACCGGTGCTGCGTCAGCGTGCGTTTTATCAGGGTTGCATGTTCGCCACGTTCAGCCTGTTCTGGACCGCCGTGCCGCTGGAGCTGGCGCGCAATCACGGCCTGTCGCAAAGCGAAATCGCGATTTTCGCCCTGGTCGGCGCCATCGGTGCCATCGCGGCGCCGATCAGTGGACGCCTCGCCGACGCCGGTCATACCCGCATCGCCTCGCTGCTGGCCATGCTCTTCGCCAGCCTGAGCTTTCTCCCCGCCTTCATTCACCCGGCCTACAGCGTTATCGGCCTGGCGGTCACTGGCGTAGTGCTGGATTTCTGCGTGCAGATGAACATGGTCCTCGGCCAACGCGCGGTTTACTCGCTGGACGCCAAAAGCCGTGGCCGCCTGAACGCGCTGTACATGACCAGCATCTTCATCGGCGGCGCGTTCGGCTCGTCAGTGGCCAGCGCGGTGTACGAACACGGCGGCTGGGTGTGGATCGTGATTGTCGGCAGCGTGTTTCCACTGTTGGCGCTGTTGCGCTTCTTGAGCGCATCGCAAAAGGGTTCATTGGCAGCGGCGTGAGGCGGCAAAAGCTTCGCGAGCAAGCTCGCTCCCACAGGTCATGCGCTGTGCCTGTGGGAGCGATACAGCTCAATACCGCACCAGTTTCTCCATCGCCGCATCCGCCAGAAACGAGGAGCGGCTTTTGACGTTATGTTCACGCACATAACGGTCGATGCGCTGTATCACATAACCGGGCAGCGTGACGTTGACCTTCTCGGTCTTGCCCAGATACGGCGAGATATCCAGCTCCAGCATGCCCCACCCCATTTCGGCAAAATCCGCATTGCTGCGATGAGCCGACGCCGACGTCGGCAGCGGAATCGGCTCCCCTGCCGCCGCAATCTCCTGCAGCATGATGTGGGCAACTTCAACGGCAGCGTT
Source organism: Pseudomonas koreensis (assembly GCF_036668835.1). Classification (GTDB taxonomy): domain Bacteria; phylum Pseudomonadota; class Gammaproteobacteria; order Pseudomonadales; family Pseudomonadaceae; genus Aquipseudomonas; species Aquipseudomonas koreensis_I. The sequence goes on from NZ_JAZEVW010000001.1 coordinate 482,827, forward strand.
GTAGGCATCCTCGAACGTGTCCCCCGCCGTCACGGCACCCGGGATATCGGGGATCTGAATACCGATGGCAGTATTTTCATCACCCCACTCAATGCAGATTGGATATTGCATTACGGATCTCCTATATAACGGGCTCGCGGGTTGTACAACCCGGCACGCCGCCTGATGCTCTTGACCGTCCCCAACGGTAAATCCTTTTTCGGATGGGGAACGGGAATCGTGTTCGGGTTGTAACCGTGCTTGAAAATGTGATGACTGCCAGTCACCCGATCCAGCGTCCAGCCTGCGTCTTCAAGCTCCTCGATCAATAACCTGCTCTGCACCCGGCGCCTCCTTGCCTTGGCCTTTCAAAAGTAACCCTAGAGTTATCTTTACTCAAGCACAGGATGGCGTGGAGTGACGGTTGGTTGTTTTACAAGGTGTGATTAAACGCGCAAAAAAAACGGCGATCCAAAGATCGCCGTTTTTCTTCACTGCCCGAACTGCTTGCCCAAGCCCGGTGGCACGCCGTGGATGTCGGTGTCTTCCCATGGGCCGTTGGGGCTGACGGCGCGGCTCCAGCCGTTGTTCCAGCGGTAGTAAGTGCGCTGACGGTAGAATGTGTTGGACTGGTCGTCGAGCACGTAAACGCCGAGTTTCTGGTCCCAGTGGCTGTTGCCGCCCGGTGGCGGGGCGAAGCTGGCTGAGGTGCGGGGTACCGGTTTCGACGGTTTGGCCGGGATGCTCTTGCCCGGAGTCGGTGAGGTCGACGGGGTCGGGCTCGGTTGCGACGGCGGGATCGGCGGCAGGTTGGTGGTCGGTTCCGGTCGTTGGACCGCACATGCACTCAAGCCCAGGGCCAGTGTGAGGACTGTGATACGGGCGATGGTGTGCATGGCGGTGCTTTCCTGTGGTTCCGGTTATTGGTCCGGGCTGTCGATGGTCAGTTTTTGTGGCGCGCTGGTGCTGCTGGCCAGTGGGCCGCTGCGACCGATCCATTCACCGGCAGTGGGTTGGCCGGCCCGGGATATGCGCGCAACCAGTTGGACTTCGGGAAAGTTGGACAGTTTCAACTGCGGCATCATCGCGTCGGCATCGCCCAGTTCGACGGTCACCGGCAGATCAGCCACGGTCAGGCGCTTGGCCGCCAGCGGTGCCGGTGGACCGGAGGTGGCGCGAGCAAAGATGAATACGCTGTCGCCCGGCTGCACTTTGCTTTTGAGTTCGCTGGCCAGATCGACGCTGACTTTCAGCAGCGCGCCTTTCGCCGCTGCAGGGGTCTGCGCGACTGTGCCGCCAGCGGCTTGCAGGCGTTCGGCGGCGCGCTGGATTCCGCCTTGCAGCGCGGCGCGAGAGTTGTCCTCCGGAGGCAGTTGCGCGAGCAGGCGGTTCCAGTAGTCGATGGCTTCCTGATACCGCTCGCCTTCAAACGCAGCGATGCCGAGCAGACCGAGGCTGGTGACTTCTTTCGGATCAGCCTTGAGCGCTTCGTCAGTCAGCGCCTGGATCTTTGCCGACCATTTTTTACCGTCAGCAAAATACTGCGCCTGCGCCCACTGACCGAGCAGCTCGGGTTGGCGACCGGCAAGGCCGGCGGCACGTTCGAACATCTTCGCCGCGTCCGCCGGGCGCTCCTGCGCCATGTACGTACGACCGAGGAAATACAGCCCTTCGGCGGAATCCGGTTGCGCGGCAACCGCACGTTCCAGACGCTGAGTCATCTCTTCCATCGACTGCGGCGCCTGAGCGAATTCGCGGGTCAGCTCGACCTTGTCGGCAGCGCCGAAATGCAAGTACAGGCCCAAGCCCAACAGCGGCACCAGCACGGCCGCGAGCAACGGCAACGGCTTGCCCAGCTTCGACACACGCGGCGCGGCAACGCCTTCGGTATCCGCCAGCAACTCCCGCGCCGCCTCGGCGCGCCCGCTGTCCATTTGCGCAGCGTCGAGTACGCCTTCAGCCTGCTGCGCTTGCAACTCGGCGACACGCTCCTGATACAGGGCAACGTTGAGGGCGGTGCGATCCTCCTCGCGTTGGGCGCGACGACCACGCAACACCGGGATCAACAGAAAACTCAGGGCGACCAGAAGCAACAGCCCTGCGGCAAGCCAGAAATCAATCATTCTTGGGTTTTATCCAACAGTTGGTCGAGGCGCTGACGTTCTTCGATGGACAGCGATGACGGCGTTGCGGCGCGTTGCCCGCGACGCCGGCGGACGATCACCGCGATCACCACGAAACCGCCCAGCAGCAGGCCGGCCGGGCCGAACCAGAGCAGTGCGGTCTTGGCGTTGAGCGCTGGTTTGTAGCGGACGAAATCACCGTAGCGGTCGACCATGAAGTCGATGATCTGCTGGTTGTCCTTGCCCTCGCTGAGCATGCGGAAAATCTCTTTGCGCAGGTCAGCGGCAATCGGTGCGTTGGAGTCGGCGATGTCCTGGTTCTGGCATTTGGGGCAGCGCAATTCCTTGGTCAGCTCGCGGAAACGCTCGCGATCGCCTTCTTTGGCAAATTCGTAGGTGTCGATGGCCGCGTGGGCGACGCCGGCCAGACTCAAGCCCAGCACCACTGCGGCGAGAAAACGCTTCATGGCTTGGCCTCATCGACCAGCGCCTGATATTTGGCCGCGAGTTTTTCGCGCCAGACCTGCTCGTCGATCACCCCAACGAACTTGTCGCGGATGATGCCTTTGGCGTCGATAAAGAAGGTTTCCGGCGCGCCGTAGACACCAAGATTCAAGCCCAGCGAACCCTCGTCGTCACGAATATCCAGCGCATACGGATTGTGAAACTCGGCCAGCCATTTCAACGCGTCGGCGTTGGTGTCCTTGTAGTTGATGCCGTAGATCAACACGCCGCGCTCGGCCAGCTTGTTCAGCACCGGATGTTCGACCCGGCAGGAGATGCACCAGGTACCCCAGACATTGACCAGCGCCGGTTTGCCGAGAATGTCAGCCTTGCTCAAGGTCTTGTCGCCCTGCACGCTCGGCAGGGAAAACTCCGGGAATGGCTTGTTGATCATCGCCGACGGCAGCTCCGCCGGGTCGAGGTACAGCCCGCGATACAGAAACACCGCCACCAACAGGAAAATCGCCAGCGGCACCAACATCAACCAACGTCTCATGCCGCCGCTCCCGTCATGCCAAGCGCTTCGCGCACTTTGCTTTTCACCTTGACCCGATAACGCCGATCCAGCGCCGCCAACAGTCCACCGAAGCCGGTGAGCAGGCCGCCGAACCAGATCCAGCGCACGAACGGTTTGACGTGCACGCGGACCGCCCAGGCGCCGTTATCCAGCGGCTCGCCAAGGGCGACATAAATATCGCGGGTGAAACCGGCGTCGATCCCGGCTTCGGTCATCACCGAGTTCTGCACGGTGTACAAACGTTTTTCCGGGTGCAGCACGCTGATTTCCTTGCCGTCGCGAATCACCCGAACGGTGCCTTTGTCGGAAGTGAAGTTCGGCCCCTCGAAGTGCTTGGCACCGTCGAAAACGAAGTGATAACCGGCCAGGTCCATTGACTCGCCCGGCGCCAGACGCAGGTCGCGTTCGGCACTGTTCTGGCTCGACAACACCACGCCGAGCGCGCACACGGCAATACCGAGGTGAGCGATCTGCATGCCCCAATAGCTGCGGGTCAGCGTCGGCAGGCCTTTGATCAGGCCCTTGTGGCGAGTCTTGTCGAACAGGTCGCGAACACCGGCGAGCAGCACCCACGCCGCCAGCAGGAACGTCGCAATCACCGCCCAGTTGAAATCGCCGTAAGCGACGCCGGCAATCACCGCCAGCGCGACGCTGCCGAGCAACACCGGAGTGAGCATGCTCGCCAGCCATTTCACCGGGGTATCCTTCCAGCGCACGATCACGCCGACCGCCATGACCAGCATCAGCAACGCCATCAGCGGAATGAACAGCGCATTGAAGTACGGCGGGCCGACCGACATCTTCGCGCCGCTGAGGGCATCGAGAATCAGCGGGTACAGCGTGCCGAGCAGGATCATCGAGGCAGCGACGACCAGCACCAGATTGTTGCCCAGCAGCAGGGTTTCCCGCGACCACAGGTTGAAACCGACCTGACTCTTGACCACCGGCGCGCGCAGAGCGAACAGGGTCAGCGAACCACCGACGACGAACAGCAGGAAGATCAGAATGAACACGCCGCGCTCAGGATCGGAAGCGAACGCGTGGACCGACGTCAGTACGCCGGAGCGCACAAGGAACGTGCCCAGCAGACTGAGCGAGAACGCGGCAATTGCCAGCAACACCGTCCAGCTCTTGAACACGCCGCGTTTTTCCGTCACCGCCAGCGAGTGAATCAACGCGGTGCCGACCAGCCATGGCATGAACGAGGCGTTTTCCACCGGGTCCCAGAACCACCAGCCGCCCCAGCCGAGTTCGTAATACGCCCACCACGAACCGAGGGTGATGCCGATCCCGAGGAACGCCCAGGCGACGATGGTCCATGGCCGCGACCAGCGTGCCCAGGCGGCATCGAGACGACCGCCGAGCAATGCCGCGATGGCGAAGGCGAAGGCCACCGAAAACCCGACATAGCCCATATAGAGCATCGGCGGATGCACGATCAGGCCGATGTCCTGCAGCAGCGGATTGAGGTCGCGACCGTCAGCCGGAATCTGCGGCAGGATCCGCGCGAACGGGTTCGACGTCAAAATCAGGAACAGCAAGAAACCGGTGCTGATCATGCCCATCACCGCCAGTACCCGGGCAAGCATGACTTGCGGCAACTGCCGCGAGAACACCGACACGGCGAAGGTCCAGCCGCCGAGAATCAACGCCCACAACAGCAGCGAACCTTCGTGGGCGCCCCACACCGCGCTGAATTTGTAGTACCACGGCAGCGCGCTGTTGGAGTTCATCGCCACATAGGCCACCGAGAAATCATCGGTCATGAACGCGTAGGTGAGGATGCCGAAGGCCAACAGCAGAAAGGCAAACTGGCCCCACGCTGCCGGTTGCGCCAGGCCCATCCACAAACGGTCGCCGCGCCAGGCACCGAGCAACGGCACCACGGCTTGCACCAGAGCAAAACACAGCGCCAGAATCATCGCCAGATGACCCAGCTCAGGAATGAATATCGCCGAGGTCATGTCAGCCCTCCTTCGCAGGGGTTGGCGCGGATTGACCGCTGTCTTTCAGCGCTTTGGTCACTTCTGGCGGCATGTACTTCTCGTCGTGCTTGGCCAGCACTTCATCGGCCACCACCACCCCGTCGGCGTTGAGCTTGCCAAGGGCAACGATGCCCTGCCCTTCGCGGAACAGGTCCGGGAGGATGCCGCGGTAGGCAATGGTCACGGACTTGTTGAAATCGGTGACGACGAATCTGACGTCCAGCGAATCCTTTGAGCGTTGCAGCGAGCCCTTTTCAACCATGCCGCCGGCGCGGATGCGCGTGTCTTGCGGCGCTTCGCCATTGGCGATCTGGGTCGGGGTGTAGAACAGATTGATGTTCTGCTGCAGCGCACTGAGGGCCAGGCCGACGGCAGCGCCGACCCCGACCAAAATGGCCAGAATGATGATCAGACGTTTCTTGCGCAGCGGATTCACTGGCCGTTCTCCCGGCGCAGACGACGCGCCTCTTGTTGCAGATAGCGCTTGCGGGCCAGGATCGGCGCCGCCACGTTGAGGGCCAGCACCGCCAGACAGATGCCGTAGGCCGACCAGACATACAGGCCGTGATGGCCCATGGCGAGGAAGTCGCCGAATGACGCGAAACTCATCGAGCGGCCTCCAGACTGTGCTGCACTTCAGCTTTGACCCAACTGGCGCGGGCTTCGCGCTTGAGCACTTCAAGGCGCATGCGCAGCAACAGCACGGCGCCGAAGAAGCAGTAGAAACCCAGCACCGTCAGCAGCAGCGGCAGCCACATTTCTGCGGGCATCGCCGGTTTTTCGGTGAGGGTGAAGGTCGCGCCCTGGTGCAGGGTGTTCCACCACTCCACCGAGTATTTGATGATAGGAATGTTGATCACGCCGACGATCGCCAGCACCGCGCAGGCCTTGGCGGCGCTGTCACGGTTGCTGATCGCATTGCCCAGCGCAATCACGCCGAAATACAGGAACAGCAGAATCAGCATCGAAGTCAGTCGCGCGTCCCAGACCCACCACGAACCCCAGGTCGGTTTGCCCCAGATCGCCCCGGTAACCAGCGCCACGGCGGTCATCCATGCGCCGATCGGTGCGGCGCATTGCAGGGCGACGTCGGCCAGTTTCATTTTCCACACCAGCCCGACCACGCCACACACCGCCAGCATCACGTAGATCGACTGCGCCAGCATCGCTGCAGGCACGTGGATATAGATGATGCGAAAGCTGTTGCCTTGCTGATAGTCCGGCGGCGCGAAGGCCAGGCCCCAGACGACGCCGACAGCGATCAGCAGCAACGCGGCGATGCTCAGCCACGGCAGCAACTTGCTGCTGATGCCGTAAAACCATTTGGGCGAGCCGAGCTTGTGAAACCAGGTCCAGTTCATGTTGTTTCCATCACGGGTGCCGCTCCTCGATGTGAGCTGGCGCGGGTCATTCTTTTTGACAAAGTGGTTAAATTTTAACCAGACCTCATTATTATTCGCCGACGCTGATCTTCAGGCCAGCCGCTATTGCAAACGGTGTCAGGGTGATTGCCAGGGCGGTCAGGCTACCCAGCCACAGCAGATACCCGGTCGCCGGCATACCTTGCAAGGCGGCCTGCAAGGCGCCACTGCCGAGGATCAACACCGGGATGTACAACGGCAGAATCAGCAGCGCCAGCAACAGGCCGCCGCGTTTCAACCCCACCGTCAACGCCGCGCCCACCGCGCCGAGCAAGCTCAGTACCGGTGTGCCCAGCAGCAACGACAACAGCAACACCGGCAGGCAAGCGGTCGGCAAACCGAGCATCAGCGCCAGCAACGGCGAGAGCAGCACCAGTGCCAGACCGGAGAAAAGCCAGTGTGCCAGCACCTTGGCCAGGACCAGAAGTGGCAGCGGGTGCGACGAAAGGACCCACTGTTCCAGCGAGCCGTCTTCGAAGTCACTGCGGAACAGGCCGTCCAGCGACAGCAGGACCGACAACAACGCCGCCACCCAGACTAACCCCGGGGACAGGTTTTGCAAGACCTGAGTTTCCGGGCCGACGGCCAGCGGGAACAACGCAATGACGATGGCGAAGAAAATCAGCGGATTGGCCAGCTCCGCCGGACGGCGAAACAGCAGTCGGGACTCACGCGCTAGCAGCAGACCGAACACACTCATACGGCCCACTTCCCCAGATCGATATCGCGATAACCGGCCGGCATCCGGCTCAGCGAGTGGTGCGTGGTCAGTACCACCAGACCTCCGCGCTCGCAGTGCCCGGCCAGGTGTTCTTCAAGTTGCGCAACGCCTTGTTTGTCGAGCGCGGTGAACGGCTCATCGAGAATCCACAGCAACGGGCTGTCCAGATACAACCGCGCCAATGCCACACGACGCTGCTGGCCGGCCGACAGGTTGTGGCAGGGAACATCTTCGAAACCGCGTAATCCTACCGCTGCCAGTGCTTGCCAGATCGCCTCGCGGTCGGCGGGCTGATGCAGGGCGCAGAGCCAGGACAGATTTTCTTCCGGGGTCAGCAAATCCTTGATCCCGGCAGCGTGGCCGATCCACAACAGGTTGCGGGCGAGTTCATGGCGTTGCTCGGTCAATGGCTGACCGTTGAGCAGGACCTGGCCGTCAGTCGGTTGCATCAGACCGGCCAGCAGACGTAAAAGACTGGTTTTACCGCTGCCGTTGGGACCGCTGATCTGCACCATATCGCCACCGCCCAGGCGCAATTCGAAGTTCTCGAAGAGCAGCCGCAGATCACGTTCACACGCCAGGGCAATGGTTTGCAGGACAGGACTGGTCAAGGGATCACGGGCCTTATACGGTTCAAGTCGGCTCTGGCGCGGCCGTTAAAGAGAGGCAGCATAGATGCATTGAAGGCTCGAACTGGCGAGCTGGATCAAACAATTGCTATGTTTTTTCAACGAAGCGCACGACGCGCGGCATTATACATGCCGTGCCTTACTCTCAAGAGCGCTATTTCCTCAGGTTGTGTCCGCGTATGACAGGCGAAATCAACATCCTCCCGCTGCCGCCCGCCTCTGCGGCGACGGTGCGCCCGCAGGTCGGCGAACTGCTCAAGCTGCTGACTCCGGTTGAAGGCTTGATCGGCAGTGGACAAAGCGCCAAGGCCGAGGTGTTGTCGCTCAAGCAGGCCGATCAAACCTTTGAATTGCTGCTCAAGGTGACCGTCGATGGCGGCCGTCAGACCACCGTGCAAGCGACCAGCAGTCTGCCGCTGCCCCAAGGCACCAACCTGGCGATCACCCAGCCCTCGGCGGGTAATCTGGCGATCACCGTGCAGCAGGCGATTGCCAGCAATGTTGCCGCCCTCACCCGCCTGGATACCGCGCAACTGCCGGTCGGCACGCTGCTGCAGGGCAAGGTGCTGACCTCACAGGTTCTGCCGCAGACGCCGGGACAAGCGACGGTGTTTCGCTCGATGGTCAGCCTGCTCAACACCGCATTGAGCGGCAGCACGTTGACCATCGACAGCCCGCAACCGCTGCGCATCGGCACGCTGCTTTCAGCCATCGTCGAAGACACGCAAACCCTGAAATTCTTGCCGCTGAGCAGCCGTCAGGAACAACTGGCCGTCAGCCAGCAACTGCTCGGCCAGCAAAGTCGCCAGGCCTCGTTGAGTGGCCTGTTGAATGCGCTGCAAAACCTGCCGCCGGCCACCGATCAGACGTCAGCGGATTTACGTGCCTTGGTCGACAAGCTGCTCGCCAGCCTGCCGGACGTACAGCAAATGAGTACCGCCAAAGGTGTCGCACTGGCCCTGGCCAACAGCGGCGTATTCCTCGAAACCAAAATGCTGACCGGGCAAACCCCGACCCTCGCGCCGGACATGAAAGCCGATCTGCTCAAGCTGATCGCGCAACTGACGCCGGGCCTGCCGAGCAGTACCAGTTTCAACGCGATCATTGCCGCCAACACCCTGGCGCAAGCGCTACCGAGTTTCGTGCGCAACGCCCTGGGCATGCTCGGCCAGGTCAGCGCCAAACCCGTGCCGAGCAGTTTTCCATTGCCCGAGCGTTTGCTGCAAAGCCAGGACGGCGAAGGCGATCTGGAGCAGTTGCTGCGCCTCGCTGCCGCCGCGGTATCGCGCCTGCAAAGCCATCAGCTGTCGAGCCTGGAACAGACCGGCGTCACCGACGACGGGCGCTTGCTCAGCACCTGGCAACTGGAAATCCCCATGCGCAACCTGCAGGACATCGTGCCGTTGCAGGTCAAGTTCCAGCGCGAAGAAGCGCCGGAACGCGAGCCGCAAGCAAACGAGCGCCGCGACGAGCGCGAACCCAGACAGCAACTGTGGCGCGTCGATCTGGCCTTCGACATGGAACCGCTCGGGCCCTTGCAGATTCAGGCGCAACTGGTGGCCGGCAGCCTGTCCGGGCAACTCTGGGCCGAGCGGCCGTACACGGCCGACCTGATCGAAAACAACCTGTTCGCCTTGCGCCAGCGCCTGCTCGATCGCGGGCTGAATGTCGGCGACATCGACTGCCACCACGGCACCCCGCCGCAAGGTAACCAAACCCGCCTCGAACACCGCTGGGTCGACGAAACCGCATGAACGATTCCACTGCCCCACGCCAGGCCATCGCCCTCAAATACGACGGCAACCACGCCCCGACCCTCACCGCCAAGGGTGACGAAGAACTGGCCGAAGAGATTCTGCGCATCGCCCGCGATTGCGACGTACCGATTTACGAGAATGCCGAATTGGTGCGCCTGCTGGCGCGCATGGAACTGGGCGACAGCATCCCCGAAGAGCTCTACCGCACGATCGCCGAGATCATCGCGTTTGCGTGGAATCTGAAAGGAAAATTTCCCGAGGGACACGACCCGGACGCGCCGATGGTCGAGAAGGACATCACCGCACGCGGGGATGATTATTGAGGTTTCAAAGACGCCTTCGCGAGCAGGCCCGCTCCCACATTAGATCGGTGTACGCCGAACCAATGTGGAAGCGAGCCTGCTCGCAAATAGCGCTTTTGATCTTGCTTGCCGCTTGAAGCTAGAAGCTCCTAGCTGCCCTTGTGCAACTTACGCATCAACTCCGCCTCAGCCTGGGTCAACCCGCAGGACTGAGTCAGTTCATCAACACTCGCACCCATGCCCACCAGTTTCGCCGCTTGGGCGAACGACAGGCTCGACGGGTCGCGCTGTTCCAGGGCAACGATTTTGTCCGGCAACGGGCTGACCACCGCGCGCAGTTCGTGCAGGGCTTCGCCCATGCGCACGTTGCCATTCTGGTAGTCGTCGACACGCTTGGCCAGGTCTTTGATGCGCTGATCACGCAGCGCATCGCCCTCGGCCTGCTGCGCAGCGATCACCCGCTGCGCCTTGATGTACGAGACGAACATCGCCAGCGTGCCTGCCCAGAACAGGAACAGGACAATGACTGCAACCTCGAGAATCAAATCAGATGCTCTCCAGTTCCGACCACTCTTCTTCGCTCATCATCTTGTCCAGCTCGACCAGGATCAGCAACTCGTTGTTCTTGTTGCACACGCCCTGGATGAACTTGGCCGATTCTTCGTTACCGACGTTCGGTGCGGTTTCGATTTCCGACTGACGCAAGTAAACCACTTCGGCCACGCTGTCGACCATGATCCCGACCACCTGCTTGTCGGCTTCGATGATGACGATACGGGTGTTGTCGCTGATCTCACCGGTGCTCAGGCCGAAGCGCTGACGGGTGTCGATCACGGTGACCACGTTACCGCGCAGGTTGATGATGCCCAGCACGTAGCTTGGCGCACCCGGCACTGGCGCGATCTCGGTGTAGCGCAACACTTCCTGCACGCGCATCACGTTGATGCCGTAGGTTTCGTTATCCAGTTTGAAGGTCACCCATTGCAGGATCGGATCTTCAGAACCTTTTGCATTCGACGCCTGACTACTCATACCCTGACCCCTCGAAAAAACCGCCCCGGGCGGTGTGTGTTCTGTGTGGTGGCATTGAACAATGCCATCGCCTGATAGTTATGTCGGCTGCTAAGTCGGTTTATGTAGCGGCTTGTTGCCGCTCATGTGCTTTGCTCCGCCACTGGCGATCAACTCGGCCAGCGCGGAGACATCAAGCAATGCACACATGTGCTCGATCACGGTGCCGGCGAGCCATGGCCGCTGACCCCGGTGACTTCTCCATTTGATTTCATTCGGGTCCAGGCGCAACGAGCGGCTGACCTGATGCACCGCCAGGCCCCACTCGTAACCCTGTACCGAAATCACGTACTGCAAGCCCTGGCGGAAATCATCGCGGTAGCGATCCGGCATGACCCAGCGCGCGGTGTCGAGCACCTTCAGGTTGCCGGCCTGGCTCGGCAGAATCCCGAGGAACCATTCCGGCTGACCGAACAGTGGTGTCAGCTCTTGGCCGGCCAGCGAGTAGATCGAACCGAGGCACACCAGCGGGACCGCCAAGGTCAGCCCGGCGACGTCGAACAGCAGGCATTCGAAGGCTTCGGCAGCCCACGCCGGGCGCCCGTCGGCTTCCACTGGCGGCGGTGGGTTGTTCGGCGGCAGGTGCACTTCGACCAGCGGCGGCACCAGCACCTGTGGATCTTCTGGTTCTTCGACAACCGGGGCCGGCGCAGGGATTTGCGGCTCCGGTACTTTCAGTAATTGGGTTTGCAGCAGCGGCATCAGGGTCGAAACCACGGCGCGCGGCTCTTCGAGCAAGGCCACCGGTGCCTTGGCCACTGGCGCGACAACCGGCGCGGCGGCAGGTCGGGCGGCTTTCTGCGCATCGCGCGCCTGCTCTTCGAGCACCGCGGCCTGGAACTCGTCCATCACCTCCGTGCTTTCGACGGTTTCAGCCTGCGCCTGTTGCGCAACGGGCGACGCCAACTCTTCGGGCACGTCGAGCAGCAAGTCTTCCAGATAGGACTGCAAGGCCCGTTGCGGACGTGAAGTGAGTTTGACCGGGCGATTCATGTTCACGCCACCTGCGCAACAAGTTGTTGCGCGAGCAGGTGCTTGAGCAACGCGCGATAGGCGAGCACGCCACGGCTCTTGCCGTCGAACTGCGAAGGCGTGACACCGGCGCGGCTGGCGTCGCGCAGACGCGTGTCGACCGGGATGTAACCCTGCCAGATCTCCTCGGGGAATTTGTCACGCAGCACACGCAAGGTGTGCATAGAGGCTTGCGTGCGACGGTCGAACAAGGTCGGCACGATGCTGAACGGCAGCGCCTGTTTGCGCGAGCGGTTGATCATCGCCAGGGTGTTGACCATGCGCTCCAGGCCTTTGACGGCCAGGTGCTCGGTTTGCACCGGGATCACCAGTTGCTGGCTCGCCGCGAGGGCGTTGACCATCAACACGCCGAGCAACGGCGGGCTGTCGATGATCGCGTAATCGAAGTCCTGCCACAGCTGCGCCAGACTCTTGGCGATCACCAGGCCGAGGCCACTTTGCCCCGGCGACTGGCGCTCAAGGGTGGCCAGTGCGGTGCTGGACGGCAACAGCGAAATGCGTTCGTCGCTGGTCGACAGCAGCAACTGCCCTGGCAGGCCTTGCGGCACGCTGCCCTTGTGCAGAAACAGGTCGTAGTTGCTGTGTTCCAGACTGTCGGGATCGTAGCCGAAATAGCTGGTCATCGAGCCGTGCGGGTCGAGATCGACCACAACCACGCGCTTGCCCGCCTCGGCCAGCAACCCGGCTAAAGCGATGGAAGATGTGGTTTTACCGACACCACCCTTTTGATTGGCGACTGCCCAGACTCTCATTCAGTTCGTTCCTCCCGGCCGATTGGCTCGGCCGAGACATGTTTCAGCGTGTTAATGCGGGCGACGGAGAATTGACGGCACTCTCGCGTCCCGGCGTCTTGACCGGGGTCGGTGCAGTTTGTGTGCCAGCCCGCTTGAGTGCCGCATCCGGTTGCGCATTCGCCGTCCCGGTGCCGGTCAGGCTGCGGCGCACATCAAGATTGCGCGACACCACCAGCACCACGCGACGGTTCTTCGCACGGCCTTCGACGGTGGCATTGTTGGCCACCGGCTGAAACTCACCGTAGCCCACCGAAGCGAGCCGACCGGGATTTACGCCCTGCATCGCCAGCATGCGTACGATGCTCGCCGAACGCGCCGAAGACAGCTCCCAGTTGGTCGGGTATTGCGCGGTGCGGATCGGTTGATCGTCAGTGAAACCTTCGACGTGGATCGGGTTGTCGAACGGTTTCAGAATCGCCGCAACCTTGTCGATGATGTTGAACGCGATGTCACTTGGCATCGCATCACCGCTGCCGAACAGCAAGCTGGAGTTGAGTTCGATCTCAACCCACAGTTCGTTGCCGCGCACGGTCATCTGATTGGAGCTGATCAAGTCACCGAACGCGGCGCTGATGTCATCGGCGATGCTCTTCAGCGGATCGCTGGCGCCAGCGATACCGGCGTCGACCTGCTCGGCATCCTTGACCAGCGGCTTGGCCGGGGTCACGGTTTTCGGCCGCTCGTCGCCGATCGGAATCGGTTTGAGCGAGCGATCGGAGTCAGTAAACACCCCGATCAGCGCTTCGGAAATGACTTTGTACTTGCCTTCGTTGATCGACGAGATCGAGTACATCACCACGAAGAACGCGAACAGCAATGTGATGAAGTCGGCGTAAGACACGAGCCAGCGCTCGTGGTTAACGTGTTCTTCCTGGTGCCTGCGACGAGCCATAGTCCATTTCCCCCATCAATCCATGAAGCCCTGAAGCTTCAACTCGATAGAGCGCGGGTTTTCACCTTCGGCGATCGACAGGATTCCTTCCAGCAACATTTCGCGATAACGCGACTGCCGCAATGCGATTGACTTCAGCTTGGCCGCCACCGGCAACAGGATCAGGTTGGCACTGGCCACGCCATAGATCGTTGCGACGAATGCCACGGCAATGCCGTTGCCCAGCTGCGACGGATCGGCCAGGTTGCCCATGACGTGAATCAGGCCCATGACCGCACCGATGATGCCGATGGTCGGCGCGTAGCCGCCCATGCTTTCAAAGACCTTGGCCGCTTCGATATCACGGGATTCCTGAGTGTAGAAATCCACTTCGAGAATGCTGCGAATGGCTTCCGGCTCGGCACCGTCAACCAACAATTGCAGGCCTTTACGCGAGTACGCGTCGGGTTCGGCATCGGCGACGCCTTCGAGCCCGAGCAAGCCCTCCTTGCGCGCGGTAAGGCTCCAGTTGACCACGCGGTCGATGCCGCCGGCCAAGTCGACGCGCGGCGGGAAGAAGATCCACGCCAGAATCTGCATGGCGCGTTTGAACGCGCTCATGGGCGATTGCAGCAGCGCCGCGCCGACGGTACCGCCGAGCACGATCAGTGCCGCCGGACCGTTGGCGAGCGCGCCGAGGTGGCCACCTTCAAGGTAGTTGCCGCCGATGATGGCGACAAACGCCATGATCAGGCCGATAAGGCTGAGAACATCCATCAGAGACACGCCTCGACGATGTGTTTACCCATGTCATCGAGGCTGTACACCGCGTCGGCCAGATCAGCTTTGACGATGGCCATTGGCATGCCGTAAATCACGCAGCTGGCCTCGTCCTGCGCCCACACCGCGCTGCCGCCCTGCTTGAGCAGACGCGCGCCTTCACGGCCGTCGGCGCCCATGCCGGTCAGCACCACTGCCAACACTTTGTCGCCGTAGGATTTCGCCGCCGAGCCGAAAGTAATGTCGACACAAGGCTTGTAGTTCAGACGCTCATCGCCCGGGAGGATTTTCACCGAGCCACGGCCGTCGATCATCATTTGCTTGCCACCCGGCGCCAGTAACGCCAGGCCCGGACGCAGGATGTCGCCATCCTCGGCTTCCTTGACGCTAATGCGGCAGAGCTTGTCGAGACGCTCGGCAAATGCCTTGGTGAACGCCGCCGGCATGTGCTGGATCAACACGATCGGCGCCGGAAAGTTGGCCGGCAATTGCGTAAGCACGCGTTGCAAGGCTACCGGGCCGCCGGTCGATGTCCCGATGGCAAGCAGTTTGTAGGCTTTGCGTTTTGGTGCTGCCGACGCAGCGCTGGCAGCGGATGCACGAGCAGGCGCAGGAGCCGGACGCGCCGGAACAGGGCTGCTGTGGCTGCTGTAGCTCGACGCAGTCGAAGCAGGCGCAGGCGTCGGTGCTGGCGCAGCGGCAGGCGCCGGGGCGCTGTAGGCACTGAAGCGACGGTTGCTGCGCGAAATGCTGTGAACCTTCTCGCACAGCAGTTGCTTGACCTTCTCGGGATTGCGCGAGATGTCTTCGAAATTCTTCGGCAGGAAATCCACCGCACCGGCATCCAGCGCATCAAGGGTCACCCGCGCGCCTTCGTGAGTCAGCGAGGAGAACATCAACACCGGGGTCGGGCAGCGCTGCATGATGTGCCGCACCGCCGTGATGCCGTCCATCATCGGCATCTCGTAGTCCATGGTGATCACGTCCGGCTTGAGCGCCAGCGCCTGATCGATCGCCTCTTTACCGTTGGTTGCGGTGCCGACCACCTGGATGCTCGGGTCCGCTGAAAGAATTTCCGAGACGCGGCGGCGGAAAAACCCCGAATCGTCCACCACCAGGACTTTGACTGCCATAAACACTCCATTAGGTGCAGCGGGACGTCAGCGCCCCGCCGCCCCGGATTCAAATACGCCGTGCGGCGTAACGCTTGAGCATGCTTGGAACATCGAGAATCAGTGCAATGCGGCCGTCACCGGTGATGGTGGCGCCGGACATGCCCGGAGTGCCCTGCAGCATTTTGCCCAATGGCTTGATGACCACTTCTTCCTGACCGACCAGTTGATCGACGACAAAGCCGATCCGCTGAGTGCCCACCGAAAGGATCACCACATGGCCTTCACGCTGCTCTTCGTGAGCGGCGGAGCTGACCAGCCAGCGCTTGAGGTAGAACAATGGCAGCGCCTTGTCGCGCACGATCACCACTTCCTGACCGTCGACGACGTTGGTGGTCGACAGGTCGAGGTGGAAGATCTCATTGACGTTGACCAACGGGAACGCGAACGCCTGGTTGCCGAGCATGACCATCAGCGTCGGCATGATCGCCAGGGTCAGCGGCACCTTGATGACAATCTTCGAGCCCTGGCCCTTGGTCGAGTAGATGTTGATCGAACCGTTGAGCTGGGAAATCTTGGTCTTCACCACGTCCATGCCGACACCGCGGCCGGACACGTCGGAGATCTCGGTCTTGGTCGAGAAACCCGGGGCGAAAATCAGGTTGTAGCACTCGGTATCGCTCAGGCGATCGGCCGCGTCCTTGTCCATCACCCCGCGTTTTACCGCGATCGCACGCAGCACGTTCGGGTCCATGCCTTTGCCGTCGTCGGAAATCGACAGCAGGATATGGTCGCCTTCCTGCTCGGCCGCCAGCACCACGCGACCGCCACGGGCCTTGCCCGACGCTTCGCGTTCTTCCGGCGACTCGATGCCGTGGTCGACGGCGTTGCGTACCAAGTGGACCAGCGGGTCGGCCAGGGCCTCGACAAGGTTTTTATCGAGGTCGGTTTCTTCACCCACCAGTTCCAGGTTGATCTCTTTCTTGAGCTGACGAGCGAGGTCGCGAACCAGACGCGGGAAGCGCCCGAAGACTTTCTTGATCGGCTGCATCCGCGTCTTCATCACGGCGGTCTGCAGATCAGCAGTGACCACGTCGAGGTTCGACACGGCCTTGGACATGGCTTCGTCGCCGCTGTTGAGGCCCAGGCGCACCAGACGGTTACGCACCAGCACCAGCTCGCCGACCATGTTCATGATCTCGTCGAGCCGCGCGGTGTCGACCCGTACGGTGGTCTCGGCTTCGCTCGCCGGTTTTTCCGCAGGCGGCGCGGCAGGCGCACGGGCCGGAGCCGGTGCAGCAGCGGCCGGTTTCGGCGTTTCAGCTTTTGGCTCAGGCTTGGGCGCAGCTTTTGGCGCAGCAGCGGCAGCAGCCGGAGCCTTGGCGGCCGGCGTGGCAACGCTTGATGCGGAGCCCGCCGTCGCGGCGCTGGCGTCAAACTTGCCTTTGCCGTGCAATTCGTCGAGCAGCGATTCGAATTCGTGATCGCTGATCAGGTCGCTGCCGGCTGCGGCGGCGGCCGGTGCAGCAGGTGCAGCCGGGGCCGAAGCGATTGCCGACTCCAGCGCATCGACAGCAAAGTTGCCCTTGCCGTGCAGCTGATCAAGCAGAGCTTCGAATTCATCGTCGGTGATATCGGAGCTGTCGCCCTTGGCCGGTGCGGCGGGAGCCGCCGCAGTCGGTGCTACCGCGTCCACCGCAAACTGGCCTTTGCCGTGCAACTGATCGAGCAACGACTCGAACTCGGCGTCGGTGATTTCATCACTGGCCGGCACATCGGCGGCTGGCGCAGGGGCAGCAGCGGCCGGGGCTTCGGCTTCGGCCTTGACGGCGTTCAGCGAGTCCAGCAACTGCTCGAATTCGTTATCGGTGATGTCGCCGGATGCGTCGCCTTCGACGACCAGTTCCTCGATCATCTCAGCCACTGGCGAAGCCGGGGCTTCGTCAGCGGTTTGCGGCTCGGCCAGACGCGCTAGCGCCGCCAGCAGCTCCGGCGTGGCCGCAGTGATCGGCGCACGCTCGCGGACTTCGCTGAACATGCTGTTCACCGCGTCCAATGCCTCGAGCACGACGTCCATCAGTTCTGCATCAACGCGACGCTCACCCTTGCGCAGGATGTCGAACACGTTTTCGGCGATGTGACAGCACTCCACCAGCTCATTGAGCTGAAGGAAGCCGGCGCCCCCTTTTACAGTGTGGAAACCGCGAAAAATTGCATTGAGCAGATCTGCATCATCCGGGCGGCTTTCCAGCTCGACCAGTTGTTCGGACAGTTGCTCAAGAATCTCGCCGGCCTCAACCAGGAAATCCTGAAGGATCTCTTCATCGGCGCCGAAGCTCATTAATGGGGTGCTCCTACAGGTCTAAAAACCCAAAAAACCCGAATTCCGAAAATCTAGAATCCAAGGCTGGATAACAAATCGTCCACATCGTCCTGACCGGACACAACGTCTTCTCGTTTATCGGCATGAATCTGCGGACCTTCACCCTGCGAGAGATGTTTTTGTGGATCTTTTTCGGCAAGCATCGCGGCACGGTCATGTTCGATGCCCGCAAAGCGGTCGACCTGACTGGCCATGAGGACGAGTTTGAGCAGATTGCTTTCGACTTCGGTGACCAGTTGGGTCACGCGCTTGATCACCTGACCGGTGAGGTCCTGGTAATCCTGGGCCAGCAGGATGTCGTTGAGATTGCTCGACACCGCACGGTTGTCCGTGCTGCTGCGTGACAGAAAACCGTCGACCCGGCGCGCCAGCTCGCGGAACTCTTCAGCCCCGACCTCGCGACGCATGAAGCGACCCCAATCGGCGCTCAACGTCTGGGCTTCATCGGCCAGACTGTTGACCACCGGCGTGGCGCTTTCCACCAGATCCATGGTGCGGTTGGCCGCGGCTTCCGTCAGCTTGACCACATAGCCCAGACGTTCGGTGGCGTCGGTGATTTGCGACACTTCCTCGGCCTGCGGCATGTGCGGATCGATCTGGAAATTGACGATCGCACTGTGCAGTTCACGCGTGAGCTTGCCCACTTCCTGATACAGGCCACGGTCACGGGTCTGATTGAGCTCATGGATCAGTTGCACCGCGTCGCCGAACCTGCCCTTTTCAAGGCTCTCGACCAGTTCGACCGCGTGTTTTTTCAGGGTCGATTCAAAATCGCCCTGTGAAGATTCGTTATGCTCCATAGCTCCCCCGCGCGTTCATCAGCCGATGCGTTCGAAAATCTTCTCGATTTTGTCTTTCAACGCCTGAGCCGTGAAAGGTTTGACCACGTAGCCGTTCACACCGGCCTGAGCGGCTTCGATGATCTGTTCGCGCTTGGCTTCAGCGGTCACCATCAGCACCGGCAGGTGCTTGAGTTTTTCATCGGCGCGCACGTGGCGCAGCAGGTCGATACCGGTCATGCCCGGCATGTTCCAGTCCGTTACCAGAAAGTCGATGCTGCCGCTGTTGAGTACCGGAATGGCGGTGATGCCATCGTCGGCCTCGACAGTGTTGGTGAACCCAAGATCGCGCAGCAGGTTCTTGATGATCCGCCGCATCGTTGAGAAGTCATCAACGATGAGGATTTTCATGTCTTTGTTCAATTCGACCTCCAAGCAGTCTTAAACGCGCCCAGCACCTGGACGCGCCACTTCAATCAATTGGCGCAGCACTGAAAGTTTGTCTGGAGCACAACGGATCGAGACCGGCGCCGCTCATCACTGCACCAGCCTCGTTTCGCAGTGTCCCCACACTGCCTTCAGCGCGCTCGCCACTCCCCCAAACGCCCCCGCAAACGGGCCGCGCACTGGCTGTGTAACTGGCTGACCCGCGATTCACTGACGCCAAGGACTTCACCGATCTCCTTGAGGTTCAGCTCTTCGTCGTAGTACAGCGCCAACACCAGTCGCTCACGCTCCGGCAAATTGGCAATCGCGTCCGCCAGCGCCGCCTGGAAACGTTCATCTTCCAGATCGCGTGACGGCTCCATATGAGCACTGGCGCCATCCTCGTGCAGCCCTTCGTGTTCGCCGTCCTGCAAGAGGTCGTCGAAACTGAACAGGCGGCTGCCCAAAGTGTCATTCAAAATCCCGTAATAATCGTCGAGACTCAATTGGAGTTCGGCCGCAACCTCGTGATCTTTAGCGTCACGGCCGGTTTTAGCTTCAATCGAGCGAATTGCGTCACTGACCATCCGGGTATTGCGGTGAACCGAGCGTGGCGCCCAGTCCCCTTTGCGCACTTCATCGAGCATCGCGCCGCGGATTCGAATGCCCGCGTACGTTTCGAAACTGGCGCCCTTGCTGGCGTCGTACTTGGTCGACACTTCGAGCAGGCCGATCATGCCGGCCTGGATCAGGTCTTCGACCTGCACACTGGCCGGCAACCGTGCCAGCAAGTGATAGGCAATGCGCTTGACCAGTGGCGCGTAACGCTCGATCAACTCGTACTGCGCGTCACGCGCCGACTTCTTGTAAAGATTCATGCCACTGGCGGTCATATCACAGGCCCTGCGGTTTGCTGCACGAGACGCTCGACGAAAAACTCCAGATGGCCGCGCGGGTTGGCCGGCAACGGCCAGGTGTCGACCTTCTGCGCGATGGCCTTGAAGGCCAGGGCGCACTTGGAGCGTGGAAAGGCTTCGTAGACGGCGCGTTGTTTCTGCACGGCCTTGCGCACGCTTTCGTCATACGGGACGGCGCCTACGTATTGTAGGGCGACGTCAAGGAAACGGTCCGTGACCTTGGTCAACTTGGCGAACAGGTTACGGCCTTCCTGCGGGCTCTGCGCCATGTTGGCGAGGACGCGGAAGCGGTTCATGCCGTAATCGCGGTTGAGCAGCTTGATCAGTGCGTAGGCGTCAGTGATCGAGGTCGGCTCGTCACACACCACCAGCAACACTTCCTGCGCCGCGCGGACGAAACTGACTACCGAGTCACCAATACCCGCAGCGGTGTCGATCACCAGCACGTCGAGATTGTCGCCGATGTCGCTGAACGCCTGAATCAGGCCGGCGTGCTGCGCCGGGCTCAGGTGCACCATGCTCTGCGTGCCGGACGCCGCCGGCACGATGCGAATCCCGCCCGGGCCCTGCAACAGCACGTCGCGCAGTTCACAGCGGCCTTCGATGACGTCGGCCAGCGTGCGTTTGGGGGTCAGCCCCAGCAGAACGTCGACGTTCGCCAGACCGAGGTCGGCGTCCAGCAGCATGACCCGACGGCCAAGCTCTGCCAGCGCCAGCGACAAGTTCACTGACACGTTAGTCTTGCCGACGCCACCTTTGCCGCCGGTCACCGCGATCACCTGTACGGGATGCATGCTGCCCATGTTATTTCTTTACCTTGTCTTGCATAGACGGAGGCCACATTACTGGCTGCGCGTTCCGGATCGGAACAATGCGTGGCAGACCATCGATGTAGGTACAAAAACTGTTCATGATTACCTCAGCCAACCTGCTTGGTCGGGCTGTGATAGATATCAGCGAACATGTCAGCCATGGCTTCTTCGCTGGGTTCTTCCTGCATTTGCACGCTGACGGCGCGGCTGACCAGTTGATGACGGCGCGGCAGATGCAGATCATCTGGAATCCGTGGGCCATCGGTCAGGTACGCAACCGGCAATTCATGACTGATCGCCAGGCTCAACACTTCACCAAGACTGGCTGTTTCATCCAGTTTAGTCAGAATGCAGCCGGCCAGCCCGCAACGCTTGTAACTATGATAAGCGGCGGTTAGAACCTGTTTCTGGCTGGTGGTTGCCAGGACCAGATAATTTTTTGAGCGAATGCCACGCCCGGCCAGGCTTTCCAGCTGCATGCGCAACGCCGGATCGCTGGCCTGCAGGCCGGCGGTATCGATCAGCACCACGCGCTTGCGCAGCAGCGGATCGAGCGCCTGCACCAGCGACTGGCCCGGATCGACGTGGGTCACCGGCACATTGAGAATGCGGCCCAAGGTTTTGAGTTGTTCCTGCGCACCGATGCGGAAGCTGTCCATGCTCACCAGCGCGACATTCTGCGCGCCGTACTTGAGCACATAACGCGCCGCCAGTTTTGCCAGCGTGGTGGTCTTGCCCATGCCAGCCGGACCGACCATCGCAATGACACCACCCTCTTCCAGCGGCTCGACTTCCGGCACGGCAATCATCCGTGCCAGATGCGCGAGCAACATGCGCCAGGCCTGACGCGGTTCTTCGATGTCAGTGATCATCGCCAGCAAGTCGCGCGACAGCGGGCCCGACAGACCAATGCGCTGCAGACGGCGATACAGATTGGCTTGCGCCGGGCGGCTGCCCTGCAACTGATTCCAGGCCAGCGTGCCGAGCTGGACTTCCATCAGCTCACGCAGGCTGTTCAATTCAAAGCGCATCGAGTCCAGCGCACGCGGATCGACGCCCGCCGAGGCTTGTGCAGGCGCTGCGGCCGGACGTGGCGGCGCGGCGTAGGTCGGCTCGGTCAACGGCTCGGCGGCGGTCAGCGGCAGGCCGGCCGTCAACGGCAGCCCGGCGAACAACTGCTGATTGGTGTTGCCGTCGGCTTCGCCACGCAGGCTCAATTCGGCCTGAGCGGTGACGATGCGCGACTGGGTCTTGCGCAGCTCGTCCTCGAGTTCCATGTTCGGAACCCGTGGCGCCAGCGCCGACAGTTTGTAATCGAGTGCTGCCGTCAACTCGACGCCGCCGGCAATGCGGCGGTTACCGATGATGGCGGCATCAGCGCCCAGCTCATCGCGAACCAGCTTCATGGCCTGACGCATATCGGCGGCGAAAAAACGCTTAACTTGCATAAACCACTACCTCAGCCGTTGGGCCCTACTGTCGCAACGATGGTCACTTGCTTGTTGTCCGGTATTTCCTGGTAGGCCAGCACATGCAGTCCGGGAACGGCGAGGCGGCCAAAGCGCGAGAGCATCGCGCGGATCGGTCCGGCGACCAACAGGATCACCGGCTGACCTTGCATTTCCTGACGCTGCGCCGCTTCGATCAACGAACGTTGCAGCTTCTCAGCCATGCTTGGCTCCAGCAGAACGCCCTCTTCCGAGCCTTGTCCTGCCTTCTGCAGACTATTGAGCAATATCTGTTCCAACCTTGGTTCCAACGTGATCACAGGCAGCTCGGACTCAGTGCCTACAATGCTTTGGACGATTGCACGGGATACGCCGACCCGCACCGCAGCCACCAACGCGGCGGTATCTTGACTCTTGGCGGCGTTGTTGGCGATCGCCTCGGCGATGCTGCGGATATCGCGCACCGGCACGTGTTCGGCGAGCAACGCTTGCAGCACTTTGAGCAATTGCGACAGCGAAACCACGCCGGGCACCAGCTCTTCCGCCAGTTTCGGCGAGCTCTTGGCCAGCAATTGCATGAGTTGCTGGACTTCTTCGTGGCCGATCAGCTCGCTGGAGTGCTTGTACAGAATCTGGTTCAAGTGCGTCGCAACCACGGTGCTGGCGTCGACCACGGTGTAGCCAAGCGATTGCGCCTGGGCACGCTGGCTGATTTCGATCCACACCGCCTCAAGACCAAAAGCCGGATCTTTGGCGTTGATGCCGTTGAGCGTGCCGTAGACCTGGCCCGGATTGATCGCCAGTTCGCGGTCCGGGTAGATCTCGGCTTCGGCGAGGATCACGCCCATCAGCGTCAAGCGATAAGCACTCGGCGCCAGATCAAGGTTGTCGCGGATGTGCACGGTCGGCATCAGAAAGCCCAGATCCTGCGAGAGCTTCTTGCGCACGCCCTTGATCCGCGCCAGCAACTGCCCACCCTGATTGCGGTCCACCAGCGGAATCAGGCGATAGCCGACTTCCAGGCCGATCATGTCGATTGGCGTGACGTCGTCCCAGCCCAGCTCTTTGGTTTCCATGGCGCGTGCCGGCGATGGCAGCAGTTCTTGCTGACGCTTGACCTCTTCCAGCGCCACGACCTTGGCGACGTTCTGCTTTTTCCAGAACAGGTAGGCGCCGCCAGCGGCCAGCGCGGCCATGCTCAGGAAGGAGAAGTGCGGCATGCCCGGCACCAGGCCCATCACCGCCATCAACCCTGCAGCCACGGCCAGCGCTTTGGGCGAGGCGAACATCTGGCGGTTGATCTGCTTGCCCATGTCTTCCGAACCGGAAGCACGGGTCACCATGATCGCCGCCGCTGTCGATAACAACAGTGATGGCAATTGCGCCACCAAACCGTCACCGATGGTCAACAAGGCGTACACCTTGCCGGCGTCGGCGAAACCCATGTTGTGCTGGAAGATACCGACAGCCATGCCGCCGATGAGGTTGATGAATAGAATCAGCAGGCCAGCGATGGCGTCACCACGGACGAACTTGCTGGCACCGTCCATCGAACCGTAGAACTCCGCCTCCTGGGCGACTTCCTGACGGCGCGACTTGGCCTGATTCTGGTCGATCAGGCCGGCGTTGAGGTCGGCGTCGATCGCCATTTGTTTGCCGGGCATCGCATCGAGGGTAAAACGCGCGCTCACCTCGGAAATCCGCCCGGCACCCTTGGTCACCACGACGAAGTTGATGATCATGAGGATCGCGAACACCACGATACCGACCACGTAGTTACCGCCGATCACCACCTCACCGAAGGCCTGGATCACCTTACCGGCGGCGGCGTGGCCGTCCTGACCGTGGAGCATCACCACCCGCGTAGAGGCCACGTTCAGCGCCAGTCGCAACAGGGTCGCGACCAGCAGAATGGTCGGGAACACCGCAAAATCCAGCGGCCGCAGCGCATACACGCACACCAGCAGGACGACGATGGAAAGGGCAATGTTGAAGGTGAAGAAGACGTCGAGCAAGAACGGCGGCACCGGCAACATCATCATCGCCAGCATGACCAGCAGCAACAACGGCACGCCCAGATTGCCTCGACTGAGGTCGGCAACGTTTGTGCGAGCAGTGTTGAATAACTGAGAGCGATCCACCGGTTTTCCCCGTTCCTTTAAAGCAAACTTTTGACGCCCCGAGTGGGCGCACGGCGGCTATTGCAAGAAGCCTTCCAACTTTTGCCAGTCATTGAAACAGAGGTATTTGACCGAAGATTTTCTGCTGACCGGGCCGGCCCCTTCGCGAGCAAGCTCGCTCCCACATTTGGTCCGTGTCGGACACAAAACCTGCAATCGCTGAAGTTCCCTGTGGGAGCGAGCTTGCTCGCGAAGGGGCCCTTATCTCCGACACAAATTTCTTGATTTAAACGCAGGTGTTTAAAAGACACCTCCAGACACGCCTCCAAGGCTACAAATCCTTGCGCCATTGCCTACAGCCAAGCCAGAATCCGCCGGCTTGTGCGCTTTGGGGTCGGGTTCTATTGTGGTCCGGTCGCTGACGAATCAGCGACCGGGTTTAGCGACTCGAACTCATGTCAAAGGTGCATCAGCGTTCCAGGCTTCGTTGCGGATCTGTATTTTCGCGATTTCGTCATGGTGGCTGTATGCGGGAGACCTCCGGGTCTACCGGTTGCCTTTGACCGGTTCGCTAACCTGCGTACAGCCGCCACCCTTCCTGTTTAGCGACTGGACTTGGCGGCTCCACCACAAAGGAGCGTCACCATGATCAAACCCACCCCCAATCCACCCGCAACCGATCCCACCTCCCCCTACGAATCCCTCGACTCCAGTAAACTCCACGACGCCGCCGACCGCGCCCTCGATCACTACCTCTGCCCGCCCGACTCCCCGCCACCGCCGCGTAAAAAACGCACGATGTACGCCGTGACCGCCGATTTCAAAAACGAGGAACTGCTGGCCAACGCCTGCGAAACTCTCGCCTCGGCCAGAACCATCGCCCATGACTTCGCCAACCTCATCCCCGCATCGCAGCGCAGAACGCTGCTGGGGATTGCGCAACTGATCATGCTTGGGGAATTGGCGGTGAGTCGGGTGCTGGATAATCTGGAGTTGCCGCAGTAGCGCCGCGTTCCACTGATCGCTTGATCGTTCCCACGCTCCTGCGTGGGAATGATCAGAAAAGCCACCACAAACTTCAGGCAAAAAAACCGCCACCCCGTTGTATCAAGATGGCGGTTTTTCGTTTCAGCCGTGTTGGTGGCGAGGGCGAACGGTTGATCAATACCGGAGATTTTCACTTTCCGTTCTTGTTCCGGGCAGTTCGAACTCGACCTCGCCCCCCACTTTGATGTTCGCCTGCCGGGCATCTGGCAATGGGATGCTGAACCTCCTTTGCAGTCAGAAAAAATCCTGTGGCTTCGGCAAAGGAAATACATCGTCCCGAGGGCTTCGGTGTGAGGGTGCCTGTGCCGGCTTTTCATCGTAACTGCTGAAAATACCTTTCATTGTCTTGCTCCCTTGCACTCGCCCGCATGAGTACGTCAGGTTCGCGGTGCCACCTTGCATCAAACTGCAAAATCACCGCGAGCGCACCTGTAAGAGTTGACAGTAAAGGGATATCTAAGAGCAATGCCTGCGCAGCAACGTCAGGAATCGCGACGCAAATCCGGCGGAATCGGCAGGTCATCTTTCAACGGATCCGGCCGCTTGCCCTTGCCCGCGCGGTACTGGCGGATCTGATAGACGTACGCCAGCACCTGTGCCACCGCCAGATACAGCCCGCCAGGAATCTCCTGATCCAGCTCGGTGGAGTAGTAGATCGAGCGCGCCAGCCCCGGTGATTCGAGGAGCATGACATTGTTGGCGACGGCGATTTCGCGGATTTTTAACGCGAGGAAGTCGCTGCCCTTGGCGAGCAGCACCGGTGCGCCGCCCTTCTCCGAGTCGTATTTGAGCGCGACGGCGTAGTGGGTCGGGTTGGTGATGACCACGTCGGCTTCGGGAATCGCTGCCATCATGCGCCGCTGGGACATTTCGCGCTGGGTCTGGCGAATGCGTTGCTTGACCTCGGGGCGGCCTTCCTGGTCCTTGTGTTCGTCGCGCACTTCCTGCTTGGTCATCTTGAGCTTCTTCATGCTCTCCCAGATCTGCACCGGCACGTCGACGGCCGCGATGATGATCAGGCCGCAGGCCAGCCACAGCGTGCTCCAGCCCACCAGCAACACGCTGTGGATGATCGCCATGTCCAGTGGTTCGTGGGCAATGCGCAGCAAGTCGTCGACGTCGGCGGACAGCACCAACAGCGCCACGCCCAAGGTAATCAGAAACTTCGCCAGGGCTTTGAGCAGTTCGACCACAGCCTTGAACGAGAACATCCGTTTGAGGCCGGCGGCCGGGTTCATCCGGCTGAATTTGGGTGCCAGCGAACTTGCCGCGAACAGCCAGCCACCAAGGGAGATCGGCCCGATGATGGCGGCGAGCAACAGGGTTATCATCACCGGCTGAATCGCCAGCAAGGCGATCAACCCTGACTCCAACAGAAAACGGCCCATGGCGCCCTGATCCATGACCACTTCGCGGGACAGGGTGAAGTTCAGGCGCATCACGTCCATCATTTCTTGCGCAAGCATGCCGCCGAAAATCAGCAGCGCAGAGGCGCCAGCCATCATCACGGCGAGGGTGTTGAGCTCTTTGGAACGGGCAATCTCACCCTTTTCACGGGAGTCCTTTTTGCGCTTCTCCGTGGGGTCTTCTGTTTTGTCCTGACCGCTTTCGCTCTCTGCCATGGCTCAGCGCGCCTGTGCCAGTTCGCGTAGCAACTGCAGGGCCTCGCTGGCCAGCGGCTGATACTGGTTGAGAATGTCCGCCAGCCCGACCCAGACAATGAACAGGCCGAGCACCAGGGTCAGCGGAAAACCGATCGAGAAGATGTTCAGTTGCGGCGCGGCGCGGGTCATCACGCCGAACGCGATGTTGACCACCAACAGTGCGGTGACGGCCGGCAACACCAGCAGCAATGCTGCGCCGAGGACCCAACCGAGTTTGCCGGCCAGTTCCCAGTAATGCGCAACCATCAGACCACCGCCGACCGGCAGCGTGGTGAAGCTTTCAGTGAGGACTTCGAACACCACCAGATGGCCGTTCATTGACAGGAACAGCAACGTCACCAGCATGGTGAAGAACTGCCCGATCACCGCCACCGAAACGCCGTTGGTAGGGTCGATCATCGAGGCGAAGCCCATGCCCATCTGCACCGCGACAATCTGCCCGGCCACGGCGAATGCCTGAAAGAACAGTTGCAGGGAAAAGCCGAGCACGGCGCCGACCAGAATCTGCTCGCCGATCAGTAGCAGGCCGCTGAGATCCAGCGGGCTGACGGCGGGCATCGGCGGCAGCGCCGGGGTGATGACCACGGTGATCGCCACGGCGAAATACAGGCGCACGCGCCGCGGAATCAGGGTGGTGCCGAATATCGGCATGACCATCAGCATCGACGCGACGCGAAACAGCGGCAACATGAACGATGCCACCCAGGTACTGATCTGGGTGTCGGTCAGCTGAAGCAGCGATTGCATGGCTTAGCCGATGACCATCGGAATGTTTTTGTACAGCTGGATGATGTATTCCATGAACGTCTGAACGATCCACGGGCCGCCGATGATCAGTGTCACCAGCATCACCAGCAGACGCGGCAGAAAGCTCAGCGTCTGTTCGTTGATCTGCGTTGCGGCCTGAAACATCGAGACCAGCAGACCGACCAACAGGCTCGGCACCACCAGGATGGCAACCATCATGGTGGTCAGCCACAGCGCTTCACGAAAGATATCAACCGCAACTTCTGGCGTCATGGCGAGACACCTCCGAAACTGCTGGCGAGGGTGCCGATGATCAGCGCCCAGCCATCGACCAGCACGAACAGCATGATCTTGAACGGCAGCGAAATGATCAGCGGCGAAAGCATCATCATACCCATGGCCATCAGCACGCTCGCCACGACGAGGTCGATGATCAGGAACGGGATGAAAATCATGAAGCCGATCTGGAACGCGGTTTTAAGCTCGGAGGTGACGAACGCCGGTACCAGAATGGTCAGCGGTGCCTGATCCGGGCTGGCGATGTCGGTGCGCTTGGACAGGCGCATGAACAGTTCCAGATCGCTGGTGCGGGTCTGCGCGAGCATGAAGTCCTTGATCGGCACCTGGGCCTTTTCCACCGCTTGCTGCGCGGTGAGGGTTTCGGCCAGATACGGTTGCAGCGCGTCCTTGTTCACCCGGTCGAACACCGGGGCCATGATGAACATCGTGAGAAACAGCGCCATGCCGGTGAGGATCTGGTTCGACGGCGTCTGTTGCAGGCCGAGAGCCTGACGCAGGATCGAAAAGACGATGATGATCCGGGTGAAACTGGTCATCAGGATCACGGCCGCCGGAATGAAACTCAGGGCGGTCATGATCAGCAGGATCTGCAGGCTGACCGAGTATTCCTGCGCGCCCTCGGCATTGGTGCCCAGGGTGATCGCCGGGATCGACAACGGATCGGCAGCCAATGCCAACGGCGCGGCCAGCATCAGGGCCAGCGTCAAGACGATGCGGAGCGCAGCCATTACTTCGTATCCTTCTGATCCTTGCCGAGAATCTTCAGCAGATGCTGGGCAAATTCCGGTGTGGCTTTTTCGCTGGCAGCAGGTACTTCGACCGGCTCTTTGAGCACGTGCAGCGCGGTGATGCTGCCGGGGCTGAGCCCGAGCAAAATCTGCTCGTTGCCGACCTGCACCAGCATCAAGCGGTCACGCGGGCCGAGCGCGCGCGAACCGATCAGCTCGATCACCTGGCCCTTGCCTGCCGGACCTGCCTGCTGCACGCGACGCAACAGCCAGGCGAGGAAGAAGATCAGGCCCAGCACCAACAGCAGGCCGAACACCAATTGTGTCAATTGCCCGGCCACGCCGCTGTTGACCATCGGCGCGGTGGCGGCAGGCGCAGCAGCGGTTGCGCCCGGCTCGGCGGCCAGCACGCTCAACGGCAATGCCAGCAGAGTCCAGAAAAACCTTTTCACTCAGCGCAGCTTCTTGATGCGTTCGCTTGGGCTGATCACGTCGGTCAGGCGGATGCCGAACTTCTCGTTGACCACCACAACTTCGCCGTGGGCAATCAGCGTGCCGTTGACCAGCACGTCCAGCGGCTCGCCGGCCAGGCGATCAAGCTCGATCACCGAACCCTGGTTGAGTTGCAGCAGGTTGCGGATGTTGATGTCGGTGCTGCCGACTTCCATCGAGATCGATACCGGGATGTCGAGAATCACGTCCAGGTTGGGGCCGTCGAGGGTCACCGGGTCGTTATTTTTCGGCACGCTGCCGAATTCTTCCATCGGCAGGCGGTTCGAGCTCGAAGAGCCGGCGTCGGCGGCCAGCAGTGCATCAATGTCAGCCTGACCGGCGTCACCGGTTTCTTCCAGAGCCGCAGCCCATTCATCGGCCAGTGCCTGATCGTCCTGCGCGTTCATATCGTCGTTCATCATGTGTCCTCGGCGGGCAACAATTCGGTTAAGTGCGGGGGTTGTAAGCGTCGCCTCAGCGACGCTCGATCGGCTCGATCACTTGCAACGCGAGGTTGCCTTTGTGCGAGCCCATCTTGACCTTGAAGGCCGGCACG
This sequence comes from Pseudomonas koreensis, assembly GCF_036668835.1. Taxonomy (GTDB): domain Bacteria; phylum Pseudomonadota; class Gammaproteobacteria; order Pseudomonadales; family Pseudomonadaceae; genus Aquipseudomonas; species Aquipseudomonas koreensis_I. The sequence continues at coordinate 512,844 of NZ_JAZEVW010000001.1, forward strand.
CCGTTGGCGCGCATGATCATGTCTTCCGGCATCTCGACCGGGATCACGTCACCCGGCTGCATGTGCAGGATGTCGCGCAGTTTCAACTGGCGGCGGGCCACGGTGGCGCCGATCGGCACGTCGACATCGAGCACGTCCTGGCGCAGGGCATTGACCCAGCGCTCATCCTGATCGTCGAGGTCGGACTGGAAACCGGCGTCGAGCATTTCGCGCACCGGCTCGATCATCGAATACGGCATGGTGACGTGCAGATCGCCGCCACCGCCATCGAGTTCGATGTGGAAAGTCGAGACCACAATGGCTTCGCTCGGGCCGACGATGTTGGCCATGGCCGGGTTCACTTCCGAGTTGATGTACTCGAAGTTGACTTCCATGATCGCCTGCCAGGCTTCTTTCAGATCGACGAACGCCTGCTCCAGCACCATGCGCACCACGCGCAGTTCGGTCGGGGTGAATTCACGCCCTTCGATCTTCGCGTGACGGCCGTCGCCGCCGAAAAAGTTGTCCACCAGTTTGAACACCAGTTTGGCGTCGAGGATGAACAGCGCGGTGCCGCGCAGCGGCTTGATCTTGACCAGGTTGAGGCTGGTCGGCACGTACAGCGAGTGCACGTATTCGCCGAACTTCATCACCTGCACGCCACCGACGGCAACGTCCGCCGAGCGGCGCAGCATGTTGAACATGCTGATGCGGGTGTAGCGGGCGAAACGCTCGTTGATCATTTCCAGAGTCGGCATGCGTCCACGGACGATGCGATCCTGGCTGGTCAGGTCGTAGCTTTTGACACTGCCGGGTTCGGCAGCGTTATCGGTCTGTACCAGACCATCGTCGACGCCATGCAACAGCGCATCGATTTCATCCTGGGACAGCAGATCCTGCACGGCCATGTCGTGTTCCTACTGCAGTACGAAATTAGTGAAAAGCAACTGTTCGATAACCACTTTGCCCAGCTCTTTCTGCGCCACTTCCTGGACGCTGGCGGTGGCCTTCTGGCGCAACATCTCCTGGCCGACCGGGGTCGCCAGGGTGGCGAAATCCTGACCGGAGAAGAGCATCACCAGGTTGTTGCGGATCACCGGCATGTGCACTTTGAGCGCGTCCAGATCGGCCTGGTTACGCGCCAGCATGGTGATGCTCACCTGCATGTAGCGCTGACGGCCGTTCTGGTTGTAGTTGGCAACGAAGGCCGGCGCCATCGGCTCGAAGATCGCCGCCTGCTTGCCGACCGGCGCAGCTTCGGCGGCCTCGGCAGGCTTGCTCTGGGCGCTGTGCATGAAGAACCAGGTCGCCCCTACGGACGCACCGATGGCCAACAGCAAGGCCAGCACGATCACAATGATCAGCTTGAGTTTGCCTTTGGTTGCCGGGTCTTTTACCGCTGCTGCTTCGCTCTTCGCCATGCCAATAATCCGTCACTAATCGGGGGTTTTACAGTTGCACGGCTAGGCAAGAGCAAGTGTTATGCCAGAAGTGTCGGAGGGTGCGCAGACAACGCCAAAGTCAAAAGCCACCCTCACCCCAGCCCTCTCCCGGAGGGAGAGGGAGCAGACCGGGTCGGGTTTTGGTTATTCGTCGACCCGAAAAACCGAGTCGATTACGGATTCAGTGAAGGCGATGCAGGTCGGTGTAGATCTTCAATATCCCCCAATCAGTCCCCTCTCCCTCTGGGAGAGGGCTAGGGTGAGGGGCTTTTGATCTGAAGCGATCAGGCGTAATAGTCGACCGCGCTGCTGCCGATTACGCTGGTGGTCTGCGCTGCTACTTCAGCCACGCTGGCCGGTGCCAGTTCTTCGTCCACCGAATCGAGGCGACCGCCGGCAGCGCTGGTGCGTCCGCTCTGGTTCTGCTGCGCCTGTTCCTGACCTTGCTGGCCCTGCCATCCGCGGTTCTGGTCGGCAACATTGACGTCGACCTGGCCCATGCCCTGCTGGTTGAACATGTCGCGCAGACGGTGCATCTGGCTATCCAGCGCTTCGCGAACGCTTGGGTGCGCACTCATGAACGTCACCTGCGTCTGCTGGTCCGGGACCATGTTCACGCGAATATCCAGACGCCCCAGTTCGGCCGGTTGCAGCTGAATGTCCGCCGCTTTGAGGTTGGCGCTCGACAGATACATGACGCGGTTGACCACTTCTTCAGTCCAGCCGCTCTGGTGCATGGCGATCGGCTGATTCACCGGCACCGCGTTGGCGGTCTTCGGCGTGGCTGCCTGAGTCAGCGCCGCCAAGCGGTTGGCGAAGTCATCGACGCGAGTGTCGCTGTTGGCCGATGTCAGATCCTTGAGGCCATCATCGATCAAGCCGCTGAACGATTTCTCGCCGCCCTGGCTGGTGCTGTCCTTGTCGGCTTGCACGTCGAGCATGCTGGCCATGCCCGCCGCGAAGTTCTGTGCCGCAGTCAATTCACCGTCGGCCTGAGCCTGGGCCGGCGAGGCTTTCGGTTGTGCCTGGCTGGCGGCGGAAATATGCCCGCCCTGCTCCATCGCCATGCGCACCGCGGGCAGCGAATCGAGCGGGTCGGCGGATGGATCGAAATCACTGGCAGGGGTCGCCGCCGGATCTTTGACCATGCCCGGCAAAGCAGCCAGCGCAGGCGTCTCGACTTCTGGCTGGGCTGTGGCGACGACGGCCGGCGCCTGCACGACAGGCGCGGCGATCAGCGGTTGCACAGCGGCAACCAATGCCGGATCCAGCGCCGGATCAACTGGCGCCGTTTCAACGACCGGCGTCTGCGGGGTGTCTGCACTGGCGTCGCTATCGGCGGCAGTGTCATCGCTGGCGGCGGTTTTATCGGCAGGCAAGTCGTTGCCGCTATCGGCAACCGCCGGCTGCGCAGCGGCAGACTGATCCTTGCCGAGGTCTTTTTTGCCGCTGCTGTCGGCGACCTTGTCGCGCGCCGGTTTGGGTGCATTGTCAGCGTTGGCGACGGGCTTGTTCGAGCCCTGATCGGCGAACACTTTTGCGAAGCTGGAGGCTTTATCCCCAGTGTCTGCGGCCATCGCCGGCGTTTTGACCGAGGCGGCTTGCGCCTTGGCCTGAGCGGCGTTCTGAATAAGGATGTTGGGGGTCGCAGGCATGAAACGGTCTCCGCTGCACTGGGATCGTTAGGTACAGTTGCGGAGTTATCTGCAAGTGCCGGGCCAGATATCGCCGGCGCTCGGGAAAAGCGCCGGGCGGCCGGATCAGTGAGTATGGACGTGGTGTTTTTCGTCTTCGTAAACAGGACGCACGTCGGCGAACTCACCGGCGATTCGAGCGACCAGTTGTGCCCGTGCTTCCGGCGTCTGGTCCTTGGCGCTCGACTCCAGATCCTGGCACAACGCGGCCAGTCGAACCGCGCCCATATTACTGGCGCTGCCCTTGAAGCTATGGGCAACTTCCGACAATGCCTTGGCATCTGCTGTATTGCGCAACTCAGCCAGGCGACTTTCGGAATCCGTCAGAAAAGTATCCAGAAGCTCTGGATAACCCTCCTCCATCACTTCACGCAATACGCTCAGCGCATCGCGATCTACATGTATGTCAGTCACTTGCTCACTCCTTGATCAAGAATGCGCGGATTATGCCTGAATCTCCCAGAAAAACTCCACGCTGGCACTACGACCTTCGTCCGTCCAGAGCGCGTTATGCCCCAGTTGCCGGATCAGACCGACACCGCGACCCGACAGACGGAGCCCTTCCAGCGGCCGCTCCATGACCCTGGCTACATCGAAACCCTTGCCGCTGTCCTCAACCCGAATGAGCAGACTCCCTCCAGCGCCGCGTGGCCGCACCTGCAGATGCACCCGGACGAATCCGTCCCGCAGCGCTTCAAGGCGGTCATTGCGTTGCTGATAATAAAGCGCAAAACCGGCCGCATCGCGCTTGAGGCTGGAGTCCAGGCCGAGCACGCCGTGCTCCAGCGCGTTGGAATACAACTCCGCCAGCACGCTGTACAGTGCGCCACTTTGCGCGCGCAGTCCGTGCACCTCCAGCAACAACTGCAACAGATAAGGCAAGGGGTTAAAGCGCTTGAGCGTGGCGCCACGGAATTCGAAACTCACCGACCAATCAAGCGGGCTCGACTGGCCGCTGTCGGAATACACCGGCGCCAGGGTCTGCGCCGGCGCGGACTCGAGCAGGCTGACCTCGACCATGCTGACGTCGTCACGCGCCTCGCCACCGAAATCGCGCAGTGCCTGCTCGATGTCCTCAAACAGGCGATCCGCCTGGCGATTGGCGGCGAACACCTGCTGCAAGCGCTCAACGCCGAACAACTGGTCATTGCCATCGCCGGTATCGATGACCCCGTCCGATAACAGAAACACCCGATCATCAATGGCCATCGGATGCACGTCGGTGCGATCATCGAAAGCCTCGGCGCTGAGAATCCCCAGCGGTAAATGCGCCGACGGCAACGGCACCCGCTCGCCCGTAGCCATGCGATGCAGGTAACCGTCCGGCATGCCGCCATTCCACACCTCCACCGAACGGCTCTGGAAACTCAAACAGAGCAAAGTGGCGCAGCAGAACATGTCCACCGGCAGGATGCGCTTGAGCTTGGCGTTCATCTCACGCAAGGTTTCGGCCAGGCCGTAGCCTTTGGCGGTCATCCCGTAAAACACTTCGGCCAGCGGCATCGCCCCGACGGCGGCCGGCAAGCCGTGGCCGGTGAAGTCGCCGAGCATGACGTGCATGTCACCGGCCGGTGTGTACGCCGCCAGCAACAGGTCACCGTTGAACAGCGCGTAAGGCGATTGCAGATAGCGAATGTTCGGCGCACTCAGGCAACCGGAATGCGCGACCTTGTCGAACACCGCTTTGGCTACGCGCTGTTCGTTAAGCAGGTAATCGTGATGCCGGGCGATCAGATCGCGCTGCTGCAGGACCGTCGCCTGCAAACGGCGCAAGCGATCCATCGCCTTGATTTTGGCGGCGAGGATCACCTGGTTATACGGCTTCGCCAGAAAGTCGTCACCGCCCGCCTCCAGGCAGCGGACCAACGCCTCGCTTTCAGTCAGGGAGGTGAGGAAGATGATCGGCACCAGCGTCTCGCCCGCCAGCGCCTTGATCTGACGCGCAGCGTCGAAACCGTCCATCACTGGCATCAGCGCGTCCATCAGGACCAGGTCGGGATGCTGCCGCTTGAAGGTGTCAACCGCCTCGGCACCATTCGCCGCCGTCAGCACCTGATGGCCTTGACGGCGGACGATGGTCGACAGCAGCAAGCGATCGGCGGCGCTGTCTTCGGCGATCAGAACGGTCAGCGGCTCTTGCGCCTGCATGGCCGTCAACTGATGTCGAACAGTTTGTCGAAGTTGGAAATCGCGAGGATTTTCTTCACATCGGTACTGCTGTTGACGACACGGATATCCGACTCGTCGCCACCGGCGTGATCACGCAGCAAAAGCAGCATGCCCAGCGCGGAGCTGTCGAGGTAAGTGGCCTCTTTGAGATCGACCACAATGGATTCGGGTTTCTTGTCGAGCCGCTCATACGACTCGCGAAATTCCTGATGGCGACCGAAATCGAATCGGCCTTTGACCGCGATGGTCAGTTTGTGGCCATCCGGTGAAACTTCTGTAACGACTGACATTGACTGGCTTCCTTGTCATTGACGAACCTGTACAAGGTTTAGCACCTGGATAGGGATGGGGCAAGGCGCAACGGTTGATCATGCGCTGGAGTCAGGCTCGCCCCCACAGGGGATTTGGCTGAGACTTAGAAGGCATCACGCCGCGGCAGGCGCTGGGACAATTCATCGAGCAGCTTCTGTTCGCGCTTGTCTTCCAGACGCTGCGCCTCGTCGCGATAACGCTGCACCAGTTTGCGCAAGCCCTCGACGCGAGCGAACGCCTGTTGCCACTCATTACGCGCCTTCTCGAGGTTGTTCTGATGCCAGACCAGACTCTGGCGCTGCTGGTCGACGGCGGTATCGAGTTGCGCCAGAAAGCCCTGAAACCCGAGCAACCACTGACCGGACACGCCGGTGCTGCCGCGCACGATCCATTGCTGCGAATAATCCAGACGAAAGGCATTGAGGTCGGCGAGCTTGCTCTCGGCGACTGTCACCTGACCCTGGAAATAAGCCATGCGTTGCACGGCGGTTTTCTCGGCCTTTTCGGCCATATCCACCACCGGTGCCAGGCGTGCGGCGCGGCTGACGGCCATGACCGCTTACCCGCCCGCCGCCGGGGCGAACAAGGTCTCGAGGTAGGCCTGGCTTTCGCCCATGGTGATCTTGTCGTTCAGCCCCTGACGCTGATAGCGAACCAGTTGCGGTTGCAGAGAAATTGCCAGATCGGTCTCGCGATCGCCGCCGGCCACGTAAGCGCCGACACTGATCAAATCGCGGCTCTGCTGATAGCGCGACCACAATTGTTTGAAGTATTGCGCGCGCTGCATATGCTCCGGCGAGACCACCGCCGGCATCACCCGGCTGATCGACGCTTCAATGTCGATGGCCGGGTAGTGCCCTTCCTCAGCCAGACGCCGGGACAGCACGATGTGGCCGTCGAGCACGCCTCGCGCCGAGTCGGCGATCGGGTCCTGCTGGTCGTCGCCCTCGGACAGCACGGTGTAGAACGCGGTGATCGAGCCACCGCCCTTCTCCGCGTTACCGGCCCGCTCGACCAGTTTCGGCAGTTTGGCGAACACCGACGGCGGATAACCCTTGGTCGCTGGCGGCTCGCCGATGGCCAGGGCGATTTCCCGCTGGGCCTGGGCGAAACGGGTCAGCGAGTCCATCAGCAACAGGACGTTTTTGCCCTTGTCGCGGAAATACTCGGCGATGCGCGTGCAATACATTGCCGCGCGCAGACGCATCAGTGGCGCATCGTCCGCCGGCGAGGCGACGACCACCGAACGCTTGAGGCCTTCTTCCCCCAGGCTGTGCTCGATGAACTCCTTGACTTCGCGACCCCGCTCGCCAATCAGGCCGACGACAATAATGTCGGCTTCGGTGAAGCGCGTCATCATGCCCAGCAGCACCGATTTACCGACGCCGGTACCGGCAAACAGGCCCAGACGCTGGCCACGACCGACCGTTAGCAAACCGTTGATGCAACGGATACCGACGTCCAGCGGCACGCTGATCGGGTCACGGTTGAGCGGGTTGATCGTCGGGCCATCCATCGGCACCCAGTCTTCGGCTTTCATGCCGCCCTTGCCGTCCAGCGCGCGACCGGCGCCATCGAGCACGCGACCGAGCATGCTCATGCCCATCGGCAAGCGACCGGTCTCGGCCAGAGGCACCACGCGGGCGCCCGGGGCAATCCCGGCGACGCTGCCGACCGGCATCAGAAAGACTTTGCTGCCGGAAAAGCCCATGACTTCCGCTTCGACCTGCGAGGGGTGATAGCTGTCGTCGTTGATCACCAGGCAGCGCGTACCCATGGCTGCGCGCAAGCCTTCGGCTTCGAGCGTGAGGCCGACCATGCGCAGCAGGCGCCCTTCGAGAATCGGCGCGCCGGCCATTTCGGTGGCCTCGGCGTAGGTGCTCAGGCGCTTGGCGAAGCTGGTGCGTTCAAGGCGCATCGGGGTGGTCCGCGAGCGGCTCTTCAGCAGCGGCCGTCGGCTTGATGTCGTCGGGGATATCCAGACTCAGGTCGGCTTCGGCCGGGTGCAAGGCCTGCTCGTGCAACTGGTCGAACAGCTTGTCCATGACCTGCGCGACGCGGGTCTCGATGCTCGCATCGATGCGGCTGTGCGCGGTTTCAACCCGGCAGCCACCCGGCATCAGCGCTTCGTCTTCGACGATGCGCCAGGTTTCTTCGTGACGTTCGCGCAGGCTCTTCGCCTGTTCGAAATCCTGCGGATTGACGTACAGGCGCACGTTGTCGACGCCCAGCGGCAACAGCTTGAGGGCGTCGCGCATGACGTGTTCGATCTGGCTCGAATCGATCGCCAGTTCGCGCTTGATCACCTGTCTGGTGATGTGTTGCACGAGGTCGACCAGCGATTTTTCAATCTGCGTGTCCTGCTCGGCGATCGGCTCGAACAGGTGCGCCATCAGTTGCTCGAGGCTGGTGAGTTTCGCTGCCAGCGCCACTTCGGCTTCCTGGCGCACCTTCAGCGTGGCGCTGTGAAAACCTTCCTTTTCGCCAATGGCGAAGCCCTCGTTGTAAGCCTCCTGGCGGATGCTTTCGAGTTCTTCCAGAGTCAGTGGCTGGACTTCTTCCAGCGGCACTTCTTCCATTTCCGGCGGTTCGGGCTCGGGCTCCGGCTCGGGCTCCGGTTTCGGCGGGTCGAAGCTGGGCAGCGCCCAGGATTCGAAACCACGAACATCGCGGGCGCGGATCAGATCCGTCACAGACTCGTCAGGCTTGTCCATGGGCTTAGATCATTTCCTCGCCGCCCTTGCCACCGAGCACGATCTCGCCGGCTTCGGCCATGCGGCGGGCAATGGTGAGGATTTCCTTCTGCGCGGTTTCGACGTCGCTGACGCGCACCGGGCCTTTGGCCTCGAGGTCGTCGCGCAACAGTTCGGCAGCACGCTTGGACATGTTTTTGAAGATCTTTTCCTTGACGCCTTCGTCCGAACCCTTGAGGGCCAGCACCAGCACGTCGGACGAGACTTCGCGCAGCAGCGCCTGAATTCCGCGGTCATCGACGTCCGCCAGGTTGTTGAACACGAACATGAGGTCTTCGATCTGACCGGACAGGTCTTCGTCGACTTCGCGGATCGAGTCCATGAGCTGACCTTCGATCGAGCTGTCGAGGAAGTTCATGATGTCGGCCGCACGCTTGATGCCACCCAGCGTGGTGCGCGAGGCATTCGAGTTGCCGGAGAACTGCTTCTCGAGAATCTGGTTCAGTTCTTTCAATGCCGCCGGCTGTACGGTGTTCAACGACGAGACGCGCAGGATGATGTCCAGACGCACCTTGTGGTCGAAGTTGCCGAGTACTTCACCGGCCTGATCCGGGTCGAGGTACGCGACCACGATCGCCTGGATCTGCGGGTGTTCGTAACGGATGACGTCGGCGACCGCGCGCGGCTCCATCCATTTCAGGCTGTCCAGGCCACTGGTGTTGCCACCGAGCAGGATGCGGTCGATGAGGCCGTTGGCCTTGTCTTCGCCCAGCGCCTGGGTGAGCATTTTGCGCACGTAGTCGTCGGAGCCGACGCCGAGGCTGGTCTGATCGCCGACGATGTCGACGAACTCGCTCATGACTTGCTCGACCTGTTCGCGATGGACATTGCCCATCTGCGCCATGGCCACGCCGACCCGCTGCACTTCTTTCGGGCCCATGTGGCGCAACACTTGCGCAGCATCGGTCGAACCGAGGGACAGCAGCAGAATCGCGGCTTTGTCGACCTTGGTCAGTTTGAGGGTGGCGGCTCGGTTATCACTCATCTGCGTTAATCCACTCTTTCACGACCTGAGCCACGCGACCCGGGTCTTCAGCTACCAGACTCTTGATTGCATTCAGCTGCGCGTCATAACCCTCGCTCGGGCTCGGCAACAGAATGCTCTGCGGACCACCGAGGCTTACGCGGTCGTTGGCCAGTTCGCCGTCCAGGCCGCCCATGCCACCGAGTTCCACGTCGCTGCCCAGACCGGCCAGCTCCTTGCCTTTGCCACCGCCGGTGATGTTATTGAGCACCGGACGCAGCACACCAAACACCAGCACCAGGATGAACAACACACCCAGCACTTGTTTGACGATGTCCCAGAACCATGGCTGGGAGTAAAACGGAATATCGGCAATCACTTCGCCGCGCTCGGCGGAGAACGGCATGTTGATCACGCTGACGCTGTCGCCACGGCTGGCGTCGAAACCGACGGCGTCTTGCACCAGACGGGTGAAGCGCGCCAATTCGTCGGCGGTCCACGGCGCACGGCTGGTTTCGCCGTTGGCCGCGTTAACCTTGACCTGATCGTCGACCACCACCGACACCGACAGGCGATTGAGACGGCCCTGTTGCTGCTTGGTGTGGCTGATCGAACGGTCGAGCTCGAAGTTCTTGGTGGATTGTTGACGCTTGTCCGCCGGGTACGGCGCGAGCATCGGCTGGCCGGTGGCCGGGTCCATGATCTGCTGACCGTTGGCATCGACCAATGGCTGACCTGGCTGGATCATCCCCGCCGGAGCAGCAGCGCCGCCGGTGGTTTGCGGTGCCGAGGCGGGCGACGGTGGCTGGTTGCTCAAAGCACCCGGCACACCTTGCGGGCCATTGCTGGCGGTGCGTTGTTCGTTGACCGACTGCTCGCTGCGCAACGCCGGTTGATCCGGGTTGAACTGCTCGGCGGTCGATTCGACGGCACTGAAATCGATGTCGGCGGAGACTTCAGCCTTGTAGCGATCGTTGCCCAGTACCGGTTGCAGAATGTTGTGCACGCGCTGGGTGAGCATGCTTTCCATGCGGCGGCTGTAATCGAACTGCTTGCCGGCCATGGTCATTTCGGAATTTTCCGCCTGATCGGAAAGCAGGTTGCCCTTCTGATCGACGACGGTGATCTGCGATTTGCTCAACTCGGGAACGGACGTCGCCACCAGATTGATGATCGCCACCACTTGGCCCGGCTCCAGCGAACGACCGCTGTACAGCTCGACCAGTACCGAGGCGCTCGGCTTGCGCTCGTCCCGCACGAACACCGAACTTTTCGGAATCGCCAGGTGCACGCGGGCACCCTTGACGTTGTTCAGGCTGGAAATGGTGCGCGCCAGTTCACCTTCGAGGCCGCGACGATAACGGGTCGCTTCCATGAACTGGCTGGTGCCCAGACCCTGTTCCTTGTCGAGGATTTCAAAACCGATGTTGCCGTCGCTGGGAGTGACACCAGCGGCTGCGAGTTTCATCCGCGCACGGGACAGGTCATCGGCCTTGACCAGCAAGGCGCCAGAATTGGGTTCTACGTTGTAAGGAATGTCAGCGGCGGCCAGTGTTTCCATGACCTGCTTGGCGTCCAGGCCAGCGAGGCTGCCGTACAAAGGACGGTAATCCGGCTGCTGCGACCACAGCACCACGGCAAAGCCAATCGCCACGCTCGCCGCCAGACCGACCAACAGGCCGACCTGACGCAGCACGGTCATCTGGGAAAGGTTTTCCAGAAAGGACAGGCCGAACAGCGGCGGTTTGCCGTCGATCGGGGTGGCCTTGGCCGGAACGTTATCAGCGACTGCTTCTGCCATGACTCAATCTCGCCCTTATACCGGCATCTGCATGATGTCTTGATACGCCTGAACCAGTTTGTTGCGCACCTGGGTCAGAGCCTGGAACGACACGCTGGCTTTCTGCGACGCGACCATCACGTCGGTCAGATCGACGCCGCTCTTGCCGACCTCGAAGGCGTTGGCCAGTTGAGTCGACGCCTGCTGGGTATCGCTGACTTTGTTGATCGCCTGACCGAGCATGTCGGAAAAGCTGCTGCCCGCCAGTTCAGGAACAGCGGCGGTCGATTTGCGCGCAGACATGGCATCCACTTTCATGGCCTGCATGTCCATCATCAACCGATTAAATTCAATACCTTGGCTCATGGTCTACTCTCTTGGGCGGCCCGCAATTTTTTGACACTTCACTCGGCGGGTACACAGGTATTAGCAACAAGGGTGCCAGCTAATGGGCACCCCTTTGAGAAAAGCATTTTGATTGTTAGCGCGGTGATTCAGGTGGCGAACAGATAGCCTTCAACGTCCATCCCGGCATCGCGCATTTGCGCCAGCTTGTAGCGCAGGGTACGCGGGCTGATGCCAAGTTTTTCCGCCGCTTCCTTGCGTCGGCCGCGCTCGGCCCGCAGGGTGTCGATGATCATCTGAAACTCCCGGCGGCGCAGGTCATCGCCCAGCGCACGGGACGAATCCGCTTCGACTTCAAGCGCTCGAATCGCCGGCGCAGTGACCGGCAAAGCTGCAACCGGCAGCGCACCCGCGAGGCAGAAATCCTGCGGCTGAATCAACCCGCCCTGCTGCAGGATCAGCGCCCGTTGAATGGCGTTATCCAGCTCACGCACGTTACCGGGCCACGGGTAGGCCGTCAGGCATGCTTGCGCCTCGGGCGAAAGTTTTGCCGCCGCGTGCTTCATTTTATTGACGTGTTTGGCCAGCAATCTTTCCGCCAGCGGCAGGATATCGGCAGTGCGTTCGCGAAGTGGACGCCAGGCCAGAGGGAAAACCGACAGGCGGTAAAACAGATCCTCACGGAAGCGCCCCGCCGCCACTTCGCCCGCCAGATCACGGTTGGTGGTGGCGACCACGCGGATATCCAGGCTGATCGGCTTGCGTGCGCCGACGCGCTCGACTTCACGTTCCTGCAATACGCGCAGCAATTTGGCTTGCAGACCCAGAGGCATTTCCGAGATTTCGTCGAGCAGAAGGGTACCGCCGTCGGCCTGCTCGAACTTGCCGGGCTGGGCGGCAATGGCGCCGGTAAACGAACCTTTTTCATGACCGAACAACGTCGCTTCGAGCATGTTGTCAGGGATCGCTGCGCAGTTGATCGCAATGAACGGTTGATTGGCGCGGTGCGACTGCTGGTGAATGTAGCGCGCCAGCACTTCTTTACCGGTGCCGGACTCGCCGGAGATCAATACCGTGGAATCGCTGCGCGCCACGCGTGCGGCGAGATCGAGCAACTGCGCACTGACTGGCTCCACGGCTATCGGCCCTTCAGACTCAACGCCAGCGATGCTGCCCAGCGCATGCCGCGCTACCAGATCGAGCAACGCCTTGGGTTCGAACGGCTTGACCAGATAATCCGCCGCACCCTGACGCATCGCGTCGACGGCACGTTCGACCGCACCGTGGGCGGTCATCAGCAACACCGGCAATTGCGGCTGGCGTGCGCGCAACAATGCGAGCAATTGATGACCGTCCATGCCCGGCATGTTGACGTCACTGACCACCAGGCTGAAGGCTTCATGCGCCACGGCCGTCAACGCGTCCTCGGCGCACCCGACCGCGCGGTAATCGTGCCCGGCCAGCAACAGCGTATCGGCCAGCGCCTCGCGCAACGAACGGTCATCTTCGACCAGCAACACCTTGATGCCCATGGCAGTCACTCAACTCCTTGTGCAGCAGTAAATAACGGCAGGATCACCTGCGCGCAGGTGCCGCGGCCGGCCCGCGAACGCAGCCGCAATTCTCCCTGATGCGCCCGCGCCACTGCCTTGACCACGGTCAGGCCGAGGCCGGTTCCGGTGACTTTGGTGGTGAAAAACGGTTCGCCAAGCCGCGCCAGTACGGCCGGCTCGATGCCGCTGCCACTGTCGCTGACGCACAGGCGCAGGGTGTTTTCGCGGGTGTAGCAGTGGACTTTCAGACGGACTGCGCCGGCGCTGGCTTGAATCGCGTTTTCGATCAGGTTCAGCAGCGCGCCGACCAGCGTGTCGCGATTGCACAACAACTCGCCGGCATGGCTGTCGCACTGCCAGCGGATCGGCAAGTCCTGCACATGGGTCAGCGCCGCGGCTTGCAGCGCCTGCATCAACGAGTTGGGGGTGAGGCGATCGGTCAGCGGTAACTCGCCGCGCGCGAACACCAGCATGTCACGCACCTGATGCTCCAGCTCATGCAGGCGCTCTTTCAGGCGTCCGGCGAAACGCTGCTGCGTGGCGACCGGCAGCTCCTGCTCAGTCAAATGACTGGCATACAGCAGCGCGGCGGACAACGGAGTGCGAATCTGATGGGCCAGCGAAGCGACCATGCGCCCGAGCGACGACAGACGCTCGTGGCGCGCCAGTTGATCCTGTAAATGACGGGTTTGCGTCAGATCGTTGAGCAGCACCAATTGCCCCGGCTCGGCATCCAGCGAACGCGTGGCAATCGACAGGCGTCGACCATTTTTCAGCGAGATTTCGTGACCATCGTCTTCACGCGGCGCGAAGCAGCGGGCGATCACCTGGCGCCACAACTCGCCTTCCAGCGGCAGGCCGAGCAATTCGATAGCAGCCGGATTGGCTTCGCAGACGATGCCGTGGCCGTCGATGACGATGACGCCACCGGGCAACAAATCGAGAAGATTTTGCAGACGATTGGCCAGGCGTTCCTTTTCCGCCAGCTCCTGCATGCGCTGGGCGCTGACCACGGCCAGCTCGCCTTTAAGCTCGGTCACCCGCGCTTCGAGCATGCTGTAGGAGTCGGTCAACTGGCTGGACATCTGGTTGAACAGCTCGAACGCCTGCTCAAGTCCCTGACGGCTTGCCTGCTCTACGGACGAGGGTTGCCCCACGATATTGGAGGCAGAAGAGATCTGGGCGGCTTGGGGCATTGTGCTCTCTCGCTTGGCTGACCGTCAGTGAAACGGAACGTTGCGAGGGCTGTAGCAATACCCGTGCCTAAAAAAAAGCGCTTATAAATGAAGCGCTTGGAAAACAGGCGTCAATCATCCGCCTGTTCGTCTCCATCGCGCCGGCTCATGCCGTACTTGCGCATCTTTTCAACCAGCGTGGTACGACGGATGCGCAGGCGTTCCGCCGCCCGCGCCACGATGCCGTTGGCATCGTCCAGCGCCTGCTGGATCAGCCCCTGCTCCAGACCACCGAGGTAGTCCTTGAGGTCCAGGCCTTCGGGCGGCAGCAATGCGTTGGCGCTGAAATCCGGCGTGTGCCCATTGATGGCCACGCGTTCTTCCAGATCGCTGCGCAGGCTGTCGACCATCTGCTCGTCTTCATCGTCGACGTAGCGGAATTTCTTCGGCAACTCGACCACACCGATCACCCCGTACGGGTGCATGATCGCCATGCGCTCGACGAGGTTGGCCAGTTCGCGGACGTTGCCCGGCCAGCCGTGACGGCACAGCGACATGATCGCCGCGGAGTTGAAACGGATCGAACCGCGCTTTTCATGTTCCATGCGCGAGATCAGTTCGTTCATCAGCAACGGGATGTCTTCGACACGCTCACGCAGCGGCGCCATCTCGATCGGGAACACGTTCAGGCGGTAGTAAAGGTCTTCGCGGAACGAGCCGATCTCGATCATGGTTTCGAGATTCTTGTGCGTCGCGGCAATGATGCGCACGTCGACGCTCTGGGTCTTGTTGCTGCCGACGCGCTCGAAGGTGCGCTCCTGCAGCACGCGCAGCAGTTTGACCTGCATCGGCAGCGGCATGTCGCCGATTTCATCGAGGAACAGCGTACCGCCATTGGCCAGTTCGAAACGCCCGGCCCGGCTGGTGATCGCCCCGGTGAAGGCGCCCTTCTCGTGGCCGAACAGTTCGCTTTCCAGCAGCTCTGCCGGGATCGCCCCGCAGTTGACCGGCACGAACGGCGCGTCACGGCGCTTTGAATGGTAGTGCAGGTTGCGCGCGACCACTTCCTTGCCGGTACCGGACTCGCCCAGGATCAGCACGCTGGCGTCGGTATCGGCGACCTGCTGCATCATCTGACGGACGTGCTGGATCGCCCGGCTGGTGCCGACGAGGCTGCGGAACAGATTGGGCTCGCGATGCCGACCGCGCTCTCGGGCCTGGTCATACATCTCGCGATAGACCTGGGCACGGTGCAGCGAATCGAGCAATTTGCTGTAGCTGGGCGGCATTTCGAGGGTCGAAAGCACCCGGCGGCGCTGGTCTTCTGGCAAGTCAACGGAAGAATTATCGCCCATCAACAAAACCGGAAGGAACTCATCCCAGGTTGAGAGTGTCTTTAACAAGCCCAAAAGCGCACCAGGAGCATTGACGGTCCCGATCAGTACGCAAATGACCTCACGACTAGACGACAAAGAGCCGACTGCCTGCTGCCAGTCATGGCTGCCGCAGGGTAAATTTTCTTCGCCAAGAAAATTCAGAATCACCGCCAGGTCGCGGCGGCGGACGCTATCGTCATCGATCAGCAGAATTTTGGTTTCACGCCACATGCAATAGCAACTTCCCTAGTCAACTCAATGCCCGAAAAATGGGGCAAGCGAGACGCTTGCAGGACACCATGTGCCTGTAGACGCCCTAAATCTGATAATAGCCACTAGTTAAGTCAAAAAACCGTGCACAGTCAAATTTATGGCGCACATGTCTGGATTAACTGACGGTTAATTAACCAAACAGATGGTAAACCTTTGCCGCTTTTTGCGCTTGGGTGATCTGCGACATCTCGTTGGCTATCGCCTGCCGCTCCCCCATGGCCACCTCGAGAAGCTCTTTGTAAACAAACAGCAGCTCTTCAAGATTGTCGCGCAAAGCGACTTCGTCCAGCGACGCTTCCGCCATGACGTCTTCCATGCAGGAACGGCAAGCCAGATCCAGCTCGCCAATGGCTTCCCAGTTTCGCTCGGCCAAGGCATCGACCAGCGCTTCACGGGTATCGGCAATTCGCTGCAATACAAGACTCATGACGCTCTCCTTCAGAACTGCGGAGCAGGCACAGGCGCGATGGCGTCCCAGCCTTCCTTGACCGTGCTCAGCAAGCCGGCAACCTCGTCGAGAATGCGCGGGTCGCTGCTGATGTTCGCCTCGGCGAGACGCTTCATCATGTAAATGTACAGGCCATCCAGGTCGGCCAGCGCTTCTGCGTTGTTTTCCAGGTCGAGACCTTCGCGCAGGCCGCTGACAATGCCGATCGCCTTGCTGATCGACGTGCACTTGCCAGGTATGTCCTTGCGCTCGATGGCGCCTTTGGCCTGAGCGATACGGGCCAGGCCACCTTCCATCAACATTTGCACCAGACGGTGCGGGCTCGCTTCGGAAGTCTGCGCATGGGCACCGACTTTCTGGTACTGCCGAAGGGCTAACATCGGGTTCATGTTCTACCTCATTTGCCACAATGACTCGTATAACCAGTGTATCGCCAACGAGCCTGAAAACTTTAGATCAAAAGACAAAAACCCGGCACACGCTGAGCTAGCGTAGCCGGGTTTTTGTCGTTACCAACGGTTACTTCGCGGACTGCTGCGCGTTCAGCGAGCTGAAGAACGAGGTGATGTTGCTTGCCGTCGCTTTCATCTGCCCTACCAACAAGTCCATGGCGTTGTACTTGGCGGTCAACGTCGTGGTCAGGTTGGCGACGCGCAAGTCGAGCGCCACCTGCTGCTTCTGCAGACTGCTGGTCAGATTGGTCAGATTGGAACTGCGCTGATCAAGCAGCCCGCCCGTCTTGACGTAGGGATCGACTGCCGCGCTCATGCGTGCCAGCAGACCGTTTTTCGCGTCGGTACCGCTGAACAATTGCTGGACCTGGCCAGCCATGCCCGGGGTTTCCATACGCTTGTTGAACACGGAGGTATCGAGCGTCAGCAAACCGGTCTTGCTGTCAGTCAACACACCCATCTGCGACAGTACGGACAATTGCCCTGCTCCGCCCGCCCCTGGATCAGTCAACTGAGCGCGCACGTCCGCCATCAACGAACGCGGCAGAGCGTCACCCGTGAACGCTGCCGAAACGGTCAGGTTGCCATCGGCGTCCGGCGTTGCCTTGGACAAGGTGTCGATGGTTTTCTTCAAGGTGTTATAGGAGTCGATGAACGACTGCAACGACGTCTGAATCCCGGCGGTATTGGTGGCGACCGACACGGTAGACGGCGTTGCCACGCCACCGACGACAGGACTTGCGGTGACCAGATTCAGGGTCATGCCGCTGATTGCATCGGTCACGGTATTGGTCTTGCTGGTAACGGCGAGGCCGTCGATGGTCAGACTGGCATCCATCGCCAGCTTACCGACAGCGCCGGACGCACCGGCTGCCGGGCTACTGCCCATTTCCTGGGTGCCATCAATCTCCAGACCAGCGATCCCGCTGACCTGCAGGTCCATGCCGGCACCTGTCTTGTTCGAGCTGAGCACCAGACGCGACGAACCGGTGCTGTCGGTCACGATGTTGGCCGAAATACCATTGCTGGCCTGCGCGGTGTTGATCGCATCGCGGGTGGACTGCAAGGTGGCATTGGCCGGAATCGCGACATTGTAATCAATGCCATTCTGACTGATTTTCAGAGTACCACTCGGAATGGCACTGGCGGCCCCGCCGGCGAAGGCGGCACTGGCTACTTTCGAGCCGGTGGCCAGATTTTTCACAACAACGCTATAGGTACCCGGTACGGCGGTTTTATCCGATGTGGCACCGACAACAGTCGGCGTGTCCGAAGTCGCAGTAAAACCGGCGAACGCCGGGCTCGTTGCCTTGTTCAGATCACCCATTGCTTTCTGATATGCCGCCAATGCACTTTTCAGCGAACCGACGCCGGAGATCTTCAGGCTATTGGTTTTCGTTGCGGTATCGATCTGCGTCTGCTTGGCAGACTTGTCGGCGTTGACCAGCGCAGTCACGATCGCGCCGATGTCCAGGCCGGAACCCAGTCCGGAACCCGGTAGAATTGGACTTGCCATGTGCATCTCCCTTCAGATTGTTGCCATTCTTTTGACCGTTAAAGGCGTCTTGGGAACGAACAAACACTATTCATGCCATTTATCAGACTTTGGCGTCGAACAACACGTGACTTGCATTGGCGAGGCTGTCCGCCAGCTTGAGGGCTTCGGCGGAAGGAATCTGCCGAACGACTTCACCTGTCTCGCTTGCGATCACCTTGACGATGACTTTGCCGGAATGCTCGTCAATCGAGAACTCCAGATTACGCTTGATCGACTGGACGAACTTTTCGATCTCTTGCACCGCAAGTTTCAACTTGGCGCCGTCCGAATCCTGATCCTTGGCAGCGACCGGTGCTTCAGTCTTTTGGACTTTAGGCAGCTCTGACGGTTTGTCAGCAACCGGTGGCACTGGCTTGGGAGCCGGATAAGACACGTTAAGCTTTACGCTCATGTCCATGCCCATCACCTCTTAACGTAAAAAAGCGAGAGAGCACGACAAGCGCACCCCCCCGCTTAAACTCGATCCGAATTACTGAAGCAGCTTCAGTACAGCGGAAGGCAGTTGGTTGGCTTGAGCCAGTACGGAGGTCGAAGCTTGCTGCAGAGTCTGCTGCTTGGTCAGGTTAGCAGTTTCAGCGGCGAAGTCGGTGTCCTGTACACGACCCTGAGCAGCGGTGGTGTTTTCAGTGATGTTCTGCAGGTTCTGGATGGTGCTGGTCAGACGGTTTTGCGAAGCACCCAGGCTGGCGCGGGTTGCACCGATGTTAGCGATAGCTGCGTCGATTGCAGTGATCGCGCTGTCGATGGCGACGGCAGCGTCAGAAGGGCTGGCGCCAGTCAGTACAACAGTGCCGCTGCCAACCGACAGGCTGACGGCGTCGAACTTGGAGCTCAGTACCAGGTCGATGTGGTTAGCCGAACCGGTGTTTGCGCCTACTTGCAGAGTCACAGTACCAGCCGAACCGTCCAGCAGGTTTTTGCCGTTCAGGTTGGTCGAAGCCGAGATACGGGTGATCTCGTCGGACATCTGAGCGAATTCAGCGTTGGTAGCGGTCTGGTCAGCAGTGCCGTTGGTACCGTTACGGGCTTTAACAGCCAGTTCACGCATACGCTGCAGGATGTCGGTAGTAGCTTGCAGAGCGCCTTCAGCGGTCTGGGCAACGGAGATACCGTCGTTGGCGTTCTGGATGGCCTGGGTGTTACCGCGAATCTGCGAGGACATACGGTTGGAGATCTGCAGGCCAGCGGCGTCGTCTTTGGCGCTGTTGATTTTCAGGCCGGAAGACAGGCGCTGCATCGAAGTGGACAGAGCGTCGGAAGCGCGGTTCAGGTTTTTCTGAACGTTCAACGATGTGGTGTTGGTGTTTACTGTTAAAGCCATGACGAATTCCTCGTTGGTTGGGTACTGCGGCTTCCGGCCCTGGCAACCGCCGGGTATGGCCTAGAGAACCTTCGTAATAGTTATCGTCGGGTTTGCAGGTTGCTTGAGGGCTTTTTGAAAAAAATTTGCCATCACCACGCCACCCCCGAGAAAACAAAGACTTAGCCGCCATCCAACCGCGAAAAACTGACGCCATAAAACCGCCTGCCGCGCAAAGCGGCGGGCCAGCGCCATCGGCCTGTTCAGGCCGCAGCACTTTCCAGCAGTTCGACCAGTTCGTACTCCATAAAATCGGCCAGGGCCAGCCAGTCCTGACGCTCCTGACATTCAAACATTTGCGTCAACACCTGCGCCCATTGCTGCTGCGTCTCTACAGAGGCTGACGCCAGGCATTGCTGGGCGTTTTCGAAGACATCGACCATGCTCAGTGCGGCCTCGACATCACGGCCCAGCCGAAACAATGCCGCGCACTGGCGGCACTGGTCTTTACAGTGCCCCAAGGCATTCATTGCACGAACTCCTGATTGAAAGCGGTTCCGGCGATCAGCGCCCCGGATCGACTGCTGTTGAGAAACTCGACCTGCGGATGCGCAGCAATGTAGCGCTCCAGCACACACAGATAACCGCGAAAATTGAGCTGCGTACTGACCCGCTGCCCGTGGCCGTCACGCACCCAGTGGCGCGCCTGATTCACCGGCGGCCCCAGATCGCCATCGCCCCAACCGGCATGGGTCTTGTTCATCGGGAACGCGAAGTCAGCGCCAAACAGGGTGATCGTCGCAGCGCCCATCTTCACTGCAAGATCCACCGCCGGATGAATCACGCTGCCGCCGACGTGCAACTGGCCGCGCGGGTATTGCTCACGCAAGTCCGCGTAGATCGGGCTTGCGGAATAGCCGCCGTAGCGTTTGCCCTTCCAGGCCTGCAACACCGTCGGATCGCTCATCGGCAGGTACACCAGCGGGATGCCATCGGACTGTTCGCAGGGCAGATGGCGGAAGCCGATGCGCTGATCGATGCTCACCACAAGGTCAGGCGCGATGCCATGTTCACGCAGCGGGCGATAAGCGGTATCGACACAGATGAACAGAGGCCGCTCGGCACGTTGGCGGATCGCCGCCAGCCGCTCGAAATGCTGCTCCAGGCTCGGCCCGGTGGCAATCACATAGATCTCTTGCCCGGTGCAGCGACCGAACAGTTGCGCCACATCAGCATCACCAAGCAACACCGGCAGGCACTCCTGCAAGCGCTGCTGAATCTGCGCTGACTGCGGATCGAACTCGCGGTTGTTGAACGTCAGGTGGATTTCGTTGACCAGTCGATCGCGAATCTTCGCATTGCTGTCATCGGCCAGCAGCAGCTCCGCTGGCAGGGCGAAAAACGGCGTGAAGAAATCAGCATGCTCATCGGCGTAAAACAACTCAACGCGCGGATCGTCCAGCCACTGGCGCTGATCGAGCAGTTGCAGCACCAGTGCGAACAGTGCGCCATTAAGGATATGCACGTACAAGCGCTCAAGACCGGCACGCTCCAGCAGTACACCGGGCAAATCGCCCAACCCGGTGCCATAGACATGCAGTTGCGGTTTTTCCGGCAGGCTCGCCGCTTGTACCCCCGCCTCATGCAGGCGGTCATGGCGACTGGTCAGTTGCACGCCATTGACGCTCAGCGTCGAGCCGAGCCCGTGCACCAGTTCAGCGGCAACGCCTGCGCTGTCCTCGGCCTGCAAGCGCTGGAACAGCGCCGGCCAGCGCCGCTGCAACACCTGCGCATTGGCTTGAAAAAACTCGCTCATGACGCCTCGCGCTCCGTATCAGGCAAAAAAATAGCGTTCAAGGTTAACCTTGAACGCTATTTTTGTATCCGCTGTTTTTGTGTCGATCAGGGACGATAGATGATCGCCGAACCCCACGACAGACCGACCCCGAAGCCGCTCAGCGCGACCCGCTGCCATTGCGAATCAAGCGCGTGTTTTTCCAGCAGCAACGGAATGCTGGACGAGACGGTGTTACCGGTCTCGACCATGTCCTTGATGAACTTCTCAGGCTCGCCTTCGAAACGTCGCGCCACGGCGTCGACGATCGCCGCGCTGCCCTGGTGAATGCAGAACGCATCGATGTCATCGGACTTGAGACCGGAATCATCGAGCAGTTCGTGCAAGTGAGCGGGGACTTTGAGCAGGGCAAAGTTGAACACCTGACGCCCGTTCATGAAGAACACGCCGTCGGTGACTTTCAAATGCGGTGCGCCGGAACCGTCCGTGCCGAACTTGGCCTTGCCCAGCGCCCAGGTCGGATCTTCGCCCATCCACGTTGCGGTGGCGGCGTCGCCAAAGAGCATGGTGGTGTTGCGGTCTTCCGGGTCGACGATTTTCGAGTACGGGTCAGCGGTAATCAGCAGGCCGTTTTTCAGGCCGGCGGCTTCCATGAAGCCCTTGATCGCGTAGATGCCGTAGACATAACCCGAGCAGCCCAGGGAAATATCGAACGCCGCTACGTTTGTCGGCAGGCCCAGTTTGTCCTGCACGATCGCCGCGGTGTGCGGCAGGCCTTCTTCGTCGCCGTTCTGGGTGACGACGATCAGCGCGTCGATCGATTCGCGCTTCAGTTGCGGATTACTGGCAAACAGCGCATTGGCCGCTTCCACGCACAGATCGGAGGTTTCCTGCTCAGCGTCTTTGCGCGGCAGGAATGCCGAGCCGATCTTGCCAAGGATGAATTCTTCATCCTTCTCGAATTTTGCACCTTGTGCGTAATTGTCCACGCCGGCTACAGGAACGTAGCTCGCAATGCTTTTTATGCCAATCATTACGGCTTCCCAATAAAAAACAGCCCAAGACCACCGCTCGCAAGGATTTCGAGGGGCGCCGACAAACAGCAAATGGCCGCCACAACGGGCAGCCACGGGGAGCGCAAAGGGCTATCACTGGAACCGCAATACGGGCCAGGCGCCATCTCCCCGATCAATACAATACAGTGAAGATGCGCGTTATGACTCGCAGGTCACGCTATTTAGCCGAATCGGTGCAGATCGGCTTATTCGAGCAGCGACCAGTCCAGCGGCGTACCGCGCTTGATCGGCGCACGGGCGCGGCGGCCGAGGACGGCGTCGGTGTGCTTGGGCGGCAGACCGAGACCCGGGCGAATCGCGCGCAGATTGTCGCGACTGAAGGTGTCACCGGCGGCCATGTCGGCGGTGACATACAGCGAGCGCCGATACACCAGCGACTTGCGCTCGGCCTCGGTGACGCCGTAATGCACCTGGCCCATGGCTTGCCAGGCGCGCTCGGTTTCCGCCACCAGGCTGGCCATTTCCGCAGGTTCCAGGGAAAAACTCGCGTCCACACCACCGGCTGAACGGTCGAGGGTGAAATGTTTTTCAACCACCGTCGCCCCGAGCGCCACCGCCGCAACCGAAACGCCAACGCCCATCGAATGATCGGACAGCCCGACCTCACAACCGAACAGTTCTCGCAGATGCGGGATCGTGCGCACGTTGCTGTTGAGCGGCGTCGCCGGATAGGTGCTGGTGCATTTGAGCAGCACCAGATTATTGCAGCCGGCCTCACGCGCGGCCCGCACGCTTTCATCCAGTTCGGCGATGCTGGCCATGCCGGTGGAAATGATCAACGGCTTGCCGGTAGCCGCCACACGACGAATCAGCGGCAGGTCGGTGTTTTCGAAACTGGCGATCTTGTAGGCCGGCACATCGAGGCTTTCGAGAAAATCCACCGCGCTGTCATCAAATGGCGTCGAGAACGCGAGCATCCCCAATTCTTTGGCCCGAGCAAAAATCGGCGCGTGCCATTCCCACGGCGTGTGGGCTTTTTCGTACAGCTCGTACAGCGAGGTGCCGGCCCACAGACTGCCCGGATCCTTGATGAAGAATTCGCCTTCGGCCAGATCCAGGGTCATGGTCTCGGCGGTATAGGTTTGCAGCTTCAAGGCATGCGCACCAGCCTTGGCAGCGGCCTCGACGATTTGCAGGGCGACCTCCAACGACTGGTTATGATTGCCGCTCATCTCGGCAATGATGAACGGCGGCGCATCGGCACCGATCGAGCGATTGCCAATCTTGAAGCTAGTCATGCGATTGATCCTTCAGAACACGGGTGAACACGCAGGCGTCCTGGCTGAAGCCGGCGTCTCGAAACAGATTCAACGACGGGATGTTGCCTGGCAAAACCCGAGCGGTGATGGCTTTCAGTTGCGCCCAGTGCATCGTAACGAACGCTTCGCCACGCGCCAGCAGCGCCCTGCCCCAGCCCAGGCCGATGCGCCCCTCGAGCAGATACAGTGAAACTTCCGCATCAGACCCGCGCAGGTCATAACGCACGACACCGACGGCACCATCGTCCGCCTCGGCAATCAACAACAGCCGCTGCGGATTGCGCAGACTCGCCGACAGCCAGTCCAGATGCTGCGGCCAGTCGATCACGCCGGAGTCCAGCGACCCGCGCCGCACCGCTTCGGCATTGCGCCCGTCGAACAGCAACTGCGCGTCGTCGAGCGTTGCCGGACGCAACTTCAGCACCGCGCCGGCCAATGCTGCTGCAACGCGCTCGGCACCGCGGCCATCGACCAGTTGCCGCGAACGTTCAGCCAGGCTCTGCCGCAAATAGAAATTGTTGGCGACGAAGCCGACCGCATCGCGCAATTGCACAACGCTGACTTGCTCACGAGCGCCCAGAAACACATGCGCGCCTGCGGCCGCCATGACTTCACTGTTGGCCTGCTGGTTGTTCGACACCGCGATGCACATGGTCGGCAACCCAAGCGCCGCACGTTCCCAACTGGTACCGCCGCCAGCGCCGATAAACAGGTCGGCTTCGGTCATGCGCTGATAAAAATCGCTGACAAAACTGTGCAAGCGCCAGTTCGGCCGCGTCTCGGCCAGTGCCTGCATTTGTGCCCACGCCGGGTTGTCGGCACCGGCAACGAAGTCCACTTGCAGTTCGTTGAAATCGGCCAGAGCGAGCATCGCATGGTGGGTCTGCATCGCCGCGTCGAAGCCGCCGAAATTGACCAATACCCGGCGCGCCGTGGGCTTGATTTCGATCGCCGCGCAGTCGAATTCCTCGCGCAACATCGCATAGCGTGGGCCGAGCAAGGTGCGGCATCCCGCCGGTAGCAGCGGCGCGTAGTTTTCGCTGAGTCCGGACAGATTCTGATTGAGCAGCAGATCGACGCTGTAGCGCCGCGTGGCCAGATCGTCCACCGCCGCAATGCGATGCGCCCAGCGCCGCGCCGCGGTTTGCCAGTGATGGTCGAGGCCGTAATGGTCGACGATGATCCAGTCGAACTCCGCGTGCCCGTCCAGCAATTGGCCCAGCGCATCGATATCGAACTGCCACGGCAACATCGATTCGATGGCCTGCAGCGGGTCCTCGTCGCGATAGCGCTCGGGCAGTGCAAAGGTCTCGAAGCCTTCGGCACTCAGGGCATCCAGTCGATGCCCCGGCAACCGCCGACAGGCGAACGCGACGTGACTGCCTTGCTGTTTCAGTACCCGCGCCAATGTCAGACAGCGGGCGATGTGACCGCTGCCAATGGTCGGCGAGGCGTCGGCGCGAATCAGCACTCTCATGAAAGCTCTCCGCCGGCCTTGAGCGCCGCGTACAGGTATTCGGCGCGTTTGAAGTCCTCGGGCGTGTCGATATCCTGGACCAGATATCGCGGCAGAATCACCGGCAGGCTGGCTGGCGAGTACAGCACGTCACCGCGCAACCACGCCGCGCTGCGCCCCCAGTAAAACTGACCGGCATCCTGATACGCCTCGGGCAGGTCCTGCGAGCGGGTATTGCGAAACTCGGGATACAACGCCGTCAAGGCGCCCTCCCCGTCCATTGTCAGCGCACGCTGCACCGGAAAAGCGAAATCGCAAACCGAGAACGCAAATGATCGATCAGGATGCTGTTCCAGCAGCTTGAAACCCTGACGCAGATAGCGCGCCTGCAAAAGCGGCGCAGTGGCGTAAATGCAGCAAGCGAAATCAAACGGCGACAGTTGCTCCAGTGCATGCGCGATGACCGCCGCAGTGCCGGTGAAATCATCGGCCAGTGCTGCCGGACGCATGAACGGTACCTGCGCACCGTGCGCCCTCGCGACCTCGGCAATTTCGGCGTCGTCGGTGCTGACCACGACCTGCTCGAACACACCTGAATCCAGCGCTGTGCGGATCGAGCGGACAATCATCGGCACGCCGTCGAACGGCAAGAGATTCTTGCGCGGGATACGCTTGCTGCCGCCTCGGGCAGGGATGATTGCGACGTTGCTCAAGGGCGTTTTTCCAACAGGAACCACGTGATGTCGTCCGCCGGAAACTGCGGATCACGGTGATAGACGAAACCATAATCGACCAACTGCAAGTCAGCAAAGCGGTCGAGCATTTCCCCGGCAAAATCGCGCTTGAACAGCTTGCCGCTGTTGCCGCGGTAGGCAATTTCCACCGGCGCCGGATTGTAATACTCGGCGATCAGGATATAGCGCTGGCTCAGCTCGTACAGCTGCGCATAGGCGCGCGGCAACAGCCCAGGGGCCAGATGGATCAGCACGCCTTTGCTCAGGGTCAGATCGTAGCGACGCTCGGCAGGAAAATCGAACAACGAACCGTGCCAGATCTGCGCAATGTCCAGCGCCTGCGCCTGCGCACACGCCGTTGCGTTGATCTCCACCCCGAACAGTTCGCAGCGCGGCAATAACTGATGCAGTGCCTGCAAATTGTTGCCGGCGTTGGTGCCCAGTTCCAGCAGACTGTCGACGCGCCCCGCGCGGCTCAGCGCTTTGGCGAAGAACCCTAGATTGCCCGCCACCAGCGCCTGGCCGACATTGCGCTCCACGTACTGGTTGCCGAACTCACCCTGCCAGAACCTTTCCTGCTCGCTCAAATCACGCATGACACAGTCTCGTCCACCGCCGCAGCGGTCATCCTTCGGTCAGTCGGCGCAGTTGCTCGACTACATGATCTTGCTGCTCATCGCTCAGCAAGGGGTACAGCGGCAAGCTGATGGCTTGAGCGTAATAGCGTTCAGCCTCGGGACAATCACCTGCGGCAAAACCAAGGTCCTGATAGTAAGGCTGCAAGTGCACCGGGATGTAGTGCAGGTTCACGCCGATACCGGCGGCGCGCAAACCTTCGAAGACCTGACGATGACTGAGACTGATGCGCTCGGTCTGCAGGCGCACCACATACAGGTGCCACGCCGACTCAGCTTCCGGCTGCGCACTTGGCAGCGTTACCGGCAAGTAGGCGAGCAAGCGATCGTAACGCGCCGCCAGTTCGCGGCGACGCGCGACAAATTCGTCCAGTTTGCCCAGCTGTGACAGCCCCAGCGCCGCTTGCAGATCAGTGATCCGATAGTTGAAGCCCAGCTCGATCTGCTGGTAGTACCAAGGCCCGTGACTGGGCTCGGTCATCTGCTGCGCATCACGGGTCATGCCGTGACTGCGCAGGCGTTGCAGACGCTCGGCCAGGTGCGGGCGATTGGTCAGGACCATGCCGCCCTCGGCGCTGGTGATGATCTTCACCGGATGGAAGCTGAACACCGTCATCGCGGCAAATTCGCCGCACCCCACCGGGCGCCCGGCATAGCTGGCGCCAACCGCGTGCGAGGCATCCTCGATCACGGTGAAGTTGTAGCGCTCAGCCAGTTCGGCGATGCGCCGCATGTCACAGCTCTGCCCGGAGAACGCCACCGCGACCAGGACCTTGGGCAGCGTGCCGTCGCGCTCGGCCTGTTCCAGCTTCGCCGCCAGCACCACCGCGTCGAGGTTCCAGGTCAGCGGATCGATGTCGACGAAATCCACCTCGGCACCGCAATAGCGTCCGCAGTTGGCCGAGGCGAGAAAGGTGTTCGGCGTGGTCCAGAAACGATCGCCCGGCCCCAGCCCCGCCGCCAGACAAGCGATATGCAGCGCCGCGGTGGCGTTGCACACCGCCACGGCGAAATCGGCCTGGCAACGCGCGGCCATCGCCTGCTCGAAGCGTTCGATGGTCGGCCCCTGGGTCAACCAGTCCGATTGCAGCACCGCGACCACCGCATCAATGTCCGCCTGATCGAGGCTTTGCCGACCGTAGGGGATCATGCCGAGAGTTTCGCGTGCAGATCGGCGATCTGCCCGACCGAAAGGAACTGCGGGTTGGTGTCGGAGCGGTACTCGAAATCTTCGCTCACCGCGCGCCCCCGCTCGCCAAGTTTGTCGACGGCGAAATCGACATCGACGCTGGTGAAGCGAATCGATGGCTGAATAGTGTAGTGATCCTCGAACTCCAGGGTCATGCGCGCATCGTCCAGCGGCACCATCAGCTCATGCAGCTTTTCGCCGGGTCGGATGCCGACGTTTTTGTGCGGCAGATGTTCGGCCATGCCACGCGCCAAATCGACGATGCGGATCGACGGGATCTTCGGCACGAAGACTTCGCCGCCGTGCATCCGCGCGAAGCTGTCGAGCACGAATTGCACGCCGTGATCGAGGGTGATCCAGAACCGGGTCATGCGCTCGTCGGTGATCGGCAACTCCTGCGCACCGTCGGCGATCAGCTTGCTGAAGAATGGCACCACCGAGCCGCGCGAACCGGCAACGTTGCCGTAACGCACCACGGCAAAACGGGTTTGCTGCTCGCCGGCAATGTTGTTGGCGGCGACGAACAGTTTGTCCGAGAGCAGCTTGGTCGCACCGTACAGATTGATCGGGCTGGCCGCTTTGTCGGTAGACAACGCCACGACTTTTTTCACCCCGTTGTCGATGGCGGCGGCGATGATGTTTTCCGCGCCATTGACGTTGGTGCGAATGCATTCGGTCGGATTGTATTCGGCCGCAGGCACCTGCTTGAGCGCGGCGGCATGCACCACGTAGTCGATACCGCGCATGGCCTGACGCAAGCGATCGGCGTCACGCACGTCACCGATGAAATAGCGCATGCACGGCGCGTTGAACGTCTGCTGCATCTCGTACTGTTTCAGCTCATCGCGCGAAAACACCACCACGCGCTTGGGCTGGTATTGCTCCAGCAAGCGACGGATGAAGTTGCGCCCGAACGAGCCGGTGCCGCCGGAGATGAAGATCGATTTACCGTTGAACATGTTCTGATTCCTGTCCGGCGAGCTTAAGCGAGCAACTGTGCCCAGTTGATCGGGGCACTTTCGCCCAGGGTAAAACCTTTGCCGGTCAGGGCCAGGTTGGCGTTGTAGGCCGGGTCGTGCGCGAACGCGGCGGGCCATTTTTCACGCAGCGTCGCCAGTGCCGCTGGCTGCTGTGCCTGCTCGCCGTTATGCAGCACTTGTACCAGCGGCGTCCACACGGTGAGGTAACCGGCCTGACCGGCCTTGAGGCACAGGTCGACATCGGCGAAACCTTCGGCAAAAGTCGCCTCATCCAGCCCGTCCAAGGCGCTGTACAGTTCTTTGCGCACCATCATGCAGACCCTGGAGACGGCCGAATAATTTTGCTCGGCGACCAGACGCTGCATGTAACCCTCGGCCTTGTGTTTCTCGCCGATGAAAGGCGAACCCACGCCATCGTTCAGACCCAGGATCAAACCGGCGTGCGAGACCTTGCCGTCGCGGTCGACCAGCTTGGCACCGACGATGCCGACTTCCGGGCGCTGGGCGTGATTGAGCAGCGAATCGATCCAGTTCGGATTGACCACTTCACTGTCAGCCGCCAGCAATACCAGATAATCGCCCTGGGCTTGCTCGCTGGCGGCGTTGTACCGCGCGACCTCGCTCAGTGGCTGATCGGCACGCAGCACCTTGACCTTGGCATGATGCAACGTGCCCAGCCAGTCATTGACCTGCGCCGACTGCTGGCTGCTCGCCGCCAGCAATACTTCATAGCGGCTGTAACGGGTTCGCAGCAGCACGCCTTCCAGGCAGCGGCGCAGCGCCGGCAAATCATCGATGACCGGCACAATGATCGAAACCAGTGGCTGTTCGGTGTGGCGATAATCGATTTGCCAAGTGCCCGGCATTTCCGAAGTGACCTTGGCCTTGTAGCCGCGATTGCCGAGATGGCGCAGCAATGCCAGACGTTCATGGGCGTTTTCCTCCAGAGGCGCCCGCTCGGTGATCAGCAGCGGCTCGTCGAGATGCGCGAGGCCGTCGAGGCCACCTTGCTCGATGATGCGCAGCAACAGATCGAATTCCAGCGCCTTGCTGAAATCGGCCTGATAGCCGCCAACCTCGAGCAGCACCTGGCGCCGGATCAACCAATGGCGCGCCATCAGTGACGGCACGCTTTGCAGCAGATCCAGATTGAAACCGGGGCGGAACACGTCGACCAGCGCCCCGTTTTCCTTGCGCTGGATTTCATCGGTGGCGACAGCACGCACACCTTGGGCACCCATCAGTTCAAGACTGGCGCGCAACAGACCACTGGCGGTGAACTCATCACCGGCCTGAGCCAACATCAGCCAGTCGCTTGGCGACTGCTGAGCGCTCTGGTTGAGTTTGTCGACGAGATTGCCCGGTGTGACACGGACAAAGTGCAAGGTGTTCTGCGCAGTGGTCGCTGCCGGCGCTTCACCGGTGGTGAACACGACAATTCTGAATGCTTTGCAGTACCCCTCGACCAGGCTGTCGAGCGACACCTGCAACTTGTCGATGTCGTTGTCCAGATCAAGCAGGAAGATACCGAACTGCGGGCCACCACCTTCAGCAGCCACGTGCTGGCGGATCGACTCGAGCTGCTCGATGGCCGGTGCGCGTGCAGCCAGCCAATTCAACAAACGTCCCGATTGCATCTTGTCGAACGTGACCTGATGGTCGTCGACCGTCAGCGCCTCGAGCCGCGCGATCCATTCATGCAGTTGCGCCGCCGCCTCGTCACCGAGCGTTTGCAATTGCGCGGCCAAACGCTTGGCAACCACTTGATTGAACGCATTCAGATCATGCGCCTGCCACAACCGGTCAATCACGCTCTCCGGCGTATCGTTATTGCGTGCCTGCAGCAGATGCGCCTGACGCGTCCATACGCCTTCCAGCCCTTCCAGCTGAAGGCGACCCGCCGGCAGGGTATGCAACATGAATTCAAACTGTTCCAGAAGATCGAAAAACACCTGGTTGTAGAACGGCATCTCGACGTACTGCAGTGGGCCGAAACGCCGATCAGGCCGGCGCAATTGCTGATTCCAGGTCGACTCGAAAATCAGCTCGGCAGTCAACGCCCGACCGACCGCCAGACTCTCGGCCATCGCCGCAAAGCTCTCCAGAGCAAATGCCTTGGCTTGCCCTGCATCGAGGTTTTGAATACCGGTAGGCAGCGAGACGAGGAAATCGGCGAACGCCTCTCGTTCGGCGACTGACTTGGCATCGAGATAGGTGAGCGAGTGATACACATCGGTATTGTGTTCGGAAACGCCGTAGTTGATCTCGCGCACCACATAAGGAATTGGCAGGATCCGAGCCTTGGCGCTGGCCAGCAGGAAGTACACGTGACCGATTTCCTGCCATTGAAAATTGGTCCCCGGCGGCAATGCCGAGTGCCAGGTTTTCATCAGATCGGTACGGGTCACCGCGTAAAACGGCGGGATGTACTGACTCATGTAGTCAATGACGCGGTCCTGCGCGCGCTCGGATGAATAGTCTTCCTGAACCTTCTTGTCGCGGCGGTAGTAGTTCACCCCATCGGCCTTGGCCAGGTACATCAGGCAATAACCATGGCACATGCCGTAGTCACGATTGGCCTGAAGAAAGCCGACAGACTCGCAGAGCGAATCGAACACGATGAAGTCGTCATCCGCCGCCAGCACCATATAGGGCGTGGTCAGTTGTTCGACGCCATAGGCCAGTTTGGCCTGCATGCCCCAGTAGGCGAATTGCGGCACGTGATGATAATCGACCGCGGAAAAATCGCCTTCCGGACGTTCCGGCGTGGAATCCAGCACCATGATTCGGCAGGGCAAGCTGCTGTAATACTTCACCGCACGGCGCAGGAACGCCGGCCGGTTGTGAGTAATCAGCACCACCGTCAACAACTCGTCGAGCGGTAGCGTCAGTTCAGAACTGTACTTGCCTTGCATAACTTCTCTCCACAACCGGCGGCTCGCCGAAACAACGCTGGGTAATGTTGCGAATTAACGAACGCGGCGCAGATAACCGTCCGGCGCCACGGTGATCAGCAGTTTGTTCTGCATCTGCCGATCGATTTCAAAATCCTTGTTTTCTTCCAGGTATTTCCACACGGCGGTTTTCGGGTTATCGCCATGACCCCACGGGCGATCCGGAAAAAAGTCCGCTGGCATATCTTCAACCACGGTGTCCATCACCACGCAGTAGCTGCCCACCGAAACCAGCGGCGCGTACAAGCGCAGCTCCTCGAGGACGTGGTCGTGGGTATGGTTGGAATCGAGGACCAGAATTACTTTCTTGCCCTCGGCAATCGCGCGGACTTTCTGCGCGGTCGCCTCATCGATACTCGAACCTTCGATCATCTGGATGCGCTTGGCCATCGGGTGGCTTTCGATCGCTTCACGGTTGTGCGGGCGAATATCGAGGTCGATACCCAGCACTTCGCCGTGGCCTTGCAGCTCCAGCAACGAGGCGTAGTAAATGATCGAACCGCCATGGGCGATGCCGCATTCAATGACCAGGTCCGGTTTGACCTGCCAGATGATCTCTTGCATGGCCATCATGTCTTGCGGCAACTGGATGATCGGACGGCCCATCCACGAGAAGTGGTAGCTGTATTTGTGGCGGGCCGATTCGTTGAAGAAATCCCGGGCCAGTGCTACCACTTTCTGGTCGTCACCCTGGCGCGCGATCTCTTCCTGGCATTCGGCTTCGAAGGCTTTGTGGATATTGTTTTCGGTCATCTTAATAATCTCAAGGGTCACTGAAACGAAGCGCTGTCGACGGCGTGATAGACGTAGCGTGCGCCAGTCATCCGCTTGATTTCTTCGAGGTAGTTGGAGTTCATCACAAACACGTGGGCGCCTGCAGGCAGCGCATCCATGGCCTCTTGCGGCGAGGACACCCGCGCGCCACTGAGGGGCAGGTAACGTCCCTGCTTGGCCGGGTTGATGTCCACGACGCGATCGACCGCCACACCGGCGCGCTGCAAGGCCAGTGAATAAATCACGCCCTTGGACGAAGCGCCCCAAATGGCCGAGCCCTGCGCCGGCGCGGATTGAATGATCTGAACGGCGCGATCAAGGCTGGCGGTGAAGGTGGTCGACAGCGTCAGCAAGGACGGCGTCTCGACCGGCGCCCGTTGCAGCGTCGAGAGATCGGCAACGATGTAGAGATATTGGCCACCGAACAGATGCCCGGCCTCAAGGACGGCGCCGAACATGGCGCGCAAATCAGCGAGGCGGAAATAATTGACGTGCTCATAGAACACGTCGAACCAGGCATTGTGCTCGACGATCCAGTCAAAGCACGGCACTTCGATATAGATCTGTCCGCCCTGATTGGCTTCGGCGATCACGCGGAGGAAACTCACCGGGTCCTGGATATGTTCCAGCACATGACGCAGGACGATGGCATCGGCAGCCAACCCCAACTCGCGGGTAAACGGCGCCTTGATCACATCCGGATTGTCGCCCTCATAAGAAGGATCGATCCCGGTAATGGCGTAGCCCTTGTGCCGCAGCATTTCGAGGAAATAGCCTTTGCCGCAGCCTACTTCGATCAGCGTCTGGCCCTTGAAGTGGCGAGCGAGGATTGCTTCGACATCGTTGAGGTGCGCCTGAAATTGCGTCGAGTGCGCCTGTTCGTTCTGATAATCGACGTCATAGCTCAGTTTGTCGGCATCGAAGGCCTGGTTAAAGATCAGCCCGCTCTGGCTGTCCTGCACCAGAACAATGTCCGCCGCCCCTGAAGCCCGCGCCTCTTCGGCGCTGGCAAACGTGCGGTTCTGCAACACCGGCAGTCCGGTCGCGCGATAGAGTTCATGCAGCATGTTCTTGCCCCTTCAGTTGCGAGATCCGCTGGGCATCGCCCCAGAACGCCATGGGCTCATGGGCGGAGTAACCGTAATGGCCCAGATTCAACTCGATCGTGGACTGGCGTTCGCGGACACGCTGTTCAACCAGCGCACGCACGGAAATCGGCCGTCCGCTACAGCAATTGGTGACACCGCCGACGTCGGGCCGGCCGATCAGCAAAGTCAGTTGTGCAGCTGCCTCAGTAACGTCCAGATAATCGCGAAGCTGATCGCCCTGCGACATGTTGAAGTGCGCCTCACCACCATCGATGGCGCGGTCGAGACTGGCCAACAGGCTGTTGCCGTTCTGACCTTCGCCATGGAGATAGAACAATCGCGCCCATTGCAGGGTGAACGCGTGCTCTCGCTGCAATGCTTCAAGAAACATACGCAAGGTGTGCTTGGCCAGGCCGTAAGGGGTGCAAGGCTGGGGCAAGATCGACTCGGCCAGCGGGCCGCTTTGCAAGCCGTATTCAAAACAGGTACCGGTAACCAGCACCTGGCTCACCCCTGCCATGACCGCACGCTTGAGAAACGCGTAATCCGCCGGCAGGTTGCGTTCGAAATGAAACAGCGCCTGATAGTTTGGCAAGCCGCTCCAGGCCAGATGCGCGACGACATCCACGCCTTCAACCAAACGCTCGACATCGAGGTCCGGCGCGTGCAGATCGGCGGCGACCAATTCCACCTGCGCAAACCACGGCAAACTGCGGGCCGAGTCAAGGTCGCGCGCAACCGCACGCACCTTGAAGCCTCTGGAAAGCAAAGCGCTGACCAAGTGGCGACCGACGAAACCGGTGGCGCCAGTGACCAGCACAGTGGTGGTGGTCGCCGTCAAAGCTCGACTCCCTGAAAACGCCCGTCGAGCAGCGGATGACTGGCATCCTTGGCTGACAAATTCTTGACGGGCAGTGGCCATGAGATCGCGAGTGCCGGGTCAAGGGCCGACAACCCCGCTTCATGCTCCGGTGCGTAGTCGGCATCGGTGAGGTACAGCACTTCCGATTCGTCAGTCAGCGACTGGAAGCCGTGGGCAAAACCGGCAGGAATCAAAAAACTGCGGCCATCGTCAGCGCCCAGCTCTTGCGCATGCCATTGCAGATACGTTGGCGATTGCGGCCGCAGGTCGACCGCCACGTCCCAGACCGCGCCGCGCACACACGTGATCAGCTTGGATTCGGCGTAACCGGCTTTCTGAAAATGCAGACCACGTACGCTGCCCTGCCCGACCGTGCGCGAATGATTGATCTGGCGGATCGCGAAAGGCCGACCCTGAGCGGTCAGACGGCTTTGACAAAACAACCGGGCGAAACGCCCGCGCTCATCGCAGAAGACTTTCTGCTGAATGAGATACAGGCCCTCCAGTGGCGTTTTCTGCAGGGTGTAATCGGTCATGAACGCTCTCTGTACAGATTCAATTGGTTCAAGGTGACGACGCGCATGTCATGGCCGTGCTGCCAGGCCAAGTGCCAGTCGAGGGTATGCGTCAGGCACTGTTCCAGCGTCCAGCGCGGCTTCCAGCCGAGCACCTGCCGCGCGCGGCTGCTGTCCAGACGCAGCAGACCGGCCTCGTGCAGTTCACTGGGTTCGATGCGCAAACCACGGGCTTTCGGCCAGCGGCTGGCGAGCAATTCGACGACTTCGCCGACGCTGCACATGTCCGCTTCACCGGGACCAAAGTTCCACGCACCGGCGTACTCAGGACCTTGCTCATAAAGGCCAGCAGCCAATTGCAGGTAACCCGCCAGCGGTTCAAGCGCGTGCTGCCACGGGCGCACGGCTTGCGGGTAACGCAGGGTCACGGGTTCGTCTGCGCTCCAGGCTTTGAGCACGTCGGGGATCAGGCGCTCCGGGGCAAAATCACCGCCGCCCAGCACATTGCCTGCACGCGCGGTGGCCAGGGCCAGACCGTGTTCGGCGTGTTTGTCCGCCGGGAAGAACGACGCGGCATAGGACTGCGCAAGCAATTCGCAGCAGGCCTTGCTGCTGCTGTAAGGATCGTGGCCACCGAGGGCTTCGTCTTCACGGTACGGCCACAGCCATTCTTTGTTGGCGTAGACCTTGTCGGTGGTCACCAGCACGCAGGCGCGCACGCCGCCAACCTGACGAATCGCTTCGAGCAGGTTCAGCGTGCCCATGACGTTGCTGGAATACGTGCCGAGCGGATCGCGATAGCCCTCGCGCACCAACGGCTGCGCGGCCAGATGCAGGACGATTTCCGGCTCGGTGTCGACGATGATTTCCAGCAAGGCGCCGAGGTCACGCAAGTCACCGCGCTGGTCGTTGATGCCCTCGCTGACCCGCGCCAGTTGGAACAGGCTCGGCTCGGTCGACGGGTCCAGCGAAAACCCGCTGACTTGCGCGCCGAGGCTTTGCAGCCACAGGGTCAGCCAGCTGCCTTTGAAACCGGTGTGTCCGGTGACGAGAACGCGTCTGCCGCGCCAGAAATCCGCACTCAGGCCCATTGCTTCCATGGGGCCTCCCCGCTCTGCCACAGCGCTTCGAGATGATTCTTGTCGCGCAGGGTGTCCATGGGCTGCCAGAAGCCCGAATGTTCATAAGCATGCAGCTGTTCCAGCTCGGCCAGTTGCATCAGCGGCTCGGCTTCCCAACTGGTCGCATCGCCGGCGATATATGGCAGCACCTGCGGCGACAGCACGAAGAAACCGCCATTGATCCAGCCGCCATCACCTCGCGGCTTCTCGGTGAACCCCATGACCTGGTGGCCTGTGCGTTGCAACGCACCGTAACGGCCAGGAGGCTGCACAGCCGTGACAGTCGCGAGCTTGCCGTGCGCTTCATGAAAACGGATCAGAGCACCGATATCGATATCCGAGACGCCGTCACCGTAGGTGAAGCAAAAGGCTTTCTCGTCTTTAAGATAAGGCGCAGTGCGCAAGAGGCGACCACCGGTCATGGTTTCTTCGCCGGTATCGACCAGCGTGACGCTCCACGGCTCGCTGTAGTTCTGGTGCACCTCCATGCGGTTCTCACGCATGTTGAAGGTCACGTCGGAGGTGTGCAGGAAGTAATTGGCGAAGAAGTCTTTGATCGCGTAACCCTTGTAGCCCAGGCAAATGACGAAGTCGTGGATCCCATGGGCGGAATACTGCTTCATGATGTGCCAGAGAATTGGCTTGCCGCCGATCTCGATCATCGGCTTGGGCTTGAGGTGCGACTCTTCGCTGATGCGCGTACCGAGGCCACCCGCCAAAATTACTGCCTTCATCGTCTCCCCTCTTGTTCTGCACCGGGCTGCGCATGGCTTTGTTGAGCGTTGCGGCCTCGCGGCGACACCTTTTGCCGTTCCGGGCGCCAGTGCAATGACCGCGAGCGCTCGTTTTATGGCGATTTGAGGGGGACTTGCAGGAAACGCGCCAGCTCCAAAATCATTGACAACGAGGAACACCAGCCGAGCAAAAAATCAAAAGCCCCTCACCCTAGCCCTCTCCCGGAGGGAGAGGGGACTGACCGCAGTGATTGGCAGACGTACGCCAACATGCAATTCCGAGTTGTACGCAAATTTCGAAGCCAACACAGATCGGCTCCCTCTCCAGGGGGAGAGGGCTGGGGTGAGGGGCAGCCACACCACAATCCGAAAGCCAACCACCCGCTTCTAACCACTCAACAATGAGCGCCAGCTCGAGTGCCCTTGATCTTGCCTAACCAGCGACATCGGAAGGCTGAGCGGAGGGATTGATCCGGGCGTGGGAGCGCAGCGACCGTCTGGCGCAGCCAGACACAGCGGACGTAGGTGCAGCGCAGCAAACCGTACCCGCTGCGCCCGGATCGGTCCCGCAGCGAAGGAACCCGAGCCTGCGAGGGCCGAACGCAGGAGCAAGCGTTTTGGGTTACCTTTTTGGCGTTTGAAAAAGGTGACTCGCCGTAAGGGCGAAACCGCCAGCGGCCACACCAAAAAAATACGGATATTCACCCAAAACACCAAGAGCCTGGTCGGCCCAAAGGCCGCCAAGGCCAAAACAAAAAAAGGGACGAACCCAAAGATTCGTCCCTCCTTCTCAAAGCCCCCGACAACTACTCGAACATGGCAAACCCATCACCACCCGCAGGCAGCTCAAAGACCTGACCATCGGCCGTCTGAACATGCTCGATGGTCGCAAACCCCGCATACCAGTCCACCAGCCGCACACCATTGTCCGGTACGCCACTGCTACCGTCATTGGCACTGTGCAGATAAATGTCATCGCCTACACGGGTCACGCTCAACTGACTGGCGTCAGCGATCGTGTTCAGAATCAGCGTGTCATTGGCATCCAGCCCTTCATCCTTGATCGTCACCAACGCAGACGTGTTCAGCACATAGGTATCATCGCCCTGCTCGCCAAACCCGCTGCTGCCCACGCTCGACGGGCCGGTGCCGTTGAAGATCAACACGTCATTCCCCTGCCCACCATAGGCCACGCCTCGTCCAAGGGTAATGTTGTCATTGCCTTCATCGCCACTGACCCAGGTAAACAGACCGTCGCGCGCAGCGATGATGACGTCATCGCCCAAGCCACCGAGCAAGGTGTCGGACTGCCCGGCTGCATCGAGACCGGATGCCAGACCACCGTAGATATGGTCGTTGCCATCGCCACCCTGAATCTGGTCGTCACCACCACCGCCTTCAAGGACGTTGTCGCCCCACTCACCCTCCAGGACATCATTGAACTGGCTGCCGCGCAGGCCTTCGATGTCGATGTAGACGTCATGGAAGGCGATACCGCTCTGCGCCCCCCAATTCAGCGAGGCGCTCAAGCCTTCAGCGCTGTCGTCATAGCTGACGATGTCGATGCCCGCGCCACCTTCAAAGTTATCGGCCCCCGCCCCGCCCAGCAGCACATCGTTCCCGGCCCCGGAAACTATCGTATTGTTCTCGTCATTGCCGTAACCGGTGAAATCGCTGCTGCCGGTATAGGTCAACCGCTCAACGAACGCACTCAGCTTCAACTCGCAGAGGCTGGTGTACACATGATCGGTACCGCCCATGAAGCTGTCGTCTTCTTCGACAGTCACACCGGTGCTATTGATCGTATAAACGTCATCACCGATACCGCCAGCCACCTTCACACCACGGGCGTTGACGACAAAACGATCTGCGCCTGAGGTACCGATAACCTCTTCCACGTTGAGCAGCGTGTCACCAGCGAGGTTGCTGCCATAGCCGATCACGACATTGGCCACGTCGAAGGCGTAGCGGTAATTCACAGTGTCGTAGCCCTGCGCACCATCGATGCTCATCGAGTCCTTGTGACGATAAATCACATCATCGAAGCCCGAGCCCTGAAGCGCTTCGATGCCGGTGAACATATCGCCATAGGCAATGGTCAGGCCGTCGTAGTTGGCGAAGTCTTCGACTCGCACCCCTTCAAGGCTGTCGCTGTAGCTGACGGTGTCGTAACCGTCCCCCCCGACAAAATGATCGGCACCATCACCACCCCACAGCCAGTCGTTACCGGCACCCGCGATGATCTCGTTGTCGGTGTCACTGCCGTAAGCCTTGAAATCACCGGTACCGGTGAAGGTCAGCTTCTCGACGAAACCAGCCATTTTGATGCTGTTGAGGCTGGTGCGCAGTTCGTCGTAGCCACCCCAGTCTTCCTCGACGATGGTCACGTCTTCGGCGCTGACGATGTAGACATCGTCACCGCTGCTGCCTTCCAGTGTCACGCCGGCTACCGAACTGCTGAACGTATCGTTGGAAAAGGTGCCGACGATCTTCTCAACGGACACCAGCGTATCGAGCTTGCCGTCGGGGCCGGTGACGGTAGTCGCACCCTCGGCCAGTTCGACGTTGATTCCTGAGGTTATTGCGTAGTAATTCGCTGTGTCGAAGCCGCCACCGCCATCAAGCTCATCCGATCCCGTACTTGCCAGCAGGACATCATCCGACTCCAGTCCATAGAGTTGGTCATTGCCGTCGGTGCCCAACAGGACGTCCGCTTCACTCGTTCCATTCACGACTGTCATCACATCTTCCTTGCGTTGTTGTTGAAACCGGATCCGTCAGTGCGGGCATTGCCTGTCC
The DNA here is from genome assembly GCF_036668835.1 of Pseudomonas koreensis. Classification (GTDB taxonomy): domain Bacteria; phylum Pseudomonadota; class Gammaproteobacteria; order Pseudomonadales; family Pseudomonadaceae; genus Aquipseudomonas; species Aquipseudomonas koreensis_I. The sequence goes on from NZ_JAZEVW010000001.1 coordinate 552,388, forward strand.
AGCGCGCATTCGCTCGCCTGATCGACTCGAACAAATCGTTGAACCTGTAAAAAAGGCGACCCGAGAGATCGCCTTTCAATGAAGCCTTGCGACAGATCAATCCGCCAGCCAGCCATACTCCCAATGCCGCAAGTTATCCCCCCGCAAGACGTAGTCGCGCAGCACCACCTCACGCAACTCATCGCCCATGCGGTAGCTGGCATCCGGGTCAGCCAGATGCATGCGGATCGCTTGCAGCCACTCATCGGTCGTGTTGGTCTTGACCCGTGTGCACGGCAAGTAACCGCGATAGGCCTCGGTGTCGGTGCAGACCACCGGATAGCCGCAGGCGCCGTATTCCAACAGGCGCAGGTTGCTCTTGCAGTCGTTGAAGATGTGAAACTCCAACGGCGCCAGAGCCAGATCAAGGTTCAGGCTGGCCAGTTTTGCCGGATACACATCCAGTGGAATCACACCGTGAAATTCGTGCATGTACGGCAGCAAGTCATCCGGGCACATGCCGAAGAACACCCAGTCGACTTCGTTGGCCAGTTCGCGTACCACCTCGGCAATCACCGCCAGATCGCCGTGGTGACTGGTGCCGCCGCCCCAACCGACACGGGGTTTTTTCGAGGTACGGCGCTGGCTGCGCAGGTGTCCCCACAAATCCTTGGCCAACATGTTCGGCACCACGCGAATGTCGTGATGCATGTCCGACAGCGCGTTGGCCAGCGGCGCGGTCGAGACCACCACGCGATCGCACAGGCCGATCGCTCGGCGCACCATACGCTCCATGTCTGACTTGCCCGGCATATTGCGAATATGTGCATTGCGATGGGGGACATCGATCACATAGTCGTCGAGCTCGAAAATCCGTCGGGCATTGAAGAATTTCTTCAGCGGCGGGATTTCATCGATGGCGTGCTCCGAGTAGCGCCCCTGCAGGACGATCACATCGGGTGACTGACGCTCGATATCGATGATCGACGGCAAGCCGTAGCAGATTCGCCCTTCCACGCGGTTGGCTGCTTCCAGCTCGATCAATGGCTGACTCATGCGGTAGTGACCGATGGCAGAAGCGTTGATCGGAACCGCGAGCACGTTCGGCAGTTGTGCCTTGGAGAAGGCACTCCAGCCGGTACGCAGGCCCGGTTCAAGACTGAAGTTGGTGGCGCCAACGCCCTGCAACGTCAGGTTGACGTTATAGGCCGGATCGCGCGCAACCAGTGGCAGCCAGCGCTGATAAAACGTGTCCTTTTCCTCGGCGTGCTGCGCTTCCTCTGCCGGCGTCGCCGCCGTACCTGGCCGAGCGCCCACCGCCAGCACGGCGTGCGGGTTCATCACCACCAGATAACCGTCGCGGCCAATGCGCAGACACAGATCCACGACATTGAGCGTTTGTTTGAAATCCTGCTCGTCCAGGCCGCCGGCCGCTTCGAATACCGATTTGCGAATCATCAGGCAGTCGCCACCGACCGCGCTCAGGTCATGCACAGCCTGCAGTCGATGCATATACCCATCCGACTGCATCGGCTGGCCATAGAACGGCAGTCCCGCCGGCCCGTTCAGACCCAGGATCAGACCGGCGTGCAGCACGCCACCGTCCGGGTTGAACAGCTTGGCGCCCACCACCCCGACTTCAGGGCGCTGTGCATGATTGAGCAGTTCGTCGAGCCAGTCGGCCTGAGTGATCACCGCAAAGGCATTGAGCAGCAGCACATACTCACCGCGCGCCTGGCGTGCGGCGAAGTTGTGCACGGCAGCGGCATTGTCCTTTTGTGCACACCGCAGCACGCGAATCCGGTCGCTGCCCAGCTGCGCCATGCCGTCCAGCCACGCCAGCGCTTCGGCGCTTTCGCTGCCGTTGTCGACCAAGAGCAATTCATACTCGGTGTAGGCGGTTTTCTCCAGCAGCGTTTCGACACAGCGCTGCAAGGCGGCAGTCTGGTCCTGAGCGAGGATGATCACCGACACCAGAGGGCGCTGCGCGTGACGGTAGTCGACACGATTGAGCGGCCCGTTCTGGCGGATTTCATGAGCAATGCCGAGGCGCTGCAGATGCGCCTCGAGAATTCGCGGACTTTGCTCCACCACGCCAGGCTCAGTGAGCCATTGCGACAGGTCGAACTTGGACTCCAGCAGCACTTCCGCGACGTGGCCAATGACGTGCAGGCCATCGCTTTCGGCCATCCGCCAGAGCATGTCGTGTGGCGCCAGTTCGGCGAATGTTGGCGCAAACCCACCGAGCGCGAGGAAGCGTTCGCGCTGGAATGCCAGCGCTCGGCCGACGTAGGGATAACTGCGCATGAGGTCAAGGTTGAAGTCCGGTTTGAATGCCGGTTCCGCCGATTCGCCGTCGCGCAGGCTGCCTTCATCACTGTACAGACACGTCAGCGACCGCGAATGCGCGATGCGATCGGCCATTACCAGCAATGCCGGCGCCACCGGGCGATCTCCCGGTTGCAGCAGATAGAACCAGTCGGCGCCTTCGAGTTGCGGCAACAGCGTATTGATCTGCTCCAGACCATCATCCTGCAACGGCATGTGGAACACTCGATCCTGCAGCTGCGCTTCGGTACAGGCTACGGACAGCACCAGCACCAGCTCCGGCGGATAGTCCTGGGCAGCGAGCGCTTGCAGAGTGCGCTCAAGCCCGTCGCGGCTACCTTGCGCATCAATGATGATCGGCACGATTCTCGGCTGCTGCGGCCAGCCCGCAAGGGTCTCCGGCAACCATTTTCGCTGCGTCTCGGTCAGCACCCGACACGCCAGCCACTGTGCATAGAGCTCGCCAAAACTGAAGCTGTCGACACCCACGCCCAGTTCCTGGCGGCTTTGCTTGGTACCCAGCGTGCGGCTCAGCGGCAGCTCTTCCCAAACGCGAGGCGACTCGTCGGCTCTGGTCAGTCGCACGTAGCGAACCCAGCCCTTGGCGGGCGCCGCCTCGCCGCTGCGCACTTTGAGCATTTGCGAAAGCCACTCGCGCTCAACCTCGGCAGCATCCTTCATCGGTTGCTGCGCGCTCAAACGCTCAGGGTAAAGTCGCTCGGCGCTCAGAACATTGTTGGACGTCACCATGTTGCCGCGTCGCAGCAGACAGACATACAAGGCGAAATCCAGGGTCGCAACGAAGCATGCACCCTCTTCAGTGAGCGCCGGCAACAGTTCGGCGACATCGGCACGCCGGAACAACGCACTGCTGAAGCCGCCGAGGACATTGACCGGGAACTTCTCGAAAATGCTCAGCACATCGTCGCCTTTGAGCAAGGCGCTCACGGGTGATAGCGAGCTGTTTTCCAAACGGGCCGGCAGAATGATGTCGTTGGCGTCCCACAGCAGCCGCTGAGCGATCACCAGACTGACTTCTTCGCGCTGTAACTCAAGGGCCTGCTGTTCGATGCAGGCCGAATAGAGCAGGTCATCGTCACACAGGAATTTGATGAACTCGCCGCGCGCCTGTTCGAGGCAGACCTTCAGATTTCCCACCAGGCCCAGGGTCTGCGGGTTGCGAACGTAGCGTACCTGGATCCCGGTTTGCTCGATGACCAGGCTGACGATGTCCTTGATCTCGTCACCGCGACTGTCATCGCACACGACGATGTCCAGATTGCTGTACGTCTGGCTGACGGCACTGTTCAACGTCCGCTCGAAAAAGCGCGGATTGAACGCAGGAATGGCAATGCTGACGAGGGGGAGTGAATTCACGGCGGGCTCACAGGCGGTGCGAGCCCGCTCGGAACAGCGAGCCCTTGATACCGCAAAAAATCATTAACAGAGGGACAAGGTCAGCGGGCGCTCGCACGCCCGCCCACCGTCAGATCTTGTTGAACAGACCCAACTGGCTGATCTTGCTGAACGCCAGTTGCGAGGCTTGCAGCATGGTTTGCTGCAAGGTCAGGCGGGTCATGACTTCGGCCGGATCGGAATCACGGATCGAGCCTTGGGTCGTGGTGTTCGCTGTGCTCAGGCTGTCGTTGGTGATGGCTTGCATGTCCAGTGCCTGACCGCGCGCACCGATGGTGGTGACGGCGGTGCCGATCTGATTGGCGGCGGCGTCGATGTTGCCGAGGCCGGCCTCCATCGCGCCCTGCAGTTTCTGCTTGGCAACCGGATCGCCATCGACCGGGGTGTTCAGCGCCGTGATCATCTGGCCCAGGGTATCGAGCACGTTCTGCGTCTGATGATTGTTCGGCTGAATCGAGAACTGATCGCCCGTCGCTGGTGCACCGCCGAGTGCGAAGGTCACACCGGCAGCGGTCGCGTTGCCACCGACGACGGTGCCCGACGAAACCGGCTTGCTGTCAGCCGTCACCGGCGCTGCGTACAGATCGAAATCGGTCGCGCTGGTGAACTTGAGGACTGCGCCGCCCTGCGGGAATGCAGCGGTATACGCGGCCTGGTCGGTGATGGTCGAACCGGTGATTACCGACGTCGAGGTATTGCCCGGGCTGCGCGTGGTGGTGAACGAATCAGGCGTGGTCGACAGCTGGAAACTGTGCCCGGCAATGACTGCGTCCGGGTTGGTGTCGCCGGCCTTGAGGTTGACGTTCAATTTGAGGTCGACACCACGGAAACTGACAGTCTGGTTGGCGCCGCTGCTGTTGCTGATCAGGCCGTTCTGGCTGGCTTCGGCGGTGACGTCATTACCCAGGGCATCGGTGATTTTCAGCTGGGTGCTGCTGACAAAATCGATGGTATACGGCTGCCCGGCGCTGAATTTGGCATCGTAGCTGGCCGCGGTGCCAACGGTGCCGTTGGACAGCACGACACGGCCGTCATCCACAGCGGGTGCGGTCATTTTGGTGTTGGTGCGACCGGTGTTGATGGTCTGCTGAAAGGCGTCCCAACCGGTGGTATTGGTGCCGACAGTCATGCCGTCGCCAATGCCCAGATTGATGGTGGTCTGGTCGCCGTTGTAACTGAAGGTGCCGTCGGCATTTTTCGAGTATGGCGCGGTGTCGGTTTTCGAGCCGGAGAACAGGTAGTTGCCGTTGGCGTCCTTGGCGTTCATCAGACCCAGCACTTGTTGCTGGATCTCGCCCATTTCCGAGGCGTAAGCCTGGCGGTCCTTGTCGGTGATCGTGCCGTTGTTCGCAGCCAGCGCAAGCTCTTTGGCACGCGCCAGCGCCGTGGTGATCGATTCCAGCGTCGACTCCTGCACGTTCAAGGCACTTTTGGTGGTGTCGACGTTGGTCTTGTACTGATCGAGCATCGCGGCCTGCTGGCCCAGTTGCAGCAAGCGCCCGGCACCGATCGGATCATCCGCCGCGGTGTTGATGCGCTGCAGGCTGCTCGCCTCGCTGGCAGTGGCAACGGCCTTGTTGAAGTTACGCTGATAGTCCGAAGCTTGCGTTCCGTAATACTGAGCGGTGGAAATGCGCATGAATTACGACTCCTTAAAGGCTGTTGATCAGCGTGGCGAAAGTTTCCTGCGCAGCTTTGATGATCTGCGAAGACGCTGTGTAGTACTGCTGGTATTTGACCAGGTTGCCGGTTTCTTCATCCAGGTTGACCCCGGACAACGAATCGCGCGCGCCCTTGGCGTTGTCCAGAATCGCGCTGGTCGCAGCGCTGTCGGACTTGCCCTGGGCGGTCTTGGTACCGACGTTGGTCACCAATTTGTTGTAGGCGTCAGTCAGGCTGATGCCCTTGCTCGCCGAACCGGTGTCGACGCTCTGCGCGGTTTGCAGGCCGACCAGCGCCTGCGCGTTACGGTTGTCCGAAGACGCCGCACCGGTCAGGTTCATGGTGAAGGTCTCGCCGGATTTCGGCGTGCCGCCCACGGTGGTCTGCACGGTGAAGGTTTTCTGTACGTTCGGCGTGACGGTCGTATCCATCACCGGGTTGCCGCTGGCATCGACGATGCCGACTTTCAGGTTCAGGGTGTTCGACTGGCCCGGAACAATGGTGCCGGTGCCGATGGTCGCGCCTTTGGCGTCCACCAGGTTGTACGACTGGCTGCCGCCGCTGGCCGCGCCGAATACCAGTTTGACCGGCGTCGAATTCTTCAACGCTGCCTGCATGTCGGCTTGGGCGGTCGGGTTGTAGATGTCGATCTTGTCGCTGAGCGTCGGCTGGGTGTAAGTGCCCAGACCGTTGGCGCTGGCGACACCGGTCAGTGGACCTGCCGCAGCGATTTTCTTCGGATCGGTGAGCACCGTCTGAATGCTCGCGGCTGCGTTGCGGGTCGGCGTGACCTTGAACGAGTCACCGGCGCTCAACGCACCGCCGTTGAGCGCGAGGGTGAAACCGTCGATCACTGGCGGCGGGTTGGTCGTGGTGCTGAACGCGCCCATGTCGGTGCCGTCGGAACGCTTGACGGTGTAGTCAGTGGCGCTGGTGAACGTGACCTGGTAATCGCTGGTGGTCAGCTTGCCGGTGTCCTTGATGGTCACATCGAGGTTGCCTGAACCGGCGCTGTTGCCATCTTTGGCAATGCTGCGCTGGCTGATCAGCGCGGCACTGTTGATGTTGTTGAAAATCGCCGCGCCGAAGTCACCGTTCTTGTCGATGCCCTGGGCTTGCTGGCGGTTGATCTGATCGGCGACCACCAGGGCCACACGACCCAGCTCGTTGAGCGACGGGTCGAGGACTTCCTTGCGATAGGTCAGCAGACCACCGATTTCGCCACCGCTGATCACCGAGGTGATGTCGATGGTGCTCGAGCCGCGGTCCATCTGAATGGCCATGCGCGACGGATCGTCTTTGCTGGCGACCATGCTCAGGGTGTTGGTGGTGTTACCGATCACCAAGGGCTGGCCGCTGCCGACGTAGATATCGAAACTGGTGCCGCGCTCAACCACTTGGGCACCGGTCAGCACGGAAAGTTGGCGGACCGCTTCGTTACGGCTGTCGAGCAGGTCGTTCGGCGCACCGCCGCTGGTGGAGATCTCGCCGATTTTCTGGTTCAGGTTGGCAATCGAGGTCGCCAGCTTGTTCACCTGGGCGGTCATGTCGCCCAGGCTGCCGTTGATCGTGGTGTTCTGGTCGTTGAGTTGCTTGGCGATGGTATTGAATCGACTGCTCAGCGCCTGCGCACCGGTCAGCACCGATTGGCGCGAGGTGTCATCGGTTGCCGAGGTCGACACGCCCTGCAGCGAAGTGAAGAACTTCTGCAGCACGCCGGTCAGGCCGGTGTTGGTGTCCGAGAGCATCGCGTCCAGCGGCGTGGCCTGGGCCAGGAACGAGGCCGCTTCGCTGTCCAGCGAAGTCGCGGTATGCAACTGGCTTTCCAGGTACGAGTTGTACACCCGGCGCACGTCGGCCAGGGTTGTGCCGGTACCGATGAACACGGTGCCGTACTGCTGCGACGACTTAGTGCCCTGTACGGTTTGCTGACGCGAATAACCGGCGGTGTCGACGTTGGCAATGTTGTTGCCTGTCGTAGCCAGAGAGGACTGGCTGGCCGACAGTCCCGACATCCCGATATTGAGCAAACTCATGGTTCAGACCTTATTACCTGGTGCCTTATAAAGGCGTGGTGGAGACACCCGCCGCAGCGTAGTTTTCGAAACTGTTCATCTGCTTGGCAATTTGCGAAATCTTGTTGGCGTAGTTCGGGTCGGTGGCGTAACCGGCCTTCTGCAACTCGCGTACAAACTGTTCTGGGTTATCGGCCGACTTCAGCACTTCTTGATAGCGATTGTTGCTCTGCAGCAACGTCACCAGATCGTGGAAGCTGTCCTTGTACGAGGCGTAGGAACGGAACTCGGCCGTCTCCTTAACCATCGCACCATTGCGGAATTCGCTGGTGATCGCCCGGGCCGAATCGCCCTTCCAGTTGCTGCTGGCCTTGATGCCGAACAGGTTGTGGCTGCTGCTGCCGTCCTGGGCGCGCATGACCGATTTGCCCCAACCGGTTTCCAGTGCCGCTTGCGCCACCAGATAACGCGGATCGACGCCAATGCGGTCGGCGGCTTCCTTGGCCATCGGCAGCATGGTGTTGACGAATTCGTCCGCCGAGCTGAAGGCCTTTTTCGGCGGCGCCAGCGGAATCTGCGCCATGGCGCGACCGTAGACCTGCATCTGCCCGCCAGCGGCAGCCTTCTGCTCTTCGGCGCGAGCCAGCCAGTCGCCGTTGTACAGCGGGCCGGAACCACCGATTGCCGGGGTCGCGACACGTTGTGGCAAGGCGTTGCTCGCAACTGCTGCGGTAGCGGTAGCTGCAGTTGCAGGCGCAGACGGCACCAACCCGGCGAGCAAACGATCAGCCAGTTTCGGCGGCAACGCCAGACGACGCTGATTGATCAATTGCATGTCGTTGCGGTGGGAAATATCGGGGTTCGGCGCATTCACCGAACGCGACGCCCACAACGGCCGCTCACCATTGAGCCGCGATAACGGGCCATGGGTGGCAACGGTACCGGCGGCAATTGGCGTCGGCACGGCGGCCGCCTTGGCCAGCGCTTCCTGCTGCTTGGCGGCGGATGCGGCGGCAGCCTCGCCCGGGGCCATCGGTTTGTTCTTCGACATCTGCCGGATCAGCACGTCAGCCAGGCCAATACCACCGCCCTCGCGGGACATGGAAACCGCCAGTTGCTGATCGTACATTTCCTGATACTGCTTGGCAGCCGGCGTATTCAGCGGGTTGTCCTGGCCGAGCGCATCGGTGGCCGAACGCATCGACTTGAGCATTTCGCCAAGGAACAGCGACTCGAATTCCTGCGCAACCTTGCGCATGTTTTCGTCGCTGTTCTTGTCACCGACCTTGAGCTGGTTCAGACGATTGAGGTCGGAGTACGAACCCGAATCGCTGCTGCTGACCAAACCGCTTTTGCGCATATCCATGCTCGCCGTCCTCAGATCACGATCAGGTCGGCTTGCAACGCGCCGGCCTGCTTCAGGGCTTCGAGAATGGCCATCAAGTCACCCGGCGCCGCGCCGACCTGGTTCACCGCACGCACGATCTCGTCGAGGGTGGTGCCCGGGCCGAACTTGAACATCGGCTTGGCTTCCTGCTCGGCATTCACGCGCGAACGCGGGACCACAGCGGTCTGGCCGTTGGACAACGGGCCCGGCTGGCTGACGATCGGGTCTTCGGTGATGGTCACGGTGAGGCTGCCGTGGGTCACGGCGGCCGGCGAGACTTTCACGTTCTGACCGATGACGATGGTGCCGGTGCGCGAGTTGATGATGACTTTCGCCACCGCCTGACCCGGATCGACTTCAAGGTTTTCCAGGATCGACAGGTAGTCGACGCGCTGGCTCGGATCGAGCGGCGCGGTGACGCGGATCGAGCCGCCGTCAATGGCCTGCGCAACGCCAGGGCCGAGCATGTCGTTGATCTTGTCGACGATACGCTTGGCGGTGGTGAAGTCGGAGCGGTTGAGGTTCAACGTCAGGCTGTTGCCCTGGTTGAAACCGCTCGGCACCGAACGCTCCACGGACGCACCGCCGGGGATGCGACCGGCCGACGGAACGTTGACGGTGATCTTCGAACCGTCGCGACCTTCGGCATCGAAACCACCGACCACCAGGTTGCCCTGGGCGATCGCATAGACGTTGCCGTCGATACCCTTGAGCGGCGTCAGCAGCAAGGTGCCGCCACGCAGGCTCTTGGAGTTACCGATCGAGGAAACAGTAATGTCGACCTGCTGACCCGGCTTGGCAAACGCCGGCAGATCGGCACTCACCGATACCGCCGCGACGTTCTTCAACTGCACGTTGCCCGAGCCCGGCGGCACCTTGATTCCGAACTGCGAGAGCATGTTGTTGAACGTCTGCAGGGTGAACGGGGTTTGCGTCGTCTGGTCACCGGTGCCGTTAAGCCCGACCACCAGGCCGTAACCGATCAACTGGTTGGAACGCACGCCGGAGATGCTGGCGATGTCTTTCAGCCGCTCGGCGTGCGCGTTGAAGGCCGCTGACATGAACAGCGCAGCGACCATAAGGCTTTTCAGATTCAACGTAGCCACCTAGAAAGGGAACAGCGGGCTGAGGAAGAAACGGTCGAACCAGCCTGGCTGACTCGTATCGGCAAACGCGCCAGTACCCGAGTAGGTGATGCGTGCATCGGCGACGCGGGTCGACGACACGGTGTTGTCGGTCGCGATGTCATCGGCGCGGACCATGCCGGCAATGCGCACCAGTTCGTCACCGGTGTTAAGGGTCAGCCACTTCTCGCCACGCACGGCGATGATGCCGTTGGGCAACACGTCGGCCACGGTCACGGTGATCGAGCCGGTCAGGCTGTTGCTCTGTCCGGACTTGGCGTCACCCTTGGTCGAACGGTCAGCGCTGTAGCCGGCATTCAGGCTCAGGTCGCCGCCACCGATCGGGTTGTTGGTGGTCAGGCTGGAGCCGAACAACGAGGTCAGACCGATGCTGTTGTCGCTGTTCTTGTCCATCTGCGAGTTGGCATTCTTGCTCGCCTGGGTGCGCTCGTTCAGGGTGATGGTGATGATGTCACCGACCCGGAACGCCTTGCGGTCGCTGTACAGGTTCTGCTCGAAGCCGGCCTGATAGATCGAGCCATTGTTGGCCGCAGCCGGCAACGGCGTGCGCGGCAAGACCGGGGCGTAATACGGGTCATTGGGCTTGGGCGTCGGTGCGACGCAGCCCGCGAGCGAGACGACCCCACTCAATGCCAGAACAGATACAAAGCGCTTCATGACCCTACCTCACGGTGTTGCTGGCGACCTCAGGCCGCCCCATAGACTTGATTACAGATTCTGCGTTACGAACGAGAGCATCTGGTCGGCGGTGGAGATCACCTTGGAGTTCATCTCGTAGGCGCGCTGAGTGGTGATCATGTTGACCATCTCCTCAACGGTGCTGACGTTGGACGTTTCCAGGGTGTTCTGCAGCGTGGTACCGAAACCGTTCAGGCCCGGCGTACCGACTTGCGGTGCGCCGGAAGCGGCGGTTTCCAGGAACAGGTTGTTGCCTACCGCTTGCAGACCGGCCGGGTTGATGAAGTCGGCGGTTTGCAGGTTGCCGATCACTTGGGCAGCCGGGTTGCCGGCAATGGTCACCGAGACGGTGCCGTCACGGCCAACGGTGAAGGTTTGCGCGTCGTTCGGAATGACGATCGCCGGCTCCAGCGCGAAACCGCTGGCGTTGACGATCTGGCCATTGGAATCGAGGTGGAAGGTACCGTCACGGGTGTACGAAGTGGTGCCGTCCGGTTGCAGGATCTGGAAGAAACCGCGACCGTCGATCGCCATGTCCAGCGGCTGCTCGGTGGTTTGCAGGCTGCCGGCGGTGAAGTTTTTCTGGGTGCCGACAATGCGCACACCGGTACCCACTTGCAGACCCGACGGCAGTTCGCTGTCCTGGGTCGACTGGGCGCCAGGCTGACGCTTGATCTGATAGAGCAGGTCCTGGAACTCGGCGCGATCACGTTTGAAACCCGTGGTCGAAACGTTCGCCAAGTTGTTGGAAATGGTGGTCAGGTTGGTGTCCTGGGCGGACAGACCGGTTTTGGCAACCCATAGAGCCGGAAGCATTCGATTCTCCTCGTGCGCCTGTTTTACGGCGCGACGTTCTGATAATTAGCTGATCTGCAAGACCCGAGCCATAGCCTGGTCGTCGTCTTTGGCGGTGTTCATCATCTTGACGTGCAACTCGAACTGCTTGGCCAGGGCCAGCACCGAGGTCATCTCTTCCACAGCGTTGACGTTGCTCGACTCAAGGAAACCCGAGACCAGTTTTACGTTGGCATCGGCCGGCGCCGGTTGGCCGTCCTTGGTGTAAATCGAGCCGTCGAGGCCTTTGTTCATGTTCTTGATGTCGGGGTTGACCAGCTTGATCCGGTCGACTTCGGCCATGACCCGTGGGCCCTCGCCCATCGCCCGAATGCTGATGGTGCCGTCTTCGCCGACTTCGATCTGCTGCTCGGGCGGCACGGCGATCGGACCGCCATTGCCCATCACCGGCATACCGTTGCCGGCACGCAGCACGCCAAGGGCATCGACGTTGAGACTGCCAGTGCGCACGTAGCTTTCGCCGCCGTTGGGGTTCTGCACGGCGATCCAGCCATTGCCGCTCACGGCAACGTCGAGGTCACGGCCGGTCTGCACCAGCGAACCCGGGGTGAAGTCGGTGGCGGGCCGTTCGCTCATGGCAAACGCACGCGCCGGAAAGCTGTCACCGAACACCGGCATCGAACGCGCCTGTTCCAGGTCGCGCTGAAAACCGTTGGTGGAGATGTTCGCCAGGTTGTTGGCATGCGCCCGCTGCGCCAGTGCGTTCTGGCTGGCGCCGGTCATTGCCACATAAAGGTACTTGTCCACACTCTTTCCTCTGCATGCCGGACGTTTGCCGCCCACCGCTGTACTGCTGAGCCATAAGCAATTAGCAGACCAACTTTTTATTGGCGGTGCGAGGCCCGGTAAACAAAGGGCTTGAGGGTTTTGCGGGGGAAACTTGAAATGTATCGAAGACGAAAAACCGGCGGTGTCCTGCCGGTGGGTGGCAAAGCCTGACGCTGCGGTGCCTGCTCGCGAATAGGCCAGTCAACACCACTTGCAGCTATGACTCGGTTTTGCCCACCTCATACTCGCGCAACTTGTTGGCGATCGTGGTGTGCGAAACCCCCAGACGCTTGCCCAGTTGCCGACTGCTGGGGTGTTCGGAATACAAACGCTCAAGTACGGCCTTCTCGAAGCGCCCGACAATCTCGTCCAGATCGCCCTCCAGCGAGAAATCACCAAGCGGCTGACGCACGCCGTAATCCGGCAGGCGAATGTGCTCGGCCTTCACCGTGCCGCCATCGCATAGCGACACCGCTTGGAACAGCACGTTCTCCAGTTGCCGCACGTTGCCCGGCCAATGGTAATGGCTGAGCCGGTCCATTGCTGCCGGTGCCAGTTTCGGCAGCGCGCAACCTATCTGGCGGCTGGCCTGATCGAGGAAATGTTCAACCAGCGGAGTCAAGCCATCGAGGCATTCACGCAGCGGCGGGATATGCAGCGACAGCACGTTCAAGCGGTGATAGAGGTCCTGACGAAATTCGCCGCGCGCGCACAGCTCGGACAAGTCCACCTGCGTCGCACAGATCACCCGCACATCCAGATAGACCTCTTCATCACTGCCGACGCGACGGAAGCAGCCATCCTGCAGAAAGCGCAGCAGCTTGACCTGCAAGCGCGGGCTCATTTCGCCGACGCCGTCGAGAAACAGCGTGCCGCCGGCGGTCAGCTCAAGCAGGCCGAGTTTGCCTTCGGCGCGCGCGCCTTCGAACGCGCCGGGGCCGTAGCCGAACAGCTCGGTCTCGGCCATCGACTCCGGCAGGCCGGCGCAGTTGAGCGCCATCAACGGCGACTGTCCTCGTGGGCTGGCGAGGTGGCAGGCGCGTGCGAGCAATTCCTTGCCGGTGCCGGTTTCGCCTTCTATTAATAGCGGTGCATCGAGAGGTGCCATGCGCCGCGCTTCACGGACCACGGCCGCCATGACTTTCGAACTCTGAAAGATACTGTCGAAGCCGCGCAACTCTTGCTTGCGCACGTTATAAATGCGCTCACCGACGCGATCAGCGCGATGCAGCGTCAGCACCGCTCCGGCCATGGCTTCGCTGTCGTCGTGTTCCGATTGCAGCGGCGCGATGTCGGCGAGAAAGACGTCGCCCTTGACCTTGACGCGCATGCCGTTGATCCGCGATTTATTGGCGCGCACCAGTTCCGGCAGATCGAAATCCTCGGCGTAACGCGACAGTGGAATGCCCGGCACCTCGTCGACGCGCACACCGAGCAACTGCGCCGCCGCGCGGTTGGCCGCGACGATCGAACCGCCCATGTCGATCGACAGCACCGGAAACTCCAGCGCCCCGAGCAACGCGTTCAACTCCATATGCCGGCGCTCGCTGGGCATCAGCCCGACCCGCTTGACACCGAACACCCCGCCAATCGCTTCGAACTTCGGCCGCAGCGCCTGGAACTGGATGTTGATCAGGTTCGGGCAATGCAGATAGATCGCATTGCCGTGCTCACCACCGACCTCACCACGCGCGACGTTGATGCCGTAAGCCACGAGCAGGTTGAGAATGTCGCGCAGGATGCCGATGCGGTTCTGGCAGTGGACTTTGATGCGCATAAAAAGAGGCCCGACAAGACTGGAAAATTGACACATCCCCTGTGGGAGCGAGCTTGCTCGCGAAGACGGCGGCACATCCTACATTGATGTGTCAGGTCCACCGCTTTCGCGAGCAAGCTCGCTCCCACAGGGGAATCGCGTTGCGCGCCAAACTGTTTTTTGTCAATGCACGCAGATTGTTGTCAAGATTATGTGACAGCTCCGCCCCTTTTCAAACCCGCCAACCACCGCAAATGCGCATCATCCGACAAAACGTAACGATAACTTTACGAAATACACCGAATTCTCCTACGCGCCCACGGTTCAACAGGCTGCGTCCTCACCCACTCTGGGGTATTCCTTTAGCCATCGCTGGACATAACAAAAACGAATTCCCCTAGCAGGAGAGCAGCATGAAGCAGACGCAATACGTGGCTCGCGAGCCCGATGCGCAAGGTTTTATCGATTATCCCGCCGAAGAACATGCGGTGTGGAACACGCTGATCACTCGCCAGTTGAAGGTGATTGAAGGTCGCGCGTGCCAGGAGTACCTGGACGGGATCGAAAAACTCGGTCTGCCCCACGACCGCATCCCGCAGCTCGGCGAGATCAACAAGGTGCTCGGTGAGACCACCGGCTGGCAGGTTGCGCGCGTGCCGGCGCTGATTCCCTTTCAGACGTTTTTCGAATTGCTCGCCAGCAAGCAGTTTCCCGTCGCGACGTTTATTCGTACCCGCGAAGAACTGGATTACCTGCAAGAGCCGGACATTTTCCACGAGATCTTTGGGCACTGCCCGCTGCTGACCAATCCGTACTTCGCTGAATTCACTCACATCTACGGCAAACTCGGCCTGCAAGCGAGCAAGGAAGAACGTGTGTATCTGGCGCGCCTGTACTGGATGACCATCGAATTCGGCCTGGTCGATACTCCGCAAGGTAAACGCATTTACGGTGGCGGCATTCTGTCGTCGCCAAAAGAAACCGTTTATTGCCTGTCAGACGTGCCTGAGCATCAAGCTTTCGATCCACTCGAAGCGATGCGCACGCCCTACCGTATCGACATCCTGCAGCCGCTGTATTTTGTCTTGCCCAACCTCAAGCGCCTGTTCGACGTCGCGCATGAAGACATCATGGCCATGGTGCGCCAGGGCATGCAGCTGGGGTTGCACGCGCCAAAATTTCCGCCGAAACCCAAAGCCGCCTGAACCGCGACTTTTGCTGACAATTGCGCCTGTGCGTCGCCGCCACTTTGGTTTAGCGTGACGGTACCGACGGGCGCACACCCTTGAATAAAAAAACACACTCGATTTCAGGAATTGACCATGTCTACTTTGAACCAAGCCCACTGCGAAGCCTGCCGCGCCGATGCGCCACAAGTCAGCGACGAAGAGCTGCCGATCCTGATCAAGCAGATCCCTGACTGGAACATCGAAGTACGCGACGGCATCATGCAACTGGAGAAAGTCTTCCTGTTCAAAAACTTCAAGCACGCGCTGGCATTCACCAACGCAGTCGGCGAAATCTCCGAAGCCGAAGGTCACCACCCGGGCCTGCTGACCGAGTGGGGCAAAGTCACCGTGACCTGGTGGAGCCACTCGATCAAAGGCCTGCACCGCAACGACTTCATAATGGCCGCGCGCACTGACGAAGTGGCCAAGACCGCAGAAGGACGCAAGTAATGCACTTCGACGCCATCGGCCGGGTGCCCGGCGACCCGATCCTCGGCTTGATGGAGGCTTACGCGCAGGACAGTAATCCGCGCAAGTTCGACCTCGGTGTTGGCGTCTACAAGGACGCTCAGGGCCTGACGCCGATCCCCGAGGCGGTCAAGATCGCCGAAGCGCGACTGGTGGAAAATCAGGACACCAAGACCTACATCGGTGGCCACGGCAATCCGCTGTTCGGCAAAGTCATCAATGAGCTGGTGCTGGGTGGCGATTCGAAGTTGATTGCCGAACAACGAGCCGGCGCCACCCAGACGCCGGGCGGCACCGGCGCCTTGCGCCTGGCGGCCGACTTCATCGCCCAGTGCCTGCCGGGCAAAGGCGTGTGGCTGAGCAACCCGACCTGGCCGATTCACGAAACCATTTTCGCCGCGGCCGGGGTCAAGGTCAGCCACTACCCGTACGTGGGCAGCGACAACCGCCTCGACGTCGACGCGATGCTCGCCGTGCTCAAGGAAGCGCCAAAGGGTGATGTGGTGCTGCTGCATGCCTGCTGCCACAACCCGACCGGTTTCGACCTCAGCCATGACGACTGGCAGCGCGTGCTCGAAGTGGTGCGCAGCCGCGACCTGCTGCCGCTGATCGACTTCGCTTATCAGGGCTTTGGCGATGGTCTGGAGCAGGACGCCTGGTCGACGCGGTTGTTCGCGGCGCAAGTGTCCGAGTTGCTGATCACCAGTTCCTGCTCGAAGAACTTCGGTTTGTACCGCGACCGCACCGGGGCGCTGATCGTTTGCGCGAAAAGCGCTGACAAGCTGATCGACATCCGCAGTCAACTGGCCAACATCGCCCGCAACCTGTGGTCGACGCCGCCGGATCATGGCGCTGCGGTGGTCGCGACGATCCTGGCCGATCCAGAGTTGAAAGCCCGTTGGGCCGATGAGGTGGAAGCCATGCGCCTGCGTATCGCGCAACTGCGCAGCGGTCTGGTCGAGGCGCTGGAACCGCACGGTTTGCGCGAGCGTTTCGGGCATATTGGCGTGCAGCGCGGGATGTTCTCCTACACCGGATTGTCGCCGGAGCAGGTCAAGCATCTGCGCGAACGGCACAGCGTGTACATGGTCAGCTCCGGCCGGGCCAACGTCGCCGGCATCGATGCCACCCGCCTGGCCTTGCTCGCCGAAGCCATCGCTGACGCCTGCAAATAGATACAGCGATACAAAACCCTGTGGGAGCGAGCTTGCTCGCGAAAAGCGGTTTGTCAGACAACATTTGCGCTGACTGGCACACTGCTTTCGCGAGCAAGCTCGCTCCCACACTGGGTTGTGGTGTTCTCTCGTTTACGCCTACCCCTGCGGCCATCTGTCGCATTAATTTGAATTAAAAGTCTGATTGTCATTTTTCCTGCTGTATCCTGCGCAGGCTTTGTAAAAGCGCGGAGCACCTGATCTATCAACAGACTTAGCGAGGAGCGCAACCATGCACGAGATTCCTAATCTCCCCTTCCCAAGCCTGCACGTACCTGAGCAGACGACCCCGCAACACGCCGGCGCCGAAAAGCCCGAGCCGCAAGAAGCCGCTGACAGCCGCAAAGCCGACAGCGAAGCGTAAGACCCGCCGTACAGACCGTGTGGAAAGCGCTAACATGCGCTTTCCACACTGCCTGAAACCCGAGCCCGCCATGACCGACGAATTCTCCGAAAGCCAAGCCGCCGTCCTGATCGGTGCGACCGAGAAAATGATCGACATCTGGAACCGCCTCTCTCCCGAGAAACAGGCCGCCCTGCTCGCACGTTTCGGCAGCGAAGAAAACGCCCTCGCCGCGTTGGTCACCACACAACTGGTTGCTCCAGCCAAGCCCTGAACGCGCCGCCCGGCAAATAGTTTTACTTTTCGCGACTCTAATCGGTTCACGCCGGTATCATGAGCAGCCTATCTAATCTGCTGCTCCCGTGGATCGTTACCCATGTCGTCCTCTATACCCGAGCCCCAGCGCCCATTGGCGGTTACGCTGCAAGTCGTTTCCATCGTCCTCTTCACCTTTATCGGTTACCTGAACATCGGCATTCCGCTGGCGGTGTTGCCGGGTTATGTGCACAGCGACCTCGGTTTTGGCGCGGTGATCGCCGGGCTGGTGATCAGCGTGCAATACCTCGCCACCCTGCTCAGCCGCCCGTACGCCGGCAAGATCATCGACAACCAGGGCAGCAAACGCGCGGTAATGATCGGCCTCGCCGGGTGTGGTTTGAGCGGTGTGTTCATGCTGCTCTCGGCGTGGACGCAAAGCCTGCCGCTGTTCAGCCTGATGAGTCTGTTGATCGGCCGCCTGGTATTGGGCAGTGCAGAGAGCCTGGTCGGTTCCGGCTCGATTGGCTGGGGCATCGGCCGCGTCGGTGCGGCAAACACGGCCAAGGTGATCTCCTGGAACGGAATCGCCAGTTACGGCGCGCTGGCGACCGGTGCGCCGTTCGGCGTCTGGCTGGTGGGCCAGTTGGGCCTGTGGAGCATGGGCGTCAGCATCATCCTGCTGGCCCTGCTCGGCCTGGCGCTGGCGTGGCCAAAAACCGCCGCGCCGATTGTTGCCGGTGAGCGCCTGCCGTTCATCCATGTGCTGGGCAAAGTCTTTCCCCATGGCTGCGGCCTGGCGCTGGGCTCGATCGGTTTCGGCACCATCGCCACGTTCATTACCCTGTATTACGCGACCCAGCATTGGGACAACGCGGTGCTGTGCCTGAGCCTGTTCGGCGCCAGCTTCATTGGCGCGCGGCTGCTGTTCGGCAACCTGATCAACCGCCTCGGCGGCTTCCGCGTGGCGATCGCCTGCCTGTCGGTGGAAACCCTCGGCTTGCTGCTGCTGTGGATCGCACCGGATGCACACTGGGCGCTGGCCGGCGCGGCGTTGAGCGGGTTTGGCTTTTCGCTGGTGTTCCCTGCGCTGGGCGTCGAGGCGGTGAATCTGGTGCCGGCGTCGAGCCGCGGCGCGGCGGTCGGCGCTTACTCGCTGTTCATCGATTTGTCGCTGGGGATCACCGGGCCCTTGGCCGGAGCGATTGCCGCGGGCTTCGGTTTTGCTTCGATCTTTCTGTTTGCTGCGCTCGCCGCTCTGAGCGGGCTTGGCTTGAGTGTCTATCTGTACAAGCACACCGCAAAGTACCGCGAGGACTAGAAATCGATCTTGCCGCGCCCAGCCTTGATGTCGCCACGCTTGGACTTGGATTCGAGCCGGCGCTTCTTCGAGCCGAGGGTCGGCTTGGTCGGACGGCGTTTCTTTTCCACTTTGGTCGCGCTGAGGATCAGCTCGACCAGCCGTTCCAGCGCGTCGGCGCGGTTGGCTTCCTGGGTGCGATATTGCTGAGCTTTGATGATCAACACACCGTCGCTGGTGATGCGACTGTCGCGCAGCGCCAGCAGCCGCTCCTTGTAGAACTCAGGCAGCGATGAGTTGGGAATGTCGAAGCGCAGGTGCATGGCGCTCGACACCTTGTTGACGTTCTGCCCGCCGGCGCCTTGCGCGCGGATGGCCGTCAACTCGATCTCGGCATCGGGCAGATGCACGTTGTTGGAAATCACCAGCATGGAAAAGCGTCCGTATTCAGAGGGTGCAGGATAACCTGAATCGAACCTTCAGCCTGTTGGAGATGAGATCAAAACTGTGGGAGCTAGCCTGCTAGCGACAGCGGAGTGTCAGCCACCAACGAAATAACTTAACTGACGCCATCGCTAGCAGGCTAGCTCCCACAGGGTTCGGTGCAGGCCCATTATCTCCATTTCAGAAACAACAAACCCGGCACTCTGGCCGGGTTTGTCGTTTCTGCTTAAGCGCTTACTTGGCGATCACCGGGACCGCCTGCTGCGCGCTGCGCTTGTTCTTGATCAAGTAGCAGACCCACATGAACACCACCCACACCGGAATCGCGTACACCGAGATCTGGATGCCCGGGATCAGCAGCATCACGCCGAGGATGAACACCACGAACGCCAGGCAGACGAAGTTGCCGTACGGGTACCAGAGCGCCTTGAACAGCGGCGTCTGCCGGGTCTGGTTCATGTGCTGGCGGAACTTGAAGTGCGAGAAGCTGATCATCGCCCAGTTGATCACCAGCGTCGCAACCACCAGCGACATCAACAGTTCCAGCGCATGTTGCGGGATCAGGTAGTTGAGCAGCACCGCGACCAGCGTCACCGCCGCCGACGCGAGGATCGAACGCACCGGCACGCCGCGCTTGTCGATCTTTGCCAGGCCTTTCGGCGCATCGCCCTGCTCGGCCATGCCCAGCAGCATGCGGCTGTTGCAGTAGGTGCCGCTGTTATAGACCGACAACGCGGCAGTCAGCACGACGAAGTTGAGGATGTGCGCGGCGGTGTTGCTGCCGAGCATCGAGAATACCTGCACGAACGGGCTACCGCTGTACGAATCACCCGAAGCGTTGAGGGTTTCCAGCAGGCTGTCCCATGGCGTCAGCGACAGCAGGATCACCAGCGCGCCGATGTAGAAAATCAGGATGCGGTAGATCACCTGGTTGATCGCTTTCGGGATCACGGTTTTCGGCTTGTCGGCTTCGGCTGCGGTGAAACCGAGCATTTCCAGACCGCCGAAAGAAAACATGATGATCGCCATGGCCATCACCAGACCGCTGACGCCATTGGGGAAAAACCCGCCGTGAGACCACAGGTTAGTGACCGAAGCCTGCGGGCCGCCGTTGCCGCTGACCAGCAGGTAGCTGCCCAGGGCAATCATGCCGACAATCGCCACGACCTTGATGATCGCGAACCAGAACTCGGCCTCACCGAAGACTTTGACGTTGGCCAGGTTGATCGCGTTGATCAGCACGAAGAACGCCGCCGCCGAGACCCAGGTCGGGATGTCCGGCGCCCAGTAGTGGATGTACTTGCCGACCGCGGTCAGTTCGGACATGCCCACCAGAATGTACAGAATCCAGCAGTTCCAGCCCGACAGGAAACCGGCGAAGCCGCCCCAGTATTTGTGGGCGAAATGGCTGAAGGAACCGGCCACCGGCTCTTCGACGATCATCTCGCCCAGCTGGCGCATGATCATGAAGGCGATGAAGCCGCAGATGGCGTAGCCGAGGATCATCGACGGGCCGGCGGATTTCAGCACCCCGGCCGAGCCGAGGAACAATCCGGTACCGATCGCGCCACCGAGGGCGATCAGTTGAATGTGGCGATTTTTCAGGCCGCGTTTCAGCTCGCCTGACTGCGAGGGTTGTCCACTCATGAAAAAGGTCTCACGCAAGGTTTGATGGTGTGCAATAGACGTTGCTGCAAGGTTGCGATTTCAGGCAGCCCCGATCAAACCCCAGCGCAGGCACCAGGAGTTCAGCTTGTTTACAACGGTCATGCGTCACCTGCTTGTTTTTATCTGTGACGAAATCGAACCCGGCACGCTTGTGGCGCGACGGAGTGAACAAGGCGGGTAGCCTTGAGATTTGCGCGATTACGCAGAGGGTCACAGTTAAAACGCGGCGCATTGTACACCGCTAACCCCCTGCTGCCAGACTCCGCTGGATCAGCGTGTCGGTTGCCGGGATTGCGTGTGTCCGCCTCGAGAGGTTCGGGCGACTGCAAAAATTGAGTCAGGCCTTTGCAGACCATCGGCGTGGACGAGGAAAAAACCGTTCCACAAAGAGAGATGGAGATCAGTCACGGCGTTCATTGCGCCTCCTTCTTGTTATGCACCTGCACGACAGGCATGGGCCGCATATCACCTTGCAAACGTCGCTGAAACAAGCGCGCCAGAGCCCTGCGCAGCCCCCGACAGGACGACGTTCGGCAGGTTTTCCTTACAGCGCTTCGGCTGTTGGTCTTTCAGGCGGTTTGGCGCCGATTTTCGTAAACATTCCCTGACACTGCGTAACGTAAAGTTTCCAATTCAGAACAATCCGTAGGGCGTCTGCAAATTGACGGTAGCAAGCTTGCTAATGAAATGCGCCGGCTAGTTTTCTGTTTTCAAATAAAAAAAACCACGGCAAAAAACAGAACAAAAAGTCTATTTAAAAATTAAATGGATAATTTTTTGCATTACAAAAGCCGCTGAACTAGGTTTTTCACGACTCGCCGGCCACCTCGACCGGCCAGTCATAAACCGTGAAAGTCATCAGGAGATCGACCATGCAAGCACTGGAAAAAGACTTGGATACCGAACTGCAACTGGACGAATGGTTTGAAGCACCGACCCATGAGGCCGCCGTGGAAATGATGCAAGCCGACGCGGTCGTGCCGTTCGGCACGGCGATGTGGCCTCTGTAAGACATCCCCGGGCAGGCACGGTCCGGCCGGTCGTGCCTGCCGCTTCATTTCCCGGTCAGTCAGGGAGGACTCATGGATAAGCCCCGCGCCATCTCGCATTTCCTTTACTACCTCGAACACCACCCTGCCCTTGCCGGCCTCGATTCGGCGAAGGTATTGCTCGGCCACACCGCCGATTACGAAGCCCTGACCGGCGCCATCGCCGAACAGGCCAGCGAGCACTCGCGCTTCCGTTTCAGCGCCCGCCGCCTGGACCTGGAAAGCACCGCAGCGCTGGCCGAGGCGATTGCCGACAGCGATCTGTACATTTTCTTCTACGACTCTTCGACTTTGCCCAACCCGCGCCCCGACGGCCCGGAGTTCGTCCGCGCGCTGCAAGCGGTGATGGCGGAAAACTGGAAGAAGTCGCTGCTGTTCAAGGATTACGGCGATTATTTCTACGACACCTTCAGCGTCACCCCGCAGCGCATCGCCGGCCTCAACAGCCATTTGATCCAGCGCATGTCGCAGGCGACCACGTTGAGCTTCAAGGACGATGACGGCTCATGGTTCGAGACGCCGCTGAGCAGCATCAAGAAATGGACCGACATCAACGGTGTCGGCAACTTCGACCTGGCCCCAGGCGAAATCGCCACGCACAGCGAAGCCATCAACGGTCATGTGAAATTCAAGGGCACCTTCCTCAGCACCATTCCGTTTGCGCGCAAGTACGGCGTGCTGGAATCGCCGCTGGAATTGTGGATCGAGAACTCGACCATCAGCCGCATCGCCACCGACGTGCCGGGGCTGGAGCATGATTTCAACAAATACCTGGAAGCCAACCCGTCGAACCGGCGGATCGAGGAACTGGGGATTGGCACCAATGAAGGCGTGAAGGATTTGTACGCGCGCAATGCCGGGTTCGAGGAGCGGCATTGTGGGTTGCATCTTGGCTTGGGTGGTGGCGCCAAGGGCAGTCATCACCTGGACCTGATCTTTTCGGGTGGGGTATTGGCGCTGGATGACAAGCCGGTGTTTGATGGGCGGTTTGTGTTTTAAGAGCCGCTGCAAGCGGCAAGTTTCAAGCCGCAAGCACAAAGCAAAAATCAAGAGCAAAAAAACGCCAACCTCAAAGGTTGGCGTTTCTACTTGCAGCTTGCAGCTTAAAACTTGCAGCTGTCTTTATTCCGGCTTGCGACGTCCGAAACCCGGACGCTGCCCCGAGCCGGCCGGTGCGCCGCGGCGCTTGCCCGAGGGCTTGTCGCCGTCGACCAGTTTGATCCCCGGACGCTTCGGCGCCGGTTTGGCCGGGCGCTTGTTGGTGGTGTCCGCCGGACGATCCGCCACTGGCGTACCGCGACCGGCCGGTGCACGACCTTCGCCACGCTCGGTACGACCGTTGGCCGGACGCGGAGCGCGCTCGCCGTCACGAGCGACCGGCTTGCGACCTGGACGCTCGCCTTCGATCTGCGGCTCACGGCTCGGGCGTGGCCCGGTTGGCGCGCCAGCGGCTGGACGCAGGGTGCGCACGCGCTCGGTCTTGGCCATCGGGCGCGACGATTTGCGCTGCATGCGTTCCAGTTTGTCCTTGCTCTTGGCGTTCAACTGCGGCATCGCCACCGGCGTCAGGCCAACTTCGGCGCTGAGCACGTCGACTTCGTACTGGCTCATTTCGCGCCAGCGGCCCATCGGCAGGTCGGAGTTGAGGAACACCGGACCGAAACGCACGCGCTTCAGACGGCTGACCACCAGACCCTGCGATTCCCACAGACGGCGCACTTCACGGTTGCGTCCTTCCATGACCACGCAGTGGTACCAGTGGTTGAAACCTTCGCCGCCCGGTGCCTGTTGAATGTCGGTGAAACGCGCCGGGCCGTCTTCCAGCACCACGCCGGCTTTCAGACGCTCGATCATCTCGTCGTCGACTTCACCGCGTACACGCACGGCGTATTCACGGTCCATCTCGTAGGACGGGTGCATCAGGCGGTTGGCCAGCTCACCGTCGGTGGTGAACATCAGCAGACCGGTGGTGTTGATGTCGAGACGGCCGATGTTGATCCAGCGGCCTTCTTTCGGACGTGGCAGCTTGTCAAACACGGTCGGACGGCCTTCCGGGTCGTCACGGGTGCAGATTTCGCCATCAGGCTTGTTGTACATGATCACGCGGCGGACCGACTCGGCGGCTTCTTCGCGCTTGATCACCTTGCCATCGATGGTGATGGCGTCGTGCATGTCGACGCGCAGGCCGAGGGTGGCGTCTTTGCCATTGACCTTGATGCGGCCCTGGCTGATCCAGGATTCGACGTCACGGCGCGAGCCGACGCCGATACGCGCAAGGACTTTCTGCAGCTTTTCGCCTGCAGGGCCGATTTCCTGGTCGTCTTTCTGATTGATGTCACTCATCTGGGCACCTCCCGGTGTGGTCTGGTTCAGGCGGCGCCTGAAGCATTGGAATCTGGTCTTCGGCCGAAGGGATCGGCGAAGGGTCGCGAATCATACGCGGATGTACGGCATTGCGCATCAGAGACTAGCTGATCGATCGCCAGTTATTTGTTTTTCCGCCGACCGGCACCGCGCAGTTTGATCAGGCGTAACGCGGCTTCGGCGAGCACGGTGCGCTTGTCGTCCTTGTCGAGTTTCTTCCAGGCCTTGATTTCGCGCTTGCTGCGACCGCAGCCGAGGCAAATGTCGTCGCGGAATTTGCAGAGGCTGATGCAGGGGTCTTTGGTGGAACTCATTTGATATTCCTGGCTTACGCTAAACCCTGTGGGAGCGAGCTTGCTCGCGAAGGCGGCACCTCAGATACATCATCTTTGAATGACACTCCGCTTTCGCGAGCAAGCTCGCTCCCACAGGGCCATCATTATTCACGGAAATTTCGCTCAGTCCTTGAACTCGCGCCGTTCGGCCTCGATCGCTTCGGCCAGCGCGCGGGCTTCGGCTTCTTCTTCGCTGAGTTCGGGTTCTGGCTGCTCAAAGGCGGCAACCGCGGCCAGGAGCTTCTCGCGGGCCTCGGCCACGCCGAGAATATCTTCTTCCGGTTCAGCGTCCGGCGCGGTTTCAACTTCAACTTCAATAAGCGGCTCGGCGAGCTCGCTTTCAAGCTCGGGCGGCGGCGCTTCGCTATCCGCTGCATCCCGCAGCAAATCGTCAAAGTCGGTCTTGATCCCCTCTTCCATGCTGTCCAGCTCCAGCAGCAGGGAGTGGAAACTGGTTTCTTCCTTCTCTTCCTCTGGCTCGGCGCTGGCATCGGCCAGTTCCTGCAAGCCCTGCGGCACCGGCGCATCGTCGAAATCGAGGACCGGTTCGGCTTCCATCTCGCGCAGTTCGGCCAGCGGCGGCAGGTCTTCGAGGTTCTTCAGGTTGAAGTGATCGAGAAACGCTTTGGTAGTGGCGAACATCGCCGGCTTGCCCGGCACGTCGCGGTAACCGACGACGCGGATCCACTCACGCTCGAGCAGGGTTTTGGTGATGTTGCTGTTGACCGCCACGCCACGCACGTCTTCGATCTCGCCACGGGTAATCGGCTGGCGATAGGCGATCAGCGCGATGGTCTCGAGCAAGGCGCGCGAATAACGTTGCGGGCGCTCTTCCCAGAGTCGGCCAACCCACGGCGAAAACTTCTCGCGAATCTGCAAACGGTAGCCCGACGAGACTTCCTTGAGCTCGAAGGCACGGCCCTCGCAGGACTTGCCCAGCAAAGTCAGGGCTTTCTTGAAGACTGCCGGCTCCGGCCGCTCGCCTTCTTCGAACAGTTCATACAGGCGCTCAAGCGATTGCGGCTTTCCCGAGGCCAACAGAAAGGCTTCAAGCAGGGGCGCCAGCTCGCGGGGTTCAGTCAGGTTCATACAAGGACTCGTTATTCGGCTCGGGCTCGCACGTGGATCGCGGCGAACGGCTCATTCTGCACCAGCTCGACCAAGGATTCCTTGACCAGTTCAAGGATCGCCATAAAGGTCACCACCACACCGAGGCGACCTTCTTCGGCGGTAAACAGCTCGACAAACGGCACGAAGCCGCCGCCCTTGAGCCGTTCCAGCACATCGCTCATGCGCTCGCGGGTGGACAGCGCTTCGCGACTGACCTGGTGACTCTCGAACATGTCGCCACGGCGCAACACTTCGGCCATGCACATCAGAATCTCTTCCAGCGCCACGTCGGGCAACAGCTTGCGCGCTCGCGCTTCCGGCGCATCCAGCTTGGGCACGATCACATCGCGACCGACCCGGCTCAGGCCGTCGATACCTTCGGCAGCCGCCTTGAAGCGTTCGTATTCCTGCAAGCGGCGGATCAGTTCGGCGCGCGGGTCATCCTCTTCGTCTTCGACGGTTTCGGCACGCGGCAGAAGCATGCGCGATTTGATCTCGGCGAGCATCGCCGCCATCACCAGATACTCGGCGGCCAGTTCCAGTCGCACCGACTGCATCAGCTCGACATACCCCATGTACTGGCGGGTGATTTCCGCCACCGGAATGTCGAGGATGTTGATGTTCTGTTTGCGGATCAGGTACAGCAGCAGGTCGAGCGGGCCCTCGAAAGCTTCAAGGAAGACTTCCAGCGCATCCGGCGGAATGTACAAATCCAGCGGCATTTCCATGACCGCCTGGCCATAGACCATGGCAAACGGCAGTTCCTGCTGGGCGCCGGCCTGGGGATCGACGACGGTTTCCACTGCGGACATTCAGGCCTCGACCATGAACGGCGTCGGATCGCCGCAACCGACGCGGACCACTTCCGGATCGTCGCCGGTGAGGTCAATCACCGTGGACGCCTTGATGCCGCCAAAACCGCCATCGATGATCAGATCGACCTGGTGCTCGAGCAACTGGCGCATTTCGTACGGATCGCTGAGTGGGTCTTCGTCGCCGGGCATGATCAGCGTCACGCTCATCAGCGGCTCGCCCAGTTCGGCCAGCAGCGCCAGCGCGATCGGATGGCTCGGCACACGCAGGCCGATAGTGCGCTTCTTCGGGTGCAGCAACAGACGCGGCACTTCGCGGGTGGCGTTGAGAATAAAGGTGTACGGGCCTGGCAGATGCGCCTTGAGGATACGGAACGTGCCGGTGTCGATCTTGGCGTAGTTGCCCAATTGCGACAGGTCGCTGCAGATCAGCGCAAAATTGTGTTTCTCGTCGAGCTGACGCAAACGGCGCACGCGCTCGATGGCGGTCTTGTCGCCGATCTGGCAACCGATCGCGTAGGAAGAATCCGTGGGATAGATCACCACCCCGCCCTTGCGGATGATCTCGACCGCCTGTTTGATCAGGCGCGCTTGCGGGTTTTCCGGATGTATCTGGAAAAATTGACTCACATTCTCTACCTGTTCAGACGGCGGCAATAACTGGGTCATGTTTGAACCGACACCACAGGGGTGGAAGGTCCTCGGGAACCGGCCGGTACTGGCCGATCTCGGACCAGCCGCCAGGGCCATGGAAGTCACTGCCGGCGCTGACCAGCAGACCGAACTCACGAGCAAGGATCGCCAGGCTGCCCACTTGCTCCGCAGGCTGATAACCATTGACCACTTCAATGGCATGCCCGCCCGCTTGAATATAGTCGGCAATCAGCTTGCGGCGCTTGCTGCGGGTGAAATCATAGTGCCAAGGGTGCGCCAGGCTGACCCAGGCACCGGCGGCGCGCAGCGTGCCAACGGTATCTTCCAGTGTCGGCCAGTGCAATTTGACGTCCCCCAGCTTGCCGGCGCCGAGCCATTTGCGAAATGCCTCGGCGCGATCCTTTACGAAACCTTCACGCACCATCCAGTCGGCGAAATGCGGACGGGCCGGCGCGTTGCCGCTGTCGCCCAGTTCCTGCTGGATTTGCCGGGCGCCGTCGAGGGCACCGGGCATGCCTTTGAGGGCGAGTTTGCGGCTTATTTCTTCCGACCGCAGCCAGCGACCATCGTGCAATTTGGCGATCGCTTCGACCAACGGCGCGGCGTTGACGTCGAAACCGTAGCCCAGCACATGAATGGTCGCCCCGCCCCAGGTGCAGGACAACTCGACGCCGTTGATCAGTTGCATGCCCAGTTCAGTGGCGGCCGTACGCGCTTCGGCGAGGCCTTCCAGCGTGTCGTGATCGGTCAACGCCAGGACCTGCACGCCGTTTTCGAACGCACGCGCAACCAGAACCGCAGGCGCCAGGGCGCCGTCGGAGGCCGTGCTGTGGCAGTGCAAATCAACATTCACGGGGAGTTGTAACCTCAAATCAGCTGGCGCTATCGCGCGCCCATATGTTTGTTATTATGCCGCCACATCCAGCTTCTGGCTCTCACTGTGAAACAATTCATCGATTTCATCCCGCTTCTGCTGTTTTTCATCGTTTACAAACTTGATCCACGGGTCGTCGATATCGCCGGCCAGCAAGTGACCGTAGGCGGTATCTACAGCGCCACGGCGATGCTGATCATCAGCTCACTGGTGGTCTACGGCGCGCTGTTCATCAAGCAGCGCAAGCTGGAAAAGAGCCAATGGCTGACCCTGATCGCCTGCCTGGTGTTCGGCAGCCTGACGCTGGCCTTCCACAGCGAGACCTTCCTTAAATGGAAGGCGCCGGTGGTCAACTGGCTGTTCGCCGCGGCCTTCATCGGCAGCCACTTCATCGGTGACCGCTTGCTGATCAAACGCATCATGGGCCACGCGCTGACCCTGCCGGACCCGGTCTGGACGCGCCTGAACATCGCCTGGATCGGGTTTTTCCTGTTCTGCGGAGCCGCCAACCTGTTCGTCGCCTTCACCTTCCAGAGCATCTGGGTCGATTTCAAGGTGTTCGGCAGCCTGGGCATGACCGTGCTGTTCCTGGTCGCACAGGGCGTTTACCTGTCGCGTCACCTGCATGACGCCGATACCACAACACCAAAAACCGAGGACTGACATGCTCTACGCCATCATTGCCACCGACGTCGCCAACTCGCTCGAAGCCCGCCTCGCCGCGCGCCCGGCGCATCTGGAACGCCTGCAAGCGCTCAAGGGCGAAGGCCGCATCGTGCTCGCCGGCCCGCACCCGGCGGTCGACAGCAATGATCCCGGCGCAGCGGGTTTCACCGGCAGCCTGATCGTCGCCGAATTCGACTCGCTGAGCGCCGCGCAGGCCTGGGCGGACGCCGATCCGTACATCGCCGCCGGCGTCTACGCCAATGTCGTGGTCAAGCCGTTCAAGCAAGTCCTGCCTTAAGCCTGTCCCCGCGCGATGAACCTTGTCGGTTCATCGCGTTCTCAATCGCTCATTATTCTCGTTTGCCTGCCGACAACCTGCCCAATATCCATTGCAAACAGGTGTCGCGATGCGCAAGGGTCCGTTGTGTCTGATGTGGGTCACGTTGTCGATCATGGCGCCCGCCCATGGTGAGGAAGTCACTGATGGCGGCAGTTCCACGCCATTTTCGCTGAGTGCCGGCAGCCAGATCACCGAGTTGCAGCAGCGCCTCAAGGCCAGCGAGCAACAACGAGAAGAACTGAGCAAACAACTGCAAAATGCCGACAACACCCGTGAAAGCGCCCAGCTTGCCCGGTTGCGCCAGGAGAACCAGCGTCTGAAGCTGCAACTCAAGGAAGCGCAGGCCAGTCCGCTGCCGCGTCTGCTGACCGATCAGCAACAGTGGTTCGTCACGGGCGCCGGGGTAGCGCTATTGGCGCTGCTCTGCGGTATCTTTGCCAGTGGAGCAAGCCGAAAACGTCGGCAATGGCTAAATTGAGTGAGTCATGAGCGAGCTGTTATTGATTGATGATGACCAGGAGTTGTGCGAACTCCTGAGTAGCTGGTTGAGCCAGGAAGGCTTCCAGGTGCGCGCCTGCCACGATGGCCAGAGTGCCCGCAAGGCCCTGGCCGAAACCGCTCCGGCGGCGGTGGTGCTGGACGTGATGCTGCCCGACGGCAGCGGTCTGGAACTGCTCAAGCAGTTGCGCAACGATCACGCCGATCTGCCGGTGCTGATGCTCTCGGCCCGCGGCGAGCCGCTGGACCGCATTCTCGGTCTGGAGCTGGGCGCCGACGATTATCTGGCCAAACCTTGCGATCCGCGCGAACTGACTGCACGCCTGCGCGCCGTGTTGCGCCGCAGCCACCCGGCGGCGGTGTCGACGCAGCTTGAGCTGGGTGATTTGAGTTTCAGCCCGGTGCGCGGTGTGGTCAGCATCGATGAAAAAGAGCAGACGCTCACCGTCTCTGAAAGCCGTTTGCTCGAAGCTTTGCTCAAGCAGCCTGGCGAGCCGCTGGACAAGCAGGAACTGGCGCAGATCGCCCTTGGCCGCAAGCTGACTCTGTATGACCGTAGCCTTGACATGCATGTCAGCAACTTGCGCAAGAAGATCGGCCCTCACCCGGACGGCCGGCCGCGGATCGTTGCGTTGCGTAGTCGGGGTTATTTCTACAGCCTTTGAGTTTGTGCGGTTCGCCTGTGCAGATTGCTGGCGATGGGGTGGGTTTTGGGGGCATATCCGTTGCTGCGGTAACGGCTCCTTATGGTTTCGCCCTTACGGCGAGTCCCTTTTTCAGACGCCAAAAAGGAACCAAAAGGCTTTGCTACTGCGTTCGGCCCTCGCAGGCTCGGGTTCCTTCGCTCCGGGATCGATCCGGGCGCAGCGGCTACGGTTTGCTGCGCTGCACCTCCTTGCGCTGTGTACGACTTCGTCGTACGGTCGCTGCGCTCCCACGCCCGGATCGTTCCCTCCACTCAGCCTTCCGATGTCGCTGGTCAGGCAAGATCAAGATCAAGGGCACTCGAGCTAACGCTCATTGTTGAGTGGTTAGAAGCGCCGCATGGCTTGAGATATTCGGTGGATTCGCCCCTCACCCCAGCCCTCTCCCCGAGGAGAGGGAGCCGATCTTTGGGCTTTTCAGAATTTGTGTTCGACTCGGTATTTCAGGTCGGCGTTGCTCTCGCATCCCCCCCGGTCAGTCCCCTCTCCCTCCGGGAGAGGGCTAGGGTGAGGGGCTTTTGACGTTGCTTTTAATCTTCAAGCGCCCGGGGTATGTCAGCTCGATGACAAAGCGTCTTTACCCAAGCTTTACGCTGCCCTGACCGCCGCTGACCTTGATCTGCGTAATCTGCACTCATCCGGAACGTACCGGGAACGAGACAAGGAGATACACCATGCGCAAGACTCTTATCGCTCTGATGTTCGCTGCCGCTCTGCCAACCGTGGCCATGGCCATGCCGCAGGATGGGGGCCCGATGGGTGGCCCGCTTGACGGTCCGCGCCACGGCGGTCAGATGCACGGTGGCATGCACAGCAAGGGCCCGTACAGCCAGCTCGATCTGT
Source organism: Pseudomonas koreensis (assembly GCF_036668835.1). Lineage (GTDB taxonomy): Bacteria > Pseudomonadota > Gammaproteobacteria > Pseudomonadales > Pseudomonadaceae > Aquipseudomonas > Aquipseudomonas koreensis_I. Next base: position 583,547 of record NZ_JAZEVW010000001.1, read on the forward strand.
CCCGCGAACAGCGCGAGCAGATCCGCAAGATCATGGGCGAGCAGATGCACGAGCGTAAGCAAGTGGTGGACAAGTACCTGGCAAAACTGTCGCCTGCCGACCAGAAAGCCATGAAGGACGAGATCGCGGCCAACCACAAGAAAGCCGAGTCCGATGTTCGCGCCCTGCTGAAGCCGGAGCAGCAGAAGCAGTTCGACGAGATCCAGAAAAAGCGCGCTGAACGCCGTGCCGAGTGGGCCGAGTTCAAAGCCTGGAAAGCGCAGCAGGCGCAAAAGGCGCAATAATGGTTTGACCCTGGGCCCGACGGCTGACCCCGTCGGGCCTGTTTTCAGCGATCCACATGTAGGAGTGAGGCTGCTCGCTATCGCGAGCAGGCTCACTCCTACATTGGGTTTTGTTTGTTTTGAGGAGTTTCTGTGCGTTCACTGTTCTGGCGTATTCTCGCAAGCTTCTGGCTGGCCATTGCTCTGGTCGCGGGGCTGTCGATTCTGCTCGGGCACATGCTCAACCAGGACGCGTGGATTCTCAGCCGCCATCCCGGCCTCAATACGCTGGCCAGCGAATGGACGCAAACCTACGAAGCCCAGGGCGAAGAGGCCGCGCAGGACATCCTCGAACAGCGCAAGCGCCAGTATCACATCGACGTTCAAGTGCTCAATGAAACCGGCGACCCGGTAGTTCGCGGCACCTTCCCGCGCCGTGCCGCCGCCTTCGAAGCGCGTCAGAACAACGATGACCGCCGCTTGCCGTGGCGGCGCCTGACCGATGAAATCACCAGTGAAAAAACCGGTGACACCTACCTGTTCATCTACCGCATACCCCACCCGGAACTCGATGCCTGGCACCGCGAAAGCCTCCTCTGGCCGCTGAGTGCGCTGGGCATCGCGCTGGTGGTACTGACCCTGTTCAGTCTGCTGGTGACTTTCTCGATCACCCGTCCGCTCAGCCGTCTACGCGGTGCGGTGCATGATCTGGGGCAAGCTACCTATCAGCAGAACAGCCTGGCCAAACTGGCCAACCGACGCGATGAATTCGGCGTCCTCGCCACCGACTTCAACCGCATGGGCGCGCGCCTGCAAAGCCTGATCGCCAGTCAACGGCAGTTGCTGCGCGATGTCTCCCATGAATTGCGTTCGCCGCTGGCACGCCTGCGCATTGCCTTGGCACTGGCGGAACGGGCGAACCCGCAAGAACGGGAAAAACTCTGGCCACGGCTGACCCGCGAATGTGATCGGCTGGAAGCGTTGATCAGTGAGATTCTGGTATTGGCGCGGGTCGATGCCGACAACGCCAGTGCCGAAGAGGTGGACCTGAATGCGCTGCTCGGCGCCTTGCAGAAAGATGCGCAACTGGGCTCGCCGGAACAGACAGTACGTCTCGAAGCTGAACAGCCACTTCATCTGAAAGGCTGGCCGACGATGATCGAGCGTGCGGTGGATAATCTGCTGCGCAACGCGCAGCGCTTCAATCCGCCGGAGCAGCCAATTCAATTGCAGGCCTCGCGTCAGGGCGAGCGGATTGTCATCAGCGTGCGCGACCACGGGCCGGGCGTGCAGGCTGAGCATCTGAATCAATTGGGCGAGCCGTTTTACCGGGCGCCGGGGCAGACGGCGGCGGGGCATGGGCTGGGTCTGGCGATTGCCAAGCGGGCGGCGGAGCGGCATGGCGGCACGCTGACGCTGGCCAATCATCCGCAGGGTGGGTTTGTGGCGAGTCTGGAATTGCCGCTTGTTCCTGGTGCGGTGGTGCAGCCATAAGAGCCGCCCTCACCCCAGCCCTCTCCCGGAGGGAGAGGGGGCCGACCGAGGTGTCCGGGCGTAATGCATCGACCTCAAAGACCGAGTCGATTCTGGATTCGCAGGAACAACACGTCATGCGTCTGCGCCGACTCGGGACTCGCAGAAACAACACGTCCTGCGTCTGAGTCGATTCTGGATTCAGCGAAAATTACTCAGGTCGGCGAACCTCTATAGCATCCCCCAATCAGTCCCCTCTCCCTCCGGGAGAGGGCTAGGGTGAGGGTGCTCTTGATCTTCAGTCTTTACCAGGCCAAGCGCTGACGAATTCGCTCAGATCAACCTTTTCAGCCACACGCGGTTCTTTCTGCGGGGTGCCAAGGTACAAGAATGCGATGACTTCTTCGCCTTCTGCCAACCCCAAGCCTTTTGCCACATGACTGGAATACGCCAGATCCCCAGTACGCCAAACCGCACCAATCCCCTGCGCATACGCCGCCAGTAAAATCCCGTGCGCCGCGCACCCGGCCGCGAGCAACTGCTCGGCCTTCGGGTATTTGACGTGCTCCTGCAATTTCGCAATCACCACCACCACCAGCGGGGCACGCAGCGGGCCGTTGCGGGCCTTGTCGATCATCGCTTCGGTGACTTCGCCTGCCTGCATTTGCGCAGCCTCGGCCAGCAACTCGCCCATTTGCTCACGCGCGGCGCCTTCAACGGTCAGGAAACGATACGGCTGCAGATGGCCGTGATCCGGCGCGCGCAAGGCGGCGCCAAACAGGGCTTCGCGCTGCTCGGCAGTGGGGGCCGGTTCGACCAGTCGGGGAACGGAAACACGGTTGAGCAACGCGTCGAGAGCCTGCATCGGCCACCTCCTTTGAAAAATGTGCGGCTATTCTAGCTTTAACTGTGCAGCGCCTGCCGGTTTACATGCCCTGCCCCGCAGGTAGAATGGCGCCCTTCTTCCATCAGCCCGAGCGGATTTCATGGCGTTGCCGACCTTACGGACCATTGGTTTCATCATCGGCATTTTCCTGATTACCCTGGCTGTGGCCATGGTCGTGCCGATGGCCACCCTGCTGATTTTCGAGCGCACCAGCGACCTGCCGTCCTTCCTCTGGGCGAGCATGATCACCTTCGTCGCCGGCCTCGCGCTGGTGATTCCCGGCCGTCCGGAACACGTTCACCTGCGCCCGCGAGACATGTATTTGCTGACTGTCAGCAGTTGGCTGGTGGTGTGCATTTTTGCCGCGCTGCCGTTTCTGCTGACCCAGCACATCAGCTACACCGACTCGTTTTTCGAAAGCATGTCGGGCATTACCGCTACCGGCTCTACCGTGCTTAACGGCCTGGACACCATGTCGCCGGGCATCCTGATGTGGCGCTCGATGCTGCACTGGATCGGCGGCATCGGCTTTATCGGCATGGCGGTGGCGATTCTGCCGCTGCTGCGCATCGGCGGCATGCGCCTGTTCCAGACCGAATCTTCGGACCGCTCGGAAAAGGTCATGCCGCGCTCGCACATGGTGGCGCGGCTGATCGTGGCGGCTTATGTTGGCATCACCATCCTCGGCAGTCTGGCGTTCTGGTGGGCGGGGATGAGCCCGTTCGATGCGGTCAACCACGCGATGTCGGCGATTTCCACCGGCGGCTTTTCCACGTCCGACCAGTCGCTGGCGAAATGGACGCAGCCGGCGGTGCATTGGGTGGCGGTCGTCGTGATGATCCTCGGTAGCCTGCCGTTCACCCTGTACGTGGCTACGTTGCGCGGCAATCGCAAAGCGCTGATCCGCGATCAACAGGTGCAGGGGCTGCTGGCGATGTTGCTGGTGACCTGGCTGGTGCTCGGCACCTGGTACTGGTGGACCACCAAACTGCACTGGCTCGAAGCCCTGCGGCACGTGGCGCTGAACGTGACGTCGGTGGTTACCACCACCGGGTTTGCCCTCGGTGACTACAGCCTGTGGGGCAATTTTTCGCTGATGCTGTTTTTCTACCTGGGCTTTGTCGGCGGCTGTTCCGGTTCGACCGCGGGCGGGATCAAGATTTTCCGCTTTCAGGTCGCCTATATCCTGCTCAAGTCCAACCTCAATCAGTTGATTCACCCGCGGGCGGTGATCAAGCAGAAGTACAACGGTCATCGCCTTGACGAAGAGATCGTGCGCTCGATTCTGACTTTTTCGTTCTTCTTCGCCATCACCATTTGTGTGATCGCCCTGCTGCTGTCGTTGCTCGGCGTCGACTGGATGACCGCGCTGACCGGCGCGGCGAGCACCGTGTCCGGGGTCGGCCCCGGCCTGGGCGAAACCATCGGCCCGGCCGGTAACTTCGCCACCCTGCCGGATGCCGCCAAGTGGATTCTGTCGTTCGGCATGCTGCTCGGCCGACTGGAGATCATTACGGTGTTTGTGCTGTGTATTCCGGCGTTTTGGCGTCACTGACCGCGTTCGGCGCCTGCAGCATCCGCGCCCGATAATCACCGGGCGTGGTGTCGAACCAGCGACGGAAGGCGCGGAAGAAGTTACTTGGGTCGGCGAACCCCAACAGATAAGCGATTTCCAGCAAGGTCATGCTCGGTTGCGCCAGATATTGTTCGGCAAGTTCGCGCCGGGTGTCGTCGAGCAATTGCTGAAAACTGGTGCCCTCCTCCTGCAAACGGCGCTGCAAGGTACGCTGCGACAAATGCAGGGTCTGCGCCACGGTGTCGCGTTTGGGCTCACCCTGCGGCAGCAAGCGGCACAGCACCTGACGCGCCTTGTGCGTCACGCGGCTCTCGGAAAACCGCGCCAGATATTCCCCGGCAAAACGATCATGCAACAGCGCCATCGCTTCGTTGGCGGTGGGCAGCGGCGCTTCCATATCGGCGCGTTTGAAAATCAGCGCGTCGTACGGCGCGTTGAACACCAGCGGCGCGTGGAAGGCTTGTTTATAAGGTTCGAGATCGGCGGGCTGGTCGCCCTGCACCAACACTTTGACCGGGTGCAGCGGGCGCCCGGTCAGCCAGCCGCACAGCGCCAGTGCGCAGGCCAGCGAGGCTTCGGCGCTTTGCCGGGTCGGCGGCAGATGATCGCCGTGCACGGTCAGAATCAGCCCGTAACCTTCATCGAGCAAACGAAAACTCAGGTCAGCACTTTCGGCGATGATGCGCTGATAACGCACCAGCCGTTGAAAGCCTTCGGCCAGGGTATTGCTCGACATCAGCGCATAACCGGCGACATGAAACGAGGCCGGTCGCACCACCTTGCCCATGTTCAGGCCGATCGCCGGGTTACCGGACAAATCGACCGCGCGTTGCCAGAGCCGGGTCATGGAGTCTTGCGTGAAACGCGCATCCGGATCATTCAGCGCTGCGTAATCGAGCCCCAGTTGCTTGAACAGAACCCGGCAATCCAGGCCGTCCATCTCCAGCGCTTTGACAATCCCCATCGCCCAGCTTGCAGAAGTCGTTCGTTCGCTCATGGCGTTTTTCTTATACATGATGGGCCACATGTTACGGCCCGATTTGCGAAGGATACTAAAGTGGCGCCGATTGTCACTGGCCCACCCCCATGATCACTCTAGACTCAAATAGGCTACCCGCCGCACAACTCGTCGCCAGAACAATAACCACAGAGATCGCAGTCGTGGAAAACGTAAAGCAATTCAACAGCTTCGCCGAGTTCTACCCGTACTACCTCAGCGAGCACAGCAACAGCACCTGCCGGCGCCTGCACTTCATCGGCACCAGCCTGGTCATTTTCATCCTCGCTCTGACCATCGCCAAGGGTGCTTGGCTGCTGTTGCTGGCCCTGCCGCTGGCCGGCTACAGCTTCGCCTGGGTCGGGCATTTCTTCTTTGAAAAGAACCGACCGGCGACTTTCCAGCATCCGCTGTACAGCCTGTTCGGTGACTTCGTCATGTACCGCGACATGATTCTGGGTCGCGTAGCGTTCTGAAGGAGCTCTGCCCGTGAATGCCACTGCCCGCTTTACCCATATGAAGGACGGTACCGAGGAAGACTGGGCGATCATCGCCGCTGACTTCAGTGCCTACGCCAGACAGCTGCCGGCGCGGATCGTCACGCATCTGAAATTGCTTGAAGGCGACTTCGGCGGTTTTCCGGTGGATCGTTTGACCCACTCGCTGCAAACCGCGACCCGTGCGTTTCGTGACGGTCGCGATGAGGAGTATGTGATTTGCGCGCTGCTGCACGACATCGGCGACACCCTCGGCTCGTACAACCATCCGGACATTGCCGCGGCGATTCTCAAGCCGTTCGTCAGTGCCGAAAATCTGTGGATGGTCGAGAAGCACGGGGTGTTTCAGGGCTATTACTTCTTTCACCACCTGGGCATGGATCGGCACCTGCGTGAGCAGTTCAAGGAGCACCCGCAGTTCCAGGCGACCGCCGAGTTCTGCGCCAAATACGATGCGGCGGCATTTGATCCAGCGTATGACACGCTGCCGTTGAGCTTTTTCGAGCCGATGATGGAAAGGCTGTTTGCGCAGCCGAAGAACTCGATCTACAAGGCGGCGATGGAGCAACACAGCCCAGCCTGAGTATGCCGCAGATCAAAATGTGGGAGCGAGCCTGCTCGCGAAGAAGCAGTGTCAGACGAAACTGTTTTATCTGATACACCGCTTTCGCGAGCAGGCTCGCTCCCACAGGGTTCATCGTGGCTCAGGCGAGTTCGGTGACTTTGGCCGCCTTGAGCTGCGCCTCGCGCGCCTGCGCATCCGCCAGCCGATATAGCTCGATCGTGCCGTCCCAGTGCTCGATCAACGCCGTGCACGATTCCACCCAGTCGCCGCAATTGAGGTAATCCACCTCGCCCACTTTACGAATCTCGGCGTGATGAATGTGCCCGCAGACCACGCCATGCAACTCGCGCTTCACGCATTCATGGGCGATGGCTTCTTCGAAGTCGCTGATGAAACTCACCGCAGTCTTGACCTTGTGTTTCAGGTACGCCGACAGCGACCAGTAACCGTAGCCATAACGCGCCCGCCAGTGGTTGAGCCAGCGATTGAGGGTCAGGGTGAATTCGTAGGCCGAGTCGCCGAGGAAGGCTAGCCAGCGGTGATAACGGGTGATCACGTCGAATTGATCGCCATGAATCACCAGCAGATGGCGACCGTCGGCGGTGACGTGCACCGCCTCGTCGACCAACTGGATATTGCCCAGAATCAGTTTCGAATAGCGGCGCAGGAATTCATCGTGGTTGCCCGTGACGTAGATCACTTCAGTACCGCGCTTGCTCATGGTCAGCAAGCGACGGATCACGTTGGTGTGCGCCTGCGGCCAGTACATGCCGCCGCGCAGTTTCCAACCGTCGATGATGTCGCCGACCAGGTAGATCCTGTCGGCGTGGTAACCCTTGAGAAACTTCGACAAGTGTTCCGCCTGGCAATCGCGCGTGCCCAGATGCACGTCGGAAATCCACAGGGTTCGTACCCGTTGCTTGCGGCTGGGTCTGGCGAGCTCGGCGCTGGTCATGGGCAACCCTCTGCGATGTTTTCGCCATCGTGCACCGGCCCGGTGAATCGGCCATGACAAGCGCAAGTCAGTCGTGTGACAACGCATGCTCGCGGTGCCGGTGTAGACTGGCGGCCACTGCGGAGACTGCCTGCCATGCGACCGATCCTCACCTTGCGTCAGTACACTCATGACCTGATCGTGCACAGCCACGACCACGCGCAATTGGTATTCGGGCTGTCCGGTGCGCTGGATTTCGAGGTCGAGGGCTGCGGCAGCCAGGTGCGTCAGCAGAGTTTTGTGGTGATCCCTTCCGGCGCCCATCACGCCTGTGGCAGCCCCGGCGGCAGCCGGTGTCTGGTGCTGGACGTTCCCGACGGAGGATGGCTGACGAATTCGCTCGGTGAGCATGCCGACGCCAGTCGCCGCTTGCTCGATCAGCCGGGCCAGTTGTCGCTGGATGCGGGGCAAAGCCAGTTGGTCAGTTGGCTGGCAAACAGCCCGGTCGCCGATCCGTTGATTGCGCAGCAAGGCGCGGTGTTGCTGCTGGCCAGCCTGAATCACGCGCGGCCTGCCGAACGCGCGGCTCGCCGTCTGCCCTATGCCGCGCTGGATGCGCACATCGAGCAATACGCCGCTTATCCGCTGCAAGTCGCCGATCTGGCGCGGGTCGCCGGGTTGTCCAGTGCACGATTGCACGCACGCTTTATGGCCGAATGCGGGCAGACGCCGATGGACTACATTCGCAGTCGGCGCCTTCATCTGGCGGTGCAATGGTTGCGCGACACACCGCTGCCGATCGGCGAAATCGCCAGCCGGGTCGGCTATGCCTCGCAGAGTGCATTTTCTGCTGCGGTGCTGCGTGAGTTCGGCGCGTCTCCGCGTCAGTTGCGCCGCGATTCCTGCGACAAAAGTCGCTAGCCTGCCGACAGATTTGCCCGGCGATCCGCGGTTCAATGCAGTAACTGCCACAGGATGATTGACCGTTTCCACGCGGAGCGTGGGAACGATCAAAGTCCCATGTATTTGAGATAAAAGGATTGCAATGACTCCGCGTACCGCCCTCGGCGCTCTGCACATTGGCGCTTTGATGTTTGGCCTGACCGGTGTGTTCGGCAAACTCGCTGTCGCCTCCCCCGCCGTAATCGTCTTCGGTCGCGCTGCGTTCGCCGTGCTCGCCCTGGCATTCTTCGCCCGTTTCGCCAGCCAGAGCGGCTGGCAGAAACTTCAAGCCGTGGACTGGCGTCGCCTCGCGCTCAGCGGCGTATTGCTGGCCGGGCACTGGGTGAGTTTTTTCCTCTCGGTGAAGGTCGCCGGCGTGGCCATCGCGACGTTGGGCTTCGCCAGTTTCCCGGCCTTCACGGTGATTCTCGAAGGGCTGATTTTCCGCGAACGCATCCGCGCCAATGAAATCGTTCTGGTGATTCTGGTCAGCGTTGGCTTGATTCTGGTGACTCCAGCGTTCGATCTCGGCAGCGGCGCAACCATCGGTTTGCTCTGGGCAGTATTGTCCGGGCTGCTGTTTTCGCTGCTGTCGCTGACCAACCGCGCCAGCTCCGGACGGATTCCGGCGGTACAGGCGGCGTTGTGCCAAAACGTGGTGGTGGCGCTGTGTCTGCTGCCGTTCGCGGCGCCGCAACTGAGTGAAGTGCGCGCGCTGGACTGGTTGTGGATCGCCCTGCTCGGGGTGTTCTGCACCGGGGTTGCGCACAGTCTGTTCGTCGCCAGTCTGGCGGTGATAAAGGCGCGCACGGCGGCGGTGGTGTTCGCCATGGAGCCGGTCTACGGCATCACCATCGCCTGGCTGTTGTTCGATGAGAACCCGACGCCAAGAATGCTGCTTGGCGGCGCGCTGATCATTGTCGCCATCGTCGTCTCAGCGCGGATGTCCGGGCATGCCGAGAAGAAAGCCGTCGCCGCCGAGGCCGCCTCTCACTGAGTGCGGTCGTTGTGACCGAGGTCGCGGTCGGGATCGATCCGGTCACGAACCCTTTGTTTCAGCACCTTGGCCTCCGGAAAACCGCCGTCAGCCTTGCGCTCCCAGATCTGCACCCCATCGCAACTGATGTGGAATATCCCGCCGGTACCGGGCACCAGTGACACTTTGCCGAGGTCGTCGCCGAAGGTGCTGAGCAGCTCCTGCGCCAGCCACGCGGCGCGCAGCAGCCATTGGCACTGGGTGCAATAAGTGATGACAACTTCTGCTTTTGCGACAGTCATGTTCGCTGAAACTCCTGAGACAGAGGGCGCCGCTATAATAGCCGGCTTTATCGTTTGCCCCGAGACTCACAATGCGCCGTCTGCTGTTCTGCCTGCTGCTTGGTTTCCTGCCACTGTTCGTTTATGCCAGCGAAGCGCCGCGACCGAAAATCGGTCTGGTGCTGTCCGGCGGCGCAGCGCGCGGGCTGGCGCACATCGGCGTGCTCAAGGCGCTGGAAGAACAAGGCATCAAGATCGACGCGATCGCTGGCACCAGCATGGGCGCCGTCGTGGGCGGGTTATACGCCTCGGGCTACAAGGTTGATGAGCTGGAAAAACTCGCCTTGAGCATCGATTGGCAAGCGGCGCTGTCCGACGCGCCACCGCGTGAAGACGTACCGTTCCGGCGCAAACAGGACGACCGTGACTTTCTGGTCAAACAGAAACTCAGCTTCCGCGACGACGGCAGCCTCGGCCTGCCGCTGGGGGTGATCCAGGGCCAGAACCTGGCGCTGCTGCTGGAAAGCCTGCTGGCACATACCAGCGATACCCGCGACTTCGACAAGCTGCCAATCCCCTTCCGCGCCGTCGCCACCGACATCGCCAACGGTGAAAAAGTGGTATTCCGCAAAGGTCACTTGCCCCAGGTGATCCGCGCCAGCATGTCGATCCCGGCGGTATTCGCCCCGGTCGAACTCGACGGCCGGCTGCTGGTGGACGGCGGCATGACCGACAATATTCCCCTTGATGTCGCGCGGCAAATGGGCGTTGACGTAGCCATCGTGGTCGACATCGGTACGCCGCTGCGCAATCGCAAGCAACTGGCCACGGTGGTCGACGTGCTGAATCAGTCGATCACCCTGATGACCCGCAGCAACTCCGAAGAACAACTGGCTGCGCTAAAAGCCACCGACGTGCTGATCCAGCCGGCACTGGCCGCGTACGGCGTGACCGATTTCGGCAAGACGCAGGAGATGATCGACGCCGGTTATCGCGCGACGCGCATCCTTGATAAGCGCCTCGCCGTACTCAAACCCACGCAATCCCAGGATGCCGAACTCAACGCTGCACGCTCACCCGGCCAGCGCACGCCGATCATCACCGCGATCCGCGTCGAGAACGATTCGAAAGTCGATGACGACGTGATCCGCTATTACATCCGCCAGCACATTGGTGAGCCGCTGGACCTGGGCCGCCTGCACTCGGACATGGGCACGCTGTACGGCCTCGATTATTTCGAACAGGTGCAATACCGCGTGGTGCACAAGGGCGACGATCACACCCTGGTCATCAGTGCCCGCGGCAAACGCAGCGGCACCGATTACTTGCGGGTCGGCCTCAACCTGTCGGACGACATGCGCGGCGACAGCGCCTTCAACCTCGGCGCCAGCTACCGCGTCAACGGCATCAACCGCCTCGGCGCGGAATGGCTGACCCGTGCACAGATCGGCGACAAGCAGGAGTTGTACAGCGAGTTCTATCAACCGCTGGACGTTGGTTCACGTTATTTCGTCGCGCCGTACGCATCGTTCGAAGCGCAGAACGTCGATTCGGTGCTGGATAACGACCCGATCGCGCAATATCGTGTCGAGCGCTACGGTTTCGGCCTCAACCTGGGGCGCCAGATCGGCAACAACGGTGAAGTGCGCTTCGGCGTCGGCGAAGCCTGGGGCAAAGCTGATGTGCGCATTGGTGATCAGGATCTGCCGAGCGAGAACTTCAACGAAGGTTTTTATACCCTGAAGTATTCCTACGATTCGCTCGATAACGTTTACTTCCCGCATGAGGGCAAGGACATCAGCCTGACGCTGACGCAATACGAGCCGGGGCTCGGTTCGGATACGCGTTATCGGCAGTGGGATTTCAAAATCGACAAGGCCATGAGCCATGGGCCGGACACGCTGATCCTCGGCGGGCGCTACGGGCGCACGCTGGATGATGCCAATGTGGTGACGTCGAGCTTTCTGCTTGGCGGTGCGCGGCAGCTGTCGGGTTTCCGTGAAGATGCGCTTTCCGGGCAGAACATCAGCCTGATGCGCGCCGTGTACTACCGCCGCCTGACGCCCCGCTCGTATCTGCCGCTGGACTTTCCGTTGTATGCCGGCGCCTCGCTGGAACGCGGCCGGGCGTGGAACAACGACAATGAATTCGACAGCGGCTACATCAATGCGGCCAGCGTGTTCATCGGTTTTGATACGCCACTGGGGCCGTTGAATTTCAGCTATGGCCTGAATGATGCGGATGAGCAGGCGGTGTATCTGAATCTGGGGCAGACGTTCTAGGCCGGTGTTGCCCGGCAGTCAGTCTTCGCGAGCAGGCTCGCTCCCACATTGAAATGCGTTTCCCTGTGGGAGCGAGCCTGCTCGCGAAAGCGTTATCGGATGCGCTTCAAAACTGCCGAAATCAACGAATCCCCGCCAACAACGTGCGCGCCGTTTGCTTCAATCGTTCATCGCCCTCTTTGAGCAATTCATTGAGCAGTGCGATTGCACTGTCGATGTCGCCGTCGTCGATGCAGGTTTGCGCCTGTTCAAGCTTCTGCGAGCCGCCAGGTTCAGGCGCCTGTAGATCCAGCGGCTCGAGCACTATCGAAGACTCCGGATCAGCGAACTCATTGAGAAAGTCGTCATCCAGCGGCTGCGCCTCCGGCTCGGGAATCCACTCAAGCTCCGCTTCTTCGCCGGTCGTCGGTTCGGGCAGCTCGAAATCCTGAGGCAGTACTTCCAGCCCTGCGCCGAGGTCGGAGTTTTCGGCTGAAGGGGCTTGACGGGTGTCTTCAAGGTCCCAACTGGACTCCATCGACAATTCGCCCAGCTTCAGTTCGAAATCATCCTCGGGCGGCGATTGTTCAGCTACCACAGGCGCGGCCGCGACAATCGGCAACACAGGTGCCAGCGGCGCGGTGCCGGCCAGTTTCGGATGACGGGCGCGCGTTTCCCGCAACGGCTGCTCGTCCACGCCGAGTTCGCGCAGATGATTTTCCTGCTGCTCATACGCGGCGCTATCGCCCTGACGCCCGAGCACTTCGAGCAATTGCAGGCCGAGGTCAAGGCGTTCAGGCTCCCTGTGCAAGGCATCACGCAAGAGTCCCGCCGCTTCGTTGAGCCGGCCATAGGCGAGGTAGATCCCCACCGCTTCCAACACATCCCCGGCCGTCGGCTCTTCGCGGTGATCGGCGCTGACTTGAGTTGCGACAGGCTCGGCAGTTTCCATCGCGTCGGCTGGCGGCTCGGCGAGCGGCATTGCCTGCGGGAGCGGTTCGCCGTCTCGTTGCCGCTGTTGACGATGCTTGCGCACGAACAATGCCGCCAAAGCGCCGAGCAAGAGCACCAGTGCGCCAAGCAAGGGCCAGTTCAACCCGTCTTCGGCGGGCTCGAGCGGCGTGACCACTGGCGCTGGTGCGGGTGTGGCAACAGCGGGTGGCGGGGCTTTCTGCAGCTCGGCCAAGCGGGTCTGAAGGTCAGTGATCTGCTTCTTGCCGTCAGCAATCTGCACCTGCTGCGCTTGCAGTTTCACGTTCAATTCGTCGACGGTTTTCTGCAGTTGCTGGTTCAGCAGGTCGCTGGCGGCCAATTGCTCTTTGCTGTCATCGACCGCTGCGGGCGTTGCCGCAGGCGCTGTCTCGCGCTTGCGTTGAGCGGCCTGTGGCGCCGCCGTAACGGGCTCAACGGTTGGAAATGCCGAGGATTGTGCGCGGGGGTCCGGCTCATCGGTCGCCGGCACGATACCCGGCGAACCCGGTGGGTCGATCAGCACGGTGTATTCACGCAGCAAACGCCCATTGGGCTGATTGAGCTGCACGAGGAAATTCAGAAAGGGTTCGTTGACCGGTTTGCTCGAGGTCACCCGGATCATCTGGCGCTGGCCACGCAGGATCGGAATGAACTTGAGGTCATTGAGAAAGAACACCCGCTCGACCCCGGCCTGAGCGAACTCGTCCGCAGTGGCCAGGCTCACCGCCAGATCGTTTTGCGTCAGCCCGCCGACATCCACCAGGGCAATGTCGGCCTTGAGTGGCTGATTGAGAGCTGAGTGAACGGTGATGTCACCCAGCCCCAAGGCCATCGACCAGGCCGAATAACTGAATACGCCAGCGACCAGCAACCATTTGGCGCCACTGCGCAGTACCACGTGCCGACTTGCGAGCATGAGCATCCCTTAAATAAGCAAAACCGACTTCTATGCGTTCGCACATCCGGTACGAACACGATATTGCCCAGTAGTTCTTATAGTCGGCTCAGCGCAATCTCTCCAAGAATCGGCACGTGGATGTGCCTCAAGACTTTTCCAGGTTGCCCAGAATGTGCGCGTGGACGCGCATGCACACCTTCAGATCCGCCTCGTCGACCCCATCGAACAACTCGCGTCGCAGTTGCGTGGCAATGGTTTCGATTTGCTCGATCAACGGCAGGGCCGGTGCGCAGAGGACGATTTTTTTCGCCCGGCGGTCTTCCATCACCGATTGACGCTGCACCAGCCCCTGGGTTTCCAGACTATCGAGCAAGCGCGCCAAAGTCGGCCCTTCCACTCCGACGCTCTGCGCCAGCTCACGCTGGGTCGGCGCTTCTTCGAACCGTGCCAGGTGCAGCAGCACCAGCCAACGCGCCTGGGACAGCCCCAGCCCGGCCAGTCGACGGTCAAGTTCGGCACGCCAGCCACGAGACATATGGGCCAGTTGCATGCCAAAGCGGTGTTGATCGGTTAACGGCATAAAACACTCACGGATAGACTGAAAATACGGAAAATCTAATTATTAGTCAGCTAAGCATGAGCGGCAGTTATAGGCAAGTGGCGGTCTGTACTGAATCGTTACAACTGCTCATAGATCAAAAGCACCCTCACCCTGGCCCTCTCCCTGCGGGAGAGGGGACTGATTGGGGGATGCTCGGTAAATTCTCCCATCTGACAAAGCTTCGCTGAATCCATAATCGACTCGGTCGTTCAGGTCGATGTATGACGCCAGACACCGCGGTCGGCCCCGTCTCCCTCTGGGAGAGGGCTGGGATGAGGGGTGAGGGGCCTGATTACATCTCGAATTCAGACTGCAACGCCGCCCGCACACAATAAAGCACGCCCTCCGGCACCCGTCCGGCAAACAGCTCAGCTACCTCGGCAACCGACGGCAACTCGCCCTCCCCGTCAAGAAACGCGTCCTGCACTTCGCCCATCAATTCTTCCGGCAAATCCAGCGCCTGTTCCAGTGACAGCTGCTGCTTGCCGATCGCTTCGGCCAGCATCGTATAGACGTTCTTTTCCGAGCACTGCAGCTGCCCCGCGATCTGCAACGGCGTCATGCCAGCGCGGGCCAGCGTGATCAGTTCATGGCGCACGTCGGCGACCGGTTTCGGCGCCTCGGCCTCGCCGCCGAGTACTTCGAGGAAGGCATCGCCGTAGCGTTCCAGCTTGCGCGCGCCGACGCCGCTGACCCGGGCCATTTCCGCCAGCGAGGTCGGCTGGCTGCGGAGCATTTCCAGCAGGGTCGAATCGGGGAAGATGACGTACGGCGGCACGCCATGTTCCTCGGCCAGTTTGCGTCGCAGCGCGCGCAGGGCTTCCCACTGTTCGCGCTCTTCGCCACGCACCAGTTGACTGGCCGGGCTCTTGCTGGCGGTTTTGGCGGTGACTTGCGGTTTGAGATCGCGACGCAGCTCCAGCGTCACTTCACCCTTTAGCAACGGCCGGCAACTGTCGTTCAAGCGCAGACCGCCATAACCTTCGTGATCGACATCCGCCAGGCCGCGCGCCACCAACTGGCGGTACAGCGAGCGCCATTCGCTCTCGCTCAGGGCCTTGCCGACGCCGTACACCGACAGATGCTGATGCCCGAAACTGCGGACTTTCTCGTTGTCCTTGCCCAACAGCACATCGACCAGATGCCCGACGCCATAACGCTGGCCGGTGCGAAAAATCGCCGACAACGCCTGACGTGCCGGCTCGGTGGCGTCCCAGGTCTGCACGCCATCGACGCAGTTGTCGCAATGCCCGCAGGGCTCGGGCATGTCTTCGTCGAAATAGGCCAGCAGGGTCTGCCGCCGGCAGCGGGTTTCCTCGCACAGCGAGAGCATGGCGTCGAGCTTGTGTTGCTCCAGACGCTTGTGGCGTTCGTCACCTTCGGAGTTCTGCAACAGTTGCTTGAGCATCACCACGTCTTGCAGACCGTAGGCCATCCACGCATCCGCCGGCAGACCGTCACGGCCACCGCGACCGGTTTCCTGGTAATACGCCTCGAGGGATTTTGGCAAATCGAGGTGCGCGACGAAGCGCACGTTGGGCTTGTCGATGCCCATGCCGAACGCCACCGTGGCAACCATGATCAGGCCCTCCTCGTTGAGGAAGCGCTTCTGGTGATAGGCACGCAGATCATTGGGCAGACCGGCGTGATACGGCAGCGCCGGGAAGCCTTGCTCGCTGAGGAATGCAGCAACTTCCTCGACTTTCTTGCGCGACAGGCAATAGACGATACCGGCATCGCTGCGCCGCTCGGCAAGGAACGCCAGCAACTGCTTGCGCGGCTGCTCCTTGGGCACGATGCGGTAGAAGATGTTCGGGCGGTCGAAGCTCGACAGGAACCGCTCGGCGTTCTGCAGGTGCAGGCGATCGACAATCTCTTCGCGGGTGCGCTTGTCGGCGGTGGCCGTGAGGGCGATGCGCGGAACGTTGGGAAACAGTTCTGCCAATTGGCCGAGTTGCAGGTATTCGCGGCGGAAATCGTGGCCCCACTGCGACACGCAATGCGCTTCGTCGATGGCGAACAGGGCAATTTCCAGGCTTTGCAGGAACGCCAGCATGCGCGGCTGGACCAGTCGCTCGGGCGCCAGATAGAGCATCTTCACTTCGCCGCGTTTGATCCGCGCCGCAAGATCGCGTTGCTGCTCGGCGCTCAGGGTCGAGTTCAGCGCAGCGGCCGCCACACCGAGTTCTTCGAGGGTGGCGACCTGATCGTCCATCAGCGCGATCAGCGGCGACACCACCACCGCCAGACCCTCGCGCAACAGCGCTGGGACCTGGAAGCACAGGGACTTGCCGCCACCGGTAGGCATCAGCACCAGCGCATCACCGCCGCTGGCCACACGCTCAATGATTGCACCCTGACGGCCACGGAAACTGTCGTAGCCGAAGATGTCCTTGAGGACGCGTTGAGCCTGTTCGAGCATAAAAACTCCAAAAATCTACCGGTACATCCCTGCTCAGGCTGGTTCAGAACCGCCGCGACTGCTTAAACAAAACGTAAGAAGCCGTTGCATGGCCAGCAAGATGCGGGCAGGGAGCGCAAAACGCGGCAGTATACCCGAGGCCTTCGCCGCAGAGGGTGCCGCTGAGAAGACTCACTCTGCTATTGACCTCACACCGAACCCTGTGGGAGCGGGCTTGCCCGCGAAGAGGCCGGCACTGACAACTTCTTCATCGACCGATACACCGCCATCGCGGGCAAGCCCGCTCCCACAGGTTCTGCGCCCTGCCCGGCATTTGCGTGCGTCCGTGCGGGCAAATCTGCCAGGCGGCTGGCTTGAGCGCGCAAGAAGGCCTAGAATTCCCGCATTGTTTATTCCCCAAGGTAGCCCCGTAATGTCCTTCGCTGAGCAACTGACCCGCCTGCAAGTCTTTCTCGACGCCGACGAGCTGCACGACGAGGCGCTGGATTACGTCGCCGCCCACGGTTACCTGACCGCGCTGTCGATCTGCTCCGAAGACGTCCCGGAGCGTGAGTGGATCGATGCTCTGTTCGCCGAAGAGCCGCATTACAGCGACGAAGCCCAGCGAGCCGAAATCGAAGCCACGCTGATCGGCCTCAAGGCACACATCGCTCGCCAACTGGCCTCGGATGAAGAATTCGAATTGCCTTGCGAACTGGACCTGGGCGACGACCCGGACGATTCCGAACTGCGCGGCTGGTGCATCGGTTTCATGGAAGGCGTCTTCCTGCGTGAAGCCGCCTGGTTCGAAACCGCCGAAGAAGAAGTCAGCGAAATGCTCCTGCCGATCATGGTCGGTTCGGGTCTGTTCGACGAACAGCCGGAATTCGAAGACATCGCCAAGGACGCCAATCTGATGGACGACATGATCGTACAGATCCCGGAAGCCCTGACCGCGCTGTACCTGCTGTGCCACGCGCCCGACGAAAAACCGGCGATCCTCAAGCCACGTCACCACTAAGACCCGGCCTATGGAAAATCCCATAGGCAACCGCTCCCCGATGTTGCGCTACATCCTGCTGGCCGTCGGCTGGCTCAGCGTGGCATTGGGGGTGATCGGCATTTTCCTGCCGGTCCTGCCCACCACCCCTTTCCTCCTGCTCGCCGCGGCCTGCTTTGCGCGCAGCTCTCCGCGTTTCTATCAATGGCTGGTCGATCACCCACGGCTCGGGCCATGGATCCGCGATTATCTCGACGGCAACGGCATTCCGCTCAAGGCCAAGGTCTACGCGATCGGGCTGATGTGGGTGAGCATTCTGTTTTCGTGTTATCTGGTGCCGCTGGTGTGGGCACGCGGGTTCATGTTGACCAGTGCGGTGCTGGTGACGGTTTATATTCTGCGGCAGAAGACGTTGCGCAAAACGTGAATGATCCCAGACCTGCCTCTCTACCGCCCATCTGAAACCGGCCCGCACCTGTCAGAGTTGACAGGTGCGCACTTCACCGCAGCATGGTTAATTCTTCTGTATCGGCGCTGACAGCGCCCACTGCGGAAGGTAAGCATTCATGAGCGACGCCCAGTACGTAATATTTCCCCCCGCTCCCCATTCCGGCATCGGAGTGCTGGCCGTCTATCCGCCGAACCCACTCGGATACAAGGAACAGGAAGACGGCAGCTTGGGCATCAACATCGCCATGGTCTATAGCGATACTGAGGGATTGTGGTGCTATCTCCCGGAGTATCTCAACCAAGCCATCGGTGACCTCATCGAAGTATTCCTCGACACGCCCGACGTTCCTGCGCCTCTGCCTGTGGTGTCTTTCAAACTGACAGAGGACGATTTCGAGGCCGACGGAGAGACGCCCAAGCCTGTAACGTTTTATATTCCAGCGGAGACTCTCGAGGAAAAATTTGCGCCTCTGACTGACCAAAGGCTGGACTTCTGGACCGAAGTCACGCGAAAGAGCGGAAACACATCGCTTCCATCGCCACACGCACAGCTCTGGTTCAAACACCCCGCACCGGGCGAGGCGGATATTGACGGTGGCAAGCCTTTCAATCAGGGCCTCAAGCTGCCGATCGCAACTGAAAGCATCGTCGATCAGACCGTCATCGATGAGGGCATGTATTGCACGGTTGAGCATTACTTCAATCAGCAGATTGGCGACCGGGTTGTGCTTGCGTTTGGTTCGCTGCGGCTGGAGATCGTTGTGACCGACGATTCGGCCGACATCGTTTTCGAGCTGACGCCTGAGCTACTCGCCACCTTGCCAAAAACCAACAGTCTGGTGGTGCGCTGGTGCGTTTATGACGTTGTTGAGAACGCCAGTGGCTGGTCGGATGCGCTCATGCTGCCGTTCAAACCGGGCGTTATTCTGCTGGCTGCTCCGATTTTCGAGCAGTCCGATGGCGATAATGTACTGCACCATGACCAGCTTGTCGGCGGCCCGGCGAACATTTTGCTCACAGGCTCTTTTGCGGTGAACGACCTGATTGCCCTGACGCTTGAAGGGTTCACCAAAGACAGTGTGCGAGTCACTCATACTTATTTCCAAACGCTTACCACTGCCAGCAAGACACTGAACTTTCCGGTGGAAAATTTCCGCATCCAAAATGTAATAGGTGGAAGTCTACGAGCAACCTATATTCTCACCAGAGCAGGTAAACCCCAACTCTCCAAGCCTGCTGACGTAACCGTTGCAGGCAAATCCCTGTCATTGGGAGCACCGGAGGTCACCCCACTGGTGGAAGGTGAACTGGCGGTCGATACTGCCAAAGCCTTTGTAAAAGTCGCGAGTTTCTGGCCCTTGAAACAAGGCGCAGAAGTCAAGCTGCACTGGCAGACCACAGACATCAACGGCAAATTGGTTCGGATTACCTGGGGGCAAATTGTAACCGATCCAACAATACCCATCGTTTTCGAGGTCGGGAGCGAATCCATCAAGCCCTACGCCAGCGCGAATCTGGCGGTGCAGGCCACCATTACCAATCCCGGCGAAAAGGAAGTCGTTTCTGATGTCGCGCAGTTGAAGATCGGCGATCCCAAGGAGCTTGTTCTCACGCCTCCCATGCTCGTATCGCCTTTCACTAATCCTGTCGATCCTCTGGCGGCACTGCCGAGCATGCGGGTGGAATATCTCGATGCCAAGACGGAAAAAGTCCGTCTGGTGTGCACCCCCCTGCCCATCGGCTTTGATCGTTTCCCGCTGGTAGAGCTGGATTCGGCCAAACAAGCCACCTTTCTGCTGAACAGACAGCTGATAACCGCGCTTCACGGCGAAACCGTGGGATTCAAATTCAACCTGAATCTGGACGGCAAGAAAATCGGTTCATCTGCGGAAACGCCGATTTCCTTCAAGTTGATCGCAGATCAGGACCCCAGGTTTCCGAGGCCACGGATCATTGGCTTTGACAAAGGAATACTGGACGTAAAAAAACTGACCAGCACAGACAAACTGGTGGTCAACCATTGGCATGGACAACGGCCCACACAGAGCATGACGCTGGTGCTGATCGGCGTCGACGCCAACGACAACCCTGTTCGTCACGTCATCGTCAACGCGGAGGCGAGCGTGACCAGCGCCGGGTTGATACGGGAGCTGTCGACGCGGACGCTGGAAGTATTGAGAAATCTCAAAAACGGCACTACGGCAACATTGATATTTTCTGTGCGTCTGGGGTTGCGTGGCAAACCGGTGGAATTTCCCCACCAGATATATCAGATCGAATCTCTGGTTGAGCTGCAGCCGGTCATTACCCTCATCAAGGACTCGCAGAACCGGGAAATCCCGCATAGCGACCAGACGGTTGATCCGAATGTCACGGTCGAGGGCACTGCGAGCATAGAGCAGCAGGTTGAAGTGCTGGTGGATGGCAAGTCGGTGGAGACGTTGACCACAGACAAGGACGGGAAATTTTCAACGCTATTGAAGGGGCTCGTTGTCGATGCACTGACAGTCGTGCAGATTCGAGCACTCTATGGCGGCGGACTGCTCTCGCCTTCACGCTCGTTCACGTTGCGCAAAGCGCTGCAAGTCAACAACAGCGCCATGGCCCTGCATGGAGCGAGAGTCTATGCATGGGCCCACAGTGCGGACTTTGCAGGCAACACGCAAATCCGTGCTGCTGTCCCGTCTACCGGCGTCCCTCCGATCACTTACAGAAGCAGTAACCCGAACGTGGCCTCCGTTAACGGCGACGGAAAAGTCACCGGTTTGCGTAACGGCAATACCTTCATCACCGTGCAAGACAGGTTCAGCTCATTTTCCTACAACGTTGATGTCCGGAATGTGTATCAGCTGTACGTGTCTGGATATGCTATGAACCATTACCAGGCAGTAAACTGGATGAACAGCGTTTATGGTTCGGTTCCGTTGACCCGTTTCTTTAATGCCATGTACCCGGTCTATGGCAATGACTATTACTGGCCGCTATCTTCTGGCTGGATAATGTGGATGTGCGACAACGCTGCGTGTGGGTATACCCAAGGGGCTTACTACGTCTGGCGAGGCGGCGGATATCTCTGCCGCAACGACTTGAACATCGGTAATTGGTCTTGGTGCCTCAGACCGGTCAATTGAGATTTCGCTAGCGCTGGCTAACGCGGCCAGCTCCTGGCCTCTTCGCGGGCAGGCTCGCTCCCACATTGGTTGACCGCGCTTCCATGTGGGAGCGAGCCTGCTCGCGAAGAGGCCATCAGATTCGGCGCCACTTTTCGAATTAAACGAAGGCGTTTAAAAGACACCTCCAGACACGCCTTCCAGGCTACAAACCCTTGCGCCATTGCCTACAGCCAAGCCAGAATCCGCCGGCTTGTGCGCTTTGGGGTCGGGTTCTATTGTGGTGCGGTCGCTGAATCTTCAGTGATCGGGTTTAGCAGCTCGGCAATTTCAAGGCACGCGGTCCCGCCATTACGTTATGGCGGCTTTGCGTGGGGCACTTCGGTGCGCCGGGATCCTTGAGCCTGGTCTGCTAACCCGCGTACAGCCGCCACCCTCTTCGTTTAGCAGCGAAGGTTGACGGCTCCACATCTCAAGGAGCTTCACCATGACCAAACCAACGCCAAACCCACCTGAAACCGACCCCACCTCCCCCTACGAATCTCTCGACTCCACCAAACTCCACGACGCCGCCGACCGCGCCCTTGATCACTACCTCTGCCCGCCCGGCTCCCCGCCACCGCCGCGTAAAAAACACACGATGTACGCCGTGACCGCCGATTTCAAAAACGAGGAACTGCTGGCCAACGCCTGCGAAACTCTCGCCTCGGCCAGAACCATCGCCAATGATTTCGCCAACCTCATACCGGCGTCGCAACGCAGAACGCTGCTGGGGATCGCGCAACTGATCATGCTCGGCGAGCTGGCGATGAATCGGGTGCTGGATAATCTGGAGTTGCCGCAGTAGCGCCAGCGATGATCGTTGCCACGCGCAGCAAAGGAATGCCTCAACGGACGCTTCGCGTTCGGCTTCGGAAGGGACGCGGAGCGTCCCGGGCTGCATTCCCATGCAGAGCGTGGGAACGATCAATCGGCAGCTGTTGAATCGGTGCCAGTTCTGGCCTGCTCGCGAAGACTGACGTGTCAGCAATGCAGCACCCTCAGGCAGGAAAAAACCGCCGTCACGATAACCGGGACGGCGGTTTTTTTCGTTTCAGACTGCGCTTACACCGTATCCACTTTCAACGAATGATCATTCAACATCCCGCTGATGATCGTCGCCGTGTCATGCCCGCCAGCCACCATGCCGCCCGCGCCCGGTGTCACGCCGTAGTGACTGGCAAGGTTGACGCCGGCCAGATCAATCGTCTGGTTCGGCGTGGCGCCGGCCATGGCGCTGACGTCGATGCTGGTCATCACCGACGCGCCGCTGCCGCTGACGGTGAAGTGCAGGTAGTCGTCCAGCGAGGCGGTGCTGCCGTTTTCGCCTTGCAGCAGTTGCGACAGGTCGAGCTTGTCGGTGCCGGGGGTGAAGTCGGTGATCAGGTCGTGGCCGCTGTTGCCCTTGAGCCACTGGAAGGTATCGGCCCCTGCCCCGCCAGTCAGGGTGTTGTTGCCCAGGCCGCCGATCAGCAGGTCGTCGCCACCGCCACCGTTGAGGGTGTCGTTGCCGAGGCCGCCGTTGATCACGTTGCTGTTGTTGTCGCCGGTGAGGTTGTCGTTGAAGTTCGAGCCAAGCAGGTTTTCGATGCCGGTCAGGGTGTCGCTGCCGGCGCCCAGGGTGTTCTGCGCGCCGAGCAGGCCGAGGTTGACGGTGACGCCGGCGGTGGCGTGGGCGTAGCTGGCGGTGTCGCTGCCGGGGCCGCCGTCGAGCAGGTCATTGCCCGCGCCGCTGTAGAGCAAGTCGTTACCGGCGCCGCCGTGCAGTTCGTTGTTGCCTGAGCCTGCGGTGAGCACATCGTTGCCGTCACCGGCATTGATGATGTTGTCGCCGTTGCCGGCCACCAGTACATCATCGCCGGCGGTGCCGGTGAGAATGTGGCCGTCCTGATAACTGATGCTGACGTTGGCCGTGTCGCTGCCGCCGTGGTTGTCGTTGGCGGCGTAGGTGCCATGATAATCCGCGGTAACGTCGTGGGCCCCGGCGTAGTTCAACGTCATGGTCAGCTGATAGTTTTCCGCCCCGTTCGGGTTGCCGTTACCCGTGGCGTTGGCGATGTTGGTGATGTGAATCTGGTAGACGCCATCGGCCGACGCGGTGAGGGTTTGCCCGTCCGCCAAGGCTATCCACGCGCCGCCATTGAGCGAGTACTCCATGCTGATCCGGCCGGGGTCGAGGTTGTGATCCAGGTTGAGGGTTTCGCCCTGGCGCAGGTTGACGGTGATGCGGTCCTCGTCGTTGGCGTTGCTGTTGCTCACCGTGCCGAGATACCCCGTGACCACCAGCATGGCGGTCATGGTCGCGGCGTTGGCATTGAAGGCGTTGCGCACGTTGGCGAGGTTCTGGTTGGCGGTGTTGTTGATCTGGTTGTTGAAGGTGATCGCGCCCGTGCCGGTGAAGTCCGCCGCTTTTGAAATCCAGCCGGTGTTGAAACTGGTCGGGGTGGCGTTGAGGGTGTCGCCGTTGGGGTCGGTGTCATTGGCCAGCAACAGTTCGCCCGGCACCACGATGTTGCCCGACAGCACATTGGTGATGACGTGATCGTCCATCGCCACCGGTGGCGCGTTGGGAATCACTTTGACGGTCAGCGTCGAACTGGCGAGGTCGCCGTCGTTGTCGCTGACGGTGAAGCCGATGTTCTCGGTAATGACCACGGCGGTGGTTTTCTGCGAGGTGTAGGTGTACTCGCCGGTGTCGAGGTTGATCAGCAACGTGCCGCTGTTGTTGGTGGCGATGCTCAAGGTGTTGTTGGTGGTGTTGAAGGTGCCGTGATTGGCGCCGCCGCTCGCGGTCAACGAGCCTTGTCCGCTGAGGGCTTTCGGATCGTAGGTGTAGGTGGTGCCATCGATAACGATGGACTTGATAAAGCCGCCATCGGCGCCGAACGAACCGCCCTCGCCGAGCAGCGAGCCGGTGACAGGTGCGCCCTGCACCGTGCCGGACAATACCGAGTTGAGCTGATTGAGGTCGGTAACCACCACCGCATTGGTGTTGGTGTGGCTGATACCGTCATAAGCCAATGGATCGAGGTTGGCGTTGCTCACGCCGCTGCCCAGGCCGATCGCATAGTTCTTGATGTTGTTGGCGTCGAGGAAGTTTTTCAGCGCCGTTTCGTCGGCTGTACCGATGTCGCCCTCGTTGGGTTTGCCATCGGAGAAGAAGTAACCGACGTTCTGCGCACCGGTGAGTTTGCCCGAGGTGTTGAAGGCGCTCTGCATCACCGCCACCGCTGCATCGTAGTTGGTGCCGCCGCCCGCGTTGAGCCCGGCGAGCAGGGTTTTTGCTGTGGCGACATCGACCCACACCGAGGTGCGATCAGTGGCGCCGCTGCTGAAGGTGACGAGCTGCACTTTCACATCGCCGAGGTCGTCGTATTTTTCGAGCAAGGCGCTGATAGCCTGCTTGGCCAGGTCCAGGCGCGACAGACCGGGGACGCCGGAGGCGTCGGCCATGCTCCCGGAAATATCGAGGACGATGAGGATGTTGGAGTCGATTTCCACTGCCGCCACCGAGCGATCCGAGGCCACGGCTTTCGGCACGTCGTCGACGATGTTCACCACCAATGTGCTGGTAGTGCTGTTGCCCAGCGCATCGGTAGCTTTGTAGGTGAAGCTTTCGCTCAGGGTGGTCGGCCCGTCGTTGGCGTTCGGCGAGGTTTTCGGCGCCGAGGTCAGCGTGTAGGTGTAGGTGCCGTCGGCGTTGAGCTGCAGCTGCCCGTAGCTGCCGGTGGCACTGCCGACCAGGGTATACGTGATCGCGCCTGTTCCGCCGGAAACTGCCCCCACCAGCGTGCCCGTCGCGGTTTCGCCGCTGTTGGCGGGATCGCTACCGGTGACCGTAGCGGGTGCGAGGTCCTGGCCATCCTTGGTCAGATCGAGGGCTTTTTCATAGACCGTCACGTCGGAATCGCTGACGGCGATCAGGCAGCTGTCGTGCACGTCGATGGTGATGGTGGTGGTGCTTTCGTCGCCGTCGGCATCGCGCACAGTGTAGGTGAATACGTCCACTGCGCCCGGGCCGTTCACCACGTTGGGATTGCTGTGATAGATGGCGTTGCCGTTGGCGTCGAGCGTCAGGTAGCCGTAGGTGCCGTTGATCTGCGAATTCAAACCGCCGATGGCAGAAGAGGAAGTATCGGCGCCGGCCCGCACGCCAATCACTGCGCCGGTGATCGCCGGGCCGTCAGCGCCGCCCACATCGTTACTGAAGACGTTGCCGCTGACGGTGTCGCCTTCCGCGACCGAAGCCGCATCCGGGTTGGCCGCCGGCAGATCGTCGACGATGTTGACGTTGATCTGGCCGCTCGCGCTGCTGCCGTCGGTGTCAGTCGCGACAACGGCGAAGTTCTCGGTGAGGCTGTTGGCGCCGTTGGCGTTCGGATGCGTTTCGTTATCGACCAGGGTGTAGCTGTAACTCACAACACCGGTGGCCGGGTTGTAACCGGTGACGGTGAAGGTGCTGCCCAGTGGCGAAACCACCGATTGCGGGAAGCCGGCGGCGACACCGTTGGTCACCACGGCGATGCCACCGACGGTCAGGGTTTGCAGACCATCAAGGGCGGTAACCGTAAAGGTCCCGTTCTGGGTCAGGGCCGGTGTGTTTGGGCTGCTGCCGTCGCTGAGGTTTTTCTCGTAGACGGTGAGTTCGCCGCCATAGACGTCAAGCCCGTTGAGCTGCACGGGATCGTCATTGTTATGGATGTTCAGCACCAGATTCGCGGTGCTGGTGTCGCCGTCGGCATCGGTCAGGGTATAGGTGAAAGTCTCACTGCCGTTGCCACCGCCGCCGAGGTTTTTGAAGTCCGCATCGTTGGTGTTGAGCGTGTAGGTGTAGGTACCGTTGGCATTGAGCACCAGCGTGCCGTAAGTACCGGTGAAGGTGCCAGGGGTGATCGGTCCGGCATTCGGTCCGGTTGCCACCACGTCGGCGCCTTGCACGTCGTTGGTCAGCACATTGCCGGTGAGGCTCAGCTGGTTTTCCGAAGCGGAGTTGGCGTTGCTGTCATTCAGTGCTTTGGGCACGTCGTCGACTACGCTGATTACAATCGTACTGGTGACGATGTTGCCCAGTGAATCAGTGGCCTGATAAGTGAAGGTTTCCGTCAGGGTGTTGGCACCGTCGTCGGCCTGCGGCGTGGTGGTCGCCGGCGAAGTCAGCGTGTAGGTGTAGGTGCCGTTGGGGTTGAGCTGAATCTGCCCGTAGTTGCCGCTGGCGCTGCCGACCAGCGCATAGCTGATCGCGCCGACCGCGCCGGTGACCGAGCCGACCAGCGTGCCGGACGCGGTTTCGCCGCTGTTGCCCGGCTCGCTGCCGACCACACTGCCCGCCGCCAGATCCTGGCCATCCTTGTTCAGATCGAGGGCTTTTTCATAGACAGTGACATCGCTGTCGCTGACCGCTTTCAGGCAGCTGTTATAGACATCGATGGTGATGGTGGTGGTGCTTTCATCGCCGTCGGCATCACGCACGGTGTAAGTGAATACATCCACCGCGCCCGGGCCATTCACGGTATTGGGGTTGCTGTGATAAACCGCGTTGCCGTTGGCGTCCAGGGTCAGGTAACCGTAGGTGCCGTTGATTTGCGAATTGAGGCCGCCAATGGCCGAAGTGGACGTGTCGGCACCGGCGCGCACGCCGACGACCGCACCCGTGACAGCCGGGCCATCCGCGCCGCCGACGTCGTTATCCAGCACATTGCCGCTGACCGTGCCGCCCTCCTTCACTGACGCAGCGTCGGCATACGCGCTCGGCAAGTCGTCGACGATGTTGACGTTGATCTGGCCGCTGGCCGTGCTGCCGTCGGTGTCCGTGGCCACAACATTAAAGTTCTCGGTGATGCTGTTCGCGCCGTTGGCGTTCGGGTGCGCTTCGTTATCGACCAGGGTGTAGCTATAGCTGACCACGCCGGTGGCCGGGTTGTAACCGGTGATGGTTAACGTGCTGCCGAGCGGCGTGACGATCGATTGTGGAAAGCCTGCGGCGACGCCACCGGTCACCACGTTGATGCCGCCCACGGTCAGGGTTTGCAGGCCATCCAGCGCGGTGACGGTGAAAGTGCCGCTCTGGGTCAGGGCCGGTGTGTCGGGGCTGGTGCCGTCGCTGAGGTTTTTCTCGTAGACGGTGAGTTCGCCACCGTTGACGTCGAGGCCGCTGATGATCACCGGATCGTCGTTGTTGTGGATCTGCAAAACCAGGTTGGCGGTGCTGGTATCGCCGTCGGCATCGGTGAGGGTGTAGGCAAAGGTTTCGGTGCCATTGCCGCCACCGTGCAGGTTTTTGAAGTCCGTATCGTTGGGGTTGAGGGTGTAGGTATAAGTGCCGTCGGCATTGAGCACCAAGGTGCCGTAAGTACCGGTGAAAGTGCCGGGCGTGACTGGGCCGGTCGGTACGCGGTCGGCGCCTTGTACGTCGTTGGTCAGCACGTTGCCGGTCAGCGTCAACTGGGTTTCCGAGGCCGTGCCGTTGTTGTCGTCGAACGCCTTGGGCACGTCGTCGGTGATGTTGACGTCGAGGGTGCCGGTGGCGGTGGTGCCGTTGTCATCGACCACGGTGACGGCGAACTGCTCTGGCAGATTGTTGGTGCCGTTGGCGTTCGGGTGTGCTTCGTTGTCGACCAGGGTGTAGCTGTAACTGACCACGCCGGTCGTGGCGTTGAAACCGGTAATGGTCAGCGTGCTGCCCAGCGGCGTGGTGATCGACTGCGGAAAGCCTGCGGCCACGCCATTGGTGACCACGGCGATGCCGCCGACGGTCAGGGTGGTGACGCCGTCGAGTGCGGTGATGGTGAAGGTGCCGCTTTGGGTCAGCGGGTTGGCATTCGGGGCGCTGCCGTCGCTGAGGTTGCTTTCGTTGACGGTCAGCTCGCCACCGTTGACGTCGAGGCCGCTGATGATCACCGGATCGTCGTTGTTGTGGATCTGCAAAACCAGGTTGGCGGTGCTGGTATCGCCGTCGGCATCGGTGAGGGTGTAGGCAAAGGTTTCTGTGCCATTGCCGCCACCGTGCAGGTTTTTGAAGTCCGTATCGTTGGGGTTGAGGGTGTAGGTATAAGTGCCGTCGGCATTGAGCACCAAGGTGCCGTAAGTACCGGTGAAGGTGCCGGGCGTAACCGGGCCGGTCGGTACGCGGTCGGCGCCTTGTACGTCGTTGGTCAGCACGTTGCCGGTCAGCGTCAACTGGGTTTCCGAGGCCGTGCCGTTGTTGTCGTCGAACGCCTTGGGCACGTCGTCGGTGATGTTGACGTCGAGGGTGCCGGTGGCGGTGGTGCCGTTGTCATCGACCACGGTGACGGCGAACTGCTCAGGCAGATTGTTGGTGCCGTTGGCGTTCGGGTGTGCTTCGTTGTCGACCAGGGTGTAGCTGTAACTGACCACGCCGGTCGTGGCGTTGAAACCGGTAATGGTCAGCGTGCTGCCCAGCGGCGTGGTGATCGACTGCGGAAAGCCTGCGGCCACGCCATTGGTGACCACGGCGATACCACCGACGGTGAGCGTAGTGACGCCGTCGAGCGCGGTGATGGTGAAGGTGCCGCTTTGGGTCAGCGCGTTGGCATTCGGGGCGCTGCCGTCGCTGAGGTTGCTTTCGTTGACGGTCAGCTCGCCGCCGTTCACATCGAGGCCGTTGATGATCACCGGGTCGTCGTTGTTGTGGATCTGCAAAACCA
Source organism: Pseudomonas koreensis (assembly GCF_036668835.1). Taxonomy (GTDB): domain Bacteria; phylum Pseudomonadota; class Gammaproteobacteria; order Pseudomonadales; family Pseudomonadaceae; genus Aquipseudomonas; species Aquipseudomonas koreensis_I. The sequence goes on from NZ_JAZEVW010000001.1 coordinate 612,333, forward strand.
GGTTGGCGGTGCTGGTATCGCCGTCGGCATCGGTGAGGGTGTAGGCAAAGGTTTCGGTGCCGTTTCCGCCGCCGTGCAGGTTTTTGAAGTCCGTATCGTTGGGGTTGAGGGTGTAGGTATAAGTGCCGTCGGCATTGAGCACCAAGGTGCCGTAAGTACCGGTGAAAGTGCCGGGCGTGACTGGGCCGGTCGGTACGCGGTCGGCGCCTTGTACGTCGTTGGTCAGCACGTTGCCGGTCAGGGTCAGTTGGGTTTCCGACGCGGTGCCGTTGTTATCGTCGAACGCCCTAGGCACGTCGTCGGTGATGTTGACGTCGAGGGTGCCAGTGGCCGTGTCGCCATTGCTGTCGCCGGCGATCACGGTGAACTGTTCGCTGATCGAATTCGCGCCGTCACCGGCCGAATGGGTTTCGTTGCCGGTGAGGGTGTAGCTGTAGCTGACCACGCCGGTCGCCGGGTTGTAACCGGTGATGGTCAGGGTGTTGCCCAGTTGCGAAGTGATCGACTGCGGGAAGCCGACCGCTACCCCGCCAACGATGATGTTGATGCCGCCAATGCTCAGGCTGGTCAGACCATCGGGGGCGGAAATGCTGAATGTGCCGCTCTGGGTCAGCGCGCCGTTGTTGCTCGCCGAGCCATTGGGCAGATTGGCTTCGTTGACCGACAGTTCGCCGCCCTGCACGGCCAGGCCGGTCAGCGTCACCGGGTTGTTCACCGGGGACGGTGGCGCAATGATCGGCGCGGGCGCGTCATCGCCATTGTCGTTGTCGTTGTCCGCGTCGCGGCGATACTCGGGAAATTCAGGGATGCCGTTGAAACCGGCGGTGGGGAAACCGATGATCGGGTCGACCCGGCCGCCGACTTCGCTCAGCAGCACAAAACTGTGGCCGCCGCCCAGTTCACCGGTATTGCCGCTGGGGGCGTTCGGCCCGGCAGCGGTGGCCTCAGCGCTTTGGCTGGGGTCGTCACCGGCGGCGATGGCTTTCTGGATTTGCTCGACGTCGGTCAGCTGCGCCTGGCTCGGGGTCTGCGCTTCGTCGACGTTCACCGGCACCGCCTGATCGGCCAGCAGTTGCCCGGTCATGGTGATGCTGCTGCCGCGGCCGAGGGTCAATTCCTCGCCGTTTTGCAGTTTCACCGCCACCGCGCCTTCCGCGCCGGTGATCAATTGATCGCCAGCATACAAACGATCGCCTTCGAACAGCGGCCGTTTGATGCCGTCGCCCGCTTGGGCGAACACCTGACCAATAACTTTTGTGACCGTACCGATGAGCGTTGCCATGTGAAATCCTCCGCTGCCGACCACCGTCGGCACTGGTTCGCGAAGCAGCCCATGGCTCAATCGGGTTGACGGGGGCGACGCTCGCACCCTCGACAGTTCGTTTCGCGGGTTCCTTGCCGGAAAAACTTCAGCGCATTCAAGCACTTCAGCCCCCTGTTCAAGGTGACACACCCACTAGCGCTACGTAACGGCGGTGAATCACTCGAGTGACAAAAATCTGTCGCTCACTGACCGTTACGCGTCCCTCCCCTTCAGCAGTACTTCGCCGTCGAAAGCAAAGTGAATGGAACTTTCCTCAAGCCTTTCTGCGCTCCCTAAAGCGCATAAAACAAAGGCTTTCGAGCTGAACAATGTGCTGCTTTTTACAAACCGCATAAGTTTTTTTTGGCATAAGCCTTATGAAAATTTTTTCTTAGCTACGCTTCAGGATGTTCTTAGCTCTGATGTTACAAGAGTGAAACGCTAACACCGTTAATTTTCGTCAAATATTTGGCGACGGTAACACAACATCGAGACTCAGGGAGATGCACCCATGCGCGTTCTAACCCCCCTCTGCAGCGCGGTTCTGCTGGCCATGGCTTGCACTTCTCAAGCCCACGCCATGAATCTGACTGAAGCCATTCAAAGCACGATTGCCACTCACCCGGAACTGGCTTCGCGCGTGGATGCGCGTCTGTCGGCGGATGAACAAGTCAAAGTCGCCAAGGGCGGTTTCTATCCGTCCGTCGATCTGAATGCCGCCTACGGTCGCGGCTACAGCGACAACACCAACACCCGGGCCTTCGGCAACCACAACACCGAAATCCTCAATTACACCCAGTCCGAACTGCGCCTGCGGCAAATGATCTTTGACGGCTTCAACACCGCCAACGAGGTCGAGCGCACCAAAGGCGTGTCGAACTCGCGCGCCTATTACGCGCAAGGCACCGCGCAGGATCTGGCCCTGCGCACCATTGAGGTCTATCTCGAGGTGCTCAAGCGTCGCGAACTGGTGACGTTGGCAAAAAACAATCTGCAGGCGCACTTGCGCGTCAATGACCAGATCGGCCTGCGCACCGAGCGTGGCGTCGGCAGCACGGCGGACTCCGATCAATCGGTAGCGCGTAAAGCGCTAGCGCAGAACAACCTGGATACCGCCGAAGTCGATCTGGCTGACGCCGAATCGAACTTCTACAGCGTGGTCGGGCGCATGCCCGATGAGCTGGAAACGCCGGCCTCGACCCGCGGCGAACTGCCGACCGAATTGCGCGAAGCCCAGCAAAGCATGGTCGACAACAACCCGTATCTGAAATCGGCCCAGGCTGATGTGCAGTCTGCCGAAAGCCAATACGAAGTAGCGAAGTCGCCGTTCTACCCACGCTTCGACGCCGAAGCCGCGGTGGGCGCGAATAACAACGTGCAGGGCGACGAAGGTCACGACAACGAATGGCGCGTCGGCGTGGTGATGAACTACAACCTGTTCCGTGGCGGCAGCGACAAGGCACGCCTGGCGGCAAATGCGCATGACATCAACCAGGCCATGGACATCCGCAACAACGCCCTGCGTCAGCTCAACGAAAATATTCGTCTGGCCTGGAACGCCATGCAAAACGCCAAAAAACAAACCCCGACCGCGCGCGAATACGCCGAAACCACCAAACGCGTACGTGCCGCCTACCAGGACCAGTTCGGCCTCGGCCAACGCACCCTGCTCGACCTGCTCGACAGCGAAAACGAGCTGTACAACGCCAACCGTCGCTACACCGAAATTCGTTACACCGAGGAATACTCGATGTACCGCGTGTTGGCGAACATGGGCCAGTTGCTGAGCAAGCAACGAGTGGTGCTGCCGGCCGACGCGATTGCCGCGACCGAGGTGAAAAACCAGGCGCGCTTGCCTGAGTTGAAGTAACCCCCACAGGCGCCGTGGACACTGATCGTTCCCACGCTCCTGCGTGGGAATGCCTCTAGGGACGCTCCGCGTCCAGTGACGCGGAGCGTCACGGGGCTGCATTCCCACGCAGGAGCGTGGGAACGATCCGACGATCTGAAGACGTCGTTCACCTCGCATCACCGTTCAACAGAGGCAATCAATATGACCCGCATGGAAACCGGCGCCGCCGGCATCGATCCGCGTTTGAGCTTCGATGATCCGTTACTCGACGGTCTGCTGATCCTCTGCAAACTGCACGGTGCAACAGTCAGCCGCGCCAGCCTGAGCGCCGGGCTGCCGCTGAACAAACAACGCCTGAGCCTGGATCTGCTGCCCCGCGCTGCTGCCCGCGCCGGGTTGCAGGCGCGGCTGCTGCGCCGTGACCTGAAAGACATCTCGCCGCTCAACCTGCCGATCCTGCTGCTGCTCAACGACGGCCGCACGGCGGTGCTACGGCGCTTCGGCGACGACGGCAAAGCCTTGCTCCTGCCCAGTGAAGCCGACGGCGGCGAGCAATGGGTCAGCCGCGAAGAGCTCGCCGAACATTACAGCGGCCAGGCCTTGTTCGCCCGGCCGCGCCACGAACTCGAAGACTTGCGGGCGCCGCTGGTGCCACGGGTGCAGGCGTGGTTTCGCGACACCTTGAAGCTGTCGAAATGGCTGTACAGCGACGCGATTCTCGCCAGTTTCCTGATCAACCTGCTGGGCCTGATGGTGCCACTGTTCGTCATGCAGACCTACGACCGCGTGGTGCCGAACCAGGCCACCTCGACCTTATGGGTGCTGTCGATCGGCCTGCTGATCGGCACCGGGTTCGAGCTGGTGTTGCGCGTGGTGCGCGCGCATTTGCTCGACACCGCCGGGAAGAAAACCGACGTGATTCTCTCCGCAACCTTGTTCGAACGCATTACTGGCATGTCGATGAAAGCGCGGCCGGCGACCATCGGCGGGTTCGCGCAGAGCATTCATGATTTTCAGGGGCTGCGCGAATTTCTCACCGCCGTGACGTTGACCAGTCTGATCGACCTGCCGTTCGTGGTGTTGATGCTGGCGGTGATCGGCCTGCTCGGCGGCTGGCTGGTGGTGATCCCGCTGCTGGCGTTCCCGATCACGATCATCTTCGCCATGATTATTCAGGTCAAACTGCGCGACACCGTGCAAAAGAGCCTGAGCCTCGGCGCCGAACGCCAGGCCCTGCTGATCGAAACCCTCGGCGGTCTGGAAACCCTCAAGGCCTGCAGCGCCGAAAGCGAGCGCCAGCACAAATGGGAAAGCACCCACGGTGCCCTCACCCGCCTCGACAGCCACGCGCGCAACCTCTCGGCGCTGGCGACCAACGGCACCTTGTTCATTCAGCAGTTTTCCGGGATGGCGACAATTGTTGCCGGGGTCTACAGCATCATTGCCGGCAACCTCAGCGTCGGTGCGCTGGTCGCAACCTACATGCTCGGCAGCCGGGTACTCGCGCCGCTGGGGCAGATCGCCGGGCTGATCACCCGCTATCAGCAAGCGCAACTGACCATGAAAAGCACCGATGCGCTGATGGCCCTGCCGCAGGAACGCGACGGCAAGCAGCGGCCGCTGGAGCGCACGCAACTGCAAGGCGCGCTGGACGTCAGCGGCGTGACTTTCCACTACAACGGCCAGAACGCGCCGGCGCTGAGCAACGTCAGTTTCAGCCTCAAGCCCGGCGAACGGGTCGGCATCATCGGCCGCAGCGGTTCGGGCAAAAGCACCCTGGCGCGGCTGGTCATGGGCTTCTACGAACCCGAAGAAGGCCAACTGCTGCTTGACGGCCTCGACCTGCGCCAGCTCGATGTGGCCGACCTGCGCCAACAGATCGGCTACGTCGCCCACGACCTGCCGCTGCTGGCCGGCAGCTTGCGCGACAACCTCACCCTCGGCGCACGCTACATCAGCGACGCGCGCATGCTTGAAGTCGCTGAGCTGACCGGCGTCACCGAACTGGCCCGCCAGCACCCGCAAGGCTTCGACCGGCCGGTCGGCGAACGCGGGCAATTGCTCTCCGGCGGCCAGCGCCAGGCGGTGCTGCTGGCGCGCTCGTTGTTGCTCGACCCGCCGATCATGCTGCTCGACGAACCCACCAGCGCCATGGACAACAGCAGTGAAGACCAGCTGCGGCTGAAACTGCACCAATGGGTACAGGGCAAAACTCTGTTGCTGGTCACCCACCGTACCTCGATGTTAAGCCTGGTTGATCGCTTGCTGGTGCTGGACAACGGCCGGGTCGTCGCTGACGGGCCGAAAGAAGCGGTCATCGATGCACTGCGCAAGGGCCGTGTCGGCTCGGCGGCGGTCTAGGAGTTGCCCATGTCTGCTTCCACCGATAGCAAGGATCGCGGCTACTTCGACAGTTTCGGCAAGAGCGCCGAGGCCGAATTCATGCCGGAAACCGCCGGCGCCTCGTTGCAGGATTCGCCGCGCACATCGCGGATTACCGTGTGGCTGGCGGCGGCGCTGCTGATCAGCGCGGTGGTCTGGGCGAAGTTTGCCGTGCTCGAAGAGGTCACCATGGGCGAAGGCAAGGCGATTCCGTCGAGCAAGGTCCAGGTGATCCAGAACCTCGAAGGCGGCATCGTCACCGAGATCTTCGTTCGCGAAGGTCAGATGGTCGGCAAGGGCGATACCCTGCTGCGGCTGGATGACACGCGTTTTCGTTCGAACAAGGGCGAAAGCGAGGCCGACCGCTATGCGCTGACCGCGCAAGTCGAACGCCTGTCCGCCGAGGCCGAGGGCCGGCCGTTCAAGCTCTCCGCCGAGGTGATTGCGAAGGCGCCGCAAGTCGCTGAAGACGAGCGCTCGTTGTACGAACAGCGCCAGCGCCGCCTCGCCAGCGAGCAGCGCACCTTGAGCGAACAGCTACGGCAGAAAACCCAGGAGCTGGCAGAGTTTCGTTCCAAGCAGGGTCAGTTCAGCTCCAGCCTGGCATTGCTGCAGCAAGAGATGAACATGTCCGAACCGCTGGTGAAAACCGGGGCCGTGTCACCGGTGGAAATCCTCCGGCTAAGGCGCAGCGCGGTGGAAATCCGTGGTTCGCTGAACGCCACCACGCTGGCGATCCCCCGCGCCGAATCGGCGATCGCCGAGATCCGCAGCAAGATCGACGAATCGGAGCAGACCTTCCGCTCCGAGGCCGCCAAAGAGCTCAACGAAAAACGCACCGACCTGTCGAAAATCACCGCCACCAGCATCGCCATCGACGACCGCGTCACCCGCACCACAGTAACTTCGCCGGTGCGCGGGGTGATCAAGCAGATGAAGGTCAACACCATCGGCGGCGTGGTCCAGCCGGGCAGCGACATGGTCGAAATCGTGCCGCTGGAAGACAACCTGCTGATCGAGGCCAAAGTGCGCCCGCAGGATGTCGCGTTCCTGCATCCGGGCCAGAAAGCCATGGTCAAGTTCAGTGCCTACGACTACACGATTTACGGCGGGCTGAGCGCCAAACTCGAGTTGATCGGCGCCGATACCATTACCGACGACAAGGGCAACAGCTTTTACCTGATCCAGGTGCGCACTGACAAAAACCATCTCGGCGGTGATGCGAAACCGCTGCTGATCATTCCGGGAATGGTGGCGACGGTGGACATCATTACCGGCGAAAAAAGCGTGCTGGATTACCTGCTCAAGCCAGTGCTGAAAGCCCGGACCGAGGCGATGCGCGAGCGCTAGTCATATTTGAATCTGCGGTGATTGTTCCGCCGCCTTCGCGAGCAGGTTCGCTCCCACAGGTGGAATGCGTTCCAAGGTGGGAGCGAGCCTGCTCGCGAAGAGGACGGCACTGACAATGATCATCTGTCGCCATGATTACGCTGGAAGGTCTCCTCCCCCATCGCCGCAATCTGCCCTTCGATCAATGCTTCGAATGGCTTGAGCAACGGCTCGAATGTCGCCGGCGCTTCAAGCGTTTGAAGCGCCTGCACAATTGCCTCGATAGTCGACAACGCTCCCGGCCCCGGTGCCTTGCGCAAGCGATAACGCGACACCCCGCCCTCAGCCAAAGTCACCCGTGGCAATGCTGCCAGCAACGGATTGAGGTGCAACATCTTGCGCGCCTTGCGCCAGGTACCATCTGGCACGACGAGCAACAACGGTTCGTCAGTCGGCGCGTAAGCCTGCAGCGGCTGCGCATCATCAGCCGGAAACAACAGCCGCGCCTGATAGCCCGGCCGGTTCAACAGTGTCGGCAAATCCTCGAACAATTCGCCGACGATCAACTCGGCATTGCTCAGACCGAGCGCCGCCAGCCGCGCGGTATTCAGCGCATGGTTGACCTCGCTCGGATGCTGCAACAGCAACACTCGGGTGCGACTGTCGAGGCTGGGGATCAGCGGACACAGGCAGTGGGTTTGAGGGCGCAGGCAGCGTGGGCATTGTGCTCGGGACATGACGGGTTACGCCTGATTCAACTGGGCTTTGAGCAAATCGCGAAAGGTCTGGATCAGCGGCTCGCGACTGCGGCCACGGCGCATGATCATCGAAAACGGCGCCTGATAACCGAAGGTGGCCGGCAGCAAAACGCGCAAGTCGCCCTTGTCGGCCCAGGCTTGGGCGTAATGTTCCGGCAAGTAACCGATGTAAGCACCGGAGAGCACCAGAATCAGCTGCGCTTCCATACTTTCCACGGTCGCGGCGCTGTGTTTGAAACCGTGCCGCGCCAGTTCGGCCTGGCTCCAGTAACCACGCCCGACCATGCGCTGCTGGGTGATGACCTGCTCGGGAATGCGCCGCTCGTTGAACAGCGGATGGCGACTGCTGCAATACAGCCAGTGCTGCTCGCGGTACAGCGGCATGTAGACCAGCCCGCTCATGCGCGTGGAAAACGCGCCGATGGCCAGATCGAGACGGTTGTCCTGCACGCCGAGCTGCAGTTCATACGGACTCATCACTGACAAATGCAAATGCACCGCCGGGTGCTCCTGGCTGTAGGCGCCGATGGCTTCAGCGAAGGGCAAGGCCTTGTCGCTGACGGTGGAGTCGATCACCCCGAGATTGAGGGTGCCGCGCAGTTCGCCTTTGAGCGCGGCGGCGTATTGCTCGAAGCCCTCGAGTTCACCGAGCAGGCGCAGGGTTTCCTGATGGAACAGCTCGCCCTTGCTGGTCAGGCTGAACCCGCCCCGCCCGCGATGACACAGCACCAGGCCGAGCGCCGCTTCGAGCTGGCTCATGTAGGTGCTGATCGCCGAGGTCGACAGGTTGAGTTCCTGCTGCGCATTGGCGAAACCCTGATGACGCACGACGCTGACGAAGATGCGCAACAGTTTCAGGTCAGGTAAAGCGTTAGCCATTGGTACTCCGGGCGTAAGAAATGTGTCGCCTGTTGAATTCCCCTCACCCCAGCCCTCTCCCGGAGGGAGAGGGAGCTGATCTCCATGGCTTTCAGATCCTGAGTTCGGCTCGGTATTTCAGGTCGATGCACATCTTGAGCGCACCGCGGTCGGCTCCCTCTCCTGTGGGAGAGGGCTGGGGTGAGGGCCGGCAATCCCCCAGCCGATCACAATCCTGAACCCGCCAAAGTCTAATCCCACCGCCTCCATTAGTTTAGAAAAATCTGAACTAAGTTTTTGCCCGTAGCGATTCTTCCCCACCACTACATTTCGCATCATCGCCTCCACAGCGGCGTCCGAACCCGTATTCATCGGCGCGCCGACATAAATAAAACAAAGACGATGAGGCCCTACCCGTGGACAAGATTCTTCACCAACCACTGGGCGGCAACGAAATGCCGCGCTTCGGCGGCATCGCCACCATGCTCCGACTCCCCCATGTACCGACCGCTGCCGGTCTGGACGCTGCCTTCGTTGGCGTGCCCCTGGACATCGGCACTTCGCTGCGCCCCGGCACTCGCTTCGGGCCGCGCGACATCCGCACCGAATCGGTGATGATCCGCCCGTACAACATGGCCACCGGCGCCGCGCCGTTCGACTCGCTGTCGGTTGCCGATATCGGTGACGTGGCGATCAACACCTTCAACCTGCTCGACGCCGTGCGCATCATCGAAGAAGCCTACGACAACATCCTCGAGCATAACGTCATCCCAATGACCCTGGGCGGCGACCACACCATCACCCTGCCGATCCTGCGTGCGATTCATAAAAAGCACGGCAAGGTCGGCCTGGTGCATATCGATGCCCACGCCGATGTGAACGATCACATGTTCGGCGAGAAAATCGCCCACGGCACCACCTTCCGCCGCGCCGTCGAAGAAGGCCTGCTGGACTGCGACCGCGTGGTGCAGATCGGTTTGCGTGCACAGGGTTACACCGCTGATGACTTCAACTGGAGCCGCGATCAGGGTTTCCGCGTGGTCCAGGCTGAAGAGTGCTGGCACAAGTCGCTGGCACCGCTGATGGCGGAAGTGCGCGAGAAAGTCGGCGGCGGTCCGGTGTATTTGAGCTTCGATATCGACGGCATCGACCCGGCCTGGGCGCCCGGCACCGGCACCCCGGAAATCGGCGGTCTGACCACCATTCAGGCGATTGAAATCGTCCGCGGTTGCCAGGGTCTCGACCTGATCGGTTGCGATCTGGTAGAAGTCTCGCCCGCTTATGACACCACCGGCAACACCTCGCTGCTGGCCGCCAACCTGCTGTACGAAATGCTCTGCGTACTGCCTGGCGTGGTCCATCGCTGAGGGTCGGGTCATGAACGCACGTGATCAGGTTCTACACGCGGCCGCCGAATTGGTCGCCGCGTTCGCCCGTAACGACCGCGAAGCCTACTTCGGCGCGTTCAGCGCCGATGCGAGTTTCGTGTTTTACACCCTCGAACAGCCACTGCTGTCGCGCGACGCGTATCAGGCGTTGTGGGACCGCTGGCGCAGCGAGGATGGCTTCGAGGTGCTGTCGTGCACCTCGAGCAACGCCTTTGTCAGCCTGCAGGGTGACGTGGCGATTTTCATTCATGACGTGGCCACCGAGCTGCGCATGCAAGGGGAGCAACACTTCAGCCAGGAGCGCGAGACGATTGTGTTCAAAAAACACGCGTCGAGCCTAGAACAACAAGGCCTATGGCTGGCCTGTCACGAACATTTGTCCGCAATGCCGGAAGGGCTGCCATCCCCTTAGCCAATGGTGACGCTCACGCACGATGAGCGCGCCTGATGATCGGAGCAGATCATGAATAACAACAACAACGAAAAAAGCCTTAGCAGCATCGAAACCAACGGGGTCGAACAGATCCCGGATCATGAGCGCGACGCCCGGCCCAGCGACCTGTTTCGCTTGATCTTCGGCGGCGCCAACACTTTTGCCACTGCGGTGCTGGGCAGTTTTCCGGTGCTGTTTGGTCTGTCGTTTCAGGCCGGCGTCTGGGCGATTGTCCTGGGTGTGGTGGTCGGCGCGCTGATTCTCGCGCCGATGGGCCTGTTCGGCCCGCTCAACGGCACCAACAACGCCGTGTCTTCCGGTGCGCACTTCGGCGTGCACGGGCGGATCGTCGGCTCCTTCCTGTCATTGCTGACCGCGATAGCATTCTTCTCACTGTCGGTGTGGAGTTCAGGTGACGCGCTGGTCGGCGGCGCCAAACGCCTGCTCGATCTGCCGGAAACCGACTTGACCCTGGGCCTGGCCTACGGCTTGTTCGCGCTGCTGGTGCTGACCGTATGCATCTACGGCTTCCGCTTCATGCTCTGGGTCAACCGCATTGCGGTGTGGGCCGCGAGCCTGTTGTTCCTGCTCGGCATCTTTGCCTTTGCACCAGCCTTCGACAGCCAGTACGCCGGCAGCGTCGCGCTCGGTCAGGCCGGTTTCTGGGCAGCGTTTATTGGCGCAGCGCTGGTGGCGATGAGCAATCCGATTTCCTTCGGTGCGTTCCTCGGCGACTGGTCGCGCTACATCCCGCGGGCAACGCCGAAGGGCCAGATCATGCTGGCGGTGATCGCGGCGCAGCTGGCGACGTTGATTCCGTTCCTGTTCGGCCTCGCCACCGCGACCATCGTGGCGATCAAGGCCCCCGACTACATCGCTGCGAACAACTATGTCGGCGGCTTGCTGGCGGTGTCGCCGAGCTGGTTCTTCCTGCCGGTGTGCCTGATTGCGGTGATCGGTGGCATGTCCACCGGCACCACTTCGCTGTATGGCACCGGGCTGGACATGTCCAGCGTGTTCCCGCGTGTGCTGTCGCGGGTCAAGGCGACGCTGCTGATCGGCGTGCTGTCGATTGCCTTCATCTTTATCGGCCGTTTCGCCGCCAACCTGGTGCAGAGCGTGTCGACCTTCGCCGTGCTGATCATCACCTGCACCACGCCCTGGATGGTGATCATGATCATCGGCCTGGTGGTGCGCCGCGGCTTTTATTGCCCGGACGACCTGCAAGTGTTCACCCGTGGCGAACAGGGCGGGCGCTACTGGTTCAGCCACGGCTGGAACTGGCGCGGTCTGGGTGCATGGATCCCGAGCGCGGCGGTCGGCCTGTGCTTCGTCAACCTGCCGGGGCAGTTCGTCGGCCCGCTCGGCGAACTGGCCGGCGGCATCGACATCAGCCTGCCGGTGACCCTGGGCCTGGCGTCGGTGGTGTACCTGACATTGCTCAAACTGTTCCCGGAACCGCGCGAAGTGTTCGGGCCGACCGATGTGCGCAGCCAAAGCATGGAGACGCCGGCCAAAGCGCCGTTGCGCCAGGCTGCCTGATCTAACACAAAACCCTGTGGGAGCGAGCTTGCTCGCGAAAGCGGTCTGTCAGTCACATGAACATTGAATGTGCCGCAGCCTTCGCGAGCAAGCTCGCTCCCACAGAGAGATTCGCCTTAGCCTCACCATAAAAAAGACAATCGGAGACTCGCCATCATGGCTTTGGATTTATTCGTCGTACTCCTCTACGCCGCCGCGATGCTGATACTCGGCTACTACGGCATGCGCAAGGCCAAGACTCACGAGGATTACCTGGTCGCCGGGCGTAACCTGGGGCCGTCGCTGTACATGGGCACCATGGCCGCGACCGTTCTGGGTGGCGCGTCCACCGTCGGCACCGTGCGGCTGGGTTACGTGCATGGCATCTCCGGGTTCTGGCTGTGTGCGGCACTGGGTTGCGGGATCGTCGCGCTGAACCTGTTCCTCGCCAAACCGCTGCTGAAACTCAAGGTGTTCACCGTCACCCAGGTGCTGGAGAAGCGCTACAACCCGATGGCCCGCACCGCCAGCGCAACCATCATGCTCGCTTACGCGCTGATGATCGGCGTGACCTCGATCCTGGCGATCGGCACCGTGCTGCAAGTGCTGTTCGGTCTGCCGTTCTGGATTTCGGTGTTGCTGGGAGGCGGTATCGTGGTGATCTATTCGACGATTGGCGGCATGTGGTCGCTGACCCTGACCGACATCGTCCAGTTCGGCATCCAGACCGTCGGCCTGATGTTCCTGCTGCTGCCGATCTGCCTGTACCGCGTCGGTGGCTGGGATCAACTGGTCGCGCAATTGCCGGCGGCCAGCTTCAACTTCACCAGCATCGGCTGGGACACGATCATCACCTACTTCATGATCTATTTCTTCGGCATCCTTATCGGTCAGGACATCTGGCAGCGGGTGTTCACTGCCAAAAGCGAGAAAGTCGCCAGGTACGCCGGCACCTCGGCCGGGATCTACTGCATCATCTACGGCCTGGTCTGCGCGCTGATCGGCATGGCCGCGCATGTGCTGATTCCGGATCTGGACAACGTCAACAACGCCTTCGCCGCCATCGTCAAAGTCTCGCTGCCGGACGGCATCCGAGGCCTGGTGATCGCTGCTGCACTGGCGGCGATGATGTCCACCGCCAGCGCCGGTTTGCTCGCCGCGTCCACCACGCTGACCGAAGACCTGCTGCCGAAACTGCGCGGCGGCAAACAGTCGAACGTCGCCGTCAGCCGTCTGTTCACCTTGTTGACCGGGGTGGCGGTGCTGGGCATCGCTCTGGTCGTCAATGACGTGATCAGTGCGTTGACTCTGGCTTACAACCTGCTGGTCGGCGGCATGCTGATTCCGCTGATGGGCGCGATTTTCTGGAAGCGTGCCACCACCGCCGGGGCAATCAGCGCCATGACGCTGGGCTTCATCACCGCGCTGGTGTTCATGGTCAAAGACGGCATGGACGCGAACACGCCGATCTATTACAGCCTCGGGGTCAGTCTGGTGAGCTTCGTGCTGGTCAGCCTGTTTTCGCCACGTCCGGCGGCTGTGGCGCCTGCGATTTGAACTTGATGTAACGACTTGATGCTTTCTTCGACGGGTGTGGCGTCGGTTGCCACACCCGTTTTTTTACGTCTGCAAAAAGCGGAAAATCGCAGCCTCCGGCCGCGCCTGCCGATTATTGGCAGGTGCGACCGAAGACTCCGATTTCTCTTAATCTGGAAATTTGAGGGCGTTAACGCCGACGTGGCTGGCGGCGGCGCTGCTCGTCATCGGTGCGAATCGGCACAGGTTGCATTGGCGGTTCGATCAAGCCGAGCGCAACACCCAAATCGTGCAGCCAGTTTTGAATTTTCTCTTTCATCGTTGTGCCCCCTTCAGGGTGGTGCTGAGCGGCCGGAATTCTGAGGCCGCTTCGCACTGATAATAGTCCGAAGTCCTACGCAATGCTCAGCCAAATCCGCAATGATCTGTTACTGAATTGATCAGAGTCCGCCGCCATTGGTTCAGGCTGTTTCGCGAGTCTGCGCCACAGGCGCGGGATAGACAGCCTGCTGCACTTCGATCCAGGCATTCAGATTGGCCCCAAGCATGCCTTTACGCCACATGAGCCACGTTGTCGCACCCACGAACGGCTCGGCCAGCGGATGCACGGCAACACGCTCGCGCCCCGGCAGACTGGCAAGCATCGACTCGGCCATCAGCGCGACGCCGCTGCCGGCAATCACACAGGCGAGCATGCCTTGATACGACTCGATCTCCATGGCACGCCCCATCGCCGCGTGGTAATGGGCGAACCAGGCTTCCAGGCGCATGCGGTACGAACAGCCCTGACGAAAGGTGAACACCGCACGCCCTGCCACATCCAGGGCGGTGCGCACCGGTGGGTGTCCGGGTTCGGTAATCAGCACCAGACGCTCGTCGCAAAGCGGCACGCCGTCGAGCCCGGCCAGCTCCAGCGGGCCGTCGACCAGTGCGGCATCGAGGCGCCCGGTGAGCAAACCTTCCAGCAGCTCGCCGCTCGGCGCCGCCTGCACTTGCAGGTTCACCGCCGGGTATTGCTGGTGATAACGCGCCAGCAATTCCGGCAGATGAATTGCCGCCGTGCTGTACATCGTGCCGAGCACAAAATCCCCGGCCGGCTGCCCGCCCATTACCGCCGCGCTGGCCTGATCGCGCAGTGCGAACAGCTTGGCGGTGTAGTCCAGCAGGACTTTTCCTGCGGGCGACAACTGCAAACGCTGACGCTCACGCACGAACAGTTCGACGCCCAATTGCTCTTCGAGCTGTTTGAGCCGCGTCGACAGGTTCGACGGCACCCGATGCAAGCGCTCGGCGGCGCGGGTGATCGAACCCTCCTCGGCAACGGCCTGAAAGATCCGCAGTTGACTGAACTCCACTACCCTTCTCCAGAACAGAACAAGTTACTCACTATTATTCAATTTTAAAGAAAGTCAATCAGTCCTAGCCTGACGGTCATTGCTCTCTCGACGGAAGCCCGACCATGTCGCCTCTGATTCGCTTATCTGCCTGCTTCGTTGCCCTGATGATCGCCATGGGCATCGGCCGTTTCGCCCTGACCCCGCAAATGCCACACCTGCTCAGCGAAGGCCAGATCGACCTGACGGGTGCCGGCCTGATCGCTGCGGCCAATTACCTGGGTTATCTGCTCGGCGCGGTGGATGCGATGTTCGCGCATCGCCCGTCGCAAGTGCACAGGCGTCTGCACGGCGGCCTGTGGCTGTGCGTGTTGCTGACGCTGGCGTCGTTCTGGGCGGACGGCTTCTGGTCGCACTTGCTGTTGCGCTTCGGCACCGGGATGGCGAGCGCCTGGGTGCTGGTGATGATCACGGCGTTGAGTCAGCCGTTGGCCGCGGCGGCGGGTCGACCACGGCTGGGCGCGCTGGTATTTGCCGGACCGGGGCTGGGGATTTTTCTGACCGGTTTACTGGCTTCGGTCTCACATGGATTGCAGCAGACGTCGGCGACGTTGTGGCTGATTTATGCCGCCGCCGCGCTGGTCATGATGTTGAGCGTCTGGCGCCTGCTGCCGACGCCAGTTGCCACCGTGGCAGTGGCTGCGCCTGCGTCGAGCCCGGCGAATCGCGGCATCGGCAGGCTGGCGCTGGTTTATGCGCTGTATGGGATCGGCTACATCATCCCGGCGACGTTCCTCTCGCAGATGGCCAACGCACAATTTGACGGGCAATGGCAGGCTGATCTGTTCTGGCCGGGCTTCGGTCTGGCGGCGGCGATGGGGGTGTTGCTGGTCAGCCTGCGTCGTCACGATCCGCAGACCACGCGGCATTGGTTGACCGCGACGTTGTGGCTGCAAGCGGGCGGTGTGTTCGCTTGCCAGTTGGGCAGCGGCATCGGCCTCAGCCTGGGCGTGATCCTGTGCGGCACGCCGTTTCTGGCATGCATGCAACTGGTAATGCAGCGCTCAAGGGAATTGGCGCCTCACGCCACTCAGCGCAACGCCGGTTTGCTGACTGCTTGCTTCGCCGTCGGTCAACTCAGCGGCCCCTTGCTGGCGGCGCTGAGCAGCCATTTCAGCGGTGGTCTGCAACCGGCACTGGTGATCGCCGGCTGCGGCTTGCTGATCGCTGGCGGCCTGGCGATGCAGGCGTCTAGCGCTGGCCCAGCGCGCTGCGCAAACGCCGACGCAGCCACTGCTCGGCGCTGACGAAGGTGATGCCGAGCAACACCAGCACGGCGCCGATAATGAAATTTAGCGTCAGTTTTTCGCCAAGCAGCAGCACGCCGAAGGTGACCCCGAACAACGGCGTCATGAACGAAAACACCGCCAGGTTCGCCGCCAGATAGCGACGCAGCAGCCAGAACCAGACCAGATAACTGAAGAACGATACGACCAGTCCCTGGAACAGCACACTGGCGATTGCCACGGTGGTCAGGCTGACGTGGGTGATCTGGCCGCTGAACAGCGCAATCAGCAACAGACCAAGGAAACCGACGATCAACTGATAAAAGAGCGTCAGCGTCACCGGCGCTTCCGACAGCCGCGAGGCGCGCACCACCACCGTGGTCGCGCCCCAACAGGCGCCCGCCAGCACGCCGAACGCATCGCCCAGCAGCATGCGCCGATCGAGGTTGTCCCACGACACACCGCCCGCGAAGGCGATCGCGATGCCGATAAAAGCGAGCAGAATGCCCAGCCATTGCAACGGTCGCAGGCGCTCACTGGCCAGCAGGAAGTGCACACCGAGCGCGGTGAAAATCGGCGCGGTATAGAGGAACACCGACATGTGCGCGGCGGTGGTCAGTTGCAGGCCTTCGGCGATGAACAAAAACTCAAGGCCGAACAGCGCACCGGCCAGCAAGCCGCCACGCCAGGTGCTACCGACCTGACCCCAACCGCCCTTCCAGCAGATCAGCAGGCCGACCAGCAACGCGGAAATCCCCGAACGCGCCGCCGCCTGCATCACCGGAGCGATATCCGCCGCTGCCCACTTGATCAGCACTTGCTGTACACCCCAGATCAGGCACAGGCCGATCATCACTTGCAGGGCAAAACTGTCGGCATTGCGCCGCTCGACACTCACCGCAACACCTCGAACACACACAACATGGGCAGGCCATCCAATGGTCAGAAACAGAATCGGGGATTATTGATCAGGCGCGCGGAAAAAGGCGTCTGGAAAAGACATTAAGTGTTTCTGTGGCGTCAGTGGTGAATGGTTGTCGGCTGCGCCGCCATTCGCGAGCAGGCTCGCTCCCACATTTTGTCCGCATTCCCATGTGGGAGCGAGCCTGCTCGCGAAGAAGCCAAGCCAGACAACTAAATTCAACGATCTGCCTGCACAACCCGGTTCGCCAACAAAAACCCCACCGCACACGCCACCGCCGTGGCGAACGTCCCCCACGCCCAATCCATCAGACTCACCTGCACCGACCAGCCGCGCAACGTCGCCCAGTTGGTCAGGTCGTACGTGCCATACGCCACCAGCCCGAGCAACGCGCCCATTTTCGCCGCGCGTTGCCAAGTGAGGGCCGGCACCACCACAAACACCACGCAGCCAAAAACATACAGGCAATAAAAAACCGCTGCGGGGACCAGCAGCGGTTTATCGAGCATCAGCGGACCGAGCAGTTCGCGGTAGGTCGGCGCCATCAACAGGCCGAGCCAGACGCCGTCGAGCAAAAGGAACGTCAGCAGCGTGGCGACGTAAGCGATCAGCGTTTTTTTCATCGAACCGGTTCCCTGTGTGCCCATGGAGCATGGGCCATCCAGGGCTCAGGTTAGTTCAATGCGATCGGCATGGATAACAATCTTGCCTTCCTTGTACAGCGAACCAATGGCCTTCTTGAAGTTGCCTTTGCTCACACCGAACAGGCTGCTGATCAGCGCCGGGTCGCTCTTGTCGCTGACCGCGAGCGTACCGCTGTTGTCGCGCAACTTTGCGAGAATCTTCGAACTCAGGCTGCTGGCCGCTTCCTGACCCACCGGTTGCAGACTCAGGGCAATCTTGCCGTCGGCACGCACTTCCTTGATGTAGCCCTTCTCGAGCATGCCGGCGCGCATGAACTTGAAGATCTCGTTCTTGTGAATCAGACCCCAGTGCTTGTTGTTGATGATTGCCTTGAAGCCCATGTCGGTGGCTTCGGCAACCAGCAGATCGACTTCCTGGCCCGGGCTGTAGTTGGCCGGGGTCTTGTCGAGGTAGCGATCCAGACGTGCGGTGGCGGTGATGCGGCGGGTGTGCTTGTCGAGGTAGACGTGCACCACGCAGTATTCGCCAGCGGTCATCTGACGTTTTTCTTCGGAGTACGGCAGCAACAGATCCTTGGGCAGGCCCCAGTCGAGGAACACACCGATGCTGTTGACCTCAACAACTTTCAGGCTGGCGAACTCGCCGACCTGGACTTTCGGTTTTTCTGTGGTCGCGAGCAGTTTGTCTTCGCTGTCCAGATAAACAAAAACATTGAGCCAGTCTTCATCTTCGCTGGGAATATCTTTGGGGATATAACGGTTGGGCAAAAGAATTTCGCCGTCGGCACCGCCATCCAGATATAAACCGAAGTTAGTGTGTTTAACCACTTGCAAACTGTTGTAACGCCCGACTAAAGCCATTTTCCAGAACCCTCATTGCGTGGGCGGCATTCTACCCGTTTTTGGCCTGAGCGTCGGGCGACAGATCAGCACGCCACGTTTAATCTGCGCAAGGCCTTGATTGGCTTCGCTGGCAGACGGCCCACATGCCATTCGTCAGACCGACGAGGCCACGCCCGAGTGAATACTCAACGCCTGCGCCAGCTAAATCTTCGTATTTAAAACAGCGAGTTAGGCGTTTATTTCAGAGATCGGAGCGATAATGCTGCAGCGCAGCGGTTGGTTATTCCGAAGGATATTTACCAAGCAATTGTCAAGTTATTCCTGTACGATGCCTGGCCGAGTTACTTTCTACAGGTTAATGGCCGCCATGCGTGTAAAAGCATCCACCAGCAAAGCAAAGCCAGCTCCAGCCGTTGAAACCAGCGAATCGATCAACGATCAGATCGCCGCGTTCCTCAAGTCTGGCGGCGAGATTCAGCAAATTGCCAAAGGCGTCAGCGGCCAGACATTCGGCCCGTCCAAGCAGATCAGCCTGGGCAAGAAGTAATATCCGGTTTTACACCCGTCCAGAGGCGCTTTGAGCTTCGAAGCGCCTGGACTGGCACCGCGCAATTCCCCTCCGCATTAAACAAAAATCCCTGAAATCGACGAACGGCCTTCAATGCCGAGCATTCGCCGGTATCCTTGCACGCGTCTAGATCAAGCGTTTCAGCAGGCGCAGCCCTGCCCTCGCGGTTCATGGAGTGACGCATGCGCCCATCTTCCTGTTTATTGCTCGTCAGCCTTTGCGCCAGCGCGTCCGTGCCTGCGCAAGTGTTTCAGCGTGAACTGGGCGACTTCGACCTCAAGCTCGGCACCACGCCGAGCCGCAGCATGGCCCAAGGCCTGGTCAAACCGGCGGCGGTCGGCTCGTTCCACGGCGGCCTCGATCTGAGCCACGACAGCGGCCTGTACGTCGGCCAGTACGCACCGAGCATGGGCCTGACGCCGGGCAAGGATCTGGAAATCGATTCCTACGTCGGCTTCAAACAACCTTTCGATCAGGTCCTCGGCTACGAAGTCGGCATGATCCACTACAGCTATCCCAGCGTGGACACCCTCGACAGTCAGGAACTGTTTGGCGGCCTGACCCTGCTCGGCAGTCGTTTCGGCGTGGCCCTCAGCAACGACCCGGATAAACAGAACAACACGCTGTTTGCCGACCTCGGCGGCAATCAGCCGTTCGGCATCGGCGTCAGCATGAAATACACCACGCACCAGTTGAACACGCCGGTGGCGGTGGACGGCGGCTACGTCAGCAGTTTCACCGATTGGTCGGTGAAGTTGTCGCGGCCGTTCATGGGCGTCGACCTCGACCTGATCTACAGCAATTCCAGCCTCAGCGGCAACGATTGCTCGGCCTATTCCGGGCACAACAGCCAGTGCGACGGCCTCGTCACCCTGAAAGCCGCACGCGCGTTCTATTGATCGGCTGAACTGCCGCGCGCATCCTGCATCACATAAGAATCAGATTTCCGACGCCAGGCTCTCGCAAGGATTTGCCCATGTCTCGCTGGTTCAAACACATCGCCGCGTTATTGATCTTCACCCTCGCCCTCGGCGCCTGCAGCCGTGTCGGCCTCGCCTACCGCAACCTCGACGTGATCATTCCGTGGACGCTCGGCGATTACCTGGACATGAACGGCGAGCAGAAAGACTGGTTCAACGAACGGCTCAGGGAACATTTGAGCTGGCACTGCACCACGCAATTGCCGGGTTATCTGGATTGGCTCGATCGCCTGCAAGGCATGGTCGAAAGCAATCAGGTCACTGACGCCGCCCTGCAGGAACGCACCGCCGAAGCCAAACAGGCGATCGCCCAAACCGCTCGGGAAATCACACCGTCGGCCATTGAGCTGCTGCAGGGGCTGGATGACAAACAGGTCGCCGAAATGAACGACGCCTTCGCCAAGGACCTGCGCAAGCGCCAGAAGGAATACGTCGTGCCGCCTGTCGCACAACAGATCAAGGAACGCGGCGAGCGCATGGAAAAACGCCTCGGTGACTGGCTCGGCCCACTCAGCGACAAGCAGAAACAACGTGTAGCGCAGTGGTCCGCTGCCTTGGGCGATCAAAATACCCAATGGATCGCCAACCGCGCTCACTGGCAGCAGCAATTCAGCGCCGCCGTGGCGCAGCGCCAAAGCCCCGAGTTCGCCCAACGCATCGAGACGCTGCTGGTCAACCGCGAGCGTCTATGGACGGCGGATTACCGCAAGGCCTACGCCAACACCGAAGCACAGGGCCGCGCGCTGGCGGTGGACCTGATGTCGCAAAGCACGCCGCAGCAGCGCGAGCGCCTGTTGAAGAAGATCGAAGGCGTGCGCAAGGATTTCAATGACCTCAAGTGCCTGAAAGGCACACAGAAACCTTGACTACACCAATGATCCACTGTGGGAGCGAGCCTGCTCGCGAATGCGCTGGGTCAGGAACTGATGTGGCGACTGGTAGACCGCATTCGCGAGCAGGCTCGCTCCCACAAGGGTTTTCACTCGGCCTCAGGCGATTTGCGCCTTGGACGCCACTTCATCAAACGTCAACTCATCCAGCGCATCCTCCTGCTCATCCAGCACCTGACGCGGGTGGTCATTGCCGGGGATGCTGCTGTCAATCAAGCTCAGCAGGCTCGCGCCGCGCGGGGTCAGGACGAAGTTTTCGCCGTTACCACCCTCGTCCTCGGGCCGTGGCTCGATGAAACCGCGTTCCAGCAGCAATTTCTCGTATTGGCACGCCTGCGTTTTCAAATGATCCAGATTTTCCACCGGCTCACCCGACGCCGCCATATTGGCCGCGTGCTCCTCGGCATACGGGCGCGGCGTGAAACTGTGCCCGGCGCTGTTCTGCACTTCATGCAGCAAGCGTTCAATCAAATCCCAGTTGTATGTGGTCATCCTGATTCAACCTCCGGTGCGCATCGGTAATGGTGCGTTCATAGGTTGTGACCGGAGCGGCGCATAGCCGTTCAGCCTCGTTTCCGGCACCGACCGACCGGCGGTCTGTCGATTTGCCCTGCGGTTGAACGACTAGTCTGAAACAGCCGGTTCAACCCCGCAGGAGACATCGCCATGAACGTTGAAAACCATCCGGTGGTATCGCGCAAAGAATGGCTCGCCGCGCGTCAGCAACATCTGGCTCAGGAAAAAGCCTTCACCCGCGAGCGTGACCGCCTCAGCGCCGAGCGTCGCGCGCTGCCTTGGGTCAGAGTCGACAAGGACTACCACTTTCAGGGCCCGAACGGCGAACTGAAGCTCACCGACTTGTTCGGCAAGCACAGCCAGTTGATCGTCTACCACTTCATGTTCGCCAAGGACTGGCAGCAAGGTTGTCAGGGTTGCTCGTTCCTCAGCGACCACATTGACGGCGCCAACCAGCATCTGACCCATCACGATGTCGCCGTGGTTGCCGTGTCTCACGCGCCATTCAGCGAGTTTCAGGATTTCAAAAAACGCATGGGCTGGAAATTCGACTGGGTGTCGTCAGAAGGTTGCGATTTCAACTACGACTACGGCGTCTGCGCACACACGGCCGACGTCGCAGCAGGAACGGCTACCTACAACTACGAAAAAACCGACAGCGCCGAGGAAGAAATGCCCGGGTTGAGCGTGTTTTACCGCAACGACCAAGGCGAGATTTTCCACACTTATTCAACCTATGCCCGCGGCCTCGACATGCTGGTCGGCGCCTACCACTACCTTGATCTCACGCCCAAGGGCCGCAATGAAGACGAGATCATGGAATGGGTGCGGCATCATGATCGTTACGAAGGGGCTACCACCTCCGGTTGCTGCCATGGCAGTTGAGACGGATTCGGGATGAACTTTTCCCTGCCTCATGCCCTCAACCGCGTAACCCGCCTTAACCGGAACTGAGGCCTGCCCCGATGAAAACCCTGATCAAGCTCACCCTAGCCGCTACCCTCGCCTGCGCCCTGCCCGTCTGGGCCTGCACGCCGGAAGAAGCGACGATCAAACGTGAACAACTGGCAAAGGAAGTCTCGAAACTGACCGAGCAGAATCCAGAAAAAGCCAAGGAGATCAACGCCGAGTTGCAAAAGATGGATCTGGGCACAGCCAGTGCCGATCTGCCGGACAAGTGCCAGCTGATCGATCAGCGTTTGAAGGAGCTGGGCTCGGCGGAGAAAAAAGCCGATAGCTGAAAGCATAAAAAAACCGGACATCGTCCGGTTTTTTTATGCGCGTATTAAACGCTTACTCAGCCGCAGGCTCTGCCGGCTTGCGGCGCTTGAGCGGGGCCATGCCGTCGCTGCTTACCAGTGAATCCGGTTTTGGCCGGTTGGCGCTCTTGCGCTTGGTTGGCGTCTTGGCTGCGGTTTTCTTCTTGTCGCCCTTGGCGTCAGTCTTTTTCTTCTTCACGCCCACTGCTTTGCCCGAGGCCTTGACCTTCTTCGGCCCGCCGTAGGTGCCTTTGACTTCCTTGATGGTGCGGCGCTCGAAGCTCTGTTTCAGATAGCGCTCGATGCTCGACATCAGGTTCCAGTCGCCGTGGCAGATCAGCGAGATTGCCAGACCGTCGTTACCGGCACGGCCAGTACGACCGATGCGGTGCACGTATTCGTCGCCGCTGCGTGGCATGTCGAAGTTGATCACCAGATCCAGACCATCAACGTCCAGGCCGCGGGCCGCAACGTCGGTCGCGACCAGAATCTTCACGCCGCCCTGCTTCAGGCGATCGATCGCCAGTTTGCGATCCTTCTGGTCTTTTTCGCCGTGCAGCACGAACGCCTTGTATTCCTGCGCCACCAGGCGGCCGTAGATGCGGTCGGCCATGGCGCGGGTATTGGTGAAAACAATCGCTTTCTGATAGGTCTCGTTGGCCAGCAGCCAGTTCACAATCTGCTCTTTGTGCTGATTGTGGTCGGCGGTGATGATTTGCTGACGGGTGGTCGAGTTCAGTTGGCTGACGGCGTTGAGCTGCAAGTGCTCAGGGTTGTTCAGCACCTTGGCGATCATCTCGCGCAGGCCGGAACCGCCGGTGGTGGCGGAGAACAGCATGGTCTGCTGACGGTTCGGGCATTCGTCGACCAGACGCTGCACGTCTTCGGCAAAACCCATGTCGAGCATGCGGTCGGCTTCGTCGAGCACCAGCACTTCGACTTCCTTGAGGTCGAGGTTGCCGGCGTTGAGTTGCTCGATCATCCGGCCCGGGGTGCCGATGAGGATGTCCGGGACTTTGCGCAGCATCGCCGCCTGGACCTTGAAGTCTTCGCCACCAGTGATCAGGCCGGACTTGATGAAGGTGAACTGCGAGAAGCGTTCAACTTCCTTCAAGGTCTGCTGGGCCAGTTCGCGGGTCGGCAGCAGGATCAGCGTCTTGATGCTCACGCGAATCTTCGCCGGACCGATCAGGCGATTGAGGATTGGCAGAACGAAAGCGGCGGTTTTGCCGCTACCGGTTTGCGCCGTCACCCGCAGATCACGCCCTTGGAGCGCCAGCGGAATGGCCGCGGCTTGCACAGGCGTTGGCTCGACAAATTTCAGCTCGGCCACAGCTTTAAGCAGGCGTTCGTGCAGGGCGAATTGGGAAAACACGGGTGCTACCTCGAAGATATGCAAAAAAACAGCTGCATAGGTTACCGGTTTCGAGCGCTCAGGCCGAGTTTCTTTATGCAAACGGGCGCAATCAGTGGTTTTTTTGTTGCCTGATTTGTCTCCAATCGTAATACGCAGCGTCTTAAATGCTCTAATCCCCCCTCGCGTCTTATAGAAGAACCGTTTCGCTTATGGATATCAAACAGCTCTGGCTCAAAGCTCAGGACCTCTGGGGCACCCTCGAACAGCACCCGCTGTTGCAATCAGGGCTGGCGCTGATGGTGCTGTTGGCCATCGCCCTCGTCCTCGGACGAGTGGCGCGCTATCTGATCCTGCACGCCAGCCGCATGCTCGGGCGTCAGCCGGCGCTGCACTGGATCAACGATTTTCGTCACAACAAGGTGTTTCAGCGTCTGGCGCAGATGACCCCGTCGCTGGTGATTCAGTTCGGCCTGCATCTGGTGCCCGAGCTGAGCAAAAACGCGATGAATTTCCTGGGCAACGTGGCGCTGGCGTTCACCATTCTGTTCCTGCTGCTGGCGGTCAGCGCCCTGCTCAATGCCCTGCTCGACATCTATGCGCGTACCGAACACGCACGCACGCGCTCGATCAAGGGTTACGTGCAATTGGCGAAAATGGTCTTGTACGTGTTCGGCGCGATCATCATCGTCGCCACCCTGATCGACCGCTCGCCGCTGTTGCTGCTGTCCGGTCTGGGTGCGATGTCGGCGGTGATTCTGTTGGTCTACAAGGACACGCTGTTGTCATTCGTCGCCAGCGTGCAACTGACCAGCAACGACATGCTGCGGGTCGGTGACTGGATCGAAATGCCGCAGGTCGGCGCGGACGGCGATGTGGTCGATATCACCCTGCACACGGTCAAGGTGCAGAATTTCGACAAGACCATCGTCTCGATCCCGACCTGGCGGTTGATGTCCGAGTCGTTCAAGAACTGGCGCGGCATGCAGCAATCCGGCGGGCGGCGGATCAAGCGCAGCCTGTTCATCGACGCCAGCGGCGTGCGCTTCATTCGTGACGATGAAGAAGAAAAGCTCTCGCAAGTGCACCTGCTGACTGACTACATGAGCCGCAAGAAAGCCGAACTCAAGGCTTGGAATGAGGCGCAGGGTAACGTCGCGGCAATGTCGGCCAACCGCCGACGCATGACCAACATCGGCACCTTCCGCGCTTATGCGCTGGCGTACCTGAAGAGCCATCCGGAGATTCAGCCGAACATGACTTGCATGGTGCGGCAGATGCAGACCACGGCGCAGGGCATTCCGCTGGAAATCTACTGCTTCACCCGCACCACGGTCTGGGCCGATTACGAGCGGATTCAGGGGGATATTTTCGATTACCTGCTGGCGGTGCTGCCGGAGTTTGGCTTGAGTCTGTATCAGCAGCCGAGTGGTGGGGATTTGCGCTCGGGGTTGTTGCCGGCGGTTCTCGGCGCGGCGAGCATCCCTGAACCGCAGAAACACCTCCTGTAACCCAAAGATCAAATGTGAGAGCGAGCCTGCTCGCGAATGCAATGTGTCAGTCGCCCATACTTATCTGACCCAGCGCCTTCGCGAGCAGGCTCGCTCCCACAGGTGTTATGCGTTGACTGAGGATTTGCGGATGCCCAACCGACTGATCCACACAGCGGCGAGAATCACACTGCCACCGAGGAACAACCGCCCCAGTTCCTCATGCTGATTCCAGATCAGCAGGTTCAACAACAACCCCACCGGCACATGCAGATTGTTCATCACCGCCAGCGTGCCGCCATTGACCATGCACGCGCCCTTGTTCCACCAGTACAGACCCAACGCCGTCGACACCAGCCCGAGAAACAACAACACACCCCACTGCAGCGGCGCTTCCGGCAGGAAATTGGGTTTGCCGAACAGCAGAAACGCTGGCAACACGACGGCCAGTGCGCCGAGGTAGAAGTAGCCGAAGCGCCGGTAATGTGGCAGATCGCTTGGGTGTTTCGCCACCAGATGCTTGTACAGCACCTGCCCCGCCGCGTAAGTGAAGTTGGCCAGTTGCAGCAGCAGGAAGCCCATGAAGAAGTCCGGACTGATGCTGTCGAAGCGAATCACCGCCGCCCCGCCCACAGCGACCAGCGCAGCCACCAGAGCCCACGGATTGAAACGCCGGTTCAGTGCGTCTTCGATCAACGTCACATGCAGCGGCGTCAGGATGGTGAACAGCAACACCTCCGGCACCGTCAGCACACGGAAGCTCAGGTACAGGCAGACGTACGTCACACCGAACTGCAACGCGCCGATCAGCAGCATGCCGCGCATGAACGCCGGCTCGACCGAGCGCCAGCGTGTCAACGGAATGAATACCAGCCCGGCCAGCACCACGCGCACCAGCACGGCAAAATAACTGTCGACATGCCCGGCCAGGTATTCGCCGATCAGACTGAAGGAAAACGCCTGGATCAGTGTCACAAAAAGTAGATAGCCCATGCTCGCCTCGGAAATCGAATGGCGGCGACGATAGCGGTTTTCGATTCTGCAACCAACACAAATCCCCTGTAGGGGAATTGTGTTGGCCGTCGAATCCCAGGCAAAAAAAAGCCCGATCTCGCTAAAGCGTTCAATCGGGCTACAGCACTCAGGAGCAAAAGTGCAAAGGGAGGTTCGTTGCGCGTAAAGCCTTGAAGGGGTTGCGCCAGGTCACTAGACCATCCAGCGATTATCTGGCGATTAACATATCAAGCGACCTGGGACAGTTTGGCGTTGGCCTGATTGAGGCCCTTCTCCTGGAAGTCGCCACCGAGGTTCATGCCCTCGGCGTGAATGAACGTCACGTCGTGGATGCCGATGAAACCCATGACCTGACGCAGGTACGGTTCCTGATGATCCGCCGG
Organism: Pseudomonas koreensis; assembly: GCF_036668835.1. Lineage (GTDB taxonomy): Bacteria > Pseudomonadota > Gammaproteobacteria > Pseudomonadales > Pseudomonadaceae > Aquipseudomonas > Aquipseudomonas koreensis_I. The sequence continues at coordinate 639,176 of NZ_JAZEVW010000001.1, forward strand.
GCCACCGGCATACACCCCGCCACGCGCCGTCAGGACAAAGGCACGCTTGTCATTGAGCAGGCCTTGCGGACCGGCTTCGGTGTACTTGAAGGTCACTCCGGCGCGCAGGACATGGTCCAGCCAGGCTTTAAGCGTGCTCGGAATGGCAAAGTTGTACATCGGCGCAGCCATCACCAGCACATCGGCCGCCAGCAACTCATCGGTCAGGGCGTTGGAGCGGTCCAGCGATGCTTGCTCAATGGCATTGCGCTGTTCGACAGGCTTCATCCAGCCGCCCAGCAGGTTGGCATCCAGGTGTGGCACCGGGTTAACGGCGAGGTCACGCACGCTGATCTGATCGTTCGGGTGTGCGGCTTTCCACTGAGCGATGAAGGTCTGGGTCAGTTGACGGGAAACCGAGTCTTGCTGGCGGGCGCTGCTTTCGATGATCAGAACGCGGGACATGGTGTGTAGCCTCCATCCGAATATGTTGTAGGTCGATGGAGTGAAGGTTAAACAGGGTCGAATCGATTAAAAAGCGCAATTATCCGCTGTAACCGATCGATAAATTCGTTTATAAGCTAACCCATATTCCCTGTGTGGGAGCGAGCCTGCTCGCGAAAGCGGTGTGTCAGCCAACATTGATGTATCTGATACGCCGCTATCGCGAGCAGGCTCACTCCTGCAAGTGCACGCCGTTATTTCGGGGTGCAGGTCAGCTTGATACGCAGCTTGATGATCTCGCGGGTGAACTTGGCCGTGGCGTTTTTATGTTTGCCGGCCGGCACGTCGATGCTGCGTGTACGCGGTGCTTCCGGGCCGTTGCTGAATACCGCTTTGCAGGTCGCATCAACGTCACCGTAGTTGGCCACGCGGATCGAGCCGATGTCGTTATCGGTGTCGAAGGTCTCGTAGTCGATCTTCATGCCGTTGAGGTCTTTCTGCACATCGATCGGGTAAGCAAAAGCCGTCAACGGCAGCAACGCCAGCACCACACAACAGAATTTTTTCATTCGCCGCTCTCCATGGGGAACGGCCAGCTTAGGACAAGAGGAGCTATTGATGAAAGCGCCCCGCGTGACCCTGGATCAATGGCGAACGTTGCAGGCCGTGGTCGACCACGGCGGATTCGCCCAGGCCGCCGAGGTCTTGCACCGTTCGCAATCATCGGTGAGCTACACCGTGGCGCGCATGCAGGACCAGCTCGGCGTGCCGCTGCTGCGCATCGACGGACGCAAGGCCGTGCTCACCGAGGCCGGCGGCGTGCTGCTGCGCCGTTCGCGGCAACTGGTGAAACAGGCCAGCCAGCTCGAAGACCTTGCCCACCACATGGAGCAAGGCTGGGAAGCCGAAGTGCGGCTGGTGGTCGATGCGGCGTATCCGAGCGCGCGGATCGTACGTGCATTGACCGCGTTCATGCCGCAGAGCCGCGGCTGCCGGGTGCGCCTGCGCGAAGAAGTATTGTCGGGCGTTGAGGAAGTCCTGCTCGAAGGCGTTGCCGACCTGGCGATCACCGGCCTGAGCATTCCCGGTTATCTGGGTGCGGAGTTGAGCGATGTCGAGTTCGTCGCCGTCGCCCACCCTGATCACCCCCTGCACCGGCTCAATCGCGAGCTGAGCTTTCAGGATCTGGAGACCCAGATGCAAGTGGTGATCCGCGACTCCGGTCGCCAGCAGCCACGAGATGTCGGCTGGCTCGGCGCCGAACAGCGCTGGACGGTCGGCAGCCTTGCCACTGCCGCAACGTTTGTCAGTAGCGGACTGGGCTTTGCCTGGCTGCCCCGGCACATGATCGAACGGGAACTCAAGGATGGCTCGCTGAAGCTGCTACCGTTGGACAGAGGCGGCAATCGCAATTCCAGCTTCTATCTGTATTCGAACAAGGACAAACCCCTGGGCCCGGCCACGCAAATCCTTATCGAACTGTTGCGCACCTTCGATACCTTGCCGCTGGACGCCCCGTTCGCCGCCCCCGAACAAGCCTGACACGGAGTTCACCGATGGCCTTTTTCGAGCACGATGGTTGCAACCTGCACTACGAAGAATACGGCCACGGTGCCCCGTTATTGCTGGTCCACGGGCTGGGTTCGAGCACGCTGGACTGGGAGATGCAGATCCCGGCACTGGCCGCGCATTACCGGGTGATCGTCCCGGACATTCGCGGTCACGGTCGCTCGGACAAACCGCGTGAGCGTTACAGCATCGCCGGTTTCAGCGCCGACCTGCTCGCGCTGATCGATTATCTGAACCTCGGCCCGGTGCATTACGTCGGGCTGTCGATGGGCGGGATGATCGGCTTCCAGCTCGGCGTCGATCAGCCCCAGGCGTTGAAAAGCCTGACCATCGTCAACAGCGCGCCTGAAGTCAAACTGCGCAGCCGCGATGACTACTGGCAGTGGTTCAAACGCTGGAGCCTGATGCGCCTGCTCAGCCTGGAAACCATCGGCAAAGCCCTCGGCAGCAAACTTTTTCCCAAGCCGGAACAGGCCGACCTGCGACGAAAAATGGCCGAACGCTGGGCAACAAACGACAAACGTGCTTATCTCGCCAGCTTCGATGCGATTGTGGGCTGGGGTGTTCAGGAACGACTTTCCCGGGTGACCTGTCCAACCCTCATCGTCAGCGCCGACCGCGACTACACGCCCGTGGCGCTGAAAGAAACCTATGTAAAACTGCTATCCAGTGCGCGGCTGGTGGTGATCGCCGACTCGCGCCACGCCACCCCGCTCGATCAACCCGAACGCTTCAACCACACGCTGCTGGAGTTTCTCGCCGCAGCCGATACTCAATCTCAGGATCACTGACCCATGCTGAAAAAACTCGCCCTCGCCGCTGGTACCGTGCTGTTTGCCGCCAACCTGATGGCTGCCACCCCAGCCAAGGCGCCACATGTTTTGCTGGATACCACCAACGGCCAGATCGAAATCGAGCTGGACCCGGTCAAGGCACCGATCAGCACCAAGAACTTCCTCGAGTACGTCGACAGCGGCTTTTACACCAACACGATTTTCCACCGTGTGATCCCGGGCTTCATGGCCCAGGGCGGTGGCTTTACCCAGCAGATGCAGCAGAAAGACACCAAGGCGCCGATCAAGAACGAAGCCAGCAACGGCCTGCACAACGTTCGCGGTACCCTGTCGATGGCGCGCACCTCCAACCCGGATTCGGCCACCAGCCAGTTCTTCATCAACGTGGCTGACAACGCGTTTCTCGACCCGGGCCGTGACGCCGGTTACGCGGTCTTCGCCAAAGTGGTCAAGGGCATGGACGTTGTCGACATCATCGTCAACTCGCAAACCACCACCAAACAAGGCATGCAAAACGTGCCTGTCGACCCTGTGATCATCAAGTCGGCCAAGCGCCTCGACTGATTGCTGCAGGGCATTACGAGCGGCGGCGGCCTGATCCCGCGCCGCTCACACTGATAAAAGGAGAGCCCGTATTGCGGGCGATTATCTGATGCTCTATCGCCGTTTCGAACAACTGATCGACATATTCCGCGACGCCCCGACGGCGTCCCCTCCCGACCGCGTCTGGCCTTTCTATACCTATTATCTGAAGCAGGTCTGGCCGAGTTTCGCCGCCCTGCTGGTCGTCGGCCTGTTTGCCTCACTGATCGAAGTGGCGCTGTTCAGTTACCTGAGCCGCATCATCGATCTGGCACAGGGCACGCCTAATCCAAATTTCTTCAGCGACCACGCCCTCGAACTGACGTGGATGCTGGTGGTGGCCCTGGTGTTGCGGCCGATCTTTTTCGCCCTGCACGACCTGCTGGTGCACCAGACCCTGAGCCCCGGCATGACCAGCATGATTCGCTGGCAGAACCACAGCTACGTGCTCAAGCAGAGCCTGAATTTCTTCCAGAACGACTTCGCCGGGCGCATCGCTCAACGCATCATGCAGACCGGCAACTCGCTGCGCGATTCGGCGGTGCAGGCGGTCGACGCGCTGTGGCACGTGGTGATCTACGCGATCAGTTCGCTGGTGCTGTTCGCCGAGGCCGACTGGCGCCTGATGATCCCGCTGCTGACGTGGATCGTCGCCTACATCGGTGCGCTGTATTACTTCGTGCCCCGCGTGAAGGAACGTTCGGTGGAAGCCTCCGACGCGCGCTCGAAACTGATGGGCCGCATCGTCGACGGTTACACCAACATCGCCACGCTGAAACTGTTCGCCCACACCAACTTCGAACAGCACTACGCCAAAGAGGCCATCGAAGAACAGACCGTCAAAGCACAAATGGCCGGCCGCGTGGTGACCAGCATGGACGTGACGATCACGACCATGAACGGCCTGCTGATCGTCGGCACCACGGCGCTGGCCTTGTGGCTGTGGACCCAGTCGTTGATCACGGTCGGCGCGATTGCCCTGGCGACCGGGCTGGTGATCCGCATCGTCAACATGTCCGGCTGGATCATGTGGGTGGTCACCGGGATCTTCGAAAACATCGGCATGGTCCAGGACGGTTTGCGCACCATTTCGCAACCGGTCAGCGTCACCGATCACGAGCAGGCCAAACCGCTGCAAGTGGCCCATGGCGAAGTGCGTTTCGAGCACGTGGATTTTCACTACGGCAAAAAGCGCGGGATCATCGGCGACCTCAACCTGAACATCAAACCGGGGGAAAAGATCGGTTTGATCGGCCCGTCCGGCGCCGGCAAATCGACGCTGGTCAACCTGCTGCTGCGCCTGTACGACGTCGAGGGCGGGCGGATTCTGATCGATGGCCAGAACATCGCCGAAGTCGGCCAGGAAAGCCTGCGCGAGCGTATCGGCATGATCACTCAGGACACTTCGCTGCTGCACCGTTCGATCCGCGACAATTTGCTTTACGGCAAACCCGATGCGACCGACGCCGAGCTGTGGGAAGCGGTACACAAGGCCCGTGCCGATGAGTTCATACCGCTGCTGTCCGATGCCGAGGGCCGCACCGGGTTCGACGCGCATGTCGGTGAACGCGGGGTGAAACTGTCCGGCGGCCAGCGGCAACGTATCGCCATCGCGCGGGTGCTGCTCAAGGACGCGCCGATCCTGATCATGGACGAAGCCACCTCGGCGCTGGACTCGGAAGTCGAAGCGGCGATTCAGGAAAGCCTGGAAACCCTGATGCAGGGCAAAACCGTGATCGCCATCGCCCACCGCCTCTCAACCATCGCACGGATGGACCGGCTGGTGGTGCTGGAGAACGGCAAGATCGCCGAAAGCGGCACCCACGCCGAACTGCTCGCGCATCGTGGTCTGTACGCACGGCTGTGGGCACATCAGACCGGAGGTTTTGTCGGGATCGATTGAGTTTCCCGGCATTGTGGAACTGTAGAAGCCCTGTGGGAGCGAGCCTGCTCGCGAAGCGGAATGTCGGTATGAGATTCATTAACTGACACACCGCCTTCGCGAGCAGGCTCGCTCCCACAGTGGTGCTAGGTCTGGCGGTAGGGCAAGGCGCTGCGGGCTTCTTCGGCATAAGCGAGGACGCCGGCCCGTTCCTGCTGGAGGAAATCCTTCACCGCCGCCTTCAACCCCGGATGGCGCAAGTAATGCCACGAATGGGTAATCACCGGTTCAAAACCACGAATCAATTTGTGTTCGCCCTGTGCCCCGGCGTCGAAGCGCTGATAGCCCTGGGCAATCGCATAATCCATGCCTTGATAGAAACACGTCTCGAAATGCAGCCGATCGAACTCGGCCAGGCAGCCCCAGTAACGACCGTAGAAACTGTCGCCACCGACCAGACTGAAGGCCATCGCCACCGGCCGTGAGCCTTGTCTGGCCAGCACCACGCGAATCGCTTCAGGCATGCGCTCGGCCAGCAGACTGAAAAACTCGCGCGTCAGATACGGCGCCTGGCGCCGCACCGCGTAGGTATTGGCGTAGCAGGCGTAGACGAAATCCCATTGCGCCTCGTGCAGCTCACGCCCCTCCAGCCACTCGAATTCAAAGCCCTGCTCCGCCACTTGCTCACGCTCCTTGCGCATCTGTTTGCGCTTGCGTGAACTGAGCGCATCGAGGAAATCCTGGAAGTCGCGGTAGCCGCGATTCTGCCAGTGATACTGACAGCCGATGCGCTGCAGCCAGCCAGGCTGTTCGGCCATCGCCGCGTCGGTGAACGGGTCGGTGAAATTGATGTGCGCGCTGGAAAGCCCTTCGATCTCCAGATAGCCCGGCAGGCTCTGGAGCAGTTCGAAACCGTCTTCGACATTCGCCGCTAGCAGGCGCGGACCGCCGACCGGGCTGAACGGCACGGCGCTGAGATACTTGGGGTAATAGTCGATGCCGGCACGGGCACAGGCGTCCGCCCAGCCATGATCGAACACGTATTCGCCGTAGGAATGCCACTTGCGGTAACCGGGCAATGCGGCGATCAGACGATCACCCTCCACGTGCAGCAAATGCTCGGGCTGCCAGCCGCTGTGCGGGCCGACGCTGCCACTGTCCTCCATCGCGCTGAGGAAGGCGTGACGCAGAAACGGCTGGTTTTCCGGCACCAGTGCGTCCCAGCTCGCCGGGGCGATTTGCGACAGGTTTTGCAGGCATTGCAACGGCATCGACAAGCTCTCCAGACAGACTTCAGCGCCCGGCGAGTATCGCCGATTGCGCGCCGTTGCACACCCGTCATCGCGGCGACAATGCTCTAGCCCGATAGTTCAGGGCCTATCGCGATCGTCATCATCCTGCCATCACCGTGCCACTGCTCTGTCATAAACGATCGCGATACTGGCGCCTGTTTTTAGAGCGCCGGGTTCTAGCCCGGACACAGTTTTCCGACGTCAACGTCGGTTGTGCCCAGGATGGTTCAGCCATCCCCTTTCATCTTCGGAGATTGCTATGCGTCTTGCTTCCACGAAAACTGCGGCAGCCCTGTGTGGCGGCCTGTTGCTGGCCATGAGTGTACCGGCCAGTGCCGCAGTCGACGCCAAACTGCTCGACATGCTCAAGGCCAACGGTTCGATTTCCCAGGCGCAGTACATTGAACTGCAAACGGAACTGGCCAAGGATCAGAAGGCTCAGCAAATCGCCCAGCAGGCGCAGCAAGAGACCAACGAACAAGTCGCGGCGGTCGCCAAGAAGAGCAACGAACAAAGCGCCTTCGACCAGAAACTGGCCTGGGCGGCCAAAACCCAGTTCAAGGGCGACGTACGTATCCGTCAGGAAACCATCAAGATCGACGGCGAGCCGAACAACGGCGGCCGCGACAAGGATCGTCAGCGCATCCGTGCCCGTCTGGGTGCCTACACCGAGATCAATCCGCAGGTCGACACCGGCATTCGTATCGCCACTGGCGGCGGTGACGACGCGCGTTCGACCAACCAGGACCAGGACAACTACTTCGACAAGAAGCAGATCTGGCTCGACCTCGGCTACATTGACTACCACCCTGACCAGATCAAGAACCTGCACATTATTGGCGGCAAGATGCTGCAACCGTGGGTAAGCATGGGCGACGTGATCTGGGATAGCGACATCAACCCGGAAGGTCTCGCACTCACCTACAAGTACCCATTGGGCGGCAGCGCCGAACTGTTCGGCAGCCTGGGTAACTACAACCTCAAGGACAACGTCGACGGCGACGGCGTGCAATTTCGCCACGACCTGCGTCTGACCGCCGGCCAGTTGGGCAGCCGCTTCAACATCACCGACAACCTGAAAGTGACTCTGGGCGGCAGCGTCTACGCCTACCAGAACGATGAAGACAGCCGTTGCACCGGTACTTCGACACCGTGCGCCCTGGCCGTCAACGGCAACTCGGCCAACAACGAATTCCGTCTGTATGAAGGGTTCAGCCAGGTCGACATCGGCGGTCTGCCGATGCCACTGTCGTTCTACGGTCAGTACGTGAAAAACAACGATGCCGTGACCGATCAGGACACCGCCTGGTTGCTCGGCGCGAAATCGAAAGTGTTCGGCCTGAACCTCGACTACAACTACCGCGACGTGCAGCGCAACGCCGTGGTTGGTGCCTTCACCGACTCCGACTTCGCCAACGGCACTACCGGTTCGCGTGGTCACAAGTTCAAGGTCGGTTACGACATCGACAAGAACTTCGCCATCGGCGCGACCTACTTCCTGACCAAGGCCGATTTCGCCAGCCGCGGTCAGCGCGATGCGGACGCCAACACCCTGCAACTGGATGCCGAAGCCAAGTTCTAAGAAAAAAGCGCCAAGCTTCGAGCGACAAGCTGCAAGTCACCGCTCCCCTTGCGGCTTGTCGATCGAAGCTGGTTTTCCTGCAGCCCGGTGCAGCTTCAGCGATCCCCATCATCCGTTCGCTGGCGCTACACCGGGCTGATTTTTTCAGGGACTCTCGTCGCGCCTCTGCGTCGCCAGACGTTCAGCCAGGGCATCCACTCCCTGTTCCGGTTTCTCCGGCATCGCCTTCAGCGTAGCCTGCATCAAACGCATCTGCCGCATGAAACGTCGGCAGTTGGGGCAGAACATCAGGTGATGGCGCACCATCAGTTTTTCCCGAAAACTCAACTGGTCATCGAGATAATCGCTGGAGCGCGCCACTTGTTCCTTACAGGTCAGCATTCTCCGGTCTCCTCAAAATGCTCCACGGTCGCGAAGACTTTCAGCCGCGCACGATGCAGCAGCACACGCACGTTGGAGAGCGAGATCTCCAGAAGATTACAGATTTCTTCCAGCTCCAGTCCCTGACGCTCGCGCAACAGCAAGACGCTGCTCTGCAGTTCCGACAGAGTCAGCAGCGTGTGCTCCAGACAGTCACGCAATTCGCCTTCGGTGAGCAGCGCTTCGGGCGTGTCCTGATGCCAGGCGAACGGCGCTACCAGCCAATGGCCGTCAGCCGAGGAAAAACGATCGTCGTCGATGCTGCCGTGAGGCGATGGCAAGTCATCCATCAGCACTTCGCGGCGATTGAGCTTGTAGCGGCTTTTCGCCGAATTGGCGGTGATGGTCAGCAGCCAGGTCTTGAGGCTGGAACGCCCCTCGAAGCTGCCGAGATGGCGCACCACCGACAGCCAGGCATCCTGCACCACCTCTTCGACATGGCGCTGGCCGACGATGGCATAAGCCACGGCGCGCATGGCGCTCTGATACGTTGTTACCAGTTCCTTGAACGCCTGCTGTTCGCCGGCCAGCAGGCGCGCGAGCAGGAGGGTATCGTCAGCTGCCATCCAGCATCCCCTTGTTCCGATTCCATAGACGAACGCGGCAGGTGATGGACCTGCCGCTTTCTGCGGAAAAATTACAGCGTTAGAGCCGATTCGGATGTAGGAAAGGTCGCCGCGATTAAGCGGAAATTAAACCGATTTTCAACGCTTGCGCAGAATCACGCTGCCGATCGAATAGCCCGCACCGAACGAACTGAGCACCGCCAGCGAGCCGGCGGCGAGGTCGTCCTGATATTTGTGGAATGCAATCACCGAACCGGCCGAACTGGTATTGGCGTAGGTGTCGAGAATCACCGGCGCTTCCTCTTCGGTGGCTTCGCGGCCGAGCAGTTTGCGCACGATCAGGTGGTTCATGCTCAGGTTGGCCTGGTGCAGCCAGAAGCGCTTCACGTCGGCGACATTGAGCTGATTTTCCTGCAGATGCTCGCCGACCAGTTCGGCAACCATCGGGCAAACGTCCTTGAACACCTTGCGGCCTTCCTGCACGAACAGCTTGTCGCGCGTGCCGATGCCTTCTTCAGCCGCACGATTGAGGAAACCGAAGTTGTTGCGGATGTTGTTGGAGAACTTGGTCAGCAGCTTGGTACTGACCACGTCGAACTGGTATTTGGAAGTGGCCAGATCGGCACGTTCGATGATCACGGCTGTGGCGGCGTCACCGAAAATGAAGTGGCTGTCACGGTCGCGGAAGTTGAGGTGACCAGTGCAGACCTCCGGGTTGACCATCAGAATCGCCCGCGCCTGGCCCAGTTGCACACTGTTGGCCGCCGCCTGAATGCCGAAGGTCGCCGAGGAGCAGGCCACGTTCATGTCGAAACCGAAGCCCTGAATGCCAAGTGCTTCCTGGACTTCAATGGCGATCGCCGGATAGGCGCGTTGCAGGTTCGAGCAGGCGACGATCACGCCGTCGATATCAGCGGCGGTCTTGCCGGCGCGCTGCAACGCTTGCTCGGCCGCGCCCACGGCCATCTGGCAGAGCACCGACCATTCGTCGTTGGAACGCTCCGGCAGGCGCGGGGCCATGCGTTGCGGGTCAAGGATGCCGTCCTTGTCCATGACGAAGCGGCTCTTGATGCCCGAGGCTTTTTCGATGAACGCGGCGCTGGATTCGGTCAGGGCCTGGACTTCGCCGCTGGCGATGGCCTCGGCATTGTCGGCGTTGAACCGGGCGACGTAGGTGTTGAAGGATTCCACCAGCTCTTCGTTGGAGATGCTGTTGGCCGGGGTGTACAGGCCGGTGCCGCTGATGACGACGTTATGCATGCTCGTTTCTCTAATCTGTTCAGGCAGAAAGTGCTGGAACCGTCGTACCAACACACAAAGGGTCTATTCCCGTCCGATGGACGCAAACCTGGCATCGTTTTATTCCACGGCGCGACACGGCGAAGGCTCTGGGTCGCGAAACCGGCGTTTATGGTGGCGAAGTTTGCCATAAACCCAGCGTTTTGGCGCCATTCTCAAGATCAACACCCATCTCAATGTGGGAGCGAGCCTGCTCGCGAAGGCGGCGTGTCAGATACCGGGCATGGGTCTGACACACCGCTTTCGCGAGCAGGCTCGCTCCTACAGGGGATTGCGTATGCCTTCAGTTTACGGCTCGACCTGGCTCCACTGCTTGCTCAGGCGCTTGTCGGAAATCGGCACTTTGGTGCCCAACTGCTGGGCGAATAGCGAAACGCGGTATTCCTCCAGCCACCAGCGGTACAGCTCAAGTTGTGGATCGCGTTTGCCTTCCTGCGCATGTTTCGCCGCGCGGGTCTGGTATTGCGCCCAGAGGCCGGCGAGTTCGCCGCTCCAGACGCGATCTTTCTGCACCTGAGCGCCGAGTTTTTCGAAACGCTGCTCCACCGCTTTCAGATACCGCGGCAATTCTTTGAGCCACTGCATCGGCGTCTCGCGGACAAAACCCGGATACACCAGATTGTTGATCTGCTGCTTGATGTCGTTCAGTGCCACCGCCTGAGCGAGGTCGATCTTGCCTTTGAAGCGTTTTTGCAAGCCGTGCCAGAGCTTGAGAATCTCCAAAGTCAGGCGCGCCACGCGCTCGGCGTGCTCGCTCCAGTTGCCGCGTTTGCGCTCGGCCAGAGCCGCCAGACCGGCGCCGTCACGGGGCAACGGGTCTTCGCCGTCAAGGATGCAGCTGTCGAGACTGGCCAGCAGAATGTCTTCGACCAGCGCATCGACGCGGCCCAGCTCACGATAGAGCAACCCCAGCTCGGTCTGCCCCGGCAACTTGCCGCGCAGGAATTTGGCCGGCTCGGCCAATTGCTGCATCAACAAGCGCTGCAAGGCTCGACGATGCTGGAACTCGGCCTCGGCCGGCGTCGAGAAACGCCCTTCCTTGACCGTACCGCTCTCCTCGACCAGCGCCGGATACACCGTCATCGACAGGCCCGCAATCTTTTGCTGAGTCTTTTCCGCCACCGGCGCGAAGACTTTCGCCTCCACCGGCTGCTGACCCTTGGCACTTTGCGGCACCGCCAGCGCCGCTTGGCTGGCTTCGGCAAAGCGCGCGGTCAGCTCGGCCAGATCGCGGCCTTCGCCGAGGAACTTGCCTTGGCCATCGACGATTTCCAGGTTCATCCGCAGATGGCTTTCGACCTGCTGCGCAGCTTCCGCCCACGCCTCCTCGCTGACCCGCGCACCGGTCATGCGCAGCAGTTCACGACCCAATGCCTGCGGCAACGAACCTTCGGCGAAGGTCATGCGCTGCAACGCAGCCTTGATGAAGTCCGGCACCGGCACGAAATTTTTGCGCAAGGTTTTCGGCAGGTTGCGCACCAGCGCAATGCATTTGGCCTCGATCAGCCCCGGCACCAGCCACTCCAGGCGCTCGGGCGGCAGCATCGGCAACAGCGGTGCCGGCACGCGCAGGGTCACGCCGTCGCGCGGGTGATTGGGTTCGAAGTGATAGGTCAGCGCCAGTTCCAGATCGCCGATGTGCAGCGTGTCCGGGTAATCGCGTGCGGTGACTTCACTGGCCTCGCGGGCCAGCACGTCCTCTTCGCGCATGATCAGTAACTGCGGGTCTTTCTGGCTGTTGACCTTGTACCAACTATCGAAGGTTGCGGTCTGGTGAATCTCGGCCGGCAATCGCGCGTCGTAGAACGCATACAGGGTTTCTTCGTCGGCAAGAATGTCGCGGCGACGAGCCTTGGCCTCCAGTTCGTCGAGCTGTTCCAGCAGTTGCTGGTTGGCGCTCAGGCATTTGGCTCGGGACTGAATCTCGCCGCGCACCAGGCCTTCGCGGATAAACAGCTCGCGCGACACCACAGGATCGACCGGGCCGTAATGCACCGGTCGACGACCGACCACGATCAGGCCGAACAAGGTGATCTGCTCGAAGGCCACGACCTGGCCGCGCTTCTTCTCCCAGTGCGGTTCGAAGTGGTTTTTCTTGATCAGGTGCCCGGCCAGCGGTTCGATCCAGTCGGCGTCGATCTTGGCGACCATGCGCGCATAGAGCTTGGTGGTTTCCACCAGCTCAGCAGCCATCAGCCATTGCGGGCGTTTCTTGCCGATGCCCGACGACGGATGAATCCAGAAGCGCCGCTGCCGCGCGCCGAGGTAATCGCCGTCTTCGGTTTTCTGGCCGATCTGGCTGAGCAGGCCGACCAGCACCGCTTTGTGCAGTTTCGGATAGTCGGCCGGCTCTTTGTTCAGGCTCAGCTGCAGGTCGCGGCAGATCAGGCTCAACTGGCGATGCGAGTCGCGCCATTCGCGCAAACGCATGTAATTGAGGAAGTTCTTGCGGCACCAGTTGCGCAGCGGACTGGCCGTCAGCGCCTGGCGCTGTTCTTCAAAACCGCGCCACAGATTGACCAGTCCGGCGAAGTCCGAGTCGCTGTCTTTCCATTGCGCGTGGGCTTGGTCCGCCGCTTGTTGGCGCTCCGGCGGACGCTCGCGCGGATCCTGAATCGACATGGCGCTGGCGACGATCAGCACTTCCTGCAGGCTGCCGAGTTTCGCCGCTTCCAGCAGCATGCGGCCCATGCGCGGATCGACCGGCAGGCGCGCCAGTTGGCGACCGAGCGGCGTCAGCTGACTGTTGCGGTCGACTGCCGAAAGCTCCTGCAGCAGGTTGAAACCGTCGCTGATCGCCTTGCCATCCGGCGGTTCGATGAACGGGAACGCGGTGATTTCGCCAAGGCGCAGGTGCAGCATTTGCAGGATAACGGCGGCGAGGTTGGTGCGCAGGATTTCCGGATCGGTAAATTCCGGGCGACCGAGGAAATCTTCCTCACTGTACAAACGCACGCAGATACCCGGCTCGACCCGCCCGCAACGACCCTTGCGCTGATTGGCACTGGCCTGGGAAATCGCCTCGATCGGCAAGCGTTGAACCTTGGCGCGGTAACTGTAGCGGCTGATGCGCGCGGTGCCGCTGTCGATCACATAGCGGATGCCCGGCACGGTCAGCGAAGTCTCGGCGACGTTGGTCGCCAGCACCACGCGGCGACCGGGATGCGACTGGAAAATCCGCTGCTGCTCGGCCGGCGACAGGCGCGCGTACAGTGGCAGGATTTCGGTGTGTTTGAGCTGTGCCTTGCGCAACATGTCGGCGGCATCGCGGATCTCGCGCTCGCCGGGCAGGAACACCAGCACATCGCCGGGGCTGCGGCGTTCGCTGCGCTCGTAAGCGGCGATCTCGTCGAGGGTGGCGAGGATCGCTTGATCGACGGTCAGGTCGTCCTCGACGCGATTGCCCTCCTCGTCCTGCTCCAGCGTCAGCGGCCGATACCAGGTTTCCACCGGGAACGTGCGGCCGGAGACTTCGACAATCGGCGCATCGTCGAAATGCCTGGAGAAGCGCTCCAGATCGATGGTCGCCGAGGTGATGATGACTTTCAGATCCGGACGGCGCGGCAGCAGGGTTTTCAGGTAACCGAGGAGAAAATCGATGTTGAGGCTGCGTTCGTGGGCCTCGTCGACAATGATCGTATCGTAGCGTTCCAGATAGCGGTCGTTCTGGGTTTCGGCGAGCAGGATGCCGTCGGTCATCAGCTTGATCAGGGTGTTGGCGTCGCTCTGATCTTCGAATCGCACCTGATAGCCGACCAGCGACCCGAGCGGTGTGCCGAGTTCTTCGGCAACACGACTGGCGACACTGCGCGCAGCGATTCGACGCGGCTGGGTGTGGCCGATCAAACCGTGCTGACCGCGGCCGATTTCCAGACAGATCTTCGGCAACTGGGTGGTTTTGCCCGAACCGGTTTCGCCGGCGATGATCAGCACCTGATGCTGTTCCAGGGCCTTCTTGATTTCGTCACGCTTGGCCGCGATCGGCAGGCTGTCGTCGTAACGAATCACCGGCAGGCTGGCCTTGCGCGCCAGCACCTGATCACAGGACGCCTGCATGCGCGCAACCCACTGGGCCAGTTTCGCCTCGTCGGGTTTCTTGCGCAGCTCAAGCAACTGCCGGCGCAACCGGTGACGGTCGGCGAGCATGGCGTGATCGAGGTTTTTCAGCAGTTTGTCGATGGAGGGCGATTCGTCGGTCATCGGGTAGGCAATTCGGTCGTCTGTTAATGCAGGGGGCGATTGTGGCAGAAAAGCAGCTGCAAGCGCCAAGCTACAAGCTGCAAGTTAAAAGCCGCCGTGACTTATAGCTTGGCGCTTGTAGCTTGTAGCTTGTAGCTTGTAGCTTGTAGCTTGCAGCTGCTTCTTGTTATTCGCTATCCCGGCCTTTGCGGCGGTAGGGGAAGACGTCGATGACCTTTCCCGCGCGAATCGCCTCTTGCAGGCTTTTCCAGTAATCGGCGTCGTACAACTCGCCATGCAACTGATCGAACAGCTTGCGCTGCCCCGCATCGGCAAACAGAAACGGTGGAAACTCCTCGGGAAACACGTCCAGCGGCCCGATCGAGTACCACGGTTCGGACGCCATTTCATCTTCCGGCGTGCGCGGCGCGGGGATGTGGCGGAAGTTGGCCTCGGTCAGGAAACAGATCTCGTCGTAGTCATAAAATACCACCCGCCCATGTCGGGTGACGCCGAAGTTTTTCAGCAGCATGTCGCCGGGGAAGATGTTCGCCGCCGCCAGTTGCTTGATCGCCAGACCATAATCTTCCAGCGCCTCGCGCACCTGGGCCTCGTTGGCATTTTCCAGGTACAGGTTGAGCGGGGTCATGCGCCGTTCGGTCCAGCAATGACGGATCAGCACGGTGTCGCCTTCCACCGACACGGTCGAGGGCGCGACTTCGAGTAATTCCTGCAGACATGCAGGCTCGAACTTGCTCAACGGAAAACGGAAGTCGGCGAATTCCTGGGTATCGGCCATGCGCCCTACCCGGTCGACGCTTTTAACCAGTCGGTATTTTTCGATCACCGTGGCACGGTCGACATTTTTCGACGGTGAGAAACGGTCCTTGATGATTTTGAATACGGTGTTGAAACCCGGCAGGGTAAACACGCTCATGACCATGCCGCGCACGCCCGGCGCCATGATGAACTGATCATCGGTGCTGGCCAGGTGATTGATCAGTGCGCGGTAAAACTCGGACTTGCCGTGTTTATAGAAACCGATCGAGGTGTACAGCTCGGCAATGTGTTTGCCTGGCAGAATGCGCCGCAGGAAACCGATGAACTCCGCCGGCACCGGCACGTCGACCATGAAATACGAACGGGTAAACGAAAAGATGATCGACACGTCGGCTTCGTCGGTGATCAACGCGTCGATCTGAATCCCCCGTCCTTCGCGGTGCAACAGCGGAATCACCAGCGGCCATTGCTCGTCGCGGGTGTAGATGCGCCCGACCAGATAAGCACCCTTGTTGCGGTACAGCACCGAGGAAAACAGCTCGACCGCCAGCTCCGGGTCTTTGCACACCCAGTCCGGCAGGTTTTCCCGCAGTTGCGCTTCGAGCCGGTTCAGGTCACCGGGCAGATCGGCGTAATCCTCGCTGAAGCGAAAGTCGGCAAATATAGTGGCGAGCATGCCCGACAATTGGCCCTGCGGCTTGTAGGTGCGGGTCTGTGCGGCGCGGGCACGACGCAAGGTCGGCCGCGTGGTGTGGATGAACATGCAGCCATCGCTGATCAGGTCATGGCTGAACAGTCCGCAGAAAATCGAGTTGTACCAGGTCTCGGACAGCTCATCGTCGAAGCGCAGGTCGATCACACTGATGTAGGCGCTCTTGACCAGCGGCCAGCAGCTGACATTCATCAGCGTCTCTTCATCGAACTGTTCGCGCAGGCGCGCAACGGTTTCGCCGACCTTTTCTTCGTAGAGGGTGATCCGTGCAGCCGAGGCGACCTGCGCCTCTTGCCAGCGCGCCTGCTCGAAACGCTCGCGGGCACCGTCGGTGATGCGCCGGAAATGCTCGCGGTAATCGTCGAAGCCAGCGAGGATCATGCGGGCGATGTCGGTGGCTGGCCATTGCTGCGGCATAGGTGAAACCTCGGCGCGAATTCGGTTCGCTTGAGCTTAGTCACGGAAGGGCCCGCAGGAAAAGTGCAATTTCAGCCAAAACCGATACCGGGTTGCCCAACACGCCTGGTAGTGCTGCGTAATACGAAATTAAATGCCCGATTAGCGGTTGCCATGGTCAGAGCACTCGGCAACACTCTCGTCCCGATCAAGGAAGGAGGCCCGCCGTGAGCCCTGTCGATATTTTCCGCATGTTGTCGCTGGCCGCTATCTGGGGCGCGAGTTTTCTGTTCATGCGCATCATTGCGCCGGTGATCGGCACCATTCCCACCGGTTTTTTTCGCGTGTCGATTGCGGCCGTCGGCTTGCTGGTCATCCTCGGGCTGCTGCGCGTCAGCTGGGATTTCAAAGGCAAACTGAAAACCGTGATGCTGCTGGGGGTGATCAACTCAGGCATTCCAGCAACGCTTTACTCGGTTGCAGCGCAAGTATTGCCGGCCGGTTATTCCGCGATCTTCAATGCCACCACGCCGTTGATGGGCGTGCTGATCGGCGGTTTGTTCTTCAGTGAAAAACTTACCGCGGCGAAATTGGGCGGTGTGTTCCTCGGTTTGTTCGGTGTCGGCGTTCTGACCCGCGCCGGCCCGGTGGCGTTCGACCTGCAATTGCTCATGGGCGCGGTCGCCTGTTTGCTCGCCACGACCTGCTATGGTTTTGCCGGATTTCTTGCGCGGCGCTGGCTGGATCAGGCTGGCGGGCTGGACAGTCGTTTATCAGCGCTGGGCAGCATGCTCGGGGCGACGTTGTTTCTACTGCCGCTGTTCGCCTACAGCGTCATCACCGCACCGCCGGTGAGCTGGGGTGGCTGGCACGTCTGGCTGTCGCTGCTCGGTCTGGGCCTGGGTTGCACGGCGTTCGCCTACATCATTTATTTCCGCCTGCTCAGCTCGATCGGCCCGGTAAAGTCGATGACCGTGACCTTCATGATTCCGCCATTCGGGGTGTTGTGGGGGGCGTTGTTGCTGGATGAACCACTGTCGATGGCGCACGTGTATGGCGGGGTTTTGATTGCGCTGGCGTTGTGGCTGGTGTTGAAACCTGCGGTGGTGAAGCCGGCAGTGGTGGCTGATCGTTAATTGCTTTGCTCGCGAAGATCGCTATCGCGAGCAGGCTCACTCCTACCAGTTGAAATGCGTTCCCCTTGTAGGAGTGAGCCTGCTCGCGATGGCGGCAGAATAGCCACCATCACAAATGAAGGTCACTGAGATTTACGAAACACAAACCCCAACCCAACAATGATCAGCAACATCCCCAGCACGCTCAACGCCGCCAGGCGATTGCCGAAAATCAGATAATCCATCACTGCCGTCACCGCCGGCACCAGATAAAACAGGCTGGTGACGTTGACCAGATTGCCCCGAGCGATCAAGCGATACAGCAACAGCGTCGCCAGCACCGACACCACCAGCCCCATCCACAACACCGGCACGATGAACCCTGCGCTGTGTTCGAAGTGCAACGGCTGAAACGGCACGAATATCCCGCACAACAACAGCCCGGCCAGGTACTGCACCGGTAGAGTGCCGAGCGGATTTTCGGTGATGCGCTTCTGCATGATCGAACCCAGCGTCATGCTTGCGAGTGCCAGCAGACCGAACAGCATGCCCGCCCAGGACATCCCGGCCAGGCCAATGCCTTGGTAAACCACCATGATCAGCCCGGCCAACCCCAGCGCCAGTCCGAACATCCGACTGGCCGAACGCTGCCGTTCCATCAGCACCACGGTGAGAATCGGTTGCACGCCCATGATGGTCGCCATCACCCCCGGGGTGACTTTGCTGTTCAAGGCCAACAGATAAAAGATCTGATACGCCCCCAACAGCACCACACCGGTAGCGATCGCGAACAGCATCGGCTTGCCGCTCTTGGGCAACTTCAGTTTGAGCAGCGGCACCAGCAGCACCAGCCCGCACAAGGCAATCGCAAAGCGGATCAGCAGAAAGGCGAAGGGTGACGCGTGGGCCAATCCCCACTTGGAGAAGATCGCCCCGCTGCTCCACAACAGAACGAACAGGCTCGTGGACGCCGTCGCGAGCGCGGATTTTTTCGAAAGGACAAACATGAGTACCACCTGTAGTCAGGCACAAAGCCAACTCAGCCGAAGCTGAAATTCAGTAGGTTTTTCTGGCGGGCGCAGGGGTCAGCGAAAACTGCCGATCAGCCCGAAACGCCAACGCCCGGCGGTGCTACGACTGCGCGCACCGGCGTGCTACTGACAGGTGGGGGGTAATGGCTGATCTGCACAGGCTGCTGATTCCCGCACGGCACGACGCCAGCGTTGACCGCTGAATCGACTACCGCGTTGATGAGGGATGCAGGCATTGATGCAGATCTCTTTGGGAGGAACGTGAACCGCCTGATTCACGAGCGCCGACTATAACCAGCGCGGGACACAGATTGCAATGACTTGGGCAAAGGGCCGCCAGCGACAGCGCGGTGCCTGGGAATTAGGGTGATTGGCGGTGGCAACGGATTGTCAGGAGACACGGAATGCAAGAGATCACATGCCCAGGGAACGGACGTATTTGCGGTATCAGGTTTATCGGTCAGAGGCCAGGAAAAAGGCTGCTTTCGCCACTCTCCAGATGCAGTCAACCTCAAGCGTGGACATGTCGAAAGTGCGCTTCGAACCTATCGATGCTCAAGCACTGGCGGCTTATGAAGCGTGGCACGACTCAATTTTCTCATGGGATGAGGTCGTCAGATGGAAAGCCCGAGAACCTTTATCTTTCGATATTGCGATCTGGTTCGAACAAGAGCTGTGCGGGCTGTGTTTCGCAAACCCGAACAATAGCCGTCAACGAATTCGCATCGTGCGGCTGGAGGGTAGACCCGCTAAGGCTCACCCACTCAAAAACCGTATCGCAGCTCTGGCATTGATTGCTATCGATGAATTTGCCCGGATTATCGGCAGTCGCCTGATCGAAGTGCAGGAACCGATGCCGGGAGCGATTCCAGTTTATCAACAACTCGGCTTTGCCTTTGATCTGCAAGGTCGCCTTGTTCTTGCAGTGGAGAATCAAGTATCTTGAAAGCAGTTCAAATTTTGATCAACGAGGAAGGGAGTATGCGCAAAGTCATTAAAAAATCCCTGACCAAGAAGGCATTGCCCAAGCCTGCAGGTGCGCTTGGAAGTCTTGCGTTATCCGCTAATCAGCGTCGTTTTTTGCATGTTCTTGAAAACGGAACTGATGTGGACGAACCCCGCGTGCTGGCCGGCCGCCCTTGAAGCAAAAAAACCGCTCCCAGTGAGCGGTTTTTTATTGCCTGATTCAACCTCAACCGAACAGCCAATACCCCAACAACGTCAGCACAGCCACCGCCAGCACCGGGCGCATCACGCGGTAAGCCTTGGGATTACGGCGCTTCCACTGTTTGACCACCCCGCTGAATCTGTCGCTGAAATTCTTGCTCCAGGCGTAAGCCTGATTGATCCCGCCGACGCGTTCGTCGTCAAGGTTCTGCGGAGCAGTGGCCCGGCCGAGCCAACCGCTGATGAAGCGGTTGATGCGGGTCATCAGGCGGCTGCTCAACGGGCGCTCGATGTCGCAGAACAGGATCACGCGGGTCTGGTCGGTTTCGTTCTTGACCCAGTGCACATAGGTCTCGTCGAACATCACGTCTTCACCGTCACGCCAGGCGTAGACCTGACCGTCGACGAAGATCCGGCAATCGTCGGAGTTCGGCGTCGACAGGCCCAAGTGGTATCGCAGCGAACCGGCGAACGGGTCGCGATGCGGGTTGAGGTGGCTGCCGCCCGGCAGCAGCGCAAACATCGCGCCTTTGACGTTGGGAATCGCACTGACCAGCGCCACCGTTTTCGGACACAGGGTTTCGGCCGATGGCAGCGGCTTGTCGTACCACTTGAGGTAGAAACGCTTCCAGCCCTTCTTGAAGAACGAACCGAAACCGGCGTCGTTGTTCTTCTCCGCGGCGCGAATATAGCCTTCGTCGAACAGGTGCATCGCTTCGTCGCGAATGGTTTCCCAGTTATCGCGCAATATATCCAGTTCCGGGAATTTGCTGCGATCCAGATACGGTTTGGACGGCACGCCGGAGAACAGGTACATCAAGGCGTTATAAGGAGCGAACAGCGCCGAGTGATTGACGAACTGACGCAATACCGGCAAACGCGCCTTGCCGCGCAAATGCACATAGAGCGTGCTGCCCAAAAACAGCAACAGCACAAACGCCTTGGCGGCAAACGAAACGGTCATCAACAACTCCTTGAATAAAGACAACGCTGCGCATGCCTTTTACCCGGCATGGCAGCCGGCCATGATAAACACTACCGGCGCCGGGAAAAACCCGCCTGACAAGATTCAGTGTCAAGCGGTTCGCAACAAAGCATTTATTAGCACAGGGCGCCTGAACCCTGGCTGACCTGCATCAATGTGCTTACTGCTGGTTCTCCTGCTCGGTGAACAAGTCGCTGAACAGCATGCTCGACAGATACCGCTCGCCGGAGTCCGGCAGCACTACAACAATGGTCTTGCCCTGCATTTCCGGTGTTTCGGCCAGACGCACGGCAACCGCCATCGCCGCGCCGCAGGAAATCCCGCACAGAATCCCCTCTTCCTGCATCAGGCGCAACGCCATGGCCTTGGATTCTTCGTCGGTCACCTGTTCAACCCGGTCGACCATCGACAGATCAAGGTTCTTCGGCACGAAACCGGCGCCGATCCCCTGAATCTTGTGCGGGCTCGGTTTGATCTCCTGACCGGCCAAGGCCTGAGTAATCACCGGCGATGACGTCGGCTCGACCGCCACCGACAGAATCGGTTTGCCAGCTGTGTTCTTGATATACCGCGAAACGCCGGTGATGGTTCCGCCGGTACCGACACCCGCGACCAGTACGTCGACCGCACCGTCGGTGTCGTTCCAGATTTCCGGGCCGGTGGTCTTCTCATGGATCGCCGGGTTCGCCGGATTATCGAATTGCGCCGGCATGAAGTATTTGTCGGCATCACCGGCAACGATCTCAGCCGCTTTTTCGATAGCGCCTTTCATGCCTTTGGCCGGTTCGGTCAGCACCAGCTCGGCGCCGAGCGCCTTGAGCACCTTGCGCCGCTCAATGCTCATCGAGGCGGGCATGGTCAACATCAGCTTGTAACCACGGGCTGCGGCGACGAATGCCAGGCCGATACCGGTATTGCCCGATGTCGGCTCGACGATGGTCATGCCCGGCTTGAGTTTGCCGCTGCTTTCAGCGTCCCAGATCATGTTGGCGCCGATCCGGCATTTCACCGAATAACCGGGGTTGCGCCCCTCGATCTTGGCCAGAATGGTCACGCCGCGCGGCGCAATGCGATTGATCTGCACCAGCGGTGTGTTACCGATGGAATGGGCGTTGTCAGCAAAAATACGGCTCATTGGCTGGGTCCTTGTGCAGCGTTGAATTCAGCCTTCCACGGTAAGCCTGTTGCCCATTACAGTCCAGTCGGGTCGAACGTCTGCGAACGCCAGGAGTCAACCGCAAAGAATCCTCAAGGACCTTGTTCAGGAACCTTCGTCATGAAGCGTCGTTACAGTTGGCCGCTATGGACCTTCGCAGGGGTGGTTGTGCTGCTGCTGGCCGTGCACTTTGCCCTGCCCTACCTGGTGCGCGACTACCTCAATGACAAACTCGCCGACATGGGCGATTACCGCGGTCAGATCACCGATGTTGACCTTGCCTTGTGGCGCGGTGCGTACAAAATCAATGGTCTGAAAATCGTCAAGGTCGACGGCAAGGTACCGGTGCCGTTCGTCGATGCCCCGCTGATCGATCTGTCGGTGAGCTGGCATTCGCTGTGGTATGACCATGCGGTGGTGGCGCAGGTGCAATTTCTCAACCCGGAAATCAACTTTGTCGATGGCGGTGCCAACAAGCAGAACTCCCAGACCGGTCAAGGCACCGACTGGCGCGAGCAACTGGGCAAACTGCTGCCGATCACCCTCGACGAAGTGCAGATCAACGATGGCCGCATCACCTTCCGCAACTTCAATTCCAAGCCGCCGGTGAACATGAATGCGAGCAAGGTCAACGCGAGCATTTACAACCTGACCAACGTCGTCGACAAGGAAGGCAAGCGCGATGCTCTTTTCGAAGGCAAAGCCCTGTTGTTGGGTCATGCCCCCGTCGAAGTGACCGCCACTTTTGATCCGCTGAGCGACTTCGAAGATTTCGAATTCCGCCTGCGGGCGCGCGATATCGAGCTCAAACGCATGAACGATTTCGCCTCGGCCTATGGCAAGTTCGACTTCAATGCCGGCCACGGCGATGTGGTCATCGAAGCCAAGGCAGACAATGCCCGGCTCAGCGGTTACATCAAGCCGCTGCTGCGCGATGTGGACGTATTCAACTGGCAGCAGGACGTGGAAAACAAGAACAAGGGTATTTTCCGCTCGATCTGGGAAGCGCTGGTCGGCGGCACCGAAACCGTGTTGAAAAACCAGAACAAAAACCAGTTCGCCACCCGTGTCGAACTCAGCGGCAATGTCCACCAGCAAGATATCAACGCGTTCGAAGCGTTTTTGCAGATTTTGCGCAACGGCTTCATCCAGGCATTCAACGCCCGTTATGAGCGGCCAAAGCCGGACGAGGGTTAGGATCGCTAGGGCACTGGCCATCAGCCGAGACTGAGTCAACATGTGACGCCCCATTCAGAGACTGAATACGCCGTCTGCGTTCACAGTCGACCGGGCTGCGCGTTATAGTCGGGCATCCGATTATTTCGCCCCCGCCCTGCCCGTCAGGTCGGCGTTACCGTTCGAGGATTAGCAGATGAAGTTCGAAGGCACCCAGGCCTACGTCGCCACCGATGACCTGAAGCTGGCGGTCAACGCCGCCATCACCCTGGAGCGGCCACTGCTGGTCAAGGGCGAACCAGGCACCGGCAAGACCATGCTCGCCGAGCAACTGGCCGAGTCGTTTGGCGCCAAGTTGATCACCTGGCACATCAAGTCCACCACCAAGGCCCATCAGGGCTTGTATGAATACGATGCGGTCAGCCGTCTGCGTGATTCGCAACTGGGCAATGAAAAAGTCCACGACGTGCGCAACTACTTGAAAAAGGGCAAGCTCTGGGAAGCGTTCGAGTCCGAAGAGCGGGTAATTCTGCTGATCGACGAAATAGATAAGGCCGATATCGAGTTCCCGAATGACTTGCTGCAAGAACTCGACAAGATGGAGTTCTACGTTTACGAAATCGATGAGACCATCAAGGCGAAAAAGCGCCCGATCATCATCATTACTTCCAACAACGAGAAAGAGCTGCCGGACGCGTTCCTGCGCCGCTGCTTCTTCCACTACATCGCCTTCCCTGACCGCACCACCCTGCAGAAGATCGTCGACGTACACTATCCGGACATCAAGAAAGATCTGGTCAGTGAAGCGTTGGACGTGTTCTTCGATGTGCGCAAAGTGCCGGGCCTGAAGAAAAAACCCTCGACCTCGGAACTGGTCGACTGGCTGAAACTGCTGATGGCCGACAATATTGGCGAAGCGGTGCTGCGCGAGCGCGATCCGACCAAAGCCATTCCGCCGCTGGCAGGCGCTTTGGTCAAGAACGAACAGGACGTGCAACTGCTCGAGCGTCTGGCGTTCATGAGCCGGCGCGGCACCCGCTAAGAGGCTGCTGCCATGTTGCTCAACCTGTTCAATGAAATGCGTGCAGCGAAAGTGCCGGTGTCGGTGCGTGAACTGCTCGATCTGATCAACGCACTGAAACAGCGCGTAACCTTCGCCGACATGGACGAGTTCTATTACTTGTCCCGGGCGATTCTGGTCAAGGACGAACGCCATTTCGACAAGTTTGACCGGGCCTTCGGTGCCTACTTCAATGGTCTGGAAAAACTCGACGATCATTTGCAGGCGCTGATTCCCGAAGACTGGCTGCGCAAGGAGTTCGAGCGTTCGCTGACTGACGAAGAGCGTGCCCAGATCCAGTCCCTTGGCGGTCTGGACAAACTGATCGAAGAATTCAAAAAACGTCTCGAAGAACAAAAGGAACGCCACGCCGGCGGCAACAAATGGATCGGCACAGGCGGTACCAGCCCGTTCGGCTCCGGCGGCTTCAATCCGGAAGGTATTCGGGTTGGCGATGCCGGCAAACGCCAGGGCAAAGCGGTGAAAGTCTGGGATCAGCGCGAATACAAGAACCTCGATGATTCGGTGGAATTGGGCACGCGCAACATCAAGGTCGCCCTGCGCCGCTTACGCAAGTTTGCTCGCCAGGGGGCAGCTGAAGAACTCGACATTGATGGCACCATCGACCACACCGCCAAGGATGCCGGCCTGCTGAACATCCAGATGCGTCCGGAGCGACGCAATACGGTGAAGCTGTTGCTGTTGTTCGACATCGGCGGCTCGATGGATGCCCATGTAAAAATCTGCGAAGAATTGTTTTCGGCCTGCAAGACCGAGTTCAAGCATCTGGAGTATTTCTACTTCCACAACTTCATTTATGAATCGGTGTGGAAGAACAACATGCGCCGTACTTCCGAGCGCACCTCGACGCAAGACCTGCTGCACAAGTACGGCGCCGACTACAAAGTGATCTTTATCGGTGACGCCGCCATGGCGCCTTATGAAATCACTCAGGCCGGTGGCAGCGTCGAGCACTGGAACGAAGAGCCGGGCTATGTCTGGATGCAGCGTTTCATGGAGAAGTACAAGAAACTCATCTGGATCAACCCGTATCCGAAAGATACCTGGGGCTATACCTCCTCAACCAATATCGTGCGCGATCTGATCGAGGACCAGATGTATCCGCTGACATTGCGCGGGCTTGAGGAAGGCATGCGGTTCTTGTCGAAATAATCTGCTGCGTCTGGGCGGACGTTATCGCGAGCAGGCTCACTCCTACATTTGAAATGTTTTCCCCCTGTAGGAGTGAGCCTGCTCGCGATGCTCTTCAGCGATTCAGCAATCGATGCAAATAGTCGACATGCTCACGATGCGCGACTTCCTGAACTACGGGTCGCAACCTTAATTGCTCGCCTGGCAGTCGTTGCGCCAACCGCGCCAACGCCAGCGGCGTCAACGCTCCCAAACGCGGATAACCGCCGATCGTCTGCCGGTCGTTAAGCAAAACGATCGGCTGCCCGTCCGACGGCACCTGCACCGCGCCCAACGGAATACCCTCGGAAATCATCGGCAGGCCCTGATACGCCAGGGTCTTGCCGAGCAAACGAATGCCCATGCGATCAGCGCGGCTGTCCAGAGTCCAGGCCGTGTTGAACACATCGAACAGACTCTGCCCGCTGAACTGGCCGATCTGTGCGCCGAGCACCAGATCCAGCGGTTCATTTGATCGAAGGTCCGGTTGATGCTGGCGGGGCACTTCACGCATTTGCCCGGGGTGCCCGTCATAGTTGAGCGTCGCCCCCTTGGCCAGCGGCCGCCCCATGCCATCGAGACCGCCGAGTTCTTCACGCACCACGGTCGCAGAGCTGCCCAGCACCTTCGGAGCAGCAAACCCGCCGGGCGCCGCCAGATATGCCCGGGCACCGAGCAACGGTTGCGTGAGTTGCAACGTCTGCCCTTTGGCCAACTTGAAACTTCGCCACGGCGCCAGCGGCTGGCCATCGATCTGCGCGCCAAGATCCGCGCCCGCCAATGCCAGGCAACACGCCTCTTCAGCCACTAGCGCAAAGCCGCCGAGGGTGATTTCAATCACCGTGGCATCCAGCGCATTGCCGAGCAACCAGTTGGCCCAGCTCATCGAACACCCATCCGCCGCGCCGCCCTGGGTCACGCCCAGATGCCGCACGCCAAAGCGCCCGGCGTCCTGCAACAAACACAGCGGCGTGCTCGCGGTAATCGTCAATCGACTCATTCCTGCGCCTCCAGCGGCGTGTCGTCCCCGCCCAGGTTGATGAATTCGGCATGGCTGACCGCTTCGAAGCGTACCGTATCGCCGGGTTGCATCAGGCTGTAGCCATCGCGATGACGGTCGAAGAGTTTTGCCGGCGTACGCCCGATCAGGTTCCAGCCACCGGGAGATACCACCGGATAGGCGGCGGTCTGGCGCTCGGCGATACCGACGCTGCCGGCCGCGACTTTCTTGCGCGGGGTATTCAAACGCGGTGCGGCGAGCACTTCTTCAACCAGGCCCATGAAGGCAAACCCCGGCGCAAACCCGAGGGCGAACACCTGATACTCGCGTGCGCTGTGGCGGCGGATCACCTCCTGCACCGCCAGCCCGCTGCGCTCGCCGAGCAGGCGCAATTCCGGGCCGACGCTCAAGTCATACCAGACCGGCAAGACATGGGATTGGCCAGCGGCGCGCGCATTCGGCGACAGGTCGACCAACGCTTCGGCGATCAACTCTCGCGCTTGCGCCGGGCTTAATGTGCTCAGGTCGTAATGCACCATCAGCGTCGTATACGAGGGCACCAGATCGATCAGATGCCCGGCGAAGACTGCGCGCAAACGCTCGCTGGCGGCGAGCATCCACGGCATGTTGGTTTCGGCGATTTCATCGAACAGACGCAGCATCAGGCAGTCCAGTGCCACTACTTCAACCCTGGGATTCATGGCGCACTCAGCTGATTCAAGGCTTCACGGATGCGCTGGACGGCGGCCACCGAACTGGCGTTGTCACCGTGTACGCAGAGGGTATTGGCGTGAAGACGCAAGGCGCTGCCGTCGCTGGCAGTGAGATGGTCGCCACGGGCGATGGTCAGCGCTTGCGCGACGATCGTTTCGCCAGCGTGATGCACTGCGCCCGGCAGTTGTCGCGAGACCAACCGGCCGGCACCGTCGTAGGCTCGGTCAGCGAAAGCTTCGAACCACAGGGTCACGCCGTACTCATCGCCGATCTGCTGCGCCGCTGCGTTGTCACGCGTGGCCATCAGCATCAACGGCAGGCTGCGATCGTAGGCCGCTATCGCCTGAATCACCGCGCGCAACTGCGCCGGGTTGGCCATCATGTCGTTATACATCGCGCCATGAGGTTTGACGTAACTGACCCGCGCGCCCTGCGCCTGGCAAATGCCGTCGAGCGCGCCGATCTGGTAATGCAGGATGTCCTGCAGCTCTTGCGCGGAATAGGCCATGGAGCGCCGGCCGAAGCCGACCAGATCCTGATAGGCCGGATGTGCACCGATCTGCACGCCATGGCTTACGGCCAGGCTGACCGTTTTGCGCATGATGCCCGGATCGCCGGCGTGAAAGCCGCAGGCCACGTTGGCGCAATCGATGAAAGGCATGACCTCGGCGTCCAGACCCATGGTCCAGCTGCCGAAGCTCTCGCCAATGTCGCAATTCAAAAGCAGGCGGTTCACGGTGAACACTCCTGTAGGTGCTGATCTTTTTATCGGTAGGACTTTGCCTGGCAGGTTATCAGTTACTTCGCGTCGAGTTGCTTGCCACGGGTTTCCGGCAGGCTCAGCGCCGCGAGAATCACTACCCCATACGACACCGCCGCGAACGCGCCGATACCTACGCTCAATGGCACTTTCTGGCTGAGCAGGCCGATCAACAGCGGAAACAGTGCCGCCAGTGCGCGGCCGATGTTGTAGCAGAAGCCCTGCCCCGAGCCGCGAATACGTGTGGGGAACAGTTCCGTGAGAAACGCGCCCATGCCGCTGAAAATCCCTGAAGCGAAAAAGCCCAGCGGGAAGCCCAGCCAAAGCATTACCCCGTTGCTCACTGGCATCTGCGTATAAAGCAGAACGATGGTGAACGAGCCGATCGCGAACAGGATGAAGTTCTTCTTGCGCCCCAGCAGGTCAGTCAAATAGGCGCTGATCACATAGCCGACGTAAGAGCCGACAATCACCATTGCCAGGTAACCGCCAGTGCCTAGAACACTCAAGCCGCGCTCGTTTTTCAAAAAGGTCGGCAGCCATGAAGTAATTGCGTAATAACCGCCGAGGGCACCGGTAGTCAGCAACGAAGCGCGGAATGTGGTGAACAGCATGCCCGGGGCGAAAATCTCGTAGAACTTCGCGGTATTTTCCGGCGTTTGCGCCGCTTTGGCCTCGCGATAGATTTCTGGGTCTTTCACCAGACGCCGCACGAAAATCACGAAAATCGCCGGCACGATGCCGAGGATGAACAGTGCGCGCCAGGCGTCTTCCGGTGGCAACAGCGAAAACAGCACGGCATAGAGAATCGCCGTCAGGCCCCAGCCCAACGCCCAGCCGGACTGCACCATGCCCACCGCTTTGCCGCGGTCCCTGGCGCGGATCACCTCGCCGATCAACACCGCGCCCGCGGTCCATTCGCCGCCGAAACCGAAGCCCATCAAGGTGCGGGCGACCAACAGTTGTTCGTAGTTTTGCGCGAAGCCACAGAGGAAAGTGAAGAAGGCGAACCACAGCACCGTCAGTTGCAAGGTGCGCACGCGACCGATGCGGTCGGAGAGAATACCGGCGACCCAGCCGCCAATGGCCGAGGCGATCAAGGTGCTGGTGTGAATCAACCCCGCTTCGCCCGTGGTGATGCCCCACATCGCGATCAGGGTCGGCACGACGAAGCTGAGCATCTGCGTGTCCATGCCATCGAGGCCGTAGCCGATCTTGCAGCTCCAGAAGGTGCGGCGCTCCTGCTGGTTGATATTGCGATACCAGTCGAACGGCCCCGGACGTGCCGCAGGCGTGGATAGAGGGAGGGTGTCGGGAGCACTCATGGCAAATCTCCGCAGGTTTTTATTGGTCTTGTTCGAAGCTCCGACGACGCCTATCGTGGGAACCGCATGCGCCGATTTTTCGCCGCACGGCGCTTGTGCGTCCAACGAATAAAAACCCGCCTTAGGCATAAGAAAAATTTGTCACCCGAGCCTTGCCCATGAACCTGAAGTTTCTCGAGACCTTTGTCTGGGTCGCCCGACTGAAGAGTTTTCGCCTGACCGCCGACAAGCTGTTTACCACGCAAGCGTCAATCTCCAGCCGCATCGCGGTGCTTGAAGGCGAGCTTGGGGTGAAACTGTTTTTGCGTGATTCGCGCGGCGTGAGCCTGACGCCCGAAGGCTTGAAAGTGCTGGACTATGCCGAGCAGATGCTCGACACCATGGCGGCGCTGAAACAGTCGATCGAGACCCGTTCAAGCAAGATCGGCCGGGTACGCATCGGTGTGATGGACACGGTAATCCACACCTGGCTCAGCCCGTTGGTGGCGCAGATGACCGATCTGTATCCACGGGTAGAAATCGAATTGGTCGCGGATACGGCGCTGAACCTCTGCGATCAACTGCAAAAAGGCTTTCTCGACATCATTCTGCAGACTGATCTGATCCGTCACGAAAGCGTGCGCAGTCTGGAACTGGCCAGCCATCCGCTGGGCTGGATCGTCGCCAGCCAGTCGATCTACCACCGCGACTACGCCGGCCTCGCCGAACTGGCGCAGGAACGCATCATTACCTACTCGAAAAACTCGCGGCCGCATCAGGACTTGCTGGCGTTGATGCAGGCCAATGGCGTGCTGGCGCCACGTTTGAATTGCGTGAATTCGGTGTCGGCGATCACCCGGTTATTACGCGACGGATTTGGTATTGGTGTGCTGCCGCCGGTGCTGGTGGCCGAAGAAATGGCGCGGGGGGATTTGATCCTGCTGAATATCGACCAGCGACCGCCGGATTTGCAGGTGGTGGTGTCGTGGCGGATCGGAGTTGAGTGGGTCGAGGAGATTGTGCCGTTGTGTCGGCAGGTGTTGGCGGACTATGCGCGCAAGGTCGGCACGGGTTACGTCACCCTCACGTCATGATCGTTCCCGCGCTTTGCGTGGGAACGATCAGGCAGCGATCATTAAAGGCCGCGCACGTCGCGGTCTTCGATCGGTCGGCTCTGGCGCAAACGTCGGCCGCCGAGCACTACCCAATCAATCAGGCGGAACAGGCATTCGATGCCGAACGACAGCAGCAAAGCGCCGCTCATGCCCCAGATCATCGCTTCCGGGGTCAGCAGAATCTGGTAGCTGTAGCCGTTCCAGGTTTCCTTGCGAATGTCCGGATCGGCGGCCAGGACCACTTGCAGAAAGCGGATGTACCACGGCCCTTGCATCGCCTGAAATTGTTTATCCAGCGCAACCTGACGGGTGAGCAAGGTATTGAGGCTGTCGGCATCGCTGCGGAATATCGGGTCTTCGCTGGCGCGGTAATGCGCGACCAGCGCCTGCATGTCGCCTTTGAAAAACTGATCGGCGGTGCCCTGGAAACCACGCAGACCGGTCTGCGCTTCGATCAGATGCGCTTCGACACGCTGGGCGTAATCGTTGATGAACCCCGGCACCTGGACACCGATCAACAGGCCTGCCGCAAACAACACCAGCCGTACATAACTGAGCAACATGAGGTGCAATCCTTATTCGGTCTTGCCCTGGCTGACGCATTCGCCGCGTCGCCACAGGCTCCATTGGCCCGGCTCGTAGCGGGTCCAGGTTTCGTTTTCGGTCAACGGCTCGGTGGCGATCACCGTCACCACGTCGTTGGGCGTGGTTTCCGCCTGGAAATCGACGATCACATCGACATCCTTCAGCCGTGCCGGGCCAAACGGTGCGCGCCGGGTGATCTGCGCCAGTTTGGTCGAGCAATAGCAGAACAGCCAGTCGCCGTCGCTGAGCAGGCAGTTGAACACGCCTTTGCTGCGATATTCGGCGCAGGCCGCGACCAGATCCGGCAACAGCACCTCGATATCGACCGGCTCCGGGAACGCGGCGCGCACACGGTTAAGCAGATCGCAAAACGCCGCTTCGCTGTCGGTGTCGCCGACCGGACGGTAGAAACTTTTGATCGGAGTGAATTCAGCAAGCTGGCCGTTGTGCGCGAAGCACCAGTTACGTCCCCACAGCTCGCGGACGAACGGATGGGTGTTGGACAGGCAGACCTTGCCGACGTTGGCCTGACGGATGTGGCCGATGACCACTTCGCTCTTGATCGGGTAGCGCTGCACCAGGTTGGCGACTTCCGACTCGCTGCTCGCGGCCGGGTCCTGGAACAGGCGCAAGCCGCGACCTTCATAAAAGGCGATGCCCCAGCCGTCGCGGTGCGGGCCGGTACGACCGCCGCGCTGCATCAGGCCGGTGAAGCTGAACACGATGTCGGTCGGCACGTTGGCACTCATGCCCAGTAATTCACACATGTGCGGACTCTCGGATTACAGACGCGGCTCGACCCGCATGCGCTGCGGAGTGTTCGGCACCGGCGGGCGGCCGTAACGGTCGTCACCGGCACCGCCGAAGGGCTGATCGTCGTCGCGCTCATCGGCGCGCGCCGCAGCCTTGGCCGCTTCAGCCTGCTCGCGGCGTGCTTTGGAGGCACGCTCGATTGGTAGCCGAATCAGCACGAACACCAGATAGACACCGAGCGCGATCATGCCGTACATGAACAGGTCGGACACCGCCCGCCAGGCGTTGTTGCCGACCTTGAACAGCAGGTCCAGGGCGGTAATGGCGATGGCCGGCGCGACCTTGGCTTTCACCGGATCGACGATGGTCGGGCTGAACAGCAACACCGCCATCAGCACACGCAGCGGCTCGCGCAACCAGCGCCACATCCAGGTGGTCAGGCGCATCCATACCAACAGGCAGCCTACGGCGGCAAAGGCGTAGAGGCCCCAGGCGATCAGATAGTCGTTCTCGGTCATGGTGTCCATGGCAAGGCAGGCAAAGAGGCGCTTATAGTAACGACTTTTCGCCCATGCGGCTTGTCCCAATAGACACACGCCTTGTAGGAGTGAGCCTGCTCGCGATGGCGGTGAATCAGTCAGAGTTGATTTGAATGACACACCGCGATCGCGAGCAGGCTCACTCCTACAGGGTTTTGCGGCGCTTTCAAGCCGTGCGAAAACCCTGATTCCGAATTGTCCGAGAGCCTTCCATGTCCGAATCCGCCAATGTCATGACTGCCCCGATTGCCCACCGGGCTCCCGGCACCGACCCGTATGCCTGGCTGCAGGAGCGCGACACCGACGCGGTGCTCGATTACCTCAAGGCCGAAAACGCTTATCAAGAAGCGCAAACCGCCGATCAGGCCGAGCTGCGCGAAACCCTGTTCAACGAGATCAAGGGCCGGATCCTCGAAACCGACCTGTCGCTGCCGTCGCCGTGGGGTCCGTACCTGTATTACACACGTACCACCGCGGGCGATGAATACGCCCGGCACTATCGCTGCCCGCGCCCGGCCGACGACAGCCTGACCCTCGATGAAAGCCGCGAACAACTGTTGCTCGACCCGAACGCCCTGGCCAACGGTGGGTTCTTTTCGCTGGGCGCGTTCAGCATCAGCCCCGACCATCAGCGTCTGGCCTATAGCGTCGATGCCTCGGGCGATGAGATTTACACGCTGTTCGTCAAAGAGCTGTCCAGCGACCGGGTCAGCGAGCTGGAATTTGCCGACTGCGACGGCAGCATGACCTGGGCCAACGACAGCCTGACCCTGTTTTTCGGCGTGCTCGACGACACGCACCGCCCGCACAAACTGTTGCGCTATCGCCTCGACGGCACCGCAGCCGAAGAAGTGTTTCATGAACCGGACGGGCGTTTTTTTCTGCACTGCTACCGTGCAAGTTCCGAACAGCAATTGCTGCTGTCGCTGGGCAGCAAGACCACCAGCGAAGTCTGGGCCTTGGATGCCAACCAGCCGCATCTGCCGTTCACTTGTCTGGCGCCGCGGGTCGAAGACCATGAATACGATGTCGATCACGGCATGCTCGATGGCGTCTGGACCTGGTTCATCCGCAGCAACCGCGATGGCATCAACTACGCGCTGTATCAAGCCCCGGACACTGGCGAGGTGCCGAGCGAGGCGGACTGGCAGAACCTGATACCGCACAACGAAGAAGTGATGCTCGACGGCGTCAGCCTCAACGCCCAAGCCATGACCCTCAGCCTGCGCGAAGGCGGCTTGCCGATCATCGAAGTGCACCCGCACGGTTTGGCGCCGTATCGCGTGCAATTGCCGGACGCGGCCTACAGTCTCTATGTGCAAAACAGCCTGGAATTCGTCAGCGACCGCATTCGCCTGCGTTACGAAGCGTTGAACCGCCCGGCGCAGGTGCGCCAGTTGATCCTCGCCACGGGCGAACAAACGGTGCTCAAGGAAACGCCGGTGCTTGGCCCGTTCGACGCCGATGCCTACGTCAGCCAGCGTCTGTGGGCGACCGCGCCGGACGGCACGCAAGTGCCGATCAGCCTGGTGATGAAGCGCGAAATGCTCGGCAAACCGGTGCCGCTGTATCTCTATGGTTATGGCGCTTACGGTTCCAGTCTCGATCCCTGGTTCTCCCACGCGCGTCTGAGCCTGCTCGACCGCGGCATGGCCTTCGCCATCGCCCATGTGCGCGGCGGCGGTGAACTGGGCGAGGCCTGGTATCGCGCCGGCAAGCAGGAACACAAGCACAACACCTTCAGCGATTTCATTGCCTGCGCCGAGTTTCTGATGCTCAATGGCATCACTACGGCGGAAAAACTCGCAATCAGCGGCGGCAGCGCCGGTGGCTTGCTGATCGGCGCGGTGCTGAACCAGCGCCCCGACCTGTTCGGCGTGGCGATTGCCGAAGTGCCGTTCGTCGACGTGCTCAACACCATGCTCGACCCGGAACTGCCACTGACCGTCACCGAATACGACGAATGGGGCAATCCGGAAGACCCGGACGTCTACGAGCGGATCAAGGCTTACGCACCGTACGAAAATGTCACCGCGCAGGCTTATCCGCCGCTGCTGGTGATCGCCGGCTACAACGACAGCCGCGTGCAATATTGGGAAGCCGCCAAGTGGGTGGCTAAATTACGTACAACCAAAACCGACAATAATCCGCTGCTGCTCAAGACCGAACTGGGCGCCGGGCATGGCGGCATGAGCGGGCGTTATCAGGGATTACGTGACGTAGCGCTCGAATATGCGTTCGTGTTCAAGGTTTTGGGCCTGGGCTGAGGAACTCTGTGGGTCGGCTGGGTCTTAATTCCAGACCGCGCGGGCCGATAAGTCCCAGATCCCTTGTGGGAGCGAGCCTGCTCGCGAATGCGATCTGTCATTCACATCAGTGGTGACAGACCAACCGCCTTCGCGAGCAGGCTCGCTCCCACAGGGGCCGGTGCAAGCCTTCAGAAATGTGAAAACAAAAAGACCGCGACGACATGTCAGAACCGACCTTACTGAACAACGAAATCCGCGACTGGCTGATGGACTGCGGCCTGTTCGACCAATTGCAACTGGCCGATTTTGCCGCCGCGTCCGGCTACTTCAGCATCAGCACCGTCGCCCAGGGCGAAGCGATTTTTCACGAGGGCGATGCCGGCAGCTTCATGTGCATCATTCACACCGGCCAGGTCGCGGTGCAGAAAACCGGCGCCGACGGCCAGGTCATCACCATGGCCACGCTGCGCAGCGGTCGGGCGTTCGGCGAGATGGCCGTGCTCGACGGCGAACGACGCTCGGCCACATGCATTGCCGCGAGCAACTGCCAGTTGCTGAACCTGGGCAAGGATTCGCTGGAAAAAATGCTCAACGACGCGCCGAAAATCGCCGCGAAGATCATCCGCGCCCTCGCCGTCTCACTGTCGAAACGTCTGCGCATGGCCGATGGCCAACTGGCGGCGCAACAGGTTTAACCGCCCGGGGATTTGGCCTTGGTGCCGCTCGGTTCGATGCCCGGCACCGGTTGATCCTTGCTCGGCGGGCTGGGCATTTCGATCGGCACCAGCGGCGGGCTGCCACTGCCGGCGCCGGACTTGGGAATGGTGATCGGCGTGATCTGCGGATACGGCGTCGGTGTCGCGGTGCCGGGCGAGCCGGGTGGCGGCGTCGGGCTGACCGGAATCGTCTGCTGCGCCTGTACCGCAGTAATCACGAGCGCGGCCAAGGCAATGACCGTTAGAATGGTGCGCTTCATCAAGGGCTCCGTTTGGCTCTAGTCTGTGCTCAGGCTACTCTCAACGCGCCTGCTTGCCTTCCCCCTGTAGAGATTTCCATGAAACGTTTC
The DNA here is from genome assembly GCF_036668835.1 of Pseudomonas koreensis. Lineage (GTDB taxonomy): Bacteria > Pseudomonadota > Gammaproteobacteria > Pseudomonadales > Pseudomonadaceae > Aquipseudomonas > Aquipseudomonas koreensis_I. Next base: position 674,618 of record NZ_JAZEVW010000001.1, read on the forward strand.
GTTCTGCTCGACACCACCCCGATACCTGAAAGCGGCGGTGCCCTGTGCCTGTTCGAGTATGGCGAAGATTTCGTCATCAAGATCCAGGGCGGCGACGGCGGGCAATTGATGAACACGCGGATGCACGGTTCGGAAGATGCGCTGGCCGAGATCCCCTGCCGCAAGGTTGCCGGGCGACCGGATTCGCGCGTGCTGATCGGCGGCCTCGGCATGGGCTTCACCCTGGCTTCGGCGCTCAAGCATCTGGGCAAAAGCGCCGAGGTGGTGGTCGCCGAACTCGTGCCCGGCGTGGTCGAATGGAACCGTGGTCCGCTGGGAGAAAAGTCCGGCCGGCCGCTGCTAGATCCGCGTACGGTGATCCGTCAGGAAGACGTGGCGAATGTGCTGCAGAGCGAACCGAACGGCTTCGACGCGATCATGCTTGACGTCGACAACGGCCCCGAAGGCCTGACCCAGAAGGCCAACAGCTGGCTGTACTCGGCCGCCGGCCTGAATGCCTGCGCCAAGGCCTTACGTCCCAGGGGCGTGCTCGCGGTGTGGTCGGCCAGCGCTGACCGGCAATTTTCCGACAAATTGAAGAAGGCCGGTTTCAAGGCCGAGGAAGTCCAGGTCTTCGCCCACGGCAACAAGGGCACCCGCCACACGATCTGGATTGCCGAGAAACTCAAGGGCTGAGCTAAACTCTGCACATAACCGTCATCTGTCTTTCTACAAAGGTGAACCCATGAGTTCGTCCACCCCCACCAACACGTCGAAGCTGGACCGCATCCTCGCCGACAACCAGCGCGACAAGGAAATGGGCTACCGCGACAAAGCCTTGAAAATGTACCCGCACGTCTGCGGCCGCTGCGCCCGTGAGTTTTCCGGCAAGCGCCTGAGCGAACTGACCGTTCACCACCGCGACCACAATCACGACAACAACCCTCAGGATGGCTCGAACTGGGAGCTGCTGTGCCTGTACTGCCACGATAACGAGCACTCGCGTTATACCGATCAGCAGTATTTCGGCGAAGGCTCGCTGAGCACGCCGAAAATCGCCAAGGCCACGCATAATCCGTTTGCAGCGCTGGCCGGGCTAATGAAGAAAGAAGACTGAAGATCTTCAGTGCCTGAACTGGCCTCTTCGCGAGCAGGCTCGCTCCCACACTTGAAATGCATTCACCTGTGGGAGCGGGCCTGCTCGCGAAGACGGCCGGCTTGGCACCGCCAATCCATGATCTGACCACAACTGTCCAATCCCCGTATAATCGCGCTCTTTTTCCCGAAGGCACCCCGCTCGTGGCAGACAAACGGTACAGCTGCATTGGTTTGTATAACCCCAAATCACCCGAGAACGTCGGTTCGGTGATGCGCGCCGCCGGCTGCTATGGCGTGGCGTCGGTGTTCTACACCGGCAAGCGCTATGAACGCGCCGCTGACTTCGTCACCGATACCAAACGCGTTCACTATGACATTCCGCTGATCGGCATCGACGACCTGAAAAAGATCCTCCCCCTCAACTGCGTTCCCGTGGCCGTAGAACTGGTCGAGGGCGCCCGCCCGCTGCCGGAGTACACCCACCCGGATCGCGCGTTGTACATCTTTGGCCCGGAAGACGGCTCGCTGGACAAAGAGATCCGCGACTGGTGTGAAGACGTCGTGTACATCCCGACCACGGGTTGCATGAACCTTGCCGCCACCGTCAACGTCGTGCTCTACGACCGCATGGCCAAGGGCCTGAACACCCGCTCCGGACCAAAATTCCGCTGAAACGTCGCACATTCGATGGAACAAGCTGATCGCCGTCGCAGTCAGCTTGTTTATCCATCATTGATTGCCTGGAGAATCATCATGTCCGAGCTCAAACGCGTCGAATCGACCCCGTTTCAATCTCATTCCAACCAGAACGTCCACGGCTGGGAGCGCATTGGCTCGTTGACGGGCGGCGTGCTGATGGTCGGCAAAGGGCTGCGTCGCGGTGGTGTGTTCGGCCTGATCCAGGTGGCCCTCGGCGGCATGGCCATGGCCCGCGGGATTACCGGGCATTGCTCAGCGAAGAGCTTGCTGGAAAAAGGCCGTCAGGACATGAACAACGTACGGGCGAAAATCGAGCGGGCCGGCGAAGAACTGAACAAGCTGAAAACCAATGCCGAAGTGGCGACAGAAACCGCCACTGTGACCGGCAATGATTCGCTGAAGTCGCCGAAAGCTGCGGTTTGATCCAAAACCTGTAGCGGTTCTGCTGGCCCCATCGCTGGCAGGCCAGCTCCCACAGGAGCTGTGGGTTGTACTCGAGACAGATGTACGACATGAAACTTGTGGGAGCCAGCCTGCTGGCGATCGCGGACTGACCGGCGCCTGATCGACATCAAGCCCGCCCTTTCTTTAGTCAGCCCGCGCGAAAAATCAGGTGATCTTCCCAGTCATCCTCCGCCACGCTGCCCTCGGCCAGCATGCGCCCGGACTGGGAAATCCGCTCGTGGTGCACCGCTTCGCGGTCGCCACATACCAGGTGATGCCACAAAGGCAGGTCCTTGCCCTCGCTGACCAGGCGATAGCCACAGGTCGGCGGAAGCCATTTGAATTCCTCAGCCTGACCCGGCGTGAGCTGAATGCAGTCGGGGACGAACTGGATGCGGTTCGGATAATCGCTGCACTGACAGGTTTTCAGATCCAGCAGTTTGCAGGCGATGCGCGTGTAATAGACGCTGTTGTCTTCTTCATCTTCGAGTTTCTGCAGGCAGCACAGACCGCAGCCGTCGCACAGCGATTCCCACTCCTCGTGATCGAGCTGATCGAGGGTTTTGCGTTTCCAGAACGGTTCGACTATCGCGGCCATGGCTCAAGCATCAACATCAGGTGGTGAAAAGGCCGCCAGTCTAGTGCCAGCGGGGCCGTCGGCCAAGCGCTGGCGACTGTCGGTAAATTGAGCTTGGTACCACTGAGCCACAAAACACCGTGGGAGCCAGCCTGCTGGCGATAGCAGCCTGTCAGTCAACATTGTTGTTGTCTGACACTGCGCAATCGCCAGCAGACTGGCTCCCACAGGTTTTAGGCATCTTCAGGCAAGCGGCGAGTCAATAACCGCGGTCGAAATCCACTTCGCCGCGCAACGCCTCACCCGCCTGATAGGCCTTCAGGTTGTCGACAAACAGTTGCACCATCAACGCCGGTGAAGTCGGCGCCGAACTGTGCCCGGTCAACAACAAGCCCCAAGCGGTCCAGAACGGATGACGCTGCGGCAACGGTTCCTGCCGACAGACGTCGATCACTGCCCCGGCCAGATGCCCTTCCTTCAGCGCCTCCACCAAATCAGCATCGACAACCGCGACACCGCGCCCGGCGTTGATGAACAATCCGGTCGGTTTGAATTGCTTGAACAGTGCCGCGTCATAGATATCGTGGGTGTGCTCGGTGTTCGGCAGCAAATTGACTACGTAATCGACCTCCCCCACCAGGCGCGGCAGATCGGCCATCGAACCGACTTCGACAAACGGCGCCTGCTCGCGAGCGCTGCTGGCGATGCCGTACAGCTCGATGCCGAACGGCAACAGAAACTGCGCCACGCTCTGGCCGATATCGCCACTGCCGACAATCAGCACCTTGCGTCCGACCAGACTCTGGCCACTGCGGTTGTCCCACTTGCGCTCGACCTGGCTGACCAAGCGCGCCAGCACCTCGCGCTCATGGCCGAGAATGTAGGTCAGCACGTATTCAGCCATCACCTGACCGAAAATCCCCACCGCACGGGTCAGGCGATAATCGCGGCGCAAGCCGTCGGCGAGCAACGGCGTGATCCCGGCCCAGGTCGATTGCAGCCATTGTGGCTGATGCCCTTGGCGCAACAGCGTTGCCAGCAGGTCCGGCTGGCCCAGCCACACCGGGCAATCGGCGGCCTGCCGCGCCAGTTCGGCGGAGTCGCCGCTGGTCAGTACTTCCAGCTCCGGCGCTGCCTGACGCAGCAGCCGGGCGTATATCGCGTGGTCGTGTTCAGCAATCAGAACGCGCATCTTCAAACCTTTCGCAAGCCGTGCAGACGGTCGCCGGATTCCGGCGGCCATCGCGGTAAAAACAGTTCCAGGGTGGGTCGAGGCTCAGAACAGAGCCTCGCCGATCAGACCGGGTCGTTGCGGCGCAGCAACTCTTCGGGCAAGTGCTCGATGTACTCGTCCTCGGCCGGCGGCATCTGCAGGTGATAGCCCTGCTTGTCGAGGTTTTCCAGAACCACGGTAATGTCTTCGCTGGCCAGCTTGCGCTCAGGCGACAGCACCAGATCGAAGGAGTGTCTGGCTTTACCGAACGCCAGCATCAGCGCTTCGGGAACGCGCTCCAGCGCATCGCTTTTGAGCACATAAAGGTACATGCCGCTGCGCTTGGAGCTTTGGTAGATGGAGCAGATACGTTTCAAGGCTGTTCTCCGGCAGTGGCCAGGCTGTCGAGCAGCTTCTGGCCCATGAGTTTGCGGCGCCAGCCACGCAACGACTCGGGCAATTGGTAAGGCCCCTCGGGGAAGCCGCTTTTGACCAGCGCTTCGAGGGTTTTCTTGCGCAGCATCAGTTCCGGCGCGATGTCCAGACGCTCGGCCTCGGCCTGCCCCAGTGCGCGCAGGCGCTTGATCAGTGCAGCGGCTTCGATCGGCAGCGGTTCCGGCACGGCGGGCGGCCATTGATCAGGCCCCACACTGCCAGAGCGCTTGATCAGATCAAGCAGAAACTGGCCGTCCTGACGCACGGTACGCGGGTGCATGTCTTCGATCTTGCCCAGCGCGACGAGATTGTCCGGTTGCGTGCGGGCCAGCGGCCACAGCGAATGCTCGCGGATGATGCGGTTGCGCGGCAGATCGCGGGCACGTGCCTCGCCTTCACGCCAGGCACACAGTTCACGCAGCACGGCCAATTGCGCACGGGACAGTTTCCACGCCAGCTTGGCCTCGCGGTAAACCTCGTACGGATCGGTTTCGCGACGCAGGTTGGCGACCAGTTCGGCGCCATCTTCCAGCACCCACGCAAACTTGTCGGCGGACAGCCTGGGCTGCAACTCGACGAACACTTCGGCCAGATGCACCGCGTCTTCAGCGGCGTAGCTGATCTGCGTCTCGGACAACGGACGTTGCAACCAGTCGGAACGGGTTTCACCTTTCGGCAGCTCGATGCCGAGCACCGATTGCACCAGTCGCGAGTAGCCCATCGAGAAACCGAGGTTCAGGTACGCGGCAGCCAACTGGGTGTCGAACAGCGGCGCCGGCAGGCTGCCGGTCAGACGCAACAGCACTTCGAGGTCTTCGCTGCAGGCGTGCAGCACTTTCAGTACCGCCGGGTTTTCCAGCAGTGCCGCCAGCGGTTGCCAGGCATTGATGGTCAGCGGATCGATCAGGTAGGCGCGTTTGCCGTCGCCAACCTGCAGCAGGCCAGCAATCGGATAGAAGGTGTCGACCCGCATGAATTCGGTGTCGAGGGCAACGAACGGCAGCTGCTGCCACTCGGCGCAAAACTGCGCGAGGCTTTCGTTGTCGCGAATCCAGTGAATATCGATAGCCACACGGCTCTCCCTTGAAGAATGGCGCGCAGTATATATCGCCACTGGCGATTTACGCGCCTGCGAAGGGTAACAGCTGTAACGAAATGTCCTGCGATATGGAAAGAATAGTCTGACAGGGGAAACAGACGGGCCCGTCGCGTCAGAACGACGAGCCCGAGTTCTTTCAGTCCTTGGCCAGCACGCCGTCGATCACCGCACCGCGGCAACCTGCAAACAAGTCCAGATCGGCCTGGTATACGCTGCTTTTGACTTCCAGCAGGCCGAGCATCGAGTGGAACAGATTGTCCTGGCTCAGCGGTTTGTCGCGGCTCATTTGCAGGCAGTGGGTATCGACCGAGTAGGCTTTCTGATAACTGTCGGAGAACCACGCCAGCATCGCCACATGTTTCTGTTGTTCCGGCGCCAGCATGTAAGGCGTGCCATGCAGGAACAGGTTGTACTCGCCCAGCGACTCGCCGTGATCGGACAGATACAACATGGCGGTATCGACTTTTTCCTGATTGCTGCGCAATACATCGATCAGGCTCGACAGCACATGGTCGGTGTAGACCAGCGTGTTGTCGTAACCGTTGACGATACTCTCGCGGCTGCAATTGTTCAGCGCGTTACTTTCACAGACCGGGGTGAAGTGCTCGTATTCCTTTGGATAACGCTTGAAGTATTCCGGGCCGTGACTGCCCATCTGATGCAATACCAGTACGGTGTCCTTGTCCAGGTGATCGATAAAGCTTTGCAGGCCTTGCAGGAGAATTTCGTCGCGGCATTCGCTGTTGGCGCACAGCGCCGGATCCTTCAGGTTGCTGACATCCTGCACTGTGACGCGATCGCAAGTGCCTTTACAGCCAGACTGGTTATCGCGCCAGATCACATCGATACCGGCACGCTTGAGTACATCGAGCAGGCCCTCTTCATTCTTCGCCTTGCTCGCGTCGTAGTTCTTGCGGCCCATGTTGGAGAACATGCACGGCACCGACACGGCGGTTTCCGTGCCACAGGAGTGCACATCGGTGAAGGCGATCAGCCCGGCTTCGTGATTCAGTTGCGGTGTGGTGTCGCGGGGGTAACCAAGGATGCCGAAGTTTTCCGCACGGGCGCTTTCGCCGACCACCAACACCGTCAGGGACTTACGCGGTTGCAGTTTGATGTCCGGATTACGCTGGGCGTCTTCGCCGATTTTGATGAACGGCTGCTGTGCGGAAGCGACTTGTTCACGCAAGTAACCTGCCGAAGCACCGATAAAGTTGCTCGGTACCAGCATCAAGCGAATTTCGTGGTGATTACGAAACAGCGAGGACAAGCCTTGATAGTTGGCCAATGCCACCCCGCCAATAACGGCAGCGCTGGCCACACTCACCACAACTTTACTGAAGACTTCGCGATGCCAGCGACGATAATTAACCGGCACTTTCCACAGCAACCATGAAGGCAAGACACCGAGCAATAGAATAAAAGCAAACAACTTCAACGACAGCAGATCACGCACTTCGGTGACATTGGTTTCGGCGAAATTGCGAAACATGCCGGCGTCCATCATCACGCCATACTGATTCATGAAATAAGCCACGCCGGCACTGGTTAAAAACAGCGCGATCAGCACGGGCTTAAGCAGCGGGCGGAAGGCAAATACCGTCAGCACCAGATTGAATGCCGCCAGGATCATCACGGCAAAAGCCACACGCATCGCGATGCCCCGGCCATCGCCGCCGGTGATCGCGAACAGGTGTTGCCAGAGCACCAGGTTGAAACCGATCAGAAGAAAGGCACTGGCAATCAACGTCACCCATTCCGGGCGCACGGCTTTTGACTTGAACATAGAAAGGGCTGTTCCTGAAAAGAAGAGCCTTGGTTAATAACGCTTTTTTCATTTGTGAAAAATTCATTAACCAAGTGCATACAAACTTTAGGCAGGCAACCATCAATTTTTTGTGAAAAAGACGCCAACGATTAGTTGGCTTTTAATAATATCGCTGGACCAAGTATGTATTTGAGAATGATTCAGGTTTTATTCAGAAAAAACGCTCAGCTCATTTAGGAGTGAGCCTGCTCGCGATAGCGGTGTGTCAGGCAACACTTATGCTGAATGACACACCGCTATCGCGAGCAGGCTCACTCCTACAGAACGTTGAGGCGGTATCGAGTTATTAGATACTGCTGCGGATTTTCTGGTTTGCCTGGCATGCACGGCACCGCGCCTAATCATCAGCCTGCGCTTATCAAGGACACGCCATGCAAAACGTCCACACCCCCACTCGCCCCGCTGTGGGGTTGATGCTCGCCATCATCCTCGTCGCGCTCAATCTGCGGCCATCGATGGCGGCGGTCGGTCCCCTGCTGTCGGCCATTCGCGGTGAAATCCCGCTGAGTTTCAGCCTCGCGTCACTGCTGACCATGCTGCCAGTGATGGCCATGGGGCTGGCGATGTTTTTCGGTCTGGCGATCAGTCAGCGCGTAGGTCAACAGTGCACGGTGTTGTTGTCGCTGCTGGTCATCGCGCTGGCAACGCTGGCGCGGCTGTTTGTCAATACGGCAACCGGATTGATTATCAGCGCCGTGCTGGCGGGGTTCGGCATTGCGTTGATTCAGGCGTTGATTCAGGCGTTGATGCCGGCGTTGATCAAATCGCGTTTCCCCGACAATGTCGCACTGTGCATGGGCTTGTATGTCACGTCGATCATGGGTGGCGCGGCACTGGCGGCGACCTTCGCGCCCTGGGTTATGGTGCAGACCGCAAGCTGGCGCACGGGTCTGGCGATATGGGCCTTGCTGGCATTATTCGCCTTGCTGGCTTGGTGGGCACAACGCCGTCATTTGCCGAATACTCTGACGCTGGCCGCCCAGAAAGACGTTTTCGCCAGTAACGGTCGCGCCTGGTTGCTGGCGATTTTTTTCGGGCTAGGGACGGCGTCCTATACCTGTGTGCTCGCCTGGCTCGCACCCTACTACGTGGAACTAGGCTGGAGCGAACAGAACGCCGGGCTGTTGTTGGGTTTTCTGACGGCAATGGAAGTGATTTCCGGCCTCGTTGTACCGGCCATCGCCAACCGCAGCCGCGATCGACGCGCGATCCTGATGACGTTACTGGCGCTGATCATTGCCGGGTTTTGCGGCCTGATCCTCAGTCCGCAGCATTTCAGCCTGCTCTGGCCGTGCCTGCTGGGCCTGGGCATCGGTGGCTTGTTTCCGATGAGCCTGATCGTCGCGCTCGATCATCTCGATGACCCGCAGCGCGCCGGTGGCCTGACGGCGTTTGTGCAGGGTATCGGGTATCTGATCGCCGGGCTCTCGCCAATGCTGGCCGGGTTGATCCGCGACCGCCTGGGCAGCTTCGAATGGGCGTGGTGGTCACTGACGGCAGTCATGGCGCTGATGCTGCTGATGGTGTTGCGCTTCGACCCGCGGCATTACCGCCGACACTTTTCGTCAACGAACTGAAGGCCTCTGGCCAGCTTTATCCAGTTTGATCGATGACGTCGTGTTGCTAAAAGTTTCTGTCCCACTTGTGACCGTGAAATGTCTTACAGGGCTTTCTCCTGGCACCATCGTTCCGCTAGGATCGTTCGCACACGTTTGCGCGGATTCCGCGCAAGGAGCACAGCGAGACAGAACGGATGCTGAACAGTAACTTGCTTCGAAAGCTCGACATGCAGGACCTCATGGTGTTTGTCGCCGTGTATGAGCAGAGCAGCGTCACCGATGTGTCGGAAACCCTGTTCGTCAGCCAGTCCACCGTCAGTTACTGCCTGAAAAAACTGCGCACCAGTTTTGAAGACGAACTGTTCATCAACACCCGCACCGGCATGCGCCCGACCTACAAGGCCAGCAGCATGTATGGCCATGTGCAGAAGATCATCGAAAGCATCAACCTGTGTCACGCCGGCGCCCCGACGTTCGACCCGAGCCAGCAAGCCGTCACCTTCAACATCTGCGCGCCGGAATATTTCGAGCAACTGATTCTGCCGCGGCTGTTGAAGCGCTTCGACTTCGACGATTTGCCGGTGATGGTCAACATGCACAAGTTCGAGACCGACGTCCCGGCAGAAGAACTGCGCGACGGCAGCCTCGATCTGGTGATCAGCTTCGGCCCCAACTTCCATCGCCAGCACAGCGATCTGAAATCACGCCTGCTGCTGGAAGATGACCTGGTTTGCGTGTTCGACAAACGCGCTACACCGCTGGAACCGCGCTTGAGCCTGCAAGCCTTCACCGAGCGCCGCCACGTTTTCCCGACACCCTGGACTTCATCTACCAACATGGTCGATGGCTGGCTGGCGCGGCAGGCGCAGAAACGCCAGATCGTCGCGCGCTCGAACAGCTACAGCGCGGCGTTGAAGATGATTACCGGTACCGATTTCATCCTCACCCTGCCCCGCCGTATCCAGCGTCTTCTGACCAACGAGGCGGTGTTCAACCACTGCGAGGCGCCGAACGGCTTGCCCGGCTTCACCCTCGACATGCAGTGGTGCCAGAGCGTCGATCAGGACAGCGCCAACGTCTGGCTGCGCGAGCAGGTGGTCAATGTGTGCAAAGAACTCGATGCGAGCTGAGTCCTACACGCCCACCACAGCTTTGCTGTAGGACTCGCGATCGATGTCGAGCAGTTCGATACACAATTGCACTTCGACAGCGGCCGGCCATTCGCAGATGTCCTGCAGAGCCGCCAGCAGACTTTGCGACAACTGCTTCTTGATCTCAGGCGAACGCCCACTGAGCAGGGCCAGTTTGACGTGAACGAACCCACGCTCGGCGATCGCGGTACCGACCTTGAATGTCTCGACCTTGACCGCACGGCCCTTGATATCGAACTCGGCAGCGAACTGACCGGATCCCACCAGAGTGTTGTTGAGCCGGATCAATGCGACATCGGCGTTCAGCGGCAGGTTGGCGGTGTATTCCAGGTGCAGGTGTGGCATTGCGGGACTCCGGTCAGTGGGGCGTAGGGCGGTACATATAGCACAGTCATACGAGATCGTTGTGGGAGCGAGCCTGCTCGCGAAAGCGTCCTGTCAGATTATGCATGTGCGCCTGTCAGACCGCTTCGCGAGCAGGCTCGCTCCCACAGGTCAAGTGGTGATCATGCAAGTGGGGGCTGTGGCCGTTCGCTCATGAAGGCTTCCAGCCGCGAACGCAACCAGCGCTCGGCCGGGTCGCTGTCGACGTGGCTGAGCCAGACCATCGACAGGTCCAGCGTGGGTGTCTTGAACGGAAACGGCTCCTGGAACAGCAATCCAGACGCAGCCATCGCCGCCGCGGTGTAATCCGGCAGGCTGGCGATCAGGTCGGTACCGGCCAGCAGTGCCGGCAACGCGCTGTATTGCGGTACCGACAATACGACCTGGCGCGTGCGACCCAGCTCCGCCAGCCACTCGTCAGCGTAGCCGCTGACATTGGCCGTGTGCGAGACCAGTACGTGCGGGCGCGCGCAATATTCATCCAGAGTCAGCGGTGTATCGCTGGAATCGGCGCGCAGAATGCTCGGCTGGATGTGCCGCAGCAATTTGCGCTTGGCGTTGGCCGGCAGGCCGCGGGTCTGGCTGATGCCAACGGTAATATCGCCCGCGGCGAGCAGATCGGGAATCCGCCAGTAATCGACGTGTTGCACCACAAACACCACGTTCGGCGCTTCCTGGCGCAGCGCTCGCAACAGCGGCGGCAGCAGACCGAACTCGACGTCATCGGACAGGCCGATGCGAAAGGTCATGGTGCTCACCGCCGGGTCGAAATCGCGGGTCAGGCTCAGCGCCACCGACAGCGAATCAAGCGCCGGTTTCAGATGACGAAAGATATCTTCGGCGCGGGCCGTCGGCTCCATGCGGTGACCGACGCGGATGAACAGCGGGTCGTTGAGCATCGTGCGCAGGCGGTTGAGTGCCGAGCTGATGGTCGGCTGGCCGAGAAACAGTTTCTCCGCCGCTCGGGTCACGTTGCGTTCGAGCATCAAGGTCTCGAACACCACCATCAGGTTGATATCGGCCTTGCGAAGTTCATTGCGGTTCATCCATTGCCCCCTGCTCCCCGGAATGCGGGCAGTGTAGAAAGACGCCGAGCCCGGCGTCCATCAACGTTTGCGCAGTCATTGCAGATTCAACGGACGGTCAGCGATTTCAGACCCAGCCCCATCACGCGCACATCATCGTTCAAGCCGAGGTTTCGCGGACTGGTCGCGTCCGGCAAGTGAATTTGCAAGATCAACGGTTGGCCATTTTTCAATTTGTCCTGGACCGCTGCGCTGAGCGGAATCTCCAGCACGTTGTCTTGCACCTGGGTCAGGCGCGTTGACAAGGCTTCAGCCCCGTCGATGCTGACGATCACTCGTTGAGTCAACCGGGGCGGCATGGCGAATGCCAGCACGTCCATGACGATCGCAGTACTCTGCGGCGCGACACGCACAGCGATTTGCGCCTCTTGCCCTTCACTCCATGTTCCCCAGCTTTCCGACGCGGCCCAGCCGTTGAGCAACTGTCGGCTCTTGCGATTGAACAGTTGCACCAGCCCCGGTTGGCTCAAGGGCAGCGCCGACATCGAACGCCCCTCATCGACCATTGGCAGGCACTGGTCGCAACGCTTCCAGCCCGGCGCCAGCACGACAAAGTCGTCGACGCGGGTCAGCAGGTCGGTCTCGCTGCGCACACTCTTCACCGCCAGATCCAGCGCGTCATCATCGAGGATGTACAGCGAATCAGCTGCATAATCTCCGGAACTCAGCCGGCGTTGTGCATCACGCTGAGCCTGGTCGAGAGCCTTGGGACTCATGCGTCCCATATACACGGCATCGGTGCTCACGCCATGTGTCGCGGCAAACCAGGCAATGGGTTGCCATTGATCCGACTGGTTTTTCGGCATCAGGGCGCGGATGTTCTGGTAATGAGCCGCCGCGCTGTCCCAGAACGGGTCGCGCATCGAGCTGGTCCACACCGAGGACGGCGGCAGCATTTTCGTCGCGCGCAGCCCCTGCCAGGCAATACTTGTGTCGGTGACTTGTGCGGTCAATGCCACAGCCAGCAAGCCGATGGCGATTGGCGCCCGGTATCCACGCACAATCAGGTAGATCACCAGTAACACCAAGGTGTAAAACACCGGCCAGAACATCCGGCCCGAAGCGCGGAAAATGCTCGCCAGTGCCTCGATGGTTTTCGGCAGCGGATAACTGAAGGTGTGTGCGCCGAAACCGATCTGATTGGACAGCGCAAACAGAGTCAGCCCGATCATTGCCAACAGCAGCCATGGCCAGCGAAGCATTAGCGACTTCAGCCTGATGTTGCGTCGCCATAGCGCAATCGCGGCCAACGGCAACAGCATCAGTACACCGAGGCCCAGATAGTTGAAACCTTCGTAGTCGCCGCCGCCCTTGGCGAAGCCCGGCACCACGTACGACCAGCCGTCCGCATCGAACAAGGCCAGCAGGTTCATCCGATACCAGCCAAAACTGCCGCCGCCCGCCCCGTCGACGATGCTGAAATAGCCCGCCTGCCAGCAACACACGCTGACCAACGCAAACAAGCCACCGAACTCGATCAGCCCCCGACGCCGACTCAGCTTGCCGGCCATGACTTTACCGAACAGGTCAGCCACCCAGATCAACGCCACCATCACTAATAAATAGGCATGCACCAACGCCGTCGCGCCGAGCAAGGTGCCCCAGGCCAGGCGACGCCGTTCAAGTGCCGGATGCAAGGCCAGATATAAGGCGGCGAGAATCAGAAAGTGCGCGACCAGGGACAGGTGCCCACCGGTGCGCAAGAACATCGGCGGCGAGAACACCAGCAATCCGCAGCCCAACAGGCGCAGCGCGGCGTTATCGGTGATGAGGCCAAGTAATTTCCAACCGAACCAGGCCTGCAAGACAAAACAGGCCAGCAACCATAAGCCGAAATACTGAAACGTCTCGGGCAACCAGCCATCGACGGTTTTGAACAGGATTGCCAGCAGCGGATTGGAATCGGAAAAGATCACCGCACTGCCCAGTTCCAGTCCATAAGACGGATTGAGCCCGAGCGGAAATGTCCACGGTCCATGGCGGAAATTTACCCAGCCAAGGTAATGCGTCGCCGGATCGCCGCCCTCGAGCCAGGCGATATTCTGCGGGTCCAACGCATTCGGGCCGATCACCAGAAAAAATGCCAGCATGCCCAGCAATACAGGCAAAAGCGCGAGCGCCGGATGCTTGTTCAATTCCCCCATCGATACGTCCAGAAGTTATGCAGCACGAACGTGAAAGCGGGAATCGTCAACGCTACCGCCACGATGCCCAGCAAATAATGCAGCCCTGCCATCTGTGCCGCCCAGGCGACCAACATGGCCAGGAAAAATCCGCCGACCGACACCAGCAGAAACCGCAGCAGCGTTCGGCCATGTAACCGCGCCGAAAAGCTCCAGGTGGTGTTGATCACATACGACACGACCGTTGCCACGGCGAACGCCACGCCGTTGGCCAAGGGTGGTAAAGGACTGATGAAGTTGATAAACGTGATCGCGACCAACGCATGCAAAGCCGTGACGAACAAACCGGTCACAGCAAAGCGCACACCACGCTGAATGAACGCGGCTCTTTCGCGTGGGGTCACGGTTTCTGCGCCAGTACAAATACGCTCAGACCCGCCAGACGATTCATCCCCATCAGTGGCAACTCAAGGCTGCAAAGCGTCTTGAGCACGGTATTGACCAGCGGATGATGACGCTTGAGTTGCGAGCGCGGCGGTTGCGCCTGTGGGCCCTGCGGCAGCAAACGCAACGCTGCGGCAAGCGGAAACACCGCGCCGAAATAATACGCACCGTGCTGCACCGTCAACCCGGCTTCGCGCGCCAGGGTTTCGAACTGCGCCAGGGTGTAGCGGCGCTTGTGTTCGAGAAAGTCGTCGTGACCGCTCCACAGGAACTGGAATGCCGGCACGGTCATCAGAAAGCGACTGCCCGACGGCACTTTGTCGACGTACATCCTGAGCAAGCCGAGGTCGTCATCGACATGTTCGAGCACGTCCATCAGCAGCACCAGATCGGCGTCGACGTGATCGATGTCGCGGCGATAATGCACCGGTTTGCCAGCGACAGCACCGCTGGAGTCGGCGGGGTAACTGATGTCGACGCACCACGCTTCGCGCGCCTGCGTGTGGGTCAGCAGGTGGTGCGAGAAGAAACCCGAGCCGGCGCCCACATCGAGAATTCGCTGGATCGGCCCGTCACCGAGCAAGCGTCGGGTGGCCGCGGCCTTCGAACTGTAATACCAATGCTCATTGATGCTGTCGCCGAGGATGTCGGTTTCCTTGAGATCCATGTTCAGTCCTTGGGGTCGTAGACGCGACGCACCAGAAAAACCGGCCGGCGCTTGGATTCGATATAGGTGCGGCCCAGGTACTCACCGAGCACGCCGATACCGATCAATTGCAAGCCGCCAAGAAAGGTCACGGCCACCATCAACGAGGCGTAACCGGGCATGTCGACGCCATGAATCAACGTGCGTAAAACAATGAAAATGGCGAAGGCAAACGATACCAGCGACACCAGCGCGCCCACATACGTCCAGACGCGCAACGGTTCGGTGCTGAAGCTGGTGATGCCCTCAAGGGCGAAATTCCATAGCCGCCAGCCGTTGAATTTGCTCTGCCCCGCCACGCGCTCAGGGCGTTCGTAATCGACATGCGTGGTGCGAAAACCGACCCAGGCGAACAAGCCCTTCATGAAGCGCCGGGATTCGGGCAGCGTCAGCAAGGCATCGACCACGCAGCGATCCATCAGACGAAAATCGCCGACATTTTCGGGTAACGGCAGTTCGGCAATCCGGTTGTGCAGGCGATAGAACCAATGCGCCGAGGTCTGCTTGGCCCAGGTGTCGCTGCGGCGACTGACCCGATGCCCCAGCACGACTTCATAACCTTCGCGCCAACGCTCGATCATATGCAGAATGACTTCCGGCGGATCCTGCAGATCGGCATCGATCGGCACGACAATCTGCCCGCCCGCGATCTGCAGACCGGCAGACAACGCCGCCTCTTTACCGAAGTTACGACTCAAATCAACGATGCGCAGACGCGGGTCATGCCGCTGATGCCCGAGCAAACGCTCAAGGGTGGCATCGGTGCTGCCGTCATTGACGAACACCAGTTCAAGGTCAATCAACGGTTGTTGCTGGAAGACTTCATTGATCCGCCGCAGAAAGGTGTCGAGGCTGTCCTCTTCGTTGAAAACCGGGACCACCAGCGATAACGTCACCTGCCCGGCCTGTTGCGTTCCGTGCTCAGTCAAAGGGAGTGCTCTTTTTTTATAGTGTTTGTCGGTCGCCTATCAGTTTCGACGCCATGAGCCGTCCCGTATTAAGCAGTAGCGCTGGCAGCGTTGCAACAAGCAAACAGCGGCATATCGGCCAATCCGGACGCCTATCCCCCCGCTCTAATACGCGCCCCGCGGAAACATCCGCCAACGATTGGAAACAAATGTCCGATAGCCAAAAAAACCGTCTGCGCTAGGCTTGCGACGATGCGCCACACCGACTGGCGTACATCTAAATCGCATGGAGCGAACTGAATGTATTTCGAGATTTACAGGCAATCCAGAGGCACCTCCAGCACCGGCAAAGGACAATGGCGCTGGAGACTGAGAGCGCGAAACCACGAGACCATCGCCAGCGGCGAGTCTTATGTGAACAAGGCGGATTGTCTTCACGTGATCGGGTTGATCAAGGCGGTGCAGGGGGAGACGCCGGTTAAGGAGATTTGAAACCTCGGTTCTGTTGAGAGCTCGTCCCCGTAAAAACGAAGAAGCCCTGCAGACAAATAATCGTCTGCAAGGCTTTTATGCGCATCGGGCAACGGAGCGAGTCGTTGCGTAATGGCAGACAAGGTCACAGGATTTTTACGGGACGACCGATTCCCAGGCTCTTTGTCCGCTCTCGCTCGGAAACAAAAAAGCCCCGTAGATTTTCATCTACGGGGCTTTTTCTATGTAATGGCGGAGAGATAGGGATTCGAACCCTAGGTACCGGTGAAGGTACAACGGATTTCGAATCCGTCCCATTCGGCCACTCTGGCATCTCTCCAACGGCGCGCATCATAACAACACTTTTACCGAAAGCAAACCCTCTTTCGAAAATTTGTTCGTGCTATCAGATGCTTGCGTCGATTAAAGCGGTACACCCAGACGATTGGCGACTTCTTCGTAGGCTTCGATGACATCACCGAGGCCCTGGCGGAAGCGGTCCTTGTCCATCTTCTTCCTGGTGTCCTTGTCCCACAGACGGCAGCCGTCCGGGCTGAACTCGTCGCCGAGGACGATGGAGCCGTCGCTGAACACGCCAAATTCAAGCTTGAAGTCGACCAGCAGCAGACCTGCGTCGTCGAACAGCTTGGTCAGCACTTCGTTGACCTTCAGCGACAGTTCTTTCATGCGCGCCAGTTGCTCGGCGGTGCCCCAACCGAATGCCACAACGTGGGATTCGTTGATGAACGGGTCACCCTTGGCGTCGTCCTTGAGGAACAGTTCGAAGGTGTAAGGGTTGAGCTTCATGCCCTCTTCGACGCCCAGACGCTTGACCAGGCTGCCGGCGGCGTAGTTACGCACGACGCACTCGACCGGGATCATGTCGAGTTTCTTCACCAGGACTTCGTTGTCAGCCAGCAGTTTGTCGAATTGGGTCGGAATGCCGGCCGCTTCGAGTTTCTGCATGATGAAGGCGTTGAACTTGTTGTTCACCATGCCTTTGCGGTCGAGTTGCTCGATGCGCTTGCCGTCGAACGCCGAGGTGTCGTTGCGAAACAGCAGGATCAAGCGGTCAGCGTCGTCGGTCTTGTAAACCGATTTGGCTTTGCCGCGGTAGAGTTCTTCACGTTTTTCCATGATGGGCTCCGCTTGCTAAGTAGGTGGGCTAGGCGATGTGGCGCCAGTCGAGCCCTGAATCTTGATCGGCCAGTTGCAGCCAGTCCGGGTCGCACCCGAGGGTGTCGACAAAACATTGCCGGGCCAGCTGCGGCAGGTTGTTCTTGCTGCTCAGATGGGCCAGGACCAGGTGTTGCAAGCCCTGCCAGCCCAACTCGGCCACCAGGAATGCCGCCTGATGGTTGTTCAAATGTCCCAGCTCGCCGCCCACCCGCTGCTTGAGAAAGTACGGGTAATGACCGCGCGCCAGCATGTCGCGGCAATGATTGGACTCGATCATCAATGCATCGAGATCGCGGTAACTGTCCAGCACCCGCTCGCAGTACGATCCCAGGTCGGTGAGCAGGCCGAAGCGGCGCTGTTCCTGATCGCTGAAGACATACTGGGTCGGTTCCTGCGCATCATGGGCCACGGCAATGACCCCGACGTTCAGCGCTCCGATCTGCAGCTGCTCACCACCGGCCAGAAAACCCGTCGGTTCAAGCGGTTTGCGCATCCCGCGCAGTGTGCCGCGACTGAGGTAGACCGGCAGATTGTAGCGCCGAGACAGCAAACCCACGCCATGCACGTGGTCGGCATGTTCGTGGGTCACGAGTATCGCGCTCAGCTGCGCCGGGTGAACGCCCAGGCGCAACAGGCGTTTTTCGGTTTCCCGCAGGGAAAAACCACAATCCACCAGCACGTACGTATCAGCACTGGCGATCAGCGTGCCGTTCCCTTGGCTACCGCTGCCGAGAACGGCAAAACGCATGGTCGATCAGCCCAGATTGTCCTGAATCACGCTCAGCACTTTACGCGCCACATCAGCTGGCGCGACGGTGTTGATGTTTTTCTCGACGGTCACCTGAATGTTCTCGCCGACCTTGCTCAGGCGTACCTGATAACGCTCGGCGCGGGCTTCAACTTCTTCCTTGCTCGGCGCGCTGCCGAACAGGCTGCTGAAGAAGCCTGGCTTGTCGTCTTTCTTCTCGGCTTTTTCGGCCAGGTTGATGTAGTACAGACCCAGGCTGCGGTTGATGTCTTCAACGCGCCATTCACCCTGTTCCAGTGCACGGCCAACGCTCGACCAGGCACGGTCCAGATCGGTGCCGACGTTCAATACCGGGTTGCCGCTGCCGTCTTCGCTGAGGCTGACACGGCTTGGCGCGTCGAAATCACGCGAAGCCAGCATCGACACCGAACCGCCCTTCTCGGACGTACGGCTCATGCTCGCGAGCATGTCGTCGACCAGCGCAGCGTCCAGGCCAGTGTTGACCGAACGGTTGGTGAAAGCTACATCAGCGGTGCTGCCGGCAGGACGCTCGGCGCTGACCACGTAGATCTCACTGGTGTTGCGCTGCACGCCCGGCTCGATGCGTACACGCACGCGGGTTTCGCTGTCGCTGGCGATGCCGGCCGCGCTCAAGCGCTTGGCCATTGATGCCGACAGCTCATCAGAGTGCTGCCAGGTAGTGGTGAACTCGCCGGTCTGCGGACGCTGTTCATCCAGACGGAAACCGTTGTCCTGGAAGAACTGCAGCGCCACTGGCCAGACTTCGGCCGGTGGATGCTGGGCCACGACCCAACGCGAGTCGCCGCTCTTTTGCAGCGAGTAATCGCTGGCATCGGCCACGGCAGACAACGGCTGCGGGCGCGGCACGATGTATTCGCCCTTGGCCGTGTCATCGGCGACGTTGCGTGGGATCGGCAACAGCGGATCGAGACGCTTGGAAGTGTTTACATCCGGTGGCAATTGCATCGGTGCAGTCTGTTGCGCTTGCAGGTAATCGCTACCACGGTCGCGGAAATAACCTTCCGGCCCCCAGACCCATCCACAGCCGCTGGTGCTGGAGATAATCAAGGCAAGTGCGGAAAGTCCGGCCATTCGCTTCATGCGTTGTACTTCCTCAATTAAACCAGGACGCTGCACTGGCGCAGGGCCGTGCGAAGCGTTTCGTGACAAGGTGTGCTCAGCCAGGTCAGTGGCAGGCGGATGCCTTCGTGCATCAGGCCCATTTCGACCAGAGCCCACTTCACCGGAATCGGGTTGGCTTCGATGAACAGGTCTTTGTGCAGCGGCATCAGTTTTTCGTTGATTGCGCGTGCGGTGTCGGCATCGCCCTTGAGCGCGGCCTCGCACAGATCGGCCATTTCACGCGGCGCGACGTTGGCGGTCACCGAGATGTTGCCTTTGCCGCCCAGCAGGATCAGTTCGACCGCGGTCGGATCATCGCCGGACAACACGATGAAATCGTTGCTCACGCCATCGATGATCGCTTTGGCACGCTTAAGGTCGCCGGTCGCTTCCTTGATGCCGATGATGTTCGGCACGGTGGACAGGCGAATCACGGTCTCGGCCTGCATGTCGCAGGAGGTGCGGCCGGGAACGTTGTAGAGAATCTGTGGAATGTCGACCGCT
Organism: Pseudomonas koreensis; assembly: GCF_036668835.1. Lineage (GTDB taxonomy): Bacteria > Pseudomonadota > Gammaproteobacteria > Pseudomonadales > Pseudomonadaceae > Aquipseudomonas > Aquipseudomonas koreensis_I. The sequence goes on from NZ_JAZEVW010000001.1 coordinate 694,395, forward strand.
TCAGCGATGTGCTTGAAGTGCTGGTACAGACCTTCCTGGGTCGGCTTGTTGTAATAAGGAACCACCAGCAGGCAGGCGTCGGCACCGGCAGCCTTGGCATTGCGGGTCAATTCGACGGCTTCGCGGGTCGAGTTGGCGCCAGTCCCGGCGATGACCGGAATGCGCCCGGCGACCTGTTTGACCACGGCTTTGATCACGGCGATGTGTTCGTCTACATCAAGGGTTGCCGACTCGCCGGTAGTACCGACCGCGACAATGGCATGGGTGCCGTTCTTGAGGTGGAAGTCCACGAGTTTGCTGAGGCTGTCCCAGTCAAGACGCCCTTGTGCATCCATGGGAGTGACCAGTGCCACCATACTGCCCGCAATCATGAAACCGCTCCTGCCGGAAAAAGAGAGCGGTAATGGTACTGGCGCCAAGATGCTTGCACAAGCGAAGTACTGCGCTGCGGCCATTCCCCTTGGCGCCGCTTTTCGCTACCCTTCAGACTTTGATCGGTACTGATCAGCTTGTACGCCGGGTTTCTGCCTCCCGTTTCGGCCTTCCAGACCCTGTTCCTGCATCGCCTCGACGTGCTCGCACGCCAATGGAGCGAACCGTGGGCGCTGACCGGGTCGCGCTGAACGGACCGCCACAACAGGCACCTTCCGGCATCCAATGCCTCAACCTACCGACCGCTCATCGCTTTAGGAATGCTGCATGTCCACCCCCACAGTTCGCGAACAATTCCTTGTCATCAGCGCTCTCGGCGCCAACCCGATGGAGCTGACCAACGTGCTGTGCCGCGCCAGCCATGAGAATCGCTGCGCCGTGGTGACTTCACGCCTGACTCGCCACGGTGAGTGCAGTGCGCTGGTTCTCGAGATTTCCGGGAGCTGGGACGCCCTCGCCCGCCTCGAAGGCAGCCTGCCCGGCCTCGCCAAGAAACACGCTTTCACGGTCAATGTGGTGCGCAGTGCACCGCTGGAAAACCGCCCGCAGGCATTGCCCTATGTGGCTTACGTCAGCTCGGCGTATCGCCCGGACATCATCAATGAGCTGTGCCAGTTTTTCATGGACCACAATGTCGAGCTGGAAAACCTGACCTGCGATACCTATCAGGCGCCACAAACCGGCGGCACCATGCTCAACGCCACATTTACCGTGACGCTGCCGGCCGGCACCCAGATCAGCTGGCTGCGTGATCAGTTCCTCGATTTCTCCGATGCGATGAATCTGGATGCATTGATCGAGCCCTGGCGCCCACAAAACCCAATGTAAGGAAGCTCTAATGGCCGTTGTCATCGACCAACCGGTTGCCGATTTCGAAGCCCCTGCCACCAGCGGGCAAACCGTTAGCCTGGCGGCGCTCAAGGGCAAGCAAGTGGTGATCTACTTCTACCCGAAGGACAGCACCCCGGGCTGCACCACCGAAGGTCAGGGTTTTCGCGATCAATACGCGGCGTTCAAGGCTGCCAACACAGAGATCTTCGGCATTTCCCGCGACAGCCTGAAGTCCCACGAGAACTTCAAGTGCAAGCAGGAGTTTCCGTTCGAGCTGATCAGCGACAAGGACGAAGCCGTCTGCCAGTTGTTCGACGTGATCAAGTTGAAGAAGCTGTATGGCAAGGAATACCTGGGCGTTGATCGCAGCACCTTTCTGATCGACAAGGATGGCGTACTGCGTCAGGAATGGCGCGGTGTGAAGGTGCCGGGGCATGTTGATGCGGTTTTGGCTGCTGCGCAGGCGTTGAATAAAGCCTGAGGTTGTTGCGTCTACCTCAATGACGCCTTCGCGAGCAAGCTCGCTCCCACATCGGACTGGCGAACGCCACAGATCCAATGTGGGAGCGAGCTTGATCGCGAATGGGCCAGAAGCCCTACCCGGTAATTCTGCATCAACCGCTAAAGCAGCGGCGCCACCACCGGTTCCTTGCGCGGCCATGCATCGAGCACAGCCTTGAACAGCGTCGCCAGCGGAATCGCAAAAAACACCCCCCAGAATCCCCACAGCCCACCAAACAGCAGCACTGCGCAAATGATCGCCACCGGATGGAGGTTGACCGCTTCGGAAAACAGCAGCGGCACCAGCACGTTGCCGTCCAGCGTCTGGATGATTCCGTAGACCGCCATCAGATAGATGAACTGATCGCTCCAGCCCCACTGAAACAGCGCGATCAATAACACCGGCACGGTCACCACCACGGCACCCACATACGGCACCACCACCGACAGGCCCACCAGCAGCGCCAGCAGCGCCGCGTAGTTCAGGCCGAGCGCGATAAAAGCGATGTAGGTCACGCCACCGCAAATGACGATTTCGATGCCTTTACCGCGGATGTAATTGGCGATCTGCCGGTTCATTTCCTGCGCAACGCGGGTAATCAACGCACGCTCACGGGGCAGATACCCACGCACCCACTCACCGATCATCGCCCGGTCTTTAAGGAAGAAAAACACCAGGATCGGCACCAGCACCAGGTAAATCATGATGTTCACCAGCAGCGGCAGACTCGACAACGAGAAAGTCAGCGCCCACTGGCCGAACTTGCCGATCTCGCCGCGCGCCGCCTCGATTGCCTGCAGCACCTGTTCATCGGATACCAGGTGCGGATAGCGCTCCGGCAGCAACAACAGCAACGATTGCCATTTGGCGAGCATTCCCGGCAGCTCATTGAACAGGGTGATCAATTGATGCCAGAGCAACGGCAGCACGACGACGATGAACAGCATCAGCGCGCCCATGAACAGCGCAAATACCAACCCCACCGCGACACCGCCCGGCACGCGCATACGCTCAAGCGTGACCACCAGCCCCTGCATCAGATAAGCCAGCACCATACCTGCCAACACCGGCGCAAGCATGCCGCCGAGGGTGAGCACCGCCGTGAAGGCGAGAAACAGCAGCACTGCCAGCACCACCGCTTCCTCATCGGAAAAATAGCGCTGAATCCAGTCGCGCAACACTTTGAACATCAATAATCCCCAAGTTTTTACGCTGTCAGTTTCAGGCTTTTTTCAACCAGTAACGGAAGACGCCAGCTTCGTCCTCTTCACGCAGTAGCGCATGACCGGCGAGTTTGGCAAAGGTGCGAAAGTCGCGTTGCGAGCCCGCATCCGTCGCAATCACCTTGAGTACTTCGCCGCTGGCCATTTTGTTCAGCGCCATTTTTGCCTTGAGCAACGGCAACGGACAGTTCAGGCCAGTGGCGTCCAGTTCTACGTCAGGGGCTACAGCGTCACTCATTGCGTCACTCCGGTTCAGGTCTTGAGCTGCCTAGAATATCTGGTCGCAGCGTTGGTGTCCGGCTACAGTAAGGTCTTTGTCTTCTAAGGCTTTGTGCATGACTTTTCTGCGCCCTACCCTGCTGACGCTCGCTTGCCTGCTCGCCTCACCAGGCTTTGCCGACGATCTGCCGTCACTCGGCGACGCCAGTTCTGCCATTGTCTCGCCACAACAGGAATACCAGCTCGGCCGCGCCTGGCTGGCAATGTTGCGCAGCCAGGTGTCACAACTCAACGACCCGCAATTGAAAGACTACGTTGAATCCAGCGTGTACAAACTGGTGGAAACCAGCCAGGTCACTGACCGGCGCCTTGAATTCATCCTGATCAACAGCCCGCAACTCAACGCCTTCGCGGCGCCTGGCGGCGTGGTCGGGGTCAACGGCGGTCTGTTTCTCAATGCGCAGACCGAAGGCGAATATGCCTCGGTACTCGCACACGAACTGGCCCACTTGTCGCAACGCCACTTCGCCCGCGGCGTCGAGGCTTCGCAGCGCATGCAGGTGCCGATGATGGCTGCTCTGCTGGCCGGGATCGTCATCGCTGCAGCTGGGGGAGGTGATGCCGGGATTGCGGCGATTGCCGGTAGCCAGGCGGCGGCGATTCAGGCGCAACGGACCTTCTCCAGGCAGAACGAACAGGAAGCCGACCGCATCGGCATCCTCAACCTGGAAAAGGCCGGCTACGACCCGCGCTCGATGCCGACCATGTTCGAACGCCTGATGCGCCAGTATCGCTTCGATGCCAAGCCGCCGGAATTCCTGCTCACGCACCCGGTGACCGAATCGCGTATCGCTGACACCCGCAACCGCGCCGAACAGGCCAAACCGGGTGGTATCGAAGACTCCAAACGCTATCAACTGATCCGCGCGCGGGTGCAATTGATCTATGAAGAAACACCGGGGCTGGGCGCCAAGCGTTTCCGCGCGCTGCTGGACGAGAATCCGAAAAACGATGTGGCTCGCTACGGTCTGGCCATCGCGCAGATCAAGGGTGGGCAACTGAACGAAGCGCGCGAGAATCTCAAACAACTGCTGGCAACATCGCCGAACGAGATCATCTACAACCTCGCGCAGGTCGACCTGGATATCACCAACAACCGCTTGCCCGATGCACAGTCCCGGGTGGACCGCATGCTGACGCAGTATCCGGGCAACTATCCGCTCAATCAGGTACGCGTTGATCTGCTGCTCAAGCAGAACCGCGCCCCGGACGCCGAGAAAGCCCTGGAAGCGTTGCTCAAGTCGCGCCCGGACGATCCGGACGTCTGGTATCAAGTGGCGGAAACGCGCGGCTTGTCGGGCAACATCATCGGCCTGCACCAGGCTCGGGCGGAATATTTCGCACTGGTCGGCGACTACCGTCAGGCGATTCAGCAACTGGACTTTGCCAAGCGCAAGGCCGGCAGCAACTTCCCACTGTCATCACGCATCGACGCCCGCCAGCGTGAGCTGATGGAGCAGGAACGCATGATCAAGGACATGATGGGCTGAGTCCCGTCTGCTGAGAAAAACGCTTCAGGCATAAAAAAACCGCCTCTTTCGAGGCGGTTTTCTTTTTACTTTCCCGGCGGATTACTCAGCCAGTTTGAAGGTAATGAAGCTTGCACGGCCCTGACGCAAAACGCGCATCGACACCGAGCGGTTCTTCGGCAGCGCTTTGGCGATGTCGGTGAACTCCTTGGCCGAACCGATGGCCTGGTTGTTCAGGTGGGTGATCACGTCGCCTGGCTGCAGGCCGATCAGGGCTGCAGGACCATCCTGCACTTCCTTGATCACCACGCCACCTTTGAGGTCGTAGGCTTTCTTCTGCTCCGCGGTCAGCTCGCCAACTGCGACACCGAGGCGGTTGCTGCTGCTTTCAACGCCGGATTTCGCCAGCGTATCCAGGTCCTTGTCTTCGTCCGGGATCGCGCCGACCGTCAACTCGACGTTCTTGCGCTTGCCTTCGCGGATCACCTCCAGATTGGCTTTGGCACCAGCCTTCAGCGCGCCGACCAGATGCGGCAAATCAGCGGACATGACGATCGGCTGGCCGTTCATGCTCAGAATCACGTCGCCTACTTGCAGGCCGCCCTTGGCTGCCGGGCCGTCGTCCTGAATCTGTGCAACCAGCGCACCGGCCGGTTTATCCAGGCCGAACGATTCGGCCAGATCCTTGTTCACTTCCTGGATGACTACGCCCAGCCAGCCACGGCTGACTTTGCCACCGCTTTTGAGCTGGTTGGATACGTCCATGGCCACGTCGATCGGGATGGCGAACGACACGCCCATGAAACCGCCCGAGCGGGTGTAGATCTGCGAGTTGATGCCGACCACTTCACCATTCAGGTTGAACAGCGGGCCACCGGAGTTGCCCGGGTTGATCGGCACGTCGGTCTGGATGAACGGCACGTAGTTTTCGTTCGGCAGACTGCGGCCAACGGCGCTGACGATGCCTTGGGTCACTGTATGGTCAAAGCCGAATGGAGAACCAATGGCGACCACCCACTGGCCAGCTTTCAGATCCTGGGACTTGCCGAGCTTGAGGACCGGCAGATCCTTGCCTTCGATTTTCAGCAGGGCCACGTCGGAGCGTGGGTCGGTGCCGATCAGCTTGGCTTTCATCTCACTGCGGTCAGCCAGGCGAACAAGGATTTCGTCGGCATCGGCAATCACATGATTGTTGGTCAGGATGTAGCCGTCCGGAGAAATGATGAAGCCGGAACCCAACGATTGCGCCTCACGCTGACGACCATCACGCGGGGATCGTTGCTGCGGTGGCATGCCACGCTCGAAAAACTCGCGCAGCATCGGCGGCAGGCCCTCAAGATCAGGCATCTGCTGGTTCACTCGGCGATCCGGCAGTTTCTGCGTGGTACTGATGTTCACCACGGCTGGCGAAGCTTGTTCGACCAATTGGGTGAAGTCGGGCAGATCGGCCGCCTGCGCAGCAGGAACTGCCTGACCGAGCACCAGCACAGTGGCAAAGATGGAAAGATAAGACTTCAAGCTAAGTATCGACATACAGCTCCCGTTACGACGAGCAGGGTTAAGCGATATGGAGCAAGGAACACCGGAAACCACAGACCGGCATTTTTGTTCCGGCAACAACAAACAAGGCCAGAGCCGTGAGGCTCTGACCTATAAAAAATTTCCGGGGTATTTGCAAATGAAAATGCTCAGCAAACATTTCCACGCCTCGTTGATGAAACGCGAACAGCTGAAATCAGCTCACTGTTTGCTGGTTGCGGCGCCATCGGTATTTCGCATCGACAGAGCAATTCGTTCGGCAGTGCCGATCGGGATCTCGCCGACCACGGTCACCATCATTTCGCCCGAAGGCGTGGTCAAGCGGCGGGAAACAGCAACGGTCGGGCCGAGTTGAGTGCGGGTATCGGTCACTGTCGCGCCGTTCAATGGCTCGAGAAAAACCGAGAAACGCGCAAGCCCATCGTCGTACAGCAGGCTGTTGACCTGCGTCTTGGTCTCGGCGTCTTTGTGCGATGCACTGCTGGTCAGCTCGAAGCCCGGCGGCAGCCAGTCCGAATGCCAGGTTTGCGCCGTTTTGACGGCCGATGCCTTATCGCTGTCGAGCTTGACTGGCTTGCAATCGGCATTGGCCTGCAAATCACCGTCCGACGGCACTTCATCAGTATCAAGACTGGTGAACTGGAATCGCTCGAGCAATTGCGCCTTGTCGTTCAACAGCAACGATTTGAGCGGCAGACCGGTTTTTTTGTCCAGGTGCAATTCGAATCCGTAGCGATGCTGATCACGCGGCGTCAACGCCACGATCACTGCATCTCGACCGGCCACGCGCGACTTGCCAATGACGGCAAGGTCATACCAGTTTTTCAGCTTTTTGGGATCAAGAGGACGAGCCGCAGCATTTGGCGAGTCTCCCAGTCCGGCAATCAGGGTGCCGCTGACGCATTGAGTATGCCCATCAATGCGCACGACTTCCTGTGCCGAACCGTCGAGCTGAAGCAACCGCTCGCGGACCTGGCCGTTCTGGACGCGATGCCAGATGTTGTGGGTAGAAAAACTACCGTTACGCTCGTAAACGAAAGTACCGTGAAAGCTTTGCTGCTGCTCGGCCTGGCCCAGCCGGGTCAACCAATCCTGGGCCTCATCAGCGTGGGCTGGAACAACGAACCAGCCACTGAGCAGAAGCGAAAGTAGAGGTATGGCGCGCATGATCCTCCTTAACGGTTTTCCAGGCTTGCGGCACGTGCATAAGGCAGCGCGCTTTCAGTGCCTTTCAGAGCAGCCTGTTGTGCATGCTGACGCAGGTAGCCCGGCAGACGCTGATCATGCCAGCCTGGCTGACCTTGCAGTACGCCGTTGGCCATAGGACCAGTGGCTTCAGAACTCTCACTGTAGCCTGCCAGAACAGCCGGGCCCTTGACTTGCGGGGTGGCCAGCGTTGGCTGATTGGACTGCTGAGCCAATTCAACGCCAGCGATCTCGTCCTGGTTGTACAGGCGAACACCCGCCAGCACAGCAACCGTCACCGAGGCTGCAACCGCCAGACGACCGAGGCTGCGCCATGGGCTGCGAGATACTTTGGCCGGGGCCGTTTCGTCTTCCAGCGCAGCAGACACTGCCGCAGCGATATCCAGACGCGGAAGCAGCAGATCCTTGTGCATGGCTGCCCGAGCGATCTGGTAACGAGCCCAGGTCTCACGGGTTTCAACATCATCCAGTGCATTGAGCACTCGACGCAATTCCAGTTCGTCCGCTTCGTTATCCATCACTGCGGACAGCGATTCCTGCAGGGCTTCACGACTCATGGCGTTCCTCTCTTGGCTGTCGCCGCTGTCTCAGTTTTCCTGCAACAACGGTTGCAGGGCTTTGTCGATGGCCTCCCGAGCGCGGAAAATCCGGGAGCGCACGGTACCCACCGGACACTGCATGACGCTCGCAATGTCCTCGTAACTCAGACCGTCGAATTCGCGCAAAGTTAAAGCCGTACGCAAATCTTCTGGTAGTTGCTGGATGGTTCGATGGACGGTGCCTTCGATCTCATCCCGCAGCAAAGCTCGTTCTGGTGATTCGAGATCCTTGAGGCCGTGATCGCCATCGTAGAACTCTGCATCCTCGGAACTTACATCGCTGTCCGGCGGCCGGCGGCCGCGTGAAACCAGGTAATTCTTTGCCGTGTTAATGGCAATACGGTACAGCCACGTATAAAACGCACTGTCGCCGCGAAAGTTTCCAAGCGCTCGATACGCCTTGATAAAGGCTTCCTGAGCCACGTCCTGGGCTTCATGGGTGTCGTGCACAAATCGCACGATCAACCCGAGAATCTTGTGCTGATACTTCAGCACCAACAGATCGAAAGCTCGCTTGTCACCGCGTTGAACGCGCTCGACCAGCTGCTGATCCTCTTCCTGGGTTAGCATGAACACTCCTCGATAAGCCCGAAGGAGGCTTGCATAACTAAACGACCAGACTTGCAAACATAGACTCGGGCTTTTCGCAAAAGTTCTCCCCCTCCAAGCAAGTTTCCTGCGTGCTCTGATTTGACACGCACGAAAAACGCAGCGCGGGATGAACCGGCTGCGCGAATAATCTTGTCATCGGTTTCGCGGACCGCAATCCAACCGCAGATTGCACACTGAAGCCGACACTGTCCCTTATCTCTGGCACTGACTATTGATCTTGGGCCTTTGGCAAAAGTTCCAATTATTTATAGCCATGGCCGATCGACATTGGTCGAACCTGCTTAGAAAAACCGTGTTTCAGCGCCGATACAGTCGCCTTCCCCCACCAAGGGTGAAAAAAACTTCCGACGAAGCGCGCAGTTTTTGTCGCCACAGTAGTTTCACAATGCCATACCGGCCCGGCTATTGTGCCGTCCCACCCCTCTATATACTAGTGGGCTGTGTGGCTGTCTTGACTCGCCGATCCAGCTGTCTTGCGCCAACCCCGATCCGGTTCGCTTTGAGCGGAATCCTGAAATGAGCCAACAGTTCCAACACGATGTTCTGGTCATTGGCAGCGGTGCTGCCGGTTTGAGTCTCGCACTGACCTTACCCGATCATTTGCGCATTGCCGTGCTGAGCAAAGGCGATCTGGCCAACGGCTCGACGTTCTGGGCTCAGGGCGGCGTCGCCGCGGTGCTCGATGACACCGACACGGTCGAATCCCATGTTGACGACACCCTCAACGCGGGTGGCGGCCTTTGCCATGAGGATGCCGTGCGCTTCACGGTCGAGCACAGTCGCGAAGCCATCCAGTGGCTGATCGATCAAGGTGTGCCGTTCACTCGCGATGATCAATCCGGAACCGAAGACGGCGGATTTGAATTCCATCTGACCCGTGAAGGCGGCCACAGCCACCGGCGCATCATCCACGCCGCCGACGCCACAGGCGCGGCGATTTTCAAGACCTTGCTGGCCCAGGCCAGACAGCGTCCGAACATCGATTTGCAGGAACAGCGCGTCGCTGTCGATCTGATCACCGAGCGCCGATTGGGCATGCCCGGCGAGCGCTGCCTCGGCGCCTATGTGCTCAATCGCAAAACCGGCGAAGTCGACACTTACGGCGCACGATTCGTGATTCTGGCTACCGGTGGCGCAGCCAAGGTTTATCTCTATACCAGCAATCCCGACGGCGCTTGCGGCGATGGCATCGCCATGGCCTGGCGTTCGGGGTGCCGCGTGGCAAACCTTGAGTTCAACCAATTTCACCCGACTTGCCTGTATCACCCGCAGGCCAAAAGTTTCCTCATCACCGAGGCCCTGCGTGGTGAAGGCGCGCATTTGAAGCTGCCCAATGGCGAACGTTTCATGCAGCGCTTCGACCCGCGCGCCGAACTGGCGCCACGGGATATCGTCGCCCGTGCCATCGACCATGAAATGAAGCGCCTGGGTGTCGATTGCGTTTATCTCGATATCAGCCACAAACCCGAAGCGTTCGTAAAAAGTCATTTCCCGACTGTTTATGAGCGCTGCCTCGGCTTCGGCATCGACATCACCAAACAGCCAATCCCGGTGGTCCCTGCCGCGCACTACACCTGCGGCGGCGTGATGGTCGATCAGAACGGCCGCACCGATGTGCCGGGACTGTATGCCATCGGCGAAACCAGCTTCACCGGGCTGCATGGCGCCAACCGCATGGCCAGCAACTCGCTGCTCGAATGTTTCGTCTATGCGCGCTCGGCGGCGGCAGACATTCTCGCGCAACTGGACGACGTTACCGCACCCAGCGCCCTGCCCGCCTGGGACGCCAGCCAGGTCACCGACTCCGACGAAGACGTGATCATTGCGCACAACTGGGATGAATTACGCCGGTTCATGTGGGACTACGTCGGCATCGTTCGCACCAACAAGCGTCTGCAGCGGGCGCAGCACCGCGTGCGGCTCTTGCTTGACGAGATTGACGAGTTCTACAGCAACTACAAAGTCAGCCGTGACCTGATCGAGCTACGCAATCTGGCGCAAGTCGCCGAACTGATGATCAGCTCGGCGATGGAACGCAAGGAAAGTCGCGGTCTGCATTACACCCTCGATTACCCGCAGATGCTGCCCGAAGCGCTCGACACTATTCTGGTGCCGCCCACCTACGCCGGCTGAACTTGAGCCGTACGCGCAGGCGCCGATGCACATCGGCCGTCTGCGCGTCCCGTGGCACGCAGATCGACCTGACCTGCCATTCGCCGCGCAAGCGAAACCTCAGCACCACAATCAGCGGCAGCGCCAGACTGTCGCGGCACAATTGCGCTGCTTGCCAGCCATCAGCCTGATTGAAGACCTGCCAGCCGTCGGCATCGCGGCGCAGCCCACAAAATGCCTCTGGATGGCTGAGCAGAATCTGCCGTGGCAGTACCCAAACACCATGCAGCACGCAGCCGAAAGCCCCGAGCAGACTGGCCCAAACTGGAATGGATAATAAAAACAACGCACCCAGGGCGAACGCCTGGGCCAACAGATACGCCGCCAGCAATTGCCGTGAGGCATGCCAGCGGCATTCGAACGTATTACTTGGGCTGGACACGATCCAGGATCATCCGGACCATGCGCTGCAGCTCTGGATCTTCCGACTCGCTGCGTTCCATGAACCAGCCGAACATGTCCTGATCCTCACACGTCAACAGACGGACGTACAAATCGCGGTCCACCTTATTCAGCGTCGCGTAAACCTCCTGCACGAACGGCACCAGCAACACGTCAAGCTCAAGCATGCCGCGACGGCTGTGCCAAAAGAGGCGATTCAGTTCAACTTGTTCGACCATGGAGCCCTCCTCGAATTTGGCGGCAAGTATACAGACCCCGGACGGGTCGCACAGTCGGCTTTGGTCGGGCACCACCGATCCTTTATCAACTACCCATTTCACCAACGCGCCCTTATGATGTGCCTCAGTCTATTTACCCTGCGATGACCCATGGCCGATTCTGCTTTTTTCTGCACCCTGTCTCATGAAGGCGTTCTCGCGGTTCGCGGCGCGGATGCCGGAAAATTCCTGCAAGGCCAGTTGACCTGCAATATCAATTACCTGAGCGACAACCGCGCCAGCCTCGGTGCCCGGTGCACGCAGAAAGGCCGGATGCAGTCGAGTTTCCGCATTCTGCTCGAAGGCGACGGCGTGCTGATGGCGATGGCCAGCGAACTGCTGGATCCGCAACTGGCGGACCTGAAAAAATACGCGGTGTTCTCCAAATCCAGATTGACCGATGAAAGCGCCGCCTGGGTGCGTTTCGGCGTTGAACAGGGTGATGCCGCGCTGGACAACCTCGGTCTGGAGTTGCCGGAAGAAACCGACAGTGTCGTGCGTCACGGAGCACTGATCGCAATCCGCGTGTCGCCGCAGCGTACCGAACTTTGGGTGCCGGTCGAGCAGGCCGCCGCAATCAAGGCCAAACTGGCCATAATGTTGCCCGAGGCCGAGCTGAATCAGTGGTTGCTGGGGCAGATCCGCGCTGGTATCGGTCAGGTCATGCCGACCACCCGCGAGCTGTTCATTCCGCAGATGCTCAATCTGCAAGCCGTCGGCGGCGTGAGTTTCAAGAAGGGTTGCTACACCGGCCAGGAAATCGTCGCGCGCATGCAGTACCTGGGCAAACTCAAGCGTCGCCTGTATCGCCTGAGCCTCGCTGGCACATCCCTACCGGAGCCCGGCACGCCGTTGTTCGCACCCAGCCATAACAGCTCGATTGGCGAGGTGGTGCTGGCCGCCGTCGGCGCGGGCCAGAACATTGAACTCCTGGCGGTATTGCAGGCCGAAGCTGCCGAAGCTGGTGATCTGCATCTGGGCACTCTCGAAGGCCCGACGCTGCATGTGCTCGACCTGCCTTACAAACTGGATCGCGACCGCGAAATCCAGCGCTGATTGCAGCATTTGTCGCAACACCTAGAGAGTTTAAATGAGCGAACTGGCGGAAAAAGTCCAAACGGATTTGGTTACAGCCATCGACAACGATGACCTGGTTCTGCCCACGCTACCCGAAGTGGCTCTGCAGATTCGCAAGGCCGCCGAAGACCCGGAAATCAACGTCAGCGATCTGAGCAAAATGATCGGCCGCGACACGGCGCTGTCGGCGCGCCTGATCAAAGTGGTCAACAGCCCCCTGCTGCGCGCCGCCCAGGAAGTCACTGACCTGCACACTGCTATCACCCGCCTCGGGATCAACTACAGCAGCAACCTGGCCATCGGCCTGGTGATGGAGCAGATCTTTCATGCCCGCTCCGAGGTGGTCGAACAGAAAATGCGCGAAGTCTGGCGCAAGAGTCTGGAGATTGCCGGGGTCAGCTACGCCCTTTGCCGCCGTTACACCATGCTCAAGCCGGATCAGGCCGCGCTGGGCGGGCTGGTGCACCAGATCGGCGTGCTGCCGATTCTGACCTACGCCGAGGATCACTACGAATTACTCTCGGACCCGGTCAGCCTCAATCATGTAATCGACCGCATCCATCCATTGCTCGGCGACAAGCTGTTGCGGGTCTGGGAGTTTCCCGAGCGGTTGGTGGCGCTGCCGGGGCTTTATCAGGATTTCAAACGTGATTCAGCTCAGATCGATTATGTGGATGTGGTGCAGGTGGCGAGTCTGTATTGCCACAAGGACACCGAGCATCCTTTCGGGCGGATCGATCCGATGACCGTTCCGGCGTTCAGGAAGCTTGGAATCGACCCTGAGAACAAAGCGTTGTGCGCGGATCTGGAAGAGTCCCGGACGATGTTTTACTGATCCGAGACCGAGGCGCGCCCTTCGCGAGCAAGCTCGCTCCCCCAGGGAATGCATTCCAAGTGGGAGCGAGCTTGCTCGCGAAGGGGCCAGCAAAACCACCACAATCACCCGGCAATAAAACTCACCCGCACCTTCAACCCCGCCTGCTCACCATCGTGCAGGCTGATCTGCGCCAGATGCGCGCGGCAGATCTCGCCGACAATCGCCAGCCCCAGCCCGGAACCTGCCACTTGCTGATTGCGCCGGTAGAAGCGCTCGAACACCCGATCACGCTCCTCCAGCGGAATGCCCGGCCCGTCATCTTCTACCTCAAGCACCGCCGGCGCGGCGACCCGCAGGATCACGTTGCCGCCGGGCGGGGTATGCGCCAAAGCATTGTCGACCAGATTGCTCAGCAACTCGTTGAGCAACGTTGGCTCGCCGCGCAGCCACACCGGCTCATCCGCCTCCAGCGCCAATGCCACGCCGCGCTTGTGCGCCAACGGCGCCATAGCCATGCCCAGTTCCCGGGCCAGCTGACTCAGATCGAGCAATTGCGCGCCGCCCTCGGCAATCGCCCGGGCGCCGTTTTCGACGCGCGCCAGTGATAGCAGTTGATTGGCCAGATGGGTCAGGCGATCGGTGCCTTGCGCGGAGGACTCCAGCGTATCGCGCCAGGTCTGCGGCTCGGTCGAGCGCAGTCCCAGTTCGAGCCGCGCCTTCAGCGCCGCCAATGGCGTACGCAGTTCGTGGGCGGCATCGGCGATGAACTGTGCCTGGCGCTCGAACTGCGCGCGCAGGCGCTCGGTAAAGTGGTTGAGGCCACGCACCAGGGGGCCCAGTTCATCCTGAACCTCCACCAGCGGCAGCGGGCGCAGATCGTCGGGCTGACGTTCTTCGACTGCCGTGCGCAGGCGTTCCAGCGGGCGCAGAGCTGCGCTGACCGCGAACCAGACCATCAGCAGCGCACCGATCGCCAGCATGCCCAGACGCAGCAAGGTATCAGCAGCCAGACTGCGCGCCATGCTGACTCGGGCCTCGTCGGTTTCGGCGACGCGGATTTCCGCCATGCCGTTCATGTTCGGCTCGGACACGGCCTTGAGCAGACTGACCACGCGCACGTTCTGGCCGTTGTAAGTGGCGTTGTAGAAACGCGCCAATGCCGGATAGCTGTCGGTGCGTGGCGTGTCGGGCGGTGGGCCGGGCAGATTTTCGTAGCCGGAAATCAGCTTCTGGTGGATATCGTTGACCTGGTAATAAATCCGCCCGGCGCTGTCGTAGGCGAAAGTATCGAGGGCCACGTAAGGGACATCGGCACTCAGGCTGCCATCGCGCTGCGACAGGCCGGCGGCAATGGTCCGCGCCGAAGCCAGCAGCGTTCGGTCGTAAGCGGTGTCGGCGGCTTCGCGGCCATTCCAGTAGGCGCTCAGGCCGCTGGCGAGCATCAACACCACCAGCAACACCGCGAGGTTCCACAACAACCGCCAGCGCAGGCTGCTGGGCTTATGCATCGCGGCTTTCCAACAGATAGCCGAGGCCGCGGAAGGTCACGATCGCCACTGGCTGGCCGTCGAGTTTCTTGCGCAGGCGATGCACGTAGATTTCGATGGCGTCGGGGCTGGCTTCTTCGTCGAGGCCGAACACCTGCGCCGCCAACTGCTCCTTGCTCATCACCCGGCCAGGACGGGCAATCAGCGCTTCGAGAACGGCTTGTTCGCGTGAGGTCAGGGTCAGCAGTTCTTCGCCAAGAGTGAAACGCCGGGTGTCGAGATCGTAGGCCAACACGCCGCAACGCTGTTGGCGCTCGCCACCGAGCACACTGCGGCGCAACAGGGCTTTGACCCGTGCCTCAAGTTCGGTCAGTTCGAATGGCTTGGCGAGGTAATCGTCGGCCCCCAGATTGAGGCCATGCACGCGGTCCTTCACATCGCTGCGCGCAGTCAGCATCAGCACCGGCACGTTTTTGCCACGGGCGCGCAACCGCGCCAACACCTCGAAACCGTCCATGCGCGGCAGGCCGACATCGAGGATCGCCACGGCATATTCCTCGCTGCCAAGTGCCAGGTCGGCGGCCACGCCATCGTGCAACACATCCACGGTCAGACCAGTGCTCTTGAGCGCCTGGGCGACGCTTTCAGCCAGTTGCAGATGGTCTTCGACGAGCAGAACACGCATGGATTTTTACCTCGTTCAGGGATGGCCGGCGCCACGCTTTGCCGCGGAGTTTACAGCCGCTACCGCCGCTGTGAAGCCCGAAAACCGTGAAAGCGAGCTGAAAGGTTAGCGAAAGGTTAGCGGATTACAGTCGGCTTCACGGACAGTTGCGACTGTCGTCGCTGAAGCCACACAGCGTCCGAAAAACGCCACGAAGCGTTTTCGACCCATAAGAACAATAATGGAGTACCCCAGCATGCTATCCATGCGCACCAAGGCTCTAACGCCTGCTCACCCCTCCTGCTGCCAGCATTCCCTTGCCGGTTTTTCACCGCAGGACTCCGTTGTTTCTCTGTTTAAGCTCACGCCGCGAGAAAACCGCGCCTGCCGCTAAGCTCTAGCGTTGCCCTTTGGTCATTCAGTCCACCCATAACAACAACTCCTCTGGAGACTCAAATGAACGTATCCCTGCGTAAAGTCGCTTTAGCCGCTGGCGCGATGTTGATTGCCGGCCAGCTCATGGCCGAGCCGAAACGCCCGGAATGCATCGCCCCGGCCTCGCCGGGCGGCGGTTTCGACCTGACCTGCAAACTGGCGCAGAGCGCGCTGGTCAATCAGAAACTGCTGAGCAAACCGATGCGCGTGACCTACATGCCCGGCGGCGTCGGCGCAGTGGCGTACAACGCGGTGGTGGCTCAGCGTCCGGCCGATGCCGGCACGCTGGTTGCCTGGTCGAGCGGTTCGCTGTTGAATCTGGCCCAAGGCAAATTCGGCCGTTTCGATGAAACCAACGTGCGCTGGCTGGCAGCAGTCGGCACCAGTTACGGTGCCATCGCCGTGAAAAGCGATTCGCCTTACAAGACCCTTGACGATCTCGTTCAGGCCTTGAAGAAAGATCCGGGCTCGGTGGTCATCGGTTCCGGCGGCACGGTCGGCAGCCAGGACTGGATGCAAACCGCATTGATCGCCAAGGCCGCCGGGATCAATCCGCGTGACCTGCGTTACGTCGCCCTCGAAGGCGGCGGCGAAATCGCCACCGCACTGCTCGGTGGCCACATCCAGGTCGGCAGTACCGACATCTCCGACTCCATGCCGCACATCCAGAGTGGCGACATGCGTCTGCTCGCGGTATTCGCTGAAAAGCGTCTGGACGAGCCGGAAATGAAGGACATCCCGACCGCTCGCGAACAAGGCTACGACATCGTCTGGCCGGTGGTGCGCGGTTTCTACCTCGGGCCAAAAGTCAGCGACGAAGACTACGCCTGGTGGAAAGACGCGTTTGACAAACTGCTGGCCTCCGAGGAGTTCGCCAAGCTGCGCGATCAGCGTGAACTGTTCCCGTTCGCCATGACCGGCCCGGAGCTGGACACCTACGTGAAGAAGCAGGTCGCGGACTACAAAGTGCTGGCCAAAGAGTTCGGCCTGATCCAGTGATCGTCTCTGTCTAGTGGCGGCGTCTCCTTCGCGGGGACGTCGCACAGGAGCTCCCATGCTTATTCAACGTATTTTCGCCACGGTGTTGCTGCTGGCTTGCGCCGGCCTGGCATTGATGGCGTGGCCGTACCAAGCGGCTTTTTCCTACGAACCGGTCGGCCCGCGCGCCTTTCCGCTGCTGATGCTCGGCCTGATGGGCCTGGCGCTGCTGTACATGGTGTTCCGTCCGGCGCCGATCAAGCACAACCCGGATGAGCCGCCGCTGGACCGTGAAAGCCTGACCAAGATCGGCCTTTGCGTGGTGCTGTTGCTGGTATTCGCCGGCACCTTCGAGCCCCTTGGTTTCATCATCGCCAGCATTCTCACCGGCGTACCGATGGCCCGTCTCTATGGGGGCCGCTGGCTGCCGAGCGTGGTGATCATCAGCCTGATGGCGATCGGTCTTTATCTGCTGTTCGACCGTTTGATGGACGTTCCGCTGCCCCTCGGCCTGCTCAGCGTTCTGGAGAACTGAAATGGATACTCTTGGCTATTTGGGTCAGGGCTTCGGCGTCGCGCTGAGCCCCTACAACCTGGTGACCGCACTGTGCGGCACGCTGATCGGCACCGTCGTCGGCCTGTTGCCGGGCCTGGGCCCGATCAATGGCGTGGCGTTGCTGATTCCGATCGCATTCGCCCTCGGCCTGCCGCCGGAGTCGGCGCTGATTCTGCTCGCGGCGGTGTACCTGGGCTGCGAATACGGCGGCCGGATCAGTTCGATTCTGCTGAACATTCCTGGCGAAGCCTCCACCGTGATGACCACCCTCGACGGCTACCCGATGGCTCGCAAAGGCCTGGCCGGTGTCGCGCTGTCGCTGTCGGCGTGGAGCTCGTTCATCGGCGCGTTCATCGCCACCTGCGGCATGGTGCTGTTCGCGCCGCTGCTGGCGAAATGGGCGATTGCCTTCGGCCCGGCGGAATATTTTGTACTGATGGTCTTCGCGATTGTCTGTCTTGGCGGTATGGCCGGAGATCGTCCGCTGAAAACCTTCATCGCCGCGCTGATCGGCCTGTTCCTGTCCACCGTCGGCATCGACGCCAACAGCGGCGTGTACCGCTTCACCGGCGACAACATTCACCTGACCGACGGCATTCAGTTCGTCGTGCTGGTGCTAGGTCTGTTCTCGATCAGCGAAATCCTCCTGCTGCTGGAAAAAACCCACCACGGCCAGGAAGCAGTAAAAGCTACCGGCCGCATGATGTTCAACTTCAAGGAAGCGGCGTCCGTATTCACGGTCAACCTGCGCTGCGGGGTGCTCGGCTTCATCATGGGCGTTTTGCCCGGTGCCGGCGCGACCCTCGCCAGTGCCGTGGCCTACATGACCGAGAAGCGCATCGCCGGCACCAGCGGCAAATTCGGTGAAGGCGACGCCCGTGGCCTCGCGGCACCGGAAACCGCCATCGGCGGCGCAGCATGCGGTGCACTGGTGCCGATGCTGACCCTCGGCGTTCCGGGTTCCGGCACCACTGCGGTGATGATCGGCGCGTTGTCCCTGTACAACATCACCCCGGGCCCGCTGCTGTTCCAACAGCAACCGGACATTGTCTGGGGCCTGATCGCGTCGTTGTTCATCGCCAACATCATGCTGGTGATCCTCAACATTCCGATGATCCGTGTCTTCACCCGCATTCTCGCCGTGCCGAACTGGGCCCTGGTGCCTGTCATCGCGATCATCACCGGGATCGGCGTCTATGCGGTGCACGCCACCACCTTCGACCTGTTCCTGATGATCGGGATCGGCATCTTCGGTTACATCCTGCGCAAGCTGGACTTCCCGTTGTCGCCGCTGCTGCTCGGTTTCATCCTCGGCGGTCTGATGGAGCAGAACCTGCGTCGCGCACTGTCGATTTCCAATGGTGCGCTGGAAATCCTCTGGTCGAGCCCGATCACCTTCGGCTGCTGGATCCTGACGGCAATCATGCTGCTGATGCCGCTGATCCGCATCTGGCGCAAACGTTCGGCGGCACGGCGCGTCATTGCCGATGTTTGATCGCTCTGCCCTGAAATCCTGGTGGGGAACCCCGCTGGTCGGTCTGCTTGGCGGTTACCTCGCCAGCCAGATCGGCTGGCCGTTGCCGTGGATGGTCGGCTCGTTACTGGCGATCATCCTCGTGCGCTGCCTGACCCCTTGGCAACTCACGGAAATCCCTGGCGGACGCAAGTGCGGCCAGTGGATCGTCGGCATCGGCATCGGCCTGCACTTCACCCCGCTGGTGATGGAGCAGGTGCTCAGCCACTTCGGTCTGATTTTCTTCGGTGCGCTGGTCACCAGCCTGTCGGCGGTGGTCGGCGTGTGGTTGATGCGCCGCACCGGCGAAGATCGCGCCACCGCATTTTTTTCCAGCATGCCCGGCGGCTCGGGCGAGATGGTCAACCTCGGCGCGCGCAACGGCGCTTTGCTCAGCCACGTCGCGGCGGGGCAAAGTTTGCGGGTGCTGGTGGTGGTGTTGTGTGTGCCGGCGGCGTTCAAATACCTGCTCGGTGACGGCACGCCGATTTCTCATACGGGCAGCGTCGATTGGCGCTGGCTGGCGATTCTGTTTCCGGCGGGCGCCCTGCTCGCCTGGCTCTGGCAACGTCTGCGTCAACCCAATCCGTGGCTGTTCGGGCCGTTGCTGGTGAGTGCGGCGGTGAGCATCGGTTGGGACCTGCACATCGGTTTGCCCAATGGCGGCAGTCAGATCGGCCAGTGGCTGATCGGCAGTGGTCTGGGTTGTCATTTCAACCGGGAATTCTTCCGCCGTGCGCCGTCATTCATGGGGCGGACATTGATCGGCACGGCGCTGACCATGTTGATCGCTTCGTTGGCAGCCTTGGGCTTGAGTGCGCTGACTCATCTGGATCTGCGTTCGCTGACCCTGGGCATGATGCCCGGCGGAATTGCCGAGATGAGCCTGACCGCAGAGACCCTGCAACTGTCGGTGCCATTGGTGACGGCGATGCAGGTGATGCGGCTGTTGTTCGTGCTGTTTCTGGCGGAGCCGTTGTTCAAGTACTGGAATCGTCAGCCCGAGTAGTCGGAAGTCCGCGGCGCCCTTTTCGCGAGCAGGCTCGCTCCCACAGGGGGAACGCATTCCAAAGTAGGAGTGAGCCTGCTCGCGAAGCTTTTAGATTGGTGGAAGGCGCCAGTCGATCGGCGTTTCGCCATTCTGTTCGAGAAACTTGTTGGTCCGGCTGAAGTGCCCACAGCCCAAAAAACCGCGATAAGCCGACAACGGCGACGGATGCACCGAGGTCAGCACCAGATGCTTGGTGGCGTCGATCAGCTTCTGCTTGCTTTGCGCATGGGCGCCCCAAAGCATGAACACCAGATGCGGCTGCCGCTCGCTGACCACTTCAATGATGCGGTCGGTGAAGTGTTGCCAGCCCTTGTCCTTGTGCGCATTGGCGTTGGCGCGCTCGACGGTCATGGTGGTGTTGAGCATCAACACGCCCTGATCGGCCCAGCTCTGTAAATAACCGTGGTTGGGAATGTCGATATTCAGGTCGCGCTTCAACTCTTTATAGATGTTGACCAGCGACGGTGGCGCCGGCACGCCCGGTTGCACCGAGAAGCACAAGCCGTGGGCCTGACCGGGGCCGTGATACGGGTCCTGGCCGAGGATCACCACTTTGACGTTATTCAGCGGCGTCGAATTCAGTGCGTTGAATATCATCGGCCCTGGCGGATAGATCTCCTTGCCGGCCGCGCGCTCCTGCTGCAGAAACTGGCGCAACTCTGCCATGTACGGCTGGTCGAACTCAGCACGCAGTGCCTCCTTCCAGCTCGGTTCGAGTTTGATACGGTCGTCAGCAGTCATGGTCATACCCGGCAAAAACAATGGGGCGAACCCTAGGAAAGCCGACCACGCTTGTCAATTGATCTGACGCAGATCCGGCACTTTCCCCCACAACGATCATACTGATCGTTCAATTTCCCGATCGAGGTCACGATGAATCTGCACTTCGAAGAACTCACCGGCACCGATGGCGCGCGTATCGGCATCGCCAGCCTGGATGCCGAAAAGTCGCTGAACGCACTGTCCCTGCCAATGATCAACGCCCTCGGCGACAAACTCAGCGACTGGGCCAGCGACCCGCAAATCGTCTGCGTGCTGTTGCGTGGCAACGGCGCCAAGGCATTCTGTGCCGGCGGCGAAGTGCGCAGTCTGGTCGAAGCCTGCCGCGCCCACCCCGGCGAAGTACCACCGCTGGCCGCGCAGTTTTTCAGTGCTGAATATCGTCTCGACTACCAACTGCACACCTACTCAAAACCACTGATCTGCTGGGGCCACGGTTACGTGCTTGGTGGCGGCATGGGCTTGTTGCAGGGTGCGAGCACGCGGATCGTCACGCCGAGCAGCCGTCTGGCGATGCCGGAAATCAGCATCGGCCTGTACCCGGATGTCGGCGCCAGTTGGTTTCTCGCCCGCTTGCCGGGCAAGCTCGGCTTGTTTCTCGGTTTGACCGGCGCGCACATCAATGGCCGTGATGCCCTCGATCTGGGCCTGGCCGACCGTTTTCTGCTCGACGAACAACAACCGCAACTGATCAAAGGCTTGTTGCAGCTCAACTGGCAGGAACAGACCTGCATGCAACTCAACAGCCTGCTCAAGGCCCTGCAACAGGAAGCACTGGCGCAGATGCCCGAAGCACAGTGGTTGCCGCGTCGGCAGCAAATCGACGAATTGCTTGATGTCAGCGATGTCGCCTGTGCCTGGACGGCCATCAGCCTGCAATGCGACAGCAGCGATCCGCTGATCGCCCGCGCAGCAAAAACCATGAGCGAAGGCTCGCCGCTGACTGCGCACCTGGTCTGGCAGCAGACCATCCGCGCGCGGCACATGTCACTGGCCGAAGTGTTCCAGATGGAATACACCCTGAGCCTCAACTGCTGCCGGCATCCTGAATTCAGTGAGGGCGTGCGTGCGCGGTTGATCGATAAGGATCAGAAGCCGCGTTGGCACTGGCCGGATATTCATCATGTGCCGGAAGCAGTGGTCGAGGCGCATTTTCACAAGGCTTGGGAGGGGCGGCATCCCTTGGCGGATCTGACTCAGTATTGAGATGGCTCGTGGCCCGCGATGGCAACGGGGATTGCATCGCGGGCTGGCTCATCGGTCGTCTTGCTGCTCAGACATTCAGTTCGTAGAACTCGATGATTTCCGTCATCGCCTGTCGGGCTTCATCGTCGCCCTTTATCAAAATGTCTTCGACATCCCTCAGGGGCGGGAGAGGATGTAGTCGCTCGGCAATTTGCGTCGCGGTGTAGTCTTGAATCGCTGTTCCTTCGCTGACCCTTATGAATCCGATCGAGCTTTCGACCCCGGCATAGTGCCTGGCAACGCGAATCTTGGGTGCCATGCCGTAGTCCACGACAATCACCAGATCATCGTGCTCACGGTGAAATTTCAAATTGTCGATAGTCAGCCTGCGTTCGGAAAAATCGATTCCATCCAGCCCGCCGCCGCTGTTGATGATTACATCTCGGCCGAGGCCATCGTATCGGTAGATGTCATCGCCAGCGCCGCCGGACAGCGTGTCATTGCCTGGCCCACCCAATAGCAGATCATCACCCGGGCTACCCGTAAGCACGTCGTCCCCTTGCATGCCTCGGATTTCGCCCGCGCCGGTTATCGTGTCATTGCCACGACCGCCCACTAATGGAAGTGCTCGTCCGTCTCGCAAGGAAGTGAAACGGGTGGGATTGTTGACGATTACGCCAGTATGAAAAGTGTCGGGTGCGGGGCCCAACTCACTCGACTGCAAAAGATGCCTCAAACCCACGCTTGTCCCGTCAGCAAACTGGACACGTTCAATACCGGTCCCTTCCAGATCACCCGCCTCAGGCAGGACGATGCGGACTTTCTGCGTTCCACCCCATTGAATATCGAGCGTCGGGTAAAGCATTTTCGCCCGAGGTGGTTGGCGGTAAGCCGCGCGCGCCGGATCGGGTTCCAGCTCGACATGGGTGGTTTCAATCAGCGCAGCCCCCCAGCGCAATTGCAGCGCATCGCGCTTCGCTTCTGCTGGAAGAACGACGGTATCCTGATCGACCAATCCGTACGGGTCTTTCCACCCAGCCACACCGACTTCCGGCCGTTGGAAAACCGGGTTCAGCACATCCGCAATCGTGGTCGTCGCGCCGGCATGCGCCTGGATGATGTAGGTGTCCGCACCGTCTTCACCGTAAAGCCAGTCATCCCCTGATCCACTGACGAGATAGTCCGCGCCTTCGGAACCGAGCAGCGTATCGTTGCCGGCTCCGGCGGATAAATACGCGCCCGGTGTTCTATGACCGACAGTGCCGTAATCGAGAGGGGAGCCTGCACAAGCGACGATCAGATCGTCTCCCGCACCACCGTGGAACACATTTTCGACTTCGACATTAATCCGCCCGCCAGCATCGTTGCCATGGACGATTTTGCGTTTGATGGTTGCCGTTTCCAGGCTGCGGCGAAACTCCTTGCGCTGCGTTTCGCCCGCTCTGAAGCTTTCAGCTGAATAGACGTACCATCCTTGAAGGGCACCGGAGTCTTTTCTGTCTTCGACCAGAACATCTCCGGTTTTGAATGAAAAACCACCGGCAGAACCGAATCCATAATAGCCCGGCGCCTGGCTTGCGCGCGGTGTCGCGCCCTCGGCTGTTACCAGTGCCTGTTCCGTCTCGGTTGTGACGCCAGACTGCCTTTCACTGATCACTGCTTGCCCGCCACGCGCCCCCATCCATGACGGCGCTTCGGACAATGTTCCCGTTTCGACGCGGTCATCAATCAGCTCGGTGTGGGTGATGTACCCGGTGTCGCTGGAGGTGATATGGCTACGAACCCAAACACCATTTTCATTCAAGGCAAAACCGGTGGCGTGTCTACGGGTAGAGCGCTCCGACTCGATTCGCGCGAGAAATTTCTCGCTCCAGTCAACGCGTGCATCGGATGCAACAGGGCCTTGCGCCGCAATGGTTTCATCGTCTGGCTGAATGGCAACCTCAACGTTGCTTTCATCGACCACATCATTGGTTTGCATGGCGGTGACAACTTCAGATGCGGATGACTCAGGCACCGGCATCGGTGGCAGTGTTTTGCGCAACACTTCTTCATAGCCCAGTACAACGCCGTCACTAAAGCTGAAAGTCGAATCTTTCCAATGCTCGTGGTGCTGGATGAGCAGCGCGTCGCCGGTACCGTTGGTCAGCCGCATTACCGTGCCGGCCCCCATTTCAAGGATGTCAGCTTTCAGGTTTAGCGCTGAAAAGCCCGCGCCGAACCTGACGATGTTTCTGCCACCAGAATCAGTAACGACATCCAGGCCATCGCCAGCGCCGAAATAATAAACGTCCGCCCCTTCCAGCCCTTCCAACAGGTCATCACCTGCCCCGCCATCAAATAAGTTGTCGCCTGAATCGCCGCGAAGGTGGTCCCTTCCGTCTCCGCCCAATAACGTGTCGTTGCCGCCGCCACCGAGCAAGGTGTCGTTGCCTGGGCCACCGTCCAGATAATCGGCGCCCGAATCGGCTTCAGCGGTTTGTTCGTAATCGCCGGCCAGCATGTCATCACCCATCCCGCCGTACAGTGTGTCGGCACCGAAGCCGCCCTGTAACGTGTCATTTCCTTCGCCGCCATCAAGGAAGTCATTGCTGATTCCGCCCGGTTGCAAGTCAGACACGTCGCCATCCAGGAAATCAGCGCCAGCGCCACCCAGCAGCGTATCCGAGCCCCCCATGCCTCGCAGGGTGTCATCCCCCGCGCCGCCATCAAGAAAGTCGTTACCGTGGTAACGAACCGGATGTTCAGGGCTATCGGCAATCAGATCATCGTTGCCTTCGCCGCCGAAGAGCAGATCATCGGCACCGCCGCCCCAGAGCCGGTCGTCGCCCGCACCTCCGTCCAGCAGATCATTGCCAAAAAAGTGCGCGGCATCACCAGCGACGCCATCCAGTACGTCGTCATCACCTTGCAAAGTGTCATTGCCGGAGCCGCCATACAACGCGTCGCTGCCACCGTTACCAGCGAGCAAGTCGTTACCGCTGCCGCCGTCCAGCACATCGTTGCCATGATGCTTGCTGGACAGACCACCGCCCCAATCAAGGTTGTCACCGAGCATCACGTCGTTGCCGCTGCCACCGGCCAGGGTGTCGTGGCCTTGCTCGCCTTTGAGAAAATCGTCGTCAGCTCCGCCGTCAAGCAGGTCCTCACCCCAACCGCCGTTGATAAAGTCCTCGCCGCCCTGCCCATACAGCACGTCGTCACTGCCCTCCGCCGCACTGTTTACCGAGGCCTTTGAATAGACCGTGCGGTGACTGGTCACACCGCCAGCAATAGGGACGTCCGCGCGTTTGACGGCCCAACCCTGCTCCAGCGCACCGGTGGTTTCGTCTCCGGATAAAACGTCGTCGCCCGCACCGCCGACCAAGGTATCGCGGTCATTACCGCCGAGCAGAACGTCTCGCGACGCCGTCCCGATCAGCAAATCGTCACCTTGCCCGCCGTCGAGCCAGTCTCCACGATTCGCCTTGCCCTTGGCGTCACCGTCGGCCATGGCTTTTTCGAGTGTCGTCTCCCTGTCGCCAAATAAGCGATCGTCTCCAGCCTTGCCGAACAATCGATCAGAACCGCCCATGCCAAGAATGACGTCGTCTGCGGCGGAACCGTAAAGTACATCGGCCTTGTTGCGCTGTTTTACCTTGGGCAGCAGCACAACGTTGCCCAATTCATCGTGGGCGGGCTGATCGCCGGGGACAGAGGGATCAGCGTCTTTTGCTTTCCAGTCGCCCTGGAGTGTCAGATCTGCAACGGCGACCGGCCGTCCCTCGTATTCAGTGAGATGGATGCCAAGCATTCCCGGCTGGAAATTCTTGATGATGACCAGATCGTTCAGGCCATATTTGATATTCAGCGTGTGTTCAATAAGCGTCAGGGTGATGGCCTGGTCCTCGGTAGACCAGATATTGCTCAATGGCGCGCGGCGCTTGAGTGAAGGAATGGGCGAACCGTTGATCCATAGCTGCCCATTTACGTTGGCATCGACAATCTCGTCGATGCCATCGCCGCTGGAAAATTCGTAGCGGTCATTGCCCTCGCCTCCGAACAATGAGTCGTTACCCTTGCCACCCACCAGACCATCATCACCGGCCATTCCGTACAGCGCGTCATTGCCGTCGCCTCCGGTTAGCGAATCACTGCCGCGACCACCTTCAATGACATCGTGACCGGCCATCCCATCGATCAAATCATTGCCCTCGCCGCCATACAGGTGATCGCCATTTGCGCCACCGGCGAAAGAGCGCCCGCCGTCATCACCGAACATGGCCAGGGGGTTCAATACACCGGTGGTCATCGGCGCTTGTCTGCCTGAGGCGAGATCGGAGTAGGAAAACCTTTGCAGCGATTGTTCCCCAAACGAGCCCTGGGTTCGGGCAATCAACCGGGCCAGCATCTGCGCACGATCTGCCAGCCACTGGGCGGTGATAAAGCCTTCGCCAGTGTGCGAATCGTAAAGTTCGAGGTTGCGGTCGGGATAACCGTCGGCTCGTTCTATGACGACTTCACTGAGTTGCTGCAAAGAGTTGCGCAACGCCAGACCGAGCGTCGTCGCCTCGCCTGCCAGTTTTGCCCATGCATTGGCATTACCGAACTCGCCTATTGTTCGGGTGACGATGCTTTGCGACTGCTCTGGGGAAAACGCCGAGAAGAATGCATAAGCGTTGCTGGCGAAGGTTTCGTTGGTGGTGGGTGTGGCAGAAGAATCGCCATCGTAGGTGCGCCTGAACATGTCGAAGAATTCGTTTTGGCCGTAGCGCAAGATCAGCTCGACCACGGCGGCAACAGGCGTGCCTTTCACTACCTGCTGAATCAGCGGATTCACACTGCCACTCGCCAGCGCGATGTTGATTTGCTCCGGCACCACTGAAAGCAGGCTTTGCAGTGGATTGACGCCGAAATTATTGATCGCCGCTCGCAGGCCGACACTGTAGGCGTCGATGGCGAAGAGAATGTTTTTATAGTCGTCGAGCCGGTTGGCTTTCGCCTGAAGGGGTGGTCCGTCATCTTCCCCGAGCGCATCACCGGCGGAGATCAATCGCCAGGTTTCATAGGGAGGCCTTCCACCCAACAAGCTGAAACCGACCGTTCCGGACCAACCGGCATTGCGGCTAACGGCAGTGTCGTTCTCGCCGCAATCTTCACTGAAAAGCGCCTTGCCAATTGCACTGGCATCGATCTCTGCAATCTGGCTGATGGACGGGACAGTCCAGGGTGCGAGTCGACCAGCGAGGGAGCCATTGATCAGGGTGTTGATGAAATTAACGGCGACCTGATTGGACGACAATTGTATGAGGTCTTGATCGAAGATTTTATTCAATCTCAGTTCGCCTTGCCGCGAGGTGTAACCGCGAATCAGGGCGGAGTAAGCACCGTTTCCACCGTTGGCATCAATAGCTACGGCCAGCCAGAGTTTGGCGCTTTTCAGAACTTTTCCAGCCTCATCGTCGGCAGCAGCAACTTCAGAAACCTTTCCCTCAATGATATCGAGCAGCTTACGATAAAGCGGGGCACAGTCAGCTCCTGCCAGCTTCAGCGCCTCGTACCCTATTTTTTCTGAGCGCAGCCTCATACCTTTACAACTATTGGCCGTGTTGAAAATTTCTGTTTTTTCCATGTCATTAAAAACATAACTCATCGTTACTTCCTTGTAATAACAGAGTGTGAAAGATAATCACTGAGAAACTTGAGCATCTCAGGTGCTTCGCGTAATGATGACAGGCCGAGATCTACGTTACCGTGCCCCCCGGCAAAGTCGAAGTTATCCAGATTGACAGTGCAGTAAAAATTCAGCTTTCCAAAATCCAGATTCTCCAATTCGGCCCTGCTTAACTTTGCCAATTTCTCGTCAGTTAGTTTTTCCTCGGAAGCCGGGCGAATCAAGCCGTCACAGTCTATCAACCGAGGTGTGCCATCACGCCGCGGCCAGCCAGTAATAACAAATGTTCTGACAGAACCCTCATTCTTGAAATGAGGTGGAGGAGCATTTAGCCAAATCTCCAGCCCCGGATAATTCTTCAACTTCACAATTAACTCATCCGGCCAGTTGACGTGGCGATAACCTCGCTCATGGGGCTCGTTGGTTGCTTTTCTTGTATAAAGCCCGGCGTTCAACTTATAGAGATGCCAACTTGCAGGGATCGATTCCAAGCCCTGACTCTGGTACCGATGGATACCCGTCCCGGTCCACCAGAAAAAACCCTTCAGAGCAATCGCCAAACAAGCTTTCTTATTCACCAATTCTGGCATGCCAACGTAAAACTCCGGGACCAGCGTCTTATCCACATAAGCGCCGCCCAATATCGGCACCTGTTTCATGCTCGCCAGCTTCTGTTGACAGGCCTTCTGGTCCGCTTGATAGATTGCCGCCGCCTCAGCGGACTGTTCTTTGCGAATATGAAATTCCGCAATGCAATAACAGACATATACGAACAAGCCAAACTTCAATAACCTTTTAAGCCACTTGACCGCTTGCTTACGCGAGATCACGAGCATTTCAAATCCCCGCCCCAAACCGAACAGCAGTCCGTTTACTGTTAGGCCCCGACGTAGCGTTTTCAAACAACTCAAAATATTGCTTCGTGCCGGCCGCTACATCGAATTCGCTCGCGGTCTTCTTTGCAGCCAATTGCAGAGCGTTATATTCACCGCACGAGTTCAATACCTTGCTTACCCTTTCAGCAATCGCCTGACAGTCAAAGAAATCAACCAGCAGTCCATTAACCCCGTCCTGAATCACTTCCATTACCGGAGCCGTATCCGAAGCGACTACCACGCAACCGGAAGCCATCGCTTCCAATAACGACCACGACAACACAAACGGGTAGGTCAAATAAACGTGAACCGTCGAAAGCTGCAAAATCGCTCTATACGTTTGATAAGGAAGTTTTCCGGTGAAATGCACTCTGGAATGATCGAACTTCACTTCGGCCAGCATTCTGCAACGCCAGTTGGCATATTCAGCCGGCATCCGTCCGTAGCTGACTTCGTCCCCTCCCACGATGACTATCCGGGCGCTCGGACACGCAGCCTGGATCAGCGGGATCGCTCGCATGAAACTGTGAAAGCCGCGATACGGCTCCAGATTCCTCGCGACATAGGTCACGATCGGTTGTCCGGCTTTCAGCTCGACCCCACAGGGCAGCACAACAGACTCGACTTGCGCGACGCTGCTGTTCTGAACAACACCTTCGTGGATGACCCTGATTCTGGATCGATAAGCTTGAGGAAAAAGACTGCGTTGCCAGTATGTAGGCGCGATCGCCAGATCACATTGTTCAAGATTCAACAGATGCATCGAGTTGAGCACTCGAAGCCTTGAAGACTCACATTCAGCGCGCGCAAATTCGGGATCGAACCCGGAGTCCGCGCCGTTTGCCTGATAGTAATACTCGCAATAATGGACAAGCGGCGTATCTGGAAAAACGTCTTTGACGAAGAGCGTTTCCCCCCAGCCAGGATGAGCAAGGACTATGTCGGGTCGATAGCCCGCCTGTTTCAGGCGGGTCAGAATCCTGAAGACCTTCTGGCCATCGATCACCGCTTGCTCGTAGCGGATCAGATAAGGGTGAATGTTGGCCGGTGTTTTTTTGCCAGCTCGATAGCGGAACAATTTCACACCGGCGAGACCCGGCGCCGTGTCCCGGCCTATCGCCAGGACTTCATCACCACGGGCAATCGCGGCCAGCAGCACATGGCGGAACTGGCCCGGAAAATTCTGGTGAACAACAAGCAGCTTCATCGCGATAACGTCCGTTTTTCGCCGCTATCGAGCTGAGGATTTCCCGCCTCGTTCGGCATCTGCAAACGCTAACAAATGCCTGGAAATGAAAATGTAGGAAGCGTCTGTGAATCTCCTCGGAGATGGCTACTGGAGCACTTTTCTGACGGGCATAAAAAAGCGGCGCTTCATGCGCCGCTGTTCATTTGCGGTTGTTTACCAGCGATTGCCACGGCCGTTGTGGTCACCACGTCCACTGTGCCGGTCGTAATTGCCACGACCTCGATCATTGTCCCAACCGCCGCGACGGTGGCCTTCCCAGCGTCCGCGATCGTTGCCGTGCCAGCGGCGGCTTTCGTAGTAACGCGGGGCCGGTTGGTAGTAGCGCGGCGCCTGGTAGTAACGCGGTTGCTGGTAATAACGTGGTGCGGGCTGATAATAACGCGGCGCCGCATAATACGTGCTGCCGCCCCGGTAATACGTGCCACCTGTGTTGTAGTAGGCCGGTGCGGGTGAGGTGTACACCTCGGAATAATACGAGTCCGCGTAGGAATACGGGACGCAACCGGCAACGGAAAACATCAACGCAGCAAGCAGAAGAATTCGTCTATACATGGCGGCCTCCTGGACCGCGGGTGGGCCGCACCAGCGACGCTGGCAGGCATCAGTCATTTAATCGGTGACTGACGAAAAATCAGACAGCGATTTCGGCATCTGGTGCGTTCCTGCAACAAGTTGAAACAAGTCATCGATGAAAGGTTGTTCATCAACGAACAGCCGGCATTCATGCGCTGATTGATAGCCCTCATCGATAAATCCATCGCGCTGATATCGCCACCCTCGAACGCTGCACGACGGTGCAGTCGCGCACCAACACAAAGCGCAGCGATCGCGCCTGATCAACTGCCATCGTCAGCCAGCCCCCGAGCCAGAGGCTTCTCGCCAACTTGGCACGCCTCTCGCTTTAGCAACCTTGTGCAGGAGTCATCACAGGTTCGCGGCACCACAATTTGCAATGGCTGACTAGGGTTCCGGCTCGCATGTGCGAGTGGCTGGTCCGAGAGTTGGCGACCTCCAGTTGAGGTTACACGGCGGGACAAAAGCCCGGGAGACAAGCCACCGTTCGCGGTGCCGCGTTGCCTTCCTGTCCGCCCTCATCAACTGGAGAACTCACCATGACCCGACTACGTTTGCCCGCCCTGCTCGCCGCCGCATTCGCCGCGCTGCTCAGCACGCAATCCCCCGCTGCCCAAAAAGACCACTTCAGCGTGTGCTGGACGATCTACGCCGGCTGGATGCCATGGGAATACGCCGGCAGCCAGGGCATCGTCGACAAATGGGCGAAGAAATACGGGATCAAGATCGACGTCGTGCAGCTCAACGATTACGTCGAGTCGATCAACCAGTACACCGCCGGCCAGTTCGACGGCTGCACCATGACCAACATGGATGCGCTGACCATTCCGGCCGCCGGCGGCGTTGACAGCACCGCGCTGATTGTCAGCGACTTTTCCAATGGCAACGACGGCATCGTCCTCAAGGGCGAGGGCAAGAAAGTCGCCGATCTCAAGGGCATGGACGTCAACCTGGTCGAGCTGTCGGTTTCGCACTACCTGTTGGCCCGCGCTCTGGATTCAGTCGACCTGACCGAAAAAGACCTGAAAGTGGTCAACACCTCCGACGCCGATATTTCTGCCGCTTTCAATACCGATGAAGTCAAGGCCGTGACCACCTGGAACCCGATGCTTTCGGACATCAAGGCCAAACCCGGCGTGACCGAGGTGTTCAACTCCAGCCAGATTCCCGGCGAGATCATGGACATGATGGTGGTCAATAGCGCCACCCTCAAAGACAACCCGGCGCTGGGCAAAGCGCTGACCGGCGCATGGTTCGAAGTGGTCGCGCTGATGAACGCGAAGAACGCTGCGAGCAAGGCTGCACTGGAACACATGGCCAAGGCCTCGGGCACCGATCTCGCCGGATTCCAGGCGCAACTGGACACCACCAGACTGTTCGCCACGCCAGCCGAAGCCCTGAGCTTCACCACCAGCAAACAACTGCCGGACACCCTGCGCAAGGTCGCCGAGTTTTCCTTCGAGCACGGTTTGCTCGGCGAAGGTGCGAAAGATCCCAGCGCGGTCGGCATGAGTTTCGCCAACGGCGTGACCAGCGGCGACACCGGCAATCTCAAGCTGCGTTTCGATCCGACTTACGTGCAGATGGCCGCCGACGCCAAGCTGTAAGCCACGGAGGATTTGGCCATGCGCCTGATCAATCGCCACCCGGATCGCCCGAGTCGCCTGCTGCTGGTGCTTCTGCCTTTCGCCCTGGTGCTGTTTGCCTACTTCACCGGCTCGGCCGAGCGGCTGGCGGACAACCCCAACGACAAACTGCTACCCAGCGCCGTGCAGATGACCGATGCGGTAAAACGCCTGGCCTTCACTGCCGACAGCCGCACCGGTGACTACCTGTTGTGGCAGGACACTGCGTCGAGTCTGCGGCGCCTGGCCATCGGCCTTGGCATTGCTGCACTGGCCGGGCTGTGCCTGGGCATCGCCGCGGGCGCGCTGCCGCTGTTCGGGGCACCGTTGTCGCCGCTGCTGACGGTGTTGTCGATGGTGCCGCCGCTGGCGATCCTGCCGATTCTGTTCATTGTTTTCGGTTTGGGCGAGTTGTCGAAAGTCATGTTGATCGTGATCGGCATCACCCCGGCCCTCGCCCGCGATCTGGAACAACGCGCCCGGGAGATTCCCGTCGAACTGCTGATCAAGGCGCAAACCCTCGGCGCTTCGACCTGGACGCTGATGCTGCGCGTGGTGCTGCCGCAATTGCTGCCGCGCCTGCTGATTTCGCTGCGGCTGATGCTCGGCTCGGCGTGGCTGTTCCTGATCGCCGCCGAAGCGATCGCTTCGACCGACGGCCTTGGCTACCGGATCTTCCTCGTTCGTCGTTATCTGGCGATGGACGTGATTCTGCCGTACGTGGTGTGGATCACCCTCCTCGCCTGGCTGATGGACTGGGGCTTGAAACGCCTGACGGTACGCGCCTTCCCTTGGTATGAGGGGGCCGGCAAATGAGCTTCATCACAGTGAAAAACGTCTGGCAGCAATACGCCGATCAGGTCGTGCTGGAGGGTTTGAACCTGAGCGTCAACGAGGGTGAATTCTGCACCCTGGTCGGCGCGTCCGGTTGCGGCAAATCGACCTTCCTGCGCCTGCTGCTCGGCCAGGAAAGCGCCAGTCGCGGCGAGATTCTGCTCGACGGCCAGCCACTGGCCAGCGAGCCGGACGCCAGCCGTGGCGTGGTGTTCCAGCGCTACTCGGTGTTCCCGCACCTGAGCGTGCTCGACAACGTCGCCCTCGGTCTGGAACTGCCGCACGCGCCGTTGCTCGGCCGGTTGTTCGGCAGCGCCAGGCGCGAGGCGCGCGAGCAGGCGGCGGCATTGCTGGGCAAGGTCGGCCTCGGTCATGCGCTGGACAAGTACCCGGCGCAGCTCTCCGGTGGTATGCAGCAACGGTTGGCGATTGCCCAGGCAGTGATCATGAAACCGCGCGTGCTGTTGCTCGACGAACCGTTCGGCGCACTTGATCCGGGCATCCGCAAAGACATGCATGCGCTGCTGCTGGAGCTGTGGCGCGAGACGCGTTTGACGGTGTTCATGGTCACTCACGATTTGTCCGAAGGCTTCAACCTCGGCACCCGACTGCTGGTGTTCGACAAGGTGCGCCTCGACCCGCATGCCCCCGGCGCCTACGGCGCGCGCATCACTTACGACATCCCTTTGAACAGCGACCGCCGCGCCCAGCGCGCCGCCGTCGACGCTCTGCCGCTGCCCTTGGCCGGCACCCTTCGCACCGCTTGAGAGGACTGCATTGATGAACACGCCAATGACTGATTCGACCCAATTGTTCCCGCCCTTTGCTGAGGAAATGCTGCCCGGTGGCGGCCACCGTTCTTTCGTGCTCAAGCGCGGCCAACTGCTGCGCCTGACCGACCTGCGCGGTGGCGCCAACGTCAGCCTGACCCTGCTCAATGCGAACGAAAAAACCGAGCGGCTGAACCTGCCCGACAGCCTCAAATGCCAACACACCGCCAAGCTCACCAGCGGCCATTGCCTGTATTCGGACATGGGCCGCGTACTGGCCGCGATCACCGCTGACACCTGCGGTTGGAGCGACAGCCTCGGCGGCGTGCTCTGCGCGCAAGAAGTCGCCGAAAAATACGGACAGGGCCGCTATCAGGAACTGCGCAACGGCTTCTTCCGCAACGGCACCGACAATCTGCTGGTGGAGCTCGGCAAGTGGGGCCTGGGCCTGTCCGATCTGCTGATGACCCTCAATCTGTTCAGCCGGGTGGACGTCGATGAGGCCGGACGATTCCACTTCGTCGAAGGCAACTCCAAGGCTGGCGACTACATCGAGTTGTACGCGCCGATGGACACCCTGGTGGTACTCACCGCCCTGCAACACCCGATGGACCCAGCGCCAGACTACGCGCCAAAACCGCTGAAGCTCAGCTGGATGAACGCTGACGCCAGCGTCGCCGAGCACTGCCGCACCTCGCGCCCGGAAAACCAGCGCGGCTTCATCAATACCGACCGTTTGTTCGCCTGAGGATCGTTGCCATGTCCGTTGCTATCGCCACTTCGCAAAAACAACCCGACGCTGCGGTGTACCGCGCCACCATCCCGGCGGGCGAGCCTTGGCTGCTGGAGGTCAAGGCCGGCCAGACCCTGCGCATTCTCGATCTGGAAGGCAATCAGGCCATCGACACCTTGTTCTACAGCCTCGCCAACCCCAAGGAACGCTACGACGTGCAGCGCACCTTGCGCCGGCAGAACAGCGTGTATCTGAGCACCGGCAGCGTGCTGTATTCCAACCTCGGCCAGCCAATGCTGACCATCGTCGCCGACACCTGCGGGCGCCACGACACCCTCGGCGGCGCCTGCGCGCAAGAGAGCAACACCGTGCGCTACGCCCTGGAAAAACGCTACATGCACAGCTGCCGCGACAACTACCTGCGCGCCTGTGCCCACGACGGCCGACTGAGCAAAAGCGACATCGGCCCGAACATCAATTTTTTCATGAACGTGCCAGTTACGGCGAATGGCGGGCTGACCTTCGAGGACGGGATTTCAGCGCCGGGCAAGTACGTCGATTTGCGCGCGGAGATGGACGTGATCGTGCTGATTTCCAACTGCCCGCAGCTGAACAACCCATGCAACGCCTATAACCCGACGCCTGCGGAGTTGCTGGTATGGAACTGAAAATCAGCCGGTTGCGGCGTTGGCTGTTTGCCCTGTGCCAGGCGCGGTCCGGGCAGTGTGTGAAGAAGTGAATCCACCTCACTCCTACAAGGGATCCGAGGTGGTTTGGTGAATGTTTTTTCCATCCGGGACGGCCCGGATGTCAGTCAAAAAACAGCGGGACGGCCCGCTTCCCCTTCAGGGGTTATGCCATGTTCGAAAAAGTCCTGATTGCCAACCGTGGCGCCATTGCCTGCCGCATTCTGCGCACCCTCGCGCAACTGCAAGTGCAAGGCGTGGCGGTGTACTCCGAAGCCGATGCCGCCAGCCTGCACATCCTGCAAGCCGATCAAGCCCACAGCCTCGGTGAGGGCGCCGCGGCTGACACCTATCTGGCGGTTGAGAAGATCCTCGCCGTCGCCCGGCAAAGCGGCGCCAAAGCGATTCATCCCGGTTACGGATTTCTGTCGGAAAACGCCGCGTTCGCCGAAGCCTGCGAAGCGCAAGGCATCGCCTTCATCGGCCCGACACCTGAACAACTGCGCGTGTTCGGCCTCAAGCACACCGCTCGCGCTCTGGCCAGACAGCACGGCGTGCCGATGCTTGAAGGCAGCGACTTGCTCGATGGTCTCGATGCAGCCCTGAACGCCGCTGAACAAGTCGGCTACCCGGTGATGCTGAAAAGCACCGCCGGCGGTGGCGGCATCGGCATGCGCGTGTGCCGCAGCGCCAGCGAATTGCGCGAATCCTTCGACGCGGTGAAACGTCTTGGCCAGAACAATTTCAGTGACGCCGGGGTGTTCATCGAAAAGTACATCCAGCGCGCCCGGCATCTGGAAGTGCAGGTGTTCGGCGACGGTCGCGGCGAGGTGATCGCCCTCGGCGTGCGCGACTGTTCGGTGCAGCGGCGCAACCAGAAAGTCCTCGAAGAAACCCCGGCGCCGAATCTGCCGAACGGCATGGCTGAAGAACTCTGCGCGGGGGCGATCAAACTGGCGAAAGCGGTGAATTACCGCAGCGCCGGCACCGTCGAATTCGTCTTTGACAGCGAGGCGCAGCGCTTTTATTTCCTCGAAGTAAACACGCGTTTGCAGGTCGAGCATGGCGTCACCGAACAGGTCTGGGGCGTCGATCTGGTCCGCTGGATGGTCGAGCTGGCGGCCGGTGATCTGCCGCCGCTGAGCGCGCTGTATCGCGGGCTGCAACCCGAGGGCCATGCGATTCAGGCGCGGCTCTATGCGGAAGATCCGGGGCGCGATTTTCAGCCGAGTCCGGGCTTGCTGACGGCGGTGCAATTTCCACCGGCCAATGGTGTGCAGTTGCGCATCGACACCTGGGTCGAGGCCGGTTGCGAGATCCCGCCATATTTCGATCCGATGATCGCCAAGCTCATCACCTGGGCGCCGACCCGCGAACAGGCGCGCACCGAGTTGCATCAGGCGCTGGGCGACAGCGTGCTGTACGGGGTGGAAACCAATCGCGATTATCTGAGGCAAATTCTCCTCGACGCGCCCTTCGCCAGCGGCGAACCGTGGACCCGTTGTCTCGAGCATCTGATCTATCGCGCCAACACCTTCGAAGTGCTCAGCGCCGGCACGCAAAGCAGCGTGCAGGACTATCCCGGCCGCCTCGGTTACTGGGCCGTCGGCGTGCCGCCCTCGGGGCCGATGGACAGCCGCGCGCTACGCCTGGGCAATCGCCTGCTTGGCAATCCTGAAGGCGCAGCGGCGCTGGAAATCACCATGAGCGGGCCGTTGCTGCGTTTCAATTGCGAGTCCGTGGTGGCGGTGACCGGCGCAGCGCTGACGCTGACCCTCGATGGCGCAAACGTGCCGATGAACACCGCGCTGTTGATCCCGGCCGGCGCGACCTTGCACTTGGGCAGCCTCAGCGCCGCGGGCGCACGCAGTTATCTGTGCCTGCGCGGCGGCTTGCAGGTGCCGGATTATCTGGGCAGCAAAAGCACTTTCACCCTCGGCCAATTCGGCGGGCATGGTGGTCGTGCGTTGCGTGCCGGCGACGTGCTGCATGTTCCAGCGCTGAGTGATCGCAGCAGCGGTCAGCAACTGGCCGAACAGCACGTCAGCGTGTTGCCGGACTTGCGCCAGATCCGAGTGATCTACGGCCCGCACGGCGCGCCGGAATACTTCACGGAACATTACATCGATACGTTTTTTGCCACCGAATGGGCCGTGCATTTCAACTCCAGCCGCACCGGCGTGCGCCTGATCGGACCGAAGCCGGAATGGGTGCGCGCGGACGGTGGTGAAGCGGGTCTGCATCCATCGAACATTCATGACAACCCGTATGCGATCGGCGCGGTGGATTTCACTGGCGACATGCCGGTAATCCTTGGCCCGGATGGTCCGAGCCTGGGCGGGTTTGTCTGCCCGGTGACGGTGATCGAAGCGGATTTGTGGCAGTTGGGGCAGCTCAAGGCGGGCGATAAAATCCAATTCATTCCCGTCGATCTCAAGACCGCGCGCAATCTCGCCCTGAAATGGGATGGCCCTTGTGGGAGCCAGCCTGCTGGCGATGAAGTTGATGCGGTGTCTGAACTGGCGCCATCGCGAGCAGGCTCGCTCCAACAGGGGGTTGTGTCGCCTGTGGTGCTGGAGTTGGGTCAGGACGATACGCGGCTCGTTGGCCGGGTTTCTGGCGATACGCATCTGCTGCTGGAGATCGGCGCGCCGGAGCTCGACCTGGTTCTGCGCTTCCGCGCCCACGCATTGATGCAGGCACTGGAAAGCAAAGACCTGCGCGGCGTGATCGACCTCACCCCCGGCATCCGCTCGCTGCAGGTGCACTACCAGCCCGAGCAACTGCCGCTGGCCGATCTGCTCGCGATCATCGCCGGCGAGTGGGACGCGGTGTGCGCCGCCAAGGACTTGCAAGTGCCGTCGCGGATCGTCCATCTGCCGCTGTCGTGGGACGATCCGGCCTGCCAGTTGGCGATCGAAAAATACATGACCACCGTACGCAAGGACGCGCCGTGGTGCCCGAGCAATCTGGAGTTCATCCGGCGCATCAACGACCTGCCGAACCTCGACGAGGTGCAGCGCACGGTGTTCGACGCAAGCTACCTGGTGATGGGCCTGGGCGACGTCTACCTCGGTGCGCCGGTGGCGACGCCGCTCGATCCGCGCCACCGTCTGGTCACCACCAAATACAACCCGGCGCGCACCTGGACGGCGGAGAATTCGGTGGGCATCGGCGGCGCGTATATGTGCGTGTACGGCATGGAAGGCCCCGGCGGTTATCAGTTCGTCGGGCGCACGCTGCAGATGTGGAATCGCTACCGCGAAGTCGCCGCGTTCGACGGCAAACCGTGGCTGCTGCGCTTCTTCGATCAGATCCGTTTCTACCCGGTCAGCGCTGAAGAATTGCTGCGCATTCGTCGCGATTTCCCGCTTGGGCGCTTCGAACTGAACATCGAACACAGTCAGCTCAATCTTGCCGATTACCAGGCATTCCTCAGTCGTGAAGCGCAAAGCATTGACGCCTTTCGTGCTCAGCAACAGGGTGCTTTCAATGCCGAACGCGAGCGCTGGATCGCCAGCGGCCAGGCGCATTTCGACAGCGAAGAAGTACATGCCGAAACCATTGAAGACGCGCCGCTGGCGGCCGGCGAACACAGCGTCGACAGCCACATCGCCGGCAATCTCTGGCAAGTGCAGGTCGAGGCCGGCCAGCGTATTGCTGCGGGCGATGTGCTGGTGATTCTCGAGTCGATGAAGATGGAAATCCCGTTGCTCGCGCCGCTGCCCGGGGTGGTCCGCGAGATACGCGTGCAACCCGGTTCGGCGGTGCGCGCCGGCCAGCGCGTTGTGGTGCTGGAACTCGACTCAAGCCCATTCTGAACAAGGAGCCACTGATGAATCTGCAACTCGATGCCCTGCGCCAGGCCTACCACAATGGCGACACCACACCGCGGCAATTGCTGCTGCAGCTGCGTGAAAAAGCCGCCGCGCTGAACCCGGATTATCACCTGTTCATCCACCTGCTCAGCGCCGCCGAACTGGAGCCTTATCTCTCTGCTCTCGACGATCGCGACCTCGACAGCCTGCCGCTGTTTGGCGTGCCGTTCGCGATCAAGGACAACATCGATCTGGCCGGCATCCCGACCACGGCCGCGTGCCCGGAGTTTGCCTACGTACCGCAGCGCTCGGCGACCATCGTCGAGCAACTGCTGGCGCTGGGCGCGATTCCGCTAGGCAAGACCAATCTTGACCAGTTCGCCACCGGCCTCAACGGCAGTCGCTCGCCGTATGGCGCCTGCCCCAACAGCGTTTTGCCCGAGTATCCGTCGGGCGGCTCCAGCGCCGGTTCTTCGCTGGCGGTGGCACTGGGCGTGGCGAGTTTTGCCTTGGGCACGGACACCGCCGGCTCCGGCCGAGTGCCGGCAGCGCTGAACAATCTGGTTGGACTGAAGGCGAGCAAAGGCCTGATCTCGACGGCCGGCGTGCTGCCAGCGTGCCGCACGCTGGATTGTGTCACCACGTTTACCGCGACGGCGCGTGAGGCCAGTCAGTTGTTGGCATTGACCGCAAAACCCGATCCGCGTGACGAGTACAGCCGCCGTAACCCGGCTTGGAATGACGGCACGGCGTTCGGCGCGCCACGGCCATTTCGCTTTGGCGTGCCGCGCGCGCAGAA
Source organism: Pseudomonas koreensis (assembly GCF_036668835.1). Classification (GTDB taxonomy): domain Bacteria; phylum Pseudomonadota; class Gammaproteobacteria; order Pseudomonadales; family Pseudomonadaceae; genus Aquipseudomonas; species Aquipseudomonas koreensis_I. Next base: position 734,076 of record NZ_JAZEVW010000001.1, read on the forward strand.
CCTCGAATTCTTCGGTTGCAGCGAAGGGCCGCGGTTGTTCGAAGACGCCGTCGAGCGGCTCAAGGCGCTGGGTGGCGAAGCGGTTGAACTCGACCTGTCGCCTTTCCTCGAAGCGGCGCGTTTGCTGTATGACGGGCCGTGGGTTGCCGAGCGTTACAGCGTTGCCGGTGAACTCATGGAGCAGAATCCGCAAGCAGTCCTGCCGGTGATCCGCGCCGTTCTGGCCAAGGCGCCGGCGGTGACCGGCGTGCAGACGTTCCGCGCGCAGTATCGGCTGCAGGCGCTCAAAGCCCTCTGCGATCAAGCGCTGGAAAACCTCGACTGCGTGCTGACCCCGACGATCGGGCGCCCAGTGACACTGGCCGAACTTGAGGCCGAACCGGTGCTGCGCAACTCCGAACTGGGTTATTACACCAACTTCATGAACCTGCTCGATTACGCCGCCGTCGCCGTACCGAGCGGGTTCATGACCAATGGATTGCCGTGGGGCGTGACGCTGTTTGGCCGGGCGTTTACCGACCAGTACCTGTTGAGCGTGGCGGATGCGTTGCAGCGTCAGCAGGATGCAGCCTTGCCGGTGCCGGCCACCGTGGCGCGCAACGATCACGCGCGCATCGTCGTGTGCGGCGCGCATCTGCAAGGGCTGCCATTGAATTGGCAATTGACCCAGCGTGGCGGGCGCTTGCTGGAAACCACGTTCAGCTCGCCGGACTATCAACTGTTCGCGCTGGCTGGCGGCCCGCCATTGCGCCCGGGCATGGTGCGCGTCAGGGACGGCGGTGTGGCGATTGCCGTGGAAGTGTGGGAGTTGCCGAGCGGCGAGTTGGGTTCGTTTCTCACCGGAATACCGGCGCCGCTCGGGTTGGGCAAGGTGCAACTGGCGGATGGCCGCTGGGAGAGCGGTTTCATTTGCGAGGCGTATGGGTTGGAAGGTGCGGTGGATATCAGCCATTTGGGGGGATGGCGGGTGTATCTGGCTTCTCGGGGCTGATCCGGAAGGTCGCCCTCACCCTAGCCCTCTCCCCCAGGAGAGGGAACTGACCGAGGTGTCTGCAAGAGAGTTGTCATTCAGTGATAACCCGTCGAACTCAGGTAATGAAATCACCACACTTCAGCCCTCTCCCTCCGGGAGAGGGCTGAAGTGAGGGCCTGCGATCTAACCGACACACCGCCGAGTCAGAGCCCCCGCCATTTCCGGCACAAATCCCGCAGTCTTTTCCTGGCCATGCCACTAAAATGCTTGCCATCGGGCCACTGCCAACGGATCTGCCATGCCGCTTCGTACACCGCTGTACTCGCAACGCTCACTGGTGCTGACATTGGTCGCGCTGCTCGGCGCCGGCTTCCTCGCTACTTCGTTGCTGAGCTACTACGCCTCGCGGGCGTCGATCCGCGACAACATCGTCAACACCGAACTGCCACTGACCTCCGACACGGTCTATTCGGAAATCCAGAAGGATCTGGTCCGGCCGATCCTGATCTCTTCGATGATGTCCCGCGACACGTTCATGCGCGACTGGGTGGTCAACGGTGAGCAGGACCCGGAGCAGATGACCCGCTACCTCGACGAGGTCATGACCCATTACGGCGCCTATACGGCGTTTTTCGTCTCCGACAGCACGCATACCTACTACCACGCCAAGGGCGTGCTCAAGCAGGTCAAGGTCGACGAGCCGCGCGACGCCTGGTACTTCCGCGTGCGCGACATGAAAGACCCGTACGAGATCAACGTCGACCCGGACCTGGCCAACAAGGACAACCTGACGTTTTTCATCAACTACAAGGTTTATGACTACCACGATCGCTTCATCGGCGCGGCGGGTGTCGGGCTGACCGTCGACGCGGTGATCAAGCTGATCGACAAATATCAACAGCGCTATCAACGCAGTGTGTACTTCGTCGACACCTTCGGGCGTCTGGTCCTGACCGGCGCCGAGGGCGGGCCGCAGGGTGCGCACATCGGCCAGAGCCTCGGCGAGCTGGACAGCATGAAGAGCCTGATCAGCCAGTTGCCGAAACCGCACAGCGGCAGCTATGAATATTCCACCCACGGCCAGGGGCATTTCCTCAACGTGCGGTTCATTCCAGAGCTCAACTGGTACCTGTTCGTTGATAAACGTGAAGACGGCGCGTTGAGTGAAATCCGCCAGTCGCTGTACCTCAATCTGTTGATCTGCCTGCTGGTGACCCTGATCGTGCTGGTGCTGCTCAACCGGGTGATCAAACGCTACCAGGAAAAGATCCAGGCATTGGCCACGCTCGACAGCCTCACCGGCCTGCCCAACCGCCGCGGCTTCGATATTCTCGCCGCGCAGGCGTTGCACGAAGCTCAGCGCGAGACCAGACCGCTGACTGCGCTGCTGCTCGATCTCGATCATTTCAAGGCGTTGAATGACACCCATGGTCATATGGCCGGCGATCAGGTGTTGCTCGGCTTCGCCCGCGATCTGCAAAGCTGTCTGCGCCACGCCGATATTGTCTGCCGCTGGGGCGGTGAGGAATTTATCGTGTTGTTGAAGGACACCGACGGCGACACCGGTCAGAAAATTGCCGAGAAAATCCGCCAGCACGTCGAACAACACGAATATGCCTACAACGGCCACAGCCTGAATCTGACCGTCAGCATCGGCGCCACCACCGTGCAACGCGATGACACCTTGCACAGCCTGCTGTCGCGGGCCGATCATGCGATGTATCGGGCCAAGCAAACCGGCCGCAACTGCACCTGCGTGGAAATGCCTCACTCGACCTATGCCTGACGCTATCGCAAAACCCGACCATTGCCCGGCCTGCGGCGCCCGCAACGACTGCAGCCTCGCTGACCCGCGCACGGCCGACCGCGAATGCTGGTGTTACGGCGTGACGATCGACCCGGCGGTGCTCGAGGCGCTGCCGCCAGCGCTGCGCAACCTGTCCTGTCTGTGTCCGCGTTGCGCGCAGGTCGAGGCGCAACTGCAAGCAGGCCGGCGCCTGATCCCGTAAGATGCGTGGCCGTTTAGCCGTTGAATGCTGACCATGCGCGTCGACCGTTTCCTCAGTAACCTGCCCCGCTACAACCGTCAGCAGGTTCGCCTGTTGCTGGTGGAAAAGCGCGTGCGCGTTGACGGAAAAGTCGTCAGCGATCCGCACAGTGAGGTGCTGGAATTCAGCCGCGTCGAAGTCGACGACGAAATCCTGCAACGCGGTAAACCGGCGCGCTACTTCATGCTGCACAAGCCACCGGGCTGCGTCAGCGCTACCCGTGATCCGCAACACCCGACGGTACTCGACTTGCTCGACGAACCGGAACTGGCCGACCTGCACATCGCCGGGCGCCTGGACTTCAACACCACCGGGCTGATGCTGATCACCAATGACGGCGCGTGGTCGCGGCGCCTGACCCAACCGCAGACCAAGTTACCAAAAGTCTATTACGTCGAAACCGAGCAAGAGATTGACGCACGCTACGCGCCGACCTTTGCCGAGGGCATCTATTTCGCCTTTGAAAACCTGACCACCCAACCGGCGCACCTGCAGCTGCTTGGCCCACGCTCGGCGCGACTGAGCATCGTCGAGGGCCGCTACCATCAGGTGAAGCGCATGTTTGGTTTTTTCAACAACAAGGTTCTGCGCCTGCACCGCGAATCGATGGGTGAACTGGCTTTGGACAGCGCGCTAAAACCGGGCGAATACCGCGCTTTGCGCACCGAAGAGATTCATTTGTTCTAACCCTGCGACCGCTCAGCCGAAGTTGTCGAACAATTCACCAACGGCACTTGCGCGATCCAGACTCCCCTGCTTGAATCAGGTCGTCGGCCGAAATGTGACCGATGAGTCACCACATACTTCCAAGAAACTTTTTGTCGGTCGCAAGCCCTCAGGGCTGCACTTGAGCCGGCAGACTGCCCGCCAATAACAACACCCGTCGACCTGCCTTACCGGATCGACATGGGCCAACACATTCCAGGCGTATGCCTACCTGTCACAAAGCTCGTGCAATCTTCATTGCGCGCATACCCGCTTGCTTGCCAGGAGTCTTACGACATGAGGCCAGAAATCGCTGTGCTGGATATACAGGGTCAGTATCGGGTTTACACGGAGTTCTATCGCGCAGACGCCGCAGAAAAGACCATCATCCTGGTCAACGGCTCGATGGCCACGACTGCGTCGTTTGCCCAGACGGTGAAAAACCTGCACCCGCAATTCAACGTGGTCTGCTACGACCAGCCTTACGCCGGTCGCTCAAAAGCCCACAACCGCCACGAGAGACATCTGACCAAGGAGGTCGAAGGGCAGATCCTGCTGGAGCTGATCGACCACTTCGCCGCCGAACACGTGCTGTCGTTCTCATGGGGCGGTGCCGCGACGCTGGTCGCCCTCGCCCAACAGCCACGGCGCATCGAAAGAGCCGTGATCAGCTCGTTCTCGCCGGTGATCAACGCGCACATGCTCGATTACCTTGAACGCGGCGTCGATTACCTCGGCAATCTGGACCGCGACCGCGTCGGCCATCTGGTCAACAACACCATCGGCAAACACCTGCCGTCACTGTTCAAACGCTTCAACTACCGCCACGTCAGCAGCCTGGCCGAACATGAATACGGGCAGATGCACTTCCACATCAACGATGTGCTGCACAGCGACCGCCAGTGCTACTTGAACGCGGCGAAGAAGATCAACGTCCCGGTGCTGTTTCTGAACGGCGAATGGGATGAATACACCGCCGCCGAAGATGCACGCCTGTTCGGCAACCATGTGGCACAGAGCACCTTTACCACCCTGCAAGCCACCGGGCACTTTCTCGACATGGAACACAAAGCCGCGTGCCGCGACAGCCAGAACGCCTTGCTTGGCTTTCTGAAACCGGCGCAGCAGGCCAATCGAACGCGCTACTCGTTTGTGCAGGGCCAACATGCATTGGCTATTTGAAACAGCGTCGTCGCGGGCAAGGCTGGAGGATCGTTTCGTACCGTAAAGCCCTTGCTCGCGATTGACCGGTTTCTGCGTAAAAAGCCGTTGGAAAGAAAAGAAAAACTTCAAATCCGTGGCCGAGTCTGGTACAAAGTCAGCCGCTCTGAGCGGGTATAGTTTAGTGGTAGAACGAAAGCTTCCCAAGCTTTAGATGAGGGTTCGATTCCCTCTACCCGCTCCAACCAGATTTGGTCTTACGTCGTGCTTTTTGACGGGGGACGCAGGAATGAAAGAACCGGCCTACAGGGCCGGTTTTTTTGTGTGCGGGGTTTCAAATTTCACCGCCAACAACCTGCGGGTCCGATGCTGCCCCCACGTCTGCGGGTTACTTCTCGAAAAGAAGTAAATCCCTCGGCCCGCGACTCTGACCACCTCGCCAACCTTGGTTCCCGCTTTGTACATGTCTAGCAATTCAATGTTGAAGGCCCGCTCGCAAAGCACATCCAAGATTGCCTCTCCACTCAGCAACGACTAGGATCTCCCGTATCGGGAGGAGGCTTGGATGCGGATAATTGCAAGAGCTACGCTAAGACAATTTTGGGAAAGCAAACCGGCTCATGCTGATGCTCAGACACCTCTTGTTGAATGGTACCGCCACATGGAAAAGGCGATTTATCGAACGCCGCAAGAGGTTAAAGCCGAGCTGCGAACGGCCAGTATCCTCAAGGGAGCCAGGGTGGTATTCAATATCGGCGGAAATAAATATCGAGCGATTCTGGCTATCGACTACCAACGGCAGCTGGGTTTTATCCGCTTCGTTGGGACACACGCTCAATACGACCAGATCAATGCGGAGACCGTTTAATGAACATCAAACCCATTCGTAACCCGGAAGACCTGACCGCAGCGTTGCTGCGCATGGAACAGCTGTGGGGTGCTGAGATCGACTCGCCGGAGGGTGATGAGTTGGAAATTCTCGCGCTGCTGATTGAAAAATATGAGGAACAGCAATTTCCGATGCCGCCTTCTGATCCCATTGAAGCAATCAAATTTCGCATGGATCAGCAAGGTTTGACGCCGCGAGATCTTGAACCTTTTATCGGTACTAGCGGCCGTGTTTCGGAAGTGTTAAACCGCAAGCGCAAGTTGAGCCTGGCGATGATCAAGCGTCTGCACGATGGCCTACGCATTCCTTATGAGTGCCTGCTCGCGAATGCCTGAAGTCCAAAGGTGTCGCACAAAAAACCGGTCGCAACGACCGGTTTACCTGAAACCCAGCACCCGCTAAATCACCGGCACAACGTTACCCGGGCCCTGATACACCGCCAGCTCGCCCAGCATGACCACCTGAACCAATGCGCCGAACGCAGGATATAAAAGCGAGCCTGCGGAGGTTTTTTTCAGCGCGTCGCAACAATAAACAACCGCGGAAACGGCAACAGCACCGAGCCATCCGCCAATGCTGGATAAGCCTCTGCAACCGCCGCCAGATATTGCTGCAGATACTGCGTCCGTTCCTCTTCGGTCAACGGGCTCAGAAACGGAATCAACCCGCTCCCCTTGAACCACTCAACGACCCCCGCCGCCCCACCAGACAACTGATGGTGATAAGTCGTACGCCACACATCGACCCGCGCGCAGTGCGGACGCAGCATGGAAAAGTACTCGCTGGCGCTGGCCATGTCGGTGCGCTGCCCTGCCGCACCGGCGAGCTTGCTCGCCCATGGGCCATTGGCGGCGACTTCGCGCATCAGTCGGTGTGAGGGTTCATTGAGGTTGTCGGGCATCTGGATCGCCAGACTGCCGCCCGCTGACAGCTTGCCTGCCAGTGCCGGCAGCAACGTCGCGTGATCCGGTACCCATTGCAGCACCGCATTGGCGAAGATCACATCGAACGGACCTGCATCCGCCCATTGATCAATCTCGGCCACCTCGAACTGCAACTGCGGCAAGCGCTGGCGTGCCGCATCGATCATGTCCGCCGAGCTATCGAGCCCACTGACCCTTGCCGCAGGAAACCGCTGCACCAGCAACTCCGTGGAGTTACCGGGACCGCACCCGATATCGACCACCGCTTGCGCGTTTACGGCAGGAATCGCCGCCAGCAAATCACGGGCCGGGCGGGTGCGTTCATCTTCGAAAGCGACGTATTGTCTGGCGGACCAGGTCATTGCGTTCTCCTGTCGGGGTAGTTTAGCGGCGGGTCACCATACCGCGATCCGACGCACCTGCCTTCCCTACCAACGTCCAGTATTCGGAGCTCAATTGTAATTAGAATTTTCCAAGCGCAGCGACTGTCTCAATTCCAAGCTCGTTGAAAAAGGAACGCAGTCATGAAATTCGCAAAAATCGCCCAAAAACTCGCCCTGTGGGCCGGTAGCCCGAAGACGTTCATGGGCGCGTTGATCCTGATCGGGTTATGGGGTTTGAGCGGACCGATCTTTGGTTACAACGATACCTGGCAACTGATCATTAACACCTCGACCACGATCATTACGTTCCTGATGGTGTTCCTGATCCAGAACACGCAGAACCGTGACACCGACATTCTGCATCTCAAGCTTGATGAGTTGCTGCGGGTCAACAAGGAAGCGCAGAACGCCATGCTGGGGCTGGAGGCATTGGACCTGAAACAACTGGAGGCGCTGCGCCGACATTACCGCGCTCTGGGCGAGAACCAAGTGTTCGAGCTAGAGGGGCTCGGTGACAAGAGCAAGCCAAAGCAGGATTTGAATGAGTGCTGAGCAGTCCGCAGTGTAAACCCACCCTGTGTGCGAGCCTGCCCGCGATGGCGTGAGCCCAGCCAGATCACCCTCGCCTGAAACACCGTTTTCGCGAGCAAGCTCGCTCCCACAGTGGGCTCGTGAGTTACCCACGATTGTGCATGCACCGCAAAAACCTGTGGGAGCGAGCGTGCTCGCGAAGGCGTCCGTCCAGCCGAAACATCAGCGCCTGACACACCGTCATCGCCAGCAGGCTCGCTCCCACAGGGGACGCGTCGCAGGCATAAAAAAACCTTCGGCAGTGCCTGCATCAAGCAGGCTCTGCGAAGGTTTCGGTGATGCCTGGATCAGCTTGAGAATTTAGCGACTGGCCTGTAAAGCCCGGGCCTTCTCCAGATGGCTTTGCAGTTTCGGCAAAGTCTCATCGGCAAACGCTTTGATTTCCGGCACGTCGGTGGTCTGTGCCTGTTGCTCGATCTGGGTGATGGCTTCTTCGGTGGCCTTGACCTGACTGGCCGCGTAGGCCTGATCGAAGGTCGCGCCATCCTTGACTTCCGGCATCAGTTCCTTGGCCTTGTCGGCGAGTTCTTCGCGCGGCGCAACGGGCAAGTCGAGCTTCTTGGCGATTTTCGCCAGGTGCTGGTTGGCCGTGGTGCGGTCGTTGATGACGACGATGGTGTAATCCTTGACCTCTTTCGATTCGGTCTTGCCGTGGGCCTGACGGCTGGCTTCGATGTCGGCCATGCCTTTGGCGGAAGCATCGTTGATGAATTCGGCAGGCGACTGGGCGAACGCACTGCTGGCGCACAGGCCCAGCAGCGTTGCAAAACTGGCGTTACGTAAACGGGTGGCCATCCGGCTCATGGTCGCGCCCTCCTTCAATGAATATTCAAGCGGGCCATGATTCGCCCGCTGCTTAAATGCACTCGGCGGACAATCGTCCGCCTCAGTTAGGAATGTTTAAACGGTCAAAGGTTTAGAAAAACTGGCCCGGGCACGACGAACGGCGCGAATGGCAAAACCGGCTTCAACCCTTGTTCGGCATCAAACCCGGCAGCGCATGCATCAGCGCGTTGATGGCGAACCCGATGAACATCACCCCACACAGGCGCGTGATCAACAATTCGTGGCGTTGATAAACACTGCGTACGCGATGGGCGCCGACCACGCCCACCAGAATCGCGTACGCCAGCGCGCCGCCGACGAAACTCAGGGCGATCAGCGCTGGCAGCATCGACCAGTTAAGCAGCTGGGCGCGGCTCGACAGCAGCGCAGTGAACGTCGCCACGGCCACCGGGTAGGCCTTGGGATTGGTCAGACCGAAGACAATGCCGTGCCAGAACGGCTGTCGCGCGGCGCCTTGCGCTTCTTCGCCATTGCGCCGTTGGGCACGCACCGCACGCCAGCCGAGCCAGAACAGATACAGCGCGCTGAGCACACCGAGCACATCAAACGCCGTGCTGCCAATTTCCCGGGCGCCGACAATTGCGATCAACGCCGTGCTGCACCAGACCACATCACCGAGCAAATGCCCACACAGAAACCCCGCCCCGGCCCGCCGCCCATGCGCTGCACCGATGCCGAACACCGCGAGCACGCCCGGTCCCGGGGTGATGCCGTAGATGAAACCCGAGGCCAGCACGGCCATAAACAACGATGGAGTCATAGGGAACCTGCAAGCGCCAAGACACGTGGCGGCCAGTCTATATCAGCCGCGAGGTGAGATCGCCGACCGGTTGAAGATCATGAATCAATAACCCCTGAAGTCCTCGGGAACGACATATTGCTCGCCGTCGTAAGTCAGGGTGATGCGGGTCTGTTTCAGTGGGGTCGTGTTGGACACGCACTCCCGTCCCGACCGCGTGTTTTTGGTCTTGCTGCCACGGCTGGTGACAATCAGGTCGGCCAGGCCATGGTGGCTGGAGGGGCCGATTTCCACGCTGCGGCGAATCTTCTTCTCATAGCCTTCGCAATCCACGAACTCGCCATTGCTCTTGGCAATCACCAACCCCTCCAGCACCGGGCGCAGCGCATTGCCTTCGCGCACATACAGGGCCAGATCGGTTTTTTCGTAGGGGTTGGCCTGCGAGCTGTGCGAAAACCTGGAGCGCAGGCCAAAAGCCCTGACCTCCGGCGCCAGCCGATAACGGGCCGTGTCGATACGCAGATCATCAAAGCGCACGGCATCGGAGTTGTACGCCCCCGGCTTGCGGTAGGTGGCGACGGGTTTGGCGCTGCTCGCGTCGACGACTGCCAGATCCAGATCGAACACACCGGCCTCATCGTCACCGGGGTCGGCCAGATACGTCGAGGTCACCGCAATCGCCTGGTTCTGCACCGCAGGCCAGACCTTGCAGCGTGACAGGGACTTGCCGTCGAAGGCCTTGATGTCGCAAGCGGCCTGAGTCTGGAAAGCGCAAGCGAGAACACCAATGGCGATAAGCAGTCTGGTGGGTGGGAACATGGTTCTTCCTTGATGACAGTCGTGTGAATGCAGGTCGATTACAGACCTTTGAAACCTTGTGGCAGAACGTAAGACTTGCCGTCGTAACGCAAGATTGTCGAAACGGGTTTGGACTCGGTGATCTTATCCTTGCAAGCATCGCCCTTGCCCACACTCGAAGTGCCTGTTTCCCTCGTTCTCACGATAAGGTCCGCATAACCATGGGAGCTGGTTTTGGCGATCTCCACGGTTCGGGTGATTTCACTGCGCTCGCCCTCGCAATCACCGTCCCACTCGCCGCCATACTGATAGACCAGCAACTGCTGCAGCACAGGGCGCAGCGTTTGACCTTCTCTGACGAAGAGGGTGAGCTGAGTCTCATCCAGTGGATTGAGTCGGGAGCTATTGGTAAACCGGGTGCGAACACCGAAGGCGCGGAGATCGGGAGCGACCGAATAGCGAGCGGTATCCAGCGTCAGCTCGTACAACGCAACGCCGTTTGATTCGAAGGCACTGTCCTGGTGCAAGGTGGCGATCGGCCCGGCTTGGCCGTCCTGCGCAATAGACAGATCGAGATCATAAAAGCCGCTCGTCTCAACATCAGAGCCGGCTGCCCGCGCGAACGTGGCTTTGGCGCTGATGGACTGCCCCGGATAAGCTGGCCAGTCCTTGCATACAGAAAAATCCGCATTCGCGCTGACTGCAGGAGGCGTGCAATCAGCCCAAGCCTGGCCAGCCATCAACCATCCGCAGAGCGATGCTGCGCTGATCCAAATGGACTTCATTGTCAATTCCCGCTCCTTGAGGACATTTTCAGCTGCGCACTATCCCCTTCTGAACCGGACGATTCAACAAGAGCAGGCCAAATTGCCATTACGTAGGCAGTCGCCGCTGTACCGGTCTCAGAATGCGTTGCGAAAGATCTCCTCGATCTGCCGCTGATCCGCCGCCCGTGGATTGGTCAGTCCGCAAGCATCTTTCAAAGCGTTGGCGGCGAGCAGCGGAATGTCGCTGAGTCTGGCGCCCAGCTCACGCAGGCCGCCGGGAATCTCGACGTCTCTGGCCAGGCTGCGAATCGCGCTGATCGCGGCCTGTGCGCCCTCCTCCGCACTGAAGCCGCGAATGTCCGCTCCCATCGCGTGAGCTACATCTCGCAATCGATTGGCACACACTTGCGCATTGAACGCCTGCACATGGGGCAGCAGCACCGCATTGCAGACGCCGTGCGGCAAGTCATAGAAGCCGCCCAACTGGTGCGCCATCGCATGGACGAAACCCAGCGAGGCATTGTTGAAGGCCATGCCAGCGAGGAACTGCGCGTAGGCCATGTTTTCCCTTGCGGCGAGGTCGCTGCCGTCACGCACCGCCAGGCGCAGGTTGTTGCTGATCAGGCTCATGGCTTTGAGTGCACAGGCATCGGTGATCGGGTTGGCGGCGGTCGAGACATAAGCTTCGATGGCGTGGGTCAGCGCGTCCATGCCGGTGGCCGCGGTCAGGCCTTTGGGCATGGCGACCATCAGTTGCGGGTCGTTGACCGACAACAGCGGCGTGACGTTGCGGTCGACGATGGCCATTTTCACATGGCGCGATTCGTCGGTGATGATGCAGAACCGGGTCATCTCGCTGGCAGTGCCGGCGGTGGTGTTGATGGCGACCAGCGGCAATTGCGGCTTTGCCGATTGATCGACGCCTTCGTAGTCACGAATATGCCCGCCATTGGTTGCGCAGAGGGCGATGCCTTTGGCGCAGTCGTGGGGCGAACCGCCGCCCAGCGAGACGATGAAATCGCAGCCGCTGGCCTGCAAAAGCGCCAGCCCGGCCTCGACATTGGCGATACTCGGGTTGGGTTTGGCGCCGTCGAAAATCACCGAGTCGATATCCTGCATCGCCAGTTTCTCGGCCACCAGAGTGGCGACGCCGGCCTTGGCCAGACCGCTGTCGGTGACGATCATCGCCTTGCGAAAAGCATAGTTGCGGATGGCGACCATGGCCTCGTCGAGGCAGCCGCTGCCCATGATGTTGACCGCCGGAATGAAGAAGGTGCTGCTCATCGTGTGTCTCCTGACTGAGCCGGTTCGAGCGCTGCGCTCCGGCGTATGCACACAGGATCGACCGATCGGTCACGACGGATGTTGATCTGGCTCAATGCCCGCTCGTGATAAAGTCGCCGCCCATCTGCCCCTTTGTTTTGAGACGCCTGCGCAATGACTGATTTTCTGAATGTCGACGCCACCCTCGAAGACTGGAGCGCCCTGCGCGCCGCGACCGATTTCAACGGTTTGCTGGTGGGCAACGGCGCCAGCCGCGCGGTATGGGACGACTTCGGCTACGACTCGCTGTTCGAAAATGCCCGCACCGTGGAAGAAAAACCCCTGAGCGCCTCGGAACTCGCGGTGTTCGACGCGCTGCAAACGCGCAGTTTCGAGCAGGTACTCGGTGCGCTGAAAACCACCAGCCGGGTCAACAAGGCGCTGGCCGTCAGCTCGGCGGCGCCGCGCAATCGCTACTACGCGATCAAGGAAGCGCTGATCAACACCGTGCACGCCATGCACATCCCGTGGCGGCTGGTACAGCCGTCGACGCTGGCGACGCTCAATGAAGAACTGGCGCGCTATCGCACGGTGTTCACCACCAACTACGATTTGCTCAACTACTGGGCGCTGCAGCACAACAGCGCCGTGATCGACGATCTGTTCAACGGCCCGAACGCCAGTTTCGATCTGAGCGAAAGCGCCACTGACAAACCGCGCCTGCTTTACTTGCACGGTGGCCTGCACCTGGTGCGCAACCAGGACGGCACGGCACGCAAACTGACGTCCACCGAGGGCACGCTGCTCGGCAGTTTCGCCATCAACAACACGCTGAAGACGCTCGATGACGTGCCGCTGTTCGTCAGCGAAGGGCCAAGCGCGGACAAGCTCAAGACCATCCGCAGCTCGGATTATTTGTCGTTCTGTTATCAGCAGTTATTGGGGCACAGCGGCAGCCTGTGCATCTTTGGCCATGCCTTGGGTGAGCAGGATGCGCACATCGTCCGCGCACTGCGTCTGGCCAAACCGGCGAGTGTGGCGATCTCGATTTACCCGCGCAGTGCGGCGTTCATCCAGCATCAGAAGCGCCATTACAGCAAGGTGTTCGATGGCACCGGGGTCGAACTGCGGTTCTTTGATGCCAAAAGCCATGCGCTGGGCAATCCGAAGTTGTCGGTGCCGGTCGAGGTTTGATGTAAGCCGAACTGACGCCTTCGCGAGCAAGCTCGCTCCCACAGGGGATCGCATTGCAACTGTAGGAGTGAGCCTGCTCGCGATAGCGGTCTATTGTTTGGCATCTCTATCGAAGCCGATGGCCTCATCGCGAGCAGGCTCGCTCCTACAAGGACCGTGTCGTGTTCAGAGGACGGGCAAGGTCTTGTCCTTGATCACCTTGGTCGCGCCGTTGCTTTTGACGCTGGCGATGCCTTTATCGCAAGCGGCATCCGAGGAGTAAGCCTCGCTGCTGCCGATGACCTGATGGTTGGCCGCTTTCAGATTGAAATACGGGTGGCCGTCCTTGGTCGACTTTTTCTCGTAGCGCTCGTCCACCGCGCTGTTGCTCTGCACCGCGGCGATGCCACCGTCGGCACCGGCGCGCGTGGTGTACAGCTCGCTGGTCAGAATCGTTTCGGCATTCGCCGCTTTGAGCACGAACCTGAATTGGCCGTTGCTGCTCTTGCTGACTTCGTACCATCCGGACATGCGTGTTGCTCCTTGGCGATTTAGGCAGAGTGCGCTTCAAAGTAAAGACCAGCGCAGGCTATCTGTCGCCTGTTGCGGCCCTATCGCCAGCAGGCCGGCTCCCGCACTGGAACGCATTCCCCCGTGGGAGCGAGCCTGCTCGCGAAAGCACCTGTCCGCTCACTACAAAATGATTTGCGTGCCGAGCAGACCGAGGAACCCGGCCAGCCAGTTCGGGTGCGCCGGCCATGCCGGTGCCGTGGCCAGATTGCCCTGCACGTGGCCGTCGGTGACCGCGATGTCGATATAAGTACCACCGGCCAGCCGCACTTCCGGCGCGCAGGCAGGGTAGGCGCTGCATTCGCGTCCCTCGAGTATGCCCGCCGCGGCCAGCAGTTGCGCACCGTGGCAGACCGCGGCGATCGGCTTGCCGGCGTTGTCGAAGGCGCGCACCAGTTCGAGGACTTTCTCGTTCAGCCGCAGGTATTCCGGAGCGCGCCCGCCGGGAATCAGCAGCGCGTCGTAATCGGCCTCGCTGACCTTGGCGAAGTCGAAATTCAGGGCAAACAGATGGCCGGGTTTTTCGCTGTAGGTCTGATCGCCTTCGAAGTCATGAATCGCGGTGCGCACGGTTTGCCCGGCGGCCTTGTCCGGGCACACGGCATGCACGCTGTGACCGACCATTTGCAGGGCCTGGAATGGCACCATCACTTCGTAGTCTTCGACGTAATCGCCGACCAGCATGAGGATTTTTTTGGCAGGCATGAGGAGGTCTCCTGTGAGAAAGGTCCGGGAGTATTCAAGGTAGACCGAATTCCGCAGACAGGTGCCGCGACCGGGTCATCGTTCATCGCGAGCAGGCTCACTCCTACAGTTGGAATGCGTTCCCCCTGTGGGAGCGAGCCTGCTCGCGAAGAGGCCGTCAAACTGTACGGATAAGTCTGTGCCTAGCTGTAACAGCCACAAGGCCATGGTTTATGGCTTTATGAAGCTCTTTCCAGCCACCTCAATTCCGGTCCCCCTCATGTCCTCGCGCGAAAACACCGGCATGGCCCTCGGCCTGCTCGGTGTGGTGATTTTCAGCCTGACCCTGCCCTTCACCCGCATCGTGGTGCAGGAAATGCATCCGCTGCTCAACGGTCTGGGGCGGGCGCTGTTCGCGGCGATTCCGGCGGCGCTGCTGCTGTTGTGGCGTCGCGAGAAGTGGCCGAGCTGGCAGCAGGTCAAAGGCCTGAGCCTGGTCATCGCCGGGGTGATTCTGGGTTTTCCGGTGTTGTCAGCGTGGGCCATGCAAACCTTGCCGGCATCCCACGGTGCGCTGGTCAATGGTTTGCAACCGCTGTGCGTGGCGCTGTACGCGGCATGGCTGTCCCATGAGCGGCCGTCAAAAGCCTTCTGGGCCTGCGCCGCGTTAGGCAGTGCGTTGGTGCTCGGTTACGCGTTGTACACCGGGGCGGGCAGCATTCAGGCCGGGGATCTGCTGATGCTCGGGGCGATTGCTGTCGGTGGGCTGGGTTACGCAGAGGGCGGCCGCTTGGCTAAAGAAATGGGTGGCTGGCAGGTGATCTGCTGGGCGCTGGTGCTGTCGACGCCGCTGCTGATCGGGCCGGTGTTGTACCTGGCCCTGCAACATCAGGGTGCGGTGTCGACCACGGCCTGGTGGGCGTTTGGGTATGTTGCGCTGTTTTCGCAGTTTCTCGGATTTTTCGCCTGGTACGCCGGGCTGGCCATGGGCGGCATCGCCCGGGTCAGTCAGATCCAGTTGCTGCAGATTTTCTTCACCATCGCCTTTTCGGCGCTGTTTTTTGGCGAACACGTTGAGCCGATCACCTGGGTATTTGCCTGCGGCGTAATTGCCACGGTCATGCTCGGGCGCAAGACTGCAGTCAAATCAAATGTGGGAGCGAGCTTGCTCGCGAAGGGGCCGTAACCGGCGACGTCATCGTCGTCTGTCAGTCCGCTTTCGCGAGCAGGCTCGCTCCCACAGGGTCAGCGTCAGGCCAGGTAGCCGTCGGCACGCAGAAGGGTTTCCAGGCAGTGTTCGCTGATGTGGTAGAACGCTTTCAATTCTTCAATTTTCGCCAACAGCTGCACCGGGGCCACTGGCTCGGCGCGTTTCACCGCCAGGATCATCTTGTTCTTGTTGGTGTGTTCCAGCGAAATGAACTCGAACACTTTGGTTTCGTAACCACAGGCTTCGAGGAACAGCGCACGCAGGCTGTCGGTGACCATTTCCGCTTGCTGGCCCAGGTGCAGGCCGTATTGCAGCATCGGTTTGAGCAGCGCCGGGCTCTGGATCTGCAGGCGGATCTGCTTGTGGCAGCACGGCGAGCACATGATGATCGACGCGCCCGAGCGAATGCCGGTGTGGATCGCGTAATCGGTGGCGATGTCGCAGGCATGCAGGGCGATCATCACGTCAAGCTCGCTCGGCGCGACACTGCGCACGTCGCCGCACTTGAACACCAGCCCCGGATGTTCGAGTTTCGCCGCCGCGGTGTTGCATAGATTGACCATCTCCTCGCGCAACTCGACGCCGGTGACTTCGCCTTCGGCTTTCAGGGTGTTGCGCAGATAATCGTGAATCGCGAACGTCAGATAGCCCTTGCCCGAACCGAAATCCGCTACCCGCACCGGCTTGTCCAGGGCCAGCGGTGACGAGGTCAGCGCGTGGCTGAAGACTTCAATGAACTTGTTGATCTGCTTCCACTTGCGCGACATCGCCGGAATCAGCTCGTGCTGGGCATTGGTCACGCCAAGGTCTTGGAGGAACGGCCGGCTCAGTTCGAGAAAGCGGTTTTTCTCACGGTTATGCTCGGCAGACGGCGCCTCGCGCAATTGCTGAGGTTTACTCTTGAACAGCGAAGACTTGCCCTTTTTGCTGTATTCCAGCTGTGCTTCATCGCTCAGCGCCAGCAAATGCGCATTCTTGAACGAGGTCGGCAACAGCCCGGCAATTGCCGCTACGCCTTCAGTCAGCGGCAGGTTCTTGGTGATGTCGCGGGTTTTGTAACGGTAGACGAAGGACAGGTTCGGCTGTGCCTTGACCGTCACCGGTTTGATGATCACCCGTTGCAGATCCGCCTCGTCACCGACGTACCTGGCCAGCACCAGTTTGATGAAGCCGTTCTGTTCGAGGCTGGTTTGCAGCAGCTCGAGGAACTGGGCGTGGTGGTCGGGCGCCGACTTTGTGGACGGCGCAGATGGGGCGGTGACGGACATGGAAAAGCAGCCTCGGAAGGGCGAAATCGGGAATGGCGGGTATTTTAGGGGGGATGGGGGCTGGGGACACGTGCTTATTTGCTGAACGGTTGGTTTCAGCAGTTAAAAAGCTACCCTCACCCCAGCCCTCTCCCTCCGGGAGAGGGCTGGGGTGAGGGGCTTTTCAGCCCAACACCACCAACCGATTCGGCAACTCATTCCTCACCTGGGTCACCGGCACATGCACTTTCAACAATTCCCCACACGCCTCGATACAAGTGACAAACCCCTCCAGCGTGCGCCCCTGCCGCACCTGCTCGGTAAACGCCGCAACAATCGCATCCCAGTTCTTGTTGTCCAGACGCCGCGAAATGCCCTCGTCCACCAGAATTTCCACATACCGCTCAGCCTCGCAGACAAAAATCAACATGCCGGTACTGCCGACGGTGTGGTGCAGGTTCTGTTCAAGAAATTGCCGCCGCGCCAGATTCGAGGCGCGCCAGTGGCGCACGCGGCGCGGGACCAGATGGGTGGTGATTTTGGGCAGGCGGAACAGCAGGCACAGCACAATGAACAAACCCCATTGCACCATCAGCAGACTGCGCAGGGTCAGCCAGCCGGTCAGGTAATGCACGACGCCCGGCAGCACCAGCGCCAGCAGACTGGCCCAGAGCAGCGGGATGTACGCATAGTCGTCGGCGCGCGCAGCCAGCACCGTGACCAGTTCGGCGTCGGTGTCGCGTTCGACCCGGGCGATCGCCTCTGCGACTTTGCGTTGTTCATGTTCAGTCAGTAATGCCATGTCGAAAAGTGCCTGCTCGTTATTGTTCTGTGCTCACCAGCCGCCGGACGAACCACCGCCGCCGAAACTGCCCCCGCCGCCGCTGAAGCCACCTCCGCCGCCACCGCCCCCGCCGAATCCACCGCCACCAAAGCCGCCCCCGCCTCCGGAGCCGCCACGGCCGGCGGGCAGGATACCGAGCATCTGGCAGACAAACACCGTCAGGATGAACAACATCACCAAAAACATGAACAGCGCCGGATGCCGCGAGATGAAATCATCCGCCGGGTCGCCACTGGATTCGTACACCGTCGACGGCTCGTCCAGCGGGTTGCCGCCCAGCACCACCAGCATCGCCGCGACGCCGTCACTGATGCCTTTGCTGAAGTTGCCAGCCTTGAACGCAGGCGTGATGACCTGATGGATGATCACTGAAGCCTGCGCATCGGTCAGCCGGTCTTCCAGCCCGTAACCGACCTCGATGCGCAGCTTGCGCTCGTCACGGGCGACGATCAGCAGCGCGCCGTTGTTCTTGTCCTGCTGGCCGATGCCCCAATGCCGGCCCAACTGAACGCCGAAATCTTCGATGGTGGTGCCTTGCAGATCGGGCAGCGTGACCACCACCAACTGCTCGCCGGTCGCCTGTTCGTGAGCCTGCAACTGCTGGTTCAGTTGCGCGCGCAGCGACGGCTCGAGCATCTGCGCCTGATCGACCACGCGCCCGCTCAGCGCCGGGAACGTCAATTCGGCCTGGACGCTGACGGCAAACAGCCAGAGCATCAGCACCAGGCCCGTTTTCAACACGCGCATGCACAACCTCATCGCCAACACTGGATCAGAACTTCACTTGCGGGGCCTTTTCCGCGCCGGGCGTGGTGGCTTCAAAGGTTTCGCGCATCGGCAGGTCGCTGTACATCACGCTGTGCCACAGACGCCCGGGGAAGGTGCGGATCTCGGTGTTGTATTTCTGCACCGCCAGAATGAAATCGCGGCGCGCCACGGCGATGCGGTTTTCCGTGCCCTCAAGTTGCGATTGCAGGGCGAGGAAGTTCTGGTTGGCCTTCAGGTCCGGATAGCGCTCGGAGACCACCATAAGGCGACTCAGTGCGCCGGTCAGCTGATCCTGCGCCTGTTGGAATTGCTTGAGTTTCGCTGGGTCGTCAAGGGTGCTGGCATCGACCTGGATCGACGTGGCCTTGGCCCGCGCTTCGATCACGGCGGTCAGGGTTTCCTGTTCATGGGCGGCGTAGCCCTTCACGGTTTCCACCAGATTGGGGATCAGGTCGGCGCGGCGCTGGTACTGGTTCTGCACCTGGCCCCAGGCGGCTTTGGCCTGTTCGTCGAGGGTCGGGATATTATTGATGCCGCACGCGGTCAAGAACGTAGCCAGCACCAGCAGCGTGGCCACTTGCAAACGTGAACGGTAGGTCGGGTTGATCGTCATTGCGGTGATGCTCCTTGGATTAAAAACCGCGCGCTGAACATTCCGGCACGGCGGTTGGGGCATAATCGGCCCCGCCACTGGATTGCGACGGGCTTATGGGCTAAAAAGTGCCCTTCGCGTTCACGCTGCCGCTGTCGGCTGTGGTTTTTTGGCTCTGAACATTCGAGCCGGCACCCGAACAACAATAGTCGCTCCTTACATTTTGGCTGGCCGGTGTTTCGTCACCGCTTGGGCCCTTGAGAAAAATCATTCATGAAGAAGCTGTGTTTGCTGGGCCTGTTCGTCAGCCTGGCCAGTCACCAGGTACTGGCCGCCACGACTCCGGTCCCTCTGGAAAACAAGGACGCGTTCATCAGCAACCTGATGGGCCAGATGACCCTCGATGAGAAGATCGGCCAGTTGCGCCTGATCAGCATCGGCCCGGAAATGCCCCGCGAGCTGATCCGCAAAGAAATCGCCGCCGGCAACATCGGCGGCACCTTCAATTCGATCACCCGCGCGGAAAACCGGCCGATGCAGGACGCCGCCATGCGCAGCCGCCTGAAGATTCCGATGTTTTTCGCGTACGACGTGATCCACGGTCACCGTACGATTTTCCCGATTCCGCTCGCCCTGGCGTCGAGCTGGGACATGGACGCTATCGGCCAGTCCGGTCGCGTGGCAGCGAAAGAAGCCGCGGCCGACAGCCTCGACATCACCTTCGCGCCGATGGTCGACATTTCCCGCGACCCGCGCTGGGGCCGCAGTTCCGAAGGTTTCGGTGAAGACACCTACCTGACCTCGCGCATTGCCGGGGTCATGGTTCGCGCCTATCAGGGGGCGACCCCGAGCGCCGCCGACAGCATCATGGCCAGCGTCAAGCATTTCGCCCTGTACGGCGCGGTCGAGGGCGGTCGCGACTACAACACCGTCGACATGAGCCCGGTGAAGATGTACCAGGACTACCTGCCGCCATACCGCGCTGCGATCGATGCCGGCGCCGGTGGGGTGATGGTCGCGTTGAACTCGATCAATGGCATTCCGGCCACGGCCAATACCTGGCTGATGAACGATCTGCTGCGCAAGGACTGGGGCTTCAAGGGTCTGGCGGTCAGCGACCACGGGGCGATTTTCGAGCTGATCAAACACGGCGTCGCCCGTGACGGTCGTGAAGCGGCGAAGCTGGCGATCAAGGCCGGCATCGACATGAGCATGAACGACACCCTGTACGGCAAAGAGCTGCCGGGGCTGCTCAAGTCCGGCGAGATCGAACAGAAAGACATCGACAACGCCGTGCGTGAAGTGCTCGCCGCCAAGTACGACATGGGCCTGTTCAAGGACCCGTACCTGCGCATCGGCAAGGCCGAGGATGATCCGGCCGACACCTACGCCGAGAGCCGTCTGCACCGCGCCGAGGCCCGTGAAGTGGCGCGTCGCAGTCTGGTGTTACTGAAGAACCACAACGAAACCCTGCCACTGAAGAAAGACGCAAAAATCGCGCTGGTCGGCCCGCTGGCCAAAGCGCCGATCGACATGATGGGCAGTTGGGCCGCCGCCGGTCGCCCGGCGCAATCGGTGACGCTGTTCGACGGCATGAGCGCGGTGATCGGCGACAAATCCAAGCTGATCTACGCCCGTGGCGCCAACATCACTGGCGACAAGAAGGTCCTCGACTATCTGAACTTCCTCAACTTCGATGCCCCGGAAGTGGTCGATGACCCGCGCCCGGCCAGCGTGCTGATCGACGAAGCGGTGAAAGCCGCCAAAGACGCTGACGTTGTCGTCGCGGCAGTCGGCGAATCCCGTGGCATGTCCCACGAATCCTCGAGCCGCACCGACCTGAACATTCCGCAAACCCAGCGCGAGCTGATCCGCGCGCTGAAAGCCACCGGCAAACCGCTGGTGCTGGTGCTGATGAACGGCCGTCCGCTGACTATTCTCGAAGAAAACCAGTCGGCTGACGCGATTCTGGAAACCTGGTTCAGCGGCACCGAAGGCGGCAATGCGATTGCCGACGTGCTGTTCGGCGACTACAACCCGTCGGGCAAACTGCCGGTGACCTTCCCGCGCTCCGTCGGGCAGATTCCGACCTACTACAACCACCTGAGCATTGGTCGGCCGTTCACCCCGGGCAAACCGGGCAACTACACCTCGCAGTATTTCGATGACACCACCGGGCCGCTGTTTCCGTTCGGTTATGGCCTGAGCTACACCACCTTCGCCCTCAGCGACATGGCCCTGTCGTCGACCACGCTGAATGCCACCGGCAAGCTCGACGCCAGCGTGATGGTCAAGAACACCGGCAAGCGTGACGGCGAAACCGTGGTTCAGCTGTACATCCAGGACGTCACCGGCTCGATGATCCGCCCGGTGAAAGAACTGAAGAACTTCCAGAAGATCATGCTCAAGGCCGGCGAACAGAAAGTCGTGCACTTCACCGTCACTGAGGATGATTTGAAGTTCTACAACGCCCAGCTCAAGTACGCGGCGGAACCCGGCAAGTTCAACGTGCAGATCGGCCTGGATTCGCAAGACGTGACGCAGCAGAGCTTCGAATTGCTGTAATTTTTCAGGTAACACATAAACCTGTGGGAGCTGGCTTGCCAGCGATGGCGGCCTGACAGTCAACTGATATGTTGAATGTGATGGCCTCATCGCTGGCAAGCCAGCTCCCACAGTGTTTTTGGGTGTGCCCGCTACCCGCGTCTATCGAGGATGTTCACCACCAACCGATCCACCCAGCCCCACACTCGCTGCTTGACCCGCCGCCACAACGGCCGGCGCTGCCACTCCTCGAGGCTGACCAACTGACTCAGCCCGAAATCCCTGACAAAACTCGCCTCTACCGCTGCCGTCAACGACGGATCCAGCGCCTCCAGGTTCGCCTCCAGATTGAAGCGCAGGTTCCAGTGATCGAAGTTGCAGGAGCCGATGCTCACCCATTCATCCACCAGCACCATTTTCAGATGCAAAAAGCATGGCTGATATTCGAAGATCTGCACCCCGGCCTTGAGCAGCCGCGGGTAGTAGCGATGCCCGGCGTAGCGCACCGACGGGTGATCGGTGCGCGGTCCGGTCAGCAGCAAACGCACGTCGACACCGCGCGCAGCAGCCTTGCGCAGCGAGCGACGGATTTTCCACGTCGGCAGGAAATACGGTGTGGCCATCCAGATGCGTTCCTGCCCGCTGTTCAGCGCACGGAAAAGCGATTGCAGAATATCGCGATGCTGCCGCGCATCGGCATAAGCCACGCGGCCCATACCCTCGCCCTTGTCCGGCACACGCGGCAAACGCGGCAGGCCGAAATGCGCTGCCGGGCGCCAGGCGCGGCGGTAGCGGTTGGCGATCCACTGGCGATCGAACAGCAATTGCCAGTCGATCACCAGCGGTCCGCTGATCTGCACCATTACTTCGTGCCACTCGCTGGTGTCATGGCCCGGGGTCCAGAACTCATCAGTGACACCGGTGCCGCCGACCACCGCCAGAGATTGATCGACCAGCAGCAGTTTGCGGTGATCGCGATAGAAATTGCCAACCCAGCGCCGCCAGCTCAAGCGGTTATAGAAACGCAATTCAACCCCGGCAGCGGTCAGGCGCTGACGCAAGTGCAAGGTAAACGCGAGGCTGCCGTAATCATCGAACAGGCAACGCACCCGCACGCCGCGCTCAGCTGCCGCCACCAGTGCCTGGACGATGGTGTCGGCGCAGGCGCCGGCCTCGACCAGATACAATTCCAGTTCGATCTGTTCTTTGGCGGCGGCGATGTGCTCGAGCATCCGCGGAAAGAATTGCGGGCCATCGATCAGCAGCTCGAAGCGGTTGCCGTCGCGCCAGGGAAACACTGCGCCGCGCATGTCAGCGCGCCGTGAAGATCAGCACCGCACCCACCGGTACCGACAGACTGATGGCCGACAGATCGGCAAGCTTGCGCAGACTTTCGAGCCCCGGCGCGAGGTCGAAGTCCGCGGCGTTGATCACCAGCGGCTCCAGGGTCACCACTTGAAAACGCCGGTCGTCGAGGCGTGTTGCCAGCAGCTCGGCGGGATATTCGTGTTGCTTGCCATGCAGCTTGACGGTCAGCGGCAGGCGCAATTCCAGCTGCGCGCCGGGGGCCAGATCGTTGATCGGGCGTAAGTCGATCTGCGTGGTGATCGTAGCGTCCGGGAACTGCTCGATCTGGAACAGTTCCTTGCGCATGCGCTCATCGCGCAGCGGGATGCCGCTATTGATCGACTCCAGCTCGACCTCGACTTCGGCCCGTCCATTGGGATCGACCTTGCCGTGCAGCACCAGAAAGCGCTGCACTTCGGAGACACTGGCGTTCTTGGTGCTGACGAACGACAGCCGCGACGACTCGCCGTCCAGATACCAATTGGCTTGAGCCGGCAATGCGGCGGCGGCCAGCAGCAGGCTAGAAAGGGTTGTGTACAGGGAGCGGTTGAACATTGAGCACTCGTGGGGGCGATAAACCTGCACGAACCTTAACCGCCCATCATGTTATTGGAAACCCTGTGGGAGCGAGCCTGCTCGCGAATGCAATGCTCGTCGCACGGCATGTATTGCGGCTGGCGACGATTTCGCGAGCAGGCTCGCTCCCACAGGGGTGATCCGGTGTCTCAGGGAATGAGCCGGCAGCCGTGGCGTTCGATCTGCCACTGCGCGCTGTTGCTGCGGCCCATGCCGCTGACCGTGATGGTTTTGCTGGTGGGGTCATCGATGAATTGGCTGATGGGGAGCCACTGCCTTACATAGCCACGGCAGTATTGCGCGTCGTTGTTCATCACATAACGGCACGAGCAATATTCCTTGGCGGTGTAGGCGCTGATGATGTCCGGGAAGGCCCATAGATTTTCGCGCTCGTAAGCGATCCAGCCGAGCAGCATGACCAACAGCACCAGCAGCAATCGCTTCATGGCTGCACCGCCTTGAGCACGCGCGCGAGCAATTCGTTGTGGCGATAACTGCCATCGCGATCATCGGCGTAGCGCACAATCACCAGTTTCTGGCTGGGAATCACGTACAGCGCCTGACCCCAATGGCCGAGCGCGGCGAAGGTGTCGGGTGGCGCGGCGGGCCATGGCGATGGCGCGCTGGCAATCGCACGATTGAGCCACCAGTGGCCGCCGGGCACGGCTTCGTCCTGACCGGCCTTGTAGCCGGCGAAGGGGTCGCGGTTAAACGCGACCCAGTCCTTGGGCAGCAATTGCCGGTCCTGCCAGCGCCCGTCGCGCGCCATCAGCAGCCCGACCCGCGCCAGATCCCGCGCGGTGAGATAGGCGTAGGACGAAGCGACGAACGTGCCGCTGGCATCGGTTTCCCAGACCGCGTGACGAATGCCCAGCGGTTCGAACAATGCCGTCCACGGGTAATCGGCATAACGCTGCGGGCCGAGCATACCTTTCAACGCGGCGGCGAGCAGGTTGCTGTCGCCGCTGGAATAACGAAACGCATGACCCGGTTCAGCGTAGCTCGGATGATCAGCGGCGAACGCGGCCATGTCGCGATGACCGCGGGTATAGAGCATCGCCACCACCGAGGATTTCAGCGGCGCGTATTCGTAGTCTTCCTGCCAGTCGATGCCCGAGGCCCAGTGCAGCAGGTCGGCGATTTTTAGCGCCGGGCGGTTTGCCAATGGCGGGTAAAACTGCGCGGCCGGGTCTTCGAGCTTGAAGCGGCTTTCGCCATACGCCACGCCGAGCACGGTGGCCATCAGGCTTTTGCTGATCGACCAGGTCAGGTGCGCGGTTTGCGCGGTGGTCGGGCCGGCGTAGCGTTCGTAGATAATCTGGCCGTCGTGGATGATCAGTAGCGCATCGGTGCGGATGCCTTGGCGGGTGACGTCGTCGCGGGGTGGGAAGGCGTACGTCTCCAGTGCTTCGACGTTGGTAATTGCCGGGCCGGTTGGCCATTCTTCGCCCGGCCATTGTTCGGCGTGGACGGTGAAGCTGATCAGCAGCAGGAAGAGCGGCAAGCCTTTGAACATGGTGGGGTCTCGTGGAGAGAACCTGCTGAGATTAGTCGGGGTTGATGACAGATGTGTGGTGATGCTGAGGCCGCTTTCGCGAGCAAGCTCGCTCCCACAGTTGACCGAGTTCCTTCAGTTGGAATGCCATCAAACTGTGGGAGCGAGCTTGCTCGCGAAGAGGCCAGTCAAGCCTGCGCCAAAGCCTTGGCCAACCGCTTGGCCCGAGCCCCCGCTGCCAACTGCATCACCCCCTGATCGCGCTGCCACATCTGCGCACACTCCGAATCAGCCAACGCCAAATCAACCTCAACCTTGAGCGCATCAAACTGCGCAAACAACCCCGCCAACAACACATGCCCCGCCGGATTGTTCGGCGCTTGCCGGCTCACTTCGGCACACCCGGCCAACAGCGCCAGCAAACGCAATTTCAGGGTCTGCGGCCAGTCGCCGTCCTGGCCGACGCCATACAACCACGCGGTCATCGCGCTCAACACGTAGACGTCTTCGAGGGTGCGAAACGGTTTGACGTACGCATCCCAGCCATCGCCGGCGAGCAGTTCGCACAACGCGCCGTCGAGGTGCAGGCGACCGTGGCTGATGTCCGGCATCAACGGCAGCGCCGGCAGTTTTTGCAAGGTCACGCCGGGCTCGCCGGGGTAGACCACCGCCAACGTCAGGCGCGGCGTTTCGCCGGGCTGTTCGCTACGCGCGGCCACCAACAGCCAGTCAGCCGCATCGCCGGCCGTGACGAAATCCTTGCGCCCGCTCAGGCGCATGCCGTTCAGGCGCGTTTGCATGTCCGCCGGGCGCAGGCTGCGCTGTTCGGTGGCGCACAGCGCGCCAAGGCTCAATGGCGCGCTCGGCCAGAGCATGCGCAACGCCGCCTGATAGCCGACGAGGAACGCCAGCCCCGGCGTGGCCATGCGCCGCCCGCCGGCGACTGCCAGTTCGAACGGCGAGACAGTGCCCAGCGTCTGCAACAGTGTCGCGAAACCCTCCGCGAGGTCGGCGACGGCGGGCAAGCGCTCACTACGTTGCAACAGATCTGACCAAAGCACAGGCGGCTCCTTCTGGGCTGTCATATAAGCATCACCGAACGTTCATGGCGATGACACCGGGGCTACTTAGCCTGACTTTGCACAACACGGCTGCATAAAGAAAGTCGATCGGCTGCAACCCATGACGGGTTCAAGGCCCGTACGGAGATTCACATGACGCAAATCGCCCGCATCAGCGACACCGGCAATGAACGCCGCCTGCAAGCAGAACGCCTGGTCGGCACCGAAGCCTTGCAGCAAGCCCAGGCCCTGCGCTTCGCCGTTTTCAGCGGCGAGTTCAACGCCAAATTGAAAGGCGCGGAGCTGGGTCTGGACATGGATGACTATGATGTTCACTGCAGCCACATCGGCGTGCGTGACCTGAACACCGGGCGTCTGGTGGCGACCACCCGTTTGCTCGATCACGCCGCCGCCAGCAGCCTGGGCAAATTTTACAGCGAAGAAGAATTCAGCCTGCATGGCCTTGCGCACCTGCAAGGCCCGATCCTGGAAATCGGCCGCACTTGCGTCGATCCGGCCTACCGCAACGGCGGGACCATCGCTGTGCTCTGGGGCGAATTGGCCGAAGTGCTGAATCAGGGCGGCTACAGCTACCTGATGGGTTGCGCGAGCATTCCGATGCAGGACGGCGGCATTCAGGCCCACGCGATCATGCAGCGCCTGCGCGAACGTTATCTGTGCACCGAACACTTGCGCGCCGAGCCGAAAAAACCGCTGCCAACGCTGGATATTCCTTCCAATGTAATCGCGGAAATGCCGCCGCTGCTCAAGGCTTACATGCGCCTGGGCGCGAAGATTTGCGGCGAGCCGTGCTGGGACGAAGATTTCCAGGTCGCCGACGTGTTCATCCTGCTCAAACGCGACGAACTCTGCCCGCGCTACGCCAAACACTTCAAGGCGGCCGTGTGATGAGCCGGCTGCGGGTGTACGCGCGAATCGCGCGGGTGCTGCTGGTGGTCTCGCTGGGCTTGAGCATGGCCAGCGTGTTCGGGGTGTTCGAGCGCATTGGCCTGGCGCATTCGATGGAGCGGCGCCAGCGCTGGTCGCGCTTTTTCATGGCGCGCCTGAGCAACGCCCTGCCCTTTCGCGTGACCGTGCACGGCGAGCTGCCAAAACAGCCGATGCTGTGGGTCAGCAATCATGTGTCCTGGACCGATATTCCGCTGCTGGGCATGCTCACGCCGCTATCGTTTCTGTCCAAGGCCGAAGTGCGCACCTGGCCGGTGGCCGGCTGGCTCGCGGCCAAGGCCGGCAGCCTGTTCATCCGCCGCGGCTCGGGCGACAGCCAGTTGATTCGCAAACAGATGACCCGCCATCTGCAAAGCGAACACGCCTTGCTGATGTTCCCCGAAGGCACCACCACCGACGGCCGCTCGCTGCGCACTTTTCACGGGCGCTTGTTGGCGGCGGCGATTGATTGCGAAGTGATGCTGCAACCGGTGGCGATTCGTTACCTGCGCAACAGTGAAATCGATACGTTGGCGCCGTTTATTGGCGACGACGATCTGCTCTCGCACCTGATGCGCCTGTTCAGCAATGACTGCGGCGATGTCGAAGTGCATTTGCTCAAACCGATTGCCTGTGAAGGCCGCGAACGCGCCGCACTGGCGTTCGAAGCGCAGCAGGCGGTGCAGAAGGCGTTGTTTGGTGAAGTGGCTAAACCCGCAGAACCGCGTCGCGCAGGCGAATTGATAGCCGCGTGAACATCCAATCCCCTGTGGGAGCGAGCCTGCTCGCGAAGGCATTGTGTCAGTCACCGAATGTGTTTTCTGATGGGACGCTTTCGCGAGCAGGCTCGCTCCCACAGGTCAAATCTGCGATGGTTTCGAGTTTTGGGCAAAGTCCTGCAGTTGTGGGTAAAACAGACTGAAGTCTTCACTCAGCGGTTCATACAATCGCCGCAATTCCTGCATTGCTCCGGCCAACTCTTCGGGCCGGGTCAGCCGCCGCGAAATCCCGCGCAACACCTGCTCCAGCACTTCGAACTGCTGATACGACCCCAGCCAGTCATTGGCAACCATGTGCGGCGCAATCTTCGCTAAACGCTCCGGCAGTTGCCGCTCACTGGAAAGTACCCGGTAAACGCCAGCCGTAAACACCTCCAGCGGTTGCTCGGCGTAGAGCAACCAGTCGCGCGCCAGGCAATGATCGAAAAACACATCAAGGACGATTCCCGCGTAACGTCGGCGGGTTTGCGTAAAGCGCCCAAGGGCAATGTCCACCAGCGGATGGCGATCAGTAAAAACGTCGATGCGACGATGCAGCTGGATCGCCGCTTCGACCTCCGGCGCAAACTGTCCCTGCAGCCGGCCTTTGACGAAATCGCCGTAGAGGCTGCCGAGTAACTGGCCGGGGCGCTGACCGCCCAAATGCAAATGTGCGAGATAGTTCATGGGCGCAGCTTAGCATTGCGCCAGGCGAGCCGGCAGCCCTATATCGTTATAACCCGATATAGCGATTCACGCGCTGACCAGAACGAAATCATATTGGTATATCGCGATCCAACGATTTAAAGTTCGCCTCATCGCGATATATCGCCACTGCCAACACGAGCCCTGCCATGAACCTCGACCTCGACGAAATAATAAAAGCCCTGGCGCACCCAGTACGGCGAGACATCCTCAACTGGCTGAAAGATCCTAAAAACGAATTCCCCGAGCAGTTGCACAACCATGAGTACGGCATCTGCGCCGGGCAGATCGATCAGCGTTGCGGCCTATCGCAATCGACCGTTTCCGCGCATCTGGCGACCCTGCAACGCGCCGGTCTGATCAGCAGCCAGAA
The DNA here is from genome assembly GCF_036668835.1 of Pseudomonas koreensis. Taxonomy (GTDB): domain Bacteria; phylum Pseudomonadota; class Gammaproteobacteria; order Pseudomonadales; family Pseudomonadaceae; genus Aquipseudomonas; species Aquipseudomonas koreensis_I. The sequence goes on from NZ_JAZEVW010000001.1 coordinate 763,057, forward strand.
GGCCGGGCAATGGCACTTTTTCAAACGTAACGAGGACGTGATCCAGGCGTTCCTCAGCACCCTCAGTAAAGAGCTCTGACCCTTGACGTCAGTCAGCCGCAAGGAACCCCGCATGCCCCTCTCGCTTCTCATCCTCGCCTTGAGCGCCTTCGCCATCGGCACCACCGAATTCGTCATCATGGGCCTGTTGCCCGATGTCGCGGCCGACCTCGGTGTGTCGATTCCCGGCGCCGGCTGGCTGGTGACCGGTTACGCCCTTGGCGTGGCTATCGGCGCGCCGTTCATGGCAATGGCCACGGCGAAACTGCCACGCAAGGCGGCACTGGTCGCGCTGATGGGCATCTTCATCGTCGGCAATCTGCTTTGCGCCATCGCCAGTGATTACAACGTGCTGATGTTCGCCCGTGTGGTCACCGCGCTGTGCCACGGTGCGTTCTTCGGCATTGGCTCGGTGGTGGCGGCCAATCTGGTCGCGCCGAACAAACGTGCTTCCGCTGTAGCGCTGATGTTCACCGGCCTGACCCTGGCCAACGTGCTCGGCGTGCCGCTCGGTACGGCGCTGGGTCAGCAAGCGGGCTGGCGCTCGACATTCTGGGCGGTGACCGTGATCGGCGTAATTGCGCTCATCGGTCTGATCCGCTTCCTGCCAGCCAAGCGTGACGAAGAAAAACTCGACATGCGCGCCGAACTCGCGGCCCTCAAAGGCGCCGGTATCTGGCTGTCGCTGAGCATGACCGCACTGTTCGCCGCCTCGGTCTTTACCCTGTTCACTTATGTTGCGCCGCTGCTCGGTGAAGTCACCGGCGTCTCGCCGCGTGGCGTGACCTGGACGCTGATGCTGATCGGCCTCGGTCTGACCGTCGGCAACATCATCGGCGGCAAACTCGCCGACAAAGGCATGGCTGCCACGCTGATCGGCGTGTTCATCGCCATGGCCGTGATCTCCACGGTGCTGAGCTGGACCAGCGTGGCGCTGATCCCGAGCGAAATCACCCTGTTCCTCTGGGCCACCGCGTGTTTCGCCGCGGTGCCGGCGCTGCAGGTCAATGTGGTGACCTTCGGCAAGGCAGCACCGAACCTCGTCTCGACCCTGAACATCGGCGCGTTCAACGTCGGCAACGCCCTCGGCGCCTGGGTCGGTGGCACGGTCATCGCCCACGGTTACGGCCTGACCCGCGTGCCGCTGGCCGCCGCCGCGCTGGCCGTACTGGCGCTGCTGGTGACCCTGATTACTTTCCGCCAGAACGGCAATGCCGAGCTGGCCGCTGCATCCAACTGATCAACTTTCCATCGAGAGGCTTGTAGACATGGCGACTATTTTTGACCCGATCAAACTCGGCGATATCGAGCTGAGCAACCGCATCATCATGGCCCCGCTGACCCGCTGCCGCGCCGACGAAGGCCGCGTGCCGAATGCGCTGATGGCCGAGTATTACGTACAGCGCGCCTCGGCCGGCCTGATCCTCAGCGAAGCCACCTCAGTGACGCCGATGGGCGTCGGCTACCCGGACACCCCGGGCATCTGGTCCAACGACCAGGTGCGTGGTTGGGCCAACGTGACCAAAGCCATCCACGGCGCAGGCGGCAAGATCTTCCTGCAACTGTGGCACGTCGGTCGCATCTCTCATCCCTCGTACCTCAACGGTGAAGCGCCGGTAGCGCCGAGCGCGATTCAGCCTAAAGGCCACGTCAGCCTGGTGCGTCCATTGGCCGATTACCCGACCCCGCGTGCGCTGGAAACCGCTGAAATCGCCGACATCGTCGACGCCTACCGCACCGGTGCCGAAAACGCCAAAGCTGCCGGTTTCGATGGCGTAGAAATCCACGGCGCCAACGGCTACCTGCTCGACCAGTTCCTGCAAAGCAGCACCAACCAGCGCACCGACCAGTACGGTGGCTCGCTGGAAAACCGTGCACGTCTGCTGCTGGAAGTGACCGACGCCGCGATCGAAGTCTGGGGCGCCGGCCGTGTCGGTGTGCACCTGGCGCCACGGGCCGACTCCCACGACATGGGCGACGACAACCTGGCGGAAACCTTTACCTACGTCGCGCGGGAACTGGGCAAACGCGGTATCGCGTTCATTTGCTCGCGCGAAAAAGAAGGCGCCGACAGCCTTGGTCCACAGCTGAAAGAAGCGTTTGGCGGCCCGTACATCGCCAACGAGAAGTTCACCAAGGACAGCGCCAACGAGTGGCTGGCGGCTGGCAAGGCCGATGCGGTGGCGTTCGGCGTGCCGTTCATTGCCAACCCGGACCTGCCGGCGCGCTTGAAGGCCGATGCGCCCCTGAATGAGCCGCATCCGGAGACTTTCTACGGTAAGGGGCCGGTGGGTTATATCGATTATCCGACGTTGTAAGCGATAGCGTAGAAATGAAGAAGCCCCCGACTTGTTAGAGTTGGGGGCTTTTTTGTGTTCGGCTGGAAATATGTTGCGTGGTTTAGGACGTAGCCCCTCACCCCAGCCCTCTCCCGAGGGAGAGGGAGCCGATTTGTGGGAATTTCAGATGTTGAGTTCGGCTGGATATATCAGGTCGGCGTAGATCGAATTAACAACGCGGTCAGTCCCCTCTCCCTCCGGGAGAGGGCTAGGGTGAGGGCCAGCGGGCAACTCAATTTCACAAGAGCGACACAATTTCCCTACAAAATGCGCAGCCTGCTACGTATAAACTCCGCGCCGCCCACCTATATAAAGGAAGGCCAATTGACATAAGCTGTGTCAATTACGCATTTTGTTTCATTTGCGCAGGCTGGGGCTCAGGCGCAGCATATCCAGCCCGGTGTCGACCCAACGCTCGGCTTCGGCGTGCAGTTCGAAGCTGTCCGGCGCGAGCAGCCAGCCATACAACAGGCCATCGATATAGGCGTGAATGCTGACAGCCGCACGGGCCGTGTCGAGGTCTTCCGGCAACTGGCCGCGATTCACCGCATTACGCAGGGTCAGACCGATGCGCACGTTGCATTCGAGACTGGCCGTCCGGCGCTGCTGGCGCAGATCACACATTTCATCGGTGAATTCGCACTTATGAAACAGGACTTCGTTGATGCGCCGGGTTTTCGGGTCCAGCGCAACTTGATGAAACAAATGAATCAGCAACTGCCGCATGCAGCCCAACGGGTCCGGTTCGTCCTCGCTCTCGCTGGCCTTGGCCAGTTCTTCCAGCGGCTCGTGCAAGCTGTCGAGCATCGCCTGGACCAGATCGGCCTTGTTGCTGAAATGCCAGTAAATGGCACCGCGCGTCACGCCGGCCAAGGTCGCGATGTCCGCCAGGGTCGTACGGGCAACCCCCCTTTCATAGAAGGCTTTCTCGGCCGCTTCCAGAATCTGGCTGCGGGTTTCCTGAGCTTCCTCTTTGGTACGACGGACCATGGCAGTAAAACCTCAAACAGGATGTTTCAGCGATGGCTGAATATCCGCTGAATAAAGAGGGGGCGATCTCTCGTGAATCGTCTCCCCAGCCTACAATTTCGAACCTTGCGACGACTTTTGTAACAGGGTGGGTACGCGGCGAAGGTATTTACAAACAACCATGAACGTAAGTATATTCCTTAGCAAGCTACTTATCCACCCGGTACGAATTTTTTACCCTTTCACACTTCTTGTGCGCTTTATGCGCGCCTGACCCGAGGATCTTCATGCAATTCAAGCCAGCTGTTACCGCTCTGGTCACTGCCGTCGCCCTGGCATCGCTGCTCAGTGGATGTAAAAAGGAAGAAGCGGCTCCGGCCGCTCCGCCCCCTCAGGTCGGCGTCGTCACCCTGCAACCCCAAGCCTTTACCCTGACTTCCGAACTGCCGGGCCGCACCAGCGCGTTTCGCATCGCCGAAGTGCGTCCACAGGTCAACGGCATCATTCTCAAGCGCCTGTTCAAGGAAGGTGCCGACGTCAAAGCCGGCCAGCAGCTGTATCAGATCGATCCGTCGGTCTACGAAGCGACCCTGAAAAGCGCCGAAGCCAACCTGCGTTCGACCAAATCAATCTCCGACCGCTACAAGCAACTGGTCGATGAGCAGGCCGTCAGCCGTCAGGAATACGACACCGCCGTGGCCAACCGCATGGAATCGGAAGCGTCGTTGCAAACTGCGCAGATCAACGTGCGTTACACCAAGGTGTACGCGCCGATCTCCGGCCGTATCGGTCGCTCTGCCGTCACCGAAGGCGCGCTGGTCAGCAATGGCCAGGCCGATGCGATGGCGACCATCCAGCAACTGGACCCGATCTACGTCGACGTGACCCAGTCGTCGGTTGAACTGCTGCAACTGCGCCGCGAGCTGGAAAGCGGTCGTCTGCAGAAGTCCGGCGACAACGCCGCTGCGGTGAAGCTGACCCTCGAAGACGGCACCCAATACAAGCTGGACGGCAAGCTGGAATTCTCCGAAGTGACCGTTGACCCGACCACCGGCTCGGTGACCCTGCGCGCCGTGTTCCCGAACCCGGATCACACCCTGTTGCCTGGCATGTTCGTACGCGCCCAGTTGCAGGCCGGTGTCAATTCCGCAGCCATTCTGGCGCCGCAGCAAGGCGTGACCCGCGACCTCAAAGGCACGCCGACCGCACTGGTCGTCGGCCCGGACAACAAGGTCGAGCTGCGTCAGCTCAAGGCCAGCCGCACCGTCGGCAGCCAGTGGCTGATCGAAGACGGCCTGAAGGCCGGCGATCGTCTGATCACCGAAGGTCTGCAGTACGTCAAACCAGGTGTGGAGGTCAAACCGACCGAAGCGACCAACGTCGGCACCAAGAACCCGGCCCCCGCACAGGCAGCTGACAAAGCCGCCGGCGGCAAAGGGGAGTAATCCATGTCAAAATTCTTTATCGACCGTCCGATTTTCGCCTGGGTAATTGCCCTGGTGATCATGCTGGTCGGGGCACTTTCGATCCTGAAATTGCCGATCAACCAATACCCGAGCATCGCGCCACCGGCCATTGCGATCCAGGTGACCTACCCGGGTGCGTCTGCGCAAACCGTGCAGGACACCGTGGTCCAGGTGATCGAGCAGCAGCTCAACGGTATCGACAACCTGCGTTATGTGTCGTCGGAAAGTAACTCCGACGGCAGCATGACCATCACCGCGACCTTCGAGCAAGGCACCAACTCCGACACCGCGCAGGTGCAGGTCCAGAACAAGCTGAACCTGGCCACCCCGCTGTTGCCGCAGGAAGTGCAGCAACAAGGTATCCGCGTGACCAAGGCAGTGAAAAACTTCCTGCTGGTGATCGGCGTGGTCTCGCGTGACGGCAGCATGACCAAGGACGACCTGTCCAACTACATCGTCTCGAACATGCAGGACCCGATCTCGCGGACCGCCGGTGTCGGCGACTTCCAGGTCTTTGGTGCCCAGTACGCGATGCGCATCTGGCTCGACCCGGCCAAGCTGAACAAGTACAACCTGACCCCGGGCGATGTCAGCACGGCGATCTCGGCGCAGAACGTTCAGGTCTCGTCCGGTCAGCTCGGCGGTCTGCCAGCGCTGCCAGGTCAGCAGCTCAACGCAACGATCATCGGCAAGACCCGCCTGCAGACTGCCGAGCAGTTCAAGGCGATTCTGCTGAAGGTCAACCAGGACGGCTCGCAAGTGCGTGTCGGCGACGTCGCTGACGTCGGTCTGGGCGGTGAAAACTCCAGCATCTCTGCGCAGTTCAACGGCAGCCCGGCTTCTGGTCTGGCGGTAAAACTGGCCAACGGTGCCAACGCCCTCGATACCGCCAAAGCGTTGCGCAAGACGATTGACGACCTCAAGCCGTTCTTCCCGCAAGGCATGGAAGTGGTGTTCCCGTACGACACCACTCCGGTGGTGACCGAGTCGATCAAGGGTGTGGTTGAAACCCTGGTCGAAGCGATCGTGCTGGTGTTCCTGGTGATGTTCCTGTTCCTGCAGAACTTCCGCGCCACCGTCATCACCACGATGACTGTGCCAGTGGTATTGCTGGGTACGTTCGGCATCCTCGCGGCGTTCGGTTTCAGCATCAACACGCTGACCATGTTCGGTATGGTGCTGGCCATCGGCTTGCTGGTGGACGACGCCATCGTCGTGGTGGAAAACGTCGAGCGGGTGATGAGCGAAGAAGGCTTGTCACCGAAGGAAGCGACCAAGAAATCCATGGGCCAGATCCAGGGCGCCCTGGTCGGTATCGCCCTGGTGCTCTCGGCGGTACTGCTGCCGATGGCGTTCTTCAGCGGCTCCACCGGTGTGATCTACAAGCAGTTCTCGATCACCATCGTTTCGGCCATGGCCCTGTCGGTGCTGGTGGCGTTGATCTTCACCCCGGCCCTGTGCGCGACCATGCTCAAGGCGATTCCGAAAGGTGAGCACGGCACGCCGAAGAAGGGCTTCTTCGGCTGGTTCAACCGCACGTTCGACAGTGGTGTCAGAAGCTACGAGCGCGGTGTCGGCAACATGCTGCAGCGCAAAATTCCGTATCTGCTGGCCTACCTGCTGATTGTCGTCGGCATGATCTGGCTGTTCACCCGCATTCCAACCGCGTTCCTGCCGGAAGAAGACCAGGGCGTCCTGTTCGCCCAGGTCCAGACCCCGGCCGGTTCGAGTGCCGAGCGTACTCAGGTGGTGATCGACGAAATGCGCAGCTACCTGCTGGATAAAGAAGCAGGCGCAGTGTCCTCGGTGTTCACCGTAAACGGCTTCAACTTCGCCGGTCGCGGTCAGAGCTCGGGTCTGGCGTTCATCATGCTCAAGCCGTGGGATGAGCGTAACGCGGACAACAGCGTGTTTGCCCTGGCCCAACGTGCCCAGCAACACTTCTTCACTTTCCGCGATGCCATGGTGTTCGCTTTCGCCCCGCCTGCGGTATTGGAGTTGGGTAACGCCACCGGTTTCGACGTGTTCCTGCAAGACCGCGCCGGTATCGGTCACGAAAAACTGATGGAAGCGCGCAACCAGTTCCTTGGAATGGCGGCGCAGAGCAAAGTGCTTTACCAGGTGCGTCCGAACGGCTTGAACGACGAGCCGCAATACCACCTGGAAATCGACGACGAGAAAGCCCAGGCCCTTGGCTTGAGCCTCACCGACATCAACAGCACGCTGTCGATCTCCTTCGGTAGTAGCTACGTCAACGACTTCATCGACCGTGGTCGGGTGAAGAAGGTGTACGTGCAGGGTCAGGCCGGTGCGCGCATGAGCCCTGAAGACCTGAAGAAATGGTACGTGCGCAACAGCGCCGGGACCATGGTGCCGTTCTCCGCATTCGCCAAGGGCGAGTGGATCTACGGTTCGCCGAAACTGGCGCGCTACAACGGTGTTGAAGCAATGGAGATCCTCGGTTCTCCGGCGCCGGGTTACTCCACCGGTGAAGCGATGGCCGAAGTCGAAGCGATCGCCAAGAAGCTGCCGGCCGGTGTCGGTATCTCCTGGACTGGTCTGTCCTACGAGGAACGTCTGTCGGGTTCGCAAGCGCCGGCGCTGTATGCCCTGTCGCTGCTGATGGTGTTCCTGTGTCTGGCCGCGCTGTACGAGAGCTGGTCGATTCCGATCGCCGTCATGCTCGTGGTACCGCTGGGGATCATCGGTGCGCTGCTGGCGACCAGCCTGCGCGGCCTGTCCAACGACGTGTACTTCCAGGTGGGCCTGTTGACGACCATCGGTCTGGCGGCTAAAAACGCCATTCTGATCGTCGAGTTCGCCAAGGAACTGCATGAGCAAGGGCGCAGCCTGCGTGACGCGGCGATCGAAGCCTGCCGCATGCGTCTGCGACCGATCATCATGACGTCGCTGGCTTTCGTCCTCGGTGTTGTACCGTTGGCGATCTCCACGGGCGCAGGCTCGGGTAGTCAGCATGCGATCGGTACGGGCGTGATTGGCGGTATGCTCACGGCCACGATCCTGGCGATCTTCTGGGTCCCACTGTTCTTCGTTACGGTTTCGTCCATAGGCCAGCGCAAAAACGCTGACGCGGATGAAACAACTGAAACTCCTAAAGAGGCTGGCCAATGAGCAAGTCGCTACTCTCCATCGCAGTCGCCGCCTTCGTGCTGAGCGGTTGCTCGCTGATACCTGACTATCAGCAGCCTGAGGCTCCGGTCGCAGGGCAGTATCCGCAGGGGCCGGCGTACTCGCCGGCCCAGGCACCGGCGCAGACCGCTGCCGAGCAGGGCTGGAAGCAGTTTTTCCATGACCCGGCGCTGCAACAGCTGATCCAGGTGGCCCTGGAAAACAACCGCGACCTGCGTGTTGCGGCGCTGAACATCGACGCCTACGCGGCGCAGTACCGCATCCAGCGCGCCGATCTGTTCCCGGCAGTGTCGGCCAATGCGGCCGGTAGCCGCCAGCGTCTGCCGGCCCGTGCCTCGCAGACTGGCGAGTCGGGCATCACCAGCTCCTACTCGGCCACGGTCGGCATCAGCGCCTACGAACTCGACCTGTTCGGTCGGGTGCGCAGCCTGAGCGAGCAAGCGCTGCAACAATACTTCGCCACCGAAGAAGCGCGGCGCAGCACGCAGATCAGTCTGGTCGCCAACGTCGCCAATGCCTACCTGACCTGGCAAGCGGACAAGGAACTGCTCAAGCTGACCCAGGACACCCTTGGTGCCTTCGAAGAAAGCTACAAGCTGACCAGCCGCAGCAACGAAGTCGGTGTAGCCTCGGCGCTGGATCTGGCGCAGTCGCGTACTTCCGTGGAAAACGCCCGAGCCCAACTGGCGCGTTATACCCGCCAGGTCGCGCAGGATGAAAACAGCCTGACCCTGCTGCTTGGCACCGGTATTCCGGCCAATCTGCAGACGGCCAAGCCGCTGTCGGACGATCTGCTCAGCGATGTGCCAGCCGGTCTGCCTTCGGACCTGCTGCAACGTCGTCCGGATATCCTGCAAGCCGAGTACAACCTGAAGGCCGCCAACGCCAACATCGGCGCGGCGCGTGCGGCGTTCTTCCCGAGCATCAGCCTGACCGCCAACGCAGGCAGCCTGAGCCCGGACCTGTCCGGCCTGTTCAAGGGCGGTTCGGGGACGTGGCTGTTCCAGCCGCAGATCAACCTGCCGATCTTCAACGCCGGCAGCCTGCGCGCCAGCCTCGACTACGCCAAGATCCAGAAGGACATTGGCGTGGCGAACTACGAGAAGTCCATTCAGACGGCCTTCCAGGAAGTCGCCGACGGCCTCGCCGCGCGCCAGACCTACACCGAGCAGCTGCAAGCGCAGCGTGACTTCGTTCAGGCCAACCAGGATTACTACCGCCTGGCAGAGCGTCGCTACCGCATCGGCGTCGACAGCAACCTGACCTTCCTCGACGCCCAGCGTCAGTTGTTCAGCGCGCAACAGGCACTGATCACCGACCGCCTCGCGCAGCTGACCAGTGCGGTCAACCTGTACAAGGCCCTGGGCGGCGGCTGGAATGCGCAGACTGCGCAGAACGAACCGCTGAAAGAAGAAGCACCGAAGATGAAGTTGTTCTGATTATCATTCAGTGAACACAAGGAGCCCACCGAATGGTGGGCTTTTTGTTGCCTGCCGAAACGATGTGGTGACCGGACCGGCCTCTTCGCGAGCAGGCTCGCTCCCACATTTGAAATGCGTTCCCTGTGGGAGCGAGCTTGCTCGCGAAGGGGTCCGTCCAGGCAACGCAAAACTTGTAGCGTTCGATAACCGCCCAAAACCCGCTTTTGCTTGTTGAATCCAGCCCCGCGCGCCCCGCACCATTCCAGCCACAAAACCAATAACATCAGGCTCGACACCATGCTCCCGCGCCCTGCCCCGCCCGGCTGATCAATACCGTTTCACTTTCCAATTTCTTTCCGCCTGCGCCCTGAAAAACCGGCGCCAGCGCTCCCGTTCGCCCAAAAAAACAAGAGAGACCCACGCCCATGAAAGCTTCCCCTGCGCCCTGCGCACTCCCCGGTTTGTTCGCTTTGGCCCTGGCCGGCGCGGCCCTGCCCGCCGCAGCCGAAGAAGCCGGTTTCGTCGAAGGCGCCAAGGTCAACCTGAACCTGCGCAACTTCTATATCAACCGCAACTTCACCAACCCGACCAAGGCCCAGGGCAAGGCTGAAGAGTGGACGCAAAGTTTCATCCTCGACGCCAAGTCCGGTTTCACCCAAGGCACCGTGGGTTTCGGCATGGACGTGCTTGGGCTGTATTCGGTCAAGCTCGATGGCGGTAAAGGCACTGGCGGCACGCAACTGTTGCCGCTGGATCGCGACGGTCGCCCGGCCGATAACTTCGGCCGCACCAACGTGGCGTTCAAAGCGAAGTTTTCCCAGACTGAAGTGAAGGTCGGCGAGTGGATGCCGGTGCTGCCGATCCTGCGTTCGGACGACGGTCGTTCGCTGCCGCAGACCTTTCGCGGCGGGCAGATCACCTCGAAGGAAGTCGACGGTCTGACTCTGTATGGCGGCCAGTTCCGCGCCAACAGCCCGCGTGACGACAGCAGCATGAGCGACATGTCGATGACCGGCAAAGCTGCGTTCACCTCTGACCGTTTCAACTTCCAGGGCGGCGAATATCTGTTCAACGACAAGCGCACGCAGATCGGTTTATGGAACGCCCAACTCAAGGACATCTACAGCCAGCAGTACTTCAATCTGCTGCACAGCCAGCCGCTCGGCGACTGGACACTCGGCGCCAACCTCGGCTTCTTTTATGGCAAGGAGGACGGCAGCGCCCGCGCCGGCGATCTCGATAACAAGACCTGGTACGGGATGTTCTCGGCCAAATACGGCGGCAACACCTTCTACGTCGGACTGCAGAAACTCACCGGCGACAGCGCGTGGATGCGGGTCAACGGCACCAGTGGCGGGACCCTGGCCAACGACAGCTACAACGCCAGTTACGACAATGCCCAGGAACGCTCCTGGCAGCTGCGTCACGACTACAACTTCGCCGCCGCCGGCATTCCCGGCCTGACCCTGATGAACCGCTACATCAGCGGCGACAATGTTCACACCGGGACCATCACCGACGGCAAGGAATGGGGCCGCGAATCGGAACTGGGCTACACCGTGCAGAGCGGCACGCTCAAGGATCTGAACGTCAGATGGCGCAACTCGACCATGCGCCGGGATTTCAGCAACAACGAGTTCGATGAGAACCGCTTGATCATCAGCTACCCGATCAGCCTGCTCTAATCACCGCTTCGCGAGCAGGCTCACTCCTACAGGGGTTTTGCGTTGTACCCATATCCCGCGGCCAACATTTAACCCTGTGGGAGCCAGCCTGCTGGCGATAGCGTCAGGCCAGTCGAATTTCATGTCACTGATACACCGCTATCGCTGGCAAGCCAGCTCCCACAGGGAGGGTCGTTGAATACAAAATCTTGCGCAGAAACTAAACCTTGTGGGAGCTGGCTTGCCAGCGATGGCGTCAGCTCAGGCCTCATTACTCCCGGGATTCAACCCCGAGTTCATCCCAAACCGATTCCGCCAGATGAAACGTCGCATTCGCCGCCGGAATCCCGCAGTAAATCGCGCTCTGCATGATCACTTCCTTGATCTCGCCACGGCTCACGCCATTATTCGCCGCTGCGCGCAAATGCAGTTTCAGTTCGCCTTCGCGGTTCATGCCGATCAGCATGGCGATGGTGATCAGGCTGCGGGTGTGGCGCGGCAAGCCCGGGCGTGTCCAGATATCGCCCCAGGCGTGGCGGGTGATCATCTCCTGGAATTCCGCGTTGAACTCGGTCAGCGTGGTCAGGCTGCGGTCGACATGGGCATCGCCCAACACCGCGCGGCGCACTTGCATGCCTTCGTCGTAACGTTGTTTCTCGTCCACGAAAAGTCCCCTTATCGAGCGTTCAGAAACGCCAGAACACGATCACTGAAATCGGCGCCAGCCTGCACGTTGGACAAATGCGCCGCATAAAACTCGGCGTACTCGGCGCCGCGCACATGGTCGCGAATGAAATGCCCACCGGACGGCGGCGTCACGGCATCTTCGCTCCCGGCAATCACCAGCAACGGTACGTTGATCGAGGCCAGTTGCTCACGGAAATCGGCATCGCGCACCGCAGCGCAGTTGGCCGCATAACCTTGTGGATTGGTCGCGGCAAGCATGTCGGTAATTTTATTCGCTGCGGCCGGATACGCTGTGGAAAAGTCAGGCGTGAACCAGCGCGCAATCGACGCATCACGCAAAGCCACCATCGCCGCCGCGCCATCGCGCAGCACGGTTTCGATGCGTGGATTCCACACCGACGGATCGCCGATTTTCGCCGCCGTGTTGCAGACGATCAGCTTGTGCAAACGATGCCCGGCATTGATCCCCAGCCACTGACCGATCAGCCCGCCCATCGACAAGCCGCAAAAATGCGCGCGCTCGATGTGCAGCGCATCCAGCAACCCGAGTACGTCGTGACCGAGTTGCTCGATGCTGTACGGGCCCTCGCTCACCAGCGATTGGCCGTGGCCGCGAGTGTCGAAACGCAGCACGCGAAAATGCTCAGTGAACGCCGGCATCTGCGCGTCCCACATGTGCAGGTCAGTGCCCAGCGAGTTGGACAGGACCAGCACCGGCGCCTGCGCCGGCCCTTGAATCTCATAGTGCAGTTCGCCATCGGCGAGTTGAACGAAAGCCACAGCCCTCTCCTTCAGACAGTCAAAGCGTTGTGTTCGGCCACCGCGCGCTCGACCCAGACGTGAGCCTGACCGAGGTAATGCGCGGGGTTGAGAAGATCATCGAGCTCAGCGCTGCTCAGCTGCGCAGTGACCTGCGGTTCGTCTCCGAGTACCGCGCGCAGATGCCGTTGCTCGGCCACCGCGCGCTTGCAGCATTGTTCGAGCAGATGATGCGCCGTGTCGCGGCCGACCCGTTGCGCGAGCACGATGCTCACCGCTTCGGCCAGCACCAGCCCCTGAGTCAATTCGAGGTTGCGGCCCATGCGCGCGGCATCGACTTCCAGGCCGTCAGCCAGCAAGCGCGCCTGTTGCAGCGATCCGGACACCAGGCAGCAGATCTCTGGCAGGGTTTCCCATTCGGCATGCCACAAACCGAGGCTGCGTTCGTGTTCCTGGGGCATGGCGCTGAACAGCGTTGAGACCAGCCCCGGCACCCGCGTCGCCGCACCGATCAATACTGCCGCGCCGACCGGGTTGCGTTTGTGCGGCATGGTCGACGAACCGCCCTTGCCCGGCGCCGCAGGTTCGAAGACCTCAGCGGCTTCGGTCTGCATCAACAGGCTGATGTCGCGGCCGAACTTGCCAAGGCTGCCGGCGATCAATCCCAGCACAGCGCCGAACTCGACGATGCGGTCACGCTGGGTGTGCCACGGTTGTTCCGGCAGGCGCAGTTGCAGCTCTTCGGCCAGGGCTTCGGCGATTGGCAGAGCCTGTTGACCCAACGCCGCCAGCGTCCCCGACGCACCGCCAAATTGCAGGACCAGCAAGCGCGGTTTCAGCTCTTGCAGACGTTGACGACTGCGCGTCACCGCGCCAAGCCAACCGGCGATTTTCATGCCGAGGGTCACCGGCGTCGCGTGCTGCAGCCAGGTGCGCCCGGCTAAAGGCGTCGTGGCAAACCGTTGGGCCTGAGCAGCGAGCGAATCGGCCAGTTGCGCCAGTTCGCGTTCAATCAACACCAGCGCCTGGCGCAATTGCAGCACCAGTCCGGAATCCATCACATCCTGACTGGTCGCGCCCAAATGCACGTAGCGCTCGGCTTCGGCATCTGTAGCGGCGATCCGCTTGCCCAACGCCTTGACCAGCGGAATAGCGGAATTGCCGGCCGTGGCAATCGCCTCGCCGAGTGCGGCGAAGTCATACAACGGTGCGTCGCATGCCGACGCAATCGGTGCCACGGCAGACGCCGGAACCAGCCCGACGCGCGCCTCGGCCCGGGCCAGCGCGGCCTCGAAATCGAGCATTGCCTGCACGCGGCCCTGATCGCAGAACACCTCACGCATATCGCGGGCAGTGAAATAGGCATCGAACAATTGATTGCCCGGTCGCTGAGTCATAAGAGTCCTTGCCGGCGCGGGCCATGACGGCCCGCGCGCATCGGGTTAGAGATCGTGGTGCAAATACGCCGCCTGTTTCGGCAAGCGCAGGCTGAACAGGAACGCGATCGCCATCATCGCCGTCACGTACCAGTAAAACGAATTTTCCATGCCGATATTCTTCAGGCTCAAGGCGACGAATTCCGCCGAGCCACCGAAGATCGCGTTGGCCACCGCGTAGGCCAGGCCAACGCCGAGGGCGCGGACTTCCGGCGGGAACATTTCGGCTTTCACCAGACCGCTGATCGAGGTGTAGAAGCTGACGATCGCCAGCGCCACGGTGATCAACACGAACGCGAGGAACGGGCTGCTGACGCTTTTCAGACTGAGCAGAATCGGTACGGTGAACAGCGTACCGAGAGCGCCAAACCAGAGCATGGAATTACGGCGGCCGATCCGGTCGGCGAGCATGCCGAACAGCGGCTGCATGCACATGTACAGGAACAGCGCGCCGGTCATGATGTAGCTGGCGGTCTTGGCGTGCATGCCGGCGGTGTTCACCAGGTACTTCTGCATGTACGTGGTGAAGGTATAGAAAATCAGCGAGCCACCGGCGGTGTAACCGAGCACGGTGATGAACGCGGCCTTGTGATCGCGGAACAGTGCGCTGATGCTGCCGGCGTCTTTGTGCGCGCGGGTTTCTTCGTTGGTGGTTTCTTTCAGCGAGCGCCGCAGGAACAGCGAAATCAGCGCCGCCACCGCACCGACCACGAACGGAATCCGCCAGCCGTAGGCACGCAGTTCGTCTTCGTTGAGAAACTGCTGCAACACCACCACCAACGACACCGCCAGCAGTTGCCCGCCGATCAATGTCACGTACTGGAACGAGGCGAAAAATCCACGCTGGCCCTTGAGCGCCACTTCGCTCATGTAAGTCGCGGTAGTGCCGTACTCGCCGCCCACCGACAGACCTTGCAACAGCCGTGCGAACAGCAACAGGATCGGCGCCCAGACGCCGATGGAGTTGTAGGTCGGCAGACACGCGATCAGCAACGAACCGAAGCACATCATCAGAATCGAGATGAGCATCGACTTCTTGCGCCCGTGCTTGTCGGCAACCCGGCCGAAAATCCAGCCGCCGATCGGGCGCATCAGGAAGCCCGCGGCGAACACGCCAGCGGTGTTGACCAGTTGCACCGTCGGATTATCGGAGGGGAAGAACGCCGGCGCAAAATAGATCGCGCAGAAGGCGTAGACGTAAAAGTCGAACCATTCGACGAGGTTGCCGGACGAAGCGCCGACAATGGCGAAAATGCGCTTGCTGCGCTCTTCACCCGTGTAATGGGAGGTGGTGGTTGTCATTGTTTTTCACTCGAAAGGGACAGTCACAGTCTAGACACACTTTGCAACAGTCCCGTTCCACATCGGGTGTCTATTGATCGTTCCCACGCTCCGCGCGGTAACGCATCCCGTGACGCTCTGCGTCACAGTGGACGCGGAGCGTCCATGGCGGCATTCCCACGCAGAGCGTGGGAACGATCATGCACTCGAAAACACCGTTTCCCTTGTGGGAGCGAGCCTGCTCGCGAAGAGGGAGTGTCAGACGACATTTATGCTGGCTGACCCACCGCTTTCGCGAGCAGGCTCGCTCCCACAGGGATGGGTGGTGTTGTTCAGTAATCGAAGAACACCGTCTCGGCCGCGGTGCCCTGCAGTATCACATTCCATTGATAAACGCCCGACGCATCTGGCTTGGCCAGCAAGGTCTGGCGGCGTTCGGCGGGTACGCATTCGAGCAGCGGGTCATCGACGTTGGCCGGTTCGCCTTCGAAGTAGATCCGCGTGAGCAAATGCTTGACCAGGCCACGGGCAAACACCAGCACCACCAAATGCGGCGCCTGGGTCGTGCCTTTCAAACCCGGCACGCTGCCCGGTTTTATCGTGGTGAAGCGGAATCGCCCTTCGCCGTCCACCGGCACCCGGCCGAAGCCTTCGAAGTTTGGGTCCAGCGGCTTGTCCTGATGATCTTCCGGGTGGTCGTACTTGCCAGCGGCATTGGCCTGCCACACTTCGAGCATGGCGTCGTTGACGACATCGCCGTTGCCATCCACCACTTGCCCGGTGATCGCCACGCGCTCGCCGAGGGTCTGCTCGACGGTGAGGTTTTCGCGGTTCAGCCAGGTCAGACCGATGTGGTAATACGGCCCGACGGTGTGGGACGTGGTCGCATTGAGCGTCATCTTATTTCTCCATCGGCGTGGCTTCACGCCCGCGCAGCACGATGTCCCAGCGGTAAGCGAGGGCGTAGGACGGAATGGTTTTTTCCAGATCGAAAGCAGCGATCAGGCGTTCCTTGGCCGAGGTGTCCGGCACGCAGTTGTAGATCGGGTCGTACGCCAGCAGCGGGTCGCCGGGAAAATACATCTGCGTGACCAGACGGGTGAGAATGCTCGGCCCGAACAGCGAAAAGTGGATGTGCGCCGGGCGCCACGCGTTGTGGTGGTTACCCCACGGATAGGCGCCGGGCTTGATGGTCTGGAACTGATACCAACCGTCGGCGTCGGTGACGGTGCGACCGGTGCCGGTGAAGTTCGGGTCCAGCGGCGCGTCATGCAGATCGCGCGCATGGTTGTAGCGACCGGCGGCGTTGGCCTGCCAGATCTCCACCAGAATCCCTGGCACCGGCAAGCCGTCTTCATCGAGCACACGACCGTGAATGATGATGCGTTCGCCCAACGGCTCGCCTTCGTGCTGCGCGGTCAGGTCGTGGTCATTTTCCACCAGGCGCTCGGCGCCAATGGTCGGCCCGGTGATTTCCGACAGCGAGTGCGGCAGGTGCACCAATGGCTTGGACGGCGAGCGCAGGTTGGTGGATTGGTAGGTCGGGTGCAGGTAGTCAGGCTGGGTGCCTGCCTGCGGGCGACGGTAACCAGGCTTGTCAGTCATTTCGCTTTCCTCAGTTCTTATAGATGCCGCAACGCGTCAGACGCGTTCGATGGCCAGGGCCAGACCTTGGCCAACACCGACGCACATGGTCGCCAGACCTTTCTTGCCTCCGGTCTTTTCCAGATGATGCAGAGCCGTCAATACCAGCCGCGCACCGCTCATGCCCAACGGGTGGCCGAGGGCAATTGCACCGCCGTTCGGGTTGACCTGCGCCGCGTCATCCGCCAGCCCCAGTTCGCGCAGCACCGCCAGACCCTGGCTGGCAAACGCTTCGTTGAGTTCGATCACGTCGAAATCGCTGACCGCCACACCGAGGCGCTCGGTGAGTTTGCGCACCGCTGGCACCGGGCCGATGCCCATCACCCGCGGCGCGACGCCGGCGCTGGCCATGCCGAGCACTTTTGCACGGGCGGTCAGGCCGTGTTTTTTCACCGCTTCGGCAGACGCCAGAATCAGTGCAGCAGCACCATCGTTGACCCCGGAAGCATTGCCGGCGGTGACGGTTTTGTCCGCACCGTTGACTGGTTTCAGCTTGGCCAGCGCTTCAATCGTAGTGTCGGCGCGCGGGTGTTCGTCCTGGCTGACCACGGTCTCGCCCTTCTTGTGGGCGATGCGCACTTGCACAATCTCTTCAGCGAAATAGCCGGCGGCCTGCGCGGCGGCGGTACGTTGCTGACTGCGCAGGGCGAACGCGTCCTGATCTTCGCGCGAAACTTTATGGTCGTCGGCGACGTTGTCAGCGGTCTGCGGCATCGCGTCGACACCGTATTGCGCCTTCATCAACGGGTTGATGAAACGCCAGCCAATGGTGGTGTCTTCCAGTTTCATGTTGCGCGAGAACGCCGCGTCAGCCTTGCCCATCACGAACGGCGCGCGCGACATCGACTCGACGCCACCGGCAATCGCCAGCTCCATCTCGCCGCTGGCAATTGCCCGGAACGCCGTGCCGATCGCGTCCATGCCCGAAGCGCAGAGGCGATTGAGGGTCACACCCGGCACGCTGTCCGGCAAGCCAGCCAACAGCAGGGCCATGCGTGCGACATTGCGGTTGTCTTCGCCGGCCTGGTTGGCGCAGCCGAGGAACACCTCGTCGACCGCGTTCCAGTCGACCGAGGGGTTGCGCTCCATCAAGGCCTTGATCGGTATGGCGGCCAGATCATCGGCACGCACCGCGGACAAGCCGCCGCCGAAACGGCCGATGGGGGTGCGAATCGCATCGCAGATATACACGTCACGCATCATGCTTCTCCCGGCGCCTGACCGTGGGCGGCGGCGGTACGCGCTTCGAGATCGCGCAGTGCGGTCAGCTCGACGTCAGTCGGCTCAGCGGTGGTTTCAACAGAATCGGCGAAGCGGATCGCCCAACCGGTGGCGGCGACCACTTGCTCGCGGGTCACGCCCGGATGCAGTGCGGTGACCACGAATTCATGGGTGCCCTGCTCCGGCTCCATGATGCACAGGTCGGTGATGATCCCCACCGGCCCGGCGCCCGGCAGGCCCAGACGCTTGCGTGAATCGCCGCCCTCGCCGTGACCGACCGAGGTGATGAAGTCGAGCTTGTCGACAAACGAACGCGCCGACTGCTTGAGGATGATCAACACGCTTTTTGCCGAACCGGCGATCTCCGGCGCGCCACCGGCACCTGGCAGGCGCACTTTCGGCGAGAAGTAATCGCCGACCACGGTGGTGTTGATGTTGCCGAAACGGTCGACCTGCGCGGCACCGAGGAAACCGACGTCGATACGGCCGCCCTGCAGCCAATAGCGAAAAATCTCACCGGTCGGCACCACGGTGTCCGCAGTCTCGGCCAGCTCACCGTCACCGATCGACAGCGGCAACACACTCGGTTTGGCGCCGATCGGGCCGGATTCGTAAATCAGCACCACATCCGGCGACGAAGTCAGGCGCGCGAGGTTGGCGGCTTTCGATGGCAGACCGATGCCGACGAAGCACACCGAGCCATTCTTCAGGCGACGCGCCGCGGCGACGGTCATCATTTCATTGGTGGTGTAAGTCATTACTTGGCCTCCGAAGCAGCGGCCAATCTGGCCTGGAATTCGCTGAAATCAGCGCAGCCATGGATGTATTCGTTGATCCACGCGGTAAACGTCTCACGGTCACGAGCGATCGGGTCCCACGCTTGATAGAACCGATTGTCGCGTTCGGTGTAACCGTGAGCGTAGGACGGATGCGCGCCGCCGGGAACGTGGCAGACCGCGCTCAAGGCCCAGGTCGGCAGCACGCAAGCGTTCATCGGTGCGTTGAGATCGTCGACGATTTCTTCGACGGTGACGATGCAGCGCTTGGCCGCCAGTGCCGCTTCTTTCTGCACGCCAAGAATGCCCCACAGCAGCACGTTGCCTTTGCGGTCGGCTTTCTGCGCGTGGATCACGGTAACGTCCGGGCGCACCGACGGCACGGCCGCCAGCACTTCGCCGGTGAACGGGCAGGTGACGGTTTTGATCAGTGGGTTGACCTTCGGCAGGTCAGATCCGGCGTAGGCACGCAGCACCGCGAACGGCAGGCCGGAAGCACCGGCGACGTAGGCGTTGGCCAGGTCGGCGTGGCTGTGTTCTTCGATTTCCAGCGCATGCGGCCACTGCTTCTCGACCGCATCGCGCAGACGATGCAGCGAACCGACGCCCGGGTTACCGCCCCAGGAAAAGATCAGCTTGCGTGCGCAACCGGCACCGATCAGTTGGTCGTAAATCAGGTCGGGCGTCATCCGCACCAGGGTCAGATCTTTCTTGCCCTGACGAATGATTTCATGACCTGCTGCCGTAGGGATCAGGTGCGTGAAGCCTTCGAGCGCGACGGTGTCGCCATCGTTGACGAATTGCTTCACCGCGTCGTGCAGCGAAAGGATCTCAGCCATGGAGCGGGCTCCCGTTTTTAGAGTGAATCGCCAGTGATAAAAAGGCGCGAGGTTCAGCGCCGAAGTCACTGAAGATTAAGCCTGGGGAAATGGCTAAACAATCCGATAATCGACTGAGTGTTCGTTTATCGAACAGATTGTTGTTTCCCTAACGATCATGTGGAGGTACTCAGGTCGCATCCGCATGGCTGACCATACC
This sequence comes from Pseudomonas koreensis, assembly GCF_036668835.1. Taxonomy (GTDB): domain Bacteria; phylum Pseudomonadota; class Gammaproteobacteria; order Pseudomonadales; family Pseudomonadaceae; genus Aquipseudomonas; species Aquipseudomonas koreensis_I. The sequence continues at coordinate 782,947 of NZ_JAZEVW010000001.1, forward strand.
CTTGATCACCACCGCCGCTGTCGCCAATCCGGCCGGAATCACCAGCGCGGTCAGCACCTGCTCGAAATTCCAGCCCAGGCCCAGCAGCGTCGCGCCCATCCACGCGCCAAGAATCGCGCCGAAGCGGCCAATCCCGAGCATCCACGACACCCCGGTCGCCCGCCCCTGTGTCGGGTAGAAGCGTGCCGCCAGCGACGGCATCGCCGATTGCGCGCCGTTCACGCACATCCCTGCCACCAGCACCAGAGTCGCCAGCAGGGTGATGTTGCCCAGGCTCTGCCCTACCGCGTAGGCAAACACCCCGGCCAGCAAGTAGAACGTGCCGATGACCTTGTGCGGGTTGAAGCGGTCCATCGCCCAGCCCACCGCCACCGCGCTCAACACCCCACCGAACTGGAACAACGCACCGATGAAGGCGGCCTGCTCCATGCTCGCGCCGCTGTCACGCATCAGCGTCGGCAGCCAGCTGGTCAGCAGGTAAACGATGACCAGGCCCATGAAATAGGTCAGCCACAGCAGCAAGGTCCCGGTGCTGTAGGTGCCGGAGAAAATCACCGCAAACACGTTGCGTGCCTTGACGGTTTTCTGTTCCGGCACGCTGAAGCTCGAGGCTTGGGCCACGGTCACCGGGTCGATCGGCGCCAGGGTCTTGCGTACTTTGTCGGTGCCACGGTTGCGCACCACCAGATAACGCGCCGATTCCGGCAGCCAGAACAGCAGGACCACGGCGAGAATCAGCGGCAACACCCCGCCGATCAACAGCAGGCTGTGCCAGCCGAACGCCGGGATCAGCTTGGCGGAAATGAACCCGCCACCGGCCATGCCCAGGTTGAAGCCACAGAACATGCTGGTCACCAGCAGGGATTTCTTGCGCTCCGGGGTGTATTCGGAAAGCAACGTCGTGGCGTTCGGCATCCCCGCGCCCAGGCCGAGACCGGTCAAGAAACGCAGCACCAGCAGTTGTTCGACGTTGGTGCTGTAAGCCGAGGCCAGACTGAAAGCGCCGAACAGCAGCACGGCGCCGACCAGCACCACTTTACGGCCGAAGCGGTCAGCCAGCGGGCCGGAACCGAGGGCACCGAAGACCATGCCGATCAACGCGGCGCTCATTACCGGGCCGAGGCTGGCGCGGTTGATGCCCCAGTCCTGCGACAGCGCCGGAGCAATGAAGCCCATGGCGGCGGTGTCGAGGCCGTCGAGAAAGACAATCAGGAAACACAGGATCACCACTCGCCATTGATAGCGCGAGATCGGTTGGGCATTGATGAAGGTCTGCACATCGAGGCAGTTACCCACAGCGGACTGAGGCTGGTTCATTATTTTTATTCCACGCAAAAAACGCAGTCGAACGATGGCCGGCCAACGGGCGGCACGGTCATGAGAACAGAGGGTTTGAATCAGGCGTCGCGTTGCATCCGGCAACAGAGTCGGCAAGGCGGACAGTCGGAGAGCATGCGCATGGTGAGGTGCCTCTTGTCATTATTATCGGAGTCGGCAGTCCGGGCTGACTCTGTTGGTCAGCGCCGGATGACGCTGTCGCGACATTAATGATCGGAGGGTTTTAGCGTCAATTCGATAAACGCAACACTGTGCGTTTATCGAACAGCTTCATCAGGCAAACAACTGCGCGCTGAGGTCGCGACTGGCGCTGAGCAGGCCCGGCAGAAAGCGCTGTTCCAGCTCGCTGCGACTGACGCGTCCGGCGTGAGTACTGACGTTGAGTGCGGCGACCACCTGGCCGGACGCGTCGTAGACCGGCACGGCAATCGAGCGCAGGCCCTGCTCCAGTTCCTGATCGACGATGCACCAGCCCTGCTGCCGCACCTCTTGCAGGCAGGCGAGCAACGCGTCAGGGGTATGGATCGTGCGGCTGGTCTTGGCCACCAGTTCGGCGTGATCGAGGTATTCGCCCAGCGACGTATCGTCGAGTGCCGCCAATAGAATGCGCCCCATCGACGTGCAGTAGGCCGGCAGCCGCCCGCCCACTGACAGGTCCACCGAAATCAGCCGCTGGGTCGTTGCCGAACGGGCGATGTAAAGAATGTCGTCGCCCTCAAGCGTGGCCATGTTGCAGGCTTCGTGCAGTTGTTCGCTCATGCGGTCGAGGTACGGCTGGGCAGAAACGGCCAGCGGCGTCGACGACAAATAGGCGTGGCCGAGGGTCAACACTTTCGGCAGCAACGAATAGGTGCGACCGTCGGTGGTGGCGTAGCCGAGCTTGATCAGCGTGTGCAGGCAACGGCGCACCGCCGCGCGAGGGATCTCGGTACGGTGACTGATCTGGGCGATGGTCAGATGGCGCTTGCGCTCTTGAAACGCTTGCACCACGGCCAGACCGCGGGCCAGTGAGGTCATGAAATCCGGATCGCCGGTCAGAGCCTGGATGCGCTTGGCCGGCGACGCGACAATCGGTGGCGCCACGGAAGTGAAGGAATTGCGCATTTGATCGTTCATTCAAGGTCCTTGGTCCGGCTCGGATCAGTGGTTATACAAACGGCTCACAGGCGAATGCACAAGCGGCGGGAGCGCAACATTGGGCGATTATCGAACCGTCGACCGATAATCGCAATCCGTCATTGACTCTGTCAGTCTGCCTGTTCAACCGCTCACCTTATTCTCCATGACCTACTTAGTTGTTCATTTAATGGCGCCAAAAACTGATCATCCGGCAAATAGTCCCAACGCGCATTGCAACTAAATAAACTTGCGCGCAACAAAGCAATCACACATTCAGAACCGTTTTTAACCTGGCAAAGATAGTCATTCCTGAATCGACGGCTATAATGCACCTCAGTGGCGCCCCGTCTTCATTGACCCGGATCGCCACCCGCTGAGGTGATGTCCATCACCGACAGCCCGGCCAGCGCCAGACGCCATTATTCATGCAACGCCTGCGTTCGCCGAAACAGGAAACTGATGCTGCGTCAGTTTTATCGGGTGCCGTAGCCGCCTGACAGACGAAAGTCCGTTCGCTCACCGACTCAACTAATGCCTGTTCAGGCATTGAAATGGCGGGGGCGCTCGAGCGATTTGTTGCAGTGCGTTTCACCGGATATTCAACTCAACTCATACAGGTATCACTGTGACGAAAGACGAACTGCGCGCGGAACTTGAGCGCCAGGAACAACGTTACAAGGAAGTTTACGGCGGGGAAGTCACCACCTACGCCGCCCAGCCCGAACCGGAACGCAAAGCCTGGCGCAAGCGCCCGACCGTTCAGGATCAGGTGTTCAAGCAGGAAATCGAGAAAATCGAAAAGGAACTCAAAGCCGAAGAGCCTTGAACCCAGGCGGCGTTTTTTTGAAGGTTTGTGTCCGCACCGTTTACAAGCGCGGTGAAACGGCGATGCCTTGCGCGCCCGCTATCCGCGGGCAGCGGCTATCCTCGCGTCTGACAGGCTAATGACAGACGTCCTGCAGGTTTCACAGATATTTCAGACAGGCGTTTGAGCGTTCGTCCAGTCTCTCAAAATGCCAGTAAATTATTGGTTTTATCAACAAAATCAATGAGTTGAAAAACCCTGCGCACCACTTGGTTTTAACGCGCTGCAACAAATTAACTTGAAGAAGAGTGTGACCAGTGAGCAGACAGGGCATCGATTTCCTGTCTTTTCTGGCATAATCGCGCCCCCTTACGACCGGGTCAGAAAACCTTCATGATCGATTTATTCAGCGGACTGGATGCTTGGGTGCTTGTGAGCCTCTTGCTCGCCCTGACGTTTGTCCTCGCCTTCGAGTTCATCAATGGATTTCATGACACCGCTAACGCGGTAGCCACTGTTATCTACACCAAAGCCATGCCGCCGCATCTGGCAGTGTTCTTTTCCGGCGTGTTCAATTTCCTCGGCGTGCTGCTGGGCGGCGTTGGCGTGGCGTATGCCATCGTCCACCTGCTGCCGGTGGAGCTGCTGATCAATGTGAACACCGGCCATGGCCTGGCAATGGTCTTCTCGTTGCTTGCCGCTGCCATCGCCTGGAATCTGGGGACCTGGTACTTCGGTATCCCGGCCTCCAGTTCGCACACCCTGATCGGCTCGATCCTCGGTGTCGGCCTGGCCAACGCGCTGATCAACGATATCCCGTTGAGAGATGGCGTGAACTGGCAGAAAGCGATCGACATTGGCGCCTCGCTGGTGTTCTCGCCAATGGCCGGTTTCCTGATCGCCGCGCTGGTGCTGATCGGCCTGAAGTGGTGGCGCCCGCTGTCGAAGATGCACAAGACGCCGGAACAGCGCCGCAAGATCGACGACAAAAAGCACCCACCGTTCTGGAACCGTCTGGTCCTGGTGATCTCGGCCATGGCCGTGAGCTTCGTGCACGGTTCCAACGATGGCCAGAAAGGCATCGGCCTGATCATGCTGGTACTGATCGGCATCGTGCCTGCGCAGTTCGTTCTCGACCTGAACAGTACCACCTACCAGATCGAACGCACCCGCGACGCGACCCTGCACCTGAGCCAGTTCTACCAGCGCAACGCTGACTCGCTGGGTGAATTCCTGGCCCTGGGCAAAAGCGTGGAAGGCGACCTGCCGGAGAAATTCCGCTGCAACCCGCAGCAGACCGAACCGACCATTTCCGCCCTGCTGCACACCCTCAAAGGTGTAGCGGACTACCATTCGCTGTCGTCTGAAAGCCGCATCGAGGTACGTCGTTACCTGCTGTGCCTGGACGACACGGCGAAGAAGGTCGGCAAGCTGCCGGGCCTCGAAGCCCGTGAAAAGGCTGACCTCGACAAGCTGCGCAAAGACCTGACCACCACTACCGAATACGCCCCGTTCTGGGTGATTCTCGCAGTCGCCCTGGCCTTGGGCCTGGGCACCATGGTGGGCTGGAAGCGTGTGGTGCTGACCATTGGCGAGAAGATCGGCAAGCAAGGCATGACCTATTCTCAGGGCATGTCGGCGCAGATCACCACTGCCAGCCTGATCGGCATGGCCAACATCTTCAGCCTGCCGGTATCGACCACTCATGTGCTGTCTTCGGGTGTGGCCGGGACCATGGTTGCCAACAAGAGCGGCCTGCAGGGCGGCACGGTTAAAACCATTTTGCTGGCTTGGGTGTTGACCTTGCCGGCGACTGTGGCGCTGTCGGCCGGGTTGTTCTGGTTGGCTTCCAAGGCGTTGGGTAGTTGATAGCTAGCTGCGGTTGAGAAAGGCGCGATTCGTGAGGATCGCGCCTTTTTTTTGGGATTGGGATTGGGGGCATATCCGTTGCTGCGGTAACGGCTTCTTATGGTTTCGCTCTTACAGCGACTCACTTTTCCAGACGCCGAAAAGTAAGCAAAAGGCTTTGCCCCGGCGTTCGGCCCCTCGCTGGGGCTCGGGGTTCCTTCGTTACGGAATCGCTCCGGGCGCAGCGGCTACGGTTTGCTTCGCTGCACCTACTTCCGCTGTGTACGACTTCGTCGTACGGTCGCTACGCTCCCACACCCGGATCGATCCCTTCACTCAGCCTGCCGAAGGGGCAAAAGATCAAAAGCCAGAGCAAGATCAAAAGCCAGGTCAAAATCAAAAGCCAGATCAAAATCAAAAGCCCTCACCCTAGCCCTCTCCCGGAGGGAGAGGGAACTGACCGTGGGGGATGCGAGATATACGCTGACCTGGGATATCGAGTTGAATGCAGATTTTGAAAGACCCACAAATCGGCCCCCTCTCCTCGGGGAGAGGGCTGGGGTGAGGGGCGAATCCACCGAAAATCTCAAGCCATGCGGCGCTTCTAACCACTCAACAATGAGCGCCAGCTCGAGTGCTCTTGATCTTGCCTAACCAGCGACATCGGAAGGCTGAGCGGAGGGATTGATCCGGGCGTGGGAGCGTAGCGACCGTCTGGCGCAGCCAGACACAGCGGAAGGAGGTGCAGCGAAGCAAACCGTAGCCGCTGCGCCCGGATCGATCCCGCAGCGAAGGAACCCGAGCCTGCGAGGGCCGTACGTAGGAGCTAGCGTTTTTTGCTTACTTTTTTAGGCGCTTGTAAAAAAGTAAGTCGCCGTAAGGGCGAAACCGCCATCAGCAACACCAAAAAAACGGATATACACCCGAAACAACCAGAGCCTGGTCGGCCCACAGGCCGCCACGGCCCCAAAAAAAAAGGGGCAACCGAAGTCGCCCCAAAATGCCTTGCGTGCCCATCAACCCAGAAGAACTTACTTGCGCCGCTTATGCGCATCCTTCCAGATAAAAAACCCAAACCCTGCAAAAAACAGAACCATCAGCCCAACGGTCAGGACCCCGGCAAACACCACGTTATCGAAAAACATGACTGGCCTCCTGGCCCCTGCTTTGCTGCGATGAGTACAAATTAGCAGACACACAGACACGCACATTGACCAGGATCAATGTCCGCAACGAAGGAAAGAAAGACGGGAAATCAAATGACCTGCATCAAAGGATGCAGGGGGATATCAACGCTTTTTCGGCTTGTTCTTCGACTTTTTCCTGGCTTTTCCCAAAGGCATCGCCTGCTCGAACGCCTGGCGGACTTCGTTCAAGCGTTTCTCGTTGAGGTCATGCACACGCTTGGCGCGCTCGCTGTTGAGGTCGATCAGTTTGTCGTCTTGGCTCATGGCATCGGTACGTCGCAGAAAAGGCTCAAAACTGCCACATCACTGGCAGGACTGCGCCAATCATGCCGCCTGACGCCGGCGCTGACCAGCCACACTGGCAGCGCAATCAAATCTCGATATCGACCCACAACCCCTGACGCGGCTGATCTTCCATCAGCGGCACCACCGGCACGGTGTTGTCGGCGTTGAGCTCAGTACCGGGTACGGCCAGATGTTCTTCCGGGTCTTCATCGGCCTCGCGACGCCGACGCTCGCGCTCCTGCTGGCGGCGCTGCTCCTCGCGCAGCAACAGACCATCCTCTTCGGGATTGCGCTTTTGCAGATCGATCGTGCTTTCGTTGGAGCTTTCCTGCACCGGCACCACCGGAGGAATGTCCGGCCGCTGGCGGATCGGATCCTGCTGGGAAGTGATCGGCACGGCGCTCAAGGGGAGCATCGGTGGCAACATATATAGGTCTCCTGTGTGCAGGCTATCGGCTGCGGTACAGGCGCCTTGAGCCGCCCGTCGCAAACTTGTGACCCGGTTGGCACCCACAGGTGCCCTGCCGCTTGAAAAAAGCGACGCATGACGACTCGGCCGCAGCTTGCAGCTCGAAGCTAAAAGCTTGCCGCTGCTCCTATTCCTTTGGCCCTGAGGCCGTCATTCCGTTAAGATAGCCCGCTTTTTCAAGGTGGGAGTCAGGCAGCATGGCGCAGCAGTATCAACCGGGGCAACGCTGGATCAGTGACAGCGAAGCAGAGCTTGGTTTAGGCACCGTTCTGGCACAGGACGGCCGCTTGTTGACCGTGCTTTACCCGGCCACTGGCGAAACCCGCCAGTACGCGCTACGGAATGCGCCCCTGACCCGCGTGCGGTTTTCGCCGGGTGACAGCATCACCCACTTCGAAGGCTGGAAGATGACCGTGCAGCAGGTCGACGATGTCGACGGGCTAATGGTCTATCACGGTCTCAATGCGCAGAACGAAGCCGTCACCCTGCCGGAAACCCAGCTGTCGAACTTCATTCAGTTCCGTCTGGCCAGCGACCGCCTGTTCGCCGGGCAGATCGATCCGCTGCCGTGGTTCTCCCTGCGCTACAACACCCTGGAACACACCAGCCGCCAGTTGCAGTCCTCACTCTGGGGCCTGGGCGGCGTGCGTGCGCAGCCGATCGCGCACCAGTTGCACATCGCCCGTGAAGTCGCCGACCGCATCGCGCCGCGGGTACTGCTGGCCGACGAAGTGGGTCTGGGTAAAACCATCGAAGCCGGTCTGGTGATCCACCGCCAACTGTTGTCCGGCCGCGCCAACCGCGTGCTGATCCTCGTTCCGGAAAACCTCCAGCACCAGTGGCTCGTGGAGATGCGCCGCCGTTTCAACCTGCAGGTCGCGCTGTTCGACGAAGAACGCTTTATCGAAAGCGATGCCACCAACCCGTTCGAAGACACGCAACTGGCGCTGGTCGCGCTGGAGTGGCTGGTCGACGACGAAAAGGCTCAGGACGCACTGTTCGCTGCCGGTTGGGATCTGCTGGTGGTTGACGAAGCGCACCACCTGGTCTGGCACGAAGAAAAAGCCAGCCCGGAATACTCGCTGGTCGAACAACTGGCCGAAGTCATTCCCGGCGTGCTGCTGCTCACCGCCACCCCGGAACAACTCGGTCAGGACAGCCACTTCGCCCGTCTGCGCCTGCTCGACCCGAACCGCTTCCATGACCTGGCGGCGTTCCGCGCCGAAAGCGACAACTATCGCCCGGTCGCCGAAGCGGTTCAGGAATTGCTCGACAAGGGCCGTCTCTCGCCCGCAGCGCACAAGACCATTCACGGTTTCCTCGGCAACGAAGGCGAAGCCTTGCTGACCGCGGTCAACGATGGCGACACCGAAGCCAGCGCGCGTCTGGTGCGTGAGCTGCTCGATCGCCACGGCACTGGCCGCGTGCTGTTCCGTAACACTCGTGCTGCCGTGCAGGGTTTCCCGGAGCGCAAGCTGCACCCGTATCCGCTGCCATGCCCGGACGAATACCTCGAACTGCCGTTGGGCGAACACGCCGAGCTGTACCCGGAAGTCAGCTTCCAGGCCCAGCCGGAGGCCAGCGAAGAAGAACGCTGGTGGAAATTCGATCCGCGCGTCGAGTGGCTGATCGATCAGCTGAAAATGCTCAAGCGCACCAAAGTGCTGGTGATCTGCGCCCACGCTGAAACCGCGATGGATCTGGAAGACGCCCTGCGCGTGCGTTCCGGCATCCCGGCCACGGTGTTCCACGAAGGCATGAACATCCTTGAACGTGACCGCGCCGCCGCCTACTTCGCCGACGAAGAGTTCGGCGCGCAAGTGCTGATCTGCTCGGAAATCGGCAGTGAAGGTCGCAACTTCCAGTTCGCTCACCACTTGGTACTTTTCGATCTGCCGGCGCACCCGGACCTGCTCGAGCAGCGCATCGGTCGTCTCGACCGGATCGGCCAGAAGCACATCATCGAACTGCACGTGCCGTACCTGGAAACCAGCCCGCAAGAGCGTCTGTTCCAGTGGTACCACGAAGCGTTGAACGCGTTCCTCAACACCTGCCCGACCGGCAACGCCTTGCAACATCAGTTCGGCCCGCGCCTGCTGCCGCTGCTCGAAGAAGCCGATGACGGTGAGTGGCAAGCACTGATTGACGAGGCGCGCGCCGAGCGTGAGCGTCTGGAAGCCGAGCTGCACACCGGTCGCGACCGTCTGCTGGAGCTCAACTCCGGCGGCGCTGGCGAAGGTGAAGCGCTGGTCGAGGCGATCCTTGAGCAAGACGACCAGTTCGCCCTGCCGATCTACATGGAAACCTTGTTCGACGCCTTCGGCATCGACAGCGAGGACCATTCGGAAAACGCCCTGATCCTCAAGCCGAGCGAGAAGATGCTCGACGCCAGTTTCCCGCTGGGCGACGACGAAGGCGTGACCATCACCTACGACCGCAACCAGGCGCTGTCGCGCGAAGACATGCAGTTCATCACCTGGGAACACCCGATGGTGCAGGGCGGCATGGACCTGGTGCTATCCGGTTCGATGGGCAACACCGCCGTCGCGCTGATCAAGAACAAGGCGTTGAAACCGGGCACCGTGTTGCTGGAACTGCTGTATGTCAGCGAAGTGGTCGCCCCGCGTTCGCTGCAACTGGGCCGCTATCTGCCGCCGGCCGCGCTGCGCTGCCTGCTCGATGCCAACGGCAACGACCTCTCGCCACGGGTGTCCTTCGAAACCCTCAACGATCAGCTGGAAAGCGTGCCGCGCGCCAGCGCCAACAAGTTCATCCAGGCCCAGCGCGATCAGCTGACGCCACGGATCAACGCCGGCGAAGACAAGATCGCCCCGCGTCACGCCGAGCGCGTGGCCGAGGCACGTCGTCGTCTGGCCGCCGACACCGACGAAGAACTGGCGCGCCTGACCGCGTTGCAAGCGGTCAACCCGACCGTGCGTGACAGCGAACTGGAAGCGTTGCGCACTCAGCGCGAGCAGGGTCTGGCGATGCTGGATAAAGCGGCGTTGCGTCTGGAAGCGATTCGGGTGTTGGTGGCGGGCTAACCGCCCCGCTCCACCGCTGAAAAACAACAAGGCCTGCAGCGATGCGAGCCTTATTGTTTGCCTGATATTTTTCCGGTGATGCTGATGGCCCTATCGCGAGCAGGCTCACTCCTACAGTAGGAATGCGTTCCCCTTGTAGGAGTGAGCCTGCTCGCGATAGCGATTATGCAGTCGCCGCTGCAACCTCTGGCTCAACCACCGCTACCAAACCCTCCTTCATCCGCTGCGCATCCCGCACAAAGCATCGTGAGGCCAGAAACAGAAACACCATGGTCAGAAACAGCGCCACCGGAATCAAGTACATCGCGTCATGCAGGCCGACAGCCTTGAACGCTTCGGTCATCTGCTCCGCGCCCGCCGACAGCATCGCGGTGTGCGCGAAATGGTCCGACAACCCACCGACCACCACCGGCCCCAAGCCACCGCCGAGCAGATACAGCCCGGCAAAGAACAACGCCATCGCCGTCGCACGCAAACGCGGTTCAACCACGTCCTGAATCGCCGTGTACACACAGGTGTAGAAGTTATAGGCGAACAGCCAGCCAACACTGAACACCGCAACGAACACGCCAATCTCGATGCGCCCGGCATGCAGCGCCCACGCCGTGCACAGGGTCGAGATGATCAGACTGAACCCGGCAAACAGCAGTCGCCCGCTGGCCACGCGCTGGTGAATCTTGTCAGCGATCCAGCCGCCCAACGTCAGCCCGACCAGCCCGGTCACGCCGACAATGATCCCCGTAGCCACCGCCGCTTCCTGCAACGGCATGAGGAAATAACGCTGCAGCATCGGCACCAGAAACGAGTTGCAGGCATAGGTCGCGAAGTTGAAGCACAGCCCGGCCATCACCAGCCAAAGGAAGGTCGGCACCGCCAGCACGCGGCGGATCGGCTTGTCGACTTTCTCCTGCGAGACCTGCACGGTTTCCGCCGCGCCACGCTTGGGTTCCTTGATGAAGAACATGAACACCGCAAGGATCAGCCCTGGCACTGCGGCAATGAAGAACGGCGCGCGCCAGCTGTCGAACGCCTTGACCATCGCGCCGATGGTGAAGAACGCCAGCAGCAGCCCCAGCGGTAGGCCAAGCATGAAAATCCCCATGGCCCGCGCCCGACGGTGCGCCGGAAACAGATCGCCGATCAGCGAGTTGGCCGCCGGTGCATAGCTGGCTTCGCCGATGCCGATGCCCATGCGCACGATCAGGAAGCTCCAGAAACTGCCGACCAGGCCGTTGACCGCGGTCAGCGCGCTCCATGTTGCCAGGCCCCAGCCCATCAGTTTGCTGCGCGAACCTGTGTCGGCCATGCGCCCCAGCGGCAGGCCGGCGATTGCATAGACGATGGTGAACGCGGTGCCGACGATGCCCAGCTGAAAGTCGCTGAGGTGCCATTCCATGCGGATAGGTTCGATAATGATCGCTGGAATGGTGCGGTCGAAAAAATTGAACAGGTTGGCGAGGAACAGCAAAAACAGAATGCGCCAGGCATTCGCCGCTTGGGTCGAGTTCTGCATGGGTCCGTCTCTTTATTGTTATGGGGCTTCACTGCCAGCGCGTTCGAGCCCGGAACCTGTAATCTAGTCAGCCGCGCGAGGGCTGTCTGTCATCATTCGCCAGCCTGATATCGGCCCATCGCACTGTAACGAAACGTAAGCCCTTGATTACGCTGAAATCCCCCGCCATACGGGGCTTTCACGGCAAAATCCGGGCACAAAAAAATACTTTCGCGCCCCCCTTCCCAAGTCCATGGCAAAGCCTAGAATGGCCGCCGGATCCGTCCGGATCTGCCGATCAATCCCTTTGATACCCTCGCCCATGTCTGAAGTCAGTCCGTGTCTGAATTGCGGTGCCTGCTGTTCCCATTTTCGCGTGTCTTTTTTCTGGGGTGAATGTGCATCCTCCGGCGGTACGGTGCCCGATGAACTGGTCTCGCAAATCACCCCAAGCCGGGTGGCGATGATCGGTACCGACCGCAAACCCGCACGCTGCATGTCGTTGGCGGGCGAGGTCGGCAGCGCGGTGGCCTGCACGATCTATGAGAAACGCTCAAGCACCTGCCGCGAATTCGAAGCGTCGTGGGAGAACGGTGAACACAACCCCGACTGCGACAAGGCCCGCGCCGCGCACGGTCTGCCGCCGCTTGATCCGCGCTGGAACGACCTGCCTCTGGAGCGCATCGCCTGACGCGTTAGCGCGAAACGCTATGAGGTTCATGTCAAATTCATTAGCACCAATGTGCCACTACGCCTTGCAGCCTGAAATCCGCCTCTATACTCCAGTCATTCGCCTGCGTTGAATGCGCAGTCAGGACGACTTCAGAGACGGGGCACGCTATGGAGTGGCTTGGTTTGCATTTTGTTACCGAGCTGCCGGAGCGCGGGCAGGTCATTCTCGATTGCACCCACAATCCGTTGTTGGTGCTGGCGGCCTATCTGGTCGCCTGCGCGGCGAGTTTCGCTACGCTCGATATGGCCGAGCGTGTGGTGCATGCCGAGGATCTTGCATCGCGGCGGCTCTGGCGCTGGATCGGCGCGACCTGTCTGGCCGGCGGCATCTGGGCCATGCATTTCATCAGCATGTTGGCTTTTCAGACGCCCATCGATATCGAGTATGACCTCGGCATCACGCTCTTCTCCTTACTGATCGCCCTGCTCGCCTCGTGGCTGGCCATGCAAACCTTGAGCGAGGAGCAGCCCAGTGCGCTGCGCTGTCTGAAAACGGCATCGGTCATTGGCCTGGGTATCGCCGGCATGCATTACGTGGGCATGGCGGCGATGAAATCTAGCGCCAACGCTTATTACCATCCGGGACTGTTCGCGCTGTCGGTGCTGATCGCCATCGGTGCGAGTTTCGCTGCGTTGTGGGTTGCCCGCTATCTGAGCGAAGGCAACGGCGTGGCCCATCAGTTGCTCAAATACAGCGCTGCGCTGATTCTCGGCGCAGGCATCATCAGCATGCATTTTACCGGCATGGCCGCGCTGGATCTGGTCATTGCCGAGGGTGAGCTGGCAGCGAGCGGCGGTGCAACCGGGCATTTGCAACTGGGCCTGACCGTGGCGTTGATCATCCTGTTGATATTGGGCAGTGCGATCAGCGCCGCCCTCGCCGACAAGAAACTGCAGAACAAGGAACACGACCTGCGCCGGGTCAACGCCCTGCTCAGCCAACTCGACCAGGCGCGCATGTCGTTACAGCAAGCAGCCAATTACGACGCGCTGACCAACCTGATCAACCGCCGCGGCTTCAACCAGATCTTCGCCGAAAAGCTCAACCAGAAAACCAGCGAGGGCGGCATGCTCGCGGTGATGTTTCTCGACATCGACCATTTCAAACGGATCAACGACAGCCTTGGCCATGACGCCGGCGATGCGTTGCTCAAAGTCATCGCCAGTCACATCAAAGGCTCGGTGCGCAGCCATGAAGATGTGGTGGCGCGCTTCGGCGGTGACGAGTTTTGCCTGCTGATCAACCTGCATGAACGCGAAGAGGCGCGTCTCATGGCTCAGCGCATCATGCTCAAGATGAAAGAGCCGATCGAACTGGCCGGGCGGCGCATGGTGATGACCACCAGCATCGGTATCAGCCTGTTCCCCGACGATGGCAGCACCTGTGAGGAACTGCTCAAGCACGCCGATCTGGCGCTCTATCAATCGAAGAATGCCGGGCGCAATGGCCTGCACTTTTTCAATTCCAGCCTGAAAAGCCGCGCTACCCTTGAGCTGCAACTCGAAGAAGAACTGCGCCATGCCCTGCGCGAAGAAAACGCCCTGATGCTGTATTACCAGCCAATCTTCGAACTGAAAACCGGTCGCGTCACCAAGCTCGAAGCGCTGATTCGCTGGCAGCACCCGCTGCACGGTTTGCTGACCCCGGATCGTTTCATCGCCATCGCCGAGAACAACGGCCTGATCGCCGAACTGGACAACTGGGTGCTGCGGCGCGCCTGTCGCGATCTCGGCGAGCTATCGAGCCATGGCTGCGAGGAGCTGAAAATCACCTGGAACTGCTCGCCGTTGAATCTGGCCCGCGAAGAGCTGGCAGACGAAATCGAACACGCCTTGCGCAGCGCCGGGGTGGCGCCGGAACGGCTGGAACTGGAGGTCACCGAAAACGCGCTGATGGGCAACATCGCCAATACCCTGGTGCTGTTGCGGCAGATCCGCGCGCTCGGCGTGTCGCTGTCGATCGACGACTTCGGCACTGGATATTCGTCGCTGGCCTACCTCAAGCGGTTACCGCTCAACACCTTGAAAATTGACCGCTCGTTCATCCTCGACATCCCCCAGGCCACGGCGGACATGGAGATCGTCCAGGCGATCATCGTCATGGCGCACACCCTGCATCTGCAGGTGGTCACCGAAGGCGTGGAAAGCCTGGAGCAATACGAGTTTCTCGAGCGCTCGGGCTGCGATTTCATTCAGGGTTACCTGCTCAGCCGCCCGGTGCCGCTCAACGAGCTGCGCCCGGTGCTGGAGGAAATCAACCAGCGCAAGGCGTCGCCGGCGTTCAATCCGTTGCTGCTGGCGCGCGGTACATTTGCACCAGTGTCGCTGGGTCCTGCGCCAGATAGCCCTGCGCCCCATGCAGGCGCATCAGTTGTGCGGCCAATCCGCTGAGCGGCGTGGCCGAGCCCTGTTCACGGGAAAATTTCACTGCCGTGTCGAGATCCTTGAGCAACGTGCGCACGTGCCATTTGATCGGCTCGAAACGACTCTCGGCCATTTGCGGGGCGAGAATCTGTAGCGGTTTCGAATCGGCAAACCCGCCGGCCAGCGCTTCGGCAAGCAGGCTGGCATCGACCCCGGCCTGTTCGGCCAGCGCCACCACTTCGGCAATCACCAGCGCGTTGCAGGCGACAATCATTTGATTGCAGGCCTTGGTGACCTGGCCGGCCCCGACGCCGCCCATGTGCGTGACATGCTGGCCAAGACTCAGCAGCACCGGACGCACCCGCTCGAGATCCGCCGCCGCGCCGCCAACCATGATCGCCAGGCTGCCCGCCTCGGCGCCGACCACGCCGCCAGACACCGGCGCGTCCAGCCAGCTCATGCCGGTTCGCTGCGCCAGTTGCGCGGCCATCTCGCGGGTCGCCGTCGGTTCGAGGCTGGAAAAATCCACCAGCAGTTGCGCGGGTTTTCCACCCTCAACGATACCGCCAGCGCCAAACACCACCTCGCGCACCACCGCCGTGTCAGCCAGGCACAACATGACGATGTCCGCGTGTTCGCACAGTTCGGCGGGGCTCGTTACTTGCCGGGCACCGGCCTCGACCAGTACCGCGCACTTGGCCGGGTTGCGGTTCCACACGGTCAGCGGGTAACCCGCCGCCAACAGACGCCGGCACATCGGCAGGCCCATCAGGCCGATTCCAGCAAACCCCAACGAAAGTCGCGTTGACATCATTTTGCCTCTTTTCCATTAAAGATCGCCGAATAATGGCCGATTCAACAACGATCAGGAAAGGATTCCCCCCAGCGACAGTCAGCCCACCGCCCTGACGCTCGGGCTCAATTCGCGCAAAAAAAGCCGCGAGATCCTATTCCGTGAGGTTCGCTGACATCGGTCATCGGGCCAACCCAGTCCAGGTACATGGCGCACCATGACATCCAAAAACAATCCTGCCACTGCGATTTCCGACCTGACCTCCAGCCCCACCGCCAACAGCCCGACCAAGCCTGTACAACCTGCGCGTCCGCTGTCGACCCAGCAATACCTGTACTTCACCGAAACCAATACCGACCGCATCCTCGACAACCTCGACGGCCTGCGCGATCTGGTGTTTCCGCGCCCGCCGCACCTGGAAGGCGATAACGAACAGCACAACGATCAGGAATTCCCTTCGGTGTGCCTGATCGGCCTCGGTCGCTGCGGCTCCAACATCGCCCTCGACGTCGCGGAGCTGGTGTACAACGCGCGCAAGTTCTACCTCAACGAATTCAACAACGAAGACCGCCTGGCCGATCGCCGCCTCGCCGACAAGGGCTACAGCCCGGCGCAGTGGATCAAAAACAACCTGCGCATCGGCACCAACAAGTCGACCAAACCGGTGTTTCTGGTCGAACCGCTGGTGATGCTCGGCGACCTCGACAAGGACATCGCCGGGCGCATCCGTTTCTCGCGCAAGGGCGAGAAAAGCGGCTTCCTGCGCGACTACAGCAAGATGAAGATCATGGACTTGTCCGAAGTCCACGCCGGTGGCGCCGGTAACGCGCCGATCCTCGGCCAGTATCTGGCGAAGATCATCCTCAACAAGGACACCCAGCGTTTCTCCAGCCCCGACTGGAAAATGATCCACTCGTACCTGATCGACAGCTGCGGCATCAAAGCCAACCAGTCGCGCCTGTACTTTTCGATTTTCAGTGCCGGCGGCGGTACCGGTTCGGGCATGGCCTCGGAGTTCGGTCTGGCCCAGCAGCATTCGTACATGAACAAGACGTTCGACACCAAGCCGATGGACGAACACGACGGCAAAAGCGGTCATTCGTTCGTGTTCGAGCCGATCTTCACCAGCGGCATCTGCGTGCTGCCGAACATTTCCGATCACCGCAGCGAAATGTCCGAGGCGCTGCACATCAACGCCGGGCGTCTGCTGTGCAAATACCTCTCTGAGGAATGGGATTTTTCCTACAACTTCGCCAACGAAGACAGCAGCGAAGCCAGCGTCATGGGACGGATTCGCCCGTGGAACGCGATGATGCTGATTTCCAACGACATCATGCGGTACGCCGAAGAAAGCGACGACGGCAACATCCAGAACATTGACGTCAATGCGATGGAAAAGCACGCCAACCAGTACATCTCGCAGCAGATTTTCAACATTCTTACCGCGCAGGCAGTGACCACCGACTACGACCAGAACTACTTCCGCCGCGCCGGCATCGACATCGGCGAAACCATTCGCCTGGATGCCAACGACCTGTTCATGAGCCTGGCCGGCCCAGTGGCGATTGCCTATGCCGAATCGGTGGTGCCGGAAACGCCGCCGCCGAGCAGCGACAAATTCAAGGTCTTCGAGAAAGAGCCGCAGCGTCTGAACATCGACGATCTGTTCTTCCGCTCGATCGACCTGCCGCACTTCAACAAGGTCACCCAGGCCATCGAAGGCATCAGCCTGCTGCCGATCGAGTCCAAGCGTTATCGCGCGTCGCTGGAGCAATACAAGAACTCCGGCTACGACGCCGCCGCGCTGCATGACCTGCACTTCTTCAAGAACTGCTCGTCGGTGGTCTCGATCGTTTCGCTGCCCAAGGATTACAAGCTTTCGTATATGGATCTGAACCGGTTGAAGACCCACCTCAACAGCCTGTTCCCCAACACCACGCTCAAGCGTTACGCACTGGTGATCGGCGCTTCGGCGAACCTGTCGCTGACCACCCTGATCGCCAAGAGCCCGTGCCTGTCGGACGACTTCCTGACGTTGATCGTGGCGTTCATCAAGCGCTGCTTCGCCAAGACCCCGTACCGTTTCGACGAGACGCTGGACAACTCGATTCTCGATTTCATCATTCAGGAAGAGTTTGACGAAGATCGCATCGATGACTTGCTCAACGAATTCGAAAACCCGGCGAAGATTCTCGACACCAACTGGTACGCGATCAAACCGATGTACGAGAAGAAGTACCGCGAGCTGATCAACGACAAAGACAAGTTTGTCTCGATCAACGACATTCGCCTGTCGCGCGACTGTGTGAAGAAGTCGATCAAGTACCTGCGCGAGATCTATCGTCACCGGATTGGCAAGACCAAGGTGATTTCGCTGAATAACCATACCGGCAAGTCTTTCTCGGTCTGATCCACTACCGAGTCGCCCCTATCGCGAGCAGGCTCGCTCCCACATTTGGAATGCAATACCCGTGGGAGCGAGCCTGCTCGCGAAGAGGCCTTACCGACCGATACACATCTGACTGAATCAACATCCAGAAACAATTAAGCGACCCTCAGGCCGCTCGATCAACTGTTCCCGTTACGTTTACGTCACCGTGAAGTGAGACGCGCCTGTGGCGTTTCTCCACGGCAACGTGCCATCACGCTACTCCGCTACACACTTTTCGCTGATGACAGCTCGCACCATTAAGGTGCGAAGCCCGGAGCGCTCGCCCTTTCCTGGATCAGAATCCACGGCGAAACCACCACTGCCCATAATTGCGGATCACGTTCGAAAATATCCAGCGCCCGCGTTTCAGACAGTTTGGCGACCTTGTCTTCGGCCAGCCAGGCAGCGACTTTGTCGCCATCGTCGTTTGCCACGGCTTCGGCAGCAGCGATCAAATCCAGCGCTGGGTCGACCCACAATAGGGCACCCTTGGCGAAGAACGGCTCCAACTCTTTCCAGGTAATAGATGCGGTTTCCCCAAGCAGCTTGGCATAGAGGGTGCTAGGTTCTTGATTCATGGGCTCTGTCCGGAAAAGAAATCGACGCGAATCATAACGTTGGTGGTCCGCCAGAAAAACCCGGTTGCAAATGGCTGCACCGAACGAAAAGAGCAGGAACGCCAGGGAATGCTGCTGTTTGAGCTATATGCCTACAAACGCCCCGCCGCAATTCTGTCTTTTTCATTCAAAAATGCGACACCTCCAGGTTTTGCCCGTTGGCGCCCGCTTCCCAGTTGAACAAGCGGCGCTCTACACTGTACCGGTACAGTTGCCGGGGGCATTTCCGGAGGATGTCGCAAAGATATCTGACCCGGTTCTGCTGCTACGGCGCCAGAACTCTAAAAAAATACAACAGTAAGAGTGGAGCACTATGACTAAGGCTACTAAGCAGATTTCCAAACTGTTTGCCGCTATGGTTCTGGCCGGGGTTGCCAGCCATTCGTTCGCAGCTGACACCATCAAAATCGGTATCGCCGGTCCTAAAACCGGTCCAGTAGCCCAATACGGCGACATGCAGTTCAGTGGCGCAAAAATGGCCATCGAGCAGATCAACGCCAAGGGCGGCGTTGATGGCAAGAAACTCGAAGCCGTTGAATACGACGATGCCTGCGATCCGAAACAAGCAGTAGCGGTCGCGAACAAGGTCGTCAACGACGGCGTCAAGTTCGTGGTCGGTCACCTGTGCTCCAGCTCCACTCAGCCAGCTTCGGACATCTACGAAGACGAAGGCGTGATCATGATCACCCCGGCTGCCACCAGCCCGGACATCACCGCCCGTGGCTACAAAATGATCTTCCGTACCATCGGTCTGGACAGCGCCCAGGGCCCTGCCGCCGGCAACTACATCGCCGATTACGTGAAACCGAAAGTGGTTGGCGTGCTGCACGACAAACAGCAGTACGGTGAAGGCATCGCCACCGCGGTGAAATCGACCCTGGAGAAAAAAGGCACCAAGGTTGCTGTGTTCGAAGGCGTCAACGCTGGCGACAAGGACTTCTCCGCAATCATCGCCAAGCTCAAGCAAGCCGGTGTCGACTTCGTCTACTACGGCGGCTACCACCCGGAGCTGGGCCTGATTCTGCGTCAAGCCCAGGAAAAAGGTCTGAAAGCCAGGTTCATGGGTCCGGAAGGCGTGGGTAACGACTCGATCACCCAGATCGCCAAGGACGCGTCCGAAGGCCTGCTGGTAACCCTGCCGAAGTCCTTCGACCAGGATCCAGCCAACATCGCCCTGGCTGATGCGTTCAAAGCGAAGAAGGAAGATCCGAGCGGCCCGTTCGTGTTCCCGTCCTACTCCGCGGTTGAAGTGATTGCCGCCGGTATCACCGCTGCCAAGTCCGAAGACGCCAGCAAAGTGGCTGAAGCCATCCATGCCGGTTCGTTCAAGACCCCGACCGGTGACCTGAGCTTCGACGCCAAGGGCGACCTGAAAGACTTCAAATTCGTGGTTTACGAGTGGCACAACGGCAAACCTAAAACTGAAGTTTCGCCTCAGTAAGGCGCTGCCTGACTGACTGCCAATAAAGCCCACGGCGTGCCGTGGGCTTTGTTTTACGAATGAATGGGCCGCGCTGGCGTGATCCGCCAGTCTGCCCACCTGAAAATCTCAAAACCGTCATCAGCGGTTCGCTGGCAAAACCCGGATTCGAAGTGGATAGAGATCCACGGGGCCGGGCGGGAAAATGACTCCACCAGTGAAATGCGTATCAGGTTTTT
This sequence comes from Pseudomonas koreensis, assembly GCF_036668835.1. GTDB lineage: Bacteria > Pseudomonadota > Gammaproteobacteria > Pseudomonadales > Pseudomonadaceae > Aquipseudomonas > Aquipseudomonas koreensis_I. The sequence goes on from NZ_JAZEVW010000001.1 coordinate 803,130, forward strand.
AGGAGCGCTGTAATGCCTGACCTCTATCACTTCTTCCAACAGCTGGTTAACGGCCTCAACGTTGGCAGCATGTATGCCTTGATCGCCATCGGCTACACGATGGTTTACGGCATCATTGGAATGATCAACTTCGCCCACGGCGAGGTATACATGATCGGTTCCTACGTGGCGTTCATCGCCATCGCCGGGCTGACCATGATGGGACTCGACAGTGTCCCGCTGCTGATGACTGCGGCGTTCATCGCCAGCATCGTCGTCACCAGTTCCTACGGTTACAGCATCGAACGCATTGCCTACCGCCCCCTGCGCGGAAGCAACCGTCTGATCCCGCTGATTTCCGCCATCGGTATGTCGATCTTCCTGCAGAACACCGTTCTGCTGGCGCAAGACTCCAAGGACAAAGCAATCCCCAACCTGATCCCGGGCAACCTCGCCTTCGGTCCGGGTGGCGCACAAGAAGTGCTGATTTCCTACATGCAGATCGTGGTGTTCGTCGTCACGCTGATCGCCATGCTCGGCCTGACCCTGTTCATCTCCCGTTCTCGTCTGGGCCGCGCCTGCCGCGCCTGCGCCGAAGACATCAAGATGGCCAACCTGCTCGGCATCAACACCAACAACATCATCGCCCTGACCTTCGTCATCGGTGCTGCGCTGGCAGCCGTTGCGGCTGTTCTGCTGAGCATGCAATACGGCGTGATCAACCCGAACGCCGGTTTCCTCGTCGGCCTCAAGGCTTTCACCGCGGCGGTACTGGGCGGCATCGGCAGCATTCCCGGGGCGATGCTCGGCGGGTTGGTGCTCGGTGTAGCGGAAGCGTTCGGTGCCGATATCTTCGGCGACCAGTACAAGGACGTCGTCGCGTTCGGCTTGCTGGTTCTGGTGCTGTTGTTCCGTCCGACCGGCATTCTGGGCCGTCCGGAGGTTGAGAAAGTATGACTAGGAATCTTAAACAGGCGCTGTTCAGCGCTTTGCTGGTGTGGGCCGTGGCCTACCCGGTACTCGGTCTGAAACTGACCATCGTCGGCATCAATCTGGAAGTGCACAACACCAGCCCTGCGGTGCTCGCGACCATCGCGATCTGCTCGGTGCTGATGTTCCTGCGCGTGCTGTTCAATCAGCAGATCAGCAAAGCCTGGCGCTCCTCGCCCGGTATGCCGCTGATCCCGGCCAAGGCCAGCAACTTCCTGACCCTGCCGACGACTCAGCGTTACTTCATCATTGCGTTGATTCTGATCGCCCTGGTGTGGCCGTTCTTCGGTTCACGCGGCGCGGTGGACATCGCCACGCTGATCCTGATCTACGTGATGCTCGGCCTGGGCCTGAACATCGTCGTCGGTCTGGCCGGTCTGCTCGACCTGGGTTACGTCGGTTTCTATGCCGTCGGCGCCTACAGCTACGCGCTGCTGTCGCACTACTACGGCCTGAGCTTCTGGATCTGCCTGCCGATTGCCGGCCTGATGGCGGCGACGTTCGGCTTCCTGCTGGGCTTCCCGGTGTTGCGTCTGCGCGGTGACTATCTGGCGATCGTGACCTTGGGTTTCGGTGAGATCATCCGTCTGTTCCTGCGTAACCTGACCGATATCACCGGCGGCCCGAACGGCATCAGCAACATCGAAAAACCGACGTTCTTCGGCCTGACCTTCGAGCGTAAAGCGGCTGAAGGTCTGCAGACGTTCCACGAGTATTTCGGCCTGCCATACAACTCGATCAACAAGGTGATATTCCTTTACCTCGTTGCGCTGTTGCTGGCACTGGCTGCGCTGTTTGTGATCAACCGTTTGCTGCGCATGCCGATCGGTCGCGCTTGGGAGGCGCTGCGTGAAGACGAAATCGCCTGCCGTGCACTGGGCTTGAACCCGACTGTGATCAAGCTTTCCGCGTTCACCCTCGGTGCCGCGTTCGCCGGTTTTGCCGGCAGTTTCTTCGCCGCGCGCCAGGGTCTGGTCACGCCGGAGTCCTTCACCTTCATCGAGTCGGCGATCATTCTCGCCATCGTCGTGCTGGGCGGCATGGGCTCGCAACTGGGCGTAATCCTGGCGGCGATCGTGATGATCCTGTTGCCGGAAATGATGCGTGAGTTCAGCGAGTACCGCATGTTGATGTTCGGTGCCCTGATGGTGTTGATGATGATCTGGCGTCCACAAGGTCTGCTGCCGATGCAACGCCCACACATGGAGTTGCGCAAATGAGCCGTGAGATCCTTAAAGTCGAAAACCTGAGCATGCGTTTCGGCGGTTTGCTCGCGGTCAACGGTGTGGCCCTGACCGTCAAAGAGAAACAAGTGGTTGCGCTGATCGGGCCGAACGGCGCCGGCAAGACCACCGTGTTCAACTGCCTGACCGGTTTCTATCAGCCGACCGGCGGCAGCATCCTGCTCGATGGGGAGCCGATCCAGGGCCTGCCCGGCCACAAGATCGCGCTCAAGGGCGTGGTGCGTACGTTCCAGAACGTGCGTCTGTTCAAGGACATGACCGCGGTCGAGAACCTGCTGATCGCCCAGCACCGGCACCTGAACACCAACTTCCTGTCCGGTCTGTTCAAGACCCCGGCGTTCCGCAAAAGCGAGCGCGAGGCCATGGAGTTTGCCGAGTACTGGCTGGAAAAGGTCAACCTCAAAGAGTTCGCCAACCGCACCGCCGGCACTCTCGCGTACGGCCAGCAACGGCGTCTGGAAATCGCTCGCTGCATGATGACCCGCCCGCGGATCCTCATGCTCGACGAACCGGCCGCCGGCCTGAACCCGAAAGAAACCGAAGACCTCAAGGCGCTGATCGGCGTGCTGCGCGAGGAGCACAACGTCACCGTGCTGCTGATCGAGCACGACATGAAACTGGTCATGAGCATTTCCGATCACATCGTCGTGATCAACCAGGGCACACCGCTGGCCGACGGCACGCCGGAACAGATCCGCGACAATCCTGAAGTGATCAAAGCCTACCTGGGGGAAGCGTAAATGCTGCAGTTCGAAAACGTTTCCACCTTCTACGGCAAGATCCAGGCCCTGCACAGCGTCAACGTCGAAGTCCGTCAGGGCGAGATCGTCACGCTGATCGGCGCCAACGGTGCCGGCAAGTCCACGCTGCTGATGACGCTCTGCGGTTCGCCGCAGGCGCACAGCGGCAGCATCCGCTACATGGGTGAGGAACTGGTCGGCCAGGACTCGTCGCAGATCATGCGCAAGAGCATCGCCGTGGTGCCGGAAGGTCGTCGAGTGTTTGCCCGTCTGACCGTTGAAGAAAACCTGTCGATGGGCGGATTTTTCACCGACAAGGGCGACTATCAGGAACAGATGGACAAGGTTCTCGGACTTTTCCCACGCCTGAAAGAACGCTTCAACCAGCGCGGCGGCACCATGTCTGGCGGCGAACAGCAAATGCTCGCCATCGGCCGTGCGCTGATGAGCAAGCCCAAGCTGTTGCTGCTCGACGAGCCGTCGCTGGGCCTGGCACCGATCATCATCCAGCAGATCTTCGACATCATCGAACAGCTGCGCAAGGACGGTGTGACGGTGTTCCTGGTCGAGCAGAACGCCAACCAGGCGCTGAAAATCGCCGACCGCGCCTACGTTCTGGAGAACGGCCGCGTGGTCATGCAAGGCACCGGTGAAGCGCTGCTGACCGACCCGAAAGTGCGCGAGGCGTATCTGGGTGGTTGAGTGTTATCGCTGAACAAAAAAACGGCCTTCGGGCCGTTTTTTTTATTGCCTGCCACAAACCTCGAGTTTACCGAGAACCCTGTGGGAGCGAGCTTGCTCGCGAAAGCGGTGAGTCATTCAACATCAACGTCGACTGACACGACGCCTTCGCGAGCAAGCTCGCTCCCACAGGGAAAGGGGCGAATTTCGAAAAATCACAAAAAATTCAGTCTCGCCTGTAACGCATCCCCCCGACCTTTCTCTAGAGGGACAAGCAAGCGCAAAAGCACTTGCAGACACCCTGATAAAACCTGGAGAAACATCATGACTGCTACCACCCGCACCCTGTCCGCCACCGCTCTGGTTCTGGCCCTTGGTTCCGCGCTGAGCATCGCCACCGTCTCCACCGCCCAGGCCGCCGATGCCAACATGGAAAAATGTTTCGGCGTGGCCATGAAAGGCAAGAATGATTGCGCCGCAGGTGCAGGCACCACCTGCGCCGGCACAGCAAAAATGGACTACCAGGCCAATGCCTGGAAATCCGTTCCAAAAGGCACCTGCACCACCACCGAAAGCAAAACCTCGCCGACCGGTTTCGGTCAGCTCGAAACTTTCAAAGCCAAGTCCTGATCCGCGGCCTGCCTGAGTGACGAGCATGTTCAGCGACCACGACCATATCCTTGCGCGCACTCAGGCAGCCCTCACCGGGCTTGCGCCCCGTGCCGGGCTGGGCCTCAAGACCGGGCACTTTCAACAAGTGCTCGGTTCCTCACCTGACCTCGGTTTCTTCGAAGTCCACGCCGAAAACTACATGGTGGCCGGCGGTCCGTTTCATCATTTTCTCGGTTTGATCCGCGAGCAATATCCGCTGTCGCTGCACGGCGTCGGCTTGTCCATCGGTGCTGAATCGCCGCTGGATCAACAACACCTCAAGCGTCTGGCCGAGCTGATTGCGCGTTATCAACCACAATCCTTTTCCGAACACCTGGCCTGGTCGAGCCACGGCCCGGTGTTTCTCAATGACCTGCTCCCGCTGGCCTACGACACGCCCACGCTTGTCCGCGTCTGCGCGCACATCGATCAGGTACAGAACACCCTCAAGCGGCCGATGCTGCTGGAAAACCCGGCGACTTATCTGGAGTTCGAACGCTCGACTATCGATGAGCCAGACTTCATCGCTGAGGTGATTCGCCGCAGCGGCTGCGGCCTGTTGCTCGACGTGAACAACGTCTATGTGTCGTGCATCAATCATCAGCGCGATCCGCTGGCCTACCTCGACGCACTGCCGCTGCAGGCGGTCGGCGAGATTCATCTGGCCGGGTTCGCCGAAGATTGCGACAGCCTCGGCGATCGTTTGCTGATCGACGATCACGGCGCGCCAATCGATCTAGCGGTCTGGCAGTTGTATCGCCAGGTACTGGAGCGCATCGGCCCGGTGGCAACGCTGATCGAGCGCGACAACCAGGTGCCGGCGTTCGAAGTATTGCTGGCCGAGGCGCAACAGGCCGAGCGGCTGTTGCTCGCAAGCGGAGGCCATGTATGAGCACACAAAGCGCTTTCGCCGCCGCGCTGATCGATACGGGCCTGCCCTGCCCCGATGGTCTGCGCAGCGCCAACGGTGCCGACCCGGCGAGCCGGTTCGCGGTGTATCGCAATAATGTGCAGGCGTCGCTGGTCAATGCGCTGGCCGACAGTTATCCGGTGGTGCAACAGCTGGTCGGCGACGAATTCTTCCGCGCCATGGCCGCAGTTTTCATCCGCAGCCAACCGCCAAAGAGTCCGTTGATGAGCCGCTACGGCGAAACATTCGCCGACTTCATCGCGCAGTTCGAACCGATTGCCGGCGTGCCCTATGTGGCCGATGTCGCGCGCCTCGAGTATTTGCGCGTCCTCGCCTACCACGCCGCCGACGCGCAGCCGATCCGGCCGGCGCACGTCAGCGCCGCCCTCGCCCATCCGCAAACCCTCGGCGGACTGGCGTTCGGCCTGCATCCGTCGCTGCACCTGCTCGATTCAGCGTTTGCCGTGGTGGCGATCTGGGCCGCGCATCAGCAGGCGCAAAGCCTGGCGGGCATTGGCCTGAATCAAGGGCAACACGCACTGGTGTTGCGCAACGGCCTCGACGTTGAAGTGTTTGCCTTGGAGGCCGGCGCCAGCGTGTTTATCCGTCACCTGAACAATGGCGAGCCGTTGCTCGCGGCGGCCGAAAACAGCCCACCCTTCGACCTCGCCCAAACCCTCGCCTTGCTGATCGCCCATAACGCGATCATTCAACTGAGCTACAAGGAATTGCCATGAATACGCTTATCCCGCGCGCCATCACCCTGCTGGAAAAAATCCCGCACAGCCTGATTGCCTTCATTGCACGTTTCTCGATCGCTGCGGTGTTCTGGAAATCCGGGCAAACCAAGGTTGAGGGGCTGGCGATCGACCTGATTGACGGCACGTTTCAACTGGGCTGGCCGCGTCTGGCCGACTCGACGATTCCGTTGTTCCAGAGCGAATACAACGTACCGCTGCTGTCGCCTGAAATCGCCGCGCATCTGGCAGCGTTCGCCGAACACTTTTTCCCGGTGCTGATCCTGATCGGCCTGGCGACGCGGTTTTCGGCGCTGGCGCTGCTGTGCATGACCCTGACCATCCAGATTTTCGTCTATCCCGACGCCTACCCGACCCACGGCACCTGGGCGGCGGTGCTGCTGTACTTGATGGCGACTGGCCCGGGGAAATTGTCGATTGATCACCTGATCGCGCGCCGCTTTTCTCGCTGAAAGAAATGCCTGTGGGAGCGAGCCTGCTCGCTCCCACAGGGTTACGAAATCAGCGCTGGAGTCGATCCAGCGCCTCGCCGCTGCGCTTGAACCAGCCGATCAGATAATCCGCCAGCACCTGCGTGCGTTTCGGCAAACCGCCCTGATACGGGTGCACCAGCAGCATCGGCATCCGTCGGGTCTGAAAATCGCGCAGAAGCCAGCGCAAGCGGCCGTCGGCCAGTTCCGTCTGCAGCAGATAGGAAGGCAGTCGGGCGATGCCGGCGCCGGTGAGCGCGGCCTTTTTCAGCAGGCTGTAATGGTTGCTGGCGAACGGGCCAGAGACCCGCACCCGCAACAATTCGTGCTGCTGGTGATAGAGCCATTCTTCGCGGCCGCTGTAATGGCTGTTCAGCAGGCAGCGGTGCTCAGCCAGTTGCTGCGGGGTCTTTGGCTCGCCGTAACGTTCGAGATAGGCCGGGCTGGCGCAGGTCATTTCCTGCCAGGCCAGCAGCGGCCGCGCCACCAGGCGTTGGTCATTGGCCACCTCGGAGCGGATCGCCAGATCGAAACCGTCACGCGACAGATCGCGATAGCTGTTATTCAGCTCCAGCTCGATTTGCACTTCGGGGTACTGCTGCGAGAACTCCAGCAGCAAGCCATCGAAAAAGGTTTCCCCGAGCGACACCGGCACCGTCATCCGCACCGGGCCGGCCATGTCGTCCTTGAGTCGCGCCAATGCCTGACGTGCCCGTTCGACCTGAACCACCAGCGCCTGCGCTTGCGGCAACAGCGCCGCGCCCGCCGCCGTCAGGCTCAATCGCCGGGTGGTGCGTTGCAGCAGGACCACGGAAAACTGCGCTTCGAGCTGACTGATGCGCTTGGACAACTGGCCCTTGCTGCAGCCCAACTGTTGCGCCGCCAAGGTAAAACTGCCGGCTTCGATCAACACAGCGAACGCGGCCAGATCATCCATTTCGCTCATGGATTGTTTCCACTTGAAAACCAAAGGTTGCCTATTAGTGCGCTTATCCGCGAGAAAAACCACTCTAGACTGAAACCTCATGCAATCACTTGAGGTACAGCTCGATGAAGATTCTGTTGATAGGCGCTGGCGGCACCATCGGTTCGGCCGTAGACAGAGAACTGTCACAACGTCACGAAGTCATCCGCATCGGCCGTAACAGCGGCGACTTGCAGGTCGATATCAGCGACAGCGCGTCGATTCGCAAGCTGTTCGAACAGACCGGCACGTTCGACGCGCTGATCTGCGCCGCCGGCAACGTGACCTTCGCGCCGCTGAGCGAAATGAGCGACGACAGTTTTGCCCTCGGCCTGAAGGACAAGCTGATGGGCCAGGTCAATCTGCTGCTGATCGGCCGCGAATTCGCCAATGACGGCGCTTCGTTCACCTTCACCACCGGCGTGCTCAGTCACGATCCGATTCGCAGCGGCGCCTCGGCGGCGCTGGTCAATGGCGCACTGGACAGTTTTGTTCGCGCGGCGGCGATTGAACTGCCTCGCGGACTGCGCGTGAACTCGGTGAGCCCGACCGTTCTGACGGAAGCCTTGGGTAAATACGCGCCCTACTTCCGCGGCTTCAAGTCTGTTCCTGCGGCGGACGTGGCATTGGCCTACGCCAAAAGTGTCGAAGGCCTGCAAACCGGGCAGACATTTCACGTTGGTTGACCCCTTGTGATGAACGGTCAGGCTGCGTAACGTGGCGACACTTGTCTGGAGAGCCAAAGATGCGTGTCGCCCGTTCGTTGATCGTTGTTGCCCTGCTGCCGTTGTTTGCCGCCTGCCAGTTGCTCGATGGCCAGCGCGAAAGTGCTTCGCACGTCGGGCAAACGCGGATGCAGGGGCAACTGACCGCGGCTGACGGCAAGCTGGTGTTTCAGCCGTGTCAGGAGCAGCGTCAGCTGGTGGTCAATGACATCGGCGGCACCAGCGTGCTGCAGGAAGCCGCAACGCTGGCCGACGAGAAAGGCAAGCTGTTTGCCGATGTGCGCGGCAAGGTCGTTGGCGATCGCCTCGATCTGACCCAGCTGTATCGGGTCGAACGCTCCGGCAGCGCTTGCGATGATCCGAATTTCAAACTGCTGATTCTGCGTGCTGCCGGTCACGGCCCGGAATGGAACGTCAAGGTCAGCGGCAAGGGCATGGTCATCGAGCGTGAGGGTCAGCCACCGCTGGCCGTGCCTTATGTCGAGGAACAATTGGGCGACGGTCGTTTCAACCTCAGCACCGAAGCCAACAACCAGCGCATCGAATTATGGGTCGCCCCGCAACGCTGCGTCGACAGCAACACCGGCAGCGTGCAGCACATGAGTGCCGAGTTGCGCATCGACGGCCAGGTGCAGCGTGGTTGCGGGTATTTCGGCGGATCGCGCAACGACTGAGCGTATTATCCTCAGCGGATCCGGTCGTTGCGGCTTATAATCGCCGCCTTCAAACGCCCTGGCGCAGTTGTGCGCCCCGCGAACCGGATCCCCGCCATGTTACGAATCACCGAACTCAAGCTGCCCATCGACCATCCCGAAGAAGACCTGCGCGCGGCCATCGTGCAACGCCTGGGCATCGCCAGCGATGAGCTGCTCGATTTCACCTTGTTCAAACGCAGCTACGACGCGCGCAAGAAATCTTCCGAGCTGTGTTTCATCTACACCATCGACCTCAGCCTGCGCGACGAGGCCAGGGTGCTGGGCAAGTTTTCTGATGACCGCAACGTCAACGTGGCGCCGGATGTCAGCTACAAGTTTGTCGGCCAGGCACCTACCGACCTGGGCCAGCGACCGATCGTTGTCGGTTTCGGCCCGTGCGGGATCTTCGCAGGTCTTTTGCTGGCACAGATGGGCTTCAGGCCGATCATCCTCGAACGCGGCACCGAAGTGCGTCAGCGCACCAAAGACACCTGGGGCCTGTGGCGCAAAAGCGTGCTCAACCCCGAGTCCAACGTGCAGTTCGGCGAAGGCGGTGCGGGGACATTCTCCGACGGCAAGCTGTACAGCCAGATCAAAGACCCGAAATTCCTCGGGCGCAAAGTCCTGCATGAATTCGTCAAGGCCGGCGCACCAGAAGAAATCCTCTACGTCAGCAAGCCGCACATCGGTACGTTCCGTCTCACCGGCATGGTTGAAAACATGCGTGAGCAGATCCGCGAACTGGGTGGTGAAGTGCGCTTTCAGGAGCGCGTTTCCGACGTCATGATCGAAGACGGCCAACTGGTCGGCGTGCAACTGGCCAGCGGCGAAACCTTGCATTCGAAGCATGTGGTTCTGGCCCTCGGCCACAGCGCCCGCGACACCTTCCGCATGCTGCACAGCCGTGGCGTGTTCATGGAAGCCAAACCGTTTTCGGTAGGTTTCCGTATCGAACACCCGCAATCGCTGATCGACCGTGCGCGCCTGGGCAAGTATGCCGGGCACCCGAAACTCGGCGCCGCCGATTACAAACTGGTGCACCACGCCAAGAACGGCCGTTCGGTCTACAGCTTCTGCATGTGCCCGGGCGGCACCGTAGTCGCGGCGACCTCGGAGCCGAACCGCGTGGTCACCAATGGCATGAGCCAGTACTCGCGTAACGAGCGCAATGCCAACTCGGGCATCGTCGTCGGCATCACCCCGGAAGTCGATTATCCGGGCGGCCCGCTGGCCGGCATCGAGTTGCAGGAGCGCCTGGAATCCCACGCGTTCATCCTTGGCGGCAGCGACTACAAGGCCCCAGCGCAACTGGTCGGCGACTTCATCAATGGCAAACCTTCGACCGAACTGGGCGAAGTCGAGCCATCGTACAAACCGGGTGTGGCGTTGGGCGATCTGGCCCTGGCTCTGCCGGACTTCGCCATTGAAGCAATCCGTGAAGCGTTGCCGGCATTCGAGAAGCAGATTCGCGGTTATTCGCTGCATGACGCCGTGCTGACCGGGATCGAAACGCGCACCTCGTCGCCGCTGCGCATCACCCGCAACGAGTCGCTGCAGAGCATGAACGTCAAGGGCCTGTTCCCGGCCGGCGAAGGCGCGGGTTATGCCGGCGGGATTCTTTCGGCGGGCGTCGACGGGATTCGGATTGCCGAGGCAGTGGCGCGGGATATCCTCGGCCTCGAAGCCTGATCCGCCAAGTTCGCAACAACGCAGAACCCTGCTCGCGAAAGCGGTCTGTCACTCAACGAGGTTGTTGAATGTGATTCCGCCTTCGCGAGCAAGCTCGCTCCCACATTGGTTTCTGCATTCGGCTTTAGATATTCGCGCGCAGGACTGATGTCGGCAGCGCCTCTCCGCGCTCGGCACTCGCCGTCACCGCTTCGATCAACCCACCCAGCTCGTACCCCTGCGCCTGCAGCCAACCCTGATCGTAATAGGTGTCGGCATAGCGCTCGCCGCCATCGCACAGTATTGCCACGATCGATCCCGACTCCCCCGCCGCTTTCATCTGCTGCGCCGCCATCAGCGCACCGATCAGGTTGGTCCCGCTCGAACCGCCGACATGCCGGCCGAGGCGCTGCGCCAGGTAATGCATGGCCGCCAGCGACAGTGCATCCGGCACTTTGACCATCGCATCGATCACCTTGGACAGAAACGACGCTTCCACCCGCGGCCGGCCAATGCCTTCGATGCGCGAACCGCACTCCAGACGCAGACTGGCATCGCCGCTTTGGTAATAGTCAAAGAACACCGAGCGTTCGGCATCGGCGCACAGCACGCGGGTACAGTGCTGGCGATAGCGCACGTAACGACCGAGCGTTGCGGTGGTACCGCCAGTGCCGGGGCTGGAAATCAGCCAGCTCGGTTCGGGGTGCTTTTCATAGCGCATCTGCTGAAAGATCGATTCGGCGATGTTGTTGTTCGCCCGCCAGTCGGTGGCGCGTTCGGCGTAAGTGAACTGATCGATGAAATGCCCGCCATGCTCGCGAGCCAGGCGCTCGGACTCGGCGTAAATCTGCGTCGGGTCTTGCACCAGATGACTCTGGCCACCGTAGAACGCGATTTGCGCGATTTTCTCTTTCGACGTAGTCGCCGGCATCACCGCAATGAACGGCAAACCCAGCATCCGTGCGAAGTACGCTTCGGAAATCGCCGTCGAGCCGCTGGACGCCTCGATCACCGGCGCGCCAGGTTTCAACCAGCCGTTGCACAGCGCATACAGAAACAGCGAGCGGGCCAGGCGATGTTTGAGGCTGCCGGTCGGGTGGCTGGACTCATCCTTGAAGTACAACTCGATGCCCGCAAAACCCGGCAGCGGCAAGGGGATCAGGTGGGTATCGGCGCTACGCTGGAAATCCGCCTCGATGATGCGGATGGCCTCGCGGGCCCACTGTCGGTTGTCGCTCATGGTCAGGTTTCTCGTTGAATCGGGCAGGAATCAGCCTCTTGATGAGGCTCGCTGATCAGCTTAGGAAAAATCCGCTAGCGCGCACAGATACAGCTGAGTCTCAATGTGTCCGCCAACTGCTAGGCTCAGCGTGGCTGGGGCCTAAAGCCTTGTAACGACATATAACAAAAAAGAATATAACTTTTGTTCTAACAACTAACCGTACGGGTTAGGGTGTCCTACCTTTTTTGACGATTCGATGGAGAGCGACCTTGCCTCTGCGTAGCACTTTCACGCGTTTCTTTCAGTTGGAAGCTGCCAGCGGTCTGTTATTGATCGCCGCAGCCATTCTCGCGCTGATTATCAACAACTCGCCGCTGTCGTGGCTGTACACCGGCCTGCTCGACACGCCGGTGGTGGCGCAGGTCGGTGCGTTGAAAATCGCCAAGCCGCTGCTGCTGTGGATCAACGATGGCCTGATGGCGATGTTCTTCCTGCTGATCGGCCTTGAAGTGAAGCGCGAAGTCCTCGACGGCCAGTTGTCCAAGCCCTCGCAAATCGTTTTGCCCGGTGCGGCGGCCGTCGGTGGCATGCTGATACCGGCGCTGATCTACTGGTTTCTCAACCGTGACAACCCTGCCGCCCTCAGCGGCTGGGCGATCCCGACCGCCACCGACATCGCTTTCGCCCTCGGCGTACTCGCCCTGCTTGGCAAACGCGTACCGGTGTCGCTGAAGCTGTTCCTGATGACCCTGGCGATCATCGATGACCTCGGCGCCATCGTGATCATCGCGATCTTCTACTCCGGCGAACTTTCGACCCTGTCGCTCGGCCTCGCCGCGGCGTGCATCGCCTCGCTGGTCGCAATGAACCGCCTCGGCGTGGTCAAGCTCGGGCCGTACATGATCATCGGTCTGATCCTTTGGGTTTGCGTGCTCAAAAGCGGCGTCCACGCGACGCTGGCCGGCGTGACGCTGGCATTCTGCATTCCGTTGCGCACGAAAAACGCCGAGCCATCGCCGCTGCTGACCCTCGAACACGCGCTGCATCCCTGGGTCGCCTACGGCATCCTGCCGCTGTTCGCCTTCGCCAACGCTGGTCTGTCGCTGAGCGGTGTCACGGTCGAAAGCTTCACTCACGACGTACCGATGGGCATCGCCATCGGCCTGCTGCTGGGCAAAACGGTCGGCGTCTTCGGCCTGACCTGGCTCGCGGTAAAAGTCGGCATCGCCGCCCTGCCCCAAGGCGCCAACTGGGGCCAGATCCTCGGCGTGGCGATCCTCTGCGGCATCGGCTTCACCATGAGCCTGTTCGTCGGCTCGCTGGCCTTCGAGCCGGGCGTGAGCGACTACGCCGGCATGGACCGGATGGGTATTCTGACCGGTTCGATTCTGGCGGCGTTGATTGGTTATGCGGTGACGGCGGCGGCGAGTCGCAAGCAGGCTGCATTGCCGACAAGGTAGAAGATTCATGGCGAGGGAAAATCTTCCCTCGCCATCATCCTTTTAACACGCGACGAACTATCCCCACGTCTTTAGCGACGCGTCCTACAGCCAGAATTTTCCTGCTTCGTTAACGTCGTGCGGCCCCTTTCGAGGGGCTGTCGATGATGAACGAAGGGACGATCTGTGGCGCGTAACAAGGACATTCCCCGGGTGCAAAACCCACCGGCGGGCGACGGGCATCACATTACCTGGCGTTATATGACGGCCACTGAATTGGCCGAGCGCGAAGCGCGACAAAACGCCTACGACACGATGCTGGCCCGGCAAGAGGCGTTTGAGCGCAGCCGGGAAGTGGCCGCGACAAAACCTGAAGCCGTGCGTGCTGGCTGCGTGTTTGCCAAGTCCTGCAAGTTGCCGGACGCGATCATCGATTACGCCAACCCTTCCGGCATGGTGCCGACCGATAGCCTTAAGGATTACGGCGAGCTGATCCTGCTCGGCGCTCGCGAGGCGGATGAAAGCGGCGGCGTACCCCTCAAGAAAATCAGCGCCAATACCCTCCCCGTCGGGTTTGGCAGCCTGGCGCTGGCCGGCTCGGCTTTCGAAGCGCTGCCAGCGTTGGTATCCAGCGCTGCGGTCGCACCTTTGCTCGGGTTGGTTGCGCTGCTGATGCCCTCGAACCTGGGCGACAGCGCGCTGTATACCGATGAGCAACTGAGCACGCTCAAACAAGCCCGGACTCGCGTGCGCCTGCGTGTCGAACAGCGGGCCGATGGCACGCTCAAGGGTTACGGTTTCTACACCGGCAAGAACCGCGATTGGGAAATGGTTGATGTCGTGCAGTTCACTGCACGCGGTGACCGGTTCGTTGCGGATCTGGGGGGTGGCATCGAACTGCTGTGGACGCCGGCTGTGGATGGCTCTGACATCCTCGGCACCCCAGCGCTAGAAGCTGCACCGCAGGCACCGCATATCTGGGTGTATCCGCCGACGAAAGTGGCGGACGGGATTCTGGTGAATCCGGTTTATCCACCGGAGTATCGGGATTTTATTCTGGTTTTTCCGGCGAGCTCTGGCGTCAAGCCGGTTTATATCGTCCTGAATGTTCCTGGAGATTTCTCTTACCACCCCGCTCCGGTTTCGCTGCCGGCCTTCCCGGATGTAAAACCAGCGCCTTTGAAAACCTCTGTTCGCGGTGGAGGAAAAAAGCGCAGACGCTGGAAAGATTCATCGGGAAAAATTTACGAATGGGATTCTCAGCATGGCAAGGTTGAGATGTACACCAAGCAAGGAAAACATCTTGGAGAATACGACCCGCAAACGGGGGAACAAACAAAACCGGCCGATTCAACAAGGAGGGTAGAAAAATGAAACACGTAGTAGAGGTTTTTGACCGAAAGACTGAGAGCTTACTCCGAACGGTCGAAATCGAGGCACGTCACAAAAAAGCATTGAAGGAGTTGATGAACTGGCAGAAGCCTGAGGATGAATTTGACGGCAATGATCTGACTGAAGAACAAATCACAACCCTTGAGAAATGGATCGGACAGAAACTACTGAACGCAAATCACATAGTTCAACTGGTTTGCGTCGAATGATTTATGGCTCCTGCAAACTGAATCATACCGTCGAGGCATTTGATAAACACACCGCTCAACTGGTTTTCGAGGTACCAGTTCCGCATGGCAACATTGAGCGGCTAAGAGCAATCATGGGGTGGACCAACCCAGAAGACGAAATCTATTGTTATGACCTCGACCAAGATCAAATAAAGCAACTGGAAGCTTTGATAGGTCGAGCTTTGTACGATTCGGCTTACGATTTTCAACTCGGCTGTCATGGAAGCGAGTAGAAATTCCAAAAAAACCCCGACCAGTCACCTGATCGGGGTTTTCTTTACCTGCATCCCGCTTAGTGCGACACGCGGCTGGTCCCGCCAACGGTGGAAATCCGTACCCGCTCGCCGACGCGGAATACTTCATTCTCCTGAACCTGCTGCACGTAGGCGCGCATGCTGCCGTCGTCTTCACGGACGGTGATTTCCACGCCTTGTGTACGGGTCAGGCCTTCTTCGGTGGCAGAGCCGAGCAGGCCGCCCGCCACTGCACCGATAACCGCAGCGACGATGCTGCCCTTGCCGCCGCCGATGGCGCTGCCGCCGACACCGCCGACCACGGCGCCAGCCGCGCCGCCGATCGGGGTCTTGGTGCCTTCGATTTTCACCGGACGCAGGGATTCGATGGTGCCCATGCGAATCGTCTGTACGCGACGTGCTTCGTCACGGGAGTAGGAGTCACCGGTCAGGCTCGACTGGCAGCCGGTCAGCAACATTGCCATGGTGGAAAAGGAAGCAACCAGCAGAACAGACTTACGCATAGCATCAACTCCAAAAGAACATGTGTTCATTAAACTCCGTGGCTTGGCGCCTGTCACGACACCTGCCGGATAAATTGGCTTCCATTCAGGCCAAGTACAGACGGCAGCGAACGTCCACTTACAGTAGCGGCAAATCAGCGATCCTGCGCCGCCGGCCGCTATCTCGCTCGGTAGACTGCTCAGGGTGCGAGTCGTTCAAGAATCCAGGCGGCGCCCTGCGCGCGGTAGTTGAGGCGATCGTGCAGACGGCTCGGCCGGCCCTGCCAGAACTCAATGCGCTCGGGCAGCAAGCGATACCCGCCCCAGTGTGCCGGGCAGTCGGGTTGGCTGTCGGAGAAACGCTGCTCGGTGGCCTGGAGCAAATCTTCCAGTTCACCGCGGCCGTTGATCACCCGGCTCTGCGGTGAAGCCCAAGCCCCGAGACGGCTACCCAACGGGCGCACCTGGTAATACGCGTCGGACTCCTGCGGCGTGACCTTGACCACCCGCCCTTCGATGCGCACCTGGCGCTCCAAAGTCGGCCAGAAGAACGTCATGGCGGCGAATGGATTGGCCGCTAGTTGTTGACCCTTGGCGCTGTCGTAATTGGTGAAGAAGGTAAAGCCGTGCTCGTCCAGGCCCTTGAGCAGCAGAATGCGGCAGTGCGGACGCCCGTCGGCATCGACCGTGGCGAGGGTCATGGCGTTGGCCTCGACCGGTGCCTGTTCGGTATTCACCGCATCGGCGAACCACTGGTGAAACAAAGCAAACGGCTCGGCCGGGGCTTGCGCCTCGGTCAAGCCATCGCGGGTGTAATCACGACGCATATCTGCCAGAGCCTGGGTCATGGCGCATTCCTTTTGATTAGCGGATCACTTTTTGGTGGCGTCTGTCGCAGCGACTTTCTTGTCGGTCGTGGCGGCTTTGGCTGGCGCGGTTTTCTTTGCAGCCGGTTTGGCCGGGGCCTTTTTCGCAGGGGCCTTGGCCGCAGCTTTCTTCACCGGTGCCTTTTTTGTCGCCGGAACAGCGGCTTTCTTCGCAGCAGGTGCCGGAGTCGCTGGTTTGGCCGCTGGCTTGACGTCTTGCGCCGCGACCATGGTTACCGGCTTCGGCGCTGGCATGTTGTATTTGCTCAACAGCGCAACCATGGTGTTTTGTGGGGTCACCAGCAATTCGACGCGACGGTTCAAGGCACGGCCTTCAACGCTGTCGTTGGCCGCACGCGGCGCTTCCGAACCCATGCCACGCAGCATCAGGCGATCGCGCTGCAAACCGCTGAGCCGGAAGATCGCTGCCACCGATTGCGCACGTTCCTGGCTCAGCTTGATGTTGGCGGGCGCGGCACCGCTGGTGTCGCTGTGGCCCAGTACCAGCACGGCAGTTTTCGGATCGGCTTCGAGGATTTTCGCCACGCGGGTGAACGGGCCGAGTGTGAC
The DNA here is from genome assembly GCF_036668835.1 of Pseudomonas koreensis. Taxonomy (GTDB): domain Bacteria; phylum Pseudomonadota; class Gammaproteobacteria; order Pseudomonadales; family Pseudomonadaceae; genus Aquipseudomonas; species Aquipseudomonas koreensis_I. The sequence goes on from NZ_JAZEVW010000001.1 coordinate 820,060, forward strand.
CGGCAGCAGCATCGCCGGGCGGTCCGGGTTGAACGAGCCTTCGACTGGCGCGGTGACGACCAGCACGTTGTCGCGGCGTTCGAGTTGCAGATTACTGTCCTTGACCGCTTCACGCAGGCGCGGTTCGTAGTCATCGAGCCAAGCCTGAGTCACCTTGGGGTCGGGCATCGGCACGGCTTTGGCGGTCGGCTGGTCCTTGCCGCCGAACGGCCACCACCATTTGCCACTGGACTCGGCGTCAGCCTTGGCGACGGCGACCGGTTTTTGCACTTGCGGAGCAACTTCAGCCTTCAGGTCCGCTTTGGTCGCTTCATCGCTGGAACCGAACGGCCAGTACCATGGATTGCTGCTCTCGGCCTTGGCGACCGGTGCAGTCGCCGCAGGTTTCAACGGGGCCGGGGCCGGTGCTGGCTCCTTGGCTGCCACTGTGTCGGAGGAGCCGAACGGCCACCAACTGCCGCCGTCCGCATCGTTTTTCGGAGTCTGTGCGCATCCGGTGATCGCTACACACAGGGCCAGGGCGAGAGTCTTTTTAGATGACATTGAAAATCCACAAAATGAAGTAATGAAAAATCAGAGCACTTTCGCCCGGATAAACAGCCGTTTTGAATCGAAAATCCCTTTGAGGTTCCGCCCCTGGAGCCTCTATCAACGCTTTACAGACAAGTGGCAAGCACCCGCGCAAGCTTTTGCGCGCGCGGGTCCATCAATACATACGGCCCGAGGGTATTTGTCACAAAACCGAAGGCGACATCATGCTCAGGATCAGCGAAACCGATGGAGCCGCCAGCTCCCGGATGGCCGAACGCACGCGGGCCGAGGCCGTAGGTCGCGTTCGGCACGTCCGGTTGGTCGAGCATGCAGCCGAGACCGAAACGGGTGCGGGTCAGCAACGTCTTGTCGTCGCCGAGGCTGTGCTCGCGGGTCAGCTCTTGGAGCATGTCACTTTCGAGCAGGCTGCCGTCGAGCAGGCCGGCATAAAACCCGGCCAGACTGCGCGCATTGCCGTGGCCGTTGGCCGCCGGTTGTTGCATGCGTCGCCATTCCGGTTTGTTGGTGCTGGTCAGCACCGACGGTGGATTGGTGAAGGCACGGGTGGCCATGGCCGTTGGTTCGCGCATGGTCACTTGCAGCAAGCGCTGGGCCGCGGCGTCGCCGGGGTTGCCCTTGCCGCGTGCGATATGCGCCACGCGATGAAATTCTTCATCGGCCAGACCGACATGAAAATCCAGACCCAACGGTTTGGCCACGCGAGCAACGATGGATTCACCCGGCCCACGGCCGTCAGCGCGGCGCAGCAATTCGCCGACAAGCCAGCCGTAAGTGATCGCGGCGTAACCGTGGCCGGTACCGGGCGCCCACCACGGTGCTTCGGCCGCGAGGGCATCGACCATGGTTTGCCATTCATAAAGCGCTTCAGGAGCGAGCAGTTCGCGCAACGCTGGCAGGCCGGCCTGATGGCAAAGCAACTGGCGCAAGGTCACGGATTCTTTACCCGCAGCGGCGAATTCCGGCCAATAGCGGGCGACCGGGGCATCGAGTTGTAACTTGCCTTCGGCCACCAATTGCAGCGCGGTGACGGCAGTAAACGTTTTGGTGCAGGAGAACAGGTTGGCGATGGTGTCGCTGTGCCAGGCCTCGGCGCCGTCCTTGTCGGCGGTACCGGACCAGAGGTCGACAACGGTTTGTCCACCGACCTGAATGCACAGGGCTGCGCCGCGTTCCTGGGGATCGTCGAACAGTGCGGCAAATGCTTCGCGCACCGCTTCGAATTGAAGCTCGTAATGACCCTGAATCTGCACCCGCAACTCCCCCGCGAAAACGCTCTACAAAGAGGCCCGCATTGTTCCAGCCCTTGAGGGTTTTGGGAACAGGCGCGGGCCAGACGGTTGTTCTGGAAATTTTGTCGAGGCGGCTGGCGCCTTCGCGAGCAGGCTCGCTCCCACAGGGATATCAGCTGTTACCGCAATCCAGTGTGGGAGCGAGCCTGCTCGCGATGAACGATAAAGCGGTCTCTCGGAACTCAGTGACCATTGCCCGAATGCCCACCCGCGTGTCCCGCGCCGGCCGCTTTACCCGCCTCCCCTTTGCGCCCGCCCTCAGCCTCGTGAGCCGGGGGTTTCTGCGCTTCTTTGCCCAGTTGTTCAAGCGCCTGCAGGTTGCTCTTGCGCACGGTTTCGACAAAACCCTGATAGGGCAGATCGGTTACCCCGACCAGTCCGAAATGCCCGTTCTCGCCGTCGAGCAAGCGCCCGGTCACCGGTTGATCGAGATACTGGAACCAATGCACGCCAACAATCGACGGCTCGTTCAGTGCCTGCTTGAGGAAGTTGGCATAGGCCGGGCCGCGATCTTCTTCTCGCGCGATTTGCGTGACACCGCCCCAGAGCGGTCCACGATCGGTCGAGCCGAAATTGAACTCGGTGATCAGCACCGGCTTGTCCAGCGCAGCGAGGGCGGCGAAGTCATGACCATCCTGCGGTTTGAGCGTGTACATATTGAAGCTCAGCACATCGCAATACTGCGCGCAGGACGCCACGGCTTCCGGCGTACTCACAGCGAAGCGGCCACCCAACAGCATCTGGTTGGGTGCGTGCCATTTCAGCGAGTCGGAGATGGTCTTGAAGTACGTGTCGGCAAACACCTTCTGGAAGTATTTGAAGTCAGCCTCGATTTCCGGGTGTTCCGGATTCGGCAGCGGCGGCACGAAGCCCGGATCTTCCATCAATTCCCACGCCGGCAAGTCGATGCCCCAAGCCTTCGACAGCCCGGCCTGATTGCGGTACTTGTCGCGCAACTGCTTGAGGAAGGCGCGTTTGGCCGGCACGTCGGTGGTCATTTTCAGCGTGCCGTAGGCCAGCGCGTAACGCGCCTTCGGATCATCGCCGGGACCGGCCCAGGCCAGTTCGTTGTCGGCGTAATAGCCGATCAGCCACGGATCGTCGCGATGATCGCGCGCGGCAATCGCCACCGCACGCTCGGTAGCCATGGCAAATCGCGGATCAAACGGATCGGGCATGCCGCCCCACCAGTCGCTGCCGGTGCTGATGCTGGTGTAATCGCCGACGATCGACAGCGGCAAGGTGTACGGCACGCGCTCGGCATCGCCAAGCACGGAGGCGCTCCAGTTGCCGATGGTGTTGAAGCCCCAGGCTTGCAGGCGATCAAGCGTGTGAGTGGCCCATTGCTGTTCGTCGATAGTCGCTTGGCACGGTGCGGCGGTTTCGGCGAGGGCGATGTGCGCCGCGTCTGTTTGAGCGGCTTCGGCCACGCCGGATTTCGGCTCCGCGGGCGCGGTGGCAGGCGCGGCGATTTTCTCGGCGGACGTTTCGGCGGCTTCGGATTTGGCCGCCTCTGCCACGCCGGACTTGCCTTCGCTGTCTGCCTTGCATGGCGCACCGTACAGCCGTTGCAGATTGGCGGCGTAGAAGTCATACCAACGGCCATTGGCATAACCACGGCCCTGATCGACGCCATTGCCGCCGCGATTGTCACCCTCGCCAAAATGGCTGGCCAACGGTTCGTTCGGCTTGGGCAAGGCTTCGAACATGTATTCGCGACCGCTTACGTAGGTGCGGTTGACATCGGGACTGACGGTATTGACGCCGAGGGAGTAAAACGGATGCCCTTCAGGGGTCACCAGATACCAGCGGCCATCGCGTTTTTCGCTGCGGAAAAAACCGCTGGCCTTGAACGCCGGGCCCTGGTTCCAGCCGCCAAACTTGTCTAGCGAGACTTTCTGACGCTCGGCCAGCCAGCTCTTCAGTTGCTGCTGCTCCTTGGCGGCGGCGGATTTCAGTTGCTGATCGTCGGCAACTTTTTCCGGCCACTTGCCACGGGTTGATTGCCCATAGGCGTCGACCAGTTTGCCGTACACGGCCTGGTTGACCCCGTCGTCATTCTGCACGCCGAAACGTTCGAGCAGCAGGCTCTGGGCAACTTTCGGCTGATCCAGCGACAGACTGACCGAGACCACTTGGCTGCGATCAATCGCGCCACTGCTGCTGGCCAGCAGGATGCGTTGACCCTCGACAGTCATCGGCATCGCCGGCCCGGCCTTCATGCCCTGGCTCAACGGCGTGGTGGCAACCAAAGGCACCAACAGGGTCTGCGCCGGACCGGCCGGCAGATCGACGCGGCTGACGAGGGTTTTGCCATCGTTGCTCTGGATCTGCACGTAAACCGTCACGGCCCAATCCATTGCGCTCTGCAACCGCAGGGTCATCATGCCGGACTGCGACCAATCCCATGCGCCGGCCTGCGGCGTCAGGCGCAACGTCGGGCGAGCCACAGGATTGAAGGTCACACGGCGCAGCACCTCGCCTTCTGCGGTCTGCTCGGCGTTGGCTTGTGGCAGATCGGCGTTTTCAGTGACGACTTTGACCACGTCGGCCGGGCGCACGAAGTTGAACAGGGTCTGTTGACCGGCAGGCGCTGCGCACAACGGCGCAGCGAAGATCAGGGCGAATACAGCGGGCAACGAACGGCGAATCATAAGAACGGAGTTCTCCCTAACGACCCATCAAGGCCAGTGGAAAAGCGGTGGCAAGGAGATAGACAACACGGCGGGCGAAACCGCCCACCGTTGTCTCAGGATATTTCGCGGCGGAACGGCGGCAGTGCGTTGAGGATCGCCTTGCCGTAGCGCTGGGTGACCAGGCGCCGATCAAGCAAGGTGATGGTGCCGCGGTCTTCTTCGGTGCGCAGCAGCCGCCCGCAAGCCTGGACCAGTTTCAGCGAAGCATCGGGCACCGAGATTTCCATGAACGGATTGCCGCCTCGGGCTTCGATCCATTCCGACAGCGCGGCCTCGACCGGGTCATCCGGCACCGAAAACGGGATCTTGGCGATCACCACGTGTTCGCAGTAAGCCCCCGGCAAGTCGACGCCCTCGGCAAAACTGGCGAGGCCGAACAACACGCTGGAATCGCCACCGTCGACCCGCGCCTTGTGCTTGTTTAACGTTTCCTGTTTCGACAGGTTGCCTTGAATGAACACTTGCTTGCGCCAGTCGCGGTCGAGGCCGTCGAATACGTCTTGCATCTGTTTGCGCGAAGAGAACAGCACCAGCGTGCCGCGCGAGCCTTCGACCAGATCCGGCAATTCGCGAATGATCGCCGCCGTGTGCGCCGCCGCATCGCGCGGGTCGGCCTTCAGGTCGGGCACGCGCAACACCCCGGCATCGGCGTGATGAAACGGGCTTGGCACCACGGCAGTGACGGCTTTTTTCGGCAGACCGGCGCGCATGCGGAATCGGTCGAACGTGCCCAGCGCGGTCAGTGTGGCCGAAGTCACCAGGCAGCCATAAGCCACGTTCCACAGGCTGCGGCGCAGGGTTTCTGCGGCGAGGATCGGGCTGGCGTTGACCTCGATGTCGAACAGAGAACCGCTTTCGGCCAGGGTCAGCCAACGCGCCATCGGCGGGCTGTCTTCCGGGTCTTCGGCGGTGAATGCGGTCCATAATTCCCAGTTGCCGGAAGCACGCGACAACAGGCTACCGAACAGCGGATACCATTCTTCGGCCTGATTGCTGGCGATGCCGATGTTGACCTCGCCGTCCATGCCTTCCTTGAGCAGGTCGGTCAAGCGCTGGAACAGATCGTTGAGTCGGGAAAAGCCCTTCTTCAGCTCAATGCCCATTTCGCGCATGTGCTCGGGAATCACCCCGCCGACAAAGCGATGGCGCGGGCGCTCGCGGCCCTCGACGTCTTCACCGGGCTTGAAATCGGCCACCTGCTCGCAAGCGCTGAACATGAACTGCTGCTGCGCCTTGATCTCCCGCGCCAGCTCCGGCACCTGCTCGATCAACTTGCCCAGATCGCCCGGCAACGGGTGCTGAGCCAGCAGCTTGGTGAGGTTCTTGGCGGTGGTTTCCAGCCAGTCGGCGGTGGAACGCAGGCGTGTGTAATGGGCGAAGTGGCCGATCGCCTTGTCTGGCAGGTGGTGGCCTTCGTCGAACACGTAAATGGTGTCGCGCGGATCCGGCAGCACCGCGCCGCCACCCAACGCCAGATCGGCCAGCACCATGTCGTGGTTGGTGACGATCACGTCGACCTTGCCCATGCCTTCGCGCGCCTTGTAGAACGCACATTGGCCGAAGTTCGGGCAATGTCGGTTGGTGCACTGGCTATGATCGGTGGTCAGGCGCGCCCAATCGGCGTCTTCCAGCGCATTCGGCCAGCTGTCGCGGTCGCCATCCCACTTATTGCCGGCGAGCTTTTCGATCATGCTGGTGAACAGCTTCTGACTGGCCTCGTCGACCTCGATCTTGAAGCCTTCTTCTTCGAACAGCTGCGCGGTGGCGGTCTGCGCGTGGCCTTCCTGCAGCAGCATGTCGAGTTTGGACAGGCACATGTAACGGCCACGGCCCTTGGCCAGCGCAAAGCTGAAGTTCAGCCCGCTGTTGCGCATAAGGTCAGGCAAATCCTTGTAGACGATCTGCTCTTGCAGGGCCACGGTCGCGGTGGCGATCACCAAGCGCTTGCCGGCCAGCTTCGCAGTCGGAATCGCGGCGAGGCTGTAGGCCACCGTCTTGCCGGTACCGGTGCCGGCTTCCACCGCGACAATTGCGGGGTCGCCACTGCGCCGGCCTTCGTCGTCGGTGTCGATATCGCCGAGGACTTTCGCGATTTCAGCGATCATCAAGCGCTGCCCGTATCGCGGCTTGAGGCTTTTGGCCTCTAGAAAACGCGAATAGGCGCCCTGGATCGTGGTTTTGAGTTCAGTGCTGATCATTGAGTGTCGGGCGCTGGAAACGCTGGATAAATTTTCAGTAGTTTGGTTCGCCGGCTATCATACCTGCCTAATCGATCCTGCGCAGAACGGAGTGCCCCAATGACACCTTTTAGCCTCGTTTATCCCCTGCATGTCCTCGCCGCGCTGGTGTGGGTCGGCGGCATGTTTTTCGCCTGGATGGTCTTGCGCCCCGCGGCTGTGAAGGCTCTGGAGGGGCCTGCCCGACTGACCCTCTGGGTGGAAGTGTTTCAAGGTTTTTTCCGTTGGGTCTGGGTCGCGGTGATCCTCCTGCCGATCTCCGGGGTGGGCATGTTGCATCTACAGCAGGTCGGGTTCGAGACCGCGCCGAAGTACGTGCAGGTGATGATCGGTTTGTATGTGGTGATGACCGCGCTGTTCATCCGCATTCAGGGGCTGATGCTGCCTGAGCTGCGCAAAGCGGTAGAGGCGAAGGACTGGCCGGCGGGTGCGGCAGTCCTGGGGCGGATTCGTCGGGTGGTGGGGATTAATCTGCTGGTCGGGGTGGTGCTGGTGGCAGTTGCGGCGGCCCGGCCTATGTTCTGACGATATGTGACTTGAAGATCAAAGGCCCCTCACCCTAGCCCTCTCCCGGAGGGAGAGGGGACTGAATGGGGGATATTGAAGAGGTACGCCGACTTGAGCGATTGGCGTTGAATCCATGAGCGACCCGATCTTTCAGGTCGACGTATAACGCCAGACACCGCGGTCGGCTCCCTCTCCCTCCGGGAGAGGGCTGGGGTGAGAGTTGGCCGTTAAAGGCGCTGCACAGTCACAGCACCCGCCGCCCCCGCCGGCCCAGGCTGTCCATCCGCGCCGGCCTTGCCGTTCTTGCCGCCATCGGCGCGATACACCAGGCAGCCCTTGGACTTGCCGCCCTTGCCCGCCTTGCCGCCAATTCCTGCCGGCCCGCCGGCACCGCCCGCCACGTTGACCTTGATCAGCTCGGCCGGAAATTCACGCGGTACCTCAAGGCGCACCAGCGCTCCCGGTGCACCTGGCTGGCCGTCGCTACCATTGCTGCCATCGGAACCATGCCCGGCCGCGCCGTAAGTGCAACCCGGATCTTCACCATTACCGCCGTCGAGCCCGACAAACCCCGGCGCGCCTGTGCCGCCACGGGCGTCGACCAACAGCTGCGGCGCGTTCAACGCCTTGAATTGCAGATTCAGATTGCGCCCGGCACGAGCAGCCTTTTCATAGGTGCCCGGTGCCCCGCGCGCGGTGATCTGGCTGCCTTCGCTGAGGTCAGCGCGCGCCACTTTCATTTCCAGCGCCTGTTCGGCCGGGACGATCGCGATGCGCGCTTCATGGCCCAAACGTAATTCACCGACGTTCAATTCGGTCACGTTCGATGGGATCAGCAAGGTGCCGTAATCCGCCACTTCCAGCTTCTCCAGCTGCAGAGTGCTGGCAGTATTGGGCAGACGCATCAGCGAGTTGGCTTCGACGCTGACCACCTGGGCGCAGGCCAAGGGACTGATGAATGCAGCGAGCAGGCAGAGTTTACGCATGAGAAGAAGCCTCCGGAGCGGCCGGGGCCGGGATGGTTTGCAGGTGGAAGACGCCGAACAACAGGATGCGGCCACGATCACGCCAGGGATGCGGGCGATCTTTGAGGCTGCGGTTGCACAGCAGCACTTCAATGACATGGATCAGCAACAACAGACCGCCGGCCAGATTGACCAGCAGGTGCAGCGGATGAACGAACGGCACCAGTTGATTGGCCAGCACCACGCAGCAGAACAGCAGGGTCAACAACCGCCCCAGCCACCAGAACACTTTCATACGCCCCCCCGTGTTGCGAATTATTCTTTGCGCGCACAGTAACGGCTTCTACGGGGGATAAGCCAGAGGGTCAAATGAAAAAACTTCGCTATGCCGCTAACTGGCTGCCGGAACGATAGCGATCGTCCGGCAGCTCTAGCCTGCGCCCTGCAGCGGCGCCCTAGCGATTGATGTGCAATTCCACGCGACGGTTCTGCGCGCGCCCTTCGTCTGTGGCGTTATCCGCCACCGGCTCGCTTTCGCCACGCCCTTCGCTGGTCAGTTTGCCCGGCGCCAGGCCCTGACTGAGCAGATAAGACGCGACGCTGCTGGCCCGGCGCTCCGACAAGGCTTGGTTATAGGCATCCGAACCTTTGCTGTCGGTGTGTCCGATGACCTTGATGCTGACCACGTCGGCGTTGCGCAGCTTGTCCATCAGCGCATCGAGCTGCGTCGTCGCGGCCGGGGTCAGGTCAGACTTGTCGAAATCGAACAGCACGGCGCCGGCATCGCTGAGGGTGATGACTTCCGTTTGCGGCGCTGGCTCCGGCGCTTTGGTCGCAGCCGGGTACACCGGCAGCGGACAACCGCGATGATCGACCTGGGTGTTTTCCGGGGTGTCCGGGCAGCGATCACGGCGGTCGAATACGCCGTCACTGTCTTCATCGCCGTCCTGGGCGTAACAGATCAAGCCTCCGGTGAGGATGCCCAATGCCGCGCCGCCACCGGCCCAGCCGGCGCTTTCGATAGCGCCGAGGCCGCCACCGACCAACCCGCCGATAACGCTGCAGATCGGCCATGTACGTTGATTGAGGGGTGCTGTGCCATCGCTATGCGTGGCGCAACCGGTGAGCAGGCTGCCGAGCAGCAGTACCGGCAAGACGGACCTTGCGAAAACAGTCATGGTGAAAGCTCCTGTGTCACCGGCCCATACCGGTTACACAGGAGTAAAGACCCGCATCCGCGACTGCACAAGCCGCGGATGCGAGAGGGCTTAGCGGACGATTTTGATTTCGGTGCGACGGTTCTGCGCACGACCATCGGCCGACTTGTTATCCGCCACCGGCTGGCTTTCACCAAGGCCGGAGACCGAAACAAAGCTGGCGCGCGGCACGCCCTGCTGAATCAGGTATTCCACCACCGAATGCGCACGGCGATCCGACAGTTTCTTGTTGTAGGCATCGCTGCCCACGCTGTCGGTGTGACCGGTCACGGTCAGTTGCGCGGTCGAGGATTCCTGTTTCAGGCGGTCGGCAACCTTGTCGAGTACCTGCTTATCGGGACCTGTCAGCGTGGCCTTGTCGAACTGGAAGTGCACATCACGGATGACGATGGTTTCTTCCTTGACCACAACCGCTTCTTCAACCACTGGCGCAGGGGCCGGTGGCGGGCAACCGTCAGCATCGACCTGAACGCCTTTAGGCGTGCCCGGGCACTTGTCGCGGCTGTCCGGCACGCCATCGCCGTCTTCGTCGCCATCACCGTGAACCCAGCAATAGGCCGCTGCCGTACCACCGACCAGCAGCGCACCGTAACCGGCCCACGCAGCGCTTTCGGTGGCACCGAGACCGGCGCCGACCACACCACCGACCGCCGCACAGGTCGGCCAGTCGGTTTTTTGCAAACCTGCACAACCAGTCAACACACTGGTTAGCAGAACCAAGGGTAATGCTGTCCGAACTATGCTCATCTAGTTTTCTCCTGAGGGATCGGCTTAAAACCGATTCAGGGAGTAAAGACCGGAGTTTTAATCTCCGCCAGCAATAGGCCATTGCTGTTTGCGACCGTGTTCACAGGGCTTGGCCAGATTGTCGGGCAAGCGCGCCGACGCAACGCTTTGCCACCGTGCGCAGGCAGGCTAGTCTTGGCGGTCTGATTGAGGAGCATTGATGAACGTCGCCATTTCTTCCCGCACCCCGCAACAGGCGTTGGCTGCCTTGCTGGATCGCTACGCGCCGGCGCGCTTGCTGCTGATCGGCGTCAGTGAATTTCCGGCCTTGAGCGCTTTCAAAGAGGCGCATCCAGACACCGTGGTCGCCCATGCCGGACCCGGTGCATTGCCCGCCGAACTGGCGGCGCAGCGCTTTGATCTGGCGCTGGTCGTCGACTGCCTGGAACATTTGCCCAAGCGTGACGGCCTGAATCTGTTGGGTGGCATCCGTAACCTCAACGCCAGCCGCATCGCAGTATTGGCGGACCTGAGCGCCAGCGGCTGGCAGGAAACCGACTTCTATTCACTGGCACTGCAGGCCAGCGAGCGTTTCCAGCGCGATGATCAGGTGCTGACCCTGTTCACCTACGATCTGCTTGACTATAAACAAGTCCCTGACTGGCTCAATTCGCGATTCTGGGCCAATCCGGAAAACTTCGGGAAATACTGGTGGTAATGCAATGAGTACAGCCATTTGCCCGTGCGGCAGCGGCAATCTGCTGGAAGCCTGCTGCGGCTACTATCACGAAGGCCAACCGGCACCGTGCGCCGAAGCGCTGATGCGTTCGCGCTACAGCGCTTATGTGCTGGGGCTGATCGATTATCTGGTGGCGACCACCCTGCCCGCTCAGCAAGCGGGTCTGAACCAGCAGGCGATCCACGACTGGAGCGCGCAAAGCACCTGGCTCGGTCTGGAAGTGGAAAGCTCGGAAGTGTTCGGCGGCCAGCCGGAACACGCCTTCGTCACCTTCACCGCGCGCTGGCATGACGACCAGGGCGAGCACAGCCACCGCGAGCGCTCCTCGTTCGTGCAGAACGCCGGGCGCTGGTATTTCATCGACCCGACCGTACCGATGAAACTGGGGCGCAATGACAATTGCCTGTGTGGCAGCGGGCAGAAATTCAAGAAGTGCTGCTCGGGGTATTTCGGCGCGTAGACCGGTCGGCGACTAGACTGAGGATCAAAGGGAGTTCTGCTCGATGCTCGGTCAACGTCACACACTGCGATGGCTGGTTCTGATGCTGGTGTTGAACCTCGGCGGTTGCGCGTCGTGGTTCAGCGACGACAGCGTCGACCCCGCCGTGCATCTGGTGAAAGTCGAAGTGGTGCGGGCCAAACTGCTCGAACAGAAATTCATCCTGCATTTTCGCGTCGACAACCCCAACGACAGCGAGCTGACCGTGCGTGGTCTGGAATACCGTATCCATCTGGCCGACATGCTGCTGGCGGAAGGTGAGCATGAGCACTGGTTCAGCGTCGGGCCGAAGCACAGTGCTTATTTCAAGGTGCCGATCCGCACCAACCTGTGGCCGAAGGTCAAGGACGTGGTGAAAATGCTGAAAAAATCCGATCAGCAGATTCCCTATCGCTTGCAGGGTGAAATGGAAACCGGTTTATTCATCGCCCACTACGTGCACCTGGAGCGCAATGGCGTGATAATCCCCGCCGATTTAATTCCGGAGCAACACCGATGACCCAGCAACCTCATGTCCACGGCCCTGACTGCAACCACGACCATGACCATCATCACGAGCATGACCACGGCCACGTGCACGGCCCGAACTGCGGCCACGCCCACCAGGAACCGGTGCGCAACGCCCTGAAAGACGTCGGCCGCAACGACCCTTGCCCATGCGGCAACGGCAAGAAATTCAAGAAGTGCCACGGCGCCTGATGCGCCGGGCGAAGCCATTCTTCGCCTGTTAGACCGCCATCGCGAGCAGGCTCGCTCCCACCTTTGACTGCGTTACTTCAACTGGAACACGGTCCCCTGTAGGAGTGAGCCTGCTCGCGATGAGGCCGGCACATCCAGCATGGTTGTCGCCTGTTACACCGCCATCGCTTGCAGGCGAGCTCCCACAAAAACCTCGCCCCCGCCTCAGGCCGAGTGTCAGCTCGCCTGCTGTTGATCTTGATCATCCGCAACGTTGAAGGCTTCGGAGCCTGAAAATCAAAAGCCCCTCACCCTAGCCCTCTCCCAGAGGGAGAGGGGACTGATCGTGGTGTTTGGGCGAGATGCGCCGGCCTGAAATACCGAGTTGTACTCAATTTCCAGAGCCAACGCAGATCGGCTCCCTCTCTAAGGGGAGAGGGCTGGGGTGAGGGGCAGCCACACCGCAGATCAACAGCCAACCGCCCGCTCTTAACCACTCAACAATGAGCGTTAGCTCGAGTGCTCTTGATCTTGCTTTTGATCCACCGGCGACGTCGGAAGGCTGAGTGGAGGGATTGATCCGGGCGTGGGAGCGCAGCGACCGTCTGGCGCAGCCAGACACAGCGGAAGTAGGTGCAGCGAAGCAAACCGTAGCCGCTGCGCCCGGATCGATCCCGCAGCGAAGGGACCCGAGCCTGCGAGGGCCGAACGCAGGAGCAAGCGTTTTTTTGCTTACTTTTTTTAGGCGTTTGTAAAAAAAGTGAGTCGCCGTCAGGCGAAACCGCCAGCCGCAGCACCCGAAGCAACGGATATGTACACAGCGACCAAAAAAAACAATAGAGATATTCAGCCAGCCGCCAAAACCCGGGCACTGCTGACCACCGTCGCATACTCCCCCTGCAAATTCCCCAGCGACATCCCGTGCACCTCTTCAGCCGTACGCGGTGTGCCGAAATAATCAGCCTTGTCGAACGTAAAACACGCGTCCTCCACCACCCACGCATCGAACCCGAAATTGCCGGCGGTGCGCGCGGTTGATTCCACCGAGTTGTTAGTGGCTACGCCGACAATCACCAGTTGCCCAATCTCCGCCTCGCGCAAGCGCACCTCCAGCCCGGTGGCAGAAAACGCATCCGGCACCTGTTTCTGGATCAGCCATTCGCCCGGTTGCGGCACAAATCGCGGCTGAAACTCCACGCCCTCCTGCTCCGGCCAGAACACCGAATCCGGCGAGCGCGACAGATGCTGGACGTGAATAACCGGGCGCGCGGTCCGGCGCCACAGCGCCAACAGATCAAGAATCCGCTCCTCTGCCTGCGGGTTATTTCGGCGCCCCAGCCGCGGATGCAGAATGCCTTTCTGTTGATCAATGATGATCAGTGCAGCGTTGCCCTTGAGCTCCATGGCGATTTTTCTCATGAGGTTTGATTCGGTTTTCCTCAGTTCATCATCACTGCTTCGCGTCAGGCAACTGCAAGCGCTTCGACCGCCCGGCGCACCACTGAAGAAATAACCGCTCACCCCGCTTGCGCGGCCCTCGCCTGCTCACTAACGTAGCGCCTTTATTGCGCCCCCAGCCTTTATCCCCAGGAGCTTCGCCCATGGCCTCGCCAGCCCTTACACATTTTCTTCCCCGGTTCGGCGTTGCCGCAGCAGTGGCCGGTGTCCTGGGCCTGTCCGGCTGCCAGACCTGGAACGTGCAGGACAGCCTGCCGCCGAGCTCCGGCGTGCAGCCGCTCAAGGGCCTGGCGCAGAACGTTTCGGTGCGCCGCAATGCCATGGGCATGCCGTTGATCGAAAGCAATACCTTCCACGATGCACTGTTCAGCCTCGGCTATGTCCACGCCAGCGACCGCATCAACCAGATGGTCACCTTGCGTCTGTTGGCGCAGGGCCGCCTGGCGGAAATGTCCGGGGCCTCGATGCTCGATGCCGACCGCTACATGCGGGCGGTCAATCTGAAGAAAAGCGCCGGCGAGTTGTACAAGGCCTCGTCGCCGCGCCTCAAACGCTTCTTCGAAGTCTATGCGCGGGGCGTCAACGCTTACCTGTTCCGCTATGCCGACAAGCTGCCGGGCGATCTCGCCGCCAGCGGCTACAAGCCTGAATACTGGAAGCCGGAAGATTCGGCGCTGATCTTCGCCCTGCTGAATTTCAGCCAGTCGGCCAACCTGCCGGAAGAAATCCAGTCGCTGGTGCTCGCGCAAACCGTCAGCGGCGACAAACTCGCTTGGCTGACGCCGTCCGCGCCGGATGAAAACCTGCCGCTGGCCGAGGCCGACAAGCTGCAAGGCCTTAATCTCAACGGGCAGATTCCCGGGCTGAGCGAATTGAGCAATGCCAGCCAGCAACTCTCGGCGATGAACCTGCTCAGTGCCACGTCGGCGAACAACTGGGCGATCGCCCCGCAACGCAGTCGCAGCGGCAAGAGTCTGCTGGCCAGCGACGCCCACGGGCCGCTGATGGCGCCGTCGCTGTGGAGCTTCGTGCAGATTCGCGCGCCCAAATATCAGGCGGCCGGCGTGACAATCGCCGGTTTGCCGATGGTGCTGGGCGGTTTCAACGGCAAGGTCGCGTGGAGCATGACCAGCGTGCTCGGCGACAATCTGGACCTGTTCCTGGAAAAAATCCGCCGCCAGGGCAGCAGCCTGACCTACGAGGTCAATGGCAAGTGGCAGCCGCTGGGCGTGCGCAACGAAACCTACTTCGTCAAAGGCCAGCGACCGATTCGTGAAGCGGTGTACGAAACCCGTCACGGCGCGCTGCTCAACAGTGCTCAAGCGGCAGCGCAAGGCAGCGGTTTCGGCCTGGCCTTGCAGACCCCGAGCTTCACCGACGATAAATCGCTGGATGCGTTTTTTGACCTGACCCGCGCGCAAACCGTTGAACGTGCTTCCGACGCCAGCCGCGAAATCCATGCTATCACCACCAATCTGGTGTTCGCCGATGCGAGCAACATTGGCTGGCAGGTCACCGGACGCTTCCCCAACCGCCGTGAAGGCGAAGGCCTGCTGCCCTCGCCGGGCTGGGAGGGTCGTTATGATTGGGACGGTTACGCCGACCCGATGCTGCACCCCTACGATCAGGACCCGGCACAAGGCTGGCTCGGCACCGCCAACCAGCGCGTGATTCCCGACGGTTACGGCATGCAGTTGTCGAAATCCTGGGCGGCGCCGGAACGCGGCGAGCGCCTGGCGGAACTGGCCGGCGGCAGCAAACACGACAGCCGCAGCGTGATCGCCATGCAGTACGACCAGACCACGACCTTTGCCGCCAAACTGAAGAAAGTCTTTGAAGCACCGGGCATGAAACAACCGCTGAAGCAGGCGATCGATGCCCTGCCGGAAGCCGAGCGCAGCAAGGCCCGCGAAGCCTTTACGCGGTTGATGGCGTTCGACGGCAAGCTCAGCCCGACCTCGGCAGATGCGGCGCTGTATGAACTGTTCCTGCAGGAAAGCATGAAGCAGATCTTCCTCGACGAACTCGGCCCGCAGTCGAGCCCGGCGTGGAAGGCGTTTGTCGCCAACGGGGATACGTCCTACGCAGCGCAGGCCGACCATTTGCTCGGTCGCGAGGACAGCCCATTCTGGGATGACGTGCGCACGCCGCAGAAAGAGGACAAGGCGCAGATTCTTGCGCGCAGTCTCGCCGCCGCGATCAGTGCGGGCGACAGTCAGTTGGGCGGCGATCACCGCGCCTGGCAGTGGGGCCAGTTGCACAGTTACCAGTGGAGCAATGCCAACCGCCAGACCGTACGCGGGCCGCTGGCGGCGGGTGGCGATCACACGACGCTGAACACCGCGGCGTTTGCCTGGGGGCAGGATTTCGCTACTACGCGGGCACCGTCGATGCGTTTCATCGTCGATTTCGGCCAGGCGGAACCATTGATGGGGCAGAACGGTACCGGGCAGTCGGGCAACCCGCTCAGCCCGAATTACCTCAATGGCATTGATGCGTGGCTGAAGGGGCAATACATCGGTTTGCCGATGCAGCCGCAGAACTTTGACCGGGTGTATGGCAAGGCCCGATTGACACTTACTCCTGGAAAATAAGCGAAGATCAAAAGCCCCTCACCCTAACCCTCTCCCGGGGTAGAGGGGACTGGCTTGGGAACGATCAGAATCCGGAACTGGATCGGTTTCCAGGCGAGGTCAGCCCCATATTCAACTCGGTCTTTCAGATCGATGCACCTCGTCAGACACTTCGCTCGGCCCCCTCTCCCTCGGGGAGAGGGCTGGGGTGAGGGTAGCGCGCCAAAACCGATCGAACTTCCAGCCTCTCGCCCGCCTCATACGTAACAAGCCCCCCATTCCGGTCACGACATGGATCTTGTTATCGCCCGACCCGAAGGTCTCTACTGCCCCGCCGGGGATTTTTATATCGATCCGTGGCGCCCGGTCGAACGTTCGGTCATCACCCATGCTCACGGCGACCATGCACGAACCGGCAATCAGCATTACCTGTCGAGCAGCGCCAGCGAAGGGATTTTGCGCGCGCGCCTGGGGCAGGACATCAATCTGCAGACCCTGCCCTACGGCCAGCGCCTGACGCACCACGGTGTCACCTTGAGTTTTCATCCGGCCGGCCATGTGCTCGGTTCGGCGCAGGTGCGTCTGGAATACGGCGGCGAAGTCTGGGTCGCGTCGGGCGATTACAAGGTTGAGCCGGACGGCACCTGCGCGCCGTTCGAGCCAGTGCGCTGTCACACGTTCATCACCGAATCGACTTTCGGCCTGCCGATCTACCGCTGGCAGCCGCAAGCGCAGGTTTTCGCCGAGATCAATCAATGGTGGGTGGCCAATATTGCCGCTGGCAAAGCCAGCGTGTTGCTCTGCTATTCATTCGGCAAGGCTCAGCGAATTCTTCACGGCATCGACGCCAGCCTCGGGCCGATCCTCAGCCACGGTGCGGTCGAGCCGTTGAACCGGGTCTATCGCGAGGCCGGCGTATATCTGCCTCCGACGCTCTACGCCGGAGATATAAAGAAAAGCGACCCGATCATGCGTCAGGCGCTGGTCATCGCCCCGCCCTCGGCCGGTGGCAGTACGTGGATGCGCCGTTTCGGCGAGTTCAGCGACGGTTTCGCCAGTGGCTGGATGCGCTTGCGCGGCACTCGGCGACGGCGTGGGGTCGATCGCGGTTTCGTGCTTTCCGACCACGCCGACTGGCCGGGCCTACTGTGGGCCATTGAACAGACCGGCGCGGAACGGGTGATGGTCACCCACGGTTCGATCGGCGTGTTGGTGCGTCATTTGCGGGAAAAAGGCCTGGACGCACAAGGCTTCAGCACCGAGTACGGCGATGACGAAGAAGAAAGCGGCACCACGGAGCCCGTCCTTGCCGAGGTGCCGACATGAAAGCTTTCGCCGAGCTGTACGCCGAACTCGACGCGACCACCTCAAGCAACGCCAAACTGGCGGCAATGCAGGCTTACTTCGCCCACGCCGAGCCCCAGGATGCGGCTTGGGCGGTGTACTTTCTTTCCGGCGGCCGGCCACGGCAACTAGTGCCGGTGAAAATCCTGCGAGAGCTGGCGGTCGAGGTTTCCGGGCTGGAGCCGTGGCTGTTCGAGGAGAGTTATCAGGCGGTCGGCGATCTTGCGGAAACCATTTCGCTGGTGTTGCCAGAAAACCTGCACAGTTCCGATGCCGGCCTTGCGGAGTGGATCGAAGACAAGCTGCTGCCGCTGCGCGGCGAAACCCCGGATTATCTGGCGCGGCAATTGCCGGCACTGTGGGCGCAACTCGATCGGGCCAGCCTGATGCTGTGCATCAAATTGATCACCGGCAGCTTCCGCGTCGGCGTGTCGAAACTGCTGGTCACCCGCGCGTTGGCAGCGATGGCCGGGCTCGACAGCAAACGCGTCGCGCAGCGCCTGGTCGGCTACACCGACCTGTCCAACCGGCCGAGTGCCGCCAGCTACCTGAAACTGATCGCCCCCGAATCGGCTGATGAACATGCCCAACGCGGCGGTCAGCCCTACCCGTTCTTCCTCGCCCATGCCTTGTCACAACCGGTCGATCAGTTCGAAGCATTGCTCGGTCCGGTCGACAACTGGCAGGTGGAATGGAAGTGGGATGGCATTCGTGCACAAGTGGTCAAGCGTGACGGCCGTTTGTGGGTGTGGTCGCGGGGCGAGGAACTGGTCACCGAACGCTTTCCCGAACTCGACGTGCTGGTGCATGGATTACCGGATGGCACGGTCATCGATGGCGAGATCGTGGTGTGGAAAAGCACCCATCCGAGCACCGAAGACGCCTTCAATCCGCAGTCCACCGCGCCGCCAGCGGTCCAGCCCTTCGCCCTGTTGCAACAACGCATCGGCCGCAAGACCCTCGACAGGAAAATTCTGGAAGACGTGCCGGTGGTGGTGCTGGCCTACGACCTGCTGGAATGGCAGGGCGAAGACTGGCGCAACCAGACCCAGGCCAAACGCCGCGAACAACTGGAAGCCGTGATCGCGCGCTGCAACAGTCCGGTGCTGTTGCCTTCGCCGGTGCTGACCGGCAGCGACTGGGCCGACCTTGCTCAGCAGCGCGAAGCCTCTCGACGTCTCGGGGTCGAGGGCATGATGATCAAGGCGCGCGACGCGCTGTATGGCGTCGGGCGGACCAAAGACATGGGCGTGTGGTGGAAATGGAAAGTCGACCCGTTCAGTGTCGATGCGGTGTTGATCTACGCACAGCGCGGTCACGGTCGCCGCGCCAGCCTGTACAGCGATTACACCTTCGCCGTGTGGGACGGCCCGCCGGAGTCGAGCCAACGCTCGCTGGTGCCGTTTGCCAAGGCCTATTCGGGGCTGACCGATGAAGAAATGCGCCAGGTCGACAGCATCGTGCGCAGGACCACGGTGGAGAAATTCGGCCCGGTCAGCAGCGTCAAACCCAGCCTGGTGTTCGAATTGGGTTTCGAAGGTATCGCCCTGTCGCGCCGTCACAAGAGCGGAATCGCCGTGCGCTTCCCGCGGATGCTGCGTTGGCGCAAGGATAAAACCGTAGAAGAGGCTGACAGCCTGGCTACCTTGCAGGATCTGCTGGCCTGATCCTGGCCCCGCCCCGTGATCGCGGTCATCGCGGTCATCGTTCCCACGCTCTGCGTGGGAACGATCTGATACGAACAGTCGAGCAGTGCAAAGCCCCAAAACTGTGCAAGAATCCAGACCCAGCCAAGCGCACGCACCAATCATGCGCTCGCCCTCGTGTCTCAATCTTTTAAAACACCTGTTCGGCACTCTGGTTCGGAAATTGCTACTTTCTATAGGTCGTAAGCGTTGCAGTAACAATAATTCTGCGCCACAAGCGCTCATATTGGTTCTTAGGGATTGAATAATGAAAAAAGCATTGCTGACCCTTTCTGCACTGGCGTTGTGCATGGCCGCCGGCTCCGCGCTGGCCAAGGAATACAAAGAGCTGCGCTTTGGCGTTGACCCTTCGTACGCACCGTTCGAGTCGAAAGCGGCCGATGGCAGCCTGGTGGGTTTCGATATCGACCTGGGTAACGCGATCTGCGCCGAACTGAAGGTCAAGTGCAAGTGGGTCGAAAGTGATTTCGACGGCATGATTCCGGGCCTCAAGGCCAACAAGTTCGACGGCGTGATCTCGTCGATGACCGTGACCCCGGCCCGCGAGAAAGTCATCGACTTCTCCAGCGAGCTGTTTTCCGGCCCGACGGCTTATGTGTTCAAAAAAGGCTCTGGTGTAACTGCGGATGTCGCGTCGCTGAAGGGCAAAACCGTCGGTTACGAGCAAGGCACCATTCAAGAGGCCTACGCCAAAGCCGTGCTGGACAAGGCCGGCGTGAAAACCCAGGCCTATCAGAACCAGGACCAGGTGTATTCCGACCTGACTTCCGGCCGTCTCGACGCCGGTATCCAGGACATGCTGCAAGCCGAACTGGGCTTTTTGAAGTCGCCTAAAGGCGCCGATTACGAAATCAGCCAGCCGGTCGACAGCGAACTGCTGCCAGCGAAAACGGCTGTCGGTATCAAGAAAGGTAACACTGAGCTGAAAGCCCTTTTGGATAAAGGTATCAAAGCGTTACACGACGACGGCAAATACGCCGAGATTCAAAAGAAACACTTTGGCGATCTGAATCTGTACAGCGGCAAATAATGCCCCGGCGCCCATCCTCGATGGGCGCCTTTTCCATCCGTTCAGGTTGCTGATTTATGTTTGAAACCCTTCTGCAAAATCTGGGGCTGGCCTCCTTCAGTCTGCAGGGCTTCGGCCCGTTGCTGCTGGCAGGCACCTGGATGACCATCAAATTATCGGCGATGTCGCTGCTGGTGGCCGTGTTGCTCGGCCTGATCGGCGCCAGCGCCAAACTGTCGAAAGTGAAACTGCTGCGCCTGCCCGCCCAGCTCTACACCACGCTTATTCGCGGCGTGCCGGACCTGGTGCTGATGCTGCTGATCTTCTACAGCCTGCAAACCTGGCTGACGTCGCTGACCGACTACATGGAATGGGAATATATCGAGATCGACCCGTTCAGCGCCGGCGTACTGACCCTGGGCTTCATTTATGGCGCGTATTTCACCGAAACCTTCCGTGGCGCAATCCTCGCCGTGCCGCGCGGTCAGGTCGAAGCGGCCACCGCGTACGGCCTGAAACGCGGCCAGCGCTTTCGCTTCGTGGTGTTTCCGCAAATGATGCGTTTTGCCCTGCCGGGCATCGGCAATAACTGGATGGTGATGCTCAAGGCTACCGCACTGGTGTCGATCATTGGCTTGGCCGATCTGGTCAAAGCCGCGCAGGACGCCGGCAAAAGCACCTATCAACTGTTCTACTTCCTGGTCCTCGCCGCGCTGATCTATCTGCTGATCACCAGTGCGTCCAACTTCATTCTGCGCTGGCTCGAACGCCGCTACGCGGCCGGTGCCCGGGAGGCCGTGCGATGATCGAACTCCTTCAGGAATACTGGCGCGCCTTCCTTTATACCGACGGCCAGAACATCACCGGGCTGGCGATGACGATGTGGTTGCTGACTGCCTCGATCTGCATCGGCTTCATCGTCTCGATTCCGCTGTCGATCGCCCGCGTCTCGCCGCACTTCTACATTCGCTGGCCGGTGCAGTTCTACACCTACCTGTTCCGGGGCACGCCGCTGTATATCCAGCTGCTGATCTGCTACACCGGGATCTACAGCCTGGCGGCAGTGCGTGAGCAACCGCTGCTCGACAGTTTCTTCCGCGATGCGATGAACTGCACGATCCTCGCGTTTGCCTTGAACACCTGCGCCTACACCACGGAAATTTTTGCCGGGGCGATTCGCAGCATGAACCACGGCGAAGTCGAAGCGGCCAAGGCTTACGGCCTGACCGGCTGGAAGTTGTATGCATATGTGATCATGCCATCGGCGCTGCGCCGGTCGTTGCCGTATTACAGCAACGAAGTGATCCTGATGCTGCACTCGACCACCGTGGCGTTCACCGCGACCATTCCCGATATCCTCAAAGTCGCGCGGGACGCCAACTCGGCGACCTTCCTGACCTTTCAGTCATTCGGCATCGCCGCGCTGATCTACCTGACCATCACCTTTGCGCTGGTCGGCCTGTTCCGTCTCGCCGAACGGCGCTGGCTGGCCTTCCTCGGGCCGTCTCACTAGGCCCAGCTCAGGAAATAAAGAGATAAACAATGCGCCACCTGATTCATGACTTGCTGGCCCCGCTGCCGGGGACCGCTCGACAGATTCACAGCTTTCACTTCGGCCCGGAGCAGGCCAAGGGCAAGGTGTATATCCAGTCTTCGCTGCATGCCGACGAACTGCCCGGCATGCTGGTGGCCTGGCACCTCAAGCAACGTCTGGCGGAGCTGGAAGCCGCCGGCCGCCTGCGCAGCGAGATCGTGCTGGTCCCGGTGGCCAATCCGGTCGGCCTCGAGCAAGTGCTGATGGACGTGCCGCTGGGTCGCTACGAACTGGAGAGCGGGCAGAACTTCAACCGCTGGTTCGTCGACCTCAGCGAAGAAATCGGCAACGTCATCGAAGGCCAGCTCAGCGACGACGCGCAACACAACCTCGAATTGATCCGCGCCAGCCTGCGCGCCGCCCTCGCCCGCCAGACCGCCAGCACCCAACTGCAATCCCAGCGCCTGACCCTGCAACGGCTGGCCTGCGACGCTGACATGGTGCTCGACTTGCACTGCGACTTCGAATCGGTGGTGCACCTTTACACCACGCCCGAAGCCTGGCCGCAGGTCGAACCGCTGGCACGTTACATCGGTGCGCAGGCGAGCCTGCTCGCGACTGACTCTGGCGGTCAGTCGTTCGACGAGTGCTTCACCCTGCTCTGGTGGCAACTGAAGGAGCGCTTCGGCGAACACTTCGAGATTCCGCTGGGCAGTTTCTCGGTCACCGTCGAGTTGCGCGGTCAGGGTGACGTTACTCATCCGCTGGCCAGCCGCGACTGCCAGGCGCTGATCGATTATCTGATCCAGTTCGATGCGATTGTCGGCGAAACCAAGCCACAACCGTCCTTGCCGTACCCTGCCACGCCGCTGGCCGGCGTCGAACCGGTGACCACCCCGGTGGGCGGCCTGCTGGTGTATACCGCCACCGCCGGGCAGTACCTGGAGGCCGGTCAGCAGATCGCCGAAATAATCGACCCGATCCACGATCGCGTCACCCCCATTCATTGCACCGCCGCGGGTTTGCTGTACGCACGCTCGCTGCGGCGCATGGCCACTGCCGGCATGGTCATCGCCCACGTTGCGGGCGCCGAAGCCTACCGCAGCGGCTACCTACTTTCGCCTTGAGGATGTTCGTCCCATGTACAAACTGACCGTTGAAGGCCTGCATAAAAGCTATGGCGACCATCAGGTGCTCAAAGGCGTTTCGCTCAAGGCCAAAACCGGCGACGTGATCAGCCTGATCGGCGCCAGCGGCTCGGGCAAAAGCACGTTTCTGCGCTGCATCAACTTTCTCGAGCAACCCAACGACGGCGTCATGAGCCTCGACGGCCAGTCGATCCGCATGATCACCGACCGCCACGGCATGCACGTCGCCGACGCCAACGAGCTGCAACGCCTGCGCACCCGGTTGGCCATGGTGTTCCAGCATTTCAATCTGTGGAGCCACATGACCGTGCTGGAAAACATCACCATGGCCCCACGCCGGGTGCTGGGTTGCAGCAAACAGGAGGCCGACGACCGCGCGCGGCGCTATCTGGACAAGGTCGGCCTGCCGGCGCGCGTTGCCGAGCAATACCCGGCGTTTCTCTCCGGCGGCCAGCAACAGCGCGTGGCGATTGCCCGGGCGCTGGCGATGGAACCGGAAGTGATGCTGTTCGACGAACCCACCTCGGCGCTGGACCCGGAACTGGTCGGCGAAGTGCTCAAGGTGATTCAGGGCCTGGCCGAAGAAGGCCGTACCATGATCATGGTCACCCACGAAATGAGCTTCGCGCGCAAGGTGTCGAATCAGGTGCTGTTCCTGCATCAGGGCCTGGTTGAAGAAGAAGGTGCGCCGGAGGATGTATTGGGCAATCCGAAAAGCGAACGCCTGAAGCAATTCCTCAGCGGCAACCTGAAATAACGCCGTACACAACCCTGTAGGAGTGAGCCTGCTCGCGATAGCGTTTTTACATCCAACACTGATGTGACTGTTACACCGCTATCGCGAGCAGGCTCACTCCTACATAAAAGCGGTCCGTGTCAGCCTGAAAAATCAAACTTGTCCCCCCGCTCCGCTGTCTCTGAAAAAACCCCTCCAGAGCGCACGCAGCCGGCATGGCGAAATCCCCCGACCTTGCAAAAACCTGGTTCAGCGCCCGCGGCTGGAAGCCCTTCGCGTTTCAGAAACAGGTGTGGGCTGCGGTAAAAAATGGCGAGTCCGGGCTGCTGCATGCCAGCACTGGTGCCGGTAAAACCTATGCCGTGTGGTTCGCTGCGCTCAACCGCTACGCCCGTGCACGCGTGCCCGTCGAAACACCGCGCAAACGCAAACCACCCGCCGAACCGCTGACCGTGCTGTGGATCACCCCCATGCGCGCGCTGGCCGCTGACACCGCGCGCGCCTTGCAGGCACCGGTTGATGACCTGAACCTTCCCTGGAGCATCGGCCTGCGCACCGGCGACACCAGCAGCAGCGAGCGCGCCCGTCAAGGCCGGCGCCTGCCGACCGCGTTGATCACCACGCCAGAGAGCCTGACCCTGCTGCTCGCCCGTGCCGATGCGCGCACCGCGCTGTCGACCTTGCGCATGATCGTCGTCGATGAATGGCACGAACTGCTCGGCAACAAGCGCGGCGTGCAATTGCAACTGGCCCTAGCGCGCCTGCGCCATTGGCAGCCGGAACTGATCGTCTGGGGTGTTTCCGCCACTCTTGGTAATCAATCCCACGCTGAACAGGTGCTGATCCCACAGGGTGGGGGCGTGAGTGTGCAAGGACAAAGCGAAAAAGCCCTGCAAGTCGACACCCTGCTCCCACCGGCTATTGAGCGTTTTCCGTGGGCCGGGCACATTGGCCTGAAGATGCTGCCGCAAGTGGTCGCCGAACTCGATGCCTGCGCCAGCAGCCTGGTGTTTACCAATACCCGGGCGCAATCGGAAATCTGGTATCAGGCTCTGCTTGAAGCCCGGCCGGATTGGGCCGGGTTGATCGCTTTGCATCACAGCTCGCTGTCGCGCGATACCCGTGACTGGGTGGAGCAGGCACTGAAGGACGGTCATCTGAAAGCCGTGGTGTGCACCTCGAGTCTGGATCTGGGCGTGGATTTTCTGCCGGTCGAGCGCGTGCTGCAGATCGGTTCGGCCAAAGGCGTTGCGCGTTTGATGCAACGGGCCGGGCGTTCCGGCCACGCCCCGGGGCGCACCTCGCGGGTGACGCTGGTGCCGACCCATAGTCTGGAACTGATCGAAGCAGTGGCCGCCCGCGATGCGGTCGAGCAGCGGCGCATCGAGCCGCGCCTGTCGCCGCACAAGCCTCTGGATGTGCTGGTGCAGCATCTGGTCAGCATGGCCCTTGGCGGTGGGTTTATTCCTGAAGAGCTGTACGAAGAAGTCCGTGGCGCCTGGGCTTATCGCGATCTGACGCTGGCCGACTGGGCCTGGGCGCTGGCATTCGTACGCCATGGCGGGATGTCTCTTACAGCCTATCCGGATTATCGCCGGGTCGAGCCCGACGAACATGGCGTCTGGCGTGTGCCGGATGCGCGTCTGGCGCGGCGCCACCGGATGAGCATCGGCACCATTGTCAGCGATGCGAGCATCAATCTGAAGTTCTGGAGCAAGGGCGGCGGTGGCAAGCAACTGGGCAGCGTTGAAGAAGGGTTTATCGCCCGGCTTAAACCGGGAGACGGTTTCTTGTTCGCCGGGCGCTTGCTGGAATTGGTGCGCGTGGAAAACATGACCGCCTACGTCAAACGCAGCACCGCGAAAAAAGCCGCGGTGCCGCGCTGGAATGGCGGGCGCATGCCGCTTTCCAACGAGCTGGCCGAAGCCGTGGTCAGGCGCTTCACCGCAGCCGCTCAAGGCGAGTTCGCCGGGCCGGAAATGCACGCGCTGAGGCCATTGCTGGACACGCAGATGCGCTGGTCCGGCCTGCCCACCGCGGAAAACCTGCTGGCCGAGGTGCTGAAATCCCGCGAAGGCTGGCACCTGTTTCTTTACCCGTTCGCCGGGCGCCAGGTGCATCTGGGGCTGGCGAGCCTGTTGGCCTGGCGGGTCAGCCAGCGCCAGCCGGTGACGTTCTCGATTGCAGTGAATGATTACGGACTGGAACTGCTCAGTGCCACCCCAGTCGATTGGGCGGAACAGTTGGATGGCGCACTGTTTAATGCCGATCATCTGTTAGCCGATGTACTGGCCAGCCTCAACGCGGGTGAACTGGCGCTACGGCGCTTTCGCGAGATCGCGCGAATTGCCGGGCTGGTCTTCGCCGGTTACCCGGGGGCGCCGAAAAGCACCCGCCAGGTGCAGGCGTCGAGCGGTTTGTTCTTTCAAGTGTTCAAACAATACGACGCCGACAACCTGCTGCTGGCCCAGGCCGGGGAAGAAGTGTTGCGTGAAGAACTGGATATCGCTCGACTTGAGCAGACTTTGCAACGGATCAACCGGATGAAACTCGACGTGCATTTGATCAAACGCCCGACCCCGCTGGGTTTTCCGTTATTGGTCGAGCGCATGCGCGAAAGCATGAGTTCGGAAAAACTGGCTGACAGGATCAGACGAATGGTCGGTGATCTGGAAAAAACCGCTGACAACGGCAAGTCGTCATGAGCGCGGCGTATCCGGTTCGCCTGGCCGGCGAAGAATTGTGGTTGCTGCCGGAGAAAGCCCTGTACTGGCCTGCGCAGGAGGCACTACTGATCGCCGACGTGCATTTCGGCAAAGCGGCGGCCTATCGCAGTCTTGGCCAACCAGTGCCGCATGGCACTACTGCGAGCAATATCGCGGTGATCGACGCATTGCTGGCGAGGCTGCCGTGCCGCCAGTTGATCTTCCTCGGCGATTTTCTCCACGGGCCTGGCTCACATGCGCCAAATACGCTGAACGCGTTGGCACAGTGGCGGGCGCGGCACGCAGATCTGCCGATGACGCTGATTCGCGGCAATCACGACAAACGCGCGGGCGACCCACCGGCCTCGCTGAATATTCGCGTGGTGCCAGAACCGCTGCTGCTGGGCCCGTTCGCCTTGCAACATGAACCCGACCCGCATCCCGAGCGGCACGTACTGGCCGGCCATGTGCACCCGGTCTATCGACTGCACGGCAAGGGGCGGCAGAGCTTGCGTCTGGCGTGCTTCAGGCTGGGCGAGCGCATCAGCCTGATGCCGGCATTCGGGGCGTTCACCGGAGGCTTCCAGGTCGAGCGCGACGAAACCTGCAGAGTCTTCGTGATCGGCGATAACGAAATATGGCCCGTCAGTTAGTCTCTGACGGGCCATACCGGTGAGTGGATCAGGCGACAGGCGCCGGAGGCGGTTCGTCCGGCAGCGTCGGCTCGCCGGGTTCGGTCGGTTGTTCATTGGGAGTATCGGGATCAGGCTGACCGGGAACTCCGCCAGCCACGCTCAGAGGCGGATGCGCCAACAAGGACCAGGCCAATACGCCAACCTGATTGGGCTCAAGCCTTGCCAGTTCGGCAGTGATTTGCGGATCGATCTTCATAGGGCACTCCTCGGCGAAGGCCCGTTTCGCTCGAAACAAAAACGGGCAGTACACCTCATAGAGTGTCTGCCCGCCGAAGAATTCCCGCGTTCCGTCGGATGAACGATCAGGTGCGCGGCAGGGTCACGCCACGCTGGCCCTGGTATTTGCCGCCGCGGTCCTTGTAGGACACTTCGCATTCCTCGTCGGATTCCAGGAAGAGCATCTGCGCCACGCCTTCGTTGGCGTAGATTTTCGCCGGCAGGTTGGTGGTGTTGGAGAACTCCAGCGTCACGTGACCTTCCCACTCGGGTTCCAGCGGCGTGACGTTGACGATGATGCCGCAGCGCGCGTACGTGCTCTTGCCCAGGCAGATGGTCAGCACGTTGCGTGGAATGCGGAAGTATTCGACGGTGCTGGCCAGTGCGAAGGAGTTCGGCGGAATGATGCAGACATCGCTGTGGATGTCGACGAAGCTGCCGGCGTCGAAGTTCTTCGGGTCGACAATGGCCGAGTTGATGTTGGTGAACACCTTGAAGTGGTTGGTGCAACGCACATCGTAGCCGTAGCTCGATACGCCGTAGGAAATCACCCGGCTGTCGTCGCTGCCGCGCATCTGGCGCTCGACGAACGGTTCGATCATGCCGTGTTCCTGCGCCATGCGGCGAATCCACTTGTCCGATTTGATGCTCATGGCGGGTTTGTCCTGAATAG
This sequence comes from Pseudomonas koreensis, assembly GCF_036668835.1. GTDB lineage: Bacteria > Pseudomonadota > Gammaproteobacteria > Pseudomonadales > Pseudomonadaceae > Aquipseudomonas > Aquipseudomonas koreensis_I. Next base: position 847,962 of record NZ_JAZEVW010000001.1, read on the forward strand.
CGAGGTGGAAAAATTCTGTCCGGCATCTTACCGGGCGCGCCGCCTCGTTCAAAGTGCGCACTGCAATTCTCGGCGAACACCCTGGAAATACTGGCTGCGGCGACGAACTGTCACACCGCCGATCCCGAAAACACAGAAACCTTTGCAACAAGCATTGGCACGTTCCGGAAAAACGGTTAAGGTGGCGTCACTGTGTTGCTTGTGTCACTGAGAATCTCTACACGATATGTTGAATTTCGATCCAACCATCTACAAGAATTTTTCCTGCTCTTTGCACTCAGTCTCGGCCAGGGTTCTTCCTGAGTCGCAGTTATCTTTGTTCAAGGAGTTACACCATGTCTAATCGCCAAACCGGTACCGTTAAGTGGTTCAACGATGAAAAAGGCTTCGGCTTCATCACTCCACAATCCGGTGACGATCTGTTCGTTCACTTCAAAGCTATCCAATCCGACGGCTTCAAAAGCCTGAAAGAAGGCCAACAGGTTTCTTTCATCGCTACCCGCGGTCAGAAAGGCATGCAAGCTGAAGAAGTACAAGTTATCTAACTTGTAGCTTCTTTAGAAAAGAGCCCCGCCCTCAAAAGCGGGGCTTTTTTGTGTCTGTATATTTTGTTTGCCCCTCTTTTTGCCTCCGCTCTATATGATCCGCGCCCTGGAATCACATGGAAGAAGCAGGATGCAATTCATCTCTTGGAACACATTCAACGCGTTGCTGTTGGCGTTCGCCCCCCCTCTGAATGCAGAGACCAAATCTGATCATCCGACGGTGATTCTCGACATGAACCCTCGTGCGACATATCTGGCGAAAGGACCAGAAGTCAATGGCCACTCTTCGATGCAACTCAGAGGCGCAGCGCTCCTGACGCTCTCGACTCATCACGCCTGCGGCAGCAACGAGGTCTATTTGACTCCAGAATCATTGGGCATTCCGAACGAATCCTTTCGACGAGCGCTCGGCGAAGTCCAAGACTTGATCGACCAAAAAATCCCCCTGATTCTGACGCTCTCAGCTTGTGAGCGAAAACGCGCTTTCTTCGAAAAGGTACGCCCCTGCACTCCAGAGGAGTGCGCAGACCTGACGAACCCTCTGGCAGACGACAAGCTTTATCTGGACGAGCACCTCAAGCCGATTGGCGAAAGCCTGGCGTTGTACTACCTCCAAGTGCCAATGTCCTATGACGAAGAAAAAAAGGCGTGGCAAGCACAAATTTTTTACCGGGACACGCGAAGCCTGCGCAGCGAGCATTACGTCGACAGTGAAGACTTCGCTTCAGCGAAACCCGTTCTTACATACAAAGCTTACTATCGAAACGGAAAACCCCGCCGGACCTACCAGAATGATGCTAACGGCCTGCGTCAGGGCGAGGCGCTGATGTATTCCGATCAAGGCGTCGTCATCAAGCGTGAAAACTACCTCAACAACCATCTCGAAGGTTGGCAATTTATCTATCACGAGAATGGCAAAATCGCTGAGTCCTATAACTGGCATCTGGGCAGGCACGTAGATGGCGAGTATCTCGAATATGATGAGGACGGGGCCCTGATTGGGCGCAGCAGTTATCAAAATGACGTTCTCCACGGCCCTGTCCTTGGCTACCATTCGAATGGACAGGTCAAGTACGAAACCGTTTACATCAACGGCAAAGCTCAGGGACCGGATAATTCTTATTTTGACAACGGAGCCATTGAGACTTCCCGCACCAATGTCGACAGCAAGCCAGATGGTTGGCTAACTACTCACTTCATCGACGGGACTATCAAAGAGAAGCAGTTTTATAGGGACGGCATTCAACGAAGCTATGAGCAATGGAATGAGAAAGGCATGCAAACCTTGCAGTGGCAGTGGGATGAAAAGCATCGCCAACAGGGCGACTTTAAACAGTGGTACGCGACAGGCCAGCTTAAAGAACATCGAAAATACAAAGACGACAAGCTTCACGGATCATCCACGACATGGCACGAAAACGGTGAGATGGCTTCATTTACCGATTATATCGGTGGTGCCGAGCATGGCCCGATGCGCTTCTTCAGGAAAGACGGCAGCCTGAGCTACGAATGCCAATACCAGATGGGTGTCAGGCAGGGAGAATGTGTTTCGATTCCCGCCAGCAAGACCGAAGCAGAAAGTTGACAATGAAAAGCCCCGCAATCACGGGGCTTTCTCCTTTCTAGCGAAGGTGTTTACCAAGCCACGCCAAACCCTGCGGTATAGCGGGTCTTGTTCAGATCGGCATCGTTGGTACCGCTGATGATGTCGCGCTCGGCCTTGAGGTTGAGCGAGGCCCAGTCGGTGACCTTGTAGCGCAGGCCCAGTTCGGCATCCAGTGCATAATCGGCCACGCCCGACAACGGCTTGCCGACTTCACCGTTGGTAAAGAACTCGACTTTCTTGCCAATCAGGTAGCGGTTGTAGTCCCACTTCATCGCGACGGAATAGAAGTTGTCCTTGCTGCCATCGCGGTATTCGTAATCGGTGCGGTTGAGCAGCGAGCCCAGCGAGAACGCACCCAGCTCATCGTCCCAGAACTGGTAGCCGGGACCGGTACCGACCACCCGCTGACGCGCCAGCTCTTCGATGTGGTCACGCTTGTAGTTCAGGCGACCCTGCCAGAACCATTGATCGGTAATGAAGCGGTCAAGGGAATACTCGGCGCGCCAGTTGTTGGTAGTGGTTTCGGCGTCCTGCACTTCGCGGTTGTACTCACCTTCAGCGGTATGGCGCCAGCGACCGTGACGCGCCGAAGTCTTGAACGCGACATCGTAGTCATCGGTGTCTTTCTCGGCGCGCTGATAATCCAGTGCCAGGTCGACATTACCCTTCCACACCAGGTCAGTGATAATCGGTTTTGGCTTGAGGATCTGCTGAATGCTCGCCAGCTCGACGGTTTTCGGCGCGTCACCGTTGGCCAACGTAACCTTGCCGTCGTCCGCCGCAGTCAGCGACTTTGAGACTTCGCCGGTATAAGCGTCCTGCTTGACCAGCAGGTGCTGCTCGCTCTCCAGGGTCTTGACCTCTTTCCAGTCAATCGTGACCGCACCGGCATACTTGGTCTGGATCAACAGTTTGCCGCCATCGAAGACGCTGATGGTGCCGCTCAACTTGTCACCGTTCTTCAACCAGACGGTGTCGGCAAGCAGGGGCGTTGAGGCACTGAAAACAGCAAGGCACAACAGGGATCTGGAAAACATAGGCGAATCGAGGGCTCAAGTTGTCGGAAAAAGGTCGGCATTATCCGTAGGAATAAGACCCTGACAAGGACTGACCGGACGATTTCCAATGAGTTCATTTCTCAACTGCGCGGCGACGGATTACTCTGAACGCCATGAACAAGACCCTGCTCAGGAACCACGCCCGTGACAGCCCCCACCGACGCCCATGACAGCGAAGCGCAAATCCGACGCACGGCGCTCTATTCCACACTCGCGCAGGTACCCGAGGGCAAAGTGGTCAGCTATGGTCAGTTGGCCGAACTGGCCGGTTTGGGGCGCGCCGCGCGCTGGGTCGGCCGCACATTAAGTCAGTTACCCGGCGATACCCGGCTGCCGTGGCATCGGGTGCTGGGCGCTGGCGGGCGCATCAGCCTTCCTGTGGGCAGCCCGTCCGGCGATGAACAAAGGGCGCGATTGCGCATGGAAGGCATCACCGTCCAGAACAATCGTGTGGATATTCGGCGCCATGGCTGGCGTCCGGTAGAGCACAGCGGTTAGAGTGCGCGCTTTGTTTTCGCAATCTTGAGGCAGACTTCAGCCCATGCCCCGTAAAACCTGGCGCGCCGCGCTCGCCGCCTATGCCAGTCCTTCGACGCTCGTGCTGTTGTTGCTCGGTTTTGCCGCCGGCCTGCCGTACATGCTGGTGTTCTCAACGCTTTCGGTCTGGCTGCGTGAAGCCGGTGTCGCCCGTGAAACCATTGGCTACGCCAGCCTGATCGGTCTGGCCTATGCGTTCAAATGGGTCTGGTCGCCGCTGCTCGACCAATGGCGCCTGCCCTTGCTTGGCAAGCTCGGCCGTCGCCGTTCGTGGCTGGTGCTTTCGCAGGCGCTGGTGATTCTCGGACTGATCGGGATGGGTTTCTGCGATCCGCAAAAACACCTGTCCTGGCTGATTGCGATTGCCGTGGTCGTCGCCTTCGCCTCCGCCACTCAAGACATTGCCGTAGACGCCTATCGCCTGGAAATTGCCGATGACAGCCGGCAAGCCGCGCTGGCCGCCAGTTACATGTCCGGCTACCGCGTCGCCGCCCTGCTCGCCACCGCGGGCGCGCTGTTCTTTGCCGAAGGATTCGGCTCTACCGGCTTCAACTATAAGCACGCCGCCTGGACTGGCACTTATGTGCTGTTCGGCGCATTGATGGTGCCCGCCCTTCTGACTACGTTGTTCATGCGTGAACCGCCCGTGCCACTGCGCACGCAGTTGCAGGCCGGCCGTTACACCTTCATGCATCAACTGATGTCGGTGTTCGTGCTGATCATCCTGCTGGTGTCGGTACCGGCGATGTTCACTCAGCTATACAACACCGATTTTGCCAGCGTGTTGTTCGGTGACATGAGCCCGCTCGACCTGCTGCTGGAAGACCGCGCCTTCCTGCGTGCCATTCTTTATACGCTGCTGACCGGTCTGTGCCTTTCAGCCATGGGCCGCCGCGGTCTGGCGCCGGTACTGACGCCAGTCAACGACTTCATTTTGCGTTACCGCTGGCAAGCGCTGCTGCTGCTCGGCCTGATCGCCACCTATCGCATGTCGGACACGGTCATGGGCGTGATGGCCAACGTGTTCTACATCGACCAGGGCTTCACCAAGGATCAGATCGCCAGTGTCAGCAAGATTTTCGGCCTGATCATGACCCTCGTCGGTGCCGGCATGGGCGGCCTGCTGATTGTGCGTTTTGGCATTCTGCCGATTCTGTTTATCGGCGGTGTAGCCTCGGCGGGGACCAACCTGCTGTTCGTCATGCTCGCTGACATGGGTCCGAACCTGCAGATGCTGGTGGTGACCATCTCGCTGGATAATTTCAGCTCAGGTCTGGCGACCTCGGCGTTCGTGGCCTACCTGTCGAGCCTGACCAACCTGAAGTTTTCGGCCACCCAATATGCCCTGCTCAGCTCGATCATGTTGTTGTTGCCGCGACTGATGGGCGGTTACTCCGGGGTGCTGGTGGAAAAGTTCGGTTATCACAGTTTCTTCCTGATCACTGCCCTGCTCGGCGTACCGACGCTGGTCCTGATCGCGCTGCACTGGTTCCAGGAGAGCAGCCGCGAAGGCCCGACGCCAACGCCCGAGCCCGCACCGACCCCGGTCGTCGAAGAATCGTAAGACGTTTCGCCGACGGCGGGAGGAATCCCGCCGTCGGACCTCACCAGCGGCCGCATGCCTGTACGTCGACAAAACTCGCCGGTACACTGCTCCGTCATTTCCAGTCAAAGCAACCGACAACGGCCAACCATGCGCACCAGTCAATTTTTGCTCGCCACACAGAAAGAAACGCCTTCCGATGCGGTCGTGATCAGCCATCAGCTGATGCTGCGCGCCGGCATGATCCGCAAACTCGCCTCGGGCCTGTACACCTGGCTGCCCATGGGCCTGCGGGTAATGCGCAAGGTTGAAGCCATCGTTCGCGAAGAAATGAACGCGGCCGGCTCTCTGGAAGTGTTGATGCCGAGCACCCAACCGGCCGAGCTGTGGCAGGAGTCGGGGCGCTGGGAAGAATACGGCCCTGAGCTGCTGCGCATCAAAGACCGCCACGGTCGCGATTTCTGCGCGGGCCCGACCCACGAAGAAGTGATCACCGATCTGATGCGCAACGAGTTGAGCAGCTACAAGCAGCTGCCGATCAACCTGTACCAGATCCAGACCAAATTCCGTGACGAGATCCGCCCACGCTTCGGCTTGATGCGTGGCCGCGAATTCATCATGAAGGACGCGTATTCGTTCCACGCGGATCAGGTATCGCTGCAGGCCACCTACGACCGCATGCATCAGGCCTACTGCAACGTGTTCACCCGTCTGGGCCTGAAATTCCGTCCGGTTGAAGCCGACAACGGCTCGATCGGCGGCGCTGGTTCGCACGAATTCCACGTACTGGCCGAATCCGGCGAAGACGACATCGTCTTCAGCAACGGTTCCGACTACGCGGCAAACATCGAAAAAGCTGAAGCTGTGCCACGGGAAACTTCGCGTCCGGCGCCGACCGAAGAGCTGCGTCTGGTCGATACGCCAGACACCAAGACCATCGCGGCCCTGGTGGAAAAATTCAATCTGCCGATTGAAAAGACCATCAAAACCCTGATCGTGCGCGCCGAAGAAGAAGGCAAGCTGATTGCGCTGGTCGTTCGTGGCGACCACGAACTCAACGAAATCAAGGCGGCCCAGCAACCAGGCGTGGCCAGCCCGCTGGTCATGGCCACCGATGCCGACCTGCGTGACGCGATTGGCGCCGGCGCCGGTTCGCTCGGCCCACTGAACCTGCCGCTGCCGATCATCATCGACCGCTCGGTCGAGCTGATGAGCGACTTCGCGATCGGCGCGAACATCGATGACAAGCACTACTTCGGGGTGAACTGGGAACGTGATCTGCCAGTTCCGACCGTCGCTGACCTGCGTAACGTCGTGGCCGGCGACCCAAGTCCGGACGGCAAGGGCACACTGGAAATCAAGCGCGGCATCGAAGTCGGGCACATTTTCCAGCTGGGCAACAAGTACAGCAAGGCGATGAAGTGCGAAGTGCTGGGCGAGAACGGCAAGCCGGTCACCCTGGAGATGGGGTGCTACGGCATTGGCGTGTCCCGCGTGGTCGCGGCAGCGATCGAGCAGAACAACGATGAAAACGGCATTATCTGGAGCGACACTCTGGCGCCGTTCCAGATCGCCCTGGTGCCGCTGCGCTATGAAACCGAGCAGGTGCGCGAAGCCACCGACAAGCTGTACGCCGAACTGACGGCCGCCGGCTTCGAAGTGCTGCTGGACGATCGCGACAAGAAAACCAGCCCGGGCATCAAGTTCGCGGACATGGAGCTGATCGGCATTCCACACCGGATCGTGGTCAGTGACCGCGGCCTCGCCGAAGGCAACCTGGAATACAAGAGTCGTACCGAAGGCGAAGCGCGAGCATTGCCGGTCGCCGACGTACTGTCCTTCCTGCAGGCCCGTATCCGCCGCTGAAACCAGATAGAGACGTCATGTTCAAGCGAAACACCTTAGGCCTCGGTGGCGCCGCCCTGTGCGGCGCCCTGCTGGTCAGCGGCTGCGCCAATCACATGTCGCAGCGTAGCGAGCACGAAGAGCGGGTCGAGCGAAAGTTGCTCGATCACAGCCTGCAGATCGATGTCGGCGAGCCCAAGGTGCTCGAACTGCCGCAGCGACGCGTGAAGATCAACGAGCAAAAGACCTTCGAGGTCACCGAGTTCGAGGTCACCCGTCGTTACGACCGTTACACGCCGTACCAACCCTGGCGCGAAGTCTATGAAATCCCGCTGGGCGCGGTGGCCGTGGTCGGCGGTGTCGGTGCCAACGTGGTCAACGTATTTGCGCTGGGCAACCTGCCGGACAGCGTGACCAAGGACTGGTTCAGCTACGGTTTCGCCGGGCTCAATCCATTCATGAACGCGCAATCCAACGGGCGCGCGCAGCAGAATCTGGCGGGCATCGACGAAGTCCAGCGCGACAAGCGCACGGAATATTCGAGTCTGCCGTGGAGCGAGCGGCCGGTACAGGTCAAGGCTGGCAAGCAGACTTTCGACATGACCACCGATCGCAACGGCGTGCTGCGACTGAACCTGCTCGACAGTCCGTTCGCCGAAAACGATCTGAATCATATCGGCCGCTTGCAAATCAGTGTCGAGGACGCCAAGGACGACGTACATTCCGATTCAACGCTGATGCTCAGCAGCCACCTGCGCGACAAGTTGCTGGAAGCGCACGGGCTGATTTATGACGATCTGGAAGACGACGAAGTGAGCCAGTGGGTGCACCGGGTCAAACGCCTGTCGGAGCTGGGTCTGGAAGAAGAGGCCAGCGAACTGGAACAAAGCCTGATCGAGCTGACGCGCAACGATCCTGAGTTACAGGCTGAGTTTCTCAAGTCGCTGACTCGGGATGCCGGGCGTCTGGTGGCGGATCCAGGACCGAATTAAAGCTTTTCGCGAGCAGGCTCGCTGCCACAGAGGAATGCATTCCAAAATGTGGGAGCGAGCCTGCTCGCGAAGGCTGACTTGCAGACGCAGCAAACCTACCGCTCAAACAACTCCATCTGCTCAAACCCACCACGCAAATCCTCCAGCCTCACCCCAACCCCAAGCAACCGCACCGGTTTGCCGCCACGATTGAACGCCTGCGTCAGCATCAACTGATAACTGCCCAGATCGCGCCCTGCCCCGGCCTGCTCCAATGTGGTCTGGGTGAAATCATGAAACTTCACTTTGACGAACGGCTTGCCCGGCCGATAGCTGCTGTCGATCCGCGCCATGCGGGTTTTCAGGGTGTCCAGCAACTCGGGCAGCTTGTCGAGACAGCTGCGCAAGTCTGGCAGATCAGCATCGTAGGTATTTTCCACGCTGATCGACTGTCGCCGACTGTCGTTGTGCACCAGCCGGTCATCAATGCCACGGGCAAGATTCCACAGGCGCTCGCCGAAACTGCCGAATTCACGCACCAGCGCCAATCGCCCCCATTCACGCAGATGCGCGCAATCGACGATGCCAAGCTTGCCCAGCTTGTCCGCGGTGACCTTGCCGACCCCGTGCAGCTTGCTCACCGGCAAGCCACTGACAAAGTCTTCAACCTGATCTGGCGTGATCACGAAAAGGCCGTTGGGCTTTTTCCAATCACTGGCGATCTTTGCCAGAAACTTGTTCGGCGCCACGCCTGCGGACACGGTGATATGCAATTGATTGGAGACACGCCGGCGAATGTCCTGCGCGATGCGCGTGGCGCTGCCGCCGAAATGCGCGCTGTCCGAGACATCGAGATAGGCCTCGTCCAGCGATAGCGGCTCGATCAGGTCGGTATAATCGGCAAAAATCGTGTGGATTTCCCGGGACGCCTCGCGGTACGCGTCCATGCGCGGCTTGACGATGGTCAAATCCGGGCAGAGCTTCAAAGCGTGCCCCGAAGCCATCGCCGAGCGCACACCGTAGGCACGCGCCTCATAATTGCAGGTGGCAATCACCCCGCGCCGATCGGCTGAACCACCCACTGCCAACGGTTTGCCGGCCAGACGCGGGTCATCGCGCATCTCGATGGCGGCATAAAAGCAGTCGCAGTCAATGTGGATGATTTTTCGCTGAGTCATGTCGGAAAAGGGAACGTGGCGAGCCAGGCGGGCAGTATCTCACTGACACCTGTATATAGCACCAGTGGTGTTGAATGTTCCTGACCGGCTGTAGGAAACGACCTCTGAATTTATTTTCTCAATCAAACAAAGGCCTCCAATAGAGCCGCAAGCCTTGCTGCACCTGCCCTGCGAGCCGAAAACCGCTCACTGAAAAACGCTAACCAATTGAACCTGAACAGATTTATTCCAATCTGCGGTTGACACACCAGCAAAGCTCTGTAGAATGCCGCCACACAGACGCGGGATGGAGCAGTCTGGTAGCTCGTCGGGCTCATAACCCGAAGGTCGTCGGTTCAAATCCGGCTCCCGCAACCAAACATCAAAAAAGGCTACTCGAAAGAGTGGCCTTTTTTGTGCGTGTCTGTTTTGCAAACAGGCGCCGCTGCTCCCGCCATAGCGAAACGGTAAGTCGTTGCATTTCCGAAACTTACGAATCACCTGCGACCGTTTGACGCGATTTCGCACTTATTTGATCCTTTACGGGATTAGCGGTTGACACCTCGCCGTTCGCCTGTAGAATGCCGCCACACAGACGCGGGATGGAGCAGTCTGGTAGCTCGTCGGGCTCATAACCCGAAGGTCGTCGGTTCAAATCCGGCTCCCGCAACCAAACATCAAAAAAGGCTACTCGAAAGAGTGGCCTTTTTTGTATCTGTGGAAAAAGTCCTTTCGCAACAATGAGCTGTCATCGTGCAGTGAATCGTCCAGGATCTCGGGCCCGCCAAGTTGCGACTATGCTTCAGGTCGCGGACAAGACGCCTGCAATCCAAGACTGCCCTCGCCGACACCCGGTGAGAGGCGTAATATTTTGTGATTATTTTTTTCTACAGGGATTGGTAACTTGGCTGGATACCTCCATCCTGTCGCGCACAATCCAAGAGGTGATTGATGCGCGCCAACTCGTCTGATCCACAAGACACCGTCACAGCAGAACAACCGATCAAACCCGAGCGTTTGCGCTGGCTGGATCGGTTAAGCAAATACCGCCAGCCGATCGGTCTGGCCGTGACGTTGCTGCTGTTTGCCATTGCGCTGATTGCCTGCCGTCATCTGCTCGCCGAGCTTGATCTGGACGCGTTGCATGACTCGATTCTCGACGTGCCGAAACCCGCCCTGCTCGGCGCGCTCGCGGCGACCGTGGTCGGCTTCATCATTCTCCTCGGGTATGAGTGGTCGGCCAGCCGCTATGCTGGCGTGACGCTGCCACCGCGCATGCTCGCCCTCGGCGGCTTCACCGCATTTGCGATCGGCAATGCGATTGGCCTGTCGCTGCTGTCGGGCGGCTCGGTTCGCTATCGTTTATATGCACGGTTGGGCGTCGGTGCGTCGGAAGTCGCGCACATGACCTTGTTCGCCAGTCTTTCGCTGGGCTGCGCCTTGCCGCCTCTGGCAGCGCTGGCCACCTTGAGCAACCTGTCCGCCGCTTCGCAAGCACTAGGACTGTCCGAGGTGTTGCTGGGCTGCGTCGCCGCCGCCGTGCTGATGCTCAGTGCCGTATTGGCGATCGGCATCTATCGCCGTCGTCTGCCGGAACAACCCTACCCCGACAATCTGTTGGTCAAGGCCGGGCGCCGCACCCTGCGCCTGCCCGGTCGGCGCCTGACCCTCTTGCAACTGGTGATCACCGCTCTCGATGTCGCTGCCGCCGCGACCGTTCTCTATTTATTGCTACCGGAGGCGCCGCCCTTCGCGCCGTTTCTGCTGGTGTATCTGCTGGCGCTGGCCGCCGGTGTACTCAGTCATGTGCCGGGTGGTGTCGGCGTGTTCGAGGCGATTCTGCTCGCCGCGTTTGCCGATAAGCTCGGCGCCGCGCCGCTGGCCGCTGCCCTGCTGCTGTATCGCCTGATCTATGTGGTGCTGCCGCTGCTGGTCGCTTGCGTACTGCTACTGATCAACGAAGGCCAGCGTCTGTTTCAATCCCAGACCATGCGCGCGGCGTCCGGTCTGGCCGCGCCGGTTCTGGCGGTGCTGGTGTTCCTGTCTGGTGTGGTGCTGTTGTTTTCCGGCGCCACCCCGGAGATCGACACGCGCCTGGAGCACATCGGCTTTCTGATTCCGCATCGTCTGGTCGACGCCTCGCACTTCGGCGCGAGCCTGATTGGCGTGTTGTGCCTGCTGCTCGCGCAAGGCCTGCGCCGGCGCCTGTCGGCTGCGTGGATGCTGACCACCATTCTGTTGCTGGTCGGCGCCCTGCTCTCGCTGCTCAAGGGCTTCGACTGGGAAGAAGCCACGCTGATGACCCTGACGGCGGCACTGCTAGGCGTCTTCCGTCGCTCGTTCTATCGCCCGAGCCGCCTGACCGAGCTGCCGTTCTCGCCGCTGTATCTGGTCGCCAGTCTCTGCGTGCTGGGCGCTTCGGCCTGGTTGCTGCTGTTCGCCTATCAGGACGTGCCCTACAGCCATCAATTGTGGTGGCAGTTCACCCTCGACGCTGACGCACCGCGTGGCCTGCGCTCGTTGCTCGGCGCGGCGGTGTTGCTGGTAATAATCTCGCTGACCTGGCTGTTGCGTACCGCACGCCCGGTGATTCATCTGCCGACACCGGACGAACTCGATCGCGCGGTGAAGATCCTCATGGCCTCGTCGCAACCCGACGGCGGCCTCGCGCTGACCGGTGACAAGGCGCTGCTGTTTCACCCCAACGACGAGGCGTTCCTGATGTATGCCCGTCGTGGCCGCAGTCTGGTGGCCCTGTACGACCCGATCGGCCCGAGCCAGCAACGTGCGGAAATGATCTGGCAGTTCCGCGACCTCTGCGACATCTACCACACTCGTCCGGTGTTCTATCAAGTGCGTGCGGAGAGCCTGCCGTACTACATGGACATCGGCTTGACCGCGATCAAGCTTGGCGAAGAAGCCCGGGTCGATCTGCAGCGCTTCGATCTTGAAGCCAAAGGCAAGGAGATGAAGGATCTGCGCTACACCTGGAACCGCGGCACCCGCGATGGTCTGTCGCTGGAAATCCATGAGCCGGGTCAGGCGCCGATCGACGAGCTGAAAGTGATTTCCGATGCCTGGCTGACCGGCAAGAATGTGCGCGAGAAAGGCTTCTCCCTCGGCCGTTTCAGCGACGATTACCTGAAGCATTTCCGCATTGCGGTGATTCGCTTCGAAGGCCGTCCAGTGGCGTTCGCCAACTTGCTTGAGACCTACAGCCACGATCTGGCCAGTCTCGACCTGATGCGCGCGCACCCGGACGCGCCGAAGCTGACCATGGAATTCATGATGGTCGGCTTGATTCAACATTATAAGAGTCACGGATACGCGCGCTTCAGCCTGGGCATGGTGCCGTTGTCGGGGTTGCAACCCCGGCGTGGCGCACCGCTGACCCAGCGCTTGGGCTCGATGGTTTTCCGCCGTGGTGAGCAGCTGTACAACTTCCAAGGCTTGCGCCGCTTCAAAGACAAGTTCCAGCCTGATTGGGAACCCCGTTATATGGCCGTGCCCGCCGGACTCGATCCGTTGGTGGCGCTGGCCGACACTGCTGCCCTGATCGCGGGCGGCTTGACTGGATTGGTGAAACGCTGATGATTCAACGCTCCCTGAAGTACATCCTGGCCGCACTGATCGTGCTGGCCGTGATTGCCGGTGGCGGTTTCTGGTACCTCAAACGCCCGGCACCGGAACCGACCGTCGAACAACTCAAACCGGCCGACGGCGCGGCGATGACCCGCATCATCCCCGGCACTCAGCCCAAGGCGCAGGTGCTGATCGCCGTCAATGACGAGCAGAAGCTCAGTGAAAAACAACTGACCACCCTGAGCCGCAGCGCGTCGGCGCAGATCGTTCAGGTGATTCTGCCCAAGGACTGCCTGCTGCAAAGCCGCGCCCTGCAATCGGGCCTGCGTGAACTGAACGGCCCGGCCACGCTGGTCAGCGGCATCGGCCCGGGTGCCGTATTGGCCTGGCGCTGGCTGGCCGAGCAGAAAAACGACAAGGCTCAAGCCGTCTCCGTCGACCTCGCACTGGAAAAACCCGGCTGCACCCACCTGCTGCCGAAATCCGCCGCCCACGGCCACTGGCTGGTGGCGTGGAATGACAACCCGGATGACGCCAGCGCAGGTTTCGTGCGCGATCAACCGAACGCCGAAACCAGCATCAGCGACTACGACATCAACCTGCCGCAAGTGCTGAATAACGAACTGCGCAAAATCCTCGTCGGCGGCGACAAGGCCAACGGCGGCCTGGCGATCCCGGTGGTTGAAGTCCCGGCCGGTCAGGCTAACGACACCGTGACCCTGTTCCTTTCCGGCGACGGCGGCTGGCGCGACCTCGACCGCGATGTGGCCGGCGAAATGGCCAAGATCGGCTACCCGGTGGTCGGCATCGACACCCTGCGTTACTACTGGCAGCACAAGAGCCCGGAGCAAAGCGCGCTGGACCTCACCGAACTGATGCAGCACTACCGGCAGAAATGGGGCACCAAGCGCTTCATCCTCACCGGTTATTCGTTCGGCGCTGACGTCCTGCCGGCGATCTACAACCGCCTGCCGGAGAACGAACAACAGCGTGTCGACGCGATCATCCTGCTCGCCTTCGCCCGCACCGGCAGCTTTGAAATTGAAGTTGAAGGCTGGCTCGGCAACGCCGGCAAAGAAGCCGCCACCGGCCCGGAAATGGCCAAATTGCCAGCGGCCAAGGTTGTGTGCATCTATGGCGAGGAGGAAACCGATGAGAGCGGCTGCACCGACAAAACTGCAGTCGGCGAGGCAGTGAAACTGCCTGGCGGCCATCACTTCGACGAGAACTACCCGGCGCTGGCCAAGCGCTTGGTGGAACTGATTCAGAAGCGTCAGAGCAAGGATTCGGTGGCTGAAGAGTGATCTGAGCCGCATCCACAAAAGGCCCCCACAACTTCGCAGTTACGGGGGCTTTTTACATTCCAGCCGCCACCAAAATCCCTGTGGGAGCGAGCTTGCTCGCGAAGCGGTGGGTCAGTTTACAGATTCGTCGACTGACACTACGTCTTCGCGCTCCCACAGGGTATTGTGCCGGACTCAGACAACTCGTCAGTCCCGCCGGCCAAGCTGAACATCTATCCACGTGACATCATCGTCGCCAACGCTAAAGTCGCTATCCGGCGCCGCCAACAAACTGCTTTGCTGGACTTGCGTCAAGTCCGCCCAAAAGCCATCAGTGACAAATACCAAGCGCTCAACAGCCTCCAGTTCACACCAAACAAAGTCAGGGTTCGGAACCCGATTGATCTTCAAGCATCGCGTTACTGAATTTCGAGCTGGATCTTGCGCCAACTCACAGTGCGAACGGTCGCGCCGCCAATTGGCCTTGTAGTGAGGAGGCGTAATCCACTCGATGGCTCCCAACAGCGTCACAATCCCGCATGAACAGTCACCTTCGTATGCAACGGTGAGTCGGCCATGAGCGACCAAGCCAATCAGGTAACAGATGGCTCCCGTCTGATCAGCAGGCAACGACGCATGAAAATCCGACAGTATTGAACCCAATAGACGCTCGATAGCTCCGGGTTCTGCAGGATAGCCCCCCTGCTCCAACTGTGTGGAATGAGCCGCCAACATGCCGCTTACGAAGCATTCAGCCAGCTGTCCACTGCCGCGCCTTGAAGTGCCATCCGCGACAACAAAAAAACCACGGTCACCCTCACAGGTAGCTCCGGCATAGTCATTATTTGCTCTGCTGGCTTGCCCAGTGATTGATCGGGAGAGGTATCTCATGCGCTGGCCAGCGCTTTCATACGCCTGTGAATAATCTGCCCTCTGCCTGGATTCGCCTGCACCGAGCCTGAACTTTCGATCACGTAGCCAACCCCATCGAGCGCCATCAGCTTCTGGACTCCCTCTGTAATGAATGCCTTGAGGTCCTTGTCAGCCTGGACCACCTCCTCCAACAGCTCAGGCCGACCATCGATCAAGATGATCATATCCTCGACATCCTTGTGATAAGGATCGCCATTTCCCCGACCGGCGAAAGCTTCCAGTTTCGTCGCGAGAAAATACGCGGGCTGGAATATCTGGATGGCAGTGCCGCTGGGCAGGGTGAATTTATCCGCCCTCGCCAGCCCCTCGACGAACCAGCGGTTGGCATAGCCGAGCACTGCAGGGTCGGAAGGCATGACATCCACGACAACGTCATTGAAGCGAAAACGACAATTCACCTCGTCCTCACCCGTGATCTTGAATCCCTTGGCCGCCAGCCGTTCGGTGAGTTGGTTCCAGGCGCTGATACCGGCCAACTCGATCACTAGATCAACGTCATCAGTGAAACGAATGTCGTCCAGCACGGCTGTATCTGTAACCAGCATGGCGGTTGTGCAACCGCCAACAAAAGCAACTTCGGCGAGAAACGCCTCGCCCAAGCCTCCAGCCACGAACTCAATGAGTTCGTAGTTGTGATCTGCGTTTGACGACATGTTATTTCAGCCCCATCCCTGCCTTCAGAATACTGATTGCCACACCACACTCACGCGGACCACCCAGACGGATTGCATCAGCGAGCGCCAGATAGTGGTAAAGAATCCGGTCTTTTTTCACCGCTTCCGGCACTGTTTTGTAAAGCGGCTCGATCGCTTGGCCTCGCTCGGTTCCCTGCGCATCCGGCCAGACCGGAATCAAACCACCCGCACTCTTGATGCTTTTGGACAGCGCAGGCGCTGCAAAACCTGTGGGTATGCCACGAACCATCGCGCCAGGCTTGACCGGGAAGAAGTACTTCAGCGCGTGCTCGGTAATTTTCAGCAGTTCCCGGCGGTGCACTTTGGCAAGCCCGGTGTCGTAATCATGAATGAGCAATCCAGATTCCCGGCACCGGGCGAGAGCATTTGAGACTTCGCTTTTGCTCAGTCCGAGAGAGGCAGACAGCGCACGTAAGGAGTACCGATCACTCCAACTTGTCAGCGGTGGATCAGATGCCGGTTCCGCCCATCCCTCCCAACCTGGCCCATCAGCGAAAGGCGAGTCGAATTCGCGGCGCTGGAAGAGAGTGTCTTCCCCATCAGTGGAATAGGTGACCAATGGCTTCCCCACACTTTGCCCTGCGGTCATTCGGCTGACGACATAAGGCCTGAGCAGCTCTTCGACCCTGTCCGAATTCGATTCGGCCTCCATCTCCCCCATGAGGTTCTCTTCCTGAGCGTGGAGACTGGCCATTTTGAACAACAGTAAAATGTCTTGACTCTTCATTTAGATCAAAACCTCAAGTGTCCACATTCCATAAAACGTGGACACTTGTCTCACTACCGAGGCCGGGTCGTCAAGCCCTTGGGTAAATCACTAATCGCTGCATACCTTGCCCGCATATCGTCATGGCTGTGTTCGTGTCAGACGTTTAGTATCGTTTACTTCCAGTTTCGCAATATCAGATGACGCCCACAGACCTTGTAGGCAAACTCCGAAACTCGTGTTCAGGCGCTTTGCCGCTCTATTGCGCTGTTTTTCGACGGGATACTCTCCGGACGTCGCTGACCCATTCAGCGATCGGGTGTGGTAACCCGGAGAAACCATCGCAACAGCGCGCTCCTCAAGTTATGGCGGCTGTGCGTGGGACGCTTTCGGGCGTGCCGGTTTCCTTGGTTCCCGGTTTACCACCCTGCGTACAGTTGCCTCCCTTTCGCGTGGTAACGAAAGTCGCGGCACTTCGAACCAAGGAGTAACACGATGACCGAAACTGATCTGCACGGACTTGCAAACGCTAAAACCATCGGCTTCACCCCTTTCCTCTACAACTCGGATCGAGCGTTCTTCAACGTCCGCGCCGGCATCCCGATCATCGATGCCTTGTCCCAATCCTCCGACCTGCTGTCCCTCGCCAAATCCTTCGCCGAGGACGCTGCCTTCATCAGAGACACCGACCGCCATGCCTGGGCGGCGCATCATCTGACGGTGATGGGCAAAGCCTTGATTGATGATGTGATTCAAGCGCTGATGCCGCGACCTGCTCGCACAAAGACCGAATCTGAAGAAGAATTGCCTGAAAGCCACTAACACCACAGAACCCTTGTGGGAGCGAGCTTGCTCGCGAATGCGGAGGGTCAGTTAACAGATTGTCGACTGACACTACGCCTTCGCGAGCAAGCTCGCTCCCACAGGGGATTTGCGTGGGTTCGAGGTTTATGTGCGGGCACAAAAAAGCCCCCGCCAGCCTTGAAGCTGACGGGGGCTTTTCAGTTGAAGCGAGGCTTACATTTCCACCTGCGTCCCCAACTCGATCACTCGGTTCAACGGCAGATTGAAGAACCGCAAATTGCCATTGGCATTCTTCAACATGAACGCAAACAGCGCCTCTCGCCAACGCGCCATCCCCTCAAGTTTCGAGGCAATCACCGT
Organism: Pseudomonas koreensis; assembly: GCF_036668835.1. GTDB lineage: Bacteria > Pseudomonadota > Gammaproteobacteria > Pseudomonadales > Pseudomonadaceae > Aquipseudomonas > Aquipseudomonas koreensis_I. The sequence goes on from NZ_JAZEVW010000001.1 coordinate 865,587, forward strand.
TTCCCGGCTGAGGAAATAGGTCGTGCGCATCGGGCTGAAGTCCAGATCATCCAGATGGCACAGCTTCAACGCCTGTGGCACGTCCGGCTCGTCGGTGAAGCCGAAGTGGAGGATCACCCGGAAGAAACCCTCTCCGTGCGCTTCGACCTCGAAGCGCCGCGATGGCGGCACACGCGGGATGTCTTCGTAGACCACGGTCAGCAACACGACCTGTTCGTGCAGCACCTGGTTATGCAGCAGGTTGTGCAACAGCGCATGCGGCACGGCGTCGGAGCGGGCGGTGAGGAACACCGCTGTGCCCTGTACGCGATGCGGCGGTTGTACGCGGATGCTGCTGATGAAGATTGGCAGCGGCAACGCGCCTTCGTCGAGGCGATCGACCAGCAGTTGTTTGCCGCGCTTCCAGGTGGTCATCAGCACGAACAGGGCGATACCGGCGATTACCGGGAAGGCGCCGCCCTGAATGATCTTCGGCACGTTGGCGGCGAAGTACAGACCATCGACCAGTAGAAAGCCCAGCAGTACCGGGACCGCGAGGATCGGTGGCCATTTCCACAGCAGCAACATGACGGCGGAGACGAGGATGGTGGTCATCAGCATGGTGCCAGTCACTGCCACGCCGTAGGCAGAGGCCAGTGCACCGGAGGATTCGAAGCCGATCACCAGCAGGACCACGCCGACCATCAGCGCCCAGTTTACCGCGCCGATGTAGATCTGGCCCTGCTCGTCGCTGGAGGTGTGCTGGATGTACATGCGTGGGATGTAGCCGAGCTGAATCGCTTGGCGGGTCAGGGAGAACGCGCCGGAAATCACCGCTTGCGAGGCTATCACTGTGGCCAGGGTTGACAGGCCGACCAGCGGAATCAGTGCCCAGCTCGGTGCCAGCAGATAGAACGGGTTACGCGCCGCGTCGGGGTTGTCGAGCAGCAAGGCGCCCTGGCCGAAATAGTTCAGCACCAGCGCCGGCAGTACCAGCAGAAACCAGGCGCGGGCGATCGGCTTGCGGCCGAAGTGGCCCATGTCGGCGTACAGCGCTTCGGCACCGGTCAGCGCCAGCACTACCGCGCCAAGGATCGCCACGCCCATGCCGGTGTGCACCATGAAAAACCGCACCGCCCACGCCGGATTCAGCGCGTGCAGCACTTCCGGCGTGTGGCTGATGCCGTACACGCCGAGTGCGCCGAGCACCAGAAACCAGGTGACCATGATCGGCCCGAACAGAATGCCGATGCGTGCGGTACCGTGGCGCTGGATCAGGAACAAGGCAACCAGCACGACCAACGACAGCGGCACGACCCAGTGATCGATGCCATCGAACGCCAGCCCCAGACCTTCAATTGCCGACAGTACCGAGATCGCCGGGGTGATCATGCTGTCGCCATAAAACAACGCCGCACCGATCAGGCCGCAGACCACCAGCAATGAGCGCAACTTGCGCCGATGCCCCGCCGCTCGCCGTGCCAGCGCCGTGAGGGCCATGATCCCGCCTTCGCCCTGGTTGTCGGCGCGCAGCACGAACATCATGTATTTGATCGACACGACCCAGATCAGCGACCAGAAGATCAACGACAGAATGCCGAGCACGCCGTCGTGATTGACCGGCACGCCGTAACCGCCGGAAAACACTTCCTTGAGGGTGTACAACGGGCTCGTGCCGATGTCGCCGTAAACTACCCCGACCGCCGCGACCAGCATGCTCAGCGGCCTGGAAGCCGAACCCTCGGCGCCTGTCGCATGACTACTTGCCTGACCCATCCAACACTCCTGATCTCAATACCGGCTTCTTCGAATGAAGCACTATGCTTTGTGGTGCAGCATGCGCTGTTTTACCTGTTGTTACAGACGTTTTGTTGACTGCAAGAAATCGGTAAAGCTCAACGGCGCGAAGCATAGCGCAGCACTCGTCGTATTTCCCTGCATAAAGCTGGTCAAGTGCGCTGCCCGCCGCTAGAATTGCGCACTTTTTGATCAGAGGCGTGCCCTAAGCGCCCATCCGTCGGCTGCCGCGCGTGGCAAGCGACGTCACAAAACACCGAGGTTAGACATGTCCACCACTCCTGCGCCGGCCAATCCAAAGGTTGGCTTTGTATCTCTGGGTTGCCCGAAAGCACTGGTCGACTCCGAGCGCATCCTGACCCAGCTGCGCATGGAAGGCTATGACGTGGTGTCCACTTACCAGGACGCCGACGTGGTGGTGGTCAACACCTGCGGTTTCATCGACTCGGCCAAGGCGGAGTCGCTGGAAGTGATCGGTGAAGCGATCAAGGAAAACGGCAAGGTGATCGTCACCGGTTGCATGGGCGTGGAAGAAGGCAACATCCGCGACGTACACCCGAGCGTGCTCGCCGTGACCGGTCCGCAGCAGTACGAGCAAGTGGTCAACGCCGTGCACGAAGTCGTGCCGCCGCGCCAGGATCACAACCCGCTGATCGATCTGGTGCCGCCGCAAGGCATCAAGCTGACCCCGCGTCACTACGCGTACCTGAAGATTTCCGAAGGCTGCAACCACAGCTGCTCGTTCTGCATCATCCCGTCGATGCGCGGCAAACTGGTCAGCCGCCCGGTTGGTGACGTGCTCGACGAAGCCCAGCGCCTGGTCAAGTCCGGCGTCAAAGAGCTGCTGGTGATCTCGCAGGACACCAGCGCCTACGGCGTCGACGTCAAATACCGCACCGGTTTCTGGAACGGCGCGCCGGTGAAAACCCGCATGACCGAACTCTGCGAAGCGCTGAGCACCCTCGGCGTCTGGGTCCGTCTGCACTACGTTTACCCGTACCCGCACGTCGACGAGCTGATCCCGTTGATGGCCGCCGGCAAGATCCTGCCGTACCTCGACATCCCGTTCCAGCACGCCAGCCCGAAAGTGCTCAAGTCGATGAAACGCCCGGCCTTCGAAGACAAGACCCTGGCGCGGATCAAGAACTGGCGCGAGATCTGCCCGGACCTGATCATCCGTTCGACCTTCATCGTCGGCTTCCCGGGCGAAACTGAAGAAGACTTCCAGTACCTGCTGAACTGGCTGACCGAAGCCCAGCTCGACCGCGTCGGCTGCTTCCAGTACTCGCCGGTGGACGGCGCACCGGCCAACGATCTGGACCTGGAAGTCGTGCCGGACGACGTCAAGCAGGACCGTTGGGAGCGTTTCATGGCGCACCAGCAAGCGATCAGCTCCGCACGCCTGCAAATGCGCATCGGTCGGGAAATCGAAGTGCTGGTGGATGAAGTCGACGAGCAAGGCGCGGTTGGCCGTTGCTTCTTCGATGCACCGGAAATTGACGGTAACGTGTTTATCGACAATGGCAGCAACCTGAAGCCGGGCGACAAGGTCTGGTGCAAAGTGACGGATGCTGACGAATACGATTTGTGGGCTGAGCAGATCTGATCTGAACGTCAAAAGCCCCTCAACCTAACCCTCTCCCAGAGGGAGAGGGGACTGATCTATGTGTTCTTGCGAGCTGCACCGACCTGAACCATCCGGTCGAACTCAGGTTTTGAACAGCATGGAGATCCGCTCCCTTCCCCCTCGCCCCCTCTGGGGGAGAGGGTTGGGGTGAGGGGGAAGCTGTTGCTGGCGACACTGACAGCCAGCCGGGCACCGCAGCAATACAAAAAGCCCCGCTCTTTTTTCAGGATGCGGGGCTTTTTTGCGGCTATCGTTTAGCGGGGGACGGACTCCCTTGAACGTACAAGAGGCTCACGCACATGCGTCACCATTCGGTCATCCACACGCCGAAACTCAGCGATTATCAGGAACTGACCCGGGTCTGGGAGGCCTCGGTCCGTGCGACCCATTATTTTCTGCCAGACAGTTACATCGAGCTGCTGCGCAACCTGGTGCTCACCCGTTATCTGGATGCGGTCATGCTGATCTGCACCAAAGACGCCCAGCAGCGCATCACCGGGTTTGCCGGCGTGGCGGCGGGCAAGATCGAGATGCTGTTCATCGATCCCGATTATCGCGGTCAGGGCCTGGGCAAGAAACTGCTGAATTACGCCATGCAGCATTTGAACGCCGATGAACTCGACGTCAACGAACAGAATCCGCAGGCCCTGCGGTTCTATGAGAAACAGGGTTTCGAAGTGATTGGCCGTTCGGCGGTCGATGGCATGGGCCAGCCGTATCCGCTGCTGCACATGCGCTTGCGACAGAACCAGCAGCGCTCCAGCAACGGCTGACACACCCTAAAACCCATGTAGGCGTGAGCCTGCTCGCGATAGCGCCAGACCAGCCGACATCAATATTGAATGTCAGAAAGCAATCGCGAGCAGGCTCACTCCTACAAAAAAACACACACCGAAATGGAACCGGGCTTAACCGGCGCCACACAGGTACAATGCTCACCCCTTTTTTGTTACGGCCCTGTCATGACTGACCCGATTCGCCTCTCCAAACGCCTCATCGAACTGGTCGGTTGCTCCCGCCGGGAGGCCGAGCTGTTCATCGAGGGCGGCTGGGTCACCGTGGACGGCGAAGTCATCGATGAGCCGCAATTCAAGGTCGGCGAGCAAAAGGTCGAGCTCGACAAGGACGCCAGGGCCACCGCGCCGGAGCCGGTGACGATTCTGCTCAACGCGCCGGCGGGCATGGACGTCGAAACCGCCATGCAGTCGCTCAGCGCCGAAAACCTCAGCGAAGAACACCGCTACAGCAAGCGCCCGTTGCGCGGACACTTCCTGCGCCTGACCGCCAGCGCCGATCTGCAGCCCAGGGCCAGTGGCCTGCTGGTGTTCACCCAGGACTGGAAAATCCTGCGCAAGCTCACCGCCGACGCGGCGAAGATCGAGCAGGAATACGTGGTCGAAGTCGAAGGTGAGATGGTCGCCCACGGCCTCAATCGTTTGCAGCACGGCCTCACCCACAAGGGCAAGGAACTGCCGCCGGTCAAGGCCAGCTGGCAGAACGAAAACCGCCTGCGCTTCGCCATGAAAAACCCGCAACCGGGGATCATCGCGCAGTTCTGCGAAGCGGTCGGCCTGAAGGTCGTCGGCATCCGTCGCATCCGCATCGGCGGCGTGTCGATCGGCAAGGTCCCGGTCGGCCAATGGCGCTACCTGTCCGGCAAAGAGAAGTTCTGACGCTTCCCCCGCCGCCACACATTTCGGCAGCGCCCGTGAGCACTGCCCACCACGCATCAGGAATACCGACATGGTTCACAACGACGTACTGCGCAGCGTGCGCTACATGCTCGACATCAGCGACAAGAAAGTCGTAGAGATCATCAAACTCGGCGGCCTGGAAGTCACTCTCGCCGATGTAATCACCTGGCTCGACAAGAAAGAAGAAGACGAGGAAGGTTTCGTGCGCTGCCCGGACGAAGTCATCGCGCACTTCCTCGACGGCCTGGTGATCTTCAAGCGCGGCAAGGACGAAAGCCGTCCGCCGCAGCCAATCGAAGTGCCAGTGACCAACAACATCATCCTGAAAAAACTGCGCGTGGCCTTCGAGCTGAAAGAAGACGACATGCACGCAATCCTCAAGGCCGCCGACTTTCCGGTGTCCAAGCCTGAGCTGAGCGCGCTGTTCCGCAAGGTCGGCCACACCAACTACCGCCCCTGCGGCGACCAGTTGCTGCGCAATTTCCTCAAAGGGCTCACGCTGCGCGTGAGAGCTTAAAAGCAGCCTCAAGCTGCAAGCTACAAGCTACAAGCTGCAAGTAGCCACACCGCGTTAACTTGTAGCTTGCAGCTTGCCACTCGAAGCTGGCCGCATGGCCCCTCATTCCCTGCGAAAATAGTGGCTCCGCTTTGCGCGCCTGGCGACTAGGGTGTACTCAACCCTAATTTTCAGGACTCGCCATGCACCCTTACTTTTCCCTGCAAGGCCGCACCGCTCTGGTGACCGGCGGCACCCGTGGTATCGGCAAAATGATCGCCAAAGCCTTTGTCGAGGCTGGCGCCCGTGTATATGTCTGCTCGCGCGACGCTGAAGCCTGCCATCAAACCGCTGAAGAACTTAGCGCCTTGGGCATCTGCTACGGCCTGGCGGCGAATCTGGCGACCGAGGAAGGTGTGCAGGAACTGGCTGCGCGCCTGGGCGAGCAGATCACCCATCTGGATATTCTGGTGAACAACGCCGGCACGACCTGGGGCGCGCCGCTGGAAAGTTACCCGGTCAAGGGCTGGGAGAAGGTCATGCAACTCAACGTGACGTCGGTATTCAGTTGCATCCAGCAATTTCTGCCTTTGCTGCGCAAGGCCGGCTCGGCGGCGAATCCGGCACGGATAATCAATATCGGTTCGGTGGCGGGGATTTCTTCGTTTGGCGAGCAGGCCTATGCCTATGGGCCGAGTAAAGCCGCCCTGCATCAATTGTCGCGGATTCTTGCGCGGGAGCTGGTAAGCCAGCACATCAACGTCAACGTGATCGCGCCGGGGCGGTTTCCGAGCAAGATGACCCAGCATATTGGCAACGATGAACAGGCGCTGGCCGAGGACACCGCCCTGATTCCGATGAAGCGCTGGGGGCGCGAGGAAGAGATGGCGGCGCTGGCGATCAGCCTGGCGAGTACGGCCGGGGCTTACATGACCGGGAATATTATTCCGCTGGACGGAGGGTTCAGCCTCTAACATTGGCGGTGTGACTATCGCTGGCAAGCCAGCTCCCACAGAGTTCTCGGATGTTTGAATAATCCAGGTTTACTCAAAAACCTGTGGGAGCTGGCTTGCCAGCGATGGCGTCCGCCCGGACACCACCAGACTTGAAGCGAGCCGGGTTATCATGCCCACCCTGCCCCGCTTCGAATGCAAACCATGACTTACACCGTCTCCCCCATCGGCTTCGTGCGCTCCTGCTTCAAGGAGAAATTCGCCATCCCCCGCCAGCCACAGCTGGCCCCCGCCGCCCGTGGCGTGCTGGAACTGGTGGCGCCGTTCGATCAAGGTGACGCGGTGCAGGGCCTGGAACAGGTCAGCCACGTCTGGCTGCTGTTTCTGTTTCACCAAGCGCTGGAAGACAAACCGCGGCTGAAAGTCCGTCCGCCACGGCTGGGTGGCAACAAGTCGATGGGCGTGTTCGCCACCCGCGCGACGCATCGACCGAACGGCATTGGCCAATCGGTGGTGAAACTCGACCGGGTCGAAGCCGATCGGCTGTTCATTTCCGGCATTGATCTGCTCGACGGCACCCCGGTGCTCGACATCAAACCGTATGTGCCCTACGCCGATATCATCCCCGGCGCCGCCAACAGCATCGCCAGCGCTGCGCCGCATCTGATTGATGTGCAGTGGAGCGATTCAGCACTGCAACAGGCGCATACCCATGCGCAGCGCCTCGGCGAGCCGTTGGTCGAGCTGATAGAGCAATGCCTGGCGCAGGATCCGCGCCCGGCCTATCAGACCCCGGCGCCGGAACGTGAATATGGCGCGCAATTCTGGGATCTGGACGTGCGCTGGCATTATCCGACGCCTGAGCGGATTTGCGTGCTGGAAGTGATCGCGGCCTCAGCGTAAAACCCGAAAACGAAAAAGCCCGCGTTGCCCTCTCAGGCTGCGCGGGCTTTTTCATTCATTACAAATCACTGTGGGAGCGAGCCTGCTCGCGAAGGCGTCGTGTCAGCCAACGTATAGGTTGCTGACAGACCGCTTCGCGAGCAGGCTCGCTCCCACAGGTATCGCTGTTACTTCTCGACGAACGCTCGTTCGATCAGGTAATCACCCGGCTCGCGCATCCGCGCCGAGATCTTCAGGCCGAAGCTGTCGAGCACTTCGCTGGTCTCGTCGAGCATGCTCGGGCTACCGCAGATCATCGCGCGGTCGTCCTGCGGGTTGATCGGTGGCAGGCCGATATCGCTGAACAGCTTGCCGCTGCGCATCAGGTCAGTCAGACGGCCCTGATTCTCGAACGGTTCGCGGGTCACGGTCGGGTAGTAGATCAGCTTGTCACGCAGCGCTTCGCCGAAGAACTCGTTCTGCGGCAGGTGCTCGGTGATGAATTCGCGGTAGGCGACTTCGTTGACGTAACGCACGCCGTGCACCAGGATCACTTTTTCGAAGCGCTCGTAGGTTTCCGGGTCCTGAATCACGCTCATGAACGGCGCCAGGCCGGTGCCGGTGCTGAGCAGGTACAAGTGCTTGCCCGGGTTCAGGTCATCAAGGACCAGGGTGCCGGTAGGCTTTTTCGAGATGATGATCTCGTCGCCTTCCTTCAGATGCTGCAGCTGGGAGGTCAGCGGACCGTCCTGCACCTTGATGCTGAAGAATTCCAGATGCTCTTCCCAGTTCGGGCTGGCGATCGAGTAAGCGCGCATAAGCGGGCGGCCGTTGGGCTGCTGCAGGCCGATCATCACGAACTGACCGTTCTCGAAGCGCAGACCCGGATCGCGGGTGCACTTGAAGCTGAACAGAGTGTCGTTCCAGTGATGAACACTGAGGACACGCTCGTGGTTCATGTTGCTCATGTACGTTTGACTCCTGGAGATTGGGTCTGCGCAGGCCCACCAAGGCCATAGCGCGCAATTGCATCGCATTCTAATAGCGACGACAATATCTGTTAACTGGATTATTAAGATAAGGGTTATCGGTTATATCGATATGCGATTTACTCTCCGTCAACTGCAAGTCTTCGTCGCCGTCGCCCAGCAGGAAAGCGTATCCCGTGCTGCGGGTCTGCTCAACCTCTCGCAGTCGGCGGCCAGTACGTCGATCACCGAACTCGAGCGTCAGTCCAGTTGCCAGCTGTTCGATCGCGCCGGCAAACGGCTGAGCCTCAACGCCCTGGGCAAACAGCTATTGCCGCAAGCAGTGGCCCTGCTCGATCAGGCCAAGGAAATCGAGGACCTGCTCAACGGCAAATCCGGTTTCGGCTCTTTATCAGTGGGAGCGACGCTGACCATTGGCAACTATCTGGCCACCCTGCTGATCGGCAGCTTCATGCAGCTTCACCCGGAAAGCCAAGTGAAGCTGCACGTGCAGAACACCGCCAATATCGTGCAACAGGTCGCGCACTATGAAATTGATCTGGGTCTGATCGAAGGCGATTGCAGTCACCCGGACATCGAAGTGCAGAGCTGGGTCGAGGATGAGCTGGTGGTGTTCTGCGCGCCGCAGCATCCGCTGGCTCAACGCGGCAGCGCGAGCATGGAGGAGCTGACCCACGAGGCGTGGATTCTGCGTGAACAGGGTTCCGGCACGCGCCTGACCTTCGATCAAGCCATGCGCCACCACCGCAGTGCGCTGAATATCCGTCTGGAGCTGGAGCACACCGAAGCGATCAAACGCGCGGTGGAATCGGGGCTGGGGATCGGCTGCATTTCACGCCTGGCGCTGCGTGATGCGTTCCGTCGCGGCAGCCTGGTGCCGGTTGAGACGCCGGACCTGGATCTGGCCCGGCAGTTTTACTTCATCTGGCACAAGCAGAAATACCAGACCTCGGCCATGCGCGAGTTTCTCGAGCTGTGCCGCGCGTTCACCGCCGGGGTGCAGCGCAGCGACGAGATCGTCCTGCCGACCATCGCTTAAAGCAGAATCACCGCCCATACCAGCGCGATCATGCTCAAGGCCACGAACTGCGCGGCGCTGCCCATGTCCTTGGCGTTTTTCGACAGCGGATGCAGCTCCAGCGAGATGCGGTCGATGGCTGCTTCCACGGCCGAGTTCAACAACTCGACGATCAGCGCCAGCAAGCACACAGCGATCAATACCGCTTGTTCGACCCGGCTGACGTTCAGAAAGAATGTCAGCGGAATCAGCACGACATTGAGCAGCACCAGTTGGCGAAACGCCGCTTCGCCGGTGAACGCCGCGCGCAGGCCATCGAGCGAATAACCGGAGGCGTTGAGGATACGTTTCAGGCCGGTCTGGCCCTTGAAAGGTGACATATGGAAGAGACCAACCAAAAAGGAGTGGGGAAGCTAGATCAACGAAAGTCAAAAAAGCGTGAAACCGCCAGCCATCACTGGCTCGGAATTGACTCAAGTTGTTGCAGCAGTAAAGCCGCTTGCGTGCGTGTGCGCACATTCAATTTGCGAAAGATCGCCGTGACGTGGGCTTTGATGGTCGCTTCCGACACACTCAGCTCATAAGCTATCTGCTTGTTCAGCAAACCTTCGCAGACCATGGTCAACACGCGGAACTGCTGCGGCGTCAGGCTAGCGAGGCCATCGCTGGCGGCTTTGGCTTCGTCGGACACGCTCACTGCTTCGAACGCTTGCGGCGGCCAGAACACATCGCCATCGAGGACTTGGCGCACGGCTTGCTGAATCACGCTCAGATCGCTGGACTTGGGGATAAAGCCGCTGGCGCCGAACTCGCGGGATTTGACCATCACCGAAGCCTCTTCCTGGGCCGAGACCATCACCACTGGAATCTGCGGGTATTGCCCCCGTAGCAGGACCAGACCCGAAAAACCGTAGGCGCCGGGCATGTTCAGGTCCAGCAGGACCAGATCCCAGTCAGCCTTTTCGGTCAGGCGGGTTTCCAGTTCGGCGATGCTCGCCACTTCCACCAGCCGCACATCCGGGCCGAGGCCCAGCGTCACCGCTTGATGCAGGGCACTGCGAAACAGGGGGTGATCATCGGCAATCAGGATGTCGTATGTGGCCATTTTTCAAATGATCCTGTTTTTGATGGCCGGCCGGTGCATTCCGGTCAGACCAAAGCAACTCGAGATGCCGCTCGCAAGCGATATCCCAGGGGCACGTTCAACGCCAATCAACAGCAAACACGGCGTTTCAAACCTTGGCCGCACCCAGAACGGCGCCAAGCATGCCCAGCGAAGACAGGGTGGTCAAGCAGCGCGGCCGCTGCCTCGTACAGTATGGGCCACTATTGCGCCAACTCCGCCTGCGGCTTTGGTATATAGCGCTGCAACTCGGCATGGGCCGGCGTCGACTCGTTCCTGTCCAGTTGCTGTTTGGCGCCGAGGTAGTGCTGGCTGAATACGTCGAAATACGCGTCCAGCGCCGAAGCGGCATCCGCATCACCGGCCAGCTCCAGACACAGCGCCGCCACTTCGGCCGTGCACAGATGCTCGCTGCGGGTCGAGCGGCGCAAGCGGTAGCGCGACAGTTTGTCGGGCAACAGGCTCAAGATCGGCAGCCGATCGAAATACGGACTCTTGCGAAAAATCTTCCGCGCCTCGGTCCAGGTCGCATCCAACAGAATGAACAGCGGGCGCTTGCTGCTATCGGCGGCGACGGTGTTGGTCACCCGCGACGGCTCGACATACTCGCCCGGGAACACCAGATACGGCTGCCATTGCGGATCGTTGAGCAACGCCAGCAACTGCGGGTCGGGCTCGGTGCGCGACCAGATGAACGCATGGTTGTCGCGCACCACATCGGCAATCAGCCAACCGGTGTTGCTGGGTTTGAACACTTCTTTGCCGGTCATGATCAGGCACACCGCCGAACGCGTCTCGACGCTCGGCCGCCAGGCGCACAGGCAATGGCTGATGATCACCCGGCAGTCGCGACAGCGTTCGGAGCGGAAGCCCCGAGCCTGAATCGGCTTGATGCCTTCATCTTCACGCTGATCGCGCAAACGGGCTACGGCGTTGGGGGCATGGTTCATCGCAGGCAACGTCGGCAGGCAGGGAAACTCGACACGAACAACACTCGGCAGGGCAATAAAGGCCGGCAGTTTACCAGAGCGAGCGGCACAAGCCTGTACCCTCCCGACCGGCTCCCCTATAATTCGCCGCCACTGAACGCACAGTCACGTGACGGGTCGAACCACCAGTCACTGAACCAGGAGAGTTTCATGCTGCGCCTTATCGTTCCCACCGCTGCCATTCTGCTGGCGTCGTCCTTCACCGCTCAGGCAGCGTCCCTGAGTGAGCAGAATCTGAACAGAGAGCTGCGCAATGTCGCCGCCCAGAGCAGCGTCGGCACGCCTCGGGCAATCAATGAAGACATTCTCGATCAGGGCTACACCGTTGAAGGCACTCAGTTGATCAATCACCTGAGCGTGCAAAAGAGCCACGCCGACAAAATGCGTGCTGACCCTAAAGCCGTGTATTTCCAGTTGGGAGCCTCGGTGTGCAACAACCCGTCGTACCGCAAGCTGATGGCCAAGGGCGCGATCATGCGTTACGACTTTACTGAAGTGAAAACCAACAAGGCGATCGGCTCGGCGAGCTATCAGGAATCCGACTGCCCGAAAGCCGCCCCGGCGAAGAAGAAGTAATCACCGCGAATTGGCGCGCCGCTGTTCATCCTCGGCGCGCAATTCGGCCAGCAAGGCCTGCAGATACTGAGAACGGCGCTCGCCGCCCGCCAGACGACGGCAACACTCCTCTTCGAGACTGATCTGGTTAGTCTCTGCTGCTGCCTGCAACATTCGATACAGCTGCGTATCGATCTCCAGAACTATCCTGGCCATGGGTCCCGCCTCCTTGCCACCTGAAAATCCTTTAACAGCCTGTCACTTGCGTACCTGATCGCCGCGAAGTTGTCGCATCACGCCTGTGAATCAGTTAATCAGGGAGTGAGCCGCCCGGTGCGAGTTCGGACGAGCGGTGGCTTCGCTGGCGCAGCTATTTCTAAAAGAGTCGCAGCGTAATGCCGCGCAAAGGTCTAGATTCAGAGTATTCCCGATCACCTGTTGACGGCAGCCATGGAACTGCCCAGAGGTGTGTTGTTGCAGCGCGGCACTGACGCCGCTCGTCAGGGCCACCCGCTCTGTGCACAAAGGAGACATTGAATGCCTTACCAACCGAATGACCTCCTGAGTCGTCATTTTCAGGAAAGCGGCCCCGATCTCATCAGCAAGGTCGAAGAACAACTCAACCGCGTTTCCCCCAACAGCCCGAACATCCCGATCTACCGCGACATGATCCTGACCGTACTGCGCATGGCCCAGGAAGACCACAACCGCTGGAACGCCAAGATCACCCTGCAGGCCCTGCGCGAACTGGAGCAGGCCTTTCGCGTGCTCGAACAATTCAAGGGGCGGCGCAAGGTCACGGTGTTCGGCTCGGCACGCACGCCGCTAGAGCATCCTTTGTACGCGATGGCCCGTGAGCTGGGCGCCGCATTGGCGCGCTCGGAGATGATGGTGATCACCGGTGCCGGTGGCGGCATCATGGCGGCCGCCCACGAAGGAGCCGGTCGCGATCACAGCCTCGGTTTCAACATCACCCTGCCCTTCGAGCAGCACGCCAACCCGACCGTGGACGGCACTGGCAATCTGTTGCCTTTCCACTTCTTCTTTACCCGCAAGTTGTTTTTCGTCAAAGAAGCTGACGCGCTGGTTCTGTGCCCGGGAGGTTTCGGCACGCTGGATGAAGCACTGGAAGTGCTGACGCTGATTCAGACTGGCAAAAGCCCCTTGGTGCCGGTGGTGCTGCTCGACACACCGGGCGGGACATTCTGGCAGGGCGCGATGGATTTCATTCGCCAGCAACTGGAGGTCAACCGTTACATCCTGCCGACCGACATGAAATTGATGCGGTTGGTGTTCAGCGTCGATGAGGCGGTGGAGCAGATCAATCAGTTCTACAGCAACTTCCACTCCAGCCGCTGGCTCAAACGCCAGTTCGTGATCCGCATGAATCACAAGCTCAGCGATCAGGCACTGGAACACATGCAGGACGCCTTTGCCGATCTGTGCCTGAGCGACCGGTTTCATCAACACGCCTATGCCGGCGAGGAACATGATGACGCTCAATTCAGCCATTTGGCGCGGCTGGCGTTCGCGTTTAACGCTCGCACCCATGGGCGTCTGAGGGAATTGATTGACTATATAAACCTGCCGGAAAATTGGGCTCATTCTCAACCACAAACCGCTCAGCGCAGCCGGGAGCCCTCAAAGGCAATTTGAAGGCAAAAAAAACGGCCCGCTATTTTCATAGCGGGCCGTTTTTTAATGAATCGTTCTAATCGTCCATCCCTCGACCGTTGAACAAGCGGTTGATCATTTCCATCGAAAACCCCCGATAGGCCAGAAACCGGCCTTGTTTGGACCTTTCTTTCGCATCAATCGGTAGATGTCCGGAGAACTTGCGCCGCCAGGTTTCCTGAAGTTGCTCCTGCCAGTTGATACCGCTTTCGCGCAGGGCCAGTTCGATATCGGCACGCTGTAGACCGCGCTGGCTCAGTTCCTCGCGAATCCGCAAAGGGCCATAGCCGGAACGGGCACGATAGGAAACAAAGCTTTCGAGGTAACGGGCTTCGGAAAGCAGGCCCTCTTCCGTCAGTCGGTCGAGGGCTGTTTCGATCATTTCCGCCTCAGCGCCGCGCTGGCGCAACTTGCGTGTCAGCTCGACTCGACCATGCTCGCGCCGTGCGAGCAGGTCCATGGCGGTTCGTCGCACTGCGACGAGTGTATCGAGTACGACGGTGGTCATCGCTGCGATCAGATATCAGCGTCAGCCAGATCGTCTTCGGTTTCCTTGACAGCGGAAGCCTTGGAATCAGCAATCACTGCTGGCGACAGCAGCTTGTCACGCAGTTGTTTTTCAAGCTTCGCGGCAATTTCCGGGTTGTCCGCCAGGAACTTGGCCGAGTTGGCCTTGCCCTGACCGATCTTGGTGCCTTCGTAGGCATACCAGGCGCCGGATTTTTCAACGAAGCCGTGCAGTACGCCCAAGTCGATCATCTCGCCGTTGAGGTAGATGCCCTTGCCGTAAAGAATCTGGAATTCAGCCTGACGGAACGGCGAAGCTACCTTGTTCTTCACAACCTTGACGCGGGTTTCGCTGCCGACCACTTCGTCGCCTTCCTTCACCGCGCCAGTACGGCGGATGTCGAGACGAACCGAGGCGTAGAACTTCAGCGCGTTACCACCGGTGGTGGTTTCCGGGCTACCGAACATCACGCCGATCTTCATGCGGATCTGGTTGATGAAGATCACCAGGCAGTTGGCGTTCTTGATGTTACCGGTGATTTTACGCAGCGCCTGGGACATCAGACGGGCTTGCAGGCCCACATGCATGTCACCCATTTCGCCTTCGATTTCAGCCTTCGGCACCAGCGCAGCCACGGAGTCGACGATGATCACGTCAACGGCGTTGGAGCGCACCAGCATGTCGGTGATTTCCAGTGCCTGTTCGCCGGTGTCCGGCTGGGAAACCAGCAGGTCATCGACATTAACGCCCAGTTTGCCGGCGTACTCGGGATCGAGGGCGTGTTCGGCGTCGACGAATGCGCAGGTCGCGCCAGCTTTTTGCGCCTGGGCGATCACCGACAGCGTCAGCGTGGTTTTACCGGAAGATTCAGGACCGTAGATTTCAACGATACGACCTTTTGGCAGGCCGCCGATGCCGAGTGCAATGTCCAGACCCAGAGAGCCAGTGGAGATGGCCGGGATCGCCTGACGGTCCTGATCGCCCATACGCATTACGGCACCCTTGCCGAATTGACGTTCGATCTGACCCAGGGCCGCAGCCAAGGCTTTCTTCTTGTTGTCGTCCATTAAAGTCCTCACGTAATCAATAAGGCCTGACGGCCAACACCTGTATAAGTAGCCAGTATTATTCCACAGCGTTCGAAGATCGCCTACCCCTGATTTTCGATTTCTCGTGCCGCTAGTCGCAACAGCCCCTCTAGCGCGGCCTTCACCGTTTGTCGGCGGACCTCGTCGCGGTTGCCGGGGAAGTGCTGAACCTCGCTGGAAACCGCATCGCCTACTGCCCATGCCAGCCATACCGTGCCGACCGGTTTGTTCGGCGAGCCGCCATCCGGCCCGGCCACGCCGCTGACCGCCACAGCAAAACGCGCCAGGCTTTTGTCCTGCGCGCCACGCGTCATCGCCTCGACCACCTCGCGACTGACCGCGCCCACCGTATCGAACAGCTCGGCCGGCACATTCAGTTGCTGGGTCTTCTGCCGGTTGGAATAGGTGACATAACCCGCCTCGAACCACGCCGAACTCCCCGGAATCCGGGTAATCGCTTCGGCGATACCGCCACCGGTGCAGGACTCGGCGGTGGTCACGTGGGCGTTGAGCACTTGCAGATGTCGGCCGAGTTCGGCGGCCAGTTGGGTGATCTCTTTCACGGCGCACTCCGGATCGTGTGGAATGCGTACCACCGTACACGAGCCGGTTGCTCTTTCAATACACAGAATCATTCAAAATGTGCAGGCGCCAGCGCTCTGACATAGGCCTGACAGGCGCGCAGCGCAATCAATCCACGGTCGCCGGTGTCGGTGATGGCGACAATTCGTTGAGCATGCGCCGGGTCAAGTCGGGCGCGTACGGCTGCATGATCCACGCCGCGGGCGCCGGCGGTGGCTGGCAGATTGCAGCCTTGGGCAACGTCGCCGGCGTCGAGAAGGACTGACAGGCGCACATCAGCAGTAGCAAGACGATCGCGCAGGCGATCCTGATCACGTTGGGCATCGCTCAGCGCTCGAAAATGGGTTTGTTCAATGGCCGCGAGCCGCTGCTCGAGCGCCAGGCGCTTATCTTGTTCGGCCTGTTGCGCAGTGGCGGCGGCGAGATTCTGTCGATTGAGGACTGCGGCGTTTAACCGGGATTGCTCGGCCAGTTGTCGTCCGTAACGCCAATCCTGAAATTGCCAGGCCGCTGCAAAGGCTGCTGCGGCCAGCCATACAATGCCAATCATTCGCCAGGGGATTGGCATAGCACCGCCCTCGCGCGCGCCCAGATTTCCAGGCGATCCTGCAGACCGTTCAACCCGCCGTTGATGCGTCGGGTGATGATGTTGAACTGATCACGATCAGCCAGTTCATTCAGGCCCTTCTGTTCCCAGAACCATGCCGCAGATTCCGCCGCCCATTGCGGCTGTTCAAGCAGTTCGGGCAAGGACAGCAGACGTTCATCGCCAAACAGGCCAAGGCTGCACTGGCGATAGTTGCTGCGGCCAGTGATCTGGATCAGGCCGCGACCGAGATACTTTTGCCCGTCACCGTCGGCTTCGGGGGTGTTGCCCAGACGCAGCGCCAGCGTGCCGGTATCGTATTTGCTCAGGTACTGGTTGTTGCCCAGTTCGCGCACGTAACGCAGTTGCCCGGACTCGTGGCCGACTTGCGCAAGAAACGCGGCGATGCGCCTGGGCGTGTCGATGAGACGACGCGCCATGGCATTGTTGAGTGCAGAAACAAAAACGCCCGCTTGGGAGCGGGCGTTGGGCATGATGTCGATAAGGTTGCTTTCGGTTATTTGCATAATGCTTGGTCCTCCCTGGATTGCCCCGATTGAATCATGGCTGGCGGTTGCTGCGTGCCAGCCATTTATTTGCCAGAGTTTTCAGGGTTCCGCCCGCGCCGAATTGTTGCGCAATGGTTACTTGCAATGTTCGCGCGGCATCGGATCGAGCCCAAAACGTCAACGTCGCGGTTTTACCTGCGAGTGTTCTGACCGACTCGATATTCTGGGAGATTTTGTGAACAGTCGCGCCCCCGCCCGCAGCGGTTTGCTGCCAGCGCAGGAAGCGGGCCGGCTCATCGGCGACCTCGCCTTGCCCGAGAGCAAAGTTCTGACGAGTGATGCTCACTCCCGCATTACCGTTCCAGTCGCAGCGAAATCGGTCCGCCACGTAGCCGCCGATGTTGGGCCCCTGGTTGCTCGTGCCACGCTGCCAGATCCGGAAATCACCGTTGATCAACAGATTCCTGCGATAGACCTGTACCGGAAACTGTTGCAGCGGGTCAGGCCTGGACAGCTGTCGAATGGCTTGGGCCAATTGATCGGTCTGTGCTTCGTCAGGTGTCAGGCCAGCGGCTGTAATTGCATTGAGAATTTCCTGGGTAACACTGTTGCCCCAACTCGCCGGAATCAGCGACCCCGGCTTTCCTGCAATCGGGTCTTCGTCGACAAACCTGCCGTTTTCCAGATCTGAGCCCGGAATGCTTTTCGGATAATCCATATCACGTCCCTGATGATTTAAAGCGCGGCAGCCAGCCAGCGCGGTGCCACCGGCCGATGCTCACTGAACGGGAAGAATGAGCCTTGCGGCCACTCGCGCAACGCCCGGCGATACGTTTGCAGTTCGGCATATTGCTCAGTGGTCAATGTCGTGCCGCCACCGTCCTCCAGCTCATCGCGGTCGCGTGCGACCAGACCGTCGGTGGCGGCAAGCTGAGTGTTACGCCAGGTGCGCTCGAAGCCCGCCGCCGCCTCTGCCGAAGGAGGCGGTGGATCGATCAGGATCGGATAACCGCTTTCAGCATGCACGCCAATGACTTTCGCAGTGACCGCCAGTTGCTGCAGCAGCGAGGTCCAATAGGCTTGGGGTATTTCAATGACATCGTCCGGAATGTCCGACGAGTTGATACCCGGTACATACACGCCCCGGGTGCCGGCGCTGAACAACACGTTGATGGTCTTCATTCAATAACCCTTGGCAAAATAAAACACGGTCCAGCCTGCCCCTGGCTGGTTAACCGCATTGCGCACTTTCAAGCGAACGCCTTGTTTGGTGGCGCTGCCTCCGACAACAATCACGATGGCCGCCTCGCCGCCGGCATGGTTGGCGACACAGGAGAAAAACCCATTCGGGAAGGAAACCGGGAAATTGACCCACATTTCACCGTTGGCATCAGTGGTGCCGGTCCCCCATTGATCTATGTTCCCACTGGCGTGCTTCTGGTACCCGGGGTTAGCCGTCAACCCTGAAAACAGCGCGGCATATTTGAGACTCGCGGTGCCGTGGACTGCCCAGACTCCGTTTTCCCTGACGACGGTGGCGCTCTCACCACTGTTCATGACGATCGAGGTCAGTTCAGCTCCTTGCGGGCTTATTTTCGCAATGCCTGTACAAGCAATAGTGACCGGGGCGTTGCTACGGCAATGCAGCGCGAACGTTGCACCATTGGGAACTGACTTGATGTCTGGCAAAGACACGGTATAAGCCGAGTTTCCGCCCAGGCCAATCGCCCATCCCACATCCGCAATGGAAAGTTGCGCCGTGGCCGCGATGTCACGAGACCCTGCGTAATTGCCCAGCGCACGCTGCACGAACTCGGCTGTAGCCACTGAGCGGCTGAAATCGAATTGCGCCGGGGTTTTGAATAGCTGCGTGCTACGCAGCGCGTCGAGCAGTTGTGTATTTGAGGTCTCGTTCGGCGCCATTCCAGCGGCCCGCACAACGCTGAGAATTTCTTGCGTCACGCCGTTGCCCCAGCTCGCTGGAATCAACGAGCCGGGTGTGCCTGCAATCGCGTCCTCGTCGACAAACATGCCATTGACCAGGCCTGCGCTTGGCACACTGATTGGATAATCCATTGTGTTATTCCTTTACGGTGTCTCAGGTGTTTGTGGCTGCGCCGGGCGCTACAGGCCAAGTGATGGGCGAAGGAAAACCGGACTGTTTTTCAATGCGGTTCAGCTCAACGCTGTAGAGCTTCCACTCGAGCAACTGCAGTTGTTCTTCGGGGGACGCATCGCCGATATCCTCGGCGTATTGCAGGGGGGCAATTCTCAGCACCGCGTCCCGGAGCAAGGCGTCGCGTTTGTTAAGTGCGACCCGCTTGTTATCCGCCAACTGCGCTTGCTCATCGATCTGCCAGGCGTTATCCGCCCAGATGTGAAAGCCACCCGGCCAAGGCAACTGTGTGAAGCCTGCCGGCAGTTCGCCCAAGGTATTCCAGGTTTCCCGCATGCCGGTTTCGGTGCTGTATACATCGCCGCGACAATCGACCTTCTGTTGCAACGAGCCGTTGTCATAGGCCCAGGCAAATCCCTCAGGCGCGGGAGAGAGTTCGATACTCAGCGCTACTGCATTACTCGGTCGTTGCACGCCGATCCCCGGCACGCGCGGAAACTCGACAGGGCCAGTCAAGACGCCGCTGTCGTCGATCATATAATTGAACATGTTCACCTCAGATCAGCTTGATTCGCGCGGGATAGGCGATGTTGCGCGGTCGGGTTTCGCCGGCGAAATTGCCGATGCTGCCTATGTAGGCATCCGAGTCGAATGCAGGGTTGGGGTACGTGGTTGCCATCGTTGCTGAAGTCGGTAAAAAATTGACGTTGGTGGTAACGTCCCAGGCGGTGTCCGGAATCGCTGGTGCCGGCTTGGAAGTCCCCCCGGTTCCCGTCGGCAGGTAATGGTTATGGCTTTGTAGAGCATGCATTTGCACACTGCCCATTACACGTCCCGTATCGACGTTTCGACCCTCACTGAGCACCCGCAGAAACTCGCCGCGAATGTCGGGGATTCGAAAATTCGAGGCGCCGTCACCGCTCGTCCATCCCCCTTCTCTCCCGGCCCTGGCAGCTTCAGTGGTCAGCGCCCCGGACGACTGGGCAAAATCCCACAGCCAGGGCCACTCGGCACGCTTGAACAAATCGCCGTTGGGAAGTCCGTAACCACCCGGGCTTAGCGTTGTTGTCGTTTCAAGGAACGGCCGCCCGAGTGGGGCATTGTCAAAGCGGCCGACCGGCCACCAGCTTCCTGCACCATCACTGCGCAGATGCCACCAGTCGCCGCTGCCCATCAGCACCAAAAACGGATACCCCGCCGGTGAAAGGTGGGTGTGAAACCGGATGCGGTCGGTCCCGGATGTCTGGACAACCAAACGGTTGCCACTGTTGTCGACACGGCGAACGACCACATCACGCACACCCAGCGCAGCATTGACTGCAGGCAACGTCAGCGTCAGGGACGCCGGGCTGCCGTCGAGCAGTACGAGACCAAGCTCCTGAGGGCTCAGCGATGTGGATGCCGCCAACCGAGTGATGACCGAACGCATCGGACTGGCGTTGCCCACCATCAACTGGATCGCTTCAAGTAACTGGCTGGTATCCGTCTCGGAAGCCGCCAGCCCGGCAGCACCGATCACACTTAGAATCTCCTGAGTGACGCTGTTGCCCCACACTGCCGGAATCAACGAACCGGGCGTGCCCGCCACCGGGTTCTCGTCAACGAAACGGCCATCGACCAGGCCGACGCTGGGGACGCTTTTTGGATAGTCCATGGGTTATTGCTTCTCTGGTAAATGACACATGAACCGCGTCGGGCCGGTCGCCATGGCGGTCTGTGCGCAAAATAAAAAAAGCCCACATCGAAGCGGGCTTGGGTGACGACGAACTGAGTCTTGGGGTCTAGCCGGAAATAGCTCTGACGAGGTCACGAATCGCCACCAACGCATCATCGGCAGCGCTGCGCGCCAGATCGATCTTGCCCTTGCCCGCCTGTGCACGGATCTGCGCCTTGGCCTTCAGGCGCAAGGTGCGCAAGCTCAGCAAGTGGTCGGTGAGTTGATCGGCCTTGGCGAGAATCTGCTCGGCTGCCTGTTTCGCGGTGCGCCCTTTGGCAACCCAGGCTGCGACCGACAACGGGACTTCCTTCTTCGGGTAGCCGGCATCCTGATAAGCCTGCGCATCGGCGGCGGCCTGGGCGTATTCCATGGCTTTGAGCGGGTCGCCGGCCAGTGTGGCCCGGGCGCTGTCGGCGGCGGTGTCGACTTTCGCGCAAAGCCGCTCGACTTCTTGCGCATCCAGCACGACCTGCTTTTGCGCGTTCACTATCCACTTCTCGCCGTCCCAGTCATGGGCTGCCGAAGGTTGAGGCAGACGCATCTCGCCGTCGAACTGGTGAAGCTCCTGAATAACGATCATCGAATAAGCTCCCAGGATAGTTGCACGTTCACCGCGTCGGCGAAGTTGACTGCGATGCCGACACTGTAATCGGTGATCGGATGGGTCTTGATGCCCATGCTCAGCAATAGCTCATCGCTGTCGGCGTTTGATTGGCCCAGGTTGTGTTCTGCCTGATAGCACTGCCACAGGGAGCGCAAATTGGCATGGTCGAAACTGGCCGACAACGTCGAAACCGTGACATCGTTAACGATGTTGTTGGTGAACAGAACGCACGGGTAAACCGAAGAGGGATTCCATCCCCCCGCGTTGTTCGAGCTGCCGGTAAGGATGGGCGACAGAAAACAATAGTTGCCCCCTGCCCAACCGGCTGACGGAAAGGCGACCGAGGTGACCGCCGTCGACGACGGCGTCGGGTTGCCTGCAACCAGTCGTGCCGCACGCGCATGTGGATCGAGTGGCAAAAATATCGCGCCGGTGCCGTTAACCGTTTGCGTCCAGGTCAAACGTGCACGGTTGTAGATCGTGCGCACCGTCGGCACAGAACCCGGCGCCCCGGTGATAACCCACGCCAGACACATGTCCAGTGCCGTGGACTGAAACCCGCCACCCGCTGCGGCGTTTGCCGTACCTTTCAACGACTCCGGGACAACGTCATGGATGTTGCCGCGCTGCACGTAAAAGGTCAGCGCACCACCCACGGCTTGTGCACGTAAAAAATAATGACTGTTGGGCAACAGATCGACGCTGCTCCACGCAGACGTCACGAACGTACGCGAACGCCCCAACTGGCCGCTCACGACTTCCTGACCCAGGCTGATAAACGTTCCTGCGGCAATCGAAACCCTGCCACCGCTGGTGGACGCTGCAGCCGGACTGACAACCAGTCGACCATCGGCGCTGGCCACGGTCGGCAGCGGCAAAGCCACCAACGGCAACGCCAGATCCTGATTCCAGCCCTTGGCCGTCACCGATTGAATCGCCTGCAACAGCTGATCGTATTTCTTTTCGTCCGGGGTAATCCCGGCCGCACTGATCACGTTGAGAATTTCCAGCGTGACCCCGTTACCCCAATCCGCCGGAATCAACGACCCCGGCGTCCCGGTCAGCGGGTTTTCATCGACAAACTTGCCATTCACCAGACCGGCGCTTGGCACACTGTTCGGATAATCCATCCCTCATTCCTTCCTAGTCATAATTGATGTGCACCTTGGTATGCGCCGGCGCGCTGCGGTGGATAAGACATTCCAGCGCCGAGCCGGGATTGACGCCGAAGCGCTCGCCCCAGTAGCTCGCGCCGTAACGCCGGCCGAGCAGCAGGCGGCCGCCGGTGTTGAGCGTCCACATGAATTGCGCTTCCCAGGTGCCCCAATGCGCCGAGCCAAACCGGGCGCGGCCCATGCGCGGCGCTTCGTGTTCGGTGATGCTGGCGTTGGGGTAGCCCTGGCTTTTGGCGATGTCGAGGTAATAACCGACGGCCTGGCTGCCGACCGCGAGCAAGCGGCGGCGTACCGCGAGGCGGCGGTCGTCGAACAGCGGCGTGGCACCCAGGCACGGGTCGGGCAGGTTCATCACCTGTTCCCAGTCCGGCACCAGTTCGCTGACGCCGGCCGGGTCCATCTCGTTGAGCAGGTCAGCGGCGCGCGCGTCGAGGCGCGCCAGTTCAACGGCGACGCCTTGCAGCACTTCTTCGAGTTCCGGCACCCGTTCCGGGTCCCACGCCGGGCCGCTGGGCAGCAAGGCGCGCAGTTGCGCCTGATATTGCGCGGCGGTTCTTATGCCCCCCATACGCAGCCTCCAAACGTCAGCAGTTCGCTGTCCTTGGCGGTGACGTTGGCGACCGGGGCGCTGAGCACATGATCGGTTTCACCGGCAGCGCTGCTGATGGCTTCGCGGATGTGGCTGATCAGCAGATCCTCGCCGAGGTCGGCCTCGCGGTTGTGCAGATCGCGCAACTGGGTTTCTACCGCCGCGCGTACCGCACTGGTGTCCGGGATGAGCTTCAGGCGATAGGTTACCGGCACCTGGATCGGCGCACGCACATGCACTTCGGCGGTCACCGGGCGTAACGGCTCGATGTACGCCTGCACCTGCGCCAGTTGCTCGGCGTTGGGCACCGGCTGTGGATCGTCGTCACGCATGATGTACACGCCGACGGTGCCGGGGCCGAGAAAGCCGCCGCGGCACCAGGCCCGGGTGACGCCGGGCACTTCCAGTGCCCAGGTTTCGTAATCGTCGGCCGAGCCGCCGTGGGGAATGATCCGGTACGAGCGGATCACCCGCGAGCGCAGCGATTCGAGACTTTCCCGCGCGACGCCGCCGCTGAGACCCGGCGCCAGGACGACGAAGCTGTTGCCGACCACGCCAGCAATCGGTTGCACCGGCGTCAGCGCCAGCCCGGCGTCGGCATTGCCAAGGCTGCCGGCCTCCAGCGCTGCAATCGTCGTCGTGTTGCTGCCATTGATTGCAGTGCGTGCGCTGGTGACTTTGTAGGTGCGGCCATCGCTCGATTGCAGCAGCGTGTCGACGTCCAGCAGCGCGCCGGCCGTGGCGCTGAAACTGACGCTGCCGCTGGCGCCTTGCGCGGGTTTTCGCGGCTGGTTCAAACGCAGCGCGGCGATGCGTTCCAGGGTCGACTCGTCGGCGGTGTCCGGCAGGATCTGTTCGGCAATCCAGTCGAGGTAGCCGTACAGACCATAAGCGGCGCCGCTGAGGGTGCGGGCCAGCACTTGCGCATCGGACTGGCGCAGCGAATCGCCGGCCAGGTCGCTTTGGGTGCGCTTGATCAGCACCGGCAGCGAAGGGGTTTCAAACGGCATAGATCACCTGCCAACTGTTATCGGGGTTGATGTCCAGACGTTCGCCATCGGCCAGGGTCAGGACCGTGCGCAGGCTCAGGCGCTGGGCGTCGAGGCGTTCGCTGAGGATGTCGATGGCGCTGCAATGGCCGTCGTCGATCAGCCATTGCAACGCTTCGCGGGCGTAGAACTCGGCGTCCATCTGGGTCTGTCGGGTCAGCTTGACCCGGCGCAGCAGCCACAGCCTTGAACCGATGCGATCGTCGGCGACGGTGGGAAAACTGTCGCCCCACCAGCCGAAACGTTCTTCATCATCGAGGGCATCGTCATCGGCGGCGCGGCGCCAGGTGAACAGGCTGATCAGCACCGCGCGGGTCAGCGCGGCATGCAGGTTCGGGCTGATGAGCATCATTTGCCTCCTGCCGGCGCGCCGGTCTGACCGTTGCCGGCCTGAACGCCGAGGTGCACATGGTTGATCTGGCTGATGCCGCCAGCGAGCTGGTCGCCGCTGGAAACGATCTTGCCGGTCTGATTGATGACGGGCGTATCGAAGTTCACCGCGCTGCTGGCGCGGATGTTCAGCGTGGCGGTTTGAATGTCGATGATCCGCCCGCGCTTGAAATGAATCCGGTCGCCCTCATCGGTGTAGATCGCCACTTCACCGGCGGCCAGCGATTGCAGGCGATAGCGGCGATCGGCGATGACCAGGGCGATCGCATGGGAACGGTCACCGCCAATGAAAGTGACGACACCTTCGGCGCCGGCCAGTGGATGGCTGGTAAAACCATAGGGTTCGAAATGTTCGAGGTCGTCGTTCACTTCGCCGGCGGTGAGGCGCATTTGCAGCGATTGCAGCTTGGAGGCCGAATTGGCGAGCACGACAGTGCCGCGCGCCAGCAGGCGTGTCAGTAGGCTCATGGGGTGTCCTTCAAAAATTGGCCCGAATGCGATCGATGTGGGAGCGAGCCTGCTCGCGAAGGCGGTGGATCAGGCGCTGAAATGTTGGGGCTGCCGACGCTTTCGCGAGCAGGCTCGCTCCCACAAGGGGCGGTGGTGTCAGGAGGGACCGGTGTACGGATCAGGGGTTTTTCGGGGGCGTTGGATCAGCATCAAAGGTATGCGGCGGTGCCACCTGCAAGGTGGTTACCGAGCCTTGCGCCGACAGCGAATAAGTGACTTTGGAAATCAGCATGTCGCCATCGAAACCCAGCACCGGATCTTTCACCCGCACCAACGTGTTGTGCCGCCACAGGCCACCGTTAGCCTGACGCCAGCCCTGCACCTGATAGGTGGTGGTCTGCGCCCGGCCCATGCGGGTGGCGCTTTCCCATTGGGCACGCTGTTGCGCCAACTCAAAAGTCAGCTGCGTGCCTTCGTTAATGATCGTGGTGCGCCGGCGCTTGAAGGTCAGGTCGGCGGCCGTCGATTCGACTTCGCTGACCGCTGCCCCGCTCTGTTTGTCCGAGCCTTTTTGCTGGCCGATCACCCGGTATTCGGAGAACACCTGGCTGTAATCCATAGGCGCATTGGCCGACAGAATGTTTTTGCCCAATTCGAGCACATCACTGGCGCGGCCGCCACTGCCGGGACTGGCCAGTACCAGACGGCCCTCCTCGTCATCGGTGGAAAACACCCGCAACAGTGAGAGCAGACGATCGATCGACTGAAACACCGTTTCACCCGGGACGATCGTGTGTTTGGTCAGCCGGGCCGTCTCCGGAATCTGATTGACGACCATCAGCGAATATTCCATGGCCAGCGCCTGAACGATGCTCAGCAGCGGTTGCTCCTGCCATTGGCTGGGCCGGTTACGGGCGGCGCAATCGACCAGGTCCTGAGTTTTCGAACTGCCCTCGATGGTCAGGCTGATCTGCCGTCCGTCATAGCGGATCGGTGCCTTGAACACGTAACCGGTGAGCAGCAGATCCTGGCCGATACGCACTTCGCAGGGGTCACCGGGTTTGATCGGCACGGCCACGGTCTGCCCTGGCCATTGCCAGGTGATGTCGAGTTTGAAGGTGCGGAACTGCCGCTCCAGATCAGCGCTGATCTCCACGCTTTTCCAGCCGCCGTACTCGATGTTGTTGACGGTCAGCGTGACATGGTTGTCCATCTCGCTCATGGCTCACTCCCCGGGAACTTTCACTTCGTTGGGCGAGAACCCAGGATGATTGGTCGGGTTGCGTTGCTGGATTTCAAGGGCTCGCGTGGCATCGCCAAGGTACTTGTAGGCAAGCACCAGCGTCGGCGCGCTTTCCTGAATGGTTTTGGTGACTACTCGTATCCCCGAGGACGCAACGGCCTTGAGGTGCGTGACCAACGCATCCTGCAAATCACTGGCTGCCTGGTGATGCGCAGCACTGGATTTGTTCTTCACCAGATCAAACGTGCTGACCAGATTCTTCAGCATCGCCAGCGTATCGTCCGTGGACGGCACATCCTGACGATTGATCGGTTGGGTCGCCTGCTGGCCAACAGAAGGCGTCGACGGCAACTTCATCGGTTTACTTGCAACCGGCATCGAAGCGATCCACTGCGCCGCTTTCACGAGCAGGGTGTCCTGCACCAGATCAGCCATGGCTTGCGCCGCGGCATTGGTGTCCTTGCCGGTGGTGAGCTTCGGCGCATCGGCGTTGCGGATCGCTTCGAGTTGTTGCGACACGTCGGCAATCACGCCACGGTAGCCCTCCTTCGCGAACGCCTTGAGCTCGTTGATATCGCCGAGCAAGCCGTTGAACTCCGCCGCCAGTTCCTTGGGTAACTCTTTGACCGCTTTGACGAACTCGGTGATGGTTTTGTAATCATCAATCAGCGGTTGAAGCTGCTCTTTGATGATGCCGTAAACCCCGGCGAGGCTGTTGCGCAGATTGGCAATGCCGATCCGCGCCGCCTTGATCAGCGTCATCGCCTGCTCGAACCGCGCCAGGGCTGAAGCCTGGAAAGTCCCGGCCTTGAGTAGGATGACCCCTTGGGTACTGACCGTCGCGGTCGGAAACGGCAACGGTTTATCGGGATAGAACTTCAGCGCAAACGTCACCAGCCCGCCGTCCTGGCGGGTGTGGGTCATGTCGCATTCGCCAACCTTGACCTGCAAGCGACCGAGCCACGGATGCACCAGCTCGCCGCTGCCCGCCTCTAACGCCTTGAGCAGCTTGTCGCGCTGCTCCAGGCAATCAGCGCCGACGATGAAGGCAGTGATGTCATGTATCTTCGCCTGCTGGCCGAGGTCTTCGAAATACGGCAGGTCACGTTGCGGGTATTCGTGCAATTGCCCCTTGCGACCGACCGGGGTTTTCGCCTGGTCGATCCAGAAGCCGACACCGCGAAAGGATGCCGGCAACAAACGGTCACGCCAGTTCATTGAGAACCTCCCATCGACAGCGAGCGATAACCGATGCGCGACGCCACGGCCAGGCCCGGTTGATTGGTTTGCGGTGGATCGGTGCGCAACCCCGCCGGCGCATTTTCGAAGCGCACGGTCAGGCCGCCTTCGAGTTGCGTGCGGTTGTTGATTGCGCTTTGTTGAATCAGCGCACCGGAGCTTTGCGGCAACGAGCCACTTTGCAAGGTACCGTTGCCGGCAGTCGCCGGGCTCGCACCGAAGAGTGCCGGCGCGAATTCACCCTTGCCTTCGGCATTGGTCTGGCGTTGCGCCTGGGTCAGCGTTTCAACCTTGCCGGTGACCTTGGCGATCAAGCCGGCAAAACCACCGTCGAACAGCTCCTTGATCGGCGCGATGACGGTTTGCAGTTTTTGCCACAATTCGCCGAACCACTCGGTGACCGGCCCCCAACTTTCGATGATCTGATCCAGAGGTTTCCATTCGAACAGGCCGTGCAGAAAGTCCACGACCGGCGCGGACAGCGCCAGTACAACGCCCCAGATCGCCGAAAAGACCTCACCGATCGGCTGCCAATACTGGGCAATCTGCTCCAGCGGCGACCACTCGAACAGGCTGGTGAAAAAGCCTCTGACCCGTTGCACTGACGTTTGCAGCGCCATCCAGATCGGTTCGAAGAACCCGACAATCCCACCCCAGGCGCTGGTGAGCATTTCCATCGGGAAAAAATCGAACAGCGTGCGCAAAATATCCCGGGTGCTTTGTACGGCCGACTGCAGCGTCGTGAACATCGGTTCGAAGAACGCGACAACGCCCCCCCACGCCTCGGTAATCATCTGCATCGGCGAGAAGTCGAACAGGTTTCTGAGAAACGCCATCACCGGCACACTCAAGGCCTTGAGCAATTCCCAGATCGCCGCGAACAGGCCGGTCAGCGGCCCCCAGTTTTCGATGATCATGCCGGCCGGGGACCACGCGAAAACCGACTTGAAAAAGTCGATCACTGGCGCCGTCACGACCATGACCTTGTCCCAGATAGCCGAGAAAATTCCCGTGACTGGTTCCCACAGCGCCGCCAATGCCGCCAGCGGTCGCCAGTCGAGTACCGAGCGCAACGTCGCCATCGCACCCGCCCCGGCGTTTTTCACGCCCTCCCACATCCCTGTGAAGAACGCACTGATCGGTGTCCAGTTGGCCACGATCAAACCGGCCGCCACGGCAATGCCCATGGCAATCAGCATGATCGGGTTGGTCTTGAGCACCATGCTCATCACGTCGAACACCTGCGTGGCGCCGGCCACTGCGGTTTGCATCGCCGAAAAGGCGATAGCCCCCGCCGCCAGGCCTTCGACCAGTTGCGGATTGTCGGCGAGCAGGCTGCCGACCTGGGTCAGCACCGGTTCCAGACCGACCACCAGCGCCCCAACGGCCGGCACCAGGGCGGCGTCGACCGAGGCCGAGACCTTTTCCATCGAGGCACTGAACACGTTCATGTTCTGCGCAGCGGCTTTCGGCGCGGCGGGCAGCTCAACGGTTTTCGCCGTGTCGCTGACGTCGTTCAATTTGCCCTGAAACGCCACCGCCGATTTGATCCCTTCCACGAACGGCGTAATCACACTGCCGCCCTTGAACAGACCACTGATGTCCAGTTTGCCAAGGCCAGTCTGTTCGAGATTGTTTTTGAAGCTCTCGACCTTCACGCGCAGGGCGCCGAGTTTGGGCGAGAGTTCATCGATGCCGGTGATCAACACCGGTTTCGGGGTTTTCTGCTCTTCGTCTGCCATCACTGCACCTGCTGCATCGCATTGATCCGTTGCGCGTGCTCCAGCGATTCGCGGAGCACATCCAGTGGCCTGGCCATCATCTGTTCGGGGTCAACCTTCCAGAACCAGGCCAGGTCATAGGCGACGGCAATCAGGTCGGTGATGGCGCCGACGCCGCACTCATGAAAAAACTCGCAACGGCCCAGCTCAACGCGTTGAGGTCAGCCAGATCCAGCTGGTTGACCGACGACGGCGGAATGCCGGCGCAGACGGCGATGTATTTGGCCGCCACGTCCATGTCGAGGCTGACTTCTTCGCTCTTGTCGATCTTGTACGGCAGCGCCTTGATCGCTCGCACTTCCTGCACCGTCGGGCGGCGCAGAACGAGTTCGGTCAGGGGCTCGCCGTGAGCTTCGATCGCAACCTGAAGCTTCACGGCGCCGCTCATTGCCAGGTCCCCTTGATGCCTTCGAATTTCAGTTCGATGGTGGCGTCATCGCCCTTGGAGACCGGTTCTTCGACCAGGTAGGCGCCGGCCAGTACGTAGACTTTGCCGTTGCTGAATTCGCAGGTGACGGTGATGTCGGTGCCTTCGATCAGCTTCTTCAGCGGGAAATCGGCGGTGTGCAGCGCAGTCACTTTGAAAGACGGCGCGATGTCGGTTTCCTTGTAGAAACCGGGCACGACGGTTTCGCGTTTGACCGCCATCAGCGGCGCTTCGCAGCCGCCGTTGATCGTCAGTTGTGCGCCGTCGACCTTGACGTAGCAGGTGCCTGCAATCAGTTGACCCATGGTGTTACTCCCTTGAATGAAAAAGCCCACGCGAGGTGGGCTGAAAGCTTGGCGAAAACGACGGCGATCAAGCCGCGTCGTCGTATTGCAGACGGAACTGGTTGAGCAGTGCGAACACGCGCAGACCGTTGATGTAATCCGGCGGGAACAGCACGTTCACGCGGCTCGGGTCCTGCACGTCGCGCTCGACGATCAGGTGCTCGGCGAACAGCTCGGCGTTCTCGACGTGGCCTTCCAGCTCGAGCTTGGCGTACTGGGCGATCAGTTCGCCGCGAATGGTCGCCGGGGTGACGATCGGCTGACCGGCGCCGAAACGGGTGCCGTCGGAGGCGAGTTTGTGCCGCCCGTATTTGCTGGTGATCACGCTTTGCAGACGGCGCACGATGAACGCCGACTGGTGCATGGTTTCACTGTCCAGGTAGGAGTTGTCGGCCTGGCCGTAAGCGTTTTTCTGATAGGTGGTGATCGAGCGCTGGATGCGCACGTAACCGCCTTCGTAGTACGCGGTGGCGATGCCGTAGTTGAGCAGCGACTGCCGCTCGGTCAGGGTGAAGCGCTCGCTGGCCGGCGCTGGATCGACACCCGGCAGGCTGCCGCTTTGCGTCGGACGGCTGGCGTCCGCCGAGATGAACACCGCGGTGCGCGCAGCCAGTGCCGCCGCTTGTACCCAGAACGGTTGCGGAACGCCCGGCTCCAGCGCCTGGATGGTCATGTGCTGGTCGTTGCGCGCCTGGCCTGCGGCGACCAGAGTGCCGACGGTACCGCGCTTGGCGCTGTAGACGTGACCGAACAGTTGCTTGGCCCACGACCAGCGACCGGTGCTGTCATCCATGACCGCTTGCCAGGTGTTGAGGGTCGACAGATCGGACCACGGCAGCGCGATGAATTCGAACGGCTCGTCGCCCAGTGCCGCCACCGCAGCCACTTGATCCGGCACACCGGCGCCGCCGGTCATGGCAGTGACCGCAGTGGTCAGGCCGGCCGGGGTTTCTTCGCCGTTGCTCTTGCCCAGGCGATTGAGTTGCAGGCTGATGTCGTTGCCGCTGTCGCCGGTCCATTTGGCGCTCAGGGTGATTACGCCTTCGGCCGCGGCTGCGCTGACTGGCAGGTCGGCGGTGGCGTTGATTTTCTGCGCCAGGGCGGTGGCCGCTTGAGCCGCGGTGGCACCGTTGACTACCGTGGCCTGCACCCGCACGCCGCCAACATACAGGTTGAGCACGCCGGCCTGAGTAGCTGCGCCGGTCAGGGTCAGCACGCCTTTGGCGATCGCGCCTTCAGCGTTGTGCAGCGGCAGGCACCAGATCTCACCGATCGGGTCGGCCTTGCGGAAGGTCTCGTACATCGAGGCGAGCATCGAGCCTTGACCACCGATGCTTTTTGCCAGCGCGACGCTGGAGACCAGCACCAGTTTGCCGACCTCGGTCGGGGCGATGTTGTCGTTGACCTGCGCGACGATCAAACGGCGCATGGCCGACGTCGCACTGTTGGCGGCCGAATTGTCCATTTCGGCATAGAACAGCGGTACACGAATGTCCGCCGGGATGTTGCTGAATCCGATCGCCATTATTTGGCTCCCTTTGGTTTGGCTGTTGCGGTTTTGAGAGTGATGTCGCCGTCGGCCAGACGGCGGCGCCACCAGGCGCTGTCGGGCACTTCACGGCCTTCTGGCGGCAGCAGATCGCCGGCCTCCGGGTCAGGCACGACGCGGCCGGCGGCCGGCAGCACAGTGATGCGGTTGCTCATGGGGTTACGTCTCCACAGAAAGTCATTTCCACGCGCCCATCGGGGCCCGGGCGTTGCAGGTTGGGGTCGGCCGGATCGATCGCATCGACCCGCACGGTGGCCCCGGTAAAGGACGACAAACCGTCCAGTTCGCGCTCATGCCAACTCTCCGCAGGCTGACTTGGCAGATTGCGGCCGAGCTGGAAATCGGCAAAAAAGCGCAGCCGATAAAACCCGCGGCTGCTGTTGAGCGAGACCATTTCGCCGCCGTCGTAAACGATGGCGCTGTAGTCCGAATCGGGCTTGAAACCCACCAGTGCGCGCCACAGTTCGGCGCGCAGTTCATGCAACAGATCCAGCGCTTTTGTCGCGTCGCTGGCGTCAAGCACGAGGACGATTTCGAAGCGGTCGCGGATCGGTTGGGTGTTGAGGTTTTGGGCGGTGCTGGTGGTGGCCAGATCGGCCAGTGGCAGCACGTGGGCCGAGGGTGTCGGCAGGTTGGGGTTGCCTTGCAGCAACGGCAGATCGACGCCCACCGAAATGTGATTGGCAAGGCTTGGGCATTGCCCACGCAACTGCGTGAGGATCGGGGTGATCTTCATGAGGGTGTTCCGGAGTAGGAGAAATTTCAGAAGACGCCGCAGGTCTGTGCAGGCACGAGAGTGCAAAAGTGACGGGCTACTGTGAGTCTCGCGGTGGCACTTCACAGACGCCGATGCGCTTGGCCGCCCAGCGCTCGTACAGACCGATAGCCACGTCGGCGCCGGCCATCGCGGTCAGGCAGCCGAATGCGCCGGCAGCCCATATGGACAGACCTGCGGCATACAACAGCATGATCGCCGACACGCCGCAGATCATGCAGGCGCCGGAGCGCAAGGCCAGGCGCCGCAGCAATGACCAGCCGCGGGCGCCCTCCTTGTCCGCGCGCCACATTTCGCCGGACACCCCGCCAACGACGGCCAGGAGGATGACCAGCCAGATCGGCATGTCCGCCAACGCTTGTTGCTCGTTTGTCATGTCACGCCTCCGTTGGTAGTGGGTGATGGATGAGAGTTGGGTTCAAACAATGTCTATTCCAGGTAGGCATTCCAAAAAGCCCGGCGATCAGGCCAGGCTTTTCAGTAATACAGACCCGAACAGGTGGAGCATCGAGAGCAAACGATGCGCTGACCTGATCAATAAGGCGCGGTTGGCCAGACAATATTGGCCGGATAACCCGGCTGCTTGTCGATGTCGCTGACCGCAATCGAGTACTGCTTGTGCGCCAGCAACTGCGCTTGCTCTTCAGGCGTGGCCACGCCGGTGTCAGCCTTGTATTGAAAGGAGTTGAGCAGCAGCCAGTAGGCGCCATTGTTCAGCAACTGCCATTTCTGCTGCTGCGCCTGAGCGATCAGCTCTTGCTCGGTCGGCGGCGGTGGTACGTATTCGGCAAAAGTCCAGACACCGTCGGTTTTAGTGGCTACCCAACCGAGTTGAACCTCTGGGTTGTTAGTCACTTCCGCCCAGATGATGCTGGGGTGAAACATTTGGCTGATGTCGCCGTCCGTTTCGAAAAACTCGACGATTCGATCCTGATCAACGCGTCCATATCGGCGCATGGTGGTTTCCTTTTCTTTAAGTTTGATGAGCGGTGTATCGCCCTGCACCGTCAAAGACCGTGAAGGCAACAGGTGAGCCTCGGTTGGCATTCCAAAAAGCCCGGCACTTGCGCACCAGGCTTTTCAGTAATGCGCTCCTTCGCCTTCCTTCAAATCCTGTGTTCAAGAAGGAAGCTGACTTTTCGGCGCTACTGGCGCGGTACGAGTCCATTCAGATTGTTTTTCCGACCGCGGTCCCTGCCCGCCGGATAACTGCTTCTGGTGCTTTACGCTGCACACCCGGGTCAGTTGCCAACCCTCTGAACCGTTGAGGCCGGTTCATCGCTGCCTGTGCTTGTGGAACTAAAGAGCTTGTCTTGCCAGCCGCTTTGTCGAGCGGCTTGGTGGCAAGAATATGCATGGATGCATAAACAGTCAATGCGTAAATGCATTTATTTATGCATTAAGAATGCGCGAATGCATGGGAGCCCCGCTGCCAAAGGGGTTGGCGGCTTTCAGCAGGCGAAAAAAAACCCGCCGAGGGGCGGGTTTATCTGAAGGTGGTGGGCTTAGCGGGCGTACATACCCCACCAGAAGACGTGGCCGAGGATGACGATCTGCTCTTCCTGGATTTCCTGGAAGCTGTAGTCCTCGTCCGGGTGCTCATCGCGATTGAAGCTGCGCAGACGGATCCCGGTCGGCAGACGGTAGAGCTGTTTCACCCGCAACTGACCGTTGTGGTTGATCGCATAGAGGTCGCCATCGATGATGTCGCCAATGCCGCACTTGCCCGCGTTCACACCGACGGTGGCGCCATCGCGCAGCACCGGCAACATGCTGTTGCCGCGTACCGTCACGCATTTGGCCTGGTCGAACTGCACACCGTTATGGCGCAGGCTGCGCTTGCCGAAGCGCAGGCTGGAGCGTTCGCTCTCTTCGATGACGAATCTTCCTGATCCAGCAGCCAATTCAACCTCACGAAGAAAGGGCACCGACACCTCGTCGTCATCGACAGGGGTGTCGTCGTCCCACAGGCTTATGTCCTTGAGTTCCGCATGCACGTCATCACGCCCGCCGCCGTACGTCGCTGCGACGGCCGCGCGCCCGCGCAGCTGGTCAGTGCTCACGCCGAAGTATTCGGCGATTTTCGAAATGTGTTTATCCGAAGGATCGACGATCTTCCCGCTGAGAATCCGCGAGAGAGTGGATTGAGGCACGCCGGTGCGACGGTGGAGCTCCGTGGGGGAGATCCCGTGCTGATCGAGCAGTGCTCTTAAGACGGAGGCTACGTTGCGTTTTTGCATAACGCGCATAGTGCTCGAAGTCTTTTGCGAATACAAATGCTGTTTTGCATAAACATGCATAACGATGAAATCCCAACAGGACGCGCGCCTGCGTAGGGCCTGCCAGCCGTGTTAATCTTACGCAGCTAGAGAAATATCCTACAGAAGTTTCAGAAACCCCCTATTCCAATCAGCATCATTACTGACTTTGACGCTGGTACGACTTCAGCCAAAACCCACGACCGTCGCCTATGGCCCACCCAGCAGAACTCGACCGTCGAGCGATCGATCCATACTGAGCCGACCATGACCACACCCCATGTAAAGCAGCGCAAGAACAGCGATATCGAAGCGCTGCGCGCGCTGGCAATTGTCCTTGTCATCTTCGCCCATATTGCCCTGATCCTCTCGCCGCAATCGGTCTATTGGCAGGTGCTGGCGGATTACCGCTTCGGTTATGGCGTGGATATTTTCTTCTGCGTTTCCGGGTTCATCATTACCAAGTCCATTGCCAATGAAATTCCGTCCAACCGCAGTCTTCGTGACGTGCTGGAGCTGAGTGTCCCGTTCTGGGTACGGCGATTATGGCGTCTGATGCCGTCTGCCCTGTTCTGGATCGGTGTGTCGCTGCTGCTTTCCTGGCTGTACGGCGGCAGAGGGGTTTTTCTGCAGCTGGAGATATTTGTCCACTCGGCACTGGCTGCTGCCCTGCAGTATATGAACGTGGTGTATGCGGTCAGCCGTGACACCGGCACCCTTGGCGACGCCGGCATCTACTGGAGCCTGTCGCTGGAGAACCAGTTTTATCTGGTGCTGCCGATCATTGCGGTGCTCGCGGGGCGGCGCTGGATGCCCGCTGTGTTCATCGTGATATTCCTGGCGCAGTTCTTTTTGACCCGTCAACTGATTCGCCCGACTCCCGAACTCTGGGCGTTTCGCACCGATGCCATTTCTCTGGGCGTACTGTTGGCGTTGTGGCACGGCAGCGAAAGTTACAAACGTCTTGAGCCCGGCTTTCTGAAGAACGGCTGGCTCGTTCTGTTATTGCTTGCCGGCATGATTGCCTTTCTTGCACGGCTCACCGCGCCCAACCCGCCCCTGCCTTTTGCCATGGGGCTGACGGCGGTCGGCTCGGCCTTGCTGGTCTGGATTGCCAGCTATAACAACAACTATCTGACGGCCAATAGCGCCATCGCCGCTTTTTGCAACTACATCGGCTCGCGCTCTTATGCCATCTATCTGACTCATGTGATTGCGCTGTCACTGGTTCGACACTGGTTTTTCTCCCACCCAGGCAACCCGGTGCCGACACCGTTCGATGGCGGTTACACCGTTTTTTATATAACCATGTTCGTGGCAATCACGCTGTTGTTCTCCGAGTTCAATTACCGCTTCATCGAAAACCCGATGAGAAAGCACGGGGAAAAATTGTCGCGCAATCTCAAGGGCCGATTCGCTCTGGCTTGAAAGAGTCTGTCGGCCGTCGCTTCGGCAGGGTCAAAAAAAACGCGGTAGAATTGCGGATTTTTGACCCTTGCCAGATACCGAAAGAGCCAAGCCTTTGAATATGGATCTCTCCAGCCACACCCCGATTGTGGAGTAGTATTTGTGGATTTTTAGCGGCGGGCCCGTGTTTGCGGGCGGTTGCGCTCGATCAAGGCAGGTTGCATAAATGCATATTTGGCATTGAATGGCATAGATAGGCGTGTGGTTTGCCCCATTTTTGCCCCATCCATATCCTGTCGATCCAAGGAACACTCCATATCAGGACACTCCGTCACCCTCTGATTTACTTCCAGCGTTCAGCAGCGTCCGGTACGAAACAGTGTCATGTCTAGGCAATAGCTCGACTGAGATCGGGAAGCTATAGTTTAGTTAGGATCAGCGTCGCTCGTGACGTGCGAGAAGGCATGATGAGTGCATCAATAAAAAACAAGGAACAGGTATGGCGAGGAAAGCGACACCACAGACTGTAATGCAGCCGAAGCTATCTCTGAATGAAGGGCAGATTAGGCGTGGAATTGAGCGGCTAAAGCAACGAATCGCAGATCTTGATGCATTCGAGCTGAATACCATGCAGGGGAGCACCTCGCCTGAACTCAAAGCTCTTGAACGTAGTATTGAAGACACCCTAGAGCGGTGTTTTGGCACGAATACGTCCGCCTCAATTCGATATAACGAGGCGCATAGTCTTCACTATCAACCGACAATATGGGTTTCTGGCATGCCGGACCCTGATTACAAGGGTATTACGGGAAAAAAGATTAGCCATGCAAAAGCATCGCTAGAACAAGCTATCAATGCATTAAACACGGACCTGGAGGATTTAGACGGCGCCCCCCACCTCAATGCCTCCTCAAAAACAAAGCCTAAAGATAGCTCACCCAGAGTATTCCTTGTTCACGGACATGATGAGGCCGTTCGGGAAACCGTCGCACGTTTCATTGAAAGGTTGGGTATTGAAGTCATCATTCTCCACGAGCAGGCGAACAGCGGCCGCACCATTATCGAGAAAATTGAGCACCATTCAGAGGTTGGAATGGCGGTAGTGTTACTAACGCCGGATGATGTTGGAAGTAAGATTGGAGGAAAGCTAGAACCCCGTGTCAGACAAAACGTACTATTGGAGCTCGGATACTTTATTGGGGCACTAGGTCGCAGTAAAGTTTGCGCCCTAAAGTCCGGTGATGTAGATATACCAACAGACTTCGCCGGTGTAGTTTGGACTCAGATGTCGGGTGACTGGAAGACTGC
Source organism: Pseudomonas koreensis (assembly GCF_036668835.1). Classification (GTDB taxonomy): domain Bacteria; phylum Pseudomonadota; class Gammaproteobacteria; order Pseudomonadales; family Pseudomonadaceae; genus Aquipseudomonas; species Aquipseudomonas koreensis_I. The sequence goes on from NZ_JAZEVW010000001.1 coordinate 903,057, forward strand.
TCTCGCACGCGAACTTAAAGTAGCCGGTTATGAAATCGACTGGAACAAAGTGATGAGTTAGTGTGGAATTCCCCTTCTGTATTTTTGATCACTCAGATTTGCGCTAACACGCGGGACGCCTATCAAATGTTCATGCCCACTCGCGGTATTGCGGACGGGCATTTTCCCTTAAATTTCTACCCAAGGCGGCCAAGCTCCTAGCCAACACGGGGAAATCGGATAAGCTGATTCCACATTAACTGTGGAGAATGGGATGTGAGCGATCATGATCAGCAGGACAACGAACCAGTGATGCCCGTAGCGACCGTCGACGACCTTGAGCGCATCAATCTTTCGTCGATTCTTACAATGACTAACAGTCTCCACTTCCATACATTGCAGGACGTATTTCATGTGGCGGCTCGTGCTGCCAGCGAGACAGGGGACGCCGCTGCCGAACGTGGCTACAGAGTCCTATCTGTGATTTGCAGTTACCACTTCGATCCTAATCGGACTGACGCATTTAGGCCTCAAATGATCATGGATGGTCGGAGGTCACTCATACCGAGCGATTTCATTGGGGAGCAACAGTCTGCCCTCATTCAGGTCACGGAGCGAATCGATCACCCATTACTAAGAGCACGGATTGCTGATAGTTGTTGGTACACGAACAGAAAGCTCCATAAAATGGCTGAACTTGCTTCCAGCTCTTATCTTGACGCCGTAAATCTATTTTTTACCGGAGGTCTACTCTATCAATACGAGTCAGATTTCGAAGTACCATCAAAAGTTGTTGACTTGATTGAGCGAGCGTTTGCGCTATACGCCTCAACCGGAAAGAGAAAATCCATTCCAAACCACGGCAAAGATACCTTTTCAAAAGCTTATGACACATCAAAACAAAAATTGAATCTAATCGCATTCCACAGACTTTCGTCTCTTGGTCAGAATTTCGAATTACTTGAATGGCAGGCAATTGCCGAAGATGCTGAGTCAATGGCCATTGCGACCAAAGACAAACAATATGCTGAGGCGGTGAAAAAAATCTGGCTCCATGCAGCATATGCATACTCCAAAATTGGCGAACAGGACGCTTCAACTCGGTGCAAGATAAGCGCAGTAGATCAAACACTAAGAATGAGAGACGCAGTAAGCTCATCTATGGCGAAAGCGTCATGGACGAGGGATGCAATTGGTGAACTCAGGGCTATAGGGGGTATGACTGAGCAAATCAAGGCATTAAAGTTGGAATTACAGCAATACGAGGAAGACTCGTTATCAGAACTTGGCGAATTCAGCATCCCAGTTGATTTAACCGACGCGCGACAGGCAACGATTGAGGATTTTGAGGAGCTAGATGTTAACGAAATGTTATACCGACTGGCGTTCGCTTCGAGGCCTCCTGAAAAAATCGCTCTGCATAAAAACTGCCTTCAGAAAAAGGATAAGTACGTCTTATCTTCAACCATGGGGAAAAGCTACTCTGATCAAGAAGGCAAAATGATTGCGCAATCACCATCAGCCGGTTTCGGAGAAAAACCTTCTGAAGCTTGGTTCGACCATGAAAGTCTGACGGAAGTTGGATTTCATTATCATGTTGAAACCGAGGCGTTCATTAAGCCTGCCTGCATAACCATGGCTCAATATGAATGTATCGACGAGAGACATCTGGAGCCGCTCGTTTTCCACAGCGCGTTTGTACCGCCAGGCCACGAGGCCATTTTTGCACTGGGCTTTGCTCGGATGATCCAAGGGGACATGGTTTCGGCTGTGCATGCGCTCATTCCTCAACTGGAAAATTCTCTAAGGTACGTACTGACTAACCGTGGTTCCAGAACCGCAAAACTCAATGTTGACCTAACTCAGGAAGATCAGTCACTCAGCCAAATGTACTCAAACCGCAAAGAAGAACTCGAACAGGCTTTTGGCAAAAACATCACCTACTTACTCCATTTGCTGTTCAACTTGAAAGGCGGGCCTATGTTGAGACATGAAATGGCTCACGGAAAGCTAACTGTTGGCAACTGCTATAGCGCTCCATGCATCTACGCATGCTGGCTAATGTTCCACATTACCTGCTGCCCCCTCGTTAGCATCTGGAAAACTCACATTGCTCCGGCAATCCAGGAGGTGGTTCATTGACCGATTTACACCGGTGATTTCGAAATGGCCTCCGAACTCACGTAATCGCCTAAGCCACGTAATACATCAGGGCAATCCTAGGCCGTAGGCAGGCGCTTATTACCGACAGTTAACTGTCCATAACTGATCTAAACGCGTGGTATAGCTCTGGCTCATCATTTCCCGACGCATGCCCCAATCTGGATTGCTCGGCACACTGGCGGACCGGAGTGTACCCCTACCCCACCGTCCATTGATTTCGTCCAATACCGCCATCACCCTTGTTGCCTCAGCGGGCTGAGAAATGGCGAACAGATCGTCCGTGTATTCACCCTGCTGGCAGAGATTCAGCAGCAGGACTTCTGCTTTGCTGTAACTGAAACCAGGACGGAATATGCGATCAAGTGCATTGACGGCTGCAGTCGTTAGTAACCGAACGTCATCCGTAGGATAAGGTAGATCAACCACGACACCGTTTGCGTATTTAGCCTCATCGGGGTTGAACATGCCGGTGCGAATGCTGACGCGGATCTTCTTGCACAGCGACTTCTGTGCCCGGAGTTTCTCCGATGCCCGCATCATGTAGGTTGCCACCGCTTCCTTGATCGGCGGCAGCTCCTTCAGTCTTTTACCGAACATCCGGCTGCAGCAGATCTCCTGCTTGGGCGGATCTGGCTCGTCCAGCTCTAGGCACGGTGTGCCGGCCAATTCCCGGGCAGTTTTCTCGATCACCACACTGAAGTTTTTTCTCAACGACCACGCATCTGCTTTGGCTAGATCCATGGCAGTCTTGATCCCCATGCCGTCGAGGTGCGCTTTCATGCGGCGTCCTACTCCCCAAACCTCCGCTACGTCCGTGTTACGCAGCACCCAGTCGCGCTTGATGGGGTCGCAGATGTTCACGACGCCACCGGTTTGCGCCTGCAGGCGCTTGGCGGTGTGGTTGGCCAGCTTGGCCAAGGTCTTGGTGTGCGCGATACCAACGCCGACGGGTATGCCCGTGCAGCGCAATACTTGGCTGCGGATCTTGCGGCCGAGGCCGTCCAAGTCATTGATGCCGGCAAGGTCGGCGAAGGCTTCGTCGATGCTGTACACCTCAACGGCCGGCACCATCGATTCGATCATGGTCATGACTCGTTCGCTCATGTCGCCGTACAGCGCGTAGTTCGAGGAGAACGGGACGATGCCGTGCTGCTTGAGCTTGTGCTTGATCTGGAAGTACGGCTCGCCCATTTTCACATAGGGCTTGGCATCGTAGCTCCGGGCGATGACGCAGCCGTCGTTGTTGGACAGCACCACAATGGGTACCTTGGCCAGGTCAGGACGGAACACGCGTTCGCAACTGGCGTAGAAGCTGTTGCAATCGATCAGGCCAAATACCGGTGCCACCTTAGACATGGCTGCGCACGCTGCCGATGATTACGCCCCAGATGGCTAGTTCATCACCCTCCAGCACATAGCGAGGCGGATACTTGGGGTTCTCAGACAAAAGGATCACGTCCTTTCCCCGAATGCATAGTCGTTTGCAGAGCGGATCGTTGTTCAGCAGCGCAACGACGATGTGACCGTGGGCCGGCTCCAGCGAACGATCTACTACCGCCAGATCCCCATCAAAGATGCCTGCGCCCTGCATGCTTTCCCCGGTGATTTTCACCAGATAGACATGCGGGGCACGGATGTTGAGCACCTCATCTAATGAGATGTGTGCCTCAATGTGATCCGCCGCCGGCGAAGGAAACCCAGCGGGCACCTGGAACAAACAGAGAGGCAGCTTCAGGCCGACCTCGGCAATTGGGCCTAAAAATGAATAGCTCATGACGCACGACTTCCGACACTGTACGAACATACAGTTAACTTTCAGAAGCGCTCGCGGTCAATTTCTGTAGGAAATATCTGATAGGCGGGCTACATGTGCGGACGACTCTCACAGTACGACGGCATCCACGACTTTGTAGCGGCGTTAAGCATGCCCAACGCGCTGGTCAATCATACCGGCGACCAACCTTTCGAACGGTACAACGCTGCTCCTACCACCCAGCTGGCGATTTTCCATCAGGAGGGTCATTACCTGCATGCCGACATGGTCCGCTGGGGATGGCGTCCACACTGGGCAAAGGACCGCGCCGCGCCGATCAACGCCCGGGTAGAGAAAGTGGCACACGGCCCATTCTTCCGCGCGATCTGGCCGCACCGGGCAATCATCGCGATCAACAACTGGTTTGAATGGGTCGATGAAGGTGGCCCGAAGAAGCAGCCTTACCTCATTCGCCGGCGAGATCGAGCGCCGATTCTGTGCGCCGCCATCGGCCAATACCCCACCGCAGAACATCCACCTGGTGAGCACGACGGTTTTGTGATCATCACGGCCGACAGCGCGGGTGGCATGGTGGACATTCACGACCGACGCCCTGTAACGCTTTCGCCAGAATTGGCTAGGGAATGGCTAGACCCGGACACGCCCAAGGATCGCGCCGAGCTAATGGCGTTACAGCAAGGCGAACCCACGGAGGCCTTCGAATGGTTCAAGGTCGACCGAGCCGTCGGCAATGTGCGCAATCAAGGCAGGGAATTGCTCAAGCCTAAAGAGGAAGAGCACCCATACTAAAATTCGCTTCTGACGACCTAGCATCGTTATTTGGTTATTTCGTTGTTTCGTTATTTCTTTATTTCGTTATTTCGTTATTTCGTTATTTCGTTATTGCGTTATTGCGTTATTTCGTTATTGCGTTATTGCGTTATTTCGTTAATACACCGTTGCAATAATATCCTTCCGATGTCCTTTAAATATCCAAAGTTGCAAACTCACTAGGATCAAGCGTTAAGATGTGCCCTCCTATACACCCATTGCCCTAGGGCAAGGGATATATACACCCATTGCCCTAGGACAAAGTCCCTTCATACGACCATTGCCCTATACCACGTTACACAGCCTGCTTAACGAGCTAATACTTGACGAGAGTCTGCAATTAAAACTAAGGTACCAAACAAGCAAATTAAATTTTCAAGACCAAACGACGCTTTCCAGTGTCGCGACCTTAATTACCTTACGAGAAGCCAATGAAATACATTAGCTATGTGCGCCTGTGCCTAATTTTCGCCATTGAGTTGATTCGACTGCTTCAGCTTCTCGTTAAGAAAATCCCATGGTGAGAGCTAAAACAAGCCGCCCAACGATTCTGGCGCCCAGTTCATGATCACCAGCTCACCGCTCACCTCGGCCTTGCCTTGCCGCTGGTTGGCAGTGGTGTAGCGAATATCCAATGTCTCGAAGTGGAAGCCCTCGAACACACGGCGGATATCGGGGTGGTCGTTGATGCTGACCATCACTTTGCCTTTGCAGCGGCGCATGAAGTCGGCCATCCGTTCGTAGTTCTCGAATGGAAAGTCGACGCCATACCCGGCGGTCTGCCAGTAAGGCGGATCCATATAGTGGAAGGTGTGAGCACGGTCATAACGTTCTGCGCATTCAAGCCAGGAGAGGTTTTCGACGTAGGTGCCGGACAGGCGCTGCCACGCGGCCGAGAGGTTTTCCTCGATCCGCAGCAGGTTGATGGCCGGGGCAGTTGTCGCCGTCCCGAAAGTCTGACCCGAGACCTTGCCGGCGAAGGCATGGTGCTGCAGGTAAAAAAATCGGGCGGCGCGCTGGATGTCGGTGAGGGTTTCGGGGCGGGTCATTTTCTGCCATTCGAACACCTGCCGAGAACTGAGCGCCCATTTGAACTGGCGCACGAACTCTTCGAGGTGGTTCTGCACGACGCGGTAAAGCGTGACCAGGTCGCCGTTGATGTCGTTGAGGACTTCGACGGGCGACGGTTGAGGCTTCATGAAGTAAAGCGCGGCACCGCCGGCAAAGACTTCGACGTAGCATTCGTGAGGGGGAAAAAGCGGAATGAGGCGATCGGCCAGGCGGCGTTTGCCGCCCATCCAAGGGATGATGGGTGTAGACATTGAAAGCAAGACCTTTACTGTATGGATAAACAGGTGCTAGGCTCGCCGCGCTTTGTGCACGGAGCAAGAGCCTTGGCTGGACTTGCAGGGACCATCTGCATGGACGGCGGTCGGTCTGGGTGTTGACGCATCCGGACTGGCCGCTCTTTTTTACTTCGGTGTTGAAGCAACACGGGTTATGCGTGTGTTGCCGCTCATGCAAGCTAGCGAGAGCGATTGAGTGGTACGACTTCGATAGCAATGTGAGCGAATAAAGCATGAACCTTGTCATGTCATTGCTTGAAAATCAGTGACGAATGCTGCCACTGTGCGATTGAGCTATCTAATCGTATGGGGTTTGTATGGAAGATCTGTCTGACGAGACCGAACTGATCAGCATGGTTGAAGAGATTCTCGAGGAGTATCCCTTCTCTACAGAGGAAGAACGCATCGCTCAAGGCATCGCCCAGCAAGTCATCAACCGTGGATACTCATCTTTAACTGTTGCGCAAAAACGGGCATTCGACTCGGTGTTTCACGGATTACTTTGGGATAAACAGGACCAAAAAGACATAGCACACCGCGCTTACCTGCTCAGTAGGGACTGTCCACCATGAGTCTTCATTTATCGTCTGCGACTGATCGAGCATATGCTTGGCAAGCAGCCAGCGCGATCAGTCCTTGGTCACCGGAATCGGTGATGCCGATAATTCGTTGTGCATGCGCTGGGTCAAGTTCGGCTCTTGTGGGGCCATGAACCACGCCGCCGGTGGCGGTGGCGGCTGACAACGATCCGTTGCAGGCACCGGTGGTGGCGTCGAGTAGGACTGACAGGCGCAGATCAGCAGTGGCAAGCCGGTCGCGCAGGCGACCTTGATCACGTTGGACATCGCTCAAGGCTCGGTAATGGGTTTGTTCACTGGTTGCCAGGCGCTGCTCGAGCGCGAGGCGTTTATCCTGTTCGGCACGCTGTTGCGCGGCCGAGGCCAGATTCAGTTGGTTGAGGGTTTCGGTGTGGAGTTGGGCCTGCTCTGCGAGCTGTTTGCCGTAGCGCCAATCCTGTACTTGCCAGGTAGTGGCCACAGAACCACCGACCAAGACGGCCAGCAACACGCCTTTCGCCAGCAGCCGATACGGCGCCGGTATCAGTTCGCCGAGACGCATAGCACCGCCCTCGCCCGCCCCCACAACTCCAGCCGATCCTGCAGGCCATTGAGACCTCCATTGATCCTGCGGGTGATCGTATTGAATTCATTTTGATCGGCCAGCGTGTTCAGCCCATTCACGAACCAGAACCATGCGGCCGACTCGGCGGCCCACTGCGGCAGCTCCAGCAGTTCAGGCGTGCGCAGCAATCGCTCGTCACCGAACAGTGCCAAGCTGCAGCGCAGGTAGTTGTCGTGGCCAGTGACCTGGATCAAGCCACGACCGCGATAGCGCTGGCCATCACCATCCGCTGCCGGCGTGTTGCCCAGTTTTGCAGCCAGGGTGCCGGTGTCGTATTTGCTCAGGTACTGATCGCCGCCCAGTTCCCGGACGTACTGCAGCTGACCCGACTCGTGACCGACTTGCGCCAGAAACGCGGCTTGGCGTTTCGGCGTGTTGATCTGTCGATGGGCCATGGCTGCGTTGAGGGCGGATACAAAAACGCCCGCTTGGCGGCGGGCGTTGGGCATGATGCTTTGCAGCTGTTGTTCAGTGATGGACATACAAACTCCAGACGTAAAAAAACCGCACTCAGGCGGCGATGGGATGCGGCTATTGCTTCTCGATGTTCACAACTTTGAGGGGTGGTTTCGGACCTTTCTTTTTCTTGACCTTGGATTTACCGGCTTTGCCGGCATTGCATTCGACCGTGGTCGACCAGCCGGACTGGGTGAACACCTGCTCGACCGAATCCGCCAGGTATTCACCATCAAGCCCTACCTTAAACCCCTGAGCGATGATGGGACGCTCGGCGAAGATGTCCGTGCGACCGGGCATCTCAAGCCGCACATCTGCGGTAGAGCGGTTGAACGCTGACAGACGGGCCTTGGCCGCCGCTTCTGCAGCCGTTTTGTTCGGGTAAATATGGCGGTCGGTATGCACTGCCGGCAAGCCGTCCGGTGCATCATCGTTGTCAATGGTGACCACCGCGAGCTTGCCGTTCTTTTTGTCCTGATGCTTGGTGGCCACCGCCTTGTGCGAATTGCGATCGCCGAGACTGAATTGCCAGCGGCTAAGGTCACTGCGGGTCAGCGTGATAGCGCCAAATGCTTTGCCGCTGGCCGTCTGGCCACCTTGGCGCGGCATCACCAAAAGCTTGCCGTCGGCGACCTTGGCCGTGCAGTCGTACTGCTTGGCCAGACGGGTGATGAAATTAAAATCAGACTCGTTGAGCTGGTCGACGCGGGCGACCTTGGTCGACACAGGACACACCGGCGTCCAGCCATTGCGCGCGGCGACGTCAGCCACGATCTTCGACAGCGGCACGTCTTCCCAGCTTCCGCTACGGATGGTTTTGCCACTGCCGCGCATGTCGCTGGCCTTGCCCTTGATCACGATGGTATCCGGCGGCCCTGACACCTCGACCGTGTCGACGGTATAACTGCCCATACGCGTCAAGGTCGTTTCGGCATAGCCCAGGTAGATCTCGATTGAGCTGCCACGCCGTGGCAATTGCACTTGCCCATCACGGTCGTCGATACGCAACTCAAACTCGTCGGACTCCATGCCCGGCTTGTCAGAGGTACGCAGCAACAACAGCCGATCATTGATCTTGGCCGTGACATCGGCGCCATCGGCGACAATGCGAAACATCGGAGTCATGAATTTTTCCCAATAAAAAACCCGCACAAGGCGGGCCAGAAAAACAAGGCGTCGTTACGCGTAACGCGGCGCGGCGGCGGCGAAGGCATCGCCCCGTGTCAATCCCACAAGCTGACGCCCTCACTGGTCGGGCTGGGCAGATCCGGCAGAACGATAATCACGCCCGACCGGAACGGCTGAGGCTCATCGGCCAGCCCCTGATTGGCATCGAGCACGGCCTCAACGCTGCCATTCAGATGACCGTAAACGTTGTTGCAAATGACATCGAGCATGTCGCCATCATACGTCCTGCATGTCGTCGCCATAGCGCTCAAACTCCAAAGTGAATCCCTGTTTGCGAGCAATCCCGCCGTGCAGCAGCGCGGACTGTTCCTCGTTGATGTTTTTCAGGCACCACGTACCGATCACCTCGCCATAGCCCGTGGTCAGAGTCAGCGGCTGCAGCCTGGCTCCGATGGAACGCAGTGTGTCGAGCTGCTTCAATCCGCCTTTGAAGCCCGGATAGATCGTGCCCTTGAGCGTCAACTTTTCATCGCCCATACCGATGGCCTGCTTCGCCGGCCGGCGCGTCAGCCGCTCCTGCGAAGCCCAGCGGAATTCGGTCGAACGACTCAGCTCGTCGAACGCTGCTGTGTCCAGGTTGAAGTAATACGGCTCAATCTTCGGATCGCGCGGTTGAATGATCATCAGATGCGGGAACGGCTTCACCGCCTCCGGCGCCGGCGTGGCCTCCACGGCAAAGGAACTGGTGGGCACGATGTTGGCCAGCGACGGACTGACCTTGCCGGCGACGTTGTTGATCGCCGTGGCCGCCTTGCCCGCCTGTTCCTTCAATGTGCCCAGCCGCTCCTGCACTTCGGCCGCCGCGCGGGTAGCGCGGCCGTACACCGCTACCACCTGACCGACCTTGGCCTGAGCCGCGTCGACGCCGCGCATCACCCGCTGAAGTTTGGCGCCGATGGCCGGACCGACGAACGGGATGTTTTCCAGCTCGGACGCGGCACCGGTCAGTTCGCGGATCGCGCCATTGACCGGGGACAGCATGCCATCCGCGCTACGCCGCCCGGTTTCCGCCGCATCCACCAGATACTTCAGACTTGATTGCATCTGCTCCATGTAAGCCATGAAACCTCCTTAGACATGGGGTTCGTCGTACAGCTTGGCGGCGTTACTCTTCGCCGCATCCGCCATCATTCGCTGCATGTGCGGCATCAGATCCTGCGCCAAAGCTTGCGGGTCCTTGACGTCGCCCTGCACCGTGACCGGCATGTTCAGCGAGTACTGAAACTGCTGGTCCACCTTGGCCGGCACCGGTTTTTCTGGCTCCTTGGGTTGGATCGCCAGCGCCGCCGACTTGAGCGGCGCCGTCACCGCCATCGAGCGTGCGACATCCCCCAACACCGGACCTTGCTGCGCCGCTGACGTCATCATCAGCGGCATGACTGGCACGGGCGCCTTGGCCGCTTGTTCGGGCTTTTCATCCTCGCCACCGAACAACGACTTACCCAACGACCCGCCCAGCGCCGCACCGCCCTGACTGCCCAGGTAAGCACCGATCATGCCGCCGATAGCGGTGCCGATGATCGGCACAACCGAACCAATGGCGGCGCCAGCTGCTGCACCGGCCATGGTGCCGGCCAGGTTGCCCGCGGCCGAACCGTAACCTTCGGCTTTTTCGTCCTTGGTCTTGGCGTTTTGAAAGGTTTCAAAAGCCATCGCGCCGGACTCCAGCAGCGTGCCGCCAGGAATGACCTTGGCCGCCTTGCCGGCCTTACCGACGGTTTCTGCGACGACGCCGAGTTTGGACAATGCCCCACTTGGAACGGACGGGACTGATGGCGATGGGATCGAAACAGGGGAACGAGGCATAGACTGGCGAGGACCTCTCGAACTCGGCAACGTCCGGCGACGAGCGCTGCGGCTTGATCCACGTCCGCGTCGGCGCGATTCGCCCGGCACATCCACACCGCCACCCATAGCGCCGGCATTGACGACGAAAACCTTTTGGACGCCGTCGTTACCTGCATCATTTGCAGCACCAAGGCCACCGCCTGTAGCCGCTTCCTTCACCCGCGAAACAACATCCAGGCCAGTCGCTACCAGATCAAGCTCACCGGAATTTTTATTGCGGGTTTCGCTCCCACCCCGACCACCGCGCGACCCACGCGCAAGGTTTAGCAGCCCCTTGCTAATCTTGATCGTGCTGAAGATACCTTTTAAGGCGATCAGCCCCGCCCCGACCGTGGCGATACCGGCAACCACCCCGGGCGCGCTATCCGTCAGCGACGTAATGCCTTTAGTGACCTTGGTCAACGACTCGGCCACGGTGTCCGTCACCGGGCGCAGCGCATCGCCGATGCTGCGCATGGCGTCATCCATCGACTGGGCCATTTCCGCCCATTTCTGCGATGAAGACTCGCGCCGCTCGGCGAGGTTCTTGTCGAGGATCCCGGTCGCGTCACGCGAATCGTTTTTGAGCTGGCTGTACAGCGCCTTGTTCTGCATGTAGGCCGACAGTGCGGCCTTGACCTGCATGTCTGCGAACAGGTCGCCGGTGCGCAGCGATTCTTCCAGCGAGGCCATCATGGCCTTGGCCTTTTCAGGATCGGCTTGCTCGCTGATTTTTGCCGTGGCCTCGGCCATTTTCGCCGCACGCGCCGGATCGGTCGCCTGAATGTATTTCTGAGCCAGCGCCATACTGGTCTCAAGCGTCGACATTCCGTTTTGCAAACCGGTCTGCATCGATCCCTTGTAATCAATACCAGCTTTTTCGTAAGCCTTGACCGTATCGGTCGAACCGATTTTGCCCATCCAGTTTTTCAGGTTGTTGGCCGCCTCGTCCGAACTGCCGGCCTGTTTCATTTGCACCTGCAGCATGGCACCCAGTTGGGTCACCGCATCCAAGCCGGTGATGCCGTTGCTGGCCATGTTGGCCAGCAGTTCCGGGAACCACTTGGCCATGTCGGCCGCTTCAAAGCTGCCCGCCTGCCCTTGGTAAGCGATCGCCTCCAACGCCTGCTGCATCTGCTTGGGGTCGGTGATCTTGGCGTTCTGCCCCAGGGCGTTGATCATCTTCGCCGTGTCGACACCGCTGGATCCCTGCCCCACGACAAACTTGGCCGCGACAGGCGCGTATTCCAGCGCCTTACTCAGTTCCATACCGGCGCCGACCAACTGATTGACCACATCGGCCACATCGTTGCGCGCCATGCCCGTATCGCGTGAGGTGTCGATGATCTTGCGTGACATCTCCTGCTCTTGCGGCTTATTGGCAATGCCGGCCTTGATCGCGATGTCACGGACAATCGCGCCAAAATCAGCGCTGACCTTGGTCGGTACCGCCATGGCACCGACACCGACAACCGCAGCACCGACAGCGCCCTTCATGCCCTTTACGCCAGAATCAATCTGCTGATGACCCTTGGCTTTCAGCTCGGCTTTGTTGGCCGTCTGTCCCATCGAGCGATAGGCTTTTTCCAGTCGGCCGACCTCGACCCCCTGCTTTTTCAGGCTGTCGAGGTTCGAGTTCAAACGGTTGAGTAATTTGGACGCGCCGGCAGCGCCGGTGTCGTGAGCCTTTTTCCATTCTTCGCGCAGGCGGATGGTGTCGCCAATCGTGCGCTGCAGCACCCGCGCTTTGTTGCCTTCTGCCTCGAGGCGCTTGATGCGCCCCGTCACGTCCTTGAACGCGGCGCCGACCGTGGAACTGACGGCACCGCCGATCACCAGCCCGAGGGCGAGTTTGTTTGCCATGTCATGGCCCTCATGTGCCCAGCACTACCGGTGGCGGCTCAATCCGTGAGCCACCACACCATATCCGCGAACGGCATCGACTGGATCTCGGCGGCGGAAAACCCGGTTTCCGCCGCCAGACGTTTCGCCGCCGCCTTGATAACGCTGGGGTTAAATCCCGTCGTCGTTGTCCATGCGAAAATAGCCGGCCTGCAAGCGGTTAAAATCCACCAGCTTCAGCCCCTCCAGATCCGCGACAGGCGCACCGGATAACGCAGCAAACAACACCAGCTCGCGCTGCTCATCGTCGCCACCCACTTCACGGTTGGCCGCTCGCACGTCGCCCACGGTCGGTGAACGCAAGGCCAGCTTGTCGACGGTCACGCCGTTGATTTCGCTCGGGCATGACAGCGTTACCAGCACCTGATCGGTGGTCAGCGACAGCCATGCCGGCATCGAGTCCGAATAATCGGTTTTCGGTACCAGGTGCGAATACGCCGTTTGCACGCGGCGATAATCCGTCAGCTTGAGGCCTTCCAGATCCTTGAGTCCGACTTCGGCGAGACCTGCGAACAGCATCAGTTCGCGCTGTTCATCATCGCCGTTGGCAGCACGATCAGCCGCGCGCACTTCACGCACGGTCGGGTTGCGCAGGTTCAACGTCTCGACGTCGATGCTGTTGGCTTTGGTTGGGCGGGTCAGCGTCACGACCGCGCCGTGCGCGCTGAGCGACAGCCAGGCCGGCAGGTTTTGAGCGATTGCTTGAGTCATCTGGATCTATTCCTTACAAGCCGAGCGCGTTGCGCACTTCGAGCAGTTGGTCTTTGCCGTCGATCACCTGAATGCCGGCGACCATGTCGATCTCGTACATCAGGCGTCCGTCGATTTCGAGCTTGTAATACGTGACCGCAACGGCGTGTTTGATCTCGGCCGCATCACCGGCTTTCCAGTCACCGAGATCGACCTCTTTGAGGCGACCACGCAGGGTGGCAACGACCGCTGTCACCGCGCCCTTTTGGCCCTTGAAGGCACCTCGGAACGTGGCGTTGAACGCCGTGCCGTCAGCCAGGCCGAAGTATTTGAGCGACTCGCGGCGCACGCCCTTGGTGACAAACGAGGCTTCCATTTTCTCAAGCCCCTGATCCATCTCGATGGGGCCGGCCATGCCGCCGCCACGGTATTCGTCGGTCTTGGTGGTCAGCTTGGGCAGCGTCAGGCTCGGCACGTCGCCGGAGAAGTTCACGCCGTCGACGAACAGGTTGGTGTTGTACAAAGTCTGAGGAATCATTGGTTACGCCCCCTTAGGCTGCTTCAAGCACTTCGGTCATCCACTGATCGGTGACTTCGAAAAGGAAATTCGGGTTTTCTGCCGGTGGCACGTCGGTGAAACGGATGCGCCAATACACCTTGCCCTGGGCGATCTGGCTGGCCGTATTCAGTTCGGTGTCGGGGAACACTTCAAAGTTGATGATTGCGCCCTGGGCTTTCAGGTCGCGCATGAATGCATCCAGACCGTTGGTGACATCGGTCACGTAGGTCTTGGTGATCGAGCGGTCAACCGCCCACTTGTGCCCGGCCTGCACCGCGTCCATGAGAATGAACAACGTGCGAACGCGGGTAACGAACGCCCACTTCGGATCGCTCGACAGCGTGCGGTTGCCCCACAGGCGGTAACCGTCATCGCGAATAATCGTGGTGATATTGGCGTTGTTGAGCAGGTTGGCCCGGCAGGTCTCGTCGCCGTCCAGGTACTCGACCGCGCGACCGGTGCCGGTGATGCCGGTCAACTCCTTGTTCGAAGGCGAGGCCCAGAAACCGTATTCAGCATCCGTCCAGGCAAACAGGCCCGCCGCCCAAGCCGAACCGGGCGCGTCGACGGTCTTGCTGGTGATGGTGTCCCAGTACTTGACGCCCGGGTCGACCATAAACAGGTTGCGACTGCCGAAGTTCTCGGCGTAGGCAATAGCAGCCTCGTCGGTCGTACCCGGGCCGTCGATGATGCCGATCGCGCGCAGCTTCTGCGCCACGCTGTCGAGCGCCGTGGCCACCGCCTGAGTCGCCGTATGGCCCGGTGCGATCAACAGCCGCGGCTGGGCGTTGAACAGGCTTTTGCCATCGAGCAGCGCCTGTAAACCAGTACGTTGCCCCGACTCCAGCACGCCGCCGATGATTGCCGAGGTTTGCAGCGCAGGGTCTTCCAGCTTGGCCACGCCGATGGCGACGATCACCGCCTTGGCTTTGACGTAGATCGCCTGACAGGCCTTGGTGATTGCCGAATCGGCGCCGAAGGCGGCAATGGCTTCGCGCTCGGTGGTGATCAATTTCAGTTCGCCGGCCTTGGCCGTGCCGCCGCCGAGAACGCCCGGGGTGAAGGTGGCACACAGACCGATGATCGACGAAGACGGCAGCGAGATGGTGCGCGCGCCAGTGTCGACCGACGTGGTCGTGACGCCGTGGAAAAAACTCATAAGGGTCAGTCTCCAGAAACGAAAAAGCCCCGCATGAGCGAGGCTGTTAGGGTGTTTTTGTTACGCGTAACGGAAAAGAAAACGCCCCGTCTGTGCGGGGCGTTTATTGCGGCTCTACTTCAGGTGCCGGATCTGGATCAGTTTCCTGCACTGCCGGCGGATCAGGAACCGGCCAACCTTCACTCAGCATATCGTCGACGAATTCCCCCGACCCGATCGCCTCCAGTAACGCTTTTTCGCGGTCAAAGCACGCTTGCACATAGGCACGAACAGCCGATGAAACGGCCAGAATCTGCACCGCACCCAGCTCAACGAATCCGGCACCAGTCTTGAAGTTGCAGCGGTAATCGGCATCTACCAGGGCAGACACTGCCATGCCGGCGATGAGCGACTGGCTGTCTCGCGTGGTGTCGATCGGCAAGCCATTTACAACCACGCCCAACCCCTCGCGGCGGTAACGCTCATCGGCGATCAGCTTCGCCAGTTCGGCCGCCGTGCGATCGGGAGCTGATGGCGGAGAAAAGACCCAACCTTCAGCGCCTTCTAACGCATGCCAGCCCAAAGCCGGCACAACACCATCAGGCACAGGCACCCAGACAAACACCGCCGGAAACATCTTGGAGATATCGCCGGCAATGCTCTTAAGCTCGCGCACAATCCCCTCATAAACCCACGCGTAAAGCCTCATGCGTACTCCTCAAAGATCGCCACGCCCTTAGAACCCGCCGCGCCCTGCTTAGCCGCCGCATTTGTCGCCGCATGCACGCCACTGGCACCAGCCCCAAAGCCCGACCCCGGCTGTGCCGAGTTCGACGCAGGGCCACCAGAACCGAACGGGGAGCTTCCCCCCACACCCGGAAGCACAGAGTTGATAACTGACATGCTGCCTTCGCCGCACATGCCAGCGCTATTAATAACATTGCCGCCATAGGCCACAGGCCCGGGCACTCCAGCCCCCCACAACGCAGAAGTAGAAGTTGCCACAGTGTTAGGCAACGGCGAGGCGCCACCGCCGGGGCATCCCATCAAAGCGCCTACAGACGTCATTCCGCCCGGCTGGCCGGCACCGCCTGCCGCACCACCTGCACCACCTTCGCCAATGGTGACAAGCACGCCGGCGCCGATTTCGTCCGCCGTAAACCAGCCTTCAGCCCAACTGCCCGAAGCGCCGCCACCGCTGGCCGAGTTACTGGCCGATCCCGTTGGGGGCGTTCCACTGCTACCGCCACCACCACCGATCGCACGCACCCGCACGAACTTCATACCCGGCGTCGGCACGTACTGCGCTGTCGCCTTGATGATCTGTCGCCCGATCAGGCGGCCGGTACGCGCGGCGAGCGCGGCAATGTCGATGTTTCCCTGATTAATCGGCGCGTTCCACGCTTTAATGCACCATACGACCGCGATGTTTCGAGGCCGGGAACGCATGAAGTCGACGCCGTTGTAGGCCGCCCCAGGCGTTTGCACGCCATCCATGATTAACGAAGTTGTGGCCGTTGCGGTTGCCAACACAGTGATCTGCTCGGGTACAGCCGGAGCGGTGTCATACTCCAACCCGAGAACGCGCACATGCGCCGCGTTGTTCAGGTTAGGAACAGGCAGGTTTTGCCCATCGCCATCACCATACGTCGCCGTACCTACTTGCCAGCTACCGACCGCACGGCCCGCATCCACACCCCGCCCATGATCCCAACCACGCAGGAACTCGCCGCGCGATTCCGGCAAGCGGAAATTGCCGGCACCCTCGTCGCCCTTGTTGAACGCCGTGCCTAGGAACGCCGCCAGATCTGGATAAACCGCGATGCTCTTAACACTGCCGTCCAGCTCCAGAAACCCGGGCGCTACCTTGTCCAGCGGAAACGCGACCATGGCACCGACCGGCAACGCCGAGGCCTGCGCAATCATCGCTTCGATTTCGGTTTTGGTGTAGGTGTCCTTGATGCCCATCCCAGCCAGCGTTTCCGGGTTATCACCCGACACGAACACCCCGCGATCGTTGACTTTGACGCGGGTGTACTGGCCCGCAGGCTTGTTCTTCGGCAGCACTTCCAGAATGGCCGCGTCGACGTAGGCCCGCGAGGCCAGCACAATCGCCGGGTCAATCTTGAGCTGTATGTTGCCGGTACTGGTGACAATGAAGTTCATCCGCACGATTTGCGTGCGGCCCGAGCCTTGCGACAGCAGCGGCTTGAAGCTTGGCGCGCAGTTGGCCACCGCCACCAGATCGCCGTCCGCATCGTAGAGGCCGATTTCGCGGATCCACTTACCGCCCTCGTCGGCCGAGATGATCTGCTCGGCGATAATCACCGCCGGGTTGACCGGGTCAATCTTCAGTTGGTTGAGCGGCTTGCGGCGCCACTCGTTGAGCAGCTTGGTTTGGCTGGCCGACGGCACCGGATTGGGCGGATCCGCCAGCCCGCTCGGGTTGGCATCACCCACGCCCATTTGCGTGATCAGCCAGGGAATGCCGAGCGCGTCGGCGTTCGCCTGCTTGGCCATCCCCACGTTCGTAAGGATCGCGAAAAACTGCGAATTCGCATCAATCATAATAAACGTCCAAAGTGTCTATGGTGTGTTCGCGGCCGACCACGCCAAAGCTGCCAGTGACCTCAATGTCACGCATGACGGGCGGATAAATGTCGATTTCTTCGCCTTCGTAGACGGACACGGCGATATTCAAATTGCCTTGAGTTTCCAGGCTGATCGCCAGCCCGGTCAGATGCCGGGTGACGGGCTTGGCGTCGTCAATCAGGCGCTCAAGCTCCTGATACATTTCTTCGGTGATGCCGGTATCGAGAACCCCGACCTTCAGAGCGAAGGTGCCCGGCACGCCCTCAGGCACCGTGTTGAACCACTCGACAATCTCGATCAGGTAGCCGAGCGGCTCGACCACCCGGCGCAACGCGCCGATGGTGCCTTTGTGCTTGTGGATGTAGTACGAGGCCTTGATGGCCGCGCGCTTGGTTGCTTC
The DNA here is from genome assembly GCF_036668835.1 of Pseudomonas koreensis. Lineage (GTDB taxonomy): Bacteria > Pseudomonadota > Gammaproteobacteria > Pseudomonadales > Pseudomonadaceae > Aquipseudomonas > Aquipseudomonas koreensis_I. Next base: position 921,063 of record NZ_JAZEVW010000001.1, read on the forward strand.
CGTCCAGCGATAATCCCAGCGATCCACCGACCACGCCCACGCCAAATGCGGCAGCAAATGAACCGGGCAGGTATCAGCGTTGTAGAGATCGCGCAGAGGGACAATCGTCTTTTCGAAAAACGCGGCCTCCATGGCCCGTTCCAGTTGCGTGCTGTTGAGCGGTAGGAGACTTTTCATATCAGCCCGCCAGCCTCACGTTGTAGCTGGTACAGAAAGCCGCTTGCGCCTTGGTCGGGGCCAGATCCTGCCACCCGACCAACTCAACCCGGGCAACGCCGGCAACGTGCAACTGAGCGTCAACAGCAGAGCGGGCGACCTCAACGCCCAGCCGCTTGCGTGGATTGATCCAGGCTGCCAAGCGGCTTTTCGCCTCGGCCAAACTGGCATCCGCTTCTGGTCCGGCGCTGGCCATGTGCAAAATGGCGTCAATCTCGTAACGGATCACCTGCGCGCTCTGCACCGTCACTCGATCACCCACCGGCCGGACGTCATCGTCATTCAGCGCAGCGGCTACAGTGGCCAGCAGCTCCGGCGGCGCTTCGCCTTCCCCGTCCAACCCCAGCACTGTGACCGTGACGTAACAGGGCTTCGGGCTTTCGGCCGTGGCATCTGCTACGAGCCCAGAGGCGTTACGCGCATGCAGGATGTAGCTGTTACGCGGGCCGGCCGTGGTCAAGCCCTCATAGGCCAACTGGATGCGCTCGCGAAACGGGTCGTCGTCTTCCATGACCTTGGGCACCGGCGGCACCGCCAGCAGATCCTCGGCCTGAATGACAAGACGCTTCAGATTGACGTTTGCCCCCAAGTGATCGAGGTCGCCGCGAATGGCGTGCGCCAGCAACAGCGCCTTGCCGGCGTCATTGACCCGGGCGCGGTTGCCGACCTTGTTGTAGGCCCCGACCTCAAGCACTTTGACGACTGGATCGCTTTCCAGTGCGGCCGTCCAGTTGCCACCCATGTACCCACGAAACACGCTCAACCCATCCTGATACACCTCTTCGAAGTCCAGAGGCTCCAGCACGGTCGGCGCTGGCAGCGACGACAGATCTACGGTACTCATGCAGCCACCTCCAACGTGACGCTGTCGCCCAGGTACTTCCCGACGATTTGCAAATTGATTTGCCCGCCAATGACGGAAATGACGCGCACCTGATCCAACTTCAAACGCGGCTCCCATCGCCCCAGAGCGCGGGCAACCTCAGCCTGTACGGCGCTTTTCCAGCCTTCGTTGATGGGTAAATCGACAAACCGCCGTAGCTTGCTGCCGTATTCCATACGGTGCCGGCGACTGCCCAGCGGCGTACTCAAGATGTCGGCAATGGATTGCCGCAGGTGCTCAATGCCGGATATGGGTAGGCCGGTCTGGCGATCCATTCCGATCATCGATGTCACTCCTTGAACGGCTCGTATTCTTCGCTGGCTTTCAGGAACTTGACCGCTTCGATGTCGGAAGCCGGCACCACTACCGTCGCCTTGTCGACCGGATAGAAACGGTCAGTGCCGGGCACGATCAACAGTCGCGACGTGTAGAGCTTGTCGCGGAATTTCAAGGACTCAGGCGATGAGTAAGTTGAGGATGACAATGCCGGTTCGGAGGACGCTTGCACCTCGGTGACGGTCGTATCGATCTTGGCCATGTATTTCTCCAGGCATGAAAAAGCCCGCACTGGGCGGGCTGTCGTGAATGAACTAATGCGTGTGGTGATTACTGTTGCCAGTGGCGTCAATGATCGCACCGGCGCTGGTGATGCCCTTGGTAACGTGTAGCGCGCCGTCGATCATCACCGCCGCTTTCAGATTGATGTTGCCGGTGGTCACGCTCACGGCGGCATCGGTCACGACCGCTTCGGTGCTGGCCACTTTGATGGTGACCGTACCGCTCGGCAGCGTGATGCTGTAGCTCTTGGCCTGCCAGTCGTAGACCAGCGACCCGCCATCATCGAAGCGCCAGACCTCGACGTGATCGCGATTATCTGGCGGCGGTCCGGCATTGCCATACAGGCCCGGGACAAACGTGCCTTGTGACACGTCACCGCTGGGACTGATCAAACTGCCCTGCTCACCCAAAGACGGCGCCCGCCAGTGCCTGGCCTTGCCCGCCGCGATGCTGTGCCAGCGCACCCACGCGCTGACCCATTCACTGCCATCCGACACGCGACATACCGGCGGCGAAGCGGACAAATCCACCGCGACCACATAGCAAGCCTTTACCGCCCCCGCGATCATGCGGTCATGCTGTGCGCTTGCGTAGCTCATGGCAGATCCTCGGGCTGGAATGGCCCATCACCCGGATCAATGTCCAGCACCAACGTACCCGGCGGTTCGTCCAACCACGGCCATTCCTCAACGCCGAGATACACCTGCTGAGTCCACTCCACCAGCCATACGGTGTATCCATCCAGGTGCGGCTGGGTAAAGTCCTGCAGCGATTGCACAAACTCGGCGGGTTCAACTGCCAATCCCCACGTCTGCGCACGCAGCAGCACCGCCAACTGCGTCGCCAATTGCACGACCTGTTGATGATGGTGCGGCTTGATCGGGTCAACAATGATCCGAGCCTCGAACTTGCAGACCAGCGAGGTTTCGCCGGTACCGATATCGGTACCCGGCTCGATCTCGGCCACCTCCAGAAATACCGCTGGCAGCAACACGCGATCCTTAATGTCTGGCCAGGCTGTGACGGCCTGCACGCCAGGCAAGTGGGTACGCAGATGCTGTTCTACCGCCCGATAAAGCTGGTCCAGGCTGAACGGTTCGTCAGACATTGCCGATCCTCTTGAGGTATTTCTGCAGCTCAAAGTTGAGTTCTTGTTTGAGAATCGCCAAAAGGATCTCATCTGCCTTTTTGACCCAGCTGTCGAAATGCGGCCGGGCTTGCTCCAGCGACACCTTGGCCTTGGCCAGCGGGAAACGACTACCGTTTTCGGCGACCCAGCCCGAACTCGGCCCGCGACCGGGGGAGACCGTGCTGTCCGGGTAGTCGTCCGCGTTGAAATGCTTGCTGGCCGTACGGATCCAGATGTCGGGCTTGTTGCCGTAGACCTTCTTGAGAAAGGCACCTTGGTAACGCCGCCCCGCCACCGACACACCGCTACCGGTCTGCCGCGCCCGGCCGATCCGGCTGGATTCGATGGTGTTCAACCCAAACCATAATTTGCCGCTCGCGGCCGCGCCGGAAACTGGATAGCTGCGCAACCGCTGACGCACCGCTGCTACGGCAATGCGCTCTGACCGGCTGACGGCTCGGGCAATGTGCGTGCGCAACCTTCCCAACGTTTTGTTGATCGCGCGCCGATGCGCCGCAGCAGCCGCTTTAGGCACCACCTTGGCAAAGTCCTGGAACGCTTGAAAATGTGCGGCCGAGGACTGGATGGAGATCATCCCGCCCCCGGCCGAGGGTTTGAAATAGCTGCCGACGCTCATGGCCGTAACCTCAGAATCAGAGCGACCAGCCCGTCACCGCTCGGTTCGAGCTGGATCAGGTCGTAGTCACCGCCGCCATCCAAGGCAGGCAGGTCAACGCTGACCAACATGCCCTGTTCCAGACCTTGCGAATCGCTGACGCGGATCTCGAAGCGAGGCTCGCGCAACCCGGTGTTGAGCTTGCCGAACTTGGGTTGCAGCCAAGGCGCGGCGAACATGCCGAACACTGGATCTTCACGACCCTCGATTCGCGCCGTATCGCCCAGCGTTTCGAACACCACAGCGTCGACCTCGGCGATCAGATCGCGAAAGCCCACGGTCAGAGTTCCAGCAGGACCTGCGCACGCGGTCGGGTGCACAGGTGCAGCGGGTTGGACTGGGCTTCACCGGCCATGCCTTTGTTGAAGGGCAGCGGCTCGATCATGCTGTAGTACGGGATGCCTTGGGTGTTGACCGTTTCCATGTAGTCAGCCGGCGCGAACACCGAGATGTACAGATCCGGCACGCCTTCCGGAACCAGCAACGCCTGATCGTCGTGGACGAAAGAGACACCAGCGACCTTGCCACGGTAGCGCTCCCAAGTAATGCCACCAAACTCGAAGCTTTCCCGTGCATCACCTCGCAGTGCTGCAGCTTGGAGCGTGCCTTCATAAGTTTTAACGACCGACTTGTGAACGATCAGCTTGTTCCAGAAGTTCTTGCCGCAGAAGGCGCGAGAACCGGTGCTGGTCACACTGCCGAGTGCGTCTTCCTGCATGTCCAGCGCTTCACCGCACTTGACCCGCAGTTCGGTACTGGCGTCAGCCAGCCCCATGGGCAACTTCTGACGCTGCACACCGAAGCGTTCATAGAGATCCAGCAGTACGGTTTTGCCATCGGCGTCGAGGATCTGGCCATTCAGTGCGCCCATACGCTGGAATTCGTGTGTGGCGTCCAACTGGCGCCGCGCCTTTGCCAGCCGCGCATTGACCACGTCCTGCACTGCCTGCAGTTCAGTGCGAGTGCCGAAGGCACGGATGCCTTGGATCTCGTCAGCCTTGATCGTGAAGCGCTCAGGCAGGTGCACAGTGTTGAACGGGATCAGGTTGCGCTTGCTGGCAGCAACCACCAAGCCAGAACCACCACGTTCACCAGCGGGCACCAGTGCAAGGGTGTCGCCGTCCTTTTCAATCTGCACGGTCAGCGTAGTAATGCCTTCCTCGCGGAACAGGCCCAGAGCGCTGATGCGCCCTGGCAGGTACGGTTGATCATTGAGTGCAGCGGTGAGCGAAGTAACGGTAAACGCTTCGTCGTCAAAAATGGCGATATCGGCCATGGGTACTCTCCAGAAACGAAAAATCCCGCACGCGGCGGGATGCAAAATAAAGAGGAAAATGCTTTAGCGGACGATCAGCGAATGTGCGGCCAAGGCTTTCTCGGCTGCCAGATCGAGGCCGGTCAGGTGGGCTTCGCTGACTTCGGCCAGCCGGACAACAGCGCGACCGCGACGCACCACGTCGGATTCGCCGAGCGGGCCGTAAAGAATGGCGACAGCGTTTTCTGTGCCGTCCTCTGCCGTTGGGTTGTACGGTGCGAATTCGCCGCTGGCAGTCACCAGCCCGAGAATTTGGCCCGGCCACAATGCTGGACCCGCAGCGACATTGATCGCTTCGCGCGAGATCGTGCCAGCGCCCTCGGACAGCAGGAATTCACCTGCGTGCATCGGTTCCTGTTTGATGGTCATGCTCGTGCTCCTTTCGCGCCGCGCGCGGTTCCAGTTTGAGCCGCTTGGCGAGCAGCCCAAATCGAGTTGGGGTCAGGTTGTTTGGCCAGCACCTTGGGCGCTGGGTCGTCCGCCAGAGGCAGACTATTGTCGATTTCAAAGCCCTTGCCGCTGGTGACAATCTTGTCGAAGAGACGCGCACGCACCGCGGCAGCGTCCAGCCCTGCCGCGACATACTCGGCGCTGAATTCAGGCAGACGCGCGGCCACGCAGAGGTCGTTCACCGCCTTGGCGCGTGCCAGGCCGGCGAGAACGATTTCCTCGCTTTCAAGCTGGGTGGACTTGAGCAGTGGCTCGATCAGGTTGCTGATGCCCGCCGCCGTGCAGCGCTGGGTGATCATCAATGCCAACTTGGCAGAGTCGACAACGGGCGGCACCAGAGGCGGCTCCACAAGTTCCAGTTCAGAATCCAGTTCAGGTGGTTCGTCGAGTTGCGCCACCAACTCAACCGGAGCGTGCTGGAACCGTTGCAGCACCGCGCCTTGACCCAGACAGGCTTTGACCTTGATGCCGTCTCCGACTTCGTCTGCAAGACCAAGAGCCACCGCTTCGTTAGCAGTCAGCCAGGTTTCAGCATCAACCATTCGCCGCAGTTCGACGTCATCGATGTCGGGCGCCTTGGCTTTATAGGCCGCAATGATCGCCTCCAAGGTTTGATCCAATACATCAGCGACCCGGCGGAAGTCCTCAGCGCCACCGCCTGCATACGTATATGGGTTGTGAATCATCAACATGGCGTTCGCCGCGATGACTACGCGGTGTGCACCGCATACGGCGACACTCGCGGCACTGGCAGCAAGCGCATCGATTCGTCCAGTGCAACGCTCGCCCAGACGCGACAGCGCGTTGTGCATGGCGAGACCGTCAAACAGGTCGCCGCCGATACTGTTGAACGCAGCGATCACCGGTGACACACCATCATCCATGGCGCGCAGATCCTGCACGAACTGATTGGCAGTGATGCCCCACGCGCCGATCTCGCCATAGACGAAAACCTCGATCACTCGCTCGGTGGCCTCTCCGCTGGACTGCAGGGCGTACCAGGTTTTGTCCTGAACCTCGACGCGCTTGCCGGCGCGATTGTAAATACGTGGTTTCGCGCTTTTGCTCATGGTTGCTCCTTGTCGTCGGTGTCTTCGACGGCATCAAGGGTGTTGTAGTTGAGGCCCAGTTTTGTGGCCCGTGCCAAATCGGCGGCGTTTTCCAGATCGACAGTTTCGGCGTCGTAGCCGGTGCGCAGCACCATCTCGCTGCGAGAGGAAAAGCCGGCCTGTACTTCCATCCGGCGTGCCTGCACGTCCTGCACTGGCTGGATGTAGGCCCAGCCTTGAGGCACCCAGCGAGTGCGCAGGTACTGGCGGCGTTTCTGTGCGTAATCGTCCAGCACCAGGACGCCAGACAGCACCGCCATATCCATCCACGCTGCCCGTACTGGGCGGCATAGTTGATGCACGTACACGCTGAATTGCAGTTGTTCCAGACGGCGTCGAAATTCGTTGAGCACCACCCGAAGAGCCCGGTCGTTGATACCGCGCATGTCGCCGGTGAGGATCTCGTAAGGCGTACCCGACCCCGCTGCAGCAGCCATCAGTTGCTGCCGCATGAAGTCCGGGTAGTTGTTGCCGGCGTCCGGTGGTTTGGAGAACTCAACCTCTTCGCCCGCGCCCAGTTCCTGCATGGTGCCGGGTTCGAGCGCGACCATCGGGGTGAAGCCGTCGCGATCCAGGTCGAGCGGCTGACCGGTCACCGGATCTCTGGGAAGTGGTCCCGAGTCCGGCGCCGGACGCTTGATGAAACCGGCGAACAGATTGGCCACCTCTTGGCGGAACAACACTGCGTCGTCGTAGTTGTCGAGACTGCGCAGGCGCTTGAGCACCGGCGACAATCGCGGCACACCGCGCAACTGGCCCGGCTCGACCGGTTCGAAGATGTGCAGCACCTGAGTCGCCGGCACGCGAACAAGCTGGTTGTACCCGGCGTTCAGCGAGGCCGCATCACGCGGATGCGACAAATACATCCAGTACGCCACACGCTTGCCGCCTGGGGTGAACTCGATACCGGCGCGGATCACGTTGCCGTTTTTGGTGGATTCGAATTTGTCGTGCGGCACAAATTCCGGTGCGAGGATCTGCAGCTGCAGCGGAACGGCCAAGCCTTCATCAAGCCCGCGCGGACGCAACCGTACGAAGCACTCGCCCGAGGTTTCAACCGTGCGTGCTACCAGCGCCTGCTGGCCATAGAAGTCGGTGCGATCATCCGCGTCCGACTCATCGACCCAATCCCCCCACAGCTCCTGCAGTAGCTTGCGCAAGGCATCGTCATCAGTCGTCGGCCGAGGGGTGATGCCCGTGCCGATCAGGTTACTGACACGCTTGTCGATGACATTGAAGGCATACGGGTCATTGCGAACCGCCGCCCGGGAGCGCGACCGCAGGTTACGCAGTGCCGGGGTGTTGATGCTGTTGATCCCGTTGTCGGGAGCGTCCCAGCCGGTGGAGCGGCGCCCTTCCCCAGCGCCCTCGTAGCTGGCCTTGATGTTGGACGGCAGGACAAATCCGTTACGGGTCAGCGTGGGGAAGTGTCGGGCCATCAGACCCCCTTCCCTGCATGGTACAGCCGGACCACGCGCGAACGTGGCCCGGCAGCGCTGGCAAGCGACGAGCGTATTTCTTCCCGCGCCTTGAGCAGCTCATCGACCGTGCGGTATTCCACGGTACGGTCGGTGTAGCGCACAGTTTTCTCACCGCGAGCAATGGCCGCCTCAACCGCGTCGAGGTGCTTTTTTGTAAAGGACATATCAGCGTCTCTTCAGATAGCCGCTGGCAGAGCTGCGGCGTTGAGGGGGTGCTGCCGGTCGCGCTTGCGTAACCGGTGCAGCGGGTGGTGGTGCGGGCTGGGCTTGGCGTACAGCAGCAGGCGCCGGTGTTTGCTCAACGTCAAGTCGCTCACCCTGAACAGGCTTGATGTTCAAGGCGTCATCGAACAAACCGGACTGGGCCAGGGCTTGTCGCACCCGGTCCCAATCGTGTTCCTGGTAGCGGTTGATGCCGAGATAATGCGCCATGGCGAGGCAGTACACCATTAAGTCGAGCGCTTCGTTGCGCTCTGCCTTGCCCTTCACCCATTCGATGCGCTTGTGGCCGCGCACGTAGCGCACAACTTTGCGTTCGGCGACGCACTGGGCGAAGAATTCGTCCGGCAGGTCGTTGGCAAAGTGCAGCGATCCCGGTCCGTCCGGGAATGGATAACGGTTGTAGATCCAGTCTTTAGCGGTGTCAGTGCCGACGAACCACAGCTCGGCACCGTTGCGTTCGGTCTGGCCCTTCCATGTCACGTCGACCATGGACGGGCGCTGTGCAATCACCGGCCTACCAGGCTTGCTTGCGCCCTTGATGGCGAAGATGTTGCGCCAGCGGCGAACGCGGCAGAACTGGTAAACCTCATCAGTGTGATGACCACCGGAGTCGACACCCACGGCGAGAATCGCCAGACCTACGCCGCAGGGATGCCGGTAACGGGCCTTGAGTTTCTCATCCAGCACCGCCCAGGTGCGTTCGTCTGCCGGGTCGCCCCAGATGATCTGGTGATCAACAACCCAGCGCTCCATGCCGACGCCGAAGCCCATCACCATCAATTCCAGACGGTTGGCTTGGACGTCGACGGCGCCGGTCAGCATCAGCACACCGACCGGCATCGAACCGAGGGTGTAGTTTTCCAGCCGCGCCCGAGCGATCAGCACTTCTGCTTTGGTCTGTTCGAGCGCACTGTCCCAAACCTTGGCCAGACGGGTGTTGTAGAACACCTGCATCAGACTCGTGTCGCCTTGGGCCTGGGCTTTTTTGGCATCTTCGAACTCGACGGCAAGCGATCCCCAGTCCATCCAACCAGTCGGGGAATACAGTGCGTTGAGATGAAAGCCAACGGTCTTGCCGTCGCCAGCTGCATGGGCGCGCCACTCGCCTCGGGCGAGCATGTCGCTCTTGTGGTGTTCCTCAATCAGAACGTCGCATTCAGGTGCTGCGCACTCGTAATGCACAGTACTGAGGTCCTTGCTGTAGTGCAGCCGCTCCCATTCCAGCACCTGCATATGACCACAGGTAGGGCATGGCACGTAGTAGTAGCGCTGGTCGCTGGACTCGAATAGGTCGGCGATCCGCGAGGCGCCTTTGATCGTCGGCGAGCTGGAGAAATAGATCTTGGCGTTGCGACCGAAGTTGGTCGCCCGCGTCTCGGCCAGCCGGATGGGATCACCCTCTTGGCCGACGTCGTTCTCCCAGCGATCGACTTCGTCGCCGTAGATATAACGCGCCGACAGCTCTGAAAGGTTGGCCGCAGAACCGGCGGTGGTGACGTACAGCGAGCCACCCTCGAATTCCTTGGTGTCCATCGTGTTGCGTGCGTCCCGCGAGCGGGTGGCCGCGACCCGTTCGCGCAGAACGGGCGTGGCTTTGATGGTCTTGCTGATCCGCCCCGACACGCGCTTGGACAGGCCGAGGCTAGGGAGCAGCGCCAGAATATTCGACGGCGCCATGTGGATCAGGCCGCCCATCCAGTTCAGGGCGATCTGGGTTTTCATCAACTGCGAGGCCACCATGGTGATCACGCGTCTGCAAGGGTGAGCCGGCGACAGGCAGCGCATTGGCTCGCGGGCATAAGGTGTCCGGGAGGTGCGGTACTGGCCGGGCTCAGGGGCACCGGTGTCACGCGGGATTCTCATGTACTCGTCGGCCCATTCGTCGATCCAGAGATCGGGGTCTGGGCGCAGTCCACGGAAATAGGCCTCACGGTACACCTCTGCACCGTCAGGAAATTCCGTGTGCATGGGTTCAGTCCGATGTCATGGCGTGGTCAAGGTCCGCTGCAGAGAGCCGCTCGGCTTCTTCCAGCGTTCGACGGAAGGTGGCGGTCAGATGTTTTTCGATCAGCCAAGGATCGGTCATGGCTGCCAGGTCATGGGACAGTTGCGGTAGCGGACCGAAAAGCTGATCGCGCAGCAAGCGGCCGGCGTTGTAGGCACCGGTTTCGACCGCCTCCTTGGACACCAGCGAGCCTTGGGCTTTGCCCAGCTCGATCTCCGCCAACTTCGCCATGTTGTGTTCGCGCAGAGCGCGGGCCTTTTGGAAATCCGGTAGCTTGCCGTCGCCGGTAAGCACCTGCGGCGGCGCAGCCGTGGAAGTCGGCTCGGTCTGGGTGGACAGTTGGCTGTAAACGTCACGCTGAATCCGGTCCTGCTGATGTCGTTCGGCGACGGCGACCTTGCTCGGGTCTGCGGTGTCGCGAATCAGCGCTTCGGTGGCATGTACATCAACCTGTTTGCCGTTGGGCGAAAGTACCAAACGGTTGTTATCTTTCAGCCAGGTGATGTAACTCGGCGACCTGCCGAGCCGGGCCGCGAAGGCACTCTTCGACAGGTAGGTTGGTTCTGTCATGAGCCCTCCTTTTTCAACGTATTTCAATGAATCCTTTCAAGATTTCAATGATTGAAATTTCAGTAAGCTGGGGAGCCTGCGGCTAACAGTTTCCCGCGGGTTTCCGACCCCGTACCCTCCGAATAACCCCAGGGTCCCCGGCGGTTTCAGGCTGGCCCGCCGCCATTCGGCGGGACGTCGCACACACCAAGCCGCTTGGCAGCCCAGCGTTCGTACAAGCCGATGGCTACGTCCGCGCCGGCCATTGCTGTCAGGCAACCCAAGGCGCCCGCCGTCCAGATGGTCATGCCGGCAGCGATCATCAACATCATCGCCGACACCCCGCAGACAATGCAGGCACCGGACCGGAGTGCCAGCCTGCGCAACAATGCCCAGCCTCGCGCCCCGTCCTTGTCGGCCCGCCACATTTCCCCCGATACGCCACCGACCAGGGCCAGGACGATCACTAACCAGATCGGCATTTCTGCCAGTGCTTGTTGCTCGCTTGTCATCGCCAACCCCTAAACGCAAAAACCCGGCGCAATGGCCGGGTTTGGTGGTTGGTGCGTGCCGCTCTCTGCGGTCGCACCTATCGAAGATGACTACTTTCTACAGGTCGATTCCGGTGGCAGCAAGAGAGTTTTAATGCCATGGCACAATACGGGTGCAATATGGGTATTACACAGGTGCTACATGGGTACAACGTATTCACTCGGCTATCGCTTTTGAAGCGGCGTCCCATCTGTCCCACCTTTTAGAATTGAGGTGGGACGCCTGAGAGCGCCCAAATTCGGGGCTTAGCCCTACCGTCCTACTTATTTATCTATTTTCTCGTGTAAAGAGAGAAATTTATAAACACGCTTGCGCGTGAAGCGCGCGTGCATTGTGTCTGCTACGCATATGCGGGCGGGTAACGTTACAAGGTAGGACGGTGGGACAGCCCAGCAAAGACAAGGCCCGCACCTGTCCCACTACGCCAAAACATAGTGGGACAAGGCGGGCCGGTGGGACAGCAACTGCCGGAGCCATGCCTGGGGTCAAGCAGCCACCCCCATCAACACGCCCCAGATAACCAAATGAGCCTCATGAAGACGCTGATAATAAGTGTCACGCCCGCAGCCGCAGTGCGCATAACGCAAACGCATATCCACATCGAGGGTGCAGTAGTGCTCTCGCACGACCTTCACCAGCTCGGGCGCGAGGTGCTTGTTCACGATAAGCTCGATATCCAACGAGCTCTCTAACGGCGCACGGAATGCACGCCGCCCGCGGATTAATTGGCCGTTACTCTCCATCATCATCGCAACCATGTTTCCACCGGCCAGACCGCCTTTCGAATGGTCGGAATGCAACTCCCGAGCCCATAACTGAAGCAACGAATCGATCTCCTTAATCATCGAAACAAAGCTCCTCGGCAACGTCTACTTCCAACTCAGGCGCTTTCCCCCAGTCCGCTGGCTTCTTGTAGCCCCACAACCGCTGCCGACTTTTGGTCATAGCACCGAGCCTGTAACGCCTCCAGCCCAGCCGATGAAGGATGGCACCGACGCGCATCTGCTCTGGCTTACCCCAATGTCCCGGGTCGAGCTTGAGTGCCTGTGTCAGCACCTCACTGCCGGTTGTGGTCTCACCAATCTGCGACTCTTCCAACCAGGTCAAGATTGGCGTTTCCCATTCGTCCACTACGAAGCGCTCGTCCTGCTCCTCCGCGAACAATGCCGCCTCGTCCAGCGTTACCCACCAAAGATCGCCCGCGTCGTAGCAGAACACCGCCTCGGCCCACAGCTGATCGCGGATGGAGCGCAATAACTCAAGATCGACTTTGGTGCACGCCACCGGCCAGTAACGGCGGTTGCCGGTGGCATCTTTGAGATACTCGTCCTGGTTTGTTGTACCCACGAAAACACACTGGCGTGGCACGTCCATTGTTCTGCGGCCGTAGCTCTCGCGGTAAGTGTCGGTGGACGCCGAGAAAAACTGCTTGGCCTTGGTACTCTCGGCCTTGTTGAAGCTGTCCAACTCACCCAGCTCGACGATCCACTTGCCCCGGATCGCCTGAAAGCCGTCCTTGTCGCCCAGGGCGAATGGCGTATCCATGAACCACTCGCCGCCGAGAATGCTCATCGCCGTCGACTTACCGGCGCCCTGCGCACCCTCAAGGATCATCACCGAGTCAGCCTTGCAGCCAGGCTTCATCACTCGGGCCACGGCCGACAACATCCAGCGCTTGCCAACCTTGGACGAGTAGTCGGTGGCCTTCACACCCATGACATCGGTGAGCCAGCTTTCCAGACGAGGCACGCGATCCCATTCGAGCTTGCGCAGGTACTGCCGCACCGGATGAAATGCATGATCATGTGCGACCACACTGACCGCCTCGATCACATGGGACGCCTTGACCCGAAGGTTGTATTGCTGCGCGAGCCACTTCATCACCCGCACGTCATCGATGTCCGCCCAATCACCCGTGCCGCCGCCATAAGGCGCCGCACGTAACTTGACGAGCTTCGAACTGAAGGCGCTGTAGCTGATGACTCCAGCCCAACGTGGATCATTGGCCAATATCAATTCAACGTTCTGCATGTGTGCGATCAGAGCGCCGCTATCGCTGCGAGCTAGTAGATCTTTCCAACCACCTGCAGCCGGCGGCTTGACCACGGCCAGCACCTGACGGCGCACCGCTTCCAAACCCTCGGCGACATGCAGATCGTTGAAGTCGGTCCACTTCACTTCTCGCTCACTGGAGAAGATCGGCGAAACCACCTGGCCGCCGACGATCAGTGCCGCGTTATTGGCCTTCTCTTCTCCGGGGTTCCAGGCGTCACCGTTTGGCTTAGTGGTCTTCCAGTCATCGTCCCTGCAAATGATGAGAGGGCAACCGGCAAACCGCTCGCGCATGGCCTTACACACGGCCAGTAGGTTACCCGCGTCAAATGCCACCGCCACGGTCAGCGAAGTCGCCATATGCAGGCTGGCGCCTGTTGCGTAGCCCTCACATACCAGCACTGGATCACCCGGATCGGCATCCGGACCGATGAGGTGGAAAGCACCCTCTTTTGACATCCCGTAGGGCCAGTAAGACTTGTCCCGACCGGTATCTTCCTGTTTGTTCGGGTAAATCACCTGAAGCCCGACGATATCGTCCCGCGCATTGCTCATGGGAATCAGGACGGCCCCAGAACGCGGCGCGTAGCGTACCCGGAAACCGACAATCTGCTTGCGGTCAAGATACTCGCTACGACCCTTCTCCGGCATGCGCTGGAACAAGCTATCCGCTCGCTTTGCCGCTCGACGTGCCGCATTAGCTGCCATCTCTGCAGCACGACGCTTGCCTTCTTCCTGACGAGCGCGCATGACCTCGCGCTCTTCGGGAGACATCCGACCAGCCTTGACCTTGATCTTCTGCGTCTCGCCCGAACGCCAATCGCCGAACGAACCGAAAATAAGCGTCTCGCCTTTCTCAGTGCGATGTTCATGGGCGACGTACCAGCCGTTCTTTTCGGTGCCCTTATCCTGCGCCGTCTTGCAACGAGTGAGCTTACCGAAAACCAGCGGCTGCGCAGGTATAAGGCCGTAGTCCGCAAACTGAGCCAGCACTTCATCGAGCATGACGAGCTCCCTTCAACTCCGCGAGGGAAAGGCAATCCACACAATGCGTGCAGCCAGGTTGCGCCACACGGCGCGCCTCCGGAATTGCCTCATCGCACTCTTCGCAGAACAGAAACGAATGCGCCGCCAAAGCAGGTTTGGCGGCGATGCGACGTGCTGCGAGCGCTTGGTCGACGCGCTCTAGCACCAGATCATTAGCGAAGTCTGCAATGTCAGCCATGGTCAGCACCTCGCGTCGTCTGGTTGACGTAGGTGGCGCGATTGAATAATCCGAGCAGTCCCTGGATCCCCCTGAACACCTGCAGGCGAATCGCTGCCAATTCTTGATCGGAGACGACGCCGTCACCGATGCTCTTGGCCCAGGTGTCTGCAAGATCCGCCACCTGCCGGAAATACTCAGCGATGCCGGTCGTCAATGTCTCGGGCATGTCGTTGGTATAGGCCTCAGCCAGTTCCTGCCAGGTCGTGTCGCCCACCAGCGCATGCACCGCATCCAGAATGCGGCGATCCTTAGTCAGTTCCAGGATCTCCCCAAACTCTTGGATGTTCACGGTGTGGCTTGGATGGGTTGGGGAAAGCTTGTGCTGCAACGTCGTGGCGTTGCGGCCAGTGGTGGCAGCGATGGCAGCTGCACCGCCCGGGTAGTCGCGTGCAGCGTGATAAAGCGCAAGATCGAGCGGCAGGACTTCCCGCTGGGCTCGATCTACAGAACTCAGAGCAATTCGGCTCATGGCATTAATCCTTGAATGTTGCCAGTGCCGCACGACATGCAGTAGTGATACATTTGTCGTGTGGCTTGATAGGCCCAAACGCCGGCGAGGTCCCTATGACCAACACCGGCACCGTGCCGGGGCGAACAATCCGTTGTTCACCCAGGCGCAACAGCTGCCAGCTCTGTGGTGGAAAAGGCAGCAACACCAAAGCTTCCGAGCTTTGGAAACGCGTGAGGAGTGGGCGGTTTTGCATTTGGTTTGCCCGCCAACCCCTAACGCGGCCCGACAGCGCTGTGGTGGTGCGTGTCGGGAGGAACTGGGCGACCCTTGGGTCGCCTTTTTTCTAATGTTTAAGCAGCAACTGCTGGAAACGATGGCGCCGGGAAAAGATCAGGTAGATCGGGTCGTAGTTCGTGTGGCAGAACTTTGCCGCCTGACGCACGCGCAACCGAATGAACACGTTCAGTAGGAACACGACCTGCCTTTATCCATTTCCACACATGGGGCTGCTTAACGTTGCAGCGGCGGGCAAGCTCTGACTGATTGTTGCCGCAAATCGTGATGACCTTTTCCAAGGCCACTCGACACAAGTCGGCATCTGTACTGCAAGAAGTCATTGATCCAGCTCTCCATGTATTTGATCACAGGCCGCAATCTACAACCTTTGTAATAGAGCAGTCAACACCCAATAGTCTAAGACGGGTCACAACCACGGTTGTAGAATCAGAAACATGAAATACTTACCTATCGAACTTCTCCCCACACTTGCAGATCGGCTCAAGTACGCCATGGAACAGCTCAACCTCAGCCAGACTGACGTTGCAAAGCTTTCAGGGTGTTCTCAGGCGACGATCTTCAAGATTGTCGACGGCCAGACGAGGGAAAGTCGCAAAACTGGAGCCATTGCTAGAGGCTTAAATTTGTCTCTGTCATGGCTCGAAAACGGTGATATGCCGGCGACTGTTACACCGATCGTCCGCCACCAAGAGAAACCTGTCGGTCCGCTCGTTCTGGACCCCGTTTCTGCCTGGGACAGCAATACACCGTTGAATGACGACGAGGTCGAAATTCCACTTTTTAAACAGGTCGAGATTTCTGCCGGAGCGGGAAGAACTGCAGTGCAAGCTGAATATGGACGTGTTCTTCGCTTCTCCTTAGCAACCCTACGCCAATGTGGCGTAGACCCGGCAAATGCCTTGTGCGCTCCTGTAACAGGCCGCAGCCAAGAGCCTCTGATCCTTCATGGCGCTACAGTCGGTATAGATAGAGGAATGACGCGAGTCATCGCAGATCATCTCTATGCCATTGAGCAGGACGGCGCACTGAGAATAAAGTTTTTGGAACGCTTGGATGGAGGGGGCCTCAGGCTTATCAGCTACAACCAATCCGAACATCCCGACGAAACTTACACGTTCGAACAATTCGTGGAACAACAGATGAAGGTGTTAGGGCGCGTCTTCTGGTGGTCGACAGTTCGGCCGGTCAACGCCCCGCCCTTGCCAAGAAATCACAACACCTAAAACCAAAGTTGCTGCATGGATCTAACACCTAGGTTATTTTTGCCTCACTCTTACACCACAGAGCGAGGCTTAACCTATGCAAACCAGTGCAACCCTCCACGTCCACCCGGCGTGCGTCAGCAATAAAAAGATGATCGAGCAGCTGCAGTCCGTCACGGGCTGCTTGATCATCATTCACAACAACAAACCAAAGCTTATTGCCAAGCCTCAACCCTCTCCATTTGATCCTAATGGCGGAGGGCACGCGGCATGAGCAAATATCGAATCGACAACCGCACCCTTCAGTTGCTCAAAGCTCAGGTCAACCTGACCGAGACCTTCAATCATGTCTTACGAACCGCTCCCACACGCGAGTGCCTTGCGTTCCGCCTCAAAGTAGAACGGGGCGCAACTGAGACCGCATTCAGTGTCGAGCTGGGGACTGAGCGCCATACGCTGACCCTTCCAAGCGACAAGAAAACTCACCTTAAGCTGGCCGACTTCATTGAAGAGATCGCTAACGGACCGTTCGATCCGAGCAATAGCAGCGCCCCGGTTCATCTCCCGCATGCCAGCCGCGTATACGGCCGCTTTGAAGCCCAAGACAAGCAGCGTGTGCTTGAGCTGGTGTGCGCTGGCGGCATGCTGAGCCTCGACATGGGATTTGATCTCCCGCTGCACGTTGCCATTCACCGAACACATACACGCCGGGGGGCGACCATCATTCTGAGCATCGGGAACAAAAGCCCCAACACCCGATGCTTCACCGTGAGCGACACCGATGCCGAGATTTACCGCATGGTTATCGAGTCCATCAACCATCTCGCGGCCGCAGCAACGCCTGCCGCACATGCGGCATGAGGTGGACGACATGGAACGAACCCTCGCCCAAGCAGCCTCGCAACTCGGTCTCACACGTCCAAAACTGATTGCACTCATGCGGGAGAAAGACCTGCTGAAGGGCAACCTGCCGGCCTACCCAAAAAGGGACAAAGAGTATCTGCGGGTCAAGGACGGCACCTGGTATGACGAAAAGCACGGTTTGCAATACAGCCAGTCGACCCGGGTCAAGCAAGCCGGGATCCGATGGCTGGCTGAAAAACTAGGCATTGACCTACCTGAAATTCCGGCAGATCGCCGTGACGTGGCCTAGGGAATACGCCCGACAGATCATCGCAATGCGGACCCGCGAGGAGCGCAATGCCGCGCTCCTTGAGGTGCCCGAACATCTGCGGGAATTGACCAAACGCCATTGCCTGAACGCCTGGAACCACCCATCCCGATCCAAACGCAAGGAGGCTCAACAGCCACATGAACAATACGAACCAAGCACCACTTCGACTGCTTCCAGCACCTGACAACTGCACCGTAGAGATGCTTCACCGCCTTTTCGGCGACGTGCTCATTCCACTTGAAAAGCTGCGTCTACATTACTTCAAAAACCTCAACGAAAAGACGTTCACTGAAGCGATCAATAGCGGCCGGATTCAGCTTCCCGTAACCACTATCGACGAAAGCGGAAAAGCATTGAGGTATGCCCACATCAAGCACGTTGCTGCCTTGATCGATATCCGCGCCTACAAAGCAGATGAAGAGATGCAACGCCCATTGAATGACAAGCCGGACGCGTAACACCCGCGCCGATCAATTGACAATCCCAATTGGCTGCCACCACCGGCCAAGCGAACCCAGGAGCAAACCAAATGACTGCAATGCAAATCTGCGCACTAATCGCCCTAATCACCCTGGCCGGACTATTAGTCTGGGCCGGCTACTTCATGGGCCGTACCGATGGCATGTCCGTCGGCACGAAACAAAGCGACGACATCCTGCGCGCCGAAAGCGCCAAGACCATTCGCGAGTTAAGGGCATCCCTCGACTTCATCAAGGCCGACCATGCCCACTTAGCGCACTTCAGCAAACGCCTTCAGCAAGCGTTGACGCTCGGCAATCCCGAACGCCAGACGCTGCTCGATATCGCCGAAACACTCCGCATTGCCGCCGATACGTTCGCCGCCTTCCGCACAGGGACGAAACTCGAGCGCGAAACGCGCGCCCTACGCGACGAGGCGCTCGCCATGGCCGAACTACTGAAGCCCGCCGAAATAACAGGACATGCAAAGGTTGAGATGGTGCCTCTGCGTATTCCTCTCAGCACAGACGATGCAGAGAAAGCTGCGGTATTTTTCGAACAAGACATCCAGGCCATTGCCACCACTGCGCAATCGAGAGGTGCGGCATGAGCTGGATCCTCACCCATACCGGCAAGCACTTTGATTTGCTTGAGCCGGACGTCGAAATGATCGATCCGCGAGATATTGCGCACTCGCTGGCGCATTTGTGCCGCTTCAACGGCCACACCCGCGAGTTCTACAGCGTTGCCCAACACAGTTGCATCGTTGCCGAGCTAGTGCCGAAAGAACATAAACTCGCGGCTTTACTTCATGACGCACCCGAGGCGTACCTGGGCGACATGACGCGGCCACTCAAGCAATGGATCAGTGCCTATCAGCACTTCGAGGACTGTATCTGGTGGCGTATTTGTGATCGGTTCGACATAGCCCCAGAACTCCCTATCAGCGTTCACCAGGCCGATCTGATAGCGCTGGCTACCGAACGCCGCGATCTAATGCCAACCGATCCGGCTATCTGGGATTGCTTGGTCGGTGTAAATCCAATGCCCGAAACCATCCGCCCATGGTCTGCCGCAGAAGCACGCTACACCTACCACCAGCGCCTGATGGATCAACTCGCTCTCGAACACCGGAGGAAAGCGGCATGACGCACTCAGAGGACAACACGGATGTGCAGGCCGATTTGCTACGCGCCGACAGTGGGATCGACACGCCTGTAAAAAACAGTCTCTGCTGCGCAGCAGCAGGCAATATTGCTTCTTCCAGCGCCACTGCCGAGGCACTTATACCCTACGAAAAGCTGCGCGGGGCAGCGACACCCAATGCAACGCTAGTCGCTCAAAATCGCCCGCCCGCGCAGCCTGTGGTGGGGTGGAAGCGTTACTCATTGGAGGCCGCATGAGTGAAGTATCGATTGTCCTCTATGCTCCTCCGCCCGCTCTACTCGATGCGTTACGTGACAAAGAATGCTTCGTCACCTCGTCTTACGGAAATTCGATTGAACAACGGGATGCAGCTCATCGACGAGAGCTGACCTTGAAAGAAGAACTTGAACTCCTCACAGCTCTCCACGAAAAAACTCTTGCCCGCGAGGAGGCATTAGAAGGAGCAATTTGCGCTATCAGGGAGCATAAACTTTGCCGCCACCTTTGCTGCAGCAGATCAAAACAGGAGTGCGATAAGTGAGCTTACCTCGATGGGTGATGATCAATCGTGCCTCTGAACTGACCGGCTATAGCGAAGATGCGATACGACACAAAGTCAAGAACGGCACTTGGGCACAAGGTCGTGTTTGGCGCAAAACACCAGACGGCCGAATCGCTATCAACATGACGGAGTACGACAAGTGGGCCGAGAGCGCACCTCAGCAAGCGGCCTAGAAGTGGAGCTGGCAAAACACAAAGGGATCGAGATACACGGCGGAAGCATTCGCGTCGTGTTCATGTGGCGGCGAATTCGCTGCCGCGAAACCCTTGGACTGCCTGTAACCAAGGCCAACATCAAGCACGCCGCCCTGCTCAGGGCGGCAATTCTTCACGAGATCAAAACGGGACATTTCGAATACGGTCGCCATTTTCCAAACTCAAAAAACGCGGCCAACTACACCGCGGTTAAAGACGAGCGGATCGGGGCTTTGATGGAGCGTTACAAGCCACTTAAGGCTGTCGACATAACTCCGATGACCGAAGAGAAATACGGCTACGCATTGGATATTTGCGCCGATCTGCTCGGCTCGGAACGCTTGGCGGGCATCCTATTACCCGAAGATATCCAGCGACTGAGGACTAAACTCATCGCCACTAGGGCGCCCTCGACGGCGAACCATTACCTGGCGACTTTCTCCGGCTTCTTAGCGTGGTGTGAAGACAACAACTATTGCCGTGAAGGATTGGCGGCGGCTTGCGTCCGCTTCACGATGATCGGACGGGAACCTGATCCCCTGACCAAGGCAGAGTTCGACCAATTGATAAATAAGGGTTGTTTACACGTTCAGGATTCGGCTGCAATCACACTCGCCGTTTACACAGGACTGAGGCCAGGGGAGCTATGCGCGCTTGCAGCAGAGGACGTTGACCTCGAATCCGGGCAGCTTCAAATAACCAGGGCGATCACTGCGGATGGAACGTTCAAAGTACCCAAGACGGGAAAGCCTCGGACCGTGCTTTTGATGCCACCAGCTCTCGAAGCGTGCAGAACTCTCATCGGTCTTGTTACCAACCATGAACCGCTACAAATCAAAATCTATATGAATCGGCATGAGAGCCGGACAGAGACGGTTACTCCATTACTGTCACCGAAGACTCAGGCTAGAAAGAGAGTCATCAATCAGTGGTATGTGCCGACGTCATGGAACACAAAATGGGCAGCGATTCAGAGGCGGTCAGAGATACGCCCTCGCCGTCCATACCAAACACGACATACTTACGCCTGTTGGTGCCTAACTGCTCGGGGAAACCTGGCTTTCATTGCGAAACAGATGGGACACAAAGACTTTACCATGTTAGTCGAAGTATATGCCAAATGGATGGACGACGAATCATCAAACGAACTAGATAGGATTTACAGAAATATTTTCAATTCACCTAGCAGCTGAATCGTGCGCGCTTCGGTAGTAACCATACAAATTGTGCAGAGAATAGTTTAGAGCTTCAGTTTGTTTATTCCTCTGCAAAAACACAGCATCCTCTGAAAGACTTTCAATGGCCTCAGCGTTCAGAGTCGAGGCCATTCGAATTCGCATTAGCAACATATCTTTGTCACCGAAACCGTGATAACGCTCTAGGAGTTCCAAGAGGGTTCGCACCCCGTGTATCTCAGACAGTGTCCCGGCAACCCACACCTTATCACTTTCACGACTTGCATTATCAGCAAGCCAGTAATCAACACACCGCTTATCTATGCCTAGAACCTTATCTACCGCCTTTGCCACTAGAGCATAAGCCTCAGCCCGCGTTGCAATACGATTTGAATTCCGATAAACAAAGAACCAACCACCGACTACCAACAAAGGCGAAATTATGCTGATAAACAGAGCCATATTATAAATCCGCCTCTAAAACATAGGACTCGATCTCCATTACATAGTCTGCATTCTTTGTTTCGACCTCCAACTTTCGCAACACGTCTTCGCCGCGCAACTTCTCAACACGTACCAAGCCACCGAAGGCTTCTTCGAGAAAGGAGGACCCATATTCATAACCAGGTGCAACAGAGTCTAACTTGACTACCACCCGATCCACATCTGGATCAGTGAATGGTTCAAGGAGAAATTTCTTTCGGAAAGCCTCACCGTTTCCGGTACCATCATCGGCATATCGACCGAATGGCGCCCTAGAAAAGCTTTTCATATCAACTATAACAGTAGTCATCGTCCTTCACCTGTAAATGCCCACTCTAGAAGAGTACCACCTATGCTATTGGTATGGGCGTATTCTTTCAAGATCTGTCCGCTCTTATAAACCACCTCACCTTTTCCGCTATATACGAGCAAATACTCGGCAGAGGCGTTGCTATCAATCGGACGCTTAATATCGCTAAATCCCTTTCCACGACCCTGCAGATTAAACCTTGTTACACCAGGCTTCATCGCATGCTGAATGCTAGAACAATCACTAACACCACGCTGTATAGATCGCATTGTTTCGGGTATCCCCGCGCCCATATCATATATGATTATGGCCATTTTCCCGGTATTTTTATTTATGCTCGCATACTGCCACCATCGCCCTAACATAAACTCATTGAATCCTGGATCTTGCTTAAATAACTCATAAGCATGGTGCGCAATATTCAAGTATGACTCCTGAATCGCCCCAACAATTCTTTTTGGAAGAGTTCCGAACCCCTGTCTCAAGTGCCCAATCACATCCTCGAACTGACTAGACGGGTCATTGCCCGTTTTATATGGGTTGCTCCAGTCAGACCAAAGACGCTCTAGTTTTTTTTGCCCCCCCGGCTTGATCGCAGACCACAACCCGGTTTGGACAAATTTAGCTTTCACCTCTTTCGAATTTGGCGGCACTATAGAGATGATCCTGTCCGGAAAACGGAACACTCCGAAAGGAAGACAGGATTGACAGCGAGTGATCTTGGCAAAGAGTACTAATGCAGCTGCCGCCGTGATATGTACAACATCGCTAAAGTCGACCTCCACATACACCAGCCGATTGAATACTAGCGTGTCGATTTCATCCAAGAAGGCAAGCGTCTCATCGTGAAATTCCAAGCGATATAAACATAAAACTTCAGGAGCTTTGACCTGGACACGATCCGTCGGCGTGCCAGACCTCCGCTTTATATGCTTGGAATCCTGTACGATGATCACTGAATTTAGTTCCCAAAAGATCCGTTTTAGAGTACCCGAGAGCTTCAATCATGCAGCTTTTGGTCGTATTTAGATAGAGGCAAGCAGCCGCGGACACCCGCGTGATGACACCTGCCGTGATAAGCTCCATGGCATTCCAGCCCACTATTTGGTTGCTGCTTTGGCCAGTGGAAACAACGACAGCTAAAGCCCCCAATTTGCCCCATACACAATACTGAATCACGCCAAACCACTGATGAATAAAGCAATTTCAGATCTATCCTCCCACACCCCGATGATGCAGCAATACTGGCGCCTGAAGAATCAGCACCCGGATCAGCTGATGTTCTACCGCATGGGCGATTTCTACGAGATCTTCTATGAGGACGCGAAGAAGGCCGCCAAGCTGCTCGACATCACTCTGACTGCGCGCGGCCAGTCCGCGGGGCAGGCGATTCCGATGTGCGGCATTCCTTATCACGCCGCGGAAGGCTATCTGGCGAAACTGGTCAAGCTTGGCGAGTCGGTGGTGATCTGCGAGCAGGTCGGCGACCCGGCCACCAGCAAAGGCCCGGTCGAGCGTCAGGTGGTGCGGATCATCACACCGGGAACGGTCAGCGACGAAGCGTTGCTCGATGAGCGTCGCGACAACCTCATCGCGGCGGTGCTGGGTGACGAGCGTCTGTTCGGTCTGGCGGTGCTCGATATCACCAGCGGCAATTTCACCGTGCTGGAGATCAAGGGCTGGGAAAACCTGCTGGCGGAACTGGAGCGGGTGAATCCGGTTGAGCTGCTGATCCCGGATGACTGGCCGAAAGACCTGCCGGCGGAAAAACGCCGTGGCGTGCGCCGTCGTGCGCCGTGGGATTTCGAGCGCGACTCGGCGTTGAAAAGCCTTTGCCAACAGTTTTCCACCCAGGACCTGAAAGGCTTTGGTTGCGAGAACCTGACCCTGGCCATCGGCGCCGCTGGCTGCCTGCTCGCGTACGCCAAAGAGACCCAGCGCACTGCACTGCCCCACCTGCGCAGCCTGCGTCACGAACGCCTGGATGACACGGTGGTACTCGACGGTGCGAGCCGACGTAACCTGGAACTCGACACCAACCTGGCGGGCGGTCGCGACAACACCCTGCAATCGGTGGTTGATCGTTGCCAGACGGCCATGGGCAGCCGTTTGCTGACCCGCTGGCTGAACCGCCCGCTACGCGATCTGACGGTGTTGCTGGCGCGTCAGACCTCAATCACGTGCCTGCTCGATCGCTATCGCTTTGAAAAGCTGCAACCGCAGCTCAAGGAAATCGGTGACATCGAGCGGATTCTCGCGCGGATCGGCCTGCGCAATGCGCGTCCGCGGGACCTTGCACGTCTGCGCGACGCGCTCGGTGCACTGCCGCAATTGCAAGTGGCGATGACCGACCTGGAGGCGCCGCATTTGCAAAATCTGGCCGCCATCACCAGCACCTACCCGGAACTGGCGGCATTGCTGGAGAAAGCCATCATCGACAACCCGCCCGCGGTGATCCGCGACGGCGGCGTGTTGAAAACCGGTTACGACAGTGAACTGGACGAGTTGCAATCGCTGAGCGAAAACGCCGGTCAGTTCCTGATCGATCTTGAGGCCCGGGAAAAAGCCCGCACCGGCCTGGCCAATCTGAAAGTCGGTTACAACCGCATTCACGGCTATTTCATTGAACTGCCGAGCAAGCAGGCCGAGTCGGCGCCGGCGGACTATATTCGCCGCCAGACCTTGAAGGGTGCCGAGCGCTTCATCACCCCGGAGCTGAAAGAGTTTGAAGACAAGGCACTGTCCGCCAAGAGCCGTGCCCTGGCCCGTGAAAAAATGCTCTACGAAGCCCTGCTCGAAGATCTGATCAGCCAGTTGCCGCCGCTGCAGGACACCGCTGGCGCGCTGGCCGAACTGGATGTGCTGAGCAACCTCGCCGAACGTGCACTGAACCTCGACCTGAACTGCCCGCGCTTCGTCAGCGAGCCGTGTATGCGCATTACTCAGGGCCGCCATCCGGTGGTCGAGCAAGTGCTGACGACGCCGTTCGTGGCCAACGACCTGAGCCTGGATGACAACACGCGCATGCTGGTGATCACCGGCCCGAACATGGGCGGTAAATCCACCTACATGCGCCAGACCGCGCTGATCGTGCTGCTCGCGCATATCGGCAGCTTCGTACCGGCGGCCAGTTGCGAATTGTCATTGGTCGACCGCATCTTCACCCGGATCGGCTCCAGCGATGACCTCGCCGGCGGCCGTTCGACTTTCATGGTCGAGATGAGTGAAACCGCCAACATTCTGCACAACGCCACCGAACGCAGCCTGGTGCTGATGGACGAGGTCGGTCGCGGCACCAGCACTTTCGATGGCCTGTCGCTGGCCTGGGCTGCGGCTGAACGTCTGGCGCACCTGCGTGCATATACGCTGTTCGCGACCCACTATTTTGAACTGACCGTGCTGCCAGAGGCCGAACCCTTGGTGGCCAACGTGCATCTCAATGCCACTGAGCACAACGAGCGCATCGTGTTCCTGCACCACGTGCTGCCGGGACCGGCCAGCCAGAGTTATGGCCTCGCCGTGGCGCAACTGGCCGGCGTGCCGAGCGAAGTGATCGTGCGTGCCCGTGAGCATCTGAGTCGTCTGGAAGACACCGCGCTGCCCCATGAGGCGCCGAAACCGGCCGCCAAAGGCAAACCCGCGGCGCCGCAGCAAAGCGATATGTTCGCCAGCCTGCCACACCCGGTGCTGGATGAACTGGCGAAAGTTGACCTGGACGACATGACCCCGCGCCGCGCACTCGAAATGCTCTATGCACTGAAGAACCGGATATAAGCACCGAAGAAGCGGATATAACGCAAATCGCTTCAAGCTGTTAGAATCTCGCGCGGTTCGGGATGCTGCTGGCTCATAGCCTGGCCAGCAGGTATCGCTCCCGAACCTGGCGACCCCAACCGTGAAGGGGCAACGCTGCCGCCGCCTGAGGAGAAAATTAGAAATGACCTTCGTCGTCACCGACAACTGCATCAAGTGCAAGTACACCGACTGCGTAGAAGTGTGTCCGGTGGACTGCTTTTACGAAGGCCCGAACTTCCTGGTGATTCACCCGGACGAGTGCATCGACTGCGCACTGTGCGAACCAGAATGCCCTGCTGTGGCCATCTTCTCGGAAGATGAAATCCCTGCCGGCATGGAAAACTTCATTCAGCTGAACGTTGAGCTGGCTGAAATCTGGCCGAATATCACCGAGAAGAAAGAATCGTTGCCTGACGCTGAAGAGTGGGACGGCAAGAAAAACAAGATCGAATTCCTCGAACGCTGATCTGCCCCGCGCTCGAAAGAAAAGGCCCCTCGCGGGCCTTTTTGCTTTTCTGCAGGCAAAAAAAGGGGCGGTATGACCCGCCCACATTTTTTCCCTATTCCCTGTATTCCTTTTCATCGTCCTGATGAATCACGTCCTGCGATGTCCTTTCCCCTCCTCCTTGAAGGGCGTGTCTGTCCGTCGACACAGTTCAGATACTAGAGAATTCCCCGGCAAGAGCAATCGGCACGGAGACCGCAAAAGCACTGTAATAAGCGCTTCACATTAAAAAATAAATTTATAAATCAACAGGTTAAATAAAACCACCGAGGCTGATCGACGTCTGCCGTCTTGTAAAAATAGTGAACACTTACAAAAGAGTAAGCCAAGGCTTACAGCGCGAGACTACAAACGATGGAATTGCCAACCGTACGTCCGGCAATGAACAGGGATGCAAGGGATAGCCAACAAATTCAGGCCAACAAAAAACCCCGAACCAGTCGGGGCTTCTTGCGGGCGGTCGTGCAGGCGCTTATTGAAACAGCGACTCGCTCGACAGGCCATTCTTCTCAAGAATTTCACGCAGACGTTTGAGGCCTTCCACCTGGATCTGCCGCACCCGCTCCCGGGTCAGACCGATTTCCAGGCCTACGTCCTCCAGCGTACTGCTTTCATGACCGCGCAGGCCGAAGCGACGTACCACCACTTCGCGCTGCTTGTCGGTCAGTTCCGACAGCCACTGGTCGATGCTCTGCGACAGGTCGTCATCCTGCAGCAGTTCGCACGGATCGGTTGGACGATCGTCGGTGAGGGTGTCCAGCAGGGTTTTATCCGAATCCGGACCCAGCGAGACGTCGACCGAAGAAACCCGCTCGTTCAGGCCGAGCATGCGCTTGACTTCGCCCACCGGTTTTTCCAGCAGGTTGGCGATTTCTTCGGGTGAAGGTTCGTGGTCGAGTTTTTGCGTCAGCTCCCGTGCAGCCCGCAGGTACACGTTGAGTTCCTTGACCACATGGATCGGCAGTCGGATGGTCCGGGTCTGATTCATGATCGCGCGTTCGATGGTCTGACGAATCCACCAGGTCGCGTAGGTCGAGAAGCGGAAGCCGCGCTCGGGATCGAACTTTTCCACCGCCCGGATCAGTCCGAGGTTGCCCTCTTCGATCAGATCCAGCAGCGATAGCCCCCGATTGACGTAACGCCGGGCGATTTTGACCACCAGCCGCAGGTTACTTTCGATCATGCGCTTGCGCCCGGCGGGATCGCCACTTTGCGACAAGCGCGCAAAATGAACTTCTTCTTCCGGGGAGAGCAGAGGGGAAAAGCCGATTTCGTTGAGGTACAACTGCGTGGCATCAAGTGCACGCGTGTAATCGATGTACTTATGTTGTTTGAGTGTAGCGGAGTGTTTGGATCTGGAACGAACGGAAGGTGGAGCAGCCCCTTCATCATTCGACATCGAATCCGAATCGATGCCGGTCTCCATAAGGAGAACCTCATCGTCGATGTCAAACTCCGGCACTTCTTTACTGAGAGCCATTGTTATAGTCCTTTGGTGAGTTCGACCCCAAGCTCAAGCGACGCCTTTATCCTTGGCAACGCTGGAGCCTGTCCCCTCTACGCGACGGAACAGGCTGGCTTACACATCAACGTCTGGGCAGGAACTGCAGTGGATCTACAGGTTTACCTTGGCGGCGAATCTCAAAATGCAGTTTCACCCGGTCTGTACCCGTTGACCCCATTTCGGCAATTGTCTGTCCGACCTTGACCTGCTGCCCCTCCCGAACCAACAGCCTGCGGTTATGTCCGTAGGCACTGACGTAGGTTTCGCTGTGTTTGATGATGACTAATTCGCCGTAGCCCCTTAAGCCACTCCCGGCGTAAACCACCGTCCCATCAGACGCAGCTAAAACAGGCTGTCCCAAATCCCCGGCGATATCAATGCCTTTATTCAAACTACCGTTTGAAGAGAATTTTCCAATCAGAACGCCATTAGATGGCCATCCCCAGCCGGTCGGGGCCGGGCCGGCCGGAGGCAGTGGCACAGGTGCTGGCTTGCTTGCGACGGACGGTGCAACGCCAGTAGATCCGCGGGTTGTAGTGGTGGTGGTGCCATTTGCCTGGCGTCGGATAACTGTGGTTTTGCTCGACGAGGAAGGTGACGAACTACTGCTGCTGACCACCGCGGTCGGCGTTGAACCGCTACGGCCGTCGAAGCGAATCGTCTGACCCGGATGGATCGTATACGGCGTAGGAATATTGTTCCGGGCGGCTAGGGTTTTGTAGTCCCAGCCGTAGCGAAAGGCGATCGAAAACAAGGTGTCCCCAGGACGGACTACATACTGCCCGGTCGTCACGGTAGGACGTTGCGCAACGGCATTGTTGCGATCGACCACCCGGACATTGCTCGATTTGGTGCTGGAGCAACCGACCAGCAAAGTACTCAAGACAAGGCCAGTCACCAGGCGCTGAAAGCTCGTGTTACCCATACGCTGCGCTATGACTGTGAGACTCACCCGCCGCTCCTTTGTGGTGGCTGAAAAATGTACAAGTGCCGCGTCCCGGCCCAGGTTGTTGCAAGTATAACGGGCCGGATCGGCTTTACCTTTATTGAAGCGAAATCGCCGCACGCACACGTTTGCCACTGGCAACTCGCTGCGTTTAATTGTTCGCTGCCGGTGTAAGACACAGGCGAACGAAAGGAATTCAGCACGCCTTTATAAATGCTCAGGCGAGTGGCCCGTTGAGCAATGGCACGAAACGCACAGCACCGAGAACGTGCCGCGAAAATCCGTTTTCCTCGCGCACGATCAGCATCAGTTGCTGCACTTCGCCCGAACCCACCGGGATCACCATGCGGCCACCCGGCGCCAGTTGATCGAGCAAGGCTTGCGGTACGTCGGTGGCCACGGCGGTGACAATAATGCCGTTATACGGTGCCAGTGCCGGCCAGCCTTCCCAGCCATCGCCCCAGCGAAACACCACGTTGCGCAGGTTCAGTTCGACCAGTCGCTCCTTGGCGCGATCCTGCAGGACCTTGATGCGCTCGACCGAGAAAACGCGCTCGACCAGTTGCGACAATACTGCGGTCTGGTAACCGGAACCGGTGCCGATCTCCAGCACTTTATCCAGCGGGCCCGCCTCAAGCAGCAGCTCGCTCATGCGCGCCACCATATAAGGCTGGGAAATCGTCTGGTTGTTGCCGATCGGCAGCGCCGTGTCTTCGTAGGCACGATGGGCCAGCGCTTCGTCGACGAACAAGTGACGCGGTGTCCGGCGAATGACTTCGAGCACCTTGGCGTTCGACACGCCTTCTTCATACAGGCGCTGGATCAGCCGCTCGCGAGTGCGCTGGGACGTCATACCGATGCCGCTGCGCAGTCGGTCTTCATGTTCGCGGGCCATCAGCTCAGCCCTCCAAGCCAGCCGTCGAGACTTCTGAACGCATCGTTGAAGGTGCGATCGAGTTGCAACGGGGTGATGGACACGTAGCCCTGCATCACCGCATGAAAATCAGTCCCCGGACCGCCGTCTTCGGCATCGCCGGCTGCCGCGATCCAGTACCCGGCCTTGCCGCGCGGATCGACCACTTTCATCGGTGCCGCCGCGCGTGCACGGTGGCCGAGCCGGGTCAGTTGAATGCCACGAATATGGTCAAGGGGCAGATTGGGGATGTTCACGTTGAGTACCGTGCGCGGCGGCAGGTCGAGGCTGGCATGCGCCTCGACCAGTTTGCGCGCGAAGTGGGCCGCTGTCGGCAGATTATCCACCTGGCGTGATACCAGCGAAAAGGCGAACGATGGGCGTTCAAGGAAGCGCCCTTCGAGGGCTGCGGCCACGGTTCCGGAATACAGCACGTCATCGCCGAGGTTGGCGCCGAGGTTGATGCCGGACACCACCATGTCCGCCTCGCGCTCCAGCAAGCCGTTGAGGCCCAGGTGCACGCAGTCGGTCGGCGTACCGTTAAGGCTGATGAAGCCGTTGGCCAGGTATTGCGGGTGCAGCGGACGGTCGAGCGTCAGCGAACTGCTGGCGCCGCTCTTGTCCTGCTCAGGGGCGATAACCACGCACTCGGTGTAATCCGCCAGCGCAGCATAAAGCGCGGCGAGACCGGGTGCAGTTACCCCATCGTCGTTAGAAATCAGAATACGCATGGGCTGTCCGTCTGCCCCACCGGCACCAGATCAACGAGCTCGCGCACCAATACGGTGGCGAAGCATCCGGCCGGGAGGACGAATTCCAGTTGCAGAATGTCAGGCTGGGGATAATGCCACGTCAACCCGCCAATGGGCAGCCGCAGGATGCGCCGTTCGTGGCTCATTCCGGCATTGACCAGCCAATCGCGCAGTTCGGCTTCAGCGTCAGCGATCCCCTGCTCCAGATCATGGACAGCCCCCGACGCCGGCGAGTCACCTTCGCCCCACTGCGGACCGGTCGGGTGCAAATCCAGAATTGCCAGGCGCGGGTCACTGCACTCTGCTTCGCCAGCAGGGAAAAAACTGCGGCTATCGGTGAACGCGAGCAGATCGCCGACCTGGGCTTTCTGCCAGGTGCCGTCGGCCACGCGTGCTGCGAGCACTTTATTGAAGAGAAAACTGCGCGCTGTCGACAGCAGCCGCGAACGCACATTGCGCTGCTCCGGCAATGCCCTGCGCGCCGCCCAGCCACGGGCATCGACGACATTGCCGCCGTCATGACCGAAACGCTGGGCGCCGAAATAATTGGGGATGCCCTGTCTGGCAATCAGTTGCAGACGGTCTTCCAGCGCAGCCTTGTCACCGGCAAACTGAGTCAGCCGCAACGTAAAACCGTTGGCCGAGTGCGCCCCCCGTTGCAGCTTGCGCTTGTGACGGGTGGTCTTGAGAATCTTCAGCGTATCGTTTTCCGCCGCCGACAGATCCGGATCGGCCTTGCCCGGCAATTGCACGCTGAACCACTGACGGGTCAGCGCCTGACGATCCTTGAGGCCGGCATAACTGACGGTGCGCAACGGCACACCCGCCGCCTTTGCGATTCGACGGGCCGCTTCTTCGGTATTCAGACCGCGTTTTTCGACCCAGATCCACAGATGCTCGCCGTCGCCGCTGAAGGGAATGTCGAGCACTTCATCGACCTGGAAATCTTCCGCGATGGCTTTCAGTACCGCCGTGCCGAGGGGCTCGCCATAGGCGCGCGGGCCGAGCAATTGCAGGTCATTCATGCGCGCAGCAACAAGGCAACGGAATGCACGGCGATGCCTTCTTCGCGACCGACAAAGCCGAGCTTTTCGGTGGTAGTAGCTTTGACGTTCACTTGATCGAGCTCAACTTGAAGATCCGCGGCAATCAGCGCGCGCATCGATTCGATATGCGGGGCCATTTTTGGCGCCTGGGCGACGATGGTGTTATCGACGTTGCCGACTTTCCAGCCCTTGGCGTGGATCAACGCAACCACATTACGCAGCAACGCGCGGCTGTCGGCGCCCTTGAATTGCGGGTCGGTGTCAGGGAAGTGCTTGCCTATGTCGCCAAGCGCCGCAGCGCCGAGCAAGGCATCGCTCAAGGCGTGCAGCAGGACGTCACCGTCGGAATGAGCGAGCAGCCCGAAGCCGTGTGCAATGCGCACGCCGCCCAGAGTAATGAAATCGCCTTCAGCGAAACGGTGCACATCGTAGCCGTGGCCAATACGCATAAAAAAAACGCCCCGATTTTTGTCAGGGCGTGATTCTACCTGCTTTGGCGGACATTAGGCGCCTAGAGCGCGTGCGTGATGCTGCAAGTGGTCGTCAATGAAGCTTGAGATGAAGAAATAGCTGTGGTCGTAGCCCGGTTGCAGGCGCAACTCCAGCGGATGCCCCGCTTGTTTTGCTGCGTGTTGCAGGGCTTCGGGCTTGAGCTGCGTGGCAAGGAAATCATCGCGATCGCCTTGATCGACCAGCAGCGGCAGTTTTTCCTTCGCATCGGCAAGCAGTGCGCAGGCGTCCCACTCTTTCCATTTCGAACGGTCTTCTCCCAGATAATTGGAGAAAGCCTTCTGCCCCCACGGGCAATCCATCGGGTTGTTGATCGGCGAAAAGGCTGACACCGATTGATAACGCCCCGGATTGCGTAACGCACAGATCAACGCGCCGTGGCCGCCCATGGAGTGGCCGCTGATGCTGCGTTTATCTGAAGCGGGGAAATGCGCCTCAACCAGCGCAGGCAATTCCTGCACAACGTAGTCATGCATCCGATAGTGCCGCGCCCACGGCTGCTGTGTGGCATTCAGATAGAACCCGGCGCCGAGACCGAAGTCCCAGGCCTTGTCCGCATCGTCCGGCACATCCGGGCCGCGCGGACTGGTGTCCGGTGCGACGATGATCAGACCGAGTTCGGCGGCCATGCGCATGGCGCCGGCCTTTTGCATGAAGTTCTCATCGGTACAGGTCAGGCCCGAGAGCCAGTACAGCACCGGCAGTTTATCGCCCTGCTCCGCCTGCGGCGGCAGATACACGGCAAACACCATGTCGCAATCGAGCACTTCGGAGCGATGGCGATAGCGCTTGTGCCAGCCACCGAAACTCTTCTGACAGGAAATATTCTCCAGACTCAAGGGACTCTCCCCAGCGGCAAGCGGCAAGCTTCCAGCTACAAGAAAGGCACGCTCGCCCTTACTTGCAGCTTGAAGCTTGAAACTTGAAGCTGCTGTTAGAAATGGATGACGGTACGGATGCTCTTGCCTTCGTGCATCAGGTCGAAAGCCTTGTTGATATCTTCCAGCCCCATGGTGTGGGTGATGAAGGTATCCAGCGGGATCTCGCCGCTCTGCGCCATATCGACGTAGCTTGGCAACTCGGTACGACCACGCACGCCGCCGAATGCCGAACCGCGCCAGACGCGGCCGGTCACCAGTTGGAACGGACGGGTAGCGATTTCCTGGCCGGCACCGGCGACGCCGATGATCACCGACTCGCCCCAGCCTTTGTGGCAGCACTCAAGGGCTGCGCGCATCAGTTGTACGTTGCCGATGCACTCGAAGGAGAAGTCGACGCCGCCATCGGTCATGTCGACGATCACTTCCTGGATCGGACGATCGAAGTCTTTCGGATTGACGCAGTCGGTGGCGCCCAGCTGTTTGGCGATTTCGAATTTGGCCGGGTTGATGTCGATGGCGATGATGCGCGCGGCTTTGGCTTTTACCGCGCCGATGACCGCCGAGAGACCGATGCCGCCCAGACCGAAAATGGCCACGGTGTCACCCGGTTTGACCTTGGCCGTGTTGATCACCGCACCAATGCCGGTGGTGACGCCACAGCCCAGCAGGCAGACCTTTTCCAGCGGCGCGTCCTTGGAAATTTTTGCTACGGAGATTTCCGGCAGCACGGTGTATTCCGAGAATGTCGACGTGCCCATGTAGTGGAAAATCGTTTCGCCCTTGTAGGAAAAACGCGAAGTACCATCCGGCATCAAGCCTTTGCCCTGAGTCGCGCGAATCGCCTGACACAGGTTGGTCTTGCCCGACTTGCAGAATTTGCATTGGCCGCATTCCGGGGTGTACAGCGGAATGACGTGATCGCCAACCGCAACCGAGGTCACGCCTTCGCCGATGGCTTCAACGATGGCGCCACCTTCGTGGCCGAGAATCGACGGGAAGATCCCTTCCGGGTCAGCGCCGGACAAGGTGTAAGCGTCGGTGTGGCAAACCCCGGAAGCCACCACGCGGAGCAGTACTTCACCGGCCTTCGGCATGGCGACATCGACTTCTACGATTTCCAGCGGCTTCTTGGCCTCGAAGGCGACGGCGGCGCGCGACTTGATCATGCTGACTCTCCAGTGAATCCATTGAATAAAAAACCAGACAGGCAGTGTAGTTCAGCGCCGCTTGATGAATAATCCGGGCAAAAGCAAAACATTATTGCCATACAGGGATAATCGCGATGTTGGAAAACCGCTGGGAAGGCATTGACGAGTTTGTCGCCGTTGCTGAATGCTGCCAGTTCACCGCTGCCGCCGAACGTCTCGGGGTTTCGTCTTCACATATCAGTCGACAGATCGCACGTCTGGAAGAACGCTTGCAGACGCGCCTGCTCTATCGCAGCACGCGCCGCGTCACCTTGACCGAAGCCGGGCAGACTTTTCTGCAGCATTGCCAGCGTTTGCAGGACGGTCGCGAAGAGGCTTTACGCGCGGTCGGCGATCTGGCCAGCGAACCGAAAGGCATGCTGCGCATGACCTGCGCCGTGGCGTATGGCGAGCGTTTTATCGTGCCGCTGGTGACGCGCTTCATGGCTTTGTATCCGCAGTTGCGCGTTGATATCGAGCTGAGCAATCGTCAACTCGACCTGGTCCATGAAGGCCTGGATCTGGCGATTCGCCTCGGCCGCCTGCAGGATTCGCGATTGGTTGCCACACGGCTGGCGCCCCGGCGCATGTACTTGTGCGCGTCACCGTCCTACCTTGAACGGTATGGTCGGCCACACAGCTTGTCGGAATTGAGCCGGCACAATTGTCTGATCGGCAGTTCGGATATCTGGCAGCTTGAGCAGAACGGCCGGGAATTTTCTCAGCGAGTGCAGGGCAACTGGCGCTGCAACAGTGGCCAGGCGGTACTGGATGCGGCGTTGCAGGGCGTGGGGTTGTGTCAGTTGCCGGATTATTACGTGCTGGAGCATTTGCACAGCGGCGCGCTGATTTCCTTGCTGGAGGCGCATCAGCCGCCAAATACGGCGGTGTGGGCGCTGTATCCGCAGCAGCGACATTTGTCGCCGAAGGTGCGCAAGTTGGTGGATTTTCTTAAGGTTGGGTTGGCTGAACGGCCGGAGTATCAAGAGTGAGTAATGCGTTGCCTGTAAATACCCTATCGCGAGCAGGCTCACTCCTACAGGGGGAACGCATTTCAAATGTAGGAGTGAGCCTGCTCGCGATGGCGGCTCAACAGGCGAAGAAGATCAGCGCCGGTTAGCCCAGCGTTGGCGCAACCACTCCAGATCTTCCGGCCGGGTCACCTTGAGGTTATCCGCCCGCCCCTCTATCAGACGCGGCTTCAATCCCGCCCACTCCATCGCCGAGGCTTCGTCAGTAATCACGGCATCCGCCACCAGGCTATCGGCCAACGCCCGATGCAACGCCCCGAGGCGAAACATCTGCGGCGTGTACGCCTGCCAGATCACGCTGCGATCGACGGTTTCTACCACGCGCCCGGACTTGTCGACGCGCTTGAGCGTGTCGCGCGCCGGCACCGCAAGCAAACCGCCCACCGGGTCATTCGCCAGTTCAGCCAGCAACTTGTCCAGATCGTCCCGGCTCAGATTGGGCCGTGCCGCATCGTGCACCAGCACCCAGTCCTCATCATCGGCGCCCTGCGCATGCAAATGCAGCAAGGCGTTGAGCACCGAAGCGGAACGCTCGGCGCCGCCGTCGACGCGCTGAATGCGCGGATCGCTGACGCACGTCAGGTTCGGCCAGTAAGGATCGTCAACCGCAAGACTGACCACCAGCCCCTTGAGGCTCGGGTGATCGAGGAAACAGCCGAGGCTGTGTTCGAGAATTGTGCGCCCGCCCAATTGCAGGTATTGCTTGGGACGGTCAGCGGCCATCCGGGCACCAACGCCCGCGGCAGGAATCACGGCCCAGAAGGCCGGCAAGGAATCGATCATTGGGCCAGTTGGTAAAGGGTTTCACCGTCCTTGACCATGCCCAGTTCGTGACGAGCCCGCTCTTCAACGGTCTCCATGCCTTTTTTCAACTCGCTGACTTCAGCGTCCATCACACGGTTGCGCTCCAGCAAACCTTCGTTCTCGGCATGTTGGTCAGCAATCTGCTGCTTCAGCTCGGCGACCTGCGCCAGACTGCCGTTGCCCACCCACAGGCGGTACTGCAGACCGGCCAGCAGCAAGAGCAAAACGAGAAACAACCAGTAAGGACTGCGCATCGAATATCAGGTATCCAGTGAAAAAAGACCGCCACGCGAAAACTTCAAGCATCTGATAGCACGAAGCCTGGAAAGATCCAGGCTTGTGCTTTCAAGGCATCAGATTAGTGGCAAATCCATCGCTGTCACGACTTTTTCGACACAATCCGGTGTCCTTCCATCAGTTTGTACTTAGCCGCGGAACTCGCTGCGACCGTTGTACTTGGCCTTGCCGTTCAACTGCTCTTCGATACGCAGCAGTTGGTTGTACTTCGATACGCGGTCGGAACGGCACAGCGAACCGGTCTTGATCTGGCCAGCCGAGGTGCCCACCGCCAGGTCGGCAATGGTCGAATCTTCGGTTTCGCCCGAACGGTGCGAGATTACCGCGGTGTAACCGGCTGCCTTGGCCATCTGGATGGCTTCCAGGGTTTCGGTCAGGGTGCCGATCTGGTTGAACTTGATCAGGATCGAGTTGGCGATCTTTTTATCGATGCCTTCCTTGAGGATCTTGGTGTTGGTCACAAACAGATCGTCGCCTACCAGCTGAGTCTTCTCGCCGATCTTGTCGGTGAGGATTTTCCAGCCAGCCCAGTCGGACTCGTCCAGACCGTCTTCGATCGAGATGATCGGATAACGCTCGGTCAGGCCTTTGAGGTAGTCAGCAAACCCTTCAGCGGTGAACACCTGGCCTTCGCCGGACAGGTTGTACTTGCCGTCTTCGTAGAATTCGCTCGCCGCGCAGTCCAGCGCCAGAGTCACGTCGGTGCCCAGCTTGTAACCGGCATTGGCCACGGCTTCGGAGATCACTTTCAGCGCGTCTTCGTTGGATGCCAGGTTCGGTGCGAAACCGCCTTCGTCGCCCACCGCAGTGCTCAGGCCACGGGCCTTCAGCACAGCTTTCAAGTGATGGAAGATCTCGGTACCCATGCGCAGGCCTTCCGAGAACGACTTGGCGCCAACCGGCTGCACCATGAATTCCTGGATATCGACGTTGTTATCGGCGTGCTCGCCACCGTTGATGATGTTCATCATCGGCACTGGCATCGAGTAAACACCCGGGGTGCCGTTGAGGTTGGCGATGTGAGCGTACAGCGGCAGATCCTGATCCTGCGCAGCCGCCTTGGCCGCAGCCAGCGATACCGCGAGGATGGCGTTGGCGCCCAGGGTTGCCTTGTTTTCGGTACCGTCGAGCTTGATCATCGCGTGGTCAAGGGCTTTCTGGTCGCTTGGGTCGGTGCCCAGCAGCAGATCGCGGATCGGACCGTTGATGTTGGCTACCGCCTTGAGCACGCCCTTGCCCAGGTAACGGCTCTTGTCGCCATCACGCAGCTCGAGTGCTTCACGCGAGCCAGTGGATGCACCGGACGGCGCGCAAGCGCTGCCGATGATGCCGTTGTCGAGAAGCACGTCCGCTTCCACGGTGGGATTGCCACGGGAGTCGAGAACTTCACGACCTTTGATGTCGACGATTTTTGCCATTGTTGTAAACACTCCAAAGTTGACGAAAACGACGCAGCTAGAGGAAATCTTCAATCGTCGGCAAGCGAAGTACAGCGGGCAGACTTGCAGACGACAACGCTCATGCCCGAGGGCATGAGCGACAAATCGTGCGGTACTTTACCGGAGAAATGAGTCTTACGCGGTTTCTACCGTCGGAAAACTCTTCACCAGTTCGTCCAAGGCTTTGAGCTGGGCCAGAAATGGCTCCAGTTTGTCCAGACGCAAGGCGCAAGGGCCGTCGCATTTGGCGTTGTCCGGATCCGGGTGCGCTTCAAGGAACAGACCTGCCAGCGACTGGCTCATGCCGGCCTTGGCCAGATCGGTGACCTGGGCGCGGCGACCGCCGGCGGAGTCGGAACGACCGCCAGGCATTTGCAGCGAATGGGTCACGTCGAAGAATACCGGGTACTCGAACTGCTTCATGATGCCGAAGCCGAGCATGTCGACCACGAGGTTGTTGTAGCCGAAGCTCGAACCACGCTCGCAGAGAATCAGTTGATCGTTACCCGCTTCCACGCACTTGTTCAGGATGTGTTTCATTTCCTGAGGCGCGAGGAACTGGGCTTTCTTGATGTTGATCACGGCGTTGGTCTTGGCCATCGCGACAACCAGATCGGTCTGGCGCGACAGGAAGGCCGGCAGCTGAATGATGTCGCAGACCTCAGCGACGACCGCGGCCTGGTCAGGCTCGTGGACGTCGGTGATGATCGGCACGCCGAAGGCTTGCTTGATGTCCTGGAAGATGCGCATGCCTTCTTCCAGGCCAGGACCGCGATAGGAGGTCACAGAAGACCGGTTGGCCTTGTCGAAACTGGCCTTGAACACGTAAGGGATACCGAGTTTTTCGGTGACCTTCACATACTCTTCGCAAACCTGCATGGCCATGTCACGGCTTTCGAGCACGTTCATGCCGCCGAACAGCACCATGGGTTTGTCGTTGGCAATCTCGATGTCGCCGACGCGGATGATCTTCTGTGCCATCGGGGTTACGCCTTCTTCTGGTGTTGAGCCAACGCGGCCTTGACGAAACCGCTGAACAGCGGGTGGCCATCGCGTGGTGTCGAGGTGAACTCAGGGTGGAACTGGCAAGCAACGAACCACGGATGGTCAGCCGCTTCAACCACTTCAACCAGCGCCGCATCAGCGGAGCGACCGGAAATTTTCAGGCCGGCTTCGATCAGCTGTGGCAGCAGGTTGTTGTTCACTTCGTAACGGTGACGGTGACGCTCGACGATCACGTCCTTGCCGTAGCAGTCGTGGACTTTGGAGCCTGGCTCAAGCAGGCAGTCCTGAGCGCCGAGACGCATGGTGCCGCCCAGATCGGACGCTTCGGTACGCACTTCGACGGCGCCGGTTGCGTCTTCCCACTCGGTGATCAGACCGACAACCGGGTGGCCGCTGGCGCGATCGAACTCGGTGGAGTTGGCGTCTTTCCAGCCCATCACGTTACGGGCAAATTCGATGACCGCCACTTGCATGCCGAGGCAGATGCCGAGGTAAGGCACCTTGTTTTCCCGAGCGTACTGAACGGCAGTGATCTTGCCTTCCACGCCGCGCAGGCCGAAGCCGCCCGGTACGAGGATCGCGTCGACACCTTCGAGCAGCGCAGTGCCCTGGTTTTCGATGTCTTCGGAATCGATGTAACGCAGGTTGACCTTGGTGCGGTTGCTGATGCCGGCATGGCTCATCGCTTCGATCAGCGACTTGTAGGCATCGAGCAGTTCCATGTACTTGCCGACCATGGCGATGGTCACTTCGTGTTCCGGGTTCAGCTTGGCATCGACCACCGCGTCCCACTCGGACAGATCGGCGCTGCCGCATTGCAGACCGAAACGTTCGACGACGAAATCGTCCAGACCCTGCGAATGCAGGATGCCCGGAATCTTGTAGATGGTGTCGGCGTCTTCCAGCGCGATCACCGCACGTTCTTCAACGTTGGTGAACTGGGCGATCTTGCGACGCGACGAGATGTCGATCGGGTGATCGGAACGGCACACCAGCACGTCTGGCTGCAGGCCGATCGAACGCAGTTCCTTGACGGAGTGCTGGGTTGGCTTGGTCTTGGTTTCGCCGGCAGTGGCGATGTACGGCACCAGCGTCAGGTGCATCAGCATCGCGCGCTTGGCACCGACTTCGAAACGCAACTGGCGGATCGCTTCGAGGAACGGTTGCGACTCGATGTCACCAACGGTGCCGCCGATCTCGACCATCGCCACGTCGGCGTCACCGGCACCCTTGATGATGCGGCGCTTGATTTCGTCGGTGATGTGCGGGATCACCTGGATGGTTGCACCCAGGTAGTCACCACGGCGCTCTTTGCGCAGCACGTGCTCGTAGACACGACCGGTGGTGAAGTTGTTGTTCTGGGTCATGGTCGTGCGGATGAACCGCTCGTAGTGACCCAGGTCCAGGTCGGTCTCGGCGCCGTCGTGAGTGACGAACACTTCACCGTGCTGGAACGGGCTCATGGTGCCTGGATCGACGTTGATGTACGGATCCAGCTTCAGCATGGTGACCTTAAGCCCCCGCGCCTCCAGGATAGCCGCCAATGAAGCCGAGGCAATGCCTTTCCCCAATGAAGAAACAACACCGCCCGTGACGAATATGTAGCGCGTCATGAAAAACCCTAGAAGTCTGCGTTAAAGCGGAACGAGCCGCCGGGGAAAGCGAAGGAAGGCCGAAGCCCCCGATCACCTGCATTAATCACAGTGCACCTTTCAAAAAAACCGCCGCGTTGGGACAGACCGGCAGGTGAAACACCGGTACGTTGCTCGCTACACATTTTTTGGAATCGCCCAGCAAAGACTGCTTGGTAATCGGCAACTCCTGCAATTCAGGCGAATCCACAGAAGTTGTATCAAGAAGGGAGCGTAGTCTACCGGAATGCTCCTTTCAGCTCAAACCTTGATCTTCATCGCTTGGCCGCCATTGCAATTTCCAGCCACCTTGCGCCGGGCCGTCGAGCCCCGGCAGGTTCGCCACCGCGAGCAGTTCATCGCCGCGAAACAGCAGCGGCAATCTGCCACGGACAAAACCCGGCATGCCGCGCTCATTGAGCAAGCGCTTGAGATCACGATGGCCGCGCTCGGCGATCTGCATGACCTCCCCGCCCTGACGATAAGCAATGCGCAACGGCCCGGAAGGCGCCGCCCCGTCGAACAGAACACGGCCGTTATCGGCCAAGCGTAGCGTCATGGACGGGGTCTGCCAGTCGGCGCCGATCGCTGGCGCGCGCAACCATTCGCCACTCAGCCACCACACCCGCCCGACACTGCGGTGCAGCTCGCCATCGGCCAGACGCCAGACAGGTGAGGCGTCGGTAGCGGCCCCGCACAGATCGCTCCAACCCGACCAATGGTCGGCATCCGGCAAGCGCGTGAGCGGTTCGAGCCAATGGCTGAGAACATTGCGCTGACGTGCCGCAGATAGCGCGGCCAGCGGCGGCATCTCCAGCGACGGCAGTCCCAGCCATGCAAAATCATGCGCGGTGCCAGCCTGCGCCAGATCCATCTGCGCCAGCTCATCGAGCAAACCCTGCGCCTCACGCAGGTGCGCAGCGCTGCGGGCCATGTTCGACTGCGCCTGTGGCCAGCGTTCGGTCAGCGTCGGCATGACTTGATGGCGTAGATAATTGCGTGAGAAATGCCGATCCTGATTCGACGGATCTTCGATCCAGGTCAGCTCATGGGCTTTGGCGTACGCCTCCAGCTCGGCCCGCGGAACATCCAGCAACGGACGAACCAGCATCCCCTGCCCCACGCGGCGTTGCGCAGGAATGCCTGACAAACCGCGCACACCGGCACCGCGCATCAACCGGAACAACAACGTTTCTGCCTGATCATCGCGATGTTGCCCTGTCAGCAGCACGTCACCGGCCTGCGTCAGCGCATTGAACACCGCGTAACGCGCGTCCCGCGCCGCTCGCTCCAGGCTTGCGCCCGGCTGCACCTTCACCCGTTCGATGATCAACGGCACTCCCAGCGCACCGCAGACGGCCTGACAATGTTGCGGCCACGCATCGGCCGCAGTCTGGAGGCCGTGATGGATGTGGATGGCGCTGAGCGCAGGCAGGGATTCGGTTTTCACCAGAGTGGCGAGCAGATGCAGGAGGACGGTGGAGTCGAGACCACCGGAGAAAGCGATGCGCCAGTGAGCGGCGTCGCGCCAGGGCTTGAGGTTCAGTAATAGCCGGGATGGCAAATCAGTTGAGCGCTCACCCACTTTTTTATCCTCGCCGCAAATCAAATGTGGGAGCGAGCTTGCTCGCGAAAGCGGATTAACATTCAACATTTTCGTCGTCTGTTATAACGCATTCGCGAGCAAGCTCGCTCCCACAGTGTTTTGCATTGTCAGCCGAATCGGCGTTCGGTTAGAGACCGTAGCTCATCAGTCGATCATAACGGCGCTTGAGCAGCGCTTCGTTATCGAACTTCTTCAGCATCGCCAGTTGCGAGCTCAGCTCGGCTCGGATCGATGCAGCGGCAGCGGCCGGGTCACGGTGCGCGCCGCCCAGCGGCTCGCCGATCACCTTGTCGACGATGCCCAGGCCTTTCAGACGCTCGGCGGTGATGCCCATGGCTTCAGCGGCATCCGGCGCCTTTTCGGCGGTTTTCCACAGGATCGACGCGCAACCTTCCGGCGAGATCACCGCGTAGGTCGAGTACTGCAGCATGTTCAGTTGATCGCAGACACCGATCGCCAGCGCACCACCGGAACCACCCTCACCGATGACGGTGGCGATGATCGGGGTTTTCAGGCGCGACATTACGCGCAGGTTCCAGGCGATGGCTTCGCTCTGGTTGCGCTCTTCGGCGTCGATTCCCGGGTAGGCGCCCGGGGTGTCGATGAAAGTCAGGATTGGCATCTTGAAGCGTTCGGCCATTTCCATCAGACGGCAGGCCTTGCGATAACCTTCCGGACGCGGCATGCCGAAGTTGCGGCGAACCTTCTCGCGCACTTCACGGCCCTTCTGGTGGCCGATGATCATCACCGGCTGGTCTTCCAGACGGGCGATACCGCCGACAATCGCGGCGTCGTCAGAGAAGTGGCGGTCGCCGTGCAGTTCGTCGAACTCGGTGAAGATGTGCTCGATGTAGTCGAGGGTGTAAGGGCGTTTCGGG
This sequence comes from Pseudomonas koreensis, assembly GCF_036668835.1. GTDB lineage: Bacteria > Pseudomonadota > Gammaproteobacteria > Pseudomonadales > Pseudomonadaceae > Aquipseudomonas > Aquipseudomonas koreensis_I. The sequence goes on from NZ_JAZEVW010000001.1 coordinate 963,710, forward strand.
TGACGCGCCAGGCGTGCGATCTGCCAGCTGGTCAATTTGCCGAAGATGTCTTCGGTGAGCGTTTTGCTCTTGTCCTGCAGGCGGGAGATCTCATCGCCGATATTCAGCGAATTGTCATTACCGACCAAGCGCAACTCTTCGATCTTGGCTTGCAGGTCGGCGATCGGCTGTTCGAAATCTAGAAAATTCGGGTTCATAGGCGTCCGTCTTGGGTCGTGTCCCAAATGAGCTTGGGCCGGCCGGTTGTCTATTCGCGCCCTACCTTAAGGGAGAGGCGCGCTAAGGTCGAGATTAAAAATCCAGGTTGCGGGCGAGCGCAGTGATGGCACTCGCCGGTCAACGGTATTGGAGGAAGACGTTGTCTCGCCCGAACTGGTCACGCAGGGCTTGAATCAACGCATCCGCCGGGTCGATCCGCCAGGTCTCGCCGAACTGCAGCAAGGTCTTCGCATCTGTACTTGTGTATTCCATGGTGATCGGGCACGCGCCGCGATGACGCTTGAGCAGATCACCCAGCCAGCGTAGCTGATCACCTTTCAGATCCTGGGTCTGCAGTTTCAGGCGAAGGCTCTCGGCGAGGTTGGTGCGCGCATCTTCCATGCTCATCACCCGCTTGACCCGCAGGCGCAGGCCGCCGGAGAAATCGTCGTTGCTGACTTCGCCTTCGACCACCACCATCGCGTCGGTCTGCAACAGCGATTGCGCGGAATGGAACGCATCGGCGAACAGCGACGCCTCGATCCGTCCGGAACGGTCGTCGAGGGTGATGAAGCCCATCTTGTCGCCTTTTTTGTTTTTCATTACCCGCAGGGCAATGATCATCCCCGCCACAGTCTGGGTGTCGCGGGCCGGCTTCAGATCGATGATGCGCTGACGGGCGAAACGGCGGATCTCACCTTCGTATTCGTCGATCGGGTGACCGGTCAGGTACAGGCCCAGGGTGTCTTTTTCACCTTTGAGACGTTCCTTGAGGGTCAGATCCTTGGCCTTGCGATGGGACGCGTAAACGTCAGCATCTGCTTCAACGAACAAACCGCCAAACAGGTCGGCGTGCCCCGAGTCGTGGGTGCGCGCGGTCTGCTCGGCCGCCTTGATCGCCTCCTCCATCGCCGCCAGCAGCACGGCGCGGTTGCGGTCGATATTGGCTTGATAAGCCTTTTGCTCGTCGTGGAAATACGGGCCGAGGCGATCCAGCGCACCGCTGCGGATCAAACCGTCGAGGGTACGTTTGTTGATGCGTTTGAGGTCGACACGCGCGCAGAAGTCGAACAGATCCTTGAAAGGACCGGCCTGACGCGCCTCGGTGATCGCTTCAACCGGGCCTTCACCGACGCCTTTGATCGCGCCGAGGCCATAAACGATGCGGCCGTCGTCGTTCACCGTGAACTTGAACTCCGAGGTGTTCACGTCCGGCGCGTCGAGGCGCAGCTTCATCGTGCGCACTTCCTCGATCAAGGTCACGACCTTGTCGGTGTTGTGCATGTCCGCCGAAAGTACCGCGGCCATGAACGGCGCCGGGTAATGCGCTTTCAGCCAGGCCGTCTGATACGACACCAGACCGTAAGCAGCGGAGTGGGATTTGTTGAAGCCGTAACCGGCAAATTTTTCTACCAGGTCGAAAATGTTCCCTGCAAGGTCGGCATCGATGCCGTTGGTGGCGCAACCCTCGATGAAACCGCCACGCTGCTTGGCCATTTCTTCGGGCTTTTTCTTACCCATGGCCCGGCGCAGCATGTCCGCACCGCCGAGGGTGTAACCGGCCATGACCTGTGCAATCTGCATCACCTGTTCCTGATACAGGATGATGCCGTAAGTCGGCGCGAGTACCGGCTTGAGGCCTTCGTACTGGTAGTCCGAGTGCGGATACGCCAGCTCGGCGCGGCCGTGCTTACGGTTGATGAAGTCATCCACCATGCCAGACTGCAGCGGGCCCGGACGGAACAGTGCCACCAGTGCGATCAAGTCTTCCAGGCAGTCGGGCTTGAGCTTTTTGATCAGCTCTTTCATGCCGCGCGATTCAAGCTGGAACACTGCGGTGGTTTCGGCTTTTTGCAGCAGGCTGTAGGTCGGCTTGTCGTCGAGCGGGATAAACGCGATATCCAGCGGCGGCTCGTTGACCTTGGCGCGGTCACGGTTGATGGTTTTCAGCGCCCAGTCGATGATCGTCAGGGTTCGCAGGCCGAGGAAGTCGAACTTCACCAGACCGGCCGCCTCTACGTCATCCTTGTCGAACTGGGTCACCAGACCGTCACCGGCCTCGTCGCAATAGATCGGCGAGAAGTCGGTCAGCTTGGTCGGGGCGATCACCACACCACCGGCGTGCTTGCCGACGTTACGCACCACACCTTCGAGCTTGCGCGCCATCTCCCAGATTTCCGCCGCCTCTTCATCGACCTTGATGAAGTCACGCAGAATTTCTTCCTGCTCGTAGGCTTTTTCCAGGGTCATGCCGACTTCGAACGGAATCATCTTCGACAGACGATCCGCCAGCCCGTAGGACTTGCCCTGCACCCGCGCCACGTCACGCACCACAGCCTTGGCGGCCATGGAACCGAAGGTGATGATCTGGCTTACGGCGTTGCGGCCGTACTTTTCGGCCACGTAATCGATCACCCGGTCACGACCGTCCATGCAGAAGTCGACGTCGAAGTCGGGCATCGAAACCCGTTCCGGGTTAAGGAAACGTTCGAACAGCAGGTCGTATTCCAGCGGGTCGAGGTCGGTGATCTTCTGTACATAGGCCACCAGCGAACCGGCACCCGATCCACGGCCGGGACCGACCGGTACGCCGTTGTTCTTGGCCCACTGGATAAAGTCCATCACGATCAGGAAATACCCGGGGAAGCCCATCTGGATGATGATATCCAGCTCGAAATTCAAGCGGTCGACGTAGACCTGACGCTTGGCTTCGTAGTCTTCGGTGGTGTCTTTGGGCAGCAGCACCGCAAGGCGTTCTTCGAGACCGTCGAAGGAGACCTTGCGGAAGTACTCATCGATGGTCATGCCATCGGGGATCGGGAAGTTGGGCAGGAAGTGCGTGCCCAGCTTGACTTCGATGTTGCAGCGCTTGGCGATCTCGACGGTGTTTTCGATCGCGTCGGGAATATCGCTGAACAGCTCGAGCATTTCCTCGGCGCTTTTGAGGTATTGCTGATCGCTGTAATTCTTCGAGCGCCGCGGATCGTCGAGGGCGCGGCCCTCACCGATGCACACGCGGGTTTCGTGGGCGGCGAAGTCTTCCTGCTTGATGAAACGCACATCGTTGGTCGCCACCAGCGGCGCACCGAGCTTGTCGGCCAGCGCCACGGCGCCGTGCAACTGTTCTTCGTCGTTGGGACGGTTGGTGCGCTGGATTTCCAGATAGAAACGGTCCGGGAACACCGCCATCCACTCACGCGTCAGCGTCTCGGCTTCGGCCGGGTTGCCGCCGATCAGCGCCATGCCGATCTCGCCTTCTTTGGCCGCGGACAACATGATCAGGCCTTCACTGGCTTCGGCGACCCACTGGCGCTCAACAATGATCATGCCGTTGCGCTGGCCTTCGATGAAGCCGCGCGAGATCAGCTCGGTGAGGTTGCGGTAGCCCTTGGCGTTCATCACCAGCAGGCTGATCCGGCTCAGCGGTCCGTCCGGATCCTTGTTCGACAGCCACAGGTCGGCGCCGCAGATCGGCTTGATTCCGGCGCCCATGGTGTTTTTATAGAATTTGACCAGGGAACACATGTTGTTCTGGTCGGTGACCGCGACCGCCGGCATGTTCAGGGCCGTGAGCGCCTTGACCAGCGGCTTGATCCGCACCAGCCCGTCGACCAGGGAGTATTCAGTGTGCAGGCGTAGATGAACGAATGAAGCCGGCATAGTGATCCTGTCCAGTTACATAGAGACAACGAGGCCCGGATTGTACCGGGCCTCGAATAAAACATCAGCCTTGCGCCTAAACCTGCGTAAGCACTTCCCGCGCCTCGTAAGCCAGGCGCACCGGGGCGAACGAGCGCCGGTGAATCGGGGTCGGCCCCAGACGCGACAGCGCTTCCAGATGAACGGGCGTCGGGTAGCCTTTATGGCCGCCGATGCCGTAACCCGGATAGATCAACTCGAAAGCAGCCATTTCGCGGTCGCGGCTGACCTTGGCCAGAATCGACGCGGCAGCAATCGCCGGAACCTTGCCGTCGCCCTGCACCACCGCTTCGGAACGCATTGGCAAGTGCGGGCAGCGGTTGCCGTCGATCATCGCCAGTTTCGGCTGGATGTGCAGGCCGGCCACCGCGCGCTGCATGGCCAGCATGGTCGCGTGGAGAATGTTCAGCTCATCGATTTCTTCGACTTCGGCGCGGGCGATGCACCAGCTCAGGGCTTTCTCGCAGATTTCGTCGTAGAGCTTCTCACGCTTGGCTTCGGTGAGCTTCTTCGAGTCATCAAGACCGAGAATCGGCCGGTTCGGATCGAGGATCACCGCCGCCGTCACCACCGCACCGCACAACGGGCCGCGACCGACTTCATCGACCCCGGCCACCAGTTCTTCGACTTCGGCGACGAGGGTGAAATCCAGGCCCATCTGCATGCTTGTCTTGCTCATCGTGTTTGACCGATCAGGTTGAGGACGGCATCCGCCGCCTGATTGGAGGCATCCAGGCGCAACGTGCGATGGATCTCGTCGAAACCGCGAGTCTGCTCTTCGCCACCATCGATCAACGGCGAGAGCGTCAACGCCAGCGCCTCGACTGTCGCATCATCCTGCAACAGCTCGGGCACCAGCAAGCGCTGAGCCAGCAGATTCGGCAACGACACGTACGGGCTTTTGACCATACGCTTGAGAATCCAGAACGTCAGCGGTGCCAAACGGTACGCCACCACCATCGGTCGTTTGTACAACAATGCTTCGAGGGTGGCGGTGCCCGAGGCGATCAGCACTGCGTTGCACGCCGCCAGCGCCAGATGCGATTTTCCGTCCAGCAAGGTCACCGGCAAATCGCGGCCAGCGAGCAATTCTTCGAGCTGCGCGCGACGCTCAGGGTTGGCGCACGGAATAACGAAGCGCAAACCCGGACGCATGGCGCGCAAGCGTTCAGCCGTGTCGAGAAACAGCCCGCCGAGACGCGACACTTCGCCCCCCCGACTGCCCGGCATCAACGCGACCAGCGGACCGTCGGGCAAACCCAGTTCGGCACGCGCCGCGGCACGGTCGGCTTCAAGCGGGATGGTGTCGGCCAGGGTGTGGCCGACGAACCGCACCGGCACACCCTTCTCTTCGTAAAATTTTGCTTCGAATGGCAGCAGCGTCAACATCAGGTCGCAGCCTTCGCGGATCTTCAGCACGCGCTTCTGCCGCCATGCCCACACCGACGGGCTGACGTAATGCACGGTCTTGATCCCGGCCTGACGCAGCTTGAGTTCGATATTGAGGTTGAAGTCCGGCGCGTCGATGCCGATGAACACGTCCGGCTTTTCGGCGATCAGCGTGGCGATCAGCTGCTTGCGGCGCTTGAGCAATTCGCGCAGCCGGCCGAGAACTTCCACCAGCCCCATGACTGATAAGCGCTCCATGGGGAAGTAGGACGTCAGGCCTTCGGCTTGCATCAACGGGCCACCGACGCCAATGAACTCGACGGCCGGGTGCTGCGCCTTGAGCGCACGCATGAGGCCCGCACCGAGAATGTCACCGGAAGCTTCACCGGCCACCAGCGCAATACGCAAACTGGCCATGATCAGCGGGTGATGCCGCGAGTCGACGACACAATGGAATCACGGAACACCGCGACTTCCGGGTACTGCGCAGCCGGCTCGGCGAGTTCGGCCAGTGCCTGCTCGACGGTCAGCCCCTGGCGATAAACGGTTTTGTAGGCGCGACGCAATGTATGTATCGCGTCCTCGCTGAAACCACGACGGCGCATGCCTTCGAAGTTCATGCTGCGCGCTTCGGCCGGGTTGCCGAACACAGTGACGAACGCCGGAACATCCTTGCCGATAGCGGTGCCCATGCCGGAAAAGCTGTGGGCGCCGATGTGGCAATACTGGTGCACCAGGGTAAATCCGGAAAGGATCGCCCAGTCATCCACGTGCACATGGCCAGCCAGCGCGGTGTTGTTGACCAGGATGCAGTGGTTGCCGATGACGCTATCGTGTCCGATGTGCGCATAGGCCATGATCAGGTTGTGATCACCCAGCGTGGTTTCCGAGCGATCCTGCACGGTGCCGCGGTGAATGGTCACGCCTTCACGGATGACGTTGTGGTCACCGATCACCAGGCGGGTTTCTTCACCCTTGTATTTCAGATCGGGCGTGTCTTCGCCTACCGAGGAAAACTGATAGATGCGATTGTGCTTGCCAATGCGGGTCGGGCCCTTGAGGACCACATGCGGCCCGATCACGGTACCCTCGCCGATTTCCACACCTGCGCCGATGATCGACCACGGGCCGACCTCGACGCCGTCAGCCAGGATGGCGGACGGATCGATGATTGCGCGAGGGTCAATCAAACTCATACTTTTTGTTCCGCGCAGATGATTTCTGCCGAGCACACCGGTTTGCCGTCAACCGACGCCTGGCATTCGAATTTCCAGATCTTGCGCTTGCAGCTGATGAAAGTCGCTTCAAGGATCAACTGGTCGCCCGGCTTGACTGGCTGGCGGAAGCGCAGTTTGTCGGAACCGACGAAGTAATACAGGGTGCCGTCGGCCGGTTTGACGTCGAGCATCTTGAACCCGAGGATCCCGGCAGCCTGCGCCATCGCTTCGATGATCAGCACGCCCGGCATGATCGGATGCGCTGGGAAGTGACCATTGAAGAACGGTTCGTTGATGCTGACATTCTTGTAGGCGCGAATTCGCTTGCCTTCAGTGTCCAGTTCCACCACCCGGTCCACCAGCAGGAACGGGTAACGGTGAGGCAGGTATTCGCGAATCTCGTTGATGTCCATCATTTCAGGGGGAAGCCTATGTAAAGATTGGGAGCGCGACTGAAGCGCACTCCTCTAGCAAATCAAGGACGCAGTCCAGAGGCTGTGCACACTTGATATGGAAATGGTATCAGCCATCAGAAGAAGCATTGCCATCAGGGGTCACTTCCCCGACGCGCTTTTCCAGCTGTTTGAGCCGTCGCGCGATGTCATCGAGCTGACGGATACGGGCCGCGCTTTTGCGCCATTCGGCCGCCGGTTGCATGGCTGTGCCGGAAGAATAGGCGCCCGGCTCGGTAATCGAGTGGGTCACCATGGTCATCCCGGTCAGGAAAACGTTGTCGCAAATATCAATGTGGCCAACCAGGCCGACACCGCCGGCGAGCATGCAGTGCTTGCCGATTTTGGTGCTGCCGGAGATCCCCACGCACGCGGCCATGGCGGTGTGATCACCGACCTGAACGTTGTGCGCGATCTGGATCTGGTTGTCGAGCTTCACACCATTGCCGATCACGGTATCGGCCAGGGCGCCGCGGTCGATGGCGGTATTCACGCCAATCTCGACATCGTCGCCGATGGTCACGCCACCGATCTGCGCGATCTTCTGCCAGACGCCCTTCTCGTTGGCGAAGCCGAAGCCCTCGCCACCGAGCACGGCACCGGACTGAATGACCACACGCTTGCCGATGCGTACGTCGTGATACAGCGTCACGCGCGGAGCGAGCCAGCCGCCCTCGCCGATTTCGCTGCGCGCACCGATGACGCAATGCGCACCCAAGGTCACTTGCGCACCAATTCGCGCGCCAGCCTCGATCACCACAAACGGCCCGATGCTGGCGGTCGGATCAACCACCGCATCCGCAGCAATCACCGCTGAAGGGTGGATACCCGCGGGGGCTTTCGGCTTGGGATCGAACAAATGCGAGAGGCGCGCATAGGCCAGATAAGGATCCGGCACCACCAGCGCATTACCGGCAAAACCTTCGGCATCGGCTTCCTTGAGCAGCAACGCTGCCGCCTGCGAGCCCGCCAGGTATTTGCGATATTGAGGGTTTGCCAGAAAGCTCAACTGAGCTGGGCCAGCCTCCTGCAAAGTGGCTAGCCCAGTAATTTGCTTCTCGGGGTCGCCACGCAGGGTGGCGCCGAGGAACTCGGCCAACTGGCCGAGCTTGATGGTCACGGTCATGGGTTACTTCAGCTGATTCATGCGCTCGATAACCTGGCGCGTGATGTCGTACTGCGGTTTGACATCGATCACTGCGCCACGCTCGAACACCAGGTCAAAACCACCTTTCTTGATGACTTCTTCCACAGCGCTGTCCAGTTTCGGCTTCAGTTGCTTGAGCATTTCGCGGTCGGCAACGGCTTTGGCTTCGTTCAGCTCCTTGGACTGGAACTGGAAGTCACGGGCCTTTTGCTTGAATTCCAGTTCCAGACGCTCACGCTCGCCTTGCTGCATCTTGTCGCCACCGGCCATCAGACGATCCTGGATACCCTTGGCGCTGCTTTCCAGAGTCTTCAGCTTGGTCAGTTGTGGACCGAACTTCTTCTCGGCATCCACGGCGTATTTCTTCGCCGCGTCGGATTCCAGCAGGGCCATTTGATAGTTCAGAACGGCAATTTTCATGTCGGCAAATGCCGGGCCTGCCACCAGTACGGAGGCCAGGAGAACCAATTGAGTCAACTTACGCACGATGCACTCCTACAAAATCCATTGTCGTTATCTTGGGTCAGACGCTTAGAACGTCTGGCCGAGGGAGAATTGGAACACTTGAGTTTCAGCGTCATCCGGTTTCTTGATCGGCATGGCCAAAGCAAAGCTCAGAGGACCCAGTGCGGTGACCCAGGTCACACCCACACCCACGGAACTGGCCATGTTGCTCAGACTGATGTCGTTGCACTTGGTGTTGGACGACGAACCGTTAGCGTTCGTAGTGTCCTTGCACTGCGAGTCAAATACGTTACCGACATCCCAGAATACCGAGGTACGCAGGGAGCGCTGATCTTTCACGAACGGCAGCGGGAACAGGACTTCCACGCCACCCTGGATCAGGACGTTACCACCGAACGGCAGTGGATCCTGATCCGGGTCGGCGATGGTGCCCGGGTTGGTACCACGGCTAGGCGTACTGCGCGGACCAAGGGTGCTGTCCTTGAAGCCGCGCACCGAGTTGAAACCACCCGCATAGTAGTTTTCATAGAACGGCAAGCCGTCGGTCGAACCGTAACCGTCGCCATAACCCAGTTCGGTATGCAGACGCATGGTGTAGTTTTCAGTGATCGGCTGGAACAACTGACCACGGTAATCAAGCTTGAAGAACGACAGATCGCTGCCTGGAATGGTGGTTTCCAGGGTCAGGCTCTGGGAACGACCACGGGTCGGCAGTACGCCTTTGTTCAGGGTCGACTCGGACCAACCGGCAGATGCCTTGAAGTTCAGGTAGCTGTCGCCTTCCTTCTCGACGAAGTCGAAAATCTCGTCAACGGTGTAACGACCGGTGTTGATCTTGTCCTGCTGCGCGGACAGACCGAAGGTCAGACGCGAAGTCTCGCTGATCGGATAGCCAACGTTGACGCCGGCACCCAGGCTGTCTACGGCGTAGCTCGAGATATCGGCATCGAGCTCATCGTAGTCGGTGGTGCGATAGAACGCGTTGTAACCCAGGCTCACGCCATCGGCGGTCCAGTAGGGATCAACGTAGCCGAAGTTGTAGCGGCTCTGATATTCGCTACGGGTCAGACCGATGCTGACGCGGTTACCGGTACCGAGGAAGTTGTTCTGGGTGATCGAACCACCGAGGATCAGACCGGCACTCTGGGCGAAACCGACGCTGGCGGTAATCGAACCGGACGCCTGCTCTTCAACGGCGTAGTTCACATCAACCTGGTCGTCGACCCCCGGAACAGCCGGAGTCTCGACGTTGACTTCCTTGAAGAAGCCCAGACGCTCAAGACGGGTCTTGGACTGGTCGATCAGGTAAGTCGAAGCCCAGCCACCTTCCATCTGACGCATTTCGCGACGCAGCACTTCGTCTTCGGACTTGGTGTTGCCACGGAAGTTGATGCGGTTGACGTAGGCACGCTTGCCCGGATCGACCGCGAACAGGATGTCGACGGTGTGGTCGTCATCATGCGGCTGAGGCACGCCGTTGACGTTGGCGAAGGTGTAACCCTCGTTACCCAGACGGCGGGTGATCAGTTCAGAGGTGGTGGTCATCAGCTTGCGCGAGAACACCTGGCCCTTCTGCACCAGCAGCAGGGATTTGATCTGGTCTTCAGGGACTTTCAGATCACCGCTGAGCTTGACGTCACGAACGGTGTACTTCTCGCCTTCGGTAACGTTGACGGTGATATAGACGTGTTTCTTGTCCGGGGTGATCGACACCTGGGTCGAAGCGATATCCATGTTGATATAGCCACGGTCCAGGTAGTAGGAACGCAGACGCTCCAGGTCACCGGACAGTTTTTCACGGGCATATTTGTCATCGTTCTTGAAGAACGACAGCCAGTTGGTGGTTTTCAGTTCAAACAGGTCGGTCAGGTCTTCCTCGGGGAACACGGTGTTGCCGACCACGTTGATGTGCTGAATCGCGGCAACGGTACCTTCGTTGATCTTCACTTTCAGACCAACACGGTTGCGCGGTTGCGAGACCACTTCGGTATCGACGGTAGCCGAGTAGCGACCCTGCGCGACGTACTGACGCTGCAGTTCGTTACGCACACCTTCAAGGGTGGCGCGCTGGAAGATCTCGCCTTCGGCCAGACCGGATTGCTTGAGGCCTTTCATCAGGTCTTCGGTCGAGATCGCCTTGTTGCCTTCGATCTCGATACTGGCAACCGACGGACGTTCGACGACCGTGATCACCAGAACGTTGCCTTCGCGGCCCAGCTGGATATCTTGAAAGAAACCGGTTTTGAACAACGCACGAGTGGATTCCACCAGGCGACGATCATCCGCCTGCTCGCCGACGTTCAACGGCAAGGCACCAAAGACACTACCCGCGGAGACCCGCTGGAGGCCATTGACGCGAATATCAGAGATAGTGAAGGACTCGGCGTGAACTTCGGCGATCATCAATACGGTGAGAACCGCAGTTAGCAGCAGACGTTTCATGAAGTCCTTTCTTATTCCAACTGGCAATAAACAAACTGCCGCAAAATGCGGCAGATTCGCAATTCAGCGAAGCGTTACAGTCGACCCAGATCGTTGACCAGAGCAAGCAACATCACCCCGACCACCAAACTGATACCGATCTGTATCCCCCAACCTTGCACCCGATCCGACAAGGGGCGACCACGCACCCACTCGATCAGATAAAACAACAAATGCCCCCCATCCAGTACAGGAATGGGCAGCAAATTCAGAACCCCCAGGCTAATACTCAGATAAGCAAGGAAATTCAGGAAATCAGCGACGCCCGACTGGGCAGAAGCGCCCGCCACTTTAGCAATGGTTATCGGTCCACTCAAGTTTTTTACCGAGAGCTCGCCGAACAGCATTTTCTTCAGTGAATCGAGGGTCAGAATGCTCATGGTCCAAGTGCGACGGGCGCCCTCGCCAATTGCCGCCAACGGCCCGTAACTGACCTCGCGAATCATCTCCGGCGGCCAGTCGATCGCTTTGACCCCCGCGCCCAGATAACCGCTCGGCGCCTTGCTTTCACCGCGCGCCGCCAAGGTCACCGGGACGTCGATTTGAGCACTGTCGCGCTCGACGCGCAGCATGATTTTGGTATCAGGACGCGTACGAACGGTATCGACCACTTGCTGCCAGTCGTTCAACGGCTGGCCATCCAGCGCCAGCAAGCGATCGCCGGTTTTCAGGCCAGCAGCCTGCGCCGGGCCTTTCGGGTCGAGTTCAGCAAGGACCGGCGGTAACGCCGGGCGCCACGGGCGAATGCCCAGAGAACGGATCGGATCCGGCTCATCGGCGCCCTTGAGCCAGTTGTCCAGTTTCAGTTCACGCGGCGAATCAGCGGTGGAACCGTGTTCGCGCACCAGCAATTGCAGAGAGCCGCTTTCGCCGAGACGCCGTACCAGTTGCAGATTGACGGCTGCCCAGCCTGAAGTCGGCTCGCCATCGATGGCGACGATTTCCTCGCCTGCATTCAAACCCGCCCTGGCGGCAATGCTGCCGGACTCGATCGCACCGATGACCGGACGCACCTGCTCGCTGCCGAGCATGGCCAGCACCCAGAAGAACACCAGCGCCAAAAGGAAGTTGGCCACCGGGCCGGCTGCAACAATCGCAATACGCTGACGAACGGTTTTACGGTTGAACGACTGATCGAGCTGATCGACCGGGACTTCGCCTTCACGCTCGTCGAGCATTTTGACGTAGCCGCCCAGCGGAATCGCGGCGATCACGAATTCGGTGCCCTGCTTGTCATGCCAGCGCAGCAGCGGCATGCCAAAGCCTACGGAAAAGCGCAGAACCTTGACGCCACAGCGCCGCGCGACCCAGAAATGGCCGAATTCGTGAAAGGTGACCAGCACACCCAGAGCAATCAGGGTGCCGGCAATCATATAGAGCGCGCTCATCTACTTTCTCCGCAATCCTGTTCAGTGCCGCGTGTAGCCAATGTATTGCAAATTCTATCGAGCGTGACGCTTGAGCCACTGCCGCGCCAGATCACGCGCCTTGGCATCGGCAGTAAACACCGCCTCGAGATCAGCCAGGGCCACCACCGGTTCGAGGCTCAAGACCTCCTCGATGATACTCGCGATTTCCAGGTACCGGACCCGTCCGTCGAGAAACGCCTGTACCGCCACTTCGTTGGCCGCATTGAGCATTGCCGGAGCGCTATCGCCCGCCTCGGCAGCTTGCCGCGCCAGACGCAAACAAGGGAAGCGCCCTTCATCCGGTGCTTCGAAGTCCAGCCGCGCAATGGCGAACAGATCCAGCGGCGCTACCCCGGAATCGATACGCTCCGGCCATGCCAGCGCACTGGCGATCGGCGTACGCATGTCGGGATTGCCCAGCTGCGCCAGCACCGAGCCGTCGACGTAATCGACCAGCGAGTGGATCACGCTCTGCGGGTGGATCACCACCTCGACCTGCGCAGGCTTTGCGTCGAACAACCAGCAGGCTTCGATCAGCTCAAGGCCTTTGTTCATCATGCTCGCCGAATCGACAGAGATCTTGCGCCCCATCGACCAGTTCGGATGCGCACAGGCCTGATCAGGCGAAACATGCGCCAGTTCGCTCATCGGTGTCTGTCGGAACGGACCGCCAGAGGCTGTGAGCAAAATCCGCCGAACACCGACCGCGCCCAACCCACGGGCAAAATCCTGTGGCATGCACTGGAAAATCGCGTTGTGTTCGCTGTCGATCGGCAGCAACACCGAACCGCTCTTGCGCACGGCCTGCATGAACAAGGCACCGGACATCACCAGCGCTTCCTTGTTGGCCAGCAGGATTTTCTTGCCCGCCTCAACGGCCGCCAGGGTCGGGCGCAATCCCGCCGCACCGACGATTGCCGCCATCACCGCATCGACTCCCGGCGCGGAGGCGATCTGACACAGACCCTCCTCCCCCACCAGCACTTGGGTCGATAAACCAGCCGCACGCAAATCGTCCTGCAAGCTGCGCGCGGCGGCCGCTTGCGGCACCACGGCAAATTGCGGCGCGTGACGCACGCACAAGGCCAGCAGCTCACTTAGACGACTGAAACCGCTCAGCGCGAAAACCTGATAGCGCTCTGGATGCCGAGCAATGACATCGAGCGTGCTCAGCCCGATCGAGCCTGTCGCACCCAGAACGGTAATCTGCTGAGGGCGACTCACGGCGCGGCCATCCACAGCAGCACGGCAAATACCGGAATCGCTGCCGTGAGGCTGTCGATACGATCAAGTACACCACCATGACCGGGCAGCAGGTTGCTGCTGTCCTTGATGCCGGACTGACGCTTGAACATGCTTTCGGTCAGGTCGCCGACCACCGAGATGAAAACGATCACCGCCGCGCCAATCAAGCCTTTGAGCAGTTCAGCCACGGTCCAGTCACGCACCAGCCCGACAATCGCGGTAATCACCAGGCTCAGCGCCAGACCGCCATACACGCCTTCCCAGCTTTTGCCCGGGCTGACCTGCGGCGCCAGCTTGCGCTTGCCGAATTTGCGACCCGAGAAATAAGCACCAATATCGGCACCCCAGACCAGCACCATCACCGCCATGATCAGCCAGTTACCCAGCGGGTACTGCTTGATCAGCACCAACCCTTGCCAGGCCGGCAACAACACCAGCAGGCCGATTACCAGCTTGGTCGCAGCGGTTGACCAATGCGCGCTCGAACGCGGATAAGTCAGCACCAGCCACGTGGCCACGGCCCACCAGATCACCGATGCACCCAGCACCCAAGGGGCCAGGCCAGGCAAAACGTACATGACGAACAACATCAAGGCGACCACAGCGGCGAAGCCGACGCGGAACGATTGTGCGGTGAAACCCGCCAGACGCGCCCATTCCCAGGCACCAAGACTGACGACCAGCCCGATGAACAGGGCAAAACCGGCACCTTGAAGCAGGAAAAAACCGCACAAGGCGATCGGCAGCAGGATCAGCGCAGTGATGATTCGTTGTTTAAGCATTAAACCCGGGCTCCAGCTTCGACCTGTTCGCTCGTTTTACCGAAGCGACGCTGGCGCGATGCGAAATCAGCCAGCGCATTGCGCATGGCATCGTGTTTGAAGTCCGGCCAGAACAGGTCGGAGAAATACAACTCGGCGTAGGCCAGCTGCCACAGCAGGAAATTGCTGATGCGGTGCTCCCCGCCCGTGCGGATACACAGGTCCGGCAAAGGCAGATCGCCGGTTGCCAGGCAGGTTTGCAGCAGGTCGGGAGTGATGTCCTCCGGGCGCAGGTGCCCGGCCTGGACTTCACGGGCCAGACGCTGCGCCGCTTGCGCAATATCCCATTGACCGCCGTAGTTGGCGGCGATCTGCAGGATGAAACGGTTGGCGCCCGCCGTCATCGCCTCAGCTTCACGCATGGCTGCTTGAAGCTCCGGATGAAAGCGCGAGCGATCACCGATGATGCGCAGGCTGATGTTGTTGTCGTTGAGGCGCTTGGCCTCGCGACGCAATGCCTTGAAAAACAGATCCATCAAGGCACTGACTTCGTCGGCCGGGCGCTGCCAGTTCTCACTGGAAAACGCGAACAGGGTGAGCACCTCGACCTTGGCCTCGGCGCACACTTCGATCACGGCACGCACAGCATCTACGCCCGCTTTATGCCCGGCGACACCCGGCATAAAGCGTTTTTTCGCCCAGCGATTGTTGCCATCCATGATGATCGCGACATGGCGCGGCACCGCGGACGGCGCAGTCTGCTTGGTCTTGTCCATTTAAAGCTCGACCCTTATACGGCCATCAGGTCTTTTTCTTTCTCATCCGTGGCCTTGGTGATCTGGGCCTCGGACTCTTTGGTCAGCTTATCGATATCAGCGATGGCACGACGCTCTTCGTCTTCGCTGATTTCCTTGTCCTTGACCAGCTTCTTCAGCTCACCCAAGGCGTCACGACGGATATTGCGCACGGCAACACGCGCATCTTCCGCTGCGCTACGCGCCTGCTTGGTGAAGCCTTTGCGGGTCTCCTCGGTGAGAGCAGGCATCGGGATCAGCAGCAACTCGCCCAGGTTGGTCGGGTTGAGGTTCAGGCCGGCGCTCTGGATTGCCTTGTCGACGGCTGCGAGCATGTTGCGCTCGAAAGCCACGACTTGCAGGGTGCGCGAGTCTTTCACGGTCACGTTGGCCACGCCGCTCAGCGGAGTATCCGTGCCGTAGTACGGCACCATGACACTACCGAGAATGCTCGGGTGCGCCTTGCCGGTACGAATCTGGCCGAACGCATGGTTCAGAGACTCCAGGGATTTTTGCATACGCGCTTGAGCGTCTTTCTTGATTTCGTTGATCATTGTTGACCTTCCTCGATCAGAGTACCTTCAGCGCCGCCATGAACGATGTTCAGCAGAGCGCCCGGTTTGTTCATGTTGAAGACGCGCAACGGCATCTTGTGATCGCGGCACAGGCAGATAGCGGTCAGGTCCATGACACCCAGCTTGCGATCCAGTACTTCATCATAAGTCAGATGATCGAACTTCTCGGCATGCGGGTCTTTGAATGGATCTGCGGTGTAAACGCCATCAACCTTGGTCGCCTTGAGCACGACATCAGCGTCGATTTCGATTGCGCGCAGGCAGGCTGCCGAATCCGTAGTGAAGAACGGGTTGCCGGTACCGGCAGCGAAGATCACCACGTCCTTGGAGTTCAGGTGACGCATGGCTTTGCGGCGATCGTAGTGATCGGTCACGCCGACCATGGAAATGGCCGACATCACGATGGCCGAGATATTGGCACGTTCCAGCGCATCACGCATGGCCAGAGCGTTCATCACAGTGGCCAGCATGCCCATGTGGTCGCCCGTGACCCGATCCATGCCGGCTTTGCTCAAGGCTTCACCGCGGAACAGGTTGCCACCGCCGATCACCAGACCGACCTGAACGCCGATGCCGACCAACTGGCCGACTTCCAGCGCCATTCGATCCAGCACTTTTGGATCGATCCCGAACTCTTCCGAGCCCATCAGGGCCTCGCCGCTAAGCTTGAGTAGAATGCGTTTATAGCGAGCCTGATAACCACTGCCCTGCTGAGCCATTGCGAATCTCTCCTGCGGCGTATTTAAAATTCTGTGCCAGCTGTTTACAGCTGCCGTTCACTCTAGCTTGGCGCTGCTTCAGCGCCATCGGAACATGGCTTTGTAAGTCAGTTCCGGATGGAAACCAAATAAAAAATTGGTAACCCCATCTGAAAAGAGGCTGCGCGCGTAAGCGGGCAGCCTCTTTCGGGCGACAGTTGAAAACCGTCTTATTGCTTGGCGGCAGCCAGCTGGGCAGCAACTTCTTCAGCGAAGTTGTCGACCGGCTTCTCGATGCCTTCGCCTACTTTGAAGTAAGTGAAGGAAACGATTTCAGCACCGGCTTTCTTGGCCAGTTCGCCAACCTTGACTTCAGGATTCTTCACGAATGCCTGCTCGACCAGGCTTGCTTCTGCCAGGAACTTGCTGATACGGCCCTTGACCATGTTCTCAACAATGTTTTCTGGCTTGCCTTTGATCTTTTCTTCGTTCAGTTGCAGGAACACAGCTTTCTCACGCTCGATCGCTTCGTCGGAGACTTGCGAAGGCAGCAGGAACTCTGGGTTGCTTGCAGCAACGTGCATTGCGATGTCTTTGGCCAGCTCGACGTCACCGCCTTTCAGGACAACAGCAACACCGATCTTGTTGCCGTGCAGGTAAGTGCCGACAACGTCACCCTCTACGCGAACCAGACGACGGATGTTGACGTTCTCGCCGACTTTGGCAACCAGAGCCTCACGAGCCGATTCCTGAGCGGCGATCAGCGGAGCTGCGTCGGTCAGTTTTTCGTCGAAAGCTTTTTCTACGCTGGCAGCAACGAAGTTTTTGAAGTCGTCTTGCAGGGCCAGGAAGTCGGTCTGCGAGTTGACTTCCAGCAGCACGGCTGCCTTGTCATTCGATTTGATGGCGATTGCGCCTTCAGCGGCAACGTTGCCGGCTTTTTTCGCAGCCTTGATCGCGCCCGAAGCACGCATGTCATCAATGGCTTTTTCGATGTCGCCGTCAGCCTTTTCCAGGGCTTTCTTGCAATCCATCATGCCTTCGCCGGTACGCTCGCGCAGTTCTTTGACCAACGCTGCAGTAATTGCTGCCATTTTCAAATTCCTCTTGGATAGGTTTTCAACCATTCCACCCGATCGAACGGGCGTTCAATTCGTCCCGAACCACCCTTGTTAGCTGCCGCACGTTACAAACAGAGACGTGGGCGCCGACAAATGGTTTTCGAGGTGGCAAAAAGGGGGCCAAGCCCCCTTTTTGCTTACTGAGTCAACGCCAGGGCGTCAATTACTCAGCTGCAGCCTGAGTTTCTTCAGCTGCGAATTCTACAGTACCGCCAGCAACGTTGTTGCGACCGCGGATCACTGCGTCAGCCATCGAACCCATGTACAGCTGGATGGCGCGGATGGCGTCATCGTTGCCCGGGATGATGTAGTCAACGCCTTCCGGGCTGCTGTTGGTATCGACAACGCCGATGACCGGGATACCCAGCTTGTTGGCTTCGGTGATCGCGATGCGCTCGTGGTCAACGTCGATCACGAACAGTGCGTCTGGCAGACCGCCCATGTCCTTGATGCCGCCCAGCGAACGATCCAGCTTCTCAAGATCACGAGTGCGCATCAGCGCTTCTTTCTTGGTCAGCTTGGCGAAAGTACCGTCTTCGGCTTGAACTTCAAGGTCACGCAGACGCTTGATGGAAGCACGGATGGTCTTGAAGTTGGTCAGCATGCCGCCCAACCAGCGGTGATCGACGTACGGCGAACCGCAACGTGCTGCTTCTTCAGCAACGATCTTGCCAGCGGAACGCTTGGTGCCGACGAACAGAATCTTGTTTTTGCCCTGGGCCAGACGCTCTACGAAAGTCAGAGCTTCGTTGAACATTGGCAGGGTTTTTTCAAGGTTGATGATGTGAATCTTGTTACGCGCGCCGAAAATGTACTTACCCATTTTCGGATTCCAGTAACGGGTTTGGTGACCGAAGTGCACACCGGCCTTCAGCATATCGCGCATGTTGACTTGGGACATGATAGTTCCTTGATAAGTCGGGTTTGGCCTCCACGTATCCCAATGACCAACCAATGGCTTCAAGCCAAGGGCACCCAGGTCATCGTGTCGACACGTGTGTGGATTTAAGCCTTTCGGGGCATCCCCGGAAAGCGGCGCATTTTATACCACAGGGCGCGCAGAAACGGAACCCGAAATCTGTATTCGCACCAGGGACATGGGCGCCGCCCTCTTGGAATAGGCTCAAGGCGCACCATTGTATAGAGAGAAGCGATGCACGCCGGCGCTGAATTGCGCCATACGTCTGTTAGAATCGCGTTTTTCAGGTGGCGCCTTCAACACCGCCACCCTGTTTGTATCCGCAAGCGCCGCCGAGCGCAGAGAGAGCCTGTATGACCGTCAACCTCAAAACCCCCGAGGACATCGCTGGCATGCGAGTCGCCGGCAAACTGGCCGCCGATGTGCTGGAAATGATTGCCGAACATGTCAAACCGGGCGTGACCACCGATCAGTTGAACCAGATCTGCCACGACTACATCGTCAACGTGCAGCAAGCGATTCCCGCCCCGCTCAATTACAAGGGCTACCCGAAGTCGATCTGCACCTCGATCAATCACGTGGTGTGTCACGGCATCCCGAACGACAAGCCGCTGAAAAACGGCGATACGCTGAACATCGACGTCACCGTGATCAAGGACGGTTACCACGGCGACACCAGCCGCATGTTCCACGTCGGTGAAGTGCCGGTGTGGGCTGAACGTTTGTCGCAGATCACCCAGGAATGCATGTACAAAGCGATCGAGATCGTCAAACCCGGCTGCCGCCTCGGCGACATCGGCGAAGTGATCCAGAAGCACGCCGAAAAGAACGGCTTCTCGGTGGTTCGCGAATTCTGCGGTCACGGTATCGGCAAAGTCTTTCACGAAGAACCACAGATCCTGCACTACGGTCGCGCTGGCACCGGCATGGAACTGAAGGCCGGCATGACCTTCACCATCGAGCCGATGATCAACCAGGGCAAGGCTGACACCAAAGTATTGGGCGACGGCTGGACCGCGATCACCAAAGACCGCAAGCTCTCGGCACAGTGGGAACACACGCTGTTGGTGACTGACACTGGCTACGAGATCTTCACGTTGCGCAGCGATGACACCATCCCGCGCGTTTCGGCCTGATTCAGGCTACGCGCCCAGCCTCTTATAAAGGAAAGCCAATCGATGCCGCAGGTGGATCCCGAACTCTTCGACCGCGGCCAGTTCCAGGCTGAACTGGCCCTCAAAGCGAGTCCTGTCGCGGCGTTCAAGAAGGCGATCCGCCAGGCCCGCGAGGTCCTCGACACGCGTTTTCGTAACGGTCGCTACATCCGTCGCCTGATCGAGGACCGTGCCTGGTTCGTCGATAACATCCTGCAAAAGGCCTGGGAGCAATTTGACTGGAGCGAAGACGCCGACATCGCACTGGTCGCGGTCGGCGGCTACGGCCGTGGCGAGTTGCATCCCTACTCCGACATCGATTTGCTGATCCTGCTGGACAGCGCCGACCACGAAGTTTTCCGTGATTCCATCGAGCGTTTTCTCACCTTGCTGTGGGATATCGGCCTGGAAGTCGGGCAGAGCGTGCGTTCGGTCGACGAATGCGCCGAAGAGGCCCGCGCCGATCTGACCGTGGTCACCAATCTGATGGAGAGCCGCACGATCTGCGGCCCCGAGCGTCTGCGCCAGCGCATGCTCGATGTCACCAGCACCGCCCACATGTGGCCGGCCAAGGAGTTTTTCCTGGCCAAGCGCGCCGAACAAAAGGCCCGTCACCACAAGTACAACGACACCGAATACAACCTGGAACCCAACGTCAAAGGCTCGCCCGGCGGCCTGCGCGACATCCAGACGATTCTCTGGGTGGCCCGCCGTCAGTACGGCACCCTGAACCTGCGCGCCTTGGCCGGCGAAGGATTTCTGGTCGAAAGCGAAAACGCCCTGCTCGCCTCTTCCCAGGAGTTTCTCTGGAAAGTGCGCTACGCCCTGCACATGCTCGCCGGTCGTTCCGAAGACCGCTTGCTGTTCGATCACCAGCGGACCATCGCCGGCCTGCTGGGCTTTGAAGGCGACGACGCCAAGCAGGCGGTCGAGAACTTCATGCAGCAGTACTTCCGCACGGTCATGAGCATCGCGCAGCTCAGCGATTTGATCATCCAGCACTTCGAAGAGGTCATCCTCGCCCCGGAAGACGAAGCGCCGCCACAGCCGATCAACTCACGTTTCCAGTTGCACGACGGTTATATCGAGGCGCGCAACGACAACGTGTTCCGCCGCACGCCGTTCGCCATGCTGGAAATCTTCGTGCTGATGGCCCAGCAGCCAGAAATCAAAGGCGTACGCGCTGACACCATTCGTCTGCTGCGCGAAAACCGCCACCTGATCGACGACAACTTCCGCAACGATATTCGCAACACCAGCCTGTTCATCGAATTGTTCAAGTGCAAGATCGGAATCCACCGCAACCTGCGCCGGATGAACCGTTACGGCATCCTTGGCCGCTATCTGCCAGAGTTCGGCTTTATCGTCGGGCAGATGCAGCACGACCTGTTTCACATCTATACGGTCGATGCGCACACGCTGAATCTGATCAAGCACCTGCGTAAATTGCAGTACACCCAGGTGTCGGAGAAATTCCCGCTGGCCGCCAAGCTGATGGCCAAGCTGCCCAAGCCCGAGCTGATCTACATGGCGGGCCTGTACCACGACATCGGCAAGGGCCGGCATGGCGACCACTCGGAAATCGGCGCGGTCGATGCCGAGGCGTTCTGCCAGCGCCACCAGTTGCCGGTGTGGGACAGCCGCCTGATTGTCTGGCTGGTGCAGAACCATCTGGTGATGTCGACGACCGCCCAGCGCAAGGATTTGTCCGATCCGCAGGTGATTCACGATTTTGCCTTGGCGGTGGGCGATGAAACCCGTCTCGACTATCTCTATGTGCTGACCGTGGCAGATATCAACGCGACCAATCCAACACTATGGAATTCATGGCGCGCCAGCCTGCTGCGCCAGCTCTACACCGAAACCAAACGTGCCCTGCGCCGTGGTCTGGAAAATCCGGTGGATCGTGAAGAGCAGATCCGCCAGACGCAAAGCGCCGCGCTGGATATTCTGGTACGCGGCGGCACCGACCCGGACGATGTCGAGCAGTTGTGGGCGCAGTTGGGCGATGATTATTTCCTGCGCCACACGGCGGGTGATGTGGCCTGGCACAGCGATGCGATCCTGCAGCAGCCGGTGGACGGCGGGCCGCTGGTGCTGATCAAGGAGACCACCCAGCGCGAGTTCGAAGGTGGTACGCAGATCTTCATTTATGCGCCCGACCAACATGACTTCTTCGCGGTGACCGTGGCGGCCATGGACCAGTTGAACCTGAACATTCACGACGCCCGCGTCATCACCTCCAGCAGCCAGTTCACCCTCGACACCTACATCGTGCTCGACAACGAAGGCGAATCCATCGGCGACAACCCGACGCGGATCAAGCAGATCCGCGAAGGCCTGACCGAAGCCCTGCGTGACCCCGACGACTACCCGACGATCATCCAGCGTCGCGTGCCGCGCCAGCTCAAGCATTTCGCCTTTGCGCCGCAAGTGACGATTCACAACGATGCGCAGCGCCCGGTGACGGTACTTGAACTGACCGCGCCCGATCGCCCCGGCCTGCTGGCGAGAATTGGCGGGATATTCCTCGAATTCGACCTGTCGCTGCAGAACGCCAAGATTGCGACCCTGGGCGAGCGCGTGGAAGACGTGTTCTTCATCACCGACGCGCACAATCAACCGCTGTCCGACCCCCTGCTGTGCAGCCGCCTGCAGGATGCGATCGTCGAGCAGCTCAGCGTCAATCAAGAACCGGATATCAAGCTGTCCCGAATCAGTATCTGAACCAGGAATTTCCCCTGTGGGAAACGGCGCGCTCCGATCCAGGCATGGCAATGAAATCCCTGTGGGAGCGAGCCTGCTCGCGAAGGCGATCATTCAGCACTCATTGATGCTGGATAGGCCGGCCTCTTCCGAGCAGGCTCGCTCCCACAGGGTTTGTTCCAGGCTGGGTAGCGCGGCAATGCCAACCCCACATTGACCGAGGCCCCCATGAACAACGCTCTGAACCAGCTCCAGCCGTACCCGTTCGAAAAGCTGCGCGCCCTGCTCGGCACTGTCACGCCGACCCCGGACAAGCGCCCGATCGCTCTATCGATTGGCGAGCCGAAACACCGCTCGCCAAGCTTTGTGGCCGAAGCACTGGCCAACAGTCTCGACCAGATGGCGGTGTACCCGACCACCCTCGGTATCCCGGCCCTGCGTGAAGCCATTGCCGGTTGGTGCGAGCGGCGTTTCGGCGTGCCGAACGGCTGGATCGATCCGGCGCGCAACGTGCTGCCGGTCAACGGCACCCGCGAAGCGCTGTTCGCCTTCACCCAGACCGTGGTCAATCGTGGTGACGATGCGCTGGTGGTCAGCCCGAACCCGTTCTATCAGATCTACGAAGGTGCGGCGTTTCTTGCCGGGGCCAAGCCACATTACCTGCCGTGCCTCGACGAGAATGGTTTCAACCCGGATTTCGATGCCGTTTCCGCGGACATCTGGAAGCGCTGCCAGATCCTCTTTCTGTGCTCGCCGGGCAACCCGACCGGCGCCTTGATCCCGGTTGAAACCCTGAAAAAGCTGATTGCGCTGGCCGACCAGTACGACTTCGTGATCGCCGCCGACGAGTGCTACAGCGAACTGTATTTCGACGAACAAACCCCGCCGCCAGGCTTGCTCACTGCCTGCGTTGAACTGGGCCGCCAGGACTTCAAGCGTTGCGTGGTGTTCCACAGCCTGTCCAAGCGCTCCAACCTGCCGGGCCTGCGTTCCGGCTTTGTGGCCGGCGACGCCGATATTCTCAAAGGCTTCCTGCTGTATCGCACCTACCACGGCTGCGCGATGCCGGTGCAAACCCAACTGGCCAGCGTGGCCGCGTGGAACGACGAAGCTCACGTACGTGCCAACCGAGCGCTGTACCGCGAAAAGTTCGATGCCGTGCTGGCCATCCTCAGCCCGGTGATGGACGTGCAGCGCCCGGATGGCAGCTTCTACCTGTGGCCGAACGTGCAAGGCGACGACGCAGCATTCTGCCGCGACCTGTTTGAGCAGGAGCACGTGACCGTGGTGCCGGGTTCGTACCTGTCCCGCGAGGTCGACGGCGTCAATCCGGGCGCCGGCCGGGTGCGCATGGCGCTGGTTGCGCCGCTGGCCGAATGTGTCGAAGCGGCGGAGCGTATTCGCGCGTTCGTCACCCGCCAGCAATAACCGGCCAGTGCCCGCACCGGAGCTTCTGGTGCGGGCAATGCACCTGCTATTTCACCTGCCCCAGATTGGCCTCACTCAAGTCAAGATCGCCAAGCACTTCTCTCAGGACGTCATCACCGATCTGGTGATGACGGCTCAGGCTGTACAACTCCAGACGCTGCGCCCGCAGCGCTTTCAAACGCAAACGCCGCTCGAGCAGATCCATCTGGAAGGCCAATGCCTGGGCTTCCGCCGAATCGTTGAACACGTCGAGTTGATGGCGATATTCGGACATGATCCGCGCCTTGAGTTCGGCCGCCAGTGCTGCTTGGGCGGCGTCCTGAGGGACAGCCTCCTCAGTCTCGAGTGCATGAATCGCCGCCTCGGCGGTTTTGCGCCAGGCGTCGCGTACCTCCTGACGACGTTTGTCGTCGGGACTCTTTTCGATACCGCGCAACAGCAACGGCAAGGCGATGCACGCCGAAACCAGCGACAGCAGGATCACCCCGGCGGCGATGAAAATCAGCAGATCACGCTCCGGAAACGCCTGCGCGCCGATCAGCATCGGCACCGACATCACACCCGCCAGCGTCACCGCGCCGCGCACGCCGCCGACCGTCAGCAACCAGCAGGAGCGCGCGGTCGGCACTTGCGTCAACTCGCCCTTGCCGCGCAAGCGGCGCAACAACACCGACAAGCGCCAGATGCTCTGCACCCAGACAAAGCGCAGCAACACCAACGCGAGGAAGATCGCCACCACGTCGAGGCAACGATAAAAAAGCGTTGGCCACAAGGTCGGTTCGTGGCTGACCACGGCTTTGATGATGTCCGGCAATTGCAGGCCTAGCAGCAGGAAGATCAAGCCGTTGAAGGCGAATTCGAGCAGCGACCAGACACTGCGATTGAGCAGCCGCGTGCTGGTCTGCCGTGGCAGCAGATCGAGCCAGCTCTGCATCATCCCCGCCGCGACCGCCGAAAGGATGCCCGACACGCCGAGACGTTCGGCCAGCACATAGGCGGCGAACGGCAGCAGCAACATGAACACCACATGGGTGGCTGGATCGTCCCAGCCTCGGGCAATCATCCATGCACGCAAGCGCCCGACCAGCCAGCTCAAGGCCACGCCGACAGCCAAACCGCCGAGGGCTACCACGACGAAACTCAAACCGGCGCTGGTCAGCGAGAACACCCCGGTGATGGCAGCCGCAAGGGCGAACTTGAACGTCACCAGGCCCGAGGCATCGTTCATCAACGCCTCGCCCTGCAATATGTGCATCAGCGGGGTCGGCAAACGATTCTGCGCGATGGCCGAGACCGCCACGGCGTCGGTCGGCGACAACACCGCAGCCAGCGCAAACGCTACCGGCAGCGCAATCGTCGGTAATAACCAGTGAATGAAATACCCGGCGCCGACGACCGTAAACAGCACCAGCCCCACCGCCAGCGTCAGGATCGGCCCGCGCAGTTGCCAGAACGCGCGCTTGGGCATGCGCCAGCCATCGGAAAACAGTAACGGTGGCAGGAACAGAAACAGGAACAACTCGGGATCGAGCGCCACATGCAGGCCGAGGGTCGGCCAGGCAAGCAAGGCGCCGGCAGCGATTTGCACCAGCGGCAGTGGCAGTGGAATGACCCGCCCGATCAGACGCGAGACGCCGACCAGCATGAGCAGGATCAGGACGGTGTAAGCAGTTTGCATAGAGCGTAGATTCCAGACCATCGACAGCGTTCAATTGCCATATTAACCGCTCAGGATGGGTCTGACCGTTGCACCTATGTCGCACGGATGCATCGCGATTCCAATGTGGGAGCTTGCTCGCGAATGCGGTGTTTCATTAACAGAGATGATGACTGACACGGCCCCTTCGCGAGCAAGCGCTCTCCCACAGGGTTTTGCATTGCCAGGTGAAGCCGGGCGCCGCGAAACCGTTTGGTCATGGCATAATCCGACACCATTTTTTTCCAGCACCTGCAAAGGGGGCGATTCCTTGGCCGTTTCAAGCAAAACGTTGCACCTTTTCGGCATCAAAGCCTGCGACACCATGAAAAAGGCGCGCACCTGGCTCGATGAACACGCTGTCAGCTACGATTTTCACGATTACAAGACCGCCGGTATCGACCGTGAACACCTGACCCAATGGTGTGACGAACACGGCTGGCAGACTGTGCTGAACCGCGCAGGCACGACCTTTCGCAAACTCGACGACGAACGCAAAGCCGATCTCGACCAGTCGAAAGCCATCGAGCTGATGCTCGCGCAACCGTCGATGATCAAGCGCCCGGTGCTCGATCTCGGTGACCGAACCCTGATTGGCTTCAAGCCAGATATCTACGCGGCCGCTCTGAAGTAAGCAGCCCGTCACTCTTTGTAGAGGTATTCCCATGTCCAATTCTCTGTTCAGCATCGCTTTCGGTATCGGCACCCAGAACCGTCAAGGCGCTTGGCTGGAAGTTTTCTATGCACAGCCATTGCTCAATCCTTCGGCCGAGCTGGTCGCTGCCGTCGCGCCAATTCTCGGTTACACCGAAGGCAACCAGGCCATCACCTTCACCACCGCCCAGGCTGCGCAACTGGCCGAAGCGGTAAAAGGCATCGACGCCGTCCAAGGCAAGCTGCTGACCCGTCTGGCCGAGAGCCACAAGCCGCTGGTTGCAACCCTGCTGGCTGAAGACACACAGCTGACCTCGACGCCTGAGGCCTACCTCAAGCTGCACCTGCTCTCGCACCGTCTGGTCAAGCCACACGGCGTCAGCCTGGCCGGCATTTTCCCGCTGCTGCCGAACGTAGCGTGGACCAGCCAGGGCGCCATCGACCTGAGCGAACTGGCGGAGATGCAACTGGAAGCGCGTCTGCGCGGCGAACTGCTGGAAGTGTTCTCGGTGGACAAGTTCCCAAAAATGACCGACTACGTGGTCCCGGCCGGCGTGCGTATCGCTGACGCCGCGCGTCTGCGTCTGGGCGCCTACGTCGGTGAAGGCACTACCGTAATGCACGAAGGTTTCATCAACTTCAACGCCGGCACCGAAGGCCCGGGCATGATCGAAGGCCGCGTTTCCGCTGGCGTCTTCGTCGGCAAGGGCTCGGACCTGGGCGGCGGTTGCTCGACCATGGGCACTCTGTCGGGCGGCGGCAACATCGTGATCAAGGTCGGCGAAGGCTGCCTGATCGGCGCCAACGCCGGTATCGGCTTCCCGCTGGGCGACCGCAACACCGTTGAGTCGGGTCTGTACGTGACCGCCGGCACCAAGGTTGCGCTGCTCGACGAGCACAACAATCTGGTCAAGGTTGTCAAAGCGCGTGAGCTGGCCGGTCAGTCGGACCTGCTGTTCCGTCGCAATTCGGAAACCGGTGCCGTGGAGTGCAAAACCCACAAATCGGCGATCGAACTGAACGAAGCGCTGCACGCTCACAACTAAGCAGCACTACAAATACCTGTGGGAGCGAGCCTGCTCGCGAAAGCGGTGTGTCATTCGGCAAACATGTTGACTGACAAGTCCCCTTCGCGAGCAGGCTCGCTCCCACAGGGTCAGGCGCACACCCTCTCGGGCCGCGAACATGATGATTCCCTCCCCCTGGCGCGCCGATTTTCCGGCCATCGCCGCTCTGCAACGGCAGGACCAGACCTATCTGGACAACGCCGCCACCACGCAAAAACCGCAAGCCCTGCTCGATGCGCTGACGCATTACTACGCCAACGGCGCAGCCAATGTGCATCGCGCGCAGCACTTGCCCGGCGCGCATGCCACGCAAGCGTTCGAAGACAGTCGGCACAAGGCTGCGCAGTGGCTGAATGCCGGTGACAGCGGGCAAGTCATTTTCACCCACGGCGCCACCAGCGCGCTGAACCTTCTGGCTCACGGGCTGGAACACTTATTCCAACCGGGCGATGAGATTGTCATCAGCGCCCTGGAGCATCACGCCAATCTGCTGCCGTGGCAGCAACTGGCCCTGCGGCGTCAGTTGAAACTGGTGATCCTGCCGCTGGACGCTGACGGCTTGATCGACCTTGGCGCCGCGGTGCACCTGATCGGCCCGCGTACGCGTCTGCTGGCGGTGAGTCAGTTGTCCAACGTGCTCGGCGCCTGGCAGCCACTGACCGCTTTGCTGGGCATGGCCAAGGCGCAAAATGCGCTGACCGTGGTCGATGGCGCGCAAGGCGTGGTCCACGGCCGGCACGACGTGCAAGCGCTGGGTTGCGACTTCTATGTATTTTCCAGCCACAAGCTGTATGGCCCCGATGGCCTCGGCGTGTTGTTCGGACGCAACGCTGCGCTTGCACAGCTCAAGCCGTGGCAGTTCGGCGGCGAGATGGTGCTAGAGGCCAACTATCACGATTCGCGCTTTCGCCCGGCGCCGCTGGGTTTCGAGGCGGGGACGCCGCCGATAGCCAGCGTCATCGGCCTCGGCGCGACCCTCGATTACCTCGCCGGTCTGGATCAGAACGCGGTGTCTGCCCATGAGGCGGCACTGCATGACTATTTGCTCCGTGGTCTCGCCGCGCGCAACGGCATCCGCCTGCTCGGCAAGCCGCAACTGGCGCTGGCCAGTTTTGTGGTCGAGGATGTGCATAACGCCGATCTGGCGCATCTGCTCACCGAGCAAGGCATCGCCGTGCGCGCCGGACATCACTGCGCCATGCCGCTGATGAAAAGCTTCGAACTGGCAGGGGCGATTCGCGTGTCACTGGCGCTGTACAACGACTCCGAAGATCTCGAGCGCTTTTTTGACGCGCTGGATCAGGCGCTGGAGATGTTGCGATGAGCCTGCCGATGGAAGCAGCCGAAGCGCTGCAGACGTTTCAGAATGCGGCGGGCTGGGAGCAGCGGGCGCGGTTGCTGATGCAGTTCGGTGATCGCCTGTCGCCGATGGATGACGCAGACAAATGCGAGGCAAACCGCGTGCATGGCTGTGAAAGTCAGGTGTGGCTGGTGGGGGAATTGCGCGACGGTCACTGGCAGTTCAAGGCGAGCAGCGATGCGCGGATGATTCGCGGGCTGGTGGCGTTGTTGTTGCTGCGGGTTAACGGTTTGTCGGCGGCTGAGTTGCAGCGAATTGATTTGCCTGATTGGTTCAATCAGCTCGGCCTGTCGCGCCAGCTATCGCCCTCGCGCAGCAATGGCCTCAATGCCGTGCTCCAGCGCATGAACGAGCTGGCAGGCTAATCGCCTTGACCAATCGTTCCCACGCAGAGCGCGGGAACGATCACTGCGGCTTGATACGGTCCGAAGGCCGCCGCACCCCCGCCACTATCTTGTCCACAGCCTTGGTCGCCGCGACCATGCCGAACGTTGCCGTGACCATCATCACCGCGCCAAACCCGCCGGCGCAGTCGAGCTTCACCCCGTCGCCGACAAAACTCTTCTGCAAACAGATGCTGCCGTCCGGCTTCGGATAGCGCAGTTGCTCCGTGGAAAACACGCACGGCACGCTGTAATGCCGGGTCACGGTGCGCGAGAAACCATAATCGCGGCGCAACGTCGAGCGCACTTTCGAAGCCAGCGGATCGTTGAAGGTGCGGTTCAGATCGCAGACCTGAATCAGCGTCGGATCGATCTGCCCGCCGGCGCCGCCGGTGGTGATGATCTGGATCTTGCGGCGCTTGCACCAGGCGATCAGTGCCGCTTTGGCGTTGACTGCGTCAATGCAGTCGATCACGCAGTCGATGTCCGGCGTGATGTATTCGGCCATGGTATCGCGGGTGACGAAATCGGCGACCGCATGCACCGTGCAGTTCGGGTTGATCCCGCGCAGGCGCTCGGCCATCACGTCGACCTTGGGCTTGCCGACGGTGCTGTCCAGCGCATGCAACTGCCGGTTGGCGTTACTGACGCAGACGTCGTCGAGGTCGAACAGCGAAATCTCGCCGACACCGCAACGGGCCATGGCTTCCGCCGCCCAGGAACCGACGCCGCCGACACCGACGATTGCCACATGGGCGGCGCGCAAGCGTTCCAGGCCTTCGATGCCATACAAACGGGCGATGCCTGCAAACCGCGGATCTTCTGTACTCATGACCATTACCCCAAAAACCGGCGCGCATTATAGGGCTACGCAGCGACAAGTTTTAAGCTGCAAGCGACAAGTGTAAGAACTTAAGTCAAAGAGGCTTGCCCAATGTGAGCCATTTCCCTGTCTGATGTACGACCGGCGAACGGCCGGTGTAGGATGCGCGCCCTTTGGCGCTTTGCCGACCGATCCTTCGTTCCACAGCCTTTGGAACCCGAAATAGCTATGTCATCGCGTAAATTTGGACTCAACCTGGTGGTCGTGCTGGCCATCGCTGCCCTTTTCAGCGGTTTCTGGGCGTTGATCAACCGTCCGGTGTCAGCGCCGAACTGGCCGGAGCAGATCTCCGGTTTCTCTTATTCGCCATTCCAACAGGGACAATTCCCACAGAAAGACCAATACCCGACTGACGACGAAATGCGCCGCGATCTGGAGATCATGAGCAAGCTGACGGACAACATCCGCATCTACTCGGTCGACGGCTCGTTGGGCGACATTCCTAAACTGGCCGAAGAGTTCGGCTTGCGTGTGACCCTCGGTATCTGGATCAGCCCCGATCAGGAGCGTAACGAGCGGGAAATCGCCAAAGCCATCGAACTGGCCAACACTTCGCGCAGCGTGGTGCGCGTGGTGGTCGGCAACGAGGCGCTGTTCCGTGAAGAAATCACTCCTGAAGCGCTGATCGTTCTGCTGGACCGCGTGCGTGCTGCGGTCAAAGTACCGGTGACGACGTCCGAGCAATGGCACATCTGGGAGAAATACCCGCAACTGGCCAAGCACGTTGACCTGATCGCCGCCCACGTTCTGCCGTACTGGGAATTCATTCCGGTCGACAAGGCCGGCCAGTTCGTCTTCGACCGCGCGCGCGATCTGAAAAAGCTGTTCCCGAAAAAGCCGCTGCTGCTCTCCGAAGTCGGCTGGCCGAGCAACGGTCGCATGCGCGGTGGCGCCGATGCGTCGCCGGCTGATCAGGCGATTTACCTGCGCACGCTGGTCAACAAGCTTAACCGCCAAGGCTTCAACTACTTCGTGATCGAAGCGTTCGATCAGCCATGGAAGGCCAGTGACGAAGGTTCGGTCGGCGCCTACTGGGGCGTGTTCAACGCCGCGCGCCAGCAGAAATTCAATTTCGAAGGCCCGGTCGTCGCGATTCCGCAGTGGCGCGTACTGGCTATCGGCTCGGTGGTGCTCGCGCTGTTGTCGCTGACCCTGCTGATGATCGACGGCTCGGCCCTGCGCCAGCGCGGCCGCACGTTCCTGACCTTTATCGCGTTTTTGTGCGGTTCGGTGCTGGTGTACATCGGTTACGACTACAGCCAGCAATACAGCACGTGGTTCAGCCTGACAGTGGGTTTCCTCCTGGCGCTCGGTGCGCTCGGCGTGTTCATCGTGCTGCTGACCGAGGCCCATGAACTGGCCGAAGCGGTATGGATTCACAAGCGTCGGCGTGAATTCCTGCCGGTGGTTGGCGACTCCAGCTATCGCCCGAAAGTCTCGATCCATGTGCCGTGCTACAACGAGCCGCCGGAGATGGTCAAACAGACCCTCGACGCCCTCGCCGCGCTCGATTATCCAGACTATGAAGTGCTGATCATCGACAACAACACCAAGGACCCGGCAGTGTGGGAGCCGGTGCGCGATTACTGCGCGACCCTCGGCCCGCGCTTCAAGTTTTTCCACGTTGCACCGCTGGCCGGGTTCAAGGGTGGCGCGCTGAACTACCTGATTCCGCACACCGCCAAGGACGCCGAAGTGATCGCGGTGATCGACTCCGATTACTGCGTGCACCCGAACTGGCTCAAGCACATGGTGCCGCACTTTGCTGACCCGAAAATCGCTGTGGTGCAGTCGCCGCAGGATTATCGCGACCAGAACGAAAGCACTTTCAAGAAGCTCTGCTACGCCGAGTACAAAGGCTTCTTCCACATCGGCATGGTCACCCGCAACGACCGCGACGCGATCATTCAGCACGGCACCATGACCATGACTCGCCGTTCGGTCCTGGAAGAACTGGGCTGGGCCGACTGGTGCATTTGTGAAGACGCCGAACTGGGTCTGCGCGTGTTCGAAAAAGGCCTGTCGGCGGCGTATTACCACGACAGTTATGGCAAAGGCCTGATGCCGGATACGTTCATCGACTTCAAGAAACAGCGTTTCCGCTGGGCCTATGGCGCGATCCAGATCATCAAGCGCCACACCGCCAGCCTGCTGCGCGGCAAGGACACCGAGCTGACCCGCGGCCAGCGCTACCACTTCCTCGCCGGCTGGCTGCCGTGGGTCGCCGATGGCATGAACATCTTCTTCACCGTCGGCGCACTGCTGTGGTCGGCGGCGATGATCATCGTGCCGCAACGGGTCGATCCGCCGCTGCTGATCTTCGCGATCCCGCCGCTGGCGCTGTTCGTGTTCAAGGTCGGCAAGATCATCTTCCTTTATCGTCGCGCGGTTGGCGTCAATCTCAAGGATGCATTCTGCGCGGCGCTGGCCGGGCTGGCGTTGTCGCACACCATCGCCAAAGCGGTGCTGTACGGCTTCTTCACCAGCAGCATTCCGTTCTTCCGCACACCGAAAAACGCCGACAACCATGGCTTCTGGGTGGCGATTTCCGAGGCGCGCGAAGAAGTGTTCATCATGCTGCTGCTGTGGGGCGCGGCGCTGGGGATATTTCTGGTCAACGGCATGCCGAGCAATGACATGCGCTTCTGGGTGGTGATGCTGCTGGTGCAGTCGCTGCCGTATCTGGCGGCGCTGATCATGGCGTTCCTGTCGTCGCTGCCCAAACCTGCCGTTGCGCAGGAACCGGCGCCGGTCGTCTAAATCGGCACCGATGCACTAAACGGCGGCCAATGGTCGCCGTTTTGCTTTAAGATAACCGCCATTTTGCGGGGCTTGGCGTGATACGCGGTGTAACCGACCGAACCCAATCCCTGTGGGAGCGAGCTTGCTCGCGAAGGCTTTGTAACATTCAACCCTTATGTTGCCTGATACACGGTTTTCGCGAGCAAGCTCGCTCCCACATCGGCCCCAGCTCAAATTCATGATCCCGGAGTTTTCCATGACGGCCCACGCCGACCTTTCGCCTACCCTCCAGCTCGCCATCGACCTGATCCGCCGTCCGTCCGTGACGCCGGTCGACGCCGATTGCCAGAAGCAGATGATGCAGCGCCTGGGCGATGCCGGTTTCACTCTCGAGCCGATGCGCATCGAAGATGTGGATAACTTCTGGGCTACCCACGGCAACGGTGAAGGCCCGGTGCTGTGCTTCGCCGGCCACACCGACGTGGTGCCGACCGGCCCGGTCAGCGCGTGGCAGATCGACCCGTTCAACGCCGTGATCGACGAACACGGCATGCTCTGCGGCCGTGGCGCGGCGGACATGAAAGGCAGCCTGGCGTCGATGACCGTTGCCGCCGAGCGCTTCGTCGCCGACTACCCGAACCACAAGGGCAAGGTCGCGTTCCTGATCACCAGCGACGAAGAAGGCCCGGCGCATCACGGCACCAAAGCGGTGGTGGAGCGTCTCGCTGCACGCAATGAACGTCTGGACTGGTGCATCGTCGGCGAACCGTCGAGCACCACCCTGGTCGGCGATGTGGTCAAGAATGGCCGTCGCGGCTCGCTCGGCGCCAAGCTCACGGTCAAGGGTATCCAGGGGCACGTGGCCTACCCGCATCTGGCGAAAAACCCGATCCACCTCGCCGCCCCGGCACTGGCCGAACTGGCTGCCGAGCATTGGGATCACGGCAACGATTTCTTCCCGCCGACCAGTTTCCAGATATCCAACGTCAATTCCGGCACTGGCGCGACCAACGTGATTCCGGGCGATCTGGTGGCGGTGTTCAACTTCCGCTTCTCTACCGAATCGACCGTTGAGGGCTTGCAGAAACGCGTGGCCGATATCCTCGACAAGCATGATCTGGACTGGCACATCGACTGGGCGCTGTCCGGTCTGCCGTTCCTCACCGAACCGGGCGCACTGCTCGACGCGGTGTCGGCGAGCATCAAGACCATCACCGGTCGCGAGACCAAGGCGTCCACCAGCGGCGGTACTTCCGATGGTCGTTTCATCGCGACCATGGGCACGCAGGTGGTTGAGCTGGGCCCGGTCAACGCGACCATTCACCAGGTCAACGAGCGCGTACTGGCGGCGGACCTCGATGTGCTGACCGAGATCTACTACCAGACCCTGATCAAGTTGCTCGCCTGATGCTCGCCTGCCCCCTCTGCAGTGAACCGCTGACCGCGGTCGACAACGGCGTGGTCTGCCCCGCCGGGCACCGCTTCGACCGTGCGCGTCAGGGTTACCTGAACCTGTTGCCGGTGCAGCACAAGAACAGCCGTGATCCGGGCGACAATCAGGCGATGGTCGAAGCGCGCCGCGACTTTTTGAACGCTGGGCATTACGCACCGGTGGCCAGGCGTCTGGCCGAATTGGCCGCCGGTTATGCGCCGGATCGCTGGGTCGATATCGGTTGTGGCGAGGGTTACTACACCGCGCAGATCGCCGAGGCCTTGCCCAACGCCGACGGCTACGCGCTGGATATCTCCCGCGAGGCGGTCAAACGCGCCTGCAAGCGTAACCCGGCGATCAACTGGTTGATCGCCAGCATGGCGCGCGTGCCGTTGGCGTCGGGCAGTTGCCAGTTTCTCGCCAGCGTCTTCAGTCCGCTGGACTGGGATGAGGCCAAGCGTCTGCTCAGTGTGGGCGGCGGTCTGATGAAAGTCGGCCCGACCCGCGGCCATTTGATGGAACTGCGCGAACGCCTGTACGACGAAGTGCGCGAATACACCGACGACAAGCATCTGGCCCTGGTGCCTGAAGGCATGGCGCTGGCGCACAGTGAGACGTTGGAATTCAAACTGACGCTGGACAAGCCCGAGGATCGCGCCAACCTGTTGGCGATGACACCCCACGGCTGGCGTGCCAGTGCCGAGCGTCGCGCGGCGGTGATCGAACAGGCCGAGCCGTTCGAGACCACCGTGTCGATGCGCTACGATTATTTCGTTCTTGAATAACTTTTGGTTCCGGGCGAGTGCCCGGGGCCGGCTAAATCCGCGAATGGATTTTTCAGACCCGCAGTGAGGACATCCATGCGCCAACCGGATATCGAGATTTACCTGAAAGACGCCGACGTCGACCACAAGGCCATTGCCGCCTGGCTTGGCGCCGCGCTGGGCCCGTGCAGCGACTGGGTGCAGAAAGGTCAGACGTACAAGTGCAAGGCCGGCACTATCCCGGTGACCTGGCTGCCGAAAGCCGTGGGCAAGTGGAACAGCCTGTACCTGGAAAGCGACCAGACCCCATGGGACGACGACATCGCCTGCGCCCGCGCCGCATTCGCTGCGCTGAACGTGGAAGTGCGTTGCGCGCCGGGGACGTGGGTTGAAGAAGAAGGTGAAGAGACGGCCGATCGCTGGATTCGCATCAGCGCTGATGGTGAAGAAGAAATTACCTGGAAAACGGCTTAAAAGCAGCTGCAAGCTTTGAGCTGCAAGTTCAAGCCGAACTGCTTTGACTTGCAGCTTGTAGCTTGTAGCTTACCGCTCGAAGCTGCTTTTCGATCGTTCCCACGCTCCGCGTGGGGAACGATCATCAAACGGCCTGACAGCGGCTGCAAGTTATTAGCTGCAAGCTGCAAGCTGCAAGTTCAAGCCGAACTGTTTTGAGTTGCAGCTTGTAGCTTACCGCTCGAAGCTGCTTTTAAAGACCTATGACGTCTTCAGCCTGCAAGCCCTTCTCGCCGCTGATCACGGCGTACTCAACCTGCTGGCCTTCAGTCAGCGATCGATGCCCTTCGCCGCGAATCGCGCGGTAGTGTACAAACACATCCGCCCCGTCTTCGCGCTGAATGAAGCCATAACCCTTGGCGTCGTTGAACCACTTCACATTGCCGGTTTCGCGTGTTGCCATCTGTTCATACTCCTTTTTTATTATTGAACGGGCTTTTCGCAGGAAAGCCTCAGAGGAACGTCAGCCTGCGTCCGACGTCCATAACAGGGCACCGGCAACAGAGCGCCGAGTATATGACAGGTGGAAAAAGTCTCAACAGGAGATTACTTCGGCGCTTTTTTGCCGATTTTCCGTGAATCCGGCACACTATCGACCGCCCGAGCACCTGCTCGGTTTTATTCACTCATGCAGAAGCCGTATGACCCGTTCCCCGTTCCGCCGTCTTGTGTTTGGCACCCTGCGCCGCCTGTTGTACCTCTGGGTTCGCTCGGAGACGATCAATCAGTCGTCGTTCACCCTCAACCTCGACCGCAGTCGTCCGGTGTTCTACGTCCTGCAAAACCCATCGCTGACCGATCTGGCGGTGGTCGACACCGAGTGCACCAAGGCCGGCCTGCCGCGTCCGGTGCTGGCCGTGTCGGTGGGTGCGCTGATCGAGCCGGCAGCGTTTTTCTACCTGACCCCGGACCCGGACTGGCTCGGCCGCCAGGACAAACGCGGCGCGCCGCCGACCTTGACCCGGCTGGTCAGCGCGCTGTCGCAAAACGCCGCCGAAGATGCGCAGATCATTCCGGTCAGCGTGTTCTGGGGCCAATCGCCGGACAGCGAAAACAGCCCGTGGAAGTTGCTGTTCGCCGACAGCTGGGCGGTCACCGGCCGTTTGCGGCGATTGCTGAGCATCATTGTCCTGGGCCGCAAAACCCGCGTGCAGTTCTCCGCGCCAATCCATTTGCGCGAACTGATCGATCACAACAAGGGCCACGAACGCACCGTTCGCATGGCCCAGCGAATTTTGCGTGTGCACTTCCGCAACCTGAAAGCGGCGGTGATCGGCCCGGACATTTCTCACCGGCGCAATCTGGTCAAAGGCTTGCTCAATCAGCCGCTGGTCAAGCAGGCGATCCTCGACGAAGCCGAGCGCGAAAACATCTCCCCGGAAAAAGCCAAGGCCCAGGCCCTGCGCTACGGCAACGAGATCGCCTCGGACTACACCTACACCGCGATCCGCTTCCTCGAAGTGGTGCTGAGCTGGTTCTGGAACAAGATCTACGACGGCATCAAGGTCAACCACATCGAAGGCGTGCAAGAGGTCGCTCAGGGTCACGAAGTGATCTACGTGCCGTGCCACCGCAGCCACATCGACTATCTGCTGCTCTCATATCTGCTGTTCCGTAACGGCCTGACCCCGCCGCACATCGCCGCCGGGATCAACCTCAACATGCCGGTGATCGGCAGCCTGCTGCGCCGCGGCGGCGCGTTTTTCATGCGCCGTACGTTCAAGGGCAACCCGCTGTACACCTCGGTGTTCAACGAATACCTGCACACGCTGTTTACCAAAGGCTTCCCGGTCGAATACTTCGTCGAGGGCGGCCGCTCGCGCACCGGACGCATGCTGCAGCCGAAAACCGGCATGCTCGCGATTACCCTGCGCAGCTTCTTGCGTTCGTCGCGCATGCCTATCGTGTTTGTGCCGGTGTACATCGGCTACGAGCGCGTGCTGGAAGGTCGCACCTACCTGGGCGAACTGCGCGGGGCGAGCAAAAAGAAAGAATCGATTTTCGACATTTTCAAAGTCATCGGAGCGTTGAAACAACGCTTCGGTCAGGTGGCGGTGAATTTCGGTGAGCCGATCAAACTCGCCGAATTCCTCGACGCCGAGCAACCCGACTGGCGCCAGCAGGAACTCGGTCCGCAGTTCAAACCGGCGTGGCTTAACGAAACCACTAACCGCCTCGGCGAAAAAGTCGCGCGGCATCTCAATGAAGCCGCAGCGATCAACCCGGTGAATCTGGTGGCACTGGCATTGCTGTCGACCACGCGTCTGGCGCTGGACGATCGCGCCATGGCGCGGGTGCTGGATCTGTATCTGGCGCTGCTGCGCAAAGTCCCGTACTCGCCGCACACCACCCTGCCCGAAGGCGATGGCCGCGCGTTGATCGAGCATGTGAAGGACATGGACCTGCTCGCCGAACAGAACGATGCGCTGGGCAAGATCCTCTATCTGGACGAACAGAACGCCGTTCTGATGACCTACTACCGCAACAACGTGTTGCACATCTTCGCCCTGCCGTCGCTGCTGGCGAGCTTTTTCCAGAGCACCTCGCGCATGAGCCGCGAGCAGATCCTGCGCTACACCCGCGCGCTGTATCCGTACCTGCAATCGGAGCTGTTCATTCGCTGGACACTGGATGAACTCGACGGTGTAGTTGATCAATGGCTGGAAGCGTTTGTCGAGCAAGGCCTGCTGCGTTTCGAGAAGGACTTGTACCTGCGCCCGGCACCGAGTTCACGACATTTCGTGCTGCTGACGCTGCTGTCAAAAAGCATCGCGCAGACCTTGCAGCGTTTCTACATGACCGTGTCCCTGCTGCTCAACAGCGGCCAGAACAGCATCAGCGCCGAAGAACTGGAAGACCTGTGCACGGTCATGGCCCAGCGCCTGTCGATCCTCCACGGTCTGAACGCTCCAGAATTTTTCGACAAGAGCCTGTTCCGTCACTTCATCCAGACGATGCTCGACCTCGACGTGCTGCGCCGCGACGAAGCCGGCAAGCTCAGCTACCACGAACTGCTCGGCGAGCTGGCCGAAGGCGCGGCGAAACGCGTGTTGCCGGCGGAGATTCGCTTGTCGATCCGCCAGGTGGCGCTGCATCGCAGTGAAGATGCGGCGGACCAGCTCCCACCTCAACCTGAGGCCTGATGCAAATCCCCCTGTGGGAGCGAGCCTGCTCGCGAAGACGGTTGATCAGTCACTGGAAATATTGACTGAACCACCGCTTTCGCGAGCAGGCTCGCTCCCACATTGAAAGGAAATCTACCCATGAAAAAATTGCTGACTATTACCGCCGCCACGCTGCTCAGCGCCTGCCAATCCACCACCCCGGACGGCAAAATCGGCCTCGACGGCGAAGTCTTCTACCTGCAACGCATCGCCCTGCCACCGAGCGCAACCTTAAGCGTCAGCTTGCAAGACGTGTCCCTGGCCGATGCGCCAGCCGTCGTCCTCGACCAACAGGAAGGCCCAGTCAAAGGCCAGGTGCCGCTGCCGTTCCACTTGAGCTACGATCCGGCGCAGGTCAAACCCGGCCATCGCTATTCGGTCAGCGCGCGCATCGAGGTCAACGGTGAGCTGATGTTCATCACCACCGAAAACCATGCCGTGCAACTCGACGGCAGCGACCCGCAGCCGCTGAAAATCCGCGTCGACGCCGTCCGCTAATTCATGTTCCGCCACAAGGAAGCCGCCATGCGCCGCCCTACCCTTCGCTTCGCCGCTATTTGCACCGGCCTGATGATCTCTGCCAACGCCCTGGCCCTGTCGCTCAGCGACCTGTCGCAACAAGACGCCGCCGGCGGCCTCAAGGATGCCCTGACCCAAGGCGCACAAATCGCCGTCAAACAGCTGGGCACGCCCGGCGGTTTCAGTAACAACCCCGAAGTGAAGATCGAACTGCCAGGCAAACTCGGCAAAGCCGCGAGCAAGATGAAAGCCTTTGGCATGGGCGCCCAGGTCGAAGAACTGGAAACCGCGATGAACAAAGCCGCGGAATCCGCCGTGACCCAGGCCCAGCCAATCCTCGTCGACGCCGTGAAGAAAATGAGCGTGGCCGACGCCAAAGGCATCCTCAGCGGCGGCAACGACTCGGCCACTCAATACCTGGATAAATCCAGCCGCGAACAGATCCGCGCCAAGTTCCTGCCGATCGTCAAACAAGCCACCGACAAGGTCGGCGTCGCGCAGAAGTACAACTCCTTCGCCGGCCAGGCCGCCGCATTCGGCGTGGTCGACGCGAAGAGCGCCAATGTTGAAAACTACGTCACCGAACAGGCACTCAATGGCCTGTTCGAGATGATTGGCAAGCAGGAAGAAACGTTGCGCCAGAATCCTGCAGCGGCGGCGACGAGTCTGGCGAAGAAGGTGTTTGGGACGCTTTAAGCGGTCACGGCATGGGGGCGAAGCAACTCGCCTCCGTGCTTACATTTGCGTATAGGGCTACGTAAAAAATATACCCATTCCCGCCCCATCTTCCTTCGCTCGAAAACCTGCAATTCAATCAGTCCCTTTAATACCGACGCAGCTTCCGCATACGAACAGACAAAGTTTCCCGCCACATTGTTGGCAGTGAACTCTTTTGCAACTCCGCTTTTTGCCACTTGATAAACCGCACGCTGTTTCTCTGTCAACTGCTCGAAAAAGCCTGAACTGACGAGCCAGCGCTCGAAGTCTTCGGTATAGGCAACAGTTCTGCGGTAAACGTCGGTGAATCCAAGCACCGCACGCTGGATGATCGAGCATTGAAATTCGATGAAATAGGTCAGGTCCAGCTCATCCGCCTCGCTGTGTAAATACGAACGTCCATATTTCACCGGCGCGTTGCGCAATAGCAAACTGATCGCGATATAGCGAAAAGCTGCGAACTCGTTTTTGAACATGAACCAGTAAAACAAAGCTCTGGCGACCCGCCCGTTTCCATCGCGGAAGGGATGTTCATAGCCCAATGCAAAGTGCAGCGTGATTGCCTTGATCAGGGGATGCAGGTAGTTCTTCTCGAGCGTTGAGCCGTGAGACAGGTTGACCCAATCCGAGAGTTTCTCCAGCCGCGCAACCAAACCCTCAGCAGGCGGCGGCCGATGCACAGTGTCACCCGCGCCATCCTGCACGACGACTTCATCATTGGCCCGGAAAACTCCGGGGGAATATTGCTCGTCATCGATCCCTTCGACACCGACCTGATGGATCGCGGCGATCAACGCCACGCTCAAGGGTTCGTGACGTTGTTCCCAGGCAAAATTCATCATCCGGTCATTACCCAGCACCATGCGCTCGTCGGGGGTGCGCGGCTGGCGCTGACGTTTGAGCATGTCTTTCGCAACTCGGGTGGTGGTTGCAGCGCCCTCCAACTGGCTACTGGCGATGGCTTCATCTTCGATCAGATCATTGAGCAGATAAGAAAAGTGCATCCGCTCACAGATCTGACTGCTCATGTAGTCCAGCGCAGCCGTACTGGTGTGACGATCAACGACAGACAGGGTTTTCTGCGCCAGCGGCGTCTGCACATATTTGCCCCATTGCAACGGCTCGCCCAACGGCAACAGATTGATGTACTGCGCCGCCCGCGCCTTCTTTACCAATGCCCAACAAAGATTCGCTTCCAACCCCGCAGCCCAGCGATAGCGCAGCGCCTCGAATGGCAGGTAACGGCCCTGATCATCCAATGGCTTTAGCAACGCAAGATAATCTGCCAAGCGTTCCTTATGGGGAGAACGAGCCAACAGTTCGAAAACAGGGTCGGTCCTGCCGCTTGATTTCGGTGGCTTCTTCATCGGGGCAGACTCAAGGATTGCGGAAAACAGAAGCCGGAGTACAACATTCGACGCGCAGCGGCTCAAGATCGGAGGTTTCTGAAAAAGATGTAGGACGGTGGGAGCATGTCAGAGTGGTAATTGTCGGCTGCCCGGCCGCCATCGCTTGCAGGCAAGCTCCCACAAAAACCGCGCCCATCGCTAGGCCGAGTGCCAGCTCGCCTGCTTTTGAGCTCGCTGTTGATCTTGGTCGCCGGCGCCATTGAAGGTTGAGGCTTGAAATCAGTCTGAAAATCAAAAGCCCCTCACCCTAGCCCTCCCGAAGCGTCGGACCGCCCGGAGGGAGAGGGGACTGACCGTGGTGAATGCGAAACTTACACCGAAATGCGATACCGAGTTGAACGCAGCTTTTGAACGGCTCGCAAATCGGCTCCCTCTCCAGGGGGAGAGGGCTGGGGTGAGGGGCAGCCACACCACAAAACCAAAGCCAACCGCCACGCTTCTAACCACTCATTACAATGAGCGCCAGCTCGAGTGCCCTTGATCTTGCCTAACCAGCGACATCGGAAGGCTGAGCGCAGGGATTGATCCGGGCGTGGGAGCGCAGCGACCGTCTGGCGCAGCCAGACACAGCGGACGTAGGTGCAGCGCAGCAAACCGTAGCCGCTGCGCCCGGATCGATCCCGGAGCGAAGGGACCCGAGCTTGGTCGGCCCGAAGGCCGCCAAGGCTCAAACCTCCCGACGAACCCTGAACCACGCCGCATACAACGCCGGCAAAAACAGCAGCGTCAACGCCGTAGCCACAATCAACCCGCCCATGATCGCCACCGCCATCGGCCCGAAAAACACACTGCGCGACAACGGTATCATCGCCAGCACCGCCGCCAGCGCCGTCAACACAATCGGCCGGAACCGCCGCACCGTCGCCTCGATAATCGCCTGCCATGGCTTGAGCCCCGAGGCGATATCCTGTTCGATCTGATCCACCAGAATCACCGAGTTGCGCATGATCATCCCCGACAGCGCAATCGTCCCCAGCATCGCCACAAAGCCGAATGGCTGGCGGAACACCATCAGGAACAACGTCACCCCGATCAACCCCAGTGGCGCCGTGAGAAACACCATTGCCGTGCGCGAAAAGCTGCGCAACTGCACCATCAACAGCGTCAGCACCA
The DNA here is from genome assembly GCF_036668835.1 of Pseudomonas koreensis. Classification (GTDB taxonomy): domain Bacteria; phylum Pseudomonadota; class Gammaproteobacteria; order Pseudomonadales; family Pseudomonadaceae; genus Aquipseudomonas; species Aquipseudomonas koreensis_I. Next base: position 1,005,984 of record NZ_JAZEVW010000001.1, read on the forward strand.
CCACAATGAACATCGGCACCCCGGCATTCACCGAAGCCTGCCCGCGCTGGGAATCCTCCACCGTGCCGCCGACATCCAGCAGATAGCCATCTGGCAATTCGGCGCGGATCGAATCCAGCGTCGGCATGATCTGCTTGACCAGCGTTGCAGGCTGCTCCTTGCCGTAGATATCCGCCCGCACGGTCACGTTCGGCAGACGGTTGCGGTGCCAGATGATCCCTTCCTCGAAGCCATATTCCAGCGTGGCAATCTGCGACAGCGCGACACTGCGGCCGTTATCGGTCGGCACCGCCAGACTTGGCAGCAGCGACAACTCGGTGCGCTCATGCACCGTGCCGCGCAGGAGGATTTCGATCAATTCATTGTCTTCGCGGTACTGACTGACGCTCGACCCGGTCAACGAACTCTGGAGGAATTTCGCCAGATTCGCCGTGCTCACGCCCAGCGCCCGCGCGCGCTCCTGATCGATATTCAGGTAAACGACCTTGCTCGGCTCTTCCCAATCCAGATGCACATTGACCACATGCGGATTTTCCCGAACCTTGGCCGCCACCTTGCGGGCCAGCGCGCGGACTTCTTCGATGTGCTCGCCGGTCACACGGAACTGCACCGGATAGCCAACCGGTGGACCGTTTTCCAGACGCGTGACCCGCGAGCGCAGCGTCGGAAATTGCTCGTTGAGGGTGTCGATCAACCATGTACGCAGTGTCTCGCGCTCCTCGATGGTTTTCGCCAACACCACAAACTGCGCGAAGCTCGCTGCCGGCAGTTGCTGATCGAGCGGCAGATAGAAGCGCGGCGAACCGGTGCCGACATAGGCCACATAATTGTCGATACCGGCGTGTTCCCTGAGCAGCGCTTCGAGACGTTTGACCTCACTGGTGGTGTTAGCCAACGACACACCCTCGGCCAGTTTCAGATCAACCATCAGCTCCAGTCGATTGGAGGCCGGGAAGAACTGTTGCGGGACGAAGCGGAACAGCACCACCGAGGCAATGAACAGCCCGACGGTCAGCACGATCACGGTTTTGCGATGTGCCACACACCACTCCACCAAACGCCGGACACGTTGATAGAACGGCGTGCCGTACGGGTCTGGATGACCGTCGCCCGTGCCATGCTTGGCTGCGTGAATTTTCGCCAGATCCGGCAGGAGTCTTTCCCCCAGGTACGGCACAAACATCACCGCCGCGACCCACGATGCGAGCAGTGCAATGGTCACCACCTGGAAGATCGAACGGGTGTATTCGCCAGTGCCGGACTGCGCCGTGGCAATCGGCAGAAACCCGGCAGCGGTGATCAAGGTGCCGGTGAGCATCGGGAACGCGGTGCTGGTCCAGGCGTAACTGGCCGCGCGGATGCGATCGAAGCCCTGCTCCATTTTGATCGCCATCATTTCCACGGCGATGATTGCATCGTCGACCAGCAACCCCAACGCCAGCACCAGCGCACCGAGGGAAATCTTGTGCAGGCCGATGCCCAGGTAGTACATGCAGGCGAAGGTCATCGCCAACACCAGCGGAATGGTCAACGCGACGACCATGCCTGTGCGCACACCGAGAGAAAAGAAGCTCACCAGCAACACGATCGCCAGCGCTTCGACCAACACCTGGACGAACTCGCCGACGCCGGTTTTCACCGCTGCCGGTTGGTCGGATACCTTGCGCAACTGCATGCCGGCCGGGAGGTTTTTCTGCAATCGCGAGAACTCGGTTTCCAGCGCTTTGCCGAGCACCAGAATATCGCCGCCGTCCTTCATCGCGACAGCCAGACCGATCGCGTCGTCGCCCATGAAACGCATGCGCGGCGCCGGCGGATCGCTGAAACCGCGACGCACGTCAGCGATATCGGCGATGCGGAACGTACGATCAGCGACACGAATCGGAAAGTTCTTTATCTCATCGACTGTCTGAAAATTTCCCGAGACCCGTAGCTGTAAACGCTCGCTGCCGGTTTCGAAGAACCCCGCCGTGGAGACCGCGTTCTGCTCTTCCAACGCTTGCTGCACCGCAGCCAGCGGCAAGCCGAGGGTTGCCAGCTTGACGTTGGACAGCTCGACCCAGATCTTCTCGTCCTGCAGCCCGAGCAGCTCGACCTTGCCGACATCCTTGACCCGTTGCAGCTGGATCTGGATGCGATCGGCGTAATCCTTGAGCACGGCATAATCGAAACCGTCGCCGGTCAACGCATAGATATTGCCGAAGGTGGTACCGAACTCGTCGTTGAAAAACGGCCCTTGAATGCCCGGCGGCAGGGTCTGGCGGATATCGCCGACTTTCTTGCGCAACTGATACCAGAGATCGGGAATTTCCTTGGAGTGCATCGAATCGCGGGCGATGAAGGTGACTTGCGATTCGCCGGGGCGGGAGAACGACATGATGCGTTCGTATTCGCCGGTTTCCATCAGCTTCTTTTCGATGCGTTCGGTGACCTGGCGCGAGACTTCCTGCGCCGTCGCGCCGGGCCAGCGGGTCTGGATGACCATGGCCTTGAAGGTGAACGGCGGGTCTTCGCTCTGGCCTAGTTTGGTGTAGGACAAAGCGCCCACAACGGCGAGCAAAAGCATCAGGAACAGTACGATCTGGCGATTACGCAGCGCCCATTCGGAAAGGTTGAAGCGCATCGGGGCTTACTCCTTGTTCGCCAGATTGACCACGCGGTTGGAGCGATCCACCGGCCGCACCTGCTGACCTTCGAGCAGCACATGGACCCCAGCGGCCACCACCCAGTCGCTGGCGCTCAAGCCTTCGAGCACCGGTACGGTTTTTTCACCGAACGGGCCGACGCGCACCGGGGTTTTCTTCAAGGTGTTGTTGGCGCTGACGACCCAGACGTAGGTCGCGCCGTTTTCGGCGGTGAGGGCCGAGAGTGGCACCGACAAGGACACGCTGTCGGCGGATTGCACGAAAACCCGCGCACTCTGACCCAGTTCCGCCGGGACTTTGCCGCTGGCAAAGGAAATCCGTGCGGCGAAGGTGCGCGAGCGCGGATCAGCCGCTGGCGACAATTCGCGGATCTGCCCGGTAAAGCGCTGGTTCTGCTGGGTCCACAATTCGACGGTGACCGGCTGCCCGACCTTAAAGCGGCCGAAGCTTTGCTCAGGCAGGCTGATCAACACTTCCCGCTCGCCATCGGTAGCGAGGGTGAACACCGTCTGCCCGGCGGCGACCACCTGACCGACTTCCACCGAACGCTTGGCCACCACACCATCCTGCGGCGCGCGCAGTACCGCGTAACTGGCCTGATTGGTCGAGACGTTGAATTCGGCTTTGATTTGTTTAAGGCGGGCTTCGCCGGAGCGGTATAGATTTTCGGCGTTGTCGTAGGCCGAGCGGCTGACCATCTGCCGCTCCATCAGGGTCTTGTAGCGATCACGCTCGGCGCGCACCAGATTGAGATTGGCTTCGGCGGCAGCGACCTGGGCGCGCGTGGCTTCCAGTTGCAGGCGTACATCCTGCGGGTCGAGTTCGGCCAAGGGCTGGTCAGCTTTCACTCGCTGGCCTTCATCGACCAGTCGTCGGCTGACCTTGCCGCCGATACGAAACGCCAGATCGGGCTCGTAACGCGCGCGGACTTCGCCGGGATAACTTTCCATCGCCTGCGCCGAAGGCTCTGGCTGCACCACCATGGCCGGTCGCACGGTGACTTGCGTCACCTCTTCCTGACCGCACGCCGACAACAGAAACGCCAGACTCGCTGGCAGTGCAAAGGACAACGCATGGCGGAACATGGTGACGGACCTTTCGCTAATGGTGCTTGGAATATTTATACTGGCCGGTATGGTATTAATAGCAAACTCACCAGTCCAGTATTAAAGCGAAGAATGTCGAACAATCTTTCAGCTCCAAACGGCCCGGGCCGCCCCAAGGATCTGGCCAAACGCCAGGCTATCCTCGACGCGGCGAAAATCCTCTTTCTCACTCATGGCTACGCCAACACCAGCATGGACGCGGTGGCCAGCGAGGCCGGTGTGTCAAAACTGACGGTCTACAGCCATTTCAACGACAAGGAGACCTTGTTCTCTGCCGCGGTGGTGGCCAAATGCGAAGAACAACTGCCGCCATTGTTCTTCGAATTGCCGGACGGCATTTCGGTGGAAAATGTGTTGCTGAACATTGCCCGGGGGTTTCATCAACTGATCAACAGTGAGGAATCGGTGAATCTGCACCGGTTGATCATGGCGCTGGGCAGTCAGGACCCGAATCTGTCGCTGATCTTTTTCCAGGCCGGCCCCGAGCGCATGGTGCAGGGCATGGAGCGACTGTTGACGCGTATCCACGAGACCGGCGCGCTGAACATCGATCTGCCGCGCAATGCCGCTGAGCATTTCTTTTGCCTGATCAAGGGTGCGGGGAATTTTCGGCTGTTGTATGGCTGTGGCGAGCCGTTGAGCGAAGAGGCTGCGGAGAGCCATATTCAGGAAGTTGTGGCTTTGTTTATGCGCGCTTACAGGCCCTGACTTTTAAGGTGTCTGAGCGGACGCCTTCGCGAGCAAGCTCGCTCCCACATTGGAATGCATTCCAAATGTGGGAGCGAGCTTGCTCGCGAATGAGGCGACTCGGTTTAAGGCTTGAGCGCTTTCTTCGGATAAATGTCATAGCGGCTGGATTTGCCATCCAGCGCATGACTCGGCTTCGGCCCTTCAATGCACGGCGCCTTGCGCGGGCGCTTGACCACCACCCGGTGCGTCGCTAATGCCAAAGCCGCCTGCAACAGCGCCGGCGCATCCGGATCGTCGCCCACCAGCGGCCGGAACAGGCGCATTTCTTTTTTCACCAACGCGGTTTTCTCCCGATGCGGAAACATCGGGTCGAGATAGATCACCTGCGGCGGCTCCCCCTCCCAATGGCGCATGACCTCGATGGAGTTGCCCTTGAGCAGCTTCATCCGCGCCACAATGGGCGCCACATCGAAATCTTCCGCCGCCCGCGCCAGACCGTCTTCCAGTAGCGCGCCAATCAGCGGCTGGCGCTCGATCAGGCTCATTTCACAGCCGAGGCTGGCCAGCACGAACGCATCCTTGCCCAGCCCCGCCGTGGCATCCAGCACGCGCGGGCGCACGCCTTGGGCGATACCGACCGCTTTGGCGATCATCTGCCCGCTGCCGCCCCCGTACAAACGCCGATGCGCCGCGCCGCCCTCGACGAAGTCGACCCGCACCGGCCCCGGTGCGTCCGGGCCGAGCTGTTGCAGCTGCAAACCCTGCTCGCCGACCTGCAAAGCGAACTCGCCGTCAGCCTCAGCCAGCGGCAGGCCGAGGCGTTCGGCCCATTGCTCGGCTTGCGCTTGAAACGTCGCGGCGAGGGCCTGGACATGGATGCGGCAGGCCGCGGGTGACTCGATCATGAAAAAACGCTCAAAAAAGTTAAGGATCGACAAAAACCGCCGATAAACCATTCAACGCGCATTTTGCCAGAGCTGAGCGTCAACCGAAAAAAATGTCAGGCATTCTTCCCACATCGATTGGCTACATTTCGCCCCATGGCGATTTCAGCCGTCATAACACTCAAGCACTGAGCGGCGTCACTCACCTGTGGCAGGATTTCTTTGCCCAGGCGCTGGCTGAACAGTCGAGTGAAGTGGTGCCAGCCTGCGGCACATTCCCACCGGTTGACCTGAACAGCCCGCAAGAGCCAACCATTGGCAGCGAACTGCACGCGCACATCGTCAGTCAGCGCGAGTGCGATGTGGTGGAAACCCAAGTGCGTCCGCCGGAGCCATTGTTCCTGCCGATCGCCGAGTTCGAGATGGAATTGCTCGACAAGCCGTTCCCACCGTTCCCGCCGGAAGAACTCAAAGCCCAGCAGGCACAGCAGGATTTCGACCGTAGCTGGGTCCGCCCGATCGTGATCAACAACGGTCAGCCAATGCCAGAACCAGGCCCGGCACCACAGAAGAAGCCGCTGTACCTGCCGATTGCCGAGTTCGACCTCGATCTGCTGCAAAAACCTTATCCGCCGTTCCCGCCGGAAGAAATTGTCGAGCAGCAAAAAGCCCTCGACTTCGATAACGGCTGGGCACGCCCGATCGTTCTGCAGAACCTGCGCCTCGCCGCGTAAACCTCAGCGACACACGCTCCAGCGCCCGACATCAACGTGAAAGTGATTGCGATGGGCGGCGTTGTAATCCGGACTCAACACCACACTGAACGCCTCGCAGGCGCCGTCTCGCACTTGACGCAGGAACCGTGCGTCCTGGTTGTCCTTGGGCCAGTCCTTGAGCACGCTGATGCTGCGCCCGTCAGCCAGGCGAAAGCCGGCGATGTCCAGCGCATCGGCGCTGGCGTGACGGCTTAGCGCCCCACTCTCGCGGTTATAGACGTTGCGACAGGCGAAGCTGCCAAGGTGATCGAGGCGCGCAACTTTCTGACCGTAAACGGCTTGCGCGGCCGGTTGCAGGGAATGATGTTCGAACATCGCGTAAGCCACCGCCAACGGGCAACTGGCGAGGAAACTGCTACTCAGCGCGGTCTCACCACCCTGTACGCGTAATGTGCCAATCAACGGGCACTTGGCGCCGGGGCTGTCGGATTGCGGTGAAACGCGCAGATCCGAACTGCTCAAGGCCAGGGCGCAAAGTGCCGGGTCGCTGCGCAGACGCATCAGTTTGTAACCGGTGAGCCAATTGGGCGTGGCTTTGATATCCAGCGGCGCCCACGGATTCCACTGCACCGGCACGTCCAGCCAACCGCGCCAGACGTTGACCACAGCGCCGCCCAGCGCCAGCAGGATCAACCAGAAGATCCAGCGCCCCATGCTCAGCCTTTGAATAGTTGATTGGCCTTGGCGTACGGCATCGACTGCGACGTGAAGCCAAAGGTGCCCGACTGCTGGATTTCCTCAGCGGCGCGGAAAAACTCGCCAAACGCCGCCAGCGCCAAGGCCGAACCGGTGCTGACCCGCCGCACGCCCATGTCCTGCAATTGCTGCACCGTCAGTTGCAAACCGCCGGACATCAGCACATTCACCGGTTTCGGCGCCACCGCCCGGACCACCGCCAGCACTTCTTCGGCATTGCGCAAACCCGGCGCATACAACACGTCGGCGCCCGCCTCGGCGAACGCCTGCAAGCGGCGGAGGGTGTCGTTGATATCAGGATTGCCGTGCAGGTAGTTTTCCGCGCGGGCGGTCAGAAGGAAGGGAAACGCTAGCGTGCGCACCGCCGCGACTGCGGCCTCAATACGCGCCACGGCGTGTTCGAAACAGTAGATCGGCGCATCAGGGCGGCCAGTGGCATCTTCGATCGAACCGCCCACGGCGCCGGCTTCAGCGGCGCGCAGCAGGCTCTGGGCACACTCGGCGGGGTCATCGGCAAAACCGTTTTCGAGATCCACTGCCACCGGCAAATCGGTTGCCGCGACAATCGCGCGAACATTGGCCAGGGTCTCGTCCAGGCTCAACGCACCATCGGCCTTGCCTTGCGAAAACGCATAACCGGCACTGGTGGTCGCCAGGGCCTGATAGCCGAGGCTGGCGAGCATTTTCGCTGAGCCGGCGTCCCACGGATTGGGAATTACAAAAATCCCTGGCTGTTCATGCAGGGCTTTGAAGGCGAGCGCTTTACGGGCTTGTTCGTTGCGGGCTGAAGCGTCCATCGGCAGGCTCCGGGCAGGAAAACACACGCGCCTCAGAGCAGGCCAAGTTGCTCGGCGGCGGGTTCTCTGTATAGCTCAGGCAGCGCTGGCAAGCCAGGCAAACGGTGCATCAATTGCGTGTGAAAACGTTGCGCCAGCTTCGCCGCGAGCAGATTGTCGGCGGTGTGCAGGAAGATATACGGCGTGCGCCCTTCCTCGATCCACTCGGCGATCTTGCTCACCCACGGCAGCAGAAACGGGTCGTTGGCTTCAAGCTCGGGGTGGCCGATGAAGCGCACCTGCGGGAACTGGGTAAACGCCGCCGGACGCGTCGGCACTCGCGGCTTTTTCGATTGCGCGTGGATGACCGAAGACTCGGTCGACAGGCAACTGAACAGCGCACGCGGATCAAGGCAGATACGCTCGACGCCACGATCCAGCAGCAGGCGATTGAGCAAGCGCTCACTCTCGCCCTTGGCGAAAAACTGCTCGTTGCGCACTTCGACCGCCAACGGACAATCCAGCGCATCGATGAACGCCGCCAGTTCCGGCAACCGCTGCGGGGTAAAACTTTTCGACAACTGCAGCCACAACGGCGACACCCGTTCGCCGAGCGGCTTGAGTAATTGCAGGAAGGTTTCGGCGGCGGTCAATTGATCGCGCAAGTCACCGCTGTGGCTGATGTCGCCGGGGAATTTGGCGGTGAAGCGAAAGTGCTCGGGCATGATCTCGCCCCAACGCTGCACGGTGGCGACCGACGGGCTGGCGTAGAAGGTCGTGTTGCCTTCGACGGCGTTGAACACTTGGGAATACAGACCGAGAAAGTCGGAGGTTTTTGCGTCTACCGGATACAGATACTCGCGCCAGGCGTTTTCGCTCCAGGACGGGCAGCCGAGGTAGTAAGGCAGCGCCATCAGATATACAGATCGAGACCCAGCACGTCGGCATCCCAATCGACAAAACCCGCAGTGCTCAGGTAACTGGCCAGGGCCATCGCTACGCTTTTGCTCATCGCGCGGTGGTAGATCATGTCTTGCTGACGGGCGGGCAGGTTGCTCAGGCGTTGCGCGGTAGCTTTGGCAGCAGCACGGGCCGCCAGTTGTTCTTCAGTCGGAAACTCCAGCTCGCCGTCGATATCGTCGAGGGATTCGTCCACCGTCACAGGGCCTTTGCGAGGCTTGCGCTTGATGGGATAGGACTGAGAGGAAACGCCGTCTATACGCATAATTTCATGCTCGGTATCAATGATGGCAATTTAGCGGCACCTGACCGACTTAGCAAACTGCCGAGTGATAACTAGAACACATAAAGCGCAAAAGGTTTTAAACGAGGGGAAAAAACTGACGATTGGCGATATTTCGATGTGACTTATTTCCCTGTAGAAGCGAGCTTGCTCACGAATGCGCCGTGTCAGACTAATTTCCTTATTTGAAACACCGCTTCGCGAGCAAGCTCGCTCCCACAGGTTTTTGGTGAATCAGCGGGCTTTGGGGGTAGCGACTTTATCGCGCAGGTAGACCGGTTGCGCGTCGTCCGCCGGGATCGACTCGCCGCGCGCCCAGGCAAACCGCGCCAGAGTCAGCAGGTCTTCGGCGTGGGGCAGCATGCCGGCATCGGCGCCGGTCAGGTTGACCGCAATGCGCTCGCTGTAGCCCCAACCGGTGCCCGCACCGAACCACTCGCCAGTGGCGTCGGCCGGCAGCGCTGCGACTTCCGGTGGCAACACCGCTTCGGCGCCGACCAGACACATCTCACCTGCCGTCTCGCGATAGCAGCCCCAATAGACTTCGTCCATGCGTGCGTCGATGGCCGCCGCGACCTGACTCACGCCGTGTTCGCGCAACGCACGCTGGGCCAGCACCGCCAGATTGGACACCGGCAACACCGGACGATCCAGCGCGAACGCCAGCCCCTGCACCACGCCGATGGCAATCCGCACACCGGTAAATGCACCTGGCCCGCGACCGAACGCAATGGCGTCGACCGCTTGCAGCGTAGTGCCTGCATCAGCGAGCAACTGCTGGATCATCGGCAGCAATTTTTGCGCGTGCAGGCGCGGGATCACCTCGTAATGGCTCGTCACCTTGCCATCGTGCAGCAAGGCAACGGAGCAAGCTTCAGTCGCGGTGTCCAGGGCCAGCAAGGTACTCATCGATGTTTCCAGAACAGGAGTGGGAAAAAGGTGCGCCAGTATAAACAACTACGGCCCGCAAGCGGGCCGTGGATGATGCAGCGGTTCAGACTTTTCAGCTCAGCGCCGCGAGGACCTTGGCGGTGATCGCATCGACCGAACCAACGCCCGGAATGTGGCTGTACTTCGGCTTGCCGCCATTCTTCGCGGAGAGGTTCTGGTAGAACTCCACCAGCGGCTTGGTCTGCGAATGGTAGACCGACAGACGATGACGCACGGTTTCTTCGGTGTCGTCCTTGCGCTGCACCAGCTCTTCACCGGTGATGTCGTCTTTGCCGGCCAGTTTCGGCGGGTTGTAGACGATGTGGTAGACGCGGCCGCTGGCCTCGTGAACACGACGGCCGGCGATGCGCTGGACGATCTCTTCGTCTTCAACGGCGATTTCGACCACGGCGTCCAGCTCGACACCGGCAGTCACCAGCGCTTCAGCCTGCGGAATGGTGCGCGGGAAGCCGTCGAACAGGAAACCGTTGGCGCAGTCAGGCTGGGCAATGCGGTCCTTGACCAGGGCGATGATCAGGTCATCCGACACCAGGCCGCCGGCATCCATGATGCTCTTGGCTTGAACGCCCAGTGGTGTACCGGCCTTGACCGCTGCGCGCAGCATGTCGCCGGTGGAAATTTGTGGAATGCCGAATTTCTCGGTGATGAACTTAGCCTGAGTACCTTTACCGGCCCCGGGAGCTCCCAGCAGAATGACGCGCATTAGATGTGCTCCTCAATTTTTTTATAAAAAGCTTTTACAAAACAAAGGATTCGCCGCTTGGGACGAATCCTGAAAAATACGGGTCGTGGCCGCACAAACGGCCAAAGGCTGATCAAGATACACAGCAGGCTGCGCCCACACAAGACGCCAAAAGTAGGAGAAACCGACGCCCGCCGCGACCTTGCGACGCGGTAACCCAAGTCGCAACCCCAACATGAACTGTCGCCTGGCGGCACTTTCCCCGCTCACGCACAGCGGCACCCGGCAGCGATTGCTCGATGCCGCATGCCCCGTTGCAAACGTTAGCCGGTATTTCGCAAACCGGCGGCAATCCCCGCCACAGACACCAGCAGCGCCTGCTCCACCGGGCTGCCCTGCTCGACTTCCTGCTGCCGCGAACGCGCCAACAGTTCGGCCTGCAATAGATGCAGCGGGTCGAGATAGGTGTTGCGCAGACGGATGAATTCCAGAGTGTCAGGGCTGTGCGCGAGCAGCTGCGACTGGCCGGTCAGGCCAAGCACCACGGCGCACGCCTGCGACAATAGGTCGCGTAACTGCGCGCCCAGCGGCAGCAGTTCCGGCTCGACCAGACGCTCATCGTAGGACAGCGCGATATCGGCGTCTGCCTTGGCCAGGACCATCTCCAGCATGTCGATGCGCGTGCGGAAGAACGGCCACTGCTCGCGCATCTGTCCGAGCAACTGGCCTTCGCCGCGCTCCAGCGCCTTGCTCAGCGCCGACTCCCAGCCGAGCCACGCCGGCAGCATCAGCCGCGTTTGCGTCCAGCCGAAAATCCATGGAATCGCGCGCAGGCTCTCGATACCGCCGGCGCGGCGCTTGGCCGGACGACTGCCGAGCGGCAGGCGCCCCAGTTCCTGCTCCGGCGTGGACTGGCGGAAATATTCGACGAATTGCGGATTGTCGCGCACCACCTGACGGTAAGCGCTGACACCGTCCGCCGCCAGTTCGTCCATCAGGTGCCGCCATTCGGGCGTCGGTGGCGGCGGTGGCAGCAACGTCGCTTCAAGCACCGCCGCCAGATACAGATTGAGGTTCTGCTCGGCGATGTCCGGCAGGCCGAATTTGAAACGGATCATTTCGCCCTGCTCGGTGGTGCGGAACCGCCCCGCCACCGAACCCGGTGGCTGCGACAGAATCGCCGCGTGCGCCGGGCCGCCGCCACGGCCGACGGTGCCGCCGCGACCATGGAACAACAGCAGTTCGACTTGCTGCTCACGGCAGATTTCCACCAGACGCTCCTGCGCGCGGTATTGCGCCCAGGCCGCGGCCGTGGTGCCGGCATCCTTGGCCGAGTCGGAGTAACCGATCATCACTTCCTGCGGGCCTTGCAGGCGCGCGCGATAACCCGGCAGCAGCAACAGCCGCTCCATCACCGGCCCGGCGTTGTCGAGGTCGGCGAGGGTTTCGAACAGCGGCACCACGCGCATCGGCCGCAGCACGCCGGATTCCTTGAGCAGCAGCTGCACGGCGAGCACATCGGAAGCCGCGCCGGCCATGGAGATCACGTACGAGCCAAGCGAAGCCGCCGGGGCGGCGGCGATTTCCTTGCAAGTGTTGAGCACTTCGGCGGTGTCAGCCGACGGTTTGAAATGCGCCGGCAACAACGGGCGTCGATTGCTCAGTTCCTGAGTGAGGAATTTGATTCGCTGTTCTTCATCCCAATCCTCATAACGGCCGAGGCCGAGGTAATCGGTGATTTCGGTCATCGCCGAGCTGTGTCGAGAAGAGTCCTGACGCACATCCAGACGCACCAGAAACAGACCAAAAGTCACGGCGCGGCGCAGGCAGTCGAGCAACGGACCATCGGCGATCACGCCCATCCCGCATTCATGCAGCGAGTTGAAACACAGCTCCAGCGGCCCGAGCAGGTCGCGATTGTTATGCAGCACCTCTGCAGGTGCGGGCGTCGGCGCGGTGAGCGCGGCGTGAGCCCAATTACGCGTCGCGCGCAGGCGTTCGCGCAATTGCTTGAGCACCGCACGATACGGTTCGGCACTGTCGCCGGCCTGAGCCTTGAGCGCGTCACTGGCCTGTTGCATCGACAGTTCGGCGGCGAGGTGATCGACGTCGCGCAAGTACAGGTCGGCAGCCATCCAGCGCGCCAGCAATAACACTTCGCGCGTGACCGCCGCCGTCACGTTCGGGTTGCCGTCACGGTCGCCGCCCATCCACGAGGCAAAGCGAATCGGCGCGGCCTCCAGTGGCAGACGCAAGCCCGTGGCGTCATGCAACGCCTTTTCCGCCTTGCGCATATGGTTGGGAACGGCCTGCCACAGCGAATGCTCGATCACCGCGAAACCCCACTTGGCTTCGTCAACCGGCGTCGGTCGCGTGCGGCGGATTTCTTCGGTGTGCCAGGCTTCGGCGATAAGGCGCTGGAGGGTGGTGTGGATTTGTTCGCGTTCGGCACTGGTCAGGTCGCGATGGTCCTGCGCGGCGAGTTGCGCGGCAATTGCATCGTACTTCTGGATCAGCGTGCGCCGGGCCACCTCGGTCGGGTGCGCGGTCAGCACCAGCTCGATGTCCAGCCGCGCAAGTTGCCGGGCCAGGGATTCGGCGCTGTGGCCTTCGCGGCGCAAACGCGCGAGCAGTTCAGGCAGTACGCGGGACTCGAACGGCGCCGGCTGCGACTCTTCACGCCGATGGATCAATTGATATTGCTCGGCGATGTTCGCCAGGTTGAGAAACTGGTTGAACGCACGCGCCACCGGGAGCAATTCGTCTTCGCTCAACTGATTGAGGCTGGCGCTCAGTTCGGCATCCATCGAGCCGCGCCGGTCAGCCTTGGCGCCCTTGCGGATCTGCTCGATCTTGGCAAGAAACTGCTCGCCGTACTGATCTCGAATGGTGTTGCCCAACAGCTCTCCGAGCAGGTGAACATCTTCGCGCAAGCGTGCATCAATATCGGTCATCAGCAGTTCTCCAACGGTAATCGGGACGGCGCAGAAACGAATGCTTTGCTCGAGAGAGTGCCGCTCTGCGGCGCTTCTTACAAGCAGCCGACGAAGGGACTTTAAACCTTGCGCCGCAAAGCTAGTCTCAACAGTAAGCCGCACGACGGCTTGCCGCCGGCCCTGGCGGACACTCACCCAGACCTGCCATGAGCAGGTGCGAAATGAGGTCATCATGAAAATTCGTGAACTCGCCCAGCATTGGGAAGAAACTGCCAAAGGTCGCCTGACCGACACTGGCTACACGATTCATCTGGATGTGGAATCCGCCGCGCGTCTGGCGGCGATTGCCGAGATGTACCCCAAACGGCATCCCGAAGAACTGCTCGGCGAACTGATCGGTGCCGCGCTTGAGGAGTTCGAAGCGAGCCTTCCCTATGTGAAGGGCTCGACGGTGGTCGCGACCGATGAGGAAGGTGATCCGCTGTATGAAGACGTCGGGCCGACGCCGCGTTTCCTGGCGTTGTCGCGGCGGCATTTGCAAGATCTGGCCTCAGCCGAAAACAAACAGAAGCACTGACCAGCACAAATCAAAATGTAGGAGTGAGCCTGCTCGCGATAGCGGTGTATAAGTCGACACATCCAGCGGCTGCTACACCGCTATCGCGAGCAGGCTCACTCCAACAATGGACCGTGAAAACCCTTCAATTCCGCGTCAATTACATCCCGCGCGTACCGCTTAAAACCGCCAAAGTTCCCGTCCCAGAGCCTTGTCCAAACGGTCAGTTTATTTTTTGGCGATAGGCCATCTTTTCTGAACTTTTCAAAAATGCCGTCGGTCGGAACAGGTAACCACGCCTGGAACGAGCGTTTCAATTCGCGTCAACAAGCGATGCTTTCGGCTCCTCTGCCAGGATGGATTCAGTTGTATTTTCAGGAGATGCCTAATGGAGTTGAAGACCATGAAAACCCAATCCACGTTTTCCCACCTGCGCGGTCTGAAACTGGCCGCTCTGGCCATCGGCACCAGCTTCGTACTGGCCGGTTGCGCCGGTAATCCACCGACCGAGCAGTACGCCGTGACCCAATCGGCCGTCAACAGCGCCGTCAGCGCTGGCGGTACCGAGTTTGCTGCGGTGGAAATGAAGCAGGCTCAGGACAAACTGAAACAAGCTGAAATCGCCATGCACGACAAGAAGTATGACGAGGCTCGTCGCCTGTCCGAACAGGCTGAGTGGGACGCTCGCGTCGCTGAACGCAAGGCTCAGGCGGCCAAGGCTGAACAGGCTGTGAAGGATTCCCAGAAAGGTGTTCAGGAACTGCGTCAGGAAAGTCAGCGCACCGTGCAGTAAGCGCGCATCCCGATTGCAAAGCTGAATCTCTTATCGATTAGAAAGGACGACAAATTATGCGTAAGCAACTGATGATCCCCGCTCTTCTGGCCGCAAGCGTTGCCCTGGCTGCCTGCTCCACCCCGCCTAACCCGAACCTGGAACAGGCGCGCACCAACTACGCCGGCCTGCAGGCCAACCCACAGGCGAGCAAAGTCGCCGCGCTGGAAACCAAAGATGCCAGCGATTATCTGGATAAGGCCGACAAGGCTTATCTGGACAAAGAAGACGCGGCCAAGGTCGACCAACTGGCCTACCTGACCAACCAGCGTGTGGAAGTGGCCAAGCAGACCATCGCTCTGCGCACCGCTGAAAACAACCTGAAGAACGCTGCCGCCCAACGTGCCCAGGCGCGTCTGGATGCCCGTGACCAGCAGATCAAACAGCTGCAGGACAGCCTCAACGCCAAGCAGACCGATCGCGGCACGCTGGTGACGTTCGGTGACGTGTTGTTCGCCACCAACAAGGCTGACCTGAAATCCAGCGGCCTGGTGAACATCAACAAACTGGCGCAATTCCTTCAGGAAAACCCGGACCGCAAAGTGATCGTCGAGGGTTACACCGACAGCACCGGCACCGCCAGCTACAACCAGTCGCTGTCGGAGCGCCGCGCGACTTCGGTGCAAATGGCCCTGATCAAAATGGGTGTCGATCCATCGCGTATCGTCGCTCAGGGTTATGGCAAGGAATACCCGGTCGCGGATAACGGCAGCGTCTCGGGCCGTGCGATGAACCGTAGGGTGGAAGTGACCATTTCCAACGACAACCAGCCGGTTGCACCGCGTTCTTCGGTGAGTTCGAACTAAGTTTTACGCTGTAACGCAGAAGCCCCGCCTGAGTGATCAGGCGGGGCTTTTTTGTGCGGGCTGAAATCGCGGCCCCTCACCCCAGCCCTCTCCCGGAGGGAGAGGGAGCCGATTGGGGGATGCTGTGGATATCGGCCGGCGGGAAAATTTGTGGTGAATCCATAATCGACCCGGTCTTTCAGGTCGGTCGATAGCGAAAGAACACCTCGGTCAGTCCCCTCTCCCTCCGGGAGAGGGTTAGGGTGAGGGCTGGGCCTGCAGAATTACTCCTGCAGCTTCTGCGGCGTCTCTTCGCCCATGCACCGCACAGCCTTTTTCTGCCCATTGACGAGCACCCCGGTCAGGCCTTTCTGCTCGGTATCAAACAACACCAGCACGCCGTCGATGCACTGCGCCACTTGCGGCGCGGGAGTCAGCGACAGTTTATAGTCCTCACCGGGCACGGTCTTGAGCATGGTGAACTCGTTGAGCAGCAGCGCATCCTCGGGCTTGGCGAAGTGCAGGTAGCCGTAGTACCACAGCGCCCCGACGGTGCCGAGGATGCTGCAGATACCGGTGATGATCAGCGGGATGGCGTTGCGTTCTTCAGTCATTGCGGACTCTCGTTATCAGAATTCGGGGGCGGCGGGTAATTGGGGATTTCGCCGAGGCGGCGCAGGCCGTTGAAATGCGCGGGGTCGTCGAGGTAACGCAGCATCACCTGCTGCCACACCGGATCGCCGAAGGTCTGCACGTGGCCGCCGCGGGTCAGTTGCAGCACGCGCGGTGGCGGCGCCGCTTGATACAGTCGAATGCCATTGACCATCGGCACCAACGGATCGTCGATGCTGTGGAAAATCAGTTTCGGCACGCCGTTGAGTTGCGCCATTGATTTGATCGCGCTGTCGCCGTCCGGCACCAGCCACGACAGCGGCACCTGCAACGGCCAGGTCAGCCACGACGTGCTCAGCGCATACTGGCCGACGCTACGGTAACTGGCGGGCACGCCGTCGAGCACCAAGGCTTTGAGCTGCTTCTGCCGCTCGGGATGCTGCACCAGCCAATGCACCGCCATCGCCCCACCGAGACTCTGCCCTAGCAATACCAGCGGTTTGCCTTTGACTTCCGGGGCCTGGTCCAGCCAGGCGAACGCGGCGTCGATGTCCTGATAGATCGCCGGCAAGCTCGGCTTGCCTTCGGACAAGCCGTACCCGCGATAGTCCACCAGCAGCACTTGATAGCCGTTTTTCGGCAGCCACCAGCTGCCACCCAGATGCATTGGCAGGTTGCCGCCGTTGCCGTGCAGATGCAGCACCGTGCCTTTGACTTCCACGCCGGGTTTGGCCGGCAGCCACCAGGCGTTGAGTTTCAGGCCGTCGGCAGTGACCAGCGTGACCGTGCGGTAGTCAAGTTTGGCTTTTTCCGGGGTGAAGATCTGGCCCGGTTCGGGATAGAACAGCAGCGAACTGCAGCCGCCGAGGGTCAGAAGCAGGCAAAGAATGCCGAGGATTCTCATCCGGTGAAACCTCGCAAAGATAGGGGCTTAACACAAATCAAAACTGTGGGAGCGAGCCTGCTCGCGAAAGCGGTGTGTCAGTCAACATTAATGTTGAATGTGAAATCGCATTCGCGAGCAGGCTCGCTCCCACAGGGGTTCGGTGCCGGGGGGTCAGAGGATATTGGAGTAATCCGCTTCGATCCGGTCCAGGCTCAAATGGTTGAGGAAGTTGGAGAAGCACATCCACGCCGACAACGCGTTCAGATCGCGGAACTGATCCGGCAGATACTTCGGCGGCACCACCAGCCCCTCATCCACCAACTGGCGCAGGGTACGCATGTCTTCCAGCGTGGTCTTGCCGCAGAACAACAGCGGAATCTGCTCGAGCTTGCCTTTGCGCACGGCCAACTGAATGTAGTTGTAAACCATGATGAAGCCCTTGAGGTAGGACAAGTCTTTGGTGAATGGCAGACCGGTCGGCGTCGAACCGCGGAATACCCGACTGGCATTGCCGTAGCTTTCCGCCATTTCGAAGCCTTGCTCGCGGAAGAACTCGAACACCTGCAAAAAGTCCGCGCCCTCCTCGACCATGTGAATCGCGCGGGTGCGATTGGTCAGTTTGCGCAGGCGACTCGGGTAGGAAGCGAACGTGATGATTTCCATCAGGATCGCCAGACCTTCCTGGGTCACTGTCGACGACGGCGGACCTTTCGACAGAAACGTGCAGATCGGCTGGTTCAAACCATTGAGCGTAGTGCCGACATGCACCAGCCCTTCGTGAACTTCCAGTGCGCGCACGTCACGGTTGTTGAACATCGCGTCGGTGCGGATCTTGATGTAGTCGGCACCCGCCGCCGCGTCGGCGACAATGCCGTCGGACTCGAACACCCGAATGGTTTCCTCGGCCTCGCCAAACACTTTATTCAAACGGGTTTGCAGCAAGTGCACGGCGTCCTTGGCGGTGAGGATTTTCGGTTCGTCTTTCAGATCGCCGCGGCCATCGATGTTGTTCAGGTAGTCGGACATCATCAGGCCAAGGTCGGCCAGGGTCGGGTCACCGGCATGGAAGGCATCGGACGCGGCGCCGTACAGCTCCTGCGAGATCAGGCCGAAATCCTCGGTGCCGCGCGCTTCGAGCATGCGCACCACCATGCGGTATTCCTTGCACATGCGTCGCATGATCTGCCCGACCGGGTTGAACTGGCCGAGCTGACGGGTGATGTCGCGTTCGATGTTCTGGAATTCCAGTTTGACCTTGCTCGAATCGAACGTCAGCGGCCGATTGAGGTAGTAGTCGCGATCGATGGCGGGCATCTCCTTGCCCTTGGCCTTGAGAAAGCCCTTGCGCACGTTCTCGTCCCACTTGACCGCGTCAAGCACGCGGATCGGCGTCTGCGCCAGCACAATGCGATCGGACAACATGCGTATCGTCTGCTGGTAATCGTCCACCCGAAACTCCTGTAAAAAACCTGACGTGTGAAATTATTGGGCGCTGGCCTGGCGCTGATAGCGCGCAGCTTCAACGAAGACATCGGAATTGGCCGGATCATCAAGGTAAGCGAAGACCTTGTCGAGGTTGCTGTCGACGTGCACGCCGTCGCCATCGTCGGTCTGGAAGGCCTGACCGTCGAGGGCGTGCTGTTTGATCGCTTGATTGATCTGCTCGAGATCGAGGTTGTAGATCACCAATTCGCGCTTGTCGGTGATTTCGAACCCGGCAATGGTGAAGTGGCCGCCGAAACGCGCCGGCACTTTCGCCGACAGATACCAGCGATTGCCATGCCGTGACACGGTAAACGGATAGGCTTCGCGTTCGCGCGGTTTGGCCTTGAAGTACGTGACGGCCTGGTAGCGGTCATTGCCGACGCGAGTCAGCTCAAGATTCATTGGCTCGCCCCAGGCATTGGTGCTCGACCAC
This sequence comes from Pseudomonas koreensis, assembly GCF_036668835.1. GTDB lineage: Bacteria > Pseudomonadota > Gammaproteobacteria > Pseudomonadales > Pseudomonadaceae > Aquipseudomonas > Aquipseudomonas koreensis_I. Next base: position 1,024,958 of record NZ_JAZEVW010000001.1, read on the forward strand.
TTGCCGAGCAAGCCCTTGGGCGCCGGGTCACTGGCCGCCAGCGGTTCCTTGAACGTCACCAGACAGCCACTGAGCAGCAGCAACGACAGGGCCATCAGCACGCCACGCCAGGACTTCATTCGAGACTCCTTATGAACAGCCGCTTTTTATTGATCGTTCCCACGCTCTGCGTGGGAATGCATCCACTGACGCTCTGCGTCATCTCGGCAAGGGACGCAGAGCGTCCCGGGCGGCATTCCCACGCGGAGCGTGAGGAACGATCAAAAGCCGTCGCGGATCAAACCGAGGCGAGCACCAGGTGCATATACCGCGTCAGGATGCCGAGCATGTCCTCTTCGGCCAAAGGCTCGGCGTCGTTGAGCAGGCCCTGATATTCCATCCGTCCGATAATCGCCGTCAACACTTTGGCATCCTGCTGCGGTTCGCGCGAGCCCAATACCTGAAACAACTGGCAGGTGCCCTGCAACAGGATCTGCTGATGCGAGCGCACCAGAATCGCCAGCCGGGGGTTGAGCAGCGCTTCCTGGCGGAACGCCTGTTCGGCCATCAGATGTTCGCGACGATTGATCAGTTGCCGGTGCACGTAGTCGGCCATGAGCCGCGCGATGTCGTCGGCCAGTTGCGAACGTGACTCGGGGCTGCCGTCGCCACTGACAACCATTTCGCGCAACAGGCCTTCGTTGTTGATCCACAGCTTGGCCATGTACGCCGCACTGCGTTCAACATATTGGGCGAAGGTATCGGTGAGCAGGTCGTCGATGTCCTTGAAGTAATACGTGGTCGCCGACAGCGGCACACCGGCCTCGGCCGCCACCGCGCGGTGGCGCACGGCACGCACGCCGTCGCGCACGACAATGCGCATTGCTGCGTCGAGAATGTCCTGGCGACGCTGCTCACTGCCCTGTCGGCTGGCCTTGCGGCCCTGGTACTGAACACTTTCAGCGACCGCAGTGGCGATACCCGCTGCACCTTCTTGAGCTATTGCACCCATCACGACAGCACTTCCTCTACTAATTCCAAATTAACCAATTGATACATTTGTACCAGACAGGCAATAAAAAGCCGCCTGTTTTAGGCGGCTTTTTAACTGAAACGTTTACGCTTGCGGTCGCATGTGCGGGAACAGGATCACATCGCGAATCGACGGCGAGTTGGTCAGCAACATCACCAGACGGTCGATGCCGATACCTTCACCGGCGGTTGGCGGCATGCCGTACTCCAGCGCACGCACGAAGTCGGCGTCGTAGTGCATGGCTTCGTCGTCGCCGGCGTCCTTGTCGGCCACCTGCGCCATGAAACGCTCGGCCTGGTCTTCGGCGTCGTTCAACTCGGAGTAGGCGTTGGCGATTTCACGGCCGCCAATGAACAGCTCGAAGCGGTCGGTAACATTCGGGTTGTCGTCGTTGCGACGGGCCAGTGGCGACACTTCGAACGGGTACTGAGTGATGAAGTGCGGCTGTTCCAGCTTGTGCTCGACCAGCTCTTCGAAAATCATCACCTGCAGCTTGCCCAGACCTTCGAAGCCCAGCACCTTGGCGCCGGCCTTCTTGGCGATGGCGCGGGCCTTGTCGATGTCGTTCAGGTCATCGGCGGTCAGCTCAGGGTTGTACTTGAGGATCGAGTCGAACACCGACAGACGCACGAACGGCTCGCCGAAGTGGAACACCTTGTCGCCGTACGGCACGTCGGTGCTGCCCAATACCAGCTGCGCCAGCTCGCGGAACAGCTCTTCGGTCAGGTCCATGTTGTCTTCGTAATCGGCGTAGGCCTGATAGAACTCCAACATGGTGAATTCAGGGTTGTGACGAGTCGAAACGCCCTCGTTACGGAAGTTGCGGTTGATCTCGAACACTTTCTCAAAGCCACCGACTACCAGACGCTTCAGATAAAGCTCAGGCGCGATACGCAGGAACATTTCCATGTCCAGCGCATTGTGGTGGGTTTCGAACGGCTTGGCCGCAGCGCCGCCAGGAATGGTCTGCAGCATCGGCGTTTCGACTTCGAGGAAGTCGCGCTTCATCAGGAAGCTGCGGATGTGCGCGATCACTTGCGAACGTACGCGGAAGGTCTGGCGCACGTCTTCGTTGACGATCAGGTCAACGTAACGCTGACGGTAGCGCTGTTCGGTGTCGGTCAGGCCGTGATGCTTGTCCGGCAGCGGACGCAGCGACTTGGTCAGCAGGCGCACGTTGGTCATTTCAACGTACAGGTCGCCCTTGCCGGAGCGCGCCAGGGTGCCTTCGGCGGCAATGATGTCGCCCATGTCCCAGGTTTTCACCGCGGCCAGGGTCTCTTCCGACAAGGTCTTGCGGTTGACGTAGACCTGGATGCGCCCGGTCATGTCCTGGATCACCATGAACGAGCCACGGTTGAGCATGATGCGACCGGCAACCTTGACCGGGATTGCAGCCTCTGCCAGCTCTTCCTTGGTCTTGTCCGCGTACTGTTTCTGCAAGGCATCGCAGTAGTTGTCGCGGCGGAAGTCGTTCGGGAAGGCATTGCCCTTGGCGCGCTCGGCAGCAAGCTTTTCCTTGCGCAAGGCGATCAGGGAGTTTTCTTCCTGTTGCAGGGCTTGCGGGTCGAGTTGTTGGTCGCTCATGTCTTTAGATATTCCATCAGGTTCGTTGCCCCCGGACCCTGCGGTCCGGGGATCGCCAGCAGGGCTGGCTCCTACAGGGATCGAGCGGAAACGGTCGATCCTGTGTGGCGTCTGTTACAGGCCCGATTTCAGGCTGGCTTCCAGGTATTCGTCGATGTCGCCGTCGAGTACCTTGTCGCAGTCGCTGCGTTCGATATTGGTGCGCAGATCCTTGATCCGCGACGCATCGAGCACGTAAGAGCGAATCTGGTGACCCCAGCCGATATCGGACTTGGTGTCTTCCAGCGCTTGCGAAGCGGCGTTGCGTTTCTGCATTTCCTGCTCGTACAACTTGGCCCGCAGCATTTTCATGGCGGTGTCCTTGTTGGCGTGCTGGGAACGTTCGTTCTGGCAGCTGACCACGGTGTTGGTCGGTACGTGAGTGATACGTACGGCCGAGTCGGTGGTGTTTACGTGCTGACCACCGGCACCGGAGGAACGATAGGTGTCAATGCGCAGGTCTGCCGGGTTGATTTCGATTTCGACCTTGTCGTCGATCTCTGGCGAAACGAAAACCGCCGAGAACGATGTATGGCGACGGTTGCCGGAGTCGAACGGGCTCTTGCGCACCAGACGGTGCACGCCGATCTCGGTACGCAGCCAGCCAAAGGCGTATTCGCCCTTGATGTGCACGGTCGCGCCTTTGATACCGGCGACTTCACCGGCGGACAGTTCCATGATGGTCGCGTCGAAACCGCGTTTGTCAGCCCAGCGCAGGTACATGCGCAGCAGGATGTTGGCCCAGTCCTGCGCTTCGGTACCGCCGGAACCGGCCTGGATGTCCAGGTAGGCGTTGTTCGGGTCCATTTCATGGCTGAACATGCGGCGGAATTCCAGCTTGGCCAGACTTTCCTCGAGACGGGCCAGTTCGGCGACGACATCACCGACTGCGCCTTCGTCGTTTTCTTCGACAGCCATGTCCAGCAGGTCGCGGCAATCGGCCAGACCGGCGTTCAGCTCGTCGAGGGTATCGACGATCTGTGCCAGCGCAGCGCGCTCGCGACCCAGTTCCTGGGCGTATTCAGGTTTGTTCCAGACACTCGGATCTTCAAGCTCGCGATTGACCTCGGTCAGACGCTCATGCTTTTGATCGTAGTCAAAGATACCCCCGAATAGTTTCGGAGCGCTCGGACAGGTCCTTGATGGTGTTCAGGATCGGGTTGATTTCCATGACGGGCAACACTCGTTGGCGAACTTTTGAAAGCCGGCGAGTATAACGTAATCAGGCTGGCGCGGCAGCCCGTCTGGCGGCTGTGGGGGTGAATCATCTGAGGTTTCTGTCTGCATCGAGATTGCTTGCCCTCACCCTAGCCCTCTCCCGGTGGGAGAGGGGACCGATCGGGGGAAATTGGGGAGGTACGCCGACGTGAAATGGCGTTACCGAATCCATAATCGCCACACTTACAGGTCCATAATCACCGAAGTCTTTTAGGTCGACGTATGACCAAAAGACATCTCGGTCTGCCCCCTCTCCCCCTGGGAGAGGGCTGGGGTGAGGGACAGCGTTTACTCGATCCCGACCTGGTTACGCCCATTGTTCTTGGCCAGATACAACCCGCGGTCCGCCGCGGAAATCAGCAGGCGGCAATCAGTCCCCGCCTGCGGCACCATGGTCGCCAGGCCAATGCTGATGGTCAGACTGGAGCCTTCGGCCGGGGTGTTGTGCGGGATTTTCAGTGCCGCCACGGTCTGGCGCAGTTTCTCGGCAACCAGCCGTGCGCCGCCCGGCGACGTGTTCGGCAGCACCAGTACAAACTCCTCGCCACCGTAACGCGCCGGCAGATCCGATGGTCGCGCGCTGGCGTCGCGGATGGCCGCCGCGACCTTGCGCAAGGCTTCGTCGCCCTCGACGTGACCGAAGCTGTCGTTGTACGACTTGAAGTAATCCACATCGATCATCAACAACGACAGCTGGCTCTGATCGCGCAACGAGCGGCGCCACTCCAGTTCCAGGTATTCGTCGAAATGCCGGCGATTGGACAACCCGGTCAGGCCATCGGAGTTCATCAGCCGTTGCAATACCAGATTGGTGTCGAGCAACTGCTGCTGGCTGACTCGCAGCGCCCGGTAGGCGGCGTCGCGCTGCAACAGGGTCATGTAGGAGCGCGAGTGATAGCGGATGCGCGCCACCAGTTCGATGGTGTCGGGCAGTTTCACCAGATAATCATTGGCCCCGGCGGAGAACGCCGCGCTTTTGATCAGCGGGTCTTCCTTGGTCGACAGGACGATGATCGGAATGTCCTTGGTCGCCGGATGGTTGCGGTATTCGCGCACCAGACTCAGGCCATCGAGGCCGGGCATCACCAGATCCTGCAAAATCACTGTCGGCTTGATGCGTACGGCCTGGGCAATGGCTTGCTGTGGATCGGAGCAGAAATGGAAGTCGATGTTTTCTTCGCTCGACAGCCCACGGCGCACCGCTTCGCCGATCATCGCCTGATCGTCCACCAACAACACCATGGCGGCGTTTTCGTCGGTTTTGATGTCGTCGATCTGTAAATCATTCATGGGCGGTCACCTGAGTGCTGCGGGGGCCAGGATTGCGGATATGCCTGTTCATTTGGGGAAAATCTCCAGCAATCGTGGCGCTATTCTTTCCAGTGGACGGATTTCCACAGCGGCATCGATGGCCGCGGCGGCTTTGGGCATGCCGTACACCGCACTGCTGTTTTGATCCTGGGCGATGGTCAAATAACCCTGTTGGCGCATGAGCTTAAGCCCTTGCGCGCCGTCGCGCCCCATCCCCGTCAATAAAACCCCGACGGCGTCACCATTCCAGTAATTGGCGACGCTCTCGAAAAACACGTCGATCGAGGGCCGGTAGATCTCGTTGACCGGTTCGGCGGTGTAGGCCAGAGTGCCGTTCTTGAGCAAGCGAATATGGTGATTGGTCCCGGCCAGCAGCACCGCGCCGCTTTGTGGCGGCTCGCCTTCGCGGGCCAGACGCACGTTCAGGCCGCTCGCGCCGGCCAGCCATTCGGCCATGCCGGCGGCGAACACCTGATCGACATGCTGGACCAGCACGATTGCCGCGGAAAAATCCCTGGGCAAGCCTTTGAGCAGAACCTCCAGCGCTGCCGGGCCGCCGGCAGACGAACCAATCGCCACCAGCCGCTGACGTGAAGCCGAACTGCGCTGAGCCGTCGGTGCCGGCCGCGCGCGTGGCGCCTTGTCACCGATCAGCCAGCCGATATTGAGGATCTTGCGCAGCAACGGCGCCGCCGCTTCCTGCGGGTTGCCGCCGCCAACGGCCGGAGTATCGACTACATCCAGCGCGCCGTGGCCCATGGCCTCGAACACCCGGTGCACATTCTGCTGGCGGTCGACGGTGACGATGACGATGGCGCAAGGGGTTTCAGCCATGATCCGGCGCGTGGCTTCGACGCCGTCCATGATCGGCATGATCAGGTCCATCAGGATCAGGTCCGGGGTGTCTTCGGCGCACAGTTGCACCGCCTCGGCGCCGTTGCAGGCAACCCAGACCACCTGATGCGCCGGCTCGAAGGCGAGCGCCCGGCGCAGCGCCTCCACCGCCAGCGGCATGTCGTTGACGATTGCGATCCTCATGCCCGTGCTCCCCCGATGAGCTCGACCACTGCATCGAGCAGGGCGTCGTCATGAAAACTGGCTTTGGCTAGATAATAGTCGGCGCCGGCGTCCAGTCCACGGCGCCGGTCTTCTTCGCGGTCCTTGTACGAGACGACCATCACCGGCAGCGATTGCAAACGGTTGTCGCGGCGCAGCAGGCTGACCAGTTCGATGCCGTCCATGCGCGGCATGTCGATGTCGGTGATCAGTAGATCGAAGTTCTCCGAACGCAAAGCGTTCCAGCCATCCATGCCGTCGACTGCCACCGCGACGTCGTAGCCACGGTTGAGCAGAAGCTTGCGTTGCAACTCGCGCACGGTCAGCGAATCGTCCACCACCAACACCCGCTTGCGCGCCGCTTCCGCCGCTTGGTTACCGTGACGGGCAATACGCTCGAGGCGCCCGGTGTTGAGCAGTTTGTCGACCGAACGCAGCATGTCTTCGACGTCGACGATCAGCACCACCGAACCGTCATCGAGCAAGGCGCCGGCGGAAATGTCCTGAATCTTGCCCAGCCGCTCATCCAGCGGCAACACCACCAGAGTGCGCTCGCCGATAAAGCGCTCGACCGCCACGCCGTAAATCGCATCGCGCTCGCGGATCACCACGACCTTGAGGGTTTCGCCGCTGTTCTGGCTGGCCGGGCGATTGAGCAACTGACTGGCAGCGACCAGCCCGACATGCCGACCTTCGTGCCAGAAATGCTGGCGGCCTTCGACCTGAACGATGTCATCGGGGGCCAGATCGCACATGCGTTCGATGTGCGCCAGCGGGAAGGCATAAGCTTCTTCACCGACGGCCACCACCAGACTGCGCACCACCGACAGCGTCAACGGCACTTCCAGATGAAAGCGGCTGCCCTCGCCCGCCGTCTGTTCCAGCACCACGGCTCCGCGCAACTGGCGGACCATGTGCTGCACCGCATCGAGGCCGACGCCGCGACCGGACACTTCGGTGACCTTGTCGCGCAGACTGAAGCCGGGCAGGAACAGGAAGGTCAGCAGTTCTTCCTCGCTCAGCTGCGCAGCGGTTTCGGCTGGGGATAACTGCCGTTCGACAATGCTGCGGCGGACCTTTTCCAGGTCGACACCGTTGCCGTCGTCACTCAGTTCCAGCACCAGCAAACCCGCCTGATGCGAGGCGCGCAGGCGAATCAGGCCTTCTTCCGGCTTGCCTTGGAGCAGGCGTTGTTCAGGCGTTTCGATGCCGTGATCGACCGCATTGCGCAACAAGTGCGTCAGCGGCGCTTCGAGTTTTTCCAGCACGTCGCGGTCAACCTGGGTTTTCTCGCCCTCGATCTCCAGGCGCACCTGCTTGCCGAGACTGCGCCCCAGATCGCGGACCATGCGCACCTGGCCGCTGAGGACGTCGGCGAACGGGCGCATGCGACAGGCCAGCGCGGTATCGTAGAGCACTTGTGCGCGTTGACTGGCTTGCCAGGCGAATTCATCCAGTTCAGCGTTTTTCTCGCTGAGCAGTTGTTGCGATTCGGCGAGCAAACGACGTGCGTCCTCGAGGGCTTCCAGCGCCTCAAGGCTCAAGGCGTGTTCCTTGAGGTGCACGTTGAGGTTTTCCAGCGCGCGCAGGCCGTTGTTCTGCATGCGTTTGAGGCGCTGCATGGTTGCCAGATGCGGCTTGAGCCGCTGGGTTTCCACCAGCGATTTGCTCGACAGATCGAGCAGGCTGTTCAGGCGTTCGGCGGTCACCCGCAAGACGCGCTCGCCACCTTCTGTGGTGCGTTTGCTTTTGCGCGGTGCCGGCTCGGCAGCTTCGACAGGCGTTTCCACGGAGGGCGCAGCTATTGGCGCTGGCTCAAGCTGCAGCTCGGCCATCGGCGGCGCGGCGACCGGTGTTGATACTGCAGGGGCTGCGGACGGATCGAGCAACCGCGCCATCAACGCTACATAAGCTTCGATATCGGGCGGTTGCGGCGCGTTCGCGGGCGTGGCGATGCGCATGAGCAAATCGGTGCCCTGCAACAACGCGTCGATATGCTCGGGGCGCAGCAGCAGGCGCCCTTCCTGCGCGCTGACCAGGCAATCTTCCATGACATGCGCGACGCTGACGCCGCTGTCGATGCCGACGATCCGCGCCGCGCCTTTGAGTGAATGCGCCGCGCGCATGCACGATTCGAGGTGGTCGGCCTGGGTCGGATTGCGCTCCAGCGCCAGCAGCCCGGCGCTGAGAACCTGAGTCTGGGCTTCAGCTTCAAGGCTGAACAACTCGAGCAGCGAGGCGTCGCGCATTTGCTCGGGGGTCATGTCAGGCTCCGGGTCACGGCGGACAGCAACTGTTCTTCGTCGAGCCAGCGCAGGCTGCGACCGCGATATTGCAGGACACCGCGGGTGTATTTGGCGCTGGCCTGCGCAGCGGATTGCGAGGCGGCAGCGAGGATGCGCTCGTCAATGGCATGAATGCCGTCGACCTCATCCACCGGCACCACCACCGGCCCGCCATGGGCGGCGATGATCAGCATGCGCGGCATGATCCGCGCACCGGTGGCCGGCGCGGCATTGGCATCCAGATCAAGCAATTCGACCAGCGACAGGCACGCCACCAGCGCACCGCGCACGTTGGCCACACCCAGCAGAGCCCGCGAGCGCTGGTGCGGCAGCGAGTGAATGGCCTGCATCGGCGCGACTTCCACCAGACTGCGCGTGGCCAGCCCCAGCCATTCTTCGCCGAGGCGGAACATCAGCAGCGAGCGTGTCTTTACGTCCGTTTCCACGGCGCTGGCCACCGGGTCGCGCTCGTCTTGCTGCAACGCGTAACGGTCGAGCAGACGCGTGGCGGCGGCGGAATACACCGAGCAGTTACGGCAATGAATGTGTTCTGCGAGCAGCGGGCAAGACTTGTCGCCGTGAATGCCGATGCGATTCCAGCAATCGTCGATGGCGCGGGCGTCTTCATGGGTGACGTTGAAAGGATCAGACGCGATCATCGTTTGCGCTCACTGTCGGCGGTGCGGCCGCTGCGGGCGGCACGCTCCTGCAATCGTCGGGCACCCGCCGTGTCGCCCTGGGCCTGCAGCAACGCCGCCAGGTGCATCAACGCTTCGGGGTGTTGCGGTTCGAGGTACAACGCCTTGCGGTAGAAGCCCTGGGCTTCGAGGGTCAGGCCGGCGACATCGCTAAGCAGGCCGAGCCAGTAGAACACCTGCGCTACTGGCTCGTGGCTGCGCAGATATTGTTCGCAAGCGGCGCGCGCTTCGGCACTTTTGCCTTCGTTGGCCAGCGCGGCGATGTGCGCCAGCAAGCTGGCGGCGTCCGGATTCGCGGCTTTTGCTGCGGTTGGCAATAGCGTCACGGCGGCGAACGGGCGACTGCGCGCGACCGGCGCTGGCGGCGGATTGCGCAGCGCTTGGCTGATCGGCACGGCGATCGGTTTCGGTGTCGGCAACGGCTCGGGGTGCGGCTCGCTGTGACGGCTGAACGCGAACGACTGGGGAATGCCGATCGAACGCATGCCCAGACGCCCGAGCAGGCTGCCCTCGGCCGGGCCGATAAACAGCACGCCGTCAAAATGCGTCAGGCGCTTGAGCACTTCGAACACCTGCTTCTGGGTCGGCTGGTCGAAGTAGATCAGCAGGTTGCGGCAAAACACGAAATCGAACGCAGGCTCGCTGGCCAATAACGTTGGATCGAGCACATTGCCGACCTGCAACCGCACTTGCTCACGCACGTTTTCATTGACCCGATGACCGTCCGGCTCGGCGATGAAATGCCGTTCACGGAAATCCAGATCCTGGCCGCGAAACGAGTTCTTGCCATACAACGCACGCCGCGCCTTCTCTACCGAGAGCGGGCTGACGTCCATGCCGTCGACCTTGAACTGATGCGGCTGCAATCCGGCATCGAGCAGGGCCATGGCGATCGAATAGGGTTCCTCGCCGGTGGAGCACGGCAGGCTGAGGATGCGCAGCGCGCGCATATTGTTCAGTTCCTTAAGCCGTGCCCGCGCCAGTTTGCCCAGCGTGGCGAAGGATTCCGGATAACGGAAAAACCACGTCTCCGGCACGATCACCGCTTCGATCAGTGCCTGCTGCTCATCCCGCGAGCCTTGCAGCAATCGCCAGTAATCATCGCTATCAGCCGCCTGCGAAAGCATGCTGCGCTGACGTACGGCACGCTCAATGATCGCCGGGCCGACCGACGTTACATCGAGGCCGATGCGTTCTTTGAGAAAATCGAAAAACCGCTGATCAGCGCTCATGCCTGCGCCTCAAGCTGCGCCGGGTCACGCGGCGTATCGGGAAACAGCAAGGCGCGCACCGACTTGTCGAGCAAGTCATTGACCCGTACCCACTGCACCAGCCCGTGGGCGTCTTCGCGCACCGGGCCGAGGTACGGCGCCTCGCGGTTATCGAGGCCGTAGGGTTGAAAATCTTCAGGATGGCAGCGCAGGGTATCGGTCGCCTGCTCAAGAATCAGCCCGAGCCACTGCGTGGACTCGGCGTCATCCGGGCGATAGTTGACCAGCACCAACCGCGTGCTGGTGCGCGCCTCGGCAGGCTGGCCGAAGGTCAAGGCGCTGAGGTCGATGACCGGCACCACCGCACCGCGATAGGCAAACACCCCGGCGACCCACTGCGGTGCCCGGGCAATCGGCTTCAACGCCACGCGCGGCAACACTTCCGCCACTTCGGTGGCGCGCAGCGCATAACGTTCGCTGCCGATGCGAAACAGCAGAAACAATGCCGGTTTCGTCACTGGCGCAACACCGCGCTTGGCGATGACTTCGTTCATCAGACTTTGAATCGCGAAACGCCGCTGCGCAGCCCGACGGCCACCTGGCTCAGTTCGTCGATAGCGAAACTGGCCTGGCGCAGCGACTCGACGGTCTGGCTGCTGGCGTCGCCCAACTGCACCAGCGCATGGTTGATCTGCTCGGCACCGGTGGCCTGGGCCTGCATGCCTTCATTGACCATCAACACCCGCGGCGCCAGCGCCTGCACTTGATGGATGATCTGTGACAACTGCTCGCCGACCTGCTGCACTTCGGACATGCCGCGACGCACTTCTTCAGAGAATTTGTCCATGCCCATCACCCCGGCCGACACCGCCGACTGGATCTCGCGGACCATCTGTTCGATGTCGTAAGTGGCGACGGCGGTCTGGTCGGCCAGACGCCTTACTTCGGTGGCGACCACGGCAAACCCGCGCCCGTATTCACCCGCCTTCTCCGCTTCGATGGCAGCGTTGAGCGATAGCAGGTTGGTCTGGTCGGCGACCTTGACGATGGTCACCACCACTTGATTGATGTTGCCGGCCTTCTCGTTGAGGATCGCCAGTTTGGCATTGACCAGATCGGCGGCGCCCATCACCGAGTGCATGGTGTCTTCCATGCGCGCCAGGCCTTGCTGGCCGGAGCCGGCGAGCACCGAGGCCTGATCGGCAGCAGTCGACACTTCGGTCATGGTGCGCACCAGATCTCGCGAGGTCGCGGCAATCTCGCGCGAGGTCGCGCCGATCTCGGTGGTGGTCGCGGCGGTTTCGGTGGCGGTGGCTTGCTGTTGCTTGGAGGTGGCCGCGATTTCGGTCACCGAGGTGGTCACCTGCACCGACGAACGCTGCGCCTGGGAAACCAGCGAGGTCAGCTCGGTCATCATGTCGTTGAAGCCGGTTTCGACCGCGCCGAACTCGTCTTTGCGATCAAGGTTCAGGCGCGAACTGAGGTCACCGGTGCGCATGATTTCAAGGATCGCCACGATGCGGTTCATCGGTGCCATGATCGCGCGCATCAGCAACAGACCACACAGGCCCGCAGCCAGCACCGCCACTAGCAAGGAAATGATCATGCTGATTTTGGCCGCGGCCACGGCATCGTCGATGTTGACCATGGCTTCATCCGCGACCCGCTTGTTTTCACTGATGATGTCGTTGACTTTCATGCGGCCGGCATACCAGGCAGGCGTCAGTTTTTCGTGAAACATCTTCACGGCTTCAGCCTCAAGATTGCGCTTGTGCAGATCCAGCACAGCATCCTGAGTCTGGATGTAGGTGTCGTGAAGCTTCTCGAAAGCGGCAAACTCTGTACGGTCTTCTTCGGTCGCCATGGTCTTGCGATAGTTGGCCATCTGCTCTTGCAGGCGAGTTTCGAAGGCCTTGTAGTCGGCGGCGTCTTCGCTGGAAATGCCCTGCCCTTCCTTCAGGCCCAGCAATTCCTGGGTCTGCAAATAACTGTCGACCCACGCGCCGCGAATCATCGAGCTGTAGTAAACACCGGGAATAGCGTCGTCCCGCACGCTCTCCTCACTTGTCTCGATCTTCAGCAGCCGAGAATAAGAGAGCACCACCATCATCAGCATGATGGCGATAATCACCGCAAAGCTCGCCAAAATGCGTTGGCGCAACGTCCAGTTCTTCACAGTGATTCCTCGGTGCCTGATCGAAATGCGGGGAGTATAGCCGAGCGCGCTGTTTCATTTATAAGACGCTTTTTAACCCTCACCTGCCGCGCCCCTGTGGCTGGCTCAAACTCAAGGCCAACCACCAACCCAAGGAGTGAGCCTGCTCGCGATAGCGGTGGGTCAGTCACCAATGTTTTGCCTGAACTGACGCCTTCGCGAGCAAGCTCGCTCCCACAAGTTTTGTGGTGAACTCAGGTTCCAGGGCAAACCATAAATCTAATGTGGGAGCCAGCTTGCTCGCGATAGCGGTACATCAGTCACCGATGTTTTACCTGAACTGACGCCTTCGCGAGCAAGCTCGCTCCCACAGGTTTTGTGGTGAACGCCAGCGCCGGGGCCACACACAAATCCAATGTGGGAGCGAGCTTGCTCGCGATAGCGGTGGGTCAGCCACCAATGTTTTGCCTGAACTGACGCCTTCGCGAGCAAGCTCGCTCCCACAGGTTTTGTGGTGAACTCAGGTTCCAGGGCAAACCATAAATCCAATGTAGGAGTGAGCTTGCTCGCGATAGCGGTGGGTCAGTCACCGATGTTTTACCTGAACTGACGCCTTCGCGAGCAAGCTCGCTCCCACAGGTTTTGTGGTGAACTCAGGTTCCAGGGCAAACCATAAATCCAATGTAGGAGTGAGCCTGCTCGCGAAGCAGACACCGCGGTCCCAAAAAATACCCAACTGCGCAAGAAGTTGCGCAGTTGGTCGTAATATTTCACCGGGTAAATCCTCTGCAGATCACGCGGCGCAAGGCCTGCAGCCAAGTGCGCAAGAAGTTGCGCAGTACTGCGCAACTTCTTGCGCACTTTCTTCTGATTTCCACGCTGAAAACCGCCCCAAGCGCCCCCCAACCACCGCTCCGCTCCCGCCGCCCGGGCATTTCAGCAAACCTGGCACGCTCCTTGATAACAGTCAGGCACCCACCGGGCGATTTCGCCTCCCGGGCACCTTAAATTTATCCGCAAGGAGAGCACCCCATGGCAACACCAGCGTACATGTCGGTTACCGGCGAAAAACAAGGCCTGATCACTGCAGGCGCATTCACCGCTGACTCCGTAGGCAACACCTACCAGGAAGGCCACGAAGACCAGGTCATGGTTCAGGCTTTCACCCACGACGTGATCATCCCGCGTGACCCGCAATCCGGTCAGCCAACCGGTCAGCGCGTGCACAAGCCAGTTGTGATCACCAAGGTCTACGACAAGGCTTCGCCACTGCTGCAAGCAGCACTGACTTCCGGCGAGCGCATGAGCGAAATCGTTATCCAGTGGTACCGCACTTCGGCGCAAGGCACCCAAGAGCACTACTACACCACCAAACTGGAAGACGCGATCATCGTCGCCATCAACAACAAAATGCACAACTGCCAGGATCCAGGCAACGCGCACTTCACCCACCTGGAAGAAGTGCAGTTCACCTACCGCAAAATCACCTGGACCCACGAAGTATCCGGTACTTCGGGTTCCGATGACTGGCGTGCTCCAGTCGTTTAATTACGGCTGACCGTTACACGCATCGGCCAGCTCTGCTGGTCGATGTTGTTTACGCCCCTCCAGAATTTCGCGTACGTTGAGCCGCTTTTTTGCGGTCGTCGACGGGCGCCGCTGTACAGCACGAGGAACAAGGGATGTTCGCGCCGGCCAATGAAACCCACTTTGCCCTGACCATCGAAGGGCTTTCCGCCGATTTTCAGGTATTCACCCTGACCGGCCGGGAAGCCATCAGCCAGCCTTTTGTCTTTGAGGTGGAGCTGGTCAGTGAGCAGCCGTCGCTGGACCTCGAAACCCTGCTGCACAAACCGGCCTTTCTGCAGCTGTCGCCTGACGGCAGCGGCATTCATGGCCAGATCTACCGCGCCGCGCAAGGCGATTCCGGCAAGCGCCTGACCCGTTATTCGGTGACGCTGCGCCCACAACTGGCGTATCTGGCGCACCGCATCAACCAGCGCATCTTCCAGAACCTCAGCGTGCCGAAAATCATCGGCCAAGTGCTGGAAGAGCACGGCATCCAAGGCAACGCCTACGAATTCAAGACCGGCTCGATCTATCCCGAGCGCATCTACTGCGTGCAATACGACGAGTCGGACCTGCATTTCATCCAGCGCCTGTGCGAGGAAGAAGGTATTCACTACCACTTCGAGCATACGGCGACGGCGCACAAGCTGGTGTTCGGCGATGACCAGACGGTGTTCCCGAAACTGGCACCGGTGCCCTACCAGCAAGACTCTGGCATGGTCGCCAGCAACCCGGTGATCAAGCGCTTCGACCTGCGTCTGGAAACCCGCACCAGCCGCACCACCCGCCGCGATTATGATTTCGAAAAACCGCGCCTGACCCTGGAAAGCGAAAACCGTGGCGACGCCCTGCCCGACCTCGAAGACTATGACTACCCGGGTCGTTTCATCGACCGCGAGCGCGGCAAACATCTGGCCAAACGCGCCCTCGAACGCCATCGCAGCGATTTTCAGCTCGCCGAAGGCAAGAGCGATCAGCCACTGCTGGTCAGCGGCCACTTCCTCGCCCTGACCGAACACCCGAAGGCCAAATGGAACGACCTCTGGCTGCTCACCGAAGTCCTGCATGAAGGCAAGCAGCCGCAAGTGCTCGAGGAGTCGGTGACCAGCGACACCACGGCATTGAAAGACGATTTCCACCAGGGCTACCGCAACCGCTTCCAGGCCACGCCATGGGACGTGCCCAACCGCCCGCCGCTACGCCACCCGAAACCGCGCATCCTCGGCAGCCAGAGCGCCGTGGTCACCGGCCCGAAAGGCGAAGAGATCCATTGCGACCAGTACGGCCGGGTCAAAGTGCAATTCCACTGGGACCGCGAAGGCCAGGCCGACGACAAGACCAGTTGCTGGCTGCGCGTCTCCAGCGCCTGGGCCGGCGCCCAGTACGGCGGCATCGCCATCCCGCGCATCGGCATGGAAGTGCTGGTGACCTTCCTTGAAGGCGACCCCGACCAGCCACTGATCAGCGGCTGCCTGTACCACAAGGAAAACACCGTCCCCTATCCACTGCCGGCGAACAAGACCCGCAGTACTTTCAAGACCCTGAGTTCGATGGGCGGTGGCGGCTATAACGAACTGCGCATCGAAGACAAGAAAGGTCAGGAACAGATCTACCTGCACGCCCAGCGCGACTGGGACGAAAACATCGAGCACGACCAGAAAATCCGCGTCGGCAACGAACGCCACGACACCGTCGAGCAAAACAGCTACAGCGAATTCAAAGCCGAAGAACACCACACCGTCTACGCCGACCGCAAAGTCGAAACCCGCGCCAACGACCACCTCACCGTCGGCGTCAACCAGCACATCAAGATCGGCACCGGCCAGTTCATCGACGCCGGCCAGGAAATTCACCTGAGCAGCGGCATGAAAGTGGTGATGGAAGCCGGCGCAGAACTGACTCTTGTCGGCGGCGGCAGCTTCATCAAGATCGACGCCGGCGGCGTGACCCTGAGCGGCCCGGTGATCAACATGAACTCCGGCGGCAGCCCCGGCGTTGGTACGGGCGCCGCGCCGTTGATGCCGGGACTTTTGAAACAGGCAGATGCAGATAAGGCTGGGCAGGTAGTGAAACCTTCGGTCGGTTCGTTCAAGACTCAATCGAAGGCGGGCGTCTTGCTGCCCACTCCATCATGTCATCTGGATGCGAGCGGTCATTGCCCGATCCACCAACCCGGTGCATCGGCATGATTAAGTCCATCGAATCGCCGTTCAAACAGTCCACGACGACAGGCGCGATGTGTCTGATTCTGGACAGAAGCTTTGATGCGGATCTGCTCAGTCACTTGTTCCAGAGTGACGAACAGTACCGCCCCAGCTGCCTTCCACTGTTCACCAATACCCCCTACGCAGACTTGCAACCAGCAGGCCCATACGTCGTCCTGTATCCGGAGAGGCAAACCGTTGCTCCCAACGTCAGCACTTTGCTGGAGCAGTCTGATGCAGGTTGCGTCGCCTGGTTAAGCGACTCCGCTTTGCTGAACCAGGGCGTGGAACACTGGCGCAGCTTGCTGACCGTGCGCACCGATGAAGAACCGCAACAGATGATGCGTTTCTTCGATCCGCGCTGGCTCGAACCATTGCTGCTTGCACTCGACGAGACCGAAAGAGCGCAGTTCATGGGGCCGTTCAGCGCGCTGGCATGGCGTAACGAGATTGGCTGGCGCTTCTACGCAAAACCTCCTCATACCCCGCCGACGGCCAAGCAGCCACCGGCATGGCTATACGTGGGCGAAGAACGTCAGTCATTGATCGAACAGAGCCGGCTCAGAGTCATCGCCACGCGCTTCGCGGACGATTACCGCGAGGTTCTGCCGACGGATGACCGCGTCGAGTTCGTTCATCGCCAGTTACTGGCCGCAAAAGATACGGGCTACGAGCAAATGGCCGATCAGGAGCGCTGGCTTCGCGTAGCGATCCAGCGTGGCGACCGATTCTGGAAGCAGCCGCCCGCCACCGAGCTGCTCGCGCGTGACGACATAGCGCTCGGCGACAAGCTGACTCAACTGGAAAGCCTGTGAATCACAAGGACGATGAGCAATGAGCACCACCTACACCGTTAAGAGCGGCGACACTCTTGGCAGCATTGCCGCCGCCAACAAATGCTCCGTGGCCGATCTACGAGCGCTGAATCCGATCATCACCGACCCCAACCACATCAAGCCTGGATGGGCGCTGCAATTGCCGGCAGCCAAGGTTTTGCCGCCGCCGAAACACGCCGAGAACAAGAGCACCACAGCCGTCAAAGGCGCAGTCGAATGCAAGGATGAACTGGTCGACGTCATCCACATCACCGGCGACGAGCACTTTTACGTGCTGACGGAAAAAGAGTCGAAAGAGCTGCAGAAGCAATCCGACCTCGTCAAAAAACTCATGGACGAGCTGCACCAGAATCTCGCCAAGGCGACCGAAGCCAGGCTGTGCGCCAAGACCAAAGATCCGCAAGCCAGTTGCACCTGCACACGCTGCGTCAAGGATGCCTGGAACGCCAAGGCTGAAGAAGCCGGCCTGCTGCAGCGCTCGCCTCCAGTGGTGGCAAAACCTAAAGCTGTCATCGAGCGCAAAGAAGACCTGCAAGGTCAATTGGCGACCGTACAGAAGGCCCGCGATTGGTACCAGCGTTACACGCCCCAGCCGGCTTTTGAAGGCAGCTATCTGGAAACCAACTGGGAAGGCTTGCGCGCCAAAAAAGTCGCTGAACTGAACGCAGAAATTCAATCGCTGCGCACCCGCATCGCCGCGCAAGGCAAAGCCGAAGCTGGCGACAGCTCCACGAGTGCCAACGGTGCGGCACCGGATCTCAAGCACGGCAAAGGCAAAGGCACCGAGACGCAAAAAGGCAAGCAGGTCAAAACCGGCATCACCGTCGTCGAGTACATCTCCTTCAGCGATCCGACCCGACGCCACTACATTCCAGTGCGCACCCGAGAAGAATTCACTTGGCGGGTCAAAGTGCCAACCACGGTGATGCGTGGCAAACCGCTGGATAAAAATCTGGCCAAGGACTTGATCAAGGACATTCGCACCGCCGTCAGCGATGGCCGCAAGACCAGCCCGCTGGGCAGCCTCGAGGCCAAGTTCACTTCATGGACAAGCAAGGACGACAACCTGCTCAACGCCTTGCACAAAGAATGCTCTTGGACGTCCAACGAGGCCGACTCGGCCAAATACGCCGTATCCGCCGAAGCCCACGCCTTCCGCTTCGCCGCCACGGCCAGCGCCGGGATCAACAGCTGGGAACCCGGCAAGGGCAACGTCGAAGTCGGCGTCAAAGCCAGCGCCGCCATCTCGCTGGCTGAAGGCTCGATTGCGCTTAAGAGTTACTTTCCCGATCAGGGCGGTTACGTCGTGCGCATGCCGTACCGCAACGCCGAAGGCAAGGAAGTTGTCAGCGACATCGGCATCTTCCGCCTCGACGGCAAGGTCGAGCTATCGTGTTTCGCTGGCGCCACGGCCCAAGGCCAGGCCGGCGTCAAGGCCCAATACAAACCCAAGGAAGTCGAAGCCTCCGGAGCAACAGCACTGCTAAGCCCGCCCGACATGGCTGTCGACAAAAAACGCGGTGGCAGCCTGGGACTGAAAGGCAACGCCTTCGCCGGCGTGCAGGGCGGCGGCACCGTCACCGGCACGTTGAAGTGGCTTGATTCGACCAAACAAGGGGTCGGCAAGATCGTCGCAGGACAGGCGAATGACAGCGGCAGCACAGACTGGTCGAGCCTGGTGGAGATCAAGGCTGAAGGGAACGCGGCGTTGGGTATTGGGGCTAGCTTTGATTTTGGGATTGAGATCACCAATAACCGTTTAGCAATAAATTGCAAAGCGAGTCTGGTTTTCGGACCTGGCGCAGGAGGTGGTTTCGGTACAGCAGTCGACCTCGAGAAGATCGGTGACCTGATCTACGTCTTCTGCAATGCTCTATCAAAGGCAGATTTTCATTACCAGCTAGCAGTAACTAAAGAAGCTTTTCAATACATGGCGGCAGGCCTGTTTAAAATCGCAACGAACCCAGGACAGTCTGTGAGTGAGGCATTTGAAGGTGGATTCATCAAGATGTCGTTGTGGTGGAAAAGGCGCGAAGCCACAAAACAAGAGGCCCAACGCCTTGCCAAATATTTACTGACCAATCAATCGATTAACATCAACAAAAAAATAATACCCTTGCAGATGCTACCACCCGAAACAATTGGCCCCATGCTTCACTTATTAACTGAAAGTTTTGTAGAGTCATGGGCTGAGGATCAAGAAAAAGCAATCGTCCTTCTTCTTTCGCATTTGCGCAGCTGGAAGCATTTCACTGAAGTATTGGAACACTGCTCTAAGGATGGCAGCAAAGTTAACGCCATGGAGAGCCTGAACCGCTTAAACTCTTTACTAGATGGCGCAGAGCAACAACAATTTAACCGTTTCATCGGAACATTGGCGGTTAATATTGATTCAGCGACGCAAGCTTATGGAACAATTGCATGGATGCCCGGTTTAGCTTGGCGCAAAGAGCGAACTCTTATGGCAGCTAGGCGTAGTAACCATTTCGACGGTCTGGCTTGAACAAAGACGCCTATAGCGCCTTTGTCCTTTATTATCATCTAAGCGGTTCGCCCGTTTGGACTGCACAACGAAATCCAGTTCCAGGATAGTAGGCGTCCTGGTCTGGATTATCGGGCCAGCGCCGTACAATCGGTGCAGCTGATAAAGGCGCCTCAGGATAATTGGAACCCCGTCTTACTTTTTGTGTTCCGGTATTTGGCCCTTGCGGATCATCAACGGGAGATTTTTTATAATAATCTCTGTCATACCAATCATTTACCCAGTCCGTCGCATTTCCGGACAAGTTAAAAATACCCAGAGGGGTTGGTGGAAATCGATCTACCGCAAATGTCCCACCTTCCCCTTCTAAGGGAAAGTTTTTACCAAAATTCAGACTTCCGTTGCTCGTCGGAAAAAGTATATGCAATCCGCGATTGCGTGCGGAGAACTCCCACTGGGCTTCAGTCGGAAGATCTACTGGGTAACCACTCAAATCGCCCACCCACTTACAAAAATCCTTCGCTTCTTGCCAGTGCTTCGTCGGTGCTGGCAGGTTGGGAGTGTACATGCTCTTTAAATCCGCTCTCTCGCGATATTCGGCGTCGAACAGTTCCCTGCCTTGCGTAGAAAAAAATACATCAAATTCGCCAATAGTCGTTTGATACTTAGAAATATAATACGAACTCAATTTAACCGGATGCACAAAGTCATCATTACCGTCACGGCTGATATTACAAAGCTGCTCCGGATCCTGCTCGCAAGGCCAAGTACAAACATCTTTTTCGTCGTATTCACAAATCCAGCCAAAGTCGCCCATATCAAACTGGCCACCTTCGACAAAGACCATGTTGTCAATCGACTGAACCACGGTATTGAGAATCTTGTCACGAAGCTCAGTCGAGATATCAGGATATTTCGAATTCACGGTCGCTGCGATGGAGGCAATTTTTTCGGGCGACAAGGTTTTGCTAGCCGGCAGCGAACCCGATTCAGCCTCACAGCCGACCAAGAGCATCAAAGCAGGAAGGGCAATCACAAACTGACGTAACACGGGCAATATCCTTATAAAGGTTCGTCAAAGCCTCAAACATACCATCGCGAGACAAGACTACAAAATTACGAATCCGTCATACCTACATCCGACGACAGCTGCCAGTGACCTTTTAGTCAGCGGCCACTTCCTCGCCCTGACCGAACACCCGAAGGCCAAGTGGAATGACCTCTGGCTGCTCACCGAAGTCCTGCATGAAGGCAAGCAGCCGCAAGTGCTCGAGGAGTCGGTGACCAGCGACACCACGGCATTGAAAGACGATTTCCACCAGGGCTACCGCAACCGCTTCCAGGCCACGCCATGGGACGTGCCCAACCGCCCGCCGCTACGCCACCCGAAACCGCGCATCCTCGGCAGCCAGAGCGCCGTGGTCACCGGCCCGAAAGGCGAAGAGATCCATTGCGACCAGTACGGCCGGGTCAAAGTGCAATTCCACTGGGACCGCGAAGGCCAGGCCGACGACAAGACCAGTTGCTGGCTGCGCGTCTCCAGCGCCTGGGCCGGCGCCCAGTACGGCGGCATCGCCATCCCGCGCATCGGCATGGAAGTGCTGGTGACCTTCCTTGAAGGCGACCCCGACCAGCCACTGATCAGCGGCTGCCTGTACCACAAGGAAAACACCGTCCCCTATCCACTGCCGGCGAACAAGACCCGCAGTACTTTCAAGACCCTGAGTTCGATGGGCGGTGGCGGCTATAACGAACTGCGCATCGAAGACAAGAAAGGTCAGGAACAGATCTACCTGCACGCCCAGCGCGACTGGGACGAAAACATCGAGCACGACCAGAAAATCCGCGTCGGCAACGAACGCCACGACACCGTCGAGCAAAACAGCTACAGCGAATTCAAAGCCGAAGAACACCACACCGTCTACGCCGACCGCAAAGTCGAAACCCGCGCCAACGACCACCTCACCGTCGGCGTCAACCAGCACATCAAGATCGGCACCGGCCAGTTCATCGACGCCGGCCAGGAAATTCACCTGAGCAGCGGCATGAAAGTGGTGATGGAAGCCGGCGCAGAACTGACTCTTGTCGGCGGCGGCAGCTTCATCAAGATCGACGCCGGCGGCGTGACCCTGAGCGGCCCGGTGATCAACATGAACTCCGGCGGCAGCCCCGGCGTTGGTACGGGCGCCGCGCCGTTGATGCCGGGCGTGCTGAAACAGGCGGATGCCGACAAGGCTGGCCAGGTCCTGACTCCGGCGCAAATCAATACCTTAAAACGCAACGCGCCGTTCTGCGAAGAATGCGAGAAATGCAAGGCAGGTGCCTGTGCCATCTGATCGAATCACCCCCAAGGACTGGCTGGTGCAACAGCCGTTGCAGAATGGCGAGCGTTTGTATCTGGTGATCAGTGCGGCGAGCGATACCGACGCCCTGAAAACCCTGTACCTGACCGAACCCACTGCCCAGCTCCTGCCGATCTGGGGCGGCACGCCCTACTCCACCTGGCAACCGGTGATGCCCTACGTCACCGAACTCAAAGCCAACTCCGCCTTCCTGCCCTGGATCGCCGAAACCGACGCGGTGGACTGGGGCTGGCTGGCGGTGTCGCGTTCAGAGCCGAACGAAGTGTTCGAACATCTGCGCAGCCTGACGCAGGTGAAGATGCCGGACGGGACCGAGGTGTTTTTCCGCTTTTGGGATGGCCGGCATATCTACCCGATTCTGCATGGCCTGGGGGAAAAGGCCGGGGAGGTGCTGCCGGTGTTTGAGCGGTATCTGATTAATGGTCAGGCGCTGGAAGTGGGGTCTAGGGTGGTGCCGAAGGTGCGGGACTGGCCGTGGTGGGAGGTGCCGAAGGCTTTGCTGGATGGCTTAATGGAAAAAAATCCATCGACCGTTATCGGCAACATGCTCCAGTGGTTGCAGGAAGAACACGCCGATCTGTATTTCTCCTTCCCCGAATCGAACCTGAAACAAAAAGTGGCGCGCTTTGTTAAGCGCACGCCGCTCACGGAAGAAAACTTTAGCGGGCTCTTGAAAGCCTATCTGGAAAAAGAGGTAGTGGTATGAGCATTTTGATGGGTGGGATCGTTGGCGGCCTCACAGCAAAACAACCTGATGCTCAGGCCATCATCAACGACTTCAAGAAATGCCTGAGGGATTATCGCGAGCATGCGGAAGCCTGGTACGGCGGCATTCTGGATGCGGAGCAGCAATTCAAAGTCGGCGACGAAGTCGGCACGGCGGACAAGGACAGCAAAAAGGAAAATACCCTTTATGCCAATTGCCCGGCGAACGGCAAACTCGTCCTGGTTCATAGCTTCGAGTCCGCGCGCTTCGTGCCGATCGGCAATACGCCAGTTCAACTGACGCCTGTCGTCAATGGCCGCTTCATCGGCAAAAACGACGTCGGCCCGACCATCAACAAAACGATTGATGCATCAGGGATTCTTGAAGTCTCCGGGCTCACGCCCAATCAGCAATACAAAATTACTTTCTTCCCCAATCCCACGCCGGCGCAGATCAATAGCCTGTTCAACTCGTATCAAGGTGTGATCGGCGAGCTGGGCGGCTGGCTACAAACCGAATGGAGCACCAGCTTCCTGCCGCTCTGGCAGACGCATACCGATGCATCCCTCGGTGGTCGCGCGTTGCAGGAACTCGAAGCGGCCTGGGAAGGCTTCATGAAAGCGATCATGGGCTTATGGGGCGATATCAAAAGTCTCTACGACCTCATTGCCCATCCTCGCGAAAACTACGAGAAGCTGAAAAACTTTTTTACGGAAGAACAGATCAAGAAGATCTACGACGCCTCTGCCGACGCGATTCACACTGCTCTGTTGATCGCTAGCGATGAACCGCTCATGTGGATATATGTCGCTGCGATCGTGGCCTGGGTGAAGATGCTGCCGCCGCAGACCTGTACCGAAGTGCTGGCGCAAATGTCGACAGAGTTCCTGCTCAACATTCTGATCGGCGTTGTATTGACCGGTGGTCTTGGCTTGGCCGTACGAGTGGGTACAAAAGCCGTCAAAGGGGTGCAAAGCAGCGGCAAAGTCATAAAGCTGATTGAAGACTTCACCGGAATGCTGATGAAAGTCAGCAAGTCCAAGGCGACGCCGCACACCGAAGCATCAAAACCGTTGTTGCTCAATGGTGATTCGAAATTCAATCCGGCACGCAAGGCGGATGTTCAGATTGCACCTCCCAAACCTGCCGAAACGGCCACTGCTCCAAAAAGCAAGCCGCCGATCACTGGCGGAAAAGTGGAATCCGATGCGCAGATTCAGGCACGGAAAAAAGAGGAGCCAGCCTCGCGGATCGAGCAGGTAGAGGCCGTCGACAACGTCCCTGAACAGCCGAAGAACCCAGCGAAAAAACCTGCACAATGCGTCGACGACACATGCTCAGACGGCGAACCAGTATCGATGGTGACCGGTGAAGAGCTACTGACGCTCACTGATGGGGAGCTGGGTGGCCTGCTGCCTTTTGAGTGGACACGCCTATACCGAAGCAGTGCAGTCGAAATTGATAGCCGCCTCGGCTATGGCTGGAGTCATTCACTGTCTCATCGCTTGCAGATCGACGATGAGGGTGTGCTGTGGACGGACAACGAGAACCGGCAAACCCGTTTCCCGATGCCCACGGAACAGCGCCCGGCCATCACCAACAGTCTGGCTCAGGCAGCGATTTATCTAGGCAATGAACCCGGCGAGCTCATTTTGACCCAAGCCGGGGCAAAAACACGCTTCTACCATTTCCGTGCCGGTCGACTGACTGCGATCAGCGATGCTTACGAAAATCGTCTGCACATCAGTTATGACTTCGTTGGTCGTATCCAACGCATAGATAACGGCGCAGGGCGTGCCCTTTTGCTGCGTTACGAAGACAGACACATCATTGCTGTTGATCAACAGCAACAACGGCCCGAATACAATGAACGCGGCGAACGCCAAGATCCATGGTTGACGATTCAGACCCTCGTCACCTACCGATACAACGCACTCAATCAACTGGTTTCTTCCACCAACGCGATCGGCGAGACCGAGCATTACCGCTACAACAATCAGCATGTCATTCTCGAGCGGCAAATGGCCGGAGGGGCCAGCTTTTTCTGGGAGTGGGAGCGTGAGGGCAAGCTGTCCCGGTGCGTGCGCCATTGGGCCAATTACGCGCAGATGGAAGCGCGTTACGAGTGGGACGATAAAGGCTCGGTCATTGTCCATAACGCTGACGGCAGCGAACTGGTCTATGTGCATGACGAAAATGCACGCTTGGTCAGCGAGACCGCGCCTGACGGTGGCGAGACGCAGAACGCTTATGACGATCAAGGTCGACTGATCGCCGTTAAAGATCCCATGGGAGCGATCACCGAGTATCAGTACAGCGATGCCGGGCGCTTGATTGCGGTGATTCCCCCGGAAGGTGTTCCGACGCGTTATAACTACTTCAACGGCCAACTTATTGATGTCCAGCGCGGCAAGGCGCGCTGGAAATACGAGCGCAACCGACAGGGCGACATCACCCAACAAACCGATCCTGACGGCAACGAGACCTTCTACCGCTATGATCGCCAAGGGCGCTTGCTGGAAATCCGCCACCCCGACGGTAGTCGTCATCAATTGGGCTGGAATAACCTCGGCCAGTTGTTGGAAGAGCGTCTGCCGGACGGCGGTCAACGCAAGTACCGCTACGATGCGCTCGGCCGGCAAATAACCCGCCAGGATGAATTCGGTGCGATCACTCATTACCAGTGGGATGCCGTCGACCGCCTGACCCAGGTCACCCTGCCCGGCGGTGCCACACGCGCGTTTACCTACAATCCGTATGGCCGCGTCACCGCCGAACGCGACGAACTCGGCCGTATCACCCGTTACGAATACGCCGAGAATCTGCATCTCGTCAGCCGCCGGATCAATCCGGATGGCAGCCAACTGCGCTATCGCTACGACAATTCGCAACTCAACCTCACGGAGATTGAAAACGAGCGCGGCGAACGCTATCAACTCGATTACTACCCGAACGGCCTGATTCAACAGGAAACCGGCTTCGATGGCCGCCTTACGGCTTACGAGTACGACCTGAACGGCCAACTGCTGAAGAAAACCGAGTTCGGCGATGACGGTAGCGAACTGGTCACCGAATACCAGCGCGACGCCGCGGGTCGTCTAGTGGTCAAGACCTTGCCCGACGGCGAGCAGATTCATTACAGCTACGACGCTTTGGGTCGCCTGGTAAACGTCGAGGACGGCCATTGGCCGCTCGCCTACGAATACGACGTGCAGGATCGTTTGATCACCGAACATCAGGGCTGGGGTACTACGCGTTATGAGTACGACAGCGTTGGGCAACTAAGCCACTGCCGTTTCCCCGATGGCAGCACGCTCGATTACCGCCACCTGTCTGGTGGTCGCCTGAGCAGCATTGACCTCAACGGCTCTCGCCTGACCAGCCATCAGTTCAGCGCCGGTCGCGAACAACAACGTCAGCAAGGTCTGTTGCTCAGCCAATACCAATACGATGAGCAGGGACGCCTGCAAGCGCACAGCGTTAGCCAACGGGACAAGCACCTGTTCCAGCGTCGCTACAACTACGACGCCAACGGCAACCTCGCCGGCATCGATGACAGCCGCAAAGGCAACCGTAGCTATCAATACGACCCGCTGGATCGCCTGATCAGCGTGCGCGGCGCCATGCCAGAGAGCTTCGCCCATGATCCCGCAGGTAACCTGCTAGGACAAAATGACCTGCCCGTCGCCAACCTCGCCAACGTCAAAGGCAATCGCCTGCTGATGCAAGGCGATCGCCACTACGACTACGACGCGTACGGCAACCTGATTCGCGAACGTCGCGGAACCGGCCAAAAGCTCGTCACCGAATACCGCTACGACTGCCAGCACCGCCTGATAGGCGTCAGCCTGCCGGGTGGCAGCACCGCAAGCTACAAATACGACGCTTTTGGCCGCCGCATCGAGAAAACCGTCGACGGCCACACCACTGAATTTCTCTGGCAAGGCGAGCGATTGATCGCCGAAAGCGCAGAAAATCGCTATCGCAGCTACATCTACGAGCCGGGCAGCTTCCGCCCGTTGGCGATGCTCGACGGCGAAGGCCCGCTAAAAGCGGCCCCGTACTACTACCAACTCGACCACCTCGGCACGCCGCAGGAACTGACCGATTACAGCGGCGAAATCATGTGGTCGGCGAAGTACCGCGCCTACGGCAACCTCGCGGCACTGGACATCAGCGAAATCGATAACCCGCTGCGCTTCCAGGGTCAGTATTTCGACGCCGAGACAGGGCTACATTACAACCGCCACCGCTACTACAATCCGGGGACTGGACGGTTCTTGACGCCGGATCCGATCAAGCTTGCGGGTGGGTTGAATAGCTACCAGTACGTGCCTAACCCTACGGGGTGGGTGGATCCGTTGGGGTTGAGCGGGTGTCCAGGACAAACAAAATTTACGAGAAATGACAAATTTTACGGTTCGCGCAGAGCTGCATTTCAAGATGCAAAACGTGATGCGAGAATACCTATGTCAGCTGAGCCAATGGAAGTCAACCATGTTGCACTTACAAAAATTGGTGAACATGGAGTAGGAAAGCAAAATGTTCTCGATAGAGATGGCAACATGGTTTACACAAGAGAATATCACTACAAAAATATTGATAATGAGCGCGTGGTAATTCAAGAGCACTCGTATGGGCATGAAGACTTCCCAAGCGACCATGCTTCGCATAAACCGCATTTCAATGTAAGAGAGTACGACCCCGAAACCGGCAATGCAGACCGCACCAGAACCTTCCACTTAAAAAGCATCTCCAACCATTATGTTTTCGAGTAACTAAAATGTGGACAGATTACATTACAGATAAAAAACAATGGCTAGCCATCTTCGGAGATGGCTATACACCGCCAAATCTCAGCATCTCTCACGCCATATTTAGCGACAATGCAATAACCTTAAAGCTGTTCAGCAATCTCACAGGCGACAGCTACCCAGCAAAATGGATAAAAAACGGATATAACGAATGCGCATTTGACTTAATCATCAACAATGTAACAACGGTGGAGATTATAAATTTCAGCTTCTACGGACCTCTAGATCTAAAAATTAAAAATAATGACAATAAATATGAGATAAATGCAACGATTAACATGCTATGCAATTTCACCTGCAGTGCTAGCGCGATATTTATAACAAATATAAAAGCGTACCACAATGACGGAGCAGTTTAGTTTCGAAATCCGAAACCACCACTTTCTATAAATATAGAACCATAGACAAAGCGAAACTTCCAACACTTATCTTAATCTCGCCAAACCATTAAAACATTAACGACAACCAAATCAAAATAAAGCCAAAGCGCGCCAAACAAACAAACAAACAAACAAACAAACAATTAAATTAAGAAAAGGGGACAGATTTATTTTCTGATCGAAATCAGAAAATAAATCTGTCCCCTTTTTTCTTCACCTCGTCAGCCGCCGAATCAATCCCGACGGCAGCCAACTGCGCTACCGCTACGACAACTCGCGTCTGTTGCTCACTGAAATTGAAAACGAGCGCGGCGAGCACTATCACCTTGATTACTACGCCAACGGCCTGATTCAGCAGGAAACCGGCTTCGACGGCCGCCGCACCGCGTACGAATACGACCTCAACGGCCAACTGCTGAAGAAAACCGAGTTCGGCGACGACGGTAGCGAACTGGGTACCGAATACCAGCGCGATGCCGCAGGCCGTTTGCTGGTCAAGACGCTGCCCGATGGCGCAGAGATTCACTACAGCTACGACGCGCTTGGTCGCCTGGTCAACGTCGACGACGGCCATTGGCCGCTCGCTTATGAATACGACGTGCAAGATCGCTTGATCACCGAGCATCAGGGCTGGGGCACCACGCGTTACGCATACGACAATGTCGGCCAACTCAGCCACTGCCGTCTGCCGGATGGCTGCACGCTCGATTACCGTCATTTGTCCGGTGGACGCCTGAGCAGCATCGACCTGAACGGTTCACGCCTGACCAGCCACCAATTCAATGCAGGCCGCGAGCAACAGCGCCAACAAGGCTTGCTGCTTAGCCAATACCAATACGATGAACAGGGCCGACTACAGGCCCACAGCGTCAGCCAACGGGACAAACACCTGTTCCAGCGTCGCTACAACTACGACGCCAACGGCAACCTCGCCGGAATCGACGACAGCCGCAAAGGCAACCGCAGCTATCACTACGATCCACTCGACCGACTGATCAGCGTACGCGGCGCCATGCCAGAGAGCTTCGCTCACGACCCGGCAGGCAACCTCCTCGGACAAAATGACCTGCCCGCGGCCAACCTCGCCAACGTCAAAGGCAATCGCCTGCTCATGCAGGGCGACCGCCACTACGACTACGACGCGTACGGCAACCTGATTCGCGAACGTCGCGGAACCGGCCAAAAGCTCGTCACCGAATACCGCTACGACTGCCAGCACCGCCTGATAGGCGTCAGCCTGCCGGGTGGCAGCACCGCAAGCTACAAATACGACGCTTTTGGCCGCCGCATCGAGAAAACCGTCGACGGCCACACAAATCAAACTCGGCGACTTTCCAAGAGAGTTTAAAATCATTGCAGACACGTTTATTTCGGAATGCAGGATTGACGATACCGTGCAAGGCTATGTGGACATCCCAGAGCTTGCGACAGTTGATTACCCGACTTTTAACAAACTTCTCAACACCCATCCAAATCTAGCAGCAAGTTTGATCGAAGATTATCTTTACTTCTAACTCTTCTATCATCTTTTTCAAAACCCAACCAACCCACAATTGGTTATCAATAACATCAACAGGGTATATACAGAAAAAGATTCAATAATAATCACGGGAGACACATACCCATTCAAATACTTCTAGCAGAAGGAAACTTGCTCGACGGCAGGCCCGCCGACTCGGACCTCAACGGTCGACTGTTGAATAACACCGATCTGGCGACGAAGTCAGTGCGCTAATCACCGATTGCTAGTGATCTATTTGCCAGCTCTATTACGCGGATAGTACCAAATGTATGTACAGAGCCAGCCGCAAGAGCAATGTCCACCATCGGGACAAAGATCGGTTCAACGCCGTTACGAGAACGACTGAAACGCATGAAGTCTAGCTAACGTAAAAGGGCAACCGCCTGCTGATGCCCGGCGATCGCCACTACGATTACACGCTATCACCCCCCGCCAACCGCACCTGCCTCTCCAACTCCACCTTCAACCCCGGCTCCAGCTTCAACTGCCGCGCCAGCTCATCCAGGTAGCTTTTCTCCATAAAGCTCTCCTCATCCACCAGCATCACACTGGCGATGTACATCTCCGCCGCCATTTCCGGCGTGCTCGCGGCGCGGGCGACGTCGGTGGGGTCGAGGGGTTTGTTGAGTTCGGCGTGGAGCCAGTGTTGCAGTTCCTGGTCGTTGTCGAGTTTGCTGAATTCGCCTTCGATCAGTTCGCGCTCGCGCTCGTCGATGTGGCCGTCGGCTTTGGCGGCGGCGACCAGGGCTTTGAGGATGGCCTGGCTGTGTTGTTCGACTTGCGCCGGTGGCAGGCGGTCGAGGGTTTGCGGTTCGTTTTGGGGGGCGCTGCCTTTTTGCGCGTTGTAGTTGCCGTAGGCCTTGTAGGCCAGCACACCGAGTGCGGCGAGGCCGCCGTAGATCGCGACTTTGCCGCCGACCTTGCGCACTTTTTTGTTGCCGAGCAGCAGGCCCATGGCGCCGGCCGCCAGTGCGCCACCGCCTGCGCCGGAAAGCAGGCCGCCGAGGCCGCTGGCGCCTGACGAGCCGCCGAGCAAGCCGCCCAGCCCGCCGGCAGCCGACTTGTTCGATGCGCCGCCAGCCTTGTTCTGCAGCAGGTCCTGGCCGGATTTGAGCAGTTGATCGAGCAATCCACGGGTGTTCATGTTCCGCCTCCAAACAGGGGTTATCCGGATCTGTAAGGCCCTCAGCCTAGTGCGAAAGTGCCCGAAGCGGCCGGGCGAGTGTGCTTCGAGATGTTGCTCGCATTCAGAATTGAAGTCTGCGGCTGACCTTGAAAAAACCGATCTACACTTCAGCCCAGCGCGAAATCTCCATCGCCGAGGTCGAGAGGCGCCCGCCCCGCCACGGCCATCTCTGACTACGCTAATAACAAGCCGCCCACGGCATGCTGCACCGCGTTCACCACTGCCCCGACCATAATATGAAGAAGAGGGATCAACCATGTTCGTGCACAAGACCGCACTGTTCAGTGCAATCACCACGGCCGTGCTGGCCAGTGCCAGCCTGCAGGCTGCCGAGCCGCTGAAGGCTGTCGGGGCTGGCGAAGGTCAGCTGGATATTGTGGCGTGGCCGGGTTACATCGAGCGTGGCGAGAGCGACAAGGCGTATGACTGGGTGAGCGGTTTCGAGCAGGAAACCGGCTGCAAGGTCAACGTCAAGACCGCCGCGACTTCCGACGAGATGGTCAGCCTGATGGCCAAGGGTGGTTACGATCTGGTCACTGCGTCCGGCGATGCGTCACTGCGGTTGATCGCTGGCAAGCGTGTACAGCCGATCAACACGGCGTTGATCCCGAACTGGAAGTCCCTCGACCCGCGCCTGAAAGATGCGCCGTGGTACGTGGTCAACCACCAGACTTACGGCACTCCGTATCAGTGGGGACCGAACGTGTTGATGTACAACACCAACGTGTTCAAGACGGCGCCGACCAGTTGGAGCGTGGTGTTCGCCGCGCAGGATCTGCCCGATGGCAAGGCCAACAAGGGACGCGTGCAGGCGTATGACGGCCCGATCTATATCGCCGACGCGGCGCTGTACCTGAAATCGACCAAGCCCGAATTGGGCATCAAGGATCCGTATCAACTCACCGAGGATCAGTACAAAGCCGTGCTCGATCTGTTGCGCGCGCAGCAGCCGTTGATTCATCGCTACTGGCATGACACCACGGTGCAGATGAGCGATTTCAAAAACGAAGGCGTGGTCGCTTCCGGCGCCTGGCCGTATCAGGTCAACGGCCTGATCAACGAGAAGCAGCCGATCGCGTCGACTATCCCCAAAGAAGGCGCCACGGGCTGGGCCGATACCACCATGCTGCACACCGAGGCCAAGCACCCGAACTGTGCTTACAAATGGATGGACTGGTCGCTGAAGCCGAAAGTCCAGGGCGATGTGGCGGCATGGTTCGGTTCGTTGCCGGCAGTGCCGGCGGCGTGCAAAGAGAGCGAATTGCTCGGCGCCGAGGGCTGCAAGACCAATGGTTTCGACCAGTTCGACAAGATCGCTTTCTGGAAAACCCCGCAGGCTGAGGGCGGCAAGTTTGTGCCGTATAGCCGCTGGACGCAGGACTACATTGCGATTATGGGCGGACGCTAGATTTAAACAGCGACGCGATCGGCTCCCTCTTCCCCTCGCCCCCTTGGGGGAGAGGGCTGGGGTGAGGGGGTGGCTTTTGACGCCTTTGATTTCAGAGCAATGGCAGAAATGGCTGCACTCACCCCCCGCCCTCTCCCGGAGGGAGAGGGAGCTAAAAGCAGAGCGCGTTCGCAGCGATATTTCAGGGTTGCAGGACGGCCGCCACGGCAGACCTCGCCTTTCCGGAGCACCGCACCATGACGCTTGCAGTCCAGTTCACCAACGTTTCCCGGCAGTTCGGTGAAGTGAAGGCCGTTGATCGGGTGTCCATCGATATCGAGGACGGTGAGTTCTTTTCCATGCTCGGTCCTTCCGGCTCGGGCAAGACCACCTGCCTGCGCCTGATCGCCGGTTTCGAGCAACCCAGCGCCGGCTCGATCCGCATTCACGGCGCCGAAGCCGCCGGTTTGCCGCCGTATCAACGTGACGTCAACACGGTTTTCCAGGATTACGCATTGTTCCCGCACATGAACGTGCTCGACAACGTCGCTTACGGTTTGAAGGTCAGAGGCGTGGGCAAAGCCGAGCGCCACCAGCGTGCCGAAGAAGCTTTGGACATGGTCGCGCTCGGCGGTTATGGCTCACGCAAACCGGTGCAGTTGTCTGGCGGTCAGCGTCAGCGTGTCGCCCTCGCCCGCGCTTTGGTCAATCGCCCGCGCGTGCTGTTGCTCGATGAGCCGTTGGGGGCGCTCGATCTGAAATTGCGCGAGCAAATGCAAAGCGAGCTGAAGAAGCTGCAACGTCAGCTCCGCATCACTTTCATCTTCGTCACCCACGATCAGACCGAAGCGCTGTCTATGTCCGATCGCGTCGCGGTGTTCAACAAGGGCCGCATCGAGCAGGTCGATAGCCCGCGCAATCTGTACATGAAGCCGAGCACCACGTTTGTCGCCGAATTCGTCGGTACCTCGAACGTGATACGCGGCGATCTGGCGCGGGAAATCAGCGGCCATCCACAGCCGTTTTCGATCCGCCCGGAACACGTGCATTTCGCCGAAGGCCCACTGGCCAGCCACGAAATCGAAGTCAGCGGCCTGCTGCAGGATATCCAGTATCAGGGCAGCGCCACGCGCTATGAATTGCAGCTGGAAAACGGCCAGACCCTGAGCATCAGCCAGGCCAACAATCAATGGCTCGACAGCGGCGTACAGCTACAGACCGGCCAGCGTTTGAGCGCACGCTGGGCACGGGAAGCGATGATCGCGCTGCACGACACCGTGGCTAGCGGGGTATGAAATGAGCTCGCTCGCGATGACTTCGTCGCCACCGTTGCGCAGGTTTTCCGACCTGCTCTACCGCAAGCCGAATCTGTATCTGTCGATGTTGCTGGTGCCGCCGCTGCTGTGGTTCGGCGCGATCTATCTGGGCTCGTTGCTGGTGCTGTTGTGGCAAGGTTTCTACACCTTCGACGACTTCACCATGGCGGTGACCCCGGACCTGACGCTGGCCAATTTTGCTGCGCTGTTTCAGCCCTCGAATTTCGACATCATCCTGCGCACACTGAGCATGGCGATTGTCGTGTCGATCGCCAGCGCCGTCATCGCGTTCCCGATTGCCTATTACATGGCGCGCTACACCAGCGGCAAGACCAAGGCATTTTTCTACATCGCGGTGATGCTGCCGATGTGGGCCAGTTATATCGTCAAGGCCTATGCGTGGACGTTGCTGCTGGCTAAGGGCGGCGTGGCGCAGTGGTTCGTCCAGCACCTGGGGCTGGAGCCCGTATTGCTGTTCATTCTGGGGATTCCCGGAGTTGGTGGCAGCACCTTGTCGACCTCTCATCTGGGGCGGTTCATGGTATTCGTCTACATCTGGCTGCCGTTCATGATTCTGCCGATCCAGGCATCGCTGGAACGTCTGCCACCATCGCTGCTGCAGGCCTCGGCCGACCTTGGCGCAAAGCCGCGTCAGACCTTTATGCAAGTGATCCTGCCGCTGTCGATTCCGGGGATTGCCGCAGGTTCGATCTTCACTTTTTCGCTGACGCTGGGCGATTTCATCGTGCCGCAACTGGTCGGGCCGCCGGGCTACTTCGTCGGCAGCATGGTATACGCGCAGCAGGGTGCAATCGGCAACATGCCGATGGCCGCGGCGTTCACCCTGGTGCCGATCGTGCTGATCGCGGTTTACCTGTCCATCGTCAAACGACTGGGGGCTTTCGATGCACTCTGACGCTTCAGCACAAGGGCGTGCGTCTTTGGGTTTGAAAATCGCAGCCTGGGGTGGGCTGGTGTTTCTGCACTTCCCGATCCTGATCATCTTTCTCTATGCCTTCAACACCGAAGAAGCCGCGTTCAGTTTTCCGCCGAAGGGCTTCACCCTGCGCTGGTTCAGCGTGGCGTTTTCCCGGCCGGATGTTTTGGAGGCAATCAAGCTGTCGCTGCAGATCGCCGCCATCGCTACGCTGATCGCGATGGTGCTTGGCACGTTGGCGTCGGCGGCGTTGTACCGGCGGGATTTTTTCGGCAAACAGGGCATTTCGCTGATGCTGATCCTGCCGATTGCGCTGCCGGGGATCATCACCGGGATCGCCTTGCTGGCAACGTTCAAGACGCTGGGGATCGAACCGGGCATGTTCACCATCATCGTCGGCCACGCGACCTTCTGCGTGGTGATCGTCTACAACAACGTCATCGCTCGCCTGCGCCGTACTTCGCACAGTCTGATCGAGGCCTCGATGGATCTCGGTGCCGACGGCTGGCAGACCTTCCGCTACATCATCCTGCCCAACCTTGGCTCGGCGATGCTGGCGGGTGGCATGTTGGCGTTTGCGCTGTCGTTCGATGAAATCATCGTCACCACGTTCACCGCCGGGCATGAGCGCACGCTGCCGTTGTGGCTGCTCAACCAGTTGAGCCGGCCACGGGATGTGCCAGTGACCAATGTCGTGGCGATGCTGGTGATGATGGTCACCATGCTGCCGATTCTCGGAGCGTATTACCTGACGCGCGGCGGCGAGAGCGTTGCCGGTAGCGGCGGAAAATGAATACCTGACAGACCACACACAACCCCTGTGGGAGTGAGCCTGCTCGCGAAGAGGCCGTCACATCCAGCATTGATGTCACCTGACACACCGCCTTCGCGACCAGGCTCGCTCCCACAGTTTTCAAACCGGTTTCGGCAGAACAATAGAGGACACAGCTATGCAAACCCGACTCTTGATCAACGGCCAACTGGTCAACGGCGAAGGCCCTGCCCAACCGGTGCTTAACCCGGCGCGGGGCGAAGTGCTGGTGGAAATCAATGAAGCCAGCGAAGCCCAGGTCGATGCCGCCGTGCGCGCCGCCGACAACGCCTTCACCGAGTGGTCGCAAACCGCGCCGAAAGACCGCTCACTGTTGCTGCTCAAACTCGCTGACGCCATCGAAGCCCATGGCGAAGAACTGGCCAAACTCGAATCCGACAATTGCGGCAAACCCTACAATGCCGCGCTCAACGACGAGATTCCGGCGATTGCCGATGTGTTCCGCTTCTTCGCTGGCGCCAGCCGCTGTATGAGCGGTTCGGCCGCTGGCGAATATTTGCCCGGTCACACTTCGATGATCCGTCGCGATCCGGTCGGAGTGATCGCCTCCATCGCGCCGTGGAATTACCCGCTGATGATGGTCGCCTGGAAAATCGCCCCGGCGCTGGCCGCCGGTAATACCGTAGTACTCAAGCCGTCGGAACAGACCCCGCTGACGGCGTTGCGTCTGGCCGAACTGGCGTCGGAGATCCTCCCCGCTGGTGTACTCAATCTGGTGTTCGGTCGCGGTGCTACCGTTGGCAGTCCGCTGGTCAGCCATCCGAAAGTGCGCATGGTGTCGCTGACCGGTTCTATTGCCACCGGGTCGAACATCATTTCCAGCACCGCCGACAGCGTTAAACGCCTGCACATGGAATTGGGCGGCAAGGCGCCGGTGATCATCTTCGACGATGCCGATATCGACGCTGCGGTAGACGGCATTCGTACCTTCGGTTTCTACAACGCCGGGCAGGACTGCACCGCCGCGTGCCGGATCTACGCGCAGCAAGGTATTTACGACAAATTCGTCGAGAAACTCGGCGCGGCGGTCAGCACGATCAAATACGGCGTGCAGGATGCCCCCTCCACCGAGTTGGGCCCGCTGATCACCGCACAACACCGCGACCGCGTCGCCGCTTTCGTCGAACGCGCCGTGGCGCAGCCGCACATCCGGTTGATCACTGGTGGCAAGGCTGTTGAAGGCAATGGGTTCTTCTTCGAACCGACGGTACTGGCCGATGCGCAGCAGGATGACGAGATCGTCCGCCGTGAAGTATTCGGCCCAGTGGTTTCGGTAACGAAATTCACCGATGAAGCACAAGCGCTGGAGTGGGCCAACGATTCCGACTACGGCCTCGCCTCCTCCATCTGGACGTCCGATGTGGGACGCGCGCATCGCCTGTCAGCCCGTTTGCAGTACGGCTGCACTTGGGTCAACACGCACTTCATGCTCGTCAGCGAAATGCCCCACGGCGGTCAGAAAATGTCCGGATATGGCAAGGACATGTCGATGTATGGGCTGGAGGACTACACCACGGTTCGGCATGTGATGTTCAAGCACTGAAACAAGCATCGCCAGCAGGCTGCTTCCACAGAGGAAACGCATTCTAAATGCCGGAGCCAGCCTGCTGGCGATTGCGGCAGCCCCCATTAAATAATCAGGAGGGCGTAATCAACTGGACCGAGGGGAAGTAATTACGATACCGCTTGGAATCCCTGGTTAACAACGGCAGCTTCTTCACCGCTGCATGTGCTCCGATAAAGAAATCCGCCAGCACGTTTTGCTTGCCACCACCCACTTTCCGGTAGCGTACAAACGCCTTGCCGGCCAGAAAAAGTGCAGGCCGCGGAATTTCCTGCACGACCAGCCCTAGCTGATTAACCACCTCATCCAGGGTCTCGAAAGTTGAGAACGTCTGCGACAGTTCTGCGTAAACGATTGGGTTAATCACCAGATCATGGATCAATGACTGCGACCGGAGTTGCTGAATAGACCATTCAGCCCAAACAGGATCGTCCTCCAGAACGTCGATCAATACGTTGGTGTCGACCAGAACCATCAATCATCACCCCGAAGTAACGCCATCAAATCATCGGTTCGCCACTTGATGTCCGCCTTGCCACGAACCGCATCAAATCGATCCGGTGCCGTTGTCTGCTCTCCAGCGTGTCTGGCACTGTGCAAAACCACTTCGCCCTGTTCATTGACACTGAACTCAACGGCCGAGCCCGGCGTCAGTTGAAGGGCGTCACGTATTGGTTTCGGAATAGTGACCTGGCCCTTGCTCGTCATGGTTGTCGTCATGTGGTGCTCCAAGAGTATTACTCGTATGAACAACGTAATACCTGTTACCGGGATCTGCAACCGCCACATATTGTAGGAATTCTCCCCTCAACTCGAAGGAAACGCCTACTTCAAAACCTGCCTGCATGCCCCCCATTGAACTGTGGCTAACGCGCGATGTGTTCGCTTCGAAAAAGGGGGCGGGCTTTGCAGCCCGCCCCCTTTCAGTTTTCACGTTAAAACCGCGAAACACTCCGCATCGCATCCACCAGATACCTCATCGCAATCCGGTCATTCTCGGAAAGCTCTCGATAACGCTCAACCAGTTTCAATTCTTCCGAACTGAGCCGGCGTCTTCTGCGCCCGCTGCCCAAGCATGGAAAGATCCCTAACATTTCGGTGATGCCGTGTATTTTCGCCATGGACGATGTCCTTCTCTGATGAGTCAAGAAACTGCTGAACCTCACATCGCCCTGCCTCTTTTGAGCAGTGTCGTGTGCCCCGTCGACACGAAGGCTTGTAGCCGGTCTTGCTCCATAGAATAGGAATTAAATCGGCGCTGAAAAGCAGTTTTTAGAGTAATTAATCGAAAAAAGCAGTTATGCCCTTTAAATCAGATGACCCTGTCAGAAAAATTACAGACATGTCTTGTTTCATTGCCAGTTGACGCCACGCAAACAAGGCTTTTTGCTCGACAATCGAACCGATTAAGCTAGCGGGCATCTGTTTATAGTCCGTTGCGTTTGGCCGAAGGCATGACCGAACCGTAATTTCCGATCCGCTACGTGCCAGGAACGGCACGGGATTGCACACGACAGGTTGTATATATGCATCGCAGGAATTTGCTCAAAGCGTCCATGGCCATTGCGGCCTACACCGGTCTTTCGGCCACTGGCCTGCTGGCCACCCGTGCATGGGCAGCCAATGGCGGCGCCGCCGATGGCGAGGCGCAGGCGTTCGATTTCGAGGCGCTCAAGCGCCAAGCCAAGCAACTGGCCGGCAGCGCCTATCAGGATACGAAACAGGTATTGCCGCCGACGCTGGCGACGATGACGCCGCAGAATTTCAACGCGATCCGCTACGACGGCGAGCATTCGTTGTGGAAGGAAAACAAAGGCCAGCTGGACGTGCAATTCTTCCACGTCGGCATGGGTTTCCGTCAGCCGGTGCGCATGTACAGCGTCGATCCAAAGACACGCATGGCGCGCGAGGTGCATTTCCGTCCGGCACTGTTCAACTACGAGAACACTTCGGTCGACACCCAGCAGTTGAAAGGCGATCTGGGTTTCGCCGGGTTCAAACTGTTCAAGGCACCGGAACTGGATCGGCATGATGTGGTGTCGTTTCTCGGCGCCAGTTATTTCCGTGCAGTCGATGCGACTGGCCAATATGGCCTCTCGGCGCGGGGGCTGGCGATCGACACCTACGCCAAGAAGCGCGAAGAATTCCCGGACTTCACCAAATTCTGGTTCGAGACGCCCGACAAGAACGCCACGCGTTTTGTGGTCTACGCCTTGCTCGACTCGCCGAGCGCCACCGGTGCCTATCGCTTTGATATCGATTGCCAGGCCGAACGCGTGGTGATGGAAATCGACGCCCATATCAATGCGCGTACCGCCATCGAACAGCTGGGCATTTCGCCGATGACCAGTATGTTCAGCTGTGGCACCCACGAACGGCGTATGTGCGACACCATTCACCCGCAAATCCACGACTCGGATCGCCTGGCCATGTGGCGTGGCAACGGCGAGTGGATCTGCCGACCGCTGAACAACCCGGCTACTCTGCAATTCAACGCCTTTGCCGACAAGGATCCGAAGGGCTTCGGTCTGCTGCAGACCG
Source organism: Pseudomonas koreensis (assembly GCF_036668835.1). Taxonomy (GTDB): domain Bacteria; phylum Pseudomonadota; class Gammaproteobacteria; order Pseudomonadales; family Pseudomonadaceae; genus Aquipseudomonas; species Aquipseudomonas koreensis_I. The sequence continues at coordinate 1,064,169 of NZ_JAZEVW010000001.1, forward strand.
ATCACGAATTCGCCAACTATCAGGACACGGTCGACTGGTACAGCAAGCGTCCGAGCCTGTGGGTCGAGCCTACAACCGCGTGGGGCGAAGGCTCCATCGATCTGCTGGAAATCCCTACAACCGGCGAGACCCTGGACAACATCGTGGCGTTCTGGACGCCGAAGAAGCCGGTGGCTGCCGGCGATTCGCTGAATTACGGCTACAAGCTCTACTGGAGCGCGTTGCCGCCCGTGGGCACGCCGTTGGCGCGGGTGCACGCGACCCGTTCCGGCATGGGTGGTTTCACCGAAGGCTGGGCACCGGGCGAGCATTATCCGAAGGTGTGGGCGCGACGCTTTGCCGTGGACTTCACCGGTGGCGGTCTGGAGCGCTTGCCGCTGGGCACCGGGATCGAACCGGTGGTGACCTGCTCGAACGGCAAGGTGCAGGATTTCAGCGTGCTGGTGCTGGATGACATTAAGGGTTACCGGATCCTGTTCGACTGGTACCCGACCAATGACAGCGTCGAGCCGGTGGAACTGCGCCTGTTTATCCGCACCAATGACCGCACGCTGAGCGAGACCTGGCTGTACCAGTATTTCCCGCCGGCGCCGGACAAGCGCAAATACCCTTGAGGATTTGAGGCGCCAGTTCTGGCGCCATTCGCGAGCAGGCTCGCTCCAACAGGAGTACAGATTCCAACTGTGGGAGCGAGCCTGCTCGCGAAGAGGCCAACTCAGGCAATATAAATGTTCAGGACACAAAAAAGCCCCGACCCTCACCGGCTCGGGGCTTTTGCTTTTCAGCCTCGATCAATCCCGCAAATCAGATTCATGAATCGGCTGATCCCGATGGGTCGCGCGCTGATACTGCGCCGGCCACACTGCTTTGCGCCCACCCAGATCATCATCGGCATGCAGCGGCCAGTACGGATCGCGCAGCAGCTCCCGGGCAAGGAAAATGATATCGGCCTGACAGGTGCGCAAAATGTGCTCGGCCTGCGCCGGCTCGGTAATCATGCCTACGGTGCCAGTGGCAATGCCTGACTCTTTGCGCACCCGCTCGGCGAAGCGCGTTTGATAACCCGGCCCGACCGGAATTTCCGCATTGGCCGCCGTACCGCCAGAGGACACATCAATCAGATCGGCCCCCAGCGTGTGCAGGCGCCGCGCGAGCTCCACGGTTTCATCCGGGTTCCAGCCGTCTTCCACCCAGTCGGTGGCGGACACCCGAACAAACACCGGCAGTTCTTCCGGCCACACCGCCCGCACCGCTTCGGTGACTTGCAGCACCAGCCGGATACGATTTTCGAACGAGCCGCCGTACTGATCCTGACGCTGATTACTCAGCGGCGAGAGAAACTGATGTAGCAGATAACCGTGCGCAGCATGCACCTCGACCACGCTGAAACCCGCCGTCAATGCGCGTTTGGCGGCATCGACGAAGGCTTCAATGACGGCGGCGATCTGCCCTTCATCCAGCTGTTTCGGTTGTGTGTGCTGCGGGTCGAAAGCGATCGGTGACGGACCGACCGGCGTCCAGCCACCCTCCTCGGGTTTGACGCTGCCGTGCTTGCCGATCCACGGCCGATGGGTGCTGGCCTTGCGCCCGGCGTGGGCCAGCTGGATGCCGGCAACTGCGCCCTGTGCATTGATGAAGCGAGTGATGCGTTGCAACGGGGCAATCTGCTCGTCGTTCCACAGGCCAAGGTCTTCGGCGGTAATCCTCCCGTCGGCCGTAACCGCCGTGGCTTCGGTAAACACCAGCCCGGCGCCGCCCACCGCGCGACTGCCCAGGTGCACCAGATGCCAGTCATTGGCTAGGCCGTCGACGCTGGAGTATTGGCACATCGGCGAGACGGCGATGCGGTTGGGCAGGGTCAGTTGGCGCAGGGTAAAAGGTTCAAGCAGCAGACTCATGGGGCACCTCTCGAATCAGTGGGCAGGCTCCAGGGTTCTGTTTGAAAAGTCGACGAGTGACAGAAAAAGGTGCAGCACCCGCCCCCGCGGGCAAAAATTCGACAAGACGTCACAAGGCCAATCAAGCAGTGCTTAGAGCCTAGTCGACAACGCGGGAAGAAGCAGGGTTCAGAGTGATTCAGTGTGTGAAAACAGCTTTCGCGAGCAGGCTCGCTCCCCCATGGACAACACCGGACCTGTAAGAGTGAGCCTGCTCGCGAAGGCCCTAACGCGGTTCAATATGAGCAATCATCAACTGCACCGTCTCATTGCCGCGAAACTCGTTAACGTCGAGCTTATAAGCCAGTTCCACCCACTGAATGGTCGGATTCGGCCAGACATCCCGATCAATACCAAACGCAATGCCATCGAGCTTCACCGAGCCACATTCGCTTTTCAGCACCACTTTCAAATGCCGCTCGCCAACCACGCGCTGTTCGACCAACTGAAACACGCCATGAAACACCGGTTCCGGAAAATGCTGTCCCCAAGGCCCGGCATGGCGCAACGCGCGGGCCAGTTCGAGGTGGAATTCCTCGACCGCCAGGGTGCCATCGGTGAGCATGCGCCCGGTCAGGTCTTCCTCGCGAAGTTGCCGGCGCACTTCGGCGTCGAAGGCCTCGGCGAATAACGGAAAATTTTCCTGCGCCAGGGTCAGACCGGCCGCCATCGCGTGGCCACCGTACTTGGCGATCAGGTTCGGATGCTGCGCGGCGACCACGCTCAGCGCGTCGCGAATGTGAAAGCCCTGCACCGAACGTCCCGAGCCCTTGAGCAGGCCATCGCCGGCATCGGCAAAAGCGATGGTCGGGCGGAAATAACGCTCTTTCATCCGCGAGGCGAGGATGCCGATCACGCCTTGGTGCCAATCCGGGTCGAACAGGCACAGACCAAACGGCATCGACTCCACCGGCAGGTCCTTGAGCTGCGCCAGCGCTTCACGCTGCATGCCTTGCTCGATGGATTTACGGTCCTGGTTCATGCCGTCCAGTTTCGCGGCCATTTCCCGGGCCAGATTGGCATCGCTGGTGAGCAGGCATTCGATGCCCAGGCTCATGTCGTCCAGACGCCCGGCGGCGTTAAGACGCGGGCCGACAATAAAGCCCAGATCCGTGGAAGTGATACGCGCGGCGTCACGCTTGGCCACTTCCAGAATCGCTTTGATCCCCGGCCGCGCCCGGCCGGCGCGAATCCGCTCGAGCCCCTGGTGCACCAGGATGCGGTTGTTGGCGTCCAGCGGCACCACGTCGGCGACGCTGCCCAGCGCTACCAGATCAAGCAATTCACCGATGTTCGGTTGCGGCTTGCTCTCGTACCAGCCGAGGCTGCGCAGGCGGGCGCGCAACGCCATCAGCACGTAGAAGATCACGCCGACACCCGCCAGCGCCTTGCTCGGAAATTCGCAGCCCGGCTGGTTCGGGTTGACCAGCGCATCGGCCTGCGGCAACTCATCGCCGGGCAAGTGGTGGTCGGTGATCAGCACTTTCAGGCCGGCGCGTTTCGCCGCGGCGACGCCTTCGACGCTGGAGATGCCGTTGTCGACCGTGATGAGCAATTGCGGCTCGCGGGTCAGCGCGACGTCGACGATTTCCGGGGTCAGGCCGTAGCCATATTCGAAACGGTTCGGCACCAGATAATCGACATGGGCCGCACCCAGCAGACGCAAACCCAGCACGCCAACGGTGCTGGCCGTGGCGCCGTCCGCATCGAAGTCGCCGACGATGAGGATGCGCTGGCGTTGCTCCAGCGCGGTCACCAGCAGGTCGACGGCGGCATCGATGCCCTTGAGTTGCTGGTACGGGATCAACCGCGCCAGGCTCTTGTCCAGCTCGGCCTCGGACTGCACGCCCCGCGCCGCGTACAGGCGGGTCAGCAGCGGTGGCAGATCACCCAGAAAGGGCAGCGTGGCGGGCAGTTGACGAGGTTCGATACGCATGGGGTGACAGAGACTTCTCTTGGTTACGTGGGTTATTGCGGTGCTGGCGCGGGATCAGCCGCGCTCACCTTGCAGCCATTGCAACTGGACTTCGTGCTGGCCACGGTCGTCGGTGACGAAGACCGTGCCTTCGCTGATCATCACGTCCCACTTGATGACGCGCGGCATGTCCTTGGCGAGGGTTTCCAGCACTTCTTGCGGGACTGCGGCGATGTTGACGTTCTTGAGGTTCTTGATCGCCGGGATCACCTTGGTCTCCCAAACGCGCAGGCTGCCGTAGGCCAGCAGGCTGGTGCGCTCGGTACGACGCGAGCACCAGGTCAGGCGATCGACGTCCGGCTGACCGACTTCGATCCAGTGCAGAACGCGGTCGTCCAGGCTCTTTTCCCACAAGGCCGGTTCATCCACGTCCGACAGACCACGGCCAAACGACAACTGCTCGTTGTACCAGAGGGCGTAGGCCAGCAGGCGCACGGTCATGCGCTCTTCGGTTTCCGAAGGGTGACGGGCGATGGTCTGCTTGACGCTCTCGTAGACGCTGCGGTCGAGGTCGGTGAGGTTCAGTTCGAATTTATAGGTAGTGGACGGCTGGGCCATGAACGGGCTTCTTGATACGAGGAAAGTCGGCAAGTCTAACCGATGCCGTGGGCAATCATCGAGTTGATGGCGATCAAGCTGCGGCGTCTGACGGCCGGCTATGTTAAAACGCTGTATCCGCTCAGCCTTGGCCTACAGGATTTCGCATGCCGTTCACCAGCAAACCGCTCTCGGGTCTGAAAGTCATCGAATTGGGAACATTGATTGCCGGGCCTTTTGCCTCGCGTATTTGCGGCGAGTTCGGCGCCGAAGTGGTCAAGATCGAATCGCCGGACGGCGGCGATCCCCTGCGCAAATGGCGGAAGCTCTATGAAGGCACCTCGCTGTGGTGGTTTGTCCAGGCGCGCAACAAGAAATCGCTGACGCTGAACCTGAAGCACCCGGACGGTCTGGCGATCCTGAAACAACTGCTCAGCGAAGCCGACATTCTCATCGAAAACTTCCGCCCCGGCGTGCTGGAAAAGCTCGGCCTGAGCTGGGAAACCCTGCACGCGCTGAACCCGAAACTGGTGATGGTGCGCCTGTCCGGTTTCGGCCAGACCGGGCCGATGAAAGACCAGCCCGGTTTCGGCGCGGTCGGCGAGTCCATGGGTGGTTTGCGTTACATCACCGGTTTTGAAGATCGTCCGCCCGTGCGCACCGGGATTTCCATCGGCGATTCGATTGCTGCGCTGTGGGGCGTGATCGGCGCGCTGATGGCGCTGCGGCACCGCGAAGTCAACGGCGGCCTTGGCCAGGTCGTCGATGTCGCGCTGTATGAGGCGATTTTCGCGATGATGGAAAGCATGGTGCCGGAGTTCGATGTGTTCGGCTTCATCCGCGAGCGCAGCGGCAATATCATGCCGGGCATTACACCCTCCTCCATTCACACCAGTGCCGACGGCAAGCATGTGCAGATTGGCGCCAACGGCGATGCGATCTTCAAACGCTTCATGCTGATCATCGGTCGTGAAGACCTGGCCAACGACCCGGCGCTGGTCAGCAATGACGGACGCGACAGCCGCCGCGACGAGCTGTACGGAGTCATTGATCGCTGGGTCAATTCGCTGCCGCTGGAAACCGTGCTCGACCTGCTTAATCAGGCCGAAGTGCCGGCCAGCCGGATCTTCAGCGCCGAGGACATGTTCAGCGATCCGCAGTACCTGGCGCGAGAAATGTTCCTGCATGCGAAACTGCCCGACGGCAAGGATTTCAAGATGCCCGGCATCGTGCCGAAATTGTCAGAGACACCCGGCAGTTCCGAATGGGTCGGACCGCAACTGGGTGAGCACAATGCGCAGGTACTCCACGACCTTGGCTACGACGAAAAGCAGATCGCCAGGTTACGCGAAGACGGAGCCATTTAAGCTGAAGCGCCGACTGCCCTCGCCTGCCGACCGCGCACAGTCCGGGTGGACGTGGCGGCTGTTGGGCCTGCTGTGTCTGCTTATTTTGTCAGGCGCAGCGCAGGCAAAACCGACGCTGATCTGGTTGTTGCGCGACCTGCCGCCAATGACCATTTTCGAGGGTCCGAAAAAGGGTCAGGGCGTCATCGATCATTTGCTGCCGCTGCTGATCGCCGGTATGCCGCAGTACGAACACACACTGCTGCGTGTCAATCGCGCCCGCGGTTTGCAAATGCTCCAGGAACACTCGTTTGCCTGCGATCCGGCACTGCTGTGGAGCAAGGAGCGTGCGCGGTGGATTGTGTATTCGATACCGGCGATCCGCGCCGTAAGCAACGGTCTGGTGGTGCGCCAAAAGGATCGCGCAGTGCTTGCGCCTTATCTGGTGGAAGGAGAGGTTGATCTGGCGGCTTTGCTCGCGGCGCCTGAACGCAAGGTCGGCATCGTCGCCGAACGCAGCTATGGCGAATTCATCGACAACCTGTTGCAGCAGGCGCCGCGTGGCGCATTGACGCCACACTACGGCAACGACGCGTTGAGCAATCTGCTATCGATGCAGCGTCTGGGCCGCTTGCAAGTGGTATTGGGTTACTGGCCGGAGATCCGTTATCAGGCCACTCAGGCGCAGATCGCCGAGAATGAACTGGCGTTCTACCCGATTCGCGGTACGCAGCAATATCTCTCGGGGCATGTGGCGTGCTCCAATTCCGCCGAGGGACGTCAGGCCATTGCTGAGATCAACAGTCTGCTGCGCACCTTGCCCCACGAACCGCTCAATCAGCTGTACGCCGATTGGCTCGACCCGGAGCGGCGGGCGGACTATCTGCAACAGGCCCGCGTATTTTTCGAACACCAGACCGCGCAATGAAAAAAATCGCGGGCAAAAAGAAACCCCGAGAAGTGGGGAGACAACTCGGGGTTAAACGTGGCCTACATAAAGACCCGTAGCAGCAAGCGACAAGCACCGGAGCACAATGCTTGATCCTGCTGTTATGGGGTCTGACTGACAGGAACGCAGGAAGGTTCCCACAAAAAATATTTCATCTTTACAACGCTGCCTGCTTGTCCAGCGCGGCGTTGCGCAAGGCCGCGATCACGCAGGGTTCGAGCCGGCCTTCGGCGATCAGCACGTCGCGGTGCAGACCATCGACGACATCGGTGAGCAGACGCTTGTCGGTCAATTGCGCCTGATTGAATTCGCGCTCCACCACGATGGCGCCGTGACTGTTCTTCAGCGTCACCAGGCATTGGCCATGGCGGCCGCTGGGGGTCAACGAAACCTGATACGGGCTCAGAGCCTCACCGAGCAATAGACTGATACTTTCCATCTCGATCTCCACTCAATAGTCCGAAAACTGTGCGCCTGGGGCGTGTACACCATAAATGACCACCGGCCCGAGAAGAAAGTTCTGCGTATCGATTGCCTCCCTGTCGCAGCGTCACCGGCCTGAGAGAGCATGCACGGCGAAGATGACAGAAAAACTTCCTTACGCCTTACACACCGAGTGGCGACGAAGCGGCACTCAGATAGCTGTCGAGCAAACCTCGCATCAGCACCGCCGACACCGGCGTCTGCAGGCGCCCCAACAAACGCACGCCGTGCTCGTCCAACAGCGGCTCGAGATCGTTCAGCAGACTCGCTGCAACCGTACCCAGCAGTATTACCGAACGCGCTTGCTGGCGGGCCGCCAGATGCTGCATCAGCGCAAGGCCATCACCGCCCTTGAGTTGCGGATCACAGATAGCGATGTCGACCGCACCGCGGTACTCCAGCGACGCCAAGGCCGCTGCCAGCGACGATGCGGTGAGAACGTCATAAATGCCGACGGCATTGAGCATTTGGTGCAATGCCATAAGCTGAAACGGATTGGGTTCAAGTATCAGGACTTTAAGCGAGCGCATAGGCGACCTCTGGAGCGACAATCGCGGACTCTCACCGCAGTGGTTGTCACTCTAGGCCAGCCGTCCTAAGCCTCCCATCGGAAAAGTAGCCGCGTCTTATAGGACATTTCCCATCTTCATTGCGGACACTGGCACCCGCTTTCCGCCCGGCGCTGAGAGATGTCCGTCCAGCCGCCCAACAACCCGCGCAATTTACCGTCGGCGCTGTAGAACGGCACGGTCCATTGATAGACCTCGCGCGGGCCGTTATTGAACTGCAAGCGGCGTTTGCTGAAGCGCGACTTGCGCGTGCGCAACTGCAGCATGAATTCCTCGTGCAGCATCAACGCGGTGGCTTCGGGCAGCGTGTCGAGCTCGATCAGCATGCGCCCGATGGCCTGATCCAGACGCACCGATAACGCCTCCTCATAGCTGCGGTTGCAGGTGATCAGTCGCCCGTGCAAATCGCGAACGAACACCGGGTCAGGCAAGGCGTCGATCAATGCGTGCTGGAACGCCAGTTGATCGCCCAGATCCTTTTCTGCCGCCCGACGCAGCTTGATCACCGCCGTCAGTCGCCGATTCCAGACCAATGACAGCAAGCCAAACATGCCTAGCCCGCCCATGGCCCAGCAAGCCCACTGGAACAGTTGCTCGCCGACGGTAGGCACGGGCACCGGCGCTATGCCTTCCAGCCATTTCAGGCGGATCGCGCGTAGCTCGGCGGGCGGAAAGGCCTCCAGAGCCTTGTTGAGAATCCCCAGAAGCTGCGGCATGCCTTTGCGCACCGCGAGGTTGTCCGCCTCCCACTTGCCCTCGACCAGCCCACCGACCTTGAGCAGACCCAACGGATAAAGCTGCGCGCCGATTTCATTTTCGATGGTGGCATAGGCTTCGCCGCTTTCCACCAGCGCCCGTGCCTCGGCGTAGGTCTTGACCGAATGCATCACGATGGTCGGAAAGTCGCGTCTGATCGTGTCCTCCAGGGCATGCCGAGCCGGCAGCACCAGCCTGCGTCCGGCCAGTTGCTCGAAAGATTCCAGCCGCGGCGCGTCGGCACGCCCGACAAACACCCACCCCGCCCCACCAAAGGCGTGGCTGTAATCGAGGAATGCCTTGCGCTCCTCGCTGATCGCCAACGTCGTACTGATGTCCGCCGCACCGCTCTTCAGGCGCTCGAGCATGTGATCGGTGGAGAACGATTCCTGGTGCACGAACTGCAGCCCGGTCATCGCCGTCACTCGCTTGAGCACATCGTTGTTCAAACCGCTCCACTGGCCGTGTTCGTCCTGAAACAGATACAGCGGGTATTGCAACGACGCCACCGTCACCGTCGGGTTATCGCGAATCCACTCGCGCTCGTGTGCAGCCAGTTCGATGGGCTGTACGTTGTGCGCCGCGGCATCGCCGTGCAGCACCAGTTGCGCCGCCACACTGCAGCGCATCAGCCCCAGCAATCCGCACAACAACACCCCGACCAGTGCCGGTTTCAAACCTATATCAAACCGCATTGCCACTTCCTTCGTGATCGACTCACCCGTCCTGCGTGGGTGAAAACCCGAGCAGTGTGGCAGCGAAAACAAAAAAGCCCGTCAGGAGACGGGCTTCAAAATGTGACAGCATTGGCTGGCTTACAGCGGCTTGCCGCGGTTGCCATGCTGACTGACAAAGGCCTGTACGGCTTTCAGCTCGTTCGGCAAAACGGTGCAGCGCTCGTTTCGCTCAAACAAATCAGAAAGATGTGCAGGCAGTTCGAGCGCTTTTCCTACACCGGCTTTCTCCACTGCGTCCGGGAATTTCACCGGATGCGCAGTGCCGAGGATCACCATCGGGATGTCCAGGCTGCGACGGCACTCGCGCGCGGCCTTGACGCCGATCGCGGTGTGCGGATCCAGCACCTCACCGGTCCGTGCATAGACTTCGGCGATGGTCTCGCAGGTTTGCGCATCGTCCACCGCCAGCGAGTCGAACAGTTTGCGCGCTTCGGTCCAGCGTTCCTGTTCGACGCTGAAACCACCACCCTGTTTGAACGAGTCCATCAACCCGGCGATCGCTGCACCGTTGCGACCGTGCAGGTCGAACAGCAAGCGTTCGAAGTTCGACGAGACCATGATGTCCATGGACGGCGACAGCGTGGCGTGCAGGGTTTCCTTGACGTACTGGTTGCCGCTCATGAAGCGGTGCAGGATGTCGTTGCGGTTGGTGGCGACGATCAACTGGTTGATCGGCAGGCCCATGTTGCGCGCCAGGTAACCGGCGAAAATGTCGCCGAAGTTGCCGGTCGGTACCGAGAAAGACACCGAACGCGCCGGCCCGCCCAACTGCAGCGAGGCGTGGAAGTAGTAAACGATCTGGGCCATGATCCGCGCCCAGTTGATCGAGTTCACCGCCACCAGACGCGTGCCTTTGAGGAAGCTCTGGTCGGCGAAGCTGTTCTTGACCATTTCCTGGCAGTCGTCGAAGTTGCCTTCGATGGCGATGTTATGAATGTTCTCGCCAACGATCGTGGTCATCTGTCGGCGCTGCACTTCGGACACACGGTTGTGCGGGTGCAGGATGAAGATGTCGACGTTTTCGCAGTGCTTGCAGCCTTCGATGGCCGCCGAACCGGTATCGCCGGAGGTGGCACCGACGATCACCACGCGCTCGCCGCGCTTTTCCAGCACGTAGTCGAGCAGACGACCAAGCAGTTGCAGGGCGAAGTCCTTGAACGCCAGGGTCGGGCCGTGGAACAGCTCCATCACCCATTCGTTGCCGTTGAGCTGACGCAACGGCGCCACTGCGCTGTGAGCGAAGACCGCGTAGGTTTCTTCAAGAATCTTCTTGAAATCGGCGTCGGGAATGCTGCCGGTCACGAACGGACGCATCACCCGGAAGGCCAGTTCGTGATACGGCAGGCCGGCCCAGGAAGCGATTTCTTCCTGGGTGAAACGTGGCAGGTTTTCCGGGACGTACAAACCGCCGTCCGTGGCCAGACCGGCCAGCAGGACCTCTTCGAAATTCAGGGCCGGTGCCTGGCCGCGAGTACTGATATATCGCATGGGGGGCAAACCTTCGGTTTGAGCTGCAAGCTACGAGCTACAAGCTTCAAGTAAAAGCCGATCTGCTTTGTCTTGCCGCTTGCAGCTTGCCGCTTGCCGCTGCTGTTAATTCAAATGTTCGACGCGGATCCGTACGACCGGGCCGTCAACGCCTGCGAGAGCTTCAAGTGCGGCGATCGCATCGTTGATACGCTGCTCGACCACGCGGTGGGTCAGCAGGATCATCGGCACCAGGCCGTCATGCTCTTCGACTTCCTTCTGCATGATCGATTCGATATTGATGCCGCGCTCCGACAGAATGCTCGCCACCTGAGCGAGAACGCCCGGATGGTCCTTGGCCTGGATGCGCAGGTAGTAGGCGCTTTCGCAGGCTTCGATCGGCAGGATCGGATGCGCCGACAGCGAGTCCGGCTGGAAGGCCAGGTGCGGTACGCGGTTTTCCGGGTCGGAGGTCATCGCGCGGACCACGTCGACCAGGTCCGCGATCACCGACGAAGCGGTCGGCTCCATGCCAGCGCCGGCGCCGTAGAACAGCGTCGAACCGGCCGCGTCACCGTTGACCATCACCGCATTCATCACGCCGTTGACGTTGGCGATCAGGCGATCGGCCGGGATCAGCGTCGGGTGCACGCGCAACTCGATACCTGCAGCGGTGCTGCGCGCCACGCCCAGGTGCTTGATGCGGTAGCCCAGCGCTTCGGCGTAATTCACGTCAGCGGTGGTCAGCCTGGTGATGCCTTCGGTGTACGCCTTGTCGAACTGCAGCGGAATACCGAACGCGATCGAGGCCAGGATGGTCAGCTTGTGCGCCGCATCGATGCCTTCGACGTCGAAGGTCGGATCGGCTTCGGCATAACCCAGCGCCTGCGCTTCGGCCAGCACGTCTTCGAAGGTACGGCCCTTCTCGCGCATTTCGGTGAGGATGAAGTTACCGGTGCCGTTGATGATCCCCGCGACCCAGTTGATGCGGTTGGCCGACAGGCCTTCACGAATCGCCTTGATCACCGGAATGCCACCGGCTACCGCTGCTTCGAATGCCACGATCACGCCTTTCTCGCGTGCCTTGGCGAAGATCTCATTACCGTGAACGGCTATCAGCGCCTTGTTCGCGGTGACCACATGCTTGCCATTCTCGATGGCCTTGAGTACCAGCTCGCGGGCAACGGTGTAGCCGCCCATCAGCTCTATGACGATGTCGATCTCAGGGTTCGTGGCCACTTCGAAGACATCGTTGGTAATCGCAATACCGGTCGTCTGGAACTGAGGCTTTGGCGTGCGCATGGCAATTTGTGCCACTTCGATCCCACGCCCGGCACGACGAGCAATTTCCTCGGCGTTGCGCTGAAGTACGTTGAAGGTACCGCCACCGACGGTCCCTAACCCACAGATGCCTACTTTGACCGGATTCACTGTGAACTCCCCATGAAACGGCCGACGCAGGGTCGGCCGGAAAACAACCGCGTGCTCGCGGCTCTCTATTGATGGCCCGGCGATGTGGCTGCCGGACCATGATCGTCAGCGGCGGACCGTGACGATGCGAATTACTTCGCGCCCAGCGCCAGTTTGGCGACTTGTGGCGCAGGCTGGTAGCCCGGAATGACTTGCCCGTCGGCCAAAACGATGGCCGGTGTGCCATTCACGCCGATCGACTGACCGAGGGCGAACTGCCTGGAAACCGGGTTATCGCACTTGGCGGCCTTGATTTCCTTGCCGTCGACCATTTTGTCCATGGCCGCTTTCTTGTCTTTCGAGCACCACACCGCTTGCAGTTGCTCGTCACCCGGCGAATTCAGGCCCTGACGCGGGAACGCAACGTAACGCACTTCGATGCCGCGCTTGTTCAGCTCCGGCACTTCGGCGTGCAGTTTGTGGCAGTACGGGCAGGTGGTGTCGGTGAACACGGTGATGTGCGACTTGGTTTCGCCGACCGCCGGGTAGACCACGGTTTCAGCCACCGGAATGGCGTTGATCAGCTTGGAGATGCCTAGGCGTTCGGTCTTCTCGGTCAGGTTGACCGGTTTGCCGTTCGCCAGTTGGTACAGGTTGCCCTGAACGATGTACTGGCCGTCGGCACTGGCGTACAGCACGCGGCTGCCCTTGAGCTTGACTTCGTACATGCCCGGCAATGGGCTGGCGCTGATGCTTTCGACCGGAACCTCGAGTTCGAGCTTTTCCAGGCTTTGACGAATGGCTTTATCGGCCGCGTCATCGGCGGCGGCAAAGGTGCTGACCAACGCAAGGGCTGCGGCGGCGAAAATCTGGGTCAGACGCATGAGAACTCCTGAAGGCGGACAAATGGAACGATCAGAACGCCCGTGCCGGAACACCGGGTCATAACCGCCCATCGTGCAAACCGGCAAAGCCTAACACATAAGGTCACGGTGGCCGAATGCGCCGGTCGCCGCACTTTCACGACGACATATCCCCTGGTGGGAGCGAGCTTGCTCGCGAAGAGGCCAGCACATCCAAACATGTGCTGCCTGACACACCGCTTTCGCGAGCAAGCTCGCTCCCACAGGGACTGTTTTCAGCCGCGCGGGTGGTGTTTGGCGTGCAGGTCCTGCAGGCGGGCGCGGGCGACGTGGGTATAAATCTGCGTAGTCGACAAGTCGCTGTGCCCCAGCAACATCTGCACCACTCGCAAATCCGCGCCATGGTTGAGCAAATGCGTGGCGAATGCGTGACGCAATGTGTGCGGCGACAGTGATTTATTGATACCGGCAACCTTGGCCTGATGCTTGATCCGGTGCCAGAAGGTCTGGCGGGTCATCTGTTCGCCACGCTGGCTGGGGAACAGCACATCGCTGGGCCGCCCACCGAGCAGTTCGCCACGCCCGTCGCGCATATAGCGCTCAACCCAGACAATCGCCTCCTCGCCCATCGGTACCAGCCGTTCCTTGCTGCCCTTGCCCATCACCCGCAGCACACCCTGGCGCAGGTTGACCTGCTCCAGCGTCAGGCTGACCAGTTCGGTCACGCGCAAACCGCAGGCATACAGGACTTCGAGCATGGCGCGATCACGCTGGCCGATGGCTTCGCTCAGGTCCGGCGCCTTGAGCAGCGCCTCGACGTCGGCTTCCGACAGCGACTTGGGCAATGGCCGCCCCAGTTGCGGCATGTCGATGCGTAAGGTCGGATCGACACTGATCAGCTTTTCCCGCAGCAGATAGCGATAAAAGCCACGCACGCCGGAGAGAAATCTGGCCGTGGAGCGCGGCTTGTAATTCTGCTCCAGACGCCAGGCCAAATGATCGAGGATCAGCTCGCGGCCGGCGTTGATCAGCTCGAGGTTTTTCTCCTGCAGCCAGCCATTGAACAGCGCCAGATCGCTGCGGTAGGCGCCGCGGGTGTTATCGGACAGGCCTTTTTCCAGCCATAAAGCGTCGAGGAATTGATCAATCAGCGGATGGTCGATGGCAGGCATGGGTGCTCATGGCAGGCAGTTTTTCACACTGCGCGCAAATAGACAGTGAACGTCGGGAATGGCCGCTAGTCTTTCATAGCCAGCCAGATCAAGGAACAGGGAGCATCAATGAACGAGCAGCAAATTCTCTTGGCATTTGGCGGGATTGGCGCGGCAGCGCTCGGCTGCCAATGGTTGGCCTGGCGCCTGAAGTTGCCGGCGATACTTTTTTTGCTGTTGACCGGCATTCTGGCCGGGCCGGTGCTTGGCTGGCTCGATCCGCAGGAAATGTTCGGGCCGCTGCTGATGCCACTGGTGTCGCTGGCGGTCGCGCTGATTCTGTTCGAGGGCAGTCTGACCCTGCACCTGTCGGAATGGAAAGAGATCGGCAGCGTCGTCCACCGACTGGTCACTGTCGGGGCGATTTCGACCTGGATCGTCATCGCAGTCGCCACGCATTTCCTGCTCGGTTTCGACTGGATGCTCGCGATCCTGTTCGGCAGCCTGACGCTGGTCACCGGCCCGACAGTGATCGTGCCGATGCTGCGGGTAGTGCGACCGAAAGCCTCGATCGCCAATATCCTGCGCTGGGAAGGCATCGTCATCGATCCGATCGGCGCCCTGCTCGCTGTGGTGGTGTACAGCTTCATTATCGCCAGCGCCGAAGGCCAGGGTCTCAAGCAGAGCCTGTTCACCTTCGGTGGGGTGATTGTCTGCGGTTCAGCGTTCGGCATTGTTGGCGGCTGGGTGCTCGGCACGGTGATCCGCCGGCAATGGCTGCCGGAGTATCTGCACAACCTCGCCTCGCTGGCAGCCGTGCTGGGAATATTCATTGCTGCCAATGCCGTGATGCATGAATCCGGTCTGCTGGCGGTCACGCTGATGGGCATGTTGCTGGCGAACATGAAAGGCGTGGACGTACGGCACATCCTGCATTTCAAGGAAAACCTCAGCGTGTTGCTGATTTCCGGATTGTTCATCCTGTTGGCGGCGCGGCTTGACCTGAATGCGCTGATCGGGCTTGGGCCGCTGGTGTTGATTCTGCTGCTGGTGATCCAGCTAGTCGCTCGCCCACTCAACGTGCTGCTCAGTACGGCGGGCTCCAGCCTGAGCTGGCGTGAACGGGCACTGTTGTGCTGGATCGCCCCACGCGGGATTGTCGCGGCCGCAGTGTCGGCGATTTTCGCCATTCGCCTGGATGAAGCCGGCCACGACGGCGCGCTGCTGCTGGTGCCACTGACGTTTGCCGTGATCATCGGCACGGTGGTCCTGCAAAGTGCGACGGCGCGCCCGCTTGCACGCCTGCTCAAGGTCGCGGAGCCGGCGCCGAGTGGTTACCTGATCGTCGGTGCCAACGGCCCGGCGCGAGCGCTGGGCAAATCACTGCAACAGCTGGGCAGCCGCGTGTTGCTGACCGATTCGAGCTGGGAAAACATTCGTGCGGCGCGCATGGAAGGTTTGCCAACGTACTTCGGCAACCCGGCCTCGCAGCATGCCGATGCGCATCTCGATCTGGTCGGGCTGGGGCATTTGCTCGCACTGTCGCCGTCGGGTGAACTCAATACATTGGCAGCGATGCGCTTTCGTCATGACTTCGGCCATCAACGCCTGTTTGGTCTGGCCAGCGGGCATGAGAGCCGGCGCAGCGACAAGCATCGGGCGAGTCTGGAACATCGCGGCAACCAATTGGGCAGTGAGGCGCTGACCTATTCGAAACTGGCCGGGCAAATGGGCCAGGGTGCCGAGCTGTACAGCACAACGTTGACGGACGGCTTTGGCTGGGAGGATTACCGAGCGCTGCATGGCAATCGTGCCACCTTGCTGTTCATGCGCGATGACAGTGGCTGGGTGCATGTGGTGACACCGGAAACGACGTTGAAGCCGGGGGCCGGATGGACGTTGCTGGCGCTGATTCAACCGGAAGTTTCCAGCGCCTGACAGATCGATTCGCGAGCAGGCTCGCTCCCACATTTGGTATGCGTTCCTCTGTGTGAGCAAACCTGCCACATTTGGAATGCGTTCCCCTTGTGGGAGCGAGCCTGCTCGCGAAAGCCGCGACTCGGTCACGGATAGACTGAAGGCCTGTGCGGTACAAATCCCAGGCAACAAAAAAGCAGCCCGAAGGCTGCTTTTTTCTGCATCGGAAGCTGGACTTAAGCCAGTTTTTCCTTGATGCGAGCTGCTTTACCCGACAGGTCGCGCAGGTAGTACAGCTTGGCTTTACGTACGTCACCGCGACGCTTGACAGCCATGCTGTCGATTTGCGGGGAGTAGGTCTGGAAAGTACGTTCTACGCCAACACCGTTGGAGATTTTACGAACGGTGAACGCACTGTTCACGCCGCGGTTACGCTTGGCGATTACAACGCCTTCGAACGCTTGCAGACGGGAACGATCGCCTTCCTTCACTTTCACCTGAACGACAATGGTGTCGCCCGGGGCAAAGGTAGGGATTTCTTTGGTCATCTGCTCTGCTTCGAGTGCAAGGATGATTTTGTTGGTCATGCTGTGCTCCTAAGGTAAATCGTTCGATCTACCATCGATACGTTGTTAACTATCGTCCCGCTCGCGGATGTATTCCTCGAGCAGCTTCTTCTCTTCTCCAGAAAGCGAGCGGCTTTCCAGAAGATCGGCGCGTCGTTCAAAGGTCCTACCAAGGGACTGCTGTAAACGCCAACGCCGGATATGCGCGTGATTGCCACTCAGCAACACGTCGGGAACACGCTGATCCGCATACACCTCCGGTCGGGTGTAGTGCGGGCAATCCAGCAGACCATCCGTAAAGGAATCTTCCTCAGCGGAATCCGCATGCCCTAAAGCTCCAGGCAGCAGTCGTGTAACCGCATCGATCAGGACCATGGCCGGCAGCTCGCCGCCAGACAGTACATAGTCGCCAATCGACCACTCTTCATCGACATGAGCCTCAATAAAGCGCTCGTCAATGCCTTCATAGCGGCCGGCAATGAGGATCAATGCATCCGATTGTGCCAGCTCGCGTACCGCCGACTGAGTCAGTTGACGGCCTTGGGGGGACAGGTAAATCACCTTCGCCGCCTCCCCGGCTGCTGCCTTGGCCTGAACCAGAGCATCTTCCAGGGGCTTGATCTTCATCACCATGCCCGGACCACCGCCAAACGGGCGATCGTCCACAGTGCGATGCCGATCCGTCGTGTAATCTCGCGGATTCCAACAGGTCAGCTGTAAAAGCCCCTGTTTGACCGCACGACTGGTGATGCCGTAATCGCCAATGGCGGAAAACATCTCGGGAAACAAACTGATCACTTCAACGCGCAAATTAGCCACGTCAGAAGTCCGCGTCCCAATCCACCTTCATCTCGCCCGCGGCCAGGTCGACTGCCAACACGCATTGCCCGGTATACGGCAACAGGCGTTCGCGATCATCCAGGCTGCCAGCGCAAGGCTTGACGACCATTACATCATTGGCGCCGGTTTCCAGAAGATGATCGATTTTCCCGAGCAATTGCCCAAGGGTGTCGATGACCTTCAAACCTTCCAGCTGGTACCAGTAGTACTCGCCTTCGGTCAATTCAGCGAACAGGTTGCGCGGCACGCAGATCTCGTAACCGGCCAGAAGACGAGCTTCTTCACGATCATCAAGACCCTTGAGCTTGGCGACCAGGAACTTGTCGCTCCCGCGTCCACTGACCAGCTCGACCTGTTTGACATTGCCTTCGCGCTTGAGCGTCCAGGTTTTGTACTGCAACAGGTTTTCAGTCGGATCAGTAAAGGAATACACCTTCACTTCGCCGCGAACGCCATGAACAGAATAAATTTTGCCAATAACGATCAAATCATCGGCAACAGCAGGCGTCGCGTTCATATTGCTCAGGCCGCAGCCTTGGCAGATTCCTTCAACAACTGAGCAACGCGCTCAGAAGGCTGTGCACCAACGCTCAGCCAGTAGGCTACGCGCTCTTGGTTCACGGACAGACGAACTTCCTGACCACGGGCAACAGGGTTGAAGAAGCCAACCTGTTCTTTGTGGGAGCCGTCACGCGGGTTACGCGAGTCGGTTACGGTCAGGTGGTAAAACGGGCGCTTTTTGGAGCCGCCAAGGGCAAGACGGATTGTTAGCATGTGAACATCGTTCCTGTAGTCGGTGCTGCAAATCTAAATGCACAGCGGGCATGGGTGCCCGAAAGGCCGCATATTCTAAGGAATATCCGGACTTTTGCAAATGACTTTTTCCGGCGCCTGTGGCATGCCGTGCAGATTTGCATGAGAGCCGTCGATGAAAACGGCCAGTCAGCTCCCGCCGAGTGCGGGTTTGCTGTTGATCCTGCGTCCTTGCAGGGTCTGCGCCGGTGCGACGACCGGCGAAGTCTTGGTGTCCTGTCTTACATTTTCGGCATGCCGCCGCCGGGCAACATTCCGCCCATGCCGCGCATCATTTTCGCCATTCCGCCCTTGGCGGAGAATTTCTTCATCATCTTCTGCATCTGCTTGTGCTGCTTGATCAAGCGGCCGATGTCCTGTACCTGAGTGCCGGAACCCATGGCGATCCGGCGCTTGCGCGAACCGCTGATCAGCTCAGGGTCGCGGCGCTCGGCCGGGGTCATCGAGTTGATGATGGCTTCCATCTGTTTGAACTGCTTTTCAGCGGCGTTCTGGGCATTGCCCATTTGCGACAGGTTGACGCCACCGATGCTCGGCAGTTTGTCCATGAGCCCGCCGAGGCCGCCCATATTCTTCATCTGTTGCAACTGATCGCGGAAGTCCTCGAGGTCGAAGCCCTTGCCCTTCTTCAGCTTCTTGGCCAGTTTGTCGGCCTTGTCCTTGTCGAGGGTCGCTTCGGCCTGTTCGATCAGGCTGAGCACGTCGCCCATGCCGAGAATGCGCGAGGCGATACGCTCGGGATGGAACGGATCGAGCGCTTCGCTCTTCTCGCCCATACCGATGAACTTGATCGGCTTGCCGGTAATGGCGCGCACCGACAGCGCAGCACCGCCACGAGCGTCGCCGTCGACCTTGGTCAGGATCACGCCGGTCAGCGGCAGCGCATCGCCGAAGGCCTTGGCCGTGTTGGCCGCGTCCTGGCCGGTCATCGCATCGACCACGAACAGTGTTTCGACCGGGTTGATCGCCGCGTGCAGCGCCTTGATCTCGCCCATCATCTCTTCGTCGATGTGCAGACGACCGGCGGTATCGACGATGACCACGTCGATGAATTTCAGCTTGGCTTCTTTAATAGCGGCGCTGGCGATGTCGACCGGCTTCTGGCTAAGGTCGGACGGAAAGAACGTCACGCCGATGTCGTTGGCCAGGGTTTCCAGCTGCTTGATCGCCGCAGGACGGTAAACGTCCGCCGACACGACCATGACCGACTTCTTCTTGCGCTCTTTAAGGAAGCGCGCGAGTTTGCCGGCGGTGGTGGTTTTACCGGCCCCCTGCAGACCGGCCATCAGAATGACCGCTGGCGGCACGGCGCTCAGGTTCAGGTCTTCGTTGGCGGCGCCCATCAGGCTTTCGAGTTCGGCCTGGACGATCTTCACGAACGCCTGACCCGGCGTCAGGCTGCGCGACACCTCGGTGCCGACGGCGCGTTCCTTGACCGAATTGACGAAGTCCTTGACCACCGGCAGCGCGACGTCGGCTTCGAGCAACGCCATGCGCACTTCACGCAGGGTGTCTTTGATGTTGTCCTCGGTCAGCTTCGCCTTGCCGGTGACATGGCGCAGCGTCTGCGAGAGACGGTCGGTTAAGTTTTCAAACATTGCGCGATCCTTTCAGGCCCTGTACAGACCGGGATAATGGCGGCCCAGACCGGAATCAACATGTGCTCGGCGAGCCTGCGGCGTGGGCAGGTCGCGGATTATAGCGAAGACTGCGTCCGGCGCACACCTCGCTGTCAGCTTGCCGAGTCTTTCGTGTCGCGGCGGTTCTATGCCAAACTCAGCGTCTTTCGGGCCCGCCCATCAGGATTTATGCTCCCCTTGTCACCCAGTTTACTGACCACCCTCGCCGCCGCCCTCCTGTATGCCGCTGCGACCCTGTATCAAAGCACCCGTCTGGCCACTGGCGCCAAGGCGAACAAGCGCCTGCTGGTCAGCCTCGGCGTGCTCGCCGTCGTCGCCCATGGCGCCAGCCTGCTGACTCATCTGTTGACGCCGATTGGCCTGGGCCTGGATTTCTTCAGCGCCTCCAGCCTGATTGCCGCAGCGGTGATCGCGCTGACCCTGCTGGCCTGTTCGAGAATTCCGGTGGAGAACCTGCTGGTGCTGCTGTTCCCACTCGGTGCGATCACCGTGCTGCTGGCGCAATTCGCGCCGACCGGTACGGTGCAGATCATCGATGAAGAGCCGGGCATTCTCGCCCACATCCTGCTGTCGATCCTTGCCTACGGCATGTTCACCATCGCGGTGTTCCAGGCATTGCTGCTGCTGGTGCAAGACCACCAGCTCAAACACAAGCACCCGTCCGGGCTGATCAAGAATTTCCCGCCACTGCAAACCATGGAAAGTCTGCTGTTCGGCTTCCTCTGGGCCGGCTGGACCCTGCTGTCGTTGTCGCTGATCTCCGGCTGGCTGTTCGTCGAGAACCTGTTCGCCCAGCACCTGGTGCACAAGACCCTGCTGGCGTGCCTGGCATGGATCGTGTTCAGCGTGCTGCTGTGGGGTCGCAACCGTCTGGGCTGGCGCGGGCACAAGGCGATTCGCTGGACGCTCGCCGGTTTTTGCCTGCTGATGTTGGCGTATTTCGGCAGCAAACTGGTTCGCGAATACATTCTGCACATCTGACGGGCGTATAAATGGACGGTTTGCCCATAGGGCCGATGCTCGCGGTATTCGCTCTGCTGATTGTTTGGTCAGGGCTGTTTACCGCCGTCGAAATCGCGCAACAGCAGTTGCTCGCGCAGCGCACCGCCTCGCGCGCCAACGATAAGCCGCTGGCGAAGCTCAGCTTCCCGCTCGACAGCCTGATCCTGTGCAACACCCTGTGCCGAGCGCTAGCCGTGGTGATTGCCACCTTGCTGGCGATCTTCCTTTGCGCGGAAAACGGACCTTGGGCAGCATGCCTGGGCGTCGGCGCCATCCTGTTGGTATTCGCCGATTACTTCCCGCGCAGCGTGGCCCAGCGTTATCCCGATGCAGTGCTGGGGCTCGGCAATACCCTGCTCGCGGTGCCACTGAAGATTGTCTACCCGTTTGCGTGGGTGTTCAGCCGTCTCAGCGGCTTGCTGCTGAGCCCGTTCGTGCGCAAGGCCCAAGTCGTGCAACACAGCGAAGACGAAGCGCCCGCCGACCGTCATGACGATGCCGAACATCCGGTTCGTGCGCACCCGGTCTCCGGGATCCACGCGCTGGACAACATCACCGTCAACGATATTCTGGTGCCGCGCAGTGACGTCGACGGTATCAACCTCGACGATCCGATCGAAGCGATCATCGAGCAACTGCGCCATAACGAACGCACGCGCCTGCCGGTGTTTCACAGCGACATCAACCAGGTCGAAGCGGTACTCAACACCCGTCAGGTCGGCCACTTGCTGAGCAACGGCGAACTTACGCGAGAAGCCCTGCTGGCAGCCAGCTACGAACCCTACTTCGTTCCGGAAAGCACCCCGCTACAACTGCAGCTGCTGAACTTTCACAAGCAACAGCGGCGCCTGGGCATGGTGGTCGACGAATACGGCGAGGTGCTCGGTATTGTCACGCTGGAAGATATTCTCGAAGAGATCGTTGGCGAATTCGAAAGCGAGCACAGCCTCGATAACCCGCACATCCACCCCCAAGCCGACGGGCGCATGGTGATCGATGGTGCCGCATCGATCCGCGAACTGAACAAATGCCTGGGCTGGCACCTGCCCAGCGACGGGCCGAAAACCCTTAACGGGCTGGTGACCGAGGCGTTGGAAACCATTCCGGAAAGCGCGGTTTGCCTGAAGATCGGCCGTTACCGGCTGGAAATCCTCGAGACCGAAGACAACCGCGTGAGCAAAGTACTGATCTGGCTGACCTCCTCTGTGCCAGCCTTGGTACCGGCACGCTAGATCGCCTCTTGTTCAATCGTTAGCCCGCTTCCTATAATCGCCGAGCTTACCCAAGCGCCGTCGATCCCTGTGCTTACCCGGCACGCCACTGATCCGACTGTTTCCGCTGCAAACCGACGACTGTTCCTACTCGAAACAGCGCTCGCGCCCTACCCCACATCCCTGGGTGTTCGACCATAATAATTCGCTCCAACGGAGCTCATGACTGTCAGGGATCACCGCATGACCACCACGACCGCTTTGCGCGACAACGCGCCTGCCCAGCCGACCAATTCCGCCACCCGCGTGGCGACGGCAAGCTTTATCGGCACCGCCATCGAGTTCTACGATTTCTACGTTTACGCCACCGCCGCCGCGCTGGTGATCGGGCCGGTGTTCTTCCCGCAGACGTCGGGCACCGCACAGATGCTCTCGGCGTTTCTCACATTCGGCATCGCCTTCCTCGCCCGCCCGCTCGGCTCGGCGCTGTTCGGCCACTTCGGTGACCGCATCGGGCGCAAATCGACGCTGGTCGCCTCGCTGCTGCTGATGGGCGTCTGCACCACATTGATCGGCGTCCTGCCGGGTTATGACAGCATCGGTGCATGGGCGCCCATTCTGTTGTGCGTGCTGCGCTTCGGCCAAGGCCTGGGGCTGGGCGGCGAATGGGGCGGGGCCGCCTTGCTGGCCACGGAAAACGCGCCGAAAGGCAAGCGCGCGTGGTTCGGCATGTTCCCGCAACTGGGGCCTTCGATCGGTTTTCTCGCCGCCAACGGTCTGTTCCTGACCCTGGCCATGACCCTCGATGACGAGCAGTTCCGCAGCTGGGGCTGGCGCATTCCGTTTCTGCTCAGCGCCGCGCTGGTGATGGTCGGCCTGTATGTACGCCTCAAACTTCATGAAACGCCAGTGTTCGCCAACGCGATTGCTCGTCAGGAGCGGGTGAAGGTTCCACTGGTCGAACTGTTCAGCCAGTACTGGGCGCCAACGCTGCTTGGCGCAGCGGCGATGGTGGTGTGCTATGCGCTGTTCTATATCTCGACGGTGTTCTCCCTGAGCTACGGCGTGTCCACGCTGGGTTACAGCCGCGAGACCTTCCTCGGCCTGCTGTGTTTTGCCGTGCTGTTCATGGCCGCTGCCACACCGTTGTCGGCTTGGGCCAGCGACCGCTACGGGCGTAAACCGGTGCTGATCATCGGCGGCGTGCTGGCGGTGCTTTCCGGGTTTCTGATGGAGCCGTTGCTGACTCAGGGCTCGACCTGGGGCGTGGCGTTGTTCCTGTGCATCGAACTGTTCTTGATGGGCGTAACGTTCGCGCCGATGGGCGCGCTGTTGCCGGAGCTGTTTCCAACCCATGTGCGTTATACCGGCGCGTCGGCGGCGTATAACCTGGGCGGGATTGTCGGGGCCTCGGCGGCACCGTTCTTCGCGCAGAAACTGGTGGCGATGGGCGGTTTGAGTTATGTCGGCGGGTATGTGTCGGCGGCAGCGGTGCTGAGTTTGATTGCGGTGCTGTGCCTGAAGGAAACAAGGAATAACGACCTGAATCAGGTTGCCTGACAGCAGATCAAAAGCTTCGCGAGCAGGCTCGCTCCCACAATTGGAATGCATTCCACTGTGGGAGCGAGCCTGCTCGCGAATGCCGCGACGCGTTTAGAGCTCGACTACGACAGCGTGAGAAGCACGGGTCGCCTTGGCACGCGCAGCCTCGATCGACTCATCCCGCGCCAGCGCCACGCCCATGCGGCGCTGGCCGTTCACTTCAGGTTTGCCGAACAGACGCAACGCCGTGTCCGGCTCGCTCAGCGCTGCGCCGAGGTTGGCAAATGCAGTCTGAGTCGATTGACCCTCCACCAGAATCACCGCCGAAGCCGATGGCCCGAACTGACGGATCAGCGGTACCGGCAGGCCCAGAATCGCCCGCGCGTGCAAAGCGAACTGCGACAGATCCTGGGAAATCAGCGTCACCAGACCGGTGTCATGCGGGCGTGGCGACACTTCGCTGAACCACACCTGATCACCTTTGATGAACAGCTCGACGCCGAAAATGCCTCGGCCGCCCAGCGCTTCGGTGACCGCTTTGGCCACACGCTCGGATTCAGCCAAGGCTACCGGGCTCATGGCCTGCGGCTGCCAGGATTCCTGATAATCGCCCTTTTCCTGACGGTGACCGACCGGCGCGCAGAACGTGGTGCCGCCGACGTGACGCACGGTCAGCAGGGTAATTTCGTAGTCGAAGTCGATGAAACCTTCGATGATCACCCGACCTTTGCCGGCGCGACCGCCCTCTTGCGCGTAGTCCCAGGCTTTCTTGACGTCATCGACGCTGCGCAGCAGGCTCTGGCCTTTGCCCGACGAACTCATGACCGGTTTGACGACGCACGGGAAGCCGAGGTCTTCCACGGCTTTGCTGTAATCCTCGAAGGTATCGGCAAAGTGATACGGCGAGGTCGGCAGGTCGAGTTCTTCTGCGGCCAGACGACGAATGCCTTCGCGGTTCATGGTTAATTGCGCCGCACGGGCGGTCGGGATTACGGTGAAGCCTTCGGCTTCCAGCTCGACCAGGGTGGCGGTGGCGATGGCTTCGATTTCCGGCACGATGAAGTGCGGCTTCTCGGCTTCGATCACGGCGCGCAGGGCGGCGCCGTCGAGCATGTTGATCACATGGCTGCGATGCGCAACCTGCATGGCCGGCGCGTTGGCGTAACGGTCGACGGCAATCACTTCAACGCCCAGGCGCTGCAGCTCGATCACCACTTCCTTGCCCAACTCACCACAGCCACACAGCAATACGCGGGTCGCGGTTGGCGACAGTGGAGTTCCGATACGGGTCATCTCAGGTCCTCAAAGCAGCGGATCATCGAGGAAAGCAACGCCAGCCGCGCTTTCCATGGGGAGAAAGCGCGGCATTTTACATGAACCCGAGGGTTTGGCTTCAGCTGGCGACAGCCTGTTTGCGCTCGCGCCAGGCCATGATCAGCCACACGGCGGTAACGCCGGCGAATTTCGAGGCCAGGGCGGTGATGATCACTGGCGGGGTCAGCAGGTCGATCATGCCGAAAAAGATAAAGGTATCGAGAGGAATGCTCAGCGCCGAACTGATCCACAGGCGGTCGCGCAACGGTCGTTTGGTGATGCTGAACACCAGCCAGTCGATGCACTCGGAGACCGCGAACGCCGTGGCACTGGCCAGCGCGATGGACGGATCGGAGGTGACGTAGGACAGCACCAGCGCCGCCAGCATCGCCACGATTGCACCGTGACCGAAGCGCGTTTGCACCATGTCACGCAGCACAAACACCAGCCCGCCCCAGGCCGACCAGATGATGTCCAGGTGCGGTGCGGTGGAGAAGGCGAAGTTGATCAGCACGACGCTGCTGATGTAGGCGATGAGGAAAATCATGGAGGGTGACCTGGTGGTTTGGCGCACAGGTTACTGGACCGCAAGGTCAAGAGCCACCCCCTCACCCCAGCCCTCCCGAAACGTCGGACCGCCCCCAAGGGGGGCGAGGGGGAAAGGGAGCAGACAGGGGGCTTTTCAAGTCCTGAGTTCGACGCGGTATTTTCAGGTCGGCGTGACTCGTCCAAACAACACGGTCAGTCCCCTCTCCCCCTGGGAGAGGGTTAGGGTGAGGGCATTTTGAGGTCGGTCACGATTTCGAAGGGATCATCCAGACTAATCCACTCGCCTTCGCCCGCTCATGACACAACCCCAGCACCACCCGGCGCTCGTCATTGTTCATGCGACTCCAGCGAGTAATCTCTTCCACAGTACGCTGGCACCCGGTACAGACATCAGCCTCATCCAGCGCGCAAATATTCACGCAGGGCGAGGCAACAGGTCGTTCAGCGGTCGTCATTGTTCTTGCTCGGCCAGATCGCGGGCATAACGCTGGGAGTTATGCACATAGTGCGCGGCGCTGGCTTCGAGCATCTTCTTTTGCGCCTCGGTGAGTTCGCGTACAACCTTGCCCGGCGAGCCCATCACCAGCGAACCATCGGGAATCTCCTTGCCCTCGCCGATCAGCGAATTGGCGCCGATGATGCAGTTCTTGCCGATCTTCGCGCCGTTGAGAATCACCGCGTTGATGCCGATCAGGCTGTAATCGCCGACCGTACAGCCGTGCAGCATGGCGTTATGGCCGATGGTTACGCCGGTGCCAATGGTCAGCGGAAAGCCCATGTCGGTGTGCATCACCGTGCCGTCCTGCACATTGCTGTTCTTGCCGATAAGGATCAGTTCGTTGTCACCGCGCAGCACGGCGTTGAACCAGACGTTGGCGCCCTCTTCCAGTCTGACCTTGCCGACCAGCACGGCATTGGGGGCGACCCAGCTCTGTGGATGGGTTTCGACACGGGCGTCGCCCAGGCGGTATTTCATGGTGGTGGTCCTCAGGGCTTGCGGTGATGGGCCATTCGAACGATGGCTAGGTATTGATGAAGCTTTTCGGCGGCTCGTGCAGGTTGATCCTGGCGTCATAGAGCAGATTGACCAGTTCGACGATCATCATCGCCGTCAGCCCCCAGATCTTGTACTCGCCGAAGCGGTAGCTCGGTACGTACCAGCTGCGGCCCTGATAGTCGATGCGATGGGTGTGTTCGCGCGGGTCTTTGCGAAAGAACTCCAGCGGCACGCTGAACACCGCAGCGATTTCGGCGTCGTTGGGCTGGTATTCGACGAAATCGGGAATCACCCCGACGTACGGCGTGACTTTGATGCCATGCAGTGAAATCAGTGGACTGAGCGGGCCGATGACTTCGACCAGCCCCGGCGGCAGACCGATTTCCTCTTCGGCTTCACGCAGTGCGGTGAAGATCAGGTCCGGGTCTTCCGGGTCGCGCCGACCGCCCGGGAAGGCGACTTCGCCGCCGTGGGTCGAGAGCCCGCTGGCACGCAGGGTCAGGACCAGTTCCGGCTCGTCGCTGCGAGTGATCGGCACCAGTACGGCGGCCTCGGGAAAGCGTGAGTCGGTCTCCAGCGTGCGCGGTGTGTGGTTGCTGACCCTGTGCAGTAGCTCATCCAGCATGAGTGTTCTCGATCGGTACCTTACCCGGCATCATGCACCAATCGATGCGAGCGCCCAAGCCCCCGAAACCCGACGTGTCGCGAAACGACAACTTGCCGACCGGCACCGCCGCACGCCAAGATAGGCGCAGCATTCAGGAACCTCAGCATGAAATTTTGCAGCCACTGCGGTAACCCGGTCACCCAGCGCATTCCCGAAGGCGATTCGCGGCTGCGATATGTCTGCGAAAGCTGTCAGACCATTCACTATCAGAATCCCAATATCGTCGCCGGGTGCGTGCCGACCTGGGGCCGTCAGGTGCTGCTCTGTCGCCGCGCCATCGAGCCACGCCTCGGTTACTGGACCCTGCCCGCCGGC
The DNA here is from genome assembly GCF_036668835.1 of Pseudomonas koreensis. Classification (GTDB taxonomy): domain Bacteria; phylum Pseudomonadota; class Gammaproteobacteria; order Pseudomonadales; family Pseudomonadaceae; genus Aquipseudomonas; species Aquipseudomonas koreensis_I. The sequence continues at coordinate 1,091,722 of NZ_JAZEVW010000001.1, forward strand.
TTCATGGAAAACGGCGAGACCATCGAGCAGGCCGCCGTGCGTGAAACCGCCGAAGAGGCCTGCGCCCGCGTGCGCAATCTGAGCATCTATACGCTGATCGACGTGCCGCATATCAGTCAGGTTCACGTATTCTTCCGCGCCGAACTGGTCGATCTGGATTTTGCCGCTGGCCCCGAAAGCCTCGAAGTGCAACTGTTCGACGAAGCCGATATCCCTTGGGACGATCTGGCTTTCCGCACAGTGGGACGCACGCTGGAATGCTTCTTCGCGGATCGGCGCACCGAATGTTACCCGGTGCGTTCGGAATCGATTCCACCGCTGGCGCAACCAGCCATCACTTGATTTCGTCGCGCACCGGCCGATAACACCACACACCGCTGTCCAACCTGTATCTGCGTCACTTTTGGGGAATCGTTTCAATGCGCTGGTTGCTTGCCCTGTTTTGCCTGTCATTCGTCACAGTCTCGCAAGCGTCATTCGTGACCACCGTGACACCGTCGAATACCCCATTGATCGAAAAAGTCCTGGTGCTCAAATCGGCGCATCAACTGCAACTGATTACCGACGGTAAACCCTTGAAGACCTATCGCATTTCGTTGGGCAAGGGCGCGAAGAAAGGTCCGAAACTGATCGAAGGCGACAAGCGCACGCCGGAAGGCTTCTATTGGATCGACTGGCGCAAGACCAGCGACAAATTCAACCTGTCGATGCACATTTCCTACCCGAACATCAGCGACTCGGCCCGCGCTCGCCGCGAAGGCGTCGAGCCCGGCGGCATGATCATGATCCACGGCACACCGGATTCCGAAGACAACCCGGAGCAGTTGTTCCACACCCTCGACTGGACCGACGGCTGCATCGCCATGCGTAACGTCGACATGCGAGAAGTCTGGAATCTGGTGCCGGACGGCACGATGATCGAAATTCGTCCGTAATTTCAGCGCGACCGCCGGTCGGCCCGAAAAATAAATCAAACAAATCGCAGCCTGCTTCAGCGTCTGCCCGGTGATACCACTCTCACCGGCAGGGCTGATCCAGGCTGCGATTTTTTTTGTGCTCCCCGCTCACCACTAATACCACTTGAAACCCACCCTCCAGCCAAGGACCCAGCTAGCGCTGAAGCCGGCTTTTCCCTGCGTTGACATGGTATGCAAGTGGTATTAGTTTTCGCCCGACTACCGAGCGACAACAATCCTATATCAGCGCCGGAAATGCCCTACATGAACGATCTCCACGCCCTACGCCCCGATGACGCCCAGCCGACGCCGCTGTACCTGCAACTGGCGCGCAATCTGGAAGCGGCAATTCATGCCGGGCAATGGAAAGCCGAACAGGCGATGCCTTCGGAGCGCAATCTCAGCGAATTGCTGGGGATTTCCCGAGTGACCGCACGCAAGGCGTTGGAAGTCCTGCTGGAGCAAGGCCTGATCCGTCGCTTGCAGGGCTCTGGCACGTTCATCACGCCGCGCCTGGAACAACCGCTGTCGCGCCTTTCCGGTTTCAGCGAAATGCTTCGCCTCAAGGGTTTCGTCCCCAGCTCGCACTGGCTGGAGCGCGAAATCACCCTGCCGACCCACGAAGAACTGATCCGCCTCGGCCTGTCGCCGAACGACAAGGTGGCGCGCATGAAGCGTCTGCGCAAAGCCGACGACACCGTGATGGCCATCGAGATGAGCACCCTGCCCGCCTCGATCATGCCAAAGCCGCAAGCGGTGGGCGATTCGCTTTACGAATACCTCGACGGCATCGGCAAACCGATCGTCCGCGCCTTGCAGCACATCCAGGCGATCAATGCCTCGGACGAATTCGCCGCACTGGTCGGCATCGCCCCCGGCACCGCCATGCTGCTGATGACCCGGGTCGGTTATCTGGAAGACAACACGCCGATCGAAGTCACCGACACCTATTGCCGCAACGACTACTACGACTTTGTCGCAGAGCTGCGCCGCTGAGAGCGGCGCCGGAACCGAGAAAACACTATGTCCGAAGACAACATCCTCACCGCTGACGGCTGGATTCGCGGCCGGCTGATCCACGCCCACGGCAAAGTCGTGGCGGTCGAAGGCGAGCCCTGCGACCCGGCCGATAACGACCTGCCGTACCTGCTGCCAGGTTTCATCGACCTGCACGTCCACGGCGGCGGTGGCAAAGACATCATGGAAGGCGCCAGCGCTTTCGAGACCATCAGCAAAACCCACGTGCGTTTCGGCACTACATCGCTGCTGGCCACAACCATGACCGCGCCGAGTGCCGAGATTTCCAGCGTTCTGGAAGAGGTAGGAGAATTCTGCAAACAGCGTGCGCAAGGCGCTGCGCGGGTCCTCGGCGTCCACCTCGAAGGCCCGTATATCAATCCCGGCAAACTCGGCGCGCAACCGAACTTCGCCCACACCGCGTTGATGGCGGAGGTTGAAGAATATCTGGCCCTGGCGCCGATCCGCGTGATCACCATCGCGCCGGAAATCGCCGGTCACAACGGCTTGATCCGCGAGCTGAGCAGCCGCGGCATCCGCATGCAGATCGGCCACACCCTCGGCAGCTACGAAGAAGGGGTTGCCGCGTTGAACGCCGGCGCCACCAGTTTCACCCATCTGTACAACGCCATGAGCCCGCTGCATCACCGCGAACCGGGCATCGTCGGCGCGGCCCTGGCCCACGCGCAATACGCCGAGCTGATTCCGGATTTGCTGCATGTGCATCCCGGTGCGATCCGCGTGGCGTTGCGCTCGATCCCGTGCCTGTACTGCGTGACCGATTCGACCGCCGCCGCCGGCATGCCCGACGGCGAATACAAGCTCGGCAGCCACACCGTGACCAAATGCCTGGGCGGCGTGCGCCTGCCCGACGGCACCCTGGCCGGGAGCACGCTGACCATGGATCAGGCCCTGCGCAATCTGGTGAAGATCGGTCTGCCGATCAGCGAAGCCTCGCAGCGCCTGTCGCAATTCCCCGCCGATTACCTCGGCCTCAACGAACGCGGGCGCCTCGCCCCCGGCGCCTGGGCCGACTGCGTGCGGCTCGATCGCTCACTCACACTGACCGCTGTCATGGTCGAAGGAGAAGACATTGACTTCAAAAATGCTTGAGGAGGCGCTGTCCTCGTTCGAGGCCGTGCACGCCCAATTGCAACAGCTCGACCCGCAGCTGATCGAGATCGCCGGGCGCCTGCGCCGTCAGCCGCCGCAAGTAGCGATGACCGTGGCCCGGGGCAGCTCCGACCACGCGGCGAGCTATTTCGCCTACCTGACCATGCAGCAACTGGGCGTGCCGGTGGCGTCGTTGCCGATGTCGGTGGTGACCATGCAGCAGGCGCCGTTGAAGGTCAGCGGTCAGGTCGCGTTCGCCTTTTCCCAGTCGGGACAAAGCCCGGACCTGGTCAACAGCCTGCGCCTGTTGCGAAAGCGTGGCGCGCTGAGCGTATCGATGGTCAACGCCACCGACTCGCCACTGGAAGCGGCGTGTGAATTCAGCGTGCCGCTGCTCGCCGGAACGGAAAGCAGCGTCGCCGCGACCAAAAGCTTCATCGCCACCCTCAGCGCCAGCGCCCGTCTGGTCGCGCACTGGAAAGAAGACGACGAATTGTTGCAGGCACACAACACGCTGCCAGAGGGTCTGCGCGAAGCGGCGACCCAGGACTGGAGTGTCGCCATCGACGCGCTGCGCGATTGTCAGCGGCTGATGGTCATTGGCCGTGGCGCCGGTTTCGCCATCGCCCAGGAAGCGGCGCTGAAATTCAAGGAAACCTCGGCGATTCAGGCCGAAGCCTTCAGCAGCGCCGAAGTCCGTCACGGCCCGATGGCGCTGATCGACGAGCACTATCCGCTGCTGGTGTTCGCCCCGCGTGGTGCGGAACAGGCCGGGTTGTTGAGCCTCGCGGCAGAAATGCGCCAACGCGGCGCCCGCGTATTGCTGGCCGCGCCTGATGACGTGGCCGAACGTGATCTGACCTTGAGCCGCGCCGAACACCCGGCCCTCGACCCGATTCTGGCGATCCAGAGCTTTTACGTCATGGCCGCAGGCCTCGCCGTGGCCCGGGGCATGGACCCGGATCAGCCGCGCCACCTGAGCAAAGTGACCCGCACCCACTGAGTGCCCCTGATTGCACACCCTGATGAGACCGAGCCATGCCCAACAACAATAAAGAGCTGACCCTCAGCGCCCCGCTCAGCGGCCCGGTGCTGACGCTCGCCAAAGTCCCGGACGCGGTGTTCGCCAGCGGCGCGATGGGCGACGGCATCGCGATCGACCCGCTCAACGACACGCTGTACTCACCATGCGCCGGGGCCATCATCCACGTCGCGCGCACCGCTCACGCCGTCACCGTACGCGCTGACAATGGCGCAGAAATCCTCCTGCATCTGGGCCTCGATACCGTTGAGTTGAACGGCGCCGGTTTTTCGATGCTGGTCAGTGAAAATCAACGGGTCAGCCTCGGCCAGCCGTTGTTGCGCTATGACCAGGACCAGGTCGGCCAACGCTGCAAAAGTCTGGTCAGCCTGTTGATCCTGACCAACAGCCACGACTTTCAGGTGCGCCCGATCACGCTCAAAGCGGTGAAAGTCGGCGAGCCGTTGCTGCACATCGTCGCACGCAACGACTCAGCGGCAGGTGTTGAAGCCTGCGCTGGCCCCGTAGTTCGTGGGCAGGTACGCGTGGCCCATCGCGGTGGCTTGCATGCCCGTCCGGCGGCGCTGATCCGCCAGACTGCGCAGGGTTTCAACAGTCAGTCACAGCTGCACTTCGCCGGTAAGTCGGCACCGTGCAACAGCCTGATCGGTCTGATGGGTCTGGCGATTGGCGAGCAGGATGAAGTGCAAGTCAGTTGTCAGGGCGCGGATGCCGACGCGGCGCTGCAAGCCTTGCTCAGCGCATTGGCTACCGCGCTGCCGGATGATCATCACGCTAAAGCGCCCGTCAGTACCGCACCGCTGAAACGCCCGGCGGAGGCGGGTGTGTTGCACGGTGTCTGCGCGGCACCGGGGCTGGTCGCCGGGCCGTTGTATCGCTTGAACGCGATCAGCTTGCCGGCGGATGCGGGAAACCACGATCCGGCACAGCAACAAGCGGCTCTCGATGCGGCACTGAACGCGGTGCGCAGCGACATCGCCGCCACCCTCGCCCGAGCGACGAAGCACAACAACGCCGACGAAGAAGCCATCTTCGCCGCGCACATGGCTCTGCTCGAAGACCCGGCCCTGCTTGAAGCCGCGCAGCAATTGATCAAGCAAGGCAGCGCGGCGACTCACGCCTGGAGTCAGTCGATCGACGCGCAATGCGACATGCTCCAAGGCACCGGCAGCCCATTGTTGGCCGAGCGCGCCAACGATCTACGCGACCTCAAACAGCGCGTGCTGCGCGCCTTGCTCGGCGAGACCTGGCACTACGATGTGCCCGCCGGCGCGATTGTCGCGGCGCATGAACTGACACCGTCGGATCTGCTGCAACTCAGCGCGCAAGGTGTCGCTGGCTTGTGCATGGCCGAGGGCGGCGCGACCTCGCATGTGGCGATTCTCGCTCGCGGCAAAGGCTTGCCGTGCCTGGTGGCGCTGGGTTCGGCATTGCTCGATCAGGCGCAAGACCGGGCGGTGGTACTGGATGCCGACGGCGGTCGCCTCGAACTGGCGCCGAACAGCGAGCGCCTGGCCGATGTTCAACACGCGCAAATCGAGCGTCAGCAGCGTCGCGACGCGCAACAGGCCAAGGCTCATTTGCCCGCCGAAACGCGCAATGGCGTGGCCATCGAAGTGGTCGCCAATGTCGCTTCCAGCAGTGAAGCGGCAGACGCGTTTGCCAACGGCGCCGATGGTGTCGGTCTGCTGCGCACCGAATTTCTGTTTGTCGATCGCCAGACTGCGCCCGATGTCGAGGAGCAGCGCGCCGCTTATCAAGCGGTGCTCGATGCGATGGGCAACAAGTCGGTGATCATCCGCACCATTGATGTCGGCGGTGACAAGCAACTGGACTACCTGCCGCTGCCCGCCGAAGCCAACCCGGTGCTCGGTCTGCGCGGTATTCGTCTGGCGCAGGCGCGCCCGGAAATCCTTGACCATCAATTGCGTGCGCTGCTGCAAGTCCGGCCGTTGCATCACTGCCGGATCCTGTTGCCGATGGTTACCGAAGTGGACGAGTTGTTGCAGATTCGCCAGCAGGTCGATGGCTTGTGCATGGAACTGAACATCACTGAGCGTCCGGAAATCGGCGTGATGATCGAAGTGCCCGCGGCCGCGCTGCAAGCCGAACAACTGGCCGAGCACGCCGACTTTCTCTCGATCGGCACCAACGACCTGTCGCAATACACCTTGGCCATGGACCGCGACCATGCCGGCCTGGCGGCGCGTGTCGATGCCTTGCACCCGGCATTGCTGCGCCTGATCGCCATGACCTGCGCCGGCGCGGCGGTGCACAAACGCTGGGTCGGCGTCTGCGGCGCCCTCGCCTCCGATCCGCTGGCGACGCCAGTGCTGATCGGTCTGGGCGTGACCGAACTGTCGGTCAGCCCGGTGCAGATCGGTGAAATCAAGGACCGTGTGCGCCAGTTGCATGAGGGCGAATGCCAGCGTTTGAGCCATGACCTGCTCAAGCTCTCCAGCGCCGCCGCCGTGCGTCACGCCTGCCACCAGCACTGGCCGTTGCCCTAACAACAAGCTCTGTCCAAAGAGCAGGAGAACCACCATGTACCAACTCTTCATCGAAGGCCTGCAACGCCTCGGCCGCGCGCTGATGCTGCCGATCGCGATCCTGCCGATTGCCGGCTTGTTGCTGCGCCTGGGCGATACCGACCTGTTGAACATCGCCATCATTCATGACGCCGGGCAGGTGATCTTCGCCAACCTGGCAATGATCTTCGCCATCGGCATCGCCGTCGGTTTCGCCAGGGATAACAACGGTACGGCGGGCCTGGCCGGAGTGATCGGTTATCTGGTGATGATCTCGACCCTGAAGGTGCTCGACTCGACCATCAACATGGGCATGCTCGCCGGGATCGTCAGCGGCCTGATGGCCGGCGCGCTGTACAACCGTTTCAAGGACATCAAGCTGCCGGAGTATCTGGCGTTCTTCGGCGGGCGGCGGTTCGTGCCAATCGTCACCGGTTTCGCAGCGGTCGGTCTGGGCGTGTTGTTCGGCTACATCTGGCCGCCGATCCAGCACGGCATCAACGCGTTCGGCGCGCTGATGATGGAAAGCGGCAGTATCGGCGCGTTCGTGTTCGGCGTGTTCAACCGCCTGCTGATCGTCACCGGTCTGCACCACATCCTCAACAACATGGCGTGGTTCGTGTTCGGCAATTTCACTGACCCGACCACGGGCGCACTGGTGACGGGCGATCTGTCGCGCTACTTCGCCGGCGACCCGAAGGGCGGCCAGTTCATGACCGGGATGTTCCCGATGATGATCTTCGGCCTGCCGGCGGCGTGCCTGGCGATGTACCGCAACGCCCTGCCGGAGCGGCGCAAGGTCATGGGCGGGATTTTCCTGTCGATGGCCCTCACCTCGTTTTTGACCGGGGTAACCGAGCCGATCGAATTCGCCTTCATGTTCCTCGCGCCGCTGTTGTATCTGCTTCACGCGTTGCTCACCGGTTTGTCGATGGCGATCACCAATGGCCTGAACATCCACCTCGGCTTCACCTTCTCCGGCGGCTTCATCGACATGATTCTCGGCTGGGGTCGCTCGACCAATGGCTGGCTGGTGATTCCGGTCGGATTGGCTTATGCGGTCATCTATTACTGCGTTTTCGATTTCTGCATCCGGCGTTTCAATCTGAAAACACCGGGGCGCGAGGATGTAGCGGTCGAAGAGAAAACCGTACTCACCGAGAACGAGCGCGCCAGTGCTTATATCAAGGCCTTGGGGGGCGCCGAAAATCTGCTGACGGTGGGCGCTTGCACGACACGGTTGCGGCTGGAGATGGTCGATCGCAACAAGGCGCTGGACACCGAGCTGAAAGCACTCGGCGCGATGGCGGTGGTTCGCCCCGGCAAGGGCGGCAGTTTGCAGGTGGTGGTCGGGCCGCTGGCCGACAGCATTGCCGATGAAATTCGCCTGGCCCTGCCGACGTTGGGTCGCGCTTCGATCACCTCGCCGACGGCGGTTATCGATGAGCCGAAACCATTGGCAGTCGCCGGTGCTGAGGCGCAGCAATGGCTGAAAGCGTTGGGTGGCAGCGACAATGTGCAACACGTCAGTTGCATCGCCATGACCCGGATTCGTCTGCAACTGGCCGATGGCGAGGCGTTGTCCGAGACGCAGCTCAAAGCGCTGGGTTGTCTGGGCGTCAGCCAACTGCAGGGCGGGGTCTGGCATTTGCTGGTCGCAGACAAGGCAGCGAGTCTGAGTGAAGCAATCGAGCGCTTGGCGAGCCGTCGGGAGATCAGCACGCAAGCTTGATTTTCAGTGTCACGGCGGGCCTCTTCGCCAAGGGGCTCGCTCCCCTCGCAACGAGGTCTTCGCCAAAAAGCGCGACATATATACCACCCCGCAAAACACCCTCATCGCCATGCTGGGCTCTCATCCCCAGCCTGGAGAAAGTGCCCATGAGCACGCCCACAGCCCCCACCGCCGAAGAAATCAAAAGTGATCTCAACCAGATCGGCAACTACCTGTTCCAGACACCCGACCCCTTACTGCCCGAACACCCACCGAGCACCGAACAGACCTACCTGAAAAACCTCAACGAGCAGCTGAAAACCTACCGCACTGGCTACCTGCAACGCAGCCGTGCGCTCTATCAGACGCTGGAACCCAGCGACCTGCAAAGCACCGCGGGCAAACAGCTCATCACGACGCTGAAGGTCAGACTCAACACTCAACTGATCAACATGGATCAGAGCGACAGAATCGACGGCAGACCGGCAAAAAGCTTCCTCAAATACGACGCCGGCTTCACCGCTATCGAACACGAGGCACGACAGGCCGTCACGGACCGCCTGATACATCCACAAGCCGGCGAGCTGCTGGAAAAACTCGGCTTGGGGCCGATGCTGCGCCCCGCCACTTATGCCCTGCAGTTCAGTTATCAGAACACCACCGTCGAGCTGGCCGGCGCGTTTGTCGTCACGGAGAAGAACAGCCCGCGGGTCACAGACTTGCTGACAGACCAGAGCGCCGGCTACGCCATGCTGTTCACCCCCGCACGAGGCATAGAGTTCTTCAACTCCCTGGCCGATCTCGACGCTCACCTGCGTGCGTCGCTGAAGCAGCGCAGCAGCCGCAATGAGTTCCTGCTATTGCTGCCGACGCGCTACCACGACGTCGGTGCCGCAGGAATCTGGCCGCTGTCGCTCGCGCCCATCGACAGCAAACCTCTCTTCGAACACACCTACGACGCGCTGATCGAAAAACGCACGCAGGATATCGAACGCGCCCTGAGCTTCGCCGATAATCCGCAAGAAAACGTCACTCTATTGCTCGCAGCGCTTGAAAAAGCGATCGCCGCCGCCCTGCCGGATCTCACTCCACGCCTTGAGTTACGCGCACAAACCCTGTTTGAACGCCACCTGCGCTACAGCGCTCCGGGTTGGTATCGCAGCGCCAGCACCGCACGGCAAAATGAACTGGCCGAGCACTTGCGCAACTACCAACAGTCCCGGCAACACCTGCTGGATCTGATGGGGCCAACGGTCAGTCTCCCCGCGCTGGCTCGTCAGCAATGGCTGGAACACCTTGACGATGACCTGGAAATCGACGATCTGGAGCCGGAAAAGCTGCAAATCTCGACGGACCGACGGGTGCCTGGCTATGGCGTATATGTGCATCGGATCAATCTCCTCGATTGGTCCTTGCGCGGCCCACACACTGGCGATGAATTGCCGGGTTCGGAATTCCTGAGCTACACCACCCTTACTTATGACGGCTCCCCCCTGTCGCAAACCTACGCCGACCTGACGCCGGCATGGCTGGTCAAGCAGGCGATGAGCCTGGAACCTCGGGTTGACTTCAATCGACTGCAGAAACAGATGCAGGCAGGAGCCGCCATCAAACCCGCCATTGAGCGGATGCTTGAGCACCGTATCGTCGCCCTCGCTCATAAGGCAGTCATGCAGGGGCACTTGCTCGACAGTGATTTGCCGCTGATTCAGCGCTTGCGCAGCGGCAGCGATCCGCACTTGCGAGCCGCCACCCTGTCGCTGCACGGAGCACAACTGCAGGATCTGTGGGTACTGCGCCAGAGCGACGCCAGCGGCGCCATCAAGCGTGTCTTGCTGTGCACACCAGAAGCCCCTCGCGAGCAACAGTTCCAGGCCTTCGACAGTGAGCGTGAATGCCAGACCCATCTGCTGGGCTGGGCCAGGCACAGCGATCTCGCCGACAGCATGGCCGGTTACCTGATCAGTCGCGCACCGATGCGCTTTCGCACGACGCTACGCAAAGTGCTGGCCGGACTGAGCTTAAAACCTGAGGCTTTGGAACATCAGAAGGTCAGGTTCGATAACATTGGCAATCATCTCGACAGTCTCCGCGCCATGGCCGAACATCTGTTGGCAACGCGCATCGATGACTATGACTTCAGCACGCCACTGTGGTATCGCTCGACGACCGCCACCGTCCGCAGAAAGCTGACGACCCTGAGCGAGGACGCTGAAGGAGCCTTGCGCGCGTTCAACAAACATTCCTTGTCGGGCGCGCGCTTTCCGGACTTCAATGATTACGTGCACCAGCAAGCCAGAATCAGTCTGAACCGCCTGCTCAAGCGTCCGGCCAACGACGTCGACCCAGACACTGTCTGGGCCTACTCGCCGACCGCCCTGGTGCGCTCATGGACGCCAAAACCGTTGACGTACACGCAGCTGTATCGCGACGGCTACGCAGACGGTGTCGGTTTCCTTGATGCAAAATTTTCCAGTTCAGCACGTTTCAAAGGCCCGTCGGGTATCGATCTGGGCAATCTCACTGCGCAAAACGTCGCGCGTTCGGTGACGGGTGTATGGATCGGCCAGCGCTACACCAACAAGGTCAAGGATGAACTGCAAAGCGCGACAAGCGAGGGCTACGATTTCAGACGCAACGCGACCTTGGCAATCACTCAACGTCAGATGAAAAGCGCCGCGCTGGAATGCCAGCTGCAAGGCCATATCGTCAGCCACGATCTGCTGTGGCTGGAGCAAAGCATCAGCAGCATGGACGAAAGCTCCGGCCCCACTCGCACGAAGTTTCCCATCCATCGCCTGATGATCGACGGCGAATGGGTGATCGATACGTGGCTGTTCAGTCATGCCGATAACCCGGTGCTGCTCTACACCCCGGATGCGCCCGACGGCGTCAGTTTTCGTGAAGCGCGGCTGTTCAACTACCTGCTCCAGCAGCAGGCCGGGATGATCGAATACCTCACATCCCGGGTTGGCGTGAGTGCACAAACACGCGTGCGAACATTCCTCGAAAACGCGAAAAAAAAGCTGCCCAAAGACCTCAACAAAACCACGCCCAGCCCTGCCCGCTATGACTCGACACCGGCCACCGCCGCGGTCAGCGATTTGCGCACGGCGCTGTACAACATGAAGCTGCAACGCCGGATCGACAACGTCCACGCCACAACGACCAGCCGTACCGAAATGATCGCCGGGCTGATCTGGACCAGTGTCGAATGGATCACCGCCATCGCCACCGCGCCATTCCCGCTGCTAAGCCTGAGCACCGGTCTGCTGCTGGCGTTCAAGGACGCCATGCTCGCCCTCCACGCTTATCGCCAGGGCGACCACGGCGAAGCCTTCCAGCACTTGCTCGGTTATTTGTTCAACAGTGCGGGCGCGGTGCTGACCGATCTGCGTCCCGCCTTGGGCTCACTCAAACCTGTGCGCCGCCCGTTGCGCCAGGCAATCGCCAGTGCCGGCAATGAACAACAGAATGTCACGAAGTTGATCAATCAGGTCGCGCCCCAACCCGAGTGGGACGACATGCGTGTAGTGGTCTTCAGAAGCCAGTTGTACTACACCGGGAAAAATCCCGACGCACTCGGACGTCATTTGCTCTACAAACCACAGCCGAACTCCCCTGACCTCGTTTCGACCGGCATTCTGGTGGTGCCCGATGCAAACGGCATGATGGTGCGCAGCGGAATGGCCGGTGGCGCGCCAAAGTACGATGCCGTGCCAGAGACTCCAGGCCCGTACAGGGATTATGGCGTGGCGGACAAGTACCGCCAGCGCGTCGAAACGGTGATGAATCCGCAAACCCGGGAGAACATTATCCAGCGCGGTCAGGATTACATGGGCACCAGCCCCCTCGCGACAATGGTCAGTGCAGCCGATGAACTCGCCTCGACACGCATCGCCTACCTCAAACAGGTCGAAAAACTCAGCACCGATGCCACTCGTCACTTCGCCGAACTCGCCCCCCTGCCCGCTCGCGCCGAAGTCCCGGCAGTGGACGCCGATACTTCGATTGCACAGTTGATCGCCAGCGATGCATTCAAAGGAAAAAACCTGGTGATCGGCGCGCAGCCCGGTTCTATCGCCAGCAAACAAATGTTGATCGATCATGTCGACGAACTCGTTGCAAGCGGTTTCAAGCGCCTTTATGTCGAGTATCTGGCGGCGGATGTGTTTTACCCCAAGCTGGAAAAGATGAACAAGGGTGGGACATGGAAACACATCAAAACCCATCTCAAAGCGGTTGACCGTGCGCTGGGCCACGAGAAGGACGCGTCGTACTCGTATCTGGCGCTGGTGCGTAAAGCTCAAGAGAAGGGCTTGAAAATCCACGCACTGGACGCCTCGACCAGCTATCAACTGGAGCACGCCATGGTGCTGGCCGACGTCTCGCCATTGACCGCTCGAAGCAACAGCATCAGGAATTTTTACTCGCACAAGACTTTGTCGGCCGATATCGCCGATGCAACCGATGAACGCTGGATAGTGCTCACAGAACAGACACGCATGAGCACCTTCGATAAAACGCCCGGCCTGGCCGATTTGCATGACGCCATCGCCGTGCGGATTGAAGACATCGAGCTGTCCCGGCCCGCGCGCGTCGGCGTGGATGCGCCAGGCGCAATCGCCGGGGATGCGGCAGCGAGGGGCGACTACCTCGTACAAATACCCACCGCGTACAAAGCGCCTCAACCTGTCTCGAAGCCAGCCGCAAGGGCTGCCGTCGTTGATCATTTCAGCGAATTCGACATTGCTCCGCCACTGCGTGACGACATCGCCCAAATGCTGCATAAACCCTACTCCATGGATTCAACCTACCGCCCGGTGGTACCGAGTGAACAAGTGGCCTACGACGCCTTCATTGCCAGTCGCAAGCGCCTGGAGAAAAAGGCCCGAGACACGTTTACTGATTACAGCCCTCCCGAAGCGCCGATCCTGCCACTGCTTACGTCCGACACTACGTTCGAAGCTTTCTTACAGCAATTGTCGGACCGACGCCTGAACCTGGTGATCGGCGAAGCCCACGGGGATGTATCGAGCAAAGCGCTGTTGAAAGAGCACATGAAGGCGCTCAAGCAAGCCGGTTACGACACGCTGTACATGGAGCATGTATTGACCGATTTGCACCAGGCCGATCTGAATATTTTTCTTCAGACCCAACGCATGCCGGACAGCCTCAAAACTTATCTGCATCGTCAGGACCAGGGGCACATGCCCACCTATGATGGTACCGATACGTTTACCGAGGTCTATCAGGCAGCGGCCAAATACAATGTCCGGATCAAAGCGCTCGATTGCACGGCCTCCTACCACCTCAAGGGTATTTCTCAGCAGGATATTTCGCGAAACGAGATGTTCAGCTTTTTCGCAACCCAAGTGATCGAGGCTGACCAGCTGGCGAACGGGCCGCATAAATGGGTGGCGCTCATTGGCAATTCACACACCAATTACAATCTTGGTGTGCCGGGTCTGGCGGACACCTTGTCAGCCGTCAGTCTTCACGTGCGCGACACCGCACCCGAGCTGGCTAGAGCTATCCATCGCGGAACAGCCGAAGTCGTGACCGATATGACTGCAAAAAGTGGAACCAATATCATCGGCCTACGCAACGACTTCGTCATGGAAGTGGCCGTTGCCGGAAAGAAAAAGCCTGCCCCGACGCCCTCTGTCAGCCGCAGCAAATTGACGCATTCCGGTATGTTCCTCATCGAAAACGAAGGCTCGAACGGTACCCGCCTGGTGCATAAATCCAAAACAGGCGACATCGTTGTCACGCCGATCCAGGTCAACGACAAAGGCCTGTTGTTCATAGATCGTTGGGAGAAGAAAGATCAGGGCTTCAAATATCTGCGGACGCTGATCGACATGCTTGAAACAGATGTGAAGTTGACGCAGGTGAAATAACCCAGGCCGCTTGCGGGTTACGAAAAACCACTGGGTTTTGCAAGCCCAGTGGTTTTTTCATGCCCAAAAGCTGTGAATGTCCGCAGCGCTTGGGCGGCACGCGCGAAGGTACTGCCGATTCATAATCTGCTTTAACAGACTTTAGATCGCCACCCTCACCCTAGCCCTCTGCCAAAGGGAGAGGGGACTGGCCGTGGTGAATGCGAGAGCTACGCCGACGTCAATTACCGTGTCGTACTCAAATTCTGAAGCCTCCACAAATCGGCTCCCTCTCCAGGGGGAGAGGGCTGGGGTGAGGGGCCGCGACACCACAAATCCCAAGCCGAACAACCGCTTCTAACCACTCAACAATGAGCGTTAGCTCGAGTGCCGTTGATCTTGCGTCACCGGCGACATCGGAAGGCTGAGTAGAGGGATTGATCCGGGTGTGGGAGCGCAGCGACCGTCTGGCGCAGCCAGACACAGCGCAAGTAGGTGCAGCGAAGCAAACCGTAGCCGCTGCGCCCGGACCGCTCCCACAGTTTCAACCGAGTACATCAAGCAGATACCAGTCGGCTGTAAGGCTCTCGCTCATAAAATCGAGAGCAACAAAAAACCCGCAGACGATCACTCATCTGCGGGTTTCCTGTTTCAGCAGCCAAAACGATCAGAAATCTTCCAGCCGCCACACCTCATAAGCCGGCGTCTCATACGGATGACTCAATTTCAACGCTGCCACAACAGCAACAATCAACTCATCCGCGACAACAAGCTCAACCTTCCACTCCTCGACCCGCTCAACCTGCCCCGCCTCGCCAATGAACGGCTGACTGCCATCCAACGGCCGAAACTGACCAGAGCCGAGCACCTGCCACGCACAGTGGTCATAGTCACCGATCCGCCCACCACCGGCAGCGAACACAGCGCCCTTGACCACCTCGACATGACTGTCGGGAACGAAAAACGCGAGCTTGTACACAGGCCTCAGTCCACCGCTTTTAGTTTACCCAGACCCGCGCATTACGGAACATGCGCATCCACGGCGCGTCCTCGTTCCAGTCTTCCGAGCGCCACGAGTTCTGCACCGCGCGGAATACCCGCTCCGGGTGCGGCATCATGATCGTCACGCGGCCGTCACGGCTGGTGAGGCCGGTAATCCCGCGCGGCGAGCCGTTCGGGTTGGCCGGATAACGCTCGGTGACCTTGCCATGGTTGTCGACGAAACGCATCGCCACGCAACCGGACAGATCGGCCTCGAGCAGTGCTTCTTCGCTGGCAAACTCGGCATGACCTTCACCGTGGGCGATGGCGATCGGCATGCGCGAACCGGCCATGCCCTGCAGGAAGATCGAATTCGACTCCTGGATCTGCACCATCGCCACGCGCGCTTCGAACTGCTCGGAGCGGTTGCGCACGAAGTGCGGCCAGAACTCGCTGCCCGGAATAAGCTCGTGCAGGTTGGACATCATCTGGCAACCGTTGCACACGCCGAGGGTAAAGCTATCGTTACGCTCGAAGAAGCCCTGAAACGCATCGCGGGCGCGGCTGTTGAACAGCGCTGACTTGGCCCAGCCCTCACCAGCGCCGAGCACGTCGCCGTAGGAGAAACCACCGCAGGCCACCAGGCCTTTGAACTCGTTGAGGTCGACACGGCCGGCGAGAATGTCGCTCATGTGCACGTCGATCGCGCTGAAACCGGCGCGGTCGAACGCGGCGGCCATTTCCACCTGACCGTTGACGCCCTGCTCACGCAGCACCGCCACCTGAGGGCGAATGCCTTTTTTGATGTACGGCGCGGCGATGTCCTGATTGACGTCGTAGCTGAGCTTGACGCTCAGGCCCGGATTGTCTTCTTCCAGCAGCACGTCGAACTCCTGCTCGGCGCACTCGGCGTTATCGCGCAGACGCTGGATCTGATAGCTGGTCTCTGCCCACTGACGCTGCAGCAGACGGCGCTGGCCTTCGAATACGGTGTCACCGTTGAAGGTGATGTTGATCTGACCGTTGTTGATCGGCTGACCGATCACCGACACGCAGTCGCCCAGGCCCGCAGCGCTGAATTGCGCGAGGATGTCCGGGGTGGCGTCCTGACGAACCTGGATCACCGCACCCAGTTCTTCGTTGAACAGAATGCCGGCGATTTCCGCGGCGGATTCGGCAACGCTGTCCAGGTTCAGGCTCAGACCGCAGTGGCCAGCGAAGGCCATTTCCACCACGGAGGTCAGCAGACCGCCGTCGGAACGGTCGTGGTACGCCAGCAGGTGACCGTCGGCGTTCAAGCCCTGGATCACCGCGAAGAAGGCTTTCAGGTCTTCGGCGTCATCGACGTCCGGCGCGTGCTTGCCGAGTTTGCCGTGGACTTGCGCAAGGATCGACGCCCCCATACGGTTCTGCCCGCGACCGAGGTCGATCAGGATCAGGTCGGTGGTGCCCTTGTCCATGCGCAATTCCGGGGTCAGGGTCTGACGGATGTCAGCCACTGGCGCGAAACCGGTCACGATCAGCGACATCGGCGAGGTCACGGTTTTTTCTTCGCCGTTGTCATTCCAGCGTGTAGCCATGGACATCGAGTCCTTGCCCACCGGAATGGTGATGCCCAGCTCAGGGCACAGTTCCATGCCGACTGCTTTCACGGTGTCGTAAAGACGCGCGTCTTCGCCCGGGTGGCCGGCGGCGGACATCCA
This sequence comes from Pseudomonas koreensis, assembly GCF_036668835.1. Taxonomy (GTDB): domain Bacteria; phylum Pseudomonadota; class Gammaproteobacteria; order Pseudomonadales; family Pseudomonadaceae; genus Aquipseudomonas; species Aquipseudomonas koreensis_I. The sequence continues at coordinate 1,108,655 of NZ_JAZEVW010000001.1, forward strand.
GTTCGCCGACAGTTTGATGTCGGAAAGCTTGTTGATGCGCGAGGCGGCAATGTTGGTGATGGTTTCGCCGATGGCCATGCGGCCCGATGCCGGCGCGTCCAGCAGAGCCAGCGGAGTACGCTCGCCCATCGCCATGGCTTCACCGGTGTAGACGTCAAAACTGGTCGCGGTGACGGCAACGTCGGCCACCGGCACCTGCCATGGGCCGACCATCTGATCACGGGCGACGAGGCCGGTGATGGTGCGGTCGCCGATGGTGATCAGGAAGCTTTTGCTCGCCACGGCCGGGTGATGCAGAACGCGTTCGATGGACTCGGTGATATCAAGGTTCGACGGATCGAAGTCGTCGCCCATTTCAGCTTCGCGAACCACCGAACGGTGCATGCGCGGCGCCTTGCCCAGCAACACTTCGAGGGGCATGTCCACCGGGTTGTTGCCGAAGTGGCTGTCGGTCACGGTCAGTTGCGGCTCGGCAGTGGCTTCACCGACTACAGCAAACGGGCAACGTTCGCGTTCGCAGATCGCCTTGAAGCGCTCGAAGTCAGCCGGACCGACCGCGAGAACGTAACGTTCCTGAGATTCGTTCGACCAGATTTCGTGCGGGGCCATACCCGGCTCGTCGTTGGGAATGTTGCGCAGTTCGAAACGGCCACCGCGGTCGCCGTCGTTGACCAGTTCCGGGAAGGCGTTGGACAGACCGCCCGCACCGACGTCGTGGATGAAGCTGATCGGGTTCTTGTCACCGAGTTGCCAGCAACGATCGATGACTTCCTGGCAGCGACGCTCCATCTCAGGGTTTTCACGCTGTACGGAAGCGAAGTCGAGATCAGCCGAGCTGGTGCCGGTGGCCATCGAGGATGCCGCGCCGCCGCCCAGACCGATCAACATCGCCGGGCCGCCGAGCACGATCAGCTTGGAGCCGACCACGATCTCGCCTTTCTTGACGTGTTCTTCACGGATGTTGCCCATGCCGCCAGCCAACATGATCGGCTTGTGGTAACCGCGCACTTCGTCACCGTGCGGGGTGGTGATTGATTGTTCGAAGGTACGGAAGTAGCCAGTCAGGGCCGGACGACCGAATTCATTGTTGAACGCGGCGCCGCCGAGCGGGCCTTCGATCATGATGTCCAGCGCGGTAACGATGCGCTCAGGCTTGCCGTACGGCACTTCCCATGGCTGTTCGAAGCCCGGGATCTGCAGGTTCGATACGGTGAAACCGGTCAGGCCGGCCTTGGGCTTGGCACCGCGCCCGGTAGCGCCTTCGTCACGGATCTCGCCGCCGGAGCCGGTCGATGCACCCGGGAACGGAGCGATCGCAGTCGGGTGGTTGTGGGTTTCAACCTTCATCAGAATGTGCACCGGCTCCTGCACCGCGCCGTACTGGCGGGTTTCAGGGTTCGGGAAGAAGCGGCCGGCGACGTTGCCGACGATCACCGAGGCGTTGTCTTTATAAGCGGACAGCACGCCTTCGCTGTGCATCTGATAGGTGTTCTTGATCATGCCGAACAGGCTTTTTTCCTGGCTCTGGCCGTCGATGTCCCAACTGGCGTTGAAGATCTTGTGGCGGCAGTGCTCGGAGTTGGCCTGAGCGAACATCATCAGTTCGATGTCGTGCGGGTTGCGCTTCAAACCGTTGAAGGCGTTGACCAGATAGTCGATCTCGTCTTCGGCCAGGGCCAGGCCCAGTTCCGTATTGGCCTTTTCCAGCGCAGCGCGGCCGCCACCGAGGATGTCGATCGCGGTCAGCGGCTTCGGCTCGGCGTGGCTGAACAGGCCGGCAGCCTGTTCGAGGTTGGCCAGTACGATCTGGGTCATGCGGTCATGCAGCACGTCGGCAATCTGCTGGGCTTCGGCTTCGCTGAACTGACCGGCAACGTAGAAGGCGATACCGCGCTCCAGACGCTGGATCTTGCTCAGGCCGCAGTTGCGGGCGATATCGCTGGCCTTGCTCGACCACGGCGAGATGGTGCCGAAACGCGGCAGCACCAGAAACAGACGGCCGGTCGGCTCTTGAACCGGAACGCTTGGACCGTACTTCAGAAGGCGCGCAAGCACCTGCTGTTCGTCGCCGGTCAGGACGCCGGTGACTTCGGCGAAGTGAGCGAATTCAGCATACAGGCCACTGACAGCTGGAACCTTCTGGCTCAGTTGCTCAAGGAGTTTGCTGTGGCGAAAGGCAGAAAGGGCAGGAGCGCCGCGCAGGATCAACATCTTCGGGACAGCCTCGGGAAGGGGTGTGCTTTGAGGCCGTGCATTCTAGCCTAAACCGCCCTCAACATCACCCGAAACGCTACGCACGGTTGCATTGGCATACCGTTGTGTGTTTCTGCCTCCGGGGTCAGGTAAATCACCCGTGTAACAGCGGCTTATTTTTACTGTAACAAAAAGCCTGTTGCGCCCGCTTTCAGGGGGTTTTGCTCGATTTTGTGACCTTTAGCAGACTCCTTGCGCACTGTCGAGATATGGCGCCCGTGGCCGTTTGCGTATACTGCGCAGATGTTTTTTCCAACGGCTTTGCGTCCGCGGTACGCCAAATGGCTGATCGCAACCGGACTCTTCCTGATGCTCGGTGGCTGTGTTGATAAACCCAACACGCTTGAGCGCGTAAAGGAGGACGGTGTGCTGCGGGTGATCACCCGTAACAGCCCCGCCACCTACTTTCAGGATCGCAGCGGTGAAACCGGCTTCGAATACGAGCTGGTGAAGCGTTTCGCCGATGATTTGGGCGTCGAGCTGAAGATCGAGACTGCCGACAACCTTGATGACCTGTTCAACCAGATCGGCAAGCCCAATGGCCCGGTGCTCGCTGCGGCCGGCCTGGTCAGCAGCGATGAACGCAAGAAGCAGGTACGCTTTTCCCACTCCTATCTTGAAGTTACCCCGCAGATCATCTACCGCAACGGCCAGTCGCGGCCGACCGATCCCGGCGATCTGGTCGGCAAGAAGATCATGGTGCTCAAGGGCAGCACCCACGCTGAACAACTGGCCGAGCTGAAACAGAAATTTCCCGCTATCGAGTACGAAGAATCCGACGCGGTAGAGGTGGTCGACCTGTTGCGCATGGTCGATGAAGGCCAGATTGACCTGACTTTGGTTGATTCCAACGAAGTGGCGATGAACCAGGTGTACTTCACCAACATTCGCGTGGCCTTCGACCTTGGCGATGCACGCAGCCAGAGCTGGGCCGTGGGGCCGGGCGAAGACAACAGCCTGCTCAACGAGATCAACGCCTACCTCGACAAGGTGCAGAAGAACGGCACACTGCAACGGCTGAAGGATCGTTATTACGGCCACGTCGACGTGCTCGGCTACATGGGCGCCACAACCTTCGCCCAGCACTTGCAGCAGCGCCTGCCGAAATATGAACAGCACTTCAAGAATTACGCAAAGAAAGAGAAAGTCGACTGGCGCCTGCTGGCAGCGATCGGTTATCAGGAATCGCTGTGGCAGCCGACCGTCACTTCTAAAACCGGCGTGCGCGGTTTGATGATGCTGACACAGAACACTGCGCAGGCGATGGGCGTGTCCAACCGCCTCGACCCCAAGCAAAGCATCATGGGCGGAGCGAAATACCTGGCGTACATGAAGGATCAGCTCGACGATTCGATCAAGGAGCCGGACCGCACCTGGTTCGCACTGGCGGCGTATAACGTCGGCAGCGGTCACCTTGATGACGCACGCAAACTGACGGCCAAGGAAGGGTTGAACCCGGACAAGTGGCTGGACGTGAAGAAGATCCTGCCGCGCCTGTCGCAGAAGCAGTGGTACAGCAAGACCCGGTATGGCTATGCCCGCGGTGGCGAGCCGGTGCATTTCGTGGCGAACATCCGTCGCTATTACGACATCCTTACCTGGGTGACCCAGCCGCAGCTTGAAGGCGATCAAGTGGCCGAGGGTAATCTGCATGTGCCGGCGATCGACAAGTCGAAACCGGCGCAGGAACCTGCCCCGCTCTAAAAACACCATAAAACCACTGTGGGAGCGAGCCTGCTCGCGAAGGCGGTGTGTCAGTAAAAATAACTTTCACTGATAAACCGCCTTCGCGAGCAGGCTCGCTCCCACATTTGGATCGGAGTTGTTGCTTAGTGCTTGGCAGCGGCCAGAATCAGCGCTTTCATCTCGGCTACAGCAGACTTGAAGCCAACAAACAACGCATGCGCCACCAGCGCATGGCCGATGTTCAATTCGTTGATGCCCTTGATCGCCGCCACGGCTTCAACGTTGTGGTAGTGCAGGCCGTGCCCGGCATTGACGACCAGACCCTGAGCCAGACCAAACGCTACGCCATCGGCAACACGCTTGAGCTCCTCTGCAACGTCAGTCGGGGTTTCGGCGTCGGCGTAACGCCCGGTGTGCAATTCGATCGCGGGGGCGCCGACGCGTTGGGAGGCGGCAATCTGTCGCTCATCGGCATCGATGAATAGCGACACTTCGCAGCCGATCTTCGACAACCGCTCAACCGCTGCCCTGATGCGCTCTTCCTGCCCCGCTACATCCAGGCCACCTTCTGTGGTCAGTTCCTGGCGTGTCTCCGGCACCAGACAGATGTGCGCCGGGCGAATGCGCTCGGCGAACGCCATCATTTCTTCGGTGACGCCCATTTCGAAGTTCATGCGCGTCTGCAGCACGTCCTTGAGCAGCAAGACGTCGCGCTCCTGGATGTGACGGCGGTCTTCGCGCAGGTGCACGGTGATGCCATCGGCGCCCGCCTCTTCCGCGTCCAGCGCTGCCTTGACCGGGTCCGGGTAACGGGTGCCGCGAGCCTGACGCAGGGTGGCAACGTGGTCGATGTTCACGCCGAGAAGAATGCGATTGCTGCTGGTCACGAGTGCGCTCCTGAAGGGAAGAATTCGGCGCACAGCATATCAGGGCTTGCGAAACAGCTCGCGGCTTACCAGCGGTCGCCCACCCAGATGCACGGCCAATGCCTGCCGCATCAGGCGCTTGGCCGCGGACAGCGCGCCGGCGGCCGACCAGTCGGCTTCGGCCATGGCCAGCAGTTCAACGCCGTTGAACAAGCCCGGTTGCAACAGGAACACCCGCTCAAGCCCCGCATCCACTTGCAGACGATAGAGGCCGTCTTCGGCGATGGGTTCGCCGTGTACGTCTGTATTGAGCGAGAAGCCATAGCCGAGGTCGTCGAGCAGGCGCCATTCGAAAGAACGCAGCAACGGCTCCAGCGGCCGCCCCTCAGCCAATGCGAGCAAGGTCGCGGCGTAGTGATCGAACACGGCGGGATGCGGATCTTCAGCCGGCAGCAGACGAATCAACAGCTCATTGAGGTAGAGGCCGCTGAACAGCGCCTCACCATTGAGCCACGCCGACGTACCGGAGCTTTCCATGCGCCCGACATTCTTCAACTCGCCCTTGCCGCGAAACTCGACGTCCAGCGCCACGAACGGCCGCGCCAGCGTGCCGGCCTTGCCGCGCGCACTGCGCAATACCGCCCGCAGCCGACCTTGCGGCGTGAGGAAGTCGACCAGCGCGCTGGTTTCGCGGTAGGCGCGCGAATGCAGGACGTAGGCGGGTTGGGCGGGAGGCGGGTTTGAGGACATGGAACTCTCACGGATAAAACGCGGTTTTATATTCACCCCAAAACCACTGTGGGAGCGAGCCTGCTCGCGAATTCGGTGTGACAGTCAACATCAATGCTGAAAGTTACATCCCATTCGCGAGCAAGCTCGCTCCCACAGGTTTCCTCGGTGTTGCGGCAACCGCGTATTTACAGATCGCCATAACCCAGCGAACGCAGCGCACGCTCGTCGTCGGACCAGCCGCCCTTCACCTTGACCCACAGGTTGAGCATGATCTTGGAGTCGAACAGCAGCTCCATGTCCTTGCGCGCTTCGGTGCCGATACGCTTGATGCGCTCGCCCTTGTCGCCAATGATGATTTTCTTCTGGCCGTCACGCTCGACGAGAATCAGGGCATGGATGTGCAGGGTCTTGCCCTGCTGCTTGAATTCTTCGATCTCGACGGTGATCTGGTACGGCAGCTCGGCGCCCATCTGGCGCATGATTTTCTCGCGCACCAGTTCGGCGGCGAGGAAGCGGCTGCTGCGGTCGGTGATCTGATCTTCCGGGAAGAAGTGATCGTTCTCCGGCAGGTGATCGGCGATGACTTTTTCCAGCGCTTCGAGGTTATGCCCGTGCTGCGCGGAAATAGGGATGATCTGCGCGTTCGGCAACTGCTCCTGCAACCAGCTCAGGTGCGGCATCAACTCGGCCTTGTCTTCGATGCGATCGGTCTTGTTCAGCGCGACAATCAGCGGACCAGTGACGTATTGCACGCGTTCGAGGACCATCTGGTCTTCTTCGGTCCACTTGGTGCGGTCGACCACGAAGATCACTACGTCGACATCTTTCAACGCCGCCGAAGCGGTTTTGTTCATGTAACGGTTCAGGGCCTTTTCGCCACCCTTGTGCATGCCGGGCGTATCGACGTAGATCGCCTGCACGTCGCCCTCGGTCTTGATCCCGAGCATGTTGTGGCGCGTGGTCTGCGGCTTGCGCGAGGTGATCGCGAGCTTCTGGCCGAGGATGTGGTTGAGCAGCGTCGACTTGCCGACGTTGGGACGGCCGACGATGGCAACGTAGCCACAGCGAGTTGCGTTTGTATCAGTCATTGCCATTCTCCACGCCCAGGGCAATCAGTGCTGCGGCGGCCGCTACCTGTTCGGCAATACGACGGCTCACACCCTGACCTCGGCTTTTTTCATTCAATAAGACCACTTCGCACTCGACGAAGAAGGTTCGGCAGTGCGGCTCGCCCTGGATATCCACCACTTCGTAGCGCGGCAGTTCGCAACCGCGCGACTGCAAGTGTTCCTGCAGACGGGTTTTCGGATCCTTGTTGGTGTCGACCAGCGTCAGGCCTTCGAACTCGCCGGCCAGCCAGGCCAGTACACGTTCGCGAGCGACGTCCATGCCGGCATCGAGGTAGATCGCGCCGATCAACGCTTCGAGGGCATCGGCCAGAATCGACTCGCGACGGAAGCCGCCGCTTTTCAACTCACCGGAACCCAGTCGCAGGTAATCGCCAAGGTCAAAACCGCGCGCCAGTACGGCCAGCGTCTCACCTTTTACCAGGCGTGCGCGCAAACGCGACAACTGGCCTTCGCGGGCCAGCGGAAAGCGATCGAACAAGGCCTCGCCGGCGACGAAATTGAGGATCGCATCACCGAGGAATTCCAGGCGTTCGTTGTTGCGCCCGGCAAAACTGCGGTGCGTGAGGGCCAGCAGCATCAGCTCCTGATCCTTGAAGGTGTAACCGAGCTGGCGCTCGAGACGGCTTAGAGAAACGCTCACGGTTTACCCACGCTGAGTTCGTGGCTGGATTCCACTGCCATCGCCGGGGTGCGGCGCAGGCCTGGGACAATTAACGCTGTGTTCAAAAATTAAATCCTGGCGATTGTGAAGCCGATTGTGCCGGCTCCAGAAATGCATTCGGCGCTGTGGTCAACAGCGCCGTGTGTGATTACTTGATCAGGCCAACCCGCGAGAAATTCGGCAGGTGGCTGAGTTTCGGCTCCGGCCAGCTCATCCAGACCGCAAAGGCCTTACCGACGATATTCTGGTCGGGAACCATGCCCAGCAGGTTCTTGGGAATGTTCGGATCATCCCAGTAACGGCTGTCATTGGAGTTGTCGCGGTTGTCGCCCATCATGAAGTAATGCCCGGCAGGCACGGTCCACGAGCGGTCCGGCGTGGCGCGATAGCGGCTCATCTCCTTGCGGATAAGGTGCTCGGCGGCGCCCAGTTTCTCTTTGTAGAGTTCAGCGCTGCCCAGCGTGCCCGGCTCGGAGCCGACCATCTGCTCGGCAATCGATTCGCCATTGACGAAAAGACGCTTGTCAGCGGTGTAGCGCACCGTGTCGCCCGGCAGGCCGACTACACGCTTGATGTAGTTGACGTTCGGGTCGCTCGGGTAACGGAACACCATCACATCGCCGCGCTGCGGGTCACCAACTTCGATGATCTTCTTGTCGATCACCGGCAGACGGATCCCGTAGGAAAACTTGTTCACCAGAATGAAGTCGCCGACGTCCAGGGTCGGTTTCATCGAGCCGGAAGGAATCTGGAACGGCTCAACCAGGAACGAACGCAGCACCAGCACGATGAACAACACCGGGAAGAACGACTTGCCGTATTCGACCAGCAGCGGTTCCTTGTTGAGCTTTTCGACCACCACGACATCTGGCTGGCTGACGCTGCCCTGATAGGAAGCGATAGCCGAACGGCGACGCGGCGCCAGAATCAACAGATCAAGCAACGCCAACAGGCCGCAGACGAACACGGCGATGACCAGCAACAGCGGGAAATTTAGTGACATAGGACCTGACTATTCCAACCTGAGCACGGCAAGGAAGGCTTCCTGTGGAATTTCCACGTTGCCAACCTGCTTCATGCGTTTCTTACCGGCCTTTTGCTTCTCCAGCAGTTTCTTCTTACGGCTGACGTCACCACCGTAGCATTTGGCCAATACGTTCTTTCTGAGTGCCTTGACGGTTGTCCGCGCAACGATCTGGCCACCAATGGCGGCCTGAATGGCTACGTCGAACATCTGCCGCGGGATCAGCTCTTTCATCTTCTCGGTCAACTGGCGACCTTTGTAGTGCGAGTTGTCACGGTGCACGATCAATGCCAGAGCATCGACCTTGTCGCCGTTGATCAGCACGTCCAGTTTCACCAGATTAGCCGATTGGTAACGATCGAAATGGTAGTCCAGCGAAGCATAGCCACGGCTGGTGGACTTGAGACGGTCGAAGAAGTCCAGGACCACTTCGTTCATCGGCAGGTCGTAGGTCACTTGCACCTGATTGCCGAGGAACAGCATGTCGACCTGCACGCCACGTTTCTCGATGCACAGGGTAATGACGTTACCCAGGTGTTCCTGCGGCACCAGAATGTTGGCCCGCACGATCGGCTCGCGCATGTCTTCGATCGACGACACATCCGGAAGCTTGGAGGGGTTGTCGACGTAAATCGTTTCACCGGTTTTCAGCACCAGCTCGAAGATTACCGTCGGCGCGGTGGTGATCAGGTCCAGGTCGTATTCGCGCTCGAGGCGCTCCTGGATGATTTCCATGTGCAGCATGCCGAGGAAGCCGCAACGGAAGCCGAAGCCCAGGGCGTCGGAGCTTTCCGGAGTGTACTGCAGCGACGAGTCGTTGAGGGTCAGCTTTTGCAGCGCTTCGCGGAAATCCTCGAAGTCGTCGGAGCTGACCGGGAACAGACCGGCGTAAACCTGTGGCTGGATGCGCTTGAAGCCAGGCAGCACTTCAACGTCCGGGGTCGAGGACAGGGTCAGGGTGTCACCGACCGGTGCACCGTGAATGTCCTTGATGCTGGCAATGATGAAGCCCACTTCGCCGGCTTTCAGATCGGTGGTGGCGGTATGTTTCGGGTTGAACACGCCGACGCTGTCGACCAGGTGGATCTTGCCGGTGGACTTGACGAGGATCTTGTCGCCCTTCTTCACCCGGCCATGGCGTACACGTACCAGGGACACAACGCCCAGGTAGTTGTCGAACCACGAGTCGATGATCAACGCTTGCAGCGGATCTTCGATGTTGCCGGTCGGCGCCGGAATGGTGTGGACCAGACGCTCGAGGACTTCGTCGACACCCAGGCCGGTCTTGGCACTGCAGGTCACGGCGTCGGTGGCGTCGATGCCGATGATCTTCTCGATCTCGTCCTTGACGCGATCCGGATCGGCCTGTGGCAGGTCGATCTTGTTCAGCACCGGCATGACTTCCAGGCCCTGCTCGATCGCCGTGTAGCAGTTGGCCACGGACTGGGCTTCAACGCCTTGACCGGCATCGACCACCAGCAACGCACCTTCGCACGCGGCCAGGGAACGGCTGACTTCGTAGGTGAAGTCGACGTGACCCGGGGTGTCAATGAAGTTCAGCTGGTACTTGATGCCGTCTTTGGCGGTGTAATAAAGGGTGACGCTGTGGGCCTTGATGGTGATCCCGCGTTCACGCTCAAGCTCCATGGAATCGAGGACCTGGGCTTCCATTTCGCGCTCGGCCAGGCCGCCGCACATCTGGATGAAGCGATCGGCCAGCGTCGACTTGCCATGGTCAATGTGGGCGATGATGGAGAAATTGCGGATATGACTCAAATCACTCACGGATCAACACTCAAAAAGGCTGCAGGCATGGCCCGCCGAAAAATAGCCGGGAATTGTACCTGATAGTCCGCGCAAGCGTCACGTTCGCCTGTCATCCGGTTTGCATGCAAAAACGCCCCACTCTTGCGAGCGGGGCGTTTTCAGGGTTCAAGCGCTGAATGAAAGCTTGTTCATCAGCCCGCTCGTCTGAGCAGCCAGACACCCGCCAATGCGCACACGCCGGCCGGCACCAGCACTGCAAACAGCGGCGAAAAACCGAACACCAGACTCGACGGCCCCAACAAATCCTGGACGATCCGGAAGGTGAAGCCCACCAGTACGCCCGTGAAAACTCGTTGACCGAGGGTCACCGATCGCAGCGGACCGAAAATAAAAGAGATCGCCATCAGCACCAGCGCGGCAGTGACCAGCGGCTGCAACACCTTGACCCAGAATGCCAGCCAGTAACGGCCGTTGCTCAAGCCTTGTTCGGCCAGATAGTGGATATAACCCCACAGACCGCTGATCGACAACGATTCCGGGGCCATGACCACGGTGCTCAGCAACTGCGGGCTCAACGCCACGTCCCATTCCTCGGTCGGGGTATTGACGACTTCAGTACTGCGTTCATGGAACAGCGTGGTAGCAACGTCGGTGAGCTGCCACTTATTGCCATCGAATTCGGCCTTCCTGGCGAAGCTGGAGCTGAGCAGGTGGCGCTCTTTGTCGAAGTGGTAGCGGGTCACGCCATACAGCAGGCCGTTCGGTTGCACGGCGTTGATATGGATGAATTCCTCACCCTGACGGTGCCACATGCCGTGCTTGGCGCTTTGTGCATCGCCGCTGCCTTGTGCAAGCGAACGGTTGGCTTGTGCCATGCTTTCGGTGGCTGGAGCGACGTATTCGCCGATCAGCACGCCGGCCAGCATCAGCACCAGCATCGGTTTCATCACCGCCCAGACGATGCGGCCAATCGACACGCCCGCGGCGCGCATCACCGTCAGCTCACTGCTGCTGGCCAGACTGCCGAGGCCGATCAGGCAACCGATCAGCGCGGCCATCGGCAGCATTTCATAGAGACGGCGCGGCGCGGTCAGCAGCACGAAGCTCAGCACGTCGACCAGTGTGTAGGTATCGCTGACGTCACCCATTTCATCGATGAAGGCGAACAGCGTCGCCAGACCGAGAATGATCGCCAGCACAGCGATGATCGCCATGAACACGCTGCTGCCGATGTAGCGGTCGAGTTTAACCACGGGCCACCTCCAGCGCAGCGGAGCGACGGCTGGCCATTTTCAGGCGCAGCGGCTCCCAGTACAGCAGGCCGAGGCCAATCAGCAGGAAGATCGCGTGCACCCACCACAAACCGAGCGCCGGCGGGATCTTGCCCTTCTCCAGCGCACCGCGGGCGGCAATCAGGATGGTCAGGTAAGCCATATAAAGAAGAATCGCCGGCAGCAGCTTGAGGAAACGCCCCTGACGCGGGTTGACGCGCGACAGCGGCACCGCCATCAGAGTCACGATGAACACCAGCAGCGGCAGCGACAAACGCCATTGCAGTTCAGTTCTGGAACGGATGTCATCGCTGCCCAGCAGCGACGAAGTCGGCATGGCGTCACGGTCGGTGACTTCCTCGCTGACGTCCGGCTTGGGCAGCAGCACGCCGTAGGTTTCGTAGTGAATGGCGCGGTAATCGGCCTGACCCGGGCTGCCGTCGTAGCGATAACCGTTGTCGAGGATCAGATAGCGATTACCGTCAGGGCGGATTTCCTGACGGCCCGATTCGGCGACCAGCACGGAAATGCCGCGATCCTTTTGATCGGCGCCGAGGTTTTTCTGCGAAATGAACACGCTGCCCAGATTGACCCGATCGTCGCTCAGCGTTTCAGTGTAGGTCACCCGCGTACCGTCGCGCAGTGCCTGGAAACGACCAGGTTCAAGGGTGTCGAACTCGGTCAGCGCATCCTGCTTGTTCAGCAGCAACTGGAACTGGTTGGCACCTTGCGGGGCCAGCCCCAGACTGAGCCACGCCACCACCAGCGCAACCAGGGTCGCCGGAAACAGAGTCATGCGAAACAGCTTCTGCTGGCTCATGCCGGTGGCCGAGAGCACGGTCATTTCGCTTTCCAGGTACAGGCGACCGTAGGCCAGCAGGATCCCCAGGAACAGGCCCAGCGGCAGAATCAGTTGCAGGAAACCCGGCAGGCGAAAGCCCATGATCAGGAACAGCGAGCCCGGATCGAGCTGGCCGGCAGCGGCCTGGGCCAGATATTTGATGAAGCGACCGCTCATGATGATGACCAGCAGCACGGCACTTACGGCGCTGAGGGTCAACAAGACTTCGCGGGACAGATAACGGAAGACGATCAAACCAGACACTCCAGGGTTGTCAGGCTAAGGCGGCCAAACAAGCAAGCACATCGACCGGCCCGCAACGCAGAGCGGTCGAAAAAAGATGCGGCATTATCCTGTGATTGGGTGCGCCTGTCACTGCGCACACTCATCCTTCGCTGTAATCCTTTGCTGAGGGTTGTCAGGCGCGGGGAGCGAGGTTCAAACTGCGGCCCTTGTCGCAGGCTTTGGCCTGCGCCTCTTCTATCTATAAGCAGGCGACTGCGGACAACGTCGAACGCCTGCGTGTTGACCATTCATTCAGGGATCCGGACATGGAACTGGTTGTAAAAAGCGTTAGCCCAGAAACGTTGAAAACCGCCACCCTGGTGGTTGCCGTCGGCGAAGGCCGCAAACTCGGCGTGGCCGCCACCCAGGTCGACGAACTGAGCGGCGGCGCGATCAGCGCAGTCCTCAAGCGTGGCGATCTGGCCGGCAAGGTCGGTCAGAGCCTGCTGCTGCACAGCCTGCCGAACCTGAAAGCCGAGCGCGTGTTGCTGGTCGGCGTGGGCAAGGACGAAGAACTGGGCGACCGCCCATTCCGCAAAATCGTTGCCGGCATCCTCAACACCCTCAAAGGCCTGGGCGGCAGCGACGCCGTGCTGGCGCTGGATGAAGTTATCGTTAAAAACCGTGACAGCTACGGCAAGACCCGTCTGCTCGCGGAAACTCTGGTCGACGGCGGCTACATTTTTGACCAGTTCAAAAGCCAGAAAGCCGAACCGCGCGCTCTGAAGAAAATCACCCTGCTGACCATAAAGGCTGCGCAGGCCGAAGTGCAACGCGCCGTGAACCACGCCACCGCGATCGCCAACGGCATGGCCTTCACCCGCGATCTGGGCAACCTGCCGCCGAACATCTGCCACCCGACCTTCATGGGTGAACAGGCCAAGAACCTCGGCAAAGAGTTCAAGGATCTGAAAGTCGAAGTACTCGACGAGAAGAAGATCAAAGCCCTCGGCATGGGTTCGTTCTATGCCGTCGGCCAGGGCAGCGCCCAGCCGCCGCGCCTGATCGTCATGCAATACAACGGCGCCAAGAAATCCGAGAAGCCGTACGCGCTGGTCGGTAAAGGCATCACTTTCGACACCGGCGGCATCAGCCTGAAACCGGGCGCCGGCATGGACGAAATGAAATACGACATGGGCGGCGCCGCCAGCGTGTTCGGCACCCTGCGCGCCGTGCTCGAGCTGAAACTGCCGATCAATCTGGTGTGCATACTCGCCTGTGCGGAAAACATGCCGAGCGGCAACGCTTCGCGTCCGGGCGACATCGTCACCACCATGAGCGGCCAGACCGTAGAAATCCTCAACACCGACGCCGAAGGCCGTCTGGTGCTGTGTGACGCGCTGACCTACGCCGAGCGTTTCAAGCCACAAGCCGTGATCGACATCGCCACCCTGACCGGCGCTTGCGTTGTGGCCTTGGGCGCGCACACGTCTGGCCTGCTGGGCAACAACGACGAACTGATCGAGCAGTTGCTCAGCGCCGGCAAGGCTGCCGATGACCGCGCCTGGCAACTGCCGCTGTTCGATGAGTATCAAGAGCAGCTGGACAGCCCGTTCGCCGACATCGCCAACATTGGCGGGCCGAAGGCCGGCACCATCACTGCCGCCTGCTTCCTGTCGCGCTTCACCAAGGACCTCAACTGGGCGCACCTGGACATCGCCGGCACGGCATGGACCAGCGGCGGCAAGGACAAAGGCGCCACTGGCCGTCCGGTTCCACTGCTGACCCAGTACCTGCTGGATCGCGCCAAAGCCTGAACCCGCTGACAAGCGGCGTCACTCTAGGGTGACGCTGCTTGCTGCCCTGGACCCGCAATGACCAAAGTCGACTTCTATATCCTGCCCAGCGCCGATCCCTCGGCTCGACTGGACTTTGCCTGCAAGCTCACCGAGAAAGCCTGGCGCATGGGCCACCGCATCTACCTGCATTGCAGCGATGCCGCCCAGCGTGACGATCTCGATGCGCGCCTGTGGGCGTTCAAGGGCGAAAGCTTTGTGCCGCACGGTCCCGCCGACAGCGAAGCAGAAGGGCTGATCGTGCTGGGACTGGGTGACGACTGCGGTCAACATCAGGATCTGCTGATCAATCTCGACCTGAAAGTCCCGGGCTTCGCCAACAAGTTCGCCCGTGTGGCGGAAGTGGTGGTCGAAGACCCGACGATTCGAGCGGCCGCGCGGGAGAGTTTCCGCTTCTACCGCGAACAGGGCTATTCTCTGCAAGACCACCGTTTACAGCGACTCTGAGCACTCCAATGGACACTCCGAAACCGCAACAGAAGTCCGCACACCTGCTGGACGATCTCGAATCGATCCGCCAGTTGCTCGGCGATGACAACCTGCAACCGCCCTTGCTGACCGACACGGTCGATGAAGGCGAACAGGAACAGATTCCGATGCTGTTCGACCCGGTCAGCAACGAACCGCCCGCCGTCGAACCGCCTGCCGCGCCAGCGCCGACAGCCACTGCACAACCGCCTGCACCGGTCGACAAAGGCCCGGACGCTCTGCTGCATCTGGACAGCGAACTGCGCGCCGCCGCGCAATTGATCATGCAAGACGTGATCGACGACTTCGCCCCGCACATCGAAACCGAAATCAAACGCCGCCTCGATGCGCGAATGGAGCGGCTGCTCGCCGCAGCTGCAAGCGGCAAGATTTAAGCTGCAAGCCAAAGCCAAAGCAAATCCGCCGCGCTCCTCTTGAAGCTTGCAGCTTGTGGCTTGTGGCTGCCCCCCCCGCTATACTTGCCGGCTTTTCCTGAATAAATGCCAATAGGGTCCCGCCGCGCATGGATAAGACCTACCAGCCGCACGCCATTGAAACTTCCTGGTACAAGACCTGGGAGTCCGAGAACTACTTCGCCCCGCAAGGCGCGGGCGAGTCCTACACCATCATGATCCCGCCGCCGAACGTCACCGGCAGCCTGCACATGGGCCACGGTTTCAACAACGCGATCATGGACGCACTGATCCGTTTCCGTCGCATGCAGGGTCGCGACACCCTCTGGCAGCCGGGCACCGACCACGCCGGTATCGCCACGCAGATGCTGGTGGAACGCCAACTGGAAGCCCAGGGCCAGAATCGTCACGATCTGGGTCGCGAGAAATTCCTCGAGAAAGTCTGGGAGTGGAAGGAGCAGTCCGGCGGCAACATCAGCCGGCAGATCCGTCGTCTCGGCTCGTCCGTTGACTGGAGCCGCGAGCGCTTCACCATGGACGACGGCCTTTCGGAAGCGGTCAAGGAAGCCTTTGTGCGCCTGCACGAAGACGGCCTGATCTACCGCGGCAAGCGCCTGGTCAACTGGGACACCAAACTGCACACGGCAATTTCCGATCTCGAAGTGGAAAACCACGAAGAGAAGGGTTTCCTGTGGAATCTGAAATACCCATTGGCCGACGGCGTAAAAACCGCCGAGGGCAATGACTTCCTGATCGTCGCGACCACGCGTCCGGAAACCATGCTCGGCGACTCTGCCGTCGCGGTCAACCCGAACGATGAGCGCTACAAAGCCCTGATCGGCAAATTTGTCGAGCTGCCATTGGTTGGCCGCCGTATTCCGATCATCGCCGACGATTATTGCGATCCTGAATTCGGCACCGGTTGCGTGAAAATCACCCCGGCCCACGATTTCAACGACTACGAAGTCGGCAAACGCCACAACCTGCCGTTGCTGAACATCTTCGACAAGAACGCCAACGTGCTGCCGGCCGCACAGGTGTTCAACCTTGATGGCACGCTGAACGAGAGCATCGACGGCAAGATTCCCGCCGAGTTCGCTGGCTTGGAACGTTTCGAAGCGCGCAAGCAGATCGTCGCCGCCTTCGACGCTGCCGGCCTGCTGGTGAGCATCAACGATCACAACCTGAAAACCCCGAAAGGCGATCGCTCCGGCACCGTCATCGAGCCGTGGCTGACCGACCAGTGGTACGTGTCGACCAAGCCGTTGGCGGAGCCGGCGATTGCTGCCGTCGAAGACGGCCGCATTCAGTTCGTGCCCAAGCAGTACGAAAACATGTACTTCTCGTGGATGCGCGACATCCAGGATTGGTGCATCAGCCGTCAGCTGTGGTGGGGCCACCGGATTCCGGCCTGGTATGACGAGTCGGGTAAAGTCTACGTCGGTCGCGACGAAGCCGAAGTGCGCGCCAAACACAACCTCGGCCCCGACGTGGCGCTGCAACAGGACAACGACGTCCTCGACACCTGGTTCAGTTCCGGCCTGTGGACCTTCTCCACGCTGGGCTGGCCTGAGCAGACCGAGTTCCTGAAGAAATTCCACTCCACCGACGTGCTGGTGACGGGTTTCGACATCATCTTCTTCTGGGTTGCCCGGATGATCATGATGACCATGCACCTGATGAAGAACGAAGACGGCACGCCGCAGGTTCCGTTCAAGACCGTTTACGTACACGGTCTGGTGCGCGATGGCCAGGGCCAGAAGATGTCCAAGTCCAAGGGCAACGTTCTGGACCCGCTGGACATCATCGACGGCATCGACCTGGAAACTCTGGTGCAGAAACGCACTTCGGGCCTGATGCAGCCGAAGCTGGCGAAGAAGATCGAGAAAGCCACTCGCGAAGAATTCGCCGATGGCATCGCCAGCTACGGCACCGACGCCCTGCGCTTTACGTTCTGCTCGCTGGCCTCGACCGGCCGCGACATCAAGTTCGACATGGGCCGCGTCGAAGGCTATCGCAACTTCTGCAACAAGATCTGGAACGCCGCACGTTATGTGCTGGACAAGGGCGAAGACTGCGGCCAGAACGGCGAAGCCTACGAATTGTCGCTGGCCGATCGCTGGATCATTTCGCAGCTGCAACGCACCGAAGCCGAAGTGACCCGTCAGCTCGATCAGTTCCGTTTCGACCTGGCCGCGCAAGCGCTGTACGAGTTCATCTGGAACCAGTACTGCGACTGGTATCTGGAACTGTCCAAGCCAGTGCTGTGGGACGAGAACGCGCCGGTCGAGCGTCAGCGCGGTACTCGCCGTACGCTGGTGCGCGTGCTGGAAGTGGCGCTGCGCCTGGCGCATCCGTTCATGCCGTTCATCACTGAAGAAATCTGGCAGCGCATCGCACCGCTGGCCGGTATTCAGGGCAAGACGATCATGCTGCAGCCTTGGCCAGTGGCCAATGAAGAGCGCATCGATCCGGCCGCCGAAGACGACATCGAATGGCTCAAGGAACTGATGCTCGGCACGCGCAACATTCGTGGCGAGATGAACATCGGCCCAGGCAAGCCGCTGCCGATTTTTCTGAAGAACGTCAGCGCTGAAGACCAGCGTCGTCTGAGCGAGAACGAAGCGCTGCTGAAGAAGCTGGCGCGTCTGGAATCAATCACCGTTCTGTCTGCCGGCGAAGAAGCACCGTTGTCCGCCACCGCACTGGTCGGCGAGATGGAAGTGCTGGTGCCGATGGCCGGTCTGATCGACAAGGCTGCGGAACTGGCGCGGCTGGACAAGGAAATCCTGCGTCTGCAGGGCGAAGTCCAGCGCGTCGGCGGCAAGCTGGCCAACGCCGGTTTCGTCGACAAGGCCCCGGCCGAAGTCATCGACAAGGAACGCGCCAAACTGGCCGAGGCCGAACAGGCGCTGGGCAAGCTGGCCGAGCAGCATGCGCGGATTGCCAGTCTGTAACGGCAGATCGCACTGAAAAGGCGCGCCACCCGAATGGGTGACGCGCCTTTTTTATTGCCTACATTTTTTTCATCCACTGCCAATCCCTGTGGGAGCGAGCTTGCTCACGAAGAGGCCGTGTCAGTCAAAAGAGATGTTGACCGGCAGGACGCCTTCGCGAGCAAGCTCGCTTCCACAAGGATCGGTGGTATTTCTGATAGTGAGTTCGCGGCGGCTGGATGTGGGACAATACCCGCCACTTTCAGCCATACCCGAATCGACCACGCCCATGACCGCCCCCCGCACACCCAAACCTGCGCGCAAGAAGCCCGATGCTGCGACCCCGAGCAAAGCCGTCGAGCCGCGTGAGAAGGCGAGCCTGCATCCGCGCAATCGCCATCAGGGACGTTACGACTTCCCGGCGCTGATCAAGACCACGCCGGAACTGGCGAAGTTTGTAATCGCCAACCCGTACGGCAAGGAAAGCATCGACTTCGCCAGCCCGGACGCGGTGCGCGTGTTCAACCGGGCACTGCTTAAATCGTTTTACGGCATCCAGCATTGGGACATCCCGGCTGACTACCTCTGCCCACCGGTGCCGGGCCGCGCCGATTACGTGCATTTTCTCGCCGACCTGCTGGCGAGCATGAACGACGGCAAAGTGCCGCGCGGCGCGATTGTCAATGTGCTGGACATCGGCATGGGCGCCAACTGCGTGTACCCACTGATCGGCAACAGTGAGTACCGCTGGCACTTCCTCGGCTCGGAGATCGACCCCACTGCTGTGGCTGCGGCCCGCGCCATCGTGCAGTCCAACGACCTGAGCAAGGTCATCAAGCTGCGCCAGCAGGAAAACCGCAAGCATATTCTCATCGGCTTGCTGGAACCGGGCGAACGTTTCGACCTGACCATGTGCAACCCGCCGTTCCACGCCTCGATGGACGAAGCGACCAAGGGCAGCGAGCGCAAATGGCGCGCATTGGGCAAGGCTGATCCGAAACGCAAACTGCCGGTGCTGAACTTCGGCGGCCAGTCGGCGGAACTGTGGTGTGAAGGCGGTGAAGCGCGCTTTGTGACGCAACTGATTGCCGAGAGCGCCAACTTCCAGCACAAGGTGCTGTGGTTCAGCACGCTGGTCTCAAAGGCATCGAACCTGCCGGCCATCGAAATCGCGCTGAAGAAAGCGGGTGTACTGGAAAGCCAGGTCGTGGAGATGTCCCAGGGGCAGAAGCAGAGCCGCTTTGTGGCCTGGACGTTTCAGACCAGGTCCGAACAGCAAATCTGGCGGCGTGAGCGCTGGGTTCGCTAACACTGAGCCACTGACTTGGCAAAGTTCCACTGTGGGAGCGAGCTTGCTCGCGAAGGCGATGTATCAGTCGATATTGAAGCTGACTGACACACTGCTATCGCGAGCAAGCTCGCTCCCACAATGGTTTATGGCATTCATCAGTCAGTCATCAAATCACAGACACAAAAAAACCGTGCCCGGATCGCTCCGGGGCACGGTTTTTTTTATCGCTGCGTCTTACTTGTTCACAGCGTCGGTCAGGCCTTTGGCCACAACCAGCTTGATCACTTTCTTTGCAGGGATTTCGATGGCAGCGCCAGTCGATGGGTTACGGCCGGTGCGGGCAGGACGCTCGGTCACTTTCAGCTTGCCGATACCTGGCAAGGTGATTTCGCCGCCATTTTCCAGCTGATCGGCAACGATTTGGCCCAGTTGGTCCAGAGCGTTACGCGCGGTGGTTTTCGGCGCGTCGATAGCTTCAGCAATGTCGGCGATCAGTTGGTCTTTAGTAAGAGCCATGTAGTGTTCCTTCCCTATCAAATTCATATGGATTGCAGAGTGCAGTGTCAGCCATCGAGCCCGATCTTCTGGATCTGGCACCCTCGGCGATAACCACGACGAGTCGGGTTATAGATGCCGAAATCAGGGTTTGGTTCGACCTGACAAATGCTGAATGCACGCTTAACGCAGTGACTTCGCGTAAGACCGGGCAAAACTAGCACAGCGACAAGGAAATATCCGCCTCTAGCTACCCATTTGGTCAGCTTTATTGCTCTAAATCGGTAAAAAACTGCATAAGGCCGGGCGCACCCCTCGGTTTTGCCCTGCAACCCGCGCCAAAACCAGTGGTTGCGGTACACTGGGCGCTTTTTCGGGGGAGCCTGCCCTCCTTCCTTCAAACAGCCGAGAAGCCCATGCCGATCCGTCATTGCATCGTCCACCTGATCGACAAAAAACCCGACGGCACGCCCGCAGTTCTGCACGCCCGTGACACCGAACTGGCCGAGTCCGCAGCCATCGAAAACATGCTCGCCGACCTCAACGAGAGCTATAACGCCAAACAGGGCAAAGCCTGGGGTCTGTTCCATCCGGAGTCCGGCGCGTTCCCGTTCAGCGGCTGGCTGAAGGAATACATGGACGGCGGCAAGGACTTCACCGCCTTCAGCAAAGTCGCGGTCGAGCATCTGCAAAAGCTGATGGAAGAATCCAACCTGTCGGTCGGCGGCCATGTGCTGTTCGCCCACTATCAGCAAGGCATGACCGACTACCTGGCGATCGCCCTGCTGCACCACAGCGAAGGCGTGGCGGTGACCGACGAGCTGGACGTGACCCCGTCGCGCCACCTCGACCTCGGCCAGTTGCACCTGGCGGCGCGGATCAACGTCTCCGAGTGGCAGAACAACAAGCAGTCCAAACAGTACATTTCATTCATCAAGGGCAAGAACGGCAAAAAGGTCTCGGAATACTTCCGCGACTTCATTGGCTGCCAGGAAGGCGTCGACGGTCCAGGCGAAACCCGTACGCTACTGAAGGCCTTCAGTGATTTCGTCGAGAGCGAAGACCTGCCGGAAGACTCCGCCCGCGAAAAAACCAAGACATTGGTCGATTACGCCAGCAGCCAGGCCAAGCTCGGCGAACCAATGGGTCTGGAAGAGCTCTCGGAGTTGATCGATGAAGAACGCCCGAAAGCTTTCTACGATCACATCCGCAACAAGGACTACGGCCTGTCGCCGGAGATCCCGGCGGACAAGCGCACCCTCAATCAATTCCGCCGTTTCACTGGCCGTGCCGAAGGCCTGTCGATCAGCTTCGAAGCACACCTGCTGGGCTCGAAGATCGAGTACGACGAAGAGAACGGCACGCTGATCATCAAAGGCCTGCCAACCTCGCTGACTGATCAGTTGAAGCGGCGCAACTGATGCTCGGCAATGTGCTGAAGAAGGTTGTCCTGGTTCTGCTGGTCGTTGTGGTCTATCAGAACTGGGGCAAGATCGAGCGAGTTTTCAACCCGTCGCAAATGGTTTCTGAGCAGACACGCGTGCAGGCCAATGTCGTGCTCTATGCCACCGACTGGTGCGGCTACTGCAAGCAGACCAAGCGTTTTCTCGACAGCAAGGGCATCTCGTTCAAGGAGTTCGATATCGAGAAGGATGCCGAGGCGCGCAAAGCGTACGAGGCATTGGGCGGGCGCGGGATTCCGCTGATCGATGTCAACGGTACGCTGATTCGCGGGTTTGACCCGGACGAAATCCTCGCCGCCCTGAAATAACCTGTAGGAGTGAGCCTGCTCGCGATAGCGGTGTGTCAGTCGGCGGATTCATCAACTGACACACCGTTATCGCGAGCAGGCTCACTCCTACAGGGTTTTGCATCGGACTTGAGAGATCAGCGTGCTTCGATGCGGAATCCAAAACGCGGAAAGTGCACATGCACCACGCCGCCGCGCTCGTCTTCGCGGCGGATGATCAATTCCTCGCGACCGGCAAACAGCAACTCGCCGACCACCGGATCGACGCCATAGTCGATGGCCGCGATCGCCACCTGCTGCCCGGCCGTAAAGCCATTCGGATCAACGAACTGCTCATCCGGCAATGCCGCCGGCGTGCTGTTCCGCGCAACTTCCAGCGCCTCGGCGGAGGACATCTCGCTCGCCGCGCCATGACCAAAGCCCAGCACCCGCCCCAGCCACGCGACGACAGCCGGATACTCATCGACTAGAGGTGCGGTCACGTGTGTAGCCTTGAGGAACCACAGCGGATGCGCCAGCGCGAAGTCGGCAATCGATGGCTCACCGAACAGGAAGTCGCCCTGCTCGCGCTGCAGCTGTTGCTCCAGCCGCGCCATGATCGTCGGCCATTGATGCTTGGCCTGCTCGGCGCTCAGGCGCGTCGCACTACCACCGCTGAACAGCCCGGCGCGATCGGCGATAAACGCCTTGATCGCTTCCGGCGGCAACTTGCCGAAACGCACCGCCACCGACTCCGGCTGGAACACCAGGCTCACGGCATGTTGGAACACCACCGAGTCGGCCCACGCGGCAAAACTGGCGCTGACCATCTCCTGGCCTTCAGGAAAGAACGCGGGCAGGGCTTTCTCTTGTTCCAGGCGACGAGCGATCAGTGCGGTGTCGCAATAAATGTCCGCGCCAATCTGCAACACCGGCGTTTTGCGATAGCCACCAGTGAGGGCGGTCAGATCCGGTTTCGGCATCACCGGCGAGATATGCACCGACCGCCACGACAGACCTTTGAAGCCCAGCAGCAAGCGGGCCTTCTCGGCAAAAGGGGAAGTCGGGTAATGATGGAGAATCAACTCGGACATGCTCGGCTCCGCCGCTCAGATAATGAGCCCGCAGCTTAGCGCGCATTTGATTAGCAGCCTACAGATCCGCCTGATGGGAACCTATCAGTCAGATTGATAAGACGCGACCAGACATTCCTTGGCGCTCTTGCGCAGCTTTTTGATCAACCGTTCCTGGCGCAACGCATCGCTTTTGTCCAGGCACCGCTCGGTATAGACCAGCGCCATCGCCGGGCTGGAAAGGAAGAACCGCGCGCCTTTGCCACTTTGGTGCTTGGCAAAACGGCGCACGGGATCGTCGCTGATCCCGCAATACAACGAGCCGTTGGCGGCGCGAACGAGATAGACGAACCAGGATTTGCTCACCGGCTCGACAACATCGACAGAATTTTCGCTGAGGCTGGTCACTTCGGGATCGGGACGTGTAGGAAAACAGGCGGCGATTTTATCAGCGACCGGCCTGAAATGCCTTCAATCCCTTGCGCGCCTGCGCGCGGACGGCATTGCGCACCAGCGGCGTCCAGCCCAGCAGCAGGCCTTTGAAGCCCAACGCCTGCCGCGACCAGCGCCACAGATCGAAGTGGTCGTGGTGTTCGCAAATCTTGCCGTCGCGAAAGACGAAACGAGCCTGAATGTCGTTGATCACAATGTTGCCGGTCTGGCTGAACAGATACGTAGCGACCCAATGCGCGCCCCCCGTACGCTCGTCGGCGCGTACGTTGTCGAAGGTCAGCGAGAAATCCTTGGCGCGGGTGGTGAGCATGCGCCACATGTCACCGGCATCACGACCGCGCAATTCGCCGAAGGCCGGGTCGCTGAAAACCACATCATCGGTGTAGCAGGCGGCCATGGCTTCGGCGTCGAGGCGCTGGAAGGCTTCGTAGAAGCGGGTGATCAGGGCGCTGTGGGCTTCGCTCAAGGCAATCTCCAAAGAAAGAGGTACAGATTGCCAGCACGATAATCCGCAATGCCCATAAACACTATCGGCATTTATCTACCGAATACCTGGAGCATTTGAAACTTGCACAAAACCCTGTGGGAGCGAGCTTGCTCGCGAAGAGGCCGGCACATTCAACATGATCTATGACTGAACCACCGTCTTCGCGAGCAAGCTCGCTCCCACAGGGGATATCTCTGGCCCCAAAAAAGGGGTTGCGCGTCAGATTCTTTCGCTTTGCACCTGCACATACAGCGCACGCCCGGCGCCGAGGCCGGCAATGATCGCGCCGGTACCAATGATGCCGAAAATCCAGCCAACGGCACTCCAGCCACCCGTCCAGTCATGCACCACGCCGACCGCGAACGGCCCCATCGAGGCCAGCGTATAACCGAACCCCTGGGACATGCTCGACAGGTTCGCCGCGACATGGGAATCGCGCGAGCGCAGCACAATCAGCGTCAGCGCCAGGCTGAACGTGCCGCCCTGCCCCAGGCCGAGCAGGATCGCCCAGCCCCACAGGCCTTCGATTGGCGCATACAGACAACCGAACAGACCACCAAGGGTCAACGCCATCACGACGACAATCGCCAGACGCTGATCCTTGCCGCGCGTCGCCAGCCATGGCGCGGCCAGCGAGCTGGCCAGTTGAATGATTACCGAGCCGGACAGCACCAGACCGGCCTGCGTAGGCGTCAGCCCGCGACCGATAAGGATCGACGGCAACCAGCCGAACACGATGTAGGCCAGCGACGATTGCAAACCCATGTACAACGTCACCTGCCAGGCCAGCGGATCACGCAACAGCCCGCGCACCCGATAAGCGACATTGTGCGCGCCGTGTCTGGAGCCGACTTGCGGCAGCCAGAATACCGCGGCCAGCAGCGCCGGAATTACCCAGAAACCCAGCCCCATGGCCCAGCTGTTGCCGAAGTGTTCGCTCAGCGGCACGGTCGAGCCCGCCGCCATCGCCGCGCCCAGACACAGGGCCATGGTGTAGACGCCGGTCATGGTTCCGGCATGTTTGGCAAAGTCACGCTTGACGATGCCGGGCAGCAGAACACCGACAATGCCGATGCTGGCGCCGCCGAGGACGCTGCCGGCGAACAGGCCGATCTCACCAAAATTGCTGCGCAGGATAATCCCGCCAGCCAGCGTCAGCAGAATCCCCAGCACCACCCGCTCAGCACCAAAACGCCGGGCCAGAATCGGCGCCAGCGGCGCGAACAAGCCCAGGCACAGCACCGGCAACGTCGTCAGCAGCCCCGCCTGCGCCGCCGACAGTCCAAGGCTTCTGGAGACCTCGCTGAGCAGCGGCGCCATGCTCGACAGTGCCGGGCGCAAGTTGAGCGCTACCAGAATCAACCCAAGCAGCAACAGCCACGGACGCTTCACCAGCGGATGACTTTGCTGCACTTGCTCATCATCCGCCTCGGCATCAATCAGCAACTCTTGCAGTTCTGTCGTGCGGTTGTTCGCGGTGGCTATCTCGCTGCGGGACATGGTTTTCTCGGTCTCAAGGTTCATTGATCAGTTGCCTCGACAAGGCTTTGGCCCGCTCCGGGTCGCGTAGTTCGACCGCATCGAGCAGCGCGATGTGCAGGTCGAACACTTCCTGACGGCGCGGGACGATGTTCAGCGTCTGGCGCAATTGCGCGCCGACAATGCTGGAGAAGTAGCGATACAGCTCGCTGAGGGTCGGATTGTGCGCGGCGTCGACCAGACGCCGATGGAACACCAGATCGCAGGCGATGTAAGTGTCGAGATCGCCATGGTAGTGACTGCCGCTGGTGCCGAGCGCTTCGCGCAGTGCAACGAGATCCTCGTCGGTGCGACGTAGCGCCGCCAGGCCGATCGCCTCGACTTCGAGGATGTGCCGGGTTTCCCGCGCCTGATCCAGCGAACACCGCGACAACGCCTTCAGCGTGTCGAGCGGATCGACCACTGCGCGCAGATAACTGCCGTCGCCCTGACGGATTTCGATCAGCCCGGAAAACGCCAGCACGCGCATGGCTTCGCGCACGGTGTTGCGGCTGATGCCCAGCTCGGCGCACAGCTCAGGCTCGGTCGGCAAGCGCTCGCCGACCTGCCATGCGCCGCTGTTGATGCGCTGGCGTAACTGATCCAGCGCCTGATCGACCAGCGACCGTTTGATGAGTGGAGAAATGTCTGACATGAACCTCGCCTTTTCATCCAATCATAGGATGAATTTTCCGACATGTTAGTCAGACCCATGTAGGACGGCAACCACCTAGGGTCAATCGAGACACATGGAGCGGCATTTTCGATTGGTCAAAATTACCCTTTAAGGGTAATTTCAGGGACAGGGTTTTTGGCTTCTTATGGAAAAGAACACACCCCATTACGACTTGGCGGTGATCAAGTCTGAAGTGAGGCGACTGGGTCAAAATGCTTTCACCAAATCGTCAGTAAGGGCTGCTGAGAAGCTCGGCTTCAATATCAGCGAAATGCAGGAGACTGTTTTCGAGCTACAAACCAGGATGTTGTACAAATCGATGACTACCTATGACGATCATCGAATCTGGCAAGACGTGTATCACATCAATTCACGAGATCAGGAGATTTACATAAAGGTGACATACCGCCCTGGCGGCAGCCCACCGGTAATCTCCTTCAAGGAGAAGAACCCATGACAACCCAGCAATGTGTGAGCTGCGGTGCACGTGAGGGAATGAGGCATTTTCAGGGGCGCGGCGAAACCCTGAGAGTCAAAGGCATGGAGCGTCGTGTCGATGATCTTTCTGGCTGGGAATGCCAGAAGTGCGGCGAGATCGAATGGGACCCCGACACCGATAGTGCGCAACGGTATTGCGACGCAGGTGATGAACTGGTCATCGCCTCCAGGCAAATGATTGGTAACGAAATGAAGCGGATCCGTCGCAAATTGCATCTGACGCAGAAGGAGACGGTGCAACTGCTGTCGGGGGGTGGGCATAACGCATTCTCTCGCTATGAGCGCGGCGATGTATTGCCGCCCAAGGCGCTCATTTTGTTGATGCGTTTATTGGATCGCTACCCGTACTTGCTAACCGATGTAAAGACTCTCGGCGAAGGTGCAGATTTGAGAGGTTTCGAGCACATCGTCCATAAAGAACAGGAATTCCTTTCCGTCTCCTGACCCCCCCAAAAAACAAACCCGGCACATGGCCGGGTTGGTTTCACTCATCAACCATCAATGCAGAATCTGACTCAGGAACAACTTGGTCCGGTCATTCTGCGGATTATCAAAGAAGTCGTTCGGCGCGGCCTGCTCAACGATCTCGCCCTTGTCCATGAAAATAACGCGGTTCGCCACGGTGCGGGCAAAGCCCATTTCGTGGGTCACACAAAGCATGGTCATGCCGTCTTCCGCCAGGCCGATCATGGTGTCGAGCACTTCCTTCACCATCTCAGGGTCGAGCGCCGAGGTCGGCTCGTCGAACAGCATGATCTTCGGCTTCATGCACAGCGCGCGGGCAATCGCCACACGCTGTTGCTGACCACCGGACAACTGCCCCGGGTATTTATGCGCCTGCTCCGGAATGCGTACGCGCTCCAGGTAATGCATCGCGATTTCCTCGGCCTTGCGCTTGGGCATCTTGCGCACCCACATCGGCGCCAGGGTGCAGTTCTGCAGAATGGTCAGGTGCGGGAACAGGTTGAAGTGCTGGAATACCATGCCGACTTCACGGCGGATCGCTTCGATCTGCTTGAGGTCGTTGGTCAACTCCACGCCATCGACCACGATGCGACCCTGCTGGTGCTCTTCGAGGCGATTGAGACAACGAATCGTCGTCGACTTGCCCGAGCCCGACGGCCCGCATAGAACGATACGTTCGCCCTGTTTGACGTTGAGGTTGATGTCTTTCAGTACGTGGAACTGGCCGTACCACTTGTTGACGCCCTGCATCTGGATGATGCCTTCAGGGCCCACAGGCTTTTTGATTGCTTCGCTCATTTACAGAGAACTCCTAACGCTTGTGGCCAGTGTCGAGCTTGCGTTCCAGATGCATGGAATAGCGCGACATACCAAAACAGAAAATCCAGAACACCAGGGCGGCAAATACGTAGCCTTCGGTGGCCATGCCCAACCATTTCGGATCGGCAGCGGCTTGCTTGACGCTGTTGAGCAGGTCAAAGAGGCCGATGATGATCACAAGGCTGGTGTCCTTGAACAACGCAATGAACGTGTTGACGATGCCAGGAATCACCAGCTTCAGCGCTTGCGGCAGAATCACCAGGCCCATCGAACGCCAGTAACCGAGGCCCATCGCCGCCGCTGCTTCGTATTGGCCTTTAGGGATTGCTTGCAGACCACCGCGCACCACTTCGGCAACATAGGCGGACTGGAACAGGATCACGCCGATCAGTGCACGCAGCAGCTTGTCGAAGTTCATGCCTTCGGGCAGAAACAGCGGCAGCATCACCGAGGACATGAACAGCACGGTGATCAGCGGCACGCCGCGCCAGAACTCGATGAACGTCACGCAGACGACACGAATTGCCGGCATGTTCGAGCGCCGGCCCAGCGCCAGCACGATGCCCAACGGCAAAGCTCCGGCGATACCAACCGTGGCAATCACCAGGGTCAGCATCAGGCCGCCCCACTGGCTGGTCGGCACGGTGGTCATGCCAAAACCGCCATGCAGCAAGGTAAAGGCAATGATCGGGTACAGCACCAGGAAGCACAGCCCGTAGACCGCTTTGCGCGGCACCCGCGAGATGAACAGCGGTGCTGCGCCGATGACCGCCAGCCACACGGTCAGGTCCACGCGCCAGCGCAGTTCGGTCGGGTAATAGCCGTACATGAACTGGCCGAAACGCTGCTGAATGAACACCCAGCAGGCGCCTTCCTTGGTGCAGTCGGCGCGCGTGGTGCCGACCCAGTTGGCATCGACAATCGCCCAGCTGAGGATCGGCGGCACAACCAGATAAATCAGATAGAACGCAAACAGGGTCAGCAGGGTATTGAGCCAACTGGAGAACATGTTCGCACGCATCCACGTCACCACGCCGATGCTGGCGTTCGGTGGAGGCATGTCGGGTTTGAAAGTATGAGTACTCATGCGCTTTTCCTTACCGCTCGATCAGCGCAATGCGCTTGTTGTACCAGTTCATCAGCAGGGAAATGCTGATACTGATCGCCAGGTACACGCTCATGGTGATGGCAATCACTTCGATCGCCTGACCGGTCTGGTTAAGTACGGTGCCGGCGAACAGCGAAACCATTTCCGGGTAACCGATACCGGCCGCCAGCGAGGAGTTCTTCGCCAGGTTCAGGTATTGGCTGGTCAGCGGCGGAATGATCACGCGAAGGGCTTGCGGGATGATCACCTTGCGCAGGGTCGGGCCGTTGCGCAGGCCGAGCGAACGCGCCGCTTCGGTCTGGCCATGGCTGACCGACTTGATCCCGGAACGCACGATTTCGGCGATAAACGCCGCGGTATACACGGTCAGGGCCAGGGTCAACGCCAGCAGTTCCGGAATCAACACCCAGCCACCGACAAAGTTGAAGCCCTTGAGCTCAGGCATTTCCCAATGCAGCGGAGCGCCAAAAATCAGTGCGCACAAGGTCGGGATCACCAGCAGAATCGCCAGGCCGGCCCAGAACTTGTGGAACGGCACGCCGGTGTCTTCGAAGCGTTTGTTGGCCCAGCGGGTCATCAGCAAGATGCCGACGATCGCCACCACGATGCTGATCATGAAGGCCCAGAAGCCATCGGCGGCCAGTGCGGCCGGCATGTTCAGGCCACGGCTGCTGACGAAGAAGGTGTCGCCGAAGTTGTGGCTGTTGCGCGGCCCCGGCATGGTCAGGAACACTGCAAAGTACCAGAACAGAATCTGCAGCAGCGGCGGAATGTTGCGGAACACTTCCACATACACCGTCGCCAGTTTGGCAATGATCCAGTTCTGCGACAGTCGTGCCACGCCGATGATGAATCCGAGAATCGTCGCCAGAACCACACCGATCACGGTCACCAGCAAGGTGTTGAGAAGACCGATGACAAAGACGCGGGCATAGCTGTCCGCTTCGGTGTAGTCGATCAGGTGTTGAGCGATGCCGAACCCGGCACTGCGCTCCAGAAAGCCGAAACCGGACGTAATGCCCCGGTGCTGAAGGTTGGTTTGGGTGTTGTCGAACAGGTACCAGCCAAGCGAGACCACCGCCACAACGGTGATGATCTGGAATAGCCACGCACGCACTCGTGGATCGCTGAGGCTGAACCTCTGCTTTGGTGCGCCGATAGAATTTTGCATGAAGTGCCCCGCAAGAAATGGAACAAGAACATCACCCGGCGGTTGGCCCGCCGGGCGATAGAACCATTAGCGCACTGGTGGTGCGTACTGAATGCCGCCGTTGTTCCACAGGGCGTTCAAGCCGCGGTCGATTTCCAGCGGAGTGCTCTTGCCGAGGTTTTTCTCGAAGATTTCGCCGTAGTTGCCGACTTGTTTGACGATCTGAACTACCCAGTCCTTCGGCAGTTTCAAGTCTTTGCCGTACTCGCCGTCAGCGCCGAGCATACGGGCCACGTCCGGGTTCTTGGTCGACTTGGCTTCTGCTTCGACGTTCTTCGACGTGATGCCGGCTTCTTCTGCGTTGAGCAGCGCGTAGCCGACCCAACGTACGATGGCCAGCCATTCGTCGTCGCCGTTACGCACGACCGGGCCCAGTGGTTCTTTGGAAATGGTTTCCGGCAGAACCACGTAGTCCTTCGGCGAGGCCAGCTTGCTGCGCTGGGCAAACAGCTGCGACTTGTCGGAGGTCAGCACATCGCAACGACCTGATTCCAGCGACTTGGCGCTTTCATCGGAGGTGTCGAAAGTGATCGGGGTGTATTTCAGACCGTTGCCGCGGAAGTAGTCGGAAACGTTCAGCTCGGTGGTGGTACCGGCCTGGATGCAGATGGTTGCACCGTCCAGCTCTTTGGCACTTTTCACGCCCAGCTTGTTGTTAACCAGGAAGCCGATACCGTCGTAGTAGGTAATGAAGCCCGGGAATTTCAGGCCCATGCCCGCATCGCGAGAGCTGGTCATGGTGGTGTTGCGCGACAGGATGTCGATCTCGCCCGATTGCAGCGCGGTGAAGCGCTCCTTGGCGTTCAACTGACTGAACTTGACCTTGCTCGCGTCGCCGAAAACGGCGGCGGCCACAGCGCGGCAGACGTCGGCATCGATGCCGAGGATCTTGCCGGTTGCGTCCGGTACCGAGAAGCCTGGCAGACCGTCGCTCACGCCACACTGCACGAAACCTTTCTTTTGTACCGCATCCAGGGTTGCACCCGCCTGAGCGAACCCGCTGACGCCGAGTACTGCTGCAGCAGTCACGACCGCCAGAGTGGATTTCAACATCTTCATTCAAACCTCCAGTTTTGCTCTTGTTGTGTCGGAGCTTGAGTCCAGTCGCACCCTTTTGAGGCGTTGTTGACCCGTGTTGGCTTTTTTTGGGGTCAACCGACGTAAGACCTTCGCTATGAGTCTAGTAGGAGAAAATCCACATCATGGATCACTCACTTCTCACCAATCGGCCGAACGGGCTGTAGCCCTTTCACGTTCGCTAAGCCCGTAGCGGCCATTGGCGAACATCCATCACCGGATTCGTTGCTGTCCCTTCGCGCGACGTAGACTGATAGTGTTACCGCCACGCGTAGGACGCTTCGTACAGAAACCTCCATAGCAAACGCCGTACCACACCGCTCGCCAAAGTGATTGCGCGACACGTCAATAGCAAAACTTGTAACCTTGCGACATCTTCTTAACGGATCAACCGGGCGCGCACTTCAATCACGCACTCAATGGGAGCGCCCGCACATTTTTGGAGCAAACATGACCGAGCCCTTGATTCTTCAGCCTGTTAAGCCCGCAGACGCCTGCGTGATCTGGCTGCACGGCCTCGGCGCCGACCGCTATGACTTTCTGCCGGTGGCCGAGGCACTGCAGGAAAGTCTGCTGAGCACACGCTTTGTGCTGCCACAGGCGCCAACCCTTCCGGTGACGATAAATGGCGGATATGCCATGCCCAGCTGGTACGACATCAAAGCCATGAGCCCGGCCCGGGCGATTGACCGTGACCAGCTGGAAGCGTCGGCGGATCGCATCATTGAATTGATCGAAACCGAGCGCGCCAGCGGAATAGACGCCTCGCGGATTTTTCTCGCCGGTTTTTCCCAGGGCGGCGCCGTGGTGCTGCACACCGCTTTTGTGAAATGGCAGGGGCCATTGGGTGGGGTTTTGGCGTTGTCGACCTATGCGCCGACTTTCAGCGATGAAATGGAATTATCCGCCAGCCAGCAGCGGATTCCGGCGCTGTGCCTGCACGGCCAGTTCGATGGCGTGGTGCAGAACTCGATGGGCCGCAGCGCCTACGAGCATTTGCTGAAGCATGGTGTCACCGTGACATGGCAGGAATACCCAATGGAGCACGAAGTGTTACCCGAAGAAATTCGCGACATCGGTGTCTGGTTGAGCGAACGCCTGCGCTAAGCGTCGGCTTTATTGGCAGCCTTTGCGCCTCCCCCTACGCCGCGCCCGTTTCTTGCATTACACTGGCCGGCGTACATTCCTTAACCAATTGATGAGATGACCGTGCTCAAAGCACTCAAGAAGATGTTCGGTAAAAGCGAGGCTGAGCAGCTCGCGCCAGTTCCCAGTGCGCCGTCGCACGCCGCCGGTCATCGCAGCGATGCCCCGCAGGCCGACTTCCCCGCTCCCGTAGCTGCACCGAAGCCAGAAACAAAACACCAGCCGCAATCGGCATCGGCCGTGCCCCTCGCCGCCGAACCAGCCTGCAGCGAAACGCCGAAACCGGCCAGACCGCGCCGCGAACCCAAGCCCAAGGCCCCGGTGATTCCGTGGAAACTCGAAGACTTCGTCGTCGAGCCCCAGGAAGGCAAAACCCGCTTCCATGATTTCAAGCTCTCGCCAGAACTGATGCACGCCATCCAGGATCTGGGCTTTCCGTATTGCACGCCGATCCAGGCGCAGGTGCTTGGTTACACCCTGGCCGGCAAAGACGCCATCGGCCGCGCGCAGACCGGCACCGGCAAGACTGCCGCGTTTCTGATCTCGATCATCACCCAGCTGTTGCAGACGCCACCGCCGAAAGAACGCTACATGGGCGAACCCCGTGCGCTGATCATCGCGCCGACCCGTGAGCTGGTGGTGCAGATCGCCAAAGACGCCGCTGACCTGACCAAGTACACCGGACTCAACGTGATGACCTTTGTCGGTGGCATGGATTTCGACAAACAGCTCAAGCACCTCGAAGCACGGCACTGCGACATTCTCGTGGCGACCCCGGGCCGCTTGCTCGATTTCAACCAGCGTGGCGACGTGCACCTGGACATGGTCGAAGTGATGGTGCTGGACGAAGCCGACCGCATGCTCGACATGGGTTTCATCCCGCAGGTCCGGCAGATCATCCGCCAGACGCCGCCGAAATCCGAGCGCCAGACCCTGCTGTTCTCCGCGACCTTTACCGAAGACGTGATGAACCTCGCCAAGCAATGGACCACCGACCCGGCCATCGTCGAAATCGAAGTCACCAACGTCGCCAACGAGAACGTCGAGCAGCACATCTACGCCGTGGCCGCCGCCGACAAATACAAACTGCTCTACAACCTGGTCAACGATAACGGCTGGGAACGGGTCATCGTGTTTGCCAACCGCAAGGACGAAGTGCGCCGTATCGAAGAACGTCTGGTGCGCGACGGCATCAACGCCGCGCAACTGTCTGGCGATGTGCCGCAGCACAAGCGCATCAAGACTCTGGAAGGTTTCCGCGAAGGCAAGATTCGCGTGCTGGTGGCCACCGATGTCGCCGGTCGCGGCATCCACATCGACGGCATCAGCCACGTGATCAACTTCACCCTGCCGGAAGTGCCGGACGACTACGTGCACCGCATCGGCCGTACCGGTCGCGCAGGCGCTGACGGTGTGTCGATCAGCTTTGCCGGCGAGGACGACTCTTACCAGTTGCCGTCCATCGAAGAGAAGCTGGGACGCAAGATCAGCTGTGAAACGCCGCCGACGCATCTGCTGCGCCCGGTTGAGCGCAAGCGTCCGCAGTAAGCGACGTTCGACAAAAAAGCGCAGCCGGCAACGGACTGCGCTTTTTTTTCGCCCGCGTATTGCTCGATAGATCTAAAAGTCCATAATGGAAAGATAAGTTCAATTTCGGAGCGCATCATGTCCAGCACGCCCTATGTGATCGATCAGGCCCAGGCCCGCCAACTGCTGGCGCAAATCGATGTGCCGCATATTTTGCGCAAGCTGTTCCGCGATCTCGCGGCTGGCAACGCGGTACAGCCGGCGCAGCAACTGGTGGAATTCCCGAAGGGCGCCGGCGATTTCATCAATTATCTGGGCGTGCTGGCGGAAGACGGCGTGTACGGCGTGAAGACTTCGCCGTACATCGTCCGCAAGCAAGGCGCGCTGGTGACGGCGTGGACACTGCTGATGTCGATGAAAACCGGCCAGCCGCTGCTGCTGTGCGATGCCGGCGAATTGACCACCGCGCGGACTGCAGCGACCACCGCTGTGGCG
The DNA here is from genome assembly GCF_036668835.1 of Pseudomonas koreensis. GTDB lineage: Bacteria > Pseudomonadota > Gammaproteobacteria > Pseudomonadales > Pseudomonadaceae > Aquipseudomonas > Aquipseudomonas koreensis_I. The sequence continues at coordinate 1,142,851 of NZ_JAZEVW010000001.1, forward strand.
ATCGATGCCCTTGCCCCCGTTAACGCTACACGGCTGGCAATCATCGGCAGCGGCAAGGTTGCTCAGGCGCATCTGCACTATATGAAATCGTTGCGTGACTGGCAGAGCATCAGCGTTTACTCACCTTCGCTGCACACCGACGCTGAAACTCAAGCCGCGTTGAAAGCCATCGCGCCCGAGCTGAACATCGCCGCCAGTCGCGAAACTGCTCTCGCCGATGCTGACGTCATCATGCTTTGTACCTCGTCCGCCGGGCCGGTGATCGACCCGGCTACGCTGAGCAAACCGGCACTGATCACCTCGATCAGCACCAACGCCCCACGCGCCCACGAAGTGCCGCCGGTCAGCCTCAACGACATGCAGGTCTTCTGCGACTATCGTCTGACCACGCCGGACTCGGCGGGTGAAATGGTGATTGCGGCAGAGCAGCACGGCTGGAGCAAGGATTCAATTGTGGGTGACCTGGCGGATCTGCTCAGCGAGAAGGTGCAGCGTCCCGATTACCGGCGTCATGTGTTTTTCCGTTCGATCGGTTTGGGCCTGGAAGACATTGCCCTCGCCAATGCCATTTATCACCTTCATCACCTCAATCAAGCCTGATGCAATCCCGTGGGAGCGAGCTTGCTCGCGAATACGGTCTGACAGTCGCCCAATGCATTGACTGAAGGATCGCTTTCGCGAGCACGCTCGCTCCCACAGGGGTTGCGCGTATTTCAATTGACCGTCAGGAGTTTTTCATGAGTCAGGCAGATTTCATCATCATCGGCGGCGGAATTGCTGGCGCTTCCACTGGTTTCTGGCTGTCGCCACACGCCAAAGTGATTGTGCTCGAACGCGAATCCCACCCGGCTTATCACTCCACCGGCCGTTCCGCCGCGCTGTTCACCGCGGCTTACGGCACACCGCAGGTGCGCGCGCTGACCCAGGCCAGCCGCGCGTTTTTCGACCATCCGCCGGCCGGTTTCTGTGAACACCCGCTACTGACGCCACGCGGCGAAATGACTGTGGATTTCACCGGTGACGCCGCCGAATTGAACAACCAATACCTCAGCGCCAAAGCCACGGTGCCAGAGATGCAACTGCTCAGCGCCGACGAAGCCTGCGCACGCCTGCCGATTCTGCGCCGGGAAAAAGTCCACGGCGCGATCTACGATCCGAGCGCCAGCGATATCGACACCGACGCCCTGCATCAGGGATACCTGCGCGGCATCCGCCGCCACAACGGCGAAGTACACACTGATTGCGAAGTGCTCGGCCTGAACCGCGACGCCGAGGGTTTGTGGCACGTTCAAACCAACGGCCAGACGTTCAGCGCCCCGGTGATCATCAACGCCGCCGGGGCCTGGGCCGACGAGATCGGCACTATGGCCGGTGCAACTGCGCTGGGCCTGCAACCGAAACGCCGCGCCGCGTTCATCTTCGCCGGGCCCGAAGGCGTCGATATTCATCACTGGCCGATGCTGGTCAGCCTCGACGAATCCTTCTACATGAAGCCCGATGCCGGAATGTTTCTCGGCTCGCCGGCCAATGCCGATCCGGTCGAACCCCATGATGTCCAGCCCGAAGAGCTGGACATCGCCATGGGCATCTATCAGATCGAAGAAGCCACCACCCTGACCATTCGCCGTCCGACCCGCACTTGGGCCGGGTTGCGCAGCTTTGTCGCCGACGGCGATTTGCTCAGCGGTTTCGATCCGCAGGTGCCGGGGTTGTTCTGGGTGGCGGCGCAGGGCGGCTACGGCATTCAGACGTCGCCGGCGATGGGCCAGGCCAGTGCGGCACTGGTGCGTGGCCAGCCACTGCCCGAGCACCTGCAGCAATTCGGGCTGAACAGCGCCATGCTCTCCCCTGCTCGCCTGCGCTGAATCCGTGCGGTGACGCGCGCCACGGATTGCGGCACACTCCCTGCGCCTCCTGATCACGGAGGCGTTGACGCTGCCTGGAGCTCCACTGTCATGACCGCCCCCGAATTCGACCCGGCGCTGGATAATTTCCGCGCCATTGCCGATGCCATCGCCACGCTGTTCTTCCCGCACGCCGAAGTGGTGCTGCATGACCTGCGTACGCAGAAGGTCGACTACATCGCCAACAACCTGTCCAAACGCGAGATCGGCGACGACTCGTCGCTGGAAGACATGCTCAGCGAGGACGTTAGTGACCGCAACATCGGCCCCTACGAAAAGCTCAACTGGGACGGTCAGAAGATCCGCAGCCTGAGCAGCGTTCTGCGCGACAGCGAAGGCGCGCCGCTGGCGGTGCTGTGCATCAACCTGAATATTTCATTGTTCGAAAATGCCAAGGCAGCGCTCGACCTGTTCCTCTCGCCGAGCAAACTGATCCCGCAACCGGACGCACTGTTTCGCGATGACTGGCAGGAACGCATCAACACCTTCCTGCATGCCTGGCTGCGCGAACGCCAGTTGAGCCTGAATGTGCTGACCCGCGATCACAAACGTGAACTGGTGCTGGCGCTGCACGCCGAGGGCGCGTTCAAGGGCAAGAGTGCCTCGAATTATGTGGCCAATGTGCTGAACATGGGGCGGGCGACGGTGTACAAGCATTTGAAGGAAATGAAGGGCTGAAAATTTGCTTCGAGAGCGCTGGCCTCTTCGCGAGCAGGCTCGCTCCCACAGGGGATCTATGAACGCCACAGATCCAATGTGGGAGCGAGCCTGCTCGCGAAAGCGGTTGATCAATCGCCGTAGATATCAGCTTTGAAATACTTCTCGGAGATTTTCTGGTACTCGCCACTCGCACGAATGCCATCAATGGCCCCGTTCAATTGGCTGACCAGCTCCGAATCGCCCTTGCGCACCGCAATCCCTGCGCCTTCACCGACATACTTCGGATCCTTCAGCTCAGGCCCGACAAACGCATAGCCCTTGCCGCGCGGCATCGACAAAAAGTCATTCAGCGGAATGGTATCGGCAAAAATCGCGTCAAGCCGGCCTGCCGCGAGATCCATGTAGATCTCTTCGTTGTTGCTGTAACGCTTGACGTTGACGCCCTTGGGCTCGAACACCTCGGTGGCGAACCGATCAGTCGTGGTGGCGCGCTGTACACCGACATTCTTGCCCTTGAGGCTGGCGTACTGATCATCAACTGGCGCCTTCCCTCATCACCAGACGCGAAGAAGTGAAGTAATACTTGTGGGTGAAATCCACCGACTTCTTGCGATCCTCATTGATAGTCATCGACGACAGGGCCATGTCGATCTTCTTCACTTTCAGCGAAGGAATCAGCCCGTCGAACTCACCCTCGACCCACACGCACTTGACCTTCATCTGCGCGCACAGCGCATTGCCAATGTCGTAGTCGAAACCGACGATTTCACCCTTGTCGGTTTTCGAGGCAAACGGTGGGTAAGCGGCTTCGATGCCGATGCGCAGGGTTTTCTCGGCGGCGAAGGTGCTGGCACAGGCCAACAGACCAAAGGCCAGACCGGTGATGAGGGGGAGTTTCTTCATGTTCGTTCTCTCGCGGGTGGTTGGCAAGAAAGCAGCTTCAAGCGGCAAGCTATCAGCGGCAAGACAGAAGCTTTTTTGTACTTGGAAATCCATACTGGACTTATAGGTACAATCCGTCAATTAGGGAGGCGAGAGTGTCTGCGAAGTTTTTGGTGTTGCAGATGGCCCCTTCGCGAGCAAGCTCGCTCCCACATTGGATTTGTGCATGACACAGGTCCCATGTGGGAGATTCTATGGTTCATGCCTAGCCCCTAAACGCCTTTGGGTGAGTATTCGCTCTGGTTTTTCAACAGAGCAAATACCACCCGTGCAAGCTTGCGGGCTAGTGCGACCAGTGCTTGGGTAGT
>NZ_JAZEVW010000002.1:0-916078 GCF_036668835.1 Pseudomonas koreensis
GCCAGGACACAGGTCATCTCCTTGATGATGAGCAATGTGCCTATTAAAAAGTGTCCACCATGTCTCCGAACACCTGTCCACCATGTGTCCGGTACATACAGGGAGAGGGCTAGGGTGAGGGGCTTTTTTGATATTGATTGCTTAAATTTTCTCCTCCTGCTTCGTTTCTTCGAAAGGCTCATTGCGCGTGGGCGCGTGGGTATTGCAGAGCGGGGCCTCTTTGCGCGGTGTTTTGCGCACGGTGCTTGATCCGCTCTTTGGCATGTCGATCAGGAGCGAGCGTGATTATTTCCAGACAGTTAACCGGGCTGACGTTGGCTGGCGTGTTGCTGGGCTTGAGTTGTTCAGTCCATGCGTTGAGCCCGCCAGTTGAGGCGAGTGCGGATATTCGCCGGACCGCTTTTGGTGTGCCGCATATTCGCGCGCAGGACGAGCGGGGGCTCGGGTTCGGGATTGGTTATGCGTATGCGCAGGACAATCTATGTCTGCTGGCCAATGAGATCGTTACAGTCAATGGTCAGCGTTCGAAGTATTTCGGGCCGGATCAGTTCACGGTCGAGCAACGGGAAAACCGGGTCAGCGATGTGTTTTTCACTTGGCTGAATACGCCACAGGCGGTTGAACGCTTCTGGCAGGCGCAACCTGCGACAGTGCGTGATCTGGTCGAGGGCTATGCCGCCGGCTACAACCGCTATCTGGCCGAACGTCGCAAGCAGGGTTTGCCGCCGCAGTGTCAGGGGGAATGGGTGCGGGATATCGCGCCGCAGGATCTGGTCAAGCTCACCCGGCGGCTGTTGGTCGAGGGCGGGGTCGGGCAGTTTGCCGAAGCCCTGGCCGGCGCCACCGCGCCGCAAGCGACGGCTGACATTCGCCAGGACTTGCAGGCTTATCGCCTGGCCGAAGCCCGTCAGCAACGTTTCGCCCTGGATCGCGGCAGTAACGCCGTGGCCGTGGGCAGTGAGCGCTCGTTCAACGGCCGTGGGATGCTGCTGGCCAACCCGCATTTCCCGTGGGTCGGCGGCATGCGTTTTTATCAGATGCACCTGACCATTCCCGGCAAGCTCGACGTCATGGGCGCAGCGTTACCGGGGCTGCCGATGATCAATATTGGATTCAACCAGCATCTGGCCTGGACGCACACGGTCGACTCGTCGAAACACTTCACGCTGTACCGTCTGCAGCTTGACCCAAAGGATCCGACGCGTTATCTGCTGGATGGCCAGTCGGTGCCGATGCACAAGCAGGCCGTGACCGTGCAGGTCAAACAGGCCGACGGCCAGGTCGTACCGGTTGCCAAGGATATCTACAGCTCACAGTTCGGGCCGGTCGTGCAGTGGCCGGGCAAGCTGGATTGGGACCATCAATACGCCTATAGCTTGCGCGATGCCAACCTCGAGAATGATCGCGTACTGAAACAATGGTATGCGATGAATCAAGCCTCGACGCTGCGGCAGTTGCAGGATTCGGTGCACAAGATTCAGGGCATCCCTTGGGTCAACACGCTGGCCGTCGATGACCAGGGCCAGACGCTGTACATGAATCTGTCGGTGGTGCCCAACGTCAACGCCGAGAAACTGGCCAAGTGCAGTGATCCTCGAATCGGCACGCAAATGATCGTGCTCGACGGTTCCAGCAGTGACTGTGCCTGGGACATCGATCCGCGAGCCGCGCAGCAGGGTATCTACGCGGCCAGCCAATTGCCGCAACTGCTGCGCAAGGACTTCGTTCAGCACTCCAACGACTCGGCGTGGCTGGCCAATCCAGCGCAACCGCTCACCGGTTTCTCGCCGCTGATCAGTCAGGACGGTCAACCGTTGGGCTTGCGCTCGCGTTTCGCCCTCGACCGCCTGGGTGTGCTGAGCAAAGGTCCGCTGGCAATCAAGGATCTGCAACAGATGGTGATGGATGACCAGGTGTATCTGGCGACTCAGGTCCTGCCGGATCTGCTCAAGTTCTGCAGCGCTGACGTTGGCGCCGACGCGCAGGCAGTGAAACCGGTCTGTGCCAGCCTCAAGGCGTGGGACGGCCGGGCGAATCTGGACTCGGGCGTGGGGCTGGTGCACTTCCAGAACATCATGCAGACGTTGCAGTCCATGCCGGATGTCTGGCGCGTCGGCTTCGATCCGAAGAACCCGTTACAGACGCCGCGCGGTCTGGCGGTCGATCAACCGGCAGTGGCCAAGGCACTGCGCGAGGCGATGCTGGCGTCGCTGGAAACGAGCACGAAAATGGGCCTCGATGCGAAAACCCGCTGGGGTGATATCCAGGTGGTCAGCAGCGGCGGGCGGCAAACGCCGATTCATGGCGGGCCGGGTACGCTGGGTATTTACAACGCGATGCAGAGCGTGCCGCGCGATGACGGCAAACTCGAAGTGGTCAGTGGCACCAGCTATCTGCAAGTGGTGAGCTTCGATGACAAGGGACCGCACGCTCAAGGGCTGCTGGCGTTCTCGTTGTCGAGCGATCCGGCCTCGAAGTACTCACGGGACCAGACTGAAGCGTTTTCGAAGAAGCAGTGGAGCGTGTTGCCGTTCACTGAACAGCAAATCCAGGCAGACCCGCAATATCAGGTGCAGACCGTTCGCGAGACGCTGGACAAGGCAGGGAAGGTGGCCGCTCAGTAATCCGCAATTCGAAGTGCTGCAAATGGAGGCCGCATCCCGCAAGGGACGCGGCCTTCAGCTTTTCGGCGGTTGTTGCGGTATCGAGTTGATCACCGGATTGCCTTCCTTGTTGCGCGTCAGGTAGACGGGCAGTACCTTGGGCAGGCTGTCGGGCAAGTTGTTCAGCGCTTTGATGCTATAGATGCCACCCACGCGAATGGAGCCGGTTCGCGTGTCAGCCAGTTCCAGTGGCTTGTTCAGATAGCGGTTGATCATTGGTAACGCTTCGCTCAACGCGAGATTGTCCAGCACCAGCCTGCCATCGCGCCAGGTCAACGAGGTGTCGCTGGGGTAGGTCTGGCTGATCTGCGGCATGTAATCGCCGTGCTGGTAACGCGCCTGCATCGACGGGCCAAGGCGCAAACCGTCGCCCGGTAATGATCGATTGCTGGTGACCAGCACCGAACCTTCGACGAGGTTCACGCGCACCTGATCCTGATACATCCAGACATTGAAGCGCGTGCCGGTGACGCGAATCTCGCCTTCGCCTGCACGCACCACAAACGGGTGCGATACATCGTGGCTGACGGTAAAGAACGCCTCACCGTGTTTGAGGGTGACGCGCCGCTCGTCCTTATAATTGCTGAACGTCAGGTCGGTGTTCAGGTTGAGTTCCAACTGACTGCCGTCGCTGAGGGTGACCTGGCGGATTTCGTCCGTAGCGACGAAGTGCTGATAGCTGTTGGGCAGCCAGCCCAGATTCCAGCCCGAATACGCCGCCAGCGGCAGCGCGAGGGCACAGACACCTGCGGCAACCGCGAATTGGCGCCACGGCCGCGAAGTTTTCGCCACAGGCCTGACCGGCACAGATTCCGGGCGCGGCAGGTGTCCGGCCACGTCCCAGATTTCCAGCATGGCTTGGTATTCGAACGCATGCAGAGGGTGCGCGTCATGCCATTGCTGGAAGTCGCGCTGCTCTTCGGCTGTGCAGTCGGCAGCGTGCACGCGCATGCACCAATGCGCGGCGGCATCGGTGATCGCATCGTATTCGGCTTCCGAAAAGGTGTCTTGGGTCATGGACTCGTCCTGATTTCGCACATTCTAACCTTCTCGGGAAGTGGCCGAGAACTGCGGTCATGGCATTTACCCATCAAAGTGGAACTTATTTTTCGCCCAGGCACCCAAAAAACAGGACGCCAATGACCACTATCCATAAATGGAGTGAAAAAATGATCAAACACACATTTGCCGCATTGATTGCCACTGCCGCTTTGCTCAGCACAGGGGCAGCAATGGCCGACAAGCCGGGAGCGGGCTGGATTACCATCGAAAAAGCCATCGAGATTGCCAGGACCAAAGCAGGCTACGTCGAAGTCTACGAGATCGGCGCCGACAATGACGGGTACTGGGAAGGGGAAGGGCGCAAGGCGGACGGCGTCGTCTACGAGTTCCGCATCGACGGCGCCTCGGGCAATGTATTGCGCGATCAAAAAGACTGAATCCGACTGCCGCCGATTATGCCGAAGGCCAGTTGGTCTGGCTTGAGGTTGGCGCGGGCGACGGGATGGGCGTCGGCAACGGGTCGAGTTGCCGGCCCATTTCGCTGATCAGCCAGGCGATCGAATCGGCATTGGCCATCATTACTTCAATTCGGGCATCTGCCGACACTCTACTTCTAAACGCATTGCGCGCATCAGCGAGGTTTTGGGTTTTCGTCAGAGCAAAGAGTTTGTCCAGTACCTTGACTCGCTTGGGCAGTGTGTCCAGATCGACCCAGGCCCCGTTGTCATCGATATCCAGGAACAATTGCGCGGCCGGCGTGGAGCGGGAAAAGGTTCTGCGCAAGCGATCCATTGTGGCTTTGAGTAATTGTCCGTTTGCGGTGGTTGTATTGATCAGATCAGGAAACGGTGCCAATGCTTCCACCGAACCATAGTCCTCGGTTTTGAACAGCAGATGCGAAAGTTCGTGAATCAGTGTTACCGCGCGGGCGTGTGAATCCACGTTGAACCGCGCAGGCAAGTAAGGCGTGTATGCGTCCAGGCCAGGATTGAAGAACAGCTCGGTCAGGTGGACAATTTTGCGCTTGTCCTCATTGAAAACGAAGGCGACCGTATTGTCGCCGTACTTCGCATTCAAACCCGCGAAAAAGCGCTCTGTGTAGAGCAGGTCATCTTTGGGATCGGTCAACTCACGGCACAGCGGGATAATCACCTCCTCGATTTTTCTTAACAACGATGGCGTTATCTGTGTGACCTCGAACACATCCCTGAATATGCGTTCCAGCCGGGTGCCACCCAGGTTTTCGCGATGAATGACGTAGTTATGCAGGCAATTGAGCGCGTAAGTGCGTGCGCGCACGACCGCTTGCTGAATGACGAACGCGCGGGCGGGATAACGTTTGTTGATCTGCGCCATTCCCTTGGCCTGAATACGCATGACATATGAGCGGCTGCGTTCGACATCGGCTTGCTCGCGGTCGCGTTGCTTTGATCGACAGCGATGAACACGCGTGCTGCGACGGGCAACCACCAGTCTGTCGTTTTTTTGCTCAAGCTCCGGTCCTTGTCCGTCTTCCTTATGGTGCAAGTACCAGGTTGTTTCGGATTGACTGACCGGGTAGACCTTGCCGGCGATCGCCGCGTATTTTTCTGTGCCGGAAGCATTTCGATACACCAGTTTGTTGGCTTCAAGGGTCAAGTCTTTTAGCGCGGTGCTGGATTCAAACGACTGCAAATGCAGCCGGGAAGGCGTGACGGGAGAAACCTTGTTCCAGCGCGGTGCAGCTTTGACCGTGGTTTTGCTGGAGGTCGAGGTCGTCGGTGTCACGGACTCGGAGGCAAATTCCTCGGTGGCTTCTTCAACGTCGGTTTCCCACGACAACTGGCCGAGACTGAACAGGGAAATCGCCCCGCTGATAAAACTTTTCAACGCGTTCGACCAATGGTGCTGCTGCAAGTCTTCGGCGGAGTCCTTGAAGTCGTTGTAGCTTTGCCACAGATAAAACAACGAGGCGAGTCTGCCCGGTAACAAATGGGGGACGAGTTGCACACCGTGGCTGAACAGGAATTTCGCCGCTTCCCAGTCCGATTGCGCGTCGATTTGAGCCTGGCAACCGAGCAGTCGCGGCACCAGGCCGAGGGTGTCCTTATGCAGTTGCTCCAGCAAATTGCCACCGATGGGTGTGCTTTGCAGGGTGATTTCGCTGACGGTCCCAAGGGTGGTTTGCAGCAGGTTCCTGAACACGGCCTGATGTGCGGAGGGCAAGCGGCGGATCAGCAAATCCTGAAAATACCCAGGCGAATTCAACTCTGCGATCAACTGCGCTTGATCTTCGAACTCACGAAAGACGAACCGCGAGTAAGGCGCGTAGAGCACACAGGGCCCTGTCTGTCCGACGCCGGGGCCGATGACATACAGGCCGAGTGCATCGACGGCGTCGGTTCCGGTGGTCTTGATCAACGACAGCGGACTGACCACGGCGTGCGCCTGCGCCACAGTGGCGCGTGCGATGGCGTCGGGCATGTCCAGAACCTGACTGATCAAGTCGTAGCCAGTGTCGGAGAGTTGCTGTTGCAACTTCAGTGAGTGCGCTTGCTGCATCAAGTGCCAGGGCAACTGGCGCAGAAAGCGTTCTTTACTGACACGCGCCGACGCTGTGTCAGCGCTCAGTGCATCGCTGACTTTGCGTGTGTAAGTGGTCGTTATTTCCAGCGATTGCAGCAATTGCTCGACCGCCGACTGATCGAATTTCGCCGGTAACGGCGTGGCGCTGAGCGAGGCGACCTTGAACCCGGTGCCTTGCCCGACGTTGTAATGTCGCAAGGCAAAATCGAGCAGATGGCAGGCGGGCCCGGCCAATGTCAGATTCGGCGTGACCAGGATGTCCTCTGGCTTGAGCCCGTTGTCGGGGTATCGGGTGTCGAGTAGCGTCTTCAGCATCTGCGCTACGTAAGTGGGCAAGGCGGGCACGTCGTCAAGAAAGTCCTTGCCATCGATAAAGCTGCAACGCAGTTCATCAAGCAGCGCAATATGCGTGGTCTGCTCTGCGACCGGTGCCATGTGTAACCAATCGGGATAGTCCCGCTGACGGGCCAGGGCCTTGGCGAGCTCGATGGCTCGACCGAGGTTGGTGTTGATGCCAGTATTTTTCATGTGGTCGAGAAAACGATCAAGCGTGTCCCTGTCCGTGATGCACTTGCGCAGAGTCTGGCAATGGTCGAGGAAATGCCCGATGGCCGAACTCATGCGATCGCTCGCCACGCTGCCGTCAATCAACTGGAAGCTGCCGAGCGTGCAAGACTCGTCCAGCCTCTGCTGCGCGATAGGCAGGTTCTCCAGCAGCGACTGGCACTGGTTGTTGTCGTTGAGGCGGTCCTGCAGGGTTTTTTGCGCAAAGGCGATATCGTCGAACGTCTCCAGGCCGGTGGCCGGCGTCCACAAAATTGCGCGACCGGAATGCGCAACGTCCAGGCCGCCGCGTTCGGTCAACAGAACGCAGTGGGCGAGCGCCATCGTGGTCTGGTCGGGACCGGTCAGTGTGAGCGACCATGCATCGGGACGGAAACCGTTGAGCGATTGGCGCTCCATACGTGTCGGGCGCCTGGGGTCGAACACCGTGTCGACAATGGCCCGCTCGACTGCCAGCCAGCTACCGCTGAGCTGGTTGATATGGGCCTCGGCGCGAATACCGTCTTCAAACGCCTTCGCCAGTTTCCACAGAATGCTTCGCAGAAACTCCGCTTGTTTGGCGTTGTTATCGCTTGGCTGAGCGCGAAAATTGCTGCTGAGGTTGTCCTCCTCACGCTCGAGCTTCAACACCAGTTGCGCGACTCTGTCAGCCTGGACAACTGAAGAAGGCGGCGTGCTGGAAAACAGCGGTCGGGTGCTCCAGCGCTCGTTGACCTCGAGCTTGAGCAAGCGCTCATGAAGCATCGAGCGGATATCCAGCGCTTTGTCGAACAGCGCATGAATGTCGGTGGAGGACTCGCTCTGTCGAAAACACAGCAGGGCGAATTCGACGTTCTGGCGTTGCTTGGTCAGGATCGCTTCGAACAGCGTCGCGATGATATCGCCGCCGATGTGTTCGCCGAATACCTGGGGGGCGACGAAACCCAGATAGCGGTTACGTTCTTCAAGACTCATGAGGCCGTACAGCTCGTCTTCATGGCCGCTGGCATCGAGCTTGGCGGTCAGCGTTCGTTTGAGGTGAGCGTAATCGTCGAGTACTTGCAGGCCTTGGGTGGGGGTGTAGAGGTAGGCATTGTCGTGTTTGATCATCAATGAGCCGGCCAATTCCACCGAGGCCGCCCCATCGCGCACGCATACCGTTTCGAACGTGGGCCGGCGCACCGCCGTGTCCAGCTCGCGGATCAAACTGTGCACGGCCTCGAACTCCTTGGCACTGAGAATGTTTGTTTCACGCTTGATCATCAGCTCCGCACGTGTCTGATCCTTCAGCGTCTGGCGCAAGAATGCGCGTCTTGGCGAGCCTTCGAAGGAGGGCGCATTCCAGTAAGCCTCCAGCTGTCGAAACAGCAGCATGGTCAGCTTTCCCGATGCGTAATTGAGCGCGTCTGCCCAGGCCTTCTGGTCGTTATCGTCACTGGAGCGGGCGGGGTGCGAGAATTCGGCTGACTGACCACGCGGCCAGCCCTGACGACGAAAATGCACCAGCAGTGCCTCACTCAACGACAGTGAATGTGTCCGTTGCCGGCGATTGCCGGCGGTGGCGGAATACAGGCTGACGCGGGTCTGCGACTGCTGCAGCCCGGCAAAATGCGCGGCCAGCAGTTCGGCGAGAATCTTGTCCAGCAGCGTCGTCAGGGACGGCAGTCGTTTAAGCTCATCAAGCACATCGCGCATGCAAGTATTGCGGGCGTTGTCGATTGCGGATTGCTGATCCAGGAAAACGTCGCCGTCGATCGTTTCGCGGGTAAAGGTGATATCGCGTTTCTCCACCAACTCTTTGCGCAGGGATACGCTGATGAAGGCCAGCAGATCATCGTGTTCATCTGCCTCGTCGAGCCGCGTTTGCAAGGCCTCGGTCAGTGCGTCTTCATCGCTGTACTTTTTCAGGCCGTCATAAGGTGTATAGAGAAACACGCCGCCGTCATCCGGGCCGGCGCTCAGGATAAAGCTCCCGGCCAGGGGTACGGCCAATTGCTTGTCGGCGTTGAGCAGAATGCGTTTAGCGAGCATCGGGGGCGTCTGTTCCTTGCGCAGGGCGTGTGTCGCCAACTGCACATGGGCAAGCCAATCGAAGTCTTTGCTGTTCAAACCGTGCGTTTTGCCAAGTTCGGCATGCAGACCGGTGGATTGCAGAATTTCGGGAAAAAGCAGGGGGGCTGTGGTGCTGGACATCGTCATAGCTCTAAGCGGAAGCCGTGGGCAGGGACCTCACGATAAGTACGCCACTCGACGCATTGGCGGTACAGGGTTACCGCACCCACCGCGTTGAAACCTGTCACGCACGTGCGCGCGTCATCGCTGAATCAGCCAAGGGTTGACAGCCGACCGCTGCGCCATGGTTAATCGCTGGGCAAGTCGTCCGTACGCTGTTGTTCCCTCCAATAATCATTCTGGAGCTTCAGATGTCTGCGCCACACGATCATGTGTCCTCCGCTGTCTCGTCGTCTTCGTCGTTGTCGCTCGAAGCGCTGACGCAATTGCTTGAAACGATTTTTTTGCGCCACGGCACCTCCGTTGACGTCGCCCGGGTGCTCGCCGCCAACTGTGCAGCGGCCGAGCGCGACGGCGCGCACAGTCATGGCGTGTTCAGGATTCCCGGATACGTGTCGACGCTGCAAAGCGGCTGGGTCAATGGCCACGCCGTGCCTGAAGTTGAAGACGTCGCCGCCGGGTTCGTTCGCGTCGACGCCGGCAACGGGTTCGCCCAGCCGGCATTGGCAGCGGCGCGCCCATTGCTGGTGGAGAAGGCCCGCCACGCCGGGATCGCCGTGCTGGCGATCCGTAACTCGCACCACTTCGCCGCGTTGTGGCCGGATGTCGAACCCTTCGCCGATGAAGGGCTGGTGGCGCTCAGCGTGGTCAACAGCATGACCTGCGTCGTCCCCCACGGCGCCGACCGCCCACTGTTCGGCACCAACCCGATCGCCTTCGCCGCCCCCCGCGTTGGCGCCGCACCGATCGTCTTCGACATGGCCACCAGCGCCATCGCTCATGGCGACGTGCAGATCGCCGCCCGCAAAGGCGAACGCCTGCCACCCGGCATGGGCGTCGACAGCCTCGGCCAACCAACCCAAGACCCCAAAGCCATCCTCGAAGGCGGAGCGCTCCTGCCATTTGGCGGCCACAAAGGCTCGGCATTGTCGATGATGGTCGAACTGCTGGCAGCGGCACTGACTGGCGGCAACTTCTCCTTCGAATTCGACTGGTCCAACCACCCCGGCGCAAAAACTCCGTGGACCGGCCAACTGCTCATCGTCATCGACCCCAGCAAAGCCGCCGGCCAGAGCTTCGCCGAACGCAGCGGCGAACTGGTCCGCCAGATGCACAGCGTCGGCCTCAAACGCCTGCCGGGCGACCGCCGGCATGGGCAGCGCAGCCGCTCACTGGCTGAAGGCATCGTGATGGATGCGCAGACGCTGGAGCAATTGCGCGAATTGGCCACAGAGTAAGTCAAGATCAAAAGCCCCTCACCCTAGCCCTCTCCCGGAGGGAGAGGGAACTGACCGTGGTGAATGAGAAAGGTACGCCGACCTGAAATACCGAGTCGTACACAAATATCGAAGCCAACGCAGATCGGCTCCCTCTCCAGGGCAGAGGGCTGGGGTGAGGGGCGAATCCATCGAAAATTTCAAGCCATGCGGCGCTTCTAACCCACTCAACAATGAGCGTTAGCTCGAGTGCCCTTGATCTTGATCTTGCCTAACCAGCGACATCGGAAGGAACCCGAGCCTGCGAGGGCCGTATGCAGGAGCAAGCCTTTTCGGTTACCTTTTCGGCGTCTGGAAAAGGTGACTCGCCGTAAGGGCGAAACAACCTGGTCGGCCCAGAGGCCGCCAAATCCAAAAACCAAACACAAAAAAAAGCGAACCCAAAGGTCCGCTTTTTTCCAAATCAAAAAAACCTCAACGTCGGCCAAGCAACAACCCCACCACCAAGCCGAACCCTGCCGAAATCGCCACCGTCTGCCAAGGATGCCCGCCAATATACGTCTCGGTCGCCTCGACCGCCGGCTTGGTCCGATCCCGCACACTCGACACCGAATCCAGCGCCTGCTGCAATTTCAGCGCGATTTGACCACGCAGCGTCTCCGCTTCCTCGCCCACCAGTGAAGCACTGCTCTTGAGCAGCTTGTCCGACTCTTCAATCAGCGCCTGAAGTTCGCTGAACGCCTGATCCTTGATTTGCTCTTCAGCGGCTTGCACGGCAGATTTGCGGGCCATGGGTGACTCCTTGCAGATGAATGGACAGTGAGCAATGGAGTATGGCGCAACGCAAAAAGTTGCACGCCAACGCTCCACAAAGAAAATCCTGCGCCGGAGTTTTCGGTCGAGCGTGTAAGATGTCGCCATTTTACGCAGCAGGATAATTCCCCATGAGTTTCAATCTGGCCGACAAATCACTCGCAGAGCGCGCCGCGCTGGAAGATGAGAAATCCCGTCTGTTCGAACTCTGGCAGAACAATCTGGGCAAAGCCAAAGGCGAGGCTGCGCGGTTGTTCGGCGAGCGCGCCAAGCGCAAGGGCAAGTGGGCCGAGTGGGTCCGCGCGGAACTCGACGGCATGTCGCCGCCTGAATTCGCCAACATGGTCCGTAGTGAAGTCAACCGATTGATGGCCGCGAACAAGTAACGTTCAGTTGAAGGCCGCGGCAATCACCTCGCGAACCTTGACCAACAGCGGATCGATCTGCGTGCTGGTACGCCAGCCCAGTTCGATCGGGTAACGTGGCAATGGCAGCGGGCAGGGCAGCAACGCCAGGCCGCTGAGCGCCGCGATACTTTCGGCGGCATGCGCCGGGATCGTCGCCACCGCACGGCTGCCCTTGAGCAGCCAGGGCAGCGCGGCGAAATGCGTGGTCGACGCGCAGACCCGGCGACTCAAGCCCACGGCCGCCAGCCCTTCATCGGTGATGCCGATAAAACCGCCGGACGACACCAGAATGTGCTCACGGGCGACAAACTCTTCCAGCCCGATCTGCGCCTGACCGGGCGCAAGGCTCGACGGGTCGACCAGGCACGCATAAGCTCCTTCGCCCAGCACTTGCCGGCTGAGCAGGCGCTCGGCAAAACCGCCAGCGGTGATCGCCAGATCGATGCTGCGCTCCATCAGCGCACGGGCGACGATCTGGCTGTGGGTCTGGCGGAATATCAGGCGCAACTTCGGCAGGCTGCGGGCAACTTCTTCGATCAGACGCCGACCGTAGGCAATCTCGAAATCATCGGAAAGCCCGATTGTCACCGAGCGTCCGTCGTATTGATTGGCCGCCGGGTCGACCATCGCCAGGCTTTGCCGACATTTATTCAACGCTTCGCTGACCACCGGTTTCAATTGATTGGCCTTAAGGGTTGGGGCGAGGCCGCGCCCGGTGCGCACGAACAATTGATCGCCATACACCTCGCGTAACCGGCGCAGCGCTGCACTCACGGCTGATTGGGTGACGCCCAGACGCAGCGCGGCGCGGCTGGCGCTGGATTCTTCGTGCAGCGCTTCGAAGACTTTCAGCAGATTGAGGTCGACGTTGGCGATATTCATTTGGCTCATATCATTCAGCAGTGATCGGGGCTTTATTGATGATCGCGTGGCGCCGCAGAATCGGCAACTACTGAACCTGACGGAGTTACTTCAATGCCCAAATCCATTGTCGCTGCGCTGCAAATCGGCTCATTGCCCGCCGGCAAACAAGCCACCCTTGATCAGATTCTGAGTTGGGAAGCCGCGATCAGCGAATCTGGCGCGGCGCTGGTGGTCATGCCCGAAGCGTTGCTCGGCGGTTACCCGAAAGGTGAGGGCTTCGGCACGCAACTGGGCTATCGCCTGCCCGAGGGCCGCGAAGCCTACGCCCGCTACTTCGCCAATGCGATTGACGTGCCGGGCGCAGAAACCGAGGCGCTCGCCGGACTGTCCGCGCGCACCGGGGCCAATCTGGTGATCGGCGTGATCGAGCGCGCGGGCAGCACCTTGTATTGCACCGCCCTGTATTTCGACCCGCAGGCCGGGCTGCTCGGCAAGCACCGCAAACTGATGCCGACCGGCACTGAACGGCTGATCTGGGGCAAGGGCGACGGCTCGACCTTACCAGTGTTCGACACCCAGGTCGGCAAGCTCGGCGCGGTGGTGTGCTGGGAAAACATGATGCCGCTGCTGCGCACGGCCATGTACGCCAAAGGCATCGAGGTCTGGTGCGCGCCGACGGTGGACGAGCGCGAGATGTGGCAAGTGAGCATGCGCCACATCGCCCATGAAGGCCGATGCTTTGTGGTCAGCGCCTGCCAGGTCCAGGCCTCGCCGTACGAACTGGGCGTGGACATCGCCAACTGGCCGGCGGACCGCCCGCTGATTGCCGGCGGCAGCGTGATTGTCGGGCCGATGGGTGATGTGCTGGCAGGACCGTTACGCGGCGAAGCGGGGCTGCTCACCGCAGAAATCGATACCGATGAACTGATTCGCGCACGTTACGACTACGACGTGGTCGGCCACTATGCACGGCCGGATGTGTTCGAGTTATCCGTCGATGAACGCGCCAAACCCGGAGTGCGCTTCAACAATTGACTGCCGGCATACTCAAAATCCGGTGGGAGCGAGCCTGCTCGCGAATGCGTCAGCACATCCAACACATACGTTGCCTGACACCCCGCTTTCGCGAGCAGGCTCGCTCCCACAGGCGTTGGGGCTTTCGTTACCACGTTGCGGCACTCGCCTTGGGTAAGCTCAACGTGCCGCTGTCCACAAAACGCAGGGTGCCGAACAGCCCCCCGGCAAGTTTCCCGCGCAGGATGTAAGGCAGGTTATCCAGGGTTTGGGTCTGGCTCAGGCCCAGGGTCTGGCGCAGGACCGAGAAAGCGGAAATGCTCACCGGCACGCTGACGATGGTTTCGGAAAAGCGCGGGATCGAACCGCTTTGATCGCTCACGCCGGAGGCCAGTGAATGGCCGTTGACGTCCAGATCGAGGGCGATGCCGTTGTAGTCGATGGCGGTTTCGTTGGGATTCTGTACGCGCAGTTTGATCGCGAAGCGTACTTCCAGATCCTGGCTCGGCAACGGTTCGAGGCCGACCACGTTGATATTGACCGGATCTCGATTGGGGAACAGCGCACAGGCGCTCAGAGATAACAGCAGCAGCGACAGAATCAGGGCGTGAAGGCGGCGCATAAACGGTCTCTCGAAAAAAGGGCTGAACCGGCCTGTCGGTTCAGCCCTTTTTTCAAGGCCGGACGTCAGCGGTTCTCTTGTGCGACAGCCACCGCTGGGCCAGGTTCAGCTTTGGCTGGCACGTCCGGGTTTTCCATGACCTGAAGAATAGAAGCTTCGGGGTCAAAGTCGTCTTCTTCCAGCTCGATGAATTCCTCCGGCAGGAAGATATTCAGCACGATCGCGCACAGCGCGCCGATGGTGATTGGTGATTCGAAGATGTTGCGCAATGCCTGCGGCAGTTCGCGCAGCACTTCCGGCACCGCCGCAATGCCCAGGCCCATGCCCAGCGAGATTGCGACGATCAGCATATTGCGCCGATGCAGGCCGGCTTCGGCGAGGATCTTGATCCCGGCCACGGCGACGGTGCCGAACATCACCAGTTCGGCGCCGCCGAGCACCGGTTTCGGCATCAACTGCAACACCGCACCGATCATCGGGAACAAACCGAGGATCACCAGCAACCCGGCAATGAAGAAAGCAACGTAGCGGCTGGCCACGCCGGTGAGCTGAATCACCCCGTTGTTCTGCGCGAACGTGACCATCGGCATGCTGTTGAACACCGCAGCCATGGCCGAGTTGAGACCGTCAGCGAGCAGGCCGGATTTGATCCGGCGAATGTACAGCGGACCTTTGACCGGCTGCCGCGAAATCATCGAGTTGGCGGTCAGATCGCCGGCCGCTTCCAGTGGCGAGACGAGGAAAATCACCGCCACCGGCACGAACGCCACCCAGTCGAAATTGAAGCCGTACTTGAACGGCACCGGCACACTGACCAGTGGCACAGCCGGCATCGTGGTGAAATCCACCGTGCCCATCAGCCAGGCGACGACGTAGCCGAGGGTCAGGCCGATGACGATCGCGCCCAAGCGCAGGAACGGTACGTCGACCCGGTTCAGCACGACGATGGTGCCGATCACCAGCGCCGCCAGAAACACATGGCTGGCCGCGCCGAGGTCCGCCGCGCCAAAGCCGCCGGCAATGTCGGTCATCGCCACTTTGATCAGCGACAGGCCCATCAGCGTGATGATCGTGCCGGTGACT
Source organism: Pseudomonas koreensis (assembly GCF_036668835.1). GTDB lineage: Bacteria > Pseudomonadota > Gammaproteobacteria > Pseudomonadales > Pseudomonadaceae > Aquipseudomonas > Aquipseudomonas koreensis_I. The sequence goes on from NZ_JAZEVW010000002.1 coordinate 15,026, forward strand.
ACCGGGGTGATCAGCATGCGCAATTTGCCGATGAACTGGCTCAGGACTACCTCGATGAACGCAGCGAAAAAGCACACGCCGAAGATCGTCGAAAGGATTTCATCGGTGCCGCCACCGCGCGCCTTGACCATGAACCCGGCGCTGAGAATCACGCTGATAAAGGAAAAACTCGTACCTTGCAGGCACAGCAGCCCGGAACCGACCGGGCCGAAGCGCTTGGCCTGGACGAACGTGCCGAGCCCGGAGACGAACAGCGCCATGCTGATCAGGTAAGGGATTTCACTTTGCAGGCCGAGGGCGCCGCCCATGATCAGGGTCGGTGTGATGATCCCGACGAAACTCGCCAATACGTGTTGCAGCGCGGCAAACACGGTGGCGGTCAGATGCGGGCGGTCGTTGAGGCCGTAGATCAGGTCGTTGTTGCGCGGAGCGTTTTCAGAGGCGGTCATGGTGTTTTTGCGCGCTGCGAGGCGGGGCCGGGTCAGAAAATGGAGGCGCAGGATGCCGCAAGCGGGCGGCGAGGGCAACGAGCAATAACTGCCCGAAAGGTCAGCTTTTAAGGGGCGCTGCCGGCTAAATCAATTCATGCGAACGGGCGGCCCGCACTGATCGTTCCCACGCAGGAACGCGGGAAACGATCTTGCTGCACCTCAAGCTCCTGCCATTTTCTGACGTCAACCTCTGCTAATCTCCGACATCTTTCCGACCAGAGCCCGCCCATCGTGTCGCGTACCACCCGACTGTTGACCCGACTGACCGGATCAGCGCTGCAAACCCACAGGGCGAGGCTTATCCGGGCCGGCGTAGCGATCTGTTGCGTATCTGGCGCAAGCAGATGCAACTGGACGAGGATGGCCGTTTCACTCCTGACAAAAACTGACACAACGCTGTTTTAGGATAGTCGCAGAACTACACAACAAGGAGCTGCCACCATGTCCCATCCCGCCTCAACACTGGCCCCGGCGATTGCTGCGTATATTGATGCGGCCAACGCACGCGACACGTCGCAGGTCGCCAGTTTTTTCGCCGAGGATGCCAACGTGTTCGATGAAGGCCTGCATCAGGTCGGCCCGCAAGCCATCGCCCAATGGATGCGCGATACCGGGCAACGCTCTCAGCCTCGTGTTGAAGTGCTCGACGTGCAGCAGCGCACCGGGAAAGTGCTGGTACAAGGGCTGATCTCCGGCACGTTCTCCGGCAGCCCGGCACAGCTGCGCTATACGTTCCGGTTGAACGAACAGGGGAAAATTGCCCGGTTGGATATTTCCCTGTAGCCATCGTGGCATACTGCAGCGCATGACTTTCGACTCCCCCTTAAGCGCCTGGCAACACGCCGTTCAACGCAACGGCTTCGTCCAGGATGAAGCCCAGGAACACGCGGTCTGGGCCCTGCAAAAATGTCACGAAGCCCTGCACGCCGGTGCCCGTTCGGTTACCGGCGTTTATCTGTGGGGCCCGGTCGGGCGCGGCAAGACCTGGCTCATGGACCAGTTCTACCAAAGCCTGCGGGTGCCGGCGCGCCGGCAGCATTTCCATCATTTCATGGGCTGGGTGCATCAGCGCTCGTTCCAGTTGACCGGAATCGCCGATCCGCTGCGGGCGCTGGCCAAAGAGCTGGCGGCAGAAGTCAAAGTGCTGTGTTTTGATGAGTTGTTCGTCAACGACATCGGTGACGCGATCATTCTCGGGCGGCTATTTCAGGTGATGTTCGATGAGGGCGTGGTGATCGTCTGCACCTCCAACCTGCCGCCGGTCGAGCTCTACGCCGATGGTTTCAACCGTGACCGTTTCGTTCCGGCGATTGCCGCGATCAAGGCGCATATGCGGGTGGTTGCGGTGAATGGCGCTGAGGATCATCGCCTGCATCCGGGGGTGGGCCTGCAGCGTTACTTTGTGGCCTCGTTATCGGTCAGTGCGCTGGACGATGTCTTCTACGCGGTGGCCGCCGGTGAGCCGGCCACCGCCGAACCGGTGTCAGTCGGTCATCGCCAACTGAACGTAGTGCGGGCCAGCGAATCGGTGTTGTGGTGTCGTTACGCCGACCTGTGCGAGCAACCGTTCGCCGCCATGGACTTCATCGCGCTCTGCGATCGCTATCGGGCTATTCTGTTGAGCGATGTGCCAAACCTCAGCGCACGCAAACGCGAAGGGCGCATTGCCCGTGGCACCGAGGATGGCGCCGAGCGCGTGGTCGCGGGCGACCGTGAACTGCCGCAGTTGTCCGTCCACGATGACGGCGTGCGGCGCTTCATCGCGCTGGTCGACGAGTGCTACGACCGCAAGGTGCCGCTGTACATCGAGGCCGAAGTGCCGATGGACGCGCTGTACACCGAGGGTTATCTGGAATTCCCGTTTCGCCGCACCTTGAGTCGTTTGCAGGAGATGCAATTGCAGCGCTTTGCCGAAGCTTGAGCGAGGAGGGGGCCGAGATGAGCCAACCGTTGTCCCATCATTTACTGACCATGGCCTATCAGAATGCCTGGGCCAATCATCGTCTGGCCAAAGCCTGGAGCCAACTTGACGTGGCAGATCTGTCGGCATCGCGGGTGAGTTTCTTTCCGAGCATACGTTTAACCCTCAATCACATCCTGACGTGCGACTGGTTTTACGTCGATGCACTGGAGCGCGAACTGCGTGGGGCTGAACCGCATCCTGACTGCTATGTTTTTTTCAATGCAGACGAACCGTTTACTGACGCCGTTCAACTGCGTGAAGAACAGGCTCACGTTGACCGTCGGCTGATCGCCTACTCCGAGCAATTGCGCGATGCCGATCTGAACCGCATCGTCACCATCGCCCGCGACACTCCCCAGCACGACAGCCGCCTGCGCGTGCTGTCGCACCTGTTCGAACATCAGATCCATCACCGCGGCCAGGTGCACGCCATGCTCAGCGATACGTCGGTGAAGCCGCCGCAACTGGACGAGTTTTTCTGCGCCGGTGAAAGCGCTTTACGTGCCGCCGACTTCGCCGAACTCGGCTGGACCGAGGAATTGATCTGGGGCCACGCCTGATCCTGCAGATTTGCCGGTTGCTCACCGGTATGTGGCCGCGTTAAGGTCAGGCAGCCTATCTGCGCGTACCTTGCGCGCCGGGGCTTTTGTCTGTTTGGGGATGGAAATGGATTCCGCAGAAATTCTGGTACTTCAGGCCAGCTACACTAACCCAACGCACGCCGAAGCCCTCGGCCTTGTGCTCAACCACTACGCAGAAGACCCTATGGGCGGCGGTCACTCGCTCGACCCGGACCTGCTGCGCCGACTGCCCGAAGAACTCGCCCGCCGCCCACACGCCTTCAGCGTACTGGCCTTCGTCGGCGGCGAGCCGGCGGGGCTGGTCAACTGCTTCGAAGGCTTCTCGACCTTCGCCTGCAAACCGCTGGTCAACGTCCACGACGTGGTGGTCATGAGCCAGTTCCGCGGCTTGGGCCTGAGTCAGAAAATGCTGCAGAAAGTCGAAGAAATCTCGCGCCAGCGCGGCTGCTGCAAAATTACCCTTGAAGTGCTGGAAGGCAATGCCATCGCGCAGCAGTCGTACCGCAAGTTCGGCTTCGCGCCGGGCATGTTTGATCCGGATCATGGGCGGATGTTGTTCTGGATCAAGAATCTGCAGGCCTGAAAAGCCTGAAAAGACCCTCACCCTAACCCTCTCCCGGAGGGAGAGGGGACTGACCAAGTTGACTGCAGTAGCTACGCTGACAAGAAATATCGAGTCGATCTCAGGTTCTGAATACCACGCAAATCTGCCCCCTCTCCCTTTGGGAGAGGGCTGGGCGGGCGGCGTTCCGATGAGGGGAAGATTCACCACACATCTCAAGCCGAACAAGCAACCACCCAACCAAAAAAAAGGCGCCCCAAAAAGGGCGCCTCAACTGTCATCTCCCGGGCCAGAGCGGAGCCACGGAAGGTCCATCGGTTGCTCGGTCAATTCCGGTCGCGATACGTCTCGGTCACTTGCGCGGTCTGGTCGGCGGGAACGCGAATTTCTTTCGCGCTGGCGTCGCTCTGTTGCGCGCTCGGGCTCTGGTGAACCGGGAAGTTGTCGTAGTAATAGCGCATGCGCTCAGCGCCGCCTTCGGCGAAGACGCTGGCAGAACCCAGGGCAAACAGCCCGGCAACGATTAGGGTAGAGATTTTCATGGTGCCTCCTACTGAACAAGTGGGAGCCGTTTCATCCATGAAGCAAAACTCGAAAGGAGTTTCTGCCGTGCGAATTAACGCGAGGTTAACGCCTGCTCAGGGTGAGTTTTGCAGCATGTTGCAGAGTGCTGGATACACACAGCGCCAGAGCATGATCGTTCCCACGCTTCCGCGTGGGAATGCCTCAAGGGACGCTCCGCGTTCCAGCTTCCCGAAGGAACGCGGAGCGTCCCGGGCTGAATTCCCACGCAGAGCGTGGGAACGATCAGTGGGAGCGGGTCAGAGCTTCCAGTCGAGGCTCAGAGTCAGTGACCTGGGCGGTGACGCTTGTGGACGCCAGTTCAAGCGCCGATCCGGCCGGCGAAGGTTGCTCTTCAGTCTGGTTTTGCGCCAGCAGATCGGAACTGATCGCCGCGCCGCAAAGGCCGAGCGTGAGGGTCATGGAACGGGTAATGGGCGCGAACATCGCAGCCGACTCCTTGTCTTCGAAGGGAAAAATTCCGTTGGTTCAAAGACGAAGGGTGGGGCGGGGATTTAGGGTTAAACGAGAAATATTGTTATTTGCAAATGTATCAGAGACGGAAAAAAGGGGCCGCTGAGGCCCCTTCGGTTTTATTGCTCTGCCGCTTGTGCAACATTCGCATCGGGCTTTTTCGGCTTCATCAGACTGAAGTCGATCAAGGCGCGTTGCGTGGTCTGGTACGGGTCGCCGATCAACAACGGCCGTTCCTTGAAGCTGTCGCTGACCAGGCTCTTGCTGCGGTCGAGTTCGTCAAAGCTCAACCCGGCCATGTCGGCCCAGGTGTGGATCAGGTGCGAACTGCTGTAAGGGCGGTCAAGGTCGCCGGCGAAGTTCCAGTCGTGGTTTTCCTTCCACTTCGGCGAGGCCCAGGCCATGAACGGGATGGTGTACATCGGCGCGGTCGGTTTGTTTTCGTTACGACCGAGGGTCTTGTGGCCGACCGAGTCGAACACGTCTTCACCGTGGTCGGAGAGGTACAGCAAAAAGCCGTTCGGATCGGATTTGGCGTAATCCTTGATCAGGCTCGAAACGACGAAGTCGTTGTACAGCACCGCGTTGTCGTAACTGTTGTAGGTCGGCACCTGATCGTCACGCACGCCGGCCGGCACGCCGTCGCGGTCCTTGAACTTGTCGAAGGTTGGCGGATAACGGTACTGGTAGCTCATGTGCGTACCGAGCAGATGCACGACGATCAATTTGCGCGGAGCGGCGTCGGCCAGGGCCTTGTTGAACGGCTCGATCACGTCGCCGTCGTATTGCGCGGCGTTCTGGTTACGGTTGTTGTTGAGGTACACCTGCTCGTCGGCCTGTTCGGAAAAGGTCGTAAGCATGGTGTTGCGCTTGGTCATGGTCTGCTGGTTGGTGATCCAGAACGTCTTGTAGCCGGCCTGTTTCATCACGCTGACCAGCGATGGCGTCGACAGGTACAGATCCGGATGCAGTTCGTCAGCAAAGGTCAATACCTGTTGCAACGCCTCGATGGTGTACGGGCGCGGGGTGACGACGTTGTCGAACACCGCGAGTTGATCCTTGAGCTTGTCCAGTTCCGGCGTGGTGTTGCGCGGATAGCCGTAGAGGCTCATGCGCTGACGGTTGGTCGATTCGCCGATCACCAGCACCAGGGTCTTGGGCTGATCGCCCGAGGCATCCTGCAGGTTTTTCAACGGTGGGATCTTGCTGACGTTGTGCAGCATGCCCTGCATGTCGGCGAGGGTTTCCTGATAGCGGTGATAAGCCACGACCATCTGCCACGGCACGGCCGGCTCGATGCGGGTTTCAAACTTTTCGAAGCCTTGTTCAAAGGTACCCATGCGCAAGGTCTGTTTGACCAGCGGGTAACCGATCACGGCAATCAGGATCGCCATCGCTGCGACGAAGGCGCGGCCGCGCGGCATGTACACCGGGCGCAGGCGGGTCCACAGGAAATAGGCAAACGCGGTATGTGCAAGGAACGCCGGTACCATCCACCAGGCGAAGTACTGCGTCATGTATTCGCCGGCTTCGGACACGTTTGACTCGAACATGATGAAGATGACGCTTTGCGAGAATTCCTGCTCGTAAATGAAGAAATAGCCAAGGCTGGCCATTGAGCAGGCCCACAGCACCACACCGATGATCGCCGCGAGCAATTTGGTGCGCTTGGGGAACAGCAGCATCGGCGCCAGCCAGATCGCGCTCATGACGAAGGCCTGACGGAACCCGGTGAAGCCCGAGGTGCCAGTCAGTTGAATCAGCAGTTGAGTGATACCCGAGAAGTACCAGAAGAATACGAACAGCCAGAGAAGTCCGGCCCAATCAAAACCTGTCGCAGTCGTTGTGCTGCGTTTGAACAATGCCATTCGGCGCTCCAGCTCTGGTTACAACCACCGCCGGGACATCCGTGAAACCGACGAACGGAGGCCGTACGCGCAGGTACGGCCAGAATGCGGCGCAGTATCACCAAGCTGTTGTGAAAAGTTTGTTATTTGACGCGCGTTCAGCCCGTTGATGGGCAGGGGCATCATGTCGGGAACCGCGGCTGCCGTTCCCGAATCAGGCGGGGATCAGGCGTGGGGATGACGCTGAACGACCGGCAACGGCTGTGGCTGCGAGCCCTGGGTCAACAGGCGCATCTGCGCCAGCTCTTGCTTCAACTGGTCGCGTTCGTCTTTCAACTGACGCAACTCATCGCGACGGATCGTGACATACAGGGTTTGTGGCGGCATTGCTGTGTGTACTGTGCCCATTGCTCACCTCGCAAATGGCGTGCATCAACTGTAAGCCACCCCTGATCTGAGGTGGTGACTTGCTATCGGCGCCAATTTTGATTTCTTTTGCCCATTTATGGAACTTTTTTATTTTTCATGGTCGGTGTGTCTTCGGCGTGATTTGCGGCGTTATCAGTCTGGATCGGGCACAATGCCCGGAAACTTCATCGCAACGCTCTGGACTAACCTCCATCAGTCGCGTTGGGCTATAACCAATGACACATATTTATTTGTAGTAAGGAGCATCAGCACATGCAACTCGGGATTATTGGACTGGGCCGCATGGGCGGCAATATTGCGCGACGTCTGATGCTCAACGGTCACACCACCGTTGTTTACGACCGCAATACCGCTTTCATCGATAACCTGGTCGCCGAGGGCTCCACTGGCGTCGCCGATCTGCCGGCACTGGTTGCCGGGCTGGCCAAGCCTCGTGCGGTCTGGGTCATGCTGCCGGCCGGCGCACCGACCGAAGACACCATCAACACCCTGAGCGATCTGCTCGAAGCCGGCGACACCATCATCGACGGCGGCAACACCAACTATAAGGATGATATTCGCCGGGCCAAAACGCTGGCCGAGAAGGGCTTGCACTATATCGACGTCGGCACTTCCGGCGGCGTCTGGGGCCTGGAGCGTGGTTATTGCATGATGATCGGTGGCGATGCCGAAACCGTGCAGCGCCTCGACCCGCTGTTTGCCGCACTGGCGCCGGGCATGGGTGACATCCCACGCACCAGGGACCGCAAGTCCGACGATCCGCGCGCCGAGCACGGTTACATCCATGCCGGTCCTGCCGGTGCCGGGCATTTCGTGAAGATGATTCACAACGGTATCGAGTACGGCATGATGGCCGCGTTCGCCGAAGGCTTCGACATTCTCAAGACCAAATCCAGTGAACGCCTGCCGGAAGATCAGCGTTTCGATCTGAACGTGGCCGACATTGCCGAAGTCTGGCGCCGCGGCAGCGTGGTCTCGTCGTGGTTGCTCGACTTGACTGCGGATGCGCTGGCCAGCGACCCGAAGCTCGACGGTTTCTCCGGTTCCGTAGCGGACAGCGGCGAAGGTCAATGGACCATCGAGGCAGCCATGGAGCAAGCGGTGCCGGTACCGGTGCTGTCGAACTCGCTGTTCTCTCGTTACCGTTCGCGCGGGCAGGGCACGTTCGGCGACAAGATTCTTTCCGCGCAGCGCTTCGGCTTCGGCGGCCACGTGGAGACGCCGAAAAAATGACCCGAACGATCCGTAGAAAGTCCAAGGCAGAACCCGCACCACCGACCACGCTGTTTCTGTTCGGTGCCCACGGCGACCTGGTCAAGCGCTTGCTGATGCCGGCGCTGTACAACCTCAGTCGCGACGGCTTGCTTGACGACAATCTGCGGATCGTCGGCGTTGACCACAACGCAATCACCGATGAAGCCTTCGCGCAAAAGCTCGAAGACTTCATTCGCAGTGAAGCGGCGGCCAAGTTCGGCAAGGGCGGTCAGATGCTTGATCCGGCCTTGTGGGCCAAGCTCGCCAAAGGCATCAGCTACGTCCAGGGCGATTTTCTGGACGACAGCACCTATTCGGCGCTGGCGGCGAAAATCGCCGACAGCGGCACCGGCAATGCGGTGTTCTATCTGGCCACCGCGCCGCGTTTCTTCAGCGAAGTCGTCCGCCGCCTTGGCGCTGCCAGATTGCTTGAAGAAACCCCCGAGGCATTCAGAAGGGTGGTGATCGAGAAGCCGTTCGGCTCCGATCTGCAAACCGCTGAAGCGCTGAACGCCTGTTTGCTCAAGGTGATGTCCGAGAAGCAGATCTATCGGATCGATCATTATCTGGGCAAGGAAACCGTGCAGAACATTCTCGTCAGCCGGTTCTCCAACAGCCTGTTCGAAGCGTTCTGGAACAATCACTACATCGACCACGTGCAGATCACCGCCGCCGAAACCGTCGGTGTCGAGACTCGTGGCAGTTTTTACGAACACACCGGCGCGTTGCGCGACATGGTGCCCAATCACTTGTTCCAGTTGCTGGCGATGGTCGCCATGGAGCCACCGGCCGCCTTTGGCGCCGATGCGGTGCGCGGCGAGAAGGCCAAGGTGGTGGGCGCGATTCGTCCCTGGTCGGTCGAGGAGGCGCGGGCCAACTCGGTACGCGGCCAGTACAGCGCCGGCGAGATCGACGGCAAACCGTTGAGCGCTTACCGCGAGGAGCCCAACGTTTCGCCGGACAGCACCACGGAAACCTACGTCGCGCTGAAAGTGATGATCGACAACTGGCGCTGGGTCGGCGTGCCGTTCTACCTGCGCACCGGCAAGCGCATGAGCGTGCGCGACACCGAGATCGTCATTTGCTTCAAACCGGCACCGTATGCGCAGTTCCGCGACACCGAAGTCGATGAGTTGCAGCCGACCTACCTGCGCATCCAGATCCAGCCCAACGAAGGCATGTGGTTCGATCTGCTGGCCAAGCGGCCAGGGCCGGCGCTGAACATGGCCAACATCGAGCTGGGGTTTGCCTACAAGGACTTTTTCGAAATGCAGGCCTCGACCGGCTACGAAACCCTGATCTATGACTGCCTGACCGGCGACCAGACACTGTTCCAGCGCGCCGACAACATCGAGAACGGCTGGCGCGCCGTGCAACCGTTCCTCGATGCCTGGCAACAGGACGCCAGCGTGCAGCATTACGCTGCCGGTGAAGACGGCCCGCAGGCCGCTGAAGATCTGCTGGCTCGCGATGGTCGCGTCTGGCATGGCCTCGGATGAGTGACTTGCCGAAACAACCCATCCGTTTTCTGCTCAGCGACATGGACGGCACGCTGTTGTTGCCCGATCACACGCTGAGCCAGCGCACCATTGATGCGGTGCGGTCGCTGCGTGAGGCGGGCGTGCTGTTCAGCCTCGCCACCGGCCGCCCGCCCAGAGCCATGTTGCAACAGATCGAAGCCTTGGGCGTGGACCTGCCGACAGCGGCTTTCAATGGCGGGACTATCGTCAAGCCGGACGGCACGCTGTTGGCTGCGCATTATTTGCCGGCAACCACAGCGCTTATCGCACTGGCACTGTTTGCCGATCAGCCGGACGTCGAAGTCTGGGTATTCAGCGGCGGCGACTGGCTGCTAAAGGATCCGCACGGGCCGATGGTCCCGCGCGAGCAGCACGGCCTTGGTTATCCGCCGGTAGTGGTCGAGAGTTTCGAACCGTACTTGCAGCGTATCGACAAGATCGTTGCCACCAGCAACAACACGCAATTGCTGATCGAACTGGAGGCGCAACTGCTGCCCAAGGTCAACGGCATGGCTCAGGTGTCGCGCTCGCAGCCGGTGTATCTGGACGTGACCGCGCTGGAGGCCAACAAAGGCACGGCGCTGGCGACGATTGCCGAATACCTTGGCGTGCCGCTGGAGCAAACGGCGGCAATCGGCGATGGTGGCAATGACCCGGCGATGTTCAATTGCGCAGGCCTGTCAATTGCCATGGGCCAGGCGGAGGAGGCGGTGAAGCGTCAGGCCGATGTGGTTACCGCGGCCAACACCGAAGACGGCGTAGCTCAGGCGATCGAGAAGTACATTCTTCCTCGCTGAGCCAACCCAAAAACCAATGCAGGAGTGAGCCTGCTCGCGATAGCGGAGTATCCGTCCCATTTACGGGCCTGACACACCGCTATCGCGAGCAGGCTCACGCCTGCAGGGGTCTGCGTCAAAACCAGATATGGGAGCCAGCAGCGTGACTCCCATACCGTGCAGGTCAGAGCCAGTAGCTCACCGCATACCAGCCCAGCCCACCCATCACCACGGTGTACGGCACCGCCATCCACACCATCCGCCCGTACGACAAACGCACCAGCGGTGCAATCGCCGAAGTCAGCAGGAACAGAAACGCGGCCTGACCGTTCGGCGTTGCCACGCTTGGCAGGTTGGTGCCGGTATTGATGGCGATGGCCAGCGTCTCGAAATGCTCACGGCTCATGTGCCCGGCAAGGAATGCCTGTTTCACTTCAGTGATGTAAATCGTCGCGACGAACACGTTGTCACTGATCGCCGACAGCAAGCCGTTGGCAATGAAAAGCATGCCCGGCTGCTGCTCGACCGGCAGCGCCAGCACCCATTGAATCAACGGTGCGAAAAGCTGCTGATCGTGGATCACCGCCACCACCGCGAAAAACACCACCAGCAACGCGGTGAACGGCATGGCGTCCTTGAACGCGCTGCCCAGACGATGCTCGTCGGTGATGCCGGTAAACGCGGTGATCAACACAATCACCATCAAGCCAATCAACCCGACTTCAGCGACGTGCATGGCCAGGCAGGCGATCAGGATCAATGCCGCAGCGCCTTGCACCAGCAGTGCTGCACGTTGGCGGGGCGTGCGTTCAGCGTTGTCTTCGGCGGCGTAGTTAGCCAGAACGCCACGCACGTTGTCCGGCAGCAACGTGCCGTAGCCGAACCAGCGCAGCTTTTCCAGCAACACACAAGTAACCAGTCCGGCTCCCAGCACTGGCAGCGAAACCGGGGCAACCTTGGTGAAGAACTCGCCGAAGTGCCAGCCCATTTCATGACCGATCAACAGATTCTGCGGCTCGCCGACCAGCGTGCAGACGCCGCCCAAAGCGGTACCCACTGCACCGTGCATCAACAGGCTGCGCAGGAACGCGCGGAATTGCTCAAGATCGTCATGGTGCAGTTTCGGCAGATTCTCGTCGTCAGCGATTTCACTGTCCTGGCGCGGATCGTTGCCGGACGCGACGCGGTGATAGACCGAATAGAAGCCTACACCGGCGCTGATGATGACCGCCGTTACCGTCAGCGCATCAAGAAACGCCGAGAGAAATGCCGAAAGAAAGCAGAACATCAACGCCAGCACCGCTTTAGAACGCACACCCAGCAGCAACCGCGAAAAGAGAAACAGCAGCAAGTCCTTCATGAAATAGATGCCGGCCACCATGAACATCAGCAGCAGGATCACCGGGAAGTTGTGCACCAGCTCATCATAGAGCGCCTGCGGCGTGGTCATCTTCAGCAGCAGCGCTTCAATTAGCAGCAAGCCGCCTGGCATCAGCGGGTAACACTTGAGCGCCATGGCGAGGGTAAAGATGAACTCGATCACCAACAACCAGCCGGCCGCCACCGGGCCGATGCTGAACAGCACCACGGCATTGAGGATCAGGAAGCCGACGATGGTCGCCTTGTACCAGCGTGGCGAATGCCCGAGAAAATTTTGCGCGAACGCCTGGGTCATCGAACCGGACATCGGTTGCTCCTTTTTTATAGAAGCGCGCAAGTTGCCGGATACGTTCGGGAAGATCAAGTACAGCCAGTACTTTTCACCGGTCGAGATACCGCACAACCACCGCCCGATAGTTGCCGTCCAGCGAATACCCACCCACCAGAATCCCGCCATCCGCCTGCACGGCCAGTGAACTGGCCGAGTCCAGGCTGCGTCCCAACCGCGTGCGCAGCCAGCCATGGCCATCGCCGAACGCGGGATCGAGGTTGCCGTCGTTCAAATAGCGCGCAACGATAAAATCCGCCTCGACGCCGCCGATGGTTGCGCCGACCGCGATCATCCGACCGTCTGGCAAATGCTGAGCGGTGCTCCACTGGCAACCGCTGTGGCCGATTTGTAGAAGCTGCGGCTGGCCATCATGAATGTGGATATCCGGTCGACCGTTCGGGTGCAGGCTGAAGGCCAGGCAGCGAATCGGATCGCGGCTGCTGCCGAAACAGTGCAGTGCATCGTGCGCATCGAGAACGCGACTGACCTGAACACTTTTATTATCAGCCTTGAACGCCATAAAGCCGTCCACGGCAAAACACTCATCGAGACAGCCGTCGGGCAGATAACGCGCGAGCAAGCCTTCCTGTGGAAGATCAATGGAACCGGCAACCACGATTCGCCCGTCCTTTTGCAACAACAGGCTGCTCAGCCAGGTGTTGAGCAATAAATGACGGATCATCACAAAGCCGCGGCCGTTGAAGGTGTCGTCGAGGCTGCCGTCAGGCGTGAGGCGAATCAGCATGCCGGCATGGTCGGCCAGTTCGAAATGATGGTTGGCGATCAACAGAATTCGCCCGTCGTCCTGCACCGCGACGTCGCAGGCTTCCGCCCCCGGCACGCCCGGTGGCAGCCAGGCATCGCGGCTGCCCATGGACAGATTGCCCGGCAGACGTATCACCTGTCGGCCGTTGTCGCCAAAGGACAAATCCGGTTCGCCATCAACGTCGAACAAGGCCAGCGCGGGCAGGGTGCGATGGGTGTTTTCGTAATGCAGGCCGGCCAGCAGAATGCGCCCGTCCGGCAGCACTTTGACTTTGCCGCCGGTGGCTTCGTACCCGTGGGCGAAAGTGTCGATCACGCTGCCCTGCGCGCCAAAGGTCAGGTCTGCGGAGCCGTCGGCGAGCATGCGCGCCAGGCCAAACCGGCTGCCGCGCGCGTCGCAGACTTTCGCTGCGACCAGAATTCGGCCCTGTGCATCAAGGGCGATGTCTTCGCTCAGGCTGGACACGCTGCCCGCGAAGTACGCCTGGGCGACGCCCTGAGTGCCAAAGGTTCTGTCGAGCTGCCCGGATCGAGGCGTAAACGACGGTGAGACGGTCGCTGGTAACGCCGGCAAAGCAAAAGTGTTCAGGGTGGACATGCACGCATCTCCTTGCGAGTTGACCATGACCGCGAACCGGATGGGTAACTGCACGAGCGGAACATTCAATCCCTGAACCGGAAGAAGTACAACTGTAAGAACTAACAGGCGGAGGGTCGTACTGTGCCAGAACAGTGTCTTTTTGAACCAAAAGAAAGCCGACCAAGCAGTTGAGCCTGGTCGGCTTGAAACGAGTTATACAAGCAGGTGAAAGTTTACAAGGTTGCAACTAAGCGCAGAGGCGAATGACTTCGAAGTCACCTGCACGAACTGCTTCTCAGTGTGGCATCGACCACGACTGCAGGCTGTAACCTTCTTCGCTGAGTTCAGCGCGAGCCTGCTGCAGCAGTTGCTCGAGTTGTGCCGGATCGGAGTAGGCGCTGCTTGGAATCTGTTTGCGGCCGATATGCGAGTTGGTCCGGTCGACGACGGTCAGGCTCAGTTCGCCGTTGCCGTCTTGCGGCGCCCAGGCCACGCAATGGAAAGGTTTGAAGGCGTGGTTGGCAATCAGAAGAGCTTCGTTGATACGGAGCGGGGCGGTCATGGGGTCTTCTCTCTGTCGTGCCCAATCAAATGATGTGCCGTCGGTTGGGCTTACCGTTCGGCTGGTTACTTGTACTGATGCACGCAACCCTCGAGCGGGTCACACATGAAACAAAGAAATTTCAAAGTTTCTTTCAAGTTCCGCTTTAAAGCGCTTTTTTGAAAGCCTGGCGAAAGCTTCGAATTGCCAACTAAGTCGATAGCTAACTAACAACTGCTTTTCTTATAACTGATTTAACGAGGCGCCTATAAGCAATCGGTACAAGGCCCTGTCAAAATCTTGCTAGTGTTACAGTCGGGTCTGCCAAATGACTGTTTTTACAATCATTTCCTTTATTTGGCGCCAAGGAACAGTCATGAGCGAAGCGCCTGCGTTACGACGTTTACTGGTGGTCGATCCGTGCGACGACTGTCACCGCTTATTGCCCGGTTTACGCGCCGTCGGCTGGGATGTCGACAGTTGTTCATTGGAGAACGCCGCCGAGCGCAGTTGTGACATTGGCTTGCTGCGATTACAGCCGTTTCACCTCGAACGACCCGACGCAGTCAAGGAACTGATCAGCCGCAGCGGCACCGAATGGATCGCCGTGCTCAATCAGGAAGTCCTGCGTCTGCAGAATGTCGGGGACTTCGTCTGTGAATGGTTTTTCGACTTCCACACCTTGCCGTTCGACGTCTCGCGGGTGCAGGTTACCCTCGGGCGCGCGTTCGGCATGGCGCGATTGCGCGGGCAGGGCACCATTCATGTTGATCAGCCAGAACATGAACTGCTGGGGGACAGCAAACCGATCCGCGAGCTGCGCAAATTGCTCAGCAAACTCGCGCCCACCGAATCACCTGTTCTGATTCGCGGTGAAAGCGGCACCGGCAAAGAACTGGTCGCGCGCACGCTGCACCGTCAGTCCCAGCGCCACAGCAAGCCCTTCGTGGCGATCAACTGCGGGGCCATCCCTGAGCATCTGATTCAATCGGAATTGTTCGGCCACGAAAAAGGCGCTTTCACCGGCGCGCATCAACGCAAGATCGGGCGCATCGAAGCGGCGAATGGCGGCACGCTGTTTCTCGATGAGATCGGCGATCTGCCGCTGGAGCTGCAAGCCAATCTGTTGCGTTTTCTCCAGGAGAAGCACATCGAGCGCGTCGGCGGCAGCCAGCCGATTCCGGTGGATGTGCGGGTGCTGGCGGCGACTCACGTCGACCTTGAAGCCGCGATCGAGAAAAAACGTTTTCGCGAAGATCTGTATTACCGCCTCAACGTCCTGCAAGTGGTGACCGCACCGTTGCGCGAACGGCATGGCGACCTGTCGATGCTGGCCAATCATTTCTCACACTTTTACAGCCACGAAACCGGACGCCGTCCGCGCAGCTTCAGCGAAGACGCGCTGATCGCCATGGGCAAGCACGACTGGCCGGGCAATGTGCGTGAACTGGCCAACCGTGTGCGCCGAGGTCTGGTCTTGGCCGAAGGCCGGCAGATCGAGGCGCGTGATCTGGGGCTGATCAGTCAGCACTCGATCGCCACGCCAATGGGCACCCTGGAAGACTACAAGACCCGCGCCGAACGCCAGGCGCTGTGCGACGTGTTGAATCGGCACAGCGATAACCTCAGCGTTGCAGCAAAAGTGCTCGGCGTATCGCGGCCGACATTTTATCGGTTGTTGCACAAGCATCAGATCCGCTAGGGCGGGAAAACAGCAAAGGCCCGTTGCGAGGTGATCGCAACGGGCCTTTGCTGTTTAACGCACGCTTAGAAGTAATACGGGAATTTCAGGCTGAAGGAAAAGTCTGGCGCGTCGTCGGTCATGCCGATCGACAGGTTGGGCACGATGGTCAGGTTGTCCGTGGCGGCAATGGTCATGCCGACGTTGAAGTAACCGGCGTTGGCGTCGCTGGAGACCACCGATTCCCAATCGCCGCCGTCCTGTTTCAGCTTGCTCTTGCGCTGCACCAGATCGGACACCGAGAACGACATGCTCATCTTCTCGTTCAGCGCGAAGGCGATACCGGCGCCGATCTGGAAGCTGTCGCCGATGCGCACCTTGCCCGGGGTTTTCTGGTTGACGGTGGAGCTGATGTCGTCGAACGATTCCTCCAGGTTGTGGGTGTACGACAGGCTGCCGAACAGCACGGCCGGGTCGAACGTCTTGACCAGCGAAATACCGGGGGTGATCGACCAGACGCCGTTGCCGGTGGGCAGGGTATCGGGCACGAACAGGTTCGAGTTGGCATCGGTCTGGCGCAGTTTGATGCCGAACGGGTCCTTGCCGGTCGGCGCCTTGACGCGCAGGGTCACGACCGCATCCGGGGTGTTGACTGACTCGTCGAGAAACTTGTAGGCGATGCCGAAGTTGACGTCGCCAATCGTTGGATCCTTGGTCACGGTTTCTTCGGTGGTGACCCCGGCCGCGCCCTGATTGCCGCCGCCGGACTGGTAGGTCGACTCGCGGTATACCACCGGCACGTTCAGGTCGAACTGCCAGCGGTTGTCGAAGTTGTAGCGGCCGGTGAGGTCGAGGGTCCAGGTGTCGGCCTTGATCCGGTCAAGGTTGATGTTGCCGAGAAAGATCGAATCCAGCGCCAGGAAGCCGTTGAGGATCAACTGACGGGTGTCATAGCGCGAATAGGTGACGCCGGTTTCGAAACTGAATTTGCCGCCACCGAAAAAGCCGCTGGCTTCGTCGTACAGGTTGGAAACGCTTTGCGCCGGTTGCGAGTCGTCAGCCAGCGATTGCCCGTAGGATGCGCCACTGCCCCCGGCAGCGCCTCCCGATGCAGCGGCCGCACCGGTGCCGGTGGCGGCCCCCGTGGCGACGCGATTGCCTTTCATGTCCGATGGCGATTTGGCCAAGCGTTTTGGTGGTGGGGCGGCGGGTTGCTCTTCGACCTGGCGAACCCTTTGTTCAAGTACTGCCAGGGCCTGTTGTTGTACTTCGTATCGTTGTTTCAGTTCCAGAAGTTCCCGTTTCAGGGCTTCTACATCGGCATCCGGCGCTGCTTGCAGCATCGCCGCCGGGAGAAGGGTACTCAAACACACTGCGGCACGCAGTGATACTGATCGATACATGAATAAGCCGTCCCTTTAAGCTCAATGATCGAGACTCAGCGTAGTTCAATATCCGATATTGCGTAGGGCCCCGAGTTGGGTCAGATTGCAGTCCAGTGCACCGGCGCTTCTGCCGTTATTGTTAAGTACGACGTTGAGTTGCGTAAGGTTATTGACCACATTGGCGCTACCCAGCAAACGGGTGTTCTGCAGCAGCCCGCCCTGGGCGACTTGTTGCAGTGCCGTGCCTTGATTGCCGCTGGCCTGAATGGCCATTTGCACGCCGCCACCATTGGCCGACACCGCTACGCTGCCGGCGCCGTTGCTGCCGGTGATGGTCTGCCCGGCGACGAGGGCCTGGCCCTGCGACGGCACCAGCGCCGGCGCCTGACTGGCTTCGCTGACATTGATGGCAACGTTGTTGTTGGCGGTGTTGCCATCGCCCGCAGCGCGCACGCTTTGCGTCACGCCTTGCGTGCTGTTGAGGCCGGCGCCACCGATTACAGTGCCCGTTCCCAGTGTTGGTGCGCTCCCATTGCCCGACTCCTTGATGGTCGAGACATAGAACTGCGGTTTGACGGTTGCTGCCTGGACCTGCATCGAGGTGGCCGCGCCGATCAGGTCGCCGCTGGCGTTGCGCCAGGTGCTGCTCATGACAATGCCGAAGCTGATGATCCGCCCCGGCATGACGTACCGACCACGCAGCTCGGCGAGCTCCTGGTCCTTGATTTCGATGGGTTTGAATCCGGCATGGGCAAAGCCTGACGCACCCGCTGCCAGGCAGGCGGCGGCCAGCCAGTATGAGGTTTTCATCTGCTGCTCCCGGGACATCCAGTCCCATTCTCTAACTCGGCGATTAAAAGAAGTCGCTCTGAATGAACCCGAAATCCATCAATTCCGCATCTTTGACCGGGTTGAAACCGTCCAGCGAATTCTTCGCCGTCAGCGGCACGGGAGGGCTGCGCAAGGCGTTGGCCTTGTCGTAACCGGGGCCGACGATGGCAAAGACAATGCCGTTCCAACCTTTTACAAAGTCATCATGCTTGTAGCGTTTGTGGCCGAGAACCGGGTCACCGATGTAGACCCAATCCTTGTCCGAACGCTGCAGCACGACGAAATGCTTGTAGCCGCGAATATCCATCAGAACCACCACCGGAATGGTCACCGCTTCGAGTTTTTCGGGCGGGATCCGGTAACCACGGGCACGCATGCCGATGCTTTCTACGTAGCGCTTCATGTCGAGCATGGAGAAACCTTGCGTACGCACAAGGTCCTGGTCAGCGTTGACCAGCATGCCTTTGATGATGTGCTCCTCATCGACGTCGAGCCAATAGGCCTGGCGCAATACCGTCGCCAGTGCAGCAGCGCCGCAACTGAAATCGGTTTTCTGTTCGACGATGTCGGCAAACTTGCGCTCACGAATGCTTTGCACGTCCTTGTAGACCAGTACACCGCCAGGCAGGGCAGCGACGGGCATCTGCGCCGCCTGAGTCAGGCCACACAGACAAAGCAAAGCGAGGAGGGCAGGAGTCCGCATGATCGAATACGCCTTGTGGAACCTGGGAAAAAGCCCCGTTGCCGGGGCTTTCGTTTCGATCGCGCTTACATGCAGGCTTTGCAACCTGCGGCGATGGACAGCGAGTTGCTTTGTTGGTTGCCCACACCCGCCGAGACGTTGGCTCCGCCGTTGCCAGAGAAGTTGTTCATCGAGTTGGTCATGTTGGCATTGTTGACGACCGGGGTTTTCCAGCCATCTTTGGTCAACACTTGTTGGGTGGTGACGCCAGCGAGGCCAAAACTGCCCACGGCTTCGAACTTGGCTTTCTGATCATCGTTACCGCCGTGGCCGCCGCCACGGTTACCCCAACCGCCATGGTTATCATCTTCGATGGTCGCAGTGCCTTTGGCTTTGAACACGCCAGCAGCTGCATAGGTACCGGTAAGGGTGTCGGTTTTGTAAGCCTGCACGCCTTTGTTTTCTACGACCAGGCCAGTGGACGACTGGTTGGCAGCCGCGGCAGCAGTGGCTACACGGCCACCCGATACGGCGATCGCCAGGTTGTTTTTCTGCTGGTTGAAGTTGCCGGCGCTCACGTTGATGCCGATGTTGCCGGAACCATTGTTGCCGGCGTTGTTGAGCGTGGCGTTGTTGAACGTGGAAGAGTTTTTCACGTAGTTGTTGTTGTTGACCTGAGTCGCGCTCGAGGCCGCAACAGCGTTGCCGAAAATGAAGCTTTCGTCAGCGGTGGCCAGCGCCGCAGCGTTGTCCTGCTGGTTGCCGTCGCCGGCGGCCACGTTGGCGCCCATGTTGCCGTTGGAGCCGTTGAGCGAGTCGCTGGCGTTGGCGTTGTTCAGCGTGCCCTGGTTTTTCACCACGTTGCCGTCGCTGTCTTGCGAGTCGAGGACAGCGGCGCCGGCGCCAGCGGTGATTTGCAGCAGTTGTTCAAGGTTTGGACCTTGTGGCTGGCCGTGTCCATTGCCATGTCCATTGCCATGTCCGTTACCATGACCGTTGTTGTCATCACGGCCGCCTGCCTGTGCTGCGATTGCCATCACTGCTGCGAGTGCGAAAACCAGTGGTTTGAGAGCCATTGTAGGTTTCATGGTGTTTCTCCATCGTGCTTATTAGTTGGGTTAAGTGTTGTTACTTTTCCACTTGCACTTTGTATGGGTCAGTCTGCGACCCGGATGCTCAGGGTGTTGGCCATTCGGTTCCCCACCCCGGCACTCTGGTTCACCTGGATAACCCCGCGGCTGCCGGTGAAGGCCTGATCACTTGTCGTGACCTGGCGACTGCCGGGTGAGGTGCCAGTTGCTCCTGAGTTCGGTAAAAACGCCACGTTCTGTTGCGAAAGGGCGCTGTCGTCAACGCTTTGCGGGGCAGCACTGATGCTGATCCGCGTGACGTTGGCCATTTGATTGTTGGCCCCGGCGCCCTGGTTCACACCGAGGATGCCGTTGCCGTTGCTGAAAGCGTGGCCGCCGATGTTGGCGCTCGCGTCGATGGCGCGGCTGGCGGGCGTATCGATTTTCTGCATGACCTGCGTGGTCGCGTGGGATTCGGTGCCGATGGCGATCGCCTTGGTGTTGGCTTGCTGAATCTGGTCACCGGCGGCCTGGTTGACGTTGAAATTGCCACGATACTGCGCGCCGGAATCCTGAATGTTCGCGCGGTTGACCGTGTTCGAATCAGCCATGGCACTGGAGCAGCCGAGCAGGGCGAGAAGCAGCAGGGTGCGATTCATTTCATTGGCCTCCGGCCATGCGGGTCAGAGGCGCCAGACCGGTGCTCATGGCACGGTTGACCGTATTGGAAATCGAGCCACCGGCACCGCCGCCGCTGCCCACGCGCATGCCGGGCAGACCGTTCTGGTTGGTCAGGGTGTTCATGCCGGGCAAGTTGGAATTGGGCGTGGTGATGTTGCCGCGAATCGAGGAACCGCTGGCGACACTGGCGAAATCGCCGTCGCTGAGTTCAGTGCTGTTGACAGTCTGATTGATGCGTGCCGAAGGGTTGGCGTTAACGGTAGTCGGGTAGGGGTCTTGGCCGCCATTGCGCCCGATCGGGATTGGCTGAACGTCGCGCTGGAGGACGATCACGCCATTGCCTTGGGCCTGTACGCTGAGGCTGATCACCGCGCTGGCTGCCGATCCGATCAGCACAAGACAGGTCAATCCGGTTTTGAGAGTCCCCACGGCTGCAATTCCTTCTTCAACGGGCTGCCCTTGGTCAGCGTTGTGAAGGAGAGAGCGAAAGCTGTGCCGCTTTTGAAATCAGCTTTGATTTCAGAGGGTTGGTGAAACTATTCGGGTAGGTTTTGCGAGATCTGTTTCATTTTTGAAACGGGCAGGTTGGTGCCCAGCTGTCGACTGGCTGTGCAACGCTTCGGAACAGGCCGGGTGCGCTGGTGTTTCACCGCTGAAACAACCCGCATGACAAAGCTGTGAACCGTGTTGAAGTCGGCCTTCTTCGGGAGAGAGGGTGTTTCAGGAATGGACACTTGGCCCGTGTTCGGGTCATTCAGCCAGCAATCGCGCAACGGCGGCGAAAGCCTGCGCCTGGCGCTCAGCCCAGCTACCGGAAATAATTTGCAGGGGTTGTCGATGCTGTTCGAGCCACTGGCGAGTCGCCTGATAAAACGCCTGTCGCTCGACAAGATCCGGTTGGCAGCGCTGGCCATCGTCGGTCCAGTCGACCTGTTCCGGTGACAGCAGCAAATGCAGGTCGTAATGCCGCGCCAGCAATTCGCGCTCCAGCCACGCCGGGCACGCGCCGAACAGCGTCTGGCTCCAGAGCATGTTGCTCAGCAGGTGGGTGTCGAGAATCAGCAACTCAGGCCGCTGCGCCCGCGCTTCGTCCTCCCATTGCAACTGGCCGCGAGCGATCTCGGGGATGTCGCCCAGGCAGGTATCGCGGGGATTGAGCTCGATAAAGCGGCGCACGTATTCATCTATGCGCAAGCCGCCAAAGCGCTGTTGCAGACCCGCCGCCAGCCAACTCTTGCCGCTGGACTCCGGACCGGTCAATACCACCACTTTCATGTGCGCAACGCCGGGTCTGCGCGCCATTCGCGAAAGCCTTGCACCGCCAGCAAGGTGAACAGCCCGTACAACGCGGCGGTGAGGTAAAGCCCTTTATAGATGAACAACCCGACGAAGATCACATCCAGTACAAACCACAACGCCCAGCATTGCAGACGCTTCTGCGCCATCCATAACTGCGCGACCAGGCTGAAACCGGTGAGCGCCGCGTCGAGCCATGGTTGCGCAGCGTCGGTCCAGTGCGCCATCGCCGCGCCGAGCAGCACACTGCCGAGCGCGCCGACGCCAAGGCCAAGGGCGATGGCGCGCGCATCCAGCCGCGTCACCGCACGCCCGTCATGCATCGTCCCGGCGCGGGTCCATTGCCACCAGCCGTAGAGTTGCAGCGCGGCGTAGATCACTTGCAGCAACATGTCCGAATACAGCTTCACTTCAAAGAAGATCCAGCTGTAGAGCAACACCATGACCAGCCCGATCGGCCAGCACCACGGATTCTGTTTGACCGTCAGCCAGACGGCGATCACACCGAGGGCGGCGGCAAACAGTTCGAGCCCGGACATTGAGGATCCTTGGGGGAGTGGAGGAGGGGGCGGATTGTACTGCATTCGAAACGCGCCCTCACCCTAACCCTCTCCCGGAGGGAGAGGGGACTGACCGTGGGGGATGTGTGAGTTACGCCGACCTGGGATAGCGAGTCGAACTCAAATTCTGAAAAGCTCAGCGATCAGCGCCCTCTCCCTCGGGAGAGGGCTGGGCGGGCGGCGTTCCGATGAGGGGCGGCCTCACCTCGGTACCAAGGCTTAAACGCGAAACTGGCGCAGCAACCCGTTGAGCTGTTCGCTCAGTTGCCCAAGCCGCAAACTCGCCGCGCTCGACTGTTCGGCAGCTATTGCCGTGCTGTGCGAAAGCCCCGCCGCCTGCGTCACGTTCTGATTGATATCCTCGACCACATGCGCCTGCTGCAACGTCGCGCTGGCAATCGACGCATTCAGGCCGTTGAGATTGCGCAGCGCCTGGCCGATCGCGTTGAGGCTGACGCCGGCAAGCCCCGCCTGTTCGATAGTCAATTGCGAGGCTTTGCTGCTGTCGCCGATCACCTTCACGGCGGCCTCGGAATGATTCTGCAGACGCTCGATCATCGACTGGATTTCCGCCGTCGACTTCTGCGTACGCTGCGCCAGCAGGCGCACTTCGTCCGCCACCACGGCAAACCCGCGACCTTGCTCACCGGCGCGCGCGGCTTCGATGGCGGCGTTGAGCGCGAGCAGGTTGGTCTGCTCGGCAATCGAGCGGATCACTTCCAGTACGCTGCCGATCTGCGTGCTTTCGGCCGCCAGCGTACGAATCACTTCCACCGCTTGATCGATGGTGCCGGACAGCTTGTCAATCTGTTGCAGGCTGCCGTCGATGTTGATCTGGCCCTGTTGCGCCTGCGCTTCGGCATCACGCATTTCGGCGGCGGCGTGCTCGGCGTTTTTTGCCACGTCCTGCACGCCATAGGTCACTTCGTTGATCGCTGTGGCCACCAGTTCCATCTGCTGCGACTGCTGCTGACTGCGTTGCTGCGCCTGCGACGCGTCGTTGCCCAGCTCGCTGGAGGATTGACCCAGGGCACTGGCCGAGACCTGCAAGTCGCCGATGACCCGGCGCAACTTGGCGGTAAACGCGTTGAAGTGGTGGGCCAGTTCGGTGACTTCGTCTTTGCCGTGGGTATCGAGGCTGCGGGTCAGGTCGCTTTCGCCGCTGGCGATGTTGGCCATGGCATTCACGGTTTCCTGCAACGGCCGGACGATGCTGCGCGCGATCAGAATCACCAGCAGCACCATGATCAGGGCGATCGCCAGGCCGATCGCGGAGGCCTTGATCATTTGGCCCTGGAATTCGGCCTGGACATCGTCGACGTACACGCCGGAGCCGATCACCCAGCCCCACGGCTCGAACAGTTTGACGTAGGAGGTCTTCGCCACCGGGTCGGTGGCGCCGGGTTTCGGCCAGCGATAGTTGACCATGCCAGCGCCTTTGGCCTTGGCGATGGCGACCATCTCGTTGAACACCGCAAACCCGTCCGGGTCGCGGATGGCCGAGAGATTCTGGCCTTCAAGCTTGGGATTGGTCGGGTGCATGACCATCACGGGCGTGAGGTCGTTGATCCAGAAGTAATCGCTCTGGTCGTAGCGCAAGCCGCGAATCGCCGTCAGCGCCTGTTGCTGCGCCGCTTCCTTGCTCAAGGTGCCGGCGGTCTGCAGGCCATGGTAATAGGTCAGCAGGCCGCTGGCGGTCTGCACCACATGCTGGGTTTTCTGGGCCTTGGCGTGATAGAGGTCGTCATGGATCTGCTTGAGCATCAGCACGCCCAAGGTCAGTAACATCACCACCGCCACAATCAAGATGAGCCACAAGCGTCGGCTGATCGACACACTGCGCAAGCTGTTCATAACGCTGTCACTCCGGATTCTTGTTCTTGTAATGATCGATCGCCAGCATCCAACCACGATTACGTGGACAGGCATACGCGACCCAAGTCGTATAACGCGGCAGGCGCTATTGGGGCTTGTCTGTTAGGATTTCGGCCCCGCGCGTGAAAACCTGAATCCATTTTGAAATTTCACGGAATTTTTACCGTTTCGTGTGGATTCTGTGCGCGCGGAATCGGTACAGCCATAAACAGCTACGCTGATCGCAGTGAACTTAAAAAAATACTATCGGGGCATGCCGCTGCGCATCGCTCTTTGGGGGTTTGATGGATCTTTGGACGGCCTTGCAGGCACTGATACTAGGAGTTGTAGAGGGGCTGACGGAGTTTTTGCCCATTTCCAGTACCGGACACCAGATCATCGTTGCCGACTTGCTCGATTTCGGCGGCGAACGAGCCATGGCGTTCAATATCATCATCCAGCTCGGCGCGATTCTCGCGGTGGTCTGGGAGTTTCGCCGCAAGATTTTCGATGTGGTCGTCGGCTTGCCGACTCAGCCGAGTGCGCGGCGTTTCACCGCCAACCTGCTGATTGCGTTCTTGCCGGCAGTAGTGTTGGGGGTGATTTTTGCCGACCTGATCCACGAATACCTGTTCAATCCGATCACGGTCGCGGCCGCGCTGGTGGTGGGCGGTGTGATCATGCTCTGGGCGGAAAAGCGTCAGCACCAAGTGCACGCCGAAACGGTTGACGAGATCACTTGGAAGGACGCGCTGAAAGTCGGTTTTGCGCAATGCCTGGCGATGATCCCCGGCACCTCGCGCTCCGGCTCGACGATCATCGGCGGCCTGTTGTTCGGTCTGTCGCGCAAAACCGCCACCGAGTTTTCGTTCTTTCTGGCGATGCCAACCATGGTCGGCGCGGCGGTCTACTCGGGTTATAAATATCGCGAGCTGTTTGTGCCGGCGGATTTTCCGGTGTTTGCCATCGGTTTCGTCACCGCGTTCATCTTCGCCATGATCGCCGTGCGCGGCCTGCTCAAGTTCATTGCCAGCCACAGCTACGCGGCGTTCGCCTGGTATCGGATCGTGTTCGGCCTGGTGATTCTGGCGACCTGGCAGTTCGGCTGGGTCGACTGGGCGGCGGCCAAGCCATGAACGATACCCGCGCACGCCGTGCCGAAGGTCGACCTTCGGGCGGCGTTATCCAGAATCTGAAACTCAAATTGCTGGTGCTGCTGGTGGTATGCGCGCTGCCGCTGTTCGGCTCTGTGTCGATGTGGCTGCGCGGGATTTCCCTGGTGCCGCTGGCGGCGTACGGGATTGTCAGCGTGCTGGCGTTCTTCATGTACTGGGCCGACAAGCGCAAGGCCCGCACCGATGCCTGGCGCACCCCGGAAAACATCCTCCACGCCGTGGAACTGGCCGGCGGCTGGCCGGGCGCACTGATCGCCCAGCAAGTGTTCCGGCACAAGACGCGCAAGGTGTCGTTTCAGGTTCTGTTCTGGGTGATTATCGCGCTGCATCAGATGTTCTGGATTGACCAGCTGTTCCTCGGCTCGAACCTGCTGACACTGTCTTAAGACCACCTCCTACAGGGGACCGCGTTTATAGCAGAAGACCGATCTGGGTCTTTTTCGGCAGCTTTCCCACCACCAGCTGATGCGAGCGCTGCAACAGCCCCTGCAACTCCTCGGCGCCCAGCGGGTAGGGCGGGTGCATGATGATCCACTGCGCCCGCGCCAGATACGGCGCCGGGTGAATGCCCGGGCGGTCGCAATGGCCGAGGAACAGATCCTTGTCGACCTTGAAGGCCAATGAGTCGCCGCGCAGTCCCTGCAAGGCAAACATCTTGTTGCCGGCAATCGAAAACACGCGCACGCCGCCCCACTTGTAATCTTCCCGAGCGCCCGGCAATGCCAGGCAGAACGCCGCCACTTGGGCTTCGCTCATTTTTCCCTTGCTCATAACGGTCGCTCCCCACAGGCATTGAACGATTCGACCAGATGATCGATCCACGCACGCACCGCCGGCATCACCCCGCGTCGATGCGGATACACCGCCTGCAGCCAGCCGCCGGGCAATGACCACTCCGGCAGCATCTGCACCAGCGTGCCGTTGCGCAGTTCTTCTTCGCAATACATCATCGGCAGCAGGGTGAAACCCTGGCCGGCCAGCACGCAGGCTTTGCGCACAATAAAGTCATCGATGCCCAGGCGCGCTTCCATGTTCAGCTCGAAACTCTTGCCCTGAGCGTCAAGCAGACGCACATGGACCAGACGATCAGCCTCAAGCGCGCCGAGCACCGGCAGGTTCTTCAGGTCTTCTGGATGATTGACCGAGTGGCCCGCGATGAATGCCGGGCTGGCGACCACGACCATTTGCGCCTGCCGCAGACGCCGAGTGACCAGCAGCGGGTCCTCATCGCCGTGCTCGCGCACGCGCAGCGCCACATCGAAGCCTTCGCCCACCAGATCGACGCGGCGATTGAGCAGGACGACTTCCAGTTGCACCTGGGGAAATTTGCCAAGGAATTCGCTGATCACCCAAGGCAGCATTTCCCGCGCCAACCCGGTCGGGCAAGAAACGCGCAAGCGACCGCGCGGCTCGCTGGACATGCTTGCCACTGCTTCATCAGCCATTTCCGCTTCCAGCAGCATCGCCTGACAATGACGCAAGTAGCGCTCGCCGACCGCCGTCAGATTGAGCTGGCGCGTAGTGCGTTGCAGCAGACGTGCGCCGAGGCGATCTTCCAGTTCGGCGATGCGCCGCGACAGCCGCGACTTGGGAATGCCCAGCAAACGCCCGGCCGCGGCGAACCCGCCAGCCTCGACGACTTTGGCGAAATAGTAGAGATCGTTGAGGTCTTGCATTCGAGTCATCCGACTGTTCTATCAATAGGACAAACTATCGCATTGCAGGCGGCTAATCATCCATTGGTTTCTTGCGTAGGATTGTCTCCATTCCGTCGCCACCGGCGATCACTTAAGGAGCATCCACATGAAACTGCTGCACATCGATTCGAGCATTCTGGGCGACAACTCGGCATCCCGTCAGCTGAGCAGCCAGGTCGTCAACGCCTGGCAGGCCGCTGAGCCGAGCGCCGTGGTGACTTACCGTGATTTGGCGGCTGATGCGATCAGCCACTTTTCCTCGACTACCTTGGTCGCCGCTGGCACCACTGCTGAACTGCGCGACGCCGCGCAACAGCACGAAGCCGAACTGAGCGCCAGCACCCTGGCCGAGTTCATCGCTGCCGACGCCGTGGTCATCGCCGCGCCGATGTACAACTTCACTGTACCCACCCAACTCAAGGCGTGGATTGACCGTGTTGCCGTCGCCGGCCAGACCTTCCGTTACACCGAAGCCGGCCCTGAAGGCCTGTGCGGCGGCAAGAAAGTGGTGATCGTTTCTACTTCCGGTGGCATTCATGCCGGTCAGGCCAGCGGCATCGCTCACGAAGAATATCTGAAGCTGGTGTTGGGTTTCCTGGGCATCACCGACATCGAAATCGTCCGCGCTGAAGGTCTGGCCTATGGCGAGGAAGTGCGCAACAACGCCATGACCGCAGCCCAGGCGAAGATCAGCGAGCAACTGTTCGCCGCCGCGTAAGGCTTGCGTAAAGCACAGCTGAGGTTCAGGCAGCACTCAAAAAACTCTGTATTCTGGTTCCGCAAGGGGCGAATACGGAGTTTTTTGTTTCTGGCTGTTACATAATCTGGCCCGGGTTATGCAGTTCATCGTTCAGCATTCGCGCGCCGATCCACACAGGCAGCGAATCATTGGGTTCAGTCAAAACAGGGTGGGGCATCCATGGTGCGTCTTTGTGCAGTGTTACTGATAGGCCTGCTGGTCAGCCTCGATTCAGTGCAAGCGGCGCCCGGGCGACACCCTGTGTGGAGCGTCGGCTACCACGAAATGACCTTTCTTGATCCGCTCGATCTGCAACCGATGCGCGCGATCGCGTTCTATCCCTCCAGCGACCGCGAACACCATAGCCTGCTCGAGGGCTATTCGGTCGAGGCCGGTGAAGACACCAAAGTCGCCATCGGCCGCTTTCCGATGCTCATGCTCTCGCACGGCAACACCGGCACACCGCTGGCCTTGCACGACCTTGCGACTTCGCTGGCGCGCAAAGGCTTTGTGGTGGTCGCGGTGATTCACCCCGGCGACAATTCCAAGGACCACAGTCGACTGGGCACCCTGAGCAATCTCTACGGGCGGCCGATCCAGATTTCCCAGGCGATCACCGCAACACTCGGCGACGGCATGCTCGCGCCTTATGTGAATGCCGAGCAGGTCGGCGTGATCGGTTATTCCGCGGGTGGCGAGACCGCGTTGATCCTCTCCGGCGCGCAGCCGGATCTGGATCGCCTGCGGCGCTATTGCCAGGAACGCCCGGACGATCACGATGCCTGCAATACTCAGGGCGAATTGATCGTCGACCGCGATGATCTGCAACCGGTGCCCGACCCGCGCGTCCATGCCTTGCTGCTGATGGCGCCGCTGAGCCTGAAGTTCGGCCGCCACACCCTGGCCGATGTGCACGTGCCGGTACTGCTCTACAGCGGCGACGGCGACAAACTGGTGGCCTTCGACAAGAACGCCGCCGCGCTGGCGCGCAAACTGCCGACCGCGCCGGACTTCAAATTACTCGCCGGGGCAGGGCACTTCGTGTTCCTGGCGCCGTGCAATGAAGAGCAGATCCGTGCGATGCCGGCGCTGTGCACCGATGCCGATGGCGTCGACCGCGAGGATATTCACCGCAACCTGATCTCCGAGGCTGGCCGGTTTTTCTCCCATGCGCTGGGCAAACCGACACGGGCCGGAATGCAGACGGCCGATCAATGAACCCGACCTGTCAAACACCACCAATCCCCTGTAGGAGTGAGCCTGCTCGCGATAGCGATGTATCAGGCAAGAAGATGTCGACTGACACTCCGCTATCGCGAGCAGGCTCACTCCTACAGGGGACCGCGGCGGGATCAGGTTGTTGTCCGGCGCTTGAGCAGCAACGTCAGCCCCAGGCCGATCACTGACAACATCGCGGCACTGAAGAATATCCACCCATAGCCCAGATTCAGCGCCACCGCGCCCATCAACGGTCCGGCGATCGCCAGCGCCAGATCGAAAAATACCGCATACGCGCCCAGCCCTGATCCGCGGCTGGAACTGGGGACTTGCTTGATCGCCTCGACGCCCAGCGCCGGGTACACCAGCGACAGGCCGAACCCCGCCAGCCCGGCGCCGATCAAGGCGAACGCGGTGGACGGCGCCAGCCACAACAACACCAGGCCCAGGGTTTCGACGCTCATGCAGGCGATGGCCGAAGTGAACCCGCCAAAACGCGCAATCGCCGATATGAACAGCAGCCGCGACACAATGAAACACACGCCGAAAATGGTCAGGCAATACGCCGCTCCGGTCCAGCCACGATCCAGGTAATAAAGGGTGATGAAAGTGGTCAGCGTGCCATAACCGATCGAGGCCAGGGTCAGGCTGATGCCGTACGGGGCGATTCGCCCGAATACCGCCCAGAACGGCAGGCGTTCACCGCGGATCACCGGCACCGAGGGTTTGTTGCGAATCAACAGCAGCGCGCCCGCTGCCAGCGCCGCGAGCGCAATGCCGAGGCTGGTGAAGCCGTAATCGGCGACCATCACCACACCCAGTGGCGCGCCGATGGCAATGGCACCGTACGAGGCGATGCCGTTCCAGCCGATGGATTTGGCCGTGTGTTCGACACCGACCGCGCCCATGCACCAACTGATCGTGCCCACACCGATCAACCCTTGGGCCACGCCCAGCAGCAAGCGGCCGATGATCAGAATGATCAGGCTGGTCAGGGCAAAGTCTTGCAGTAACGTCGAAACCAGCGTCAGCACACCACTGAGCACAATCCCCCACAAACCGTAAATGATCGCCCGTTTGGTCCCGAGGGTATCGGACATGCGCCCGGCCATCGGCCGGCTGAGCAGGGTGGCCAGGTACTGCGACCCAATCACCAGCCCGGCGATCACCGCGCTGAAACCTAATTGCTCGTGCACATAACCGGGCAACACCGCAATCGGCAGGCCGATGCAGAGGAAGGCAATAAAGGTATAGAAGACGATGGAGACGATCTTCAGCGTGATCGCCAGGGAGCTTTGCGGGGGTTGAGGCTGTGCAGACATGGGAACTCGATCGCAGGCGGCGGTGGGAGCGTTGCCGTCATCATGGCGCGGGCATGAATGAAAAGAAAGCAGGCTAACTATTTTTCCCCGAATGAATGTCGCGGCTGATGGACTCTTCGCGAGCAAGCTCGCTCCCACAGGTTTTCGGGTGTGGTCCACACCGCCCCCTGTATAAGGTGATCGTTCCCACGCTCCGCGTGGTAACGATCAGTGGCGAAAGGGGAGCAGATTTGAAATACGTTCCCCTGTGGGAGCGAGCTTGCTCGCGAAGGTAACCGCACCAGCGACCTGCCACCCTTGGAATGCAAAAAGCCCCGTCACACGGACAGGGCTTTTAACTTGTAGCTTGCAGCTAAAAACTAGCAGCTGCCTTTAGAAAACCACACCCTGGCTACGCAGGTAGTCATCATAGGTGCCGCTGAAGTCGGTCACGCCATCCGGGCTCAGCTCGATGATGCGCGTGGCCAGCGACGAGACGAACTCGCGGTCGTGGCTGACGAAGATCAGCGTGCCCGGGTAGTTTTCCAATGCCAGGTTCAACGCTTCGATCGATTCCATGTCGAGGTGGTTGGTCGGTTCGTCCATGATCAGCACGTTCGGCTTTTGCAGGATCAGCTTGCCGAACAGCATGCGGCCCTGCTCACCACCGGAGATGACCTTGACCGACTTGAGGATCTCGTCGTTGGAGAACAGCATCCGGCCCAAGGTGCCACGGATCATCTGCTCGCCTTGAGTCCACTGGCCCATCCAGTCGAACAGGGTCACGTCGTCTTCGAAATCGTGCGCGTGGTCCTGAGCGTAATAGCCCAGCTCCGCAGCGTCGGTCCACTTGACGGTACCGGCATCCGGGGTCAGTTCGTTGACCAGGGTGCGCAGCAGGGTGGTTTTACCGATGCCGTTCGGGCCGATGATCGCCACGCGCTCGCCGGCTTCAACCTGGAAGCTGAAATCCTTGAACAACGGCTTGCCGTCGAAACCTTTGGCCATCTTCTCGACCATGACCGCCTGACGGTGCAGCTTCTTGTTCTGTTCGAAACGAATGAACGGGCTGACACGGCTCGAAGGCTTGACCTCGGCCAGCTGGATCTTGTCGATCGCCTTGGCGCGCGAGGTGGCTTGCTTGGCTTTCGAGGCGTTGGCCGAGAAGCGGCTGACGAACGATTGCAGCTCGGAAATCTGCGCTTTCTTCTTGGCGTTGTCCGACAGCAGCTGCTCGCGGGACTGGGTCGCCACGGTCATGTACTCGTCGTAGTTGCCCGGGAACAGACGCAGCTCGCCGTAATCCAGGTCAGCCATGTGCGTGCACACGCTGTTCAGGAAGTGACGGTCGTGGGAGATGATGATCATCAGGCTGTTACGCTGGGTCAGGATGTTTTCCAGCCAGCGGATGGTGTTGATGTCCAGGTGGTTGGTCGGTTCGTCGAGCAACAGCACTTCCGGATCGGAGAACAGCGCCTGCGCCAGCAATACGCGCAGTTTCCAGCCTGGCGAAACTTCGCTCATCGGGCCGAAATGCTGTTCCAGCGGAATGCCCAGACCCAGCAGCAGTTCACCGGCACGGGATTCGGCGGTGTAGCCGTCCATCTCGGCGAACTCGGTTTCCAGCTCGGCGACGGCCATGCCGTCTTCTTCGGTCATTTCCGCCATCGAATAGATGCGGTCGCGCTCGGCCTTGACCTTCCACAGCTCTTCGTGACCCATGATCACGGTGTCGATCACGGTGAATTCTTCGTAGGCGAACTGATCCTGGCGCAGCTTGCCCAGACGCACGTTCGGTTCGAGCATGACCTGACCGCCGGACGGGTCGAGGTCGCCGCCGAGGATTTTCATGAAGGTCGACTTGCCGCAACCGTTGGCGCCAATCAGACCGTAGCGATTGCCCGCGCCGAACTTGACCGAAACGTTTTCGAAGAGCGGCTTGGCGCCGAACTGCATCGTGATGTTAGCTGTGGAGATCAATTACCTTACCTATCAATGGTTTGGAGCGGGTCATGTGTGCCTGATACCGACTTGATACCAATCTGGAGCTTTGCCGGCTCCGCCCGATCCGAGCTTGAGTTGCGCCAACGCGCATGCTTCGCCAGCAACCATTGGCCGGGGTGGCCAGGCTGCTGAGCGATGCATGCGGGGGTCATATGTTGGACATTGCGCGCATTGTCGCATAATCAACAAGGCAGTTGTATGGCGACGCGACCAGCCAACGCACATTGCTGTGATCTGCTTTGGCGGATGCTGCAGGTTTCAATTGGCCTCTCTGATCCATTCGGTTTCAAGTTGACTGCATTGCCAGCGCCACGCATCGGTCAGCATGTCTTGCAATGAACGACTGGCCCGCCAGCCCAGTTCGTCAGTGGCTTTTTGCGGATCGGCCCAGCAGCACGTGACATCGCCCGGGCGCCGGGCCTTGAACTGCAACGCAATCGGTACGCCGCTGACCTGTTCAAAAGTCTTGACCAGCTCCAGCACCGAGTAACCTCGTCCGGTGCCCAGGTTCCAGATGTTCACGCCGCTGCGCTCGCGTAATGCGTCGAGCGCGCAAAGGTGTCCCTGCGCCAGGTCGACGATATGAATGTAATCGCGCACCCCGGTGCCATCCGCAGTCGGGTAATCGTTGCCGAACACCGAGAGGTATTCACGTTGCCCGCTGGCAACTTGAAGTAGAAAGGGCAGGAGATTGTTCGGCATGTTCAGCGGCGCTTCCCCCAGCAAGCCGGAAGGGTGCGCGCCGATCGGGTTGAAGTAGCGCAGCAAGCCTATCGACCAGCGCGGGTCGGAGCTGGCAACACTCTGCATGATGTTTTCCGCAATCAGCTTTGACATGCCATAAGGGTTGGTCGGTTGCCCGGTGGTGCATGACTCGTTGATCGGCATCGTGCAGCAGTCGCCATACACCGTGGCCGATGAGCTGAACACCAGGGTGAACACCCCGGCCTGCGCCATCGCCTGACACAGGGTCAGGCTGCCGCCGACATTGTTGTCGTAGTAACGCAACGGCTCATGCACGCTCTCGCCGACCGCTTTCAACCCGGCGCAATGCACCACGGCATCGATCGGATAATCGCGCAGCAGCGTGTCGAGCAAACGCCGGTTGCGCACATCGCCCTGAATGAATCCCGGTCGCCGTCCGGCCAGCGCACTGATGCGCTCGATCGCCGAGCGCTGGCTGTTGCACAGATTGTCCAGAATCAGCACGTCCTCGTTTCTGGCCATCAATTCCAGCGCGACGTGCGCACCGATGTAGCCCGCACCACCTGTTATTAAAATCATGCGCCCGCCCTCAATCATCAGCATCTCTCGATGGCATCAGCCGCGCTCGCAGTGATGCCTGTAGAAAGGTAGGGAGCATTTTTTGGGCGGAGTTCAAGCCGGTTTGCCAGCCGGTATGTGCAGTTCATCGGCTGTGATCATGGTTGGTATGAACGCCTCATGAACGCCGTGTTTCCAACGATCAAGAGCCGTACGGACTCATCGAGAGAAGCCGGGAACCTGCTGTTTCACAGGTGTTACGGCCCGATGGCTCGACCCTGAGTCGTCTTTCCTTCTCTTGATAAGGACCTTGCCATGAACCTTGCCGAACAACCTGGACAGTCGCCGATTCTGAATGCGCAAAAGCTCGTCGAGCTGGCGCCGCAAACCCGCCCCACCCTGGTGTGCCTGTCGCATCTGCGCTGGGGATTTGTTTTTCAGCGACCGCAGCATGTGATGTCGCGTCTGGCACAGAACTACGATGTGATTTTTTTTGAAGAACCGCTGGTGTCCGCTAGTGAGAGTCCTTGGCTGGAAACCTCGACGCCCGTCGCAGGCATTCAAGTGGCGGTCCCGCATGTACCCGAAGGCCTCGACCACGAAGCCATGGTGTCAGCGCAACGCGCGTTGCTCGACCAACTGCTTGCCGGGCGTGAGCAGGGCGATCTGCTGCTCTGGTATTTCACCCCGATGAGCCTGGCGTTTACCGATCACCTCGATGCGCAAGTCACGATCTACGACTGCATGGACGAGCTGTCGGCGTTCATGGGCGCGCCGGCGCAATTGATCGACATGGAGCGCTTGCTGATGGGCCGGGCGGACGTGGTGTTCACCGGCGGCGTCAGTCTGTGGGAGGTCAAGCAACGCCAGCATGGCAACGCCTACCCGGTGCCGAGCAGCGTCGATATCGCGCACTTCGCAGTGGCGCGCCAGGATTTGCCGGAGCCAGCGGATCAGGCCTCGATCGCGCGGCCACGCCTGGGGTTTTTTGGTGTCATCGATGAGCGCTTCGATATCGATCTGATCGACCAGGTCGCGCAGCAACGTGCCGACTGGCAAATCATGCTGGTCGGGCCAGTGGTCAAGATCGATCCGCAGACGCTGCCACGCCGGCCGAACATTCATTACCTGGGCGCGAAGCAATACGCCGAGCTGCCAGCCTATCTCAGCGGTTGGGATGTGGCGCTGATGCCGTTCGCCCTCAACGCCTCCACGCGTTTTATCAGTCCGACCAAGACCCCGGAATATCTGGCTGGCGGCTGTCCGGTGGTGTCGACGCCGATCCACGATGTAATCAGCGGCTACGGGGAGAGCGGGGCGGTGTTCATTGCCGATACCGCCGAGACTTTCATCAAAGCGATCGAGCGCGCGCTGCCGCTCAAAGGTACCGATGAATTCGTACAACGCGCCGACGCCGCCATCGCGGGGATGTCGTGGGACAACACTTGCCGCTTCATGAAGGAGCAGATCGAATGCCTCAGATAACCCTTGAAGCGGCCAGATCCGGGCCCGGTCAGACCGAAAATAATGTCTATGACTATTTGATCGTCGGCGCCGGGTTTGCCGGCAGTGTCATCGCCGAACGCTTGGCCGAAGGCCTCGGCCTCCGGGTGCTGCTGATCGATCGGCGCGACCATATCGCCGGCAATGCCTACGATCACTACGATGCGGCGGGCGTATTGGTGCACCGCTACGGTCCGCACATTTTTCACACCAACGCCCAGCGCATCGTCGATTACCTGTCGCGTTTTACCGAGTGGCGTCCCTACGAACACCGAGTGCTTGCCAGGGTTGACGGCCAGTTGGTGCCGATCCCGATCAACCTGAGCACACTCAATGCGCTCTACGGTTTGTCGATGAACTCGGTCGAGGCGCAGCAGTTTCTGGCCGAGCGCGCCGAACCGGTGGCGACGATTCGCACCTCCGAAGACGTCGTGGTCAACCAGATCGGCCGTGAGCTGTATGAAAAATTCTTTCGCGGCTATACCCGAAAACAGTGGGGGCTCGATCCCTCGGCGCTGGACAAATCGGTCACCTCACGGGTGCCGACGCGCACCAACGAAGACGACCGCTACTTCACCGACACCTTCCAGATCATGCCGCTGCACGGCTACACGCAACTGTTCGAACGGATGCTCGATCACCCGCGAATCGATCTGTTGCTGAGCACCGACTTCAAGCACGTGCGCGATGCGGTGAAGTACCGGCACGTTATTTACTGCGGGCCGATCGATGAGTATTTCGACTTTCAGTTGGGGCGTTTGCCGTACCGCTCCTTGCGCTTTGAGCATCAGACGCTGGAGCAGGAGCGTTATCAACCGGTCGCCGTGGTGAATTTTCCCGACCCCGAGGTGCCGTACACGCGGATCACCGAGTACAAACATCTCACCGGTCAGACGCACCCGAGCACCAGCATCAGCTATGAGTTTCCCTGTGACGACGGCGACCCGTATTACCCGGTGCCACGCCCGGAAAACGCCGAGTTGTACAAACGCTATCGGGCACTCGCCGAGCAAACCCCGAACGTGACGTTTCTTGGGCGCCTGGGTACTTACAAGTACTACAACATGGACCAGGTCGTCGGGCAGGCGTTGGCGTTGTACCGCGATATCGAAGCGCAGAGCCAGACGCTACCCGCCGAAGCGAGGCTGGATGCCTGATGATCGCGCAGCCGAAGGGTGACGGACTCGAGCCCGGTGCGCTGTTCGACAGCTTTGTGATGGCCGGTTACGAATGTTCCAGCCAGCGCCGCCGCGATGGGCGACGGCTGGATCTGCTCAGCAGCACCGGTCACGCGCAGTGGGCAGCCAAGGATTATCGGCAACTGGCCGATCTGCGCATCCGCTGCGCACGGGACGGGTTGCGCTGGCATCTGATCGAACGCAGCCCCGGTCGTTATGACTGGGGCAGTTTTCTGCCGATGCTCAAAGCGGCACAAGGCGCGCAGCTGCAAGTGATCTGGGACCTGTGCCATTACGGCTACCCGGATGATCTGGATATCTGGCAGCCGGCGTTTGTCGAGCGCTTCGCCCGTTTTGCCGGTGCCGTGGCGCGACTGATGAGCGATGAAGGGGTCAGCGTGCCGTTCTATTCGCCGATAAATGAAATCTCTTTCTGGAGTTGGGCCGGCGGTGATGTCGGCTATTTCAACCCCAGTGCCCACGGGCGTGGGCAAGAGCTCAAACATCAGTTGGTTCGAGCGAGCATCGCGGCGATCGAGGCGATTCGCGAACAGGCGCCGGCGGCGCGTTTCGTCCAGTGCGACCCGCTGATCAATGTCATCTCCGGCTCGCGACGCAGCGACGAACTGGAAAACGCCGAGCGATATCGCCTGGCGCAGTTCGAAGCCTGGGATTTGCTGGCCGGCCGCCAATGGCCCGGACTGGGCGGGCAGGAACATTACCTGGACATCATCGGTGCGAACTTTTACCCGCATAACCAATGGTATTTCCAAGGTGCGCGAATTCAGCGCGGTGATCCGGATTACCGACCGCTGGCCGGCATGCTCAAAGAGCTGCATCAGCGCTATCAGCGACCGCTGCTGATCTCGGAAACCGGGGCGGAGGACACCGAGCGCGTGCCGTGGCTGCGCTACATCGTCGAGCAGGTGCAAATCGCGCTCGCGCGTGGCGTGCCGGTGCAGGGTATTTGCTGGTACCCGTTCCTCGATTACCCCGGCTGGGATGACGATCGTTATTGTCCGACCGGTGTTTTTGGCTACCCCGATGGCGAGGGCGAGCGTGCGGGTTTCCATCCATTGTGCGTTGAGCTTGCGCAAGTGTCCGAGCGCATCGGCAAGTGCCTGCACAGGGCTGATGAGCGGTGGCAGCGATGAATTTCCAGCATTTGCGTGATGAGCCATTGCCGGCCTCGGCGAGTGCCTTCTTGTGGCGTTACGTCAGGGTGCGGCCGTTTCACTTCGGCGCCATGTTGTCGCTGGTGGTCGGCGCTGCGTGTTGTGCGGTGGCGGTGCAGTACGGCATGAAACTGCTGGTCGATGCGATGGCCGGTGAGTCACAGGCCGGGCAAGTGTGGCGCGCGTTCAGTCTGTTCATCGCGCTGATCGTGCTGGAAAACGTGTTGTGGCGACTCGGCGGCTGGGTCGGCTGTTACACCGTGGTCGGCAGTTGTGCGGATCTGCGTGTGGATCTGTTTCATCACCTGACCGGCCACCCGATGCGCTATTTCAAGCGGCACTTCAGCGGCTCGCTGGCCAACCGGGTGGCGGCGGCCGGTGGCGCCGCCGATGTCGTCTACGGCGGACTGGCATGGCGCATCGTGCCGCCCTGCGTGGATTTTCTCGGCGCGGTGGTAGTGCTGTTTTCTGTTCGCGATTCGATGGCGTTGGCACTGATCGTCTGCGTGTTGCTGGTGGCGGCGTTGCTGACGATGGTCGGGGTGCGTGGCAGGCACCGACACATCGCGTTCGCCTCGCAGTCGGCGCGGGTCGGCGGCGAGATCGTCGATCTGGTCTCCAACGTCTGGACCATCAAGGCGTTTTCCGGACGCGAGCGTGAACGCCAGCGACTTGAGCGCGAAATCGGCATCGAGGCCGCTGCCCATCGACGCAGCTGGATCTATCTGGAAAAGGCCCGTGTGCTGCACGATGTCTGCCTGTCGGTCATGGCCGGGGCGATGTTGGGCTGGGCCATCCTGTTGTGGCGGCAGGGCCAGGTGACGGCCGGCGACGTGGTGATGGTCAGCGCATTGACCTTTCGCATTCTTCACGGTTCGCGCGATCTGGCCCTGGCGCTGGTCGACGCCAGCCAGCAAATGGGCGTGATTGCCGAAACCCTGAGCATCATCGCGCAACCCCACGAACTCAGCGACACGCCGGAGGAACTGGCACCGACGCGCGGCGGCATCAAATTGCTCGACGTCAGCTATGCCTATCCGGACGGTAGTCAGGTGTTCAAGCACCTGTTTCTGGAAATACCGCCGGGGCAGAGTGTTGGCATCGCCGGCACCTCGGGTTCCGGCAAATCGACTTTGCTCAGCCTGTTGCAACGTCTGGATGACGTGCAAAGCGGCGTGATCCTCATTGATGACCGGGACATTCGTTCGGTCAGCCAGGACAGCCTGCGCCGGCAGATCGCCGTCGTGCCGCAGGAGCCTGCGTTGTTCAATCGCAGCATTCTGGAAAACATCGGCTACGGCCAGCCTCACGCCACCGAGGAGCAGATCATCAATGCCGCCCGACAGGCTTTCTGCGACGAGTTCGCGCAAGCCTTGCCCGAGGGCTATCACACGCTGGTCGGTGAGCGCGGCGTCACGCTTTCCGGTGGCCAGCGTCAGCGCCTCGGGCTGGCGCGTGCGTTTCTGAAGAACGCGCCGATCCTGATTCTGGACGAGGCCACCTCGGCGCTGGATTCCGATTCCGAAGCGATCATCCAGCGCGCGTTAGCCAACCTGATGCGTGGCAGAACCGTGCTCGCCGTGGCGCACCGGCTCTCGACCATTGCCGGCTTCGACCGCGTGCTGGTGCTGGAACAAGGCGAGATCGTGCAAGACGGCCCGCCAGATGAATTGCGCTTGCGCCAGGGCCGTTTTCGCACGCTCTGGCAGATGCAGGCGATGCTGCACGAGCGTTGAGCATTGTGCGGGTTTTGCCAGCCTCGCTGCGCTTGATGCCTGAGCGCGGTACTGCGCCGCTCATCGGGTTTCAGCGCAAGAAATCGATGTTTTTCCTCGGTTTGCTGGTCATCTCCATGAGACCGCAAGCCTTTCAATACGGCCGTTGCGCTGTAGAACGCCATCCGTCGAAACAGAGGAATGGGCGCATGACTGGCGCAGTCGATTTTTCACAGCGTGCCTCGCGAGGCGTTGCGTGTTGACTGATTGAGGAGAGCAACGGATGACAAAAATTGACAACCTGCTGGACAACAAAGGCACGCCGTTGGACAAGCAGACGTTTACCTGGCGCGAGCTGGCCGGCAAACCGATCAGCAAGCTCGATGACGACGCGTTTACCCGTGTGCGGGTGATTTTGATGAACGGGGTGGAGTCCGACGCGCTGCGCCTCAAGCACTTTGGCGCACGCTTTCACAAGGAGCTGCAACTGCCGCTCGCACAGATTCGCCGCGCCGAGCAGCACCAGATGACTTCGATCAACTGGCTGCTCTCGGCGGACCATTCGCCACTGGAAACCACGGTGGCCTACGAGCAAGTGGCGATCGAGGTCACCGCTGCCGTCGCGCAGAACGAGCCCGACCCGTATCAGGCGCAGACCTACCGGTTTGGCCTGCTCGAAGACTTCGATCATCTGTATCGCTACGCCGCCATGCTCGATCGGCTCGAAGGCAAGGACGCCAACAACATCCTCCAGGGCTACACCGATCTGGTGCCCGGTCGGCCGACCAGCGAGCACCACCGCGCTCCCGGTGACGACCTGCGCGACAACTACGAAAAAGACAACGCCGCGCTGATCACCAAGATCCACGCGGCGCTGATCACCGGCGCCGAATACCAGACGCACGATTACTACATGAACATCGGCCCGCTGTTTGCCGATCCGGTGGCCCGCGCGCTGTATGCGGAAATCGCCTCGGTCGAGGAACAGCACGTCACCCAGTACGGCTCGCTGCAGGACCCCGCCGAAACGTTCATGGAGAAGTGGCTGGTCCACGAAGCGATGGAGGTCTACACCTACGCCAGTTGCGCCGAGCAGGAAGAAAATCCGCGCCTCAAAGCGCTGTGGGAACGCTACGTCGACTACGAGCTGGGGCACCTCAACCTGGCCTGCGAATTGTTCAAGAAGTACGAACGACGCGACCCCGCCGAAGTGCTCGCCGGGCCATTGCCACGGATGATCGAGTTCAAGAGTCAGCGTGATTTCGTCCGCGAAACCCTGTCGCGAGAAGTCGATCTGCGCGCGCACGGCATCGACTATGTGCCCAAGGAGCGCGAAGCACGACCCTCGCTCGATTACCGCGCGCAACTCAACAGCGAAGGCGTGCCCGCCAACATCGCCTCGGCCGGCTACACCTTCAAGCCGGGCACCGAGCTCAACGAAGTGGGAGAGCAGCAATGAGCGAACCTCAAGTCACCATCGGCACCAATCGCACCGGCATTCAGACCTCGCCGGAAGATACCGCTCGCCAGCTTGAGGCGACGCGCATGTTCCCGGCCGATGTTCCGGGCGACATGAGCGACTACACCGCTGAACGTGAACGGGCGATTCGTGAGGCTGACCTGATCGGCTCGGTGCCGGCGCCGGGCACCACCAAAGGCATGCTCAAGACCGCGCTGGACAAAACCATCGGCAAGGCCCCGGAAGTGCTGATCGACAAACTCGGCGAGCGCCTGGCCTTCGAACGCACCGGCGTACGCCTGTATGAGGCGATGGTTGCCAAGGCAACGTCGGCGCCCGGTGCCGATCCGGCGCTGGTCGAGACGTTGCGGCAGATCCAGGCCGAAGAACTCGAGCACATGAATATCGTGCGCGAAGCCATCGAAACCCTCGGCGGCGATCCCACCGCCATGACGCCGTGCGCGGACGTGGCCGGCGTCAAGGCGATGGGCGTGCTGCAAGTGTTGACCGACCCGCGCACCACGGTATCGCAGTCGATGAGTGCGATTCTGACCATTGAGCTGGAAGACAACGCCGCTTGGGAATTGCTGATCGAGCTGGCGCAGAAGGGCGGTCATCCGCTGATCGCCAAGCGCTTCAAACATGCGCTGGAGCAAGAAGAAACCCACTTGGCCACGGTCCGCGAGTTCATCCGCAAAGACCTGCTCGCGCAAGTGAGCTGAGCGATAGGCAATGCGTGGTTTACCTTGCCTGGCGAGGTAAACCACTGACCCGAGAAGGACACCATCGTGAGTGAGACCGATCTTGAAATGGAACTGAAAGCGTGGCGTCTGTTGCTGGAGGACGACGCTTATCGGCTGGATTTTCCCGAGGATTATCACCACACATTGATCCAGCGTGCCGACGAACTGCTGCTGCACGAATGGATCACTCGGGACGACTGGCAACTACTGAAGAACGCTGCCGATCAAGCCCGGGAATTTACCCTCGAGAGCCTTGCGCGCGAGCAGCGCGATTGCTTGAAAACCTCATTGCTGCAGTTTCCGCGAGGGCACCAGGAGCGACAGCGGGAGCAACCGCCGGGCGCGGTATGCGTAGCGACCCATGGGAGCGTCATCATGACTGAAGAAAAGAAAGATCAACCTGACGAACCGAACAACCAACCGAACGACACCGCGCCAGCGCATTCCACCGAGCAGGAACGCGAGCGCTTGAAAGACTTCAACAAGGATGGCATCCCGCCGGGAAGCTGCTGATTGCCACTCAAGTCCAGCGCACGGAGTATTTCACCATGCAAGTACAAGTAGACAGCAACCATATCGAAGGCAGCGCCGAACTGCAGGAATGGGTGGGCAGTACG
Organism: Pseudomonas koreensis; assembly: GCF_036668835.1. Classification (GTDB taxonomy): domain Bacteria; phylum Pseudomonadota; class Gammaproteobacteria; order Pseudomonadales; family Pseudomonadaceae; genus Aquipseudomonas; species Aquipseudomonas koreensis_I. Next base: position 56,908 of record NZ_JAZEVW010000002.1, read on the forward strand.
GTGGTCGATGAGCTCGATCGCTATACCTCGTTTCTGACCCGGCTCGAGATTCATGTCGGCGACGTCAATGCGCAGAAGGCCGGCGCGCAAGACAAGCGCTGCCAGATCGAAGCGCACCCCAAGGGACACAGCTCCTTGTCGGCCAGCCACCACGCCGAGAGTCTGGAACTGGCCGTCGCCGGCGCGGCGAAAAAGATCGCCCATGCGCTGGAGCATCTGGTGGGGCGCTTGTCACCGCGCGTCGAATCGACCGGACGTCTTACCGCGCCGCCAGTCCGCGAGGATTCGCCAGCGGAAATCGACGCCATGCTCGAAGACGAGTTTCTCGCCAAACAAGCTGACCTGGAGAAAGAGTAAGGAGTGTCGTCATGGCCCGGATTCAACCGTTTACCCACGAGACGCTGAGCACGCTGCTGGCGCTGAGTGATCGTCTCAATCTCAGCCTGTACATGCCGGCGCATCGAACGTTTCCGCAGCGTTCGCAAGATCCGATCCGTTTCAAGAATCTGGTCCGACAGCTGGAGGGTTTGCTCGAACACCATTCACCCGAGGCGCCCAAGGACGTCGTGCTCGCGCCGTTCTACCAGTTGCTGGACGATCAGACGTTCTGGAACAACTGCCCGGCGTCTATCGCGGTATTTGCGGGCGAAGAACATTTCATCGTCGTCGGGCTGCATCAGACGGTTCGCGAAACAGTGATCGTCAACAGCCACCCGTACCTCAAGCCACTGCTGCGCCTGGCGCCGGTCACCGATCGTTGCCAGGTGCTCTGCTTGTCGCGGGATAGCGTGCAGATGTACCAGGGGACGGCGCAGCACATGGAAAAGGTTGAGCTGCCGGCGGCGGTGCCGACTCGTCAGGTTGACGCGCTCGGCGACGAGCTGACCCCGCGCGATCAACAGGGCCACCCGGACGGATTCAGCGGCGGCGGCGAGCGGGGTGATCCGATGATGCATGAGTCGGGCGGTGGCGGTAAGCAGGACGAAATCAACCTCGACCGCGAGCGGTTTTTCCGCGCGGTCGACAAAGCCGTTACCGAACACTGCTCACGCCCCTGCGGTCTGCCGCTGGTGCTCGTCGCGCTCCCGGAGAACCAGGCAGTGTTTCGCGCGGTGAGCCATAACCCGTTTCTGCTGGCGGACGGCATCGAGCGCGACCCGGCGACGCTACAGCCCGCGCAACTGGCGGACGCTTGCGCCAGTGTATTGCGCAATCGGCATGACGCTGCGCTGGACAAAGCCTTCGATCGCTTCGGCGTGGCGCTCGGTCAGGGTGCAGCAGGACGCCACCTGCCGGAAATTGCCAACGCCGCAGCAGAGGGCAGGGTGGCCTTGCTGCTGGTCGAGGCTGAGCGCGAGGTGGCCGGCACGATTGCGGCGAATGCGCTGAATCGTGAGGCGACGGATACGCGCAAGATTCATTCGGAGGATGTCCTCGACGAGCTGATTCTGGCAGTCATCCGTCAGGGCGGTGAGGTGGTGGTCGTACCGCCGGAGCGTTCGATGCCGACCGAAACCGGGGCGGCGGCGGTTTATCGTTATTGATCAGTCAGTCCGAGCGCCGGCGATGAGTTGCCGGCGCCATCCCCTACGTTTCAATCAAGGCGCGATGCCCGGATTATCGGCGCCAGCCCCTGCGCATGACAGTTTTTCACAGATGAAGGTTCACAGTCGGTTACAAACTGTGGCTAAAATGCCACCTTTTACCGACGCCGAATGACGGCGCGGCTCAAGGACGTGCCACTTTGTATTCAGACCGCTGCACAAGGCGCAGGGCCTCAGGCCGCCCCGCGCGCAGTTTGTTCACTTCTGACGTGTGACGATTTCCGTGAAACTCATCATTGCTGCTGTTTATGTCATTTCGATTGCCTACGTTCATTTGCGCGGGCGTGTGCGGCACAAGCTCGGTCGACAATTGAGCGACCATTCGACGTTTCTCGCGCCGATCAATTGCTTCCTCTATCTGTTTTCGAAAAAGCCGAACCGGCCTTATCTCGACCCGAGCGAGTTTCCCGATCTGAGCCCGTTGCAGGCGCACTGGGAGGAGATTCGCGAAGAAGGTCAGAATCTGTTGCGTGCCGGTGAGATCAAACGCTCGAACCAGTACGATGACGTGGGTTTCAACTCGTTCTTCAAAAGCGGCTGGAAGCGTTTCTATCTGAAGTGGTACGGCGAGAGCCATCCTTCGGCGATGAAACTCTGCCCGCGCACCACTGAACTGGTGCAGAGCATTGGCTCGATCAAGGCGGCGATGTTTGCCGAACTGCCACCGGGTTCGAAACTGGTCCGCCATCGCGATCCGTATGCCGGTTCCTATCGCTATCACTTGGGGCTGGATACGCCGAACGATGCCGGTTGCTACATCAACGTCGACGGTGAGAGTTATCACTGGCGCGATGGCGAGGCGGTGATGTTCGACGAGACGTTTATTCATTACGCGGAAAACACCACTGACAAGAATCGCATCATTCTGTTCTGTGACATTGAGCGGCCGATGAAGTATCGCTGGGCGGCGGCGTTCAATAGCTGGTTCAGTCGTACGGTGATGTCGGCGGCGGGTGCGCCGAACGATGCCGGGGATCGTACTGGCGGGATCAACCGTTTGTTCGCGCGGATCTACAAGATTCGGTTGCGGGGCAAGGAGTTGAAGAAGCGTAACCGTACGCGTTATTACCTGGAGAAGTGGGCGATTTTTGCTGGGCTTTTGGCGATCTTTATTTTGATCTGATTCTTGTTTGGGGCTTGCTTTGAGGCGCTGAGTTTCTGGGGGCATATTCGTTGCTGCGGTAACGGCTACTTAGGGTTCCGCCCTTACGGCGGGTCACCTTTTTCAAACGCCAAAAAGGTAACCCAAAAGGCTTGCTCCTACGTACGGCCCTCGCAGGCTCGGGTTCCTTCGCTCCGGGATCGATCCGGGCGCAGCGGCTACGGTTTGCTGCGCTGCACCTACGTCCGCTGTGTCTGGCTGCGCCAGACGGTCGCTGCGCTCCCACGCCCGGATCAATCCCTCCACTCAGCCTTCCGACGTCGCCGGTGACGCAAGATCAAGAGCACTCGAGCTTGCGCTCATTGTTGAGTGGTTAGAAGCGCCGCATGGCTTTGGATTTGCGGTGAGCTCGCCCTCACCCCAGCCCTCTCCCCGAGGAGAGGGAGCCGATCTTTGGGCTTTTCAGAATTTGCGTTCGACTCGGTATTTCAGATCGGCGTTGCTCTCGCATCCACCACGGTCAGTCCCCTCTCCCTCCGGGAGAGGGCTAGGGTGAGGGGCTTTTGATTTGAGACATCCCTGTGGAAGCGAGCCTGCTCGCGAAGAGGCCAGCGCTGACGACACTGGTTCCGACCGGCTGGAGGTCGATCACCCAGACGCCTTCTTCGTCCGCTTCGCCGGTGCCTTGGCCGCCGGTTTCGCCTTGGACTTTGCCGGTGCCTTGCCGCCCAGGCTGCGTTTGAGCAGTTCGGTCAAATCGATAACGTCAGCGGTTTTACGTTCTTCTTCGCCGCCCACTGTTTCAACATCTTCGATCTTGCCTTCATGGGCTTTCTTCTCGACCAGCGCCATGATCTTGTCTTCGAACTCGTCCTTGTAATCGTCGGGGCTCCAGTCGCCGCTCATGTCTTCCACCAGACGCTTGGCCATGTCCAGTTCGCCCTTGGCCAACTGCGGTTTGGTCACCTCGCTGCCCAGTGCCAGTTCATCGAGGCTGCGCACTTCCTGCGGCCAGCGCAGTTTCACCAGCACCAGCGCATCCTCGACCGGCATCAGCGCGGCGAGGTACTGCCGTGTGTGCAAGACAACGCGGGAGAGGGCGACTTTGTTGGTTTTGCTCAGGGTCTCGCGCAGCAATGCATAGACCTTGCCGCCGCGCTTGTCGGGTGCCAGGTAATACGGCGTGTCGATGTTTTGCAGGGGAATCTGTTCGGCGTCGACGAAGGAAAAGATGTCGATGGTCTGCGTCGACACCGGATGCGCCGAGCGGATTTCTTCCTCGCTGAGCACCACATAACGGCCTTTTTCATAGGCCACACCTTTAACGATGTTTTCCTTGGTGACTTCCTTGCCGGTGACCTTGTTTACCCGTTTATAGCCCACCGGCTCCATGCTGCGGCTGTCGAGCCAATCGAAGTCCACGCCCTGCGACGAGGTTGCCGAGACCAGCGCGACAGGGATGTGAACCAGTCCGAAACTGATCGCGCCTTTCCAGATTGCTCGAGCCATAGCCAGTTCTCCGAGTGATGTTCGGATGACCTGCGCCCCGGGCGGAAAGTTTCCCCTGAATGCGTGCGCCGGCCGTCACTTGGTCAAGTCGTGTTACATGTTGTTTAAGGCGTGTGGGTTAACAAATCCGAACCCGCAGCGTAGCGTGGACTCGAAGGCTCTATTCCTTGCTCATCGAGAGGCTGTGTCATGAAGCGCATCATGCTTGGCATCTTCGTCCTGCTGCTCAGCGGCGGTATGGTCCACGCTGACCTGTTACTGGCGCAAAGCCCGACCGGCAACAGCAATAACCCATACAACAGCCCGATTCGCCGGGCCAATCCCAACAGCATGCAAGGCACCCAGCCGAGCACACCGCCCATTCGCGGTCCTAACACCGTTCCGACGCCGCGTCAGCCCACCGTCGAGAACCGTGGCATTGGCAACGGCCAACCGATTCGCTCGGTGCCGAGTCAGCCGCCGACCTTCATTCCCAACCCGCCTCCGCGCAGCGGAGACAGCAACCGTTGAGCGGCAGAACCGGGTTCTGCCGGCCCCTGAAACGAACAAAAGGAATCGTGCATGTTGCGTAAAACCCTTTTAGCCTCACTGTGCGCCGCCGCGATGATCAGCGCGCCGGCCTTCGCCGCTGCGCCCAAAGAGCTGCAAAGTGAGCAGGGCACCCTTGAAGTCACCACCGTCGCCGCAGGGCTGGAACACCCTTGGGCGCTGGCGTTTCTACCGGATCGGCAGGGCATGTTGGTCACCGAGCGGCCGGGCAATCTGCGCGTGGTGGGCAGTGACGGCAAACTGTCGGCGCCGATCACCGGTGTGCCGCAGGTCTGGGCCAAGGGGCAGGGCGGTTTGCTGGACGTGGTGCTGTCGCCGGACTTCAAGGAAGATCGGCTGGTTTATCTGTCGTATGCCGAAGGCGGTGGTGCCGGCAACAAGGCCGGGACAGCGGTCGGACGCGGGCGGCTTTCCGATGATTTGAAGACGTTGAAGGATTTCAAAGTGATCTTCCGCCAGGAGCCGAAGCTCTCGGTCGGCAATCATTTCGGCTCGCGGCTGGTGTTCGACCGTGACGGTTATCTGTTCATCACGCTGGGCGAGAACAACGATCGGCCCACCGCGCAGGACCTCGACAAGCTGCAAGGCAAAGTCGTGCGCCTGTACCCGGACGGTAAAGTGCCGGACGATAACCCCTTCGTCGGCCAGTCCGGCGTCCGCCCGGAAATCTGGGCCTATGGCTTGCGCAATCCGCAGGGCGCCGCGCTCAACCCATGGACCGGCACGCTATGGGAAAACGAACACGGCCCGCGCGGTGGCGACGAGGTGAACATCATCGAGCGCGGCAAGAATTACGGCTGGCCGCTGGCAACCCACGGCATCAATTACTCGATGCAACCCATTCCTGAAGCACAGGGTAAAACCGCCGAAGGCACGGTGGCACCGCACCATGTCTGGGAAAAATCGCCGGGCGTTACCGGCATGACGTTCTACGATGGCGACCGCTTCAAAGCGTGGCAGCACAATGCGTTTATCGGTGCGCTGGTGACGCAGGAGCTGATCCGTTTGCAGTTCGATGGCGACAAGGTCGTACACGAAGAACGCTTGCTGGGCGAGCTGAATCAACGAATCCGTGATGTGCGCCAGGGGCCGGATGGTTATCTGTATGTGCTGACCGATGAGGATAAGGGCTCGCTGTACAGGATTGGTCTGAAGTAAGAGGACCATTGCCCTAAATTCTGAGGGATCTTTGTTGACTGGCCGGGCGCCTTCGCGAGCAGGCTCGCTCCCACAAGGGGATTGCATTCCAAATGTGGGAGCGAGCCTGCTCGCGAAGAGGCCGGTCCAGGCGAAGCAAAACTCCGGACAGTCCCGCATTTGGCCGAACCGCCGCCGTGATGCCTTGTTATAGTTCGGGCCTCATTTCCAGCCCGGTAAAGGATCACTGCCATGTCTCAATACTCCGCCTTCAGCGTCGAACTGGGCGATAACATCGCCCATGTGCAGATCAATCGCCCGGAAAAGATCAATGCGATGAATGCCGCGTTCTGGAGCGAGATCATCGAGATTTTTCAGTGGGTCGACGACACCGACGAAGTGCGCGTGGTGGTGCTCAGTGGCAGCGGCAAACATTTTTCCTCGGGCATCGATTTGATGATGCTGGCCGGGGTTGCCAATGAACTGGGCAAGGACGTCGGGCGCAATGCGCGGCTGCTGCGGCGCAAGATCCTCGCCCTGCAAGCCTCGTTCAATGCTGTCGACAACTGCCGCAAACCGGTGCTGGCCGCGGTTCAGGGCTATTGCCTGGGCGGTGCGATCGACCTGATTTCTGCCTGCGACATGCGCTACGCCACCGAGGACGCGCAATTCTCGATCAAGGAAATCGACATCGGCATGGCTGCCGATGTTGGCACTTTGCAACGGTTGCCACGGATCATCGGTGACGGCATGCTGCGTGAACTGGCTTATACCGGTCGCACCTTTGGCGCTGACGAGGCGCGTAGCATCGGCCTGGTCAATCGCGTTTACAGCGACAAGGACGCATTGCTCGAAGGTGTGTTCGACATTGCTCGCGAGATTGCCTCGAAATCGCCAATCGCGGTCACCGGCACCAAGGAAATGATCAGCTACATGCGCGACCATCGCATCGACGACGGCCTCGAATACGTTGCCACCTGGAACGCCGCCATGCTGCAATCCACGGACTTGCGCGTGGCCATGGCCGCCCATATGAGCAAACAGAAACCCGAATTTCTGGACTGAGAAACCATGACAGCTCGCTGGACCACTGCAGTACTCGACACCGATCAACCCGGCGGCATGGCCGTGGCACGCAGCCCGGAAGGCTTTCTGTTCGATGACAACGGCGCGCTGTTCCCACGCGAATGGCTCAAGCGTCAGGACCTGTCGATCCTCGCCGAACATGGCATTGGCCATCTCGATGGCGAGCCGGTGTATCTGCTCGAGTTGCGCAGTGCCAGTGAGGTGCCGGGTTGCAACTGGAAAGGCTTGCGCGCGTTCATGCTCGAAGGTGATCACACGATCTATAAAGTGCTCGGTTACGCCGCGCAGATCGGCACCTGGGCCCGCGAGCATCGCTTCTGTGGCAACTGCGGCCAGCCGATGACGCAGGTGCCGCGCGAGCGGGCGATGTATTGCCAGCCCTGCGACCTGCGCAGTTACCCACGGATCTCGCCGAGCATGATCGTGCTGATCACGCGGGGCGATGAAGTTCTGCTGGCACGCTCACCGCGCTTCGTCACTGGCGTCTATAGCACGCTGGCCGGGTTTGCCGAGCCGGGCGAGTCGGCCGAGGAATGCCTGATTCGCGAAGTGCGCGAAGAAGTGCAGATCGAAGTGAAGAATATTCAGTACATGGGCAGCCAGTGCTGGCCGTTCCCGCATTCGATGATGCTCGGCTTCCATGCCGAGTACGCTGGCGGTGAGATTGTCTGTCAGGAAGACGAGATCGAAGACGCCCAGTGGTTCAATGTGCACGATTTGCCGCCGCTGCCCGCGTCGAAATCGATTGCCCGTTACCTGATCGACGTCTACGTGGCGCGGCGCTTAGGCCACGCTGAACCAGTGCTGCCAGGCTAAGCGTACGGTCAAGCCCAGCACCACGGTAATGAACACCGGGCGAATGAACTTGGCGCCGCCGCTGATCGCGGTGCGCGCACCAAAGAACGCGCCGACCATCACCGACAGGCCCATGCACAGGCCGATGATCCAGTCGACCTGACCGGAAAAGATAAACACCGACAGCGCCGCAATGTTGCTGACGAAGTTCATGCTGCGTGCCACGCCGCTGGCCTTGACCAGATCGATCGGGTACAGCAGCAGGCTACTCACAGTCCAGAACGCACCGGTGCCGGGGCCGGCCACACCATCATAGAAGCCAAGGCTGAAGCCCTGGGTCGATTGCCATTTCTTTTTGATCGGCGCGTTGCTGTCCAGCGGCGCCTTCGGCGTGCCGCCGAAGAGCAAATAAAGCCCGCAGGCAAAGACGATCACCGGCAGCATCTTGTTCAGCCACTCGGCGGGCAGGTAATGCGCGACGACGGCACCGGTCAGCGCGCCGACCAGCGTGCCGACGATCGCGTGGGTCCACTGGCGCGGATGGAACAGTTTGCGCTTATAGAAGGTGAAACTGGCGGTCGCCGAACCGAAGGTCGAACTCAGTTTGTTGGTGCCTAGCACCAGATGTGGCGGCAGGCCCGCAGTGAGCAGAGCGGGCGTGGTCAGCAAACCGCCGCCGCCAGCGATGGCATCGATGAAACCGGCAAGGAAGGCAACGGCAGCCAGAATGGCCAGGGTGGTGAGGTCAACGCTGAGTTCGAAGGGCATGGAATCGGCTTATTCGGCAAGGCGCAGAACGTGGGCTGCGGGGAGGCCGGACATGTTACTCATTTCCAGGTGTTGCGGCGACCGTTACGGCACCATCGCCAGCAGGCTGGCTGCCGCAATGATTTCGCGGTGAATGCAAATCCCCTGTGGGAGCCAGCCTGCTGGCGATTGCAGACACTCCGGTCTCAAAAGTGACTCCACAGCCATTCCCTGACTCAAACCCCTGCATCATCAGAAAAGCGGCCTAAAGCCAGTACCGGTTCATTCGTTCTACTCAAGGTTATCGCAGCCCGGGCTGTCCTCTTCGCGAGCAGGCTCGCTCCCACAGAAGGGCACATCATCAAATTCACAAGGAGTTTCAAACGTGAAAGGTTTCAAGGGGTATATCGGTTTCATCACAGTGGCGCTGGGATCGGCCAGTGCCTGGGCCGATCTGCCTCACAGTTCGATTCTGACCCGATACGGCGTGACCACCGAGCAACTGCCGAGCGCTGCGGACACCGAGGTCATTGAACCCGTCGAAGCAAAAAGCCGTTTTCAGATCCAGCCTGAACAACCGTACGTAACGTTTCGCCTGGGCGACGGGGTGGTCTCGCAAACCACCGGCAACCCGATCATCGATCGCATGGAGCAGCAGGACCAGGCACGTTGCCGTCGCCTGCAGGAAGAACTCGCCCGGCGTGGCGGCAGCTATGTCAGTTGCGACAACAGCATTCCGGGCATGAGCCAGCCCCGGTAATTGCCCCGTCGGAGCTGCCACGTGCGGCAGCTCCACTGGCGGCCATCAGTCTTCTTCGCGAACAGTGGCGACTTCGTCTGCACGAACCTTAACTTTCGCCCCGGAGATGTCTTCGAACTCATAGAAGCCATCGTCGGTTTTGGTCTTCGGCATGTCCTTGGTCAGATACTGGGTGCCGTTCTGCAAAGTGACGACGGTTGCGGTCGAGCAACCGCCCAGGGCCAGGGCTGCAGCGATCGCCAAAGGAATGCCCAGTGTCTTGAATTTCATACCCACCTCGTGTGCCTCATTCATGTGCTGCCGAGCATTGTCGGCTTCTAACGCGGTTGGTGCCATCCGCACCGGAAAAGTTCGATGGCCGCGGTAAAAAAATGCCACTGATCATTTTCCGTTTGCGCCGGGCGGGGCAGAGCTGATATCTGTACGCATAACCAGTATCCGCTTCGCCATGGCCCTGAATTCCGTGACTGCCAACCCTCTTGACGACCCGTTCTATTACCTTAACAACTTCCGCCAAGTGCTTGATTGGCTTGAACTTCGTTACGCCGACGTGATGAATGATCATGAGCGTGCCTTTATTAGCGACTTCAATGCCTTGCCGCGTCCGGCACAGGGCTTGCTGGTGCGGATGGTCATGCGCAAGGGTGTGCATTTTCGCGCGGGCAAACTCAATTACCTGGAAATCGGCGATATCGCTGAAGCTGCGCAACCGTTGCTGGCCCATGGCTGGATCGAGGAGCACGCGCCGCTGATGCTCGCCGAGTTGTTCGATGTGCTGCTCAAGGCCGAGCTGCTGCAAGCGTTCGGCGCCGCCATCGAGCAGCCCAAGGGGCGCAAGGATGACTGGTTACCGCAGCTGGCCGAACAGTTCAGCGAACCGCGCAGCCTGCGCGACTGGGCGCCGCAACTGGACGATCGCCTGTTCAGCTTGACCCTGATGGACCTGTGCGACCGTTTGCGTCTGATGTTCTTCGGCAACCTGTATCAGGACTGGTCGGAATTCGTCCTCGCCGATCTCGGCATCTTTACTTACGAAAAAGTCGAGTTCTGCGCCGATTCGCGCGGCCTGCGCAGCCGTGACGACGTCGACGCCTGCCTGTTCCTGCACCAATGCCAATTGCGCTTTGAGGCCGGTGAGCCGCTTGAGGTGATCGTCGCGCAGGTCAGCGCGCTGCACTTCGACAACCCCTGGCTGCAACGGCGGCGCGGCAAGGTGTTGTTTCAGATCGGCCAGTATTGCGAGCGCACCAGCGAATTCGCCCTGGCCCTGAGCATTTATCGCGATTGCGCCTATCCCGGCGCACGCCTGCGAATGATCCGTGTGCTGGAACGCAGTGGCGAATATCCGCTGGCGCTGGAACTGGCGACCCTCGCGCAGCAGGCCCCGGAAAGCGCCGCCGAGCAACAGGGTTTGCAGCGGATCGTGCCGCGTTTGCGGCGCAAACTCGGTGGGCCGCCGCTCAAACGCATTGCGGCGAGAGCAGTGGAACGTCTGGATCTGCATTTACCCAGGGTCGACCCGACGTTGTCCGTCGAGTATTACGTGCAGGCGCATCTGCACGATGACGACGGCCCGGTGCATTACGTGGAAAACAGCCTGATCAACTCGCTGTTCGGCCTGCTGTGCTGGCCGGCGATTTTCGCGCCATTGCCCGGTGCGTTCTTTCACCCGTTCCAGCGCGGGCCGGTGGATTTGCTCAACGAGGATTTCCAACAGCGCCGCGCCGAACTGTTTCAGGCGTGCCTGAGCGAACTCGACGACGGCCGCTACGCTGCAACCATCCGCGAACGCTTTGTTGCCAAGTGGGGCATTCAATCACCGTTCGTGTTCTGGGGCGCATTGAACGAGCAACTGCTGGAACAGGCGCTGGCCTGCCTGCCCGCTGAACACCTGAAACACTGGTTCAACCGCTTGCTGCTCGACATCAAGGCCAACCGCGCCGGCATGCCTGATCTGATCCAGTTCTGGCCGCAGCGCAAGACCTACCGAATGATCGAAGTGAAAGGCCCCGGTGACCGCTTGCAGGACAACCAGTTGCGCTGGCTGGAGTTCTGCCACGAGCACCAGATGCCGGTAGCCGTGTGTTACGTGCAATGGGCGGAGCAGAGCGCTTGAGCTACAGCATCGCCGTGCGCGCACTGTGCGAGTTCACCGCCAAGAGCGGTGACCTCGACTTGCGTTTCACCCCGTCACCTACGGCGCTGGAAGGCATTGCCGGGCATCGCACTGTGGCGTCGCGGCGCAGCGAGCAATACCAGAGCGAGGTGGCGCTCGAAGGCGAGTTTCGCCAGTTGAAGGTCAAGGGCAGGGCGGACGGCTACGATCCGGCGGCCAACTGCCTGGAAGAAGTCAAAACCTACCGCGGCGACCTGAGCAAGCAGCCCGCCAACCACCGCCAGCTACATTGGGCGCAGGCGAAGATCTACGGCTGGTTGATGTGCTGCAAACTCGACCTGCAACAAATCAATCTGGCCCTGGTGTACTTCGATATCGTCAGCGAGAAGGAAACCTGTCTGGTCGAGTCGTTCAGCGCTGAAATCCTCAAAGACTTTTTCGAGCAGCAATGCGCGTTATTCCTCCTATGGGCCGAGCAGGAAATGGCCCATCGCGAGGCGCGCAATCAAGCGGCGCAGCAATTGACGTTTCCCCATGCGGATTTCCGCCCCGGCCAACGGCATCTGGCCGAATCGGTGTTCAAAGCGGTCAGCACCGGTCGCTGCCTGATGGCGCAGGCGCCGACCGGCATCGGCAAGACCCTCGGCACGCTGTTCCCGATGCTCAAGGCGCTGGCGCCGCAGCAACTGGACAAGGTGTTCTTCCTGACTGCCAAGACGCCGGGACGCAAACTGGCGCTGGATGCGAGCCAGGTGTTGTTCAAACAGTCGCCGGCGTTGCCCTTGCGGGTCCTGGAGATGGTGGCTCGCGACAAGGCTTGCGAACACCCGGACAAAGCCTGTCATGGCGACTCCTGCCCACTGGCCCAAGGCTTTTACGATCGCCTGCCCACCGCACGTGAGGCGGCCAGCCGGATTCATTTGCTTGATCAGGCAGCGATGCGCGAGGTCGCCGCGCAACATGCGGTGTGTCCTTATTATCTGAGCCAGGAAATGGCACGCTGGGCCGACGTGGTGGTCGCCGACTACAACTATTACTTCGACTTCAGCGCGCTGCTGTTCGGCCTCGCCCAGCTCAACCAATGGAAAGTCGCGGTGCTCGCCGACGAGGCGCACAACCTCGTCGAGCGCGGCCGGCAGATGTACAGCGCCAGCCTCGATCAGTTTGTACTGGGCAGCGTGCGCAAAACCGCTCCCGCGCCGCTGAAAAACAGCCTGCAACGGCTCAATCGCGAATGGAACGCCCTGCACGCGCCGCAAATTTTGGCGTATCAGGCCTACGACAAGGCGCCGGAAAAACTCCTGCAGGCGATCTCGCTGTGTTGTGCCGCCATCGGCGACTACCTCAACGAACACCCGCAAGGCGTCGACAGTGGCTTGCAGAACTTCTATTTCGACCTTCTGCAATTCGCCCGCGTGGCAGAGCTGTACGACGCGCATTACCTGTTCGATATCAGCAAACGCGACCTCGATCGCAAAAAGCCGCTGTCGCAGCTGTGCCTGCGCAACGTCGTGCCGGCGGCGTTCATTGGCCCGCGGCTGACGGCGGCGCGCAGCAGTGTGCTGTTTTCCGCCACGCTCAGCCCGCGCAACTATTACGCCGATCTGCTCGGCACACCGGCCACTACCGTATGGATTGACGTTGAATCGCCGTTCCGGGCCGAACAGTTGAACGTGCAGATCGTCAGCCGTATCTCCACCCGGTTCAACCATCGCCAAGCGTCGCTTGAACCGATCGTCGAACTGATCGCGCGCCAGTTCAGCGAGCGCCCCGGCAACTATCTGGCGTTCTTCAGCAGCTTCGACTATCTGCAACAAGTGGCGGCGCTGATGGCCGAGCGTTATCCGCACATCACCCTCTGGCAACAGTCGCGGGGCATGGTCGAAGGCGCACGGCAGGCGTTTCTCGATCAATTCACGGCGCACAGTCAGGGCATCGGCTTTGCTGTGCTCGGCGGCGCGTTCGGCGAGGGCATCGATCTGCCCGGTGCGCGCCTGATCGGCGCGTTCATTGCCACGCTGGGGCTGGCCCAGCTCAACCCGATCAATGAACAGATGAAACGGCGCATGGCGGCGATCTTCGGTGCCGGTTATGACTACACCTATTTGTACCCCGGCCTGCAAAAAGTCGTGCAGGCCGCTGGCCGGGTCATCCGCACTCGTGAGGATCGCGGGGTGGTCATGCTGATCGATGACCGCTTTGCCGAAAGCCGGATCAAGCAGCTGCTGCCGCGTTGGTGGGCAATCAATCATGAAACCACGGCTTCCCAAATCGACGGATTGCCGCATAATTTCGCTCATGACAACGGCCGGTGAGCATGATGAGCGAAAACACTAAAGACGCAGTGATCGAGAACATGCGTTTTCGCCTGCTGATCGATTCGGTGATCGATTACGCGATCTACATGATTGATCCGGACGGCATCATCACCAGTTGGAACTCCGGGGCCAAACGCTGCAAGGGCTACGAAGAGACGGAAATCCTCGGCGAACATTTTTCTCGGTTCTACACCGCTGAAGACCGCGCCGCCGGTTTGCCGCAACGCGCGCTGAATACGGCGATCAACGAAGGGCGTTTTGAAGGCGAGGGCTGGCGGGTACGCAAGGACGGCACCAATTTCTGGTCGCATGTGGTGATCGATCCGATCATCGACCCTGATGGCCGTTTGCTCGGTTTCGCCAAGATCACTCGTGACCTCACCGACCGCAAGATGGCCGAGGAAACCCTCAAGCAAAGCGAACAACAGTTTCGCCTGCTGGTACAGGGCGTCACCGATTACGCGATTTACATGCTCAGCCCCGAGGGCCGGGTCAGTAACTGGAACCAGGGCGCGCAACGCATCAAGGGCTATCTGCCGGAAGAAATCATCGGTCAGCATTTCTCGATCTTCTACACCCCCGAGGACCGCGAACTCGGCGAGCCGCAACGGTCGCTGGAAATCGCCACCCGTGAAGGTCGTTTCGAGAACAAGAGCTGGCGCATGCGCAAGGACGGCACGCGATTCCTGGCGCATGTGGTGGTCGATGCGATTCGCGGCGATACCGGCATCCTGCTCGGTTTTGCCAAGATCACCCGCGATATCACCGAAGCCCATCAGTCCCGCCAGGCACTGGAAAAAACCCGTGAAGCGCTGTTTCAGGCGCAGAAGATGCAGGCCATCGGTCAGCTCAGCGGCGGCATTGCCCATGATTTCAATAACCTGCTGACGGTGATCCTCGGCAATCTGGAGATCGTGCAAAAGCGCATCGGCGCCGACCCGAAAATCAGCCGTCTGCTGGAAAACGCCACTCAGGGTGCCTTGCGCGGTGTGTCGCTGACCCAGCGCATGCTGGCGTTCGCCCGCCGCCAGGAGCTCAAGACCGAATCGGTCGACATTGCCCAGTTGGTGCAGGGCATCACCGGCTTGCTGCGCAGCTCGCTGGGGCCGGGCATCCGCATCGAGACGCGCTTTCCCGACGATCTGCAGCCAGTGCTGGCCGACAACAATCAGCTCGAACTGGCCTTGCTCAATCTGGCGACCAATGCCCGCGACGCCATGCCTGACGGCGGCACGGTGACCATCACCGCACAGCCGCAAGTGGTGCTGGAGCTGGTTGATTCGCAGTTGCCGGCCGGGCGCTACGTCTGCCTCAGTCTGATCGACACCGGGGAGGGCATGGATGCGCAAACGCTGGCTTCGGCCCGCGACCCGTTTTTCACCACCAAGGGGCTGGGCAAGGGCACCGGGCTGGGCTTGTCGATGGTCCACGGTTTTATTGAACAGCTGGGTGGCCGTTTCATTCTCAAAAGCGAAAAGGGCCAAGGCACCACGGCTGAACTGTGGATTCCGGTGGCGCTCGAGGGCGTCGCCAGCAAGCCACAGTTTTCCTCGGCCGCGCCGGTTTCGGTGCCACGTCTCAGCGTGCTGGTGGTCGATGACGATTCGCTGGTACTGACCAGCACCAGTCTTTTGCTTGAAGACCTTGGTCACCGCGTCCTCGGCGCCACCTCTGGTGAGCAAGCATTGCGCCTGTTCGATCAGGGCGAAGTCATCGACCTGATGATCACCGACATGGCCATGCCGAAAATGAGCGGTGCGCAACTGGCTCACGCCGTGCGTATGCTCAAACCGGACCTGCCGATCATCCTTGCCACCGGTTACGCCGAACGCCTGGAAGGCTTTGCTGCTGAACTACCGCGCCTGCCCAAGCCGTTCACGCAGATGGGGCTGGTGGCGATTATTGCGCAATCGATGAAGTGAGGCGCTGGTCAATTCGCCTGAACTTGTTCGCCTCTTGGGTTTTCGAAAGGTTTTTAACCACCCCGGAGCGCGTTTCTTTTGTCTCGCATATTGACCCATCCCACTGCTGAAGAAGAGGCGCTGACCGAACACAACGCCAAGATGTTCGGCTCGCCCAAGGAACGTCTGGATTTCTATCGGCGCGAAATCCAGTACGAAACCAGCATCCTCGCCAACCGCACCGACGCCTATCTGGCGGCGCAGTCGTTTCTGGTGATCGCGTTCGCCTCGTGCATGGCCAACCTCAACCCGGAGTGGGGCAAGTTGTTCACTTTGGTTGTGCCGCCATTTCTGGCCTTGCTCGGCGTGCTCAGCTCACTGAACGCCTGGCCGGGGATTCGCGCCGCGTACGACATCATTGATCACTGGCATTTCAAGCAAAGCCAGTTATTGGAGGCTGAGCCGGTGATGGGGCTGGCGTACGACGAATCGCCGCTGTTCAGCGAGGTCGAGTCGAGCCACAAGGGCTATCGCAAGTCGCTGTTGTTTTCGCTGCGCACGCCGTGGATCTTTGCGACGTTCTGGATATTGCTGGGGGGGTATGCGGTGTTTATCCAGGTGACGAATCCGGGGGGATGATTGGGTAGGAATGAAAAGCTCGGCATTGTTATGTCGGGATTTGTCGTTTGCCTGGATCTGGTGGTGAATGTTGGAACGATCCCCCTCACCCCAGCCCTCTCCCCCGAAGGGGGCGAGGGGGAAGGGAGCAGATCTCCAGTGTTCTTCAGTGAAGTGTACGACTGGGTATCGCAGGACGACGCAATTCTCAAATCCAGTGCGGTCAGTTCCCTCTCCCTCGGGAGAGGGCTAGGGTGAGGGGCTTTTCAGGCTCAACTCGCCACTTCAAGCTCACGCTCACGCTCAGCCGCTTGGGAATGCTGCGACACCTGAGGAATCGGCGGAAAATCCTCATTCAACACGCACAAATGATCAATCGCATCCTCGAACAGCAAATCGGCTTTCTTGCGCAAGGCGCGGTAATGCTCGAACTGCTCCATATCAAGATTCTCCACCTCCAGCATCGCGTTGGCCGCGCGGTTGAGGGTGTGGGCGTTATCGAACAATTGACGGTTGCGTTCCAGAGCCAATGCTCTGCAAGCCTTGATTTGCGCAGGAGTCGAACGTTCTTTCATGACCGTAACCTTTTTCTTCAGGATTCCGTTTCATAGGCGTCGCGCCGCAGGGGAATCGAACCTGCCGGGCCGCCGCTTGATGCACTCAGCGACGGTTATGGTTGTGACCATTGGCAGCGAAGCGGGGGTCCATTTTTTTGCAGAAAAAACTTCGATCAATTAACCGTTAAAGCGCCGGGTTACAAATCAGCTTTTTTGTTTCTTGTACTGCTCGTAGCCGGCCAGGATGGGCTGCGTGCTGATGCCATGCACGAGGATGCTAAGCGCCACCACCGACAAGGTCAGGTCGGTACACAGCGTGGCGACGTTGTTGGTGAGGCCGTGATTCAAGGCGAAGAAAAGGTAAAACAAACTGCCGATTCCGCGGATGCCGAACCAGCCGATCAATAGCCGCTGGCGGCCCTTGAGCAGCGCGCCCCATGGCATCAACGCCACGCAGGCCGGGCGAATCAGACAGAACAGCACAGCGCCCACCAGCAGCGCCCGCCAATCCCAGTGCGCCAGCAGCACCACGCCGAGCAGGGTCACCAGAAACACTTCCATGGCGCGTTCGACCAGCCCGCCGAAGGCAAGCATGTCGCCCATCATGATGCCGGCCGCCAACTGGCTGCTTTCAAGCTTATTGGTATCGCCGCGTACGGCGTGTTGCGGTTCGACGTTCTGATGGCCCACCACCGGTTGCACCAGATGCTCGGCCGGTGGCTGGCTGACGCCGGTGGACTTCACTTCGACCTGGCGCAAGCCGAGGCCGGCGGCGAATACCGAAAGAAAGCCATAACCGCCAATCGCTTCGGCAACCACGTAAGCCAGAGCGATCAGCGCCAGCGCGAGATAATCATTGGGGCTGAGGGTGCTGTCTTCATTGTGGATACGCAACAACACCGTGACGCGGCCGATGCCGCGACCCATCCAGTAACCGGTCAACAAACCCGCCGGCACCGCCCACAGCACACTGCGCAACAGCCAGCCTTGCCACTCGCCGGCGACGTTGTCGCTGTGAATCAGCAACAGGCCGAGAATCACGAACGGGAAGGCGATGCCGTCATTCAGACCCGCCTCACCGGACAGGCCAAAGCGCACGCCGTCAACATCGCGCGCATCGTTGACCTGCACCAGCGCTGCGAGCACCGGGTCGGTTGGCGCCAGAATCGCGCCGATCAGCAAGGACGGCCCCCATGGCAACTGAAGGCCCCAGTGAAGCAGCAGGCAGACCCCGGCAATGGTCAGCACCATAACCGGGCCAGCCAGGCCGAAGGCGATGCGCCAGGGTTTGTCGGTCAGCGGCAGACGCAGCTTCAGGCCGCACACGAACAGGGAAAACAGCACCGCCACCTCGGTCAGGTGCTCCATCCACAGCGAGGCGTTTTCCAGCGACAGTTTCAGCAGATTGAGGCCGCTCGGGCCGATGGCAATGCCCAGCAACAGGCACACGGCCGACGTGGTCACTGGCATCCAGCGCAAGTACGACGAAGTCAGCGCCAGTGTCAGCAGGACCGCGCCGAGCACGGCAACCCACACCGTGAAACTCACGAACGGCCGCCATCAAACAGCAAGGTATAGACATTCATAGGCTCAACCCGTGGTCGTACGCAGGTACTCAGGGATGAGCACGTTGAACCACAGCAGAATCATCGATACCAGCAGCGTCACCAGCACCAGCAGGCCAACCCCCCAGACGGAGGCGGAATAGAGCAGGCCTTGCTCCTTGCGCTCGTGCATGAACGTCGGCAGCCCGACAAACAACAGAAAAGTCGAATAAATCGATGCGGCACCGAGCACCAGAATCGCCAGCCAGCGGCTTGGGTACAGCCCGGCAATCCCTGCGACGAAAAACGGCGTTACGGTGTAAGCGGCGAAACCGATGCATTGGTTGAGTGTCGGCCGCGCGTCAAAGGTGCGCGACATCCAGCGAATGAAACCGCCCATGATCGCCACGCCGACGACGATGGTCAGGTACAGCAGAATGCACAGCTGCAAAGCGCTGGCCGTGCTCAATCGCACGTTCTCGCCGACCGCCAGGCTCCAGCCGACGTAGGTGGTGCCGATGAACAGGCACACCGCCGGAATCAGCGCGAGCAGCAGCAGGTGCGCAAGGTAATGTCGGGGGTGAGCTTCTTCTTCGCGGCGGATATCGGTCCAGGCGAAGTTGGGTCGGGTGAACAGCTTGACAATAGGTGCGGACATGACGACCTCCTGATCCTGTTGGCCCGTCGGGCTCTACAGTTATGGAGAGGGCGCCATGCCGCTGGGTTCAGTTTTTCTCGCGGGTGGTCAGAGCATCGGTTTGCCGCCGGTCACGCCGTAGCGCTGACCGGTGATGTAACTGGCTTCATCCGAGGCCAGCAGCACATAGATCGGCGCAACTTCCACCGGTTGACCAGGGCGACCAAGCGGCGTGCTGCCACCGAAGTTCTGCACTTCTTCCTCGGGCATGGTCGAGACAATCAGCGGCGTCCAGATCGGCCCCGGCGCGACGCTGTTGACACGGATTTCCTTCGGCCCGAGCATCTGCGCCAGACCACCGGTGAAGTTGGCAATCGCCCCTTTGGTGGTCGCGTAGGCGAGCAGGGTCGGTTTGGGCATGTCCGAATTGACCGAGCTGGTATTGATGATCGACGAACCGGGGCGCATATGTTTGATCGCCGCCTGACAGATGCGGAACATCGCAGTGATGTTCACATCGAAGGTCATCAGCCATTCCTCGTCGGGAATCTCTTCGAAATTCTCATGGGTCATCTGGAACGCAGCGTTGTTGACCAAAACATCGATACGGCCAAAGCGTTCGACCGTCTTGTCGACCAGCGCCTGACACTGAGCTTTCTCGGCGATGTCACCCGGCAACAACAGACACTGACGCCCGGCCTGCTCGACCCAGCGCGCGGTTTCCTTGGCGTCCTCGTGTTCGTTCAGATAAGCCACGGCCACGTCGGCGCCTTCACGCGCAAAGGCAATCGCCACGGCGCGACCAATGCCGCTGTCAGCGCCAGTGATCAACGCAATCTTGCCCGCCAGCCGACCCGAACCGACATAACTCTGCTCACCGCAATCGGGATACGGCTCCATCTTGCGCTGCGAACCAGGCACGGGTTGGGCTTGTTTGGGGAAGGGTGGTTTTGGATAGTTGCTCATCGCAGGGTCTCCTTCGTTTCAAGGCAAGTGTCTCGGGTTGACCCGGGGTATTTGCCGTGAGTTCGATCGGATTTTTGCTGGTCTGCTTTGAGTACATGCAAAACCAATTTGGGAGCCAGCCTGCTGGCGATGGTGGTGTGTCAGACAATGTATGGGTGGCTGTACCGGCCCAATCGCTTGCAGGCAAGCTCCCACAGGGAACGCGTGCACCACCAGGCCAGATGCCTGCCGTCAATTCGAAGATCAAAAGCCCCTCACCCTAGCCCTCTCCCGGAGGGAGAGGGGACTGACCGCGGTGATTGGCAGACGTACGCCAACATGCAATACCGAGTTGTGCGCAAATTTCGAAGCCAACACAGATCGGCTCCCTCTCCAGGGGGGGGAGAGGGCTGGGGTGAGGGGCAGCCACACCACAAATCCAAAGCCAAGCATCCGCTTCTAACCACTCAACAATGAGCGTTAGCTCGAGTGCCCTTGATCTTGATCTTGCCTAACCAGCGACATCGGAAGGCTGAGTGGAGGGATTGATCCGGGCGTGGGAGCGCAGCGACCGTCTGGCGCAGCCAGACACAGCGGAAGGAGGTGCAGCGCAGCAAACCGTAGCCGCTGCGCCCGGATCGATCCCGGAGCGAAGGAACCCGAGCCTGCGAGGGCCGAACGCAGGAGCAAGCCTTTTCGGTTACCTTTTTGGCGTTTGAAAAAGGTGACCCGCCGTAAGGGCGGAACCCTAAGCAGCCGTGACCGCAGCAACGGATATGTACCCAAACCCAAAAAATTCAGCGCCTGAAAGCAAGCCATCGCGAGCAGGCTCGCTCCCACAGTGGATCACCTGCACAGGGAAAATAGCGAGGAATCAGGCACCGCGCCGCGCCAGCGCACGCTCCATCCGGCCAATCCCCTCTTCCAGCAACGACCGCGGGCAACCAAAGTTCAGCCGCACAAACTGCTGATGCCGATCACCAAAATCCGCCCCGGCACTCAACCCAACTTTCGCCTGCTCAAGAAAGAACCGCTGCGGATCCGGCAGATCCAGCGCCGAACAATCCAGCCACGCCAGATAAGTCCCCTGCGGCACATCGATCGTCACCCCCGGCAACCGACTGCGCACAGCCTCAACCAGCCAGTCACGATTGCCCTGCAGATAAACCTTCAGCTCGGCCAACCAAGGCGCTCCTTCGCTGTACGCCACCCGAGTAGCCTCCATGCCCAGCGGATTGACGCTGTCGACCATGCCACAACGAGCCTGATTGACGCGCTCACGCAGGACAGCGTTCTGAATGATCATGAACGAAGTCTTCAGGCCGGCAATGTTGTAAGCCTTGCTCGCCGACATCAGCGTAATGGTGCGCTGGGCGATCTCGGGGCTCAGCGATGCCGTCGGAACATGCACGCGGCCGTCGAAGCACAGCTCGGCGTGGATTTCGTCAGAAATGATCCAGGCATCCTGCGCCATGCAGGTCTCAGCCACATCACGCAGCTCCTGGGCAGCAAACACCTTGCCGATCGGATTGTGCGGATTGCTCAATAACAGCGCTCCGCCGCCCACCAGCGCATCACGCAGCGCCGTCAGTGGCGTTGCATAGCTGCCGTCCGTCTGAACGACGAATTCCAGCTCGACCTTGTTCAACCCCCAATGGCCCGGCGCCTGGCGCAGCGGCGGGTAGTTCGGCACTTGCACCACAACGTTCTGCTTCGGCTGCACCAATGCCTTGAGCGCCATGTTGAAACCGGACTCGACACCCGGCAGGAAAATCAGCTCCTGCGGTTTGACCTGCCAAGCGTATTTGTTCCACAGATCGGCAATGATCGCTTCGCGCAAATTGTCCTGCGCCACGCTGTAGCCCACCAGCGGGTGCAGCAAGCGCTGCTGCAAGGCCTCGATCACCACGGGCGGCGCGGCGAAATCCATGTCCGCGACCCACATCGGCAGAACGTCCGCCGGATAGCGACTCCACTTGGTGCTGCCGGTGTGGTGGCGGTCGAATACCTGATCAAAATCGAAAGTCATGCGCGGTCTCGTGAAGGCGGGATTGGTCCTGGACGCCATTCTAAGCCTTACGCGATCCATGTGGGAGCGAGCTTGCTCGCGAAGGCGTCGGGTCAGCCAGCATCGATGTTGAATGACACACCGCTTTCGCGAGCAAGCTCGCTCCCACAGGGTTTGGTGGTCTTCAATGAAAGAGCCGACAAACGGCCGACGGTCGGTTTTCACACAGAACGTAAGGTCATTGTCTACAGTAAAAAAGTCGGCACAAGTTCGCCGAAACCGTGATTGTCCAGATAAAACCCGGCACCAGTACCGGGTTCCACCTGATCAGGAGTGCACGATGGATCTCAGCCGTCGTCAGTTCTTCAAGGTCGCAGGTATAGGCCTTGCAGGCTCAAGCCTGGGCGCGTTGGGCATGGCCCCGACGCCAGCCTTCGCCGAGCAGGTGCGCCACTTCAAGCTCGCCCACACCCATGAAACCCGCAACACCTGCCCGTATTGCTCGGTCGGCTGCGGTTTGATCATGTACAGCCAGGGCGATGCCGGGAAAAACGTGGCGCAAAACATCATTCACATCGAGGGCGACGCCGACCACCCGGTCAATCGCGGCACCCTTTGCCCGAAAGGCGCCGGCCTGCTCGATTTCATTCACAGCCCCGGTCGCTTGCAGTACCCGCAAGTGCGCAAGCCCGGCAGCAACGAGTGGACGCGAATCAGCTGGGACGAGGCTCTCGACCGCATCGCCGACCTGATGAAAACCGACCGCGACGCCAATTTCATCGAAAAGAATGCCAACGGGCAAACGGTGAACCGCTGGCTGAGCACCGGTTTCCTCGCGGCCTCGGCAGCGTCCAACGAAGCCGGCTACATCACCCAGAAGGTGA
Organism: Pseudomonas koreensis; assembly: GCF_036668835.1. Classification (GTDB taxonomy): domain Bacteria; phylum Pseudomonadota; class Gammaproteobacteria; order Pseudomonadales; family Pseudomonadaceae; genus Aquipseudomonas; species Aquipseudomonas koreensis_I. The sequence goes on from NZ_JAZEVW010000002.1 coordinate 79,725, forward strand.
TTCGCAGCCTTGGCATGCTGGGGTTCGATAACCAGGCGCGTGTCTGACACGGCCCGACGGTGGCAAGTCTTGCCCCGACGTACGGCCGTGGTGCCATGACCAATACCTGGACCGATATCGCCAACGCGAATCTGATCCTGGTGATGGGTGGCAACGCAGCAGAAGCGCATCCGTGCGGCTTCAAATGGGTGACCGAGGCCAAGGCGCACAACGCTGCGCGGCTGATTGTGGTCGATCCGCGTTTTACCCGGACCGCTTCGGTGGCCGACTATTACGCGCCGATCCGTACCGGCACTGACATCGCCTTCATGGGCGGGCTGATCAATTACCTGCTGACCACCGACAAGATCCAGCACGAATACGTGCGCAACTACACCGACGTATCGTTCATCGTCAAAGCCGGTTATGGCTTCGAGGACGGCATTTTCAGTGGCTATGACGCAGAAAAACGCAGCTACACCGACAAGTCCGGCTGGGGCTACGAGTTCGCCGAGGACGGCTTCGTCCGCGTCGACCCGACCCTGCAGGACCCGCGCTGCGTCTATCAACTGATGAAGCAGCATTACAGCCGTTACAACATCGAGTTGGCGAGCCAGATCTGCGGCATGCCGGTCGACGCCATGCAGAAGATCTGGGATGAGATCGCCACCTGCTCGCCGCCGGGCAAGACCATGACGATCCTCTACGCCCTCGGCTGGACCCAGCACTCGATCGGCGCGCAGATCATCCGCAGCGCGGCGATGGTGCAATTGCTGCTGGGCAACGTCGGCATGCCCGGTGGCGGGGTCAATGCCTTGCGCGGGCACTCGAATATCCAGGGCCTGACTGACCTCGGTCTGCTGTCCAACGCGCTGCCCGGTTACCTGACGCTGGCCAGCGACAGCGAGCAGGATTATGCCCAGTTCATTCACAAACGCACGCAAGTGCCGCTGCGGCCGGGGCAGCTTTCGTACTGGCAGAACTACAGCAAGTTCCACGTCAGCTTGATGAAGTCCTGGTATGGCGGCAACGCCACCGCCGAGAACAACTGGCTGTTCGATCATTTGCCGAAACTGGACATCCCCAATTACGACGTCCTGAAAATGTTCGACCTGATGAGCCAGGGCAAAGTGAACGGTTACTTGTGTCAGGGCTTCAACCCGATCGCCGCACTGCCGGACAAGAACCGTGTGATGGCCGCCCTGGCCAAGCTGAAATGGCTGGTGGTGATGGACCCGCTGGCCACCGAAACCTCGGAGTTCTGGAATAACGTCGGGCCGTACAACGACGTGAAAACCGCCGAGATCCAGACCGAAGTCATCCGCCTGCCGACCACCTGTTTCGCCGAGGAAGACGGCTCGCTGGTGAACAGCAGCCGCTGGCTGCAATGGCACTGGAAGGGCGCCGATGGCCCCGGCGAAGCGCAAACCGACATTCGCATCATGAGCGAACTGTTCCTGCGCCTGCGCAAACGCTACCAGACCGAGGGCGGCAAATTCCCCGATCCGCTGCTGAAACTGTCCTGGCCGTACAAGATCGCCGACGAGCCTTCGCCGGAAGAGCTGGCCAAGGAAATCAACGGCAGCGCGGTGACCGACTTCACCGATGCCACTGGCGCCATGGTCAAGGCCGGCACGCAACTGGCCGGGTTCGGCTTGCTCAAGGACGACGGCAGCACCGCGTCGGGTTGCTGGATCTTCGCTGGCAGCTGGACCGAGGCCGGCAACCAGATGGCCCGCCGCGACAATGCCGACCCTTATGGCATGCACCAGCATCAAGGCTGGGCCTGGGCGTGGCCGGCCAACCGGCGGATTCTCTACAACCGCGCTTCGGCGGACCTCGCGGGCAAACCGTGGGACCCGAAAAAGCGCTTGGTCTGGTGGAACGGCAAAACCTGGGGCGGCACCGACGTGCCGGACTACAAGGCAGACGTACCGCCGGAAGCCGGGATGAATCCGTTCATCATGAACCCCGAAGGTGTGGCGCGTTTCTTCGCCGTCGACAAGATGAACGAAGGGCCGTTCCCCGAGCACTACGAGCCGTTCGAAACGCCGATCGGCATCAACCCGCTGCACCCGCAAAACAAAAAAGCCACCAGCAACCCGGCCGCACGGATTTTTGATTCGGTCTGGGGAAGCCTCGGCGAGGCCAAGGACTTTCCATATGCCGGCACCAGTTACCGGCTGACCGAGCATTTCCACTTCTGGAGCAAGCACTGCAAGTTGAACGCGATTGCCCAACCTGAGCAATTCGTGGAGATCGGCGAAGTGCTGGCGAAAGAGAAGGGCATCGCCGCCGGTGATCGCGTGCGGGTCAGTTGCAAGCGCGGCTTTATCGAAGCGGTGGCGGTGGTGACCAAGCGGATAAGGCCGCTGCAGGTCAACGGCCAGGTTGTGCATCAGATCGGCATCCCGCTGCACTGGGGCTTCACCGGCCTGACGCGCCACGGTTACCTGACCAACACGCTGGTGCCGTTCCTCGGCGATGGCAACACCCAGACCCCGGAATCCAAGTCATTCCTGGTCAACGTGGAGAAGCTCTAGTGGAGACCTTATAAATGGCCAGCCAAGACATCATTGCCCGCTCGGCCACCACCACGGTGCCGCCGTCAGTGCGCAATCAGCAAGCCTTCGCCAAGCTGATCGACACCACCAAATGCATCGGCTGCAAGGCCTGCCAGGTCGCCTGCTCGGAATGGAACGAGTTGCGCGACGAGGTCGGCCACAACCACGGCACCTACGACAACCCGCAGGACCTGACCGCGAACACATGGACGCTGATGCGCTTCACCGAGCATGAAACCGACGCCGGCAACCTGGAATGGCTGATCCGCAAGGACGGCTGCATGCATTGCGCCGAGCCCGGTTGCCTGGCCGCATGCCCGAGCCCCGGCGCGATCATCCAGCACGCCAACGGCATCGTCGATTTCAATCAGGACCACTGCATCGGCTGCGGCTACTGCATCACCGGTTGCCCGTTCAATATCCCGCGCATCTCGCAGAAAGATCACAAGGCCTACAAATGCACCCTATGTTCCGATCGCGTAGCGGTGGGGCTGGAGCCGGCCTGCGTGAAAACCTGCCCGACCGGCGCCATCGTCTTCGGCACCAAGGAAGACATGAAGGTGCATGCCGCCGAACGCATCGTCGACCTGAAAAGCCGTGGTTTTGAAAACGCCGGTCTGTACGACCCGCAAGGCGTCGGCGGCACCCATGTCATGTACGTCTTGCACCACGCTGACACACCGAAACTCTACGCCGGTTTGCCGGATCACCCGGCGATCAGTCCGCTGGTGGATGTGTGGAAAGGCCTCAGCAAACCCTTGGCGCTGCTGGCGATGGGCGCGGCGGTGATTGCCGGGTTCTTCCACTATGTACGCGTCGGCCCCAATCGCGTCGAAGAGGATGAACAGCCGACGCCAGCCGACACCTCGGTGCATGTCGTCGACCCGGCGGTGCACACCTACGATCCACGCGGGGAGGAGCGGCCATGAGCCACAAGACAATCCTGCGTTACAGCGCTAACCAGCGCACCAATCACTGGCTGGTGGCGATCCTGTTTTTCATGGCCGGGCTGTCCGGACTGGCGCTGTTTCATCCGGCGCTGTTCTGGCTGAGCAACCTGTTCGGCGGCGGCACCTGGACGCGGATTCTGCACCCGTACATGGGCATCGCCATGTTCGTGTTGTTTCTCGGCCTGGTGTTCAGCTTTTGGCGCACGAACTTTTTCATCGCCAATGATCGGCAGTGGCTGCGACGGATCAACCGGGTCATGGTCAACGACGAAGACAGCGTGCCACCGGTGGGCAAATACAACGCCGGGCAGAAACTGCTGTTCTGGACTTTACTGCTGTGCATGCTCGCGCTGCTGTTCACCGGGCTGGTGATCTGGCGAGCGTGGTTCAGCGTGTATTTCGGCATCAGCGTGATCCGCTGGGCGATGCTGTTGCATGCGCTGGCCGGGTTCATTCTGGTGCTGAGCATCATCGTGCACATCTACGCCGGGTTGTGGATCAAAGGCTCGGTCGAGGCCATGTTGCATGGCCGGGTCAGCCGCGCCTGGGCGAGAAAACATCATGCGCTGTGGTACCGCGACATTACCCGCGATGAGCGTCCCGTGGACGCGCCGGAGCAACCCATTAGCAAAAAGGGCTGACGTTTGCCGACTATTCTTGAACCCGGGGAAATCGAAGCGGCGGCCAGTTCGCCGCCGTTTTTGTACTTGCCGCCGCACAACCTGTTTGCCTTGCGCGCGCAACGGCTTGAGCAACTGACCGAGGGGCATGCGCTGGCCGAGTATCTGCGCCTGATCGCCGGGTTGTGCCGGGTTCAGCAGCAGGTGTTCGATGATCCGCCGCTGACGGCGCCGTTCGATGCGCAACGCATCGAGGCTTGCCAGCAGCATGGTTTGCCGCCTTTCGCTGCCGACACGTTGGTGCGCGAGGAGGGCTGGCAGGCTTATCTCGACGCTTTGCTGCAACGCTACGTACCGCCAGAGCAACCCGCCGTGCTTGAAGCCCTGACAGCGTTGCGCAATGCCAGCGCGGGCCAGTTACGCGCGTGGGCCGTCGCCTTGGTCAGCGGTCAGTATTCACTGGTGCCGGCGCAACTGGTGCCGTTCCTTGGCGCGGCGCTGCAAGTGGCGTGGAGTCACTGGTTGCTCAGCGCCGCCCATCTGCAACTGAAACCCGGCGACAGCCTCAGCCAATGCCCGGCGTGCGGTTCGCCAGCGATGGCCGGGGTCATCCGCCATCGCGGCAAACACAACGGTTTGCGTTATCTGGTGTGTTCGCTGTGTGCCTGCGAATGGCATGTGGTGCGGGTCAAGTGCGTGTATTGCGAGTCGAGCAAAGGCCTCGATTATCTGAGCCTTGAGGACGATCGCCACGCCGCGAATCAGGCACCGTTGCGCGCGGAAGTCTGCCCCGGCTGCAACAGCTATCTGAAACTGGTCTATCTGGAAAACGATGCCGAGGCCGAGGCGTTGTCGGCGGATCTCGGCAGTTTGCTGCTGGATATGCGCCTGGCGCAGGACGGCTTTCAGCGGCTGGCGCCGAATCTGTTGCTGGCGCCGGGAGACGAATGACCGGCAGCGTCTACACTCTTGGGCGATAGCGATTGACTCCAGGAGCGGCGGATGTCCCTGCGGTTACCTTCCATTGATGGGTTGTTGCGTCATCCGGCGTGCGCGCCATTGGCTGAGCGTTACGGCCGGGATTCGTTGCTGACTAATCTGCGTCAGTTGCTCGATGAGCTAAGGCCCGCCGTATTGAGCGGGCAATTGGCAGCTGTGGAAATCAGTCCCGAAGTGCTCGCCGGCCGGGTTGGCGAACGCCTGATCCAGCAACAGCGCAGTCAGGTACGCCGCGTGTTCAACCTGACCGGCACCGTGCTGCACACCAATCTTAGTCGCGCCTTGTTGCCGGACGAAGCCATCGCTGCGGTGGAGAACGCCGCACGTTATCCGCTGAATCTGGAATTCGATCTGGCCAGTGGCAAACGCGGCGATCGCGACGATTTGATCGAATGTTTGATCCGCGAACTGACCGGCGCCGAAGCCGTCACCGTGGTCAACAACAATGCCGCCGCCGTGCTGCTGACCCTCAATAGCCTCGGCGCACGCAAGGAAGGCATCATCTCGCGCGGTGAGCTGATCGAGATCGGCGGCGCCTTTCGCATTCCCGACATCATGGCCCGCGCCGGCGTGCGCCTGCACGAAGTCGGCACCACCAACCGCACCCACGCCCGTGACTACGAAGCAGCGATCAGCCCGCGCAGCGGTTTGATCATGCGTGTGCACGCGAGCAATTACAGCATTGAAGGCTTTACCGCTCGCGTGCCGACCGTTGAACTCGCCGAGCTGGCCCATCAGCACGGGCTGCCGTTGCTAGAAGATCTTGGCAGTGGCAGCCTGTTGGATTTGACGCGTTGGGGTTTGCCGGCCGAGCCTACGGTGCGTCAGGCGCTGCTCGATGGCGCCGACATAGTCACCTTCAGCGGCGACAAATTGCTTGGCGGGCCGCAGGCCGGGTTGATCGTCGGCCGTAAAGAACTGATCGCGAAAATCAAGAAGAACCCGCTGAAACGCGCGCTGCGGGTGGACAAGTTGACCCTGGCGGCGCTGGAGGCGGTGCTCGGTCTGTATCGCGACCCGGATCGCCTCGCTGAACGTCTGCCGAGTTTGCGGCTTTTAACCCGCCCGCAGGCTGACATCTTCGCCCAGGCTTCACGGTTGCAGCCGGTGCTGGCTGACATGTTGGGTGAGACTTGGAGCGTCAGCGCAGTCGAGGCCTTGGGCATGATCGGCAGCGGCAGCCAACCGGTGGCGCGTTTGCCGAGTGCGGCGCTGTGCATGCGCCCGCTGGTATCGAAGCGTCTGCGCGGGCGCTATCTGCTGAATCTTGAAGCCGCGTTGCGCGCCTTGCCGATCCCGGTGCTCGGGCGCATCGATGAGGATGCGCTGTGGCTCGATCTGCGCCAGCTCGACGATGAGCCGGCGTGGCTGGCGCAACTTCCGCGGTTGCAGGCCGCGCCGTGATCGTCGGCACGGCGGGGCACATCGACCACGGCAAGACGTCGCTGCTGCAAGCGCTGACCGGGCAAACCGGCGACCGTCGCCCGCAGGAACGCGAGCGCGGCATGACCATCGACCTCGGTTATCTCTACGCCGAATTGCAACCCGGCGCAGGCCTGAGCGGGTTTATCGACGTGCCCGGCCACGAGAAATTCACCCACAACATGCTCGCCGGCGCTCAGGGCATCGATCTGGTGTTGCTGGTGGTCGCGGCCGATGACGGCGTGATGCCGCAGACTCGCGAGCATCTGGCGATTGTCGAGTTGCTCGGCATTCCGCGCGCGCTGGTGGCCATCACCAAATGCGACCGGGTCGAGGCGGGCAGGGTTGAAGAGGTGCAGCGCCAGGTGCTGGATCTGCTCGCGCCGGGGCCTTTCGCCGACGCGCCGATCTTTACCGTGTCGAGCCTGAATGGGCGGGGCGTTGATGCGTTGCGCGCGGCGTTGTTGCAGGCGCAAAACGAGGTGCAGGCGCGTAGTCGCGCAGGTGGATTTCGTCTGGCGATCGATCGCGCGTTCAGCGTGGCCGGCGCCGGGATCGTCGTCACCGGCACGGCGCTGTCGGGCACCGTGTCGGTCGGCGACAAACTCGCCCTCGCGCCATCCGGCAAAACCGTCCGCGTGCGTGGCCTGCATGCGCAAAACCAACCCGCCGAACAGGCGTTCGCCGGACAACGGGTGGCGCTGAACCTGAGCGGCGAACGCCTGGAACTGGCACAGATCCATCGCGGCCAATGGCTGCTGAGCGAGTGGCTGCACGCACCGACGCAACGGGTCGATATCGACTTTCGACTGTTGCCCGGCGAACGCACCTTCGAACACTTCCATCCGGTGCATGTACACCTCGGCACGCAAGACGTGCTCGCCCGCGTGGCCTTGCTCGAAGGCCCACGGTTGAGCCCCGGCGAGCGCATGTTCGCGCAACTGCTGATCAACGCGCCGGTACACGCGGTGCAGGGCGACCGGCTGATCCTGCGCGACGCCAGCGCGCAACGCACCTTGGGCGGCGGCACGGTGCTCGATCCCTTCGCCCCGGCCCGGCAACGCCGCAGCCCGGAACGTCTGGCGCAACTGCAAACCCTCGCCACCCGTGACAGCCTCGAACAGACCTTGCCGGTGCTGCTCAACCACAGCGCTGGCGGCCTCGATCCGCAGCGCCTGGAGCGTCAATTCAATCGCCCGCGCGCATCCTGGTCATTAGCGCAAAACATCCGCCTGATCGACACCCGCCAAGGCCCGCTGTTGTTCAACGTACAGCGCTGGGCGCAACTGAAATTCAATTTGCTGCAACAACTCACGAAATTTCACGAACAAGAACCCGACCAAATGGGGCCCGATCGCGATCGCCTGCGCCGTTTCAGCGGCCTGGCTTTAGAGCGTTCAACGTTCATCAGCCTGCTCGACGAACTGCTCAGCGCCGGCGCGATCCACACCAGCGGCCCCTGGCTGCACCTGCCCGAACATCAGGTGCGCCTGAATGCTGAAGACGAAGCCCTGTGGCAACAACTGCGGCCGCTGTTCGACAACGCTGAATTCGACCCGCCTTGGGTCCGCGACATCGCCAAAATGCTTGGCCACGATGATGCCGCGGTACGCCTGCTGCTGCGCAAACGGGCGCGACTCGGGCTGATGCACCAGATTGTGCGCGATCTGTTTTTGGGCGACGAGCAACTGCGCCGCATGGCCGGGGTGTTGCTGACACTGGCCGCGGAAAGTCCGCAGATCCAGGTGGCAACCTTCCGCGATGCGCTAGGCTTGGGACGCAAACGCTGTATTCAGTATCTGGAGTATTTCGACCGACTGGGCCTGACCAGGCGCATCGGCGAATCACGGCAGATCCGTTACGACAGCGCGCTGGCCAATGCCAACGCGCAATGAGTCAAAGGAAGGCAATCGCGCCCGGTGGCGCGGCCGGGCTTCAAACCCGGTTGGGGACGGCATCCGTTCCCGGGCAGGTTCGACTCCGGCTGCCTTCCGCCATATTTCTCAAGGGAATTTGCGGTTTAGTGTGGGAGCGAGCTTGCTCGCGATAGCGGTGGGTCAGTCACCAATGTTTTACCTGAACTGACGCCTTCGCGAGCAAGCTCGCTCCCACAGGTTTTGTGGTGAACTCAGGTTCCAGGGCAAACCATAAATCCAATGTAGGAGTGAGTCTGCTCGCGATAGCGGTGGGTCAGTCACCAATGTTTTACCTGAACTGACGCCTTCGCGAGCAAGCTCGCTCCCACAGGTTTTGTGGTGAACGCCAGCGCCGGGGCCACACACAAATCCAATGTGGGAGCGAGCTTGCTCGCGATAGCGGTACATCAGTCACCGATGTTTTACCTGAACTGACGCCTTCGCGAGCAGGCTCGCTCCCACAGGTTGATCGCATTTCAAAATGAGCGAATTAAAAGCCCAGCGGGTACTCGATCACCACATAAATCCGGTCAATGTCATCGCCAGCCTGCGCCTCGTTCGCTCGGTGGGTGACGTGCGACAGCTGCACTGACAAATCCTTGGCCGCGCCCGACTGGACGACGTATTTCAGGTCGATATCGCGTTCCCAGTGTTTGCCGCCGTCGCCTTGCTGTGGCTGGTATTGGCCGCTGTCGGCGTCGAACGGGTTGTAGGCGCCGCCCTTGGGCGCGTGGGTGCCGTCGATGTGGCTGCCGGTGACGTAGCGGGTCATGAATTTCAGGCCGGGGACGCCGAAAGCGCCGAGGTCGAGGTCGTAGCGAGCTTGCCAGGAGCGTTCGTTGGCGCCGTTGAAGTCGGCGTATTTGATCGAGTTGGCGAGGTAGATCGAGTCACCGCCGACGAAATCGAACGGGGTGTCGCCGTTGATGCGTTGCCAGCCGAGCAGCACCGCATGCGGGCCGAAGCTGTATTTGCCGGACAGGCTGAACGCGGTGTTGTCGATCTCGCCGGCCAGGGCGCGGCCGGTGTCGCGGGTGTGGTAGAGGTTGGCGTCGAGCAGCAGCCCGGATTGCTTGAAGTGCAGGTTGCCGTAGTACTGATGCCAGGTGTCGCTGAGCTCCGAGGCGTACAGCGCGCCGCCCAGCGGGTTGTCGCTGAAGAGGTCGGCGCCGACGAAACTGATGCCGCCGGCTTCGGTGTTGGCGCCGTAACCGTAAAAGTCGCCGTGGCCGGAGGAGCTGTCCTGGTTCTTGAACGCAGTGAAGTGGCCGGCGACCAGGTTGAGGTGGTCGAACTCGGTGCTGTTGAGCAGAAAACCCGTGGCGTACTCCGGTTGCAGGCGTTTGTCGGAGGTGTCGAAGACCGGCGTCTCGACGGTCATTTCACCGTAGGCGAGGGTGGTGTGAGAGGCCTTCAATTTCAGCGCGCCGCCGGCGCTGGAGTAGTCGTTTTCGCTGCGGCCGCCGCTGTCGACTGGCAGCAGGCCGGTTCCGGAATGGCCTCTGCCGCCGTCCAGTTTCAGCCCGGCGAAAGCGTGGGCATCGATGCCGAAACCAACGGTGCCTTCGGTGAAACCGGATGAGAAGGTGCCGATAAAGCCCTGAGCCCATTACTGTTTGTAGTTTTTGCCCGAGGGCGTGGGCGAGCGGTAGTCGTTGCTCAGGTAGAAGTTGCGGCTCAGGACCTGGCTGCTGGCATCGTCGAAGAAACCGCTGGCGTAGGTGGTGGTGTGCAGACCGCAGAGCAGCGCAAGCAGGGTAAGGCGCGATGGGGCGCGGTCGATCATGGTCAGTGGCCAGCGGTGGTGGGGTTGGCCGGGATGATCAGGGAATTGCGGGGGGAGGGATTGGGTGGATGTGCTCAGTTCCGGCCGTGACACAGAAACTTGTAGGAGTGAGCCTGCATTTGATCGGTTGTCGGCTTGAGTGCGGTGGCGGATTTGCTGGTGTCATCGCTGGCAAGCCAGCTCCCACAGGGAACCTGAGCGTGCCTGAATATTCAGCCATTACACAAAACCTGTGGGAGCTTGCCTGCAAGCGATTGCGGTTGAACATTCAACCTTTCATTGACTGAAAGTCAGCTATCGCCAGCAGGCTGGCTCCCACAGTGATTGCTTTTCAAATAAAGATCTTCACTGCCCCTTGACCGACAGCGGCGGTGTGCGCGGTGGGATCTGGCGTTTGTTGCCGGTGGATTCGAAGGCGGCGGCCAGGCGCAGCAGGTTCGAGTCGTCGTAGGCGCGGCCGGCGAAGGTCAGGCCGACGGGCATCCCAATGTCGGCCATGACACCCATGGGCACGGTGACGGTCGGTACGCCGAGGTGGCGGATCGCGAGGTTGCCGTTGGCCACCCAGACGCCGTTGCTCCAGGCGATATCCGCTGAGGCCGGGTTGACGTCTGCGTCCGCCGGGCCGACGTCGGCGACGGTGGGGAACAGCACGGCGTCGAGGCCGAGGTTGTCCATCCAGTCTTCGAGGTCGGTACGCCGGGTCTGTTCGAGGCCGCGCAGGCCGTCGGCGACAGTGGGGATTTCATTCCACGGGGTGATGCCACGTTCGGCCATGCGCACGTATTCGTCCATGCCGGCAGCCAGATCGCCTTCACGGTTGGGCAGGGTGCCCGGGTCGTGCGGGAAGATCTTCGGCCCGTCGACGTCAACCAGACGATTGAGTTTCGGGTCACCGTTGGCTTGCAGGAAGTCGTCAAACGCCCACGCGGTGAGATCCCACAGTTCATGATGCAGAAATTCTTGCGACACCAGCCCACGGTTGAACACGGTCGGCGCGCCGGGGCGATCACCTTCGCAATTGGACACCAGCGGGAAATCGGTTTCGATCACTTCAGCGCCGGCCGCTTCCAGCGCCTGACGCGCCTGTTGCCACAGCGCAATCACCGAGGCGCGGGTGTTGATGCGCTGGCCGGTCGGGCCGCCGATGCCCGGCGCTTCGCTGGTGCCAGCCTCGGGATCGGCATTGATGTACATGCGCGGAATGGCGAAACGTTTGCCGGCCAGCGCCGCACGATCGGCAGCGAGTTCGGCGTAAGACGCCGGGCGCACTTCGCTAACCGAGGGAATTGGCACCCACGGTTGCAGGCGCCAGAGGTCGCCGCGGGTGTCCGGGTCTTCGGCGACGACCACGTCGAGCACTTCGAGCAAGTCGGCCATGGTCCGCGCGAAAGGTACGACCACGTCCATGGTCGGGGTCAACGGCCAGTTGCCACGCACCGAGATCACCCCGCGCGAAGGCGTGTAGGCGCACAAACCGTTGTTGGACGCCGGGCCGCGACCGCTCGACCAGGTTTCTTCAGCGAGACCGAACGCGGCGAAACTGGCGGCGGTGGCGGTGCCGGCACCGTTCGACGAGCCGGAGGCGAATGGCGCGGTCAGGTAGCCAGCGTTGTAAGGGCTTTCAGCCCGGCCATAAACGCCGCGCTGCATGCCGCCATTGGCCATCGGCGGCATATTGGTCTTGCCCAGGCAAATCGCCCCGGCGGCGCGCAGGCGTTCGATGGTGAAGGCGTCGCGATGGGCGACCAGATCGGCGAAGGCCGGGCTGCCCGACGCGGCGGTCAGGCCTTTGACCAGATAACTGTCCTTGGCGGTGTAAGGAATGCCGTCGAGCGGGCCGAGGGTCTGGCCATTGGCGCGGCGTGCATCGGAGGCTTTGGCCTCGTTCAAGGCTTCGGGGTTGCGTACGACAACGGCGTTCAGCGCGGTCGGCGTGTCGGGGCCGTCGTAGGCGTCGATGCGTGCCAGATAGGCCTCGACCAACTCGACCGCGGTGGTCTGGCCGGATTCGAGTGCGGCGCGCAATTGCGCAATGGACACTTCGGTGACTTCGATCATGCGCGCACCGCCGTTTGCGGTTGGGCGTTGTAGCAATTGCTGTTCATGGCTGTTCTCGTTGCACGGCTTGAGGCGACAAGGTTAAGACTGGCGCCTATTTAACACCAAGCAGCGGGCGGAGTAATCGGCGGAGTGGTTTGGCAGCAGATTTTCTTCTTTTCGTGGGCCTCATCGCCAGCAGGCTGGCTCCCACATTTGAAATGCATTTCAGGCAGTAATGAGTTTCACAGCAAGAATGCATTTCAGGCGGCCATGGGGTTCACGGGAAGAATGCATTCCAAATGTGGGAGCTTGCCTGCAAGCGATGGCTTTCTTTCAGGCGCTGAGTTTTTGGGTTTGCTGTGTACATATCCGTTGCTTCGGGTGCTGCGGCTGGCGGTTTCGCCCTTACGGCGAGTCCCTTTTTCAGACGCCAAAAAGGAACCAAAAGGCTTTGCTCCTACGTACGGCCCTCGCAGGCTCGGGTTCCTTCGCTGCGGGATCGATCCGGGCGCAGCGGCTACGGTTTGCTGCGCTGCACCTACGTCCGCTGTGTCTGGCTGCGCCAGACGGTCGCTGCGCTCCTACGCCCGGATCAATCCCTCCGCTCAGCCTTCCGATGTCGCTGGTTAGGCAAGATCAAGATCAAGAGCACTCGAGCTGGCGCTCATTGTTGAGTGGTTAGAAGCGGGGCGGTTGGCTTTGGATTGGTGGTGTGGCTGCCCCTCACCCCAGCCCTCTCCCCCTGGAGAGGGAGCCGATCTGTGTTGGCTTTGAAGTTCGTGTTCGACTCGGTATCGCAGATTGGCGTATCTCTCGCATCCACCACGGTCAGTTCCCTCTCCCTCTGGGAGAGGGCTAGGGTGAGGGGCTTTTGATTTTCGAATTGATGGCCTGGTGGTCCACGCGATCCCTGTGGGAGCTTGCCTGCAAGCGATAGCGGCCGGTCAGCCGACACCACTGAAACTGACCCACCGCGACCCCCAGCAAATCACAACACCTGAAAAAACCATAAAAAAACCCCGCGACCGAATGATACGCGGGGCAAAAAAATTGGTTGGTTGCGGCCAACCAAAGGAGCTCAGTTCAACGATTACTTGCTGGCAACGGTCTCCGGCTGCCAGCCGCCGCCGAGGGCTTTGTAGATGGCGACGATGCCGCGATAAAGGTCGACTTCGGCCTGGGCCTGGCTGTCTTCGGCGTTCAGCCGTTCACGCTGCGCGTCGAGCAGCACGAGGAAATCGGTGGTGCCTTCGCGGTAGCGGATTTCAGCGAGGTCGGCGGCCTTGCGGCTCGATTCACTCTGACGGATCAGTGAGATCAGCCGTTGTTGACGCTTGCCGTAATCGCTGAAGGCGTTTTCCGATTCTTCCAGTGCCAGCAGCACTTGCTGCTCATAGGTCGCCAGTGCGCCTTCGGCTTCGGCATCGGCGCCGCGTAAACGGGCGCGCACGCTACCGAGGTCAAATGCAGCCCAGGTGATGCTCGGGCCGAGGGCCCAGGCGTTGGCGGCCGACGAGCCGATCTGCGAGCCGCGCCCGGCCGTCCAGCCGAGGAAGCCGCTGAGGCTGACCCGTGGGAAAAGATCGGCCTTGGCCACACCGATACGCGCCGTGGCCGAGGCCAGTTGGCGTTCAGCGCTGAGGATGTCCGGGCGACGCTGCAGCAATTCGCCCGGATCGCCGATCGGCAAGGCCTTGGCAATCGCTGGCAGGTCTTTCGGGCTGAGGTCAACGGTCAGCTTGTCCGGACGCTCGCCGAGCAGGGTGGCGATGCGGTTTTTCTGCCGCACCTGTTCCGCCTGCAATTGCGGCACGGTCGCTTCGACGTTGGCCAGGCGCGCATCGGCCCGTTCGACGTCGAGCTGATCACCGACACCGGCATCACGCAGGCTGACGGTGATCTTGCGCGACTCGACCTGGTTGTTCAGGTTGGCCACGGCAATCTTTTCACGCAGTTGCGCGCCGCGCAGTTGCCCGTATGCATCGACCAGTTCGGCAATCATCGTGACTTGCAGTTGATACAGGTCGGCTTCGGCAGCCTGCTGGTCGGCGTCGCTGGCTTCCAGATTGCGCTGGATGCGCCCGAACAGGTCCAGTTCCCAGGCCATGTCCAGGCCCAGATCGTAGCGTTCGCTGTTGACCCGGTCGGTGGTCTGGCCGGGAATCTGGCCTTTGCCCAGGTCACTGCTGGCACGGCTGGTGATGGTCGGCATCGCGTCGTTGCTCGCATCGTCGCGGATTGCCCGAGCGGCTTTCCAGCGGGCGAACGCCACGCGCAGTTCACGGTTGCCTTGCAGCGATTGCGTGACCAGCTGGTTGAGGGTCGGGTCATCGAATTGCTGCCACCAGATGCCTTCGAATTTCGACCGGTCGAAGTTCTTTTGCCCGGCGGCGCCGTCGGTGGCGGCCGTGATGTTGGCCGCCTCCGTGGCTGGGGTCTTGTAGTCGGGGCCGACGGCGCAGGCGCTGAGGGCCAGCACCAGCAGGCTCGGCAGGAAGACTTTCAGACTCATTGATGCGCCTCCAGTGGCTTTGGAAGGTTGTGCGCCTTGGCCGCTTTGCGGGCCTCACTGCGTTCAACGAAGTTACGGATCAGCACGTAGAACACTGGCGTCAGCAACAGACCGAAGAAGGTCACCCCGAGCATCCCGGAGAACACCGCCACACCCATGGCGTGACGCATCTCGGCACCGGCACCGCTGGAGAACACCAGTGGCACCACACCCATGATGAACGCGAAGGAGGTCATCAGGATCGGCCGCAGACGCAGACGGCAGGCTTCCAGTACCGCGGCGAGCGGGTCGAGGCCTTCTTGCTGTTTGTCCTTGGCAAACTCGACGATCAGAATCGCGTTCTTACACGCCAGTCCCACCAGTACGATGAGGCCGATCTGGGTGAAGATGTTGTTGTCACCGCCCGAAATGATCACGCCGGTAATGGCCGACAGCAGGGTCATCGGGACGATCAGGATCACCGCCAGTGGCAGGCTCCAGCTTTCGTACTGAGCAGCGAGCACCAGGAACGCCAGCAATACGCACAGCGGGAACACGAACAGCGCGGTGTTGCCGGACAGAATCTGCTGGTAGGTCAGGTCGGTCCACTCGTAGGTCATGCCGTTCGGAAGTTCGTCCTTGAGCAGTTTCTCGATGGCTTTTTCGGCCTGGCCGGAGCTGTAGCCGGGGGCCGCGGCACCGTTGATTTCAGCGGTGATGAAGCCGTTATAGTGCATCACACGGTCCGGCCCCGAGGTGTCGCTGACCTTGATGAAGGTCGCCAGCGGGATCATTTCGCCTTTGTTGTTGCGTACTTTCAGCTGACCGATCTGATCGGATTCGAGGCGGAACTGCTGCTCAGCCTGAACGTTGACCTGATAAGTGCGCCCGAAGCGGTTGAAGTCGTTGGCATACAGCGAACCCAGGTAGATCTGCAGGGTGTCGAAGATGTCGCTGACGGCCACGCCGTGGGTCTTGGCTTTTTCGCGGTCGATGGCGGCATCGACCTGTGGCACGTTCACGGTGTAACTGGTGAACAGGCCGGCCAGTTCCGGCACGTTATGGCTCTTGTTGATGATGTTCATGGTTTCTTTGTACAGCTCGTCGTAACCGAGGTTGCCACGGTCTTCGATTTGCAGACGGAAACCACCAATGGTGCCCAGACCCTGTACCGGCGGTGGCGGGAAGATCGCCATGTACGCCTCTTGAATGTTCGCGTACTGGCCGTTCAAGGCCCCGGCAATCGCGCCGGCGGACATGCTCGGGTCTTTACGCTCGTCGAACGGTTTGAGGGTGACGAAAACGATGCCGGCGTTCGGGCTGTTGGTGAAGCCGTTGATCGACAGGCCCGGGAACGCTACGGCGCTTTCCACGCCTGGCTGTTTCAGCGCCAGGTCAGACATGCGCTTGATCACGTCTTCGGTGCGGTCCAGGCTCGAGGCGTCCGGCAGTTGCGCGAAGGCCACCAGGTATTGCTTGTCCTGGCCAGGTACGAAACCGGTCGGCGTGCTGGAGAAACCGAAGAAGGTCAGCACCATCAGGCCTGCGTACAGCAGCAGGGCGATGCCGCTGCCACGGATGACCCGGCGCACGGTGCCGACGTAACCATGGCTGGCACGATCGAAGAAGCGGTTGAACGGGCGGAACAGCCAGCCACCGAAGATCTTGTCGAGCACTTTCGAGAAGCGGTCTTTCGGTGCGTCGTGGCTTTTCAGCAAGACAGCGGCCAGCGCTGGCGACAGGGTCAGCGAGTTGAAGGCCGAGATCACCGTCGAGATGGCGATGGTCAGGGCGAACTGCTTGTAGAACTGCCCGGTGAGGCCGGAAATGAACGCTGCCGGTACGAACACCGCACACAGCACCAGCGCCGTCGCGATGATCGGGCCGGTCACTTCACGCATCGCCCGTTTGGTCGCTTCGACCGGTGTCAGTCCGAGTTCGATGTTTCGCTCGACGTTCTCCACCACGACGATGGCGTCGTCCACCACGATACCGATCGCCAGTACCAGGCCGAACAGCGACAGGGCGTTGAGCGAGAAGCCGAACAGGTGCATCACCGCAAACGTACCGATCAACGATACCGGCACCGCCACCAACGGAATGATCGAGGCGCGCCAGGTCTGCAGGAACAGGATCACCACCAGCACCACGAGGATCAGTGCTTCGAACAGGGTGTGAACCACCGCTTCGATCGAGCCGCGCACGAAGATCGTCGGGTCGTAGACGATGCTGTAGTCCATGCCCTGCGGGAAGCCTTTCTTCAGCTCTTCCATCTTGCCGCGAACTTCGTTCGAGATATCGATGGCGTTGGAGCCCGGACGCTGGAAGATCGGAATCGCCACGGCCGGCTGGTTGTTCAGCAGCGAACGCAAAGCGTACTGGCTGGAGCCTAGTTCGATGCGCGCGATGTCCTTCAGGCGGGTGATTTCGCCGTCGTCGCCGGCGCGAATCACGATGTTTTCGAACTCTTCCTCAGTGACCAGACGGCCCTGGGTGTTGATCGACAACTGGAAGCTTTGCGCGGTCGGGGCAGGGGGCGCACCGAGCTGGCCGGCGGCAACCTGACGGTTCTGCTCGCGGATCGCGGTCACGACGTCGGTCGCGGTCAGATTGCGCGAAGCGGTCTTGTTCGGATCGAGCCAGACGCGCAGCGAGTAATCGCCCATGCCGAACAGTTGCACGTCACCGACACCACCCAGACGCGCGAGCTCATCCTTGATATTGAGGATCGCGTAGTTGGACAGATAGAGCATGTCGTAGCGCTTGTCCGGCGAGGTCAAGTGCACAACCATGGTCAGGTCGGGCGAGGCCTTGTCGACGGTGATACCGATGCGCGTCACTTCTTCAGGAAGCTTCGGCTCGGTCCGGGTCACGCGGTTCTGCACCTGCACCTGCGCGTTGTCCAGGTCAGTGCCCAGGGCGAAGGTGATGGTCAGGGTGATCTTGCCGTCAGCGGTCGATTGCGAGGACATGTACAGCATGTTCTCGACGCCGGTGATGGCTTGCTCCAACGGCGCGGCCACGGTTTCACCGATGACCTTGGGGTTGGCGCCCGGGAAGTTGGCACGCACCACCACGGTCGGCGGCACGACTTCCGGGTATTCGCTGATCGGCAACTGGAACAGCGAGATCGCACCGGCGATCAGGATCAACAGCGACAGCACCGCTGCGAAGATCGGCCGGGAAATGAAGAATTGGGAAAAATTCATCGGAGTTGTCGTCCCTTAACCGCGTGGGGTCGTAGCAGCCAGCTTCGCAGCCGAACCCGACGCACCCTTGGCAGGGGCGACTTTGGGCAGGTTGCTGGCTTCCAGCGCTTGACGTTGTTGGGCGAGGGCGGCGAGGGTTTGCTCGCTGGCCATCGGGATCACTTCAGGGGTGACTGGCGAGCCGGGACGCACCCGCTGCAGGCCCTTGACGATGATCGTGTCGTCTTTTTGCAGACCTGTACGGACGATGCGCAGGCCTTCGATTTTCGGCCCGAGCTCGACTGGGCGGTAGGCGGTTTTGTTGTCCGCGTCCATCACCAGCACGAACTTCTTGCCCAGGTCGGTGCCGACGGCTTCGTCGTTGATCAGCATGGCGTTGTAGGTACCGCTGCCGACCAGTTTCAGCCGTGCGTACAGGCCAGGGGTGTAGGTGCCGTCAGTGTTGTCGAACACCGCGCGGCCACGGATGGTGCCGGTTTTCGGGTTGACCTGGTTGTCGACGAAGTTCATCTGGCCGAGGTGCGGATTGCCGTCCTCGTTGGACAGGCCCATGTACACCGGCGTGGTTGCGCCGCGTTGGCCGTTGCGAGCCAGTTGGGTGTACTTGAGGAATACGCGCTCGTCGGCGTCGAAGTAGGCGTAGACCTTGTCGGTCGAGACGACGCTGGTCAGCGCAGTGGTGTCGGCGGTGACCAGGTTGCCGGCGGTGATCTCGGCACGGCTGACGCGGCCGCTGATCGGCGCGGTGACGCGGGTGAAGCTCAGGTTCAGTTTGGCCAGATCCAGTTGCGCTTGCAGGGCGCCGACGGCGGCGCGGGCTTCCTGGGCGGCGCTGGTGCGCGAATCGGCCAGTTCGGCGGAGATCGCATTGCTGGTGCGCAGACGTTCGCCGCGAGCGGCTTCGTTTTCACTGCGGGTGGCGGTGGCGCGGGCCTGGGCGACCAGTGCTTCGAGGCGGCGGACCTCGGCCTGGAACGGACGCGGGTCGATCTGGAACAGCAGGTCGCCTTTTTTGACCAGTGCGCCTTCGGTGAAGGCTACCTGATCGATCTGGCCGGAGACCCGCGGACGGATTTCAACGGTTTCCGGCGCTTCGAGGCGCCCGGTGAATTCGTCCCACTCATTGACCGGTTGTTCCAGCACCTTGGCCACGCTGACTTTTGCAGGGGGCATGGCAGCGGTGGTCTCCGGGGTTTTGCCGCAGGCGCTCATCACCAGTACGGCCAAAAGGGCCAACGGGAAGCGCAAATGTTTGAGTGAATGTTCCATGGATGCATCCGCCAAAGTATTGAAGATGGGCGGATGATGCTCGGCGGGGTGTGATGGCACGAATCGAATGAAGCAAAGGTAACTATCATTCGGAATGATATAAGACCCTGATCAGCCCTCTAGCGTGCACCTTTCGTTAGGGGGCTATCAATAGGTTTGTGGGCAATGATCTGTTGCGTGGCGTGCAATGATCGCGACTTGTCGCGGTTACCGAGTGATGGCTTTCTTTGAGGCGTTGATTTTGGGTACATATCCGTTGCTGCGGTAACGGCGGCTTAGGGTTTCGCCCTTACGGCGAGGCACTTTTTCCAGACGCCGAAAAAGTACCCAAAAAGGCTTGCTCCTACGTATGGCCCTCGCAGGCTCGGGTTCCTTCGCTCCGGGACTGATCCGGGCGCAGCGGCTACGGTTTGCTTCGCTGCACCTACTTCCGCTGTGTCTGGCTGCGCCAGACGGTCGCTGCGCTCCCACGCCCGGATCAATCCCTCCACTCAGCCTTCCGATGTCGCTGGTTAGGCAAGATCAAGGGCACTCGAGCTAACGCTCATTGTTGAGTGGTTAGAAGCGGGTGGTTGGCTTGAGATTTGCGGTGTGGCTGCCCCTCACCCCAGCCCTCTCCCGAGGGAGAGGGAGCCGATTTTGGTTGGCTTCGAATTTGCGTTCGGCTCGGTATTGCGCGTTGGCGCATCTCTTTCATCCACCCCGTTTAGTCCCCTCTCCCTTCGGGAGAGGGCTAGGGTGAGGGGCTTTTGGCTGTGCCCCGTTAGAATGGCCAAGGCTGATGAATGCGATCAAAATGTGGGAGCTTGCCTGCAAGCGATGGCGGCCTAAAAGCCATGAAGATGCTTCTGGCCAAAGCGGAACTGGGGGGCGCCGATTTACGTGGCAATTCAAACGCCGAACCCACCATTGCAGCGGGCTCGGCGAACCAATCAGAGTTTCGGCAACTGGCCGATGCGGCCGATCATTTCGGTGACGATCTGCAGATCAAGCTGGAATTGCTCGACGGTCTTGAATTCGCCGTCGGTGTGGCCGGTGTATTTCACGTCCGGCATGGCCAGGCCGAACTGCACGCCGTTAGGCAGTTCATGCACCGAAGTCGCACCGGCAGAGGTGCCGAATTCGTGTTTCATGCCAAGGTTTTCCGTGGCGACCGCCAGCAACGCCTTGACCCATTCACCCTCGGGATTGCGGTACATCGGTGCCGCGACCGAATAATCGAACGCCACTGCGACGTGGGTTTTCTTGCTCCAGGCCGCGAGTTTATCGGCGATTTCGGTTTTCAGCTTCTCCGGCGACTTGCCTTTGGGCACACGCAGATTGACCGCCAGTTTGAAGGTCTTGTCATCCATGCCAACGAAAGTCGGCGAGGTGGTCAGCGGTCCCATGAAGGCGTCGGAGAAACCGACACCGAGCTTGTTGCCGAGATAATCCAGGCCCCAGTTGTCGGCGAGGTAACGGGCGGCGTCGGTGATGTGGTTGTGCTTGAGCGCGACCTTGCCATCAACGCTATTGATAAAATCGAGCATGCGCGCCACCGGATTGACCCCGGACTCGGGTTCGGAGGAGTGCGCGGACACACCCGTCACCGTCAGTTTGACGTCCTTGCCGTCGACTTTGGCGCTGACCTCGAAATTGCCGCCGTTGCGCCTGGCGTATTCGCTACCGGCCTGTTGCAGGCTGGTCGCCAGTTCCGCAGGCTTGTCGGTGAGCAGGGTGGCCACCGAGGCTGAAGGAATCTGGTTGGTCGCCATGCCGCCGGTCAACGCAACGATTTCTGCACCTTTGCCTTCGCCTTTACGCTTGGCGAAGTTGGCCATGACTGTGCCGTAACCTTTTTCGGCGATCACCACCGGGTAACCGCCGTCCAGCGCGAGGTTGTAGTTGGGTGTGGCATTGCGTTCGAAGTAATAAGGAATGGCATCACCGGTGGTTTCTTCGGTGGTGTCGACCAGCAGCTTGAAGTTGCGCACCAGCGGCAGCTTTTCTTCCTTGATGACCTTCATCGCGTACAGGGTGACGACGATGCCGTTCTTGTCATCTTCAGTGCCGCGACCGTACATGCGATCACCGATCAGGGTGATCTTGAACGGGTCGAGGCGGGTACCGTCCTTGAGCACCCAGTTTTCCGGCGTCACCGGCACCACATCGGCGTGCGCATGAATGCCCACGACTTCTTCACCGCTGCCGTCGAGGGATATCTCGTAGACGCGATTGTCGATGTTGCGGAATTTCAGACCGAACGACTCGGCGAGGCTCTTGATCTTCGCGGCGATCTTGATGAATTCCGGGTTGTCGTGCTGCTCGACGCCGTCCTTGCGATAAGTCGGAATTTCGACCAGCTCACGCAGGGTTTCGGTGGCCGCAGCGCTGTATTTCACGCGTGTGTAGAGACCGAGCAGGCGGTAGATCTCGTTCTGCTGTTCAGCGGTCAGGGTCTTTTTGCCGAGATAGGCGCCGATGGCCGGGCTGATCTCGGCTTTTTTTGCCAGATCGCTTTTGCCCAGTTCGCTAAGGAATTGATGGAAATCAGTCACTGACGCGGCGTCGTAGGTTTTCAGTATCTCGGCGCTTTGCTGCGCGGTGATGTTGGCTTGTGCTGGCGCGGTGAAGACCGCGAGGCCGGCCAGAATCAGCGTGGTCGCCGCGAGTTTTTTGAAAGGGACATTCATTGCGAAAGGCATTCCTTTGCAGAGTGATAAATAAGTCGTGCCTGAATCTCAGGACACATGCACTTACAAACTACCACCGCTGCGCAGGAATACGGGAGCCCTGAAACGGGACGTGTCGCACAGAACGGCAAAAGCGACGCATCAATGAAAACGCCTCCACGCGCCAAAACGCGGCATGGCTTGATCATGAGCGGTTATTCATGCTCAGCTCGTGGCCGACAATTCGATCGGATGACCGGCCCATGAAAGATCTCCCACCGACCGCGACCTTGCGTGCCTTTGAAGTCGCCACCCGGCACCCGACTTTCACCGCTGCCGCAGAAGAATTGCATGTGACCCAGAGCGCGGTCAGCCATCAGCTCAAACACCTCGAAGCGCTGTGGGGGCTGCCATTGTTCGAGCGCGGCAAGGCGTTGCGCCTCACCGCCGCGGGGGCGACGCTGGCGCCGATCGTGCGGGAATTTTTCATCAGTCTGGAGGCGACACTGGCTGATCTGCGCGAGCAAAAGGGCAGGGTGCGTCTGAGCGTCAGCACGACGTATTCCTTTGCGCTGAAATGGCTGCTGCCGCGGTTGCCGAACCTGTCGCGGCAGCACCCCGAACTGTTGGTGGCGCTGGACACCACAGACAAAGTCATCCATTTCGCCGCAGGCCAGGCTGACGTGGCGATCCGGCTGGGCAAGGGCGATTATCCGGGGCTGTATGCCGAATTTCTGTTCGGCGAGCAGGTGTTTCCGGTCGCCAGTCCCGAATTGTTGCAACGCATCGGCATGCCGCACAGCCCGGCCGAATTGCTGCACTTCCCGCTGCTGACCCGCGATGGCGCCGAACTGGTGCCGAAATGGGAAGCCTGGTTCGAAGCCATCGGGCTGGGGTTTTCGCCCGTTCGCGAAAGCGTCCGGTTTGGCGACACCAACATGACCGTAGAAGCTGCTTTGCTCGGTCAGGGTGTGGCCTTGGTACGCAGCGGCCACGTCGAGAACGAGATCAGCGATGGCCGACTGGTGCGCCTGTTCGATGTGCCATTTGCGTCGCCGCTTGCCTACTATTTCGTTTGTCCCAAGGGCATCGAAGCGCAGCCGCACATTGTCAGCTTTCGCCAATGGTTGATGAGCGAGGCGATGAAAGTGCGTTGACTGGCTTCATGAGGAAATGCTCATGACACATT
Organism: Pseudomonas koreensis; assembly: GCF_036668835.1. Lineage (GTDB taxonomy): Bacteria > Pseudomonadota > Gammaproteobacteria > Pseudomonadales > Pseudomonadaceae > Aquipseudomonas > Aquipseudomonas koreensis_I. Next base: position 102,813 of record NZ_JAZEVW010000002.1, read on the forward strand.
GAGTAAACTTTGCTGTTGTCCGCTGACTGCGTTACCTAATATGGCGGCCATGCCTACTCATATCGTCATCCTGGTTCTTTTTGCCGCACTGCTGCATGCCAGCTGGAACGCACTGCTGCGCGGCGGTGCCGATCGGCTGTGGTCGATGACGGTGATGTGCATCGCCATTGCGATCACCTGTGTCATCGCCGCCGCGTTCATGCCGCTGCCCGCCGCCGCAAGCTGGGGGTTCGCGGTGCTCTCGGCGCTGCTGCATGTTGGCTACAACCTGTTTCTGGTGCGCAGTTACCGGGTCGCGGAACTGGGCCAGGTTTATCCGATTTCCCGGGGATCGTCGCCAGCGTTGATTACCCTCGGTGCTGCCGTTTTCGCCGGTGAACGCATCGCGCCCGGCCAACTGCTCGGCGTTGCACTGGTGTCCGGCGGGATTATTTCGCTGGCCTTCAGCGGGCGCAGGCTGTCGGTGCCCAGCCTGCCTTACGCATTGGGCACCGGTTGTTTTATCGCCGCCTACAGCGTGGTCGACGGCATCGGCGCCAGGCTGTCGGGCGCACCGCTGGCCTACACCGTGTGGATGTGCGCGTTGTGGGGCGTGATGATGCCAGCGGTGTACATCGCTCTGCGCAACGCCCGCAGCCTGTTTACCCTGCGTCCCGGAACGTCAGCCGCCGTCATCGGCGGGCTGGTGTCATTGCTCGCGTACGCCATTGTCATTTACGCAATGAACGAAGCGCCGCTGGGCGCGGTATCGGCATTGCGCGAGACCAGCGTGCTGTTCGCAGCGTTGATCGGCTACTTGTTTCTCGGCGAAGCACTCAGCGTCCGGCGGATATTGGCGTGCGTGGTGATCGTCAGCGGCATTTTCATCATCGGCTGACACGGCCAACTGTTCAGGAGCCAGGTTCATGAATGAAGTCTCGCAGGCACCGTTGATTCTGATCACCGGTGGCAGCCGCGGGGTGGGCGCCGCCACGGCCCGACTCGCCGCCGCGCAAGGCTACGACGTCGCCATCAGCTATGTCGCCAACGAGTCTGCGGCGTCGGCGGTGATCGCGGATGTACACGCCGCAGGACGCAGGGGGTTGGCGGTGCGCGCCGACAGTGCCGATCCCGAACAGGTCGCCGAGTTGTTCGCGGCCATCGACCGCACGTTCGGACGCATCGACGTGCTGGTCAACAATGCCGGAATGTTGGCCAGGCAATCGCGACTCGAAGATCTCGACTTCGCGCGGATGCAACGCATCTTTGCAGTCAACGCCATCGGGCCGATCCTGTGCGCCCAGCAGGCCATCAAGCGCATGTCGCACCGGCATAATGGCGCGGGCGGCGTGGTAATCAATGTGTCGTCGGCGTCGGCGCGGCTCGGCAGCCCTAATGAATACGTCGATTACGCGGCGTCGAAAGGCGCGCTGGAAACCTTCACCATCGGCCTGGCCAAGGAAGTCGCCCGCGAAGGCATACGCGTCAACTGCATCCGCCCCGGCCACATCTACACCGACATGCATGCCAGCGGCGGCGAACCGGGGCGAGTCGACCGCGTCAAGGACTCGATTCCCATGGGGCGCGGCGGGCAGCCGGAGGAGGTTGCGCGGGCCATTCTTTGGCTGGCGAGCGCGGAGGCATCGTTTGTCACCGGTACCTTTCTGGATGTGACCGGTGGAAAGTGATTCAGACGGCGGAAGCTGTTACCGGCCTTGAACTTCAACCGGTCTGACGAACTGAAGGCGCAGCCGAACTTTCACGTATCGTCAGTTCAAAGGGCAGAATCACATGCTGCTCAGGATTGATCTTTTTCTCGATCAGGTTGATCAGCATCTCCACGGCCGTGCGTCCAAAACCTTCGGCGGGTTGGGCAATGGTCGTCAGGGGCGGGTCACAGTAATGCGCCAACGGAATATCATCGAAGCCCACCACCGAGATATCTTCGGGCACCCGCAGGCCGGCTTCCTTGATGCGCTTGAGCGCGCCAATGGCCATCTCGTCGTTCTCGCAGAACAGCGCAGTAGGGCGATCGGCAAGCGTCAGCAGGGTGGCGGCGCCGTCGTAACCGGCGCGCAAGCTGAAATCGCCGTGGCAGATGATCGCCGGGTCGCTGGGGATGCCTGCCTTGGCCAGTGCCGCCTGATAACCGGCGACCCGTTGCTGAGTCAGGGGGCTGTGTTGAGGGCCTTTGATCAGGCCAATTCGCCGATGGCCCAGACCGAGCAAGTATTCAGTCATGGCCTTGGCAGCCGCATGGTTGTCGAGGCTGATGGTGGGATGGCGTCCGCCCTGGATGACTTCACAGGCGTTGACCATCGGTGGCGACTGCTTGCTGTCAACCGGGAAGGGGTCGTAAGCGCGCAACTGAATCACGCCATCGGCCTGATGCGCGTAGACCAGCTCGGCGAATTCACGCTCGATCTCCTCGCGCCCCTGGGTATCGCACAACAGCAATCGGTAACCGGCGGCCTGGGCAGCCGATTGCGCGCCGCTGATTACTCGGGCAAAAAAAATGTTGGCAATTTTCGGGACCAGAATCACCAGGTTGCCGGTGCGTCGTGAGCGGAATTGCACGGCCATCAGGTTGGGGCGATAACCCGCTTTCTCGACGGCGGCATTGACTATGTCTCGGGTGGCCTGGCGCACGCGCTCGGGCGATTTCAGGGTGCGCGATACGGTGGCGACCGAAACGCCGGCGAGCCGGGCGACTTCACGGATATTGGACAAAACCACCTCATGTCTGAACTGAACGTCGGACGAGCTTACAGCAGGTCTGCCTGAGCTTGAATCCTTGCGAGCGTGGATTATCGGTTTGACAGCTCACGCCCCAACGCCTAAATTCCTGCTCAAATGTAACCGGTTACATTCAGAAAGAATCCAGCCGCGCCGGACAGAGAAGGTCAGCGATGAACACAGTGATACCTAGAATAAGAATGGGCTTTGTCGGTGGCGGAGAGGGCTCGTTTATCGCTCAAGCGCACCACCAGGCCGCAGGGCTCGATGGCCGCTTTGAGCTGGTGTGCGGGGCGTTCAGTCGCGACGCGCAGAACAACCTGCGTACGGCCAACCGCTTGGGTCTGCCACCGTCACGCTGTTACAGCACGTGGCAGTTGATGCTTGAAGCCGAGCGTGCGCTACCCGCTGATCAGCGCATGGAGTTGCTGGTGATCGTGACGCCTAATCATCTGCACGCGCCGGTGGCCAGCGAAGCACTGGCCGCAGGTTTTCATGTGTTCAGCGAGAAACCCGCCGCATTGAGCCTCGCTGAACTGCAGGACCTGAAAACCCGTTTGTACGGCAGCGCCGGGTTGTACGGCCTGGCGCATACCTATCTGGGTTACCCGATGGTCTGGCAAGCGCGGGACATGGTGCGCAACGGCGACATCGGTAACGTGCGCAAGGTGCTGGTGGAATATCCTCAGGGCTGGCTCAGCCAGGATGTGGCCGGGCAGGGCAACAAGCAGGCTGAGTGGCGCGGGCAGCCGGCGTTGTCCGGTGCAGGCGGGTGCATCGCCGATATCGGCACCCACGCGTTTTCCCTGGCGGAGTTTGTGGCTGGTCAAACCATTACTCACCTGTGTGCCAACCTCGGTGTGCACGTCGAGGGCCGTCAGCTGGATGACGACGCCGCCATGCTGTTCAAGACGGCGCAGGGGACCAGTGGTGTGCTGATCGCCAGCCAGGTCTGCGCGGGCGAAGAGAACCCGCTGAGCATTCGGGTCTACGGTGACAAGGGCGGCCTCGAATGGCGCCAGGAACAGCCCGCCAGCCTGATTCATCGCTCACTCGACCAACCGATGCGCGTCCTGCGTTCCGGCACCGGGCAGCCTTGGTTATGCGAGGCCGCGACCCGGCGCATGCGCCTGCCCGCTGGCCATCCCGAAGGTTATCTGGAAGCCATGGCCAATCTGTACGGCGACTTTGCCACGGCCATCCGTGCAGAAGTCGAAGGCAACACCGCCCCTGGCGTGCCTGGAATAGAAGTGGGCCTGCGCGGCATGGCGTTTATCGAAGCGGCCATTGCCAGCCACCACAGCGATGCCAAGTGGACCCCTCTGGAGTGCAACGTATGAAACCGCAAGCGTCTGCTGCGACCGCAACAACTCCGGTTTCCCAAGGCCTGCGCGGGCCGGGGATATTTCTCGCGCAGTTCATCGGCGATGAAGCGCCGTTCGACACTTTGACCAATATCGCGCAATGGGCCGCATCCCAAGGCTACAGCGCCATTCAACTGCCGACGCTGGGTACACGCTTTATCGATCTTGAACGCGCGGCTGAAAGCCAGAGCTATTGCGATGAGTTGAAAGCCGTGTGCGCCCGCGCCGGCGTGGAAATCAGTGAACTGTCGACACACCTGCAAGGGCAATTGGTGGCGGTTCATCCGGCGTTCGATGCGCTATTCGATGATTTTGCGCCGGCTCATTTGCATGGCCAGCCCCAGGCGCGTACCGAGTGGGCCATTGAGCAGTTGAAGCTGGCGGCGCGGGCCAGCCAGCGTCTGGGCCTGACCGCACACGCCACGTTTTCCGGGGCTTTGCTCTGGCCTTACATGTACCCTTGGCCACAGCGCCCCAGCGGTCTGGTCGAGCAAGGGTTTGCCGAACTGGCCAAGCGCTGGCTGCCGATCCTCGACTGTTTTGACGAGGCCGGTGTCGACCTGTGCTATGAAATTCACCCCGGTGAAGACCTGCACGACGGCGCCTCGTTCGAGCGTTTCCTTGAAGCCGTCAATCATCATCCCCGCGCCGCCATCCTCTACGACCCCAGCCATTTGTTGCTGCAACAGATGGACTACCTGGGCTTTATCGACCGTTATCACTCACGGATCCGCATGTTCCACGTCAAGGACGCGGAATTCCGTCCGGATGCGCGCTCCGGTGTGTATGGCGGTTATCAGGGCTGGGTCGAGCGTCCCGGACGGTTCCGTTCGCTGGGTGACGGGCAGATCGACTTCAAGTCGATTTTCAGCAAGCTGACTCAATACGGATTCAGCGGCTGGGCCGTGCTGGAGTGGGAGTGCTGCCTGAAAGACTCCGCCCAAGGCGCTGCCGAGGGCGCTGCATTTATCCGCGAGCACATGATCACTAGAAGCGAAAAGGCCTTTGACGATTTCGCCAGCGTGGCCAGCGATGCGGCGTCCAACAGGCGCTTGCTCGGCTTGCCCGACGCCTGAGTTTCACCCGCTGCTCCCAATAAAAACAAAACGGTGACTGTGATGACCTGGATGACCGCGCGCCTGAGCGCCATGATGTTTCTGCAGTTCTTTATCTGGGGTGGCTGGTTCGTCACCCTGGGCACTTTCCTTTCCAGCCAGCTGGGCGCCAGCGGCAGCCAGATCGGCATGGCGTTCTCGACCCAGTCCTGGGGCGCGATCATTGCGCCGTTCGTGATCGGGCTGATCGCTGACCGTTTCTTCAATGCCGAACGCATTCTGGCGGTGTTGCATCTGGTGGGGGCGGTATTGCTCTATCAGCTGTACCGAGCGGCGGATTTTGCCGCGTTCTATCCCTACGTACTGGCCTACATGATGATCTACATGCCGACGCTGGCATTGGTCAACTCGGTGGCCTTCCGACAGATGCGTGACCCGGCGCTGGAGTTCTCACGCATTCGTGTGTGGGGCACGGTGGGCTGGATTGTCGCCGGAGTGGTGATCAGTTTTGTGTTCGCCTGGGACTCGAAAGCCGCGATTGCCTCAGGAGGCCTGCGCAACACCTTCATGATGGCGGCGTTGGCGTCACTCGTGCTGGGCGTCTACAGCTTCACGCTGCCGCGTACCGCACCGTTGAAAACCGAGAACACCCGCACCGGTGTCAAACAGCTCCTTGGTCTCGACGCCTTGGGCCTGTTGAAAGACCGCAGCTACCTGGTGTTTTTCATCGCATCGATCCTGATCTGCATCCCGCTGGCGTTCTATTACCAGAATGCCAACCCGTTTCTGATGGACATCGGCATGACCAACCCCACGGCGAAGATGGCCATCGGGCAGGTGTCCGAAGTGCTGTTCATGCTCCTGCTGCCGCTGTTCATTCACCGCTTCGGCATCAAGATCGCTTTATTGATGGGCATGCTGGCGTGGGCCTTGCGCTACGTGTTGTTCGCCTACGGCAACAACGCCGATCTGGCCTTCATGCTGTTCACCGGTATCGCCCTGCACGGTATCTGCTACGACTTTTTCTTCGTCTCCGGGCAGATCTACACCGACGCCAAAACGCCTGAACGCTTCAGAAGCTCGGCCCAGGGCCTGATTACCCTGGCGACCTATGGCGTTGGCATGCTGATCGGTTTCTGGGTCGCGGGGCATGTCTCTGACTACTACGCCACACCTGAAGGGCATCAGTGGCAGAGCATCTGGTTGTTTCCGGCGTTCTTTTCGCTGGGTGTGGTGCTGGTGTTCGTGTTTACTTTTCGTGATGTGTCGCGGTCAGCGGTGGCGTCTGCCGAGGCTTGAGCGGGCGGGACTGAATAACGGGGTGGGCAAAACTGGCTGGGCGAGCTCAATGCAAAGATTTTGCGCCAGTTTCGCCGTATCCAGATGCCACCTAGAGACTGTCCGGGTCGCCAAAAAACATCTGAATCCGCGACCTCAACCAACGCTCACCCGGATCATTATCCTGCGACCCGCGCCAGGCCATGTGCAGTTCAAACGTGCGTGTCGGCAACGGCGGGTCTTCGGCGCGCAACCCACCCGCAGCCGTCAACGCATCAGCGGTGTAATCCGGCACGGTCGCGACGATGTCAGTGCCCGCCAGCAGCGTCCCCAGCCCGTTGAATTGCGGCACGGCCAGCACCACGTGGCGCTTGCGGTCGAGTTTTTCCAGTTCTTCGTCGACAAAGCCGCTGAGGTCGCCGGCAAACGACACCAGTGCATGCGGGCGGGCGCAGTAATCGTCCAGGCTCAGTGGGCCGGGTACGGTGTCGGCGCGCAGCAGTTTGGGGGCGCTGCGGCGCAGGACTTTGCGTTTGGCATTGGCGGGCAGGTCGGTGGTGTAGCTGACGCCAATCGAGATTTCGCCCGAGGCCAGCAGGCCTGGCATCAGGATGTAGTTGACCCGGCGCACCACCAGCACGATGCCCGGTGCTTCTGCGCGCAGGCGCTTGAGCAGCATCGGCAGCAGGGCAAATTCGACGTCGTCGGACAAACCGATCCGAAATACCGACGTGCTGGTAGCGGGATCGAAATCGGCTGCGCGGCTGACGGCGGTCGAAATCGAATCGAGGGCCGGCGAGAGCAGGGCGAAGATTTCCACCGCGCGGGCAGAGGGTTCCATGCTGCGCCCGGTGCGCACGAACAGCGGGTCGTCGAACAGGCTGCGCAGGCGCGACAGCGCCGCACTGATTGCCGGTTGTCCGAGGAAGAGCTTTTCTGCCGCCCGGGTCACACTGCGTTCGTGCATCAATGTTTCGAATACGATCAACAGGTTCAGGTCGACACGACGCAGGTCATTACGATTCATCTGGAGTCCTGGCAGAGTCATCAAGCTTGACGAGAGCGGCCATATGAGAACAATGGCCGGCATGAATCTTACGGGGAAAGGCTGGTACTCTGCACCGGAAAATTCAGCTTTTACGAGACGGCGGCAGCGCTTTTTTGCAGGTTTATGCCAATGCCGCCCCTGTTGCGGAATCAATGACAGGCATGTCGACTATTAATAGCCACTGATGGTCTTGGGTCGAAAGCCCAGATAGAGTTCATGGCATTAGAGGTTACTTTGACGAGGTTTGCGATGTCCCGCACGATCCGTTTTCACAAGTTTGGTCCGGCCGAGGTGCTCAAATGCGAAGAGCATGCGGCCGCTCAGCCAGGTCCTGGCGAAGTGCAGGTGCGTGTCGAAGCCATCGGCATCAGCTGGTATGACACCCTCTGGCGTCAGAACCTGGCTTCGTCCCAGGCCCGTCTGCCATCGGGCCTTGGCCATGAAATGGCCGGTGTGGTCACCGCAGTCGGTGCCGACGTCGAGGATCTGTCCGTGGGCGACAAGGTCGCCAGTTTCCCGGCTGAAAGCCCTAACGACTATCCGGTTTACGGCGAGTCGATCGTGCTGCCGCGGACCGCGCTGACGCGTTATCCGGATGTCCTGAGCCCGATCGAAGCCAGCGTGCATTACACGCCGCTGCTGATCGCCTACTTTGCCTACGCCGATCTGGCGCGGGTCAAGCCGGGGCAATTCGCTCTGGTCACTGACGCCAGCCATTGCGCCGGCCCGTCGTTTGTCCAGTTGGGCAAGGCGCTGGGTGTGCGGGTGATTGCCGCGACCAAGGAAGCCGAAGAGCGCGAGTATCTGCTGTCTCTGGGCGCAGAAAAGGTGATCGTGACCGAAGAGGAAGATCTGTTGATGCGAATCAACAAGATCACCGACAACCGCGGTGTCGACGTTGTGTTCGACGGCCTCGGTGGCCCGCAGATGTCGTTGCTCGGCGATGTGCTGGCACCGCGCGGCAGCCTGGTGTTGTACGGTTTGCAAGGCGGCAATCAGACGCCGTTCCCGGCCTGCGCAGCGTTTCAGAAGAACATCCAGTTCTTTGTGCATTGCATCGGCAATTTCACCGGCAAGCCCGAGCTGGGTATCGCACAGGATAGCGTCGCCCTGCAACGCGCGTTGCGTGATATCAACCAGCTGACCGCTGACCGCGTGCTGCTGCCACTGAAAACCCGTGTATTCGCGTTCAACGAGTTCGTCGAAGCGCACCGCTACATGGACGAGTGCCCGTGCCGCGAACGGGTTGCCCTGCAAGTCGAACCGGCGTAAGCCTTGCCCCTCGGAGTCCGTGGTCCCACGGACTCATCTGCGTTTACTCTCCCTTTGCGACAACCACGCTTGTTGAGGCGCCATCCGCGTGCCTGTTGAACAACTGAGCTGGTTTTTGCTCTTGATCTGTATCTTCTAATCGCCATATAAGCCCTGATAATTGGATGATTACTTTCATCTCAAGGAATGAGCCATGGCTGTGCATTCTATTTATCCTGCGCGACATCTAACCGTTGAATCTGTTGATAACGGCAACTTCTGTTTAAATGCTGTAAGACGATTCGGAAACCGCTTCTCTTTTTCTTGTACTCACTTGCCTTCGGACCCCGTGGGAAATTTCCTAGGACGAACGGTGGGCGAGGAAATCCCCTTGAATACGGGGCTTTGAGGCCAAAAAAAGGCGATCTTTGGGGGTTCGCCAGCTCAAGTGTTTCAAATAACTTCAAAGTTGTAAGTGTTAGCATCTGAGCGTCTATTACTTATTGATGAATTGTCCGCTGCGGGTGTCTCCGTGAGTGCGGCATGAAACTTTCGATTCCGGGTAAATACCGATGAGCACGATCCATGATCAAGCAATGAACTATGTCTACCAGCAAGTATTGCAACGCTTGCTGAGTTTTTTCTCCCGTGCCGAACGCACGGCCCTGCAATTGTTGATTCAGCGGCTCGCGGTGGCCGCGGGCGGCATGGAGCACATCGGTCAATTCAGGGTGCTGGTGAATCAGACCGGGTCGCGCGACAGCTGTTACACCCTGGCTTTGCTGCGCGCTGCACAGTTGAGCATTGCCAGTCGTGCGCCGGCGACGTTTCAACTGCGAGTGGCCAATCTGCGCTGGAATGGCAACAGCCAGACGCAGCTGCAAAACATGCATCGCAGCTACAGTGCCTTGTTTCTGTATGACGATCCGCGGGTGGAACTGGTGATGGTGGACCATCGGCAAGTCGTGCCATTTGATCATCAGGTGCCGATCAGCGATGCGGGTCGCGAAGGCAATCGCCTTAATCTGCTGTTGCTCGGGCACCGCCGTAACTGGGACGAACCGCTGCATTTGTGGGACGACGCCTATCTTGCCAGCGCCGAATTCTATGGCCAGATCGCACGCTGGAATCATGGCGTTGATGCCATGGTCGGCAGCGAATCAACGCGCCGTCAGCAGCATTTTCTGGACGGGCTGGACCGGGCGGTGCAAAAGGCCGGCATCACCGGGCCACAAGTGAGCAATGTCAGCTTCGACAGACTCTTCCCTTTGCTCGATGCGCTGGGTGGCGATTATTACCGGGAGTTCTACCCAGAGGAGGAGCGAGTGGGCTGGCATCCGCAGGGTGAGTTTGAAGCCTGTCGGCGCACCAGTTTCATTCATATCAACGACATGATTGTCGGCAAGCTTGAGGAGCGCTGGCCATTGCTCAGTGATTTCCTCGGTTTCCAGGCAGACGACATGACGCTCTATCAGCCCGACGATGAACACGCAGAGCCTGTGGTGGCTGCGCATCTGCGCGGTTTGCAGGCGCAATTCATCGAAGGCCGGAGCTACGACGAGGGTGTCAGTGATTATCTGGCGACCAGCTTGCTGACGATGCGGCAGAAACAGGTACCCGAATCCGTTTGCGAGCAACTGCTGGCCAGTTTCGGCAATTTGCGGGAGCTCGATCAATTGAGCGTACAGGCGGAAGGTGCGTTGCTGGCCAGTTTCGACTTGAACCAGATCCAACTGACATGCCTGTTGTTTGCCCCGTTCATCGATGGCGGCGCGGGTCTTGAGCGGTTCCTGCGCCATTGTCACCCCGGCATGCTGGTGGCGATCCCGGAACTGCATCGGGCAATGCAAGGCCTGCATGCCCCGGAACAGGTCGTGAAGTGGATGACGGATGTCAGCGGGCTGCCGCTCCGGTTGATCGTGCGTCTCTATGCGTTGGGGCCGTTTCGTCTAGCCGCTCCGGACCAGGCCACCTCGCCAAGCCTGGACGACCATGGCGCCACTGCACAGCCACCAGCAGACCGCTCGGCAAAAGGCTGACCATGAGCTCTTTGTCAGGAGATGAATGGATGCCCACGGATACGGGATTGTGAAAGCGTCGAGGGACAATGACTTCGTTTATCAGGCGGTTTATCGGTATCTGACATCGTTGATAGACGAAGCCGGGAAGGGCGCAGCAGTGCGTCTGCCCTCGCTGCGACAACTGGCAGACCGGCTCAGCGTATCAATCTCTACGGTACAGTACGCCTATTCGCTGCTGGAAAAGGAAGGGCGGGTCTACTCGATCGCCAAGTCCGGGTATTACGCCCAGGCGCTACACGACATGGATTCGCTGGATAGCTGCCATGATTTGCTGGAGACGGTGTACGTCAACGCCAGACGCCCGGGCATGTGCGTGCTGAGCGCTGACGACCCGGCTTCACTGCAGCCACTGGACAGCCCGTTGTTGATGCTCGAGCGCGAATTGTTACGCCAGTATCCACGCCAGCCGTCTTCGCTGATCCAACCGTGCGGCGAGCGGGAGCTGCGCACGGTATTGGCCGCGCGCTACACCACCTCGACGGCCAATTACTGGCGCGCGGACGACGTTTATATCGGTGCAGATTTGCGTGGGGTGCTGGAAATACTGATCTCGGTGCTGCAATTGCGTGGTGCCACCGTCGTGGTCGAATCGCCATGCGACTGGGTGATCCTGCGTCTGTTGCAAGCGGCTCAGGTGCACGTCATCGAGTTACCGTTGCTGGGCGGAGGGCAGGTAGACCCGCAACAGCTCGAGTCGCTGTTAACGCACGAATCGGTGCGCTTGATGCTTGTGTCGTCTGCATTGAACATGCCGCGCGGCAGCCTGCGTCCGTTGAGTAACCAGCAGGCGATTGCGCATTTACTGGCATTGCACGGCACCTGGGTGCTGGAAAACGACTGCTACAGCGAACTGCATGACGGTGAGGGCGCACAGCCCTTGCGTGACTGGCTGGATCCTGAACGATTGCTGGTGTTTTCTACGTTCGAGAAGTTCATCGGCGCTGAAGCACCGTTCGGTTTTCTGTTGTCGCGACATTGGCGTCATGAGCTGCAGCGGCACTTTCTGTTGCGCGCGTTCCGCTTGTCACCGATTCGCCAGAAAGCTATTGCCAGACTGCTGGGTGGCGGGCGACTGGACCAGCATCTGTCGGTCTTGCGAAGAATGCTCAAGGAGCGTCGCACGCCGCTGATTGCGTTGTTGCGCGATCGCTTGGGCGATGCGCTGGATGTCGTCGAGCCCGAGGGCGGCGCAACCGTCTGGGTGCGGTCGTTGCGGCCAGTCAATATGGTTCAGGTTTTCCAGCGCCTGCTCAGGCAGCAGATTGTGGTGGCGCCGGGCGAGTTGTTCAGCTTGCAGGGGCTGCACGGGCAAAACCTGCGTCTGAGTGCGCTGGGTCATGGTGAACGTGATCTGGCCGGTGTGGTCGGGTTGCTCGGTGACGCCTTGCGTCTGGCCCCCGCTGACTGACGTTAAAAAACATCGGAAGAGTCCCGGATAGATCCCGTCGCACTACGGTCAAACTGCCAGTAAACTGCGCTCTATTCCTGAATCACTCCATTTCAGAGGTTTTGCATGACACTCAGTCCTTTTGCGGGCAAACCGGCACCGGCAGAACTGTTGGTCGATATCCCGCGACTGGTGACGGCTTACTACACCGGACAGCCCGACGCGTCGATTTCCACTCAGCGTGTGGCGTTCGGTACTTCCGGACACCGGGGCAGCTCGTTCGACTTGAGTTTCAACGAGTGGCACGTCCTGGCAATCAGCCAGGCGATCTGCCTGTACCGCGAAGCGCAAGGTATTACCGGGCCATTGTTCGTCGGCATCGACACACATGCGCTGTCGACCCCGGCCGGGGCCAGCGCGCTGGAAGTTCTGGCCGCCAACGGTGTCACGGTGATGATCGCCGAAGGTGACGAGTACACACCGACACCGGCCATTTCCCACGCCATTCTTTGCTACAACCGCGGCCGCACCTCGGGTCTGGCCGACGGCATCGTCATCACGCCGTCACATAACCCGCCACAAAGCGGTGGTTACAAATACAACCCAACCAACGGCGGGCCAGCCGACACCCATATCACCAAGTGGATCGAAGCCAAGGCCAATGAACTGTTGGCCAACAAGCTAGCCGGCGTGAAACGCATCAGCTACGAGCAGGCGCTCAAGGCCAGCACCACCCATCGCCATGACTACGTCAATACCTACGTTGCCGACCTGATCAATGTGATCGACTTCGATGCCATTCGTGACGCCAAATTGCGTCTGGGCGTTGATCCGCTGGGCGGAGCAGGGGTGCGCTACTGGTCGGCGATCGCCGAGCACTACCGTCTGGATCTGCAAGTGGTCAACAAGGAAGTCGACGCGACGTTCCGCTTCATGACCGTTGACTGGGATGGCCAGATTCGCATGGACCCGTCATCGAGCCACGCGATGCAAGGCCTGATTGGCCTGAAAGAGCGTTTCGACGTAGCGTTTGCCTGCGACCCGGATCACGACCGCCATGGCATCGTCACGCCGTCCGGTGGTTTGCTGGCACCGAACAACTATCTGGCGGTGTCCATCGATTACCTGTTCCAGAACCGTCCGCAATGGCGCGCCGATGCCGCGGTGGGTAAAACCGTGGTCAGCAGCGGCTTGATCGACCGCGTCGCCAAGCGTCTGGGCCGCCGGCTGTACGAAGTGCCGGTCGGTTTCAAATGGTTTGCCGAAGGGCTGTTCGATGGTTCGCTGGGTTTCGGCGGCGAAGAAAGTGCCGGTGCGTCGTTCCTGCGCAAGGACGGTAGCGTCTGGAGTACTGACAAGGATGGCCTGATTCCGGCGTTGCTCGCCGCGGAAATGACCGCGCGCACCGGGCGCGATCCGAGCCAGGCGTACAAGGCGCTGACCGATGAACTGGGCGAACCGTTTTCGGTGCGCGTCGATGCCAAGGCCAATCCCGAGCAGAAAGCGTTGCTGAGCAAGCTGTCGCCAGCGCAGGTCACCTCGACCGAACTGGCCGGTGAGAAAATCCAGAGCATTCTCAGTCACGCACCGGGCAACGATCAGGCGATCGGCGGTCTGAAGGTGATGACCGAGAACGGCTGGTTCGCCGCGCGGCCGTCGGGCACTGAAGACATTTACAAGATTTACGCCGAGAGCTTTATCGGTGACGACCACCTCAAGCAATTGGTGGTTGAAGCGCAGGCATTGGTGGATGGGGCGATTTCCAGCCGTTGATGCTTTGAGTGATGACAAAAAGCCCTCGCCATCTCACGATGGCGGGGGCTTTTTACATTCCTGCTGCAACCAGCATTCCTTGTGGGAGCGAGCCTGCTCGCGAATGCGGTGGATCAGCAAACGACTTCATCGACTGACGCTACACCATCGCGAGCAGGCTCGCTCCCACAAGGGATCGCGGTGTAGACCTCAAGCCAGATCCACCAGAACGATTTCACTGTCTTCAATCGCCGTGACGGTTAGCACTTGCTCCTGCGCAACCGCAACGCCGTCTCGAGCTTGTGCACGCAAGCCATTGACCTCAATCACACCAGTGGCCGGAACGAGATACGCGCGGCGCCCTTCATCCAGACGGTATTCCGCGGTTTCGCCGGCTTTGAGATTCGCTGCAACCAGACGCGCATCGGCGCGGATTCGCAGGCTCTGATCGTCACCGTCCTTACCGCTGGCCAATGTCACGAACCCTTCGCGCTGGCCTTTGGGAAACGGTTTGGCGCCCCAAGAGGGTGGCGCACCGGTTTCAGTCGGCAGAATCCAGATCTGGAAGATCCGCGTGTCTTTGGCCTCCAGGTTGTATTCACTGTGAGCAATGCCGGTGCCAGCGCTCATCACCTGCACGTCACCCGCTTCGGTGCGGCCCTTGTTACCAAGGTTGTCCTGGTGGGTGATCGCACCTTCACGCACATAGGTGATGATTTCCATGTCGCGGTGCGGATGCTGCGGAAAACCGCTGCCGGCGGCGATCACGTCATCATTCCATACGCGCAGGTTGCCCCAGTTCATGCGTTGCGGGTCGTAATACTCGGCGAAGGAGAAATGGTGGTGGGCATCGAGCCAGCCGTGATGGGCTGCGCCCAGCGAATCGAAAGGTCTGAGTTCAAGCATTATCGTCTCCGCAATAGGTTCGGCACAGGGCGAAACCGGTGGTTTATGACGGCGATCATCCACTCGTTAAGTATCGATAAAAAGCGTAAAAAAATGCGGCATTACTATCGAATAGGTTGATGTAAAGAGCGGCAAAAACATCTCATCCGACTTTCATTTCATCGCCTAAACCGATGACCCATAAGCATTTCGCTAGAAACGTGCGGAGAATCCAGACACCATAGCCGCCTCAGCCTCACACACTGGAGCCGTCTGCGTGGCGCAACACACCCCCGATCTGCCTCCCGAACTTCGTCCATTGGCCGAGATGCCCTGGTTCAAGCGTCTGGCGGCGCGTTTTTTCGGCCATGGTTTGACCCGTTTGCGCGCGCAGCACCGTGCGTCATGGTTGCACGGGCAGGCGGATGGCTTTCGTAGCGGGCACACCGCCGGCGTCGACTTTGGCTTTAAACAAGGCAAGATCGAAGGGCTGGAGGAAGGCCGGCAGGTGCTGCTGATACGCGACAGCCGCAACACCGAGCACCGCCCGCCCAGCGTCGACAACCATTTGTTCGATGATTGGCGCCTGCCACTGACGGCCGAACTGAAAAAGCGCATGAAAGCCGATGTTGCACACCTGTTGCCTGCCCACGCGCAGCCGAGCGCCGCGCAATGGAAGATGATCTTCAGCGAAACGCCGTCGACCTCGGTGGTCGCCGGGGCCGGGGCGGGTAAGTCAACCACGCTGGTGCTGCGTATCCTGCTGCTCAAGCACTATCTGGGTTTCGAGCTGGACTCAATGACCGTGGTGACCTTTACCCGCGAGTCACGCAAGGATTTCATCAACAAGCTGATCGAAGTGTTCGCACTCTGGGATTTGGCAGTGAATCTGCGCCAGGCTCGCGAACTGGTCCGTACCTTCCATTCGCGCATTTTGCCGATGGTGCGCAGCCTGCCGGGTTTCGAGCGCTTGCAGGCTTTTGAGAATCTCAGTGAAAGAGCGCAGGGCGCTGCCGAAGAAGTCGACAGCAACCCGTTTGACCTGCGCATTAATGACGCGCAGCGCCAGCAGCTCAATGCCTGCTATCACCGCTTGTTTAACGAAGACGAGCGTTTTCGTCAGTTGATTCAGCCGTTGTCCCGCGCCGGTTTGCAGTTGAAGGAGCTGGAGCGCGATCACCCGGACGTACAGAAGCGTGTGGCGGTAACGGAGCTGGCCTCGCGGCGTGATGAAGAACTCTGCGATGTGATCGAGGACCTGTGGTTTCGCGCCGGTGCGTGGCCGATCAAAGGCATCGAGCCGAATCGGCAGACGTTCGAGATCAATGGTGCGAAATTCCACAGTCACGGCTACATCCCGAGCCTGGACGCGTGGGTAGTGCTCGGTTTCGATCCGCGCGAGAACCCGCAGCTTTCCCGGCCAAACGCCAAGCTCAGCGTGCGCGCCGAATGGGCAGTAAAGCGCACGCTGTTTCAAGCTTTCTGTTGTAAGCAATTGATCTGGCTTGATAATTACGATTCGTCCAAGCGCATTCTGGCAACCTTGGCCGGGGACGCCAGCGCCGGGCCGGGTTTTGAATACAAGGTCAAGGGCGAGCTGGCTTCGGCGCCGTTGCTCGATTGTTTCGTCGGCGCTGCCGGGTTTATCGAGAACCTGGGGCTGGATGTGCCTGACGCAGTCGGTCGCATGAGTTTCGCCAAAGACGACCCTGACCGGTTTTTCTTCGAGGCGCTGAGCCTGTTCTGGCGCGCCTTCGAAGATCATCTGCTCGACCAGAAGCCGCCGGTCATGACCTATAACAGGATGTTCGCCTTGTTCAGCGAGCATTCGCCGGAAAACCTCAAGCTGTTGAGCGATGAGCTGCTTCGGCCGCTTTCGCACCTGATGATTGACGAATTTCAGGACGTTTCGCCGCAGATCGTATCGTGGATACGTGCAAGCCTCGCTGAAATCCGCAGCCGAGGCCCGGCCATGCACGTCGGGCGCGGGGCGCAACGTTCGTCCTTGCTATGTGTTGGCGATGACTGGCAGTCGATCTATGGCTGGCGTGGCAGTTCGCCGAGTTACTTCATGGCGTTCGACAAGGAATTCCCGTCACCGAGCACCACGCGTGTGATGCTCAGCGACAATTACCGCAGCCACCAGCACATCATCGATGCCGCCGAGCATATCGTTCGCGCGGCACCGGCCATTCCGGGCAAGAAGGCCAAGGCCAGCGGTGCGCCCAAGCCGTTGCAAGCGGTCAACGTTCTCGAGCGTGACGATCAGGCACTGGCTGAACGCTTGTCCGAGCACTATCGCCAAGGTCATTCGATCTTAATGCTTTATCGAAAAGGCAGCGATAAGTCATTGATAGCAGGACATATTCAGCCTGTAGTTAATGTAGATTCGAGCTTGCCGTACGAGGCTCGGCGACTGAAACAACTGACCTTCCACAGCGCCAAAGGCCTGCAGGCCGATGCGGTGTTCTTGCTGGGCGATTGCCAGCACCTGACCAGTTCGCCCTACAAGAATCAGGTTTACCGCATGGCCGGGCTGGGCAAGTCAGGAGACAGCGAGCCGTACGACAGCGCGCAAAAAGACGAAATCCTGCGCCTGGCCTACGTCGGTATTACCCGTGCCGTCAGCCATTGCTACTGGTATGTTGAGCCCCAGGAAGGGCAAGCGGCAAACATGCCACGGGCGTCAGACAGGGTACCGAGCAACAAACCGTTCTTCGTCGATCATCGCAAAACGAGACAAACCACCTGAGCACAAAAAAGCCCGCACACTGCGGGCTTTTTTCTTTGTAGTTCAACAGGCTAGGCGTAACTTCTGAGAGACTCTGGAGGAATGAAAGCTTCCAGCTCATCCTCCACAGCCTCGATGATTCGTTCCACGTCTGCCGCATTCATGACCGTCGCGCAGGGAATACCGGCGATGGCAATCATGGTTTCGCCACTGGCGCGATCGAACAGACGGGCGACCATGCTGCCTGGCGCGTCCATCGTTGCTTCGAAACCCATGGGATGAAAATGCCAGCGCATCAGCTGGCATGCATTGGGGAACGTGACTTTGCTAAACCCTTTATTCATGTGTTGCCCGCCTTCTTCATCGAGCGCTTCCGTTTGCTCATGTTAGGTGGGAAGAGCCTTCATTGGCTCAACCGGTGACAGTTATTAAAAGTAGCATCCAGTTGTGAAATTCTCGTGAGAATTTTCAGTCCATTTGGCGATTGCCGCTATTTTTTTGATGTAGATCACGCCAATCCGAGAAGTCGCCAAATGGCCATCACTGATTTTGGGTTGCCGCCCATGCCGATCTTGGGCAAGCTCGATTCTTTTTTTCGAGCTTTCCATGCACGCCGACGATGACGGCCCCGAACAGACACAGGCCACGGCTGGCACGGTCATGCGCTATCACTTGAGCTGGAAACATCGCGACCTGGATAGCGTGATGGCGCTGTATCACCCGGACATCCAGTACAACGATTTCTTTCAGAATCGCGTGCTCGGCCTTGATGAGTTGCGCGAATACGTGCGCGTCAGCATGCCGCGAGAATCCGACGAACTGCTTGAGCATTGCGACCGCATTCGCGTCGATGGCAATACTGCGTTCATTCAATACGAAGTCACGTTGCGCGGTGGCGACGGCTTGGTGTCATTCCGGTCCAGCGAAGCGATCACGGTCAAGGACGGGCTGATCTGGCGGGTCAACGAATACGCCTCGTTGGTGCGCACGCAAACGGATGGCACTGCCTCAACAAGTCAGCGCCCGGCAGTAAGCAGGTTGGGTCTGTCGCCGCGGCAGTTAAGCTTCATGGCTGACGACCTGCAGCAGTATTTCGAAAAACAGCAGCCGTATCTCGATCCCGAACTCGATTTGCAGCGAGTGGCGAAGGAGTGCGGCTACAGCCGTAACCAGATTTCCTACCTGCTCAATCAAGTGCTCGGGCAAAGCTTCTACCGCTACGTCAATCAGGCGCGCCTGCAACATTTGCTGCGGTCGCTCGACAGCGCGGCGCAGCCGGTGCGCATCGATGAGCTGGCGTTTGCCGCCGGTTTCAATTCGTTGTCGGCGTTTTACAGCTGTTTCCGCCAGCACACCGGCCAGTCGCCCAAAGCCTACGCCAAACAAATTTCTTTGCGGGCACGCGCGCAAGACATGGGTTGAGCAGTGCCACTAGGATCGATGCCATCGAAAGTTTTCAATGGCGGAGTCTGGCATGCCGGCGTGGCGCACGATCAGTTTGTGGATGGACCAGCTCGACGAGCCGCTGGCTGCGCGGCCTGAGCTGGAGCGGGACATGGATGTCGATGTGGCGATTATCGGCGCCGGCTACACCGGGCTGTGGACGGCCTATTACCTGAAAAAACACGCGCCGGGCCTCGACATTGCGATTATCGAAGCGCAAACCGCCGGTTTCGGCGCGTCGGGGCGCAATGGCGGCTGGCTGATGGGCAACTTGCTTGGCGAGGATCGCTTGCTCGCCGGACTGTCGCCGCAGCAGCGCCGCGCGTCATTCGATTTGTTGCACAGTATTCCCGATGAGGTGGAGATCGTCCTCGAACAGGAAGGCATCGATTGTGATTATCGCAAGGGCGGGGTGCTTTATTGCGCGGCTCGTTATCCGGAGCAGGAGGCGAACCTGCGCGCCTATCTGGCGAAACTGCACGCCCAAGGCCTGACCGACGACGACTACCGCTGGCTCAGCCCGGAACAACTGGCGCAACAGATCCGCATCGCCAAACCTTACGGCGCTATTTACGCACCTCATGTAGCGACCATTCACCCGGCGAAACTGGTGCGGGGGCTGGCGCGTACCGTGCAAAACATGGGCGTGAAAATCTACGAAAACAGCCCGGTTACGCAATGGCAGTCCGGGAGTTTGCGCACGGCCAAGGCCAGTGTGCGCAGCCGCTGGATCGTGCCGGCCGTCGAGGGCTATTCGGTCACATTGCCACCGCTGGGCCGCTATCAGTTGCCGGTGCAAAGCCTGATCGTTGCCACCGAGCCGCTGTCGCAAGCGACCTGGGACGAGATCGGCCTCAATCGCGGTCAGGCCTTCAGCGAATTCAGCCGCCAGGTCACCTACGGCCAGCGCAGCGCCGACAACCGTTTGATCTTCGGCGCACGCGGCGGCTACCAGTTCGCCGGCAAGTTGCGCCACAACTTTGATCTGAGCCGTGACGAAGTCGAACTGCGGCGTTATCTGTTCGGTGAACTGTTCCCGCAACTGAAAAACGTGCAGATCAGCCACGCCTGGGGCGGCAATCTCGGTATGTCGCGGCATTTCAAGCCGCACATGCTGTGTGACCGCGCCAACGGTATTGCGCTGTCCGGCGGTTATGGCGGGGAGGGCGTCGGTGCCAGCAATCTCGGCGGCCGCACCTTGGCCGATCTGATTCTCGAACGCGACAGCGAGCTGGTCCATCAGCCCTGGGTGCTGGCGGACGGCGGCATTCACGCCTTGCGCGCATGGGAGCCGGAGCCGTGCCGCTGGCTCGGTTACAACGCGATCATCAGAAGCTTCGTCCACGAGGACCAGACCCTGGCGAATCCGGCGACCGCACCGTGGCGGCGCAAACTCGCCAGCCGGGTCGCCGGTTTCATGGAAGGGTTTATGCATTAACCGCGTCGTTCATTTCCAACAACAGGTAAGCCCATGAGCATCACCCAGTTCAAGAATACCGCCACGTTGCAGCTCGACGAATCCAGCCCGGTGGCCGTGCCCCTCGGCGAGCCGGTCGCCATCGCCTCGACCACCAGCGTTGAGCGTGACGATGGCGTCGAAACCGGGGTCTGGGAATGCACGCCCGGGCGCTGGCGCCGGCAGATCACCGCGCAGGAGTTCTGCCATTTCATTTCAGGACGCTGCACCTTCACCCCCGATGACGGTGGCGAAACCCTGCACATACAAGGTGGCGACGCACTGATGTTGCCGGCCAACACGCTCGGTATCTGGGATATCCAGGAAACCGTGCGCAAGAGCTACGTGCTGATTTTCTGATTATTTGATCCTTTGATTGCCTGCCAACAAGAAAGACAACCCACACAGGAATCGATCCATGATCCGCAAGACCCTCGCTCTGGCACCGCTGATGCTCGCCGTTTCCCTTGCTCAGGCCGCGGAAACGGTCAAGGTTTACAACTGGTCCGACTACATCGCGCCGGACACCACCAAGAGCTTCGAAAAAGCCACGGGCATCGGCGTGACGTACGACGTCTACGACAGCAACGAAACCCTCGACGGCAAGTTGATGACTGGGAAATCCGGTTACGACGTGGTGTTTCCGTCCAACCACTTCATGGCCCGGCAGATTCAGGGCGGGGCGCTGAAGAAGCTCGACAAGAGCCAGTTGCCGAACTGGAAGAACCTCAATCCGGTGCTGCTCAAGGCATTGCAGACGAATGACCCGGGCAACGAGCACGGTTTTCCGTATCTGTGGGGCAGCACGGGCATTGGCTACAACATCGCCAAGGTCAAAGCGGTGCTGGGCGACAACGCGCCGGTGGACTCCTGGGACTTGATCTTCAAACCCGAGAACATGGAAAAACTGCAGAAGTGCGGCGTGGCGATTCTCGACAACGGCCCGGAATTGCTGCCGGCGGCGCTCAATTATCTGGGCCTGCCGCACCACAGCAAGAATCCCGAGGACTATAAAAAAGCCGAAGCGCTGCTGATGAAAGTACGGCCGTATGTGAGTTATTTCCATTCGTCGAAATACACCAGTGATCTGGCCAATGGCGATATTTGCGTGGCGGTGGGGTTCTCCGGGGATATTTTGCAGGCCGAGAATCGGGCGAAAGAGGCGAAAAACGGCGTCGAGATTGGTTATGCGATCCCCAAGGAGGGCGCGGCGATCTGGTTTGACATGGTCGCCATGCCGGCTGATGCGCCGGATGAGAAGGCCGGGTATGCGTTCATGAATTATCTGTTGCGGCCTGAGGTGATGGCCGGGATCAGCAATTATGTGCATTACGCCAATGGCAATGCGCAGGCGGATGGGTTGATTGATCCGGCGATCAGGAACGATACCAAGGTTTATCCGAGTCCGGAGATGATGGGCAAGCTGTTTGCGTTGGAGGCGATGCCGTTGAATATTGACCGGGTGCGGACGCGCGTTTGGAACAAGATTCGTACGGGGAGTTGATTGTTTTTGGGGACTTGGCGGCCTCTGGGCCGACCAGGTTCCTGGGGTTTTGGGTGTATATCCGTTTCTTTGGGTGTTGCGGCTGGCGGTTCCGCTCTTACAGCGGGTCACTTTTTCAAACGCCAAAAAGTAACCAAAACGCTGGGCCCCTGCGTTCGGCCCTCGCAGGCTCGGGTTCCTTCGCTCCGGGACCGATCCGGGCGCAGCGGCTACGGTTTGCTTCGCTGCACCTACTTCCGCTGTGTACGACTTCGTCGTACGGTCGCTGCGCTCCCACGCCCGGATCGGTCCCTCCACTCAGCCTGCCGATGGGGCCGGTTAGGCAAGATCAAGGGCACTCG
Source organism: Pseudomonas koreensis (assembly GCF_036668835.1). Lineage (GTDB taxonomy): Bacteria > Pseudomonadota > Gammaproteobacteria > Pseudomonadales > Pseudomonadaceae > Aquipseudomonas > Aquipseudomonas koreensis_I. Next base: position 125,104 of record NZ_JAZEVW010000002.1, read on the forward strand.
AGCTGTGCTCATTGTAAGGAGTGGTTAGAAGCGGGGCGTTTGGCTTTGGATTTGTGGTGTGGCTGCCCCTCACCCCAGCCCTCTCCCCTTGGAGAGGGAGCCGATTTTGGTTGGTTTTAATATCTGCATTCGACTCGATATCGCATGTTGGCGCGCTTGGTCCAAACAACTCGATCGGTTCCCTCTCCCTCTGGGAGAGGGCTAGGGTGAGGGGGCTTTGGGGACGACGCCGCTTTGAAGGTATGCACCGCAAATATCACTTGATATCAATCCAATATCGCCGCACCACCAAAGTGCGACGCACCTAACAAAATACAACTTACCGATATTTAATATTTAAATAGAAAATCGTCAGACAATTTCGCACTTCCTGCGCGACTTCAAATAATCTTCAACCCTTGCGCGCAATGTTTTCGGCTGTTTTTCTGAAGCGTTCTAAACCCAACTAAAAAAATCCTTTACGCAACATTTCGAATTGTGTCAGGTTTCTTACGCCTTCATTGGGCGAGTGATAGGACGATCTCGCCGGGATCGTCGCTATCGGACAAAAACTGTTCCATTGCTTAACAAGGAAGTGTGTTTATGTCGAAAGTCAAAACCAATGCTATTGATTCCGCCGAGCAGGCTTTGTTGCTGTCTGCGGCGCCGCAGTCGCTGGCCGCTGCCAGTTCGGCGTATAACCAGATCAATAGCTTCAGCCATCAATATGACCGTGGCGGTAATCTCACGGTCAATGGCAAACCTTCGTACACCGTCGATCAGGCAGCGACCCAGTTGCTGCGCGATGGCGCTGCCTATCAGGACAAGGACGGTAGCGGCAAGATCGAGCTGACCTATACGTTCCTGACCTCGGCGTCGTTCAGTACGATGAACAAACACGGGATCAGCGGGTTCAGCCAGTTCAGTGCGCAACAGCAGGCTCAGGCCAAGCTGGCCATGCAGTCCTGGGCCGATGTCGCCAACGTTACCTTCACCGAGAAAGCCTCGGGCGGTGACGGGCACATGACCTTCGGTAACTACAGTGGTGGTCAGGATGGCGCTGCGGCGTTCGCCTATTTGCCGGGGACCGGTGCCGGTTATGACGGTACTTCGTGGTACTTGATCAACAGCGGTTATACGCAGAACAAGAACCCGGATCTGAACAACTATGGCCGTCAGACCCTGACCCACGAGATTGGTCACACCCTCGGTCTTGCGCACCCCGGTGACTACAACGCCGGCAATGGCAACCCGACCTACAACGATGCGACCTACGGGCAAGACACCCGCGGTTACAGCGTCATGAGTTACTGGAGCGAAAGCAACACCAACCAGAACTTCAGCAAGGGCGGGGTGGAAGCGTATGCCTCTGGGCCGCTGATGGACGATATCGCAGCTATCCAGAAGCTCTACGGCGCCAACATGAGCACCCGTACCGGTGACAGCACTTACGGTTTCAACTCCAACACCGGGCGCGATTTCCTCAGTGCTTCGTCGTCCAGCGACAAAGTGGTGTTCTCGGTCTGGGATGCGGGCGGCAGGGACACCCTGGATTTTTCCGGTTTCACCCAGAACCAGAAAATCAACCTCAATGACGCCTCGTTCTCCGACGTCGGTGGCATGGTCGGCAACGTGTCGATTGCCAAAGGCGCGATCATCGAAAACGCCATTGGTGGTTCCGGCAGTGATCTGCTGATCGGCAACAGCGTGGCCAACGAGCTGAAGGGCGGTGCCGGTAACGACATCCTCTTCGGCGCGGGCGGTGCCGACAAGCTGTGGGGCGGTTCCGGTTCGGACACGTTTGTGTTCGCGGCCAGCTCCGATTCCAAGCCGGGAACGATCGATCAGATCCTTGATTTCGTCAGCGGTCTGGACAAGATCGACCTGACCGGCATCACCAACGGTGCAGGCCTGCACTTCGTCAACAGCTTCACGGGGGCGGCCGGCGATGCGGTGCTGACCTCGTCGGGTGGCAGCAGCCTGTTGTCGGTGGACTTCTCCGGGCACGGCGTGGCTGACTTCATCGTCAGCACCGTTGGCCAGGCGGCCACCAGCGACATCGTGGCGTGATGTAAAAGGACAAAGCGGCGCTTGATGCGCCGCTTTCTCCGCTTGCATCGTGCTGAACTGTAAGCAAGGCTACACGCCGGAGCGATTATTCCCATGATCGGTAAAGCTTTTACCTACAAGGCAGGGGCGTGGCTCACGGCGGCGTTCATCATGGTTTCAGGAGAAACGAGCATGGCAAGTAGCCTTAGACTGGAAGATCCGGCGGTCTTCGCCGGGCACTGGCAAGCGACATTGTCTGCGACAAGCGACGACTCGAAGGCACAAAAGCTTCAGGACAAGCCTTCGAACACCTGTGCTGTCGAATTGCGCGCGAACCAGACTTTGGGTGACGGCGCCGACTGTCTCGGCGCGTGGCTTGAACAACTGCCGATCGGCTGGTTTGCCGACCCTGACGGCCTGTCGATCACGGGCAACGAAGGCTCAAGAATCCAGTTCTTCAGCCGACAACGTGATGGGCTTTATCTGAGTACTTTGAAGTCGGGCCTGATCATTACCCTTGAGCGCACAGTGCGTTGACCGGCAACGATCAAGTCAGAGACGTAGTTTGAATATAAAGCGCTGCCTCGGCGTTATAAACCACCTTCAATCGGCAACTGCACCGTAGTTCAAGGCGCTAGTTGTTATGAAAGTGTAAACGCCAGGTAAGAAGGCAAGTTCCGCCGCGTGCGGATTATCAACTCGAATTTCGCCAATGAATGGCGAGAGATAGTTTTCAGGAATATTCAATGAAGATGGCGAAGGCCCCAGCCACCGCTCCCTTGTTCAAGGCTTTGGCTGACTATAAGAGCATTCTGATCAGCGTCGGTTGCTTTACGGCGCTCATTAACGTGCTGATGCTGGTGCCGTCCATCTACATGCTGCAGGTCTATGACCGGGTGCTGTCGTCGCAGAACGAAACGACCCTGGCGATGCTGACGCTGATGGTGGTGGGTTTCTTCGCTTTTATCGGCCTGCTGGAAGTGGTGCGCAGCTTTATCGTCATCCGTATCGGCAGTCAGCTGGAACGCCGTTTCAACCTGCGGGTGTATCAAGCCGCGTTCGAACGCAACCTGTTCAAGGGCGAGGGCAATGCCGGGCAATCGCTGGGCGACTTGACCCATATTCGCCAATTCGTCACCGGCCCGGCGCTGTTCGCGTTTTTCGATGCGCCGTGGTTTCCGGTCTATCTGTTCGTGATTTACCTGTTCAATGTCTGGCTTGGCGTGCTCGCCACGGCCGGCGCGCTGTTGCTGATCGCGTTGGCGTGCCTCAACGAGTACATGACTAAAAAGCCGCTGGGCGAGGCCGCCGGTTTTTCGCAGAAATCCAGCCAGTTGGCCACCAGCCATTTGCACAACGCCGAAACCATTCAGGCGATGGGCATGCTCGGTTCGCTGCGCAAGCGCTGGTTCCAGGTGCACTCGCGCTTCCTCGGCTTGCAGAATCAGGCCAGTGACACCGGTGCAGTGATCAGTTCGCTGAGCAAAACCTTACGCCTGTGCCTGCAATCGCTGGTGCTGGGCCTCGGCGCCTTGCTAGTGATCAAGGGCGACATGACCGCCGGCATGATGATCGCAGGTTCCATTCTGATGGGCCGCGTGCTCAGCCCGATCGACCAGTTGATCGCGGTGTGGAAACAGTGGAGCGGGGCGAAGCTGGCTTACCGCCGTCTCGACGCGCTGCTGCAAGCGTTCCCGCCCAGTGACGACGCCATGGCATTGCCGGCGCCGAAAGGCCAGATCACCTTCGAACAGGTCAGCGCCGGCCCGCCGGGGCAGCGTGCCGCGACCTTGCACATGGTCAATTTCAATCTCGCCGCCGGCGAAGTGCTCGGCGTGCTCGGGGCGTCCGGCTCGGGTAAGTCGACCTTGGCGCGGGTACTGGTTGGCGTGTGGCCGACACTGGGCGGCACCGTGCGCCTGGATGGCGCGGATATTCATCGCTGGAACCGCGATCAGCTCGGCCCGTACATCGGCTATTTGCCGCAGGACATCGAACTGTTCAGCGGCAGCATCGCCGAGAACATCGCGCGTTTCAGCGTGGCCGATCCGCAGCAAGTGGTGGCGGCCGCGCAGCAGGCCGGCGTCCACGAGATGATCCTGCGGTTGCCGCAAGGCTACGACACGCAATTGGGCGAGGACGGCAGTGGCTTGTCCGGCGGCCAGAAACAGCGCGTTGCCCTGGCCCGTGCAATGTATGGCACGCCGACCCTGGTGGTGCTCGATGAACCCAATTCCAACCTCGATACCGTCGGCGAAGCGGCGCTGGCCAGCGCGATTGCCGCGCTCAAGGCGCAGGGCACCACGGTGGTGCTGGTGACGCATCGTTCTTCGGTGTTGGCTCAGGCTGACAAGCTGCTGGTGCTCAACGATGGCCGCCTGCAAGCCTTCGGCCCAAGCCAGGACGTGCTCAAGGCACTCTCCGGCAACCCTGAACAACAACGCGAAAAAGCCGCGCAGGCACCGGGCGGGCTCAGCATGAGCCGACAGTATCAGCCCTCGACGAGGAATTCGGGTGTATGAGCAGCGCAAGCATGAACACTGAAAACGAAGCGAATATGGAACACGCCTACCTGAGCGAACGCCCGGAACGCGACGCGAAATTCTTCGCGCGTATGGGCTGGATTCTGGCGATTGTCGGCGCTGGCAGTTTCTTCACCTGGGCGGCCCTGGCGCCGCTCGATCAAGGCATTCCGGTACAGGGCACCGTTGTGGTCTCGGGCAAGCGCAAAGCCGTGCAGTCGATGAGCAGCGGCGTGGTCAGCCGGATTCTGGTGCGCGAAGGCGAAATCGTGAAACAAGGCCAGCCGCTGTTCCGTCTCGACCAGACCCAGGTCGCCGCCGACGTGCAGTCGCTGCAAGCGCAATACCGCATGGCCTGGGCCAGCCTCGCGCGCTGGCAGGCCGAGCGTGACAACCTCAAGCAAGTGACTTTTCCTGCAGAACTGAGCAGCGACCCAGACCCGCGCCTGGCGTTGGTGCTGGAAGGACAGCGGCAATTGTTCAGCAGTCGCCGCGAGGCGTTTTACCGCGAGCAGGCCGGGCTGCGTGCAAGCATCGAAGGCGCCACCGCGCAACTGGCGGGCATGCGCCGCGCACGCACCGACCTGAACGCGCAGGCCAATTCGCTGCAACAGCAGTTGAGCAATTTGCAGCCACTGGCTGACAACGGCTACATCCCGCGCAACCGCTTGATGGAATATCAGCGGCAACTGTCGCAAGTGCAGCAGCAACTGGCCGAGAACACCGGCGAGAGCGGCCGGGTCGAGCAGGGCATCCTCGAAACGCGCCTGAAGCTGCAACAGCACAGCGAGGAATACCAGAAGGAAGTGCGCACGCAACTGGCCGACGCGCAATTGAAAAGCGTGACGCTGTCGGAGCAACTGACCTCGGCCGGTTTCGACCTGCAGCACAGCGAGATTGTCGCCACTGCCGACGGTGTGGCGGTCAACCTCGGCGTGCACACCGAAGGCGCCGTGGTGCGCCAGGGCGAAACCTTGCTGGAGATCGTGCCGCAGGGCACTTCGCTGGAAGTCGAAGGCCACTTGCCGATCAGCCTGATCGACAAGGTCGGCACGCATTTGCCCGTGGACATTCTGTTTACTGCGTTCAACCAGAGCAAAACTCCGCGCGTACCGGGCGAAGTCAGCCTGATTTCCGCCGACCAGATGGTCGACGAAAAAACCGGTGTGCCGTACTACGTGCTGCGCAGCAGCGTCAGCGATCAGGCCATGGAGAAGCTCAACGGTCTGGTGATCAAACCCGGCATGCCGGCAGAAATGTTCGTGCGTACCGGTGAACGTTCACTCCTCAATTACCTGTTCAAACCGCTGCTCGACCGGGCCGGTTCCGCGTTGACCGAGGAATAAGGATGTTCGGCTGTATGACCAAGTTTTCAATGCTGGCGGCGCTGACATTGCTCGCGAGCCAATCGGCAGGAGCGGCCATGGGGCCGTTCGAGATCTACGAACAGGCGTTGCGCAATGACCCGGTGTTCCTCGGGGCGATCAAGGAACGCGATGCGGGCCTGGAAAACCGCGCCATCGGCCGCGCCGGGCTGCTGCCGCGCATCGGTTACACCTATAACAAGGGCCGCAACTCGTCGAAAGCCACGTCTCTGGACGAGCGCGCCCGCAATAACACCGACGAGCGCAACTACAGCAGTTACGGCTCGGCACTGACCCTGCAACAGCCGCTGCTCGATTACGAGGCGTATGCGGCGTACCGCAAAGGTGTGGCGCAGTCGTTGTTTGCCGATGAAGCTTTCCGTGGCAAGAGCCAGGAACTGCTGGTGCGTGTACTCGACAACTACACCAAGGCGCTGTTTGCCCAGGACCAGATCGACATCGCACTGGCGAAGAAGAAGGCCTACGAACAGCAGTTCCAGCAGAACGAACACATGTTCAAGCAAGGTGAGGGCACCCGCACCGACATCCTCGAAGCCGAGTCGCGCTACGAACTGGCGACGGCCGAGGAAATCGAGGCGCGCAACGAGCAGGACGCCGCGCTGCGTGAACTGGGCGCACTGGTCGGCACGCCGGCGGTGGATATCGGTGATCTGGCGCCGCTCAACCAGAACTTTCAGACCTTCGCTCTGCAACCTGCCAACTACGACACCTGGCACGAACTGGCGGTGAGCAACAACCCCAACCTCGCGTCGCAGCGCCAGGCCGTGGAAGTCGCGCGTTACGAGGTGGAGCGCAACCGCGCCGGGCACCTGCCGAAAGTCAGCGCCTACGCCTCGATGCGCCAGAACGAATCGGAAAGCGGCAACACCTACAACCAGCGCTACGAAACCAACACGATCGGCTTTGAAGTCAGCGTGCCGCTGTATGCAGGTGGCGGCGTATCCGCCTCGACCCGCCAGGCCAGCCGCACGATGGAGCAGGCCGAATACGAACTCGACGGCAAGACCCGCGAGACGCTGATCGAACTGCGTCGTCAGTTCAGCGCTTGCCTGTCCGGGGTGAGCAAATTGCGCGCCTACCAGAAAGCCCTGAGTTCGGCGGAAGCGCTGGTGGTCTCGACCAAACAAAGCATCCTCGGCGGTGAGCGGACCAACCTCGACGCGTTGAACGCCGAGCAACAACTGTTCACCACCCGCCGCGATCTGGCGCAGGCGCGGTATGACTACTTGATGGCCTGGACCAAGTTGCATTTTTACGCCGGGACCTTGAGCGAGCAGGATCTGGCGCGGGTGGACGAGGCATTTGTGGTCGCTGGGCAGCCCTCACCCTAACCCTCTCCCAGAGGGAGAGGGGACTGAATGGGGGATGCTGAAGAAATCCGCCGACCTGACGGTTCGATAGTGAATTCACTAAAGAAGCTGAGTTGGACTCGGTTCGAAACTCAACACAAAACGGCTCCCTCTCCTGGGGGAGAGGGCTGGACGGGCGGCGTTCCGATGAGGGGAAGCAGGCAACACCGTAAAAAAGCCCTGCACAAAAACAATAAAAGCGAGAACAAAACATGGACGTACGCATCAAGCCGATTTCGGTCGGCACCCTGCTGTTTGCAATCTCGACAACAGCGGCCCACGCCGCCTACCTCGAAGCCGGCCAACCCGGCGATCCAGCCAGTTGGCGCAGCGCCGAATTCGTCCGCGATTGGGGCCTGAGTCGCATGCAAGCCGAGTACGCCTATGCCGCCGGCATCACCGGCCAAGGCGTTAAAATCGGCGCCCTCGATTCCGGCTTCGACGCCGTCCACCCTGAGTTCACCCGAGATCGCTACCATCCGCTGCTGGCCAGCGGTACTTACCTTGACGGCTCAGCGTTCAACGTCGACGGCACGCTCAACCCGAACAACGATTCCCATGGCACCCACGTGGTCGGCACCATGGGCGCCGCGCGCGATGGCAGCGGCATGCACGGCGTGGCGTACAACGCGCAGATCTACGTCGGCAACACCAACAAGAACGACAGTTTTCTGTTCGGCCCGAGCCCCGACCCGCGCTATTTCAAAGCGGTGTATGACGCGTTGGCCGATGCCGGCGTGCGCGCGATCAACAACAGTTGGGGCAGTCAGCCGCCGGATGTCAGCTATCGCACACTGGCCGACCTGCACGCCGCTTATGCCCAGCACTGGAATAAAGGCACTTGGCTCGATGCGGCGGCGGATGTGTCTCGCCGTGGTGTGATCAACGTGTTCAGCGCTGGCAACAGCGGCTACCCGAATGCCAGCGTGCGCTCGGCGCTGCCGTACTTTCAGCCGGAACTGGAAGGCCACTGGCTGGCGGTCTCGGGGCTGGATCAGGGCAATCAGCAAAAGTACAACCAGTGCGGCATCGCCAAATACTGGTGCATCACCACCCCCGGCGCGAAGATCGACAGCACCATTCCTGGCGGCGGATACGCAATCAAATCCGGCACTTCGATGGCCGCGCCGCATGCCACCGCCGCGCTGGCGCTGGTGATGGAACGCTATCCGTACATGAACAACCAGCAGGCGCTGCAAGTGCTGCTGACCACCGCGACGCAACTGGATGGTTCGGTCACCGATGCGCCAAGCGAACGCGTCGGCTGGGGTGTGGCCAATCTGAACCGGGCGATGCACGGGCCGGGGCAGTTGCTCGGCGAGTTCGACGCCAACCTCGGCGCAGGGCAGAGCGATGTCTGGAGCAATGACATCTCCGACAAAGCGCTGCTCCAGCGCCAGAGCGAAGACCTTGCCGAATACAGCGCCTGGCAACAGACCCTGCAAGACAAGGGCTGGCAGAATGGCGTTGCGCTCGGGGCCAGCCAGCAGGATCAAACCGATTACGCAGTCGGCACGGCGCGGGCTGCGGCGGCAGCGGGGCGGGTGTACGAGGGCAGCCTGATCAAATCGGGCGCCGGGCATCTGCTGCTCAGTGGCGACAACACCTATCGCGGGCCGACCACGGTCAACGGCGGGCTGCTGACGGTCAATGGTTCGCTGACATCAGCGGTCACGGTGAACGACAGCGGCACCCTCGGCGGCTCCGGACGCATCGCTGCGCTGTCGGTGAAAAACGGCGGAAGGGTGGCGCCGGGCAACTCCATCGGCACCCTGAACGTCGCCGGTGATGTGACGCTGGCCCCAGGCTCGACTTACGCCGTGGAGCTGTCGCCGACCGGCAGCGACCGCATCGTCGCCGGCGGCACGGCGACTGTCAGTGGTGCGACCGTCAGCCTTTCGTTGGAAAACAGCCCGACGCTGCTCAGCACTGCCGAGGCGCAAAGCCTGCTCGGTCGTCAGTACAACATTCTGCAAGCAGCCGGCGGCATTCAGGGCCAGTTCGGCGCAGTGCTGCCTAATTACCTGTTTATCGGCGGCAGCCTTGATTACGCGGCCAGTGGCATTCAATTGAACATCGAGCGCAACGCAACGTCGTTCGCCAGCGTCGGCCAGACCCCGAACCAACGTTCGGTGGCCGCTGCCGTGGAAGGTCTCGGCGCCGGCAACGCAGTGTTTGAAAGCCTGCTGCGTGCGCCAGACGCGCCAACCGCGCAACAAGCGTTCCAGCAGTTGAGCGGCGAAATCTACCCGGCGCTCGGCACGATGCTGATCAACGACAGCCGCCAGGTTCGTGACGCGGTGGGCGAGCGCCTGCGCGACAGCAACGCCGGGCAAAGCAACGGCTGGATCAAAGCCCTCGGCGCGTGGGGCAAAACCGATTCGAGCCACGACACGGCCGGCTACAACACCTCGATCGGTGGCCTGCTGGCCGGTGTCGATGGCGCACTGGATGAGCAGACTCGCATCGGTCTCGTTACCGGTTACAGCGACAGTTCGCTGAGCATGGGGTCGGGCACGCATTCTTCAGCCAAGGTCGACAGCTATCACCTCGGCGCCTATGCCGGGCACGAAATCGGCGCCTGGCGCTTGAGCACTGGCGCGGCTTACAGCTGGCATCGCGCCGATGTGCAGCGTGATCTGCACTACGGCGTAGTCAGCGGCAAGCAGAAAGCCAAGGTCGACGCGGCGACCACACAAGTGTTCGGCGAGGCGGCTTATCGAGTCGACCTGCAACCACTGGCGCTGGAGCCGTTCGCCAATGTGACCTACGTGCATCTGGACACTGAAGGTTTCACAGAGAAGGGCGATGCGGCAGCGTTGAAAAGCTCGGGCGATCAGCGCGACGCGGTGCTCAGTACCCTCGGCGTGCGGGCGCGCAAGACTTTCAATATTTCGGCAGGGCAAGCGCTGGACGTCAGCGGCAGCCTCGGCTGGCAGCACAGCCTCAGCGACATCGATTCAGAACAACACCTGCGCTTTGCCAGCGGCGGCACGCCGTACGCGGTGGAAGGTTCAGCGCTGGTGCGCGACGCCGCGCTGGTCGGCGTGCAAGCCAGCCTGGCGTTGAGCAAGGACGTACGGGTCAACCTCGATTACCACGGACAACTGGCCAGTCACGAAAAACTGCACGGCGTCGGCCTGAGCCTGAACTGGCAGTTCTAATCGCTACGCATCGCCACAGGCGTTGATCGTTCCCACGCTCCTGCGTGGGAAGGATCAGCGTGCGGATTGAGACGGATTTTTCGCAACAACACTAAGGAAGGTCGCTGGATGAACAACAACAATACCCCCGCGCAAACGGGTGGCCGCTTTGCCCTGAAAACCCTGACGCTCGCCGTGCTCTGCGCCCTCGGCACCGCCCACGCTGCGCCTTACGTGGAGAACGGCCGCACGGGCGATCCGTCGAGCTGGCGCAGTAGCGAATTCCAGGCCGATTGGGGCCTGGGCGCGATCGGTGCCGATTACGCTTATGCCGCCGGCTACACCGGCAAAGGCGTGAAGCTGGGGATCTTCGACCAGCCGGTGTACGCCGCACACCCGGAGTTTTCCGGCAGCAACAAAGTCGTCACCCTGGTCACCCGCGGCATTCGCGAATACACCGACCCTTACATCCCGGTCAAAGCCGGGGACGCGTTCCTTTATGACGGCTCGCCCACAGTCGGTTCCAACGGCAAACTCGGCGCTCACGGCACCCACGTCGGCGGTATCGCCGCCGGCAGCCGCGACGGTGGCGTCATGCATGGCGTGGCGTTCGGCGCACAGATCATCAGCGCCGACAACGGCGACCCGGGCCCGGAAGACGGCATCGTGCGCGGCAACGACGGCGCGGTGTACAAGGCCGGTTGGGATGCGCTGATCGCCAGCGGCGCCCGGATCATCAACAACAGCTGGGGCATCGGCATCACCGACCGCTTCGATCTGGGTGGCCGCGATCCGGCGTATCCGCACTTCACCGTCAACGACGCGCAGTTGCAGTTCAACGAGATCCGCACGCTGCTCGGCACCAAACCCGGCGGCGCCTATGACGGCGCCATCGCTGCCGCGCGCAGCGGCATCGTCACGATTTTTGCCGCAGGCAACGACTACAACCTCAACAACCCCGATGCGATCGCCGGCCTCGGCTATTTCGTCCCGGACATCGCGCCGAACTGGATCACCGTCGCCGCCCTGCAAAAGAACCCGGATCTGGCCAGCAGCACCCCGTACATCATGAGTACGTTTTCCTCGCGCTGCGGCTACACCGCAAGCTTCTGCGTGGCCGCGCCGGGCACGAAAATCTACAGCTCGATCATCGAAGGCACCAGCCTCGACAACCTGACCACCAGTTATGCCAACTACAACGGCACCTCGATGGCTGCACCGCATGTGGCCGGTTCGGTGGCGGTGCTGATGGAGCGCTTTCCATACATGACTGGCGATCAGGTCGCCACGGTCCTGCGCACCACCGCGACCGACCTTGGCGCACCGGGCATCGACGCCTTGTACGGCTGGGGCATGATCAACCTGCGCAAAGGCATCGACGGCCCATCGATGTTCGTTACCGAGCAGGACATCCCGGCCGAATTCCGCATCGACGGCGCCTACGGTTCCGGCCAGTTTGTCGCCGATCTGCCGGGTGTCGGCGCCATTATCGACAAAGGCAAGCCGACCGAGCGCGTGTGCACGGACATTACCTGCGGCCTCGATACCTGGCGTAACGATATTTCCGGTCACGGCGGTTTGACCAAGCAAGGCATCGGTACCCTGGTGCTGACCGGCAACAACACCTACAGCGGCCCGACACTGGTCAATCAGGGACGGCTGGCCATCAACGGTTCGCTGCAATCGGCCGTCACCGTGAATGACGGCGGCGTCCTCGGCGGCAATGGCCGTATCGGCGCGCTGGCGGTCAACAGCGGCGGCACGGTGGCGCCGGGCAACTCGATCGGCACGCTGAATGTTGCCGGCGACGTGACCTTCGCGCCGGGCTCGACCTACGCCGTCGAGCTGTCGCCGACCAGCAGCGACCAGATCGTTGCCGGCGGCAAAGCCGTCATCGAAGGCGCCACCGTGAGCATGTCGCTGGAAAACAGCCCGACCTTGCTGTCCACCAACGAAGTGCAAAGCCTGCTCGGTACGCGCTACAACATCCTGCAAGCGGCCGGTGGCATTGAAGGGCGCTTCGGCCAGGTGTTGCCGGATTACGCCTTTCTCGGCGGCACGCTGGCGTACTCGGCGGATGGCATTCAACTGGCGGTGGGGCGCAACGACGCCTCGTTTGCCAGTGTCGGCCTGACGCCGAATCAGCGTGCGGTCGGTGCAGCGGCTGAGCGCTTGGGCGCTGGCAACGCGCTGTTCGAAACTCTGCTGCTGTCGCCGAACGCGGCGTCGGCGCAGCAAGCGTTCCAGCAACTCTCCGGCGAGATCCATCCGGCCATCGGCACCTTGCTGATCAACGACAGCCGCTACCTGCGCGAAGCCGTGGGCGAGCGTCTGCGTGAGCGCGATCTGTTCAACGCTGATGCGCCGACTGACGATCGCAGCAATGCCTGGGTCAAGGTGCTGGGGTCGTGGGGCAAGAGCGATGGCGGCCACGAAAATGCCGATTCCACCAGCTCCATCGGTGGCTTGCTGGCCGGTGTCGACGGCTTGATCGCTGAAGATACGCGCCTGGGTTTCGTTACCGGTTATAGCGACAGCTCGTTGAGCATGGGCAGCGGCACGCATTCCTCGGCGTCGGTCGACAGCTACCACTTGGGTGCGTATTTGGGACATGAAATCGACGCGCTGCGCCTGACCGTCGGCGGAGCCTACAGCTGGCACCGCATCGACGCCAAACGTGATCTGCAGTTTGCCGGTGTCAGCGGCCAGCAGAAAACCAAGCGCGATGCGACCACGGCGCAGTTGTTCACCGAGGCTGCGTACGATCTGCGCCTGCAACCGATGAATCTGGAGCCGTTCGCCAATCTGTCCTACGTCCACCTCAACACCGACAGCTTCACCGAAAAGGGTGACGCGGCGGCGCTGAAGGGCGGTGAAGACAACCGCGACGTGGTGCTGTCGACCCTCGGCGTGCGCGCCAAGCGCAGCTTCGCCTTGTCGGATCAGCATCAGCTGGAGCTGGGCGCGAGCCTCGGCTGGCAGCACAACCTGAGCAGTGTCGACGCCGACAGCCACCTGGCGTTCGCCAACGGCAACAGCGCCTTCACCGTGCAGAGCGTGTCGATGGATCGCGACGCAGCGGTGGTCGGCGTGCGTGCCGGCCTGGCACTCAACCGTGACGTGCGGGTCAATCTGGATTACAACGGTCTGGTCGGCTCGAACGAAAAAGACCACGGTGTGGGGCTGACGCTGGATTGGCAGTTCTAACGACAGTTCCTGGTGTACCGGCAGTGCTCAAGGGCGCTGCCGTTTTGAAGGAAGAGAGGACACGACATGGGATTGTTCGATTACAGAAATGCCGATGGCAAAGCGTTGTACAGCGACGCCATCGCACTGACGCTGTATGCCTACTCGCCGACCGGCAAACCGTTACCGGCCACAGCTTGGAATCCTATCGCGGCGACCGCTCTGGGTTATCAAGGCAAGGTCGGTGCGCAGGGCACGTTCTTCGGTGAGCAGGACGGCTACACCAGCGCCGAGGCCGAAGTGCTCGGCAAGTACGATGCCGCCGGCAAGCTGATCGGTATCGGCATCGCCTTTCGTGGCACCGGCGGGCTCGGTTACAGCGACACCTACGGCGACATGAAAAACAACCTGCTGGCCGCCGTTGGCCCGTCGGATTATGCGAGCAACTACGCGAAAAATGCTTTCCACAATCTGCTCAAGGCTGTCGCCGCGTTTGCCATGGCCAACGGCATCGCCGCCCAGGACGTCTTGATCAGCGGTCACAGCCTCGGCGGGCTCGGGGTCAACAGCGTGGCCGAACTGAGCGCCAGCCATTGGGGCGGGTTCTTCAAGGATGCCAACTACATCGCCTTCGCCTCGCCGACCCAGAGCAGCACCGGCAGCAACGTGCTGAACATCGGTTACGAAAATGACCCGGTGTTCCGCGCACTTGACGGCACGACCTTCAGCAGCGGTTCGCTCGGCAAACACGACGGCGCGCACGATTCGACCACTGACAACATCGTCAGCTTCACCGACAACTACGCGTCCACCGCGCAGAACCTGGTGCCGTTCAGCATCGTCAATCCGCTGAACTGGTCGGCCCACAGTTCGCTGGGCTATGCCGACGGCTTGAACCGGGTGATCGACTCGCAGTTCTACCCGCTGACCCATAAGGACTCAACGATCATCGTTTCCAATCTGGAAGAGGCGTCGCGGGGCAAGACCTGGGTTGAAGACCTCGGCCGCAGCGGCGAGCCGCATGTGGGCAGCACGTTCATCATCGGCACGCACAGCAGCGACTGGCTCAAGGGCGGCAGCGGTAACGACTTTCTTGAAGGCCTGGGCGGTGACGACCGTTTCCGCGATGACGGCGGCTTCAATATTCTGCTCGGCGGTCAGGGGCACAACACCTTCGAGCTGCAAAAGCCGCTGCAGAACTTCAGCTTCGCCAACGACGGCGACGGCACTCTCTATGTGCGCGACGCCTACGGCGGCATCAGCCTGACCCGCGACATCGGCGCGCTGGTCAGTAAAGAGGCGGGTTCGTGGTGGGGCAGCAAGGAGATCACCTGGGGCGTCACGGCCAAGGGCCTGAGCAATGGCAGCGAGCTGACTCAGTACAACCACTCCCTCAGCGGCGATGGCTACGGCAATGCGCTGCACGCCAGCGCTGACGGTGACTGGCTGTTCGGCCTCGGTGGCAATGACAGCCTGATCAGCGACAAGGGCCATGTGACCTTCGTCGGCGGCGCCGGTAATGACGTGATGACAGCGCTGGGCGGTAACAACACTTTCCTGTTCAGCGGCGCCTTCGGCTTCGATGCCATCAATGGTTATCAAGGCAACGACAAACTGCTGTTCATGGGCGTCGAAGGCGCGGGGCAGGGCTACGACTACAAACAGCACGCCTCGCAGTCCGGTGACGATACCGTGCTGAAGATTGGCGACTATGCCGTGACCCTGATCGGGGTGGGAGTGGCTAACCTGTCGGACTCGGCGTTTGTCTTCGCCTGATTCCGAATCTGTAGAAGAACCAATGTGGGAGCGAGCTTGCTCGCGAAGGCGCAGTGCCAGTCAATATTTGTATACCTGACACACCGCTTTCGCGAGCAAGCTCGCTCCCACAATGAACATTACAAGCAGTAGTACTGAAATGCTCCGGTGCGCTCACCAAGGGGCGCTCTGGCTGTGAGCTATCTCTGGACAATTCCAACAACAAGAGAGGCAATGGCAATGGGTGTGTATGACTACAAAAACCTCGGTACGGCCGATTCCAAGGCTTTGTTCAGCGACGCCATGGCGATCACGCTGTATTCCTACCACAACCTCGATAACGGCTTCGCCAGTGGTTATCAGCACAACGGTTTCGGCCTCGGCCTGCCGGCCACGCTGGTCACCGCGCTGATTGGCGGGACCGATTCGCAAGGGGTTATTCCCGGCATCCCGTGGAACCCCGACTCGGAAAAACTCGCCCTTGAAGCGGTGCAAAAGGCCGGGTGGACACCGATCAGCGCCACGCAACTGGGCTACGACGGCAAGACCGATGCTCGCGGGACGTTCTTCGGCGAGAAACCCGGCTACACCAGCGCGCAAGTGGAAATCCTCGGCAAGTACGATGCTCAAGGGCATCTCACCGAGCTTGGCATTGCCTTTCGCGGCACCAGCGGCCCGCGGGAAATCCTCATCGGCGATTCGATTGGCGACGTGATCAACGATCTGCTCGCCGCGTTCGGCCCTGCCGATTATGCGAAAAACTACGTCGGCGAAGCGTTCGGCAACCTGCTCAACGATGTCATGGCGTTCGCCAGGGCCAACGGCCTCACCGGCAAGGACATTCTGGTCAGCGGCCACAGCCTCGGCGGGCTGGCGGTCAACAGCATGGCGGACTTGAGCGGCGGCAAGTGGGGCGGGTTCTTTGCCGACTCCAACTACATCGCCTACGCCTCGCCGACCCAGAGCAGCACCGACAAGGTGCTCAATATCGGCTATGAAAACGACCCGGTGTTCCGCGCTCTCGACGGCTCGACCTTCAGCGGCGCTTCGGTCGGCGTGCACGATGCGCCGCACACCTCGACCACCGACAACATCGTCAGCTTCAACGACCATTACGCCTCCAGCGCCTGGAACGTGCTGCCGTTCTCGATCCTCAACATCCCCACCTGGATTTCGCACTTGCCGACCGGTTACGGCGACGGCATGACGCGGGTGCTGGACTCGAAGTTCTACGACCTGACCAGCCGCGACTCGACGATCATCGTCGCCAACCTGTCGGACCCGGCACGGGCCAACACCTGGGTGCAAGACCTTAACCGCAACGCCGAAACCCACAAGGGCAGCACGTTCATCATCGGCAGCGATGGCAACGACCTGATCCAGGGCGGCAGCGGCAATGATTATCTGGAGGGCCGCGCCGGCAACGACAGTTTCCGCGACAGCGGCGGCTACAACATCATCCTCGGCGGGCAGGGCAGCAACAGCCTCGACCTGCAAGGCTCGGTGAAGAACTTCGATTTCGCCAGCGACGGCACCGGCAACCTGTACGTGCGCGATGCCAACGGCGGGATCAGCATCACCCGCGACATCGGCAGCATCGTCAGCAAAGAGCCGGGCTTTCTCTGGGGGCTGTTCAAAGACGACGTGGTGCACAGCGTCACGGCCAGCGGTTTGAAGGTGGGCAGCAACGTCACCACTTACGAATCCAGCGTGAAAGGCAGCAGCGGCGCCGACACGCTCAAGGCCCATGCCGGCGGCGACTGGTTGTTCGGGCTCGACGGCAACGACCACCTGATTGGCGGCAGCGGCAACGATGTGTTTGTCGGCGGTAGCGGCAATGATCTGCTGGAGTCGGGCGGCGGCGCCGATACCTTTCTGTTCAGCGGTGCATTCGGACACGATCGGGTGTCCGGTTACACGGCCAACGACAAACTGGTGTTTCTCGGCGTGCAGGGCGTTTCGCCGGCAGACGATTTTCGTGCGCATGCCAGCAGCGTCGGGCAGGACACGCTGCTGACGTTCGGCAATGATTCGGTGACGCTGGTCGGGGTGTCGCTCAATAGCCTGAGCGGCGAGGGGATTGTTATCGCCTGATGGGGTGGCGCTTATTGCGACGGATTGCCGGTGACCCGGCAATCCGCTGTCGCCAGCAGGCTGGCTCCTACATTAAAACTTTTGCAGTCACAAACCGAGATCGGACAGCCCCGGGTGATCATCCGGGCGCCGGCCCAGCGGCCAGTGAAACTTGCGCTCGCTTTCCTTGATCGGCATGTCGTTGATGCAGGCGTAACGCTGGAACATCAGGCCGTTGTCATCGAATTCCCAGTTTTCGTTGCCGTACGAACGGAACCAGTTGCCTGAATCGTCGTGCCATTCATAGGCATAACGCACTGCGATACGGGTATCCGAGTAGGCCCAGAGTTCCTTGATCAAACGGTAATCCAGCTCTTTCGCCCACTTGCGGGTGAGAAAGGCCTTGGCTTCTTCGCGGTTGGTGGCGAACTCGGCGCGGTTGCGCCATTTCGTATCGAGGGTATAGGCCAGCGAGACCCTTTCTGGATCGCGGCTATTCCAGCCGTCCTCGGCCAGACGCACTTTCTCGATAGCCGATTCGCGGTTGAACGGTGGCAATGGCGGACGTACCTGAGCTGCAGTCGACATATCAATCTCCCGAATAAATGAATGATTAAACAACGTGTCCGGCTTATTAAAACGTTACAGGTTCAATAACTTGCGCGCCATGCATTGCGCATTATCGGCAGCACTGTGATCACCCATCACCAGCGCTACGGTAATGGCACCGTCAATCAGGATCAGCAATTGCCTGGCCAGCAACAACGGGTCTTCGGCGCCATGTTCGGTACACAGCTCGCACAGGTAGCCGAGCAGCTTCTGTTTGTGTTCTCTGGCGACCAGCCGCACCGGATCCTGCGCATCGCCGGTCTCGCCGCTGGTATTGATGAATGCACAGCCGCGAAAGCCTTCGGAGGCGAACCAGCCTTTGAGCACGCTGAACAGGTTGAGCAGGCGATCGGCTGGGGTTTGGGCCTGATCGACAGCGTTTCTGTACCAGTCCATCCAGCGGATATCACGGCGTCGCAACGCGGCGACCACCAGCGCGTCCTTGTCGGCAAAGTAACGGTAAATACTCTTTCTGGAGACACCGGCAGTCTTCACCAGAAGATCCATGCTGGTGGCGGCGATGCCACTTTTATAGATCAGCTTTTCGGTGACATCGAGAATAATTTCGCGGGTTTCGTTGCTAGTGAGTTCGTTCATGTGGCGGACAGTAGAATGAATGTTCTTCTTGGTCAAGCGACTTTCTTGCTGGCCTTCAAATCGCTTTCGCGAGCAGGCTCGCTCCCACATTTGAAATGCATTCCCAGCTGGGAGCGAGCCTGCTCGCGAAGGGGCCATGACAGTCACCCACGAGACCCGAGGGGAACGATGGTGTAAGCTCTCAACCTCTTCGGATTCGACCCATTGCGAGCCCTATGCCGTTGCTTTTCAAACGTTCCCTGCTGCCTAAACTGCGCAGCTTTCCGCTGACTGCCGAGGCCCTGACCATTCTGTCCGGCGCCGCCGAGTTCCGTCGTTGCCTGCTGGAGAAAATCGCCAGCGCGACGCAGCGCATCTACATCGTCGCGCTGTATCTGCAGCAGGACGAAGCCGGTCAGGAGATTCTCGATGCCCTGCACGCCGCCAAGCTCAAGCGCCCCGAGCTGGAAATCGCGGTGGTGGTCGACTGGTTGCGTGCGCAGCGCGGGTTGATCGGCGCCGGCAAGCAGCCGGGCAATTCGGCGTGGTATCAGGAAATGACCCGCACCCACCAGAGCGAAGTGCCGGTCTATGGCGTGCCGGTGCAGACCCGCGAATTGTTTGGCGTGCTGCACCTGAAGGGCTTCGTCATCGACGACTGCGTGGTCTACAGCGGCGCGAGCCTGAACAACGTTTATCTGCACAAGTTCGACAAGTACCGCTTCGACCGTTATCACGTCCTGCACAGCCACGACCTGGCGGACTCGATGCATCACCTGGTCAAGCATGGCCTGATCGAATCGAAAGCGGTGCATCGCCTCGACCTGCCCAACCTGCCGACCACGCGCAGCCTGCGCAACGACATCGGCGATCTGCGCAGCCGTCTCAAATACGCGACGTACGACACGGCCAAAGGCAGCAGCGGCAGGGAAGGGCTGTCGGTCAGCCCGCTACTGGGTGTAGGCAAGAACAACCCATTAAACCGGGCGATTCTCGAGCTGATCGCCAGCGCGCAGACCCAACTGACCATCTGCACGCCGTACTTCAACCTGCCGCTGGGGGTGATCCGCGAGATCAATCGGGCGCTGGCGCGCGGGGTGAAGATCGATATCGTGGTCGGCGACAAGACCGCCAACGACTTTTACATCCCGCCGAGCGAGCCGTTCAAGGTGATCGCCGCGCTGCCGTATCTCTACGAGATCAGCCTGCGCCGCTTTGCCAAACGCCATCAGCGCAACATCGACAGCGGTCAGTTGAACCTGCACCTGTGGCGCGACGGCGACAACACCTACCACCTCAAAGGCATGTGGATCGATCAGCGTTACACGCTGCTGACCGGCAACAACCTCAATCCACGGGCGTTCCGGCTCGACCTGGAAAACGCACTGCTGATCGATGACCCGAAAGGCGAGTGGCTGGCACCGCGAGCGCAGGAGCTGGAAGAGATCTTCCGCCACACCACGCGCATCGACAGTTTTCAGAATCTGGAAACGCTGCCGGATTACCCGGCCGGGGTGGCCAAGTTTCTCAAGCGCGTGAGTCGGGTGCGGATTGAGCGGTTGCTCTACCGAATCCTCTAATCGTTCGGATTTTGTGTTGCGGCTACGACCGCCATCGCGAGCAGGCTCACTCCTACTTTGGAATGCGTTCCCCTGTAGGAGTGAGCCTGCTCGCGATAGGGCACTGACAGGCGCTACAAAACCTCAGTTAAGTCCCAATTTACCGCGCAACGTCGACAAATCCTCAGCCAGCGTATTCACCGGTCCGACCAGCGCCTTGCGGTCGTTGTCCTTGACCTTGTCATAGGTCTCGAACCCGCCATCGGCGGTTTTGTATTTGGCGAGGATCTTGTCCACGCTGGCGAAGTTCTTGTCGACCTTCGCGGCGAACGCCTTGTCCTGCTGCTCGATCTGCGGGCGGAACAGGTCGACGATTTTCTTCGCGCCGTCGATGTTGCCCTGGAAGTCATACAGGTCGGTGTGGCTGTAGCGATCCTCTTCACCGGAGATCTTCGTCGCGGCGACCTCTTCGAGCAACGCCGCCGCGCCACCGACGACTTTTTCCGGCGGGAAGGTCAGGCCGGCGACGCGGGTCTGCAGGTCCTGGACGTCCTTGTTCAAACCGTCCGCCAGGGCATCGAGCCCTTGGGTCGACTTCTCCGCAAACAGCGAATATTCGAGGCGGTGGAAACCGGTGAAATCCTCGGCCTTGACGCCTTTTTCGTGATCGTCGACGCGAGAATCGATGGACGCGTCGAGGTCGCTGAACAGTTCGGCAATCGGCTCGATCGACTCGTAGTACACGCGGGTCGGTGCGTAGAGTTTTTGTGCGGTAGCCAGGTCGCCTTTCTTCACGGCGTCAGTGAATTGCTGAGTGTGGCTGGCCAGTTCATCGAGCTTTTCGGTGACGTAGATCTTGTAGTCCGACACCGGCCCCACCAGGTCCAGCGGTGCTGTGACGGCGAAGGCCGACAGCGGGGTGTTGAGCAAACCAAGGGTCAGCAGTAACGCGAGTGGCGTCTTTTTCATCGGGGCGGCTCCAGTGTGGTTTCAGGCGGCGGTTTTTGGTTGTGTGGCGTTGAGCAGCGAGCGACCGATGAAGTCCTTGTCGCTGGTGACACCGGGCAGGGTGAAGAAGTAGCCGCCGCCGACCGGTTTGAGGTATTCCTCGAGCGGTTCGCCGTTGAGCCGGGTTTGCACGGTGATAAAGCCTTTTTCCAGATCGGCCTGGTAGCAGATGAACAGCAGGCCCATGTCGAGCTGGCCGTTCTTGTTCACGCCGTTGGAGTAGTTGAACGGCCGACGCAGGATCAGGTTGGCCTGGCTCGCGGCGGTGCGCGGGTTAGCCAGGCGAATGTGCGCGTCGAGTTTGGTCAGCTTGCCGGCCGGGTCCTTGCTGTAATCCGGGACCTGGTTTTCATGCTCGGCGCCCATCGGTGCGCCGGTGGTTTTGACCCGGCCGATAATGCTTTCCTGTTCCTGCAACGGTGTGCGGTCCCAGCGCTCGACGAAGTTGCGGATGATCCGCACCACCTGATAACTGCCTTGGGCCGCCCAGGCCGGTTCGTCGCTGCCGGGCTGCACCCAGACCAGCCGGTCCATGGCCTTGCCGTCGTTGGAATCGGGGTTGGCCGAGCCGTCGCGGAAACCCAGAAAATTGCGCGCCGACTGTGCTGGCACACCCGGTTTCGCAGGGGCCTGCGGCGGTACGCTGCCTTCCTGTTTCCAGCGCACCAGCAGCAGGTCCGGAAGGTTTTTGACGATATCGCGCAACGCATGAATGTTGGTGTCGGCGGTGTTCGAACAGAACTGCAGGCTCAGGTCGCCGTGGCAGCAATCGGCGTCCAGCGCGTCGTTGGGGAAGCCAACCATGCGTTGCAGCCGTTTAGGCTTGGCGGCGGCCAGACCAAAGCGCTCGTCGAACAGCGAATCACCGACAGACACGGTAATGGTCAGATTGTCTGGGGTGACATTGGGGCCAAGGATGCCCGAATCCACCGGCGGCAGTTTCGGATCGATCTGCGCCACCGGGCCGCCCTTCATCAGAAACGCGATGCGCTCGTTGAGGGTGCGAAACAGCCGCTCGAGATCGTCACGATCACTGGCCAGCACATCGAAAGCCACCAGCATGCCCGAGGCCGGGCGCGGTGTGACGATACCGCTCTGGTGTACACCGTGGAAATCGTGGCGATTTTCTGTCTTGTCGCTACTTGGCGCTTCGGTGACTTGCGCGGGCGTGGCGGCCATGGCCGGGCAGCTCAGCGCCGAGCCGGCGAGGGCGACACCGGCGGCGCCCATGCCCATGAGGACGCGGCGACGTTGCAGGTTGAGGGTTTCGAGTTCTTTCATCGGGTCAGGTCTTCTGCTTACAGGCCGGAAAGGCCAAGGGCGGGATCGATGCCATCCAGCGCGTCGGCCAGGGCCTGGGCTTTATGGGCGAGCTGCTGGCGTTGTTCGCCGCTGACGCTGTCGTAACTGGCGTAGCCTTGAGCAACTGTGTGGTTGCTTAGCGCGGTATCGAAGTCCGCCAGTGCGGCGTCGATTTTCGGCAACAGGTCAGCGGCGGATTTGCTCAGCATCGGCCGCAGCAGATCAACGACTTTATGCGCGGTCTGCGCATTGGCGGCGAAACCGTTGAGGTCAGTGTGGCTGTAGCGCTCTTCTTCGCCGTTGGCCGCGCGCACCTCGGCGAGGGTGTTGAGGTTGCGCACAACGATGCTCACCAGTTGTTCCGGCGGCAGTGATTGGGCGAGCAGTTGCTGTTTCAACTCAGTGACATCGCTGAGCAGTTGGTGCGCAACCGGCGCCAGTCCGTCGAGTTTGCGTTGCTGGAACAGCGCGTATTCGAGGCGATGGAAGCCGACGAAGCCCGGGTCCTCTTCGCGTTTTTCGAAATAATCGGCACGGGCATTGATGCGGTTATCCAGTTCGGCGAGGCGTTGCGCTGCCGGGGCCAGCCGTTGATACGCAGCACGCGCCGGCAGATACAGCGCCTGCGCCTGACTCAGATCACCGATGGCGATGGCTTGATTCAGTGCGCTCACGGCTTTGATCAGTGCGCTGCTCTGGCTGGCGAGGTATACGCGAAACTCCGATAGCGGCCCGACGAAAGCCACCATCGACGGCTTGGCTTTGGCCGCAGCCTCGGACGCCGCGGTCGGGGTCACGTGCAAGGTGCCGCGCGGGTTGCTCAGCAAGCCGCAGGTGATTGCATAATCGCCCGGCTGCAGGTTGGCGTTGATCACCTGGCTCAGGCCCGGCGCAATGTTTTCGCGTTCTTCGACCACCAGCACACCGTCGAGGATTTCCCATTCGACGGCGCGGTCCGAGCGGTTGACGATGCGGAAACTGGCGCGCCCGGCCGGCACGCTCAGCGCATTCGGCTCGCACTTGCCCGGATGAATGTTGACCACCACTTCATCGCGGTTGTGCTGACGCTTGGCGGCGGCCAGTTGCGCGGCGTAATAGAACAGCCCGCCGGCGGCGATCATCACCACCACCGAGCCGGCCACCGCCCAGCGCAAGGCGCGGGGAGGCGAGGCCTGAGGAGTTTTAGGCTTGGACATGAAGGTCCTTATTGGCTGGAAACGGAAGTCGATGACACCGATGGCGCGGGCGCGGGCAGGAAGAACAGCACCAGCGCCACCAG
This sequence comes from Pseudomonas koreensis, assembly GCF_036668835.1. Taxonomy (GTDB): domain Bacteria; phylum Pseudomonadota; class Gammaproteobacteria; order Pseudomonadales; family Pseudomonadaceae; genus Aquipseudomonas; species Aquipseudomonas koreensis_I. Next base: position 148,878 of record NZ_JAZEVW010000002.1, read on the forward strand.
CAGGTAGATCACATAGGCACCGAGCGTGCTGATGGTCGGCGCGTCCTGATAACCGAACATGCCGGCCAGCACCGAGCCCAGCGGGCCATCCATCGGCAGGGTTGCGCTGAAGTCGAACAGCACGGTCTGCCAGTGATTCCACAGCCCGGCCTCATGCAGCGCCTGCACCGAGTTGGCGAGAATCCCGGCGGCCACCACCAGAATGAACAGCCCGGTCCACTTGAAGAACGCCGAGAGGTTGAGACGCATGCTGCCGCTGTAGATCAGAAAGCCGACGATGACTGCCAGTACCAGCCCCAACAGTGCGCCGATCGGCGCGCCCGGGCCTTCGCTCTGCTGGAACACCGCGAGCAGGAAGAACACCGTTTCCAGGCCTTCACGGGCGACAGCAAAAAACACCATGGCGATCAACGCGATCACCTGATGCCTGGACGCGGTCAGCGCCTGATCCAGCGAGGCTTGCAGCGAATGCTTGATCGAACGGGCGACCTTGCGCATCCAGAACACCATCGAACTGAGAATACCCACAGCGACCAGCCCGACGATGCCTTCGAACAGCTCTTGCTGCTTCTGCGGGAATTCAGCACTGACCAGTTCCAGGCCACCGCCCACCAGCAGGGCGAGAGCGGCGGCGAGGAAAACTCCGATCCAGACGGCGGGCATCCACTGGCCTCGGCCGGTTTGCTGGAGGTAACTGGCGATGATGCCAACGATCAGCGCGGCTTCGATGCCTTCGCGCAGCATGATCAGAAAGGGAACGAGCATTCGGCACAACCAACGGTGATTTAGATAGGTAGCTAAGTTGTAACATAATGACACTCATTCCCAAATGGCATTGATTGACATTTAGCTGAACCTAACCTGAACAAAACCGATCTTTGCCTCACCCATATCCTTTGTAGGAAGGGTGTCGTGGACAGCCCACGATTCTGAATACGCCACCAATCCTGTGGGAGCGAGCTTGCTCGCGAAGACGGCGGCACTTTCAACATCGCATTCGCCTGACCCAACGCCTTCGCGAGCAGGCTCGCTCCCACAGGGGTAAGATGCCGGGCATCGAAATAACAACAAGGCTCGCCGCGTTCCATGTCGGAAAAAGACACCATCGCCGTTCAACTGGTGCGCGAAGCGCTGTTGCAGAGTTGTGCGCCCGGCGCGGCCACGCAGGAGGTTCTGCACAAGGTCGGGATCGATCCGGCATTGCTTGAGGCCGATCACGCACGGGTGCCCGCGTCGCAATACGCGAAGCTCTGGCGCCTGCTGGCCCGGCGCGCCGACGATGAGTTTTTCGGCATGGACCCGCGCAAGCTCAAGTCCGGCAGCCTGGCGTTCATGTGTCGCGCTGCGATAGCGCAAACGACATTAGCGGCGGGGCTGAGCACAGGCTTGTGTTTTCTCTCGCTGATGCTCGAGCGGCTGCCGGCGCAATTGGTGCACCAGCAAAGCCTGGCGGAAATCGTCCTGCTCGAAGACGACCCCGAACCGCGCCGCGCTTTTACCTATTTCACCTACTGGATGATCGTCCACGGTGTCGCCTGCTGGCTTGCCGGACGGCGCATTCCGATTCTGGCCATCGAACTGCGCTGCGCCGCGCCGGACTTCACCGATGACTATCAAGTGATGTTTTCGCAAAACCTGCGCTTCGGACGCCCGCGCACGCGGATGATTTTTTCCGCCGACTGCCTCGACCTGCCGATCAAGCGCAGCCCCGAAGAGCTGCAGCGCTTCCTGGCTCATGCACCGGCGAACATTCTGGTGAAATACCGCGACCCGGAGAGTCTCGCCAGCCGGATCAAGCATGACCTGCGAAAATTGCCCGCCGAGCAATGGCCGGAAACCGAAGCGCTGGCCCAGCAATTGTGCATGTCCGCCTCGACGTTGCGCCGTCGCCTGGCGTTAGAAGGGCAGACCTGGCAGGGCCTCAAGGACAGCGTGCGCAAGGAGCTGGCGATTTCCTGGCTGGCGGAGCCTTCAATCAGCTTCGCCGAGATCGCCGCGCGCCTGGGGTTTGCCGATGTCAGCTCGTTCTACAAGGCGTTTCGCAAGTGGTCGGGGTCTAATCCGGGGCACTATCGCACGTTGATCTTGAATGAGGCTGGCTGAGCTGACGCCATCGATAGCAGGCTAGCTCCACAGTTTGAAATGCGTTCCAACCTGTGGGAGCTAGCGCTGCTATCGATACCGCCATGACAGGCGCCGCATGACTGATCGTTCCCATGCTCCGCGTGGGAATGCCACAAGGGACGCTCCGCGTCCCAACTCGGGAAAGGACGCAGAGCGTCCGGGCTGCATTCCCACGCAGAGCGGGGGAAAGAGCATCATGGCCGGGGTTTTGGCCAAACCAGTCAACCAGCTTGATGGCTTTGACCATTGCCCCAGGCCCCGCTCAGCGCGACTATCGCTCTGTTGTTTACGGTTCCCAGCCTAATAAAAACACCGAGGGATTCTGGCAATGCGCGATTACTTGTCTGCTACCGAACAGTTCAACTATCAGCACACCGTCGAGGCCGCGCTCAGCGGTTCGCTGCAAGCGCTCAACGCCTGTGTCGAATGCTGCGATCGCCACGCCTTGCCGGGGCGCATTGCGTTGTTCTGGGAGGGCCGCGACGGCAGCAGTGCGACGTACACCTTCACTGACCTGCACGACAAGGCCGCGCGTTTCGCCAATTTCCTTCTCGCACAAGGCGTGCAAAAGGGTGACAAGGTCGCCGGACTGCTGCCGCGCAATGTCGAGTTGCTGATCACCGTACTCGCCACCTGGCGCATTGGCGCGGTGTATCAGCCGCTGTTCACCGCCTTCGGCCCGAAAGCCCTTGAACATCGTCTGAACAGTTCCGGGGCCAAAGTCGTGGTGACCGATGCGGTCAACCGGCCGAAACTCGCTGAAGTCGCAGATTGCCCGACGCTGGTCACGGTGGGCGGCGCCAAAGGTCAGGGCATCGTGCGTGGCGATTACAGCTTCTGGGCCGAACTGGCTAACTATTCCAGCGTTTGCGAGCCGGTGCTGCTGACCGGTGAAGATCCGTTTCTGCTGATGTTCACCTCCGGCACCACCGGCCCGGCGAAAGCGCTGTCGGTGCCGCTCAAGGCCATCGTCGCCTTCAAGAGTTACACCCGCGATGCCGTGGATCTACGCCCGGAAGATGCGTTCTGGAACGTCGCCGATCCGGGCTGGGCCTACGGCATCTATTTTGGTGTCACCGGGCCGTTGGCGCTGGGCCATCCGATTACTTTCTATGACGGGCCGTTCACCCTCGAAAGCACTTGCCGGGTGATCAACAAATACGGCATCAGCAACCTCACCGGGTCGCCGACGGCCTATCGTCTGCTGATTGCCGGCGGTGATGAATTCGCCAAGTCGATCAAGGGCAAACTGCGCATCGTCAGCAGCGCCGGCGAGCCGTTGAACCCGGAAGTGATTCGCTGGTTTGCCGACCATCTCAACGTGGTCATCCATGATCATTACGGCCAGACCGAACTGGGCATGGTCCTGTGCAACCATCACGGCCTCGACCATCCGGTACACGTCGGCGCCGCCGGGTTTGCCTCGCCGGGCCATCGCATCGTGGTGCTCGACGAACAGTACAACGAGCTCGGCGTCGGCCAGCCCGGCATTCTCGCCATCGACCGCCCGCGATCGCCGATGTGCTGGTTTGGCGGCTACGAAGGTGCGCCGACCAAGGCGTTTGTCGGCAACTATTACCTCAGCGGCGACACCGTGGAGTGGAACCCGGACGGCAGCATCAGCTTCGTCGGCCGTAGCGACGATGTGATCACCACCTCCGGCTACCGCGTCGGCCCCTTCGATGTTGAAAGCGCTCTGATCGAGCACCCGGCGGTGGTCGAAGCGGCGGTGGTCGGCAAACCCGACCCGGAACGCACCGAACTGGTCAAAGCCTTCGTCGTGCTCAGTGCGCAATACCGCGCAGCCCCCGAGCTGGCTGAGGAACTGCGCCAACACGTGCGCAAGCGTCTGGCCGCGCATTCATACCCGCGAGAAATCGAATTTGTCAGCGAATTGCCCAAGACCCCGAGTGGCAAATTGCAGCGCTTTATCTTGCGCAACCAGGAAATCGCCAAGGCTCAAGAGGCGGCGGCGAACAACGTTTCAGCTTGAATCGAAGGAAACAGTCATGCAGATCGAGAACAAGGTTTTTATCGTCACCGGCGGCGCGTCCGGCCTCGGTGCGGCCAGCGCTGAGCTGCTGGTCAGCGCCGGCGCGAAAGTGATGCTGGTGGACATGAACGCCGAGGCCGTGGCCGCTCAGGCGCAGCGCCTCGGCGCGCAAAGCGTGGTCGCGGACATCAGCAACGAAGCCGCCGCCGAAGCCGCGGTACAGGCGACCCTCGATGCGTTTGGCAGCCTCAACGGCCTGGTCAACTGCGCCGGCATCGTCCGTGGCGAGAAAATCCTCGGCAAGACCGGCCCGCATGCACTGAGCAGTTTCGCCCGGGTGATCAACGTCAACCTGATCGGCAGCTTCAACATGCTGCGTCTGGCCGCTGCGGCGATTGCCGAGTCTGAAGCCAACGCCGATGGCGAGCGCGGGGTGATCATCAACACCGCCTCGGTGGCGGCGTTCGACGGCCAGATCGGCCAGGCCGCGTACTCGGCCTCCAAGGGCGCGATCGCCAGCCTGACCCTGCCGGCCGCCCGCGAACTGGCGCGCTTCGGCATCCGCGTGATGACCATCGCCCCGGGCATTTTCGAAACGCCGATGATGGCCGGCATGAGCCCGGAAGTGCGTGATTCGCTGGCCGCCGGCGTACCGTTCCCGCCACGTCTGGGCAAGCCGGCCGAATACGCCGCGCTGGTGCGCCACATCATCGTAAACAGCATGCTCAACGGCGAGGTGATCCGTCTCGACGGCGCCTTGCGCATGGCCGCCAAGTAAGGAGGATTTGTCATGACTATTTCCAATGATCCAATTGTCATCGTCAGCGCGGTGCGCACGCCGATGGGCGGTTTCCAGGGCGAATTGAAAAGCCTCACCGCGCCGCAACTGGGCGCCGCCGCGATCAAAGCCGCCGTCGAACGCGCCGGGGTTGCCAGCGATGCGGTGGATGAAGTGTTGTTCGGTTGCGTACTGCCCGCCGGCCTCGGTCAGGCGCCGGCACGTCAGGCTGCGCTGGGTGCCGGGCTGGATAAATCGACGCGCTGCACCACAGTCAACAAGATGTGCGGTTCGGGCATGGAAACCACGATTCTGGCCCACGACATGCTGATCGCCGGCAGCGCCGATGTGGTGATCGCCGGGGGCATGGAAAGCATGTCCAACTCACCGTATCTGCTGGATCGCGCCCGCGCCGGTTACCGTATGGGCCATGGCCGCGTGCTCGATTCGATGTTCCTCGACGGCCTCGAAGACGCCTACGACAAGGGACGTCTGATGGGCACCTTCGCCGAGGACTGCGCCGAAACCAACGGCTTCAGCCGCGAGGCCCAGGACGCTTTCGCCATCGCTTCGACCACTCGCGCGCAGCAGGCGATCAAGGACGGCAGCTTTCAGGACGAAATCGTCCCGCTGACCGTGACCGTGGGCAAAGAGCAGGTGGTCATCAGCCACGATGAGCAACCGCCGAAAGCCAAACTGGACAAGGTTGCCTCGCTGAAACCGGCGTTCCGCGAGGGCGGTACGGTGACGGCGGCAAACTCCAGCTCGATCTCCGATGGTGCCGCGGCGCTGGTGCTGATGCGTCAGTCGCAGGCGCAAACCCTGGGCTTGAAACCGCTGGCGGTGATCCACGGCCACGCGGCATTCGCCGACACGCCGGGGCTGTTCCCGACCGCGCCGATCGGGGCGATCAAGAAGCTGATCAAGAGAACGGGCTGGGCGCTGGATCAGGTTGACCTGTTCGAGGTCAACGAGGCCTTCGCCGTGGTTGGCATGGCGGCGATGACCCACCTGGAAATCCCCCACGACAAGCTCAATGTGCACGGCGGCGCCTGTGCGCTGGGCCATCCGATCGGTGCATCGGGCGCGCGGATTCTGGTGACGTTGTTGGCGGCGCTGCGGCAGAAGCAGCTCAAGCGCGGAATCGCGGCGATCTGCATTGGCGGCGGTGAAGCCACGGCGATGGCGGTGGAATGCATTTACTGACGCGCCGCGAAGCTCCATTGTGGGAGCGAGCCTGCTCGCGAAAGCGGTGTATCAGCTAAGTGAATGCTGAATATACCGACGCCTTCGCGAGCAGGCTCGCTCCCACAGGGTTCTGTGTTGTTACAAGGATTAAGGATTCACCATGATTCCCAACGAAGACCAAACCCAGATCCGCGACATGGCCCGGCAGTTCGCCGAGGAACGGCTCAAACCGTTCGCCGCCGAGTGGGATCGCGAGCACCGTTTCCCCAGAGAGGCCATCGCCGAGATGGCCGAGCTGGGCTTTTTCGGCATGCTGGTGCCGGAGCAGTGGGGCGGTTGCGAGACCGGTTACCTGGCCTACGCCATGGCGCTGGAGGAAATCGCCGCCGGTGATGGCGCCTGCTCGACGATCATGAGCGTGCACAACTCGGTGGGTTGCGTGCCGATCCTCAAGTTCGGCGATGACGACCAGCGCGAGCGCTTCCTCAAACCGCTGGCCAGCGGCGCGATGCTTGGCGCCTTCGCCCTGACCGAACCGCAGGCCGGCTCCGATGCCAGCAGCCTGAAGACCCGCGCCCGGCGCGAGGGCGATCATTACGTGCTCAATGGCTGCAAACAGTTCATCACTTCCGGGCAGAACGCCGGGGTGGTGATCGTGTTTGCGGTGACCGATCCGAGCGCCGGCAAGCGTGGCATCAGCGCCTTTATCGTCCCGACCGATTCGCCGGGCTACCGCGTGGCGCGGGTCGAAGACAAACTCGGGCAGCACGCGTCGGACACCTGTCAGATTCTTTTTGAAGACGTCAACGTGCCGCTGGCCAATCGCTTGGGCGAGGAGGGCGAAGGCTACAAAATCGCCCTCGCCAATCTTGAGGGCGGCCGCGTCGGCATCGCCGCGCAGTCGGTGGGCATGGCCCGCGCGGCCTTCGAAGCGGCGCGCGACTACGCCCGTGAGCGCGACACGTTCGGCAAGCCGATCATCGAACACCAGGCGGTCGCGTTCCGTCTGGCCGACATGGCCACGCAGATCGCCGTCGCCCGGCAAATGGTGCATTACGCCGCAGCCCTGCGTGACAGCGGCCAACCGGCACTGGTCGAGGCATCGATGGCCAAGCTGTTCGCCTCGGAGATGGCCGAGAAGGTCTGCTCGATGGCCTTGCAAACCCTAGGCGGTTACGGTTACCTCAACGACTTTCCGCTGGAACGCATCTACCGCGACGTGCGGGTCTGCCAGATCTACGAAGGCACCAGCGACATTCAGCGCATGGTCATTTCGCGCAATCTCTGACAAGGAATCTTCTTCATGACGTACGAAACCATTTTGCTCGAAACCCACGGCCGCGTTGGCCTGATCACCCTCAACCGGCCGCAGGCGCTGAACGCGCTGAATGCGCAGTTGGTCAGTGAAGTGAACCAGACGCTCGATGCGCTGGAAGCCGACGCGAACATTGGCTGCATCGTCCTCACCGGCTCGAAAAAGGCCTTTGCCGCCGGGGCGGACATCAAGGAAATGGCCGAGCTGACCTATCCGCAGATCTACATGGACGATCTGTTCAGCGACAGCGACCGCGTCGCCAACCGGCGCAAGCCGATCATTGCCGCCGTCAACGGTTTCGCCCTTGGCGGTGGCTGTGAACTGGCGTTGATGTGCGATTTCATCCTGGCCGGCGACAATGCCAGATTCGGCCAACCGGAAATCAACCTCGGCGTGCTGCCGGGCATGGGCGGCACCCAACGCCTGACCCGCGCCGTGGGCAAGGCCAAAGCCATGGAAATGTGCCTGAGCGGGCGCATGATCGATGCGGTGGAAGCCGAGCGCTGCGGCATCGTCGCGCGGATCGTGCCGAGCGATGAGTTGCTTGATGAAGCGCTGAAAGTGGCGGCGGTGATTGCCGACAAGTCACTGCCGATTGCGATGATGATCAAGGAAAGCGTGAACCGCGCCTTTGAAGTGAACCTGAGCGAAGGGGTGCGGTTTGAGCGTCGGGTGTTTCATGCCGCGTTTGCCACGCAGGATCAGAAGGAAGGCATGGCGGCGTTTATTGGCAAGCGGCCGGCAGAGTTTCAGGGTAAATAAGCGACAAAAAGCAAAAGCCCCCTCACCCTAACCCTCTCCCGGAGGGAGAGGGGACTGATCGTGGTGGATGGGAGAAAATCGCCGACCTGAAATACCGCGTCGTACGCGACTTCAAAACCAACACAGATAGGCTCCCTCTCCTAGGGGAGAGGGCTGGGGTGAGGGGAAGGGCCGCCACCATTACAACTGATAGTTCTTCAAATCCCGCGCAATCACCATCCGCTGAATCTCGCTCGAGCCTTCATAGATCTGGGTAATCCGCGCATCGCGGTAGTACTTCTCGACCGGGTAATCCTCCAGATAGCCATAGCCGCCGTGAATCTGAATCGCTGAGGAACAGACTTTCTCGGCCATTTCCGAAGCAAACAGCTTGGCCTGCGACGCTTCGGACAAACACGGTTTGCCCGCCGTACGCAGCCGCGCCGCGTGCAGGATCAGCAAGCGTGCCGCGTTGATCTGCATGTGCATGTCGGCCAGCAGGTTGGCGATGCTCTGGTGCTCGATGATCGGTTTATCGAACTGCACGCGGTCTTTGGAGTAAGCCAGCGCCGCCTCGAACGCCGCCCGCGCGATGCCCAGTGCTTGCGCGGCGATGCCGATGCGTCCGCCCTCGAGGTTGGACAGGGCGATCGCCAGGCCTTTGCCGCGTTCGCCGAGCAGGTTGGCTTCGGGAATGCTGCAATTGTTCAGCGTAACCGCGCAGGTGTCTGAGGCACGGATGCCCATCTTGTGCTCGGTTCGATCGACGATGAAGCCTGCCGTATCGGTCGGCACCAGAAACGCCGAAAGGCCTTTCTTGCCCAGCTCCGGATCAGTCACCGCAAACACGATCGCCAGTTTCGCCCGTTTGCCGTTGCTGACAAATTGCTTGGCGCCGTTGATTACCCACTGGCCGTCGCGCAGTTCGGCGCGGGTGCGCAGGTTGTGCGCTTCAGAGCCGGCCTGCGGCTCGGTCAGGCAAAAGCAGCCGATGGTCTGGCCGCTGGCCAGATCAGCCAGCCAGGTCTGCTTTTGCTCATCGCTGCCGTAATTGAGCACCGGTCCGCAGCCGACCGAGTTGTGAATGCTCATGAACGCGCCGGTCGCACCGTCGCCGGCGGAGATTTCCTCCACGGCCAGCGCATAGGCGACGTAGTCGACGTAAGTGCCGCCCCATTCTTCCGGCACCACCATGCCGAGCAGGCCGAGCTCGCCCATCTTTGCCACCAGCGCGTCGTCGATCCAGCCAGCCTTTTCCCACGCTTGTGCATGGGGCGCGATTTCGCCACGGGCAAAATCCCGGGCCATGTCGCGGATCATCACTTGTTCTTCAGTCAGTTCGAGATCGTGCATGACTCAGCTCCCGCTCTCATCAAAACCGTGGAAAAAACTCGCGACGTGCGCAGCGTCGAGCTCGGCGAGGGTTGGCGGATTCCAGCGCGGTGTCTTGTCTTTATCGATCAGCAGCGCACGCACGCCTTCGATCAGATCGCCACGGGCAAACCATTGGCGATCCAGATGCAGTTCCAGCGCAAAGCAATGTTCCAGACTCAGCTGACGGCCACGGCGGAGCATCTCCAGCGTCACGGCCATGGCCAGTGGCGAGCGGGTTTCCAGCAGATCAGCGGTGGTCAGCGCCCAATCATGGCTATTGGCGACAGTGACCTCACGCATTTGCTCGACCATGCTCGGTACATCCGGCAGGGCAAAAAAGTGATCGATGGCCGGGCGCAGGGCTTGCAGCGGCGCATCAGGCAAGGTTTGTACGGCGTGCTTGGCGAGCAGGTTCTGCAGCGCTTTTAGCGGCGTGTCCTGCCATTCCATCTGGTCGAGTCTTTCGTCAAGCAAGGCCAGTTTGCTGCTGTCCAGATACCAGTCGGCCAAGCCGCAATACAGCGCATCGGCCGCGCGAATCTGCACGCCGCTGACGCCCAGGTATATCCCCAGTTCGCCGGGGATGCGCGAGAGGAAATAACTGCCGCCGACGTCGGGGAAATAGCCGATCGCCACTTCCGGCATCGCCAGGCGGCTTTTCTCGGTGACCACACGTAAATCGGCGCCTTGCACCAGGCCCATGCCACCGCCGAGGACGAAACCGTCCATCAGCGCCAGGACCGGTTTGCGGTAGTGATGCAGGGTCAGGTCGAGGGCGTATTCCTCGACGAAGAAATCTTCATGCAGCGTGTCGCCGCTTTTGGAACTGTCGTACAGCGAACGGATGTCACCGCCGGCGCAGAAGGCTTTTTCGCCGGCACCGCGCAGAACAATCGCGTGCACGTTGGCATCGGTGGCCCAGGCATCGAGCTGCTGTTGCAGCTGACGGACCATGTCGAGGGTGATGGCGTTGAGGCCGGCGGGGCGGTTCAGGGTCAGGTGACCAATGTGGTTGCGCACTTCGGCCAGCACTTCGTTCTGCGTGGTATCCATGGACGGGGTCCGTTGGGATGAAGCCTGAGCTGTCATCTGTAACTCCCTGCTTTTATTGTCTTTATTCGAAATGCCCGCGCACGGGCAGTAGCCGATCGTAACAGTGCAAATTTGCCCTGTACAACCCGGATATGTGCAGGCGCTGTTTGCGTTTTTACCTTAGCCGAACCGCGAAAAATTACTTGGAAAAAACTTCCCCGATGCTGCGGCGCTTGGCGTACAGCTCACTGACATGCACCAGACGCTCAAGGTCTTCCGGGGTGACATCGATAAACGCCTCCATTTCCGCCAGCGCCAGTTTCAGGTCCTCGGCGGTGATGGCAAGGCTGTCGACCGGTGTTACCAGCGGCGCCGGTTCTGCCGGGCGTTTCGGGTAGCGGATGCGGGTCAGGTTGTTGTAGGCGAGGGCGCTGGCGAGCATGCACACCGCGCCGAGCATGACCGGTCCCATGGCGTTCCAGTCCATGGCAATGGTCGCAGGGTCGGCCAATACCAGTGTCAGCGCGAGGGCACCGGCCGGTGGATGCAGGCAACGCAGCCAGCACATCAGAATCAGCGCCATGCCCGCCGCCAGGCAGGCACTGCCAAGGGTGCGGCCGAGGACATGCGCGACCAGCAGCGCAACGACACCGGCACACAGGTAACCGCCGAGAATCGACCAAGGCTGGGCGAGGGCGCCCGAGGACACAGCGAACAGCAGCACTGCCGATGCGCCGAGCGGGCCGATCAGGTGATAGGCAACGTCATGGCCGAAAACCTGTGCGCACATCCAGACACTGAACAACGTCCCCAGCGCCATGCCGATGGCGGCACGGCTCCATTCGGTGGGACGGGTGTTGATAGCGGCGGGCAACCAGCGAGCGAGCATGTGAATCCGATCCTTTGCAGCAAATTCGGGACAAAAAAAAGGACTTGTCCGGCATACCCGGAAAGCCCTCGAAGCGTTCCAACATTGGGGGAGGAACGTGCACAGTGTGCCGGGCAAAGTCGATGCTGACAAATTCATATTAATGCAGATTTAGTGCATTAATTTTGAATTGAAGCGGCTCGGCGCCCCTGCGGTTGGGCGATCCTGTGTTTTTTAGCGCTGGTTTATTTTGGGTACATATCCGTTGCTGCGGTCACGGCCACTCAGGGTTCCGCCCTTACGGCGGGTCACCTTTTTCAAACGCCAAAAAGGTAACCCAAAACGCTTTGCTCCTACGTACGGCCCTCGCAGGCTCGGGTCCCTTCGCTGCGGGATCGATCCGGGCGCAGCGGCTACGGTTTGCTTCGCTGCACCTACTTCCGCTGTGTACGACTGCGTCGTACGGTCGCTGCGCTCCCACGCCCGGATCGATCCCTCCACTCAGCCTTCCGATGTCGCCGGTGGATCAAGATCAAAAGCACTCGAGCTAACGCTCATTGTTGAGTGGTTAGAAGCGGGTGGTTGGCTTGGGATTGGTGGTGGATTCGCCCCTCACCCCAGCCCTCTCCCCGAGGAGAGGGAGCCGATCTGCTTTGCTTTGAAATCGCGTACGACTCGGTATCGCACGTCGGCGTGCCTCTAACATCCACCACGATCAGTTCCCTCTCCCTCCGGGAGAGGGCTAGGGTGAGGGGCTTTTGATTTTTGAAAATCGCGTACGACTCGGTATCGCACGTCGGCGTACCTCTGGCATCCGCCTCGGTCAGTCCCCTCTCCCTCCGGGAGAGGGCTAGGGTGAGGGTTGGCTTTGTCTGTCTGGAATGAGCCTGAAAAGACTGCGCATAAACAGGACGGCTCACGCCACATCCGACGCACGCGGCCATTGTTGCAGCGGGATCGGCAGTTGCCGTGACGCTCCGCGGCCCATGGCGAAGTAATGGAAGCCGTTGCGGGCCAGGCGTTCGGGGTCGTAGAGGTTGCGGCCGTCGAAGATCACCGGGCTGTTGAGGCGTTGTTTGATCAGGTCGAAGTCCGGGGCTTTGAAGGGTTGCCATTCGGTGCAGATGATCAGGGCGTCGGCGCCGGGGAGGACTGATTCGGGGGTACCCATCAGTAGCAGTTTCGCTTCGTCGGGGTAGAGGTTCTGGGTTTGCTGCATGGCTTCGGGGTCGAAGGCGCGGACGCTGGCGCCGGCTGCCCACAACGCTTCGAGCAGGACCCGGCTCGGCGCGTCGCGCATGTCGTCGGTGTTGGGTTTGAACGCCAGGCCCCACAGAGCGAAGGTCTTGCCGCGCAAGTCGCCTTGGTAGAAGGCGTTGATGCGCTCGAACAGCTTGTGCTTCTGGCGCTGGTTGATCGCTTCGACCGCTTGCAGCAAGTCGCTGGAGCAGTGCGCTTGTTCGGCGCTGTGGATCAGCGCGCGCATGTCCTTGGGAAAGCACGAGCCGCCATAGCCGCAGCCCGGATAGATGAAGTGATAGCCGATGCGCGAGTCTGCGCCGATGCCCTGGCGCACCGCTTCGATGTCGGCGCCCAGATGTTCGGCGAGTTCGGCAATCTGGTTGATGAAGCTGATCTTGGTCGCGAGCATGCAGTTGGCGGCGTATTTGGTCAGTTCGGCGCTGCGCAGGTCCATGAACAGGATGCGGTCATGGTTGCGGTTGAACGGCGCATACAGATCGCGCATCACATCGCGCACTTCGTTGCCTTCGCAGCCGATGATGATTCGGTCCGGGCGGCGGCAATCGGCAACGGCCGAGCCTTCCTTGAGGAATTCCGGGTTGGAGACGATATCGAACTGCAGCAGCCGGCCCACCCTGATCAGGGCTTTCTCGATGTGCGCGCGCAAGGTGTCGCCGGTGCCCACTGGCACTGTGGACTTCTCCACCACGATCAACGGTTGCTCGCGGTGCAGGGCAATCGCATCGCCTACCGAGAGCACGTAACGCAAGTCCGCCGAGCCATCTTCACGCGAAGGTGTGCCCACCGCGATGAAAGCCACCCGACCGTGCTGCACGGCGAGTTTTTCATCAGTGGTGAAGTGCAGGCGTTTGGCGTCCAGGCCCTCGCGCACCAGGTTCGCCAGCCCCGGCTCAAAGATGCTGACGTGGCCTTGGCGCAACTGCTCGATTTTGTTCTGATCGACGTCCATGCATATGACCTCATGGCCCACCTCGGCCAATACCGCCGCTTGCACCAGACCCACGTAACCGCTGCCAAAGACCGTGATTTTCATAGGACACTCCTGAGCCGGACGGGTGTTCATGACGTAAGGTCAGGATAGGCAAGGGCATGTTTCAATTTGCCTACTGTTTGTGGAACGTGACTTCCCGGGCGCGGATAGGCCGGCGACGCTGATGGCCCTTCACTCGGCGCAGGCTCAATGCCAGCACCCGGTTGTCTGAAAAGCACCGAAATTCAAAAGGTTGGGCGGCCGGCAAGGGAATGCCTGATTGACTTTCACGCGGTCGGGCGGCAGGTTGTAGGCCTTTTTTTGGGGCAGCCCGGCACTTGCCCGTTTTTGTCATCGTGTCGTTTTGTTGAACTGTTTTTTTACCAAGGCCGTTTCGTTTGATTGACTTGTCGAGTACTGAATCCACCGCGTCCACCACTAATCCACTGACGCTTTACCTGACGCGCCTGGCGCCTTCCAGCCAGCTGACCATGCGCTACGTCTTGCAGGACGCGGCCGATCGCCTCGGCTTCGAGGACGTGGACATCGAAGACATTCCATGGCACGGCCTGCAACCGGAAGACGTCGTGGCGCTGGTCGCGGCGTTGCGCGAAGACGGCTACGCGCCGAACACTTCTTCGCTGTACGTGAACGCTGTGCGCGGGGTGATGAACGAAGCCTGGCGCATGAGCCTGATCAGTCAGGATCATCTGTTGAAGATGCGTTCGGTGAAGGCGATCGCCGGCACGCGCCTGTCCCAGGGGCGCAACCTCAAGCGCACGCTGATCCACGAATTGATGGAAGTCTGCGCCGCTGATCCACGTCCGCAAGGGCTGCGCGACGCCGCCGTCATCGCGCTGCTGTATGGCACCGGCATGCGCAAATCGGAGTCGGTGGATCTGGACCTGAACCAGGTCGACTTCAGCGAGCGCAGCCTGACCGTCACCGGCAAAGGCAATAAACAACTGATCAAGTACGCGCCGACCTGGGCGTTCGCCAAACTCAATGCCTGGCTGGAACTGCGCCGCTCGCAACTCAAGGAAGGCGAGAGCGATGATGCATTTCTGTTCAACCGGATCCGCCGCGGCAACCACATCACCCGCGAGCGCATCACCAAGCATGCGATCTACTACATCGCCCGTCAGCGTGGCACGCAGGTCGGGGTGAAGATCATGCCGCACGATTTCCGTCGTTCATTCATCACGCGGGTTATCGAAGAACACGACCTGTCGATCGCGCAGAAACTGGCGCATCACAGCAACATCCAGACCACCGCCAACTACGACGTGCGCGATGACAACGAGCGGCGGCGGGCGGTGGATCGTTTCGATCTGTGAGCCGAGTCAGTTCGAGGCCGGGCAACCGCGCGAATTGCTGGCGGCCTGAGTGATCTGCGCGGCCAGACGTTTGACGTTATTCTGCTGCGCGGTCACCAGTTCCTCGATGCTCGGCCCCGACGGCGTTTGCAGTATCGAGCGACAGGTCAGCAGTTCGGCATCCGGATCGCCCATCGCACGTAGCCGCCATTTCACGTCCATCAACGCGTATTGGCCGGGAATCGAGTCGAAGCGCTGCACTTCGACGCGCACAGACGCGCGTTGCTGGCCCGCGCCACTACTCAACTGATCGAGCAAGGCGCTGCGTAGCTCATCGATCAGGCTGGCGCCCCACCAATCGGTTTCGAGAATCGCCAGGCCGCTGTTGCCTTCGCGGATGACGATTTGCGGCCGATCGACCTGTGGCGGCACGCTGATGCTCTCGATGGCAATTTCCGCACCACTGCGCCCGGCGCCTTGATGCACCGGGGTCAGCGTATGAAAGCTGATCGGGTCGCTGCGGCAGGCGCCCAGCAACATGAAAGCAGCGAGCACGGTGATCTTCAGCGGTAAAGCCATGAGTTAGCTCCTGTGCTCAATTGCGTGGCGGTCCTTTGAGGTCCAGCGGAGCGGCATTGTCGGGCCGCCCGCGGATCAGCGATTCCGGATGCCGGCCAAGGTAATCCGACAGCTCACGCAGGGAGCGCGACATGCGTCCGAGTTCGTCGAGGGTCTGCCCCAGTTGTTCGCGTTGCGGCGAATCTTCGGCAAGGGTCGAATTGGCCGACTGCAAGGTCTTGCTCACGTCGGCAAGGGTGCTTTGCACGCTCGGCAAGGTCTTGGCGTTGAACTGGCTCAGGCCTTTGCGCAGCTCGACCAGATTGCTGTCGAGGTTGCTGGCGATGCGTTCCACCGGCAATGCGTTGATCTTGTTGACCATCGCTTCGAGTTTTTCCTGCAACTGCTCGAGACTGCCAGGGACGCTCGGGATGCTGATCGGCCGGGCCGTCGGATCGAAGGCGACTTTCGGCGCTTTCGGGTAGAAATCCAGCGAGATGTACAGCTGCCCGGTGAGCAGGTTGCCGTTGCGCGCCTGCGCGCGCAGGCCGTTTTCGATGAACGTGCCGATCAGCCGCGCACCGGTGGCTTCGTCGTTTTCGTCGCCCTTGTAGGTCTTGAGGATTTTCGCGTGGGCCCGACCCAGTCGTTGCGGATAAATAACGATGCCAACGTTCACCGGAAAGGTTCGCTTGACCTCGTCAAAGTCCAGATTGACGCCGACTACGCGGCCGATTTCAACGCCCAGGAATTCCACCGGTGCGTCGACCTTGAGCCCGCGCAGGGCCTGATCGAAACGCAGGGTCAGGTATTGCGCCTTGCCATTGGGTGGGGCGAGGGCAGTGGTCTGATCGGCGAACAGCTCGAAATCCTTGTCTTCAGCGGCGGTGGTGTCATTGGGGCTGTAATCCGGCGCGCGGAAGGCGATGCCACCGACCAGCAGGGTCGACAGCGATTCGGTTTTCACCGCAAAGCCGTTTGCTCCGACATTCACGTCAATGCCGCTGGCGTTCCAGAACCGCGTGTTCTCGGTGACGTAGGCGTCGTTGGGTGAGTTGATGAACACTTCGATGTTGACGCCTTTGCCATCGGCATCCAGCGCATACGACACCACTTGGCCGACGGGAATCTTGCGGTAGTAGACCGGCGAGCCAATGTCCAGTGATCCGAGGTCCGGCGCGTGCAGGGTGAAGCGTTTGCCCGGCTCGCCGTAGGTGATCGGCGGCGGGTTTTCCAGACCGGTGAAGTGCTTGGCGCGGTTGTTCGCCTGACCGATGTCGGCGCCAATGTAGTCACCGGAGAGCAGGGTGTCGATCCCGGACACACCGCCGGCGCCGATGCGCGGGCGCACCACCCAGAATTGCGAGTCTTCGCGGGTAAAGCTTTCGGCCTGTTTGGCGAGTTTGATCGTGGCGTTGACGTTTTTGTGATCGTCAGCCAGTTCAACATCCGAGACATGCCCGATGACCACGTTGCGGTAGCGCACTTCGGTCTTGTTGGCGGTAAGGCCGTCACCGGTCTTGAAGGTGACAGTGATGGTCGGGCCTTCCTGGAGGATGTTGTGCACCACCAGCGAGATGCCCACAAGGACGGCCACAATGGGCACGATCCATACCAGGGAAACGCCGAAACGGCGGGTCTTGATCGGGGCCTGACCGGGTGCTCGTGGTTCGTCGCTGGCTGACGACTTCATCCATGTCCTCCTCAATTCAATGGGCACTGAGCGTCAGGAACGCAAAGCACTTCATCAATATAGAAGTGCCTTGCGATAGAGCAAACCGAAATAGCCAATTCCCCCCAGCCCCTGTGATGAACACATAACCCAGGCAACCCCCGATTCCCTGTGGGAGCGCGCCTGCTCGCGATAGCGGTCTGTCAGCCACAAACCTCTCAACAGATCCACCGCCATCGCCAGCAGGGTTTCAGCCCACCATTTCCCGCAGCCGATACCAGAACATCCCCAATGCCAGCAGCGGCGAGCGCAGCGCCGGGCCGCCGGGGAAGGTCATGTGCGGCACGCGGCTGAACACGTCGAGGCCTTGGCTGTGTCCGGCGTGGATCGCCTCGCCGAGCAGTTTCGCGCACCAGTGAGTGACGTTGAGGCCGTGCCCGGAATAACCCTGCGCATAAAACACGTTCGGCTGTTGCTGGAGGCGGCCGACCTGCGGGAAGCGATTGGCAGTGATGCCGATCTTGCCGCCCCATTGATAATCGATGCGCACATCAGCCAATTGCGGGAAAACCTTGAGCAGCTTCGGTCGCATATACGCGGCGATATCCACCGGATCGCGCCCGGAATAGTGACAGGCGCCGCCAAACAGCAAACGCCGGTCGGCGGAGAGCCGGTAGTAATCGAGGCCGACTTTCTGGTCGCACAGCGCCAGGTTCTGCGGGATCAGCTGTGCAGCACGTGCGGCGGACAACGGCTCGGTGGCGATGATGTAACTGCCTGCCGGCAGCACCTTGCCGCTGAGCTGCTGTTCCAGCTCATCGAGATGCGCATTGCAGCCGAGCACCAGACTGCCGGCGCGCACCGTGCCGCCCGCGCAGCGCACCTGCACGGTTGGGCCATGGACGATTTCCAGCACAGGGCTCTGCTCGAAAACCCGCACACCTAGCGCTGCCGCCAGACGAGCCTCGCCTTGCACCAGATCAAGCGGATGCAGATGCCCGGAACCCATATCGACCAAGCCACCGGCATAACCTTCGGCGTTGACCACTTGCTGACGAATCTGCACAGGGCCGACCAGACGGGTTTCATGGGCATAGCCGAGTTTGTCGAGTTCAGCCTGTTCCGCCTCAAACGCAGCAAACTGCGCGCGGGTATTGGCCAGTTCACAGAAGCCCCAGCGCAAATCGCAGTCGATCTGATGATCAACGATACGCTGGCGCACCAGATCCACCGAATCGACGCCCGCGCGTTGCAAATACGTCACGCCTTCCTCACCGACGTGTTTAGCGAAACCCGAAACGTCATGGCCGATTCCGCGAATCAACTGACCGCCATTACGCCCGCTGGCGCCCCAGCCGATTCGCCGCGCCTCGAGCAGAATCACCGAAAGCCCGCGCTGTGCCAGTTCGATCGCGGTGTTGACCCCGGTGAAGCCGCCGCCGATTACGCAGACATCAGCGCTCAGATCTTCTTCGAGAATCGGGTAATCGATACCCGCTCGCGCCGATGCGGCGTAATAGGAGCGCGCGTGTTCCTGGCTGTACTGATTCATTTGTTCGACTTCACTTTGCTCCACGAACGTGTCATCAGCCGCATGATCGCCTGCGGTGGCGTCGAGGAAATGTAGAGCTTGTCGAGCACCGCTTGCGGCGGATAAACCTCGGGGTTGTTGACCAGTTCCTGGTCCATGAACGGCTTGGCGGCCGGGTTCGGGTTGGCGTAACCGACCGCGGCGCTGACCTTGGCGATCACCTGCGGATCGAGCAGGTAATTGATGAACGCGTGGGCTTGCTTGGCGTTACTGGCGTCGGCCGGGATCGCGAGCAGGTCAAACCACAGGTTTGAGCCTTCCTTGGGAATGGCATAAGCGATGTTCACGCCGTTGTTGGCTTCCTTGGCGCGGTTGGCCGCCTGGAACACATCGCCGGAATAACCGAACGCCACGCAGATATCGCCGTTGGCCAGATCGGAAACGTACTTCGAGGAATGGAAATAGGTGATGTACGGGCGAATGCTCAGCAGCTTGGCTTCAGCCTTTTTGTAGTCTTCGGGGTTTTCGCTGCGCGGGTCCATGCCCATGTAGTTGAGCACGGCGGGGAACACCTCGTCGGCGGAATCCATCATTGACACCCCGCAGGCGCTGAGTTTCTTCAGGTTTTCCGGCTCGAACAGCACGGCCCACGAGTCGATGTGGTCGATACCCAGCACTTGCTTGACCTTGTCGACGTTGTAGCCGATGCCATTGGTGCCCCACAGGTATGGCACTGAATGCGCGTTGCCCGGATCGTTTTTCTCCAGCAGTTCGAGCAGTTTCGGATCGAGATTTTTCCAGTTTGGCAGTTGCGAGCGATCGAGCTTGAGGAAAGCGCCGGCCTTCACCTGGCGTGCGAGGAAGTGGTTGGACGGCACCACCACGTCGTAGCCGGTGCGTCCGGCGAGCAGCTTGCCTTCGAGGGTTTCGTTGGAATCGAACACGTCGTAGATGACTTTGATCCCGGTTTGGCTCTGGAAGTCGGCGAGGGTGGTTTCGCCGATGTAGTCGGTCCAGTTGTAGACGCTGACCTGCGGTTGGGCTTGCGCCACGGCGCTGAACACAACGCTCAGTGCAACCGGGAGTACGGATTTCAACAGACGCATATCGACACCTCTTCAAATTGTTGGATTTCTTGGGCGTTACACGATTCATGTGGGAGCGAGGCTGCTGGCGATAGCGGTAGGGCAGGCGACATTGATGTTGGATGTGCCGACGCCATCGCGAGCAAGCTCGCTCCCACAGGGTTTTGGGGAGTAGCGGGTTGTGCCGACGCCATCGCGAGCAGGCTCGCTCCTACAAGGGTTGTGCAGGTGTGAGTCAGACGCTCAGCAGGAGGAACTCGCGCTCCCACGAGCTGATCACGCGCTTGAAGTTTTCGTGTTCGGCGCGTTTCACCGCGACGTAGCCGCGCACGAACTTGATGCCCAGGTACTCGGCGACGGTGGTGCATTCTTCCATCTGGGTCAGCGCTTCTTCGATAGTGATCGGCAGGCGCAGGTTGCGTCGCTCGTAAGCCCGGCCTTCAACTGCCGCGCTCGGTTGAATCTTCTCGACCATGCCCAGGTATCCACAGAGCAGGCTCGCGGCAATCGCCAGATACGGGTTGGCATCGGCGCCGGGCAGGCGGTTTTCCACGCGCATCGATTCCGGGCCCGAGGTCGGCACGCGCAGGCCTACGGTGCGGTTCTCTTCACCCCATTCAACGTTGACCGGCGCCGACGTGTCGGGCAGGAAGCGGCGGAACGAGTTCACGTTGGGCGCGAACATTGGCAGCACTTTAGGGATGTACTTCTGCAAACCACCGATGTGCTGGCGGAACAGCTCGCTCATGCTGCCGTCGGCGTTGGCGAAAATCGGCTGGCCGGTGGCGATATCGACCACGCTCTGGTGCAGGTGCATGGCGCTGCCGGGCTCATCGCCGATCGGTTTGGCCATGAACGTCGCGGTGACGTTGTGCTTGAGCGCCGCTTCGCGCAGGGTGCGTTTGAACACGGTGATCTGGTCGGCGAGGTCCAGCGCGTCGCCGTGGCGGAAGTTGATTTCCATCTGCGCCGGGCCGTCTTCGTGGATCAGCGTGTCGAGGTCCAGACCTTGCAGTTCGCACCAGTCGTAGACGTCTTCGAACAGCGGGTCGAATTCGTTGGCGGCATCGATGGAAAACGACTGCCGGCCGCTTTCTGCCCGACCGGAGCGGCCCAGCGGTGCCTTCAGTGGCAAGTCCGGGTCTTCGCAGCGCTGAGTCAGGTAGAACTCCATTTCCGGCGCGACAATCGGCTTCCAGCCTTTGTCGGTGTACAGCTGCAGGACTTTCTTCAGCACGTTGCGCGGCGACAGTTCGATCGGATTGCCGAACTTGTCGAAGGTGTCATGTATGACGATAGCGGTCGGCTCGATTGCCCACGGGATCACATACACAGCGTCGGACACCGGCTTGCAGACCATGTCGATGTCGGCAGGGTCGAGCAGATCGTAATAGATGTCGTCGTCGACAAAATCCCCGGTTACCGTTTGCAGCAGCACACTTTCCGGCAGGCGCATGCCGCGCTCATGCAGGAACTTGTTGGTCGGTGCGATCTTGCCGCGGGCGATGCCGGTCAGGTCGCTGACCACGCATTCGACTTCGGTAATCTTGTGATCTTTCAGCCACGTGAACAGCTGATCGAAGGGGGCATTCATAGAGACCTCGTTATTGGTTTTGTAGACGCCGGGGAGGGCGGGTTTCATCTTCCGCCCCTTCCCCTGTGGCGCGTTGGCGTCTATCTTGGGCGCGGCTGGTGAATCCATCTATCCACTTTAAGCAGCACCCAAGCGCACCAAAAGAGTGCGCAAGGTCACCTCATGACAACGTGCAATCCGCTTCAGGTTCAAGCCTTCAACACCGCCGATGTGGCCGAGCAAGTGCGCGCCACACCGGGCTGGGTCCAGCATTACCAACAGATGTCGCCGGGGCATTTCGCCGGGCAGATCCGCTATCTCGATCTGCAGGGTGTCGAGGTTTACGAAGAGCAGATGAATACCCGGGTCGAGCAGAATTTCAGCGCGCCGTCCGGTGCTCTGGCCTTTTGTTTTGATCGCAGCGACAACGCGCTCTACCTGCTCAACGAAGAGAGCCGCAACATCTGGATCACCCCGGAGAATTACCAGGAAATTGCCGTGGTGTTCGGCCCGGCATTCGTTCGTGAGCATGGGCTGGACGTGGCGAAATTCGACGGGCTGTTCATGGCGCCGCTCACCTGCGGGCAGAACGCCTTGTTCAGCCGCTGGTTAAGCTCGACTCTCACGAAGTTGTCGCAAGCCGTTGATATGCAAAGCAAAGAGGCGCTGACTCAACAGCTTCTGGAAGACTGTCTGTTCATTCTCGACAACGCACAGGCGCGCCTCGATCGCAGCGGCCTGCAACGGCGCGGCGAAGAACGGATGATCATGAAACGCGTGGGGGAGTGGGCGGCGGATTCGCCGGAAGATGCGCTCAATCTGCTCGAGCTGGCGCAGGTGGCGGGGGTGTCGCTGCGGCAATTGCAACAGGCCTTCAAGGCCTACACGGGGATGACGCCAAGCCACTGGTTGCGCTTGCGTCGGTTGAACAGCGCGCACCGCGAACTGCTCAGGCGCCGGCCGACGGAAACCACCGTGGCCGAGGTGGCGATGCACTGGTCGTTCTGGCATCTGGGGCGGTTTTCCAGCAGCTATCGGGCGCTGTTCAAAGAGCTGCCGAGCGAGACGCTCAAGCGCGGCTGACGCTGGGTGGGCTAGTCAGCCCTGACCAGTTTGAAGGAAATCGACAGAGACTTTTTTATCGATTGCGCCATGGGTTTCTCGATCTGATCGTGAATCAGCCACGACACACCGATCATGAACGCCACCGTGCCCCAGAGCAGCAGGTGCGGATCAATCGCCGGATAGGCGATGTTGAAGATCATGAAACCGATCATCTGATGCAGCAGGTACAGCGGATAAGTCAGCACGCCCAGCGCTGTCCAGTTCCAGCGTTGCAGAGCGGACATGCGGTTGGTCGCGATCAACAGGAAAATCACGAAGAACAGCACCACCACGGCGCAAATGATCAACGGGTCGTAGTCGGTGGCATATTTGCTCTCGATCGATGCAGCCCACACCACCGCCGTGAAAATCGCCAGCGCCAGTGCTCCCGCCAGCAGCACAATCCGCAGCGGTGTGAAGCCCTTGGCCCAGGCCAGATAAAACGTGGCCCCGGCGATGAACCACGCGGCGTAATCGGTGATCAGCATCGAGCGCAGCTTTTCGAATTGCAGGCCCTCGGCGACGGCAGAGATCAGCAACCAGACCAGCATGCAAGGCTCGATCCGGTCGATTTTCTTCAAGGCCATCAGCACGGAAATCATCAAGTAGAACTTGATCTCCACAAACAGCGACCAGTACACGCCGTCGATGGGCTCGACATTCAGCATCTCGCTGAGAAACGCCATGTTGACCACGTATTGATAAAAATCAGCGCTGAACCGTGGCTGGCCAACGGCGAGGATGACCAGAAAGGTGATCGTGCAGCACACCCAGAAGGCCGGGCAAAGGCGCACCACACGGGAAATGAAAAACACTTTGAGGTTGTTGCTGGAGGCGGTCATCAGGATCACGAAGCCGCTGATCATGAAAAACAGCTCGACGCCCAGATAGCCGTACTTGGCCGGCTCAGCCAGCAGCGGGTAGGGCATCGCCGACATATCGCCCTTGGCATAGCCGCGAAACGCATAGTGAAAGAACACCACGGCAAGGGCCGCCAGAAAACGCAGTAAATCCAGTTCCTTGAGCCGTCGATTGTTCATGTAGATGCGCTCCGGACTGATCAGCGCTGATCAAAAACTGACGGCTCTGTCGAACAAGGTTCGACCCAAGGCGCAAGCTGAAACAGCAGTGGCGGCTCATGGCGTGCTCCCGGCCTGGGACAGCGATGAACGGCGTTGCCACATCTTGATGTAGTCGACTTCGAACGTTGAGGGGAGGTCGGCATCGTCAACAACACCAAACCATGACCACATGGCCTCGCTGTCGAAGACGATTTCCATCGGGAAGAAGAAGTGTTTGTTGCGCGATTCGCGCACCAGCACGCCATCGACATACCAGCGCAACGTGTCGGGCTGCCAGTCGAAGCCGTAGACGTGAAAGTCGTCCGCCAGCCGCCATGGGCTGACCCAGATGCTGCCATCGGCGATGTGCTCGGTGCTTTGCGGTGTGGCCCAGAGGTGGGCGTTCATGTGGTACGAGCGGTCCAGTTTGCCGTCCTTGGTCTTGCCGGCGATTTCGAAAATGTCGATTTCGGTGGCATTGTCGGCCATGCCCGTCCAGGCCAGCCAGAAGGCGCTGGAGCCGGCGGAATTCATCGGTTTCGCCCGCGCTTCGTAATAGCCGAACAAGCCCTTCTCAAGGGTGCGGACCATCGCGGAGGTGTAGTCCTTGAAACCGAGTTTCACGTACTTTTCCGGCAGGGTTTCCTTGCGAAAGACAATGTTCAGGTTACCATTGCTGACGCTGGCATTTTTCTCTGTATACAGCGCCGGTTTGCGGCCGAGCGATTCGTTGCCGACGCCGTGGTTGACGTGCCAGCGTGTGCGGTCGAGGGTGCTGCCGTTGAACTCGTCGGACAGCTTGTCGTTAAGTACCCACTGACTGCTGTTGGCCTGATCGGACAGCGGCAGATTGCTGTTCGTCCGATTCGGTACAGCGCCGAGCGGACCGACCCGGGTCCAGGTATCAGCGATCGGCGGAACCGCCACGGTCCAGCGGTCTGCGAGGTACTGAAAGGCTTGCTGGCGGTCGGCGAGCGAGGCAAACGCACGGTCATAGACCAGCACTTCGGCGATGTCGCCGCGAAAGTTATCCGCCGTGCCAACGGCGTTGCGGCCGATGCCAAACGGGCCGATCGGCACGTCGTAAAGCTCCAGCACCGAAACGTTGGTCGCATACGCTGCAGCATCGCGCAGGCTGATGGCGAAATTCGGCAGGACGTTGTCGTTGTTGGCGGTTTGCGGGCGTGAGCTGAACAAGCGTTGCCAGGCATCGGCCCCGGCTTGTTCTGCCGTGCGCCGCGACACCACCAATACCGTCACCGGACCTTTGGCGCTGCGGATGGCCTTGCCGAGCAAACCCGAGACGCCGTTGAAGCGCACGACGGCACGACCGTTCACTGCGTCCGGCAACCACTGTGGCGCCGCGCCGGGATTGTCGGCGCTGGCATCATGGCCACTGGCGGACTTGTCCTTCCAGCGCAGCACGCGGTTCTGCTCATCGAGCTGCACGCTTTGCGCATCAGCCGCGTCCAGCCACAGCACCAGCCCGGCGGTGGGAACACCGGGCGGCGCTGGCGCGGCGTTGCCGGCCAGGGCAAACCCCAGCAACCAGAGAAACAACACGCCATGAAGTTTCATCGGGCCACACTCAACGCCGGGATCTTGAACGAAGACTGATAGCCCTGCGGATTGCACGACTGCCAGCGCCAGGCATCGACGATCATCTGTTGCAGATCGCGTTGCGCGGTCCAGCCCAATTCCCGCCCGGCCTTGCCGGGGTCGGCAAAGCACTTGGCGATGTCACCTTCGCGACGCGGGGCAAAGCGATAGGGAATGGCGATGCCGGTGATGTCTTCGAAACTCTGAATGATCTGCAGCACGCTGTAACCGACGCCGGTGCCGAGGTTCCACACATCGACGCCGCTGGTTTGCTGCAACTTGAGCAGGGCCTTGAGGTGACCAATAGCAAGATCGACGACATGGATGTAGTCGCGCACGCAGGTGCCATCGAGGGTCGGATAATCGCTGCCGAACACCGTCAGCTCAGGTATCCGGCCAATGGCGACCTGGGTCAGGCAAGGCAACAGGTTGTTCGGCCGGCCGCTGGGATCTTCGCCGATCATCCCGCTTTCGTGGGCACCGATCGGATTGAAATAGCGCAGCAAGGCGATGCTCCAGCGTGGATCGGAGTGGCACAGGTCGGTCAGCAGCTCCTCGATCATCAGTTTGCTGCGGCCGTAAGGGTTGACCGGTTTGCCGGTGCCGAAATCTTCTGAGATCGGTGTGCTCGCCGGATCGCCATACACCGTAGCCGAAGAGCTGAAGACCAGTTTGAACACCTCGTTGCGCGCCATCGCCCGGCACAGTTCCAGCGTGCCGGCCACGTTGTTGGCGTAGTAGTCCAGCGGGTTGCTCACGCTTTCGGCAACGGATTTGAGGCTGGCGAAATGCACCACGGCGTCGATGTCGTAGCGGCCGAAGATGTTGTCGAGCAAATGCGCATCGCGAATATCGCCCCGGATGAAATCCACCCGGCTCAGGGTCAACTGCTCCAGACGCTTGATGCACTCGCGACTGCTGTTGCACAGGTTGTCGAGAACCAGCACGTGACGTCCGGCATTGATCAGGGCCAAAGCGGTGTGCGAGCCGATGTAACCGGCGCCGCCAGTAATCAACGTAGTTTTACGCATGGATGGGCCTTCCTGTTTTTCGTGGACTGAATTCAGCGAGCGGTGAACACCGATTTGAATTCCTGCGGCCAGCGCGGGTGCAGGACGCTATACGCCACGGCATAGCTCAGGGCGCCAAGCGAGATGTCGCACACCAGGTGCAGGTAGCCTTGAACGGACAGGTGCGGCGACACCGACAACACGGTTGTGACCATCACCAGCGAGGCCAGCACGCTGCGGTAATTGGAGTCGAAGAAGCGGCGCCAGTCGTAGCCGACGGCGGTGTTGAGCCCGCGAATCTGCAGCGGCGTGATCAGCAGCATGCGCACCAGCAGTGCCACCGCGGCGGCCATGCCGCCATAGGTACTGCCGAAGACGTACACCAGCAGCAGCGCCAGCAGCGTAGTCAGCACTTCGGCCTTGATCGTGAGATGGCTGCGGTTGACCGCGACCAGCGCGGTGGTCGCGTACATCGCCATGTTGCCGACGGCCGCCGTACACGCCAGCACTTGCAGCAGAGGAATCGCCTCGGCCCATTTGGCGCCGAAGATCAACAGAATCAGGTCGCTGGCCGTGAGGGCGATGCCGAGGAACAGCGGCGTCAACAGAAAACTGCTGACCACAGTCGAGTCGCCGATGATCCCGAGCAGGCGCAGCGGTTCGGCGCTGCGTCGGGAAAACGCTGGCAGCGCATAGCTCAGCAGGCCGTTGTAGATCGCCGTTCGCGGCAGGTCGATGATGCGCATCGCCATGTTGAACATGCCGACCGCATTCGCCCCGGCCGTCATCCCCAGCACCACGTTGACGCCGCGTTGCAGGGTCTGTGAACTGAGTGCGTTGATCGCCACCGGCGTGCCGGCCTTGATCAGCTCGCGCAAGAACGGACCGTCGATATAAAAAGCGATGCGCCGCGGGTCTGCGCGCATCAGCACGATGATCGAGACGAATTCCATGATCAGTGCCTGAGCGACCACCGCCCAGGCGCCGAGTCCCCAGAGCGCCACCGCGATACCGGCGAAACCGCCGACGATCTTGCCCAGCAAGGTGCGCGAGGCGAGCGCCTTGAAGTTGCCGCTGCGGCGCATTTGCGCCACATAGACCCGCGCCATCATGGTGAACAGGATTTTCACCGAGGCCAGCGCGGTCATCCAGCGCAGCACTGGATCGGTCGTATACAACAGCACCGCCAGCGAGATCAGCACAATCGACGCCAGGCTGACCAGCACCGCCGCCCAGAACGCCGTCGAGATGTGTTTGTCTTCCAGACGTTCCAGGCGTACCAGCGGGTCTTCCAGCACCGAGGAGTAGATCAGCCCGACCAGCTCGACAATGGCGATGATGATCGTGCCCACACCCAGCTCGGCCGGTGACAACAGGCGCGCATAGGCGACGAAGGTGATCATCGACAGCAGGATCAGGCCGAATTTTTCCGTGAAGATCCAGCCGAGGGTGACGAGGCGGTGATTGGCCATGGCGGTTACCGGATCATTGAGCGGCGGTTGATGCCGGTGCCTTGAACCCGCTGCGGGCGAGGGCGTAGAGACAGCGCAAGGTCGGTTTGCCGTGATCGAAGATCAGCGTCTGCCAGGAGTATTCGAACATCCGCCGGTACACATCGAG
Organism: Pseudomonas koreensis; assembly: GCF_036668835.1. Classification (GTDB taxonomy): domain Bacteria; phylum Pseudomonadota; class Gammaproteobacteria; order Pseudomonadales; family Pseudomonadaceae; genus Aquipseudomonas; species Aquipseudomonas koreensis_I. Next base: position 176,653 of record NZ_JAZEVW010000002.1, read on the forward strand.
CACCTCGGCATGATCGCCACGCCGGGAAAAGGTATTGAGAAAATCAGTGTGATTGCCCAGCACGAAATCGATGTGTTGCTGCTTGCTCAACTGCGCGCCATAGCGTTCGAGATACACGTCGATGAACTTCATCTTGTTCTGGTAGTGCTTTTTCGGTTGCGCGGTCATGTTGCCGTCGTTGACCGTGCGTTCGAGCAGCACTTGCGGCACCGTGTGGATTTCCCAGTGCTCGGCGATGCGCGTCCACATGAAGCGGTCTTCGCAGTAACGCAGGCCGGCATCGAAGCCGCCGAGTTGCAACATCACGTCGCGTTTGACCAGCGCGGCAGACACGCCATTGAGCACGTTGGCGTGGACGAAGTCGTAGAAGTGCATGCCGCTCTTGCGCACGGCGTCCAGTTGGCGCTTGCCGTTGCTGTAATTGACCTGCGTGTAGCAATCGATCAGCCCGACCGGGCGGCCTTGTTGTTCGAGTTCGGCATACAGCGCCAGTTGCAGCTCCAGCTTTTGCGGGCGCCACTGGTCATCGGCATCGAGCATCGCCACGAAGGTTTCCTGGCTGTGGTGCAAACCGGTATTGCGCGCACTGGCCTGGCCGGCGTTGGCCTGCTGCAACAGGGTCAGGCGAAACGGCGCGGCGAAGTCCCGGACCCGTTGCGGCCCGTCATCGGTGGAACCATCGTCGATGACGATGACGTGATCGGGCAGGCGGGTCTGCTCGGCCAGCGAGGTCAGCGTTTGCTCGATGCTGTCGGCGCCGTTGTACATCGGGATCAGAACGCAAACGGTATACGGGGCTTGGTTTGGCACGGCGGCTTCTCCTTGGGTTACGCCTTGGCGGAATCAGGCGCAAATGCCCGACCAGCCTGACGCTGGCGCGGGTTTGTCGGTTTGAACGCGGGGAGCATCACCAGTTGATGCCGGAAGGACAGGGCGAGGGTGCAGAACACCAGGAATTCGGCGGAGCGGTAGTTGGGAATGACGTATGCCACGTAGTTGGTCACGGCAAACAGGCCGATAATCACCAGCGCACTGGCGCGCAATTGCGCCGTGTGGTTGGCGGTCACGGCGCGGTACTGTTTGAGCAGCGCTTCGCCGAACAGCAGAATCAGTGTGCTCAACTGGATCACACCGCCGTTGAGCAGGGTTTCCATGTAGCCGCTGTGGGCGTTGCCGATGTAACCCCAGCGCGTAATGAACGCGTCGGCATCGGGACTGGCCCAGAACGCGCCGAAGCCATAACCCTTGAGCCATTCCTGCTCGACGAAGGGTGAAAGCAGTTCCCAGATCAGCGTGCGGTCCGTCAGCGACGGGTCGCGACCAGCGATTTCCAGCAGCCAGGCAACGTGGTTGTAGAGCAACAGGCCCGCCAGCAGAAACAGCGCCGTGCTGGCGAAAAACAGCGCCTGCGAGCGGTGGATGCGCAGGCGGATCAGGGTCAGGAAATACCAATAGCTCACCGTGCCGAACACCACCAGAGCGACGCCGGTCGCCGACTGCGCGAGCAGAATCGCCACCAGCGAACACAACGCGCAGAACAGCGCGCGGCGGTTACCCTGGCGGATCATCGGCAGCAATAACAGGATGGCCACGGCATTAAGCCGCGCCCCGGCATTCTTTTCGGCAAAGATGCCCTTGAAGGCGCCGTCACGGATGCCCCCTGAGAGGAACGCGACGTCAGGCATGACCACCGCCAGTATCAGCCCGATGAACGCTGCGGCGCCGATCGCACAGCCGAGCATGAAGACGATCTTTTCCAGCGGGTAGTTCCAGGCAATGAAGCCGGCAAAGAACACCACGCCGAGCAGGGCGATCACCCGTTTCAGGCTGAGCATCGGATCGTGGGACCAGCCGATCGAGGCGATCACACAGAGCAGAAACAGCAGCAGAAAGAAGTTGCTGCGGTAGAAGGTTTTGCTCAGGAACACCTTGTTGCGGATAAAGAAAAACAGCGGCACCAACAACGTCACAAGCCCACAGACCTGGTTGGCGACGCTGCCTTCGAGGTCTTTGTCGACGTCGCCGAAGCTGAACCCGCTGCCCAGCCCGAGGGCAAAGGTGATCACCTGGATGTAAAACAGCACGCCGAACAAGGCGAAGCCGTCGCGCAATGTCGAATATCGGATCGTCAGAGTGCTCATGATGTGGCGCTCCCAAGCATCGCCGTGAGGTAGGTCTGCAAGGCGCGGGTATTGGCGAACCGGGCCGCCGCCTCGAGCCGGGTATCACGCTTGAAATGGCGCGGCGTGTGGAGCTGCAGGCCGATCGCCTGCGCCAGCGCAAGTGCGTCGTCGACCTCGACCAGCGGTGCCACCAGACCATTGATAAGAATTTCTGCCGGGCCGTGAGGGCAGCGAGTCGCGACCACTGGCGTACCCGTGGCCAAAGCCTCGACCAGCGCATTCGGGCTGCCCTCGAAGCGTGACGACAGGACAAAACAATCGGCAGCGGCGACTTCCGCCAGCGGATCGGCGGTGTAACCCGGCAGATCGACACGCTCGGCGACGCCCAGCTCACGGGCCTGTTCCAGCAACTGCGGGCGCAGCGCACCTTCGCCAAAGATGATCAAACGCACGCCGGTATCCGGTAGCGCGGCCAGCGCGCTGATCAACGTGTCGAAACCTTTTTGCCGGGCCAGACGGCCCACGGCAACGATCACCGCACCGGACTTTTCCAGCAGCCAGCGGTGACTGGGGCGGCCCGGGCGCTTTTTGTAGAAGTCGTCGTCGAGCACCGGATTGTCGGCAGTGGTCACGTCCTGGCGGCGCGCGATGGTGGTATCGACCAGATCCTGGGCGACGCCTTTCGACACGCAGATCACCGGGTTAGGAATCAGCCGATACAGCAGCGGTGCCGCGCTGTAGGCCAGCCGCACCATAAAGGCTGGATTGACGTGTTTGTCGTGGGAAAACGCGTTGCGTTCGCTGACGTGCAGGCGCGCCAGCGTGCCGGACAACAGCGCGGCGGCGATCGCCACGACGTTGACGTGAGTCAGCGCCGCCAGTTGCGCATCGAAGCGATTGGCGCGCAGAAACCGTGCGAGTGCCGGAATCGCGCGAACACTGCGCGGGCTATGCAGTTCGACAGTCTTGACGCGCGGGTCGAGATATTTCGCGTTGATGCCGCCGCCGGTGAGCAGGAGCAGGGTCACGTCGTTGTCCGCGTCGACCAGCGCACCGGCCAGGCGCGTCATCATTTTCTCGGCGCCGCCGGCACTGAGGTCGTGGAGAATGATCAGGAATTTTTTCATTGATTCCATACCTGGTAATACGCCTGCGCCGCGTGCTGGCTGGTGTAGGGGCGCAAGGCTTCGGTCAGGGTGTGTTCGTGGGGCATCGCGTCATCGCGCGAGGTCAGACTTTGCAGCATTCCGTCAGCCAGTGCCGGCACGTCGTTGACCTTGACCAGCAGGCCGAGCTGGCCGTTGTCCAGCAGTTCTCGGGGCCCGGTTTCGCAGTCGCTGGCCAGCACTGGTGTGCCCAGCGCCAGTGCCTCGATCAGCACGGTCGGCATGCCTTCGTGGGTCGAGCTGAGAATGAACAGTCGCGCGTTTCTGAGCAGCGGATAGGGATTGCTCAGGTAACCGGTGAAGTGCACCCGTCGTGCGATACCCAGGCGTTGCGCCTGCGCTTTGAGTGCGTCGCGCATCGGCCCGTCGCCGGCGATCACAAGGTCCGGCAGCGTGCGTTGTTGCAAGGCCAGGGCGTAGGCAGCGAGCAACAGGTCAAAACCTTTCTGCTGTGTCAGGCGTCCCAATCCCAACCAATAAGCCTCGGGCAACCCGGCGAGTAATGGCGCCCGTGAGGCCTGGAACAGTTGTTCGGTGATCACCGCGTTCGGGCAATAGCTGATGCGCTTTCGGCCCCATGGCAACAGGCCGACCAGCGACTGGCGCAACGCCGTGGAGACCGTGACCACTTTGCCGCTGCCGCACAGGTACAAGGCGTACAGCAGGCGCAGGCTCGAAGGATTGGTTTTCTGCTCTTTGCAATCGAGGGCAATGTGTCGGCTGTAGATGACTTTGCAGGCACTGCCGAGCGTGGCGAACCAGGTGCAGACGTTGGCCTGCTCCTTGGCGGAAATCAGGTGGGTCACCTGCTCCTCACGGATCAGCCGGCGCAACAGCACGATCGAGCGGAGCAGGCCGGTGATGCCGTTGCCGCCGCCGCTGTGGTGGCGTTGATTGCCCTCGGTGTCCGGGGTTTCGCCGTTCATGACGAAGAAACTCACGCGCCGGCCATCCTTGAGGAACTGCTCGGACAGCCGCTGCTGCACCCGCTCGACGCCGCCACCGGATTTGAAATCCTTGAGAATGAACAGAATGTGCATGGTCACTCCCCGACACTGATGGCGACTTTGCGCCGTGCGAGCAGGGCCAGCAGGTGCAGGAAGTTGCTCGGGTAATCGATGAGGTAGCGTTTGATCGTGTGCGGCTCGCGGTACATGCGGTAGAACGCGCGCAAGTGCAGGCGATTGATCAGCGCCGGATAGTATTGCCGCGAGGCCAGCGCTTCCTGGCGAATGAAGCCGCCGCAGGTGAAGGCAACGCCTTGAAAACCTGCGCGCAGCACGTCCTGTTCGAACTGCTCCTGCAACCCGGCGCCGAGGCCAACAATCAGAATGTTCGCTTCGCTGCGGCAGATGTCGGCGTGCAGCGCCGCAGCCTCGGCAACGTTGAAATAGCCGTTGTGGTAACCGGCAATGCTCAGCCGTGGATACAGGGTCTGGATCTTGCGCATGAACAGCTCAAGTTCGCCTTGCCGGGCGCCGACGAAGTAAACCCGTTTGCCCAGGCGCTCGGCGCCGCCCAGTACCTGGTCGGCGATCGAGGTGAAGTCGAAGCTGACCCGGCCGATGGTTCTGCCGGTCACCCGTGACATGAACGAGGACATCAGCATGCCGTCGCAAAAATAGGTGATGGCGCCCGAACGCTGCGCGAAGACGCTGCTGATCGAGGCAAAGTTGATGAACGAATAGGCCTGGTTGGCCTCGAGCAATTGTGGCGAGTAGTGCCCGACCAGTTCGAGTTTCAACATGGCGAGGCTCCCGTCAGATCACAGAGTGGGTCTGACGACCCACAGAGACGTAGGTGAAGCCGCGTTTGCTCAACCGTTGCGGATCGAACAGATTGCGCCCGTCGAAAATCAGCGGTTGCTTGAGCCGCGCGCTGAGCACGTCAAAGTCCGGCGCGCGAAACGCCTGCCACTCGGTGACGATGATCAGCGCGTCGGCATTTTTCAGTGCCGCTTCCTTGGTGCCGGTCAGGGTCAGGTCATCGCGCGAGCCATAAATGCGCTGCGCCTCTTCCATGGCTTTGGGGTCGAAGGCTTGCACGCTGGCGCCGGCGCGCCACAGGGCTTCCATCAACACGCGGCTGGGCGCTTCGCGCATGTCGTCGGTGTTGGGCTTGAAGCTCAGCCCCCACAGGGCGAAGGTCTTGCCGCTGAGGTGGCCGTCGAAGTGGTTGAAAATCTTGCTGTAAAGCGTGGTTTTCTGTTCCTGGTTGCGCGCCTCGACGGCCTTGAGCACGCGGGCGTCGAAGTCGACACTGGTGGCGGCGTGGATCAGCGCTTTCACGTCCTTGGGAAAGCACGAGCCGCCATAGCCCGGGCCGGGGTAGATGAATTGGTAGCCGATGCGCGGATCGGAACCGATGCCATGACGGACCTTCTCGATGTCGGCGCCGAGGCTTTCGGCGAGGCAGGCCATTTCGTTCATGAAGCTGATCTTGGTCGCCAGCATGCAGTTGGCGGCGTACTTGGTCAGCTCGGCACTGCGCACGTCCATGACGAGGATTTTTTCGCGATTGCGATTGAACGGTTCATACAGTTCCCGCATCACTTCTTCGGCACGCGCGCTGTCGGTGCCGATGATGATCCGGTCCGGGCGCATGCAGTCCTCGACGGCGCAGCCTTCCTTGAGAAATTCGGGGTTTGAAACCACATCGAAGGTCAGATCGCTGCGGTCGTTGTCGGCCAGCACCTGCTCGATATGAGCGCGCACCCGGTCGCCGGTGCCGACCGGAACGGTGGATTTGTCGACGATGATCTGGTGGCGATCCATGTTCAGCGCGATGGTGTGCGCCACGCTCAACACGTATTGCAGGTCCGCTGAACCGTCTTCGTCCGGTGGAGTGCCGACGGCGATCAACAACACGTCGCCGTGGTGTACAGCGTCCGCCAGATCGGTGCCGAAGCGCAGCCGACCGCTCTGATAGTTGTCACGCACCAGGCTTTTCAGACCCGGCTCGTAGATCGGCAGAGTGCCTTCCTTCAAGGCCTCGACCCGGGCGACGTCAACATCGACGCAGAGCACACTGTGCCCGACCTCCGCCAGTGCAGCGCCTTGGACAAGGCCAACATAACCAATACCGAATACGCTCACATTCATGGTCAAACCTCAGGTCGTCATGACCGGTTATCAACGGACGGGCAGGGAGCAGGCAGCGGTGGAGCAGGGGTCAGTAGATGTTTTTCGAGAACAGCGTGAAGGGGGTCTTGAGGAGGATTTTCAGGTCGAGCCACAGCGACCACTGGTTGATGTAGTTGAGGTCCTGGGCGACGCGCAGCTGCATCTTTTCCAGCGTCTCGGTTTCGCCGCGATGGCCGGTGATCTGCGCCAGCCCGGTGATGCCCGGTTTGAGCCGATGGCGGGCCATGTAGGCGCGCACCTTGCCGGTGTAATAAATGTTGTGGGTGACGGCATGTGGGCGCGGACCGACCAGCGCCATCTGCCCGAACACCACATTGAACAACTGCGGCAATTCATCGATGGAGCTGCGCCGCAGGAAGTGGCCGATCGGCGTGAGGCGGTTATCGTTGCGAGTGGCCTGGCGCACCTCACGGTCGTCGTGAACGTGCATCGAACGAAACTTCCACACCTTGATCACTTCGCCGTTGCAACCGTGACGGTTCTGCTTGAACAGCACCGGGCCTGCGGAGGTCAGCTTGATCGCGGTCGCCACCGCCAACAGCAACGGGCTGAGCAGCACGATCGCCAGCGCGGCGAGGCTGCGCTCGAACAGGTCCTTGCACAACAGGCTGGCCGGATGCGAGCTGATCAGGCTTTCGTTGAGGTAGATGGCCGGCATTCGCTCGATTTCCGAGATCGAATGGTTGAGCAGTACCATGCTGCCGAAATCCGGAATCCACACCACGTCGACATTGACGTCCAGCAGATCGATGTACAGCGCCTCGATGGTCGCGGCATGCGCCATGTTCAGCACGATGTACACGCGGCGCACTTCAAGACGCGCGATGATCTCGCGGATCGCATCAACGCGGCCGAGCAGCGGCAGAATGCTGGGCGCGGGGCCGCTGTCATCGGCGGCAGCGACAAAGCCCAGCACCAGCGCACGATTGGGCGTGGAGAGCTTTTTCGCCAGCTCATGCGCGGTCGGGCAGGTGCCGATGATCACCGAGCGGCGCTCATTGCATATCTTGCGTGAGTACATGCGGGCCAGGTAATGCAGGGGTAGAAAACTCGCCGCCTGGACCACGAAACCCAACACCGCCCAGAGGATGATCACCTGGCGTGAATAGATCGCGCTGGTCTGCGTGACGAAGGCAATCGCCGCCAGCACCGCCAGTAGAATCAACCAGCCGGCCAGCAGTCTGCCGAGTCCGACCACCAGGCCATAGCGTTTGTGATATACGCGCATCACGCTGTAAATCGGCACTGAGCCGAGCACAGCCAGGATGATCAGGATGCGGTATTCGCTGGTCAGGTAGCCGACGCGCCAATACACCAGCAGCACCAGCAACGAGGTGGCCAACAGCAGCGCGCACGACCACTGGCCCCAGAAGGTCAGGCCGCGGCGTTGCGTCATATGAGCGGTATAGAGCGGAGTCATGGGCTTGACCTCAAGGCAGCAGTAATGCGTCAGCGCTGAGCAGGCAGACACGAGGTGTCTTCCCGCTGGCTTTTCCGTGGCTCGGCAGAGGTGAAGCGAGTTGTGTTTGGGCAGAAGGGGTGCAGCGGCAGGCGCGGGCGCCCGGTGTTACCTGGGCGCGAAATCGTAGTTATAGAACGCCCGGGAGTGGTGATGGCCGTATTTGCGCGCCTTGCGCAGGTCGACCTGGTTGAGCACGGTACCGAATACCGGCACATGACTCTGTTGCAACATGGCGAGGCCGCGCTGGACCTGACTGATTGGCGTACTGTCGGCCTTGACTACGTAAATGACCGCATCCGAATGCTTGGCCAGCAACAGCGCGTCGCTGATCATTTCTGCAGGCGGCGAATCGATGATGATGTGCCGGTAACGCGAGCGCAGTGCTTCGAGCATGCGCGCCATGCGCGGTGAACTGAGCAAATCCTGCGGCGGTGGTTGCAGCGCGTTGGGCGGCTCGGCAGGAGAGGGCAGACGTGGCGCGGCGAGGGAATCGCGCGCCGACGGCATGACCTTGCCCGCCAGTAACATGTCCAGATTGCCCACCGAAACGATGCAGTCTTCAAGCCTGGCGGTGCCGGCAATCACGTTCGCCAGGCCGGGGCTGTCCGGCGGGAAGTCGAAATTCTGCGACAGCGTGGGCTGGCGCATGTCGGCATCGATCAGCAGTACCCTTTCCAGCGGTGCCAGCGAGCTGGCGAGATTGTTGGCGATGGTGCTTTTGCCTTCACCGGCCACCGTCGAGGTGATCAGCACCACCTGCGAAGGCAATTCATTGCTTTGCAGCATCAGCCAGGTGCGCAGGTTGCGGATCGTCTCGGAGAAGCGCGGGTTGTCGTTGTCTTCGAACAAACGCGCCAGTTGCCGGCGATTCTTCTTCATGACCAATGGCACGACGCTGAGCAGCGGGATGTTCAGCGCGCTTTCGATCGACTCGTCGGTTTTGAAGGTGTTGCTCAGGCTGTCGAACAGCAGAGCCAGGGCCACACCGATGACCGCCGCGACCAAGGAAACGATCGCCACGATCAAGGTTTTGCGCGGTTTGCTCGGGTCGACCGGAACAATGGCCGGGTCGACGATGCGCACTTTGGTCGAGTCCATGTCGGCGGTGGCGGTGGTTTCCTTCAGGCGGGTGACGAAGGTTTCGTAGAGCGCCCGCGAGCTGTCGACCTCACGCTGGAACTCGCGCAACTGGAATTCCTTGCGGGCAATGTCCTGAATCTGCGCCTTGTTGCTGTTGAAGGACTGACGCAGCGAAGCCTCACTGGCAGTAGCGAGCTGGTATTGCCGCTCGATCCCGGCGACGACCTGTTGCACCTGCAATTGCAGGCTGGTGGTGGCGGTGCGCAATTCCGACTGCGCGGACAGCAGGCTCGGGTGTTTCGGCCCATAGCGGCCCGACAGTTCATCGACCTTGGCTTGGGCAAGGGCGCGGTCTGCCTGGAATTTCTGCACCAGGGGGTTACTCAGGACGGCGGGCACGCTGGACAGTCTGCTCAGATCACCGTTGCCCAAGGCTTTGGCCTGCCGATATTCACTTTCAGCTTCGGCGCGGTTGCGCCGCGCGTCGACCATGCGATTACCGGTCATTTCCAGTTCATTGGCGCTGATCGTGGCGACACCGCCAACGTCTACCAGACCTTGTTCTTCGCGGTAGCCCTGGAGCTTTTTCTCGGCGGCGCGCAAGTTGTCACGCAGCTTGACCAGCCGGGTGTTCATCCACGCCGTGGTGGTTTGCGTGGACTTTTCACTGGTGTCGAGCTGGCTGTCGGTGAAGCCGCGGGCCAGCGCATTGGCCGCGGCCGCCGCTAGAACCGGGTCCGGCAGTTCGACCTCGATTTCGAGCAATTGGCTCTTGCCGACAAACTTGACGCTGGTGTGCAGCATCAGGTTTTGCGTGACCTGGTTGAACACGTCTTCTTCGGTGACCGCCGGTTTTTCCGGCAGCCAGCGCTCCAGACCGAGCCCCGGTAACCACTTGTCCAGATCGACAGCCGCCAGCCATTCGCGTGGGGCGAACCACGACTTCGGTTGCTGGCGCGGGTCGGTGACCGGGTGGGTGGTCAGGCCAAGTTTTTTCACCGCGCGCTCGGCCAGATCCCGTGATTGCAGGAGCGCCTGTTGCGTTTGCAGATAGTCGGTGGTGTTGCTGTTGGAGTCCTTGACCTGCTGGAAGGACATCAGCGGCGGGCTCTTGTCGTTGAACAGCAGGGTGGTGCTGCCGATGTATTGCGGGGTGATGTTCGAGACCACAATGGTCGCCAGCAACCCGCTGACCAGAATCAGCCAGGCGATACTCCATTTTGCACGCCAGATCACCCGCCAGAGTTTCAGCAGATCCAGGGTGTCCTTGTCTTCGCTGTGCTGTTGATGCGGCTGCACGTGCGCTTGCAAAGGACGTTCGACGTAGGTGCCAAGGCTGTTGTCCATGATCAGAAGAACCCTTGTGCAATGGAAATGGTGTCGCCGGGGGCAATCGTGGTGCTGCGCGTCACGTTATCGGTGTCGGTCGCGCCACTGGCGCCACGCAAAATGGTGACGCGCTTGATCGAGGCCCGCTCGGTCAGGCCACCACCCAAGGCAATGGCTTTCTCCAGTGTCAGGCCCGGCACGAACGGATAGCTGCCGGGCTTTTTCACCTCGCCATTGATGTAGAAGGAGCGGTACTCGATCTGACTGAGGCTGACTTTCGGGTCGACCAGGTAGCCTTGTTTGAGCCCGTCGACAATGATTTTTTCGACCTGGCTGGGGGTCAGCCCCTTGGCGGAGATTTCGCCGAGAAAGGGGTAGGAAAAGGTGCCGGCGTCGCTGAGCCGGATCTTTTTCAGGCTCAACTCCGGCTCACCGAAGACGATGATGCGTAATACATCGCCGGCGGCCAATTTGTATTGCGTGCCGGGATCTGCCGCGTAGGCAGTCGATGCCGCAAGCAACGAGAACGACAGGACAAGTGCGGATGTGTTCATGTCGAAACCCTCTTAAAGGCTGACGTTGAAGCTGATCTGAAACACGTTGCGGGTGAAGCTTTCGTTGTCGGCATCGGAATCGTTGTCGCGGAAGCGATAGCCGACTTCGATGTCCAGCCAGCGGCGCATCGCATAGATCACCGCGAGGTTGTAATCCTGAAAGTCGTCGGTGCGGCTCTGTCCTTCGTAAACGTAACGGCCGAGCCCGGCCTGGGCTACGGTGGTAATTCGCTCCGTCCAGCCGTGCCGCCAGCCGACCTGGGTGAAGGTCGACTTCACGGCCTCCGCGCCATCGTCGCCCTCGGCCAGCGCCTGGCGCGCGACAAAGGTAAACGTCGAATACGTGCGCGGTTTCCATTGCAGATCGACTTGCCAGGTGGGGTTGTCGAGGTCATTGGATTGGTTGCTGTCGAAGTTCTTTTTTTCATAACCGACGCGCACTTTGCCCGTCGTGCGTGCCGTGAAATCCCAGACGGCACCGGCGAGTACGGCGTCCGATACGCTGCTGCGCGGACTGTTCGCCTGCTTGTAGTCGAAGTCGGTGTGGTCATATTCGAGCAAGCCTCGGGTGTTGCTGCCGATGCGGTGGTACCAGGTGCCAGTAAGGGCAGTGGTGTCGCGTTCCTTGTCGGCATTGATGCCATCGCCATTGTCGTAGCGCAGTTGCGCGTAATTGGCGCCGATGTCGATCTGGTTGTCTGCACTTTTGGCGCCGAAGGTATAAAGCCCGCCAACCCGTTTGTTGTTGAGTTTGTCATTCACCCCCTCGACCGCCGTCGACTCGGTGCGCTCCCATTTGCGATATTCGGCGTCAAGCTTCAAACGATGGCGGTCGGTGAACTCCATCACGCTCTCGGCACGCACTCGTTGTGCTGTGTTCGAGGCATCCGAATCGTCGTGATAGATGTACCGCGTCGGCTGCCAGATCAATCGCGTGGCGCTATTGCGATCTTCAGCCTTGAGCTCGAAGGAGGGCGCCAGTTTGGTGATCATCGAGGACTGCTTGTTGTCTTCCACTTCGCGAAAGTTGTCGTCGTAACTTTCTGAAAAAACGAACGTCGGCGTGAAGTCGAATCCATAAACGTTTATCGCTTGTGGGTCGGTGCTCCAAGCCATTCCCGGGTAGAAAGAGGCCATGATCAGTGCAACAGGGCAGCGTGATTTCCAGGCCATGTCATGGCTCCTGAGAAATGGCAGGTGAGACAAGCAGTCATTTGTACGATTGGAAGTTGTGCTGTTGTCGTTGAATAACGCTAAGCGGCAAGCACACAGGCTGCTCGCGGTTGAGAAACTGCAGAAGCAGTAACACCCGATCGTTGCCTTGTAACGCCTGGAATACACCCTCGAGTGGTGAGAGCGGGCCGCTGATGATCCGCAGTGGCTCACCGGGTTCGAGTCGTCCTTGCACATCCGAATTCGATTCCAGGCAGCGTTCGCGCAAGTGCTCTATGACATGCTCCGCTACTGCCGCGGGACCATGATTGAACTCGACAATCCGGCTGACGCCACGGGTCGAGCGCAACGGTGCCCAATTGTCAGTGCCGCTGAGCTGGATAAACAGATAACCGGGGAATAACGACTCCATCACGCGCTGTCGTTTCCCGCGGATAACGCGCTCAGTGAAGAGTTGGGGATGAAAGACCACGTAGTGTTGCTGGAGCAGGTTGAGGTGTGCGCGCTCATCCTGACGTGGTTTGCATTGCAACAGATACCAATTGGGTTGATCCGAGCTGATTGCTGGCATGCGTGTAAACTCTTTGATGTTCGAGAAGTTTAGGGCAGGCAGAAGCTCTATTCAGGGCCGTGCAAAGACAATTGGCAGGGGATGTTTTTATTATTATGTAACGTTGATGTGTTTCAACAATGAATCACTTGTGCGGCGCCATGTAGGCTGAACTTTCCCAAAGACAAAGCTACCGCACAGTCTGCATGTTCGCAGTGTTTATGTTAGGTCGCTAAGTGGTTAGCTCAGGAACTTTTTGGAGCGAAGGAGAAGGGATTCGCGCCACGTTCAGCTAGACGTTGATAGTTATCGGCCAGTCTTCGCAGTCTGTCAAACGATCCAAGTCAAAAAACACGCCATTTGTCGACTAGCGAGTCCCGTTTCGGCTATGTCATTGTTTATACGATGTTTTTAATTTGACGTTCCAATGTGTCTGGTTTTTTTACACTGATCGGCAAGGCAGATTGCTAAGATCCTCCAGCATTGAGTTGCTGCAAAATTCTTCTAAGCTACGGACTGCTTCTGTCGCGTGACGTTATAAATCACCGCCTATTCGATTGAGAGGAGCAGGCACTATGACCGTTCTTGTGACTGGCGCCGCGGGCTTTATCGGGTATCACACGGCCCAACGAATGGCTCAACAAGGTCAGCAAGTTATTGGTATCGACAACCTCAATAACTATTACAGCGTCGAACTTAAAGGTGCGCGATTGAAACAACTATGTGAACTGCCGAATTTCGAATTTCGACGGATGGACATAGTTGATAAACCGGCACTGATGGCATTGTTCGATCAATATCGTTTCACCGAAGTTATCCACTTGGCCGCGCAGGCCGGTGTTCGTTATTCGCTGGACAATCCGGATGCTTATGCGCAGTCGAATCTGGTGGGTTTTTTGAACGTACTGGAAGCCTGTCGTTTTCACCAACCGGCGCATTTCATCTACGCATCAAGCAGTTCGGCGTACGGCGCTAACAGCGAACTGCCTTATAGTGTCGACAACCCGGTCGAACGCCCGGTTTCGCTGTACGCAGCGACCAAACGCGCCAACGAATTATTAGCCAGCAGCTATTGCCATCTCTACGGATTGAAAGCCAGCGGGCTGCGCTTTTTTACCGTTTATGGGCCCTGGGGCCGACCGGACATGGCGCTGTTCAAGTTCGCTCAAGCGATCCTGCAGGGTGAGCCGATCGATATTTATAACAACGGCCAGATGGCGCGGGACTTCACTTATATAGATGACATTGTCGAAGGTATCGCATTGTTGCGTTGCAAACCGCCGGTAGCGGAGAAGGAGGGCGAGGGCGTTAACAAACTGTTCAACATAGGCCGCGGCCAACCGATAGCTTTACTGGATTTTGTCGAATGCCTGGAAAAAGCATTGGGCGTTAAAGCACAGTACAATTTTTTACCGCTGCAAGCGGGTGATGTTGTCAGTACATGGGCCGATGTGTCGGCACTTGCACAATGGACAGGCTTTTCTCCACAGGTGGATGTTGCAGATGGCGTGTCCCGATTTGTCAGGTGGTATCGCGATTATTATCAAATTTTGTCCTGATAATTGAATGAGCTGAAAGGCTGATGCAGGGTGGATAAAGCGAGATTATTGATAGCTACACTAAATGACCGTTTAGTTGAGCTAACAAAAAACCTATCAACAACGTGGGAGCAGGCGGTGATCGAAGCTAAACCCAATGCACAAGACGTCATCAATGCACTGGAACTCGTAGCTCACGTCGAAGGCGGCTATTTCCGCCGAACCTATCAATCCGACCACCGCGCCAGCGTTGAGACCAGCACAGGGCCGCGCTATCTGCTGACGTCGATCTTCTACCTGTTGACTGAGCAATCACCGGTTGGACAGTTTCATTTCAACCAGTCCGACATCCTGCATTATTTCCATCTGGGCGATGCCATCGAATACAGCCTGATCCATGCAGACGGCTCATTGCAAACGCTGGTCATGGGCAGCGACATTCTTGCCGAGCAACTTCTGCAATTACACGTACCAGGTGGCATATGGAAAGCTTCGCGCTTGCTCAATGGCCCGCACGGATTCGGATTGATCAGCGAGGCGGTTTCGCCAGGATTTGATTTTGCTGACATGGAGATGGCTGATCGAAGAAAACTCACTGCGCAATCTCCGCAGCATCGTGCGCTGATTGAAAAGCTGACGCGGGACGAAGGCTAAGCAGTGCAGATTTCAATATCGAGCAGTGGATCTACGGAGCGTGCGCTGAGGCTTTGCAGCAGATTCAAATGCCGCGTACATCGTGGCTGCGTCGTAATACTTTGTTACGTGTAATGTATATTATGTTAAATCATGGATGCGAATAGCCTCAGGTTTCAGATATCACATCCACCACTCCCAACCTCTCAGTCTAAGCAACGCCATTCGTTTGCAGCTTCAACAACCAATGTCTCTCGGTAGTCCATCCGATAAAAACCTGAGCACCTTCGCTTGCTTGGCGAGCCTCGGTCAACGGTGTGCCAGAAGCTGCTACTCGCAATCCTCTAATCGCCGGCAGGAACCTTTCACGAAATGCACTAGGCTGAGTCGCGAAATGAGCTTCGATTCGTTCAATCGCGAATTGCATTTCTGCCTCATCGAGCATCGCTAGATAAAACACCATCTGCCGCCACGCGTACGCTGTATTTTTGATCATCACCAGGCTGGAGTGATAAAACCTCAACTTCATCTGCTGGCGTATGCATATCCACCTGAAGCATTCCTCGGCCATCGAAGCCAGGCGATCCTGCAATAGCGCTTTCAACCCAAGCTCACCGAATAAGAGCGAGAGGTTTTGTGTCGTCAGGATCTGTTGTTGCTCAATGATTTTCCCGTTAGTCGCCGGTCGCCATGTCCCCAGGCCCTCATCAGCGCGCTGGGAGCACAATCTGGCCAATGCGTCCCTGGTACTAGCGTCAGCCCTGGAGAACTTTTTGCGCCTGGATTTCGGTTGATCAGGAAGCATCGCCAATTGGCTTGCATCAATGTCGTAGTAATTGGCGTATAGCGTGCCACCTGTCAAAGATGCCGCCTGCCTGGCAGCTCTTATGTACTTGTTCGAGAAAGCGCCCATGAAAATGTCCGAGGCGACTTCTTCCACAAAAGGCAGATCCAGCTTGGCCATCGCCGCAAGCGCGGCAAATTCCTGAATCAGTTTGTTGGGCAGGATCGCTTGAGGAAAAGCACAAAGGGTCATTGCTGCGGATTCGATCAGGACCTGTCTGGCTGCGTCAGCGACCACCGAGTCCGTTTTACGCTCGACTTCAACAGCCGCCACCCACGGCAATTCATTCATCCTGACCTGACTTTGCAGATCCAACAGCAACAATGATCGGCGTTGTCGAAAGGCGCGATAGGTTGCTACAGAGAGCATCCGCAGCGACATATCGCGAAATCCTGCACTGCAGATCTCAGCTGTTATCGCTGGCAGCAGCCGCGCCACGGTATCCCCGGATGTAATCAATCCCTTCTCGATCAACTCGGCAATTGTGCCCTTTCGACACCGCTCGACGCGTCGACGAATATCAGGAGGAATGCCGATACCTGTTAACAGCGAATATGCGGTCGCTTCTTCGCAGGTAACGGGTTGCAGCAGAGATGAAAAGTCGGAAACTCCGTCCGAACCGGGATACCTGCTCAGACGTGCGGCAACCGCTTTAGCAAATAGATGGTGACCGGGTGCGGACACGTGACTACGTTGAGAGTCTCTGTGCTTTTGATGAGATTCGGATTCGGGATGACCATGCTTGCGTACGAAATCGTCGACGATCCTGCGAATTCGTCCGACTTGCCGTCCCGTAAGCGACGCCACATCGCTTGCGCAACTCCCCAGCAGTGCAAACAACTCCCCTGCCCGATCCCTTGAGCTTTCAGCTTCACCTGAAGTGCTGGGGCAAGAAGCATCGAACTGCCGCTTCAGAATATTCGCCTGCTCAAACCAGCCCTCGGGGTACCGGCGACAAGGCCAATTATCCTGATACGTTAAAAGGAACAGCGACACCGCCGAATCGTAAAGCGGTAAACGAGTTTCAACGACATGCTTCTGCACTGCCACGCGCGCCTGTGCCGGGCGATTTGAAAGCACGGCCCTGACATCACCGACAGTAAAAGCCTGCACTTGCCCTGAAGAAAGCGGCAAACCGTCAGAAGCCATCGGAAAGAATCGCAGCTGTTCAAAGAAAGGCGCTATCGCTTCAACCAGGTCCCATGCACTCTCTGTACGTTGCTGCCCCAGCAACCAGGCCACGGTCAGCAGTGCAGCCTCTTCGGGCACCTCGATTCGATAATCCCCGCTCGCCAGCTTCGTTTGCAGTACCTCGATCCCCTCCTCCGTAAGGTGCCAAGTGTTGAGATCGAGTCGCTCGAAGCCAGGACGGATACCAGGAATCGAAGCAGCCAACTGTCGCTCGTACTCGGTCAGTGCACCGCCGGCCAAGAACCGCCCAGTGGCGAAACCTCCAGTGACGACTTCCAGCGTGACCCACTCAGGCACATCCGCGAATGGAGTTCGTGAGCCATACGACGCCGATCCCTGCAATATGTGCTCGATTACATTGCGCCAGCGCTCGATGCGCTTGCTCGTCTGTGCGTCATTGTCGAGGCCCGGTGCAGTGAGTGCTCGAGACAGTTGAAAGGCTGCATAGCCGGCACCTATGCCGGCGTTCGCATTCGATTCCCTATCGTCCCTGAGCATGAGTCCTTCCGAGCCTGCGATGTTGTGGGTCCGGGGGCTGGATTCGAACCAGCGCCCACCCGGTTAAGAGCCGAGTGTTCTACCGCTGAACTACCCCGGAACAGAGCGCGGATTGTCCACGAGCGTTGAACGATTGTGAAGATCGAAAACATTGCCGCTTGTGAACCTGAACGGTCGCACCGGCGTCGCGAACCAATACTCCGGGAGCCGAAGACTTTATTTCGGGTTGTGGGATTGTCAGTCAGTTTAGCGCTACTGTGCGGAATCGATTACTTCGCCGTTCCAGTAGCAATTGTACGCGCCGGAGCGGCCGCGATTGAGACTGCACTCAAAATACGTTTGAGCTCGATCCCCAGCGCCTCCCCTTCTGATTCAGCCCCGATTTGCCAAGCTCCGACCCCATAGTCCGCATGATAGGTCGGGCTGACAAGCGACATTACTTTGTCTGCCCGAGGTATCAGCAGCAATGAAACGTCAGGCTTGATGCCCTTCCACTGGAGACTATCGTGATAAATGTGCGCTGACTCCATTGCATCCAGGAAAATCCGCGTGAGTATTCGAACTGGCATGTTCAACCCTGACGAAGCGAAATATGCGAATGGCGCCTTGGTGGAGTATGGGCAAAAAGATCGAGTCGAATATCGAGATGCCGGGAGATCAGGCTTGGTAAACGTCCGCTTCGGGTCGAAAACAGTCGCTCCCACCCGAAACGCCCACGGAGAATTGGCTCATGAAAACCGCCGTAATATCCGACACTCATAATCTCCTCCGCTCTGAAGCCACCGGCGCGCTCCAAGGCTGTGACCTGATCATCCACGCCGGCGACATTGGCAACCCAGACATCCTCGCCCGATTGTCCCAAATTGCTCCCGTCCACGCCGTGCGTGGCAACAATGATCTAAGCAGCCCATGGGCCAAAGACCTCCCCGACCTTCTGACCTGCACGCTCAACGGCTGGCACACCCTCCTAATCCACGACATCGCCGACGTCCCCGCCGATCTAGATCCAGACATAAAGCTCATCATCACCGGCCATTCCCATAAACCGCGCATCGAATGGCGCGGCGATCGTCTATACGTGAACCCTGGTAGCGCCGGCCCTCGGCGTTTCAAATTGCCGATCACGCTGGCAATTCTCGAGATACAACCCGACAGCATCGAGCCGCGCCTGATTTCCCTGCTGGATCCCCCCGCCTGAAATCGCTACGGTTGCCGCGATCCAGAACAGGGAATCCACGCGTGGTCTGCAGCGCGACAGTGGTAGCTCAAGTTGCTTCGACGCTTTTCAATGAGCATCATGAAAACTCGACAAGGAGACGTCTCTCATGCCCGAACCAATACTGCATCTGATGGCAGGCAAGATTGCATCCGGCAAATCGACATTGGCCAAGTCCTTGGCATCCGATCGTTCGGCCATTCTGCTCAGTGAAGATTATTGGCTCTCACAGCTCTACCCTGATCAGGTCAAAACAGTGCTCGATTACGTACGGCTTTCGCGTCAGATCCGGAAACTGGTCGGCACGCTTGTCGTCGATGTGCTGAATTCTGGCGTGACCGTGGTTTTGGATTTCCCAGCTAATACTCCAGAAGACAGGCAGTGGTTATGCGGTTTGGCTGACGCTGCTGGAGTTTCTCACTGTTTCCACTACGTCGAACTGGATGATGAGACCTGTCGGGCCAGGCTACATCAGCGCAATGGCCGCGCCGAGCATGAATTTTCGGCGACTGACGCTGAGTTCGGTTAGGGGGTAATTTGCGTTCAATCAGATTGAGCTCTTCCTTCCAATATCTCAAACCCGTCATCAACGGGGGCATACCCGACAACTTTTTTGCTCTGATCTATAGAGAGACGCTTATATCGGTTATCTGAGACCCCATGGATAACGTGAAAACCCTTCAGCTCGGCTTCAACGCAATTATTGAGAAGTGCGACAACATCTCTAAAACTGATGAAGGCCGCAACGTCTCTGTGACTGTGGGTTTGCCCTTGTTGAAATTTGGCTACGTTGGCAATACGGACTGCGATGGTCGTCATCTGTCCATCGTTTGCATACATCGAAGCCAAAGCTTCTCCGAACGCCTTGCTGACTCCGTAGAGATTGCCTGGTTTAGGTGCCATGCATTCCTGGATCTGAACATCCGTTGGATATCCCTCAATCACTTGGGCACTGCTTGCAAATATGAAGCGCTTGCAACCTTGTGCATTTGCGGCGAAAAGCATGTTGTAAGTGCCCACGATGTTCACTGAAAGCAGTGAGTCCATGAAATCGGCGTCTGGGTCAGGGTCAGCGGCAAGATGGATGACGGTATGGATACCTTCGCAAGCTCGAAGGCAACTGGCTTGATCCCTGACATCCAGAGCGAAACGCTGTGCCGAATCCGGAAGTTGAGTTACGTCTAGATCGGCCAAACGCAAATCGGATTTATCGTCGCGCTCTTGCCAAAAAGCAGTGCCGATCTTCCCTGCCGCACCTGTGACGAGGATTTTCCTTGAGCTCATTTCGGCATGTCCTTGTGGTAAATGTCACGCCAGCCTCCCAGCCTTGTGATCGGTTTACAACCACCGATATGAGCTTGCCAAGAAAAGCTGTTTCGCCTCGGCATGGAGCCACAGAAAGGAGGCTGGATACCTGCTCTGCGACGCCATGGGCGATGGCTCAGGATTGCGAGAACCAGATTCTGGCCTCGCTTGACACGCTGGGCGCAGGATACCGGCGCCATGGCAATTGTGCCGTCCATGAAACAGCCATCATTGAACAAGGAGCGGTCCTTAAAGGCGCAATTGCGGCCACATATGCGCGTGCCGCGTCTGGGACTGATTGACCAGTTTGCTCACGATTAAACGTCGGAGCGCCACTGGCTCAGCCTAGCCTCAACCCTGCCAACCTGCGCACAAACGCCTGCGTCGACGGCGTCTGCTTCAACGGTTTCCTCTGCAACAACCCCAACGACCGCTGCTGCGGCTGTTCAACCTGCAAAACCTCCACCTCCGCATCAACACGCAAAAACCTCGTGGCGCTGGCCGGCAACAACGTAAACCCCAACCCCGCACGCACCAGCGCCGCCGCCGTGCTCATGTGCGCAACTTCCCACGAACATTCAGCCTTCACACCCAACAACGCCAATGCCGCATCCGCCAGCGGACGAATGCTGGTGTCCGGGGTCAGCGCTATATAAGGCAGCGACTGCCAGCGCTCGTCAGAGCTACCCGCCAGAGCATCCCGGCGCACCAGCAGCACCAGGTTGTCGTCCATCAGCGCTTCGAATTCCAGTCCGGACAGATCCTCTGGGCGCGACGTTATGCCCAAGTCGACTTCGCCACTTTGCACCCAATGGCTCACCTCCCCCGCGCGCCCATCGCGCAGCGATACCTGCACGCCGGGAAATTCGCGCATGAACTCTGCGATGATTTCCGGCAGAAACGACGCAGCCGCAGTCGGTAACGCTGCCAAGCGAATGCTGCCGCGATTGAGATTCAGCGTTTCGCGGGCATCGCGAACAGCGTTTTCCATGTCGCGGAGCATCGCTTGGGCCTGGGGCAGGAAGTGTTCGCCGGCCGGGGTCAGTTCGACGCTGCGGGTGTTGCGCGCCAGCAGTTGCAGGCCGATGGTGTCTTCGAGCTTGCGGATGATGTAGCTCAGCGCCGGTTGCGAGACGTGCAGTTTCTCTGAGGTGCGGGTAAAGCTTGAGGTCTCGGCGATCAGGATGAACGCGCGCAGCTGGCGGAAGTTGATGTCCATGCTCGACCGATAAAATTAATGGATTAATTTTTAGAATATTTAAAATTTACAGAACAATCCAACGCTCGCATGATGGCCGCGAACACATGCCGAGTCCGACGCAATGACAACAACAATTCATATCGGTTGTGGCGCAGGTTTCGCCAATGATCGCCCCGACGCGGGTTTGCGCCTGGCGCAGGATCTGGCCAGCCGCTGCGGCAAACGCTATCTGATGTATGAACTGCTCGCCGAGCGCACCCTCGCCGAGGCGCAGCTGCGCAAACAGGCTGACCCTGAAAGCGGCTATGCGGCGCGTTTATTCGACTTTCTTCGCCCGGTGCTCGATACCTGCATTGACGCTGGCATTCCTATCATCACCAATGGCGGCGCGGCCAATCCACGCGCTGCAGCCCAGCGTTTGCGCGTCGAACTGGGCGCACGCCACGCAAATCTGAAGATCGCCTGCGTGCTCGGCGATGACTTGCTGCACGTCGAACAGCAACGTCTTGAGCAGTGGCTGGACCTCGATGTTGCGCAACACGATGTGGTTTCGGTGAACGTCTATACCGGCGCCGACGGCATCACCCAGGCATTGAATGACGGCGCCGGCATCGTCCTCTGCGGTCGGGTTGCTGACCCTTCGCTCGCGGTGGGTCCGATCCGCCATGGTCTCGGCTGGGCGGCGGATGACTGGGAGAAAATGGCCATCGCCACAGCTGCCGGGCATCTGCTGGAGTGCTGCACGCAGGTCACCGGCGGCTATTTTGGCCATCCTGGCATCAAGGACGTGCCCGATCCGGCGCGTTTGGGCTGTCCGATTGCCGAGATCAGTGCTGACGGCACGCTGGTCATTACGAAAGCGGCTGGCTCCGGCGGTTGCGTGACCGAGCGCACCGTCAAAGAGCAATTGCTGTACGAAGTCCACGACCCGCGCCGTTACCTCACGCCGGATGTGGTGCTCGACCTCGGCGAAGCCGGCGTGACCACCCTCTCCCCCAACCGCGTGGCCATCAGCGGTATTCAGGGCCACCCGCGTCCTGCACAGCTCAAGGGTTTGGCGGGCCTGCGTGGCATGTGGTTTGGCGAGGCCGAGATTTCCTATGCCGGCCCCGGCGCGGTCGATCGGGCGAAGCTTGCCCGCGACATCCTCCTGCAACGCTTCGATCAACTGGCCCCGCAAGTGCAGCCGTGGATCGACATTGCTGGCGTGGCCAGCCTGTTCAACGATGCCCGTGGCGACTACCTCAACCAGTGTCTGGCGCAAGCGCCGCAGGTGGCGGATGTGACGGTCAGGGTCGGTCTGGTACACAAGGATCGCGCTCAGGTCGACCTGCTTTTAGCCGAGGTCGAGTCCCTTTACACCAACGGCCCGGCTGGCGGTGGCGGCGTTCGCCGGCACTTGAGCGAGTCGATTGCCACCCACGGTTTTCTGATTGCGCGCGATGAAATCGAGACGCGCCTGGAGTGGTACTGATGACTGCACTTGTCACGCTTGCTGATTTCGCCCACGCCCGCGCCGGTGATAAAGGCAATATCCTCAGTGTGGTGGTTCTGCCGCTGGACGCCGCGCATTACGACTGGCTCAAGCGCGAGCTGACCGCCGAGCGCGTCGCCGAGCAGTTCGCCAGCCGCCGGCCTTCACGCGTTCAGCGTTATGAGATCGATACGCTGCAGGCGCTGAATTTCGTCCTCAACGATGCGCTCGAAGGCGGGGTGAATCGCAGTCCGGGGCTCGACCGCCATGGCAAAAGCCTGAGCTACCTGCTGCTGTCGTTACGCCTGCCCGCGCCGGGTTGAGCGCTCTCCTCTGACAGGTTTTACCGGGCCGTCGTATCAGGCCGAATCGCACAATAAAAACAATACCGAGATGCCATATCCATGATCACTGCACTGGGTTTTCTCATGATGTTCAGCATCATCGCGCTGATTTTGCTCCGTAGAATCAGCCCGGTGGTGGGCTTCACCACAATCCCCGTCGCCGTCTGCCTGCTGGCCGGTTTCGCGCCGCCGCAGATCGGCGATTTCATCAAGAATGGCTTGATCACCGTGGCACCGACCGCCGCGCTGTTTCTCTTTGCCATTCTGTATTTCGGCATCATGCGTGATCGTGGCCTGTTCGATCCGCTGGTGAATTTCCTGATCCGGCGTACCGGTGGCAAGCCGTTGGCCGTGGCGTTGGTCACGGTTTTGGTGACCGCTGTGGTGCACCTGGACGGCGTCGGCGCGGCAACGTTTCTGCTGACCATTCCGGCGTTGCTGCCACTGTACAAACGCCTGAACATGAGCCCGAACACGCTCTTGCTGTTGGTCGGCACGACCGCAGGCGTCGGCAACATGGTGCCGTGGGGTGGCACCACCGCGCGCGCAGCCGCCACCACCGGGCTTGACGCAACGGCGCTGTGGATGGGGCTGATTCCGGTGCAACTGGTGGGCTTCGCCTGCCTGCTGTTGATTGCCGGATGGCTCGGTTTGCGTGCGCAGCGTCGGTTGCCGAAATCCTTGGGCGCTGCGTCGAGTTATGACGCCGCACTGGCCCAGCCTGAAGAACGTGAGCACGCGCTGTCACCACGGCAGTGGCGTTACTGGCTCAACGTTGCCCTGACCGTCGCCATCCTCGCCTGTCTGTTCAGCGGTATTTTCCCGTTGTACGCCTGTTTTATGGTCGGCTTGGGCATTGCGCTGCCGCTTAACTTTGCTTCGTTGGAGGCGCAGACCGATCGCATCAAGGCGCATGCGGCCGACGCGCTGCAAATGGTCCTGGTGATGATGGCCGCCGGCGTGCTGCTCGGCGTGTTGTCCGGGGCAAAAATGTCCGACGGCATGGCCCTCGCGCTGATCGACGCCCTGCCCCATGGCTCTGCGCAATATCTGCACCTGATCATCGGTGCGTTCGGCGTGCCGTTGGGGATGATTTTTTCGCCCGATGCCTACTACTTTGCGTTACTGCCGGTGATTCGTGATGTGGCGGTCGCTGCCGGCGTGCCTCTCGAAGCAGTCGCACGGGCAATGTTGATCGGCGAAAACACCGGTTTCGCCATCAGTCCGGTGGTGCCCAGTGTGTACCTCGCTCTGGCGCTGGCCGGGGTCGAATTGCGCAAGCACATCATGTACACGTTTTTCTGGGCGTGGAGCGTCAGCCTGGTGATGTTGGTATTCGCCGTGCTCAGCGGCGCGATCCCTACCTGAGGTCAATCCGGCTCAATAGACGAAACCATGGCCCAGCTCGCTCTCGATCCACTCGAGAAAGCGCCGAACCCGGGGAAACGTCGAATGCGCCTTGGGAAACACCAGATGATGGGCGGCCACCGCAGCACTCAGTGCTTCGGGTGCCACTTCTACCAGCGTGCCGGCCGCCAGATACTTTTGCGCCAGCAAGGTGCTTTCCAGGGCAAAGCCGAGCCCGTGACTGGCGGCTTCCAGCGACATATAGGAGCGGTCGAAGCTCAGCGCATAAGGCCGCTCCGGGCGCGCCAGGCCGTGCTGGGCGAACCACTGCGGCCACTTCAGCAGGGTCGCTTCCGACAGAATCAGATCATGATCGAGCAGGTCCGCCGCCGCGCGCACCGGTCGTTGCGCGAGCAGCTTCGGTGACGTCAGCACGGCGAATTTTTCATTGCGCACGGTGCGCACCTCGTAGCTCGGCCAGTTCGGCGTGCCATGGCGGATGTCGACGTCGATCTTGTCGCGGCTGAAATGCAGCGATTCATAGGAACAGGACAGGTTGATCTGAATGTCCGGATGACTGGCGCGAAATGCTTCCAGGCGTGGCATCAGCCAGAGCAGGCCGAAGCTCGGCGATGAGTGCAGCCGCAGGCAATCGAGGCTGACATCGCTGGCCGCGCGTTCGGTGGCCACGGCCAGACTGTGCAGAATCCCGGAAACCTCTTTCAAATACTGCTCGCCCACCGGCGTCAGCGACACACCACGCGCAGCGCGCACGAACAATTGCCGGCCGATCATGCCCTCGAGTTTGGCCAGTTGATGGCTGACCGCTGACGGCGTCAGGTCCAGCACTTCGGCGGCGCGGGCGACGTTGCCGAAGCGCGCGGTTTGCTCGAAGGCCTGAATTGCTCTCAGCGGTGGCAGGATCACAGGGGCATCGGAATCGGTGCGCATGGCGGCTCCGTTAGATTTTTTATGGTTTTTCGGCTGCTCGCATTCAATCACTCGCCAGCCGGGTTGACGAGTGCTGAATTTTTTTCAGCATTGAATGACGTTCGCGTTATTGCTCGACCCCGCCCCGGAGGACAAGCTGAGTCATCGGTTCTTCACGGATCGACCCAATAAAAACAATTTGAGGGACTCCTCCATGCTTCTTCAAGGCAAAGTCGCAATCATCACCGGTGCCGCATCTGCCCGTGGCATCGGTCGCGCTACCGCAATCACGTTTGCGCAACACGGCGCACAGGTGGTGATCCTCGATCTGGATGCCTCCGCCGCCCGCGATGCCGCGGCGTCCCTGGGCGAAGGTCATCTGGGCCTGGCTGCCAACGTCGCCGATCAGGCACAGGTGCAACACGCCGTCGCTGCGGTGATCGAGCACTTCGGGCGCATCGATATTCTGGTCAACAACGCCGGCATCACTCAGCCGCTGAAAACCCTCGAAATCGGCCATTCCGATTACGACAAGGTGCTCGACGTCAGCCTGCGCGGCACCCTGCTGATGTCGCAAGCGGTGATTCCGCTGATGCGCCAGCAGGCCTCGGGCAGCATCGTCTGCATGTCTTCGGTGTCGGCGCAGCGCGGTGGCGGGATTTTCGGCGGCCCGCATTACAGCGCGGCAAAGGCCGGTGTGCTGGGGCTGGGCAAAGCCATGGCCCGCGAACTGGGGCCGGACAATATTCGCGTCAATTCCATCGCCCCCGGTTTGATTCACACCGACATCACCGGCGGCCTGATGCAGGATGACCGCCGCCACGCGATCATCGATGGCATTCCGCTCGGCCGTCTCGGTGAGGCGCAGGACGTCGCCAACGCGGCGCTGTTCCTGGCCAGCGACCTGTCCTCTTATCTGACCGGCGTCACCCTCGACGTGAACGGCGGCATGCTGATTCACTGACAACGCCTGGGCGGGCCTGCGTGGCCCGTGCGGTTCTGGATCGATGACGCAGCCGGGCCTGAAGGCCTGGCGGTCAATAAAAACAAGAGATCAGACCATGACTACCCTGTCGCTCGAAGCGGTTTCGACCGTGCGCTCTTCTGCCTATCGCAAAACGGCCTGGCGGCTGATGCCGTTCCTGATGCTGTGCTACCTGTGCGCCTATCTGGATCGGGTCAATGTCGGCTTCGCCAAGTTGCAAATGATGAACGATCTGGCCCTCAGCGAAACCGTCTATGGCTTGGGCGCCGGCGTGTTCTTCATCGGCTATTTCCTCTGCGAAGTACCCAGCAACATCATCCTGCACAAGGTCGGTGCGCGCGTCTGGATTGCGCGGATCATGATCACCTGGGGCATTGTCTCGGCGCTGTTCGCCTTCGTCGAAACCGCGTGGCAGTTCTACGCCCTGCGCTTTCTGCTGGGGATCGCCGAGGCCGGTCTGGCGCCGGGCCTGTTGCTTTATCTGACCTACTGGTTCCCGTCCTACCGGCGTGCGCGCATGACCGTGTTGTGGTTCATCGCCATCCCGCTGTCCGGCATGGTCGGCGGCCCCCTCTCCGGCTGGATCATGAACCATTTTGCTGGCGTGCATGGCTGGGCCGGCTGGCAGTGGATGTTCGTCCTCGAAGCGGTGCCTACCGTGCTCGTCGGCCTGCTGGTGCTCAGCTATCTGAAGGACGGCGTGCATCAGGCGAACTGGCTCAACGATGACGAAAAAGCCCTGATCAGCCGCGAACTGGCGGAAGACGACCAGCAAAAAGTCACCCACGCCTCGGTCGGCGAGTTTATCCGCGACCGGCGGTTGTGGTTGCTCGCCGGGATCTATTTCTGTGTGGTGATGGGCCAATACGCGATCACGTTCTGGCTACCGACCCTGGTGCGCAATTCAGGGGTATCCGACCCGCTGCACATCGGTTTCCTCACCAGCCTGCCGTACCTCTGCGCGATTGCCGCGATGCTGCTGGTCGGCCGCAGTGGTGATAAGCACCGCGAACGCCGCTGGCACCTGATCGTGCCGATGATTGCCGGAGCCATCGGTTTGAGTCTGGCGGCAATGATGGGCGGCAACTCGACCCTGTCGATCCTCAGTCTGTGCCTGGCGGCTTCGGGGATTCTCTCGGCAACCTCACTGTTCTGGATGCTGCCCACCACGCTGCTCGGCGGCGTGTCTGCCGCTGCCGGCATCGCTGCGGTCAACAGCTTCGCCAACCTCGCCGGTTTCTGCTCGCCGTATCTGATTGGCTGGATCACCACCCTGACCGGCTCCAGCGCCATCGGCATGTACCTGATCACGGGCGTGTTGTTCGCCGGCGCCGCGCTGGTGCTGCGCATCCCTGCCGCCCTGGTCAATCGTTGAATCAACGGAGTTTCATCATGATTATTGAGTCTTCAAACGCTGCATGCCTGAGCCTCGCCGAGCGTGCGCACAACATTCGCCGCCATGCGCTGCGCATGGGTCAGGTTCAAGGCCAGGGCTACGTCGGCCAGGCCCTTGGCGCCGCAGACCTGCTCGCCGTCTCGTATTTCCATGCGATGAACCATCGCCCGGCAGATCCCGAATGGGAACAGCGCGACCGCTTCTATCTTTCCATCGGTCACTACGCGATTGCGCTGTACGCGGCGCTGATCGAAGCCGAGATCATTCCGCTCGACGAACTGGAAACCTACGGTTCGGATGACAGCCGCTTGCCGATGTCGGGCATGGCCGCCTACACCCCCGGTATGGAAATCACCGGCGGTTCGCTGGGCCAAGGCCTGGGCATCGCGGTGGGTGCTTGCCTGGGCCTGAAGCGCAAAGGCTCGTCCTCCTTCGTCTATAACCTGCTGTCGGACGGTGAACTGAACGAAGGTTCGACCTGGGAAGCGGTGATGTCGGCTTCGCACTGGCAGCTCGACAACCTGATTGCGATTGTCGACGTCAATAACCAGCAGGCCGACGGCTATTCGAGCGAAATCCTCTCGTTCGAGCCCATCGTCGATCGCTGGCAAGCCTTCGGCTGGTTCACCCAGCGCGTTGACGGCAACGATCTCGACGCGCTGGTCGCGGCGTTCGATGCCGCGCGCAAGCACCCCGGCCGCCAGCCGCGCGTGATCATCTGCGACACGAAAATGGGCAAAGGCGTGCCGTTTCTGGAAACCCGGGAAAAAACCCACTTCATTCGCGTCGAAGAACACGAATGGGACCTGGCCCTGCGCAACCTCGAAGAAGGAAAAGACCAATGAGCAACGCCGCCAACACTCCGTCCGCAACCGGCGAGCCGGTCAAAAAGCGTCTGACCACGTCGGCGATGATCGCTTCGATTGCCTCCGAGGGCCAGGCGACCCGCTCAGCGCCGTTCGGCCACGCCCTGGCAGCGCTGGCTGATCAGCGTGCGGACATCGTCGGGCTGTCTGCGGACCTGTCCAAATACACCGACCTGCACATTTTCGCCAAGGCGCATCCCGAGCGTTTTTACCAGATGGGCATGGCCGAACAGTTGCTGATGAGCGCCGCCGCCGGGATGGCCCGTGAAGGTTTTGTGCCGTTTGCCACGACTTATGCGGTGTTCGCGTCGCGCCGCGCCTATGACTTCATCTGCATGGCCATCGCCGAGGAAAACCTCAACGTCAAAATCGTCTGCGGCCTGCCCGGCCTCACTACCGGTTACGGGCCCAGCCATCAGGCCACCGATGACCTGGCGATTTTCCGCGCCATGCCCAACCTGATGATCGTCGACCCCTGCGATGCCCTGGAAATCGAACAGGCAGTGCCGGCCATCGCCGCCCACCAAGGCCCGGTCTACATGCGTTTGCTGCGCGGCAATGTGCCGTTGGTACTGGACGAATACGGCTATCAGTTCGAGATCGGCAAGGCCAAAACCCTGCGCACCGGCAACGATGTGCTGATCATCTCCACCGGTTTGATGACCATGCGCTCACTCGAAGCGGCTCAGCAGCTTCAGGCCGACGGCATCGATGTTGCCGTGCTGCACGTGCCGACCATCAAGCCGCTGGACGAACAGACCATTCTTGCCGAGGCGCGCAAGTCCGGGCGGTTGGTGGTCACCGCGGAAAACAGCTCGATCATCGGCGGCTTGGGTGAAGCGGTTGCCGGGCTGTTGCTGCGCAACGGTGTGACGCCGACATTCCGCCAGATCGCCCTGCCCGACGCGTTCCTCGACGCCGGTGCGTTGCCAACTTTGCATGATCGCTACGGGATTTCGACCCCTGCGGTGTGTGCGCAGATCAAAGCCTGGTTGTAGCTTTACGGGTACGGGGTGCTTTGTTCGAAAGCGCCCTGTCACCGAAAAAAGGAGGCAGAACAGTGCAACCCCATGAACTGCTCGATCCGGCGTTTCGCGAGTTTTTGGCGTCTGGCAAAGACGTCTGGTCACTGCAAACCTTGCCGGCGATCAGAGCGCGCGTGCATGCAACATACAAAACCCCGGAACAGGCACGCGGTGAAAGCGTATGGACCACGGCGCACGACGGCGAGCGGTTACGCCTTTGTCTCTACAGGCCTGACGGCGCCCCACAAAGCACACCCTGTCCGGTCATCCTCTATATTCACGGCGGCGGTTTCGTCCTCGGGCAACCGGAAATGGCCGACGATTATCTGGCCGATCTCGCCACACAACTCGGTGTACTGATCGTCGCGGTCGATTATCGACTCGCACCCGAGCACCCCTTCCCCACGCCGCTTGAAGATAGCTACACGGCGCTCGGCTGGATATTCGCCCATCAGCACGAGCTCAATGTCGACACCTGCCGGCCCGTGATCATGGGCCACAGTGCCGGCGGTGGATTGGCCGCGGCGCTGGCAATTCTGGCGCGAGACCGCGGCACTTACCCGATTGCAGGTCAGGTGCTGATCTATCCGATGCTCGACCACCGCACTGGCACTGCGGACTCGCCGCACCGCAACGTCACCACGGGGGTGATCGGCTGGCCGCCTCAGGCGAACCGGTTCTGCTGGGACTGCCTGCGCGCCGAGCAGACGCTTGATCAACAACAGGCAGGCTGGTTTTCACCGGCCTTGCAGCCAGACCTCAGCGACTTGCCGCCGACCTTTCTTTCGGTCGGAGCGCTGGATCTGTTTCTCGAAGAAGACGTCGCCTACGCGATGAAATTGTCGCGCGCAGGCGTCGCCGTCGAGCTGCACGTCTACCCCGGTGCCCCGCATATGTTCGATCAATGTCCGGGGGCGATCACCGAGCAGTCCGCCGGCGATATTGCCCGTGCACTGCAACGGATGATCGCCAACGCGTAAATAATCTACCCGTGCCTGCAAAAAAAACGCCGCCAAGGCGTTGCGGAACGACGCCCGTCCCCTATGGTCATCTGAAACGCCGCGCGATTTTCCCTTCAGTCGCATACCGCGCTGTGACCGACCTCAGGAGATTCATATGACCAACAAGGCCGACACGGGCGCCGCACCGACGCTCAACCCTCCGGTTTTCTATACCTCGGGTGTGCTCCTGCTTTTACTGGTCATCTACGCCAGTGTGTTCCCGGCCCACGCGCAAGTGGTGTTCGCCAATGTGCAGAACTGGATCATCACCAACGTCAGCTGGTTCTACATTCTGGCCGTGGCGATCATCCTTGGTACCGTGGTGTTTCTCGGCATCAGTCGCTACGGCGACATCAAACTCGGGCCCGACCACAGCAGTCCCGATTACAGCAGTACCACCTGGTTCGCCATGCTCTTCTCGGCCGGCATGGGCATTGGCCTGATGTTTTTCGGCGTGGCTGAACCGGTCATGCATTTTCTCAATCCGCCGGTGGGTGACGGCAGCACCGTCGAAGCGGCGCGGGAAGCGATGAAAATCACGTTTTTTCATTGGGGCCTGCATGCCTGGGCGATCTACGCCATCGTGGCGATGATCCTCGCCTACTTCAGCTACCGCCACGGGCTGCCGCTGACCCTCAGGTCTGCGTTGTATCCGTTGATCGGTGACCGCATTCATGGGCCGATCGGCCACGCGGTCGACATTTTCGCCATCATCGGCACCGTGCTCGGCGTGGCGACCTCGCTGGGTTTCGGCGTGGCGCAGATCAATACCGGGCTCAACGCGCTGTTCGGTGTGCCGATCAACACCACCGTGCAGATCATTCTGATTGTCGCCACCACCGGCCTTGCGACCATTTCCGTGGTGACCGGGCTGGACAAAGGCGTGCGCCGGCTATCCGAGCTCAATCTTGGTCTGGCGGTGTTGTTGCTGTTGATGGTGATCATTCTCGGGCCGACCGTGCTGATCCTGCAGACCTTCGTGCAGAACACCGGCGGTTACCTCACCGAAATTGTCAGCCGCACCTTGAATCTGTATGCCTACCAACCGACCGACTGGATTGGCGGCTGGACCCTGTTCTATTGGGGCTGGTGGCTGGCGTGGTCGCCCTTCGTCGGGCTGTTCATCGCGCGCATTTCCCGTGGCCGCACCATTCGCGAATTTGTGATGGGCGTATTGCTGGTACCCGCCGCTTTCACGCTGCTGTGGATGACCGTGTTCGGCAATACCGCGATTCATATGATCCTTACCGAAGGCATCACTGACCTCGGCGCGGCCATCGACAAAGACACCTCGTTGGCCTTGTTCGCCTTTCTTCAGCATTTCCCGTTTTCCGGGGTGATCTCGCTGGTAGCGGTGGTCATGGTCGTGGTGTTTTTCGTCACCTCGGCGGACTCCGGCGCCATGGTGGTCGACATGCTCGCCTCGGGCGGATCGTCGAACACGCCGGTCTGGCAGCGGGTGTTCTGGGCATCGAGCATGGGCCTGGTGGCGATCGCCCTGCTCCTGGCTGACGGGCTCAAGGCTTTGCAGACCGCAACGATTGCCAGTGCCCTACCGTTCACCATCACCCTGCTCTTCAGCATGCGCGGCTTGCTCAAGGCCTTGAAACTGGACGCGACCAAGCGCGGCTTGCGCTATCAATCGCTGTCGCCAGGGGTCAGCCGGCATCCGGGCGGCTGGCAACGACGCTTGCGCACCATGGCCATGTTCCCGCGCCGCGCGCACGTGCTTCGCTTCATTGCGGAGACGGCAAAACCGGCGTGCCTGTCGGTCGCCGAGGAATGGCGCAAGCAAGGCTATGTCTGCACCGTCGAGGATCTGCAAGACAACAGCGTGCGGCTCAGCGTCGGCGGTGCTGACAACCCACAGTTTATTTACGAAGTGCGGCCGCACCCTTACACCATGCCGAGCTTTGTGATGGCCGACACCCAGGATGAGGAGCGCAAATATTTCCGCGCCGAAGTGCACCTGCGCGAAGGCGGCCAGGATCAGGACATCATGGGCTGGTCCCGCGAAGAAGTGATCGGCGACATACTTGATCAGTACGAGCGCCACATGCAGTTTCTGCATCTGGTCGGCTGATTGTGGCACGGCCGTGACTGGCGATCAGCGCCAGTCACGGTTCAGTCGCGCGAAAAAATTACGCAAATTTTACGCACTCGACATGTCGACATCCGATACTACGCGCCGTTATTTCAACAGACGAACGTCCATGTCTTTTGCAGCACTGCGGCTTATCGGTTTCATCCTCGGCATCTTCCTGATCACGCTTGCCGTGAGCATGGCGATTCCCATGCTCACGCTGGTGGTGTTCGAGCGCAGCGACGACCTCTCGGCGTTTCTCTGGTCGAGCGTGATTACCGTCGTCTGTGGCCTGTTGCTGGTGGCGCGCGGGCGCCCCGAAACGGCTCAGCTTCGCCCGCGCGACATGTATTTGCTGACGACTGCCAGTTGGGTGGTGGTGTGTGCCTTCGCCGCTTTGCCGATGGTGTTGATCAGTCACATCAGTTACACCGACGCCTTTTTCGAAACCATGTCCGGCATTACCACCACCGGTTCCACCGTGCTCAGTGGCCTGGACCAAGCCTCGCCAGGCTTGCTGATGTGGCGCTCGATGCTGCACTGGCTTGGCGGCATCGGCTTCATCGGCATGGCGGTGGCGATCCTGCCGCTGCTGCGGGTCGGTGGCATGCGGCTGTTCCAGACTGAGTCCTCGGACTGGTCAGAGAAAGTCACGCCGCGCTCCCATGTCGCCGCCAAATACATTCTGTTTCTGTATCTCGGTCTGACCTCTGCCGGCGCGCTGGCCCTGTGGCTGTGCGGCATGACGCCGTTTGAAGCAATCAACCATGCGATGTCGCTGATCTCCACGGGCGGCTTCTCGACTTCCGATGCCTCGCTCGGGCACTGGACGCAAGCGTCGATTCACTGGGTCGCGGTGGTCATCATGATTGCCGGCAGCCTGCCGTTCACCCTGTATGTCGCGACCTTGCGTGGTCATCGCCGCGCCCTGTTCAAGGATCATCAGGTGCGCGGCTTCATCGGGTTTCTGGTGGTCACCTGGCTGCTGGTCGGCACCTGGCTGTGGCAGCACAGCGATTACTCGTGGTGGGACGCGTTTCGCATCGTCGCGGTGAATGTCACTTCGGTAGTCACCACCACCGGCATTGCCGTCGGCGACTACACGCTGTGGGGCAGCTTCGCCATTCTGCTGTTCTTCTACCTGACCTTCGTCGGTGGATGCTCCGGCTCCACCGCCGGTGGCCTGAAAATCTTCCGCTTTCAGGTCGCCGCCGCGCTGCTGGTCAGCAGCTTGAAGCAACTGATCCACCCGCGGGCAGTGATCCAGAAGAAGTACAACGGCCACCCGATCGACGAAGAGATCCTGCGCTCGCTGCTGACCTTCTCGTTTTTCTTCACCATCACCATCGCCGTGATCGCTCTCGGGCTGGCCTTGATCGGGCTGGACTGGACAACCGCCCTGAGCGGCGCCGCCACTGCGGTGTGTAACGTTGGGCCGGGGCTGGGCACGATCATCGGCCCGGCGGGCAACTTTTCATCCTTGCCGGATGCCGCGAAATGGTTGCTGACCATCGGCATGCTCCTGGGCCGACTGGAAATCCTCACAGTGCTGGTGCTGATTACGCCGGTGTTCTGGAAGTACTAACGCTCGCCTTGCCCGATCATGCGCAGGGCTGTTTCCCACAGGCGCTGCGCGTTATCCGGGTCGAGCGCATAAGGTGCGACGCCGGTGTAATCGGCCGGACGTCGGTCGACCACCAGCGCCTCATTGCAGTCCTCGAAATAGCGGCCACCCACGCCTTCCAATAATGGCGAAGCCGCCAGCAACACGGAGGTCGCGGCGCCCTGCTGCACGTTCTTCTGCCGTTCGATCGGCGTTTTCAGTCCACCGGTATGCTTCTGCAGATTGGTGGCGATCGCGCCCGGATTCACCGCGTTGGCGAGCACACTCTGATGCGCCCAGCGTCGAGTGATCTCCGCCGCGAACAGCGCGCAGGCTGACTTGGCCTGGGCATAGGCGGCGAAAGCCTCGTAGGCGCGGAAGTCGAAATTGATGTCGTCGAACACCACCGGACCCAGCAGATTGGCGCTGGAACTCAGCGAGACGACTCGGGCACCTTCGGCCTTGATCAACGCATTCTGCAGCCCGAGCACCAACGCAAAATGGCCGAGAAAGTTGGTGGCGAACTGGATTTCCCAGCCCTGCGCACTCAGCGTGCGCTCGGGCACGGCCATGATTCCGGCGTTGTTGACCAGAATATGCAGCGGCGCTGACCAGTCTAGTGTAAACGCTCGAACCGAATTCAGATCCGCCAGATCGAGCGCCCGGACATCGACCTGCCCGCTGCCCTGCGCGCTGAGCTCGGATGCTATTGATTGCGCCGCTTCTGGGCGTCGCACTGCCAGCGTTACGTGCGCGCCAGCGTTGGCCAGGGCACGGGCGGTTTCCACGCCGATGCCGGCCGCGCCACCGGTAACGATCGCGCGCTTGCCGCGCAGGTCGACGCCTTCGATGACTGCTTGCGCGGTGGAATGAAAACCGAACGGTGTGCTGATGCGTGTCATGCCTGATTCCTCTGAGGGTTGCGGGACTCTGCACCCGAACGCTGAAAATCCAAATAGCCCGGCCGCCTGCCCTATAGACGGCAAGCCACTCCGGGCGGTCGATCAGGCGTGCTGCAAGCCAACGGCAGTGCGCTGCATACCGACAAAGCCGGGCAACGCTTCAATGCCGCTAAGCCAGGCACGAACATGCGGATAATCCGTCAACGCAACATTGCCTTCCGGGGCGTGTGACACGTAGGTATAGGCGGCTACATCAGCGACAGTCGGCTGGTCGCCGGCGAGGAATCGGCTGTTGGCCAACTCGTCTTCCATCACCTTGAGCAGGTTGTGCGATTTGCTGATTGCCTCTTCGGCGTTGTAACCGGCACCGAACACCGTAATCAAACGCGCCGTCGCGGGGCCTGAACTGATCTGCCCGGCAGCCACCGATAACCAGCGTTGCACTTTCGCCAGAGCATCCGGATCGCTCGGCAGCCATTCGCCGTTGCCGTATTTCGCGGCGAGGTACACCAGAATCGCGTTCGAGTCGGCCAGCACGGTGCCGTTATCGTCGATCACCGGTACCTGACCGAATCGGTTCAGGGCAAGAAATTCGGGGGTTTTGTGTGCGCCCTTCATCAGGTCGACGAACACCAGTTCGGTCGGCTGGCCGAGCAGTGACAGCATCAGTTCGACGCGATGGGCGTGGCCAGACAAGGGGTGGCGATACAGTTTGATCGGTTGCTGGGACATGGTGGCGTACTCCGGTTGTTATTGGGTTCGACCTGGTGATCGCGTCGATGGGCTGATCTTGCTCCCGGTGGTGAAACGGCGGAATAACCGCCGACAGCAATCGAGCATTTCACTGGATGGAATGATCGGCGCCGATCTTCAGCGCAGCCGCTTGAGTAAGGCACAGAATTTCGCCAACAGGCTTTTATCTGCGCACGGTTGAGAGTGCTCGCTCACGCCGAATGCGCTGAACTCGCCCGCCAGCGCGCCCATGAATTGCGGCAGCAGGAAACTGGCTTCGTGCTCACGGTCGAGTGGGTGCGACGTTTGCGAGGCGGCTGGGCAAAAGCGGTGTGGAGTGATGTCAGCCATGGTTATCTCCCGGTTATGTGACATTCGCGATGACCGTGACGGTCGTTCGCTCCGGGCAGCAGTCTCTCCAGCGCGGGCGGTTTAGAGAATGCGCAGCGATGTCATGGCCTTATTGCGCTGGATGAAACAATCGGCGCGCTGGCGGACGGTTCGAAAGCAAACGCTGCCATTGCAAATACCGCAACAGTGGTTTGCCGTTCGTGGTTGTTCTCTTCCTCTGTGTTCACAACCGACCATGCGCCCCGCAGTGCGCAAACAGGTCGCGCTGCCTCATCCCTCCTTCACTCACAGGTAACAACCAATGAACAAGTTATTTACAGGCATGGCCCTGGTCGCCGCGATGGCCGCCGCCAGCGCTGCATTCGCCGCACCGGTCAAACCGACCGTCGTGCTCGTCCACGGCGCTTTCGCCGACTCGAGCAGCTGGAACGGCGTGGTCAACCTTCTGGAAAAGGATGGCTACCCGGTCATCGCCGCGTCGAACCCGCTGCGCTCGCTCAAAGGCGATGCGCAATCGGTCGCCGATATCCTTGCCACCATCAAAACGCCAATCGTACTGGTCGGGCATTCCTACGGCGGACCGGTGATCAGCGAAGCGGCTTACGGCAACGCCAATGTCAAAGCGCTGGTGTTCGTCGCAGCCATTGCGCCCGACGCCGGCGAGTCAACTGCTGCGTTGTCCGGACGCTTCCCGGGCGGCACGCTCGGCCCTACCCTCGCCCCGCCTGTGCCATTGGCTGACGGCGGTAAGGATCTGTATATCCAGCAGGACAAATTCCACGCCCAGTTCGCGGCCGATGTTTCCGCCGCCGACGCGAAGGTAATGGCGGCGACGCAACGTCCGGTCACCGTCGCGGCGCTCAACGAAGCCGCAACGCAACCGGCGTGGAAAACCATCCCGTCGTGGTTCGTCTACGGCGACCAGAATCACAACATCCCCGCGCAAGCCCAGGCATTCATGGCCGAACGCGCGCACGCGAAACACACCGTCGTGGTTAAAGGCGCGTCGCACGTGGTGATGGTGTCCAACCCGAAAGTCGTCACCAGCCTGATCGAAAAGGCTGCCAGCGCTCAATGACGACAAAGCCGCTGACCGCATCCGGCCTGGTTGCCGGATGCCTTTCAAGCGTTACTTGCCCGCCAGATTCTGCTGAACCCATTGCTGCGCAGTGGTCACCGCGATCCCCTGCCGTTCATTGAACGTCCCCGCCTTGGGCCATGCCACACCACGACCTTGGGCGAACACCGCGCGGTATTTCTTGATGTGATGGGTGGGGTCTTTTCGCAGTTCGTCCATCAGGTGTTGAACGGTCCACACGTTGGACTTGAATGGTCGCCCCAGCGCATGTTCGAGGATGCCCGCGACCTGTCCGTAGCTCAGCGTGTCGCCGGACAGGTAGACAATTTCATTCCGCAAGCGAGGCTCAAAGAACACGATCTCCGCCGTCAGCGTGCCGATGTCCTCGGGCGTGGTGAGCGTCACACTGTTTTCCAGACTGCCCAGCGCATTGACGGTGTCGTTGTCGAAATCAACCACCTCGAACACCGGTTCGAACAGAAAACTGGTGAACATGCCGGTCGAGATGATCACCCATTCGGTCTGGTTCTGCGCGCGCAGCAATTCACGCACGTCGAGCTGCGCATCGAACAGATCCTGCGGACTGCCACGGCCGATCACCTCAAAGTCCACGCCGAACTGCCACGGGAAATAGCGTTTCACCCCAGACTGGAGCGCCGCTTTCGCCAGTTTCATTGGCGTTTCGCGACCGGCAACCATGCCGGCGCAGCCGATGACCGTGTCGAACCGGGCAAACACGGCTGCCAGTTGCTCGATCGAATCGTTGACCAGGTCGGCGGCCACCATGTGGATGCCGAGGCTGCGCAGCTCATCGATTTCGGCCTTTTTTTCCGCCACTCGGGAATTGATGGTCGAGTCCCTGAGCAGGACGCTGATGGTCGAGCCGGGCGCGCGCTTTGCCACTCGCGCAAGATTGCGCAACACCGCAAAGCCGAGTTCTCCAGCGCCCAGCACCAGAATGGATTGTGCTGTGTGAGTCATGATGTCTCCTTAAAACCGTTGCCTGTAAGATGCGCCAATGCTGGCAGCAACCGTCAGCGCTCGTAAGAAGGCACACGCGTGATACCAGGGGAAGACATGACCGACCAGAACGCGTTGAGGCACGCCGAAGCGATCTGCCAGACGCTCAGAAAAGACGATGACGGCGTGCGCCGCGAAGTGCTTGCACACGCCGGCAGCCGCTGGTCACTGGGCATCCTGCATGCCTTGGGGGTGTATGGCGCGATGCGTCACGCCGAGATAAAACGCCAGATGACCGGCGTGACCCAGCGCATGTTGACCAAGACTCTGCGCGCGCTCGAGCGCGACGGCCTGTTGGTGCGTCGCGAGTTCGGTGAAGTGCCGCCGCGTGTCGAATACGAGCTGACAGCACTCGGCCAAGGCTTGTTGGTGCGCATGTCACCGGTGTGGACCTGGGTGGTCGAAAACGTCGAAGACTTTCGTACGGCGCGGCGCGCTTTCGACCGTCAGGACGGGCAAAAACCGGCATGGCAGATTCCGACGCCGATGGCGGAAGATCCTGACGCGATCAAGTAGCCGCGCCAGGACCTCGCTTCAGATCTCCAATACCAGCGTCTCGCTGGCCTGCGCCGGCACCGAACAGCAGATCAGCACCTCCCCCTCCGCCAGCGTCTCTGCCGGCATGTTCAGGTAATGCACCTGGCCGCTGACCAGCCGTGTTTTGCAGGTGCCGCATGAGCCGCCGCGACAACTGAATTCCGGGCTCAGCCCGCGACTCTCGGCGAGCTGCAACAGGGTGCCGCTGTCCGGCATCCAGCGTGCTTCCTTGCCGCTGCTGGAGAACAGCACTTTCACCGGTTCGCTGGATTTCGCCACTTGCTGCTGCGCCGGGACCAGCGTTTGCAGATCCCGCACCAGCGTCGACGGGCCGAAGGTTTCTGCGTGAATGCGCTCGTCGTGGATGCGCAGCGAGCGCAGGCCGTCATACAGCGCCTGCGTGAACGCGCCGGGGCCGCACAGGTAAAAGTCGTAATCGTCGAGCGGCAGCAGATTTTTCAGCACCTGCAAGTCGATC
This sequence comes from Pseudomonas koreensis, assembly GCF_036668835.1. Taxonomy (GTDB): domain Bacteria; phylum Pseudomonadota; class Gammaproteobacteria; order Pseudomonadales; family Pseudomonadaceae; genus Aquipseudomonas; species Aquipseudomonas koreensis_I. The sequence continues at coordinate 215,811 of NZ_JAZEVW010000002.1, forward strand.
CGCCCGGCCAGTTCGAAGCCCTCGCCTTCGCGCGCGTCGGTTTCCGGCTGACTGATCAGGCGCAGCACGCGCACCTTGTCGCCGCCCAGGCGTGCGAGTTCGCTGATTTCTTCGCCAAAGGCCAGATCGGCCACGGATCGCGCACTCTGGACAAACCACGTCGGGCGTATGCGGTTGATGCGCCGACCTTCATAAATCACTTCGCGCAGCATCGACAACAGCGGCGTAACGCCTACGCCGGCGGCGATCAGCACCAGCGGACGCCGCTGCGTCGGATCCACGGTGAAATGCCCTTGCGGCGCGCGCGCTTCGATGGTGTCACCGGGTTGGAAATGCGCGTGCAGGTGTGAAGACACACTGCCATCGCGCTTGACGCTGATGCGCACAAAATCATCCGAGGGCGCGCTCGACAGGCTGTAGGTGCGAATGGCCGGGGCTTTCTGGCCGTCCAGTTGCAGCCGCAAAGGCAAGTGTTGCCCGGCAGAAAAACGAGGCAGTGCCGCGCCATCGGTGGATTCGAAATAGAACGAACGAATGCTCTGGCTCTCGTCGACGACCCGCACCAGCCGTAACCAGCGCCAGGTATCGCGCAACGCTTCGGCCTTCAAGCGCTCGGCGGCTTGCGCCCAACTGCCGGTCATCAACGAGTTCGGCGAGTCGCCCTCGGCCACACTCGCCCAGCGCAACGGGATCGCCTTCTGTCGGCGGATAATCAGTTGCGGCGTAAAGCGCCACAAGCGCTCGACGCCTTGAAACGCGGCGATTTCCGGGCTGTCGAGAATGATCTCCGAGTGACCGTTCATTTGCAGCAGGTCGCCGCTGTCGAAGTCGATGAACGTAAGCCCCGCTCGCGGATTGACGAGCATATTGCCCAGGGTGTTGAAGAACAGGTTGCCGGAGAAATCCGGAATGGTCAGCACGCCCTCCTCGTCAATGCGCACGAATCCGGGTTTGCCGCCGCGGTGTGAAACATCGACCTGCCGCGCGCCTTCGCGCACGATGTAGCTGGCGACATAGAAGCAATCGGCCGTGCTGATCAGTTCACGGGCGCGCGTGTCCAGCGTGGTGGTTTCGCTGACATCGCCGGCCGGCTCATCGGCAAAGCTGAACTGGCGCAGGTTGATGTAGCGCGGGCAGTTGCCGTACGCCTGGCTGACGGTGACGGCAAAGCTGTCGTCGCCCTGGCGCCGGACGATGCCGTTCATGCGATTGCGGCGCCGAGTGTGCAGTTCGATGCCTAACAGGCCAATTGCATCGCCCTCGTTGATGCCGCTTTCCGCCGGATCGGCGGGCTCGCGCGCAATGGCCATGTGCAGGGTTTCGGGGTTTGGCGAACTCAGGAAACCGGGCTGACCGCAGCGAATCGTCGCCCATGGCTCGCCTTGCGGATCGACCGCGCCGACGACGATAAATGGCAATTGCGCGTAAAAATCCCGGTGTTGATCGGGCATCCAGGTGCGGGCCATTTGCCGTTGCCCCGGCCCCGCCATGATCTCCACCGCGCCCACGGAACGCTGTAACGCCAGCTCTCCGTCATGCCAGGGAGAGGGTTCTGCTGCGTCAGCCACTGGGTTCATCGCCATTCTCCGCCTGCACCGCGACGAGACAGGCGAGCACGCCCGCCGGTTGGAGCTACGAGTGTAGTCCAAAGCTTCGCGTGCCTCGGCTTGCGGATTGGTGTCTTTCGTCGGCGGTTATTTACGGAAAAACAACGTGATCTGACCGACCTCAACGCCAAACTTGCTCATGTACGAGCGGTTGATCAGGGTCTTGTCATCCATCAGGTACATCCAGTCATCCAGCTCGACGTCGTACTCCTCGCCGTCCACCGGCAAACGCAGCACATACCGCCAGCGCAAGGCGTTGCCGGCCGTCTCGCCCCGCGCCTCGCCGACCACATCGCCGGCGGTGCCGCGCCATTGGCCGGGGCCGTCCGGGGTCAGGGTCCAGACGCGTTTCTGTTTCGTACCATCGCTGTAGGTGAACGACTCGTCGAGAATCAGCTTGCTGCCTTCGGAATGGCCATTGATCAGCACATGAAAGCGCTTGGCGACCTCACCCGAACGCTTCTGAAAAATCCCCCAGGCCTCAACCCGACCCTCGAAGAATTCGCGCAACTCCAGCGTGGGTTTTTCCTGGCTGTAGCTGCGTACGTCGACGCCGCTGCAACTGGCCAGGGCGAGGCACAACAGGAGGGTGCAGAGTTTCAACATGAGCGCTTGCCTCTGGGTTCAGGAATCGGACGGTAAAGCCGTTGCGTTGCGCCAATAGCACGAAGTCTGCGATCACCCGGGCCGGGTTATCCCGTGCTGGCGCAACTTGCGATACAGCGTATTGCGGCTGATGCCCAGCCGCGCGGCGACCCGGGCGATGTGCCAATGCTCGGTGTTGATCAAGGTCAGCAGGGTTTGTCGTTCAGACACGTTCAGCGGGTTTTCCACTGCCTCGGCGTTGTACGGCAGCAATTCGTGCAGGTCATCGAGGCTGATGCGCCCATCGATGGCCAGCGCGACCAAGGTCCGCAGGCAGGTGCGCAATTGCCGGACGTTACCGGGCCAGGGCTGTTTCAGCAGGCGCTCCTTAACCCCGGCGTCCAGTCGGACGCGCATGCCGGCCGCTTCTTCACGCAGCAGCAGATCAAACAGCCGCCCCTTGTCCGAGCGGTCGCGCAGCGCCGGCAGTTGCACGGCAAAACCGCCGATGCGGTAGAACAGGTCTTCGCGCAAACGCCCTTCGGCGACGCAAGTCTGCAGGTTCTGGTGGCTGGCGCTGATCAGGCGTATATCCAGTGGCCGTGCGCTTGTGGCGCCGAGCGGCACCACCTGGCGCTCCTCCAGCACCCGCAGCAGACGTGTCTGCAACGCCAGCGGCATGTCGGCGATTTCATCGAGAAACAGAATGCCGCCATGGGCCTGTTCGAGCTTGCCGAGCATGCCTTCCTTGCGCGCGCCGGTGAAGCTGCCGCCGCGATAGCCGAACAGCTCGCTCTCGATCAGCGTTTCCGGAATCGCCGCGCAATTGATCGCCACAAATGGCTGGCTGGTTCGAGAACTCGCCCGGTGCAGCGCCGCCGCGAAGGCTTCTTTACCGGTGCCGGTTTCTCCTTGCAGAAACACCGGTACGTCGCGTTCCAGCACACGCAACGCGCGGGCAAAACCGCGTTGCAGGCGCGGGTCTTCGAGGCAAACGCGCGCGTCGTTGATGGGCGCGATCGCGGGAATGGCGGGCTGTGGCCGACGCAGCGGTTCGCGCAGCTGGGCAAACAACTGCCGACCGTCAGCCAGGCGCAGCGGCCAGCAAACGCTGGGTAGCGCGCCGGCGTGACTGATCAGTTGATCGATCGGTGTCTCCAGCAGCAGCGCCAGCGACTGGCCGATGATCGGCTCACGACTGAGGCCAAGCAGTTCCAGACCCGCGTCGTTGATCGAGCAGATCCGCGCATTCTCATCGAAGCTGAGCAGCCCTTCGCCCAGCAGTCCGACAAACCCGGCGTCCGGATGAAAACGCAGCAAATAGCGCTGCGGATCGTGCCCGAGAAAGAAGCAGCTCTCGATCAGTTTGGCCGACAGGTTGGTCAGCGCCATGGCTTTGAAACGCTGTTCGAGGCTCTGTTCTTCGCGCACCGAGGACAGATTGAGCACGGCGAGCAATTCGCCGCTCGGGTCGAAGATCGGACTGGCCGAACACGTCAGGCCGACGTGCTTGCCGCGAAAATGCTCGTCGCGGCGGATGGTCACGTGCTGACGCTCGACCAGGCAGGTGCCGACGCCGTTGGTGCCTTCGTGTTCCTCGCTCCACACCGAGCCCAGCCACAGCCCGGCGCGCTGAAACCCGGCGCGCTCGGCATCGTTGAACACACTGTCGATCGCCACGCCGCGCGCATCGGTGAGCAACACCACATGGCCGTCACGCCCGAGCTGTTGGTGCAGGCTGTTCATCTGCCAGTGCGCCACGGCGATGATGTGTTCCAGCGGCGCGCGGTGATCCTGCAAACGCGCTTGCTCGACCACATCCGGCGCGCGGCGACTGGCGGGATCGAGGCGGTATTGATCGAGGCAGCGGCGCCACGAGCGAGTGATCGCCAGGTCTGCAACGGGACCAGGACTAGCGACGCTACCCTGTACGGCTTGCAGCACTTGCTGTGCGTGGGCATTGATCAAGGCCGGTTTCATTGTTGTTGTTCTCCGCTACGGTCGGACACGGGACTGTTTGCAGCTTATATGAAAAGTCCGAAACCGGCGTTTTTCGCCCGGCGTGACACAGTGTCATCGCCCATTCCCGAATTCGTGACACAGCGCCGATACACGATTGGCGATCTACAGCGCCAACCGCTCTGCCACGGGGCTTTGCCGAAGCTGGCCCGAGCCTTGCTCCAGGGCTGTTGTTCTTACAACAACAAGATCGGAGAAGCCCTATGAACATCGCTATCGATGCGCCCCTGCAAACGCCGACCGCGCAACTGGCTGCCTGGATCGAGACCCTCGGCGAGCGTCTCGCTCAACGTGACGTGGAGGCAACGCTGGAGCTGTTTGCCGACGAATGCTACTGGCGTGACCTGCTGCTGTTCAGCTGGAACCTGGTAACACTCGAAGGCAAACCGGCGATCCGCGAGATGCTCGAAACCCGCCTCGAACCCACCCTGCCGCAACAATGGCGACTCGACGGTGAGGCGACGCTGACCGACGGTGTGCTCGAGGGCTGGATGAGCCTGGAAACCGAGGCAGCGCGAGGCAAGGGTTATGTGCGGCTCAAGGATGGCCTGTGCTGGACGCTGCTGACCACAATGCGCGAGCTCAAGGGCTTCGAAGAACCCAGCGGTCGCCGCCGACCGATGGGCGCCAACCATGGCCACGCCCATGCCGACAAGCGTAATTGGCTGGAACGCCGCCGCGATGAACACGCGGCGCTGGGCATCACCACCCAGCCGTATTGCCTGATTGTCGGCGGCGGTCAGGGCGGCTTGGGCCTCGCCGCGCGGCTCAAGCGCCTTGGCGTGCCGACGCTGATTGTCGACAAGGCCGAACGGCCCGGCGATCAGTGGCGCGGTCGCTACAAGTCGCTGTGCCTGCATGACCCGGTCTGGTACGACCACATGCCGTACCTGCCCTTCCCCGATCACTGGCCGGTGTTCACGCCCAAGGACCAGATTGGCGACTGGCTGGAGATGTACAGCAAGGTCATGGAACTCGATTACTGGTCGCGCACCGAATGCCTCAGCGCCGGGTTCGATGAGCAGACTCAGACCTGGACAGTTGAGGTGCTGCGTGACGGCGAGCGCCTGACGTTGAAACCGACGCAATTGATCCTCGCCACCGGCATGTCCGGCGTGCCCAATGTGCCGCGCTTTCCCGGCGCCGAGGTGTTTCAGGGGCAGCAACATCATTCCAGCCGCCATCCCGGCGGCGACGCCTGGCGCGGCAAGCGTGCCGTGGTCATCGGCGCTAACAACTCGGCCCACGACATCTGCGCCGACCTCGTGGAGAACGGCGCCGAAGTGACCATGGTGCAACGCTCGAGCACGCACATCGTGCGCTCCGACAGCTTGATGGAACTGGTGTTCGGCGGGCTCTATTCCGAAGATGCGCTAGAGGCAGGCTTGACCACCGACAAGGCCGACATGCTGTTCGCTTCGATCCCGTACAAGGTCATGCCGAGCTTTCACAAACCGATCTTCGACGCTATCAAAACCCGCGACAAAGACTTTTACGAGCGTTTGGCCAAGGCCGGTTTCATGCTCGATTTCGGAGATGATGAATCCGGTCTATTTTTGAAGTACGTGCGCCGTGGCTCTGGTTATTACATCGACGTCGGCGCGTCCGAGCTGATCGCCAACGGCACGATCAAGCTCAAGAGCGCGCCGGGGCTGGGCGTCGATCACATCGAAGCGGATGCGGTGGTGCTGACCGACGGCAGTCGGCTGGCGGCGGACCTGATCGTCTATGCCACCGGCTATGGCTCGATGAATGGCTGGGCGGCGAAGCTGATTTCTCAGGAGGTGGCTGACAAGGTCGGGCGCTGCTGGGGGCTGGGGTCTGGCACGACCAACGACCCGGGCCCGTACGAGGGGGAATTGCGCAATATGTGGAAGCCGACGCGACAGGACAATCTGTGGTTTCACGGCGGTAATCTGCATCAGTCGCGGCATTATTCGTTGTATCTGGCGTTGCAGTTGAAGGCGCGGTTTGAAGGGCTGGATGTCAGTGTTTATGGGGATGGCGGGTCATTGCGCTGATTGAGTTGTGGGGCGCCGATGCTTGTGGGGGGCGGCGCTGGTTTTGTGTGGTGGCCGGTATCGATCCCCCTCACCCCAGCCCTCTCCCCCATGGGGGGCGAGGGGAAAGGGAGCCGATCTTCGTGGTTGGCCAGATCTCGGCCTGTCTCGAGGCTGATGTTCAAAGCCTGAGACCACCTCCGAACGCTCAGTCCGGCGGATCTCTTACATCCACCTCGGTCAGTCCCCTCTCCCTCCGGGAGAGGGTTAGGGTGAGGGGCTTTTGATTTTTGCTTTTGCCGTCTGTCGCCTGTCCCGGAAAAAAATTGCAATTCCTCCCCACCCCATCGCTTCTGATATCTGTAAGCGCGCCCGTAATCTCAACCCCAATCGACCCAAAACCACAGGAGGCCCCATGTCACTTCCCTCGTCTTCCGCAAGCACGACCATGCGCAGCTGGTGGAGCATGGCGTCGAGTGGCGGCTGGCCGGGGCTGTTTTTCTGGGCGACGCTGATCGTGGTCACCGGGTTGCTGTTGGTCAGCGGTTACGCCGCATTGGTCGGTGCCGACGAAAACAATCTGCGGCTGGCCGTACTGGGCGGCTTGTCGGGTTTCGGCGCGACGGCACTGGGCGCCGTGGCAGCCATGGTCCTGCGCGACATCGCCTCGCGCACTCAGGACACCATGCTCGGCTTCGCCGCCGGCATGATGCTCGCCGCCAGTTCGTTTTCGCTGATTCTGCCGGGCATCGACGCCGCGGAAAAAATGACTGGCAATTCATTGCTGGCCGCCGGTGTGGTGGTATTCGGTCTGGCGCTGGGCGTAGCGTTGATGATCGGCCTGGATCGCTTCGTGCCCCACGAGCACCAGGAAAGCGGCCGCCGTGGGCCGGAGTCGCAGCGCATCAATCGGGTCTGGCTGTTCGTCCTCGCCATCACCCTGCACAACCTTCCCGAAGGCATGGCGATCGGTGTGAGTTTCGCCGACGGCGACATGAAAGTCGGCCTGCCGCTGACCACCGCCATCGCCATTCAGGACATTCCGGAAGGTCTGGCCATCGCATTGGCTCTACGCGTGACCGGTATATCGGCCTGGCGCGCGGCGCTGATCGCCATTGGCTCGGGACTGATGGAGCCGTTGGGCTCTGTGATCGGGTTAGGTGTTTCCAGCGGCTTTGCCCTGGGCTATCCGATCGCGCTGGGGCTGGCCGCCGGTGCAATGATCTTTGTCGTTTCCCATGAAGTGATTCCGGAAACCCACCGCAACGGTCACGAGACCCCGGCCACGCTGGGGCTGATGCTCGGCTTCGGCGTGATGATGTTCCTCGACACCGCATTGGGTTAATCGATTTAGCAGGCCGCGGACCTTTAGCGCGAAAACAGCGTCGGAGTTAAGGCGTCACTCCTGATCGCCAACGCTCACGAGGTTCCGGTTTGAAAGCTGCCATCGCCAAAAAGTACCGTCTGATCATCAAGACCCTCGGCTACGTGGGCTGGTCGCTGTTCTGGCTGTTGCTCTGGGACATCGCCGTCACCGTGGATTTCATGCTGTTTCTCAACGCCAAATTGAATCTGCCGTTGATGCCCCTGACGTTGCTCGGTTCAGCGCTGGTGGTGTTGATCAGTTTCCGTAACAGCAGCGCCTATAACCGTTGGTGGGAGGCGCGCACGCTATGGGGGTCGATGATCAACAACTCGCGCAGCTTCGCCCGTCAGGTGCTGACGCTGATCGACGATGGCGGTCGTGAGGTCAATCCGGTCAAGTCGACGCTGTTGCGCCGCCATGTGGCTTACGTCAATTGCCTCGCCGCGCACCTGCAAGGTCTGCCCTGCCCCGAGGAGGTCCGGGCGTTTATTCCGGCGGATGAATTTGCCCGCAGCGGCACCACCAACAATTTTGCCAACGACATTCTCACCGGCTCGGCGGCGTTGCTCGCTCGCGAATACAAGGCCGGGCGTCTGGACAGCATTCGTCTGGCGCGGCTGGAGTCGACGCTGGTGGATCTGTCCAACAGCCAGGGCGGCATGGAGCGGATTGCCAACACGCCACTGCCCTACCCTTATGTGTATTTTCCACGGCTGTTCATCTCGCTGTTCTGCCTGATCGTGCCGGTCGGGCTGGTTGAATCGCTGGGCTGGTTTACGCCGCTGGCCTCGACCGTGGTTGGCTTCATGTTGTTGGCCATCGAACGCATCGGCACCGACCTGCAGAGTCCGTTTCGTCACAGCGAACACCAGATTCAAATGGAAGCGCTGTGCGAAACCATCGAGAAAAACCTACAGTCGATGCAGCGCGATTCGCTTGGCGACGTACGCCGGATCGAAGAAAACGCCTGATCTCCCTCCCATCGGTCGCCGTGCGTCGGCCCGTCGAAAGCTGTTCATCCTCGTCGCGGATGAACAGCTTTTTTGCTTATGGCTGTCATTAATCCCACCGCTACTGGCACAACCAAGCTTTTCCCGCGCAGCCTCCGTACAAACTCATCCAGTAACACAGCGTTTAACGCGCGCCGGAATCGCGGACTACGCTTTATCGTGAAAATTTGTGTTTTAACTAGGTAGTTACCTAACGATATACTGCGCACCTCATTTCAACGGGGACATTCAACGTGAACCAGAGTCAACGCCTCTCGGGCATATCAAAATTCATTCTCGTCGGGCTCGGCGTGGTCATCGCCCTGCTCGGCCTGGCGCTTGCCGCAGGCGGCGTGAAGTTGGTCAGCCTGGGAGGGTCGTGGTACTTCCTGGTCGGTGGATTGGTGATGACGGTGTCCGGCCTGCTGATCGCCCGTTGCAAAACTGTTGGCGCCTGGCTGTTTGCAGTCTTCCTCGTCGGCACTGCGATCTGGGCGGTGAGCGATGCCGGGCTGGTGTTCTGGCCGGTGTTCTCGCGGCTGTTCATGTTCAGCGTGATCGGTCTGGTCGTCGCGCTGGTCTATCCCCTGCTCAAGCGTGCCAACGGTGAAGCCGCCGGTCGCGGTGCTTATGCCGTTGCCGCCGTGTTGGCGGTGGGCGTTGCAGTGGCTGGGGGCAACATGTTCGTCGCCCACCCGACCGTTGCCGACACCGGTGCCGGCCCGGGCCTGACCCCGGTCGAGCCGGCCAAGGCGCAGAAAGACTGGGCGCACTACGGCAATACCGAAGGTGGCAGCCGCTTTGCTGCGCTCGACCAGATCAACCGCAACAACGTCGACAAGCTCAAAGTCGCGTGGACCTACCACACCGGTGACGTTGCCGAAAGCGACGGCAATGGCGCTGAAGACCAGCTCACCCCGTTGCAGGTCGGCAACAAGGTATTCATCTGCACCCCGCACAACAACCTCATTGCGCTGGACGCCGACACTGGCAAGGAAATCTGGAAAAACCAGATCAACGCCCAGTCGAAAGTCTGGCAGCGTTGCCGTGGCATGGCGTATTTCGACAGCACTGCGGCCATCGCGCAGCCAGCCAATTCGCCGATCATCGAAGCCAAACCGGCGCCGGCTGCCAATTGCCAGCGCCGTCTGCTGACCAACACCATCGATGCTCGTCTGATCGCCGTCGATGCCGACACCGGCGAGTTCTGCCAGGGTTTCGGCAACAACGGTCAGGTCGATCTGAAGGCTGGTCTGGGTGATGTGCCGGACAGCTACTATCAGTTGTCCTCGGCGCCGTTGATGGCCGGCACCACAGTCGTAGTCGGTGGTCGCGTCGCCGACAACGTGCAAAGCGACATGCCCGGCGGCGTGATTCGTGGTTTTGACGTGATCACCGGCGCCATGCGCTGGGCGTTCGACCCGGGCAACCCGCAGGATCGCAAGGCTCCGGCCGACGGCAGCACCTACGTGCGCAGCACGCCAAACAGCTGGGCGCCAATGTCCTACGACTCGGCAACCAACACCGTGTTCCTGCCGATGGGCAGTTCGTCCACCGACATCTACGGTGTCGAGCGCAGTGAACTGGACCACAAGTACGGCGCGTCGATCCTGGCGCTGGACGCCAGCACCGGTGAAGAGCGTTGGGTGTACCAGACCGTGCACAACGATCTCTGGGACTTCGACTTGCCGATGCAGCCGAGCCTGATCGACTTCGACAAGGACGGCAAAAGCATTCCGGCGCTGGTCATCGGTACCAAGGCCGGGCAGATCTACGTGCTGGACCGCGTCACCGGAAAACCGCTGACCGAGGTCAAGGACGTGCCGGTCAAAGCAGCGAACATTCCTAACGAGCCGTACTCGCCGACCCAGCCAAAATCGGTGGGCATGCCACAGATAGGTGCGCAGCACCTGACCGAGTCGGACATGTGGGGCGCCACGCCTTACGATCAACTGCTCTGCCGCATCGACTTCAAGGGCATGCGCTACGACGGCTTGTACACCGCGCCGGGCACCGACAAATCGCTGAGCTTTCCAGGTTCGCTGGGTGGCATGAACTGGGGCAGCATTTCCACTGACCCGGTGCACGGTTTCATTTTCGTCAACGACATGCGCCTTGGCCTGTGGATTCAGATGATCCCGTCGCAGAACAAAGGCCAGGCCGCCGGCGGTGGTGAAGCGCTGAACACCGGCATGGGCGCGGTACCGCTCAAAGGCACGCCGTATGCGGTGAACAAGAACCGCTTCCTGTCGGTGGCTGGCATTCCGTGCCAGGCGCCGCCGTTCGGCACCCTGACCGCGATCGACATGAAGACCCAGAAAGTCGCCTGGCAAGTGCCGGTCGGCACCGTTGAAGACACCGGTCCGCTGGGCATCCGCATGCACTTGCCGATCAAGATCGGTCTGCCAACCCTCGGCGGCACGCTGTCGACTCAGGGCGGCTTGATCTTCATTGCCGGCACCCAGGACTTCTACCTGCGCGCCTTCAACAGCGGCAACGGTGAAGAAGTCTGGAAAGCCCGTCTGCCGGTCGGCAGCCAGGGCGGCCCGATGACCTACGTTTCGCCGAAAACCGGCAAGCAATACATCGTCGTCACCGCCGGCGGCGCACGTCAGTCGACCGATCGTGGCGACTACGTGATGGCCTACGCCCTGCCGTAACCCACGGCGACCACGTCAAGCGCGGCACCTTCGGGTGCCGCGCTGCTTTTCCCTATCGCTCAAGTTTTCAGCAGGAAGTTTCTGATGTTTTTGGCTGTTGGCTTTTCCCGCTCCACACTGTTGCAAGGCCTGTTGCTGGGCCTCACCTGCACCGCCACCCTCCCCGCGTTCGCCGCTGACGATTCCGATCTGTTGACCCGCAGCACCCTCACCGGTGACTGGGGCGGCCTGCGCCATCAGCTCGACGAAGACGGCATCAAATTCAGCGGCGACTACAGCGGCGAAACCGCTTATAACGCCGACGGCGGCCTGCATCGCTCGGCGCGCTACTCGCAGAACATCAAACTCGGTGTGCAGTTCGACCTGAGCAAACTCTACGGCGTCGACAATGCCGGCAAGGTCCAGCTGACCATCAACGACCGCCGCGGCAACAGCGCCTCGGAAGATCTGGTTGGCAACCGTTTGCCGATTCAGGAAAACTACGGCGGCCTGTACACGCGCCTGACCGAACTGAGTTATGAGCGCAGCCTGTTCACCCCGGCGCTCAATGTCAAACTCGGTTACATGGCCATGGGCAACGACCTCGGCGGCCTCGACAGCGGCATCCTCTGCAACTTCATGAACGCCGGTTTCTGCGGCCATCCGCTGAACATGTCCGGCGGCAGCGGCTGGGCCAATTACCCCAACGCGCACTTGGGCGTGCGGGTCAAATACGACCTGTCGCCAGCATGGCAACTGCGCGTCGCCGCGTTCAATGTCGACCCGTCGAGCAACGGCAACTCCAGCCGCGCCTGGCACCTGGGGCCGAAGCACACCACCGGCACCGTGGTGCCGATCGAACTGGTGTACAAGCATGCCGGCACACTGCCGGGCGAATACAAGGTCGGCTATTACTACGACAGCTCCGACGTCAAACGCATCGGCAGCGACGACGAAGTTTCCGGGCGCGGCGGCCATTACTTGCTGATCGATCAAGCGGTTTGGCGTTCACAATCCGCCGAAGGCCGCAGCCTGCATGCGTTCGGCCAGTATTCCGCAGCCAGTGAAGCCGCCTCGCCGTTCAGCAAGTGGTACGGCACTGGCGTGGTGCTGTACAACCCGTTCGAAGGCCGCCCGCGTGACACCGTCGCTCTGGGCTACGGCCGCGCCGTGCCCAACCCGCGCAGCCGCGATGTGCAGCAAGACGCCGCGCTGGCCAATGGCACTGCATTTCCCAATCTGGACAGCGCCGAGCAATTGATCGAACTCGGCTACGGCTATCAGGCCACGCCTTGGCTGACACTGCGGCCGAACATGCAGTACATCATCGAACCGGGCGCGTTTTCCGGGCAGGACATCGACAATGCGTTGGTGTTTGGTTTGCAGGTGAAGGCTGTACTTTGAAGCTGTAATCAGCCGAGATAAATCTCTGTGAATTCGCTCCACCCGCTCGTTTTTGAACGGGCGGAGCGACGTGCTAGAAAATCCAGTCGGTCAGGCTCCTGTCACGATAGGAGATGTAGTCTTTGTCGACTGTTACAGTCACGTTTGCATCGAGTAACGCCTCGATTGCACCGGTTTGCCAATCACCCAGACTGTCTCTCCAGACGAACTCCAAAGTTCCGTCCGTGGTGAACTGCAGCCGGCCCTTGATGCCTTCTGGCAATGAAGCGTCTTGTTCTGTATGGAGCTTCTGCGCAGGCACTGTGAACTTTGCCTGCGTCACCACTTCACCTCTGTCCTGCGTCGCAAAGAACCGGGCAAACCGTTCCAGACCCTTAGGGTACTGACGCTTGAAAATCTCCTGAATCAGCAGCTCATCCTGAAGCAGGCGGTCCAGTGGAAAGTCGAATGATCGGGCGACGCCGGATGCCTGGGTATAGCGAATTTCAAGATGAGGCCTGCCAGCAAAATTCTCGTTAACACCGAGCGTCAATCCATCGTCGAGCAAGTCAGACACCAGTTGCGCCACCCTGGAACGAATCAGACCGCGGTCCACGGGCTCGCTTTCTTCGTACGCTTCATAAGCTGAAAAATGCGGCGATGGCAATTGAGCAATGAGTCCTTTGGCAATCGCCACGCGGTAATTCATCCTGGCTTCACGCTTCAGCTCGCCTGTGGTACTGAGAAACAACGTCAAATCAGCGTTATCCGCGTCAGTAGAGGCGATGAATTGCAGAGCATCCTCTACCTTGAGAGTGCTTTTGGACGTTTTGATCAGCGCAACCGCGTACTTCACGGCGAGCTGATTCGGGATGGTATTTCTATCGTATCCCTTGAGATTCAGATACGACTGGTAGCGAAACGGTTCAGGCGCCTGCTCGTCCTGCAAGTAGGCCACTTCGACATCCAGCAAGTTACGGTCGCGCGATAGAATCTGCAAAATATCCAGCTTTCTGTTCGGATCATAGTGGGGGTCTTTGAACAGCGCGACCAGTTGCCGCCCCAGATCCCGGTCTCCCGCCATGATGCCCCATTCACCGTCGGCGACCGCCAGTAGACGCAAAGCATCGTAAAAATCCTGTCGGTCAGATGAAGGCGACTGAACGATGGAAAGGAGGCGTTTTTCGTCGCCCACCTTGAAGTCGAGGCTGACCATCACATCGCTCTGCGCTTTTCGTCTGGCCAGTTGAATGATGTAAGAGTCCAGTAAAGCGCGCGTCCGATAGGCATCGAGCGTCTTGCTGGCTTCCGAACTGTCATTGCTCAATGAAAGCCAACTTTCTATTCTTTGCTTCATCAAGGTATGCAGCGTCGACTTCAGATTGTTGGTTGTAATCCAGGCGAATGCACCGCCAACAATAACGACTGCTGCCAGAATAAACGTGAGCACACTGACGGCTTTATGCACCGGAGCATTGGCCTTCTCGATGACGTCCTTGCTCAGTTCATATTTTATTTTTTCAACGCTGCACTGAAACTCACGCTCCAGCGCCTTGATTTCATCCAGGGATTTCGCAGAACTGCGCTTGGCCTTGGCCAGCAGCCGCCGAATTTCGTTAAGCGTTTCTTGCGAGTCCTGATCGGGGCGGGTGTTGTCACTGGTCATTACGAGGCTTCCTGTCCCACATGCTTATGTCCATGTGCTTTGCGTTTTGTGTTGCCGTAGTCGACTGAAACTACGCGTTGCGACGAGTCTTTCTATACGAGACGCACGACAAAATCATCCCGATCAGTGAATTATTTGGTTACTTCTGATCTCTGATCCCACAGAGGGCGTGCCATTGAAAGGATGGCATCGCATGAGAACGGACCTCGTCTTCCCTGTCCCCTACGGCAGCGGCACGCAACAAGACGGCTCAGCAACAGAGTAATCACCATGAAACCACGCAAGAAAACCGTCAAACCGATCGGCCTGAAGGACATCACCATTGTCGACGACGCCAAGATGCGCAAGGCAATCACCGCCGCCGCGCTGGGCAACGCCATGGAATGGTTCGACTTCGGTGTGTACGGCTTCGTCGCCTATGTGCTCGGCAAAGTGTTCTTCCCCGATGCCGATCCGGGCGTACAGATGATCGCCGCACTCGCCACCTTTTCCGTACCCTTTCTGATCCGGCCGTTGGGCGGCTTGTTCTTCGGTGCGCTGGGCGATAAATACGGGCGGCAGAAAGTCCTCGCCGCGACCATTGTGATCATGTCGCTGAGTACCTTCGCCATCGGCCTGATCCCGTCCTATGCCTCGATCGGCATCTGGGCGCCGATTCTGCTGTTGCTGGCGAAAATGGCTCAGGGTTTCTCGGTCGGTGGCGAGTACACCGGCGCTTCAATTTTCGTTGCCGAATACGCGCCGGATCGCAAGCGCGGCTTTCTTGGCAGCTGGCTGGACTTCGGCTCGATTGCCGGGTTTGTTTTCGGTGCGGGTGTCGTGGTGTTGATCTCGACCATTCTCGGCGAGCAGCGCTTCGAGGAATGGGGCTGGCGCATTCCGTTTTTCCTCGCCCTGCCGCTGGGCATGATCGGCCTGTATTTGCGTCACGCCCTCGAAGAAACCCCGGCGTTTCAGCAGCACGTGGAAAAGCTCGAACAAGGCGACCGCGAAGGTCTGGCCGGCGGCCCGAAAGTCTCGTTCAAGGAAGTGGCGACCAAGCACTGGCGCAGCCTGATGACCTGCATCGGTGTGGTGGCGGCGACCAATGTCACCTATTACATGCTGCTGACCTACATGCCGAGTTACCTCACGCACAATCTGCATTACAGCGAAAACCATGGTGTGCTGATCATCATCGCGATCATGGTCGGCATGCTGTTCGTGCAGCCGTTGATTGGCTTCATCAGCGACAAGATCGGCCGCAAGCCGTTTATCGTGGTCGGCAGCATCGGTCTGTTCATTTTCGCCATTCCGGCGTTCATGCTGATCAACAGCGGCAGCATCGGCCTGATCTTTTCCGGTCTGCTGATTCTCGCCGTGCTGCTGAACTTCTTTATCGGCGTGATGGCCTCAACCCTGCCGGCGATGTTCCCCACACACATCCGCTACAGCGCACTGGCCAGCGCCTTCAACGTTTCGGTGTTGATCGCCGGTCTGACCCCGACCGCCGTGGCCTGGCTGGTGGAAAGCACCAACGACCTGTATATGCCGGCGTACTACCTGATGGTCATCGCCGTGGTCGGCCTGGTCACCGGCGTGACGATGAAGGAAACCGCCAACAAACCGCTGCGCGGTGCAGCGCCTGCGGCTTCGGACCTTGAAGAGGCCAAGGAACTGCTGCAAGAGCACCACGACAACATCGAGCAGAAGATCGAAGACCTCGATGCCGAAATCGCTACGTTGCAAGCCAAACGCAATGAGCTGGCGCAGCAGCATCCGCGCATCGATTGACGCGAAACCTCAGCAAAACGTCCGCCATTGTGGCGGACTTCTTTATAGCAGCCTGCTTCGCATGCGCCTGTTTCCTTAAGCCCAAGTGTCAGAGAGGGCTACGTAAGCAAGCGTAGTCGAGCGATGAATGGCTATCAGATTCGCCCACCGGGGTTAAATGTCACGGCTGATTTCGTTGCCGGGATCCTCCAGAACGTCAGTTACATTGGCCGGTTGATAAACCCAACCGATGAACAACTCATAACCCACCGCCAGTATCACCGGCCCGGTAAACAGTCCGATGATGCCGCTGGTGACCATGCCGCCCAGCGCGCCGATCAGCCCGGCGACAATCAGCGCAATCACAAACACCACGATCCCCGCGCCGACGCCCGCTGCTTGATGCAGGACTACCCTGCTCCAGTCCTTCAGGTGCGGGGCCAGTTCCTGGAATGTCCAGCTCAGGTCCTGCGAGGCGTGCATCCAGATGCCATACAGTGGCGCACCGATGAGCGGCCAGGCCTCGACGCTGGCCGGTGGCGGCGGAATCTCGAACTGCCCGGCTTCGATCGTGCGCATGCCACCCTTGACCGAATCGGCAATCGAGGCGCCAAGCAGACTTAACGGCAACATCAGAATCGCCAGTCCCAGCAGCACCAGAATGATCGCCGCCCAGCCGTAGCGATTGCCAAGCTTGGCGCCGAGTTTCTGATTCAGCGGATACAGGGTGACCGCGAGGATCAGCGCCCACAGCATCACATTCAGAAACGGATGAAAGATGTCGTAGCAAAACAGCACCAGCACGGTGATCAACCCCGCACGGATGAGCACGTCCAGCAGCGCGCGGGAACTGTGAGGGAGAGGGAACTGACCGGGGCGTATGCCAAAGGTACGCTGACCTGAAATACCGAGTCGAACTCAGGTTTTGAACGGCCCACGAATCGGCTCCCTCTCCCTCGGGAGAGGGCTGGGGTGAGGGGCGAATCCACCGAAAATCTCAAGCCATGCGACGCTTCTAACCACTCAACAATGAGCGTTAGCTCGCGTGCCCTTGATCTTGCGTCACCGGCGACGTCGGAAGGGACCCGAGCTGCGAGGGCCGTACGTAGGAGCAAAGCCTTTTGGTTCTTTTTTGGCGTTTGAAAAAGGGACTCGCCGTAATGGCGAAACCATAAGAAGCCATTACCGCAGCAACGGATATGTACCCAAAAAATCAGAGCACACAAATCTCAGCGCTGCGCCTTAAAAAACATGATCCTCAAGCACCGTCACAGTAGCAGTCGTACCCGCACGCAAGCGGTTCTTCCCGACATAATCGCCATCAATCTCGATCCGCACTGGCACCCGCTGCGCCAGTTTCACCCAGGTGTAACTCGGATTGATGTTGGCCAGCAGCCGGCTGCCCGGTGCGTTTTCCCGGTCGGCAATAGCAAAGGCAATGCTTTGCACCGTACCGCCAAAAGTTTCCCCGCTCATCAATTGCACACGGACCCGATTACCTTCGCTGATGCGCGGCAGCTTGGTCTCTTCGAAGTAACCACTGATATAAAACGAATCACTGTCGACCAGCGCCATCAAGGCACCACCCGCTGTCGCATAGTCACCCTGACGGGTCAGCAGATTGGTGACATAGCCACTGACCGGCGACTCGACGCGGGTACGCTGTAGATCAAGTTCGGCCTGGGTCAGTGCGGCAACCGCCAACTGCACATTGGCCTCGGCCAGGCCGAGATTGGCCTGGTTACGCAACAGATCCGCCTGGGCCACTGCCACATCGGTACTGGACTTCTCCCACTCTTCACCGGAAATCGCAAAACCCTGTTTGAGCTTGCGCCGCCGGCGCTCCTCGCTCTGGCGCTGCTTGAGCAAGGCTTCGCTGGCGACGATGGCCGCTTGCGACTGGCCCAGCGATGCCCGGGCAACTTCCACTGAGCGTCGCGCATGCTCTACCGCCAGGCGATAGCGCGCCGGATCGATCTCCATCAGCAGTTGCCCCTTGTCGACATGCTGGTTGTCCTGCACGGCCAGGCTGACGATACGCCCGGAAACATCCGCCGACAGCGACACCACATCCGCCCTCACCCGTGCATCCCGTGTCCACGGCGCACGGGTGTAATACTCCCAGGCAAACCAGCCCAGCACGATGGCCAACACCACCACCGCCAACGTGACCAACCGCGCGAATAACACTTTCAAGGCATCAGGCTCCCATCAACAAAATCAGCGCGGCGCAAACGCACGCGTACAAGGCGCCTTCAAACAGCGCTTCATGCCAGACCAGACGCAGCACGCCGAGGCGACGCAGCCCCCAGTCCAATAGCAAAAATATCGGTATGGCCAACAACAGCGCCTGGGCAATGGGCGGCAGGTACACACCGCCAATCTCGAAATCAATGGGCAAGGGCCGGTTCTCCTACCGGAATCGAGCGTTCGATGAATTCACCGTGACGCTGCAGGAATGACACGATGATCAGCAAGGCCACACGCATACGGAAGACCGACCAGAGATGTTCATGGCTGGCGACGTGCAGATCGTCCAGTTCGTCGCCCAAGGCACGCAGCGTCGTCAGCAACGGTGTCAGTTGCACATCCTCGCGCCCGGCGACAAAACGCCCGGTCTTGCGCAGCGCAGATGCCAGATGCTGACTGAATGCCTCACCGAGCAACGCATTGTTTTGCGCCTGCTGCCGCAACTGCTGCATCGCCACCCCCAGCGCCACGCACGCCAGGCTGACTTCATACAGCTGTTGCATGGCCCGGGTGTTCGTCGCAGGCAGCAGACCGAGCATGCTGGTCAACCGGTCGACCATGCGACTTTCGAAGGCAAATTGTTCTGCGTCGGTCGCGGGAGTTTTGCTCAGCGCATGCACCTGCTCACGCGCTTCGTTATACAAGCGGCGCAAGCGCAATGCCGGGCGGAACGGAAAAATCAACGCATAGACCAACAGCGCCAGCAGCGCCGCACTGACGTAGGCGCCCGCAAATTCGAACCACTGAATCGCGGTATTCTGCCCGGTGCCGACGTTCTGCGGACCGATCATCAAAAAGCTCGATAACCCCAGGCCCATGGCAATACCCGTCGTCGCCGGGTTCGCCAGCCCGATCGCGATGACATACAGCAGCGGCGCGAGCAGTAACGCCAGCGGTTCAAAATCACTGATCGCCGGCACCAGCATGAATTGATAGAGCGCCGAGACCACCAGCGCCAGTCCGAGGCCACGGGCGTAACTCTGCGCAGCCATCAGCGGTCGCGGAAAGGTTGCCATGAGCGAACAGAGAATCCCCACCAGAATCATCCCTCCCCGTGCGCCGTCCCAAGCGGTTTCGATCCAGATCAATCCGGCCACCAGCAATGCCGTAAAGGCGCGAACCGCATTCATCGAAGCCAGGGTGAAATCCAGATGCAGGGGGCTGACCTTAGCGCGATAGAGCACGCTGGCCTCACGCCCTTCCTGGATCGCATCGCTCAGCTCCAGGATCTGTTCCAGTTGCTGCAGCAGCCGCGCCTGTTCCCAGCGTAACGCCCAGGCCAGCGAACGCAGGGTCGCGCTCATGTTTTCGGTCAGTTGCTCAGCCTCGTACGCCAGCCCTTCGAATTGCTGCTGCAGGGTAACGAAATGATGACGACGCTCCCTGGACAGTGAGCGCCCCTGATCCCCCAGCTCGTCCAGAAGTGCCAGTTCTTCGCTGCGCAGGCGCTGCACCTCCAGCGGCAAATCACCCTCCCAGCGCTCGGTGAGCAGTTCGCGCTGGTGGCGTAATGCGGTGAGTCGCGAGGTCAGCAGCGTCAGTTGATTGCCCAGCAGCAGCACCAGATTGTTGGCACTGCGCAAACGCGGCGCATCGAAGTAAAGATGCCGACGCAAACCCTCCAGCGCGCTGATTTCCCCAAGCAATTGCTGCTGGCGTCGCTGAAAATCTTCTTCGCTTTCTTCGGTGCGCAGCACTGCCGCGGCATGCCTGGCCGCCAGTTTGATCACCTGATCGACCTTGGCGAAATAACCCTTGGCCACGGCTTGCGGTCGCGCCGTCAACAAGCTGACTACGCACACGCACGCCACGGCCAGCAGGGTTTCAGTCACGCGAGTTACTGCCAGTAAAAATGTCCCGTCCGGATCCGGAATCGCCAGCAGCGCCACGACCACCGCGGTGTAACCACTGAGCACGAACGCTTGTGAACTGGTATAGCGCAGCAACGTGCCTCCGGCGGTGCACAGTGCCAGCCACAGCGCGAGCGTGGTGATAAAGGGCAATGGCGCCTGGGGAAAAATGGCCATGATCAACACGGCGACAGTCGCACCGAGGGTCGTACCGATCACCTGGCCGAAGCTGCGCGCCAGCGCCATCCCGGCCAAGGGCTGACTGACGATGACCACCGCCATGATCGACCACTTGGGCTGGTCGAGGTCGAAGACGAACGCCAGATACAACGTCAGTAACCCCGCCGCAATGGTACGCAGGGCAAACAGCAGGACGGCCTGACCGGGATGGATGACGGCCTTGAAGTAACTGAACAGGGCTGGCATGGGCACACTCAACGAAACGACTCCTGCAAGCGTAGACACTGCATCGTCGGCTTGGTGCTCAACTGAGTCGACGCAGCTCGTAGGACGATTCGCATGTAGAGGGTTTGACTGATCGCCCGTGCTGACCGAAGCTTGCCGCTCTGCTCAACAACGCCTGTTTCGGAAACCTGCATGCCTCAGTCTCGCCGCTATCTGTATATCAGCCTCGGCCTGGTGCTTATCGTCATCGTGGCCTGGGTTTCGCTACGTAGCACCGCCCCGGTGATCCCCGATGCGATCAAGCACGGCTACAGCGAAGCGCTGAACGCCGCGCGCACCGGTGAACCGGGCGCGGCACGCCAGTTGTATCAGCAACTGGGCCGCCCGGATATCTCGGTGAAGCGCCGCGTATGGCTGCACGGCGAGCTGCCCAACTACCCGAGCCCCCAGGCGTTGAAACTGGCTGACAGCGACCTGCAGAACGAAGCCCCGCAAGTACGATTGGCCGCCATCAAGAGCGTGGTCGGGCTGGTCCCGGGCGGGCAACGCAGCCTGCTGTTGGGGCCGATGCTCGACGATGCCGATCAGAATGTCCGTTTTGCCGCTATCAACGCCCTCCTCGGCCTGACGCCGGACGAGCTGGGGCTGTATTTCGCGCCGCTGCAGCAAGCCATCGACGGTTGGGAGCAAACACTCAAGGCACAACCGGAAAGTGCCGCCAACTACGCGCAATTGGCCCGGCTGCACATTCACAACGCCGAACTCAAGCAAGCGCAAGTCGCCCTGGAAAACTCGCTGCGCCTGGAGCCGGGCAATCTGCCGGCGCTGGTCATGCAGATCGATGTCCTGGATCGTCAGGGCCAGAGCGACGCGGCCCGGCAATTACTGGCCCGGCAACTCAAGGCCCAGCCTGATTCGGCCTATCTGCAACATGCCCTGGGCTTGTGGTTGCTGCACCACGGCCAGCGTGAATACGCCCTGCTCGGTTTGTCCAAAGCTGTGGAACTTGAACCGGACAACAAGGACTACCGCTACGATCTCGCCACTACCCTGCACAGCGCTGACGAACTGGAAGCGGCGCAGAAGCAATTACAGGAAATCGTTCAGCGCCATCCCGCCGACCGCAAGGCCCGGGTTCTGCTGATCAATTACTGGAAAGAAAGCGGCCAGCTGCAAAATGTGCAGATTCTGCTGGCGCAACTCGAACAGCTCAACCCGGACGATCCGGCGCTGCAACAGGGGCTTTGAGCGTAAAAACCCGCAACATCCGCAAACAATAAGCGGAACTGCCATCACGGCTTAAGGTCAAGTTATTCAGGCCGACCCAATGCATCGATGGTCGCGCTTCCCTAAGTCATGAGAGGACATTATTTGTCTACTTCTAACGAGTTGATCAGTGCGAAAGCCGCTACCGGCATTGCGGGTCTGGATGACATCCTGGCCGGTGGCTTGTCTCGCGGCCATGTGTTTCTGCTGGAGGGTGAGCCCGGAACCGGCAAAACCACGGTCGCTTTGCATTTTCTCCTGGCCGGCGCGAAAGCCGGCGAGCGCTCGTTGTACATCACGCTCTCGGAAACCGAGCACGAGCTGCGCCAAGGCGCGCTGTCCCACGGCTGGACGCTGGACGAAAACATCGAAATCTTCGAGCTGACGCCGCCGGAAAGCCTGCTCAACGCCGAGCATCAGCAAAGTCTGCTGTACTCCTCCGACCTGGAACTGGGCGAGGCGACCAAACAGATTTTCGAAGCGGTCGAGCGTTTCAAGCCGACCCGCGTGGTGCTCGACAGCCTCTCCGAGATCCGCTTGCTGGCGCAAAGCTCCTTGCGTTATCGCCGGCAGATCCTGGCCATCAAGCATTATTTCGTGCGCTATAACGCAACCGTGGTGCTGCTTGACGACCTGACAACCGAATCCCTCGATAAAACCGTGCACAGTGTTGCTCACGGGGTGATCCGCCTTGAGGAACTGACGCCGACCTACGGCGCCGAGCGGCGACGCGTGCGGGTGGTCAAATACCGCGGACAGAAGTATCGCGGCGGTTTCCATGATTTCACCATCATGGGTGACGGCGTGCATGTGTTCCCCCGCCTCGTGGCGGCCGAACACCGTGGCGAGTACGCGCGATTGCAGCTGTCCAGCGGCATCAAGGAAATGGACGCGCTGCTCGGCGGCGGCATCGAGACCGGCTCCAGCACGCTGATCCTTGGTCCTGCCGGTACCGGCAAGTCGCTGATCTCGATGATCTTCGCCGCAGCCGCTGTCGGTCGTGGTGAAAAGGCTGCGCTGTTTATCTTCGACGAAGAACTCGGCTTGCTGCATGAACGGATGAAAAACATCGGTATCGATCTCAAGGCACTGCAGGCCACCGGCAATCTGCTGATCGAACAGGTGGACGCGGCAGAACTGTCGCCGGGCGAGTTCTCCCATCGCGTACGTCGTTGCGTCGACGAGCGCGAAATCAAGACAGTGGTGATCGACAGCATCAACGGTTACCAAGCCGCCATGCCCGAAGAGAACGCGCTGGTCCTGCACATGCACGAACTGTTGCTGTACCTGAACCGTAAAGGCGCAGCGACGTTCATGACCGTCGCCCAACATGGCCTGGTCGGTGACATGCAAGCGCCAGTCGACATTACCTACTTGGCTGACACCGTAGTGCTGCTGCGCTACTTCGAAGCGCTGGGCAAAGTCCGCCGCGCGATTTCCATCATCAAGAAACGCACCGGCAGTCACGAATCGACCATTCGTGAATTCCGGATCTCGAAAGTCGGCATGACCATCGGTGAACCGCTGGAAGCGTTTCAAGGCGTGCTGCGTGGCGTCCCAACTTACCTCGGCGCGAACAATCCGCTGCTTCAGGAAGACAGCTTGTGAATCTTGCGGTGCCACTGGCCGAACGGGCGCTGATTCTGGCGCCCCTGGGTCGCGACAGTCAGATTGCGCTGAAGATCCTCAATGAGGCCGGTTACGGTGGCGTTGTCATCCCCGCTCTCGGTGAGTTGTGTACGCAGCTGGAATTGGGTGCAGGTTTGTTGCTGGTCGCCGCCGAAGCCTTGCGCGGGCCGGAAATGGAAACGCTGTTCGCCTGGCTGGAGCAGCAACCGGCGTGGTCCGATCTGCCGATCATTCTGTTGACCCACCACGGCGGGCAGGAACAAGGCCCCTCGTCGCGCCTGAGCGATCTGCTCGGTAACGTCAGTTTTCTCGAGCGCCCTTTTCATCCTGTCACGTTGGTCAGTATGGTCTCGGCCGCATTGCGCGGACGACGACGACAATACGAAGCGCGCGACCGCCTGATCGATCTGAGCGAGAGCGAACGGCGCCTGCAATCGACCCTCGAAACCCTTGAGCAACAGGTCGAAGAGCGCACCGCGCAATTGCGCCACAACGAAGAAGCGTTGCGCCAGTCGCAGAAAATGGAAGCGGTCGGTCAGCTCACCGGCGGCATCGCGCACGACTTCAACAACATGCTCACCGGGATCATCGGCAGCCTCGAATTGATCCGCCGACGCCTGGCCCGTGGGCGCACCGAAGACCTCGACAGCCTGATCGATCTGGGCGTGACTTCAGCCAACCGCGCCGCCGGCCTGACCCATCGTCTGCTGGCTTTTTCACGCCGGCAGTCGCTGGATTCGAAAGCCGTACAGATGAACACTCTGGTCCTGTCGATGGGCGAGTTATTGCAGCGCAGCCTCAATGAAAGCATTCATCTGGAGATGCGTCTGGATGAAAACCTCTGGATCGCCGAAGCCGATCCCAATCAACTGGAAAGCGCCCTGCTCAACCTGGTGATCAACGCCCGTGATGCCATGCCCGACGGCGGCAAACTGGTGGTCGAGACCAGTAATCAGGTGCTGCATCGCGATTTCACCGAGGCCTACAGCAATCTCGAACCCGGCGATTACGTGATGCTCAGCGTCACCGATAACGGCTGCGGCATGCCGCAGAGTGTCATGAGCCGTGCCTTCGATCCGTTTTTCACCACCAAACCGATCGGCCAAGGCACAGGCTTGGGCCTGTCGATGATTTACGGGTTCAGCAAGCAGTCGCGCGGCCATGTTTCGATCGAAAGCGAAATTGATCAAGGCACTACGGTAAAACTCTACCTGCCACGCTTTCGCGGTGAAGAAATGGTCGCCGACGATAAAGACGTTGAGCATTCGCCGGATGCGCTGGATGGCGAAACCGTACTGATCGTCGAGGATGATCCAGCAGTGCGCGTTCTGGTCTGTGCTGTGCTCAGCGAGCTGGGTTATGCCTACGTTGAGGCAGGCGACGCCGACACAGCGCTGCCGTTCCTCAATTCGACGCAGCGCATCGATCTGCTGATCAGCGACGTCGGCTTGCCGGGTATGAATGGCCGGCAACTGGCAGAAGTCGGCCGCCAGTACCGGCCCGGTCTGAAGGTGCTGTTCATCACCGGTTACGCCGAGCACGCCGCAGTGCGCGGCGGGTTTCTGGACTCTGGCATGCAGATGATCACCAAGCCGTTCACCTTCGATCTGCTCACCGCCAAGGTGCGCGAGATGATCAAGAACTGACTGGCAACCCACGGCCCGCGCCAGCGGGCCAGGCAGTCAGGCCAGCAATTGCTGAATCTTTTCCTGCAGCACGTCCAGATCGAAGGGTTTCTCCAGAATGGGAGCCTTGTTGGTGATCGGGCTACCGGTCTCGCGGATTTCCTGCGGATAACCACTGATGAAGATCACTTTCAGATCCGGGCGCAGTTTGACGGCAGGTTCGGCGATCTGCACGCCGGAGATTCCGCCCGGCAAACGAAAGTCAGTGATCAGCATGTCCAGGTGCGGCTTGCTCGCCAGAATTTCGAACGCCTGCTCACCGTTTTCCGCCTGCAACACGCGATAGCCCTGCCCCGACAGATAATCCGTCAGAACCATCAAGATAACCGGTTCGTCTTCGACGACGAGTACTACATCTTGTGCATCTACGCTCATGGGAAGCCTTTGTTCGGTCAATAGCTGCTGATACGACCGTGCGGTCAATCAGAGGTTGCGTCGGATATGCCGTTTTCCTGGATTGGCAGACAAACGCGAAACAGGGCGCCTTCGTTGATTTCACTTTCGACGACGATAGAGCCGCCATGGGCGGCGACGATCTGCTCGGAAATGAACAGACCCAGCCCGAGCCCGGCCACTACCGTCTTGGCGGAAACCCGTTCGAACTGTTGGAAAATGCGCTTCTGGTTCTCTTTGCTGATGCCGATGCCGTGGTCCTGGACTTCGATTCGCGCTTCCTCGCCCTCACGGTAGACGCGCACCTGAATCGGGCTACGCCCCCCGTAACGCAAGGCATTGGTCAACAGGTTCGAGACCACTTGCTCGATGCGGAACTCGTCCCAGTGACCTTCCACGGGGCCGAATACGGTCAACGACACTTCGGTCTCTGCGGCCTCGATCTGCTGCGCGAAGTTCTGCAGCAGATTGCTCACCAGTTGCACCAGATCGAAACGGCTCGGGCGGATCGACAACTTGCCGGTACGAATGCGCGACACGTCGAGCATGTCTTCGATCAGGCGAATCAGGCTTTTGATCTGCCGCTCATCGCGGTCGACCATGGCGTGCATCTTGTCGAGGGTGAACGCCGAAGCATTGTCGCGGGCCAGGTGCATTTTGCGCAGCTGGGTTTCGAGGATCAGACCGTTCAGCGGCGTGCGCACTTCGTGGGCGACGATCGACATGAAGTCATCGCGCATACGCACGGCCTGCTCGAGGTCAGCCTGAGTGCTTTGCAGTTGTTGCAGCAACGCTTCCTGTTCGCGACGGGCCTGCTCGAGCGCTTCGAGCTGTTGCTTCAACGCTTTGCTTTGGCGATACAGATCGACGAACACGTTGACCTTGCTTTTCACCGCATGGATATCCAGCGGTTTGTGCAGAAAGTCCACCGCCCCGCTCTCGTAGCCTTTGAACGCGTAGTTCAGTTCACGGCCGGCGGCGCTGACGAAAATGATCGGGATGTTCTTGGTTTTCTCGGTGCCGCGCATCAGTTCGGCGAGTTCGAAGCCGTTCATCCCCGGCATCTGTACGTCGAGAATGGCCATGGCGAACTCGTGTTGCAGCAGCAACGACAACGCCTCATCCGCTGACAGGGCTTTGTAGACCGTGCGGTCTTCGCGCTTGATCAGCGCTTCGAGTGCCAGCAGATTCTCCGGCAGATCGTCGACGATCAGCAGTTTGGCTTGGATGTTACTTAGCATGCGATTCGTTCCAGCTCGACAAGCAGACCGCTGATGTCGTGAATGGGTAGGACATGATCCGGCTGCCGAATGTTCATTGCAGCCTGAGGCATGGTGGCGACCTGTGCTTCGTTGGGGTCCTGGACAATGGTCAAACCGCCGCAGCGTTTGACGTAGGCCAGCCCGCGCGCGCCATCGTGATTGGCACCGGTCAGTAAAACAGCGACCAGCGTGGGCCCGTAGGCGTCGGCCGCGGACTCGAACAGAAAATCGATCGAGGGTCGCGAATGGTGCAAACGGTCTTCCTGACTCAAGGAAAAGCTGCGGTCCATTTCGATCGACAGGTGATAACCGGGCGTGGCGAAATACACCGTACCGGCTTCGATATCCTGCTTGTCGGCGGCTTCGATCACGGGCATTTGCAGACGTCGGGCGAAAACCTCAGCCAATTGGCTGCGGCGCTCTTCAGGCAGGTGCAACACAACAACGATCGGCAATCTGAAGCCACGGCGCAGCGGTCCGAGCAAAGTCAGCAGCGCCTCGACGCCACCGGCGGAAGCTCCGACCACAACGGCCTCGACACGAGGCAAAACCGCCGTTTTGTTCATGTTTTGCGGTAGATCCGTTCTTGTTTCACCAACGGTTCGAACCGGTTGGCATAGTTGGAAAAGTCCAGCGTCTCTTTGCTGCCCAGCACGAGAAAGCCGCGGTGACACAGCGATTCATGAAACAGCCCGAAGGCCCGGTCCTGGAGTTTCTTGTTGAAGTAGATAAGAACGTTTCGGCAGGAAATCAAATGGGTTTCGGAGAACACGCTGTCAGTGGCCAGACTGTGGTCGGCAAAGGTCACGTTTTCGCACAAGGTCTTGTCGAAAATTGCATAGCCATAGGCGGCCGTGTAGTAATCGGCGAACGAGCGCTGGCCACCGGCCTGCTGGTAGTTGGCGGTATAAGCGCGGACATTTTCCATCGAGAAAATGCCCTGCTTGGCCTTGTCCAGCGAGCGCGGGTTGATGTCGGTTGCGTAGATGATCGTGCGGTCGAGCAGGCCTTCTTCGCGCAGCAGAATCGCCATCGAATAGACCTCCTCGCCCGTGCTGCAGCCGGCAATCCAGATTTTCAGCGAAGGATAGGTGCGCAGCAGCGGCACCACTTCGTTGCGGATCGCCAGAAAGTGCGAAGGGTCGCGAAACATCTCGCTGACCGGAATCGTCAGCAGCTGCAGCAGCTGCATGAACGCCGTCGGATCATGCAGCACTTTTTCCTGTAGCGCCGAAATCGTCGCGCACTCGAACTGGCTCAACGCGTGTTGCACCCGGCGCTTGATCGAAGCGCCGGAGTAATCGCGAAAATCGTAGCTGTACTTGAGATAAATCGCCTCGATCAGCAGGCGCAGCTCGATTTCGCTGTTTCGTTCGGCGGGTGTACTGCGTTCCACTAAATGCGTTCCATTTTCGGTAACCACACACGAATCAGCGAGAACAGACGATCCAGATCGATGGGCTTGGCCAGGTAATCATTGGCGCCCGCCTGCAGGCAGCGCTCCTGATCGTCCTTCATGGCCTTGGCCGTGACCGCAATGATCGGCAGCTTGCGCCAGCGCGGATCCTTGCGGATTTCAATGGTGGCTTCGAAACCGTCCATTTCCGGCATCATCACGTCCATCAACACCAGATCGATGTCCTCGACTTCGTTGAGTTTATCAATCGCTTCACGACCGTTACGGCCGATCACCACGACTGCGCCTTTGGTCTCCAGGGCACTGGTCAGAGCGAAAATGTTGCGCACATCATCGTCCACCAACAGCACCTTGCGGCCCTCGAAGACTTTGTCGCGGCTGCGTGCGGTCTTGAGCATCTTCTGCCGTTCATGGGACAACTGCGATTCGACTTTGTGCAGAAAGAGTGTGACCTCATCGAGCAAGCGCTCCGGCGAGCGTGCGCCCTTGATGATGATCGAGCGCGAATACTTGCGCAGCTCGGATTCTTCATCGCGCGTCAGGTTGCGTCCGGTGTAGACAATCACCGGCGGGAACGAGCAGATGTCCTCGGTAGACATGCGCTTGAGCAGGTCATTGCCGAGCATGTCCGGCAACTTCAGATCGATGACCATGCAGTCGTAGATCGTCGTGCGCAGCAGCTCCAGCGCATCCTGGGCCAGGCCCACCGCGGTGATTTCAATGTCTTCATCGCCGATCAACCGCGCGATGCTTTCGCGCTGCAGATCGTCATCCTCGACCAGCAGCACGCGTTTGACCTTCTGCGTCAGCTTGGCTTCGAGACGGGCGAATACGTCTTTGAGCTCTTCGCGGGTGGTCGGTTTGACCGCATAGCCGATGGCGCCCATGTGCATCGCTGCTTCGACACGGTCTTCGACAGAAATCACATGCACCGGAATGTGCCGCGTGCCGGCGTGTTCCTTGAGACGTTGCAGCACGGTCAGACCCGAGTGGTCTGGCAGGCGCATGTCGAGCAGGATCGCATCCGGGACGAACTCTTTTGCCAAATCATAGCCCTCGTCCGCACCGTGGGCGACCAGGCACTGATAGCCCAGTTCGTGCGCAAGGTCATAAAGAATGTGGGCGAAGTTCGGTTCGTCTTCCACCACCAGAATGCAGCGTGTGTTGAACGGAGCCTTGTCACGATCATCGGCGAAACGCGGAATGTGCACCGGGGCCAGCGGTGACACATTGAGCGCCGGCGCTGCGGGCACGACTGGCGCAGGCGGCGTGAAGGTCAACGGTGCCGATGCCACTTCCGCGGACTCGCTGTATTGGGTTGGCAGCAGAAGCGTGAACACACTGCCCTGCCCCGGCGTGCTGCTGACGCTGATCGAGCCGCCGAGCAAGGTCGCCAGATCACGAGAAATCGACAAGCCCAGACCGGTGCCGCCGTATTTGCGGTTGGTGGTGCCATCAGCCTGGCGGAACGCTTCGAAAATGCTTTCCTGCTGGTCGGGCGCAATACCGATGCCCGAATCGCGAACGATGAATGCAATACGGTCGTCGGGTTGGCCGGCGATGGTCAAGCTCACCGAACCCTTTTCGGTGAACTTCAACGCGTTCGACAGCAGGTTCTTGATCACTTGCTCCAGCCGCTGACGGTCGGTGTACAACATGGTCGGCGCACCCGGCTGCAGGTCGACAGTAAAGGCCAACTGTTTGTCTGCGGCCAACGGCTCAAACATATTGCGCAGGCCTTCAGCCAGGCGCCCGACGCTGGTGTTTTCCGGCAGTACTTCGAGCTTGCCCGCCTCGACCTTGGAAATATCCAGAATGTCGTTGATCAGGTTGAGCAAGTCGTTGCCGGCGGAATAGATCGACTCGGCAAACTTGACCTGCTCGGCGCTGAGGTTTTCCTGCGGGTTCTCTGCCAGCAACTTGGCCAGAATCAACGAGCTGTTCAACGGCGTGCGCAGTTCGTGGGACATGTTCGCCAGGAACTCGGACTTGTATTTGCTCGAACGCTGCAATTCTTCGGCGCGTTCTTCCAGTTGCACCTGGGCCTGATTGAGCTCGGTGTTCTTCTGGTCCATGGCATCGCGCTGCTCGGCCAGGGTTTGCGCCTGTTCGGCAAGCTGCTCGTTGGTCTGCTCCAGTTCGACCTGCTGGGTTTCCAGATGCGCCTGGGATTCCTTGAGAATCCGCGACTGTTCTTCCAGCTCTTCGTTGGCGGTTTTCAATTCTTCCTGCTGCACCTGCAACTCTTCGTTGAGTTGCTGGGTTTCGGCGAGCACTTCCTGCAGGCGCTGACGATAACGCGCCGCTTCGATGGAGGTGCCGATGTTGCCGGCAATCAGTTCCAGCAATTCTATGTCGCGCTGGTTCAGCGGGCGCAGGAAGCCTAGTTCGATCACGCCATTGACCCGCTCGTCATCGCTGGTCGGCACCACCACGACACTGTGCGGCAAACCCTCGCCCAGGCCGGAACTGACTTTGAAATAGTCGCTGGGCACGGAATCCAGACGAATCAGCCGCGCCTGCTGTGCGACCTGACCCACAATACCTTCGCCACTGAATATCGCTTGTTCCTGCTCTTCCTGTTCACGGGAGAACCCGTAAGTGGCTACGCGTTTCAGTCCGCCGTGCTCTTCGCGCACATACAATGCGGCCACGGCAGTGCCCAGGTATTGCGCGCAGAACTGCAGAATATTGCGCCCCAACAGATTCAGCGTCAGTTGTCCCAACACTTGCTCGGCCAGTTGTGTCTGGCCGTTGCGCAACCACGCCTGTTTTGCCAGTCGCTCGGCACTGGCCTCTTGCGCCGCCAAAGTCGCGCTGTAGCTTTGCGAAAGATTGACCAGATCACGGCGACCGACATACGCCAGCAAACCGCTGATTACGCCGATGAACAGCAGATAAAGGCTGATACTCCAGATCGTGGTACGCCGCACATCTTCATTGCGTGTGGCGCGCAATACTTGTTCGGTCTCGATGACGTCTTCGAACTGTTTGCGGATTTCGTCGGTCAGGCGCTTGCCGCGCCCGGCCTTGACCGCGCCGCGGTAATCGCCGCTGCTGCGCTGCAGATCGATCATCGATTGCGCGTAATTGGCCCACTCGACCTGCAACGCCTGCAGGCGGCGCAAACGATCCGTCTGCACCGGGTTGTCGGCGGTCAGCTCAAGCAGGGTATTGAGCGCCACGGCGATGCGCGGCTTGGCAGTCTCGTACGGGTCGAGGAAATGCTCGTCACCGCTGAGCAAATAGCCGCGCATGCCGGTTTCCAGGTCCACGGTGAGTTTCACCGCTTCGTTGGCGTTATTGATTACCCGGTCGGTGTGCTCCACCCATTGGATGACCGACAGCAGATAGGTGATCAGCGCCACGAAGAACACGGCGCTCAGTGCGCCAACGCCCAAAGGCAGGCTGATGTTGCGAGTCAGGAGTTTGCGAAACCGTTGTTCATCAACCGAAGACGGAGAGGACATGTGGCAGCCTTGTCGAACTGTTGAAAAACGTGGAGTTTGCCCGAAAACCCCGGTCTGGATCCATTTTTCTGACACTTTTGATGGCAATTTCCTACATCCCCCCTGCACTCGGACTACGCCAACCGTTATCCTGTCGCAGCCCCGAGGCCCGCGCCTTTTTTGTATCAGGCCGGGAACTTGTGGCTACGCGCCACTTACTCATGCAAGAGTCCGGTCATTTCGATCGACCGGTGTCCCCCGTTTTCTTGAGAGCCCTGCCATGTCTGCCACTCCACCCACCATTCTTGTCGTAGAAGACGACGCTATCGTGCGCATGCTTATTGTGGATGTGCTGGAGGAGCTGGAATACAAGGTGCTTGAGGCTGACGGCAGCGAGCAGGCGCTTGCTGTTCTCGGAGCGCCGTCCGAGCAAATCAATCTGATGATGACGGATGTCGGACTGCCCGGCATGGATGGTCGCGAACTGGCGATCGAAGCGCGCAAACTGCGCCCCGCCCTCAAGGTTTTGTTCGCCAGCGGTTATGCGGAGTCCATTGATGTCCCTGAAGATATGCATATAATTGGCAAACCGTTTTCCATTGACCAGTTGCGCGACAAAGTTAAAGGGATTATTGATTAACGCATAAATCAATAGAACTGCCACCCTTAATGACCTCGAGATAAATACAATAATTTTCGAGTAACTGAAAAACGCCCTCACACAAACCCTGTTGATTACCATCCATTTAAAAAAGAGGATACGCCGAACTTACAAACCAACAACAAGCAGACTTATGAACACCAAGCGTACGAACTCTTTCAATAAACGCAATTTATCCCGGCCTACCTATTCCATAGACTCCCAGCGCGATCACTCTCCGAGTGATAATCGTGAGCGGGAAGAAGTCATTTATAAGCTCAGACAACGCGCTTCGGATCTTGCCCCCTCGCAAACCATTACCCTGGACGGCGCCACCATTTCCCTGGAATCGGAATCATCCCTGGATGATGCACTGCTTGCGGGTCGGCAGCTATTACAAACATTGTCCGAACAAGCCTCTTTCAAAAAACTCCTGGCCACATTACAACTTGCCGATCGCTTCATTTTCGAGGTAACGGCTGAAGGCAAAATGAATGCAATCAGCGGGTACAACACCACGGGGCTGGAAAATGCTTTCATCCTCGCGCCGGATTTGAAAGAAGACCTGCAAATCCTGGTTGAAATGGCAGCGTTGACCGGTGGCAAGATTTCCAACACCGATCAGATTGATTTAGCACAATGGCTGACATTCCACGGTTTTCAGATCCCGCGCAACGCTCTCGAAGTTTCCCGCCTGGTGGCATTCATGAATGCTGCGCCCACGCCAGGTCCAGTGTTTGGTAACTATCGGGAAATGATCAAGGCTAGCGAAGGCGACACGGCCACGCTGTCTGCGGCTCAACGCGGCGAGCTTCGTAAGCTCATTGTCAGTTATACAAAAGGTGAGTCGTTACTGGAGCATCTTTCAGAACGTATTTTGGGTGGACGCTCTGCGCCGTTCACACGCTTTGAAGCCGAAAACATCATTGATCAATTGATCTCCAGCCCAATCGCTGTGCATTGGGCGAACGCTTACGTACGCGATTTGGGCTGGTATGGCGCGCAGCCGAATCAACCACAGTCAGCAGCGTCGCGCAAACAAATAATCCTGACCGCCCTGTTGCTGGATCTCCATTCGCAAGTCGGTGAGCAAGAGCCGCGCAATCATGTAGCCGGCTTCGATCTTTACGCTGCCGAACATCTGGAACAGTCTTTCGCAGACATACAGACCCAATTCGAAAATCACCTCATCGCGCATCATAGAGTGAGCCCGAGAAATGTCGCACTCGCCGCGCATTTATTACTGGCGGAGCCCGCGCCGGAGTTTCTTGTCCAACATCTGCCCGCCACGCTATTGCTGGGCACACCGCTATGCGTCGAATACTGCCGAATTGTGGCGGTGCATGAAATCATAGCGCCCGGCTCAACCCGCTCGATGACCTACGCGCAGCTGCAACAACTCTCAACACTGGAACCTACGACCGCATCGCGCAAGAAACTCGATGCTCTGGCAGCGATAGATCCTGTCATCGATTGGGCGTTACTCAACAAGGTCGTTGCACCTGAAGACATCGAGCAGTCGGTTGCCGACGCCCTTAAATTCTCCACGGATGCTTATGTTCAGCATTCCAGGACACTTGCCGCAAATGCTGAAACGTTGAAGCGTCCTCTGCCAACACGCAAAAGTGTTGCACTGGACATTCTCACGCACGTCGCCAAGGGTTGCACTTACCTTGAACGCGATGTGCTTCAGCAAGTACGCAATGTATCGCTGGAAGACGCCTATGACTCGATGCGCCTTTCTCCGGTTGAACTGCACATGTCCAACGATCTTGCGACCGGAGATTGGGATTTGAAAAAAGGTGACAGTATCTATGCAGCGTTTCCCGGCCTATTGCGCAATCTGGTTTCACCCGACGGTGAATTCCACCGCCAGTTCAATCGGGCCTATGTCACTCACATGCAAGCCATGCATACGCATCTGAAACAGGCCTTCTCGTTTCTGCCACTGTCTGAGCGGACTCGTTTGCTTAAAGGCAAGGTGACGATGTTCACGGTGCGACCTTCGGTCGCGAAACTTCAGACCATTACCAACTTGCCCGTCAACCCCATTGCATCGGTCATTGACTCGATCGTCAAGACGACTGAGCGCAAGCCCACTGAAAGCCACAAGGAAATAGACGACGCCAAAGGCCGCTACGGCGTTGTGATCTATTGCGAGTACGAAGGTCAGGGTTCGTGTTACGAGCTACTCACGTTGCACGGCGTCTGCCGCGAAAACACTCAAATGGCAGCGCTGATACAGCAGGAAAACCTTTTGGATTCAAAGGATCGTCCTGCCGGGGTGAATTACTCTGCACCGGCTACGGTGCATCGATTACCTACGGATATCGAATGTTATACCCATGGCGTTCCGCCCGGTCTCGTCGCTTTCAGTTCGGGCATTATCGACAGAGTCGATGAGTTGCCCGCTGAGCCACCGGCGCAGATCAACGGTTACTACCAAAGTTTCTACTCCAAGGAGTTCGATCGCCTGGTGAACTTCGTACTCAAGCACCGGCCGGTAGCAACTTATGATGAACTGGTCAAAGAATGTTGGGGACAGACCCGGCTCGAGGCGTTGCGGATCAAACGGGACAAGGATCTGGATACGTTTCTCAATGTGATCGTTCCATTCAAGTCGTGTATCGAAGATTTGAATTCCGACGATGTAGAGCGACAAGTTCAAGGCGCCGGAGCTTGCGCGCTGGAAGCCGCGATGACCGTTCTGTTGGTAGTCGCTGCCATCGCAAAAGTTGCCACCGTGGTCGCCACAGGCGTGAGTGTTGCCACAAAGGCCGGCAAAATCGCTTCGACAGGCCTTGGACTGGTAAACAGCCTGATCAACCCACTGGACGGGGCCGCCGATGTACTGATCAAGGGAGCGAAACTCTTACGTAAAGGCTGGCACAGCGGTTTGGCCGCACTTGAAGGCGCTATATACGATGCCCGGAAGTGGACTGCAAAACCGCCCTACCAGGCACTTTCCACGGCGGTCGATGCCGACACTCTACGGCTGGGCACGCGACAATATGCGCAGAGCTCCACCGACCTTTTCCAGGTATGGGGCATACGCCACACGGATGAATGGTACGCCGTGAACCGTCTGGGCGAACCGTGGGGACCTCAATTGAGAGAGCTGAA
Organism: Pseudomonas koreensis; assembly: GCF_036668835.1. Lineage (GTDB taxonomy): Bacteria > Pseudomonadota > Gammaproteobacteria > Pseudomonadales > Pseudomonadaceae > Aquipseudomonas > Aquipseudomonas koreensis_I. The sequence goes on from NZ_JAZEVW010000002.1 coordinate 251,186, forward strand.
AGTTGTCAATATCTTTCGCAACCCATTCAAACGAGCAAAACCGTTCAGTTACACCCGCGGTTATCTTAAAAAAGCGATTCCTCACGCTAAAAGCAAAATCGACAACACCATTGCGTTGATTTCCGACGCCCGGAACGAGGAGATCAGACTCGTGCTTCTGCATGTGTTTGGTACCGGTTCGGATGCGGCAGCCGAGCACATCACAAAAAATCTGCGGAGCATGCGCAGCGATCTTGACTATCTGCGCATTGAAAACATGATCTTTCGGCCACCGGGTAGCGATGCCTATGCTGCGTTACAGCCTCAAGCCTATAAGCGCTGGCAAGCCGCTGTGTACTCCAATACCAAACTGGACGTCAATACGAGGACTTTCCTGTCTATTTACCCAGACAATCTGGATGAATTTTACGAAGTGGCGAAATTTGACGACGCCAAGATCGGCGACGTTCTGGTGCATGAAATATCGCATGGCGCTCCAGGCACGCTTGACTTCTATTACGGAGATGCAATTAAAAGTGCAACCCCGGCAGAGTACGACGCCGTCGGATTGCTGGAATTTGCCAGAGACCCGCACAAGGCTCATCCCAGGAATCTCCGCAACCCTCATCATCGCTATGCAAGGAGAGAAGACTTTGACGAGTTCGAGGCTATTACGGACTGGCCAGAAATCATCAAAAAGCACCCAGCGCTGTTGAATGCCGAATCCTATGCATTGGCGGTGTCTTTGATCGATCAATATCAAACCAGCCACGCGACGTTCAAATTCAACCTTTCGGTCATCACCAATACGATCAATAACACCGCTCCCGGACAGTTCCTTCCGGGGCCGCTCCTGCTCAATCTGGCTAAACCGGCCTTTTAAAGCGCGTACACAGGTGCACTGCTGACAAGAGGGGCGCAGACAACCATCACTGTGGTTTAATTGCGCCCTTTTTTTTCAACCCGGCTGATACTCCTCATGACCCTGCCCTCCACTACCAAAGTGCTTGTCATCGGCTACGTCTGGCCAGAGCCGCGCTCTTCGGCGGCCAGCGGGCATGTCATGCAGATTCTCGAAACGTTCCTGCAGCAAGGCTGGGACATTACCTTCAGCAGCCCGGCCGGTCCCGGTGAGCACAAGGCCGACCTGGCCGCGCTGGGCATTCGCGAGTTGCCGATCGAACTCAATAACAGCAGCTTCGACGAGTTCATCAGCGAACTGGCGCCGGATATTGTCCTGTTCGACCAGTTCATGATGGAAGAGCAGTTTGGCTGGCGCGTCGAAAAACATTGCCCGCAGGCGCTGCGCGTGCTGGAAACTTCAGACCTGCAAAGTCTGCGGCATGCACGCCATCAACGGCTCAAGGATCGCCTCAAGCTCAATCCTGACCAAAATGACTTCAGTGACGTGTTTGCGCCGGCCCTGAATGATGAATTCGCGTTGATGGCGCAAAGCGATCTGGCCAAACGTGAAATTGCTGCGTTGTATCGTTGCGATCTGAGCCTGATGATTTCCGAAGTTGAAATCAAGTTACTGACCGAGCAGTTCGGGTTGCCTGCGCAATTGCTGCACTGGTGCCCCTTGATGATTGATCCGCCAGTAGCCGAGCCAGCCGCGATCGCCGACCGGGCGGACTTTCTCAGCATCGGCAACTTCCGTCACGCGCCCAATTGGGATGCGGTGCTGTGGCTGAAAACCACGATCTGGCCGCTGATTCGCCAACAGTTGCCGCAGGCCCAACTGCATATCTATGGCGCTTATACGCCACCGAAAGCCACCGCACTGCACAACGCCCAAGAAGGCTTTCACATCATGAATTGGGCCGAAGATGCGTTGCAGGTCATGTCTGCTGCGCGGGTCTGCCTGGCGCCGTTGCGTTTTGGCGCGGGCATCAAGGGCAAACTGGTCGACGCCATGTTGTGTGGCACCCCCAGTGTGACCACGCCGGTGGGCGCCGAGGGCATGCACGGCGAGGATTCCTGGCCCGGTGCAGTTAACCAAAACGCAGTCGATTTCGCCAACAGCGCTGTCGCGCTCCATAACAACGAGGCGCAATGGCAGCAGGCGCATGCGGCCGGTTATACGCTGCTGACCGAGCGTTATTCACAATCGGTGCATGGGCCGGCGCTGATTGAAAAACTGCTTTATTGTCAGCAAAACCTTGAACGCCTGAGAGTTGAAAACTTTACCGGCAGCATGTTGCGTCACCACTCGCACAAGAGTACTCAATACATGTCGCAGTGGATTGAAGCAAAAAATCGTTTCATTCAACAAACGTCGAATTTGTAAGAGACAGCATCTACACGACTTGCATTAAAAGCCATGTTGGCTATTCAAAGTCGAGACGTTATAAACATCCTGCGCGCGCACTTTTATTCATCATAAAAATACGCAGGATAGATGACATGGACAACTTTCAAACTTATCAATGGATGGCTGATGCGCAGCTTATAGATAATCTTTCGCTGTATGAATTGACGCTGCCAGGCGCGCATAACGCCGGTTGTGACTGGCAGGCGACTTACGCGTTGATACCGGGGAAAAACTGGCTGGCCTGCCAGGACGTCTCGTTCTACTCACAGTTGAACCGTGGCGCCCGCGCACTTGATGTTCGTCTCGAGTTTATCGCCGAAGCCCAAGGCTTGGCGCAATTTCGTTTCCAGCATAATGGCCACCGCTCCTCTCGTACGCTTGAAGATCTGATACGGGATATAAAAGGGTTTTATGAGCGAAGCCCTGATGAATTCATCATTCTGGATTTTCACGAACTGAAAAACGGCACAAAGGCATTTGATCATTCGTTATTCAAAGCGCTGATGCTCGAACACTTGGGGGAGCGAATGATTCCCGCGAAGAATCTGCATTTGACCTTGGGGCAACTCAAGGCAATCAGTCCGCTGCAACGAATCATGGTGGCGGCATCCATGACCTGGGAAACCGACGACCATCGCTTCCAGCGCAAAATCGATCACCAATGGATTAACCAGAAGATTGTCAGCACAAGCGATTTGCGAGGTTTCATTGCGGACGTGTTGGGCAAACCGATCAGCAGACTGCACCCATGGTCCCTGTCGGCGACCAGTTACACCCTCGGCGGACCGCAACGCGTTCTCGGCGCGCTGGATGACTGGTTTGATCCAGACAAGTCCGACTGGGCGAAAAAGTGCCACATCATCAATTTCGACTTCATCAAGGACTCGAATCTGGTGCACTTTTGCCTGACGGCCAATCTGCAAAAGGCCCGTGAGAAGTTTGCGTAGAAAGCGCAACCGCAAGGCCAACGGGAACTGGCGCAACGCTCGATAAACGAGGCATCATCGTCAGGCGATCAACAACAAGAAGCGCGCCATGACCCGAACCGCTCGCGTGACCGACCCCTCCTACGAGTTGATGGACGACCATAATGGCTTGTCCATCATCTACCGCCAGCACGGGTTCCCCTGCCCGCTGGTGCGTTGGCACTTCCACAAGGAATACGAACTGCACCTGATCGTCGCCAGTTCCGGCAAGGTGTTCATTGGTGACTACATCGGTAACTTCTATCCGGAAACGCTGTTCCTGACCGGTCCCAATCTGCCGCACAACTGGATCAGCCAGGTCGCCGAAGACGAAGTAGTGGAAAAGCGCGACATGTTGGTCAACTTCACCGATGAGCTGTTCGAAAGTGGCCATCAGGTATTCGCCGAATTGAAAACCCTGGCACCGCTACTTGAACGTGCCCAGTACGGTATCGAGTTTCGCTGCAAGCGCACCATTCGCCAGGCCATGACGCTGATGCAGCGTATTGCCGACTCCACCGGTATTACCCGCCTCGGGCATTTTTTCATCCTGATGGAACTGCTCGCGGCCAGTGATGATTTCCTGTTGCTATCCGGGGCGACGACGCCGCAACTGGCCGATGAGCACAACATCGATCGCACCAACCGTGCGGTCGATTACATCTTCAGCCACTACGCCCGTGACATCTCGCTGGAAGAAGTAGCGGAACACTTGGGCATGACCCCGACTTATTTCAGCCGCGTGTTCAAACAGGCCACCGGGCGCAACTTCATCGAGTTCGTCAACCGCCTGCGCATCAGCAAGTCTTGCGAGTTGCTGGCCGATGGCGACAAACCGGTGACTGAGGTGTGTTTTGAATCGGGCTTCAACAATATTTCCAATTTCAATCGGCGTTTTCAGCAACTCAAGGGCATGACGCCATCGCACTACCGGCGGCTCGCAGTGCAGCGGCTGACCGAGCAGAACCACCTCTGACAACAACGCAATTCCCAGTGGGCACCGTTGCGGTCGAAAAACCTGTACAGATTCAATACTCCTCCCACGCTGCAAACCCCTTCCCTGCGTTAACCTCTGCAAACTTCAGTGCAAAAAAGTATCGATCAAAGTGCTAGGGATGATTTGTCACTGCGCCGATTGAAGGCTGTAATCAGCGCAGATTCTTCCTGTCGTCGGAAGACACAAAAACAATAACTGTCCTTCTGTTACCCGCCGGGTGCAGAAAAGGAGTGCACGATGCAACCCACTGCAAAAGCTCTGCTTGCCCTCACCTGTATGACCCTGAGCAGCGTCAGTCTCGGCGCCCAGACCCTGACCATCGCTACCGTCAACAACAGCGACATGATCCGCATGCAGAAACTCTCGAAGACTTTCGAGAGCGAGCACCCGGACATCAAGCTCAATTGGGTCGTGCTCGAAGAAAACGTTCTGCGTCAGCGCCTGACCACCGACATTGCCACTCAGGGCGGTCAGTTCGACGTGCTGACCATCGGCATGTACGAAGCCGCACTGTGGGGCGCCAAGGGTTGGCTGGAGCCGATGAAGGACTTGCCGGCCAGTTACGCCCTAGACGACGTTTTCCCGTCGGTGCGTGAAGGCTTGTCGGTGAAAGGTTCGCTATATGCGCTGCCGTTCTACGCAGAAAGTTCGATCACCTATTACCGCACCGACCTCTTCAAGGAAGCCGGGCTGACGATGCCAGAACGGCCGACCTGGGAAGAAATCGCCGGGTTCGCCGAAAAACTCACCAACAAGGACAAAGAGCAGTACGGCATCTGCCTGCGCGGCAAGGCCGGTTGGGGCGAGAACATGGCGCTGATCACTACCGTGGCCAATGCCTATGGTGCACGCTGGTTCGATGAGCAGTGGAAACCGGAATTCAGCGGCGCGGAATGGAAAAACGCACTGAATTTCTACGTCAACACCATGAAGAAATCCGGCCCGCCTGGCGCTTCCAGCAACGGCTTCAACGAAAACCTCGCACTGTTCAACAGTGGCAAGTGCGCGATCTGGGTCGACGCCAGCGTCGCCGGCTCCTTCGTAACCGACAAGAGCCAAAGCAAAGTCGCTGAGCACGTCGGCTTCACCTTCGCCCCGCATCAGGTCACCGATAAAGGCTCAGCCTGGCTGTACTCGTGGGCTTTGGCGATCCCAACCAGCTCCAAAGCCAAGGATGCCGCCAAGCAATTCAGCGCCTGGGCCACTTCCAAAGAATACGGTGAGCTGGTGGCGAAAACCGATGGCATCCCCAACGTACCGCCTGGCACTCGCGCCTCGACTTACAGTGACGCTTATATGAGCGCCGCGCCGTTCGCCAAGGTCACCCTGGAATCGCTGAAGGCCGCAGACCCGAGCAAACCGACACTGAAACCGGTGCCTTACATCGGCATTCAACTGGTGACCATTCCTGAATTCCAGGCCGTGGGCACCCAGGTCGGCAAGTTGTTCTCAGCGGCGCTGATCGGCCAGACCACGGTGGACCAAGCCCTGGCCGCGGCGCAGCAGACCACCGAACGCGAGATGAAGCGCGCCGGTTATCCCAAGTAACTGCTGAGCGACTTGCTCCTGCCTTTGGGGGAGCGAGCCTGCTCGCGAAGGCGTCGTGTCAATCAATATCCATGATACTGGACCACCGCTTTCGCGGGCAGGCTCGCTCCCACAAGGGATCTCCATTGGTCTGTCTGACTCGGTTGTGATCACCATGAATACTTCAACTGCCAAAGCCCACATCGAACTGGCGCCACCCCAGCGCAAACTCCGCGTACGCAATCCCGGCTGGTTTCTGGTCAGCCCATCGGTGGCTTTGTTGCTGCTGTGGATGATCGTGCCACTGGGCATGACGCTGTACTTCTCGATGATCCGCTACAACCTGCTCTACCCCGGTGAGAACGAATTCGTCGGGCTGGAGAACTTCACCTACTTTCTGACCGACTCGGGCTTCATGCCCGGCGCCACCAATACGTTGCTGCTGGTGGGCAGCGTGTTGCTGATCAGCGTGGTGTTCGGCGTGTTGATCAGTGCACTGCTGGAAGCGAGCGAGTTTTTCGGTCGCGGTCTGGTGCGGGTCATGCTGATCTCGCCGTTTTTCATCATGCCCACGGTTGGCGCGCTGATCTGGAAGAACCTGATTTTTCATCCGGTGTCGGGAATCCTCGCGTACATCTGGAAGCTGTTCGGCGCACAACCAGTGGACTGGCTTGCCCACTACCCGCTGCTGTCGATCATCATCATTGTCTCGTGGCAATGGCTGCCCTTCGCGATCCTGATTCTGATGACCGCCATGCAGTCGCTGGATCAGGAACAGAAAGAAGCCGCTCGCCTGGACGGCGCCGGCCCGATCGCGATTTTCTGGCATCTGACCTTGCCGCATCTGGCGCGGCCGATTGCCGTGGTGGTGATGATCGAAACGATCTTCCTGCTGTCGGTGTTCGCCGAGATTTTCACCACCACCAACGGCGGCCCCGGTTACGCCTCGACCAACCTCGCCTACCTGATCTACAACCAGGCGCTGGTGCAGTTCGACGTCGGCATGGCCTCGGCGGGCGGCTTGATTGCCGTGGTCATTGCCAACATCGCGGCGATCATTCTGGTGCGAATGATCGGCAAAAACCTGACTGACAAAGCCTGAGGCCCGCCATGACTCTTCAACAATCCCGCCGCTTGCAAAGCCTGTTGCTCGGCACTTTGGCCTGGGCCATCGCGATCGTGATTTTCTTTCCGATCCTGTGGATGGTGATGACCAGCTTCAAGACCGAAATCGACGCGTTCGCCACACCGCCGCAGTTCATCTTCATGCCGACGCTGGAGAACTACCTGCACATCAACGAGCGCAGCGACTACTTCAGTTTCGCCTGGAACTCGGTGGTGATTTCCTTCAGCGCCACCGCCCTGTGCCTGCTGATTGCAGTGCCGGCGGCGTACTCGATGGCGTTCTACGAAACCCAGCGCACCAAAGGCACGCTGCTGTGGATGCTCTCGACCAAGATGCTGCCGCCGGTGGGCGTGTTGATGCCGATCTACCTGCTGGCAAAAAGTTTCGGCCTGCTCGACACGCGCATTGCGCTGATCGTGATCTACACGCTGATCAACCTGCCGATCGTGGTCTGGATGGTTTACACCTACTTCAAGGACATCCCCAAAGACATCCTCGAAGCCGCACGCCTCGACGGCGCCACGCTCTGGCAGGAAATGGTCCGGGTGCTGCTGCCGATCGCCAAGGGCGGCCTCGCCTCCACCGTGTTGCTGTCGCTGATCCTGTGCTGGAACGAGGCGTTCTGGTCGCTGAACCTGACGTCATCGAAAGCCGCGCCGCTGACCGCACTGATCGCCTCGTATTCAAGCCCTGAAGGTTTGTTCTGGGCCAAGTTGTCGGCCGTGTCGACGCTGGCCTGCGCGCCGATCCTGATCTTCGGCTGGATCAGCCAGAAACAGCTGGTGCGCGGCCTCTCGTTCGGAGCCGTGAAATGAACATCCCGAACCCAACCCGATTTCCTGTGGGAGCGAGCTTGCTCGCGAAGAGGCCGTGTCAGTCGACATCAATGGTGAATGACAGTCTGCATTCGCGAGCAAGCTCGCTCCCACAAAAAAGCATGCCTGCATCAAACGAATAACAACATTGCGGAGGCCCATCTCATGGCCAACCTGAAAATCAAGAATCTGCAAAAAGGCTTCGAAGGTTTTTCCATCATCAAGGGCATCGACCTTGAAGTGAACGACAAGGAATTCGTGGTCTTCGTCGGGCCGTCGGGCTGCGGCAAATCCACCCTGCTGCGTTTGATCGCGGGCCTGGAGGAAGTCAGCGACGGCACCATCGAACTCGATGGACGCGACATCACCGAAGTCAGCCCGGCCAAGCGCGATCTGGCGATGGTGTTCCAGACCTACGCGCTGTACCCGCACATGACCGTGAAGAAAAACATGTCGTTCGCCCTCGATCTGGCCGGCGTGCCGAAAGCCGAAGTCGAGAAGAAAGTCGGCGAAGCGGCGCGGATTCTCGAGCTCGGCCCGATGCTCGAGCGCAAGCCGAAACAGCTCTCCGGCGGCCAGCGTCAGCGCGTGGCGATTGGCCGCGCCATCGTGCGCAACCCGAAGATTTTCCTCTTCGATGAACCGCTGTCAAACCTCGACGCCGCGCTGCGCGTACAGATGCGCCTGGAACTGCTGCGCCTGCACAAAGACCTGCAAGCGACGATGATCTACGTGACCCACGATCAGGTCGAAGCGATGACCATGGCCGACAAGGTCGTGGTGCTCAATGGCGGCCGCATCGAACAGGTCGGCTCGCCGCTAGACCTGTATCACAACCCGGCCAACCTGTTTGTCGCCGGTTTTCTCGGCACGCCGAAGATGGGGTTCCTCAAGGGCAAGATTGCCCGCGTCGACGCGCAGAGCTGCGAAGTGGCGCTGGATGCCGGCACGCGCATCAACCTGCCGTTCAACGCCGTAAACCTCAGTGTCGGCAGCGCCGTGACTTTGGGCATTCGCCCGGAACATCTGGAACTGGCGCAACCGGGTGATTGCAGCCTGGCAGTGGTCGCCGACGTCAGCGAACGCCTCGGCAGCGATACGTTCTGCCACGTCACCACCAACGCCGGCGAAGCCCTGACCATGCGCGTGCGCGGTGATCTCGCCAGCCGTTATGGCGAACAGCTGAACCTGCACCTGGACGCCGCCCACTGCCATTTATTCGATGCCGAAGGTGTGGCGTTGACCCGCCCGCTGCGTGTCGCGGCCTGATTTCGAGACTATCCGATGAAACTCAACCAACAGAACCTCAACCGTCTCGCCACCGAAGTCCAGCTGCCGGCCTATGGCCTCAGCGACACCCGCCAGGGCATTGCGCACATTGGCGTCGGTGGCTTCCACCGCGCGCATCAGGCGTATTACACCGACGCCCTGATGAACAGCGGCGAAGCCCTCGATTGGGCGATTTGCGGTGTCGGTTTGCGCGCTGAAGACCGTCGCGCCCGTGATGATCTCAAGGAACAGGATTACCTGTTCACCCTGTTCGAACTGGGTGACAGCGATGACACCGAAGTGCGCGTCATCGGCGCGATTCGCGACATGCTGCTGGCCGAGGATGGCGCTCAGGCATTGATCGACAAACTTGCTGATCCGCAGATTCGCATCGTCTCGCTGACCATCACCGAGGGCGGTTATTGCATCGATGACAGCAACGGCGAATTCATGGCGCACCTGCCGCAGATTCAGCATGACCTGGCTCATCCAGAGGCGCCGAAAACCGTGTTCGGTTTTCTGTGTGCGGCCCTGGAAAAGCGCCGGGCGGCGGGGATTCCGGCGTTTACCGTGATGTCCTGCGATAACCTGCCGCACAACGGCGCCGTGACCCGCAAAGCGCTGCTCGCCTTCGCCACCCTGCGCGACAGCGATCTGTGCAGCTGGATCGACGCCAACGTCAGCTTTCCCAACGCGATGGTCGATCGCATCACACCGATGACCAGCACCGCGCATCGCCTGCAACTGGCCGACAAACACGGCGTCGACGATGCCTGGCCGGTGGTCTGCGAGCCGTTTGTGCAATGGGTACTCGAAGACAAATTCGTGAATGGCCGTCCGGCGTGGGAGAAGGTCGGCGTGCAGTTCACCGACGACGTTTCGCCCTACGAGGAAATGAAGATCAAGTTGCTCAACGGCAGCCATCTGGCGCTGACATATCTGGGCTTTCTCAAGGGCTATCGCTTCGTCCACGAGACCATGAATGATCCGCTGTTCGTGCGTTACATGCGCGCCTATATGGATCTTGACGTGACCCCGCAACTGGCAGCTGTGCCGGGCATTGATCTGAGCGATTACAAGGACACGCTGGTCGCGCGGTTTTCCAATCAGGCAATTGCCGATCAACTGGAACGAGTATGTTCGGACGGCTCGTCGAAGTTTCCCAAGTTCACCATCCCGACGATCAATCGACTGATCGCCGACGGCCGCGAGACCCGGCGCGCGGCGTTGGTGGTGGCGGCGTGGGCGTTGTATCTGAAGGGTTTCGATGAGAATGGCGATACGTACTCGATTCCTGATCCACGGGCGGCATTTTGTCAGGCGCTGGTGGTGGACGATGGGTTGATTACTGAACGGTTGCTGGGGGTAGAGGAGATTTTTGGTGCCGCAATCCCGAAATCGGCGGAGTTTGTGGCGGCGTTCGAGTGGTGCTACAACAGCTTGCGCGATGAAGGCGTGACGCGAACACTGGAACGAGTGCTCGCCTGAAAAGCCCCTCACCCTAGCCCTCTCCCAAAGGGAGAGGGAACTGACCGTGGTGGCTGCGAGAGATACGCCGACCTGAAATATCGAGTCGAACGCAGGATTAGGAAATCCCCCGATCTGCTCGCTTCCCCCTCGCCCCCTTTGGGAGAGAGGGCTGGGCGGGCGGCGTTCCGATGAGGGGGTAGCTTTTGATCTTCAACACAATCCGACCGGTGCATAAATGACAACAACAAAGCTCTTCCTCGGCATCGACTGCGGCACCCAAGGCACCAAAGCGATCATCCTCGACGCGGTCAGCGGTCAGGTCCTCGGCCAGGGTGCCGCGCCGCACACAATGATCAGCGGCGCCAACGGGCGCCGCGAGCAAGAGCCGCAACAATGGCTGGAAGCCTTCGCCCTCGCTACCCGCCAGGCGTTGCAGGCCGCGAATGTCGATGGTCAGGACATCCTCGCCATCGGTGTTTCCGGCCAGCAGCACGGCCTGGTCCTGCTCGACGATCGAGGCGAGGTACTGCGCCCGGCCAAGCTTTGGTGTGACACCGAAACCAGCCCCGAAAACGACCGACTGCTCAGCCATCTGGGCGGCGAGCAAGGTTCGCTGGAGCGTCTGGGCGTGGTCATTGCGCCGGGGTACACCGTGTCGAAACTGCTCTGGACCAAGGAGCAACACCCCGTCGTCTTCACCAGCATTGCACGCATGCTGCTGCCCCACGACTACCTGAACTTCTGGCTGACCGGTCGCGCCTGCAGTGAATACGGCGATGCGTCCGGCACCGGCTATTTCAACGTACGCACCCGCGAGTGGGACTTGCAATTGCTGCGCGACATCGACGCCAGCGGGCGCCTGCAAGCGGCGCTGCCGGAACTGATCGAAGCCCACGAAGCGGTCGGCACGATCCTCCCGGCGGTCGCCGAACAGCTTGGCCTGAACCCCAACGCGCGGGTCGCCAGTGGCGGCGGCGACAACATGATGGGCGCGATTGGCACCGGCAACATACAGCCCGGCGCAATCACCATGAGCCTCGGCTCTTCCGGCACGGTATACGCCTATTCCGACACAGCGACCGTCAGCCCGGATGCCTCGGTGGCCACGTTCTGCTCGTCCAGCGGTGGCTGGTTACCGCTGATCTGCACGATGAACCTGACCAACGCCACCGGTGCGATTCGCGAGTTGTTCGCGCTCGATTTGCAGCGCTTCAACGATCTGGTCGCCCAAGCTCCGATCGGCGCCGACGGCGTGTGCATGCTGCCGTTTCTCAACGGCGAGCGCGTCCCTGCCCTGCCCCACGCCACCGGCAGCCTGCACGGCTTGACGCTGGACAACCTGACCCAGGCCAACCTGTGCCGCGCCGCCGTCGAGGGCACGACCTTCGGTTTGCGTTACGGACTGGATCTGCTGCGCCGCAATGGTTTGCAAAGCCTGCGCATTTGCCTGATCGGCGGTGGCTCGAAAAGCGCTGTGTGGCGGCAGATCGTCGCCGATATCATGAACACCCCGGTGATTTGCACCGAACAAAGCGAAGCCGCGGCGCTTGGCGCGGCGATTCAGGCGGCGTGGTGCACTGCATCGGCTGACGGCGATCAAGACAGCCTCGAAGATCTGTGCCAACGCTGCGTAAAACTCGATGCCAGCAGCGAAACCCTGCCGATCGCCGCCAATGTGGCGGCCTTCCAGCAGGCTTATGAACGCTATCAACAGCATGTCGCAACCCTATAAAGAGCAAACAATCATGTATTTGGTGTGTGGCGAAGCCCTGTTCGATTTTTTCAGTGAAGACGATGCCAGCGGTCTGGCCTCGAAGGTCAATTTCAAGGCAATCGCCGGCGGTTCGCCGTTCAACGTCGCTGTCGGTTTGCGCCGCTTGGGCGTCGACTCGGCGCTGTTTGGCGGTGTGTCCACCGACTACCTCGGTCGCCGCTTGCTGCAAGTGTTGAAGGACGAAGGCGTGCGCCCGGATTATCTGGTGGAGTTCGCTGCGCCGACCACACTGGCGATGGTCGCGGTCGGCGCCAACGGCTCGCCGCATTACAGCTTTCGTGGCGAAGGCTGCGCCGACCGGCAGTTGAGCGCGGCGCACCTGCCGACCCTCGGCGCCGAGGTACGCGGTATGCACGTGGGCTCGTTCTCACTGGTGGTGCAGCCGATCGGCGACGCCCTGCTGCAACTGGTGCAGCGCGAAAGTGGCCAGCGCCTGATCACTCTCGACCCGAACGTACGCCTCAATCCCGAGCCGAACATCGACCTGTGGCGCGAACGCATCGCGACACTGGTGCCGCTGGTGGACCTGATCAAGGTCAGTGATGAAGACCTGAGCCTGCTCTATCCCGAACAGGATCCGCAGCAAGTCATCGAGCGCTGGCTCGAGCATCGCTGCCAGATGGTTTTCCTCACTCGTGGCGGCGACGGCGCCAGCGTCTTCAGCCGTCAGCACGGACATTGGTCGGTGCCGGCCGTTTCGGTGAAAATCGCCGACACTGTGGGCGCTGGCGATACCTTCCAGGCGGCGCTGATTACCTGGCTCACCGAAAATGGTCTGGACTCGGTCGAAGGCGTGCAGCAACTGGCGCGCGAACAGATCGACGCCATGCTCCGTTTCGCCGTCCAGGCCGCCGCGCTGACCTGCAGCAAGACCGGTCCGGATCTGCCCTATCGTCAGCAATTGAGCTGAGCGCGTAGACTGTCGGCTTTTTTGCGCACGACGGGATAACCGCTTTTGAAATACGGGCAGACGCTTGGACTACTGACACTGGCAGCACTGATGACCGGGTGCGGCACTTCGCCGCCCCGTTCGCCGGAAGATATCTGTGAGATCTTCCGCGAAAAAAGCGACTGGTACGACGCCGCGCAGGTCACGCAAAAACGCTGGGGCGTGCCGATTCAGGTGCCCTTCGCGATCATGTATCAGGAATCCGGCTACCGCTACGACGCCAAGACTCCGCGCAAATATCTGCTCTGGGTGATCCCGTGGGGTCGGGTGTCGACCGCCTCGGGTTACGCGCAGGCCAAAGATGAAGTCTGGGCCGACTACCAGAAAAGCACTGGCCGCAACTGGGCCGACCGCGAAGACTTCGATGACGCCATCGACTTCATCGGCTGGTACATGGACAAAACCACCTCAATCAATGGCGTCTACAAGTACGACGCCTACAACCAGTACCTCAACTACCACGAAGGCTGGGGCGGCTTCCGCAACAAGACCTTCGCCAGCAAAGCCTGGCTGCCCCCGACCGCGCGCAAGGTGCAGGTGCGCTCCGACACTTATGCGCGGCAATATGCCGGGTGCAAAGAGGATCTGGATCGGGGCTTCTGGAGCCGGTTCTGGCATTGGTTGTAGCGGTGAGCTCTCGACCGCTATCGCCAGCAAGGCTAGCTCCCACAGTTAAAATGCGTTCTGCCTATGAAATGCACTTCATGTCCGAAACCCATTCCCCTGTGGAGCGAGCCTGCTCGCGCAAGCGATCGATCAGACGCCAAGATCGCCACCTGCCGTACTCCCCGACAACTTCGACGGTTGTTTCTTCAGCACCAGCGCGTAAGAAAAGTCGCCAATTGCGCGGCCCATACCCCACCAATCACCCGATTTCATTGACCCAAACGCTACCCCTAAGGGTTTTCCCTATCCCCCAGACCCACCCCACCTACGGCTTTTGCGCCTTGAACGAGACGGCTTAATCCTGCAACATCTGTGTCCTGCTTATTCACGGACGGAATTCAAGGCATGCTGGACGCCAACGCTACCCACATCACCCTCACCCTCGAAGGCGCCAACGCCGACCTGCAGGTCCTCAGTTTCACCGGTCGCGAAGCCCTGAATGAGCCGTTCCGTTTCGACCTCGAACTGGTCAGCGCCCGCCCCGACCTCAATCTTGAAGAGCTGCTGCACAAGCCCGGCGTGCTGACCTTCGGCGCCACCGGCGAAGGCAAGATCCACGGTCTGGTCTATCGCATCGAGCAAGGCGACTCCGGCAAGACCCTGACCCGTTACAGCCTCAGCCTGGTCCCGCAACTGGCTTATTTGCGGCACAACCACGATCAGCAGATCTTCCAGCAACTGACCGTGCCGAAAATCATCGCGCAGGTACTGGAAGACCGCGGCATCCTCGCCGACGCCTACAGTTTCCAGCTCGGCGCCGAGTACCCGGAACGCGATTATTGCGTGCAGTACGACGAGTCAGACCTGCATTTCATCCAGCGCCTGTGCGAAGAGGAAGGCATTCACTTCCATTTCCAGCACAGCAGCAGCGGCCACAAACTGGTGTTCGGCGACGATCAGACGGTCTTCCGCAAGCTCAAACCGGTGAGCTACCAGCAGGACTCCGGCATGGCCGCCGACGAACCGGTGATCAAACGCTTCAACCTGCGCCTGGAAACCCGCACCACCCGCGTCAGCCGCCGCGATTACGATTTCGAGAAACCCAAAATCCTCCCGGAAGGCGCGGTCAAATCCGAATTCGCCCCGGACCTCGAGGATTACGACTACCCCGGCCGCTTCACCACCCGCGAGCGCGGCAAGTTCCTCTCGACCCGCGCGCTGGAACGCCATCGCAGCGACTACAAACTAGCCGAAGGCAAAGGTGACGAACCAACGCTGACCAGCGGCCATTTCCTCACGCTAGCCGAACACCCGCGCGCCGAATGGAACGACCTGTGGCTGCTGCTCGAAGTCTTCCACGAAGGCAAACAACCGCAAGTGCTCGGCGAAAACGTCACCAGCGACGTCACCGACAACAAAAGCGATTTCCACCAGGGTTACCGCAACAGCTTCCTCGCCACCCCGTGGGACGCACACTACCGCCCTGCTCTCGAACACCCGAAACCAAAAGTCCTTGGCAGCCAGACCGCGATCGTCACCGGCCCTGCGGGCGAAGAAATCCACTGCGACCAGTACGGCCGCGTCAAAGTGCAATTCCACTGGGACCGCGACGGCCAGTCCGACGACAAAACCACCTGCTGGCTGCGCGTCGCCAGCGGCTGGGCTGGCGCGGCCTACGGCGGCATCGCCATCCCGCGCATCGGCATGGAAGTCCTCGTCACCTTCCTCGAAGGCGACCCCGACCAGCCACTGGTCAGCGGCTGCCTGTACCACAAGGAAAACGTCGTCCCCTACGACCTGCCGGCGAACAAAACCCGAAGCACCTTCAAAACCCTCAGCTCCCCGGGCGGCAAGGGCTACAACGAATTCCGCATCGAAGACAAGAAAGGCGCCGAACAGATCTACATCCACGCCCAGCGCGACTGGGACGAAAACATCGAACACGACCAAAAGATTCGGGTGGGCAACGAACGGCATGACACTGTTGAAGCCAATACGCTGAGCGAATTCAAGGTCGAAGAGCACCGGATCACCCATCTGGACCGAATCAGCGAAATGCGCGCGGATGATCACCTGACGGTGGGTGTGACGCAGCACGTGAAGGTGGGGACTGGGCAGTTTGTTGAGGCCGGTACGGAGATTCACTACCACGCTGGCGAGAAGGTTGTGGTTGAGGGTGGCATGGAGCTCACGGCCAAGGCTGGCGGGAGTTTTGTGAAGGTGGACGCGGGTGGTGTGACGATTAGTGGCGCTGAGGTGAAGGTTAATACCGGTGGTGCGCCGGGTGTGGGGACCGGTATCGGGATACTCGAACCGGTCATCCCATGGGCCGCTGCGAAAGACAAGGCAGGCGCCCTTCTCGTTCCGGCGGCCGTACAGATGGCCATGGCCAAAGCCGCTCGTGCAGCGGGAAATATTCGTTGCCCTATTTGCGAAGCCTGCCGGGAAGGTAAATGCGATTTGGGAGCTACCGCATGAGTGACGTGCTTGATAACTGGATGGGCGGACAATCACGCCTCGACCGAGTCTTGATCCTCGTACTCGACAGCCTAGCCGAACCCAACCCGGTGACACCGCTGTATAGCGCTGGTGTCATGCAGCGCTCAGTGCAATTGTACCGACGCACCGAATTCTCAAAGTTCGCGGCTATCAGTCCGTGGCTGACCGCATTGCACAACCCGGGCAATGATGCCTTTCGCAGACTGCTCAATGAACCTGAACGCAACTGGGGCTGGATCGGCAGTATGGACAGGGCCGACCTCGACAGCCTGACCCAGCATTGGATTGCGCGCATGGTAATCGACGAAGACGGCGACCGCTCGCTGTTTCGTTTTCAGGACAACCGGGTGCTGGCGCGCTGCCTCGCCAATATGAAAGATAGCGAGTTGCCACTGCTGCTTGGGCCAATCAGCAGCGTGCTGTATTGGGACCAGAGTCAATGGAAAAGTGCTGATAACAGCAGACCTGGAATGCATCCGGTCCCGAATCCCGAGCCGTGGTTGCGCAATCCCGAGTCTGGTGAACACGCTCGCAGCATTTTGCGCCAAAACTTAAAACGATGGATATTCACATATCACCTTGAGGCAGCTGCCACCCTAGCTGAGACCCGAGTGGTCAGTGAATGGCTTGAGGATCAATTGGATTTGCTTGATGCCTGGGGCTGGCAACTACCAGAGCAAAGGGAGTTGATGTTAAGTCGTCGACTGTCAGAACAATGTATGCAGGATCTGGCGTGGGATCCTTTGCCGAATGAAACTTCTCCAGAGCACTTTGCGAGATGCCGACGAGTATTCAGTTGAGTTTATAAATCCACTTCAGTTATGTTTTATAGTTTTTCCGGGGCACAACGATGAGCAAGCTATCAGTTTCACTAACTTTAAATTCATTACTACTTATGGCACTTCCTTTAATCGGTGCCTGTAGCTATGCCGGCCAAATTGCTCAAAGTAGCATTGAAGACATTACCAGCCACTATGGGTCCGACTCGTTTACTCTCGTAGCGACTGCACCTGCAAACTTTGGCCTAACAGCAAAATCACAATATTCACCACTAGTTGGTCAGGATTGCAAAACCTATTCAACGGGCTTAGGAGG
Organism: Pseudomonas koreensis; assembly: GCF_036668835.1. Lineage (GTDB taxonomy): Bacteria > Pseudomonadota > Gammaproteobacteria > Pseudomonadales > Pseudomonadaceae > Aquipseudomonas > Aquipseudomonas koreensis_I. Next base: position 268,571 of record NZ_JAZEVW010000002.1, read on the forward strand.
CGAAGTAACCCGACGGCATCAAAAAACAGATCAGATTGATGTAAAAGATATAGAACAAACCGCTCGCTTCGATATCCCGCTCAGTTATCGCATAGCCGGATGCAAGATGGAGCTGACTCGCGTAGACATGGCCATCGACGGCCGCTATGGTACATCTTCATTGGATATCGGGGGGGATGTCGGAGGAATTTCTGTAATAGGACAAACGGCTATTGGAAATTCAGCGCCATCTTTGGCTGAGAACCCTGAGTTTAGAGGCTTGTGCACCTGGATGTTTCAACTCAGCGTCGCGAGAATCGAAAAGAACGGAATTTCCAAAATATTATCCTGCAGCGCGGCAAATTCAGATTGGGGCGTGTCATCTGACTATTTTGAACGCCGCAAGCCGGGCGGCTCAATCCAGCGATCAAGTATCAACGGTAAGAGCGTAAAATTCATCTTCCGTCTATCAAAAGACGAAGAACCCAGCATGAACCATCGCTGGATTCAAACCAAGAAAGGCTGGAAGCCTTGTGAGGGCAGCGCAACATCAAACAGGTGCCAAACTCCTCCTACTTTCAAAAAATTCAAAATGAACGGCCGCGAGTGTACGGTATATCCGTCTTGCACTGAATAAGGACATTCCCGATGACAGACCCATACCTGTGCGACAAAAGCGTCTGCCCTGCCCGGGGTAGCTGGTTAAGCTTTAGATTGGTTGATGAGTTTGGTGACGGCAGGCCATACGCGGGCTTAACCTATGAATTAACCGACGCAGAGGGGCAAATATACAATGGTAGCTTAGACAGTGATGGATACGCGAAGGTCACCAATAACTACAAAGGCCCAGTAACTTTGACGTTGGAAAAATCATACTCAGGGGGAGACACTTGGTATGAAAACCTTGTCGACCGAAAAGACTATCCAATCCCTCTGACGGATTTTCAGGTCGCAGCTGAAAAAACATTACATCGCCCAATCGGTAGCACCGCTAAAAGCGGCGCTTATAGAGCCGCCTCGGAAAAGGCAGAATATTACAACGTAGAAGTCCGCCAATTCGTAAAGTACAAAAGCCACTTACCCCTTCCGGCGAAACTATCTAAACCTGTTCCTTACGGCTGGACAAAATTAGCCTGTGACTTTGGTGAAGGGAAAGTTCCAGATTATGGAACGGCACTTCTACCAGACAAACATTACGTCCTAGAAGTACGTGCATTAAGGGCATTCAGACCACTTATATCCTTGGCGCCTACCTTCAGCGCAGTTAATCTTTACAATCTTTCATTATTTGCAACGCTAAGTTATGGTGATTTTGGACAATCCCCTGAAAACCCGAATAACCCCGAAAATCCAGAAGACCCAAAACGAACAAAACCTAGACAAGAAATAACATTCCCTACGGTCGGAACAGTTGGACATGTATTGCAAACCTGCTTGGCTTGTTATCAGGAACCCATGCGTTATGCCGATGCTAAAACAATAAACTATCCAGTTGTTGAAGACATCCCCTACTCAAAACGATTGGAGATCATTCCTTACGATCCACAACTCTATATAAATCCAAGCGAACAGGAAACCCCAGCGCAGGTTCATTTTTTCAATGATGCACGCGGATATTCATTAGATTCCAAGAAGACCGACACCCAAGCGTATGCGACGCATGACGATCGTATGATCCTGATAGCAATACGTGGAACAGCGGAAAAGTGGGATGCCTTGCGCGACGGAGATGCCGAGCAAGTCCCGATTAAAGATGGTATCGGCAAGGCTCACCAGGGATTTCATAATGCCTACGTCGTATTACAACCATTCATAACAAAATATCTCGAAAGATTTCTTACCAATGGCCAACGCGTTGTGGTTTGTGGCCACAGCCTAGGTGGGGCGATTGCACTCTTGTTAGCTGAATGGATACGTCAAAACTATGACGAAAAAGTCATTCTCTATACCTTCGGTTCCCCTAGAGCAGGTGATGCAGACTTTGTCGAAGGAGCCAAACCTCTCGTTCATCACCGAATTGTAAACAACAATGATCCGGTACCCAGCGTACCCGCAGCTTGGATGGATACCAAGCAAGCAGTCTGGGTTACCGGAGTCGCCGCCACTGTTACTGGAGGAGTCGCACCGATTGTAGGGGGAATCATCTTTGGTGCGGGATTGAATCGGTTCGGCGGGAAGCCTTACCGGCATCATGGCATACAACGGTACTTCACCCCTTTGCGGCTGCCAGGCAACCAGATTTCATCGGTATTGTGGACTCCAGGTTGCGAAGGGTATGAAGAGTCGGCAATGACACAGCTTTGTTATGCGAATATCAAAAACAATGACACTCCGGAACGTAGCAACTTCGGAGTACAGGTGATGAACGGGGCGGACCATACAATGCTTGGCGGCTACATTCCCGCCTGCTGGGCGACTTTGCGACGCTGGCAAGATACGCAAACCAGCGGCGGAAAAATCATTACCTCTCGCGAAGCGCTCAATCTGCGGACACAATTAAAATTCTACCGCTCCGAATTAGAAAAATGGCAGAGCGCGCAGCAAGTGGAATTTCCAGGAGGAACGATTGAAAGCAGACCTCAGGATCGCGCAACGTCTCTCCAGAGAAGATCAACTATGTCTGATCTCCAAACCCGCCAGAAGGAAATTGCTCTGGCAGTGAGCCATAATCAAAAAGAACTCGAAAATATCGAGACTACGCTGAAGAACATAGATTTATTGGAGCAAACAACTGTAGAGCTTTCCGACGTTTACGGTGATCGTGCCGAGTTACCGGAACTGAAAACTCATATCCAACGATGGGCTGATCACAAAGAGAACCAAGCCATCGTGCGAGTTGCCCAAGTCCCACAAGGGGCGATAGCGAACATCGCTTGAGGTATCCGAGTTCGAGCACAAACAGAGAGTTATGGGTAGGCCATTGTTCTACCCAAGACTACGCTTCTATAAGCACTGTAATGGTGAATATCTTAGAGGACACGCACCGTCAAAAAAGATGGAACTTGGATCGAATCGTGTTTCGCAAATTGAAGCCGGTCAGCTACCAGCAGGACTCCGGCATGGCCGCCGACAAACCGGTGATCAAACGCTTCAACCTGCGCCTGGAAACCCGCACCACCCGCGTCAGCCGCCGCGATTACGATTTCGAGAACCCCAAAATCCTCCCGGAAGGCGCGGTCAAATCCGAATTCGCCCCGGACCTCGAGGACTACGACTATCCCGGCCGCTTCACCACCCGCGAGCGCGGCAAGTTCCTCTCGACCCGCGCGCTGGAACGCCATCGCAGCGACTACAAACTCGCCGAAGGCAAAGGTGACGAACCAACCCTGACCAGCGGCCATTTCCTCACGCTCGCCGAACACCCGCGCGCCGAATGGAACGACCTGTGGCTGCTGCTCGAAGTCTTCCACGAAGGCAAACAACCGCAAGTGCTTGGCGAAAACGTCACCAGCGACGTCACCGACAACAAAAGCGATTTCCATCAGGGCTACCGCAACAGCTTCCTCGCCACGCCGTGGGACGCACACTACCGCCCTGCCCTCGAACACCCGAAACCAAAAGTTCTCGGCAGCCAGACCGCGATCGTCACCGGCCCTGCCGGCGAAGAGATCCACTGCGACCAGTACGGCCGCGTCAAAGTGCAATTCCACTGGGACCGCGACGGCCAGTCCGACGACAAAACCACCTGCTGGCTGCGCGTCGCCAGCGGCTGGGCCGGCGCGGCCTATGGCGGCATCGCCATCCCGCGCATCGGCATGGAAGTCCTCGTCACCTTCCTCGAAGGCGACCCCGACCAGCCACTGGTCAGCGGCTGCCTGTACCACAAGGAAAACGTCGTCCCCTACGACCTGCCGGCGAACAAAACCCGAAGCACCTTCAAAACCCTCAGCTCCCCGGGCGGCAAGGGCTATAACGAATTCCGCATCGAAGACAAGAAAGGCGCCGAACAGATCTACATCCACGCCCAGCGCGACTGGGACGAAAACATCGAACACGACCAGAACATTCGTGTCGGCAACGAACGGCATGACACGGTTGAAGCCAATACTCTGTGAGAACAATGCATGCAAGATGTCGGGTGAGACTTTTTCCGAGTGAAATACCTCCAGAGCGTTTAGCGAGGTGCCAACGCGATCCTGTTGAGTTCATCAATCAATTTTAGTTGCGGCTTAACCTTTTGTCAGAGAGCGAAACAATGAATAAGCCATCACCTTCGCTCCATCTAAAGTCATTACTACTTCTGGCGTTTCCTTTATTCGGTGCCTGTGCCTCTGCCGGTCAAATTGCTCAAAGTAGCATTGAAGACATTACCAGCCACTACGGGTCCGACTCGTTTACTCTCGTAGCGAATGCACCTGCATACTTTGGCTTAACAGCAAAATCACAATATTCACCACTAGCTGGTCAGGATTGCAAAGCTTATTCAGCGGGCTTAGGAGGAGAAGTAACCCGACGGCATCAAAAAACAGATCAGATTGATGTAAAAGATATAGAACAAACCGCTCGCTTCGATATCCCGCTCAGTTATCGCATAGCCGGATGCAAGATGGAGCTGACTCGCGTAGACATGGCCATCGACGGCCGCTATGGTACGTCTTCATTGGATATCGGGGGGGATTTCGGAGGAATAACTATAAAAGGCAATACGACTACTGTCGGATCGTCCTCATTAGCCAATGATAACTCTGAATTTAGAGGCCTATGTACGTGGATGTTCCAACTAAGCGTGGAAAGAATCGAGGAAGACGGAATTTCAAAAATATTATCGTGTAGCGCAGCGAACTCTGAATGGAATGTACCCTCCGACTATTTTGAACGCAATAAGCCGGGCGGAACTGTTCAACGATCGAGCATTAAAAATAAAGAAATAAAATTCACATTCCGCTTGGCGAAAGATGAAGAACCTAGTATGGACAATCGGTGGATCAAGACCACAGAAGGATGGAAGCCCTGTCAGGAAACCGCAACATCAAAAAGGTGCCAAACACCTCCAGTTTTCAAAAAATTCAAAATCAACGGCCGTGACTGTACGGTATATCCGTCTTGCACTGAATAAGGACATCCCTGATGGCGGCCCATATCTGTGTCGCAAAATCGAAGTATTTGCGGAGAAGTTGAAAACAACTTACCCGGCGCTCTTATTTTCCCCGAAAAACTAAGAGATTGACTGTCTCTGTCCCCAATCGCGCGACATTCCGTTCCCCGACAGCCACCGTTCAGCCTGCTTAACCCTGCCTTAACGCCCCAGCCAAAAACTCTCCCTGACCGCACACCCCAGCCCCCATGGCTGTCGCCCAGTGCGGCAGGTTCGGCCGCATCACACCGAACCCCCTTTCCGTCGCACGGGAGTCCTCTATGAACATTCGTATCTCACTTGTCACCGCCGCCCTCGCCTGCACCGCATTCGTCGGGCTGGCCCAAGCCAATGACACAACCCCCTCAAACGCCGCGCCCTACAAGTACGGCATACCGCTACACGTGGCGAAAGTAGTCGCACTGACCGAACCGCCCACCCTGGAATGCAAAGTCATCACCGCCGACATGAAGTACCTCGACAACAACGGCAGACCTGAAGAAATCAGCTACCGGAAATTATCCGACGCGTGCCAGCTGCAAAACTGACAGAAACGTCTGATTCGCGGCTTTGCGGTAGGCGGGAGGGGTTTCGGCGGTTATGCTCGGAGCCTTCCTCACTGCCGCAAGGATTCGCCATGCAGTTGTCGTTTCGCACGTTGTCCGGGCTCACATGTTCATTGTGTTTTCTGTTGGCGCTGGCCTGGGGCATTTTCCCTGAACGGCTGCTGGCGATCTGGAGCGTCGAGTATTCCGAGGGTGTCGGTTTTGTCGCGCGGCGCAGTGCGGTGCTGTTTGCGGCGTTGGGAGTGATGTTTTATCTGGTGCGCAATGCACCGCCGTCGCTGGGGCGCAATGCGTTGAGCAACGGTTTTATCGTCGGTTGTCTGGGGTTGGCGGTGCTGGGTTTTGCGGAATGGCTGAACGGTCATGCCGGCCCCGGGATTTTGCTCGCGGTGCTGGTCGAGTTCGCGCTGGGCCTTGGTTTTGTGCAGGCCCGGCGCGTGACGGTCGAACTGGGTGAAACAGTGCGTTAAACGGCTCGCGAACGAGCAGTAGTTTGATGAAGCGCAGTCTGTTGAGCGAGATCGGAACGAAGCCCCGCGACCAGATTGTTGATTTCGCGACAGCTGTTGAGTCGGCTGGCATCGATGCCGTTGACCTGCAGATCAACCTGATCGGTACGATGATCGCCGAAGACCTTGACGGTCATCGACAGATCCGGCGACAGCGTGCATTGGCAGCGTTTCGGCAGAAAACTGCTTTCGATGATATTGCGTAGTTCCAAGGCAGACAGAAACATGGCGAACCCTCTCCTTACTGTGAGATGCCAATCAAGTATTCACGCTGACCGTGGCGCCCCTGCGCGGGTGTATCCCCGCTGTTTCCCTGGGTGCGTCAAGCGGCGGTACTGCGAAATGCCCATTGGAGTGTAGGCGCCCAAATCCGGTGCGCCGCACTGAAAGAACGCATAAAGCGTGCCTTTGATCGGCTTGTTTTCGCTCCTTATAAATCAGTTACTTGGCGCAGTGGCCAGTATTCTGCTATTTGCATAATGCATGAAAGGCCTGCCCGAGCACTGCATTTTGCAACTCCGCACCGATTTGCATTAAGCATCCATGACAGCAAGAATGCCCCCACCACCCCGACACCCGCACGGAGGCTTCCATGGGTTCTTTACGCGTATATGCGATCACCGGGCTGCTTGTTGCCAGCCTGCCCACCCTCGCCCACGCGGCCAAGCTCGAAGACGTCGCGCCGTATCCCAAGGCTGAAACCGGATTCGCTCGCCAGGTCATCCATCTGCCCAAGCAAGAGCAGGAGGAAGACTTCCAGGTCGAAATCCTCGCTGGCAAAACCCTTGAGGTCGATTGCAATCGGCAGCGACTCGGCGGCGCGCTGGTCGAGAAAAATCTTGAAGGCTGGGGTTATCCGTTCTATCGCCTTGAAAACGTCAGCGGCCCGGTGAGCACGATGATGGCCTGCCCGCCCGGCTCGCAGAAAAAACGCGTGTTCGTGCCGGTCGTCGGCGACGGTTTCAAATTGCGCTACAACAGCAAATTGCCAGTAGTCGTCTACGCACCGTCGGACGTAGAAGTGCGATATCGGATCTGGTCGGCATCTGAAAAAGTCGGCACTGCGCTGCCGGAATAACCACAGCAAGGAGTTCACGCCGGGACGCCGCACACTGCGGCGCGCTCGGCGACATAGCGCAGACTGTCGAAGTTGATATTGGCGCCCGAATCAATCGCCACGAATGTCTGCCCTCGCACAGAGGTTCGTCCCACGTATTGTTTGATGCCTGCCACAGCCAAGGCGCCGGAAGGCTCGGTGATCGAACGCGTGTCGTCGTAGATGTTCTTGATCGCGGCACAGAGGTCGTCGTTGCTGACCGTGATGACTTCGTCCACGCAAAAACGGCAGACTTCGAAGCCAAATGCGCCGATCTGCGCCACTGCCACGCCATCGGCGAAAGTGCCTACGCTGGGCAAAACTACACGCTGATCCGCGTCCAGCGCAGCTTTCAGGCACGCCGAGTGTTCGGATTCAACGCCGATGATGCGCACCTCCGGACGCAGATATTTGACGTAAGCGGCGATGCCCGCAATCAGCCCGCCACCGCCCACCGGAACAAAGATTGCGTTCAGCTCCCCCTGATGCTGCCGAAGGATTTCCATCGCCACGGTGCCCTGCCCGGCAATCACCTCGGGATCATCGAATGGCGAGACGAAGGTGCGTCCGCTGAGTTCGGCCAGTTGCAGTGCATGCGCCAGTGCGAAAGGAAAACTCTCGCCATGCAGCAGCGCTTCGGCACCGCGACTGCGCACGCCTTGTACCTTGAGTTCGGGGGTGGTGGACGGCATGACGATCGTCGCTGTGATACCCAGTTCGCGTGCCGCCAGCGCCACACCCTGGGCATGGTTGCCGGCTGAGGCGGTGATGACCCCGCGCGCTTTCTGCTCTTCGCTCAGTCGCACCAGTTTGTTGTAGGCGCCACGGATCTTGAAGGAGAACGTCGGCTGTAAATCCTCACGCTTGAGCAAGACCCGGTTGCCCAGCGACTCCGACAATGCCGGCGCCGCTTGCAATGGCGTGCGCACCGCGATGTCATACACCGGCGCGGCCAGGATCTTTTTTACGTACTGCTCAAGCAGGGCTTGCTGGTCGGGGCTGTGCGGCATGGTCGTCTCCTGACGTTGTTCAAAACCCCGGAGACAGAAAGTGAAAACCCGCCTCTAGGGCGGGTTGGGTGCTGCAGTCGTGAGCTAGCCCGCCAAATGAGGAATGGCGGTAATAATGCTTGGCTGGCAGCGCAATACGGTGGAAGTCATGGGATGGAAAGTAGCTTGCGCGCTGTTGGCGAGTCAATGGCCAAATTCAGCCGCAAGCGTTAGGGTGGCGACTCTCTCATCGCACCAAGGAAGGCACGCATGATCTCCCTCGCCCTGCCCCTCACGACTTTGCTCGCTTTTGGTGGTTACACCGTTTCGGTGATGCTCCAGGCCGAACAGTCGTTGATCGATTTCGGCATCAGCCTGATGTCGCGTCCAGGCACCGCACAGGTTGTTATCGATCACTTGGAAACGGCATGGACAGTCAGGCCTTTTTCACAGCGATGACTTGCGCGCCAGTCGCCACCAGGCGGCCGGTGAACTTGCCAGTGCCGGCGCCCGGATCGATGACGGTCTTGTGCCCATCCAGGCCGAGGGTCGCAGACAGCCATTCACTGACCTGCGGCGGATAATCCGGCCGGCCTTTGACGTAGATGTCGGAAGCGGTCTTGTAACCACTTCGGGCTGAGGGATGGACTTGATCGCTCATGGCGACGCCCCTTTGACAAAACTTCGGATCGACGGCAGACGCTGTCGAGCATAGCGCTGGAATTTGCGCTTACCTTGAACAGTCACTGACAAAGCAATGAATAAAATTTCACCTGAGCTGTTCAACATGAAACATGACTCCGTGGAGCCTTGCCCATGACTATCCGTTCCGTTATGTTCGCCGCCCCGTTGGTGCTGGTCGCCGCGATGTTCAGCCACTCGGCCCTGGCCAGTGGCGATGAAGAAGCGCCCGTGCAGAAACCCGAATGCCCTAAAGGCCAGGTCTGGGACAGCAAAACGCAGAAATGCGTACTGCAAACCAGCACCCTGCTGCCGGATGCCGACCGTACCGACTACGCCTATCGCCTTGCCAGGGACGGTCGCTACGAAGAGGCGCTGACGCTGCTCGATACGCTGAAACAACCGAACACCGCCAAGGCCCTCAACTACCGCGGTTACGCCACGCGCAAACTCGGGCGCACCGATGAAGGCATCGGGTATTACCTGCAATCGGTGAAACTTGATCCGCGTTACGCGCAAGTGCGCGAGTACCTCGGTGAGGCCTATGTGATCCAAGGGCGTGTAGACCTTGCCCAGGAACAACTGCAGCAGATCAAAACGATTTGCGGCACGTCCTGCGAGGAGTACCGCGACCTGGCCGAAGCCATCAACGATTCGACCAAAACCTGAGCAGTTTCAAGGAAACTCATCATCAACGAACAGACCTTCAGAGCAGAACTCGGACAACATCTGGCGCGACTGTGGCGCTACGGTTTGTTGTTGTCGCGCAATCGGCATGTGGCCGAGGATCTGGTGCACGCGACGTGCGTGCGCGGACTCGAACGCGCAGATCAGTACGTGGCCGGTATGCGGATGGAACTATGGTTGTTGGGCCTTTTGCATTCGATCTGGATCAACGAAGCTCGCGCGCGCCGGGTGCGTCAGGAACCCGCGCGAAATGGCGCAGAAGCTCACGATGCCTTTGCTGCGAAACCCCACGTCATGGCTGCGCAGGTCATTCGCCGAGTGGATGCCTTGCCGGAAATTCAGCGCGAGACGGTTTATCTGGCTTATGTCGAAGGTTTTTCCTACAGCGAAGTCGCCGATATTCTGCACGTTCCTGTCGCGACAATCATGACGCGTCTGGCCACCGCCAGGTTGAAACTGGCTGAGTACCCACCGCTGTACACGGTTCCGACCTCTAACGAGACTGATCACTCATGAACGCCCCTTCAGATGAGCAACTGGTCGCCTGGCTCGACAACGAACTCGACGCCGAGCAACGCAGCCTGCTGGAACAGGCCATCGCGGACGATGCATTGCTCAACCTGCGCGTGCAGTGGCTCAGTCGCAGTAATCTGCCCTACCAAAACGCCTATGAAGAACTTGCGCAACAGGCACCGCTCGAACGGTTGCAGGCGCGACTGGGCGCGATTCCCTCGCCTGAAAAACCGAGGCTGAGCCGTCGCTGGTTTATCGGTGCCGCCGCGGCAGCGTTGTTTGCCGGTGGTGTCCTGGCCGATCGCGCGTTCCTTGGCTGGCAGACAACACGGTCAAACCACTGTTCGCCACCCGCTCGGGACGTGGCAAGCAAGCGCCGGCTCACGAGCGGGCACGACGCTGCGCCAGAACTGGAAAGCAAGGCGAAATGTTAAAAGCCGCGTCGGCGCATGAGCAGTCCTGAACTATGCTGAGCGACTGTTTTCAAGGAGAACACGCAATGCCTGATTCATCCCGTGCTGCGTTATTAGTGATCGACGTGCAGAACGATTTCATTCCCGGCGGGCAATTGCCAGTGCCGGAAGGCGATCTCATCGTGCCGTTGATCAACCGGCTCGCCCGCCAGTTCAGCCAAGTCGTCATTGCCCAGGACTGGCACCCGCCGGGCCACGCTTCGTTTGCCTCAAGGCATCCTGGCAAGCAACCCTTCGATAGCATTCAATTACCCTACGGCGAGCAAACGCTATGGCCTGAGCATTGTGTGCAAGGCACCGCCGGCGCCGAGTTCCACCCTGACCTCGATTTGCCGCACGCTCAGTTGATCATCCGCAAGGGCTGCAATCCTGATATCGACAGCTATTCGGCGCTTCTGGAAGCCGATCGCTGCACCACCACCGGCCTGTCGGGCTATCTTAAAGAACGCGGAATCGACACCGTTTACATGGTCGGACTGGCGCTGGATTTCTGTGTGATGTTTTCTGCGCTGGACGCGCGGGCGGCGGGTTTCAATGCCTATGTGGTGCTCGATGCATGCCGGGCAATCGATCTGGATGGATCACTGGCGGCAGCGATCGAGCGGATGCAAAGCGCCGGGGTCGGCTTGATCCAATCGACAGAACTTGCCTGAATACTTCAAGCCCTGTGGGAGCGAGCCTGCTGGCGAAGACGTCGGATCAGTCGACTTATTTGTCGCTCATAGGCCGCCTTCGCGAGCAGGCTCGCTCCCACAAGTTACTCAGCGTTTGGAGTCTCAGGCTTTCGTCGGCAACCACAACCTGAACCGCGCCCCACTCAGCGGCGAAGGTTCGACGGTCAGTGTGCCGCCCTGGGCTTCCAGTGCCCGGCGGCTGATTGCCAGGCCCAGGCCAAACCCGCCGGTAGACCGATCACGACTGCGGTCGAGCCGATAGAACGGTTCGAAAATCCGCTCACGCTCATCGTCGGGAATACCGATACCGTCGTCGTCGACCCAGATTTCACAGCCCTCGGCATTGACCTGCACACCAATCTGAATACGTTTCTCGCAATAGCGCATGGCATTGCGCAGCAGATTCTGGATCGCTCGAGCGGTCAGGCGCGGATCCAGCGAAAAGCGTTCGAGCTGACCGTGCAGCAACACGTCGATGACGATTTCCGGCGACTCCAGTTCCTCATCGACACTGCCGAGAATGCTGTCGATAAATTCGTCCAGCGACACCTCGACCTGTTCGGGCAGTTGCGCCGGATTCTGCAGGCGACTGTACGACAGCAACTCCAGCACCAATTCGTCCAGCTCGCGAATGTGCGCGACCAGCCCCTGCAAGCGCTCGCGGCTGGCGGCCGGCAAATCGTCGGACAGCGCCAGCGCCAGGCCGAAATCCAGGCGCGTCAATGGCGTGCGCAATTCATGGGACACGGCGTTGAGCAGATCACGTTGCTGGTTGAGCAGTTTTTCGATGTCGCCGGCCATGGTGTCGAAGACGTGCGCGAGGCTGCCGATGTTCGAGCTTGGCGCGATATGTGTGCGTTCGCTCAAATGGCCTTTGCCGAAACGTTCGGCAGTACCTTTGAGGCGTTCCAGATCGCGCCAGTGCGGACGCAACCACATGAGCAGACAGGCAAGCAATGTCGCGCCGATCAGCACGTTGATGCTCCAGTACAACAGATCGACGTCAACCGGATCGGGCGGCACAACCATCTTCACCGCGGTGGTGTCGTCCAGCGCCGCTACCGCCAGTGTGCGCCAGCCCCAATCGCCGATGCGCACGACGTTTTCTTTACGGCGCAGGCGCTCCCGCTCGATGTCAGTGAACTGTGCGTCATCGATTCGAGCGAGGACAATGTGCAGCGGCTGAAAATCCTTGTCCAACGACGCCGCCAGTGCCGGCCACCGATCTTGCGGCACCGCGTGAAACTGGCGGGTAATCAGCGATTGCAGGCCTCGTGAAAAATCGAGGTTGTAAGTGACGAAGCGATCCCGGAACGCCATCACCACCAGATCCGGCACCAGATAGATCGCCGCACTGTAGGAGACGATCGTCACCAGATACAGGCGAAACAGGATGCGAAACATCAGCTCAGCACTCCCATTCGGAGCGGCTGAACAAATAACCCTTGCCCCACACGGTCTTGATCTTCCGCGCCTCGCCGGCATGGTCGTCGAACTTACGCCGCAGCTTGGAAATCGCCACGTCCACCGAACGGTCGGTGCCGTTGAATTCGATACCGCGCAGACGTTGCAAAATCTGGTCGCGGCTGAGCACTTCACCGGCATGCCGGGCCAGCACCACCAGCAGATTGTATTCGCCGCTGGACAGCTCGACCGGTTGCTCGCGCCAGGTCACGGTGCGCTCGGACAGGTCGATGCACAGATTCCCCATGACGATCCGGTCATTGACCGTCTGCGGCTCGCCGAGGCTGCTGCGGCGCAACAGCGTGCGCACTCGCGCCAGCAATACACGCGGCTCGCACGGTTTGGTGACGTAATCGTCGGCGCCCATTTCCAGGCCCAGCACCTGATCGTGGCTGTCATCGCGGGCGGTGAGCATAAGGATCGGCAGCATTGCCGAATCAGCGCGCAGCAAGCGGCAGACTTGCAAGCCGTCGAGGCCCGGCAGCATCAGGTCGAGGATCACCAGATCCGGCGGGTTGACACGTGCCCGCTCGCGCACGTGGTCGCCACGGCCAATGACGCTGACGGAATAACCGTTGCGCTCCAGGTAGCTGGAAATCAGTTCGGCGAGGGCGGTGTCGTCTTCGACCAGGAGGATGTTGGGCATGGGGTGATCCAGATATTGCTGTGGTGGATGTCAGACCGTTTCGCGAGCAGGCTCGCTTCCACAGTGGTTTTGCATTGTTTACGAAACCCATGTGGGAGCGAGCCTGCTCGCGAAAGCGGTTCAACGGTCACAAAAGAATTCAAGGCTTGCAGGATATACGCCCTCACCCCTCCCCGAGCAAAACCCTTACACAATTTCACACAGCGCCTACAAAGCTTCACCGCTAATCTCGGCGTCTGCCCGTAGGATGCGGACTTCAATATTGGGGGTTGTACATGTCGAACAAACTGCTGGCCGGGCTCGGCCCGATCGCGCTGGTGCTGATGCTGAGTGCCTGTGATTCGTCGTCGGACGCCGAGGTGCAGGCGCCACCGGCTACGGTGCGTATCGAGACGGTCGAAGCGCATCCCCTGACGCTCAGCAGCGAACTCAGCGGGCGCATCGCCGCGCCACGGATTGCCGAAGTCCGTGCACGGGTCGCCGGCGTGGTCCTGCAACGGACCTTTCGCGAAGGCAGCGACGTGAAAAAGGGCGACGTGTTGTTTCGCATCGACCCGGCGCCCTTCAAAGCCGACCTCGACAGCGCCGAAGCGTCGCTGCGCAAGGCTGAAGCCAATGCCTTTCAGGCGAAACTGCAAGAGCAGCGTTATGCGCAGTTGATCGACGATAAAGCCATCAGCGGTCAGGACTACGACAACGCCCGCGCCAATGCCCGGCAGACCGCAGCCGACGTAGCGGCGAATAAAGCAGCGGTGGAACGGGCGAAACTGAATCTCGGCTACGCCACCGTCACGGCGCCGATTTCCGGTCGCGTCGGTCGCGCACTGGTCACCGAAGGTGCATTGGTCGGGCAGAACGAAAGCACCCCGCTGGCGCTGATTCAGCAGCTCGATCCGATCCACGCCGATCTCACTCAGTCGACCCGCGAGCTCAACGAACTGCGCCGCGCGTTCCGCTCCGGGCAGTTGCAGGAAGTCGGCCAGGATCAGGTCAAAGCCACGCTGATCCAGGACGACGGCAGCCTGTATCCGCTGCCGGGCAAGTTGCTGTTCAGCGACATCACCGTCGATCCGGGTACCGGCCAGATCATCCTGCGCAGCGAATTCCCCAACCCCGATCTCGACTTGCTGCCGGGCAGTTTCATCCGCGTACGTCTGGAACAGGCAACGATCGCCAATGGCATTACCGTGCCGCAACGCGCGGTGCAGCGTGACAGCGCCGGCATCGCCCAGGTGCTGACCGTCGACGAGCAGATGCGCGTTGCCCAGCAACCGGTGCAACTGGGCGCGGTGCAGAACAATCGCTGGATCGTCACCGGTGGTCTCAAGCCGGGCGACCGCATCGTCGTCGAAGGCCTGCAACATGCCCGCCCTGGCGAAACCGTGCAGATCGACGACAGCCCTCTTCCCATTGCCCAGACCTCAGGTCAGTAAGCAGGACGCTTTTTTATGCCGCAGTTCTTCATCGATCGCCCGGTATTCGCCTGGGTCGTCGCGCTGTTCATTCTGTTGGCCGGAGCGCTGGCCATCCCGCAATTACCGGTGGCGCAATACCCTGATGTCGCACCACCGCAGATCGAAATCTACGCCGTGTACCCTGGCGCCTCGGCGCAGACCGTCGATGAGAGCGTGGTCAGCCTGATCGAAGAAGAGCTCAACGGCGCCGATCATCTGCTGTACTTCGAATCGCAGAGCAGCCTCGGCAGCGCCACGATCAAAGCCACGTTCCAACCCGGCACCAACCCGGAACTGGCCCAGGTTGACGTGCAAAACCGCCTGAAAGTGGTCGAGTCACGACTGCCGCAAGCGGTCAACCAGCAAGGCTTGCAGGTCGAGAAAGTCTCGTCGGGCTTCCTGTTGCTGATCACCCTGACTTCCAGTGACGGCAAGCTCGATGACGTCGCGCTCAGCGACTATCTGGCGCGCAACGTGATGAACGAGATCAAGCGTCTGGATGGCGTCGGCAAGGCGCAGTTGTATGGCGCCGAACGGGCCATGCGCATCTGGATCGATCCGCAGAAGCTGATCGCTTTCGACCTGACGCCCGCCGACGTCAACGCCGCCATCGTCGCGCAGAACGCGCAGGTGTCCGCCGGAAGCATCGGCGATCTGCCGTCACCGGCGTCGCAGGAAATCACCGCAACCATTCTGGTGAAAGGCCAGTTGTCGACGCCGCAAGAGTTCGCCGACATCGTGCTCAAGGCCAATCGCGACGGCTCCACCGTGCGCGTCGGCGACGTGGCGCGAGTCGAGATCGGCAGTCAGGAATACCAGTTCGGTACACGCTTGAACGGCAAGCCATCAACAGCGGTTGGCGTACAACTGTCGCCGGGCGCCAACGCACTGAACACCGCAACACTGGTGCGGGCGAAGATGGACGAGTTGTCGCGTTACTTCCCGGCCGGCGTTGAATACAAGATCCCGTATGACACCTCGCCCTTCGTCAAAGTCTCGATCACCAAGGTGGTTTACACCCTTGGCGAAGCGATGCTGCTGGTGTTTGCGGTGATGTTCCTGTTCCTGCAGAACGTGCGCTACACGCTGATCCCGACGCTGGTGGTGCCGGTGGCATTGATGGGCACGTTCGCGACCATGCTTGCGCTGGGTTTTTCGATCAACGTGTTGACCATGTTCGGTATGGTGCTGGCGATCGGCATTCTGGTCGACGACGCCATTGTCGTGGTGGAGAACGTCGAGCGGATCATGGCCAGTGAAGGCTTGTCGCCCAAGGAAGCCACGCGCAAAGCAATGACGCAAATTACCGGAGCGATCATCGGTATCACGCTGGTGCTGGTGGCAGTGTTTATTCCGATGGCGTTCATGCAGGGCTCGGTCGGGGTGATTTACCAGCAGTTCTCGTTGTCGATGGCGACCTCGATCCTGTTCTCGGCTTTCCTTGCGCTGACGCTGACCCCGGCGTTGTGCGCCACCTTGCTCAAGCCGATAGCCAAAGGCGAGCATCATGAAAAGTCCGGGTTCTTCGGCTGGTTCAACCGGCGCTTCGAGCAACTGACTGACCGCTATCAGGGCTGGGTCGGCCTTGCGCTGAAACGCAGCGGTCGCTACCTGCTGATTTACGTCGTGCTGCTGGTCGGACTGGGCTTTTGCTTCGCGCGCCTGCCCTCCTCGTTTTTGCCGGTGGAAGATCAGGGCTACACCATTACCGACATTCAACTGCCGCCCGGTGCGACCAAGAATCGTACGGTGGCCGTGGCCGAGCAGCTTGAAGCACATAACGCCGGCGAACCGGGGATCAGTGACAGCGTGGTGATTCTCGGTTTCAGTTTCTCCGGTAGCGGCCAGAACGCAGCCTTGGCGTTTTCGACGTTGAAGGATTGGTCGCAGCGCGGCAGTGAAGATTCCGCCAGTTCGATTGCCGATCGCGCCAACGTCGCCTTGAGTGAAGTCAAAGACGCCATGGCGTTTTCGGTCCTGCCACCGCCAGTCGATGGTCTCGGTACATCGAGCGGTTTCGAGTTCCGTTTGCAGGATCGTGGCGGGCTCGGCCATGCGACCTTGATGCAGGCGCGCAGCGAATTGCTCGCCGCCGCCGAGAAAAGTCCGATATTGATGAATGTGCGTGAAAGTGCTTTGGCCGAAGCGCCGCAAGTACAGCTAGTCGTTGATCGCAAACAGGCGAACGCGCTGGGCGTTTCCTTCGCGGACATAAGTAACGTCCTGTCGACTGCGGTGGGTTCGAGTTACATCAACGACTTCCCCAACCAGGGCCGGATGCAGCGCGTTGTCGTGCAAGCAGAAGGCGACCAACGTAGTCAGGTCGCCGATCTGCTGAAAATGCATGTACGCAACAACACCGGGAATATGGTGCCGCTGTCGGCGTTCGTACAGGCCAACTGGATTCAGGGCCCGGCGCAGTTGACCCGTTACAACGGCTATCCGGCGATTGCGATTTCCGGCGAACCATCACCGGGGCACAGCACCGGTGAAGCGATGGCGGAAATCGAGCGTCTGGTGGCACAGGGGCCGAAAGGCTTGGGCCAGGAATGGACCGGCCTGTCGTTGCAGGAACGCTTGTCCGGCAATCAGGCGCCGATTCTTCTCGGATTGTCGCTGCTAGTGGTGTTCCTGTGTCTGGCGGCGCTGTACGAGAGCTGGTCGATTCCGACTTCGGTGTTGCTGGTCGTGCCGCTGGGTGTGCTCGGCGCGGTGCTGGCGGTGACGATGCGTGGGATGCCGAACGATGTGTTCTTCAAGGTCGGATTGATCACCATCATCGGCCTGTCGGCGAAGAACGCGATCCTGATCATCGAGTTCGCCAAGAGCTTGTGTGAAGAGGGTCACGATCTCATCGATGCGACGTTGCAGGCGGCGCGCTTGCGGTTGCGGCCAATCGTGATGACGTCGCTGGCGTTCATTCTCGGCGTGGTGCCGCTGGCTATCGCCACGGGTGCCAGTTCGGCGAGTCAGCAAGCCATTGGCACTGGCGTGATTGGCGGGATGATCACTGCGACGCTTGCGGTCATCTTCGTGCCAGTGTTCTTTGTTGTTGTGATGAAGCTCGTACAACGATTCAACAAACACCATTGATCCAATGTGGGAGCGAGCCTGCTCGCGAAAGCGCCCGATCAGTCAACATCAATTTTGAATGTACCGACGCTTTCGCGAGCACGCTCGCTCCCACAGGGTTTTTGCAAACATTCAGCGATGTGGTCATGTCCGTCATCGCTGGGCTAAGGTGTTCAGACCATCCCGGCCCATCGAGATCTCATGCGCTTTCTCGCCCGCACCCATCCTCGTCTCTCTGCCGCCGCGCTGTTCGGCCTCGCCACCGGCCTGCTGGCCCCCGCCGACTCCGTCGTCAGCAAAATTCTCATTGGCTGGAACGTCGGCGTCTGGACTTACCTGATCCTGATGCTGTGGCTCACCATGCGCGCCAAGGCACCGGACGTTAAACGCATCGCTGAGATCGAAGACGAGAATGCCGGACTGGTGTTGTTCATGGTATGCATCGCTGCGTTGGCGAGCCTGGCGACCATCACGCTCGAACTGGCCGGCAACAAGGACCTGGAAACCAGGCTCAAACTTCTGCATTACAGCTTCACCGCCCTCACGGTGGTCGGTTCGTGGCTGCTCATCGGCGTGATTTTCTGCGTGCATTACGCGAGGTTGTATTACACCTGGGGCGGCACGGAACCGGCGTTGCGTTTTGCCGAAGGGCTGACAACGCCCAATTACTGGGACTTTTTGTACTTCTCGTTCACGATCGGCGTGGCCGTGCAAACGTCGGATGTGGGAGTTGCGACGAGGGATATTCGCAAGATCGTGCTGGCACAGTCATTGATCGGGTTTGTGTTCAATACGGCTATTCTGGGATTCTCGATCAACATTGCCGCCGGATTGTTTGGCTGAGGCTTTCGAAGTTTTTTCCAATAAAAATAGCCCCGGCATTACCAGGGCTTCTCCATCTCATTCGAATTTAGAAAAAATGACTCAATCTCAGGCTCGCACTCCAGTCCTGGGAGATGGTATTGCCCGTACCGCCCCCGATTTCGCCCGCGACCTGCCAGTTTCGCTGTGCAGGTGTCCATTTCAGCCCGGCACGGTATTCCAGCGTGCTACTGGCGCGGTCATCATTGAAACTGTCTTCGTTGATTTTAACCTCATTGGTTTTGACGAACTCATGGTTTGCCCCCAGCGAAACACTGGGCTCCAGCAAGGCGCCACCTTCCAATGCCAACAACCGTCCGCCCCGGACGCCAATGTTTCCTTGTATGGATCGCATGGTGTCTGCTTTGACTGAAAGGCCATTGTCTAGCTTATAGCTGTCACTCTGAGTGACGCCGGTAGATACGCCGACCTGCGGTTCGAGAAACCAGTTGTCCGCAAAGCGGATGTGCTTGCCGACGGTAACGGCAGCACTCGCGCCTAGCGACTTGTAATCGCCTTTGGCCCGTGTGCCGTCGCTCATGGTGACTTTTGCCTTGTTGTCGAACTGGTTGAGCTTGAGCATACCGTTGACGAACAAACCGCTCTCGGGATCGAATGCGCTGCCGTAAACACCGGCATTCAAGCTATCGACCGTTGCCTTGGAACCGTACTTGAGGTCCATCTCGGTGCGGCTGGAACCGACGAAACCGCCCAGCAGAACATCGCGTCCACCGATGACTACCGTGGTATCGGCACCACCGGTAATTCCTGTCTGATTTTGTGTGTAACCATCACCATAGGCATTCTTGACGTTGTATTGGTTGCCATAAGTGCGTACCCAGACACTGTTACTCAACTTGGTCGTGTCGCTGTCACTGGCTGCTCGCATTGCAGCATCAGGCCGGATACTGAGGCCACGATCACCGATTTGCGTATTGAGCATGTTCATCTCCGCGTTCGATACGCTGCGCGCGCTCCCTGCCAGCGCGAGTGCGGTGTTGCTCGACGTACTGACGGTTTCCTTGTCCGGGTTGAGGAAAAGGCCCTGGCCGTCCTGTTTCAACCGATAGACAAAAGCACCAGCGTCCACCGTTTCGCGACCACCCAGCGAGAAACTGGCATCGCCGGCGGCAATATTGCCGACCTTCACCGCTTCGGCAGTAACGGGCGTAGTACCGGTGGCAGCAATTTGCAGTTGGTGTTGTCCGCTGGCATTACCGGTGACATTCAGAAAGTCGGAGGACCCGTTGCCCAGATCCGTGCCCATCACAAAGGTGCCGCGACCAGACAGGTCGCCGATATTCAACTGCTGAAACTGCTCGTTCGTGCCCATGCGAACAACGCCGTTGTCCAGCGCAAGGCGTTGCACGGTATTGTCGCCAGTCATCACCCACTGGGCTGCATTATTGACAGTCAGGTTGCCTGAATTGTTGACCTGACCGGTCAGCACAGAAGCATTGTCCAGCAGCACGCCACCGTTGGCAGCCGTGCTGACATCGCCAGTGAGACTGCTGCCATTGTTCAGCACCAGGCTTGAGACGTCCTGGACAGTACCGTTGAGCGCAGAACTGTTGTCCAGGTCAACAAGGCCATTGGCGTCAGCCAGTACATTGCCGGTCATCTGGCTGCCATTGTTCAGCGATAACCCGACAACGTTTTCCACGTTGCCAGTAAGACGGGCTTTATTGTTCAGGCTGACATTTGACGCCGTTCCTGCAACGGACAGAACATTGCCATTGAGCGAGCTGCCTGAGTCCAGGCTGACTTGCGTCACATTCTGCAGATCCCCCGCCAGCGCCGCGCCGTTCCGCATCCGCCAAGAAATCGAACTGCCCGTCTCGGCCACAACATTGCCGTTCAGCTGGCTTGCATCAACGGTGAGGTTGGCCGTTGAACGGTTGGCTGCTCGCAGAACATTGCCGTCGCCACCGATCAATTGCGTATTACCCAGAATGCTGATGGTTGCAACCGTACCGGCACCACCGGAGGAACCCAGCACGATCGCCGAACCGGTGCCACCGGTCACACGGGTATCCGTGATCGCTACGATACTGGAGTTGACGCCGGTGGGATCAGTGACGATCTGAAGGCCGTCCAGCTCTCCGGAAAGCGTACTGCCCGTCGCAGTGAGTGTTGAACCGCCCAATTGCACGCCGTAACTGGTTGCACCGGTTCCCCGTATGGTCGAGTTTTCTACATTCAGAGTAGTGAAGCCCACGGCGTTCGCCCCACCGGGACGCCCCGTAATCGTGCTTCCGCCTTTGACTGTCGCGCTTGAGGCGGCAGGGGTATTCTGATTGCGCCCGACCAACAGGCCGAAACTGTTCGAACTGGTGATCGTTGTGTTGTTATCGATCGTTGCACTACTGTCGATCAGTTGTATCGCGCCACGGCCGGTCGTGCTTTCAACAGTAGCACCTGAAATCGACAGCTTTGAGTTGCTCGTACTGATTCTCTGGCTTTTGCCGCCATTGAAGTCAATGGTGGCGTTAGATGAGGTAAGCGTCAGGGCTTCAGCATTGTTGATCGTCAATGTTCCTCCGTCAGACACCGTCCATGCTTCGGGAGCGGGAGGATTGGTGACCTCTTCACTTTGACCCGGTAAAAGGATCCGACTATTGGCTTGCGGCGATGACGCAATTGCGATGGCAATAATCAGTCCTTTGATTGCATAGGGATGTTTCGAATTAGAAAACGACGGCATAGCAATTTCCTCAACTGCACGAGTTATTGAGACTGGTCAATGGCGGAATTGATCATCCGCTAAAAACATTCATCAGCCTAATAAGAAAAGCGAGAAACCTTTGTAGGAAAAGTCCTATTTAATTGAGGAATCGCCTTCAACATGAGCAGGCGTAAATACCTCGATTCAGGAATCAAAAAAAACACCGCAAGAGAGCCGTAAAAGCTCTCTAGCGGCGTCAACTCATACAGCCACTGCTTAAGGCGCAACAGCGGGAGCCGCTGTGCCGTCGCAATAAGTGAAACTGGTGCTGATAGTGTCTATCAGCCTTACAACTGGAACGGAACTTTGTTCGCCGTTGATATCCGTCGTATACCAATATTTACCATAAGCTACCGCGCCTCTCGCCGGCTGTGCAGCCTTGAACACGGCAGGGGTAGTTCCGGTTAATGCAAAGTCGGGCACGTCGGCGGCCTTGATGGTGTAATCTGCTGACACTTTTGTATTGGCAATCAGATCGGTACCCGTCGCATTTCTATGCGCCTCAAAATGCACCTTGATTATTTTGCCCGCCGGCAACAGCGGATCCTTTGGAATCATAAGACCCAGGTCATATCCAGAGGTCGGGCTGTTCATTGCATAGCATTCGATATATGGGCGTGTATCCGGTTTCCGAATCCTCACGGTTGGCGTTGGCAGAGGAATCGGCAGCCCGGCCACTAGTACGGTTTCCTCCATCGACCTCATGATGTTTTTGTCGATACCGGACTTCTGAATAGTCCAGCGAGCTTTTACACTAGGAGTGGTAAGACCGGCAACTACACGGGCCGGAATATCGACTTGAAACTCCGTTTCATCTACAAACGGAACATAGGGTTCCAGCGCAATTTCATTGATATAGCAAGTGGCGGTTTGCTCCGGTGTAATCGGTGGATCCGAAAGTTTGAACGTTACTTTGAATTTGCCAGCTTGACTTCGATCACCCGGTAACAGATTGTTCGCAGTATTGGACGCACCGGTCACAACAGGTAGCACGAGCTCGGAGTTGATCAAGTCTGGCAGGTCCGGATTTACCGGACCTGCGTAATCAAATGCCAGGATGAAAGTGGCGATTGGTGACTGTACATCCGTGGTCATTCCCGTTCGCGTGATCGTATAGTAGATGTTGACATTTTTCGGTTCGCTGGCTCCGTCAAATACCGTTGCAAGGTCAGCATAAGCAAGAGGGAACGTCAGATTCGCACCGGCCCATGGCTGTGGATCGAGGTCAACGAAGACGGTCGCATCGAAGGCATCCTCGATAGTTATGTGGATTTGATCGCCTGTCTCGGCATTATCAATGAACGCACTTTCAACGATGGCAGAGATGCCACCGGCGAGATCGTCCAGATAAAGCGGCGTCGTGTAGTTCGGATCGGTTCGGGGCACCAGCGGCGCTTTGTTCGCCACGGGTGCTTGTGCCAGCGCCAATGTCAGAAACGCGATGGGCGCCGACTCGAGGCTAAGATTGCCCGGAAGATCTTTGTACTGCTGAACGATGTTGACCCGCCCTCTCGGCGGAAACTTGCGAAGCTCAGTGTTCGGGAACGAAATTGCGCCAGTATCGGGTACGGGACCGTTGAAAACCAAAACCGACTGAGTGGCGTTGCGAAGCCAGACGCTAACCTCGTCATCAGCAGTTCGCCGTTGCGGATAACCGGTAGGCACGGTGCAATTGACATTTACGTTTGCCGGTAGCGTCATCCATGCTTCGGTCACGGTTACCTGCGCATCCGTTGGTTTGTTGACAAACACAGGAGGCGGCGTAGGCCTAACTTCTCTTCGCGGATTCTTTGTGTGGAATGGCGCAGTCTGGTCGATGACGACCTCTAAAATATTAGACGGGTCTTCGATACCGCCGCCGCCTTTGTATACTTTTAACTGAATTTCATAAGTCGTCGGGTCAACCGGTGTTGGAAGCTCGGGAAAGTGGCTGCTGGCAACCTCTAACGGGATTTTGCCTGCCGGCCTCGCAGAAATTGGTCCCAACGGAATCGTACCAATAACCTTAAAAACCCCACCTTTTACTCGTAACTCCACATCCACATCATCGTCTTCTTCTTCATCGGCGGTACGATCAAGATTAATGACCAGTGTCCCGCTGTCCAGTACGCTCTTGGCGATATAGTTATCAGTCAGCGTGTCCACTGTGATAGCAGAAAAAGGCCCGATCTCTTTAACCCCCATGGAAAAGGGTCTGATTTTTTGGGGTTGTAATTTAAATGACATTTCCATATCTCCTTGTGTATTTAGGCCAAAAGGGCCTGTTTCGCCAGGTATCACCCTGTCTATTTTCACTAAACCTTTTTTCGACTCGCCATAAAGTCGCCCACCCTTGTGTAATTGCCAGCGTGCGATTGCTGAATCACTATCAATAAGCGGTTTTATGTTAGGTTCAAACGGAACAACAAATTGCCAATGTGCATCGATGTGCTTCTGCTCCAGCGTTATTTCCCATTCACCGAATGTTTCCGGCACAGGCGGACCGCTTCCATTCAAACTCGAATATCCTTGCCAATATAACTTTGCTCTATCTCCAGTCGCCGCAACTCCACCGGCCGTGGGCACCAAAACGGTAGCGCCGGAGGTTAACGACGGCACTGTTTTATTATTCAAGTAACCCCACAACGTTGCGTGGGGGAATTCAGGTTCGTCGAGAACCACAATGGGCCTGTGATCAATGGTCAACTTTCTTTCAGGTGAAGGATCCGAATTACCGCCGCTCGCCTTCCAGACTTTGTAAGATAAAAAAGCAATGCCGTCCGTTGCGAGGTGGGCTGGCGTCAAACGAAAGTACAGTTTGGCGGGTTGTGGCGGACTGTAAAATTCTGTGTAGAGCCTCGTAACAACGTCGCCCTGCGCCAGTTCCACCCACAGTTCGTCCATAGGCCTAGGGTCGAGCCAATAGGGAATAATGATCTGCGTACCGTTAAGCAAAATATCGCGCGGCACATAACCATCGAGATCGCCGTCATCAATACCTTCTACCGAGAGCGGGCTCGCTAGAATCCCGATGCTTCTTACGCTCGCGTTCCTGATCGTCATGATTCATTTGCCCGGTCATTTAGTTACGCAAATGGTGGTGGTGCGCATGGGTAAATTAGGCGCTCGGACAGTGAACTTGCATACTGTCAGATCTGACAGGTATCTGGACCGTTCGTCGGTTTTGAACAGACCCGTGCGGTCGCTATGCCAAATGCTTCTTGACGCAGGTGCTTTGTTTGATGTCTTCTGAAACCGGTTTCAGCGTTTTATTTGTCAAACCAACAATAAGATCATTCCTGTCATGAACGACTTTTCCACCGCCCAGCGCAGCCGCATTACCATGCTCGACGTCGCCGAACGCGCCGGAGTGTCGAAGGCCAGCGTTTCGCGCTTCATTGGCGATGACCGCGCCCTGCTCTCCGATGCCATCGCTCTGCGCATCGAGCAGGCGATTGGTGAACTCGGCTACCGCCCCAACCAAATGGCCCGTGGTCTCAAGCGCGGGCGCACTCGCCTGATCGGCATGTTGGTCGCCGACATCCGCAACCCCTATTCAATTGCCGTGATGCACGGGGTGGAAACCGCCTGTCGTGCGCACGGCTACAGCTTGGTGGTGTGCAACACCGATCGCGATGACGAGCAGGAACGCCAGCATCTGGCGCTGCTGCGCTCGTACAACATCGAGGGGCTGATCGTGAATACCCTCGGCCATCACCGTAACGAAATGCATGAATTGCGCCGCGAGATGCCGTTGGTGTTAGTGGATCGCAAGGTGGACGGGCTCGACAGCGATATGGTCGGGTTGAACAATCCACAGGCAGTAGACATGGCGTTGGCACATCTTGAGCAACGCGGTTATCGCGATCTGGTGTTGGTCACCGAACCGTATGACGGCACCAGCTCGCGGATCGAGCGGGTCAGTAGTTTTCAGGCACAGATCGCGCAGCGTCCAGACCTGGCAGGAGCGATGCTGGAAACGGGTGACGATCTGCAAGCGCAACTTCAAACCTTTTTAAACACGCCTGGTAACGGTCCGAAAGCGTTGTTCTGCGCCAACGGCGTGGCGGCGCTGGCGGCGACGACGGCATTGCGGGCGATTGGCTCGCGGCTGTTTGAAGATGTCGGATTGATCGCCCTGGATGATCTGGATTGGTATCCGTTGGTCGGCAGCGGGATTACTGCGCTGGCGCAGCCGACTCAGGAGATTGGCGCGCGGGCGTTCGAGTGTCTGCTCAGGCGTTTGCGTGGGGATGACGAGGCGGCGCGGGTGGTGGATTTTGCGCCGGTGCTGGTTGAGCGAGGATCTACCCGTGGGGTTGGTAGTGTTTGAACTGACGCCTTCGCGAGCAGGCTCGCTCCCACGGTTTGGAACACGGTCACCTGTAGGAGTGAGCCTGCTCGCGAAGGCGCCCGCAAGAACACCGCAGAGCTGACTGATATTTTATTTGAACAAAAATGAAACCGGTTTCAGAGGTCAATAACAATGAATAAACCTGCCGTTTCCATCAGTTTGTCCAGCTACGGCGCCGAGCTTGTGCGCCAGTGCGGGCAAGATTATTTCATCGACGTTCTGGCCGCAGCCGGGGCCAATCGCATCGAGTGGCGTGAAGAGCTGCTGACCCGTGAAGAGCCGGCGCAATTGGCTGCGGCCACCGAGGCGCAGGGCTTGCAAAGCATCTATTCCTCACCCACCGAACTGTGGCTCGCCGGCCAGGCGCAACCGAATCCCGAATTGATTACGGCACTGCAACAGGCCGAAGCGTTCGGTTCGAAGTGGCTGAAAGTCTCGCTCGGCTATTTCACCGACACCAACGACCTGCAAGCTTTGTCCGAACGTCTGCAACGAACCTCGGTGCAGTTGCTGGTGGAAAACGATCAGACCTTGCACGGCGGGCGCATCGAACCGTTTCAGCGCTTCTTCGCGGCGGTGGAGCAGCACAACCTGCCAATCAAAATGACCTTCGATATCGGCAACTGGCAGTGGCAGGACCAGTCCGCTACCAGCGCCGCGCGCTTGCTCGGCCGGCATGTCGGCTATGTGCACTGCAAAGCCGTAGCCCGTCGCGCCGACGGCAAACTGGTAGCGGTGCCGCCAGCCGTCAGTGATCTGCATCTGTGGGAACAACTTTTGCGGCACATGGCCCAAGGCGTTATGCGCGCGGCCGAATACCCGTTGCAGGGCGATGATCTGCTGCAACTGACCACCGAGCATGTCGCCGCCCTCGCCCGCCTCGGCCAATCGCGTCTGGAGCCTGCCCATGTGTGAGATCGATATTCTTTCGTTCGGCGAAACCATGGCGATGCTGGTCGCCGAGCAGACCGGTGATCTGGCGTCGGTCGAGCATTTTCACAAACGCATTGCCGGTGCCGACAGCAATGTCGCCATCGGACTGTCGCGGTTGGGTTTCAATGTCGCCTGGTTGAGCCGGGTGGGTGATGATTCGCTCGGTCGCTTCGTGGTCGAGACCCTGATCAAGGAAGGTCTGGATTGCAGCCACGTCGATGTCGATAAACAGCACCCGACCGGTTTCCAGTTCAAGTCGCGCAATGACGATGGCAGCGATCCGCAGGTCGAGTATTTCCGTCGTGGTTCGGCGGCAAGCCATTTGTCCCCGAGTGCCATCAAGGAAGCGCTGCTGGGCGCCCGCCATCTGCATGCCACCGGTATTCCGCCAGCGCTATCAGCCACCGCTCGTGAGATGTCCTTCGAGCTGATGACCCGCATGCGCCATGCCGGGCGTAGCGTTTCGTTCGATCCCAACCTGCGCCCGAGCCTGTGGACCAGCGAGCGCGAGATGATCAGCGAGATCAACCGCCTCGCCGCCCTCGCCCATTGGGTCTTGCCGGGGCTGAGCGAAGGCCGTTTGCTGACCGGTTTCGAAGACCCGGCGGACATTGCCGCGTTCTATCTCGATCAGGGCGCCGAAGCGGTGGCGATCAAGCTCGGCCCGCAAGGCGCTTATTACCGCACGCAGCTGGACCAGGGTTTTGTCGCTGGTGTGCCAGTGGCTCAGGTCGTCGATACGGTCGGTGCCGGTGACGGCTTTGCGGTGGGGCTGATCAGCGCCCTGCTCGAACATCAGAGTGTGCCCGAGGCGGTGCAACGCGCGAACTGGATTGGCAGTCGGGCGGTGCAGAGTCGTGGGGATATGGAAGGCCTTCCTACCCACGTGGAATTGTCGGTTGAATATGAGGCCGCCTTCGCGAGCAGGCTCGCTCCCACCTTTGAAATGCAGTCCCCTGTGGGAGCGAGCCTGCTCGCGAAAGGGCGCGCCTGATCACCACAACTTGAATGAACCTGCTGCGACAAAAACAACAAGCTCAGGAGCAAGACCATGAAAAACGCTACTCTCGCCACCCGCCGCTGGTGGTACATCATGCCGATCGTGTTCATCACCTACAGCCTGGCGTATCTGGATCGCGCCAATTACGGCTTCGCCGCTGCCTCCGGCATGGCCGAAGACCTGATGATCACCCCGGGCCTGTCGTCACTGCTCGGCGCGCTGTTCTTTCTCGGCTATTTCTTCTTCCAGGTGCCCGGTGCGGTCTACGCGCAAAAGCACAGCGTAAAGAAGCTGATTTTCGTCAGCCTGATCCTCTGGGGCGGCCTCGCGACTCTGACCGGCGTGGTCTCCAACGCCTATTGGCTGATCGTGATCCGCTTCATGCTCGGCGTGGTCGAAGCCGCCGTGATGCCGGCGATGCTGGGCTACCTGTGCCACTGGTTCACCCGTGCCGAACGTTCGCGAGCCAACACCTTTCTGATCCTCGGCAACCCGGTGACGATGCTGTGGATGTCGGTGGTTTCGGGTTACCTGGTGCAGCACTTCAGCTGGCGCTGGATGTTCATAATCGAAGGCTTGCCGGCGGTGCTTTGGGCGTTTATCTGGTGGCGTCTGGCCGATGACCGTCCGGCCCAGGCCAAGTGGCTCAGCGATCAGGAAAAGCACGATCTGGAAAGCGCACTGGCGGCGGAGCAGGTCGGGATCAAAGCGGTGAAGAATTACGCCGAGGCATTCCGTTCGCCGAAAGTGATCATTCTCGCTTTGCAGTTTTTCTGCTGGAGCATTGGCGTCTACGGCTTCGTGTTGTGGCTGCCGTCGATCCTCAAGGCCGGCGCGCAGATGGACATGATCGAGGCTGGCTGGTTGTCGGCGATGCCGTATCTGGCGGCGGTGATCGGCATGCTTGCGGTGTCGTGGGGTTCGGACAAGTTGCAGAAGCGCAAACGCTTCGTCTGGCCGCCGCTGCTGATCGCGTCCATCGCGTTCTACGGATCCTACGCGCTCGGCGCGGAACATTTCTGGTGGTCGTACACGCTGCTGGTGATCGCCGGCGCCTGCATGTACGCGCCGTACGGGCCGTTCTTCGCGATCGTGCCGGAGATCCTGCCGGCCAACGTCGCCGGCGGCGCCATGGCGCTGATCAACAGCATGGGCGCACTCGGTTCGTTCGGCGGCTCGTATCTGGTCGGTTACCTGAACAGCTCCACCGGCTCGCCCGGCGCGTCCTATCTGCTGATGAGCGGCGCCTTGCTGCTGTCGGTGGTGCTGACGATTTTTCTCAAGCCCGGCGCCAGTGACCGCGTCGTCGCCAAAGCCGTTGCCACGCCGCGCGTGCCGGCGCATTCCTGAAAGGACTTTGTCATGAAAAAACACGTCGTGCTGTACAAAAAACTGTCGCCCGCGCTGATGGCGCGTCTGCAAGAACAGTTCGAAGTGACGCTGATCGAAAGCCTCGACGCCGACGGCCTCATGCAACTGCGTGACGCCCTGCCCCGCGCTCACGGTTTGCTCGGCGCAAGCCTTAAGCTCGATGCGGCGTTGCTTGATCTCGCCCCGCAGCTACAAGCCATCGCCAGCGTTTCGGTCGGCGTCGATAACTACGATATCGATTACCTCAGCCGTCGCAAAATCATGCTGACCAACACCCCGGACGTACTCACCGAAACCACCGCCGACACCGGTTTTGCCTTGATTCTCGCGGCGGCTCGGCGGGTGGTTGAACTGGCGAACATGGTGCGCAGCGGCCAGTGGAACCGCAACATCGGTCCGGCGCATTTCGGCACTGATGTGCATGGCAAGACGCTTGGCATCATCGGCATGGGCCGCATTGGCGAGGCGTTGGCCCAGCGCGGGCATTTCGGTTTTGGCATGCCGGTGATCTATCACAGCCAGTCGCGCAAACCGGCAGTCGAGGAGCGCTTCGATGCGCAATACCGCAGCCTCGAGGATTTGCTCAGACAGGCCGATTTCATTTGCCTGACCTTGCCGCTGACGGCGCAGACTGAAAAGTTGATCGGCGCCGAGCAGTTTGCCTTGATGCGTCCCGAGAGCATTTTCATCAATATCTCGCGTGGCAAGGTGGTCGACGAGGCGGCGATGATCGAGGCGCTGCGTCATCAGCGCATTCGTGCGGCGGGGCTTGATGTGTTCGAGCGTGAACCGCTCGATCATGGCTCGCCGTTGTTGCAGCTCAATAATGTGGTGGCGACGCCGCACATGGGGTCGGCGACGCATGAAACGCGCGAGGCGATGGCGCGGTGTGCGGTGGAGAATCTGCTGGCGGCGCTGGCTGGGGACAGGCCGGCAAATCTGGTGAACCCTTTACACTGATCGTTTCCACGCTCTGCGTGGGAACGATCAGTGTGTGGGGTACGGCCAGGGACCATCAGGCACTGCGCGCCTGTAAAAGCTGCGCTGCGCACAAGGCAATCCGTGCGCAGGCGTCGGCCAGTTTAATCCGGTCGACCACCAGGCCAATGCGAATATGCCCCGCCGCACTTGGCCCGAACGCTTCACCGGCCAGCACCGAGACGCCATAACCTTCGAGCAATCGCTCGGCAAACGCCTGGGCGCCGAGCCCGGTCTGGCGCACATCGACCATCACGAACATGCCGCCATCGGGCCGGATCGGGTGCAGGCCCGGGCAGCCGTGCAAACGCTCGCAAACCAGGTCGCGGCGCAGGCGATACTCCTCGCGCATCTGCGTCACTTCCGGCAGATCACTTTGCAGCGCAACCTGCGCGGCTTTCTGCACGAAATCCGGCAATCCGAAGAGCATGCTCAGCGACAGGTTGACCAGATGCTCGGCCAGCGGTTTCGGCCCGATCACCCAGCCGATGCGCCAGCCAGTCATGGCGTGGGATTTCGACAGGCTGTTGATCGTTGCCGTACGCTCGGCCATGCCCGGCAGGCTCGCCGGGCTGATGTGCCGGCCTTCGTAAAGCAGTTCGCTGTAGACCTCGTCGCTGATCAGCCACAGGTCGTGGCGGACGCACAGCGCCGCCAGTTCCTGCCAGATCAACAGCGACAAGCTTGCACCGCTGGGGTTGTTCGGGCTGTTGAGCAATATGGCGCGAGTCTTTGAAGTAATACGCACGGCAACATCGGCCGGGTCGACGCGAAAACCATTTTCCGGGCGCACCGGGACGGGAATGACCGTTGCGCCGCAAGCGCCGAACACGCCTTCGTAAGTGACGTACATCGGTTCGGCGATGATCACCTCATCGTCCGGATCGAGCAGACATTGCGCCACTGAATACACCGCGCATTGCGCGCCGGGCAAGACAATCACCTGATCAGGATCAACGCGCTGACCACTGCGCTGGCAATGGCGCTCGGCAATCAGCCTGCGCAGCTCGACCCGGCCACGGATGTCGGCATAATGCGTATCGCCAGCCAACAGACTGTCGATCGCGCCGTGGACAATCGGCAACGGCGTATCAAAGTCCGGATCGCCGACGCTCAACAGCAGAATATCGACTCCTTCGGCGCGCAACGCCAACGCTCGGTCGTGAATCTGCCAGGCGGCGGCGCCCTCGCCGGCAATGCGTTGGGTCAAGGCTGAATAGCGCATGTACGTCTCCTGATCGCGCGGTTTCCAGCCTTCACCGTATCTCAAATCACGAAACGCGCCACCATCGCATTCAAATCCACCGCCAGACGCGACAGTTCGTGGGTCGCGGCGCTGGTCTGGTTGGCCCCGGCCGCCGACTGCGTGGCCAGATCGCGGATGTTGACGAGGTTGCGATCGACTTCGCGCGAAACCTGCGCCTGCTCTTCCGAAGCGCTGGCGATGACCAGGTTGCGCTCGTTGATCTGGTGGATCGACTGAGTGATCTGCTCCAGCGCCACGCCGGCGGCACGGGCCATTTCCAGGGTGGTCTGGGTACGCTGGTTGCTTTGCTGCATCGAGGAGACAGCCTCGCCGGTGCCGTTCTGAATGCCGGCGACCATTTTTTCAATTTCCTGAGTCGATTGCGCGGTGCGGTGGGCGAGCGCCCGGACTTCGTCTGCCACCACGGCAAATCCACGTCCGGCTTCACCGGCACGCGCAGCTTCGATCGCGGCGTTGAGCGCCAGCAGGTTGGTCTGTTCGGCGATGGCGCGGATCACGTCGAGCACTTTGCCAATGTCGCGACCCTGCGCGGCGAGGCCTTCGATCATCTGCGCGGTGTTCTGCACGTCGTGGGTCATGGTCTGGATCGCGTCGACGGTTTTCACCACCTGATCGCGACCTTCACGAGCAGCGTGAGTTGACTGGTTCGAAGCTTCGGAGGTCGACACGGCATTGCGCGCAACCTCTTCGACGGCGGCGGTCATCTCGTTGACGGCGGTGGCGGCTTGTTCGATTTCGTTGTTCTGCTGCTGCAAACCGCGCGAGGCTTCTTCGGTGACGGCGCTGAGTTCTTCGGCGGCCGCGCCCAGTTGCGTGGCGGAACCGGCGATCTGTTCGATGGTTTGACGCAGGTTGACCTGCATTGCCGCGAGGGCTTCGAGCAGGCGCGCCGGCTCGTCCTTGCCGTCGACTTCGATGGCTTTGCTCAGGTTGCCGCTGGCGATGGTTTGCGCAGCCAGTACTGCCCGGTTCAACGGCGTGACAATGCTGCGGGTCAGCAACCAGGCCAGCAACACGGTGGCCAGCGCTGCGATCACCGCGACAATGATGATGCCGGTGATGGCGCTGTCGTAATAGTCGCCGGCGCGAGTCGACGCGGTTTTGGCATCGGCCGCATTGATTGCGATCAATTTGTTCAACTGCTCGCCCATCTGGTCGGTGCCTTCCTTGATTCGCGTGTTGATCAGCGCGCGTAGCTCTTCCATTTTGTCCTGGCGCGACAACTCGAGCATCTGGTTCTGCGCTTGTGCGTAGTTGTCCAGCGTGGTCGAAAACGTCTGGTAGATCGCGCGCTCTTCCGGACCGGCAGGCAGTTCGGCATAAGCGGCTTGTGCCTTGCGCGCCTTTTCAACCAGCACGGCGATACGCGTCTGTGCTTCCTGCAACGCGGCAGGCTCGCGATTGACCAACACGCGAAACGACAGGATGCGCATCCGCAGGACGTTTTCGGTTATCACGCTGAGCTGGGTCACGCTGGGCAGTTGCGTCGAATTCATATCGATCGACGCCTGGCGAATGACCGACATGCGATTGACGGCGAACACGCCGAGCACGACGACCAATAAAGCGATGAAGGCAAAACCGAGGAAGGCACGGGGCGCGATATTCAGGTTACGCAAGGACATGGCTGCACTCTCAAGATAGAAGCTACGAGCGTCCATGCCATATCACTGAGCCGTGGGGGTGGGCTGCAGTTCGGCGCCACTGTTTTGGAGTTTTGTGTGCGCCTGACCTTTGTATCGGCCAGACTTGAGGAAGATTGCGGGTCCGTTGCAACTATTTTTATCGGTGTTTCAGGAATGAAACACCGATCAGAATTTTCACGCGCTACGCCGTGCGATCTGCCAGACACGAGCAATGTCGGTGGCGCGTTCACGCAACAACCGTGGCGCTTCGGCGCAGGCCTGTTCCAGGCTCATCGGTCCGCTGGTCACGGCGAATGCCGCGTCGATGCCATGGCCATACAGTTCTTGATAACCGTCGCCGAGGGTGCCAGCAATCACCACCACCGGCACACCGTTTTGCCTGGCTATTCTTGCGACGCCGAACGGCGTTTTGCCGCGCAAGGTCTGCGCGTCGAAGCGCCCTTCTCCAGTGATTACCAGATCGGCATCTTTGACCGCATCGGCGAGCCCCACGAGCTCGGCTACCACCTCAACGCCGGCCTGAAACTGCGCACCGAGAAATGCCTTGGCGGCAAAGCCCAGACCGCCCGCCGCACCGCTGCCAGGTTCATCGCGGACGTCTTTGCCCAGCGCTTGC
Source organism: Pseudomonas koreensis (assembly GCF_036668835.1). Taxonomy (GTDB): domain Bacteria; phylum Pseudomonadota; class Gammaproteobacteria; order Pseudomonadales; family Pseudomonadaceae; genus Aquipseudomonas; species Aquipseudomonas koreensis_I. The sequence goes on from NZ_JAZEVW010000002.1 coordinate 302,178, forward strand.
GCGCACAGTTCGGCAAAGTGCCCCAAGGCTTGATCGAGTTGCTGCACCTGAGCCGGCGTAGCGCCTTTCTGCGGACCAAAAATCGCTGAGGCACCGTGCAGGCCGCAGAGTGGATTGTTCACATCAGCAGCAATATCGAAACGCACCTGTGCCAGACGCGGGTCGAGGTCGCTCAGGTCCAGCCGCGCCAGTTGCGCCAATGCAAGGCCGCCGGGGGCCAGTGCCTGGTTCTGCGCGTCGAGCAGTTTCAGCCCCAAGGCCTGCATCGCGCCGGCGCCGCCATCGTTGGTGGCGCTGCCGCCAATCGCCAGAATCACCCGTTGTGCGCCAGCATCCAGCGCCGCGCGGATCAGTTCGCCGGTGCCAAACGTGCTGCTGATGCACGCATCGCGCTGCCCGAGCGGCACCAATTGCAGGCCACTGGCTTCGGCCATTTCGATGATCGCGGTCTGGCTATGCGGCAACCAACCCCACGCGGCCTCCACCGGCGCACCGAGCGGGCCACGGACGCGACTGCGGCGCAATTCGCCTGCATTGGCGGCGAGAATCGATTCCACCGTGCCTTCGCCGCCATCGGCCATCGGGCATTTGACCAGCGTCGCTTGTGGCCACACCTGCGCCAGACCAAGGGCGATGGCCTCGGCGACGCCCTGAGCACTGAGGCTGTCCTTGAATGAATCGGGGGCGATGACGACTTTCATGGGAATTCTCCGGTGACAATGTCCGTCATGCTGCCAGTGGTCGAGCAGGTTGACCCCGGTCGGTTGCACAAGGGCTAAAGATGATTGTTGTTCATTTTCACAAAAGATCTGTGTTGCAGCTTCTGCCGTCTTCGAAGGCGCCAGATCAATTCGGATCCGTCTGCGGCAACAACTGCACTCCTAAATACAACGCCAGCATCCCATCCAGCCTGAGCGGATCGACCCCGCTCAACTCGGCGATCCGCTCCATCCGGTAGCGCAGGCTGTTGCGATGAATGCCCAAGGCATCGGCACAGGCCTGACTCTGGCCGTCGTGTTCGCACCAACTGCGCAGCGTCGCCAGCAATTGGCCGTTGCTGTCCTTGGCGATCACCTTGCGCAGCGGTTTGAGCAGTTCGTCCAGCGCGTCATCGTTACGATGGCGCCAGAGCATCACCGGCAATCGATAGCGGTTAAGGGTCAGTACCCGCGAGTGCGGTAAAACTTCGCGCCCGTAAGCAAGTAGATCGCCGACCCGCCGATAACAGCGGCGCAGCCCGGCCAGCCCGTCGGCCTGCCCGCCCACGGCCATGCGCAGGATCTTCCAGCCGAGGCCATCGAGTTTTTCCAGCAAGCGCTCGGGCTCGACGTGCTGACTCGTCGGCCGACACCAGAGCAGCGATGACTGCGCCGAACTCACGCACCAGCTGTCCGGGTAACGCGACATTAGCCAGGCACTCAGCGCCTCGACGGTTTGCCCTGGACCGTGCTCCAGACCCAGCTCGAACAGGTGCGGCACCCGCGTCAATTGCGGCTTGAGCCCCAGTTGCTGCGCCTCGTCGACCAGCCGCGGCGAATCACCCGCCTCGCTCAGCAAGAGCGCCAGCAGGTCATCACAACGCTGGCGCCGCCATTGCTGGTCGGCCTGCTGATTGCGCTGGCCGACGAGCATTTCCGCGGTCATGCGCACCAGCTCGGCATAAGTGCGCAATTGCTCCGGCTCACCGGTGATGCCGAGCACGCCGATCAAGCGCTGATCGAGCAGCAGCGGCAGGTTGATCCCCGGCTGCACGCCTTTGAGATGCACCGCCGTCTGCGCATCGATTTCGACCACGCGACCATTGGCCAGCACCAGTTGCGCACCCTCGTGGCGAGTATTGATGCGCTCCGGTTCGCCGCTGCCGAGGATCAGCCCCTGGCTGTCCATGACATTGACGTTGTAGGGCAAAATGGCCATCGCCCGGTCGACGATGTCCTGGGCGAGGTCGTGGTCAAGTTCGAACATGACAGCGGCAATCCTTGATGTTCGGCGCGTGCGATTGTTCACCCGCACAGGGTCTGCCGGCAAACCCTGTGCTCAGGCACAAAGACAATCCGGCCAGAGGTGGCCGAGACTCTCGGGGCGATCAACGTTACCCTTTGCATCGCAAAAAATCATAATAAAGAGAGAGCCGCTATGTCGCAGAGCGCCGCAGCTACCCAGACCATCGACACGGACGGTAAAAACGCCGTCTACAAACGCATCACCCTGCGTTTGATTCCCTTCATTTTCATCTGCTACCTGTTCAACTACCTCGACCGGGTCAACGTTGGCTTCGCCAAACTGCAGATGCTCGACGCGCTGAAATTCAGCGAAACCGTGTACGGCCTCGGTGCCGGGATCTTCTTCATCGGCTACGTGCTGTGCGGCGTGCCGAGCAACCTGGCCCTGACGAAATTCGGTCCACGGCGCTGGATTGCGCTGATGATGATCACTTGGGGCACGCTGTCGACCTGCCTGCTGTTCGTCACCACGCCGACCGAGTTTTACACGCTGCGACTGTTCACTGGCGCGGCCGAAGCCGGTTTCTTTCCCGGTGTGGTGCTGTACCTCTCGCAGTGGTTCCCGACGTTCCGCCGTGGGCGGATCATGGCGCTGTTCATGTCGGCGATTCCGGTGTCGGGGTTGCTCGGCAGCCCGTTCTCCGGCTGGATTCTCAATCATTTCGCCGCTGGCCAGGGCGGTCTCGCTGGTTGGCAATGGATGTTCTTGCTGCAAGGCATTCCGACGGTCATCCTCGGCGCCCTCGCCTGGTTCTTGCTCAGCGACAGTTTCGCCAATGCCAAGTGGCTGACCCCGCACGAACGCGCGGTGCTTGAAGCGGATCAGGCCGAAGACCTGGCGAACAAACCGAAATCTACCTCCGACTCGCTGCTGGCGGTGTTCAAGAACCCGGCGATCTGGGCGTTCGGCCTGATCTACTTCTGCATCCAGAGCGGCGTTTACGCGATCAACTTCTGGCTGCCGTCGATCATCAAGAATCTGGGTTTCAGCGATAACCTGGTGATCGGCTGGTTGAGCGCGATTCCCTATCTGCTGGCGGCGGTGTTCATGCTGGTTGTCGGTCGCTCGGCCGACCTGCGCAAGGAACGCCGCTGGCATCTGGTGGTGCCGATGCTGATGGGCGCGATTGGCTTGCTGATCGCGGTCAACTTCGCGGCGAATCCGGCCATTGCAATCCTCGGCCTGACCATTGCCACCATGGGTGCGCTGACCGGGCTGCCGATGTTCTGGCCGGTCCCCACTGCCATGTTGAGTGCAGGCGCCGCGGCCGGTGGACTGGCGTTGATCAACTCGATGGGGCAGATGGCCGGGTTCTTGAGCCCGTATCTGGTGGGTTGGGTCAAGGACAGCACGGGGTCAACGGATGCGGCGTTGTATCTGCTCGCGGCGGTGATTGTCGGCGGGAGTTTGCTGGCGTTGCGGCTGACGCGGACGTTGCGGGCTTAGGCTTCAAATGGTTTCCAGACACGGTCCTGGTTGGGGCCGTTTTTTATCTCGGTTCGGCTCGGGACCTGGTTGGAATTTGAGATCGGCAGCCCCTCACCCCAGCCCTCTCCGGAGGGAGAGGGAGCCGATTGGTGGGGCGTTCAAAACTGGCGTTCAGCGCGGTATTCGTCGTCGGCGTAATTCTCGCATTCACCACGGTCAGTCCCCTCTCCCTCCGGGAGAGGGCTAGGGTGAGGGGCTCTTGATCTTATAAATTCACTTTGCGACGACTTGCGCATCTGGTATTTGATCACCCTCTCCCATCGCCAAAAAAGGATTTCGCCATGAGCTACCGCACACTCGGCCATTCTGGATTGCAGGTCTCCACGCTGACGCTCGGCACGATGATGTTCGGCGAGCAGACCAGCGCCGAAGACTCGCTGCGCATCATCGACAAGGCCTGGGACCAGGGGATCAATTTCATCGACACCGCCGACGTCTACACCAACGGTCGCTCCGAAGAGATCGTCGGTGAAGCGATCGCCCGGCATCGGCACGAATGGGTGCTGGCCACCAAGGTCGGCTTCGGTCCGGTGGACGGCGTCCCAAACCGCAGCGGTTTAAGCCGCAAACACATCTTCAATGGCCTGGAAGCCAGCCTCACTCGGCTCGGCACTGACTATGTCGACATCTATTACCTGCACCGCGAAGACCACAACACGCCGCTTGAAGTCAGCGTTTCGGCGGTTGGCGATCTGATTCGCCAAGGCAAGATCCGCTATTGGGGGCTGTCGAACTATCGCGGCTGGCGCATCGCCGAGGTCATTCGTGTTGCAGAGAAGCTCGGCGTTGACCGCCCGGTGATCAGCCAGCCGCTGTACAACATCGTCAACCGTCAGGCCGAGACCGAGCAGATTACCGCTGCGCAAACCTATGGCCTCGGCGTGGTGCCTTACAGCCCGCTGGCCCGTGGCGTGCTCAGCGGCAAGTACGCGCCGGATGTGCAACCGGACGCCAACAGCCGCGCCGGACGTCAGGACAAGCGCATTCTGGAAACCGAGTGGCGCGTCGAGTCGTTGCGCATTGCCCAGCAGATTCAGCAGTACACCGAGCAGCGCGGGGTCGGCATGGTCGAGTTTGCGATTGCCTGGGTGTTGAACAATAGCGCCGTGACTTCGGCGATTGTCGGGCCGCGGACCGAAGCGCAGTGGGATGCCTATTCCAAGGCGCAGGGGGTAAAGATCAGCGCCGAGGACGAGGCATTCATCGATTCGCTGGTCACGCCGGGGCATGCTTCGACACCGGGTTTCAACGATGTCAGCCATTTCGTGCCAGGACGTAAACCGCATCAGGCATAACAGGTCTTCCCTAATGTAGAACAGCCGATACAATCGGCTGTTTTTCATTGAATTCAGCGCGATCAAACGGAAACTGGATTGATCGTCGCAAAATTGCCAGGGATCACTGCATGTTCGATCGCTCCGTCGAGGCACCCGCAAAGCCTTCTCTGCTGGAACGTCCCGGCGATAAACACGATCCGCATTCACCGCCTCGCGCTGAAGCAGCGGCAACGGCTGCCGAACGCAAACCCTCGATCGAGTACCGCGCCGACATCGACGGCCTGCGCGCCATCGCCGTGCTGCTGGTATTGATCTTCCACGGTGGCCTGGCGTTGTTTCCGTCGGGATACATCGGCGTCGATATCTTCTTTGTGATTTCCGGGTACTTGACCACCTCGATCATCATGACCTCGCTGGACAAGAGCACGTTCAGCTTCTCCGGCTTTTACACGCGACGAATCTGGCGCCTGCAACCGGCGATCATTGCGCTACTCATCGTCACCCTGCTGATCACTACGTTGCTTTATCTGCCCAGCGACTACGTCGACTTTCTCAAAAGTGAAAAATACACCTCGCTGCTGATCTCCAATCAGTACTTTTCCAAAGTGACCAGCGGCTACGCGACGCCGGATGCCGCGAGCCTGCCGTTGTTGCACACCTGGTCGCTGGCCATCGAATGGCAATGGTATCTGGCCTTGCCGCTGGGCCTCTGGTTGCTCAACCGTTACGTGGCGAAAAGAGTGTTCAAGACCACCGTGCTTGGTCTGACGCTGGCGGCAATGGCACTGGCGCTGTATTTGTCGTACGCCTATCCCGACCGCAACTATTATTTCTTCACCGCACGCATCTTCGAGTTGATGATCGGTTCCTGTGCGGTCATTTTCAGCAGCAAGACGTTCCGGCTCAAGCGCCTGAGTGCTTCGCTGATGTGTGCGCTGGCGCTGGGGACATTGTTCTACTTCGCGACGCGCGAAGATATTTTGTCGGGGTTTCCCGGCTACCCTGCCATCGCCGTGTGCCTGGCCACGGCCGTGCTGCTGTTTCGCGGCATCGGCGATGCCAGCGTGACCTCGAAGGTGCTGGCGTTCCGGCCGCTGGTGTTCATTGGCACGCTCTCGTATTCGCTTTACGTGTGGCACTGGCCGATTCTCGCCGTGACGAGCTACCTGGGCATCGCCCTCACCCCGCTGGTGCAGGTGGTGTACTTCGGCGCGACCTTCGTCATCGGCTATCTGTCCTTCGTGCTGATCGAAAACCGTTTCCGCAAGCCACGCGCAGGCTTTGGCAAAACCCTGATCTGGCTGATGATAGTGCCGGCGATTGCCTTGTCGCTGTTGCACTCCGCGGGTGACCGGAACGAGGGCTGGCCGAACCGCTTCAGTCAGGGTTCGAACAATCTGTTCAACGGTTTGAAAGCATCAGTGCCGGCCAACCGGGAAGCCTGTCTGGGCGTGAGCGACGGCGCCGATCCTGGCTGCATCATGGGCGCCGCGCAGGCCGAGCCACAGGTTCTGCTGATGGGTGATTCCTACTCGAACCATTATTGGGGCTTCGTTGAAACGCTGGCCAAGGACGCGAACCTCGCTGTCCTCGCGCAGGGTTATCCGGCCTGCCTGGCGCTGCCGAACATCTACCTCTACAACTGGTACAAAGCGAAAAACGCGCTGTATCAGAAATGCCACAACGCTGCGCAACGCTACTACGAAATGATCACCAACCATCATTTCCGCTACGTGATCATCGGGCAGTTCTGGGAGGCGTATCTCACCGATGCCATCGTCACCCGCCTGGAGGATCCGCGCAGTGTTGAACTGTCGCAGCAACGCCTCGGCGTCGCGCTCCGCCAAGCCTTGGACATCATCGTCAAATCCGGTGCGACCCCGGTGTTTTTGATGAATACCCTGCCGATGCCGACGGGGATCAACGAGTGTTTATTGAAACAGGTGAAGTTGCGCGGTTTGCTCGGCAGTGCCGAACAGAGCATTCAATGCGCTTCCGTGCCTTGGTCAAATAACGACGATCCGACATTGGCCGAGTTGTTCAGTGAACTACAGGGCGAATACCCGAGCCTGATCGTCATCGACCCGAAAAGCCTGCAATGCAAGGATGGCGCTTGCACGACCACCGTCGATGGCTTGCCGGTTTATCGTGACCTCGGCCACATGACCGATTACGCGTCTTACCGGTTTGGTGAAATGTACCTCAAGCGTTTTGGCAATCCGTTGAAGACCGGTCAGTGATTTCAAAAGCTTCGCGAGCAGGCTCGCTCCCACAGGTTATACGGCAGCTATGCTGATGGCGCGGCGATCCGGCTGATGTATGTGAAGGATATTGAGCAACCGATCAATATTCAGCACAAAAACCACGTATCCTTCGCGCCCCGTTCAACCCTCAACCTGCGAGGACAGCTTGGCTAAAGGTATCGCTCTATCGGTTTCGGCATCGGTGCTGTTTGCCGTCATGTATTACTACACTTCGTTGCTCACGCCGTTGAGCGGCGTGGAGATCTTCGGCTGGCGGATGCTGCTGACCGTACCGTGCATGACTGTGTTCATGCTGGTTTCCGGAGAATGGCGGCGGGTTGTCGAGCTGATGCGCTTGATGGCAGCGAGGCCGAAAATGATCGGCGGCTTGATCATCTCGGCAGCGTTGCTCGGCGTGCAGTTGTGGCTGTTCATGTGGGCACCGTTGAACGACTACAGCCTCGATGTCTCGCTGGGGTATTTCCTGCTGCCGCTGGCGATGGTATTGACCGGGCGCATCGCCTATGGCGAGAGCCTGTCGTATCTGCAAAAAATCGCGGTGTTTTTTGCAAGCCTGGGCGTGCTGAACGAGCTGTATCAGGTTGGCGGTTTTTCCTGGGCGACGCTGGTGGTCGTGGTCGGTTATCCGATGTACTTCGTGCTGCGCAAATACCTGAAGACCGACAACCTCGGCGGTTTGTGGGTCGACATGACGTTGATGCTGCCGGTCGCCTGGTGGTTTGTGCAAGGCGGCGAGCAAGGCTTTGGCGTGTTTGACCAGTATCCCGGGTTGCTCTGGCTGATTCCGCTACTCGGCCTGATCAGTGCCTCGGCGCTGGTGGTGTACATCATCGCCAGCCGCTTGCTGCCGTTCAGCCTGTTCGGGTTGTTGAGTTATGTTGAGCCGGTACTGCTGCTCGCCGTGGCGTTGTTGCTCGGTGAGAGCATCAAGTCCGGGGAGTGGCTGACCTATATCCCGATCTGGGTGGCGGTGGTGGTGCTGGTCTTCGAAGGCTTCAAGCACTTGATGCGACAAAGCCGCCCTTAAGCCAAACACAAAAAAATGTGGGAGCCAGCCTGCTGGCTCCCACAATGTTTATCGGTGCAACGGATTACTCGGTGGTCAAAACACCACGACGCACCTGGTCGCGCTCGATCGACTCGAACAGTGCCTTGAAGTTGCCCTCACCGAATCCATCGTCGCCTTTGCGCTGAATGAATTCGAAGAACACCGGGCCCATCAGGGTTTCCGAGAAGATCTGCAGCAGCAAACGCTTGTCGCCCTGTTCCGAGGCGCCATCGAGCAGGATGCCGCGCGATTGCAGTTGCTCGACCGGTTCGCCGTGGTTCGGCAAACGCCCTTCGAGCATTTCGTAGTAGGTGTCCGGCGGTGCCGTCATGAAGCGCATGCCGATCTTCTTCAACTGATCCCAGGTCTTGATCAGATCGTCCGTGAGGAACGCGACGTGCTGGATGCCCTCACCGTTGAACTGCATCAGGAACTCTTCGATCTGCCCAGCGCCCTTGGACGATTCTTCGTTCAGCGGTATGCGGATCATGCCGTCCGGTGCGGTCATCGCTTTCGAGGTCAGGCCGGTGTACTCGCCCTTGATGTCGAAGTAACGGATCTCACGGAAGTTGAACAGCTTCTCGTAGAAGTTTGCCCAGTAAGCCATGCGACCGCGATAAACGTTGTGGGTCAGGTGATCGATGATCTTCAGGCCGGCACCGACCGGGTTGCGGTCCACGCCTTCGATGAACACGAAGTCGATGTCATAGATCGAACTGCCTTCGCCGAAACGGTCGATCAGGTAGAGCGGCGCGCCGCCAATGCCTTTGATCGCCGGAAGGTTAAGCTCCATCGGACCGGTTTCGATGTGAATCGGCTGTGCGCCAAGTTCCAGTGCGCGGCTGTAGGCCTTTTGCGAATCCTTGACGCGGAACGCCATGCCGCAAACGGACGGGCCGTGCTCGGCGGCGAAGTACGAGGCGACGCTGTTCGGTTCGTTGTTGAGGATCAGGTTGATCGCGCCCTGACGGTACAGGTGCACGTTCTTGGAGCGGTGAGTCGCGACTTTGGTGAAGCCCATGATCTCGAAGATCGGCTCCAGCGTGCCGGGAGTCGGCGATGCGAACTCGATGAACTCAAAGCCCATCAGGCCCATTGGGTTTTCGTATAAATCTGCCATGGTGACGCCTCATCATTTCTTTTCAATTAACCAGGGTTATTTGTCAGTCATGCGAGGTCGATGGGTGGCGCACAGGAAATGCCGCGCACACTGCGGGCGAGGAAGTCACCGTAGATCAGTTGAAACCCGAATATCTTCATTGTCGACCCAAGGCTCTTGCGGGCGAGGCTTCTGCTGCCAGAAGACGATTATTATTGTATGCGTAACCCGATTCTACACAGCGTAAACCGGCTTGTCTGCTGCCCCTATGAAATCCGCTTTTTTGCGTTTGCCGCAAGGGGTTTGTTGCACAGGTAGATGCCGCCGAGGATCAGCGCACCGCCCAGCCCCATGGTCAGCGTCAGTTGCTCGCCCAGCAGCAGCGCGCCGAAGATCACCGCCGTCAGCGGGTTGAGCGCGATGAATACGCCACTGCGCGTCGCGCCGATCTTGCGGATGCCGTCGTAGTAACCGATGTAGGCCAGCGCCGAGCCGAGCACACCCAGGTAGGCGAGGCTCAGCCATTGCGCCGTGCCCAGATCATTCAGTGCTGTCCGGCTCAGATCGCCGCGCGCTGCCGCCAGCAGCCATAACATCAGCGTGCCGATCAGGACTGAGTACGTCACCGTCTGCACCGGTCCCAACGACTGGTTCAGCTCACGGGAGAACAACGAATACCCCCCCCAGCCCAGCACGCAACCGAAGATCAGCGCATCACCGATCCACGCGTCGCGTGCTGCGACCAGTAATTGCGGATCGCGACTGACAATTACCAGTACCGCGCCGATGATGCAGGTCGCGATACCCGCCGTTTTCATTCGCCCCAGGCGCTCGTTGAATAACCACCGTGAGGCGAGACCAATCACCGCCGGGTTCAGGGCGACGATCAACGAAGCGCGCGACGCGTTGATGTATTGCAGGCCATAGAAGAAGCACAGGTTGTAAAAGAAAATCCCGAAGAACCCCAACAGTGCCAGGCGCAACCATTGCCGGACCGTCGGCCGGACAAGCGCAATCCGTGCCAGCCATAGAAAACCCAGCAAGGCCACGCTGGCCAGCAAGAAGCGCAGGCTGGCAGCAAACACCGGGCTCAGACTGCCACCCAAAAAACGCCCGGCGACGAAGGTGCCACCCCAGATCATCGTTACCCCAGCGAGGGTCAGATAAACCGGAACGTCGGATGATGTTTTTCCAGGATTGTGCATGTAGTCCAGGCTCGAAGGGTTGCCGATGCTTTATGATCATCCTCATTCATCCTCATCGTAAAATGAGCAAATAATCATGACCCTCACGCAACTGGAGATCTTCTCGCTGGTCGCCGAACTGCGCGGTTTTACCCTGGCCGCCCATCGCTTGGGGATCTCCCAGTCGGCGGTGTCCCATGCGATGAAATCACTGGAGCAGGAACTCGGCGTTGAATTGCTGCGCCGACATCAGTCGCAAGTAGAACTCAGTACCATCGGCGCGCAATTGTTGCTGCGCGCGCGTGCCATGCTCGGCCTGGCCAATACCTTGCGCCAAGAGGCCGCCGATGCGCGCGGCATGAAAAGCGGTACCTTGCGCATCGGTTCGTTCGGGCCGACTTCGTCGGTCAAACTGCTGCCAGCCATTCTGCGCCGCTATCGAGAAGCTCATCCCGGCATCGAAGTGCACGTTGACGAAGGACCGGATCGTCAGGTGATTCAATGGCTGGAGGAGCGACGGATCGACATCGGCTTCGTCGTGCTGCCAGAAGAGCGTTTCGACACATTCAGTCTGATCGAAGACCAAATGGTCGTCCTGCTGCCGCCCGACCACCCGTTGACAAGGCATCCGGCGTTAAGCCTGAACGATTTGTGCGCGGCGCCATTCGTGCTCACCGAGGCCGGCTCTTCGGAACTGGTGTCGCGACTGTTCATGGCCGCACGCCTGCAACCGAATATCCGCTACCGCTGTGCGCAACTGCTCAGTACGCTCGATCTGGTCAGCCGTGGCGACGCCATCACCATCGTCGCCGAAGGCTCATTGCCACGAGTGCAAGACAAGGCCTTCGTGAAGAAGCCATTGTTGCCTGCGGTCAAGCGTCAGGTCGGACTCGCCGTTCTTGATCGGCGCCAGGCATCACCCGCCACGCTGGCGTTTATTGAGCTGGCGACGCGGATCAATCATCGCTGAGCAGCGCGAGCGCGTCGTTCGATCTATCCTCGCATCTGGCTGACTGTTTTGTGCAGCGCGCCGAGCTTCGCCCCACCCCACCGCGACAGGATGCGCCCATGCCGTTGACCGTCAGACCACGCCGCAAACGCAGCACGCGCATTATCGTCACGCTGCTGAGCGGGCTGCTACCGCTAGTGCTGGGCTGCGTAATTCTGTACTCGCAGGCGCAACGCACGCTGGAGCAGAGTTCGCAGGAAACCGCCGATCAGGCCTTGCGTCAGTTTGAACTGATGCTCGACAACACCGCCCAGGCGGCACATGAGTTGCTGCCCCTGGCCGGCCAGGCTTGCGAAAACGTCAAGCTCGCCCTGCGTGAACAAGTGACCCGCCGCCCGTTCGTGCGCTCAACCAATCTGGTGTGGGACAACAACCTCTATTGCAGCTCGCTGTTTGGCGACTACCAGGAAGTCGTGAATGCCGGTGACTATAACCAGGGCAAATTGTGGCTGATGAACGGCAACCCGGTGACACCGGACACCGCGCTGCTGGTGTATCGACTCAGCGAAGGCCGCGGTGGCGCGTTGACCACGCTGGACGGTTATCACCTGAGCAACATCCTGCGGCTGATCGGCCGACAGACGCTGCTGGTTTTACAGGTGGGTGATAACTGGCTGACGGTTCAGGGCAAGGTCCACACGGGCGCCCTCCCCGAACTTCCCGTTGCGCCGACGACGCTGGTTTCATCGCGCTATGGGTTTAGCGTCAGCGCCGGTTTCGCCCAAGGTGAGACCTGGCGCTACATGGCCGCTGAGTACCCGCCGTTGTTCAGCCTGCTGATTTTCTTCGGCGCGGTGTCCGGCGCGATCGGCCATGTCGTGCAGAAGCGCTCGACATCGCCAAGTCACGAGATGCTTCGCGCGCTGGAGGCTGGTGAGTTCGTTCCCTACTTCCAGCCTGTGGTGCATGGCGGCAGCAAGGCCTGGTCAGGGGCCGAGGTGCTGATGCGCTGGGCTCATCCCAAAGAGGGTCTGGTGCGACCGGACCTGTTCATTCCATTCGCCGAACATTCCGGACTGATCGTGCCAATGACCCGCGCGCTGATGCAGCAAACCGCTGCGCTGCTGGGACCGCTGTCATCGACCTTCACTGCACCCTTTCACATTGGCATCAATATCACCGCCAGCCATTGCCGGGACCTGGAGTTGGTGGAGGATTGCCGCCTGTTTCTCGCCGCATTCTCGCCCGGCAGCATCAGCCTGGTGCTGGAATTGACCGAGCGCGAGCTGATCGAACCCACCGAGATCAGCCGACAACTGTTCGAGCAACTGCATTCATTGGGCGTGAAGATCGCCATTGATGACTTCGGCACCGGGCACTCCAGCCTTGCCTACTTACGCAAATTCAACGTGGACTTTTTGAAGATCGATCAGAGCTTCGTTGCCATGATCGGCATCGACGCGCTATCGCGGCACATACTCGACACGATTATCGAACTGTCGGCCAAGCTGGATTTGGGTATTGTTGCTGAAGGTGTCGAAACGCAGGCACAGGCCGATTATCTGACCGCGCACCATGTCGATTTTCTCCAAGGGTATCTATTCGCCAGACCGATGCCGGCAGCGCATTTCATCGACGCATTAACTCATCGTTAACTAAGCTGATCCAAAACGAGCGTACCGATTAGGCGCACCAAATTGATACAAAAGACCACTGTTGTTACATCAAGACAACATCAGGATTTACTCTTGGCGCATTAACTACTACAATTTTTTCAACCTGAGCAAAATTCGCAGGTGAGCCATTATCACCGAGTCGCTTCACGGCTCTTGGCTTATAGCTTTGTTTGCGGTTGGTATCAGCCAAACACACTATTGGAGTAAAGATATTGTCCAGACTCGCTGAATTTCGTGCAGCTGAAAAGGCCCTTCAGGAACAGCTCAAGCAGCTTGAATCGCTGAAGAACGACGCCGGGCTCAAGAAAGAAATCGAATTCGAAGAAAAGCTCCAGGGGCTGATGAAAACCTACGGCAAAGGCCTGAAAGACATCATCGCCATCCTCGATCCAAACCCGGCAAAATCCGGCTTGCAGGCCGCTGTAGCGCCGAAGACCCGCCGCGCTCGGGTGGTCAAGGTGTATCAGAATCCGCACACCGGTGAACTGATTGAAACCAAGGGCGGCAACCACCGAGGTCTGAAAGCCTGGAAGGAACAATACGGTGCTGGCACCGTTGATTCGTGGTTGCGCGGTTAATTCACCAGCCGACTAAAAGCCCCGCATCAAGCGGGGTTTTTTATTGACAATATCTAACAATGAAATGAATTTCATCGTACAACTTGCGACTTTTGTGTAACGTTTATGAGCCAGCGGCTAAACATTTTGCTGCTTGATGTTGCCGGCGGCCTAAACTGTAGTCTTAATCCCTTCCGGCATCTAACCGTCTTGTGCAGAACAGCGGCTTAAAGTTTCAAGCTGTTTCTCACCGCCACTATTTCGTCTGCGCTCGCTTTATAAACCTCTGCCTGCCCCGCGTAGGAAAGTACATAGGCCTTGTCTGCCTCGACTGCCGCGACGAGGGTTTGTGATAGCACATGTCGTCCGTTTTCAGTGATCGTGCAAGTGGTTTCCAGTGCAGACAAAGATCCCAGTGTTGCCGCGTGCACTTTGTTGCAGACACTTTGGTAGCCGCTTTGGAAAAAATCCTTCTGAATCGATTTGCGCATCTCCAGCAGCACGCCCGGCAAATTGACTTGATGGTCTTTCTCGACCTCGGTCATGGTCAGCTCCATCACCATGACCTGATTGCCGTCAGCGTCAATTTTGACTGCCCGCTGTCGCGACACCTGCGCAGTTGCTGCGGGCAGCGCTTCAACCTGCCAACCGGCCGGCCAGGTGATGCTCGGCTCGTCCGCGGACGCGCACACCGCAACGAACGACAAGGCAGAAAACACAAACAGGGATTTGAACAGTCGGATCATTGCCGAAAGCACTCGCAAATGGAGCGTTGAAGTCTGAGGCTCGCCCGGGCGCAGGGCAAGTCTGCCCTTTCATTTGGCGATGCCGGCAGGCATGCGTATCATTGCATTCATCACTCGCCCATAGTTATTGGAGGGCTCATGAGCCTGCACGAACTCAACACATTTCCCGGCGTCACCGCCACCCCGGACAGCGCAACCCGCAACTTCGTTTTCAACCACACCATGTTGCGCGTCAAAGACATCACCAAGTCCCTGGACTTCTACACCCGCGTACTGGGTTTCTCGCTGGTCGAAAAACGCGACTTTCCGGAGGCCGAATTCAGCCTGTACTTCCTCGCGCTGGTCGACAAATCGCAAATCCCGGCTGACGCCGCTGCTCGCACCGAATGGATGAAGTCGATTCCGGGGATTCTCGAACTGACTCACAACCACGGCACCGAGAACGATGCCGATTTCGCCTACCACAACGGCAATACCGACCCGCGTGGTTTCGGCCACATCTGTATTTCGGTGCCGGATATCGTGGCGGCGTGCGCACGCTTTGAAGACTTGGGCTGCGATTTCCAGAAGCGCCTGACTGATGGAAGGATGAAGAGCCTGGCGTTTATCAAGGATCCGGATGGTTACTGGGTTGAAATCATCCAACCTGCGCCGCTGTAAAAGCTGAAAGCCCCTCACCCTAGCCCTCTCCCAGAGGGAGAGGGGACTGATTGGGGGATGTTGAAGAATTACGCCGACTTGAACGATTCGCGGTGAATCCATAATCGACCGGCTCTCTCAGGTCGATGGATGACTTCAGACACCTCGGTCGGCTCCCTCTCCCTCGGGAGAGGGCTGGGGTGAGGGGTGGCTTTCCACGCGCAATAAAAAACCCATGATCGCTCATGGGTTTTTTCGTTTTTGACCTGGCCGTTACGCCGGCGCCGACGTGCGAATCAGGTGATCGAAAGCGCTCAGCGAAGCCTTGGCGCCCTCGCCTACCGCAATCACGATCTGCTTGTACGGCACGGTGGTCACGTCACCGGCAGCGAAGATCCCCGGAATCGAAGTCTCGCCACGGTTATCGACTATGATCTCGCCACGCGGCGACAGCTCGATGGTGCCTTTGAGCCAATCGGTGTTGGGCAACAGACCGATCTGCACGAAGATGCCTTCCAGCTCGACCGTGCGCAACTCGTCGGTCGTACGATCCTTGTAGCGCAGACCGTTGACCTTCTCGCCGTTACCGGTGACTTCAGTGGTTTGCGCACTGGTGATCACGGTGACGTTCGGCAGGCTGTACAGCTTGCGCTGCAACACGGCATCAGCACGCAGTTGCACGTCGAACTCCAGCAACGTGACGTGCGAGACGATACCCGCCAGGTCGATGGCCGCTTCAACGCCGGAGTTGCCACCGCCGATCACCGCGACACGCTTGCCTTTGAACAGCGGACCGTCGCAGTGCGGGCAGTACGCCACGCCTTTGTTGCGGTATTGCTGCTCGCCCGGCACGTTCATTTCACGCCAGCGCGCACCCGTCGCCAGGATCACGCTCTTGGCTTTGAGTGTCGCGCCGCTGGCGAAGTGCACTTCATGCAGCTCGCCGTTTTTGCCAGCGATCAGCTTGTCAGCGCGTTGCAGGTTCATGATGTCTACGTCGTATTGCTTGACGTGTTCTTCCAGCGCCGTCGCCAATTTCGGCCCTTCGGTTTCCTGTACGGAAATGAAGTTCTCGATGGCCATGGTGTCGAGCACCTGACCGCCGAAACGCTCAGCCGCAACGCCAGTGCGGATGCCTTTACGCGCCGCATAGATCGCCGCCGAAGCTCCGGCCGGACCACCGCCGACAACCAGTACGTCAAAGGCGTCTTTGGCACTGATTTTCTCGGCCTGACGCTCGATGGCACCGGTGTCGAGTTTGGCAAGGATCTCTTCCAGGCCCATACGGCCCTGACCGAAGTTCTCGCCGTTCAGATAAATGCTCGGCACGGCCATGATCTTGCGATCATTGACTTCATCCTGGAACAGCGCGCCGTCGATGGCAACGTGGCGAATGTTCGGGTTGAGCACGGCCATCAGATTCAACGCCTGGACCACGTCCGGGCAGTTCTGGCAAGACAGCGAGAAGTAAGTCTCGAAGCTGAACTCGCCTTTGAGCGACCGTATCTGCTCGATCACTTCAACACTGGCTTTCGACGGATGACCGCCGACTTGCAACAGGGCCAGCACCAGCGAGGTGAATTCGTGGCCCATCGGGATGCCGGCGAATCGCAGACTGATGTCCGCGCCCGGACGGTTGATCGAAAACGATGGCTTGCGAGCGTCGTCACCGCTGTCGATCAAAGTAATGTGGCTCGAAAGACTGGCAACGTCTTTGAGCAGGTCATGCATTTCACGGGATTTCGCACCGTCGTCGAGGGATGCAACGATCTCGATCGGCTGGGTGACCCGTTCCAGGTACGATTTCAACTGGGCTTTAAGATTGGCGTCCAACATACGGGCGATTTCCTTTATTTGAGGCGAAAAAAAGCCCGAGCGAATCTCGCCCGGGCATTTTTATTGGGCGGTGCAGCTAACTAGATAGGTGCGGCGTGCCGCCCTGCGTTGCGTGTCACAGACTTAGATCTTGCCGACCAGGTCCAGGGACGGAGCCAGAGTGGCCTCGCCTTCTTTCCACTTGGCTGGGCAAACTTCGCCTGGGTGCGCAGCGACGTACTGAGCGGCCTTGATCTTGCGCAGCAGCTCGGAAGCGTCACGGCCAACGCCGCCATCGTTCAGTTCAACGATTTTGATCTGACCTTCAGGGTTGATCACGAAGGTGCCACGGTCAGCCAGACCCGCTTCTTCGATCAGCACGTCGAAGTTGCGCGAGATGACGTGGGTTGGGTCGCCGATCATGGTGTATTCGATTTTGCCGATGGCTGGCGAAGTGTTGTGCCAGGCAGCGTGAGCAAAGTGGGTATCGGTCGAAACGCTGTAGATTTCCACGCCCAGCTTCTTGAACTCAGCGTAGTTGTCGGCCAGGTCTTCCAGTTCGGTTGGGCAAACGAAGGTGAAGTCGGCTGGGTAGAAGAACACCACGGACCACTTGCCTTTCAAGTCAGCATCCGAGACTTGAACGAAGTCGCCGTTTTTGAACGCGGTAGCTTTGAACGGTTTTACTTGGCTGTTGATGATAGGCATCGATGACTCTCCGTCAGGGGTTATGAAGTTGATGGGTGAATCCTACCCACTCACTCGACGGAACGCTCATTGGCAAACCTGATGCTGCTGATTTGTTTTCGCTATTAGCTGGCTGTATTAATAGAAGAAAACGATCTCTACGGTTGATCCGGTTTATCCATAATCCGAGCCATTCCCTGGAATGGGCTGACTTCAACATAGCGCATCGCCGATTTCATGTCTTTCCAGCCGACGTAGCTCATCAGCGACTTCAAATCCCAACCCGCTTGATGAGCCCAAGTGGCAAAACCGCGCCGCAACGAGTGACTGGTGTAACCCTCGGCGGCGATCCCGGCGCGCTGTAACGCTTGGCGCAGCAGCGGGATGATGCTGTTGGCATGCAGCCCCGCCTCATTCAGGTTGCCCCAACGATCGATGCTGCGAAACACCGGCCCGCGTACCAGAGCCGCTTCGGTGATCCAGTCGATATACGCCTGCACTGGACACAGCTTGAGCAGCGCAGGGGCTTGATAGGTCTGCCCGAGGTTTTCCCGATCGCCCTTGCTGCGTGGCAGATACAAGGTGATGCCCTTGCCGGCGTGCACTTGCACATGGTCGATCTGCAGGCGGCACAATTCATCGCTGCGAAAGCCACGCCAGAATCCCAAGAGAATCAACGCGCGATCACGGTACGCCTTAAGCAAAGCCGGGCGATCCTGTTGTTCGCGCGCGGTTTGCGCCTCCTGCTCAAGCCAGTCGATGACCCGCTGCAAGTCCTGCAGTTGCAATGGCTCGGCTTGTTTCTCCTGCGCCGGGTGCAACGCGCGAATGCCTTTGAATACCTTGCGCACCACCGGCGCCTTGGTCGGGTCAGCGAAGCCTTGACTGTTGTGCCACTGCGCCAGAGCCGACAAGCGCAGCTTCAAGGTATTGATCGATAGCTCAGAAGCGTGAGCAACCAGGTAACGCGCAACGCTGTCAGCGGTCGCCGGCAGAAACCCGCCCCACTTCACTTCGAAATGCTCGATGGCCGCGCGGTAGCTGCGGCGCGTGTTGTCGCGGGTGGCGGCTTGCAGATAGCGATCCAGATCGCTCATGGGCTGGTTCTCGCTGGCGTACTGGTTTGAAGAGACAAGCGAGCATTTTGCCGTGTGACATTGGGTAATACCAGAATATCCCGCCTTTAATGTTCGATGCATTTCACTTTTATGTCGGCATGGTACACTGCCCTTATCAGTGGCATGTACCACAGTACGAAACCGTAGGAGTTCATATGGCCCGTGGCGGCATTACCAAAGCACTGGTGCAGATCGCGCGCACCGCAATTCTGGCGCGCGGCGAACACCCGAGCATCGACGCAGTACGCATCGAAATGGGCAACACTGGCTCGAAAACCACGATCCACCGCTATCTGAAGGAGCTGGACGACGGCGCACAACCGGCGGAAGCTTCGGCTGAGCCAATCGATGATGAGCTGACCGCCCTCGTTTCTCGCCTCGCGCAACGTTTGAAAGAGCAGGCGCAGGAGCCTGTCGAGCAGGCGCGCGAACAGTTCGAAGCGCAGCGTGAAGCGCTGGAAGCAGAGCTTGCGCAGACGCGCCAGGCACTGGAAAAGCTCGAGCACCAGCACGACATTCAAGGCGCTGCACTGGAGCGCGAATCCGAAGCACTGAGCAGTACGCGCTCGATGCTGCAAACCGAGCAGACGCGCAACGCCGGCCTCAATCAGGCTTTGGCCGATTTCGAATTACGCTTGCAGGACAAGGACGAGCAGATCCGCTCTCTGGAAGAAAAGCACTTGCACGCCCGCGATGCGCTGGAGCACTACCGAAACGCCAGCAAAGAACAGCGCGAGCAGGAACAGAGCCGTCACGAAGGTCAGGTGCAGCAGATTCAGGCCGAGCTGCGTCAGGCACAACAAAGCGCGCTGATGCGTCAGGACGAGATCACGCAATTGCATCGCGACAACGAACGCTTGCTGACCGAAAACCGTGGCACCCAGCGCGAACTGAGCCTGCTGCAGGATCAGCTCAAGCAGAGCAATCTGCGCCAGGATCAACTGCTCGAACAAGCCACGCGCGTCGACAGCGAACGCACCCTCCTCCAGGAACGCCTGCGCGTCGCTTCGCTGGAAAGTCAGGCACTCAAGCAGAGCGTCGAGGAGCAAACGCAGCTCAACCAGTCACTGGAAAAGGAATTGACTAAAGCTCAGGCCAGTCTGGAAGAAAGCCAGCGTCTGGCGGCTGCCGTTGCGGCAGCGCCAGAGCCGAAAGGCGTTTAAGCGCTGACCGGCGTACGCATGGTGACAAACTCTTCGGCGGCCGTCGGGTGCACCCCGATCGTGTCGTCGAAGTCGCGCTTGGTCGCGCCAGCCTTCAACGCGACGGCCAGTCCCTGGACGATTTCGCCGGCATCCGGGCCGACCATGTGGCAACCGAGGACCTTGTCGGTCCTGCCATCGACGACCAGCTTCATCAGGGTCTTCTCCTGACACTCGGTCAATGTCAGCTTCATCGGCCGGAAGCGGCTTTCGAAAATGACCACTTCATGCCCCGCTTCGCGCGCCTGCTCTTCGGTCAGACCGACCGTGCCGATGTTAGGCAGGCTGAACACCGCCGTCGGAATCATCTTGTAATCCACCGGACGGTAGTGCTCCGGCTTGAACAGACGCCGCGCCACCGCCATCCCTTCGGCCAGCGCCACCGGCGTCAGCTGCACACGACCGATCACATCACCCAACGCCAGAATCGACGGCTCAGTGGTTTGGTACTCGTCGTCGACCTTGATGAAGCCTTTATCATCCAGCTGCACACCGGTGTTTTCCAGGCCCAGATTATCCAGCATCGGACGACGGCCCGTGGCGTAGAACACGCAGTCGGCCTCCAGAACGCGACCGTCCTTGAGCGTGGCTTTGAGGCTGCCGTCAGCCTGCTTGTCGATCCGCGCAATGTCGGCATTAAACTGCAGATCCATCCCGCGCTTGGTCAACTCTTCGTGCAAGTGTTTGCGCACCGCGCCATCGAACCCGCGCAGGAACAAATCGCCGCGATACAACAGCGTGGTATTCGCGCCGAGGCCATGGAAAATCCCCGCGAACTCGACTGCGATGTAACCGCCACCAACCACCAGTACGCGCTTGGGTAGCTCTTTAAGGAAAAACGCCTCATTGGAGCCAATGGCATGTTCGCTACCAGGAATCTCTGGAATCTGTGGCCAGCCGCCGGTGGCGATCAGAATATTTTTAGCGGTGAAGCGCTCACCCTTCACTTCGACCTCATGCGGGCCGACGATTTTTGCGTGCGCTTCGTGCAGCGTCACGCCACTGTTGACCAGCAGATTGCGATAAATACCGTTGAGACGATTGATCTCGCGGTCCTTGTTGGCGATCAGCGTCGCCCAGTCGAAATTCGCTTCGCCGAGGTTCCAGCCGAAACCCGACGCCTGCTCGAAGTCTTCGGCGAAGTGCGCGCCGTACACCAGCAGCTTTTTCGGCACACAGCCAACGTTGACGCAGGTGCCGCCCAGATAGCGACTCTCGGCCACCGCCACTTTCGCACCGAAACCCGCCGCAAAACGCGCAGCGCGCACACCGCCGGAACCGGCGCCAATCACATAAAGATCAAAATCGTAGGCCATTTCTATCTCCTGGGCAGGCGCTCAGCATACCCGCAGGCGCTAATTGGGCAAGCGTTGCCGCTGATAAGGGGGTGCAAAACGAAAAAACCCGCCGAAGCGGGTTTTTCTTGCAGACCAGTCAAGCGCTTTTAGTAAGCCTTGCCAGTCTTGTAGAAGTTTTCGAAGCAGAAGTTGGTCGCCTCGATGTAACCTTCGGCGCCACCGCAGTCGAAACGCTTGCCTTTGAACTTGTAAGCCATCACGCAGCCGTTCTGGGCTTGCTTCATCAAGGCGTCGGTGATCTGGATTTCGCCACCCTTGCCTGGCTCGGTCTGTTCGATCAGATCGAAGATGTCCGGCGTCAGGATGTAGCGACCGATGATCGCCAGGTTCGACGGCGCGTCTTCCGGCTTTGGCTTCTCGACCATGCTGTGTACGCGGTAGATGTCGTCGCGGATCATTTCGCCAGCGATGACACCGTACTTGCTGGTTTCCTGCGGGTCGACTTCCTGGATGGCGATGATCGAGCAGCGGAACTGCTTGTACAGCTTGACCATCTGGGTCAGCACGCCGTCGCCGTCGAGGTTCACGCACAGGTCATCCGCCAGTACCACGGCGAACGGTTCGTCACCGATCAGCGGGCGACCGGTCAGGATCGCGTGGCCCAGGCCTTTCATTTCGGTCTGACGGGTGTACGAGAACGAGCACTCGTCGAGCAGCTTGCGGATACCGACCAGGTATTTCTCTTTGTCGGTGCCTTTGATCTGGTTTTCCAGCTCGTAGCTGATGTCGAAGTGGTCTTCCAGAGCACGTTTGCCACGGCCGGTCACGATGGAGATTTCCGTCAGACCAGCGTCCAGCGCTTCTTCAACGCCGTACTGGATCAGTGGCTTGTTTACCACCGGCAGCATTTCTTTAGGCATGGCTTTAGTCGCTGGCAGGAAGCGAGTACCGTAACCGGCTGCTGGGAACAAGCATTTCTTGATCATATAAGTCCTTGAAAAGGCTGTGTGTACGAGTTTCGGCGCAGTCTAATCAGGCGGCGCGCACCTTACAATGCCCCGCACTGGCTAACCGATGCCAAGATAGAGAAATATTCTTGCCGATAGTTCCATTCAGGTTTCAGCAGCGTATTCAGCGTAGCTCAAGAACCGGACGACCCGGATCACCATACCCTGAACGGCCCCCAATGTGCGCATTTGCCGGTATCATGGCGACTTTGAACCAGCGAACGAGACAGATAGATGGCTGCGGTAAAAATCGTCAACGGGTATGTGATCGACAAGAAAGACGGCAAGTGGACGCTGACCACCACCAATGGCGAGCACATCGCCGGGCCTTTCGACAGCGAACAAATGGCTACCGATGTGGCGGCAGTATTCACCGACACGCCAGCATCGGCCAAGCGCCGCGGCAAGGATCAGGACTGATCGGCCGCGCCACAACCCCCAAGCCCTGCCATCGCGCAGGGCTTTTTCATGCCTGCGGACAAACAAGTGGCCAATCGCTATAACCTTTTCGACGCGGCGCTGTCAGAGCGTCTAGCCCCCCCTTGCTGAAGACCTGAACATGACCCTGAAATCCTTGCTGTCTCTGCTCGCAGTATTAACCCTGGCCGGATGCGCCACTTCGCGCCCCGCCTATCTGAACAACGGCGAACAAGGCCTGGCGATCGATTGCTCCGGCGAAGCCAACTCCTGGGCAATGTGCTACGAAAAGGCCGATGCATCTTGCGCCGGCACCGGTTATCGCATAGTCGGCACAGACGGCACACCCGCCCCCACAGAGGATGACAAGACCTTGGGCGTGGATGTCGGCAATTACAAAAACCGCAGCGTCCTCGTGGTGTGCAAATAGTCGCTACATATGAATTTCGGCGAATTTGATCCCGAGGCCACGCACGACTTCGATCAAATCGTCGAGACGGCTGAACGATTCGACTTCGTCGTTATCGTCCACCAGAAAATAACTGCGACCGGCGCTTTTCTTGAAAAACACAATCCATTCGCCCGGATTGGCCGGGTTCTGAATGACATGCGTGGCAGAGATGAGGCCCTCTGCATGGCGCTCCCGAACGTGCTCTCGCTTCATCGCGACTCCAGAAATAACAATGCCGTCACAGCATCACTGCGACGGCATTGGTGCTGACGACGACAAGTCTATCAGCCGGAAATACAGGCGTTGGCGGCTTTTTGCACATCATGCGGACGCACTGGCACATTCGACATGCGCTCGTGCAATTTGATGCTGCTGCCGCCAGAGCGGTCTTCGATATCGAAGACGGCCGCCGCACCGGTGGAAAGTTTACCCGGCACGATCACTCGCACGCCTTCCTTGTGCGGCTGCACTTGCAGCGCGCCGCGGCTGTCGGCCAGCTTTTCGGCCAGACATTCGGCATATTCCTGGGGCTTCTTGCCGGAGATTACGCTCATGGTCGGCAGCGTTTCATTGATCTCGGAAACGTTCGCACAGCCACCGACAGCCAATATCAACGGCAGACACACCACACCCCACTTCATACAAATCCTCCGTTAAAGACCGTCCGACAGCACAAACGCTGATTTTCTCCGACGCCTTTTGCATTTAACCCGCATCCCATCGCGAATATCTGTTCAAAATTGTCAAACCGATGCCCGACGGCCAGATAATAACCCGTGCGGGCTGATAAACTGCGCTCATCGACAAGCTATCGTTTTGATTTTGTAGAAAAAGCCCTTCTGGAGGCGCCCATGAAATTCATCCACCAGCGCGAACACCTCAACGAAGACGACATCGTCGTCATTCAGTGCTCGCAAATGTGCAACATCCGTCTGATGAACGACGCCAACTTCCGCAGCTTCAAAAATGGCGGCCGCCACACTTATCACGGCGGCGCCTTCGATACCTTCCCGGCCCGCATCACCGCGCCGAGCACCGGTTTCTGGAACATCACCATCGACACCGTCAACCGCCGCGCGATCAGCGTGACACGCAAGCCGACGCTGACCCACTCGATCAAGATCATCCGTCGCTCGAGCACCAAGCTCAGCTGATTACCGCTCACCCGAAAAGGAAACATGACCGTGGCGCAGAAAACCAAATACGTCATCAAGTACAAGCTCGACGGCGAGCAACGTTTTGAGTTCGCTGAGCTCGAAATCGGCACTGAAGAGGAAGCAGAAGCGACGCTGAAAGAAATGCACAAAGACCAAACAGTCAGTGACATCAAGGTCAGCAAAGCGCTGTAATCGACACCATGCAACCGACCACGTTTGATCTGTTCACCGACCACGAACCCGTCCAGCAAGTCCGGGCCGAGCAAATCGGCGAGCAAGCGTGGGTGTTACGCGGGTTTGCCTTGTCACAGGTTGATCGGCTGCTGTCGGAGTTGGACACGGTTCTTGCGGCCGCCCCGCTCCGCCATATGGTCACCCCCGGCGGTTTCAGCATGTCAGTCGGCACCAGCAGTTGCGGGAGTCTCGGCTGGGTCACTGATCGCCGAGGTTACCGATATTCAAACGTGGATCCGCTCAGCGGATTACCGTGGCCCGCGTTACCTACGGTGTTTGCCGATCTGGCGCGCGCTGCAGCTGAACAGGCCGGGTTTGCTGACTTTGCGGCCGATTCCTGCCTGATCAATCAATATGTCCCAGGCGCAAAAATGTCATTGCATCAGGACAAAGACGAAAAGGCCTACGCTGCGCCAATCGTTTCGTTGTCGCTGGGCTTGCCGGCGATGTTTCTGTTCGGCGGTTTTGAACGCAGTGACAAGTGCCAGCGAATCCCGCTGCTGCATGGCGACATGGTGATCTGGGGCGGCGTTGACCGCTTGCGTTTCCATGGCGTGCTGCCGATCAAGCCAGGCCATCATCCGCGCCTGGGCGAACGACGCATCAATCTGACCTTTCGCGTCGCCGGCAGTACGAGAAAGTTTGACCGCAAGGCCCGGAGTGTCGAGGCATTCGGCAGCAGTTAACCTGAAACAAACAGGTCAACGGATTACCCCTTATGGACACGCTCGCCAACACCGTCAGCATTGAAACCGATCCGCGCTGGGCCGCTGTGGTGGCCCGCGACCCGAAAGCGGACGGGCAATTCGTCTATGCGGTAAAAACCACAGGTGTCTATTGCCGGCCAAGCAGCCTCTCGCGCCTGCCGAAACCGCACAACGTCGAGTTTTTCGATACGGCTGAACAGGCCGAGGCCGCAGGTTACCGAGCCAGTAAACGCGCCGGCAAGGATCACAGCGATGTTGCCGCACAGCACGCTGCGACGGTCGCCATCGCCTGCCGTCATATCGAGGCTGCCGAGACATTGCCGGCGCTCAGCGAACTGGCGCAGACTGCTGGCCTGAGCCCATTTCATTTCCACCGCATATTCAAAGCCGGGACGGGATTGACGCCCAAGGGTTACGCGGCCGCCCACCGCTCGCGCAAGCTGCGGCAACATCTGGCGAATGGCGGATCGGTGACTGAAGCACTGTATGGCGCTGGATTCAATTCCAATAGCCGGTTCTATGAGTCAGCCGATCAATTACTCGGGATGAAACCTGGCGATTACCGCGCTGCAGGAAAGAACAACGATATCCGCTTCGCCGTTGGCCAATGCTCGCTTGGGGCGATTCTGGTCGCGCAAAGCGATCGCGGAGTGTGTGCGATTCTCTTGGGTGAAGATCCGCATCGTCTGGTTTGTGATCTGCAGGATCAGTTTCGCCAAGCCAACCTGATCGGCGCCGATACCGGGTTCGAGCAATTGATCGCCAAGGTCGTGGGGTTTGTCGAGGCGCCAGAGATTGGGCTGGATTTGCCGCTTGACGTGCGCGGCACTGCGTTTCAGGAGCGCGTGTGGCAAGCGCTGCGGGAAATCCCGCCGGGGCAGACGGCCAGTTACGCGCAAATCGCCCAACGCATCGGTGCGCCGACGTCGATGCGCGCGGTGGCCCAGGCCTGCGGGGCCAACCGTCTGGCGGTGGCGATTCCGTGCCATCGTGTAGTGCGCAGCGATGGCAACCTGTCCGGCTATCGCTGGGGCGTCGAGCGCAAACGGCTATTGCTGGAGCGGGAAACGCAGCCTTAGCGCCTGGCGCTCGGTCAGGTCATGTCAGCGATTGACGTCGACCACAACGCGTCCGCGCAGTTGCCCGGCCAGCAACTGCGGCGCGGCGTCGATGGCGTCACTCAGGCCGATTTCGTGGCTGATCAAGTTCAGTAGCGAGAAATCCAGATCCTTGGCCAGCCGCTCCCACGCTTGCAAACGTCGCGCTTTCGGTTGGGTCACGCTGTTGATGCCAGCAAGCGTCACGCCGCGCAAAATGAACGGCGCCACCGACGCCGGGAAGTCCATGCCCTGTGCCAGACCGCAGGCCGCCACAGTGCCTTCAGCGCGAGTGCTGGCACAAGCATTGGCCAAAGTGTGACTGCCGACGGAATCGATCACGGCGGCCCACCGTTCCTTGGCCAACGGCTTGCCCGGTTCGGCCAGCGTCGCGCGGTCGATGATTTCGCTGGCGCCCAATCGCTGCAGGTATTCATGCTCCGACACTCGCCCGGTGGACGCCACCACGCGATAACCGAGTTTGCTCAGCAGCGCGATGGCGAAGCTGCCGACGCCGCCATTGGCGCCGGTGACCAGCACCTCACCCTGGGCTGGCGTCACACCATTGCGTTCAAGCGCCAAAATGCACAGCATCGCGGTATAACCGGCCGTTCCAACGGCCATGGCCTGTGCCGCCGTAAAGGCCTTGGGCAACGGAATCAACCAGTTGCCATTGAGCCGCGCCTTTTGTGCCAGACCTCCCCAGTGATTTTCGCCAACGCCCCAGCCATTGAGCAGCACCTGGTCGCCGGCCTTGTAATCCGCATGGGAGCTGTGTTCCACAGTGCCCGCCAGATCGATCCCTGGCACCATCGGAAATTTGCGCACCACCGGGCTGCTGCCGGTAATGGCCAGGCCATCCTTGAAATTCAGCGTGCTGTACGCGACAGCCACGGTGACATCGCCCTCGGGCAATTGCGCTTCGTCAAGCTGCTGAAGATTGGCGCGGTAACCGCTGTCGTCTTTGTCGATCACAATG
The DNA here is from genome assembly GCF_036668835.1 of Pseudomonas koreensis. Taxonomy (GTDB): domain Bacteria; phylum Pseudomonadota; class Gammaproteobacteria; order Pseudomonadales; family Pseudomonadaceae; genus Aquipseudomonas; species Aquipseudomonas koreensis_I. The sequence goes on from NZ_JAZEVW010000002.1 coordinate 329,278, forward strand.
GCGTTGAACATGACTGCCTCGCATGACTGTTTTCAGAATGTAGCGCCGTGGAATAGCACATCGAAACACATTGCCACATTCGACCATGGGCCAAACGGCAAATCTGCCGGGTGTTTCCATGGCGGGCGACTATGCTTTTTCGACGGTGGTGCGTTCGCTGCTGTTTCTCAAGAAAGCGGTCTGTCGATGGAGTTGACAATGCCTTATCCGCGCTGGTTTTTCGTGTTGTTGCTGCTTTGCCTGTCCGCACTCGGGAATGCCTGGGCGGCACCTGCCACCGACGCCGCGAGCGAGCCGACATGGCCGCAGGTGATCAGCAGTGACAAAGCGAAACTGACGGTGTATCAACCGCAACTCGACAGCTGGGACGGCTACACGCTGAACGCTCGAGCGGCCGTCGAGGCCACGGCGGCCGATGGCAAATCGACTTACGGCATCGTGCAATTCAGCGCGCACACGCTGGTTGACAAGGCCACACGTTGGGTCGCGCTCGACCAGTACAAAATCATCAAGGCAGATTTCCCCGCCGATGCCAACCAGGCCGACACCTGGATCGCCGTGTTGCAAAAAGACGCCGCGAACCGCAAGAAAACCATCTCGCTGGACCAGCTCGAAGCGGCTGTCGGCGTGCTGTCGGCCGAGGAGAAAGTCGACAGCGCCCCGCTGGAAAACTCACCACCGACCATCATCACGTCCGAGGTTCCCGCCCTGCTCGTCTATGTCGACGGTGAGCCAGCTTATCGCCCGGTTGAAGGCACTGCGCTGCAACGGGTCATCAACACTCGCCCGCTGTTTTTGAAAGACGCCTCGGGCAAACACTATTTACATGTCTTCGATGGCTGGATGGTCGCCGAGCAGGTCGATGGTGCATATACCCGCCTGAGCAACCCAGCGCCTGATCTGGAAAAAGCCAAACAAACCGCGATCAATAGCCGACAAGTGGATCTGCTCACCGGGCAAAGCAACCCGAAAGACAAGATTCCGAGCCTGGCCAAACCGCCGCTACCGAAAATCTTCGTCGCGACGACGCCCACCGAACTACTGGTCACTGACGGCGCCGCACAGTGGGCGCCGATTCAGGGCACCGGCCTTTTGTATGTCAGCAATACCACTGGGCACATCTTCAAGGAAATCGGTGACCAGAACAGTTACGTGCTGATCTCCGGGCGCTGGTTTCGCGCGACCGATATGAACGGCCCATGGACGTTTACCCCGGCAGACAAATTGCCGGCGGACTTTGCCAATATTCCCGATGACAGCCCGAAAGAAAACGTCAAAGCCTCCGTGGCGGGCACGCCACAAGCTCGGGAAGCAGCCATCGCTGCAAGCATTCCGCAGACTTCGGCGATCAAAAAGAGCGCAGTGAAAATGACGACGCCACAGTTCGACGGCGAGCCGCAGCTCAAAGCCATCAACAACACTGCGCTGCAGTATGTGGTCAACAGCGCCACACCGATCATTCGCATCGACAACGACAATTGGTACGCGGTGGAGAACGGCATCTGGTTCAGCGCGGCCACGGTCAACGGGCCCTGGGTGGTCGCCAGCTCGGTGCCGGCGGTGATCTACTCGATACCGCCGAGTTCACCGATGCATTACCTCACTTACGTCAAAGTCTATGAATCCAGCGGCGGTACGGTGGTGGTTGGCTACACACCGGGATATCAAGGATCGAATGTCGACCCCGCCACGGGCGTGGTGGTTTATGGCACCGGTTATCCGTATTCGCCGTGGGTCGGTAGCGTCTGGTACGGCCCGCCAGTGACCTACGGTTTCGGTGTTGCGATCCGTTATACGCCGTGGACCGGCTGGACCTTCGGCTTCGGTTTCGGCTGGAGCTGGGGCGGCAGCACCGTCGCTATGGGTTGGGGCTGGGGCGCCTATCCGTGGTGGGGCAATTACGGCTGGGGTTATGCCTGGGGGCCGCGCCTCTATCCAGCGCCACTGGCCTGGGCCGGTGCGGCTTACGGATATCGCGGCGGTGCCATCGCATGGGGGCCCGGTGGCTGGGCCGGCACCACCGGCAATCTTTATCATCAATGGGGCGACCGGGCCACGGTCAGCCGGTATGGCGCCGGCTATAACGCGTGGACGGGCAATCGCTGGGCCGGTCAGGTCGGGGCTTCGTACAACTCACGCACCGGGGTTGCCGCCGCCGGGCAAAGAGGCGCCGTGCACAATGTCTATAACGGCAACTACGCCGCCGGGCGCAGCGGTGTCGCGACCGGACCGAACGGTGGCGCCATCGCTGGTCAACGGGTCACTGCCGGCAATGCGCGCAATGGGACGCAAATCACTGGAAGTCGCGGAGCGGTGTACAACCCGAACACGGGCACCACCACGCAATATGGTGGTGTACGCGGTCGTAATGGAGGGGCCGCGCACGTTGGCGACAATGTCTATGCCGGGCGCGACGGCAACGTCTACAAACAGACCGGCAATGGCTGGCAACCGGTGACCAGGGGCGGTACAACGCGCCCCGCCATCAACAACAATGCGCAATTGCAGAACCTCAATCGCGATTCCGCTGCGCGTAACCTCGGTAACCAGCGGACCCATAACTTTCACGATTCATCACGCGTGATGAATCGTTCGTTTGGTGGGGGCGGCGGCGGGCTCCATCGGCGCTGAAAAACTGCACAGGTTGTTCTCAATTTCGAACTGGCTCGACACGCAGTTTTGCTGTTACAAACCACTTCTGCCGTCCCTGCCCGCTTCCTCGTACGGAGAACAGCTTCATGAGCCAATGGCCAGACACTCGCCTCGTTGATTTGCTCGGCATCGAATTACCCATCATTCAGGGGCCGATGGCCGGTGCGACGAATTCGTCCATGGTGATCGCCGTGTGCAACGCTGGTGGACTGGGCTCAATGCCGGCGGCGATGTTGAGCATTGAACAATTGCGCGAAGAACTGAAGACCATTCGCCAGAACACGACCAGGCCATTCAATGTCAATTTCTTCTGTCATCAGCCTCCAGTCGCCGATGAACAGCGCGCGCGCGAATGGAAAAACCTGCTTGAGCCGTACTACCGCGAACTGGGCGTTGATTTCGACGCACCGACGCCGGTGTCCAATCGCGCGCCTTTCGATGCGGCGGCCTGTGAAGTGCTGGAAGAGTTCCGGCCCGAGGTGGTCAGTTTCCATTTCGGCCTGCCGGAAAAACCGCTGCTGGAGCGAGTCAAGGCTACCGGGGCAAAGATTCTTTCATCGGCCACCACGGTCGATGAAGCGGTCTGGCTGGAGCAGCACGGTTGCGATGCGATCATCGCCATGGGCTACGAGGCCGGCGGTCATCGGGGCATGTTCTTGAGCGATGACCAGAGCAGTCAGGTCGGCACGTTTGCCCTGGTGCCACAAGTGGTCGATGCGGTGAGCATACCGGTGATTGCCGCAGGCGCCATTGCCGATGCGCGCGGCGTGGCAGCAGCATTCATGCTCGGCGCCTCGGCCGTACAGGTAGGCACCGCTTATCTGTTCACTACCGAAGCGAAAATCAGCGCCAGTCATCACAAGGCACTGCGCAGCGCCAAGGAAAGCGAAACCGCGATCACCAATATTTTTACCGGGCGGCCGGCGCGGGGCATTCTCAACCGGGTGATGCGCGAACTCGGCCCGATGTCGGCGCAGGCACCGGCGTTCCCCCTCGCTGGCGGGGCATTGATGCCTTTGCGCGCGGTGAAAGAGGAACAGTTCGCCAACCTCTGGGCCGGTCAGGCGTTCACGCTAGGCAAGGATACAGGCAGTGCTGAACTGACCCGGCAGTTGGCTGAAGGCGCACTGGCGAAACTCACGCATCGTTGAGGTGACGCAGAACATTTCCTGTTTGGCTTCGTTTCGCTATATATTTCCGTATATAGCGAAAGCACACTTGCCGCGAAGCAGCCTTCACCTGAGAGCGCTGCCCGGCGTACACGCCAACCACGGAGCTGTTACATGACCATGCGTGCTTCACGTTTTGCCCCCGCCTGCCTGGCGTCTCTGATCGCTGCTTGCGCCAGCAGTGGTGCTTTGGCTGAGGAGGTACAAGTGGCAGTGGCCGCGAATTTCACCGCGCCGATCCAGGCCATCGCCGCCGGCTTCGAAAAAGACACCGGGCATAAACTGGTTGCAGCCTACGGCGCCACCGGCCAGTTCTATACGCAGATCAAGAACGGTGCACCGTTTGAGGTGTTCCTGGCCGCTGACGATACCACCCCGGGGAAACTTGAAAAGGAAGGCGACACTGTCAAAGGCTCGCGCTTCACTTATGCGATCGGTACCTTGGCGCTGTGGTCGGCGAAAGAAGGTTACGTCGATGACGCGGGCGAAGTTTTGCAGAAAAACCAGTACCAGCATCTGTCCATCGCTAATCCGAAAGCTGCGCCCTACGGCCTGGCGGCGACCCAGGTACTGGCCAAACTCAAACTGACCGAGGCGACCCAAGCCAAACTCGTTGAAGGTCAAAACATCACCCAGGCTTATCAATTTGTCTCGACCGGCAATGCCGAACTGGGTTTTGTCGCACTGTCGCAGATCTACAAGGACGGTAAAGTCAGCAGCGGTTCGGCGTGGGTCGTGCCTGCCGACATGCATGATCCGATCAAACAGGACGCCGTGATTCTGAACAAAGGCAAAGACAATCCTGCCGCCAAGGCACTGGTCGAATACCTCAAAGGCCCGCAAGCCGCAGCAGTGATCAAATCCTACGGTTATCAACTTTAAATGGCGCTGACCAGTGCCGATTTCGCGGCGATCTGGCTGACCCTGAAACTGGCGTCCGTCACCACGGCGATCCTGTTGGTGATCGGCACACCGATTGCCCTGTGGTTGTCGCGCACCCGCTCCTGGTGGCGTGGCCCGGTCGGGGCGATCGTCGCCCTGCCCCTGGTCCTGCCGCCCACCGTCATTGGTTTTTACCTGTTGCTGATGATGGGCCCGAACGGCTTTCTCGGCCAATTCACCCAATGGCTGGGTCTGGGCACGCTGACCTTCAGCTTTACGGGGCTGGTGATCGGCTCAGTGATCTATTCCATGCCGTTCGTGGTGCAACCATTGCAGAACGCGTTTTCCGCCATAGGCCAGCGCCCGCTGGAAGTCGCCGCCACCCTTCGCGCCGGTCCCTGGGATACGTTCTTCAGCGTGATGGTACCGCTGGCCCGACCCGGTTTTATCACCGCAGCGATCCTCGGCTTTGCGCATACCGTCGGTGAGTTCGGCGTGGTGCTGATGATCGGCGGCAACATCCCCGACAAGACCCGTGTCGTTTCCGTGCAGATCTATGACCACGTCGAAGCCCTCGAATACGCCCAGGCCCACTGGCTGGCCGGGGCAATGTTGATATTTTCGTTTCTGGTATTGCTGGCACTGTATTCCAGCCGCAGGACCCGCGCGGGCTGGAGCTGAGTGATGATCAATACTCGTTTGAAAACCGTCTGGCCGGGCTTCAGCCTCGATGTCGACTTGCACTTGCCGGGCCGCGGCGTGACCGCGCTTTATGGACCTTCGGGCTCAGGCAAGACCAGCTGTCTACGTTGTATCGCTGGACTCGAACGCGCCGGGCAAGCCTTTGTTGAGGTTAACGGCGAGGTCTGGCAGGACAGCGACAACGGCATTTTCGTCCCGCCGCACAAGCGAGCAATCGGCTATGTATTCCAGGAAGCGAGCCTGTTTGCGCATCTGTCGGTCATGGCCAATTTGCAGTTCGGCCTCAAACGTATTGCCAAATCACAGCGCCAGGTCGAAATAACGCAAGCCACCGAACTGCTGGGCATCGCGCATCTGCTGGAACGCCATCCAGAGCATTTGTCCGGCGGCGAGCGACAGCGTGTCGGCATCGCCCGCGCTTTACTCACCAGTCCGAAATTGTTGTTGATGGACGAACCGCTGGCCGCTCTCGACAGCCAGCGCAAAAACGAAATCGTGCCTTACTTGCAGCGCCTGCACGACGAACTGGACATCCCGTTGCTGTACGTCAGCCATGCCCAGGACGAAGTCGCGCGGCTGGCCGATCATCTGGTGTTGCTCAGCGAAGGCAAGGTGTTGGCCAGCGGCCCGATAGGCGAAACCCTCGCACGGCTGGACTTGCCAATGGCAATGGGCGATGACGCCGGGGTGATCATCGAAGGCCAGGTCAGCGCTTACGATGCGCAGTATCAATTGCTGAGTCTGCAACTGCCGGCTACCGAAATGAGCATTCGCGTCACGCATGCGCCGATGGCTATCGGCCAAACGCTGCGCTGCAAGGTGCATGCGCGCGACATCAGCCTGGCGCTGCATGACAGCGAATCCAGCAGCATTCTCAATCGATTGCCAGTTACGGTAGTGGGCGAGCAAGCAGCCGACAACGCCGCTCACGTGCTGATTCGTCTCGATGCGGGCGGCACGCCGTTGCTCGCACGCATCACCCGTTTTTCCAGAGACCAATTGAGTGTGCATCCGGGCCAGCGGTTGTGGGCGCAGATCAAAGCGGTCGCGGTGCTTGCCTGAATCATTTGGCACGACGGCAACGGTGTGCGGTCAATGATTTTACTGACCGCTGCCACCCAAGGACCTTGCCATGCCCGATACCGAGCTGACTGCTGCGCTGCCATCCGACCTGCATTATGTCGATGACTCCCAGCCCGGTATCATTCGCAAGAAACTGCGCGGCAAGTTCTGCTACTTCGAGCCTTCGGGCCAGCGCATTACCGATCCGGATGAAATCAAACGGATCAACGCCCTTGCGGTGCCGCCGGCGTACACCGATGTGTGGATCTGCCCGGACCCGTGCGGTCATCTGCAAGCCACCGGCCGCGATGCCCGCGGCCGCAAGCAGTATCGTTACCATGCACGCTGGCGTGAGGTGCGCGATGCCGACAAGTATTCGCGTCTGCGCGATTTCGGTCTGGCACTGCCGAAGCTGCGCAAGCAACTGGAAGCGCTGCTGGCGGCGCCCGGCTTCAGTCGCGACAAGGTCATGGCCACCGTCATCACCTTGCTCGACGCGACGCTGATTCGGGTCGGCAATACGCAATATGCCCGCGACAACCGTTCTTACGGCCTGACCACCCTGCGCAGCCGCCATGTCGAGGTCAACGGCAGTGCGATCCTGTTCCAGTTTCGCGGCAAGAGCGGCATCGAACACCAGATCACCGTCAAGGACCGACGGCTGGCACGCATCATCAAGCGCTGCCTGGAGATTCCCGGGCAGAACCTGTTTCAGTATCTGGACGATAACGGCGAGCGCCACTCGGTCACCTCCTCAGACGTCAACGCATACTTGAAAACCCTCACCGGCGCCGATTTCACCGCCAAGGATTACCGCACCTGGGCGGGGAGCGCTTTGGCGCTGTCGACATTGCGTGAGTTGCAATGGGAGTCCGAAGCCGAGGCAAAACGGCACGTGGTGGAGATGGTGAAAAGCGTCGCCAAACAGTTGGGCAACACCCCGGCGGTGTGCCGCAAGTGCTACATCCACCCTGGCGTGGTGGAGAAATTCATGCTCGGCGCCCTTGCCGAACTGCCGAAACCGCGCGTGCGCAAAGGCTTGCGAGCCGAGGAAGTGGCGCTGGCGATGTTTCTCGAACACATGATCGAGGTAGCGGACGCCAGTTGATGCCTGACTTGAGCGGGCAGCCGACGCGCTGAACTGTCTATTTTTTGCGCAATCGCTACAGGCTTCTATAGTTGATGTGACACGAATCAGTGCGGTGGCGCCATGGAAGACATTTTCGTCGTGCAGCGTTGCACCAGGATCGTCATTCACGGCCGTCGCGCCGAGGACAGTCAGCAAGACCCTGCTGAAGCGCAGAGCTGGTTTCGCATCCGCGACACACGCACTGGCGGCTTCATCGGCGATGGCTACGACGAAGAGCACGACGCGCAGAACGAATGCAAACGGCTGAACGCAGTCAGCGCCCCGTCAAATCCCCGCCAGCCCTGCGCCTGATATCGATCAAAAGCGGGTCTATACTCAATCCAGCTGAGGGAGCAGCACCCCACGGCAGGAGGCTCGCAAACGCGGGCTTTTTGCTGCCATTCAGCTCAGATAGAACGGAGGTGTTCCATGTCCGAAAAAGAGTCCATCACCACCCTCCTCACCCTGCTCGACGCCCGCCAGGCCAGGCTCGCAGCCGCCTGCAAGGAAATCGCCGACTGGGTCGATCACCAAGGCGGCCACCCCACCGCCCTGCGCATCCGCGACCGGCTCAACGACATCGAAAAGGATGCTCCGCTGATTCGCAACACGCTGTCAGCGTTGAAACCTGTCGATCGGCCATTGCCCCGGTTCAGATGACCGCGATTGAACAAGCGGACGCGAGGTTTGCTGTACGAGCGGTGACGCTGCAGTCACCGCCAGCACGCTTGCGCGTCATGATTATTTTTCCTTCCTGATCAATTCCCTGCCGGTCAAAAGCCAATATCGCTTTTTACACCGCCATCCCCACATGATTTCCCGTAGCACAATCCAGCCGAAAAAAAATGAACATACGTTCACCGTAAACACCATTGAAAGCGTCTAGCCTGCGGGTTCCGACATAGTGACTACAGGAGTAACCCACCATGTTCTCGCACGAAAGCATCGCGCTGATCACGCTTTTTTTCCAATCCTGGTTGTGGGCGTACTTGTGGCCGCTCTGCATCCGCTACATGCATTCGCGAGCTGGATACGCAGGCGCAGGGTAAAGTCCACTCGGCTCAGCAAAGAGATGAATTCGCGCTGACCCTGGTAACCGCGACGCAAAAAAAAGGGCTTGCATGAGATACCTCATGCAAGCCCTTCATATTCATGGTGCCCGAAGCCGGAATCGAACCGGCACGCCCTTACGAGCGGGGGATTTTAAGTCCCATGCGTCTACCAGTTTCGCCATTCGGGCGGTAGCGCGATGCTGCTGTAGTCTGCATCAGAGCAGCAGTCCCGACAGGATGCAGCCCTTGAAGCAGTGCGGGAAATATATACATCACTTCCCGTTGAAGCAAGTTTGCAATGGCTGTATTTCGCGACTGAATCTTGCAGCGCAGTGCAAATAAAAAAGCTCCGTAAATCATGGATCTACGGAGCTTGTTTAAAGTGGAGGCCGAGGTCGGAATCGAACCGGCGTAGGTGGATTTGCAATCCACGCTACAAAGCTAAGTAGATCAACAGGTTAGCACGTAATGCGTTCCGCAAGCTACTGATTTATAAAGCGCTCCAGGGCCCATTCCACAAGGGTGCCGGAAACCGTTGCGGAACGCTTTCAAGCTGATTTCAGTCACAGTGAAGCTGGACTGCTAGCGCATTCGAAATGCCGACACGCATCAACGGTGACCTTGTTTTTCGACCGCATTTTTAAGCTGCGTACCACTCCCCCGACTGCTGAATTGCTGCCTCGCGTTGCTTCGCTACGCGCTTGGGCTTTCCTCGAACAGTCGTGTTTTGGAGATATGGGACGTTAGTGAAATCGTTCCGAGGGTTGCTGGTAATGAAAGATTCGAAACCGCCCGATTACAATTTTCGCGAAGTCTGGTCCCGGTTTTTAAGGGTTTCAGGGCGATAGTTAGCGCGCAAGGGTTCCCATGGCAGTCCCATAGATTTGTGCGGCAGTCGAACGCGCAAAGGGCGATACGGTGGTTACCCGTTTTTTTGGGAACGGCATCGGAAAAAGGTAATTTCGGTAACTAAATCAAATAACCGGCCTAAGAGCCTTGATTCAACTGACCTGCAAGGTATCGGCACAAGGTAATTTTTAAGTAATGTAAAGGTAAGGTAATCACCTTTTAAGGGAGTAATTTTTCTATTCATTTACCTCTTATAAATCAGTCACTGACGCCAACATTACCTTTTTCATTACTCAAAATTACTTTTTGAAGTAATTCAGTAAAACCAATGAAAACGGGGCTTTCAGCGGTCGACCGATATCCGAATTACCACATTACTTTTTTCCGACTGGGCTGCTGAAAATCAGCGCCTGACGGTGCCTCATGTCTGACGAACAAACGAGCCAGGGAAAATGCATCGGGTACCCTACCCTTCGCAGGGATTCGCAGGCTTTTTGTCTACTTCATTCAGCATCACAAAGCCCAGCCGAGGCTGCGCTCGGCGGATCGCAGGACTGCGGAAAAAAAGACCCATTTAGCCCGTAGGCGAGGTGGGGGGACGACGACGCGCGCCAATAAAATTTCACCGTGCAAATTGCCCAGTAAATATTATGTAAACTAAGCAGTTTCATGCGACTTCTAGTAGTTTATTTAATAACTCGATCTAGACTCTTGAGCATATCTGGATAATCAAACTTGCTTTTCAAGACCATCAAGTTGCTTAACTCAGAAGCTGTCGCCTTTAACAAGTTACATCGAGCGACACTATCACCTTCTGAAAGCATCAAATTTGCAGATATCTTCGGCTCTGCATTTTCTATATCTCGCACAGTTGGATACGGAACAATTAAACTGCGACCAAACTTAATAGCGCTTCTAGACGCATGTAGGCTCCCGCCCTTCAAATCAGACTGAATCATGATTACACCACTAGAAAGCCCTGCCTGAGTTTTATCTCGAATCACAAAGTTAGGCCCAGAAGCTTTTACGCCGAACGCAAACTCAGAAACTAGAAGTCCCCCTTTCGATACGATATCTCTAGCCAACTCCTGATTCTGGCGCGGAGCGATCATTTGCAAACCATGTGCAAGTACCGCAACTGTCCCCCCCCCGCTATCTAATGCTTGTCTATGCGCGATAGCATCACACCCAATGGCTAAGCCACTGACAATCACCCATCCCTGACCCACGACATACTCAGTAATTCGCTGAGCTATTATCTTGCCGTGTTCAGTAGGTTCGCGAGTACCAATCACCGCAACACTTTTTTTATTTAATAACTGAGAGTTTCCTTGTAAAAACAACAACGCGGGAGCCGAACCAGAACCACGCAACAACTCTGAATATTTTCCGTCCAATGTGGATACAACTTCAATCCCATTTGTTTCTGCGGCTTTCTTCTGAAACTCAGCGCTACTCATCGCTGCGTCATATATAGATGCATCAAATGGGATTTTTCGAAGCGAAGATGCCATCTCGCACAACTCAAAAATTGTCCCATTCGGATTATGTAAAGAAAGCGCCTTATTAATAGTACTTGCACCGATACCCTTCAATGCGCTGAGCACTAGAGCTAAAAAGGCGTTCTGGCTTAACATCACCTATCCTTGATTGAAATCGTTTGCGCTAAGCATACGCAAATCACATGCACAGCGCCATTATCCCTGCAGATTTTGTCCATGAAGAAAAGAGTTGCTCCAGTAGTAACCACATCATCTAGGACAAACACCACTTTGCTGTCGAACTGCTCGGGATTATCACAACTCAGACAATCTCGTACGTTCTCAAATCGCTGCACACCGTTTAGGAACTCGCCATGGTGTGATTTGGCTGCATCCGAAAATTTGAATGCAGTGGGTGCAAAACTCACTACACCGTCACTGATTGCATCATGACTATTCGCCTCTTCAATATAGGCAAGGAAGTTCTCCATCCTAGGCTTTCTACCTAATTTCGAGGGCGCAACTGTTACAATAACTTCATATTTGTATTTTTTTCGCCTCTGTAAAAAACCCTCACTTTCCCTTAGTGCTGATATCTGATTCTGCATAGCATCCCGAACACAGACTGCCCACTCCTGAGGAAATGTATCGGTATCTTTATATTTAAGAATTTCGTCAGTTAATAAATGCCACTCTCTTTTGTTTTTTGTTGCTTGATGCTCAGCAAACAAACGTCCAAGCGAAAGCACTCGAAAGGGTTTCCCGGGTTCCCCAAAACCATCCGGTGTAAAATGTGAAGTTGCACAAACACGCTCGGGATAATTTTCATCTAAAGGCTCTTCCAACACAACCTTCTCAAGCCATGGCAACTTTGACTTAATTGAAGTAATAGCACGAAGTAGCGTATTTTCCTTCTTCACGATCGCATCAGGAATTCTATTGCGTGCGGCATAACTTGGTTTCGCCAGCCCTACTTCACTTAAGACAAACCAGCATCCTCCTCTATACGCAGCGTCCGCATCACTTATATCATCGCCAACGAGGATAACCTTTTCTCGGTCATCTACTCCCGCATGCTTTGCCGCTAGATACAATCCATCCGGCTGAGGCTTAGGTCGATCGACATCCTCATAGCCTACGATAGCTGCCCACTTGATTTCAGGGTATACGATATTCAATAATTCCCGAGCGTAAGCTCGAGGAGATCGAGTAACAACAGCAACTTGTACACTAGGGAGGCTTTCAGAAAGCTTTATAAAAAAATCGCTAGATAATATTCTCCGCTGGAGCGATGTAGCTTTTGCTCTCAGTCGCGCCAAGTAGTCCTCGTCACTAACATTGACATTTTCTTTGCCGCGAAACTCTATAAGATCGTCAGTCTTTACGAGAGTGTTGTCCAAATCAAATATAATTAAATCAACCATCTAGAAATTCCCTGTAAATCAGTCCTTAGATGGCCAAGCCTCGCGCTTTTACATGCAACATGTCAATACGACATCATTACAATTGAGCTTTCATGCGACTGATTTTATCTATCTAGAAAAGTCATTCGATAGTTTTTATCTATAGCTTGCACGGATTTTTAGATCACACTTTGGTTATGCGATTACTCAAGAAAACTCCTGAACAAGTGAATCTTATTACCTCATCGCAGCACCACTCATTGACTTGTTCAAATCTAGCTTGGAGTGGTAGCAGCTCATTGCAAACCCAAAGCTCAGATGCCTCTTTAACCGAGCCAAAGCCACCTGCGTGCTGCGGAACAATACCCATCAACTGCGGTGGAATCCGGAGGCTCGCCAACACGTCATCCCTAGTCTGATTCTTAATCGAGTTGAATTCATCCTTAGCCGCCACCTCGCTCACCGGAATCAGTTGAATCCCGTCCTTTTTGCCGGTCGGCGAGTACACGAACAAATTCCGGAAATTTCCTGGCCCCTTCGATTCCTTCAGAGCCTTGCGCAATGCATCAATGTCCGCCTCTGTCTGGGCCGCGTCCGTCATGTACAAGATGAAACCAGCGTGACTACCGTTCTCGTAATACTTGCGCCGAAACAACGTCGCCGACTCGTTCAACAACGCCGACTGCAAAGCACTGATCCACTCCGGCAACCCATAAATCTCTTGATGCAGATCCGCCTCACGCAGATGAAAAATGCTGTCCGGCTCAAACGCATGTTCGTCCTTCCACCCCCGCACCTGGTAAAACTGCCCGTCCGGGCCGGCACGCATGTACTTCGCCAACGGCGTCTCCAGTTTGCGCACGCCACCCAACCGCGAACGCCGACCTTCAAAATAGCCATTGCCCAAACACAAAAAATCCAACGCAAACTGCTCAAACGAAGCCCGCGACAACAGTGGATGCGGGATAAACGTCTTGCTCAACAAGTTGCGCTTGAACATCAACCCCGAATGCAAATGCACGCTCGCCCCCACCGACCGAGCCAGCCCATCCAGCGAAAGCGGCGGCTCATACCACCGCCCGTTGAACCAGCACTCCAGATAATCGAAAACCTCCCGACCACCCAGCACCGGCGTCGGCTCCCCGAAGGAAAACACCTGCGTCCCCGCCCGCGTGGAGGGTGTGGTCGCGGGCAACAGTGTCTGATTGGCCAATTGTTCAGTCATCAATAAATCTCCATACGCCCAGTATTGGCAGTGGTCTGCCCCTCAAGCGGTTCGTGGTGCAATGCGTGAAAGAGCGCCCAGGCCAGGTCGGCGTGGCCGGTGTTGTCGTTGCGGCCGGCGGTGTAGGTGTACTGGCGTCCGCCGGCGGTGACGGTTTTGCGGATCGCCATCAGCGACTGGGCCATGTCGGTCCAGCCGGCATCGAATTCGAGCCGGCCCTTGTGGATCACGTCGTAGGCCTTGAGTACCAGGCGGGTTTTGACTTCGGGCGAGTAGCTGAAGGTGGTCACCGCCGGGAAGAACTGGCGCACCAGCTGGGCCACGCCGCTGCCCAGACCGGTCACGTCGATCCCGATGTAGGTCACCCAGTAGCGATCGCAGACGCTTTTGATGAACGCGGCTTGCGCGGCGAAGTCCATGCCACGGAATTGGTGGCGCTCGAGGATGCGGAATTTGCCGCCCGGTACCAGCGGCGGCGCGATCACGACCATGCCAGAACAGTCGCCCGTCTCGGCCGGGTCGTAACCGATCCAGACCTGACGGTCGCCGAACGGGCGCATGGCGAAAGGTTTGTAGTCCTCAGCCCACTCGACCCAGCTGTCCACCATGCACGACTGCAACAGGGTCAGCGGGAAGATGCTCGCGCCGTCGTCGACGAACTCGCACATCAGCAGATTGGCGAATGCCTCGGGGCTGTATTCGCGGCGCAACTCCTCGATGTCGAACAGGTCACACCCGCCCCGCTCCGCGTCCAGAATCGTGACGATCTGCCGCCACAATCGATCCTCACAGAACCGGCCCTGCTGGAGCGCACCGTGGGACACGTCAACCTTTTTATGCTGCGCGGCGGGCTTGCCCTTGTTGAAGCGTTCGCCCGTCCAGAAGGTGTACGCCTCGTGGGCCATGCTCGACGGCGTGGAAAAGTAGGTCTTGCGCCACGTCTTGTGCATCGCCATGCCCGAAGCGACCTTGTTCAGTTCCTCGAACTTGAACGTCCAAAAGAACTCATCGAAGTAGAAATTGCCGTGATAGCCTTGGGCGGTACGCGCGTTCGTACCGAGGAAAAACAGCTCAGCGCCGTTGGGCAAGACGATGGGATCGCCAGTCAGCTCGACGCCGATAATCTCGCGGCAGAACGCTTGAATGTAGCCCCGGAACAGGTAGGCCTGGTTCTTCGAAGCCGACAGGAAAATCTGGTTGCGGCCGGTCTCCAGCGCATCGATGAACGCCTCGCGGGCGAAGTAGTAAGTCGCGCCGATCTGCCGACTCTTGAGAATGACGCGGGTGCGCTGATTGCCGGCGCGGTACCAGTCTTTCTGGTAGTCGAAACAGCCATCGATAAAGGCCTCACGCAGCAGCTCGATCTGGTCTTCGTCAATCTCGTTCTTGACGGCCTTTTTCTTCGGCTCGGCGTTGCGTTTCGCTAGATTCGGGTTGAGGTCGGTTTCGGTACCGCTTCCCTGAAAGCGCTGGATGCGCGCCTGCCGCTCCAACTGCCGGTGCAGCAAATCAATCTCTTTGAAATCGCTGCCGCTTTTCCCGTCCTTGAGGATCAGTTGCACTAACCGCGCTTCCAGTGCCCCGCCGATTCGCTCGACATTGTCGGCGCGGTCCCACTGATCGCGGGCCTTCCAGCTATGTAGCGTCTTTTCCTTTTCGCCAGTAGCCTCGGCAATCTCGCAGACGCGCCACCCCATCCAATACAGAAACTTGGATTGGCGGCGCGGATCCATGGGCAGCAGTGCGGTCGTAATCATGGCCGCGATGCTGCCGCCCATGCCGACGACTCAATAGCGGCGCCTCTTGTACCGCCCTTCCCTACAGTCCCGCCTCATTGCCGCAACTCGCGCGCGTCACGACCATGCCCTTCATCGCAGGCAATCAGCGCCCAAGCAAATGAGGTTTCCCGACATGAAGAAATTCCGCAGCAACTGGTTCCGCGTCGCCGTCGAGGGCGCTACCTCGGACAAGCGCACCATCAAACGCAACTGGCTGGAACAGGCTGCGAAGAACTTCAACCCGTCCACCTATGGCGCGCGGATCTGGCTTGAGCATTTCCGTAGCTTGCTACCCGACAGCCCATTCAAGGCCTACGGCGATGTATTGGCGGTGAAAACCGAAGAAGTGGACATCAACGGCCAAAAGAAACTGGCGCTGTTCGCCCAGGTCGAGCCGACGGCTGACCTGATCGCCATGAACAAAGCAAAACAGAAGATCTACACCTCAATCGAAATCGACGACAGCTTCGCCGATACCGGTGAGGCCTACATCGTGGGCCTCGGCGTGACCGATTCACCGGCCAGCCTTGGCACCGACGTCTTATCGTTCTCGGCCCAGAAACCGGACGTCAGCCCGTTCAAGGATCGCCATTACTCCGCGACTTCGATGTTCACCGAGGCGGTCGAAACCGAACTGACATTCGAAGAGGTCGAGGAAAAGCCGAGCATCGGCGCCCAGCTTTTCAGCAAGGTGCAAAACCTGCTCAAAGGCAAACAGACCAAGGACGACAGCGAGTTTTCCCAGATCAGTGATGCCGTCGAAGCCGTCGCCGAACACGTCAAGGACCTGCCAGACCAACTGACCGCCGAGAAAAAATTCTCCGCAGGCCTGAGTATCCGACTGGATCAACTGAGCAAAGACTTCACCGAACTGAAAACCCAACTTTCCACCACCCAGGATCCCAACCAGAAAACGCGCCCTCCGGTAACCGGCGGCGACAACTCGGTAGTGACTGACTGCTGAAAGTCAGCCCCGCATAACCAAGGACGACCATCATGCGCAACGACACACGCGTTCTCTTTAACGCGTACCTGCAACAGCTCGCCCAACTGCACGGCGTGAGCGACGTCACCACCAAATTCACCGCCGCGCCGAGTGTTGCCCAGACGCTGGAAACCCGCATTCAGGAATCCAGTTCGTTCCTCAGCTCGATCAACATCTACGGCGTGTCGGAGCAGTCCGGCGAGAAGATCGGCATCGGTATCGACGGTACTATTGCCAGCACCACCGACACCACTGTGAAGGATCGCGAACCCCGTGACCCGAGCAGCCTGGACAATCGCGGGTACACCTGCACGCAAACCAACTTTGACACCGGCCTGCGTTACCAGAAGCTTGATCAGTGGGCGAAATTCAAAGACTTTCAGGCGCGCATCCGTGACGCGATCATCAAAGTTCAGGCGCTCAACCGGATCATGATCGGCTGGAACGGCACCAGCCGCGCCGCCACCTCAAACCCGGCCACCAACCCGCTGTTGCAGGACGTGAATATCGGCTGGTTGCAAAAAATGCGCACCGAAAACGAAGCCCGCGTCATGGCCGAAGTTGTGGCAGGCAGTGGCAAGATCGAGATCGGCGCCGGCAAGGACTTCGAAAACATCGATGCGCTGGTTGTCAGCATGGTCAACGAGTTCATCGACCCTTGGTATCAGGAAGATACCGATCTGGTGGTCATCTGCGGCCGTCAGCTGTTGGCCGACAAATACTTCCCGATCATCAACAAAACCCAAGCGCCGACCGAAATGCTCGCTGCTGACATCGTCACCAGCCAAAAGCGCTTGGGCAATCTGCCGGCTGTGCGCGTACCGCACTTCCCGGCCAACGGCCTGCTGGTGACTCGCCTCGACAACCTGTCGATCTATTGGCAAGAAGGCACCCGCCGCCGTACCGTCGTCGACAACGCCAAACGCGACCGCATCGAGAACTTCGAATCGGTTAACGAAAGCTACGTGATCGAAGACCTTGGCTGCGCAGCCATGGCTGAAAACATCACCCTGAGCTGAGGCGGACACCATGACCAATCCTTGCCGTCGCCATTTTGTTCGTGTCAGTGCCGCCATCGAAGCGGCAGCAGCCAATCCCACTCAAACCATGGCCGGCGCCACGGCCTACGAACATCAGCTCAATCAACTGCTGCAAGACCGTCTGCGCCTGAAACAGGTGCAATCCAATCAGGGCAAAGCGGAACTCAAGCGTCAGTTGCTGCTCGATTACATCCCCTACGTGCAAGGCGTGCTCGAAGGCGGCAAAGGCGCACAGGATGAAGTGCTGACCACCATCATGGTCTGGCGCATCGACGCCGAGGACTTCAGCGGCGCCCTCGACATTGCCGACTACGTGCTTAAACACAAATTGATCATGCCTGACCGGTTCGAACGCACCACCGGCTGCCTGGTCGCGGAAGAAGTTGCCACCGTCGCGCTCAAGTCGCTGAAAGTCGGCGAACCGTTTGAGCTGGCGATTCTGAAACGCACCGCCGAACTGACCGACGCCGAAGACATGCCCGATCAGGCCCGCGCAAAGCTGTTCCTCGCCATGGGCCGCGTAACACTGGAAGGCGTCACCGACGAGGGCCTTGGCCAACCCGGTCAGGTGCAAGCCGGCATCGCCTTATTGAAAAAAGCCATCGACCTGCACGACGCCTGCGGTGGCAAAAAGGATCTGGAGCGGACCGAACGCCTGCTCAACAAACTCACTGCCGCTGGCAGCTAACCGAGCGTCCCCACGCACCCCGCCGGCTCGGGGCGGATCGGCCAGGCCGCTCCTCCTGAACGTGAAGCCCCGACCACCGGCGACCTACAACAGAGCGCAGATTCATGAGCGGATTCGTAGCGGGCGGCACCGGTGCCCCGGTCCCGAGCGGCCACATCAACACCGACCCCTTCTGGCCATCGATCGACCTCGACGACGTGCGCGGCACTTTGCGCATCGACTCCAGCGTCACGCCGATCCGCCTGGAAACCGCGACCATCGCCGCCGCCATCAGCGTGAACCGCGAGTTTGCCACCTGGCGCCGCGCCAAACAGGCCGAAGGCTACGCCACCCTCGCGGACGTTCCGGCCGAACAAATCGAGGACAAATCCGAACTCGTTCACCTCTATCAACGGGCGATCTACGCCGCGACCGGTGCGGAGATCTGCGAGCGCTACCGCTCCTACGACAGCACCAACAGCGGCAACCAGAAGGCCGAAGAACTGACCCCGAGCATCGACGAACTGCGCCGCGACCAGCGCTGGGCCGTGCGCGACTTCCTCGGCCTCGGCCGTACCACTGTGGAGCTGATCTGATGGCCGTCAGCATCCGCGCCCAACAAAACGACACCGTCGATGCCCTGTGTTGGCGTCACTACGGCCGTACCGCTGGTGTCACCGAAGCAGTACTCGAAGCCAACCCCGGCCTTGCCGACCACGGCCCGACCTTGCCGCAAGGTCTCCTGGTGCAAATGCCAGAAGCCCAAGCCGCCGCCCCGCAACGGCAGATGGTGAACCTATGGGACTGAACAGCCCGCACCGCGCCCTTGAACCCAACCACTCTGGATCATGGAATGAAACGCATGCCTGACCGTCCCGACACCTGGGCCTGGCTCGCCGCCTGGCTCGAACAGAACTGGCACGCCATTTACTCCGGCCTGCTGGCCGTGATCATTGCGGGCCTTCGCGTGATCTATGGCGGCGGCACCGTGCGCCGGATGGTGATCGAGGCGCCCCTGTGCGGCGCACTCGCGCTTTCCGCCAGTTATGGGCTTTCGCTGCTGGGGATTCCCATTTCTGCCGCACCTTATTTCGGGGGTGTGATCGGCCTTCTGGGCGTTGAAGGCACCCGTGCTGCAGCCAAGAAGTTTTTCAACCGCAAGGTCTAGCCGACATGATTTACCAACACCAGCAGGTCCGCCAATGAACAAGCCCGACAGCCTGAAGGCCCACCTGCTCGCCACCGTGGCCGAACTCAAGCACAACCCCGACCGACTGTTAATCTTCATCGACAACGGCAAGGTCCGCTGCACCGCCGCACACACGCTGTCGTTCGAATACAGCTTCGACCTGCAGGTCATCCTCACCGACTTCGCCGGCCATCCCGATAGCGTCATGTTGCCGCTGCTGGGTTGGCTGAGCGTTCACCAGTCCGAACTACTGGAGAACCTGAACAAGGCCGCTGATGGCATCCAGTTCGAGGCTGACATTCTCGATAACAGCAAAGTCGATATGAGCCTGACGCTACCGCTGACCGAGCGTGTGGTGGTGGGCAAGGATGACCAGGGCAACACCACCATTCGACATCCTGGCGAACCGCAAAGGGCTGCTGACTTTCTTGATCCGAACTGGATACCACGCGCACAAGGAACAGGAAGTGAATGGGTATTGCCGCAATGACCAATCGGCTGGAAACACTGGAGGACTGGGCGGCGGGATTGCTTGGGCAGCTTGAGCTGGCATCGCGCATCAAACTGGCACGCAGCATTGGTCAGGCCCTCCGCCGCAGCCAGCAGCAGCGAATCATTGCCCAGCAAAACCCGGACGGCAACAAGTACGCGCCGAGAAAACAGCGCAACCTGCGCGGGAAACAGGGTCGTGTGAAATTAAAGGTAAAAATGTTTCAGAAGCTGCGCACAGCTAGCTTTTTGCAAGTGAAAGGCGATGGGAACTCCATCAGTCTCAGCTTCACCGGGCGCGTAGCCCGGATTGCTAGAGTTCATCAGTACGGGCTGAAAGACCGGGCGGAGCGCGGAGCGTCGGAAACAAGATATGAACGCCGAGAAATTCTTGGTTTTACAACCGATGAGTTTGATGCAATCAAAGACATGTTACTGGTCCATCTGCTACTAACAAACCAACCCTAATCAATCTGCTCTACTATCAGTCGGTAATCTGTCGGATGAATTTTTGCACGAAATAAACTTACATTCTTATACGCGTTATTCGACCGCAATTTTTCAATTACTGCCATCGAAAGCCCTTCAGGCATTTTAGCACCCAACACAACCGACTTTACTGCATTCACCGGAAACTCAAACAGACAAATTTTCTCGCCAGCCATATCTAGCGTCTTATCTGCCTCAGATAAAGGAAGCATCATTCGCCACTCGGCCTCATACTCCCAATGATCACTTTTCGTAAGAAAAAACTCTTCTTCGTTGGTTTGCGACAATGTAACTTCCGGTCGTTTCTGACCGTAAACGACTTTCCTCAAGGATCGAAGACTATCGTTTGGCCCAACCTTTCTGTTGAAAAAATCGGACTGGGGATCAAACTCTAGGACAAACCCTTTATGACAATCAGCATAATGGGCCCACATAAGCAAATCATCATTTTTTTCCGAAAGACATAGGACACCGATATGATTATTCCAACCAGCGTATAACGCCTCTTGCATAGCTGGTATTGACGACTCCATATTATGTCTAATCAAAGGTGCCATGAGACGCATATTCGCACTCATGCGAACATGGAACTCTTCTTTAGACATTATAGCCTTGACACCTTCGTCCATCGCTGCGTACAGATCCGAATGATCCCTGTCGGCATACTCAACCAATGTACTCTCAAACTCATCCTGCGTATTAATTGATTTTATAAAAGGAAAAAACTCAAATGGATCATTAAACGCAGCGGGAGGAGAGAATCTAATTAAACAGTTCTCTATGACTGACAATCGCTCAGCTCCAAAATACTTGAACATTCGCATGCAATTCTCCTTAATTTCAAAAAAATCATACTAACCTGGCAACTGAAGTGATTGACTCATTTTGCAAGTAAGGCTGGCTGTACCCTCGTGGGCGCAACGCCAACATTGCATCACGACCTAACCACCCTCGCCCGCCTGATCGAAAACCTCATTCGCCTCGACACCATCGCTGCCGTCCAGATGAAGCTCTCACGCGTTCAGGTTAAAACCGGGTAATTTATGAGCGCCGCGAGCTGCTAGGATTTACGCATTCGGACATAGACAGCACTCGAGAAAACCTCTATCCAACTTAGTCTAAACTCCAAGTTTCACTTGTCTTTTACATGCTCCTTCCCAACCCCTCTCAGCGTTATCGCCATCCATCCTTGCCAAGGCCCTTCTATGCTATGAACCTTGAAAAAACCCTCGGTATGGACATCACTTCTGAAGCGCATATTCCAGTGAATTTCCGGGTCATTGTGAAAGAATCCAATCTCTGTTCCTGCATCGTCTGCCTTGATACTAAAGAACGTAGTCGCTTCAGGGTTTTCACCAAGCTGCCAATCTACTAACTGGCGGCTCTGCTCCTCATCAAGCACAAGTTCTAAATCCAGTACAGCGTTTCGATTTTCAAATAAAAAATCAGAAAATTTCGAATCTAACGGACCTCTGTACTTCTTCACACGGCTCTTGAACGCCTTGTATAGGCTTACAACTTTTGCTCCTGCTCCCGCCACAGCCCCCACCGCAGCGACCACCGCCGAAATTATCCCCCAATGCTCGACCACAAAATCAATAACCAGCTGAAATTCCATGCCAACTCCCTTCAATCACCATTCATCCATGCCCAGTCCGGTAGGTGGAGAGGACACCATCGAATTAAAAAACCACCGCCAAACACCAGTGAATTTTACGCGGGCAGAACAATAAATCACTCAATGTAAAAAACCCATATACAAGTTCGATGAGCTGCGCTCTCACGCGCATAGCGCCACCATCGGCGCCATGAACGACTTAGCCACCCTCGCCCGCCTGATTGAAAACCTCATCCGCCTCGGCACCATCGCTGCCGTCCAGATGAAGCCCCCGCGTGTGCAGGTCAAAACCGGAACCCTCACCACCGGTTGGCTCCCATGGGTCGCCGCCCGAGCCGGCGCCGACCGGGAATGGAACCCACCCACCGAAGGCGAGCAGGTCATTCTGTTCAGCCCATCCGGCCAACTCGGCAACGGCATCGTCCTGACCGGCCTGTTCAGCGACAACATCCCGGCCAACGGCGACCGCGAAGGACTGCACCGAACGACCTACCGCGACGGCACCGTCATCGAGTACGACAGCGTTGCGCACCACCTCAACGCCACACTTGCCGAAGGCGGCACCACCAGCTTGATCAGCACCGGTGGCATTCACATCGTCGGCCCAATCATCCATGAGGGCGACTACACCCAGACCGGCAACCAGAACGTCACCGGCACGGTCACTGTGTCCGAAGATGCCATCTCGGCCGGCATCAGTCTGGTGAAGCACTTGCACGGCGGTGTCATGCCTGGCGGCGCGAAGACGGGGAAACCGGAATGAACAGAGAAACCGGCGCAGCCCTCGGCCTGGTCGAACACATCGCCCAGTCCATCACCGACATCCTGACCACTCGCATAGGCACCCGCGTCATGCGACGCGAATACGGTAGCCTGCTCCCCGAGTTGGTGGATCAGCCGTTTAACGACTTCACCCGGTTGCAGGTATACGCCGCTTCCGTCATGGCCCTGATGCGCTGGGAAACCCGCATCAGCCTCAGCCGCATCCAGTTCATCGGCGCGAACCTTCAGGGGCAGGCGTCGCTGGAATTCGAAGGCACCATCGTCGACAACAATCAGCCGCTGAGCCTGAGCGTGCCTCTACAACTGGGGGGCAGCGTATGAACACTTTTGTGGCCATCGACCTCGGCCAACTGCCTGCGCCGCAAATCGTCGAACAGATCGATTACGAACAGATCCTCGCCGAGCGCAAGGCTTACGCCGTCAGCCTCTGGCCGATCGAGGAACAACCCGAGATCGCCGCCCGCCTCAACATGGAGTCGGAGCCGCTGACCAAATTACTCGAGGAAAACGCCTACCGCGAAACCGTCTGGCGTCAGCGGGTCAATGAAGCATCCGTCGCCAATATGCTCGCCCTGGCCAAGGGCACCGACCTCGAACAGCTCGCCGCCAACTTCAACGTGAAACGGCTGGTCATTCAGGCTGCAAACCCGACAGCCGTACCGCCCCTTCCAAAGCTGATGGAAAGCGACGACAGCCTGCGCGAACGTGCGCAAATGGCATGGGAAGGCCTCAGCACCGCCGGCCCGCGTAACAGCTACATCTTCCACGCCCGGTCCGCTGACGGACAGGTCGCCGACGCTACAGCCGAAAGCCCGGCACCTGCCGAAGCCGTGGTCACCGTGCAATCGGTGCTGGGCGATGGCACCGCGTCGCCGGCACTGCTCGACAAGGTCAAAACCTACCTCAGCGACGACGACCGCAGGCCCGTCGCTGATCGGCTCACCGTTCAGGGTGCGGAGATCATCAACTACAAGATCAAGGCCAGGATCTACCCGCTCACCAACGGACCGGAAACCGAGCTTGTTCTCGCAGCAGCCGAAGCTCAATTGCTTCAGTTCGTGCATCAGCGCCGACGCCTGGCACTGGAGGTTTCCGAATCCATCGTGCACGCCGCGCTGCACGTCGAGGGCGTGCGCAAGGTTGTACTCGAGGACTGGGAAGACATCGTCGCCACCAAGTACCAGGCGCCGTATTGCACGAGCGTGGAACTGACATTGGGGGTTGAGTGATGACCTACCAGCCACTGCTACCCGGCAACTCGACACCACTGGAACGCCAAGCCGCGCAGGCGTTGGCTGAAATCCAGCGCGTGCCCATTCCGTTGCGCACGCTCTACAACCCTGACCAGTGCCCCCTGCCCCTACTGCCGTATTTGGCCTGGGCGTTTTCAGTGGATCGTTGGGACAGCAAATGGTCAGAAGCCGCCAAGCGTGCCGCGTGCAAAGCCGCCTATTACGTGCACTCCCACAAGGGCACCATCGGCGCATTGCGCCGAGTGGTAGAACCGCTGGGCTATCTGATCGAAGTCGCGGAATGGTGGCAGACCGTTCCGCCTGGTATTCCAGGCACCTTCACGCTGCGCATCGGCGTCCTCGACTCCGGCATCACCGAAGCGATGTACCAGGAACTGGTCTGGCTGATCGATGACGCCAAGCCGCTCACCCGCCACCTCACCGGCCTCGACATCATTCTTGAAACCCGGCTCGACACCTTCGTTGGCTTCGCCGTTTACGACGGCGACGAAATCGACGTGTATCCCTGGAGCAACTCGGACATCGACGCATCCGTCCGGGGCTACACCGGCGTGAGCCTCTACACCCTCGACGAACTGGACGTGTATCCCCATGGTTGATCAGAACTCTATTTTCGGCGGCATGCTGACAACGCTGGGCGCCGCAAAGAAAACCCGTTGTGATGCGCTAGGCGTCAGATGGAAGCCGAGTCATATGCTGCTTGGCGACGCCAACGGTACGGATCCTGTACCTAGCGCAGAGCAAACCAGTCTCATAAATCAGCGATACCGCGCCCCGCTCAATAACCTGTATGTCTCGCCCACTGATGAAAATATTCTGATCGCCGAACTGGTGCTGCCCCCGGATGTGGGCGGGTGGTGGATACGAGAGCTGGCGCTTGAGGACGATGCCGGTGTGTTCTCGGCAGTCGCCAACGTTGCGCCAAGCTATAAACCACTACTTGCGCAAGGCTCGGGTCGCAATCAGATTGTGCGAATGCACCTCACCATCAGCGGTACTTCAGAAATAGAGCTGAAGATTGACCCCTCGGTAGTTCTTGCCACGCGCGAATACGTAGATCGCGCTCTCAAAATCGGGTCTATTGTCACCAGATTATCGTCAAACAGAGCCCTGAAACCGAGCGAGCTGGGCCTTGTTTTAGCAGATGCTGCTGCCTCTTCGCTGACCCTTGAACTGCCCTCTTCTGATGCGAATATTGGCGGTCGTGACGTTATCGTTTGCCGCACGGACAACAGTATTCATCGGCTGATTGTCCAAGCGACAGGGAAGAACACACTGAAATTTCACACCCATCTAAACCCGATGGGTTACCCCTTTATGGTGTTAATGGGGGCGGGGGACTGGTGGCACCTACGCAGCGACGGCGCAGGAAGCTGGTGGCCGGTCGGGCGCTTCGATAGCACACCATTAGGACGTCCAGTGTTTGAGACCACTACTGTGTTCAATCCCGGCGGGTACGGCGCGCTTAACGGGCAACTACTCAAGAGAGCTGAATGGCCATGGCTTTGGGATCACGCGCAACAGTCAGGCATGCTTTATCCAGAAAGAGAGCAGCGAATGGAAGGCGCATGGAGCAGCGGAGATGGCCGCACAACTTTTCGCTCCCCAGAAGCGCGAGGTGAGTTTCTACGAGTGCTCGACCAAGGGCGCGGAGTGGATAGAACTCATGTGACCGGCATTGCCAAAAAAGGTAGTTCAGTCATTACAGAAATCAGAACTCATGCCCGGCTCGTACCTGGAATGCTAATCGAGGGTCGTCATCTGCCTCGGGGCAGCAGAATAACTAAAGTGAACGATGGAGAAATTGTTGTTTCCAGCAAATCCGAGAAGGACGGAGACGGAACGTGGCAAGTAGCCGGTCGTGTCGCAGGCTCATGGACTTCAGATGCGTTCAGTGATCACACACATTCCGTGTCATTAGGGCAAGGTGTGGGCAATCTCGACTCTCTGGTTCCCGCCTCTGTCGCCCGTGGCAGCGCCGATTTGCAGCACGTCGTCTCGCACAACTTCTCGCCTTCCTACATCGGCCACATTGGTGACGCAGAAACTCGCCCCAGAAACATCGCCTACCCTGGCTGCATCAAAATGATCTGAGGAATCTATGATCACTTATCTGATAGACGACGCCGGGGCCTTGTCCGGTCCTGTGACGTTCCCCCCCATACCGGGCTTCGGCCCGCAGTTGCCGGGCAATGCAGTTCAATTGCCCGAAGAACTTGCACCACCGAAACCGAGCCATGCCTGGGCGATGGTCAAGGGCGAACCTCAGCAGATCCGAGATCTACGCGGTACGGTTTTCCGCACGGAGGACGGTTCGATACAGACATGGGACGCTCTTGGCGATCTTCCTCAAAGCGTGACGCACGACCCATGGCCTGGAAAACATTTCATTTGGAAACACAATAAATGGGTACTCGATAAATCAGCTCAACGAGCTTCACAGAGCGCAATGGCAATTGATCGACGCGACAGTTCACTGCAAGCATCACAGCTACGCATCGCACCGCTGCAATACGCCGAAAAACTTGGTACCGCGACTTCGAGCGAACTGAAATTGCTGGATGCCTGGATGCGCTACAGCGTCGAACTCAATCGCATCGAACAGCAGGAGCACTTTCCCGAAATCATTGATTGGCCGATACCGCCGTCCTCACTCCAACGCCAGTCAAACCGTCGTCTGTAGCCGTTGAGCCTACAACGTCCGGCGCACGACGTAAGCACCCAACAGCGGCAACCTGTGCACCGACTCCACCTCATGCACAGGCCGCTTCCATGTCCGACTTTCTTCATGGCGTCCGGGTCATCGAACTTAACGATGGCTCACGCCCGATTCGCACAATTCCGACCGCCGTCATTGGCATGGTTTGCACAGCCGATGACGCCGACTCGGTAACCTTCCCGCTGGATACGCCTGTGTTGGTCACCAATATCCAGAGTGCCTTGGGCAAGGCTGGAGAAACAGGAACGTTGGCCGCCAGCCTGCAAGCCATCGCCAGCCAAACCAAACCCTACGTCATCGTCGTGCGGGTTAAACAAGGCCAAGACGAGGCGGAAACCACCAGTGCCTTGATCGGCACCACCACCGAGGCAGGCAAGTACACGGGCATGAAAGCCCTGCTCGCCGCCAAATCGAGGCTGGGCATGGTGCCACGCATTCTCGGCGTACCAGGACTCGACTCTTTACCGGTCGCCACGGCATTGGCCGCTGTCGCGCAACAGCTTCGCGCCTTCGCTTACATCAGCGCCTGGAATTGCAAAACCAAGGAAGAAGCCGTCGCCTACCGGCGCAATTTTGGCGCGCGAGAGGTCATGGTTATCTGGCCAGACTTCCTGAGCTGGAACAGGACGCTCAATCAAGTCTCGAACGCCAGCGCAGTGGCAAATGCCTTGGGGCTACGCGCCAAGATCGATCAGCAAACCGGCTGGCACAAAACTCTATCCAACGTGGCCGTCAGCGGCGTGACTGGCATCAGCGCCGACGTGTTCTGGGATCTGCAAAACCCGGCGACCGATGCCAACTACCTCAACGCTCATGAAGTCACCACATTGATCAACGAAGGCGGTTTCCGTTTCTGGGGCAGCCGCACCTGTAGCGACGATCCGCAGTTCGCTTTCGAGAACTACACCCGCACCGCGCAAGTGCTCGCGGACACGATGGCCGGCGCGCAGATGTGGGCGATGGACAAACCTCTGCACGCCTCGTTGGTGCGCGACATGATTGAGTCCGTCAACGCCGAATTTCGCACCAAGACAGCTGCCGGTTATCTCGTTGGTGGCGGGTGTTGGTACCCCGAAGACATCAACACGAAAGACACCCTCAAGGCCGGCAAGCTCTGGCTGGATTACGACTACACACCGATCCCGCCGCTGGAAGACCTGACCCTGCGTCAACGCATCACCGACCGCTACCTCATCAACTTCGCCAGCCAGATCAACCGCTAACCGGAGAACGGCGCCATGGCCCTGCCGCGCAAACTGAAAAATCTCAACCTGTTCAACGATGCCAACAGCTATGTCGGCGTGGTCAAGAGCGTCACCCTGCCCCCACTCGGCCGCAAGATGGAGAGCTATCGCGGCGGCGGCATGAACGGCCCGGTCAAGGCTGACCTGGGTTTCTCCGACGACGGCATCCAGTTCGAATGGAAGACCGGCGGGCTGGACCTGATCGCGCTGCGCCAGTTCGGCGCAGTGAACGCTTCAGGTATCGCCCTGCGTTTTGCCGGCGCCTTCCAGCAGGACGACACCGGTGATGTAAGCGCCGTTGAAGTGGTCATGCGCGGCCGTCACGAGAGCATCGAGATGGGCGACAACCAACCCGGCGAAGACACCGAACACAGCATCACCACGACCTGCTCCTACTACAAGCTCATCGTCGATAACGAAGAAATCATCGAGATCGATCTGCTCAATTTCATCGAAAAAGTGAACGGCGTCGACATGCTCGAAAAGCAGCGCGCCGCGATCGGTCTCTGACCTTCGCCCAACCTTAGGCCACTCCCTATGCAAAGCATCGAGCCACACGAAATCAACCTTTCTGTCGATGACAACAGCGTCACACTCGATACACCCATCATTCGCGGCAAAACCACGATCAATACGCTCACTCTGCGCAAACCCCAATCGGGTGAACTGCGCGGCGTGCAGTTGATCGAGTTGCTGAACATGGACGTCGCAACCCTGATCAAAATCCTGCCGCGCATCACGTCGCCAGGCATCACAGCGCCGGAAGCCGCCGGCATGGACCCGGCGGATCTGCTGGCCTGTGGCAGCAAGATTTCCGCTTTTTTGTTGCAGAAGTCGGTGAAGACGGATGTCTGCCTCGTTGCGTAGAGAACGCCATGGCTGACTTGGCGGTGGTCTTTCATTGGGCGCCAGCGGACATGGATTCGCTGGGCCTTCAAGAGCTGATGGAATGGCGCGAGCGCGCCAGGCTGCGGAGTGTCGCCGATGGCGAATGATCTGAAACTGCGGGTATTGCTGAGTGCCATCGATCAGGCCACTCGGCCACTGAGGGCGATCAACAACAGCAGCATCGGCGCAGCCCGTGCCTTGAAGGAGGCCCGCGAAAAGCTCAAGCGACTCAACTCACAGCAGAAGGATGTGAGCGCCTGGCGCTCGCAACGTGCGGCGGCCGAGATGACGGCTCAGGCGCTGCAAGCAGCACGCAACAAAGTCAGAACGTTAAGTCAGCAAATGGCCGCCACTGCTGCGCCGACGAAGACCATGACACAAGAATTGCGCAATGCCGTCCGTGAAGCGCAGAAGCTCAAGCAACAACACCAGCACAACAGCGAGCAGCTACAGCGCCTTCGTACTCGGCTGCACGACGCCGGTCTCAGTACCAAAAACCTAAGCCAGCACGAACGTCGCCTGCGTGAGCAAACCGATGCTGCAAATCAAAGCATCACTGAGCAGACCCGACGTTTGGCGGCGTTGGCGGCTCAACAGCGCAGGCTGACAGCGGCCCGTGCCGCAATACAAAATCAGCGAGATGTCGCCAGTTCAATGGCTGGAAAAGGCACGGCAGCGGCTGCGAGCGGAGGCGCAGCGCTGTATGCCGGCGCAAAGATGATCATGCCCGGCATCGACTTCGACGCCAGCATGAGCAAAGTGCAAGCGATCACCCGCCTCGATCAAAACGCTCCCGAGCTATCGGATCTGCGCAAGCAGGCGCGAGGGCTGGGCAGTTCCACACAATTCACCGCCGGCCAAGCCGCCGATGCTCAAGGTTTTCTGGGCATGGCCGGCTTCCAGCCGAAAGCAATCAAAGCCGCCATGCCCGGCATGCTCGACCTCGCCTCTGCCGGCGGTACTGAATTGGCCCAGACCGCCGACATCGCTTCAAACATTCTCTCCGGACTCGGTATGGAAGCCGAGCATATGAGCAAACTGGGCGACGTACTCGTCGGCACGTTTACCCGCTCCAACACCAATTTGCAGATGCTCGGCGAAACCATGAAATACGCAGCACCAATGGCCAAGACCTACGGCGTCGAGCTGGAAACCGCCGCCGCGATGGCGGGCAAATTGGGTGATGCTGGTTTGCAAGGCAGCATGGGCGGCACGGCCCTGAGTTCGATCATGAACCGCTTGGCAGCGCCGCCCAAAGCTGCAGAAAAAGCACTCGCACAATTGCAGATCCGCACTGCTGACGCTCTCGGCAACTTGCGGAAAATGCCGGACATCCTCAAAGAGATTCACGACAAAACCAAAGACCTGGGCACTGCGAAAAAAGGTGGCCTGTTCAAGGCCATTGCCGGTGAAGAAGCCGTCAAAGGCATGGCCCAATTGGTGACTCAGGCCGGCAATGGCGAGCTGCAAAAACTGATTGCCAGCCTGCGTGAAAGCCAAGGCGAGGCAGCTCGCACCGCCAAAGTCATGGCTGACAATTTGAAAGGCGACCTGACAACGCTAGGCAGTGCCTGGCAGGATCTGGGCATTGAATTGCAGGATCAGCAGGACGGGCCTTTACGGTCGCTGATCCAATCCCTCACGGAGGTTATTCGCGGTGTAAAAAACTGGGCTGCCGAGCATCCGGAACTGGCGGCCACCATTGTAAAAGCTGTAGCAATCATCGCGGGGTTAGCGGTGGTACTCGGTGGCCTGATGGTTACGGTTGCCGGTGTCATGCTGCCCTTCGTGGCGTTACGACTCATGTTCCTGAGCTTGGGGATTCGCCTGCCCAGCCTGATCAACCTGTTGTGGAGTCTTGGTCGCAAGGTACTGCCGTTCGTGGGTAAAGCGCTGCTCCTCCTCGGGCGCGCGCTGATGTTGAATCCCATCGGCTTGGCCATCACCGCCATTGCCGGCGCAGCCTACTTGCTCTACCAGAATTGGGACGCCGTGAAGCTCTACTTCACCGATGCCTGGAAAGAGATCAAAGCAGGTTTCAAAGGTGGCACGACCGGCATCCTCAAGACCCTGATCAATTTCAGCCCTGTGGGCTTGCTTTATCAGGCCTTCGCGGCAGTCATGAGATACCTCGGGATTGAGCTGCCCGGTCGGTTTACCGAGTTCGGCGGGATGATCATCGACGGGCTGGTGAACGGGCTGAAGGCGGGGATCGGCAAGCTGAAAAATGTCATGGGGGATATCGGCGACTCCACCATTGGCTGGTTCAAGGAAAAGCTCGGTATCAACAGCCCTTCTCGCGTATTCGCCGAGTTGGGCGGTTTCACCATGACCGGCCTCACTCAAGGACTGGAGCGTCATCAGCGTCAACCGATCGGCGTGCTAAGCGGGTTGACTCAGCGGCTCAATGACACAACCAAAGCGATCAGCTTTATGCCGGGCGCGAGAAACCATTCGCTGACCGTCGACAACCGATCTCCGCTCAAACCTAAATCGCCATCGATTCACGACAGCCACGATAGTTACGAGATCAACGTCCAGGCTGCCCCGGGCATGGATCCGTTGGCGATTGGTCGTGCGGTACGCGCCGAGATGACCCGCATCCAGTACGAGAAAGAAGCCCGTCAACGCAGCCGTTTGGCCGACCTGGAGTAACGCCCATGATGCTTGCCTTGGGCATGTTCGTCTTCAGTCTCTCGACCGCTGCTTACCAAGCCTTGCAACGCCAAACAGAATGGCGCCACGCGAGCAGCAACCGTGTCGGCTCGGCACCGGCTCGGCAGTTTTTGGGGCGGGGTGACGACTCGATCACTCTGCCCGGCGTCATCCTGCCGGAACTGGCCGGCAGCGCACTCAGCCTCGATGCACTGCGGCTGATGGCCAACACCGGTAAAGCCTGGCCGATGGTCGAAGGCAGCGGCCGGATCTACGGTTTGTGGATCATCGAGAGCCTGAGCGAAACCAAGACACTGTTTTTCCGTGACGGCACACCCCGGCGTATTGAATTCACGGTGAGCCTCAAGCGCATCGATGACGACTGTATCGATCTGATCGGAGTCGGAACCAGCGTGGGCATCAGCATCATGAGGACACTGTTATGATCGACGCTGCCCTCTCCCGCGTTACCGGTTATCTGGACAAGGGCCTCTCACGCTACCAGCGAGAAGTCGCTTATCCAGTGCCGGCCTTCCGCATCACTGTGGACGGCAACGACATCGCTCAGCTGATCAGCCCGCGCTTGATGAGCCTGGACCTGACCGACAATCGCGGCATCGAAGCCGATCAGCTCAGCATCACCCTCAGCGACCATGACGGCCTGTTGGCCATCCCTCCCACCGGCGCGCTAATTCGCGTGTGGCTGGGCTGGAGCGACACCGGCCTGATCGACAAAGGTACCTACACCGTCGATGAAACCGAATACTCCGGCGCGCCCGATGTGCTGACCATTCGCGCTCGATCCGTCGATTTACGTAAGAGTCTAAAGACCAAGCGCGAACGCAGTTGGAGTAACACCACCCTCGGCGACGTGCTCGGAGACATCGCCTTGGGCAACGGCCTGAGCACCACCATTGCCGGCACTCTTGACGGTTTACCCATCCTGCAGCTCGACCAGGCTAACGAATCCGACGCCAATCTGATCAGCCGCATCGGCGTAGAATTCGATGCCGTCGTCACCGTTAAGGCTGGCTGCCTGTTGTGTCTGCCGGCCGGCGGCGGAAAGACCGCCAACGGTGCCGATCTGCCCCACATCACCCTGACTCGCGCCGACGGCGACCAACACCGCTACCTGCAAGCCGACCGCGATAGTTACGACGGAGTGCGTGCCTATTTCTACGACGTGAACAGCGGCGAAAAGCAGCACGCAATTGCGGGTGGCGGCGAAAACTCCAAGGATCTGCGCCACACGTACAGCGATCGGCAATCGGCCCTACGCGCTGCCCGCGCCGAGTTCAACCGATTGCAGCGCGGAAGCGCAACGCTCAGCTACACACTGGCCATCGGGAGACCGGATCTGATTCCAGAGCTGACCTACACGCTCGAAGGCGCGAAACCCGAAATCGACGAAGTCATCTGGTACGGCGGCAACGTGCAGCATTCCCTCACCGCGGACAGCGGCTACACGGTCAGCCTTGAGCTTGAGAGCAAGTTGCCGGAAGACACGCTTGAGGGGTTGGCCGAGGAGAACAAAGACGTATTCACAGGCGTCATCGCGTACTACCGAGACGAGAAAAGCGGTGTGCAGAAGCCGATAACGACTGGAGACCAACGCAAGCCAAAACGCCTACGTTGGCTGTACGCCGCTGAGAGCTCCGCCAAACGTGCGGCGGATCGCGAATGGAAAAAACTGCAACGAGAAAAACCATGACCCATCAAGGACGATTGCATGCAGGACATACGTTGCGGCCACTGCTGCCGCAAACTCGCCGCTGCCAGCGGCTTCACTGAATTACAAATCAAGTGCCCGCGCTGCCGGACACTCAACCACCTGAAGGCCCCGAGCCTCCCCCAAGAGTGCCGCGAGCATCCAGAACAACGAGTTCCTGAATGCCCCAACCCACCCTTGGCAGCCTGTTCGCAGGCATAGGAGGCTTTGATGTCGGATTTGAAAACACGGGATACCGCAGCGCCTGGCAAGTCGAACTCAACCCCATCAACCGGGCTGTGCTTGCCGATCGATTTCCCCACGCCCAGCAATTCGAAGACGTGCGCCACTGCGGCGCCCACAACCTCTGCTCCGTCGACGTCCTCACAGCAGGCTTCCCCTGCCAGGACATTAGCATCGCCGGCGCCCGAGAAAACAATCGAGACACCCGCGGCCTACGCGGCGCACGCAGCGGATTGTTTTGGGAAGTCATACGAATCCTCAAGGAAATTCAACCTCGCTGGGTGGTGCTTGAGAACGTCGTTAACCTGCTCGCTGTCAACGATAGCCACGACTTTGAGACAGTCATCCGGGCCCTTGCGGACTGCGGGTATGTGGGATTTTGGCGAGTGCTTAATGCTCAATATTTCGGAGTCCCCCAGCAACGTCGTCGAATATTCCTGGTCGCAGGTTTTGAACAAATGCCCCCCTTCGAGTTCCTGGCTGACGCCGCGCCAGTGGACGCAATACCTCCAGCGTCTCAATCGCAGCCCTGGCCACGCCCCGCGGATGCCTGGGCTGCCAATACTCTACTGGCCGACAGAGTCCCCTCACAGATCGCTATGGGCTGTACCACTCTCGTCGCTCACGCGAACGGATGGGATCAGATGGCTGAGCGGCAGCGAGCGGCTGAAGATGATGGGTTTTGCCTCGGACTGGATGCGGCCAACCTTGCAGAGGCTTTCGGTGCCGGAAATGCCGTTGTTACGCAGGTGGCGGAGTGGGTTGCAAGGATGTTGATTCGAGGAGGATGATTATAGAGCGCGTGCCGAGTACTGCTGACACGCGCTTAACAAAACGATGCGGCCATTTTCGCATTCCTGTGCTTTCGCGTTAAAAAGTCCATTAAGGCTTCTGCAATCTCAAATAATGCGGTTTAAACTCTCTCATCGATGCTTCGGAGCTGGAATAAATCGTAAGGTGAGCATTGCCGGCCACAGCGATATTCAAATGACGCACTTCACTTTCACTAATACCATCGGACATATGCTCATAGCTGTCACTATCCGCGATAATATATCCAAATTTAGGCGAAATTGGATAGTACAAATCCATCGTTTTCGGCACGCTTAACCGAGCTGCAGCCCCCCCTGAGGCCTGCAAGTTAATTACCGGACAATCGCTTGTAATAAATGGTAAATCCGTCTCATTTCTGACAAAAACCCTTTTTGACTTTTCCCAGCCCTTTACGAGCCCATATCCAAACCCACTGCCATTCATAAAGCTAAGAAGCCACCAGTTCTTTCTGAACAGCCTCATATAGTGGACCTCTTGAGCGTTTTTCGGCTTAAGTTTTTCATGCTCTGCGAAAATACGATCTCTAATCTTTCGCGTACGAAAAAGCTGATGAGCTAAAAAATTACAAAAATTTGTACTGTTTTTTTTGTCTTCCAGACAAGTTGCATCCCCTGCAACCAACTGATCGAGGATGGGTCTTGCTAAAAGCTCAATAGCCGTATGTGTCTCTTCAAAAAAATTCGATTCAGCTTCTTTTGAGATTCTGCAAAGATCCTCATATTTCGAACTATCCTCCTGACCAACATGGCAATTAATCAACTTGGATACCAATCCAAAATAGGCAATCTGCCGCTTGTGAAAATCTTTGAGAGATGGAGAGTCATGCGTAGGCCATCGCTTGAGAAAATCAACATCTTCTTCAGTCAAAGCGATTACATTGTTGTATCCTTCTTCCTTAGACAATCCTTTAATACTATTGTACGAAACAGCCCCACTCGGCCCAAGATGCCATATATTATTGTTCGAGGCCCACGCCCTCAGATAATGAGCCCATACGTAGTGATGATTCCGTTTTATTTCTCCTGATCTACTCATTATGCACCCCTTACAACCCCCCTTAATAAGGCAAGAAAACCGCCACCACTACCTATCCACCATTACTTTAAAAGTTGAACAGTAGCTCTCAGAAAGTGTAAGACCCTTAATCTTATCAACATCCGCCGGAGGGTATTTCATTTTAGCATGGGTATTAAAAAATAACCCGACAATAATGCTAAACGCCATACTCACAACTCCTAGCAGATAACCTTTGAAGGAAAAAACATTATAATAAAATATCGCCATTGAAAAACCCAGCTTTGGCTCCCCCGCTGCTGGCAAAAAGCTCAACGGATATATCACACCAATGAAAAATATAAATAACACCAGCGCTAATGCATATGTGATTTGTTTAGGGGATTCAGGATTTCCTTTTATCGACGCTAAAAACTCGGCCGCCAATCTAGAATGATGTTTGGCATCTAAAAAACTTTGCTTGAAGCCGTCTCTAACCTTATTCATTTCAACCACCGGTAATGGCACTCGAGGAACAAAATCGGCGGGACGGGGTTCCGGTGTAGTGAAATACCGCGCCCCAAGGCTGTTAGGGATACCTAAGATACTTCTTTGCGGGTTAATATCTTTTTTACTCCGCGCATAAGCCTCTGCCGCAGCCTCGCGCTTCTCTCGCTTTTCAACGTTAGCCTCACAAAATTTTCGAGCAATTACCATTAGCCTCTCCCTTACACCCTCCATATCCGAATAAGGAGAGAATTTACGCTCTCCAACAAAATCACTCAAGACATCCTCTGTGACTTTACTAACCGATTCTTCATTACCATAGAACTCTTCAAGAAAATCAGAAAACTCATCGTACTCGTCCCTATTATAACATTCATTATACCAACCAATATTATAGCTATTCGCCGAATCCGAAATTTTTTTTGCTTGAACTAATAGATCTCTCAACTTGGTATTTTTTTCACGAAAAACTGTTTGATTAGAAAAGATTTTTGTAATAATAAAAGCACCAAATATACCCACTATCGCCGCAGCCGACTGCGACAAAGAACTAAAAAACCAATTCCAATCTAAGACCATAAATAAAATCCTTTTAAAAAATTATAGATATATGCACCAGTTTAAGTATTCGCCACCGCAAACCAATGCTAAATTTTTCATATGTCAGTATTATTTGCACTTCACTACCCACAGCTGATCAAGATTCGTGGTGAAACTCAGACTCATCGTCCCCCGCTGCATCCCCCAATCGGGATCTGTCGGCATACTACCAGCACGCAGCGTTCCGCTGCCCCACCGTTGGTTAATCTCATCCAGAACCCCCATAACTCTTTCAGCGGCTTGAGGTTGTGACGGAGCGAATAGATCATACGTAAATTCACCTGGCTGCCGCAGATCCATCAGTAAAACTTCGGCCTTGCTGTACTTGAAGCCAGACCGGAACAGACGGGTGATCGCCTCGGTCGCGCCCTTGGTTAGCAGCCTCACATCATTAGTCGGGTAAGGTAATTCAATCAAAGCACTGTTGGCATATTTGGTTTCCTCCGGACTGTACATGCCGGTGCGTATACCGATGCGCATTTTCTTGCACAGAGAGTTTTGCGCTCTAAGCTTTTCCCCCGCGCGATGCACGTAGGTGGCGACCGCTTCCTTAACAAGATCGATGGTGGTCAGCCGCATTCCAAACATGCGGCTGCTGCATATTCCTGCTTGGCCGGCTCGGTCTCTAAGAGTTCTAGACGCGACGTTCCGGTCAGCTCCCGTGCGGTCTTCTCGATGACGACGCTGGA
Organism: Pseudomonas koreensis; assembly: GCF_036668835.1. Lineage (GTDB taxonomy): Bacteria > Pseudomonadota > Gammaproteobacteria > Pseudomonadales > Pseudomonadaceae > Aquipseudomonas > Aquipseudomonas koreensis_I. The sequence goes on from NZ_JAZEVW010000002.1 coordinate 366,255, forward strand.
CTTCTGTCGGAGCGTCCGCTCTCGCGAGGTCCATTGCTGTGGCAATCTGCATGGCTTCGAGATGGGCTTTCATAGGACGCCCGATGCCCCACTCTTCACCGACTTCTGTATTCCGGAACACCCAGTCGCGCTTGACAGGGTCGCAGATATCCGCCACTCCGCCGGTATGCGCTTGCAGACACTTTGCTTTGTGGTTGGCGAGTTTGGCTAGGGTTTTGGTTGGCGCGATGCCCACGCCAACTGGGATGCCCGTTCCTTTGTAGACGGCAGCGCGAATGGTTCGTCCGAAAGTCGTCAGGTCACCGGGAACGCCAGTGAGACTGGCGAAGGCCTCATCGATGCTTTACACCTCGACGGCCGGAACCATGGACTCGATGATCGTCATCACGCGTTCGCTCATGTCGCCGTAAAGCGCGCAGTAGCTGCTGAACACCTGGATACCGTGACGACGCAGTTCATGACGAATCTGAAAGTACGGCGCGCCCATTTTCGCGAAGGGTTTGGCGTCGCAGCTGCGGGCAATGACGCACCCATCGTTGTTGCTCAGAACGACGATGGGGGTATTGGCGAGATCAGGGCGAAAGACACGCTCGCAGCTTGTGTAGAAGCTGTTGCAGTCAATGAGGGCGAAGACCCGATCACGACCTGCCATGGTCGCGCACGCTATAGGTCACTACACCCCAAATCACCAGCTCGTCACCCTCCATTACATAGCGCGGCGGGTACTTGCTGTTTGCCGATAGCAGCATGACGACGTTGTCGCGGCGGTGTAGGCGTTTGCAGATGGGTTCGGCGTTGAGGCCGGCGATGACAATATCGCCGTGTTCGGCATTGAGGCTGCGATTGACGATGACCAGATCGCCGCAAAATATTCCCGCGCCTTGCATGCTGTCGCCCTCGATCTTCGCAAGGTAGACGTGCGGCGCTCGGATATCGAACAGCTCGTCCAGGGAGATATGCTTTTCGATGTGGTCGGCGGCTGGGGACGGAAAGCCCGCCGGTATACGGAACGAGTAAAGCGGGAGCGTTTCGCCGCCCGCCGACAACGGGCCAAGGATGGTGACACTCATGATTCGAACCTGGATGAGAAATGGACTGTAGGGACGAGGTGACTCGTCACTGCCTACTCATCACTATTGATGTCGAGCATCGATTCCACCGCAAAGGCTAGCGCCCCATCCGCCAACTCAAGCAGATCGCAGATGTCGTCGCTATCAATCACCTTATTTGTGTATAGGGTGCGGGCTCCGGTCAGGAGTGCTTTGTGGTGAGCGCCTGGTCGAGCGAAAAGCGCGGATCTGTCGGCGAGCATCGCCCGCCAGTGCGCTAAGTCGTTTGACTGCGAGCCAGATGCGACGGTTATTGTGGTTTTCATCGGTTCGGTTTCCCATGCGAATGGCACTGTACGTACAACCAGTATATTTCGAGTCTACGCATGGTACCTACAGATGCCGACGAAATGCCTTACGGCGCATAAGGAAACGACCGATATAAAAGCGTATTTTTGACAGCTTATACAGGACAAAAAAAACCCGCTTCAGCAGAAGCTGAAACGGGTTTTCCCACAAAAACGACCGTTACTTCAGGTCGTCAAAGTGGTCTCGCAGGAACTCGTAAAAGCGGAACGCTTTAAACAATCTCCATACGAGGCTCAGCGTACGCAGCAAAAGCTTCATACGTTTTGGCCTCCAGGTTGGGGGCCAAACCTCCAGCACACTTACCGGATCACGCGTGCCTTCAGCAGATACGCCAGTATTGCCTGTGAGGCGGCCGGTTGAGACCCCTCCGAGGCATCATCCGGCACGGGTGCAAAACCGTGTCAGAGGGCATAAATCTGTTATGCCACCAGCCAAACCTCACCGCCGCACTGGCATACGAGCGACGACATCTTAACCTGATCCTCAGGGGTTCCCTGGCAAAAGGATAAGGGGGTTTTGTAAATCGGTATTTCTGCCAGTATCATCGCTTCGGTGTATCGGCCAAAAAAGCGGCGATTTGGTCGCGTGGCTCAAAAATCACCTTGCGAGGATGATTGAAGATTAATAATATGACCGCACGCCAGTATTGTCTGTGAGACGTACTTAGCCTGAGCCGCAAGCGAAGGCTTACAAAAGAACCGCCCTGCAAAGGCGGTTTTTTTTCGCCTGCCGTTTGCAGGTACGGCGCAGCAATTTCCCGAATTCGGCTTTTGAGCTACGCGATCAAGCAGGGCACAGGTTTCGAGATAATGACTTCAGCCTCCTGAAACGCTCCTCGCAGCTTCGCGACTGACGTTCGTGAAATCCAACGAGATCTTTGGTTCCTGTTATTCGGCCCCATCTCGCTGTATCTCATTTTACTGACGGGGTGACTCCTGACCTCTCACAGAAAGCCTACGCGTCACAGGCGAATGAGTCCGCGGACCCGTTTGACATGGGGATCCGAATATCAAGTGACTCAGGTCAAAGTTGTAGGCAAAATCCGCGAGTTGCGTAAGGAAGCACGACTTCTGTGCTCTCAGCAGGCAAGTGCCTTGCCGACCCTCAATTCGCCGGGATACTCTCCAGACATCGCTGTAGATTCAGCGATCGGGCTTGGAAACCCGTCGAGTCACGCAACAGCGCTCCTCCCATAAGCGTCAGCGTACTTTTACGACTGTAGGTTTATGATATGGCGGCTGTGCGTGGGACGTCTTAGGACGTGCCGGTCTCCTTGACTCCCGGTTTCCAACCTGCGTACAGCTGCCACCCATTCGCTTGGAAACGATAGCGGCAGCTCCTCATGTCAAGGAGTTAGACCATGTACATCACTATTCTCATATATGCCCCACCTCACCCTCAACGCCTGATTTCACTCTCTTCCCAATTGCCCTCTATTGCTGGAGGTGCCAAATGATCGAAGAAGCCGAAGAAAAAACCATCGGTCACACCCACTTCATCTATTGCGCGGACAAGCCACTGTTTCAAGTTTGTGCCGGCGTTCCGTTCAAGGACGCATTGACTCGGGCATCAGATCTGCTGTGCCTGGCCAAATCACTGGCAGAAGACGCCGCTTTCGCGAAGGAAACTGACCGATATGCCTGGGGCGCGCACTTCGCGACGGTGTTCGCAAAAGCCTTGGTCGATGATGTCCTCAAAGCCATGTCACCACGCCCCGGCCCGGTGACTCTGAAAGCCGCAAAATAGCGAGCGAAGCCTCTACGTTTGAGTGCTTCGACGGTGGTTGGGCGTGCTTTTGGCGCCCTCCCCCGAGCATCAAAACGCCCGACACAGGGCCGGGCTTCCTTTGGGCTTTCCATTTCTATCCAATTAATTACAAAAGTTATGGGTCGGTCGCACTGAACTTAAGTGTCACGGCTTGTGGACAAGCGCCTGTGATATGCGCTGTATGTATCCACGATCCGCTTCAGACATCGCTCTATACCATGTAAGAAGATTCCGCTCTTCTTGCGTTAACTCGGACATTTCGCACTTTGGTTTATCCGTGCGTATGTTCTCTTTTTTGTCTTGATCCAAATGCCCACTACTCCATTAAGTGCATTGAGGGGCAACGTTACTCATGAGTGTGGAAAATCAAAACTGAAATCCGTCGTAACGAATGTTTTAAATCTCGACGAGTTATTTCGTAGCAGCAGAAAGGTGGGTAACTTCGGCCATGGCGCCGACAATTCGATGCACAGCTTTTTGGTCATACTCAGAAAGCGTTCGAAGCTGTTGAATGAGTTGGTTTTCAGCAGCATCCAGCTCATTGGGAGTTGCCGATAGACGTACACCGGTCAAGACGTAAAGGACGTCCACACCAGCTCTGGCCACGGCGGTGAGATAGGCAGAATCAGGATTACGCTCGCCTTTTTCATAGCTGCCCTGCGTGTTGCGAGTGATGCCGCCCTGCTGTGCAAAGGCATCTTGGTTAAGGCCCAGGCGCGTCCTTTCCTCGCGCAAGCGCTCACCTACTCCAACGTCCAAGTCTTCCTGAGATGCACAACTTTTCAAGCTTTCACCCTTTACAGGCCCAACTATTTGGGCATAATGAAATCAAACCAACACGAATGCACACGAATGGACACTATGCCCGCCCCACTCACAACCGAGCAAGCCCGAGCGGAACTTGATCGGAAAGGCATCAGCCTTGCCGAGTTCTGTCGTCGTAACGACCTCAATAGCAACTTGGTCAGTGATTTGCTCAACGGTCGCAAGAAAGGACTTCGCGGCAAAGCCCATGACGCTGCGGTATTGCTGGGTATAAAGGTCGGCACTGTTAACACCGGAGACTGAGAGTCAAATCGTTCACCCAACGCAAGGATGCCCACCATTGAGCACTTATAAACTTGTTTGCCCCCATTGCCATAACCGCATGCGAATACGCACCAGCGAAGGCACTCATATTTTTCTGCGTGTCGCTTATCTGCAGTGCCTAAACGAAGCCTGCGGCTGGTCTGTCCGGGCTGAGTTTGAGATGACGCATGAGATGAGTCCCAGCGGAATGGCAAACCCTGCCGTGCAACTCCCGTTGGCATGTGTGGCGCAGCGTCGAGCGGCCATGCAGCCCGATGACAATCAGATGTCGTTGATTCCGCCTCAGGCAATGGAGGCCGCACGATGAACACCACCCACTTCGCCCCTGACTATCGCACCTGCATGCAGGACGCAGCTCACGCCTACCTGTTGCGGCATCGATCTGAGTACCTTGTCGACTCAGATCGCTTGTTCAGCAGCGCCGAACACCATTTGATCGTAGCCCTTGAGGTTCCGGCCAACCTCGCGGAAAAGCTGGTGTACCTGGCGTGGAATGACTTGCAGCAGGCCGATCGAGCGCCTCACCAGGTCACCGAGACGCTCTAACCCTTCTTATTTAAGTACCCCGCATCCCTGATCCACAGGGTTGGGAACGCTTTGCCTAAAAATCGAGGATTTCATGGAAGACTCAATCTGCATCAACCTGACACTGAGCCGTATCGAAGCGTGCAAGCTTCTGGATGACATTCGCGATCTGTATGCCGCACTTCATGAAAAGCACTGGGATGAAGAGCTATTTAGTGTCATTCCCATCGAACACAGGCTTAACGCAATGCTGGCTGCCCTTCCGTCCTTGCGAGTTAAACAGCAGTTGATCACTGCACTCTCGGAAGAAATCTGGAGAAGGCGTTCTTGGTGAGCGCCTTTCCCAGCACTTTACACGCCGATGTATTGCAGCGCCTCGCAGATGACTATGGACTCAAGCGTCGCTTGAGCACCGATTATCTGCGAGGCGGCAAATGCCCAGCGTGTGGAAAGGAAGAGCTCTACACGCGGTATGCCGAGCCTTGGTTGCTCATCTGCGGACGAGAAAGCAAATGCGCGCAGCAGTGGCACCTTAAAGATATCTACGAAGATTTGTTCGGCGACTGGAGCAAGCGCGCGCCGTCCTCTGAGCAATTCCCCTTGGCGACGGCTCGGGCTTATCTTGAATTTGCTCGGGGCTTTCGCTTTGAACTTATTCAAGGCTGGTTCTCTCAGGAAACGTATTTCTCTGAAGCGTTGAGCGCTGGCAGCGCGACTGTTCGCTTCGCGCTCGATAAGGGAGGTTACTGGGAACGCCTGATCGACCGGCCGCAACGGTTCGGCAAGATGAAGGCGCGCTTCAAAGCCGGCGAAAGCCCGCGTGGTTGCTGGTGGTGTCCTCCCTGCATTGGACTGCTAGACGTCGCAGAATTGTGGATTGTGGAGGGCATTTTTGACGCGATCGCTCTGGTGCATAACGGCATCGCGGCAGTGTCCGCGATGTCGTCCAACCTTTTCCCTGAGGACTCATTGAAGATGCTGGCTCGCCAGCGCGGCGGGAAGTTGCCCAAACTGGTTTGGGCATTGGACAACGAACCGGGTGCGCACAAGTACACCAAGCGCTGGGTGCGCCAGGCTCGAGCCCTAGGTTACGAATGCTATGCAGCGCAGATCCCCCAAACAGACAGCCGCAAGGTCGACTGGAACGATCTGCATCAACGCTGGGCTTTCATCGATGATGAAAATCAGCGCGCCGAGCGGATTAAAAAAGACGTGGCCACCGCCCGCTATTATGGCTCTTTGCTGATCGCGGAAAGCGCCTCAGAAAAAGGCGTGCTGATGTACGACTGGCGCGAGCGCCATGAATTTCACTTTGGTTTCGACAGTCGTTTGTACTGGTTCAGGATGGATCTCGAGAGTTTCAGCCGGGCGATGCATGCGCTGGAAGCTTCCGACCTTCACGAAGACCAGCTACTCAGCGAAGGCCAGCGACGGCAAAAAGCCCTGCGGCAATGTGGTGGTGTTGTCGAGATTGCCAACTGCTACCCACAGGCCTTGTATTTTCAACGTAACGAAGTCACCGATGAATCCTGGTATTACTTTCGCGTCGACTTCCCCCACGACAGTGGCAGCGTGAAAAACACCTTCACCGGTGGCCAGGTCGCTGCTGCTAGCGAGTTCAAAAAACGCTTGCTGGGGATGGCTGCCGGCGCGGTGTTTACCGGCAGTAGCAAGCAGCTCGACAAGATCATGAAGGACCAATTGTTCGGTTTGAAGACTGTTGAAACGATCGACTTCGTCGGCTATAGCAAGCAGCACAGTTGTTACGTGTTCGGCGATCTCGCAGTACGAGGCGGCATCGTCAGCCTGGTGAACAAGGAAGACTTTTTCGAATTCGGCAAACTGCGACTCAAGACACTGCAGAAGTCGATCACCATGCACATTCAGCGCGACGGGAAGCAGTACCGCACTGACTGGTTGCCGATGTTGTGGTTGTGCTTTGGTGCCAAGGGAATTGTCGCCCTCGCCTTCTGGTTTGGCTCGCTCTTCGCCGAGCAGATCCGAGCGAAGTACAAGTCGTTTCCGTTTCTTGAGGTCACTGGCGAAGCCGGCGCCGGCAAGACCACATTGCTGACTTTTTTGTGGAAGCTGCTCGGCCGCGAGCATGAGGGGTTTGATCCTTCGAAATCGACCCGGGCCGGACGCCAGCGGGCGATGGGGCAAGTTTCCAATATGCCGGTGGTGCTGATCGAGGGCGATCGGAATGAACCGGACAAAGCCCACGCCAAAGGTTTCGACTGGGACGAGCTGAAGGACTATTACGGCGGCGGCACGCTTGGCACCAAAGGCATGAAAACCAGTGGTAACGAGACTTACGAGCCACCGTTTCGTGGTGCGATTGCAATCAGTCAGAACGCCGATGTCAGCGCTTCCGAAGCCATCCTCACGCGGATCATCAAATCGCATTTTGCACGGCCGGAAGTCACGACTGAGAGTCGCGCGGCCGCTGACAATTTGAATCTGATTCCGGTTGAGCATTTGAGCCATTTCTTGCTACTGGCCGTACGCGCTGAGACGCAGGTGATGACTCAGTTCGCCGAGCGAGTGCTGCTTCACGAGCGGCATTTACGCGAACTCAAAGATATTCGCGTTGAACGGATTATCAAAAACCACAGCCAGTTGATGGCTCTGGTGGATTGCCTGCGCTTGGTGTGCCCGCTCGATGACAACGAGGTAGCCACAACACAACAAGCGCTGGTGAGCATGGCGCTGGAGCGACAAGCCGCGATCAGCGCTGACCACCCGCTGGTTGCTGAGTTTTGGGAGGTTTTCGAATACCTGGAAAGTATCGGCGAAGGCCCGCAGGTCAATCACAGTACTGACCCCAAACTTATCGCGATCAACCTCAACGAATTTGCGGAGTTGGCCAGCCTCCACCGGCAGAACCTCGCCGACCTCAAAACGTTGCGTGGGCTGCTAGTGAACAGTCGTAGCCGTAAGTGGCTGGAAACCAACAAGGCGGTGTACAGCGCGGTTCGAGCTTCCCAAGCCGTAATCAACGGAGCGCCAAGACGGAGCTCTACCGTGCGCTGCTGGATTTTTAAGCAGGCTTGACGCGCTGCAATTAAAGGATCACTCGGAGTTGTAGTGCCGGGATGCGTAATGGAGAAACACCATGCAAGCACCAAAACCAAGCGGAAGCGGTATAGAGGCCTCCACGAACATTTTCACAGCCTGCGACGAGATTTCTTTTGTCGCTGCACGTATTGCTGGGTACAGACTGCGCATGTGCGAAGGAACGAGTGCCGAGATAGGCAGCGCTACGGCTGTAGTCCAGACCTGCAGTAACCCTGACAGTTTGCGGCCCTCGAGGCAGACAGCCAGTTTCGTCTTGGAAGGACCAGATTTGCTCTCTGAAAAACATAACAAGCCACGAGACACTTTCTCTTTGGAACAAGCATGAATCGAGAAAACCAGCCTCAGTTGGCAAGCGAAACGCTTTCGGAAGATGAACTGGCAACCATCACTGGATACAAGACGCCGTGTTTCCAGCGCCAGTGGTTAACCCGCAACGAGTGGGAATACGTCCTCACGGGCGCACAACGTCCAGTCGTGGGTCGTGTTTACGCCCGTTTGAAACTTGCCGGGGTAAAGCCGTCAGCCAACAACGCTGTCGCCGAGACCTGGTCCCTTGATCTATCCCGCGTGAACTAACAATGCGCCAGAAGAAACCAGCAAACCGAGATTTGCCACCAAGGATGATCCGCCGTGCCCGGAAAAGGAAAAACGGCCAAATCTGGGTGGGCTACTACTACAACGGCAGAGATAGTGAGGGTAATCGCGTCGAAATCCCGTTGGGAGGGGATCTAGACGAAGCCAAGATCGAATGGGCACGATTAGATCGCAAAGCGATACCCAAACCGGCCCACTTAATGGGCCGGTTGTTCGACGATTATGAGTCGAAGGTGATCCCGACACTCAAGCCAGGCACTCAAAGCGATTACCTGAAAGGTCTCAAGCAATTGCGGAACGCATTCGAGTCGGCTCCGATCGAGGCGATCTCTCCGCAGGTGATAGCTCAGTACCGAGACGCGCGCACAGCGAAGGTCCGCGCAAACCGCGAAATCGCCCTTCTTTCGACAATGTTCACCTTCGCCCGCGAATGGGGCCTGACTGACAAGGCCAACCCGTGCTTCGGCCTTCGCAGGAACAAGGAGACTCCTCGGGACTTCTACGCCGGCAATATCATCTGGAATGCCGTGTACGAGCAAGCCGGACAAGACCTACGGGACGCCATGGACTTGGCATATCTGACCGGACAACGACCGGCCGATGTGCTAAAGGCATCCACCACCGATCTCAACCATGGTTTTCTGATGGTCGGCCAAGGCAAGACTGAAAAACGCTTAAGAATTCGTCTTTACAACGGCGATAACGAGACAGACCTTTGCGCCTTCATCAACGGACTGCTTGATCGGCGGGCACAGGCGGGCACCAGGACATCAATCTTAATCACCAACCAAACTGGGCTCCGTATGAGCTATAACATGTTGCGCAACCGCTGGGACGAAGCCAGGGAAAAGGCTGCGATAAAGGCCGCAGCCGACGGCGACAGCGAGCTGTCGGTGACGATCAGGAAATTCCAGTTTAGGGACATTCGGCCAAAGGCCGGTAGCGAAATAGAAGACATCACCGACGCAAGTCGCCTGCTCGGCCACTCAACAGAGGAGATGACAAAGAAAGTTTATCGACGTGTAGGAGAGATAGTGAAGCCGACCAAATAACGTCGAACCTCAAGTTAGTTAAGTGCCGCCATCCATAACAAGGATGGCGGTAGAAATTAAGCACTCTGAGGATCTTCACCACTTGGATCCTCAGTTCTGCCAGGGTGGTGTACAAAATACCCTCCCGTACTGTCAGCATATTTGATACTACTCCCCACAATAGGTTGCGCATGCACAATACTTGAACCAACAGTGCCAAGCAGCCCACCTATGATACCTCTACTTACGATGTTTCGAGGCTCAGCCCCAGGTTCAGGCCCATTCGCTACTCGATGTTCAAGCTCACGCACACGACCAGACAGCGCCCTAGTGTTCGCTAAGATCTCTGCGAGGATACTGTCTTCTGACCTTGCCGGTGCTGGCGTTTGTTGTTCCGTGCTCGCCAAAGCCGCATTGAAGTCCGATTCGAATTTAGGCCAATACGTGTCAAAGACCTGATTCAAGATCCGCTCGTCCAGCCGCCCATTTTCAAGGCAAGAATTCAATGTTTTTACAAGCCTTAAAACGGAGGCTCTGTCTGGCGTGGTGTGATTGAACTGCGCTAAAGGGTCCTCGATATCTGTCGGCGTCAAATCCACTAAAAATGTGCAAACCCTGCTCGCGCTTAACCCCTTCGCAAGAGCACCAGTTTCAAAAAGTATCCATGGCTTATTCTTGTTCTCCTGAGTCAGGCAGACGATACCAGCCGCAGTATCTCGGAGCTGATCTGATATCTCTGAGAACCAGACGGCCCCCTTGTCGATGTGCTGCGTTGAGATCCAAGGCTCTGATGCCTGCAACACGCACTTGATCCACTCGCTCAACATCTCAGCAACGGCCATGCTCCTGCCGCCCGACCAACTCACAAAAATCTTCATCCTTCATTCCTTTCCCAGTGGACAGCCGGACACAATATGTCATAGCAAAGTAGCGTTGCGCCACCACAGCCAGCGGCTGCAGTTGCGGAACTACTGCCAAAGATTGCGGAACACCTCATTTTGCTCGAGCAACAAAAAAACCCCGTAGATCATTGATCTACGGGGCTTTCAATAGTGGAGGCCGAGGTCGGAATCGAACCGGCGTAGGTGGATTTGCAATCCACTGCATAACCATTTTGCTACTCGGCCTCAAAGCATTTGCTGTCAGTAGCACAACAACAAATACGTAAAACTTGGAGCGGGAAACGAGACTCGAACTCGCGACCCCGACCTTGGCAAGGTCGTGCTCTACCAACTGAGCTATTCCCGCTTGGTGATGCGCATTCTATAGAATTAAGAAGGTCCGTCAACCCCTTGATTCAAAAAAGTTTTATTTCTTTTCCACATCCGTCTTCAGATGGGGCCAGGCGGCACGGAGGTACTGAACCATCGACCATAACGTCAGGCCGGCGGAGACCATCAGCAAGGCGTAACCCAAGATGACCCAGAAGCTGAAGTCCTTGGGATTGGCCAACAGGATCACCAGAGCAAGCATCTGTGCGGCGGTTTTCCACTTGCCCAGGTTGGACACTGCGACATGTGCACGGGCGCCGAGTTCGGCCATCCATTCACGCAATGCCGAAACGACGATTTCGCGACCAATGATGACTGCCGCCGGCAACGTAAGCCAGAGATTGCCGTGTTCCTGGACCAGCAGCACCAGCGCTACGGCAACCATGAGCTTGTCGGCAACCGGATCGAGAAACGCGCCGAACGGCGTGCTCTGCTCCAGACGACGGGCCAGATAACCGTCCAGCCAGTCGGTCGCTGCCGCAAAGGCAAACACCGAGGCAGAGGCCATGTAACTCCACTGGTAAGGCAGATAGAACAGCAAAATGAAGATAGGTATGAGCAGGACGCGTAAAACGGTAATCAGATTAGGGATATTCATCGGCACAACTGGCTACGAGGTGAAAGGGCATTCTACTCGCTATGCAGGTTCGCATAAATCGACTCTGCGAGCTTTTTACTGATCCCCGGGGCTTTGGCGATCTCTTCGATGCTTGCACGAGACAACTCCTGCAATCCACCAAAATGTTTCAACAAGTCGCGACGGCGGGTTGGACCGACGCCGGCAACGCCTTCAAGCGTAGAGGTACGGCGGGTTTTGCCACGGCGCGCGCGGTGCCCGGTGATCGCGAAACGGTGTGCCTCGTCGCGAATCTGCTGAATAAGATGCAAGGCCGGCGAATCGCCGCGCAACGTGAACTCGTGCGCCGCATCATTCAGATACAACGTTTCGAAGCCGGCCTTGCGGGTTGCGCCCTTGGCAACACCGAGCAGGATCAGATCCGGCACGGCCAGTTCATTGAGCACGTCGCGAGCCATCGATAGCTGGCCCTTGCCGCCATCCACCAGCAGAATGTCCGGCAACTTGCCCTCGCCTTCCTTGAGTCTACTGAAGCGCCGCGTCAGTGCCTGGTGCATGGCGGCGTAATCGTCACCGGCCGTGACGCCTTCGATGTTGTAGCGCCGGTAGTCGGACTTGATAGCGCCTTCGGGGCCGAACACCACGCAGGAAGCCACCGTTGCTTCACCACTGGAATGACTGATGTCGTAGCATTCCAGACGCTGTGGCGGCTCATCCAGATTCAGCACCTCAGCCAAGGCCTCGAAGCGCGCCGCCGTGTGTTGACGGTTGGCCAGACGAGCACCCAATGCCTGCTCGGCATTGGTGACAGCTAATTGCTGCCAGCGCGCACGTGTACCACGGACCCGATGACTGATCGCCAACTCGCGCCCACGCAATTCATGAATGGCCTCGATCAGCGCCGGAAAGTCTTCGTGCACCACATTGACGATCAGTTCACTCGGCAAATCGCGCTCGGGACTGCTGATGAAGTATTGGCCCAGAAACGCGGCCATGACTTCCGACACGTCTTCTTCGATGCCCACTTGTGGGAAAAAATTCTTGCTGCCCAGCACGCGCCCGCCGCGAACACTGATCAGATGCACGCAGGCGCCGCCGGGGTTGACGAACGCTGCGATGACATCAATATCTCCCGTGCCACCCTCCATGCTTTGTTGATCCTGGACCCGTCGCAACAGTGCGATCTGATCGCGCAATTCGGCGGCTCGCTCGAACTCCAGATTGATCGCTGCTTCTTCCATCGCCGTGGACAACTCGTTGGTCAACGCATGACTACGCCCTTCAAGAAACATCACCGAGTGACGCACGTCCTCGGCATAAACCTCTGGCTCGACCAGGCCAACACAAGGCGCCTTGCAACGTTTGATCTGATATTGCAGGCATGGACGCGCACGGTTCTTGTAGTAGCTGTCTTCACACTGACGAACGAAAAAGGTTTTTTGCAGAAGGCTCAGGCTTTCGCGAATGGCACCGGCGCTCGGATAGGGGCCGAAGTACTTGCCCTTGGCTTTTTTCGCTCCGCGGTGAATGCTCAGGCGCGGAAATTGGCCATCGGAGAGAAATACGTAAGGGTAGGATTTGTCGTCGCGCAGCAGGATGTTGTAGGGCGGACGCCACTCCTTGATCAGCGTTTGCTCAAGCAATAACGCTTCGGTCTCATTCGCCGTGATGGTTGTCTCGACCTGCGCAATGCGTCCGACCAACGCCGCAGTTTTAGGCGCCAGCCCGGTTTTGCGAAAGTAGCTGGCCAGGCGCTTCTTCAGGTTCTTGGCTTTACCGACGTATAACAGTCGCGCATCACTGTCGAACATGCGATAGACGCCTGGACGTCCGCTGACGGTCGATAGAAAAGCACTGGAGTCGAATGTTTCAGTCATGATCAGAGGCTGGCATCGACCATGCCGTGACGAACCGCCAACAGCGTCAACTCGACGTCGCTGCTGATCGAAAGCTTTTCGAAAATACGGTAGCGGTAGGTATTCACGGTTTTCGGCGACAGGCACAGCTTATCGGAAATGATCTGCACCTTCTGACAGCCGACAATCATCAACGCGATCTGGATTTCCCGCTCCGACAGCGCATCGAAGGGCGAATCGTTGGACGGCTGGAAGGATTTGATTGCCAGTTGTTGAGCGATTTGCGGACTGATGTAGCGCTGACCGGCGAACACCAGGCGAATGGCCTGAACCATTTCCGGTAATCCGGCGCCCTTGGTCAGATATCCCGCAGCGCCGGCCTGGAGCAAGCGTGTCGGGAAAGGATCCTCTTCACATACCGTCACAGCGACGACTTTTATATCCGGATGACTGCGCAGGAGCTTGCGCGTGGCTTCCAGGCCACCGATGCCGGGCATCTTGACGTCCATGAGAACCACATCGGGTTTCAACTCTCGAGCCTTGATCAGGGACTCTTCCCCGGACTCGGCCTGGCCGACCACCTGCAAGCCGTCGATATCGGCCAGCATGCGGGTAATGCCCGTACGAACGAGATCATGGTCGTCGACCACTAGCACCCTAATCAAGCAGACACCTCGCGATATGGTCATGTTGGGATGCGGGACACCTTAGCAAAAAGTGCCCCACAGACCTAGCGGAAAGCAGCATTAAAAGAGTTTCAATACATCATTGAGGGCTTGCCGGCTGCGGGTTTCAGAGCACAGGTGTGCTGATATCGAGCTGCATTCGCAGAAAACACTCGTCCTTGCCCCGGACCTGCAGACCTTTTCTTTCGTAAAGGTTTCTTGCCGGATTATTCTCGAAGACCGTCAGGCGTATAGCCGGACGACGCTCTCGGCGCGCCATATCAATAACCTGATCGATCGCCCAGGAACCGGCGCCTCGCCGATGAAACGCTTCAGCGACCTGTAATTCACGGATATAAAGCGCGCGCATGTCCCGGCTCAGACTGACATAACCGACAGACACGTCATCGCGTACTATCAGCCAGTTCTGCCGCTCCGACCACGCGACATCGAACGCATGGTCCTGCCATGGCAGTTCGAACTCGATGTAGTAACGCAGCATGTTCTGGCAGGTCAGCTCACGGGCGAATGTCATGTCCTCGGGGGTGGCGTGACGCAACTCAAAGGTCATCAACCTGCCTTCTTCAGAAACACCAAACCAGGGCTCTTGCCATTTTTTTCACATTGGTCAGTACCACAACCAGCACAATGACGACACTGTCCATCCTCGGTCAACAAGCAAAGTACCAAGTGTTACGATCTCAAGCACTTCGACAATAGGCATCAGGTTGAACAGGCAATAGCAATTTCTGATTGCTGTCGCCGGTCAGCGTCGAGTAAGCTCGGTCCATTCAACGGAGACAGACCATGCTCAATACCCTTTCACAGCTTGATACCGTCAGCGCCCAGCGCTCGGTTGCGGCTGCGTGGGTAAATGGTGTTTGCGCTCCGGTCAGCTTTTATTTTGGGTATTGGTTTAGCCACTGGCGCGCCTGATACCCAAACGGCGCCCATGTAAACGGGTCGCCTACCAGAGATTTCTCAACCCCCGGTCGGCTTCCCGACCGGGGGTTTTGTTTTTTCAGGCTTTACGAATTTTTCAGCCACACCACCAGACATTTGAGGATTCACCCATGAATTACGCCACTTATCACCGTTACGACAGCTTTAGCGCCTGGCGATTTACCAGCTTCCGCTCGGGACAGCCTGCCGCCTCCGATCGGTCACCTACAGGTGGCAAGCACACACACGTAGCCAATCCGGCCAATTGTCGAACACCCCAGTAGGGCCGAGCGCGCGGTAAGAAACCGCCGCCAGCCCAGGAAGACCGAATATGAACTCGTCCGTTTCCGCTCTGCCACTGTCCACGTTGAACCCTGCCAACGAAGCGCTGACGTTGCGCCTGCCCAGCGCGTTGCAACTCAAACTGCAATTACCGCTCAGCAACACTTTGAGCCAGCAAGTCGCCGCACAGCGCCAATCCGTGCGCGCCATTCTCAACGGCCAGGATCAGCGATTGCTGGTCATTGTCGGCCCCTGCTCTATCCACGACCCGCAGTCCGCACTCGAATATGCCGGCAAACTCGCTCGACTGGCAGAACAGGTCAGCGACGAAATGCTTCTGGTGATGCGTGCTTATGTGGAAAAACCACGGACCACCGTTGGCTGGAAAGGCCTGGCCTATGACCCGCATCTGGATGGCAGCGATGACATGGCCGGTGGCCTTGCGCTGTCACGCGAGTTGATGCTGGAAATGATCCGGCTCGGCTTGCCGGTGGCCACGGAACTGCTGCAACCGATTGCCTCCGGGTACTTCGATGATCTGCTGAGCTGGGTGGCCATTGGCGCGCGTACTACTGAGTCGCAGATCCACCGCGAGATGGCCAGCGGCTTGAGCATGCCGGTCGGCTTCAAGAACGGCACCGACGGCGGCGCTGCTATTGCGGTTGATGCCATGCGGTCGGCAGCGCACCCGCATCGGCATTTTGGCGTCGACAGCCAGGGGCATCCGGCCATCATTCAAACGCCAGGCAACCCCGACACCCATCTGGTGCTGCGCGGAGGTCATAAAGGGCCGAACCACGATCGTGAGAGCGTGGCAAAAATCCACGCCGATCTTAATCGATTGAATATCCCGAGCCGGATCATGGTCGATTGCAGTCACGCCAACAGTGGCAAGGACCCTTTGCGCCAACCCGGCGTGTTCAACGAAGTGCTTGAGCAACGCCTGCAGGGTGATCGCGGCCTGATCGGCATGATGCTGGAATCACACCTGTTCGAAGGCTGCCAGCCACTGAGCGGATCTCTGCGCTATGGGGTATCGATTACCGATGGCTGCCTCGGTTTCAGTGCGACTGAGCGCTTGTTGCTCGACGCCGCCAAGCGTCTCGCTGCGCACGCGAACTGATAGCCGTGCCACCCCTGCGGTTTCGCTGAAACCGCAGGGGTGGGCAAACAGCGCTACGCCTCCACTCGTACCGGCGTTTCTGCCGATTCCTGACTGACATCATCGAGACGTTCAACTGTGTAAGCCACACGCACCGTGGTGCCATGATGCTCACGCCAGAACCGGTGCGGCACGATGAAAATCAGTGGTTTCCCTGCCGTTTCGCGCGTGATCTCACGGTCGTCGCGATGGTTGAAAAAGTCTCCGTCACATTTGAGGTATACCAGCTCCCCTTCCTGTGTGCGGGCATTACCGATCACGACAGTCACCCCATCGATTGCATCCTCACTCCCAAGCACGCCATCCTGGGCCTCCAGCACATCGGGGGCGTCCAGGTCCTCACGGACAAAGGGCATCACCAGCAGTTTCGTCGCTTCGGACTCACGCAATGCGCCGACAGCGTCTTCGACCCGATAACGCACCGCTACCTGCTCACCGAGATGTCCGACGATTTGCGTGCCGTCAATCCAGAATGACAGCACATCGGCCACAGCGAAGGCTTCGACCTTCAAGTTATCCCTGAAAGCACCTGGAAACGCATCGGTGCCCCATATCAATGTCACCCGATCGCCAGCCGCCATGCGCGCGTAAGGCTGCAGCACGACAAGCGTACCCTCCGGCACCCGTGCAGGGTCCAGTGTTCCACTGACCACACCCTCGACGATCGGTGCGAGCAGTTGTGGCCGTGTGTCACCGACCGATAATTGCAGGCGCGCCGACAAGGAGGGTTCGGGCAATCCGGCACTCATATGAGCCCAGTAGATTTCCAGCGAACCGCCATCCAGTGCCGCGACATGCAGGCCTTTGATGACGAAAACAACCTCCTTGCCGACTTGGCCCTCGGTGACATAACGAACCATTTCATGCTGGTAAGCGAAGCCTTCAATATCCAGCCCGTCCCAACTCAGCTGCAAGCGATCGCCGCAGGTCATGCCTGGATAAGGAGCGATACGGACAACGACCCTGCCCAATGCGGGATCGAGCACCCTGCCTTCGACGGAATCCAGGGTTACCGCTGGCAACAGTTCCTTTGATACACAGGCTCCGGCGGGGTGGCGCATCCGGTAGCAAAACTCGACTTCATGCGTGTTCATCAGTGGCTCCGTTCCTTGGAAAAACGCCGCTAACAGGCGACGTCGACAGCTCATTGAACGAGATTCGGCGAATTTCTTCTGTCGGCAAGGTTCGCCGCAGACATCCGGTAAAAGCTGCGCGCCGAGTAGGCAAACATCTCGAATTGGTCATCGAACGTGCGAAAGACGGCGGCAACTTCCGATTCGGATCTCACAAGTATCTGATAATTCGTACAACTCCTAGTCCAGTTTCATCAACCAAGAGATGCCTCTTCTTACTTCCTCGGCAAGATGAGTGTTTTAGAGTGGCCTCCGGACTCCCGATGAACCTCTGTGAAAGGTCAGAACATGCAACGGAATGCTTCAACTCGCTATCCCATCCTGCTGGTACATGGTCTGTTCGGATTCGAGCGCATCGGCCACTTCGAGCTGTTCCATGACGCACGTGACGCTTTGCAAACAGCCGGCAGCCGTGTGTTTGTCCCACATATTTCCGCCACTCACAAAAACGAGACAAGGGGTGAACAACTGCTTGCACAGATCCATCGCGTACTGATCGGCACAGGTGCCGAGAAAGTCAACCTGATCGGCCACAGCCAAGGTGCATTGGCAGCCCGCTACGCTGCAGCGCTTGCACCACACGCCGTTGCTTCGGTGACGTCGGTCAGTGGCCCGAATCATGGTTCGGAACTGGCGGACTTCTTGCGCAAGGCACTGGTCCCGGGCCGTTTGCCGGAAGCGGTAGCGCAGAACGTAGCGACGCTGTTTGCCAACTTCCTTTCATTGCTCAGTGGCTATTCGGCGTTACCGCAGAACGCACTGGCCGCGCTCAATGCACTGACAACCGAAGGCGTCGGCGATTTCAACGACAAGTATCCGCAAGGACTACCCAAAACATGGGGCGGGCATGGGCCGGAACAGGTCGATGGCGTGCGCTATTACTCATGGAGTGGCGTCATTGCGGGCGCGCCCGCCTCACTGCTTGATCCCATGCAACGTATCTGCCAGGCGCTTTCGCAATATTTCACGACCGAGACGGAGCAAAACGATGGGTTTGTCGGGCGCTTCAGTTCTCACTTGGGCCAAGTGATTCGCTCGGACTATCCATTGGACCACCTGGGCAGTCTGCGCCGCGCTCACGGCACGGTGTCGGTCCTGCCCGACCCGATGGAACTGTACGTCGAACACGCCGAGCGTCTGCGTGCAGCCAATCTCTGATTTGCGCCACGGACAGAGGAGCGGAACTTTGCCGGGAAATCACTCACTGAATCCGGTAGGCTCCACATTTTACTGAAATACATTTGGAGAAATTCCCCATGGCTAAAGCCACTGCCCGCCACATCCTGGTTTCCAGCGAAGACAAGTGCAACGAACTCAAGGCCCAGATCGAAGGCGGCGCCGATTTCGCTGAAGTGGCCAAGGCCAACTCCAGCTGCCCATCGAGCCGTCAGGGCGGTGATCTGGGTTCCTTCGGTCCTGGTCAGATGGTCAAGGAATTCGACACCGTGGTGTTCAGCGCGCCAATCAATGTCGTGCAAGGCCCGGTGAAGACCCAGTTCGGCTATCACCTGCTGGAAGTCACCAGCCGTCAGGACTGATTCGTCGTCCGACTGCCCGCAACGGCCCGCCTTCTGGCGGGCCGTTGTGTTTCAGTTACACATACGGCTGGCGAGCGACGCGCCTCTCGCGTACAACTTGCGCTTATCGATTCAAGTCCCAAGGCTGACAATGCGACTGGTTTTCTCCACATTGATGCTCGCCACCCTCGCCCTGCTGACGGCTGGCGCAAGCGCGAACGCCGCACCGCAACATGCCCTGACCGTTTATGGCGAGCCTGCCAAGTACCCTCCCGGTTTCAGCCATTTCGATTACACCAACCTGCAGGCCCCCAAGGGCGGCACGATGCGCCGCTCGGCCATCGAGATCGGTCACTTCGACCATGTCCTGCCTTATATAGACAAAGGCATCGGTGTCACGCAGATCGATGGGTTGTTGTATTCGCCGCTGGCCCAGCGCTCGCTGGACGAGCCTTACACCGTATATGGCCTGGTCGCGCAAAAGATGGAGCGCTCGGATGATGGCCTGTCGCTGCGCTTTTTCATCAATCCCAAGGCCCGCTTCGCCGACGGCAAAGCGATTACCGCCGAAGACGTGCGCTACACCTATGACCTTCTGATGACCCAGGGCAGCCTGCGCTATCGCACCCAGTTCGCCGACGTCAAAGGCGTCGAGGTGGAAGCGCCGCTGACCGTGCGTTTCGATTTCAAGAGCAGCGAAAACCGCACCCTGCCCCTCGATATCGCGACATTGCCGGTATTCCCCGAGCATTGGTG
Organism: Pseudomonas koreensis; assembly: GCF_036668835.1. Lineage (GTDB taxonomy): Bacteria > Pseudomonadota > Gammaproteobacteria > Pseudomonadales > Pseudomonadaceae > Aquipseudomonas > Aquipseudomonas koreensis_I. Next base: position 385,918 of record NZ_JAZEVW010000002.1, read on the forward strand.
GAAGACCCGTGATTTCGCCAGTGGCGGCGGTTACGAGCCGCCTTTGGGCAGCGGCCCCTATCGAGTCGGCAAGGTCGACTCGGGTCGCAGCATTACCTTTGAACGCAACCCCGACTGGTGGGGCAAGGACTTGCCGGTCAGTCGCGGCCTGTACAACTTCGATCACTTCAGCATCGAATACTTCGGTGACACCGATGTCGCCCGCCAAGTGCTGCGCGGCGGCGCCTACGACTACAACCGCGAGTTCTCGGCGACCGGCTATTCGATCGGCTATGACAGCCCCGCACTGAGCGACGGCCGTCTGCAAAAAGCCCATTTGGCGACCGAAGCGCCGCAATCGGCCCAGGGATTCGTGTTCAACCTGCAAAAGCCGATGTTCGCCGACCGGCGTGTGCGCCAGGCATTGGCGATGCTCTGGGACTTCGAGTGGAGCAACCGGCAGATGATGCGCAGTCTGTATATTCGCCAGCAAAGCTACTTCTCCAACACGCCGCTGGCCGCCACCGAGTTGCCCGATGCGCAAGAACTGAAGATCCTCGAACCGTTGCGCGGGCAGATTCCCGACGAGGTGTTCAGCAAAGTCTTCGAGGCGCCAAAAACCGATGGCAGCGGTGTGATCCGCGACAAGCAACTGCAAGCCCTCGCACTGCTCGAAGAGGCTGGCTGGAAACCCGATGGCGATCAGCTGGTGAATGCGCAGGGCGAGCCGCTGAGCTTCACTTTTCTGGTCAGCCAGAACGGCATGGATCGCCTGCTACTTCCTTACAAACGCACGCTGAAACAGATCGGCATCGAGCTCAACATCCGCCGCATCGATTCGTCGCAATACGTCAACCGGTTGATGAGCCGCGATTACGACATGATCGTTACCGGCTATCCCGTCACTTCATCTCCTGGCGGCGAACTGCTCAACTACTTCGGCTCGGCGTCGGCCAACGATCCCGGTGCCAACAACTACATGGCGCTAAAAAACCCGGCGGTCGATACTTTGATCAATGGCCTGATTCGCGCATCAACCCAGGCCGATATGCTGCGCTATGCGCATGCGCTGGACCGCGTTCTGCAATGGAACTACTACTGGATCCCCAATTACTATCCACCCGGTACTTCGACCGTGTGGTGGAACCGTTTCGGCATACCGACGATTCAGGCCAGCAATGACGAAGCGATCGAGAGCTGGTGGGAAATCAGCCGCACGCCGCTGACCAACCAACAGATGACCGCCGAGAAAATTGCGCGTGGCAGACCCGGAGGGCCGCACTGATGTGGAGTTACATACTGCGGCGTCTGCTGCTGATCATCCCGACGCTGGTGATTATTCTGCTGGTCAATTTCGTGATCATTCAGGCCGCTCCCGGCGGCCCGGTGGAACAGGCCATCGCTCATCTGCAAGGGATCGGTGGTGCCAGCGTCGGCGCCGGTGCCAGCGAGACAGCCAGCGGCGCCTCGCGCGCCAGCCGTGGCCTCGATCCGCAACTGATCAAGGACATCGAGAAACAATACGGCTTCGACAAACCGGCCCATGAACGCCTGTGGCTGATGCTGAAAAACTATGCGCAGCTGGATTTCGGCAAGAGTTTCTTCCGTGGCGCCACGGTCACTGATCTGATCCTGGAAAAGATGCCGGTGACCATTTCGCTCGGCTTATGGGCGACATTGATTACCTACCTGGTGTCGATTCCGCTGGGGATTCGCAAAGCTGTTCACCACGGTAGTCATTTCGATGTCTGGAGCAGCACCGCAATCATCATCGGTTATGCGATGCCGGCGTTTTTGTTTGCCATGTTCCTGATCGTGGTGTTCGCCGGCGGCACCTCGCTGAACTGGTTTCCGGTGCGGGGGCTGGTCTCGGACAATTTCGAATCGCTGTCGACCCTGGGCAAGATCGCCGACTATTTCTGGCACCTGGTGCTGCCAGTGACAGCGCTGGTGATCGGCGGATTTGCGACGCTGACGATCCTCACCAAAAACTCGTTTCTCAATGAAATCACCCGCCAGTATGTGGTGACCGCTCGCGCCAAAGGCTTGAGTGAACGCCGCGTGCTGTATGGCCATGTGTTCCGCAACGCCATGCTGTTGGTGGTCTCGGGGATTCCTCAGGCCTTCATCAGTGTGTTCTTCGCCGGCTCCCTGCTGATCGAAGTGATCTTTTCTCTCGATGGCCTCGGGCGCATGAGCTACGAAGCGGCGGTCTCGCGAGATTATCCGGTGGTGTTTGGCTCGTTGTTCATCTTCACCCTGTTCGGCCTGCTGATAAAACTGGTTGGCGACTTGTGCTACACCCTGGTCGACCCGCGTATCGACTTCGCCGCGAGGAACGCCTGATGCTCAAGCTCTCGCCGTTGGGCCGTCGTCGTTTTGAGCGTTTCAAGAAAAACCGTCGCGGCTGGTGGTCGCTGTGGCTGTTCATCGGCCTGTTCATGCTGACACTCGGCGGCGAATTGATCGCCAACGACAAGCCGTTGATGGTCAGTTATCAGGGCCAGTGGTACTTCCCGGTATTCAAACGCCACACCGAGCAGGAATTCGGCGGGCAACTGCCATTCCAGGCTGATTATCGCAGCGACTATGTGCAGAACCTGATCCGCAAGGACGGCGGCTGGCTGCTGTTTCCGCCGATTCCGTTCAGTGACGACACGCCGAACTATGACCTGAATAAACCAGCGCCGAGCCCGCCTACATCGGTGAACTGGTTGGGGACTGACGATCAGTCGCGAGATGTGCTGGCGCGGGTGATTTTTGGCGCGCGGGTGTCGATCCTGTTCGCCTTGATGCTGACCTTTGTCAGCGCCTTGATCGGCATTGCTGCCGGTGCATTGCAGGGCTACTACGGCGGCTGGGTCGACCTGCTTGGGCAACGGCTGCTTGAAGTCTGGTCGGGGCTACCGGTGCTGTACCTGCTGATCATTCTTTCCGGTTTCGTCGAGCCGAATTTCTGGTGGTTGCTGGGGATCATGGCGCTGTTTTCATGGCTGGCGCTGGTGGATGTAGTGCGCGCCGAATTCCTGCGCGGACGCAATCTGGAATACGTCAAAGCTGCCCGTGCGCTGGGGCTCAGCGACCGCAAAGTGATTTTCCGGCACATACTGCCCAACGCGATGAACGCGACTTTGAGCTACCTGCCGTTCATTCTCACCGGGGCGATCTCGACCCTGACCGCGCTGGACTTTCTCGGCTTCGGCATGCCCGCCGGCAGTGCTTCGCTGGGTGAGTTGATCGGCCAGGGCAAGCAGAACCTGCAAGCACCCTGGCTCGGCTTGACCGCGTTCTTCACGCTGGCGCTGATCTTGTCCTTATTGGTATTCATCGGCGAAGCGTTGCGTGACGCATTCGATCCAAGGTCCTGAAGCGTGCCCATGACTGACAATCTGATTGAAATTCGTAACCTCAATGTCGCGTTCCACGGCCAGACCGTGGTGCGTGATTTGTGTCTGGATATCCGTCCGGGCGAATGCCTGGCGCTGGTCGGCGAATCCGGCTCCGGAAAATCGGTCACCGCGCACTCGATCCTGCAGTTGTTGCCAGAGTCCGAGGCGCATTCTCACGGCAGCATTCGTTATCGAGGCCAGGAGCTGCTCGGCGCGGATCCCAAGGTCTTGCGCGAGTTGCGCGGCAACCGCATCGCGATGATCTTCCAGGAGCCGATGACCTCGCTCAATCCGCTGCACACCATCGAGAAACAGATTGGCGAAACCCTGCTGCTGCACCGTGGCCTCGGCGGCAAAGCGGCGCAGCAAAGGATTCTCGAACTGCTGGGTCTGGTCGGCATCCAGAAACCCAAGGAGCGCCTGAAAGCCTATCCGCACCAGCTTTCAGGCGGGCAACGGCAGCGGGTCATGATCGCCATGGCGCTGGCATGCGAGCCGGAATTGCTGGTCGCCGACGAACCCACCACCGCACTTGACGTCACGGTACAACGCAAGATTCTGCTGCTACTCAAATCCCTGCAGAAGCGTCTGGGCATGTCGCTGCTGTTGATCAGCCATGACCTCAATCTGGTGCGCAGCATCGCTCAGCGTGTGTGCGTAATGAAGGCCGGCGAAATCGTCGAGCAGGCGCCCTGCGAAAACTTGTTCACCGAGCCGAAGCATCCTTACAGCTGCGTGCTGCTCAACGCCGAACCCGAGGGCGAAGCGTTGCCGCGTGATGAGCGCGAGAATGTGCTGGAGGTCAATGATCTGAAGGTCGAGTTCGCCGTCGGTGGCGGACTGTTTCAGCGCAAGCAGTACCTGCGCGCGGTGGATGGCATCAGCCTGAGCATTCAGCGTGGCAAGACACTGGGCATCGTCGGCGAATCGGGCTCAGGCAAGTCGACGCTGGGTCAGGCGGTCCTGCGCCTGCTCGATTCCGAAGGCAGCATCCGCTTCCAGGGCGAGGCACTCGACGGTCTCAATCAGAAACAGATGCGACCGTGGCGGCGGCAAATGCAAGTGGTGTTTCAGGACCCGTTCGGCAGCCTCAGCCCGCGCATGTCGGTGGCGCAGATCATCAGCGAAGGCCTCGAAGTGCATTGTGAATCAAGCGCCGATGAGTGTGACGAGCAAGTGATCCGCGTGCTCAAAGAGGTCGGCCTCGACCCGGAAAGTCGTCATCGCTATCCCCACGAGTTTTCCGGTGGTCAGCGCCAGCGCATCGCCATCGCCCGGGCACTGGTATTGAAACCGGCGCTGATTCTGCTCGACGAGCCGACGTCGGCGCTGGATCGCACGGTGCAGAAACAAGTGGTCGCCCTGCTCCGCCAGTTGCAGGAAAAACACGGTTTGACATATCTGTTCATCAGCCACGATCTGGCGGTAGTGCGCGCGCTGGCCCATGACCTGATTGTGATCAAGGACGGTAAAGTCGTGGAGCGTGGCGCCAGCCATGAGGTGTTCGAAGCGCCGCAGCATCCTTACACCAAAGAGCTGTTGGCGGCTGCGCATCCGGGGTAGGCATAATCGGTGTTCGACCCGATACCGTGTCGCGGCCTTCGCGAGCAGGCTCGCTCCTACAGGGTTCGCGGCTGCTCACGCATCGTGTGACGACCGGTTTCACTGTGGGAGCGAGCCTGCTCGCGAAGGCACCGGCCCAGGCCACATATCATCAGGATCATTCGACAGATGAACACCACCGAAAGCCTCAAGGACTACCAACGCGTTCGCACGCTGGCGATCCGCTCGCTGTTCGAAATCATCGAGCAGTCCAGCGAAGGCACGGTGATCGTCGATCGGGATGCCAACATCGTCTGGATGAACGAGCGCTATGCCCGGCGCTTCGGTCTTGAATCGGCTGCGGGCGCGATCGGCAAGGCTTGTGAAAGCGTGATTCCCGGCAGCCTGCTGCGTGAAGTGGTACGCACCGGGCGGCCGATTCTGCTCGACATGCAAGACACGCCGAAAGAGCCGTTGGTGGTGATGCGTCTGCCGATCCATGACGATGCCGGCACGGTGATCGGCGCGATCGGTTTCGCCCTGTTCGATGAGTTGCGCACGCTGTCGCCAATGCTCAAGCGCTACCTGAGCATGCAGGAAGAACTGGCCTCGACGCGCTCGCTGTTGCGCGCCCGCCAGACCAAATACAACTTCGCCCACTTCATCGGCACCAGCGCCGCCAGCCTCGAAGTCAAACGCCGCGCGCGGCGCAGTGCCAGTGCCGAATCGCCGGTCTTGCTGCTCGGTGAAACCGGCACCGGCAAGGAACTGCTCGCTCAAGCGATCCACAGCGCATCGCCCCGCGCGCACAAAGCCTTTGTCAGCATCAACAGCGCGGCGATTCCCGAGGCGCTGCTCGAAGCCGAGTTCTTCGGCACGGCCCCCGGCGCGTTCACCGGTGCTGATCGCAAGGGACGTACCGGCAAATTGCAGATCGCACAGGGCGGCACGCTGTTTCTCGACGAGATCGGCGACATGCCGCTGCCGCTGCAAAGCAAGTTGCTGCGCGTTCTGCAGGAAAAGGAGTTCGAGCCGGTCGGCTCCAACGAGGTGATTCAGAGTGATGTGCGGGTCATTGCCGCGACCTCGACTGATCTGCAAGCGGCAATCAAGCGCGGCGAATTCCGCGCCGATTTGTACTATCGCCTGAATGTGCTGCCGATCCAGGTGCCGCCTCTGCGCGAACGCCTCGATGATTTGCCGGCACTCAGCGAAGCGATTCTTGAGGAGCTGCGCAGCCAGCACGAACTGCACCGTGATGCGCTGGCATTGCTTGGGCAACATGCGTGGCCGGGGAACATTCGCGAATTGCGCAACGTGCTGGAGCGCGCAGCGTTGCTCAGCGATGACTTGATTCTCACCGAACAGGATCTGCGTGCGGCGATCGGCACGTTGATGCCGGTTGAGCGTCAGTCCGCGCTCATCGCAAAAGTACCGCTTGAGGAAACCTTCGCCCGGGCGCGAGAGCGCTTTGATCGGCAATTGATTGAAACGGCGTTGGCCCAATGTGCGGGGAAGGTGCCGGAAGCGGCGGCCCGGCTGGGGCTGGGGCGGTCGACGTTGTACAAGAAAATGGTGGCGTTGGGTATCGTCTGATCTCCCTTTTGAGATGCTATCTCTTTCTGGAGACAGCAGCAAAAGCTTCGCGAGTAGGCTCGCTCCCACGGGTTAAATGCGATCAAAATGTGGGAGCGAGCCTGCTTGCGAAGGCGTCCGACCATGCACTCGAGCTCTCTTAACAGAGACAAGCGTCCCGTCAATCAACCCTGACTTCAATATAATTCGATAAATTTCAAGCATTTAGCCAATTGGCACAAATCTCGCTAACACCTCTCCACACCCGTTCCACCCACAAAAATAACAATTTTGGAGAGACACACCATGAGTGTGATCATTGCCTTGGCAGCCCTCGCGTTGCTGATGCTGGCCGCCTACCGTGGCTACAGCGTTATCCTCTTCGCCCCGATTGCCGCGCTCGGCGCGGTCCTGCTCACCGACCCTTCCGCCGTCGCGCCTGCGTTCACCGGGGTGTTCATGGAAAAAATGGTCGGCTTCATCAAGCTGTATTTTCCGGTGTTCCTGCTCGGCGCTGTGTTCGGCAAATTGATCGAGCTGTCGGGTTTCTCCCGATCGATCGTCGCCGCAGCGATTCGCCTGCTCGGTACTCGCCAGGCCATGCTGGTGATCGTGCTGGTTTGCGCGCTGCTCACCTATGGCGGCGTGTCGTTGTTCGTGGTGGTGTTTGCGGTGTATCCGTTTGCCGCCGAGATGTTCCGCCAGAGCAATATCCCCAAACGGCTGATCCCGGCGACCATCGCCCTCGGCGCGTTTTCCTTCACCATGGACGCCCTGCCCGGCACCCCGCAGATTCAGAACATCATTCCCAGCACGTTCTTCAACACCACCGCATGGGCCGCGCCGTGGCTGGGTGTGATCGGCACGATTTTCGTGTTTTGCGCCGGCATGCTGTTTCTTCAGCGTCAGCGCAACAAAGCGCAGCGCGCCGGTGAGGGCTATGGCACCGAACTGCGCAACGAGCCGGAAACCGCCGAAGACCTGAAACTGCCCAATCCTTGGCTTGCACTGTCGCCGCTGCTCGCGGTAGGCATTATGAATCTGCTGTTCACTCAATGGATTCCGCAGTGGTACGGCAAGACCCACAGCCTTGCGCTGCCAGGCATGGCCACGCCGGTCACCACCGAGATCGCCAAGCTCACGGCGATCTGGGCGGTGCAGGCGGCGTTGCTGGTCGGCATTCTGATGGTGTTGGCGTTCGGCTTTCAGGCGATTCGCAGCAAACTCGCCGAAGGCAGCAAGAGTGCGGTCAGCGGCGCACTGCTGGCGGCGATGAACACCGCGTCCGAATACGGTTTTGGCGCGGTGATCGCCTCGTTGCCGGGCTTTCTGGTGCTGGCCGACTGGCTCAAGCAAATCCCCAATCCATTGGTCAACGAAGCCATTACCGTAACCCTGCTGGCCGGCATTACCGGCTCGGCATCGGGCGGCATGAGCATTGCGCTGGCGGCGATGTCCGAGCAGTTCATCAGCGCGGCCAATGCTGCAAACATTCCGCTGGAAGTGCTGCATCGCGTCGCCGCCATGGCCAGCGGCGGCATGGACACCCTGCCGCACAACGGCGCGGTGATCACCCTGTTGGCGGTGACCGGGCTGACCCACCGCGAAGCCTATAAAGACATTTTCTGTATTACGCTGATCAAGACCCTGGCGGTTTTCGTAGTGATCGGCACTTTCTACGCCACTGGCATTGTGTGAGGTATTCATGACGACTCTTACCGGCAAGACCGCACTGGTTACCGGCTCCACCAGCGGCATCGGTCTGGGCATCGCACTGAGCCTGGCCAAGGCTGGGGCCAATCTGATTCTCAACGGTTTTGGCGATGCGTCGGCAGTGATTGCCGAAGTCGGCCAGTTCGGCGGCAAGGTCGGCCATCATCCGGCCGACGTCAGCGATCCGGCGCAGATCGCCGAGATGATCGCCTACGCCGAGCGCGAGTTCGGCGGCGTGGATATCCTGGTCAACAACGCCGGCATCCAGCATGTCGCGGCGGTGGAAGAGTTTCCGGTCGAGCGCTGGGATTCGATCATTGCCATCAACCTGTCCTCGGTTTTCCACAGCACCCGCCTGAGCCTGCCGGGCATGCGCAGCAAGAACTGGGGGCGGATCATCAATATCGCGTCGGTGCACGGTCAGGTCGGTTCGACCGGCAAAGCCGCGTACGTGGCCGCCAAGCACGGCGTAATCGGCCTGAGCAAAGTGGTCGGCCTGGAGACCGCGACCAGCAACGTCACCTGCAACGCCATTTGTCCGGGCTGGGTGCTGACGCCGCTGGTGCAGAAGCAGATCGACGATCGTGCGGCCAAGGGTGTCGATCCGCAGCAGGCGCAGCATGATCTGCTGGCCGAGAAACAACCGTCGCTTGAGTTCGTCACGCCGCAGCATCTGGGCGAACTGGTGTTGTTCCTGTGCAGCGAGGCCGGCAGTCAGGTGCGTGGCGCGGCGTGGAATATCGATGGCGGCTGGCTCGCGCAATAACGCCCCTCTGTGGGAGCCCCGTCAATTCGATAAAAAGAGGCAAGCAATGTCCGACATCCTCTGGCAACCCGATGCCAACCGTATCGCCCGGTCGCGCATCGATGCGTTTCGCCGTGCCATCAATCAACGCCACGATTTGCACATCGGAGACTACCCTGCCCTGCACCGATGGAGCATCGAGCAGCGTGCGGATTTCTGGCAGGCGCTTGTCGATTTTTTCGATATCCGCTTTCACACCCAGCCCGACGCGGTACTGCGTGAAGGCGCGCAGATGCCCGGTGCCGAGTGGTTTCCCGGCGCGACCCTGAACTTCGCCGAACACCTGCTGCGCCGCCGCGACGACGCCGTAGCGGTGATCAGCGTGGCGGAGAACGGCCAGCGCGAGCAATTGACCTGGGCCCAACTGGCCGAGCACGTCGCCGGTTTTCAAGCGAGCCTGCAGGCGGCCGGCGTGGGCCTCGGTGATCGTGTGGCGGCGTGCATGCCCAATACCTGGCAGACGCTGGTGGCGATGCTTGCGACCACCAGCCTCGGGGCGATCTGGTCGTGCTCATCGCCCGACTTCGGTACCCACGGGGTCATCGACCGCTTCGGCCAGATCGAACCGAAAGTGCTGCTGACCTGCGCGGGTTATCGCTATGCAGGCAAGAACCTCGACCAGACTGACAAGATCAACGGCATCCTCGAACAGCTGCCGACGCTCAAACAGTTGATCATCGTCCCGTACGCCCAGCCGCAAGCACGCGCCCAAATGTACCGAACACAGGCTGAAGTGAGTTTGTGGGATGACTTCTACGCAGCCGGCGGCGAAGCGCATTTCGTCCCGGTGCCGTTCAACCATCCGCTGTACGTGCTGTATTCCAGCGGCACCACCGGCGTACCGAAATGCATCGTCCACAGCACCGGCGGTGTTTTGCTGCAACACGTCAAGGAGCACGGCCTGCATTGCGATCTCGGCCCCGGCGACCGGCTGTTTTATTACACAACCTGCGGCTGGATGATGTGGAACTGGCTGGTCTCCGCGCTCGCGGTTGGCAGTGCGGTGGTGCTCTACGATGGCTCGCCGTTCTACCCGGACCACCCGCGCTTGCTCGACTTGATCGACGATGAGCGCATCAGTGTGTTCGGTACCAGCCCGAAGTTTCTCGCCACCCTCGAAAGCAGCGGCGTCATCCCCCGTGACAGCCATGACCTGCGCAGTCTGAAAACCCTGCTGTGCACCGGCTCGGCGCTGTCGCCGCAGAGCTATGACTATGTTTACCGCGAGATCAAAAGCGATGTGTGCCTGGCCTCGATGTCCGGCGGCACTGATATCGTCTCTTGCTTCGTCAATGGCAACCCGCTGTCAGCGGTACGGCGCGGTGAAATCATGGGCAAGAGCCTGGGCATGGCGGTCGAGGTGTGGAACGACGCCGGCCAGCCGGTGACCGGCGAGAAAGGCGAACTGGTCTGCACCCGGCACTTCCCCGCCATGCCGATCGGTCTGTGGAATGACCCGGACGGCACGAAACTGCGCCAGTCATATTTCAGCCTGTTTCCCGATGTCTGGGCACAGGGCGATTACGCCGAACAATTGCCACACGGCGCGATGTTGATACACGGGCGTTCGGATGCTGTGCTGAACCCCGGCGGCGTGCGCATCGGCACGGCGGAAATCTACCGTCAGGTCGAAAAGCTCAGCGAAGTACTGGACAGCGTCGCCATCGGCCAGCAGTGGCAGGATGATGTACGGGTCGTGTTGTTCGTGCGATTGCGCGAAGGGCTGCAACTGGATGACGCGCTCGAGCAGCGCATCCGCCAGGTGATCCGCGCCAATACCACCCCAAGGCATGTACCGGCGAAGATCGTTGCGGTGACCGATATCCCGCGCACCATCAGCGGCAAGATCGTTGAACTGGCGGTGCGCGAGAAGGTGCACGGGCGGCCGGTGAAGAATACCGATGCGCTGGCCAATCCCGAGGCGCTTGAGCAGTTTCGGGATCGGCCGGAACTGGATTTCTGAACCTTGCGCGGGTATCCGCTCGCTAAAGCGCGGGCGCCAGCCGGTTCGTCAATCCATCAAGCCCCACTCTCCCGAAACCGAGCCCGCGTTATTGATGGGTTCATCCGCCAGCTTCAAGCGCAGCTTCAGATTGTTCGCCGAGTCTGCATTTTTCAGCGCTTCGTCTGCACTGATTGCGCCTTCCATCACCAGCGCAAACAGTGCGGCGTCGAAGGTTTGCATGCCCAGCTCGGCGGACTTTTCCATCATCGGTTTGAGCTCGTCCAACTGCCCGCGGCGAACCAGATCAGCGATAGTCGGCGTACCCAACAACACCTCGACCGCTGCCCGGCGCTGCCCATTGAGGGTGCGTACCAAGCGCTGCGAGACAAAGGCGCGCAAATTATTCCCAAGTGCATGCAACAGCTGCGGTCGCCGCTCTTCGGGGAACATGTTGATGATCCGGTCCAGCGCCTGATTGGCATTGGTGGCATGCAATGTCGAAAGCACCAGATGCCCGGTGTCGGCAAACGCCAAGGCATGCTCCATGGTTTCGCGGTCGCGGATTTCCCCGATCAGCACCACGTCCGGGGCCTGGCGCAGGGTGTTTTTCAATGCCGCGTGAAAACTGCGAGTATCGACACCGACCTCACGCTGATTGACGATCGAGCGCTGATGCCGATGGATGTACTCGATCGGGTCTTCGATGGTGACAATGTGCCCGGTACTATGGCGGTTGCGATGATCGATGAGTGCTGCCAGAGAGGTCGATTTACCCGAGTTGGTCGCACCGACGAACAGAATCAGCCCGTGCTTGAGCATGATGGTGTCGAGCAGCACTGGCGGCAGTTTCAAATCGGCGAACCGCGGTATATCGAGTTTGACGTTACGGATGACGATCGACACGTCGTTGCGCTGCTTGAAAATGTTCACCCGAAAGCGGCCGATGCCCGTTCGGGAGATTGCCAGGTTCATTTCCAGATCCCGGTCGAACTCCCGTTGCTGCTCGGCGTCCATCAGTGAGGCGGCGATGGCGGCGGTTTCGCCGAGTTTGAACGGCTGATCGCCCAGCGCGACAAGCACGCCATCGATCCGCGCGCTGGGCGGTGCACCTGTCGAAAGAAACAGGTCTGAGCCGTTTTTATTGGACAAAATTGATAACAGTGCATCGATTTCCATGGCAAAAATCACCCGCGAAGCATTCAATGAACAGAAATTGGCCTGCACCTGGCGCATGCCTGTTTGCAACAATGATAGACGCCGTCTCGCCGAACTACGCTCAGGACCGATGTAATGAACGCTGTACCGATTCCCGATGACGCCCAGGCACTGCTCAGCCGTACCGACTGGAGTCGTGGCCCACTGGGCGCTGCCGATGGCTGGCCGCAGAGTCTGCGCACCGCGGTCGACATCGTCATTCACTCGCCCATGCCCATGCTGTTGCTGTGGGGGCCACAGCTGACGCAGATCTACAACAATGGCTTCGCCCTGCTCGCCGGGCAGAAGCATCCGCAGGCGTTCGGCCAGCCGGCGCATGAGGTCTGGCCGGAGCTTCGCGACTTCACCGACCCGATTTACCGCGCCGTCCTGCAAGGCCAGGTGCGCACCTACAGCGAGAGACGCTTTACTTTGCAGCGTGACGGCAAGGACAGCGACTTCTGGCTTGATCTGACCTATAGCCCGATTCGCGACGAATCCGCGCAAGTCGCCGGGATTCTCGTCACCGCCATCGAAACCAATGAACGCCGACGCGTTGCGCTGGAGTTGCAGCGCCGCTCCGAAGAGAGCCTGCAAGCGCAACGTGAAACCGAAGAGCGTCTGCAACTGGCCTTGGCTGCCACCGACGCGGTCGGCACCTGGGACTGGAATATCGGCGAAGACCGCTTTATCGCCGACACGCATTTCGCCCAGTTGCACGGGGTCGATCCTGCACAGGCCCAGCAATTGCCGATCAGCGAGTACCTGCAAGGCGTGCACCCCGAAGACCGCGCCATGGTTGCGCGCAGCATCAAACACTGCATCACCCACGGCACCGAATACGCCGAAGAATATCGCTTGCTACAGAGTGACGGCGAGGTGCGCTGGGTGTTTGCGCGCGGGCGCTGCTACAAGGATCACCATGGCCGGCCGACGCGGTTCCTCGGCGCGGCGCTGGACCTGACCGAGCGCAAGCACACCGAACAGGCATTGCGGCAGAGTCAGACCGAGCTGCAATTGATCATCAACGCCATGCCGATCCTGATCAGCTACGTCGATTGCGAAGAACGCTTCCGCTTGAACAACGCGGCTTATCTGGACTGGTACGGCCTCACGCCACAGGAGCTGTACGGGCGCACGATCCGCGAGGTAATTGGTGAGGAGGCGTATTTCCTGCGCCTGCCGTACATTGCCGAGGCGCTGGCCGGCCGGCCGTGTTCCTTCAGCCTGTACACCCCGCACCGCGACGGCAGCAGCCGCCACGCGTTGATGAATTATCTGCCACGTTATGGCGCCGACGGCGCGGTCAACGGTTTCTATATCTTTGTGATCGACGAGACCGAGCGCAAGAAAACCGAAGAAGCCCTGCGCAATCTCAACGAAACCCTTGAAGAACGCGTCAGTGCCCGCACCGAGCAACTGGCTTTGGCCAATCAGCGTTTGCAAAGCGAAATGTTCGAGCGTGAGCGCGCTGAAGATGCCCTGCGCCATGCACAGAAAATGGAAGCGGTGGGTCAGCTGACCGGTGGCATCGCTCACGACTTCAACAACATGCTCACCGGGATCATCGGCAGTCTTGATTTGATGCAGCGCTACATTGCCAACGGCCGGGCTGACGAGATCGGGCGGTTCACCGAAGCGGCGGTGTCTTCGGCCAACCGCGCGGCGGCACTGACTCACCGTTTGCTCGCGTTCTCGCGGCGCCAGTCGCTGGACCGCAAAACCCTCGACGTCAATGTGCTGGTGCTATCGCTGGAGGATCTGATCCGCCGGACCAAGGGCGATCCGATCGAACTCAAACTGCAACTGGCCGACGATGTGTGGCCAGTCAGCACCGACGTCAGCCAACTGGAAAACGCCCTGCTCAACCTGGTCATCAACGCCCGCGATGCGATGCCCGACGGCGGCGAGTTGCTGATCGAAACCGCCAACGTCTATCTCGACGGCAGTGACATCACCACGCTGGAACCGGTCAAGGCTGGCGATTACCTGATGCTGGCGGTCAGCGACAACGGCACCGGCATGACCCCCTCGGTACGCTCGAAGGCCTTCGATCCATTCTTTACCACCAAGCCGATCGGCCAGGGCACCGGCCTCGGTTTGTCGATGATTTATGGTTTTGCCCAGCAATCAGGCGGGCATGTCAGCCTCGACAGCTTGCCGGGCCAGGGTACGTCCGTGCGTTTGTATCTGCCGCGCTTGCAGGGTGTCGAAGCGCCACACGCTACGCAACCGGCGCTTGAGCAAACGCCGACTATCGCCACCGGTGCAACCGTGATGGTGGTAGAAGATGATCCGGCGGTGCGCATGCTGGTGCTCGATCTGCTTCGGGAATTGGGTTATCAGACCTACGAAGCCGTCGACGCGAAGACCGCCCTGCCCCTGCTCGAATCCGGCCGGCGTGTGGACCTGCTGGTCACCGACGTCGGCCTGCCGGGCATGAACGGCCGACAACTGGCGGAAATCGCCCGTCAGCATCGGCCCGGCCTGAAGGTGCTGTTCATGACTGGCTACGCGCAAAAAGCCGCTGAACGTCAGGGCTTTCTCGAGGACGGCATGGACATGGTTGCCAAACCGTTCGCGGTCGAGCTGCTGGCCAGCAAGATCCGCACGATGACCAGCCAAACCCTGTGACTTGAGGCATAATCCGCGCCCCGCCGTCACCCCGTTATCAGGACCGCCCGATGAAAGCCCAAGCCCGCCACATTCTGGTGAAAACCGCCGAAGAGGCCGAACAGCTCAAACAACGCATCGCCAAGGGTGAGGCGTTCGATGTGCTGGCGAAGAAATTTTCCACCTGCCCGTCCGGCAAACGCGGCGGCGATCTGGGCGAAGTGCGACCGGGGCAAATGGTCAGTGCGATCGATGCGGTGATCTTCAAAAAACCGCTGCGCACGGTGCATGGGCCGATCAAGAGCAAGTTTGGTTATCATCTCGTGCAGGTGTTTTATCGGGATTAGTGGGTTGGCTTGCGGGCCCAATCGCGAGCAGGCTCACTCCTACCATTGCAACGCATTCCACCTGTGGGAGCGAGCCTGCTCGCGAACCGATTGCGCAGCAAGCGGCCATTCAACAGCTATTTCGGAATCAACGCCCCCGGTACCTGAATCACCCGACTTGCCAGCAGATGCCCAGCCTGCGCCGCGTCCACAGGACTGCCACCGGACAAGCGCCTGGCCAGATACGCCGCACTGAACGAATCCCCAGCCGCGGTGGTATCTACCACTGTCTCGACCTTCTGCGCCGGCACTTCGAACGCCTCACCCTCGCAACGAATCAGGCATGCCGCGGCGCCCCGCTTGAGCACCACTTCCGGCGTACCGATCTGCGCATACGCCGCGAAAATTTCATCACAATCCGGGAAGCCGAACAGCGCCTGCTCGTCGTCCACCGTCAGCAACGCCAGATCGACGTAAGGCAAGACGCTGCGATACGCCGCTCGCGCCTCTTCGACAGAAGCCCACAGCCGCGGCCGGTAGTTGTTGTCGAAGACGATGCGCGCATCGTTCTGCCGCGCATTGATCAAGGTTTCGATCAATCTGTCCCGGCCCTTCGCGCCGAGTACAGCGAGAGTAATACCGCTGAAATACAGCACGTCATAATCGGGCAACGCCGCCAGCACCGGTTCGGCGGCCGGTGTGGTGAAGCACTCGCGGACGGCGGCTTCGTTGCGCCAATAAAGGAAACGTCGCTCACCGTTGACGTCGGTCTGAATGCAGTACAAACCGGGCAAGCGGCCAGGCAGGCGTTGAACCAGATCGAGGCCGATGCCTTCGCTTGCCCAGATCCGGCACATTGCGTCACTGAAACTGTCGTCGCCCAGCGCGGTGACGTAATTGACCTGTGCCTGATCGCCCATTGCGCGGGACAGATACACCGCAGTGTTCAGGGTGTCGCCGCCGAAGCTTTGCTGCAGGCTGCCATCAGCGCGCTGCTGCAACTCGATCATGCATTCGCCGATCAGGGCGATGCGCGGGATGTTTGGGCCCAAGGGGCTTGAGGTGTTCATTTCAGGGGGTCTCTGATGGTTCGGTGGTGGCTGTGCCGCCGTCATCGCGAGCAGGCTCACTCCTACAATTGGTATGCATTTCAAATGTAGGAGTGAGCCTGCTCGCGATTGGCTGCGCCTCGGTCTGAAGCCTTAGAAACAAGTCTCCATGCTCTCGATCACCGTCAGTTGTTCATCCACCAACAAGCCCACCCGCCATTTGTCGAACGTCAGGCACGGGTGCGACGTGCCAAAGGAAATGATATCGCCCACGCGCAGCTCCACGCCCGGCGCCACCGTCATGAACGCATGCTGATCCATGACCGCAGTCACCTTGCAGGCACTCACGTCATCGCCCGAAGCTGGCACCGCGCCGGCCTTGTAGCGCAGCAATGGCACCGGCAAACCGGCATCGAACGCCACATCGCGCTTACCGAGCGCGATCACCGCAAAACCCGGTTCCGGCAATGACTGCACATGCGCCCAGACTTCCAGCGCCGGGCGCAAGCCTTCGTGCAGATCGCTGCGCCGGTCGAGGACGCAGCACTGCGCATCCTTGTAAATGCCGTGGTCGTGGGCGACGTAGCTGCCCGGTCGCAGCACGCTGAGAAAGCGCCCAGCGGCGTTTTGCGTTTCGAACGATTCGGCGATCAAGTCGTACCACGCCGAGCCGGACGCGGTGATGATCGGTTTGGCAATGGCGAACGCGCCGCTGTCCTGCAACTGCACGGCCAGGCGTACCAACGAGGCGGCGAACTCGCGGATGCCGCTGACCGCGTGGTCGCCGTGGATCACCCCTTCGTAACCTTCGATACCGGTCAGGGCCAGCGCCGGTTGGGCGTTGATCGCCTTGGCCAGCTCGATGACTTCCTGTTCGCTGCGGCAACCACACCGCCCGCCGACGACGCCGTACTCGATCATCACGTTGAGCTTGAGCCCGCGCGAAGCGAAATACGCGCCCAGATCGGCGACGTTATCCGGGTGATCGACCATGCAGTGGAATTCGAATGCCGGATCGGTAAGCAGATCGGCGATCAGCGCCATGTTCGCGGTGCCGACCAATTGGTTGGCCATCAGCACCCGTCGCACGCCATGGGCATAGGCGGCGCGGGTCTGGGTCGCGCTGGCGAGGGTGATGCCCCATGCACCAGCGTCGAGCTGACGCTTGAACAGCGCCGGGGTCATGCTGGTTTTACCGTGGGGCGCCAGTTCGGCGCCACTGTCGCTGACGAACTTCTGCATCCAGCGAATGTTGTGCTCCAGTGCCTGGTTATGCAGCACCAGCGCGGGCAGGCTGACGTCACGCGCCAGTTGCGCGCCGATGGCCGCGTCGCCCTTTTGCACAGCACGATTGTTGGCAGTCGTCATGGTCGAACTCCTCGTTGTCGCGGCCGCAGGCAGCCGCGTTTATTCGTTGATGCGCCGGGCGAGGCTGTTGGCGCTCTCGATCAGTACCCGGCGATAGTCGTCGTAATGGGTTTTCGCGTCGGCCCGTGGCGCGACGATGCACAAGGTACAAATCGCCACGCCTTGCGGGTCTTTGACCGGCGCGGCGAAGCAATGGGTGAAGGTGTCGGCAACGCTGTCGAATGAAAAGAAACCGTCGATGCCGGCCTGACGGATTTCCGCCAGAAAACGCTCCATTGGCAGACGTTCGCCATCGGGCAGGATGTAGTCGTCTTCGTCGATCAAGTCGATGATCTGCTGGTCGCTCAGGTGTGCCAGCAGCAGTCGCCCCGAAGCTGTCCACGGGATCGGCGCGTTCTCGCCGATGTCGGAAGAAATGCGGAAATGCCGCTCACCCTCCTTCATCAACGCCACCGTGTATTTGCGCCCGTTGAGCAGGCACATCTGCGCGGTTTCGCGGGTCTGGCTGACAATCTCCTGTAAGGCGTGATCGGCCTCGCGACTGAGGTCGAAATGGCGCAGGTGCGCCTGGCCGAGAAAGTACAGCTGGCGGCCGAGGTAGACATGACCGTCCTTGCCCACCGGTTCCAGGATGCGCCGTTCGAGTAACGAGGCAACCAGTTCGTAGACCGTGGATTTCGGGCTGCCGATGCCGTTGGCGATGTCGTTCGGGCGCAGCGGCTGGCCGATTTCCTTGAGGAAATCGAGGATATCGAACGCCCGGTCCAGACCGCGAGCCCGGCGCTTGATGGTGTCTTCGGTCATATCAGTGGTTCCCATTCAAAGTCGCCGGATGGTAACTGGCCCTTGGTGTCGTGTCAGCGGCAACGCTGCCCTCACCCCCCCGCCCTCGCCCGGAGGGAGAGGGAGCCTGATCGTATCGATGCGTATATTGTGGTCAGCTGCAAAAAACAGCATCGACAGTGATCAGTCCCCTCTCCTTCCGGGAGAGGGCTAGGGTGAGGGGAAGCCTTCACTCAGGCCTTCATCTTGTACGCGATGCAATCAATCTCAACCTTGCAATCGACCATCATGCTCGCCTGCACACAAGCCCGCGCCGGGGCGTGTTCGGGTTTGAAGTATTCGCCGAAGACCTTGTTGAAGCTGCTGAAGTCCCGCGGATCATCCAGCCACACACCGACCCGCACCACATCCTCCAGGCCATAACCCGCCTCTTCGAGAATCGCGATCAGGTTTTTCATGGTCTGGTGAGTCTGTTCGACAATGCCGCCGACAATGATCTCGCCCTCCACCGCTGGCACCTGGCCGGAGACGTGCAGCCAGCCATCCGCTTCGACTGCGCGCGCGAAGGGACGCGGCTGACCGCCGGCGGCAGTGCTACCGGTGCCATAACGAGTAATGCTCATGGGTGTTTCTCCTGATTACAAAACAAAGATTTAAAACCGCGTGTTCTTCAAAAACTCGGCCAGACGCGGTGACTGCGGGCGCTCGAACAGCTCCTTGGGAGGCCCCTGCTCTTCGATCCGCCCCTGATTCATGAACACGATCTTGTCCGAGACCTCGAAAGCAAACCGCATCTCGTGGGTCACCAGCAACATGGTCATGCCGTCTTCGGCCAGGCCTTTGATCACGTTGAGCACTTCGCCGACCAGTTCCGGGTCCAGGGCCGAGGTGACCTCGTCGAACAACATCAGGCTGGGGTTCATCGCAATCGCCCGGGCAATCGCGACGCGCTGTTGCTGACCGCCCGACAACTGGCCGGGAAAGTGATTGCGCCGCTCCAGCAGGCCGACGCGCTCCAGCCATTTCTCGGCAAGCACCACGGCTTCGTCCTTGTGCATTTTTTTCACCTTGAGCAAGCCCAGGGTGACGTTCTGCAACGCGGTCAAGTGCGGGAACAGGTTGAACTGCTGAAACGCCATGCCGGTCATCGCACGATGGCGGGCGATCACTTTTTCCGCGTGACGTACGCGCTTGCCGTTGACCTCGTCATAACCGATCGATTCGCCGTCGAGCAGAATCTGCCCGCCCTGAAATTCCTCAAGCATGTTCACGCAGCGCAGCAACGTGGTCTTGCCCGAACCGCTGGAACCGATCAGCGTCACGACGTTGCCGCGCTGCATGCTCAAATCGACACCTTTGAGCACTTCGACCGCGCCGTACTGTTTGTGCAGGCCGCGAATGTCCAGCAGCGCCTGATTCTGTGGGGAAACTTGAGCTTGAGTCATGGCAGGGCCACCCGCTTTTCAATGTGCCGGCCGAGTAATTCGATGCCGAAGTTGATGACGAAGAACAGAAAACCGGCGAACAGATAGAATTCCAGGGTCATGAAATTCCGGGCAATCACCTGCTGCGTACTGAGCAGCAACTCGGCCACGCCGATTACCGAGAGCAAGGTCGAGGCCTTGACGATTTCCGTGGACGAATTGACCCAGGTCGGCAAAATCTGCCGCAACGCCTGCGGCAACAGCACGTAGCCGAGGGATTGATAAAATGTCAGACCGATGGCTTTGCCCGCTTCCATCTGCCCCCGTGGCAACGCTTGCAGCGCGCCGCGGACAATCTCGGCGACGTGCGAGCCGCAAAACAGCGTCAGGCCCAAGGCGCCGGCCTGAAACGCGCTGATCTGCCAACCCAGCGCCGGCGCCATGTAGAAGCAGGCCAGCACTAATACAAACACCGGGGTGCCGCGAATCAGATCGACGTAAAAACGAAACGGCGCGCGCATCCAGAAGCGCCCATAGGTCAGCACCAACCCGGCGACAACACCGAGCAAAGTGCCGAGCAGTATCGCCAGCGCCGAGACCTGCACACTGGTCAAAAAGCCCTGCCACAGCGGCTCGCGCGCAACCCACAATTCATGCAGCCAATTGGGTGATTCGTACATCGCAGCCTCCTATCGGCGGATCGCCAGACGCTGCTCCAGGTAACGCAGCAGCATGGCAATGAGGTAACAGGCCGCGACATACAACGCCGTGGTCACCAGCCAGGTTTCGATCACCCGGTAGCTTTCGACGTTGATCTTGCGCGCGTAATAAGTCAGCTCCGGCACCGCAATCGCAGCGGCCAGCGAGGTGTCCTTGAACAGCGAAATGAAGTTGTTCGATAGCGCTGGCAAGACGTTGCGCAGCATCACCGGCACGGTGATGTAAGCCTTGACCTGCCATTCACCGAGACCGATTGCCAGCCCGGCTTCGCGCTGGCCTTTGGGGATGCTCAGCAAACCGCCACGGAACACTTCGGTCAGGTACGCGCCGGCATACAGCGACAGGGTGATGATGAACGAGGGGATCTTGTCCAGACGAATGCCAAGGCTCGGCAGTGCGAAATAGATCAACAGAATCAACACCAGGATCGGCGTGTTGCGTACCACCGTGACGTACACCGAGGCCAGCACCCGCAAGGCGCGATGCTTCGACAGCAAGGCAAACGCCATCAGCAGGCCGATCACGCAACCGATGGCGATCGACACCAGCGCCAGTTGCAGGCCCAGACCGAGCCCCGCCAGCAAGGTGTCGAAATCGCGCCACACGGCAGCAAAGTTCAACTGATAGTTCATGGTCAGCAGTACCTTGAGCGAGGCGACGGCAATCGCCCCGCTCTCACGGGATCATTTGAATTCGACAGGGAAACCGATGGCCGGCGACGGCAGATCTACACCGAACCACTGCTTGAACGACGCGGCGTAGGTCGGGAATTCAACCCCGGTCATGGCTTCATGCAACGCGGTGTTGACGAAGTTCAACCAGTCCTGATCGCCGCGTTTGACTGCGCAGGCGTAGGTCTGCGGGCTCCAGGCGTAGGCCGGGCTGCGATAACGGCCAGGGTTCTGCACCATCAGGTATTTGACCGAAGACTGGTCGGTGGCAGCCGCGTCGGCGCGGCCGGAGTTCACTGCCTGATACATCAGATCGACACTGTCGTACTGATCGACCTTGGCCTTGGGCAACGCCTGGTGCACCAGTTCTTCGGCGTAGACGTTTTGCAACACAGCAACGGTGACATCGTCGCCCGCGGCTTGCAGGTCTTCGATTTCCTTGTACTTGCTGTTGTTCGGCAGCAACAGACCAACCCCTTCGCGGTAATACGGCAGGGTGAACGCCACTTGCTGCGCGCGGCTGGCGGTGACGGTGATGAACTGGCAGCTCATGTCGACCTTGTCGGTGAGCAGATTGGGAATCCGCGCATCGGACGACTGCACGACGAACTCGACCTTGCTCGGGTCGTTGAACAGTCCTTTGGCCACCATCCTGGCGATGTCGATATCGAAGCCCTGCAACTTGCCGTCCGCCCCCTGAAAGTGCCACGGCGCATTGGTGCTGCCCGTGCCGACAATCAATTTGCCGCGAGCCAGGACACTGTCGAGCTTGCTCTCGGCAGCCTGGGCCAGGCCCATCACGGTTGATGAAGCTGCAAGAACGAAAACACACGCTTTGAACAACGAAGGACGGCGATGCATGGCAAGCACTCCAGAATGGTGTTTATTCCGCTATACCGGAACACGGTTTGTTACTACGGAATAGACAGCAGAAAGTGTGCCACAGCCCCGGTCAGAAATCTGCGCGGGTTTAAAGGTTTTTAGAATCAAGGGGATGCAATGGAGATATTGTTTGGGAGTGGTGCGTTAGAGGGAGCGGGTGCGCTACCGAACGCTACTGCAGGCGGGTATCAGGTTCCCAAACGGGATGGGGTGGGCGATTTCGGTGCGTTTGATAATCAGGCGTTGTTTGAAGGGCACCTGTAATTTCTGACAGTAGACGTCCCCACATACCCTCATTTAACGTCGCCGGACCTCACCGTCGTTGAAAAGGAGCATTCAATGAGCGCATCAACCCCTGCGGCAACGCTGTCACCGGTTTATCGCAAAGCCCTGAAAACCTGGCGCCCGGTCATCCTGTACTTTGCCAACGAGCACTGCCCCGCGTGCGAATGGGCTGGCCCGATCTTTCGCCAGACTGCCGAAGCCTACCGCCACCGTGCCAACGTTTACATGCTCGACACCGGCCAGTCGCCGCGCCATCCGTTGGTCACCGGCACGCCCACAGTGCTGTTCTATCGCAACGGCAAACTGCTGAAAAAGCTCAAGGGCATCGGTACGGAAGAGACGCTTGCAGAAGATTTCGCAAGGCATGTTGGCAAGACCAAGGCGCCTGCTGCACCGGCGCGTAAATCCCAGCATGACCTGGCCTGGTTGCGTGAGACATTCAAGGTTTTGCGTACCGTCGCGCACTCGCGTCAGCGTCGTTCGTATTGACTGCGCAAAACGCTCAAGTGCCTGCCCCATAAACGTTAAGTAGGATTGAAGCGTGACCAACTGGCAAGCCAGCTCCCACACGGACGCGCACGGCATTCGATCTGAAGCAAACTCATGACCCGTGGGAGCCAGCCTGCCGGCGATGGCGGAGGGTCAGGTAATGACCGCTGCAATCATGCAGCGGCGCGCTCCAGCAACACTCGCGTGACCCGTCGCTCTTCCACCGCCTCCACGGTCAATTGCCAGCCTTCGTACGCCAGCCGATCGCCCTTCATCGGCAAGCGATCCAGCAAACTCATCACCAGGCCAGCCATGGTTTGATAATCCTCGGTCGGCTCGGCCGCGAACCCGGTACGTTGGCGCACTCGGGCGAGTGGTAGCGCACCGCTGACCAAAAAGCCGCCCTGCTCCTCCAGCACATCCGGGCCTTCGATCTCGCTGGCATCGGGCAACTCACCGGCAATCGATTCGAGAATATCGGTCATGGTCAGAATCCCGACAAAATCACCAAACTCGTTGACCACGAACGCAATATGCGTCGAGGCCGCGCGCATCTGTTCCAGTGCGTTGAGGATCGAATAGCTATCGAGGAGGTTGACGGTCTGGCGCGCCATTTGCGCCAGGTTTGGCTCGGCGCCGGCCAGATAGTCCTTGAGCAGTTCCTTCTTGTGCACAAAGCCCAACGGCTCATCCACCGCGCCGTTGCGTATCAGCGGCAGGCGCGAGTAGGACGAATGCATCAATTTTGTGCGAATCGTCTCCGCGTCATCGGCCAGGTCAATGGCATCTACGTCGGCGCGCACCGTCATCAACTGGCGAATCGGTCGCTCGGCCAGTTGCAGCACGCCGCTGATCATCACCCGCTCACGGCGGTCGAACAGTTCCGCGCTGGGCGCATCACCGTTGTCGAGCAGGTCGGAGATTTCCTCGCCCACTTCTTCGGCTGCCAGGGTGCGCCCGCCGAGCAAACGCATGACCGCGTGGGCCGTGCGCTCACGCAGCGGACGCAGGCCCTGCATCGAGCGCTTGCGGCGCGCCCGGGCAATCTGGTTGAACACCTCGATCAGGATCGAGAAACCGATGGCCGCGTACAGGTAGCCTTTCGGAATATGGAAGCCCAGACCTTCGGCGGTCAGGGCGAAACCGATCATCATCAAAAAGCCCAGGCACAGCATGATCACCGTCGGGTGTGCATTGACGAAACGGGTCAGCGGCTTGCTGGCGACGATCATCAGGCCGATGGAAATGATCACCGCGATCATCATCACCGCCAGCTCATCGACCATGCCCACCGCCGTAATCACCGCATCGAGGGAGAACACCGCATCCAGCACCACGATCTGCGCAACGATCGGCCAGAACAGCGCATACGCCGCATTGGTCGTGCGTTCACCGACATGGCCTTCCAGCCGCTCGTGCAATTCCATGGTGGCCTTGAACAGCAGGAACACGCCGCCGAACAGCATGATCAGATCACGCCCGGAGAAGCTTTTGCCGAACACTTCGAACAGCGGCTGCGTCAGCGTGACCAGCCAGGAAATGCTCGCCAGCAGGCCCAGGCGCATGATCAGCGCCAGCGACAGGCCGATGATTCGTGCTCGGTCACGCTGATGCGGCGGCAGTTTGTCCGCGAGGATCGCGATAAACACCAGGTTGTCGATACCCAGCACCAGTTCCAGCACGATCAATGTCAACAAGCCCAACCAGGCCGTGGGATCCGCTAACCATTCCATAAAACGTCTCGATTTCTCTCAGTGAATTCAGGCTGCCGGACACGACAAAACGCAACGCGAAGGCTCAAGAGCCGCATTGCCAAAGATAGTCGGTAGTCGAAAAACCGGATGCTGCGCGAGCATCAAGACCGCGCCGTAGCGCGAGGAGAAGTGATAACTGGGGGGCTCCGAGAGGGTGTTCATGCAAATCCTGAATGAAAAATGGCCTTGGAGCGTACAGCCTCAAGACACATTTTCCCCAGTGGCAAATCATTTCAAGATCTGTACGGATGAGCTGGCGGCTGTTCCGTTCGCGAGCAGGCTCGCCAAGCGATCGTCAGCGGGCAGCCAGCTCATCGATGTGCCGATAGTCGGTGCCCAGCGCTTCGGCAATTGCCTGCGCTCGGCCCAGGCGAATCGGTCCGCGCTCGATATCAACCAGCAATCCCGGGCAATTCAGCGCTGGCAGTCCGGAGCAATGCTTCAAACGCCCGTCCGTTACCACCAGCAATCGCTGCTGTTCGGCGGGGAAACGCTTGCGCCGTTGCCCCAGCCATTGCTGCGCCTGCAGCAGCGCCGCGAGCAACGGTGTGCCACCGCCCGCTCCCAACGCTTGCAGCCACGCTTGCAAACCACTGGACGCTTTGAGTCCCTGCACGTGCCATGTCGGCGTCGAACCACTGGCGGTCAGCAAAGCGAGCCGCGCGCGCTGGCGGTAGGCGTCGTCGAACAATTGCGCGAGCAGACCTTTGGCATCGCTCAAAGCCTGATGGCGTCGGGTCGAAGCGGAGGCGTCGACGATCACCAGCCACAACTCGTGCGGCGAGCGGGTGCGCAGTTGAAACAGCAGGTCTTCACGCAGTCGTGGCCGCCCGTTGAGCAACGTGCCGGGCCAGTTCACCGAGCCACTGCTGGCGCTCTTGCGCTTGCCCTGGCGTCCGTTGTCGAGCCGTCCGGCGCGGGGTCTGGCATTCGCCCCCGCGTCGGATCGGGGGCGAATGCCTAGGGCTTTTTTGGCCAGACGGGCACTTCTCGTCGAGTGCCGGTGGCGAGCGCGGGCGCTGGCATATCGCCCCACTGCCCCTGCCCTTCGTTCGCCGTGTTCTGTGCCTGACTGGGCGCCTGCGGCGGTTGTTCTGGCTGCTGCGGGCTCGGCGCCGACGGTTCGCGACGTCGATGGCGCAGGGCAAACTCCGCCACGGCGTCGATATCTTCCTCGCCAATCTGCGTCGCCCCACGCCATGCAGCGTGAGCGCGGGCGGCGCGCAGCCACACCAGATCCGCGCGCAAACCATCCACGCCAGCGGCGAAACAACGCTCGGTAATCTGCGCCAACGCGGCGTCGTCCAGCTCGATGTTGCTCAATGCGATTCGCGCACGCTCACAGCGCTCACGCAGGCTTTGTTGCGCGGCGGCCCAGTGCGCGCAGAACGCCTGCGGATCGCTGTCGAAATCCAGACGCCGACGGATGATCTGGCCGCGCTCGGTCGGTTGCGTGTGGCCACTGAGCGCGACGTTCAGGCCGAAGCGGTCGAGCAACTGCGGGCGCAACTCTCCCTCTTCCGGGTTCATCGTGCCGATCAGGACAAATTTCGCCGAATGACGATGGGAGATGCCGTCACGTTCGATCAGGTTGGTGCCGCTGGCGGCGGCGTCGAGAAGCAGATCGACCAGGTGGTCGGGCAGCAGATTGACTTCATCGACGTAGAGCACGCCGCCGTCAGCCTTGGCCAGCACGCCGGGGGAAAACTGCGCGCGACCGTCGCTCAGGGCAGCGTCCAGATCGAGGGTGCCGACTAGACGCTCTTCGGTCGCGCCCAGCGGCAAGGTGACGAACTGGCCGCTGGCGAGCAGGTCCGCAAGGCCCCGGGCCAGGGTCGATTTGGCCATGCCGCGCGGTCCTTCGATCAGCACGCCGCCGATTTTCGGATCGATGGCGGTGAGGCACAGGGCAAGTTTGAGGTCATCGGCGCCGACCACGGCGGAGAGGGGAAAATGTGGGGTGTCGGTCATTTGTGGGTTCTCTGGCGTGGTCGTGGGTGGTCGTGAATGTTGTGGGGTGTCAGGTAAAAGCCCCTCACCCTAGCCCTCTCCCAGAGGGAGAGGGAACTGATTGAGGTGATCTTTCGAATCTCGCCGACCTGACACTTCGAGTCGAATACCCGTTTCGAAAACGACGCAGATCGGCCCCCTCTCCCTCCGGGAGAGGGCTGGGGTGAGGGTTGGCTTTTGGACGCGCTATCCATCCTCCTCGATATCCAGCAGCAAATTCTCCAGCGCTTCCTTATAAGCCCCCGGTTCCTGCCACAGGCCGCGCTGTTGCGCTTCAAGCATGCGCTCGGTCATATCGCGCAGCGCATGCGGATTGTGCTCGCGGACAAACTCCCGGGTCTGCGGGTCCAGCAAATAGGCGTCGGCCAGCAGCGCATATTGATGATCGTCAATCAATTGCGTGGTCGCATCGAAGGCGAACAGATTATCGACCGTCGCGGCCATCTCGAACGCGCCTTTATAGCCGTGGCGCTTGACCCCGTCGATCCATTTCGGATTGGCCGCGCGTGAACGGATCACCCGGTTCAGCTCTTCTTTCAGCGTGCGAATCTTCGGCAAATCGGGTTGGCTATGATCGCCGTGATAACTCGCCGCCGCTTGGCCGCTCAGGCTTTCCACGGCGGCGAGCATGCCGCCCTGGAACTGGTAGTAATC
This sequence comes from Pseudomonas koreensis, assembly GCF_036668835.1. Taxonomy (GTDB): domain Bacteria; phylum Pseudomonadota; class Gammaproteobacteria; order Pseudomonadales; family Pseudomonadaceae; genus Aquipseudomonas; species Aquipseudomonas koreensis_I. Next base: position 413,088 of record NZ_JAZEVW010000002.1, read on the forward strand.
GTTGGAGTCGAGCAAGTCATGCTCGCGATTGTCCTGATTCTGCAGCACCGCCTGCACCTGACTCAGGCGCTGGACGAACTGTTCGCGGGCGGCGGTACCCTCGTCGGCGCCGCCATAGGCGTAAGCGCCCCAGTTCAGATAAACCTCGGCGAGATCTTCGCGGCTCTGCCACAGACGACCGTCGATAGCGCCTTGCACGCCAGCGCCGTAAGCACCGGGTTTGGCGCCGAAGATGCGCCAGCCGGCCTGCCGCCGCGCGGTATCTTCGTCGACGCCGGACTGACGCAGCGCTTCGCGCTCGGCGCGCACTTTCGCCGCCAGCGGATTGAGGTCATCCGGCTCGTCCAGCGCTGCGACCGCTTGCACGGCGGCGTCGAACAAGCGAATCAGGTTGGCAAACGCATCGCGGAAAAATCCCGAGACGCGCAACGTCACATCGACGCGCGGACGATCCAGCAGGCTCAGCGGCAGAATCTCGAAATCATCGACACGCTGACTACCAGTGGCCCATACCGGGCGTACACCCATCAACGCCATGGCCTGAGCAATGTCGTCACCGCCGGTGCGCATGGTCGCGGTGCCCCAGACCGACAGGCCGAGCTGACGCAGGTGATCGCCGTGATCCTGCAAATGCCGTTCGAGAATCAAGGTCGCCGACTGGAAACCGATGCGCCATGCCGTGGTGGTCGGCAAATTGCGCACGTCCACCGAATAGAAATTGCGCCCGGTCGGCAGCACATCGAGGCGCCCGCGACTGGGCGCGCCGCTCGGGCCGGCGGGGACGAACCGGCCGCTGAGGGCGTCGAGCAGACCGCGCATTTCTGCCGCGCCGCAGGCGTCCAGGCGTGGTGCGATGACCTCACGCAAATTATCAATGATCAACCCGACTTCAGCCCACCCCGGTTCCCGTGGGAGCGAGCCTGCTCGCGAAGGCGCTGGGTCAGGTGAATCATTGCTGAATGACACACCGCCTTCGCGAGCAGGCTCGCTCCCACAGGAATCCCTCAGGGATTCGAAGATCAGGTCGGTGGCGAACAATTCGAGGCGTTCGCGGGTGTCGCCGGCGGTGCGCCAGACTTCATCGGTGACGGTTTGCAGTTCGTCTGGACGCGCGCCGGTCCATGGCTCGGCCAGTAAGCAATCCAGCGGATCGAACCCCAGTTCAAACGCCTTGGCCAATGCGCGCAACAGGCTCGACTGGGCGCCCTTGCCATCCCCGCGCGGAATCCGCAGCAAGGCCAGCAAGGTATCGATGCGCAAACGCCCACTCGGCGACTCGCCGAAAATATGCAGGCCATCGCGAATCTGCGATTCCTTCAAATCACACAGATACGTATCCAGACGCGGCAACCAGATCGCCGCATCGGCGTCACTGTCCAGCGCGGCGTCGAGTTGCAGCTCGCGGTCGATCTGCGTGTCGCGCACCAGTTGCAGAATGTCGCGCTGCAATTCCCGGGCGCGGCGCGGGTCGAGCAACTGCGCTTCGTAATACTCGTCGGCGAGCAGTTCGAGATTGCGCAACGGCCCGTAGGTTTCGGCGCGGGTCAGCGGCGGCATCAAGTGATCGATGATCACCGCTTGCGTGCGCCGTTTGGCCTGAGCGCCCTCGCCCGGGTCATTGACGATGAACGGGTAGATATTCGGCAACGGCCCGAGCAGCGCGTCCGGCCAGCAGTTTTCCGAAAGGCCGACGCCTTTGCCGGGCAGCCATTCGAGGTTGCCGTGCTTGCCGACGTGGATCACGCCGTGGGCGCCGTAGGTGTTGCGCAGCCAGAAATAGAACGCCAGATAAGCGTGCGGCGGGACCAGATCGGGGTCGTGATACACCGCGCTCGGGTCCACCTGATAACCGCGTGCCGGCTGAATGCCGACGAAAGTCAGACCCAAGCGCAGCCCGGCGATCATCATCTGTCCGTCTCGGCACATCGGGTCGCTGTGCGGCGCGCCCCAACGCGCGATCACGGCGGCGCGATTGGCTTCGGGCAATGCATCGAACATCGCCAGATAAGCGTCCATCGCCAGGCTTTGCTGGCATGGGCGCAGGTCAATCGTCTCAAGGTCATTGCTGACGCCGCCGAGCAATTGCTGGATCAGCTCGGTGCCGCTGCCTGGCAATTCGGCCGAAACCGGATAGCCCTCGGCCTGCAACGCACGCAGGATATTCAGCGCTGCCGCTGGCGTGTCGAGGCCGACACCGTTGCCGATGCGCCCGTCGCGGGTCGGGTAGTTGGCGAGGATCAGCGCGATGCGCTTTTCGCTGTTCGGCACCCGCGCCAGATCAGTCCAGCGCCGCGCCAGTTCGGCGACAAAATCCATGCGTTCGGGTTGTGCGCGATAGCACACCACATCCGATTGACTGCGCTCGCTGCGCCAGGCCAGATCCTTGAAGCTGATCGGTCGGCTGATGATGCGTCCGTCAAGTTCCGGCAAGGCAATGTGCATGGCCAGGTCACGCGGGCCAAGGCCTTGCTCGCTGTCGCGCCAGCCGGGCTCGTTGTCCTGGGCACAGATCGCCTGGATCACCGGGATATTGCGGCGAAACGGCCGTAGATGCGGCGCTTCAGGGCTGGATTGGGCAAAACCGGTGGTATTGAGGATCACCCCGGCCTCGACTTCGTCCAGCCAGTCCTCGACCACCGACAGGCAGCCGGGTTCTTTCAGGCTGGCCACGGCGATGGGCAACGGATTCAGTCCCGCGGCCTGTAGACGCTGGCAGAACACATCAATGAACGCAGTGTTCGCCGCTTGCAGATGCGAGCGGTAAAACAGCAGCGCCACGACCGGTTGTGCGGGCAGCCATTCGGCCTGCCAGTCACTCAGCGTCGCGGTGGTTTTGTTCGGATGGTAAATCGCTGTGCGTGGCAGGGTTTGCGGCTCGCCCCACGGGTAATCGCGGGCGAACCAGCGATTGCCCAGGCACCGGAAAAAATCCAGCGCATTGCCCAGACCGCCCTGACGTAGAAATTGCCAGAGCCGGTCACGGTCCACCGCGCTGACGGTGCTCAAGTCGCTGAGTTCCGGGTCGGGGCGATCATCGCCCGGTACCAGAATCACTTGCACGCCGCGTTCGGACAGTTTGACGAGGCGCTCGACGCCATAGCGCCAATAGGCAATCCCGCCGTGCAGCGAAATCAGAATCACCTTGGCGTGACGCAGCACTTCATCGACGTACAGATCGACCGAGGCGTGATTCTGCACTTGCATCGGGTTGGCCAGACGCAGGCTCGGGTAGTCTTGCGGCAACTGCTGCGCCGCTTCGGCGAGCAGCGCGAGGCTGGAATCGCCGCTGCACAGGATCACCAGCTCGGCGGGGGTCTGGCCAAGGTCGGCAATGTTGTCATCCGAGACGAAACCGCCGGGCTGGGTCCTGAGCAGGTGCATGGCTTAAACGCTGAGCGCGGCGCGCAGTTGCGCTTCGAGTTGGACCGCGTCGAGTTCCTGACCGATCAACACCAGACGCGTCACGCGCGCTTCATCGGCGCCCCACTGACGGTCGAAATGCTTGTCGAAGCGCGTACCCACGCCTTGAATCAGCAGACGCATCGGCTTGTTCGGAATCGCGGCAAAGCCTTTCACGCGCAGGATGCCGTGCTGCACCACCAGTTGCGTCAACGCGTCGAGCAGCAGGCTTTCGTCGGCTTGCGGCAGTTCGATGGAGATCGAGTCGAAGGCGTCGTGATCGTGGTCATCGTGATCGTCGTCACCGTCGTCACCGTCGTGGTGATGGTCATGGTGACTGTGCCGGCTGTCGATGTGCTCTTCGGAACCGGCGCCGAGGCCGATCAACACGTCCAGCGGCAGACGGCCGTTGCTGGCTTCAACGATTTTCACCGCAGGTGGCAGCTCTTCGGCGACTTCCAGACGTACACGCGCGAGATCTTCCGGGCTGGTCTGGTCGGCCTTGTTGAGGATCACCAGATCGGCGCTGGCCAGTTGATCGGCGAACAGTTCGTGCAGCGGCGATTCGTGGTCCAGATTCGGATCGAGTTTGCGCTGGGCATCGACCTGGTCCGGGAACGCGGCGAAGGTGCCGGCGGCCACGGCCGGGCTGTCGACCACGGTGATCACCGCATCGACGGTGCAGGCACTGCGGATTTCCGGCCACTGGAAGGCTTGCACCAACGGTTTGGGCAGGGCCAGGCCCGAGGTTTCGATGAGGATGTGATCGAGATCGCCGCGACGCGCGACCAGCTCGCGCATCACCGGGAAGAACTCTTCCTGCACCGTGCAGCACAGGCAGCCGTTGGCCAGTTCGTAAACGCGGCCGCCGGCTTCTTCTTCGGTGCAACCGATGGTGCATTGCTTGAGGATTTCGCCGTCGATGCCCAGCTCGCCAAACTCGTTGACAATCACTGCGATACGCCGGCCCTGGGCGTTGTCGAGCATGTGCCGCAGCAACGTGGTTTTGCCCGAACCGAGGAAACCGGTGACGATGGTGACGGGGAGTTTGGCCAGTGTTTTCATCGGTATGCCCTTTGGCAAGCGGCGGGCATACGGGACGAGAACCGGAAACGTGCAGGCGCGCCGGAAGTATTCGCCACCGGATCACCCCGCCCGGTTGAAAGTGAGAATCTGTGACGAGGCAGGTCTCCTGGCTGACAGTGTTCAGGCGCCGGGCCTGGCATTCGCTGCGCCTTCCCGCGGGCTCGTGGACCGAGCTGGCAGTGGCGTGGCAGCGAACATCACCGTTCACAGTTGCGGGGGCAGCCGCGGCTTTGACCGCGTTCCCTTCTTAGCTTCGGCAAAAGCCGAAGAACCTCGAAGGCGCAAGGCTACGCATGGCTTGGTGATGGGTCAATGCTTTGGTTTCGTGGATATTCACGACTGCCCGAAATTGACTCAAACCCACCTACATGCTCTCCTGTGCGCCTTGTTACGGGTGCCCTTCACAGGGTGAAACGGGAAACCGGTGAATCATGTGCTTTACTCAGAGCCATGTCAGTCCGGTGCTGCCCCCGCAACGGTAAGCGAGCGAAGCGTCAAAGCCACTGTGCCAACCCGGCATGGGAAGGTGATGCTTGCAGGTCGGCCCCAGCGCCAACCCCTCGTGAGCCCGGAGACCGGCCCGCAACACACCAGTGCGCAATCAGTGTCACTGGAGATAACAAACCCGCGGTGGGCGGGCGCTGTTCATACCTCTGCACGTCCGTCGCGCAGGGTCTGCAGGCGCTCGCTTACACTGATTACTTAAAGGGAAGCGCCATGTCGATCATCAGCAGCACCGGCAGCAACACGGACAAAATCGCCAGCACCACCACTCTGAGCCAACGCCTGATCGCTGCCGCCTTCGCCTCGATTCTCGGCGCGGGCCTGGTGTATTTCGCCGGTTTTTCGCATATCGAAGCGGTGCACAACGCAGCCCACGATACCCGCCACAGCGCTGCGTTTCCTTGCCACTGAGACCCGTCGTATGATCAAGCGAATTGCGCAAACCGCAGGTTTCACTGGCCTGCTGGCCGCCCTGCTCCTCACGCTGCTGCAAAGTTTCTGGGTCTCGCCGCTGATTCTTCAGGCGGAAACCTATGAAAAATCCGCACCGGTCGCCGAAGTTCACGAACACGCGGCCGGCACCGCGGCGCACAGCCACGATGACGAAGCCTGGGAGCCGGAGAACGGCTGGCAGCGCGTAGTTTCGACCACCGGTGGCAATCTGGTGGTGGCGGTCGGTTTCGCCCTGATGCTGGCGGGCCTGTACACCCTGCGTGCGCCGCGTTCCACCGCGCAAGGCCTGCTTTGGGGCCTGGCCGGCTATGCCACGTTCGTGCTGGCGCCGACGCTGGGCCTGCCGCCGGAATTGCCGGGTACTGCGGCGGCTGATCTGGCATCACGGCAGATGTGGTGGATCGGCACTGCGGCGTCGACTGCGGTCGGCCTGTCGCTGATCGCTTTCAGCCGGCACTGGCTGATGCAGCTGCTGGGCGTGGCGATTATCGCGGTGCCGCATGTGATCGGCGCGCCGCAACCGCTGGTGCATTCGATGCTCGCGCCCGAAGCACTGGAAACCCAATTCAAGGTCGCTTCGCAGTTGACCAACGTGGCGTTCTGGATGGCCCTGGGCCTGATCAGCGCCTGGTTGTTCCGCCGCAACAGCGACGGCCACTACCACGCATGAGCGATGACCGCGTAGCGTCAACCTTGGTTGTCGGACTCGGCTGCCAGCGCGGCTGTCCGAGCAGCACGCTGCGCGCGCTACTGGACCAGGCCTTGCAGGCAAACGGCATTGAGCTCAAGTCAATCAAGGCCCTGGCCAGCATCGATTTGAAGCGCGACGAACCGGGCCTGCAGGAACTGGCCGCTCAACTGGCCTTGCCCCTGCTGTACTTCAGCAGCGAGGAATTGGCCGGTTACCAGTCAATGCTCAGCCACCAGTCGCAAATCGCTTACGAACGCACCGGCTGCTACGGCGTGGCGGAAAGTGCAGCGCTGGCGCTCGCCGAACAACTCCTGCAGGCGCCGGCAAAGCTGCTGATCAGCCGACAAAAATACGCTCAGGCCACTCTGGCGTTGGCCGGCGCCGCGTAAATCTCGATAATCCCCATCGTCCATCATGAACAATCTTCATCTGAAGGGTTGTTGCGCTTCTTCTTCAAGGATTCAACGATGACCGTTTATTTCATCGGCGCCGGCCCCGGCGACCCGGAATTGATCACCGTTAAAGGGCAACGGTTGATCCGTCACTGCCCGGTGATCATCTATGCCGGTTCACTGGTACCCGCTGCAGTGCTCGAAGGGCATCAGGCGCAAACCGTGGTCAACAGTGCCGAGCTGCACCTTGAGCAGATCATCGAGCTGATCAAGACCGCGCATGCCAACGGCCATGACGTCGCGCGGGTACATTCCGGCGATCCGAGCCTGTACGGGGCGATCGGTGAACAGATTCGTCATCTGCGTGAGCTTGATATCCCGTTCGAGATCATTCCTGGCGTGACGGCCACCGCCGCCTGTGCGGCGCTGCTCGGAGCCGAACTGACCCTGCCGGATGTGTCGCAGAGCGTGATTCTGACTCGCTATGCCGACAAGACTGCGATGCCGGTCGGCGAAGAATTGGCCAATCTGGCCCGGCATGGCGCAACCATGGCGATTCACCTGGGAGTCAATCATCTGGAGAAGATTCTTGTGGAGTTGTTGCCGCATTACGGTGCGGATTGTCCGATTGCGGTGATTCACCGAGCGACGTGGCCGGATCAGGACTGGGTGGTGGGCACGCTGGCCGATATTGCCGACAAGGTGGCAGCGAAAGGCTTTCGGCGCACGGCGTTGATTCTTGTCGGGCGGGTACTGGGCAGCGATGTGTTCAGCGAGTCATCGTTGTATCGTGCGGGGCATGCGCATCTCTATCGCCCTTGATGGCCTCTTCGCGAGCAGGCTCGCTCCCACCTTGGGTAAAACGAGGGTATAAAAAAACGGCGCTCACGGGGCGCCGTTTTTCCTGTTCGCAGCGAACGCTTTAGTAGTAGGCGTTTTCTTTCTGCGTGTGGTCGGTCACGTCGCGCACGCCCTTGAGCTCAGGGATGCGCTCGAGCAAGGTGCGCTCGATGCCTTCCTTCAAGGTCACGTCGGCCTGGCCGCAGCCCTGGCAACCGCCACCGAACTGCAACACGGCAATGCCGTCTTCCACAACATCGATCAGGCTGACCTGACCGCCGTGGCTGGCCAGCCCCGGGTTGATCTCGGTTTGCAGGTAATAATTGATGCGCTCGTTGACCGGACTGTCGGCGTTGACCATCGGTACCTTGGCGTTTGGCGCTTTGATGGTCAGTTGGCCGCCCATGCGGTCCGTGGCGTAGTCAACCACGGCGTCGTCGAGAAACGCTTCGCTGAACGAATCGATATACGCGGTGAAGCTTTTCAGCCCCAGCGCCGTATCTTCAGGTTTTTCTTCGCCCGGCTTGCAGTAGGCAATGCAGGTCTCGGCGTACTGGGTGCCAGGCTGGGTGATGAAGACGCGGATGCCGATGCCCGGGGTGTTCTGCTTGGACAGCAGATCAGCCAGGTAATCGTGGGCGGCGTCGGTAATGGTAATAGCGGTCATGGAAACTCCTCGCAGGCTTGGGCGCAGTTTACGCCAATCGGCGCGCGGGACAAAGTCCCAGTATTTTTGTCGGAAAAAGCCGGGCGCATGCCCTCGCCCCCTCGCCGACCACGCTGATGACTTGGCGCTTGAACGGCGGATGCGCTGTTTACAAATGGAAACCCAAGCACATTCTCATCCATATATATGTATACCTCAGCCGGTTTTCCACCCCCCTATATTGAAGGCCTTCGACTATTTTCCAGCCGCTACGGCTCAAAGGCCTTGAATGTCTACTTCGCTGTCCCGTTTCTACAACAAGACGCCGCCGCGCAGATTGCAGGATCTCAATCACCTGATCAGTTACCTGCATGGGCTCATCGACGATAACTTCAACACGGATGCCAGCCAGCTCTATTACTACCCGACCGCCGCCTCTGAATTGGGGCGCGAGTGCAAGGAAGCCTTTCGTGTATTGAAAAAACTCGAGACAGATGAAGATTTCATAACCCACCTTTCCACGCCAGCCACGGTCGATCAATCGCTGTTAGGCAACGACTTCCTGTACGACTTTGTATCCTTGCAGTTGAGCTCTACAAAAAACCCGACACCTGACCCGGCAGAGGTGTTCCCGATCGCCGGTCACTCGGTAACGCTGAGAGATGTTCCGATCTACTGGTCGATCGACGTTGATGTCTTGCTGGATATCTACCACAAGGTCGGCAACGGGCTCAAAAGCGACGGTTCCGTGCGCTTGGACCTGGTGCTGGCCTGGTACGCGCTCATCCCCCGGCGTCCCGCCACACAGGCTGACTGGCAGCGCCTGCTGCACAATCTGGTTGAGCATCGCGCGCTATGGCTGCTCGGGCATCACGGTCCCGTCAGCGACTTCGAACACTTGTTCAGCGCTGAGGGCGACAAAACGATCATGCGGGTTATCCGCCAAATCGAATCCGAAACCTCCCGCTGTCTGTTGGCTAATGTCGTACCGGTGAAACCCAATGGAAAATTTGCAAAGTTAAGCCAAACCACGCCGGTAACGCTCCTGGAAACAGCCCTGCAATCGGCCAATAACCTGCAACTGGCGCAACGTATTGCCAGGGAACTGGATTGGTATACGGCGAAGGACAAGCAAAACGGACCAGCCACTGTACTGACCAGGTTGTTATGGCGAGCGCTTTGGCTGAGTATCAAACCGGGCCCGCACGGTAACTATCAAAACGAGTTGCAGATACTGATCGAGCCCGGCTGTAGTTATTCATCCATACACAAATCATTGATCGAAGAATTTCAAAGATCACTTCACGTCGAGCGGCCCATTGCCCTGCTAGCGGTGGCCATCATGAAATGCAATGTGGCCAGCGAGGCATGGGTTCAGGATATTCCTGACGAACTGCCGTACGCCACGTCCAGTACCTGGGTCAATTTCAAAAGCGGGTTCATGCTTGCCGAATCCGTCGCGCCCGGCTCATCCCGACAGATGAGCTTTGAACAGCTGCTGAATTTGCCAGCAGAGCATTTTCGAGCCTTTGCGCACGATATCGAGCAACAGCGACTGGTTGCCGCCGCCAAAGTCCGCCCAACGGTAGAGTGGGCAGCGGCGACGGGATTGTTCGCCACACGTCAGACGGCTTACCCGGTCAGTGAAATAGAGCTGGCACTGAGCACGCTGGAACAGCACGAGCAAGAAATGCTCGATGCCCTGAAAAACTTCGCGCTCAATCCGCCGAGCCGCTTTCGTTACGCATCAGACGCAGCGTACGACCAGGCGTTTCAGGCCTGGCTGGTCACTCCAAGAGCCGCCTACAAGTCTTTGATCAAAACATTGCTAGCCCAATACCTGCCTGCATGCCGGGGTGATCTTGAGCGAGACGAGGTGACTGTCTACTCGTTGCGACTGCCGCTCAACGACACGCAGGTCGAACATGAGAACAAAGCCAACACCGACGCGGTGCGTGGCCGCTGCGGGTTCATTCTGCGAATGGTCAATCCCGCTTGGCCGTCCCAGGCTCGTTACGTTGAAGTCTTCCCTCGGACGGGTGTCGTGTGCCTGCGCGAAGACATTGATGCGCTGCCAGTCGGCGGTGAGATCAAGGTCGAAAAAGTCGGTTCCAGCAGCCGTACCAGTCGCGGCTCCTTCAGAAAAGGCACCGAAATGCCTTTTGACTGGGAAGCTTACCGCGACGGCTCGAAACCCAGAGCGCATCAGCACGCCACCCTGATCATGGAGCAGGTTGGCGGAACATTCGCCGCGGTGGCCATTGAGCAACGCGCCCCCGACGTAGCGACACGCACCCTGCCCTTCGCTGCGAATAATCTGACCTCTGCCCGCGCGGAAGAACTGGCAGTGATGATTGCCCGCGAATTGTTTTACAAAGATGAGTCGGCCTTGCTCGAAGACACCCGCAAGGCGACCCGCAGCTCGGATATCGGCAGGGATTTTCTCGAAGACCTCAGCTTCTGGGGAAAGATGTTGGTACCGTTCTGGGGCGCCATCGATGATCTGGCATCCGGCGAGTCGCAACGCATTGAGCGCGGCGGGCTTGGCCTGTTCACCGATATTGTCTCGTTTGGCCTGCCGATTGGCAGATACCTGGCCGGTTGTACGCGGGTGGTCAGCCTCGCAGGCAAGATCGGCCTGCGTCTCGCCTTGCCTAAATTGGCCATCCTGACGCGAACCCTATTGATCTCGACGCTGCGCGAACTCAACCCGCTGGAGTCAGTATTGGCAGTGCTCAGGCTCGCACGCTTCACCCTGCGCAAGGTTGGCGCTGCGGTAATGCGTCAGGCACGCCTTGGCATTGCCCAACTGCGCGATGGAACGGTGACTGCTCAGCACTTGATCGCGGTTGACCCGACCACCTGGAAACCGCACCAGCCCGGTGATCGATTGTGCACCGTCGAGGGGATTGCCAATATTCCCATGCGCAACGTCGGCAGCGTCGACATCGCGGACTATCGGCTCATCGATGCGCTGACAAACCAGGCTTTCGGCCCGCGCTACCGCGAGCCAGTGACGGTCATGAGCAACAGCAGCCCGTTGCTGCGTCCCTACGCTGTTGAACCGCATTGGATTGCCGGCCTCCAGGCCGACTCGCGAGGGATCTTTTTTCGCCCTGAATACAACCAGAAGTTCATTTGCAATATTGATGAACACGGCTCCGTCGCGGTTTACCAGATACGTGAGAATTCCTATGGATTCCTTCAGGAAACCGCGCAGACCGGGGAAAACAGCTTTTCCGTGGTGCTGGTCAACCCGAAAAACAACCGTGACCTGTCGATCAATCTGTCCTCGGTGAAGCCCGGTCACTGGTACACGAAGAACATCCGGGTCAGCGGCGGCGCGCCGGACGATCCCACCGTGACAACACCGTTGCATCTGCAAGAGTGGTCGCGGTTCAGCGAGCACGTACTGAAGGCCACCCTTGAGGCGTTCGCGAAAAAGCATCGGCTGGACCCGGCCGCTTTCAGGCAATTCGTTCACACGCAAGTCCAATTGAAACCGCTGGGCCAAAGCATACTGGATCGGTCCGGCACTGCACGTACGGTCGTCACCTACGAACATCTGCGAAAGTGGCGCAACATGTCGCAGGAAGGCCGCAACACCCTCAGCCGCGAAGGCTTCGCCGCCACGGAGAATCTTGACCCGCAGGAGTTCATTTCCCACGTCAACACCGATGGCTCGTTCCGGGGTCCGGGCAAGGTGTTGGAGAAATATGCCCATAACCAGCCGTTCACGCCTTTGACCGCGGAACATATCGAGCGATGGCGCTTGCGTTACGTCGCTACCGGGTCCGCCAGCACCATGAGTACATTCCTCGATGACGAAAATCTCGACCCGGTGCTCTGGTCAACGTTTGTCAATGATCGGGGTGAATTGAGAAGTGCGGTACCGGAGTGTTTGCAATTGCTCGCTGCCTCGGATTCAGCGCTCATGCGCGCTCGAAAGTCCCTTCCCCCCGGTACTGGGATAAAGTCCGCTTCCTGGCAAATGCCACGGCCGCCATCGCCTGGCGAAACAGGGCCGCTTTCGCAGCCGACTGCTGGCAGTTCCAAGCGACCTCGACTGGATAATGCTGCGCCAGACAACGCGCGCACCGCGGACCTGACCCCTTCGCTTGGGCATCACATCAATAACAATGCCCCCATTCTTCAGGACCCGACGGATGTCAGGATCAGCCTGACGCGCAAACTGGAAGGAGATATCGACAAAATAACCATCACCGAAACCAATCGCTTCCTCGCGGGGTTTGAGGGTGCCAGACTCAAGGAAATGACGCGCCGAATCACCGAAGACGTCCATGAATGGATCGCCGATGAAGGCCGCCATCACGACAGACTGCTCAGTCGTCTCGAGGTCAGACGACCGCTCGACGGTCCGGAACGAGGGTTGTCGGTATTTGCCAAAGTCGATATCGAGCCTTTCGAAGTACTGGGGCCCTACGCCGGCAAATTGCACCGCACCGCCAAATCCGTGCGGGCGGAAATCCTCGAAAAATCCACCGAGAAAGTCAGCACTTTTCTCTACGAAACGGCAACGAAGGGCGCCACCCTGAGCGGTCATGGCAACAGCAACGTGCTGAGCCTGATCAACGCGGTCAATGTGCCCGGCCAAGCCAATATCGGCGTGGAGAACGTGGGCTCGATCTATGTTGGCAAATACATGGTGTTTTTGCTCGCCTGGGAGAAGATTCCGGCGGGCACCGAACTGTTCCTCGATTACGGCGCTGATTACTGGAAAGCCTTGAAGCCCGCTGGCGCAGCGTCAGCGCACGGCCCGACATGAGCGCTGCTCAGCATTGACCCACCCGGCGACGCAGGCCACAAGCCTGCGTCGTCGGGTGCTCACAGATTCTCGTAGCGATTCATGTCCAGCACGCCCTCTTCCACCGGATCGGTTTCGTGAAGGTACCGGCTCAGATCATGGAAATAAAACCAGAACTGCGGGTGACTGCGACGGATGCCCCAGCGCTCGACGATTTTCTCGAAGCGATCGACATCCCTGGCATTTTCCATCGCATCGACAAACACAGGCACCTGATCCGCCGGAACGTTGAAGATGAAATTCGGATAACTGGTCAGCACCCCCGGATAGATCGTCAACGTGTCGAGCCCCGGCTGATAGCGCAGCGATTCACCCAGCAGAAACGCCACGTTGCTGTGCGCACGGTTGCGCAGCAGGCTGTACACCTCGCGTTTGCCACCCGCCGCTTCAACGCGCAGCAGGGTCGCTTCCGGCAACTGATCGATAACCTTCATGCCGGCCGCCGGGCGTGAGGCCAGACGACTCAACGCCTGCTCGGCATTTTGCAGCGCCGGATCAATGTTCGGCCGCGAGCAGTAAGCGCCATCGCAACGATTGATCGGATCAGGCCGCGCATTCAGATCACCGTAACGTGTCAGCAACTGCATCGCGAAGTCGCGTTTGGGGTCCTTTTCATCAAGCTTCAGCGCGGTCGGTTTGTCGTCATCGATGGCTTCGTAATCGAGCCACATCTTGAACTGACCGCTGCTCTGGTACCAATCATTGAGGTAATCCTCACGGGAATCGGCCGGCATCAGGCGCAGGAAGTTCTGCTCGGCGCCGTTGCGGATCAGGTCGAAATACAGACGCGTCTGTGCCTGATGGGAGACATTGCCGAACACATCGAAGTTGACCGCCAACTGATAATAGGTGCGCTCCAGCAACGGATAGTCGAACAGCCACATCGTCTGCGGCACATCGCCGATCAAGCCCTTGACCACCGCGGCGCTGTCGAAGTGGCGGAAAATGCTCAGCAACGCATTGTCATTGCCGGCCCACAGGGTCGACCAGCTCGGCGCCGGGATTTCAGCGTAATTGTCGCGGCGCAGCGCCTCATATTCGTTACGTTTATCGCGATAGTTGCGCCACAGGCTCAGGACACTGCCGACATCATCGTTCTGCCCCGGCATGGCCAGCAACGGCGTGGCCTGACCGCGATAGCGCGGGTCGGTGATGTACAGGTCATGCTCCGGGGCCTGGAACAGCGCCCAGAAGTTGTCGCGAATCACGTCAGTCGCGATCTGCCCGCGGCACACCGGGCCACGAATAAAGGTTCGAACAAAATATTCGGCGTTGTCGAGCATGAACTGATACCGCGCCTGCGCCGGAATCGCTTCGAAGGTGGCGAACGGGTTGGCGCGACTCTGCGGGCCATAACCGGGCAACGCATCGACCTGCCAGTTACCGCTGTAGAACAGGCTTTTGATCCGCGCCATCTTCGCCGCACTCAGCGGGTAGGTGATGTGGGTCTTATGCACGATCACCCCTTGCACCGGCCACAAGCGGTAATACACCTGCGTGCCCGGATCGTCGTTGGGCCGACGCGTGGCGATCAGGTCAATTGGCTGGCCGGTCGGTGTGCGCGAACGCACCCACTGGAAAAAATGCCCAGGCTCACCGTCCTTGAAATAGATGTGCGCCAGGTACCAGTGCTCGAACAGCCAGCGCCCGACCAGACTCTGCCGCGCGCCGGGGGCGTTGAGCAGGTTTTCCCACTGGACGATCTGCAACGCCTCTTTGGCGCTCGGCGCCAGCCCCTGCTCATCGATCGGCGCGCCCGACGCCAGCCAGCGCTGCAAGGTCTGATATTGCTGGTCGGTCAGCCCGGTGACCGCCAGCGGCATGCCTTCTTTGGGATGCGCCCCGGCGTAAGCGTCGAATTCGGCAGGCATCGCGCACAGATTGCTGCGGTTGAGCCCCAGCACGATGTCTTGCGGCAGTTTGGCGTTGGGCGTCAGCGGGGTTTTGTGGCCGAGCTCCAGCATGCGCGCCATCAGTGCCGCCTGGCTGCCTTGGGCATCGAGCACCGAATAGAAATCCTTCTGCTGCCAGGCACGTTTGCCAAAGGCGTCGTAGAACAATCGGGTGGTCGGCGCTGCCTGGGTGCGTTCGCCATCATAGACCGGCATTTTGCTCGCGCCGCGGGCGGCTCCCTCGCCGCTGCCCAGGTTCAACTGGCAGGCCGAGTCATAACAGGCGTGGCAAGCGACGCATTTCTCGGTGAAGATCGGCTGGATATCGCGCGTATAACTGATCGGGGACGAGGTCGCAGGCGTCTGCGCTGCAGCAACGCCGCTCAGGAACAGCAACATGAAACTGATGACGCGGTACGACATGCTGCTGATCCCGATTGTAAAAAAGGCTGCGATTCTACCGTTATGACGTCCGTACCAACATGAGCGATATTCATGAAAAAGCCTGACATGCTCCAAAAGCGCACAGGTTTGTTATGATCCCGCTCCTTCGTAATGGTCTTTTCGAGTAGTCCACATGTCCGATCGCAGCGTCCGCCTTCAAGCTCTCAAGCAAGCCCTCAAAGAGCGCATCCTGATTCTCGACGGCGGGATGGGCACGATGATCCAGAGCTACAAGCTCGAAGAGCAGGATTATCGCGGCAAGCGCTTTGCCGACTGGCCGAGTGACGTCAAGGGCAACAACGACCTGCTGGTGATCACCCGTCCGGACGTAATCGGCGGCATCGAAAAGGCTTATCTCGACGCCGGTGCCGACATTCTCGAAACCAACACCTTCAACGCCACACGCATTTCCATGGCCGACTACGGCATGGAGGAACTGGCCTACGAGTTAAACGTAGAAGGCGCACGCCTGGCCCGCAAGGTTGCTGATGCCAAGACCGCCGAGAACCCGGCCAAGCCGCGCTTTGTCGCCGGCGTACTCGGCCCGACCAGTCGCACCTGCTCGCTGTCGCCCGACGTCAACAACCCCGGCTACCGCAACGTCACGTTCGATGAGTTGGTGGAAAACTACACCGAAGCCACCAAAGGCCTGATCGAGGGCGGCGCCGACCTCATCCTGATCGAAACCATTTTCGACACCCTGAATGCCAAAGCGGCGATCTTCGCCGTGCAGGGCGTGTTCGAAGAACTGCATCTCGAGCTGCCGATCATGATTTCCGGGACCATTACCGATGCGTCCGGGCGTACCCTGTCGGGGCAGACCACCGAGGCATTCTGGAACTCGGTGGCCCACGCCAAGCCGATTTCCGTAGGCCTGAACTGCGCGCTCGGCGCCAGTGAGTTGCGCCCGTACCTGGAAGAGCTGTCGAACAAGGCCAGCACCCACGTGTCCGCGCACCCGAACGCCGGCCTGCCAAACGAATTCGGCGAGTACGACGAACTGCCGTCGGAAACCGCCAAGGTCATCGAAGAATTCGCCCAGAGCGGCTTTCTCAACATCGTCGGCGGTTGCTGCGGCACTACGCCAGGCCACATTGAAGCCATCGCCAAAGCCGTCGCCGGTTACGCGCCGCGGCAGATTCCGGACATTCCCAAGGCTTGCCGCCTCTCGGGTCTGGAACCGTTCACCATTGATCGCAGCTCACTGTTCGTCAACGTCGGCGAGCGCACCAACATCACCGGCTCGGCCAAGTTCGCCCGGCTGATTCGCGAAGACAATTACACCGAAGCCCTCGAAGTCGCTCTGCAGCAGGTTGAGGCCGGCGCGCAGATCATCGACATCAACATGGACGAGGGCATGCTCGATTCGAAGAAGGCCATGGTGACCTTCCTCAATCTGATTGCCGGCGAACCGGACATCTCGCGCGTGCCGATCATGATCGACTCGTCGAAATGGGAAGTGATCGAAGCCGGCCTCAAATGCATTCAGGGCAAGGGCATCGTCAACTCGATCAGCATGAAAGAAGGCGTCGAGCAGTTCATCCATCACGCCAAACTGTGCAAACGCTACGGCGCTGCGGTGGTGGTGATGGCCTTCGACGAAGCCGGTCAGGCCGACACCGAAGCGCGCAAAAAGGAAATCTGCAAACGCTCCTACGACATTCTGGTCAACGAAGTCGGCTTCCCGCCGGAAGACATCATCTTCGACCCGAACATTTTCGCTGTGGCCACCGGCATCGAGGAACACAACAACTACGCGGTCGACTTCATCAACGCCTGCGCCTACATCCGCGATGAACTGCCCTACGCCCTGAGCTCCGGCGGCGTGTCCAACGTGTCGTTCTCGTTCCGCGGCAACAACCCGGTGCGCGAAGCGATCCATTCGGTGTTCCTGCTGTATGCGATCCGCGCCGGCCTGACCATGGGCATCGTCAACGCCGGTCAGCTGGAGATCTACGACCAGATCCCGGTCGAGCTGCGCGACGCTGTTGAAGATGTGATACTCAATCGCACGCCGGAAGGTACCGACGCCCTCCTCGCCATCGCTGACAAATACAAGGGCGACGGCAGCGTCAAGGAAGCCGAGACCGAAGAGTGGCGCAACTGGGACGTCAACAAGCGTCTGGAGCATGCGCTGGTCAAGGGCATCACTACGCACATCGTCGAAGACACCGAAGAATCGCGCCAGTCGTTTGCGCGCCCGATCGAAGTGATCGAAGGCCCGCTGATGTCCGGCATGAACATCGTTGGCGACCTGTTCGGCGCCGGTAAAATGTTCCTACCGCAAGTGGTGAAATCCGCTCGCGTGATGAAACAGGCCGTGGCGCACCTGATCCCGTTCATCGAACTGGAAAAAGGCGACAAACCGGAAGCCAAAGGCAAGATCCTCATGGCCACGGTCAAGGGCGACGTGCACGACATCGGCAAGAACATCGTCGGCGTGGTGCTCGGCTGCAACGGCTATGACATCGTCGACCTCGGCGTAATGGTCCCGGCGGAGAAAATCCTCCAGGTCGCCAAGGAAGAGAAATGCGACATCATCGGCCTCTCTGGCCTGATCACGCCGTCGCTGGATGAAATGGTCCATGTCGCGCGCGAAATGCAGCGTCAGGACTTTTACCTGCCGCTGATGATCGGTGGTGCGACCACCTCCAAAGCGCATACCGCGGTGAAGATCGAGCCGAAGTACAGCAACGATGCCGTGGTTTACGTGACAGACGCCTCCCGCGCCGTGGGTGTGGCGACGCAGTTGCTGTCCAAGGAACTGAAGGCCGGTTTCGTCGAAAAGACCCGACTGGAATACATCGACGTGCGTGAGCGCACCTCGAACCGCAGCGCCCGCACCGAGCGCCTGAGCTACGCCGCCGCCATCGCCAAGAAACCGCAGTTCGACTGGGCCAGCTATCAGCCGGTGAAGCCGACTTTCACTGGCAGCAAAGTGCTCGACAACATCGATCTCAAGGTGCTGGCCGAATACATCGACTGGACGCCGTTCTTCATTTCCTGGGATCTGGCCGGCAAGTTCCCGCGCATCCTCGAAGACGAAGTGGTCGGTGAAGCCGCCACCGCGCTGTACAAGGACGCGCAGGAAATGCTCGCCAAGCTGATCGACGAGAAGCTGATCAGTGCCCGTGCGGTGTTCGGTTTCTGGCCGGCCAATCAGGTGAATGAAGACGACATCGAGCTGTACGACGATAACGGCAAGCCGCTGGCCAAGCTGCATCATTTGCGCCAGCAGATCATCAAGACCGACGGCAAACCGAACTTCTGCCTCGCCGACTTCGTCGCACCGAAGGACAGCGAAGTGACCGACTACGTCGGCGGTTTCATCACCACGGCCGGTATCGGCGCCGAAGAAGTGGCCAAGGCCTATCAGGACGCGGGCGACGATTACAACTCGATCATGGTCAAGGCGCTGGCCGACCGTCTGGCCGAGGCTTGCGCCGAGTGGCTGCACCAGCAGGTGCGCAAAGAGCACTGGGGTTACGCCAAGGATGAAACGCTCGACAACGAAGCGCTGATCAAAGAGCAATATCGCGGCATCCGCCCGGCGCCCGGCTATCCAGCCTGCCCGGATCACACCGAGAAGGCTGCGCTGTTCACCCTGCTCGATCCTGAAGCGGCCCAAATGCGTGCCGGACGCAGCGGCGTGTTCCTCACCGAACACTACGCGATGTTCCCGGCAGCAGCGGTCAGCGGCTGGTACTTCGCCCATCCGCAGGCGCAGTATTTTGCCGTGGGCAAGATCGACAAGGACCAGGTGCAAAGCTATACCGCTCGCAAGGGCCAGGACCTGAGCGTGACCGAGCGCTGGCTGGCACCGAACCTGGGCTACGACAACTAAATTACGACAAGTAAGTTACGACAGACAAGGCGCGCAAGGCCCGGGTGCAGCTTGCTCCCGGGCCTTGTCATTCATCCGCTCACGGGCGCCATGATGGGCCGGGCTGCGGTGAAGAAGGAGCAGGTTGTGCCGCGCCTTCGCCCACCGGCGCCATACTCTGCATTTGCGCGCGAGACAGTTCTATCAACTTTTCAATGCGCGCTTCCGCCAGTTCGATCTCCAGTGCCGCCATCGCCTCCAGGTAACGGTTACGAGTCGCCTCGTTATCGTTTTTGTCCGGGTAGAGGTCCTCGACCTCCTCCTGACGCCGGCTCGCGTTGCTTTCAAGTGTCTCGAAAACCTCGGGGTTGCGTTCGCGCAAATAGCGAATCCAGTAATCGCGACCGATCAGATCTTCCAGAAACCTGTCCGACGCTTCGTCAGCGAGAACGGCTGCACGCGCGTCGAGCAATCGCTGCCCGCGAATCGGTGTGGCGTACAGCATGTGCTCAGGTTGTGCTGGCAATTCCAGGCCATCGGGCCAGCCGCGAATCATGCCGATGCGGTATTGCAGGCGGACTTCCGCGCGGTCCTTGTTCCGGGCAGCGGCTTCGGCCAGTCGGTCGACCCTTTCCAGACGAAACAGGCGTCGGGTCAGATCAAGCAAGGCTCTGCCACGCTGCTCCGGGCGCTGCCGCGGAACGTCGCGCAGGGCGTTGTATTCATAGACGCGGGTTTCCAGCTCGCTGAACGACAGGATCCGGCCATCGCCGCAGGTACCGTGGGTTTCGGCATTGAGAAACAACAGGTCACGCAGTTCGGCGTTTTCCGTGGCGGCCTCGATGACTTGCCACACCCGATGGGTCAGATCGGCGCCGGACAACCTGAATTCGAGAGTATCGGGCAAGGTCGAGAGCAAATGGAAGAACGACTCATGATTGACCTGCCCGGCCAATTGTTGCCATAACGCTTGCCGCGCGGCACGCGCATCTGCATGCGTGAACGTCATCCAGGTTTCCATCGCCGGCGGCGCCACGTCCTGGGCCGGATCGGCAATCACCTCCGCTGCCTCCACACCGGCATGCGTATCCATGCGCCTGGCACCGCCATCGCCTGGGCCACTCGGGTCATCACTGTCGTCGCTATCGGAATCCGAGCCCGGGTCTGATCCGGAACCACTATCCGAGGTGCTCACACGCTCGTCGATCAAACCTTGCACAGATTCCGGCGTGTACCCCATTACGTTACCGCCACCCTGCGCGGCGCTGTAATCCCTGAGTTGCTCCAGTGCGTTAAGCGACAGCGAGTTATCCGACAAATCAGCACCCGCCACGAGCCGCTCATGGTTGCCGCCCAACAGCCGGTCCGGGAAGACCATGATGTTGTTGTCCGACAGGTCGAGCTTTTGCAGATGCGCCAGTTCGAGCACGCCGCCCGGCCAGAAATCCAGACCGTTGTGGCTGAGGTTGAGGGTTTCCAGACGGCTGAAGGCGGCGGCGTCGAATTCTTCCAGCTGATTGTGACTGAGGTCGAGCCAGCGCAGCCGCGTCCCGCTCGCGTGTTGATACACAGTCTGCGCGAGGGCCAAGCGATTACCGCTCAATTCCAGACGTTCCAGACGGTTCAGACGACCGACCGCTTCCGGCAGCCGTTCCAGCGCATTGCCGTTGAGTCTCAGTGTGGTCAGCTCAGGGAACGCCGGGCAAAAGAGGTTGAAGCTATCGACTGAAAACTTTGCCCCGGTCAGATCCAGTGTTCGCACATGGGAAAACAGGGTCGACAACGCAGGCAGCTCATGCATGGTCCCGGCTGCAAGGCTCAGCGTCTGTCCGGCGGACTCGGTGTGCGCCGTGAGACCATCCCGCCAGCAAGTGCGAATCCTCGTCGCGTCAAAGAGCCTCGAGGACGACGGCGCCCTTTCACCAAACCCTTGCGTCGCGCCGAAAATCCAGCCGTTCAACTCACGCGTCAGCGTCTCGTTACTGGCTCGCCACTGGTTCAGCCTGTCCGCCACTTGCTCAGCGGACAGGCCTTCATCGCGCAATCGCGCAACGCTGACTTGCGCTTGTTCAAGCGTCAGCGAGGGAAATATCTCCAGCACACGGGCGCTCATGTCGGCGCCGCTGCCGAGTGCAGAGGCCGGCGGCAGCGGTAACAGCTGACCCGCGCGATCCAGCGCGCTTTCCTGCGGGGTCGCGATTGAACCAGGCAATGGCGCGGCTTGCGCGTCGAACCGTTGCAAGGCGCCTTCGGGCAAACCGATGGTCATTTCTATCCGGCCCTGCGCCGTTTTCAGCGCCGCTGCGCCGGTGACATTGAAGCGGTTGTTGAGCAAGCGGGTCTTGAGCAGCACAGTGTCGTTGGCAAGCACATCCTCTGGAAGCGACCCGATGGTGTTATGACGCAAATCCAGCAGTTGCAAACGCGGCAGGCTTTGCGCCCCTGTCGGCCATTGATTGAATCCATTGGAGCTGAGGTTCAGCGTCTTGAGCCCGGTCAGGCGAGAAACGTCCAGCGTGTCCAGCTGATTGAGCCGGGCATTGAGATGTTCCAGTTTACTCAGCGCATCGAATTGGGCCTGAACGTCAGGGGTAACGATGATACGGTTGAGCGACACGTCCAGCCGTGTCAGTTGCGGGACATCGGCTGGCCGGACCGGCACTTCTGTCAGTCCGCAGGCGGTGACTTCCAGGCTTGTGGTACCACTGAATGCCTGGAGAAAACCGCGAACCTGTTCGATTGGCACATTCAACCGGTCCAGCCGAACGCTTCGCACGTGAGCAAACGTACCGGCTGGCAGTTGGGGCAGTTCACTGACTGCGTCCTCGCCCAGCGTCCATGCAGTGTCAATCACTTCAAACACGCCGGCATCGCCGGTTTCGGCACCGGATGGCAGGTCCATGGCATCGTAGGGACGAACGTCGTCTGGCAAGCGATAACGTCTGCGTATGGCTGCGCGCCAATTCTGTTCCAGCGCGCGCATCACCCGGGCGTTCGCCGGCGTTTGCCAGCGCGCTGCCGGCATCGCTGTACGTAGTTCTCCGGTTGCAGTGGCCTCGTAGAACTGGCGGAAGATTGCGCTGTGCTCGACACGCAGAATCTCCACAGCCTTGAGTCGGGTTTCCGGGGTGTTCCACAGATTCATGATGCGCTCGGGCAACGGATTGATACGCCCCGCTTCACCTGTCAGGAACTGTAGCTCTCCGCCGCAGTAGCTACGAACCATCGAGTCCAGATCAACCAGATGCTGCCACTGCCCCATGTAGTTTTTCACATAGTCGTAAACGGGTTTGAACGCTTCATGGGAAAACTTCGACCAGTCGAGTGACAAGCCCGCCCAGAGTTTTTCGTGCCCGACATAAAGCGTTTGGGGCAGGGAAGCGATGGCGGTCTGGGTCAGATCCAGTCGCTCCAGTTCAGGCAGTTGCTCCACATAAGCCGGCCACTGGGTAAGGCCCGGCGCTTCGATCTTGAGTTTTTTCATGCGCCTGAGGGGAGCCAGGTCCAGGCCAGGCGGCATGCCTGCGCCGCTGGTCAGGTCGAGGTGAAGCTCCTCGACGGCGGTCAACGTACGCAATCGTGTCGACAGATCTGCAGCCATGACCGTGGCTTGCGTTCTGAACTTGAGCTTCTTCAGCGCGGACATTCGCGTCACGGTCAAGGGCAGGGTCGTCAGTGCCTGCTCATGCGCCATGTACGTGCCAAACAGACTGCCCCGCTCTCCCAGCGACAGCTTTTGCACATTGGCAAACCGCGCCAGGAATGCGTCTGCATTGGCATCGGTCAAACCGTTGCCACCAATCGAAAGCTCACGCACATGAGCAAAGTCGGCGGTCAGTACCGGCAGAGGATCGTAGGTGAGGATCGAGAGTTGATCGGCACCCGCGACCCCAGTAGACAAAGCGTTGCGCCAGCAGGTTTTCAGCGCTTGTGCAGCGCGAAACTTGTGATCGGTACCGGAACGTTCCCAAGGTGCCAGCGTCGATGTCCCCGCCCATTCATCCAGCGTCGCGTTCAGTTGCTCCCACTCACGCCGACGTGCTTGCAACAGCTCGAAAATGGCGCTGTCGTCTTGTCCTGCCCGATATTGTTCGAGAATGAAGCCTTGAACCTGTTCGTAGCTCAGTTGCGGATAAATGTCGCGCACATGAGCGACCAGGTTCTCTTGCACACCCGCGCCGCGTCCGCTGGCGGGATAACCGATCAGCGCAGCGTTCACCCGCACGGGCGGCTTGATCCATTTCACCTGTGGCGCCAGCAGCGCGGGCGCATCTGCTTGATGCTGATCGGCGTAATCGATGATCTTTGTTCGCAACCTGGCGGATTGCCCGACCTCCGGCACTCCAAGGCTGCGTCGCGCCTGATCAGGCAGAGCATGCATGATCGATGAATAAAAATTGTCGCCGTTGCGAGGCAGACTATTGAGCGCCTCCCCGCGCTCGTTGAACGCCTCAAACTGCATGCCTTTCTTGATCAGGTATTTTTTCTCGCCGGCGGTTTCGCTGCCGATGCTGTCAAGCAGCATGCCAGCCTCATGGCCCTCGCGAACTTCGATACGAACGTTGTCCGCCCAACCCGGCAATTGCTCCAGCGTGTGCAATGCCAGGCGTCGGCTGTCCGCCGAAGCGACGTTTTCGCTGCGCAGACCGGCGTACGCCGCCACTTGTCGGCTTTGGCGCGCATACCAGCGTGCCTCTTCCAGCAGGCGCAGCGGCACTCGTTGACCCGCGCCGAGTCGCTCCAGATCATCGAGGCGTGCATGTGCCAACACTGTCTGTGCCGCTGGTTCGCTGAGGCCGGGACAGGCCTTCTGCAAACGCACAACCTGGGGGGCAATGGGGTCCTTCCCCAGATAGATGCTGTCGTAAATCGCCGGCTGACGGGTGTCGGCGTAGTTGGCGATCTGCTTGCCGAACTCTGCCGGCCGGGCATCGCGC
Organism: Pseudomonas koreensis; assembly: GCF_036668835.1. Classification (GTDB taxonomy): domain Bacteria; phylum Pseudomonadota; class Gammaproteobacteria; order Pseudomonadales; family Pseudomonadaceae; genus Aquipseudomonas; species Aquipseudomonas koreensis_I. The sequence goes on from NZ_JAZEVW010000002.1 coordinate 437,020, forward strand.
ACGCGTGCACCCTGCTCTCCCAGGAGCCCGGTGACTTCAGATTCGTCCAGCGCGGCCAGAATATGTGCTGGCAGCTTACCGCTGAGAACATCGGCCCGTGATATCTGAATCGGTGTCTTGACGCCGACATTGCGAAAGCGCCTGACGGAACCATACCTGACGGACTTGCCGGACAATGCCTCGCCGTCGAAGACTTCCAGTACCCGGTTCGCCGGCCAGCGCGGCATTTCGGTGATCAGCGGCAACGCGTAGAGATAAAGGTCGTCGATCGGTTGCGTCCCGCGTAACTGCTCAACGACCCGCGCCGCGTTGCTATCGGCCTGCATGACGCGCATGGCCTGGGTCAACTCCGGTGGTGGCAGCGCAGAATCGATGTGCATCTTGCGCAGGGCGGCGTCGCTGACACCGCTGATATCGGCAGCCTTGAGCAGCTGCGCATCGGAGAAAGCTTCGGTTGCATGGCCGATGCGCCTCAGCAGGGTCAGACGATCCCAGGTGTGTGGGCGCTCCAGCGTATGCCGCCAGGCGCCGTGACCATTGCTGTCGAGCACCGGTTGCCAGGCGTTGGCGTCGCTCGGATGCCTGATCCGCCATTTGCCGATCGAGTCATCGAAAAACTGCTCGTAGGCCTTGCCGCCCTGGCGAATGTAGGTTTTTCCTTCAAACACATGCTGCCCGGCGAGATTTGGCCCGGGGCTATCGGGCAGCGTGACCGCAGACTCGTAAGCTTGCAGGCCGGCTCTCCACAGGCGGGTTTCGCCGTTGGGCAACTGCACCGGCTGCAGCTGTTCAATGACTGGCACAGCCTTGGCACTGGAGATTTTCCGCACCCCAGCCCCTACCCCGGCCATCAACGCAATCTGCGCCAGATTCTCCGCCACATCGATCAGATGATCCTTGGCGGCACGGCGATCGCCCTCACCCCATTCAATCGCGCCCTCAAGGGTTTCATAGAGCAATTGCCCGGCCATCACCACCATCATCACTTCGCCCAGCACCGGCACGAACATCGAGACCATGTTCAAGCCGAGCAGGCCGATCTGCATCAAGTGCGCCAGCCTGGCCTCGCGAGCCTTGACGTCGACATCGTCGGTTGGCACGGCATGGCTTCGAGCGTCGGCCAACACCTTTGCCCGGCTCTCGTTGTAGAGGTACTGCCAGAGGTTCTGATTTTTTTCCCACAACCCACGTTGCCTTTGCAGGAACGCGCCCGGAGCGATGTATGGATCAGGTTCGGGCTCGAGTTTCGCCGCAGGTGGCGGGGGCAACTGCTTGATTCGAGTAAAAGGCGCGCCGGGGCCGAACGAGGTGACGATGCGCCACGGGGAGCGCCAGAAGTCACTGGGTGAATCGCCGGCCTTTCGGGTGAACTGACTGAAATAGTCACCTCGCTGGTCGTACGGCAAAAACTGACTGAGAAAGCGTTGATAGGCAGTCGGTTCAGCGCCCGACGCTGATGGATTGCTTCGAGCCGTGAGTAGCCGCTTGAATTCTTTTTTGTCTTCATCGCCGCGATAGCATTTGAACGGGTGTTCGGGATCGTGAGGGATATAAACAATCCATTCACTGGCGTAGCGGTACTTCTCACTGATGACGAACACTACACAGCCCGTCATTCTTTTTTTCATCAGGCTGAAGTCGCAAAACCACACTGGCTTGTTGCCGACCGAGGGATTGAGCTCGCCCTCGATCACCGAAACGATCATGGCGTAATGCGCAGCTTCGATGTCCTTCGTCAGCAAAGCCTGCTCGGCAGCAGCGCGCATTGTCGCTTTCTGGCTGGCAATGAAACGCTCGCGCAGTACCGCCTCCGCCACAGGGTCCGCGGGATGAAAGAATGACTGCAGCCAGGTCTGATATTGCTTGCCAATGTCCAGACGGCGACACAGTCCAAGGAACTGGCTGACCGAGATCGCAAGGCTCATGGCCTCATAGTTGCCGGCTTCCGTCGTTGCCACGACAAATCCGGAGGTGGCGTGGTAAGCACCCTGGCTACACTCCCAGGCTTCGAAGTTATGCAGCGCGGCCTCCAGCAATGACAATTTGAGCACTTCGAACGAGTCCACCTCTACTTCCAGAACGCTGATCTCCAGCGGCCGGCGCAGGCACAGCAGGGTCTGGTCAACGTCCACTTGCAGCTGATACTCGTCCGCAAGGGCCTTGATCAGCAAAGGCCTGGCAAAGGCTTCGACCTGCTGAACCGTCGCCATGCTTTTATCCAGGCTGTTCTGCGCAACAACGCTGGCCTTGAAGGTGTCGCGCAACGTCTGGCGCTGGGTCGGCGTCGCGTTCTGAAACCAGGATGGCAGCGCAGTTGTGACGCCCTTGAACGCCTCGCGTCGTTGCGCTGAGGCGTTGGTCAACCAGGCAGGGATCGATTTCTCAAGGAAGTGGCCGTGCAGGCTTTGCGTCGCTTTCGGTGTTGCAGGGAGCGCGAGCGAAGCAGGTTGCTTCGCCTGCGCAGTGAGTGATGTCGGGTTCATGATTGCTCCTTATGGGGAAACAATCAGCAGACCATGTCAGGCCATTGCGTCTGCGGTATCCGGATATGGCAGGGTTGGAGATGCGTAACCGGATACGTCACCAGCCCCGGCACGTCACTGCGACTCGATGCCCTTTCACGGTCGCGATGACGGCCCAGGTGTCGGCGACAGACGACCGGGCAGCTCGGACTCACCGGCAAAGCTCTGCAGATCGGTGATCACCTGTCGCGTCAGTGCTATCTGCTTCTGCCGGCGCCGCGCCTCCATGGTCCTGCCCAGACCCTCAAGTTCCTGATCGTACTGTTGCTTGTTGATTTCACCCCCCGCGAGCCGCTCGTCCAGCACGGTCCAAAGCTGCTCACGCTGCGCATCGATCTCTACGTCGATCGCGCGCGTCTCCTGCGGGTAGCGCTCGCGCAGATAAGCATTCCAGTAATCCCGTTCGACCATGCTCGCCGGTAGCGCGTCCGTCTGCTCCGCTTCCAGGATCGAAGCGCGAATCTGCGTCAGGAGTTCATCGCTCAGTGGCGCGTCGTACAGCATGTAGGCCGGTTGGCCGGGCAATTCGATACCGTCGCCCCAGCCACGGGTCAAACGGATGCGGTATTTCAGGCGTACCTCGGCGCGGTCCATGCCGTGTCCTGCGGCCTCGGCCAGCACTTCCAACCGCTCCAGACGAAACAACTGCCGGGAAAGACGCAACAGTGCCCGACCCCGTAGCGCTGCCCTGTTCAACGGAACGTCGTGCAAGGTGCGATACACCGCAACGCGTACCTGCATATCACTGAAGGTCAGAATCCGTCCGTCCACGCAAGTGCCATGGGTTTCAGCGCCCGCGAACAACAGCTGTCGCAACTCGGTATTTTCCGTGGCGGCCTGCACGACGTCCCACATTCTTCGGGTGAGATCCGCCGGTATCAATCGAAAATCCTCGGTGTCGCGCAACAGCCGCAGCAACTGGAAAAACCGCTCATGATCCGGTTCGCGCGCCAACTGCGCCCAGGCTGTACGTCTTTGTGACTCCACTTGCGGGCTGCTGTGCTTCAGCCAGGGCTCCAGCGATCCTGGCGCTACGTCGATGGCTGGGTCAAAAACGTCTTCCACAGACTCTACGGCTGCGTGCGGGTCATGCGTGGCGGTATTCGTTGCATCGCCGGTGGGCTCGGCGACACCGACAGGGTCAGGCAGAACACGTGCATCGATCATGCTGTTGATGCTTGTGCGTGATATTCCCAGCACGTGAGTCGATGACTGTTCGCGGGCGTAGCGGCGCAAATCCTGCAACGCGGCAAGAGACAAGTGCTGGTTCCCGGACAAATCAGTCCCATGGATCAAAGATTCGTGCGTGCCATTGAACAGATCAACCGGGATGTCGACAATCTCGTTGCCGCTCAGGTTCAAGTTGCGCAGCCGTGGTGCCTGCAACACGCCGACCGGCCATTCGGTCAGGCGGTTGTAACGCAGATCCAGGGTCTCGATGACGCCAAAATCGGGCGGATTGAATACGCGCAGTTCGTTGTATCCGATATCCAGCCGGCGAAGACGCCCGCGAAAAACCAACGGATAAAGGCTCGTCGCGCTGTGGAGATCGCAATATTGCATGTCCAGACGTTCCAGATGACGCATCCGTAACACCGGGGCAGGCAAAGACGTCAGGGCGTTGCCACCGATATACAAGGTATCGAGAGAGGGAAAGGCATTGAGAAAACCGTCGGAGCCCTGCACGGTCATCCCCACCCCGTTCAGATCCAGCGTGGTCACCGCCGCAAGCTGCACAGCGAGCGCTGGCAAGTCACCTGTCTCACGCCCTTCGAGCTCAAGCTCCAGCCCCGGCCTGCGGGAGGTTTCCGTGAGCCCGTCGAGCCATGCATCGCGGATTCTTCGCGCCGCAAACGAACGGTTTTGTGCGTTGATCTGCAGCCGGTCCGTGCGTATCTCGCGGATGTACAGCCAGTCATTCAACTGACGGACCAAACCCTCACAAGACCGATGCCAGACGTTGATTTGTGCTTCGATTCGCGCCTCACTCCAGCCCGTCGCCCGCCAGTTGTTCACGCAAGGCTCAGCCCGTGCGTGAGGCATGATCGTGCTCAGGCGTTGCACGTTCGCCGAAGCCAAAGCGTCATCGGGCAATACGGCCATCTGCTCTGGAAGCGGCAGCAGCAAATCGATCAATGACCAACCCGTTTCCGCCAAAGGAAATGGTTCCGGTACCGGTTGCGCCGCGAAGCGATGCAACGTGCCCTGTTGCAATCCCCTTTGCTGCTCGACTCGCAGCAGCGCCGCGTTAAATCCAGCTTCGCCGTCAAGGCTGAAAAGATTACCGCTCAAATTGGTTCGCATCAGTATGTCGGGATGCGACAGCACAGACGGCGGCAAGATCGCGATACGATTGTCGCGTAAATCCAGCCAGGCCAATCGCCGCAGGCGTTCGGTGCCGCCGGGCCACGTTTGCAGTGAGGACGACCGTAAATTCAAGGCACGCAAGCGACTCAAAGCGCCGACATCGATGTCATGAAGTGGGTTATGACTCAGATTCAATCGTCTCAGACGCTGCAATCCATTGATCTGCCGCTGCACGAGCGGCGTTACCACGATGCTGTTGCCTGACACATCGAGGTGCGTCAGCGCTGGCAACGCGTCCGCGGTAAAAGGCAGTTCGGTAAAGGTCGCACCTGTGATTTCAAGGCTTTCGACCTGATTGAATGCACGGAAAAAGCTGCGGGCCTGTTCGAGCGGCACATCCAGCCGCGCCAAACGCAATGTGCGCACGTGCGCAAAACTGCCGGTCGGCAGCGACGGCAGCTCGGTGAGCAGTTCAGCCTGCGCTGACAACGAGGACGGCGTTCGCGCCCCAGGCAATTCGAACGTTTCGACGCTGGCCGGCAGGCCATAGCGCCGACGAATCGTGCCATGCCAACTGACTCTCAGCGAATTGAGCATGTCGGCGTTGCGCCCTGTCGACCAACGCCGTCGGGGGGCTGCATAGCGTGTTCCGTGGCGCAGGGCGGGGGCGTAGAACTGAGCGAATACAGCTTCGTATTCGGCGCGAAGATCCTCGATCGCCTCAATTCGCGTTTCAGGTGTCGCCCAGGCGCCGTAAAAGGCTTCGGCCAAAGGATCAGCCTGACCGGGCCTGATCGCCATGGCGTCCAGCTCCGCAGCGCAGAACTCACGGACCATCTGATGCACATCAAGCAGATGACCAAAAGGGCCGGAGTATTGGCTGACATAGTCGTAAGCGCGCCTGAAGGTAGCCGGAGTGACTCGTGACCAATCCAGCGACAACCCGGCCCAGAGTTGTTCGTGCTCGTGATAAAGCGACTCCGGCAAGGTTTCAATCAACGTGTTGGTCAAATCCAGACGCCCAAGCCGCCGAAGCCGTTCGACGTAGGCAGGCCATCGCCACAAGGCGCGCGGCGCGTTTATGCGTAAGGTGTGCAGTTGCGTCAGCGGCTCGAGATCGAGCCCGTGGAGTGTGGTTGCGTCGGTTCCCGAATAGTCGATGTGCAGCGTTTCCAGCGACGTAAGCGCCCTGAGTCTGGGGGCGAGGGTCGGCGCCAGCAAAGGCGCATCGGTGGCGAAGCGCAGGCGGGTCAATCGCGGCAATTGTCCGACTGCCAGTGGCAGCGTCGTCAGCGGCCGGGCCATGGATCTGCGGTGATAAACCGGCCCCGGCTCGCCGATCGACAAATCGGTGAGGTTCGGAAAAGCTGCCAGGAAGCCATCAGCATTGGCGTCCGTCACGCCGATGCCCGTCAGCGACAGTTCGCGCACATGATCGAAGCGAGTGCTCAGCCCCGGCAGCGAGGTGTCGAAAATCAAAGACAGCCGCGCAACATCGGCAATCTGTCCGGCCAAGGGTGCATTGCGCCAAGCGTCTCGTAACGCCTGAGCCACGTGCGTGCGGCGCTGTGCAGTCTGGCTGTCGGTCGGGCCCGCCTGCCACTGATCGAGGGTGGTGTTGAGGGTGTCCCAATCCTGCTGACGCGTTTGCAACTCAGCGTAGATCTGCATGTCGTTACGGCCTCGTTGCTGTGCGAAGAATGCATCGGCCTGCTGCCGTTGGGGATACAACTGCGTGACTCGCGACTCCAGCGAAGGATTGAACCCCCTGCCCCGACCACTTGCATAATAGCCATGCAACCTCTCAGCAACCCGCACCGGCGGTTTGAACCATTTGGCTTTGGTTTCAAGCACGCGCGCAGCTTCACGTCGATGAGCATGCGCTGACTCAATGATCCGGTGTTGCAGTTCACTGCCGCTGTGGCCGTCATGCAGCCCCAACATCCCACGCAGCTCATCGGTCAAGGCGTACATGAGCGAACGGTAAAAGCTGTCCTCGACTCTGTGCACCCGGTTGAGCGCTACTCCATGTTCATCGAATGCCTGGTAAAAAGGCCCGTTCTTTACCAGATAGCGTTTAACCGCGGCGGTCGGTTCGCCAATGCTGTCGAGCAAGGCGCCGGCAGTGCTGCCTTCGCGAACCTCCAGACGCAGCGTCGAAGGCCATTCCGGCAATTGCTCAAGGGCAAACAATGCCAGCCGCCGACTCGCTGCCGAGGCTAGATTCTCACTGTGCAACCCGGCAAAAGCGCGGGTCTGGCGCCCTTGGCGAGCATGCCAGCGGGCCTCTTCGAGCAGTTTGAGCGGCGAACGCCCGGTCGCATCCATGTGGTTCAATTGCGCCGACGTTGCGTGATCAAGCACGTCCTGTGCGGCTGTCTCGCCGAGACCGGGACACTCTCGCTGGAGGATACGCGCGGGACCGCTCACCGGTTGGGTGCCGCTGTAAAGGCTGTCAAAAATCGCTGCCTGGCGCGTGTAAGCATATTCGGCGAGCCGCCGCATGAACTCGTCAGGCCTTGCGGGTCGAAATTGCGCGACTCCGCTGCCCAACAGATGAATGATTTCATTTTCCTCCAGCGCTGCGAGGATGCGTGCCGGCATCTCGCCATTCAGTAATTGCGCCCGACTTAAGCGGATCAATGGTTTTTGGCCAGTTTCAGCACCCGGATCTAACGCCCCATAGCTGATCGACTGTGCCGCGCTCTCCGACCCGGTAACGATTTCCAACACCCGACCGGGCGGCCAGTTCGGCATTTCGGGGATCAATGGCAATGCGTACAGAAACCGATCATCGATCGCTCTTGCGCCGCGCAATTGCTCGATCATCTGCCGCGCACCGGCGTCCGCCTCGAACAAGTTGATGGCGTCGCGCAATTCGGGCGGTGGCGGCAGATCGTCCATGTGCATCTTGCGCAACGTGTTGTCACTGACACCGCTGATATCGGCCAGCATCAGCAATTTTTCATCGCTGAAGCCGTCGGCGACATGCCCCATGCGCCGCAGCAACGTCAGGCGCTCCCACGCCATTGGCTGCTCGGACACCAGACGCCACGCGCCGTGGCCGTTATGCGTGAGTGCCGGCCGGTATGCGTTGGGGTCAGTGGGATGTTGCAGTCGCCATTGCGCGGTCGAGAGATCGAAAACCTGCTGATACAGCTTTCCTTCGTGACGAATGCAGGTCTTGCCATCAATCCGGTACTGCCCCATCTGGTTGGGGGCCGACGACGGGGCCAGGTCAATGTTTTGCTCATAACCATCGAAGGCGGGCTTCCACAGACGCGTCTGGCCGTTGGGCAGCGTGACGGGATGCAGATGCTCGATGACCGGCTCCGCTTTCACGGTCGTGAGCTTCTTGACGACCACGCCGCCGGCGGCCATCAAGCCAATCTGGGCAAGGTTTTCAGCGACGTCTACCAGGTGCGCCTTGGCGGCATGCCGATCGCCCTCACTCCATTCAACGACGCCCTCGATCGTTTCAAACAAAAGCTGTCCAGCCATTACCACCAGCATGATCTCGCCCAGCACCGGTACGAAGATCGAGGCCGTATTCAACAGCAGCATGCCGTATTGCAGCAAACCGGCAAGTTTTGCATCGCGTGCCTTGGCATCGATGTCACGGGTGGGAACCGCATGGGCGCGGGCGTCGCCGAACACCTTGTCCCGGTGTTTCTCGTAAAGGTATTGCCAAAGGTCGGCGTTGGGTTGCCATGGGTACACTTGCCGATGTGGCATTAACGCAGCGGCAACGTAGGGGGCCGGGTCCGGCACCATTTTTGGGTATTTGGGCGAGGTGTTCCAGATTTCGACAAAAGTCAGCGTTGCTTCCAGTATTTTGCGCCAAGGCGACGACGCCCAATCGGCCAGGGAGTCGCCTGATTTGACGAATTGACCGAAGTACCAGGAGCGCTTTTCGTAAGGCAGGAACTGGCTGAAAAAACGCTGATATGCGGTGGGCTCGGTCGTTTGCGCCTGATCCGCGGGGCGAGTGCTCAGCAGCCGCTTGAAGGTGTCGCTCATTTGCGTGCCGGTATAGCGCTTGAGCGGATGCTCGGGATCGTTGGGCACGTAGAGAATGACGGCCTCGACCAGCTGATATTTTTCCGCGATCTTGAACGCCACGCAGCCGACCAGCCTGTGCCGCATGAGGCTCATGTCCTGAAACCACACCGGCTTGTTGTCCAGTCGGGGATGTCTTTCGCCGTTGAGCACCGACAGAATCATCGCGTGGTCCTGGGGACGGATATCTTGCGTCAAGAGCGCCCGCTCGGCCGCGGCGCGCATGGCCGCTTTCTGACTGGCAATGAAGTCGCGGCGCAATGTCACCTCGGCCGTCGGATCGACAGGATGGAAAAAAGTCTTCAGATAAGCCTGGTATTTCGTGCCGATATCCAGATCGCGGCACAGGCTGAGAAAGTTTCTCACCGACACGTTCACCGGTACGGCCGTGTAGGTGCCCGCGGTTGCGGTTACGATCGCAAAACCGGAGCTGCGGTGAAAAGCGCCATACGCACATTCATCACTTTCAAAGTTGTGCAGCGCCGCCTGTAGCATCGGCAGCGTCAGGGATTCGAAAGTGCCAATTTCTTCACCGGTGATCCCCGCGCGTATCGGGCGTTTGAGGCATAACAGGGTCTTGTCGACGTCGACCTCGACCTGAAAACGGGTCTTCAACGCCTGCAACAGTATCGGCCGGGCAAACGCATCGATGTCCTTGAACACCGACATCGTCTTATCCAGCCGCGCTTGTGCCTTGAAGCTGCTGCGAAAACTGGCATGCAACACGTGGCGTTGCGCCAGGGTCGCTCCGGCATACCAGTCAGGCATGACCGAGCGTGCCTGTTTGAGTTCAGCCTTGCGCTGCGACGAAGCGTCAATCAGCCACTGCGGCACTGCACTTTTCAGAAAAGGTCCGTGAAGACTGTCTGTCGCCAACGGTTGGATCGGATCATCCGCAGCTTGCGGATCAGGGGAATCGGGGGACATACATCGCTCCTGTAAATAGAGCGACAGCACATCACCTGAACCGATGCGGTCGACGGTACATAGTTATATGGCCGGGATTAGTTGTAACGGCATATCTGGCGAGTCGAGCTGAGGTATCTGTACACCGTTGGACTATGCTTGTGAGGCAACATCAACCGGAGGGATTTATGGACGATCCAGTCAACAACAAACCGCCGAGCTTCTGGCAGATGCTGCACAGCGTCATGGCAGCGGCTTTTGGCGTGCAAAGCGGCAAAAACCGGGAAAGGGACTTCACCCACGGCAAACCCAGCCACTTCGTGATCATGGGTGTCTTGTTTACGGCGTTGTTCGGCCTGACGCTGTTCGCCATTGTCAAACTGGTGCTGCATCTGGCCGGTGTCTGAAGCCGACATGAGAAACCCGGGCCTTGGCAGAAGCGCCGCGCGGAAATCGGCGAAGCACCGACTGGCACGTGCCCCCGCTAACGACTGGCGTCGAAACAGGCCCGTAATCCCTTACTGATGACTGACCCAGAATACCGCTGTTCCTACGACGAGAATGATCAGGAACAGGATGGCCCACGCATCGACGCTGCTGTCGCTCTTTCTTGCCTTGGTCGGATTGCTCATTGCATCGCCTCTTGTCGGTTTTATCGGTGATTGCAGAAAGACTCGACCACAGTTAAGACGAAGATTGTCCGCACGACAAATGTGGATTAGTTGACAGCGATTCTCGTTAGGCGATTTGGTTCTTTACATATACTCAAACATCACTTTTGCGCATAACTGCAAACGGGTATATTGCCCCGGCTCCGTCAGGGAGTGCGCGGCCGTGCGCGCAGAATTGCAGAGGCACAATCGGACTCCAGCAAGCGAAAACGCAGCGTTTTCCGAGTAGCCCAAAGCCTGAGAACAGGACTTATATGTACGTATACGACGAGTACGATCAGCGGATCATCGAGGACCGCGTCAAGCAGTTCCGTGATCAGACCCGACGCTATCTGGCAGGTGAGCTGAGCGAAGAAGAATTCCGCCCCCTGCGCCTGCAAAATGGCCTGTACATCCAGCGTTTCGCGCCGATGTTGCGTGTGGCCGTGCCGTACGGCCAACTGACCTCGCGTCAGGTGCGCATGATGGCCAAGATTGCCCGCGACTACGACAAGGGCTACGCCCACATCAGTACGCGGCAGAACGTGCAGTTCAACTGGCCTGCGGTCGAAGACATTCCGGACATTCTGGCTGAACTGGCCACCGTGCAGATGCACGCCATCCAGACCAGCGGCAACTGCCTGCGCAACGTCACCACCGACCAGTTCGCCGGTGTCGCCGCCGACGAAGTGATCGACCCGCGCCCCTGGTGCGAAATCGTGCGCCAGTGGACCACGTTCCACCCTGAATTCGCCTACCTGCCGCGCAAATTCAAGATTGCCGTCAACGGTTCGACCAGCGATCGCGCCGCCATTGAGGTTCACGATATCGGTCTCGAGCCGGTGTACAACGCTGCTGGCGAACTGGGCTTCCGCGTGCTGGTCGGCGGTGGCCTCGGTCGTACGCCGGTGGTTGGCGCCTTCATCAACGAGTTCCTGCCGTGGCAGGACCTGTTGAGCTATCTCGACGCCATCCTGCGGGTCTACAACCGCTACGGCCGTCGTGACAACAAGTACAAGGCGCGAATCAAGATCCTCGTTAAAGCGCTTACGCCTGAAGTGTTCGCGCAAAAAGTCGATGCGGAAATGGAGCACCTGCGCGGTGGCCAGACCACATTGACCGAAGCTGAACTGCAGCGTGTGGCCAAGCACTTCGTCGATCCGGACTACAAGGCGCTGGACAACCAGACCGCGCAGTTGGCCGATCTGGACAAAGAGCATCCTGGTTTCGCCCGCTGGCGCAGCCGCAACACCCTGACGCACAAGAAGCCGGGTTATGTGGCCGTGACCCTGTCGCTGAAGCCGACCGGTGTGGCGCCAGGCGACATCACCGACAAGCAGCTCGATGCTGTCGCCGACCTGGCCGAGCGCTACAGCTTCGGTCAGCTGCGCACCTCTCACGAGCAGAACATCATTCTTGCCGACGTTGAGCAGAGCCAGTTGTTCACCCTGTGGGGCGAATTGCGCGAGCAAGGTTTCGCCACGCCGAACATTGGTTTGCTGACCGATATCATCTGCTGCCCTGGCGGTGATTTCTGCTCGCTGGCCAACGCCAAGTCGATCCCGATCGCCGAATCGATCCAGCGTCGTTTCGACGATCTCGACTACCTGTTCGATATCGGTGAACTGGACCTGAACATCTCCGGTTGCATGAACGCCTGTGGTCACCACCACGTCGGCCATATCGGCATCCTCGGTGTGGACAAGAAAGGCGAAGAGTTCTATCAGGTTTCCCTCGGTGGCAGCGCCAGCCGTGACGCCAGCCTGGGCAAGATCCTCGGCCCGTCCTTCGCTCAGGACGCCATGCCTGACGTGATTTCGAAGCTGATCGACGTGTACGTTGAACAACGCACCGAAGACGAGCGCTTCATCGACACCTATCAGCGTATTGGCATCGACCTCTTCAAGGAACGCGTCTATGCAGCGAATCATTAAGAACAACGAAGTCGTCGACGAAACCTGGCACCTGCTGCCCAAGGATTTCAACATCGACGAGATCAGCAACTGCGACGACCTGATCGTTCCGCTGCAGATTTGGCGCGAGCACAGCCGCATGCTCAAGGCCCGCGACGGCGGTCTGGGAGTCTGGCTGGATGCTGATGAAGAAGCCGAAGAGATCGGCGAGGACGTCAATGAGTTTCAGGTAATCGCCCTGAACTTCCCGGCTTTCACCGACGGCCGTAGTTACTCCAACGCGCGCCTGCTGCGTGACCGCTATGGCTTCAAAGGTGAGCTGCGGGCGATTGGCGACGTGCTGCGCGATCAACTGTTCTACATGCATCGCTGTGGTTTCGACGCCTTTGCCATTCGCGCCGACAAAGACCCGTACGAAGCACTGGAAGGTCTCAAGGATTTCTCGGTGACCTACCAGGCCGCGACCGACGAACCGCTGCCGCTGTTCCGTCGCCGTTAAGCCTCAGAGCTTTTGCTGCGCACATAAAAACGCCGGTCATGTGACCGGCGTTTTTTTATGCCTGTTGGATTACCAGAAACGTTGCTGCGTGAGGCGGCTCCACCAGCTCAACAGCACGCGATCGACCGAGCCGCTGGCGGCCATGCCGATACGTTCCTGCAGGCTTTTACGCTCGGCGTAGTGCAGGTGATAGACGTCGGCTTTTTTCGCCCGGTCTGCCAGGTACTCGTCGCTGGTCTTCAGTTCATCGACCAGTTGCTTGTCCAGTGCTGCCATGCCCAACCAGACTTCACCGGTTGCCACGTCATCGATTGCCAGTTGCGGGCGATAGCGGGCGACGAAGTTCTTGAACAGTTGATGGGTGATGTCCAGGTCTTCCTGAAATTTCTCCCGGCCCTTTTCGGTGTTTTCGCCAAACACGGTCAGGGTGCGCTTGTACTCACCGGCGGTCAGCACTTCGAAGTCGATATCGTGCTTCTTCAGCAGGCGATTGACGTTGGGCAACTGCGCAACCACCCCGATCGAGCCGAGAATCGCAAACGGCGCACTGATGATCTTCTCGCCGATGCAGGCCATCATGTAGCCGCCGCTCGCCGCGACCTTGTCGATGCACACGGTCAACGGCACGCCTGCTTCACGGATGCGCGCCAGTTGCGAGGAGGCCAGACCGTAGCTGTGCACCATGCCGCCGCCGCTTTCCAGGCGCAGGACCACTTCGTCCTTCGGTGTGGCGAGGGTCAGCAACGCGGTGATCTCGTGACGCAGGCTTTCGGTAGCAGAGGCCTTGATGTCACCATCGAAGTCGAGCACGAACACCCGCGATTTTTTCTCGGGTTTGTTCTTTTGTTTCTTCTCGCCTTTCTCGGATTTCGCCTCGCTCTTGCGCAGCGCCTTGAGTTGATCCTTGTCGAGCAGCGTCTGCTCCAGGCGCTCACGCAGGCCTTTGTAGAAATCGTTGAGCTTGCTGACCTGCAATTGCCCCGCCGACTTGCGCCGGCCCTTGCCGCGCAATGCAGCAAAACTGGCCAGCACCACCAGAATGGCGATCACCAGCGTGACAGTCTTGGCCAGGAAGCTGGCGTATTCGGTGAAAAACTCCACAGAGACTCCTTAGAACAATGCGTGGTTATACGGCACACGCGGAATGGCCCCAGCATACCCATGCGCCGCCTTGTCGACCAGCCGTGAAACCTTCGGCAACACCCCTGTAACGGGCATTTCAAACAAGCGTATGTTTTTTCATTGACAGCTACCCGCCATCCTCATAACCTCGCCAAACCTTCAACGTACCGGGAAGACGCGGACGTGGGCAGCATCTACTTGATTCGACATGGCCAGGCCTCCTTCGGTGCAGACGACTACGACGTGCTGTCGCCGACCGGCGTGCGCCAGGCAGAAATCCTCGGTCAGCACCTCGCTGAACTGGGCATTCGCTTCGATCGCTGCCTCGCCGGTGACTTGCGCCGCCAGCAGCACACGGCCACCAGCGCCCTGGAGCAATTCAGCGCCAAAGGCCTGCCGGTGCCGATCCTCGAAACCGACTCCGCGTTCAACGAATTCGATGCCGACGCGGTGATCCGCGCCCTGCTCCCGGCGATGCTGCCGGAAGAACCGGAAGCGCTCGACATCCTGCGCAACGCCGCGCAAAACCGTGGCGAATTCCAGCGCATCTTCGCCCGGATCATCGAGCGCTGGCTGGCCGGCACCTACGACACCCCTGGCCTGGAAAGCTGGCAGGGTTTCGTCGAACGCGTCCGCGCCGGGCTGCACCGGATTCTCGATCTGGCGCAAAAGCACCAGACCATCGCCGTGTTCACTTCCGGCGGCACCATTACTGCCCTGCTCCACCTCATTACGCAAATGCCTGCGAAACAGGCCTTTGAACTGAACTGGCAAATCGTCAACACCTCGCTCAACCAACTGAAGTTCCGCGGTCGCGAGGTGGCCCTGGCTTCCTTCAACAGTCATGCGCACCTGCAACTGCTGAAGGCACCGGAACTCATCACTTTCCGCTGAGTACCGGACAACTGTGACCCTTGCTGTAACACCAGCACCATTACCTAACAAAAGGATCGAACCATGACCTCCGTAGCTGATGCCGTAAAAGCAATGCAAGCCAAGTTCAACCCAGCCGCCGCTGCCGGTCTGGATCTGGTCTTCGGTTTCAACATCACCGACGAAGACAAGCAGTACGCACTGATCGTCAAGGACGGTACTTGCGACATCCAGGAAGGCGAAAACCCGGATGCCAACTGCACGCTGGTACTCGACAGCCAGACCCTGAAAGACATCGTCAGCGGCGACACCGACGGCATGCAGGCATTCATGGGCGGCAAGCTGCGCGTTGAAGGCGACATGATGCTGTCGATGAAACTGTCCGAGCTGTTCCCTTCGTAAGAAGCGGCTTGGTTATCTGCAAATCCCGCCCTTTGTGGCGGGATTTGTCGTTTCAGCGCCAGGCTTGTGTCTGGTCGTTGAGCGTCTGGTCAGCTAGCAGCCAAATCCTTCAACAACCGTGTATCCAGACCAAACCGCTCCTGCGAAATCATTCTGAATTGCCCCTCCGCCAAATCGCAGCTCACCAGCAAATTCCACGAATGGCGAGTTGCCACCGAAGGCACCAGTACGAACGGGTGCTCGGCCAACAAGGCGTCGGCGAATCGGCGCTGATTGGGCGAGGTTTTCATCGGGTGCAGCCAGTGAGGATTGGGCACTTCCTCCGGTTGCACGATTCTGACGCTGGCTTCGTGGATGACCTCAAAACAGGTCAACACATGAGGTTCCTCGTCCAGTGCATCGAACCCGCCATGGGCGGCCACTTCGAGGATGGCCGTGGAGGGGTCGACTGACGCATAAACCACGCGTCGCCCGGGTGTATTCCAGCGGCCGCCACGGCGATTCGAACCCAAGCCGCGATCCCACGTATCGCTGTACATCTCGAGATCCAGTCGCCAGGCGTACCAGCGTTCATCCCAGGGCAAGGGATTCATTGATAAACCCCGTATTTGATCTGGTTCAGATACTCCTCGACCATACTGAAGCCCAATGCGTGACCGACCAGATCGAGCGGTACATGGCCATAGAAATAGGTAGCCGATTGTTGCAGCCACGATTCGGCCTTCGCCTGGCGTGCGAATACTTCGGTGGCCAGTTCCAACGCTGCGGCATATTGGTACGCGATGATGCTCTGCGGCGTGTCGAGGCGCACCGGTGTGTTCTCTTTGATCAGGCGCCGCACGGTTCTGACGGACCTGCCAGTGATACGTTTGACCAGATCGCCACGCTGATAAAGCTCGCTGGTGGCGAGCATGTTGAGAACATCGTGCAACTCAAATCCTTCGGTTGTGCAACGGAGGATCAGCATCGGGTCGTCGCCGGTGTCCTGCCCTCGCAGCAATAACTCGACCGGCTTGCCCTCGAGCTTCTTCAAACCCTTAAGCCGGGGCGCTTTGGCAGCGGGCATGGCGACGTCCTCCGAGGGGCATCTGGCGCGATCGTCGCGCCAGTAATGGCGAGGGGAGTAAGCAAGTGAGTTACTTTCAAGCAGCGGAATTCGCATATTGCCGTCCTTTGTCCGGGTTCAGAGCGGTGGCGCGCTCGGTGACTTCAATGTCGGGACTGATGCTATAGGCCAGGCGTCCGACAACCAACCTGAAAAAGTCGTCAGAAATATCCCCTCATCTGCTGAAATCAGGCCCGTTTCCGTAGGACCTGACTGAGGCTCGCGGCATGCCGGCACGGTTGGTCGAGGATTGGGCGCGGGTGCGTTCGGTGGCGTTCGCCAGTTGATTCGGCGGTGACTGCATTTGCCCGTACAATGCGCCATCTGAAAACACCGGCCCGCCCATGGACATCGATCTCGCTCGCACTTTTCTGGAAATAGTCCGCCATGGCAGCCTCGCCGCGGCGGCGCAGAAACTGTTTGTCACGCAGACGGCAATCACCGCGCGGGTGCAGAAGCTGGAAAGCCAGCTCGGCAGTACGCTGTTCGTGCGCAACCGCGCCGGGGCGAAGCTGACGCCCAACGGCGAGGCCTTCGTGATCTATGCCAATCAACTGGTGCAGACCTGGGAAGCCGCACGCCGCGACCTGCCGCTGCCCGAGGGCTATCACAACGTGCTGCACATCGGCGGCGAAGTCAGCCTGTGCAACCCGTTGATGCTCAGCTGGGCGGCGGAACTGCGCGAAAAGATCCCCGGTCACGCCCTGCGCATGGAAATCCGCGACGGTGAAAACCTGCTGCGTCAGCTCGAACTCGGCGTGCTCGACGCAGCCCTGGTCTATCAACCGGAATACTGGCCGGGCTTGCAGGTCGAGCAAGTGCTGGAGGAAAAACTGATTCTGGTGCGCGCTCCCGATTGCCCGGATCCCTACGTGTACATCGACTGGGGCCCGGATTTCCGCCGTCAGCACGACGCCGCGCTGCCCGAAAAAGCCAAGGCGCCGTTGAGTTTCAATCTTGGCCCGCTGGCCCTGCAATACATCCTTGAACACGGTGGCAGCGGCTACTTCCGCACTCGCGTGGTGCGCACTTATCTGGAAACCGGCGCGCTGGAGGCGGTGACCAAGGCCCCGGAATTCGGCTATCCGACCTACCTCGTCTACTCACGCGACCGGGATTCTGCAACCCTGCAGCAAGCCTTCAACCTGCTGCGCGAAGTGATCCGCACCGATGACGACTGGTCGCAGCGCTGGAATCCGTTGAGCTGACGCGGACGCTTTACACCGGATGATGGCGCAACTGCCATCAAGGTCGAGCCTGCACAAATGGCCGGATCGGCTACTCTGCCGGTATCAAAACGATACCCGCAGGTGAGGCAGTGAGGCAGACCACCGAGATGTTCCGCGAGCGCTACCGTGCGGCCGTTCATCCGCGGTACAACCCGTGGCTGCACGGTGGGTTTGTACTGGCGTTTGGTGTGCTGGCAATCGCCGGGTTCTGGAGCGGCGTGCAGCAGGTCAGCCCGCTGCAATGGCTGACGGTGCCGTTGACCCTGCTGCTGTTCAACTTCGGCGTGTACATGGTCCATCGCCATCTCGGCCACCATAAAAAGGCCTGGGCGAAAATGTTCTATGCCCGCCATGCCGGCGATCACCACAGCTTTTTCACCCCTGACCACATGAGCTACGACAGCCCGCGCGACTGGCGGGTGATTCTGTTTCCGGCGTGGCTGGTCGTGATTCATACACTGCTGATCACCCTCCCGTTGTGGTGGCTGCTGGCACAGGCCAACGCCAACGTCGCCGGGCTGTTCGGCGGCTGCATGGTGCTGGGCTATTTGACTTACGAAGTCTTTCACGCCTGCGAACATCTGCCGCCAGATCATCCGCTGGCGCGCCTGCCGTGGATTCGCCAGATGGGCCGCCTGCATGAACTGCATCACCGCCGCGAACACATGCAAGCAAGCAATTTCAACATCGTTGTGCCGCTGATGGATTACCTGTTCGGCACGCTTTATCGCGAGCCTGAAGCTACCCTTCCGAGTCATTCGAGACTGCCCATGACCCGCATGCAGCACCAGATCGATATTGCTGGCGACCCTGTTGCCGTCCTCGCCTATGCCGCCAGCGTCAGTCGCTGGCCGGAGTGGCATCCTTCGTCGCTGAAAATCGACGGCGCACCAGGGCCGCTGCATGCCGGTTCACGTTTCGAAGAAGACATCAACGCCGGCGGGCGCAGCGGTCATTTGCGCTGGGAAGTCACCGAGTACCTGCCGGGCCGCCGCTGGTGCGCGCGGGCGCAAGGTGATCAGGGCTTATCGCTGCACCTCACCTACGAATGCAGCGCCGAGGCTGGCGCGACGCGATTCGTGCGCACGCTGGATTATCGTTTCGACGGTTTCGCCCTGCGTGTCGCCAATCGCTTGCTGCTCAAGCGGCGTATCGAACGCGAGTCCGCCGCGTCATTGCTGGCGTTGCGCGACATGGCCACGCATTACCTGGCCTCAGCGAGGGCGCACGCGTGAAGCTACGACATGGAGGGTCATTGCTGATTGTCATCGTTATCGGTTTTTTGTGGTTGATGCCGACCCGCGTCGAACCGCTGGCCTGGACCCCACCGCCAGCACCGTCGATGAAAGAAGGGATCTACGCCGACAACCAGAAACTCAAAGGCGCGGTAAAGGTCGGGCCGAGCGATATCGAAGGGCCGGAAGCGTTACTGCTGGAAGACGATTACCTCATCACCGGGCTGCATGACGGCCGACTGATCCGCACCAGCCTCGACGGCCAGGAGCGCAAAGTGCTGGCTGACACCGGTGGTCGTCCGCTGGGTCTGGCGCGGCATCCTAACGGTTTGCTGGTGATCGCCGATGCGGTCAAGGGGTTGCTGTCGCTCGACGCGCAAGGTCGGTTGATTCCATTGAGCACCGAGGCCAACGGTCTGGCTTTCGGGTTCACCGACGACGTGGCGATCGACAAATCCGGGCATTACGCCTACTTCAGCGACGCTTCCAGCCGCTGGGGCTATGGCCATGACGGCGAGGCGATCATCGAGCACGGCGCTGACGGGCGTTTGCTGCGCTATGACTTTCAGACCGGCAAGACCAGCGTGCTGCTGGACAAACTGCAGTTCGCCAACGGCGTGACCCTCGGCCCGGATGACGCCTACGTGCTGGTCAACGAAACCGGCGCCTACCGCATCAGCCGTTACTGGCTGAGCGGACCGCAAGCCGGCACCCATGATGTGTTTATCGACAATCTGCCGGGGCTGCCGGATAACCTCGCGTTCAATGGCAGCAATCGCTTCTGGGTGGCCTTGTATGCGCCCCGCAATGCCTTGCTCGATGGCACCGCCGAACATCCGTTCGTGCGCAAGATGATCGTCCGGGCGCTGACCGTGCTGCCGAAACCGGTGGAGAAACGCGGCTTTGTGCTGGGGCTGGATCTGCAGGGCAAGGTGATCGCCAATCTGCAGGATGCCAGCAGCGGCAATTATTCGCCGATTACCACAGTGCGCGAGTATGGGGAGTGGTTGTATTTCGGCTCGTTGAAGGCGCGGCATATGGCGCGGATGCCGTTGGACGCGGCCTTGAAGTGAACCCTTTGATTCGGTGTTGAATGGGCGGCCGCCATCGCTAGCAGGCTAGCTCCCACAGGGGTTTGTGCACGACGAAGAAACCCTGTAATAGCCAGCCTGCTGGCGATAGCGTTTTGTCAGTTGCTGGATCTGTCGAATTTTTCGGGGTCTTCATCCTCGGGCAATTCTTCCACGGGTTTCTCGGGATGCGCGGTGGTATGCGCCGGGCTGTTCGGTTCGGGACGGGTTGGAATCGGGTCGAATCCGCCCTGCTCCTCACTGGGAAATCTGGGGTCGTTCATATGGCACCTCGCCAAGAGTCGGGGACAAGAGACTCTGAATATTCGAGGTGCCGTTGGCGATAGTCGTTCCGGTCAGTCAGTGACCGCCGGTCGGTGGCTCACTGGCCCGTCAGCGGCTGCCCGGCCAGTCGGGCGACGATGCCTTCTTTGGCGATCACGCGTTTCTCCTTGAGCTTTTTCAGGTCGTCATCACTGAGTGTATTGGCGTTCTCGGCCTCGACCACTTCATTGTCCACAACAAAGTATTTGCTCACCAATGAATCCAGCTTCGGATCCTCGGAGCGTTTTTGCTCGATCTCTTCCTTCTTGCAACCCAGGTCCTGATACAGATCATGTGAAACCGGCATGAAACACCTCCATCAATTGATCGACAATCAACGCGACCGATGCGCTGACTCGTTATCAGCATGGCCTCACCCGCAGGCGTCTGTCGACACCCTGTCAGACCAGCGGTTGCCGTTCGTCGCCCTGTCGTAAATGCGATAAAACCTTTGCCGTCTGCGCTCGCTCCATTGGATAACGCTCACAAAAACCTGCGTGGAGATACCCAATGGACGGATTCAACCTGCGTCATCTCGCTCTGGCTGTTGCACTGTCTACCGGCATGGGCAGCGCCTTTGCCGCGACCGACAATGACTTTGTCGATAACGCCGCCGCCGGTGGCATCGCCGAAATCGAAACCAGTCGCCTGGCCCTGGAAAAAAGCCAGTCCGCAGACATCAAAGCCTTTGCCAATCAAATGATCACTGATCACAGCAAGGCCAACGATGAGCTGGCGGCGATTGCCAAAGCCAACGACATCGAAGTTCCGGATACCACCACCCTTACCAAACAGGCCAAGGCGAAGATTCTCGACTTGCGCGATGAATCCTTCGATGCGGCCTATGCCAACAACCAGGTCATGGCGCACCAGGAAACCATCGAGCTGTTCAAGAAACAGGCGAACACCGTGACCGATGACAAGGCCAAGGGTTCGACTGAACTGAAAGCGTTTGCGCAGAAAATGCTCCCGGCGCTGGAAAAACACCTGGCCCATGCCAAAGAGCTGCAAGCCAAGCACCCGAGCAAGTAAACGCACGGGCGATAAAAAGCCGCATCCGTGGATGCGGCTTTTTTGTGTGTGCAGCCATCAACCCCCGTCGGTGTCGATGTCGGCATCGGTGCTCTCGCCCGGCGCAGGTCGGTCCGGGTCGGGTTTAAAGCCGGGGCTGTAGTCGTTGCTGTTATCGCTGTGATGTTGCTTCTGATCGACATCGGCAGCAGCGCTGTCCGCCTGGCCTTCTTCTACCGGCGCTGGCGTAGTCTGTCCCGGTGTTTGCGGATCGATCGCGGGGTCGTTGCGGTTGATCGAATCAACTGATTGATTTTGCTGTTGCGACGCTTGATCGTTCATAGCCACCTCATTCAGGGTCCTGCATCTTTCATCTGGCACGACTGGAAACGTCGGCCATGCAGATTCGAAGCCCGACGGCGATGATTCGTTCAAAACATCGCAGGGCTTGGGATTCGGCGGATAAATCATTCGTGAAGAATAGGCTCCCACAGTGACTGGCGTGTCGCCGCGGCTTTGAGTACACCGCAGAAATCGGTGGGAGCCAGCCTGCTGGCGATGGTGCCGGTCGCGGCCATGGAGCTATCGGCCCAAAGCCCGTGCAAGAAACGGCGCAGTCTTGCTTTTCTTGCTGGCGGCGACTTTTTGCGGTGTGCCGGCGGCGACGATCCTGCCGCCCTGATCCCCCGCACCCGGGCCGATGTCAATCACCCAGTCGCTTTGCGCAACCACGCGCATTTCATGCTCGACGACGATCACCGTGTGCCCCGCCATCACCAGCGTATCCAGTTGCTCGAGCAGCCTGTCGACATCGCGCGGGTGCAATCCGGTGGTCGGTTCGTCGAGCACATACAAGGTCGCGCCGCGCTGGTTGCGTTGCAGTTCGGTGGCGAGTTTGATGCGCTGTGCCTCACCGCCGGACAACTCGGTGGCCGGCTGCCCGAGTCGCAGGTAACCGAGGCCAATATCGCGCAGCACTTCCAGCGAGCGGCGGATCGCCGGTTGCTCGGCAAACACCGTCACCGCTTCATCGACGGTCAGTTGCAGCACCTGGGCGATGCTCAAGCCTTGCCAGAGAACCGCCAGGGTCTGCGGGTTGTAGCGCGCGCCATGACAGGTCGGGCACGGTGCATAAACGCTGGGCATGAACAGCAATTCGACACTGACAAACCCCTCACCTTCGCAGGTGGCGCATCGGCCCTTGGCGACGTTGAAGGAAAACTGCCCAGCGTCGTAACCCTCGGCGCGCGCCGAATCGGTGGCGGCAAACAGTTTGCGTACGTTATCGAACAGCCCGGTGTAGGTCGCCAGATTGGAGCGTGGCGTACGGCCGATGGGCTTCTGATCGACTTGCACCAGACGTTTGATCGATTCCAGCCCTGCCGTGACCTGGCCGCCGCTGACCTGCGGCGCCTCGTCTTCGAGGCTGAGTTCTTCCGGTTCGGCATCCACCGTCGGCCGGCCCAGTTGCGCACCGACCAGCTCCAGCAAGGCCTGACTGACCAGACTCGATTTGCCGGAGCCGGACACGCCGGTCACCGAGGTAAAACAGCCCAACGGAAATTCGGCGCTGAGGTTATTCAGATTATTGCGGGCGATGCCCTCAAGCTTCAGCCATGCCGTGGGCTTACGCGCTGTGCGCGGCGGACGTTGCGATTCGCCGAACAGATAGGGGCGGGTCTGCGACAACTCGACCTCGGCCAGACCGGCCGGCGGGCCGCTGTACAACACCTCGCCACCCTTCTCACCCGCTGCCGGGCCGACGTCGATGAGCCAGTCGGCGCGGCGCATGGTCTCGACATCATGCTCGACCACAAACAGCGTGTTGCCGTCCGCCTTCAATCGCTGCAAGGCCTCGAACAACGCCTCGCCATCGGCCGGATGCAAGCCGGCGGACGGCTCGTCGAGTACGTAAATCACGCCGAACAGCTGTGAGCCCAATTGCGTCGCCAGGCGCAAGCGCTGCAACTCGCCGGACGACAGCGTCGGCGTGCTGCGCTCGAGCGCCAGATAACCGAGACCCAGATCGGTCAGGGTGCTGACTCGCTCCAGCAAATCCTCGGCGATGCGCTGCGCCGCAATCCGCTTCTCCAGAGACAGGTTCGGCGTGTGCCGCACATCCGGCGCGCTGGCATGCCCGCTGGCGCCGTGGGCCACGCGCTGCCGGCGCGCCTCGCGGGTTTGCGCATGACTGAGGGTAGCGCTGCTTTCTTCAGCCTGCTGGAGATAATCCGCCGCCGCGACCGGGCGCAACACTTCTGCCAGTTGCAGCAACGGCATCTGCGACAGCGCACCGATGTCGTGCCCGGCAAACGTCACCGACAACGCCTCACGCTTCAAGCGTTTGCCCTCACACAACGGGCAGGGGCTGCCGAGCATGAACTGCGAAACGCGCTTTTTCATCAGCGCACTTTGCGAGTGGGTAAAGGTGTGCAGGATGTAGCGACGCGCGCCGGTGAACGTGCCTTGGTAACTCGGTTCCAGCTTGCGTTTGAGGGCGACGCGGGTTTCTTCCGGGGTCAGCCCGGCGTACACCGGCACGGTCGGTGTTTCCTCGGTGAAGAGAATCCAGTCGCGCTGCTTTTTCGGCAGTTTCTTCCATGCGATATCGACGTCGATGCCCATGGTCACGAGAATGTCGCGCAGGTTCTGCCCTTGCCACGCCAGCGGCCAGGATGCCACCGCGCGCTGGCGGATGGTCAGGTTCGGATCCGGCACCATCAGCGCCTCGGTGACTTCATAAACCCGCCCCAGGCCATGACATTCCGGGCAGGCGCCCTGCGGGGTATTCGGCGAAAAGTCCTCGGCGTACAACATCGGTTGCCCCGGCGGATAACTGCCGGCGCGCGAATAGAGCATGCGAATCAGGCTCGACAACGTGGTCACGCTGCCCACCGACGAACGCGTACTCGGCGTGCCGCGTTGTTGCTGCAGCGCCACGGCGGGCGGCAGGCCTTCGATGGAATCGACATCCGGCACACCGACCTGATCGATCAGGCGCCGTGCGTAAGGCGCCACCGATTCGAAATAGCGCCGCTGCGCTTCAGCGTAAAGGGTTGAAAAGGCCAGTGATGATTTGCCCGAACCGGACACCCCGGTGAACACCACCAAGGCGTCGCGGGGAATATCGACATCGACATTCTTCAGGTTGTGTTCCCGGGCGCCGCGAACCCGGACCATGCCGGCGGGCGCTTTGGAGCTGCGTTTGGAAGTCATCGACCTGCCTTGCTGAAGGAGTGTTCAACGCTCAACTGCTGATTACCGCGCGAATTGTTTGCAGCAGGGCTTGCGGGCTGTAGGGCTTGCCGAGCAAATGCGTGTCGGGGCTGAGCTGGTGGTTGCGCGAAATGATGTCGCGGGTATGTCCGGACGTGAACAGCACCGCCACCGGCGGCGTCTGCACCTTGGCCCAGGCGAACAGATCCGAGCTCTTGATCAATCCCGGCATGACCACGTCAGTAAAAATCAGATCGACGTCGGTGCCTTCGAGCAATATCTGCATCGCCACATCGCCATTGCCGGCCGTGACAACGCGATAACCTTCCTCGCGCAACAACTCGACCACCGAGGTGCGCACGGCATCGTTGTCCTCGACCACCAGAATCGTCTCATTGCCGCCGCTCTGCTGGCGTTGCAGGTTCGGCGATTCGTCGAGGATCGGGCGCAGACTGCGCGGAAAATACAACTGCACCCGCGTACCCTCGCCGATCCGGCTGTCGATCTCGACGTGGCCGCCGCTCTGCTTGACGAAACCGAAGACCATGCTCAGGCCCAAACCGGTGCCCTGGCCATCCGCCTTGGTGGTGAAAAACGGCTCGAACACTTGCTCAAGGATTTCCGGCGGGATACCGGCGCCGCTGTCGCTGACCGCGACCCGCACGAAATCGCCGGGGCTGATGCCTTTACCGGCACAGAACGCGCTGTCGAGCTGGACGTTGGAGGCACTGAGGCCGATCACGCCCTCGCCTTTCATGGCATCGCGGGCATTGATCGCCAGGTTGAGAATGGCGTTTTCCAACTGGTTGCGGTCGACGTAGACATGCCACGGTGCTGGCGGCAATTGCACATCGATCTGAATGGTTTCGCCGAGGGCGCGCTGGAGCAATTCGCCGACGCCCTCGAAGATCTGCTGCGGATTGCACACCGCCGGCGACAACGGCTGGCGTCGGGCAAACGCCAGCAGTTGCGAAGACAGCTTGGCGCCGCGCTCGACCGCTGCCAGCGAAGCACCGACGCGGCGCTGCACATTGGCATTGTTCGGTTCATGCCGCGCGAGCAGATGCAGGTTGCCAGCGATCACTTGCAGCAGATTATTGAAATCGTGAGCGACGCCGCCAGTCAATCCGCCGATCGATTCGAGCTTCTGCGACTGGCGCAACTGCTCTTCAGCCGCGAGGCGCGCCTCGACCTCTTCGGCCACGCGCTGCTCGAGGTTGCGAGTGAATTTGAGCAGCGATTCTTCGGCGTTCTTGCGTTCATGAATGTCGATCAGCACGCCGGGGAAACGCAGCGGCGCGCCGTCTTCGTCGAATTCGCAAGCACCGCTGGCCAGCACCCAGAGGTAACTGCCGTCGCCGCGCAACACACGATATTCGGCGTTATACGGCTCACCGGTTTGCACCGAATGGGCGACGCGTTCCTGGACCCAGGCGAGGTCATCGGGATGAATGCGTGAGTCGGCAATGTCCTGGGCCAGGTTGCTCAGGTCCTGGTCGGGCGGATAGGAAAAGGTCCGGGCGAAGCGCTCATCAGCCGAGAGTCGGTTGTTTTTGATGTCCCAGACAAACGAGCCGAGCAAGGCCCCGGCATTCAGCGCCAGCCGCACCCGTTCGTTATCGGCGCGGTAGGCGTTCTCCGCTTCCTGACGCAAGCGCTCGGAGATCACCAGTTCGGTGGTTTCCACCACCATCGCCATCACGCCCGCGGGCGCGCCCTGATCATTGGCCACGGGGCTGTAATAGAGATCGAGCCAGACGTCTTCCGGGACGCGGTCGCGCAACAGCACAAGGAGTTTATTGCGATAGGACAACGTGCCGCCCGCCAGGCAGGTATCGACCACGTTGCGATTGAATTCGGCGACTTCCGGCCAGCCCAATTCGACTGGCGCGCCAAGCAGGTAAGGATGGCGGCCGCCGGCGAATTGCGAATAGGCGTCGTTGTAAATCATGTAGCCGGCACGGCCCCAAAGCATCACCATTGGCAGCGGCGAGGCCAGCATCAGTTGTACCGCGCTGCACAGACTCGCCGGCCAGCTATGCAACGGGCCCAGCTCGGTGTGGCTCCAGTCGAACGCCCGAATACGCTCGGCCATTTCGCCTTTCCAGCCGTCACAACCGTAGCTCTCGGATAAAAACTGCATCGATTGACTCGGTGTCCTGTGGTGAATACCCGATCTGTCGCGACGCCGGAACGACGCGACGCTCGTGTGTTTCGAGCGTCCCCAGCCGTATTGGTTTCATCAGAGATTAACCGATTTGTTAACCCGCAGCCGACTAGACCCCGATCAGGTGTTTGAGCGGGTGGTAGCCGGTTTTCATTTTCGCGGCGACATCAAGAATGGCCTTCTCGATCCCATTCAAATGGGTACAGGTCAGTTCAATGGCAGCGCTCTGGTTGCCGGCCTCGATGTGCTCGATCAGACGCAAGTGTTCGTCATCGCGGCAGACTTCGTGGCTGTCGTCATCCAGCGCGGCAGCGTATAGAGAGGCGCGAGAGATCAGCTTCTGGAACCAGTCGAGCAGGACAGGATTATTGAGGCTGCGCGCCAGTTTGAGGTGGAATTCACCGAGCAGATAAATCAGCCGTTCATGATCGCCCGCCGCGTGGGCTTCGTCTTCGAGCAGCAGGTGCGCACGCAGGTCCTGCATCGCCGCCGGGTCTTTGCGCCGGCACAATTCGGTGACGATGCCGATCTCGATCAGCCGACGGGTTTCGAACAGCGAACGCAGCTCCTCGTTGCTCGGCAATGACACGGATGCGCCTTTGTTGGGCTCGGTGGTGACCAGCCCTTCGGCTTCCAATTGCTTGAGCGCCGCGCGCACCGAGGTGCGGCTGACATTGAACAACTCGGCCAGCGAGGCCTCCCCCAGCTTCATCCCCGGACGCAGCGAACGCTTGCTGATCGCCTGATAAACCCCTTGGTAGACGCGGTCGACCGTGGTCTCCGGTTTCTTGTCGGTCATACGAACACTCCTTTGGCGTCGGTTGGCCCGAGGCGCAGAATATCGACTTTGGCGTCAGGATACAGGGGTTTCGATGGGGAGATGGGGCTGGGGCTGACTACTGTCGTCAGCAGCGCGAAGACATAGACTCCTGTGGGAGCGAGCCTGCTCGCGAAAGCGCTAGTCCAGTCAACATTGATGCTGAATGACAAACCGTCTTCGCGAGCAGGCTCGCTCCCACAGTGATCAGGCCGGCTTAGTCGGTGCCGTATTTCGGCGAGCGCGGGCCATACAGCAGGCCTGCCGGGTGGCCGGCGGAGAGCAGACGATTGCTCGCCACACCGGCAATCGGGTAGCCAGCGTCCGTGGAGCTGTTGATGATCTGCTTCACGGCGGCGGTGATCAGCATGCCGATCAGACCGCCACCACCATTGTTGCCACCCTCTTCGCTCGACGCCCGCGCCGCGCCGGTCCACAGCGTCGTGCCGCTGCTCAGGTCGACCAGTTTGGCCGTCGCGGTCACCGCAGTTTCACTGCTGATTACCATGTAGCGAGTGCCGTATTCGGTCACAGTAATGTACAGCGCCGCGTCCGCACCGAAGATTTCCTTCAGTTTGTTCGGCGGTGCCTGATGAATGTCATCGGGCGTGGTCATGCCGTTCTGGCGGAAGGTTTCATCGACCAGCGTGATCGGCAGGACGTAGTAACCGGCCTCGGCCAGCGGAAACGTCACTTGCGACAGCAGGCTGTACGAAGCCTTCACGTCCGGCGAGGTATTGAGCGGCGGCAGGACCAGGATGGTTTTCGGGCGCGCCTGTTTGTAGGCCGAGTAATCCACGGTCTTCGGCGCGACGCAGCCACCCAGCACGGTCAGGGCCAGACCGGCGATCAGCCATTTGCAGGTACGCAAGATCATTGGCTGACTCCGGCCTTGGCGTTCTTGAGCAGAAAGTCCATGTAGGTGCCGGACTCGGGAAACAGCGTTTTTTCGGTATTGAACTGCTGCACCATCTGATCGTCCTTGCCCATGCTCAGATAGAGCAGGCCCAGGTGCGCGTGGTAGCCCGGCGGTACGGCTTTACCGGTAGAACGAATTTTCTGCAGGTCACGTTCCAGCGCTTCGGCCTGTGCTTCTTTCGGCTCCTCGCCTTTGAAGTATTCGTAGACCTGCGGCTCGTAGCCTTCCCACTGGTACAGGGTTTTCGGCGCGGCACAACCGGCCAGCAACGTGCTGGCGGCCAGCGTCAGCACCAGCAGCGGGCGCGACAGATTCAGTTTCATGGGTGTTGCTCCTTGCAATGGGCGTCGATCAGTTGCCCGGTTTCCAGGCACCGGCGTTCATGCCATCGACCAGACGATTGATCGCCTCGCGCATGGCCAGATCCAGTACTTTGCCGTTGAGGGTGGAGTCGTAGGCAGCGGTGCCACCGAAGCCGATGATTTCGCGGTTCGACAAGGCGTACTCGCCGGCGCCCTGGGTGGAATAGACCACTTCGGAGGTGCTGATATTGACGATGTTCAGGTTGACCTTGGCGTAGGCGACCTGAGTCTTGCCGCGACCGAGAATGCCGAACAACTGATGGTCGCCGGTTTCTTTGCGGCCGAACTCGGTGACGTCACCGGTGACCACGTAATCAGCGCCTTTCAAACGCTGAGCCTGCCCCTTGATCGCGGCTTCCTGCTGAATTTCACCCATGTTGTCGCGATCCAGCACGCTGAAGCGGTTGGTCTGCTGCAAGTGGGTGATGAGAATGGTCTTGGCCTGGCCGCCGAGACGGTCGACGCCGTCGGAGAAGATGCCGCGCATGTAGCTGGAGCGGTTATCGAATTTGCCCACGGCCATTGGCACGCGAACGCCGGTCCAGACCTGAGTGGCGCTTTCGACCTTGGCCACCGGCAGCGCGCGGGAGCTTTCCGTGGCACAGCCGGACAACGTGGTGGCCAGCGTGCCGAGCACGGCAATCGCAACGCCTGAGACCAATATCCGGGAGATCATTCTCACTGAGTATTTCCTTCTTGAAAAACGGGGTGTCCCGGCACTGCAAAGTACCGGGCAGCGGAAAAGGGCCGGCATTATGACAAAGTGCCATCATTCGTGACAGGTTTTTTTGGCGTCAATAAACAGGCTGGGAATTCAGGGACAATTGAAGCCAGGCTCGCTCCCACAGGGTTCTCCGTTTGGCCCGGGGTTGGCGTTGGTCAGTGGAAATCCCGGCTTTGTACGCGTATTCCGTTGAGCAGCGGACTCAGGTCGCTCAGGCGTCCGGCGATCAGGTGCCGCACTTCGCCCTCGCGTTCCCAGCGGCCATCGACCCTCAGCAGTTGCGAGCCGACCAACACTTGCCGCTGGCGCTCGGCCAAGTCGCGCCAGACCACCACGTTGACGTTGCCGAACTCGTCTTCCAACGTGACGAACGTCACCCCACTGGCAGTACCCGGTCGTTGGCGCCCGGTCACCAGCCCGGCCATGCTCACCGGCCGGCCATGTTCGACATCGAGCAATTCCCGCGAGCTGCGACAGCGCAAGGCTCGCAGTTCTCCGCGCAACAGTGCCAGCGGGTGCGGGCCCAATGTGGTGCCGACGGTGGCGTAATCAGCGTGCAGATCCTCGCCGACGCTGGGTTTGGGCAGCAGCACTTCCGGCTCCTCCTGGCTGGGCACTCCGGCAAACAGCCCCAACTGCTTTTGCACCCCTGCCACTTCCCAGCGCGCCCGATGCCGATGCCCGGCCAGGCCACGCAAGGCCCCGGAATCGGCGAGCAAGGCTTGCGCGCGGCTGTCAAGCGCCGCACGCTCGCCCAGATCGGCGACATCGGCAAACGCCCCGCGCGCCCGCGCCGCTTCGATGCGCCGGGCGTCGTCCTCGCGAAAGCCTTTGATCATGCGCAAGCCCATGCGAATCGCCGGTTGTGGCCCGGTGGTGGTTTCCAGGCTGCAATCCCAGTCGCTGGCACGTACGTCGACCGGGCGAATCTGCAATTGATGGCGGCGCGCATCCTGCAGAATCTGGTCCGGACTGTAGAAGCCCATCGGCCAGCTATTGATCAGCGCACAGGCAAACGCGGCTGGTTCGTGACACTTGAGCCAGCAACTGGCGTAGGTCAGCAAAGCGAAACTGGCGGCATGGGACTCGGGAAAACCGTAGCTGCCGAAACCTTTGATCTGCTCGAAGATCTGCGCGGCGAATTCCGGTGTGTAGCCGTTTTTCTTCATGCCGGCTGCAAGGCGCTCCTTGTGCGGTTCCAGGCCACCGTGGCGTTTCCACGCAGCCATGGAGCGGCGCAACTGGTCGGCCTCGCCGGGGCTGTAGTCGGCGGCCACAATGGCGATCTGCATCACCTGCTCCTGAAACAGTGGCACGCCGAGGGTGCGCTTGAGCACCACTTCCAGTTCTGGCGAAGGATAGGTTTCTTTTTCTTCTTTATTGCGACGGCGCAGATACGGGTGAACCATCCCACCCTGAATCGGGCCCGGCCGGACAATCGCCACCTGAATCACCAGATCGTAGAATTTTTGCGGACGCAGGCGTGGCAGCATTGACATCTGTGCGCGCGATTCGATCTGGAACACGCCGATTGTGTCGGCGCGGCTGATCATCGCGTAGGTAGGCTTGTCTTCGGGGGGAATCGTCGCCAGGCTCAAATCGCGTTGGCGATGGCGGCGCAGCAGATCGAAACAGCGGCGGATCGCGCTGAGCATGCCGAGCGCCAGGATATCCACCTTGAGCAGGCCGACCGCATCAAGGTCGTCCTTGTCCCATTGAATGATCGTGCGTTCGGCCATGGCCGCGTTCTCGACCGGCACCAGGGTGTCCAGCGGTTGCTCGGAAATCACGAAACCGCCAGGGTGTTGCGACAGGTGCCGAGGGAAGCCGATCAGTTGCCCGGTCAGGCTCAAGACCCGGCGCAGCAGCGGGCTGTCGGGGTCGAAACCGTTTTCGCGCAAGCGTGCCAGCGGCGGAGTTTCATCGCTCCAGTGGCCGCAGCAATCGGCCAGTGCATTGATCTGATCCGGCGGCAGGCCCAAGGCCTTGGCCACGTCCCGCACGGCACCGGCGGCATGGTAACTGCTGACCACTGCGGTCAACGCGGCACGCCGACGGCCATAGCGGCGAAAGATGTATTGCAGGACTTCTTCGCGGCGTTCGTGCTCGAAATCGACATCAATATCCGGCGGCTCGTTGCGTTCCTTGGACATGAAGCGTTCGAACAGCAATGTGGTGCGCTCCGGGTCGATTTCGGTGATGCCCAAGGCAAAACACACCGCCGAGTTGGCCGCCGAACCACGGCCCTGACAGAGAATCTGTTGCTCGCGGGCGAAACGCACCACGTCGTGTACGGTGAGAAAATAGCTTTCGTAGCCGAGTTCGGCGATCAGTTGCAGTTCCTTGTTGATCTGGCGCAGCACCTTGAAGGGTGCGCCTTTCTTCCAGCGCCAGGCGATGCCCTCCTTGGTCAATTGGCGCAACCAGGAAGTAGCGCTGTGCCTCTCGGGCACCAGCTCCTTTGGATATTGATAGCGTAATTCGCTCAGATCGAAGGTGCAGCGCCGAGCGAGTGCGAACGACTCATCGAGCAAGGCCTGCGGATACAGCTCACGCAGCACCTCGACACTGCGCAAATGCCGCTCGCCATTGGGGTGCAATCGCAGGCCAGCCTCGGCCACCGGCAGGTGATGACGGATCGCAGTCATGGTGTCCTGCAGGGCGCGGCGGCCACGCGCGTGCATGTGCACGTCGCCACTGGCTACAGCTGGAATCTGCAACTCGGCGGCCAGATCCAACAGCGCCGTCAGACGCTGTTGATCGTCCTGGCCTCGGTGCAGTTGCACGGCCAGCCACAGCCTGTCGCCGAACGTCTGTTTCAGCCAGCGCCCTTCCTGTACCTGATCGATTGAGTCCGGTACCCACAGCACCAGCAGCCCCGACAGCGGCTCGTTGAAGTCCTCGCACAAGACTTGATACTGGCCTTTTTGCCTACGCCGCCGCGCGCGGGTGATCAAGCCGCACAGCGCCTGATAACCGGCAAGGTTCTCCACCAACAGCACCAGCTTCGGGCCGTTTTCAATGCGCACTTCGCTGCCGATGATCAGTGGCAGCTCAACCGACTTCGCCGCTTGCCACGCTCGTACGATGCCGGCCAGTGTGCATTCGTCGGTGATCGCCAAGGCCTGATAGCCGTGCTTTTTCGCTCGTTGAAACAACTCGAGCGCACTGGACGCACCGCGCTGAAAACTGAAGTTCGACAGGCAGTGCAGTTCAGCATAACCACCGTTCATGCAAACCAGCCCTGCAGCCACAACGGACCTCCCTCACCCACCGCCCGCCAGGCCCAGCCCTGCTGGCCGGCGCGGTTCTGGATCAGGTAATAATCGCGGCGCACATCGTCGCCGTCCCACCAGCCGGATTCAATGCGCTCCGGGCCCATGAGAATTCGCGCCGAGCCTTCCGGCACACTCTGCGGTTCAGTGAGTAGCCAGCCCGGACGCTGCACGCTCGGCAAGCCTGCGCACGGCTGTTTGTCGACGCCGAACTGCCAGGCGCACTCGGGACGATGATCGGCCTGGAAGCGCAAACCCTGCACCGCATCGTCGCCCAGCCGTGCACGCAGACGCTCGCGCAATTGCTCCCACGGCAGGGTCTGCTGCGGACGGTCGTCGAACAGCTCCTGAAACTGCGGCACGAAACTCGGCAGATCTTCTGCACGCAGGCGAAAGCCGCGCACCGGTGCCTCGACCTGCACCTGTTCCAGCCGCCCGCGCGCCAGTTCGAAGAGCATCGCCGGATCACGTTCGGCGCTGAGCAGGCCGACCTTGATCAGTGTATCCGGCAAGCCGGCGTGTTCCAGATGCAGATCGAAACGCTGCACGCCGCTGTCGCGCCCGCATAGGAACGCCGACAGATCGCCGGTCAGGCGCCGCAACGGGAACAGCAGCGCCTGATGCGATTGCACGTCGAAGTTGAGTTCGATGCGCACATCGAAACGATCAGGTGGCAAGTAGAACTCCAGCGCCAGCGGCCGCGCGCCGAACAGGGTGTCGAGGTGTTTGAGCATCGACGCTTCGAAGCGCCGTGCCAGCGCCTGACGCGGCAGG
This sequence comes from Pseudomonas koreensis, assembly GCF_036668835.1. Taxonomy (GTDB): domain Bacteria; phylum Pseudomonadota; class Gammaproteobacteria; order Pseudomonadales; family Pseudomonadaceae; genus Aquipseudomonas; species Aquipseudomonas koreensis_I. The sequence goes on from NZ_JAZEVW010000002.1 coordinate 470,501, forward strand.
CTTTGCACTTGATTGAGGTTGCGCAGGCCCATCCGGGAAAGTGCCGTGGCCACGCTCGGCTCGAGGCCGACACGGTCGACGGGCAATTGCCCCAGATGATGCTGCAAGGCCTCGCCGTCCGGCACCACCAGCCCATCATAGGCGTTGGCCAGTACCCTGGCAGCCACCGGATTGGGTGCGGCGACGATGCGATGGCGAAAGCCCAGTTCGGTCAGTTCCTGGCGTAACCGCGCTTCGAATTGCGCCCAGGTGCCGAACAGACCCAGGCTCGACTCGATCTCGAATACCACGGTACGCGGGTAATGCACGCTGACCTGCGCACTGAAGCGGTAGGCCCACGCCGCGAGAAATTGCTGCCAGCGCTCGACTTCGGCGGCCTGGTAATCAACCGTGGCAAAGCCTTTGCTCATGGCCTGGGCCGCAGTCATCGATTGCCCCGCACGCAAACCCAGTTTGCGCGCCGCCGGGTTGACCGCCTGCAATACCCGGCGCTGGGCCGGGCCGTTGAGCAGCACCAACGGCTCATCGGCATCAGGGCGCTGACGCAGTACAGCGTCCAGAGCCAATTGCGGAAACAGAATGCATACCCAGCGCATGACGGTCTCAGTGCCCCACGGCAAAAGCAATCGGCGCTGAGCGCGCCAACCCGCCACGGCACTTGAGAATGCGCAACTGAGCGGGTTTGGCATCGATGGCAATCCGCAGCGCCGCTGGAGAAGGGTTGACCGCTTCGCTCAAGGGCCTCCAGGCAAAGGCCAGGGTCTGGCCGGACTCGGCAGCCACCTGCAGACGTCGCAAAGCGCGATCATCAGCCTTGTGCGGCCAGCACAGCACCGCGCCACAACTGCCCGAACGCAGGCATTGTTCCGCCGCCCACAAGGCGTCCCGTTCGCTGGCCTGAATCACCGACAACTGCCGCAGGTCGACCCCGGCGCTTGCCCAAGCCTGCGGATACGGCACGAACGGTGGCGCGACCAGCACGATGCGCTCACCCGCTGCTGCCAACCGTGCCAGCGTCGGCCAGACCAGTTGCAGCTCACCGACACCCGGGCCGGCCAGCAGGATTTCGCTCAGTGCTCCTTCCGGCCAGCCACCGCTGGGCAGCGCTGCATCGAGTGCGGCATGCCCGGTCGGCTGTGGACTGGCCGCCGGTGGCGCAGGCCGGCCCTTCCAGACCTGGCCGCCATTGAACAGCGTATCCAGTGCAACGACGGCGCCCATCAGCCTTGCCTCACCAGACCGCAGAACACCCCTTCGATCGCCAGATCCTGATCGTCACGCACCACAATCGGCTGATACGCCGGGTTGCGCGGCAACAGCCGCACTTCAGTGCCCAACCGCTCGAAGCGTTTGATAGTGACTTCCCCATCAAGACGCGCCACCACGATCTGCCCATTCAGCGCCTCGGGATTGCGCCGCACGCCGACCAGATCGCCGTCGAGAATGCCATCCTCGATCATCGAATCACCCTGCACCCGTAGCAGGTAATCGGGGGTGCGAGAGAACAGCGCGGGGTCAAGCATGAAGCGCCCATGCACCTCGGCATCGGCGCCAATCGGCGCACCGGCGGCCACCCGGCCAAGCACGGGAACATCGAGCAGCTCCGGACGCGGCGGCTGACCGAGCAGCCGAATACCCCGGGCCTGATGCGGGTTGACCTCGATAAAACCGGCTTCAGTGAGCGCCAGCACATGCTTGCGCGCCACACTTCGCGAGGCAAAACCAAAAGCCTCGCTGATTTCAGCGAGGCTTGGGGACTGACCGTGTTCGGCGATACGTTCGCGGATAAAGGTCAGGATGGCGGTACGGCGGGGAGTGAGATTGGTCATGGAGTACATTTGTACTCTTGTAGGAAATACCTGACAAGCACCGCCAGTCAGGTAGGCCCAACCCGCCGGGTGCAGCCATGAACGCAGCCGTGACGCCGAGCGTGGGAAAAACCAGATCAAGATCAAGATCAAGATCAAGATCAAGATCAAGATCAAGATCAAGATCAAGATCAAGATCAAGATCAAGATCAAGATCAAGATCAAGATCAAGATCAAGATCAAGATCAAAGACCCCTCACCCTAGCCCTCTCCCGGAGGGAGAGGGGACTGATCGCGGTGGATGCGAGAGCTACGCTGACTAGAAATACCGAGTCGAACGCAAATTTCTAATCCAACCAAAATCGGCTCCCTCTCCCTCCGGGAGAGGGCTGGGGTGAGGGCCGGATCCACCACAAACCCCAAGCCGAACAACCGCTTCTCACCACTCAACAATGAGCGTTAGCTCGAGTGCTTTTGATCTTGATCTTGCCTAACCAGCGACATCGGAAGGCTGAGTGGAGGGATTGATCCGGGCGTGGGAGCGCAGCGACCGTCTGGCGCAGCCAGACACAGCGCAAGGAGGTGCAGCGAAGCAAACCGTAGCCGCTGCGCCCGGATCAGTCCCGGAGCGAATGGACCCGAGCCTGCGAGGGCCGAACGCAGGAGCAAGCGTTTTTTTGCTTACTTTTTTTAGGCGTTTGTAAAAAAAGTGAGTCGCCGTAAGGGCGAAACCATAAGAAGCCGTTACCGCAGCAACGGATATGTACACAGCCCCCAAAAAAACCAGCGCCTGAAAGATAGCCATCGCCAGCAGGCTGGCTCCCACACTGATCTTCAGTGCTCACAAAACGGAGCCTGCCTGCCAACGACGAAGCCTGAGCCGAAGCCGAGGCCTCAGCACATCATTTGGCCTCAGCCTTGAGCTTCAAATAAGTCTGATGCATATCCACCGCCCAACCATCGATAACCTTTTTAACGTCATCAGCCTTCATCACCTGCGAAGAATTCTCCAACGGCGTCCCGGTACCTTTGCGTACTACCTGCGCCACGACACCGTTACTGCCGCCATCGAGAAACACCGCCTCGGTGGCCAAGGTCGTTTCCTGATCACGAATACCACTGGCAGTGCTCACAGCCGCAGCAACCAACGCAATCGGAATCACCTCATAGGCATGCAAACCTTCGGTCTTGCTGCTCACCGCCGTAATCGCCGGACGCACCACAATCACCCCCGGCCCGGGCCCGGTCGCCAACGGCAACGACTTGCCGACTTCACGCTTGAGCGCCTGATCGTAATAACTGGTGATGCCGTTGAGCGTCTGCTGCGGAATTTTCGCGGTCGGCTGCGGCTTTGGATAGAGCTGGCTCGGCTCGATGTACACGCTGGTGAATTTGTTGATATCCAGTTTCGGGTCCATCCAGCGCATTACCTCCGCACCGGAAGGAGATTTGGCCTCCTTGAGCTGGCTGTAGTCCTTGAGAAACCCGGAGTATTCATCGGGAGCGACGGTCTTGCTGGAACAACCCACCACACCGAGAGTGGCAATGCACAGCGTGCCCATCATAACTGCTAGCTTCATGCTTTAACTCCTGTCAGAAGGCCAAAAACTTTGCCTGGGGGAGTTACAGGTATAGCTAAATCCTCGGTAATTGCGCTGGCAAAGCACAAAATTCACACAAGGCTGCGCAACGGCTCACGCGCCCTATTTGACAGACGCCGGTCACGCGGCAAAGCTGCAAGGAGCTGGAACGCGCGCCCGACGGCAAATGCCCCTGGACTACGGAAGTCGCAATGCCCAAGCATAAAAACAAAGCCGCACGACCTGACCCTGATTCGTCCCGTTCTTCGACCTCAAGTTTGCTGTTTCCCGCCACCATCGGTGTGCTGCTGGCTGCCGTGGCCGGCATCGGCTGGTTTCTGTTCAGCCCCGCTCCCGCGCCTGTGAAACCCATACCGGTGAGCACGCCGGTTGCCACTACTGCCAAACCACAACCGGTCGTGGCGAGCGCTCCGGCGACCATGGTCGATGAACAGCAATGCCAGGGTTGCCACAGCGAACAGGTCAAGGACTGGCAAGGTTCGCACCACCAGCTGGCGATGCAGGCGGCGAATGCCGAAACAGTGCTCGGCGATTTCAATAATGTCACCTTCAAGGCGGAAAAAGAGACCACGCGTTTTTCCCGCAGCGAGAGCGGATTCTGGGTCAACACGCCGGGCATCGATGGCAAAAACGCCGATTTCAAAGTCGCCTACACCTTCGGCATCGCGCCGTTGCAGCAGTACCTGATCGAGGTCGGCGAAGGTCGCTTGCAGGCGCTCGGCGTGGCTTGGGATACCGATAAGCACCGCTGGTTTCATCTCTATCCCGGCCAGGGTGTCAATTTCAGGAATCCGCTGCACTGGAGCAAGCCCAGTCAGAACGCCAATTTCATGTGCGTGGAGTGCCACACCACCGGCTTCAAGCGCAACTTCGAGGCGGCCAGCAACACCTTCAACAGTCAGTGGAACAGCCTCGGCGTCGGCTGCCAGGCGTGCCACGGTCCGGCGTCGAATCATCTGCAGTGGACGGCGCAAAAAACCGATCTGATCCATCACGGCTTTGACGTGAACCTGAAAGACAAAAACGCCACCGTCGAGATCGAAACCTGCGCACGCTGTCACGCCCGTCGGGCACCGCTGGGTGATGGTTTTACGGTCGGCAAGCGCTTGATGGACGATTACCTGCCCAGCGCCCTCACCCGCGAGCTGTACGAGCTGGACGGCAAGATCAAGGATGAAGTGTTCGAACACGGCTCGTTCCTGCAAAGCAAAATGTTCGACAAGGGCGTGCGCTGCAGCAATTGCCACAACCCGCACAGCACCGAACTCAAGGCGCCGGGCAACGCGGTGTGCCTGCAATGCCATAACACAGCCGGCAAGACCCCGATCGAAGGCGTCGACGGCAAAGGCCTGCAAGCGAAGAACTACGACTCCAGCGAACACACCCGCCACACCATGGGCCAGCCCGGTTCGCAATGCGTGGATTGCCACATGCCCGGCAAGTTCTACATGGGCAACGATTTTCGCCATGATCACAGCTTCAGCATTCCCAACCCGGAACGGGCGCAGAAGCTCGGTACGCCGGACGCCTGCCTGACCTGCCACCAGGGCAAGGCCGGCGACAAGATCACCGCACAGTTCAAGCTGTGGAACGCATCCAGCGCAGCGCAATCGCCGCGTTATGACGAGAGTCTGCGGCTGATCCGCAATGGTCAGCCCGGCGCAGCGGACGCGCTGTACACGCAGCTGCAACGCAGCAACCTGCCGGCCATTCAGCGCGCGACGTTACTGGCGGAACTGCCGCTGTACCCAAGTGAACAGGCATTGAAACTGGCGACCCAGGATCTGCGCCACACCGACCCGCAAGTGCGCGAAAGCGCGGTACGCGCGATCAGCGCCTTCCTGCCACCCGCGGAGCGCGCGCCGCTGCTCTCGCCGTTGTTGGGCGACCCGGTGAAAGCCGTGCGCATCGTCGCGGCGCGGGATCTGCTCGGCGCTGCGCGTAACAACGGTCTGGGCGCGTCGCAAGCCAACTGGAACGCGGCGATTGCCGAATATGAAGCGGTGCAGAAAAGCCTGCTGGAACGTGCCGAAGCCAATCTCAATCTGGCGATGCTGTACCAGGCCAACGGCCGCGCTGCCGAAGTCGAAGGCTTTTTACGTTCGGCACTGCAACGTGACCCGGACTTTTATCCGGCACTGGTCACGCTGGTGCAATGGCTTGAAGGCAATGGTCGGGTTGCCGAGGCGCAGCAACTGCTCGGCGACAGCCTCCAGCAACATCCGGATGCCGCGTTGCTGCAGCACACCCAAGGCCTGTCACTGATCCGTGCCGGCAAGAAGGCCGAGGCCATGGCACCGCTGAAAAAAGCCGCGCAACTGGAACCGCAAAACGCGCAGTACGGCTATGTGCTGGCGGTGGCGCTGCATGGAAGTGGCAAGGTGGATGAAGCGTGTGCCGTGCTGGAAGGATTGCTTAAAGTACAGCCGGCGAACCGCAATGCACGGTTGTCGCTGATTCAGTATTACCTCGACAGCGGGCAGGAGCCGAAGGCGCAGGTGCTGTTGCAGGGGTGGAAGAAGATGAATATGGGGGATCCGGCGCTTAAGTGATCGGCTGTAGATTGCGTCCCCTCACCCTAGCCCTCTCCCGGAGGGAGAGGGGACCGATTGTGGGATATTCAAGAGATGCACTGACCTGACCTACTGCAGTGAGTCCATAATCGACTGGATTCTCAGGTCGACACACCTCGTCAGACACCTCGGTCAGTCCCCTCTCCCTCCGGGAGAGGGCTAGGGTGAGGGGCTTTTGATCTTCAACCCCAATTCACCAGGATGTCTCACCACTGCGCATCGCTATCTCGCGCCGGCTATTGATCCGCATCGCCTTGATCAGCGATACCGTCCCCACCAGTAAAATCACCGCACCAAACAAAAAGTCGATGTTGTACAGGCGGAAGTCCTGCACCGGCCCGAGCAGCAGCCCGCGCACCAGCGCCACGCCTACCAGCGTTGCGAGGAAATCGATCCCCGGCAGGTCGCGATAAAACACCAGCATCAGCGGCAGACACAGCACCAGCAACAGCATCAGTACCACGACCTTGAACGAATCCTTGCGCTCGACACTGAAGGCGCACTCGTGTGGTCCGTAGGGCTTGTAATCCTCGTCGCGAATCATTGAGGTGTTCTCGTTGATGTAGTCGACGCGGTTGTATTTCTGGATCGGTGTGAAGGTATTGGACATCTCCATCAGCGTGGTGATGTTCTTGAACCGCAGGTCGATGCGTTCGCTGCCCTTGAGGTAATACAACACCGGTTTGTAGCCGTAGCGGTAGGTGTCGAACGGGAACGCAGTGGCCTGCCCCTGCACACCGATCGGACGCGGTTCGAGCTCGGCGTAGGCGCTTTTGTTGCTGGCCGACAGGTTGCGGCTCAGCGGCTGCACCTTGACCTGTTCGAGGAAGATCGGCGTGGCGCCGTAGGTCCACTGCAACGGCTCGAGGCGCAGGCGCAGTTCGTTGCGGCTCAGGTCGTAGCGGTTGAAGGTGCGTTCGGACACCACCAGCGCACCGCTGAGCATGAACTCGCCGCGCAGGTTGTTGGTGACGCGAAGGGTCAGTTGATCCTTGCCCAGCGCCGCCGCTTCGGTGGACGGTGGCGCGCCGCACCACGCGGTGCTTTCGCCGACACCGCCGAGCTGGCCGTCGCGGTTTTCGTTGAACAGATAAACGTAACTGGCCCACAGCGTCAGCAGCAAAAGCAACGCCGTCAGACCGAGGATTTTTTTGCCCGGACTCACTGATCAGACTCCCTTCTTCGGTTCCATCGTCCAGCCGAAAACCCGCTGGCGAGCGCGACTCTACCAAAAGGCCATCAGTGACCCAAGGGGAAATGCCTAATCGCTGAGGATACTAAGGGTTTCCCCGGTCCGGGCGTTTCGACTTGTAGGAGTGAGCCTGCTCGCGATAGCGGAGTGTCAGGTTCAAATAAGGAGGCTGACACTCCGCTATCGCGAGCAGGCTCACTCCTACAATGAACCGTGGCAGGGAAAAGAAACTCAACAACAACCAGATCAGCCCGCGGCAAACCGCCACAGCCAAGCCCCAAATCTGATCCGCACAAACCAGCCATTCCTGAGGCTGTTTTGTTTCCAGCGCAATTCCTACAGTGCAGCACATGCCAGACCAGCAGGCCTGGCGCGACTTGCAACCGTGGATGAACTGACCATGAGCACAGCAACAATCGGACAGGCCTATAACTACAAGGTCGTGCGCCAATTCGTCATCGCGACGATTTTCTGGGGGGTGGTGGGCATGGCGATGGGCGTGTGGATCGCCTCGCAGCTGGTCTGGCCCGAGATGAACCTGGACTTGCCGTGGACCACTTTCGGCCGCTTGCGCCCGCTGCACACCAGCCTGGTAATTTTCGGTTTCGCCGGCAGCGCACAATTTGCCGCCAGTTATTACGCGGTGCAGCGCACCTGCCAGGTGCGGCTGTACTCGGACACCCTCGCCGCGTTCACTTTCTGGGGCTGGCAATCGGTGATCGTGATCATGCTGGTCACCCTGCCGCTGGGCTACACCACCACCAAGGAATACGCCGAAATCGAATTCTCCGGCGCGGTGTGGATGGCCGTGGTCTGGGTGGTGTACGCCGTGGTGTTCTTCACCACCGTGGTGCATCGCAAGACCCGGCATATCTACGTCGGCAACTGGTTCTTCGGTGCGTTCATTCTGGTGATTGCCATGCTGCATGTGGTCAATCACCTGTCGATTCCGGTGGACTGGTTCAAGTCCTATCCGGTGTATTCCGGCGCCACCGACGCCATGGTGCAGTGGTGGTACGGGCACAACGCCGTGGGCTTTTTCCTCACCACAGGCTTCCTCGGCATGATGTATTACTTCGTGCCGAAACAGGTCAACCGGCCGGTTTATTCGTATCGCTTGTCGATCGTGCACTTCTGGGCGTTGATCACCCTGTACATCTGGGCCGGCCCGCATCACCTGCACTACACCGCCCTGCCCGACTGGGCGCAATCGCTGGGCATGGCCATGTCGCTGATCCTGCTGGCGCCAAGCTGGGGCGGGATGATCAACGGCATGATGACCTTGTCCGGCGCCTGGCATAAATTGCGCACCGATCCGATTTTGCGTTTTCTGGTGCTGTCGCTGGCGTTCTATGGCATGTCGACGTTTGAAGGACCGATGATGGCGATCAAGACCGTCAATGCCCTCTCCCACTACACCGACTGGACCATCGGCCATGTCCACGCCGGCGCGCTCGGCTGGGTGGCGATGATCACCTTCGGCGCGACTTACCACATGGTGCCGAAAGTCTTTGGCCGCGCGCAGATGCACAGCACGCCGCTGATCAACCTGCACTTCTGGCTCGCGACCATCGGCACGGTGCTGTACATCGCCTCGATGTGGGTCAACGGCATCACCCAAGGCCTGATGTGGCGGGCGATCAACGAAGACGGCACGCTGACCTATTCGTTCGTCGAAGCGCTGCAGGCCAGCCATCCGGGGTTCATCGTACGCTTCGCCGGCGGGGTGTTTTTCCTCAGCGGCATGTTGTTGATGGCCTACAACGTCTGGCGCACGGTGCAAGTTGCGGATGTCGCACTGGCGCGGCGTGACGCGCAGATCGCCTGAGGAGACCTCTGATGGAAATGCTCTTCGATGGGTCGGTCGTGGTGTTTTTGTGGCTGGCGGTGGAGTACTGCTTGCGCCGGGAGACGGCGGACAGTCTGGATGAAGCGAGCATGGTGCCGTTTGCTGACGATCCGGAAGTGGCACGGCGGGTGGAGTTGGCGACCGGGAAATCGGTAAATGCAGTGGCGCCTGAAGAGGTCAAGCCGGGGTGGATTAACCTCGATATGTGAGGTGTGTCAGCGGGACGGCCCTCACCCTGGCCCTCTCCCAGAGGGAGAGGGAACTGACCGAGTTGTTTGTTCGAAATACGCCGACCTGAAATATCAAGTTGAACTCAGGCTTTGAACAGCACTCGATCTGCTCCCTTTCCCCCTCGCGCCCTTGGAGGAGAGGGTTGGGGTGAGGGGGTAGGCTCTTGATCTTACCCACGATCCCGAGGAATCAAACCCTGCAACTGCTGTGCAAGAAAACTCGCATCAAAGACAAACGTATCCGGATCCTTCAACCCGTTGGTCTTGCGCCACTGCCATTCGCCATTGGGCAACCCCACCAGCGAAATGCTGCCATACCTTGCCGCCGTCAGCCCCATCACCGCCAGTGAAATCTGCCCACCGCTGCCCATTACATCCGGCACAAACTCCACCGGCTTACCGGCAATCACAATGCTCAGTTTCTCAGTCTTGAACGTCGACGTCTCCACCGGCACGCTCGGCCCGGACGCGACGTAGGCCTCGCGATTCACCTCCAGCAGATTCGGCGCCTGCACCGGTTCCAGCCATTGCTGGATATCACCGAACAGCGCGGTAATCCGCGTGGCCCATGCCGCCGATTGCGTCTCGAACAGTTGCTTCTTGTGCGCTTCACTTTCGGCGTAATGGCGGAGCATCTGGCCCAGTTGCTGTACATCGTCCATAGCGGTGTTCCTCGGAAAGGACCTGCGAACCTCGATAGTGGCAGATCGAAGCCTCGGCGTACGTTAAAGCTGCAGCGAGCGTAACACTTGCATGGAAAGTCAGCGGTACAGTCAGTCGGTGCTGGCTTCGACCTGCAAACAAAAGGACACTCCAGCCAGACCCGAACTCTCGACACACCTCACTGCACGAGGACATCCAATGCGCACCATCGGCCTGATCGGCGGCATGAGCTGGGAATCCAGCGCCGAATACTATCGCCTCATCAACCAACAAGTCCGTGATCGCCTCGGCCCGTTGCGCTCGGCGCAATTGCTCATGTACAGCGTCGACTTCGGCCCCGTCGAACAGGCCCAGCACGCAGGACGCTGGGATGATGCCGCGGCCATCCTGGTCGATGCCGCGCGCAGGCTCCAGGCGGGCGGCGCCGATTGCGTGGTGCTGTGTACCAATACCATGCACAAGGTCGCCGAGCAGATAAAGGCAGCGATCCATATTCCGTTTCTGCACATTGCCGAGCCGGCAGCCCAGGCGGCATTGTCGATTGAGGCGCGTACCGTTGGCCTGCTCGGCACGGCTTTTACCATGGAACAGGATTTCCTCAAGCAACGCCTGATCGCCCAAGGCTTGACCGTGTTGGTGCCGGACGAAGCCGAGCGCAAGGACGTGCACCAGATCATCTACGACGAACTCTGTGTCGGCGTGATCAGCGACCAGTCGCGGCAAATCTACCAACGAGTGATCGAATCCCTCACCGCACGCGGCGCGCAGGCGATCATCCTCGGCTGCACCGAAATCGGCCTGCTGATCAAACCCGAACACAGCGCCCTGCCCCTGCTCGACACCACCGAACTGCATGCGCAGTCGGCGGTGGCGTTCGCCCTGGGCGACTGATTCAATTTTTTGAAAAACCGCGCAGACGGGCCATGCTCAGCGTATCGACCCACTGCCCGTCGCGCACTGCGTAATCACGAAACAGGCCTTCGGTTTCGAAGCCGAACTTGCGGTAAAGAGCGATGGCCGCTTCGTTATCGGCGTACACCGTCAGTTCGACCCGGTGCAGATTCATCCAGTTATCGGCCACTTCCAACGCCGCCGCCAACAGTTTTGAGCCGACACCTTTGCCTTGCCATGCGACCGCAACGCCCATGCCGAAACTGCCGGCGTGTGCCCGACGCATTCGCGAATACGCCTCCAGCCCGAGGTTGCCGATCACTACGCCCTGATGCAGTGCCACCAGCTTTACCGCACGTTCGTTGTCCGCCAGCAGGCGTTGGCGCCAGATTTCTACGGACTGGAACGGCATCTGCAACACCTGCCGCGCAACAGCCGGGTCGTTGTAGAGCGCGGTAATGCCTTCGAGGTGGGACTCGTTGGAGCGTATGAGGTGGATGGCGGGGTTTGGGTCTGACATGGGATCGGTCCGTGATCGAGGAGTGGCTGATCACTGTAAACCGCCAGTAATCCGTCTGGCGAGCGCTCCCACAGGAACTTTGCTCTGCCGGCGGGCCAGAAGATCAAAAGCAACGTCAAAAGCCCCTCACCCTAGCCCTCTCCCAGAGGGAGAGGGGACTGACTGTGGTGGATGTGAAAGATGCGTCGACGTGAACTACCGAGTCGTACGCGAATATCAAAACCAACCGAAATAGGCTCCCTCTCCAGGGGGAGAGGGCTGGGGTGAGGGGCAGCCACACCACCAATCCAAAGCCAACCCCCCGCTTCTAACCACTCAACAATGAGCGTTAGCTCGCGTGCTCTTGATCTTGATCTTGCGTCACCGGCGACATCGGAAGGCTGAGTGGAGGGATTGATCCGGGCGTGGGAGCGCAGCGACTGTCTGGCGCAGCCAGACACAGCGGACGTAGGTGCAGCGCAGCAAACCGTAGCCGCTGCGCCCGGATCAGTCCCGGAGCGAAGGGACCCGAGCCTGCGAGGGCCGTACGTAGGAGCAAGCCTTTTGGGTTAATTTTTTGGCGTTTGAAAAAGGTGACCCGCTGTAAGAGCGGAACCGTAAGTAGCCGTTACCGCAGCAACGGATATGTACCTAAAAAAACCAGCGCCTGAAAGAAAGCCTTCGCGAGCAGGCTCGCTCCCACAATGGAACTGAGTACATCAGCCAGAAAGGGGTCGGCTCAGAGGCCGCCATCGCTGGCAAGCCAGCTCCCACAGGGTTCGCGGTGTATCAACACCTCATCAGTGATGATAGCCATCGCCAGCCGGCTGGCTGCCACAAGTAACCGGTGATCAAGGCTGAAACCATTCGCGCCGCTCCGCAAAGGTATGGTGAATCAGCTCGGTAAGCGCCTGCACCTCAGCCAACCCCTCAGACTCAGCACTAACCGCCAACCAAACCTGCAACTGCATAGGCTCAACAAACAACCCAGGCAACGCAATCAACCCCCGATCAAACCGGCTCATATACGCCGGCAACAACCCAATGCACGCGCCGCAGCGAATCATCTCCAGCATCAATTCATACGACTGCATTTGCACCACTCCGGCCAGGCGCTGTTCGACCAGCTCATTCCACGGACGAAAGCTGTCGATTTGCCGATCGTGCTGCCATTGCACCAGCATGAAATCAACAAGATCGTCCGGCGTTTCCGGGCGCGCGGTCACGCGTGAATAGCGTTTGGCGATGTGCGGCAGGTAATCCAGACAGGCCAGCCGTTGCGGTTCGCGGGTGGCAAAGGTCGGACCAGGATGTGAAGTTGAGCCGTGGGCCAGCCAGAGGACAATGTCAGCGCTGACCGCACGCAGCGACAGTTCGCTGTCGAGCGCAATGATCTCCAGACGCACACTGGCGTTGCGCCGCAGCAGCGCGATCAGGTCGCGGCCGAGAATGTCATGCAGGATCGATTCGGCCACCGCGAGACGAATCAGCGGCTGCTCGATCACCGGGAGTTTGCGTTCGTGAGCCAGGGTGATCAGTCGGGCCTGAAGCTGCTGGCCTTCGCGGGTCAGGCTCAAGGCGCTGCCCTGAAAGCTGAACAGGCTGTGCTGCAATTGCTGTTCGAGTTGCGCCAGTTGTTTGCGCAATAGCGTCGAGCGCACATTGAGACTACGCGCCGCTTGCATGAAACAGCCGCAACGCGCGCTGACGAGGAAGTACTGCGCGACGTCGCTGTCGATGGAGGACGCCTGGCTGAGCCAGGTTTCGGCTTTGTTGTCGGGCGAGCGGTAATCGTTGGTGCCGGGGCGTCCTGCGAGTTCGGTGAATGACATTGATGACTCCCTGTCGATCTATGTATTTGTCTTGAGTGCACCATGGATCCCTGTGGGAGCGAGCAAGCTCGCTCCCACAGGGGTCGTGGTGTAGGTGAGATTAGTGTTTTTCCTCCAGGACTTTGTTCAGTTCGGCACCGTCGATGCTCAGCGTGGCGGTGTTGAGCATGCCGTCCAGGTATGCCTGGGCGATCTGTTCCTGGCGCTGTGCACGCAGGGCCTGGGTCAGTTGATCGCGCAGTTCGTCCAGCGTCGCGGTGCGGGCCGGTTGCTGTTCGGTGAGTTTGATCACGTGAAAACCGGCAGCGCTTTGCACAGGATCAGACACGGCGCCGACCTTGAGCCGAGCCACGGCGCCTCGCACCTCCGGCACCAATTGCTGCAACGGTTGCAGCCCGCTATCACCGCCCCGCTCTGCCGTAACGCGATCCTGCGAATACTGCGTCGCCAGCGCGGCAAATTCCGCCGGTGAGGCCTGCGCTTTCTTGCTCAGCTCAAATGCTTGCTTGCGCACCGCGTCCAACGTCGCAGCATCACTGACGCCAAGGAAAATCTGACTGACCCGATACAGCGCCGGCGTCTGCCAACTGGCCTTTCCCGCCTCGTACGCCTGCTGGATTTCAGCCGCACTCGGATACTCCGCCGGCACCTGACTCACCGAGCGCAGGTAATCGCGAAAGACAATCTGCTCAGTCGCCGCCCTGGTCTGCCGTACGATCTCCGGGCGCTGCGCCCAGCCCTGCGCGTCGGCCTGTTCCAGCACCGCTTTCTCGGCCAGCCGCGTGCGAATCCAGCGCTCCAGCGCCTCGCGATTTCCCCGCAATTGCTCGCGAGCTTCAGGCGCAACGGTCGCCAGCAACGCCTGAAGCTCCTCGGGGGTGACCTGCTGATTCCCCAACCGCGCCACCGCAGGCCCCGCAGCAACCGCCGCCAACGGCGAGGATTGCTGGGCGGCAACCGGGTCACTGCCCGGCCGCAGCACCAGCGCCACGGCCACCACCAACAGCGCCACCGCAGCGGCGCTGATCACCATGGCAGGCTTTTTCACAGCGCGACTTCCTCTTGCTCGGCAACTGCCGCTTTGACGGTCGCGGCCTGTGCGGCCTGACTGAAATCACGCAGGTAGACGATGAACTCCTGCAACAGTCGATCCCACAATTCGAGATTACCGCGCAGATGATCGTTACTCACGCCGGCGGCCAGCACCACGTCCATTTCCATTACCAGAAATTCGCCCTGCAACGACAACCGCGCAAAGCGCCGGGTGGCGTTCCATTGTTCGGCCACACCCGGCGGCAACTCGCCTTGCACGCGCAGCGCACAACTGAAGGTGAAGTCGACGTAGCTGCCCTGCTCCGCCGCCGGGTTGCCGAACCGCACGGCGTAGCCGATGCCCTGGCTGGCGCTGAGCAACTGGACGATACCGTTCTGCTCGGTCTGGTTGACGCGGTAACCGGCCGCTTGCAACACCTCGGTCAGTGATTGTGGCGATACGTGGCTGATGAGTTGAGTCATGGCTGCTTCCTTGTCTGTCAGTGGGCGCGCGCGGCTTGCGGCGCGTCGAATTGAGTTTTGTAGAGGTCGTCACCGAAGCCCTGAGCCAGTTCATCGAACTTGACCCGCGCACTGCCCGCGAAGGGCTGGCGGATCTTCATCACCTCGGCGACGTCGATGTTTTCGTAGGCCGTGAGGATCTGCTTGGCGACACCGTACATCTGTTGATTCTTGGCTGAACATTGCTGCACTTGTGTGTCACGTTCGCTCAATTGCGCCTCGAGCTTCGCGCGTTCAGCCTCTTTGCCACGGGCCATGACCAACAAATCGTCATAGGCCTTCTTGAACTTGCCGGTCTGCTCGACGCTGGCCGCCACTTGCGCCTGGGCCTGGCTGTGCAGGCTCTGTTGCTGGCCGGCGAGCTGTTCGGCAAGGCCTTGGGCCTTGGCCAGTTCCGCCGTCAGCTGCTTGATCTGCGCCTGCGCAGCCTTGGCTTCGTTCTGCGCCGCCAGTTGCGCAGCGCTGGCCTGGGCCTGCTGACTTTGCAGAGCCTGAAGCTGCTGAGTGGTGCTGCGCAATTGCGTGCGCAGGCGTTCTTCCATGCCTTCGGCATTCGCGCCAGTGGCGATCAACAGGCCGAGCCCGAGCAACACGAATCGCGATTTCATAAGCCTCTCCTGGCGCTTTAGAAGCGCGTGTTGATCTCAAGCTGCAAGACGTCGATGTCGTACGGCGCGCCATACACCGCCTCGGTGCTCATCCAGCGTCCGGTGGCGTAAACGTTCTTCGCCAGACCGTAATTGCCGCCGAGGAAATAGCCCTTGGCGTTGGTCCCGCCAAGGTGGAACGACGAGTCGTTGAAGCCGTCCGGCAAGGCATCCGGCTGGATGTATTTGTAGCCGGCGAACATGTTCCAGTCGCCCTGCTTCTTCAGGTCCAGTGCGCTGCCGAGGGTGAACTGCACCATCCACGCATTGGCGCCGCTGTCGATGTCGCCGTTGCTGTCGAGGTTGTTGACGATCTGCCCGGCCGAGCGCCTGCGCATGTCGCCTTCGTTGTAGGCGAGGTTGTGGATGTAGTTGCCCTGACTGCGCAGTTTGAAATCTTCCGGCAGGTCGGCATCCCAGACCATATTGAGATCGAGCAGATTGAATTCCGATGCGAGGCCGACGAATTGCGGTTGCGGCGTGGTCGTCGGGTTGAGCGGGTTCGGCGTAATGTCGCGTAGCAGAAACACGCTGTTGCCCTTCTGCATGAACGCCGCGCGGCTGCCATCGCTGTCACAGCCGGGGGCGCCGGCCCACGGTTCGCAAGGCGCCGAGCGCTGGCCTTCGATATCGTCAAAGCGGTAATAGGCCAATGCGCCCTTCAAGCGGTTGTTGCTGTTGATCGCCCATTTGGCGCCGATCTGCGCGCCGTACAGCCACTTGTTGTCGCTTTCTTCCTTGTCGAAGCCGTTGCTGCTGGCCGTGTCGTTGGTGTAGTCGACCGGGAACGCGCCGACGGTGCCGAACACGCCCCAGTCGCGGTTGAGCTTGTGATCGAACAGCGCTGCGACGCCATCGAAATTCAGGTCATTGGAATAGAGCATGTCGGTGGACATGAACGGGTTGGCGAAGCGCCCGCCGGTCAGGGTCAGCTCATCGCTCGGTTTCCAGTTGAGGTAACCCTGATCGAGCCAGATGTCTTTCTTGGCGAACCCGCCGCCGAGGTTTTGCGTGGTCGAGACCGGGTTGTTGTCCGAGCCGGTGCCGATGCGAATGCCGGCGGTCCATTGCGGCGAAATCTCGGCTTTCATGCCCAGCCGCGCGCGAATGCGGAACTGGTTGGTGCGGTCTTCGCGGGTATTGAGCAGCGGCGGCAGGCTGGTGCTGCTGTTGGGATTGACGTCGTACGGGCCGTTGTTGTTGAGCTTGGCGAAGTCGACGATCTCGTTGCTGTTGCTGTCCGAGTAGTAGCGCGATTCGTTGCGCAGGCGAATATCACCGTCAAAGCTGATGCGCGCAGCCCATTCCGGGAAGCTGTTGGGCGCGGCCCAGTTTTCCTGTTTGGCGGTGGCCATGACCTCGGCTTTGACCTGATCGCGAATCTGATCACGCACCGCCGCCGGCACGTATTGCACACGGACATCGCCCGGTGCGGCGACTGGCCCGGCAGCCACTGCCGTGGTCGCGGCAGCCTGCTTGGCCTGGACGGCTTCGTTCTGCGCCTGAGCGATCAAAGCATCGGCCTTGTCCTGTTTCAGAATGCCCTGCTCGACCAGCAAGCGGATCAGATTGATCGTGGCGTTTTCCGACGGTGCCGGCGCGGCCACGGCCTGACCGACCAGGGTCGCGACGACCATGCCGACCGCCAGGGACAATCGATTCACATTGGAAATCATCTGCACACAACTCCTTTTGGCCAAGCTCGAAGGCTTGGCAATAAACAGGCTGGGTTAACCCGGACGCTGTCCTTGCAGGGACAGGCGCACGGGCAAAGTGATCGAGGCCGGAGGCCGTTCGCTGAGGGCCGGCGCGCCACGCAGCGCGGCCAGCACCTGGGTATCGATTTGCGGGTTGCCGCTGGACTTGATCAGCTCGACGCGGGTGATCTCGCCGACGCTGCTCAGCCACACATCCGCCTGCAACGAGAACGCGAGGTTGCGCAGCTCCGGGTTTTCGCGCAGCAAGCGTTGAAAGGTGAACGCGAGGAACTGGCTGTACGTGCCGGTGCCCAAACGCCCGCCGCCGGCCCCGGCCATGCCGCCGCCCTTGCCCGCGCCGATGTTGAAGGCGTCATTGCCGGACTGCGCATCACCGTCCATTTGCATGGGGTTGGCCAGGTCGTCCGCCGGCGATGGCGGTGCCTCTTCTTCAGGCTTGACCTCTTGCGGCTCGGGCGTTGGCTCGGGCTCGACGACTTTTTCTTCCACCGGGGTTTCCGGCTCCGGCGGTTTTTCCGGCGGCGGTGGTGGCGGTGGCGGCAACGGAATGATCGTCGGCACCTTCGGCGCTTCGCGGCGTACGCCCGCCATGTCGTTGGCCCACTGCCAGAGCAACCATGCCGCCAAAGCAGCGATGAGCAGACCGGCGCCCCACTTGGCATAACGCAGCGGCGACTTCTTCACCGGCAATGGCTCGATCGGAAGTTGTGCAGTCATGACTCAGCCCTGACTCGGTTTGCCGGTGACGAGACCGACCTGGGACAGTTCGAGCCGGCGCAACAGATCCAGCACCTCAATGACCTTCTGGTATTGCACCGTCGCATCGCCGCGCACGATCACCGGGAAATCCGGGCTCTGCGCTTTCTCGATACGCAGGCGCTCTTCCAGCTCGGCGAGGGTCACCGGGTAGGCATCGAGAAACACCTGACCGCCGTCATTCACCGAAATCGCCTTGGTCTTGGCTTCCGACAGCGACACCGAGGCACTGGCCTTGGGCAGGTTGATCTGGATCCCGGAGACCTGTGCGGTGGCGGTAAGGATGAACATCACCAGCACCACCATCAGCACGTCGACCAGCGGCGTGATGTTGATGCTGTCCACCGCGGCATCTTCATCATCGTCGTGGGAGGCATTTACGGACGCCATGGCAATGCTCCTCAGGCCGGTACGGAATGGTTGGCGTGATGGCCGCGCGCATGCGACGACTCACTGAACTGACTCTCGCCGTGCATCTCCGCCAGACGGGTGATGAACTCGTCGACGAACACGCGCATGTCGGCGCTGACTTCCTTGTTGCGAGTGATCAGGCGGTTGTAGCCAAACAGCGCCGGGATCGCCACGAACAGGCCCATGGCGGTGGCGAGCAACGCTGCGGCCATGCCCGGTGCGATCGCATTGATGTTGACGTCACCGGCCATCGCCGTGCCGAGGAACACCACCATGATCCCCAACACCGTGCCGAGCAGGCCGATGTAGGGGCCGCCGGCGATGGCGTTGGACAGGGTCGAGAGTTTCGAACTCAGTTGCTGGTTTTCACGGGTGCGCACGCCGTCCATCGAGCAGCGGATGGCTTCGATGGTCGCAGCCGAAACCGATGAGGTATCGGCGCCCTGCTCGCGGCGGGTGCGGATCTCTTTGACCGCCACCAGGTACAGGCGCCACAGCGAGGAATGTTGCAGGCGCTGAGCGAGTTGCGCGTCGTCGGCGAACATTTCCAGACGCGTGCCGACCTTGGCGAAATGCGTGCGGAAGTCTTCGTTGGCCGCGGTGACACGGCTGAGGGTGCGGTTCTTGCGCAGCATGATGATCCACGACTGGAACATCATCAGCACCAGCACGGCGATGATCACCCAGGCGTCCACCGGCACCGCATTGAGCAGGAAACCGAGGCTGCCGAAACCGAAACCGGACTGTTCTTCGTCGACGCCGTAAGCCACCAGCTTCGACTCGGCGCCCTGGGACGTGGCATCGGCCAACAGCAGCGCGGCGGGACGGGCGACTTTCGACAGGCGCAGCTCATCGATAGCGCCCACGAACGGCTGGAACGGCCCTTCATGCAGATCGGCACCGATGGCCATGACCGAGTTGAACGCCGGCATCGCCTGAGCAAGCGTGGCCGCTTCGCGACCGTTGATGAACAGGGTGACTTTGGAACCTTCAGCGGTCAGCGCGACATGCTGCCATTGGCCCGGATTCAGCGCTTGTGTGGCGACGGCACGTTGACCGTCGATTTCAACAAACGGCACACCTTGGTTGGCACCGACCAGCAGGCTGTTGGCGCCTTCACGACGGGCGAGAATCAGTTGCTCGCCACTGGCCTGATCCAGACGCAGCCAGGCACTGAAGGTAAACGCACTGCCAGCGTTGTGTTGCAGCGAAGGACTGGCCGGCAGCAGCAACGGCTGGCCACTGAACTGCAAGGCGCGCCCGACGACGCCGTCAATCGCCGCGCCGGTGGCGCTTTGCGCGGTGTTGCCATAGGCGGTGGTGTCTTTGGCCGGGGTGCCGGTGGCGCCGTCGAAGTGATACAGCGCGGTGTAATTAGGGTCGAAGGTCAGTTGGCCGTTGCCGGTCGCCGGCGCCTTCTGATTGCCGTAATACATCCAGATGTCCTGCCGCTGCCCGCCTTCGACATTCGGCACGTCGACCCAGATCAGCGCCATGCCCATCAGCGCGTCGAAGCTTTCGATCTGGTGGTTGAGCACGGTTTTGTCATCGGCAGCGACGAAGCGCAAATCCGAGCCGTCCTCTTTCACCCCGTCGAACGTAAAGTTGCCAGTGTGCAGGCGCACCAGCAGCGCCGTGCGACCGAGCGCCTGATTGATCGCCGCGCCCTGCGGCGTGGTGTCGACGGCGATCTGTTTGCGGTAATGCCAGTCATCCTGCCACCAGGCCTGAGCCGTGGCCGGGAGCACGAAGCCCAGGCAGATCAACAGGGAAAGAATGAGGCGCTGCATGAAAAGTGCTCCTGGTTAGAAAGTGGCCTGAAGGTTGAAGTGCAGGCGCGATTCCTGTTTCGAGGTGTTCGGCCCTTCGAGTAGCGGGTAGCCCCAGTCGAGGCTGCCGGACAGCCATTTGCTCAGGCTGGCGCGGGTGCCGAGGCCGACACTGGCCAGGGCGTAATTGGCGTCCTGATCCGGCAGTTCGTCGCGCAGATAGAGTTGTGCGCCTTCGGCAAAGGCGTAAAAGCGCCAGTCCTGCATCCAGGTGCCGGCGAATTTCGCCAGCGACGGCGTGCGCAGTTCCTGACTGAGCAGGTAACCGTCATCGGCGGTGCGTTCTGCAGCCAGATAGCCGCGCACCGAAGTCGCGCCGCCGGCGGAGAATTGTTCGTTGGAAACCAGTGGGCCCGAGGCCAATTGGAACGCCGCTTTGGTCGCGCTCTGCCAATCGCTGTCGAAGGTCCAGGTGTAATTGGTGTCGCCCTTGAGCACGGCGAAACTCGGTTTGGCGCGGTAGCGTTTGTAGTCGAAATCTTCGTCGGAACTGCCGTAACCGAAAATGCTGCGAGTGGCCGCGACCAGACTCAAACCGAGACCGAGCTGGCTTTTTTCGCTGTAGCGATAACCGTTGTAGGCGAAGGTAAACGGCGCGTATTGCAGCGGCACCTTATCGCTCTCGCCGGACAGGGTCAGGCGTTCGTCAAAGTCCTTGAAGTCGATGCCGGCCGACAGCGAGTTCGACCAGTTGCCGCTCGACGGCAGCGTATAAATCGCCGAGACACCGTAGCTGTGGCCCTTGCCGAGCACGTTGCTGCCACCGATGGTGGCGACGTTGCTGTCGGACTGGTAACCGGAAAACTGCACGCTCCAGCGCTCGCTCAGCGGTGCGGTGTAGGAGCCCGACCAGACCTTGGCGTTGTCGGTTTCCTGCGGCGCGGTGAAGAACGTCAGGTTGACGCTGTGGCCGAGTTGCCAGAGGTTGTTGTAGCCGAGGCTGGTGACGGTGCGCAGCTTTTCGGTGTCGGCGCTGTAATCGTTGTTGAGGCCGACGCTGGCGGTCCACGGGTTCTGGTCTTCGACCTGCAGATCGACGTCCATGGTGCCGGGGCGCTGACCTTCGCGCACCAGCGGCATGACTTGCCGGCCCGGGGTTTTGTTGAGTTGCGCCAGTTCGCCCTGGACCTTGGCGAAATCCGGCACCTCGCCTTCCTTCAGCGCCGGTACGTTGTCGCGAATGTCCAGCGGCGAATAGTGCTTGGCGCCGACCACGCGCACGCGGCCGACCTTGGTTTCGCTGACTTGCAGGTAGACGATGCCGTCAGCCACGGCTTGCTCCGGCAGCTCGACGAACACCGATTGATAACCGCGCTCCTGATAGGCCTTCTGCAACGCATCGCGGGCGCCTTCAATATCGCTGAGGGCTTTTTGCGGGCCGAGAAACGGATACACCGCTTCCTCGATCGCCGGCGCATCGAGCACGGTATTGCCACGTACGAAGTATTCGTTGACGTCGACCAGACGCGGCGCTGCAGCGTTTGCGGCGCCCTCTTCGGCCAGCGCCGGCTGCACGCCTGCCGTCACCAGCAGCCAGCCGCACAGCGCCAGCCGTGACTTGAAAATCGGTTCCACACTACCCCCTGAATTCGCGATGACCTGTTGGCGCTTCAGCGCCCGGTGTGTTGCCGCTGTTAGTTGCCGACGTGCGGGGCGCAGGCGTGTTTGCCCAGCCAGGTGTGCAACAGCGCGAAGTTCAAGGAGAACTCGGGCATTTGCAGCAAGGCACCGCAGAACACTTCGCCGATGATTTTCTGAATGAGCAGCACCGCACGCGGCTCGTTGAGCAGCGTGGCGATGTCGCGACTGAGGGCGCTGAAGCTCCAGACTTTCTGGTTCAGACCGAGGCCGACGAACCAGCGGAACAGCAGGTTGTAATTGAGCTGTTCATAAAGCTGCTGTTCGCTGGGTACCGAGTACAGCAGTTGCAGAAGCAGGATGTGCATCACCGTTTGCGCCGGAATCAACATGCCCGGCTCGGCATTCAGGTCGTGCAGGAGTTCGCGGTGGGCATCAAGCAAATCGTCGATCTGCGGGCGCAGCAAAACCAGCGAATGCCCCGGCGGAATGTAACTCGACACCTCTTTCAAAGCGCCCTGCCAGTCATCCTGCGAAACGATCCAGACCCACGGCGCGCCGTAGCGATACACCGACACCGGCTTCTTGCGCGCCGCCTCGACGATCTTCGACAAGCGCTGATCGAGTTCCTGCATGCCCACTTTCGAATAGCGTTCCATAGTCCCCATTGCCTCACTCCCGGCGTCCCGCCTCGGCTTGCAAAGTGCACCCCGAAGGGCCCCTCAAGCGCGTTACATAGGCATGACCGGACTGGCTATGTGCTACCGAACTTTTGTCATAAAAGCTTCATTACACGAGATCGCTGGTGGGGGAGTTTTCAAGTTATGAAAACAAACGCGGGAGAAGCCAGAAACAAAAGCCCCTCACCCTAGCCCTCTCCCGAAGGGAGAGGGAACTGACCGCGGTGATTGGAAGAGGTACGCCGACATGAAATACCGAGTCGAATGCAAATTTCGAATCCAACTGAAATCGGCTCCCTCTCCCTCGGGAGAGGGCTGGGGTGAGGGGCGAATCCACCGAAAATTTCAAGCCATGCGGCGCTTCTAACCACTCAACAATGAGCGTTAGCTCGAGTGCCCTTGATCTTGATCTTGCCTGACCAGCGACATCGGAAGGCTGAGTGGAGGGATTGATCCGGGCGTGGGAGCGCAGCGACCGTACGACGAAGTCGTACACAGCGGAAGTAGGTGCAGCGAAGCAAACCGTAGCCGCTGCGCCCGGATCGATCCCGGAGCGAAGGAACCCGAGCCTGCGAGGGCCGAACGCAGGAGCAAAGCCTTTTGGTTCCTTTTTGGCGTTTGAAAAAGGGACTCGCCGTAAGGGCGAAACCGCCAGAAGCCCCCCCCGAAGCAACGGATATTCACCCCAAACAACCAAAGCCTGGTCGGCCCAGAGGCCGCCACGCCCCCAAAAAATCACAAGAAAAAAACACCGAGCCAACAAATTTTCCACATCTTTTCTTTCATGATTCGTCGCGCTGATACGTCTAGTTCAGAGACAACGAAAAAAACCCATTCCCGATCAGGCCCTGAAAAGGAGTAAGCGCATGTACAACTCGCAACTACCAGCGGACGGTAGCCAGGCCCCCAAAGGAATCCCCATGAGCCCGAACGCGAGCGAATTCGGCCAGCGCGGCGAGCGACACGGCAATGAACGCATCCGGTTGCTGCTCAAAAGCTTCGGCCTGCGCACCAGCCTGATCCGTCTGAAAGTGATCGACGCGCTGCTGGTCGCCGCACAACACGAGCGCAGACTGGGCGTGCGCGGTGTCCACAGCCAATTGCTGGATCTGGATATTCCGCTGTCCTTTCTCAGTGTGCGCGAAGTGCTCAAACGCCTGTGCAGCGAAGGGGTGATCGTCTTCAATGAAGACAAGAGCTACAGCCTGCATCCACAGGCTGCGGCGGTTCTCAAGCACGATTGAAGTGAGCGGCGATCGCCGTCAAGGCTTGACCTTGCGGCGCATCACGCCATTGATCACCACGACGACCACCGCTACAGCGATCGCGACAAACTGGAAGGTCTTCTCGGTAATCATCCCGGCGTTCTGCAGCCACGACAGGCCGAGCATGATCGCCAGGACCGACAAGGCGATCACAATTGAATAAATCAAGCGTTGCTTCTGGGTCATTGCGGCTTCCTGAGACTTTTTAAAATGTATCGAATTTGTATCCGTTTGCATGCCATGCGCATACCGATCGGTTGCAATGCATTGGCTGTAAACGGGGTCTCATGTTACAGCCGCGCAAGCGTTTTGGCTTGCTGGCGGCGTTACCTCTGAGGATTTTTCAAATGCTGCGTCGTATCACCTGGCTGATCCCCGTTCTGGCCCTGCTCACCCTGAGTGGCTGCATCATCTTCCCCCACGGACATGGCGATCATCACCGTTATTACCAAGGAGGCCCTGGCTACTACCAGCATCGTTGAAGCACGATTGCTCGCCCTTCCCTGCAGGTCGATAAACTGACCCAGGCTGTTAATTCAACAGCCCAGCTCATATTCAGCAAAGCCCGCCAATGGCGGGCTTTGCTGTTTTTGCAATAAACAAAATCGGCATAGAGCTAAACATTTTGCAAGCTTTTGAAACTTAATGTCGCAGCAAAACAATAGGTTGCGCGAGTCTGTGCAACTTAGTCTCTGCCAACTTTTTCGACCACCCAACAAAGACGTTTATGCAGAGAACTCTCATACCCATCGGGCCCTATCAAGTGCTCGGCTTCTGCCTGGCGATCAGTGCTTTTGAACTGCTGACGTACATGGCCAGCGACTTGATCATGCCAGCCATGCTCAGCGTAACTCACGAATTGCAGGCGGATGCGCGACATGTACCCAACGCTTTCAACCTCTATCTGCTGGGCGGCGTCTGCCTGCAATGGCTGATCGGGCCACTGTCGGATCATTGGGGGCGACGCCGCGTGTTGCTGGTCGGCTGCGCCTTGTTCGCAGCGGCGTGCGCGGCGGTCTTCATCAGCCAGAGCATTGCCGTGTTCAATCTGCTGCGGCTGCTGCAAGGCATGGGTATCGGCTTCGTGGTTGCGGTGAGTTATCCGGCGCTTCAGGAGGTTTTCTGTGAGGCCGATGCGGTGCGCCTGATGGCACTGCTCGGCAATATCGCCCTGCTGTCGCCGCTGATCGGGCCGTTGCTGGGCGTCGTCCTGCTGCAATGGCTGTCATGGCGCGAACTGTTTCTGGGGCTGGGTGTTGCCGCTTTGCTGGTCTGGCTGGGGCTGTTTGCGTGGATGCCCGAGACGGTGGGCGTGACCCGACACGACGGGCATCGGCAGGCGTCGATTGGCTTTTCATGGCAGCAGACCTGGCAACGCTACCGCGCCCTGCTCGGCAATCGGCGGTTCCTCGCCGCAAGTCTGGCCCTGGGGTTAATGAGCCTGCCGCTGATTGCCTGGATCGGTCTGGCACCGTTGCTACTGATGCAGGTGCTGAACCTGACGCCCATTCAGTATGGCTTGTGGCAGATCCCCATCTTCAGCGCCGTGATCGTCGGCAATCTGATTCTCGACCGTTTGCTGCCCACTCATTCGTTGCCTCGGGTTGTTCGCCTGGCGCTCTGGCCGTTCTGCGCTGGCCTGTTGGCGCTGATCGGCTGCGCCCTGTCCGGCGCTGGCATCGCTCCGGTGGTCGCGAGTCTGTCGGTGTACGCGGTCGGGCTGGGCATGAGCAACGCTGCTCTGTATCGATTGGCGTTATTTGCCAGCGACGACAGCAAAGGGCTGGTTTCGGCGTCGGTCGGCATGTTGTCGATCACGGTGATGGGGCTCGGCGGGGGGCTGATTGCAACCATCGGCGCAGGCGCACGTCTCGAACTCTTCGCGCTTTTCGCCGCCTTCAGCGGCCTGATGTGCCTGCCTCTGTTGCAGGGCCTGCGGACAAGACGCAGTCGCACCTCAGCTTCTGATCAGTAAAGGAATAATTGAAATGATTGATTTATCCGCCTGCGATGCGCTGTGCGCATTGCCGCAGCCCTATTGCCAAAATTCAGTGCCCGCAGGGCTGTTCGACCACGCCATGAGCGAGATCAGCCAGTTCCATTGTCAGCACACGCCGGGCTATGAACATTGGTTGAACGCCAACGGTCTTGATGTCCGCGACCTCAGCTGCCTTGATGACTGGTCGCGGCTGCCGCCCATTCTCGCCAACTTCTTCAAGCAACAATTGGTGCTCAGCCCCAGCGCAGAAAACGCTCTGGAGCTGACGTCATCCGGCACCAGCGGGCAGAAAAGCCGCATGCGCTATGACGAGCGCAGCCTGTCGCGCGCGCAGTTCATGGTCGAACGGATTTTCCATCACTACGCTTGGAATACCGCAGAAACGCCCTGCAATTACCTGCTGCTCAGTTATGAGCCGCACGGTGCCATCACGCTGGGCACGTCATTCACGGACCAATTCCTCTGCCGCTTCGCTCCCGTCAATCGCGTGGTCTACGCCTTACGCAGCAACGGCGCAGGCCACCAATTCGATGTGTTCGGGGTGATCGCCGCTCTGCAGGCGTTCGCTGAAGAAGGCCTGCCCGTGCGGATTTTCGGCTTTCCGGCGTTTCTCTGGCAGGCCCTCGAACACATGAAGACCACCGGGGTGGCAGAGCTGAAACTGCCGGAGCAGTCACTGGTGTTTTTCGGCGGAGGCTGGAAAGCCCGCGCCAGCGAAGAAATTGCCAAAGATCAGCTGTACGCGCGCATTGCGGCGCAACTCGGCATCGAAATATCGCGCTGTCGAGACGGTTACGGCGCAGTCGAACACGCGGTGCCGTACATCGAATGCGCCCATCACCATTTTCATGTACCGGTTTACTCCAGAGTTTATGTGCGCAATCCACACGACTGGTCTGTCCAGCCCTACGGCCGGCAGGGCCTGCTGGGCTTCGTCTCTCCGTACATTTCCTCAAGTCCGGCGCATGCGGTAGTGATGAGCGATCTGGCCACCTTGTACCCCGGATCGAGCTGCGGCTGCGGCCTGTCCAGCGACTGGTTCGAACTGCATGGCCGCGCAGGCACCACCGCAGGCCGAAGCTGCGCGATGGCGGCATCCGAACTACTGGGGAGGCACTGATATGTACCTGATCAATGGACAACTCACCGCCGACTGCGACTTGGGCGACGCCCTGCTGGCGTTGCAGCAGCACTTGCCGCAACAGCTGCGCATTCCGCTTGACAGCGCAACCGTGCTCGCCGCGGTGGCAAACTTCGCGCAGCGCTTGCAAAGCTCTACATCGACGCTGCCACTCGATGATGAGCAACGGCTGGCACTGATTGATTTCTGCCGGCCGCAAGCACTGCAACACAAGCTTGAACGTGAACTCGGCGATCAATCCGAGTCGCTGCGACGCATCGATTACCGCAAAGCGCATTTTGAACGCTGGTGCCCGTTGGGTCTGGTGATGCATGTCACGCCGGCCAACGCGCCGCTGCTGGCCTGTTGCGCCATGATCGAAAGCCTGCTGGCCGGCAACATCAATTGGCTGCGCCCGAGCAGCAGCGATCGAGGTCTCACGGCAAGACTGCTGCACGCGCTGGTTCACAGCGACACCAGCGGACAGTTATGCCATTACGTGGCGGTACTACCGGTCGCCACAGCGCAGATCGGCCAGTTATGCCAGTGGGCCAACGGCGTGTCGGCCTGGGGCGGCGAAACCGCGTTGCGCGCCATCCGTGAACAGTTGCCACCCGGTTGTCGCTGGATCGACTGGGGCCACCGCATCAGTTTTGCCTATCTGACGCCTCCAGCCGCTACACCGCAGCGGCTGGAGGCGTTGGTCGATGAAGTCTGCCGACTCGATCAGCAGGCCTGCTCGAGCCCACAATGGCTGCTGGTCGACAGTAACGACCCTGCAGTCCTGGAAAGGATCGGTGCCGATCTCGCCGAGGCCTTCGAGCGCCGCGCCGAACAGTGGCCGGCGCTGCTGCCGACGATTCAGGAAGCCAGCGAGATCAGCACCCAGGCGATGATGGCGCGGCTGAGCCAGAGCTTTTGTGCGGTGAGCGGACGCGTATGGAGCGCGGCGGGATGGCGAGTGATCTGGTCCCATGATCAGGCGCTCGCGCCCTCGCCGCTGTTTCGCACATTGCTGCTCAAACCCCTGCCCCGCCATGGTTTGACTGAGCATTTGTTGCCGTGGCGCAAGGTCTTGCAGAGCTGCGCACTGATCTGCGAAGAGGCGCAGATCGGCGAGCTGGCGCGCGAGCTGATCGCCGCAGGCGTCAGCCGAATTGCTCCGGTGGAGAGCATTCATGACGGCTACGAAGGCGAACCGCACGACGGTGTGTACGCACTGCAACGCTTGAGTCGTCGGGTGTCGGTCAGCGTCACACCCACACAGATCCCTTGCCGCATGAATCTCGACCCGCCCCCTCGCGCACTGTCTCCGACGGGCCTGCCGATCACCGATAAAAGCGCTTTCATCGCCACCCCGCCGACCACCACCGCACAACTGTTTTTTCGCTCCGGCGGCAGCAGTGGTACGCCAACGCTGTCGGGCTACAGTTATCGCGACTTTCACCAGCAAATGCGCGCAACGGCCGACGGTCTGTTCGCGGCGGGCCTCGATCCACACCGCGACAAGGTCATGAATCTGTTTTTCACGGGTGGCCTTTACGGGGGGTTCTTCAGTTTCGCCAAGGTTCTGGAACTACTGGGCGCCCGCCACCTGCCCATGGGTGCGCCGGCGGACGATGACTACAGCGACATTGCCCAAGTGATCATCGACCAGAAAGTCACCGTACTGATCGGCATGCCCAGCACCGTGCATCGACTATTTCGCAATGAAGAGCAGCGTCTGCGCGGTTATGGCGCGATCGAAAAAGTCTTTCTCGGCGGCGAACACATCAGTGATCAGTGCCGTGAGCTATTGCAAGCCTGCGGTGTCAGTTGTATTCGTTCTGCGGTGTACGGCAGCGTCGATGCCGGCCCCTTTGGGCATGCCTGCGGGGCGACCGGCGACGGCGTGTTCCATCTGATGGAGGCGATCCAGCAACTGGAAATCGTTGCGCTGGACGCCGACGCGCCGGTGATCGGCGATGAGGTCGGCCGTCTGCTGTTTACTTCCAAAGCACGCGAAGGACAGCGCGTGCAGCGTTATGACGTCGGAGACACCGGGCGCTGGCTCGCCGGCGACTGCCCTTGCGGTCTGCATTCGCCGCGCTTCGAACTGCTCCAGCGGCACGGCCGCCTGTTGCGTATCGGCACCGATTTCATCTGCCTCGATGAACTTGCCCGGCATTTGCAGTCACCGTTTCAACTGCACCTCGATCACGCCCCTGACGGCCTGGAACACCTGCTGATTCGCAGCCCGCACGAACCGGCCGATGCCCATGAGCGACTGCAACATTACACGACGCTGGACCTGTTACAGCGCAACGGCCTGCTCACGGTGCAGGCGCAACGCTGCGCGCCGGAGCAATTTCGCAGAAATAACCACAGCGGCAAGACGCCACAGTTGATCGACGCGCGCCGCTAGCGCTCGTCGTCATGGCCTGAATAAACAGAGACCTGAATGTATACCAAACCTGAACTCCACCAGTTACTTGCGTTTGTCCGCGAGAGCTCACCGTATTACGCCATGCATTGGCAACACGTGGCCGTGCAAGACACCGCGCTCGATCAACTGCCGGTAGTCGATCCCAAACAGTATTGGCAGGCCGGCCAGCCTCTTGAGCACTGGCCGGTACTGACCTCGGCAGTCGAACGGGCGCTGGTGTTCAAAACCGGAGGCACCACCGGCGCCGGCAAGCTTTCTGTGTTTACCCGCGAAGAATGGCAGGCGCTGGTGCGCGACTTCGGCAGCCAGCTAGGCCAACAGCTCAATCGGGGCGATCGGGTTGCCAACCTGTTTTTCGTCGGTGATCTGTATGCCAGTTTCGTTTTTATCCACGATGCCCTGGCTCACGAAGACGCAGGCGTTATCGAATATCCCTTCACCGGTGATGTCGATCCTGCGGCCCTCGCTGACGCTATCCGTCAGTACCGGATCAACGTGCTGGCCGGCGTTCCTGCGCAACTGTTGGCGTTTGCCGGCGAGCTCGAGCGCCAGTCGCTGTGCCTCTATGAAGTTCAAACGCTGCTTTACGGCGGCGAGAGTCTGTTCGCCGGGCAACTGCAAAGGTTGCGCCGGGTATTCCCGAATGCGCGCATTGCTTCGATCGGCTACGCCAGTGTCGACGCCGGGTTCATCGGTGCGTCGAGTCGCGATTGCGCGCTGGGCGAACATCGCATGCTGCCGGACCATAGCGTGGTGGAAATCATTGATGAACACACCGGGGAGGTCATCGACGAGTGCGGGCGAACCGGGCGGCTGGTAATCACCAACCTCACCCGCCGGTTGATGCCGTTGATTCGTTACCCGGTCGGCGACCTCGCCTGCTGGCGGGAACCGGCCACGGCAGCGCGGCGCAAGTTTGCCTTGATGGGCCGCAGCGCCAGCAGCCGGCGAATCCGGGTGGGCAGTATGACCCTGCTCACCGAAGACATTGAGCGGATTATCCAGCGCACCACCGGCAGCGAAGACTGGCAAATGATCATCAGCCAATCGGCGGGCGTGGACAGGCTCAGCTTCAAATGGCTGGTGGATACGCAAATGTCGGCAACTGCGCAATGCAGCGCGGCATTGCACAGCGAGCTGATCGATCAGTATCCGCTGATTACGCAACTGGGTCCGCAGGGTTTGCTTGAAGTACAGGTACGCGGTTGCAGCGCCGACCAACTCGTTCGTCATCCGCGCTCCGGCAAACATCAACGAGTCGTTGACCTGCGCGTTTATAACAATACCCCGCCGGAGCGAAGCCCATGGACAACGTGACGTTACGCAACTATCGCCCCTCCGACGCTGGCGCCGTCAGCCGACTGTTTCGCGAGATCTATGGTGATCACTACGTGCAGCCGCACGTGTATCTGCCGTTGATGATCAATCAGAATCACGGCGAAGGTCGTTGGCATTCAATGCTGGCGCATTCGGAGAAAAAGCTGCTCGGGCATGCCAGCTTGTGCCGCAACAGCGGATCGCACACGGCGGAACTGGCGTTGAGCGTGGTGCATCCGTCAACCCGCGGTCACAACATCGCCACACGACTGGGTGTGCGCCTGTTGATCCATGCACAAGCGCTGGGTTGCCAGGGCGTGACCATCAAACAGGTGACACAGCACCCGTACACACAGCGCATGGCCGAGCGCCTGGGTTTTTGCAGTACCGGGTTGTTACTCGATTATGTCCCTTCGCCCTTCGGCGAGCCGCTGTCGGAGTCGGTTGTCGTCGGCTTCACCGCCATCGATGGTTATCGTCGCCCGCTACCGGTACTGCCGTGGCCCGCCAGCTGTCGCGATTTCATGGAGCGCTTATCCAGCGTTTACGGGACGCAGAACAGGGAGGCACCGTGGGTCGGGCCGCCGTTGCATGTGGAGCACTGTTCCGGGCGTTACGAGGTGACGTTGAAAAAACTTGATTACAGTCTGTTGAAACAGTTATGCCAACTGCCGCAGCAATGGATGATCTCGATCAGGCTCAGGCTCGCCAGCGGCTTTGCCAGCGCCACCGAAAGCCTGGCGGCAATGGGCTTCATCTTCACCGGCATTGCCCCGAATGAACGTTGCCCGGGATGGCTGGCACTGTTTCATCGGGGCTACCGCGCGCAAACGCTGGAACTGCATTGCCCGCACATTCAGCGTTTGCATGACCGAGCCCAGCAGCAAATCGCACCGCGTACTGCCGAGGCGCCGTAAGCGATCTGAACAAACCTGGCCCGTTCGAGCACCGAGCGGGCCAGCGCAGGCGCTTTTATGCCTTGGCTTTGACGCCTTGGTCGACCGGCTTGGCGACGTTGCCTTCGCCGTAGGTCTTGAGGTTCTGCAGAACGTAAATGGCTTTTTTGAATTCGGGAATCAGGTTCTTGCCGTAGGCATTGCCATTCAGGCCGTTGGTCTGGATTGCATCGAGTTGCGTGGCGAAATATTCCAGCGCGTTGAATTTGACGTCGATGTCCTTGGTCACGCCGAAACGGTCGAACTTGTCGCCCGCGTTCATCAAGGTGAAGGAAGTGATTTCCGAGATCAGCCCGCGGCTGCGCAGCATCTCGCTCAGATTGCCCATTTGCTTGACCGAAACATTTGCCGGATCAAACCCCTTGATCGCTTTGCGCAAGCCCTGCTTGTCCATCTCGGCGGTATTGATCGCGTTGGGATCGTTGCCGACCAGAGTGAGCATTTGCTGCACCTTGACGCTCTGGGCCACTTGTTTCTTGGCGCCGGTGTCGCGAACCATCACCCCTGCCTTGCTTTCCCAGCCGCCGACAATACCGATTGTCATGAAATGTCTCCCTGCGAAATGACCATGAAATGTCCGTTTTGAATACGTTCAGTGGGCGCGAGTATCGGCGGGCGAACTGATGGCACCAACCTCTTTCTGCACTTTTTTACAATTCTCGTACATTCACGATACAAAAGCTGAACAACCCGCCGGCCTTGCGCCAGAGCTGTCATCGCATTGTCATGTCGAGAGGATTTTCGAATCAGCGCAGGTGCGGATACGGCGGCATGTATCACGCTTGATACCGACCAGTCATCGGCGTCGCGATTATTAGCACTCAAGTACCTCAAGCTTCGCCCGAGAACGACGATACGCTTTCAATACCCTCACTGTTGCAACCTTGCCCTCTAACAAGAATCGCTGCTCAAGGACCGGTCTCCATGCCCGCATTCCGCACCATTCAGGCCCGCTATACGTTGTTTCTGGTTCTGTTCATCCTGCTGCTGTCGGTGTTGACGGTGGTGGGCATCAGCCAACTGGTCGCCCCCAAACTGCGGGAAACCGAAGAACAAGTGGTGCTCAACCGCATCGCCGAAGTAGCCGAGCAGATTCAGGGCGAACTGAACAAAGTGCAGGCGCAACAGCGCAGCATCACCCAGACCATTCCATTGCTCGACAGCGCCGCCATCGATGCCGTGCTGCCGGGGCTGGTCGATCAGTATGGCGAATTGAAGGTGTTTGGCGGCGGGATCTGGCCACTGCCGGGCCAGCGTGAAGCCGGGCGCAACAAGTTCAGTACGTTCTGGCACCGCGACGCTTCGGGCAAGCTCGCCGTGAACACGTTCTGGAACAGCGACGCCGCTCCCAACTATTACGACCAGAGCTGGCACAAGGGCGGCATGGCCACACCCCGCGGCCAGTGTGCCTGGGCGGCGGCCTATAAAGATGATGCCAGCGCCGAGCCACGCACCAACTGCGCCATGGCGATTTTCAAAAACGGCAGCGCCTGGGGCGTGTCGACCATTGACGTGACCCTGGGTTTCTTCAACGACCTGGTGGCACGCAAGGAAAAAGACCTCAACGCCGAAATGCTCATTGTTGAAGCGGACGGCAAGATCATCAGCAACAGCTCGCGCATCAGCGGTCCGATCGTGCTGAAGAACATCAGCGAACTGGCCGCGACCTCGACCTTCGCCGCTCAGGTGAAAACCGGCCTGCAGAACCGCGACCAGGCGCAACGCAGCGAATTCGACAACAACGGTGAAGACAGCACGTTCTTCATGCGCCCGATCGAAGGCACGCCGTGGTTCCTCGCCACCGCGCTGCCGACGAAAATGCTCACCGCCCAGCGTGACGACGTGCTCAGCACCTTGAGCATGCTGCAGATTCCGCTGGTGATCCTGCTGGTGCTGTTGCAGGTCTACGCGATTCGCCAGTTGGTGCAGCGCATGAAAGCCTTGAAAGCCAACATCGACTTGCTCTCCAGCGGTGATGCCGATCTGACCCGCCGCATCACCATTCGCGCCGAGGACGAACTCGGTGCTATTGGTCATTCGGTCAACACGTTTATCGCCTACCTGCAAAACATGATCAGCGAAGTGACCCAGGCCACTGGTGCCATGGCCTCCAGCCTCGATGACCTGCAGCGTACTTCGGCGCACACCGGCCAGATCCTGCTGCGCCACGCCTCGGAAACCGATCAGACCGTCACCGCCATTACCGAAATGAGTTCGACCGCCGAAAGCGTGGCGCAGAATGCTGCCGAAACCGCGGCGTTCACTCAACGCGCCAACGAAAACGCCGACCGCTCGCGCGTAGTCGTCGGCGAAGCCACCAACAGCGTGGTCGCACTGATCGACGAAGTGGCGAGTGCTACGCACAAGGTTGAAAACATGCAGCAGGACGCCCAGCGCATTACCGAGATTCTCGGCGTGATCGGCGCGATCGCCGGGCAGACCAACCTGCTCGCGCTCAACGCCGCCATCGAAGCCGCACGCGCCGGCGAACAGGGGCGCGGCTTTGCCGTTGTCGCCGATGAGGTCCGCGCCCTCGCCGCTCGTACCCAAGCCAGTACTTCGGAAATCAACGAAATGCTCACCCGCCTGACGCAAGGCGTGAGTTCGTCGGTGAGCGCCATGGAAAACACCCAGGCCAGTTGCCAGTCTGCCGCTGACGCCACTGCGCGAGTCAACTCGGGGCTGGACGAAATGGCCGGCTCGGTCAGCCATATCAACAGCCTCAGCACCCAGATCGCTACGGCTGCCGAACAGCAAAGCGCCGTCACCGAAGAGATCAACCGCAGCATGGTGCAGATCCGCCACATGGTCGACGAAC
Source organism: Pseudomonas koreensis (assembly GCF_036668835.1). GTDB lineage: Bacteria > Pseudomonadota > Gammaproteobacteria > Pseudomonadales > Pseudomonadaceae > Aquipseudomonas > Aquipseudomonas koreensis_I. The sequence goes on from NZ_JAZEVW010000002.1 coordinate 504,712, forward strand.
TGGTGCAGAGCGGCCAGACCAGCGAACTCAACACCCGCCAGTTGCTGGAAGCCAACAGCCGGGTCAGCGCGATCATGGGGCGGTTCAAGGTTCGCTGATCCCAGCGCCCACGGTGATTCTGGACATTGCCCGAGTCCCTGTGGGAGCGAGCCTGCTCGCGAAAGCAATCTGTCAGTCCCTCCATCATCGTCTGGACAATTGCATTCGCGAGCAGGCTCGCTTCCACAAGGGGCTGGCAGTCTATTTGCAACAACCTGAAACACTGCGTTGATGCCGAACAGCGAAAACCGGGCAAAATGCGCTCTCTTCTGACCGCCACCCGAGCCGAGAATCCCTCATGCGAATCCATCTGCGTCTGCTCGCCCTCAGCGCCCTGTTCATCTCCTCCCTCGCCCAGGCCGCCGAGCTGATCCCGATTGAAGTCCATCGCGACGCCAACTGCGGTTGCTGTAAAAAGTGGATCAGCCACCTCGAAGCCAACGGTTTCAAGGTCGACGATCACGTCGAAAGCGACATGAGCAGCTTCAAGCAACAGCACGGCGTGCCGCCCCGTCTGGCCTCGTGCCACACCGCAATCATCAACGGCAAATTCGTCGAAGGTCATGTTCCGGCTGAACAGGTGCTGGCCCTGAGCAAGCGCGACGACCTGCTCGGCGTGGCCGCACCGGGTATGCCGATGGGCTCGCCGGGCATGGAAATGGATGGCATGAGCGACGCCTGGCAAGTGATCGGCCTGAAAAAGGACGGCGCTGATGTCGTCGTGGCGGATTACCCGGCGCATTGATCGGGGCCGCTTACGCCGGGCTGTTCCTGGCTGCGTTCGGCGCCGCGACCTTGCTGCCGCTGCAATCGGAAGCGCTGCTGGTCGGTCTGATCGTCAGCGAGCATTACTGGCTGTGGGGACTGCTGGCCGTGGCGACGCTGGGTAACGTCCTCGGTTCGCTGGTCAACTGGTGGCTGGGCAGAGGGCTTGAACGCTTTCAGGGCCGGCGCTGGTTTCCGGTCAGTCCGCAGCACATGGCCAAAGCCCGGAAGCACTACCAGCGTTTCGGTCACTGGTCGCTGCTGTTCAGTTGGCTGCCCGTTATAGGAGATCCGTTGACGCTGATCGCCGGGGTCATGCGCGAACCGCTCGGGCGTTTTCTGCTGATCGTGACCCTGGCCAAAGGCGCCCGTTACGGCGTGCTGGCCATGCTGACCCTGGGCTGGCTGGGTTGAACCATCGGCCGCGATCATTGCCTGTTTTTAACGTCGCCATAATCCGGCCGTTCGAGCATCGGCCCATTTCAAACGGAGTTTGACCTATGCCTGTCTCGTTTTCCCGCTGGCTCCCCGGGCTGCTGCTGTGCGCCGCCCTGCCCTTGTCCGCTCAGGCTGCCACGCCCGCCGCCGAAGGCCCGGCCTACGGCCCCGAGCTGCAAGGCTTCGATTATCCGTACACCCTTAAGCACTTCGCGTTCGAATCTCAGGGCAAATCCCTGCAGATGGGTTACATGGACATCGCCGCCAACGGCAAGGCCAATGGGCGCACCGTGGTGCTGATGCACGGCAAGAATTTCTGCGCGGCGACCTGGGACAGCTCGATCAAGGCGCTGAGCGAGGCCGGTTACCGGGTGATTGCGCCGGATCAGATCGGTTTCTGCACCTCCAGCAAACCCGACCACTACCAATACACTTTCCAGCAACTGGCGACCAACACGCAGCAGTTGCTCAAAGCACTGGGCATTCAGAAAGCCACACTGCTGGGGCATTCCACCGGCGGCATGCTCGCCACCCGTTATGCCTTGCAGTACCCCGAGCAGGTCGAACAGCTGGCGATGGTCAATCCGATCGGCCTGGAAGACTGGAAAGCCCTCGGCGTGCCGTATCGCACCGTGGATCAGTGGTATCAACGCGAACTGAAAGTCAGCGCCCAGGGCATTCGCGAATATGAGCGCACCACCTATTACGACGGCCGCTGGAAGCCGGAATTCGACCGTTGGGTCGACATGCTCGCCGGGCTGAGCAAAGGCCCGGGCAAGACCCAGGTCGCGTGGAACTCGGCGCTGATCTACGACATGATCTTCACCCAGCCGGTGTATTACGAGTTCAAGGACCTGAAGATGCCGACGCTGCTGCTGATCGGCACCTCCGACACCACCGCAATCGGCAAGGACATCGCCCCGCCGGAAGTCAAAGCGAAGATCGGCCACTACGACGTACTCGGCAAGCAGGTCGCCAAACTGATCCCGCAATCGACGCTGGTCGAATTCCCCGGCATGGGCCATGCACCGCAAATGGAAGAACCGGCGCAGTTCCACAAGGCCCTGCTCGGCTGGCTGAATACATCCAATCCCGTTCGTTGATGAGGTAAGGCTGATGGCGTTGCAGATTGCGGTGATTGATGACTGGCAGGACGTGGCCCGCGATGTGGTCGACTGGTCAGTGCTCGAGGGCATCGGTGAAGTCACATTCGTGCATGACTACCCGGCTGACAACGCCACCCTGGCCGAACGTCTGGGCCGCTATCAGGTGATTTGCGTGATGCGCGAGCGCACGCGTTTCGACGAGGACCTGCTCAAGCGCTTGCCGGCGCTCAAGCTGCTGGTCACAGGCGGCATGCGCAACGCAGCACTGGACATGCCGGCGGCAGCGAAACTCGGGATCAAGGTCTGCGGCACCGACAGTTACAAGCACGCCGCGCCCGAGTTGACCTGGGCGCTGATCATGGCTGCCACGCGCAATCTGCTCAACGAAGCCACCGCCTTGCGCAACGGGCAATGGCAGCAAGGACTGGGCGGTGACCTGCATGGCAAGACCCTGGGCATTCTCGGTCTGGGCAGTATCGGCCAGCGCGTGGCGCAGTTCGGCCAGGTGTTCGGCATGCGCGTGATTGCCTGGAGCGAAAACCTCACCGCCGAGCGCGCCGCACAGGCCGGAGTGACTTACGTCAGCAAGCAGGAACTGTTTGAGCAGGCCGATGTGATGTCGGTGCACCTCGTGCTCAGCGAACGCAGCCGCGGGCTGGTCGACGCGCAGGCGCTGGGCTGGATGAAACCGACTGCGTTGCTGGTCAACACCGCGCGCGGGCCGATCGTCGACGAAGCGGCGTTGATCAAGGCACTGCAGAAACAGCACATTGCCGGGGCAGCGCTGGATGTCTTCGACGCAGAACCATTACCGGCCCTGCACCCGTTTCGCACACTCGAAAACGTGCTGGCGACGCCCCATGTGGGCTATGTCAGTCGGCAGAACTATGCGCAGTTCTTTGCGCAGATGATCGTGAATATTCAGGCATGGTCTGCAGGGGAGCCGATTCGCCTGTTGAATTAAGACATCCATGAGTAGCGGTGGTGTCCCGTCCATCGCATTCGCGAGCAGGCTCGCAAAACGGCAAGCACAGTCCTCACCCGCGAACACATCGCACCACAACAGTGCAGTCGCCCTCCCCGCTAGCACAAAATCGTGACCGCCCAGTCACCGTTTTGGCCCTCCGTTGCAAAAAAAACTGCCCTTCGTCGGTGCGTTTGCGCAGATCCAGCAATATTTTCTTACGCACAAACCGATTGTCGAACAATTTACCCATTTGCTCTGGCCCGCTCTAGGATCTGGCCTAGACTCATTTTCGCAGGGTGAAACCGCCCGGTCACATCGCCGAAAAAAACTCGAAACTTTTGCATCCAGCGTCGGGTCATCAAGAAGACAGAGCCAAAACGACTGGTGCAATCCTTGCAATGGCTTCACCACCCATTCTGCTTGCGCGTGTTGGGTAGCGTTTGCTCACCGATGCGTGGCGCGTTTGCGCCCGGTCACAGGACGTGGCTCTGAACTTTGTTTGTACGAGACAAGAACAGATCAACACTACGGGAGATACATATGATCAGTGCGGCATTGGATATTCAGGGAGAGCGTGCTCACCAGGTGATTGGCGACTCGAGCACCGTCAGCGTTCCCGGCAGCCGATCGATCAACGTTCCCGGCACCAAGACGCTGACTCCGGTCGCGAGCAAGAACCCCAACAAGAAAAAAGTCCTGTTCGTCACCTCGGAAATCGCCGATCTGGTGAAGACCGGTGGCCTGGGCGACGTTTCCGCCGCCTTGCCGCGCGCCATGGCACATCTGCACGATGTGCGCGTGCTGATTCCCGGTTACCCGCAAGTGATGCACAGCGAGAACCCGATTCACATCATCGGCGAACTCGGTGGCCACGCCGCGCTGCCACCGTGCAAGATCGGGCGCATGGACATGCCCGACGGTCTGGTGATCTACGTGTTGATCTGCCCCGAATTGTACGAGCGTGAAGGTGGCCCTTACGGCGCCAACAATGGCCGCGACTGGCCAGACAATCATATTCGTTTCGCCCGCCTCGGGCTGGCCGCTGCCGATATCGCCGCCAACCTCGCGCAGATTCACTGGTGCCCGGACCTCGTCCACGCCCACGACTGGCCAGCAGGCCTCGCCCCGGCCTATATGCACTGGCGCGGCCAGCGTACGCCGACGCTGTTCACCATTCACAACCTCGCGTACCAGGGCGTGACCAGCCTCGGTTCCTGCCCGGAACTGGGGATTCCCGCCCACGCCCTGCAGCAGGAAGGCATGGAATTCTACGGCAAGATGTCGTTCCTCAAGGCCGGCATGGCCTATTCGAGCCACATCACCACGGTCAGCGCCACGTATGCGCAGGAAATCACCACACCGGATTTTGGCTGCGGTCTCGACGGCTTCCTCGCCGCCAAGACCCAGCAAGGCTTGCTCAGCGGCATCCCCAACGGCATCGACGAGAGCTGGGATTCGGCCACCGATCCGCACCTGTTCGCGCCGTTTGCGATTGGTGACTGGGAAGGCAAAGCGGTCAACGCCGCGCATGTTCGCGAGCTGTTCGGCCTCAACGACTCGACCGGTCCGCTGTTCGCCGTAGTGTCGCGCCTGGTCTATCAGAAAGGTCTGGACCTGACTGAAGCGGTCTCCGAGTTCATCGTGCAGAACGGTGGCCAGATCGCAATCATCGGCCGTGGCGAGCCGGAAGAAGAACAGGCCATGCGTGAGCTGGCGCTGCGCTTCCCGGGGCAGATCGGCGTACGCATCGGCTTCAACGAGACTGACGCGCGGCGCATGTTCGCCGGCAGCGATTTCCTGTTGATGCCTTCGCGTTACGAGCCTTGCGGCCTGAGCCAGATGTACGCGCAGCGCTTCGGTTCGTTGCCAGTGGCGCGCAATACCGGCGGCCTGGCCGACACCATTGAAAACGGCGTCACCGGTTTCCTCTTCGATGAATCCACCGTCGACAGCTACAAGGAAGCCCTGAGCCGCGCGTTCAAGGTGTTTGCCTTCCCGGAACTGCTCAATGCCATGCGTTGCCGGGCAATGGCGGCGCCATTCAACTGGAGCAAAGCGGTCGAACCGTACGCTGAACTCTACGAACAACTGGTGGCCAAGGCATTGGGTAAAGCCAGCCACAAATAATCAGGGAGGTTTCCAAGATGCCGTCAAGGACCCAAGAAACCTGGCCCCACGGCGCGATCGTGCTGGACGCCGAACACACGCAATTTGCTCTGTGGGCTCCCGATGCGTTTTACGTCAGTGTTGAACTGGCCGATGGTCAATCGCTGCCCATGCTGCCGCAGGGTGATGGATGGTTTGTGATCAAGGCCCGCTGTCCAGCGGGCAGTCGCTACCGCTACTGTATCGATGGCGAACTGGAGGTGCCGGACCCGGCCTCCAGGGCCCAGGATGGCGACCTCCACCGCCACAGCGTGGTGGTCGACCCGCACGCTTACACTTGGCGACACAGCGCCTGGAAGGGTCGGCCATGGAACGAAGCAGTGATCTACGAGCTGCACGTCGGTGCGCTCGGTGGCTTTGCCGAAGTCGAGCAACATCTGGCCCGGCTCACCGCAATGGGCATCACCGCCATCGAATTGATGCCGCTGGCGCAATTCCCCGGCGACCGTAACTGGGGTTACGACGGCGTCCTGCCCTACGCCCCGCAAGCCTCTTATGGCACCCCCGAACAACTCAAGCATCTGATCGACACCGCTCACGGCCATGGTCTGGCGGTGATCCTGGACGTGGTCTACAACCACTTCGGCCCCGACGGCAACTATCTGCACCGCTACGCGAAAAGCTTTTTCCGCGAGGACCAGCACACGCCCTGGGGCGCGGCGATCGATTTCCGTCGCAGTGAAGTGCGCGAATTCTTCATCGAAAACGCCTTGATGTGGGTGCTCGAATATCGCTTCGACGGCCTGCGTCTGGATGCCGTGCACGCGATTGGCGACTCTGATTTCCTGCGCGAAATGGCCCAACGCGTGCGACAACAGATCGATCCGGCCCGTCACGTCTGGCTGACCGTCGAAAACGAGCTGAATCAGGCCAGCCTGCTGGAGCACGATTATGACGCGCAATGGAACGATGACGGACATAACGCGTTGCACGTGCTGCTGACCGGCGAAACCGACGCCTATTACGCTGATTACGCCGAGCAACCGACTGAACAACTGGTGCGCTGCCTGAGTCAGGGCTTTGTTTTCCAGGGTCACGTCAACCGTCATGGCGAACGGCGCGGCGAGCCGAGCGAGCATTTGCCGTCCACGGCATTCGTATTGTTTCTGCAGAACCATGACCAGATCGGCAACCGCGCGTTTGGCGAGCGCCTGCATCAACTCGCCGACCCACGCGCATTGCAGGCAGCGACCGTGCTGTTGCTGCTGTCACCGATGGTTCCACTGATGTTCATGGGCGACGAGTTCGCCGCCGAGCAACCGTTTCTGTTTTTCACCAGTCATCACGGTGAACTGGCTGAACGGGTACGCGAGGGTCGGCGCAATGAGTTCGCCGCGTTCAGCGCCTTCGCCGATCCACACAAACGCGAGACGATCCCCGATCCGAATGCCGAAGCAACCTTCCACGCTTCCCAACCACGGCAAGAAAACGGCAATCAACGCCAACAGCAAACCCTCGAGCTGTACAGCGAGCTGTTGCACCTGCGCCATCAGCACATCACTCCCCACCTGCCCGGCACGCAAACGCTGGGCGCGCAAAAACTCGGTCACGCCGCCGTGAGTGCGCGCTGGCGGCTGGGGGATGGCAGTGAGCTGCGAATTGACCTGAACCTCAGTGACACGCCAGTGGTCAACCCTCCACACACCGATGCCGTCTGGCTGTTTCAGCAGCCTGCCGGTGTCACCCCGGATTCGGGCGAACTGCCCGCGTATTGCGCGCTTGTCAGCCTCACGGCCGCAACCCCTTTGCTACCTCTGGATGGAGAGCGCCTATGAGCGATGCGCAACTGGAAATACTCGCCAGCCGAGCCGGCCTCGCCGTCGACTGGATCGACGCCAACGGGCGTCAGCAAAAAGTCGCTCCTGCGGTATTACGCAATGTCTTGATTGGCCTAGGCCACCCCGCCAGCACGGCGCAGGAAATCGATGCCAGCCTGCTGGAATTGCAAGCGGCGCAGCAGGACCACCATCTGCCGCCGCTGTTGACCTGCGATGTCGGCACACCGGTGGACCTGACCCGCTTTTTCGCCCCGGAAACGACTTGTGAAATTCACCTCGAAGATGGCTCACGGCTGGATCTGAAACTTGATTCGCAAGCGATGCTGCCTGGCCTGATCCCGGTCGGTTATCAGCAAGTGCATATTGGCGATCAATATTTCACCCTGGCGGTGGCGCCAGAACGCTGCTTCAGCGTCGCCGACGCCGTGGACAATCCGATCCCCCGGGCCTGGGGTCTGAGCGCGCAGTTGTACGCTTTGCGTCGTCCCGGCGATGGCGGCTTCGGCGACACCCTCGCCCTCGAAGAACTGGTGCGCGTGGCCGGTGAACGCGGCGCCGACGCCGTGGCGATCAGCCCGATGCACGCGATGTTCAGCGCCGATACCAGCCGCTACAGCCCGTACTCGCCCTCAAGTCGTCTGTTCCTCAATTCACTGTATGCCGCGCCCGGTGCGATCCTCGGTGAGCGGGCGTTGCGCGATGCGATCGACGCTACCGGTCTGGGCAACCAGTTCGCGCAACTTGAAGACCTCACACTGATTGACTGGCCGGCCGCGGCCGAGGCCAAGCAGAAATTGCTGCAAGCCTTGTACGACGGTTTTGTCGCCGGCGATCACCCGTTGCACCCGGACTTCGCCAGTTTCCGCCACAGCGGCGGCGAAGCGCTGGAGAATCATTGCCGGTTCGAAGCGATTCAGGAAATGCGCGCCGCCCGAGGCGAAAGTCTCGACTGGCGCGAATGGCCGGAACACTGGCGCGACCCGCGCGGCGCCGCACTGGCAGCCTTCGCCGAGGAATACGTGGATCGCATTGGCTATTTCGCCTTCTGCCAATGGCTGATCCACCGCTGCCTGGAACGCGCACAGACCGCTGCGCGCAGTGCCGGTATGAGCATCGGCCTGATCGCCGATCTGGCCGTAGGTGCCGATGGCGCCGGCAGCCAGGCCTGGAGTTTTCAGGATGAATTGCTCGCCTCGCTGACCGTCGGCGCACCGCCGGACATTCTCAACCGCTCCGGTCAGGGCTGGGGGATTTCCGCGTTCTCGCCCGAAGGTCTGGTACGCAACGGCTTTCGTGCCTTCATCGACATGCTGCGAGCCAATTTTGCTCACGCCGGTGGCTTGCGCATCGACCACGTCATGGGCCTGCAACGCCTGTGGGTGATCCCCAATGGGGCCGCTCCCGCTGACGGCGCGTACCTGTACTACCCGTTTGACGACATGCTGCGTTTGCTCACGCTGGAATCCCATCGTCATCAAGCCATCGTGCTCGGCGAGGATCTGGGCACGGTGCCCGAAGGCCTGCGGGAAAAACTAGCCGCACGCGCCATGCTGGGCATGCGCGTGCTGCTGTTCGAACAGGACAACACGCATTTCAAGCCGATTCTTGACTGGCCGGACAACGCGCTGGCGACCACCAGCACCCACGACCTGCCGACGCTCAATGGCTGGTGGCACGGTCGGGACATCGACTGGAACGCACGCCTTGGACTGGTCGACGCCAACGGCGAAATCGACTGGCGCCATCACCGCCAGCGCGAGCGCGAAGGCCTGCGCAATGCGCTGAGCCAGGACCCACAGAATTTCCGCGAGGAATCCCACGAGGCCGATCAAGTGGTCGATGCCAGCGTGCGGTTCCTCGGCCACACCCGTGCACCGCTGGTGCTTTTGCCGCTGGAAGATGCCCTCGGCATCAACGAGCAGGCGAATCTGCCGGGCACCACCGACACCCACCCAAACTGGTCGCGGCGCCTGCCGGGCACCAGCGAAACGCTGCTCGACACTGACGATGCCGCGCGACGCCTGGAACTGCTCGCCTGTGCCCGACTCCAGGCTGCCGAGCGTGACCAATGAACCAAACGCTTATCCAGCCGCTGCGCGCGACCCTGCGGCTGCAATTTCATAAAGGCTTCACTCTTGAACAAGCGGTGCCACTGGTGCCGTACTTCGGCCGATTGGGCATCAGCCATGTCTACGCCTCGCCACTGCTCGCGGCGCGCGCCGGCTCCATGCACGGTTACGACGTGGTCGACCCGACCCAGGTCAACCCGGAACTGGGCGGCGAAGCGGCGCTGCGGCGTCTGGTCAGCAGCCTGCGCGAGCACAACATGGGGCTGATCCTCGACATCGTCTCCAACCACATGGCCGTGGGCGGCAGCGACAACCCGTGGTGGCTCGACCTGCTCGAATGGGGCCGGCTGAGCCCCTACGGCGAATTCTTCGACATTCAGTGGCATTCCCCGGACCCGTTGATGGAGGGCCAATTGTTGCTGCCGTTCCTTGGCAGTGATTACGGTGTCGCTTTGCAGGAGGGTACGCTGAAACTGCAATTCAACGCGCAGACCGGCAGTTTCCATGTCGAGCATTACGACCACCACTTCCCGATCTGCCCGAACGATTACGGCGAATTGCTCAAGGGCGATGATCCGCTGAAATCCCTGGCCGATCGTTTCAGTGCGCTGAGCTATCAGACCGATGCGCATTCGCTGTCGATCCCGTTGAAGCAGGAACTGCAGCAACTGGCGAGCGACCCGCAGATCCTCGATGCAATTCAGCGCAATCTGCGGCACTACGATTCGACCACGGCAGAAGGCTTCGACAAGCTGCATCAGTTGCTCGAACGCCAGAGCTATCGCCTCGCCAGTTGGCGCACCGCAGCGGATGACATCAACTGGCGGCGCTTTTTCGACATCAACGAACTCGGCGGTTTGCGCGTCGAACGCCCGGCGGTGTTCGAAGCCACCCACGGCAAGATCTTCCAGTTGATCGAAGAAGGTCTGGTCGACGGTCTGCGCATCGACCACATCGATGGCCTGGCCGACCCGCGGGGTTATTGCCGCAAACTGCGTCGGCGTCTCGACAGTCTCGCGCCGGGGCGGCACTTGCCGATCTACGTCGAGAAAATTCTCGGCGCCGGCGAAACCTTGCGCCGCGACTGGGCGGTGGACGGCACCACCGGTTATGAATTCATGAATCAGCTGTCGCTGTTGCAGCACGATCCGGACGGTGAACACGTCCTCGGTGAACTGTGGCAGCGCCGCACCGAACGCCCCGCCGCGTTTATCGAAGAAGCACAACTGGCGCGTCAGCAGATTCTCAACGGCTCGCTGGCCAGCGATTGCGAAAGCGTCGCCCAGGCTTTGCTGCAAGTGGCCCGCGATGACCTGATGACTCGCGACCTGACCCTGGGCGCGATCCGCCGGGTGTTGCAGGCGCTGATCGTGCATTTCCCGGTGTATCGCACCTATGTCAGCGCCATGGGCCGCTCTGAGCAGGACGAGGTGTTCTTCCAGAAAGCCATGGACGGTGCCCGGCAAACCCTTAGCGAAGCCGACTGGCCGGTACTCGAATGCGTCGCCGGCTGGCTCGGTGGCACGCCGTGGCGGCGTAAACCGCGCGGGCGCTCGCGCAAGATTCTCAAGCACGCGTGCGTACGTTTTCAGCAGCTGACCTCGCCCGCCGCCGCCAAAGCCGTGGAAGACACCGCGCTGTATCGCTCGGCAGTGTTGCTGTCACGCAACGATGTCGGCTACGACACCGAGCAATTCAGCGCGCCGCTGAGTGACTTCCATGCCGTCAACCAACGGCGACTGAGCGAATTCCCGGACAACTTGCTGGCAACGGCGACCCACGACCACAAACGTGGCGAGGACACCCGTGCGCGGCTGGCCGTGCTCAGTGAACGCAGCCACTGGTACGCCGAGCAGGTTGAATTGTGGCGCGCCCTCGCCCGCCCGGTGCGTAGCGATGAACAGATGCCGTCAAATGGCGATGAACTGATCCTCTATCAGGCCTTGCTCGGCAGTTGGCCGCTGGACCTGCGCGATGACGATCAGGCCGGTTTTGCCGACTACGCCAAGCGGATCTGGCAATGGCAACAAAAGGCCCTTCGCGAAGCCAAGCTGCAAAGCAGCTGGAGCGCGCCCAACGAAGCGTACGAAAACGCTGCCCAGGCGTTCACCGAAAAACTCCTCACCCGCGCGGAAGGCGAACTGTTGCGCGCGGCACTGAGCAAGACTGTCAACAGCATTGCCGCCGCCGGCGCGCTCAATGGCCTGGCGCAAACCTTGCTGCGCATGACCGTGCCGGGGGTGCCGGATCTGTATCAAGGCAACGAGTATTGGGATTTCAGCCTGGTCGATCCGGACAATCGCCGGCCGGTGGATTACCCCGCGCGCGCGCAGGCCTTGCAGGCGCAAACGGCGCACACCGAACTGCTGGCGAACTGGCGTGACGGGCGCATCAAACAGGCCCTGATCGCCGAGGTGCTGCACCTGCGCGCCGAGCATGCCGAGCTGTTCCGACGTGGCAGCTATCAGGCCCTGGAAGTGCTCGGCAGCCAGGCGCATAACGTGCTTGCCTTTGCTCGTGAACATGAGGGCAAACAGGCCGTCGTGATCGTGCCGGTGCGTTGCGCAACTCTGCTGGAAAACAGTGCCCTGCCGCAAGTGGATGCGCTGCGCTGGGGCGATACGCGGGTGGTTTTACCATTCGCCGCCTCCGCGACAAACCTGAAGGGACTTTTTGCCAGCGCAGCAGTCACAAAACACAGGGAGCTGAATGTCAGCGACGCGCTGGGGGATGTCCCGGTCAATCTCTTTATCCAACACTTAACGTAAGCAAGAGTTCAGTTCAGGAGTATTGCGATGAGCACCGACGATAAACGCATTCGCGAATTCGCCTATCAGATATGGGAATCGGAAGGTAAACCCGAAGGCCATGAGGAGCGCCACTGGGAGATGGCGCGCAAGCTGGCCGAGGCTGAAGCACTTGCACCGAAGAAGCCGCCGAAGGCCACTGGCAGTAAAACGCCCGGCAAAACCGCGACCAGCAAGGCGACTGAGGGTAAAGCGGTAAACGGCAAGACCACGCCGACGGCGAAAGCCAAACCGGCAGCGAAGGCCAAGCCGGCCAGCACCCCGAAAGTGGTGCCGCCGGGCGAAAAAGCTGTCGAGAAAAAACCGCGCGCGCCGAGAAAGCCTCCGGCGATCTGACGCTACTCGATTATTGAACTGAACGAACGTGTGGCGGGCTTGCTCGCCATAGGGGGCAACTCGCCCTCAAGAAACCCACAACCCACCTGTGGGAGCGAGCTTGCTCGCGAAGGCAATCTGTCATTCAACATCGAGTCGACTGTCAGTCCGCTTTCGCGAGCAAGCTCGCTCCCACAGCGAATCGGTGTCAACCGAACTACCGCGTTTTTTGCAGGAGCAATCATGACCCGTCCAAAAAAAGCCGAGCCCGCCGCGCATGCCGAGCCGTCCAGAATCCGTGAAGGCCTGCCCTTCCCGCTCGGTGCGACCTGGGATGGTCTGGGGGTAAACTTTGCTCTGTTTTCCGCCAATGCCACCAAGGTCGAACTGTGCATCTTCGACGATGCCGGCGAAGTCGAACTCGAGCGCATCGAACTGCCCGAGTACACCGACGAGATCTACCACGGCTACTTGCCGGATGCGCATCCCGGTCTGATCTACGGTTACCGCGTCTATGGCCCGTACGATCCAGCCAACGGTCACCGTTTCAACCACAACAAATTGCTCATCGACCCGTATGCCAAACAACTGGTCGGCGAACTGAAATGGTCGGAAGCGCTGTTTGGCTACACCATCGGCCACCCGGACGCCGACCTCAGTTTCGATGAACGCGACAGCGCGCCGTTCGTGCCCAAGTGCAAGGTCATTGATCCGGCGCACACCTGGGGCAACGATCACCGCGTCAGCGTGCCATGGGACAAGACGATCATTTATGAAACCCATGTGCGCGGCATCAGCATGCGCCACCCTTGCGTGCCGGAAAACGTACGCGGGACCTTTGCCGGCCTGATGGTCGACGATGTGCTTGAGCACGTGCGCAAGCTCGGCGTTTCGACGGTGGAGTTGCTGCCGATCCACGCCTTCGTCAATGACCAGCATCTGCTGCAAAAAGGCATGACCAACTACTGGGGCTACAACAGCATCGCCTTCTTCGCTCCAGACCCGCGCTACCTGGCCAGCGGCAAGATTGCCGAGTTCAAGGAAATGGTCGCGCACCTGCACGATGCCAATCTGGAAGTGATCCTCGACGTGGTCTACAACCACACCGCCGAAGGCAACGAGCAAGGCCCGACCCTGTCGATGCGCGGCATCGACAACGCCTCGTACTACCGCTTGATGCCCGACGACAAGCGCTACTACATCAACGATTCCGGGACCGGCAACACCCTCGACCTCAGCCACCCATGCGTGCTGCAGATGGTCACCGACTCGTTGCGCTACTGGGCCAGCGAGATGCACGTCGACGGTTTCCGCTTCGACCTGGCAACCATTCTCGGGCGTTACCACGACGGTTTCGATGAGCGCCACAGCTTCCTCGTCGCCTGCCGTCAAGACCCGGTGCTGCGTCAGGTGAAAATGATTGCCGAGCCGTGGGACTGCGGTCCCGGTGGTTATCAGGTGGGCAACTTCCCGCCGGGTTGGGTCGAGTGGAACGACAAGTTCCGCGACACCGTGCGCGCATTCTGGAAAGGTGACGACGGCCAGCTCGCCGACTTCGCCAGCCGCATGACCGCTTCGGGCGAGATGTTCAATCAACGCGGGCGCCGGCCATACGCTTCGGTGAACTTCGTCACCGCACACGACGGTTTCACCCTCAACGATCTGGTCTCGTACAACGACAAGCACAACGAAGCCAACGACGAAAACAATCAGGACGGCAGCAACAACAACCTGTCGTGGAACCACGGCGTCGAAGGCCCGACCGATGACGCGGAAATCAACGCCCTGCGCCACCGGCAGATGCGCAACTTCTTCGCCACCCTGCTGCTCGCCCAAGGCACGCCGATGATCGTCGCCGGCGATGAGTTCGCCCGCACCCAGGACGGCAACAACAATGCCTACTGCCAGGACAGCGAGATTGGCTGGGTCAACTGGGACCTGAGCGAAGACGGCAAGGCTCTGCTGAAGTTCGTCAAACGCCTGATCAAGCTGCGTCTGGCCTACCCGATCCTGCGCCGTGGGCGGTTCCTGGTCGGCGAGTACAACGAGGATATTGGCGTCAAGGACGTCACCTGGCTGGCGCCGGACGCCACCGAGATGACCACCGAGCACTGGCATGACGCGCACAACCGCTGCCTGGGCATGCTGCTCGATGGCCGCGCGCAGGAAACCGGCATCCGCCGCAAGGGCGCCGACGCGACGCTGTTACTGGTGGTCAACGCGCACCACGACATCGTCAACTTCGTCTTGCCGGAAGTGCCGGATGGCGGCTTCTGGACGTGCATGGTCGATACCAATCAGCCGGCGATTCGCGGCCAGGAACGCTTCGAATTCGGCCACGAATACTCGGTGACCGGGCGCTCGTTGCTGTTGTTCGAACTGCAACGCGACGAAGAAGATTGATATGGACCTGCAAAGCTATCTGGCCCGACGCGCGCCGGATTACCCCGCCACCGCCGCCCTCGGCCAATGCCTGCGAGCAATGGTCGAGGCCGGCCTGGATCGCTTGCCGCTGCCCGGCAGCGGTCACACGCTGGAGCGTTTTCAGCGTCTGGCCGCGGTCGGTGGGCATGATCTGGGGTTGTGCAAGCTATACGAGGGGCACACCGACGCGCTGGCCATCATCGAACAATTGGGCGGCACCCCGACGCCGGGCAGCACCTGGGGCATGTGGGCGGCGGAACCGCCGCAGGCACGCGTCAAGGTCAGCCCGGCCGGGCACATGGTCAATCTCAACGGGCGCAAGGCTTGGTGTTCCGGCGCAGCGGTGCTTAGCCATGCCCTGCTCACGGCGTGGGACGCTGACGATCAGCAGCAACTGGTTGCGGTGGCCCTCGACCAACCCGGCGTGACCATCACCGGGCACGGCTGGCAAGCCGTGGGCATGAGCGCCACCGGCAGCGTCGAGGTGGTGTTCGAGAACGCCGAAGGCCAGGCCATCGGCGATCCCGGCGACTACTTGCAACGGCCGGGCTTCTGGCAAGGCGGGATCGGCATCGCCGCGTGCTGGTACGGCGCTGCGCGGCAGATCGGAGAGCGCTTGCGCCAACACTGTGCCGAACGCGATGAACCGCACGCACTGGCGCACCTCGGTGCGGTCGACAGTGCCTTGCAGGCGGCCGCCGATGTGCTGCGCTTCAGTGCTTTGCAGATCGACGCCCAGCCCGAAGCCGACGCTGAACTGCTCGCCCGGCGTGCGCGGGCGGTGGTCGAGCAATCCGCTGAACAGGTTTTGCGCGACACGGGCCGAGCGCTCGGTGCCGGGCCGTTTTGTCAGGATCGGCGTTTTGCCCATCTGGTGGCTGACCTGCCGGTGTTCCTGCGCCAGAGTCACGCCGAGCGCGATCTCGCCGCGCTCGGGCAAATAGTTGCGCAGCAGCCCGGCGAGGTCTGGGCGCTATGAAAGCCAACCCGATTGTCGGCCAGGGCACGTCGCTGCATCAGTGGCAAAACTCGCAGCGCCTGGCGGAGCTACCGGTGATTGATGTGCTTGATCTGGTGCCGGTAGGCGCGCGAGCCGTCATTGTCGCGCCGCATCCGGATGATGAAGTGCTCGGTTGCGGCGGGCTGATGCAGCTGCTCGCCGCGGCCGGACGGCCGATGCAACTGATCTCGGTGACCGACGGCAGCGCCAGCCATCCTGGCTCGACGCTCTGGCCGGTCGAACGTCTGAGCGTAGTGCGCCCGCAGGAATCCGCCGAAGCCTTGCGCCGTCTCGGCTTGCCGATGCATAGCCTGAAATGGCTGCGCGGTGGTTTCACCGACACCCAGGTAGCAGCGCAGGAACGGGCACTGAGCGAATTCATTCAAAGCTATTTGCATCCGCATGACGTGCTGTTTACCACGTGGCGTGAGGATGGTCACAGCGATCATGAAGCGGTCGGCCGCGCCAGTCTCGAAGCGGCGAGCCGCGCCGGCGTGGTGTGTCACGAGCTACCAGTGTGGACATGGCACTGGGCGACGCCGGAAGACGCGGCGGTGCCGTGGCAACGTGCGCGCAAGATTCTCCTTTCACCTACCCACGTCGCACGCAAACGCCACGCCGCCCATGCGTTCGCCAGCCAACTGGAAGGCGATCGCGACGCCGGACTTGCGCCGGTATTGGCACCGTATGTCCTTGAACGCCTGTTGCAGCCGTTCGAAGTGGTGTTCCTGTGAGTGTCGAGGATCGTTACTTCGACGGTTTGTTTGCCGGTAACGACGACCCGTGGGCGTTCCGTCAACGCTGGTACGAACAGCGTAAACGCGCGATCACCCTCGCCACACTGCCGCGTCCGCACTATCGGGCGATCTTCGAACCGGGATGCGCCAACGGTGAATTGAGCGCCGAGCTGGCCAACCGTTGCAGTCGTCTGCTGTGCTGCGACACTGCCACCGCGGCGGTGAAGCTGGCGCAAACGCGCTTGAGCCTGTTCGACCATGTCGAAGTGCGGCAGAACCGCCTCCCCGGTCACTGGCCGGAGGAAAAATTCGACCTGATTGTATTTAGCGAAATCGGCTACTACCTCGACCGCGAGGATCTGACAGAAGTGATCCGCCACATCGGAAACTCCCTGACCGCCGACGGCCAATTACTGGCCTGCCACTGGCGCCCGCCGATCGAGGGCTGCCCGTTGAATGCACGGCAGGTCCACGACCAGATCCATGAACAACTGGCATTGCCGCGTCTGGTGCTGCATCAGGAAGCGGATTTCATTCTTGAAGTCTGGAGTCGCGAGCCACGTTCGGTGGCAGCGCTGGAGGGTTTGCGTTGATTGGGATCGTGATTCCGGCACACAACGAAGAGGCATTGCTTGATGAGTGCCTGCGCGCCGCGCTCCGTGCCAGCCACCATGCGCAACTGGCCGGCGAGGAGGTGCAGGTGCTGGTGGTGCTCGACAGCTGCACCGATCGCTCGGCGCAGATCGTCAGTCGCTACCCGGTGCTCAGCTTGCCGATCGACGCCAGTAATGTCGGTGAAGCGCGCGCCGTCGGTGCCTGGTGGTTGCTGGAGCACGGTGCACGCTGGATCGCTTGCACCGACGCCGACAGCCGGGTCGCCGACGATTGGCTGGTGGCCCAGCTAGGCCTGCAGGCGGACGCGGTGTGCGGCACGGTGACCGTTGAGCATTGGCCCGATTCGGTCGATGAGGAGGCGCAGATCCGCTATCACCGCCACTATCAGGCGCGTGAGGGCCACCGGCATATCCATGGCGCCAACCTGGGTGTCAGCGCGGCGGCTTATATTTCTGCTGGCGGCTTCAAACCGCTGGCCTGCGACGAAGACGTGCAACTGGTGCGCGCACTGGAACGCTCGGGTGCGCACATCGCCTGGAGCCATCGCCCACGGGTGCACACCAGCGCCCGCCTCGACAGTCGCGCCCGCGGCGGATTCGGCGACTATTTGCGCAATCTGACACAGTCAGGCGAAAAAAATACGGATCAGATTGATCTGTGACGCGACGAATCCCGTGTCTTGAGCAATACTCTGCATCGCGGTAACCCAAGGGTCGGAGCACCGCACAGTTGCAACCCATTTTGCCATCAGCGTGCACGGCCAGCGTTTGTGACCGATGACGCTGGGCATGCCACACAAGGACGTCGCACTGATGAAACCGTTCATCCTCAATGACAGCAACCTGCCGGCGCAAATCTGGAATTCGGCCGCGCAGCTCGACAGCATTCCCGTCATCAATACCCTCGCTCTGGTCCCGCCCGACGCTCGCGCCGTGTTGATCGCCCCGCATCCCGGTGATGAGGTGGTGACATGCGGCGGCCTCCTGCAACTGCTCGCCAACCTTGGCCATCCGCTGCAATTGCTCTCGATCACCGATGGCAGCGCCAGCCACCCCGGCTCGCGGCAATGGTCGGAAAAACGCCTGAGCGTGTTTCGCCCGCAGGAAAGCGTCGAAGCCCTGCGCCGCCTCGGCCTGCCGATGCACAGCCTGAAATGGGTGCGCGGCGGTTTCACCGACAATGCGCTGCGGGTACAGGAAGCGCAGGTCTGCGAGTTCATCAGTCGGTACCTGCGCCCCGGCGATGTGGTATTCAGTACCTGGCGCAACGATGGCAACGATGACCATGAAGCGGTCGGCCGCGCCAGCGCCAAAGCCGCTGAACAGGTCGGCGCCCGCTACCACGACGTGCCGGTCTGGGCCTGGCACTGGCCGGAGCGCGAACAGCAACAGATCCCCTGGGAACGCGCACGCAAAGTGCGCCTCGACACCTGGACCGTTGCGCGCAAAAGTCACGCCACCCACGCCTACGCCAGCCAGCTCAACGGCGAACCGGCCATCGGCATCGCGCCGCTGCTGCCGCCGGCGATTCTGGAGCGGATGCGCTTGCCGTATGAAATCGTCCTCGTCTGACAACGACCGTCCCCTGTAGGAGTGAGCCTGCTCGCGATAGCGGTCTATCAATTACGCATGTGTTGTCTGACCCACCGCAATCGCGAGCAGGCTCAATCCTACAGAGGGATTGTGTGTTCAGATCAGACGGAACTGCCACCCCTCCCCATCAGTCGCATGAACAAGCGTGCGCAATTTCGAGGAGTGAACGTGTCCAGCGAACCCGAGCGTCAGCGTGTCGACGCACCCGTCATTCATCGCCTGCGCGTGTTGACGGTCAATACCCACAAGGGCTTCACCGCTCTCAATCGCCGATTCATCCTGCCCGAGCTGCGCGAAGCGGTGCGCAGTACGGCGGCCGACCTGGTGTTTTTACAGGAAGTGGTCGGTGAGCATGAACGGCATTCGAGCCGCTACAACGAATGGCCGCAAACCTCGCAATACGAATTTCTCGCCGACAGCATGTGGAGCGATTTTGCCTACGGGCGCAACGCCGTGTACCCCGATGGGCATCATGGCAACGCGCTGCTGTCGAAATACCCGATCCGCGAATACCGCAACCTCGACGTGTCGATCACCGGCCCGGAACGACGCGGCTTGTTACATTGCATACTCGATGTGCCGGGGCACACCGAAGTGCATGCCATCTGCGTGCATTTGAGTCTGCTCGAAAGCCACCGGCAATTGCAGTTGAAACTGCTTTGCCAGCTACTGGAATCGCTGCCTGACGATGCCCCGGTGATCATCGCCGGCGATTTCAACGACTGGCAGTTGCAAGGCAACGTCGCCCTCGCCCGGCGCGACTATCTGCACGAGGCATTCGAGCGCCACCATGGCCGCCCGGCCAAAACCTATCCAGCACGCTTCCCATTGCTGCGCCTCGATCGGATCTATCTGCGCAATGCCAGCAGCCATGACCCGCAGATCCTTGGAAACAAGCCATGGACGCATCTTTCCGATCATTTGCCGCTGGCGGTGGAAGTGCATCTGTAGATTCATTAACGCCGCGACCGTCCGTCGGTGTCGCTTGAACCGCAGCTAAAACGATCTACACCTAAAACAGCTCAAGGAGTAGCGCATTCAAATTGTTAGGACATGGACTTGATGTCAGGCATCAACTGCCGAATCTGCCATGTTCTTCCCAAGGATGATTTCCCGCATTTGCCCAAGGGAATGACCATGAAGCGCTACCTCACCCGCCGCCAGGCGTTGCCGCACGCCTTGTTCCTGCCCGCCTCCATGTTGCTGTTGACCAGCCTTCCGGTTTCGGCGGCGTGTACGCTGGTTGCCGGGCCGGGCAATGACAGCTTCACCTGTGACAGCGGTAGCAGCGGCTCGCTGACGGACCTGGCGGGCAACAACAGCCTCACCCTGCCCGCCAACGGCACCGGTCAAATCAATGGCAGCGTGACCTTCGGCGGCGGTAGTGATCGGGTAGCCATTGATGCGGGCACACTTACCGGTGCCGTCAATCAAGGCAATGGCATCGATGTGTTCGTGATGAATGGCGGCTCGATCGGCTCGCTGGCCCAGGGCGACAGTCGCGATACGTTCCTGATGACCGGCGGCACCATCATCGGTGCGTTCGAAGACGGTGACGTCGCGCGCATGACCGGCGGCAGCATTGGCCGGGTCGACATGAAACTCGACAACAATATTTTCGATCTGTCGGGCGGGCAGATTCTCGGCAATCTGGTGACCGGGTTTGGCACCGACGTCATTATCGTCTCCGGCGGGCGAATCGGCGGTAACGTCAGTGTCAGCGGCGGGAATGACAGCATCACTGTCAGCGGTGGCGAGATTGCCGGGGAAATTCGCGCCAGCGTCGGCGATGACCGCTTGCTGTGGTCCGGCGGCCTTATACGCTCGGCGATCCTGATGGACGTCGGCAATGACAGCGCCACCCTGCTGAATCTCGATGACAGCGTGCTGGCGCTGACACCGGGGGTTGCAGGTGGCGCCGGCAATGACACCTTGACCTTCGATAACTCGCGCACTGCACTGCCCGAGCGACTGGTCAATTGGGAAACCGTCAATCTGAACAACGACTCGCAACTGGACCTGGGCGTGTCGGGTCTGGTGCTGGGCGATGCCGCCACCGGCACCGGTGTATTGAATACCGACGCCAGCAGCGTCTTGCTGGCAACTCAGGGGGCGATCGTCCCGGCCGTGACCGGCCAGGCGGTGACCGTCAACAACGCCGGGATCATTGACCTGACCCGCAATAACAGCCGCACCGATGACACGCTGACGGTGCAAGGCCGCTACGTCGGCACCGGTGGTCAGTTATGGCTACAAAGCGTAGTCGGTGCGGATGATGCACCGAGCGACAAACTGGTGATCAACGATGGCAGCCTCAGCGGCGCAACGGTCATCACGGTCTACAACCTTGGCGGCTCGGGCGCGTTCACCCAGACCAACGGCATCGAACTGGTACAAGCCCAAGGCAGCACGATCAGTAGCGATAACGCTTTTACGCTGAAAGGGCCGGTGTCGGTCGGTGCCTATGATTACTACCTGTTCAAGGGTGGCGTCACCGCCGGTACGCAGAACAATTGGTACCTGCGCTCCGCAGTGGTTGCGCCGCAGATGATGAGCGTTTCTAACCCCGACCCATCGCTGCCGCCCCTGTTAGTGCCAGTGGTAGCCACTCCCATAGCAGCCATCGCTCCGGCGGGCAGCCCGCCAGTACCCGTGTTGCCTGCGGCCGTCGCGGGAGCGGCACCGATTCCTTTGTACCGCCCTGAAGTGCCGACCTGGTCAGTGTTGCCGCCTGCTGCCGCGCAACTGACACTCAACGCGCTTGGAACGTTCCATGATCGACAGGGCGATCAGCGCTTGCTGAGTGAAACCGGAGCCTTCGGCGCCGGGTGGGGCCGGGTCTACGGCAAAAACCTCGAGCAGACCTGGGCCGGCACGGTCACCCCGCGCCTGGACGGTTCACTCAAAGGCTTTCAGGTTGGCAACGATCTGTTCAGCTCACGGATGTCCGGCGGGCAAAACCAACGTGTGGGGTTTTTCGTGGGGCACAGCCGCCTGCACGGTGATGTCGACGGTTTCAATGAAGGCTGGCAACACAACAGCGCCGGCAAGATCAAACTTGAAGGCGACAGCTATGGCCTGTACTGGACATTCACCACCCCTAACGGCGCATACCTCGACAGTGTCGTGATGGGCACTCGCTTCGACGGCGACAACCGCTCCGACCGCGGCGTCAAACTGGACAATCGCGGTCACGCCCTGAGCCTGTCGATCGAGGCCGGTTATCCATTGCCGATCAATGATGTTTGGGTGATCGAGCCGCAGGCACAAATCATTCACCAGAAAGTCTCACTCGACAGCCAGGACGATGGCATCTCACGCGTATCGTTCGATTCCGACGGCGCCTGGACGGGGCGCCTCGGCGCACGACTCAAGGGTCGCTATCAAGTCAATGGTCTGCCGGTGGAACCGTACCTGCGTGCCAACCTCTGGCACACGTTTTCCGGCACGGATTCGGTGACCTTTGGCAACAGCGATGTGATCACCAGCGAGCAAAAATCCTCGACAGCCGACCTTGGGGTCGGCATCGTGCTGACGCTGGACCGCACCGTCAGCCTTTTCGCCAGTACTGACTACAGCAGCAATATCGACAGCAACGACCTGCACGGCGTGGTCGGCAACATAGGCGTACGCGTTAGTTGGTGACCTTCCGTCGGTACGCCGGCCCGACCATGCGCCGGTACAGACAGTGATTATCCATGCAAACAAGCACTTAGTTATTTCTCGTTAAAACAGAGAGTTGCCAGCTCTGAATACCGCCTGCCGCTTATCGCCCGGTTTCTTGACGCGACGGCATCGCTCTTCTTATCTCTACCTTACTACCCCGAAATTATTACCGGGACGAACCTTCGGCCACTCGCAAAAGCGAGCGGTCAAGGCTCGCCCCGCTCCATTCGGTCGCCCCTCGTTCGGGGTAGGAGAGGCGCCACAACGAGATGCCGCATGCGCCCGCAAGGTAGACCGCCATGAAAACTTCACTCACCCCACAAGAGATCAAAATCACTTTCTGCACTGTGTCGAGCTCGATCCTGCTGTGCTCGTCCATGGAGGCCAAGGCCGGGCCAGCGGCGGATGACACCCGCATCTGGTATCGCGCGGATGTGCCGGTGATGCCCCTGCCCGCCACGGTGATTACCCCTGGGGATGCGCAAGACGCACCCTTGGTCAGCGCAGATGTGGCACCGTCAGCCTGGGATGAGTTGTACGGGCGCAGTGCGCGGCAGGCGCAAACCGATGTGTTGTCGTCTGGCTATGCGATTGCCAGTGGTGGCGAAGGCAAAGGCCCGGCGCTGCTGACCCTGCAAAGCCCCAACGGTTTTACCCAAACCGTCGGTGTGATCGGTGGCGATCATCAGATCCGCGCCAATCACAACGGCCCGCTGAGCAGCCGCGCCCTCGCCGACCCGGGCACTGATACGTTGAATCTACAAGGCCAAAGCCTCGGCGCCTATTACAGCCTGACCGCCGCTCAGGGCTGGCACGTCGACCTGTCCGCCAGCGCCGGCCGGGTCAGTGGTTTCAGCCGCAACGCGCAAGGCGTCCGCCAGGCCACTGAAGGCAGCGCAATGACCTTCTCGGTGGAGGGTGGCTTCCCCATCGGGCTCAGCGAAAACTGGGTGGTGGAACCGCAGGCGCAGCTGATCAATCAACGCATCAGCCTCGACACGCCGTATGCAGGCACCGGCAATGCCTCGTCCAGTGAGCTGACAGCGTGGAGCGGTCGCGTCGGCGCACGCTTGAAAGGCAGTTACGATTTGAATGGTTTGCCGGTGGAACCCTACGTGCGCACCAACCTCTGGCACACGGTCTATACCGGCAGCACGGTAACCCTGGATCAGGTCGACAAGATCAGTAGCAGCCGCAAGT
The DNA here is from genome assembly GCF_036668835.1 of Pseudomonas koreensis. Classification (GTDB taxonomy): domain Bacteria; phylum Pseudomonadota; class Gammaproteobacteria; order Pseudomonadales; family Pseudomonadaceae; genus Aquipseudomonas; species Aquipseudomonas koreensis_I. Next base: position 528,396 of record NZ_JAZEVW010000002.1, read on the forward strand.
CATCGACCGTGGATTTAGGCCTCGGACTGGTGGCACGCATGAGTCCGACGGTGAGCCTGTATGTGAGCGCCGATTACAGCAGCGATGTCGATGACAATGATTTGAACGGGTTGATTGGCAGTCTCGGAGTGCGGATGCGTTGGTGAGGGACCCATCGCCAGCAGGCTGGCTCCCACAATGAATCGAGTTGCCCGCCCATTACGTGAACGGCGCTAAACCCTGTGGGAGCCAGCCTGCTGGCGATTGCAAGCGACGCGGCCTCGGATCAACCCTCCGGCTTGAGAATCAAGACGGCTAGCGGTGGCAGGTTCAATTCCAGCGACAGCGCCTGACCATGGCTTGACACTTCCTCGGTCTGCGCCCCGCCGCCGTTGCCATAGTTGGAACCGGCATAGGTCTCGGCGTCGCTGTTGAGCAATTCCTTCCAGCGCCCGGCAAACGGCACACCGACACGATAGGACTGGCGCGGTACCGGAGTGAAGTTGGCCACCACCAGCACCGGCTCGCCCTCCTTGCTCCAGCGCAACCAGGCGTAAACGCTGTTGATCGCATCGTCGCCGATCAACCACTGGAAGCCCTGCGGCGCGTCGTCCTGATCATGTAGCGCCGGCTCTTCGCGATACAACCGATTGAGATCGCCGACCAGTTTTTGCACGCCTTTGTGCTCGGAATATTGCAGCAGATACCAGTCCAATTGCTGGTCGTGGTTCCACTCGCGCCACTGGCCGAATTCGCAGCCCATGAACAGCAGCTTCTTGCCCGGGTGAGTCCACATGAAGCTCAGATAGGCGCGCAGGTTGGCAAACTTCTGCCAGCGATCGCCAGGCATCTTGTCGATCAGCGAATGCTTGCCGTGTACCACTTCGTCGTGGGAGATCGGCAGGATGAAACGCTCGGACCAGGCGTAGACCAGACCAAAACTCAGCTCGTTGTGATGATGCGCGCGGTACACCGGATCCTGCTGGATGTAATGCAGCGAATCGTGCATCCAGCCCATGTTCCATTTGTAGGAAAAGCCGAGGCCGCCCTGCTGGGTGCTCTGGCTGACACCAGGCCATGCAGTGGATTCTTCGGCGATTACCAGCGCGCCCGGTGCTTCCAGTTCAACCACGTCGTTCAAGTGGCGCAGGAAGTCGATCGCCTCAAGGTTCTCGCGTCCGCCGTGGCGGTTCGGCACCCATTCGCCGGCCTTGCGTGAATAGTCGCGATAAAGCATCGAAGCCACCGCATCGACGCGCAAACCATCAATGTGAAAATGCTTGAGCCAGTGCAACGCCGAAGCGAGCATGTAGCCGTGCACCTCAGTGCGGCCAAGGTTGTAGATCAGCGTGTCCCAGTCCTGATGGAAGCCTTCCAGCGGGTTGGCATATTCATACAGCGCGGTGCCGTCGAATTGCGCCAGCCCGTGGGTATCGGTCGGGAAATGCGCCGGCACCCAGTCGAGGATCACGCCGATGTCGGCCTGATGGCAGGCGTTGACGAACGCGGCGAACTGATCCGGCGTGCCATAACGCGCGCTCGGCGCGAACTGCGAAAGCAATTGGTAACCCCAGGAACCACCGAACGGGTGTTCCATGATCGGCATCAGCTCGATGTGGGTGAAACCCAGTTCCTTGACGTAGGGGATCAGTCGATCGGCCAATTCCGGCCAGGAGTACTGGCGCGCCACTTCACCCAAATCATCCAGCTCGCACTGCCATGAGCCGGCATGCAATTCATAGATCGACAGCGGCTTGGCACGTTGCTGGCGCTCGCGGCGGCCGCTCATCCAGTCCTGATCCTGCCAGTCGATCTGCAACGGCGAGGCGACTTTCGAGGCGGTGTCCGGCGGCAGGCTGGTGGCCAGTGCCATCGGGTCGGCCTTGAGCGGCAGAATGCCGTGCGAGCCAAGAATTTCGTATTTGTACAACTCACCCGCTTGCATACGCGGAATGAACAGCTCCCAGACCCCGGATGGATGGCGCAAGCGCATCGGATGGCGACGACCGTCCCAGACGTTGAAATCACCGACCACCGAGACCCGCCGGGCATTCGGCGCCCACACGGCGAAGCGCACGCCATCGACGCCGTCGACGGTTTTCAGCTGCGCGCCGAGGCAAGCACTGAGGTCACGGTGATTGCCTTCGGCGAACAGATACAAGTCCATCTCACCGAGCAACTGGCCGAAGCTGTAAGGATCTTCCGCGACCTGCTCGCCCCCCGCCCAGCGGGTGCGCAGCAGGTACGAGCGCGCTTGGGCAAAGTGGCCGACAAACAGCCCGGGCGTCTCGGTCATTTCCAGCGGGCCGAGTTCTTCACCGCTGTCCTTGTCCAGCACCGCCACACTCAGCGCGCCCGGCAGGTAGGCGCGGATGAACTGCCCGCCAGCGCCATCGCCGTGCGGACCGAGAATGGAAAAAGGATCGTGATGTTCAGCACGCACCAAGGCATCGATATCTTTTGCCGAGGGCAGCAAGGCCTCTTTGACCTGACCCTGTTCCTTGTTCGAGAAACTCATGACTACTCTCCACCAAGATCGGAAAAGGGTTTAAGCCCCGTCAATAACCCATACAAACCGTGCAATGGCACGGGCAACCACGTGGGGCGATTCAAGGCTTCATAGGCCACTTCATAGGCCGCCTTCTCCAGGCCGAACAGCGCCAGGGCGGCGTCGGCACCTTCAGGATCCTGCCAGGCATGATCAAGGTTAGCCGCTGCCTGGCGATACGCCTGAACAAATGCCTCACGGGCTTCACGCAGATAGCGTTCGGCGACGCGTTTGCGCGCGGCTTCGGCTTCGGCGCTGTTATCGACGTTGTGCACGTTGATGGTCATCGCCGCTGCGTAATCAAAGGAACGCAGCACCCCGCTGACGTCCTTGTACGGACTGTGTTTGCCACGGCGCTCACTCAAGGGCCGCGCCGGTTCACCCTCGAAATCGATCAGGTAGGCATCGCCCTTGATCACCAACACTTGGCCCAGGTGCAAGTCGCCGTGGACGCGAATGCGCAGCCCGCCGGTGGCTTTTTTCGCCAGATCCTGCACATGGGCGAGGATGGTTTTCTTGTCATCGATCAAGCGCTTGACCAGTTTCTGATCCGCGGCGCTGAGTTCGCCCTGATGCTGCTTGAGCAGGGTCAGCGCACGCTCGACCTGCGCGGCAACGTCCTTGCCGGTCGCCTGCATGTCCTTGGCCGACGCCACTTGCGGTGCGAAATCGGCATTGTCGGTAGGCGCGGCGAGCACCTGATGCATCTCGCCCAGACGTTGCCCGAGCATGCCGGCAAAATCCTTCAGCTCCCCGAGGGCGTTGTAATGTTGCTCCTGCTCGGAGACGGCATCGGCCAGTTCGTCGCGCAATGCTCGTTCCAGATTGTTCTGCGTCCACTCCCACGCATCACCCTGATTGCTCAGATAGCCTTGGGCAATCATCAGCAGGTTGTCTTCGCCTGCGCCATCGCGGCGAATCACCGAACCCAGCAGCGGAGAGATATTGGCAAATCCGGCCTCGGTCAGGTAAGCGCTCATCTCCAGTTCCGGGTGTACGCCAGAAGCGACTTTGCGTATCAGCTTAAGCACCAGGCTGTTGCCGATCACCACCGAGCTGTTCGACTGCTCGGCCGACAGATAACGCACTTCCGACTCGGCACTGAGCCCCAGTTTTTCCAGGTGCTCCGTCGAGGCGAAACGGATTTCACCTTCGGCCGACTCCAGCACCGTGTCGTTCTGCATGCCTTGCAGCACCGCACGCACGAACGCTTCGAGGCTGAACGCATCGGTGATCAGTCCGACCTGTCGCACGCGTCTTACACGCGACAGCGCCAATTGCTGCGGCAATGCCGGGCCGACCTGGTCCTCTGCAATGAAGCCGAATGGCAGCTGATAGCGATGGGTCTGGCCGCCAGCAGTGACTTCGATTTCGCTGAGCAGCACCGGATGCTGGGCATCGCCGAAACGCACGCCGTAAGCCAGACGGACCTTCTCAATGGCCGCATCCTTGCCGGCGAACCAGCGGCGGTTCTGTAACCAGTTCGGCAGGATGCTTTGCTCCAGCGTCGTGCGCGACGGCGCTTCGAGCAGTTCTTCCATGCGTTTTTTCAACACCAGCGTGGTGAAGTCCGGCAGGCTCTGCGCCGGCTCGACGTGCCAGCTCGGCATCTGGTTTTCTGCGGCCAGGCCGAACCAGTAGAAGCCGTAAGGCGCCAGGGTGAGGAGGAAATTCAACTGGCCGATCGGCGGGAATGCATTACCGCCAAGCATCTCCACCGGGACCATCCCGGCGTAGGCCGAAAGGTCCAATTCAACCGCTTGCGCACTGCGCGACACGTTGGCCACACACAGAATGATCTCGTGCTTGCCGTCGACATCGGTGTACTCACGGATATACGCCAGCACCCGCCGGTTGTTCGGCGAGAGCATTTTCAACGAGCCACGGCCGAACGCCTTGGACTGCTTGCGCACGGCGAGCAGGCGACGTGTCCAGTTCAGCAGCGAATGCGGATCGCCGGACTGGGTTTCAACGTTGACCGACTGATACCCATAGAGCGGGTCCATGATCGGTGGCAGCACCAGACTCGCCGGGTCGGCGCGGGAGAAGCCGCCGTTGCGGTCGATCGACCACTGCATCGGCGTGCGCACACCGTCGCGGTCGCCCAGATAGATGTTGTCGCCCATGCCGATTTCATCGCCGTAATACAGGGTCGGCGTGCCGGGCATTGACAGCAACAGGCTGTTGAGCAATTCGATGCGCCGGCGATCACGCTCCATCAACGGCGCCAGACGGCGGCGAATGCCAAGGTTGATCCTCGCGCGACGGTCAGCGGCGTAGTAGTTCCACAGGTAATCGCGCTCCTTGTCGGTGACCATTTCCAGGGTCAGCTCATCGTGGTTGCGCAGGAAAATCGCCCATTGGCAGTTGGCAGGGATTTCCGGAGTCTGGCGCAGAATATCGGTAATCGGGAAGCGATCCTCCTGCGCCAGCGCCATGTACATGCGCGGCATCAGCGGGAAGTGAAAGGCCATGTGGCATTCATCGCCGTTGATGCCGGCAGCGTCGGTGTCGCCGAAGTACAGCTGGGTGTCTTCCGGCCATTGATTGGCCTCGGCGAGCAGCATGCGGTCAGGATAATTGGCGTCGATCTCGGCGCGGATCTGCTTGAGGACGTCGTGGGTCTCCGGCAGGTTTTCATTATTGGTGCCGTCACGCTCGATCAGGTAGGGAATCGCGTCCAGACGCAGACCGTCGATGCCCATGTCCAGCCAGTAGCGCATCACCGACAGCACCGCTTTCATGACTTGCGGATTGTCGAAGTTCAGGTCCGGCTGGTGCGAATAGAAGCGGTGCCAGAAATACTGGCCGGCGACCGGGTCCCAGGTCCAGTTGGATTTTTCGGTGTCGAGGAAGATGATCCGCGTGCCGTCGTATTTCTGATCGTCATCCGACCAGACATAGAAATCCCGCGCCGCCGAGCCGGGCTTGGCCTTGCGCGCCCGTTGGAACCACGGGTGCTGGTCCGAGGTGTGGTTGATGACCAGCTCGGTAATGACGCGCAAGCCGCGCTTGTGCGCTTCGGCAATGAAGCGCCGCGCATCGGCCATGGTCCCGTAGTCGCTGTGCACACCGCGGTATTCGGCGATGTCGTAGCCGTCATCGCGACGTGGCGAAGGGTAGAACGGCAAAAGCCAGATGGTGTTGACGCCGAGGTCGGCGATGTAATCGAGCTTGGCGATCAAGCCGGGAAAGTCGCCGATTCCGTCATTGTTGGAGTCGTAAAACGATTTGACGTGAACCTGATAGATCACCGCGTCCTTGTACCAGAGCGGGTCTTTGATGAAGGCGGCTGCCTTGGGTTTCTTCGCCATGTGAAACTCCTGTTCAATTCTGGAAAAACCGTGAGCCGTTCACTTGACTCGAATGCGCTGCATACCCTGTGGGAGCGAGCCTGCTCGCGAATGCGCCTGGACATTCACTGAAGGCGTCGCCTGCAAGATCGCTATCGCGAGCAGGCTCGCTCCCACAGGGGTTGGATGGTCATGCGGTAATCCGCCAGATCCCGAACGGTTGGTACGCCGGGTCAATGCGCATGAACTGGTATTTGCCATGCCAGTCCCAGCGATGGCCGTTCATCAAGTCCTCACCGTGGGTCGTCGCATCGTCTGGCAGACCCATTTCCCACAGCGGCAATTCAAAATTGGCTTCCTGGACGTTATGGGGATCGAGGCTGACCGCCACCAGAATGAAGTTGCTGCCATCCGCGCTGCGCTTGCCGAAGTACAGAATGTTGTCGTTCCAGGCGTTGTAGATCTTCAGGCCCAGATGCGTGTGCAGCGCCGGGTTCTGCCGGCGGATGCGGTTGAGCTGGGCGATCTCGGCAATGATGTTGCCCGGCGCGGTGAAATCGCGAACGCGGATTTCGTACTTCTCCGAATCCAGATACTCCTCTTTGCCCGGCACCGGCGCCGATTCGCACAGTTCAAAACCCGAATACATGCCCCACAGGCCTGAGCCCATGGTCGCCAGCGCTGCCCGAATGAGAAAACCGGGACGCCCGGAGTCGTGCAGGAACGCCGGGTTGATGTCCGGCGTGTTGACGAAGAAATTCGGCCGGTAGCATTCGCGCCACGGCGACTGATTCAGCTCAGTGAAATACTCTGCCAGCTCGGCTTTGCTGTTGCGCCAGGTGAAGTAGGTGTAGCTCTGCGTGTAACCGACCTTGCCCAGACGCGCCATCATCGCCGGGGTGGTGAAGGCTTCAGCGAGGAAGATCACCTCCGGGTACAGCGCGCGCACGTCGGCGATCAGCCATTGCCAGAACGGCAGCGGCTTGGTGTGCGGATTGTCGACGCGGAAGATCTTCACGCCCTCCTTCACCCAACCGATGACGATGTCACGCAGCTCGACCCACAGGCTCGGAATCGCATCCGGCGCATAAAAATCGACGTTGACGATGTCCTGATATTTCTTCGGCGGGTTCTCGGCGTATTTGATCGTGCCGTCCGGGCGCCAGTTGAACCAGCCCGGATGCTCTTTGAGCCAGGGGTGATCCTGCGAGCACTGGATGGCGAAATCGAGAGCGATTTCCAGCCCATGATCCGCAGCCGCTGCGACCAGCCGGCGAAAATCTTCTCGAGTACCGAGCTGCGAATGGATCGCTTCGTGGCCGCCCTCCTCGCTGCCGATCGCATACGGGCTGCCGGGATCGTCCGGGCCGGCGGTCAGCGAATTGTTGCGGCCCTTGCGATGGGCGCGGCCAATCGGGTGGATCGGCGTGAAGTACAACACATCGAAACCCATGTCCTGGATCATCGGCAAGCGCGAGTGCACATCATTGAAGGTGCCGTGACGCTTGGGATCGTCGGTGATCGAGCGTGGAAACAGCTCGTACCAACTGGCAAATTCGGCCAGTTCACGCTCGACGTCCAGGGGGAATTCGGGGCTGATGCTCAGATAGGCGCGGTGATCGGCCTGGGCCATCAGCTCTGCACTGCGCGAGTGCAGAAACAACGCGACCTGCTCGGTTTCGAGCAGACCGGACAATTCGTGGTGCAGCGCTGCGAGGTCTTCGCTGAGCTGACCTTCGCTGCGTTCGGCGGCCTGCTGCACCATGCTGCGGCCTTCCTGCAGTTCCAGCGACACCGGCACGGCGGCGCCGTGCTTTTTCTCCAGTTCATACTGAAAACTGGCGAAGTGATCGATCCATGCCTCAATGCAATAAACGTAGCGGCCCTGCTCCTGCGGGCGGAACTGGCCTTGCCAGCCATTATTGCCCTGCTCGGACATCACTTCGGTCTGCCACACCTCGGCGCCGGCTTCGCGCCAACGGATGCGCACCGCCAGTTTGTCGTGGCCATCGGCGAAGACTTTGCTGGTCACGACCACGTCGCGCCCGGCGATCGACTTGACCGCGAACTGGCCGCCGTCGAGGGTCGGCATGGTGTTTTCGATGACGATGCGCGGTAGCAGCAAGGCCTGCGACAACGGCATGTGCGGGTTATAGCTGTGCTCGGAAGGTTTATCAGCAGTCATTGAGCATCTCTCCTTCTACGCCCCAAGGACGCTCTTGTGCCTGATCACTGTTCGCGACAAGGCAGCCGCCCCGTGTTGAACTCACTTAGGTTCCGAGCGACCGGCGCGGATAAAAGTTCAGATGAAATTGCTGCGCCGCGACCGCGGATCGAATTGATCGCCAAGTGGTCAACCCACTTAAGCACGTCTCACGCCATGTGCCACACGGAGGTTCTCAATGACTATCCCGATCCCGGCGGAAACGCCGGACCCGAACATCGACAAACCGACCCTGCCGGAAACCGAACCGCCAGCGGTGCCCGAGCAGGAACCGCCTGGCACCACACCACCGCCGAAAGAAGAACCACCGTCGACGATGCCCCCGGTTATCGTGTAATCCCCCGCATGCTGATCGTTCCCACGCTCCTCGTGGGAATGCAACCCGTTCTTGCACCCGATCGTTCCCACGCAGAGCGTGGGAACGCTCATTGGTGTTCGATCACAAGTGGTCATTCTTGTCGACGTCCTTTTCAAACACCCGCACCACATAAGGCATCACGCTGAAGATCGCCAGCGCCAGAACGGTACTCAGCAGCGCCGTCGCCTCCTTGCCCAGCCCCACCGCCACGCCGATTGCCGCCGTCATCCACAACCCGGCCGCGGTGGTCAGGCCTTTGACGTGGGCCTCGTCGCCCTGCTGATTCTTCAGAATGGTCCCGGCGCCCAGGAAGCCGATCCCGGCGATCACGCCTTGCAACACCCGGCTCATTGCATCGGATTCCGCGCCCGACGTTTGCGGCACCAGCACGAACAACGCGGCGCCCAGCGCCACCAGCATGTGCGTACGCACGCCAGCAGCCTTGCCCTTGTGCTCGCGCTCGAAGCCAAGGATGCCGCCGAGCACCGCCGCCATCACCAGGCGTACGGTGATGCGGGTGATTTGCGATGCATCGGCGACATCGGCAAATTCCGCTTGCAGGGTTTGCCACACCTCGTCCCACCAGTCTTCCATCGTGCAGTCTCTTGTTATTGGCTTGATAAACGATGGACAACGGCGACCATTAATCGGTTGCGCAGAACCAACCGCAACGCTTGCGCCCTAATCCACAAGACCCTCATGGAAAAAGGACAGCGCTCATGCCCGTTCGAATCGAGAACCAGACGTGCTTCTTCACCACCGAAAACGGCGAGGAGATTCGCCTGTGCAGCGACCTGACCGTGATCACCGACACCGATAAAGCCATGTCGGCGGTCGATATTGAAGGTCAGCGCATCTACCTGACCGAAGCCGAAGTCGATGCACTGACCGTGGCCGGCGCCAAAGACGGCCGCGAACATGTGAAAGCAGACACAGGTGATTCGGTGATTTGACTGACCTTGATCAACACCGCGCGCAAACGCCTGCGATAGGCGCTTGCGCCTTTATCGGCGTGCTGCTTCAAGTTGCCGCAGGCAGTGCGCCACAACGTATCTGATCCGCTTTTTATTCAAATACCTGAGTCTGTTTTGTATACAGATCGACGCTCATAGTGCTCCGGCCTGATGGAGGCTGATGAGCGAACGACCATGAGCGAACAAATCCCCGTCCGAACCGTTGAAGCTTCCCCCAACCAAGCAGCGCATATAAATAAGGTGCCCGCACGCCCGCTGAAGGCGACGTTCAAGTCCAGCGACAACCAGATCCACACCCGCAGCTTCACGGGAGTTTTCCGCAACTTGCGCCTGAGCGGCGCCGGGGTTCTGTTTGCGCTGTTCTTCGGCACCGTCTGGCTGAATTGGGGTGGTCGCCAGGCGGTGCTGTGGGATCTGGCCGAAAGCAAATTCCACATCTTCGGCGCAACCTTCTGGCCACAGGATTTCATTCTGCTGTCGGCGCTGCTGATCATCGCCGCGTTCGGCCTGTTCGCCATCACCGTGTTCGCCGGCCGCGTCTGGTGTGGCTATACCTGCCCGCAAAGTTCGTGGACCTGGATTTTCATGTGGTGCGAGAAAATCACCGAAGGCGAGCGCAACCAGCGGATCAAATTGCAAGCCGCGCCGTGGACCGTGAAGAAGCTGGCGCGGCGCGCGGCCAAGCACACGTTGTGGCTGGCGATCAGCGTGCTGACCGGGCTGACCTTCGTCGGCTATTTCACGCCGATCCGGCCACTCGCCGAGGAGCTGCTGACCTTGCAGATCGGCGGTGTCAGTTTGTTCTGGGTGCTGTTCTTCACCGCCGCCACCTACATCAACGCCGGTTGGCTGCGCGAGGCGGTGTGCATGCACATGTGTCCCTATGCGCGGTTCCAGAGCGTGATGTTCGACAAAGACACGTTGACCATCGCCTACGACGCCGCCCGCGGCGAAAACCGTGGGCCGCGCAAACGCGAGGCCAAACCTGTTGAAGCGGGGCTTGGCGATTGCATCGATTGTCATCTGTGCGTGCAGGTCTGCCCGACCGGCATCGACATCCGCGACGGCTTGCAGATGGAGTGCATCGGCTGCGCGGCGTGCATCGACGCCTGCGATTCGATCATGGACAAGATGAACTACCCGCGTGGGCTGATCCGCTACAGTTCCGAGCACCAATTGCAGGGCGGCAAGACGCATCTGCTGCGTCCCCGTTTGATTGGATACACGCTGGTGCTGTTAGTGATGCTCGGCGCGTTGGCGTGGGCGTTGGTGGAGCGACCGATGGTCTCGCTGGACGTGACCAAGGATCGCGGACTGTTTCGCGAGAATGCCCAAGGGCAGATCGAGAACATCTACAGCCTCAAAATCATCAACAAGACTCAACAGCGGCAGAGCTACAACCTGTCACTGGTCGACGGGGACGGTTTCCAACTGCAAGGCCAGACGGAGCTGAGTCTGGCGCCGGGCGAGATTGTCGATGTGCCCGTGTCGGTGGCGATGACGACTGAACGGCCGAACAGCAGCTCGCAGACGTTGAGCTTCAAGATCGCCGACAGCGATGAGCCAAAGGTGTACAGCGTGGCCAAGAGCAGGTTTGTCGCGCCGATGAATCGTTGAGCCGTTAGAATCGCGCCCCTCACCCCAGCCCTCTCCCGAGGGAGAGGGAGCCGACCCAGGTGTATGACTTTCTGCATCAATCTGCGAAACCGAGTCGATTATGGATTCAATACAGCCAGCTCAGGTCGACGTACTTCTAAAATTCACTACGGTCAGTCCCCTCGCCCTCTGGAGGAGGGCTAGGGTGAGGGGCCTTCCCCCTGACACATCACAAAAATCCAGAACACCAGGGCCCCCAATGAAACGCTACGAAAAATTCGCCGACGACATCGCTGAACTGATCCGCTCCGGCGTCCTCGGCCCCGGCCAGCGCGTGCCGTCGGTGCGTTACGCCAGCCAGACCTACGGCGTCAGCCCGTCCACAGTGTTTCAGGCCTACTACCTGCTCGAACGTCGCGGACTGATCCGTGCGCGCCCGCGCTCCGGCTATTTCGTCAACACTCATGCACCGAGCCCGTTCTCCGAGCCGGTGATCAGCCATCAGGTCAATGAGTCCACCGAGGTAGACGTCAGCGAACTGGTGTTTTCGGTGCTCGATTCGATCAAGGACCCGAACACCGTGCCCTTCGGCTCGGCGTTCCCCAGCCCGACGCTATTCCCGTTGCAACGGCTGTCGCGCTCGCTGGCCAGCGCCGCGCGCGAGATGGACCCGCGCATGGTGGTCACCGACATGTCGCCGGGCAACCCGCAATTGCGTCGGCAAATCGCCCTGCGTTACATGGTCGGCGGGCTGATGCTGCCGATGGAAGAACTGCTGATCACCAACGGCGCCCTCGAAGCGTTGAACCTGTGTCTGCAAGCCGTTACGGAACCCGGCGATCTGGTGGCCATCGAAGCCCCGGCGTTCTATGCCAGCCTGCAAGTGCTCGAACGGCTAAAGCTCAAGGCCGTGGAAATTCCCGTGCATCCGCGTGACGGCATCGACCTCGGTGTGCTCGCGCAGACGCTGGAACGCCATCCGATCAAGGCCTGCTGGTGCATGACCAGTTTCCAGAACCCGATGGGCGCCACCATGCCCGAGGCGAAAAAACAGGAACTGGTCGAACTGCTGCGCTCGCATCAGGTGCCGCTGATCGAAGACGATGTCTACGCCGAGCTTTATTACGGTCAACAGGCGCCAAAACCGGCCAAGGCGTTCGATACCGAAGGGCTGGTCATGCATTGCGGCTCGTTCGCCAAAAGCCTCGCCCCCGGCTACCGCATCGGCTGGGTCGCCGCCGGGCGCTACGCGCAGAGGATCGAACGGCTGAAGCTGATGACCTCGCTGTGCGCCTCGATGCCGGCACAAGCGGCGATCGCCGATTACCTGCAACACGGCGGTTACGACCGTCACCTGCGCAAATTGCGCTACGCGCTGGAAGAGCAGCAAAGCGCCATGCTCGCGGCCATTGCCCGCTACTTCCCGGCGCAGACGCGGGTCAGCCAGCCGGCAGGCGGGTACTTCCTGTGGCTGGAGTTGCCGCCGCAAATGGATTCGCTGAAGTTGTTCCAGATGGCGCTGGCGCAGGGCATCAGCATCGCGCCGGGGCCGATTTTCTCACCGACGCAGCGGTTCAGGAATTGTATTCGGCTGAACTATGGCAGCCCGTGGACCGAGGATTCGGAGAAGGCCATGGAGACGTTGGGGCGGATCGTGCGGTCGTTCTGACAGTTTGATATTGCCTGGACTGGCCCATTCGCGAGCAGGCTCGCTCCCACATTGGTTCTGTATTCACTAATCTACTGTGGGAGCGAGCCTGCTCGCGAAGAGGCCGGGCCAGGCAACATCAATCTGGAAGCTCAGCGCCCGCCCCCCAGATCCACAAACGTCCCCGTCGCATACGACGCCTTGTCCGACAACAACCAGACAATCGCCTCCGCCACTTCATCCGGCCGGCCACCACGGGCCATGGGGATCGCCGATTCCAGTTTGCTGACGCGGTCCGGGTCGCCGCTCAACGCGTGGAAATCGGTATAGATGTAACCCGGACGCACCGCATTGACCCGAATGCCCTCGCCCGCCACTTCCTTCGACAGGCCAATGGTGAAGGTATCGAGTGCGCCTTTGGAGGCGGCGTAATCGACGTATTCGTTGGGCGAACCGAGCCGTGCGGCGACGGAGGAGACGTTAACGATGCTGCCACCCTGCCCGCCATGCTTGGGCGACATGCGCAGGATTGCGTGTTTGGCGCAAAGGATCGGCGCCAGCACGTTGGTTTTCATGATTTTCAGGATACGGAATTCGGACATTTCGTCGACCCGCGACTTTTGCCCGACGGTGCCGGCGTTATTCACCAGTGCGGTGACCCGGCCCAGCTCGGTGTCGACGCGATGGAACAGTGCTATCACTTCATCTTCGATACTGACGTCGGCGCGTACGGCAATCGCCTGGGCGCCCAAGGCCCGGACTTGCTCCAGCACGCTGTGCGCGGCCTGTTCATCCGACTGATAGTTGATGCAGATCCGATAGCCCTGCGCGGCAGCCAACAGCGCCGTAGCGGCGCCGATGCCGCGCCCGCCGCCGGTGATCACGATGACTTTATCCATGCTGGCCTTTCCCCCAAATGCACACGTGACAGTCGGGGCCAAGAATAACCGCCATTGCAGGGTTTTGCATGCGCTACCCAGTGAGAGCGAGCCTGCTCGCGAAGAACGATAACGCGGTCAATCAGGCCAGCGCCAACGCCTCACCGCGCACAATGTCCTGCATGAAACGCTCGGCCGGCAGCGGATGCCCGAGCAGATAACCCTGCAAGGAATCACAACCCAACTGAGTCAAAAACTTCTGCTGCACCCCGGTTTCAACCCCTTCCGCAACAATCCGCAGACCCAACGCCTGCCCCAGCGCCACGATCGCCGAGACAATCGCCGCGTCGTCGCTGTCGTGTTCCAGATCGCGGACAAAACCCCGATCGATCTTCAGCTCGTTGGCCGGCAGGCGCTTGAGGTACATCAGGCTGGAATAACCAGTGCCGAAGTCATCGATCGACAGGTCGACGCCCATGTCCGACAACTCCTGCAACACCGTCATGCTCGCATCGGCATCGCTCATCGCCGTGGTTTCGGTGATTTCCAGGGTCAGGCTGTTCGCGGGCAAGTGATGCGTGGCCAACGCCGTGGCGACGCTGCGCACCAGCCCGGTGTGGCAGAACTGCAAGGCCGAGAGATTTACGGCAATCCGCCAGTCGGTGTAACCGAGCACAAACCACTCGCGCATCTGCCGGCACGCCTCGTTGAGCACCCATTCGCCAATCGGAATGATCAGGCCGCTTTTCTCCGCCAGTTCGATGAATTTGTCCGGCATCAGCATGCCGTGCACCGGATGCTGCCAGCGCAACAACGCCTCCGCCCCGACCGCGCGGCCATTGCCGGCGTCGAACTTGGGCTGGTAATGCAGGCTGAACTGGCTGTGCTCCAGCGCCGCGCGCAGGTCTTGCAGCAACTGCAACTGCTTGCGCGCGTTGTTGTTCATCGAAGCATCGAAAAAGCTGTAGCCGTTTTTCCCGCCGCCCTTGGCGTGGTACATCGCCGCATCGGCATTCATCAGCAGTTCCTGGGCGTTCTGGCCGTTGCCCGGATACAGGGCGATGCCGACGCTGGCGGAAATCTGCAAATCATGGCCCGCGACGCGGAATGCCTGGGCGACCAAGCCCACCTGGCGCGCGGCCAGGCCCAGCGCATCATTGGGTTCGCTCAAACGCACCAGCAGGACGAACTCATCACCGCCGATCCGCGCCAGCGTGTCCTGGCCGCGCAGGTCTTCGCGCAGACGCACACCGACTTCGCGCAACAATTGGTCGCCCATGTGATGGCCGAACGCATCGTTGACCGGTTTGAAGCCATCCAGATCGATGAACATCAAGGCGAAACAGCCGCCGTGCTCGTCGACCTTTTTCATCGCCTGATTGATGCGGTCGTCGAGCAGCATGCGATTCGGCAGACCGGTCAGCGGGTCGTGCAAAGCCAGTTGGGTGAGTTCGCGGTTGGCCACGGTCAACGAGTGTGCGAGGTCGGCGGTACGCGCTTCAAGACGCGCATCAAGAATAGAGGTCAGCAAAGCGATCGACAGCACCGCCAGCGTGGTGATCAAGACCAGTCCGTCGAGGCCATTGCCTTTCAAGCCGTTGAGCGTGGCGCCGCAGAAACTGCCCGCCGGAAATTGCGCAGCGGCCATGCCGGTGTAATGCATGCCGACGATGGCAACCCCCATGATCACCGCTGCGCCGGCGCGAATCAGCCGCACGTACGGCGAATGCTGGCGCAGACGGAAGGCGATCCACAGCGCTGCGGCCGAAGCGCCGACGGCGATCAGCAACGAGGCGCCGAACAGCGCCGGATCGTAATCGATCCCCGGAGTCATGCGCATCGCCGCCATGCCGGTGTAATGCATGGCACTGATCCCGGAACCCATGATCAGGGCGCCGAAACCCAGTTGCAGAATCGGCAGCTTCGGCTGGCTGACCAGCCACAGGGCAAAGCCGCAAGACAGTACGGCGATCAGCAGCGACAGCGCGGTGAGGACAATGTCGTAACCCAGATCGATCGGCAGCTTGAAGGCGAGCATGCCGATGAAGTGCATCGACCACACGCCGACGCCCATGGCGAACGCGCCGCCGGCCGTCCAGAAATGCACGGCGCGGCCCCTGGCGGTGGCGATGCGGCCGGTGAGGTCGAGTGCGGTGTAGGAAGCGAGAATCGCCACGCACAACGAAATGAAAACCAGAGTGGAGGAATAACTACCGATGAGCATGGGGATTCTCGTGGACACCCAACGCACAATCGCGTCCATTCTCGGTCGGGTAAATGCGGCGATTGTACTGATTGCGCAGAAGAACGCACTGACAAAGTTATCAAATGGCCATCAAGCCGATGAAGCGGTGTCTGATCGTCTTACAATCGTCCGGTTCGCCGATTGATCGTTCCCACGCAGAGCGTGGGAACGATCGCTCAGCCAGGTTATTGCGTGCCGCTGACTTCCAGCTGGCCATCCCAGCCACCGCCCAGTGCGGCAATCAACTGCACGCTGGCGATCAGGCGGCTTTGCAGAATGTTCAGCACGCTGCGCTCGTTGCTCAGCGCCGTGGCTTGCACCACGACCACGTCGATATAAGCGATCAGCCCGGCCTTGTACTGGTTCTCCGTCAGGCGCAAGGAATCGCGCGCCGCGTCGAGCGCTTCCTGACGCACTGCGGCTTCTTCTTCATACACCTTGAGCTGCACCAGATAGTTTTCCACTTCGCGGAAACCGTCCAGCACGGTCTGCCGGTATTGGGCCACGGTCTGGTCATACACCGCTTCGGTGCGGTCGACTTCCGCCGAGCGCTGGCCGCCGTCGAACAACGGCAGCGCCAGTTTCGGCCCGACCGACCAGAAACGGTTCGGCAGGCTGATCAGGTTTTGCGAAGTGCTGCTGCTGTAGCCGCCACTCAGGCTGAGGGTCAGGTCCGGGTAGTACGCGGCTTTCGCCACGCCGATATTGGCGTTGGCGGCAATCACCGAGCGCTCCGCCGATGCAATATCCGGACGCCGTTCCAGCAATTGCGACGGCAGACTCACCGGCACCTGTGGCAGTTTCGGGATGGTCTGCACTTCGGCAATGCTGAAGTCGGCCGGCGCTTGCCCGGTGAGCACGGCAATGGCGTTCTCGAATTGCGCGCGCTGCCAGATCAGGTCGACCAGATCGGCCTGGGTGCTTTTCAGCTGGGTCTGCGCCTGCGCGACCGCATCACGCCCGGAAACCCCGGCGCGGTACTGATTCTGGGTCATCTGCAACGATCGCTGATACGCCGCAACGGTCGCTTCCAGCAAACGTTTCTGTTGATCGATCACGCGCAATTGCAGGTAGTTCTGCACCAGTTCCGACTGCTGGCTCAGGCGCATCGCCGCCAGATCGGCAAAACTGGCCTGGGCGCTGGCCTCGTCGGCTTCGAGGCCGCGACGCAGTTTGCCCCAGATGTCGGCTTCCCAACTGACGCCCAGCTCAGCATTGTAGGTATCGCGAATGCCGCTGGAAGAACTGCTCAGGCTCGAACTGCTGCTGCCGGTGCCCTGGCTGGAACGGGTCTTGCCCACGCTCAGGTCGACGCTGGGGTAAAACGCTCCGCGCGCGCTGCGCACCAGAGCCTGGGCCTGCCGGTACTGCGCTTCCGACTGGGCGACCGTCTGGTTGGAGCTGTTGAGTCTTTCGATCAGCCCGTTGAGCTGCTGATCGCCATACAACTCCCACCAGGCGCCGCGGGCCAGCGCATCGCTCGGGTTGGCCTGGGTCCAGCCTGCGGCTTCCTTGTACTGCGCAATTTCAGCCGTCTGCGGGCGCTGATAATCCGGGCCGACAGCGCAGGCACTGAGCAGCGCCACACACAGCGACAGGCTCAGCAAGCGCGAGCCCCGTGCGGTGGCCAGGTTGAAAAGCGAACGGTCAGTCATAGCGGAGTTTCCAGAGCGGCGTCAGTACGCACGCCACGCCATTGGTTGAAACGATGGCGCAGCTTGTCGAGATAGAGGTAAACCACCGGGGTGGTGTAAAGCGTGAGGATCTGGCTGAAGACCAGCCCGCCAATGATGGTCAGGCCCAGCGGCTGGCGCATTTCCGCACCTTCGGCACGGCCAAGCAGCAGCGGCAAGGCGCCAAGAATCGCCGCCAGCGTGGTCATCAAAATCGGTCGCAGCCGTTGCAGGCAGGCGCTGCGGATCGACTCCAGCGGCGACAGGCCTTGATGACGTTCCAGTTGCAACGCCAGGTCAATCATCAGAATGGCGTTCTTCTTCACCACCCCGATCAGCAGGAACAGGCCGAGCAACGAGATCAGGCTGAACTCGCTACCCAACGCATAGATCGACAGCAACGCGCCGACACCCGCCGACGGCAACGTAGAAAGAATCGTCAGCGGATGAATATAGCTTTCATACAACACGCCGAGGACCAGATACACCGCCAGCAGTGCGCCGAGAATCATGAACGGCTGGCTCTTTTGCGTCGCGGCAAAGGCGTCGGCGGTGCCGGCCATTTTCGCGATCACGTCTTCCGGCAAACCAACCTTGGCAATCGCCCGCTCGATCGCGGCGCTACCCTGCTCCACCGTCACGCCTTCAGCCATGTCGAACGCGATGCTCTCGGAGGCGAACTGGCCTTCGTGGCTGACGCGGTCGTCTTCGAGGCTGTTTTCGTAATGAGCGAAGGTCGATAGCGGCACGCGCGCGCCATCGGCGGTAATCACCTGCACCTGCTTGAGCGTCACCGGGTCCTGGGCGTATTTCGGATTGACCTCCATCACCACCTGATACTGGTTGAGGCTGTCGTAGATGGTTGAAATCTGCCGCTGGCTGTAGGCGTTGTTGAGCACGGCGGTGACCATGTCCATATCGATGCCGAGGCGTTTGGCCTGATCACGGTCGACGATCAGCGTCACTTGCTGCGCGCCGGCGCCCTCACGGGCATCGATCGCGGTCAATTCAGGCAAGGCGCGCAGCGCCGCGACCACCTTCGGATACCACTTGCGCAGCTCGCCCAGATCACCACTTTGCAGGATGTAGCTGTACTGCGAAGTGGTCTGCTCGCGGCCACCGCCAAATTGCAGATCCTGGTCCGCCATCAGCATCAGTTGTGCGCCGGGGACCTTGGGCATCTCCTTGCGCAGGCGCTCGATGACTTTCTGTGCGTTGAGCTGCCGATCCTTGATCGGCTTCAGGCGCACCAGCATGAAGGCGTTGTTGGTGCCGTTGGTGCCACCGATGAAGCCGGCGACGCTTTCTACCGCAGCGTCCTTGAGCACAGCGCGGCGGAAGATTTCCATTTTCGGCTGCATCACGCTGAACGACAGGCCGTCGTCGCCGCGCACGAAGCCGATCAACTGACCGGTGTCCTGTTGCGGCATGAAGGTCTTCGGCACCACCACGTACAGGGCGACGTTGACCGCGACGGTGATCAACAGGCTGAGCAGAGTCAGACGGCGGTGGCGCAGCACCCAGTCGAGACTGCTGGCGTACTTGTCGACCATCCAGTCGTTGGTCCGCTGGCTCCAGCGTTGCAGGCGGTTTTCCTGGCCCGGCGTGTGCGGCTTGAGCCAACGCGCGCAGAGCATCGGCGTCAAGGTCAGGGACACCACCAGCGAGACGATGATCGCCGCCGCAAGAGTGATCGAAAACTCACGGAACAGGCTCTCGACAATCCCGCCCATGAACAGAATCGACAGGAACACCGCCACCAGCGAGACGTTCATCGACAGCAAGGTAAAGCCGACTTCCTTGGCGCCGAGGTACGCAGCCTGCATGGGTTTGACGCCTTCGTCGATGTGCCGGGAAATGTTCTCCAGCACCACGATCGCGTCATCCACCACCAGACCGGTGGCGAGAATCAGTGCCATCAGCGACAAGTTGTTCAGCGAGAAACCGTACAGGTACATCACCGCGAAGGTGCCGACCAGCGACACCGGCACGGCCAGGGTCGGGATCAGCGAAGCGCGGAAATTCCCGAGAAACAGGAACACCACCAGAATCACCAGGGCCACGGCGATCAACAGGGTCATTTCCGCTTCGTGCAGGGTGGCCTTGATCACCGGCGAGCGGTCCATCGCCAGGTTCAGCTTGACGCTGGCCGGCAGCACCGCTTGCAGGGCCGGCAACTGCGCCTTGATCTCGTTGACCGTCTCGATGATGTTGGCGCCGGCCTGGCGGTTGATCACCAACAGCACCGCCGCGTCATCGTTGAAGAAACCGCTGTTGTAACGGTCTTCGACGCCATCACTGACCTTGGCCACGTCCTTGAGGCGCAGCGCCGCGCCGTCGGCGTAGTGAATGATCAGCGACTCGTAGTCCTTGGCCTTCTCCAACTGGTCATTGGCCTGGATCTGCCACAGGCGCTGGCCGTCCTCGACCGAACCTTTGGGCCGGCGCACGTTGGCTTCGGCGATGGTCTTGCGCACATCGTCGAGCGCCACGCCGTACTGGTTCAGCGCCTGCGGTTCGAGCTCGATGCGCACTGCCGGCAGCGAACTGCCGCCGATCTGCACTTCGCCGACGCCCTGCACCTGCGACAGACTTTGCGAGAGGATGGTCGATGCGAGGTCATAGAGCTGACCTTTTTCCAGCACGTCCGAAGTCAGCGACAGGACCATGATCGGCGCCTGCGACGGGTTGACCTTTTTATAGGTCGGCATGCTGCGCATTCCGCTCGGCAGCAGATTGCGCGAAGCGTTGATCGCCGCCTGCACCTCCCGTGCCGCGCCATTGATGTCGCGGTCGAGGTCAAACTGCAGAATGACCCGGGTCGAGCCTTGACTGGAACGACTGCTCATGGTGTTGACGCCGGCAATCGCACCGAACGAACGCTCCAGCGGCGTCGCCACGGTCGACGCCATCACCTCCGGGCTGGCACCGGGCAGGCTCGCCTGCACGACGATCACCGGGAAATCCATCTGCGGCAGCGGCGAGACCGGCAACAGACCGAAACTCACGCCACCGAGCAGCATGATGGCCAATGACAGCAGCATGGTTGCCACGGGGCGTTTGATGAACGGACCGGAGAGGTTCATAGCGTCGAGCTCCAAGCTGCAAGCTGCGAGCTACAAGCTGTTCCTGCGCGCGCAGGCTGCTGTTTTCTTGCAGCTTGAAGCTTGCAGCTTGAAGCTGCTTTCACCACGCCGCTCACACCACCTCTCCCGCGACAGGCTTGGTCCAACGCCGCCCCAACCGATCAAAAGCCAGGTAAATCACCGGCGTGGTGAACAGCGTCAACACCTGGCTCACCAACAATCCGCCAACCATCACCAGACCCAGCGGTTGACGCAGTTCAGCGCCGGAACCTGTGGCGAGCATCAACGGCACCGCGCCAAACAATGCCGCCAGCGTAGTCATCAAAATCGGCCGGAAGCGCAGCAGCGCTGCCTGATAGATCGCCTGCTCCGGGGCCATGCCCTGGGTGCGTTCGGCATCGAGGGCGAAGTCGATCATCATGATCGCGTTCTTTTTCACGATACCGATCAGCAGAATGATGCCGATGATCGCGATCATCCCCAGATCGTTGCCGCTGAGCAGCAGCGCGAGCAGCGCACCGACCGCTGCTGAAGGCAGCGTCGAAAGAATCGTGATCGGGTGGATATAGCTTTCGTACAGCACGCCCAACACGATGTACATCGTCACCACTGCGGCCAGAATCAGCAGCAAGGTGCTCGACAGCGACGCCTGGAAGGCTTCGGCCGCACCCTGGAACTGGGTCTGCACGCCGACCGGCATGCCGATGTCCTGCTGCACTTGTTCGATCACGTCGACCGCATGCCCCAGCGCCACGCCGGGGGCCAGGTTGAAGGACATCATTACCGCCGGGAACTGGCCGATATGAGTAATTGCCAATTGCGCCTGGCGCTCTTCGACATGGGCCAGGCTCGACAGGCGCACCTGCGCGTCATCGGTGGTCTTGACGTGGATCTGGTCCAGCGCCTGCGGGCCGATGCGTTCGCCGGCCTGGGCCTGCAGCACCACGCGGTATTGGCTGGCCTGGGTGTAGATGGTCGAGATCTGCCGCTGACCGAAAGCGTCGTACAGCGCATCGGTGATGTTCGACACCGAAACGCCAAGGCGTGAAGCGGCGTCGCGGTCGATCACCAGATAGACCTGCAAGCCCTTGTCCTGCAGGTCACTGGCAACGTCGGTGAGTTCGGGGCGCTGGGCCAGTGCCTCGACCAGTCGCCCGCTCCATTGGCTGAGCAACTCGGCGTCCGGCGAGGACATGCTGAACTGGTATTGGGTGCGGCTGACGCGGTCTTCGATGGTCAGGTCCTGCACCGGCTGCATGAACAGGCGGATACCCACCAGTTTGTCCAGCTTGGGTTGCAGGCGCGCAATCACTTCACTGGCGCTCAGATCACGTTCGCCGTGGGGTTTGAGGTTGATCAGCAAGCGGCCACTGTTGAGGGTGGCGTTATCGCCGTCAACACCGATATACGACGACAGGCTTTGCACCGCCGGATCTTCAAGGATCACTCGGGCCAGTTCCTGCTGGCGTTCGCCCATGGCGGCAAAGGAAATCGACTGCGGCGCTTCGGAAATCCCCTGGATCACGCCGGTGTCCTGTACCGGGAAGAAGCCCTTCGGCACGACCATGTAGAGGAACACCGTCAGCGCCAGTGTGCCGATGGCCACCAGCAAGGTCAGCGGTTGATGCTTGAGCACCCACTGCAACATGCGCCCATAGCCGGCGATCATCCAGTCGATGAACGCGCCACTGGCCCGATAGAAACGGCCTTGCTCGTGCTCTTGCGGTTCACGCTTGAGCAGGCGTGCGCACATCATTGGCGTCAGGGTCAGCGACACCACCAGCGAAATCAGGATTGCCACCGCCAGGGTAATCGCGAATTCGCGGAACAGGCGCCCGACCACGTCCGCCATGAACAGCAGCGGGATCAATACGGCGATCAGCGACAGGGTCAGGGAAATCAGGGTGAAGCCGATCTGTCTGGCGCCCTTGAGCGCGGCCTGCATCGGACTGTCGCCCTCCTCGATGAAGCGCGAAATGTTCTCGAGCATGACGATCGCGTCGTCGACCACGAAACCGGTGGCAATGGTCAGCGCCATCAGGGTCAGGTTGTTGACCGAGAACCCGGCCAGATACATCACGCCGAACGTGCCGATCAGCGACAGCGGCACGGCCACCGACGGGATGATCGTCGCGCTGAACCGGCGCAGGAACAGGAACGTCACCATCACCACCAAAGCGATGGCAATGAGCAATTCGTGTTGCACGTCGGTGACCGAAGCGCGGATGGTCTGGGTGCGATCGGTCAGCACCGTCACGTCGAGGCCGGCCGGCAGGTTGTCGGTAATGCTCGGCAGCAACGCCTTGATGCGGTCGACTACCTCGATCACGTTGGCACCGGGTTGGCGCTGAATGTTCAGCAACACCGCCTGATTCTGGTTGGCCCACGCCGCCAGACGTTCGTTCTCCGCGCCGTCGACGATCTCGGCGACGTCCTTGAGCCGTAGCGGCGCGCCGTTCTTGTAGGCAAGAATCAGGTTGGCGTAGTCCTCGGGCGAGGTCAGCTGGTCGTTGGCATCGAGCATCGACACCCGCGTCGGGCCATCGAAGTTGCCCTTCGGCTGGTTAACGTTGGAGGCGCTGATCAAGGTGCGCACGTCCGACAGGTTCAGGCTGTTCGCCGCCAGGGCCTCCGGGTTGACCTTGATCCGCACCGCCTGACGCTGGCCGCCGGCAATGCTGACCATGCCGACCCCGCTGATCTGGGCGATCTTCTGCGCCATGCGTGTATCGACCAGATCGTTGAGCTTGGGCAGCAGCATGGTTTTCGAAGTAATCGCCAACGTCAGCACCGGGGTGTCCGCCGGGTTGACCTTGTTGTACACCGGGGGTGCCGGCAAGTCAGTCGGCAGCAAGTTGGTCGCGGCATTGATCGCCGCCTGCACCTGCTGCTCGGCGACATCCATATTGATGTCGAGGCTGAAGCGCAGGGTCAGCACCGAAGCGCCGCCGGAGCTGGTCGAGGCCATCTGCGTCAGGCCGGGCATCTGCCCGAACTGACGCTCAAGCGGCGCCGTGACTGCACTGGTCATTACATCCGGGCTGGCGCCGGGATACAGGGTCATGACGCGGATGGTCGGGTAATCGACCTGGGGCAGCGCCGACACCGGCAACAGGCGATAAGCGATCAGACCGGCCAGGACAATGGCCAGCATGCTCAGGGTGGTGGCTACCGGTCGGAGGATGAACAGCCGCGAAATGTTCATGCGCCCTTCTTGGCCTTGTCAGTCACGGCGGCGTCCGGCGCGTTGGCGGCGGATTTGCCTTGCAGATGCTCGGTCGGCGTGGTCGGCACCTGATTGCTGTCATTGACCACTTCGACTTCACTGCCTTCCTTGAGGCGGTCGGTGCCTTCCAGCACCACGCGGTCGCCTGCCGCCAACCCTTCGGTGACGACGGTGTGCTCGCCATCACTGGCGCCGATCTTCAACTGACGGATGGTGACTTTCTTGTCGCCGTCCAGCGCATAGACGAAGGTGCCGTTGGTGCCGAACTGAATCGCCGCCGAGGGGGCCAGCACCACGCCCTTCAGCGTGTCCGCGAGCAAATGGATATTGACGAACTGATTGGGGAACAGCGCCTGATCGCGGTTATCGTAACGGGCCTTGAATTTCAGGGTGCCGGTGGCGACGTCGATCTGGTTATCGAGGCTTTGCAGTACACCGGTGGCCTGCAGTTTGCTGTCGCCGCGATCCCACGCCTCAGCCGACAGTCTGGCGCCGCTGCGATAGCGCGCGAGCACCGTGTCGAGGCTGTTTTCCGGCAAGGTGAAAGCCACGCTGATTGGCTGTGTCTGGGTGATCACTGCCAGCGCCGTGGTGTCGTTGGCGGTAACGAGGTTACCGACGTCGACCTGACGCAAACCGACGCGCCCGGCAATCGGTGCGCGGATTTTAGTGAATTCGAGGTTGAGCTTGGCGTCGTTGACCGCGGCCTGATTGGTCTTGACCGTGCCCAGATACTGGCCGACCAGCGCTTCGGCGGTGTCCAGGGTCTGCTTGGCGATGCTGTCTTCTTTATAGAGACCGCGATAACGCTCGACGTCGACCTGAGCGTTTTTCAGCTGCGCCTGATTCTGCAGCAAGGTGCCTTCGGCCTGGAGCAAGGCGTTCTGGTATGGACGCGGATCGATCTCGGCCAATACATCGCCGGCCTTGACCATTTGCCCTTCTTCGAAATTGATCTTCATCAGCTCGCCGCCGACCCGGCTGCGTACGTTGATGGTATTGAGCGCCGTCACGGTGCCCAGCGCCTTGTAATACAGCGGGAAGTCCCCGGTTACCGCCGGCGCCACGCGCACCGGAATCGGCCCGGTGCCGCCACCGAAGCCCGGCCGCATCATCCCGGACCGTCCGGCATGCCCGGCCGCTGCCTTGTCCGCGCCCTCTTTGTGGGCGGAACCGGCGGGCCAGAATTTCCAGCACAGTACGGCGATCACCAACAGGACAAGCAGGCTGATCAGCCAGCGACGGGATTTGCGGGAAGACGATTGCATGGAGTTATTGACCAT
Source organism: Pseudomonas koreensis (assembly GCF_036668835.1). Taxonomy (GTDB): domain Bacteria; phylum Pseudomonadota; class Gammaproteobacteria; order Pseudomonadales; family Pseudomonadaceae; genus Aquipseudomonas; species Aquipseudomonas koreensis_I. Next base: position 553,407 of record NZ_JAZEVW010000002.1, read on the forward strand.
TGGCGCGTGGGCTTCTATTACGGGAGGCTGAACGATAAGCACTGACTGGATTTAAGCAAAGCAGCTTTACCGGCAATTTACCTTGCACTTACGTTTCAAGGTGTGAGGCAAAACCCTGATACACAAATGAAAACGGCCTGGACAGGGCCAGGCCGTTAACAATTGTAAAAGCCTTACTTGAGAACGGACAGTGCCGCTTCGTAGTTTGGCTCTTCAGCGATTTCCTTGACCAGTTCGCTGTGAAGAACGTTGTCGTTCTCGTCCAGCACGACCACGGCACGGGCGGTCAGGCCTTTCAGCGGGCCGTCAGCGATGGCTACGCCGTAGTTTTCGATGAACTCGCTGCCGCGCAGGGTCGAAAGGTTCTTCACGTTTTCCAGACCTTCGGCACCGCAGAAACGCGCCTGGGCGAACGGCAGGTCAGCGGAAATGCACAGCACCACGGTGTTGTTGATGTCATTGGCCTGAGCGTTGAACTTGCGCACGGAGGTGGCACAGGTCGGGGTGTCGACGCTTGGGAAGATGTTGAGGATTTTGCGCTTGCCGGCAAAGTCTTTCAGGGTGACGTCAGACAGATCGCCGGCAACCAGAGAAAAGGCTGGCGCCTTGGAACCGGCTTGTGGCAACTGGCCGTTGACTTGAACCGGATTGCCTTTAAGGGTGACTTGAGCCATGACTTGAGTCCTTCTGATGTTTTTGATTGGAAAGCATGCAAGAGGCGGAAGTTAACCATGAAATGGCCTGACGAGCTAAACCCTTCGTTGAACTGTTGGGGGCGAGCACGGGAAATTGTATACAACCCAGCGCCAATCCCCTTGTAGGAGTTTTTTGCGGTGTTGCATGAAATGGTGTCGATTCAGCGTTGCGCCATTCGACCAGCTAGCGAAACCTCCCCTTTTTTCAGGAGCACCCGCCATGCGTTTCATGATCCTCGTCAAAGCCAGCGCCGATTCCGAAGCCGGTCTGATGCCAACTGAAGAACTGCTCAGCGCGATGGGCAATTTCAATGAAGAACTGGCCAAGGCCGGCGTTCTGGTCGAAGCCGATGGCCTGCACCCAAGCAGCAAAGGCGCGCGCGTGCGTTTTTCCGGCGACCAACGCACGGTAATCGACGGCCCGTTCATCGAAACCAAGGAGTTGATCGCTGGCTATTGGGTCTGGGAGGTGAAATCGAAAGAAGAAGCCATCGAATGGGTAAAGCGCTGCCCCAACCCGATGCCGGGCACCGAGGCTGAAATCGAGATCAGGCAGATTTTCTCTGCTGACGACTTCGGCGAACACCTGACACCGTCATTGCGTGAGCAAGAACAGCGTATTCGCGAGCAGGCGAAAAAGACCTGACGAGCTCGCTATGTGCGTTGTCCCCCATACACCAAGGAATTAATCCCTTCGACTGGCTAACCCCCGATTTGCTGCTAGTTTCAGAAGAACCTGTCCTACAGGCTTGATAAAGAACGGGAACATGCAGGGGCGGCGAAACAGCACCCGGCTGTCCTGAAACACACCATGGAATCGGGAAATGATCTGCAGTCGAGCCAGGATTACTGATTTTCAGCGCGGGCGGGACGACGCAGCGTGGCCGATGTTCAAGCCGTGGGTAATGCGCCCGTTGCTGGCGCTGTGCATGATCGGCAGTCCTCTGCTTTACGCAGCAGAGGGTGGCGTTGGCCGACCGATCACCGGTCAGCAGGTGTTTTCCAACGCCGGGATCGTTCCGCCCGAGCCGGGCTGGGTCATGTCGCTCACCAGCATCTGGTACGACGGCTCGCTGAAAGGCAGTAACGGTGCACCGATTTCCGGCTCGGTCAGCGGCGGGATCGACATGAAAGTGTCCTACACCATGGGCAACTTCACCCACGTCTGGGACACCGGCAAAGGACCGTGGAATTACGCTTCGGCGATCGGCGTTCCCGTGCAATACACCGACATCAAAGCGAGTATCACCGGCCCGCGCGGCCGCACATTGGGTGACAGCGATTCCGGCACCCAATTCGCCGACGCACTGATCACGCCGATTGCCGCCGGTTACCACTTCGATGAGCTGAATCACATCTCGTTTTCGCTGCCCATCTACGTGCCCACCGGCGCCTACAACAAGGATCGCCTGGCCAACCCGGGACAGAACAATTACACCTTCATGCCAACCGTGGCCTTTACCCACCTCGACGGCAAGGGCGGCGAGTTCACCTTGTCCAGCGGACTGGAGTTCTATACCGAGAACGACGCCACCGACTACCGCAACGGCAACCTCTTTACCCTTGACGCACTGTGGACCCACGGTTTCGGCAACGGCTGGAACGCCGGTATCGCCGCCGGCTACATCCAGCAACTGACCGATGACAAAGGCCAGACGGCCGACGTCTTCAACGGCTATCGCGGCCGCTCGGTCGGCGCCGGCCCGGTAATCGGCTGGTCCGGCAAATTCGCCGACGCCCAGGCCAACATCAGTGCGCGCTGGGTGCCGGAGTTCGACACCAAAAACCGCCCCGAAGGCAACGGCTTCAGCGTCAACCTGACCCTGGCATTTTTCTAGACCCGGCCACAAAGGACTGTCCTCATGACCGCGCTCAGCGACCTCAACGCCCTGCAAGCCAGCATCGCCGAAGCGGTGCTCGGTCAGGATCAAGTCATCCGGCAGATCCTGCTCGGCCTTTTGGCTAACGGCCATTTGCTGCTGGAAAGCCTGCCCGGCCTGGCCAAGACCCGCACGGTCAAAGCACTCGCCAGACACCTCGACGCGAAAATGAGCCGCATCCAGTTCACCCCGGATTTGCTGCCCTCGGACATCACCGGCGCCGAGGTGCTGCATCAGGTCGAGGGCAAAAACGAAATCCGTTTTCAGCCCGGCCCGCTGTTCGGCAACCTGATTCTCGCCGACGAGATCAACCGCGCCCCGGCCAAGGTCCAGGCAGCGCTGCTCGAAGCCATGGAGGAACGGCAGATCACCGTGGCCGGCAACAGCCATGCGCTGCCGGAACTGTTCATCGTGGTGGCGACGCAAAACCCGATCGAGCAGGAAGGCACCTACCCGCTGCCGGAAGCGCAGATGGACCGTTTCCTGATGAAGGTGCTGCTCGATTATCCGAGCGCCGAAAACGAAAGTCAGGTGCTGCGATTGCTGCGTAACGAAGAGTTCGCCCAAGGCGCGAGTACCGCGCCAGCCAAGGGTTTCAATCTCGCTCAGGAAGTGATTTTCGCGGCGCGCAAGGAAGTCAGCGCCGTGCATGTCTCGCCGGCCATCGACAGCTACCTGATCGACCTGATCAACGCGACCCGCTATCCCGCCGATTACGACGAAGACCTCGCACGCTGGATCGCCATCGGCGCCAGCCCGCGCGGCGGTATCGGTCTGGACCGTTGCGCGCGCGCCGATGCGTGGTTGCAGGGGCAGGATTTCGTCTCCCCGGACAACGTGCGCGCGGTGGTGCATCCGGTGCTGCGTCATCGTCTGCAACTGAGTTACGACGCTGTCGCCGATGGCGTCAGCGCCGATCAGGTGCTGGACCGGATTCTCGACAAAGTCGCGATTCCGGCATGAACACCGACGGGCTGGTCTACGTGTCTCTTGCGCAATTGATGGCGCTGGAGTTCAAGGCCCGTGACCTGAGTTTTCTTGCTCGTCAGCCACGCGGCAGCATTCTTGCCGGCAATCATGCCTCGCGGCTGCGCGGGCGTGGTTTGAATTTCGATGAGCTGCGCCGCTATCAGCCCGGCGATGACTTGCGTCACCTCGACTGGCGCGCCTCCTTGCGCACCGGTAAACCGGTGGTGCGTACCTTCACCGAGGAGCGCGACCGCCCGGCGCTGATTGTGGTCGACCAACGCATGTCGATGTTCTTCGGCTCGCAGCGCAGCTTCAAATCCGCCCTCGCCGCCGAACTGGCGGCACTGGCAGCGTGGATGGTGTTCAATGCCGGCGATCGGGTCGGCGGGCTGGTGTTCAACGATCAGCGCATCGACAGCATCGCGCCGTTGCGCAGCCGCAAACGGGTGGAGGCGTTGCTCAGCCGCATCGCCGAACACAACCAAGCGCTGAACGCGAGCAACCCCGACGCCGAAGACGAAGCGCAACTGGACACCGCCCTGCAACGCTGCCTTGCACTGGCCGGGCATGATCATCTGATCTGCATCGTCAGCGACTTCGCCGGTGCTGGCCCGCGCACCCTGCAACTGCTGCGGCAATTGGCGGCGCATAACGATGTGATCGCCTTGCAGGTCTACGATCCGCTGGCGCTGAAGCTGCCGGACGATGGCCGACTGTTGGTCACTCAGGGCGAGTTGCAGGTCGAGCTGGCGGTCGACAAGCGCAACGTACGCCAGCCGTTGGGGGATTTTCTCAGCGGTCGCCTGCAAGACGTCGCGAGTCTGCTGCGCCGCAGTCAGGTGCCGCTGATGATGTTCAGCAGCGCCAAAACCGCGCACGAACAGTTGCGCGCCGAACTGGGCAAAAGCGCCGGAGCACGGCGGTGAACCCGAACATCCCCAGTATCGACCAGCTCAGGGAGCTGGGCTTGCCGGCGCCCGTCAGCTACGCGCCGCAGACGTGGGGCTGGTGGGTGCTGCTAGTGATTTTGATGCTCGCCGCATTGCTTGTCGGCTTGCGGCGTTATTGGCAATGGCGCAGAGACGCTTATCGACGCGAAGGCCTGGCGCGACTGGCGCAGCTGCGTGAGCGCAGTAATGATTTGAATGCCATGCGCGAACTGCCGGAACTGCTCAAGCGCGTGGCGCTGTCGATGCCCACACGATCGCAAAATTGGAACCCGATCCCTGTGGGAGTGAGCTTGCTCGCGAAGAGGCCGGCACATTCCAGAACTGCAGTGACTGACACAGCGCTTTCGCGAGCAGGCTCGCTCCCACAGGGTGTTGCGGCGCTCACACAGGACGACTGGCAAGCCTTCCTGCAACGCCACAGTAAAAAACCACTCCCCGCCGACTTCAGCTTCCAACTCGCGCAACTCGCCTACGCCCCCGACGACACCCTGCGCGGCCTGCCTGCACCGCAACGTCAGGCGCTCTTCGATATCTGCCGATACTGGGTGGAGCATCACCATGTGGCAGCTTGATTACCCATGGCTGTTGCTGCTGGCGCCGCTGCCGTGGCTGGCTTACCGCTACCTGCCCGCCTACAACGAAGCGCGCAGCGCCGTGCGCGTGCCGTTCTTTGCCGCGATGAGCCGCGCGGTCGGCGAAGCACCGGGAGCTGTCGGCAGCCGCCGCAATCACTCGCAACTGCTGCTCAACCTGTTGGTCTGGGCGCTGATCCTGCTCGCCGCCGCGCGCCCGGTATTTGTCGAAAAGCCTCTGGAACGGCAACAACCGGTGCGCGACCTGATGCTCGCGATCGACCTCTCGCAGTCGATGGAAACCGAAGATTTCACCAATGCCAACGGCGAGAAAATCAATCGCCTTGCAGCAGTCAAAGACGTCGTGCAAGGCTTCATCGACAAGCGCAAGGATGATCGCCTCGGCCTGATCGTGTTCGGCAGCGGCGCTTATCCGCAGGCGCCGCTGACCCTCGATCACGCCAGTTTGTCACTGCTGCTCGCCGACACTGGCATCGGCATGGCCGGCCCCAACACGGCGATTGGCGATGCCATTGGTTTGAGTCTCAAGTTGCTGGATCAGGCCCACGAACAGGAGAAAGTGCTGATCCTGCTCACTGACGGCAATGACACCAGCAGCGCGATCACCCCGGACCACGCGGCACAAATGGCCGCAAGCAAAGGCGTGATCATCCATACCATCGGCATTGGCGACCCGAGCGCATCCGGCGAGGCCAAGGTCAATCTGCCAGCGCTGGAGCAAATCGCCCAGAGCACCGGTGGTCAGTTCTTCCGCGCCGAAGACCGCAACGCGCTGAATCAGGTCTACGACACCCTCGATCGTCTCACGCCGCATCAGGTGAAAACCCTCAGCCATCAGCCGCAGCGCGAGCTGTTTTACTGGCCGTTGGCGGCCGCGCTGCTGATCCTGGCGCTGTATCACCTCGGCGCCCTGCTGCGGGTTCGGCTGGCCTTCGCTCGTCAGCGCGAGGAGGCCTGAGATGGAGATCAACCTCAGCGATCTGCATTTCCTGCGCCCGGCATGGCTGCTGCTCGCATTGTTTGCAGGTTTTTTGCCGCTGCTCTGGCGCCGCGGCCGCGACTTGCAACGGCGGTTGCGCGGACAGATCGCCGAACACCTGCTGGCGCATTTGTTGGTCACGCCTGTAGATCACCAGCGCCTGCGCCCGGTGCATGGGCTCTGCGCGTTGTTGATCCTCGGCGCGCTCGCCGCCGCCGGGCCGACCTGGGAACAGGACCGCCCGGACTTTCTGGAAAACCGCGCACCGCTGATCATCGCCGTGGATCTGTCGCCGTCGATGGACGCCAGTGATGTGCAGCCAACCCGGCTGGAGGCGGTTAAACACAAGCTGCACGATCTGATCCTGCGCCGCGCCGGTGCGCGTACCGCACTCATTGCCTACGCCGGAAGTGCGCATCTGGTGTTGCCGGCGACCGATGATCCGGCGTTGCTCGATACGTTCATCCAGGCTCTGAGCACGGGATTGATCGAAAAACCGGGCAAAGACGTTGGCGCCGTGATCGATCAGGCGAAACGCTTGCTCGACGCGGAAAAAACACCCGGCACCCTGCTGCTGCTCACCGATGGCGCCGACACCGCGACACTCGACGGGCTTGATCAGCGTTTGCACGGTAGCGCCTTGCAGGTGCTGGTACTGGCGGTCGGCAGTGTTGACGGCGGCGTCATTCAGGGCGCCAACGGCCAACCGCGCAGCGATGGCAACGGGCGCCCGGTGCTGGGCAGCTTCGATCAGGCCGCGCTCAAACAACTGGCGTCTGCGGTTGATGCACCGCTGGGCAGCCTGACCCTCAACAACGACGATCTGGACTGGATCGAATTGCACGCGCAACGGCACTTTCAGACCAGCAGCGCCGAGCAGCGCGAATTGCACTGGAAGGACACTGGCTACTGGCTGTGCTGGCCGCTGTTGTTGCTGGCACTGTTCAACGTGCGCAAGGGCTGGAGCGTCAACTGGCTGCCGGCGATGTTGCTGGCTGCAGGGTTGGGCTGGCCAGCAGCGCCGGTGCAGGCCAACGCATTGACCGACGCGTTTTTCACCCACGATCAGCAGGGCCGCTGGGCCTTCGAACACGATCATCTGCCGCAAGCGGCGGCGTTGTTTATCGACCCATACTGGAAAGGCATTGCGGCGTATCGCGCCGCCGATTACGACCTCGCACTGGCGACCTTTGCGCGACTGGGCACACCGCAGGCGTATTTCTATCTGGGCAATATCTACGTGCGCCGCTTCAAGTTCGATCAGGCCATCGCCGCGTATACCCAGGCCTTGAAACTGCAACCGCAGTTCCCCGAAGCCACGGCCAATCTGGCCCTCGCGCAGGCGCTGCTGAAAGATACCGAAAGCGCCGAGCAGAATGCGCCAGAAACCAAACCCGACGAAGTGAAATTCGACAAGGCACCGGGCAAGGGCCAGAGCAAAGCGATCAAGACTGAACAAGCGGCGTCCGATGCGCTGTGGCTGCAAAACCTGACCACCTCGCCGGCGAAGTTCTTGCGACAGAAATTCAGGTTGCAGGATCAGCAGGAGGCCGGGCCATGAACCGAGTCGCGGCCATCGCCAGCAGGCTGGCTCCCACACTGGATCTCCATTCACCGCAATCTCACTGTGGGAGCCAGCCTGCTGGCGATAGCGGCCGTCGGATCGCTATGACTTTACCGATCTTGCTGATGAGCTGCCTGTTCACACTTCAGGCTTTGGCCGCCGAGCCCCAACTCAAAGTACAGGCCCATCTGCAACCCGCTGAAGGCGCAATGGTCGGTGGCCTGGTCGAACTGCAACTCGACGTCCTCACCGACACCTGGTTCACCAGCGCTGCCACCCTGCCCGATCTCAAGCTCGACGGTGCCTTGGTCACGCCTCCGGGCGGTGAGGCGCAGCATCTCAATCAGACCTTTGACGGCGTGGCCTTCAGTGGCCTGCGCTACCGCTATCTGATCACGCCGAACGTTGCACAAACCTTCGCTATTCCGGCGCTGACCGTGCGCGCCACGCCCGGCCAGGCCAGTGCTGAACTCAGCGCACAAAGCCAGCCGGTACAGTTCAACGCTACTCGGCCGCCAGGCTTTGCCGAGGGTGAAGCGCCGCTGGTAGCGACGGCGCTGCGCTTCACGCAAGAAATCGTCCATTCGGCCACGCCGCTGAAAGTCGGCGACAGCATCAACCGGCGGTTGACCCTGCAAGCGGACGGCGCGTTGGCGATGAGCCTGCCGATTCCTCAACCTGGCGATGTCAGTGGGCTGAGTCGCTATGTGCAAACCCCACAAGTCAGCACCATGGACGACGGTCGCGGCAATATCCTCGGTGGTCAACGCATCGACAGCGTCAGCTACCGTGTCGATCAGGCCGGTTCGTACACATTGCCGGCGATCGAGATGAAATGGTGGGACGCTACGGCGAAACAACTGCGCAGCGCACAAGTCCCGGCGGTCACCTTCGAGGCAGTGGCGAACAGCGCTCATCAACCGGTATTTTCAATCACCGAAGACCTCAAGCAACTGGGTCGCGATCAACTGCGTTTATCCACCCGCTGGTTGCTCTGGCTGAGCGCATTGGTCGCGGTGATCAGCGCCGTTTATCTGCTGCGCCCTGGGTTCACCCGCGCCTGGCAACGCTGGCAGGCACGCAGACACGCCAGGCAGATGGCGTGGCTGCAATCCCCCGCGTTCGCCTGGCAACAAATCGATGGCCAGCTGCAAGCCCGCCCGGCGCAATTGAGCGCCCTGTATCTGTGGCTGCGGCGCAGTCGCCTGGGGCTGAAACTGGTCGAGGCCGGGCCGCGTTTACAAGGACTCTTACGCGGACTTTACGGACGTCAACCGACCACTGAGCAAACACTTGTTCAACTGCGCCAATCCTTGACTACGCTTCAAAGTCAGGCCGAACAGCAGCAGGTAAAAAGGGCCTCGGCGCTACGTCCGCTCAACCCCGTTCACGAGAAGGATTTCCCATGACGAACCCGATGCTGTACCGCCAACGTTTCGGACTCGCCTTGCTGCTTGCACTGGCCCTGCCGTTGCTGGCCCAGGCCAGCGAGCCCCTGCCGTCGTGGCAGGAAGGGCCGGCGAAAAAAAGCATCATCGAATTTGTCCAGGCCGTGACCGACCAGAGCAGCAAGGACTTCGTCAAACCGGCCGACCGGATCGCCGTGTTCGACAACGACGGCACCTTGTGGAGTGAGCAGCCCGCCTACTTCGAACTGCTGTTTGCCTTCGATGAAATCAAGCGCACCGCGGCGCAGCATCCGGAATGGAAAACTACCCAACCGTTCAAAGCGGTACTGGAAAGCGATCACAAAGCGCTGGCCGCAACCGGCATGGAAGGCGTGCTGAAAATCGTCGGCGCCACCCACACCGGGATGACCACCGAGGCCTTCGATGACTACGCGAAAACCTGGCTCAGCCAGGCGCGCCATCCGAAGACCGGCAAGCCGTACACCGAAATGATCTTCCAGCCGATGCTCGAGATGCTCGATTACCTGCGCAAGCAGGACTTCAAGACCTACATCGTTTCCGGCGGCGACACTGGCTTCATGCGCGCGTTTGCCGAGAAGGTCTACGGCATCCCGCCCGAGCAAGTGATCGGCACGACCTTCATCACCTCGTTTCAGTACAAGGACGGCAAGGCCTCGATCCTGCGCACGCCGAAACTGGCGCACAACGACGACGGCCCCGGCAAGCCGGAAAGCATCGACGCGGTCATCGGAAAACGCCCGATCCTGGCCTTCGGCAATTCCGACGGCGACCTGCAGATGTTGCAGTGGACCGCTGCCGGGCCGGGCAAACGATTCATGGGGCTGGTGCATCACACCGACGCCAAACGCGAATGGGCCTATGACCGCCAATCCAGTATTGGCCGGCTCGACCTGGCCCTCGACGAAGCGAAATCCCGCGGCTGGACCGTGGTCGACATGGCTGCCGAATGGCGGCGTATCTACCCGTTCGAACCGCTGGCCACCGAGCAGGTGCAATAAGAGAAAGCGTGCTGCAGGACTGCAATAAACGTTTGTCGCAAAAACAACCACCCCCGCGAAAGGAGCAAGTCATATGACTCGCATACGCAAGTGGCTACCGAAGCTCGCCCTGATGGCGGCTTCGGTGATGGCGTTGTCGGCAACCGCCACAGCGGCTGAAAAACCCAACATTCTGGTGATCTTCGGCGATGACATCGGCCAGACCAATATCAGCGCCTATTCCATGGGCGTGGTCGGCTACAAGACCCCCAACATCGACCGTATCGCCAAAGAAGGCATGATCTTCACCGACTACTATGCGGAAAACAGCTGCACGGCCGGGCGATCCTCGTTCATTACCGGGCAGACGCCGCTGCGCACCGGCCTGTCGAAAGTCGGCATGCCCGGCGTGCCGGTCGGCTTGCAGGCCCGCGATGTGACCATTGCCCAGGCGCTCAAAGCCCAAGGCTATGCCACCGGCCAGTTCGGCAAGAACCACCTGGGCGATAAAGACGAATACCTGCCGACCAATCACGGCTTCGACGAGTTCTTCGGCAACCTCTATCACCTCAACGCCGAAGAGGAGCCGGAGCGCCCGTACTGGCCCAAGGATGACGCCGAGTTTGTCAAGGCAGCCTCGCCGCGCGGCGTGATCCACAGCTTTGCCGATGGCAAGATCGAAGACACCGGCGCGCTGAACAAAAAACGCATGGAGACCATCGACGACGAAACCACCGCGGCCGCGCAGGCCTTCATCGAGAAACAGGCGAAGGCGGACAAGCCGTTCTTTGTCTGGATGAACACCACACGCATGCACGCGTTCACCCACGTTCGCGAATCAATGCGTGGCCAGAGCGGGATGATCGGCAACGATTACGCCGACGGCATGCTCGAGCATGACGGCGACGTCGGCAAGCTGCTCAAAACCCTTGATGACCTGAAGCTCACCGACAACACCATCGTGGTCTACACCACCGACAACGGCCCTAACCAATGGTCGTGGCCGGACGCGGCAACCACGCCGTTCCGTAACGAGAAGAACTCCAACTGGGAAGGCGCCTACCGGGTTCCGGCGATGATTCGCTGGCCGGGCAAAGTCAAACCGGGTGAAGTGTCGACGCAGATGGTCTCGGGCCTCGACTGGTTCCCGACCTTGCTCGCGGCGGTAGGCGATACCGACATCAAGGACCGGTTGCTCAAGGGCACGGACCTGGGCGGGAAAAACTACAAGGTGCATCTGGACGGGTTTAACCAGCTGGATTACCTGACCGGCAAAACCGACAAGAGCGCACGCAGCGAGTTCTACTACTTCAACGATGATGGCGAGCTGGTCGGCATGCGCTACAACGACTGGAAGATCGTGTTCTGCGAGCAACGTGCTCCCGGTGGTTTGCAGGTGTGGAGCGAACCGTTCGTGTGCCTGCGCGTGCCGAAAATGTTCAACCTGCGCATGGACCCGTATGAACGTGCCGACGTCGTGTCGGACCAGTATTACGACTTCCTCACCAAAAACGATTATCTGATCTTTGACGGTACCCGGCGCTCGGCGAAGTTCCTCCAGACCTTTGTCGATTATCCGCCGAGCCAGCGCCCGGCGAGTTTCAGCATCGATCAGATCCGTGCGGACGTAGACCGGCGCATCGAGGAGAAAATGAAAAAAGCCCAGTAAACGCTGCATCGCCGCCCGCCCTCGTCGGCGGGCGGCCCTCTTTATTGATCTGCAACCGTGTCGGCCCAATCGCTGGCAGGCCAGCTCCCACAAGGGATTCGTGACCTATGGGAGTCCAGTGTGGGAGCTAGCCTGCTAGCGATGACGCCCGTGCAGTTGCTGATTTCTGAAATAAGGTCCCCGCAATGTCCACACGTATCGCCAGCAAGCCATCGGCCATACCCGCCTCGCCCAGCGCCTCGGTGACCCTGCGCATCCCCGCCATTCTGCTGTGCATCTCCGGTGCCGCCGCGCTGGTTTATCAAGTGCTGTGGATCAAGCAGTTGTCGCTGGTGGTCGGGGTCGAGGTGTATGCGATCACCACGGGCATCAGCGCCTCTTTTGCTGGGCTGGCCATCGGCGGCTGGCTGTTCGGGCGCTGGGCCGACCGCGTGGCGCAACCGTTGTTGCTGTATGCCGGGCTGGAAGTGCTGGTGGCGATCCTGGCGGTCGGCACGACTGTCGCCATGGGTGTTGCGGCGAGTGCGTTTGCCTGGCTGCAGACCTGGGTCGGCGTGTTCGCCTGGCTGTTGCCGTTCACCCTGGTTGGCATTCCCGCCGTGCTGATGGGCGGCACCTTGCCGGTGCTGGTGCGCGCACTGGCCCACGATCCGGGCAAGGCTGGCGGCCAGCTGTACGCGGCAAACACACTGGGTGCGATCGTCGGTACCTTGCTCGCCGCGTTTGTGCTGATCGCCAGTCTCGGCGTACGCGGCAGTGCCTTGTTTGCGGCAATGCTCAACCTGCTCGCGGCGGCCGGCGCATTGTGGTTCGCCCGCCAGCATCCAGCCGCTGTGCCAGCCGTCATCAAACATCACGCTGAAAAAGCTCCGGACCACACCGCGCTGTGGCTGTACTCCGTCGCCGGTGGCGTGGCGCTCGGTTATGAAGTGGTGTGGTCACAATCGATCGTGCAGTTCATGAGCACACGCACCTATTCCTTCGCCGTGGTGCTGGCGACCTATCTGGCCGGATTATTCATCGGCAGCGCCCTACTCGCCCGCCGCGTCGAGCGCATCCGCGATCCGTGGGGCGTGTTCGGCCTGTTGATTGCCGGCGCCGGGCTGGTCGCGCTGCTGGAAATCGCCCTGCTCGGGCGCTGGCTGGTGCTGGCACAGAGTCAGGCAGAAACCTGGTTGTTGAGCATGCGGGTTAGCGAACTGGCCGGAATGAGTGCGCGCTTTGCCGTGGCGGCGCTGAGTATCGTGTTTGTGCCGACCCTGTTGCTGGGCGCTGCGTTTCCGTTGGCGTTGCGTTTGAGTGTCGGCCAGCAGCGCGTCGGCCGGGACGTCGGCGCGGTGGTGGCGTTCAATACGCTGGGCGGGATTATCGGCGTGATGCTCTGCGGTTTTCTGCTGATCCCTTGGCTGGGTCTGGTGCGCACCTTGGGCCTGCTGGCGATTATCGCCGCAGGCATCGGTTACATCGCCGTGCGCAAAGGGCATCACGTCAAGAAAGGCCGGCGTCAGGCCGTGGTGGCATTGGGACTGGTGACGGTGGCCGTGGCGCTGTTGACCCCGGTCGACAAACTCGCCAGCCTGCTGCCCGGTGCACGCAATGGCACCCTGGCGTTCTATGAAGAAGGCCGTGGCGGCACCGTCGCAGTCGTCGCTCAAGGTCGCGGCGCGAACACCTTCCACCGTTTGTACATTCAAGGCGTATCCAACACCGGCGATGCCATGCCGTCGCTGCGCTACATGCGCATTCAGGCACTGCTGCCGCTGCTGATCCACAACGGCGAACCGCGTTCGACCCTGGTGATCGGTTTCGGCACCGGCATTACCGCCGGCGCCCTGCTGCGCTATCCGGGCCTGCAACACCGGGTAGTTGCCGAGCTGTTACCTGCCGTGGTCAAAGCCGCGCCGCTGTTCAAAGGCAACTTCAACGCCGCCAGCGACCCCGGCGTGGATGTGCGCTTGCGCGACGGCCGCCAGGAACTGCTGCGCAGCGCGCAGACCTACGACCTGATCACCCTCGAACCGCCACCGCCGTCAGCCGCCGGAGTGGTCAACCTGTATTCGCGCGACTTCTACCAACTGGCCGCCAGCCGCCTGCAAAACCAGGGCATCGTTGCGCAATGGCTGCCGCTGCCGACGCAGAACATCGACGACTCGCGCTCATTGGTACGCAGCTTCCTCGATGTGTTCCCCTACGCCTCATTGTGGACCAGCGAATTCCACGAAATGCTGCTGGTCGGTTCGCGGCAACCCATGACCCTGGACGCGGCAAAAATCAGCGCACGTTTCCAGCAGGACAGCGTGCGCAGCACCTTGCAGGATGTCGGCATCGGCTCCGCCGCCGCCCTGCTCGCCACCTGGGTCACCGACCGCGCCGGCCTCGAACGCTTCGCCGCCGACGCCCCGGCCGTGACCGACGATCAACCCCGCATCGAATACGCACCGTGGGTGCGCAGCCAGGAAATCACCCGCGTGCTACCGGCCTTGCTCGACCTGTACCAACCGCCGCCACTGGTGAATGCTGATGGCGGATTCACCGAACGCATGCAAGCGCACCGCCAGCGCCTGATGCAATTTTATCGGGCGAGCCTGCACGCTTATGACGGTGATCGCGACGCCTGGGCGCGGGACATTCGCGAGGTCATGCAGGGGGATGGCGGGAATCCTTATTTTCGCTGGTTTGTCGGGCAGTGATGCGGCGCCTGTTGGATCGCCATCGCGAGCAGGCTGGCTCCCACAGATTTCGCGGTGAAGGCAAGGCTTGGGGCTACAGAAAACTCACTTTGGGAGCCAACCTGCTGGCGGTCGCGGTGGTTCAGGCTAAAGCTTGAAATAGTCGAAAGTCAAAAGCCCCTCATCGGAACGCCGCCCGCCTAGCCCTCTCCCGGAGGGAGAGGGGACTGACTGTGGTGTTTGGAAGAGTTACGCCGACTTGAGATACCGAGTCGAATGCAAGTCTCGAAGCCAACCAAAATCGGCTCCCTCTCCCTCGGGAGAGGGCTGGGCGGGCGGCGTTCCGATGAGGGGCGAATCCACCGAAGATCTCAAACCATGCGGCGCTTCTAACCACTCAACAATGAGCGTTAGCTCGAGTGCCCTTGATCTTGCTTTTGACTCACCGGCGACGTCGGAAGGCTGAGCGTAGGGATTGATCCGGGCGTGGGAGCGCAGCGACCGTACGACGAAGTCGTACACAGCGGAAGGAGGTGCAGCGCAGCAAACCGTAGCCGCTGCGCCCGGATCGATCCCGCAGCGAAGGGACCCGAGCTTGCGAGGGCCGAACGTAGGAGCAAGCGTTTTTTGCTTACTTTTTTTGGCGTTTGAAAAAAAGTAAGTCGCCGTCAGGCGAAACCGCCAGCCGCAACACCCGAAGCAACGGATATGTACCCAAATCAAAAATCAGCACCCAGCAGATAATCCCAGGGATAAATCCCCCGCTGATGCCCATCACTGAACACCAACTGCACCCCATACCCCTGACCATTCACCTCAACCAGACGCACACGATCATCGACCAGCGGCGTAACCCCCTGCAGGCGCAACGCACGACATTGCGAACACGGACACTGCCGCCGCAGTTGAGCATGCCCCAACACCGACTCACGCCCATCCGGCCAGCTCAACCTCAAGGTCCGCTCACGCTGCGAATTGACCACCGCCAAAGGACTCATTGCAACTGACTCAAGGCAATGCGCACCGCCTTGCGCACTTCCGGATCGCCGTCATCCTGCGCCGCCTGCAAAGCCGCCACAGCGCCACGATCATTCAACTCACCCAAGGCCAGCGCCGCCTCCTTGCGCAGGTTGCTGATGCGATGACCGAGCGTATCGATCAACGCCTCCAGCGCCGGCACAAAACGCAAACGACCCAGGCTGCGAGTGGCGCGCAGACGCACTTGCCAATAGTCATCGCTCAACGCCTCGACCAGCGCCGGGCCGGCGTCGCCATGGCCGACCTTGCCCAACGTCGTCGCTGCTTCTTCGCGCACCTGCCAGGCACTGTCCTGCAAGGCCTGGCGCAAGGCTGGCAACACGTCGGCACTGGAGGCCAAACCCAGCGCTCCGGTAGCCGCACGGCGCACTTCGGTGTCCGGATCGTCGCTGGCCAAACGCGCCAACGCCGGCAGCGCGTCGAGTTGCTTGAGCCAACCCAGCACGCCGACCGCTTCGCGACGCACATTGGCGTCGGCATCGTTCAGCGCCGCGACGGCAGCGGGCGCCGCGTCGGCAAAACGCAACTCACGCAGGGCACGAAACGCGGCGATGCGCACGTTGACATCGGCATGAACCGTCCACGGCAGAATCACCCGCCCCGCCGCTTCAGACTTGAGCAAGCTCAGGCTTTGCGCGGCAGCCGCTTGCACGGCCAGCGATGGATCGGTCAGCGCCTCGCACAGCGCCTGCACGACCGGTTCATCCTCCCAGGCCTCAAGCAATCGCGCAGCTTCGGCACGCACGTCTTCGGCTGGATCGTGGCCAAGTCGATCGACCAGCCAGAGCAAGCCATCCGGTTCTTCAAGATCCGCCAGCTCGATCAGGGCGATGCGCCGCACGCCAGGGTCATCAGCGGTCAGGCGCGGTTGCAGAGCAAGGATTTCATCGATATCGGTCACTGCAAATATAGAGGTCATAGGGCAAATCGCGGCAAAGGGTTTTCAGGAGGCAAGCCGAGCGGGTTGAGGCGCGGCAGCGGTCGGTCGGTGTCGTGGCGCAGCAGGTCGAGGCAATGGCGTTTGAGGCGGGCGAACTCGGCGCTGGTGACCAGATCGCTGGTGCGCGGTCGAGAAAAATCCAGACGTAGATCTTCGATGATCCGCCCCGGGCGTGCGCTCATCACCAGCAAGCGGTCGGCGAGAAACAGGGCTTCGTCGATGTCGTGGGTGACGAACACGACGGTGGTCCGGATGCGCGTCCAGATATCCAGCAGCAGCTCTTGCATGTTCAGGCGGGTCAGCGCATCCAGCGCACCGAACGGCTCGTCCATCAGCAACAGCCGCGGACGATTGACCAGCACCCGAGCGATTTCCACCCGTTGCTGCATGCCGCCGGACAACTGATCGGGCCAGCGCTCGGCAAATCCGTCGAGCCCCACCAGTTTGAGAATGTCATCGGCCGCGCCATGCCGCTCGGCCTTGCCCATGCCACGCATCTTCAAACCGAAGGCAACGTTGTCGCGCACCGTGCGCCACGGAAACAGCGTGTGATGCTGGAACACCATGCCGCGCTGCGGCGACGGTCCGGACACCGCCGCGCCGTCGACTTGCAGGCTGCCGGTGCTGGCGCTCAAGTGCCCGGCCAAGGCTCCGAGCAGGGTCGATTTGCCGCAACCGGACGGGCCGAGAATGCACACGAACTGGCCGGGTTCGATCTGGCAATCGAGATCCTGCACCGCCTCAAAGGCTTCGCGGCCTTCACCGAGCACGATCGACAACTGGCGAATGTCGATCCGCCCTTCCGGGTTTTGCATCACGCTCATCAGGCTTTCCCTCGTGGTCGATGCCAAGGCGTGAACAAGCCGCCCAAGCGTTTGATCAGCCAACTGCTGCCCATGCCCAGCACGCCGATCAGCAGCATGCCGACGATAATGTCGGCGTAGTTCTGAATGGTGTAGGACTCCCACGTGTAGTAACCGATGCCGAACTGGCCGGAGATCATTTCCGCCGTGACCAGACAGAACCACGACGTGCCCATGCCGATGGCCAAGCCAGTAATGATGCTCGGCGCGGCGCCGGGCAGAATCACTTCGAGCAAAATTGCCCGACGCCCTGCCCCGAGGCTTTTCGCCGAAGCGATCAGCCGTGGGTCGACGCCTTCGACGCCGTGCACGGTGTTGAGCAGGATCGGAAACAGCGCGCCGGTGAAGGTGATGAAGACCATCGACAGTTCCGAGGACGGAAACATCAGGATCGCTAGCGGAATCCACGCCACGGCGGGAATCGGACGCAGGACTTCCAAGGGTGGCAGCAACACGTCTTCGGCCCATTTCGAGCGACCGATGGCCAGGCCCAAGGCGATGCCGATGACCAGTGCAGCGAGGTAACCGGCGAACACGCGGCTGAGGCTGGCGGTCAGGTGCTGCCAGAGCTTGCTGGAGTCACCGAGGCCCAAAGCTGCCTCAACCACGGCCAACGGCGTGGGCACGTTGGCGAACGTGACCAGGCCGAGGTTCCAGTGGTGACTGGCGGCGAGTTGCCAGAACAGCAGGCAGAGCAGCAGTGAGGCGGCTCTTGATATCCAGCGTGTGGGTGTTTTCATGGAGCGGGTTTCCAATTCTGGATATGTGTTGTGGCTGAGATATACCCCCTCACCCCAGCCCTCTCCCCCAGGGGGCGAGGGGGAAAGGGAGCCGATCTCCATGTTTTTCAAAACTGAGTTCGGCTCGATAGCGAGCGGCCCCGCGGTCAGTCCCCTCTCCCTCCGGGAGAGGGCTAGGGTGAGGGGCTCTTGATCTTTAGCGTGCAGCAACGACCTGCGCCGTGGCATCGTTAAAGTCAAACACCTTGCCCCCCTGCACCGAAGCAAATGCCTGCGCCTGCCCCTTGAGCAGAAATGCGCTCAAACGCCCTTTGGCATCACTGGCAAACCAAGCTTGCTCGGCCAGCAACTTGATCCCGCTGTCGCTCGCCTGCGCATACACCGCACGAATATTCTTGCCTTCCTGCTTCAACGCCGCCAACGCACCAAATGCCGATTCAGCCGAGCCATAACGGCGCACCTTGGCTTCACCGCGCACCCAGATTTCCGCGACATGACTGACGTCGGTGATCGCTTTGCCAGTTGCCGCATCCACACCGGTCAACGGCGTTGGCGCGTAATTAGCCAGTTGCGCTGTGTAGTCGAGATTCGACGCCTTGAACGCCGCGCGAATGTATTGGTCGTCGATGAAGCCGTTGAGATCGAGCCCGCGATCGGCTTTTTTCAGCAGCTTGAGCGTGTCGATGGCGGTGCCGACGGCCTGGCGATATTCGGGCTTCCAGCTCAGGTCGCGGGTCTGCACGCCGAGCGGGCCGTGGAACAGGTACGCGACTTCGGCATCGACCCCGGTGACCTTGGCGATCAGCTCGCTGTATTTCTCAGGTTCGGTGGCGAGCAGTCGATTGGCCTCGAGACTCGCCCGCAGATACGCGACGACGACCTCCGGGTATTTCTTCGCGTAGGCCTGATCCACCAGCGCACCATGAAATGTCGGCGCGTTGGCCTGAGAGCCGTCGTAGATCTTGCGAGCGAAACCGCGGCTGGGGAACAGTTCGGCGAACGGCACGAAATCGGCGTGCGCATCGATCTTGCCGGCCTGCAACGCCGAGCCGGCGACTTCCGGTGGCTGGGCGATGATGTTGACGTCCTTGAGCGGATCCCAGCCCTGCGCCGCCACCGCGCGCAACAACATGCCGTGGGCCGTCGAGGCGAAGGGCACGGAAATGGTCTTGCCCTTGAGCTCGGCCAGCGACTGCACCGTGGACGCGCTCGGCACGACGATGCCGTTGCCGCTGCCCTTGATGCTCCCCGACAGCACACTGATGAACAGGCTGTGCTTGCCCGCGGTTTCAAACGCCACACCGTTGAACGCACCGGGGAAATCGGCCATGGCGCCGAAGTCGAGTTTGCCGGCGACCATCTCGTTGGTCAGCGGTGCGCCGCTGGTAAAGTTCTTCCACTGCACCTCGTATTTGGCGTCTTGGTAGGCGCCGTCGTGGGGCAGGTATTTATCGAGCAGACCCAGCTCACGAATCAACAAACCGCCGGCGGCGCAGTTGATGGTGGTGTCCTGGGTACCGATGGCGATGCGGATGGTTTCGGCCGATGCCGATACGGTGAACGAAGCCAGTAGCAGACCGGCGATTGCTGCACGCAACATGGGTGTTTCCCCTCGAATCGTTTATTGGATGTTCGTCTCCGCCGCGATCAGGGCGCGGTGGGAAACGAGGGGTGTCGGTAAATCGAGCGTCCGGGGTTTGCGGATGGCTTGGCGTTGTCACAATTGAAATGTGGGAGCGAGCCTGCTCGCGAAGGCAGCGTGCCAGTCACCCATATTTCGGAATGAAAAACCGTATTCGCGAGCAGGCTCGCTCCCACAGTGGATCCGTGTTCAACGCAGGAGATAGGGGATGTCGACCTTGACGGCGCCGGTCGGGCAATCCTTCTCGCACGGCATGCAATACCAGCATTCATCGAACGCCATGTAAGCCTTTTGCGTGGCCGGGTTGATCGCCAGCAAGTCCATCGGGCACACATCGACACACACGGTGCAGCCCTTTTCGGCGATGCATTTGTCCTCGTCCACAGTGACGGGAGCGTTGGAGCGGAAGAAGATTTCCTGAGCTTGGTAGGCCATGGTTCGGATTCTCTTGTTTAGTGGTGCATCAAGCGGCGAAGGCGCCCACGCGCAAGCGGTCATAGGCCTGCATTTCTTCAGCATCGAGCGGGATGATGTAAGGCTCTACGGCTCTCTTGAAACTGGTCATCTGGCCGTCCTCGCCCTTCTTCAGGTGGCAATGGCAGAACCACTCACTGTCGTTGCGCTGCGGGTGATCGACGCGGTAGTGGTACAAGCCCCAGCGGCTTTCGGCGCGGAACAACGAAGCGCGTGCGGCCATTTCGGCGCAGTCGCGAATGACGCTGGTTTCCATCGCGCGCATCAGTTCGTGAGCGTTGTTGGCTTTCATCTGCTCGAGATCGCGCTCGATGTCGCTGAAGCGTTGCAGGCCGATCTGCATCTTCTTCGTCACTTTCGGCGGTTGCAGGTAGTCGTTGACGAAGCGCCGCAGTTTGTATTCGACCTGCGCCGGTGGCAGGCCGTGTTCGCGATCCAGTGGTGCATAGACCCGGGCTTTTTCCTTGGCGATCTGCTCGGCATCCAGCGCCGAGAATTCGCGCCCGGCGACAAACTCTGCCGCGTTGTGCCCGGCAAACCAGCCGTAAGTGAAGGCGCCGAGCATGTAGTTGTGCGGCACGGCGGCCATATCACCTGCGGAGTACAGGCCTTTCACCGAGGTCTCCGCGCGTTCGTTGACCCATACGCCGGACGCCGAGTGACCGCTGCAAAAGCCGATTTCGGAGATGTGCATCTCGACCATTTGCGTGCGGTAGTCAGTGCCGCGATTGGCGTGAAACTGGCCTCGACTCGGGCGCTCGTTGCTGTGCAGGATCTCCTCGATGTTCTGGATGGTTTCCTCGGCCAGGTGATCGAGTTTGAGGAACACCGGGCCATTGCCACTTTCCAGTTCCTGGTGAAACTCCCACATCATCTGCCCGCTCCAGTAGTCGCACTCGATGAAGCGCTCGCCCTTGTTGTTGGCGGTGTAGCCGCCCAGGGGACCGGTAACGTAGGCGCAGGCCGGGCCGTTGTAATCCTTGATCAACGGGTTGATCTGGAAGCACTCGAGGTTGGCCAGTTCGGCGCCGGCGTGATACGCCATCGCGTAGCCGTCGCCGGCATTGGTCGGGTTCTCATAGGTGCCCATCAGGTAGCCCGACGACGGCAGACCGAGGCGCCCCGCCGCACCGCACGCGAGGATCACCGCTTTGGCCTTGATCACATGGAAATCGGCGGTCCGGCAATCGAAGCCCATCACGCCATTGACGGCGCCCTCTTCGTCGGTCAGCAAACGCGTGCAGACCAGGCGATTGGTGATGCTCACTCGCGCGCGTTTCAACTGCCGATACAGGACTTTCTTGATGTCGTGCCCTTCCGGCATCGGCAGCACGTACGCGCCCATGTGGTGGACCTTTTTCACCGCGTAATCGCCGGTTTCGTCCTTCTCGAATTTCACGCCCCAGCGGTCGAGCTGTGAGAGGGTTTCGAAACTGTGCGTTGCATAGGCATACACCGCCGCCTGATTGACGATGCCGTCGTTGGCGATGGTGATTTCCTTGGTGTACTGCTCCGGCGTCGAGTGGCCGGGAATGATCGCGTTGTTCAGGCCGTCCATGCCCATGCTGATCGCGCCACTGCGTTTGACGTTGGCCTTGTCGACCAGCAGAACGCGCAAGTCGCGGTTCTGCTCTTTGGCCTTGATCGCTGCCATCGGTCCGGCGGTACCGCCGCCAATCACGACGATGTCATATTCCTGTTCGAGCACGTTGCGGGTCATGCCTGCTCCCCTTTTTGCCGATCGATTCGCAGGCGGTACTGGAAGGCATCGCCACGGTAATAAAGATGTTCGAAGTCCAGCGGCTGACCTTGGGCATCGTGGGTCAGACGCTCGATGCGCATGATCGGCGAACCGGCCTCGACGTTGAGCGCCTGGGTCAGGTCGCTGTCGGCCAGCACCGCATCGATGGCCAGATCGGCATGACCGAGGGCGATGCCGCAGTCGTTTTCGAGGATCAGGAAGATGTCGCGGGTGACCAGATCAGCCTTCTCCAGGCGCTCGCCCAGCGCTTTGGGCAGGTAGGTGATTTCCAGCGAGATCGGCTCGCGATTGATCAGGCGCACGCGTTTGATCTGCGCCACGGTCTCGCCCTCCGCCACCTGCAAACGCTCGGCGACGCGCTTGTCCGCGGCAATGAATTTGAAACTGCGCAGGCGGTTGATTACCTCGTAACCGCGGCCGGTCATCGACTCGGCAAGGCCTTGCAGGCTGCTGACGTTTTGAAAGGTTTTCGGCTTGGCAACGAAAGTGCCTTTGCCATGGATCTTGAAGATCAGCCCTTCCTTCTGCAGATCGCCGAGTGCCTGGCGCACGGTGATGCGGCTGACTTTGAACAGTGCACCGAGTTCGCTTTCGGAAGGCATCTGGCTGTCTTGCGGGTATTCGCCGTCGAGAATCCGCGCGCGCAGCACATCGCGCAACTGGGTGTGCAGCGGGACGCTGCCAAGGGAGAGAACATTATCGGTCATCTTCGGATCACTTGTCATAACGAGTTATGGGGTGATCTTAGAGTTGTTATGACAAGTGTGGGAAATACCGAATGGGCATAACCTTAGATGCCAGGCAAGACTGGTTTTGGTAAGCCATTACCTGCTGGCGATAGCGGTGTGTCAGGGCCAAATCAGCTGCCTGACATGCCGTCATCGCGAGCAGGTTCGCTCCCACAGGGGATCGCGGTGCATGTGATCAGCCGATGTGCAAGGCGCGCAGGTCCAGGTGGCCGTCCTTGAGTGGCGGGCACCAGTAGTAGCCGCCAGTGATCGGCCGGCTGATGCGATACAAGCCGTCGGTGATGCCATCTTCCAGGCCGCTCATGCGCCGCAGTTGCGCTTCGAAGGCATCCAGCGAGAAGCCGAACGCGAGGAACATCAGACCGGCGCGATCGCCTTCGATCCACGGCATCGAGCGGCGTACGACGAAGGCTTCCGGGGCGAAGCTTTCCTGCGCGGTGCGCTTGACGTGGGCCGAGACCGGCGCGTCGTCGATTTCTTCGTTGTCGCTCAGGCGCCGGCCCATGATGTTGTCTTTGTCCTCGGCGGACAATTGGTGAAAGCCCTTGAGGTCGTGCTGCCACTGCTGGATCGCGGCGAAACTGGCACCGACGTGGCCGTCAGCGCCCTGGCTCAGCAGCGCGGCAGCGATGGCGGCGTCATCGTGCGGGTTTTCCGTGCCGTCTTCGTAGCCGGTGAGGTCGTGGCCGTCCTTGTGGCGGAAAGCTTCCTGACGATCGACCAGACGCAAGGCCGGTGCGAGTGCGGCTTCAAGGGCGTTGGAGCGATTGAGCAATTCGCCACGGTCAACACCGTGCAACCAGACCCACAATGCGTGCTGGGTGGCAGGGTTTTCCACACCGACGCCGGCCAGTGTCGGGAAGCTGCGCAGCCCGTCGATCTGCACGTTGAGCACCTTGACCAGCGGTTCACCAAACCCCACCACTGCCGACGCGCCATCCACCTGATTGAGCAGGTTATCGAGCGCCTGCGGCAGCGCTTCCACCGATTCGAGGGCGAAGAACAGGTGACGCGCTTGCGCAGGAACTGGGGTGACGAGAATGCCCGGCTGGTAGTAACTCATGTGAACTCCTTGAAAAAGTGCGCGGAGTTTACCTGCGGGCGGTGGATTTGTGGGGTTTGGTGAGTGTCTGGAACATCGACCCTCACCCCAGCCCTCCCTCCGGGCGAGAGCTGGGGTGAAGGTTGGCGTCGTTGCGCCAGGCACTCGGGCTCATTCCGGTCCAGCGTTTGAAGGCGCGGCGAAAACTGCGTACGTCGCTGTAGCCAACTTCTTCGGTGATGCGCTCGATCGGCATGTGCGGATTCGCCAGCAGGCTCAACGTGCGCGCCTGGCGCACTTGCTCCAGCAACGCCTCGAACGTCAGCCCATGCTCGGTCAGGCGCCGGCGCAAAGTGCGGCTGCTCATGTTCAAGTCGCCGGCAATCTTCTCGATATGACTGCCGCGACTTAAATCGCGAGCGATTGCCCGTTCCACCGCCTGAATCAAATCCAGTTTGCGATGCACCTGCGCCGCTTCCAGCTCCAGCAACGCCACCGCCTGCCGCAACGCCAGCGAGTGGTGATTGGGCAGGTTCACGTCCAGCCATCGCGCCTCGATCAGCATGCGATTGTGCAGGCAGCCGAAGCGCACGTCCGGCCCGAGCAAGCGCTGATATTCGCTGCGATAGTCCGGTGCGGCGTGTACGAATTCCACGGCGATCGCCTTGAATTCAGCCCCCACCAGCGCGCGCCCGTACACCAGTAGACTGGCGAAGAATTCCTCGACCGCAAACACCTGCACATCTGCAAATGGCAGGCGGCATTCGGCATCGAGCCAGACCTGATCGCCCACCACATCGACACTCGACACGACAATCCCGCCCGAGGTGTGCTGATGGCGAATGCCCAGGGCAAAGGCATCGCGCAAGGTTTTGCACAGCGACAACACATGACCGAGCAAGCCCAGCGTACCCAGCACATTCTGCGCGCCGACCCACAACCCCAGGCCCTGATTGGGCAGCACCTTGAGCGCACGTTGAATCATCGCCACGGCCTGACGATAGGAGATCCGCTGCGCCGGGTCCTGCAGGTCTTCGAGGTTGAAACCCAGCCCACGGCACAGGCTTTGAGGATCAAAACCCTGGTTCTGCACCACGTCGGCGAGGGTCTGCAACAGGAATGGCGAAACCATCGCTATTTCAAAAGTGGGGTCTTGGACTTTTACGTTCATGGGGGCTGACATTCCGGATCACGCTTGATTGTTATTTTTGTAACCGGTTATGTCGAAAGAAGTTAGCACAGGGTTGGCCGAGTGTCCGCAGAAGTCCCCCTGTTTGTCCGCCAATACCCTGCCCCGCCGTGCGCCAAGCGCTTATTTCTAGCGTACCCGACGCCCCGCGTGCCGGCGTTGCGCTCCAACACAATAATAATGAGGACGGCTATGTACCCGAACCGCGCAACATTCCCCCTGCGCCTGGCCCTTTGCTTGCTGGGCTGCGCCAGCGCAGCGGCCTTGGCGACCGAGGCCGGCGTCGACAATATCGGCCCCGGCACCGATGGTTTCTTCATGCTGCCGACCGACGTCGACAGCCTTCCCGACCACATGGTCGCGTTCAACCTCTACTACAACCATTACAAGTCGCGGAAGCTCAACATCAGCTCGCTGGGTGGCAAGGTGCCGAATGTCGAGATCGAATCGACCGCAGTAATTCCGCGCCTCGACTATCTGAGCCCCGTGCGGGTATTCGGCGGACGCCTGGCCGGGTACATCGCCCAGCCGTGGCTGAAGCAGGAAGTCTCGGTGTTCGGCCTGAGCGACACCCGCGAAGGCATGGGCGACACCACCGTCGCGCCGATCATCCTGTGGGACATGGGCAAGGACCTGACCCTCGCTGCTGCGTTGGAAATCACCGTCCCCACTGGCGAATACAGCGTCGATCGGCTGGCCAACACCAGCAATAATTTCTACACCTACAAACCGTTGTTTTCCTTCACCTGGCTGCCGACCGACAAGACTGAAGTCTCGATGAAGACCACCTACAGCTTCAACGAGAAGAACAAGGACACCGACTACAAATCAGGACAGATCTTCCACTTCGATTATTCGGCCAGCTACAAGCTGACCGACGACCTGATGCTCGGTATAAACGGCTACTACCTGAAACAGACCACCGACGACAAACAGTTCGGCCATACCGTGCAGTTCGCCGGGCAGGACGTCGATGACGGCGTACGCGGCCAGGTCTTCGCCATTGGCCCGGCGCTGCATTTCACCTTTCTCAAATACGCCAGCGCCGAGATCCGCTGGGCCAGGGAGTTTGATGTGGAGAACCGGCCGGAGGGGGAGATGTTGTGGGCGAAGATCAGTATTCCGTATGCGTTCTGAATGCACTTGTAG
The DNA here is from genome assembly GCF_036668835.1 of Pseudomonas koreensis. Taxonomy (GTDB): domain Bacteria; phylum Pseudomonadota; class Gammaproteobacteria; order Pseudomonadales; family Pseudomonadaceae; genus Aquipseudomonas; species Aquipseudomonas koreensis_I. The sequence continues at coordinate 579,370 of NZ_JAZEVW010000002.1, forward strand.
GAAAGCGCACCTGGATTTGTAGCCTGAAAACCTGAAAAACGCATTGTTGGAATACGCCTACAGCGGCGGTCGAGATTACCGGACAACAGGGGCGAAACGTCTGGCAGATTTAAAGGGGGTGCTTGCAGATACTGGGCTCCGTTATCCCATGGTTCATCAAGGGCTCATGGGGTGCATCGTCAGCCAGTGACGACAATGAGCCATTCCCCTTAGACTGCTTGGAATTGATCACGGAGGTCATATGAGCCTATTGCTTTCCCCGTTTTATTCTGAGTTCGATTCCGAAGAAAAGGCAGAGAGCTACGATCGCTGGTTTTGTGCCAAGGTGCAGGCTGCGCTGGATGATCCTCGCGCAGGCGTTCCCCACGAGGAAGCCATGGTGCGGCTCGACCAATTATTAGAAGAGAAACGCAAGAATCGCCGCACTGCCGCTTGAATGGAGCGATCAAGCTCTGGACGATCTGGCTGACATCATCGATTACATTGAACAATACAATTGCAACGCTTCAGCGGCTCTGCAGCACAAGGTTGATGCAGCTACGCAAAGGCTTTCATCAATACCCTATGGCGACAGATCCGGTCGAGTGTCAGGTACCCGGGAAATGGTGCTCAATTCCAACTATCTGCTGGTCTATCGAGTGAACGGGCGTATCAGAATACTGACGCTGGTCCATACCCGACAACAATACCCGCAGACCTCATAGAATAAAAAAAGGGCGACCCACCGGTCGCCCAAACGTACTGCACGAGAGTCCTCTTACAACGTCAGCTGCCCACGCTCCTCCTCGGTCAACTGCTGCCTGGCCTGTTCATCCAACGCCCCGGCGCCCAGTACCTGCACCGGGCTGTTCGGGTTGTACCCCGGTGCTGGTGCGCGGCTGGCGCCATCGCGCGACGGTGTGAGTTGCTCGTTGCCGAAGCTCAGCACCTGTACGGTAAACACCGAGGCCTGATTCTGCCGCGCCGCCGCTTGTTGCTGTCGCGCCACATCTTCCGCCGCTTGCGTGGCAGAAGAGGCTGCCGAGCTGGCCGAGGTGATCGCGCCGGTATTCACCGCCGACACCACCGGCACACCGGTCGCCTTGCCCTGCACCGAGATGTTCGCGGCGTTGACCACCGTCAGGGCGGCGATGTTGACGTTGCCCGACACGCGAATCCCCGCCTCGCCCGCGTCGATGGTGCCCAGCGGCGCAATCAGGTCGATATCGCCCGGTGCCACTTCGGCAATCGGGTTGAGCGTGGCGATACCGGCGCCGGTGCTTGGCACCGAAGGCGACAGCGTAACGTTGCCCCACGTATCGTAGACACGCTTTGGCGGGGTATAGACCACGGTGGTTTTGGAACCGCGACCGGCGTTGATGTCACCTTCGGCCGACCAGCCCAGAATCGAGCCGCCGAAGGTGGTCATGATCCGGCTCTGCCCGAGCAGAATGCTGCCCTGCGAATACAGCTGAATGTTGCCCGAGCCCTGGGTGATGATCCCCGCCGTGGACGGCGGTGCCGCGCCTTCGATGCCGAACACCTGGCCACCGCCCGGGGTGAGCATCTGAATGTCACCGCCGAACAGGGTCTTGACCCCGGCGCCGCCGTACAGCGTGATGTCGCCGTCATAGCGGATCGCATTGCCGGCAACATCAGTGGTCGGGAACAACGCAGCAATCGCGTTGCGGCCACGCAGATAACTGCCTTGGCGCGGGCCGTCGGCGTCGTTGTATTCCAGGCCACCGGCGCGCAGTTCGGCGAAGTACACCTGCCGCGCGAAGATCGCTTGCTCGGCACTCGGCAGCGCGGCGTAGAAGACCTGTGCCTGTTCGGCGTTGCCGCTGAAGCCGTAACCGAGGGTCAGCCAGCTTTGCAGCTCGTCGACGTAGGTCTTGACCACTTTGCCCGGTTGCGCGCTTAACGAGGCATCGGGATTGGCCAGATTTTGCGGGTTCAGATAACGCGCGATAAAACGCGAATAATCCGGGCCCTGCGCACCGATGCCGGCCTGCAAGACCACACTGGCGCCCGGACGGTTGTCTCCCGCCACGATTGAGCCAAGGCTGTTGATGCTGGCGCGGTCCTCCATGACGATGTTGCGTCCGGCATTGACGTCCAGCGTGCCAGGCCCGGCAATATCGAAGCTGCTGTAGAGAATGTCGCGCCCGGCCCAAACGCGCGATACGTCATGCGGATCGTTATGGACAAATACGTTGCCGGACGAGGTGATGACTTCCTGCCCGACACCTATCTCATCTGCCTGCACAAGCGTGGGCTGCCCCAGGTAAGTCCCGGAAGCCACGATGTCACGCCCCGCTACCATCCACACCGGGCCTGCCGCTTCATACCAGGTGCGCTTGCTCGTTCCGAAACTCAAGGTTTCGCCACTGCGAACCCCGACAAGATCGCCGGTCAGGGCGTAGAACCGTGCCGATGCCTGCCCGCCGTTCAGTCCCGAATAGCTGTCGGGACCGAACGCGAACAATGGATAACGCGTGTTGCTGTCCGGCAGTACGCCATCTCTGCTGTAGTTGCTGCTCTGCGGTTTGCCGGAGGTGTTTGTGGCGAAAGTATTGAAGGCCGGATTGAACGGCGTGGCAATCGCCGAAGCACTGGCCCCGGACTGGTTGATGGCGTAACCGCCGGCATAAATGGAATCCCCGGCCAGCAGCTCGAGCTGCCCCGATGGCGACGGTGCCAGAAGCAATGAGTAAGCCGTCAGCGGGTTTTGCAGGTTGGTAAACGTCGCCGATGGCCCGGCATAAATCGAGCCCTGCCCTGCCACCGCACGCAATATGGACGGATAGACAAAGCGGCCGTCGGTCGGTGAGGTATTACGGCCGCTGACCAACCTGCCGAACTCGCTGAATTCGCCGACCTGCGTGCTCGGCGCCAGATTGCCGCCGGCTGAGAACAGGTCGATGGCGGTGTGCTCTGTCCACAGCGAGAAACCACTGAGCACGCCGCCCTGGGTAACGTTGCCAGTGTCGTCATAGACCGGCGAGGCATTCGTCAGGCTGACGCGACCCGGGTCTGTCGCCCCGCCCAACACCAGGTCACCGCGGCTGTTGAGCTGCATGGCCGAATCGCCCGGTATCAGCACCAGGCCACCAGACGCACTGCCGACGGTTGCCGTGAAGGGATCGAACGGACGTGTTTCCCGTGAATCGTTGACGTGCGCCAACGCACCGTATTGCAGGTTGATACCGCCCAGCGCACCGCCGTTCAACTGCGCTGCACCGCGCAGGTTGATCAACGCGCCTTGCAAGTCGTGGGTCGGCTTGCCGATGCCGGTCTTACTGGCGCGCGCTTGCAGCGACGGGTTGAGCACACCGCCGATGCGAATATCCATGTCGCCGCCACCGGTCATTTGCACACTGCCATCGCTGCCGACCCGCCCGGTGCTGCCGACGGCGAGGATCACTCCTTGGCCGCGCGGGTAATTGACCGCATCACCCAGCGGTTTGAGCATGCCGACGTCTGCCCCTGCACGCAGACTGATGTTGCCGCCGCCCAGGGTGCCGAAGCCGGTGAAGCCCACCAGGTACGGTTCGGTGTTGTTGCTCCCGGTTGAGATCAGCTGGCTGCCATAGCTACCGAAGTTGATCCACCAGGCTGTGGGCATGTCCGCATCGCCCGTGCCCTGGCGCCACAGCCAGTTACCGACGGCGGCACTCGCCATCTGCTCGCGAAAGCCACCGTTCAGCGAGGTCGCTTTAGTGCCCACCGAGTCGCCGGACACCGAACCGCCGGCGTTGATCGTCAGGTTGCCGCCCAGCTGCGGATACCAGGCCTGATAGAGGCTGTCAGTCCCACCGTTGACCCACTTTTCATAATCGGCGCCAGCGCTGCCGAGCACCGAATTGCTGTCCGAAAGATGCCCGCGCGGCTGATTGTAAAGCGGGTCGATATTCGCCGACTGGGTGCCGGCGGTGTACACGCCAAACGGCGAGTCCATGCTCAGGTTGCCAGCCGCCATCAGATCGAGATCACCGGTACCGGTGCGCAGCACGCTGAACATCTGGGTATGGGCTTTGGCGGTTTTCCCGGGGTTGTTGCCAATGCACAGCTCCGGTTGCAGATCGCAGATCACGTAATATTCTTCCGGCACCGGCTCGTAGTCCGCGCCCATTCCGCTGCCCGGTGCCCAGACCCAGCGGGCCATGGGTGCGCAGTCGCCCGGTTCTATATCGCACAGGATGAGATATTCCTCGGACACCGGCTCGAACTCAGGGAATCCATACTGGTTGCCAGCGGCCCAGACCCGTTTGCCGGCCTCGGTGGTGACCTTTACACCGTAGTGACTGTCCGCCAGGCGCAGATTGCCCTCGCCTGTCAGCGGTTTTACCGTACGGCTGTCGGCAGCATCAAGGTCCGCACCCGCCACTACCCGCATCGACCACGACGCGCTGCCGGAAGGCAACATGCTTGCCACTGCCCAGTTCTTGCCTTGCTGCTCGCCGGCAAACGGTCGCAGTTCGATCAGCGACGTGCCCTCGGCAAGTTTCACATCGGTCATCGACGGGATCAGCGAACCGCGCAGCAACGCCAGCGAACCGTTGAGTTTCACCCCGGAAACGCTGAGCATATCGGCGTCGTAAACCCCCGGCAGCGGCACGCCTTTGGGCCAGTTCATGGCTTGCAGAGCGGTCGCCTTGTTCAAGCGAATGCCCGCACCAAGGCGCGTTTGCGCGGGCAGCGTCACGCTCTCGCTCAGCAACGTACCGGCGGCGTACAGCAAGTTGCCGCTCGGGTCATGGATGGCGCCTGCCAGCACCGTACCGGCGCTGAAGGTGTACGCTTCGGCCAGCACCGCCTGCGTCGGCAGCAAGGTGCCATTGGCCAGGACCGCGCCCTGAATCATCACGTCGTAATTGAGCGTGGCGCCGATCGGAAACTGAGTGCCCTCGGCCAGCGAAACACCGCTGCCCGGCACGATCAGATCACCGCCAAATGGCTGCACGCCAGCAATCAATTTCCAGCCAGCGTCATCGACGGTTTCCGGCGGCGGCGCGAAGCCGTCGTTGATGCTGCCATAGATGTCGAGGTTGCCACCGGCGCGAATCACCAGGCTGCCGGCCTCACCGGAACCGTAAACCGACGGGTTCAATTGTGTGTGCCGGTTGAGGCTGGCGTAGCGATAAGCGGACAAGTCCAGATCGCCCTCCACTACCAGATCACCGTCGGCGGTTTTGCTGGCGATTTCCACGCCGGGGCGCAGGTGAAAAGCGTCCGCATAGGTGGCGTTGTTGAGACCAGCCAGTTTGCGTTGCAGCAGGTCTGTGTTGTTCAGCGCAGCATTGATGAAGGTGTCGCTGTCGGTGTGAATACGATCGAGCATGGCCTGATCGATCACTTGATACGGTCGACCACTCACCGCCTCATCGACGCCGTCGCGGGCATCGGTATAGCGACGGGTGCCGTTGAGGCCGATCGACCGAGCGCCCTGAATCGTCAGCGCACCGCTGACATCGATGGCGATGTCATTGCTGCCCAGGCGCGGCGCATTCAGCTCCAGCGTGCCGCGCAACATTCCATCGTGTTGTCCGGCCAGATTGCCCGGCACGGCGTCGGTGCCGTGGCGCAGGTCGATCCGCGCACCGGAGGCCAGCGTCAGCACGCCTTCACCGGAGTTCAGCTCGACGGTGGCGCGGTTCGGCGCATCGATGATTTCGCCATAACTGTCGACGCGCAGCACGCGGCCGTGAGCGTCGAGGACGCTATTGCCGGTGAGGGTCAGGCCGTTTTTGGCCGACAGGCGTATGCTGCCGACGCGTTCGCCACTGGCGTCTACAAGCCCCGCCACGGTCAGGTTGCCATTGTCCACCGAAACGTTGACCTCGCTCGCCTTGAGGCCATCGCCAATCAGCAGATTGCCTTGCTTGAGCTGCAGGCTGCGGCTGCCGAATACTTGCCCGGCGTTCAGGCGCTGATTGAGCGCGGCGAACTGCTCAGTGGCATCACCGCCCAGCCGTTGCGCACGGATCTCCACGCCACCGGCCTTGTACGGCACCAGCGTCCCGCCGGCATCGTAGTAACCGCTGCTGCCGCCAAGGACCTGCCCTTGCAGATCGACGGTTCCCGCCACGTCAGCCAATGCGATGGCGCTGAGGTGGCCGGCCTGATTGTTCTTCGCCGACAGATCGATTCGCGAGCCGGCCGCCTGACGAATATTGCCGTTGGCGCTGTACAGCGACACATCACCGCCCCAGCTGTATTTGCTCACATCGTTGAACGGCAAGGTACGCCCGGCCAGATCCAGCACCGCGCCGCTACCCAGATTCAGATCCTCTTCGGACTTGACCGTCAGTTTGCCGCTGGCCAGGGTAATACGGCTATCGAGAACGATACTGCGGGCCTCGAGATTGAGTTCTGCACCTAATGCATCCGCAACACCGGCAGCCCCGCCGCCATTGAGCGTCAGGTTATTGCCGGCCTTGAGCAGGTTGACCGACGCCGCCTCACCGGTGAGCAACGGCGTACGCAGATTGAGGTTGCCGCCGCTGTAGCTGTAACCCTTGACCGGGTCGTAAGCGCCCTGCTCCTGATACACCGCGAGGCTGCCCTTGTGATTGGCGGTGATGCGCTCGCTGGCCGTCAGGTTGACGTTGGCAAAGCCCAGCGCCAGACGATTGTTCTGATCCAGACCACTGGCTTGCGGCATCGGCCCATAACCCAGTTCGATGCGTTGCGCCTGAATGTCCAGGGTGCCGCTGCCCGTGCCGGCGCCGTCGGTAATGACACCGCCAGGGCTCTGCGTAGCGCCGTTCCAGATCAGATTGGCGGTGCGGATGCTCGCCACATCGCTGGCATCGCCCAGACCGTAGATCGCAGGCGTTGCCAATACCAGATTCTGCAGTTTGCTCTGGCCGGTCTGCGGATCGAGGGTGTCGAGGCTGACGCTGCCAAAGAAATTGAAAGCATCGCGGGTGGTGAGACTGAGGGTTTCCAGGGCCGGCGCACCGGCCTGCGTATCGCCGCGCAGCAAACGGTTCAGGACGCTCTGGTTAAGCGTCAGGCCGGCCGGTACGCGATTACCCGCCGCGGCCAATGCCTCGGCACTGCCGGCATTCACCGCACCGACCGACAACGCCAGATGCCGGGTGCCGAAACGCACCGCGTCACTGAGTTCGAACTGATTGTCCGTGGCGGCGGTGATGCTGCCGGTCGAATAGAGCACTGCCGGCGCACTGCACAGATCCGTCGCGCAGGTGCCGATGCGGATACTGCCGGCGCCCGTGATGCCGCTCGCCACCTCTGGCGCCAGCACGTTGGTCCAACCGTTGGAAGCCAGCAACAGGCTGGAATTGCGCGGCTGATACAGATAGCCGGCGGTCGAATCGTAAGCCACCTTGCCATGCCCGAGGGTATTGATCCCGGCACCTGCCTCAACGGTGATGCCACCCAGGGTCGAGGTGGTGCGCAACATGACCTCTGGCGCAGCCAGAATCGCGCCTTCGCGCAGGAGGATATTGTTGCTGGTGCCCGTGAACTCGATGAGGTTGGGCGAGGTGTTGTACACAACCTTGGGTAATGCACCAAGGGTCAAGCGCGCGGCGTTGAGGTTGTTCAACGAATCGGCATACAGCGACACACCGGCGAAGCCCTCGGTCGGCGCACGTCCCGTGCCAAGTACTTCGATGTCAGCGCCGGCATTACCGCCGCGTATCGCAGCCGTACCGGTAAAACCGCCCTCGGCAGCCTTGAACAACGCCTGCCCGTTGAACTGCAAGGCGATGTCCTGCTCGCCACCGGCACTCAAGCGCATGTCCAGCGTTTTGCCATCCATCGGCGCCAGTGCGCGAGGTATGCCACGGCGGGCCGCATCGCTTTGAATGAACTGCGTGAACCCGGTTTCGTTGTATTGCGAGTACCGCCGCAACACATCCGCCGCAGTCAGGATGACCTGGCTGGCGAGGTTGTCACGGACCCCGGTGTTGGCAATCGACAATTGCCCGCTACCCGCCCAGGAACCGTTGCGCAATGGCAACGCCGAACTCATCGCGCCTGCTGTGGCCTGACCGTTGACCTCGACCCGGAACGCCCCTGGCAGCAGCGCAAAGGTCGACGGCAACAGGGTGTAGGTGCCCGCCGCCAGCCCCGGCACGCCTGCGCCGAGGGTGATCTGCTGGCCGATGCGCGGGTCGACCGCACCTGGCTCGGCCAGCAGCGGCGCGTAAACGCTCTGATTGCCCGGAACAATGGCGTACACCGGGTTGCTCGCCAGCCCCGGCAGGCTGAAGCTGCCGTCGCCGGCATTGCGTACCAGCGGGTTGAAACGTGCATCGGTCGAGCCGCCGCGCCCGGAAACGAAACCGGCGCCACGCAGATCGCCACCGCCTGACAGGTCGATCAGCGCGCCGCTCTGTACATCAATGAATTGCGAGTTCAGCACAACGCCGTCGGTATCACCGGTGACGCCGTTCAGCACCACGGACTTGCCGTCGTAGCGATAATCGATGCCATCCGTAGTGCCGCCGTAGGGCATCACCAGTCCGGCGCCGCTGACTGACGTCACGCTGCCCGGCAGCAGGCGCACTTCGCGGGTTTGGGTGACCACATCGTCACCTACTGTAATCAGGCCCAGTGGCGCGCGGATAACGCCGCCCTGCTCAATGGTGCCCGCTGCCAGGCTCAGACTGCCGAATACCGAATACGGCACCGCAGCGGGTGCCGGTCCGCGACCGCTGATGCGCAATGTGTGTGAGGAATCGGCGATGGGGCCCTGATAACCGACGCGTACCTCAGCCTGCACCCCCGTTGCCGGATAAATCTGCGCCGCGCCGAGATCCAGGTCACCCGGGGTCCATAAACGGGTTTTCGGCGCGTCATCGTTCGGCGCGAGGAAACGCAGATCACCGCTGCTGTTCAGGGACACGCGGCCAAACGCACGGCGGCTGTATTCCACCGCCGGAGCCTGCAGTTGTGCGATCGAACCCTGGGTGCCGAATGACAAACCGTTGCGCACATCCAGCAGATTGGCCGATGCGCTGAAGGTTGCGCCTGTCAGCTTCGTCGTTGGATTGAGCAGCAGTCGCGGACGCATTAAGCCGACGCCCGCGAAGTAGCTGCCGACACCTGACAGGCGCAGGTACGGAGCGCTCAACTCGACACGGGCCGTCGCCTGCGAATCCTCAGCCAGCGACAGCGCTCCGGCATAAAGATTGAGGCTCTGATTCATGTGCAGATCGACATCACCGTCAAACGACAGCAGGCCGTTGCTGAACAGACCGAGGTTATCGAAGCCGCCGGCCATCAAGCTGTCCGCACTCAGGCGCGCCTGCCCATAACGCAAGCCATCGGCAGCCTCGCCCGGTTGCAGATCCACCGCCAGCGGTTTGTCACCGGCGCTTTGGCCGATGATCATTTCCCGTGGCGCGCGTACCGGGTTGCTCGCCGAGTCAACATACAACGGCGTTTCCAGGGCCAGTTCCAGGCGCCCGCCCGCCGCGCCGAGACCACCGGCCGCTGCGCGCAAATCACCGTCGATGAACAGGCCGTTGTAGGAACTCAGGCTGATGCGTCCGCCGTCGCTGGCGACACGGGTCGGGCCTTGGCCCGCAATGTCGAGCACCGCCTCGCTACCGGACGCGTCGAGCCGCGCGCCCTGGCGAACAATTACGTAAGCATCGGCCGCTGTGGCCGTGGCGGCTGTTGCATCGATTTCGCCACCGACAATGATGCTGCCGCCCTTGCCGACCTGGCCGTAGGTTCGGCCCAGCGCATCGATCGCCGTGCTGGCGCGCCCGGCAACGTCGAGCACGGCCTGTTCGCCGATCCAGATCGAACGCTCGTGCGCCTTCGGGTCGGCCTGTTGATTAGACGTGGTCGGATTGATCGACCCGAACTGCTGTTGCCGGATATCGATCGTACCGCCCCAGGCATTCAGTTCACCGTCAACCGTGATCTGCCCGGCGCCACGCAGCGTGATGCGCTGCCCCGGATCGACGCTGATGCGCGAACTGCGGCCGAGGGTCAACGAGCTGTTGGCGGCATCGATCAGCCCGATCAGGCTGGCCCCGCCTTGCAGGGTCAGGCTGGCGCCGCCGCGTTGTGTCAGCACACCTTTGAGCGCGTCTTGCTGAAACAGCGGTGGTGTCCACAGCTCCAGCGCCGCCCCAGGTTCGGCAGCACTGGCCAGACTCGGCGCTTGCTCGGTAAAGCGGTACACCGGCATGCTCACGTCGATCGCGGCGCCTTCGGCAACCTGCAGCCCGCTCAGGCCGATGAGGTTGTAAGCTGAAAAGCCCTTTTTGAACAGATCGGCAGATAGCTGCAGGGTATTGTCTGCCAGCGCTTTGTCAGCCTGCCCGACGAGTATCTTGTTGGCCTGCACCGTCAACGTGCCGCCGCCGGTGACGCCATAACCGCGCAAATCGCCTTCAAGCTTGAGATGAGTCTGGCCGGGCGCCGAAATGGCACTGGATTCCAGCGTCAGGTCACCGCCCTTGCCACCACGGGGCTTGCCGTTGGCGAGAATGGCGCCACCGGAAGAGACATCCAGCAGGCTGCCGGCGCCGATATCGATATCGCCACTGCTGCGAATCGACAGCACACCGCCGTTGAGGTACGCCAGGCTGGCACCGTCGTCCGGGTCGGTGCGCAGGTTGCTCCACAGACCACTGGCATCAAGCCGCACACCCTCGGTGACGGTGACTTGCGTCGCCTTGCCATCCTTCGCCGTCAGGCGGGTGTCAGTGGTGCCGCTGCTGAGGAACTGATTGAGCACGTTGCCCAGCCGCAGACTGCCGCCACGCGCGGTCAGGTCGGCGCCAATCTGTACATCCGGTGCGTAGAGGGTGATGTCGCCGCCGTTATCAACCGTGAGCGCGCCGTCGACCACGACCTGATCCCTGGCCGCGACCTTGAGGGCGCCGAGCCGGAAACCATTGAGTTGATCGTTATCGAGGAACAACGCGCCCTTGCGCGCATCGGCCACCGCACCGGTGAGATCCAGATCACTGCCGCCGACCGGACGTTCGCCACCGATCTGCACGTTATCCAGCGTCGGATTGAGCGTGTACAACAAACCGCCCGCCGCCGCGACGTAGGTCGGCTCATAGCTGCCGACGACCAACTGTGCACGCCGCGCCAGCGCCGTCTGGCTCTGATCGTAACCATCGAGCTGAGGTTTCGGCGCCTGGTTCTGCCGCTCGCCCTGGTACACCTCGCCAACCATCTGCCCTTCGAGCACCGCGTTGGCGGTGGCGATCACCAGTTGCCCGGCGTCGCGGCCGACGGTGTATCCCGACTCGAATCGTGAGCGCGGGGCAATCAGCGGATTGTAAAAAACGCTGGTCTGACCCCAGCGTTCACTGTGGTCTTCATAGCCCTTGTACAACCCGGTGTAGAGCAAATCCCCCGGAGCGCGGGAAACTTCGTAGAGTTTGCCATCCTCGCCGCGCAGCCAACTCTGCCGCACTTCGCCACTTTGCACATCGAGGGTGCCGCCCGACAGGTTGATCAGCGAGCCTTTCTCGGTGACCACGTCGTTGCCAGCAAAACTCACCGTACCGCCCTGGGCCATCCACTCGCCAACGCTGTGGCCTTGGGTGCCGAGATAACCACCGACTTCGAGCAAGCCACCCGCGGTGTACCAGCGGTCGGTGGCATAGCCATTGGTGCCGGCCGGCACGTGGACCAGTTCGCGCACATCGACCCAGATGTCATTGCTGTTGAGCGCGCCTTTGTCACGGTTGCCCGAGGCATCGCGCTGCTCGTTGCCCTGCACGTTGATCTTGATGCTGTTGTTTTCCATCGCCACTTTGACGCCGAGGGCTCCGGACACATCAATCATCGCGCCATCACGCACCAGGCTGCGGCGCTGCGCACTGACAGCCACCTGGCCGCCGGTGGCAAGGGTAATCGAGCCATTCTGGAATTCGACGGTGCCACCGCTCTGCACCTCAATGCGCGATTGATCGCCCCGAATGCGGTTGTTGGCGTTGACGCCGGTCAGCGCCGCATCATGCTGACTGTCGAGGGCGGTCAGGTCGCTGCTGTCGAGCAGAATCGCCGTGGCACTGCCCTGCCCCAGCGTTACGCTGCCAGTGGCGTCGGTGCTGGGGTTGCTCAGGTGAATCGTGCCGCGCGTCGCGACCGAAGTGCTGGCAAGCAACACGCCGTTTTGCACCACCTCATGACCGGCCAGGGTGATGTCACCGGTCGCCGACTGAATCAGACCGTTGTTGGTGACCTTGCCGGCAGTTGCCCCCGCTTTGAACCCCGGAATGACTTCACTACCGAACGTGGTCGACAGGGCATTGCCCTCGGTGCCCGAGCCTTTGCGGATGTAGAAGCGGTCACCGGCGGCGAGTACGGTCTGGCCCTTGACGGTGCTGATGCTGCCGTCGTTCTGTACTTCATGGCCGAGCAATAACGCGTAGCCGCCGGCATCGGTCGAGGCCGCCGGTTTGTGGGTTTCGATGGCCGCGCCGCGCTCCACGAGCACCTTGCCGGCCGCTTCGGTGAAGGTCGGTTGCGTGCCGGTGCTGTCAAAATACAGCCCGCGGTCACGGAACTGGATGTCCGTGATATTCGCCGCCGCAGCTACCAGATTGCGCACGTTGACCTGACTGCTGCCGCTGAACACGATGCCGTTGCGGTTGATCAGCATCACCGTGCCGTCGCCCTTGATCTGGCCCTGAATCTGGCTCGGCCGCGCGCTCGGATCGTTGACCCGGTTGAGTACCGCCCAGTTCGATTGCTGGGCGAATTCGACCGAGGTGTTGCGCCCGACGTTGAAGGTTTCCCAGTTGAGGATCGCCTTGTCAGCGGTCTGCTCGATCGTCACCGTGGTCTTGCCGCCGCTCTGGGTCTGCTGCGGACCTTTGGCGTTCTGCCAGCCCTGGGCGAGGCTGTTATCGACCTTCAAGCCGCCCTCGCCCAGCCCGTCCGGCACCATTTGCACCGTCCCCAACGCCGCCGCCCGCCCAGCCGCCTGCGCCGCTTGCTGCGCAGCAATCGCCGCGACCGTGTTGTTGAGCGTCTGAATCGAACGCTGCAATTGCTGATTGGCCTTCTGCTGCTGCGCCAACGGCGGCGTCATCCCCGGTAACCCACCCCCGCCCGGCCGCGCCGCCGCAGCCTGCTGCGCCGCGCCCTTGGCCGCAAACCAGGCCGAATTGAACGCCGTCTGCGCCTGCGCCCCACCCGCCACCAGACACAACGCCACCGCCTGCGCCAACGGCTTGAGCAACCACAGCGCCGGCTCGACGATTTCACGCCTGGATGACTGAACGTTGGAACGACGACGGGACGGGCGAGCGAGCATCACTACGAGATCCTTTTGTTGACTGCCACACATGGCTGCAGGCATGCGTAGACCTGCTGTTACGACATAGGCAGTTGGCGAGGACCACGACCGAACGGATGTCACACAAACTTCATGAAGGGGGAGTAGCTGACCGCGAAACGGAGCTGACGATCAAAAGCCCCTCACCCTGGCCCTCTCCCGGAGGGAGAGCGGACTGACCGTGGTGGATGCCAGGGAATTGCCGGCGTGAAATACCTGGTCGAATGCAGATTTGAGAGCAAAGTCAAAAGCCCCTCACCCTAGCCCTCTCCCAGAGGGAGAGGGGACTGATCGTGCTGATCGGAAGAACTACGTCAACATGAAAAACCGAGTCGAATGCAAGTTTTGAACGGCCCACAAATCGGCTCCCTCTCCCTCGGGAGAGGGCTGGGGTGAGGGGCAGCCACACCACAAATCCCAAGCCAAGCGACGCTTCTAACCACTCAACAATGAGCGTTAGCTCGCGTGCCCTTGATCTTGATCTTGCCTGACCAGCGACATCGGAAGGCTGAGCGCAGGGATTGATCCGGGCGTGGGAGCGCAGCGACCGTCTGGCGCAGCCAGACACAGCGCAAGTAGGTGCAGCGAAGCAAACCGTAGGCGCTGCGCCCGGATCGGTCCCGCAGCGAAGGAACCCGAGCCTGCGAGGGCCGTACGTAGGAGCAAGCCTTTTCGGTTACCTTTTCGGCGTCTGGAAAAGGTGACTCGCCGTAAGGGCGAAACCGCCAGAAGCATCACCCGAAGAAACGGATATGCCCCCCCAAACAAACCCCCAAAAAAAACCCCACAACCAAAGGCGTGGGGCAAAGAATTGGTTGGTTGCGGCCAACCAAAGGAGCTCAGACAAATCAAAAAATCAGATGCAATCCTGCGCCGCCCGCTCAAAACTCGACGGCAACAAATTAGACGCCAGCAGATGCCGCTCATAAATGAACACCTTGCCGCCATTCCCCGCCTTGTAAGCCTCAAGCACGTTGTCCGCGGAAATCTTGCTCGGCACCACAATCCGATAACTGCGCTGGGTCTGCGAAACCGTCGGGTGCAGCGCACTGCCCTGCAACTTCGGCACCACGCACTCGGCGTACTGCTCTGGAGTCTTGCTGGTCTGCAAGGTCAGGCTCGGATTGTTCGGCGCCGAAGCACACCCGGCGAGCAACAAGGAAGCGACAGCCATGGCAGGAACGAATAAAAGACGCATCGGGGTAATCCTGAAAATAAAGGTTCGGTTCAACCGGCAACGGTCCAGCCTCACGGAGCCGCCGTTGCCATTTATGTTTTGAGAGATCAGCTCGACGCCACCAGCGCCTTGAGCGACACATCGAATTGTTTCAAGGCATCAAATTGCAGGTCGCGCTGTTTGTCGATCTGCGCCGCAATCGCCGGCGCTGCCTGGTCATGCACCCAGACCGAAGGCAGCTGTTTTTCCACCGCGCCTTCAGCCTTGCCGATGTATTGCAGGTCGGCGTCATAGAAGCGCGCAGTAAAACGCGCCTCGACCAGGTTGTTACGCTGGGTCAGCAAGCGATTGAAGGTGTCGAGCTTGACCACCACGTCCGGATGCGCCTGCACCAGCGCATCGAGGTTGTCGTAGACCGTCACCGAGAGAAACTGCTGTTGCAGCGAACTCACCAGCCAGTCGATCGCCAGTTCCGGATCGGAGCTGCCGACAAATGCTTCACGAATCCGCGAATCCAGCGCATCTTTCGCGCCATTGGCCGCCATGTCGTGATAACGCTCGAGGTATTGCAGGTTGTCCAGGGTGCTCGCACTGAGCAACACGCCGACGGTTTGCGAATGCTGCAAGCTCGCGCTGCTGCCACCCAGGCTCTGGAAGTGGCACGTCCCGGCGTCGGCTGCGTAGGTCGGCGCGGTAAACATCGCGCCCGCTGTCAGCAGGGTGAGCAAAGCCAGTCGGGGCAGCATGTTCATCGCGCAATTTCCTTGAGCGGCGTGGTCGATGGAAGCGATTTTCCGCCGATTGCCGACAAAGCAGAACTTGCGTTTCTTGATGGTCACTATTACTTCTAGCAATAGTTGCGCTCGCGCAGACTGCGAGACACTCCAATACAACGACAAAGACCCGCGAGGTTTGCCTTGAGAACGTTTGACCTGATCCGTGACGCCGTTTTTCCCGAATATCGCGAGCGCGTGGCCGAGTATCTGGTGCAGTACGAAAGTGTGTTGCTGGACAAAAACCGTCGCGATCCAGAACTGATCAAAGACACTGCCAACCAATTGCGCGGTTATCTGCGCGGACTCAACACCACGCGCGTGTTGGGTATGGCTTATTGGGAAGAGCTGGATCGCCGAGTGGTCGACACCTGGCTCGCGCCCGCGTCATGACCGTCTAGACTTGCCGGGCGTTGTCCCGTCAGTCGAACCGGAGGTGCGTCATGAGCAACAGCGAACCCACAACTTTCAACGGCTGGGCTGCGACCGCGGCCGGTGCCCCGCTCGAACCGTACAGCTACGACCCCGGCCCGTTGGGCGAAGAAGACGTTGAAGTGGCGGTGGAATATTGCGGCGTCTGCCACTCCGACCAGTCCTTGATCGATAACGATTGGGGCATCAGCCGTTACCCGTTCGTGCCCGGCCACGAAGCCGTCGGCAAAATCGTGCGCATGGGCGCGCAAGTCCGCGGCCTGCAGCTCGGTCAGCGTGTCGGTATCGGCTGGTATAAAGGCAGCTGCATGCATTGCTCATCGTGCATGTCCGGCTCGCAACAACTGTGCGGCACCGCGCAACCAACCATCATCGGCAGCAATGGCGGCTTCGCCGATCGCTTGAGAGCGCATTGGGCCTGGGCGGTTGCGGTCCCGGACAGCCTCGATCCGGCGCTGGTCGGGCCACTGTTCTGCGCCGGTTCCACGGTGTTCAATCCGTTGCTGCAGTTCGGTGTGAAACCGACCGATCGGGTCGGCGTGGTCGGCATCGGCGGACTGGGCCATCTGGCGCTGCGCTTTCTAAACGCGTGGGGTTGCGAAGTCACCGCATTCACCTCGTCCCTGAACAAGCAGGACGAGGCCAAGCGGCTAGGCGCGCACAACGTGGTTGCCTCAACCGACAGCAACGCATTGAAAGCGATTGCCGGCAGCCTCGACTTCCTGCTGATCAGCGCCAACGCCGACCTCGACTGGCCGGCGATGCTCGCAACGCTACGTGCCAATGGTCGCTTGCATTTCGTCGGCATCGTACCCAGCGCGATTCCGGTGCATGTGTTCGATCTGATTCCGCAGCAGAAATCGCTGTCCGCCTCCCCGGTCGGCTCGCCCGGCACCATGGCGACCATGCTGGAATTCTGTGCCCGGCACCAGATTCTGCCGCAGGTAGAGATGTTCCCGATGAGCAAGGTCAACGAGGCAGTCGACCACTTGCGCAGTGGCAAGGCGCGCTACCGCGTGGTGCTCGACGCCAGCCAATAAGCCAAGGCGCGGCGGCGCAGGCCGACCGCGCCCTCTGCGAAAAATCCGCCCGAACGCTTACAATCGCCGGTCCTACCGCCCAATCAGACAGGCCCGCCCGTAAATGCTGCTCGACCCGCCAACGATGCTCACCATCACCATCGCACTTGCAGCCGCTGCCGCGCTGTACCTGGCGATCGAATGGCGCAGTATTGGTGAATCTTCGCTGCTGTTCTGGAGCGCTGGTTTCGCCACGATCAGCGTGGGTTCCACCCTCGCCCTGTTGCGCAGCAGCGGCTTCCTGTGGCTTGGCATCTGGTTCGCCAATGGCTTGTTGGTGAGCGCGCACTTCTTTTTTCTGCTCGGCGTGGCGCGTTTTACCCAGACACGGCTGTCGCCGGCCTGGTACCTGATTTTCCTGACCTGGCTGGTGATGCTGTTGATGCCGGACGGGCCGCTGTGGTCGAAAGCCATGCTGGTGGCCAATTCGCTACTGGTGGCGATTCCGACGCTCAAGGCCAGCTCGCTGTTACGCCCGCACGGCAAGTCGCTGAGCGTCGGCGCAGTGCAACTGCGTTATGTGCTGCTCGGCCATGGCCTGTTCTACGTGGCCAAAGCGCTGACCGTGGCGATACCCGGCACGTTGATCGATCTGGCGGCGTTTCGCGGCGAGATCATTCAGATTTCCTTGGTCGAAGGCGCGATGGCGATCATGTTGATTGCGTTATCGATGACCGGCACCGAACGTTATCGCCGGGAAAAGCAGATCGCCCGCCTTGCCGAGCGCGACCCGCTGACCGCCCTGTACAACCGCCGCGCGCTGGAAAAACGCGCACCGCGCCTGCTGCAACAGGTATCGCCGCAACAGCCGGGCGCCCTGCTGCTGATCGATATCGACAATTTCAAACTGGTCAACGACCACTTCGGCCACACCGCCGGCGACCGTTTGCTCATCGCCCTCAGTGAAATGATCCTAGCGACACTGCCGCGCAATGCCTTAACGGCACGGCTCGGCGGCGACGAGTTCGTCATCCTGTTGAACAACACTTCCTGTGAGCGCATCGTCGAACTCGGCGACAGCCTGCGCGATCAGTTTTTGAACATGGCCTCACAGACCTTTGCCACGTCAGCCGCGGTCACCCTGAGCATCGGCGCCAGCGCATTCGACACGGCCCCGGCCAGTCTCGCGGCACTGATCGAACAAGGCGATCTGGCGCTCTACGAATCTAAACGCGGCGGGCGCAATCGCCTGCGTCTGACCGGGCTCACCACTCCAGGATAATAAGAAACATGTCCAGCCTCGACACACCACTGCAAGACCTCGCCGCCCCCGAAGGCGTTTGCTACGGCTGCGGCGGCCGCAACCCGGATGGCCTGCACGTCAAAAGCCGCTGGCACGACGACGGCATCCACGTCATCGCCGAGCACCTGCCCGACAACCAATATTGCGGCTGGCCGGATCTGGTCTACGGCGGGCTGATCGCCATGCTGGTCGACTGCCACTCCAACTGGACGGCAATGGCCTACCACTACCGCGCGGAACACCGCGAAGCCGGCAGCCTGCCGCGCATCGACTGTGTCACCGGCAGTCTGGGCATCAAATTCATCAAACCGACACCGATGGGCGTGCCGCTGATCTTGCGGGCCAGAGTTGACGGTGAAGTCGGGCGCAAGACGCGAGTGATTTGCGAAGTGTATGCGGGGGAAGTGCTGACGGCGGTAGGCGATTCGGTGTTTGTGCGGGTGGATACCGGGCAGTTGGCGAATGCGGCGCATGGGCGTTGAAGCCTCGACCATTCGATGCTGCCGATTGGGTGGTTTATTTGAATCCTGCATAAATCGGCTCCCTCTCCCTCTGGGAGAGGGCTGGGGTGAGGGGCGAATTCACCACAAATCACCAGCCGGACGCCCTGTTTTTTAGCGCTCAACTCTGGATTACTGGGTGAAGCTTGAAATCGGCCTAAAATCAAAAGCCCCTCACCCTAGCCCTCTCCCAAAGGGAGAGGGAACTGACCGTGGTGGATGCGAGAGATACGCCGAATTGAAATACCGAGCCGAACTCAAACTTCGAGTCCAGCCGATGCGACATTCGGCAATACATAAACTACGCGGCCCTGCGTCGCTGCCTACAAATCGCGCAGAGCGCCGGTTTGTAAGGCATCGGTCCAAACTCTGCCGTTTGCATGTCGCTGCCAATCAACAAATCGCAGTGGAAAAATCGGGTTGACGCTAATGTCTGCCAGATCTCTTTCCGCGAGTGATGAAAGCCTGGGCCTACACCCAGGCCTACCCGTGTCAACGCGACAGGTTTGCCACTTTTGCCCGCGCCGAATGCAACTTCCTGTAGCTCTCAATCAAACGCAAATGCCGATCCAGCCCTTCCAGCTTCATGCTCGTCGGGGTCAGTCCGTAAAAGCGTACGCTGCCGTTGACCGAGCCAATCGCTGCGTCCATGCGCTCATCGCCAAACATGCGGCGGAAGTTGGCTTCGTAGTCTTCAAGTTGCAGATCCTCGTCCAGCTCCATCTCCAGCACGACGTTGACCGCTTGATAGAACAAGCCGCGCTCAACGGTGTTGTCGTTATATTGCAGAAAGGCTTCGACCAGGTCCTTGGCCTGTTCGTACTTTTGCAGGGCGAGGTAGATCAGCAGGCGCAGTTCGAGGATCGTCAGTTTGCCCCACGGCGTGTTGTCGTCGAACTCGATGCCGATCAGCGTGGTGATGTCGGTGTAATCGTCCTGTTCGCTGTTTTCCAGACCTTGGGCAAGGTTGCGCAGGCCGACTTTGCTCAGGTTGTGCAGGTTGAGAATGTCGGCGCGAAATTGCAGGGCTTTGTTGGTGTTGTCCCAGATCAGGTCTTCGACCGGGTAGATCTCCGAATAATCCGGCACGAGGATGCGGCAGGCCTTGGCGCCGATGTGCTCGTAGACCGCCATGTAGACTTCCTTGCCCATGTCTTCAAGGATGCCGAACAGCGTCGCCGCTTCTTCGGCATTGGAGTTTTCGCCCTGGCCGGAGAAATCCCACTCGACGAACTCGAAGTCTGGTCTGGCACTGAAGAAACGCCACGACACCACACCGCTGGAATCAATGAAGTGCTCGACAAAGTTGTTCGGCTCGGTCACCGCCTGGCCGGAGAACGTCGGCTGCGGCAAGTCGTTGAGGCCTTCGAAACTGCGGCCCTGAAGCAATTCGGTCAGGCTGCGTTCCAGCGCCACTTCCAGGCTCGGGTGCGCGCCAAACGAGGCGAACACGCCGCCGGTGCGCGGGTTCATCAGGGTCACGCACATCACCGGGAATTCGCCGCCCAGCGAGGCATCCTTGACCAGCACCGGGAAGCCCTGCTCTTCCAGGCCTTTGATGCCGGCAAGGATGCTCGGGTATTTTTCCAGCACTTGTTGCGGCACGTCCGGCAGGGCCATTTCGCCTTCGAGAATTTCGCGTTTCACCGCGCGCTCGAAGATCTCCGACAGGCACTGCACCTGCGCTTCGGCCAGGGTATTGCCGGCGCTCATGCCGTTGCTCAGGTAAAGGTTTTCAATCAGGTTCGACGGGAAGTACACCACTTCGTTGTCCGACTGGCGCACGAACGGCAGCGAACAGATGCCGCGCTGGGTGTTGCCGGAGTTGGTATCGAACAGGTGCGAGCCGCG
The DNA here is from genome assembly GCF_036668835.1 of Pseudomonas koreensis. Classification (GTDB taxonomy): domain Bacteria; phylum Pseudomonadota; class Gammaproteobacteria; order Pseudomonadales; family Pseudomonadaceae; genus Aquipseudomonas; species Aquipseudomonas koreensis_I. The sequence goes on from NZ_JAZEVW010000002.1 coordinate 599,701, forward strand.
CAGTTCGCCGTCGCGGTTGTAGATCTTCAGGGTGTAGTCGTCGAGGATCTCGCTCGGCAACTCGTCCTTCGGACCCGGCTTGAACCACTTTTCGTCCGGGTAATGCACGAACTCGGCGTTGGCGATCTCTTCGCCCCAGAACTGGTCGTTGTAGAAGAAGTTGCAGTTCAGCCGTTCGATGAACTCGCCCAGCGCCGAAGCCAGCGCGCCCTCCTTCGTGGCGCCCTTGCCGTTGGTGAAACACATCGGCGAATGCGCATCGCGGATGTGCAGCGACCAGACATTGGGCACGATGTTGCGCCACGAAGCGATTTCAATCTTCATGCCCAGGTCGGCCAGAATGCCCGACATGTTGGCAATGGTCTGCTCAAGCGGCAGGTCTTTACCGGCGATGCAGGTGCCCGCGTCAGACCCCGAATGCGGCATCAGCAAGGCCTGCGCATCGGCGTCGAGGTTGTCGACTTCTTCGATGATGAATTCCGGGCCGGTCTGCACGACTTTCTTCACGGTGCAGCGGTCGATAGAACGCAAAATGCCTTGGCGATCCTTGTCGGAAATGTCCGCCGGCAACTCGACCTGGATCTTGAAGATCTGGTTGTAGCGGTTTTCCGGATCGACAATGTTGTTCTGCGACAGGCGAATGTTTTCCGTGGGGATATTGCGCGTGTCGCAGTACAACTTCACAAAGTAAGCCGCGCACAACGCCGACGACGCCAGAAAGTAATCGAACGGCCCCGGTGCCGAGCCATCACCCTTGTAGCGGATGGGCTGATCGGCGATCACCGTGAAGTCGTCGAACTTGGCTTCAAGTCGAAGATTGTCGAGAAAGTTGACCTTGATTTCCATGCGGGATTACCAGAATACGGCTAAACGAATGGCCGCCATTATCCGGCTTTTGCGCGCGATGTCTTGTGCTTTCGGGATTCGCCGCCGGCCGGCGACACTGGTAATTTTGGCAAACTCGCTACACTTCGAAGCAACGCGTCGTCATCCATGACAACAATCTGAACAATGTGCCCGCGCCGTTGTTCTAGATTCAGAAGACACCGGATCAAGGACGAGCACATGGCCGTTTCTGCTTCTGCGCAACCCCTGTCGAGCCCGCAACGTGCGGTCACCCGCCGGCTGGCCATCGCGGTCGGCGCATTGTTCGTTGCCGGCGTCATTGCCGCGGTGAGCGCCCTGCTCGGCATTGCCAATCAGCTTGATGAAAAAGACGTCGAACAAAACCGGTTCTATTCGGCGCGAGCGTTGGAAAACCGCATTACCACCTCAAAAAACTACATCACCAGCTACGCCTACTGGACCACCGCTTACGAACATCTGAGCGGGCCGGTGGATACGGACTGGGCCTATGTCGAGCAGAACATGGGCAAAACCATGTTCACCAGCGACGGCTACGACGGCGTCTTCGTGATCGATCGTAATCGCACCAAATACTCGGTGATTCGCGGGCAAATGGTCGAGACCGACATTTCCGAGGTATTGCAGGTGCCAGCCGCAGCCTTGCTGGAACAGGCGCTGAACCAGCCGGACCTGACCAAACCGGTGGCCACTTATTCGTTGTTCGAGGGCTGGCCGGCTCTGGTCACAGCCGCCCCGATCATCCCCAACGATGAGCGCCCGCTCGACGAACTGAGAAATACCTCGGTGCTGGTGTTCGTCGACAAACTGACCCCGACCAAGCTGCGCAAGATCGGCAGCGGTTACGGCCTGACCAACCTGACCCTGGCGCCGGACGACAGCATCGAAAGCAGTCAGCCAAGGGTGCCACTCGACAGCACCGGTTACAGCCTGATTGCCGATCTGCAACGCCCCGGTCAGCAACTGTTGTGGTCGTTGATTCCGCCACTCGGCGCGACGCTGATCGTGCTGATGTTGCTGACTGCGTATTTCTTTCGCCATGCCCTGCGCTCATCGCAATACGTCGATAACAGCATTGAAGCGATGCAGGCCTCCAATCTTGCGCTCGAGAGCGCCAACCATGCGCTCGAAGCCAGTGAAGAGCGCTTTCGCGCGGTGGCCGAGGCCGCCTCGGACTGGATCTGGGAGGTCGACCGCGATCTGTTGCTGACTTACCTGTCGGCACGTTTCAGCGAGGTCACCGGTTATCCGCAGACCTTGTGGCTGGGCCAGCACATCGGCGAATTGCTCACCTGTGACACGACACCGCTGGAGTTGTGGCTGCGCAAGCTCAGCGAAGAAACCAGCAGCAGCGATTTGCGCTGCACCTACCGCGATCACTCCGGACAACCGCGCCACTGTCGGCTGTCCGCACGGCCAATCTTCCGTCAGCATAATGTCGTCGGCTATCGCGGCACCGCCAGCGACATCACCGACGAAGTGGCGGCCCACGCGCAGATCCAGCACTTGTCGATGCACGATGCCCTGACCGGTCTGCCCAACCGCAACAAACTGGCGCGCTATCTCGACGAAGCCCTGCTGCTCAAGGAACACGCGCCGCCGCTGTCGCTGCTGATGATCGACCTCGATAATTTCAAACCGATCAACGACTCACTCGGCCATCCGGCCGGCGATGCGGTGTTGCAGGAAGTCGCCGTGCGCCTTCGCGAATGCACGCGCGAAGATGACATCGTCGCGCGCCTGGGGGGCGATGAGTTCATCGTCGTGCTAAATGGCATGGACACGCATCACGAAATCGACAAATTCTGTACGCGGCTGATCGGCAGCCTGCATCAGCCAGTCCTGTTCGAAGAACATCCGCTGCACATCGGCGCCAGTATCGGTATCGCCCTCAGTCGGCGCCACGGTTACGTACCCAGTGACCTGATCCGCTATGCCGACATTGCCTTGTACCAGGCCAAATCCGACGGCAAAAACACCTGGTGCTACTTCGAAGCGCACATGAGCGACCAGATCCAGACGCGTCGGCAGATGGAAGACGATATGCGCCATGCGCTCAAGCACAATGAATTTGTCCTGCATTACCAGCCACGCTACAAGGTCGATGGCAAACAGATCGTCTCCGTCGAAGCACTGGTGCGCTGGCAGCATCCGACCAAGGGCCTGTTGGGGCCGGATCTGTTTATCCCGCTGGCCGAGCAGACCGATCTGATCGTGCCGCTCGGGCGCTGGGTGTTGCGCGAAGCCTGCGAGACCGCGCTGGCGTGGCCGGAGGATGTGCTGTTGTCGGTGAACCTGTCGCCGGCGCAATTTGCGGTCAGCGATGTGGTTGAGGATGTACGTGAGGTGCTGGTCGCCACGCGTTTCCCGGCCAGTCGCCTGGAGCTGGAAATTACCGAAAACGTCATGCTCAACGACACCGACGGCGCGCTCGCGACCATGAACGCTCTGAAGGAACTCGGCGTGCGCCTGAACATGGACGATTTCGGCACCGGATATTCATCGCTCGGCTACCTGCGCGCCTATCCTTTTGACGGCATCAAGATCGACAAACGTTTCATCGCTTCGATCAGTAGCGGTACCAACGATCGCGCGGTGGTGCAGGCGATCATCGGGCTGGGTAAAGCCATGGGCCTGACGGTGACTGCCGAAGGCGTCGAGACCGAGGAACAGCTGGATATTCTCGGCGTCGACCAGTGCAACGAGGTCCAGGGTTATTTCATGAGTCGGCCGATCGACAAAACCGCGTTTGCCGAGTTGTTGCAGGCCTCACGCCTGTCGCCAGTAAGTAGTACGACCAGCAGAAAGGGCCGGGTGACCTGAGGTCAACCCTGCCCCGCCACCCTCACCTTGCCGCTGAAGACTTTGAAGCCGAAGGTGTTGTAGGCCAGCGTCAGCGGTACCAGCACGGCGAAACCGATGAGCATGAATTTTTGACTGTTCGGGCTGGACGCCGCGGCGCTCAAGGTCAGGTCCGGCGGGATGATGCAGGGAAACAGCGCAACCAGCATCACGGCGAAGGCCAGCACGAAGACACCCAGCGCGGCGAACAACGGCAGTAAATCCAGGCGGCTGCGAAAACCCATGGCAAAGACCAGCAGTGAAACGCCAAGGAGCACCCCCGCCGGCAACCACAGCCGAATATCCATCAAGCGTTGCGCGTATTGCGGATACAACGTGGCAGTCCAGGCAACCAGCGCCAGCAACAACAGCACAACGCTCAAGGCCAGGACCCGAGCCTGGCGCGCCGAGCGCTGCTGCAGTTGATCCATCGTCCGCCAGTAAAGCCAACAGGCGCCGAGCCACAGATAACCCAGTACCAGCACCAGACCGCAGAACAGCGCAAATGCACTCAGCCATTCCCGGCCATCGCCGCTGTACTGGCCGTTGTGATGCGCGACACCCTGCACCAGCGTACCGAGGACCACGCCTTGCACGAAACCGGTCAGCAACGATGCAACCATCAGCACCCTGTCGATCGCCCGTTTGCGCCGTTCGCTGGACGCATGATCGCGAAATTCCAGCGCCACCGCCCGCGCAATCAATGCCAGAAACATCACAATGAACGGTACATACAGCGCCGGCAGCAAAATCGCGTAGGCCAGTGGAAATAACGCGAGCAACCCGCCGCCACCGAGCACCAGCCAGGTCTCGTTGGCATCCCAGACAGGCAAAATCGTCACCCCCATGGCTCGACGCTCGCGGCTGCAAGCCGTCACGCCCATGAGCATGCCGACGCCCAGATCGGTGCCGTCGAGAATCACGTAGTTCATCACCGAGAACGCCAGCGCGGCGGCGCTGAGCAGGGTCAGCCAGTCAGTGTCCATGCAGACGTGCCCTCAAGAATGCCCGGTTTCGTCGGCCAGGGTCGGTTGCGGCCCCGGCTCGTCGGCTTGCGGCGGCTCACGCAGCAAGCGCAACAACACCCACAGGCCTACGGCAAAAATCAATAGATAGAACAGCAGGATCAACCACGTCGAACCGAGCACTTGCGCACGCGATATCGACGACAGGCTGTCCGCCGTACGCATCAAGCCGTAGACCGTAAACGGTTGTCGGCCGACCTCGGTAACGACCCAGCCGCTGAGCATCGCCAAAAATCCCGCTGGGGCCAGCCACACGCAGCCGCTCAAAAACCAGTGCGCGCTGTACAGCCGCCGACGCCGGCGCAGGATCAGGCTGACCACGCCCTGGCCGAACATCAACAGACCCAGCCCGACCATCAGGCGAAAGGCAAAAAACACTGGCGCCACCGGCGGGATGTCTTGCGCCGGGAATTCATCCAGCGCGGCGATGCTGCTGTGTAAATCGTGATGCAAATACAGCGAGCCCGCGCGCGGAATTGACAATTCCCACAGGTTGCGCCGCTCGTTCATGTCCGGCCAGGCCAGCAGGCGCAACGGTTCGCCGGCGCCTGCGGGCGGGCGGGTCCACGAGCCCTCGATCGCAGCGACCTTTTGCGGCTGGACCTGCAAGCTGTGCCGGCCGTGAAGATCACCGACCACGATCTGCAGCGGCATCAACAGCGCGATCACCCACAGCGCCATGGAGAACTGCGTACGAGCGCGGGGATTGTGTGCAGCCTTGCGCAATTGCCAGGCGCTGACGCCGGCGATGAATGTGGCACTGCCGATGAACACGGCGAGGATCATATGCGCCAGACGATACGGAAACGACGGGTTGAAAATGATCGCCCACCAGTCCTCAGCGATGAAGCGGCCGTCCGGGGCAATCGAATAGCCTGCCGGCGTCTGCATCCAGGAGTTGGCGGAGAGAATCCAGAACGCGCTGACCAGTGAGCCCAGCGCCACCGCGCAGGTGGCAAAAAAGTGCAGTTTCGGGCCGACCTTCTTCAGGCCAAACAGCATGATGCCGAGGAAACCCGCTTCGATGAAAAACGCCGCGAGCACTTCATAGAACATCAGTGGCCCGATGACGTCGCCAGCCTGCACCGCCAACCGCGACCAGTTCAACCCGAACTGATATTCCAGAATCAACCCCGATGCCGTGCCCACCGCGACGTTGAGGGCGAACACTTTCAACCAATAGCGATAAACATCAAGGTAAACCGTGCGCCCGGTTTTCAACCACAACGCTTCCAGCACCATCAGGAAGTTGGCCAGACCGATGCTGAACGCCGCCAGCACGATGTGGAAACTGATGGTGATTGCGAACTGGGCGCGGGCCGCCAACAGGGCGGAATCGACTGGCTCCATGCAGGCGATCAGCCGCTGAAAAACAGCGCAAGCTTGTTGCCCTCGGGATCGCGCAGGTACGCGACATAAAAGTCCGGCGTGTAAGCCTCGCGGGTGCCCGGCGCGCCTTCGTCGGTACCGCCGTGGTCGAGCCCGGCCTTGTGAATCTGGTCAACCTGCTGTCGGGATTCGGCGCGAAACGCTGGCATCATGCCGTTACCCGCGGTCGCCGGCTCACCGTTGAAGGGTTTGGCGATGTGCACGCTGCCGGGCCCATTGGACTTGTCGGCCGCGCCCGGCAGATAGAAACAATCATGTTCTTCGCGATCATGCAGATAACCCAGCGGCGTGAGGATCGCGTGGTAAAAGGCCGCCGAACGTTCCACGTCATTGGCGCCGATAAACAGATAACTGAGCATGGGGATGTTCCTCCGCTGGCCATTCAACCGTGGGTTTGTTCTTCGTTATGGGTGAACAGGCTGCCGGCCTCGCGCACCAGTTGCCGCCATTCCGCAGGGGTGATCAGGCCTTGTTCCTCCATCGCATCGGCGGCCTTGAGCAGTTCGTCGTAGCGCTGCTCCGGGTCCGGATCGTCCTGTGTTTGCGCCGCCAGTTCGCGCCAAGCCGCCAGTGATGCCTGTTTTTGCTGATCGAACATGGGGGTATCTCCTGAAAGACTCATCCGGTAGAAAGATTCATCACGGCGCTGGTTCAGGGCAGTCGACGGATGGACGGTCTGTTTGAAACGGCTCAACGGCGTTGCGATATTTGTTTATTGACCGTGCAGTGTCGATCCGCGAAGTTATTCGCCGTCCGGTTGTGAGTCATGGCTGGGGGAAAAGCTCTCTGCCCATGTGTTTTCCCGCTGGTTTACTGCGTCGCACTGTTCACTGTTCATCCCTGTTCGCTGGAGTTTCTCGATGCCGTCGCCCAAATCCCTGCCCGCCGCCCTGCTCGGCCTGGCCCTTGCCTGCCCGGCGCTGGCCGAGACCCAAGGTCTGGAACTGGGGCAAGTGCTGATTTCGGCGGATGAGCGCAACGGCGCAGACGCCAGCGTCGAAGAGGCCAAGACCCGTCTCGAACAGGTGCCCGGTGGCACCAACGTGGTCGACATGCGTCAGCCGTTGCAAGGCCGCGTGGCGAGCAATCAGGATGTGCTGGCCTACCAACCGGGCGTTTATGCGCAATCGGCGGGCAATGAAGGCGTGAAGATTTCCGTGCGTGGTTCGGGCATCAACCGCGCGCCGGGGGCGCATGCATCGGGGCTGTACACGATGCTCGATGGCTTGCCGTTGACCGGCCCCGGCGGCACGCCGTATGAATTGCTCGAGCCGTTGTGGGTGGATCACGTTGAAGTGCTGCGCGGCGCCAACGGCTTTGATCGCGGCGCGCTGGCGCTGGGTGGGGCCATCGATTACGTCAGCCACACCGGTTTCACCGCGCCGAAGCTGCAAGTGCGCTATGCGACCGGCAGCCACGGCTATCAGCAGCGTCAGGTCAGTTCCGGGCAGGTGCTCGGCGACTTCGATTACTACGTGTCGCTGACCGATTCCAACGCCGACGGCTATCAGGATCACACCGCCAGCGAAAGCAAAGGCCTGATTGCCAACTTCGGCTATCGCTTCAACCCGAACCTGGAAACGCGCTTCCATATCCGCTACCGCGAAACCGACAACGACCTCGCCGGCCGCGTGACCCAGCACTCCATCGAGCATCATCCGCGGGCCGCCAACCCGTCCTACGTGGCGCGGGACGACAGCCGCAAGCAACCGGGCAGCACTTTCATCGGCAACAAGACCACCTTCTTCATCGACGACGACTCGAGCATCCAGACCGGCCTCGTCTATCACGATTACCCGATGGATCTGCGCGAAGGCCCGAACCGCTTGAAGGTCGCCTACACCGACGTCAGCGGCACCTTCGACTACAAGCGCCGCGATACCCTGTTCGGCATGGAAAGCCGCAGCAATGTCGGCCTGCGTGTGACCAAGCACCTGCCCAACGACGGCGCCAGCGAATTCGTCCGGGTGCCGAGCGGCAACACGGCCGGTTACGCGCCGGGCACGCGCATGCGTAACTTCACCTATCAGGGTTCGGATACCGTCCTGCATGTCGGCAATGACCTGGAAATCGCCGACGACCTGTGGCTGACCACCGGCCTTGCCGCCATCTACACCCGCCGTGAAAGCGCGGTGACCTACCCGCAAAGCGGCGGCAAAACCAGCCTCAACGATTGGGATTACGCACCGCGAATCGGCCTGCGCTACCAGATCACCCCGGATGTACAAGTGTTCGGCAACCTCAGCCGCTCGGTCGAGGCGCCGCACCCGTGGTCGCTCATCTACAGCTCCAACGTGCGTTTCCCGGCTGGTAACGGCGCGGCCACCGGCACGCAAAAAGACCCGACCACCCTGCAAAACCAGACCGCCACCACCCTTGAACTCGGTGGCCGTGGCGACAGCGCTGTCGGCGAATGGAGCCTGGCCTGGTATTACGCACAAGTGCGCCACGAACTGCTTTCGGTTCTGCCCGATGCCGCCGCAGTCACCCCGTACGAACTCAATGCCAGCCCGACCGTGCACCAAGGCATTGAAGCCAGCCTCAACAGCAAACTCTGGTCGGCGGCGGACGGCCGTCAGTTGAGTTTGCGTCAGGCCTACACTTTCAGCGATTTCCACTATCGTGATGACCCGCGTTTCGGTGACAACCGTCTGCCGGGCTTGCCGATGCACTATTACCAGGGCGAGTTGCGCTATGACTGGCCGCAAGGTTTCTTTGCCGCCGTAAACACGCAATTGGTATCGAAAACGGCCGTGGATTATGCCAACAGCTACTACGCTGATCCGTACGCGCTGTTCGGCGCAACGCTGGGCTACAACGCACCGAAGGGTGACTGGCAGGGCTGGATCGACATGCGCAACCTGACCAACAAGCGTTACGCCGCGACGGTCACGCCGGGGTATGACGACAAGGGGCTGGATGCAGCACGGTCGACGCCGGGTGAAGGAATGGGGGTGTATGTCGGGGTTTCGTGGAGTTTGCTCTGAGGAGCGCCTTGTGGGAGTGAACAATTGGGTTGTTCAGGATCAGTCTCGTAAATCTGACTAGACTCAAGCCGCCTCTGATGATGGATCGTCCGATGAAATTTCGATGCCCTGACTGTGGTTATATTGCCAGCAGTATTGCGCCAACCCACAAGTGCCCCGAGTGCGGCAACTTCTCCCACGACTGGCTGATTTATGACTGGGACACCTTCGCTTCGATCAAGCGTCGGCATCTCGGCTATAACGTGGCGATTATTTGCCTGGCGCTTGCTGGCGTGCTGACGGCTCTGATTGTGGGATCATCCCTTGTGCTGCTGTGGATGCTCGCCTTGCTGATCATCCCTGCGATGGTCAGCGGATGGCGTTGCCGCACGCAGTTGAGGGACCCGTCAAGTTACCGGGGGCACAAGGCTGGCATTGTATTTCCCTGGTTCAGCGGTTTCGGGGGCTTGTGAAGCGTACTGGCAACGAGATCCGCTTTACCCTATTTATAACGTTGAATAGCAGAACGGCAGGCTAGAACCGGCCTGCCGCTTCCCCTCAGTTGCGTCAGAAAGCGCAACACTGCTTCGGACGGGCGGCTATTCAAGCCGCCTGCGCACCATTCGCAACAACTGCCCCGCTACGTCGTCCATCCCGTTGTTCTGCGCCACCACCTGCGCCCCTTCGAGCAACAAGGTCAACTCTTGAGCCGTGTCGAGCGGCTCATTCAGCTGCGCTTGCTCGCACAACGTGACGATTCGCTGAAACTGCCGGCGCTTATGGGCTTCGATCAATTGCCGTGCCGGATGCTGCGGGTCGGCGAGCTCCGCCAGGCTGTTGGTGAACGGGCAGCCGCGATAACCCGCTCTTTGCAGGTCTTGCGCGATGAATTCGGCGAACCCCATCAATTGCCTGGCCGGCTCGTCCGGCAGGCGTGCAGCGAGTTCGTCGAGTACGGCGCCGTATTGCTCGGTCAGTAAGCGCAACCACTCCAGCACCAGGACATCCTTGGTTTCGAAATGCCGATACAGCGTCATTTTCGTCGAGCCCGCCAACGCGGCGACAGCGTCGACGGTCACGCGGGCAATGCCCTGCTCAAAAAACAGCGCCTGAGCGGCATCGATGATCCGTTCACGCGGCGGTAGCTGCGCGATGCGTTCTGGGCGTAGGGGGATATCCAAGGCGAGCACTCTTTGAGTTGAATTCTGCTTGACATCGATACTACCGAGTATCGCTTGATACTTACAAGTATCGCGCGATACTCAAAAGTATAGACCGCTCATCACTGGAGACACCCATGCACTTTTCCGAGTACGCCGAACAAAACGCCGTCGGCCTCGCCACTTTGATCGCCGAGCGCCAGGTCAGCGCGTCCGAAGTGCGCAACGCTGCCCTTCGCGCCATCGAAACGTTGAATCCGCAGATCAACGCTGTCATCGAAACCTGGGACGATGAACCGCAACCACAAGCCGGACCTTTTCAGGGTGTGCCGATGCTGCTCAAGGATCTCGGGTTGACGGCGCAGGGCCGGCGCAATGAGCTGGGCAGTCGGCTCGCCCAAGGTTGCGTCGCGGATACCGATTCAGAATTGATGAGCCGGTTCCGCCGCAGCGGTCTGCTTCCCTTGGGACGCACCACCACACCTGAACTGGCCGCCAGCACGACCACTGAAAACCGCGTCGACGGCCCGACGCGTAACCCTTGGGACGTTACCCGCATCGCTGGCGGCTCCAGCGGCGGTTCGGCGGCCGCAGTGGCGGCAGGCATGGTGCCGGTGGCGCATGCAACCGACGGCGGCGGTTCGATACGCGTGCCCGCCGCGGCGTGCGGACTGTTCGGCTTGAAGCCCAGTCGCGGCCGTTTGCCCATGGGGCCTGACGTGGACGAAGTCTGGGCCGGACTCGCAGTGCACGGTATGCTGAGTCGTTCGGTCAGGGATACCGCAAGTCTGCTCGACACCTTGCACGGCCCGGCTGTGGGTGAAGCATTTCATGTCGCACCGCCCGAGCAGGCTTACAGCGCCCTGCTCAACCGCGAACCCCGCCCGTTGCGCATTGCCGTGCAGGAGGTCGCCTCGAACGGCCAACCGACAGCGCCCGAGGTGAGCGCCGCTTTGAAACGGGTTTGTCATACCCTGGAAAGCCTCGGTCACCTTGTGACCCCGGTCGTCACCAATATTGGCCTGAGCTGGGAAGCGTTCGTTGAACTCAACGCACGCTTCTGGTCCAGCAACACCGCCGCCTGGATCGACGCGATTGCCGCGGCGACACGACGCCGCATCGACGAGTCGACACTGGAGCCGGCAACACTGGCGCTCTACCGGTTCGGTAAGGCATTGAGCGCAACCGAGCTACTGGACGCCATGTACCAGCGCAATATCGTGACGCGACACGTCGGCCAGTTGTTTGTCGACTACGACGTGCTGCTGACACCAACCTTGCCGCAAGCCCCGCCCGTCATCGGCGCCTATAACGCAGGCGAGGAATCGCTTGATGGCCGCAGCTGGATGGCGCGGGTGTTTGCCCACTCGCCGTTCACTGCCGTTTTCAACGTCAGCGGATGCCCGGCAATGTCGATGCCGCTGGCACAGGATCCATCCAGTGGTTTGCCGATCGGCATGCAATTTGGTGCGGGTTACGGTCGCGAAGATCTGTTGCTGCAACTGGCGGCGCAGTTGGAACGGGCATTGCCTTGGCAGGCGCGGCGTCCTTCGAACTGGGCCGGGAATGAGCGCGGCTGAACAACCGCGGCGTGCACGCAGAGCCAAGAAGTGAGGCCCGCAAACACAGGCCTCACTTGGTCAACGGACTGAATCGCTAATGATTACAGCCTCACAGCGCTTTTTTCCGCATTGTAGCCATCGGCATTTTCAAATACCCCCATGAACCCCGCGACCGTCGACTCGCGTGCCCAGTCGCGCTGAAGCTCGCAGTACAGCTGCACGCGGCTGATCAACCGGGCACCCGCCTGTTCCATGCGCCGTAACGCCGCTTCGTGAGCAACAACCGACGTACCGCCCACGGCATCAATCGGTATGTAGACCTCATATCCCTCCTGAATCGCATCGAGCACCGGAAAAGTCAGGCAGGCCTCGGTCCAGAGCGCTGTCATGATCAGTTTCGGTCGGCCAAGTGCCTTGACGGCTTGCTTGAACTCCGCGTCTTCCCAGCTGTTGATCGAGGTACGGTCATAGGTGGGCAAATGCCCGAGTACCGCTTGCAGCTCCGGAATCGGTGGTTTGTTGCGACCGGTCGCGACGTTGACCGTTGAATGGATGATCGGGAGGTTATAGTTGACGGCCGCTTTGGCCAGGCTGGTGATATTGAACACCAGCTCGTCGCGCGGCATCGAGCGGATCGAGGACACCTGAATCGGCTGGTAATCAATAACGATCAGCGCCGAATTCACTGGCGACAACAGTTGATCGGTCAGAGGGTTGCGGATTGTCTCGCTTGCCATTTGCTGCTCCTGCTTTTAGTTGTCATGTACGCAAGCGCGGACCCGATAGCTCGCTCGAACAAGCGGCGAGTGCTTCGTAGCCTGCACTGCATTGAGGGAGACTGCATTTCCCGGCTACGGACCTGGTTGGGCCGTGTTGCCAGAGAGCAGGATTGTGCTGTTGCTCGACTCAACGCAGTAGTAGCATCCCGAGACTAGCTGTGTTGCAGAATGGGGAACGCGGGTTTGGATATCGAAGAATTGCAGACCTTTGTAGCCGTCGCTGATGCGGGCGGAATTTCATCGGCGGCGACTCGGCTGGGCGTGTCCAAATCCATCGTCAGCCGTCGGCTCGCGCGGCTTGAGGCGGATCTGGGCATTCAACTGCTCGCGCGCACGACTCGCGGTGCGGCACTGACCGAAGCGGGGATTGCGTTTCGCGACCATGCCGCGAAAGTCTGCGCCGAAATAGACATGGCGAAGGAGACACTGCTGCCAGCCGGCCCGCTGCGCGGCCGACTGCGGATTGCCGCGCCGCTGTCTTTTGGTCCGACGCACTTCGCCCCGATGCTGGCAGAAATGGCGCGCCGTCATCCTTTGCTGCAGATGCAGACCTGCTACAGCGATCGTTTCGTTGACCTGATCGGTGAAGGTTATGACTGTGCGATACGCGTAGGCTATCTACCGGACTCGAATCTGATTGCGCGTGGCATCGGCCCGATCTTCACCAAACTCGTCGCCAGCCCCGGTTACATCAAAGCCCATGGCGAACCGGCATGTCCACACGACTTGCTGGCTCACGAGGCGCTGATGCAGAGCACCGAAACCTGGCAGTTCATGGACGGCGGCAACGTGGTGACGGTTCGTCCGCAAGGACGCTTCAAGGCTGACAACGGCACGGCGTTGGTTGCCGCTGCCACGGCCGGATTGGGCGTTGCCTATTTGCCGGACTGTCTTACCTATGAACAGGTGAAGTCAGGCGCACTGGTGCCGATCATGACTCACTACCCCCCGCCCCCGGCAGGCGCCTATGTCGTGCGCCCCCCGGGGCCACATCCGGCGCGCAAGATCCAGGCCCTCACCGAACTGCTGATCGAGTCGTTTGGACAGTCACCCCATTTCGCCAAGCCGGTATCCGTGTGAGCGGCTTCGCAAAACGACCGCTATTCCAAAAACAGCCCAGCCGCCGCTTCCCGCATGAAAATCTCAACGGTCTTTGGCCCGACCCCATCGAATTGGCAAAGGCGCTTTTCAAGCGCCTTGCGATCAGCACTCGCGGCCACGATGTTGCGGACCTTGCCGGCGTATTCGCTATTGAGTTTGTTTGCCAACGCGAGCAATCGCGAGGCCGTGCTCTCGTCGTAACGCACATAACGGGCTTGCCCCAATAGCCCGACCAACTGGCGGTGGCTGCACTGTGCGAGTTTCTGCGGCGTATCGTTGCGATGCTGCACGACGATGATCCGGTACGCCTGCGCGGCAATCGCGCCCTGGATTCTTTTGCCCATCAGGAAACTGGCAACCAGCCATTTGAACAGCCCCGCTTCGTTGGCTCCTAGAAGGTCGATCTGCAAGTCGCTTGCGCTGATGTTTTTACTCACGGTCTGGTCTCAATGATGACACTCGGCCCGGCGTGGCTGCCGAATTGTAGCGACTCTTCAGTCGTGCCATGTCAGTTCCGATAGGCGCAAGCCAGTGAAGGTTCGAAAAAACACCACGCGTCGAACATGTCGCGAGTCTCGAGGTATTCAACGATGTCGGCCGCGGCCGTTAAATTGAATCTCAAGCGAGCCAGCGTGGTCAGCTTGTGGAGAAGACCAGACGAATGCCACGGGAAGAATATGAGCCTCGCAGCATATGAATATGCAGATGCCCGGTCGTAACCGGCCTGACCCGAAGATGAAAGGCACCGCAGACGCTGGCCCGATCAAGGCTGTCAGCGCTGTCGCGGCGTTCCGCCTGACAGTGGCGTTCATGTTGACGGTGATTCTGGCATTTCTCGGCGTGGAGGGATGGCGAACCTGGCGTGACTACCACTCAGCGTTTACGTCGGCACGCAATTCCGTCACCAACCTTGCCAGGGCGACGGCGCAACATGCCGAGGATGCCATTCGACAAGTGGATGTGCTCACTGCGGCTCTGGGCGAGCGCGTAGAAGGCGACGGACTGGGAAACATTGATGTGAACCGCATCCACAAGTTGCTGGTTCAGCAAGCCCGACTGATGCCGCAGCTGCATGGCCTGTTCATTTATGGCCCGGACGGGCAATGGATCGTCACCGACAAGGAAGTCATCCCTGAACCGGCGAACAACGCCGACCGCGATTACTTCCAATATCACCGCACACACACTGATCGTAATGTGCGTATCGGCAAAGTGGTGAAAAGCAAATCCACCGACGATCTCATCATTCCCATCTCGCGTCGCTTGAACAACCCTGATGGTTCCTTTGCAGGGGTTCTCCTTGGGACCATCAAAGTCAGCTATTTCGTGGATTATTACGGTGATTTCAAAATCGATGACCGAGGTGCATTGGTTCTGGCACTGCGCGATGGAACAATCCTGGTACGTCGCCCGTTTATCAAATCCGTTATCGGTCAGAGCCTGGCGAGCAGTGAAATCTTCACGCGTTATCTGCCCGTCGCCAGCGACGGCATCGCAGAAGTCAAAGCCGTCGTGGACGGCACCGAGCGCCTGTATGGTTATCGGGCCTTGACCACATACCCCTTGGTGGTCGAAACCGGACTTTCCCGTGAATCGATCATCGCGCCCTGGCGCTGGGATCTGTACAAGACCGGATTTGTGCTGTCCTCGGTGATTTGCGCGTTTACGGTGTTCGGTATGATTGTCCTGAATCAGCTTCGCCAGCGCATGGCCATTGAAAAAGAGTTGCGGCTTGCCCATCAGGCCATGCGCGATATGGCCTTGACCGACAGCCTCACCGGCCTGGCCAACCGGCGTCGGCTGGACACTGCGCTGGACGACGAGCTTCGCTTGGCCAAGCGGCAGAACTCGTCACTGGCATTGATCATGATCGACGTCGATTACTTCAAACGCTACAACGATACCTACGGGCACGCCGCCGGTGACGAATGCCTGGCGACTGTCGCAAAAGCGATTTCCCACGCACTGAAACGCCCCGGGGATCTTGCCGTCCGGTATGGCGGTGAAGAGTTCGCCGTGCTGCTGCCAAACACCGACCTCCATGGGGCAGAACGGGTCGCCCGGCACATCATCGAGACCCTTCGAGCGCTGGGCATAGAACACGCCGCACACCCTCTCGGCCACGTCACTGTCAGCGCGGGCATCGCAGCGGCCAAGCCAGCCGAGCACAACCTTGGCGCCGCTACGCTGATCAACGCCGCCGACAAGATGCTCTACGCAGCGAAGCAGCAAGGCCGAGACCGCTACTGCATCGCCACGCAGCTAGCGTGATCGCCATCACTCGTCACAATCCGGTCACTGCCATCTGCTAGCCTCTGCGGCACGTATCACTTGCTCAAGGCCCGCAATTTCAAATGCAATGGAATGAGTCCACACGTCGCCAGCCCATCATCCTGCGCTCCGAAAACCTCCACTCCGATGACTTCGGCGCCCTCTTCTCGCGTTTTTTCGGCAACCGCTACGCCGACACCCCGCCGATTCCCGCGAACATCGTCATCAGCGGTGTCTACGGTCGACACGAAGGTGTGAGCTTTCGCCGCATGCACTATCGCGGTGACTTCAGCGTGGCCTTTCCCGACCCACAGGACGAGATCACGTTCGTCATCCCGACCGCCGGCAAGATCCTGTTCAATCACGCCAGCGAATCCATCGGCGCAAGCCATATCGGCCTGGCGATCGACAAGGCTGATATCCGCTCGATGCGTTTCTTCGACGATCACGCGCATCACGGCATGTCGATCAACCGCCATCAGCTCACCGAGCGTTTATCGGCGCTGCTGGATAAACCGATCGTGCAGAAGATCGCTTTTCAGCCCAGCGTGGATTTGCAGTCGCCAGCCTTTCAGGGCCTCAAGGCGTTGATTGACCTGGCGACGGGAAGCGAGTTCGACACCTTGCTCAACAGCGGAACCTTGATGCCCTCGCGCCTGCGCGAAATGTTGATCGATGCGGTGCTGGAGGCGTGGCCGCATAACTTCTCCGAGGCGTTGCGGCGGCCGGCGCCGCTGGTGGCGCCGCGGCATGTGAAGCTGGCGGTGGAGTTTATTCAGGCGCATCCGGAGCAATCGATCAGCGGCGTGGAGCTGGCGCGAATGAGCCATGTCAGCCAGCGTGCGTTGCAGGAAGGCTTTCGCCGCTTTGTCGGTATGTCGATCGTGGCGTATCAGCGTCAGGTACGTTTGCAGCGGACTTATGAGGCATTGGCGCAGCGGCATTCAGCGTCGGTTACACAAGTGGCGCTGCGCTTTGGCTTTAGCAATGTCGGGCGGTTTTGCCAGTATTTCCAGAACGCATTCGGGATAAGTCCGGCGCAGCTGAAATCGAGGCTTTGAGGCCTGCGTTTGCCGGGTACCCCAATGCAACGCTTTCCACAGCCCGCGTAATTTGATGGAACAGCCTCATACACAAAACGACTAACCCCTGACAGGCCACTCGATCGCAGTAAAGCATCGGCTGGCGTCTACCTGGCTGCGGTGGCCGCTGCGCATGCGCCGGCGCAGGCTTCGATAGGGGGTTTCCAATGACTGAGGATTTCACCGGTTTTTTCACTGATCACGCGATTTTAGGCATTTCGCTGGGGAACTGGATTCTGGCGTTTTGCGCGACGTTGCTGAGCTATTTCCTCGCGCGAACGGCAATCCGCTTCGTATTTCGCAAGGTGCAGGCGCGGGCAGCGGCCGGTAATAGACACTTGAGTTACATGGCCAGCGAAGTGCTGTCGGCGACCAGCACCACGCTGTTGCTGCTGGCGTCGATTCTGATCGGGATCGGTTTGCTCGATCTGCCCGAGCGCTGGCTCAGTCGAGTCAGCAGTTTGTGGTTTGTGGTGGCGGCGTTGCAGGTCGGTCTGTGGGTCAATCGCGCATTGGCGCTGGCGCTGCATCGTTACTTCTCGCGCCACAGCACCACCGGCACGTTTCAGGGCAGTGCTCTGGCGACGCTGAGCCTGTGGGGCGTCAAGGTGTTGTTGTGGGCGGTGATTCTGCTGGCCATGCTGTCGAACCTCGGCGTCAACATCACCGCGTTCGTCGCCAGCCTCGGCGTTGGCGGTATCGCGGTAGCGCTGGCGGTACAGAACATTCTCGGCGACGTGTTCGCCTCGCTGTCGATTGCCGTCGACAAGCCGTTTGAAGTGGGCGATTTCATCGTCGTCGGCACGCTGGCCGGTACCGTCGAACACGTCGGCCTGAAAACCACACGCATACGCAGCCTCGGCGGCGAGCAGATCGTCATGGCCAACGCCGACATGATCGGCAGCACCATCCAGAACTACAAACGCCTGCAGGAACGGCGGATCGTTTTCGAGTTTCGCCTGACCTATGAATGCTCGACCGAGCAGATCAAAGAAATCACCCGCCGCGTCGAAGCGATCATCAAGCATGAAAAACAGGCGCGCTTCGATCGCTGCCATTTCCGCAGTTTTGGCGAGAGCGCTCTGGAGTTCGAGACGGTGTATATCGTCCTCGACGCCAGCTACAACGTGTACATGGATGTGCAGCAGCGGATCAATCTGCAGATCATGGAAGCGGTCGCCGATATTGACGCGGCGTTTGCCTTCCCGTCGCGGACGGTGCATATCGCGTCATTGCCTGAAGCCGCTGCGTTACCGCCGAAAGCGCAGCATGTCTCGCGTACGGAACATGCCTGAGCGCTTTGAAAAGCCGGCCGCCAGCAGCACTGGCGGCCGGTTTTTCGTTCAGAACGCGTAACTGGCCTTGAGCCCGCCGTTGAAACCGTGGCTGTCACCGCCGCCACTGGCACCGACCTCAGCGCCCAGGCTCAGGGCGCCGAGGTTGGCCATCAGGTTGACCGCGCCGCTGAATTGATCGCGATTGTCGAAAGCCGCGCGCTGTTCAATGTCGAGGCCGAGCAGATGGCTTTGGCTGTCGACCTGGTTATCGCCCAAAGTGCGTTCGTAGCCTGCCTGCACGCCCGGCACCAGCTGCCAGGCGCCCATTGCCAATGGAGCGAAGGCGACGTTGAGGTTGGCGACAGCGCTGCGGCGGGTGGCGCTATTGTCGTCGACGTCCAGCGCCAGTTCGCTGCCCTTCTCCTGGAAGCCGTTGAGGTCGAGGTGGCTGATGCGCAAACCGAGGCTCGGTTCGAAGGTCATGCCGTTGACCGGGGCGCGATAACCCAGCGCCAAGGTGGCACCGGTGAGGTTGCCATGGCTGTCGCCTTTCGCCGTGCCAAGGCCAGCGCCGAGTTCGCGTTTGCTGGTGTAATCGACGTAACCGGCACTGGCATTGGCGTCGACGAACAGGCCGCGCTCCAGGCTGCTGAAACCGTAGCGCGCGCCGACATTGAGGAAGGTGAAGTCCGTATCCGCCTCCCCGCCCGCCCCGCCGACGCTGCCATTGCTGTAGCCGAACCCGCCGCGCGCACTGAATTGTTCGCTGAAGCGTTGGGTGATACCGACCATCAAGCCCTGACTGTGCTCATTGCTGCTGTCGGCATGGGCCGAGCCATCGGTGCCGAGGTAGCCAGCCAGCGCGGTACTCCAGAGGCGGTACTGCCCGACCTTGAGATCACTGCCGCTGGCGAAGGGCGCCGCGGCTTGCTCAATCATTGCGTTCTGGCGCAGCAAGTAGCTCGCCGCGTCGGCGTGCACCTGACCGCCGACCTGGCTTTCAACCCCGCCGAGAGTGCCGGCGTCGATCGCAGATTGCAGGTAGTAGTTGTACGCGCTGTAGGTGCCGGACAAGTCGGTATTCTGCAACTGCCGCAACAACTCGGCACCCGCCGCCGCGTTACCGATCAGCCCGGCCTGCCCCGGCAGACTGTTGTATTCGACCAGCTTGCCGCGCAGCACGTAAATGGTTTCCTGCGACAGACCGAGCCCCTGTTTGAGGTAATTGTCCATGCTGCCGTACTCGGCGGCGACCTGGTCGAGACCGGCCTGCAAGTAACTGGCCTGCACGCCCAGCAACGGCTCGTAAACCGCGGCCATGCTCGGCGGCAAGGCTTTCAGCGTCGCCGCCACACGGGCGGCGGTGTAGTCGTTGGTCGCCAGATAGTTGGCCATGATGGTCGCCTCATCGACCCCGGCAATGCTCTGCAAAACAGCCGCGGTCCAGCCGGTGCGGTCCTTGCCGGCGGTGCAGTGAAACAGCTGCGCCGCATCGACACTGGCGAGGGCATTGAACAACTGGCCGAACTGACTGCGCATGCCCGCGTCGCTGACGAAGGCGCGGTTGGTCTGCTCCATCATCGCGATGGCGTCAGCAGCGCTGTTGAACGAGATATGGGTGATATCGGCACCAGAGGTAGTGCTGCCGATGATATCGATGTTCTGCCAGGTCGCGCCCGCGATCATCGTGTCAGGCGTGGCGGCAATTTCGCTCGGCGTACGCAGATCATAAATCGCCCCGATACCCAGCCCGTCAAGCGTCGCCAGATCCGCCGCCGACGGCGTCAGCGCATTGGAACGATAGAACACCCCGCCACGCATCGTGCCGTCATGGGCGGTGGAGTAAGCGCTGGTGGTACCGGCGACATCACGGAAGTTGTCGATGCCTTGCAAACGTGGCGTGTCGAGCGCAACAGGCTCGGCAGCGTGAGCGGCAGCGATGGACAGGCTCAGAACGGACAGCGAACACAGAAGACGTTGGAACACAGTGCAGCCTCATTGAACAAGCGTTGGGCTTTTCACTATGGGCATGCCAGTGGGACGGAATATGACAGTTTCGCGTGGAAGGGAAATGCCTGCGCGAATGGGCCGTGGGGAGCGTGAATGGTCTGTTTTTCGAGTCGGTGGTTTGAAATCAATCTGAAAATCAAAAGCCCCTCACCCTAGCCCTCTCCCGGAGGGAGAGGGGACTGACCGCGGGGGATGTGAGAGCTACACCGACCTGCGATACCGAGCCGTACGCAAATTTAGAAGCCAACCAAGATCGGCTCCCTCTCCTCGGGGAGAGGGCTGGGGTAAGGGGCAGCCACACCGCAGATCCAACGCCATGCGACGCTTCTCACCACTCAACAATGAGCGCAAGCTCGAGTGCTTTTGATCTTGTTTTTGATCCACCGGCGACATCGGAAGGCTGAGTGGAGGGATCGATCCGGGCGTGGGAGCGCAGCGACCGTCTGGCGAAGCCAGACACAGCGCAAGGAGGTGCAGCGCAGCAAACCGTAGCCGCTGCGCCCGGAGCGATCCCGGAGCGAAGGGACCCGAGCCTGCGAGGGCCGAACGCAGGAGCAAGCGTTTTTTTGCTTACTTTTTTTTGGCGTTTGTAAAAAAAGTGAGTCGCCGTCAGGCGAAACCGCCAGCCGCAGCACCCGAAGCAATGGATATGTACCCAGCGCGAAGATCAACCCTTTCGATCACCCACCCGAATATCCGTCAGCCCCACCCGCTCCGCCTGCTCCATCACCTGCTCCGGCGTCGAATCGGCCGAAGGCATGAGCAAACTGTTCTCCGCATCCCCCAAATGCAACTGCAACAAATGCATCGCCGCCTCATGCTCAGCCAATTGCGCCTGCTTCAACTCAAGCTCATAACGCCGTGGCTCACCATTGAAGCGATACTCCAAAACAAAAACAGCCACCGTCTCATCCTCGAAGAAAGTCAAAATAACTGCATACCCTGACCGACCGGTCAGCTTATTGGTTCAACCGCATCGCTTGCCGGGCAAACTTTTCGCAACGGCGGACGTCCCTTGCATACACTTCCCGAAAAGCTGATCACAGCTAAGGACTGGCAATGACCTTCTTCATCTTCCTTCTGGCCTGCGCAGCAGCCGCCACCACCGGCGTAATGTTCAAACCCGGCGCGTGGTACGAAGGCCTGAACAAACCCGGCTTCACCCCACCCAACTGGGCGTTTCCGGTGGCCTGGACGATTATTTATCTGTTGCTGGCCTGGGCCGGTTACCGCTTGAGCCTGATCCCCGGCAGCCAGACCGTCCTCGCCCTGTGGGCCGCGCAAATCGCCCTGAACACGCTGTGGACGCCGGTGTTCTTCGGTTCGCATCAAGTGTTGGCGGCGATGGTCATCCTCACGCTGCTGTGGCTGGTCGTCGCGGCGATGGTAGTGCTGGCGTTGCAACTGGACCTGGTCACCGGGCTGATCCTGTTCCCGTATCTGGCCTGGCTGTGCGTCGCGGCGGCATTGAACTTCTCCATCCTGCTGAAGAACCGCGTATGACGGCCGCTGCCCCTTGGCCGCAAGGTGAGCGTGAACTGGCGCAAGTGCGCGCGTTCAACCGCAAGCTCGCCTGGCTGCCGCGCTTCAAGATACGCAATCGCCTGACGCCACGCGTGATCCAGACGCTGCTGCGCGTCAGTCAGGTCGGCGGCGCGAAAAAGCTGCGCGAGCATGGCCTGACGGCCGAGCGAAAAATCCTCGATACGGTGCCGGTGCGGATCATCCGCCCCCTAGGCCGGCCGCGCGGCGTGGTGCTGGATTTCCATGGCGGCGGCTGGGTCATCGGTAACGCGCAGATGAACGACAACTTCAACATCGCCATCGTCAATGAGTGCGAGGTGGCGGTGGTCTCGGTTGATTACCGATTGGCCGTTTCTACCCCCGTCGAAGATTTGCTCAATGACTGCCTGCGCGCTGCTCGCGGGTTGCTCAATGACGCCGAGTTCGCCGGATTGCCCGTGGTGGTGGTCGGCGAATCGGCCGGCGCCCATCTGGCCGTCGCAACGCTGCTCGCATTGAAAGCCTCGCCCGAATTGCTTCGACGCATTCACGGTGCACTGCTGTATTACGGCGTCTACGACCTGACAGGCACACCCAGCGTACGCAACGCGCCAGCCGACACACTGGTGCTGGACGGCCCCGGCATGGTCGACGCGCTGCGCCTGCTGACCCCCGACCTGAGCGATGCACAACGCCGCCAGCCGCCGCTGTCGCCGCTGTATGGCGACTTCAGCGACCTGCCCCCTGCGTTGCTGTTTGCCGGTGAACTCGATCCGCTGCTTGACGATACCCTATTGATCGCCGAGCGCTGGCAACCCTCGGCGCCGGTTGAGCTGCATGTATTGCCGGCGTCGCCCCACGGGTTCATTCATTTTCCGACGGCGATTGCTCAGGGCGTGTTGGCTTACAGTCGGCAGTGGATTTCGACGCGTGTCGACGGCGCCAGGGCGTGATGACACGATTTCAATGAAGGATGGGTACTCGAGCATCACGTGTAACCTCTTGAAACAGCCTGCAATACCCGTTTTCTGCAATTTGCCGGTGTTCACCCGCCAACCGCTGATTTTCTGCCTAGACTTGCTGTTGTTCCGGCACCCGATTGCGCTCAACGCATCGAGCCATCCGATAACAACAACAAGAGGAAGTCCGTAGATGCTCAGATCCCTGTATACCGCGCTGGCCTGCGCACTGGCGTTAGGCACGATGAACTCGGCCGTGGCAGCCGACCCGGTGATCATCAAGTTCTCGCACGTTGTTGCCGACCAGACGCCCAAAGGCCAGGGTGCCCTGCTGTTCAAGAAACTGGTCGAGGAGCGCCTGCCGGGCAAGGTCAAGGTCGAGGTCTACCCCAACTCCTCGCTGTTTGGCGACGGCAAGGAAATGGAAGCGCTGCTGCTGGGCGATGTGCAGATGATTGCGCCGTCGCTGGCCAAGTTCGAGCAATACACCAAGAGCCTGCAGCTGTTCGATCTGCCGTTCCTGTTCAATGACATCAACGCCGTCGACCGCTTCCAGCTGAGCCCGCAGGGTCAGGGGCTGCTCAAGTCCATGGAAAGCAAAAACATCACCGGCCTGGCCTATTGGCACAACGGGATGAAGCAACTGTCGGCGAACAAGGCGCTGCGGGTGCCCGCCGACGCCCGTGGCCTGAAATTTCGCGTGCAGGCTTCTGCGGTGCTTGAGGAACAGTTCAAGGCCGTGCGCGCCAACCCGCGCAAGATGAGCTTCGCCGAGGTGTACCAGGGCTTGCAGACCGGCGTGGTCAACGGTGCGGAAAACCCCTACTCGAACATCTACAGCCAGAAAATGCATGAAGTGCAGAAGTTCATCACCGAATCCAACCATGGTGTGCTGGATTACATGCTGATCACCAACACCAAATTCTGGAATGGCTTGCCACCGGACGTGCGCAGCGAACTCGACAAGATCGTCGTCGAAGTTACCGCCCATGTGAACAAGGAAGCCCAACAACTCAACGAGAGCGACAAACTGCGCATCCTCGCGGCCAAAACCACGGAAATCATTACCCTGACGCCCGAAGAACGCGAGCAATGGCGCGAAGCGATGAAACCGGTGTGGAAGAAGTTCGAAGCCGATATTGGCCCTGAGCTGATCTCCGCCGCCGAAGCCGTCAACAAGGCTCAGTAATCGCATGGCAGGTGCTGCCGGGGCGGCGCCTGCCAGTCTTGACTCGACGTGAGATGCCCGCCATGAAAGCGCTTCGGCGAATCTGGGAACACTTCGAGGAAGGCTTTATCGTCTTCCTTTTGGCTGCGATGACGCTGGTTACGTTCGTTTACGTGATCCTCAACAATTTCTACAGCCTGTTTTACTGGCTCGCCGATCACTGGCCGGCGGCAAGCTCGCCGCTGTTCGCCATCGGCGACGGCATCATGGGCATGGCTCAGGCGATGACCTGGAGCACCGCCCTGACCAAGGCCCTGTTTGGCTGGCTGATCTTTTTCGGGCTGGCCTATGGCGTGCGCACGGCCGGGCACATCGGCGTTGACGCGCTGGTCAAACTGGCCCGCCGCTCGGTGCAGAAATACATCGGCATACTCGCCTGCCTGTGCTGCCTGGGCTATGCCGGGGTGCTGTGCATTGCCAGCCTGGAATGGATCGCGACCTTGATGAACGCCGGCATCGGTGCCGAAGACCTTGGCCATTTCGGCATCATGCAATGGCATATCGGGTTGATCGTGCCTTTGGGGTTCGCGCTGATTTTCATCCGCTTCGCCGAAATCCTCCTGCGTATTCTGCGCAACCGTCAGACCGGACTGGGCCTGGCCGATGAAGCCGCCGACGCGCTGAAACTCGCCGAGCACGAGGGTGACAAGCCATGACCATCGCCTTCCTGTTCGTCGCGCTTTTCGCTTTGATGTTCATTGGCGTGCCAATCGCCATTTCCCTCGGTCTGGCCGGGTCGCTGACGATCATATTTTTCAGTCCCGATTCCGTGCGTTCGCTGGCCATCAAGCTGTTCGAGACCTCGGAGCATTACACCCTGCTGGCGATTCCGTTTTTCCTCCTCGCCGGCGCCTTCATGACCACCGGTGGGGTTGCCCGTCGTCTGATTGACTTTGCCAATGCCTGCGTCGGGCACATTCGTGGCGGTCTGGCCATCGCCGCCGTGCTGGCGTGCATGCTGTTTGCCGCCCTCTCCGGCTCCAGCCCGGCGACCGTGGCAGCGGTGGGTTCGATCGCCATCGCCGGCATGGTCCGTTCCGGATATCCGCAGGCCTTCGGCGCGGGGATCATCTGCAACGCCGGGACTCTGGGGATTCTGATTCCGCCGTCGATCGTGATGGTGGTGTACGCCGCAGCCACCGAAACCTCGGTCGGCAAGCTGTTCATGGCGGGGGTGATACCGGGTCTGCTGTTGGGCACGGCGCTGATGGTGGCGATTTATATCGTCGCGGTGAAAAAGAACCTGCCCGCCCTGCCCCGCGCCACCCTGCGCGAATTTCTCGCCACGGCACGCCAGGCCATCTGGGGCCTGTTGCTGATGGTGATCATCCTCGGCGGGATCTATTCGGGGATGTTCACCCCCACCGAGGCGGCGGCCGTGGCGGCGGTCTACTCGGCGTTCATTGCGCTGTTCGTCTACAAGGACCTGACGTTTCGCGAGACGCCAAAAGTCCTGCTCGAGTCAGCCAAGCTGAGCATCATGCTGATGTTCATCATCGCCAACGCCATGCTCTTCGCTCATGTGCTGACCACCGAACAACTGCCGCAGCAGATCACCGCCTGGGTGATCGACGCCGGCCTGACCCCGGTCACTTTCCTCTTGGTGGTCAACATCGTGTTGCTGATTGCCGGCGCGTTCATGGAGCCATCGGCGATCATCCTGATTCTGGCGCCGATTCTGTTCCCCATCGCCATGAAACTGGGCATCGACCCGATTCACCTGGGCATCATCATGGTGGTCAACCTGGAGATCGGCCTGATCACGCCGCCGGTGGGGCTGAACTTGTTTGTCACTTCGGCGGTGACCGGCATGTCCTTGCCGGCGACTATCCGGGCGGCGATGCCCTGGCTGATGATTCTGCTGCTGTTCCTTATATTGATTACCTACGTACCGTGGATTTCACTGGTATTGCCGACCTGGCTGGGGATGAGCTGATGCCCGCACCCGTGCCGTGCTGCGCTAAAACACTCTGCTGAAAACCATAACAAGACGGAGAGATTGCCCATGCGAGTCAAGACACGCTTTGCCCTGTTGGCCGCCGCCACCCTGGCATTGAGCAGCGCAGCACAGGCCGCGCCGGTGTTCATCAATATCCTGACCGGAGGCACCAGCGGGGTGTATTACCCGATCGGTGTCGGCTTGTCGCAGATTTACAGCGATGGCATCGCCGGTTCGAAGACCTCGGTGCAGGCTACCAAAGCCTCGGTGGAAAACCTTAATCTGTTGCAGGCCGGTCGTGGCGAGTTGGCGCTGGCCTTGGGCGATTCGGTGGCGGATGCGAAGAACGGCGTAGAAGACGCCGGTTTCAAAGCGCCCCTGACCAAACTGCGCGCCCTCGGTGGCGCCTACCCCAATTACATTCAGATCGTCGCCAGCCAGGAATCGGGAATCAAGTCTCTGGCCGATCTCAAGGGCAAGACCATCTCGGTCGGCGCACCCAAGTCTGGGACCGAACTCAACGCCCGGGCCATTTTCAAAGCCGCCGGCCTGACCTACGAGGACATGGGCAAGGTGCAATACCTGCCCTTCGCCGAATCGGTGGAGCTGATCAAGAACCGCCAACTGGACGCCACACTGCAATCCTCCGGCTTGGGCATGGCGGCGATTCGCGACCTGTCTTCGGTGATGCCGCTGAACTACATCGCCATCCCGCCTGAGGTGGTCAGCAAGATCGGCAACCCGGCGTATCAGAGCGCGATGATTCCAGCCAACACCTATGACGGTCAGGCCGAAGCCGTGCCGACCGTGGCAATCACCAACATCCTGGTGACCCGCGCCGACCTGCCCGATGACGTCGTCTACCAGATGACCCGACTGCTGTTCGAGAACCTGCCGCGCCTGGGCAACTCTCATTCGGCCGCCAAGGACATCAAACTGGAGACGGCGGCGAAAAACCTGCCAATCGATCTGCATCCCGGTGCCGAGCGCTACTACAAGGAAAAAGGCGCGTTGTAACCGCCCCACGGCCAGTGGCGAACCGAGCGTCGCCACTGCGCCAGTGTTCTTCCAGCGTAGTCATGAGGCAGGCCGCCAATGAGCGATGAGCATCACGGCATTTCCGCGAATCCGCGGGACTGGCCAAAAGCGCTGTTTTACGTAGCGCTGCTGTTTTCAGTGTTCCAGATCATCACCGCAGCCTTTGCCCCGATCTCCAGTCAGGTGCTGCGCGCGGTGCACGTCGGTTTTCTGTTGTGGGTGGTCTTTCTCAGCTACCCGGCTTACGGCCAGAGCAGACCCTGGCAACCGCTGGCCTGGTTGCTCAGCCTCGCCGGCATCGGTGCCGCCCTGTATCAGTGGGTGTTCGAAGCGGATCTGATCCTGCGTTCCGGCGACCTGACGCCAACCGACATGCTCGTGGGTGTGGTGCTGATTGCGCTGGTCTTCGAAGCCGCGCGGCGGGTGATGGGCATTGCGCTGCCGATCATCTGCGGCTTGTTCCTCGCTTACGGCCTGTTCGGAGAATACCTGCCCGGCGAACTGGCCCACCGCGGCTACGGCGTCGACCAGATCATCAATCAACTGTCGTTCGGCACCGAAGGTTTGTACGGTACCCCGACCTATGTGTCAGCCACCTACATCTTCCTGTTCATCCTGTTTGGCGCGTTCCTCGAACAGGCCGGGATGATCAAGCTGTTCACCGACTTCGCCATGGGTCTCTTTGGTCACAAGCTCGGTGGGCCGGCCAAGGTCGCCGTGGCCTCGTCAGCGTTGATGGGGACCATCACCGGTTCGGGGATCGCCAACGTGGTGACCACCGGGCAATTCACCATTCCACTGATGAAACGCTTCGGCTACCGGGCGGCGTTCGCCGGCGGCGTCGAAGCCACTTCCAGCATGGGCAGCCAGATCATGCCGCCGGTGATGGGCGCAGTGGCGTTCATCATGGCGGAAACCATCAATGTGCCGTTCGTGGAAATCGCCAAGGCCGCGTTGATCCCGGCCATCCTGTATTTCGGTTCGGTGTTCTGGATGGTCCATCTGGAAGCCAAACGCTCCAACCTGCAGGGCTTGCCAAAAGACCAGTGCCCCAGCGCATTCGGCGCGATCACGGAGCGCTGGTACCTGCTGATTCCGCTGCTGGTGCTGGTTTACCTGTTGTTCTCCGGGCGCACGCCGCTGTTTTCCGGCATGGTCGGCCTGGCCTTGACGGCCATTGTGATTCTCGGTTCGGCGATCATTTTCAGGGTGCACAGCTTCGGTCTGCGCTGTGCGTTCTGGATCGCCTTGGGCGTGCTGTGCACAGGCTTCTTTCTGCTGGGGATCGCGGTGATTTTCGCCGTCGTCGCGGTGCTGGTGCTGGTCTGCGCTTTGATCAAGGGCGGTCGGGATACATTGCAGATCTGCCTGCACGCACTGGTCGAAGGCGCGCGCCATGCGGTGCCGGTGGGCATTGCCTGCGCGTTGGTGGGCGTGATCATCGGCATTGTGTCGCTCACCGGTGTGGCATCAACATTTGCCGGCTACATTCTGGCCATCGGCCGTGACAACCTGTTGCTGTCGCTGATCCTGACAATGATCACCTGCCTGGTGCTGGGCATGGGTATTCCGACCATTCCCAACTACATCATCACCAGCTCGATTGCCGCGCCGGCGCTGCTGGAGCTCGGCGTGCCGCTGATTGTGTCGCACATGTTCGTGTTCTATTTCGGCATCCTCGCCGACCTCACTCCACCTGTCGCCCTCGCCTGCTTTGCCGCTGCGCCGATCGCCAAGGAAAGCGGCTTCAAGATCAGCCTGTGGGCGGTGCGCATTGCGCTGGCCGGTTTCATTATTCCGTTCATGGCGGTCTACAACCCGGCATTGATGCTGCAAGGCGACAACCTATGGATGACCGCTTACATGCTGCTGAAAACCGTTCTGGCGGTCGGCCTGTGGGGCGTCGCCTCTACCGGTTTTCTGCAACGCAAGATGGCAGTGTGGGAGCGCTTGCTCAGCCTCGTCGCGGGGGCGTTGCTGATTGTCGCGCTGCCGCTGACCGACGAACTCGGCTTCGCCCTCGGCATTCTGGTTTTGTTCCAGCACGTCTGGCGATCGCGGCGCGCCGGGCTGGCACCGGCATGATCGGCGTGTGCCTGGGGCTGGCCGGCAGTCTCTGGGCGCAACTGCCGGTCTACCACTTCACCCTGGCGTGGAACCACAGCATCGAAAAGATTCGCTGGGAAGAAGATTACCGCGTCAGCGCTGAAGGTCTGGTACTGCAAGAAGCGCGGGTGCGCGGCAATGGCGCCGGTATGGACATCCCCGATGACGCGCGCCTGGCAAACGGCAGTTGGCACTTCCAGCGCCGCTTGCCGCCCCAACAACCTCTGAAACTGGGGCGCACACCCGAGGCGGGCGATTATCAGCTGTGCATCGAGGGCGACTGTCAATCGATGAGTCGCTGGGTCGGCGCCCCGACAAGCGCGCAACCGTTCATTGAGCTGTGGAGCTGCGAGATCGCCGGATAATCGTCATTCAGCGCCCGCTCCTCTTTTGCATGGAACCCTGCGTTCTCCGCCGTTCTCTATCGCAGAACCAACGGAGGAGGAATTCCCTATGATCGCCCCTGAAACCGGTATGAAGCCGGGTGAGCGCTATCGCATTGACAGTGTCGAGCGCGCGCCGCAGTTTTCTGGCTTTTTCCTTGATGGCAAGTATTACCTCGGCCCCGAACTGCAGACTGCGGTCGGTTGGCTCGAAGGCCAGACGTTTGTTTACGACATGGTCGATCCCAAGGGCGAGCCGATCTACCCCGACCGGGTCGCCGGCCGGATCGAAGCGCTGACGCTGGTGATGGCTGACGGCTTACGCCTGGCGGTCGAGCGGGTGCCCTACGAAGCGGAAACCGTTCAGCCGGCTGCGGCGCCTGAAACCCTCGCGCCGAAACGCGCAATGGCCAGCCCGCGCCTGACGGGCAAACTGGTAGTCATCACCGGTGCCTCCAGCGGCATCGGCCGGGCGACGGCGCATGCATTTGCCGACGAACAGGCGCGGTTGGTGCTGGCCGCGCGTGACGGCGAGGCGCTGGCCGAGGTGGTCGATGAGTGCGCGGCTCGGGGTGCACAAGCATTGGCAGTGCGCACCGATGTCACCTCCAACGAGCAAATGCAACAACTGGCCGAACAGGCGGCGGAATTTGGCAATGGCCGTATCGATGTCTGGATCAACAACGCCGGCGTTGGCGCAGTGGGCGATTTCGCGCAGACGCCACTGAAAGTGCATGAACAGGTTCTGCAGACCGACTTGCTCGGCTATCTGCGCGGCGCCTACGTCGTGTGGCCGTATTTCAAAGCGCAGCAACAGGGCATTCTGATCAACACGCTGTCGCTCGGCAGCTGGGTGGCGCAGCCCTATGCAGCGGCGTATTCGGCAAGCAAATACGGTTTGATCGGTCTCACCGAGGCCCTGCGCGGCGAACTGGTCGGGCAGCCGAATATTCATGTGTGCAATATCTATCCGGCCGTCATCGATACACCGGGTTTTCGCGATGGTGCCAACTACACCGGCCATGCGCTGAAGCCACCACCACCGGTTTATGATCCGCAGCGAGTGGCAAGCGCGATGGTCAACTGTGCCCTCAAGCCAAAACCGCAAGTCACCGTCGGCAGTGCGGCAACCATCGCTCGCGTGGCGCATTTTCTGCTGCCGGGCTTTTCGCAGTTGTCGGGCTGGCTGACCCGCCGAGGCATCCAGCGCAGCCCGGCCATCGAAACGTCTTCGGGGAATTTGTTTACGCCACCCAGCGGCGAACGGCGCGTCGAAGGTGGCTGGCGTCAGCCGACACGACCATCACCGCTGCTGGTCGCTGGCGCGGCCATGCTGGTCGGTGGCTGCCTGCTGGCGATCAATCGATCACGCGGACGCCACCGCTAGCCAGCGTCCGGCGAGCGGTGGCGCGGTGAAGCGTCACTGCTCGCGGGTCACCGTCAGCGCAACCACGGCGATCCGCTCGGCCAGAGCATATTCAGGCTTGACCAGTTCTTCACCGAACACGTCCGGGTCGAGCTCTTCATAAGTCCAGGCATACCTGCTGCCGGCCACCAGCGGTTTGATCGCTTCGAGAAACGGGTCCTGCCCGGCTTGAATCGCCACCCCGGTGTAGACCAGTAACGTCCCGCCATGCGCCAGGCGCGGCAATGCCTCGCGCACGATGCGCACCGACAGTCCCTCGCCCAACGCCCCACCACCGTGGCGATAGGCGCGCTGATGCTGATCGTTCATGTACGGCGGGTTGGCAATGATCAGGTCGAACTCGCCTTCAACGCTGGCCAGCAGATCGCTGTGGTACGCCGAGACGTTGTCAGCGCCGGCCAACTCCGCGTTGACTGCGGTCATGCGCAGCGCCTGCGGGTTGATATCGACCGCCAGCACCTCGGCCTCACGGCGTGCCCGGGCAATGATCACCGCCCCTGCCCCGCTGCCGCAGCCAATGTCCACCGCGCGTCTGATCGGAGCGAAGCGTTGCTGTAGCTGCGCTTGGATGGCGCGGGCGAAGCGATAGGTATCGGGGCCGAAAAACACCGCGTCGTTGGCGGTGGTGGGAAAAGCTGAATGCGCAAACAAGCGGTCATTGAGCGTGGACCAGCGCACATTGCTGCGCCACAGCGAACCCTGCTGCTCGATGATGCCCGCCTGCTCAAGCTTTTCCAGCTCATGCGCTGATAACAGCTCGCTGGCAAACGGCATCGACCACCCGAATACATCGCGCAGGTCTTTGGCCAACGGGCTGGCGAAGCGTTGACAGACCCGTTCGTGAGTCAGCGGTGTCGGGGTGATGAACCGGTAGCCGCTGTCGTGCAAGCGTTTACCCAATTCGAATAGCGTTCGATCCGAAGTTTCCTGTAGCGACATGCAGCCTCCTGTGGTCAACGCAAACGGTCACGCAATTGAATAAAACGTCGGGTCGCAAACAGCCCGGCCGGACGCCAGTGCCGCTGCGGTTGCAACCAGGGTTGCAGCTTGCGCATCTGTTCGACAGGCGGCAGATTTTCCAGGCTTTTCTCCAGCGTGCGCTGCTCGGCATCGGCGATCTCGACTGGTTCATCGGCTGCCGCGCCTCTGCGTGCGACGTAGGGCCGGTGCGCGTTGTCCGGGCAGTCACCGGTGATCCAGTCGCTGAGCAATTGTTTTTCGTAACCGTTGAACACCCCGAACATCACCGCTTCGCTGCCCTCGATCAGGCGCCAGAAACGGCTTTGCTCGACCGGCTGGCCACGTTTGATCCAGCTCTTGCGCTCCAGCGCCGCGAGGAAATCGGCCATCTGCCCCGGCGCCGCCAGCCACTGATTGATGGTGCGGTCTTCGATCCGGCAATAGTCGGAATGCATGTGCTGGCCGAAGATCGCTTTGCGTTCGAGCATCGTCACCACGGCACGCTGCAAATCGAACTCCTGAATGACCGCCGTCGAGCCTTTGCCCAGATCGTTGAGGCGGTAGCCGACGGTCATGCGCCGGTAAAAATCCTCGCGCTCAGGGCCTGCCGGGATTAGCCGCAACAGCGCTTGCACGGCCTTGCGCGCGTGGCCGGTGCTGGCGTTGTCGATGGTCACATGCAGACGGAAATATTGCGGATCGATGCCCAGCTCGGCCAGTTCGTACGAGCTGATCAACAAGTGCAGAGGTGGCTGCTCGTATCCCAGGTTGTAGCCGATGACTTCTGGCAGAAACTCATCGCCGAAACGTCCCAGCGCCAGTTGCAAGGCGCCCTGCAGAAAGTATTCATCGGCCAGACCCTGCAGGTCGGCGCAATCGTGTTCGGCCAGCAACTTGCGATAGATCACCACATGGTTCTGCCGAGGGAGACCGTCGCCCAGCTCCTCAAGATAGGTATCGAGCAGGTAGTCGAAACGCTGGTCCTGCCAGTGCGCAGGAATGCTCGCCAGCCAGGCGCCGTCGACTTCTTTGGTCGGCGCTACATGCTGGAGGAAATACAGCGCGTGGGATTTGTTGCGGAAATAGCGCCGGTCCGCGCCCTGCTGGCGCTCCGACAGGTACTCGGCGTATTGCGCCGCGACATCGGCACAGTGCGCCTCGGACCATTGCGCCAATGCCTCAGGCTCCGACGGCAGATCCAGCGGCAGCTCGGCGGCCAACTTCAGTTGTTGGCGAAGCAGATCGTAGGCAATCCGATCAACCGCAGAATCTTCCGCCAACAGCCGATCATAAAGATCGTGATAAGAGACCGGATGCGACACGGCCCTGTGTGAAGACTTCTTGATCGGGATGTCGATCAGCGTCATGGCAGCTCCCCTCATCAAATGCATGCTCATAAACGAGAGAGTCGCCGCCGGTTAAAATAATTCCTTTTTTCAGCGCAGCGACGGAGCCAACGGTGCATCCTTCGCTACTGCCGTCATCCGCCTGCGGGAAAATGCCTGGACAGCACGAACTGCCCAGGCAAATTCCTGATTTTTCCGGCGAATCGCGTGAGCAGAACCGCGATTACTTTTTCTCTTCGGCTGATTCGCCTTGCTGAATCTGCAGCGAAGCCTTGCTCTTGTCGCCTTCCTTGTTAGGCGCATCGTTCGAGCCTTCAAAGCAGCCTTGCAGCAGCAACATCGAGCAGAAACCGAGGCATACGCAGAGGGTTTTCATGGGTGTCTCCTGACGGGATTGGGGAACATTCGGCGTTGATTACGCCGTCGCCGGTTTAGCAGTGGTTGCGCCACCGGCACCGGGTTCCAGCTTGACCTTGATCCAGCCGTGCTGATGTTTGTCGAACGCCTTGAACGCCGATATCGCATCGGTCAGCGGTTCGTCCTGGGTGATGACTTTTGCCGGATCGACGCGGCCGGCCAAGGTCATTTCGATCAGCTTGGGGATGTACTTGCGGTGGTGACAGTTGCCCATGTTCAGGCGCAGGTTCTTGTTCATCGCCGCACCGATCGGGAAGCTGTCGAACCCGGCCGGGTACACGCCGATGATCGACACGGTGCCGGCCTTTGCCACCGCCTGCACCGCCCATTGCAGGGCTTGCGAGGGTTCGTCGCCCGGCTGCCATTGCGCCGGTTCGTGGGCGCCGTGATGGGCGTGATTGGCGTCAATGCCGACCGCATCGATGGCGCGATCCACGCCAATGTCGCCGGTCAGGCGGGCGATGGTTTCGAGCGGGTCTTCCTGTTCGAAATTGATGCACTCGGCGCCCAACGCTTGCGCTCGCGCGAGGCGATCTTCGAGGCCATCGATGGCGAACACACGGCCAGCGCCCATCAGCTTGGCGCTGACGATCGCAAACAGCCCGACCGGGCCGCAGCCGAACACGGCGACGGTATCGCCGTCCTTGATCTCAGCCATTTCCGCGCCAAACCAGGCGGTCGGCCAGATGTCCGACATGGCGATGGCCTGGTCGTCGCTGATTTCATCGGGCAGTTTGATCAGGCCGATGTTGGCGAACGGGATACGCGCCTTTTCAGCTTGCAGGCCGTGGAACGGACCGGTGGTTTTTGGCCCGCCGAAGAACGAGGTGCCGGCGGTTTTGCCGTTGGGGTTGGCGACGTCGCACTGGGCGAAATAACCGGCACGGCAGTAGGCGCAGTTGCCGCAGGCGATGGTCGACGGGATCAGTACGCGATCACCGATCTTGAGGTTACGCACGTCACTGCCCAGCGCTTCGACGATGCCGACGCCTTCGTGGCCGAGGATGGTCCCGGGTTGCATGTCGGGGGCGCTGCCGCGGATGAAGTGCAGGTCAGTGCCGCAGATAGCTGAGGCGGTCAGTTTGACGATGGCATCGCTGGGGGCCTGGATTGTCGGCTCCGGCACGTCGTCCAGGCGTATGTCGCCGATTCCGTGAAAGACGATGGCTTTCATTGTCTTCTCCCGTTGGGTGGTGGGTTTATGGGTTGAGGTGCGGTTGGGCGGCAAGGTTTCATTGGGGTTTTGGGTGGGCTGATTAGTGGTCGGGTTTTCGCCTGGGATTTGTGTTGGCGCTGCCCCTCATCGGAACGCCGCCCGCCCAGCCCTCTCCCCCTGGAGAGGGAGCTGATGTGGGTTGGTCTCAGAGTTTTCGTACGACTCGGTATCGCAGGCTGGCATACCTGGCCCAATCACCGCGATCAGTCCCCTCTCTCTCCGGGAGAGGGCTAGGGTGAGGGGCTTTTGATCTTTGGGCACCGACCATCGGTAAACTCATTGGAATTTTTTCCGTACCCCCTGACTCCTTTGGCTATGAGCCTAAGGAGGAACTCATGAGTCGTACGGATATTTTCACCATTGAATACTTGCTGCACGGTCAACCCCGGACGTTTGTCATCCGCACTAAAAGCATGAGCAATGCGGATGCGTGGCATTGGGCGAGTTGTGATGCGGGTATTGCGCCGATCCCCAAACCGGGAAAACCGCCGCTGAAGGCCATTTCAAAACCGCAGGCAGAACGGTTTGGCATCACCGAGGTTAAATGGCGCGAGACCACCGCTTTGGTGTGGACGGAGGCTTCATCATGATTTCAACGACGTCATCGGCTGGCTTTTCGCGTGAGGGTGAGGACGACGAACCGGCGCGGATCAACGCCTTGTTCTACGAAGCGGACCGCCTCGAGGAAATCGCCTACCGGCTGTTCGATGAGAGCAGTCGCAATGCGGCGATGTGGGAGCATTTCAACCAGGCCAAAGCTGTGGCCGATGCCAAACGAACCGAGGCGTATCAGGCATTCATGCAGTTGCGCAGACGCTCGCGAGAGTGACCGTTTCAAATGCTGAAACAACAACACCCGCCATTCGACGGGTGTTGCAGGTATGCCGATCAGCCCTTGCTGTGTTCCGGCGATGACGGCCCTTCCTTGACGCCGCGCGGGCCGGCGATGCCCCAGACGATCAGGCCCAACACCGGGAACACGATCAGGCCGATGGCCCAGGCCGCTTTGGTGCCGACGCTTTTCTCGCTGCGAAACACGCTGACGATCGCCCACAGGTCGACCAGCAGAATGATCACCGCGACCGCTATCGAAAAGTAACTCGTTGCCTCGTTCATGGCGCACTCCTCCAATGACTGGTATGCATTGGGTTGTGCGATCAGATCAGCGTTCAAAAAATCCGCCGCCGGCCTGATCGCCGTGCACTGTTATTGGCATATCGCGTTCATGACCCGGTAACCGTCAACCAGCGGCGCCTTGCTGACGTCCAGTTCGATACGGCAACCCTGCCCCGCTTTCTCGCCCCATTTCATGCTGTAGACCTTGCCCTCACCCACCGACAACAACACCTGACCGGCCTGGCCGACCACACCGGCGCTGGCGCCTTTGTCGTCGGTGACGGTGGTGCCGAACGGCGGCAGCTTGCCGTTCTGGAGGCGTACGTTGAGCAAGACCTTTTCCGAGCGGCTGGCGGCGAAGCTGGCCTTGACCACGGCACCGCGGCGCGGCACAACGTTGGTCACGCCTTCGGCGATATCGATGTCGTTGTCCAGTTCACTGGTGTCCAGCGAAACGCGGTTTTTGCGGTACGGCGTGACGTACGGCACCAGCGCGTAACCCTTGGCGTTGGTCTTGGTCCCTGGCGCGTTGAGGATGCCGACGTCCTTGGTGTCCTTGACCTCGACCAGCGCCACGGTTTCGCCCAGGGTCTGACCGAATTCCACGCCGTCGCTGTGGCCGAGCACCGAGCCGGCCGCGCTGACCGAGGTCTGGCGGTAACCGCTGCCGACGCTGACGCCAGCGCCCAACTGGGCGAACGGTGCGCGATAGCCGATCAGGGCCGAGCCGTTGTTCCCGGCATTGTCGGAGCGGTTGGCGTTGACGTTGTAGTTGAGGTTGCCGTCGCGACCGCTCAGGCCGGCACGCTGATCGAGGCTGCCGTCATTGTTGCGCGTCACGGTGTAGGTGCCGGTGCTGCGGGTCTGGCCGATTGGCATCGACACGGTGAACACCACCTGATTGTTCTGGCCGAAATTGTTGGTCAGGGTCTTGCTGGCGTAGACGCCGTAGGTCACGCCTCTGTGCTGGGTGTTGAAGCCCAGCTGCATCTGTTTGTCTTCACGCGAGGTGCCCCAGTAGTTCTGCTTGCTCACGTTCAGATAGAACGAGCCGTAGCTGTCGAGCGCCTGATTGACGCTGGCCTCGACCTTGCTGCGCTTGGAGAAATTGTTGAAGTCATTCGGCTCTTGCAGGGCCACGGCCTCATCGAAGTCGCGATAGCCTTCGGTGGAATAGCGATAGCCAGCGAAGCGCACCGAGGTGCCGGTTTCGAACGCCTTGCCGTACTGCACGCCGAAACTCTGGCCCTTTTCCTTGCCGGCCTTGCTCACGGTGGTCGTCGTGCCTTGCGGTACGTCGGTCTGCGCCTGAGTCACGTCAAACGACACCGCGCCGAGGCTGCCCAGGCTTTTGCCGACACCCACTACACCGGCGCGATAGAAATCGGCACCGAGCAAACCGCCGTACAGCGTCAGGTCGAACGGCAAACCATAGGCCAGCGACGCCTGGGCAAACGCCGGGCGCTGGCCACCATCGACGGCGTTGTACTCACCGGCGGTGACGCTGTAGCGCCAGGTCTTCTCGCGCAGCATGTTCGCCAGCGTGGCGTACGGCTGGGTAAAGCGACGCTCGCGGCCGTCGGCTTCGGTGATGATCACTTCCAGGTCGCCACTGCCCGACGCGGCGTTGAGGTCGTCGATTTCAAATGCGCCCGGTGCCACATAAGTGGTGTAGAGCGAGTAGCCGTTCTGGCGCACTTCGACTTTCGCCTGGGTTTCGGCGATGCCGCGAATGATCGGCGCGTAACCCTGCATCGAGTCCGGCAGCATGCCCATGTCGGAGGCAATCTGCGCACCGCGAAAGGGAATGCTGTCGAACACATCGCCCGGCGTGAAGCTTTCGCCCAGGGTCAAGGTGCCCTTGATCGCGGTCAGGTCGCGCTGTGCGTAGGTGTTGCTGCGCTGCCAGTCCTGCTGGCCGTCTTCGTCCTGACGGAACGAGGAGCTGGAGCGAAAGCGCCAGTCGCCAAGGTTGAAGCCGCCGTTGGCGTAGAGGTTGTATTGCGTGCCATTGCCCCGCGCATCGCTCTGGGTGTTGGCTGCGGAGAACTGATAATTGAGCATCGCCGCGTTGATACCACGGTCCCATTCCTGGGGCGCCACGTAACCGGCAGCATCACGACGCAAAGCGATCTGCGGCACGCTGATGTCCAGCGCCAGGCGCCCGGCATCGAAGCTCACCGAGGCGCCTTCGATCAGCTCGGCGAGGTTGATGCACGCCGGGAAGGTTTCGCCCGGGGTCAGAAACGCATCGACCTTGACCCCCATCTCCTTGAGAAACGCTTCGGACAGGCAGACGCGCACTTCGCCGTCCTTTTCGTCCTTGGCGAAGGTCATGTCGCGGCGATCGAAAAAGCTCTGATTGAGGCGGATCACCACCGGGTAGGTGCCCGGGCCGATCGAGCCGCTGTTGGCGATCGCGTCCAGATCGAGATTGGGCCCGGCGCTGGCGCCGCCGAATGACTGCATGAAACTGGCGTCAAACTTCGCTGGTTCAGCAGCGCTTGCCACACTGCTCATCAGGGTCGCGAGGATCGCGACGGACAAGCGCAATGGGGTGAAAGGCACGGTGACGCAGTGAAGGTTCGAGGCATCGGTTCGCATGACAAATACTCAATACGCTGCCGCCACGCTGCGCAGGCAGCGCGTGGACTCGTTCGCAAGGAAAGGGATGAAAACGTTAAGGCGCGCTGCTTGCGGCGACTTTTTTCGGCGCGGTGTAGCCGCCGTAATCGTTGATGGCGGAGAACTCCACCTCACCGGAACTGGCTTTGAAGCCCGGCAGCGGATAACGCTGACTGCTCATCGGCGCGACCATTTTCGGCTCGTTGACTTCCAGGCTCTGGCCACCCGCGGCGACTTTTACGCCGATGAAGGACACGTGAAACACCGACGGGTTGTTGACCACCAGCACGGTCTTGCCCTGCTCTTGCGCCAGACTCCAGCGCAGTTGATCCGGGGCTTCCATGGCGCTGCCCTTAAGGCCGGCCGGGCGATAGAACAGTTTGATCCGCGTGCGCATGGCAATTTTCAGCGTGTTGGCGTCTGCCTTGCCGGCCAGCGGGATTTCCTGGGCGTTGAAGTAGAAAACCGATTCGCGGTCCTGCGGCAGATCGCCAGG
This sequence comes from Pseudomonas koreensis, assembly GCF_036668835.1. Taxonomy (GTDB): domain Bacteria; phylum Pseudomonadota; class Gammaproteobacteria; order Pseudomonadales; family Pseudomonadaceae; genus Aquipseudomonas; species Aquipseudomonas koreensis_I. The sequence goes on from NZ_JAZEVW010000002.1 coordinate 638,786, forward strand.
GACTTTCTGGATGCGCACCATCTGCTCTTTGCGCGGGTCCAGGCGGAACAGCGGCGGCGTCGCGACAAACGGCGTGGCGGTGTTGCTGTCGTCGGCCTCGGTGTTGACCCAGGCCTGCACAGCGTAGGCCTCGGGCGTGGTGTTGCTGACCGTGATCGAAGCATCACGCTTGCTGCCCTCGTACACGATTCGCGTGCCGCCGAGCATCACCCCGGCCTGGCTGAAGCTGCTGAGCAAGGTGCTGCCGAGCAACATCGCGGCGATCGCGGTGGTCTTGAAGGGGGTGGTAAACATCGTCATTGCATTTTCCTCAAGTCAGCACGGCATCAGCGCCGTGGCGAGGGGAAGGACAGCCGGGACCCTAAGGTCCCGGCCGTTGACCGGACTTATTGGTAGTCGACGGTAAACGCAGCCTTGGCATTGGCCGGACCGGATGTCGCTGCACCGGTGGCGATGTAGTTGGCGGTAAAGCGCAGCGGCTGGGTCAAGTCCAGGTACGGCGCGGAATCCAGGCCGATCTGCACGTCTTTGCCGGTGGCGTCCTTGATCTGCACCGCGACGTTGGTAGCGACGCCAGCTTCCGGCAGCAGGCCGATCCACTGGCCGCTGGAACCCGCGTTGCCGCTCAGCGAAAGGAACTTGACCACGGCTTTCTTGCCAGTGACGTTGCAGCCTGGCGCAGTGGTGTCGATGGTCAGGGTGAACGCGCCGCCACCAGCGATCTGACCGGCCGAGGCCAGCGAAGTAGCCGGCACGCTGCCGAGGGTGACATCACCGGCACCAGCCGAACCGTTCAGGTCGGAAACAATCACCGGGCAAGTGTTATCGGTCACGCTGCCGACGAAGTTGATTTCACCGTCAGCCGCCAGAGCAGCCTGCGAAGCAGCAGCCATGACCAGCGCCAGAGACAAACCTTTGAGAGCAAAATTTTTCATGATCACATCCAGAATGATGATGGAATGTCCTTCGCCTCAAACAGGCTTCGGGACGGATAAACGACGCGCTCTCGACTGTTTATGTGTAAGTCACAACGCGTTTCGTCTGGGTCCATTATCGAGATCCGACAGGGTTGGCTATGTAGGCAAATTCCGTGCGTTTGTAGGACTTTTCCTACTGAAGAGGTAATGACAGGCAGCCATTTCCGGCCTTCGGCAAGTGGGCTGTCACAGGTGTTTTATGAGGGGTTGGGAAAGTGTGTGCGAGTACATCAGTGAGAGGCGGTCAGCCGAAAGGCCGCCATCGCTGGCAAGCCAGCTCCCACAGGGCCGAGTTTCAACTCGACTGCTGTTGATCACCGGTGACATAGACGGCTGAGGCTTGGAATCAGCCTGAAAATCAAAAACCCCTCACCCTAGCCCTCTCCCGGAGGGAGAGGGAACTGACCGTGAGGGATGCGAGAGATACGCCAACCTGCGATACCGAGTCGAACGCAAGTTTTGAACGGCCCACAAATCGGCTCCCTCTCCAGGGGGAGAGGGCTGGGGTGAGGGGCGAATCCACCGAAAATCTCCAGCCATGCGGCGCTTCTAACCACTCAACAATGAGCGTTAGCTCGAGTGCCCTTGATCTTGATCTTGCCTAACCAGCGACATCGGAAGGCTGAGTGGAGGGATTGATCCGGGCGTGGGAGCGCAGCGACCGTCTGGCGCAGCCAGACACAGCGGAAGGAGGTGCAGCGCAGCAAACCGTAGCCGCTGCGCCCGGATCGATCCCGGAGCGAAGGGACCCGAGCCTGCGAGGGCCGAACGCAGGAGCAAAGCCTTTTGGTTCCTTTTTGGCGTCTGAAAAAGGGACTCGCCGTAAGGGCGAAACCCTAAGCAGCCGTTACCGCAGCAACGGATATGTACCCGGTCTGTCAACGATAAGTCACAGTAAAACTGGCATAACCATTGGCCGTCCCCGGCTGCGGCGTCGGCCCCTCACCCGTCTGAATATAACGCGCCTTCAACGGCACCGAAGTCACCCCATTGACGATCCGCGTCAGCCGCACCGGCTGCCCCAGGTTCATCGGCGTACCGTTATCCTGCAGAACCTGAATCGCCACACCCTGCGCCGTCGAATCGCTCGACAAACTCAACACCCCGTTGGCCGCGTCGATGATGGTCGAAGTCTTGTTGCCATCGATCTGAATATTGGCGTAGTTACCGGAAAAATAACCGTTGGTATTCCCTGGATAGTTACTGCCAGCAATGCACGAGTTCAGCGTAATTGCGAACGACTGCGCCTGGGTCGTGGAATTCTTGCCGTTGAACACACGCTTTTCCCAGTTACCCATCGGCACGTTGATCTGGTTGCCCGGCGAGGCAGGCATGGAACAGCCAGCAAGGGTCACGGTGGCAGTGAACGTCAAATCGAACATCGGCCCCATGTCCGACGTCCCCGTAGCCACCAATTGATTGATGGTGTGGGTGCCCGGGGCAATGTCACCGGTCTTGATCAGTGCATAACGCATCATCGCCTGATTCATGACCGCCGTGCTGGCATTGCTACGGTTCATATTGAAGGGGATGAAACGACTCGGGTTACCCGGCGGCGGATTCCACGCAGCGGAGAAACCGGTCATATAGATCGCCAGGCCGATGCCGGGAACATTGGTCTGCAGCAACGCATTGGCCGGAACTCTCAAAACGTCCACCGGAATGTTGGCTGCCACCGGACCGATCAACGTCGTGTTGTAGAACGACGTGCCGTAACACTCCAGCGAGTCACCGAAATTGAGCTGACGCATGGTGCCATTGGTGTTCAACGTCGTGCCGATCGGCACGTCACGCGGCGCAAACACCGTGCCGCCGGCCAGCGTCAACTGCTTCACGGAATTGTTACCCGAGGCCCATGCGCACTCCGCCATTGCGGGTGCTGCCACCAACATCAACGCCGCGGCGCCAACACCGCCCAGCATCTGTAAACCGATCTTCATTGAAGTTGCCCTGCTGAGAAGGAAACGGCCGCTGAATGCAGGCTGACTGCACCCGGACGTTGTTGGCGTTTGCCAACGATGGGCGTGATTATGGGTAGCAGAAAGCGCTCATCGAAGAGCCGGCTTCCCGTTGACTTGTAGGAATTTTCTCAGGGATCGCGCCGTATTCGCCCACCCTTCCCTAGCGTCCAGTAGGCCCTCGTCCAAGTGTCAGCTCGATTGCTGTTGATCTTGATCACCAGCGCGTTGGAGGATTGGAGGCTGAAAATCAAAAGCCCCTCACCCTAGCCCTCTCCCCGAGGGAGAGGGGACTGACCGTGGTGAATGTGGGAGATACACAGACCCGGGATATCGAATTGAATCCAGCAATTGAAAAGCACACCGATCGGCTCCCTCTCCCTCGGGAGAGGGCTGGGGTGAGGGGCGAATCCAAAACAAATCCCAAGCCATGCGACGCTTCTAACCACTCAACAATGAGCGTTAGCTCGCGTGCTTTTGATCTTGATCTTGCCTAACCAGCGACATCGGAAGGCTGAGCGCAGGGATTGATCCGGGCGTGGGAGCGCAGCGACCGTCTGGCGCAGCCAGACACAGCGGACGTAGGTGCAGCGCAGCAAACCGTAGCCGCTGCGCCCGGATCGGTCCCGGAGCGAAGGGACCCGAGCCTGCGAGGGCCGAACGCAGGAGCAAAGCCTTTTGGTTCCTTTTTGGCGTCTGAAAAAGGGACTCGCCGTAAGGGCGAAACCCTAAGCCGCCGTTACCGCAGCAACGGATATATACCCGGTCTGTTCGATACAGAATCAACGATAAGTCACAGTAAAACTGGCATAACCATTAGCCGTCCCCGGCTGCGGCGTCGGCCCCTCACCCGTCTGAATGTAGCGCGCCTTCAACGGCACCGAAGTCACCCCATTGACGACACGCGTCAGGCGCACCGGCAGCCCGAGATTCATCGGCGTACCGTTATCCTGCAGAACCTGAATCGCCACACCCTGCGCCGTCGAATCGCTCGACAAACTCAACACACCGTTGGCCGCGTCGATGATGGTCGAGGTCTTGTTGCCATCGATCTGGATGTTGGCATAGTTGCCGTTGAAATAACCGTTGGTGTTCGACGGGTAGTTGCTACCGGCAATGCACGAGTTGAGCGTGATCGCGAACGACTGCGCCTGGGTCGTGGAATTCTTGCCATTGAACACACGCTTCTCCCAGTTACCCATCGGCACGTTGATCTGGTTGCCCGGCGAGGCAGGCATGGAACAGCCGGCCAGGGTCACGGTGGCAGTGAACGACAAATCGAACATCGGCCCCATGTCCGACGTCCCCGTAGCCACCAATTGATTGATGGTGTGGGTGCCCGGAGCGATGTCACCGGTTTTGATCAGCGCGTAACGCATCATCGCCTGGTTCATGGCTGCCAGGCTCGCGGAGCTGCGACTCAGGTTGAAAGGAATGAAGCGACTCGGGTTGCCAGGCGGTGTACTCCAGCTGGAGGCGAAACCAGTCATGTAGATGGCCAGGCCGATGCCGGGAACATTGGTCTGCAACAAGGCATTGGCAGGCACGTTGAGGGTATCGACCGGAATGTTGACCGCCACCGGCCCCACCAGCGTCGTGTTGTATGTGGCTGTTCCGTAGCATTGCAGCGTATCGCCGAAGTTGAGCTGGCGCATGGTGCCGGGAGTATTCAACGTACTGCCGACCGGAACGTCTCGCGGCGCGAAGACCGTACCGCCGGTGAGCCTCAACTGCTTCACGCTATTGTTGCCCGAGGCCCACGTGCAAGCTGCCATCGCTGGCGCGGCCGCCGTCACAAGCAAGGATGCGCCGAGCCAGCCCAGCAGTCTTGATCCAATGTGCATCGCCGATGCCCTCGTGAATGAAGCCGTACGCATGCATCGCGCAAGGCTCCTGAACGTGGAGATTTGACTGGCAGCGTTGCCAGCAGAGGGCGGATTATCAGAAAACGAAGGGAATGAGCCTGTAGCTTGCTTCCCACCGACTTGTAGGAAATTTCCTAGCGACCAGCGTTCTGAATACCGGCCTTTCTCAGCTGAATGAAACTTCCCTCTACGCAAGACGATCTCCTGAACATCACAAAACCGGGAGAACACCCATGAAATGCTACCTGTGCGGACTCGAAGCCCAGAAGACCGACGAGGCCCATGGCGGCCAACTCGTCGACTGTGCCGATTGCGGCATTTACCGGGTTTCAGGCTTGGTACTAAAAGAGTTGGGCGCTAAAGGATTCAATTTCGCCAAGATGCGCGATGACTTGCATCGGCAGCGCCAGTTCAACGCCACGCTGGTCGCTGAGATCAATACCGAGACCGCGATCTGGGCGTAAAAAAGCCCGGTTTCCCGGGCTTGCCGTCAGCCATGCTTGACCAGATTCAGCGCCGGTAGCGGGCCGCCGGGGAACTGTGCCAACAGGCCCTGTTGAACACCGCCCAGATCGATGCCGTAAAAGCCAAGGTCGGCGATCAGCGCCGCAACGCGCTCTTTGCTGGCGGCGTGTTCACCGGAGTAAAACAGTACCCGTTTGCCGCCCTCCGCAGCCGGGTCGCTCAGCAAAGCCGCCAACAGATGATTGAAGGCCTTGACCACGTGCGCGCCGGGCAGCATCTGCGCAACCACTTGCGAGGACGGTACGCCGTGCAGATCAACCGGCTGAAACAGCGGCGCTTCGATCGGGTTGTTGGTGTCGATCACGATGCGCCCGTCCCATGGCCCCAGGTCGCGAACCGCCTCGGGGATTTTCGACCAGTTCACCGCAAGGAAAACCATATCCGCCCGGCTGGCTTCCCGCGCCGTCACCGGTCGCGCCAGCGGCCCCAACTCGTTGGCCAGGTCGGTAAGGCTCTGCGGGCCGCGGCTGTTGGCGATGCTGACCGGCAGACCGGCGTTGACGAGCAATCGTGCGATGGCCGAGCCGATGGCGCCGGTGCCAATAATGCTGATCGTGTTCATGTTCGAGCCTCGTATTCGTATGTGAAGTTGATGAGGCTATGAGACGCTTTTTGATCTTCCACAAATAGTAGGGGGTGACTAGAATCACTTTCAATCGATGCTTGAAGGTGTGGATATGGAAACGCTGGGCAATCTGCTGTCGTTCGTTCGCAGCGCCGAGTCGGGCAGCTTTTCCGCCGCTGCGCGACGCCTGGGCCTGAGCCCTGCCGCAGTCAGCCGCAACGTCGCGCAGCTGGAAAGCAATCTGGGGGTGCGCCTGTTTCAGCGCAGCACCCGCAAACTCACCCTCACGGAAGCGGGCGAGCGTTTTCTGGCGAATGTCGGTTCTGGGCTGGACAGCGTGCAAGCCGCGATTGCCGATGTCGCCGGCAATGCCGGAGCGCCTTGCGGCATTTTGCGTCTGAGCGCGGCGCCGGGGTTCGCCAAAGATTTTCTGCTGCCGCTGATGCCCGATTTTCTCCAGCGATATCCCGCAGTGATCCCCGAATGGCAGGTCGACAACCGTCAGGTCGATCTCATCGCCGAAGGTTTCGATGCGGCCATCGGTGGTGGCATCGAGCTGGCCCAGGGCGTGGTCGCCAGAGCCATCGCTCCGGCCCATTTGATGCTCGTGGCGTCGCGCCAATATCTGGCCGATCACGGGCGTATCGAGCGTCTGGAGCAACTAGCGACGCTTGATCACCTGGCCATGCGCTCGGTGCAGACCGGCAAGGTTCGCAGCTGGATGCTGCAGAGTTCCGACGGGCAACGCGCGCCGCTGGAGATCACCCCACGCCTGCTGGTCAATGATCCGCAGGCGTTGTGTCAGTGTGCCCTGCTGGGTTTGGGCGTCGCGCTGCTGGCGGTGCCGGATGTGTTGCCGTACCTGCAGGACGGCACGCTGGAACGGGTTTTGCCGGATTGGCATGTCGACGCCGGGCAGATCTACCTGTACTTCTCCAGCCAGAAATTATTGCCGGCCAAGACCCGGGCATTCGTCGATTTTCTGGTCGAGCGTGCCCGCGCAGATTGCTGGCAAACCCGGCTCGATGCTCGCCAATCGTCAGCACACGCCAGTGCTCACATCCGGTAATGCTCCAGCAGAAAGTCGACGAACAAGCGCACTCGCGCCGGCATCGCCGGACCGCCGACGAACACCGCATGGATCGGCTCGTCATCGCCTGGATTCCAGCTTTCCAAGAGTGAAATCAACTCGCCACGCTGCAGATCCTCTTTCACGCTGAACTCGCCGATCCGCGCGATGCCGGCGCCGCCCCGCGCGAGTTGCGCCAGCGCTTCACCGCTGTTGCATTCGATGCTGCCGCTGACCTTCAAGGAAAACACCTGACCGTCGCGAATGAACGGCCAGTTGGGTTCGGCGCGGCGAAAGTTGAAGCGCAGGCAGTTGTGCCGCAGCAAGTCTTCCGGTTCCTGCGGGGTGCCGTGGCGCTCAAGATAGTCGGGCGAAGCCACCACCACCTGACCGGTGACGCCGAGTCTGCGCGCGGTCAACGGGCTGTCCGGCAAATGCCCGAAGCGCACCGCGACGTCGGCCTGGCCACCGAGAATGTCGACGACCTCATCGCCCAGGGTGAGGTCGACCACGATGTTCGGGTAACGCGCACTGAAGGCGGCAACCAACGGCACGATCGCCAGCCGCCCATGAACGAGGGCGGCGCTGACCCGCAAGCGGCCTCGCGGCACGCCTTGATCGGCGATGGCCTCCTCGACCTCGGCCATGTCGGCCAGAATACGCCGCGCGCCACGCAGAAACGCCTCGCCTTCGGCGGTAAACGTGAGCGCTCGAGTGGTGCGCAACAGCAGGCGCGTGCCCAGACGCTGCTCGGTGCGCGCGATGATCCGGCTCACCGCCGAAGGTGTCAGCCCCAAAGCGCGCGCGGCAGCCGACAAGCTGCCCTCTCGCGCCACCGTGACGAACACGTCCATTTCGCCTGATCGACCACCGACGTCCATTTGTGATTCCTGCGCAAAGGTGATTGCCAAAATCGCGGTCTACCGCCGCAAACGCTCGCATCGTAGCATTGGCGGCATAGATGAGGAGACTTTCCATGCGTATCAATCCACCCCTTGTTGCACTCGCCATTGGTGCCTTTGGCATCGGCGTTACCGAGTTCGCGCCCATGGGCATGTTGCCCGGCATCGCTGCCGATCTCGGCGTTTCCATTCCGGCTGCCGGGCTGCTGGTCAGTGCTTATGCGCTGGGCGTGCTACTCGGCGCACCGCTGATGACCCTGACCACCGGCAGAATCCCGCGACGCTATTTGCTGATCGGGCTCATGGCGATTTTCACCCTTGGCAATCTGATGTCGGCGCTGGCCACCGACTACTACAGCCTGATGGCCGCGCGGGTGGTGACGTCACTCAATCACGGTGCGTTCTTCGGGGTCGGCTCGGTCGTCGCTGCCAGCGTGGTCGCTCCGCAGAAACGCGCGGGCGCGGTGGCGGCGATGTTCATGGGCCTGACTCTCGCGACCATCGGCGGCGTGCCGCTGGCCGCGTGGTTTGGTGAAATGTTCGGCTGGCGCACGGCGTTCTGGGGCATCACCGGCCTCGGCGTGATCACCATGGCCGCGCTGTGGTTCGCCCTGCCCAATCTGCCGGCCCCAAAAGGCGCCGGAGCACTGGCGGAAATTCGCGTGCTCGGTCGTGGCCCGGTCCTCGGCGCGTTAGCCCTGACCGTGGTCGGCTCGAGCGCCATGTTCACCGTGTTCACCTACATCGCGCCGATCCTCAGCAGCGAAACCCACGCCTCCACCGCTTACATCACCGCGATGCTGGTGCTGTTTGGTGTCGGACTGACGCTGGGCAACATGTGGGGCGGCAAGGCTGCGGACCGCTCGATCGATCGCACCCTGATCGTTGCGCTGAGCGCGCTGATTGTCGTCCTGCTGGCGTTCACCGTGCTGATGCGCTGGCCGCTGCCGGCCGCCGTCGCCATCCTGATCTGGGGCATCGCCAGCTTCGCTCTGGTGCCACCGCTGCAAATGCGCGTGATGGAAGCCGCCAAAGACGCACCCAACCTCGCCTCGGCGGTCAACATCGGCGCCTTTAACTTCGGCAACGCCATCGGTGCGGCGCTGGGTGGCGCGGTGATCAACGCAGGGCTGGGTTATCCGGCGATCTCGCTCGCCGGTGCAGCCATGGCGGGGCTGGGGTTGTTGATGGTGTTGGGGGTTGTCTGGCGGTCCCGAGCGGCTGCGGCCGCAGTAGCGTAAAGAAGCAGCAGGCTGGCTACCGCACCGGATCCGTCATCGACACGAATTCCCTGTCGGAGCCAGCCTGCTGGCGATGGCCGGCTTGACCGGCACTTGCCGCCGCATGCAAAAAACGGCGACGCCAACTTATTCTCGCTTCAGCTCCAGCAACTCACCGCCCTCTTCACCCAGACGCCGCAGATACCCAGCGGCATCCAGCAACTGATAAGGAAAATACAGGCCTGGTGCAGTGGGTGCTGATCCATCAAGCCCGATCAGCCGCTCGAGCAGCATCGCCACGCTCAGCCCCGTCAGCGCTGCAGCGCCGGCTGGATGCACGAGGGCATGACGGGTATGCAGCGCTTGCCCGTTGCGCCCTTTCCCGGCCATTTCGATGAGAATTTCCGTCGACATTGGCTTGCCCGCGCGCCGGGAGGAACTGACGCCGCTGGCGAGGTTGAACTGAACGTTGGCTGCGTCGGTAGCGGCTGCCAGGCCTGCGACGTCGATCGACGAGAAGCCGCTGGCCTGCATGAGCCTACCGTCGAGCGCGCGGAAGCTGACGTTCGCCTCTTCGCCCTCACGCCATATATACGCACCCTCGCGGCGGGTCAGTGCAGCGGGGAGCATGCGGTTCAGGTGTTCGAAGTCAGTTGCCACGGTTGGCCCGCCACCGTCCTGCTCGTCGACCAAGGCATCGATGCGAATATCGCGCACCCGCGCAAAGGCTTTGCCAAGGTGCAGCGTCGCCACCGTTGTGGCACCGACCATCCATTCGTAACCGAGCACGATCGGCGCCGCATCCGGGGCATGGATATAGCGGGCGATTTGCGGCGCCATTTCGAATACGCCAGAGGAAATGCTCAGGTGCGGCACTTTGCGCGTCTGCGCGAAACGCAGCCCGGCCAGCGAGTGATCCATATAAAAAACCGCCACAGCGCTGAGCGGGCGATCGCCCAGCCCCAGGTCATCAGCGGTGGGATCGATGACCACACCCTCGGCGCCGCCCATTTCTTCAGCGGCTTGCTGAGCCTTGGCCAGATCCCGCCCGCCGATCAGTAACGGCACCTCGGGATGGGCCGCGCGCAAGGCTTTGGCGGAACGATGGCCGATGGCGCCGGAACCGCCCATGAACAGAATTGGATGCGTTGACATTGGAATCCCTCCGCGTGTTTGTCGGGTTGCAGCTTAGGGTTGGTGCGCTGCCCGGCCATCAGGGTTCCAATGCGTTGGGTTTGTTGCGAGGCTAACCGACGCATGGCCGCCACCTGCGTTCGAACGACCTGACTCACATAGAACGTTTTTCTACCCAGCGCCGATATTGCCGCGTGCGAAACGCCATACCGATCTGCTGCAAAATCAGCGCGCGCAAAGGTGACACGGTCGGATCAGGCTTTTTTGCCCGACTGAGTCGGCGCAGCTGAAACTTCACCACTGCCATGTTCGCCAGAGCGGCTATCGCTTTGTTTTTCCAGGTGATTGACGGCAGTTGTGGAGCATTGTCCTTGCCCTCCAGCCAGTCACGCGGCAGCTGCGGATCGATGGCCAGTGCCGTGCCGATACCGACCATGTCGACGCCGCTCTGCACAACGCTTTCGGCCACTGCACGACGACGGATGCCACCGGTGACCATTACCGGCATGTTCGCGACGGTTTGTATATCGCGGGCAAACTCAACGAAATAAGCTTCGCGGGCCAACGTCCTGCCATCGCGCGCCACGCCCTGCATGGCTGGCGCTTCGTAACTGCCACCGGACAGTTCCACCAGATCCACACCTGAGCCGTTGAGCAGTACAACCACCTTTTTCGCATCCTCGGCGGTGAAGCCGCCACGCTGAAAATCGGCGGAGTTGAGTTTGACCGCAACCGCGAACTCGGCCGAAACCACGTTCCTCACAGCCTTGACGATTGCCAATAGCAAGCGTGCGCGATTCTCCAGCGAGCCGCCCCACTCGTCCGTTCGCTGGTTGGTCAACGGCGACAGAAACTGGCTCAACAGATAGCCATGGGCGGCGTGGATTTCTACCCCGGTGAAGCCGGCCTGCTCGCCGAGCCGTGCCGTGTTGGCGAAGCGCTGAATAACCTCTTCGATCACGCTTTGGGTCATCGCGTGAGGCGTAGCGAAACGCTTGGACAGCTTGCCCAGATCCAACGGCACCGATGACGGCGCCCAGGTTTTTTGCCCAAGGCTGGACTGCATCTGACGCCCCGGATGATTGATCTGCAACCAGAACTGCGCGCCGCCGGATCGACCGATTTGCGCCCAGCGTTTGAACTTGTCCAGCTGTTGATCATCCTGCAACACCACGCCGCCGGGCCCGGTCATGGCGCGCCCGTCGACCATCACGTTGCCGGTGATGATCAGCCCGGCGCCCCCGTCGGCCCACGCCTGATACAGACGCATCAGTTCAACCGAAGGCGCCTGGTCGGCGTCCGCCATGTTTTCTTCCATGGCGGCTTTGGCAATGCGGTTCTTGATGGTCGAACCGTTGGGCAGGAGCAGCGTATCGAACACGTTCATGGAGCAAGTCCTCAACTGGGAATGAGGCCAGCATAAGTTTGAAGTCAACTTTAAGGTCAACGGCTTTTTCAGGGCGCATCGAGACTGATCGCACCGCACACAAAACGGCTATTGACCTTAAAGTGAGGTTTAAGGTGAGCATGCGCCGACCTGCTCGATTTGAAGATATCCCGATGATGCTTAAGACCCTTGTTTCCTCTGCGCTGGTATTGATAGGTGGTGCTTTCATGACGTTTGCAAATGCTCAATCGGCTGTCAGCAGCGATCGCCAGATCCTGGTGATCATGACCAATCACGCAAGCTATCCCTCGCGAACCGATACCACCGGGTTGTGGCTGACAGAGTTGACCCACTTCACCGATGTCGTGGAAGCAGCCGGCTACACCACGGTTTTCGCCAGCCCGAAAGGCGGCGCGGTGCCGCTGGACGAGCGCAGCCTCGGCTGGCTCTACATGGACAAGGGTGCCCGCCTGCATCTGCAGTCGCCGGCCTTTCGCGCCCGGCTGCAACACACGCTGCCGATCAGCGAAGTCGACCCGTCGCGGTTCAGCGCCATCTATTTCACCGGCGGCCATGGCGTCATGTGGGACTTCCCCGATAACCCGGACCTGCGCCGCGTCGCTGAAACGATCTACAACCAGGGTGGCATCGTCGCAGCGGTGTGCCATGGCGTGGCCGGTCTGCTGGATCTCAAGGATGAGCAAGGCCAGTTGATCATCAAGGGCAAGAACATCACCGGTTTCTCCGACCGCGAAGAGCTGTTCTCGGGCATGAAAAATCAGGTGCCGTTTTTCCTTGAGGATCGCTTGATAAGCCAAGGCGCTCGCTACCGCAAAGCCTGGCTGCCATTCACTGCCTTTGCCATCACCGATGGCCGGCTGGTCACCGGGCAAAACCCGCAATCGCCCAAAGCCGTGGCACACGCCGTGATGGCCGTGCTCAACGCTGGCGAAGGCACGCGCTGAAAGTTCATGTAGATCACACTAGCCGGAGGAAGTCCCATTGAAACCCGCAAGCGCCGTTATGACAGGATTGCTGTTCAACTCACTGGCCAACGCTGCGTTGGCCCAGACGCCTGAGCCGCCGAGCCCCACCGGCACCGCCATAATCGATATCGGCGGCCATCAAGTGCCCGTGGTCAAAGATGGCCTCTATGACCGGTTTCGCTCCAACCCGCCGTTGTCGGTGATTGCCACAGAAGTCCCGGGCGTTGATCTGAGCTGGTTCAAGGGCCTGAACAAGACCAGGGTCGATATCGGCTTCGAGTCGTACTCACCCAATTTCTACTACCGGAACAGCCGCGTGACCGCCATTTATACGGCCGACCTCGAGCGCCTGCGCGCACTGATGCCGGCCGAAGTACTGGCAACCGTGCAACCGCTGCAAGTCTGGCCGGGGCGCGGCCTGATCGCGTTCACTGCCTACACCTACGAGCATTGCGATAACGATGCGTATAACGAGGTGGCCGTGTCGATCGTCACTAACCAACCCGGCAAAGCGAATCTGGGTCCGTTCACACTGGTTGGCCAGTCGCTGTCGCAAGACTTCTGGGGTTATGTGCTCAAGTTGCCAGTCAATACCGAGCTGGCGCGGGTGCGCGGTGTCGTCGGTTACAACCTGCCGAAATGGCTGACCGGCATCGACCGCCAAGAGGATGCGCAATCGGTGATCTACACCATCACTGACAGTCAGACCGGCAAGCCGGACGTGACATTCACGGCGAAGAAACTCGACACGTTGTCCCGCGATGTCGATCTGATCACCAGCAGTTTCACCAACCTCGATCATCAGGGCCAATTGGCCTATGGCTACGCTGTCTCCCGCGAGCTCAGCCATGCTTCGAGCCGTGACGCCGAGTCCGCCACTCTGACGCTGGGCGACGGCGACTTGTCGAACTACCTTCGCTCGCTGGGGCTGGGAAAAATGTTGAAGTACGAATACGTGCCTGAGTTCCAAAGTGCGCTGTATGCGCCAAAACCACTGGCGACGCTGGTGGGCGAGCGCTGAAACCCGTTGCGCCCCTCAGGCCCGGGAAGCCCGGCGGGCGGTTGTTTTCTTCACCACTGCGGCCGCACTTTTGCCTGACGCGCCCGCCACGCCCTCCTCGCGCAGACGATTGATCAGCAGTTGCGCATTGTCTGCACAGGCCATGCCGTCGGGTTTGCTTTCGATGCCCTTGATCACCTGCAGCAGTTGCTGCTTGTTGCGGGCCAGCCGTTGCTGCAGAACTTCGATTTCCGCAACCTTTTGCTTGAGGCCGCCGAGCAACTGGTCATGCTGCCAGCCACTGGCGTTCATCGGCATCAATTGGCGGATTTCATCGAGAGAAAATCCGGCAGCTTGCGCGCCGGTGATGATCTCCAGTACCCACTCGGTGTCGGGGGCGTAATCGCGATAGCCGTTGGCTTTGCGCGCCACCGACCTGATCAGGCCGCTCGCCTCGTAGAAGCGGATGCGTGACGGTGCCAATCCGCTGATTTTCGCCAGTTCGCCGATTCTCATGCCGCACTCCCAAAATGCCCTAGACCTTAAAGGTGACTTTAAGCCTGAAGTCGCCTTTAAGGTCAAGCGCTCGGGTTGCAATGCTCCGTCGTTACGACCAAAACCCCTTATGCGGCTCAGCCGCCTCACTTTCCAGCATCGGCCCCAACACACTGACCTTGCGCTGGCCCTTGGCAAATACCTCGCGGCACGGCAAGGAGAACGTCGGGTTTTCCGGATGGTCACCGGTCAGACCCAACAACGCATGCTCCGACAAGGCATAAACCACCCTCCCGATGCCAGTCCAATACACCGCGCCGGCGCACATGCAGCAAGGTTCGGCGCTGGTGTACAACGTGCACAGTTCCAGTTCCTGCGGGGTCAGCAGCCTGGCCGCCGCAGCTGCCGCCACCAGTTCCGCGTGCTGGGTCGGGTCACCCTCCGGCGGCATGGAATTGTTCCCCGCCTCGACAATTACCTTGCCGTGACGGTCGGCGACCAACGCGGCGAACGGATGGCGACCGCGCTGTTTCGACGCCTCGGACAAGGCGATGGTCTGGCGCAGCAACGCCAGATCCAGATCGCTGACGCCGGCAGGGACGAGCTGAATGTATTGATTCATGGGTAACTCCTGGGCAGTGGAAAAACAACAGGTCAGTCGGCCAGTTCAGCCGATGTCGCGCCGATGGTTTCGGTCGATTTTTTTTCGTTGTTGAGCAGAACATTGAGCACGATGGCGGTGATCGCCCCGAGGAAGATTCCGCTGTCGAGCACCAGTTTCAGCGTCGGGCCGACGTGTTCGAACAGCGCCGGGAACGACATCGGCAGCACGCCGACACTCACCGACACGGCGACGATGATGCCGTTGCGCGTGCCCTCGAATTGCACCCGCGAGAGTTCCTGAATACCGGCCACCGTGGTCATGCCAAACATGACGATCGCGCAGCCACCGAGTACCGGTGTCGGCACCGCCGCAATCAGCGTGCCGAGTTTCGGGAACAGCCCCATCAGCACCATGATTGCCCCGGCAGCGGCCACGACGAAGCGGCTCTTGACGTTGGAAAGCGCAATCAGGCCGGTGTTTTGCGTGAACGCGTTGTAGGGAAAACTGTTAAAAAAACCACCAAGCATGGTCGACAGGCCATCGGCGCGGAACGCGTTGCCCAGGGTCTGTTGCGTGGTCGGTTTGCCGGTCAATTTACCGATCGCCAGGCAGTTGCCGGTGGTCTCGGCCATGATCACCAGCATCGCCAGGGTCATGATCAGAATCGGCACCGGCGCAAATTCCGGCGCGCCGAAAGCCATCGGCGCACTCAGCTCGAACCACGCCGCTTCACTGACCCGACTGAAGTGGGTCATGCCGCACGCCGCCGCAATCAGGCTGCCGACGAACAGGCCGATCAACACGCTGAGGTTGCCGACAAAGCCTTTGCATTTGGCGTAGATCACCAGCGTCACGCTGACCGTGGCCAGGCCCAGCAACAGGTTGGCCGGCTTGCCGAAATCCGCCGCGTCGGGATTGCCACCGCCCAGCCAGATTGCCGCCGCCGGCATCAACGAGATCCCGATGATGGTGATCAGGCTGCCAATCACCACCGGCGGAAAGAACCGCAGCAATCGGCTGAACACCGGCGCCAGGGCGATGGTGATGAAACCCGCCGCGATCACCGCGCCAAAGATCTGGCTGAGGCCGAACTCTTTACCGATCATGATCATCGGCGCCAGCGCAATAAACGAGCAGCCCTGAATCAACGGCAAACGCGCACCGAATTTCCAGAAGCCCAAGGTCTGAATCAGCGTCGCGATGCCCGAGGTCAGCAGGTTGGCGTTGATCAGCAACACCACCTGCGCCGAGGTCAGCCCCATCGCGCTGCCCAGGATCAACGGCACCGCCACCGCCCCCGCATACATCACCAAAACATGCTGCAAGCCAAACGTGGACAACTGTCGCAGCGGCAAAACCTCGTCCACCGGATGAATGCGTTGTGTGGTCATTTCACACGCTCCTGAAGGTGCGGCATCTGTTGAGATCGCGGGCATCTCAGGGGCGTTTGAAGGTCAATGCGCCCCGAGGTCGTTGATTGCGGGGCCATGGTCGAACGTTTATTACGATGAAACAAATGAGCAACCATCGCTTTTTTCGATGGCGAAAAATCGGCACACTCGGCGCTTGCTGATCCTTCTTCGATTCGGGAGTACACCGCTTGCGCTTCTCACTCGAGCAACTGTCGATGTTCGTCCAGGTCGTCAAGAGCGGCTCGTTCTCCGCCGCCGGGCGCAAGCTTGGCAAGACCCAATCAACCATCAGCGCGGCGATTGCCAACCTCGAAACCGACCTCGGCGTCGAGTTGTTCGACCGCAGCAACCGCAGCCCGGCGCTCACCGCCGCCGGCCACAAACTGCTGATCCAGGCCGAAGCCGTGCTCGAACGCTGCATGACCTTCGAAGCGCATGCCGACTGCCTCTCGGACAACGTCGAGCCCAGCCTGACGCTGGCCATCGAAACACCGTACGGGCCGATCATGCCGGCGCTGAAAGCCTTCGAGCAGGCGTTCCCCTTCGTCGACCTGATCATCCGCCACCCGGTGTACGGCGACGTCAGCGAACTGGTCAGCAGCGGCGAGGCGGTGCTCGGTGTCGCCTTCTCACAGCCCGGCTACCCCAAGGAACTGGCGTTCCAGCAACTGGGTAAACTGATCATGCTGCACGTCTGCCACCCCGACCATCCGCTGGCGCAACTCGACGATGTCAGCTTCGATGACCTGCACGTTCACCGGCGCCTGGCCTTCAGCGCCCACGCGAGCAAACTGCCGAGCAGCGAATACTTACGATCCACGCAGTTGTGGCAAGCGGAAAACTATCTGGCGTTACTGGAAATGGTCCGCGCCGGACTCGGCTGGGCCACCCTGCCCCGGCAGCTGATTCAGCGGGAACTGGCCAAGGGCGAACTGGTGGAGTTGCAACTCACGGCGTACCCGCACACCGACTGGCAGATTGGCGTGGATCTGTTATGGGCGCGGCAGCGTCCGCTGGGCAAGGCGGAGCGTTGGCTGAAGGAAAAACTGCAGGGCAACAAGGTGTTTGAACACGATCGCAATGGGCAGATCACCACGCTTTGAACCAGCGTTTCGCCGCCTTTGAACATGCTCCGCCGGATGACCGGTTCGGCAACATGAAAGTTTTCCTGCAGGCGAGATGATACTTGTACGATGTCCTACCACGATGTATTACTAGGTCTCCCAAAAATAATAAATCCACGGAGATCGTTACATGGACTCATCCCTGTCCGCCCAGCCTGACAGCCTTGACCTAGCGCAGGGCAGCACCCGCCGCAGTTTCCTGAAAAAGTCCCTGGCGGTTTCCGCCACGCTCGCCGCCGTCGGCAGCGGCGCCCTGAGCCGACTCGCCGATGCCGCCGAACCGTTGAGTCAACGCTACCCCGACCCGCTGATTCACATCCTCGACGACAGCTTCATGGAGCTGCGGATTTTCAACGCCAGCGTCGAAAAACTCGCCACCGGCATGCGCTGGGCCGAAGGGCCTGTCTGGGTCGGTGATGGCCGCTATCTGTTGGTCAGCGACATCCCCAACAACCGCATCATGCGCTGGGACGAAATCACCGACACCTTCAGCGTGTACCGCGACCACTCGAACTTCTCCAACGGCATGTGCCGTGATCGCCAGGGACGACTGATCGTCTGCGAAGGCTCGACCACCACCAACGAAGGCCGGCGCATCACCCGCACCGAAGCCAATGGCACGATCACCGTGCTGGCCGACAGCTTCGACGGCAAGCCCTTCAACTCGCCCAACGACGTCGTCTGCAAAAGTGACGGATCGATCTGGTTCACCGACCCGCCCTTCCAGACCAGCAACAACTACGAAGGCCACAAAATCACCCCGACCCAACCCCACGCCGTGTACCGCATCGACGGCGAGAGCAAAAAAGTCACCCGAGTGATTGACGATCTCAACGGCCCCAACGGCTTGTGCTTTTCTCCCGATGAAAAAACCCTCTACGTCGTCGAAGGCCGCGCCAAACCCAATCGCCTGATCTGGGCGATTGCCGTGAAGGACGACGGCACCCTGGGCGAACGCCGCAAGCACATCGAAGGCCTGGACTACGCCGCCATCGACGGCATCAAGTGCGACGAAGCCGGCAACCTGTGGTGCGGCTGGGGCGGCAACGGCGACCCGAAAGCCGACCTTGAAAAGCTCGACGGCGTGCGCGTGTTCAATCCGCAGGGCAAAGCTATCGGGCACATTTCGCTGCCGGAACGCTGCCCGAACCTGTGCTTCGGCGGGCGCGAAGGCAATCGCCTGTTCATGGCCAGCAGTCACTCGATTTATTCGCTGTTTGTGAATACGCGGGGGGCTACGTTTGGGTTGTAGAAACGCCGCGTTTAGATAATTTGCGCTGCCGTTTAAGCGACACGCCGCGTTACTGGCGCGAGGCTACAACGTCTTGCGCCATTGCCTACGACTACGCCAGAATCCGCCGGCTTGTGCGTCTGGAGGCCCGTCGGTAACTTGATCGCGTCACTGATATCCAGTGATCGGGTTTAGTAGCCCGCGGTAAATGAAGGTGTACAAGCGACCATCGAAAGGTATTCACGTACCTGCGCTATGGCGGCTGTGCGTAGGGCGCTCTCGAGCGCGCCGGCTTTCTTCTTTTCCCCGGTCTACTAACCTGCGTACAGCTGCCACCCCCTGTTTAGTAGCTCGGCGCGGCAGCCATAAAACAGGAAAAAGAAGAATGTTCAAAATCACACCTAACCCGCCCGAAACCGATTCAGTCTCACCCTACAAATCTCCCGATTCAAAGAAATTCCACGAAGCCGCCGAACGCGCCCTCGACCACTACCTCAAACCCGCCGACCAGATCATGGCGACGCCTTACCAACCCAGCACCATGTTTCTCACCAACTCAAAAACCGCGACGGAAGAATTACTGGTCAATGCCACCGAATCGCTGGGCTCGGCCTCGGTGATGCTGGCTAACGTCATCGGCACCGTTGAAGGCCCGACACGCAAGACGCTGCAAGGGATTGCACAGGTGGTGATGTTGGGGGAATTGGCGGTGAATCAAGCGCTGGATAATGTTGTGCCGGTGGATTGACGAGTGAGTTCTTTGTGGCAATGATTAGGCTGTTGCCACGGAGGGAAAGATTGCGTGACGTACCTTTTTTGCCGTTCACTCACCAACTAGCCGAGCGGTAATTACCATTTGACCTGCGCATCTATTAACAGCCTTGAAGGGCTCGGTTAATTACAGCGAAGGAATTACCAACCCCAAGCGATAAAGGAAGTCGACCATGAGTATTAAACCTGGCCCTAAAAGAACAAACGAGGACGGCACTCCTGACAAACGGCAAAGAGTCACGCCGGACAAGCAAAAAGAGCATCCAGACCTGAAACCTCATAAACATAAAAAGGGTGAATAATCTATGAAAAGCAGCTTTTCGAGCTGCTTTTTTATTCATATATCCGCCAGTTTGCGGATATTCGCCTTTCTTTTTAGCTTTTCAACCACCCTTTCCTTCCTACTCTCGGTCACCAATCTTGTTCCCGAGCGCGATGTCGAGCTGGTAAAGAATCCGATCCGCCTGATCGAATGGCAGGCGTTCCGATACTATCTCGTGCATCGCATCGAGGTATTTGAAATAGATATCGACTGAGTTTGCCAGGTATCGATCAAGGCGCGCACCATTCGCGGGTTTGCTCGGGTACAAGGGCTCGCCTGGTCGAAGCACACGATAAGCCCGATCATCGATTATTTGGAAAACTGCAGGATTGAGAAACCGGAGGATCGTCGATGCCATAGGGAGACGGATACCTGGAGATGCCAACAATTTGCGCAGCAAAGCATCTGCATGCCTGTGCGCCTTGGGCTCGAAATCACCAATACCTTTTAGCTCCTCCAGTAAGCTGGGCTCCAAGCGCGGAAATCTATTCAATTTCCACAGTACGATTTCTAACAAAACCTGGTGATCAAAATCTTTAGCGTTCAACGCATCAAGCTTCTCAGTTAGCTCGGGCTGAAAATGGTACTGCTTGATCAGACTGCTAGGGTCATCACCCCAAACGTCGCTGTAGCGTTTGATTATGTCCTCCATGCTTGATGCCCCTCTGGCTCACCTGTGTGCTATCCCGCCGCTATAACTCGAGGCTGAACGACCGCGAATGACTGAAAAAACCACGCCCCAATTTCGGTCGAAGCAGCGCTATAGCAACCCCACATCCAAAGTCAACTCCAAGCTTTTGATCCACTCCTCAGACGCGGAATATCTTGCATAATAAGCGGTTCTTTCAGCTGGACTTAATGACGAGAAAAACGGAAAGAAATAATTGTCGTTGTAGAAACCCTGAGCACCCTGCATGTCACCGCCCCACCAAGACGCCTCGTATCCATCGAAGACCAACCACGGAGGAGGAGCCGCAATTTTTTTTTCGTTTAACAGGCTTAATAGCTCAGAACTGTTGGTGATCAGCCGAATCGTAGCGCTATTGAATTCTTTGTATGAAATAGAAAATATAAGCTGCTCATTACTTAATCGATGTTGAAAGCGGGTTACGACCAATCCATTGAACGCTCTTTCATTGATAGGTGAGAACCGTTCGTTAATGAGGTTTTCAAGACCAGCTGCCTCAGCTTTGTCAATGACAAAGCTTGAGTAATAGGCCTGTATTCCTGCAGGAGTCAACGCTGAGTAAACAGGGTAATTTCGATGTCCTGCTACACTCTCAGTGATCGAAATTCCAAAGATGGATTTTAACTCTACCACCGAATAACCAACGATCTGCTCCTGAGGGGTAGTCTTGAACGCGTTCTTAATGAGGCCTAACCAGCTCATATATTTTCTCACTCTTGTAAATAGTCAGCGAGCCAAGTTGCGCCCAAGTACCCTGCAGTGCCAAATATTATTCCACCAATTGCACCACTTACAAATGCACCAGGTCCGGTTTCTATACCAACCGCAGCACCTGCAACGAACCCTATCCTTGCACCGGCCATCGCACCTCCCCAGCCACCTGCTTGTTTCACAACTTCGACAGAAATAGGTTTTACGCTTTTTTGCTTAATGGATTCTTCTGTGGCTAATTTTAAGTCGTACGCAGTGAACCCAATGGCGAAAACCCTCACGACTCTTGCACCCTTCATCAGAGCGTTGGTCACTTGATAAGACTTTGGTGTAAAAATCGCATTAGCTGGCACTTTTTCTGCTTTTACCAATACTTCTTTGTCGATATCCCTAACCCAGCTAGCAATCTGGTCGATTCTCGCCGAGTTTTTCGGAGCTATTTTTTTATAATCTTCTAAAGATTTAAGGATCTCTTCCGTTGTAACTAATTTTGCTCCAGCTGCTTTGGCTTTCTCAATATCGATATAGACGACTTTTCCGTCGAACCTTGGAGAGCCGCCGGGAAACTCGGAGCTTGTTGAAAGATAGCTTGATGGATATTTCCTGCTGCTAAACACGTGTTCTGCTACGGTCGCATTTGAGTTCGGAGCGACGGAGCGCATCCCATATTTTTCGGGCCAGACTTCGTGTTTCATCTGGAATTCCGGTAAATTTTTTGCAACAAGGTGAGGATTGTCGGGAGACGAGTAGATTTTTCTAACTAAAAATCCGTCTTTCCCGATTTCATCCACGGCGACGAAAAGATGGATGTTTGCCGGCATTGCATAGCCAGGTACATTGCTTACCGATCCGGCGTCCTTATTTGTGGGTACCTTGCAAGAAAACTCCGTCATGCTTCACCCCATTTCTCAAGCGCCGCAACTCCTGTAGTAATTTCAAGAGTTTCTTGTTTGCTCGTAGCAATTCTCGGGGTACGTCCTGACTCATCTGAAAAGCCCGTATAGACCATCCCTGACTCATCTTTGATGTGGTAAGGAACGTTAGCTAGTGGCTGACCATCAGTACCAACGATACGAAACTGCTCATCGAAGACAAGCGCCCAAAGGGGCATTGCGGAAGGAGGTGTGAAATCCGCTGGAGTATGCGAGTTACCAATTATTACGGTACCGGAGCCAGCGATGACGTTATTCCCATGGGCGCCAGTGCTACCAACGGTTGCTGCAGGTAATCCATTGATGAGCACCGTCGAAGCCACATCTCCGACGACAGGGCTGCCACATGCGCTTTTATCAGTTTGGCGAGCGGCAGCTAGCCCATCGAAGAAAACGTTTGGAGATCCAGAGGCAATAGGATTAACGCCATGGCCGGGCAGAGGGCAAGAAGTAGGATCGGTAACGCGAGCGGCAGGTTTGCCTGACATTTTTAACATCCTTGTAAAATTAATCAGAGGAATTTTGGCATAAAAGAAGGGTCGCCAACCATATGTACACCAGATGGGGCGTCGGGCGGAGGCAGTGAAATGCGCCATTTGCTTTGGCATCAGCCTTGTTTCAACGGCTGCTTCTGGCCCGATTGCTGCCGCTCACTTGTGACCGCTTTCGGCCAACAGCGAATGTTCGGGTCCGAGTTTCGATTGGCTTAGCCTCCAAAATTGAATCTACTGACCCAGACGAAAAAGGCGCCAGATTGGCGCCTTAACACTATCAAGCGATTTTGATCACGACCTTTCCAAATGCTCCCCTTGCAAGATGTTCGTAAGCTTCTCGTGCTTTCTCGAACGGATACACCTGATCAATAACGGGACGGATCTTGTGCTGATTGAGAAACTCGTTCATCCGGTCAAAGGATGAACGCGGCGCCACGGCGATTCCGCGAATGGTTGTCTGGCGGAAGATCAGTGGCATCAGATTGAGTTCAACGGTTTGTCCTGTCAAAAAGCCGATCTGCGCAATACGCCCCGATGCCTTGGTTGCTGCTACCGATTGATTGATGCCGCTGCCACCGGCCACATCCAGTAGCAAATCCACGCCCTTGCCGTCGGTTAGCTTCAGCACCTCGTCCGCCCAATTCGGGGTTGTTCTGTAGTTGATTCCCGCCACAGCCCCGAGCGCCTTTACGGCTTGCAGGTTTTGGTCGCTACTCGACGTTGCGATTACCTTCGCGCCAAGCGCTGTAGCGATCTGCACGGCAAATATTGATACGCCCCCGGTGCCTTGAACCAATACGGTCTGGCCCGACTGGATTTGTCCGAAGTCGACCAGCGAATACCAGGCCGTAAGTGCAGCAATAGGCAGTGTTGCCGCCTCTATGTCGCTCATGTTGTCCGGGGCACCGACGGCGCTGTCCTCGTGAATGATCATGTATTCGGCCAAACCGCCAGGCAACGGCGAACCGAAGCAGTAATCGGGTTCGTTCGGCCCTGGCTCGCCATCCAGCCAACGCGAGTAAAGATGCGAGTTGACGCGATCACCGACCTTGAAGCGCGTGACGTTGTCGCCAATGGCTACCACCGTGCCGGCTGCATCGCTCACGGGAATCAGCGGTTTGGGCACCAAGTGCGGTTCATAAATGCCGTCGACGATAGCCTTGTCGCGAAAGTTGAGCGAAACAGCACCGACCTTCACTAATAATTCGCCAGCCTTGGGTTGCGGGGTCGCCACCTCCTCCAACTGCAGATTGTCGAGTCCGAAATCTTTCAATAACCACGCCTTCATTACGAATCTCCCAATACATATCAATGGTCATGAACCAAGCCGGTTCAGCCTTGGGGGGATTCTTCGCCTTTGACGATCCGCAATAAATGCATGGATAAAGACATGATTGTTCTATTCTTGGGTAACAATCACCTTCGACTTCATGCGTCAGACGAACACACAGGAAAGCGTCATGGATTTGCTTCAATCAATGCGACTGTTCGCCAGGCTTGCTGAACTCGGCAGCTTTACCAAAGCTGCAGAATCCCTGGACATCGGGCGACCTCAAGTCACTCGGTACATTCAGGAGCTGGAGACGTCATTAGGCGTGCGCCTGTTCCAGCGCACCACGAGGAAAGTGGCACTGACCGCCGAGGGTGAGAGGTTTTATGAGCGCGTGCAGGAAATCCTGGCGGGAATTTCTGCTGCGACCACGATGTTCGACCGATCCGGAGCAACCCTCGCAGGCCGGCTACGCGTCGATATCCCGACCGCTTTCGCGCAACTGGAATTTATCAAAAGCCTCAAGGAATTCACCGCCTCGTACCCGGGTATCAACATGGTTCTGGGTGTAACTGACCGGGCCGTCGACTTGATCGGTGAAGGTATCGACTGTGCGTTGCGTATCGGCGATCTAAGGGACTCGTCCTTGATCGCTCGCCCTGTCGCGACGGCGACCATGGTGACGTGTGCAGCGCCCGAGTATCTGCGCGAGCATGGCGAACCCAAGACGCTCGACGATCTGGCCTCCCATCGAGGCGTCAACTTCTTGTCCGGTCAAAGCAACAGGACATTGCCTTGGCATTTCTCGGTAAAGGGTCAGGATCGAACATTTGTCAGTAGCGCCGGTATCACCGTCACCGAGTCGAATGCCTACGTTCAGTGCGGCGTTTCGGGCTTTGGAATCATTCAGGCGCCAGGAATCACCGTGGCCGAGCATCTGGACAGTGGCGCCCTGGTGGAAATCCTGAAGCCCTATCGACCAGCGCCTCGCTCTGTGTCGTTGCTGTATCCAAGCCGGACCCATCTGGCGCCACAGGTTCAGGTCTTTATTGAGTGGCTGCAACAGCGTTTTCCGCATCTTTCTCGCTGGCTGGATCCTAGGAATTTTTGAAACAGGTCTATCGCGCAAACGCACCGCGTCGTCGACAGTGCTACCCGTGTGTCTCGCAGGTATGGCCCTTTGCAACGGTTTTGCACGGGATTACCTCTGTCAGACAAATTACCGCTCGTCGCCTCGATACAGCCAGTAAGCGAAACGCTCGGGAATGCAGTTTTCGATTGGTCTGAATGTTTTACAAATTCACGAGCGCTGTACAGAAATTCTTCAACCTATTGATCTTTAGAAGATTTATTAGGTCTTTTGAGCATCCGGTCTGAAGCCTTTCCAGCTGTCCAAAGCCTGAGCTTGTCATTACTCACGATAAAGTTTGTTTCATTTGATTTCTGGAAAAAGCGGAGTTTTTACTGGCCAATTGCGAATTCCTACTACCTTCAAATGGGCTTGATCGTGCGCTTTAGGCTTAGCGCATTCCTACTATGAAGGAGCGTAGAAGATGGCCTTGGAAATTCATTCGACAGTGAAACGCCAACCACAAGGGGAATGGCGGTCGTTGAAACTGGCTGGTGCCGCGTTTTCTCTGGTGGCGGCCATAGGATTGGCTTCGCAAACCTTCGCGGCTGACGGCGAAAAGCCCAAGCCGGCTGCGCAAGTCACCAAGGCGGCGAACAATGCGTTGCTCAATGAGCTGCCGTTCAATGACAAGACCTCGTTCGAACTGGCACACAAAGGCTTTATTGCTCCACTGCCGTCGACCGTCATAAAAGGCAGTTCGGGCAATGTCATTTGGGACCCGGCCAAGTATGCCTTTATCTCAGTTGATGTCGGTCTGCGGTAACGATTCAAAACGCTGCCGCAGACCCGCGTCACCCGTATTTCGACAATGGAGCGTTCTCATGCGATTCAAGGCACTCGCTTTACCGTTGTGTGCGCTGTCTCTGGCCCTTTCCGGCTGTGCCAGCAAGTACGTCGACCCCGAGCAGTACTCCGGATTTCTCGGCGACTACAGCGTCCTGAAAGAGGAGAAATCTCCTTCGGGTGCAGCCGTCATGCGCTGGATTGATCCGAAAGTCGATGTCAGCCAATTCACCAGCGTATACGTCGAACCCAGTCAGCTCTTTCCCAAGCCGCAGCCTACCGCGAAGATTCCGCAAAAGACCCTCAATGGCATCACCCAGTATTACGATCAAACGTTGAAAAATGCGTTTTCCAGTGCGCTTCCGCTCGCCAGCGGCCCAGGGCCGGGCGTGCTGGTGGTCCGTCCGGCGATCACCGCGGCCAGTGCCAAGACCAAGGGGCTGCGTGCGTATGAAGTGATTCCGATTGCCCTGGTGGCTGCGGGCGTCAGCGCCGCCACCGGCATTCGTGATCAGGACACCAGCCTGGCGACCGAAGCCGCGTTTCTCGATGGAAGTGACAACCGACTGGTCGCCGAAGTGGTGCGCAAGGGCGCCGGCGCTGACCTCGACAACTCCGCGCAGGTGCTGCAGGCCAATGACTTCAAAGCGGTGCTCGATGTCTGGGCGCGAGACATGGTCAAGTCTTATGAACAGTTGAAAAAATAGCGCTGATCACGGCCACCTGACCTTCGCTCGCCGAGACGGGTGGCCGTTCTAACGAAAGGCGTTTTGGTCAAGGTTTCGCAGAGGACGCGTCATGCACACAAGCCGCTACGCTCGCCGGTTCCATGTTTCTTGCCTGGCATTCAGCCTGGGCTTGCTCAGCGGCCATACCTGGGCCGGGGGCATTCTGATTTACGAGGCTGGCCAGGAAGGTAACGGTCTTGCCAATGCGGGGGCGGCCGCATTGGCCACCGATCC
Organism: Pseudomonas koreensis; assembly: GCF_036668835.1. GTDB lineage: Bacteria > Pseudomonadota > Gammaproteobacteria > Pseudomonadales > Pseudomonadaceae > Aquipseudomonas > Aquipseudomonas koreensis_I. Next base: position 665,305 of record NZ_JAZEVW010000002.1, read on the forward strand.
CAGCGTGCTCATGAGCAACCCCGCCGGCCTCACCGAGCTGAGTGGCACGCAGATCAGCGCCAATGGGCAGTTGATCCTCGGTGACATGCGGTTCTCCCGGGACAGCAACAACCAGTTCGATGGCAACGAAGGCGGCAACGCCTTGCAGTACTTGCCGGGCGCCAGTTTCTTCGTCAGCCACCAGATCGATGATCGCTCGGCCATCGGCTTCGGCATGTACGGCAACTTCGGCCTAGCGCTGGATTACGATGACGATTGGGCCGGCCGCTACTTCAACCAGGAAGCGGCGATTATTGGTGTGTCGTTCCAGCCGACATTGGCGCACAAGTTCACCGATGATCTGTCCGTGGGCATCGGTCCGCGCATCATGTACGCCTATTACCGCAACGAAACGGCGATCAACAATAACCTGCTCGGACTGCGCGACAGTCCAGATGGTCAGCTTGAATACAAGGACACCGACGTCGGTGCCGGCATCAATCTTGGCCTGCTCTATCGCTTGAGCGAACGCACGCAGATTGGCCTGGCCTACACCAGCAAGATCGATCTGGAATTCAAGGACAGCCCGAGTGTGCGCAAAGTCGATAATCCGATCATCAATGCCGCACTGCAGCGTCTGGATGTCGACTCACTGGATCTGGACATGTCGGTGCCGCAAACCGTGCTGCTCAGTGTCGCCCACGACCTTGATCCACAATGGAAACTTCTCGCCAGCCTCGGCTGGCAGGACTGGAGTGAGTTCGGCGAAATCGGCGTGGAGGTCGACGCCAGTGCCACCGACGTCAGTCGAACCGCCAACCGCCAGTACAAAGACACTTGGCACGCCTCGATCGGTACTCAATATCAGGCCACGCCGCGCCTGCGCTGGAGCGTGGGTCTGGGCTATGACAGCTCGGCCGTGGATGACAAGGACCGGACCGTCGATAACCCGATGGGCGAAGCTTGGCGAGTGGCGACCGGAATCAATTACCAGATCGATGAAGGACTGGACTTACACGCGGCTTACACACTTGTGTGGCTGGGCGACATGGACGTGGATCAGACCAAGTCGCGTTCGGGCACGACTTTATCGGGCACCTACAAAAACGCCGCGTTGCACATCATCGGTGGTGGCGCGACGTGGCGGTTCTGAGAACGATTGAAAAATTACGCCTTGAGTGCTGGAACACTTCTCGTCTTGGCAAACCGGATGTTTTGATTAGTAAAGGAACGCCGAAATGAACGCGATGATGAACAAGGTCAAACATGAATTCATGAAGGTGCTTCCGCCCACCGTTTTCTTCTTCGTTATCTTGCATATAGTCGCGTTGATCCGTTCACTCATGATCAAGGGCTCGGGGGTCGATCTTCCGGTTTCAGCCTCGGTGCTGATCGCATCCCTGATACTTGGAAAGTCGGTACTGGTCGCGGATATGCTGCCGTTCATCAACCGCTTCCCCAATAAACCGCTGATCTGGAACGTCATCTGGAAGACGCTCATGTATGCATGGGTGGCGCTGATCGTCCACTATCTGGAGCGGCTTTACGACTTCTGGAAAGAAGCGCCGAACCTCATGGAAGCGAACTCGCTGCTATGGGCCTCGATGAACTGGCCGCGTTTTTGGGCGGTGCAAATATTGCTCATCACGCTGATATTCATGTATTGCGTAATCGCCGAGTTGGCTCGTGTCATCGGAAAGGATCGGCTAAAGGTGATGTTCGTGGGGCCGCTTGCGCCTATACAGCGGTAAATCTCGAACGGCTTACGGCGCATCACTGCTCGACTCCCTCGGCGATGGGTGGACGATTGGGGAAGTTACAAGTCGAAATAGAACGAGGAAATCAGGCAAGCTGTCAGGCGGCGAATAGTTGTCAGCCTTGCGAGCGCTTTATGGCATCGGCGAGCTGCGCGGCATAACAGCGTAATTTATCGAATCTTTGGTTCAACTCAACGTGGCCAGGCTTCCAGGAAAACACGCCACCGTCATAGCTCTGTCCGAGAACGAGATCATTGAATGAACCCATGCCTCCGTAGGCTGACAACAAGTAGGTAATCCCCGAATAATCAGAGTCCAGCAGACGTGCCTGTGCCTTTCGCATCCACAGACTCCAATGGGTAGCTCCATCGTTTTCAAGCAGAGTTGCGAGCTGCTCAAGAACGCTGATCAGTTCCTCGGTTTTCGGTCCCATTCTGTTTATCAACCCCGTCCAATCAGATTACGGATCATCCATGTGCCCCAGGTCCAGACGCCGGAACGCTCTGACGCACATAATAATTATCGAATTCACTGCTTTCGACGAACTGGAAGCCATGGCGGATATAAAAGCGATTAGAAGCGCTTTCTTTGAGAGCCCCAACTTTGATGGGGAGCGCAGCCGCATCCGCCACTTTGAAAATCTGAGTGAGAACGACAGAGCCTATACCCGATCCTTGCGCGCTCGGTCGCACATATAAGTGGTCGAGCGAGATTTCATTGTGGTTATGCTTGACCACTACAAAACCAACCCTCTCTCCGGATACCTCGATGTAGTGCGTGTTGCGAGCTTCAAAACCGCTAAGAAACCGCTCACGCGCACGCACCGGATCAAATCGCCCAACACGCTCCAGACTTTCGCGCATAGCCTCAATCCGGATAGCTACAAGATTGTCCAAGTCGCTTTGTTTAGCCAGGACCAAAGTGACTGGGGAATTTTGATTGGGCATATTTTGCGCTCTATTGATCATCCTGAAAGGCCAGTATAGAGAGCCCGATTCATAGGGCCCAGTTTTTGGCTTAACCGTCCAAACTCAGGTGACCGTCGCAAATGTGAATGAAGGGGGTCTTGAAAAAACCTGCGATCTCGCCACCCTACCCCCTCAAAACCAACGCCCCATCCACATACCGTTCACACAAAAAATCCACAAACGCCCTCACCTTCGGCGCCGCCAATCGCCTCGACGTGTGCAGCACCCACAACTCAGGCTCTCCCCCCGTTACCACGCCCCACTGCACCAACTCCCCACGCGCCAGTTGCACCCCGGCAATCGACTGCGGAATCAGCGCCACACCCGCGCCGGCAATGGCCGCATCGCGGACCATCAATAACGAGGAAAAGCGCATCTTCGCGACCGGCTCCAACTCCAGCACGCCATCATCGAGGCGCCAACGTGTCGGCTGGAAAGTCGTCGTCACAACGGCTGGCACGGGGCTGATGGTGCCGGGCAGCGGTTTCGCCAGATCGGGCGCGGCGACGACGACCAGTCGGTCTTTGACGAAGCAGCGGCCGACCAGGCTGCTGTCGGGTTTGGGGTTGACGCGGATGGCGATGTCGAAGCGCTCTTCGATGAGATCGACCTGGCGATCGTCCGCGACGACTTCGATTTCCACTTCAGGATAGAGCGCGCAGAACTCGGCGCTGATGCGGCCCATCGCCAGTTGCGAGAACAGCACGGGGGCAGCGATGCGCAGACGGCCGCGCGGTGTCGCGACGCCTTCACGGACTGCGGACAGGGCTTCGCTCAGTTCGCTCAGCGGACCTTCGGCGCGGCCCATCAGCAGTGCGCCGGCCTCGGTGAGTTTGAGGCCGCGCGCGCTGCGTTCGATGAGCCTGACGCCGAGTTGTTCCTCAAGGTCGGCGATGCGTCGCGACAGGGTCGCCTTGGACGTGCCGCTCGCCCGGCTCGCCTTGCCGAGCCCTTCATTGGTGGCGATGAGCATGAAATCGATCAGGGCGTTGAGGTTCATGGTGTTCCACTTTTGAAACGAAGTGTCCGCATATTGGTATCTGCGCTTTATCGGCGCAACACCTTATCTTCTGGTCATCGACAGATTCTTAACGCAGGAGATTGAACATGAGCATTCTGGTTATCGGTGCCACGGGCACCATTGGTTCATTGGTTACCGCTGGTCTTGTTGAGGCGGGCGCCGATGTCCACGCCCTGGTGCGCCAGGCGGGCAAGCGCGAGTTCCCGGCGGGCGTGACGCAAGTGGTCGCCGACCTCACCGACGTGCCATCGATGCGCGCTGCATTGGTACCGGTGCGTACCCTGTTTCTGCTGAATGCGGTGACGCCCGATGAGGTCACGCAAGCGCTGATCACGCTGAACCTCGCTCGCGAAGCGGGCATCGAACGCATCGTTTACCTCTCGGTGATTCATGCCGACCGCTTCACCAATGTGCCGCACTTCACCGGCAAATGGGCGGTTGAGCGGATGATCGAAAGCCTCGACGTGCCGGCGACGATTCTGCGCCCGGCCTACTTCATGCAGAACGATCTGATGGTGCAGCCAACCATCGAGAACTACGCCCTCTACCCGATGCCCATCGGTGCGGCTGGCGTCGCGATGATCGACGCCCGGGACATCGCCGACGTCGCCGTCGCCGAGCTGCTGCGCCGTGATCAGGCTCCCGCGGCGCTGGAGCGCATTACGCTGGAATTGGTCGGGCCACGCCCGCTCACCGGCGAATCGGTAGCGCAGGTGTGGAGTTCGGCACTGGGTCGCCAGATCACTTATGGCGGCGACGATGTGGCCGCGTTCGAAGCGCAACTGGCCACCTACGGCCCCGCGTGGCTGGCGTATGACATGCGCTTGATGATGTCGGGGATTCAGGCATTCGGCATGCGCGCCAGCGAAGGCGTTGAACGCCGACTGGAGTCGATCATCGGCCATCCGTTGCGCACGTATGAGGATTTCGTGCGCGAGGCGCTCGCCGGGGTTTAACCCTTAACGACGGGGCAGGCTTGGCACCGGCCTTGCCCCGACGTGAAGCGTCTGTTCACTCGGTGACAAGAGCGATCAACCCCGCCTCGACATAACTGCCGATCAACTCATCAAACAAACCAATATCTCCTCGACTGCGCGCTATCAATTGCGCACCCGCCACAGCCGCGTAAATCGCCCTGGCACGCGCTTTACAGCGTTCTTCATCCGCCGAACCACCGCTGACGAACACCTCGGTGAGCCACTCAATATTCGCCTCGGCAAACCGTTTGACCTGCGCTTTGACCGCGTCCGGCAGGTCTTCATATTCGGCGGCCATGAAGCTCGCCAGGCACAGCCGGTTGCCGCTTTCCAGCGAGGTGCGAAAGATCGACGGATACAGCGTCAGGCAGCGCTGCGCATCGGGATTGGCGAGACGAATGCCGTCGAGCACTTGCGCCGCATCCTGCCAATAGCGCTCGGCAACGGCGGCGCCCAGATCGGCCTTGCTCGGGAAGTGGTAGTAGATGCTGGCGTTCTTGATGCCCACCACTTCGCCGATGCTGCGGAAATTGATGCCACTGTAGCCATGCAGCTGCGCGGCAGTTTTTGCCGCCTCCAGAATCGCTTCGCGCGCGTTCACGCTCATTTTCAGGTCCTCAATGCGTTCGATCATGGCGTGGAGTGTACGCGCAGAATGTTTACCTGCCAATTGGAAGGTAGGGGTTGACACGCCGCAAGTCTGACTTCAATCTTTCACCTACCAAATGACAGGCAGGTAACCCGAAATGACTGATTTAAATGCTGTGATCGACCCTGCTTCGCTGCCGATGATGAAGATCTACGATTGGTACAACGGCCCCTACCCCGCCCGCGTTCGTATCGCACTGGCAGAAAAATCGCTGCTGTCGCGCATCGATTTCGTGTCGGTCAACTTGTGGACCGGCGAGCACAAGCAACCTGAATTCCTGCGCCTTAACTACTCCGGCACGCTGCCGCTGCTGGCGCTGCAGGACGGTACGCTGATCGCCGAGTGCACGGCGATCACTCAGTACCTCGACAGCCTCGATGACAACCCGACGCTCACCGGTCGCACGCCGGTGGAAAAAGGCCTGATCCACATGATGACCAAACGCGCCGAGATCGAATTTCTCGATGCGGTCAGCGTGTACTTCCACCACGCCACGCCGGGCCTCGGCCCACAGGTCGAGCTTTATCAGAACGCCGAGTGGGGCCTGCGCATGCGCGACAAGGCTGTGCGCGGCATGCGCTACTTCGACAACATTCTGCGGGATCGGCCCTATGTCGCTGGCGAGGACTTTTCCATGGCCGACATTGCTGTGCTGGGCGGGATGATTTTCGCGGCGCTGGTCGATCTGCCGGTGCCTGATGAATGTGTCGCGTTGAAGGCCTGGCATGTGCGGGTGCAGGCGCGGCCAAGCGTGCAGCAATGGCGGGCAATGGTTGAGCAAGGAGATGCGCAACACCGATAACTCCATAGTTGCCGCCCCGCTTCAGGGGCGGCAACGCTCAATCCTTCCGACACATTCTGCGAGCGAATGGCCTACGCTCTAGCGCAATCCTCTTGAATGCTTGCCTGATCCTCTGGACTTGCACCGCCGTGGATACCCAACGCGCGCGTGACGCCATACAGTCCGATAACAATCGCAACCGCGCCCACACGCATGCGATGCGGACTTCACAGCGCGCCAACCGCAGTGACAAACACGCTCACTGGCGCTGCGGCCCATGCTTATAAAAATGCACGTCAACCGATGATCAGGCGGGTGAACCCATGGAACTACGAATCAACCAGAAGACCGTTCAGGTCGATGCCGACGCCGACACGCCCTTGCTCTGGGTGTTGCGCGATGACCTCGGCATGACCGGCACCAAATATGGCTGCGGCCTGGCCCAGTGTGGCGCCTGCTCGGTGCTGGTGGATGGCAATGTGGTGCGCTCGTGCGTCACACCGGTGGCCGGTGTGGTTGGCCGCGACATCACCACCATTGAAGCCATCGAGTCCGATGAGGTGGGCAAGCGTGTGGTCGCGACCTGGGTCGAGCTGCAAGTGGCGCAGTGCGGTTATTGCCAGTCCGGACAGGTCATGGCCGCGACCGCGCTGCTCAAAAACAATCCCGCGCCGAGCGATGCGCAGATCGAAGCGGCGATGGTCAACCTGTGTCGCTGCGGCACTTACAACGCCATTCATGCCGCGGTGCATGAGCTGGCTGGCAAGAGGGACGCCTGATGAAAGTTTCCAGCGAAACCACCGCTCAATCCTCGTTGCCTGACCTGACCACGCCGATCAACCTTTCCCGCCGCCGCTTTCTCACCGGCACCGCCGTCGGCGCGCTGGTGCTGGGCTTTGGCCTGCCACTCGGTACACCTCGGGCATTGGCCGCCGCTGCGGCGGCCACGACCAGCGAACGCGGTACGCAAGTGCCGGCGTTTCTGGAGATCCGCCCGGACAACCGCGTGCGCCTGATGTGCCCGTTCATGGAAGGTGGCCAAGGCACCTTCACGGCGATGGCGCAGATTGTCGGCGAAGAACTCGACGCCGACCCGTCGACGTTTCTGGTCGAAGCCGCGCCGCCCGGCGAGGCGTATGTGGTGATGGACAACGGCATGCGCATCACCGGCGGCAGCATGTCGGTGCGCATGAGCTATCCGGTGATGCGCCGCCTCGGCGCCCTCGCCCGCGCCATGCTCCTGCAAGCGGGCGCCGAACGCCTCGGCGTGCCGGTGAGCGAACTGAGCACCGAACCGGGCAAAGTGCTGCACGCCGCATCCGGCCGCTCGCTGACCTACGGTGAATTGGCCGAACGTGCAATGGACCTGCCAGTGCCAGACCCGGCCAGCGTCAAGCTGCGCGATCCGAGCCAGTTCCGCTGGATCGGCAAGCCAGTCAAGCGCATCGACGCTTACGACAAGTCCACCGGCAAGGCGCTCTACTGCATCGATCTTGCGGTCGACGACATGCTCCACGCCGCCGTTCAGCACGCGCCGCGGCTGGGCATGACCGTGGGCAATCTGCGCAACGAAGAGCAGGTCAAGGCCATGAAAGGCGTGCATTCTGTGCACCGCCTGCCCGGTGCCGTGGCGGTGCTCGCCGAGCGTTGGTGGCACGCCAAACGCGCGGTCGAGGCGATCCAGGTCGACTGGCAAGAACCGGGTGCCGACAGCCCGGTGCGGGTGATGCCGGCGGATTTTTCCAGTGATGCGTATTTCAAGCGTCTGGCAGCGGAAAAAGGCCCGGCCCGTGACGATGAAAACGAGGGTGACGTGGCCGCGAGTCTGGCCAACGCGAAAACCCGCGTCGATGCGACGTATCACAACCAGTATCTCAATCACGCGCAACTCGAGCCGCCGTCCGCGCTGGCGCGTTTCAATGCCGATGGCTCGCTGGAAGTCTGGCTGCCAAATCAGGCACCCGACCTGTATCGCGCCGACATCGCCAAACGCACCGGTCTCGAACTTGGGCAAATCACTTTGCACTCGCCGCTGTTGGGCGGGTTCTTCGGTCGGCATTTTCTCTACGACTCGGCCAGTCCGTACCCGCAGGCCATCGAGCTGGCGAAGGCGGTCGGGCGTCCGGTCAAACTGATCTGGAGCCGTGAAGAAGAATTCCTGCGTGACGTGCTGCGTCCGGTGGCTGCGGTCAACTTCCGCGGTGCGTTGGACAACGATGGCTGGCCGTTGGCAATCGAAGCCATCAGCGCCACCGAAGGCCCCACCGAAGCCATCGCCGGCAAGCAAGGCGAAAAGCTTGACCCGACGGCGCTGGAAGGCTTGTCCGGCAAGTCCTATGCGATCGCCAACAAGCGCATCGCGCAGATCTACGTCAAAGGCCCGGCCATGCTTGGTTACTGGCGTTCGGTGGGCAATTCACTGAATGACTTTTTCTACGAATCGTTCCTCGATGAACTGGCTGACAAGGGCGGCAAGGACCCGTTCGACTTGCGCCTGCATCTGCTGCGTGACAATGCTCGGCTGACCACCCTGCTGCAAGCGGTGGCCGAGTTGTCGGGCGGCTGGAAGCGCGGGCCGTTTACTGCCGAGGATGGCAGCCGGCGTGCGCGCGGTGTGGCGATGGCGTCGCCGTTCGGCACCGAGACGGCGGTGATTGCCGAGGTGTCGATCGAAAACGGCCAGGTCAAGGTGCACGACATCTGGCAGGCGATCGACCCCGGCAGCATCGTCAACCCGGCAATTGTCGAGGCGCAGGTCAACGGCGCTGTGGCGTTGGGGCTGTCGCAGACGCTGGTCGAGGAAGCCGTGTGGCTCGATGGCAAACCGCGCGCGCGCAATTACGACCTGTATCCGATCCTGCCGCCTGCGCGCATGGCCAGGGTGCATGTGCGTGTGGTCGAGAGCGGTGAAAAAATGGGTGGCATCGGTGAACCGCCACTGCCCGCCGTCGCGCCGGCCGTCGCCAATGCGGTGGCCGCACTGACCGGGCAGCGAATTCGCAGCCTGCCCATGAGCCGCCACACTTTTAGCTGATCAGCGCCGGAGCGTTTATGAACAACAGCCGATTCGCAAGAACCGCTGGCTGGCTGGCCGTGCCGTGTCTGATCGCGGCAGGTCTGCTGGCCTGGTATGTCACCCGCGAGCCTGTCTCGCCTCTGGAAAAGCCACCGTTCAGCGTCGCCGACATCGACCCGGCGCTGGTCACTCGCGGCGAATACGTCGCCCGCCTCAGCGACTGCGTGGCCTGCCACAGCGTACAGGGCGGTGCGCCGTTCGCCGGCGGCCTGGAAATGGCCACACCGCTGGGCGTGATCCATGCGACCAATATCACCCCGGACGCAGACACCGGCATCGGCCGCTACAGCCTCGCCGATTTTGACCGCGCCGTACGCCATGGCGTAGCGCCGGGTGGTCGGCGCTTGTACCCGGCCATGCCCTATCCCTCGTATGCCAAGCTCAGTGATGACGACGTGCGTGCGCTGTATGGGTTTTTCATGAAAGGCGTGGCGCCGGTCAAGCAGGCCAACCAGCCGAGTTCGATCCCCTGGCCGCTGAACCTGCGCTGGCCGATTGCGATGTGGAACGGCGTGTTTGTCGACGCCGAACCCTACGCCAGCAAACCCTCGCAGGATGCACAGTGGAACCGCGGCGCCTATCTGGTCCAGGGCGCCGGGCATTGCGGCAGTTGCCACACGCCACGCGGTTTGGCGTTCAACGAGAAAGCGCTCGATGAATCCGGCCAACCGTACCTTGCCGGCGCCTTGCTCGATGGCTGGTACGCGCCGAGCCTGCGCGACGATCACAACACCGGACTCGGGCGCTGGAACGAGGCGGAAATCGTCCAGTTCCTCAAGACCGGGCGCAACCGGCATGCGGTGGTTTACGGCTCAATGACCGAAGCGTTCAACAACTCCACGCAGTTCATGAGCGACGAGGATCTGGGCGCCATCGCCCATTACCTGAAATCGCTGCCCGGCGACCCGCAACGTGATGGCCCGCCCTGGCAGTATCAGCAAGCGTCTGCCGCACCAAGCCTGGACACGCCCGGCGCGCACACTTACGCAACCCGCTGCGCGTCATGCCACGGTGTCGACGGCAAAGGCCAGGCCGAATGGATGCCGCCGCTGGCGGGTGCCACTTCGGCGCTGGCGAAGGAACAGGCATCCGCGATCAACATCACCCTCAACGGCTCACAACGGGTCGTCGCAGCGGGCGTACCGGACGCCTATCGCATGCCGGCGTTCCGCGAACAACTGTCGGATCAGCAGATCGCCGAAGTCCTGACGTTCATGCGCAGTACCTGGGGCAATCAGGCCAGCGCGGTCGATCCCGCGTCGGTCGGCAAACTGCGCGAACACACGGATCCGGCGAGCAGCAGTCCGATCATTTTGCAGATGCGTTAGGAACGTTGTAACTGGAATTGCCGGTCCCGCCTGGGACCGGCGATTTTTCTCAACCCATCAATGCGGACTGGCCACCGGCCGCACGACAATCTCACTGACATCCACATCGTCAGGCTGGTCAATCGCGTAAACCAACGCTCGCGCAATCGCATCGGCCTCCAGCGCTACGCTGCGGAACGCGCGCATTTCCTCACGCGCTACCTCATCGGAAATCGAATCGGCCAGTTCGGATTCGACCACGCCTGGGCAAACCACGGTCACGCGGATCTTGTCCGTCTCCTGGCGCAGGCCGTCGGAGATGGCTCTGACTGCGAATTTGGTCGCGCAATACACGGCGGCGGTCGGCGATACCGCGAGGCCGCCAATCGAAGAAATGTTGACGACCTGCCCGAAGCCTTGCGCTTCCATCCCCGGCAACACCGCGGCGATACCGTGCAGCACGCCACGCACGTTGACGTCGAGCATCTGGTTCCATTCATCGACCTTCAGCGCCGCCAGGGGCGACAGCGGCATGACCCCGGCGTTGTTGATGATCACGTCGACCTTGCCGTGCTGCGCCTTGGCGAATTCAACGAAGGCCTGCATCGAGTTCATGTCGGTCACGTCGAGCGCACGGGCGCTGGCCGAGCCGCCTTCGCTGCGGATCTCGCCGACCAGTTTTTCCAGGCGTTCGGTGCGGCGGGCACCGAGTACGACGTGGGCACCTTTGGCTGCGATAAGTCGCGCGGCGGCTTCACCGATACCGCTGCTTGCGCCGGTGATCAATACGACTTTGTTGTGGATGTTCGACATATCCGTTTCTCCTGCTCTGTGCATGGGAAATCAGCCGCGCCGCGGGGTGCGGGTGTTGGCTGGGTACGTCGAAAAGGTTAAGCGCGCAGGCCCGGCGAGCGCGTGCCGAAAGCTGCGTGAGGTTTGCCTATTCGTGTCTGAATGCGCGGTGATGATTTATCGACGCCACTTTCAAGTACCGCGAAACTCGCTGGGCGTGACGCCCACCTCACGACGAAACACCTGCGAAAAGTGACTGGCGCTGGAGTAGCCGACCTCCAGACCGATGTCGATAATGCTGCGCTGCGACTCGAGCAACAGTTGCCGGGCGCGGGCCATGCGCAAACGGATGAAATACTGCGAAGGCGCCAGACCGGTGGCGCGTTTGAACAGGCGGCTGAAGTGGTATTCGCTGAGCTCGGCGAGCGCTGCCAGTGTTGCCAGGCTGAATTCTTCGTCCAGATGCGCGGTCATCGCGTCGGTGACTTTGCGCAGTTTGTAAGCTTGCAGCGCGTTGACGCGACGCCCCGCCTGGTTCTCGGCTGGATAGGTACGCAGCAGGTGCACGGCGAGGGCCTGGGCCAGCGACTGCGCGAACAGGGCGCTGGGCGTGCGTTGCTCGATCAGTTCGCTGCGCAATTGCTGCAGGACAAAGGCGACGTGCGAATCCCGTGCCCCTGAAACATCGCGCAAGCGTAGCGGCGCGCTAGCTTGCCCGGACAGCTCGCGCGAGGCACGTTCGATCAGCGGCAAGCCCAGATAAAGGTGCATGACTTCAAAGGTTTCGCCATCGTGGGTCTGCCAGCGCATTTCGTAAGGCTCATCCGACTGGGGGAGAAAAAAGTCGCCTGCCTTGACCTCGACCGCCTCCCAATCGCCACCCGGCGCCCGTTCTTCCACCCGCGCCGCGCCTGCCAGAATCAACACCAGCAACGGCTCTACCACCGCCGGCACCGTGATTGGCTCACTGACAGTGCGATGGCAGAACAGCTGAATCACGACATCGTCGATTTGCGGCCGCGAAGTCAGCGCGAGGGGTTCACCCGGCAGGTAATCAGCCATGGACTCACCTGTTATGCGCATCTGAGTGGTATTCGCCATGAAACGACCCTTTCATTTTCCGTGGTTGCGAAACCTGACAATAGCCCAGCTCTGAGCATATTTGGCGCAAAACTCCGACAGCCACGGCAAGCCCGCGAAAGTTGGCACCCGCGCATTGCGAGACAGTTGAACCGTCGCCGATGCCAAACGTTGCTGGCAAGGCTTTCCCGACTGGATCACAACGTGGAGAAAGATCATGAGCGAGATCAACAACAGCACACCAAACGAAGTGATGGGCAAAGTGGCCCTGGTCACCGGTGCAGCCAGCGGTATCGGCAAGGCGATCGCCTTGTTGCTGCACGCACGTGGCGCCAAAGTCGTCGCCGAAGACCTCAACCCCGCCGTGCAGGAACTGGCCCGCCCCGGCCTGGTGCCGCTGGTGGCCGACATCACTGAAGATGGCGCGGCCGAACGTGCGGTAGCGCTGGCGGTCGAGCAGTTTGGTCGGCTGGATATTCTGGTCAACAACGCCGGGATCATCATCAACAAACTGGTGGTCGACATGACCCGCGACGATTGGGAGCGCATTCAAGCCGTCAACGCCACCGCCGCTTTCCTGCACAGTCGCGAAGCGGTCAAAGCGATGATCCCGAACAAGTCCGGGGCGATCGTCAACATCGCCTCCTATGCGTCGTATTTCGCCTTCCCGACCATCGCCGCCTACACGGCCTCGAAAGGCGCGCTGGCACAACTGACCCGCACTCTGGCCCTGGAAGTGATCGGCCATGGCATCCGCGTCAATGCGGTCGGCGTCGGTGATGTGGTGACCAACATTCTCAACGACGTGGTGGACGATGGCCCCGCGTTTCTCGCACAACACGGTGAAAGCGCGCCCATCGGCCGCGCTGCCCAGCCGGAAGAAATCGCCGAAGTGGTCGCGTTCATCGCCTCGGATCGCGCCAGTTTCATGGTCGGCGCGGTGGTCATGGCCGACGGTGGCATGACCGTCACCGCTGGCTGACACGACAACGGGCGCAGGCGAAAATGTCCGGCACGCGCAGCAGGATCAGGCAGATCTGCGGCAGTATCGGCGTAACACTGCGCCCTCCGCGCTGTGTAATCTGAAGATCAGCGACGAGTGCCGCCTTGGCCCACGAATCTTTATGAGAGTTTGCTATGCAACCGAGCGATGCTTCCCTCTTGCAAAACACCACCCTCTATCGCACTGAATTGATCCGTGCGCTGACCCAGCGCTTTGCCGAGCCGGGCATCTACGAGACCGCCATCGCGCCGCTGCATGTGATTCGCATGGACCAGCCCACCGAGCTGATCCACACCGTGCATAAACCGGCGCTGTGCCTGATTTTGCAGGGGCGAAAGGAAGTCGGCCTCGGCGAGGACTGCTACCGGTACGACCCGCTGAATTATCTGGTGGTGTCGGTCACGCTGCCGGTGTCCGGTCGGGTGTTGCAGGCGAGTCCGGAGGCGCCCTATCTGTGTATCCGTCTGGATTTCGAAGCCACTGACCTTGCGCAGGTGATCGCCGATGCGCCGCCGACGGGCGTGCCGGATGAGCCCGAGCGTGGGATGTTTCTGGAAACCATCGACGTGCCGCTGCTGGAAACCATGTTGCGTCTGGTGTGCCTGCTGGAGACCCCGCGCGACATCGGCATGCTCGCACCGCTGGCCCTGCGCGAGATGTACTACCGCCTGCTGCGCGGCGTCCACGGGCGTCGCCTGTATGAACTGGCCATGGGTGATTCGCAAGCGCGCCGCGTGTCGCGGGCAATCGACTGGCTGAACAGCCATTACACCCAGCCGCTGCGCATCGAAGAACTGGCACGCATCGCCAACCTCGGCAGCTCAACCTTGCATCACCGCTTCAAGGCAATGACCGCGATGAGCCCGCTGCAATACCAGAAGCAATTGCGCCTGCAGGAAGCCCGCCGGCTGATGCTCGGCGAGGGGCTGGATGTGGCGAGTGCCTGTTATCGCGTGGGTTACGAAAGCCCCTCACAATTCAGCCGTGAGTACAGCCGCCAGTTCGGCTCGCCGCCGTCGAAAGATATCAGCAGTGCGCGGCGGCCGGCGTGAGCGCCTGCTGGAAAAGCTGCAGCACGCACTTCGTTTCGCCGTTCGGCAGATAACAAAACGCCCCCGCAAAAGCGGAGGCGCACTTGCTCAACAGGAGGCTTACTCCTTGGTCGAGAAAAGTCCGGTTGGCAATTCTTTGCCATGTTCGTTATAGGCAGCTTTGACGCTGATGTAGGACTCCATTTCGTCAATGTAACCATCCTTGTTGGTGTCCTTTTTCGCAAACGCTGCTTGCTGGTTCGGCGCGACTACAAGGAACTCAGCGAGCGACACTTTTGCATCATGATTGGTATCGATCGAATTGAAGATCGCATCACCGCATTTGCCCTCTCCGCATTTACCTTCTGCAGCAGTCACTTTAGGGGCTGTTGCGCCGGCTTCGCTCGAACCACATTTGCCTTCACCACACTTGCCTTCCGAGGTCTTGTCGGCTGCGGCCAGTTGGTAGCCCTGGGGCAACGCTTGCACAGCGAAAGCCGACGATGACGCCAGACCGATGCCTCCGCTCAGAGCGATAACGGCCAGGCCAAGGCCGGTTTTTTTTGAATAGGAGTGGGACATGGTATTTCTCCGAATTAATGTGCGCGGCTGATCGCGCAAGACAAGCCTGAAAAACAAAACACTGGAAACGGCTAAAGACAGAACGAGCAACGCCGGTGAACCCGGCGTTGATTCGAAGCATCCTTTATTCGGTCAGGCAGTGTGATTTCAGGCAGGGCCATTTAGCCGAGGCCATGTGTCCGGGGTGTATCGGTAAAAACAGGATTTGTAAGGCAATACCGAAAAACTTCGTGCGGATACATTGGCATACAGACGGAATGAACCAGCAAACGCTGCCTGAATTGCGCGCAAAAAAAACCCGGAGACGGAAAGGTCTCCGGGTTGTGATCGAGCCGAATACAACGCTGGATATCAAGACAGGGCGACGGATTCGTCGGCGCTTATCATTCGGTCGCAGCAGCTGCCGCGCAGTTACACGTCTGCTGTATCAGTCGCCTAACGCAACCTTCAAGGCGCGATTTTTATGGGCGAGCATGATTCGGAACATCAGGAAACCGGCCACGGCGAAAGCAGCATTCAACGCGACCATTGCAAAGGCCGTGTCGTCCTGCAGACGGCTGAGCAACAAACCGGAAACGGTCGCACCGGCCATTTGCGCAAAACCAATGAAACCTGCGGCCAGCCCGGCACGGGTGGGATTGGGAATCACCGCACCGGCGACGGAACCGGGCAGCACCATCCCCGCTCCCAGCGTCAGCAAGACCTGTGGCAGCATCAAACCGGTCACCGATGGGCCTGCGAACTGGTGAATGATGAAGGACAGAGTGGCGCCTGCCGCAACCAGGCCGGTGCCGAGGGCAACGATCTTTTCCGGACCGGATTTGATGATGGTGCGGTTGGTGTAGATCGCACCAGCAATCAACCCAGAAACGATGCCGCCGAACAGTAGCCCATACTGGGTCGGACTCAAGCCGAGCTGGCCCACGAACACCCGCGATGAGCCGGCGATAAAGCTGAACATCGCGCCATAGGTGCAAGCGATGGCAACCGAAAAACTGCGCACAGACGAGCCTTTGAGCAGCGCCGCGTAGTTGCCCATCAGCGTTTTCAGGCGCCCGGCCTGCGGGTCACGTTGCAGATGGGTCTCCTTGAAAAACAGCGAGGCGATCAGCGCCAGTGCGCCGAACAATACCGTCGCCATGACCACCGCGCGCCAGCCGCCGGCGTGGGTCGCGATCAACCCGCCGATGACGGGTGAGAGCATGATGGTACTGAGCATGCCGATCACTGTGATGGCCATGATCGGTCCGGCGCGCTCTTTCCAAACATCCCGCACAATACTGCGCGCCACGACCAGCGCTGCGCAGGCGCCCAACCCCTGCAGAGCACGGCCGACGATGAATTCGTCCATGCTCTGCGCATACGCCATCCACAGCGAAGCCAGCACATAAGTGCCAACGCCAGCGAGCAATAGCGGGCGCCGCCCGAGGCGATCAGAGAGCGGGCCGAAGAACAACTGACCCAGACCAAAAGCGGCGACAAACATCGACAACGCGGCCAGCGAGGCACCCGGTGCAGCGCCAAGGCCTGACTCGAGTTCGCGCAGGCTGGGAATCAGCAACTGAGTGGAAATTTCCCCGAGGCCGCAAAGCCCGATCAGGAGTGCGAGCAATACGCTGGAACGAGTGGATGTGTGCATGGCTGTATCCGAAGTGGATGGGAAGAAAAATGCCCCGATCCATTTGGGGTCCCGGTTGTATCAATCACCCTCGCGCGCAATCCAGGACAGCAGCCAACGACTGCACCGAGGGCGCAGCATTATGATCATAATAATTTTCGCCTGTAAATATGACGCTCGTAATTTCAGTAACCGTGCAGCGCTGACACGCGTTCAGCTCACAGGCACAGCAAACACCGCACTGGCGCGCGCCACCGTGCGCTCACCGACATGCAGACTGACCGCCGCGAACGCCAGTTGCCGACCTTTTTTCGAATGCTCGAGACGCACCTCCAGCCATTCATTGATCTGCACGGCACCGAGATAATCCAGAGTCATGCTCGCCGTGATCAACGGCTGCGGAGGGTCGCTGGAAAACGCCATGGCGTAGCCCATACCCACATCCGCCAACGTCGCCAACACACCGCCATGCAACGTGCCACGGCCGTTGGCGTGCCTGGCGTCGGTCAACAATCCGAGTTCCAGTTGCAGACCACTGCCGCGTGCGTAGATTGGGCCCAGCAAATCGAGTAATGGACTGCTGCGGGTGAACAGCGTGAAACCTTCGGGGATTACAGTCGCGTTCATGCTTGCTCCCGTTGCTGGTGATACACCGATGATGTTGACCTGCTGAGTTCGGTTGTATGTGCAGAGGGATAATCGGGCCAGAACTATACGGACATGGAATATGCTGGGATAAGTCGCCCGTGCTGCACGGCCGACACTGTAAAAGGAGCGATGCGAGTGGTCTACGCTTCCCTGGGCTTCAGAAAAATCCGCGACGAGCATTATCAATCGGAGCGTACGATCCTCATGGCCAAAATGCTCATGCCGTAATGTTTGCTATTACCAAAAGGCAACGCGGCGCTATGCTGGCAACACCAGCCCTGCCCTGGAATCTGATTGGATGCCAAGCCCGAACACCCGCCCTACCCCCGCGCCGCTTCTCATACCCGGCGAAACCGTGGTTCTGTTCGACGGTGTCTGCAAGCTCTGCAACGGCTGGGCGCGTTTCCTGATTCGCCACGATCACCAGCGCCGCGTGCGCCTGGCTGCCGTGCAATCCCCAGAAGGCCAGGCGCTGCTGGCGTGGGCCGGGTTGCCGGTGGATCAGTTCGACACCATGGCGGTGATTCGCGATCGGCATTATTGGGAACGTTCCGATGCGTTCCTTGAAGTGATCCGCCAATTGCCAACCCGCTGGCATCCGCTGCGCCTGTTGCGCGTCTTGCCTATACACCTGCGAGACTGGGCGTATGACCGCATCGCGCTGAATCGCTATCGGCTGTTCGGCAAGTACGATACCTGCCTGCTACCCAATGCGGACCATGAGCGGCGTTTTTTGAAGACGTTCGCGCTGCCATTCAGCGAAAAATAGCAGTCACAGGCATCGAAACTCTTCCTTCAAAAGATCGGCAAACCTGTCTTTTGCGCGATGCAAGTCAACGTTCTTGTTCGATATAAAATAGTTAGTGACTGGCAGCAAATCATCAAACGTAAAAGCGCTTATGCTGCCGATCCTTTTGAACTGCTCAAAAATACCTTTAGGAACTAACGACACACCGGCACCAGAACTGACGCAACCGAGGATGGTGCCATAACTGGCTATACTGGTTACGGCACTTTCTACGCCATGCTTTTTCAGCCAACCAAGCAGTGCACCTCGATAAGGGCAACCTTCAGGCCACATGAATATATCGACCGCAGCCAGATCCTGCGGTTTGTTTATCCGCCCCGCAGCCGGAGAGGCAATCAGCACCAACTCTTCCTCGTATATTTCAATAACATGTAGATCCGGGTGTTCGGGCCTTACCGCAACGATTGCGCCATCCAGTTCATGCTTGACTACATCGTTTGATAACTGCGACCAGTCTGCTGTGCGAAATTGCATTTGCACGGCTGGATAAAGTTGATGAAATTTCGATAACAGCCTCGGCAATCTACCCGTGGCAGAAGACTCTATAGCGCCGATTTTCAATATCCCTGAAGGCGCAGCTGATGGGTCCAGGACTCGTTGTGATTCCGCGCACAACGACAGGATCTTGTTAACGTAGCCGAGAAACAAACTCCCGGATGGGCTGATGACTAGCCCCCTGCCTTGCCTGATGAACAACGAAACCCCTAGCTCCCGCTCCAGTGCCTTGATCCGGTTGGTGATGTTGGAAGGGACACAGTGCAACAACTCAGCAGCGCGTACGATGCTTCCTTGATCGGCAACCGTCTTGAACATCGTCAGCTGAGACAACTCCATGTCATTACTCATCGAAAGTGAATGATGCGCACACTATAAGTCACTTGTTGCAAGCCCTCAAATCAGTTATTTCGTTGTCTACAGAAACAAACGCAAGTTCGCCCATCTCGCAAAACCAACAATCGTACGTCAAGGAGTGCTGGCAATTGGAATTAAACAAAGTTCTTCACCATGTCCATTGAGCAAGCTTTGATAGCGCTGGGTTTTTTCGCTTTTTGCGGGGGCTTGATTGATGCTGCGGTTGGTGGCGGTGGGCTTGTTCAGTTGCCAGCACTGTTGCATGCGCTGCCCCAGCAAAGTCTGGCCACGGTTTTCGGCACTAATAAACTGGCTGTTCTGGCAGGAAACTTATCTTCCATATTCAGCTATGTGAAACGCATAAAAATCCTTTGGCGCTTGATGCTGCCGACCATGTGCTCGGCTTTTGTATTTGCGTTTCTTGGCGCCTTCTCCGTTTCAATCGTGCCGAAAAAACTCATGGAGTTCGCTGTCTTTTTTATCCTCATAGCCATGGCCATTTATACGTTCTGCGAAAAAAAGTTAGGGCTGACGAGTTCAAATATTGAATGTGGTCCGAGGGAAATCGCATTAGGCGTTTTCTTTGGCGGCCTTATTGGTTTTTACGACGGCGTCTTTGGCCCCGGTAGCGGTAGCCTGCTTCTTTTCGTATTCGTTAAAGTGTTTGGATTCGATTTTCTCAACGCCTCGGCCTCGGCAAAACTGGTCAACCTGGGGACCTTCGGCGCATCACTGTTATTTTTTGTTCCGTCCGGCAATGTGTTGTGGACCGTCGGCGCTGTCGTCGCCCTGTGCAACATGTTGGGTTCCGTGACCGGAGTGGTCCTTGCCCTACGCTACGGAAGCGGGTTCATCCGGGTGTTTTTTTTGATTTTGCTGGTTTTTTTGATCGGCAGAATGGGCTTGTCACTATTCTCTTAGGAACCGACGCTGGCGTTTGCCAGCCCCGTATCACCGACGGCGTTTTCGAAAAAATGGATTCAACCGCTACAGCAAATTCCCCAGCAACTGACCCGGCGTCATCTTCGTCACCATCATCAGCACAATGACAAACATCCCGGCGAACCCCAGCACGCCCATCCAGAACCACGCGCGGTACACGTTCGCATAGCGCACATCGAGGACGGCGCCCGCCTCACTGGCCTGCATGGCCATCTGCCAGAGTCGTTTCTGCAGCAGCAGAACCGGCAGCCACAACGCGCCGACGCAGACGAAGATGATCAGCGACGTCAGTACCCAGTCGGTGCTGATGGGCAACCCGGAAAGACGCAGCAGCCCATAGCCAGTGATGATCTGCACAAAGCCTGCCGGCGTGGTGATCCAGGTGTCGAAGCGCACCACCATGCGCGCGACGTGGGCGATGACTTGCGGGTTGGCCGTGCGGCTGGCGGCGATCAGGTAGAGGTAGGAGCCCATACCGAACCCGAAGAGGAAAATCGCCGCAATGACATGCAGGTATTTCAGGCACAGATAGAGCATCAGCGCTGCCCGTCCGAGAACTGCACCGACAGGCTCAGGTTATGCGGATCGTTTATCGCAGTCAGGTATTCGTCAACGCTGATTTCGCCCACGCAAGGGCGTGCGCCCGTGGACGGTACGTAGCCTTGGGCCATTTTGCTCGCCAGCGCGACGGCGGCGCAGCTGGGGATTTCCGGGCCTTTGTCGTTAAGGGCGGTGAGCTGCGCGGTCATCGACAACGGTCGGCCATCAAGGCCCAGCCCCTTAACGTCGATGTACATCGCACTTTTGCCGTCGCCGAATCGCTCGAAACGCGTGCCCAGACGATGCAGCCGCGCGGCCCATAGCGCATGGTCGCGCACCAGGCCGAGTTTCAATGCCTGCGCCAGCAAACCATTGGCGAGGCCGCCGAGCTTGAGCCCGGCGCCGGCCTTGAAGCGCAAGGTCTGCGCGCCATAACGAGCGGCGAAAATATCCATGTCCGGGACGTCGACATTGGCCAGCAGGCGCGTGCCCAGTTGTGGCATCTTGCGCAAGGTCAGATCGAGCCAGCCGGAGACTTCGTGGACCTTGCCGTTTTTCAGTTGCCTGATCGGTTTGCCGGCGTAGGCCAGCACGCCTTCGATGGTCGACAGCCCCGGCATTTTCGCCGACGAGGAAATCCCGTGCTCGATCGAGTCGATCCGCGAAAAGCGCTGGCGTTGCTCGTCGATGATCGCTGACGACAGCGTCGGCACCGAGCTGCAGCCGCTGAGGATCGCCACGCCCGCCTGTTGCGCCCGCGCATCGAGCACGCCGATGCCATTGACGAAGGTGCGGCAGTCGGCGAGGCCGCAATAATTTACGCCGGCCGCGATGCAGCTTTCCGCCACCGCATACGACTGCCCCTGAAACGGCCCGCCGGTGTGCACCACCAACTGGATATTCAGCGCGCGCAATGCGTCGCTGAACGCCGTACCCATCGCATCACCGCACCAGCCCTCGCACACCGCGCCGGACTGCGCCTGCAACTGAACGACCTTGTCCTGCAACTTGCGCGGATCCCGTCCCGACAGCACCAGACCGATGGCCGGCATCGAGATCAGATGCCGGCAAACGATGCTGCCAAAGTTTCCGTAACCACCGACCACCATCACCCTGAACGGCATGCAATTCTTCCCAAGTCATTCGTCACACAGCGGGCAGGATATAGGGCTGATGATCGACGGGCCATGGCGAGGAACGATAAAACCTGTGGAAGATTGTGTCAGGTCAGGCAGCACTCAGTCCGCATCGCCAGCAGGCTGGCGATGGCGTCGTGTCAGGCCCCCCATTCAGAAATTGATCTTGAACCCCAACATCGCGTCATACCCATGGCTGTCGCCATCGAACCCCTGACGATAGCCGGCCGATGCGGTCAATGTGGTACGGCGGTTGGCCTGATAGTCCAGCCCGACGTTGACCTCACCCCATGTGCCCTGGATGTCCGACTCGAACGGGATATAGCCCGATTCCGAGGAGAACTCGGTCTTTGGCTGCCCCTTGAATTCGTGCCATACGCTGGGCCGGATCCATGCGTTGGTGCGCCGCGCGCTGTGGTCGACGCCTTCGCTGTCCCAGTCTTTGGCGATGCGTACGCCGGCGCGGCCGATCAGCGAGTCGACATCGCGAAAGCGGATGCGCGCCCCGGCATCATCGCTGTTGTCCAGATCGACGTAGCTGTAGATAGCCTGCACTTGCGGTTCGACGTACCAGTCCTTGTCCACCTCGATGGGGTAGCCGTTTTCCAGCGACGCGGTGTATCCCCAGCCACGGGTTTTCAGTTTGGCCAAGTCGTTGGGACTGGCTTCGATGTCGAAACGATTGACCTGCAGTACGCCGTCCAGGTACCAGCCGGACGGACCGAAGTGCGTCCAGTAGGCGCCGATGCCATAGGCGCGCAAGGTGTCTGCGCCGGCAGCGCGGCGAGTGTAATGGCTGACGCCGGCATCAAGGGTGCCCGCCGACAATGACAGCCCGGCCTGTTCGTGACTGCCATCGGGCCTGACCTTGCGGTAAAGGTCGGTGCCGACCTGGAACGCGGTCAGGTCGTAGTTGTATTCAGGCGTGCTGCCCAAGGCATTTTCGCCATCGCCATCCTGTTTGCCGCTGCGGTAGATCACCCGTCCCCAGCCCATCGACGGCGCCAGAGTCGACTCGTCCTCTTTGGGCAATGGCTCGCCGCGGTTCAGCCGTTCCTCGCCGACCCGTTCGTGCAGCGTATCGACCAGCGTCCGACTGTAAACCAGCGCCAGCGCCGGGATTGCGCCATACAGCGAGACTTCCGGCCGGTAATTGGGCTCCGGTGCAGGGGCCGGATCGGGACCCGGGCCCGGACCTGGCGGACCGTCCGGCGGTAGGGCGTCGGAACGCAGAAACCAGGTGTCAGTGGCGCTGCCATCCTCGGCGCCGCGTTGCAGACGATATTCGTACGGGCCAGCCACGACCCGGCGAGCCAGCGAAAAGGCATTGGCGTCGCTGGCGCCCTCGGTTTTGTTCAGCAACTCGACCACGGCAATGCCGTTGCCCTGGGTCAGTTCGCCCTGGCCGCCGACATTGCGCACGACGAGCCCGGTTGCGCCATCATCGCCGATGGTCGTCGAGTCCACCACCAGCATGTCGGAGAGGCTGTTGCTGCCGCCGCTGTTCAACGTGGTATTGAGCAGCACTCGCCCGCCATTCGATACATATGCCCCGCCGCCATCAGTCCCAGCCGTGGTGGCGCCGCTGATCAGCAACACATTGCCGACGGTGTTGCTGCCAGCGGCAAGGTCGAGCGTGCCGCTGTTGACGAAGCGGTTGACCCCGAGTAACTGGCCCTGCACCGCCCCGCCTGCCGTCGGCGTGTTGGCGGTCTGCCCCAGCGGCAGATAAGCGCCGCTGGCGTCGAAGCTGACGATGCCAGTGGCCGGTTGCACGGCCAGGCTGATCACCCCGCGGTTATCGATACTGTTAACACCCGACGAGCCCAGATCACTGATTGCAACGCCCCAGGTATCACGGCTGCCGCTGCCCGTGCTGTCAGTGAAATTGCGCAGCGTCCACGTGCCGTTGTTACTGATCGTGCTGGCCGCGCTCACGGCATTTACCGCGCCTGTCAGTTGGCCGTCATTGTTCAGGGCGAACGTTGTACCCGGCGTAGTCGCGTCAGCACGGACGGCGACATCGCTCAGAGCGGTGATCGCACCTGTGTTGTTCAGCGTCTGGCTCGTACCCCCCAGGGCTACCCCGCTACTGTCAGCGCGGCCGCCCTGAATCGCGGCGCTGTTGCTGACGTCGACGCTGCCGCCCTCGGTCAGCGCATCGATGCCCGATGAACCGATGCCCCGCGTGGTGATTGCGCCGCTGTTGGTGAGCGCCAGATTGGCTGGGCCCGACGCCTGAGCAAGAATGCCCTGACTGTTGCTCGCGCCCAGCGTCTGGATCGCCCCGCTGTTGACCACGCTCTGCGCGCCGCTGACCGACAGCGTCCGAATGCCGCGTTGCTGATTGCCACGGGCAATCAATTGCCCGCTGTTGTTGACGCTGAGCGAGCCCAGGCCAGTCCCCGAGTTGAAGGCATTACCGGCCAGAATTGCCGCGCCCGCTCCATTGACGTCAATCAGCGGACCGCTGAACCTGACGCCGACATCGCCGCCCAGGGTCAGCGCCTGAATGCCGAACGAGCCGATGCCACTGCCATCCCCCGAGCCCGCATCGGAATGAGTGATGATGGTGCCGCCGGACTCGACGTTGACCGTCGCGGTCGGCGACTGCGTCGAGGCATAGATACCGTTGGCGTTGCTGTGCAGGGTTTCGATGCGGTTACCGCGATAGTTGACCTGGACACCGCCCGCCGTCGAATCGAGCCGTATGCCACCCGCGCCAAAACCGCTGGCGAACAGCTCGCCTGAGTAATCGATCAGGGCATTGTTGTTTTCAGCGCTGACGATGATCGCGTAAGCCCGCGTTGTGTTGAGTCCGCCGAAAACATTGATATTGCCGCTGCCGGTGACGGTAACGTCGCCGGTACCGCGCTTGATTACATAGATCGCCCGCGAGCCAGCGGTATTTGCGGTGTCGCCAACATTGAGCGTGGCGTTGTTTTCAATGCTGATCGAACCGCTGGCACCGACGTTGTCGTTGGCATAAATGCCGTGAGCGGCGCCGCCGGTGGTGGTGATCGCGCCCGTATTGACGATGGCAATGCTGCCGGTGGTGGAGAACGAGCGAATGCCGAAACCATTGAGCCCATTGGTGCTGAGCGTGCCGCTGTTGCTCAGACGGGTGTCGCCCGCCCCCCCTTCGGAAAACAGGCCAAAGGCGTTCATGCCGAGGCTCTGCACGTTGGCCGCGTTGATCAGCGTGGTGTTGCCGTTCACCGCGCGGGTGTGCACGCCGGCGTGGTTGCCGATGCCGGCGGTGGGCAAGGTGTCGTCAAGGATGGGCGGGCCGGCCGACAGCGCATCGTCGTTATTGACCAGAATGCTCACGCCGCTGCCGACGTTGACGCTGTTGGCGCCGCTGCCAGTGGCTTTGCTCCAGATACCGTTGCCGCCGAGCAGGGTAATTTGTCCGTCGCCCTGATGGCTGATATTGATCGCCCCGCCGCCGCTGCCATTGATATCGATCCCGTCATGTTCGTTGCCGACCACCGTATTGAGGATGTTCAGCGTAGTGCCCGAACTCACGGAAAACGTCGATGAGCCCGCGCCGGCATTGGTGATCGCCAGGGCGTCAAGACCACTGCCGTTGACGTTGACAGTATTGCTACCGCCGTCCACCGCCAGGCTCGCATTGCCCGTAGAGCCGATGACATTGGAAAACACCGCATTGGCCGCTGTCGGCGCAGTGCTGGTGACGGACGTGCCACTCAGGCTCAGCGTCGAATTGCTGTTATTGCCGCGCACCAGCAGTGACGAACCGGATGTGGTGGTCACCGTCGTGCCGGCTTGCGTGCTGATGGAGGCATCGACTCCGGCAGCCGGCGTACAGGTTTGCGAAACGCTATAGGCGCCAGCAGCCAACGGACCGCACGCGGCGTGGGCGTCCGTTAGTGAAACGGCGTTGGCCATCGCCACCAGCATCGCACTGCGCAACACATGCGGGGCAAACCCGCCATGAGAATGATCGCCGGCGCCGCGCATGGAAACCTCCTTGTTTAGCGTGCTGACACGAAAGATCCGCAACGGTCGACGACGCCACGGACCGTTGGCACTGCGGCGACCGTCATTGACTTTAGTTGCTATTTCGAAAGTTGGTAATCCGCAGTTCGCCAATTCCCGGAAACCCGTGGCGCGCCGCAGCGAGAAAAATTAAATGAACCCGACGACCCCCACACCGCCTAACGCATAGACCATCAGGAGGTAGCCTATGCAAATCGAAACCGTGTGGATCGTACTGGCGGCAGTGCTGGTGCTCATCGAGCTGTGGGCCATCAATCGGGTGCGCAAGAGCGAGGGGAAATCGAGCAACAAAGGCGTGTGGATCGTGCTGATCGTGTTTGTGCCGCTGTTCGGCCTGATCGCCTGGGCATTGGCCGGACCCAAGCATATTCGTCACGACACCGCGTCAAACCCAAGTCGCTGATATTTGTGTTGCTGGCCGCAGTCCGCCCGGATTGGCGGCCAGCGCTTTCAGGATTCCTGACGGATCACCGATATCTTGCCGTTGCGCTCAATGATTGCGAACTTGATCTGATCGATCGTTTCAATGCCCTGGCTCGAGCGCGCCGCTTCCATCACATCCGCCTCCACCAGCCGCGCATGACGCAGTCGGCGGTGCAGCAACTTGCCATTCTCGACGATGATCGTCGGTTCGCCGTCGATCAGGCGTGACACCCATCCCGACCGCTGTTTGAGCAACGAAAAACCGACGTCGATCGCGATCAACGAGACGATCACCAGCAATGAATTGGTCAGCGAAAAATCGTCGCCCAGCAGCGCTTGCTGGGTGGCTTCACCGATGATCATCAGCAAGACGAAATCGAACGTGGTCAGTTCGGCAAGAGAACGGCGTCCGGCGATTTTGAACAGCACCATCAGGGCCAGATACATCGCGACTGCGCGCAATACGGAATCCATGACGTCACCTACGGGAAGATGAATTGAACCAGCTCAACGCCAGCTGAACCGGGCGATTCGATGCGGCTGCGAAACAGCCCGAGGCCGTCGCCGCGCAGGGTCAGGTACAACGTTGCCTGGCCCTGCCCGTCCGCCTGCAACCACAGGCGCATGCCCTGCGCTGAATTGCGCGAGCGCAGCGGTTGCGGCTGCAGGGTTTCGACACTGAAGCCTTCCAACAGCTCGCCACCGATGTCGAGTTCCAGCGTGGCATCGGGTTTGCCGTTCAGGCTGATTTTCATCGCGTTGGTTGAGCCATTGCGATGGAACATTTCGTACTCGGCGCGCAGGTGGCCGTCGTCGCTGCTGACTTCCCGCGAGCTGATCACCCCGCGCGAAAACAATCCCAGCAGCCCGAGCACCACCAACAACACCAGCACGTACCAGCCGCATCTTTCGAAACGCCAGACCTTCGATTGATAAGCCATGTCTTCGCGCACCGGGTAATCCCTGCTTTGCAGATCCGGGTGATCGCGGTCGGTTTTCATCGGATCAGCCTCGCTCGCCGCGCTGGGCTCGTTGATGGAAGTGCGGCAGTTGCTGCAAGGCGAATTCCGAGGCGGTTTGCAGCACCTCCACACGCGAGCCGGGGAACCATTGCTGGCGCGTGAAAACGGCGTGTTGACCGTCCAGCTGGAAGGCCCAGGCGAAGCACACGGTGCCGGCGGCAATTCCGTCGACATCGTCAGGGCCGAGAATTCCGGTGGTCGCGACGGCGACGTTGGCGGTGCTATCACGCAGCGCGCCGACGGCCATTTCCCGCGCGACTTCGACGCTGGTCAGGTTGAAGGTTTCGATGGTGTGCGGGCTGACGTGCAGCAGCCGTTGCTTGGCCTGAGGTGAATACACCACATAGCCGCTCTCGATCAGTTGGCCGCTGCCCGGCACCTCGGACAGCAGCATGACAATGTTGCCGGCGGTGCACGATTCCGCCGTGGTGATGGTCAGCGAATGGTCGCGCAGATAGTCGACCGTTTCCTTGGCGATGGACATGACGTTCACTCTTGGAGTTATTGCCGGTTGACCGCATGCCGCGGTGATCATTCCCACGATCGGCGAGCCCGGCGCCTGCCGGGCTCGCCGGTCCACCTCAAGTGGCGGGCACCAACGGTGGCGTCTCTGCGGTTTCCGTCAGCGGCACGTCGCTGCTGCCTGGCGTAAGGATCACCTTGCGGCAATTTTCCTGTTTCTTGTCGAAGAGCTTGTAGCCCTCGGCCGCCTGCTCCAGCGAGAGTCGGTGGGTGATGATCGCGTCGGGTTGCAGCGCGCCGGTTTCGATGTACCCGAGCAGTTCGGGCAGAAAACGCTGGACGTGGGTCTGGCCCATCTTGAAGGTCAGCCCTTTGTCGAAGGCATCGCCAAACAGGAAGCCATGAATAAACCCGGCATACACACCGGGCACGCTGACCACTCCACCCCGGCGCACGGCGGCGATGCACTGGCGCAAGGCCTTGCCGCTGCTACCTTCGAGCTTGAGCGTGGCCAGTACCGTTTCAGTCGTGCTGCCCTTGGCTTCGAACCCCACCGCATCGATCACCCCATCGACGCCGCGATGGCCGGCCGTCTGCCGAATGATCGTGTCGGCCGGATCGTCGTCCTCATCGAAGTTGATCGGAATCACCCCATAGGTGCGCTGCGCGTATTCCAGCCGATACGGATGGTGATCGACCATGAAGATCTGCTCGGCACCGAGCATTTTCGCGCACGCTGCGCTGAGCAGCCCGACCGGGCCGGCACCGTAAATGGCCACGGTCGAGCCCTTGCCGATCTGCGCGTTGTTCACCGCTTGCCAGGCTGTCGGCAGAATATCCGAGAGGAATAAAACCTTTTCGTCCGCCAGCGTGCCCGGAACCTTGAACGGTCCGGTGTTGGCCTTCGGCACGCGCACCAGCTCGGCCTGGCCACCGGGAATGCCGCCGTACAAACGGCTGAAGCCGAACAACGCTGCCGGTGGCGTGATGGACTTTTTGTTGAGTATGGCACCGCGACCGGGGTTGGTGGTCTCGCACGCCGCGTAGAGTTCCTGCTGGCAGAAAAAGCAGCCTCCGCAGGCGATCACGAACGGAATCACCACGCGATCACCTCGTTGTACCGCAGTCACCTCCGGCCCGGTTTCTTCGACGATGCCCATGAATTCGTGGCCGAAGATATCGCCGTGTTCGACGGTGGGAATCTTGCCCCGATATAGATGCAGGTCCGAGCCGCAAATGGCGGTCGCGGTCACACGCAGAATGATGTCATCGGGGGCTTCGAGCTTCGGGTCCGGCACGGTCTCGACTCTCACATCGTGAGCGCCGTGGTAGGTCATTGCACGCATGGCAAGGTCCTCTTCCTGATCAATGAAATGGCGTGGGTCTCTTCATTTCGGAAGCGCAGCGTTCTGCAGGAGTTCAGTGAAATTTTGCCCCAGCGGATCAATGGCTGCGGTGGCAGCAGGACCGGTTTTATCCGGATTGGTAATCTGCAAGGCGTGCACGATGCGCTTCATGCAGAGTGCACGAAGCGCTTTGCTCACGTCTCTGGCAAAGCCTTGATCCAGCGCGGTTCGGCCGATCATTGCAAGTTGGCACAGCTCATGCGTTGTAGACAGGGAATACACCGCACGGCCCATAGAGGCCTGCGCCCACACCGTGATAGCAGAGGCCAATAAACAATGAACGCCATCGACCTTCTCAAAGCCGACCATGAAAAAGTCAAAGACATCCTCAGCCAACTCAGCGAATCGACTGATCGGGCATTGAAAAAACGCACCGAGCTGTTGGCCAAACTGGAGATGGAAGTCACGATCCATACCCGTCTCGAAGAGGAAATCCTCTACCCCGCGTTCAAGGAAGCGGGGAGCAAGGAAGAGGACGTGATGTATTACGAGGCCAAGGAAGAACACCGCACCGTGGATTCGCTGGTGCTGCCCGATCTGAAGGAAACCGACCCGGGCACGCCTGAGTTCGCTGGCCGGGTGAAGGTGGTCAAGGAGCTGCTTGAGCACCATATCGAAGAAGAGGAATCGGAAATGTTTCCCAAGGCCAAGCAACTGCTGGGCAAGGCCAAGCTCGATGAGCTGGGCGCGCAGATGGAAGCCATGAAGGCCAGCTACAAGAAGGAAATGGCTGCTTAAGGATTACGCGTGGTTTGGCCCGGCTTTGGCCGGGCTTTTTTTTGGCGGGTGCTTAGGCTGATGGCGGCTCGGCTTTGGTTCAGCGGTGAATTTTCCCCTCACCCCAGCCCTCTCCCGGAGGGAGAGGGAGCCGATTGAGGTTGTTTTAGAATTTGCATTCAACTCCATACTCCCGATTGGCAAATATCTCGCATCCACCACGGTCAGTCCCCTCTCCCTCCGGGAGAGGGTTAGGGTGAGGGGCTTTTGTCTTTTCGCTTGTCGCCTGCACTCACAACCCCTTATAACAGCGGCATTCATTTGAAAAAACAAGAGACAGCATTCATGAGCAACGCCTGGAACGAAGGCTATTTCACCGACGAAGGCTACACCTACAGCTACAGCCGGGAGATCAACCCGGTGTTCCAGCGCTACTGCCTGTTGTTGCGCGGTTTTGCCAGTCTGGACAGTACCGACGGCTACCACTGCGAACTGGGTTTCGGTCAGGGCGTGTCGATCAATATCCATGCCACCGCCAATCCGGGCACGTTTGTCGGTACGGATTTTCATCCGGGTCAGGCGGCTTATGCGGTCGAACTGGCGGCGGCGGCCAACAATGGCGCCCGTCTCTACGACGACAGTTTCGAGCAACTGCTGGCGCGCTCTGACCTGCCGCAATTCGACAGCATCAGCCTGCACGGTATCTGGACCTGGGTCAGCCGTGACAATCAGAAGCTGATCGTCGAGTTCACCCGCCGTCACCTCAAACCCGGTGGTCATCTGTACGTCAGCTACAACAGTTTTCCGGGCTGGTCGCCGTCGGCGCCGTTGCGCCAGTTGTTCAGTCTGCATGACCGCTTCGCTAACACCTCTGCACGACCGGATCAGCGCATCGACGCTGCGTTGCAGTTCTCCGAGGCGCTGCTGGCGGCCAATCCAAAATACGCTGCGGCCGCGCCGAGTCTGGGCGCGCGCCTGCAAAGCATCAAAGGCCAGGATCGCCAGTACGTCGCCCATGAATATTTCAATCGCGACTGGAACTGCATGTATTTCGCCGACATGGTCGATGCCCTCGCACCTGCCAAGCTCGACTACGCGACGACCGCAGTGCCACTGGATTCGGTCGACCCGCTGAACCTGAGCGCGGAGGCGATGGATTTCCTAGAAACCATTGAGCACCCGGTCATGCGTGAGCAGGCACGCGACTATTTCGTCAATCAGCATTTTCGCCGCGATCTGTACGTGCGCGGTGCCAACCGTCTGTCTGCGCCTGAACGCCGCGCGCAGATGCTGCATACGCGTTTCGTGCTGCTGCAACCGGCAACGAGCGTCCCTGCAGCCGTCACCGGTCCGGCCGGCGAAGCCTCCTTGCAAGTGGAGATTTACGGCCCGGTGCTGGACGCGTTGGCGGACCAGGCGTATGCCGCAAAATCAATGCGTCAGTTGCTCGCGGCGGCAGCGCCGCTGACTTTCGACGATCTCGAACAAGCGCTTGCCGTGCTGGTCGGCATGGGCGTCGTGGCGCCGTGCCAGAGCGAAGCGGCTGAGTCGCTGGTGCAGGACCGCTGCGCGGCGCTCAATCTGCAATTGTGCAAACGCTCGCTGTTCACCGCCAGGGTTCAGGTCCTGTCCAGCCCGGTCACCGGCGGTGGCGTGACGGTCAGCCGCTTCCAGCAACTGTTCCTGATTTCCATCAAACAGGGCCGAAAGCATCCGGCCGAATGGGCGCAACTGGCGTGGAGTGTGCTCAGCGAACAAAGCGAAGTGCTGGTCAAGGGCGACCAACCGTTGCTTACCGCAGAAGAAAACCTGGCTGAATTGACCGAACAGGCGCAGGCGTTTGCCGAGCAATCGCTGGTGGTACTCAAGGCGTTGAAAATCGCTTGATGTGCAGGATGCGCGGAAGCAGTAGCAGGTTAAACCTGCCGCTGCCAACGCGCGGTTTTTATTGGCTGCGCTGCTTAATCGAAGGCGCCATTGACGATTTCGTAAATCAAACCGGTCGCTAGCGCGACAAGAATCAGATCCGTCCCCACCTGCTGCCATTCGTAGCCGTCGTAACGCGGCAAGTGGCCCAGCAGGCGCCCGTCGAGCTTTTTCGCAATACCGGGTGGGAGCGGTTTGCCCCGCGCCAGATTTTTCTGAATGCCCGGCGGCAGCGCTGGCCCTGGGCTCCAATAGTCCCGATAGCCGCCAACAATTCCAAGAATGTTGCCGCGATCAACACTAGGACCGCCCCCGTGGCCTTGATTGCCCTGCCCACCCTGCTTGCCTTGCCCCCCCTGATTACCCTGGCCTTTCTGTTTACCGTGATCCTGCATGTTCTGCGGATTACCTTTGCCGTTCCCCTGGCCCTTGCCGTTTCCGGGGTCGGCCGAAGCCACCGCAGAAGCGAAAACCAATGCCAGGGAAGACGCCGTGGCAATCCATTTACGAGAGCTGGTCATGGGTACTCCTTCATGGCGGGATGCATCAATGTCATCTGGATATTGAACTTCAGCTTAGTTTATTTCGCCTCGCTGACCATCGGTAAACCAGGCGGCTACGCTGCAGACTGTGCGAGGCTTCACTGTTTTTCCAACAAATTGCCATTGCCTTGGCCCGGCGCTTGGGTCAGGATTCGCGCCTTTTCGACCGTCAGTAGCGCATCTGTCCAACGCGATGCCCAGTCGACACCCAACTTGACCGCCGAGTAAGCCCCATGAATCGCCAGAAGAAACTCAAACAACTGTTCAAGGAAAAGGCCAAGAAGGCCAGTGCCAAACTGGCGCCGAAAAAGCCCAAGTACATCAGCAAGGCTGATCGTTTGAAACTGGCCGCTGAAACCGCTGAACCGGTTGAAAGCGGCGAGAGCGTTGCCTGACGCTCAGGACGCTTTGTTCGCAAGCCACGCCCCCCAGAACAGGCTGCTGAAAAACCGTGTCGCCGCGCCAAACCCGGCCTCGCTCAGCAACGCCTGGACGGCGGCTTCGGAACGCGGCGGGTCGGCCCCTTGGAGAATCTTGCCCAGTTTGGCCTGCACCTCATCAGCACTGGCGCCCTGTTGCCGCCAGCGTTGCGCCCAGGCCTGGAGCAATAACGGCTGGCTGGCGTAAGCGTAGTGATTGCCGGCGACGATCAGCGGCGCGCCTGGCTTCAGCCGGGTCTGGATCGCGCGCAGAATGTCGCGCTTGGGTTGATCACCGTTGAGATGATGAAGCACGCCGATCAGGGTTGCCGCGTCGAATGAGGCATCGGCAGGCAGATCCTCAACATGGCCCAAGTGTATTTGCGTTCTGTCCAGCAAATCATGGGCCTGCAACTGTTGCACCGCGGTATCGAGCATCGGCTCGGACGGATCAACCGCGATAAAACGCCACTGCGGCTCCAGCGCCGCCATCGCAATGATCTCTTGTGCCGTCCCGCCAGCGCCCACCACCAGAACAGAAGCCGCACGGTCCGTGCCAAGGCTGGCCGCCAGCATGCAGGCCGAGAGGTCATGGCAAGCATCATAACCGGCCAGGGCAATGCGCGATTGTCTGGCATATTCATTGGCACGAGAGGTGTCGAATTTTCCGGCGGGACTGGTCGAGGATTGGCTCATGGTATTGCTCCTTGTTTTGGAGCAACGGTACGCTGGCGTTTCGGATAAGAAAAATTCATTGTTTTCATGCCCTGCATTCCTTTGAGGAATGCAGGGGTGTAGCTTTTTCGTTATCTGACCTGCTCGATCAAGCGTCCGAATGCGTGTGGTAGATCTTGCTGACAATCGTCCACTGTCCTTCCACTTTCAGCAGATTGAAAAAGTCGGTGAAACGAAAACCCGAGACGTTGTCGGTATCGACGCGCGCGCTGGCGGCCGTACCGACGATATCGATCCGCACGATCGCCGCCTGAGCTTCGGGCGATGGGCGAAAGGACGTATCGATCACGTCGTAGAGATTCTGGATCGCGCCGCCGACCAGGCGCTCGCCGTCGATGCCAAACATCGTTGCTTGCGGATTGAATGCCGGTTTCATCAGCGTGCTGTCAGCCTGCGCGCCGCCTTCGTTGTACTGGTTGAGGACGGCGACAATCGCGTTGTATTCCTGCACGTAAGTTGGAGTGGTCATGGTGGGGTTCCTGTTTTGAGTGAAAGGCTGCCGCAAGCCAACACGGACGCGGCAGCGGATGGTGATCAGGCGCTGGCGGTGGGCCAGTCGATGTAACCTTTGGCGCCGCCGCCGTAGTAGCTTTCACGGGGCGCGATGGTCAGTTCGGTACCGCGACGCAGGCGCTCGACCAGGTCGGGGTTGGCGATGAACAAGCGGCCGAACGCCACCGCATCGATATGTCCTTGGGCACGTCGTTCGAGGGCCATTGGCAGGTCGTAGTTGTTGTTGCCAATGAACGGGCCGGTGAACTGCGCGCTCAGCGCATCCAGATCAACGCCTTCCGGCACGCTGCGCGACGTCGCTGTCGCCCCTTCAACGAAATGCAGGTACGCCAGATTCAACGGATTGAGCTGCTGGATGAGGTAGCCGTAAGTCGCCATGACATTGCTGTCGGGCGGCGTGTTGCCGGCATCAGGGGTAACCGGCGAGAGACGAATACCGACGCGGTCGCTGCCCCACACGTCAATCACCGCGCGGGTGACTTCCAGGGTCAGGCGCGTACGGTTTTCGATGCTGCCGCCGTATTGATCGCTGCGCTGATTGGTCGAATCTCGCAGAAACTGGTCGAGCAGATAGCTGTTGGCCGAATGCACTTCCACGCCATCGAAACCGGCCTGTCTGGCGTTCTGCGCGGCACGTTGGTATTGCTCGATGATCCCGGCAATCTCCGATGTTTGGAGTGCGCGCGGCATCGACACGTCGACGAAGCCTTTTTCGGTGTAGGTGCTGCCCTCAGCCTTGATCGCCGAAGGTGCCACAGGTGCCTGGCCGTTGGGCTGCAACTCGACACTGGAAAACCGCCCGACGTGCCACAACTGGCAGACGATTTTGCCGCCGGCGGCGTGCACCGCATCGGTCACCTTTCTCCAGCCGGCAACCTGCTCCTGGGTCCAGATACCCGGCGTCATCGCATAGCCGCGGCCCTGCGCAGAGATATTCGTCGCCTCGGCAATGATCAGTCCGGCCGTTGCGCGCTGGGCGTAATAGGTCGCGTGCAGGTCATTGGGCACGCCGTCGTCGGCCATTCGGCTGCGCGTCAGTGGGGCCATGACGATGCGATTGGCCAAGTGCAGCGCGCCCAGGGTTACGGGTGAAAAAAGGTCGGTGTCAGCGGCGTGATCAATCATTTAACCTCCAAAACATTAGACTGGTCGTCTAGCAACCAGCGTTAAAAAAACGCCCCTGAGCCAGCGGGCGGTTGCTTGTTTCAAGTGTCCGTTCAGTGGACTTTCAATGGCAGGGCAGCGGCGATTCGTGTTTGACACTTGCCTCGACGGCACCCGGTTGCAGCGCGATTTTTTCCCACTTGGCAATCACCAGTGGCGCGATGGCATTGCCCAGTACGTTCAGCGTCGTGGTACCGCTGTCGATGATCCGGAAAATCCCCGCGATCAGCGCCACGCCTTCCAGCGGCAGGCCGGCCGACGCCAGCGTCGCGGAAAGAATGATGATGGCGAACCCCGGTACGCCCGCTGCGCCCTTGGACGTCAGCACCATGGTCACCACCAGCAATATCTGCTGCGACAGCGACAGGTCGATGGCATACAACTGCGCGACAAAAATCGTCGCGACGCCGAGAAAAATCGATGCACCATCAAGGTTGAACGCATAACCCACCGGCACCACGAAACTGACGATCCGCCGCGGTACACCGTACTGCTCAAGTCGACTCATCAACTGGGGCATGACCGCCGCCGACGCGGCACTGGAAAACGCCAGAATCAGTTCGTTGCGGAAGTAGCCGATCAGCTTGAAAATGTTTTCGCCGATCAAGTAGCAGATCCCTCCGAGTATCACCAAGGCAAAGACAATCAGCGCCAGATAGACCACGCCGATCAACTTGAGCAACGGCAACAGTGAGGCAAAACCAAACGTCGTGACCGTCGCGCCGATCATGCCGAACACGCCGATGGGCGCGTAGGCCATGACAATGGAAACGACCTTGAACATCGCATCGGAAATGCTCTGCACCAAAGCGATGGCGGGCGCACTCTTGTCTTTGGGCAGTGCATTCAACGCCAGACCAAATAACACCGCAAAAAACAACACCGAGAGTAACTTCGCCTCCGACATGGCCACCAGCACATTGTCCGGGACGATGTTCTGCAGGATCACCAGAGCGCCTTTGGACGGTTCCAGTTTGATCGCGGCGGCATTGTGCGAAATGCCGGAAATATCGGTGCCTGCGCCCGGCTCGAACAGGTTGGCGAAACACAATCCGATAACGATCGCCAAAGCCGTGATCGCGAAGAAATAGCCCAGCGACTTGGCGCCCATACGACCGAACGATTGGTTATCGCCACCGCCGGCAATCCCCAGAATCATGCAACAGAACACGATCGGCACGACCACCATCTTCATCATCTTGATAAAGATGTCGCCGAGGGGTTTGAGGATTTCCGCGCTGACCCACGTCTGATACTGCGGATGGGTATTGAAATACCAACCGACGAGCACGCCAAGCAACAGCCCGGCAACGATTTGCCACACCAGGGGAATACGTTTCATGTCTAGCCTTCTTGTTGGAATGAACGGTCTGCGCAAAAGGCAGTTGCTAGAGTCATGAGCTTCCAGCTCACTGTGAGAAATGGCACAACGCCGTTGTGCCATGGCGGTTGTTACTTGGCGAAGAGCTGGCTCATATCCTTGAATGCCTTGAATTCCAGGGCATTGCCGCAAGGATCGAAGAGAAACATGGTGGCTTGTTCACCGACCTGGCCCTGAAAGCGAATGTACGGTTCGATCACGAACTGCGTGCCGAACGATTTCAGGCGTTCGGCCAGTGCCTCCCATTGTTGCCAGCCGAGAATGATGCCGAAGTGCGGCACCGGCACGTCATGGCCGTCAACCGGGTTGCTGTGCACGCTCTCCTGAGAGGCGGTTTTCGGATGTTCGTGAATCACCAGTTGATGGCCGTAAAAGTTGAAGTCGACCCATTGAGCGCTCGAGCGTCCTTCTTCAAGGCCAAAGACTTCACCGTAAAAAGTGCGCGCCGCAGCCAGGTCGTAAACAGGGATAGCGAGGTGAAAAGGCGAGAGATTCATCAGAACTCCAATATCGTTCTTGTTGGTTGGCGAACAGGTCTTACCGACATCGACGTTTTCGGTTCAGCCGAGGTCGGGATGAAAAACATCCTAGGACGAAAAACCCAACATAAAAATCAATATATATTTCTCAGAATCACAACTAATATTTGTGAATGATCAAAGAACTGAAAACCCTCATTGCCGTGGCGCGCGAAGGCACCTTCGCGGCGGCCGGTAACCGGATCGGCCTGACCCAGGCCGCCGTCAGCGCGCAGATGCAGCGTCTTGAAGCCGAACTCGGCTTCGAAATCTTCGACCGAAAGGGCCGCACGGCGCACCTGAACAAGATGGGCCAGCAGATCCTGCTGCAAGCCCAGGACTTGCTCAGGCTCTACGACAACCTCGGTTCGACTGCGGTGGGCCTGCCGCCCAGTGTGCTGGTCAACCTCGGCGCGATTGCCTCGGTGCAGCGTTCCTATCTGCCGGATGCGCTGGCACGCTTTCACCAACAGTGCCCGTACTGCCGGACCCGGGTGATCCCGGGCCTGTCGATGGAACTGGTGAATCTGGTGGATACCGGCGAGATCGACATGGCCGTGGTGATTCGCCCGCCCTTCTCGCTGCAGAGCGATTTGCGCTGGACCACCCTGGCCCTTGAGCCGTATCGGTTGATCGTGCCGCGCGATATGGCGGGCGATGACTGGACGCAATTGCTCTCCAGCCAACCGTTTATCCGCTATGACCGCTCCTCTTTTGGTGGCAGACAGGTCGACCGCTTTTTGCGCCAGATGCATTTCAACCTGCGCGAGGTCTGTGAGCTGGACGAACTGGAGGCGATCATCAAACTGGTTGAAAACGGCGTCGGCGTGGCGCTGGTGCCGCAGACCTCGCCCGACTTCGCATGGCCTGCCGGCGTCCGCGCTTTCGACCTTGGGCCGCACACTTTTCACCGCGATATCGGCCTCGTCCACCGAGCACGCGAGACCTTCACCGAGCCAGTACGTGTCCTCGCCGAGTTGATCAGCACTCAGCTCAAACCCGGCGGCGCGCTGGCTTGATCGATAGCATCATTAAGCGCGTCAATAACAACCATTAATTCAATGAAGTTCTCTTATCAGTGCTGCGGCGTAAGATCGGCTCCAGACCCAACCACTACCCATCGGAGCACAGCATCATGAAACGCCAAGCCCTTCTCAGCATTGCTTTCTCGATCTTCGCACTGAACGCATTCGCCGCTACCCCTGCGCAGCCGCTGGTTGCCGAAGGCGGTTCCGACCGTTTGCTGGAACAACGCACCGCTGCGGCCACGCAAACTGATCCACTGTTCAGCGATGCCGTCGCCGCTACCGAAACCGACCCTCTATTCAGCGATGCCGTTGCCGCTACCGAGACCGACCCGCTGTTCAGCGATGCCGTAGCCGAAGGCGGTTCTGACCGGCTGATCGAACGCCGCGCCGTCTGAATGCCGCGTTTCACTGCGGTCACCGAAGAAAAGCCCGACCTCGCCGTCGGGCTTTTTGCGTTCGGGCTTGCGCAATAACGCACGCAACCGCCGGCGCTCAACTAATCTTGAGTGACCTTACGCGCGAGCAAACAAACCATGTCCCTCGCTATCCGATTTCTGCTCGCCCCGACGGCTTCATTGCTGCTGGCCATGAGCGCCGATGCGCAAACCGAGGTCGACCCGCAGCAGCCACCCGCCCTGCTCCCGCTGGCTTCCGAAGCCGCGCCCATGCTGATTGCCTACCCGCCGCTCGCCGAACCGCTGGCCCGTGGCGTGGTGATCATTCAATACCGCACCGAACACACGCGGATCATGCCGGTGTTCGGCAAAGCGGCGGTGCCGGTGTCGCCGCGCCTGGGGCATCTGCACGTCACCGTTGATGACTGGCAAGGCACCTGGGCTCACACCAGCGAAGACCCGATTATCCTGGTCGGATTGACGCCGGGTGCGCACAAGGTGCTACTGGAAATCGCTGATCCGACGCACACCGTGCTGACCCGCACGACGGTGAACTTCGTCGTGCCCGCCAAGCAGCCCTGAGCGAGGTCCACGGCCGGCGCGCAAACTTTTCCACCGCACTCGGGTTGATCACCTACCCTCATAGACTGTCTGGTCGATGCGAGCCGCCCCTCCATGCGCGACACTTTGAAATGGATGTTGTTGGTCGCCCTCACGCTGCTCGGTAGCAGCAGCCTTGCGCTGTGGGCGGAAGATTTGCCAGCGCCAGCGGCGAGTGCCACCGCGCCGTTGCCGGTGATCGCACAAAGTGATCTGCAAGCTCTGCAACAACGCCTCGACGGGCTCAAGCAGCAAATCTCTGCGGCGAACAACTACAACCAGCTCGAAGGTCCGCAGGATCGGGTGCAGGCGTTCATTCTCGATATCGATCGATTGTCGGCTGCGCTGTTGCCGCAGCAGGCGCAACTGGCGGTGCAACTGAGCGTGTTGGGGGCCGCGCCAGACACCGAGGTGGCCGCCGAACAAGCCGACATCATCACTCAGCGGGCCACGCTGACGACGCAGAAAGCCAGGCTCGACAGCACCCTGAAAAGCCTCGCCGCGCTGAAGCAGAACGCGGCGGACCTGATCACCCAGATTGCCGGCATCCGCCGTTCGCTACTGGAAAGCGAACTGACCCTGGGTACTCACAGCGTGCTGAATCCAGGCTTTTGGTCGCCGTTGCTCAATCCAGGCGCGGACGATCGCCAGCGGTGGCATTTTTTCGTCGATCAGGTACGTGCGTCGTGGGCCAGCGTGTGGGTGCCAGGCGAGCGTTTGCATACCAGCGCGCTGGTGGTGCTGGCCTTGATTATCTGGACATTCGGACGTCGGCTGGCCGAACACGGCCTGACCTGGTTGTGCATTTATCGCGTCCCCGAGGGACGGCTGCGGCGCAGCGCACTGGCCTTCGCCTCGGCGCTGGCGACCATCGCCACCACCGCCATCGCCCTGCAAATTCTGTTCTATGCCTGCACCCGCCATCAGCCGTTATCGCCAGTGCTGCAAACCTTCTCAGAAGAGTTTGAAAAGGTTGTGTATGCCTGCGTGCTGATTACCGGTCTGAGCCGCGCGCTGCTGTCAACCGAGCATCCTTCGTGGCGCTTGCCAGCGATTGCCGATCCGGTGGCGCAGGCACTCAAGCCCTATCCGCGAGTTCTGTCCTGCGCTTTGCTGGTGCTGGTCACGCTGGTGCAGGTCAGCAACGCCACCGGTATGAGCAGCCAGATCGTGATCACCGGGCGCGGGATCATTGCGATGGTGGTGTTGGCGATTGTGCTGACCTTGCTGCTGCGGGTCGGCAAGGTACGCAAGGCGCTGGTTGCGGCCAACGATGCGGCGGCGACCAACAGCACGTTAGCCGGCATCATCTACACCGTCGCCAGCGTTTCGATTCTGGTTTCGGCGCTGGCCCTGCTCGCCGGCTACGTATCGCTGGCGCGGTTCATCAGTTACCAGTTGGTCTGGGCCTTCATTGTCTTGTCCGGTTTCTATCTGCTGATTCAGCTGGTCAAGGACGTTTGCGAGCATGTGTTTTCCGCCAGGCATGCGAGCGGCAAGGCGCTCAAACAGTTACTCGGCATCGGCGATCGGCGCCTCGATCAGATATCGACCCTGCTGTCGGGTTTCAGCCGTGCCGCGCTGATGCTGCTGGCGGTGATCAGCCTGTTCGTCGGCGGCATCGGCACCACGCTCGGGCAGTTGCTGAGCAACATCATGGTCATCCTCGGCGGCGCCGGGTTGCGCAAGTTGAACATTGTCCCCGCGCACCTGCTTAACGCCGTTTTGGCGTTGATCATCGGTATCTGGCTGATCCGCACGCTCAGCCGCTGGCTGGACCACGAGTTCCTGCCCAAGACCGAGATGGACCCCGGCATGTGCGCCTCGCTGAGTACGTTGTTTTCCAATATCGGTTACGCGCTGGTGATTCTGCTGACCCTGTCGTCGCTGGGCGTGCAGTGGACCAATCTGGCGTGGATCGTCAGTGCCTTGTCGGTGGGCATCGGTTTCGGTTTGCAGGAGATCGTGAAGAACTTCGTTTCCGGGCTGATTCTGCTGACGGAGCGGCCGGTGAAGGTCGGCGACCTGATCAGCATCAGCGGCGTCGAAGGCGACATTCGCCGGATCAACGTGCGCGCCACCGAAATCCAGCTCAGCGACCGCTCGATCGTCATCGTGCCCAACTCGCAATTGATCTCGCAGAACCTGCGCAACGTGACCCTGGGCGGCAGCGCGCAAGGCGTGGCATCGCTGGAGCTGATGTTCCCGCTGGACATCGACCCTGAGCAGGTGAAAGAGCTGCTACTCGATACCTACCGCGAGCACGAGACTCTGCTGGATAAACCGGCACCGTTCGTGCGCTTCAGCAAGCTGTCGCCGGACGGAATTACCCTGACGGTGACCGGGTATGTGGCCAGCCCGAGGATTGTCGGGGTGACCAAGAGTGATTTGCTGTTTGAAATCTTGAAGCGTCTGGGTGCGGCGGGCATTGCGCTGGCGAAACCGCCGGCCGCGAGTTGATGAAGCCCGACCCGGCACTCAGGCTTTGCGCGTGACCACCCGTCGATGGCAGTCGGCCGGCGTCAGCACCTTGCCCGACGTCGAGCGCACAGCGATGGTCTCCACCGGTTGGGCTGAATCGTTGTCGAGCAGCACCGAGTGGCTCTCGCCTTCGCTGTACAGGAAGCGCTCCCCCCACTGGCGCATGCTGACCACGATCGGAAACACCGCGCGACCCATTTCGGTCAGCACATATTCCTTGTAGGCGCTGCCATCGGAGGCCGGCTGGATCTCCAGCACACCCAGCTCGACGAGCATTTTCAGTTTCACCGTGAGGATGTTTTTCGCCAGCCCCAGGCGTTTCTGGAATTCGCTGAAGCGGCGGACATCGTCGAAGGCGTCGCGGATGATCATCAGCACCCAGCGATCGCCAATGGCCTCGAGTGTTCTGGCAACCGGGCATTCGCTCTGTGCCAGTAATTTCTGTCTGGCCATGACGCTCCAGTGGGCAGATAGGAAGGAAGAAAAACGATCTAACGTCAGACGAAAATGTTTTGCAAAATGTGGTTGTATTTAACAACTTGATTTGATAAAAATCAACGCATCGGTTTTGTTTCGAAACCACATATTCCAAGGATTGGATGAATGCCGTACACGCCTCATGCCCCGGTAAAAATGGACGCCGAAGCCGAAAAGGCGACCGGAGGACATTCACAGACCTCCCGGTCTGCCAGCACCTCGACCCTCAGCCGCTATCAAACCCTGCTCTTCGCAATCACCTGCGCCATGGCCGTGGCCAACGTCTACTTCGCCCAGCCATTGCTGGAGTCCATGGCGTCGAGCCTGGCCGTTTCGCCGGGCACGATCGGCATCGTTGTCACCGCGACTCAGGCCGGCTATGCCGTAGGGTTGTTGTTCATCGTGCCACTGGGGGATTTGCTCAATCGCAAGAAACTCATCCTGACGCAGATGCTGATGTCGGCCGTGGCCTTGTGTGCGGTGGGACTCGCCGGCAACTGGGGCATGCTGCTTGGAGCCATGGTGCTGGTGGGCCTGATGGCTGTGGTGGTGCAGGTCGTCGTGGCCTACGCCGCCTCGCTGGCCAGCCCGGAACAGCGCGGCGCAGCCGTCGGTACGGTCACCAGCGGCGTGGTGCTGGGCATTCTGCTGGCGCGCTTTGTGTCGGGGGCAGTCGCCGATCTGGCCGGCTGGCGCGGCGTTTACTTTGTCTCGGCCGCGCTGATGATCGGTATGGCGCTGGTGTTGTGGCGAACCATGCCAGCCTCCGCTGCCCCACCGGCCAAAGGCAGTTACTGGCAGTTGTTGCGGTCGGTGTTCCAGCTGTACCTGACCGAGCGCACGCTGCGGGTCAGAGGCACCTTCGCCCTGCTGATCTTTGCCGCCTTCAGTGTGCTGTGGACGTCGATGGTACTGCCGCTGAGTGCGCCACCGCTGTCGCTGACGCACACGCAGATCGGCCTGTTCGGCCTCGCCGGTGTGGCCGGTGCGCTGGCTGCCGCACGGGCCGGCCGTTTGGCGGATCAGGGACGTGGCAATCGCACGACCGGCATCGCCCTGGCGCTGTTGACCCTGTCATGGCTGCCCACGGCATTTGTCGAAAGCTCATTGCTGGCCATGGTCGTGGGTGTGGTGCTGCTGGACTTCGCCGTACAAGCGGTGCATGTCACCAATCAAAGCCTGATTTTCGCGGCACGCCCGGATGCGCAAAGCCGTCTGGTCGGCGCGTATATGTGTTTCTACTCGGTAGGCAGTGGCCTGGGTGCGATTGCCGCTACTTACACCTATGCGCACTTTGGCTGGGTCGCTGTTTGTATTCTGGGTGCGGCCATCAGCGCCGTCGCCCTGCTCTACTGGTCATATCTGGGGCTGACCTCCAACTAAGCTCATAACTTTCAAGAACTTCTCACTGTCGTTTTCAAACGCTGGCGTGAAATCGTGTGCCTGCCACACGAACTTTAATATTTAACCGAGGTAAGTATGGCGTTGCACACACTCACCATTACTTCGCATCAACTTGAATTTCAGCTGCCGGCCAACTCCGCGATTACCGACATCGAGTGGGAAGCCGGCGGCAAGAACGTGATCCCGCTGGGCTGCCGGGTCGGCGCTTGCGGCGCATGCCTGATCAAAGTCAGTTCGGGCCTTGAGGCGTTGAATCCTCGGGACGGTGACGAGGAAGCGTTTATCGAGGTACTGGGTTACAGCGGAGAAGAATACCGGCTGGCCTGTCAGTGCCTGATAAGAGGTGAATTGGCCATAGAAGTGATTGGCTGATAGTTACAGTTAAAGTCTGGTCATTATCAACGCGTTAAAACAAACCCAAAATAGAGGCTTGAATATGCTTAACCGTGTAAAGAATGTTGGCTATGGTGATCGCACCCCTTTCCTCAATGCTGCCGCTTCGGTAAATCTGCGTGGGGAAATTGACCGGATAATCGA
This sequence comes from Pseudomonas koreensis, assembly GCF_036668835.1. Classification (GTDB taxonomy): domain Bacteria; phylum Pseudomonadota; class Gammaproteobacteria; order Pseudomonadales; family Pseudomonadaceae; genus Aquipseudomonas; species Aquipseudomonas koreensis_I. Next base: position 709,025 of record NZ_JAZEVW010000002.1, read on the forward strand.
CGGCCAGGTAGAACAATGGTACGAAACCGTGCCTCAAGCTGCGCACCTGGAAGGCAAAGACGTCAACAGTGCCTATTACAAACGTCACCTGGTCGAAACCGCATGGCGCATCCGTCTGCTGCGCGTGGCCGAAGCCAAGGCGCTGGTCGAGGTTGCCAAGGTCAGCCCGGAAGCGGCGCAGATCTGGGCTCACTACGAACAGGAAGAAATGCTCCATGACGACCTGTTCATTCAGGATCTGCAACGCGTCGGTGTGAGCCGTGAAGAATTCCTCGCCACCGAACCCTACCTGTCGACCAAACTGCTGGCCGGTTTCTTTTCCTACCTGCTGGACCACGAAGGTCCACTGGGCGTGATCGCCTATTCCTACCTGGTCGAGTACGTCAACGTGAAGCTGGAGCCGCGCAAGCTCGAAGCGCTGAAAGCTTCGGTTGGCGAAAAGAACATCGTGGGCCAAGTGTCACACTCCCACACTGACATCAACGATGACCATCCGGGTGAAGTCTGGGCAGCCCTGCGCTTTCTGATCAAAGGCGAGCAGGACATCGCCGCACTGAAGCGTTACCTGGCCGAGCACCAGAAAATCCTCGCCATGTATTTCAGCGAGCTGTACATCGACACCCTGGCCACGCCGCAAGACAAGGCTGCTTAAGCCATGGAGCAGGCAATGAATTCGAATCGACCCGGTGTTCTGATCCTGAGCCACTGTGGCTTTTCTTTCCTGGAGGACTTGAAGGAGCAGCTGCAACGGCGCCAGCTCCGGTGTTTCGTGCTGACTTCATTGCCGCTCGCCGAGCATGTGCCGGCTCGCCTGGAGCAGATCCAGGTCTGGGCGGACCGGCTCTACACCGCCGACTCCCTCCAATTGAAACTGGAGGACGTCAACAATGCCCTGCAAACCCTGCACAAGTCGGGCGAACAGGTCAGCTGTTGCATCAGTGTGTGGGAAGGCTATCGGCACTTGATGGCGGCGGCGAACGCAGCGCTCGGCACGTATGACATCGACGCGCAGCAGGCCCTGGCATTGCGCAACAAGCTCAATGTGCGCAATCAACTGGCCGATGCCGGTTTGTCGCAAGCCCGTGCGCACGCGCTGACCGCACCGGTATTGCAAACGCTGCAAGCGCAGAACGCGCGTTATTTCATCAAACCGATTCACGGAATTGCGTCCTACGCGGCTTTTCCGCTGCGTGAGGACACCACCTGGAAGGCACTTGAAACGCTGCGCCTGGCCTCGGTCGAGGACACGGTATACGCCTCGGCATTCAATGACGGGCTGCAGTTCATGGCCGAGGATTACATTGCCGGCCAGGAATTCAGCTTCGAGACCTTGTTGATCGACGGCCAGGCGCATGTCGTCGCCCTCCACGAAAAATACGAAGTGACCGAAACCGCTGACACGGTCCTTGAGGACAGTTGCACCACGCCCCCAGCGAGCCTCGGTCAGGCACAGATCGCGGCAGGCCTGCAGTGGCTGGAAAACGTCTTGAAGTGCATGGCGCTGCGTTGGGGTTGCTATCACATCGAGGCCCGTTTTACCGGGCAGCACTGGGATCTGATCGAGATCAATCCACGCGTGGGTGGCAGCCTGATTTCCCACAGCGTCGAAGCCGTCACCCACGGCCACAGCATGCTGTCGCTGTGGCTGGATCTGTTGCTGGCCAGCCAGGACGATCACGCGCCACGCGATGCCCTCGCGCAACAGCTGAACGCGTTCCAATGGCAGGCGGATGGCACCAGTGCACAGTCGGTGGCGACGTTCTTCCGGGTGTATTTCGCCCAACCGGGAACGTTGAGTTCGGTGGCGCTGAACGAGCTGCCTCTCGCCCCCACCGTCGAGCACATCCTGCTCAAGGCCGGCGATGTGATTCCAGCCCATGCCCGAGAGGTGTTTCTCGGCCAGTTGCTGTGGACCTTCGATCGCAGCCGCCAGGCCCAGGAGCTAGAGCGTCTGGCGCACCTGTCCGCAACGGCGCTGGATATCCGCTACGAACCCGGCACCCCTTGAATACGCCAGGCAAGCGCCTGGCACAGCCTTGCTGTCCATGAACACTGACAAGTATCGAGGATGACCAACATGCCGCTGCGTGCGCCTGTATTGCTGATAGTGGATTACAACCTGAGCCGGATCGGCGATGTCCTGCATATGCGCAACCATGCGCGCGAGCGCTGGGGAGCCGAAACCTGGCTGATCCGGGCCAACCCGCAAGACCATGACCTGCAGATCAGCGACCGGGTGATCGACGCCGACCCGCTGGCCTCCGACTTCGTCGCTCAGGCCTTGCACCGGCTGGCCGGTGACGCGGCCCGGATCAGCGCCGGGCTGGTGTTCTCCGACAACGCGGTGGCCAGCGGCGCGGCGCTGCTCGAAAGGCTCGGCCTGCCGGTGGACGACGCCGCACGAGCGCTCGCGGCCTTCGACAAGCTCGCTTACCGCGAGGCCGAGCGAGCGATTGCACCGCAGCTGGAACGTCTCGGGGTGATGCTGCCCGACTTTCAGCCGATCGAATGCGTCAATGACGTGCGCAATTTTGCCTTGCGCCAGGAGCGCGGATTTGTCATCAAACCCGCCTGTGAAGGCAACAATCGCGGTGTGGTCATGGTTGCTCCGGGCGGTGACTGCGAAGACGCGTTTGCCGAGGTCGCACCGTACCTGGACGGCGGCGTGCTGGCCGAAGCTTTTATCGCCTATACCCGCGAGTATTCCTACGATGGGCTCGGCGAGCTGTGGTTCATCACCGAAAAAGTCAGCGCCACCGGGCGCTATCCGGTCGAGGTCGCGCAGATTCTGCCCGCCCGCCTCAGCACGCAGGAACGTCAGGCGATCCGGCTGACCGGCGAGCAGGTCAATCGGCTGGTGGGCCAGCGTATCGGCCCGTTTCACAACGAGATCAAGCTCAGCGACAGGGATTACCACACGGCCGTCATCGAACCCAACCGGCGGCCGGGCGGCATGAAAATCTGGACACTGGCCAAAGCCGTGTACGGCCTGGACCTGTACGCGGCGTGGGTCGATTCGGTATTCGCCGCTGCTGTTGCGCGCGAACTGCCCGATGCTTCTTGCAGCGCGGCCACCGTGATGTTCGGCGTGCCGCAGGACATGACTCTGGATGTCAGTGGACTCGGCGCGATTGACAGCCTGGTCGAGGACACACTGACCCGTGCCTCACAAACACTCGCCATGGCCAGCGCCGACATCACGCTACTGGAATGTGCATGGATCGCCGGGGAGTCGCGATTGATCCACGCGATCCCGAGAGACAACAGCGATTTCGTTGCCCACGCCTGCGTCGCCTTGCATGACCCGCGCATAGACATTCGCGATCTGGTGACGGTGCTGCGCGAACAATGGCAGGTGGTGCTGGACCTGAGCCTGGCCTGCGAGCACCCCTTGAAAGTCGCCTCCTGAGCCTTATTTCACGCGTCGAGACCACTGGCATGAAAATTCTGATTCTCCACCGAGTCCCCTACCCGCGCATCGACTACCACCGTGGCATCGATCACGAACGGCATGATGTCACGTACCTGGGCAAACAATCGGCTATCGACACCCTGCCGTCAGAGCTGCGCTGCACGCGCGCGGTCCGGCCGGGCCTGAGCAACGCCTGTGACGAAACCCTGGCGTGGCTGGCGCAGCATCCGCAGAGCTTCGACCGGGTCATTTCGATGTCCGAGTACGAACTGCTGGATGCGGCGCGCTTGCGCGAAACCCTGAACATCCAGGGTGCCTCGCTCAAGGCGGTCACGCTGGCCCGCAACAAACTGGAAATGAAAGCCGCGGTGCAGGCACGCCGGCTGCGCGTGCCGCGCTTCATGGCGCTTGAGCGCTACCTGGCTCTGCAAGGGCGAGTGCCCTGGACCAGCGCCACCGTGCTCAAGCCGCACAGTGGCGCATCGAGCATGGACGTCAGCATCCACTCACAACCGGCGCAAGCCTTCGATGAAATCCGCCACAAGATCAGTGAACTGGCGCTGCCCATCGACGACTTCCAGGTCGAAGAATTCATCAGCGGCCCGATCCGTCATTTCGATGGACTGGTACTCAATGGGCGCATCCTGACCCTGCTCTCCAGCGAATACGTCGGCACCTGCCTGGACTATATGGAGCGCGGCAGTGCGCTGGGTTCCTGGCATCTGCCGACCACCGAGGCCATGCACGCCTGGGTGGGCGCAGCGTTGCAGGCCGTACAGATCGACAACGGCGCCTTCCATCTGGAGGCGATCATGGATGGCGACGAACCGGTGTTCCTCGAAGTCGGCAACCGGGTCGGCGGCGCAGATGTGGTCGCGACCTATGAATTGGCGACCGGCATTCATCTGCCGTCGCTGGAACTGCGCATCCACGTCGATGGCGAGCTGGATATTGCGCCGTTCGCCACGCAGCCGCCGGACCTCGGTTTTGGCTGGTTTGTGTTCCCTGGCCACACCCATGCACAGCGCATCTATCAGGGTCTCAACGGCGCCGAGGAACTGCGTGCAAGCCCGCATATCGTGCAGTGGAACGAACTGCAGCCAGGTTCGCTGCTGCCAGAGCACGTGACGTATTCGGCGTTCGAAGCGCCGTTGGCCGGCATCGTCAAGACCGCCGACCCGCAACAGACCCGTGCGCTGCTGCAAACGCTGTTTTCCCGGGTGAGCCTCGCCCATGACCTGACGTCCGTTGCGTGACGTCGCCTTCGACCTTCAAGGCCATTCATCCATGAAACCACTGCACGTAGTGTTGGCTGTATTGATCACGGCGATCTGGGGTGTGAATTTCTCAGTCATCAAACTGGGGCTCGCCACCGTCGACCCGTTCATCCTGGCGGGTATCCGCTTCAGTCTCTGTGCGTTACCGGCGATCTTTTTCATCCGCAAGCCCGATGTGCCATGGCGCTACATCATCGGCTACGGCCTGGTGTTCGGCATCGGCCTGTGGGGCGTGGTCAATCTTGGCATCAAGGCCGGTCTGTCCGCAGGCATCGCTTCGCTGGTCCTGCAATTCAGCGCCTTTTTCACCATTCTGCTCGGCGGCTGGGTGTTCAAGGAAGCGCTGACCCGCTTCCAGATTCTGGGCATGCTGATCGCACTGGCGGGGCTGTTATGCATCATCAAAATCAGCGACGGTTCGGTGAGTGTGCCCGGGGTGTTGCTGGTGCTGGTGGGGGCCGCTTCGTGGAGCGTGGCCAACGTCATCAACAAGAAGGCCAGCACCAAGGATGTCTTCGGCTTTCTGGTGTGGTCGAGTGCCTTTGCACCGATCCCCCTGTTCGCCCTCGACTACGCGGTCAACGGCAGCGCCGGCTACACCGCGTTCGTCCAACAGGTGGACACGACCGCCGTGCTGTCGATCCTTTTTCAGGTGTATCCAAACACACTGTTCGCCTACTGGATCTGGAACTCGCTGCTCAAGACCTACCCGGTTTCCACGGTGGCACCGCTGTCATTGCTGGTGCCGATCTTCGGCATGCTCGGCTCGGTGGTGGTGTTCAACGAAAGCGTGCCGGCGAGCAAGATCCTCGCGGTGGTCTTCATTGTCCTCGGGCTGGCTGTCGGGCTCTATGGCCAGCGTATTTTCAATGCTATGTTCGCGCGTCCTGCGCGCACTTCACTATGAATCGACAGGGAATCGGTATGAGTCTGGGAAGACGTGATTTTATGGGCGCCACTGTCGGGGCGTCCTTGATTGGAGGCAGCATGATTGCAGGGTTGGCAAGCGCACAGGCGGCTCAGGCACCGGCGCACAATGACACCACCACGCCGTTCGATCCGGCCGACTGGGCATCGGTTCGCGCGCAGTTCACGCTGTCGCCGCAGTTCGTGCACATTTCCAATTTCTTTCTGGCCTCCAACCCCAAACCCGTGCGCGAGGCCATGGCGCGCCACCGCCAGGCGTTCGATGAGAACCCCTACACGTACCTGGAAGACAACATGTTCGCCAGGCCCGACGACATGGTCTGGCGCAAGGTTTGCGCCGCAGCTGCCGAATACACCGGCGGTCGCGCCGAGGACATCGCGCTGACCACCAGCACCACTCAGGGTCTGGCGATGATCTACAACGGTCTGAAGCTTGAGCCCGAACAGGAAATCCTCACCACCCACCACGAGTGGTATACCCACGACGAAGCCATGCGCCTGGCCGTCGTCAAATGGGGCGGCAGCATTCGCCGCATCGATCTGTATGAGGGCCCCGAGGATGTCAGCGTCGACGCGATCGTCGCCCGCATCGAAACCGCCATCAGACCGACCACGCGAATCCTCGCAATGACCTGGGTGCACTCCGGTACGGGTGTGCGTTTGCCGGTCAAGGAAATCGGGGCGCTGGTAGCGCGGATCAATCAGGATCGCGCCGAGGCGGACCGGATCATCTATGTGATCGACGGTGTGCACGGTTTCGGTTGCTCCGAAGCCCAGGTTGCCAGCCTCGGCTGTGATTTTTTCAGCGCCGGCACCCACAAGTGGATCCTCGGCCCGCATGGTACGGGGCTGGTCTGGGCGCGCGAAGGCCAGTGGGCGCAGATCGTCCCGACCATCCCCACCATCATGTCCGCCGAGCCCGGCAATGCCTGGCGTGAGCTACGCGATCCGCGAGGCGAAACGCAGGCGGCCTGGGTCAGCCCGGGCGGATTCCTGGCATTCGAAAACCAATGGGGCGTGATCGAAGCGTTCGAATTCATCAAGAAAATCGGACGCAAGCGCATCGCCGATCGTGTGGCCGAACTCAACGGGCAACTCAAGGAAGGTCTGGCCGCGCTGCCCAATGTGTACTTGCACACGCCGCGCGCCGCTGAGTGTTCCGCGGGCATCGTCTGCTGTGACGTCAAGGGTTCGACGCCCAAAGACGTCGTGGCGAAATTGAAGGCGCACAACATTATCGCCAGCGCCACCCCCTACCGGCATTCAACGGTGCGATTCTCGGCCGGCATCATCAACACCGCGCAGGACATCGACAGGACCCTCGAGGTCATGCGAACGCTGGTCTGACCCCGACCCGAACAGCCATCACCCTGGCAGCCCGCCACCCGGGCGCCGGGGCTGACTTCGGCCATCCATCCAAGCATCGTGCGTGCCCAAGGGCAAGGATCGATCTAATGAATGAACAACAAAGTACCTCGAAGGAACTGGCGGTTTTCCTGTTCTGCTCGACGGTTTATCGACTGTTTTCCGGTGCACTGCTGGTATCGCTGACCTGGACCATTCTCAAGCAGAACGACGACGATTACCTGCCGTTGGCGCTGGCGATCTTCTGCTCGTTCATACCGGCCTTCATCACACCGGTGATGATCAAACGCTTGTCACGCCGCATGGACGGTCGCCAGATGAGCGCCTGGTTCGTCTTGTGCCTGACCGCACTGGCGTTGATCTCTGGCCTGTCGCGCAATGTCACGGTCGGCCTGCTGGTCACCAACCTGTTCGTCTGGCTGATGATCTTGTCGCTGGAGGCCAGTCTGGACATGTGGTTTACCCAGTTGCAACGAGGCATGGATCAAACCACGGTGCGGCGGATCAGCGGCGCCACCACGGCGACGAGCCAGGCCGCGCTGATGGTCGGACCGTTGCTGGCCGCAGGTCTCATGCCGATATTGAACGGGATGGGGTTTTCGCTGGTGCTTGCCGCCGGCTTTCTGCTGGTCGCAGGCGTCTGTCATAGTCGTCGCAGCCTGCCGGTGGCAGTTCAGGAGACCGGCAAGGTCGTGGCGCCGGCGCGCTTGCCGTTGACCTTGTTTGTGCCGATGGTGCTGATCTGGCCCATTCTCGGCGCCTTCAATTTCATGCTGCCGGTGTACGTATCGAACCATGGCTGGTCGCTGTTCGAACTCGGTGTGCTCGACGCCGTATTTGGCCTGGGCATGGCCCTGATCGGCGTGCTGGTGATCATTGCCAATACCGGACGGAACCTGCTCGCCTACCTCTGCGCATTGATCGCTCTGGCCGTTATTTCCACTTCGATGTGGTGGCTGATGCCTGACACACTACTGCTCAAGGCGCTGAGCCTGCTGATTCTCGGCATGGCATTCGGCGGTGCACGAGTGCACATTCGCGTGGCGATCGCCTATCGCTACAGCGAAGCCGCCGTGGGCCTGTACGTGAGCAAAGCCAACGCGCTGGCCACGCCGGTGCTGCTGCTGATACTCAGCCTGCAACTGGCGATCATCGAAAACGCCTGGCTGTTGCCTTTCCTGTTGGTGTCGTTGACAGTGGCCCTGTTGCTGCAAACTTCGGCCACTCGCTTTGCGCGAGGACAGGCGCCGGTGGAGGCAATCAGCATCTGAGTATCGCGCAGAGCGGCGTTCAGAAGATCGCTTGAAGAAAAAACCGGCTGATTACGCCGGTTTTTTTTCGTCGCGGCAAAATGTCATGCCAATGCGCCCGGCGGGTTGCAGGCGTGTTCTGCACAAATGTTCTAAACGCCTCAAGCCATTGCGCGGTATTTTATCCAGCCGTACTTCGCCAATCCGAACCCTGGAGCCTTCGTGGATAAACGCAACTGGATCGAGCTGTCCCAGGATGTCGACACCGGGATCGAATCGATTCGCGCCCATTTTGAAGGGCATGCCTACGACCCGCACTGGCACGACAGTTTTCTGGTCGGCGTCACCGAGCAAGGCGTGCAGCAATTCAATTGCCGGCGAATGCGCCATCGCAGTACGCCGGGTCAGGTGTTTTTGCTGGAACCGGGGGAAATTCATGACGGCCATGCGCCGACCGAGGACGGTTTCACCTATTCGATGCTGTACCTCGACCCGCACTGGCTCGAGCGCGAAGTGCATGCCCTTTACGAAGACGCACCGTTGAACAGTCAGCCGGGATTTACCGACACGCTGAGCCACGACCCGCGCCTGGCCACTGCCATCGTTCAGGCCTTTCATGCCCTGCACGACGGCGATCTGCGCATCGTCCGCCAGACCGCCATCGACGGGCTGCTGGGTTCGTTGACTCGCCACCTCGACTGGCGCAAGCGTCAACCGATTGATCCGCGCTTGCCGCTGGTGGCGCAGGTCGCGCGTGATTATCTGCACGCGCATGCCTTTGAAGACATCGGCCTGGATGATCTGGCGAAGATCTGCGGGGTCGACCGGTTTCGCCTGAGCCGCGCGTTCAAGGCTGCTTTTGGCCTGGCCCCGCATGCCTATCTGATCCAGTTGCGCCTGGCCAAGGCACGGCAGTTGCTGGCGCGCGGCGAGACGCCGGCCGAGGTCGCCTGTGTGCTGGGGTTTGCCGATCAGAGTCATCTGGGTCGCTGGTTTCGCCGCGCCTACCAATTGACCCCGGCGGACTACCGCAAGCGCTGCTCAAACCTTCCAGACTGAGGCGCGTCGACTGGCGATCATGCAGGCCTGTTTTGCATTTTCAGGAGCTGCGCATCATGGCCTCATTACTGCCCTTTCTGCTGTTCGCTTTCGTGGCTTCGATCACGCCCGGCCCGACCAATATTCTCGTGCTGAGCCACAGTTCCCGGCAGGGACTGCTCGCCACGCTGCCAATCATCTTCGGCGCCTGCACCGCAGCCGCGCTGATTGTGCTGGCGGTAGGGCTGGGCGCCGGCGAAACGCTGTTGCGGTATCCGCGGGTGCAGCACGCCATGGCCTGGGGTGGCGTGCTCTGGCTGAGCTGGCTGGCCTGGCAGATCTTCCGCAGTCCGCCGCCGTCGCTGGACCCGGCTCAGGACCAGACCCCAGGCATCAGCGTCTTCGGCGCCGCGCTGCTGCAATTGGTCAATCCCAAGGTATGGATGATGGCCGTGGCGGTGGTCAGCGTGTTCGTCGGCGGCGGCGACAAGACCTTGCGTCTGCTGGTGTTGTCACTGGCCTTTCTGTTGGTCTCGCTGCCGTGCATGACCTTCTGGGCGCTGCTCGGAGTGGGCAGCGCGCGGTTGTTCGGCTCCGCACGGGGGTATAAGCGCATGAATACCGCGCTGGCGCTTTTGCTGCTGATTTCGGCGTGGCTGGCGGTGTGGCTGTGAGGTCTGATGATCGTTCCCACGGTCTGCGTGGGAACGATCAGTAAGGACAGGGCACAATGCTAATTGCCTGTCGCCTGCCGATACTCTCGTGGGGTGAACCCGGTCGAGGCCTTGAACTGGCGGGTGAAGGCGCTGTGGTCGGTGTAGCCACATTGCAGCGCCACGTCGGTGATCGGCAAATCGGTGTGCAGCAAGCGGTGCGCGTGTTCCAGGCGGACATTCTGGATCATCTGCCGCGGGGTCAGATGGAATACGCGTTTGCAGTAGCGCTCCAGTTGCGCCACCGAAATGCCGGCGATGCGGGTCAGTTCGCCCAGCGTGACCCGGCGATTGAAGTTGGCGCGGATGTGTTCATCGACCGCCGCCAGCCGCTCGAATGCAGGGTGAGTTTCGCTGGCTGATTGCAGGTCCACGGAAATCCCGACCAGGCCGATGATTTCTCCGTCACGGTTGTACAGCGGCTGTTTGTGCGTCAGGCACCAGCCCGGTTCGCGGCTGCCATACAGATGCAGTTCGAGCTGATCCAGCAGCACAAATCCTTCCTCCAGCACTTTGCGATCCTGCTCGGTGTAGCCCGGCCCCAGTTGCGCCGGGAACACCTGCGCACTGGTCTTGCCAAGCAACGGGCGCAGATCCTTCAAGCCGCAGCGCTGCACCAGCGTGCGATTGGCGAGGACATATCGGGCCTGCAGATCCTTGATGAAAATCGCCGCGTTGGGGATCACGTCGAGCATCGGTAACAGCAGCGCGGCGCTCGCCACCAGGTCTTCGAGGGTCTGCGGGCGCTGGCCGTTGCCGCCTTGAGCCAGAATCGAAAGCGCGCTGTGCATCAAAGAGTGTCCTCGGTTCGTGGATCGGCCAGGTGCCCGACCTGCGGCGGTCGCGTGCAGATTGCAACATCGCCCGTAGCCTGTCGAGCGTGGTGTTCCAGCAGCGCCATTGTGCTGAATTCGTCATCGATGGCGCGCTAAAACATCAATCGCAGCTCCATCGATAAGTGCAGAGTCAGGCCAAGCGAAGTCGCCGCCTCCACCATTCGCGCCCGCTCGGCGCCTACTGAAATCATCTACGGGACATGCCCATGAAACGACTGCACGTGATCGATTCGCACACCGGCGGCGAACCCACCCGGCTGGTGATGGACGGTTTTCCCGCCCTGCCCGGCGCGACCATCGCCGAACAACGCGATGCCCTTCGCAGCCAGCATGATCAGTGGCGCCGCGCCTGTCTGCTGGAACCGCGCGGTAACGAAGTGCTGGTCGGCGCGCTGTATTGCCCGCCAGTCTCGGCGGATGCCACCTGCGGGGTGATCTTCTTCAACAACGCCGGTTATCTGGGCATGTGCGGCCACGGCACCATCGGTCTCATCAACTCGTTGCAGTACCTGGGCAAGATCCAGCCCGGCGAACATAAGATCGACACGCCGGTAGGCCGGGTCAGCGCCACCCTGCACGTGGATGGCAGCGTGACCCTCGGCAACGTGCCCGCCTACCGCTACCGCAAGCAGGTGGCGGTAGACGTGCCGGGTTTTGGCCAGGTACGCGGCGACATCGCTTACGGCGGTAACTGGTTTTTCCTGGTTTCCGAGCACGGCCAGACGTTGACCATGGACAACGTCGAACACCTCACCGCGTACACCTGGGCCATGCTCAAAGCCCTCCAAGACCAGGGCATTTATGGCGAGGACGGCGCGGTCATCGATCACATCGAACTGTTTGCCGATGACGCCAACGCCGACAGCCGCAACTTCGTCATGTGCCCCGGCAAAGCCTACGACCGCTCACCGTGCGGCACAGGCACCAGCGCCAAACTCGCCTGTCTCGCTGCCGACAACAAGCTGCAGCCCGGTGTGCCCTGGGTGCAGGCGAGCATCACCGGCAGCCAGTTCGAAGGCCGCTTCGAGTGGGCGGGCGAGCGCATTCGCCCTTTCATCACCGGCCGCGCCTACATGACCGCTGACAGCACCCTGCTGATCGACGAACAGGATCCGTTCGCGTGGGGCATCTGAGCCGCCACGCTGGTTTTTCCTCTCACATTGAATGCTGTGCCAAGGAGTCAACACCATGAGCGACACCACCTTCACCGGTTGCATGCCGGCCCTGATGACCCCGTGCACCGCCCAGCGCACCCCGGACTTCGACGCGCTGGTGGCCAAGGGTCGCGAGCTGGTCGACATCGGCATGAGCGCGGTGGTCTATTGCGGTTCGATGGGCGACTGGCCGCTGCTTACCGAAGCCGAGCGTCAGGAAGGCGTGGCGCGGCTGGTCGCGGCCGGCGTGCCGACGATTGTCGGCACCGGCGCGGTGAATTCCCGCGAGGCGATATCCCATGCCGCACATGCCGCCAAAGTCGGCGCTCAAGGCTTGATGGTGATTCCGCGAGTGCTCTCGCGTGGTGCTTCGGCCGCGGCGCAAAAGGCGCATTTCTCGGCGATTCTGCAAGCCGCGCCGAACCTGCCGGCGGTGATCTACAACAGCCCCTACTACGGCTTCGCCACCCGCGCCGAGCTGTTCTTCGAACTGCGTCGCGAGCACTCGAACCTGATCGGCTTCAAGGAATTCGGCGGCGGCGCCGATCTGCGTTACGCCGCCGAAAACATCACCTCCGAGGACGATGACGTGACCCTGATGGTCGGCGTCGACACCCAAGTAGTGCACGGTTTCGTCAACTGCAACGCCACTGGCGCCATCACTGGCATCGGCAACGCCCTGCCGCGTGAAGTGCTGCAACTGGTGGCGCTGAGCAAGCAAGCGGCCAAGGGTGACGCCAAGGCACGGCGCCAGGCGCGGGAGCTGGAGTCGGCGCTGGCGGTGTTGTCATCGTTCGATGAGGGCTGCGATCTGGTCCTGTATTACAAGCATCTGATGGTGCTCAACGGCGACAAGGAATACACCCTGCACTTCAACGAAACCGACGCCTTGAGCGACTCGCAACGGCGTTACGCCGAGCAGCAATATGCGCTGTTCCGTCACTGGTACGAAAACTGGTCGACGCAGCAGGACTTCGCCTGACCTGCGCCATTGCACCTGCCGTGCAGCCTTAGGGCTGACGGCAGTTTCTTCTCTATTTTCAGGGACACACCATGGTAAATAACCTCGCGCATGACATCGCCGTGGTCGGTGCCGGCATCATCGGTGTTGCCTGCGCGCTGCGTCTGGCCGGCCAGGGTTTACGCGTGGTCGTGATCGATCAGCAGGCGCCCGGCCATGGCGCTTCGTTCGGCAACGCCGGGCATCTGGCGACCGAGCAGGTGTTCCCGATTGCCGACGTATCCATCCTCAAACGCCTGCCGGGCATGCTGCTCGACCCAATGGGACCGTTGCGTCTGGACTGGCGGTACCTGCCGCGCGCGATGCCGTGGTTCACCCGGCTGCTGCTGAATCTGCGTGCGCAGCCGTTCGACAATACGGTCGCCGGTTTGCGCGCATTGAACGAAAGCAGCCTGGCCGCATGGCAACGTGTGCTTGGCGATATTCAGCGCAGCGATTTGCTCAGGGTCGACGGTTCGTTGCTGGTGTATGAGCGCGGCGAATCGCGTCAGGCGATCGAGGCGTTGCAACAACGATTGCATCAGCAGCAAGTGCCGGTGGACTTCTGGCAAGCCGGCGCCATTCGCGACACCGCGCCTCAGCTGAGCGAACAGATTCAGGGCGGTTTGTTCTTTCCGCGCACCGGGCATTTCATCGATCCCTACCGCGTAGTCACTGCGCTGGTTGAAGCGGCCAAGGCTGGTGGCGTGAGCTTTCTGCAAAACCGCGTCGAGGGTGGTCAAGTACAGGACGACGGCGTTAGCCTGCACACCGACAACGGGCCAATCAGCGCCCGCCGCGTGTTGATTGCGTGCGGCGCACACTCGGCGTCACTGACCACCGCCCTCACCGGCAAAAAGGTCCCGCTGGACACCGAGCGCGGTTATCACCTGATGCTGCCCCATGAAACCGGGCGACTGCCCTTCCCCGTCACCTCGCTGGAACGCAAGTTCATCATGACCCCCATGGCTGACGGCTTGCGCCTGGCCGGCACGGTGGAATTCGCCGGCCTGCACAAGCCAGCCAATATGCAGCGCGCCTGGCAATTGCACCGTTTGAGCCAGGGCCTGTTTCGCCACGATCTGAACGCCGAAGCGGCAACACCCTGGATGGGCTTTCGCCCGTCGCTGCCGGACTCGCTGCCAGTGATCGATCAGGTCTGCGGGGGCAAAGTGTTGCTCGCGTTCGGTCATCAGCACTTGGGCCTGACCCAGGCGGCAGTCACCGCCGAAATGCTGGCGCAAATGGCCTGCCCGGCTTCGAATCCGGCGCCTGATTTACCGAATGGCGATCGTTACCGACTGGCGCGTTTCTGATGGAGCGCGTCAGTTAACGCGCTTGAGCGCCTCGCCATGGTGCATGGCCAGGTGACCGGTCTTGTCGCTCTTGACCTCGTACTGCGGCGAGTCTTTCGAAGCCGGCCGATGACGGCCCATGAACTCCGTATCGCGGGTGTGCACTTTGACCACCTTACCGTGAATTTCCCCGGCCTCGGAGTTCCAGCGCACCGCATCGCCGACCTTGAATGAAGCGCTCATGTCGATTTCCTTGTGTCGGGTTGTTGTCTGTTGATCAGCCTTCGTCGGAGAAAATTCAACAAAGCGTGTTTCCACGGCTGAGCCGACCACCGGCACGTGGAAAAATCGAACGGCACAATTTCCCGACACCTCCAACCTGTACGCCGATAAAACAGCGCACAACCAGAGGTGTGAAATGAACAATGACCCGAACCTGCAAGGCGGTAGTGGTGAGCATGATCCGCTGCCGACAACTCCCGATCCGTTAAGCCCGGGCCGCACCGAAGTCGATCCGATGAAGGATCGCGGCATCGATGAACTGCCTGACAACGAAGGCGAGATTCCGCTGGACGATGACAGCACCGGTCTCGACCCGGAACGGGTGCGCAGGGAAACCGACAATGCGGAGATGGATGATCAACCGAACCCGCGTTGAACCGGCGTGGCAGCGCTGTGGTTATGCAGCGCTGCCACGAAGCGCGCGATTCTGACGACTAGTCGTAAAACGCCTCAACCGCCACCCGGCTGCCGACAAAGAAACTGTCCGCCACCAGGCGCAACGGCTGCACGTCCAGGTCACTGGCCTTGTCGCCGATCAACTGCTGGAAGTGTCGATACACTGCGGCGTATTCGCCCTCTTCCGACACCGTCTGGCGCACGCCGTCGATGCTCAGCAGCGCACCGCCGTTGTCGAGGCGCAGTACGCCCTCGGCGCAGCGCACTTCGATGCTCCACAGTTCGTCATGACCATGGTCGAAGTCGAATTCGGCGCGGACGTCGAGGTGGTTCGCGTCGGACATTTTGATCGAGGCGGCAATCGGCGATTGGCAGTTGTTCGGCACGCGCAACTCGGCGGCTTCGACAAACAGTGGCAGCGCCAGCAGGTGGGTGACGATCGACAACGCGTTGATGCCCGGATCGAATACGCCGAGGCCGCCGGGTTGCCAGATCCACGTCTGGCCGGGGTGCCATTTGCGCACGTCTTCTTTCCAGTCGATCTGCACGCTTTGCAGGGTACGCGAGGCCAGCCAGTCGCGGGCGGCTGCGATGCCGGGGGCGTAGCGCGAGTGCCAGGCGAACAAGGCACTGACGCCTTGCGCCTGCGCCTGATCGACCAACGCCAAAGCCTCGCCCAAGGTGGCGCAGGGCGGCTTTTCGACCAGCACGTGTTTGCCCGCGGCCAAGGCTTCCTGGACCAGTGCAAAGCGACCTTGCGGTGGCGTGCAGAAGGCGATCGCATCGACCGTCGGGCCGTTGGCCAGCAGCTCGGTCAGCGATTGGAAGTTCTCGACGCCGGCGCAGGGTTTGCCCTGGGTAGCGACCGATACCAGCTGGAATCCGGGATTGGCGGTGATCGCCGGTACGTGTTGATCCTGGGCAATCTTGCCGTAGCCCACCAGACCGAGACGGATTGGTTGCATCAATGACTCCGCTTTTGTTTTGTTTTGGTCAGCTGACGCGTTTCAGTCAGCGCGTCGGCAGATTACCTGCAAATCGCTTGAGCGTCTGTCGGCGCAACGTCACAAACTCACAAGGCCACTGGTACCTCGCAGGATCAGGCAAGCATCGCACAGGATTGCACCATGACCGGACACGCCAGACCCGCAAGAATAACCTCACGATAAACCGATGGAGGATGTTCCCATGCTTGTCCACGCCTACGGTGCCCACGCCGGCGACCAACCCCTTGAGCCGCTGCAGATCAAGCGCCGCGCGCCGGCTGCCCACGACGTACAGATCGACATTGCCTTCTGTGGCATCTGCCACTCCGACCTGCATCAGGTGCGCGCCGAATGGGCCGGTACGCAATTCCCTTGCGTACCGGGTCATGAAATTGTTGGCCGGGTTTCGGCGGTGGGTGCGCATGTCGCGGACTTCAAGGTCGGCGATCTGGTCGGCGTTGGCTGCATCGTCGACAGCTGCAAGCATTGCGACGACTGTGAAAGCGGTCTGGAAAACTACTGCGACAGCATGATCGGCACCTACAACTTCCCGACCCCGGACGAACCCGGCTGGACCCTCGGCGGCTACTCGCAGAACATCGTCGTGCACGAGCGCTATGTCCTGCGCATCCGTCATCCCGAGGCACAACTGGCGGCCGTCGCGCCACTGCTGTGCGCCGGCATCACCACCTACTCGCCGCTGCGCCACTGGAACGCCGGGCCGGGCAAGAAAGTCGGTGTGGTCGGCATCGGCGGGCTCGGGCACATGGGTATCAAACTGGCTCACGCGATGGGCGCGCATGTCGTCGCCTTCACCACTTCCGAATCCAAGCGCGAAGCGGCCAAAGCCCTCGGTGCCGATGAAGTGGTGGTGTCGCGCAACGCCGAAGAAATGGCCGCGCATACCAAGAGCTTCGATTTGATCCTCAACACTGTCGCCGCGCCGCATGAACTCGACGCGTTTCTGGTTCTGCTCAAGCGTGACGGCGCCCTGACACTGGTCGGCGCGCCCGCCTCGCCACATCCGTCACCCAACGTGTTCAACCTGATCACCAAGCGCCGCACCATCGCCGGTTCAATGATCGGCGGGATTGCCGAGACTCAGGAAATGCTCGATTTCTGCGCCGAGCGCGGCATCGTTTCGGACATCGAACTGATCGGCGCCGAGCAGATCAACGACGCCTATGAACGCATGCTCAAGGGTGACGTGAAATATCGCTTCGTGATCGACAACGCAACCCTGGCCGGCTAACCCCGCGCGCCCATCGTTAGCCTGGCGCTGACGATGGGCGCAACGATTCTGTCGGCGCGATTTGACAGCTCAAGCGCGGCTCGCCAGAGTCGCACCCCTTTGCCTGCCGTCGAGCCGCAGGCTGGTGTTGAAAGGGGTTGCCGTTGAACGAACAGACATTGTCCCTGCGCCTTGAGCGCGTGGCTGCACACGTGCCGGTCGGTGCGCGGCTGGCCGATATCGGCTCGGATCACGCTTATCTGCCGGTCGCCTTGCTGCGCCGCGGCCTGATCAGCGCAGCGGTGGCGGGTGAAGTCGCATTGACGCCGTTCCACGCGGCGCAACGCACGGTGCGTGAAAACCACCTGCAGGCGCACATCAGCGTGCGTCGCGCCAACGGTCTGGCGGCGATCAGCGCTGACGACGGCATCACCGCCGTCAGCGTCTGCGGCATGGGCGGCGAAACCATCCGCGACATCCTCGAAGCCGGCAAGGCCCACCTCAGCGACCGCGAACGCCTGATCCTGCAACCCAACGGCGGCGAACAACCCTTGCGTCAATGGCTGATGGAGCACGATTACCGCATCCTCAGCGAAGAAGTGCTGCATGAAAACCGTTTCGACTACGAAATTATCGTGGCCGAGCGCGACGGCCCGGTGAGCTACACCGACCAGCAACTGTACTTCGGCCCGGTGCAGATGCAGACGCGCAGTCCGGCGTTCATCCGCAAATGGCAGCACCGACTGCGCCTCAAGCAGAAAACCCTGACCCGCCTCACCCATGCGCGGCAGACCGTGCCGCAGGAAACGCTTGAAGCCCTCGCGCAACAGACGCGGTGGATCGAAGCACTGCTGGGCTGAAATCCTCCCCGCTCGAACCGTGATCAGCACGCTTCGATTAGATACACCGCATCACAAATGATGTACCGCAAGCCCCATTTATCAATTCAACCCCACCGCCTAAAGTTCATTCCAACAGCGGCCCTTCACTCCGACGGGCCAGCGACTGGAGATAGCTCACATGCCTTTCATCAGCGTTCGTATCACCCGAGACGGCGTCACCCGCGAGCAGAAAGCCCAGGTCATTCAGGAAATCACCGAGACCATGACCCGGGTGCTGCACAAGGACCCGCACCTGACCCACATCGTCATCGAAGAAGTCGACACCGATAACTGGGGCTACGCCGGTATCAGCACCACCGAGTACCGCAAGCAACTGGCAGATTCGCAGTCATGAGCCGCACGGTAAAAATCGATTTCATCTCGGACGTCGTCTGCCCCTGGTGCGCCCTTGGCGCCACCGCGCTGGAACAGGCGATCAGCAATCTGGCCGGTGAAGTCAAGGTGCAACTGACCTACAAACCGTTCGAACTGAACCCGGACATGCCCGCCGAGGGCGAACACGCCATTGCCCACATGATGCGCAAATACGGGCGCAGCGCCGAGCAAGTGGCGGACCGCAACGCGATGATCATCGAGCGCGGCACGCAGATCGGTTTTCATTTCGACCTGGAAAAACGCAGCCACTTTCACAACACCTTCGATGCCCATCGCCTGCTGTTGTGGGCCACATCACAGGGACTGCAACGTCAACTGAAGCAAGCGCTGCTCAAGGCTTACTTCAGCGATGGCCGGAACCCGAATGACCACACCACGCTGGTCACTCTGGCCGGCGCTGTCGGGCTCGACAGCCAGCGTGCGCAAGCCGTGCTGGCGAACGGGGAATTCGCTGAAGAGGTGCGCGAACTTCAACGGTTTTACCAGCAGCGCGGCATCGACTCGGTTCCGGCCATGGTCATCGACGACCAACAGCTGATCCCCGGTTCGCAGTCCGTTGCTTATTACGAGCAAGCGTTACGCCAGGCCGCGCAGGTTCCGGCGCACGCCTGAGAATTTGCAAGTCGTTATCCAACCCATTCAGATTGCATAGAGGAAACATCATGAACACGTCCAACAAAGTTGTGGTGATCACCGGCGCCTCGCAAGGCATTGGCGCAGGTCTGGTAAAAAGCTTCCGCGAGCGCGGTTACAAAGTGGTCGCGACCTCGCGTTCGATCCAGCCTTCGACAGACCCGGACATTCTCGCCGTCGTCGGCGACATCGCCGACCCGCAAACCGCCGAGCGCGTTATCCGTGAAGCGGTCGCCCGTTTCGGCCGGATCGACACGCTGGTCAACAACGCCGGGATCTTCGTCGCCAAACCGTTCACCGAATACAGCCACGCCGACTATGCGCAGGTCGTGGCGACCAACATGAGCGGCTTCTTCTACATCTCGCAACTGGCCGTTGCCGAAATGGAAAAAAACGCCAGCGGCCACATCGTCAGTGTCACCACCAGCCTGGTCGATCATGCGATTGACGGCGTGCCGTCGGTCCTCGCTTCGCTGACCAAGGGTGGCATCAACGCAGCGACCAAATCCCTGGCCATCGAGTACGCCAAGCGTGGCATTCGGGTCAACGCGGTGTCGCCTGGCATCATCAAAACGCCGATGCACGGCGAAGAGACCCACGCCGCTCTCGGCAGCCTGCACCCAATGGGCCATATGGGCGAGATCGATGACATCGTCCAAGCGATTCTGTACCTCGACACAGCGAACTTCGTCACCGGCGAAATCCTCCATGTCGACGGCGGCCAAAGCGCTGGCCACTGATCGCGCCCCGCTTCACCGCCGGTGTGTACCGGCGGTGTGTACCGGCGGTGCCGCTTCGTGAGATAACACCGAGGATCACATGTCCGGCAAACCTCGGTGTACCCACATGAAGCGCCATTTTGATGACCTGCAACTGGGCAGTATCGAGCTGTTCTGCCTCGCCGCCGAGGCCGGCAGTTTCACCGCTGCTGCGCAACTGGCCGGGGTCACCCCCGCGGCTGTCAGCCGGTCGATTCTGCGTCTGGAAAAACGTCTGGGCTCACGCCTGTTTGCCCGCACCACACGGAGCATTCGCCTGACCGAGGCCGGGCGCAACTTCTTCCTCCAGTGCAGCCAGGCCCTGACTCAACTGGTCGAAGCACAGCAGGAAGTCATGGGCGCACAGACCACGCCGTCGGGCTTGTTGCGCATCAGCCTGCCGACCACCTACGGCCACCATCGCATCCTGCCGCTGCTGCCAAAATTCCGTGCGTTGTACCCGCAGGTCAGCGTCGATATCCATTTGGGCAACCGCAACATCGACTTCGTCGGCGAAGGCTACGACCTCGCTATCCGCGTCCGCGCCCAGCCCGATTCAAGCATGGTCGCGCGCCTGCTCGAAGACGCGAAACTGGTGGTGGTCGCCTCCCCTGACTACCTCGAAAAAGCCGGCATACCGCAAACCCTTGAAGACCTGGTGCAACACGATTGCATCCAGTTCGAGCTGCCGAGCAGTGGCCGACGCATTTCCTGGCTGTTTCAGGAAAACGGTGAAGACCGCGAAGTCATGTCTGACGGCGGTTACTCCTGTTCCGACGACGTACTCGGCGGCGTGACCCTGGCCAAGCACGGCGCCGGGGTGTTTCAGACCTACAAGTTCATCGTCGAAAAAGAGCTGGCCGAGGGCAGCCTGATCGAGGTGTTGCAGTCCTACGCCGGACGCTCACGGCCTTACACCCTGCTCTACCCGCACGGGCGTTATGTGCCGCAGCGAGTGCGCGCGTTTGTGGATTTTCTGTTGCTGTATCGGGAAGAGTGGGCGAGCGCCTAGGCCGAACGGATTCAGCACGCAAATCAGCTAGCCCCCGGTCCGATCAACATGCTTTCGATCTCGGCGCCCGGCATCATTTGTTGCAGGCCTTCGATGAGTTTGTCGCCGGCTTCGGTCAGTGCTTCCAGCGGCATCTCGGGCAGGCTTTCGAGGATGAACCACATTTGCTGCGCCTCGGCGTCGAGGCGGGTCCTGACGCCCTGGCGCCAGTTCCAGCGGCGGCAGGTCACGCCTTGGTCGTCGCGCCAGACCACTTCGCCGGCGTCGGGAAATTCATGGGCCGGGGCGCCCTCCTTCATGGTGTCGAACGGCTCGTTGCCGTCGGCCACCACCAGACGCGGCGCGCCGACGTAGGCCTGAGCATTTTCGCCGCCGACCGGGATCGCGTAGGCCAGGCTGATGGCGTTATACAGATCAACCACCGGGTCGATGCTCGGCAGGCTGCCGTCGCGCAGCACGCGTTTGCGCAGGGCTTCGGCCGAGCACGGCGTACGCTGCGGCTTGGCGCCGAAACGGCGGAACACCTCGGCCCACGCCTGCAAGTGCGCCGCCGCCCAGTGCGGACCGCCCGCCGTCACCGTCTGACAGGCGTTGGCCAGCGCTTCACCGGCCATCAGCGGGCGGGTAATCGGAGCCGCTTGCACGACAATACTCAACGCTCTGAAGCCCGGCGCCAATTGCGCAACAGCCGGATCGATTGACGGCGTGACAGACAGCATCCCAGAATCCCCTTAAATCTGAATTTCAACCGATGCTAGCGACCAATGACCAAAAAAGTCAATATATCGACCGAGGCCGGCGCCGACGTGCATAGCGTGAGCGAAGCGGTGGCACGCACCCTCAAGCACGCCCGCAAACAACAGAACATGACCCTCGACGAACTGTCGCGCCGCGCCGGCGTAAGCAAGGGCATGGTAGTCGAAATCGAGAAATGCGCGGCCAATCCGAGCATCGCCATTCTGTGCAAGATCGCCGCCGCGCTGGGGCTTTCCGTGGCGGACTTCGTCAACGTCGCCGACACACCCGCGGCGCATTTGATCGACAGTCAGGACATTCCCACGCTGTGGCACGGTGAGCTGGGCGGCTCGGCGCGCTTGCTGGCCGGCACCAGCGGGCCGAACATGCTCGAATTGTGGCGCTGGGAAGTTTTTCCGGGTGAAAGCTACAGCTCCCCCGGCCACCCGCAAGGCACCACCGAACTGTTTCACGTCGAGAAAGGCACGCTGCGGCTCAAGGTTGGCGAGACTGAACTGATCATCGGCCCGGGCTGCTCGGCGGTGGCCAGGACCGATGTGCCGCATGAGTATGCCAATCAGGGGAAATCGAAGCTGGTGTTTACGATGTCGGTGACGGAGATTCATCAGCCTGTTCGACTGTGAGTTATCTATCTGACGCTGATCGTTCCCATGCTCCTGCGTGGGAATGCCTCTTGTGACGCTCTGCGTCACGCTTTGGACGCGGAGCGTCCGGGGCTGCATTCCCACGCGGAGCGTGGGAACGATCATCAATCTGTTATTGCGGCTTTGGATGCTCCTGCGAAACCGAGTTCGTCGCGTCGACGTCCGCCATGTCTTCATCTACCGGCGCTTCGTCATCGGCCGGCAACGGCACCTCGGGATTATTGCGCGGGGAATCGCGCCCGGCCTCGTTGTCTGTCGGGCGTGTTGCGCCTTGCTGCGACTGATTGCCCGGTGCGTTTTCGTCAATGTCCATGTTTGCTCTCCGTAGTGATTCACAGGGGTTAAAACTGAGAAAAGCCCAGGCCGGGCAAGTGCCCAACGCTGGACGAACGGTGCACCGCCGGGCAGGCAGCCGTCCGCTCAGTCCGATGGAACCGCTGTTTGCTGCGGGTTTTCCAATGCACAACCCTCCACGGAGAATCCGCACATGGACACTCTGGTCTCGACCCTCAAGGAGTACGCCGAACCGCTGCCGAATGTTGGCAGCGACGCCTTTGCCGACCTGTTCGACCGCTACGCCGATGCCCAGGTGGTGCTGATCGGTGAAGCCAGCCACGGCACTCATGAATTCTACGAAGCACGCGCGGCGATCACCCGGCATCTGATTGCCCATCATGGTTTCACCATTGTCGCGGTCGAGGCTGACTGGCCGGACGCCGATCAGCTTGATCGCTGCGTGCGCGGCCGGAGCAAAGGGGCGTGGCACGATCCGGCGTTTGCGCGCTTCCCGACGTGGATGTGGCGCAACACCGACGTGCAGGCGTTTACCCGCTGGTTGCAGCAATACAACCAGGCGCAGCCGGCCGAGCAGCGCGTGGAATTTCGCGGACTCGATGTGTACAGTTTGCGCAGTTCGATTCGCGAGGTGCTGGGCTACCTACAAGACACCGACCCGGTCATGGCCCGCGAAGCACAACAGCGCTACGCATGCCTGAATCCCTGGCACGATGACCCGGCGCTCTACGGACATTTCACTGAAGTCGGCGGCATGGCCACTTGCGAACGCGCCGTGCTCGAACAACTTCAGGCCCTGTTGAGCGAACGCCTGAGCCTGATGGAAAACGACGGCGAAGCGCTGTTCAACGCCACCCAGAATGCCCGCGTCGTGCGGGCCGCAGAACAATATTATCGGGCGATGTATCGCGGCAGCCGCGAGTCGTGGAACCTGCGCGACCGGCACATGTTCGAGACCTTGCAAGCGTTGCGCACGCGCCAGGCGCACGAGGCGAAAGTGATCGTCTGGGCGCACAACTCGCACATCGGCGACGCCCGCGCCACGCAAATGGGCGACAGCGGCCAACTGACCCTCGGCCAGCTGTGCCGACAAGCCTTCGGCGCAGATGCGGTGCTGATCGGCATGGGCACCGATCAGGGCCGCGTGGCAGCTGCCGACGACTGGGACGCGCCGATGCAGATCAAAAACGTCCTCCCCGCCCTGCCGCGCAGTTGGGAGCGCGCCTGTGTCGAGGCCGCTTGCCCGATGGCGTTATATGACTGGCGCGCGACGGATCGCGCCGAGTTGCGCGAAGCCCTCACCCGGCGCCTGCTGGAACGCGCGATCGGGGTGATCTACCGCCCGCAGACCGAACGACAAAGCCACTACTTCGACGCCACCCTGAGTGAGCAATTCGATGCGTATTTATGGTTCGCGCAGACCACGGCAATTACACCGCTGTCGAGCCCGGGTTCATCGAGCCATGAAGAGGACACGTTTCCGTTTGGGGTGTGAACGGTATCGGTAGCACAATGTAAAAAGCGAGTGGCGAGTGGCTTGCCAGAGAGTCGTTTGTACGACTTTTTACCAATTTTTTCCTATCCCTGGGCAAATGCCGAAAGCTCTCGCCGCAACCTCCGTTGCGTCCTACAGCCAGCCTGAATGGATAGTTCTATGGTGAAGGCCTTGTTCAATCGAAAGAACAGCGAGGCGAAAGTGCATAGAGATATTTTTTCCAAATGGGCTGAAAGCGCCGAGGGATTGGCAGCTCCAAAATATTCTGGCTATATTTGTCCAGAATATTGGAGTGAACTGATGATCATCGTTCCGCTGGCCGAAGCTAAAAACAACCTATCCAAACTTGTCGATGATGCCGCCGCCGGACAGGTCATCACAATTGCCAAGCATGGCCGGGCGATGGCTCGCCTCGTTCCTGCAGGAAAACCGACCGCACAGCGTATTGGTGCAATGAAGGGCAAACTGGTGCTGCCTGCAGATTTCGACTCACCATTGCCCGATGACATGCTGGATGCATTCGAAGGCACTCAGGCATGAGGCTACTGCTTGATACCCATATTCTGCTCTGGACGCTCAGTGATGACGCCAGATTGTCTGGTAAAGCCAGAAAGCTGATTGAAAACGCTGCCGACATCTACATCAGTGCCGCCACTTTTTGGGAAATGGCTATCAAGGTTGGGCTCGGTAAGTTAGATGTTGATCTGGATGACGTCCGCCAACATTGCCTTGATAGCGGGTTTATCGAATTGCCGGTGACCACGGAACACGCCATTGCTGTGAAGGATCTTGAACACCATCATCGGGATCCGTTTGATCGCATTATCGTTGCCACAGCCATGACTGAACCGATGAGGTTGCTTACGGCCGATCCGTTGGTCGCTCGATATTCCGAACTGGTGGTTCTGGTTTAACCCGATGCGTGGCTTTCTTACAATCGCGCTTCGTCATTCGAAATCCATATTGAATGTCGGGCCGCCATCGCTTGCAGGCAAGCTCCTACAATTTGTTCGTGGTTCTTCAATTGAAATGCGGTCCACTGTGGGAACGGTGTGTTCGAGATGGCAACGACAAAAGCCCGCTTTCAAAGCGGGCTTTGTTGTGCAGCGATACCGATTACTTCTGCTGTGCGGTCAACGCCGAGTAGCTATTCATCAGGTTGCGGTAGTTGGGAATACGCTGCGACAGCAGGTTGCCCAAGCCTTCGATGTCGTTGCGCCAGTCGCGGTGCAGTTCACAGGCCACCGAGAACCAGTTCATCATTTGTGCGCCAGCCTGGGTCATGCGGCTCCATGCGGCTTGTTGCACGGTGGTGTTGAAGGTGCCCGAAGCATCGGTGACCACAAACACATCAAAGCCTTCGGCCAGTGCCGACAGCGTCGGGAACGCTACGCAGACATCAGTGACCACGCCGGCAATGATGATCTGCTTGCGGCCGGTGGCCTTGATCGCTTTGACGAAGTCTTCGTTGTCCCAGGCGTTGATCTGGCCTGGGCGAGCGATGTACGGCGCGTCCGGGAACATCTCTTTCAGTTCCGGGACCAGCGGGCCGTTCGGGCCTTGTTCGAAACTGGTGGTGAGGATGGTCGGCAGGTTGAAGAACTTGGCCAGATCGGCCAGGGCCAGCACGTTGTTCTTGAACTCGTTGGGCGAGAAGTCCTGCACCAGGGAAATCAGGCCGGTCTGGTGGTCAACCAGCAGCACGATGGCGTCGTCTTTGTTCAGGCGGTTGTAAGTTGGAGTAGTCATGGTGTCAGTCCCTTTTCAAGTTTGAAGTTTGTTGTTGCGTTCAAGTTGGGTACAGATTACTGACCCAGCGAAAAGGGATAAATCGGCTGAAACGCGTTTCACTGTCCACTCAAAACGGACAATGCTTATTCGCTTTGTTCGGCCTCATCCTCAGAAGCCAGCGGCAGTGACGCCAGCATCTGCGCGTGACACACCGCGAGAATTTCATTGGCCAGCTTCGAATCATCTGGGCAGGCCCGAGACAACATGACCGCGCCCACCGCTTGCGCCAGCAGTCCAATCATCTTCAAACGCGCCGCGTCCGGCGCTGCTGCGGCGTCAGTCGGGTACTTGGCGCCCAGCGTCTGCAAGGTGCGCTCGATGCCGTCGGCGAATGTGGCTTTCAACTCGTCCGGCTGGCGGGCGGCGTCACCGCAAAGCGCCGCCATGGTGCAGCCGTCACCGCGTCCATCGCGGTGCTCGCGCGATACATAGAGGTCGATGAAGCCTTTGACGTCGAGGGTTTCGGCGGTCGCCAGTGAACGGGCGAGGCTGTTGGCCGAGGCTTCGGCCATCAAATCGGCCTTCGAGCCGAAGTGCTTGTAGAAGCCGCCATGGGTGAAACCGGCCGCCGCCATCAGATCAGCCACACCGACGCCGTCAAACCCTCGCTCACGAAACAGCTCGGACGCCGTCTCGACGATGTGTTCACGGTTGGCCTGTGCCTGAACTTTGCTGACTCGCATGAGCGGTACCTCTTTACGCAAAAAAACATCCGTCGATGATACATAGATGTTGGCCATAATCAAAACCGTTGACAGTTTAGATTTAGATCATCATCCTAAATCCACTTTCTGCCATCCGGCGTTTATCCCAACCGATGCATTCGCAAAGAGATGAATCAATGACCACTCGCCCTGCTGTCCTGATCACTGGCGCTTCCACTGGTATCGGCGCGGTTTATGCCGAACGTTTCGCCCAACGCGGGCATGATCTGGTGCTGGTCGCTCGCGATGCTGCGCGCCTCGACACACTGGCGGCCAAACTGCGCAGCGAGCACAGCGTTGCCGTCGATGTGATCCCGGCCGACCTGACCCGACTCAGCGATCTCTCCACCGTCGAAACGCGCCTGCGTGATGACGCGCGCATCGGCATCCTCGTCAACAACGCCGGTGCCGCGCAGTCCGGCAGCTTTATCGAGCAGAGCACCGACAGCGTGGCCAACCTGGTGGCCCTCAACACCACCGCCCTGGTGCGCCTTGCCAGCGCGATTGCGCCGCGTCTGGCCAAGGCCGGTGACGGTGCGATCATCAATATCGGCTCGGTGGTCGGATTGGCGCCAGAGTTCGGCATGTCGGTTTACGGCGCGACCAAGGCGTTTGTGCTGTTCCTCTCGCAAGGCCTGAGCCTGGAACTGACGCCGCTGGGCGTGTACGTGCAAGCCGTGCTGCCCGCCGCAACCCGCACGGAAATCTGGGACCGCGCCGGCATCGACATCAACACCCTGAGCGAAATCATGGAAGTCAGCGATCTGGTCGACGCCGCCTTGGTCGGTTTCGATCGCCGCGAGCCGGTGACCATTCCACCGCTGCACGAAGGCCAGCGCTGGGATGACCTGCAAACCGCACGTCAGGGTTTGCTCGGGCAGATTCGCCAATCCGCGGTTGCCCAGCGTTACCTGCCATGAAAGCTTTCCTCATCGACCGCTACGGCCAACACAGCGGGCGCATCGGCGAGGTCGCCGAGCCCGCGCTCGGGCCGCACGATGTATTGATCGAGGTGCACGCGGCCAGCGTCAATATGCTCGATTCGAAGATCCGCCGCGGTGAATTCAAGTTGATTCTGCCGTATGCAATGCCGCTGGTGCTCGGCAACGATGTCGCCGGTGTGGTGGTCTCGACCGGCGCCGCGGTCACGGCTTTCAAGCCGGGTGACGAGGTCTATGCGCGGGTGCCGGAACAGCGCATCGGCACCTTTGCCGAGCGGATCGCCGTCGATCAGCATGCGGTCGCGCGCAAGCCTGCCAACCTCGATATGGAACAAGCCGCGGCAATTCCGTTGGTGACGCTGACTGCGTGGCAAGTGCTGGTCGACATTGGACAGTTGCGCGCCGGGCAGAAAGTGCTGATCCATGCCGGTTCCGGCGGTGTCGGTACGGTCGCGATTCAACTGGCCAAGCACCTCGGCGCGTTTGTCGCGACTACCACCAGCACAGCCAATATCGAGTGGGTGAAAGCACTCGGCGCAGACGTGGTGATCGACTACAAACACCAGCGTTTCGAGGACGAGCTGCACGGTTACGACGTGGTGCTCAACAGCCTCGGTGCCGATGTGCTGGAGAACTCACTGAAAGTGCTCAAGCCCGGTGGCCAGCTCATTTCCATCTCCGGCCCACCCACCGCCGACTTCGCCAAGGCGCAAGGTCTGGCCTGGCCGCTGCGGCAAGTCATGCGCCTGTTGAGCCTGAAGATCCGTCGCAAGGCTCGCCGGCACAACGTCAGTTACAGCTTTCTGTTCATGCGGGCCAATGGCGCGCAACTGCGCGACATCACGGCGCTGATCGAGGCCGGCAAGCTGGCGCCGGTGCTGGATCGCAGTTTTGCGTTTGAGTCGACGGCTGAGGCCTTGGCTTATGTCGAACAAGGCCGCGCCAAGGGCAAAGTCGTTGTGCGAGTCAAATAGCGGGTTACCCGCACTCAGGTATTCAACGGCGTTTGCGGCGTGTCCGGGTTCAGTTGGCGCCGGCGGAACTGCCCCGGCGGCTGGCCGTGAATCTGCCGGAATCGCCGGGAGAAATACGCCTCGTCGGCAAACCCGCACAAGCGCGCCACCTCGCCCACGGAGCGGGTGCTGTTGAGGAGGAAATTGCGCGCCGCGTGCATCCGCCGTTCGAGCACCAGTTCGGTGAAGGTCTTGCCGATTTCCTTGCGCAGCCAGTGGGTCAGATAGGTCGGTGACAGGTACGTCGCTGCCGCTACTTTGATCAGGTTGAGATCCGGGTCGGCGATGTTCTTGCGCAGGTATTCGAACATGCGGCTCAGCGCATCGCGTCGGCTGACCTCGGCGGCGTTTTCTTCGGCCAGGCGCTTGAGCGGCTCGGCGTACAGAAAACACACGCTGCCGATCAACTGCAGCAGCAGGCCTTTGAGCATCTCCCGCGTGCCGAACTGGCGATTCTCGTCGAGGCGGCGCATCTGCTCGATCAAAGCACAGACCCCGGCAAAATCCGCGTCTGCGAGAATGAAATCCAAATGTTCCTGAAAGCGGAACGGCGACAGCTCCGGCGCCAGCAGGATCGACACCTCTTCAAGGTCCATCGGGTCGCACTGCAAATGCGGCAACAGGAACGTCTGGGAGAAATTGATGACGATGAAATTGCTCTCCGCCGGGTGCGGGATCACATGCACACGGTGCGGCAGGATGAACGCCAGGGTGTTGCGCGGGAACGGACGCTCGACGTTGCCGATGTGCTGCACGGTGTCGCCGCCGAGATTGATCTGGATCTGAAAGTATTCGTGGCGATGCGGCGCGGTTTCGGCGCGGCGGCCCTTTTTGTCGCGAATGTAGAAGTCGGTCAATTCGCTGCGTTGCTGCATGACGTAGGTGGGAATCCGGTGCGGTGACGACATCGGCGGAGGGTCCTCGGCAGGTACGTGGGGCGCG
Organism: Pseudomonas koreensis; assembly: GCF_036668835.1. Lineage (GTDB taxonomy): Bacteria > Pseudomonadota > Gammaproteobacteria > Pseudomonadales > Pseudomonadaceae > Aquipseudomonas > Aquipseudomonas koreensis_I. Next base: position 738,447 of record NZ_JAZEVW010000002.1, read on the forward strand.
AATCATCTTGCAGGCAAGCCAGCGGCGCAGCAAGCAGTCATACGACGACCTTAGCCTCGTTGATTTTTTCCACGCGGAAGTGGCAGTTCGCCTGTCCAAAAAACCTGAAGCCGAAACAAAACGTATTTATCAGTGATTTCAACATCTTAAACTGCATATACGGTTGATTCTGCAACGTCGCACGCAGATTTTTTTCTTGGACAGGTTTAACCAGCCCCCACGTCATAAGAAAAAACGTTCTAACACCTGGCTTGATCTGACGAAGTTGTACGACCACTGTAATAGCCAACGCAGCCCAGCCTCCTCCAAAAACAATCAAAGGTGTGCACGTCATGATCCTGCTATTGCCCCTCGCCGCCCCTCCCGATCCCGCCGAACCGGCCTGCCGTGAGACGTACCTGAACGTCTGACGCCAGGCCTTCGTGCCGTCGCTTTTCAACGCCGATCTGTCTGCCCCGACGCTTGTGGGCAAGGCCTTCGGCTGCGCGAAAACCTCTCGACCCTTCTAACAATAACGAGGTCTGACCATGTCCAATTCCCATGCTTCTCAAGCCACTGTGCCGCCGGTAATTGCCGGCGCACGCGACGCCGTGGTGCCGCAACGCCTGCCCTCGCGGCGGCGCTGGTTCATGCTGTCGCTGTTGCTGATCGCGACCATCATCAACTACATCGACCGGGTCAATATCTCGATCGCCGCACCGTTCATGGCCAAGGACCTGGGCCTGGACAAGATCGAGATGGGCCTGATCTTCTCCGCGTTTGCCTGGACCTATGCGCTGGCGCTGGTGCCGGCCGGGTTCATCGCCGACCGCTTCGGTTCGCGTTTCACTTACGGCGTGTCGCTAATCAGTTGGTCGACGGTCACGGTGTGCCAGGGCTTCGCCACGGGATTCGCTTCGCTGTTCGGCTTGCGCCTGGCAGTAGGTGCCATGGAAGCGCCGGCGTTTCCGGCCAACAGCCGCGCAGTGACGGTGTGGTTTCCGGCGCGCGAACGCGGTCTGGCGAGCAGCATTTATGTTTGCGGCCAGTACCTCGGCACGGCGCTGTTCACCGGCGCGCTGCTGTGGCTGGCGACAACCTTCGACTGGCGCCACGTGTTCTACAGCACCGGCGCACTGGGCATCGTTTTCGGTGTGTTGTGGCTGTACCTGTATCGCGATCCGCTCAATTGCAAAAAGGTCAGCAAGGCCGAATTGCAGTACATCGAAGCGGGTGGCGGCCTGGTCAAAAGCAGTCAGGAACGCACCCGTTTCAACTGGCGGCAGATTGCTGAGCTGTTCAGCTATCGCCAGGTCTGGGCGATCTGCATCGGCAAGTTCGCCAGTACTTCGGCGCTGTATTTCTTCCTGACCTGGTTCCCCACTTACCTGATCGAAGAACGCCAACTGACGATGATCAAGGCGGGAGTCTTCGCCGTGTTGCCCTTCGTTGGCGCCACCGTGGGCATTCTTCTCGCCGGGATCGTCTCCGACGGGCTGATTCGCCGAGGCTACTCGATGTCGTTCGCGCGCAAGCTGCCGCTGGTGGTCGGGTCGATGCTGGGCATGTCGATCGTGCTGGTGAATTTCACCGACTCGAACACGATCTGCATTGCCGTGCTGACCATCGCCTTTTTTGCTCAGGGCATCGCCTCGTCTTCGTGGGCGGCGGTCTCGGAAGTCGCGCCCAAGGAACTGATCGGTCTCACCGGCGGTATCACCAGTCTGGCGGCGAACATCGGCGGCATCGTCACGCCGATCGTGATTGGCGCCATCGTGCATGCCACCGGCTCGTTCGCCTGGGCGTTCTGGTTCATCGGCGGCGTGGCGCTGATCGGCACCCTCTCCTATTCGCTGTTGCTCGGCCGTTTGTATCGCATCGAATTGAAGCCGCGCTGAGCGCAACAGCACCGTTTTCTCCAAGCCGAGGCGGCATTCGTCCAACTACACCGACGCGCGCCGCCGTAGGCTGATCTCACACACAGGACCTCACAGGATGAACATGACTGAATACGTTTTCACTCCGGATCTGCCCGCGACCTTGCCGGTGGTGGGCAGCGCGCAACGCTTTCCTGTCGGTCGGGTGTTTTGTGTCGGCCGCAACTATCCGTGGCCGGACAGCCAGGGCCAGTCGCGCCAGCCACCGGTGTTTTTCATGAAGCCGGCGAGCAACGTCATCGATGCCGTCGGTGAAGTGGCCTACCCACCGTTGACCGAAGAGTTCGTCCATGAAATCGAACTGGTGGTGGCGATTGGCGAAGGCGGCGCGAACATCCCCGAAGACCAGGCGCTGGCCTATGTCTGGGGCTACGCCGTCGGCCTCGACCTGACCCGCCGCGATGTGCAACTGGCGGCCAAGAGCAAGGGCCTGCCGTGGGAAGGCGCCAAGGTTTTTGATGGTGCCGCGCCGATGACCGCGATCGTGCCGGTCAGCCGCGGCGGCCATCCCGAGGGCGAGTTGTGGCTCAACGTCAACGGCGAGGAACGCCAGCGTGACAGCCTCGACAATCAGATCTGGTCGGTCAGCGAAGTGATCAGCCGCATCTCCCGTTCGGTCGCGTTACGCGCCGGCGATCTGATCATGACCGGCAGCCCGGCCGGCGTCGACGCGCTGCAACCCGGCGACCTGATCAGCGCTGGCATCGACGGCATCGGTCAATTGGAAATGCGCGTCGGCACTCGCCCTCAGCCATTTGCATAAGGAGTACCCGAGCATGTCCAATTCTTCACCGCTAAAAGTCGCGCTGGTCACCGGTGCCGGCAGTGGCATCGGTCGCGCCGTGGCCCTGGGTCTGATGGCCGACGGGTTCACCGTAGTTGCCGCCGGGCGCCGTGCGGAACCTTTGCAAGCGCTGGTCGAACTGGCGGCAAGCGAAGGCCACCAAGCGCTGGCAGTGCCCACCGACGTGCGCGACCCGAAGAGTGTCGACGCGCTGTTTGCGAGCATTGCCGAGGTCTACGGGCGCCTCGACGTGGTGTTCAACAATGCCGGGGTCAATGCCCCTGCCGTGCCGCTGGATGAACTGACCTTCGAGCAGTGGCGCAACGTCATCGACACCAACCTCAACGGGGTTTTCCTCTGTGCCCGTGGTGCCTTCGGCCTGATGCGCCGCCAGCAGCCACAGGGCGGACGCATCATCAACAACGGTTCAATTTCCGCGCACACGCCGCGCCCGTTCAGCAGCGCCTACACCGCCAGCAAACACGCGGTGCTGGGCCTGAGTAAATCGCTGGCGCTGGACGGTCGCGAATTCAACATCGCCTGCAGCCAGATCGACATCGGCAATGCGTTGACCGAGATGTCCGAGCGCATGACCCGCGGCGTGCGCCAGGCCAACGGCAGTATCGCCGTCGAGCCGATGGTCGACGTCAAGCACGTCGCCGAGGCCGTGCGCTACATCGCTGGCCTGCCGCTGTCGGCCAATGTTCTGAACATGACCGTCATGGCCACTGCCATGCCGTTTGCCGGCCGCGGTTGAGCCGGCCTTTTTATTCGGTAAGTGAGGTTTACATGAAGCCCGAAGTCTTGCAGTTGAGCCCGATTCTGATCCCTGAAATCAACGCCCGCCTGGATGAACTGTTCACCGTCAGGCGCTATTTCCAGCAGGCCGACAAAGCCGCTTATCTGCGTGAGCACGGCGCCAACATTCGCGGGGTGATCACCGGCGGGCACACCGGTATCAGCCAGGCCTTGATGGCGCAATTGCCGCAGCTGGAAGTGGTGGCGGTCAATGGTGTTGGCACCGACGCGGTCGATCTGGCCTACGCCCGTGATCGTGGCATCCGCGTGACGGCAACCATTGGCGCGCTGACCGAAGACGTCGCCGACCTCGCCATCGGGTTGCTGATCGCGGTGTGTCGCGGGTTGTGCACCAGTGATCGCTACGTGCGCTCGGGTGAGTGGCCGCACAGCCCGACGCCGCTGGCGCCGCTGCCACTGGCGCGACAGGTATCGGGCATGCGCATCGGCATCGTCGGCATGGGCCGGGTCGGCCGTGCAGTGGCCAGTCGCGCCGCCGCGTTTGGCTGCCCGATCAGCTACACCGATCTGCAGCCGATGAGCGATGTCAGCCACACCTTCGTCGCCGATCTCAAGCAGTTGGCGTGCGACAGCGACGCGCTGATTCTCGCCGCCGCCGCCGACAAGGCTGAAGCGATTATCAACGCCGACGTCCTGCAAGCGTTGGGCAAGGGCGGTTATCTGATCAACGTGGCGCGCGGCAAACTGGTCAACGAAGCGGACCTGCTGGCGGCGCTGATGGCCGGCGAGATCGCCGGGGCCGGGCTGGACGTGTTCGTCGATGAGCCGAATGTGCCAGAAGCCTTGTTCACCAACGAACAGGTGGTGCTGCAACCGCACCGCGCCAGCGCCACCCTGCAGACGCGTACGCGCATGGGCGAAATGGTGGTTGCCAGCCTGCTTGACAGCTTTGCCGGCAAGGTGCCACAGGGGTGTGTCACCGGGTAAGCGCCGGGGCTGAAATGGCAGCCCCTCACCCTAGCCCTCTCCCGAGGGAGAGGGAACCGATCCGGGGATATTGGCGAATTACGCCGATCTGAGCGAGTGATGGTGAATCCGTAACCGCCAAGCCCGATAATCGACTCGGTGTCGCAGGTCAATGCATGACCTCAGACACCTCGGTCAGCTCCCTCTCCCCCCGGGAGAGGGCTGGGGTGAGGGGGCTGCTGTTGAAGCGATTGACCGTCGCCTCACAAGGTATACGAAATCCCCACCTGCACCGTCCGTGGCGCGCCAGGATAGGCGTAGACGTTGCCGAACGCGCCCTCTTCATAATCACGATCAAACAGATTCTTCAAATCAAGATTGAGCCGCACCTTCTCGTTGACCTTATAAAAGCCCAGCAAATCGACCACCGTGTAGCTGCCCATCGAAAACGCGGTATTGGCGGTTTGCCCGGCGCGTTCGTCGACATACTTGAGCCCGGTGCCGAGGCCCAGACCTTTCAAAGCGCCGTCCTGGAATTCGTAGACATTGAGCAGGCTGAAGCTGTTTTGCGGGATGTTCAGCAGGCGGGTGCCGGAGCGGATCGTGTTGTCCTTGGTCACTTCGGCATCGACATAGGCATAGCCGCCGATGACCCGCCATTCCGGGGTCAGGTTGCCCGCGACGTTCAGGTCGAAGCCACGGCTGCGCACCTCACCTGCGGCAACGCTGAAGGTCGAGTCGACCGGGTCGGTGGTCAGCACATTGCGTTTTTCGATCTGGTAGATCGCCGCATCGACGCTCAGCTGATGGTCCAGCGCCTCCCACTTGAGGCCCATTTCATAGGATTTGCCTTTCTCCGGGGCAAAGCCGCCACCGGTGCGGCTGGCGCCGGTGTTGGGTTTGAACGAGCGCGCGGTGTTGGCGTAGACCGCGAGGGTTTCGGTCAGATTGTAGGTCACGCCCAGACGCGGGGTGACCGCGTTATCCGCGGCCTGCCAGTTCTTGCCGCCCGGCACGTAGGTTTCATAGTCGTGTTCGAATCGCTCGAAGCGCGCGCCGGCCAGCACTTTCAGGCGCTCGGTCAACGCCACCTGATCCTGCACGAAGGCCGCGTAGGTCTTGAGGTTTTCCTTGTCGTGGGTCGGCGTGCGGGTCAGGGCCGGGCGCGGCTGGCCGTAGACCGGGTCGAAGATGTCGATCGGGTAGGCACCGACCGCACCGCTGGAGCGCTGGATGATCGACTTGTAGTCGTAGTCTTCGTATTCGATGCCGGTGAGCAAGGTGTGCTGCAAACCACCGGTGCTGAAATGCCCGGTCAGATTCAGCTGGGTGTCCTTGTCGGTCCATTCCAGCTTGCGGTAGTTGAAGTTGCGCCCCAGGGTGCGACCGTCTGCGGCGATGCCGTTGGCCTCGATCGCATTGCCTTGCAGCGAGCCGTCGAGCCACTGGAAACCACCGCCCAGGGACCAGTCGTCGTTGAGCAGGTGCTCGAACCGCAACTGGGCCATGTTGTTGTCGTTGTGAAGTTTGCCGACGTCCTTCTCACCGAAGAAGGTGTCGCGCGAGGCGGTGCCGATCTGCTTTGGATAGCGCGTCACGCCACGGTCGAGCGGCGCGTTGTTGCGCATGAAATCGCCTTCGAAAATCACCTTGGTCGCATCGGTCGCCTGCCAGCTCAGCACCGGTGTGACGCCATAACGTTCGGTCTCGACGTGGTCGCGAAAGGTATCGCCGCCCTCGCCCACCACGTTGAGGCGGTAGGCCAGGCGGCCCTCTTCATCGAGCGGCCCGGAGGCGTCGAGGGTGCCGCGTTTCATACCTTGGTCGTTGAGCTGGCTGCCCAGGGTGACGGTGCGCTCGGCCAGCGGTTGTTTGGACACCACGTTGAAGGTGCCACCGGGATCGCCGCGACCGTAGAGCGTGGTGGCCGGGCCGCGCAGCACTTCCAGACGCTCGATGGTGTTGGCGTCGGGCATGTTCGGGTAGCCGCGGTTGATCGGGAAACCGTTGCGATAGAACTCGCCGGTGGTGAAGCCGCGCACGGTGAAAGTAGTCAGGCCTTGGCCGCCGAAATTGTTCGCGCGGCCGACGCCGCCGGCGTAATCCAGGGCATCCTGCAAGCGCGTCGCGCCGATGTCCTCGACCGCATCTTTGGTCACCACGCTGATCGATTGAGGGGTTTCATGAATCGCCGTGTCGGTGCGCGTGGCACTGGCCGAACGCGTCGCCCGATAGCCCTGCACCGGGCCGTCGGCCCGTTCGTAATCTGCCGTGCCGACCACATCGGTGGCGTCCAGCTCAAGCACTGAGGAGGTGGAATCGGCCTGTTCGGCCCACGCAGTAGAAGACAACGCCTGCAGCACGCAAATGGAAAGCAGAGTACGACGCATGAAAAGGAAACCTTTACGAATAGGCCAGAACGGATGGCAGAACTGCCAGCGAAGCGGCGCGCATGGTATACCAGTGCAATGCGTAATTGAAACGTATTCTTATTTGTCATGTTGCAGTTGCGGGCCCATCGACCGACGGCGATGGGCACCTGCATCGTCAGGTCAGCCTGCTGTGCGCTGGCTGAACACCTCCTTGAACACTGGCACAGCGGAAAACGCGTTGGGCCAGCCGGCGTAGAACGCCAGTTGGGTGATCATTTCCGCCGCCTCGGTCTGGCTCAGACCGTTGTCCATCGCGCGATTGAGGTGATATCCGACCTGGCCCACCTGCCCGTTCGCCACCAGCGAACTGACGGTGATCAGGCTGCGATCACGCGGTGCCAGGCCCGGGCGCAACCACAGATCGCGAAACAGCGCCTTGGTGGTGAATTCGACCAGTCCCGGCGCAGCAGAGCCAACTGCCGCGTTCACCCGTTCGACGCGATCCGCTTCGCGCACCTCATCGAGCGGCAGCAGCGGCGGCGACACCGGCGCCAGTTGTTCCGGGCCGATGTGGCGCGCGGCGAATATCTGCTCAGCGATCGGCAGCGACGCCGTCGCGTTGCCCCAACCGGAATAAAACGCCAGGTGATTGAGGGCTTCCGACAACTCCAGCGGCGTCACGCCGTGGTCCAGCGCCAGATTGAACTGAGTGGGCATCTCGGCGGTTTGCCCGCGTGCGATCAGCACCGCCACCGTGACCAGACTGCGATCACGTGGCGACAGACCCGGACGCTGCCACAGGTCGCCAAGCAGCATTGATTCGGTGTTGTGGGCCAGCGCCGGCGAAACCGCGGCGGCACTGGCGAGCGTTGTTACAGGAGCATGGTTCATCAAAGGCGTTCCTTTTTCAGCGGAGGCACAGGCAGACAGCACCAGTGCCATGGCCGTCAGCAGGAGATTGCCGGGCTGGAACACGTTTCGAATCGACGGTACGGGCATGACCACACTCCTGCTGACGGAATCATCACCAGCCACGTTAAGGGGCTTATGCCCCAGCGACTAGCCAGCCTGCGTCTCATGGAGTCATGAGTGTGATTCATCAATCGGAGGTCGCGCGGCGCTTTCCGGGATCAGTGACCCAGCAGCCGCGTGGTCATCGCCATCGCGGTGTGCAGCGACTGCCCGGTGCGCTGCAACTTGTTCAACAGGCTGGCGCCCAGCCACAGCTGATACAGGGTTTCCGCCAGATGCCGGGCATCGCCCTTGGGCAGGCTGCCGTCCGCCTGGCCCTGTTCGAGGCATTCGGTGATGCGCGCTACCACCCGCTCGGCGCCATCGCGCAAGGTCAGGCGCATTGACTCGGAGAGGTCGGCGACCTCGGCGCTAAGTTTCACCACCAGGCATTCGTCGCCGTGGCCTTCGAGGGTGCAGCGGTTCTGCCAGCCCTGCCAGTAATCCATCAGCCGCTCGTAGGCATTGAGTCCCGGCAGCGTCAGGCGTCGCTCCATGTCGGCGAGGTAGCCGACGAAGTAATCCTCGAGCAATGCCTGGCCGTACAGCTCTTTGGATTTGAAGTAGTGATAGAACGAGCCCTTGGGCACACCGGCGGTCTGCAGGATCTCGTTGAGGCCAACGCTGGTGAAGCCCTTCTCGGCCATCATCCGGTGGCCGGTGTCGAGCAAATGTTGGCGGGTGTCGTCGTAGGTCGGTTTCATGGGGCACGAATTAGCTGGCAATAGACCAGTCGTATGCTGAGAAGGAAGGCGAGTTTGCCATACCTGAACCTAAAAAAACCAAAGATAAAAAATTACTAGACGACTGGTCTAATTGGGATCTATGCTGCGCCCCGACAAACGATTTCTGCCGGGTGCCAACGTTGGGCGAATCCCTCTCCCACGAAACACCTGACCTACACAAAGGTGCGTTTATGAAAATCCTGATGGTGCTGACCTCTCACGATCAACTCGGCAACACCGGCAAGAAAACCGGTTTCTGGCTGGAAGAATTCGCCGCCCCCTACTACGCCTTCAAGGACGCCGGCGCTGACGTCACGCTGGTCTCGCCGGCCGGTGGTCAGCCACCGCTGGACCCGAAAAGCGACGAGCCCGGCGCGCAGACCGCTGAAACCGATCGCTTCCGCCAGGACCCGGCCGCGCAGCAGGCACTGGCAAACACCGGACGCCTGGCCGAGGTCAGCGCAGAAGATTTCGATGCGGTGTTCTACCCAGGTGGCCATGGCCCGCTGTGGGATCTGGCCGAAGACAAGCATTCGATCGCCCTGATCGAAGCCTTCGACCGCGCCAACAAGCCGCACGGTTTTGTCTGCCACGCACCGGGCGTGCTGCTTCATGTAGTTCGGGCGGATGGCCAGCCGATCGTCAAAGGTCGCAACGTCACCGGTTTCACCAACGCTGAAGAAGCAGCGGTCGGCCTCACCGACGTGGTGCCGTTCTTGATCGAAGACGAGTTCCAGCGTCTGGGCGGTCAATACTCGAAAGTCGCTGACTGGCAGGTACACGTGGTTGCCGACGGGCAACTGGTCACCGGTCAGAACCCGGCCAGCTCCGCCGCCGTCGCCGAAAAGCTGCTGAAACTGCTCGGCTAAGTTCGATCCAAACCCCAAGAACGCCGTGCGCGGTTTGCCCGGCGTTTTTTTTCATTCGACTGATAGTCGACTGGTCTAATTACTTAAGGTCACTCCATGAAGCACAACCCGTTTTTTACCCCCGTCACCCTCGGCGGCCACACCCTGAAAAACCGCATCGTCCTGCCGCCCCTGACTCGCCAGCGCAGCACGCAACCGGGCAATGTCGCCAACGCGCTGATGGCCGAGTATTACCAGCAACGTGCCGGTGCCGGCCTGCTGATCACCGAAGGTACGCAGATCGAACCGCGCGGCCAGGGTTACGCGTGGACACCGGGCATCCATACCCCGGAGCAAATCACCGGTTGGCGTGAAGTCACCGAGGCCGTGCATGCCGCAGGCGGGGTGATTTTCGCCCAGTTGTGGCACGTTGGCCGGGTCTCGCACAACGCGCTGCAACCCGGCGGCGCGGCCCCTGTGTCGGCTTCGGCGGTAGCGACCGATCGGGTCAGCGTGTTCATCGAAACCGCGCCCGGTGCCGGTGAACTGGTCAGCCCTTCGGCGCCGCGTGCACTCAGCACATTGGAAGTCGAGGAACTGGTGCAGCTGTATATCCAGGCCGCACGCAATGCGATGGACGCCGGTTTCGACGGCATCGAGTTGCACTGCGCCAATGGTTATCTGGTCAATCAGTTCATCTCCGCCCACAGCAACCTGCGCGATGATCAATATGGCGGCTCGCTGACCAATCGCCTGCGATTTCTGCGTGACGTGGTTGCCGGCGTCGCCGAATGCATCGGCCAGAACAAAGTCGGTGTGCGCTTTGCGCCACTGTTCACCACCACTGATGAAGCGCGCACGTATCTGGGCCTGGTCGAGGACGATCCGCACACCACCTACATCGAAGCGATCAAAATCCTTGAGGACGTGGGCATCGCCTATCTGTCGATCGCCGAAGCGGACTGGGACAACGCCCCCGAAATGCCAATGACATTTCGTCAGGCCGTGCGCGACACCTTCAGCGGCGCAATCATTTATGCCGGGCGCTACACCGCCGAATCCGGCGCGCGCTTGCTGGAATCCGGCCTGGCCGATCTGGTCGCGTTCGGCCGTCCGTTCATGGCCAACCCTGACTTGCCGGCGCGGATCGCCAAGGGCTGGCCGCTGAATGCCTTGAACCCGGCGACCGTCTACGGCGGTGGCGCTGAAGGTTATACCGACTATCCGGCATACGGCGGCTAACCCGGCTACCCGTGCACGATTCAGGCAGCGCCAGGTTTTCGTTCATTAGCGCGCAAATATCTATACACGAACTACAATCTGTATAAGTATTCGCAACTAAACCACGAATCCCTGGCCGAGCACCTGTTGCTGCTCCTTACCTGAACCCGCGCACATGAACACCACCCATCGGCTCTGTCTGGTGCTGGGCGACCAGTTGTCTTTCGACCTCGCTTGCCTCGCCGATCTCGACCGTGAGCACGACGCTGTGCTGCTGGTCGAGGTCATGGAAGAAGCCACCCATGTCGCCCACCATCCGCAAAAGATCGCGCTGATCTTCAGCGCGATGCGCCACTTCGCCAAGGCCCTGCAAGACCAGGGCATTCGCGTGCATTACGTCACTCTCGACGACCCACACAACAGCGGCTCGGTGCCCGGCGAACTCAAGCGCTGGCAGGCGCTGTTGCAAGCGCGCGAAGTGCACCTGACCGAATGCGGTGATTGGCGTCTGGAACAATCGCTGAAGGATTGCGGACTGCCGCTGCACTGGCATGCCGACCGGCGCTTTCTCTGTTCGCGTGATGAATTTCGCGCCTGGTCTGCCGGAAAAAAACAGCTGCGCATGGAGTACTTTTACCGCGACATGCGCCGCAAAAGCCGCCTGCTGCTCAATGGTGACGGCACACCGCTCGGCGGCGCCTGGAATTTTGACAGCGACAACCGCAAAGCCCTGCCCAAGGGCGCCAAGCCGCCCTACCCCGCACGGTTCGACAACGATGCAATCACTCGCGACGTGCTGGCGCTGGTCGGCGCGCGCTTCGCCAGTCACTACGGCAGCCTCGAGGATTTCAATTACCCGGTGACCCACGCCGATGCGCAGGCACTCTGGGCTTATTTTCTTGACTATGGCCTGGCCGGTTTCGGTGACTATCAGGATGCGATGGCTAGCGACGAGCCATTTCTGTTCCACGCACGGATCAGCGCTGCGTTGAACATCGGTCTGCTCGATCTGCGCCAGCTGTGCAGCGATGTCGAGGCGGCGTACTGGTCCGGCGCAATTGCCCTGAATGCCGCCGAAGGCTTCATCCGCCAATTGATCGGCTGGCGCGAATACGTGCGTGGCGTGTACTGGCTGAAAATGCCCGAGTACGCAGATGGCAATGTCTTCGCCAACCAGCGTGCACTGCCGGAATTCTACTGGACCGGCGCCACGCAAATGAACTGCATGCGCCAGGCCATCGGCCAAAGTCTCCAGCACGCCTACGCGCACCATATTCAGCGGCTGATGGTGACCGGAAATTTCGCCCTGCTCGCCGGCATCGCGCCGAGCCAGATTTGCGAGTGGTATCTGGCGATCTACATGGACGCGTTCGATTGGGTCGAGTTGCCCAACACCCTCGGCATGGTCATGCACGCCGACGGTGGCTACCTCGGTTCCAAGCCGTACTGCGCCAGCGGCCAGTACATCAACCGGATGTCCGACTATTGCCGCGCCTGCGCCTATTCGGTACGCGAAACCACGGCTGACAATGCCTGCCCGTTCAACGCCCTGTATTGGCATTTCCTGATGCGCCACGGCGATCGGCTGCGCGGTAATCAGCGGATGAGCATGATGTACAAGAACCTCGACCGCATGCCGCTGGCCAAACAGCAGGCGCTGTGGCAACGCGGGCAGACGCTGCTCGAACGGCTGGATAACGGCGAAGCGTTATAACTGCGCGGGCGTGCAACTTAAACGTGGTGCGCCGGGTCAATGCTGACACAGTGTCCAGCTCATGAATGTTCGTTGCGGCGTGCCGTTCGAAAGCAGAGCCGACCATCAATAAGGCATGAGGAGTGGATGTCCTGAAACAGCTTACTCGCGAGCAGCTCGAGTCCGAGGTCACGCGCCTGCGCCTGGCCGTCGAGGCCACCTGCGACGCCGTCTGGGACTGGGATCTGAAGACTGACCGGATCGTCTGGAACGACTCCCTGCAACAAGCCTACGGCTATGTCGTCGAGGCCATCGAGCCGACCTGCGACTGGCGCTTTGCGCAGATCCACACTCAGGACCGTGGCCGGGTGACCACCTCGATTCGCTCGGCGATCGATGGCAAGGGCACCACCTGGAGCGCCGAATACCGCTTTCGCTGCCACGACGGTTCCTACGCTGAAGTCCTCGATCGTGGTCATCTGATCCGCGATGCCGCCGGCCAGCCTGAGCGGATGATCGGCGCGATGCTCGACCTGACTCGCTCGCGCAGCGCCGAAAATGCATTGCGCCTGAGCGAAGAACGCTTCAGCACGATCCTCGAAACCATCGAAGCGGCGTTTGCCATCGTCAAGGTCAAGTTCGATGACGACGACCAGCCGATCGATTATTTTTTCGTCGAAGCCAACCCGGCATTCGAGCGTCAGGCCGGGGTCAATCTGCGCGGCAAGTGGGTCACCGAGTTTGCGCCGAACCTGGAACGGTTCTGGTTCGAGACCTACGGCCATGTGGCAAAAACCGGTGAACCGGCCAACTTCGAAAACTACGCCAATACCTTCGAGCGCTGGTTCGACGTGCGCGCCGTGCGCGTTGGCGAGCCGGCCGATCGGCAAATCGCAATCCTCTTCAATGACGTCACCGAACGCCGCAATGCCCAGGAACGCCTGCGCGTCAGCGAGGCCGTGGCCCGCGAGAACATCGAGCGTGTGCAACTGGCCCTTGCCGCTGGCGCGATCATCGGCACCTGGCATTGGCACCTGCCCTCCGATGGTTTTTCCGTTGATGAGGCCTTCGCCCGGGTGTTCAACCTCGACCCGGCGCTGGGCCGCGATGGCCTGAGCCTTGAGCAGATAGTCATCAGCGTCCACCCCGACGACCGTGACGGACTGATCGCCGCGATCAACGAAGTGATTGTCCGTGGCGGTGCCTATTCGCATCAGTACCGCGTGTGCGGCGCCGACGGCAAATACACCTGGATCGAAGCCAACGGCCGCGTCGAATGCGCCGAGGACGGTACGCCGCTGCGTTTTCCCGGCGTACTCATCGATGTTGAGGAGCGACGCAACGTCGAGGCCGAGCGCGACCGCGCCACCGCCGCCCTGCGCGCATTGAATGACACGCTTGAACAACGGGTTTCGGCACGCACCGCCGAACTGATGCAGGCCGAAGAAAAACTGCGCCAGTCGCAGAAAATGGAAGCGGTCGGGCAGCTCACCGGCGGCCTCGCCCATGACTTCAATAACCTGCTCGCGGGGATTTGCGCCTCGCTTGAGCTGGTCGACAAACGCATCAATCAAGGACGTCTGCACGACGTCGGCAAGTACATGGAAATCGCTCAGGACGCTGCCAAGCGTGCCACCGCCCTGACCCATCGTCTGCTGGCATTCTCCAGGCGCCAGACCCTCGATCCACGGCCTACCGAGGTCAACGCGCTGATCGCCGGCATGAGCGAATTGATCCAGCGTACCGTCGGCCCGAGCATTCGCCTGAAAACCGTAATCGCTGCCGATCTGTGGCCGGCCCTGGTTGATGCCAGCCAACTGGAGAACGCCCTGCTCAACCTGTGCATCAACGCCCGCGATGCGATGCCCGATGGCGGGCGCATCACCGTCGAAACCGCCAATCGTTCGCTGGATGTCGAAGCCGCGCGGGCGCTGGACATGCCCGCCGGTCAATACCTGTGCCTGTGCGTGACCGACACTGGCACCGGGATGAGCGCCGAAGTCATGGCCAAGGCCTTCGATCCGTTTTTCACCACCAAGCCCTTGGGTCAAGGCACCGGGTTGGGACTGTCGATGATCTACGGTTTCACCAAGCAATCCGGCGGTCAGGTGCGGGTGCAGTCGCAGGTCGGCCAAGGCACCGAAATGTGCATTTACCTGCCGCGTTATCGCGGCTCGGCGCAGCACAATCACGACGACGCGCAGAGCACCAGCACGCCGTTTGCCAAGGCCAGCGAGACCATTCTGATCGTTGACGACGAACCCTCGGTGCGCCTGCTGCTCAAGGACATTCTCAATGACCTCGGCTTTAGCTTGCTCGAAGCGGCGGACAGCGTCGAAGGGCTGGAATTGCTGCGTTCGAGCGCGAAGATCGATCTGCTGATCACCGATGTCGGTCTGCCGGGTGGCATGAACGGGCGGCAGATGGCCGATGCCGGGCGGGAAATCCGCCCGCAGTTGAAAACCTTGTTCATCACCGGCTACGCGGAAAATTCGGTGATCGGCAATGGCCAGCTCGGGCCGGGCATGCAGGTGCTGACCAAACCCTTTGCGGTCGACACGCTGGTGTCACGGGTCAGTGGGCTGATGGCCGCGCCCTTTGAGTGAGTGTTCACCGCGGTACGCAGCGAAGCCGTTGCGCCCGGCGGCCTTGGCTTGATACAGCGCCTGATCGGCGGATTCGATCAGACTTTGCACGGCGTCCAGTTGCGGCCCCTGCCCCGCAGCAACGCCGATGCTCACGCTGACCCGGGCCAGTGGACTGGAAGGATGCGGCAGATTTTCCTGCCTGAGGCGATCAACGAGCAGTTGCGCCACCACCACCGCGCCCTGCGCGTCGGTGTCGGGCATGATCACCGCGAACTCTTCGCCGCCGTAACGCGCGACCAGATCTGACGGTCGCCGCACAGAGTCTTCCAGCAGTTTGCCGACTGCCTGCAGGCACGCGTCGCCGGCGACATGCCCGAGCGAATCGTTGTACAACTTGAAGTAATCCAGATCGATCATCAACAAGGCCAGCGAGCCGCCATCGCGCTGAGCCCGGCGCGCCTCGGTGGCGAGGGTCTGGTCGAAACAGCGACGGTTGGCCAGCGCGGTCAGCGCATCCTTCATCGCCAGCAATTCCAGCTGTCGATTGGAGCCGAGCAACTGCTGCTGGGCGATTCGCAACTCCTCTTCGATCTGGGTACGCCGGCGAATATCGCGATAGAGAAACCAGCCGATGAGACCGGTCAGCCCCAACAGGCTGGCGACCACCACCGCTGACAGCAAGGCCTCGGTGCGCCATGCCGCGAGGGCTTCATGTTTGCCGAGGGCGACGGTGGTGATCAGCGGCAGTTTCTGGCTTTTGCGAAACGCATAGAGGCGTTCGACGCCGTCCAGGCTGGAGGTGAACGACGCGGTGCCGACCGAGCGCTCCAGCAGGTATTTGGCGTAGATCGGCGATGTGGAGAAGTTGCGGCCCATGTCCTGCTCGCGGAACGGGTAGCGCACCAGCAGCGTGCCGTCGGTGTACGACAGGCCGATCGCGCCGTCCTGACCGACGTCGAGTTTGCCGAACAGGCGCAGAAAGTTCTGCACGCCCAGCGTGACCGCAACCACCCCGGCGAACGCGCCCTGATCGTCATTGAAGCGGCGGCTGACGGTGATTACCCACTCGTCATTGCTGCGGCTGCGGATCGGCGGGCCGATGAACGTCTCGCGGCTCGGATCGTCGCGGTGATGAATGAAATAGGCACGGTCGCTGCTGTCGGCGCCTTGGGGAATCGGCCGGTTCGAGGACATCAGCCAATGGCCGTGGCGGTCGTAAATGGTGATGCCGCTCAGCTGCGGCATCAGCGGTTGCTGACGGTGGATCAATGTGCGCAAGCGCTCGATGTGCGCCGGACCGCTGCCTTCGGTTTCCAGACGCTCGACCAGCCCGAGCAACAGCAGCGAACTCTGGCGGACGATGCCTTCGGAATAGGTCGCCAGTGCCTGCGTCAGGTTCAGGCTGTGAACGTTGACTTCCTCGAGCGCGCGCTCGCGCGAAGCGAGGACTTTCCAGATGGTCAGGGACGCCAGGGAACAGCCGATCACCAGTAACAGGAGGATGACGAGGTGGGTATCACGCTTCACGAAAGTACCTTATGGAAAGTCCGGTTTCCCGTTCCTGCCGTCAGCGGATCGAGGCCCTGACAGCGGCCGTATGTCCTCGGCTGGGGCAAGGATACAAGCAGTGCGTGTGGCGTGCAGCAACTGACTGTTGCGCCGTCAGCACGGAGATCGAGAGGAAGTGGTGGCTTGCTTTCATGGGACGAGTTTTTTGACCGGGGACATATCCGTTGCTGCGGTCACGGCTGCTTAGGGTTTCGCCCTTACGGCGAGGCACTTTTTCCAGACGCCGAAAAAGTACCCAAAAAGGCTTGCTCCTACGTACGGCCCTCGCAGGCTCGGGTTCCTTCGCTGCGGGATCGCTCCGGCCGCAGCGGTTACGGTTTGCTTCGCTGCACCTACTTCCGCTGTGTCTGGCTGCGCCAGACGGTCGCTGCGCTCCCACGCCCGGATCAATCCCTCCACTCAGCCTTCCGATGTCGCTGGTTAGGCAAGATCAAGATCAAGGGCACTCGAGCTAACGCTCATTGTTGAGTGGTTAGAAGCGCCGCATGGCTTGAGATATTCGGTGGATTCGCCCCTCACCCCAGCCCTCTCCCCCTGGAGAGGGAGCCGATCTGCGTTGGCTTTGAAATTTGCGTACGACTCGGTATCTCAGTCGGCGTATCTCTCACATCCACCGCGGTCAGTCCCCTCTCCCTCCGGGAGAGGGTTAGGGTGAGGGGCTGTTGATTTTCAAAAGTCGCATTCAGCTCGGTATCGCACGTCGGCGCATCTCTTACATTCACCTGGGTCAGTCCCCTCTCCCTCCGGGAGAGGGTTAGGGTGAGGGGCTTTTGATTTTGGCGTCTTGACGCTCGTCCCCCGAACGTCGCTGCCCACGCAACGCAACGATGTCGCGCTTGGGCGCGGCGCCGAACAGTCGGCTGTATTCGCGGCTGAACTGCGATGGGCTTTCGTAGCCGACCTTGAAGGCGGCGCTGGAGGCGTCCTGCTGTTCGTTGAGCATCAGCCGCCGCGCTTCGGTCAGGCGTAACCACTTCTGATATTGCAGCGGGCTCATCGTCGTCAGTTGGCGGAAATGATGGTGGAAGGTCGGCGCACTCATCTGCACCCGCGCGGCCAGTTCCTCGACTCGCAACGGCGAGGTGTAGTTGATTTTCAGCCAGTCGATGGCTTTGGCGATGCGGTAGCCCTGCCCGTCGACCGCGGTGATCTTGCGCAACCGCGGCGCCTGATCGCTTTGCAGCAGGCGGAAGTGGATTTCGCGCTGGATCAACGGCGCCAACACCGCGATTGCATCCGGCTCTTCGAGCAGTGCGAGCAAGCGCAGGAACGCCAGCAGCATCGGCTGGGTGACCGAGCCGATACCGACGCCTTTGCGCTCGGCAACGTTGCGGTATGGCGGTGGATTACTCTGCGCGGCCAGTTCGGCGAGCATCTGCACATCGAGCTTGAACGACAGGCCCAGACAGGGTCGCTCGGGGCTGGCCTGCAATACTTCGGAATTGGCCGGCAGATCCAGTGAGGTCAGCAGGAATCGCGAGGTGTCGTACATGAAACCTTCGCCGCCCACCCACAGTTTTTTCTCGCCCTGCGCTACCAGAATCACGCTGGGTTCGACCATGCACACCACCGGTGACGAGGGTTGCTCGCGGCGGAAAAAACCGAGCCCGGCAATCGCCGTGGGGAAATCGCCCGGCACCTCGGCATGGGCGCCGATGGTCTGCGCCAGCTCGGCCTGCAACGATAAATCCTGGGAAAATGTCTTGGTCATGTGGGTCCGTCACCTCTGCGCTGAACTGTAGCCTGCCGGCGCGCGAGCGTCCCGCTTAAATGCCACGGCTCAGCGGATCAGGCAAGAAATCCAGCGAATCGCGCTACAGCCGTGCGCGCCTGAACGGGACAATGGGCGTTTCGCGCAACACAGGATTTCGACAATGACCGTGACCACATCCACCCCGCCACAACCGCCCGCCTCGTGGGGCGCGGTCTTCGCCATGTCGCTCGCGGCCTTCGTGCTGGTCGCCTCAGAGTTCATGCCGGTCAGCCTGCTGACGCCGATCGCCAGTGACCTGCACATCAGCGAAGGCCAGGCCGGTCAGGGCATTTCCGTGTCCGGGCTGTTTGCCCTGCTTACCAGTCTGTTGATTCCGTTGCTGGCCGCGCGAGTCGATCGCAAGCCGCTGCTGCTGTCGCTGACCGGGCTGATGATCGTCTCCGGCAGCGTGGTCGCGTTCGCGCCGAACTACACGGTGTTCATGCTCGGTCGCGCACTGATCGGCGTGGCGATTGGTGGTTTCTGGTCGCTGTCGGCGGCGACAGCGATGCGGCTGGTGCCGGATGAACAGGTCACGCGGGCGATGGCGATCGTCAACGGCGGTAATGCGCTGGCCACCGTGATTGCCGCGCCGCTGGGCAGTTTCCTCGGCGCGTTGATCGGCTGGCGCGGTGCGTTTTTCTGCGTGGTGCCGGTCGCGCTGCTGGCCGGGGCCTGGCTGATGTTCAGTCTGCCGTCGATGAAAGCTGCGGGGGGCGCCGCTTCCGGCAACGTCTTGCGCTTGCTCAAACGCCCGTCGGTGGCGTTGGGTATGCTCGCGGTCAGTGTGTTTTTCATGGGCCAGTTCATGCTGTTTACCTATCTGCGGCCGTTCCTTGAAACGGTCACTCAGGTGAACGTCTCGGTGCTTTCGCTGATGTTGCTCGGCCTCGGCGTGGCCGGGCTGGCCGGGACTTTCCTGATCGAAGGGTTTGTGAAAAAAAGCCTGCATCGCACGCTGATCGTCATTCCGCTGCTGATGGCGGTGATCGCCATGGCGCTGATTGCCTTCGGTAGTTCTACGGTCATTACAGCGGTGCTGCTCGGATTGTGGGGGCTGGTGGCGACGGCAGCCCCGGTGGGCTGGTGGACGTGGCTGGCGCGAACCCTGCCGGATGCCGCAGAAGCGGGTGGCGGTCTGATGGTCGCGGTGGTGCAGTTCGCTATCGCTTCGGGCGCGATTGTCGGCGGCGTGTTGTTCGACATGAGCGGCTATCGCGCGACGTTCGAATCCAGCGCCGGGCTGCTCATCGTCGCGGCGGTACTGGCGTTGCTCGCCGCGCGTTCGGCTTCGCGGGTGCCGCAGCCGTCGATGAGCATGACCTGACTTGCAGTATTAAATGCCTGAACAACAAAAAGCCTGCTTTTCAGCAGGCTTTGCGTTTTTCACCAGGTCATTACTTCTGCTGAGCCGTCAGCGCCGTATAGCTGTTCATCAGGTTGCGGTAGTTGGGGATACGCTGCGACAGCAGGTTGCCCAAGCCTTCGATGTCGTTGCGCCAGTCGCGGTGCAGCTCACAGGCCACCGAGAACCAGTTCATCATTTGTGCGCCAGCCTGGGTCATGCGGCTCCACGCAGCTTGTTGCACGGTGGTGTTGAAGGTGCCCGAAGCGTCAGTGACCACGAACACATCAAAACCTTCCGCCAGTGCCGACAGCGTCGGGAACGCTACGCAGACATCAGTGACCACGCCAGCGATGATGATCTGTTTGCGGCCGGTCGCCTTGATCGCTTTGACGAAGTCTTCGTTGTCCCAGGCGTTGATCTGGCCTGGGCGAGCGATGTACGGCGCGTCCGGGAACATTTCTTTCAGCTCCGGGACCAGTGGGCCGTTCGGGCCTTGTTCGAAACTGGTGGTGAGGATGGTCGGCAGGTTGAAGAACTTGGCCAGATCGGCCAGGGCCAGCACGTTGTTCTTGAACTCGTTGGGCGAGAAGTCCTGCACCAGGGAAATCAGGCCGGTCTGGTGGTCAACCAGCAGCACGATGGCGTCGTCTTTGTTCAGGCGGTTGTAAGTTGGAGTAGTCATGGTGTCAGTCCCTTTTCAAGTTTGAAGTTTGTTGTTGCGTTCAAGTTGGGTACAGATTACTGACCCAGCGAAAAGGGATAAATCGGCTGAAACGCGTTTCACCGTCCACTCAAACGAGACAATCCACACCCGCTGATCAATGCCATTAGTCCACGCACTGTTAAGTTCATGGAACACATCGATGCACCCGGCATCACTCGTCTTGCAACTTACCCACTTCATCTGTCCGAGATTTTGGAGGTATTTATGCCCGTCGATATCAGCCGTTTACGCATCACCACCCCCGTTGCCACTTCGCCCACCAACCCGGTCGCACTGGAGTTGATGGGCGACGAGGCGTTGTTGCGTTTTCCTGAGGTCATCAGCCGCCAGCCCGATGGCAGCATCCGTTTCAGCGCGCCGACCCTTGGCGCTTCAAGCAAAAGCACCCATCGCACCCGTTGCGAATGGAAAGAGCCGGTTTACTGGACGCTGGAAAGTGCGGCGCTACACGTCAATCGCCAACGCATGACGCTCACGCAAGTGAACTCCGCGCAAAAAGTGGTGATTTCGCAGATGCACGTCAAAGACGACGACAGCCCGGCGATCAAGGTGTTCTGGAACAAGAACAAAATCACCTGGGGCTTTCGCCAGAGCTTCAATCAGCCCGACCCGGTCAACAGCACGATCGCCAGCAACATTGGCCTCAACGTGCCCTTCACGGTCGAAATCAACGTCACCTCGGCGGGTCTGGTGACCGTGTTGGTGATCAGCAATGGCGTAACTACATCCACGCCGCCGCTACAAATGGACAGCAGTTGGGCCAGCCAGCGTTTCAACTTCCATGGCGGCGTGTATAACCAGGTCGATTACAGCACCACCACGGCGGCCACCGATGGCTCGGTGTGCCTGATCCACGATTTGCTGCTCAGCCATTAACCGTTCGACCGCTTATCGGGCAACTGTAAAACAATCAAAACGATTCACGCTTTGGCGTTATCGGAATTAATGTCCGTTACGTAAACGGACAGCAAGAACCCTCACTTTTGTCGGAGAACCATCATGACTACCGGTAATAAGAATCAGGGCAATAACAAGACCTCCACCAGCGATAAAAAAGGCTCGTCGGGCAGCGGCAACGGCGGCAACTTCGCCAACGACCGCGAAAAAGCCTCGGAAGCCGGCCGTAAGGGCGGGCAACAGAGCCATGGCGGCGGACGCAAGTCTTAAACGCCAAATCGGGGGCGGCGTTGCTGCCCCTTTTAACTTGAGGTCTGCCATGAAAGCGCCCGTCGAAAACCACCACTGCGCCATGCAAATGGAAAAGGCTCAAGAGCCTGCTCATGAAATGGAGCTAAGCTCTCCTCCAGGCCTGACAGTGGCAGAGGATCAGCCTCGACAACCTGTCAGTGCGCCAGAGCCGCCACGCCATGCTGCCGCCGTAGCGTCACGCAGTTGCTATGAGCGCCTGCAAGGCATCGCGCAAGCCGAGCGTCAGTGCGGGGCAACGCATACCCGTCCGGTCTGCGAGAGGGGTCACTGAACAAGCCCGTCAAAGCAGTCGGTAAACCCGCATCGTCAAAACGCCATTCAACAGCGAGGTGACTCATGCCCGTTCACGTCATCAATTTCACGGGGCCGATCAACGCGTCAACCTGCGGCCAATTGATCGACAAAGCCTCCGTAGCCGTACAGCAAAAAGCCTCGAAGCTGATCGTCAACATTGCCACGATGGGCGGCGAATGCAGTTACGGTTTCACTATGTACAACTTCCTGTTGTCCCTGCCGATTCCGGTGCATACGCATAATCTGGGCACTGTCGAATCGATGGGCAATATCGTCTTTCTCGCCGGCGAGCGCCGCTCGGCGTGTACTCACAGTAAATTTCTCTTTCATCCGTTTCACTGGCACTTGCAGGGCGCGGTCGACCATTCGCGTATGTCGGAGTACGCCATGAGCCTGGATTACGATTTGTACCTGTACGCGCGCATCGTCGCCGAACGCACGGAAGGTGCACGGGAAACACTGGAAACCGAGAAATACCTGACGGCGGCACCGCGGATCATCGACCCGTCGCAAGCCATGCTGTGCGGCTTGATCGATGCGATCGAGGCGCCGGTGATCACGGCCGAATCGGTGAATTCGATCATTCACGGCTGACGGCCCCACTCCCCCTCAGCCATGCCTGTCGAAACCCGCGAGGTCATCTTTTCTTACACCTTTTAAGGCGCTATCCCACACCATCCGGCGATCCGTGGCCGGCGTCTGCCTGCAGTTTGGTATCATGCGCCGCTTTTACGGTTAACCCCCCGCCAGTCCTGCCGACTGACGGGCTGCAAAAGGCGGTATTAGATGACGGCTTTGTTGACTCGCCGCAAGGTACTTGCGGGAATGGGTGTGCTCGGGCTGGGCCTGCTCGCTGGCTGCGACACCCGCGGCCAACTGTCGTACAAGTACGGCAAGGATCTGAGTAACAAGATCATGGGGCGCACCTTCAAGCTGAAGAACACCGACGGCGAAACCATGACGCTGTCGAGCTTTCGCGGCATGATGCCGATGGTGTTTTTCGGTTTCACCCAATGCCCGGCCGTGTGCCCGACCACCCTCGCCCGTGCGGCGAAGATCAAGAAGCTGATGGGCGCCGACGGCGATCGCTTGCAGGTGATCTTCATCACCCTCGATCCCGAGCGTGACACCCCTGAAATTCTCGACGCCTACATGAAAGCCTTCGACCCGACCTTCGTCGCGCTCTATGGCACCCTTGAAGAAACCCAGGCCACGGCCAAGGAATTCGACGTGTTCTACGAGAAGGTTCCGGCCGGCGACACCTATACCATCTCGCACACCGCAACCAGTTACGTCTACGACTCCAACGGCGGCTTGCGCCTGGGGCTGTCCACATCGCTTTCGGCAGAACAATGCACGGAAGATTTGCTTACTGTTATGGAGGTCTGCTGATGCGTCCTGTCTTGAACCACATCAAACGCGCTGTATGGGGTCTGTCGTTGCTGGGCCTGGCTTTTCAGGCAGCGGCGCAAACCACAGTCGACGACGCCTGGGTCCGCGCCACCGTGCCGACCCAGACCGCCAGCGGCGCGTTCATGACCCTCACCGCTGACAGCGACAGCAAGTTGCTCAGGGTGGCTTCGCCGGTCGCCAAGGACGTGCAGATCCACGAAATGACCATGAAGAACGATGTCATGAGCATGGGCCCGGTGAAGTCGGTCGACCTGCCGGCGGGCAAAGCGGTCGCGTTTGACCCCAATGGTTATCACGTGATGTTGATGGGGCTGACCGGGCAGCTCAAGGAAGGCGAAAGCGTGCCGCTGACCCTGACCGTGGAAAACGCCAAGGGCGAGAAAGAGACCCTCGAAGTGAAGGCGCCGGTACGTGCGCTGACCAATATGCAGGGGCATGATCACAGCAAGATGCATTGATTGCTGGGGGGGCTGCAGAAGCTTCGGTTTCGTGGTGGAGCTACCCCTCACCCCAGCCCTCTCCCCCTGGAGAGGGAGCCGATTTGTGGGCCGTTCAAAACTTTCGTTCAACTCGGTATCGCAAGTCGGCGCCTATCTTACAAACGCTGGGATCAGTCCCCTCTCCCTCTGGGAGAGGGTTAGGGTGAGGGGCTTTTGATCCTGTCGCAGGACATCAGCTCCCCGCCCCACCATGCGCCGCTTCAAAGAAATAATCCTTCCAGCTCCCCGCCTTGTTTTTCAGCACGCCCAGTTCCTGCAATTTTTCGGCATAAATAAACGTACGCTGCGGTACCACCGTGAAGTCGATTTCCGGGTCGTTGACGATCTGCTCCACCAGCGCCAACGGCAACTTCGACTGCTCAACACGAATATAGGCCTGGGCCGCAGCCGGTTTGTCAGCCTTGATGATTTTCTCGGCCTCGGCCAGGGCGTCGTAGAACGCCTTGTAGGTCTTGGGGTTTTCGTCGTGGAATTTTTCCGTGGTGTACAGCACGTTGAACGTCGCCTGGCCGCCGAGTACGTCGTACGAACTCAGGACTTTGTGCACATTGGGGTTCTGCAACGCCTGGTACTGGAACGGCGGGCTGGAGAAATGCGAGTTGATTTCCGAGCCGCCGGCAATCAGCGCGGCCGTCGCATCGGGGTGCGGCAGGCTGACGGAAATGTCGTCGAACTTCTTGTACTGGGCATCGCCGAACAGCCTGGCGGTTTCGATCTGCAAGGTGCGCGACTGGAAGCCCACCCCGGCAGCAGGCACGGCGATGCGGTCTTTGTCGCTGAAGTCCTTGAGGGTTTTGATGTTCGGATTGTTGGTCAACAGGTAATTGGGCATCGAGCCGAGCGCGGCGATGGCCTTGACGTTCTGTTTGCCTTTGGTGCGATCCCACACGGTGAGCATCGGCGGCACGCCGGCCGAGACCACGTCGAGCGAACCGGTCAGCAGCGCTTCGTTCATCGCGGTGGCGCCGGAAATGCTGTTCCAGTCGACCTTGATGTCGAGGCCCTGGGCTTTGCCATGTTTCTCGATCAGTTGCTGGTCGCGGACCACATCGAGAATCAGGTAACCGATGCCGAACTGCTGGGCGATGCTGATCTTGCCTTCGGCCTGAGCGACCGAGCTGAACAACGCGGTGCCCGCCAGGGCAGCGGCCAACAGGGTCAATGCGGAACGTTTGAACGGTGTGGCCATGACAACCTCGCAGCAGGGGTGGATTGCTGAAAAGCCTGACTTTATCGCTATGAAAAATTGAACTTAAATACCTTTATTGCATATCGATAGCACCGGACGCTGCCGTATGTCTTTGGTGCTTCAGCGGCGACCGTTCACAGCCTGACACAATAATTCCCCGGCTGAGTCCGCATAGGCAACCAGGCACTTCGCTGCGCTAGATCCAGTAGCCACTGGGGATTAACCGATTTTTTCATCCCCGCCAGCGCTTGTCTTTGCGCATCACTCGCGGGTTTTTAAAGGCAATCAGATGGCTGAGCCTTGCTATCATCGCCCACACTTTTATGACGATTTGATGGCTGGAAGGTCTTTTTGTGAGCGCTCTTTTCAACCGGTTGCGGCAACCATACGCCCGACTGTTTTCTCTGCTGCTGTTGGTATTGATCGTGCCGATGGGCCTGCGCGCGGCGTTGGGCTGGTCGAGCCCGTTGGGTTATCTGTCGGACCTGGCCGTGGGCAGCCTGTTGCTGGTTTTGCTGCATCGCCGCGCGTGGTGGCTGGCCACGCCGGTGCTGCTGTTGTGGGGCTTGCTGGCGGTGGCGACCGCGGAACTGGTCAGCGCGGTCGGTCGGCTGCCGACACCTTCCGATATCCATTACCTGATCGATCCGCAATTCGTGGAAAACTCCACTGGCGGCGGCCTGGCGCATCCCGCGTTGGGCGTGACCCTGCTGCTGGCATTGGTCATGTGGTTGCTGACCCGATTCGCCGGTCGGAACTGGCCGCTCACACCCCTGCCCCGCGCAGCCTGGGGCGCGCCGCTGGTGTTGTTCGCCGCGCATTGGGGCGCGCAGAACCTGTGGCCGAACGAAGCCGATCCGTGGCGCCTGTACAACTTGCCGCATCAACTGCTCGCCAGCGAAGTGGCCGACCTGCAGATTCGCGCCGAGGAATGGCTGGACGGCGACGTCGAAGAGCCCGCACCGGCCATGGCCGGGCTGACCGACGTCGACCTCAACGGGGAAAAACTGCTCGCCGCACCGGGACAAGCGCGCAACGTGCTGATCATCGCACTGGAGGGCATTCCCGGCGCATACATCCGCGCCAACCGCGAGGCCATCGGCAGTCATTATCAGGAAGACCTGATGCCCAACCTCAGCCGCTGGGCCGAACGCGGCATGAACACCCCGGATTACGTGCTGCACACACACCAGACCATTCGCGGTCTGTACGCCATGCTCTGCGGCGACTACGACAAACTCGACAACGGCACGCCCAAAGGCGTGGAAATGCTCACCCTCAACGAGCGCAATCAGGCCTGCCTGCCGGCACAACTGCGCGACCACGGTTTCAGCACGCATTACCTGCAAGGTGCGGGGCTGCGCTTCATGGCCAAAGACAAGATCATGCCGCACATCGGCTTCGACGCGACCCATGGCCTGGAATGGTTCAGCAACAGCAATTATCTGGAGTTTCCGTGGGGCAAGGATGACAAAGCGTTCTTTGAGGGTGCGCTGGATTACGTTGGCAAGCTGAAGAAAAACAAACAGCCGTGGATGCTCACCCTGCTCACCGTGGGCACTCACCAGCCCTACTCCGCACCGGACGATTATCTGCAGCGTTACGAAACGCCGAAGCAGGCCGCCGTCGGTTATCTCGACGATGCGCTGGATCAGTTTCTCAATGGCCTGGAGCGCAAAGGCGTGCTCAAGGACACGCTTGTGGTGATCACATCCGACGAATCCCACGGCATCGACGGCGTGCGTCTGGCCTCGTCATGGGGGTTCAACCTGACCCTGGCACCGGAGCAGGCGCAACTGCCGCGCCTGAACAAAGGCGTCTATGGTCATGTCGATCTGAGCACTTCGATCCTCGACTACTTCGACCTGCCAGTGCCCTCCGCGCTGAGCGGTCGCTCGCTGTTCCGTGACTATGACTCCGGCCGCGAAATCATGTCATTCACCAATGGCAAGCTGCGCTATCACGATGGCCGCGGCATCTTCTCCGAATGCGATATGCCGCGTCGCTGCCGCTATTACGAAAGCGCTGGCTTCATCGCCGACAGCGCCATTTACAAGGGCCGCTACAGCGGTCATCCGGCTGGACAGATTGCCGCCCGCGCCAATGCGTTGGACCTGTCGCTGCTGCGCACGCCGCTCAACCATCGCTACCAGTTCGGCAGTAACAACATCATCCCGCTGCAAGCGCAAATCAAGGATGACTGGGCCGACAACCTGATCGGCGCGCAGTATCTGGAAATGCCCAAAGGCTCGCACACACGCGTACGCTTGACCGTGCGCGCGGTCGACCCGCAGCAAGCGGCGTACATACAACTCAAGGCCAAGGAGTTCGAACAAGACGTGCAACTGGGCTTACCCGCGGAAATGGTCGCAACGGCGGATCAGCCGCTGGAAATGGACTTCAGCTTTGAAAACCCGCAACAGCGCAAGGCGTTTTCGTTTCATTTGCTCGGTTACGGGCAAGGCGCGGTGGAGGTCAGTGACTTCAGCGTAATCACTGAACTGCCGGGGCAGGAAGATATTCTCGACGATGTGCCCGATGACGACACGGCGCAATCGAGCTGATTTCGCTGATCAGAAGCAGCGCAGCGCTGAGAGAGTTTGCCTATCGGCGCGCAATACCTGCGCTATTAGCTGGTTTGCCAAGTCGGGTCTAGCCTTACAAGTCCGAAGTCGGCACCAGCCGGCCGCAGCAGACCTGATAGGGACTCGAACATGGCAAGCGAATCGAAATGCCCGTTCAACCACGCCGCCGGTGGCGGCACGACCAACCGTGACTGGTGGCCGAATCAACTGAACCTGAAAATCCTCAGTCAGCACTCGCCCAAGTCTGACCCGTTGGGCCAGGACTTCGACTATGCCAAAGCATTCAAAAGTCTGGATTTTCAGGCGCTGAAGCAAGATATCAGCGCATTGATGACCGATTCTCAGGACTGGTGGCCAGCCGACTTCGGCCACTATGGCCCGCTCTTCGTGCGCATGGCCTGGCACAGCGCCGGCACCTATCGCACCGCCGATGGCCGCGGTGGCGCCGGCTCCGGTCAGCAGCGGTTCGCCCCGCTGAACAGCTGGCCGGATAACGTCAGCCTCGACAAGGCTCGTCGCCTGCTCTGGCCGATCAAACAGAAATACGGCCGTAACATTTCCTGGGCCGATCTGATTGTGCTCACCGGTAACGTCGCGCTGGAGTCCATGGGCTTCAAGACCTTCGGTTTTTCCGGTGGTCGCGCCGATGTCTGGGAACCGGATGAAGACGTGTACTGGGGTTCGGAAACCGAATGGCTCGGCGGTGACAATCGTTACGGCAAGAGCAACGGCCCGGTACAGGAGCCCGGTGACGGTACGCTGGTAGCCGAACCGGATCTGCACGGCAAGGAAGAAAGCCGCACCGATCAGGGCGAACGCAATCTGGAAAATCCTCTCGCGGCGGTGCAGATGGGCCTGATCTATGTGAACCCGGAAGGTCCCGAGGGCAATCCGGACCCGGTCGCCTCGGCCAGGGACATTCGCGAAACCTTCGGCCGCATGGCCATGAACGATGAAGAAACCGTGGCGCTGATCGCCGGCGGTCACGCGTTCGGCAAGACCCACGGCGCCGGCCCGGCCGACAACGTCGGCCCTGAACCGGAAGCGGCCGGCCTCGAACAGCAAGGCCTGGGCTGGAAAAACGCCTTCGGCACCGGCAAGGGCGGAGACACCATCACCAGTGGTCTGGAAGTCACCTGGACCACCACGCCCACCCGCTGGAGCAACAACTACCTGGAAAACCTGTTCGGCTTCGAGTGGGAACTGACCAAGAGCCCGGCCGGGGCGCACCAGTGGAAACCGAAAAACGGCGCCGGTGCCGGCACGGTTCCACATGCCCACGACCCGAGCAAAAAGCTGTCGCCGACCATGCTCACCTCTGACCTGGCATTGCGCTTCGACCCGGCTTACGAGCAGATCTCGCGGCGCTTTCTGGCAAATCCCGAGCAATTGGCCGACGCCTTCGCCCGCGCCTGGTACAAACTGATCCACCGCGACATGGGCCCGCTGTCTCGCTACCTCGGCCCGGAATTGCCCAACGAAGAGTTGCTCTGGCAAGACCCGCTGCCTGACGTCAGCCATGCGTTGATCGACGACAGCGACGCCGCTGCGCTGAAAAGCAAAATCCTCGCCTCAGGCCTGTCGGTTTCGCAACTGGTCTCGACGGCGTGGGCGGCGGCCTCGACCTTCCGCGGCTCGGACAAACGTGGCGGTGCCAACGGCGGGCGTTTGCGTCTGGCACCACAGAAGTTCTGGCAAGCCAACCAGCCAGAGCAACTGGCCCATGTGCTGCAAACCCTGGAGGGCATTCAGGGCGAATTCAATGGCGCAAGCACCGGCAAGAAAATCTCGCTGGCGGACCTGATCGTGCTGGCCGGCAATGCCGGGGTCGAGCAAGCCGCACAGAACGCTGGCCATTCAGTGAGCGTGCCGTTCTCGCCAGGGCGCGTGGATGCCTCGCAGGAACAGACCGATGTCGAGTCGTTCGGCTTCCTTGAACCGATTGCCGACGGTTTCCGCAATTACAGCAAGGGCAAGTACACCGTCGCGGCTGAAACCCTGTTGATCGACAAGGCGCAACTGCTGACCCTCACCGCCCCGGAAATGACCGTGCTGCTCGGCGGTCTGCGGGTGTTGAATACCAACGTCGGGCAGACCCGACATGGTGTCTTCACCGATAAACCCGAAGCGCTGAGCAATGACTTCTTCACCAACCTGCTGGACATGGGCGTGGAGTGGAACCCGACGACGCGTGATGCCGATGAATTCGAGGGCCGCGACCGCAAGACCGGTGCGCCGAAATGGACCGCCACGCGAGTAGATCTGGTGTTCGGTTCCAATGCGCAGTTGCGCGCGCTGGCCGAGGTGTATGCCAGTACGGATGCGCAGCAGCAGTTCGTCAATGACTTCGTCAAGGCCTGGACGAAGGTCATGAACCTGGATCGGTTCGATCTGAAATAACGGCCAAAAGAAAACGCCGCTTGCTCAAGCGGCGTTTTTTTATGCGTTGGAACTCAGGGGTGCCTGACCGCCAACCGCAGTATCAACCGATAGCCGCATACCCCTCGATCTGATCCGGCCACGCCGTCAGCACTTCAAATCCGGTCTCCGTCACCGCCACCATGTGCTCCCACTGCGCCGACAGCGAGCCATCCCTGGTCAGCACCGTCCAGCCATCAGGCATGTTCTTCACGTGGCGTTTGCCGGCGTTGAGCATCGGTTCGACGGTGAAAATCATTCCCGCTTTGAGTTTCATCCCTTGGTTGGGAAAGCCGTAATGCAGAATCTGCGGTTCATCGTGGTAGATCTTGCCGATGCCATGGCCGCAATACTCGCGCACCACGCTGAAGCCTTCCTTTTCGGCGAGGCTCTGAATCGCGTAACCGATATCGCCCAGCGTGGCGCCCGGTTTGACCGCGCGAATACCCGCGCACATGGCGTCATAAGTCGTCTTGATCAGATGTTGCGCTTCCGGCGTGGCCTCACCGACCACGTACATGCGGCTGGTGTCGCCGAACCAGCCGTCCTTGATCACGGCGATGTCGAGGTTGAGGATGTCGCCATCCTTCAGCGGCGTGGCGGACGGAATGCCATGGCAGACCACGTCGTTGACCGAGGCGCAGACGGTTTTCGGGAAGCCGTGATAACCGACGTTGGCCGGGACGGCTTTCTGTACGTTGACGATGTAGTCGTTGCACAGCCGATCCAGTTCATCGGTGGTCACCCCGGCCTTGACGTGGGGCACCAGCATGGCCAGCACTTCGGCGGCCAGTCTGCCGGCCGCGCGGGATTTTTCGATCTCGTCCGCGGTGTTGAGCTTGATCTGGTTTCTCATGCGAGGGCGACTTCCTGTGTCAGTTGGTGCAGGTCGAGCCCGCCATTCTGTTCGGCGCGGATCAGCAAACGGCAGATTGCGCTGTGGTCGAGGTTGGGGTGCAACTCGGCGAGCATGCCGATACGCATCCAGTGCTCGGCCTGCGCGTTGATCGAGCGACTGAGTGCGTTGCTGGAGATGCGCAGGTTTTCGTGCATGTCTTCGGAAATTTTTACGATGCCCATGGGTACAATCCGATACGAAGTGTATATGGATCGTATATTAGCCGTGGGGGTTCGCGGATTGCAAATCCGGGTTATGGCTTTGGGATTTTCAAGATCGGGAGGTTGGTGGTACGAAGCATGCGGTCCGCTTTGGACTTGTGGTGGCCCTGCCCCTCACCCCAGCCCTCTCCCCCTGGAGAGGGAGCCGATTCTGGTTGGTTTTGAAATTTGCATTCGACTCGGTTATTCACGTCGACGCATCTCTTGCATCCACCACGTTCAGTCCCCTCTCCTCTGGGAAAGGGCCAGGGTGAGGGGCTTTTGATTTGCATTGATAACTCGCATCAATCGCGACCCGCCAACAGATTCATCTCCCCCTCAACCGCCCAAATCGTCTACCATGCCGCCGCCGGTTTCCGCATGGGATTAATAGGGAATCCGAGGTGCTTGTTCAGCATCGATCGGAACTGCCCCCGCAACTGTAGGTGCCGAGCCTGTTCCACGACTGCCACTGGGTAACCCCGGGAAGGCCGGAGCCAGGCGAAGACGCATCAGTCAGGAGACCTGCCGGCACAATGACTACTAACCGGCGGGGTGTCCGGGAAGGACATCGTGCCGTGCGCGTTTTTTTGCGCGAAGACCGGCCTTGCACTGTTTGCTGACAGCGCTTGATGGTGTGTTTCCAAACCGTACCCGCCCTCCCCGTACGGTTCCATTGGAGACTGCCCCATGCTGCTGCCCCGTATTGCCACCCTGCTCACCAGTCTGAGCCTCTGTGCCTTGGCGCAAGCGGCGCCCACGGTTTATCCGCTGACGATCGAGAATTGCGGCAGCAGCCTGACTTTTCAGCACGCCCCGGCACGCACGGTCACCATCGGCCAGGCCGGCACCGAAATGCTCTATGCCCTGGGTCTTGGCGACAAAGTCGTCGGTACCTCGCTGTGGTTCAACGACGTGCTGGCGAACTACAAGGCGCAGAACGACAAGATCGAGCGCCTCGCCAATAACGAACCGAGTTTCGAAGCGGTGATCGGCAAGCGCCCGGAGCTGGTCGCGGTGGAGCTGGAATGGATGGTCGGCCCGCAAGGTGCGGTCGGCACCCGCGAGCAGTTTCATGAATTGAAGATTCCGACCTACCTGCTGCCCTCCGACTGCGAAGCCAAGGACAATCTCGTTGGCTCCGATGGGACGCGCCTTGCACCGTTTCGCATCGACAGCATTTACAAGAGCGTGAGCCAACTGGCAGCGATTTTCGATGTGCAGCCGCGTGGCGAACAGCTCAACGAACAGCTCAAGGCCAGCCTCGCGCAGTCGGTCGCCACGGCGAAAACCCAGCAGCGCAAAGACGTCAGCGCAGTGGTCTGGTTTTCCAGCGCCGAGATGAACATCGAGCCGTTTGTGGCCGGGCACAAAGGCGTTCCGGATTTCATGCTCAGCACCCTGGGCGTGCGCAATGTGGTCGAGTCGGATGAAGAATGGCCGACCGTGGGTTGGGAAACCATCGCCAAAGCCAACCCGACTTTCCTGGTCATCGCGCGCATGGATCGTCGGCGTTTCCCGGCTGACGATTACCAGAAGAAGCTCGCCTTCCTGCGCAGCGATCCAGTGACGCGCAACATGGACGCGGTGAAACACAACCGCATCATCATCCTCGATGCCATGGCCATGCAGGCCAGCCTGCGCACCTTCGACGGCCTCGCGCAACTCGCCGCCGCCATCAATGCCTACGACCTGGCGCCATGAGCAGACGCCTGGTCCGTTCGCTGCTGGTTGTGCTGACGCTCGCGCTTGCGCTTATCGGCGGCGTGGCGATCGGTGAAACTTCGATCGAGCCGAGCGTGGTTCTGCAAGTGCTGGCCAACAAGCTGTGGGGCGCCGGTCATGTGCTCGACCCGATCGATGAAGGCATCGTCTGGAATTACCGCCTGACCCGCGCACTGGTCGCCGCTGCCTGCGGCGCCGGGCTGGCAACGTGCGGGGTGATCTTGCAGTCGCTGTTGCGCAATCCGTTGGCCGATCCTTATCTGCTGGGCATCTCCGCCGGGGCCTCGACTGGCGCGGTAATGGTCGCCTTGCTAGGCGTCGGTGCCGGGCTGGTGTCGCTGTCGGCCGGCGCGTTTGCCGGTGCGGTGACGGCGTTCGTGCTGGTGATTCTGCTGGCACGGGTCAGCGGCTCGGCCAACGGCACCGGGCAGATCATTCTGGCCGGGATTGCCGGTTCGCAATTGTTCAATGCGCTGACAGCGTTTCTGATTACCCGCTCGGCGAGTTCCGAACAGGCTCGCGGGATCATGTTCTGGCTGCTCGGCAACCTCGGCGGTGTGCGCTGGCCTTCGGTGTGGCTGGCGGTGCCGGTGGCCTTGCTCGGGCTGGTCGTGTGCCTGTGGCATCGGCGGGCGCTGGATGCGTTTACCTTTGGTGCGGATTCGGCAGCGTCGCTCGGCATCCCGGTGCGCCGCGTGCAGATTCTGCTGATCGGTTGCGCCGCGTTGGTCACGGCCGTGATGGTCTCGATTGTCGGTTCGATCGGTTTTGTCGGCCTGGTGATTCCCCATGCGGCGCGGTTGTTGCTCGGCACGGGGCATGCTCGATTGCTGCCAGCGAGTGCCTTGGGTGGCGCAGTGTTTCTGATTGCCGCCGATGTGTTGTCGCGCACCCTGATCAAGGGTCAGGTGATTCCGGTCGGGGTGATCACCGCGCTGGTCGGCGCGCCGGTGTTTGCGCTGATTCTGGTGGGCCGGAGGTCGGCGCGATGAACGCGGTATTGAGTTGTTCGCAACTGAGCTTCAAGGTGCGTGGCGCTGAGTTGCTGCGAGCTGTGAGCCTTGAGGTGCAACGCGGCGAAACGCTGGGCATTGTCGGACCGAATGGCGCGGGCAAATCGACCTTGTTGAAACTGTTGGCCGGCCTGCGCGAGCCGAGCGCTGGCGAGGTACTGCTCGACGGTCAGCGCCTGTTCAAATTGGCGCGCCGCAGCGTTGCGCAGAGACTCGCGGTGGTCGAGCAACAGGCCGATACCGACGACGGCATTCGCGTGTTCGATGCGGTGGCGCTGGGGCGTACACCGTGGTTGTCGGCGTTGCAACCGTGGTCGGCTGAGGACGCTGCCATCGTTGAGCAGGCACTGGAGGATGTCGATGCGGTGCACTTGCGCCAGCGCATCTGGCGCAGTCTGTCGGGGGGTGAGCGGCAACGGGTGCACATTGCCCGTGCACTGGCGCAGCGGCCGCAGATTCTGTTGCTGGATGAGCCGGCCAATCATCTCGATATTCAGCATCAGTTGACGATTCTAAGTGTTGTGAAAGCGTTGCCGGTGACTACGTTGATTGCGCTGCATGATCTGAATCAGGCGCTCAAGTGTGATCGTCTGGCCGTGCTGGAGCGTGGGGAGTTGGTGGCGTTGGGCAAGCCGCTGGAGGTGCTGACGCCGCAGCGCTTGTGGGAGACGTTTGCGGTTCGGGCGCGGTATTTGACTGATCCGTTTGATGGTGAGCGGATTTTGCGGTTTCACTCGTAATTTGGGGGGCAGGCCTGTTTTTTTGATTGGGGGCATATCCGTTGCTGCGGGTGCTGCGGCTTAGGGTTTCGCCCTTACGGCGAGGCACTTTTTCCAGACGCCGAAAAAGTACCCAAAAAGGCTTGCTCCTACGTACGGCCCTCGCAGGCTCGGGTTCCTTCGCTGCGGGATCGCTCCGGCCGCAGCGGTTACGGTTTGCTTCGCTGCACCTACTTCCGCTGTGTCTGGCTGCGCCAGACGGTCGCTGCGCTCCCACGCCCGGATCAATCCCTCCGCTCAGCCTTCCGATGTCGCCGGTGACGCAAGATCAAGAGCACTCGAGCTGGCGCTCATTGTTGAGTGGTTAGAAGCGTCGCATGGCTTGGGATTTGCGGTGAATTCGCCCCTCACCCTAGCCCTCTCCCCCTGGAGAGGGAGCTGATTTGCGTTGGCTTTGACATCGAGTTCGACTCGGTATCGCACGTTGGCGCATCTCTCACATCCACCTCGATCAGTCCCCTCTCCCTCTGGGAGAGGGCTAGGGTGAGGGGCTTTTGATTGGATGACTGCGCTCCAACTGTGGAAATGCAATCAAATGTGGGAGCTTGCCTGCAAGCGATGGCGGCCTGACAGCCGACCCGGCTTTGAGAATGTACTCAATCCAAGTGTAGGAGTGAGCCTGCTCGCGATAGCGGTGGGTCATTCCGCACTTCGGTGGCTGACGGATAGCCTTCGCCAGCAGGCTGGCTCCCACAGTGGATTCGTGCGTTGCCCAAGCCTTGCCTGCCCCGCGAAACCGGTGGGAGCCAGCCAGCTGGCGATTTGGGCAGTCTCCGCCACAAAAACGCTGTAGAAAATCTCCTCGATGTTCAAGCGATTCTCGCTTGAATGCCGCCCTTTGGAAACTCAATGACGCGTCAGTGTAAACGCTGTCAGACCCGTCCGGCGCGGCGCTGATTTCGTTCTATCGTTAGATCAAACTGGCTGCACCAACGCAGGACTAAAGGTTGCGACGGATGAGCGCTGAGCCTATGTTGCACGCGAGTCTTTCTTCGCGACTGGAACGCGATCAACACCATCAAGAGGTGAAGAAATGTCAAAGGAATCACGCCCTGCCGTCCTTGGGCTGATAGGCAATACTCCGCTGGTTCAGGTCACCCGTTTCGATACCGGCCCGTGCACGCTGTTTCTCAAACTCGAATCCCAAAACCCCGGCGGCTCGATCAAGGACCGCATCGGTCTGGCGATGATAGATGCCGCTGAACGCGACGGCCGTTTGCAAGCCGGCGGCACCATCGTTGAGGCGACAGCCGGCAACACCGGCCTCGGTCTGGCCCTGGTTGGCCGCGCCAAGGGCTACCGGGTGGTACTGGTGGTGCCGGACAAAATGTCCACCGAGAAAGTCCTGCACTTGAAGGCCATGGGCGCCGAGGTGCACATCACCCGCTCCGACGTCGGCAAGGGCCATCCCGAGTATTACCAGGACGTCGCCGCGCGTCTGGCGAAAGACATTCCCGGCGCGTTTTTCGCCGACCAGTTCAACAACCCGGCCAACCCGCTCGCCCACGAATGCAGCACCGCACCGGAAATCTGGGCGCAGACAGAACATGATCTGGATGCGATTGTGGTGGGCGTCGGTTCGGCCGGTACGCTGACCGGTCTGAGCCGTTTCTTCAAACGGGTGCAACCGGATCTGGAGATGGTGCTGGCCGATCCGGTCGGTTCGGTGATGGCGCAATACAGCCGCGATGGCAGCCTGCCGACACCCGGTTCATGGGCCGTTGAAGGCATCGGTGAAGACTTCATCCCATCGATCACCGACCTCTCCAGCGTGCGCCACGCCTACTCGATCAGCGATGCCGAAAGCTTCGATCACGCGCGCCAGTTGCTCAAGGCCGAAGGCATTCTCGGCGGCTCGTCGACCGGCACTCTGCTCGCCGCCGCGTTGCGTTATTGCCGCGAGCAGACCGAGCCGAAGCGCGTGGTCAGTTTCGTCTGTGACACCGGCACGCGTTACTTGTCGAAGGTCTACAACGACCAGTGGATGACCGATCAGGGCTTGTTGCAACGCAAAGGTTATGGCGATTTGCGCGACCTGATCGCTCGGCGATTCGAAGACGGCCGGGTGATCAGCGTCGGCCCCGACGACACCCTGCTGACCGCGTTCCAGCGCATGCGCCTGGCCGATGTTTCGCAACTGCCGGTGCTGGTGGAAGGTAAACAACTGGTGGGCGTGATCGATGAATCGGACATCCTCATGGCGGTGCACGAAGACGCCGCGCGCTTCAGCCAATCGGTGTCAAGCGTGATGACCGACAAACTGCAAACCCTCGCCCCCGGCGCAACCCTGGCCGAGCTGGAAGCGGTGCTCAGTCGTGGTCTCGTCGCGATCATCGCCGATGCATCGGGCTTTCATGGCCTGATCACCCGCACCGACATGCTCAACCAATTACGGAGATCCCTTGCATGAGTCAGCACCACGATAAATCCCAAGGCTTCGCGACCCGGGTGATCCACGCCGGGCAACAACCGGACCCGACCACCGGCGCGCTGATGCCGCCGATCTACGCCAACTCCACCTACCTGCAAGACAGCCCCGGCGTGCACAAGGGTTTCGATTACGGGCGCTCGCACAACCCGACGCGCTTCGCCCTCGAGCGCTGTGTGGCGGACCTTGAAGGTGGCACGCGCGCGTTCGCTTTCGCCTCGGGGTTGGCAGCGATTTCCACGGTGCTGGAATTGCTTGATGCCGGTTCGCACATCGTCTCCGGCAATGACTTGTACGGCGGCACCTTCCGCCTGTTCGACAAGGTCCGCCAGCGCAGCGCCGGGCACCGTTTCAGCTTTGTC
This sequence comes from Pseudomonas koreensis, assembly GCF_036668835.1. Lineage (GTDB taxonomy): Bacteria > Pseudomonadota > Gammaproteobacteria > Pseudomonadales > Pseudomonadaceae > Aquipseudomonas > Aquipseudomonas koreensis_I. The sequence goes on from NZ_JAZEVW010000002.1 coordinate 775,737, forward strand.
GATCTGGCTGATCTGTCGGCGTTCGAAGCTTCGTTACAGGACGACACGCGCATGGTCATGGTCGAAACGCCGACCAACCCGCTGCTGAGCCTGTCGGACCTGGCTGCCATCGCCCGCATCTGCCGCGCCCGCGGGATCATCTGCGTGGCCGACAATACGTTCGCCAGCCCGTACATTCAGCGCCCGCTGGAATTGGGCTTCGACATTGTGCTGCACTCGACCACCAAGTATCTCAACGGCCACTCCGATGTGATCGGCGGTATCGCGGTGGTCGGGCAAAACGCCGAACTGGCGGAGAAACTCGGCTTCCTGCAAAACGCGGTCGGGGCGATCTCCGGGCCGTTCGATGCCTTCCTGACCTTGCGCGGAGTGAAAACCCTGGCGCTGCGCATGGAGCGGCACTGCAGCAATGCGCTGGATCTGGCGCAGTGGCTTGAACAACAGCCGCAGGTCAAACGCGTCCATTACCCAGGCTTGGAGTCTCACCCGCAACATGAACTGGCGAAACGGCAAATGCGCGGTTTCGGCGGAATGATTTCCGTGGACCTCAACAGCGATCTCGCCGGCGCGCGGCGGTTCCTCGAGAACGTGCAGATCTTCGCTTTGGCGGAAAGTCTCGGCGGCGTGGAGAGCCTGATCGAGCATCCGGCGATCATGACCCACGCGACCATTCCGGCCGAAACCCGCGCGAAACTGGGGATCGGCGATGGGCTGGTGCGGCTGTCGGTAGGCGTTGAAGACGTCGAAGACCTGCGGGCCGACCTGGCGCAGGCGCTACGCGCGATCTGATACTTGCAGGAAAGACACGGCCCGCACGAAGCGGGCTTTGCTTTTTCAGCGCTGCAATACTCGAGCAGGCGGCCTGCTGGTCGCTGGCTTGCAAGGTTTATCGGGCTTCCACAGTACCGGGCCAATTGAAAGGTAGTGCCTCGGCTGCTTCACACGGTATAGGCGCTGGATCTCAGCGCGGAAATCTTTCTAATCGTGTACCTTTCGGAGCGCGCCTGTGCGTACCCGAAAACACAAGTGTAGAAATAATCGCCTGCCTCACTTCGCCCCTTGGTCAAAACAGTACATGGAATACGGCGCACGCTTGTTAATTACAGGGAAAAAAAATGAATGATTATAAAAATCTAACTAAAGCGATAATAGTTTTGCTTTTTTTACTTAATTCGACCACTGCATCGGCAGTGCTTTCGCCGGAGCAGCAGGCAGCCAAGGAACGCGGTATTTCACTATACAAACAAGAAAAAAATGCTGAGCCTGAATTGCGCATTGCCGCTGAAGCCGGCGATGCAGAAGCACAATTTTATTTGGCGCAACAACTTCACCAACAAGAACTTGGTACAGCGCTAGACCCGAAAGAATCTCTAAAGTGGTTCGTAGCCTCCGCAAGCCAAGGTAATTTATTATCGCTCTATCAATTGTCTCACAACGTCAAGCTGTGTGTTGCTGCTCGATTTTGTCCGAAAGGCGAAAAAAGCTGGGATGAATGGCATCAAGAGTTCAAAAAGACGCTGATGGAGAAATTTGCCTCAAATGATTTGCAACAACTAGGCGATCTAAATGATTGGGTGGCGCAGTCGGATGTTGTAGGAGAGTGGTTTCATCTACAGGATGAGCTTCGTTATGCAAAACGTCACAGGGTGGAAGATACCCGTGAATGGCTGGTCCATTCTGCCCATCAAGGAAATTTTAACTCCCTGCTTCGTCTGGCTCTAGATGATGGAGATACATTATGCACCATCGTTAAGGATTGCCCGAAGGGCGATAAAACTCAGCACGAATGGAAATTAGAATTTGAAAAAATTGCACGAGAAAAAATTGCTTCGGGTGACATGGAAGCTGCATATTTATTATACGTAGGCAACTCTGACTTTAATATGCTGATTAAATCAGCAGAGGGAGGCTACCCACTCGCCCAATATCAGCTTGCCGAAAGTTATTCAGCTGGTGATGGTTTTTTTTGGTGGTTTGGGCAGCGCCGCAAAGAAATCAACAAGTGGTATAAGCGAGCGGCTGAAAATGGCTATCCAAAAGCAATGATTGCATATGCAGCCTCTATTTATGAAGACAATGGCGATCTATCAATTTCCCGGTACTGGCTAGAAGAATCTGCGAAAGCGGGTGACAGCAATGGTATCGGTTTGCTTGCTCGAGAGTATGCAAATAATCCGAATTACTATGGCTTTCCATTTGACAGGGTTAAGGCTTATGGCCTTATGTTCTTTTTAACCGGCTTGGATAATGACAAGTCTGAAATAGAGCATGATCGGGAGACATTAGAAAAGTATTCCAAAGAAATGACACCCGAACAAATCGAGCAAGGCAAGGCTTTTGCAGAAAGATGGAAGGTCACTCACTCGCTTGAAGGCGTTTAATCTGAGCGGCCAGCGGGATCGGAAACAAATGTCAAGCTTCGTGCTTAAAGTTGCTGAGGCCATCGTTGTAATTATCCATGCGATCAATGACGGCTTACTGCCGATCCTGCCATCTGACGTTGCCTGCGGGCCGGACTTTCGCGCTGCGCGTTCAGCCAGGCCAAGCAGCCGGCCCGTTTCATCCCTTCGGGCTTCCATCCTTAACGTTTTCGGCCTCTCAATGACGGGCGACTCATTTGAGTCGCCCGACGCTGCACTAGCACATTTGTGCTAATCGACCCTCCGCCCCCTCGACGTTATATTCCCTGCACCCCCGAGACGCTCCCGACGTTGCCCTTTCGCAGCGTGCGGGATCGTTTTGCCTGCAATTTAGAACGACACAAGGAAGAAGCACCATGAAATCCCTGATCGCAACGCTCACCCTCAGCGCGCTGTTCCTTACGGGTTGTGCCACGCCGAAACAATGGGAGGCCACCGGCGGCAGCAAAACCGATGGCATCGTCCAGGTCTCTTATGAACTGGGCCAATTCGAAAGCGGCCAGACCAACGCCGAACAGGGACTGACTATCGCCGCGCAACGCTGCAAAACATGGGGCTACAAAAGTGCCGAGGACACCGGTTCGGAAAAAAACATCTGCCGCACCATGGGCAAGTTCAATTGCCTGCAAACCACCATTACTCAGGATTACCTCTGCAAGCGATGACAGCTTGGTCATCTCCACGCTGAATCAGTCGGTCACGCAGGGCGCGCAGCGTCGTGCGTAACTCGGCGGGGTGCACCGGTTTCGACAGAATCGCAATCTGCCGATCAAGCAAGGCCGCCTGAATCCTTTCGACGTCGTGGCCGGTGACGATCATCGCTGGCACTGCCCAGCCGCGCTGCCTGCGCACTGCATCGATGCATTCGATGCCGGTGGCGTGGGTGCCGAGGTCATAGTCGGCGACAAGGATGTCGCAGTCGGTGACCAAGTCTATGGCCGACCATTCGGCCTGAACGACACAGCCCCAGCGCTCGAGCAACGTCGACGTCGCCAGCAACACGTTGCGATCATCCTCCACCAGACACACCTTCAGCCCCGTCAACAAACCCACCTGTCGCGCTTCACCGCGGACAACCCGTGACTGCGGCGCCGCCACGATTGGCAACCCGGCAAGAGTCACCGCCGTGCCGCACCCTACGCGCGAGCGCAGAGCAACGTCCACATCGATCAGTTCACCCAGACGCTTGATGATCGACAGGCCCAGCCCGACACCCTCGACATCTTTGTCGCGTATCTGCCGCACCCGATAAAACTCCTCAAACACCTTGTGCAGATGCTCTTCGGCAATGCCATTGCCGCAGTCATGGATGACGATAGCCAGCCCTGCCCCGCGTTTACGCACGCCGATCAGCACCGGCCGCTGCGCGCCGTATTTGAAGCAGTTGGAGAGCACGTTCTGCACCATGGTCGCCAGCAGCGCCGGGTCGGTCCTGACCCAATGGTGACAGGGACGCAAACGCAGCTCGACACCCGCCCAACGGGCCGCTTCCTGATGTTGGCGGACGATGTCCGCGAGCCATTCGCCGAGGTTCAGCGTTTGCATTTTTGCTTCGACCCGGCCGTTATCGAGGGTGTAGAGGTCGAGTATCGAACGGAACAACTGCGAAACGTTGAGCAGTGAACGGTCGATGTTATCGACCAGTCTGCGTTCGCTATCGCCCAGGCGCGACTCGCGCAGACACGCGGTGAACAAACCGATGGAATGAATCGGCTGACGCAGGTCATGACTGGCCTGAGCGAGAAAGCGCGACTTCTCCAGATTGGCCGCCTCTGCCTCCTCCGACGCCTTGCGCGTACGCTCGAGCAGCAGGTGGGCGTAAAACGGAATCACCGTGCTGGTGATCATCAGCATCAGGACCATGAACGGTTGCGCCTGCCAGTAGGGCGTCAGGCGATAGACCGCCAGCAGCGCCAGCAACGCCAGACCAGTGGCCACCGCCAGATAGCGCGAGCCATAGCGCATGCCGTTGCCGAGGTTGACCCAGACCATTACCGCGTACAACGGCAGCGCGGCTTCGCCGCCGACTACCAGACCGAAACAGGTGCCAGTGTAATCGTGAACCATGGCAAAAATCCGCCGCGCCGGATAATGCCCGGGCCAGCGCGCAATGGCCTGACGGAACACAATGGAAGCCAGCAAAAACAGGCTGATGTAGGTAATGACCGGCAGGTAGGTATCGACGCGATGGCCGGGCACAAAGCTCAACCCGATCATGTAAACCACAGCGATGGCCGCGATGATGATGCGCAGATTGGCCTGATCGAGTTCGGTGTTTTTCTCGAATTTCATGTAAACGTCCTTGTGCAGCGTTCGTCAGTTTCGGAAGCAGCCTACAGGCAACCTTCGCGTCCGATGCTAAGGTGCCAGCCTTGATTAACGCTTGACCCAGGGAGGGTCGCGCCATGGCATGCCGGATCATCATAGCCGACGATCACCCACTGTTTCGCGAAGCGATGTTGCGCACTGTGCAGCGCTTGCTGCCCGAGGCGACTATCGACGAGGCCGGTGACCTCGACGCTGTCACCGCGCTGCTGGGCAGCGAGCCGGATACGTTGATACTCGACCTGCGTTTTCCGGGTTTGACCTGCATTACCCAACTCGCCGAACTGCGCCGACGCTTGCCGCGCACCACGCTGATCGTGGTGTCGATGGTCGATGACCAGGCGCTGATCAGTGAAGTCATGAGCGCGGGCGTTGACGGTTTCATCGGCAAAAACATTGCACCGGACGAAATCGGTCAGGCGATTCTGGCGATCCGCGCGGGCGAGGTATTGGTGAAGTTTGCCCCGTCAGGCTTGCTGCCGCTGGAACCCGCCAGCGCCCTCACCCCTCGTCAGCAGGAGGTGTTGCGGCTGATCGCGCAAGGCAAGACCAACAAGGAAATCGCCCGTGAGCTGGACATTTCACCCTTCACGGTGCGCATTCACGTGTCTTGTTTATTACGCGCCCTCGATGTGCCTTCCCGGGCTGCTGCCGCCGTGAAGTATGTCGGGCTGGTGTAGGCGCAGCGTGTCCGGCGCCTACAAGCAATGGTCGTGTTGCTGCAGGATGGCCCGGGCTTGCCGGGTGAAGCGGTAGTTCTTGTCGTATTCCAGGGTGATCAAACCTTCAAGGCACAGGCGCTTGAGCACTTCACGCACACTGATGAACGACAACTGCGGTGACGACGAAGCCGCCCATGCATACACGCCATTGACGCCCGTTGAATAGCCGTCACGGCTGGCAAGCATCAATGCATTGAGCACCTTGAAGCGGATCAGGCTGCTACGCAGTCCGAAGTGGCTCAGCAATTGACGAATATGTTGATTGGCACTGCGATCGAACTCGCACGGCAGCGGGGAGGATGCGGGCCGAACGGCAAGCGCCGCAACGCCGGGATTGTTCAACATGACGAATGCTCCTTTTCCGAGATGCTCAAACCGCTCTCTCTATATAGAAGAAGCAGTCGCCGGATGACCAGGCGACTGCCCCGCTGCTGTCATCAGAAATCGACGGTAGCCGACAATTGCAGCGTGCGTGGATAGCCCGGCGAGAACGCGCCGTAGGAAGCCACACCCGACCAGTATTCGCGATCAAAGACGTTCTGCACCGTGGCGCGGAACGTGGTCGGCCGGCCTTCGATTTTCGTTGCATAACGCGCACCGGCATCGAAACGGGTCCAGGCATCCAGTTGTTGCGTGTTGGCCTGGTTGACGTATTGGCGGTCGGTGTAGATCGCCCCGCCGGTCAGGGTGAAACCTTCGAGCCACGGCGTATCCCATTCGGCCCAGAGGTTGGCCTGCACGTCCGGCACGCCGACCGGTTTGTTGCCGCGATTGGCCGCTGTGGCCGAATCGGTCAGCTCGCCGTCAAGCACGGTGACGCCGCCCATCAGGCGTGTGCCTTTGGCGACTTCGCCGTACATGCTCAACTCGACGCCGCGGTTGCGTTGTTCGGCCTGCACCGAAAACACATTGCCGGCGCCGATTTCGCCGCTGGGCTTTTCGATCTGGAACAACGCCAGCGTGGTCATGAACGTGCCATGTTCATATTTGACGCCGATTTCATGCTGCTTCGATTCGTACGGGGCGAAGGTCTCGCCCGCGTTGCTCGCAGTGCCCGGCGCGATGTCGCCTTTGGACAGGCCTTCGACATAGTTGTAGTACAGCGAAACGTCTTGCCACGGCTTGACCACCACACCCACCAGCGGCGTCGTCGCGTTATCACTGTATTTGGAACTGACCGCACCGGCGGCGTTGTAATTGCGCGACTCGATGTCCTGACGGCGTACGCCGAGGGTCAGCTGGAAGCGGTCATCGAGCATCGACAAGGTGTCGGTCAGCGCCACGCCGGACAGCTCCGACTCGGACACCCGTTGAACCTTCGGCGAGCTGAGGTACTGCTGCGGCACGTCGACCGGGTGATAGATGTTCGACAGGATCGCGGTGCCGTTGGTGATTCCGCGTGACAGCTCATCCTGATAACGGGTGGCCATGATCGTCGTGGTGTGGGTGATCGAGCCGGTGGCGAACACGCCGCGCAGGCCGACATCGGCAGTCGAGCGGTCGACATTGAATTTGTAGTAACCCGGAATGTTGCTGGTGTCGCCGGCGTCATTGAGGATTCTCGGCACCTGATCGGACAGGCGCTTGACGTCGGATCGGCCACCGCCGGCGTGAGCGAACACGGTGACGTTATCGCTCAGGTCATATTCGCCACCGAGCAGCGCCGATTGTTCCTTGGTGTCCGACCAGCCCCAGTCCTGCGGCAGGTTGGTGCGGCCGTTCGGCGCCGACGGCACGTCGACACCCGGTGCGATGGTGAAGGGCCGCGAGGCGCCTTCCCAGCTCTCTTTCTGACTGATGTAGTCGAGATTCAAGCGCAGGCGCTCGCCGCGATAATCCAGGGCTATGGCGCCGACGCCGAGGTCGCGGTGCTGATCATCGACCGCCGTGTCGCCGCCTTGCAGGTTGCCGTTGAAACGCACGCCGAACTGGTTCTCCGAACCGAAGCGCCGGCTCAGATCCAGATGCCCGCCAACCTGCGAGTCGGATGCGTAGCTGCCGGTGAATCGGGTCAGGTCTTCGTCCAGCGGACGCTTGGGCACGATGTTGATTACCCCGCCGACGCCACTGTTCGGCGAAATGCCGTACATCAATGCGCCGGGGCCCTTGAGGACTTCCACCCGTTCGGCGTAATCGGTGAATACCCGATAGTTCGGCGCCACGCCGTAGACGCCGTCGAACGCCAGCTCACCGAGGTTGCCTTCGCCAATCGGGAAGCCGCGGATGAAAAACGAGTCGACGATGCCGCCCGTCTGGCCGGTCGAGCGCACCGAAGGGTCGCGTTCCAGCGCATCGGCGACGGTCACGGTCTGCAGATCGGCGAGGGTTTTTGCGGTGTAACTGGTAACGCTGAACGGCGTGTCCATCACGTCCTTGTTGCCCAGCATGCCCAGCCGTGCGCCTCGTGCCACCTGGCCGCCGGCGAGGGTTTCCGGCAACGCCGTGGCGCTGTTGTAACGAGCGTTGATGTTGGTGGTATCGAGGGTCAGCGCGTCCTTGCTGTCATCGGCCGGCGCGGTGGGCGCGGCGTTCGATGTCTGGGCGGCGACGTCTGTCTGCCCAAAGCCGGCGGCCCAGGCATTGGCGCTTCCTGCGACCAGAACGAAATTCAGCATGGCGGTACGCACGGCGAGTGTTAACACCCGCTCACCGCAAGGACGACTGACAACAGGCATGACGTGAGGATCCTTTTCATCGAGGGAAAATGGTAATCACTCCTATTGCCAGTCGATTTGCGAAAAAGTATCACCCGCAGTCAGTTTTATTTTTTTGCACCCGCTGCGGGTCAGACGTACAGGCGCTCCAGCGGTATCGCCACCACCGGCAACGCCGGGTCAAAGGCGTGCCGGGTGGTCTTGTACGGGAACATCTCGCCACGGGCGATGGTGCGGAAAATCCGCTCCACCTCGAACACCTGCCCGGTCTTCCAGTGCCGCACGCAGACCCGTGGATCGCCGTAATCGAGCTGGATGCACGGCACCCGCTTGAGGCCCAGTTGCAACGCCGCGGTGAAGCGGTGATTGCCATCCATCACGATGCCGCGCGAGCGCTCGACGATGATCGGTTCGAGCCAGTGCCCGGCGCGGACAATCGACTCGCGCAGCAACGTCACGTTGGCCGGATCGACCTGCTCGGACTGCAGCACTTCGCCGAGCGGCCGCAGCGCAATCTGATAACCGTGTGCCATGGTGATCTCCTGTGCACCGTGATTCAGCAGGCATCGGCGCGAACAACCGGCGCGTGCTGCCGGGCGACGTCGAGCAGGCGCTGGGCGTGTTCGATCAACGGCAGATCGACCATCTCGCCATCGACTTGCACCGCATGGCTGCCCGTGGCCACGGCGCGCATCACCCGGTCGGCCCAGGCCAGTTGCCGCGAATCCGGCAGGAAGGCGCGTTGCACCGTGGCCAGTTGGCCGGGGTGGATGCACAGCTTGGCGCCGAACCCCAGCGAGCGAGCGTAATGCGCGTCTTTGGCAACCACCGCCAGATCGCTGATCGCCGGTGTCACGCCATCGATCGGCGCTGGCAGATCCGCGGTGCGCGACGCCAGCACGATGCGGTTGCGCGCGAACAGAAACGCCTCGGGAATCTGGCTGCAATCGATGTCCAGAGCGAAATCCAGCGAGCCGAACGCCAGTCGCGCCAAGCCGGGAATCGCGGCAATCGCTTCGACCTGTTGCAATCCCTTGGCGGTCTCGATGATCGCGACAACGTGCAACTGCGGCTGCCACGCCAGAAGGCGCTCGACCACCGCCGCCAACGCCTCGGGGCATTCGGCCTTGGGCAGGAAAATCCCGCTGCAGCGCTCGGGATAGCGCATGTCGCTGAGCCAGGTCAGGTCCTGGCGAAACAGCGCACTGCTGACGCTGTTCAAGCGGATGTAGCGCGCGCAGGCAACGCTCGGCGTGCTCTCCTGCCACGCCCAGATGGCGGCGCGGGCGGCGGCCTTGCTGTCCGGATGAACGGCGTCTTCGAGGTCAAGAATGATCGCGTCCGGCCCTGCTTCGACCGCTTTGGCAAAGCGCTCGGGACGGTTGCCCGGCACGAACAGGTAGCTGATCGCGCGCCGGGTTTTGCAGTTGAGTCGATCCGATTGCATGGCGTTGCTCCTTGGTGTGAACCAGTCGTGGTTTGGGAAGATTCCCGCAGCCCTTGAACGGGGTTACTCGCCTGCCGTTGCGGGGCTTGTCGCGACAACCGTTAACGCCTTTTCTATCAAGCAATTAACCGTTGTTTTTATTTGCGGGCGAACGAGTCCTTGAGCGTGTAAATACACGTTCATGGGTTCGCCTTGCGCTGGGCTTTATTCAAAAATATTTGAAAACCTTACTTGATAATCGTTCCTGTTCGCAATATTGTTCACGCCGCCAACAGGAACTATCTGCGTTTCAAAGCAAGTCAGTGACACCTGGAAAATACCGATTAGCTGATGTCACTTGAACATCAGTACTGGTATTCCAAAGAGTATTGGCCGAGAACTAATGGCCAGTTAGCACATTCGTGCAAACCTTATGGATCGGGGTTCTTATGCAAGCGCTTGATGAATTATTTATGACGCCGGGTATTTCGGATCCAGAACTTGCGTTCATTTGGCATCCGCCACCCGTTGAAATAAAAGCTCGTATCTGACGAGCAGCGACACTTCATGAATCGATAACGGCTTGTTGTCGACATTGCTATGGCGAAGTTATTTTTCCGCGCCAGAGGTTAACTATGCCTGGAATAAATACCGCAACTTCCGAGCAGGACAATAAAGTCCATCATCCGCTCATGTTACAGCCATTGATCGACCCGATTATTGCCACATTTATCAAGCACTTCCCGAATACACTTGGCGATTTGCTGGAACACCACGGATCACCTCTGAATCTGGTCTGGCCGCATGCGTTTGAAGCGAATACACAATCGTTGGTGAATGTGTTGAAACGGTTCAACATTGCCTACGCAATCTTCTATGGCGCCAAGGCCAACAAATCGCAAAGCCTGCTCGGCGCCGCCGCCAATTCAGGCATTGGTGTCGATGTGTCGAGCCTTCACGAACTGCAGGACGCGCTACACGCTGCCATCCCCGGCGAGAAGATCTGCGCCACCGGACCGGCGAAAACGGCGCTGTTCCACCAGGCGCTGATCAGCGCGGGTTCACTGATCTGCCTGGACTCGCTGGAAGAATTCGACCACCTGCGCAGCGTACTGAAAGCGCAACCAAGCCCCGTAAAATCAAGGGTTCTGCTGCGTTACCGGCCGAAGAACAGCGGCACAAGCCGTTTCGGAATGGGTGCTGAAGAGCTGCTCGAATGCCTGCAACGACTGATCGCACACCCTGAGATTTTCCGCTTCGAGGGGTTTCACTTTCACCTCGGTGGCTACGGCTTCGAATCCCGCGCACAAGCGTTTCGCGAAGTCACCGGATTCGTCGAAGCAGCACGGGAAATGGGCCTCGATCCGCAGATGATCGATATCGGCGGTGGATTACCGATTCGCTATGTAGAGCCACAGACCTGTGCCGGCTTCCTGCGAAACGACAATAACCCGAGCCACTACTACAACCAGAAAGTTCCGGCCGATTATTACCCTTACGGCAGCGACCTGGCGGCGTCGCAGTGGCTGACATTGTTCCTCGAAGCTGAACATTCGCCGGGACTGTCAATTGCCGCTTACTTGCGGGAGCAGTCAATAACACTGGCACTGGAACCGGGACGAAGTCTGGTGGACCAAGCGGCGATTTCGGTCTTCCGCATCACCCGTACAAAAAAGCTTGCCGACAACAAAACCGTCATCTTTGTTGAGGGCAGTAGTTTCAGCGCCTGCGAAACCTGGTTCGCCTCGGAATATCTGGTAGATCCGCTATTGATCAGCCCAGAGCCACGCCCCGCCGCCCCGAGCCAGGCCTTTATTGCTGGGCATAGTTGTCTCGACGACGACGTCATCAGTTATCGCTTGATCAACTTCGCAACACCCCCCGAAAGCGGCGACTTATTGGTTTACATCAATACCGCCGGCTATCAGATGGACTTGCTGGAAAACCAGTTTCATCGCCATCCCCTGCCCCGGCGGTTAACGGCAACCTGTTGTACGGAAGGTAATTACGCGTTCACACCTGACTACTGAAGGGACTAACTAAATGATCTTGAATAAAGTTTCCGATCTTATCGGTAATACACCGATGCTGGCTATCGATGTACCGGATACCAACGCCCGGTTGTTATTGAAAGTTGAAAAGAACAACCCCGGCGGCAGCATCAAGGATCGCATGGCGCGCAACATGGTGCTGGCGGCACTGAAGTCCGGGCGCCTGAAACCCGGCGGCGTGGTGGTCGAGTCGTCGTCCGGCAACACCGGGATCGGTCTGGCCATGGCGGCGGTCGAGTTCGGTCTGCACTTCATCGCTGTGGTCGATCACCACGCCGCGCAGGACAAGATCGCGGTGATGAAAGCGCTCGGCGCCGAGGTTCGTTTCGTTAAAGGCACCTACCGCGAGGATGAAGTCGCCGTAGTCGAACGCCAGCGCATGGCTGCCGAACTCGCGACGGAAATTCCCGGCGCGGTGTTCATGAACCAGTCTGACAATGCCGCGAATGCCGGCGGCTACAGCGACTTCGTCCGCGAAACCGTGGCCCAGGCCGAGGGCCTGATCGGTGCGTATGTCGGTTGTGTCGGCACGGGCGGTTCGATGACCGGCATTGCGCGCGGCCTGAAAGTGCACAACCCCGACACCGTAACCGTCGGCGTCGAACCGGCCGGTTCGATTGTGTTCGGCCATCCCGGCTATCCCTACTACCAATCGGGCACCGGCACTCCGGCCGGCGACACCGTGGGCCTGGTGCTCGATTACAGCTGCATCGATCTGGGTGTGCAGGTCACCGACTCGCAAGCCTTCGAAACCGCACGTTACATCGCCCGCAACTTTGCCTTGCTGGTGGGCGGTTCGACTGGCGGGGCGATTTTCAAGGCGCTCGAGCTGATTCACAAAGGTGTGCTGCGTGGCAATGTCGTGGTGCCGATTGCCGATGGCGGCGAGAAATACCTGCACACCGTATTCGACGATCAATGGCTGCAAGAGCGCGACCTGCTCGATCCGGGCATCGGCGCACAACTGGACATCTGGCTGGGCAAGACCCAATGGCTGGAATCCGTTTCCGCGCCGCTGCAACTGAGCGTCGCATGACCCACCCTTCACACAGGAACGCCTCTCGATGAATCTGTTGAAAGTCGCCATCTGTGGTGGCGGCAGGACCGGCCATCTCAACGCCATTCTGTTCAAGCAACTGGCCGATGTGCAGGTGTCGCTGCTCACCCACAACCCCGAGGTCATCGAACAGCACGCGCGGCAGACGCCGATGCAAGCGCTGTTGCCGGATGGCTCGTCCCTGAGCGCCCGCCTCGACCGGGTCACGGCGGATGCACGTAGCGCGGTGGAAGATGCCGATCTGGTCATCATCACCGTGCCCGCTCACGTGCGCCAGCAAACCCTGCAAGCCATCGCACCGCACCTGAGTGCGAGCAAACCGGTGTACGTCGGCGCGATTCCGGGCTTCTGCGGGTTCGACTGGCTGGCCGAGGCGACGCTGCCCGAGCGGCCGAATGTGGTGATCTGGGGCATGAAGGATGTGCCGCACACCGCGTTCGAGCTGAGTCCGGGGCGCTCGATCAAAATGGGCGGTGGCAAAAGCCAGCTGTACGTGGCAACCCACACCCGTGAATCGCAGGCGTCGCGGCATCAGCTCCAGGCCATTCTTACGCGTCTGTATGGCCCCTGCGTAACGCTGCTCGAGCACTATCTGGAAATCACCCTGACGCCGGGCAACCCGATCATGCACAGCTCGGTGATCTACGGCTTGATCGGCCCGTACGGCCAGTGGCATCGCAAGATCTTCCCGCAGCGCATGTGCTGGTGGACCGAATGCCCGGAGCTGGGCGCGTACTTTCTCGAGCGCATGGACGAGGAAAGCCAGGCGCTCTGCGCGGTGATCAGCCAGCGTCTGGGCATTGACCTGTCGTCGGTGAAATCGCTGAAGCAGGAAATCGTCGAGGCCTATGGCGAGCAGATCCGCGACACCAGCAGCATGCTTTCGATCCTGCGCACCAATCAGGCCTACAACGACATTCTCGCGCCAATGGTGCCGGCCGCCGACAACCGCGCCGGCTACGTGATCGAACGCGAAAGCCGTGCCTTCAACGAAGACGTCGCCTATGGCCTGGTGCTGTTGGTGGAGATGGCCCGGCGCTTCGAAATCAAGGTGCCCCACATCGAGGAAGTCCTGCAGTGGAGCGTGGCTTATATGCACGGTCTGCGCGACTCGGCCCTCGACTATTTCCCGCGCCGATGGCCACACACGGCCAGCGCTGCGGCATGACTTTTTCACTCATTTTTCGACGAGCAGACTGCTGATATGGATGACTTCAAGACACTGATCGCCTACTCCCGCCGCAACGCCATGCGCCGTCTGGTGCGTTGCCTGTTTGCGGAAAACATTCTCGACCGTGCGGCCCTGAGCTTTTCCGCTGGCGGCAATCAGGCCACTTACCCGCTCAAGGGCGGCCGCGCGCACCTGGCGTTTTCCGACATTGCCAAAGGCCCGGCCGACACCATCGTTAATGACGGTGAGGTGGTGCTGGTCACCGACGAAGGCGTACGCCAGACCATCACCAGCCATCAGGACATGCTCGATGTGCTGCGCGAAAGCTTCGACTTCGCGCCGACCGACGAAGGCGTGGCCGGGCTCAAGGCCGACATGGAAAACAGCCTGACCAACGACGCTCACGCCCGGCAGCACCGTCAGCAGTGGAACGCGCGGCTGCACCAAGCCGCGAAGGATCATGGGCTCGACAGTTTCACCGATTACCTGCGCCAGCACGCGAGCACCAAAGACGCGGCGATCTTGCTCGACCAGTGGGGCTCGCTGGAAGGTCATCCGTATTACCCGACCTGGAAAGCCCGGCCGGGCCTGAGTGATGAGGAAGTCGCGCAACTGTCCCCCGAGTTCAACGCGCAAGTGCCGCTGCGCATCGCCGCGTTGCGCGCCGAACATGCGCAAAGCGAAAGCATGCCGCATGTGAGCAGCTACCACGACTGGTTCGCCGCTAACTTCCCCACGCAATGGGAACAATGGAAAGCGGCGCTCAACCACAAGGGTCTGGATGAACGCGAATGGCTGCCGCTGCCGATCCACGGCTGGCATTTGCAGGCCTACGTGCTGAAGACCTTCGCCGCAGAAATCGAAGCAGGGATCCTGATCACCGACGGCCCGGACCTTGTGACGCTGCCGACTATGTCCTACCGCACAATGATGCCGGTTCTGGACGTTTGCGCGCCGCTGATCAAGCTGCCGATCGCCGTGTGGATGACCAGCGAACTGCGCAGCCTGCAAGCCAAGTCGATTCACATGGGGCCGCGCATCAGCGCGGTGATCAGCCAGATTCTGCGAGCCGAAAACGGCTTCGACCAACGCCTGGAAATCTTCCCGGAAGAGATCGGTGTGCGCTACAAGAACGCCGTGACCCAGGACGATCACCCCGGCCGGCATTTGTCGGTGGTCTATCGCGCCAGTGCACCCGCGTTCGAACGCGCCGATGCTTGCCTGCCGATTACCGTGGCGTCGCTGTTCACCCGTTTGCCCGGCAACGGCCGGCCGCTGTTCACCGACCTGATCGAGCGTGACGGCGTACGCGCAACTGCCGCGCAGGTGGAAAACTGGTACCGCGAATACGCGAAAGTGGTCACTCACCCGGTGGTGGCGATCTATCTGCTGTATGGCATCGGTCTGGAAGCGCATCAGCAAAACACCATGGTGCTGTTCTCTGCCGACGGCAAAGCACGTAGTCTGCTGATCCGCGATTTTGGCGATGGCCGCACGTATGCGCCGCTGCTCGAAGGTCGCGGCTACAGCCTGCAACCGCACGTCCAGCCGGGTATCCTGCCAACGGTGTTCAGCGGCGACATCGAGCCGGTGCGCATGTTTGTCCTGGACGCGGCGTTCCTGACGCATCTGCATGAACTGGCCCTGTGGCTGACCAAGGAGTATGGCTTGCACGACACGCGACTCTGGCAAATCCTGCGCGAGGAAACCGACCTCGCCTTCGACGCGGTGCGCGAGCGCGTCGCGCCGCAAATCTGGGAAACCGAGCACCGCGCGTTCGTCGAAGAGCCCTGGCCGACGCGTTCGTTGCTGCGCATGCACCTGATGCAGTACAGCAACTACCGTTTGCAACACACCCTGACCAACCCGCTCGCCAGCGTTTAACCGAGGCCGACTCATGTCCCATGCAGGTGCCATCCAGGGTTCACGCGTTCGAATCCTGATTTATCTTCTGTTCGTGATCCAGCTGGTGTCGATGGGCGCGATGGAAATGAGCGGGCCGTTCTGGCCTGTCCACCTGCGTGGGCTGACAGACTCCGAAACGGTTTTCAGCTTCGCCAGCATCGCCGTGTATGTCGGGCCGATGCTGGGGATTATTCTGACCAGTGCCTTCTGGGGCCGCATCGGTGACCGCTACGGTCACAAGCTGATGATGATCCGCGCGCTCGCCGGGTTGTCGTTGACCCAGTTGGGGCTGGCCCTGTTCAGTGATATCTGGGCCATTCTGATTCTGCGGTTTCTGCAAGGCGCCTTCGCCGGTTATATCGCCCCGGCGCAGGCGTATGGCGTGAGTATCGAAGCGCCGTCGCGACGGGCGCGGCTGTTCGCGATCCTGCAGATCTCGACCAACGTCGGCTCGCTGCTAGGGGCCGTGGTCGGCGGGCTGATCCTCGATTACGCGACATTCTTCTGGATCAACATCATCGCCTCGGCACTGTGCGCGGTGTGTACGGTGATCGCTGCGGTGACGCTGCCGGACGTGCCGCCAGTGAAGAAAGCCGTGGTCAGCGAAACTGCCACGCCCGCGCGCCGCGCCAGTCTCTGGCAAGGTTCGCCGCTGCTCTCGCTGCTCGGCGTGATGGGCATTCTGCTGCTGGCGCGCATGCTGCCGCAGACGTCGTTTTCGCTGTACGTCAGTTCGGTGTTCGAGGTGAGCAATTCGGTGGTCGGCCTGTGTTACGGCTTGCTGGCGCTGGGCTTCATTCTGTCGGCCACAGCGTGGTCGCGCTATTTCGAGCACCGTGGCCAGCAGGACACCTTGCAGCGCATGACCTACGTGGTGATCGGCTGCATCGCACTGACCGCAGTCGCAGGCGTCACGCGTAATCCGCTGGTGTTTGTCGTGGCCTATTTCATCTGGGGCGTACTGCTGGGCGCAACCACCCCGGTGCTGATGGCGCTGATCTCGAAAACCGCCGACAGCTCGCAACAGGGGCATGTGCTGGGCATTGCTCAGGGCACCGCGCAATTCGCCTCGATTGCCGGTATATCGGCTGGCGGCCTGCTCAGTCAGGTCTACGGTTTGCAGTACACCTACCTGTTCGTGTGCCTGGCCTATGGGGTCGCGCTGATCCCGATTGTCGCCCTGCGTTACTGGCCTGCGGCGATGCAACCGAGCGCCGCACCGCCCGCGGACTGAGCAAGGAGTGATGGTTTGGACATTGAACAACTGCGCGCCGACACTCCCGCCGTCGCGCAACTGATCCACTTCAACAATGCCGGCGCGGCGCTGATGCCGACGCCGGTGATCGAGGCCGTGACCCGGCATATCCAGCTCGAAGCCAGCCTTGGCGGCTATGAAGCCGCCGGGCGCCAGGCGGCCGAGATCGAGCACGTCTACGGCTCAATCGGGCGCTTGCTCAACGCCGCACCGGATGAAATCGCGGTGACCGAGAACGCCACCCGTGCCTGGGACATGGCCTTCTATTCCCTGCCATTGCAACCGGGCGATGTGCTGCTGACATCGGCCACCGAATACGCCGGCAACTACATTCCGTATCTGCAACTGAAACAGCAGCGCGGTATCGAGATTCGCATCATTGCCAACGATGAACACGGCCAGGTCTCGTTGTCGGCGTTGCAGAAAATGCTCGAGGACGAGCGCGTGGCGCTGATCTCGCTGCCGGTCATCGCCACCAACGGCGGGCCGGTGCAGCCGATCGAACAGATCGGCGCCCTTGCCCGCGCGGCCGGCGTGCTGTTTCTGCTCGATGCCTGCCAGGGCGCCGGGCAGATACCGCTGGATGTGCAGAAGATCGGCTGCCACATGCTCACCGCCACCAGCCGCAAATACTTGCGCGGACCGCGAGGCATGGGCTTTTTGTACATCGAAAAAGCGCTGTGCCAGAACCTTGAACCGGTGTTTCTCGATTTGCATGCGGCATCGTTGCAAAGCGCCGACAGCTACACGGTCCGCGCCGATGCCCGACGTTTCGAAAACTGGGAGTGCAATGTCGCGGCAAAACTCGGCCTCGGTGCGGCGGTGGAGTACGCACTGGCGCAAGGCATTGAGCCGATGTGGCGGCGGATCCAGCAACTGGCCGATTATCTGCGCCAGTACCTGGGGCAGATCCCCGCTTTCACGCTGCAGGATCCGAGCGTGAACAGGTCCGGTATCGTCACTTTCAGTCACCGCCACCACAGCGCCGCGCAGGTGCAACAGTGGCTGGCCGGGCAGGACAAGCGCATCAACGTCAGCACTTCAACCTTTCGCTCGACCCTGCTGGACATGCAGCACAGGGACTTGCTGGAAGTCAGCCGCGCCTCGCTGCATGCCTACAACACCGAAGCGGAAATCGACGCGATGATTGCCGCGTTACGCGCTCTGCCGCGCCTTTGAAACGGCAGGCCAATCGGCGCTTGCGTCGCACAGGCGTTGTAAACTAGCATTGGGAATACTTCTCAATTGCATGAAAACCTGCAGCCATGAGCCAAACCCTTCCCGCGAATAACGACCAGCACCTGCGCGCGATCGAAGCCCTGTACAGCGGCCATCACGGCTGGCTGTACGCGACGCTGAGAAAAAAACTGGGTAACGCCATGGATGCGGCGGATCTGGCGCAGGACACCTTCACGCGCATCCTCGCCTCGCAGGTCACGGTGATCGAGCAGCCGCGCGCCTACCTGAGCTGTGTGGCCAAGGGCATTCTGGTCAACTGGTATCAGCGCAAGGCGCTCGAACGCGCCTATCTGGAGGCGCTCGCGCACTTGCCTGCGGCCGAGGTGCCGTCGCCGGAACTGCGCTTCATGGTGCTGGAAACCCTGCATGAAATCGACGCGATGCTCGATGCCCTGCCACCGCTGGTCAAGCGCGCGTTCCTGCTGTCGCAGATCAGCGGTTTGAAGTACGACGACATTGCCGAGCAATTGGGCGTATCGCTGATCACCGTCAAGCGCTACATGAAGCAAGCCTTCGTGCAATGCCTGTTGCTGGTGGAGTGAATGCTCGCCCGGCGCAATGAAGCGCAACCTGCTCCTCAGGCATTGGAAGAAGCCGCTGACTGGCTGATGCGCATGAGCGAGCGCGAACTGAGCGACCGCGAACGCGGCGAATGGGAATTGTGGAAAGCCAGCAGCCCCGAGCGCGCACGTGCCTGGGCGCGCGCGCAGTTGTTGCAGGGCAAACTCGGCGGCCTGCCGCCGTCCTTGGCCATGTCGGCCCTTGATCGGCCCAGCAGCCCGGAACGCCGCGCGGCGATTGGCAAACTGGCCCTGCTGCTGGCGTTGGCCCCGGCGAGCTGGGGTGGCTGGAAGCTGGCGCAGACCCAGCAATGGTCAGCCGATTACCGTACGGCCGTCGGCCAGCAACGCGAGCTGACACTCGCCGATGGCTCAAGAATCACCCTCAACACCGACTCTGCCATCGACGTACTGTTCGACGCCAGTCAGCGTCTGATCCACCTGCGCGAAGGCGAAATACTGGTGCAGACCGCAGCGGACATTTCCTCCATGGCGCGGCCGTTCGTGGTCACCACCCGTCAGGGCCGGATGCAGGCGCTGGGCACGCGGTTCACCGTGCGCGCGCTGCCTCCGCAAACCCACCTCGCCGTGCTTGAAGGCGCGGTGAAAGTCGAACTTGCGGACAATCGCCAGCACACGCCGCTGATCGTCAACGCCGGGCAGCGCACCGATTTCTCCTCTTCGACCTTTGGCGCGGTCAGTGCGACCGACCGTTACGCCGGTGCCTGGAGTCAAGGCATGCTGATGGCCGATAAGATGCGCCTTGCCGATTTCGTCGCTGAACTGACGCGCTATCGTCGCGGTTTCATCCGCCTCGATCCGGCGATTGCCGACTTGCGCATTTCTGGCGCCTACCCGATCAGCGACAGCCAGCGCACCTTGAACATGCTGGCGCAAACCTACCCGATTCTGGTCAGCGGCCACTTGAATGGCTACTGGGTCATGCTCTCCCGCGCCTGAGCGGAAAAATATTTGCCGCCGCGCTGATACTTTTTCCAATCTCGACTGGCTAAGGGGGAGATGCATTTTTTCGTCCTGTTCATAGGCTCATCCATCCATGCCCGCTGCACGCCTCCTGCGCCCGGATTGTCCGCTGAAACCCGCTATTCGCAGTGCGTTGCTGAGCCTTGTCCTGATCGTTGTCGCCTGCCCGCTGGCCGTCGCCGGCGAGCCTGCGCAACTGGATACGTTCGCCCTGCGTGCCTACGCCATTCCGGCCGGGCCGCTCGGTGCGACCCTGTCGAGTTTCGCCGTGGACGCCGGCATTGCCCTGTCGTTCCAGCCGGCGCTGACCGACGGCTTGAGCAGCCCGGCGCTGATCGGCCGCTACTCGACCCAGGAAGCGGTCAATCGCCTGTTGGCCGGCAGTGGTCTGGACATGGTGCGGCGCAGCGACGGCAGTTACACGCTGGTTGCGCGCCGGGTCACGCTGGATGAAACGGCGGTGATCGGCACCGAACGGCGTAGCGACGCGCTGCCAGCGGTGTATGCCGGCGGCCAGGTCGCCAGCGGCGGACGTCTGGGCTTGCTCGGCAACACCGATGTGATGGACGCGCCATTCAGCGTCAGCACTTACACCTCGGCGTTGATCAAGGATCAACAGGCCGTCACCGTTGGCGATGTGCTGGAACGTGACTCCTCGGTGCGCTCCACCGGGCAGACCGGCGGCATCGTCGACTCGTTTTTCATTCGTGGCTTTCCGGTGGGCGAAGGCAACCTGGGTGAACTGGCGTTCGATGGTGTCTACGGCGTCGCGCCGAACTACCGGGTATTTACCGAATACGCCGAGCGCATCGAATTGGTCAAAGGGCCCGGCGCCCTGCTCTACGGCATGTCCCCCAACAACGCGGTGGGCGGCGTGATCAACGTGGTGCCGAAACGTTCGCTGGACGAAGACTTGAGCCGTTTCACCGCCAGTTACGCGATGAATGCGCAGCTCGGCGGCCATGTCGATGTCAGTCGGCGTTTCGGTGAAGAACGGCGCTTCGGTGTGCGCATCAATGGCAGCACACAACTGGGCGACACGGCGATCGACAAGCAGTCGCGTCAGGTCAACATCGGCGCGATCGCCCTCGATTATCAAGGCGAGCGTCTGCGCACCAGCTTCGACTGGTTGCGGCAGAAAGAACGCTTCGATGCCGCCTCGCGGCCGTTTCTGATCGCCCCGGGCGTGGACATTCCCTCCGCGGCCAACGGCCGAACCAGCGTGAGCCAGGACTGGGGCTGGTCGAAAACCCGTGATACCTCGACGCTGCTCAGCGGCGAATACGACCTCAGCGATGCGCTGACGGTGTTCGCCCATGCCGGCGGCGGCAAGTCGGCGGTGGCGCGAATGTCCGACCAGACCCCGACCATCATCAACCCGGCTGGCGATACGTCTTCGACACCCGGTTATTACAAATTCGAGGTCAAGCGCTACACCGTCGACAGCGGTGCGCGGCTGCGCTTCGACACCGGGCCGGTCAGCCACCGCACCGCGGTGCAGGTCAGCCGATATCGCGATGTGTTGTCGCGGGGGATCATCTCCGCCGCGCCGATCCTGTCGAACATTTATCACCCCGTGGATCGCCCTGAGCCTTACATTCCCGAGCCGGCCACGCCGAAAGTCTCCGAGAGCGAACTGACCGGCGTGGCCCTCGCCGACACCCTGTCGATCCTCGATGACCGCGCCCAGGTGACCCTCGGCGTGCGCCAGCAGAACATCAAATCGGACAATTACAACGCCAGCGGCATGGTCACCACGTCCTATGACGACAGCCGCACCACGCCGCTGTTCGGTGCGGTCATCAAGCCCTGGGACCACGTCGCGTTCTATTACAACTATATCGAAGGCCTGAGCAAGGGCGACATCGCGCCCTCCACCGCGAGCAATGCGGGAGAGATCTTCGCGCCGTACGTATCGCGTCAGCATGAAGTCGGGGTCAAGGCCGACTACGGCAGCTTCACCTCGACCCTCAGTCTGTTCCAGATCACCAAGCCCAGCGGCGAACTGGCCGCCGGGGTGTTTTCGGTGCAAGGCGAGCAGCGCAACCGCGGCCTGGAGCTGAACGTGTTTGGCGAAGTGACGCCGGGCACGCGGTTGCTCGGTGGCGTGACGCTGCTGGACGCCGAACTGACGAAAACCGCCGTGGCCGGCAATCGCGGCAACAAGCCGGTCGGCGTGCCGTCGGTGCAGGCCAACCTCTGGGCCGAATGGGACACCTCGTGGCTCGAAGGGCTGACCCTGACCGGTGGCGCCATCCATACCGGCAGTCAGTACGTGAATCAGGCCAACACGCAAAAACTCGATGACTGGACCCGCTTCGATGTCGGTGCGCGCTACACCACGCGCATCGATGAGCAGCCGACCACGTTCCGCGCCACGGTGCAGAACGTGTTCGATCGAGAGTACTGGTCGGGCGTCGCCTCTTACGGCGCGTTCTCCCAGGGCTCACCGCGCACTTTATTACTGTCGGCGACTGTCGATTTCTGAAACGTTCAGCGTGGCGGCGGCAGGCGCCGTGGGCCGCGCTGACTTTGGCAAAGGTTGGACCATGGCGATTTTCGATCGACGCAGCCAGGCGGTTGCTGCGCTGTTACTGGCAGGCATGTTGAGCCTGTTTTCCCTCGCGCCGCGCAGTGCTGACGCTGCTGACAGCGACGCTGCGCGCACCGAGGTGACCGACCTGCTGGGGCGCAAGGTCAAGGTGCATTTACCGGTAAGACGGGTGATTCTCGGTGAAGGCCGGCAGCTGTATCTGGTCGCCGCGCTCGATACACAGAATCCGGTCGAACGCATCGTCGGTTGGCGCAAGGACCTGATCCAGTCCGACCCGGACACCTACAACGCGTACCTGCGCAAATTCCCCGCCATCGCGAAAATACCCACTTTCGGTGGCTTTGAGGACGGCACCTTCGATATCGAGCAGGCCATCTCGCAACGCCCGGACGTGATCATCCTCAACATCGAGGCGCAGCACGCCACCGAGGATGCGCGGTACATCGAAAAGCTCGATGCGCTTGGCATCCCGGTGGTGTACGTCGACTTTCGCAACAACCCGATGCAGAACACCGAGCCGACCATGCGCCTGTTCGGCCAGTTGTTCGGCAAGGAGCAGCGGGCCCAAGCGTTCATCGACTTTCGCAACCAGCAGATCCATCGCGTCACCGACGTCATTGAAAAACAGCACCCGCCTCGCCCGAGCGTGTTCATCGAGCGCATCGGCGGCTACACCGATGATTGCTGCCTGAGTTTCGGCAATGAAAACTTCGGCCTGTTCGTCGACATGGCCGGCGGCAACAACGTCGCGCGCGGCATCATTGCGACTACGTTCGGCCAGTTGAATCCCGAGCAAGTCATCGTCGCCAATCCGGCGCACGTAGTGGTCACCAGCGCCAACTGGGAAGCGTTTGCCCCCGGTGGTCACTGGGTCGGCGTCGGCCCCGGCGCAGACATGCCGCAGGCACGGAAAAAACTCGCTTGGTACACCCAGCGCCCGGCCTACGCCGGCATCAAGGCCCAGGAGCATCAAGCCTTCCACGCAATCTGGCATCAGTTCTACAACAGCCCCTACCAGTTCGTGGCCATCCAGCAATTGGCCAAATGGTTTCACCCGGAGCTGTTCGCCGATCTCGACCCGGATGCGGCGTTCCGCGAACTGCATGAGCGCTTCCTGCCGGTGCCGTACGAGTCAGGCTACTTCGTCAGCCTGGGCGACACCGAGGTCAAGCCATGAGCTCGATGACCGACACCGTGGAAGTCCAGCGCGAAACCTATCGCCGTCTGGTCCTGCGCAAGCGCCTGATCCTCGCCGCACTGGTGTTTTTACTGCTGTGCAGCGTGCTGCTCGATCTGGCGCTCGGCCCGGCCAGCTACAGCCTCAGCGAAGTGCTCGGTGCTCTGTTTTCACCGGACAGCGCCTCGCCGCAAGTGCGCGTGGTGATGTGGGACATTCGCCTGCCCGTGGCGCTGATGGCGGTGGCCGTCGGCGCGGCGTTGTCGCTGGCGGGCGCGCAGATGCAGACGATCCTCAACAATCCGTTGGCCAGCCCGTTCACCCTGGGCATTTCCGCCGCCGCCAGTTTCGGCGCTGCGCTGGGACTGGCGTTCGGTGTCGCGCTGTTTCCGCTGGCGGCGCAATTCATGGTGCCGCTCAACGCGTTCATCATGGCCATGCTGTCGGCGCTGCTGATTCATTTTCTGAGCATGCGCCGCGGGGTCACCGCCGAGACCATTGTTCTGCTCGGCATTGCCTTGGTCTTCACCTTCAACGCGCTGCTGGCGCTGGTGCAGTTTTTTGCCACCGAGCAAGCCGTCGCCGCCGTGGTGTTCTGGACCATGGGCAGCCTGACCAAAGCCACCTGGCCAAAACTTGGCATCATCTGCCTGGTGATCCTCATCACCCTGCCGATTTTCGCCCGTCGCGCCTGGGCCTTGACTGCCCTGCGCCTGGGCGATGACAAGGCTGCGAGTTTCGGCATCAATGTGCGCAGCCTGCGCTTCCAGACGCTGATCATGGTCAGCCTGCTCGCCTCGTTTCCCGTGGCGTTCGTAGGCACCATCGGCTTCATCGGCCTGGTCGGCCCACACATCGCGCGCATGCTGATCGGCGAAGACCAGCGCTTCTTCCTGCCGGCCTCGCTGCTCACGGGGGCGCTGATCCTGTCGGCCAGTTCGGTGGTCAGCAAGACCCTGATACCCGGCGCGATTTTCCCGATCGGCGTGGTCACCTCGCTGATCGGCGTGCCGTTCTTCATTTCACTGATTCTCGGCGGGAAGAAAAACTCATGGTGAAGCTGCAACTGGACAATCTGGGCGCCCGCTATGGCCAGCGCGAGATCATCCGCGGCGTATCCACCGCGCCGTTCCTGGGTGGTCAGGTGGTGGCCGTGGTCGGACCGAATGCTGCCGGCAAATCGACGTTGTTCAAGCGCATGGCCGGGCTGATCGACGGCCCTGGCCAAGTGATCCTGCAGGACTCGAAAAAAGGCCCGACGGGAATCAGCTACATGCCCCAGGGCCTGAACGCCAGCGCCCGCCTGACCGTGTACGAATCAGTCCTGCTGGCGCGCAAGCAACTGACGCCGGGCTGGGTCGTGCATGATGACGAGCTGAAACTGGTCGACGACATTCTCGCCGCACTGGGCATCACCGCCCTGTCGTTTCGCAACCTCGGTGAACTCAGTGGCGGGCAGCAGCAACTGGTGTCCATCGCACAGACGCTGGTGCGCGAGCCGGAAATCCTGCTGATGGACGAACCGACCAGCGCCCTCGACATGCATCGGCAAGCGCAGGTTCTGAACTTCATGCGCAGCCTCGCGCGGCAACGCGAGGTGATCGTGTTCATCGCGATTCATGATCTGAATCAGGCGCTGCGGTTTGCCGATCAGGTGCTGGTTATCGCTGATGGCACCGCCCAGGGCAGCGGCCCTAGCAGTGAGGTGATCACCGAGCAGATGCTGCGCAGCGTGTACAAGGTTGAAGCGCGGATCGAACAGTGCAGCCGCGGGCTGCACCATATTCTGATCGACGATATCGTCTGAGGCGCAGCGATCAGGGATCGACCTGCGCCATCAACTCCGGCACCGATTCCGGCCGGCGCGCATACCGCTGGGCCAGCACCGCGCAGACCATCAATTGGATCTGATGGAACAGCATCAGCGGCAGGATCAGCACGCCGATGGTGCTGCCGGCGAACAACACCTGCGCCATCGGCACACCGGTGGCCAGGCTCTTTTTCGAACCGCAGAACAGAATGGTGATGCGGTCCTCCTGATTGAAACCAAACGCCTTGCCGAGCAGGATCGACGCCAGCAGCACCAGCGCCAGCAGGATGCAGCAGACCACGATCAGCCCGAGCAATTCGAACAGCGGAATCTGCTGCCAGATGCCCTCGTTGACCGCCTCGCTGAACGCGCCGTAGACCACCAGCAGAATCGAACCCTGATCGACGAACTTCAGCCAGTGCTTGTTGCGCCCGACCCAGGCGCCGATCCAGCGCCGGGCGATCTGCCCGGCAATGAATGGCAGCAGCAGCTGCACGCTGATTTTCAGGATGGCATCGAGCGTCGAACCACCATCACCGTGGACGTTGAGCAATAGCGTGACCAGCAACGGCGTCAGGAAAATCCCGAACAGACTCGACGCCGCCGCGCTGCAAATCGCCGCCGGGATATTGCCCCGCGCCAGCGAAGTGAAGGCAATCGCCGATTGCACCGTGGCAGGCAATGCGCACAGGTACAGCATGCCCATGTACAGCTTGTCGCCGATCAACGGTGACAGCAGCGGTTTGAGCGCCAGGCCCAATAGCGGGAACAGCACGAACGTCAGGCCGAACACCAGCAGGTGCAGGCGCCAGTGACCGGCGCCGGCGATGATCGATTCGCGCGACAGTTTGGCGCCGTGCAGGAAAAACAGCAGCGCGATGGCGAGGTTGGTCAGCCAGCCGAAGCCGACCGCGACCTGGCCGCTGGCCGGCAGAAAACTCGCCAGCAGGACCACGCCGATCAGCGTCAGGGTGAAGTTGTCGGGTAGAAAACGTGGACGTGTCATGGTCGTTGATCCGGGGTTGCCAGTGCGTGCGGAGGACTTTAACGTGGCTGGCAATTACCGACTAACGCCGAAGAGCCGCAAGATGCCGCCTAAAGGACATAGCAACAGCGTTCGCCGCAGCATCCCCGGGCTGCCCAGCCTGCCGCGCCCGCTGTACGGCAGAACCGAATCGCTGCCCAATCGGGCCCTGACCCGCCGCCACAGTCACCCGTGGGTGCAGTTGTCCTACGCGATCCAGGGCGTACTCGAGGTGCAGACCAGCGCCGGGCGTTTCGTCGCCCCGCCGGAGCGCGCCGTGTGGATTCCCGCCGGTGTACCGCACCGGGTATTCAGCGCGCCGCACACCGAAATGCGCAGCCTGTACATCGATTGCAGCGTTTCGAGTTGGGCCGCCGGGCATTGCCATGTGTTGGCCGTCAGCGATCTGCTGCGCGAACTGATCCGAGCGTTCAGCCTGGTGCCGGTGGAATATGACGAGAACGGCGCGCACGGGCGTCTGGCGCAAGTCATCCTCGATCAGCTCGCCGAGGCGCCGCAAATCGATCTGATGCTGCCACTGCCGCAAGACCCGCGCCTGAAGCAGATCTACCAGAGCCTCGAACAACATCCGGAACAACAAACCACCCTCAGTTACTGGAGCGAGCGGTTCGGCGTCACCGAAAAAACCCTCACCCGCCTGTTCCTGCGCGACACCGGCCTGACCTTCCGCGCCTGGCGCCAACGCCTGCGCCTGCTCGGCGCGCTGACGCCGCTGGAGAAAGGCGAACGGGTGACCGATGTGGCGCTGGCCTGTGGGTATGACTCGACGTCGGCGTTCATTGCGGCGTTTCGGCAGCAGTTTGGGCAGACGCCGGGCGAGTTTTTTCGCTAGGAAAATCTCCAACACTTCGGTTTTCTCGAACCACTGCCCAAAAATAAACGATTTTTCCTGCGCATAAATCCGTCGTTAGCATGGCCCTGTCTGACCTCAAGCCCATCGACAGGGAGCGTGACATGCCAGCGACCAACCTCAATATCGGCGAACCGTGGATGTGGGGCGCCTTCATCGTTTTTGTGCTGGCGATGCTGGCACTGGACCTGTTTGTTTTCGGCGGGCGCAAGGCGCATCGGGTGTCAGTGCGTGAAGCGCTGGCCTGGGTGATTGCCTGGTGTCTGCTGGCGCTGAGCTTTGCCGGTTTGCTCTGGTGGTATCTGCACGGCGAATTCGGCGGTGAGATCGCCCGGCAGAAAACCCTCGAATTTCTCACCGGTTATTTGATCGAGCAATCGCTGTCGATCGATAACATGTTCGTCTTCGTGATGATTTTCAGCTACTTCGCCGTGCCACCGGAATTGCAGCGACGGGTGCTGTTGTACGGGGTACTCGGGGCGATCGTGATGCGCGCGGTGATGATCTTTGCCGGAGTGTGGCTGGTGTCGCAGTTCGAATGGCTGCTGTATGCGTTCGGGGTGTTCCTGATCATCACCGGGATCAAGATGCTGGTGTTTGCCGAACAGCAACCGGACCTGGATAAAAACCCGCTGCTGCGCTGGGTCCGCAATCACATGCGCATCACCAGCGGCTTTCACGGCGAACGGTTTTTCATCCTGCAGAACGGGGTGCGCTGGGCGACGCCGATGTTTTTGGTGCTGGTGCTGATCGAGGCCAGTGACCTGATGTTCGCGGTCGACAGCATCCCGGCAATCTTCGCCGTGACCACCGACCCGTTCATTGTGTTCACTTCAAACATCTTCGCGATCATGGGATTGCGCGCGCTGTACTTTTTGCTTGCGGACATGGCTGACCGCTTTCATTTGCTCAAGTACGGATTGGCGATTGTGCTGGTGTTCATCGGCGGCAAGATGGTGCTGATGCCGTGGTTCCACATGCCGGTGGAATGGTCCCTGGCAGTGGTGGGCGCGGTGATTCTGGGTTCGGTGTTGCTGAGCCTGGTGATGACGCGCGAGGGTGAACGCCGCACTGAATGACACAACACAAAAACCTTGTAGGAGTGAGCCTGCTCGCGATGGCGGTGGGTCAGGTGACTCAAATGTTGGCTGACACATCGCTATCGCGAGCAGGCTCACTCCTACAGGGGAAGCGCTGTTATTTATCGGACTTGATGCTGGTCCACACGCGGGTCCGCACGCGTTCGAGTTTTTGTGGCAACGGCTGAACCACGTAGAGTTTTTTCAGCGCTTGCGGGGTCGGCGTCAGGTTCGGGTTGTCGGTGATCTCCTTGTTGATCAACGCCAGCGAATCCTTGTTCGCGTTCGGGTAGCCGAGGAAATCGCTGATCGGCGCGATCACTTTCGGGTCGAGCAAGTGGTTGAGGAACTCGTGGGCCTCGGTAACGTTTTTCGCGCTTTTCGGAATCGCGAAGGTGTCGAACCAGATCGGCGCGCCTTCCTTCGGCAAGCGCCAGTCGACCACCACACCATTGCCCGCCTCTTTGGCGCGGTTGCCGAACTGGTAGAAGCTACCGGAGTAACCGATGGCCACGCAGATGTCGCCGTTGGCGATGTCGGTCATGTACTTGGCCGAGTTGAAATAGGTCACGTACGGGCGAACCTTGAGCATCAGCGCTTTGGCTTTCTCATAATCGGCAGGGTTCTGGCTGTTAGGGTCGAGACCAAGATAGTGCAACGCCAGCGGCAGGATTTCCGTCGGCGAATCGAGCATCGCCACGCCGCAGGATTTGAGCTTTTCCATGTTCTCTGGTTTGAACACCAGATCCCAGCTGTCCACCGGCGCGTTGTCGCCCAGCGCCGCCTTGACCTTGGCCGGGTTGAAACCGATCAACACGGTGCCGACCATGTACGGCACACCGTACTGGTTGCCGGGATCGTTCTTGCCCAACAGGTTCAACAGTTCCGGGTCCTGATGGCTCCAGTTCGGCAATTTCGACTTGTCGAGTTTCTGGAACACACCGGCCTTGATCTGCGTTTCGAGGAACTGGTTGGACGGCACCACCAGGTCGTAACCGGAGTTACCGGTGAGCAACTTGGCTTCCAGCGATTCGTTGGTGTCGAAGGTGTCCCAGGTCACTTTGATGCCGGTTTGCGCGGCGAAATCCTTGGGCACGGCGGGCAGGATGTAATCAGCCCAGTTGTAGACGCGCAGTTCGCGTTGCTCGGCCTGGACGGCGCAGGCCAACAGCGTCAGCCCACACACAGTAGCACCCAGAATACGTTTCATCGTGACCATGGTTGTTCCCCAAAAGCGGCGTGAGTTCGATGGTTTTTATGTTCTGTACACGGCAGTGGCCGAAATGGCGGCCAAGGGTAATAAGGTCGAGCGTTTCGTTGTGCCTTTGATTCTTGCCGAGAGCGCCAAGGGATTACAGTGGGGCATCGGCCAAAAGGGGATCGATATGGCCAATTTAGATGACCGCCGGGATGCGCAGACGACAATGCCCGGCACAGGGCCGGGCATTGATTGAACAGCGGATCGACTTAAGCCGTATCAGTCACCTTAGTCGGTATACCCCAACTTCGCCGCCCTGCTCTGCTGCGCCTGACCACGGGTCGCCAGGCAGTAATACAGCGGCACGGTGACCACCAGACCAACCAGCCACGACAGATCGGCGCCTTCAACCAGATTGGCGTACGGCCCGACGTACAGCGAGGTGTTGGCGAACGGCAACTGCACGATGATGCCGATGAAATAGGCAATGATTGCGTGCAGGTTGAAGCGTCCGTAAATCCCGCCGTCGGCGCGGAAGATCGAGCTGATGTCGTAGCAGCCGCGCTTGATCAGGTAGAAGTCGATCAGGTTGATCGAAGCCCACGGCACCAGCACCAGCAACAGCGCCAGAATCAGCCCGATGAACTGCGAGATAAAATCCGCTGAAGCGCCCAGCGCGACCACGCAGCAACCGGCGAGCACCACGCTCGACAACACCACGCGCACCTTGATGCTCGGCGTCCACTGACTGGCAAAGGTCTGGATCGAGGTGATGATCGACAGTACCGCGCCATACAGATTCAGCGCGTTGTGGCTGATGATGTTGAGCAGAAACAGCACCATCAGAATCGGCCCCAGCCAACCGGTCGACTGCTTGACCGCCGCCATCGCTTCGGTGCCTTCCGTGGTCGCCAGCACCGCCACGGCGCCGAAGGCAAACGACAGAATGGTCCCTAGCGTCGCGCCCAGATAGGTCGCCCAGAATGGCTTGGCAATGCCGATATCGGCCGGCAGGTAACGCGAATAATCGGACACGTACGGCGAGAAGCTGATCTGCCAGATGATCCCCAGCGACACCGTCGCCAGCCAGCCGGACAGGTTGAAGCTGCCACGGGTGAAGAAGTCTGCGGGCAGATCATTGGCGAAGATGTAAATGAAGCCGGCGAGCAACGCGCCGCCCATCACCCAGGTGCCGATGCGGTTCAGCGTGTGGATGAAGTTGTAGCCGATCACCCCGATCGCCGTGGCCGCCAATGCACCGATCAGAATGCTCAACGGCGCTGGCACCGAAGGCGCAATGCCGACGATCGATTTGCCCGCCAGGACGATATTGGAAATAAAGAAACCGATGTAGATAAGCGCCGCAAAAAACACGATCAGCAGCGCGCCATACCGGCCGAACTGGCCGCGACTCTGGACCATTTGCGGAATGCCCATGCGCGGGCCCTGGGCCGACGCCAACGCAATCACCACGCCGCCGATCATGTGCCCCAGCGCAATCGCCAGCAGCCCCCAGAGCAGATCGAGATGGAACACCTGAACCACCATGGCGCCGGTGACGATGGGCAGTGGCGCAATGTTGGTGCTGAACCAAAGGGTGAACAGGTCGCGGGCCTTCCCGTGGCGTTCCGCGAGTGGGACGTAATCGACCGTGTGATTCTCGATCAACGGATCTTGCCGGGACATCTGGGACATATGCATGAACTCGAGTTTGTCTGTTCTTATCTTTGTATGAAGCCAAACCGGGGGGACTCTCTGGTCGCCCCTCAGATGCAGACCATATTATGGTATTCCAAGCTTTTCACAAGACTGATCCGTGATTTAACGCGCCATCTGATCCGCCATCCTCGCCCATAGCAGCGCTGCCAAGCCAGCTAAAAGCCCCGTAAACATTGAGTTTCCGACGAGCGTGGCACGTTTATCGGTTCAGCTTGAAAGCGCTTGCAAACTCAGTTTTCTGGTATACCATCAGACCATTAATTTAATAAAAACCGCTGCACACACTCGAGGAATGACCAATGATCGATGCTGCCATTTACAAACAAGTCATGGGCTCGTTCCCGTCCGGCGTCACCGTGATCACCACGCTCGACGATGACGGCCAGATCGTTGGCCTGACCGCCAGCGCCTTCAGCTCGCTGTCGATGGACCCGGCGCTGGTGCTGTTCTGCCCCAACTACAGCTCCGACTCCTACCCCGTGCTGATCAAGAACAAGCGCTTCGCGATTCACGTTTTGTCTGGCGGCCAGCAAAGCGAAGCCTACGCCTTCGCACGTAAAGGCAAGGAAAAGGCGCAAGGCATCGAGTGGACGTTGAGCGAACTGGGCAACCCGATCCTCGCCAATGCGACCGCAGTGATCGAGTGCGAACTGTGGCGT
Source organism: Pseudomonas koreensis (assembly GCF_036668835.1). GTDB lineage: Bacteria > Pseudomonadota > Gammaproteobacteria > Pseudomonadales > Pseudomonadaceae > Aquipseudomonas > Aquipseudomonas koreensis_I. Next base: position 807,597 of record NZ_JAZEVW010000002.1, read on the forward strand.
GAATACGAAGGTGGCGACCACGCGATCATGGTCGGCGCGGTGAAAAACCTGATCGTGCCCGAGCAAGTGGCCGGGCCGCTGGTGTATTGCCACGGCAAGATGGGGGCTTTGCCGGTACTGGTTTGATTTCGAATCCGCCTTGGATTCCATGTGGGAGCGAGCCTGCTCGCGATAGCGGTGTGTCAGTTGACTTATATGTTGGCTGACACACCGCCATCGCGAGCAGGCTCACTCCTACAGGGGTTCGGTGTAGTTTGAGCTACTGGTTAGGTACGAAACCGGCTCACCAACTGATTCAACGTCTGCGACAGTGCCGTCAGATTCTGCGCATCCTGACGGGTCGAATCCGCCAGACTCGCCACCAGTTGCGCATCACCATGAATCTGGCTGATGTGCCGATTGATATCCTCGGCCACCTGATGCTGCTCCTCGGCCGCTGTGGCGATCTGCGTGTTCATGTCGCGGATCACGTCCACCGACTCGCGAATCAACTCAAAACTCGCCCGCGCCTCGTTGATCGACACCACGGTTTCCTGCGATACCTCGAGGCTGGCATGCATCTGCTTGCCCATCTGATGAGTACGCCGCGCCAGATTGCCCAGCAGCGCATCGATCTCGCCGGTTGAATCCGAAGTGCGCTTGGCCAGTGCACGAACCTCATCGGCCACTACCGCGAACCCACGCCCCTGCTCGCCCGCCCGCGCCGCTTCAATGGCGGCGTTGAGCGCGAGCAGGTTGGTCTGCTCGGCGATCGAGCGAATGGTGCCGAGGATCGACTGGATGTCGTTGCTGTCCTGCTCCAGTTGCTGCATCGACTCGGCGCTGTGACCGATTTCCTCACTCAGACGGCCGACGTTGCTCACCGCCGCATCGATCTGCTGCTGCCCGGTGTGCGCTTGACGCTGGCCGTTGTCTGCCGAGTCCGCGGCCTGGCTGCAGGAGCGCGCGACTTCATTGGAAGTGGCGACCATTTCATGAAACGCGGTGGAGACCATGTCCACCGCCTCGCGCTGACGCGACGCCACTTCAGCCATCTCTGCCGAGACTTCCGTGGCGCTGCCGGAGCTGCTGTGTATCTGCCCCGCCGCCTGGCCGATGCGCTGAATCAAGGTGCGGATCGCTTCCAGGAACTGGTTGAACCAGCCGGCCAGTTGCGCCGTTTCGTCCTGCCCGCGCACTTCAAGGCGTGCGGTCAGATCACCCTCGCCCTGGGCGATGCCTTCCAGACCACTGGCGACACCGCGAATCGGCTTGACCATCAACCCGGCAAACCACGCCCCGGCCATGGCAAACAGCAGCGCGCAGACGACAGCGATAACGCCGATGATCCAGGTCAGCCGCGTGGCCCCGGCCATCACTTCACTGGCCTTGACCAACCCGACAAACCGCCAGCCCAGCGCCTCGGACGGCCAGACCAGCGCCATGTAGCGCTCGTCGGCCAGTTCCACTTCCACCAGGCCTTTACTCGCCTCGGCCAGTTGCCGGTAGCCATCGCCCAGTTCGTTGAGTTTCTTGAAGTTGTGCGCCGGATCGCTCGGATCGACCAACACGGTGTTGTTCGCCTCCATCAGCATCAGATAACCGCTGTCACCGAGGCGGATCTGCTTGACCAGATCGGTCAGTTGCTTGAGCGAAACGTCGATATTGACCACGCCGGCATTGCTGCCCAACTGGTTGTTGAAGCTGCGCACGGTGCTGACCAGCACGACATCATCGGCCGCCCAGTAATAGGCTTCGGTGCGCAAGGTCTGGCCGGGGTTGGCCATTGCGGTTTTGTACCAAGGCCGCGTGCGCGGGTCGTAATTGGCCAGTTGTGCATCGCCCGGCCAGAACAGGTAACCGCCCTGCTCGGTGCCCAGCGACAGATAGGTGTACGCCGGATGTGCCTTGGCCAGCCCGGCAAACAGTTTGAACAACTGTTGATCCTGCGGCCCCATGGCCACTTGCGCGGCATCGCTGCTCAGGTAGCGTTTGAGGCTGCCGTCGATGCTCTGTAATTGCGGATGTTCGGCCAGATAAGCGACGTTCTGGCTGATCCCCTCAAAGAACAATTGCATCGCATTTTCGACCTGACGCACTTCGCGCCCAGTGCTGTCGACGAAAGTGTCCCGCGCCCCATCGCGGACATTGAGAATGATCAGCGCCGCCACCAGCAACACCGGCAGACTGGCGATCACGGCGAATGCCATGGTCAGTTTTTGTTTGATGTTCATCTGTTGCGCCTTCCTTGTTCGAAGTGTCGGTCAGAAATATTTTGCGGATATCCCGTATTATGGTATACCAATATTCAATCAACCGACCAGCCGTCCTCGAAGGCGTGCCTGAAGGGTGATAAAACTCGCGAGCGTTCAGCGCTCACGGCAGTTCGACAGGCCAGCACACGACCGGCCAATGACAAAAGACTCGAGGTAGCGTCATGAAATTTTCCCTGTTCATCCACATGGAACGCTGGGACGAAAGCGTCAGCCACCGCCAACTGTTCGAAGACCTCACCGAACTGACCCTGATGGCCGAGGCCGGCGGTTTCAGCACCGTGTGGATCGGCGAACACCACGCCATGGAATACACCATCTCGCCGAGCCCGATGCCGCTGCTGGCCTACCTCGCGGCGAAAACCACCACCATCCACCTCGGCGCCGGCACCATCATCGCGCCGTTCTGGCACCCGCTGCGCGTCGCCGGCGAATGCGCCCTGCTCGACGTGATCAGCAACGGCCGCATGGAAGTCGGCCTCGCCCGCGGCGCCTATCAAGTTGAGTTCGATCGCATGGCCGGCGGTATGCCTGCCTCGAGCGGCGGCCAGGCCTTGCGCGAAATGGTCCCGGTGGTCCGTGCCCTGTGGCAAGGCGACTACGCCCACGACGGCGACATCTGGAAATTCCCCACGTCAACCAGCGTGCCGAAGCCGATCCAGAAGCCCAACCCGCCGATGTGGATCGCCGCCCGCGACCCGGACTCGCACAACTTCGCCGTGGCCAATGGCTGCAACGTGATGGTCACGCCATTGATGAAGGGCGACGAAGAAGTCGTCGACCTGAAAAACAAATTCCAGACCGCCCTCGACAACAACCCCGACGTACCGCGCCCACAACTGATGGTGCTGCGCCACACCCACGTGCACACCGCCGACGACCCGGACGGCTGGAAAGTCGGCGCCAAAGCCATCTCGCGTTTCTATCGCACGTTCGACGCGTGGTTTGGCAACAAGCAAACCCCGGTCAATGGTTTCCTCGCGCCGAGCCCGGAAGAGAAGTTTGCCGGGCGTCCGGAGTTTGAACTGGAGAGCCTGCACAAGACGGCGATGATTGGTACGCCGGAAGAGATCATTCCGCGGATCAAGTACTACCAGGAGCTGGGCGTGGATGAGTTCAGTTTCTGGTGTGACAACAGCCTGCCGCATGCGGAGAAAAAGAAGTCGCTGGAGCTGTTTATCAAGCATGTGGTGCCGGCGTTTCGTTGAGTCACTGCTGATTGTTTGCCCTAAATAAAAAAGCCCCGAGCAGTTCGGGGCTTTTCAGTTCAGCATGCACATATTTTTTGGGGATGTTACCACCGCCAAATCAGGACTGAAAAACCTATCTCGAGAAAATCCGCCTCTATACCTTGTCAATCATCAACTCCTGCTGTTGTTGACTCATGGCAGCCTCCGAAAAAATTGGCCTCATCGCCAGAGTCAATTTATATCCAGCAAAAATCAGGCGTAATCTCACAAGCGACCCCAGCCGATACAAGAATATTTCTAACCCGTAAGACCGACTCCGCCTGACCGCTAAATACCAGCGTAGAGCCATGCTGGAGCATATCTCTCGATATTAAAAAATTGTGGCCTGTCACCTCGGAAACCGCCCGTATCTGTGCTTGATTCCGATAGTCGCCGCGACAGCGAACCTCATACCTGCACCCATCCAGCTGGATATCGGGCATGTTGGTTGTAACTACCGACCAGCCACACAGATCGCAGCGTGTTCCCTGAGTGCTACCCTCATTGAAGACAACTAATTTGCCTCTACACTGCTCGCATGCTGTTGGATAGGATTCATTCATTATGGGTTACCACAGTCAATAATCCGAAGGCTCGCTTGTTCCTTCGTGTTCACAACGGCTATACACCGTTCATCGGTTTGAAGTCATCAATGCTTTGATTTCTTTGCTTCAGTAAAGACGTTACAAAATCGGCATCAAAATTCAGTAAAAACACAATAGCATCGTAAATTTTCCAGCGATGAATTTCAAAATTATCGACTATCGACAGAAGATGCTCTTTTATTAGAGGCAGATATTCTTGATATCCTTCTCTCCTTGCAAAATCAAGTGCGCTGGTTATTTCAAATGGATTACTGTTCGCCAGCACAATTATCTTCGATATAAGTGGGAACACTTCAGCTCTCGCGACCTCAGCGCGCCCTCGATCGGCGATATTGGCATAGTATTGAGTCAGGGCAAAAAGTACATGACGATAAGTATCATCATAACCGTGCAATCGATGGGAATAACTCCATTCAATGCTTTCAGGCTTTTCCATACACTTTTGGAGAGCCAGTAAACCGTCTGGGCATCCCCAATGGGTTAAAAGCTTCGCAGCAAGGAACCGCTCTTCATCGCTCTCTGTGCGGCAAAGTAATTCCTTAACAGCTTCAACTCGTTCCTGCGGAATATCCTCTGAATCCAAGTCTCCGGCGTCTACAGCATAATCGGCATGCTCCGGGATATCGTTTAAAAGCTTATATGTTTTCGATTCCATAAAATACCTTTTATACCTTTGTCTGGTCATCCCAACAAAACGAGGGACGCCCCACATTATCGGAGCGCTAACTAAACGTGATCAGTCCTTTTTTGCCTTCCATACCTACTCACTTGCTACGCTCTTACTGCGCACTGAGGCGCATGCATGAATAGGGAAAAAAAGGAAAAAAAGGGGACAGACCACGTTTTTGGAATGCTTTCTAAACGTGGTCTGCCGTCATTTATCCCACTTTAAACGTGGTCTGTCCCCCTTTACTCCCGAGCGCCGTAGATGATCGTGTGTTCAGGATCAGCCGAGTTCCATTCAGATCAACATAATCCAGAGGCAACTGACTCGGCTTGATGACACCGCTCCTCAATGCGCTGGCGAGGTCTTCAACTGTCTTGATTGGTACGCCGGCCATGGAGTAAAAGGGGACAGACCACCTTTTTCGCGTGTTTTCTAAACGTGGTCTGTCCCCTTTTACCCTCAGGCATTGAGTCCGGTAGCAAGCGATAATAGGAAAGGGTCTTAATTATTTAAAATCAACCGGAATATGGGAGCGGAGATAGGGATAGACTACGTTTTTGGAGTGCTTTCTAAACATGGTCTGTCCCCGTTTATCCCCGTTTATCCGTTTTCTGAGTTCCTTCTAATCGTGGTCTGCCCCCCATTTACCCCAAGCCCTCCTAACTGATCGAAACGGGACAAATTCCATGTCGAGTTGTGAGAACATAAGATTCAAAACCATTTTCCTCAGGAATTATCTCAAGCAACTTACGATCATCGAACGTTATTACCAACTTTTCTCCTTTTTCTAAACCCGCTTCTTTCACACGACGATTCAATAGTTCAAAAAGGACGATAGCACTATGAAGATGTTCGCCGTGCCCATATTTCAACGCCCCCTCATCACCGCAGGCGAAGGGACACTGAATCAGCACTGACACACTATTATCAAAAATCAGAACAAACGATCCTATTCCGACAATCACGCCTGTAAGAATTGCTGATTTAAACTCAGCTAAATCTCTCTGCTCAATCATTATTACCACCTCATCTTTTTGGCGGAAAGATATTTGCGGTTTTACTGCCTCCAGCTGCAAACCAGTTGGTATCTGCATAATCGAGCATGCCCGCCGTAAACCCGGCAATAGCCGCATTTTTCAAGCTCCCGGCACTGAAGGTCTCTTTGAAAGCGGCCCCGAGATCACCCTTGTTATTAATGGTGCTGGTGACACCCGTGGTTGCCAGACTTGTGGCGACTGCCCCACCGAAGCCACCGCCGACCAAGCCCAGCCCTGCCGGCCCCATGACAAATGACATCATGATCGCGATTGCGATTTGTGCTGCCGGGCCCAGCCCCGAGTTTTCGTATTTGAAAGACTCGTGAATTTCCTTTACTCGCTGCCAATCGACGTCACCCCGTGCCTCGGCGGCCGACACGGCGACCGTGGTTGAAGCCGAACTGCGCTTCGCTGATGCGGTTGCTGCTCAGCTTGAGCTTGCTGTCTTCGATGAAGTTGTTGGTGCGCAGGTACGAGAGACCGGCGCTGAGGGAGGTCTTGCTGACCGAGTCGCGATGAATCACCCGCTCGGCGCGCAGCTGATGGTTTTCGCTGTCGCCAGTCTGCTTGAAGTTGTAGCCATTGGCGGCGATCTGCGAACGGTACTCGCTCTGGCTGTAGGTGTAGCTGAACGTCCACCAGCCCCACGGCAGGTTGTAATTGAGCATGGCGTTGTTGGAGGTGTGCTGATGGTCAGTCATCGCATCGTGGCCGCCGCGCAAGCTCAACTGATCAGCCAGGCCGAGCGGGCTGTCCCAGTCGAAGGATGTGCCCCACTGTTGTTCGCCGGTGCTGCGCTGACCGTCGGTGCTGCGCGACAGCCCGGCGCGCCATGGCTTCTGCGGCGTGTTGGTCACGCGCACCTCACTGCCACCGACATTCTGCCCGGGGGCCAGCTCCATTTTTGCCTGGTTGGACGGCAGGCGATTGAGCTGATCGACCATCTGCTCGATCTCGCGCAGGTTGACCAGCTCACCGGTCTTGCCGGGAAAGGCCATGGCCAGCTCACGATCCGAGAGTCGACTGTTGTCGGCGCCCTTCATGCCTTCGAGCCGGCCTTCGACCACCAGCACTTGCAGATGTCCGCTGGACAGGTCCTGTTGCGGCAGATAGGCGCGACTGGTGACCAGCCCCTTTTCGATGTAGTGATCGGTGATGACTTTGAGCAGCTCATTGAGCTGGGGCACGCCGAGGCATGCGCCGATGTAAGGCTTGAGCAGGCGAGCCTTTTCGCCCTCGCTCAGGCTGTCTGCGCCTTTGAGTTCGATGTGCTCGATCGGGAAACAGCGGCTATCGGTGGGAGTTGCCGGTTGCGCTGGCTTGAGATCTTTGCCGGGCAAATCCTTGAGATCTTCGAGACGGCGCTGCTGCTCTTCGAGCAGTCGATTCTGGCGGTCGCGGATAAGGTCGGTTTCACCGGGGGTGGGTGCAGCAACGGCGAAATGAAGCGGAGAAAGGCACAGCAACGCTACGCACAACCGCGCCACGAGGGCGGGTGAGGACATGTTCGATCCCTCGAGACAAAAGTGACATCAAAATAGTGGCGCGATATTAGATAGCCATCATTTTGACGTCAAACTTATGTTCTACCATTGGTCGGACTCGAGGCGATGTTGCGCAAGTGAAACCAGCACCTGCGTACAAGTGCAAAACCGTGGTTGCGCAGATAGTGAACGCTGCCTTTTCGGCATTCAGTCATACCCCACACGATCACAAGGAGTTTTCATGAGCACCTTCAAGACCCAAGACGGCACCGAGATTTATTACAAGGACTGGGGCAGCGGCAAACCGGTGCTGTTCAGCCACGGTTGGCCACTGGACGGCGACATGTGGGAATACCAGATGGAATACCTGAGCAGCCGCGGCTACCGCACCATCGCCTTTGACCGTCGCGGGTTTGGCCGCTCGGATCAGCCGTGGACCGGTTATGACTACGACACTTTCGCCGATGACATCGCCGGTCTGATCAACCATCTGGACCTGCGCGACGTGACCCTGGTCGGTTTCTCCATGGGCGGCGGTGACGTCAGCCGCTACATTGCCCGGCACGGCAGCGAGCGTGTGGCTGGCCTGGTGTTGTTGGGTGCAGTAACGCCGCTGTTCGGCAAGAAGCCCGACTTCGCCCAAGGCGTCGACAAGTCGGTATTCGACGGGATCAAGGCTGGCCTGCTGAAGGACCGCGCGCAGTTCATCGCCGATTTTGCCGCGCCGTTCTACGGCACCAATCAAGGCCAGACGGTTTCCGACGGCGTGCTCACGCAGACCCTGAACATCGCCCTGATGGCGTCCTTGAAAGGTACGGTGGATTGCGTCACCGCGTTCTCGGAAACCGACTTCCGCCCGGACATGGCCAAGGTCGATGTGCCGACGCTGGTGATCCATGGTGACGGTGACCAGATCGTACCGTTCGAAACCACCGGCAAACAGGCCGCTGCGCAGATCAAGGGCGCCGAGCTGAAAGTCTATGCGGGTGCGCCACACGGTTTTGCTGTGACTCATGCGCAGGCGTTGAATGAGGATTTGCTGGCGTTCCTGCAACGCTGAGAGATCTGCATGAACGAGAAGAGCCCGCCCTTGTGCGGGCCTTCTTTTTTCTGCTGTGCTATTTATTGGCTTGTGTCGACTCTCGGGAAGGACAATCCATGTTGCGAGTACTCGGAAAGGCTTCATCGATCAACGTGCGCAAGGTGCTGTGGACGTGTGCTGAATTGAACATTGCCTTCGAGCGTGAAGATTGGGGCTCAGGGTTTCAGTCGACGCAAACGCCGGAGTTTCTCGCGCTCAATCCGTGCGCAATGGTGCCGGTGATCCAGGACGATGATTTCACCTTATGGGAATCGAATACGATCATTCGTTATCTGGTGGCGCGTTATGGCGGCGCGGCGCTTTATCCCGTTGAAGCGCGGGCGCGGGCGCAAGTTGATCAGTGGATTGATTGGCAGGCTTCGGAGCTGAACCGTTCGTGGTCGTATCCGCTGATGGCGCTGGTGCGCAAATCCCCGGAGTACCAGGACAGCGCTGCGCTGGCCGCAGGTTGTCGGGATTGGGCGCGGAACATGGAGATTCTTGATCGCCAGTTGCACAAGACCGGGGGTTACGTCAGCGGGGAGGCGTTTTCTCTGGCGGACATTCCGATCGGGCTGTCGGTGAATCGCTGGTTCGAAACGCCGCTGGTGCATCCTGATTTTCCTGCGGTCAGTGCTTATTACGAGCGGTTGAGTTTGCGTGAGGGGTATCGGTTGTATGGGCGTAATGGTACGCCGTGAGCGGTTGGGTTTGATGTGTTGCTCGGGATCTGTGCGCACCGCAAAAACCTGTGGGAGCGAGCCTGCTCGCGAAGGCTTTCTTCCGGGCGGTGGTTTTTTTTGGTTTGGGTACATATCCGTTGCTGCGGGTGCTGCGGCTGGCGGTTTCGCCCTTACGGCGAGTCACCTTTTTCAAACGCCAAAAAGGTAACCCAAAACGCTTGCTCCTACGTACGGCCCTCGCAGGCTCGGGTCCCTTCGCTGCGGGATCGATCCGGGCGCAGCGGCTACGGTTTGCTGCGCTGCACCTACGTCCGCTGTGTCTGGCTGCGCCAGACGGTCGCTGCGCTCCCACGCCCGGATCAATCCCTCCGCTCAGCCTTCCGATGTCGCTGGTTAGGCAAGATCAAGAGCACTCGAGCTGGCGCTCATTGTAATGAGTGGTTAGGAGCGGGTGGTCGGCTTTGGTTTTGCGGTGTGGCTACCCCTCACCCCAGCCCTCTCCCCCTGGAGAGGGAGCCGATTTTGTGCCTTTCAAATCGAGTGTTCGACTCGGTATCACACGTCGGCGTAACTCTTGAATCCACCGCGATCAGTCCCCTCTCCCTCCGGGAGAGGGCTAGGGTGAGGGGCTTTTGATTTTTATCCGCAAGCGATGACATCAGGACAGTCGACCAATCTTGTTGCTGGTCTACCCGGTCCAAACTGTGGGAGCCAGCCTGCTGGCGATAGCGGCGTTCAGATAAAGCAACTGCAACTGACACTCCGCCTTGGCAAACAGTCTCGCTCCTGCAAGGGTCGTTGTTTGCATGGCTATCTGTTTTTGAACGCCTCGCGCCGTGCCTGGCGTTCGGCGACGTAAGCCGCTCGCGGCTGGCTGATCAGATCTTCACGGCGCAACGGTTCACCGCAATGCGCGCACACTGGCCCGAGGCCTGCTGGGTGGTTGCAGGGTTTGTGGGTGAAGACCACCGCCAGTCCTTCATCGGGCGCTTTGCACCAGCTTTCGCCCCAGGCGCGCAAGGCCAGGATCACCGGGTAGAAGGCTTCGCCTTTCGCGGTGAGGTGATATTCGTAGCGTTTCGGCCGTTCGTTGTACAACCGCCGCTCGACCAGTCCGTCCGCCTCCAGACATTTAAGACGCGTGGCAACCATTTGCGGGGTGCCGCCGGTCTGCGCCTGGATCTCGTCATAGCGATGGTTGGCCATGAACAACTCGCGTAGAACCAGCACGGTCCAGCGATCACCGACGATGTTTTCGGCCCGTGAAATCGGGCACAACGTGTCGGGTGCGCTATGGTTTTCAGCCATCGGGGCTTGCCTCTTTTACTGCTACTATGATTATCATATCTACATGATGCCGGGACAAGCCCTGCGCACCGCTCTTTCCACTTTCCGGAGCACGCCGCCATGTCGAACCCTGTTTATCCGCTGGACCGCACCGCCTATCTCTTGGTCGACCCGTACAACGATTTCCTTTCCGAGGGTGGCAAGGTTTTCCCTCTGCTCAAACCCATGGCCGAGCAGAACGAGCTGCTCGACAACCTGCGCAAGCTCGACCGCGCGGTGCGCAGCCTGCGCATTCCGGTGGTGATCGTACCGCATCACCGTTGGGAAAAAGGCGATTACGAAAGCTGGGATCACCCCACGCCCACGCAATGCAAGATCATGCACATGCACCATTTTGCGCGGGGCGAATGGGGTGGCGAATGGCATCCGGATTTTGCCCCGCAGGACGGCGACATTGTCGTTCAGGAGCATTGGGGCTCCAGCGGTTTTGCCAACACCGACCTGGATTTTCGCCTGAAGCAGAAAGGCATTACCCACGTCATCATCGTCGGTCTGCTGGCCAATACCTGCATCGAAGCCACCGCCCGCTATGCAGCGGAACTCGGCTATCACGTCACGCTGGTACGCGATGCGACCGCCGCCTTCAAAGCGGAGATGATGCACGCCGCACACGAGCTAAACGGCCCGACATTCGCTCATGTCATTACCGATACTGACGAACTGATCGCCAGCCTCGAGTCGCAATAAGCACATGCTGGCCCGCGGTAAAGGTGCAGCCGCGGTCAGGCATCCGCCGGCACCACTCCACGCTCCTCCAGCAAGCGCACAAACATGCTCAAGCTGCGCGACACCGTGCCGCGACGCCAGACCAGCCAAGTGGTCAGGTAACGAAAGTCGGCCGTCAGCGGCCAGACGCTGACGGTTGCACTCCCGGGCATGCTTTGCAGCATTTTGCGCGGCATCAGCGCCAGCCCGGCGCCGGCACTGACGCAGGCGAGCATGCCGTGGTAGGACTCCATTTCGAAGATCTTGCCCGGCACGGCGGCGTCGGTGCTGAACCATTTTTCGAAGTGATGGCGATAGGAGCAGTTGGAACGAAAGGCGTAGATGTTTTCGCCGTTCACATCCGCCGCACGCTGCACCGGCGCGTGGTTGAGCGGCGCAATGATGACCATTTCTTCCTCGAAGGCCGGCACACCTTCCAGGGTCGGATGCAACACCGGGCCATCGACGAATGCCGCCGCGAGGCGCCCGGCCAGCACGCCGTCGATCATGGTCCCCGACGGCCCGGTCGACAGGTCCAGATCAACTTTTGGATGCAGTTGGTTATACGCCGCCAGCAGTTCGGGTATGCGCACCGCCGCCGTGCTTTCCAGCGATCCCAGGGGAAACGCACCCTGCGGTTCTTCACCCGCCACCGTTGCCCGCGCCTCCTGCACGAGATCGAGAATCCGCCGCGCATACTCAAGAAAACTCCATCCAGCCGGTGACAGGCGCAAACGGCTTTTCTCGCGGATAAACAGATCCACGCCCAGATCCTGCTCCAGTTGCTTGATCCGCGTGGTCAGGTTCGACGGCACGCGGTGAATCTGCGCAGCGGCGGCGCTGATGCTGCCGTGCTCGGCCACGGCTTTGAAGATTTCCAGTTGCACCAGATCCACAGACATTCTCCAATCGTGAAAGAAACGATCTTTATTATTCAGTTTCCAGAAAACAAACGCCACCCTACTCTAGGCCCATCCACTGAACTCGCAGGACGACGCCATGAGCCAGATTTCCAGCCAGACCTACGCTATCTCGATCAACCCAGCGACCGGTGAGCAGATCGGCCACTATGCGTTCGAATCCGCTGCCGACCTTGATGCTGCGCTGAGCCGCGCTGCCTACGGCTTCGGCAAGTGGAAGCGCAAGCCGTTGCAGGATCGTTCTCGCTTGCTGACCGCCCTCGCCGGCGCGCTGCGCGACACCGCTGACGCCATGGCGACCATGATCACCCTGGAAATGGGCAAGCCGATTGCTCAGGCCCGTGGTGAAGTCGAAAAATGCGCCAAACTCTGCGAGTGGTACGCCGAACACGGCCCGTCCATGCTCGATGCCGAGCCGACTCAGGTCGAAGGCGGCAAGGCGCGCATCGAATACCGTCCGCTCGGGCCGATCCTCGCGGTGATGCCGTGGAACTTCCCGATCTGGCAAGTGCTGCGCGGCGCCGTGCCGGCGCTGATCGCCGGCAACACTTACGTACTCAAGCATGCGCCGAACGTGATGGGCAGCGCTTACCTGCTGCGCGACGCGTTCACCCGCGCCGGTTTTGCCGACGGCGTGTTTGAAGTGATCAACGTCACGCCTGAAGGCGTGTCGACCGCCATCGCCGATCCGCGCATTGCTGCGGTTACCCTGACCGGCAGCGTTCGCGCCGGCATGGCCATCGGTGCTCAGGCTGGTGCAGCCCTGAAGAAATGCGTGCTGGAACTGGGCGGCTCTGACCCGTTCATCGTGCTCAACGACGCTGACATCGATGAAGCCGTGCAAGCTGCTGTCATCGGTCGCTATCAGAACTCCGGTCAGGTCTGTGCAGCGGCCAAGCGGCTGATCATCGAGGAAGGCGTGGTCGAGGAATTCACGCGCAAATTCGTCGAAGCCACACGTCAGTTGAAGGTCGGCGACCCATTGGCTGCCGACACTTATATCGGTCCGATGGCACGTTTCGATCTGCGCGACGAACTCGACCAGCAAGTGCGCGACACCCTGGAAGAAGGCGCGACGCTGCTGCTCGGCGGCGGCAAAGCGACAGGCCCGGGCAACTATTACGAGCCTACCGTGCTGGCTGACGTCACCGACCGTATGACCTCCTTCAAACAGGAACTGTTCGGCCCGGTCGCCTCGATCATCACCGCCCGCGACTGCGCCCACGCCGTGGCGCTGGCGAATGACAGCGAATTCGGCCTGACCGCGACGATCTACACCGCCAACGTGTCACTGGCCCAGCAACTGACCAGCGAACTGGACACCGGCGGCGTGTTCATCAACGGCTACTCCGCCAGCGACCCCCGCGTGACCTTTGGCGGCGTGAAGAAAAGCGGTTTCGGCCGCGAACTTTCACACTTTGGTGTTCGCGAGTTTTGCAACGCGCAGACTGTGTGGCTGGATCGCAAATAGTCACCAGCCTGCTGGCGATGGCGGAGTGTCAGTTGCCATTATCTGAACGCCGCCATCGCTTGCAGGAAAAATCCAAAGCCCCTCACCCTAACCCTCTCCCAGAGGGAGAGGGGACTGACCGTGGTGGATGAGAAAGGTACGCCGACCTGAAATACCGAGTCGTATACAAATATCGAAGCCAACGCAGATCGGCTCCCTCTCCAGGGGGAGAGGGCTGGGGTGAGGGGCAAATCCACCGCAAATCTCAAGTCATACGACGCTTCACACCACTCAACAATGAGAAGGGACCCGAGCCTGCGAGGGCCGGACGCAGGAGCAAAGCCTTTTGGTTCCTTTTTGGCGTCTGAAAAAGGGACTCGCCGTTAGGGCGAAACCCTAAGCCGCCGTTACCGCAGCAACGGATATGTACCCAATCAAAAACAGCAGCCCGGCTCCCACAGGGAAACTGCGTAAATTCGCGAAAATTGCTCGGGCAAACCACGCAGTAAATCCCCTGTACCGCAGCAACCCAGCATTTGCCCAATCCCCCCCGCCTTCTATAGTGATCAAGTCCCCCTGCCCTTGCGGCCAACTGCCGAGCGTGGTTCATGGTCAACACCGAACACCTGATCATCTGCGAGCACTGCGACTGCGTTTACCAGAAAGTCGCTCTCGCCAAACATCAGAAAACCCTCTGCGAACGCTGCGGCGGCGTGTTGCAGCGCTACAACGGCCTGACCATCGAACAGCGTCTCGCCCTGACTTTCACAGCCGCAATGCTCTGGCTGTTCGCCAATTTCTTCCCGGTGATGAGCATCAGCCTCCAGGGCCTGAAGAACAGCGCCACGCTGTGGGATTCGGTACTGGCGCTGAGTCAGGGGCCGATCACCTTCATCGCTATGGTCGCGGCGATCGCGATCATTATCGCCCCGGCCTTCCAACTGGTGCTGCTGATCTGGGTGCTCGGTTTTGCCCTGACGTCGCGACGGGCGCCGGGGTTCAAACTGTCGATGCGCTGGCTGGAAACCCTGCGCCCGTGGAGCATGCTTGAGGTGTGCCTGCTGGGTGCAATGGTCGCGGTGTTCAAACTCGCCGGGCTGCTCGATGTGCTGCCGGGCATCGGCCTGTTCGCTCTGGCGGCGCTGAGCCTGATGATGATCCGCATTGCCGGGCGCGACATCCGTGAACTGTGGGATATTTTATGAAGCGTCCACCGACCGCCGCCGAGCTCAACCTGTGCCTGTGCCACAGTTGCGGCCTGGCCTGCGATATGCGCGACGAACCGCATTATTGCCCGCGCTGCGATGCGCCACTGCACCGACGCAAGACCAATGCGCTGACGCGCACCTGGGCCTATATGCTCGCCGCGCTGGCGTTTTACGTGCCGGCCAATCTGCTGCCGGTGATGAATACGCTGATGCTCGGCAGCGGCGCCGACAGTACGATCATGAGCGGCGTGCTGGAGTTCTGGGAAGCCGGTGCCTGGGACATTGCCCTGATCATTTTCATCGCCAGTATTGCCGTGCCGGGGATCAAGTTCGTCGCCCTGACCTTGCTGCTGGTCACTGTGCAGCGCGACAGCGCCTGGGCGCGCAAGGAGCGCTCGAAGCTGTACCGTTTCGTCGAGCTGATCGGCTATTGGTCGATGCTCGACGTGCTGGTGGTGGCGCTGGTCGCCGCGCTGGTGAAATTCCAGACACTGGGCGATATCGAGCCACGACCGGGCATTCTGTTCTTCGGCCTGGTCGTGGTGTTCACCATGCTCGCCGCGATGAGCTTCGATCCGCGCCTGATCTGGGACAAGGACAGCGACGACAGCGTCAGCGACGCTGAGCCGCCAGCAGCACCTGTAACGGATGACGCAACGCCTGATCCGACTGGCGCTTGACCTGGCTGCGGCACGAATAACCGGTCGCCAGCGCTTCGCCCTGCTCCGCCGATGCGTCGACCTGGCGCGCCCAGGACTGCTCGTAAATCAGCGCCGAGGTCTGGCGATTGCGCGCCTCGTGACCGTACGTGCCGGACATGCCGCAGCAACCGGTGGCCTGCGTCGCCAGTTTCAACCCGGCACGTTCGAACACCTGCTCCCATTGCCGGGTCGCGGCGGGCGCATTGGTTTTCTCGGTGCAATGGGCGAGCAGACGGAATTTTGCTTCGCTGTGCTGCGGCGCCTGCTCGGGCATCACCTTGAGCAACCACTCCTGTACCAGTTGAACTTCCGGGCAGCCCTGCAGACCGGGAACCTTGAGGTATTCCTGGCGATACACCAGCGTCATGGCCGGGTCGAGGCCCAGCAACGGCACGCCGACATCCGCCAGCTCACGCAACTGCCGCGCATTGCGCAGCGCCGCACGGTTGAACGCAGAAAGGAAGCCCTGCACATGCAACGGTTTGCCGTTGGCGCTGAACGGCGCCAGATAAGCCTGATAACCAAGGCGCGAGATCAGCTCGATCAGATCTGCCAGCAGCGGCGCTTCGAAATAACGGGTGAACGCGTCCTGCACGATCACCACGCTGCGTTCACGCTGCGCCGGTGTCAGCGCTGACAGCGTCGCAACGGTTGCCGGCTGTACCTGCCAGCGGCGCATCGCGGCGTGAAAATCGAAACGGCTGAGCAACGGCACATCGACCATGCCACCGACGCGCTCAAGCAGAGTGCGCACCCACGCCGCGCCCATCAAGCCGTTGTACAGCGCCGGAATTCGCGCCATGTACGGAATGCTGTACTCCAGCGAGGCGATCAGATAATCCCGCGCCGGACGCAGATACCGTGTGTGATACAGCTCTAGAAAACGCGAACGAAAATCCGGCACGTTGACCTTGACCGGGCATTGCCCCGCGCAGGATTTGCACGCCAGGCAACCGGCCATGGCGTCATAGACCTCATGGGAAAAGTCCGCCGACTGCGCCCGCGTGTTGCGCCAGCGCTGCCATAACGTCGCGAAAAACGCCGGTCGGCGAATCGCCCCGGACAACACGTCGACACCCGCCTCGCCCTGCAACCGCAACCATTCGCGGATCAACGAGGCGCGGCCCTTGGGCGATTGCGCACGCTCGCGAGTAGCTTTCCACGACGGGCACATGGCGTCATCGGGATCGAAGTTGTAGCAGGCGCCGTTGCCGTTGCAATGCATCGCCGCGCCGTAGTCCTGCCAGACCTTTTCATCGATCTGTCGATCGAGTTCGCCGCGCAGGGTCACTTCATCGATTTTCAGCAATGCCGCGCCGCGGTTGGCCGGCGTGGCGATCTTGCCGGGGTTGAACTGATTGAACGGGTCGAACGCGGCCTTCAGCGCTTGCAGTGCCGGATACAACTCGCCGAAAAACGCCGGCGCGTATTCCGAGCGCAGGCCTTTGCCGTGCTCGCCCCAGAGCAGACCGCCGTAACGCTGAGTCAGCGCCGCAACGCCATCGGAGACCGGGCGCACCAGCGCCGCTTGCTGCGGATCTTTCATGTCGAGAATCGGCCGCACGTGCAGCACGCCGGCGTCGACATGGCCGAACATGCCGTACTGCAAGCCGTGACTGTCGAGCAGATCGCGCAGCTCGGCGATGTACTCGGCCAAGTGCTGCGGCGGCACCGCGGTGTCCTCAACAAACGGTTGCGGCCGCGCTTCGCCGGCGACGTTGCCGAGCAGGCCGACCGCGCGCTTGCGCATGCCGTAGACCTTGTTCACTGCCGCGTGGCCGATCGCCAAGGTGTGGCCCAAACGTTCGACGGTGCGGTCTGTGCTCAAGTGCTCGACAAACGCAGCGACGCGAGTTTGCAATTCATCCGGATCGTCACCGCAGAATTCGACCAGGTTGATACCCAATGTCGGCCGCTCGGCGCTGGCCGGGAAATACTCGGCGACGCCGTGCCAGACAATGTCCTGCATCGCCAGCAGCAACACTTTCGAATCCACGGTTTCGATCGACAGCGGTTTGAGCGCCATCAACGCCCGCGCATCGCGCAGCGCGTCCATGAAACCGGCATAGCGGATGTTCACCAGCATCGTGTGCCTGGGAATCGGCAGCACATTCAGCCGCGCCTCGACGACAAACCCGAGCGAACCTTCGGCGCCGCACAAAACGCTGTTGAGGTTGAAACGGCCGTCCGCCTCACGCAGGTGCGCGAGGTCGTAACCGGTCAGACAGCGGTTGAGATCGGGAAAGCGCTGTTTGATCAGTTCGCCCTGCTCATCGATGATCTGCCGCGCGCAGCGGTAGACTTCGCCGACCCGATCGTCACGCGCGCACAGCGCTTGCAGCTGGTTTTCGTCCAGCGCCTGAGCGTGCAAACGCTCGCCGCCACGCAGAATCATGTCGAGTTCCAGCACATGGTCGCGGGTCTTGCCGTAGGTGCAACTGCCCTGGCCGCTGGCATCGGTGTTGATCATGCCGCCGACGGTGGCGCGATTGGACGTCGACAGTTCCGGGGCGAAGAACAGCCCGGCGGATTTCAGTGCGGCATTGAGCTGATCCTTGACTACCCCGGCCTGCACCCGCACCCAGCGCTGCTCGACGTTGATTTCGAGAATACGGTTCATGTGCCGCGACAGGTCGACGACGATGCCGTCAGTCAACGATTGGCCATTGGTGCCGGTGCCGCCGCCACGTGGCGTGATCACCACTTGCTGATGTGCCGGCTCGGCGATCAGCTTCGCCACCCGCGCGACATCGTCGGCATCCATCGGAAACACCGCCGCTTGGGGCAGGCGCTGATAGATCGAGTTATCGGTGGCCAGCACCACGCGGCTTGCGTAATCGGTGCTGATCTCACCGCGAAAGCCGCTGGCCCTGAGGGCTTTGAGGAACGCCTGATAATCGGCGGTGAGGGTGCTTGCGGGCGACAGCTGGGCAATCATCGGTCGGGAATCTCGGTGAAAATCGGGCCGTGTGGCGGTGAACAGTTGTACGCAACGAATGATTGCGTCAGGCTCCGCCATCTCAGGGTGCCCATGTTCATTGCTGAACAACTCAGGGACAACCGTAAATTCGACCCGCTATCGATGACTTTTGCGAATGAATCCGCGCACGCTCACGCCGTCCATGTCGTTATTGCTGGCTTTCGAGGCCGCTGCCCGCCACGAAAGTTACACCCGCGCCGCCCACGAACTGTCGCTGACGCAAAGTGCGGTCAGCCGTCAGGTGCAGATTCTGGAAAAAATGCTCGGCATGCGCCTGTTCACTCGCGAAGGCCGGCAAGTGGTGCTGACCGACGTCGGACGCCTGTATCAGCGGGAGCTGGCCGAAGCGCTCGGGCAGATACGCAGCGCGACCCTGCAGGCGATGGCATTCGGTTCCGGCATTCATAGCCTGCGCCTGGCGACGCTGCCGACCTTCGGTTCGAAATGGTTGCTGCCGCGCCTCAAGGATTTCTACACCGCACATCCTGGCATGACCGTGCATCTGCATTCGCGCATCGAAGCAATCGACTTCGATACCAGCGAGATCGACGCGGCGATTTGCGTCGGTGGCGGCGACTGGCCGGGGCTGACCGCCCTGCCCTTGCACACCGAAGAACTGGTGGTCATTGCCAGCGCGCAATTGTCCGCCGCCGAGCGCGACGACGCCGAACGGCACATCGCCGGGCAACTGCTGCTCAATGTCAGCAGCAATGCTCAGGCGTGGGCGGAATGGTTCAGTCAGCACGGCTTGCCCCATCGCAGCATGCGCATCGGGCCGAGCTTTGAAATGACCTCACACCTGATTCAAGCAGTGCGTGCCAATATCGGTGTGGGGCTGGTGCCGCGGATTCTGGTCGAGGATGAATTAACGAATGGCGAGCTATCGCAACTGGGTGAGCCCATTACCAGTCGGCGCAGTTATTACCTGGTGTATCCGCCGCGTAATGAGAAGTTGCCGTCGCTGACAGCGTTTCGGGATTGGCTGATGCATACACTCTGAAGAATTCAGTTGCTCCGTTCGCGAGCAGGCTCGCTCCCACATTTGGAATACATTTCCTCGGTGGAGCGAGCCTGCTCGCGAAGGCGCCAGATCTGGTGATCTCAGAACCTCGGCTTGACCGCCCTCCAGTCCGGCTTATACCGCTGCATCTGCCGTACATCATCGCGCTGGCGAATTCCGCAGGTCAGGTACTGATCATGCAGCTTGCCCAACTGCTCATGATCCAGCTCCAGCCCAAGCCCCGGCGCACGGCTGATCTTTACGCAGCCATCGACGATCGGCAGCTTGCCGCCCTTGATCACCTCTTCGTCCGACTCCTGCCACGGGTAATGAGTGTCACAGGCGTAATCCAGATTCGGCACGGCGGCCGCGACGTGTGCCATGGCCATCAGGCTGATGCCCAGGTGCGAGTTGGAGTGCATCGACACGCCGAGGCCGAACACCTCGCACATTTTCGCCAGGGTCTGGGTGTCGCGCAGGCCGCCCCAATAGTGGTGGTCGGCGAGCACGATCTGCACGCTGTTCTGCGCGACGCTGCGGCGAAACTCGTCGAAATCGGTGACCACCATATTGGTCGCCAGCGGCAGGCCGGTGCGCTTGTGCAGTTGCGCCATACCGTCGAGACCCGGCGTCGGGTCTTCGTAATACTGCAAATCATCACCGAGCAGTTCGGCCATGCGAATCGAGGTTTGCAGTGACCAGTTGCCATTTGGATCGATGCGCAGCGGGTAGCCAGGAAAGGCTTTTTTCAGCGCCTTGATGCAGGCCACTTCGTGCTCCGGCGGTAAGGTACCGGCCTTGAGCTTGATGCTCTTGAAACCGTACGCCTCGATCATCCGCGCCGCTTGCGCGACGATTTGTTGTTCGCTGAGCGCTTCGCCCCAGTCATCCGGCTTGTACGGCGAATCGACGTGCTGCGCGTATTTGAAAAAAAGGTAGGCACTGAACGGCACTTCATCGCGGATCGCGCCGCCGAGCAGGTCCACCAGCGGCACGTTCAGGTAATGCGCCTGCAAATCGAGAAATGCCACTTCGAACGCCGAATAGGCGTTGCTCACCGCTTTGCTGGCGTGGGAACCCGGCGCCAGCTCGGCTCCGGCCAGACTGGCCGGTTTGTGCGCCGCCACCGTCGCCTGCACGATCGCGCGTAACTGGTTGAGGTTGAACGGGTCGACACCAATCAGTTGCGCCTGTACTTGTTGCTGGATCGCCAGCGCCGGTGCGTCGCCATAACTTTCGCCGAGGCCGATGTAGCCGTTGTCGCTTTCGATCTCGATGATTGAGCGCAGGGCATAAGGTTCATGGATGCCGCTGGCGTTAAGCAGCGGCGGATCACGAAAGGCGATCGGAGTAACCGTGACACGGGTGATTTTCAAGATGATGCTCCTGACAGATCTACAATCGATTCAATGGCTCGCGGCGGGGCTGACCGTCGCGACGACGGCGGTTTCATCAGCGGGCTTTGCCGGGGTTTTGCATTTGGCGCCCGGCGCCGTACGGGCAAAGAAAATCACCACCGCAGCGATCAGCGAAGTCGCCGCCAGGCCATACAGACCGCCCTCGATCGAACCGGTGGTTTGCTCAAGAATGCCGAACGCGGTCGGCGCGACGAAACCGCCGAGGTTGCCGATGGAATTGATCAGCGCGATCACTGCCGCCGCGATGCGCGCATCGAGATAACTTTGTGGAATCGGCCAGAACAGCGCCGATGCGGCTTTGAAGCCAATCGCCGCAAAGCAGATGGCAACGAACGCGAAGACCGGGCCGCCGGTGGTCGACATGAACATGCCGATGGCGGCGATCACCAAGGTCAGGGCGACCCACGCCTGCTGGAATTTCCATTTGCCGGCCATCGCGGCGAAACCGTACATGGCGACAATCGAAATGATCCACGGGATCGAATTGAGCAGGCCGACCTGGAAGTCGCCGAGGTTGCCCATTTTCTTGATCATGCTCGGCAGCCAGAACGTCGCGCCGTAAATGGTCAGAGCAATGGAAAAGTAAATGAAGCAGAACAGCGCGATCTGCCGATCCGCCAGCAACTTGAACATTGACGGTTGGCTCACTTGCACCGCTTCGCGGGCGCGCTGCTCTTCAGCGATCGCCGCCACCAGCGCTTCACGCTCCTCTTCGCTCAGCCACTTGGCCTGACGCGGATGCGATTGCAGCCAGAACCAGACGAATGCGCACAGCACCACCGACGCCGCGCCCTCGATCAGAAACATCCACTGCCAGCCGTGCAGGCCAAGGCCGCTGATGTGCAGCAACGCACCGGACACCGGGCCGGAGATCACCGAGGCAATCGCCGAGCCGCTGAGAAATACCGCCATGGTCTTGCCCCGTTCGGAGGCTGGCAGCCATTGCGTGAAGTAATAGATGATTCCCGGAAAGAATCCCGCCTCGGCCGCGCCGAGAATAAAGCGCAGCACATAAAAGCTGGTTTCACCGCGCACGAAGGCCATGGCCATGGCGGCCGCGCCCCAGGTGAACATGATCCGCGTCAGCCAGACGCGCGCGCCGTAACGCTGCATAAGCATGTTGGAGGGCACTTCGAACAACGCGTAGCCGATGAAGAACAGACCGGCGCCCAAGCCGTACGCCGCAGCCCCGATACCCAGATCGGCTTCCAGATGACTGCGAACGAAGCCGATGTTGACCCGATCAATGTAGTTGACGATGAACATCACCACGAACAGCGGCAGCACGTGGCGCTTGACCTTGGCGGCGGCACGGGCGAGCACCGTGACGTCCGCTGGACTCTGCAGGGTTTTCAAGGGGCGACTCCCGATCTTGTTGTTTTCAGGAACGGCGTGAAGCGATGGATCGATCATGGACGCCGTGCATTGATCCCGTCTAATCTAACTTGGCATTCGATTGATACCCGGATTAGATCAATGTTCGAATTGACCCAACTGCGCTGCTTCACCACCGTTGCCGCGGAACTGAATTTTCGCCGCGCCGCCGAACGGCTGAACATGACCCAGCCGCCGCTGAGCCGGCAGATCCAATTGCTCGAACATCACCTCGGCGTGGAGTTGTTCACCCGCAGCACCCGTAGCGTTGCGCTGACTGCCGCCGGGCGCGCGTTTTTCATCGAAGCGCAGAATTTGCTCGAGCGTGCCCAGCAGGCAGCAATCACCGCGCGGCGTTTTGCCGAGGGTGATATCGGCTCGGTGAACATCAGTTTTGTCGGCAGCGCGGTGTATGAGTTTTTGCCCAAGGTGATCGCCGAGGCACGGCTGAAACAGCCGCAGGTCAAAATCGATCTGAGCGAGATGAACACCTATCAGCAACACGAAGCCCTGCGCGCGCGACGCATCGATCTGGGCATCTCCCGCGCGCCACTGCTGGAGCCGGGCTATGCGACCGAATGCCTGGTCCGCGAGCCGTTTGTGCTGGCGGTGCCCAGTGCGCACCCGCTGGCAACGGCGGCCGAAGTGCTGGTCAGCGATCTGGATAAACAACCGTTTCTAATGTACTCCCACGCGGCCTATCCACCGTTCAACGAACTGCTGACCGGCATGCTGCGCTCGGCGCGAGTTGCACCGGATTACGTGCAGTGGCTGGGTTCATCACTGACGATTCTGGCGTTGGTCAACGCCGGCATGGGCTTGGCACTGGTACCGCGTTGCGCGACCAGCGTGGTGTTCAAGAACGTGGTGTTTCGCGATATCGATCTGGGCGAAGGGGTGCAGAGCGAACTGCATCTGATCTGGCGTGAGAATAACGACAACCCGGCGTTTGCGATGTTGCTGGAAGCGATCCGCCGGGCTGTGGCGCAGGGTTGGGGCGGGTAAAAAAGCTTACTGGTTTTTAAGCGGTGGTGGACCACTGGGCGCCTTGGGCTGCGCATTCGCCACAGGCTTGCCATCTGGCGTGTAACGACGTGCGACCCATTCTGGCATTGGTTGCGGTGCTCTGGCTGTCATGACGACACCTCCTGTTTCGGGCCGAATTCGACCCATTTGACTTTCCCGGAATCTATCAGCAAAAACTCGGCGCCAAAAGGCACTTCTTTCCCGCCGGCATCCAGCCAACACGGATTTTGCATCACGAACTGGCCATTGCTGGCCTCTGGTGGCCACTCCACAGGCCAGCCAAAAACGCGCCTTTCATCGTTCAGATGCAGCGTGATGAGGCGATGGTGCTGGGCAAAAATGCTGAACCATTCACTGGGGTAGGAAGATTGTTTCGTCACGTTTCGACCGCGTAACCAGCCATGCAATTTATCATTGGTGGCCAGATAACAGGACAGCAGTCCAAGCGTCACCGACACAACGAACGCCCACATGGTTTCGGCTTTGGCATCCCAGCGGCCGATGGAAAAACCTTTCGAACCTACCCACAAACACAGAGAACCAATCGCCCAGACCGCTCCCTGAACCACAAACGTGAAAATCAACGCCTGCACAATCTGCCCGAATGTATCAGGCCGCTTGAACGCTGTGAGCGAATAGAAAATCCACGCGGATAGAAACCCGGGAATCAGATACTGCAACAACGGTATGACTTCTTTGACCAGATCATCCATGATCCGAGGCTCCCTTCAAGGTCTTGCCGACCGACACTCGAAAGCCTAGCGCACGCTGGCAAACCGTTTGCTTACAACTGTCACCGCGCGTTTCACGCCGTAGCCGGCTACAGACAATCACGCACCGATTGGCGCAACGCCCCCGACTTGGCCCATGGCGGCCCCTGATACAACGAAACCCGGCTGCCGTCCTTGTATTTGACGATATCGAGGATCTCATCCGCAGTGATGACACTTGGCGCGGTGATGCGGTAGCCGTTGGAAATCGAGGTTTGCGAGGTCTTCGCCACATCCCGCTGCCACAACGGTAAGACACATGCGGCATAGTCCTTGGGTGCCTTGTCGCTGGTCTTGCTGACATTCGGCTCACCCGGCACAAGCGACCTCGGCAACGAGCAACCCGCCAACAGGGCCAGCGCCAACCCCACGATCCATATCCGCATGGTGTTTTCCTGATCTGAAAAAAAGCGAATGTAACGCGTAACGGGGTGTACATCCATCGTGGCACGCCGCGCGTGATGCAATCTGCACAACTTTTCACAACCTGGACAGACAGACGAACGAGCTTTGCCCATCGGCGAAAAATGCGACTACTCTCTTTTACCGAGAATGTTCAGGAGATGATCATGCGGCTCAATGAATACGAACACGAACTTCAGCGCGACCTGCAAAGCGTTGCATCGGACTTGCGATGGTCAGCTGTCGACCTGAAGCGTATCGCCGAGCAGTTGCGCAAATCGGGCAACGAAGCGGACGCGCAAGCGGTGCTGAGGTCGTGCCAGGTACTGCAAAGCGATGAGGAACGGCTGCAAATCTACGCCAAAGAAGTGAAAGCGCGGGCCATCAGCCGAATCAAGGTGCACTGAGTCTCAACCTGTTTTTCCCTTCAACCAAAGAGCCCCGGCAATTGCCGGGGCTCTCGATTACAACCAGTCACTGAGCTGTGTGACTTTTCGCCCGCGTCGAGCGTTTTTTGTAGCCAGGCAGTGCTGCGGCGTAAGCCAGCGCCTCCTCTTTGCTGGCAAACGATGCCAGCCGGTCACCCTGGGTGCAGACCCGCCAGGGGCCGTTGTTCACGCTAAGCACGTCATAGCCGTTCATGTGCATCTTGTTCAACATAGGCATGCTCATGGACACCTCCATAGTTGCTTACGGTCAGTTCCAGCTTCACCGGTTTACCTTACACCCTGACTCGCTGAATTTGCCGACCGGATGTCGCAAGGTCCGGCTCGCAGAAGTCTTGCACCTTTCGCCCCCACACCCACTCAAAATCTTATTGAAACCATTACTTGGGGCCTCGGCTAAAATATTGCAGTTTGATGACAATTACGTGACAAGCCGTAAACAGGTAACCGATGAAAGTACGTGCCACCGTTATATGCGAACAGGATCGCCACATTCTCCTGGTCCGCAAACCGCGCAGCCACTGGACATTGCCCGGTGGCAAAGTCGAGCCCGGGGAAACCCGTGCGCAGGCGGCCGTGCGTGAATTGCAGGAAGAAACCGGGCTGAATGCCGACGATGTGTTGTATCTGATGGAAATGCAGAGCGGCAGCACCCGCCATCACGTTTACGAAGCGTCAGTGGCAGACCTGGAGCAAGTGCGGCCGCAGAACGAAATCATCGATTGCATCTGGCATCCCCTCGATGCGGTGCGCCATTTGAATACCAATGAAGCGACGCTGCGCATTGTTGAAGCGTTTCAACGGCGTTTATAAGGCTCAACCGGCAAACGCGCGGCGCCCGGCGCTGATTTCCGTGCGCAGCTCGCCGATGAAGTTGGAGATGTCGCGGATGGTGACGAGATGTTCCGGCGATACGCCGTTGAGGAGCAGTTCGACCTGACCGTTTTCCGGTCGATACACCTTGATCTGCAGAAGCCCATGCGACGTGGGTATGCACTCACATTTAAACGTGGGAAAGCCTGATTCAACGATGCGGCAGATGTCGTCAAGAGCAAGCATGGTGGCACGCCTCGCAGGCGATGGGGCCGTTCAATCGGTAGAGCATAGATCAGCAATCTGCTGCGCGTTGTCGCGCAAATGTCTACTGGCTCACAAATCAATCCGAGTCATGGTCCCAGATCCAGTTCCACATACCCGGAAGACTCACCGGCTCCGAGCTTTTTTCAACGGTGCGCGCCAGCGCCGCTTTTTGCAGCGCTTCGTGATCATCATAAAAAGGTTTGCGGTCCAGCTTCACCCCCGTGGCGGCCGCGCTGTCGAGCAGGATCTGCAGATATTCGCGGGTATGCCGCGCGGTGTAGCGATTGAGGTCGTGAAACGTCACCACCACCGGAATCACTCCGTCTACAGTCGGCAATTCCCCCGCGGCAATACGCTCGCGCACCTCGGATAACTGCCGCAGCAGATTAGCGCGCCGGCGTGGGCTGGCATTGAAGCCCCAGATTTTGCCATCGTTGGCGCTCAGGTCCGTCAGCAACACCTGCAAACCGTGCTGCTGATACGCCGCGAAGGTGCGTTTGTCATAATTCCAGAATGGCGGACGCAGCAGTTTCGGTGGCGCCCCGGTGATAGAGGCGATATCGGCCGTGCCGTTGCTCAGCGATGCATCCAGTTGTTGTGGGTCGAGTGAGCGATGATTGGTGTGCCAATGGGTCGCCGTGTGAAACGCGAGGATGTGGCCCTCGTCGTGTTCTCTCCGCATCAGGCTGCGGCCGATCTCGCTGTTGCCCGCTCGCGGCGCCCGGGTCTGCACGAAGAACACCGCTTTGATATTGGCTTGCAGCGGATTGTCCTTGAGGCCGTCGAGCACCATCGCCGTCGGGTTCCACAAGCTCGAAGCACTGGGGCCGTCGTCGAAGGTCAGTAGAAACCGCACCGGCGCCTGGGCTCGCAGCCGCGTTTGGGTTTGCGTGGTCATTTCTATCGGTGCGGCAATACAACCGGCCAGACCGAGCACCATGAGCGCAGCAGTTAAAATCTTCAATCCGGATGTCATGTTTGCCTTGAGCGCGACCGCTGCCGTCATGTTGTCGTTTGGCAACCTCCCTCGCCCTTTCCATCCGTGCATCGCCCTTCGCGAGCGGAGGTTGGATAGGGTACACAGGCTTTGGTTCCGGTGCTCATTACCTCCGTTATTCAACGTGCGATTCGACGTGTGACCTCCACTCGGAACGTCAGCGACTAAGCTGAAGTGTCCAATCGGAGATTCAGCCTATGTGCGGAAGACTCTCGCAATACCGCGGCATTCACGATTTCGTTGCCGCACTGAGCATTCCCGAGGCCTTGATCAATTACGTCGGCGATGCAGCGCTAGCTCGCTACAACGCGGCACCAACCACCGCGTTGGCAGTGCTTCATCAACACGGCCCACATCTTCAAGCCAACAATCTGCGCTGGGGCTGGCGGCCGCATTGGGCCAGGGATCGCCCCGCGCCAATCAATGCCCGCGTGGAGAAAGTCGCCCATGGTGCGTTTTTCCGCGCGATCTGGCGCCATCGCTTGATTGTCCCCATCGACAACTGGTTCGAATGGGTCGATACCGGCGAAAAGACCCGACAGCCCTGGCTGATTCGTCGTGCAGACCAGAGCCCGGTTTTCTGTGCCGCCATCGGACAATTTCCCACAGCCGAAAGCGCGGCTCGAGACGATGATGGTTTTGTGATCATTACTGCCGACGCGGTCGGAGGCCTGCTTGATGTGCATGATCGGCGCCCGGTGGTGTTCGGCGCGGAACAGGCACGCGAGTGGCTCGATCCGGCGACCTCCATTGAGCGCGCCGAGCAGATGTTGTTGTTCGAAGGTGAAAGCAGCGAGTCGTTCGAATGGCACAAAGTCGCCAGAGCCGTCGGTAACGTCCGCAACCAAAATGCTGAATTGATTCAGCCAGTTGCCTGACAGGCGAACGCCGCTCAAGCAAACCATTGACTCGGTGTCGTTACAACGGCTGTTTCACCTGTGAAACGGTGCGAATGTAACCGATACGCAAAAGTACCAACCGCTTGTCAGACAACCCGACCGTCGTACATACATTTCGCTGCACTACAGCTAGCATGCGCGCCGCATTTCCATTTGGTATACCAGTTGACCAAAGAGTCAACGAACCAGGATTCCCTACAACTTCTACTAGCCTTGCAGAGAACTAAGTTGCGCGACGATTTTGCAATCAAACAGGTCGGTGGCCTGGAGTGTATTCATCTGTCCACGACAGAACGCTTGGAACTCGACTGTTTTATCGGCCACTACATCAAGACCCGAAACCTGAGTGCCATTCCCGACATCGAACGCACCCTGCGCAGTACCCTCGAGAACTATCCCGGCCATGCGCCAGTGATGGTCAACGAGCTGAACGCCTGGATCGACAGGACTCTGGGCTATCGGGCCTCACACCCGGACTTCACCCAGCTGGACGATCTTTGAGCCTGTAAAAAGCCCCGCACTTGCGGGGCCTTTCGTATCAAGCACTCAAAATTTGCGATCCGGCTCGGAAAGCTCCTGACTATCGTCATGCTTCCAGGTTTTTTCCTTGCGCTTCTCGCGCTCTATTTCTTCTTCGCTCGGCTCATCCGTTTCCATATCGTTTTCAGGCTGCTTTTGCTCATTCGTCATGCGCACCTCCTGCCACCGTCAACAGTCTTTCTTCAAGCGTAGATCAGGTTTCAGGTAAGGGCCCCATGCGTGACGTCCGCCCTGAGCTTTAATCCCCGCGCCGGCGTAACATGGCGTCATTCACGATCGCGTCAGGGAGACGACATGCTGTACCGAATCGCAGCCGACGGGCTGGTGCTGTTTCATTTGTCTTTCATTCTGTTCGTGCTGTTTGGCGGGCTGCTGGTGCTCAAATGGCCACGATTGCTATGGCTGCATTTGCCGGCTGCCGCCTGGGGCGTGGCGGTCGAGGTGCTGCATCTGACGTGCCCGCTGACCTACTGGGAAAACCTCATGCGCCACGCCGCCGGCCAGACCGAATACGCCGGTGGCTTCATCGAGCATTACATCTGGCCGATCATCTATCCGGCCGGGCTGACCCCGCAGATTCAACTGGCGCTTGGCAGCGTGGTGCTGGCGATCAACTTGTTGGTGTACGGGCGCTTGATCCGCTCGTGGAAGCTGCGACGGGCCGTGGCCCAATCCTGATCGCCTCACGCGCCTGTAAAAGCCGTTAGGACGACGTTCATTTCAACCCGTCCAGCCACGCCGGATCCAGGCGCATCTGCTCGGTATCGAGCCCCTGCGCCTGCATACGCTGTTTATGTTCTTCGACTTCCCGCCACAGCTGCCCCTGATCGCTGGAGTTGCCGTCCAGCTCGTGCATCTGCATCAGGCCCAGATGATAGAAGCGCAGCACTTTCATTGCGGTCGGGTCGTTTTGCGCGACCGCGGCGGTCAGGTGGTGCATCACATTGGTGACACTCATCAGGCTGCGCTTGAGCCGCCAACTGTAAACCGCCGGCGCCATCCAGCTCTGATGCCAGAAGCGTCCACGCAGCAATGCGCCGGTCAGTAGAAAGGCCAGGAACACCCCGCCGACATTGAAGCGCAGGTTGTCACCGTCAGGTTCGCCGAACAGCGCCACGGCCACGCTGGAAAGCAGCATTGCCAATACCAGAAACAGCACGGCGATGATGATCGTGCTGCGCCGGGTCTGCTGGCGGAAAGTAGCGGCGTCCATCGGCTGAATCTCGAACATCACAAATGACTTCCTTGAGCGACAAGAGGGGTAACGGAAAAAACCGGCCGGCGCATTATCGCATCGAGCAAGGATTTAGCTATGCTGGGGCTCCTTTTGATCTTTTCAACGTCCAACGGGGACATGGCGGTATAGCGCAGATCGTGCCATCTTCATTCATGGATACACATTATTCGGATGCCGTTTGCCTGTTCAGGGGATGACATCGTTTTAAGGATCACTGCATGACCCAACGACACGTAATCAATGCCTCGGTCAGCCCGAAAGGCAGCCTGGAAACCCTCTCTCAACGTGAAGTGCAACAACTGAGCGAAGCCGGATCCGGCAGCACCTACACCCTCTTCCGCCAGTGCGCCCTGGCCATCCTCAACACCGGCGCCCATGTCGATAACGCCAAGACCATTCTCGAAGCCTACAAGGATTTCGAAATCCGCATTCACCAACAGGATCGCGGCGTGCGCCTGGAGCTGTTGAACGCGCCGGCCGACGCGTTCGTCGACGGCGAAATGATCGCCAGCACCCGTGAAATGCTGTTCAGCGCCCTGCGCGACATCGTCTACACGGAAAACGAACTGGACAGCCAGCGCATCGACCTGAGCAATTCGCAAGGCATCAGCGACTACGTGTTCCACCTGCTGCGCAACGCGCGCACCTTGCGTCCGGGTGTCGAACCGAAGATTGTCGTGTGCTGGGGTGGTCATTCGATCAACACCGAAGAATACAAATACACCAAGAAGGTCGGCCATGAGCTGGGCCTGCGCAGCCTCGACATCTGCACCGGCTGCGGCCCGGGTGTGATGAAAGGCCCGATGAAAGGTGCGACCATCGCCCACGCCAAACAGCGCATTCACGGCGGCCGCTACCTCGGCCTGACCGAGCCAGGCATCATCGCCGCCGAAGCGCCGAACCCGATCGTCAACGAACTGGTGATCCTGCCGGACATCGAAAAACGTCTGGAAGCGTTCGTGCGGGTCGGCCACGGCATCATCATTTTCCCGGGCGGCGCCGGTACGGCTGAAGAGTTCCTCTACCTGCTGGGCATCCTGATGCACCCTGACAACAAGGGCCTGCCGTTCCCGGTGATCCTGACCGGGCCAAAAAATGCCGCGCCGTATCTCGAACAACTCGACGCGTTCGTTACCGCCACCCTCGGCGAAGCGGCTCGTCAGCATTACGAAATCATCATCGACGATCCGGCTGAAGTGGCGCGGCAGATGACGCAAGGCTTGAAAGCCGTGAAACAGTTCCGTCGCGAGCGCAACGACGCTTTCCATTTCAATTGGCTGCTGAAGATTGACGAAGGCTTCCAGCGCCCGTTCGATCCGACCCACGAAAACATGGCCAACCTGAAGTTGCATCTTGACCAGCCCGCGCATGAACTGGCGGCGAATTTGCGTCGCGCGTTCTCGGGAATCGTCGCCGGCAACGTCAAGGACAAGGGCATTCGTTTAATCGAAGAACACGGGCCGTACCAGATCCGCGGTGACGCGGCGATCATGCAACCGCTCGACGCCCTGCTCAAAGCCTTCGTCGCCCAGCACCGGATGAAACTGCCGGGTGGCGCGGCGTATGTGCCGTGTTATCAAGTAGTGGCGTAACTTTTAGGCCATCTCAAAATCATGTGTGGTGGCTGGCTTGCCAGCGATAGCGGCAGATCAGGCAGATAGGTGCTGACTGATCTACCGCCATCGCCAGCAGGCTGGCTCTCACAGGGGATCAGGTTGTGAGCAGGATTTTTCGCCACTCCGCTAAACCTGTGGGAGCCAGCCTGCTGGCGATGAGGCCCTGAAGAACAACTTCAACTCACCAACCGCGCAGCCAGTGCCTTGGCCTGCAACGCCACATCCGTCACCGCCGTACTCTCCCACCACATCCCGCGCAACGGCGGCCCCATGGCAAACAAACGCCTGGAGGCGTGCCCTTCGGCATCCAGCACTGCGCCATCTGCCGCCGCGGCAATCCCCAGCGCCAGCGGCCCCGGCTGCACCAGGCCGCGTGCCAGCAACTGCTGGGGCAATGGTCGCGCCACACGGCGCCAATCGTACTCAATGCCACTCGAATTGATCAGTGCGGCACCCGTTACCACGCAAGTTTGAGATTCTCCACGAAGGCGGATGCGAATCCCGACTCCGCCTTCCGGACTCGGTTCGAGCCCCTTGAACGCTGCCGCATCAATCGTCAGCCGCCCTGCCCCGTGCAATTGCTCAAGCAACTGCGCACTCAACGGCGGCGAACGGTGATGATGACTCTCCCACCATGGCCGCACATGGCGTACGAATTGTCGCCGCTGTACGTCGGTCGCCTGACTCCACAAGCGCGCGATGTGCACGCGAACCGTGTCCAGCGGTGCCTGCCAGTCGATACCTTGCGCCGTGGCTTCCCGGCACTGTCGACGCAGTTCGCGCAACAACTGCCGTGGCGTGCGCAGGCTTTGATCGGCACCCAGAAAATCTACCCAGGCCGGTGGCTGCCGACGCACATGCGGCAACAAGCCATGCCGGGAAAAGACCTTGATCGGCCCGCGATGCCCGGCCTGCTCCAGTGAAACCAGCGTATCGACCATGGTCAGGCCGGAGCCGATGATCAGCACGGTCGATTGCGGGTCGAGCAGGCGCATGGCGGCGACATCCCATGGGTCCAGCGCAGCGGCGTTGAGACCGCTGGAGGTTTTCTGCGGGGTTCGCGCGGCGGGGAACATGCCGGTCGCCAGCACCGCATAGGTTCCGCGCAGGTTTCGCCCGTCGCTCAAGGTCAGCTGTACCGAATCCGTAGCGGATACCAGGTCAGTGGCTTCGGCGCAGATGTGTTCGACGCTCGAGCCGTGTTGCGCGCCGATTGCGCGGGCTTCAGCCAGACGCTGCTGGACATAGACACCGAACAAGCCACGCGGCGGAAACAGTTCGCTGACCGGCACAGTCTGCTCGGCAGACTCCGGCCAGCCGCCGCCAGCGATGTGCTCGGTGAGCCATTGAGTCAGGTCATCAGGATTATCCGGGTCGACGCTCATGCGCGCGGCGTTACCGTTCAGCGTATGGCCCAGTTCCACGGCGCTGTAGGCCTCGCCCCGGCCGAGTTCGGCGCGCGGCTCGATAATCAGAATCTTGCGCTGCCCGGGCAGACGCAACAATTGCACCGCCAGCATCGTGCCGCTGAGGCCGCCGCCGATGATCAGGACGTCTGCGCTCAGGCTCATTCAAATCACCACATTACGGACGAATCGCGCTGCCACATCGCCGTCATTGCGATAGGAATGCGGCTGGTGGCTGGCAAACATGTAGAACTCTCCGGCATGGATGTGCTGCGGCTGATCGCCGAGCATCAGGGTCAGACATCCTTCAAATACGAAGATCTGCTCGCTCCAGCCCTCGGCATCGACCTGCGAGGGATAGACCTCACCGGGTTGCAGGCACCACTCCCACTGCTCGACCTCGCGTGTAGCGATGGCTTTCGACAGCAAGACTGCTTTGCTGCCGGGGATGCTGCCGGCCCATGCCACTTCATTGATGCGGCTGGGATCACGGGCATCCGGAGCCTGGATGAGATCACTGAATGCCACGTCGAGCGCTTCAGCGACGCGATCAAGCGTGGTCAGGCTGACATTCTTCTCGCCCGCCTCGATCGCCACCAGCATGCGCCGACTGACCCCGGACTTTTCCGCCAGTGCCGTCTGACTCAGGTCGGCGGCATGCCGCAAACGCCGGACATTCTGGCTGACGTGTTGCAGAACGGAAGCGCGTTGCGTGGAATCTTTGTGCACTATATTGCTCACTCGATGGGGTTGGGCAGTATACTGCGCAACGTTGGCCGCATTGTGCGGCCTCCTTTTTATGGTGCGCAAGACCATCATGTCATCGAACAGCTCCCCTAATCCTGTGCGTCTTTCCAGATTCAGCAAAGCCGAGTGCGTGCTCGTGCTGATTACGATGATCTGGGGCGGTACGTTCCTGCTGGTGCAGCATGCGATGACCGTCAGCGGCCCGATGTTCTTCGTCGGCCTGCGTTTTGCGGCAGCGGCGTTAATCGTTGCGCTGTTCTCCTGGCGTCATCTGCGTGAACTGACGGTGTTCGAACTCAAGGCCGGCGCGTTCATCGGCGTGGCGATCATGCTGGGTTACGGCTTGCAGACGGTGGGCCTGCAAACCATTCCAAGCAGTCAGTCAGCCTTTATCACGGCTTTATATGTTCCGTTTGTGCCGTTGTTGCAATGGCTTGTGCTGGGGCGGCGGCCGGGATTGATGTCAAGCCTCGGCATCATGCTGGCGTTTACCGGGTTGATGCTGTTGTCCGGCCCGTCCGGCGCTGCGCTGAATTTCAGCCCCGGCGAGATCGCGACGCTTATCAGTGCCATCGCCATTGCTGCCGAGATCATTCTGATCAGCACTTACGCCGGCCAGGTCGATGTGCGCCGAGTGACAGTGGTGCAACTGGCGACCACGTCGGTGCTGTCGTTCCTGCTGGTCGTGCCGACCGGTGAGCTGATTCCGGATTTTTCCTGGACATTGCTGGTCACCGCGCTGGGACTGGGCGCTGCAAGCGCGGCGATTCAAGTGGCGATGAACTGGGCGCAGAAAAGTGTATCGCCGACTCGGGCAACACTGATTTATGCCGGTGAGCCGGTGTGGGCCGGGATTGTCGGGCGGATCGCTGGCGAGCGGTTGCCGGCGATTGCGCTGGTGGGGGCGGCGCTGATTGTTGCGGCGGTGATTGTCAGTGAGTTGAAGACCAAGGGTAAGGTTGTCGAAGCAGAATCGGAGCTGGAGCGCGAAACACAAGGCTGATCCGAAACATCCAGCGTCCTGCCGATTGCTATCGCGAGCAGGCTTGCTCCCACAAGGGAATGTATTTCAATGTAGGAGCGAGCCTGCTCGCGAGAATGTCATCCGCCACAACATCGCGCTCCTGAAACAAGGCTAAACACTAAATTCCAGACTACTTTGTAGGATTCTGAGACATCCTGGCGTTTGGTGATCGGGGAGCTGGCACGTATGATGCTTCACAAACCTCCGCAGATTAGAAGCCTATGTCCCTGATAGTTCTACTGCTTCTGCCTTTCATAGGCAGCTGTCTGGCAGCAGTGCTGCCACACAATGCGCGCAATGCCGAATCCCTGCTGGCAGGTCTGGTCGCTTTGATCGGCACCGTCCAGGTTGCGATGCTGTACCCGCAAATCGCCCATGGCGGCGTGATCCGCGAAGAATTCATGTGGCTGCCCGGCCTCGGCCTGAATTTCATTCTGCGCATGGACGGCTTCGCCTGGCTGTTCTCGATGCTGGTGCTCGGCATCGGCACCCTCGTTTCCTTATATGCCCGTTATTACATGTCGCCGAATGACCCGGTGCCACGTTTCTTCGCATTTTTTCTGGCGTTCATGGGCGCCATGCTCGGGCTGGTGATTTCCGGCAACCTGATTCAAATGGTGTTTTTCTGGGAGCTGACCAGCCTGTTCTCGTTTCTGCTGATCGGCTATTGGCATCACCGTGCCGACGCCCGGCGCGGTGCCTACATGGCGTTGATGGTCACGGGGGCCGGCGGATTGTGCCTGCTGGCGGGGGTCATGATCCTCGGCCATGTGGTCGGCAGCTATGACCTCGACAAGGTCCTGGCCGCCGGCGACATGATTCGTGCACATGCCCTCTACCCCATCCTCTTGCCGCTGATTCTCATCGGCGCTCTCAGCAAAAGCGCGCAGTTCCCCTTCCACTTCTGGCTGCCCCACGCAATGGCGGCGCCCACACCGGTTTCGGCCTATCTGCACTCGGCGACCATGGTCAAGGCCGGGGTTTTCCTGCTTGCACGTTTGTGGCCGTCGCTATCGGGCAGCGAAGAATGGTTCTACATCGTCAGCGGTGCCGGCGCCTGCACGCTTTTACTCGGCGCGTATTGCGCAATGTTCCAGAACGATCTCAAGGGTCTGCTGGCCTATTCGACCATCAGCCATCTCGGCCTGATCACCTTGCTGCTGGGCCTTAACAGTCCGCTGGCAGCCGTGGCGGCGGTATTCCATATCCTCAACCACGCCACCTTCAAGGCCTCGCTGTTCATGGCCGCCGGCATCATCGATCATGAAAGCGGTACCCGCGATATCCGCAAACTCAGCGGTCTGTTCAAGCTGATCCCCTTCACCGCAACACTGGCGATGGTCGCCAGCGCCTCGATGGCTGGCGTGCCGTTGCTCAACGGTTTCCTGTCCAAGGAAATGTTCTTCGCCGAAACCGTGTTCATCAATGCCACGGCCTGGGTCGAAATCAGTCTGCCGATTGTCGCCACCATCGCCGGCATGTTCAGCGTCGCCTACTCGCTGCGGTTCACTGTCGATGTGTTCTTCGGCCCGACCGCCACCGACCTGCCGCACATCCCGCATGAACCGCCGCGCTGGATGCGCGCGCCGGTCGAGTTGCTGGTGTTCACTTGCCTGCTGGTGGGGATTTTTCCCGCGCAGATTGTCGGCCCGCTGCTCGCCGCTGCGGCGCTGCCCGTGGTCGGCGGCGAGTTGCCTGAATACAGCCTGGCGATCTGGCACGGCCTGAACGCGCCGATGATCATGAGCCTGATCGCCATGTCCGGCGGCATCGTCCTCTACTGGCTGCTGCGCAGGCAATTTCGACTGGGCCGTTTCAAATATCCGCCGCTGGTGGGTCGCTTCAATGGCAAGCGTCTGTTCGAGCGCAGTCTGGTGCTGATGATGCGTCTGGCCAGGCGCGTCGAACGTCGCCTCGGCACCAAGCGCCTGCAGATGCAGTTGTTTCTGGTGGTATTGGCGGCAGTGCTTGCCGGCCTGATCCCAATGCTGCACAGCAGCCTGAGCTGGGGCGACCGGCCGAAGATCCCCGGCTCGATCGTCTTCGTCACTCTATGGCTGCTGGCAATCGCCTGCGCTCTCGGCGCCGCCTGGCAAGCCAAGTATCACCGTCTCGCGGCACTGACCATGGTCAGCGTCTGCGGCTTGATGACCTGTGTGACCTTCGTCTGGTTCTCCGCACCGGATCTGGCGCTGACCCAACTCGCCGTCGAAGTGGTCACCACCGTGCTGATCCTGCTCGGTCTGCGCTGGCTGCCACGCCGCATCGAAGAAGTCTCGCCATTGCCGAGCAGCCTGCGCAAGGCGCGGATTCGTCGTCTGCGCGACTTGCTGCTGTCGATTACCGTCGGTGGCGGCATGGCGTTGCTGTCCTACGCCATGCTGACCCGGCAGACGCCCAACGACATTTCCTCCTTCTATCTCAGTCGCGCACTGCCCGAAGGCGGCGGCAGCAATGTGGTCAACGTGATGCTGGTGGATTTCCGCGGCTTCGATACGCTCGGCGAAATCACCGTGCTGGTCGCCGTGGCGTTGACCGTGTTCGCCCTCCTGCGCCGCTTTCGCCCACCGAAGGAAAGCCTGCAATTGCCAGCCCAGCAACGCCTGCTGGCACCGGATGTGGTCACCGATCTGGTCAACCCGCGCTCGGCCAGCGACACCGCACTCGGCTTCATGATGGTGCCGGCGGTACTGGTGCGTCTGCTGTTGCCAGTCGCGCTGGTAGTGTCGTTCTACCTGTTCATGCGCGGTCACAACCAGCCGGGCGGCGGTTTTGTCGCCGGTCTGGTGATGTCGGTGGCGTTCATCCTGCAATACATGGTGGCAGGGACGCAGTGGGTCGAGGCGCAAATGAGCCTGCGACCGCTGCGCTGGATGGGCACCGGGTTGCTGTTCGCTACCGCTACAGGGCTCGGAGCGATGCTGGTCGGTTATCCGTTCCTGACCACGCATACCTGGCACTTCGAACTGCCGGTGCTGGGCGATATCCACGTCGCCAGCGCACTGTTCTTCGACGTCGGTGTGTATGGCGTGGTGGTCGGTTCGACGCTGTTGATCCTGACCGCCCTCGCCCACCAATCGGTGCGCGGCCACAAGACCGCGTCGCTACCCAGGTCCGTCGCCAGCAAAGGAGCCGTCTGATGGAAGAAGTCATCGCAATCGCCATCGGCGTTCTTGCCGCGTCCGGGGTCTGGCTGATATTGCGGCCACGGACGTTCCAGGTGGTCATGGGCCTGTGCCTGCTGTCGTATGGGGTCAACCTGTTCATTTTCAGTATGGGCAGCCTGTTCATCGGCAAGGAGCCAGTGGTCAAGGACGGCGTCACCCAGGACTTGCTTCACTACACCGACCCGCTGCCGCAAGCGCTGGTCCTCACGGCGATTGTCATCAGCTTCGCCATGACTGCGCTGTTCCTCGTCGTGCTGCTCGCTTCACGCGGCCTGACCGGCACCGACCATGTAGACGGCCGGGAGCCCAAGGAATGATGGCGATGACGCACCTGATCGCCGCACCGATTCTGTTGCCGCTGCTCACGGCCGCGCTCATGTTGATGCTCGGCGAACGGCACCGGCCGCTGAAAGCGAAAATCAACCTGTTCTCCAGCCTGCTCGGCCTGTTCATTTCAGTGATGTTGCTGCAATGGACGCAGACCACCGGTGTGCCTGGTTCGATGGGCGTGTACTTGCCGGGCAACTGGCAGGCGCCCTTCGGTATTGTGCTGGTGATCGATCGACTGTCCGCGCTGATGCTGGTGCTGACCGGGATCATCGGCGTCAGCGCCCTGCTGTTCGCGATGGCACGCTGGGATGGCGCCGGGTCGAGCTTCCACGCACTGTTTCAGATTCAACTGATGGGGCTGTACGGCGCGTTCCTGACCGCGGACCTGTTCAACCTGTTCGTATTTTTTGAAGTCCTGCTCGCCGCGTCCTACGGCTTGCTGCTCCACGGCTCGGGCCGGGCGCGGGTGTCGTCGGGGTTGCACTACATCTCGATCAACCTGCTCGCCTCGTCGCTGTTTCTGATTGGCGCGGCGCTGATCTACGGCGTGACCGGCACCCTGAACATGGCTGATCTGGCGCTGAAGATTCCGCTGGTGTCGGAGGCCGACCGTGGCTTGCTGCACGCGGGCGCCGGCATTCTTGCGGTTGCGTTTCTGGCCAAGGCTGGCATGTGGCCGCTGAATTTCTGGCTGGTCCCGGCGTATTCCTCGGCCAGTGCGCCGGTGGCGGCGATGTTCGCGATCATGACCAAAGTCGGCGTCTACACCTTGTTGCGCCTGTGGACGCTGCTGTTCTCCGGGCAAGCCGGGGCTTCAGCATTTTTTGGCGGCGACTGGCTGATCTATGGCGGCATGGCAACCATGGGCATCGCAGCGTTGGCGATTCTCGCGGCGCAACGACTCGAGCGCATGGCCAGCCTGAGCATTCTGGTCTCGGCAGGGATTCTCCTGTCGGCGGTGGGTTTCGCTCAGCCGAACCTGATTGGCGGCGCGCTGTTCTATCTGGTCAGTTCGACCCTGGCATTGAGTGCGCTGTTCCTGCTGGCGGAGCTGATCGAGCGTTCGCGCTCGGCCAACGAAATCCCGCTGGAAGATGAAAGCGAATTGCTGCCGCGACCGCAGGAATCACTGCAACCGCCCAAAGGCATCAACCTCGACGACGAGCAAAAAGCCGTGGTCGGTCAAGTGATTCCATGGACCATGGCCTTCCTCGGCCTGAGCTTTATTGCCTGCGCACTGTTGATCATCGGCATGCCACCGCTGTCGGGGTTCATTGGCAAACTCAGCCTGATCGGTGCGCTGCTCAATCCGCTGGGACTGGGCAACGGCGGGCCAATCTCCAATGCCGCGTGGGCGCTGCTGGCCTTGCTGATTCTTACCGGGCTGGCTTCGTTGATGGCGTTTTCGCGCCTGGGCATCCAGCGTTTCTGGACGCCCGAAGAGCGCCCTTCGCCGCTGCTGCGCAAACTGGAATGCGCGCCGATCTTCCTGCTGCTGGGGCTGAGCATCGTGCTGACGTTCAAGGCTGAGCCGCTGTTGCGCTATACCCAGGCCACTGCCGAGGCGCTGCACAATCCTCAGCAATATGTCATGGCGGTGCTCGGCACCCGCGCCGTGCCCAGTCCGGAAGGCAAAGCTGCGCTGCTGGAGATGCAGCCATGAAACGATTGTTTCCGGCACCGTGGTTGTCTCTGGCACTTTGGGTTTTGTGGCTGACACTGAACCTGTCCATCAGCCCGGGCAACTTGCTGCTCGGCGCGGCGCTGGGTTTTGCGGCACCCCTGATGATGCGCAAACTGCGCCCCAAACGCGCACGCATTCGCCGCCCCGGCAGCATCGTGCGCCTGTTCTTTCTGGTCGGCCGCGACGTGGTGATGTCGAACCTGATCGTCGCCTGGGGCGTGCTCAACACCGGCCGCCGTGCCCCGCGCTCTTGCTTCGTCAAAGTGCCGCTTGATCTGCGCGACGCTCATGGTCTGGCGACGCTGGCGATGATCTGTACGGTGGTGCCCGGTACGGTGTGGTCGGAGCTGGCACTGGATCGCAGCGTTTTGCTGTTGCACGTCTGGGATCTGCAAGATGAGGCGCAATTCATCGAGCACTTCAAAAGCACCTACGAGCGACCGTTGATGGAGATTTTCGAATGAGCCCATTGCTGTCGAATGCAATTCTACTGACGCTGTTCCTGTTTTCGCTGGCCATGGTACTGACGCTGATTCGCCTGTTCAAAGGCCCTTCGGCGCAGGATCGCGTCCTGGCGCTGGATTACCTGTACATCGTCGCGATGTTGATGATGCTCACGCTGGGCATCCGTTATGCCAGTGACACTTACTTCGAAGCAGCGTTGCTGATCGCGCTGTTCGGCTTCGTCGGCTCGTTTGCCCTGGCGAAATTCCTGCTGCGTGGCGAGGTGATCGAATGACCGACGAACTGTCTCTATGGGTCGAAATCCCGGTGGCGATTCTGCTGGTGCTCAGCGGCGTGTTTGCACTGATTGGCGCCTTGGGTCTATTACGCATGAAGGATTATTTCCAGCGCATGCATCCGCCGGCACTGGCGTCGACACTGGGCGCCTGGTGCGTGGCGCTGGCCTCGATCATTTGTTTTTCGGCGCTGAAATCCACGGCGGTGGTGCACGCCTGGCTGATCCCTATCCTGCTGGCGATTACCGTACCGGTGACGACACTGCTGCTGGCGCGGGCGGCACTGTTCCGCAAGCGCATGGCCGGGGAAGATGTGCCGGCTGAGGTCAGTAGCCGGCGGACTGAAAGCGGTAGCTGAAGTCTTCTATCGCCTGAAATGTTGTTATCGCGAGCAGGCTCACTCCTACATGGGAACGCATTTCAAATGTAGGCGTGAACCTGCTCGCGAAAGCGATATTCCATTCATCTCAAACCCAAGCCACCGCCAACAACCCCGCCCCCAACACCGCACACAACGGCGAATACACCCAGGTATCCAGCCGGGCAAACCGCGAATCCTTCACGTCCTTGAAAAACCCCACCAGATTCGAATCGCCAATCGCCCGGGCGAACAGCAACAGGGCAATCGCGCTGATTACCCATTGCAATGCCTTGTGCTGCACCGCCGGCATACCCCAGCCGACACGCATACAGACCAGCACGGCAATCAGCAACAGAGCGGCGGCTACCAGCAAGGTGATCCAGCCCGACGGCTTGAACGCCGGCCGCACCGTTTCGACAAAACCGGCCACCGGCACTTGCGGCACCACCACGGCCGCCGCCCATTGCCCACCCAACGCCCAATACACATGCATCAGGCTGATCAATGCAAAAACGGTCACCAGCCATTGAGCCAACACAAAGGTCATGGTTGAAATCCTTGGAAAGGGATTTGAACAAACCATCCTAGTCGGATTTTTTTCCTGTGCACGACCGGTCGGCGGTACGCAGGGGAATGAGCCGGATTTTCAAAAACATCGCCAGCAGGCTGGCTCCCACATTGGGCATGCGTTCCCCGGTGGGAGCCAGACTGCTGGCGATGAACTCAGTTGCCGAGACTACTATTTCAGATCAGCCGAAACCTTCTCGGCCACATCCTTCGGTAACCACGCCTGCCACACATCAGGATGCGCCTTCATGAACGCCACCGCCGCCTCCCGTGGTGCGGTGTGTTTCTCGCTCATCTGCGCCAGCGCTTTGTTCAGCGGCTCGATCGGGAAGTCTACCTTGCTGAAGAATTCAGCGATCTGCGGATATTGCTTCTGGAACGGCGTAGACACGCCGATCGACAGCTTCGAGGCCAGCGAGCGGGTCGGTTTTGGATTGGGGTTGTCGGCGTCAGTCAGGGTCTTCCAGGCTTCGGCATCGAACGGGGGCTCTTCCAGCTGCACCAGTTTGTACTTGCCGAGCAGCGGGGTTGGCGACCAGTAATAAAACAATACGGGCTTGCCGCGACGGATCGACGAGCTGATCTCGGCATCCAGCGCGGCCCCCGAACCGCTGCGGAAATTGGTGAAATCGTTCTGCAGACCGTATGCCGTCAACTTCTGCTTGTTGACTACTTCTGACGTCCAGCCGATCGGGCTGTTCAGAAAGCGCCCCTTGCTGGGGTTTTCCGGGTCCTTGAACACGTCCTTGTACTTTTTCAGATCACTGACGCTACGCAAATCCGGAGCCATCGGTTTGATGCTCTTGGCCGGGTCGCCCTTGATCACGTATTCCGGCACCCACCAGCCTTCGGTGGCGCCTTTGACCGTATCGCCCAGACTGGCCACTTTGCCCTCGGCCTCGGCCTTGACCCACACCGGACTTCGCCCGGCCCACTCCTCGCCAATCACCTGAATGTCATTGTTGGCGAGTGCGGTTTCCAGCGTGATGGTGGTTCCAGGCAACGTGTCGGTCGGCAATCCATAGCCCTTCTCGACGATGACCCGCAGGACATCGGTGATCAGGCTGCCACTTTCCCAGTTGAGATCGGCGAAATGGATCGGCGCCTGCGCCGCCGAGACCGATTGCGCTGACGCCAGCAAACCGAAGGTGGCCACGCTGGCGGCCAGTAACCGTCGAAATCCGTTCATGCATTACACCTCGTGCTGTTCACAGCCATGGCCGTTGGCCTGAGAGAAGACCGCAAGCCGCTGAATACTCAGTCAACTCACTGTAGCCGAGGTTCCTGCTTTTTCCGGGACTGCACCACGACGAGGTCAGGTTTCAGACTTTTCCTGCAAGCTTTGCAGCTCGCGTCTGACCATCCCGGCGTATTCCGCGGGGCGCAAGGTATAGAGCTGCGCCGCCACCCAGTTGAGCCATGCGCCTTGCAGCTCGGTCTTTGCGGCGAACAACCGTCGGGCCTCTTCGCGTGCGGCTTCGAGGTATTCCAAATGGAAATCCGCGCGACTCACTCGCTGGCCTTGAAGGTCACGAGTTCACCCTTGCGCCACTTGGCCGCTTTGGCGGTGACGGCTTTGAGAGTCTTGGTCAGGCCTTCCTGCAACTGTTGATGAGCGGCGAACACGGTCACCACACTGTGACCTTCCTTGAACAGGATCGCATGGCCGTCAGCGGTCTCGACGAAGGCGTAATCGCCCAGGCCATACACCGTCAGTTTGATTTCACGGAAGCGGATATCCATCTTGCCGCCTTCACGGCTGGGCAAGACCGAGGCACTGAAATGATCGCCGACCTTTAGCTTGAGGCCGGGTTTGTCGTCGACGACCAAAGCACTTTCGGTGTCGATCTCGGCAACGTAAATGCCTTCGGCGTTTTGTTCGGTGATGTAAACAAAACGCGATTGGAAAAGTTTGACCAGCTTTGCGCGCAAATCACCCAACACGAACAAAGCATGCATATCGAGATTACTGACTGCCAAGGAAACATCCCCACATCTGAAAAACCGCACACGGAAAACGCGCACGGCAAAAAACGTCCAGGCCGATGAAGCTGCCAAAACTCAACTGAAATCCGATTCGAGCAGAGCGCTCGTTCAACGCGAGGTTGGTAAGACTACTGGATTGTCACCCGCAAGACTCGTCCCAAAGTCGCCACAGCCCGAAGGAAAAATCCTTACTGCTGGCGCAAGTAGAGTGACTACAAACCTTAGGGAAAATTCTCACGAAAAAAAGCACTTTTCCGACATATCGCTGGCGAAAAATTGCTTTAGATAAGCCCTGTCGTCAACAGGCACTGGCGATTCTAGAGCAGCGATGCTCATTCCGACTACCCGAATCGGCCGCTAATTCCCGGCCGACTGATGAAAAGGACTTCATATGTGCACTCTGACGCATTTCGCCGTATCGACTGACGCCCGAATCACCGCACCGCTGATCATGCAGGTGACCCATCTGACTGATCTGCCGACAACTTCTAACAACCAACAGCACCCGCGTTATCAAGTCGTCCCCGCCGGTAACGCGTTCTTTCATATAAAGGAAACATCCACCGGCCTTGTCAGAGGTTTCCGGGGCGATCACAACGAAGCCTGCGCCCTCGCCCGCGCCCTTGAAACACAAATCGAACTCCGCGCCAGCTGCCGCCTCTGATAAGGGGAATAAACGAACACGCCGCACCGGCACCGAACCAGGAGTAGACGATGGAACTGCCAACCGAGCTTAACCTGACCACCCTTTTTGACCAGCTGGGCTTGCCGTCGGACGTAGATTCAATCAACGATTTCGTCGAAGCACACCCGCTGGACCCGGACACCAAGCTTATTGATGCTGATTTCTGGTCGCCGCAACAGGCGCAATTACTCAAGGAATGGCTGCGTGCAGACGGCGAAGAAGCGCCGATTGTCGATGAGCTCAACGTGCGCCTGCACCGCGGCAAATAAGCCAATCAGTGCAAACGGTCGCCGGGCTCGAACTTGAGTTGATCGAGCCAGGCAGCCTTGCACGCCTCAGCCTCGTCGCGGCTGGCAAACGCCGTCCCACGCCGCTCACCGTTGAGCAATACCACCCAGCACACACAGCGCCCCATGGCGCGCAAACCGGCCGGCACGCCACTGCCGATCATCACCGCCACATCGATTCTGCATTGCATGCAGCCCTCCCAAAATCATTAGCAACCTAACAAGTTTGC
Organism: Pseudomonas koreensis; assembly: GCF_036668835.1. Classification (GTDB taxonomy): domain Bacteria; phylum Pseudomonadota; class Gammaproteobacteria; order Pseudomonadales; family Pseudomonadaceae; genus Aquipseudomonas; species Aquipseudomonas koreensis_I. The sequence goes on from NZ_JAZEVW010000002.1 coordinate 851,965, forward strand.
AGATTAAGGGTTTCGGGCGAGCGGAAACAGCAACGCCCGTGCACAGATTCATTGCGCCAGCCGTAACAATCGCTCAGCGCGGACGCTCAGGCTTATACCCCAGACGCAGCCCGCCCCAATGCCGACCCTTGACCATGATCGGCACCGACAGATCGTGCATCAGCTCACCTGTGTCGCGCGTATACGTTTGCAGCAGCACCGGTTGTTGATGACTGCCACAACGAATTCCGGTGCGGTCGGCGAACTTGCGTTTGGTACGGTTATTGATGGCGTCGACCTGTGCATCGCCCGTCAGCGGCTGACTGAACTGCTGATTGTGCGTCGGCACATAACCTTGCGGCGTACAGGCGATGGCGAACACCAGCCCTTCGTGACGTGGCAACAACGGCTCCTGAATCGCCGGCAACACCTGATCGGTGTAGCGGTCGAAACGGCTGTGAAATTTTGCCGGTTGGGTATTCGGGATCGGCTGGTACTGGCGGTCGAACAGATCCTCCAGGCTGATCTTGCCCTGCTCGACATCCGCCTCGAAACGCGCGGCAATCTGGCTAGCGCCTTCACGCGCGAGATCGTAGACGCGCTGGTGATAGTCATCCAGCCCGACTTCGGCCAGACGCTCGCTGATGGTTTCCGCCTGCCCTTCCATCTGTACCGCTGCTTCAGCAAGTCGCCGAGTCTGTTGGTCGCTGATCGCCAGGTCGCTGCGCATCTGCTCGATCGCTATGAACAAGCTGTCGAGCTGCTCGCGATTGGTTTGCGCACCATGGGCGATTTCGCCAACCTGGCTTTCCACCCCGGCTGCCAGTCGGGCAATGTTTTCCAGATGCTCGCCAGTGTGCTCGACCTGCTCAACGCCGGTTTGAAGATCGCTGGAGAGCTGGCGGATCTGCTCAACCACCTGAGCCGTGCGCTGCTGAATATCGGCGACCATTTCGCCAACCTCGCCAGTCGCCGACGCCGTGCGCGCCGCCAGACCACGCACTTCATCGGCCACCACGGCAAACCCGCGACCGTGTTCACCGGCCCGCGCCGCCTCGATCGCCGCGTTCAACGCGAGCAGATTGGTCTGGCTGGCAATCGACTGGATCACCAGTGTGACGCGCTGAATGTCGTCGCTGCGCAGACTCAAGGCTTCGATCAGTTGCCTGCTGGCATTGGCGCGCTCACTGAGCTGATGCATGCGCGCAATCGAATCCACCAGCTCCGTGCGCCCCGCCGCGCTGCTGTGATGTGCCTGACTGGCGGCTTCCAGCGCTGCGCGGCTGAGCTGCGACGTGGCCTGTTCGGTGGCGATCATCACTTCGGCATTGCTGACGATCTGCGCCGCCGCGTCGAGTTGCGATTCGAGCTTGCTCGCCAGCTCTTTGACCGAAAACGCCACGCCAGCCGCCGACAGCGCGTTATGGCTGGTGGTGTAGGAAAGATCGCGAGTGAGTTCGGAAATTGCGCTACGGTTGTCGGCGGGCAGCGCAGCGGGGACAGCGCGGCTGCGCAGGCGCGGCAGCCAGACAATCAGCACCGCCAGCGGCAGAATGACGTACAGCGACCATTCGGCCAGAGTCATGCCGGTCAGCAATAGCATCAGGGCGATGCTTTGCAGGGTCGGTGCGATCCAGCGGTTTTTTGCTGATTGCACTGGTGCAGGCAGCGCTGCAACCAGAGATCCGTCTCTCGTCATATCATCACCCCACGCCTGTTCTCATTGTTGTGACTGCATTAAACGCCACTACAACGCCATTATCCATGGTCCGTTAGTCGTGAGGTCTGTGGCAGGTCAATGCAAACGCGGAGGAAATGTAGCAGGCGATAAAAAGCTTCGCGGGCAAGCCCGGCGCCTACCGGTTCGATTCGAACCTGATGGGGCGGACTTGCCCGCGATCACAGCGCCGGAAAAATCAGGCCTGACGCTGGTGCTTGTCGATCTGCTCGTGACGTTCCTGAGCTTCGATGCAGTACTTGGTGGTCGGACTGATCAGCAGGCGCTTCAGGCCGATAGGCTCGCCGCTGTCGTCGCACCAGCCGAAGCTGTCTTCCTTGATGCGCTCAAGGGCTTGTTCCAGTTGCGGCAGCATGCGCTGATCGCGATCGATCGCGTTGACCAGCCAGGTGCGCTCTTCTTCAACCGAAGCCGCGTCCGCCGGGTCAGCCGGGGTGTCCAGGCTTTCGATGGCGATACGGTTTTGCTCAATGCGCTCGTGGGTTTCGACTTTCATGTTCTGCAACAGCTCAGTGAAGAAAGCATGTTGCTCTGCATTCATGTAGTCATCTGCCGGCATCGCCAGCAACTTGTCCTTTGTCATTGATATCTCTATAAAAAAACGTGCATTAAGGCGAATTAGGGAGCGTTTCGGCGAGCCGTGTCCGGTCGTCGAAAAGGCATCGTTTATTGCAAACGCCACCCGGCACTCAATTTACGAAGGGGCGGCAGTCTAAGGCCCGATCGAGGCCTCAGCAACTGTAAATACTGGGAATTTGTCCGACAACGCCCGGAAACTGCTCTGACACAGGCTTCACACGGCCATCGGAGTGCGTTTATAGCAAGAAATTCAGTCGAGCGGCTGTATATAGAAGACAAACGGCTAACTACGCCGCGCTTGCCAATGATTTTTTCCGCGCGCGGTGCATCGTTTCAGCACAGCAGAGCGCGCCAAGCCCCACTACTATCAGGCGCAACCTGTGCTCAAACAGCCTGAAGGATGACGTATGCCCCGCCCCGATCTGCCGGCCACCGCCGAGGTTGCCCTCGCTAGCCCCCCGATCAACGCCGAGCGTTTGCTACACCTGATCACCGAGCAATACGACAGCCTGCCGCGCCAGCTCAGACGCATCGCCAGCTACATCAGCCAGCAGAGCGAGCGGATCATGGTCGACCGCATCAGTGACATCGCCCGCGAATGCGAAGTGCAGCCCTCCGCCATCGTACGCTTCTCGCAACGCTTCGGTTTCAGCGGCTTCAGCGAAATGCAGGCGTTGTTCCGCAGCGCCTACACGCACAAAGCTTCGCCCGCGCAAAACTACCAGCAACGCATCCGCAGCCTGATCGCCAGCCCCTCACGCAACGCCAGCGACGGCGACCTCGCCCGCGAATGCATCGACGCGACGCGCTCGGGCATCGAACGCCTCGGCCGCGAACTTGACGACGCAGCGTTCGCCACAGCCGTCGACCTCATCGTTAACGCTGACAACATTTATGTCGTCGGCGTCCGCCGCTCCTTCGCGGTGGCCGATTACCTCGTCTACAACCTGCAACACACGCAGAAACGCATTCATCTGGTGTCAGGGCTTGGCGGCAGCTATCGCGAGCAAATGCGCAGTGTGCGCGCCGATGATCTGGTCATCGCCATCAGCTTCGTCCCCTACGCCAAGGAAACCCAACACTGCCTGCGCTTCGCCCGCGAGCAACAGGCCAACACCCTGATCCTCACCGACAGCCACCTCTCGCCGCTGGTCAAACAGGCCAACAGCGTGCTGCTGGTCAACGAAGGCCGCGCCCTGGCCTTTCGCTCGTTGAGCGCGACGCTGTGTTTGTGTCAGGCGCTGTTTGTCGCAGTGGCGTATCGGTTGGGGCTGAATGTTGAAGAGATTCACGAGCAGGCCGGATTCGACGACTGACAATTGCCGCCACCTCGGCTAGGTTATGCCTACCCCACCGGTTCGACTTGAAGGAACGCGTCATGAAACTGATCGGCATGCTCGACTCCCCTTACGTGCGCCGCGTGGCGATCTCCGCCAAATGCCTGGGCATCGACCTGGAACACCAGTCGGTCTCGGTGTTCCGTCACTTCGAACAATTCCAGCAAATCAACCCGGTGGTCAAAGCCCCGACGCTGATCCTCGACAACGGCCTCGTGCTGATGGACTCAACGCTGATCCTCGACTACCTCGAAGCCAGTTCCGGCAAGACCCTGCTGCCGACCGAACTGAGCCAACGCGCCCACGCCCTGCGCCTGATCGGCCTCAGCCTCGCCGCCTGCGAAAAGGCCGTGCAGCTCTATTACGAACGCAACCTGCGCCCGGCCGACATCCAATACCAGCCGTGGGTCGAACGCGTCGAAGGCCAACTCGCCGCCGCCTTCACCGCCCTCGAACAGGAACTGGAAAAATGCGCCTTGCCCACCGACGGCGCCCTCCCCCAAGCCGGCATCAGCCTCGCCGTGGCCTGGAGTTTCACCAACCTTGTCGTCCCCGATCAAATCGACGCCAGCCGCTACCCGCACATCGCCCAATACACCGCGTACGCCGAAACCCTTGAAGCGTTCGTCAGCACGCCGATGACCTGAGCATGAGTGCGCCCGAAACCGCCGCTCCGGCGTTAAAGGAAATCTTCAACGCCGAACGCCTGCAACACATCGCCAGCGAAATGAGCGCGGTGTACCCGGCGTTCAAGGCCAAGGCGTTTCTTGAACATGCCCAGGACGGCCTCGCAGAATTATCCGTGATGCAACGCATGGCGCGTGTCAGCGAAAGCCTGCATGCCACGCTGCCGATGGATTACGAAGATTCCCTCGAAAGGCTGTTCGAACTCGCCCCGCGATTGAACAACGGCTTCGTCAGCATGTGCCTGCCGCACTACGTCGCCAGCTACGGCGCACACGCGTTCGATACATCGATGAACGCGCTGAAATACTTCACCACCTTCGGCTCCTCCGAATTCGCCATCCGCCACTTCCTGCGAAGCGACCTCGAACGCACCCTGGAACACATGCACGACTGGGCCCACGACGAAAACCACCACATCCGCCGCCTCGCCAGCGAAGGCAGCCGCCCTCGCCTGCCGTGGTCGTTTCGACTGGAACCGATTCAAGCCAATCCACAATTGACCGCCGGGATACTGGATCGGTTGAAGGCAGATGAGAGTTTGTACGTGCGCAAGTCCGTGGCGAATCATTTGAATGATGTGACGAAAGTGCATCCGGGGTGGGTGTTGGACGCGATTGAAGGTTGGTCGATGGAGAACAAGCACACGGCGTGGATTGCGAAGCATGCGTTGCGGAGTTTGATTAAGCAGGGGGATTTGCGGGCGCTGACGGTGATTGGTGCGGGGGCGAAGGCTGAGGTTGAGTTGTTGGATGTGCGGGTTGAACCGGCGGTGGTGCGGTTGGGGGATGCGATTACGTTGTCGTTTGTGGTGAGGTCGACGGTGGCGCATAAGCAGCGGTTGGTGATTGATTATGCGATCGACTATGTGAAGGCGAATGGCGGGGTTTCGCGGAAGGTTTTCAAGTTGAAGATGGTGGAGTTGGCGGGGTTTGGGAGCGAGGTGGTGAAGCGGAGGCAGGTGATTAGGGATTTTACGACGCGGAAGCATTTTGTGGGGCGGCATGGGGTTCGGGTGATGGTTAATGGGGAGGTATTGGGTGGTACTGCGTTTGACATCGTTGCTGGATAAGGACACGGATGGATTCCGTTGATCTGGCAGTGCTTGGACATATATGGAATTACGGATGGGGCCGCTTTCGGGAGAGTGTCGATTTTTTCGGCCAAAAAGCAGCCATTCAATGCTCTACAACAGCAGGGGTAATTCACAATGCAGGATCACGTACTCAAGCGAATCGATGAACTGATCTCGCGGGGCAATGCCGCCGCCCGTTCACAATCATCGCAAGACTACTGGATGAAAGACGTCGTAGAGGCGCAGAGTTGGTTCTCGTCCGCGGCTAACGCGATACACCAAGTCGCCCCACCGGGCAGTTTCTACACAGCAGAGTTGCAGAGGATCGTCGAACATGAGGAGCTCAAAAGCGGCTTCCCTATTTCCTCCATCGAAAAACTCTTGGGCCTGCTTCATTCGGTGCAGCTTGAAGCGCACGCAGGGTTACTGGTCAAGCTCGAGGACCAAGTAGTCGCCTCAGCATTCGATGACTTCCTTGATCACGCGACGCAGTATCACAAGGCCGGCAAGGTCAACGAAGCTGCTGTCCTTGCTTCTGCAGTGCTTGAAGACACTATCAAGCGCATAGCGCGGAAATTCGAGATTGCGGTTGGTGGTGTGTCTCTTGAACCTCTAATTGATGAACTGACAAAGCGCAGCGTCTTTACGCAGGTAAAGGCGAACCGTTTGAAATCATATGCAGCGGTCCGCAACCACGCTCTTCACGCGGAGTGGGAGAAATTGGACATCAGAGACGTTGGCGCGCAGCTCTCTGGGCTTCGTGAACTCCTAGACGAGCATCTTTGACGCTGACGCAAAACACGTCGTATCAGTAATTGAGGAAGAAATGAAAACAATTGATTCGATTCAAAGGGTGGTTGACGAAGAGATGATTGAGGTTATGTGTCGGCTAGAAGCCGCGAATAACACTAAACTAGCTCTGCTTCTTCAGGATATCGGCAAGGATGAGCTCGCCCTCATCGGTGAGCTTATCCAGATGTATTGCATGTCGGACGCGTTGTGCAGAGGATTGACTGCAATGCTTCGAGAAAAGCGGCTTGGCTCTCCAAGTGATTTTGCATTCCTTCTCAATGATGCGGACGTTTTACTCCATACCAAAAAAGAGGCCAAGCAAACCGATCTTAATATAGATACCGCAGGGATTATCTCAGCAGTAGAAACTATCGAAATGCATAGGATTTTTCGACATACCTTCTCTCATTGGGTCGTCAAAAGTTACATTGATGAACGGTTCCTTGTGGCATTCACTAGGAGCAAGTCCGATGCGGAAAAACGCGATGGCGCTACTTTAGATGATGGCAAAGCCAAGTTGATGGTTTTTCGGATTGATGACTTGCTCACCGAGCTCAAAAAAGTCAAAGGGCACTGTAGGTTTCTGTCAGAGCTTCACCTTTATCTGGAGAACTCTACGACCACCTGACGAACAATTATAAAAGCGGGGACAGGCCTATTTTTTAAGTATCAACCCGTTCAGATCTATCTCTTCATAGCCACCAATCTCCCCCTTATAGAGGTAGATCGAGGATGCATTCAGTTCGGATTGTAAAAAATCAACAAGCATTCTGAGGTTGCAGTTTTTATACATAGAAGTCGGGCGTACTACCGTTGCCTTACCGGGGTCACCATCGTAAGTTCTGACGTGAAACTCATCCATTTCATTCCGAATCACGTAGTTGAAACCACGGCACCCATATCCCGCGTCGTGGTCGACATCATCGAAGCGTGTAGCTTTTTCAATTCTCACAATAAATTTCCGTGATTCGACCTGCGCCAACCAAACGTGATGCGACGCTCAGGTGGCGTACGAGAACAGCCTCGTTAGGCGCTTCATTAAGGATGAGGTTGGAGGTCAAAAGCACGCTACTCACCAACTACCGTAAGGGATACCGTACTTCTCGATATACCGCTTTGCCTTTTCACTCACCGGATAAGCGTAACGCCCTTCGTTCTTACCTTGACTCGCCCCCATCGGCTCAATTTCAGCCTGCGCTTGAGCGACTTTGATCGGGTGGTGAAAAGAGTCTCTTACCCAAACCTGCACAACACCACCGGGGGCCAACCCTAAATAAACCGACGCCATAAATCTCGCTTCCTGATCAGGCGTCTGCTCGCAACGTTGGTTGACGGACGCCACCATCAACTGTCTGGTTCCTCTGGGATTTCTACCCATGCCTGCCACGTTTTCTGTTCGACAATCGATTGCCAACGGACCCAGATGCGAAAAGGTAAATCTGCACCCAGCACTCTCCTTCCGCTGCCACCTACCCCACCTTTCCAACCTCGGGCGGACTCCGTTCCATCTTCAGGCTCTCCCCCCGCAGCGGTGCCGCCGCCGGTTTTGTAGAAAATCCTGCCGTTAATGTCTTGAACAGAACTGTTCTCTACCCAGACCTTCATGTAGTCCGGCTCCGTAAAAGCCAGTTCCCACCATTCGGATTTCGGGTCGTTTTTGGCTGAAAGTGGTTCAGCAACCTGGCATCCAGTGCTCAGCAAGATGCACAGCATCGTAATGAGTTGCTTCATTGGCTGACGGTTTACCAACTCCCGTACGGAATGCCGTACTTGTCGATATACCGCTTCGCCTTTTCACTCACTGGATAGGCGTAACGACCACCGTGTTTTCCCTGCTCCGGGCCTAACGGTTCGATCTCTCCCTGGGCATGGGCAACTTTTATTGGGCGGTGGCATGAATCTCTGACCCAAGCTTGAAGCACACCGCCAGGGGCTAGGCCCACATACAACGTGGCCATATATCGGGCGGCTCTTTCTGGAGTCTCCGGGCAGCGATGATGTGTTGACTTCACCATCAGTTGCCTCGCTTCTTCTGGAATTTCTATAAAGCCTTTATAGGTTTTTTGCTCTGATATGGACTGCCAACGGACAAAGATCATCCTTGGAAGATCAGCGCCGGTAACCGGAACCCCGGAGCCACCTACAGTTCCCCAACCTCGGGCAGACTCCGTCCCATCTTCTGGTTCGCCTCCAGGGGCGGATTTTGCGCCGACTCTGAAAAACATCATGTTATTGATGTCGAGGACTGAGCTGTCTTCCACCCAGATTTTCATATAACTCGGTTCAACGAATCCTAGTTGCCACCAAGGAGACTTAGGGTCATTTTCTCCACTTTCGGAACCTCCGGTTTGGCAGCCCATCAACAGTAGAACGCAGAGCAACGCTATCAAGACCTTCATTACCAAAGCTTCCAATCAGGTACATGGGGGTGTTGTACACGGATCGCGTCCTGCGTCGGGGCGTTGATGTAAACAGCATCAATACCGCTTCCGTCTCTTCTTCCGAGGGGGTGATTCCAGTTCGCGGAGGCGTGGATGTACTTGAGCTTAAGCAGAGATTCGTCCTCTGGAGTGGTTCTGTAGTCTCCGGCGAGAAATCGGTCACACAGGGATTGGAGTTCTGCGGGGACGGAGTATTCGTCATCTTCGGGTATGTCGGAAAACTGAACACCCTTTTCTTTTGCCAGTTGATGCATGACTCTCAGGTAGATCCTTGAGAGCTTACCGCTGACGGGACGTTTTAGTTGTAGAGCGGCGAACACGCGCTTCTGCCCCGGCGAAAGCCTGTCTTGATGCTCTTGGGGTATTTCGAAGGAAGCGGGGGTGACAATTTCCAGTAGATGAGCCGGCCATCCTTTAGCAATCCACTTGTTCTTCGCACGTGCAGCATCTTGATAAATCGACGTGGTTGAAACGTCGACATACAGCGGTACCGCGAGAGTTTGCATAGGACTGACTAGAACGCACTCCTCGACTTCATTGAGATAGCTGCCGCCTATATCCGAATGGACACCGGGAAAGGCGTACTCGGGGTGGGCGGGTTTTACTCGGCTGAGGGCAAAATTGGCGCGGCATTCATCACGGGCTACGAGATGGACTACATCCGTGAAGTATTGACGATCCAGGTAAAGCCTCACACCAGGAGCGATGGGGCTCTTCACTCGTCCAAAATTGGTAAAACCGGCTATGGAGGGCACCGTATCGAATAGCCCGATAAATCCCATTTTAATGCCGCCTCCGAATTGGCTATCAAAGTTACGGCTGAAATCTCTGGCGTTACTGCTAAGCAGGCTTCCTAAAGCCCCCTGCTTACCCCGCACGACTTCGTTCGAGAAGTGCCGTGCAGCGGCGGCCCCACGACTGAAACCGAATGCATCAAAAGTCAGAGAGGCTATCTCACAGTTGGGATTTTCTTGCAGTGCCTCTTCTATTGCCTGTTTTATTTGCGTAAAAGACGACTGCACACGCCCCACGACACCAGTCTCACCCCGCCCCATTGCGGAGCCCACGACGCTGTCTTTCTTATTGCTGTCGGTGCCTATACCTTCGACATAAATCGGGCTTGATACGTCCTTTAGAAAGCCATCGCCCTCGGCTTTCTGGGTCTTTTTATACAAGGAGAATAATTTCTTCACATTGGTCGGCCCAGCACCATAACTGCTATCCGGATCCTTCATATAAGGCTGACAGCTAGCCGGAATATCCTCCGGCGCAATCGGATGCTGCGCCCCACACAGCAACCCAGCCGCTGTGTTATTCGCATTATTCCCCGTCCCATCAAAAAACACTCCAATCCGCAACGCTATCCCAACCTTCTCAGGCTCGGGGGCTGGTTCTTTGCCATGTTTTTCGTATTCCGCCCAGTGCTGGGCGTGGAGGTCGACGGGTTTGGCTTGTTCGTAGCGGTAGTTTTTCGGGGGGTTGGGTACGTAGCCACTCATCCTTGTTTCCTTGTTCCTGATCCTTGAGAACAGCGCGAAGCGTGACAGTCAGGGCTGCGCGGCGCAAGGCGTGGCGGTGTGCCAGCGCGGTTGCTTCGATGCTGAGACGAGGGTTTCCCCTCGTCGTTGTTGCGGTCAGCTGGCGACTTCGACGTTTGTCGAGTGCCTGATTGACGGCGAGTTCGCCGAGCATCACGACCTGGGCGATGCCCAGTGCGGTTTTGCGGTGTTGGGGGTCGAGCATGGCGGCGAAGTTGACCAGCATTTCGCTGGCCGAGCCGAGGGTTTCGCTGGCGTTGGCGAGCAGGGATTCGCTGTCGAATTTCGGGTTGGCGAGGTACATGCGTTCGGGTTCGTTGACGCTGGCCATGATCTGGCTGGCGGGTTTGAGGTAATGGTCGAGGGCGCGCTCGGCGGCGCGGTGGAAGCGCTTGGAATCGGGGGATTCGAGGGGGATGCGGGGTCGGTTTCGGGTGGGTTGGGCGTGACTTTGAACATAGATGAAGCTCCTAACACATTGACTGGAGGCTTCACCCTTTCGCTACCAAACGAAGGGTGGCGGCCATGCACAGGTTGGTAGACCGGGTGTTAGGATCCGGCGCGCACTAGGACGCCCTGTGCATGGCCACCATAAATCCGAAAACGAAGAATCTCGGCGATGATGGAGCTGCACATCTAACACCGGGCTACCAAACCCGATCACTGCTTTTTCAGTGACCGCCAAACGATAGAGCCCGCGTACTAGACGCACAAGCCGGCGGATTCTGGCGTAGTCGTAGGTAACGGCGCAAGGCGTTGTAGGGTTTGGGTGGTGTGCGTATTTCGCTTTTAAACGAATGCTGGATTTTGCGTTTAGTACTTTGCTGGATGGTTTTGCCCTTGCCTGTTTGTGAACAGGTATTGCCCATTGGGGCACATCGGACGGTGGCAATTCGGAAGTTGCGGCGGGGGCTGATATGGCTGCCCTCACCCTAGCCCTCTCCCGAAGGGAGAGGGAACCGACTGGGGGAGATTCGAGAGCTTCGCCGACCTGATCGATCTGCTATGAATCCATGAATGTTGCGATCGCCAGATCAATTTTCGGCGACCGCTCACCCTTCATAAACACACTTTGCCACCCCATGACCAACCAGTTCTCACTTCAAACAATCCCCCACCCCAATGTCGATATCAGACACAACCGTGGCGTGATCAGGCATCTGGTTCGGCGGGCAAGCCGGGTAAGGTGACGCAGCTTTTGCGCAAAACCCCCGTCTGCCGTGGCGGATTCAATAAGCACTGCGACGTTCAAAACGGCCGGTTTAGAGCTGTTCAGCAAACACCCTTGGTAATCCCCCGGCCCTTTTCATTCGCTTGAACGTCGATCAGCAGAGAATAAGAAAACAATGATCAGCCCCACCTCCAAGGATTCGACTGGCCACTTGGCGCAGGGCTTCAAGCCTCGTCATGTGACGATGCTGTCCATCGCCGGGATCATCGGCGCCGGTTTGTTTGTCGGTTCGGGGCATGCCATTGCGGCGGCCGGGCCGGCGGTGTTGCTGGCTTATCTGTTTTCCGGGTTGCTGGTGGTGCTGGTCATGCGCATGCTCGGCGAGATGGCGGTGGCCAATCCGGACACCGGGTCGTTTTCCACCTATGCCGATCAGGCCATCGGGCGTTGGGCCGGGTTTACCATCGGTTGGCTGTACTGGTGGTTCTGGGTGCTGGTGATTCCGATCGAAGCGTTGGCAGCCGGGCACGTGTTGCATCAGTGGTTTCCACAGGTGGATGCCTGGCTGTTCGCCTTGGGCTCGATCATTGCGCTGGTGGTGACCAACCTGTTCAGCGTGTCGAAATATGGCGAGTTCGAGTTTTGGTTTGCCATGGCCAAGGTGGTGGCGATCATCAGCTTTATCGGAGTGGGTTTTGCGGTGCTGATGGGCTGGATTCCCGACCGTGAAGTCAGCGGTTTGAGCGGTCTGATGGCGGCGCACGGTGGCTTTGCGCCGAACGGTTTGTCGGCGGTGGTCGGTGCGTTCATCACCATCATGTTCAGTTTCATCGGCACCGAAGCGGTGACCATCGCCGCGGCGGAATCGAATAACCCGGCGCAGAACATTGCCAAGGCCACGCGCTCGGTGATCTGGCGCATCGGTGTGTTTTATCTGCTGTCGATCTTCGTGGTGATTTCGGTGGTGCCGTGGAATGACCCGCTGCTGGCCTCGGTCGGGTCTTATCAACGGGCGCTGGAAATCATGAATATTCCGCATGCCAAATTCATGGTCGATGTGGTGGTGTTGATCGCGGTGGCGAGTTGCATGAACTCGTCGATCTACATCGCCTCGCGCATGCTCTATTCGCTGGGTCGGCGTGGCGATGCGCCGAAGGCGTTGAAAGTGACCTCGTCCGAAGGCGTGCCGCGTGCGGCGGTCATCGCCAGCACCGTGCTGGGCGCGGCGATCACCGTGTGGAGCTATGTGATGCCGGCCGGGTTGTTCGAGTTTTTGCTGGCGAGTTCGGGGGCGATTGCCTTGCTGGTGTACCTGGCGATTGCCGTTTCACAACTGCGCATGCGGCGCATGTTGCGTCGGCAGAACGTCGAACTGACGTTCCGCATGTGGCTGTTTCCATGGCTGACCTGGCTGGTCATTGCATTCATCTGCGCAGCGCTCGCAGTGATGATGATCACCCCGGAACACCGCACCGAAGTGAGCACGACGATTGGACTGGCGCTGGCGATATCGCTGATTGGTTTGCTGACCTCTCGGCATCCTGCGCAAACAGTCAGTGTCACGCCTGCCGGATGAAAATGTGCCGGAGTCAATCCGGCACCCGCCAACCTCGCTGATAGGAACAGGCAATACTCAGATCCGATTCGGCATCGTCCCCCGCCCGCCTTCGCCCTAGCATGTTCGCACCTTGTCTGTTCTGGAGTGTGCGACATGAAGACTGCAAAAACCCTGTTCATCACCGGTGTCAGCAGCGGCTTTGGCCAGGCGCTGGCGAAGGAGGCGCTCGCCGAGGGCCACCGGGTGATTGGCACCGTACGCAGCGAATCAGCGGTGGCGACGTTCGAAGCGCTGGCGCCGGAACGCGCCCATGGCGTGCTGCTGGACGTCACCGATTTCGAAGCGATTGATGCGGTGGTCGCCGCCGTCGAAAACCGATACGGGCCTGTGGATGTGCTGGTGAATAACGCCGGTTACGGTCACGAAGGGGTTTTCGAGGAATCGTCGTTGGCGCAGATGCGCCGTCAGTTCGATGTGAACGTGTTTGGCGCAGTGGCGGTGACCAAGGCGTTCGTGCCGTATTTTCGCCAGCGCCGCGCCGGGCACATCGTCAACATCACCTCCATGGGCGGCTACATCACCATGCCCGGCATCGCCTATTACTGCGGCAGCAAATTCGCTCTGGAAGGCATCTCGGACACCTTGAGCAAAGAGCTCGCCCCCTTCAATATTTTTGTCACGGCAGTGGCGCCCGGGTCTTTTCGCACCGACTGGGCCGGGCGTTCGATGCAGCGCACGCCGCGCAGCATCAGCGACTACGATCAAAGCTTCGACCCGGTGCGCAAGGCCCGCGAAGAAAAAAGCGGCCATCAACTCGGCGATCCGCAGAAAGCCGCACGGGCCATGCTGACACTGATCGCCAGCCCTGCTCCGCCGGCGCATTTGCTGTTGGGCAGCGATGCCGTCGCGCTGGTGCGTGACAAGTTGCAGCGCACGGCGGAGAGTATTGAGCAATGGCAGGCGCTCAGTTGCTCTACCGATGGCTGAGCTGTCGCGTGAAAAAAAAAGGTGCGGTGAATGGCGAAATCCAAAGACCTGACGGCGGCGCGCATGGTGCAGCTGATGAGCGAACTCGCGCCGCTCGAGGGCTACAACCTGAGCGTGCTCGACGACGTGCGGTTTCTGCGTTCCAACCGTCCGTTGACGCGCACGCCGGTGTTGTACGAGCCGGGTATTGTCATCCTCTGTCAGGGCCAGAAACGCGGCTATCTGGGCGACGAGATCTACGTCTACGACGCCCAGCATTATCTGGTGGTTTCAGTGCCGGTGCCGTTCACCATGGAAACCGACGCCAGCGAGGATCAGCCAATGCTGGCGGTGTATCTGCGTCTGGATTTCGCCCTCGCCGGCGAGCTGATTCAACAAGTCGATGAGGTCCGCGGCTTCGACGCCACGGTGCCACGCGGCATGTACGCCTCGCCAATGGATGATGCGCTGCGCGAGTCGACCTTGCGCTTTCTGCAAATAATGAACGACCGCAACGACGCGCAAATCCTCGGCCCGGCGATGTTGCGCGAGCTCTACTACCGCATCCTCACCGGCGCCCAGGGCGGCACGCTGCGCGCGGCCATCGCCCAGCAAGGCCAGTTCGGCAAAGTGACCCGCGCGATTCACAAAATCCACAGCTGTTATCACGAGCACCTCGACGTCGAGGCGCTCGCCGAGGAAGCGCAGATGAGCGTGCCGAATTTTCATCTGCACTTTCGCAAGGTCACCGACACCTCGCCGATGCAGTACCTCAAGTCGACGCGCTTGCATCAGGCGCGGTTGCTGATGCTGCGTAACGACTTCACCGCCGCCCGCTCAGCGTTTCTGGTCGGCTACGAAAGCGCCTCGCAATTCAGCCGCGACTTCAAACGCTTCTTCGGCCGCACCCCGCTGGCGGAAGTGGCGTGGATGAAACGCACGTATGCGTTGCCGGCACCGAGTACGCCTTCGCTGTTTGTGTCGTCGCATTGAGAATGCAGGGTATCCGCTTTATTGAGAATGACGAAGCCAGCGCTTTCGGAAGCAGGCCAGCTGTTTTTTTTACACTTGTAACGACGCGCGAATTTCAGACCCGTCCTACATCCTATGAATGCCCTTTGATATAGCGTCCGCCTCGTTTTGTGAAACGAACAAGGACGCTCATGGTGCGCAGAAAAGACATACCCAAAGTACAAAATCCACCCGCCGGTGATGGGCACCACATAACTAGCCGATACATGACCACCACTAAGCTGGCAGAGCGAGAAGCGCGGCAAAAAGCGTACGATGACATGCTCGCCAGACAATATGCATACGAAAACAAACTCATCAAACAACCGCAGCCGCGTATGCCCGATGCGAAAGGCTGTGTGTTCGCTAAAAGCTGCCAACTCCCGAACGGTGTAATCAACCATGGCAGTACTGCCGGTTTTATCCCGGTCGAGAAA
This sequence comes from Pseudomonas koreensis, assembly GCF_036668835.1. Classification (GTDB taxonomy): domain Bacteria; phylum Pseudomonadota; class Gammaproteobacteria; order Pseudomonadales; family Pseudomonadaceae; genus Aquipseudomonas; species Aquipseudomonas koreensis_I. The sequence goes on from NZ_JAZEVW010000002.1 coordinate 867,271, forward strand.
CTGGCTGATTTTGGAGAGTTATGCTTGTTAGGCGGCAGGGAGTGCGATACCGCAGGAAATATCCCGCTGAGAAGAATAGGCGGCCGCGATTTACCTGCGGCGGCAGGAACGCTTCTCTTGGGTACATCCACAACTTTAAGTCTGGGCACAAATGCCATAAGTGGAGCCATATACTGGCGGCAGGTATTACCACCGGTGCATTGCTTGGCATGGTCGCTCTGCTCTGGCCGTCAAACTTGGGTGACAGCTCTCTGTACACAGAAGAACAACTCAAATCACTTGATGAAGGTCGTACCCGTGTTCGCTTGCATCTAGAACAACAGGCTGACGGCACATTGAAGGGATACGGGTACAACACTCAGACACGCAGCGATTGGGAGATGATCCCTGTCATACGATTCGTAGAGCAAGGTGAGCAGCAAGTCGCAGACTTCGGCAATGGAGCCACACTCATCTGGACGCCAGCCGCGCGCCCCTCCAGCATCCCGATAGTTCCGCCGTTGGAAAGCGCGCCAAAGATACCCCAGCTCTGGATTTATCCGCCCACCGAACAGGCAGACAAGATCATCGTCAACCCGGTATATCCGCCTGAATACCAAGATTTCATTCTCGTCTTTCCGGCAGGCTCAGGAATCAGGCCTCTTTATATTGTTCTGGCGCTTGAATTCGACGCAGCCAGTTATCACGGCAGGACCGACACTCCTGTAAAAAGTAAAGGACCAACCAATGGACAGGAAGTGTTGGAAAACTCTGTTCAAGTCAAACCTACCTCACCACGCAGAGTCGGCGTAGATCCTGAGACAAATGAACTCGTCGTGTTTGATCGAACGGGTGGTGATGTTTATCACGGACACGTAAGGCCATGGGATAAACTTCATCAAGACATGAAAAATGCACTCATCAAGGCAAAACAAGTCGACAGCAAGGGCCGAATCCTGGGAGATAAGAAGTGAGTCTGATTTATCAAGATCCATCTATGAGTCATGCGGATGCCAAAAGACTTCTTGGCAGCGACACGGATGCAGACGTGATTGCTGCACTCGTATCAATTGGCCTGAATGAAAGCGACGGAAACTGGGCTCAGAATATTTGCCTTGAATATCTGACCCACAATACCGAGGCGATTATCGCCGCTGCGGTCACCGCCATAGGCCACATCGCTCGCCGTCATGGGGCAATGGAAACTGAGAGAGTTTTCCTGGCACTCGAATCAGTCAGGCGCGAACATCCTTCCTTGGAAGGAGTAGTCGATGACACGCTCGATGATATCGACGCGTTCACCTGATCGACTCTAGCCCTATCTCACCTGGATGAAGTACCCGCTTCATCCAGCGTAATTTTTCTGAAAACTCAATCCTCCCGCGTCAAAACCTCCAGCAACTCGATCTCGAACACCAGATCCGAGTTCGGCGGAATCTTGCCCATCGTTCGCTCGCCGTAGCCCAGATGCGCCGGTACGAGCAATTTGCGTTTGCCACCGACCTGCATGCCCATCAGGCCCTGATCCCAGCCTTTGATGACCCGACCCGTGCCGATCACGCATTGGAAAGGTTTGCCGCGGCTCCAGGAGGAATCGAACTCGGTGCCGTCTGGCAGCCAGCCGGTGTAATGGGTGGTGATCAGCGCGCCTTTGACGGCGGCTTTGCCGTCGCCCGGTTGCAGATCGATGATTTGCAGTTCTTCTGACATGTGGTTGACTCGTTAAGAATGGCCCTGATGGCGCGGACGGTTTTTTCGCAGAATTGCGCGTCGATGGCAATCGATGGAACCGAAATTCGCGCCGCGGCTCACATGGATATCGACATCGTATGACGACAAGGATGCTTTGATGACCGACTCCCGTTCACTGCGCAGCTTTATTCCGCCCTACATCCTCAACCGGATCATTGCCCACGGTTCGGAGCCGCAACGCAACGCCGCGATGCAGACGCTCAACCATGTACGCAGCCTCTTGCCCAACCCCGGCCGACCTTCGCAGCCTCCAGCGCGGGCGGTGTTGCCACAGGCGACCAAACCGGGCCTGGCCCGGCGCAGCGTGCACGATGCGCAGAACAAGATGCTCCTGCCGGGCATGCCGGTACGCTTGGAAGGCCAGCCGCCGTCGGGGGATCCGGCGGTCGACGAAGCCTACGACGCGTTGGGCGCCAGCTATGATTTCTTCTGGAAAGTACTCGGGCGCGACTCGATCGACAATCAGGGTTTTGCGCTGATTGGCAGCGTGCATTACGGCCAGGGTTACGAAAACGCGTTCTGGAACGGCGCGCAAATGGTTTTCGGTGACGGCGACGGCGAAATCTTCCAGCGCTTCACCCGCTCCCTCGACGTGATTGCCCACGAATTGGCGCACGGTGTCACCGAGAGCGAGGCTGGTTTGATTTACGCCAACCAATCAGGGGCACTCAACGAATCGCTGTCGGACGTGTTCGGCGTGCTCACCAAGCAATACACCCTCGGTCACACGGTCGAGCAGGCCGACTGGCTGATCGGCGCCGACCTGCTGATGCCGAAAATCCAGGGCAAAGGCTTGCGCTCGATGTCGCATCCCGGCACCGCATACGACGACCCCTTGCTGGGCAAGGACCCGCAACCGGAGCACATGCGCAAATTCGTCATCACCAGCGAAGACAATGGCGGCGTGCACATCAACTCAGGAATCCCTAACCGCGCGTTCTATCTGGCGGCTCGGGCACTGGGCGGTTTTGCCTGGGAAAAGGCCGGGCGGATCTGGTATGACACGCTATGCGACGATCGCTTGAGCCAGGACGCAACGTTCGACGCGTTCGCAAAACTGACCATCGACCACGCCGGCCAGCGCTTTGGCGTCAAGGAAGTTGAAGCGGTGCAGCAGGCCTGGACGCAGGTCGGTGTTGAATAAGCTGAGGAGGTTGTATGAAAACGCTACCCGATTTAGGTGACGATTCCGTTCTGCGTGTATCTCGCCAGGGTGGCGTAGCCGCAATTCACAGCCTGAGCCGCCCGCGCGAAATCGAATTCGCGCAATGCGACATCAGTCAACGTTCACGGATCTGCTCAGTGCTTGAGGGCTGCCTGCCTTTAGACAGCAGCGACTCCGGACGCGGGGATCAACGCTTCTATCAGATTGAAGTGCGTTATCAGTCAGGGAAGATGGTGTTGAAAGTGCCGGAGGACCGGGCACCGGGGGAACTGGTGCATCTTTGGGACAAGGGAGAGCTTCTGTAAACGCTCTCCCGCCATCCGGGTTTAACGCTCGACCGGCTGCATCTCGACAATCGTGCCGTTGGTGATCATCACCATCACGTACTTATCATTGATCTGCACCCATTGCGCCTGTTCGATTGGCGCCTTCAGACCTTTGGCCTTCCAGTTCTGCAACGCCTTGTCCTTGCGCTGATACATCTCCGGCGCGCGGTCGTTGACCTTCAACTGACGATCGCTGGTCGGCGACTGAACGGAAGGATCGCTTGAGGTTTGCGCCGCTTGAACAAGGGGGCTGATCCCGGCAACGCCGGCAACCAGCGCCAGACTGGCGATAAGGGTCTTGCTGTTCATCGGTGAACCTCCTGAATTGGGTAATACCTGAACTCCGACTGCGTGGGGCGCGAATCATTCCTTTTTTTGCTGGGGGTGGCTGTCTACGGGGTTTCGGGTTTGTGTGTCATGGAAACAGAAGCAAAATCAAGAGCTCCCTCACCCTAGCCCTCTCCCGGAGGGAGAGGGAACTGACGGTGGTGGATGCGAGAGATACGTCGACGTGAAATACCGAGTCGAACACAAGTTTGAATGGCCCACAAATCGGCTCCCTCTCCCTCGGGAGAGGGCTGGGGTGAGGGGCGAATCCACCGAAGATCTCAAGCCATGCGGCGCTTCTCACCACTCAACAATGAGCGTTAGCTCGAGTGCTCTTGATTTTGATCCACCGGCGACGTCGGAAGGCTGAGCGCAGGGATTGATCCGGGCGTGGGAGCGCAGCGACCGTCTGGCGCAGCCAGACACAGCGGAAGGAGGTGCAGCGCAGCAAACCGTAGCCGCTGCGCCCGGAGCGATCCCGGAGCGAAGGGACCCGAGCCTGCGAGGGCCGTACGTAGGAGCAAGCGCTTTTTGCTTACTTTTTTTGGCGCTTGTAAAAAAGTAAGTCGCCGTCAGGCGAAACCGCCAGCCGCAACACCCGCAGCAACGGATATGCACCCAAAACCATTGATCCGCTATGAACATCAATCCATGCCAACAATGCAATTAACAGATTGTTACATCTGCGCCACCATCCACCTCAATAAAAACCGTGCGCCGCCCTCCCGTAGCGCACGTCATAAAAGCGGTGGAGTCCTTAACTATGACAGCCTCAATCCCACACGGCGGCTCACGCGCCGGTGCCATTTTCCGGGTCACCTCGGGCAACTTCCTCGAACAGTTCGACTTCTTCCTGTTCGGCTTCTACGCCACACAGATCGCCGCGGTTTTCTTCCCGGCAAGCAGTGAATTCGCCTCCCTGATGATGACCTTCGCCGTGTTCGGCGCAGGCTTCCTCATGCGCCCGCTCGGCGCCATCGTGCTCGGTGCCTACATCGACGACGTCGGCCGGCGCAAAGGCCTGATCGTCACCCTGTCGATCATGGCCAGCGGCACGATATTGATCGTGCTGGTGCCCGGATACGAAACCATCGGCCTGTTCGCCCCGGCGCTGGTGCTGATCGGGCGCCTGCTGCAAGGCTTCTCCGCCGGCGCCGAACTGGGCGGTGTGTCGGTTTACCTGTCGGAAATCGCCACGCCCGGTCGCAAGGGTTTCTTCACCGCATGGCAATCGGCAAGTCAGCAAGTGGCGATCATCGTCGCTGCCGCACTCGGCTATGGCCTGAACCAGTGGATGGCACCGCAGGCGATCGCCGACTGGGGCTGGCGCATTCCGTTTTTCGTCGGTTGCATGATCGTCCCATTCATCTTTTTCCTGCGCCGCAACCTGGCGGAAACCGAAGAGTTCGCCGCGCGCAAGCACCGTCCGAGCATGGGCGAAGTGTTCCGCACCCTCGGCCAGAACTGGCGCGTGGTGCTGGGCGGCATGTTGATGGTCGCGCTGACCACCACGGCGTTCTACCTGATCACCGTGTACGCACCAACTTTCGGTAAAACCGTGCTGCACCTGAGCACTTCCGATGCGCTGCTGGTGACGCTGCTGGTCGGTGTTTCGAACTTCTTCTGGCTGCCGATTGGCGGCGCGCTGTCCGATCGCATCGGCCGTCGCCCGGTACTGATCGCTATGGCGTTGCTGGCGCTGGCCACAACCTATCCGGCGCTGTCGTTTTTGGTGCAGTCGCCAAGCTTCACCAACATGCTGCTGTCGCTGTTGTGGCTGTCGTTCATCTACGGCCTGTACAACGGCGCAATGATTCCGGCCCTCACCGAGATCATGCCGGTGGAAGTGCGCGTCGCCGGTTTCTCCTTGGCCTACAGCCTGGCCACGGCGATTTTCGGCGGGTTCACCCCGGCGATGTCGACCTTCCTGATTCAGTACACCGGCGACAAAGCCGCGCCGGGTTACTGGATGAGCATCGGTGCGCTGTGTGCGTTGTGCGCCACCCTTTATCTGTACCGCCGTGCCGGTGGTCGTCTGCAACCTGTCGCGGCCTGAGGAAAACCTGCCATGAAAAAACTCTTTACCGTCACCGCCCTCCTCGCCAGTCTGGCGTTCAACCTGAGCGTCCACGCCGCAGAACTGAGTGTGATGACTTCGGGTGGCTTCACCGCCGCCTACAAAATCCTCGGGCCGAAATTCGCTGCCGCCAGCGGTAACACGTTGACCACCAGCCTCGGCCCGTCGATGGGCAAGGCCCCGGAGGCGATCCCTAATCGTCTGGCGCGCGGCGAGCATGCCGACGTGGTCATCATGGTCGGCTACGCTCTCGATGAGTTGATCAAACAAGGCAAGGTCGACCCGGCTTCGCGGGTCGAACTGGCGGATTCGCGGATCGGCATGGTGGTGCGCGAAGGCGCGGCGAAACCGGACATCAGCAGCGTCGACGGCTTGAAGAAAACCCTGCTCGGCGCGCAGTCGGTGGCGTACTCCGACAGCGCCAGCGGCGTGTATATCGAGCAGCAGCTGTTCAAGAAACTCGGCATCGAAGATCAATTGAAGCCGAAGGCCAAGATGATCGCCAAGATCCCGGTGGGCTCGGTGGTTGCCAGCGGTGACTATCAACTGGGCTTCCAGCAGGTCAGCGAATTGCTGCCGGTGCCAGGGGTGAGCTTCGTCGCGAAGATTCCGGAATCGGTGCAGTCTGTGACCCGTTTCGCTGCCGGCATTCCGGTCAAGGCCGAGCATCCAGAAGAAGCCAAAGCCCTGCTCGCCTACCTTGCCGCGCCTGCCGCCCAGGCTGACGTCAAGGCCACCGGGCTGGATTCGGTCAAGCGCTGATCGGTGGCGGCTGGACTTTCATTTGCACCACCAGCCGCTCCAGTTCCAATGCCGCCGGGGTCAGCGTACGACCCCGGCGCTTGAGGATGCCGACACTGCGCATCACTTGCGGAGCGGTCAGCGGCACCCGTGTCAGGATCGGATGATCCGGCCCCGGCAGCGCCATCAACGGCACCGCTGCCACGCCCAATCCCGCCTCGACCAGGCCAATCATCGTCGTCACATGCCGCGTCTCGCAGATGCTCTGACGCTGCGGCACCACCCCGCCCAACGCCTGATCCAGCAGAAAACGATTGCCGGAAGTCTTGTCCAGGCCGATGTAATCCTGCTGATAGAACTCGTCCCACGTCACGCTGCTGCGCTGCGCCAACGGATGATCGCGGCGACAGGCGACCACGTAGCACTCCTGCACAAGCGGTTCGAAGTCGACTTTGGCATCCTGCGTGCCGAGAAAACTCAAACCGAAATCCGCCTCGCCATTAACCACTGCGCTCAAGACATCGTGGGCGCTGGAGTCGAGCACCTTGACCTTGATCCGCGGGAACTGCTGGTGATAACGCGCGATGACCCGCGGCATGAAGTAGTACGCCGCCGACGGCACGCAGGCGACGGTGACATGGCCCAGCCGCGTCGACGCCACTTCGCTGATACCCAGCAATGCGACGTCGAGATCATCCAGCAGACGCTCGACACTGGGCATGAAACCGCGCCCGGCCTGGGTCAGGCTGACCTTGCGCGTGGTGCGCTCGAAGAGCTTGACGCCGAGCGCGTCTTCGAGCTTTTCGATGCGCCGGCTCAGCGCCGGTTGCGACAGGCGCACGGTGTCGGCGGCCTTGCGAAAGCTGCCCTGCTCGACCACTGCGCGAAAGGCTTGCAGGTCGTTGAGGTCGAAGTTGATGGCCATGGTGTTTCCGGAAATTGATGCGCAAGGGTTATAAATGTAACCATTTGATGCAAATTATTACAGCCACGACGCTAATCCTCATGTGGGAGCGAGCCCGCTCGCGAAGGCGGTGTATCAGTCAACGATGCATAGCTGACCCTCCGCATTCGCGAGCAAGCTCGCTCCCACAGGGTTCTGCGGTGGCAATCAATTTGATTCAACCCTTATCCTTGTCGCCCCCCGCCGTACCGTTGTCAGGAGTTGACCCATGCCCCATGAAGGCAATCTGTTGCAAGCCGCTGTCGTGTTTCTGTTCGCGGCGGTGCTCACCGTGCCTTTGGCCAAACGTCTGCAACTGGGCGCGGTGCTCGGTTATCTGTTCGCCGGGGTGATCATCGGCCCGTCAGTGCTCGGCCTGATCGGCAACCCGCAGAGCGTTGCGCACATTTCCGAACTCGGCGTGGTGTTGCTGCTGTTCATCATTGGCCTTGAGCTGTCGCCGCGACGCTTGTGGGTGATGCGCAAATCGGTGTTCGGCGTCGGCCTGGCGCAGGTGTTGCTGACCGCGTCGGTGATCGGCGTACTTGCGTTGTCGGTGTTTGGCCAACCGCTGAACAGCGCGATTGTGCTGGGCCTCGGGCTGGCGCTCTCCTCCACCGCGTTCGGCCTGCAAAGCCTGGCCGAGCGCAAGGAACTGACCAGCCCTCACGGGCGGCTGGCGTTTGCAATTCTGTTGTTTCAGGACATCGCGGCGATACCGTTGATCGCACTGGTGCCGATGCTCGCCGGCGTCGATCATCACACCAGTACCGCCGACGATATCCGTCACAGTCTGCAGGTGCTCGGCGGCATCGCGGTGGTGGTGATCGGTGGACGTTATCTGTTGCGTCCGGTGTTCCGCGTGGTGGCGAAAACCGGTCTGCCGGAAGTGTCGACGGCCACAGCGTTGCTGGTAGTGATCGGTACGGCGTGGCTGATGGATCTGGTCGGCGTGTCGATGGCATTGGGCGCGTTTCTCGCCGGTCTGCTGCTGGCGGATTCGGAGTATCGGCATGAGCTGGAAGCGCAGATCGAACCGTTCAAAGGCCTGCTGCTCGGGTTGTTTTTCATCAGCGTCGGCATGGGCGCGAATCTGAGTCTGCTGCTCAGCGCGCCGATCACCGTGCTGGCGCTGACGCTGCTGTTGATCGGTCTGAAATTGCCGCTGCTGTTTGTGGTCGGGCGTCTGGCGGGTGGTTTGAACAAGATCAGTGCGGTTCGCCTCGGCATCGTTTTGGCAGCCGGTGGTGAGTTCGCTTTCGTAGTGTTCAAGATCGGTCGCGATCAGGGCCTGTTCGAGCCGCGCCTGTATGACCTGCTGATACTGACTATCACATTGTCGATGGCGGTGACGCCGTTATTGCTGTTGCTTTGCGCGCGGCTGGTCAGCCCGAAAGTGCAGCCGGTGGAAGTGCCGGAGAAATTTCGCGAAATCGATACCGAAGCACCGCGCGTGGTGATTGCCGGCATGGGCCGGATGGGCCAGATCGTTGCGCGGATTCTGCGCGCGCAGAATATCAATTTCGTTGCGCTGGATACGTCGGTGGAAACCATCGAACTGTCGCGCAGTTTCGGCGGCGTGCCGGTGTTCTATGGCGACCCGATGCGCCCGGAAATCCTCCATGCGGCGAAGGTCGGCGAGGCGGAATATTTCGTCATCGCCACCGACGATCCGGACACCAACATCAAGACCGCCGAGGTGGTGCGCAAGCTCTATCCGCATATGAAAATCATCGCTCGCGCACGTAACCGTCAGCACGTGCACCGCTTGATCGATGTCGGCGCCGAGGCGATCCGGGAAACCTATTATTCGAGTCTGGAAATGAGCCGACGCACGCTGGTCGGCCTCGGTCTGACCCAGGAACAGGCCGATGCGCGAATCAAGCGATTCAAGCATCACGACGAACAGGTGCTGGAGGCGCAGCACGCGGTCTACGACGACGAGGCCAAAGTCCTGCAGACCGCTCAGGAGGCCCGGGCAGAACTGGCCAAACTGTTCGAGTCGGATCAACTGGAAGAACAAGCCCGCAACCCCTGACTGCTTTGCACAGAACCAAATGTGGGAGCCAGCCTGCTGGCGATGGCGTTGTTTCAGACAACACATCTGAAACAGACAAACCGCTATCGCGAGCAGGCTCGCTCCTACAGGGAGTCGGTGTCAGGCCAGTTCCAGCGCCGGCGCTTTTTCGGCCGCTGTCAGTGCAAAGCGATCCGCCAGAAACGGGGCGATATCCAGCGGCAGCGGCTCGTCATTGACCAATTTGTCCAGCAACACACCAGTGATCGCCGAAGTCAGGATGCCGGTGCGAAAGTGCCCGCAAGCATTCAGGTAACCCTCCACCCCGCGCATCGGCCCGAGGATCGGCAGTTCGTCCGGAGAGCCCGGTCGCAGCCCGGCCCAGGTGCGCTTCAGATTCACGTCGGCCAGTTCCGGCAGGCAGCGCACCGCGCCCTGCACCAGCCCGGCGATTTCCGGGAAGGTGGTGGTGACGTCGAAACCCTTGTCTTCGGTGGTGCTGCCGATGAGGATTTCGCCGTTGTCCTTCTGCGCCACGTAGCAGTCACTGGTGGTCAGGCAGCCGTTGAGGATCTTCGGCATGCGTTCGGTCAGCAGAATCTGACCCTTGACCGGTTTCACCGGAATGCGAATCCCGGTGGCCCATTCACTCAAATCCGCCGCCCACGCGCCCGCTGCGTTGATCAGCGTCTTGCAGTGAAACACACCCTCCTCGCTCGTTTGCACCCCGGTCACTCGCGTGCCGTGATGCAGCCCCCCGGTGACGTTGGTGTTGACGAAAATGTCCACACCATGCTGCCGCGCGCCTTCCATGTACGCATCGGCGAGGCGGAACGGGCTGACCTGATGGTCGCAAAGGAACTCCAGCGCCCCGCGCGCCTCATGGCTGACGCTCGGTTCGGCTGCGCGCAGTGCGGCCTGATCGAGCCAGCGCACCTGATCGGCCAGATGCGGAATGCAGCCGACGATGTGCTCGGCGTAGAGCCGGTCTTCCTCGTCATAAATGACGAATTTCAGCCCGGTCCGCTCGAACTTGAAATCCATCCCGTGGTTTTCTCTGAGCTCGCGGTGCAAGGCCGGATACAGTGCGTTGGACTGCAAGGCAAAATCGAAAAACGACTTCGGCAGAATGTGCGGCGTGCTCGCATCCACCGCCACCGCCGCGCCTTGAGTTTCACGTTTGCGATTGGCCGACATCATGCGAAAGAAAATCACCCCGCAACCGAGGCCGACCGACTCGCCGATGGCCCACAGACCACCAGCCGACGCACGGGTGGCATTGCCGGGGCGCTTGGCATCGATCAGCGCAATCTTCAGGTTTTTGCGTTTGGACAATTGATAGGCGCAGGAAGCCCCGATCACGCCACCACCGGCAATGACCACGTCGTAGAACTTACTCATGGGCAGCGGCCTCCGTGCCGACAGACTGAAACGCGGAAAAAGGAATCGGATCAATCGGGAAGCGCGGACGCAGCCAGCCGACATCCTTGCGACCGGTGGCCTGGCGCAGACGATCGCTGCAGTAGCCGACGCACATGCGCCCCTGGCAATCGCCCATGCTTACGCGGGTGCGCATTTTCAGGCTGGCGATGTCTTGCACGCCCTGCTCCAGCGCCCGATCGATATCGGCGCGAGTGGCGTTTTCGCAACGGCAGATGACCGTGTCGGCGGCGGGCAACGTGGTCTGACCGACGCCGCGCTCGGTATAGCGATCCACCGCCGCACGAAAGCGCACGATGGCCTTGAGTTTGCTCAAGTAGCGGTCGCGACGCACCCGCGCCAGTTCCTCTTCGAGCACGCCGCGTTGCAGCAGGATCGATGTGGCGGCGATCCGACCGGCGAGCATCGCCGCTTCACCGCCGCGAATCCCGCCCATGTCGCCAGCCAGATGTACGTGCGGCTCGTTGCTTTGCTGCCAGATATTGGCATTGACGCGCAGATAGCCGTCATCACTGAAACCGTGATCGAGGCCCATTTGCTGGCTTAATTGCGTGCGCGGAATAAAGCCATAACCGACCGCCAGGGTCTGCGCCTCGAAGCGCTCGATGCGGCTCAGGTCCGGTTCCCAGGTGGCCGAATACGGCGCGACGCTGACGTTCTTCAGCTCGCCCTCGCCGTGCGCCTCGACCACGCCCCAGCCGTATTGCATGGGGATGCCGTGTAGCTTCAGGTATGCAAGCATGCTCAAGCCATCGAGGAACAGCTGCGGCTTGTTCAACAGCGCCAGACTTTCCCGGGCGATTTTGCCGAATGCGCAGGCCTCATACACGCCCGCAACGCTGACGCCGGAGGCATGCAGCTGTGTCGCCACCAACGGCAACAGCGGCCCGGTGCCGGCAATGATCACCGGCCCCTGCGGCTTGACCACGCCACTTTTGATCTGCAATTGCAGGCCGCCCAGCATGATCACCCCCGGCAACGTCCAGCCGGGAAACGGCACGCTGCGCTCGTGACAACCGGCGGACAACAGCAACTGTGGGTATTCGATCTCGTGCAATTGCTCGTCGCCATCGAGCACTACTAACGCGCGAGTGCCTTCAGCACCGACCACGCGATGGTTGAGGCGCACGTCGACCAGTCTGGCCTGCTCCTGAAATTCGCCGTGCAGCTTGCCCAGCGCTTCGGCGTAACGTGGGCCGAGGTAGTCCAGTTGCACGCCGTCACGCAGCGGCCCGCGATACACCACACCGCCGAGGCGCGACGCTTCTTCGAGCAAGGTGCAGCGCACGCCGTGACGGGCCAGTTCGATGGCGGCGGCCATGCCGGCAGGACCACCGCCGACAATCACCGGTTGCAGGCTCATACGACCTCCTGCGCAGTGATGCGATTGACCTGGGTTTGAATCTGCATGCCGTCGCGCACCAGGGTCTGACAGGCGCGGCGTTTATGCCGACCGTTGATCCGCACCAGACAGCATTGGCACACGCCCATGCCGCAATACGCGCCGCTGATCTGGTTGTGATCGTTGCGGGCGATCTGGCGCAGGCCGAGGGACTGGATAACGCTGAGGACGGTTTCGCCGATGGCAGCGGTGACAGGCTGACCGTTGATGTGCACGGTCATGTCCGCCTGCACCAACGGCTGGATATCGAAGGATCTTTCTAGGCAGTTCATTGCAGTGTTCGTCCGTGAAAATTCAGAAGAGTGTTGCGCCAGCTCCTTGCTGCACTACACCGTGCCGTCCCGTTTTTAATACTTTCAGGGGGACGTGCGGTACTCCGTCAGCGCAACAAAGTGCGCGCGAAAACAATGTAGTCGATCCCGCGGCAAAAAGATTGGATCCATTCAAGGTAAGGAATATCGCGAAGGGAAATATTGATCCAGAGCAGGCACAGCACAAATCCCTGTGGGAGCGAGCCTGCTCGTGAATCTTCGCCGCACCATAGTCATCGAATTCAGGCAGAACGCTTTCGCGAGCGGGCTCGCTCCCACCCCTGTTTTGGTTGCGCCAGACAGCAAAAAGCCGCTTTCACCCGAAGATGAAAGCGGCCGAGGCATCCTGCCTCAGAGGGATCAGTGCACGAACAGGGCGATCAGGATGATGATCGGGATAGGCACGCCGAGGAAAAACAGCAGTAATGAGCGCATGGTTTTGCTCCTTGTTTAACGGACTGGAGTGGTCGTGGTGTAGGTGTCGACTTCGACGTATTCCACCGCGTCGCGACGACGACCGCCGAAAGTAGCGGCGAGGCTGGCGAAGAACGCACCAGCCAACAATGCGACGAACATCCACAGCGAGGTGTAGGCAGCGACTTTGGCGGCGGTGTCGGCGGCTTGCTGAGCTTTCAGTTTGGCGTCGGCGATGGCTTTCTGCGTATTGGCATAGATCTCGTCGACACGACGTTCGGCATCGGCCTGACTCAGGTTGGTTCGCTGGGCAACCAATTGTGCGAGGTAGGTGCGGTCTTCGGGGCTGAGCTGACCGTTGGCCAGGCTCTGGGCGAAGATGCGGGTCACGGTGCCGCGTGCGGCGTCATCGCTGACGGCAGCAGGACGATCGTCGCGGAACAGGCTGTCGACAAAGTAGCCGTACTGATCGCTGTCAGTATTGGCAGCAGCAGAACCCGCCGCCTGGCTCATCGCACCGGCAGCACCGCCGACGACATTGGCACCGGCCTGCACACCGCCGCTGACGACGCTGCTGACCGAGCCGACCACCAAAATCGCGGTGACCAGTGTGGCCACGCACCAGGCGAGGAAACCGTGCGCGGTGTCGCGGAAATACACCTCGTCACCGTGCATGTTCGCCCATTTCACCCGCAGGCGACCGGCGATATAACCGCCCATGCCGGAAGCGATGATTTGCGTCACTGCCAGCCAGATGATGGTGGAGATCCCAAGGCCCTTGGCGCTGACGCCCTCTCCGGCCCATGGTGAAACAGCGGAGAAACCCAGACCGAAGCCGAGCAACACCAGGATCATCGACAACGCCGCAGCTGCCGCAGCGCCCGCAAAGATCGCGCCCCAGGACACACCCGAAACGCTGCTTGATTCTTCAACGGCAGAATAAATTCCATCAGAAGATCTGTTCATTGTTGTTCTGCTCCAGGCATGAAAAATGATGTTACAAGTACTCACGGGGACAATTGCAGTGAGCGTGCCAGTCGCCGGGACAAAATAAACTCATGTATTTCAATAACTTAGAAAAGATGAACTTCCTCAGACCATGCAATTTGCAACAACTGGGCAATAACGGCGGGTTTTCTGCATTGGCTGACGGCGCTGAAATCTGCATTTGTGACAGCCTGAAGATGAAAGTTAATTTAAAGCGTCACCGGAATTTCTTGGCAAAATGCTGCCATTCCGTTTGAACCGATCAGCAGGCCTGCCTATGACTCGTATCTTGACCATCGAAGACGACGCCGTGACCGCTCGGGAAATCGTCGCCGAACTCAGCAGCCACGGGCTCGACGTCGACTGGGTCGACAATGGCCGCGAAGGCCTCGACCGCGCCGTGAGCGGCGATTACGACCTGATCACCCTCGACCGCATGTTGCCCGAGCTGGATGGTCTGGCCATCGTCACCACCCTGCGCACCATGGGCGTGGCGACGCCGATTCTGATGATCAGCGCACTCTCCGATGTCGATGAGCGCGTGCGTGGCTTGCGTGCTGGCGGTGACGATTACTTGACCAAGCCGTTCGCCACCGACGAAATGGCCGCGCGGGTCGAAGTGCTGTTGCGCCGCCAGACCAGCGTCGCCACGCAAGCGACGACGCTGCAGGTCGCTGACCTCGAACTCGACTTGATCAGCCACGAAGCGCGCCGTGCCGATCAGGTGCTGACGCTGTTGCCGACTGAATACAAACTGCTCGAATTCCTCATGCGCAACAGTGGCCAGATTCTTTCCCGAATGATGATTTTCGAAGAGGTCTGGGGTTATCACTTCGACCCCGGCACCAACCTGATCGACGTGCACATCGGCCGCCTGCGCAAGAAAATCGACGCCGCCGGCCACGTTCCGCTGATCCGCACGGTACGGGGCTCCGGCTATGTCATTGCCGAACCCGTCTGACGGCTGGCGTTCCTCCAGCAGCCGCTTGCTGGCGCTCTACAGCTCACTGTTCGTGGCCTGGAGCGCGATCCTCATGGGGGTCATGTATTACGAGGTGTCGGGCTACCTCGACAACCTCGCCAAGCATTCGTTAATGCAACGCCAGCATTTGTTTTCGCACTTTCGCGGTGAGCAACTCGAAGACGCCCTCGCCGCCAGCATGACTTTCGATATTCGTGGCATCGACGCCTATGGCCTGTTCAGCGCCGACGGCGTTTACCTCGGCGGTGCACTGCAACAGATTCCCGAAGGCCTGCCCCTGGACGGCAAGATTCACATGCTCGCCGACTGCGCCGATTCCGACGATCCGACCTTGCCGAGCGACAGCTGCGATGCCGTTGCCACGCAAACCCGCGATGGGCGCTGGCTGGTTTTGTTGCGCGACAACGGTTCGCTGTTCGCAGTGACGCGGATCATTTTGCATGCGTTGTTCTGGGGCGTGTCGCTGACGATTCTGCCGGGTGTCGCCGGATGGCATTTGCTGCGGCGCCGACCGTTGCGACGGATCCGGGCGATTCAGGACAGCGCTCAGGCGATCGTCGCCGGTGATCTGACCCATCGTTTGCCGCTGTCCAACCGCCGCGATGAGTTGGACATGCTCGCGGCCATCGTCAACGCGATGCTGGAGCGCATCGAGCGGCTGATGAATGAAGTCAAGGGCGTCTGCGACAACATCGCCCACGACTTGCGCACGCCACTGACCCGGCTGCGCGCGCAGTTGTATCGCATGCAGCAACAGGCCGGCGAAGGCTCGCGGGAAGCCGCGCAACTGGATCTGGTGCTGGCAGAAGCGGATACGCTGATGGCGCGGTTTCGCGGCTTGCTGCGAATCTCCGAGCTTGAGGACCGTCAGCGCCGCTCGGGTTTCGTGCAGCTCGACCCGGTGCAATTGCTCGAAGAATTGCATGAGTTTTACTTGCCGCTGGCTGAAGAAGGCGAGCTGCGTTTCGAGCTGAACATGCCGGAAACCCTGCCGCCGCTCAATGGCGACCGGGCGTTGCTGTTCGAGGCACTGGCGAATCTGTTGAGCAACTCGATCAAGTTCACCCCGCCCGGCGGCACGGTGCTGCTGCGTGGGGTGAATGTCGGTGGGCAGACGCAGATCGAAGTGCACGACTCGGGCCCCGGCATTCCCGAAGCGGAACGGGAGGCGGTATTCCAACGGTTTTATCGCGCTGAGGGTGGGCAACCGAAGAGTGGCTTTGGCCTTGGGTTATCGATCGTCGCAGCGATTGTCAGTCTGCATGGATTCAGCCTTCAGGTGAGCAACAGCGATCTGGGCGGGGCGAAACTGCTGCTCGATTGTCGGCAAAGCCTGATTGGCAATTCCTGATCGGCTTTTGAAATGCAATCCATGTGGGAGCCAGCCTGCTGGCGATGGCGGTGTGTCAGTCAACGAATGAGTTGAATGATCGATCGCCATCGCTAGCAGGCTGGCTCCCACAGGTTTTCGCGTTGGATGATCAAGCTGGGTAATTGGCGCGCAATGCGTCCAGCCCGCCCTGGTAGATACCGTTGAACAGCGCCACCACTTCCTCCTCACTCACACCGTTGGGAGTAAACCGTCCCGACCACGTCACCCGTGCGCCCTGCTCCTGCGCCTCGACCTTGAGCGTGGCCAGATAATCAGTCGCCGGAAACGGTGCCTGTTCGATCGAATAGCTGTAGGTCATGGCGCCGTTATCGAAGGTTTGCAGGCGCTCGATCACCACGCCGCCGTCAGCGGTTTTCAGGCTGCGCACACGTCCGCCGTCAGTCAGGGTGCTTTCAGTAATGAGCGGCAGCCAGTCGGGCAGCGTGTTGAAGCCGCCGATCAATTGCCAGACCTGCTCGGCCGAAGTCGGGATGTCGATGGTTGCAGAAGCGGTTGCCATGGAAGTGGGCTCTCTGGTCAGTTCAAATATCGTAGCCCCTCACCCTAGCCCTCTCCCGAGGGAGAGGGAACCGATCGGGGAAAATTTGATGAATTGCGCCGACCTGGACGATCTGCACCGAATCGGTAATCGCTTCGGCCTGTACACCGACTGGAAGATTCGCGCTGAATCCATAATCGCTTAGGTCGTTCAGGTCGGCATCTGACGCGGCACGACTCGGTCAGTCCCCTCTCCCTCCGGGAGAGGGCTAGGGTGAGGGTGAGGGTTTTTTCAGTTATCCAACAACCGAAGCAAACCCTGACCATCAACCTCAACCCTGATCGCGTCATAACTGGCAATCGTCGCATGCGGGGTTTCCAGCGGATGCTGATGAGTCGTGGTAATGATCATCAAAGGCGCACCTGCCGCTTCCGCTGCTTGAATGCCCACCGTCGCGTCTTCGAATATCAGGCAATCACGCGGTTCAACCCCGAGGCGTTGCGCCGCCAAGCGATAGCCCGCGGGATCAGGCTTGCCGGCCTTTACGTCTTGCGCCGTAATCAACACCGCAGGCGCGGTAATGCCGGCGGCGGCCATGCGCCGCAAAGCCAGATCGCGCGGTGCCGAAGTGACCATGGCCCAGCGCTCGGCCGGCAGGCTGTTGAGAAACGCCGCGGCGCCGGGAATCTCGACGATGCCTTCGACGTCGTCAATTTCCGCTGCGGTAATGAACGCCGCTTGCGCTTCGGCATCCACCCCCGGCAGGTTCAGACGCGTGATGGTATCGATGGCGCGCGCACCGTGAATAGTCGGCAAAAACGCTTCTACATCGACGCCATGGCGAACCGCCCAGGCCGACCAGATCCGCTCCGCAGCGGCGATGGAATTGAGCACGGTGCCGTCCATGTCGAACAGGAAGGCACCGAACGCGCGGTCGAAAACAGAAATTTCAGCAGACAAAAGGGCAAATCCTCTGACAAGGGCGGGCAAATTCGCCCGCCAATGTAGCACCCGTCAGTGCAATTGCGGGGCCTTGGACTTGAATGCCTCTTCCACGCAATCGAGCAGCTGGCCGATCGCCCAGGGCTTTTTGATGAATGCCACCGAATGCTTGACCCCCGAGGTTTCCGGGGTCTCGTAGCCGGACATGACCATCACCGGTTTTTCCGGCCAGCGGTCACCGACCAGATTGGCCAGGTCGGCGCCATTGAGTGTGCCGGGCATGGTGATGTCGGTCAGCAACAGCGCAACGTCCGCCGCGTGTTTTTCCAGATACAGTGACGCTGCGTCAGCGCTGGTTTGCGGTTCGACCTTGAACCCTTCCTCCTGAAGAATTTCGCAAAGAAACTCCAGAATCAACGGATCGTCCTCGACTACCAGAATCAACCCGCCAGGAAGGTGCGCGCTCGACGTAGGTGTAGGGCACATGAACAGCACTCCCCCGAATTACATTTTTCGATTAGCGGTTTGGATCCGCTGCTTATCTGGTATGAGCCACACGCTCTGCAGAAATTCACTTTTGATACAGGACTTTTCGACAACGAGCTTTTCAGCGGTTATAGGTCGACGTTCGCAACCTGGCAATTGTGGTTAAAATGCTGGCCCATTCTGCTTGCCGATCCTGCCCGATGACCCCTGAAGCCCTCTCCACCCTCCACGCCCATTTGCTGCCGGCACTTGCCGCCGCCCCTAGCGAAACCCGTCGGCTGTTTCATGGGCGCGGGCGCTGCTGGCCGGGGCTGGAGCAGTTGACGGTGGACTGGCTGCAGGGCGTGGTGCTGGTGTCACTGTTCAAGGAACCGGCGCCTGAGCAACTGGCATATCTGAAACGCTTGCTGCTGGACATTACTGCCAGTGACGAGTGGCGCAAGTGCGGCGCGCACACCCTGCTGATCCAGCATCGCTACCTGCCGCAAAGCACCGCCGAATGGCTGCTCGGCGACGAGATCGAGGAAATGACCATCGTCGAGGGCAGCTTGCAGTACCGCGTTGACCTTGGGCGCAAGCAGAACGCCGGGCTGTTTCTGGACATGCGTTACGGGCGCAACTGGGTTCGCGAGCAGGCCAGCGGCAAACGCATACTCAATCTGTTCGCGTACACCTGCGGTTTTTCGGTAGCGGCCATCGCTGGCGGCGCCAGCCATGTGGTCAACCTCGACATGTCCCGCGCGGCGCTGAGCCGCGGTCGCGACAATCATCGCCTGAACGGCCATGACCTGAGCAAAGTCAGTTTCCTCGGCCACGATCTGTTCAAGTCCTGGGGCAAGGTGATCAACAGCGGCCCGTACGATCTGGTGATCATCGATCCGCCGTCGTTTCAGAAAGGCAGCTTTCTGCTGACCAAGGATTACCAGCGCGTGCTGCGGCGCCTGCCGGAATTGCTCACGGCGCAGGGCAGTGTACTGGCGTGCATGAACGACCCGGCGTTCGGCTCGGACTTTCTGATCGATGGCGTGATGCAGGAAGCGCCGCAGTTGCGTTTTGAACAACGGCTGGAAAATCCGCCGGAGTTTCCGGACATCGACCCGGAGAGCGGCTTGAAGGCGCTGGTTTTCCAGCGCAACGCCTGACACAAAAATTGTCTGAACAACGCCCATTTCCTGTGGGAGCGAGCCTGCTCTCCAGGTAGCCGTTTCGCAAGGAAATCACCAACCACCTCGGCACGGTCCATGCGATTGCCATGTGCAATGCAGCAGAACTCGCCGGCGGCATGATGACCGATGTCTCGATCCCGGACGGCGCGCGCTGGATTCCCAAGGGCATGACTGTGGAATACCTGGCCAAAGCCAAAACCGACGTGACGGCGGTGGCCAGCGCGGAAGGCGTGGATTGGCAAAGCGAGGGCGACAAGGTGGTCACCGTCGATATTCACGATACCGAGGGCAAAAAGGTCTTCACGGCGCGGATCACCATGAATGTAAAGCTTGGCTGAATGGACGGGTGTAGCGTGAGCCTGACCTCACCCCAGCCCCTCACCCGGCGGTAAGGGCGCCGATCCCGGTTGCCTGCCGACCTGATCGTTCCCACGCTCCGCGTGGGAATGCAGCCCCGGACGCTCTGCGTCCATAGCGTCACGAGGGATACTCCGGCTAACTCAGTGCAACGTCAGCCGCTGGCGGACAAATTCTTCGGTATGCCGGGTCGTCTGATCCAGGTGCCGGTCGCGCTGTTTCTCGGCGTCGAGCATCGCGCGCTTGCCGTTTTTCTGCAGCAGATAGGTATGAATCTGCTGAACCTCGAGTGAGCGATAAATCGGGGTGGTATCGATAAATCCGCGCAAGCCGTTGCTGCGATAGTGTCGGGTACTCATCAGCACCTGGGTTTCGCGCGAGCCGATCACCTCAAAGCCCAGCGCCTCGAAATACGCGACCTTGCCAACGCTACACGTCAGTTCGGCATGCGGGTATCGCCCGACCATCTCGCCGAGCATCGCCCGTGCCACACCCTGGCGCCGATGCCCTTCGCGCACCGCCATGTAGGCGACGCTGCACGCTTCCCAGTCGCCCTGCACCGGCAGGTACAGAACAAAGCCGATGACCTGCTCCGGGTCGTCCTCGGCGGTCGCGACCAGCAATTCCACTTCGGTACCCTTCTCGCCGTTCAACGCTTCCAGATACAGATGCACCTCATAACCCACCGCGTACTGATAGACGTTGTACAGCAGGTTGCTCGGCCCCAGGCCGACGGCGCTGATGTCGGTCAGGTAGTCGACGACCATTTGCAGAATCTGGCTGTTGACGCCTTCGGGACATGGGGTCTTGTAGTGGGTGATGCGTGGCATGACAGGCGAACTCCGGCGGAAAACCGCGACATCATACCTTGTGGATCGACAGAATCTGCTGATGGCAGCTCACCGTCACTGCTGCGGCGCTACGACCTTGAACTTGATCGCGATCTCTGTGGACACCAGCGAGTCCGCCCATTCCCCCGCGCCGAGGCCGAACTCGTCGCGCTTGAGGATCATCTCGCCGTCGAACACACCGATGCCACTGCCCGGTTTCAATTCCACCGGCACCTGCACAGCACGAGTCATGCCTTTGAGGGTGAGCTGGCCGTCGACCAGATAGCGATGCTCGGCCACTTCGGTGAAGCGCGTCGACTGAAACACCGCAACAGGAAATTGTGCAGTGTCGAACCACGCCGGTTTCACCAGTTCGGTGTTGGCGTCTTCACTGCCGGCATCGATGCTGCCGAGGTCGATATGCAGGGTGGCCCGGGCGTTGTCGAGGTGGGCGCTGTCGAAATCCAGCACCGCCTCGAACTTGCCGAACGTGCCATACATCGGTGCGCCCATTTGTTTGTAGGTAAAGCTGATCTGGCTGGCGGTGGTGTTGACCCGGTTGTACTCGACGGCCTGTGCCACAACCGAAACGCACAGGGAAAACGCGGCAGCCAGCAGCAATCGAATCAACATGACATTCTCCAGGCTGGGCTCGCTATCGGAAGGCTTCGATTGACTTAAGCAAACAACTGACCGTTACGCCAACGCTAACCGGGCTAAACCAACCGCTCGATCTTCTGATGCCGCCAGACCAGTTTGTAATACAGCGTTTGCAGCACCAGCATGCCCAGATACGCCACCGGAAACGCCATCCACACGCCCTGCAAACCAAACTGCCCGTCGAGCCAATACGCCGCCGGCAGTTGCACGCCAACCACGCAGATAATTGCAATAACGACCGGCACCAGCACTGTGCCGCTGGCGCGCATGATGCCGCCGATGATCGCCTGGAAGCCGAACACCAGCAGGCTCCATAACATGATGTGCAACAGATGCTCGGCCATCGCTCGGGTCGAGTCGTCGGTAAGGAACAGCCCGAGCAACCAGTGCGATAGCACGTAACCGAGAACGATCAAACCACCGGTCAGGCACACGTTGATCACAAGGCCCGTGCGCAGGATCGGGCCCATGCGCTCCAGCCGTCCGGCACCGATGGCCTGTGCACCAAGAATCGATGCGGTGATCGCGATCGACAGCGCCGGAAACTGCACGTAATTGACGATCTGCGTCACCGCGCCATAGGCCGCTGTCGCTTGCGAACCGTGCTGGTTGACCAGAGCCAGAATTACCAGCTCCGACAGCGACAGCACGATCATCTGCACGCCGGTCGGCAGGCCGATGCGCAGCACCTTGCCGAGAATCGCCCCGTCGAGTCGCAGTGCGGCAAAAAATTCCCGGTCCGGCGCCAACGGATGCCCGTTGCGAATCAAGCGCCACGCCAGCCACGCCATCGCCGACAGGTTACCGGCCAGTCCGGCATAGGCCGCGCTTTGAATGCCCAGTTGCGGCAAGCCGAACCAGCCGCGGATCAATGCCGGCGTCAGCGCCAGACCGACGCAGGTCGAGACCATCAGTGCCAGCAGCGGTGACAGCGTATCGCTGACCCCGCGCAGCAATTGCGTGAACAGCACGAATACCAATAGCGACGGCAGAATCCACAGCATCACATGGGCGTATGCCACGGCATCGTCCAGCACATCCGCCGGCGTTCCCAGCCCGGTCAGCGCCTGTCGCGCAAACACGCTGCCCAGCACCGCCGCCAGCAAACCGATCAACACGCCCAGCAGCAGCGTCGCGCCGGCAATCGCCTTGACCATGTGCGGTTCCCGCGCGCCCCAGGCCTGACCGATCAGCACACCCGCCCCCGCCCCAAGGCCGATGACCAACGCGATGAAAAAGAACACCACCGGAAACATCCCCGACACCGCCGCCAGCGCCTGGGTGCCGAGCATCTGGCCGATGTAGATGCTGTTGACCGTGCCCGACATCGATTGCAGAAAATTCGACAGCACCATTGGCGCAAGGAACAGCAGATAGGTTTGCCAGAGCGGGCGGTGGTCGGCGACTTGCATTGAGGGGTGGTCCATCTCTACGGCGGGAGGGTTGATGGAGGATAGCTTCGATGACATGCGGGCGGTGTGCAATTAACATTTCCGTTCGCTGTTTATCAGCGATCCAAACACCGTGTAACCGCCACTGACTGTAGGTAGCGGTTCGCACCTGTGGTAAACAACACGCATGCCAATCTTCCTGATAGAGGTCTGTTTATGCCGCACGTTGCCAACTTGCTGACCGGCACCCTTCTCGTCCTGCTCGCCACCACCGTTCACGCCGCCGCGCCCGCCGAAACCTTGAAGCCGTTGGTGCAGACGCTGAACGAACGCCTGAACATCGGCGACCTCGTGGCGCTGACCAAATGGGACAGCGGCAAGCCAATCCAGGACAGCCCGCGAGAAGCGCAAGTCATCGCCAATGCGCAAACGCTGGCCACAGAACACCAACTCGATCCGGAAGATGTCGCGCAATTGCTCGCTGCGCAAATGGAGGCGAACAAGCTGGTGCAGTATGGTCTGCTGGCCCAGTGGCAAGCCGCCGGGGCCGCGCCGGACACGCCGCGTCCCGATCTGGGCAAACAGATCCGCCCGCGTCTGGATCAATTGCAAACGCGGCTGTTGCAGCAGTACGCCGACTTCGCGCCGTACCGCCATGACGCCGATTGCCCGCAGTGGCTGGCCAACGCGCGCAACGGCCTGACCGAGGATGCGCTGCATGACCTGGCGCTGACCCGTGCGACCGGTGAGCTGTGCATTCGCCCGGTAGCGCCGTAATCACCAGCGTACACACCGCGTCCAAAAGCACGGGTAAGCCAACCTGAAACTGCCGGGGGCAATCCACACGCGACTGGCCCCCGCCGCCCATTGCGCATACCATTCGCCGACAAAAATCAGAACAGACCCTGCCTGCCATGCTCAAAGCCAGTCTGCGTAGCCACCTCACCCTCTGGTTCGCCGGATTGTCTTTGCTGACACTGTTGAGCGTGGGCTTCTATGTCGGCCACATCGCCACCGAGCAGATGAAGCAGGCCAGCGGCAATGCGCTGCTCAATACCGCGCGCGCGGCGGCCTCCTTGTTGGGCGAGCAACTGCGCGAACGCCAGCTGGAGGTTTATCTGCTCAGCCGTGCGCCGCATCTGGAACGTGGCGATCTCGACAATCCGACCATTCTCAAATCGATGCAACTGCGCACCGAGGCCCGCGCCGAGTATGCGTGGATGGGCGTCACCGATGCCGAGGGCAAGGTGCGTCAAGCGGTGGACGGTTTGCTGGTCGGTCAGTCAGTGCAGCAACGGCCGTGGTTCCGGGCCGGGCTGGACGGTGAGTACACCGGTGACCCGCATGAAGCCGTGCTGCTGGCGAAAATGTTGCCCGGTCTGGCCAACGGCGAGCCGCTGCGTTTCATCGATTTCGCCGCGCCGATCCGTAACGCTGAAGGTCAGGTGATCGGCGTGCTGGGCGCGCATGCGCACTGGAGCTGGGTGACCCGCATGGTCGAGTCGGCGGCGTTTGCGCATAAACATTCTGCGCCGGACATCGAAGCGTTGATCATCGATCACGATGGCAAGGTTCTCTATCCGGAAGCATTGGCTGGCCAGCAAGTGTCGACGCCCGACGAGGAGCTGCAAGGCTGGACGGCGAGCAATGGTTTTCTGACCAGCACGGTCAGCGTGCCGACCCCCTCCAGCACGGCACTGACCTGGTCGATTACCGTACGTCAGCCATTGGAAACCGCACTGCAGCCGGCACGCCTGCTGTTCTACAAACTGCTGATTCTCGGCGTGTTCGCGGCGCTGATTTTCGGCCTGGTGGCTTACTATCTGGCACTGTATCTGAGCCGGCCGATCGAGCAACTCGCGCACTCGGCCCGGCAGGTGCAGAACAAACAGACCGGCGCGCAATTTGCCCTGCAACACCCGGTACAGGAAATCGCCCAGCTCGGCCAGTCGATCGAGGCCATGACCCAGTCGCTGCTGGCCAAGGAGCGCGAGCTGCAACAAGCCAATGCCTCACTCGAAGCCACCGTCGCGCAGCGCACTGCGGCGCTGACCCAGGCCAATGCCGAACTGCTGAGTCTGGCTACCCACGATGCCTTGACCGGCGTTTATAACCGCCGTCGTTTCGATGAAAAACTCACCGAGTACACGCTGCTGTTTCGCCGCACCGGCCGGCCGTTCTCGCTACTGCTGATCGACGCTGACCACTTCAAGCGCATCAACGACACGCACGGTCACGCAGTGGGCGACGCCGTCCTGCAACAATTGGCGCAATTGATTCAGGCCAGCGTGCGCAGCACCGATTTCGTCGCGCGTTACGGTGGTGAAGAGTTCGCCGTGCTGCTGCCGGAAATCGCCACTCCCGACACACCGGAGGTGGTCGCCGAAAAGATCCGCGCGGCCATCGCCAGCGCAGATTTCCCCGGCATCGAGCAGGTCACTGTAAGCATCGGTATCGGTCTGGCTGACCCGGCCGACAACAGCCATGCCGCGCTGCTCAAACGTGCTGACCAACAGCTCTATCAGGCCAAGGCGAACGGTCGCAATCGGGTGGCGTGAGCAGGCGTTGCTCAGATATTGCTTCTGCTTTGTAGTTGGAAACTGCCGCAGAACTTACTGCGAAAACGTCTGCAGATACGCCAGCAGATTATCCAGCTTCTCCTCGTCACTCAGTCCCCAGAAAATCATTCGCGTGCCAGGCACTACGCCTTTCGG
This sequence comes from Pseudomonas koreensis, assembly GCF_036668835.1. GTDB lineage: Bacteria > Pseudomonadota > Gammaproteobacteria > Pseudomonadales > Pseudomonadaceae > Aquipseudomonas > Aquipseudomonas koreensis_I. The sequence continues at coordinate 892,551 of NZ_JAZEVW010000002.1, forward strand.
GTCTTTCAGGTAGGCAATCAGCGTGTCGCGATCCCAGGTCAGCCCTGAGCTTTTCATGGCGTCGGAATACACATAGTTCGCTGAGGTTCCGGCCGGTCGACCGATAATGCCATTGAGTTGCGGACCGAATCCGGGGCGGGCCGATTCGCCGACCTGGTGGCAGCCGCCACACAGGCGCGGGAAGATTTTTGCGCCGGCTTCAGGATCGCCTGCGGCCTGCGTGAGAGGACTGACCAGGCCAGTGCCGAGCAGCAGCGCGAGAGTCAATGCAGCAGTGTTATTCATCGCAAGTTCCGGTTCCATTTCAGCGGACGGCGCAAGGTTAGCATTTTGCGTTTATAGATAAGCACCGAGGATCTGGCGGATCTTCTTCAGCGCCTGGCGTAGCACATCGATGTCGACCGAACCCAATGCCAGACGAATCGCGTGCGGCACATGGCTCGCCACGGCAAACGGCTCGGCGCTGGTAACGGAAATCTGCTCACGCATCAATTCGACGACGACTTGGTCCGCACGCACATCTTCCGGCAGCGGTAACCAGAGGAAATACGAGGCCGGATGGCTAATACAAGGCAGGCCTTTGAGCACCTCGGCGGCCAACGTTTGTCGGGCCTTGGCGTCGTTGCGCTTCTGCTCTTCAAGCAACGTCACGGTGCCGTCGTCGAGCCAGCCGCAGGCGATAGCGGTCATCACGCCCGGAGTGTTCCAGGTTGTGGCGCGGATCACCCGCTCCAGCGCTGGCACCCGCTCGAGCGGTGCGGCGATGAAACCGACGCGCAGGCCCGTGGCGATATTTTTCGACAGGCCCGAGATGTAAACCGTGCGCTCCGGCGCCAGATCGATCAGCGCGCGCGGTGGGTTTTCCACCAGAAACGCGTAGGCCGCATCCTCGATCAACGTCAGATCATGCCGGCGGGCGATCGCTACCAATTGCTCGCGCTGCGCCAACGGCGTTACCCAGCCCAGCGGATTGTGCAGCGTCGGCATGCTGTACACGGCGCGCACCGCGCGGTGGCGGCAGAGTTTTGCCAAGGCGTCGAGGTCCGGGCCCTGATCGCTGGACGGGATCGCGACAATCTCCAGATGCAGCGCTTCGGCCAGGACCTTGAAGCCGGAATAGGTCAATGCGTCGGCGGCGATCACGTCGCCGGGTTTGAGCAGCGCCATCAACGTCACCGCCAGCCCCTGCTGGGCGCCGTTGACGATCAGCACTTGCTCGGCCGTGACCTCGACGCCGCGGCTCAGCAAATGCCGGGCGACCGATGCGCGCTCGTGGGCGCGCCCAGCGTGTGGCTGATAGCGCAGCAGCGCTTCAAGGTCGCCCGACAAGGCCAATTGGCGCAGCGCTGTGCGCAACAGCTCTGCCTGCCCTGGCAATGACGGGTAATTGAAATTGAGGTCGATCATGCCGACCGCCACGTCTTTCTGATCGATGCCCTGCCCCGGCGCCAGCGACGTTTCACGGACAAACGTGCCGCGCCCGGTTTCGCCGCTGACCAGGCCCATGGCCTCAAGCTCGGCGTAAACCCGCGAGGCGGTGACCAGCGCCAGCCCTTCTTGTGTCGCTAATTGCCGATGAGTCGGCAAGCGTGTGCCCGGTGCCAGACGCCCCGAACGAATGTCCGCAGCATAGGCGTCGACCAGGGTTTTATAACGGGAGCGCGGCATGTCGAGGTGTATCCATGACAATTTTTTGATTGTGCTGATTCTCGGCCCTAGCATCGGCGCAACGCCACTCACTTGTCGAGCGTGACTTCGTATGGAACAGACTTCGCACCTGCCCGCCCCGGCAGTGGAAAAAACCAGCGGCTGGATCAATGGTTTCATTGGCGTGCTTATCTTTAGCGGCTCGCTGCCGGCCACACGCCTGGCGGTGCTGGAATTCGATCCGGTGTTTCTGACGGTGCTGCGCGCCGCTATCGCCGGGGTGCTGGCCGTGGTTCTGCTGGGGTTGTTCCGCCAACCACGGCCGGCGCGCAGTCAATGGCTGTCGTTGCTGATTGTCGCGCTTGGAGTGGTGCTGGGTTTTCCGCTGCTGACGGCATTGGCGCTACAACACGTCACGTCGGCGCATTCGATTGTGTTTGTCGGATTGCTGCCACTGGCCACGGCGATCTTTGGCGTACTGCGCGGCGGTGAGCGGCCACGCCCGGTGTTCTGGCTGTTTTCGATTCTCGGCAGTGCGCTGGTGGTCGGTTTCGCCCTGTCGCAAGGTTTGACCGCCTCGCCCACGGGCGACCTGTTGATGCTCGCGGCGATTCTCGCCTGCGGCCTCGGTTACGCCGAAGGCGCGAAGCTGTCACGCAGTCTGGGTGGCTGGCAGGTGATTTGCTGGGCACTGGTGCTGTCGTTGCCGCTGATGACGATAGCCAGTGCGTGGCTGGCGCCCGCCTCGTTCGCCACGATCAGTCTGCCTGCGTGGCTGAGCCTGGGTTATGTGTCGTTGTTCAGCATGCTGATCGGTTTTGTGTTCTGGTATCGCGGCCTGGCTCAGGGCGGGATCGCCGCGGTCGGCCAGTTGCAATTGCTGCAACCGTTTTTCGGCCTGGCGCTGGCGGCGACCCTGCTGCACGAACAGGTCAGCCTCGGCATGCTGGCGGTGACGTTGGGAGTGATTCTGTGTGTAGCCGGGGCGAAGAAGTTTGCCCGGTGATCATTCGAGAGCGGCCTTCCATTCACGCGGGCTGAGACCGGTCTTGCGTCGAAACGCACGAGCCAGCGCTGAAGGACTTTCGTAACCGACCTCCTCGGCAATCAGCGCAATCGGCCGCCCTTCGCGCAGGCGCTTCTGCGCCAGACTGACGCGCCAGCTCAACAGATAATCGGCCGGCGTCTGTCCGACCACCCGACGAAACTGCTCGGCAAAACCGGCACGGGACAGGTTGGCGACCGACGCCAGCTCGGCCACGCTCCAGGGTTTTTGCGGTTGCTCATGCATCAGGTTCAGAGCACGCGACAAGCGCGGGTCGGCGAGCCCGGCGATCATTCCGGGTTGTTGCTCACGGCTGTTGATCAAGTGCCGTAACAGCAGAATCACCAGCAATTCGAACAGCCGATCCATCACCGCCACGCGCCCGCAATGGCCTTCGAAGGCTTCCTTGAACAACCATTCGAGAGTGCTGCCCAGTTCGGGAATGTCGGTCAGCTTCAGCACCAGATAATCCGGCAGCGCCGCCGCCAGGGCATTGCCCGAGCCGCCGTCGAAGGTCAGCGATGCGCAGACCAGCCGGGTGTCCATGGCTTCGTCGGCGAACATGCGATGAGTAAAGGGCCGCGGGAAAAAGATCAGCGACGGCTCGGTCAGCCGCATCTCGCGATCACGACCCGGCTGCAACCGCAACTCGCCCGCCTGCAATAAATGAACATGGCCGACCGGTTCGTCCTCATGCAAGCTGACGCCACAAAACGCGCCGCTGTGAAAGGTGCCGGCATTTACGCCGAAATGGCTGAGCAAGGTTGACAGGCGATCCATGGGCGACTCCGGTTTTGTTGGCTGCTTGGAGTGTTGCAATGCTGGTTCTGCTCGCGAAGGCGGCCGCCCAGTCGATGAATCTTCCAAGCGCTGATCTGGACGATCTGCAGCATATCCTCGACGATTTGCCGCCAAAGCACCAGTCTCTCTCAATAACATGGCCTCCATCCCCGGCGCACTTCGCACCGGTACTTCGGAGAATCACCATGAGCCGCATCAACGCTATCAGCCTCGCCACCGCCACCGACGCCACCCGCCCTGTGCTGGAAGGCGTGAAAAAGAAAATCGGCTTTCTGCCGAATCTGTTCTCCACATTGGCCAAGGCGCCGGTCGCCCTCGACACTTATGTGCAGGCCTCGGCGATCCTCGGCAAGACCTCACTGAGCGCCCAGCAAAAAGAAGCGGTGTACCTCGCCACTTCGCAGGTCAACGGTTGCGACTACTGCCTGGCAGCGCACACCCTGTTCGCCGGCAAGGCCGGACTGTCGGCCGAGGACATCGTCGCCGCCCGTCACGGTGAACTCAACGCCTACGCCGCCCTCGCCCGTCGACTGGTCGAAACCCGTGGGCACTTGAACAATGAACAGATCGCTGCCGCCCGCGCCGCTGGTATCGACGACGTGAAAATCATTGAAGTGATCGCATTGGTAGCGGTGCAGACGTTGACCAACTACCTGAACAACACCGCGCTGACCGACATCGATTTTCCTGCTATCGACGCGTGATAAAAAGTCAGCAACAACGCCGTGGCGAGGGAGCGATACCCTCGCCACAAATCGTTTCGTCCGCTGCATCGTGGCATGATGCGCACAGGTCCGGATCCACAGCTGGCCAACACCACGCCGGCACTCTGAAACCAAACACCGGCACGAGGGTCTTCTTCACATGCTGACGTCAGGATAGACAAGATCCCCATGAAAGACTGGTTGCAGGACAACGGCGCAATGGCCGAGCAGATTCGACGTCACGATTGGGCGAACAGCCCGCTCGGTCCGTTGGAGCACTGGCCCGATGTGCTCAAGACCACGATCTCGCTCTGTCTCGCCTCGCACTTCCCCCAAGCGATCATTTGGGGAGCGGAACTGATCACCCTGTACAACGACGCGTTTGTGCCGATTCTCGGCGACAAACCCGACGCATTGGGCCGCCCCTTCAGCGATATCTGGAAAGAAGCCTGGAGCGAGATCAGCCCCATTGCCGATGCGGCCTACGCCGGACGCGCCACCTATATCGAAAACTTCGCGCTGATGATCGAGCGTGGCCGCGGCCCCGAACAGGCCTATTTCACCTTCTGTTACAGCCCGATTCGCGATTCTCTAGGCAACGTCGTCGGGATGATCGACACCGTCACCGAAACCACTCAGACCGTCCACCTCAACCAGCGCCTGGTGGTTCTCGATGCGATCGGCAAGGCCGTGACAAACGCCACTGACGCCCAGGACATTCTGGCGACGAGCACACGGCTGATGGTCGAGCAGTTGCAACTGTCCAATTGTGCCTACGCTGACATGGATGCCGACGAAGACGGCTTCACCATTCGCGGCGACTACGCGGCACCGGGCTCGCCGAGCATTGTCGGCCATTATCAGTTGCGCGATTTCGGCAAAAAAGCCGTGACCTTGCTGCGTGCCGGCAAGCCGCTGGTCATTCATGACAACCGCAGCGAACTGCCGCCAGAAGAATCGGCGACGTTTCAGGCCATCGGCATCACGGCGACCATCTGCATGCCGCTGATCAAGCAAGGTCGCTTGACTGCCCTGATGGCCGTTCACGACAAGGCGCCGCGGGTCTGGTCGGACTTCGAACAGGCGCTGTTAAGTGAAGTCACCGAACGCTGCTGGGCGCACATCGAGCGAGTTCGCGCCGATGCCAGCGTGCGCGAAGGCCTGAACGCGCTCGCCGAACTGAACGCCACGCTTGAACAGCGGGTCGAGGAGCGCAGCCTGCGCCTGTCCCATGCGGAATCGGCGTTGCGCCAATCGCAAAAGCTCGAAGCCATCGGCCAGCTCACCGGCGGCGTCGCGCATGACTTCAATAACCTGCTGACGATCATTCGTTCTTCGGTGGATTTTCTGCGCCAGCCCAACCTTTCCGAAGAGCGCCGGCAGCGTTATATGCGCGCGGTGTCGGATACAGTTGAGCGCGCTTCCAAGCTGACCAGCCAGTTGCTCGCCTTTGCCCGTCGCCAGCCGCTCAATCCGCAGGTGGTGGATGCCGGCGAGCGTCTGGAAAACATCGGCGAAATGCTCGAATCGGTGACCGGTGCTCAGATTCATGTCTGCGTCGAACGGCCCGATCATCCCTGCTATATCCGCGTCGACCTGAGTCAGTTCGAGACGGCGCTGATCAACATTGCACTCAACGCCCGCGATGCCATGAACGGTCAGGGGCTGCTGAAGCTGCGCCTGGAATGCAACAAGGCACTGCCAGCGATTCGCGGCCACGCCAGTTCCGGCGGGCAGTTTGTGTCGATTGCTCTGGCGGACAGTGGCCCCGGCATTGATGCGAAGACTCTTGAACATATCTTTGAACCGTTCTTCACCACCAAAGATGTCGGCAAAGGCACCGGGCTGGGCTTGTCGCAAGTGTTCGGCTTTGCCAAGCAATCGGGCGGCAACGTCGACGTGTCCAGCGTGCTCGGTGAAGGTTCGGAGTTCACCCTGTACCTGCCTCAAGTACCTGCCAGCGAAGTGGAATGCAACGATGCGGCGGACGATGACGACGCAGAGCCGCTGCACGAAAAGCGCCGGGTGTTGGTGGTCGAGGACAATCTTGAGGTGGGCCGCTTTGCCAATCAGATTCTGCAGGACCTGGGCTACGAGACGGTCTGGGCGACCAACGCCGAGGAAGCGCTGCAACTGGCCGGTGCCGACGCCATGGGCTTCGATGCGGTGTTTTCCGACGTGGTGATGCCGGGCATCACCGGCGTCGCACTCGCCAAGGAGCTGCGCCGGCGTCGCCCGGATCTGCCGGTGATTCTGACGTCCGGCTACAGCGAAGAACTGGCGCGCAGCGGTTACGAGGGGTTCGAGTTCATCGCCAAGCCCTACTCCGCCGATCAGGTCTCGCGCATTCTCGGCAAGACCTGGCTCAAGGACACGAACTGTGAAGGTTCAGTCGTGATCGACGCCGGCACGCTTGAGTAACTTCTTGCAGCGCTCCGACAGGTGAAACACCTGCAAATGCTTGCCGGCCTTGGCGTAGCGTTCGCGCAGGGTTTTCAGCGCGGCGATCGCTGAATAATCGACGAAGCTCAGATGGCGGCAATCCAGCGTCACCCGGAGCGGGTCATTGGCCGGGTCAAACTGGTTGAGAAACGGCGTGGTCGAGGCGAAGAACAACGTGCCGTGCAAGCGATAGAGCTTGCTGCCGTCGGCTTCCAGATGCTCGTCGGCGTACAGTTCGCGCGCCTGCTGCCAGGCGAAGTTGAGCGCAGCAATAACGATGCCGCAGAGCACGGCCGTCGCCAGATCGGTGAACACGGTGATGGTGGTCACGGCGATGATCACCAGCACATCGTTGAGCGGCACTTTGTTCACCACCCGCAACGACGCCCAGGCGAAGGTCTGCTGCGACACCACGAACATCACGCCGACCAGCGCCGCCAGCGGAATCCGCTCGATCAGCGGCGACAGGAACAGAATGAACAACAGAATCAGCACACCGGCGACCACCCCGGACAACCGCCCGCGCCCGCCGGAACTGAGGTTGATCACCGTCTGGCCGATCATCGCGCAACCGCCCATGCCGCCGAATGCGCCCGAGACCATGTTCGCCGCGCCAAGCGCCACGCACTCGCGATCCGGGTAGCCGCGGGTTTCGGTGATTTCGTCAGTGAGGTTGAGGGTCAGCAGGGTTTCCAGCAGACCGACCAGCGCCATCAGGATTGCGTAAGGCGCGATGATGCGCAGGGTTTCGAGATTCCACGGAATATCCGGCAGCGCGAAGGTCGGCAAGCCGCCAGCAATGTGCGCCATGTCGCCGAGGGTGCGGGTCGGCAGGCCAAACAGGTAGACCAGCAGACCGACGCCGAGGATCGCAACCAGTGCCGGCGGCACGGCGCGGGTCAGGCGCGGCAGGATGTAGACAATGGCCATGGTCAGCAGCACGAGGCCGGTCATCAGGTACAACGGCGTGCCGCTGAGCCAGTCTTCACCGCTCTTGAAATGCTCCAGTTGCGCCAGGGCAATGATGATCGCCAGCCCGTTGACGAACCCGAGCATCACCGGGTGCGGCACCATGCGCACCAGTTTGCCCAGGCGTAGCAGCCCGAACGCCATCATGATCAGGCCACCGACCAACACCGTCGCCAGCAGATACTGCACGCCGTGCTGCACCACCAGCGCAACGATCACCACAGCCATCGACCCCGCTGCGCCGGAAACCATGCCCGGCCGCCCGCCGAACAGTGCCGTCAGCGTGCAAATGATAAACGCGCCATACAGGCCCATCAGCGGATTGAGGTGCGCCACCAGCGCGAACGCAATGCATTCGGGCAACAGGGCAAACGAGGTGGTGAGTCCGGCCAGGACATCGGCGCGCAGACGAATCGGTTTCATGGCTTACCTGACTGAGCGGCCGCCGCGGCGACCGCAGGTGTTCGGAAAAAGAGGGGTGCGGATGTTACGGAATTGTTCCGCGTCGGGCCAGTGATCGCTGACAGGTGTCGAGCCCGGCCTTATGCTGACACGCCCTTTTTTCATCGAGCTCGACATGCCTGCATCATTAACCGCCCGCGAGGTGTGCCAGCGTCTGCGTGAAGCGGCGCTGAACGTCCTGACTTTCGAGGTCTGCGCAGGACCCGATGCGACCGGCCTGGTCACGGTCGATATCGAAGGCTGGCGCCTGCTGCTGGATTTTGCCGGTCAACGATTGCATCACTGTGAATACGCCTGCAGTCCCGAAGGCCATGAGGGCGCGCTCGAGTCGTGGCAGCGTTATGGCACGGATCCGGTGAGTCTGCTCAGTACCTGGGAACTGGCGCAGGTTGAGTGGTTGTTGCTGGCGGATCGTTAATCGGCGGCAGCGGTGTGTCAGTCGGTGATGGTTTGGCTGGGCGGACGCCTTCGCGAGCAAGCTCGCTCCCACAGGTGTGGTGTGTTATTTGAACTGGATGGTCGCCGCGGGCTTGACGTCGGTCCGCGCCACGGAGCTGGTGAGGGCGGCGAAGTCCTTGTTGTGTTCGGTAATGATGTCTTCGGCGCTCATCGTGCCGTTGTCGACAGTTGAATGCGCGTCTTGCGCGACGACCACGTCATAGCCCAGTTCATGGGCGCGGCGCACGGTGGCGTTGACGCAGTAATCGGTCTGCAGGCCGCAGATCACCAAGCGTTCGAAATCTTCGCTGGGCAACAGCTTGCCGAGATCAGTCTGGTAAAAAGAGTCCCCGGTGGTTTTGCCAACGCGCAGATCTTTCGTCGAAGTCTGCAGATCTTTGGCGAGTTGCCAACCGTCAGTATTGTGAGCGAACGCGCCGTCCTTTTCTTCATGTTGAACCAGCACCACCGGAACCCCGGCCTCTCGCGCGCGGCGGCTCAGATCATTGATCGTAGAGATCACGCGGTCGATTTCGAAACACTGATATTCACCAGCACACAGAGCCTGCTGGACATCGATGATCAGTAACGCGGTGGTCATGTCGAGCCTTCCTTGATCAGTCCTTGAGAATGGGGCGGACCTGAGCCCGCCCCTTTTTTACTCCGCTCAATAGCCCAATGACAAGCCGGTATTGCGCCGTGGATCGTTGGCACCGTAAAAGCGGTTCTTGCCCACCGGTTTGCCGCCCAGCGCCGGCGCGCCGACCAGAATCGCAGCGATATGGTTAGGGTCCTGCGGGCCGGCGAATTTGTGGCCCCAGCTCTCGAGTAACTTTTTCGTATCGGGGCTGGCGGCGAAGTCCTCGAGGTTGGTTTCCTCGGGCATCCACTGCTGATGGAAACGCGGTGCGTCGACGGCTTCCTGTAAGCCCATGCCGTAGTCGATGACGTTAAGCATGGTCAGCAAGGTCGCCGTAATGATCCGGCTGCCGCCCGGCGTGCCGACCACCATTACCACTTTGCCGTCCTTGGTGACGATGGTCGGGCTCATCGATGACAACGGCGCCTTGCCCGGCGCAATGGCATTGGCTTCGCCCTGCACCAGGCCGTACATGTTCGGCACGCCGACCTTGGAGGTGAAGTCGTCCATTTCATCGTTGAGGATCACCCCGGTCTTGCTCGCCATCACGCCCGCGCCGAACCAGTCGTTGAGGGTGTAGGTGACCGACACCGCATTGCCCCACTTGTCGACGATCGAGTAATGCGTGGTGTTGCTGCCCTCATGTGGCGCGACGCCGGGTTTCAGTTCAGCCGATACGCCAGCCTTCTGCGGCTGGATCGCGTCACGCAGTTTAGTCGCGTAATTCTTGTCCAGCAGATGTTCGATCGGGTTTTTGACGAAATCCGGATCGCCGAGATAGCTGTTGCGATCAACATAAGCGTGGCGCATCGCTTCGATCTGATAATGCATGCCCTGGGCGGAATGGAAGCCCAGATCCTTCATCGGATAGCCTTCGAGGATGTTCATGATCTGACAGATCACCACGCCACCGGAACTGGGCGGTGGCGCCGAAACCACGTGGTAACCGCGGTAATCGCATTCCACTGGCGCCAGCTCGCGGGTCTTGTACTTGTCGAGGTCGGCCTGAGTGATGATGCCTTTGTTAGCCTGACTGGAGGTCACGATCGCATGCGCGACCCAGCCTTTGTAGAAGCCGTCGGCGCCTTTTTCGGAAATGCTGCGCAGGGTTTTGCCAAGGTCCTTCTGCACCAGTTTTTGCCCGACCTGCATCGGTTCGCCGTTATGCAGGAAAATCGATCCGGAGTCACGCATGTCCTTTTTGAACACGTCCGTGGCGTACTCCAGCAGCTCGACATCGCCCTGCTCCAGCGCAAATCCGTCTTCGGCCAGTTTGATCGCCGGTGCGATCATGTCCTTGCGCGATTGGGTTCCGTACTTGCTCAGTGCCAGCTCCATGCCGGACACAGTCCCCGGCACGCCAACCGCCAGATGACCGCGGGTACTCAGTTCAGGAATGACGTTGCCGTCCTTGTCGAGGTACATGTTCGCCGTTGCCGCCAGCGGCGCTTTCTCGCGGAAATCAAGAAAGGTCTTGCGTCCGTCCGCCAATTGAATGGTCATGAAACCGCCGCCACCGAGGTTGCCTGCCGCGGGATACACCACCGCCAGCGCATAGCCCACCGCGACCGCCGCATCGACGGCATTGCCGCCGCTCTTCAACACATCGACGCCGACATGCGTGGCCAGATGTTGTGCGGTGACCACCATGCCGTTTTCCGCAGCGACCGGTGCCACCGACGCGGCGTGAGCCATGAGACAGCTGAGTGCCAGGGACGTCGCAATCAGCGACCTGGCCAAAGGTTCGTACTTCATGAGTCGTTCTCTTTTTGTTTTAGGGGACGGCGCAAAACCATGTACAGCGTTTCAAGCGCAATCAGCAGTATGGTCGGCTTTACGTATTGCGCCTCTCTGTTGCGCCGGTATGCTGGACGCTGTTCACACTTTCCGCCGGGGTTGCACTGATGCCTTACACATTCATCACCCTGCCCTCGCCGGTCGGCGAGCTGAAGCTGGTCGCGAACGGTTCGCGACTGGCGGCCATCCTCTGGGAAAACGACAAACCGAACCGGGTACGCCTCGGGCCGATGAGCGAAGCGCCGGACAATCCGCTCCTGCAAAACGCTGCGCGGCAACTTGACGAATATTTTTCCGGGACTCGCGTTCGCTTCGACCTGGAACTGGATTTCGCTGGCACGCCTTTTCAGAAACAAGTCTGGGCTGCGCTACTGACCATTCCATTCGGCGAAACCCGCACCTACAGCCAGATTGCCGAGCAGATCGGCAACCCCACTGCCGTACGGGCCGTGGGCGCGGCGAACGGGCGCAATCCGATTTCCATCGTCGCGCCATGTCATCGGGTGATCGGCGCGTCGGGGAAGCTGACCGGTTTCGCCGGCGGGCTTGAAGCAAAAGAGCGGCTGCTGACCCTTGAGGGTGGCCAATGGTCGCCGATTGGCCAAACCGGCGAGCTGTTCTGATTCACCCGCCAAACAGATTGTTCATCGCTGCGTACTGCAACAGCATGATGGTCTTGGCATCGCAGATCTCACCGCGCTGAAACGCCGCCAGCGCCTCGTCAAACGCCCATTCCAGCACTTCCAGCTCCTCAGTCTCCTCCTCCAGCCCGCCGCCGTCGCTGACCTTTGAGGTGGCGTCGTATTCGGCGATGAAAAAATGCAGCTTTTCCGTCACCGAACCCGGGCTCATGTAAGCCTCGAACACCTTCTTCACATCGTGCACGCGATAACCGGTTTCCTCCTCGGCTTCATCGCGGATTCGCTGTTCCGGAGCCGCGCCTTCCAGCAGCCCGGCCGCCACTTCGATCAGCAAACCGTCATGCCCGTTGACGAACACCGGCAAGCGGAACTGCCGGGTCAGCACCACCGTGCGTTTATCGCGGTTGAACAGCAGAATCGCCGCGCCGTTACCGCGATCGTAGACCTCACGGGTCTGACGCTGCCATTCACCATTGTTGCGGTGATAGTCAAAGGTGATCTTCTTCAACAAATACCAATCGTGGGACAACACCTGAGTGTCGACGATATTGACCCGCTCGGCTGTGTTGGACATGACGCCTGATCCTTTAGTCATTGATGGCCTCCGGGCCTGCAAATGCCCGGTTATTTGAACGAAAAAACCCAACCATATATCGCCCTACAAAGCATGTCGAACCGTCCTACAGACACTGCCTACTTCCCCGACTTCTTTCTCGTTTGATCCCCCGCAAAGTCCCCGCACCTTTTTGATGTGCGCGAGCGACTGCGAATGTTTGAACCTGATCGGCTCCTGGACCTGAACAACAGCATCGGTTTGCTGGTGGTGGCCGCGCTGAATCCCGAGCAACCGGATTTCGAAGCCCTGCTCGGCGAATTCCGCCTGTGCCTGAACAACTACGACGCCTGGGCCGAGCAGTTCTGGACCGGCACCGCGCTGGACATCGAGCAGGTGTTTAGCATCGGCAACGACGTGCGCCTCAGTGCGCCGATCACCTCGCGCCAGCCGCTCAGTTCATCGGTGGTCATGTGCCCGGCCAGCGGGCCGCTGACGTTGGTACACCTGTTCGAAGCCGCGCGTTTTGTGCCGATCGGCAATACACCGGTGATGCTTGAACCGCTGCTCGGCGAAGTCGATGGCGTCCCGACGTTCGGCGAACCGCTGCACCACACCATCGGCCCCAGCGGCATTCTGCAAGTGACCGACTGCCAACAGGGCCAGCGTTATCGCATCACCTTCTTTCCCGATGTTTCCACTGCGCAGGTGCAGGCGCTGTACGCCTCTTATGAAGGGCTTATCGCGGAACTGGAAGGCTGGTTGCGCGGTGAGTGGGCCGGGTTTCAGCCGCAGTGGGCGGAGTTTTCCAGCGCGGGTTTTCTTGAGCGTTATGGGCAGTTGCAACGGGCCGACTGGCGCGGTTTCGAGAATGCGCTGAACGGCGTTTGGGACGACGTCAAACAGGTCTTCGCCCTCCTCGCCGACCTGCAGCTCAACAGCGAAAAACTCCTCGAATACCTCAGCGACATCGAACTGGAGGCGTTGCTCGCGGCTTCCAGCGAGGCCATCGCCAACGCGCTGTTGATGCTCAGCGACGAGCCGCTGCTGTTCATTCATCTGGCCGCGTTTACCAGTTGGCTGAAGATGTTGCCGCCGCAGTACCTCGCCGAAGTGGTGGCCGAGGTGCGGGTCGAGTTGCTGGTCAGTTTTTTGTTGATGCGCGTGGCCGGCGGTGCCGGTGTGTCGCTGCGTTTGAGCAGCAAGGTGCTGGACAAGATCAAGTCGCCACGAGCGCGGCAATGGCTGGCGGCCTCGGCACTGCGCCTGGCGGAGTTGACGTCGACGACGCCGGAACTGAACAAGCATGCGAGCGTGTTGAAACCGCTGGTGTTGCATGCGCGTGACGTGGCGTTGAAACCGGCGCCTTCCATCCCGCTGAACATTCGTCAGGCCGATTCGGTGGTGCTGACGGTGCCGAATCCGGCGCCGCTGGCGCGGGCTAAATCTGGCGGCTCGACGCGGATGGAGCGCCACGAACCTCGCGACGACTCCCCCGACCAGGCGAAAAACCCCAACGGCGACAGCGCCGATTGCGTGCCGCTGACCTGCACCAATGGTTGCCCGGTGTCGATGGTTACCGGTGAGGAGCTGCTGACGCTGACCGATGCGGTGCTCGATGGTGTGCTGCCGTTCGAGTTCAGCCGTTTGTATCGCAGCAGTGCGGCTGAAATCGATGTTGGATTGGGGTTTGGCTGGAGCCATTCGTTGGCGCATCGGCTGGAGTTTTCCGCTGATGAAGTGGTCTGGGTCGACCACGAAAACCGGCGTACGCGGTTTCCGTTGCCCAGTGCGACCCGGCCGGCGATTCACAACAGTCTGTCGCGGGCGGCGATTTTTCTGGGGGATGAACCGGAAGAGCTGATTCTGGCGCTGGCCGGGGAAGCGGCGCGGTTTTATCACTTTCGTGCCGGGCGGTTGGTGGCGGTCAGTGATGCCTATGGCAATCGGCTTTCGGTGCATCGCGATCGGGCTGATCGGGTGCAGCGGCTGGATAACGGCGCCGGTCGTTCGCTGCTGTTGCGTTATGACCGCGCGCAGCTAATTGGCGTGGATTATCAGGTGTTTCGTGAGGGTGCCTGGCACACCGAACAGACGCTGGTCAGTTACCGCTACGACGCCTATCAAAATCTGATCGAAGCCACCAACGCGGTCGGCGACAGCGAGCGTTACGACTACGACGACGCTCACGTCATCCTGCAGCGGCAACTGGCTGGTGGGGCGAGTTTCTTCTGGAAGTGGGAACGCGCAGGGAAAGCGGCGCGCTGTGTCCGGCATTGGGCCTCGTTCTCGCAGATGGACACCCGTTACGTCTGGGCCGACGACGGCAGCGTCGCGGTGCAGTACGTCGACGGCACCGAAGAAACCTACGTCCACGACGAGCGCGCGCGGCTGGTGCGCAAGGTCGAGGCGGATGGCGGCGAACACCTCAAGGCCTATGACGCTGAAGGCCGCTTGATCGCCGAACAGGACCCGCTCGGCGCCGTCACCGAATACCGCTACGACGAGGTCGGACGGCTGATCGCGCTGATTCCGCCGGACGACGCGCCAACGTCCTACGAGTACCGCAACGGTTTTCTCTACCGGCGCACCCGTGGCGATGCGGTGTGGATCTACCGGCGCAACGCCGAGGGTGATGTCACCGAAGCGGTCGATCCTGACGGTCAGGTCACTCATTACTACTACAACGTGCGCGGGCAACTGCTGTCGATCCGCTACCCGGACAGCAGCCGCCATAAGCTGGTGTGGAATCCGCTCGGCCAGTTGACCGAAGAAACCCTGCCCGATGGCGGTGTGCGACGCTTTTCCTACGACGCGTTGGGGCGAAGGACCACCACGGCCGACGAACACGGCGCCATCACCCGCCAGCAATGGGACGCCGTTGGCCGACTGATCCAGACAACTTTTCCTACCGGCAGCAGCCGAGCCTACAGCTACGGCGCCTACGGTCAGGTCACCGCCGAACGCGATGAACTCGGGCGCATCACCCGTTACGAGTATGACGATGACCTGCACCTGGTCTCGCGGCGGATCAACCCCGACGGCACGCAGGTGCAGTACCGCTATGACCATGCGCAGCTGCTGCTCACCGAGATCGAAAACGAGTCGGGAGAAAAATACCGGCTGGACTACACGCCGAGCGGATTGATCCGACAGGAAACCGGCTTCGACGGGCGGCGCACGGCGTATGTCTATGACCTCAATGGGCATCTGCTGGAGAAGACCGAGTTTGGTGATGACGGCTCGCAGCTAGTCACCGCCTATAAGCGCGATGCGGCGGGCCGCCTACTGATAAAGACCCTTCCCGATGGTGTGAAGGTCGAATATTCCTACGACCGCCTCGGCCGTTTGATCGCCGTCGATGACGGTAACAACCACCCGCTGGCCTTCGAATACGATCGCCAGGATCGGCTGATCACCGAACATCAGGGCTGGGGCACCCTGCGCTACGCCTACGACGCCTGCGGTCAACTCAAGCGCCTGCGCCTGCCGGACAACAGCAAGCTCGACTACCACTACGCCAAGGGCGGCGCGCTGAGCGCAATCGACCTCAACGGCACGCCACTGACCCGCCACGTCTACCAGTTCGGCCGCGAAGTGCAGCGCCAGCAAGGCCTGCTGCTCAGCGAATATGCCTACGACGAACAGGGAAGATTACTGGCCCACGCCGTAGGCCATCAGCGCGATTCGGTCTACCGCCGCGATTATGCCTACAGCGCCAACGGCAACCTCGCGCACATCGCCGACAGCCGCCACGGCCAGCGCACCTACGGCTACGACGCCCTCGACCGACTGATTCGCGTCCGCCATTCGCGTGACGAACTGCCGGAGTCCTTCGCCCACGACCCGGCCGGCAACCTGCTGATGCAGGACCGCCCCGGCCCGAGCCAGGTCAAAGGCAACCGCCTGCTGATGCAAGGCGACCGCCATTACGACTACGACGCCTTCGGCAACCTGATCCGCGAACGCCGCGGCAAAGCACAAACACTCGTCACCGAATACCGCTACGACAGCCAGCACCGCCTGATCGGCCTGACCCGCCCCGACGGCCAGACCGCCACTTACCAATACGACGCCTTCGGCCGGCGCATCCGCAAAACCGTCGACGGCCAGACCACCGAGTTCTTCTGGCAAGGCGACCAAGTCGTCGCCGAAAGCAGCCAAAACGAATACCGCAGCTACGTCTACGAACCCGGCACCTTCCGCCCGCTCGCGCTGCTCGACGGCAAAGGCCCGAAAAAAGCCTGCCCGTTTTACTACCAACTCGACCACCTCGGCACCCCGCAGGAACTCACCGACTACGGCGGCGACATCGTCTGGTCCGCGCAATACGACGCCTACGGCAAAACCGCCTCACTGACGCTCGCCGGCGAGGATTACCTGAACCAGCCGCTGCGCTTCCAGGGGCAGTACTTCGATGCCGAAAGCGGATTGCATTACAACCGGCACCGGTATTACGACCCGAGGCTGGGACGCTATCTGACGCCGGATCCGATCAAGTTGGCCGGTGGGTTGAATCAGTACCAGTACGTGCCGAATCCGACGGGGTGGGTGGATCCGTTGGGGTTGAGCTCCAATTGCCCGCCACCGAAGAAGCCGGGTTGTGAGGTGCCGGGGGCGAGTGATGGGGTTAAGGTAGATGAGGGGGATGCTGAGCTTCCTGCGCCTCAGAAAAAAAACTACTACCTCTATCGTGGCGATGATCGAGAGCCTTGGGAAATTTTTGAAGCTGGATTCGAGCCATGGGGCGAAAGTACTGATCTATATCTGCATGCGCTGGATAACAAAAGCCCGCCTAGCTGGTTTGTCAGCACCTCAGTACTGGAAAAAGAAGCCGTGAAATTCGCAACCGGTCATGGTTTTGAGGACGGATACATTTATGTCCTGAAAAATATACGCGGCATTAACGTCAATGAAGCATTGGGAGCAATGTCGCCACACCGCCGCGAGGTAGAGATAGCTTTTCCCGGCGGCATTAATAACAGGGACATCGTTGGCGCTACGCCGGTAACAGCGGATGGAGAGTACATTGGATACTCTATTCCTAATCCCTTTAGGAGATAGAAATGAAAAAAGTCGAAATTCAAATAATCCAAAATGATGTAAAAGAAAGTGCAATTTTAGAGGTGGATAGAAAGACAAAAACGTTGACCTTCTATACAAAGGATGGGCTATCAAAAACACACACCGCCGAAGACCTCTACGAATGCTTCGGCTTGATCCGAGCAGATTTTCCCGACATCACGTTCTTATGCAAAGGCGCGAAAATCAACGTCCACCCTTCCCGCATGACTTCGCAGATGTCAGCCGGCCTGGTTGCTTACGAAGTCAAGGCCGGGCAGCCGACCGAGGAGGAGGACGTGGTGCGCATTTTCGATTACGAAGAGCGCGATCTAACTAACGATATAGAAGCCCAAAAACAACACTATCGACAATGGATTGAATCGATCCGCGCTGGCGATCAGTTACCTATCTGAGGCAGTAACCATTTTCGTAAACATGAACCCGGCAGCGCTACCGGGCTTGTCTATCAGCCACTAGCGAGCCTTGGACCGCGGCCACTGGCTATTCAGACAACTGCGCCTGAAACTCCTTCTCATACTCCCCAGCCAACTGCTCTTTCTGCTTCTCATCAAGCAATTTCCCGGCCATCTGAAAGAACTTATGCTCTTCTTCCTTGAGATGATGGTGAACCTTGTCCGACAGCTTCTTCGCCGTCGCCAGCCAGGCCGGGCTGGACATCTCGGTCTCGTCGAGTTCTTCCATCATCTCGTCCATTTCATGGTGCTCGGCGATGGCATGACGGCTCAGGTCGACGCCTTCGTCCATTGCCATCAACGGAATATAGAAATGGCGCTCTTCAGCAGTTTCGTGGGCTTGCAGTTCTGCTTTCAGCTGTTTGTAGGCCTCGACCCGCTCCGGACTGTCGCCGCTGGTTTCGATCAGGGCTTTGGCGTAGCTGCGCTGGCGCTCGTGGCTTTCACGCAAGGCTTCAAAAATATTCATGGGGGTCCTTGTTGGCGGCGTTCGGAAATGACGCGGTAAAGGCTAGACCCCGGCGCAAGCGAAGCGGTTCCAAAGCGTAGGCCAGCGCTTGGAAAATGAGCGCCGGGCAGGATAGGCTGCGAGTTCCTAAAACAAGGAAGTCCCGTATGAATCTGCGCATTGAGTTGTCAGAAAATCCTACAGAAGACGAACGACAAGCCATTTTGGCCCCGCTGCATGCCTACAACGTGGCAAAGGCTGGAATTGCGGTGGCAGAGCCCCTGACCCTGCTGGTACGTGACGATGACGGCCAGATTCTCGGCGGGCTGTATGGACGGCTGGCCTGCCAATGGCTGTTCGTCGATCTGCTCTCAGTGCCTGAAGCGGGTCGCGGTCAAGGCATAGGATCAAAGTTGATGCGCATGGCCGAAGACCTTGCGCGGGAGAAAGGCTGCATCGGCGCCTGGCTCGACACGTTCGACTTTCAGGCGCCCGGGTTCTACAAGAAGCTCGGGTATAGCCAGTTCGGCGAGATCGTCGACTATCCGCCGGGACACAAGCGGCATTTCTTCCAGAAGCGCTTTGCAGTGTGAACGCAGCGGCGCTTTCGCGAGCAAGCTCGCTACTACAGTGATTTTGTGTCGATCACGAATCCAGGGTGGGAGCCTGCTCGCGACGGCGGCACAAGCCGCGCCGCTAAACTGGCCTAGAGGCAGGTCGCCAACGCCGCCAACCGGCGCTTGGCAACAAAATCGTCTTGCTGTGCGTAGTAATTCAGCGTCGTGCCCGAAGCGTCAGTGATCACGTCGACAAAGGACTCAGCCGAACGCGTATACACCGTCGTGCCGCCAGAATTGCGCGGTTCCATGTAGGCCGCCGCGTCCACACCAAATACCGCCTCATCTTGCCAGCCGAACTGCACGCACTGTGCGACGACTTTTTCGGCCTTGTCCGAGGTCAGAACCTTATAAGGGGTTTTGGTCCGCGCGTCGTTCATTACCGAACCCGCGCAACCGGCAAGCATCGTGGCCGCCAGCGCTACCATCAGAATTCGCATCGCATTCGCTCATTGGCAAAAAAGCGGACTGTATCACCGCAATCGCCGAAATCGTTCTGCTTTACTGCATTTATAACGCGACAGGTGCAAGCCGCTGCGGCACCCTAACGTCATCAGCCTCACAAGGAAAACCCATGGCGCCTACCGATCAGCGACATGAGCATGCTCTGAAATTGTTTCTCGACGCACGTCCCGAACTGCGCGAAACCCTCGACCACCTCAACCCGTTGCTGGCGCAGGCCAAGGGTGAAACCCAGGCGCAATATCGCGAAGAGCGGCTGCACGAAGCGTTCGAAGCCGAGGCGGAAAGTCAGGGGTTGTTTGCCTGGGAACTGACGTTGCAACTGACGGCTGATACGCCTGAGGAGTATCAGGCGCAGCGTCTGGAAGTGCACCGTGAAGTCGCGGAAATGGCCGGGATGGACTGGCTGGAATATTGCGATTTGTATGGCATCAAGCCCTGAGTTCCACTCCCCGCGATTTTCTCGTGGGAATGAGCTTGCTTGCGAAGGCGGTGTGTCAGTCGAACTGATGGAGGCTGGGCCGACGCTTTCGCGAGCAAGCTCGCTCCCACAGGAATTGACGACGTTCATCAATTCCAACCCAAGTGCAATTGGGGTTTCGCGGCAGCCTGCATAAAGCTTTATCATGGCCGCAGTTTTGCTGATCGAGTCCGTCATGAAGTTCGCCATTGCGCTGTTTTCCGCCGCCCATGCGCCCTCCTCGCGCCGCGCCCTGCTGTTTGCCCAGGCGGCGTTGGCCGGCGGGCATGAGATTGTCCGGCTGTTTTTCTATCAGGACGGCGTCTATAACGCCTCCGACGCGCTGGTCACGCCGCAGGACGAACTGGACCTGCCCAAGCAATGGCGCACGTTCATCGACGAGCAGAAACTCGACGGCGTGGTGTGCATCGCCGCCGCGCTGCGCCGTGGTGCGTTGAACGCTGAGGAAGCCAAGCGCTACCAGCGTGATGCGGTATCCGTCAGCGCGCCGTGGGAATTGTCCGGCCTCGGTCAGTTGCATGATGCGGTGCAGGATGCCGATCGCCTGATCTGCTTCGGAGGCGCGTAAAATGGCCAAATCACTGCTGATCATCAGCCGTCAATCGCCCTGGTCTGGCCCCGGCGCCCGCGAAGCGCTGGACATTGTGCTGGCCGGTGGCGCATTCGATCTGCCAATCGGTTTGCTGTTTCTCGATGACGGTGTGCTGCAACTGGCCGCCGGGCAGAATGCCAAAGCGCTGCAGCAGAAAGACCTCAGCGCCAATCTGCAAGCGCTGCCGATGTTCGGGGTCGAGGAGCTGTTTTATTGCGCAGAAAGCGCCAACGCGCGTGGACTCGGAAAACTCTCGCTGGACGAGGCGCAGGCGCTGTCTGCTGAACACATCACCGCCCTTATTGACCGCTACGACCAGGTGATCACCCTCTGATGTCGACTTTGCATGTGTTGTCTCACTCCCCTTTCGGCGACGATCGCCTGAACAGTTGCCTGCGCTTGCTCGGCAGTGCTGATGCGTTGCTGCTGTCCGGTGATGCGGTGTACGCCCTGCAACCGGATAGCGCGCCGTTTTTCGCCCTGCACGACAAAAAAATCCGTTTGTATGTGTTGCTTGAAGATGTTCAGGCGCGGGCGATCGAGATTCCGGACTGGGCAGAAGCCATCGACTATCCGGCCTTCGTCGAGCTGTCGATTCACCACGATAAGGTCAACAGCTGGTTATGAATGCGCTGACCGTCGGCGCCCGCGCCATCGAACTGGACAAGGACGGATTTCTCGTCGACCTGAGTGACTGGTCGGCCGAAGTCGCCAGCGCCCTGGCTGCCGCAGAAGATATCGAGTTGACTGCCGAACACTGGGAAATCCTCGAACTGCTGCGCAGCTTCTATGCCCAATTCCAGCTGTCCCCGGCCACTCGGCCGCTGATCAAGTACACCGCGTTGAAACTCGGTGCGGAAAAAGGCAACAGCCTGCACCTCAACCGACTGTTCAAAGGCACCCCTGCCAAACTCGCCGCAAAACTGGCGGGCCTGCCCAAACCGACGAACTGCCTATGACCGACTTCCCAGCATTGACCCTCGAAACGCCCGCCGAGCACCCGTTTGCGCAATTCGTGCGCATCCTCGGCAAAGGCAAGCGTGGCGCTCGCGATCTGACGCGCGAGGAGGCCCGCGAAGCCATGGGCATGGTGCTCGATGACAAGGTCGAAGACACCCAGCTCGGCGCCTTTCTGATGCTGCTGCGGCACAAGGAAGAAAGCGCCGAGGAAATGGCAGGTTTTACTGAAGCCCTGCGCGAACGCTTGCAAGCGCCAGCCTTGAACGTTGACCTCGACTGGCCGACCTACGCCGGAAAAAAACGTCATTTGCCATGGTATCTGCTGGCCGCCAGGTGCCTGGCGCAGCACGGCGTGCGCATCTTCATGCATGGCGGTGGCGCGCACACCGCCGGGCGGCTGTACAGCGAACAATTGCTGGGCGAATTGAATATCCCGCTGTGCCGCACCTGGCAGCAGGTTGGCGACGCGCTGGATAACGGCGGGCTGGCGTTCATGCCGCTGATGGACTGGGCGCCGCAGTTGCAAAAGATGATCGACCTGCGCAATACGCTTGGCCTGCGTTCGCCGATTCATTCGCTGGCACGGATTCTCAACCCGCTGGGCGCGCGATGCGGCCTGCAAAGCATTTTCCATCCCGGCTACCAGGCAGTGCATCGCGATGCCAGTGGCTTGCTCGGCGATACGGCAATCGTAGTCAAGGGCGATGGCGGCGAAATCGAGATCAACCCGGACGCCACCAGCCACCTCTACGGCACCACGGGCGGGCAGAGCTGGGACGAGGAATGGCCGCAGCTGTCCGCGCAACGCCATGTCAAACCGGCGACGCTGGATATCGAGCACCTGAAAGCGGTATGGCGTGGCGACGTGGTCGACAGCTATCCGCAATTGGCTTTGATTGCGACGATGGCACTGGCCTTGCGCGGCCTTGGTGATAGCCGTGAGCAAGCCTTCGCCACGGCCGAGCAATACTGGTCCGCGCGGAACAAATCGATTTAACCGATCATTCACGCCCGATCTTTGCGCTTTTTGTTCGAACTCATCGGAATAGACTCGGCTCCAATGAATATTGGTTTACGGAGTCTGGATCATGGGTTTACTCGTCGATGGCCACTGGCAGGACAAGTGGTACGAAAGCAGCAAGGACGGCGCGTTTCAGCGCGAACAGGCGCAGCGCCGCCATTGGGTCACCGCCGACGGCCAACCCGGTCCCAGCGGTGAAGGCGGCTTCACTGCCGAAGCCGGGCGCTATCACCTCTACGTTTCGCTCGCCTGCCCTTGGGCGCACCGCACGCTCATTCTGCGCAAGCTCAAAGGCCTGGAAAGTCTGATCGACGTCTCGGTGGTCAGTTGGCTGATGCTGGAAAACGGCTGGACGTTCGACAAGGCGCTCGGCTCGACTGGCGATCATCTCGACGGTTTCGACTTCATGCACCAACGGTATACCGCCGACACGCCTGATTACACTGGGCGCGTCACGGTCCCCGTGCTGTGGGACAAGAAGCTCAAGCGCATCGTCAGCAACGAGTCCGCGGAAATCATCCGCATGTTCAACAGCGCATTCGACGCGCTGACCGGCAACGACCTCGACTTCTACCCGGCGCCGTTACGCAGCGAAATCGATGCGCTGAACGAGCGTATCTATCCGGCAGTGAACAACGGCGTGTACCGCGCCGGTTTCGCCACGTCGCAGCAGGCTTATGAGCAAGCATTCGATGAGGTATTCGCCGAACTTGATCATCTGGAACAACTGCTGGGCGCCAATCGTTATCTAGCGGGCGAGTTCCTGACCGAAGCCGATGTGCGCCTGTTTACTACCATGATTCGCTTCGATGCGGTGTACCACGGCCACTTCAAGTGCAACCTGCGGCGGATCGCCGATTATCCGAATCTGTCGAACTGGCTGCGAGAGATGTATCAGATCGAGGGTGTTGCCGAGACGGTGGATTTTCAGCACATCAAGCATCACTACTACGGCAGTCACAAGACTATCAACCCGACGGGCGTAGTGCCGAAGGGGCCGGAGCAGGACTTTACTGTGGCCCATGATCGGGCACGGTTGGCGGGCAAAGGGGTTTGGCGTAGAGGCTGAATGATTCGGTGTTCTTGAGGGCCTCTTCGCGAGCAGGCTCGCTCCCACAGGGGATTTGTGAACGACACAGATCCAATGTGGGAGATTCTATGGTTCATGCCTAGCCCCTAAACGCCTTTGGGTGAGTATTCGCTCTGGTTTTTCAACAGAGCAAATACCACCCGTGCAAGCTTGCGGGCTAGTGCGACCAGTGCTTGGGTAG
>NZ_JAZEVW010000003.1:0-796021 GCF_036668835.1 Pseudomonas koreensis
TTCGAAGATTTCTTCAACAACTTCAACCACTTGCGCTTCCGATCTCTCGTCAGCGGGAGGCGAATTCTACAGCGTTACACGCTGCTGTCAACACCTCTTTTTCAACTTCCTTTCGGCTTCGATGAACTGAAGCCGCTTGCTGTCGAAACCTACTTAACTCATTGAATCTCAAGGAGTTTTCCGTTTCGACTGCGCCGGAAGTGGGGCGAATTATAGACACCTCAGATCTGCCGTCAACCGTTAATTTCGCTTTTTATTCAATCACTTGCAGATCGATCAAAAAACGATCAAAAACCGACTCCTTCTATATAGAGGGAATCGTCACAACACCCCGGCCATCTTCAAATCCGCCACCGCACCCGCCTCCAGGCCCAGCACTCGTCGCAATACTTCAAGCGTGTGCTCACCCAACAACGGAGGCGCGTGACGATACTCGACAGGTGTCTGCGACATACGAATAGGACTGGCCACCTGAGGCACCATCCCGGCCAACGGGTGCGGCAACTCTATCGCCAGCCCACGCGCCCTCACCTGCGGATCCTCAAACACTTGGGACAAATCATTGATCGGCCCGCACGGTACGCCGGCCAGCTCAAGCTGAGCAACCCACTCGGCAGTGGTCTTGAACACGGTTGCCTGGCGAATCAATGGAATCAGCTCCGCCCGGTTGGCCACGCGCAACTTATTGGTCGCAAAGCGCGGATCATCTGCCCACTGCGACTGCCCAGCCACTTCGGCAAACTTGCGGAACTGCCCGTCGTTACCGACGGTAAGAATGAAGTCGCCGTCCGCTGTAGGGAAATCCTGATAAGGCACGATATTCGGATGCGCATTGCCCAACCGCTTTGGCGCATTGCCCGTAGTCAGATAGTTCATCGCTTGGTTCGCCAGACAAGCCACCTGAACATCCAGCAATGCCATGTCGATGTGCTGACCACCGCCGTCGTGATCCCGATGCGCCAGCGCCGCCAGTATCGCCACCGTCGAATACAGCCCGGTGAGAATGTCCGTCAATGCCACACCCACTTTTACAGGACCGGCCCCGTCATCCCCCTCAGGGCGACCGGTCAGGCTCATCAGCCCGCCCAAGCCCTGAATCATGAAGTCGTAGCCGGCGCGTTTGGCATAAGGCCCGGTCTGGCCAAAACCGGTAATCGAGCAGTAGATCAGGTTCGGATTGATTGCCTTCAACGACTCATAGTCGAGCCCATAAGCTGCCAAACCCCCGACCTTGAAGTTCTCGATCAGGATGTCGGACTTGGCCGCCAGTTCACGCACCAGTTTCTGCCCTTCGGCACGGGTGAAATCGATGGTTACCGATTGTTTGTTGCGGTTGGCGGACAGGTAATAAGCCGCCTCCGACGTATTCTCGCCGTAGGCGTCCTTAAGGAACGGCGGTCCCCAGGCGCGCGTGTCGTCGCCATTGCCCGGGCGTTCGACCTTTATCACCTCGGCGCCAAGGTCGGCGAGAATCTGCCCGGCCCACGGCCCGGCCAGCACTCGCGACAAATCCAGTACCCGCAGATGCGACAGCGCGCCCATGGTCGCTCTCCTGTTAATAGAAAGCCTGCAGACCGGTTTGCGCGCGTCCGAGGATCAGCGCGTGGACGTCATGAGTACCTTCATAGGTATTCACCACTTCCAGGTTGACCAGGTGACGAGCGACGCCGAACTCATCGGAGATACCATTACCGCCGAGCATGTCGCGAGCCATGCGAGCAATGTCCAGCGACTTGCCGCACGAGTTGCGCTTCATGATCGAAGTGATCTCGACCGCCGCCGTGCCTTCATCCTTCATCCGCCCCAGACGCAGACAGCCTTGCAGGGCCAGGGTGATCTCGGTCTGCATGTCGGCAAGTTTCTTCTGCACCAATTGGGTTGCCGCCAAAGGGCGACCGAATTGCTGGCGATCCATAGTGTACTGGCGAGCGGTGTGCCAGCAGAACTCGGCAGCCCCCAACGCGCCCCAGGAGATGCCGTAACGCGCGGAGTTGAGGCAAGTGAACGGGCCTTTCAGACCGCGCACGTCCGGGAAGATGTTTTCTTCCGGCACGAACACGTTGTCCATGACGATCTCGCCGGTGATCGATGCACGCAGCCCGACCTTGCCATGAATCGCCGGAGCGCTCAGACCCTTCCAGCCTTTTTCCAGGA
Organism: Pseudomonas koreensis; assembly: GCF_036668835.1. Lineage (GTDB taxonomy): Bacteria > Pseudomonadota > Gammaproteobacteria > Pseudomonadales > Pseudomonadaceae > Aquipseudomonas > Aquipseudomonas koreensis_I. The sequence goes on from NZ_JAZEVW010000003.1 coordinate 2,155, forward strand.
CGAAGCCACGGATGTCGCCGGCATCGTCTTTCGCCCAGACCACGAACACGTCGGCAATCGGGCTGTTGGTGATCCACATTTTCGCGCCGGTCAGGCTGTAGCCGCCGTCGACTTTACGTGCACGGGTGATCATCGCGCCCGGATCGGAGCCATGATTTGGCTCGGTCAGACCAAAGCAGCCGATCCATTCGCCGGAGGCCAGTTTCGGCAGGTACCTCTGTTTCTGTGCTTCGGTGCCAAATTCGTTGATCGGCACCATTACCAGTGAGGACTGCACACTCATCATCGAACGGTAGCCGGAGTCGACACGCTCCACTTCACGAGCGATCAGGCCATAGCTGACGTAGTTCAGGCCGCTGCCACCGTACTGCTCAGGGATGGTCGCGCCCAGCAAACCCACTTCGCCCATTTCGCGGAAGATAGCCGGGTCGGTTTTTTCATGACGAAAGGCTTCGAGGACGCGCGGAGCCAGGCTCTGCTGAGCGAACTGTTCGGCGGTATCGCGGATCATGCGCTCTTCTTCGGTGAGCTGTTGATCCAGCAGCAGGGGATCGATCCAGTTGAAGCTAGCTTTACCGCCCATGAGTGTGTCCTCGCAAATCGACTGAATTAACGTGGCATTGATCCTAGGCGCGGTTCGCCGTCGGGGCAAACGAGGATTTCGCATCCTGTTGTGCTAATTTCTCACTTCGAAACGTCGCGAAAAGCCAGTTATGCGGCGCATTAATGAGGTTTTCGTACATGCGCAGAAAGATCCCCAGCACCGCCGCACTGATCAGTTTCGAAGCGGCCGCTCGCCATGAAAGCTTTACCCGCGCCGCGCAAGAGCTTTCCCTCACTCAAGGCGCCATATGCCGACAGATTGCCAGCCTTGAGGACTTCCTCAGCGTTGAACTGTTCCGACGCTCGCGGCGCGGAGTAAAACTGACCGAGGCGGGACTTTCCTACAGTCGCCGGGTCGCGACGCAACTCGACGCCGTCGAACGCGACACCCTGTCTGTCATGGGGCAGCAAGGCGCCAACGTAATCGAACTGGCGGTAGTGCCGACATTCGGCACGCAATGGCTGCTGCCGCGCTTGAAGGATTTTCAGTACAAGCACCCGGAAGTCACGGTCAACCTGACCAACCGCACCCGGCCGTTCCTGTTTGCCGATACGCAATTCGATGCGGCGATCTACTTTGGCGATGCCGACTGGTCCGGTACCGAATCCCACAGGTTGATGGGCGAAAATCCGATGCCGGTGTGCAGCCCGGCCCTGCTCGGCGACCGAACGCTTCTGAGCGCGGACGCCATCGCCGAATTACCTTTGCTACAACAGACCACCCGCCCCTACGCGTGGCGTCAATGGTTCAACTCGCAACAGCTGAATATTCCCCGCGACATGACAGGCCCACGCTACGAGCTATTCTCCATGCTCGCCCAGGCAGCCATGCACGACATGGGGATTGCGCTGATTCCACCCTTCCTGATTCAACGAGAGCTGGCGGAGAAACGTTTGGTGATCGCCAATCACCAGGCGCTCTCCAGCATCAAGGCTTATTACCTGATGATTCCAGAGCGAAAGGTCGAATCGGCATCGCTCAAAGCATTTCGTGACTGGCTGTTACAGCAGGCGCAGAGCTACAGCCTAGAAGAATAGCGGCTTTGAGCAATTACTAACCCCGTAGTCAGAAAAAATGAAGCCCTACAGATATAAGTATTTGTCGCTATTTCTACGACCCCATCCGAAAGTCGTACAGACGTCCCATAAGCTCGGTAAGACGTGGCTTTGAGCCTTCATTGGCGACACATTGCTGCCTATTCACGTCACCTATCAGAAATTTTTCAATATTCAGCCAGAATCCTTGCAGGGCACGGTCTGCAAGGGATTCAACTGGCCATCTGCGACATTCGGTCACGGCATGACTTGTAGTTAATTTTCCGTCACCCGTCATAATCCCTTGAAGGGCATAAAGTTCGCCTGCAAAATGCCGCGCCCCGCCCTGTTTTGGCGGGATCGTGCTGATCGGCCGCCCCAGTCGCACCATCCGCAGTGCCTGGGTTTACTCAATAAGATCACGCAGGAGATTTGACGTGCACATTGGTGTTCCTCTCGAAACCCAGACCGGTGAAACACGGGTTGCTGCAACCCCGGAAACCATCAAGAAGCTGATCAGCCAAGGTCATAAGGTCACTGTGCAAAGCGGCGCCGGCATTAAAGCCAGTGTCGTAGACAGTGCCTATGAAGCGGCCGGCGCAAGCATTGGCAGTGCCAATGATGCGTTTGGCGCCGAGCTGATTTTGAAAGTGGTCGCCCCGAACGACACCGAACTGACGCTGATACGGCGCGGCGCGGTATTGGTGGGCATGCTCAACCCTTTCAACAACGAAACCATCGCCAAAATGGCCGAGTGCGGGATTACCGCGTTCGCCCTCGAAGCGGCGCCGCGCACCTCTCGCGCGCAGAGTCTCGATGTGTTGTCGTCGCAGGCGAACATTGCCGGCTATAAGGCGGTGTTGCTGGCCGCTCACCACTATCCACGCTTCATGCCGATGCTGATGACTGCGGCGGGTACCGTGAAAGCGGCGCGCGTACTGATTCTTGGCGCGGGCGTGGCCGGGTTGCAGGCGATTGCCACGGCGAAACGTCTTGGTGCGGTGATCGAAGCGTCTGACGTACGTCCAGCGGTAAAAGAGCAGATTGAATCCCTCGGCGCCAAGTTCGTTGACGTGCCTTACGAGACCGATGAAGAGCGCGAGTGCGCGGTCGGTGTCGGCGGTTACGCGCGGCCAATGCCGGCGAGCTGGATGCAGCGTCAGGCCCAGGCCGTGCATGAACGCGCCAAACAGGCGGACATCGTCATCACAACCGCGCTGATTCCGGGCCGCAAGGCACCGACGCTGCTCAGCGCGGAAACCGTGGCGCAGATGAAACCCGGCTCTGTGGTCATTGACCTCGCCGCCGCTCAAGGTGGCAACTGCCCGCTGACCGTGGCTGATCAGGTCGTGGTCGAGAATGGCGTGACCATTGTCGGCCCGACCAATCTCGCCGGTGAAGTCGCCGCAGACGCCTCGGCGCTGTACGCCCGCAATCTGCTGGACTTCCTCAAGCTGGTGTTCACCAAGGAAGGCCAGTTCGACGTCAACCTCGAAGACGACATCGTCGCCGCGTGCCTGATGTGCCGCGACGGCCAAGTCATCCGCAAAAACGCCTAAGCAGGGATTCAGACGATGGAAGAGCTTATCTCCCCCGGTATCTACAACCTGATCATCTTCGTGCTGGCGATTTATGTCGGTTACCACGTGGTCTGGAACGTTACGCCTGCGCTACACACGCCGTTGATGGCAGTCACCAACGCGATCTCGGCGATCGTCATCGTCGGCGCGATGCTCGCTGCTGCATTGACCGTCACGCCGCTGGGCAAAACCATGGGCACGCTGGCCGTGGCACTGGCCGCGGTCAACGTCTTCGGTGGCTTTCTGGTCACCCGCCGCATGCTTGAGATGTTCAAGAAGAAAGCCCCGAAAGCAAAAGAAGAGGCGCCGAAGTAATGAGCATGAATCTCGTGACGACGCTCTACCTGATCGCGTCGATCTGCTTTATCCAGGCCCTCAAAGGCCTGTCGCACCCGACCACTTCGCGGCGCGGCAACCTGTTCGGCATGCTTGGCATGGCACTGGCAATCATCACCACGGTTGGCCTCATTTATAAGTTGGGCGCTGAGCTGGCGACCGCCGGCATCGGTTACGTGATTGTCGGTCTGCTGGTCGGCGGCACCGCTGGTTCGATCATGGCCAAACGCGTTGAAATGACCAAGATGCCGGAACTGGTTGCGTTCATGCACAGCATGATCGGCCTCGCTGCGGTGTTCATTGCCATTGCCGCCGTGGTTGAGCCGCAATCGCTGGGTATCGTCAAACAGTTGGGCGACTCGATTCCGGCGGGCAACCGTCTGGAGCTGTTCCTCGGTGCAGCCATCGGTGCGATCACTTTTTCCGGTTCGGTGATCGCCTTCGGCAAGCTCTCGGGCAAATACAAGTTCCGCCTGTTTCAGGGCGCACCGGTACAGTTCGCCGGGCAACACAAGCTCAACGCCGTATTGGGCCTGGCGACACTGGCACTCGGCCTGACCTTCATGTTCACCGGCAACCTCACCGCGTTCGCGCTGATGCTGGCCTTGGCGTTCGTGATGGGCGTCCTGATCATCATCCCGATCGGCGGCGCCGACATGCCAGTAGTGGTGTCGATGCTCAACAGCTATTCGGGCTGGGCAGCGGCGGGTATCGGTTTTTCGCTGAACAATTCGATGCTGATCATTGCCGGTTCCTTGGTGGGCTCGAGCGGGGCGATCCTCTCGTACATCATGTGCAAGGCGATGAACCGTTCCTTCTTTAATGTACTGCTCGGCGGTTTCGGCAACACGGCAGACGCGGGCCCGGCCGGCGCCAAAGAAGCACGTCCGGTGAAATCCGGCTCCGCTGATGACGCCACTTTCCTGCTGACCAACGCCGATACCGTGATCATCGTTCCGGGCTACGGTCTGGCAGTAGCGCGGGCCCAGCATGCGCTGAAGGAGCTGACCGAGAAGCTGACTCACCGTGGCGTGACCGTGAAATACGCGATCCACCCGGTAGCCGGGCGGATGCCGGGGCACATGAACGTGCTGCTCGCTGAGGCCGAAGTGCCTTACGATCAGGTGTTCGAGATGGAAGACATCAACTCCGAGTTCGGTCAGGCCGACGTGGTACTGGTGCTCGGCGCGAATGACGTGGTCAACCCGGCCGCAAAGAACGATCCGAAATCGCCGATTGCCGGCATGCCGATTCTCGAGGCGTTCAAGGCCAAGACCATCATCGTCAACAAGCGCTCGATGGCCAGCGGCTACGCCGGTCTGGACAACGAACTGTTCTACCTGGACAAGACCATGATGGTGTTCGGCGACGCGAAGAAAGTCATTGAAGACATGGTCAAAGCGGTCGAGTAATTCACCGCTGCAATAGCGAACGCCCCGACTTGTCGGGGCGTTTTTGTTTACGCGAAACACCGGACAATTTGCCGCGTTGTTACAGATCCGGTAACGGTGTTTTACTTGAAAGCCGCGAAATAGACGCCTCGTTTGCGACCTTGGTAGCGGGACAGGCGCCCGTCAAATTCACTAGACTGCGCATCCTGCTACTCGTTGCCCGAGATAATCATCCATGTACCGTGACCGTATTCGCCTGCCTTCGTTGTTGGACAAAGTGATGAGCGCTGCCGACGCCGCTGCTCTGATTGAGGACGGCATGACCGTCGGCATGAGCGGCTTCACCCGCGCCGGCGAAGCCAAAGCCGTTCCTCACGCATTGGCCGAGCGGGCCAAGGTCACGCCGCTGCAGATCAGTCTGATGACCGGCGCCAGCCTGGGCAACGACCTCGACAAACAACTGACCGAAGCCGGCGTGCTGTCGCGGCGCATGCCATTTCAGGTCGACAGCACCTTGCGCAAGGCGATCAATGCCGGCCAGGTGATGTTCATCGATCAGCACCTGTCAGAAACCGTAGAACAATTGCGCAATCAGCAACTGAAGCTACCGGACATCGCGGTGATCGAAGCCGTGGCCATCACCGAACAGGGGCACATCGTCCCGACCACCTCGGTCGGCAACTCGGCGAGCTTCGCGATCTTCGCCAAACAGGTGATCGTCGAAATCAACCTGGCGCACAACGCCAACCTCGAAGGTCTGCACGACATCTATATCCCGACTTACCGCCCGACTCGCACGCCGATTCCGCTGGTGAAAGTCGACGACCGCATCGGCAGCACGGCGATTCCGATCCCACCGGAGAAGATCGTTGCCATCGTCATCACCCAGCAGTCGGATTCGCCGTCAACGGTATCGACACCTGACGCCGATACCAACGCCATCGCTGAACACCTGATCACCTTCTTCAAACAGGAAGTCGACGCCGGTCGCATGACCAACAAGCTCGGCCCGCTGCAGGCCGGGATTGGCAATATTGCCAACGCGGTGATGTGCGGCCTGATTGATTCGCCTTTTGAAGACCTGACCATGTACTCGGAAGTACTGCAGGACTCGACTTTCGACCTGATCGACGCGGGCAAGCTGAGCTTCGCTTCGGGCAGCTCGATCACGTTGTCGGAACGTCGCAACAGCGATGTGTTCGGCAATCTGGAAAAATACAAGGACAAGCTGATCCTGCGTCCGCAGGAGATCTCCAACCACCCGGAAGTGGTTCGCCGCCTGGGCATCATCGGCATCAACACAGCGCTGGAATTCGATATCTACGGCAACGTCAACTCCACCCACGTCTGCGGCACGCGGATGATGAACGGCATCGGCGGCTCCGGCGACTTCGCGCGTAACGCGCATCTGGCGGTGTTCGTGACCAAATCGATCGCCAGGGGCGGTGCGATTTCCAGCGTGGTGCCGATGGTCAGCCACGTCGACCACACCGAGCATGACGTCGATATTCTGGTGACCGAGATTGGCCTGGCCGATCTGCGTGGCCTCGCGCCCCGCGAGCGCGCACGGGTGATCATCGATAACTGCGTGCACCCGGACTATCGCCCGGCGCTAAACCAATACTTCACGGCGGCCTGTGCCATCGGTGGTCACACCCCGCACATCCTGCGTGAAGCTTTGAGCTGGCACATGAATCTGGAAGAAACCGGGCACATGCTCGCGGTGTAATCACACAGATATTCGCTGGTGCAAACACAGTTTGCACCAACCGAGATCGGCGAACACTCTTCAAATGTCAAAAACTGTACTGCTGTACTGGTCTTTTCCTACGGTAATTTCCTGCTCATTCCGCGCAACCGGGCAGAAACGCACCATCTCAGTGCAGACAGGTACAGTTTGCTCGATTTTGACCCGTACACCACCTATAAACAGTTAACTGGTCACTCACAATACAGTGCAACTGTATCTAGAGAGACTAGGCAAACGAGAGGATCATGGGCACCAGTCAAACCACTACCTGATCCCGCCACAAGCGGAAGGATGTCAACCATGGAACGTACACTCAGTTCCGAACTGTTCTTCGAAGACAAAGCTGAAAAAACCCAGGCTTCCCTGCCTCTGCGCGTTATCGCCAACCTGATGCTGTGGCAGCGCCGCATCTCCAGCCGCCACCAACTGGCTCGTCTGGATTCGCGTCTGCTGGCTGACGCCGGTATCAGCGAAGCACAACGCTACGAAGAGCTGAGCAAGCCGTTCTGGCGCTAAGCAGCGTCGCTGGCTCTGGTCGCCAAGACCTACCGCCAGCAACCCGAATTGAACAAGCAGAACCCGTCGTGGGAAACCACGACGGGTTTTGTCGTTTAAGTGCTCAGAGTTTCTCAGGGCGTATGATTTCAACCGTACCAGTACAATTTTCGTCATCATTAATTTCTTAGGTACAGTTGTGCATTTACACAACCGCAACGCTGGCCATCACTGGGCGAATCGCGAGCGGCAGCCTAATATCCACACAGAACGTGGCGAACGTTAAGCATCTGGCGTCTGACTCCTCAGATACCGAGCCACCTCTCACTACGGTTTATCCAAAGGAGTTCCACATGACCCGTCTTCGTCTGTTCAGCGCCGCCGCCCTGCTGGCCGTGGCTGCCAATGCCAGCGCCACCAGCTTCATCGTGACTACCGACGCCGTGGTCGGTGCGTTGAAATCCTCCTCCGATGCGACTTCCGACGTCACCTCCTCCTTCCGCGACGACAAGATCGTTCTCGCCGCCCGTGACGACGCGGCGAGCTTCGTTGCCAGCCAAGGCGATATCCGTGGGGTGAAACTGGAAAGCGCGCTGGATCACATCCGTCATCAGGCGCCACAGCTGCAAGCGACCGACGCGCAACTGGCCCAGGCCATCCTGACGCTGTAAGCGCATCAAGCATTGCGGGACACGCCAGCCGTGTCCCGATGTTTCAACGCTGGCTCTGGCCCGGGATTTTGCGCTAGCCTTCAGGCTCGTTAACAGTTGTCGAGTCCCATGCGCTTTCTTTCCAATCCGCTCATCTGCTCTGCTTTTTTAACCGCCTGCTGGGCAACATCGGCCGGCGCCTTTGACGCGTTCAATGCATCTACCCAAGGCACCGTTGTCAGCGCTTACGCGACCAGCATGGTGTCTTCCGCGCCGTTCGACCGTAAACTGCTGCTCGCTGCCCACGATGACGCTGCAGCCTTCGTTGCCAGTGACGGTGAATGGCGAGGCGCCCGGCTCGAATCCGCGCTGCATTACCTGCGAAAAAAACGGCCAAAACTTCATGCCAGCGACCTTGAACTGGCAGAAGCAATTCTCGTCCAATAGTTACCTTGTCCCTTTCGGAGTCGTTCCATGCGTAGCCCGCTGATTGCTGCCGCCCTTGGCCTGTTTTTGTTGGCCGACGTGGCCCAGGCGCACACCCTGGTAGCCACCAGTAACATCATCGTCCGCGCCTCCCAGCGCACCATCGATTTCACCTCCGATACCACCACCTCGATTCGCGATTCGAAAATCATCCGCGAAGCCCATGACGACGCCGCCAGTTTCGTCGCGACCAACGGTGATATCCGTGGCGCGCACCTGGAAGCCGCCATCAATACCCTGCGCACGCGCGTGCCCGAAGCGCGCGACGCCAGCGATCAGGTGCTCGCCGAAGCCATCCTCGCACTGTGAGGTCCATTGGCGCCTGGCTGCTGGCCGGCGCGTTGTTGCTGCTCGGCAACAGCGCTCACGCCAGCCTGCAATTACGGCTCAAGACCGACGGTATGAGCCCCGCCGAACAACAGGCCAGCCAGGCGCTGATCGATGAGGCGATGCACAAGTTGCCGCCGAGCTTCATCGAGCGGCTCGATCGGCGGATCGACGTCGGCTGGACCGACGACATGCCCGCCAACGCTTACGGCCAGGCCACGCTGGTGGCTGAGCTCGACCTGAATCGAAAACTGCTCGCCGGGCTTACGGATGGCAGCGCCGCCAAAGAAAAGACCAATCGCCCCCATGGCACCGTGCGTCAGGAACTGCTCGCCACGGTGCTGCATGAAATCACCCACATCTACGACCGCGCCCGCCTGTGGCCAGATGCCGAGCGCACGCTGATCCAGCGTTGCACCCGGCGCTTCGACAGTGCCGGGCTGATCGGCATTCCGGATGAATGTCGTGGGCAAAATGGCCGACGCTTCACCCTCAGTGATGATCCGCGGCTGCTTGATCTGGCCGGCTGGCAGCAATACGTCGGCCGCCGAGGGGAGCGCGAGCAACATAACCGCCAGATCGCACGCAGCCCCGACCTCTACGAAGTGTCCAGCCCGAAGGAATTCGTCGCGGTCAACATGGAGTATTTCCTCCTCGACCCGAGCTACGCCTGCCGCCGACCGGCGCTGTATCGCTATTATCGCGACCACTTCGGCTGGGCGCCGCCTACCCGAGACACCTGCAGCAAAACTTTCGCTTTCCTCAATGCGGGCAACGACTTTGCCAAGCAACCCTTGGGGCAGGTCGATCCGGAACGGGTGTACGCCGTCGATTACCTGCTGGCCGAGGCCAATCAGAACTGGGTCAGCCGCTGGGGTCACAGCATGTTGCGCCTGGTCATCTGCGCACCGGGTCGCCCGCGCGGGCCGGATTGCCGCCTCGATCTGGACCAGCATCTGGTGTTGTCCTACCGCGCCTTCGTCGGCGATGTGCAACTGTCGAGCTGGGACGGACTGGTCGGCAAATACCCGTCGCGCCTGTTCGTATTACCACTGGCGCAAGTGATCGACGAATACACCAAGACCGAATTGCGCAGCCTTGCCTCGGTGCCGCTGAACCTGTCCCGCGAAGAAATCGAAGGCGTGGTCGAACACTCCGCCGAAATGCACTGGAGCTATGACGGCAACTACTTCTTTCTGTCCAACAACTGTGCTGTGGAAGGCCTGAAACTATTGCGCAGCGGCAGCAACAACGCGCAACTGATCGGCCTCGACAGCATCATGCCCAACGGCTTGCTGGAAGTGCTCAAGGGTCGTGGTTTGGCCGATACCAGTGTGCTGGACGATCCGAAAGAAGCCTTGCGCCTCGGTTACCGCTTCGACTCGTTCCGTGATCGTTATCAGGCGATGTTCGACGTGTTGAAGAAGCAGTTGCCGATCAAACAGAACACCGTCGAAGAATGGCTATCGCTGTCCGCGGAAGAGCGCCGCGCGTGGTTCGAGCGTGCCGATTTGCGCACCAGCGCTGCATTGCTGCTGCTGGAGCAAGCCAGCTTCCGTCGTCAGTTGTTGCTGGCCCAGGACGAGGTCAAGCAGCGTTACCTCGGTGCCCGCGAACTGGAAAACGGCGGCATGGACAAGGCCAACGCGACCTTGCAGGAAATTCTTGCCAACAGCGGCTTCCTCAGTCGACCGGCGGAGCTACTCGATGCCAAGGGTTACGGCCTGCCGCAGCCGAACGAGTTCGGCCGACTCGAAGCGGAAAGCAGTCAGCGGCAGAAAAAGCTGCTGGCCCTCTCTGGCGATCTGGATACCGAAGTGCGCAAGCTGCTGGAGCCCAAACGCGCTGCGGAGATTGCCGCCAGCGAGGCCAACGTGAAGCAGATCGGCGAGCATCTGCGCAAACTGCACAAGGCGTCGGGCGGGCTTGAATTGCCCTAAAACAAAAAGGCTTCAGAACACAGTTCTGAAGCCTTTTTTATCGAGCATAACGCTGATATCGCGCGCTCAGACACGAGCCTTGCGCACACCCTCGGACAGCGCCGCGCACAGGCTCAAGACACCGTCGACAGCCTGCGCAGGCGTATCGGCACTGGCGATGTGATCGATCAGCGCCGAACCCACCACCACACCATCGGCCAGCCGCGCGATCGCCGCGGCCTGCTCCGGCGTACGAATACCGAAACCGATGCTGATTGGCAGATCGGTGTGTCGACGCAGGCGGGCAACGGCCTCTTCGACGTGCTCCAGCGTCGCCGCGCCAGCACCGGTCACACCGGCGACCGACACGTAGTAGACGAAACCGGAGCTACCGTTGAGGACCTTCGGCAGACGCGCGTCGTCGGTGGTCGGCGTGGTCAGGCGGATGAAGTCCAGACCGGCAGCCTGGGCCGGGTCGCACAATTCGGCGTTGTGCTCGGGCGGCATGTCGACCACGATCAGGCCATCGACGCCGGCGTCTTTGGCTTCGGCAATGAAGCGCTCGACGCCAAACTTGTGGATCGGGTTGAAATAGCCCATCAGCACCAGCGGCGTGTCGCTGTTGCCTTCGCGGAATTCCCGAACCATTTGCAGGGTTTTCGCCAGATTCTGCTGAGCACCCAAGGCACGGATGTTGGCCAGCTGAATCGCCGGGCCATCAGCCATCGGGTCGGTGAACGGCATGCCCAGCTCGATCACATCGGCACCGGCGCCGGGCAAGCCTTTGAGGATCGCCAGCGAAGTGTCATAGTCAGGGTCACCGGCGGTGACGAAGGTCACCAGTGCGGCGCGATTCTGTTCCTTGAGGGCAGCAAAACGGGTTTGCAGGCGGCTCATCAGTGTTTCTCCTGCTGGGAAGTTTCCATGTGGTGCATGACGGTCTGCATGTCTTTGTCGCCGCGACCGGACAGGTTGATCACCATCAGGTGATCTTTCGGCAGCTTCGGTGCGCGTTTGAATACTTCAGCCAGAGCGTGGGCGCTTTCCAGGGCAGGAATGATCCCTTCCAGACGGCAGCATTTGTGGAACGCCTCAAGGGCTTCGTCGTCGGTGACCGAGGTGTACTGGACGCGGCCGATGTCATGCAACCAGGCGTGTTCCGGGCCGATGCCTGGGTAGTCGAGGCCGGCGGAAATCGAGTGCGCGTCGATGATCTGGCCATCATCGTCCTGCAGCAGGAACGTCCGGTTGCCGTGCAACACGCCCGGAACGCCACCATTGAGGCTCGCCGCGTGTTTGCCGGTTTCGATGCCGTAGCCTGCGGCTTCAACGCCGATGATCTCGACGCTTTTGTCGTCGAGGAACGGGTGGAACAGGCCCATGGCGTTGGAGCCACCGCCAATGCAAGCGACAAGGCTGTCTGGCAGACGACCTTCCTGAGCCTGCAACTGATCGCGGGTTTCCTTGCCGATCACTGCCTGGAAATCACGGACCATCGCCGGATATGGGTGCGGGCCGGCCACGGTGCCGATCAGGTAGAAGGTGCTGTCGACGTTGGTCACCCAGTCACGCAGCGCTTCGTTCATTGCATCTTTCAGGGTGCCGGTGCCGGCAACGACCGGAATCACTTCAGCGCCGAGCAATTTCATGCGGAACACGTTGGCCTGCTGACGTTCGATGTCAGTGGTGCCCATGTAGATCACGCAATCGAGGCCGAAACGCGCAGCAACAGTGGCGGTCGCCACGCCGTGCATGCCGGCGCCGGTCTCGGCGATGATGCGCTTCTTGCCCATGCGCCGCGCCAGCAGGATCTGGCCAATGCAATTGTTGATCTTGTGCGCGCCAGTGTGGTTCAGCTCTTCGCGCTTGAGGTAGATCTTTGCGCCGCCGCAGAATTCGGTCAGGCGCTCGGCGTAATACAGCGGGCTCGGACGTCCGACATAGTCACGCTGGAAGTAGGCCAATTCCTCTTTGAACGCAGGATCTTCCTTGGCCGCTTCGTATTCGCGCGCCAGCTCGAGGATCAGCGGCATCAGGGTTTCGGCGACATAGCGGCCACCGAACGCACCGAACAGGCCGTTATCGTCCGGGCCGTTGCGCAGGTTGGAAGTGTGCGAAGTCTGGGTCATGGTGTGCTCCAGGTGAATTCGGGTCAAAAGACAATGACCACCACTCTACCCCTGACCTTCTACGCTGAAAACCGATAAGATCGCCGCAACCTGTCAGGAAAACTCACAGATACCATGAACCAGGATCTCCCTCCCCTGAATGCCTTGCGCGCATTCGAAGCGACTGCCCGGTTGAACAGCGTCAGTCAGGCTGCCGAGCAGTTGCACGTGACTCACGGTGCGGTCAGTCGGCAGCTGAAAGTGCTGGAAGAACACTTGGGCGTGAGTCTGTTCGTCAAGGACGGCCGCGGCTTGAAACTCACAGATGCCGGCGTGCGGCTGCGTGATGCCAGTGGCGACGCGTTCGATCGTTTGCGCGGCGTGTGTGCGGAGCTGAGCCACAACAGCGCCGATGCGCCGTTTGTGCTGGGTTGCTCGGGCAGCTTGCTGGCGCGCTGGTTCATTCCACACTTGGGACGGTTGAATGCCGACCTGCCGGATTTGCGTCTGCATCTGTCCGCCGGCGAAGGTGACCTCGATCCACGCCGACCCGGGCTGGACGCATTATTGCTGTTCGCCGAGCCACCGTGGCCGGCGGACATGCAGGTCTACGAACTGGCCGCCGAGCGCATCGGGCCGGTGATGAGCCCGCTGTTTACCGGTTATCAAGCCTTGCAGGCCGCGCCCGCTCAAGCGCTGCTCGACCAACCCGTGCTGCATACGACTTCGCGCCCGCAAGCCTGGCCAAGCTGGGCGCAGCAGAACGACCTCGACCCCAGAGCGCTGAAGCTCGGGCAAGGCTTTGAGCATTTGTATTATCTGCTGGAGGCTGCGGTGGCGGGGCTTGGCGTGGCAATCGCGCCGGAGCCGCTGGTAACAGAAGACTTGAAGGCCGGTCGCCTGGTTGCGCCATGGGGCTTTTGCGAAACCCCGGCGCAACTGGCGTTGTGGCTACCCAAGCGCGCCGCTGACGGACGCGCCCGGCAACTGGCGCAGTGGCTGAAAAACGAACTGCGCCAGACCGATCACTCGCCGCGCTTGAACAGGAAATAAGCGGCAAGCAGGCCGATGGCACCGACCGCAACGCCGGCCGTGGTCCATGGGTGTTCCTGGGCGTAATCGCGAGTGGCAATGCCGGTTTCGCGGGTTTTGACTTTGACTTCTTCGTAAGCATCGCTGAGCAGGTGACGCGAATGTTTCAGCGCACTTTCAGCATTGCTTTTCAACGCCTTGAGGGTCTTGCGCGACTCGTCCGAAGCATCGTCTTTGAGGCTTTCCAACGATTTGAGCAGACTCTCGATCTCCGCTTCCATGCTTTGCAACGAGGCTTTGCGTAACGAGGTGTTGGCCATGGTGGCTCTCCTGCATTGGTGATGAGTGGCGTGTGTTGGTTGGGACTTCAGCGCATCGAGAAAGTGCAGAAATTCTGAACTTCGGCAGCGCAGCGCCACCGAAATCAACAGAGCGAATCGCTGCTAGTCTCAATTCCACACGCCTTCCATCCCAAGGAGTTCGTTATGAGTGACCACCACACTTACAAGAAAGTCGAGCTGGTCGGCTCGTCCACCACCAGCATCGAAGATGCCATCAACAACGCACTGGCTGAGGCAAACAAGACCCTGCGTAATCTGGAGTGGTTCGAAGTCACCGAAACCCGCGGCCACATCGAAAACGGCCAGGTTGCGCATTTTCAAGTAACACTCAAGGTCGGTTTCAAGATTGCCAGCAGCTGAGTTTGGTCTAGTCTTCTGAACTTGCGCGCTGGCCGAGTGCCATAGGAATGGCAATGCGCTACAGGGTGGTTGCATCGAGCGAACGGCTCGGTGCCCGCCTCTTTCAATCCGACCAGGGAGTGCGACCGATGAAGAAGTTCATGTTGGCAGTAGGTTTGTTGAGCCTTGCGGGTGGTGCGTTCGCAGCCGGCAAGCCATGTGAAGAGCTGAAAAGCGAAATCGCGGCAAAGCTCGACGCCAAGGGCGTTTCCGGGTATTCGCTGGAGGTTGTCGACAAGGGTGCGGCAACTGACGGCAAAGTTGTCGGCACCTGCGAAGGTGGCAGCAAGGAAATCGTCTACAAGCGCGGTTGATCGCGCCTGAAATGCAAAAGCCGACGTGGATGCGTCGGCTTTTTTATGTCCTGTTTTTCGATAGGAGTGAGCCTGCTCGCGATGGCGGTGTAACCATCAGCAATCCAGTGACCATGCAAACGCTATCGCGAGCAGGCTCACTCCTAAAGGGGGCGGCGTTATCCTTTCATGACCTGTGCCAGCAATTCGTAGGAATGCAGGCGATCGGCATGCTCATACAAGTCGCAGGTAAAAATCAGCTCATCCGCCTGGGTCTGCTCAACCAGCACCTGCAGTTTGGCGCGGATCTTCCCTGGGCCACCCACCATCGCCAGGCCAAGGAAATCACCCACCGCTTCCCGCTCGTGTGGCAGCCACAGGCCGTCCATGCTCTTCACCGGCGGACGCTGCACCAGACTTTGCCCACGCATCAGCGCGAGAATGCGCTGGTACACCGACGTCGCCAGATAATCCGCCTGCTCGTCGGTGTCCGCCGCAACCAGCGGCACGCCGAGCATCACATACGGCTTGTCGAGCACTGCCGACGGCTTGAAGTGATTGCGATAGACGCGAATCGCCTCATGCATGAAGCGCGGCGCAAAATGCGAGGCGAAGGCATATGGCAAACCGCGCTCACCCGCCAGTTGCGCGCTGAACAGGCTGGAACCGAGCAGCCAGATCGGCACATTGGTACCGGTACCCGGCATTGCAATTACCCGTTGTTCCGGGGTGCGTGGGCCGAGGTAGCGCACCAGCTCGGCAACGTCTTCGGGGAAATCGTCAGCGCTGCCGGAACGTTCACGGCGCAACGCGCGTGCGGTCATTTGATCGGAACCGGGCGCGCGGCCCAAGCCGAGATCAATGCGCCCTGGGTAGAGACTTTCCAGCGTGCCGAACTGCTCGGCAATCACCAGCGGCGCATGGTTGGGCAGCATCACACCGCCGGAACCGACACGAATACTCGACGTACCGCCGGCCAGATAACCGAGCAGCACCGACGTCGCCGAACTGGCGATGCCATCCATATTGTGGTGTTCCGCCACCCAGAAGCGCGTGTAGCCGAGTTTTTCGACATGCTGCGCCAGGTCCAGCGAATTGCGCAGCGACTGCGCCGGGCTGCCGTTTTCGCGCACTGGCACCAGGTCGAGGGTGGAAAATTTTACGTCGGACAGTTGTTTCATAAACCTGCGTCTCCGAGTGGGAAGGCAGGTTTTTCTTGCGAACGAAAACCTGCCAGATCCATAAGCGTGTTTCATGCAATGAGGGCATATACCCGAGTTTCAATAGACGCGTCGAAATTTCCTACTAAAAAAGTCAAGGATTCAGCCAGGCTGAACTTTGTTCTGCGGTCTATCCTCAGAAGCCTTGCTAGTGAAAACCACGACGGCGCGGCGTTCCGCGCCCTATTTGAGGAGGCAGACATGGCTATCGTGAAAAAGGCATCGGCGCATTGGGAAGGTGATCTGAAAACCGGTCTGGGCTCGATTTCCACCGAAACCGGCGTGCTCCGAGAAGCGCCTTACGGCTTCAAGGCGCGCTTTGAGGGCGGCAAGGGCACCAACCCGGAAGAACTGATCGGCGCCGCGCATGCCGGCTGCTTCTCCATGGCGTTTTCGATGATTCTCGGCGATGCGGGCCTGAAGGCCGACAGCATCGACACCAACGCTGAAGTCACCCTCGATCAGGTCGACGGCGGGTTTGCGATCACTGCGGTGAAGCTGATCCTCAAGGCGAAGATTCCAGGTGCGACCCAGCAGCAGTTTGAGGAATTGAGCAACAAGGCCAAGGAAGGGTGCCCGGTGTCCAAGGTGCTGAATGCGAAGATTACGCTGGAAGCTTCGCTGGTCAGCTGATTTTCACAGCTGATTCAGGGTTGGCAGTGCCGACGCCTTCGCGAGCAGGCTCGCTCCCACAGGAGGGAAGGCTCCTCTGTGGGGGCGAGCCTGCTCGCGAAAGCGATTTGAGAAACAGCGTAAAACTTGAAGGTGTGAGCAAAGTCAGAACCCGCTCTATAGAAATGTGGTCGAATAACTGACAGCAGCTTCAGCGCACGCCCGTGCGCGCTGCCTCAAGGAGCTTCATCGATGAAACGTATTGGCTTGGCGATCCTTTGCAGTGCACTGGCCACTTCCGCTATCGCAGCCCCCAAGAACTGCGAAGAACTCAGAAAGGAAATCGAAATCAAGATTCAGGCGAAGGCGATCCCGTCATATACCTTGGAAATCATCACCAAGGAGGAGGCGAAGCAGCACGATTCAGCCATGATCGTTGGTTCTTGCGAGAACGGTAAAAAGAGAATCATCTACCAGAAAAACGACAGCTGACCCGCTAGATGATGCAGTTGAACTCGCGATCTTCGGCAACGATTTCCCGTTTCGCGTTGTATAACCGCGCACTCGGCGTAAACGCCAGCGAGCGACCCTCCAGCAGATAACGCTGACCCGCCTCGAAATGCTCGTAACGAATGGTCAGGTAGCACAAGCGCTCGGCCGGGCCGGTCAGCAAGCTGCCGCCGCCACCGAATACTTCGAAATCGAAGCGCACGCGAAGTTCATGGCTGCCGGGGGTAACCTGAAAGAAACGTCCGTCGCTCAGGCGTTGGTTGTCCAGACGCTCGGCCATCAATAACTTGCCGCCGGGGCTTGGCGTCGAGAACTCGACCCAGGCCATTTGCGGATCAACCGGAGGCAGCGGCGTCTGGCAACCGGCGAGCAGACTGACAGCTAGCAACAACAGCACTTGGCGCATGATCAATGTCCACGGATCGGAACATTCAGCATAGCGCCGATCAGCTGCTCTGGCAGCCCGCCGGCGTGGCTTGGCCAACCACTTTGCGCTGTTCGTCATACAGTTTGGCCCATGGCCGGAAGCCAATACTGCCGGCCTGCAATTGATAGCGCTGGCCGGCGTTGAAGTCCTTGAATTTGACGCTCAACCGGCAATCGCGCCAGAGCGGCTCAGCGCCAGGGCCGATATTGGTAGCTTCGACCGGGAACTGATAACGCACCTTCAGCTCATGGCTACCGGGCTGGACTTCAAAGTAGCGCTTGTCTACGGCTGCTTGCGTATCGACCTGCAGCGCTTGCAGCGCCGTGTCCTGTTGCCGGGCGTCGAGATCGATCCAGGCTTGCGAGGGGTCAGGGTCGGGCATGCCGAATCCGGCACAACCGGCCAGCGTCAGCAGGCCCCCTGTCAGCATCAACTTGCGCATAGCGGTGCTCCTGAAGGCGGGATAGTCTTGCGGGCAGACTCTCCGGGGGATTTCTTATTTTGATCAGGCCGTTTCCAAGCCTTGGGTTACTTGATCGCGTTTTTCCGATTTTGTTTCCGGGTGTGTTGTTTTTGTTGCTCAACGGTTGTGCCAGCGTCAGTTATTACAGCCAGTTGGCCAGTGGGCAGTTGCAATTGCTGCACGCGCGCGAACCGGTACAAAACGTGATCAACGACCCGAGCCGCGACGCGACGTTGCGCGCCCACCTGGCGCAATCGCAGAAGGCCCGCGCCTTTGCCAGTGAGCATCTGCACTTGCCGGACAACCAGAGCTACCGGCTATACGCCGACATCGGTCGGCCGTTCGTGGTGTGGAATGTGTTTACCACTGCCGAATTTTCCCTGATCCCGCAAAATCATTGTTTCCCGATTGCCGGGTGTGTGGCCTACCGCGGCTATTACAGCCAGAGCGCGGCGCGGGGCGAAGCCGCGATCCAGCGCTTGAACGGTATGGATGTGTCGATTGGCGGCGTCGAGGCCTATTCGACACTCGGCTGGTTCAACGACCCGATTATCAACACGATGATGGGCTGGGGTGACGAGCGCCTGGCCACACTGATCTTTCATGAGCTGGCGCACCAGCGCTGTTATGTGCCGGACGACACCGAATTCAATGAGTCCTTTGCCACATTCGTCGAGCAGGAAGGCACCCGGCAATGGCGCGCGTTTCGCGGGTTGCCGGCGGATAACGCTTCGCGGCTCAAGCAGCGCGACCAGTTCATTGAATTGGTCCTCGGTACTCGCTCACGCCTGGAGACCTTATATGCGCAGCCATTGCCAGCCGAGCAAATGCGCGAGCGCAAAGCGACGGAGTTCGAGCGTTTTCGGCGCGATTATCGGGCGCTGCGTGACAGCGAATGGGCCGGCGACAAGCGCTATGACGCCTGGGTCGATGCACCGCTGAACAATGCGCGATTGTTGCCGTTTGGGTTATATGACCAATGGGTGCCGGCGTTTGCGCAGTTATTCAGGCAAGTCGGCGGGGATTGGCTGAAGTTTTATACCGAGGTTGAGAAGCTGGGCAGGCTGCCGATGGCTGAGCGCAAGGTGGCGTTGAAAGCCTTGGCTCAATCCTGATCTTTTGGGGCGTAACCCGCCCCTTCGCGAGCAGGCTCGCTCCCACATGGGGTAGAGGTGTCCTGTGGGAGCGAGCCTGCTCGCGAAGGCTATTTCATCAACGCTGCAGAAACGCCTGATGCAATTTATCCAACGTCTCGAAGTGATAAGCCGGCGCTTCGGCATTCAACTCTTCAAAGCTGCCAAACCCATACCCCACCGCCGCCGCATCCAGGCCGTTGCTGCGGGCGCCGATCAAGTCATGCTTGCGGTCGCCGATCATCAACGTATCGGCCGGGTCCAGCCCTTCTTCCTGCAGCAAATGCGCGATCAGCTCGACCTTGTTGGTCCGCGTGCCATCCAGCTCACTGCCGTAAATCACCTTGAAATGCCGCGCGAAATCAAAATGCCGGGCAATCTCGCGGGCGAACTCCCACGGTTTCGACGTGGCGATAAACAGCTGTCGTCCCTGCCCGCTCAAGGTTTCCAGCAACGGCGTGACGCCATCGAACACCCGGTTTTCATACAGGCCGGTGACTTTGAAGCGCTCCCGGTAGAAATTCACCGCCTGCCACGCCTTGGCCTCGTCGAACGCGTAGAACTGCATGAACGCCTGCAGCAGCGGCGGGCCGATGAAGTGTTCCAGTCTGGTCAGATCCGGCTCGTCGATGCCGAGTTTGCCGAGGGCGAACTGGATGGAACGGGTGATGCCCTCACGCGGATCGGTCAGGGTGCCATCGAGGTCGAACAATACGGTCTGGTAATGCATGGATAATCCTGGGCAGTCGCGATTGCGCTTCAGAGTGTGTCGTAGCGTTCGGCCAGATGCAGATCCTTGAGCTTCACGTAGTTGGCGGCACTATAAGTGAAGAAGGCGTTTTCCTTGTCGGTCAGGGCTCGCACCTGTTTCACCGGGCTGCCCACGTACAGGAAGCCGCTTTGCAGGCGCTTGCCCGGTGGCACCAGGCTGCCGGCGCCAATGATCACATCGTCCTCGACCACCGCGCCGTCCATGACAATGCTGCCCATGCCGATCAACACGCGGCTGCCGATGGTGCAGCCGTGCAGCATGACTTTGTGAGCGATAGTCACATCGTCGCCGATCAGCAACGGGAAACCATCGGGGTTGAACGGGCCGGCGTGGGTGATGTGCAGCACGCAACCGTCCTGCACGCTGGTGCGCGCGCCGATGCGGATGCGGTGCATGTCGCCGCGGATCACGGTCAGCGGCCAGACGGAGCTGTCTTCGCCGATTTCGACGTCGCCGATCACCACCGCGGAGCCGTCGACAAATGCGCCTTTGCTCAACTGCGGGGTGTGTTGCTGGTACTTGCGAAGGGCCACGATTAGTTCTCTCTCTGTCGCCGATAGCTGCGGTGAGTGTCGATTGTAATTAAGATGGGCGCATGTTTCTTCCAGCCAAGGTGCCAACCGTGAGCGTGAACAACCCTCTGCTGCAGTCCTACGACCTGCCACCGTTCTCCACGATCCGTGCCGAACACGTCCTGCCGGCCATCGAAACCATTCTGGCCGATAACCGCGCGGCCATTGCCGAAATTCTCAAGAGCCAAGGCCAGCACCCGACGTGGGCCGGTCTGGTATTGGCGATGGACGAACTCAATGATCGTCTCGGCGCTGCCTGGAGCCCGGTCAGCCACCTCAACGCCGTGTGCAACAGCGCCGAATTGCGTGAAGCCTACGAGTCGTGCCTGCCAGCCCTGAGCGCCTACTCCACCGAGATGGGCCAGAACCGCGAACTGTTCCAGGCTTATGAAGCGCTGGCCAACAGCCCGGAAGCCGCCGGTTTTGACGTCGCGCAAAAGACTATTCTCGAACAGGCGCTGCGTGACTTCCGTCTGTCGGGTATCGACCTGCCCGAGGCCGAACAGAAGCGTTACGCCGAAGTGCAGAGCAAGCTGTCCGAGCTGGGCAGCCGTTTCTCCAATCAACTGCTCGACGCCACTCAGGCGTGGACCAAGCACGTCACCGACGAAGCCGCCCTCGCCGGCCTGACCGATTCGGCCAAGGCGCAAATGGCCGCCGCCGCGCAAGCCAAAGGCCTCGACGGCTGGCTGATCACCCTCGAATTCCCGAGCTATTACGCGGTAATGACCTATGCGCAGGACCGTGCGCTGCGTGAAGAAGTCTACGCGGCCTACTGCACCCGTGCCTCGGATCAAGGTCCGAACGCCGGCCAGAACGACAACGGCCCGGTAATGGAACAGATCCTCGACCTGCGTCAGGAACTGGCAAAACTGTTGGGCTTCGCCAGCTTCTCCGAGCTGAGCCTGGCCACCAAAATGGCCGAGTCCAGCGATCAAGTGCTGAGCTTCCTGCGTGATCTGGCCAAGCGCAGCAAACCGTTCGCCGAGCAGGATCTGCAACAACTGCGTGCCTACGCCGCCGAACAGGGCTGCGCCGATCTGCAAAGCTGGGACAGTGGTTTCTACGGTGAAAAACTGCGCGAACAGCGTTACAGCGTTGCCCAGGAAACTTTGCGTGCGTACTTCCCGATCGACAAAGTACTGAGCGGCTTGTTCGCCATTGTTCAACGTCTGTACGGCATCGAAATCGCCGAGCTGAAAGGCTTCGACACCTGGCACCCGGACGTGCGCCTGTTCGAAATCAAGGAAAACGGCGAGCACGTCGGGCGCTTCTTCTTCGACCTCTACGCTCGCGCCAACAAGCGTGGCGGTGCCTGGATGGACGGCGCCCGCGACCGCCGCCGCACCGTCGACGGCGTGCTGCAAAGCCCGGTGGCCAACCTGGTGTGCAACTTCACCCCGGCCGACAGCGGCAAACCAGCGCTGCTGACCCATGATGAAGTGACCACGCTGTTCCACGAGTTCGGTCATGGCCTGCACCACCTGCTGACCCGCGTCGATCATGCTGGCGTATCGGGCATCAATGGCGTGGCGTGGGATGCGGTCGAGCTGCCGAGCCAGTTCATGGAAAACTGGTGCTGGGAGCCGGAGGGCCTCGCACTGATTTCAGGTCACTACGAAACCGGCGAGCCGCTGCCGCAGGATCTGCTGGAAAAAATGCTCGCGGCGAAGAACTTCCAGTCCGGCCTGATGATGGTCCGTCAGTTGGAGTTCTCTCTGTTCGACTTCGAACTGCACGCCACTCACGGCGATGGCCGCAGCGTTGCGCAGGTGCTCGAAGGCGTGCGCGACGAGGTCTCGGTGATGCGACCACCGGCGTACAACCGCTTCCCCAACAGCTTCGCGCACATCTTCGCTGGCGGTTATGCCGCCGGTTACTACAGCTACAAGTGGGCTGAAGTGCTTTCCGCGGATGCCTTCTCCAAATTCGAAGAAGACGGCGTGCTCAACGCGCAAACCGGGCGCGCCTTCCGCGAGGCGATCCTGGCCCGTGGCGGTTCGCAGGCACCGATGGTGCTGTTCGTCGACTTCCGTGGCCGTGAACCGTCGATTGACGCACTGTTGCGCCACAGCGGCCTGAGTGAGGACGCGGCAGCATGAGTGAGGGGCCTGTGATTACTAAAAAACGCTTTATCGCCGGGGCGGTCTGCCCGGCGTGCAGCGAGCCGGACAAACTGATGATGTGGAACGAAGACGGCGTGCCGCACCGCGAATGCGTGGCCTGCGGTTATTCGGACACGCTCAATGAGCAAGGACTGTCGGTGCCCAAGGAATTGGGCACGCGGGTCAACACCAGCGCGCTCAAGCCGCCAGCGGACAAGAAAGTCCAGGCGGTGCAGTTTTTCCCCAATCCGAAACTGAAGAAAAAGACCGACGAGTAAAATCACCCCTCCGAGGTGGTATTCCTTTACCGCCTCGCCCTCGCGCTTTGTCCGTAGGCTGAGTTTTTCAGCCTACGGTCAAGGAAGACGCGATGCCCCCCGCCACGCCCCTGCTGCAACGCTGGCAACTGCCGGCCTGGTCCGAGATACAAGCCGAACACCTGGCCCCCGCCTTCGATGCCATCGTCGCTGACAACCAGCGGATCATCGCCGAGGTGATTGCCACGCAGACCGTTCACCCGAGCTGGGATGATCTGGTGATCGCTATCGACGAAGCCGACGCACGCATCGCCGAAGCCATCGCCATCATCGAAGTACTCGACACGGTCAAAGGCACTGATGCCGACTGGCTGACGCAAAGCGCGCAGTGCAGCCTGATCGCGAAGCGCTATCGCTCGCGGAAATTTGCCAACCTGGCGCTATACCGCACGTATCAAAGTCTGGAGCGGAGCCCGATCGCCGCCAGCTTCGATGCGTTTCGCAAGGCATCGCTGGCCAAGACCCTGCTCGACTTCCGCCTGACAGGCATCGAATTGCCCACCGAACAACGACAGCGACTGGCCGCACTAACCGGCGACATCGATCTACAGCAGCAAATCTTCCAGATCAATCTGCAGCGCAGCAACGCCGCCTGGACCAAGCAGATCGACGACATTGCCACGCTTGATGGCTTGTCTGCCGACTTCAAGGATCGATTGGCGCTTTCTGCACGTCAGGCGGGAAAAACCGGCTGGCTGCTGACACTCGATCGCAACACGTACGAATACCTGATGAAAAACGCCAGCGACCGCCGTTTGCGTGAGGCGTACTTCGTCGCGTTCAGCACCCGGGCCTCGGATCAGGGACCGCATTCCGAGCGGTTCGACAACGGCCCGGTCTTGCAGAAATTGCTCGCGTTGCGCCATGAAGAAGCTCGATTGCTCGGCTTTGAAAGCTTCGCCCATCAGCGCCTCTCGCAACAGATGGGTACCTCGCCGGCTCAGGTCGAAGCGTTTCTAAAGCAGCAGATTGCGCACAATCGCGCGGCGCTGGAGCGGGACACGCAGGACTTACAGATATTTGCTGCGACCCAGGGAATCGAAGAACTCCAGGCCTGGGATTTCGACTACTTCGCTGAACAATGGCGCCAGCAACGTTCGGCCAGCGCACCCAAAGGCCTTCGCCAGTACTTTGAACTGGACGAAACGCTGCGCCGTTTCTGCCAGTTCATCGAACATCTATTCGGCGTCAAACTGACCGAGCGCAAAGACCTCAGCCATTGGCACCAAGAGGTGCGGTTGTTAGAGGTCAGCGAATACGATCAGGTGCTCGGCTATGTCTATTTCGATCCCTTTCATCGTCAGGATGCGCCCGACTTCGCCGCGGCCAGCACCGTGCGCGACCACCGTATCAATGCCGAAGGTCGACCGGCCCTGCCGATCGCCATCCTTCATTGCAATTTCGCGCCCGCCACCGACGGACATCCCAGCCTGCTGTCGCACAAGGACCTGCGCGTGCTGTTTCACGAATTCGGGCATTGCCTGCAGCATGTGCTGACCCGTTCGCCGCACTACAACCTTTCCGGTATTTCGCAACTGGGGCGGGACTCGGCAGAGTTCGCCGGACAGCTGTTCGAGCAATTGAGCCTCTCAGAGGAGCTGCTTCAGTGGTTGTCCGCTCATTACCAAAACCATATGCCGCTAAGCCGTGCGCGGATATCCTCGGCGCTGGCCGCCATCGCGTCGCACACCAGCCGCGATACCGCCATGCTATTGCTCGAGGCTCTGCTCGATCTTGAATTGCACCGCAGCGCGGCCAATGGCCGCGATCTACAACAATGCTTCGACGCGGTGCTGAAGCAGATCCCGCAACTGAACCTGCCGGCCTATTGCCGATTTGCCAGCGGTTTCGATTATCTGGTGACCGGTTACGAAGCCTCGGTGTACGCCTACAAATGGTCAGGTGTGCTGGCCTCCGAAGCGTTCAAGCGCGTCGAACGCGAAGGCGTGTTCAACACACAGACCGGCCGGGATTTGCGCGACGCGTTTTTCTCCGGCGAATCGGTTTCGCTGCTTGGTGCAATGGAAAAATTTCTCGGCAAGCCGAGGCCCGCCGAACTGTTTTCAGCGCGGCCGGATTAAACCGCAGGCTACTCGACGTGGGCCGATTTGAACCAGCTTTTCATCGAGCAGGTGGCGAAGGCACTGGTGCTGCAATCGCCGTTGGCCAGCGCTGTGCGCAACTTGTCGACATCCGCCTGCATCATGTAGCGAATGCCGTCCTTGAAGTGGGTGCTGTCGCCGAAACCGCCCTGCGTCATTTCGCTCAGGGCGTCCTCTTTACTCCAGCCCTGCACCACGACCCGATACATGGCCGCCATCAGCCCGGTGCGGTCAGAACCGTGCTTGCAATGCATGAGCACCGGGCCGTTGGCTTCGGCCGCCTGGATCGCGCGCAACGCCTTGAGCACGTCGCTGTCATCGACATGATTGGTGCGATAAGGCAATCGCACCTGCTCGATAGCCGGATCCGCTAGCCAGCTGCGATCATCGTCCGGGAGAAAATTGATCACCGTGATGATCTTCAGATTTTTCAGAAGGGGAAGCGCACCACCGTCGGGCAAGGCGCTGCGATACAAGGTCGGCGACATCTGGAACAGGTTGTACTGCACTTCGACCGGCTGCGCCCATTCAGCGGGGCGGGCCAGCGACAGCGACTCGGCCTGAACGGACGTCAGCTGCAACAGGACGAAAAGAGCCGAGCAAAAAACAGGAAAAATGCGCACTCGAGGCATGCTGGAATTGACCGTTTCGGATGTTTCATTGAGAGACGGCGCAGCTTCGCGGTTGAACGGTCAAAGCCCTGTGAGTCGCTTGTTAAAGAATTGTGAACGGCGCTTGATGACAAAAATTTCATTGCGGCCGGAGCTTTTTTCCATCGCGCCGGTTCATGCTGATGCTTAGCCTGCTACCATTTGTCACACGATGTTGCAGGCACCCTGCCTTTTTTCAGGCCAGAGCGCTGTCGTTGCGACGCAAAATCCCAAGCCTTTCGCAGAATCGGCTCAATGCTAATGCCTGATGAGGTGCACCCCATGTCTGATGAAGATCGAGACAACCCGCGGCGTGAGTTTTTGCGCAAATCCCTGACCCTGATTCCAGTGGTCACCCTGGCCGGCACTGGTCTGGGCAGCAGCGTGCTGCACGCCGCGCCTGAAACCGCGCCCGCCAAACCTGCCACCCAGCCAGTTCGTGGCGAGGCCGGCGAATACCAGCCCAGCTATTTCACCGCTGAGGAATGGGCGTTCATCAATGCCGCCGTCGCGCAATTGATCCCCAACGATGCCCAAGGCCCGGGTGCGCTCGAAGCCGGCGTGCCGGAATACATCGATCGTCAGATGAACACGCCGTACGCCGCCGGTGCCCTGTGGTACATGCAAGGCCCGTTCAATGCCGACGCCGCGCCGGAAATGGGCTGGCAAAGCAAACTGGTGCCCAAGGACATCTATCGTTTGGGCATCGCCGCCACGGATCAGTGGGCAAAAGCCTTCAACGGTAAAACATTTGCCGAGCAAGACAGCGCTACCCGAGACGATTTGCTCAAGCAGCTTGAAGCCGGTAAACCACAGTTCGACGCGGTTGCGGCGAAGATTTTCTTCAATCTGCTGCTGCAGAACACCAAGGAAGGCTTCTTCTGCGACCCGATCCACGGCGGCAATAAAGGCATGGTCGGCTGGACCATGATCGGTTTCCCCGGCGCCCGCGCCGATTTCATGGATTGGGTGGAACGCAACGAGCAATACCCCTTCCCGGCAGTGTCGATCCGCGGCGAGAGGGCGTAAACATGGCAACGGTAATGAAAAAGGTCGACGCCGTGATCGTCGGTTTCGGCTGGACTGGCGCGATCATGGCCAAGGAACTGACCGAAGCGGGTCTCAACGTGCTGGCGCTGGAGCGTGGGCCGATGCAGGACACCTACCCCGACGGCAACTATCCCCAGGTGATCGACGAACTCACCTACAGCGTGCGCAAAAAACTCTTTCAAGACATCTCCAAAGAAACCGTGACCATTCGGCATAGCGTCAACGACATCGCCCTGCCGAACCGTCAGTTGGGCGCATTCCTGCCGGGCAACGGTGTCGGCGGCGCCGGTTTGCACTGGTCGGGCGTGCACTTTCGCGTCGATCCGATTGAGTTGCGCATGCGCAGCCACTACGAAGAGCGCTACGGCAAAAGCTTCATCCCCAAGGACATGACCATTCAGGACTTCGGCGTCAGCTATGAAGAGCTGGAGCCGTTTTTCGACTTCGCCGAAAAAGTCTTCGGCACCTCCGGCCAGGCCTGGACCGTGAAGGGCCAATTGGTCGGTCAAGGCAAGGGCGGCAATCCCTACGCGCCGGACCGCTCCAACCCGTTCCCGCTCGAAGCGCAAAAGAACACCGTGTCTGCGCAATTGTTTGGTAAAGCGGCTACAGAGGTCGGTTACAAGCCCTACAACCTGCCTTCCGCTAATACTTCCGGGCCGTACACCAATCCCTACGGTGCACAGATGGGCCCGTGCAACTTCTGCGGTTTCTGCAGCGGTTATGTCTGCTACATGTATTCCAAGGCGTCGCCGAACGTGAACATTCTGCCGGCGCTCAAGCCATTGCCGAATTTCGAACTGCGGCCCAACTCGCATGTGCTGCGGGTCAACCTCGACAGCAGCAAGAGCAAAGCCACCGGCGTGACTTATATCGATGGCCAAGGCCGCGAAATCGAACAGCCGGCTGATCTGGTGATTCTCGGCGCGTTCCAGTTGCATAACGTGCGTCTGATGCTGCTCTCGGGCATTGGCAAACCGTACGATCCGATCAGCGGCGAAGGCGTGGTCGGGCGCAACTTCGCCTACCAGAACATGGCGACCATCAAGGCGTTCTTCGACAAGAACACCCACACCAACAACTTCATCGGCGCTGGCGGCAACGGCGTGGCACTGGATGACTTCAACGCCGACAACTTCGACCACGGCCCGCACGGCTTCGTCGGTGGCTCGCCGATGTGGGTCAACCAGGCCGGCAGCAGGCCGATAGCCGGCACCTCGAACCCGCCCGGCACACCGGCGTGGGGCAGCGCGTGGAAACGTGCGACCGCCGATTACTACACCCATCAGGTGTCGATGGACGCCCACGGTGCGCATCAGTCCTACCGCGGCAACTACCTCGATCTCGACCCGGTCTATCGCGATGCCTACGGTCTGCCGCTGCTGCGGATGACCTTCGACTGGCAGGAAAACGACATCAAGATGAACCGCTTCATGGTCGAAAAAATGGGCAAGGTCGCCCAAGCCATGGGGCCCAAAGCGATTGCGGTGATCGGCAAGCAGGTCGGCGACCACTTCAATACCGCGTCCTATCAGACCACCCACCTCAACGGTGGCGCGATCATGGGCACCGATCCGAAGACCAGCGCGTTGAACCGCTATCTGCAGAGCTGGGACGTGCACAACGTCTTCGTGCCCGGCGCCTCGGCGTTCCCGCAAGGCCTGGGCTACAACCCGACCGGACTCGTCGCGGCACTGACCTACTGGTCGGCAAAAGCGATCCGCGAGCAATATCTGAAAAATCCCGGCCCGCTGGTTCAGGCATAAGGAGCGATGACCATGAAAAATTTCGTTATCGCCACCCTGGCGCTGCTCGGCAGCGCCTCCCTGCAGGCAGCGGAAGTTGATCAGAATCTGATCAAACAAGGCGAATACCTCGCCCGTGCCGGTGACTGCGTGGCTTGCCATACCACCAAAAACGGCAAGCCGTTCGCGGGCGGCCTGCCGATGGAAACCCCGATCGGCACGATCTACTCGACCAACATCACCCCGGACAAATCCGGTATCGGTGATTACAGCTTCGAGGATTTCGACCAGGCCGTGCGCCATGGCGTCGCCAAAAATGGCAGCACCTTGTACCCGGCAATGCCGTATCCGTCCTACGCCAGGGTCAACCAGGCTGACATGCAAGCGCTGTATGCGTATTTCATGCACGGCGTCGAACCGGTGGCGCAGGAGAACAGGGCCAGCGACATTCCGTGGCCGTTGAGCATGCGCTGGCCGCTGATGGGCTGGCGTTGGCTGTTCGCGCCGAAGGTCGAGGATTACAAGGCCACGTCGGACGATCCGGTGATTGATCGCGGCGCGTATCTGGTCGAAGGACTCGGCCACTGCGGCGCCTGTCACACACCACGCGCCCTGACCATGCAGGAAAAATCCCTCAGCGCATCGGATGGCAAAACCTTCCTCGCCGGCAGTGCGCCGCTGGAAGGCTGGATCGCCAAGAGCCTGCGCGGCGACCACAAGGACGGCCTCGGCAGCTGGAGCGAGGAGCAACTGGTGCAATTCCTCAAGACCGGGCGCAGTGATCGCAGCGCGGTGTTCGGCGGCATGAGCGACGTGGTCACCCACAGCATGCAATACATGACCGACGCCGACCTGACCGCCATCGCCCGTTATCTGAAGTCGCTGCCGGCCAGCGATCCCGCCGATCAGCCGCATCAGTACGATGAAAAAGCTGCCAAAGCGCTGTGGAACGGCGACGACAGCCAGCGTGGCGCGTCGGTGTACATCGACAACTGCGCGGCATGCCACCGCACCGACGGGCACGGCTACACCCGCGTGTTTCCGGCACTGGCGGGCAATCCGGTATTGCAGACGGAGGATCCGACCTCGTTGATCCACATCATCCTCAAGGGCGGCACGCTGCCGGCCACGCACACCGCGCCATCGACCTTTACCATGCCCGGCTTCGCCTGGCGCCTGTCGGATCAGGAAGTCGCGGATGTGGTGAGTTTCATTCGGGGGAGTTGGGGTAACAAAGGCGCGCCGGTGAGCGCCAAAGACGTCGCCAACCTGCGCAGCAATGACATGGAAAGCATGTCGCCGAATGATCTTGGTCAAGTGACCAAGCATCAATAAAAACAAAACCCTGCATGAACTTTTCATGCAGGGTTTTAATTTTAAA
The DNA here is from genome assembly GCF_036668835.1 of Pseudomonas koreensis. Taxonomy (GTDB): domain Bacteria; phylum Pseudomonadota; class Gammaproteobacteria; order Pseudomonadales; family Pseudomonadaceae; genus Aquipseudomonas; species Aquipseudomonas koreensis_I. The sequence continues at coordinate 31,959 of NZ_JAZEVW010000003.1, forward strand.
GCGTGACAGTAAATCCAACTTACGGATTGACGATACTCACATACGCCTTGGCCAGCGCGATCAACTTTTCCTTGTCATCGCTATCGATATCACCGTCGCCGTCTACATCATTTTTGTTGCTGCGAATAGTAAAGGTCTTGCCACGGTCAGCAGACACTGCGACCACGTAACTCGAGTCAACCAGTGCCTCGGTGGGCAGCGCCTGCTCGGCGTTCCAGCCCAGTTCCTTGCGCGCCAGTTGCAGCGAAACAATGGTGTTGGGCTCGGAGGCATTGGGCAACATCATTTGCATGAAAACGCCACGTTGATTAAGAAACGACATAACACTAAATCCTTTTGTTTTTGTAACCCATCCTGGGTCCACCTGAGTGCCAAAGACTATCTGCGGCAACTTTGCACAACAACCGGGTATATGTATCGCCGGTTGTCTCTTGTTTGCGGATTAATACAGATCAGTGGCCTCATCGCTGAACGGTACTGGATCAGACACGCGTCACTCGGTACTGTATGCCCATACAGATCGAGAGCAGCATCATGATCACTCCACCGCCTCGCGGTCGCGGCACCGCTACCAACCCGCACAACCGCTTCGCGCCGAACCGTTCGGTGGCCGAGGATGACGGCTGGTATCAGGAAGTGCCAGAGACGCAAAACACCGAAGTGATCATCGAAAAGGCCAAATCGATCATCAGCCGCAACACCTCGCCGGACCTGCCCTTCGACCGTTCGATCAATCCTTATCGCGGCTGCGAGCACGGCTGCATTTATTGCTACGCGCGGCCCAGCCATGCCTATTGGGACATGTCGCCGGGGCTGGATTTCGAAACCCGGCTGATCGCCAAGACCAACGCCGCGCAAGTGCTGGAAGAGCAGTTGAGCAAGAACGGTTATCAATGCGCGCCGATCAATCTGGGCTCCAACACCGATCCGTATCAGCCGATCGAACGCGAATACAGGATTACCCGGCAGACCCTCGAAGTGCTGCTGCGCTATCGACATCCAGTGACGATCGTTACCAAAGGTTCGCTGATTCTGCGTGATCTGGATCTGCTGACCGAACTGGCGCAACAACGGCTGGTGAAGGTGATGATCAGCCTGACCACCCTGGATGACGAACTCAAACGCGTCCTTGAACCCCGTGCCGCCGCGCCCAAGGCACGCTTGCGCGCGATCCGGGTGATGCGCGAAGCCGGGATTCCGGTCGGCGTGCTGTGTTCGCCGATGATCCCGATGATCAACGACAGCGAGATCGAAACCCTGCTCAGCGAGGCCCACGCCGCCGGTGCGCAAAGCGCTGCGTACATGATGCTGCGCCTGCCGCTGGAGGTGGCGCCGCTGTTCGAGGAATGGCTGGCCGCACATTACCCGCAACGCGCCGCCCACGTCCTTAGCCTGATTCGCCAGAGCCGCGGCGGCGAGCTTTACGACAGCCGTTTCGGTGCGCGCATGCGTGGCGAAGGCATTTTCGCCGATCTGCTCGCGCAGCGTTTCGCCAAGGCCATCAAGCGCCTTGGCCTGAATCATCGTGAGGGTTACGACCTCGACTGCACAGCCTTCTGTCCACCGGGTCGCCAGATGTCGCTGATTTAGCGACAATTGACCCAGGGTTGTGGGTTGGAATCCTTCTGCCGGGATTGCTCGGTCACATTTTTTGTGACCTGGAACACACGTTCTAGAGCGCTTGATTCAGTTTGAGTTAAGTTTCGGCAGCTACCTTGTTCATCGAGTGACTGACGGGTCGGGATGACCCGGATGGTTTAAACAGCCACTGGCTTCATACCGGAACACCGGGGAAGACTCCCTGAATCCGCCAAAGAGGATGAATCATGAGTGACAAGGATAAACAGTCGTTGGCTGCCTCGGCGCAAAGCCCTGAAGCGGAATCCGCCGATGCAGCACTGCGACAGATCGTTGATGGCTTTTTACGCTTTCATCATGACGTTTTTCCCCAGCAGGAAGAACTGTTCAAGAAACTCGCGACGGCTCAGGCGCCCAAGGCGATGTTCATCACCTGCGCCGACTCGCGCATCGTTCCCGAGCTTATTACGCAGAGTTCGCCCGGCGATCTGTTCGTGACCCGTAACGTCGGCAACGTCGTGCCGCCTTACGGGCAGATGAACGGCGGCGTTTCCACCGCGATCGAATATGCGGTGCTGGCGCTTGGCGTGCAGCACATCATCATCTGCGGCCATTCCGATTGCGGCGCCATGCGTGCGGTACTCAACCCGGACAGCCTGGAAAAAATGCCAACGGTCAAAGCCTGGCTGCGCCACGCTGAAGTGGCGAAAACCATGGTGCATGACAACTGCAACTGCACCGACGAAAAAGAAAGCATGCCGATCCTCACCGAGGAAAACGTCATCGCCCAGCTGCAGCACTTGCGTACCCATCCTTCGGTAGCCTCGCGCATGGCGAACGGTCATCTGTTCATCCATGGCTGGGTCTACAACATCGAAACCAGCGAAATCAAAGCTTACGACGCAGATCAGGGTCGTTTCCTGCCGCTCGACGGCAGCCATCCGATACCGGTCGCGACGCCCAAAGCGCGCTTCTAACTCTTCCTAAACATCTGTGTGGTTTGACGCCGGCCGCTGATTCAGCGGCCCGGCCTCGCCACGCCTGAAGAAAACTTCGGGAGAATCGCCATGCGTGCGGCTCAATTGAAAGCGGTGTTGCCCCGGGAGCTGCTCGCTTCCGTGGTTGTGTTTCTGGTCGCCCTGCCGCTGTGCATGGGTATTGCGATTGCCTCAGGGTTGCCGCCGGCCAAAGGTTTGATTACCGGGATCATCGGTGGTCTGGTGGTCGGTTGGCTGGCGGGTTCGCCATTGCAGGTCAGCGGGCCGGCGGCGGGGCTGGCGGTGTTGGTGTTCGAGCTGGTGCGCCAGCATGGTATCGAGATGCTCGGGCCGATCCTGTTGCTGGCCGGTTTTCTGCAACTGGTCGCCGGGCGCCTGAAGCTCGGTTGCTGGTTTCGGGTCACGGCGCCAGCGGTGGTCTACGGAATGCTGGCGGGGATTGGCGTGTTGATTGTGCTGTCGCAGGTGCATGTGATGCTCGACGCCAAGCCACAACCGTCAGGGCTGGACAACCTCACGGCATTCCCGGCGGCCGTGGCGCAGGCCCTGCCGTCGTTTGGCTGGCAGGCCGGGTTGCTCGGGCTGGCGACGATTGCGGTGATGTGGCTGTGGGAAAAATTTCGCCCACATTCGCTGCGTTTCGTGCCCGGCGCCCTGCTGGGAGTAGGTCTGGCGACCGCCGCCAGTCTGCTGCTGGCCTTGCAGGTCAAGCGTGTAGAAGTACCGGCGAATCTGGCCGAAGCCATCGATTGGCTCAAACCCGCGGACCTGATGAGTCTCGCCGACCCGACGCTGCTGATCGCCGCGTTCGCCGTGGCGTTCATCGCCAGCGCCGAAACCCTGTTGTCCGCCGCCGCGGTGGACCGTATGCACAGCGGTGTACGCTCGGATTTCGACCGTGAATTGTCGGCGCAAGGTGTCGGCAACATGCTCTGCGGACTGGTCGGTGCGTTACCGATGACCGGTGTGATCGTGCGCAGTTCGGCCAACGTTCAGGCCGGTGCGACCACGCGCTACTCGACGATCTTTCACGGCCTGTGGCTGCTGGCGTTCGTGCTGTTGCTGTCGAGTGTGCTGCAAAGCATTCCGGTGGCGAGCCTGGCCGGTGTGCTGGTGTATACCGGTTTCAAACTGGTCGACCTGAAAGCCTTCCGTGGTCTGAGTCGTTACGGACGCATGCCAATGTTCACCTACGCCGCGACGGCACTGGCGATCATCTTCACCGACCTGCTCACCGGCGTGCTGATCGGTTTTGGCCTGACGATGTTGAAGCTGGCATTCAAGGCCTCACGCTTGAAGATCAGCCTGATCGACCTGCCGCAGGACGGCGAGATGGAATTGCGTCTGGTCGGTGCGGCGACGTTCCTCAAAGTGCCGGCGCTGACCCAGGTACTGGGCAGCATTCCCCACGGCACCACGGTGCATGTGCCGCTGAATAACCTGAGCTATATCGACCACTCGTGTCTGGAATTGCTGGAGGAATGGGGCCGGGCAAATGCGGCGAAGGGTTCGAAGCTGTTGATCGAGTCGCGTGGGTTGAAGCGCAGGCTGGAAGGCCGGGTGCGGACCAATACCGGGATTGGTGCGGCGGGTTGAATCTACGGGTTGAACTCGACCCCTGTAGGAGTGAGCCTGCTCGCGATGACGGTGGATCAATCAACGAAGATGTTGAATGTTCCATCGCCATCGCGAGCAGGCTCACTCCTACATTGGATTGTGTATGACTCAGGCAGCCGGCTGATCCAGCTCAAGCCCCACACCCAAGCGGCGGCTCATGCACGGCCAGCGCTTCCACGCGGCGCCGGTGTCCGGGCTGCTGAGTTTGTCGCGGTAGGCTTCTACCGACTCCAGCGCAAAACTCTCGTCGTTGAGCATTTCATCAATCGCGTGGTGTACCGCTTCGTCCAGTTGATTGGCAAATGCTTCACCGATCAATTGGTGAGCAATCAGATTGGCGACCGTCATGTCCAGGGGGATCAGTGGCTGGCCGAAATGCTTGATGTACAGGTCGTTGACCTCTTCGACAAAACGGTGCGCCAGATAGGCTTCGTCGAGCAGGCTGTCCAGGCCCACATGCCCGGCCATGATCGCTGGCGGCTGGAGGAAATACTGCTCGGCGATTTTCAGCACCGGTTTGATCTGCGATTCGATTCCCGCTTCCCTGGCGACTTCATTGGCTGCATCGAGCAGGTCTGGTACTTCATCTATGTAGGCGGCGACGAAACGCGTCAGCACGCCGTTGGCGTCGGTTTCCGGCAACTGGATCGCCGGGTGCAGATGAGGCAGCTTGCTTTCCAGCTGACGGGTCAGCAGGCCGGTGTCTTTTTCGTGCTGTTGGGCGGTTTGGATCTGCTCGCGCAATGCGGCGGTGTTCATGAAAACTCCAGGAAACAAGGCAATGAAATAGGGAAGACATAACTTAGCTGGCTTACGAAAAACGCTAAGACGCATTTGTCATAATTATTTCATCCTTGATGCAGCTGCGTTATATCCATTCGCCACCACTCGTCTGCATCCTTCTCCATTCGGGCCCTTGAACGCAAGCGCCGGGTGTTTCAGCTCATTTACGTGCCCGGGTTGCAATTCCCGGGCGCTGTCTATACTCGCCAATGAATGGAGTTAGCTGATGACGCCCGACTGCACCCGCAGCAAGGCCCGGCGATTCAAGTTCGTAGTCTGATGCAGCCGCTCCCTTGCCGCAGGCGAAAGCCGGCGGGATAACAAGAACGATAAGGGGAACCCGCAATGATGCGACATCCACATGTCTGGATGGGCCTCCTGTTGTGGTCGATTTTCAGCCAGGCCAACGCCGCCTGGACTGTGAATATGGCGCCTGGAGCGACTGAAATCAGTCACGCAGTATTCGACCTGCACATGACCATTTTCTGGATCTGTGTGGTGATCGGGATCATCGTCTTCGGCGCCATGTTCTGGTCGATGATGGTGCACCGCCGCTCCACCGGCCAGGTCGCCGCAAAATTCCACGAAAGCACCGGCGTCGAGATCATGTGGACCATTGTGCCGCTGCTGATTCTGGTAGCCATGGCCGTTCCCGCCACCGCCACGTTGATCAAGATGTACGACACCAGTGAGCCGGATATCGATATTCAGGTCACCGGTTATCAGTGGAAGTGGCACTACAAATATCTGGGTCAGGACGTCGAGTTCTTCAGCAACCTGGCCACCCCCGCCGAGCAGATCCACAACAAGGAAGCCAAGGGCGAGCACTATTTGCTCGAAGTCGACAAGCCGCTGGTGCTGCCGATCGGCGCCAAGGTGCGCTTCCTTGTCACCTCCGCCGACGTTATTCACTCATGGTGGGTGCCGGCGTTTGCGGTCAAGCGCGATGCGATCCCCGGTTTCGTCAACGAAGCCTGGACCCGTATCGACAAGCCCGGCCTCTATCGCGGTCAATGCGCCGAACTGTGCGGCAAGGACCATGGCTTCATGCCCATCGTGGTCGAGGTCAAGGAGCAGGCCGACTACGAAAAATGGCTCGCCGAGCGCAAGGGAGAAGCGGCGCAGCTCAAGGAGCTGACCAGCAAGGAATGGACCCTCGACGAGCTCAAGGAGCGCGGCGACAAGGTCTACCACACCACGTGCGTCGCCTGTCACCAGGCCGAAGGCCAGGGCCTGCCGCCGATGTTCCCGGCGCTCAAGGGCTCGAAAATCGCCACCGGGCCGAAAGAAGGCCACCTGAGCATTGTCTTCCACGGCAAACCCGGCACCGCCATGGCGGCATTCGGCAAGCAACTGTCGGAAGTCGATATCGCCGCGGTCGTGACCTACGAACGTAACGCCTGGGGCAACAACAAGGGCGACATGGTCACGCCAAAAGAAGTGCTGGAGCTGAAACAGGCGGAAAGCAAATGAGCCGGTCAATTGCGTATTCAGTGAACCGGTCGGGGCCGCGCGCCCTGGCCTGCCCCGTCCACTTTCGTGAAGGAGACCGGCCATGAGCGCTGTCATCGATGACCACGGTCACGCCGACCACGCCCACGGCCCCGCCAAAGGCCTGATGCGCTGGGTGCTGACCACCAACCACAAGGACATCGGCACGCTGTACCTGTGGTTCGCGTTCTGCATGTTCCTGCTCGGCGGCTCGTTCGCCATGGTCATTCGCGCCGAGCTGTTCCAGCCCGGCCTGCAGATCGTGCAGCCGGAATTCTTCAACCAGATGACCACGATGCACGGTCTGGTCATGGTGTTCGGTGCGGTAATGCCGGCGTTCGTCGGCCTCGCCAACTGGATGATTCCGCTGATGGTCGGCGCGCCGGACATGGCCCTGCCACGGATGAACAACTTCAGTTTCTGGCTATTGCCGGCGGCGTTTCTGCTGCTGGTCTCGACACTGTTCACCCCGGGTGGCGGGCCGAATTTCGGCTGGACCTTTTACGCGCCGCTGTCGACGACCTACGCACCGGAAAGCGTGACGTTCTTCATCTTTGCCATTCACCTGATGGGCATCAGCTCGATCATGGGCGCAATCAACGTGGTCGCGACCATCCTCAACCTGCGTGCCCCCGGCATGACGCTGATGAAAATGCCGCTGTTCGTCTGGACCTGGCTGATCACCGCGTTCCTGCTGATCGCGGTAATGCCGGTGCTGGCCGGGTGCGTGACGATGATGCTCATGGACATCCATTTCGGCACCAGCTTCTTCAGCGCTGCCGGTGGCGGCGACCCGGTGCTGTTCCAGCATGTGTTCTGGTTCTTCGGCCACCCCGAGGTGTACATCATGATCCTGCCGGCGTTCGGCGCGGTCAGCCAGATCATCCCGACCTTCGCGCGCAAGCCGCTGTTCGGCTACACCTCGATGGTTTACGCGACGGCGAGCATCGCCTTTCTGTCGTTCATCGTCTGGGCGCACCACATGTTTGTGGTCGGCATTCCGCTGGTGGGCGAGTTGTTCTTCATGTACGCGACCATGCTGATCGCCGTACCGACCGGGGTGAAAGTGTTCAACTGGGCCAGCACCATGTGGCAGGGCTCGATGACCTTCGAGACGCCGATGCTGTTCGCGGTGGCGTTCGTGATCCTGTTTTCCATCGGTGGCTTCTCCGGGCTGATGCTGGCAATTGCCCCGGCGGACTTCCAGTACCAGGACACCTACTTCGTGGTCGCGCACTTCCACTACGTACTGGTGCCCGGGGCAATCTTCGGCATCTTCGCCTCGGCCTATTACTGGCTGCCGAAATGGACCGGACACATGTACGACGAAACCCTCGGCAAGCTGCATTTCTGGCTGTCGTTCGTCGGCATGAACCTGACCTTCTTCCCGATGCACTTCGTCGGGCTGGCGGGCATGCCGCGACGGATTCCGGACTACAACCTGCAATTCGCCGACTTCAACATGGTTTCGTCGATCGGCGCGTTCATGTTCGGCGCCACGCAGATCTTCTTCCTGTTCATCGTCATCAAGACCATTCGTGGCGGCCCACCGGCACCGGCCAAACCGTGGGATGGCGCCGAGGGGCTGGAGTGGAGCGTGCCGTCACCGGCGCCGTATCACACCTTTACTACACCGCCGGAAGTGAAATGAAACGCCTGACTTTTGTAGGAGTGAGCCTGCTCGCGATGGCGGTGTGTCAGGCACACCGCGGTGGACCCATCGCGAGCAGGCTCACTCCTACAGGGTTTGGTGGGGAGGCATGAACCATGGCTGACTCGATCTCGCTGAAAAAACTGGTCACCCGCCTGTTACTGGTGGTGGTGGCGATGTTTATCTTCGGTTTTGCCCTGGTGCCGATCTACGACGTGATGTGCAAAGCCTTCGGCATCAACGGCAAGACCGGCGGCCAGTACGAGGGCGAGCAAGTGGTCGACACCTCGCGCCAGGTGCGCGTGCAGTTTCTCTCGACCAACACCGCCGACATGCCGTGGGACTTTTATCCCAAGCACGACGAACTGACCGCCAACCCCGGCGCAGTCAACGAGATGGTGTTCATCGCGCGCAATCCCACCGACAAGCCGATGAGTGCGCAAGCGGTGCCCAGCATCGCGCCGAGCAACGCAGCGGCGTTTTTTCACAAGACCGAATGTTTTTGTTTTACCCAGCAGGTGCTGCAACCCGGTGAACAGATCGAAATGCCGGTGCGTTTCATCGTTGACCGCGACATGCCCAAGGAAGTGAAGCACCTGACGCTGTCTTACACGCTGTTCGATATCACCGCCCGACATCCACCGGTGGCCGTTAATACCGGCGGATGAGCGTGGCCGATAAGGAGAACAATAAATGGCAACTCATGAGCACTATTACGTCCCGGCCCAGAGCAAATGGCCGATCATCGCCACGCTCGGGATGTTCGTCACCGTGTACGGCCTGGCTACCTGGTTCAACGATCTGAAGGCAGCACGCCCGGATTCCCACGGCCCGCTGATCTTTTTCGTTGGCGGTCTGTTGCTGGCGTACATGCTCTTCGGCTGGTTCGGAGCGGTGATCAAGGAAAGCCGCGCGGGACTCTACAGCCCGCAGCTGGATCGCTCGTTCCGCTGGGGCATGAGCTGGTTCATCTTTTCCGAGGTGATGTTCTTTGTCGCCTTCTTCGGCGCGCTGTTCTACGTACGGCACATTTCCGGCCCGGCGCTCGGCGGCGAGGGCCCGAAAGGCATTGCCCACATGCTTTGGCCGAACTTCCAGTTCACCTGGCCGCTGTTGCATACCCCAGACCCGAAATTGTTTCCGCCGCCCAAAGAGGTGATCAGCCCGTGGGGCTTGCCACTGATTAACACCATTCTGCTGGTCAGCTCCAGCGTGACCATCACCATCGCCCACCACGCCTTGAAGAAAGGCCATCGCGGCGCGCTGAAACTGTGGCTGGCGATCACTGTGCTGCTGGGCATCGCGTTTCTTGGCTTCCAGGCCGAGGAATACATCCACGCCTACAAGGAGCTGGGACTGACCCTCGGCTCGGGGATCTACGGCGCGACGTTCTTCATGCTCACCGGGTTCCACGGCGCCCACGTGACCATCGGCACGATCATCCTGTTTGTGATGCTGATGCGGATCATGAAGGGCCATTTCGACAACGAGCATCAGTTCGGCTTCGAAGCGGCGAGCTGGTACTGGCACTTCGTCGACGTGGTGTGGATCGGCTTGTTCTTCTTCGTCTATGTGCTTTGACAGCAGCTGCAAGTTGCTAGCTGCAAGCTTCAAGTGAAAGCGGGATGGCCTCTAACTTGTAGCTTGCCGCTTGAAGCTTGCCGCTCCCGTCTACCACGGCACGTGGGACACCAGTTGGCCGCTGTAGAAACCCCAGGCCATCAGGCCGACGGTGACGGCGGCCAATGCCACCCGAACACTCAAGGCGATGACCAGGCGATTGGAGCTGCTGTCGTCCTTGACCAGGAAAAACAGGCCGCTGAACAGGCTGATCACCGTGGCAATCAGCAGCAGGACGATCGCTGCTTTGAGCATGGGAAGAACTCCGGGGGACAGGCAATGCAGTTGAGTATAGCGAGCGCGACGACTGACTTTGTGGCGCGGCCATGAAGCGCTTCCGTCCGGGGGTGACACCGACCGTAGTGGTCGCGTTGCTGCTGCCGCTGATGATCGCGCTGGGCTTTTGGCAACTGGGCCGGGGCGCGGAAAAAACCGCGCTGCTGGCCAGTTATGCCGAGCGCCGTGTGGCCGAGCCGATGGCCAGCAGCGAACTGGCAACCAGCGCCGATCCGGCATATCGCCGCGTGCGCCTGCACGGTCAGTTCGATGCCGCCCACAGCCTGTTGCTCGACAACCGCCAACGCGACGGCAAGGTGGGCGTCGAATTGCTGCAACCGTTTCAAGATCAGCGCAGCGGGCTGTGGCTGCTGGTCAATCGCGGCTGGCTGCCGTGGCCGGATCGCCGTGTCGCGCCGCATTTTTCCACGCCCGCTGATGCCCTGACGCTCGACGCCTGGGTCTACATCGCCCCCGGCGCGACATTCCAGCTGCACGCCGATCCGGTCAGCCGCACATGGCCGCAAACCGTCACCACCGTCGAGCCGGGCAAGCTCTGGCAAACCCTTGAGCGCGACGGCTTCGCCTATGAACTGCGCGCCGAACCCGGCCCGGCCAGCTACCAGACCGACTGGCCGGTGGTCGCCATGGGCCCGGAAAAACACCTCGGCTACGCCGTGCAGTGGTTCGCCATGGCGACCGCCCTGCTCGGTCTCTACGTCTATTTGGGCTTGCACAACGCAAAGGAGAAGCACCATGCGAACGGCCATGAATCCACCCAGCATGTCTGAGGCCAAACCTGCCGTCAGCCGCCGGCGCGGACGCATTCAGTTGCTGTTGATCGTGCTCGGCGTGGTCGGGCCGATGATCCTCGCCACCGGCATGTACAAATTGCAGTTCTGGGTGCCCGAGGGTCGCAGCTATCACGGTGAATTGATCGGCAACGGTCAGACCCGCGCGGACCTCGGCGTACAGGCGGACGAGAAGCGCTGGCAATTGCTGGTGACCGCGCCCAAAGAGTGTGCGGTGGATTGCCAGCAACTGGTGTATCTGGCTCGGCAGATCCAGATCGGCCTCGGCCGCGAAGCCGGGCGCGCCAGCCATGCTCTTGCCGTCGCGCAGCCATTGAGCACCGACTACGAGGCCAAGCTCACACGCGAATATCCGCAACTGCAGCGCTATCCGCTGGACGCTGCCGCCTTCAGCAAGGCCACCGGCGACAAAGCCACACCGCAACTGTGGATCATCGACCCGCACGGCAATCTGGTGCTGCGCTACGAGCCGAACGTGAAAGGCAAGGATCTGCTCAACGACCTGCGGCATCTGCTGAAACTGTCCAACATCGGATAAGGGCATCGTCATGGCCAAACCTGGATTTCGCCTCGCGCTGTTTGCCACTCTGCTGGCACTGATTGTGGTACTGCTTGGCGCCTACACGCGCCTGACCCACGCCGGCCTCGGCTGCCCCGACTGGCCGGGTTGCTACGGCTTTATCAGCGTGCCGAAAAGCGAGGCGCAACTGGCCCATGCCGAACTGCATTACCCGGACTCGCCGGTGGAAGCGCACAAGGGCTGGAACGAGATGATCCACCGCTACTTCGCCGGCACCCTCAGTTTGCTGATCGCCGTATTGGCCGGGCGCGCCTGGGTCAATCGCCGTCATCCGGGGCTGCCGTTGAAGCTGCCGCTGTTTCTGCTGGCGGTGGTGTTTGCGCAAGCGGCGTTCGGCATGTGGACGGTGACGCTCAAGCTCTGGCCGCAAGTGGTCACCGGGCATTTGCTCGGCGGTTTTGCGACCTTGAGTCTGCTGTTTCTGCTGACGCTGCGTTTGTCCGGCGTACTGCCGGCGCTGACCGTGCCCCGACGCTTGCAATACTGGGCCACGGCCGGACTATTGTTGGTGATCGGCCAGATTGCACTGGGCGGCTGGGTCAGTTCCAACTACGCCGCGGTGGCGTGCATCGACTTCCCGACCTGCCATGGTCAATGGCTGCCGCCGGCGGATTTCGCCAATGGCTTTCATCTGACTCAACACATCGGCCCGAATTATCTGGGCGGGCAACTCGACAGCGATGCGCGTACTGCCATTCACCTGACTCATCGCATCGGCGCGCTGCTGGTGACGGTCGTGCTGCTTGGGCTGGCCTGGCAATTGAAAGTGGTGGGCATGACGCGCCTGGCCGGGCTGGTGCTGGTGGCCCTCACCGCACAGATCACCCTCGGTATCAGCAACGTGCTGTTCCATCTACCGCTGGCGGTCGCGGTCGCGCACAACATCGGTGGCGCGGCGCTGTTGCTGAGCATGGTGCTGGTCAATTATCACGCGCGCACCAGCCTGGTCCGAGTCACCCGACCGGCGCTCGCACGCTGGCACCTTAGCCCGCGTAAACACGCCGTCGCGCCCATTGCCCTCAAAGGAGAAACACCATGGCGAGTCTGACCGGCGCGCGCGCGGCGCAAGCGCTGTGGCGCGATTATCTGGAGCTGACCAAACCGAAAGTCGTGGTGCTGATGCTGATCACTTCACTGGTCGGCATGTTCCTCGCCACCCGCGCCGGCGTGCCGTGGACGGTGCTGGTGTTTGGCAATCTCGGCATTGCGCTGTGCGCGGGCGGCGCGGCGGCGGTCAATCATGTGGTCGATCGGCGCATCGATGCGGTGATGGCGCGGACGCACAAGCGACCCTTGGCCGAGGGCCGGGTTTCACCGACGGCAGCGCTGACCTTTGCGCTGGTGCTGGCGCTGCTCGGTCAGGCCTTGTTGCTGACCTTTACCAACCCGCTGACGGCGTGGCTGACCCTCGCCTCGTTGCTTGGTTACGCGGTGATCTATACGGGGTTCCTCAAACGCGCGACGCCGCAGAATATCGTCATCGGCGGCCTCGCCGGCGCTGCGCCGCCCTTGCTCGGCTGGACCGCCGCTACCGGCCATGTCAGCGCCGAACCGCTGCTGCTGGTGCTGATCATCTTCGCCTGGACGCCGCCGCACTTCTGGGCGCTGGCCATCCATCGCAAGGAGGAATACGCCAAGGCCGATATTCCGATGCTGCCGGTGACCCACGGCGAGCACTACACCAAGGTGCATATTCTGCTGTACACCTTCGCGCTGCTGGCGGTGAGTCTATTGCCGTACGTGATTCACATGAGCGGCCTGCTCTACCTGATCTGCGCCCTCGCCCTCGGCGCGAGGTTTCTGCAATGGGCCGTGGTGCTGTACCGTGGCACTCGGCCGCACGCGGCGATCAACACCTTCAAGTACTCTATTTATTACTTGTTCCTGTTGTTCATCGCCCTGCTCGTAGACCACTACTTATTGTTGAACCTATGACCCGAACCCAGAAAACCGTTTTCATCCTCGTCGCCGTGATCGCGCTGATCCTGGGCCTGACCGTCAACAAAGTGCTGAGCGGCAAAGGCCAGGGCGACCCGACCGCGCTGATCGACGCCGGGATCATTCTGCTGCCGCAAAGCCGCACCCTGCCGGACGTAACGATGACCGATCAGGACGGCAAACCGCTGGCCATCGACGAATTGCAGGGCAAATGGAGTCTGTTGTTTTTCGGCTATACCTTCTGCCCGGACATTTGCCCGACCACGCTTGCGCAACTGCGCCAGATCAAGAGCGAATTGCCCAAGGATGCGGTGGATAAACTGCAGATCGTGCTGGTCAGCGTCGACCCCAACCGCGATACGCCGAAGCAGTTGAAGCAGTATCTGGGCTATTTCGACCCGCAGTTCATCGGCCTGACGCCGACCTCGATCGAGGAGCTGCAGAAGGTCGCGAACGCGGTGAGCATTCCGTTTATTCCGGCCGACACCAGCAAACCCAATTACACAGTGGATCACAGCGGTAACCTGGCGGTGATCGGCCCGGACGGTAAACAGCGTGGGTTTATCCGGGCGCCGTTGAACAACGCCAAGCTGGTTGCGCAGTTGCCGGTGATGCTCAACCGCGATTAATCCCCCAGGATCAAAAGCCCCTCACCCTAACCCTCTCCCGGAGGGAGAGGGGACTGAATGGGGGATATTGGGGAATTACGCCGACCTGAAATTCATTTACCGAATCCCTAATCGACTCGGTCTTTCAGGTCGATGCACAGCGCCAGACACCTCGGTCGGCCCCCTCTCCCTCCGGGAGAGGGCTGGGCGGGCGGCGTTCCGATGAGGGTAAGCTTTACAGCAGATCTACAGCCAACCACCAGATACAAAAAAGGGGACGCTCATGACGTCCCCTTTTTCTTTGATCGTCCCCACGCTCTGCGTGGGAATGCCGCAAGGGACGCTCTGCGTCCCAGCGGACGCGGAGCGTCCGGAGATGCGTGCCCACGCAAAGCGTGGGCACGATCAGGGCTGTAGCGAAATCAAAACGCCGGCAACACCGCGCCTTTGTACTTCTCGGTGATGAATTTCTTCACTTCCGGGCTGTGCAGGGCTGCAGCCAGTTTCTTCATCGCGTCGCTGTCCTTGTTGTCTGCGCGGGACACGAGGATGTTCACGTACGGCGAGTCGTTACCTTCGATCACCAGCGCATCCTTGGACGGATCAAGTTTGGCTTCCAGCGCGTAGTTGGTGTTGATCAGCGCCAGATCGACCTGGGTCAGCACACGCGGGATGGTCGCGGCTTCCAGTTCGCGGAATTTCAGGTCTTTCGGGTTTTGCGCAATGTCTTTGATGGTCGACAGAATGTTGGTCGGGTCCTTCAAAGTGATCACGCCAGCCTTGGCCAGCAGCAACAGGGCACGACCGCCGTTGGTGGCGTCGTTCGGGATGACCACGTTGGCGCCGCCTGGCAGTTCTTCGATTTTCTTGATCTTGCTCGAATAGGCGCCCAGCGGCTCCAGGTGTACGCCAGTGACGGCGACGAGGCTGGTGCCCTTGGCCTTGTTGAACTCATCGAGGTACGGCTGATGCTGGAAGAAGTTCGCGTCCAGGCGCTTTTCTGCCACCTGCACGTTTGGCTGAATGTAGTCGGTGAAGACCTTGACCTTCAGATCCACGCCTTCTTTGGCCAGAGCCGGTTTGACGAATTCGAGGATTTCCGCGTGCGGCACCGGGGTGGCGGCGACGGTCAGGGTTTCGGCGTGGGCCGAGAATGCTGCAACGGCAGCAAAAGCAGCGATCAGTTTTTTCATTCAGCGAACTCCTTGTGAGGGCGCTCGCCAGCGAATGGCCAGCGCCTCTCTTGATTAAAAACCGCTTATTTGCGCGAGAAATGCACGACCAGTCGGTCGCCGACCATCTGCAACACCTGCACCAGAATCAGCAGCAGCACCACGGTGACGATCATCACGTCAGTCTGGAAGCGCTGGTAACCGAAACGGATCGCCAGGTCGCCCAACCCACCGGCGCCGACCACACCGGCCATCGCCGTGTAGGACACCAGTGTAATCGCTGTCACCGTAATCGCCGCGAAGATCCCCGGGCGTGCTTCTGGCAGCAGAGCGTTCATGATGATCTGCCGCGTGGTCGCGCCCATCGACTGGGTCGCTTCGATGATGCCGCGATCGACCTCACGCAGCGCGGTTTCCACCAGCCGCGCGAAGAACGGCGTGGCACCGACCACCAGTGGCGGAATCGCACCGGCCACGCCCAACGACGTGCCGGTGATCAGCACGGTAAACGGGATCATCACGATCAGCAGGATGATGAACGGCAGCGAACGCAGGATATTCACCGCCAACGACATGATCGCGTACAGCCCGCGATTTTCCAGCAACTGACGCGGACTGCAGAGAAACAGCAACACACCCAGCGGCAGACCGAGCAGCACGGTGAACAGCAGCGAACCGCCGAGCATCAGCATCGTGTCGCCGGTGGCCAGCCAGATTTCGTACCAGTCGATATTGGTGAAGAAACTGATCAGGTCTTCCATTAGCGCAATACCTCCATGTGAACGTCAGCGGCGGTGAAGCGGGCAAAGGCCGCTTCCATGTCGCCACCGGTGACGGCGAGGGTCAATTGCCCGTACGGAATGTCTTTGATGCGGTCGATGCGACCGGCCAGGATGCTGTAGTCGACGCCGGTTTCCCGGGCCACGGTACCGAGCAACGGCGCGTAGGTCGCTTCGCCCTGGAAGGTCAGACGCACGATGCGGCCCGGCACATGGGCGAAATCGTCGCGCTGCTCGCTTTCGTCGATCTGCTCGCTTTCCTGAACGAAACGCTTGGTGGTCGGGTGCTGCGGATGCAGGAACACATCGGCCACCGAACCCTGCTCGACGATGACCCCGGCGTCCATCACTGCCACCTGATCGCAGACACGGCGGATCACGTCCATCTCGTGGGTGATCAGGACGATGGTCAGTTTCAGTTCGCGGTTGATTTCGGCCAGCAGTTGCAGCACCGAGGCAGTGGTCTGCGGGTCGAGGGCGCTGGTGGCCTCGTCGCACAGCAGAATCTTCGGTTTGGTCGCCAGGGCACGGGCAATACCGACGCGTTGCTTCTGGCCGCCGGACAATTGCGCCGGGTACTTCTTCGCGTGGTCGGACAGACCGACCCGCGCGAGCAGTTCGGCGACGCGTTTGTCGATATCGCCGCCCGACAGCTCGCCAGCCAGGGTCAGCGGCAACGCGACGTTGTCGGCCACCGTTTTCGACGCCAGCAGGTTGAAGTGCTGGAAGATCATCCCGACCTGCTGACGGAAACGGCGCAGGCCGTTGGCGTCCAGTGCGGTGACTTCTTCGCCGTCGACGATGATCTTGCCGCCGCTGGAGTCTTCCAGGCGATTGATCAGACGCAGCAGGGTACTTTTTCCCGCACCGGAATGGCCAATCAGGCCGAACACCTGGCCGTTCTCGATGGTGAGACTGGTCGGGTGCAGCGCGGGGATGTCCTTACCGGCGACGCGGTAAGTCTTGTGCACGTTTTGAAACTCGATCACGTAGCGAACCTTGTGGGGCGCGTTGGAAAAGGATCAGCGGTTAGCCGGGCGCGCATTTTAGCCTGTCCGTATAGAGGTTCTTAGCATTTATTTCGCAATTAACCTTCGATTTGGCAATAACGCGATCAAAGGTCAGATAAACGGAACGGCTGAAACGCTCGCCAGTCACTAAGTAAGCGACTTCAAACCCTGGGTGCCGTGCCCGGGAATCACTCAAGGGTCTGCGGAAGGCATCCGGGGCCAAACGAGGAGTTTACGTCTGATGAGCATCAAAAAGCCTGCACCCGCGAAAAGCGAACTGGCCGGGACCGATACCCCGGATCGCGCCAACACCAACGCCAAGCTCGACAGCCTGGAAGAATTCCGTTCCGACGCCACCGGTCAGGCGCTGCGCACCAATCAGGGCGTGAAGATCGCCGATAACCAGAACACTCTAAAAGCCGGGCCACGCGGGCCATCGCTGCTGGAAGACTTCATCATGCGTGAGAAAATCACGCACTTTGACCATGAGCGCATTCCCGAGCGCATCGTCCATGCTCGCGGCACTGGCGCCCATGGTTTCTTCCAGAGCTACGAAAACCACGCGGCGCTGACCAAGGCCGGTTTCCTGCAGGACCCGGGCAAGAAAACCCCGGTGTTCGTGCGTTTTTCCACGGTGCAGGGCCCGCGCGGTTCCGGCGACACCGTGCGTGACGTGCGCGGGTTTGCGGTGAAGTTCTTTACCGACGAAGGCAACTTTGATCTGGTCGGCAACAACATGCCGGTGTTCTTCATTCAGGACGCGATCAAGTTTCCCGACTTCGTCCACGCGGTAAAACCTGAACCGCACAACGAAATTCCCACCGGCGGTTCGGCGCACGACACCTTCTGGGACTTCGTATCGCTGGTGCCGGAATCGGCGCACATGGTGATCTGGGCGATGTCCGACCGGGCGATCCCGAAAAGCCTGCGCAGCATGCAGGGCTTTGGCGTGCACACCTTCCGCCTGATCAACGCCGAGGGCAAATCGCGCTTCGTTAAATTCCATTGGCGCCCGACTGCCGGCACCTGCTCGCTGGTGTGGGACGAGGCACAGAAGCTCGCCGGTAAAGACACCGACTACCACCGCCGGGATCTGTGGGAGTCGATCGAAATGGGCGACTACCCGGAATGGGAGCTCGGCGTGCAGATCGTCGAGGAGGAAAACGAACACGCCTTCGATTTCGACATTCTCGACCCGACCAAAATCATCCCCGAAGAAATCGTACCGATCACGCCACTGGGCAAAATGACCCTCAACCGCAACCCGGACAACTTCTTTGCCGAAGTCGAACAGGTCGCGTTCTGCCCGGGCCATATCGTCCCAGGCATCGATTTCTCCAACGACCCGCTGCTGCAAGGCCGGCTGTTTTCCTACACCGACACGCAAATCAGCCGACTCGGCGGGCCGAACTTTCATGAGTTGCCGATCAACCGCCCGGTCGCGCCGTTTCACAACGGCCAGCGTGACGCGCAACATCGCACCACCATCGACAAGGGTCGCGCCTCGTACGAACCCAACTCGATCGATGGCGGCTGGCCGAAAGAAACCCCGCCGGCCGCGCAGGACGGTGGTTTCGAGAGCTATCCGGAACGCATCGACGCCGCCAAGATCCGCCAGCGCAGCGAGTCCTTCGGTGACCACTTCTCCCAGGCGCGGCTGTTCTTCAACAGCATGAGCGACCATGAGAAGGAGCACATCATCGCTGCCTACAGCTTCGAGCTGGGCAAGGTCGAACGTGAGTTCATCCGCGCACGGGAAGTGAACGAAATTCTCGCTAATATCGACCTGACGTTAGCGAAGCGCGTCGCGGAAAACCTCGGTTTGCCGGCGCCGAGCAAAGGCACCGTCGAGGTGCGCAAAACCTCACTGGAACGCTCGCCAGCGCTGAGTCAGGCCAACCTGCTGCCAGGTGATATCAAGACGCGCAAAGTGGCGATTCTCGCTGCAAACGGCGTAGACAGCGCGGCCATCGAGGCGATGAAGAAAGCGCTGAAGGCCGAAGGCGCCCACGCGAAAGTGCTCGGCCCGACTTCGGCGCCGGTGAAAACTGCGGACGGCAAGGCATTGCCGGTGGATGCGTCAATGGAAGGCCTTCCGTCGATCGCCTTCGACGCGGTGTTCGTGCCGGGTGGCGCGGCGTCGATCAAGGCACTGAGCGCTGACGGCGTGGCGTTGCATTACCTGCTAGAGGCCTACAAGCACCTGAAGGCGATTGCGCTGCATGGCGACGCCAAGCAATTGCAGGACTTGCTAAAACTGGAGGCGGATGCCGGGTTGTTGCAGGGCGCGGATGTAGGGACGTTGACCAAGCCGTTCTTCGCCGCGATTGGCGAGCATCGGGTTTGGGCGCGGGAGCCTAAGTCGAAAGCCATTCCAGCTTAAGACCTTTGTAGACTGGGAAGGCGCTTTCGCGAGCAGGCTCGCTCCCACAGGTACTACATCAGACCTGTGGGAGCGAGCCTGCTCGCGAAGCTTTTAAGGTTTAAGCGGGCTTAAAACCATCTGCGCCGGCACCGTGCGCAGAATCTGCTTCTCGATCTCTAGATCGAAATCCGGATTCAGCTTTTTAACCCGTTTGCTCAGCAACGTTGCCAGCCATGGATAATCCGCTGTGCGCGGCGCCTGGATACTCACGGCACACTGGTAATTCACTACATCGGCGGCGATCGCATCGAGTTGCCGCTGCAGTTTGTGAATATCATGGATGTTCAGTGCAACCGTGGTGCTTTCCGCGGTCGGATCTATTACCTTGGCTTTCGGCCGGGCTTCGGCGGCGAGCAACGCAGCCTCGGCCTTCTCCAGCTCGGCTTTGCGCGCTTCGGTGATGGCGCCGTTGACGCCACCGGTCAGCGCCGGCGCCTTGGGCATCAACACACGGGCGCGGCTTAACGCGGTGGCTGCGGCGTTGACATCGCCCTTCTGCAGCACGATCTGACTGCGGCGCAGGTACGCCTCGGCCAGTTGCCGCTGATATTGCTCAAGGGACTGATCGTTGGGGGTTGCGGCCTGCAAAGCGGCCAACTGGTCTTCGGCGGTGGCCAGTTCGCTGCTGGCCAGGCTTTGCTCCAGCTGTGCGATGGCCGTAGCCCGCGCGTCGGGGACTTCAGCCACCGGCGGTGTGCTTTGGCAGGCGCCCAGCAGCACGGAAAATGCGACAAGGAGCAGATAACGGGAGGCGAACGGCTTCATTCCTGCGACTCTCTAATTGCGCAAAAAGCGAGCAAGTCTACACCCCTCGACGGGGCAGAACAAAACTCAGCAGAAACAGTGCGGCGGCCGTCACAACGATTGACGGCCCCGCCGGGGTGTCCTTGAACCACGACAGCGCCAGCCCGCCGCATACCGCGAGCATGCCCAGCAGGCTCGCGCCCAGCGCCATTTGCTCCGGCGAACGGGCGTGACGCTGTGCCGCAGCCGCCGGGATGATCAGCAGCGAAGTAATCAGCAACACGCCGACGATTTTCATCGCCACCGCGATCACCACCGCGATCAACAGCATCAGCGCCATGCGCAGACCGGCCACCGGCAGGCCTTCGACTCGCGCCAGTTCTTCGTGCACGGTGACCGCCAGCAAGGGCCGCCACAGCGTGACCAGCAACACCAGCACCGCCGCCGTGCCGCCGAGAATCCACGCCAGATCGGTCGGGCTGATCGCCAGCAGGTCGCCGAACAGATAGGCCATCAGGTCGATCCGCACTTCATGCATGAAGCTTAGTACCACCAGGCCGAGAGAGAGGGTGCTCGGCGCAAGAATTCCCAACAGCGTGTCGGAGGCCAGCGGCTGACGCTGCTGCAAGGTCACCAGCAACACCGCCAGCAGCAGGCAACCGACCGTCACCGCCACCGTCGGGCTGACATCCAGCAAAAAGCCCAGCGCCACGCCGAGCAACGCGGCGTGGGACAGGGTATCGCCGAAATAAGCCATGCGCCGCCATACCACAAACGAGCCCAACGGCCCTGCCACCAGTGCCAGCGCCAAGCCTGCAAGCAGGGCATACAACAGAAAATCAGCCATGCTTGCAGTGGTCTCCGTGAACATGGGGTTGCCCGGCAACCGGGCCTTTGACCACCGAACCGTGCAGGTCGTGAGCGTGGTCGTGATGGTGGTGATAGATCGCCAGGCTCGGCGCGTTCTTGCCGAACAGTTCGACGAACGCCGGGTCGCCGCTGACCTGCTCGGGATGCCCGGAGCAGCAGACGTGACGATTGAGGCAGACCACCTGATCGGTGGTGCTCATGACCAGATGCAGATCGTGCGAAACCATCAACACACCGCAGCCATGGCGGTCGCGCAGGCGGGTGATCAGGCTGTACAGCTCGGCCTGCCCGGCAACGTCGACGCCTTGTACCGGCTCGTCGAGTACCAGCAGCTCCGGCTCGCGCAGCAATGCCCGAGCGAGCAATACGCGCTGCATTTCACCGCCGGAAACACTTTGCACCGGGCTGTCGATCACATGTTCGGCGCCGACTTCCTTCAACGCGGCCAACGCACGCGGGCGATCAACACCCGGCACCAGGCGCAGAAAGCGCAACACCGAGAGCGGCAGGGTTGGATCAACATGGAGTTTCTGCGGCATGTAGCCAACGCGCAGTTTCGGCTTGCGCCAGACGCTGCCGCTGTCCGGTTTGAGCAGGCCGAGCACGGCGCGCACCAGCGTGGTCTTGCCGGCGCCGTTGGGCCCGATCAGCGTGACGATCTGCCCCGGCTCGACGCTCAGTTCGATGTTGTCCAGCACGGTCTGCCCGGCAAATGTGACGGCGACCTGTTCCAGACGGATCAGCGCGTTGCTCATCAAGCCCCCTGGCAACCGGAGCACAGGCCGACGACTTCGACGGTCTGCGCTTCAACGATGAAACCAACGTCCCTGGCGCTGTTGATGATCGCGTCGCTGATCACTTTTTGTTCGAGCTCGATGGCGGCGTGGCAAACCCGGCAGATCAGGAATTGACCCTGATGCGCATGCTCCGGGTGGACGCAGCCGACGAAGGCGTTGAGCGAGGAGATGCGGTGCACCAGACCGTTTTCCAGAAGGAAATCCAGCGCCCGATAAACGGTCGGTGGCGCGGCGCGGCGACCGTCCTGCTCGCTGAGCACGGCAAGAATGTCGTAGGCGCCCAACGGCTTGTGGCTCTGCCAGACCAGTTCGAGCACCCGCCGGCGCAAGGCAGTCAGGCGCAAGCCTTTCTGGGCGCACAAGGTATCGGCCTCGGACAACGCGCTCTGCACGCAATGTGAGTGGTCGTGGGGACGGCTGGCGATCGGTGTAATAGGCATGGGCGGCGACGAGTTTTGATAGAGACGTTATTATGTTACCCGTTCTCGCCTCCTTGAGTGGTCATCGTGTCCCGAATTTTTTCTGTTTTTGTGGCTTTCATCGCCAGTTTCCTGCTGATCGGTTCGGCTCAGGCCGAGGTCAAAGTACTCACCAGCATCAAGCCGCTGCAGCTGATTGCCGCAGCCGTGCAGGACGGTGTGGCGGTTCCCGAAGTGTTGCTGCCGCCGGGCGCCTCGCCACATAACTATGCGTTGCGCCCGTCCGACGTACGGAAGGTACAGTCGGTCGATTTGCTGTACTGGATCGGCCCGGACATGGAAGGTTTCCTGCCGCGTGTGCTCAACGGTCGCACGTTGCCGAGCGTTGCCGTGCAGGATCTGCCAGGGCTGAAACTGCGGCATTTCGCCGAAGACAACCATTCCCACGCCGAAGAACCTGATGACCATGATCACGATCATCGCCCCGGCTCGCTGGATGCACATTTGTGGCTGTCGCCGGTGAATGCGCGAGTGATCGCCGACAAAATGGCCGCCGACCTGAGCGCTGCCGATCCGGCCAATGCCCAGCGTTATCAGCACAATGCCAAGGCGTTCGATGAGCGTCTGGATGCCTTGGATCAACGCTTGAAGAAGCGTCTGGCCGATGTCGAAGGCAAGCCGTACTTCGTCTTTCACGAGGCATTTGATTATTTCGAAGACGCCTACGGCCTGAAGCACGCCGGAGTGTTCGCGGTAGCGGCTGAAGTGCAGCCGGGCGCCCAACATGTCGCGGCGATGCGCACGCGTTTGCAGGAAGTCGGCAAGACCTGTGTGTTCAGTGAACCACCGCTGCGTCCGCGTTTGGCGGAGACGTTGGTCGCAGGACTGCCGGTGAAGCTGGCGGAGCTGGATGCGCTGGGTGGTTACACGCCAGCGACGGCTCAAGGTTATGAGCAGGTGCTGGAGAAGTTGGGGAATGATCTGGCCGGGTGCCTGGAATCTCTGTAACCCGCACAACCCTGTGGGAGCGAGCTTGCTCGCGAAAGCGGTGGGCCAGTCAACGAATATGCTGAATGTGCCGACGCATTCGCGAGCAAGCTCGCTCCCACAGGTTCGAGTTGCTTTTAGAATTGCTTTAGAGGGCGAAAGGCAACGGTGTACTGACCTGCTGCCGCTGCGCCAGACGCTGCTCAAATTCTCGCGGATCGTGAATCAACACATCCTGTCCGGCAAACTGCTCCGCCGCGATCAACCGCGACAGCCAGAACCGCACACACGCGACGCGCAACATTGTCGGCCACAATTCAGCTTCCGCCGCCGTGAATGGGCGCAGCGCCGCGTAGGCAGCGAGAAACGCTCGCGCACGCGGGCCATCGATCACGCCCTCCTCGTCCGAACACCAGTCATTCAAGGCAATCGCCACGTCGTACAGCATCGGGCCCGAGCAGGCGTTGTAGAAGTCGATCAACCCAGTCAGGTGCGTGCCTTCGAACATTGCGTTGTCGCGAAACAGATCGGCGTGAATATTCGCCCGAGGCAGCGCCAGAATCCGTTCCTTCTGCACGGTGATTTCATCCAGCGCCTTTTGCAGCAAGGCCTGCGGCTCACCGCTCAGGTGCGACAAGAACTCGCCACCCTCCTCCAGCATCCAGTCGAGGCCGCGATCGGTCTTGCGCTTGATCATGCGCTCGCCCTGGGTCGCCAGGTGCAGATGCGCCTGCAGTTCGCCGACTTGCGCGCAATGCTGGGCATTGGCGTCCTTGATGTGCTTGCCGGCCAGACGTGGTTGCAGCAGCGCCGGCTTGCCTTTCAGTTCGCGCAACGCCACGCCGTCCGCAGTCCGTAGCGCGTAGGGCACCGGCAGATCAGCTTGGTGCAGCACATCGAGCAGGTCGATGAAAAACGGCATCTCCTGCACCGGCCCGCGCTCGACCAGGGTCAGGACAAACTCGCCCTGCTCCAGGCTGACGAAGAAGTTGGTGTTTTCGCTGCCGGCGGCGATCCCCTGGAAATCGAGCAGACGGCCGAGCCCGTAAGGGGCGAGAAAGGTTTCCAGCTCGGGCCGAGCCAGGGGCGTGAACACAGACATGGTTAAAAACTGCTCAGTTCAGGCGTCGCGAAGCGACGCCGATTAAAAAGTCGGGAATCTTACTTCCAGGTAAAGATTTCCCACGACGGAATCAGCATATCCGGCTGGTCAGATCGGATGTAATTGGCGTCCGAACCATCGGCGCGCACCAAAAAATACGGTTTGCCTTTCTTGGGTGTGACCTTGATCGCATAGACGAAGCCATTCCGGCTGTATTCCTGAATGGTCTTGTCGCCGTCCGTACGGATGGTGACCTCAGGGTCTCCCCCCGGCGCATCATCCGCCGCCATCGCGGCCAACGGTGAGACAGCAATCAGACCGACCAGCAGCAAGCGATTTAACGTACGCATGATAACCTTGTCCCTTTGTCGTCAACGGTCCCGCTATTCTAGCCCCGGACCCGCCGAAAAGGTTGATCCTGCTCATGAGCCAAGCCCCCCTCGTCCTGGTGGACGGTTCGTCTTACCTGTACCGCGCCTTCCATGCGCTGCCACCGCTGACCACGTCCAAAGGCCTGCCGACCGGTGCGGTCAAGGGCGTGCTGAACATGCTCAAGAGTCTGCGCAAGCAGTACCCGGACAGCCCTTTCGCCGTGGTGTTCGACGCCAAGGGCGGGACATTTCGCGATGAGATGTACGCCGAATACAAAGCCAACCGCCCAAGCATGCCCGACGACATGCGCGTGCAGATCGAGCCGCTGCACCAGAGCGTGATCGCCCTTGGTTTCCCGCTGCTGTGCGTGGACGGCGTCGAGGCCGACGACGTCATCGGCACCCTCGCCCGCAGCAGCGCAGCGGCGGATCGCCCGGTGATCATCTCGACCGGCGACAAGGACATGGCGCAACTGGTCGACGGCCACATTACCTTGGTCAACACCATGTCCGGTAGCTCGATGGATGTGGAGGGCGTGAAGGAGAAATTCGGCGTCGCTCCGGAGCAGATCATCGATTATCTGGCGTTGATGGGCGATTCGTCCGACAACATTCCGGGCGTTCCCGGCATCGGCCCGAAAACCGCGTCCGGCCTGTTGGTCGGGGTCAATGGCGGCCTCACTGAGCTGTACGCCAACCTCGACATCGTCCCGACCCTGCCGATTCGCGGCGCCAAGACCCTGCCCGCCAAGCTCGAAGAGCACAAGGAGATGGCATTCCTCTCCTACCAATTGGCGACCATCAAGATCGACGTGCCGCTGGATATCGGCCTCGACGATCTACAGATGGGTCCGGAAGACCCAGCCAAACTGTACGAGTTGTACTCCCTGCTGGAATTCAAGAGCTGGCTGAACGACCTTGATCGCGACGCCAAGCGCCTGGAACTCAGCGCGGCGGCTGAACCGGCGCCCGCACATGATCTGTTCAGCGCGCCACTGGCCGAGGCAGCCGCGATCCCTACTGAAGCGGCGTACGAAACCATCCTTGATCAGGCACGCTTTGACGTCTGGCTGGAAAAGCTGCGCAACGCCAAGCTGTTCGCCTTCGACACCGAAACCACCGGCATCGACGCGCAGCAGGCGCAACTGGTCGGCCTGTCGTTTGCCGTACAGGCCAACGAAGCCGCCTATATCCCGCTGACCCACTCCTACATCGGCGTGCCAGAGCAACTGGACCGCGACACGGTGTTGCGCGCACTGAAACCGATTCTCGAAGATCCGAACAAACTGAAAGTCGGCCAGCACGCCAAGTTCGACATGAACATTCTGGCCAACTGCGCCATCGGTGGTGATCAGAACGAAGGCATCAGCGTGCGCGGGATTGCCTACGACACCATGCTTGAGTCCTACGTGCTCAACTCCACTGCAACCCGCCACGACATGGACAGCCTCGCGCTGAAATACCTGGACCACACTACCGTGAGCTTCCAGGACATTGCCGGCAAAGGCGCCAAGCAGCTGACGTTCGACCAGATCGCACTGGAACAGGCCGGGCCGTACGCCGCCGAAGACGCCGACATCACCCTGCGCCTGCATCAGGCGCTGGTGGAAAAACTCAATGCCATTCCGAGTCTGGCCAGCGTGCTGACCGATATCGAGATGCCGCTGGTGCCGGTCCTGGCGCGCATCGAGCGCCAGGGCGCCTTTGTCGACGCCGAACTGCTGGGTATTCAGAGCATCGAGCTGGGCAACAAGATGGTCGCGCTGGAGCGCGAAGCGTTCGAAATCGCCGGTGAAGAATTCAACCTGGGTTCGCCGAAACAGCTGGGCGTGATCCTCTACGAGAAACTCGGCCTGCCGGTGCTGAAGAAGACCGCCAAAGGCCAGCCGTCTACCGCCGAAGAAGTGCTGGCGAAACTCGCCGAGGACGATCATCGTTTGCCGAAGGTGCTGATGGAGCACCGTTCGATGAGCAAGCTGAAAAGCACCTACACCGATCGCCTGCCGGAGCAGATCAACCCACGCACCGGGCGCATCCACACCTCGTACCATCAGGCTGTGGCGTCGACCGGTCGCCTGTCCTCCAGCGATCCTAACCTGCAGAACATCCCGGTGCGCACCGCTGAGGGCCGGCGCATCCGCCAGGCTTTTGTGGCGCCCAAAGGCTATAAATTGCTGGCGGCGGACTACTCGCAGATCGAGCTGCGGATCATGGCGCACCTGTCTCGCGACGAAGGTTTGATGAATGCCTTCCGCAACAATCTGGACGTGCACACCGCGACCGCTGCCGAAGTGTTCAAGGTCGAGTTGCATGAGGTGAGTTCCGACCAGCGTCGCAGCGCCAAAGCCATCAACTTCGGTCTGATCTACGGCATGGGCGCGCAAAAACTGGGCAAGGACATCGGCGTCGACACCAAGACCGCCAAGGCCTACATCGACACCTACTTCGCCCGTTATCCGGGGGTTCGCGAGTACATGGAGCGCACCCGCGCGCAGGCGGCGGATCAGGGCTACGTCGAGACTTTCTTCGGCCGTCGCCTGTACCTGCCAGAGATCAACTCGAACAAGCCGCAGGAACGTGCCGCCGCCGAGCGCACGGCGATCAACGCGCCGATGCAGGGCACCGCCGCTGACATCATCAAGAAAGCCATGGTCGCGGTGGACAACTGGCTGGCGACGTCCGGGCTCGATGCCCGCGTCATCCTGCAGGTGCACGACGAACTGGTGCTGGAGGTGCGCGAGGATCTGGTCGAGCAGGTCAGCGCCGAGATTCGTCAGCACATGAGCGAAGCGGCGACACTGGATGTGCCATTGCTGGTGGAAGTGGGTGTGGGCAACAACTGGGATGAGGCGCACTGAGCCGTGTGTCCTGCCGCGACCACCGTCGCGGCAAGCCCCATGAAACGGGCTTAGACCTGAACGCGCTGGGACCTATTCCAAACTTTTCGAAAAAAATCTGAACTAATCTGGCGACCGAACACTCAGAGGTACTGAATGGCTGGTGAAGCCCTTCGATGCTCCTATGTTGTGTTAAGTGTTGGCAGATATCTGAACCCCGCCCTAGCGGTTCGGAACTTGAACCCCGGAATTCTACCTCCCCACTGAATCCCGGGGCTTTTTTTGCCCAAAAATTGGCTGTAGCGCGTTCATGCTGCGTTGAAAGCACAGCTCAAATGCTCATTTAGGTCCCCTAAACTCCGCTTTTCGCTGCGCTTTCGCCTTGCCTGAACACACTACAACCAATTTTCCCCCATTCTGAATCTACTCGGCGGCCTCGGTGTTTTTGTCTGCCAGTTCCATCCAGTCGGCCAGGACGGTGTAGGCCTCCTCCAGGCCCATGCGTTTTGGCGCGGAGAAGAGCTGGATGGTGATCGAGTCGCCCCAGCCTTTGCGAATTTCCGATTGTACTTTCAGCAGCGTGTTTTTTGCCGCGCCATAGGTGAGCTTGTCGGCCTTGGTCAGCAGGATGTGCATCGGCATGCCGGCGGCGACAGCCCAGTCGAGCATCAGCAGATCGAAATCGGTCATTGGATGGCGGATGTCCATCATCAGAATCAGACCTTTCAAACTCTCCCGACCACCGAGGTAAGCCTCAAGGTGGCGCTGCCAGTGTTGCTTGAGCGGGATCGGTACTTTTGCGTAACCGTAGCCCGGCAGGTCGACCAGACGCCGATCATCGTCTAGCTTGAAGAAATTCAATAGCTGTGTGCGACCCGGGGTTTTCGAGGTCCGCGCCAGGCTGGCGTGCGTCAAAGTGTTCAGTGCGCTGGATTTACCGGCGTTGGAACGACCGGCAAACGCCACTTCGAAGCCTTCGTCGTCAGGGCATTGATCGACTTTGGCGGCACTGAGCATGAACGTGGACTGTTGGCACAGGCCGAGGATGGGATTCTTGAGTTGCATGGGATTTCCGATGTGGGCGGCGCCGGGATTGGGCGCGGAACGCGGTGTCGCTTCCGTTTCAGTGACGCCAGTATATAATGCCGCAGATTTTGTGTGTGCTTTGTCCCAGCGAAGGATGAAGTTCACGAGAGCGACGGACCTTGATTGCGCACTAGAACGCAGATCGCTCTCAACCCTGAAAAGGTCGTTTTATGACGAAATGGCTGCTGGCTGCCGGAGTCTTGATGCCGCTTTACAGCGCACAGGCTACACAGGATCCGGAAGCAGTGTACAACCGTGTTTGTGGTGCCTGTCATTCCGGCCAACTACCCATGGCGCCCGCAAGAGGCGATCAGGAAGCTTGGACGCCGAGGTTGGCGAAAGGTATGGGGACGCTGGTGCAACACGTGACCCAGGGTTTCAAGGCGATGCCGCCGCGTGGTTTGTGCATGGACTGCAGTGCCGAGGATTACCAGGCCATCATCCTGTGGATGAGCGAGAGTAAACCCGGTCCATAACTTAACCCTTAGCCGTAGTTGGATTAGCTGATGAACAAACTGATCGTGAGTCTGCTGTTGACCGTGGGAATTTCAGGCTTCGCCCATGCTGCCGGCGATGCCGCAGCAGGCCAGGCAAAAGCGGCCGTATGTGGAGCCTGCCATGGCCCGGACGGCAACAGCATGGCACCCAACTTTCCGAAACTGGCCGGGCAAGGCGAACGCTACCTGACCAAGCAACTGAAAGAAATCAAGGATGGTAAGCGGGTCGTGCTGGAAATGACCGGTTTGCTGACCAACCTCAATGATCAGGACCTGGCTGACCTCGCGGCGTATTTTGCCAGCCAGAAAGGCAGCGTCGGCGCCGCCGATCCGAAACTCGTCGCACGCGGCGAAGCGCTGTTTCGCGGCGGCAACCTGGACAAGGGCCTGCCTGCCTGCACCGGCTGCCACTCGCCGAACGGTTCTGGCAACGCCGCCGCCGGCTTCCCGCATCTGGGCGGCCAGCACGCGCAGTACATCACCAAGCAGCTGACCGATTTCCGCAAGGAAGAAGGCGGCCGCGCCAATGACGGTGACGCGATGACCATGCGCACCATCGCCCGCAAGCTGAGCGACGAAGACATCGCGGCCGTTTCCAGCTACATCCAGGGCCTGCACTGAGGCCTGGTTTCGAGCGTTGAGCGAGGCGGACATCTGCGGCAACGTTAACGCTCGATTAATCCGTCGCAGCAAGTATAAAAAGGGTGGCTTTGGCCGCCCTTTTTTGTGGCCGCTGCCGTTACACTACAGCACTCATGCCCGCCAGGACCTGTCTTTAAACAGGTCGAGCGAGGCGACCCAAATTGTTCAGGAGTAAAGCATGCGTAATCTGATCATCAGCGCCGCCCTCGTCGCTGCCAGCCTGTTCGGCGTCACCGCCCAGGCCGCTGAAGCCCCTGCCGCCCCTTATGTCGAACTGGCCAACCCGGTTCCGGTTGCAGAGCCTGGCAAGATCGAAGTGGTCGAGCTGTTCTGGTATGGCTGCCCGCACTGCTATGCGTTCGAGCCGGTGATCAATCCCTGGGTTGAAAAACTGCCTTCCGATGTCAACTTCGTGCGCATCCCGGCGATGTTCGGCGGCCCGTGGGACGCACACGGCCAAATGTTCCTGACCCTCGAAGCCATGGGTGTCGAGCACAAGGTTCACGCGGCGGTATTCAACGCCATTCAGAAAGAACACAAGAAGCTGACCGACAAGAACGACATGGCTGACTTCCTCGCCACTCAAGGCGTGGACAAGGACAAGTTCCTCGCCACCTTCGACTCGTTCGCCATCAAAGGCCAGATCGTCAAGGCCCGTGAACTGGCCAAGAAGTACGAAATCACAGGCGTGCCAACCATGATCGTCAACGGCAAGTACCGTTTCGACATCGGCTCGGCAGGTGGTGCCGAACAAGCGCTGAAACTGGCTGACGACCTCGTCGCCAAAGAGCGAGCGGCGACCAAGGCGGCTGCCAACTAAGCGCGGCCCTCGCCATGCGCCGCTGGAAGTCTGAACGCAGCGTTGGCCTGCATGATCCGCAGGTCAACGAGCATCACCTGGCGTCTACGGGCTTGCCCGCGGACCAGCGTCTGCGCTTGCTCAGCTTCAACATCCAGGTCGGCATCAGCACCGAGCGCTATCGGCATTACCTGACCCGCAGCTGGCAACATCTGCTGCCGCACACCGGGCGCTCGGGCAATCTGCAAAAGATCGGTGAACTGCTCGGCGACTTCGATCTGGTCGCCCTGCAGGAAGCCGATGGCGGCAGCCTGCGCTCAGGCTACGTCAATCAGGTCGAACATCTGGCCCAGCTCGGCGCCTTCCCCTATTGGTATCAACAACTCAACCGCAACCTCGGCCGACTGGCGCAGCACAGCAACGGCGTGCTCAGTCGACTCAAGCCGTGGGCGATCGAAGATCATCCGCTGCCCGGGCCGAAAGGTCGCGGTGCGATTCTGCTGCGCTTCGGCGAAGGCCCGGAAGCGCTGGTGGTGGTGATGATGCACCTGGCCCTTGGCGCGCGTACGCGCAGCCTGCAACTGGCCTATATTCGTGAGTTGATCGGTGGCTACAAGCATCAAGTCTTGATGGGTGACATGAACACCCATGCCAGCGATCTGCTGCAACACTCCCCGTTACGCGATCTTGGCCTGCTGGCCCCGCAGGTGGAAGCGACCTTCCCCAGCTGGCGTCCTCAGCGCTGCCTTGATCATATTCTGCTCAGCCCGACCCTGACCCTGGAAAAGGTCGAAGTGCTGGCACAACCGAT
Organism: Pseudomonas koreensis; assembly: GCF_036668835.1. GTDB lineage: Bacteria > Pseudomonadota > Gammaproteobacteria > Pseudomonadales > Pseudomonadaceae > Aquipseudomonas > Aquipseudomonas koreensis_I. The sequence goes on from NZ_JAZEVW010000003.1 coordinate 63,259, forward strand.
TTCCGATCACCTGCCGGTCGCGGTAGAGATTCGTCTGCCGGGCTCGCTCACGGCCGATGCATTGCCCGCGTTGAGTCCTGACCTTCGCGGAAGCCCCGAATGAGCGACGACGCCCAGCGCTGGAAAGAGAAATACCTTAAAAGCATCGAACAACAGGACAAGCTCGAACGGCGCTGGGCCGCCCGCCTCGATTTGCTGCGCCGCGGTCTGGTACGCAGCACCCTGGCGGCGGAAGGCACCGACAAGGCGGTCGATCAGTGCATGAAAGAGATGCGCGACGTGGTGCGCACCGACGACATGGACGCAGGCCTCGCCGCCCTGCTGCCACGCCTGGAAAAAGCCGTGCTCGATTCCGAGCAGCGCCGGGAAACCCGTATCGAACAAGTCAGCACCGCACTGACGTCGCTGGTCACGCAGCTACAGGCCTTGCCGCTGCCGCGTGAAGTCGCGCAGCCTTTGAAGAAATTCGCCAAGCAACTGGACGGCCGCGTCAGCTCGGCGCGGGAAATGCCGTTGTTGCTCAGCGAATTGAGTGGTCTGCAGGGCAAGGCGTTGAGCCAGCTGGAAACCCCGGCTGAACCCGGTCGTCCGGGCTTGCTGCAACGCTTGTTCGGCAATCGGGAGAATCCCGAGGTAACTGCGCCAGAAGCAGCCGCATCGACGGCGCAAGCTGCGGCGCCCATCGAGGCACAAGCAACAGCACATCTCGAACCAGAATTGGCGCCACCAGTACCGGCTGCGCCGATGACCGTAGCACCCGCCGCCCCGATCAGTGAATCAGCTGACGAAACGCCCCTGCCGGTAGCGCAGCACCCTGTTAAACCGAACGAGGCGGTGGCTTTCGTGCCGCCCACCATTGCCAGCGACGCCTTCGCCCAACCGACCGAGCCGCCAGCGCAGCCCTTCGAACCCGCGCCGGTGTTCGCCACGGATGCCGTTCCGCCACGCGCCGCGTTCAACCCCGACGAACTGATCCATCCCGGCGATCCCGCACCGCTGATGCTAGACAGCCTGCCGCTGCCCGAGCCGATCGCCCAGGCCTTGGCCGCGATCGACCCGGAGCAGTCCGAAGAGGACATCCTGTTCGCCCTGCCGGATTCCCCGGAGCCGTCCTACAGTTCCGTCGCCCGCCACATCGAAGACACGCTGATCGGCCTGCTCGACGATCTGACGCTGCCGGAACGTCACCGCCCACAAGCCGAAGCCATGCGTGATCGGCTCAAACATGGCTTGAACTGGTACGAGTTGATCCCGATCCTCGACGATCTCGCGACACTGATGCTGGCGATCACCGACAGCGGCCAGCACGAGTTCGAAGCGTATCTGCAACAACTCAATGAACGCCTCGAAGCGTTTCAGAGCAACCTGCAAGCCGCCAGCGATGGCCACGCCGACAACAGCTCGGCGGCGCGGGCGATGGACACGCAGATCCGCGAGCAGGTCGACGGCTTGCAGACCAGCGTGCAGGAAGCGGCGGATCTGGACGACCTCAAGCAAGTATTGGAAAACCATCTTGAAGGCCTGCTCGGCACCATGGACCAGCACCGGCAGCAGCGCGACGCCCGCGAACAGGAAGTGGCGGCGCGACTCAAAGGCTTGTCCGAGCGCGTGGCGCACATGGAACAGGAAGCCCTGGGCTTTCGCGAACACCTGGAAGAGCAACGCCAGAAAGCTCTGATCGACCCGCTCACCGGCCTGCCCAACCGCGCCGCCTGGAGCGAACGCCTCGAACATGAAATCAAGCAATGGCAGCAGCACGGCAACACCTTGAGCCTGGCGATGCTCGACCTTGACCACTTCAAGCGGATCAACGACAGCTATGGCCATCTGGCCGGTGACAAAGTGTTGAAGATCATCGCCACGGTGTTGCGCAAACGCCTGCGCGGTTCTGACTTCATCGCGCGTTTTGGCGGTGAGGAATTCGTTCTGCTGCTGCCCGCCACACCGCCGGCGGTCGGCGCGAAACTGCTGGAAGCGTTGCGAGCGGCGATCGAAGCGTGCCCGTTTCACTTCAAAGGCGAGCGCGTGACGATCACCATTTCCATGGGGTTGGCTTCATTTAAAGCCGGGGAACATAGTGATCTTGTGTTGAAAAGAGCTGATCAGGCGCTGTATCGGGCAAAAAATGCAGGGCGCAATCGAGTCGAGCTGGGTTGAGCAAATTGTTCCATTTTGTTTAATTCCGCTCGCTGACCGTCGATACACAAGGCATTACGTTACACTGTTGCATTAACGTCTCCCGTGTACTCTTTTCTGCCATGAAATTTTTCGCCCTTATTGCTTCGTTGCTCGTTCTGGCCGGTTGCGCCAGTGGCCCGCGTTATGACACCAGCCATCCCTCGGCCAATTACGACAGCCGCATCCAGTTCGTTGTCGTTCATTACACCTCGGCCTCGCTGGAGCGGTCCCTGCAGTTGCTGACCCTCGGTGAGGTCAGCAGCCATTACCTGATCGGCGACGACAAGGTCGGCACCGTCTACAAGCTGGTGGATGAAAACCAGCGCGCCTGGCACGCCGGTGAAAGCCAGTGGCAGGGACGTACCTGGCTCAACTCCAGCTCGATCGGCATCGAAATCGTCAATCCCGGTTTCAAGGACACCCCGACCGGGCGCCTGTGGTATCCCTACAGCGAAGCGCAGATTCAATCGCTGGTCGCCCTGCTCAAGGACATCAGCAAGCGCAACGGTATCAGTCCTCAGCACATCATCGGCCACAGCGACATCGCGCCGCTGCGAAAACTCGATCCAGGCCCATTGTTTCCATGGAAGCGTCTCGCCGCCGAAGGCCTTGGCCGATGGCCGAACGAACAAGCGGTGGCGCGACAGCAAGCAATATTCAACAGCGGCGAGCTGCCAAGCATCAGTTGGTTCCAGTCACAGCTGGCACGCGCGGGGTACGACACGCCGCAGACCGGCGAACTGGACATCGCCACTCGTCACGTCCTCGCGGCGTTCCAGATGCATTACCGCCCTGCGCGTTTCGACGGCACGCCAGACGCGCAAACTGCAGCGCTGCTGCTGGTCCTCAATCAGACAAAATAATGACGCCCGCCCGACGGTCAGCGCAAATTCGCAATCAGCAGCTATAACTCATTGGTAATTCTTCGGATATCTCCTGATGGCTGCTACCCGAGAGACACTGCGTAGCTGGTTTTATCGCCCGGTGTTTTTGGCGATGATCGCGGCTGTCCTCAGTACCAGCCTGCTGATCGCCGGCGCAATGTTCGTCGCGATGCGTCAAGTCGAGCAGAATGAAAGCCAGGAAATGAATGCTCAGGGTGAGCGATTTCTCGCGCGTCTTGAACAATTGTTCGGCCAGCTGCGCGAAAGCCTCGATGATCTCGAGGCCCAGCCATTGCGCAGTTGCGACGATGAAATGATTGCCACCCTGCAACAAGTCACGTTCAACTATCGCTTCGTTTACGAAGCGGCCTATACGGATGCCGCGCAGACCTGCTCGAACCGTCCGCGTCAGGAAATCCTCTCGAGCGCTCGGGCGCCGGACATCACTGGCCCGACCTACAGCTATTGGCTGAACACCACCACGGAACCCGACGAAAACCGCGCGGCGCTGATGCTCGGGCGCGGCAATTTCCGCGTGGCCACCTCGCGCGGGCACCTCACCGACATGGTCGACCTGTCGCCGGGCAGCAGTTTGCTGGTGGTACTCGATCACGGCACGCGGGCTATTCCGGTGCTGGGCCAGGCGCAGGTATGGCCGCCTACCGAACCGTGGCCGCCGAAAGCCAGCGCTGCCTTGCAGGTCACGCAAACACGCCTGATCTACCGCATGCCCACCGACAACCCGGAATATCAGTTGGTGTTGATCGCGCCACGAACCGGCATGCACATTCCCATCGTATGGTGGTGGGTGGTCCCGCTGTGCCTGGTGCTTGGCGGCTTTGTCGGGTTCTGCGTGTTTTTGCTGGTGCGCCAGCGCCAGTCGCTCGACGCAGAATTGCACGGGGCGATTCGGCGTGGTGAGTTGCAGGTGCTCTACCAACCGATTTTCGACCTCGACAGCCGAAATTGTGTGGGCGCCGAAGCCCTGCTGCGCTGGCGGCGACCGGACGGCACGCTAACCAGCCCTGACCTGTTTATCCCGATGGCAGAAAACACCGGGCAAATTCGGCAGATGACCGACTTTGTCCTGCAGCGCTTGCTGGAGCAACTGGGGCAGCTATTGCGGGCCAATCCACAGCTTTATATTTCGGTTAACCTCGCTGCGTGCGACGTGATGGTGCCCCGCGTAGGCCAGGTCATGGCGCGCCTGCTGGCTCTGCACCGGGTCGCGGCGCGCCAGATTGCTTTCGAAGTCACCGAGCGCGGGCTGGTCGATGTGGTGGTAGCACGGGAAAATCTGCAAGCCTTGCGCGATGTCGGCCACCAGGTACTGATCGACGATTTCGGCACCGGCTATTGCAGCCTTGCCTACCTGCAGACATTGCCTGTGGATTGTCTGAAAATCGACAAGGCGTTCATTGACGCCCTCGGTCATGACGCGGCGAGCAGCGGCGTCGCGCCGCATATCATTCATATGGCCCAGGCACTGGATCTGAAGGTGATCGCCGAAGGCATCGAGCTGGAATCGCAAGCGCAACTGCTCAGCAGTGAAGGGGTGAAGTTCGGCCAGGGCTGGCTGTTTGCCCATGCACTGAGCGCGGTGCAGTTCATCGAACTGATCACCCGTGGTCGACGCCTCGTCGGGCGACGCATCGATGATGAAGCCTAGAAAGATCAAGGCAGTTTCGATCAGTGCCTAAACGGCCAGGGCCATATAAAACTGCGTGCCCTGCCCCGGCCGCGAATACACGCCCATGCGGCCACCGTGCAGTTGGACAATCTCCTTGCACAGCGCCAGCCCGAGCCCGGCGCCGCCCTTCTTGCGGCCGACCTGCACGAACGGTTCGAAGATTCGCCCTTGCTGGCCGTAGGCGATGCCTTCGCCGTTGTCTTCGACACTGATGATCACCCGCTCGCCGTGCCGACGCGCCTGCAAGCGGATCTGCCCGTCGCGCGCGGTGTGACGCAAGGCATTGTCGATCAGGTTGTCGAGGACCCGATCCAGTTGCGCCTGATCGGCCTGCAAGCGTGGCAACGGTCCCTGCACTTCGACCTTCAAGGCAATGCCTTTGGCCTCTGCTGCCTCGGCGAAGCGCAGTTGCGCCTGTTCCAACAGGTCCTCGATGGAACAGGGTGCGAGCGTGAGTTTCTGCAAGCCGTTCTGGTAGCGAGAGAAGTTGAGCAGGTCGTTAATCAACTGCATCAGGCGCTGCATCTCTTCGTTGACCGTGTCGAGCAAGTCCGCTTCGCGCGACTCTTCAGGGAATTTCGCCCGCTCGCGGAACAGGCCGAACGCCATGTGCATGCCGGTGACCGGCGTGCGCAGCTCGTGGGAGGCACGCAGGACAAACTCGCTGCGCACTCGTTCGAAGGCACGCTGCTCGGTGACATCGTGCAGCACCATCACAGCGCCGAGAATATGCCCTTGGGTATGGCTGACGGGCGTCAGGCTGTAGGTCAGCAAACGCGATTCGCCATCGATTTCGATGCTCAGATCGTCTGGCGCACGCTCTAGCGTGCCACCGCGCAACACCAGTTGCAGCTGCGCATCCAGTTCGGGCCTGCCAAGTGCGGTGCCCAGGCCTTGACCGAGACGGTCGTCTTCCCAACCCAGTTGCCGCTGGGCAACCGGATTAAGGTGCTCCAGTTGCCCTTGGCGATCAATCATCAACAAGCCGTCATCGATGCTGTCGAGGACCGCTTGCAGGCGTTGCTGCCCGGCCAGCAGCTCATCGACGTTGGTCGCCTGGTGCTCGCGCAAGGCCTCGGCCATCTGCCCGAAACGTTTGGTTAGCTGATTCAGTTCCAGCGATGAGGACACCGGCAAAGTCACGTCGTATTTGCCTTTGCCGATTTCGTCCGCCGCTTGCGCCAGCGCTTCGATCGGCGCGCCAAAACGCCGGGCCACGCCATGGGCGGTGACAAATCCGATGATCAGCACGGCGAGCCCCACCAGCCCGAGCAGGCCGGCGATCAACAGGGCACGATCGCGTGCGTCGTTCTGCACGCCGTTGATCTTATCCAGTGCGTGTTTGTGTTCGGTGATCAGCCCGTTGCGCAGAATATTGAAGCGTTCTCTGAAATCGGCGCTGGAGCTTGCGGCGTTGGTGGGGTCGCGAGACAGATCGAAGGCTTGCAGGAAACTCAGGTAGTCGGCCTTGGCCTGGCTGAAGCCATATTGGCGCTCGCCATCGTGCTGCTCTTGGGCGATACCCTCGTCGAGCAACTGGAAGTAATGCTGTTTGGAGGCCTCGAACGCGACGGGATCAGGCTTTTCCGCGAGCATGATGATCAGTTGATCGCCCAAGGTCTGACGCAACTTGAGCCCCAGCTCAAGGGTGACGAAGTTGCTGCGCACCAACGCTTCTTGCGTTCCGGCCATCTGCATCACGCTGACCAGCCCGAGCAGCAGCCCGAGCAAGGCCACGGTGATCAGTGCGGAAATGCTCAGGAACAAACGGGTCCGCAACTTCATCGCCAGTTTCATCGCCGGGCGCTCACAGGTTGTACTGCTTGCGCTTGCGATACAGGGTCGAAGCGTCGATACCCAGGGTCTTGGCGGCTTGGTCGAGGGTGCCGGCGGTCGCGAGGACGGCGCCGATATGGGCTTTTTCCAGTTCGTCGAGGCTCAGTGCTGCGCCGACCCGTGGCGCGTTGTTGGCCGGTTGCTCGGCCATGCCGAGGTGGCTGATTTCCACACGTTCCTGCGGGCAAATGATACTGGCCCGCTCGACCACGTTGCGCAGTTCGCGAATGTTGCCGGGCCAACGGTAGCCGAGCAGCGCCTCGCGGGCCTCGTCACTGAAACCACGCGCCGGGCGCGCGTACTCTTTGACGAAACGCGCCAGGAAGCGGTCGGCCAGGGTCAGGATGTCCTCGGCACGCTCACGCAATGGCGGCAGATGCAGCGTGATGACGTTGAGGCGATAGAGCAAATCTTCACGGAAGCGTCCGTCGCGAACCATGTCTTCGAGGTTCAGATTGGTCGCCGCCAGAATCCGCACATCGGCGCGGCGGGTGACCGGGTCGCCGACGCGCTCGTATTCCTTGTCCTGAATGAAACGCAGCAGTTTAGGCTGCAAAGTCAGGGGAAAATCGCCGATCTCGTCGAGAAACAGCGTACCGCCATCCGCCTGATTGACCCGGCCCAAGGTGCTTTCGCTGGCGCCGGTGAAAGCGCCGCGGCTGTGGCCGAACAGTTCGCTTTCCATCAGTTCGGCGGTCAGCGATGGGCAGTTGATGGTTACGCAGGATTTCTTCTCGCGCTTGCTCCAACCGTGAATGGCGCGAGCCAGCTCACCCTTACCGGTGCCGGACTCGCCGAGAATCAGAATATTGGCGTCGGTGCTGGCAACCTGGCGAGCGGTTTCGAGCACAACTTTCATGGCCGGACTGTGGGAGTCGAGGCCGTCCTTGGGTTTGCGGATTTCGCCTTCGAGCGCTTCAAGGCGCGCCGACAGTCGGCGCACTTCCAGTTGCTTGGCGGTGGCCAGACGCAATTGGTCAGGGCTGCAGGGTTTCACCAGATAATCCGCCGCGCCCGCCTGAATGGCGTCTACAGCGGTATCGACCGCCGAGTGCGCGGTGACGATGACCACGCGCATCCAAGGCGCCTGGATACGCATTTGCGCCAGTACATCCAGACCGTTGTCTTCACCCAGACGTAAATCAAGGAAGCACAGATCGAACACCTGGCGTTGCAGCAATGCCTCGGCCTGGGCCGCACTGTTGGCGGTGGCCACCGTATAACCTTCGTCTTCGAGGCAATAACGGAAGGTACGCAGGATGGCGGATTCGTCGTCCACCAGCAGAATGCGGCCTTGATGCTCAGTGGCAGATTCCATTTTTCCTACGCTCCATAGTGATTGGTCTTGGGTTAGTCCCGGAAAAATCGGGCAAGTTGCATGGTTTATTCTGAACGATGCCAGCCATAGGAGGGTAGCCCTCTCCAGCCGATACGGCCAATACGTTGATTTTCTTGATTTTTTAATCCGCCACGGTTTTGCAGGGCTTCTCCTGCGTACATCTCTGACATCTGCGACGTGCTCTTCATTCCGTAGGACCGAAATCTCCTACGAAATAATCGTGCAATCCGCACGACGCCGGATAACCCCATCGTGCAGGATGCGTCGCCCGGGCTTTTCTGTATATCTATAACTTACTGATTTAAAAGGATATTTTAGACATCAGAAAACTGGCATGCAGGCTGCAATAACTGTTTCAGCCCGGGCAGATCAGCACTGCCCCAACCGAACAAGAGTGAGGAACCCAGGATGACTCGCCAACGTGCCGCCCACATGCGTCTCTCGCCACTGCATATCCAGCAAAGTCTTTTCGCTGTGCTGGCGCTGCTGATCACCCTGATCGCCTGCCAGCAATACCTGCGCTGGGAAAACAGCCAGCAGCCGGAAGCGCCATTGGTGTCCATGCAGCATGCAACGCAGAGCCATTTCAGCGCCGTCAGCAGCACGCAGGACGAGCGTGCTTCGATGCACATGATGGCAGTCGATCAGGCACAACCGCTGGATCAACTGCCGCGCCAAGAACGTTGGGTTTTCTGACTCGCTAAAACCGATTCGGGCGCGCCGCGCCGGAACACGTAACACCCCTAAATAGAGAAGTAAGGAGAATCACCATGTTGAGCTGGGCAATTACATTCTTGATCATTGCCATCATCGCCGCCGTACTGGGCTTCGGTGGTATCGCGGGCACCGCCACGGGTATCGCCAAGATTCTCTTTGTCGTGTTCCTGGTGATGTTCATCGCTTCCTTCTTCTTTGGCCGTCGCGGCCGAGGTTAACGATGACAGTCTTGAAGACGCTGGCCGCCGCCCTGCTCCTGGGCGGCAGTGCCATGGCGATGGCGGCCAATGACGGCCAGACGCGGGTCAATGAACTGCTCGCGTCCGATGCGCAATACCGGGAAACCTGGGAAGGCGTGATCAAAAAGGAGGAGCGCGTACCGGAGTGGGTGATCAACCTGACCGGCACCTCGGAACAGCAGATGAACGCGGTCACTGAAGACGGCGATAAATATCTGGTGGGCCCGCTCTGCGAGAGTCAGGACAAATGTCTGAACCATCGCTTGATCGTCGCCTTCAGCTTCGACAAAGACGACGCTTACGCCATGCTGGTCGATGTGCCGGAAGGTCTGCCGCAGGACAAGTCGCCGACGCGACATGCCACCTACCGCTTCTTCGGCAAACCCGACCAGGGCATGCAGGATCTGCTGATGGAAACCTTGAAGAAAGATCCGAAGTGGTACTGATTCGAACATGAAGGCAGCAGCCCTGCTGCTTTCCATTGCGCCCATCCGAGGAGGATCGGTGCATGACCAGGGGGCCGGGACGTTCTGACTGTTACAGGGTCGGAGTGACCTACGGGTACAGGGAGTGCCTGCGCGAGGGCCGGGTCAGGGCAAGTAAAAGCTGCGTCGCAGGTTCGTCGGCCGATCATGGCTCGACGGACTTGCGCTGAGCTTCCCTACCCGCGAAATGCTTGATCCAGAGCGACCACCTCGATCATTTAATTGTCGACACTGCCCGTGCAAATATTACGCGGTGTTTCCTGACGACCGTATATCGCCAAAGAAACCGTTTAAACAGTGGGACTTCTAGTCTCCTCACGTAGGCTTTTTCGCAAAATTTCTGGCGACATTTTCCCCTCGCGAATTGACCGATCTACGCTGGGATGGCCGGTTCACGGCACTTATGTCGGCTGAAATGTCACAATCGAACCGGTTGGGACGCCAGTTTCAATTGAAAAAGCTCATGCCGATTCGGCATAGGGTAGGCATTTACGGCATTAGACGGCGCAACCTTGCATCGGAATAGTTGCGCCTTTTTTCGCCTGCCGAAGAGCCGTAAACACGCGCTTCGGGGCACCTTATACGGAGGCAGATGCACAGACTTTTCCGCTGATGAGCGTTCCAGTTCCTGCATGTGCCTGAGTCAAACGCAAGTAAGGGTAAAGATAATGAAGAAGGCAAAGCTTAGCCTCGCCTGGCAGATCCTCATCGGTCTGGTATTGGGGATTGCAATCGGTGCGTTGCTCAACCACTTCAGTGCCGAAAAGGCGTGGTGGGTCAGCAATGTCCTGCAACCGGCAGGCGATATCTTTATCCGTCTGATCAAGATGATCGTGATCCCGATCGTCATTTCTTCCCTGATCGTCGGCATTGCCGGCGTCGGCGACGCCAAGAAGCTCGGGCGTATTGGCCTGAAGACGATTCTCTACTTCGAAATCGTCACCACTATCGCCATCGTCGTCGGCCTGCTGCTGGCCAACCTGTTCCATCCGGGTGCCGGCATCGACATGAGCACCCTGGGCACGGTGGATATCTCGAAGTACCAGGCGACCGCCGCCGAAGTGCAGCATGAACACGCGTTCATCGAGACCATCCTCAACCTGATCCCGTCGAACATCTTCGCGGCCATGGCTCGCGGTGAAATGCTGCCGATCATTTTCTTCTCGGTGCTGTTCGGTCTCGGCCTGTCGAGCCTTCAGTCGGATCTGCGCGAGCCGCTGGTGAAGACGTTCCAGGGCGTCTCGGAAAGCATGTTCAAGGTCACCCACATGATCATGAACTATGCGCCGATCGGCGTGTTCGCACTGATCGCGGTCACCGTCGCCAACTTCGGCTTCGCGTCCCTGGTGCCGCTGGCGAAACTGGTAATCCTGGTTTACGTCGCCATCGCCTTCTTCGCCTTCGTGGTGCTGGGCCTGATCGCCAAACTGTTTGGCTTCTCGGTGCTCAAGCTGATGCGCATCTTCAAGGATGAGCTGGTGCTGGCCTACTCCACCGCCTCCTCGGAAACCGTGCTGCCACGGGTGATCGAGAAGATGGAAGCCTACGGCGCACCGAAAGCCATTTGCAGCTTCGTGGTACCGACCGGTTACTCATTCAACCTCGACGGTTCGACCCTGTATCAGTCGATCGCGGCGATTTTCATTGCCCAGCTGTACGGCATCGACCTGTCGATCAGCCAGCAACTGCTGCTGGTGCTGACCCTGATGGTCACCTCCAAAGGCATCGCCGGCGTACCGGGCGTGTCCTTCGTCGTGCTGCTGGCGACCTTGGGCAGCGTCGGTATTCCGCTGGAGGGCCTGGCCTTCATCGCCGGTGTCGACCGTGTCATGGACATGGCCCGTACCGCGCTGAACGTGATCGGCAACGCCCTGGCGGTGCTGGTGATCTCGCGTTGGGAAGGCATGTACGACGATGCCAAGGGCGAGCGCTACTGGAACTCCCTGCCGCACTGGCGCAGCAAGGAAAAATTGCCGGCGGGCGAAATTTCCAAGAGCTGACACAAAACCCTGTGGGAGCGAGCTTGCTCGCGAAGGCGGCGTATCAAACGACAGAAATGTTGAATGGACTGGCCTCTTCGCGAGCAAGCTCGCTCCCACAGTGATAGATGCAAGTCGTATCAACAAACCCCGGAGCAATCCGGGGTTTGTCGTTTCTGGCCACCCCGCTATCATTCGCGGCATTCTTCGGGGGATTTGACTGATGCTTAATGGCCTGTGGCTTGGCTTCTTCATCGTGGCAGCCGTGTCGGCGCTGGCGCAGTGGCTGATCGGCGGCAATGCCGGGATCTTCGCGGCGATGGTAGAAAGCATCTTCGCCATGGCCAAGCTTTCGGTCGAAGTCATGGTGCTGCTGTTCGGCACCCTCACCCTCTGGCTGGGTTTTCTGCGCATCGCCGAGAAGGCCGGGATCGTCGAATGGCTGGCCAAAGTGCTCGGGCCGCTGTTTCTGCGGCTGATGCCGGAAGTGCCGCCCGGTCACCCTGCCCTCGGCCTGATCACCCTGAACTTCGCCGCCAACGGTCTGGGCCTCGACAACGCCGCGACCCCCATAGGCCTGAAAGCCATGAAAGCGCTGCAGGAACTCAATCCCAGCGCTACCATCGCCAGCAACGCACAGATCCTGTTTCTGGTGCTCAACGCCTCCTCTCTGACCCTGCTGCCGGTGACGATCTTCATGTACCGCGCCCAGCAAGGCGCGGCCGACCCGACTCTGGTGTTCCTGCCGATCCTGCTGGCGACCAGTTGCTCGACCATCGTTGGTTTCCTTTCGGTGGCGTTCATGCAACGGCTGCGCATCTGGGACCCGGTGGTGCTGGCCTACCTGATTCCCGGCGCCCTCGCCCTCGGCGGTTTCATGGCCCTGCTCGGCACGCTTTCCGCCACTGCGCTGGCGGGATTGTCGTCAATCCTCGGCAATCTCACGCTGTTCGGCTTGATCATGCTGTTTCTGGTGATCGGCGCATTGCGCAAGGTCAAGGTCTACGAAGCATTCGTCGAAGGCGCTAAGGAAGGCTTCGACGTGGCGAAAAATCTGCTGCCATATCTGGTGGCGATGCTTTGCGCGGTGGGCGTGTTGCGTGCATCGGGCGCGCTGGATTTCGGTCTCGATGGCATCCGTCATCTGGTCGAGTGGGCCGGTTGGGACACGCGCTTCGTCGATGCGTTGCCGACGGCGATGGTCAAACCGTTTTCCGGCAGCGCGGCCAGAGCGCTGCTTATCGAGACCATGCAGACCTCGGGTGTGGACAGCTTCCCGGCGCTGGTCGCTGCGACGGTGCAGGGCAGTACCGAAACGACGTTTTATGTGCTGGCGGTGTATTTCGGCGCGGTGGGGATTCAGCGCGCGCGGCATGCGGTGGGGTGTGCGTTGCTGGCGGAGTTTGCCGGGGTGGTTGGTGCGATTGGCGTCTGCTACTGGTTCTTCGGCTGAGCAAAATTCCCATGTGGGAGCGAGCCTGCTCGCGAAGACGGAGTGTCAGTCAACGCTTAAGTGACTGATACACAGCTTTCGCGAGCAGGCTCGCTCCCACAGGGATTGTGTTGTGTCAGCGCGGTTGTGGGGCGAGTTTTTGGCCTTGTTCGACCGCCCAGGCGACGACTTTGGCCGTAAGTCGATCACTGGCCTGGCCGAACCCGGCCACCACTGCGGTGACCTGCACTGCGCTCAACGGCTGGCGTTCTTCGAAGCGTCGACTGGCGAGTATCCGCTGGTCATAGCCGCGCACCAGCAACGCATCGACGCGCACCACGACGCTGGCCTGGGTGCCCTGATACTCGGTCTGAAATGCCTGCAAACTGCCGCCCAGTTCAAGATCCGCCTGAAAATTGCTGTCATCAGTGCTGAGCAACGTCACCCGGCCGTCACGCTGAAAACCGTCGAGCAGGCGGTTGCGCAGCAGCACCGGCGCCGGATCGCTCCAGCGCGAGCCCTTGTAACTGCTGATCACGTCACCCTGTGGAATCACCGCGATGCTCGGTCGATTCAGCGCTTCGCTGGCCTGCAATTTGTTCAGCCGCAACGACCACGACTGAGTGGCCGCCGGACCGGCCGAGGCGGGTGCCGCGGCGGCGGGCAGGCGATAGACATCCGAGGGTTCCGCCTGCGGCAGGATCGAGCACGCGCCGAGCAAGGTCAGGCCTGCGCCGAGGAGGGCGATTCGGGTCAGTTTCATGGGGTGAATTCCTTGTTCTTGTCGCTGCCCAGCAAGTAGCCGCTGGGGTTGGCCTCAAGGCGTTGGGAGATGGCGCGCAGCGAGGTCAGGGTCTCGCGCAGTTCGCGGATCGCCGGCGCCAGGCCATTGAGGCCTTGCATGCCGTTATCCAGCGAATTCTGGTTTTTGCTGAGCAGGCCATTGATGGTCACGCTGCTTTGCTCCAGCGACTTCATCGCCTGCTCGGCGCTGCCCAGGGCCTGCTTGCCCTGATCGTTGAGCAAGCCGTTGGCGTTGCGCATCAGCAGCGAGGTCTGTTCGAGCATGCTGCCGGCCTGCTTGCCGACGCTCGCCAGTTGCTGCATGGCCTGCTTGATGTCGCCACGCTGGTCATTAATGGTGCTCGTGGTCTGTTCGAGGTGGGCGAGGGTCTTGCTCACCCGCTCGACGTTCTCGGCCGAGAACATGTGATTGGCGTTTTGCAGCAAGGCGCTGATGCCGGTCATCAAATCGCTGCTGTCGTTGAGCAGGCGCGAGATAGGCGAGGGCGAGGCGACGAGGGTCGGCAACTGACCGTCATGCCCGCGCAATTTCGGGCTCTCGGGCGTGCCGCCGCTGAGCTGGATGATCGAGGTGCCGGTGATCCCGGTCAGCGCCAGTTTGGCCTGGGTGTCTTCCTTGACTGGCGTGTCGCCCGCCAGACGAATGCGCGCCAGCACCCGGCGCGGGTCTTGCGGGTCGAGGCGCAGGCTGACCACGTCGCCGACCTTGATCCCGCTGTACTGCACCGAACTGCCCTTGGACAGGCCGCTGACCGCCTCGTTGAACACCACTTCGTAATCCTTGAACTCGGTGTCAACGCTGGACTTGGCCAGGAACAGACCGAAGAGCAGGGCGCCTGCCACCACGATCACCGTGAACAGGCCGATCAACACATGATGGGCTCGGGTTTCCATGTCAGACCTCGTTGAGCAGTTTGGCGGCGTCCAGCGCCGAGCGGCCACGCGGGCCGTGGAAGTATTGGTGAATCCACGCGTCGTCGGTTTCCGAGACCTCGTCGATCGGCCCGGCGACCAGCACTTTTTTCTGCGCCAGCACCGCCACCCGGTCGGTAATGGTGTAGAGCGTGTCGAGGTCGTGGGTCACCAGAAACACGCTGAGGCCGAGCGCATCGCGCAGGGTCAGGATCAACTGATCGAAGGCCGCCGCGCCAATCGGGTCGAGGCCGGCGGTGGGTTCGTCGAGAAACAGGATGTCCGGATCCAGCGCCAGGGCGCGGGCCAGCGCCGCGCGCTTGATCATGCCGCCGGACAGCGACGCTGGATATTTGTCCGCCGCCGACAACGGCAGCCCGGCCAGCGCCAGCTTCACCGCGGCCAGATGCTCGGCGTCGTGGCGGCTGAGGCCGGCGTGTTCGATGAGGGGCAGGGCGACGTTTTCGGTGACGGTCAGCGAGGAAAAAAGCGCGCCTTTCTGAAACAGCACGCCAAAGCGCCGCTCGATCAACGAACGCTCATGTTCGGCCAGATTCGGCAGGTTCTGCCCGAACACTTTGACGACACCTTCGGTGGGCCGGTTGAGCCCGACAATGCTGCGCAGCAGCACCGATTTGCCAGTGCCGGAGCCGCCGACCACAGCGAGGATTTCGCCTTTGTACACATCCAGATCGAGGTTCTCGTGCACGCTCTGGCTGCCAAAGCGATTGCACAGGCCACGCACTTCAATCACCGCCTCGGAGGGCGCGCGGGGTAAGCGACTCACCAGCCCATCTCCATGAAAAACAGCGCAGCCACCGCGTCGAGCACGATCACCACGAAAATCGACTGGACCACGCTGGAAGTGGTGTGCGCACCGACCGATTCGGCACTGCCGCTGACCTTGAAGCCTTCCAGACAACCGATCGCGGCGATCAGGAAGGCGAAAATCGGCGCTTTCACCATGCCGACCAGAAAATGCTGCACACCGATATCCGATTGCAACAGCGAGAGGAACATCGCCGGCGAGATATCCAGCGACACCGCGCAGACCACACCGCCACCAATGATCCCCGAAAGCATCGCCAGAAAGGTCAGCATCGGCAGCGCCACCAGCATCGCCAGGACTCGCGGCACCACCAGCAGCTCAATCGGATCAAGGCCGAGGGTGCGGATCGCGTCGATTTCTTCGTTGGCTTTCATCGAGCCGATTTGCGCGGTAAACGCACTGGCAGTGCGCCCGGCCATGAGAATCGCCGTCAGCAGCACTGCGAACTCGCGCAGGAACGAGAAGCCGACCAGGTCCACGGTGAAAATCGTCGCGCCAAAACCGGCCAGCACCGTCGCGCCGAGAAACGCCACCACGGCACCCACCAGAAACGTCAGCAACGCCACGATTGGCGCGGCGTCGAGGCCGGTCTGCTCGATGTGCGCGATCATTGGCGTAATGCGCCAGCGCTTGGGCCGCAGCAGCCCGCGCGCCAGGGTTTCGAGGATCAGACCGACGAAGCCGAGCAGTTGCAGAGTGTCTTGCCAAACGGTGTCGACGGCGCGGCCGATGCGCGTGAGCAGTTGCACGCTGACGCTGACTTCCGGCTCCTTGAGCGGCACGCAGAAATCGCTCAGCGAGCAATACACGGTTTGCAGCAAGGCACGATCAGCCGCAGACAAGGTGCAATCGGGGTGTTCAGCGGATTTCCCGAGGCGTTCGGCGCCGAGCAATTCCACCAGCAACGAGGCGCCGGCGGTGTCGAGCGCGCCAAGGTCGTTGAGATCGATCGGGGTATTGGCGTCGTATTGGCCGTGAAGCTCTTCGCTCAGGTGCTTGAGCGCCGTGTAATGGGCGAGCGTCCAGTCGCCGCTGACCCGCAGGCGGGCAGGGCCGAGCGAGGTGTCCAGGCGGGCGCTGCCGGGCGTTGGGCTGCTGATCATAAGCTCCGTGCTTGTACGGCTGTTACGAGAGCCTACGTAATAGCACGAACCGGATTACTTTTCTTTGGCCGGTGTGCTGTCAGTGATGGCGAAGCGCAGCACACCGATCAACTGCCCATCCTCGGTCAGCACCCGCACCTGCCACTTGCCCGCCGGGTTGCCGGGGAAGTTCTGCTTGTGCGTCCACGCCCGGTAACCTTCCTTGCGCCCGCCGTGGATGTCGAGGGCGATGCGGTCGACCTCTTTGCCGTTGAATTGCCAGACGTGATAGATCCGCTCATCGAGACCGCGCGGCGCGTTGATCGCGGTGTAGGCGTAGAGCCCGTCGTTGCGGATCTGCTCGGCGCTGACGGTGTCGAGGCTGGCGCCCGGGGTGCGATCCTGCAACGTTGTGCTGATCGCCACATCGGTCATCCACAGCGTCGCCGGCGGCACCCACGAGCGCAGCACCCAGCCAACGCCGCCAATGCCGACGGTGATGCACAGAATGGCCAGGGCGTTGCGCAGCGTACGGATCGGGAAGATCGACGCCAGGCTCGGAAACGACAACAACACGGAAATGCCCAGCGCCCATTTGAAACTCTGCGCGGTGGTCAGGTGCATGATCACCGGTAACGCGGTGAGCAGGGCGGCGAACAGGGTCAGGGTGTGCAACGCCAGAAACGCCCAGCGCCGTGGCGCCAGCCATTTGTAATACAGCGGGTCGACGATGGAGATCAGGGCGGCGATGCTGAGCAGGCCGGTGAAAAAAAACTGGCCGCTGTTCCAGGTGGTGGTGATAAAGAAAAACGGCAGGACGAAAAACAGGCTTTCCTGATGGATCATCTGCGTCGCGTAACGCAGCAGCGGCTGGGGAATCTCGCGCTTGAAGATCCGCGTGAACAGCCCGGTCAGGGTGTTTTCCAGCATCAGCCAGATCCAGCTCAGCAGCATGATCACCGTGATCCAGCTCGCCAAACCCTGTTGGCGATCGACCAGCATGAAACTGCCGACCCCGGAGATAAAACCACCCAGCGCAATGACCCCGGGATAGCGCTTCATCAGTTCGAGGAGGCGCTGGACCAGGAGGGTTAACTTCGACATGTGGGCGGTTCACTGCAGGCTAATGAAATACCCCGACAGAGTAGCGTCCGCCGGGCGTTGTGGCGAGGTGGATGGTCGCTAAACCGACCTGTAGGAGTGAGCCTGCTCGCGATAGCGGTGCGTCAGTTGGCATGTGCATTGGCTGACACACCGCTATCGCGAGCAGGCTCACTCCTACAGGGATCGGTATTCGGCGGGTTTTCGGCGGTGATGCAAACGCCAGCCGATGAGGATCAACAACACCAGACCCAAGCCACCCGCACTCAACCACAACACCTGATCATCACCGATCAATGGTTTCTCGATCCTGAAATAGCCCGGCTGCAACAACAATTCGCGCATGGCCTTGTTCGCCGCCTCCAGCGTCACGCCTTGCAGTTCGCGGGCGGGATTGGCGAAGCGGCCATCCTGGTAATCGGCCAATGCGCTCCAGTAATAATCGGCCATCGCGCTGTTGCCTTGCACGGCCCACGCCTGATGGGCGATGGACGCCTGTTTGATTCGGGCGAAGGTCGTCGGGTCGAGGCCGTTCTTCAGCAGATCGGCCTTGAGATCTTCGAGCACCTGAATCGCTTCGTCGACGTCGTCGCGGTCCAGATCAGCGTTGAGGCTCATGAAGCCGACACCGCCAAACACTTCGCGCTCGGCCCACGGCCCGTAGGACAAACCGTGATTGAGGCGAATCTGCCGGTACAGCGCCCAGTCGAGGTAATCCTTGAGGATGTCGAAGGTCTGGTCGTATTGGTCGTCCAGCACCGGCTCCGGCACCAGCCAGTGCAGCTTGGCGTTGTCGCCGATAAAGCCGCGGGTGAGGGTGCGTTCATGGGCGGCACTGGCGCGGATGTCCGGCAGTGAACGGTGCTCGCTCGGGTCGACCGCTTCAAGCGCGCCCCAGGTGCGTTCGAGATAGGCCGGCAGCAGCTTGTCGAGTTCGCCAACCACGATCAAAGTCATGTTGTTCGGCGCGTACCAGGCCTTGCGAACCTTCTCCAGTTGCGCCTGGGTCAGGTGCCCGACCTCGGCGCGTTGCGGGCACTTCAGACCCAGCTCTACGGCCAGTTGATTGCTCGCGGAATGGCCCAGATCCTGACGATCGAGAAACCGTCGCAGCTTGGTGTAATGGCCACCGTCCTCGCGCTCGACCACGCGTTTGGCGGCGTTGATCGCGTTGTCGTCGATGCGCGTCTGGGTCAGCAGATCGAGCAACAGCTCGAGCACCTTGCGCTGGTTTTTCGCCGGCGCCTCGATAACGAAAGTGGTGTCGGCGTTGCTGGTGAACGCATTCCAGTCACCGCCCAGCGCCTGCATGCGTTCTTCCAGTCCGCCTTCGCCGGTCGCGTCGGTGCCGCTGAACAGCAGATGCTCAAGCAAGTGCGGCAGCTCTTTTTCATCACAATCGAAATCGTCGAGACCGACGCCTACCACCAGCCGGATCGCCACATGTCCGCGCTCGGTGCCGGGTTTGAGCAGCAACTGCAAACCGTTGGGCAGCGCATAGCCTTCGACCTGAAAACGATCCAGGGCGAAGGCGGGCAGGGAACCGAGCAACAGACAGGCGAACAACAGACAACGCATAACAGGCTTCCATACGGCTGATTTGGAGATCCGTGTCGTGGTCAGCCACCAGCGCGGGCTGACCCGACTCTACATTTGGAATGCAATCCCTGTGGGAGTGAGCCTGCTCGCGATAGCGGTCTCAAGGCTGAACCACTGTAACTGACTGACCCCAGCCCCAGACGTTCAAGGCGAATGCGTAATGTCGACCATATCATCCACCGCCAGAGCCCCGGTGTCGGCCGTTTCCAGCACCACGTAGGCGCTGCTGCAGAACAGCGAATTGAGCCGCTTCATGTCGGCAATCAATTCCAGGTGCAGCGAACTGGTCTCCAGGCTCTGCACGATCTTGCGTTGCAAACGGCTGACATGCGCATGGGCCAGACGCCGTTCCTGCGCGCGGAAGCGGCGTTTTTCGCGTAGCAGCTGCCGCGCGCTTTCGCGGTCGCCGCTGAGAAACACCGACAGGCCCAGGCGCAAATTGGCGATCAATTGCTGATGCAGCCCGGCCAGATCCTCCAGGCCTTCTTCGGAAAACGAACGCCGCTGCGACGTCTTTTGCTGCTGGATCTTGCGCAGCATGCGCTCGATAAGGTCGGCGGCGAGTTTCAGGTTGATCGCCAGCTCGATGATCTCGGCCCAGCGTCGGCTGTCCTGTTCGCCGAGGTCCTCACGCGGCATCTGCGCCAGATACAGCTTGATCGCGCTGTACAGCGATTCGATGTCGTCGGTGAGCCGGCGTATCTCCTGAGTGACGGCGGTCTGCTTGCCGCGCAGCACATCCAGGGTGGCGTCGAGCATGTTGTCGAGCAGGTCACCGATGCGCAGGGTTTCCCGTGCAGCGTTGGCCAGCGCCAGGCTTGGGGTCACCAGCGCGGTCGGGTCGAGGTGCCGCGGTTTGGCTGTGCCGTTGACCTCCGGGCGCTCCGGCAACAGCCAGGCGCACAACCGCGCCATCGGTCCCACGCTGGGCAACAGAATCAGGCAGCGCGCGGTGTTGTACAGCAGGTGAAAGCCGATGACCATTTCCTGCGGGCTGAAATCGAGGCTGTCGATCCAGTGCACCAGCGGATCGAGCACTGGAATGATCAGCAGCAGGCCGATCAGTTTGTACAGCAGACTGCCCAGCGCCACCTGCCGGCCGGCGGCGTTCTGCATGCTGGTGCTCATGAACGCGAGGATGCCACTGCCGATGTTGGCACCGATCACCAGCCCGATCGCCACCGGCAGGCTGATCACACTGGCCCCGGCGAGGGTGGCGGTGAGCAGCACGGCGGCGAGGCTGGAGTAGGAAATCATCGCGAACAACGCGCCGACCAGGGCATCGAGAAGAATGTCGCCAGTCAGCGAGGCGAAAATCACCTTCACCCCTTGCGCGTGCGTAATCGGCGCGGCCGCTTCGACGATCAATTGCAGGGCGAGAATGATCAGCCCGAGACCAATCGACACTCGGCCCATTTGCCCGAGCCGCGTCTGTTTGCGCGACAGAAAGAAAATCACCCCGAGGAAGATCAGCAGCGGCGACAGCCACGACAAATCGAACGTCAGCACCCGCGCCATCAGTGCGGTGCCGACATCGGCACCCAGCATGGTCGCCAGCGCTGGCGTCAACGCCATCAAACCCTGACCGACAAACGAAGTGACCAGCATCGCCGTGGCGTTGCTGCTCTGCACCATCGCGGTGACGAGAATACCGGCGATGAACGCCAGCCATTTCTTCGACATGTTCTGGCCGATGACATGTCGCAGATTGGTGCCATAAACCCGCAGGATGCCGGTTCGGACGATGTGCGTGCCCCAGATCAGCAGGGCGACGGCGGACAGCAAATTGAGCAGGGTGAGCATGCAGACCCCCTGTAGTAGCAGCGCCCCAGAGGGGCAAGTGGACGGCACCGCGCGGTTTCTACGTTCTTGATACTTAAGCTGTAGTTGGCGAACGGTCTCGGCGCCAGCATTGCACAGCTAAAGAGTGGATTGAAACAAAAGTGTCATGAAAATGGGGGTCATTCACATCGCCGAAACCGATGCAAATCTCTGTAGGAGTGAGCCTGCTCGCGATAGGGCATCAGCTTCAACATCATCGTTGACTGAAAGACCGCTATCGCGAGCAGGCTCACTCTTACAGGTTTGTGGCTTTGCAGGATCAATTGCTGAAGTGGTCCCGACCAACACTGACATCGATCAGATATTTCGCCGTGCTCGGGTCGCGCTCGTCGCACCGGGCGTAGCATTTGACGTTGAGTGCCAAACTATATTTATGAGGCACCAGCAGCATCACGAGTACGACTTGATCGAATAACAACTTCTGCAGAGCGCTTCTATCCGCTTCGTTATCGACTGAAAGCCACGCATTGTCTTCGCGATGTCGCGGCTGCCACCCAGACTCTTTCAGCGTCTGTTGCAAGTGCGCAATCAATCGCACCAATTGTTCGAATGAAACGGTCTCCAGCATTGGGGAGATGGTGATTGTTGAGACTTTTTCTTTTCTGTAACCGATAGCGCCAAACTTCGTAGGCGGCAAAGTGAATCCGTACCGGGGATCATCAAATTTCATTACCACCGGACTGCTGATCCAAGTGGAGTCCACCTCCGGCGGTTCACTTGGGTAATTTACCGTTTTCCGTAACACAGGAAACGTCGAATCTTGCACAACGCTTTGGTAAGGCTTGCCGATGTGGACATGCAAGATGTCCATCGGATAATGAAACGATGTGATGCAGAGAAGCAGCGCAAAAAACAGCGGTTTCTTCCAAAAGCTCCGACGAGTCGAATAGCGGATCCTCATTCGCTGTAGTAATCCTTTCCTACGCTGACATCGATCAGATATTCCGCCGTTTGCGGATCACGCTCATCGCACCGGGCGTAGCATTTGACGTTGAGCACGAGACTGTACTTATGGGGGATCAATAGCACCGTAACCATGACGTGATCAAACAACTCGGCCTGAAGCGTCTTTCGACTGGCCTCATCAGCCGTGTTCACCCACGGATTCGTCTCAGTGTTCCACTCTATCCAACCGGCGTTTTCTAACTGGCTCTGAAGTTGATCAAGCACGACCACCAATTGGTCGAAGGGCAACGTTTCGAGCATTGGAGAGGTGGTTATGTTCGAGACCTTCCCCTCGTCAAATCCGATTGAAACGAACTTGGTAAAAGGCAGCGTGAAACCGTGCTTCGGGTCATCGAAATGAATAATGACCGGTGTGGAAATCCAGGCTGAGCTGGGGTGCGGAGGATTCCCGGGGGTAAATCACAGTGTGAGCTGGCACGTCAAACGTTGAGTCAGCAACCGTCTCGTCGTAACGTTTGCCAATATGAACGACTAGATAATCCATCGGATAGTGAAAGGACGTCAGGCACACCAACAGCATGAAAAACACAGCGCTGTGCCAGCATCGACTGCGCCACTTGCACCGCTTTCTCATGTATAGCTTCGCTTACGGGTTCGGTACTCAATCACTGAAATGATCTCTACTTAGCCCAATGTCGATCAGATACTTGGCTGTTTCTGCATCCCGCTCGTCGCAACGTGCATAGCACTTGATGTGCATCAACAGGCTGTATTTGTGCGGAACCAGAAGAATGACCCCATCCGCCTGATCAAAAAGCTTCGCTTGTAGCTGTCGCTTTTCGTTATCGCTTTGCACTTTGATCCAATCATTGCCCTCAACGGGTTCAGGAATCCAGTGGGCATTCCTGAACATCGATTGCAGATCATCCAAAAGCTTCACCGTCTGATCGAAGGGAAGCGTTTCAACCATTGGGGACGTGGTTATGCCGTCTACTTTCCCTTTGGTATAGCCCACAGCCCCGTAGATGGTTTTGGGCAAAGTGAAGCCATGTTCAGGGTCATCAAAAGTGATCACGACCGGGCTGCTAATCCAGGTCGAGTCGACCTTGGGCGGGTCACTTGGGTACATGGCGGTTTTCCGCTCAACAGGAAAACTGGAGTCTTTGACGACTTCGGCATATGGCTTGCCGATGTGAACAACCAGCAGATCCATCGGATAGTGGAAAGACGTCAGGCATACCAACAGCATTAAAAACGCGGCTCTGCGCCAGCACGGACTGCGCCAGTTTTGACGATTTCTCATGCTCCGCTTCGATCCCGACCCACACTGATATCGATCAAATATTTCGCAGTTGTCGGATCTTGTTTGTCACAGCTTGCGTAGCACTTGATCAACAACAGCAAGCTGTACTTAATGACCAGTTCGTAAGATTTTCCAATATGAACGCATAGGGTCTTGGCGCCCCATGGCCACGCCATGACACCACCCAGCAAAATCGTAGCGGCGCCCATCGACAGCCAATGCTTACCTGCCAAAGCCGTCGACTTCCTCTGAGACGATTGAAAACGGTCAATCACTGAAGTGATCTTCACCAAAACCCACATCAATCAAATATTTGGCCGTATCAGGATTTCGTTCGTCGCAACGTGCGTAGCATTTGATGTGGAGGAACAGGCTGTACTTATGCGGAATCAACAGAATGACACCGTCCAACTGGTCAAAAAGCTTGGCTTGAAGGCGCACCTTGTCTTCTTGAGTTTCAGTCTTGAGCCAATCATTCCCTTCAACAGCTTCTGGCGACCAGCCTGCCTTTTTGAACGTCTGCTGCAGCACTCCCAGCAGATTCACTGCTTGCTCGAAAGGTAACGTTTCCAGCATTGGTGAGGTAGAAAGGGTGATCGCTTTGAAATCAGACCAGCCAATCGCACCGAATTTTGTAACGGGCAACGTGAACCCGTGTTGTTCGTCATCGAATGTGATGACCACTGGGCTACTGATCCAAGTCGAACTTGGGTGAGGTGGATCACCGGGATAGATGGCAGTTTTATCCGTCACAGGAAATGATGAGTCGCGCACGACATCGTCATATGTTTTTCCAATGTGGAAAGAAATTTGTTGCGGACCTCTTCCGAAATAGAAGGTTAGCGCGATAGCTCCCAATACGGCGGCAGCAGCAACGTAGAAACTGCGTCTATGCATCACTTAACCCCCCCGCCAGCTGCAATTTCTCGGATAGATTGCTCAAGTTTTGCGCGAGAGGACGGCTGTTTAAGCAGTTCGTTAAATTGAGTAGCAGCGCGCAGTACGAACTCCATTCGCTGATCCTTATCGGCAAGGTTAGCCAGCGGATTGCTGCCAAACGCGACTTTTCGACTGTCGGGCGCTTTACATTGGCTAGCGAGAGTAAGCTGGATCTCCTCGGCAGCACCTGGCAACAATCCGGTCACAACAGAAATCACGTCACCGCCATGTGTGCCTCGCATCAATAGGGCAAAGTGGGTTTCGTCGTACATCGCCGGCTGAAGGATGTTGACTTGTTCATGGAGCGCCATTTGCTCAACGCTACCTGAAATGTTCCCTTGATCAATGGCTTTGAAGGTCGCGTAAATCTCAGGATTATCACGGCCAAACTCTACCTTCTCAGCAATCGGCCACACTACATCCTTCCCAATGCCACGCCGGCTTCTCAAACACTTTTCCATTTCCTTGTACCCCCGCACCATGAAAAACCGGTGCAACGGATAAACGTCGAGAAACAGCGACGTATTACCCAGCGCCAACATCTCGTACACATAGTCGAGTTGCTGCTGAACCACTGAACGTGGGTTATCGCCGAAGGTGATGTCTTCGGTCGGCATCGGATTGGCCGCCCGAGCCTTGGCCAGCTCCTGCTCTGCCTCGGGATTGGTCTTGCTGAACTTGAACCCAAAGCCTTCGAACAGAGTTTCCGATGGTGCGGTTCGCAACTTTTCCTGTGCCGCCTTCTGTGCAGCGATGGCGGTTTGCAGTTTGGTGGCGTGAACCAATCCACACCCCACCTGCTTAAAAGCAAACGCGGCCAACCCCGCCCACTGAAAGCGGTTATCCGCCAGCCACAACTGCGCATACGCAGCGTTGATCTTGCGGTTGCGCGCTTGGGGGTCGGCAATGAGCACGCCGCCAGGGGCAACCCAGTCTTCGGCCTCCTTCTGGAAGCGCCGCCACAGGCAGTTGCAGGTCAGCAGCGGGACTTCGACGCGGGTTTTCGGGTTGGGGCCGGCTGTGCTGGTTTCCCGCTTGCAGGTGGGCAGCTCGCAG
Organism: Pseudomonas koreensis; assembly: GCF_036668835.1. Lineage (GTDB taxonomy): Bacteria > Pseudomonadota > Gammaproteobacteria > Pseudomonadales > Pseudomonadaceae > Aquipseudomonas > Aquipseudomonas koreensis_I. The sequence continues at coordinate 88,411 of NZ_JAZEVW010000003.1, forward strand.
GTGCTGCCCCAAAGTTTTTTCATGTCCAGGTCGTCTGGAGCGATGCATTGTCCGGTCATTGTTTCTTCCTTGAAGCTCAGGCTGTCCAGCGAACGATGGCGAGATCGGGCTGCAGGGTCGCGACGCTCTGGGTCATGCCCTGCGCATTGGTCAGCCCTTTGACCACGCGGCCTTCGGCGGTTTCGATCTCGTAGCCTTGTTCAGCGATGGGTTCGCCGTTGCCAGCGCTGACGGCTTTGAATTCGACCAGGGGCTGGCCGATGATCGGCAATGGCGGCACGAACGGCGCAGGGGTGTGCGAGCTGCCGATGATCACGTTACCGGAGCCACCCACCACGACGCCGCCATGGCTGGCGGTGCTGTCGAGGGTCATGGCGTTCTTGCCGTTAATGAACACAGTCGATGAAAAGGCACCGCTGAGCGCCTGGCCGCAGGTGCATTTGTCGCCGAGGCGGGCAGCGGCGAGGCCGTTGAAAAAGACGTCGCCCGAACCGCTGGCAATCGGGGTTGGTGCCGTGGCCGGGAATCGGGCAAGTGGTCGGGTCCGTGACGCGCGCGGCGGGTTTTCCAGACATGAACGTTCCTTGTATGTCGTTGAGGCGAGCGGGGAAGCTAACGGCCAGAGCCTTGAGCGTCAACCGTTCTGCCCGGTAGCAACGACCTCGCACTGCTGCACAGGACAAACGCGGGAGCACCACAATCGAATGGCAGAACACAGAAACAAATGTAGGAGTGAGCCTGCTCGCGATAGGGCCATCAGCTTCAACATCGTTGTTGACTGACGGACCGCTATCGCGAGCAGGCTCACTCCTACAAGGGGTGATGCGTATGCAGTGGTTCTAGCGCAGTTTCACCGGATCCTGCTGCTTCTTCTTGCGGGCGATCGCGCCGCGCATTTTGATGTTGATCGCTTCGACCGCCAGCGAGAACGCCATGGCGAAGTAGACGTAGCCTTTCGGTACATGCACGTCGAACGATTCAGCGATCAGCACGGTACCGACCACCAGCAGGAACGACAACGCGAGCATTTTCAGCGACGGGTGCTTGTCGATGAATTCGCTGATCTTGCCCGACGCCAGCATCATCACCAATACCGCCACGATGATCGCCGCGACCATTACCGGTACGTGAGAAACCATGCCGACGGCGGTGATCACCGAATCCAGCGAGAAGACGATGTCGATGATCGCGATCTGGATGATGGTGTAGAGGAAATTGCCGCCCTTGCCCGAAGGCGCATCGTCGCTGTCCTCTTCGCCTTCCAGCGCGTGGTACATCTCTTGCGAGCTTTTCCACAGCAGGAACAGGCCACCGAAGAACAGGATCAGGTCACGGCCGGAAATGCCCTGGCCGAGCACTTCGAACAGATCGGCGGTGAGGCGCATGACCCAGGTGATCGACAGCAGCAACAGGATCCGCGTGATCATCGCCAGGGCCAGACCGAAGATCCGGGTGCGCTGCTGCATGTGCTTGGGCATGCGGCTGACCAGGATCGAGATCATGATGATGTTATCGATGCCGAGGACGATTTCCAGGGCGGTCAGGGTGAAGAAGGCAACCCAGATTTCGGGGTTGGTCAGCCATTCCATGTGTATTCCTTTGAGCAGTTGTTAAACCGAAAAAGGTCCGGGCTTCAAACCGCGAAGCCAGGACCCGAATCGGTGAGTCTTGGGCTTATAGAGTGCTGAACACCGGGAAAGTCCCCAACAGCAGCGCAGCAATCAGAATGCAGATACACACCAGGATCGCCCATTTCAAGGTGAAACGCTGGTGATCACCGAAATCGATGCCGGCCAGCGCCACCAACAGATAGGTCGACGGCACCAGCGGGCTCAGCAAGTGGACGGGCTGGCCGACGATCGAGGCACGGGCCATTTCCACTGCAGTGATCCCATAGTGACTGGCCGCTTCGGCCAACACCGGCAGCACGCCATAGTAAAACGCGTCGTTGGACATGAAGAAGGTGAACGGCATGCTCACCAGCGCCGTGATCACCGCCAGGTACGGGCCGAGGAAATCCGGAATCACCGCCAACAGGCTCTTCGACATCGCATCGACCATGCCGGTGCCGGACAGGATACCGGTGAAGATACCGGCGGCAAAGATCAGCCCGACCACTGCCAGCACGCTGCCGGAATGCGCGGCGACGCGATCTTTCTGCATCTGCAGGCACGGGTAGTTGACGATCATCGCAATACTGAACGCCACCATGAACAGCACCGGCAGCGGCAGCAGGCCGCCAATCAATGTGCACATCAGGCCGAAGGTCAACGCGGCGTTGAACCAGATCAGCTTCGGACGGCGCGCATCCGGGAATTGCGAGACGCTGATTTCGCTGTGATCGATCTCGTCGCCAACCAGATGCAACTCACCGAGGCGGGCGCGTTCACGTTTACCGTAGAAGTAGGCAATCAGCAGGATCGCCACGACGCCGGCAGCCATCGCCGGGATCATCGGCACGAAAATGTCCGACGGATCGACATGCAGCGCACTCGCGGCGCGGGCAGTCGGGCCGCCCCACGGGGTCATGTTCATCACGCCACCGGCGAGAATGATCAGACCGGCCATGATCCGCGGGCTCATGCCGATGCGGCTGTACAGCGGCAGCATGGCGGCCACGCAGATCATGTAAGTGGTCGCGCCGTCTCCATCGAGGGAAACGACGAGCGCCAGAACGGCGGTGCCGACCGAAACTTTCAGCGGGTCGCCCTTGACCAGTTTGAGGATCTTGCGCACGGCCGGGTCGAACAGGCCAGAGTCGATCATCAGGGCGAAATACAGAATGGCGAACATCAGCATCACGCCGGTCGGCGCCAGCTTGGTGATGCCTTCGAGCATCATCGGGCCGATCTTCGGCGCAAAACCGCCGAACAAGGCAAACAGGATCGGGATGATGATCAGAGCGATCAGCGCCGACAGGCGCTTGGTCATGATCAGAAACATGAACGTGATGACCATGGCGAAGCCAAGGAAAGTCAGCATGGGAAATACTCCAGGCGCAGCGCGGCGAGTTGGGTGAGCGGATCAGGCGCGATCAGCGCAGAACGGCAAACACGAAACGTACGGGCGGAGTGACAGCGAAGAGGCGGGTTGCAGAAGACATCAGAATCACCAATTGTTGTTGTTAAATGGGCCGGCGCGAGCGAGTCATCGCAGGCGTTGGCCAACCGGTCTGTTGCCGGGAGTGGGGCGATCCTAATCGCGGAAGCTTTCAGCTACCTTTCGCGGGGCAAAGCTTTGAATGAACGGTCATGCGCTCGCTGAAGCGGACTGTGAGCCAATAAACACGGGGGAAAGGCATATCAAGCGCCATCCCTTGCACAGCAGCGGCTGTCATTGCCGACACATCCGCTGATGTTTTAGCTCAACCCGTGCTGTTCAAAAAACCGACAGGTTCAACGGCCGCATCGCGCCCATCCAGATCGCATGGTCGCTGTGGTCGAGCAAATCATTGCCGGTGTCGGGGTGCAGAAATACCACCAGGCCGTGGCGGTTGAGCGCCAGCCACGGCAGGACCTCACCGAGCAATTGCGGGCCGAAGGCCAACTGGCAGCTCCAGTCCGGGTGCGGGCCGACCGGGCGCTCGTGGACACGGCCCATTTTCAAGGCAAACGTCTGCGCGGCTTCTTCGCACAACGCGCGCGCCTGGTCGATGGTATCGGCGTCGAAATAAACATGGGCGTGGTAACCCCTGATCGCGTGCATCGCAAATCCTCTGATCGGTTCGAACCCTCGGCGTTTTCCACCGTCACAGGCCATATGGGCCCAGAACAGGAAAACAGCCATGAAGAATGCCGAAACCCCGGCGGTGAAAGTGGTGCTCTATGGTGCCATGAGTAGCCTGGGCAGCGCGTTGATGGCTGAGCTGCTGCGGCGCCAGCACGAAGTCATTGCCATTCTCGACGATCTCACCGCACTGGCGCCACGCCCGGGTTTGCGCACCAAAACCGGTGATCTGTTCGATCCGGAGCGGGTCAATCAGAGCGTGGCCGGCAGCACCGCAGTCATCTGCTTACTCGATGCGCCGGGGTTGCCGTTCAGCAGCGATCACGTCGAGCGCTCGGTGGTACTCGGCCCGGTCGAACAAGTGCTGGCGGTGGACGCGCTGGTCGATGGGCTGCAACTGGCCAGTGTTGCACGGCTGTTTCTGGTGGGTGATTTTGCCGTGCTCGATGAGGCCGACGTCGATGATCGCCTGCAACGCCATGCTGCGGAAGAAATTCGCGAGGCACTGCAAAGCAGTGCGTTGCAGTGGACACTGGTCAACGCGCCCCATGGTGTGGCGGGGCTGACCATCGAACATTTCAGTCAGGTCGGCGGCAATCTCGAGCCGGGCCTGGCCGAGCCGCTGGAGCGCTTGAATCGCGTGGCGGTGGGGATTGCCGACGAGATAAGGCTGAATCTGCATATCCGCGAGCATGTGAATTTTGTCGCGGCGCTGGAATAACGCCTCAAATGGCAATCGAAGGCAGTGCCAGTCCGTTGAACGAGGCGGCACTGCTGGCCTGTTCGGCCATCAACCAGTCGACGAACAATTGGATCAGCGCGCCGCGACGTTTGCGCGGCGGCAGCACCACGTAATAACCAAGGCGTGACAGGGTGGTTTCGGCCAGCGGCCGACACAGCAACCCTTGCGTCAGCAAGTTATCCACAAGGTGCCGCCAACCGATCGCCACGCCTTGGCCACCGATCGCTGCCTGAATCAGCAGCGTGTAATTGTCGAAACGCAATTGTCCCGGCGCCGGCGCGGTGGCTAGGCCCAGCTCGCGAAACAGGCCACTCCAGTCGAACCAGTTGCTGCTGTTCTCTCCACGCAAGTGCAGCAGCGGGAACTCCAGCAATGCCTGTGCAGGCAGCGGTAGCGGGCGCCCCTTGAGTAACAGCGGACTGCACACCGGAAACACTTCCTCGCTGAACAGCCAGTGGCTTTCGCCCTGTTTGAAACGCCCGTCACCAAACAGCACCGCCACATCGATATCGGTGCGCAGCATGTTGTGGTTGCGCTCACTGGTCACCAGGCTGACATCGATATGCGGGTTGGCCTCGTGAAAACGGTGCAGGCGGGGCATCAACCAGTACGCAGCGAAGGCGAAATCCGTGGCGACTTGCAGCACTTCGTGTTGCTGCTGCGTGCTGATCGCGCTTAAGCCCGCATCGATGTTTTGCAAACCGAGGCTGACCTGCTCGAACAGGATGGCGCCGACTTCCGTCAACTCAATGCCGCGATAAATTCTATCGAACAAGCGCGTGCCGAGTTGTTCCTCCAGCCGTTTGATCTGCTGGCTGATCGCCGGTTGCGTGGTGCCGAGTTCGACCGCCGCCGCGGTAAAGCTGCGATGTCGAGCGGCAGCCTCGAAGGCGCGCAACAGGTCGAGCGACAGGTCACCCAAGGCTTCATACATAAGCTGTGCTTATCCTAGTCATTGTCTGGCGCAGGCTTTACCGAACAGAGCATGGACTCCATGCTCGATTGCAGCAATGTCGCATAAATATTCACTATGGAATGCCGCGATCACATGAAGCGCAAGAACATTCTTTTCATCATGGCCGATCAAATGGCCGCGCCAATGTTGCCGTTCTACGGCCCGTCGCCGATCAAACTGCCGAATCTGTCGCGCCTCGCCGAACAAGGCGTGGTGTTCGATGCCGCTTACTGCAACAGCCCATTGTGCGCGCCGTCGCGCTTCACTTTGGTCAGCGGCCAGTTGCCGAGCAAGATCGGCGCCTACGACAACGCTGCTGATTTTCCCGCAGATATCCCGACCTACGCCCACTATCTGCGCCGCCTCGGCTACCGCACTGCGCTGTCGGGCAAGATGCATTTCTGCGGGCCGGATCAATTGCACGGCTATGAAGAGCGCCTGACCAGCGATATCTACCCGGCCGATTACGGTTGGGCCGTGAACTGGGACGAGCCGGACGTGCGGCCGACCTGGTATCACAACATGTCGTCGGTCTTGCAGGCCGGGCCCTGCGTGCGCACCAACCAGCTCGATTTCGATGAAGAAGTGGTGTTCAAGGCCCAGCAATATCTGTTCGATCACATTCGCGAGGACGGCGACCAGCCGTTCTGCCTGACCGTTTCGATGACTCACCCCCACGACCCGTACACCATTCCCAAGGCGTTCTGGGATTTGTACGACGATGCCGACATCCCGCTGCCGGACACGCCGGACCAGCACGAACTCGATCCACATTCGCAACGCCTGCTCAAGGTTTACGATCTGTGGGACAAACCCTTGCCTGTGGACAAAATTCGCGATGCGCGCCGCGCCTACTTCGGCGCGTGCAGCTATATCGACGCCAACGTTGGCAAACTGCTGCAAACGCTCGAAGACACGGGGCTGCTCGATGACACCATCGTGGTGTTCTCCGGTGACCATGGCGATATGCTCGGCGAGAAAGGCCTCTGGTACAAAATGCACTGGTACGAAATGGCAGCGCGCGTGCCGCTACTGATCAGCGCGCCGGGGCAATTCAGTGCCGGCCGCGTCAGCGCCGCCGTGTCGACCGCCGACCTGCTGCCGACCTTCGTCGAACTGGCCGGAGGCACGCTCGAACCGGGCTTGCCGCTGGATGGGCGCTCGCTGGTTTCGCATCTGCAAGGGCAGGGCGGTCACGACGAAGTGTTCGGCGAATACATGGCCGAAGGCACCGTCAGCCCGTTGATGATGATCCGTCGCGGCGCCTATAAATTCATCTACAGCGAAAGCGACCCTTGCCTACTCTTCGACGTAGACAACGATCCGCGCGAACTGGAAGAACTCAGCCAGTCGCCACAGCATCGCCAACTGTTCGAAGACTTTCTCGCCGAAGCGCGGGCCAAATGGGACATTCCGACGATCCACGGCCAAGTGCTAGCCAGTCAGCGCCGCCGACGTTTCGTCGCGCAAGCCCTGACCCTCGGCAAGCTGAAGAGCTGGGATCACCAGCCGCTGGTGGACGCCAGTCAGCAGTACATGCGCAACCACATCGACCTCGATGATCTGGAACGCAAAGCACGTTATCCACAACCCTGCCAAAACCAATAATGTAAGGGGAAGTCCATGGGCAAGTTATCCACAGTTGTGACGGTTGGCCTGATCGCATTGAGCAGCGCCTCGGCTTTTGCCGAGCAGAGCTGCGACACGGTGAAAATGGCCGATCCGGGCTGGAGCGACATCGCCGCGACCAACGCCATCACCGGGTTCCTGCTCGACGGCATGGGTTACAAAGCGAAGATCGACACCCTCGCCGTACCAATCACCTTCGGCGGCCTGAAGGATGGCCAGGTCGACGTGTTCATGGGCAACTGGATGCCGGCGCAGCAGGGCTTCTACGACAAATTCGTCGCCACCGGCGACGTCACGCAACTGGCGAAGAACCTCGAAGGCACCGAGTTCACCCTCGCCGTGCCGGATTACGTGTGGGATGCCGGTGTGCATGATTTTGCCGACCTGAACAAACACGCCGACAAGTTCGACCGCAAGATCTACGGCATCGGCTCGGGTGCGCCGGCGAACATTTCCCTGCAGGAAATCATCAAGAAAAATGACTTCGACATGGGCCAGTGGAAGCTGATCGAGTCCAGCGAACAGGCGATGCTGGCGGAAGTATCGCGCGCGGTGAAGAAGCAGAAGTTCGTCACCTTCCTCGGCTGGACCCCGCACCCGATGAATGTGCAGCTGAAAATGCATTACCTGAAGGGCGGCGAGAAGTACTTCGGCAGCACCGGCAGTGTTTATACGCTGACACGCAAAGGTTACGCCGAGGCCTGCCCGAACGTGGGCAAATTGCTGACCAACCTGGCGTTCACTCAGGACATGGAAAACAGCATCATGGCCGAGGTGGTGAACAAGAAGATCAGCAATGCCGAGGCGGCGAAGGCGTGGATCAAGGCCAATCCGGCCGTGCTCGACAAGTGGCTGGATGGGGTGAAAACTGCGGATGGCAAGGATGCGTTGGCGGCGGTGAAGGCGAAGCTTTGACGATCGCGGGGTTGTCGAAATTGTGCTCGGCTCAAGATTTTTGCCCCCTCACCCCAACCCTCTCCCCCAAGGGGGCGAGGGGAAAGGGAGCCGATCTTTGGCGGATTCAAACTTGCGTTCAACTCGAAATCGCAGGTCGGCGAATCTTGGATGAACACCTCGGTCAGTCCCCTCTCCCTCCGGGAGAGGGCCAGGGTGAGGGCCTTCTCCCTGACACCCTGATAACCTTGAACAAAACCCCAACCGCGAGGACCCATGGCCTTCCCCAGCCGCCACTCTCTTTTCCCTTTCCTCAGCTGGCTGCCACGGCAAACCCGCGCCAGCGTCGGACGGGATCTGATCGTCGGGCTCAGCGGGGCGATTCTTGCGTTACCGCAGTCGATCGCCTACGCGCTGATCGCCGGCCTGCCGCCCGAGTACGGTCTGTATGCGGCAATTGTGCCGGTGCTGATTGCCTGTCTGTGGGGTTCGTCCTGGCATCTGATCTGCGGCCCGACTGCAGCGATTTCGATTGTGCTGTTTGCCAGCGTCAGCCCTTTGGCCGTTCCGGCCTCGCAGGACTACATCACGCTGATTCTGCTGCTGACCTTGCTCGCCGGGATCTTCCAGTGGCTGCTCGGCTTGTTGCGCTTCGGCGCGCTGGTGAATTTTGTTTCGCATTCCGTGGTGCTGGGTTTCACCCTCGGCGCGGCGGTGGTGATTGCCATCGGCCAGTTGCCGAACCTGCTGGGGCTGGAGTTGCCCGCCAATAGCACGGCGTTGGCAAGCCTGATGGATCTGCTTGAGCATTTGCGGGCTGTGGATAAACCTTCGCTGGTACTCGGCGTGGCCACGGTGCTGGTCGGCATCGTGCTCAAACGCTGGCTGCCGCGCTGGCCGACGCTGCTGATCACCCTCGTCCTGGCCAGTTTGCTGGTCTGGCTGTGGCCGGCGATGTTCGGTCATGTGCATCTGGTCAGCGCCTTCGTCGGACGTTTGCCGCCGTTCAGTGCTTTGCCACTGGACCTCGATCTGATTTTGCATCTGCTACCCAGCGCCGTGGCAGTCGGCATGCTGGGCTTGGTCACCAGCCTGTCGATTGCGCGCTCGATTTCCGCGCGGTCGCAGCAGTTGCTCAATGCCAACCAGGAAGTCCGCGCGCAGGGCTTGTCGAATATTATCGGCGCGTTTTTCTCCGGCTCGTTGTCCGCCGGCTCGTTTACCCGCTCAGGCCTGAGTTATGAAGCGGGCGCCTGCTCGCCGCTGGCCGGGGTGTTTTCAGCGCTGTGGGTGGCGCTGTTTGCGATGTTTGGCGCCGGGCTGATTGCGCATATTCCGATCCCGGCGATGGCCGGGAGCATTCTGCTGATTGCCTGGGGCCTGATTGACCATCGTGCCATTCGGGCATTACTGCGGGTCAGCCGCGCCGAGTTCGTCGTCATGGCCCTGACCTGTCTCGCCACCTTGCTGCTGGAACTGCAGACCGCCATTTATGCCGGTGTGCTGGCCTCGCTGTTCTTCTACCTCAAGCGCACCTCGCAACCGCGGGTCCAACACTGGCGCGACGGCGAAGACGATGTGCTGCGAGTTGGCGGGTCGATTTTTTTCGGCGCCAGCCATTATCTGCAAGTGCGCCTGCAACGCATGCACGGCGAACGGGTGGTGATCGAAGCGCAGCAGATCAACTTCATCGACTATTCGGGAGTGGAGATGCTGCATCAGGAGGCGCGCCGCCTGCTGCGGCAGAACCGCAACCTGACCTTGCGTGGGGCGCGGCCGCAGGTGGTGGAGGAATTGAGGAAGCTTGAAGGCGCAGAGAACTGCCCGATCAGGTTTGAGGACTGATTTCCAGACAGCGAATAACCTGTGGAAGCGAGCCTGCTCGCGAAGGCGCTGGCACATTCGCAATCGATGTGTCAGACAGATCGCTTTCGCGAGCAGGCTCGCTCCCACCGGGGGACTATTGCGCGAGCTGGCGGCGCAGTTCGGCCAGCACCGGCGCCGTGTCCGGGCGCAGACCGCGCCACAGGTAAAACGCCTCGGCGGCCTGCTCAGCGAGCATCCCCAGACCATCCATCGACAGCGCCGCCCCATGCTCACTGGCCCAACGGCAGAATGCGGTCGGCTCCTTGCCGTACATCATGTCGTAGCACAGGGTCTTGCCCGGTTCGATCAGGCTCGCGGCAATCGGCGGCACGTCGCCAGTGAGGCTGGCCGAGGTGGCGTTGATGATCACGTCGACCGACTCGCGCAACCAGTCGAAACCGCTGGCCGACACCGGGCCCAGATCGCCAAACGATTCGGCCAGCAACTCGGCCTTGTCCACGCTGCGATTGGCAATGATCAGCGACGCCGGCTTCTCCGCCAGCAGCGGCTCCAGCGCACCGCGCACCGCACCACCGGCACCGAGCAGCAGAATGCGTTTGCCCGCCAGGCTGAAGCCGGCATTCACCGTCAGATCGCGCACCAGCCCGGCACCGTCGGTGTTGTCGCCGAGCAGCGTGCCATCTGCCAGTTTGCTCAAGGTATTCACCGCGCCGGCGCGTTGAGCTCGGGCGGTCAGGCTATCGGCCAGGCGATAGGCGTCTTCCTTGAATGGCACAGTGACGTTGGCGCCGCGGCCTTCTTGAAAAAACCCTGTGGCGCAGTTGGCAAAGTCATCGAGCGGGGCCAGCAAGGTGTGGTATTCAAGCTGCTCGCCGGTCTGCTGCGCGAACAGCTGGTGAATCATCGGCGACTTGCTGTGGCCGATCGGGTTGCCGAAAACGACGTAACGATCCATCAGAGGTCCTCAGGCTTCGGCGAGCCAGTCGCGGTCTTGCAGGAAGTACTCGGTCAGGCGCGCTTCTTCGCTGCCAGGCTCGGCCTTCCAGTCATAAGCCCAGCGCACTTGCGGCGGCAGGGACATGAGGATGGACTCGGTACGCCCACCCGATTGCAGCCCGAACAATGTGCCGCGGTCGTAAACCAGGTTGAACTCGACGTAACGGCCACGACGGAATTCCTGAAATTCACGCTGTTGGGCGGTGAATGGATCATTTTTGCGGCGCTGTACGATTGGCAGGTACGCCTCGATGTAGGCGTCACCAATCGCGCGCATGAAGGCGAAGCTGGTGTCGAAGTCCCATTCGTTCAGGTCATCGAAGAACAGACCGCCAATGCCGCGCGGTTCGTGACGGTGCTTGATGTGGAAGTAGGTGTCACACCAGGCCTTGTAACGTGGATACACGTCAGCACCGAACGGTGCGCACGCCTGTTCGGCGACGCGATGCCAGTGAATGCAGTCCTGTTCATTGCCGTAATACGGGGTCAGGTCAAAACCGCCGCCGAACCACCAGACCGGCTCGTCGCCTTCTTTCTCGGCGATGAAAAACCGCACGTTGGCGTGGGAGGTCGGTACATGCGGGTTGTGCGGGTGGATGACCAGCGACACGCCAAGGGCTTCAAAACCGCGGCCGGCCAGTTCCGGCCGGTGAGCGCTGGCCGAGGGTGGCAGGCCGCTGCCAAAGACATGGGAAAAGTTGACCCCGCCCTTTTCGATCAGCGTGCCGTTCTCCAGTACCCGGGTACGACCGCCACCGCCAGCGGGCCGGGTCCAGGCGTCTTCGACGAAGCGCGTGCCGCCGTCTTCGGCTTCCAGAGCGGCGCAGATGCGGTCTTGCAGGTCGAGCAGATAGGCCTTTACGGCGTCAGTGCGGGTCGTCATGGCTTCACCTTGAATCGGGCGGCGCCCCCGGCAGGCGGGGCGGCGCAAATGGGCGCGTAGCATACCATCGCAGAATGGCCCGCCGCAGTTGACGAAGATCAAGCATGGGAGTTGGATAGGGGGCTTACAAAAAGCCCCAAGGAGAGCAGGCAGATGGCAAAGCGTATCCAGTTCCGCGCCCACGGCGGTCCCGAAGTGCTCGAATATGTTGATTACGAACCCGCCGCACCCGGCCCGAATCAGGTGCGGGTGGCGAACAAGGCGATCGGCCTGAACTTCATCGACACCTATTTCCGCAGCGGCCTGTATCCGCCGCCTGCCTTGCCGTCCGGGCTGGGCGCTGAAGGCGCAGGCATCGTCGATGCAGTCGGCAGCGAAGTCACCCGCTTCAAGGTTGGCGATCGCGTGGCCTACGGCACCGGCCCGCTGGGCGCCTACAGCGAATTGCACGTGCTGCCGCAGGACAATCTGGTGCATCTGCCGGACGACATCAGTTTCGAGACGGCAGCCGGCGTCATGCTCAAGGGCCTGACCGTGCAGTATCTACTGCGCCAGACGTACGAACTCAAGGGTGGCGAAACCATTTTGTTTCACGCTGCGGCCGGTGGCGTCGGCTCGCTGGCCTGCCAGTGGGCGAAGGCGCTCGGGGTGAAGCTGATCGGTACGGTCAGTTCCAGGGAAAAAGCTGAACTGGCCAAAGCCAATGGCGCCTGGGCGACGATCGATTACAGCCACGAGAACGTTGCCCAGCGCGTGCTGGAGTTGACCGACGGCAAGAAAGTCCCGGTGGTCTATGACGGCGTCGGTAAGGACACATGGCTGACGTCCCTCGATAGCGCCGCGCCACGTGGCCTGGTCGTCAGTTTCGGTAACGCTTCCGGCGCGGTAGACGGGGTGAACCTGGGCATTCTTTCTGCCAAAGGCTCGCTGTATGTCACCCGGCCGACCCTGGCAACCTACGCCAACAACGCTGAAAACCTGCAGCGAATGGCCGACGAGCTGTTCGAGATGATCAGCAGCGGCAAACTGAAGGTGGACATCAGCCAGCGTTATCCACTGGCCGAGGCGGCGAAAGCGCAAACCGAACTGTCGGCGCGGCGCACCACCGGCTCCACCGTCCTGTTGCCCTGAAACCTCATTCGGCGTCTTGCCAGCCACGGCTTGAACCACGGCTGGCGAGACGACGCGAGCGCCTTTAGAAACCTGGCGGATGACATGCCAACGGTTTCTGCACCGCATGGCTAACCATCGCCTGATCCGGCTGTTGCACCGCCGCGAGGACTTGCCGCCACTCGGCTGACAACACCCAGTAATCGCCGCGTGCGCGCTGATCGATGTGCAGGGCATTCGAAGCGATCGGCATCAGGCCGAAACGTTGGTAAAAACGCAGCTGTTGCGACCGGCACAGTGCGGTGACGCCCTGGTAGCCGTTCCTGATCGCCCACTCGGCAGCGGCGGCCAACAGACCGTTGACCGCGATGGGCAGTTGATGGGTCGAGTACGAGATCAAACGGCTGAATTCGACATGCCGTGACAGCGCCACCGTGGGCGACACATGTTGTTGCGCCAGCAACGCCCATTCGAATGGCGCTGGAGTGGCCCGCAGCACCGCCAGCAACTGGTCGTGGCGGTACAGCAGAAAGTGCGTACTGCGCGACTTGATCGCCAGTTGCGTTTCGAGCAGCCGCGCACGTGAGGACAGCATGTAATGCTGCAGCCGCAGCCGAAATTGCCGGTCGATGAACCGATCGAAATCCTGAGTATCCGATCCCGCTTCAAGCGTCACGATACGGCAACCCTCGTGATGAATCTTTAGCGTCGCCTGAAGCGTTTGCAGGTAATCGGTGAGTTGCAAATCCGTAGTGTCCATTCTTTCTCCGCGTCCTTTACTTATCGAAGTGTTTCGAGTGCAGGGAAAGGATGGTTGCTTTTGGCGATTCCGCCACGTCAGGAGGTCTGATAATCAGGTGGGAAAAGTCAATGAATCCGGGCAGTTGGCGACTTTTCCGACACGATGAACAGCACCGTTGCAGGACAAATCGCAGGCATGCGTAGTACTCCCCGTCATCACGCCGAGGAGTACGTACATTTTTTATCTTTGGAGGCGGATCAGTCGGGACGAATAACCTTGCCGCTCGCCAGGTCGCGGATCACGCTGGGGTTCTTGCGTCCACCCAGTTGCCCGCCGAGCACCAGATCGATCTGCCCACGGAAATACTGCTCGACCCGCAGGCGCGTACGCGCAGCCGGGCGACCCTGAGGGTTGGCAGACGTGGAAATCAGCGGCCCGACCAGTGAACAGAGGTCGCGCACTTGCGGATGATCACTGACCCGCAGTGCCACGGTGTCGTGGATGCCAGTCACCCATTCGGGCAGCAAGCCCTGGTGCGGCACCAGCCAGGTGTTCGGCCCCGGCCAGGTGCTGGCCATGCGGTCGATCCATTCCTGAGGGAAATCTTCGAAGAGGAAGTCGAACTGGCGAATGTTGTCGGCGACCAGAATCAGCCCCTTGACCACCGAGCGGTTCTTGATCGCCAGCAGCCGGTCCACGGCCTCTTCATTCCACGGGTCGCAACCCAGCCCCCAGACGGCTTCGGTTGGATAGGCAATCACCGCCCCGGCGCGAATCTCTCGCGCGGCTTGTTGCACACGCCAACTGTTAACCATGAAAAAACTCTCCGCAATCAGGTTTCGCGCAGTTTACCTATCCTGCATGTAAAACCTAGCGTGTCCTGGCCAGCCAACGACCGTTTTCGCACACCGCCCGGCCGTCCATTTCCAGTTCGGTCAGCGCCGCCAGTACTTTGGGCAAGGCCCAGCCGCTGCTGTCGGCCAGCGCTTCGCTGGTGTGCGGCGCGGCATGAAGGAGAGCGAGCAACGGATGATCGGCGTTCGCCGAATCTGTGAACAACGACACGTGCTGCCAGCCGCGCAGGGCTTCGAGGATGTGTTCGATGGTTTCGACCAGCACTGCGCCATCACGGATCAACTGATGACAGCCGCGTGCGCCCGGATGATGAATCGACCCGGGAATCGCATACACCTCGCGCCCCTGTTCGGCCGCCAGGCGAGCGGTGATCAGTGAACCACTGGCGACGCTGGCCTCGACGACCAGCACGCCCAGCGACAAACCGCTGATGATCCGGTTGCGCCGCGGGAAGTTGCTGGGGGTCGGCCCGGCATCCAGCGGAAACTCCGAAAGCACAGCGCTGCCGGACGCCATCATCGCCTCGGCCAGCCGTCGGTTGCGCTGTGGATAAAAGTTTTCCAGGCCGGTGCCGAGTACCCCGACCGTCAGCCCGCCAACGTCCAGCGCGGCCTGATGTGCAGCCGCATCGATGCCCAGCGCCAGGCCACTGGTGATGACAAAACCGGCCCCGGCGAGGCTGCGCGAAAACGCCGTGGCGGTGTCCATGCCCGGACGAGAAGCGCGGCGGCTACCGACCATCGCCAGTTGGGGTTTTTCCAGAATCTGCGCATCGCCGGCAACGAACAACAACGGTGGCGGATCCGGAATCTGCGCCAGCAGCGCCGGATAATCGGCTTGGTCCCACATCAGTAAATGCTGGCCCGGCCGCTCTAGCCAGCGCATTGCGTGGCTGGCGCCGTCGCGAACCGTGGGGCAACGCCGCGCCTCGGCGCACGCCGCCGGCAGACCCAGCGAACGCCAGGCGCTGGCCGGCGCACTGAGGGCTTTGGAGGCCGAGCCGAAGGCATCGAGCAATTTGGCGAAGCGCTTGGGGCCGATATCCGGCAAACGGTGCAGGCGCAGACGCGCTTCCAGTTCCGCCGGGGAAACCGGTGTACAGACAGGCGACATCATGGATCATCCTTGATCGATATAAGGCCCGAACCTTTCGGAACAAGCTGTGGATAACTCTGTTGGTAACTTGTTGAGCAAGCTACGGATTACGCACCTTGTCGAGCACTGCGAGTGAGCGCGATGCGTTGAGCACCAGGCCATAGCTGAGTTTGTCGTAGGTGCGGAATACCATCAGCAACCCGGCGCGTTCGTCGGGGATTTTCAGCGGCTGGCCGGTGATCCGGTCGCGCACGGTTTCACCGGTTTTCATCACCACCAGCACGTTGCCCTCGGCGAGGCCGTCGCGTTTGCCCTTGTTCAACGTGACCACGTCCATCGCACCGATCTGCGTGACGCCGCGTGGTACGTCGATGATCACCCCGTTGATATCGCGGGCGGGGGCGCTGGGCATAAAGGTCGAATTGATCGAGCGTTCTTCGCCGCTGAACAAACGGTCACCAAGGCGCACTTCCTGCGTGGTGCGTTGCAGCGCGAGAGTGGCGACGTCGCCTTCGGTGGCGACGATTTCACCGCCGCCGATGTCGTCGGCGTTAATCCCGAGAAACTCCTGGGTCTGCGGGTCGGTGTAGACCTTGCCCTGACGAAAGATGCCGTACACCGGTTGTTCCGGGTCGAAATGGCCGCGGGCGAAGATGCGGTCACCGGTGCCACTGAGCACGCGCTCGGCATCGCCGGCGACGATGTACGGTGCCTTGTCGAAATCTTCGGCCTTGTCGACGATGCGGTTGCTCAACAGAAAACTGTTGATGGACTTCAGCGGAATGCTCGGAATCGCCTCGGCTACAGGGCTGGTGCGGATACGCGGCGAGAGTTTGATGGTGCCGCGCGACTCGCCACGGTTGACGGTCAGTTGCGGCTGGCCGTTGACGTAGCTGAGCGTCAGCGTGTCGCCGGGATAGATCAGGTTGGGGTTATCGATCTGCGGATTGGCCCGCCACAGTTGCGGCCATTGCCAGGGCTCGCGCAGGTATTTGCCGGAAATGTCCCAGAGCGTATCCCCTGAAACCACCGTGTATTGCTGTGGAAAACCATCCCTGAGTTGCACTTGCCCTTGCGCAGCGCCGGCCGAAGCCAGAAGCAGCAGGGCGAGTAGTGTTTTCCTCATGCCGTGAATCCCTTTATCATATGCGTTCGCGTGAACCGTCAGAGCCCCCGTGGCTCGCTTGGGCAAACTGCACAAGCTACGCTTCACAACGGTAGCCTGCATCTTCGGACCTGCCAGGCCATCGACCCGACTTTACTCAACGTGTGCAGCAATCAAAGCCTATGGCCATTTTAAACATCCTCGAATTCCCGGACCCGCGTCTGCGCACTATCGCCAAGCCTGTGGCTGTAGTGGACGACGAAGTGCGTCAGTTGGTCGATGACATGTTTGAAACAATGTATGAAGCGCCGGGCATCGGCCTTGCCGCGACCCAGGTCAACGTGCACAAACGCATCGTGGTCATGGACCTTTCCGAAGACCGGACCGAGCCGCGGGTGTTCATCAACCCCGAGTTCGAGCCATTGACCGAGGAGATGGACCAGTACCAGGAAGGCTGCCTCTCGGTACCCGGTTTCTACGAAAACGTCGATCGCCCGCAAAAGGTCAGGATCAAGGCGCTGGACCGCGACGGCAAGCCCTATGAGCTGATCGCCGAAGGCCTGCTCGCGGTGTGCATCCAGCACGAATGCGACCACCTCAACGGCAAATTGTTCGTCGACTACCTGTCCACGCTCAAACGCGACCGGATCAAGAAGAAGCTGGAAAAGCTGCACCGCCAGAACGCTTGATGCCCCTCTTCAAAGGCTTGCTGCGGCAAGCCTTTTTCATTTTTATGAGACGCCCTTCATGACTGAGCCATTGCGCATCGTTTTTGCCGGCACCCCGGAGTTCGCCGCCGAACACCTCAAGGCCTTGCTGAACAGCCCGTACGAGATTGTCGCGGTGTACACCCAGCCGGATCGGCCGGCCGGTCGCGGGCAGAAACTGATGCCGAGCCCGGTCAAACAGCTCGCCCTGGAAAACCATATCCAGGTGTTGCAGCCGCCGACCTTGCGCAATGCCGATGCTCAGGCCGAACTGGCGGCATTGCAGCCGGACCTGATGGTGGTGGTTGCTTACGGCCTGATCCTGCCGCAAGCGGTGCTGGATATTCCGCGACTGGGCTGCATCAACAGCCACGCCTCGCTGCTGCCACGCTGGCGCGGTGCGGCGCCGATTCAACGTGCCGTGGAACACGGTGACGCAGAAAGTGGCGTGACCGTGATGCGCATGGAGGCTGGGCTCGACACCGGGCCGATGCTGCTCAAGGTCGTCACGCCAATCAGTGCCGACGATACCGGCGGCACTTTGCATGATCGTCTCGCTGAAATGGGCCCGCCCGCCGTGGTGCAGGCGATTGCCGGTCTCGTCGCCGGCACGCTGGAAGGCGAAGTGCAGAACGACGAACTCGCCACGTACGCGCACAAATTGAACAAGGACGAAGCACGCCTCGACTGGAGCCGTCCGGCGGTTGAACTGGAACGTCTGGTGCGTGCCTTCAATCCATGGCCGATCACCCACAGCACCCTCAACGGTGAAGCGCTGAAAGTGCTGGCGGCGAATCTCGCCGAAGGCAAAGGCGCGCCGGGTGAAATCCTCAGCGCCAGCAAGGACGGTCTGGTCATTGCCTGCGGCGAACAAGCCCTGTGCCTGACCCGTCTGCAATTGCCCGGCGGCAAGGCACTGAATTTCAGTGACCTGTTCAACAGCCGTCGCGAGAAATTCGCCGTCGGCACCATGCTCGGTGCCGCGGTGGACGCGCAATGAACCCGCGTCTGGCCGCCGCCAAGGCACTCGCCGCTGTGCTCAGCGGCAAGGCTTCGCTGAACAGTTCGCTGCCCACGCAACTGGACAAGGTCGAGGATCGTGATCGCGGTTTCACGCAGGATCTGGCCTTCGGCACTGCGCGTTGGCAGCCACGTCTGTCGGCATTGGCGGAGAAGCTGTTGCAGAAACCGTTCAAGGCCGCCGACGCCGATGTCGAGGCGTTGCTGCTGGTCGGTCTCTACCAATTGCTCTACACCCGCGTGCCGGCCCACGCCGCCATCGGCGAGACCGTGGGTTGCGCCGACAAGCTGAAAAAGCCTTGGGCCAAAGGCCTGCTCAACGCCGTGCTGCGCAATGCCCAGCGCGAAAGCGAAACAATTTTTGCCGAGCTGGAGCGTGATCCGGTAGTGCGCACGGCGCACCCGCGCTGGCTGCAAAAATCCCTCAAGGCGTTCTGGCCTGAGCAATGGGAAGCGATTTGCGCGGCGAACAACGCACATCCGCCGATGATCCTGCGGGTCAACCGCCGCCATCACAGCCGCGACGCCTACCTCGGTTTACTGACTGAGGCCGGGATTGCCGCAACGCCCTGCGTGTACAGCCGCGACGGCATCATCCTCAAAGCCGCTGCCGATGTGCGCAGCCTGCCGGGTTTCGCCGAGGGCTGGATCAGCGTGCAGGACGAAGCCGCGCAACTGGCCGCCGACCTGCTCGACCTGGCGCCGGGCCAGCGCGTGCTCGACGCCTGCTGCGCGCCCGGCGGCAAGACTTGCCATATCCTCGAAGCCGAGTCGAAGCTGGCCGGCGTGGTGGCGGTGGATCTGGAAGCCAAGCGTCTGGTGCGGGTGAAGGAAAACCTTGAACGCCTCGGCCTGAGCGCTGAGCTGATCGCCGCCGATGGCCGCGACACGGCGAAGTGGTGGGATGGCAAACCGTTCCAGCGCATTCTGCTGGACGCACCGTGCTCGGCCACCGGGGTGATCCGCCGTCACCCGGACATCAAGCTGACGCGGCAAGCCGACGACATCGCCGCCCTCGCGCAACTGCAAGGCGAGCTGCTCGGCGCAATGTGGCAAACCCTCGAAGTCGGCGGCATCCTGCTGTACGCCACTTGCTCGACGCTGCCGACGGAAAACACTGAGGTGATTGCCGCGTTCCTCGAGCGTACGCCGGGAGCACGGGAGCTGGACCTGGCCACTGCGGCCGGAATCAAACAGCCCCATGGTCGCCAATTGCTGGCCCAGCAGGGCGGCCATGACGGGTTCTACTACGCCAAGCTGATCAAGATCGCTGCCGCGCGCAGCTAAACGGATTCAACGGAGTGACTGGATGAAAATCATCATCCTCGGTGCAGGACAGGTCGGCGGTTCGCTGGCAGAACATCTGGCCAGCGAGGCCAACGACATCACCGTGGTGGACACCGATGGCGAGCGCCTGCGCGACCTCGGCGATCGCCTCGACATCCGTACCGTGCAGGGCCGTGGCTCGCTGCCCTCGGTGCTGCGTCAGGCCGGTGCCGACGACGCCGACATGCTGGTCGCGGTAACGAACAGTGACGAGACCAACATGGTCGCCTGTCAGGTCGCCCACACGCTGTTCCACACCCCGACGAAGATCGCCCGGGTGCGCGAAGCGTCGTATCTCAATCGCGAAGAGCAGCTGTTCCAGAACGAGGCGATTCCGGTCGACGTGTTGATCAGCCCCGAGCAGGTGGTGACCAACTACATCAAACGTCTGATCCAGCATCCCGGCGCCTTGCAGGTGATCGACTTCGCCGAAGGCGCTGCGCAACTGGTGGCGGTGCGCGCCTATTACGGCGGGCCGCTGGTCGGCCAGCAACTGCGCCAGCTACGCGAACATATGCCGAACGTTGAAACCCGCGTCGCCGCGATTTTCCGCCGTGACCGGCCGATCCTGCCGCAGGGCGACACGGTGATCGAGGCTGACGACGAAGTGTTCTTCATCGCCGCCCGTGAGGATATTCGCGCGGTGATGAGCGAAATGCGCCGCCTCGACGAAACCTACAAACGCATCGTCATCGCCGGTGGCGGGCAGATCGGCGAGCGCCTGGCCGAAGCCATCGAAAGCCGTTATCAGGTAAAGATCATCGAGATGAGCCCGGCGCGTTGCCGTTATCTCTCCGACACGCTCGACAGCACCGTGGTGCTGCAGGGCAGCGCTTCGGACCGCGATCTGCTGCTGGAGGAGAACATCGCCGACGCCGATATCTTCCTAGCCCTGACCAACGATGACGAAGCCAACATCATGTCTTCGCTGCTGGCCAAACGGCTCGGGGCGAAGAAGGTCATGACGATCATCAACAACCCGGCCTACGTCGACCTGATCCAGGGCGGCGATATCGACATTGCAATCAGCCCGCAACTGGCGACTATCGGCACCTTGCTGGCCCACGTGCGCCGTGGCGATATCGTCAGCGTGCACTCATTGCGTCGCGGGGCGGCGGAAGCCATCGAGGCGATCGCCCACGGCGATGCCAAGTCGAGCAAGGTCATCGGCAAGCCGATCGAAAAAATCGGCCTGCCGCCGGGCACCACCATCGGCGCGGTGATCCGCAACGAACAGGTGATCATTGCCCACGACGACACGGTGATCGAAGCGGGCGACCATGTGATTCTGTTCCTTGTGGATAAAAAGCATATTCGCGATGTGGAGAAGCTGTTTCATGTGGGGTTGAGCTTCTTCTGAGATCTGCGCTGATGGCACCGGCCCCTTCGCGAGCAGGCTCGCTCCCACATTTGGAATGTGTTTCCCTGTGGGAGCGAGCCTGCTCGCGAAGGCGGATCCACGGGTTTGAAGATGGTCCTGACGCGCTACAGAAAAAGGAAATCCACTGATGCTCGAATCTTTGGAAAAAATGCTCGCCAAGGGTGTAGATAACGCTCTGCTGCGCTTCGGCCTGGGCAAGGGTTATCTGGATCTGGGCGAAAATACCAAGGCCGCCGAGCATTTTCAGCGCTGCGTGGCGTTCGATCCGAAATATTCGGCGGCATGGAAATTATTGGGCAAGGCCCAATTGGCGCTGGGTGATTCTGCTGCCGCGCGGCAAGCATGGGAACAGGGGCTGGAAGCGGCCCGCGCCCATGGCGACAAGCAGGCCGAAAAGGAAATGACGGTGTTTCTGAAGAAGCTCGAGCGCCAGCAGCGGTAGGCTGTTCGGACATCTGCTGCGCCCTCGAACGAACGGTTGTGGATAACTTTGACGGTGAGTTATCCACAGACCATGCCAATCTCGTCGATATGCTCAGTACCAGCGCGCTTCGCCCGGTGGACGTTTTTTGAAGCGCTTCATGCTCCACATGTACTGGCTTGGATACGCCGCGACGTAGCGCTCGACCACTTTGCTCATGGCCGCGCAGGACTCAGCGGTATCGGTGCTGTACATGGCTTCGGGCGCGGCTTCGAGGATCACTTTGTAGCCAGAGCCGTCCGGCAGTCGCAAGGCATGCAGAAACACGCCAACTGCTTTGCCGCCAGCGAGCATGTTCGGTACGAACTTGCTGGTCAGGGCCTGAGTGGCGAAGAACGGCACGAAGATACCGGCGGATTCGGCCGGTTCCGGGTCGGCCGGAATGCCTACTGCACCGCCTTTGCGCACTTCCTTGATAACACTGAGGATGCCTTCCTTGGTCGATGCAGCGACTTTGTTGCCCAATTGCACGCGCTGTTTGCGCAGCAACTCGTCCACAGCCTTGAGCTTGGGTGGGCGGTAGAAGATGATCGGTTTGCACTGGCTGCAATAGAAGTGGTTGAGCACTTCCCAGTTGCCCAAGTGGCTGGTGATGCCAACCACGCCTTTGCCCGAGGCCAGCGCCTCTTTCAATACCTCGAGGCCTTCGACTTCACGAACCAGATCGATCGAACGTTGCGCTGGCCAGATCCACGCGCAGGCGCTTTCGGTCAGGGACTTGCCGATGTCCTTCAAACTCTGGCCGACCAGACGCTCGCGTTCGGCCGGGTCCATCAGTGGAAAACATTTGGCGAGGTTGATCCGCACCACGTCGCGGGAGCGGTTGGGGGTCTTCCACATGATCCAGCCGATCGCCGAACCCACGGCCTGCACCGCCCGCCATGGCAGCAGGGCAAACAGCCGCAGCGCGCCTACCAGCAAGGCGCCTTTAAACTTTTCCACAGGTCACTCCTGATCTTTGTGCTGTGCGCGAGGCGGGCATTCTAACCGGCGATGACCAACTGCGCGTAGCGGTCGCAATCCTGGGTGTGGTCCATGACCATGCCCGAGGCCTGCATCAACGCGTAGCAGATGGTCGGGCCGACAAAGGTGAACCCGGCCTTTTTCAGCGCCTTGCTCATCGCCAGCGCTTCGGGAGTGATCGCCGGGACTTCGCTGCGATCCTTGAAATGATTGATGATCGGTTGCTCGCCAACAAACGACCACAGAAATGCCACCGGATCCTCCAGCGCCAGCCACGCCTGGGCATTGCGCCGGGCGGCGTTGAGTTTCAGGCGATTGCGGATGATGCCCGGGTCGAGCATCAGTTCGTCGATTTCGGCGTCGCTCATCTGCGCCACACGCTGCACGTCGAAGCCGAACAGCACCTGGCGATAACGCTCGCGCTTGCGCAGCACGGTGATCCACGACAGCCCGGCCTGGAACCCTTCGAGCAAAAGCAACTCGAACAAACCCTGCGCATCGCGTAGCGGCGTGCCCCACTCCTGATCGTGATAAGCCATGTACAGCGGATCTTCGGTACACCAAAAGCAGCGTGGCATAAGGCTCCAGGGGGCGTGCGCAGCAACGAATCGGGTATACTCCCGCTCTTTAAATCGCAGCCCAAGAAACAGGTGAATTTCGTGAGCCAGCCTACGCCAGCCGTGCGTACCTTCCAAGACTTGATCCTCGCGCTCCAGCAATACTGGGCCGAGCAAGGTTGTGTGGTACTTCAGCCCTACGATATGGAAGTAGGCGCCGGCACTTTCCACACCGCGACCTTCCTGCGCGCCATCGGCCCGGAAACCTGGAACGCCGCGTACGTGCAGCCAAGCCGCCGTCCGACTGACGGCCGCTACGGCGAAAACCCGAACCGTCTGCAGCACTACTACCAGTTCCAGGTCGTCTTGAAGCCGAACCCGGACAACTTCCAGGAACTGTACCTGGGCTCGCTCAAGCATGTCGGCCTCGACCCGCTGGTCCACGACATCCGCTTCGTCGAAGACAACTGGGAATCGCCGACCCTCGGCGCCTGGGGTCTGGGCTGGGAAGTCTGGCTCAACGGCATGGAAGTCACTCAGTTCACCTACTTCCAGCAAGCAGGCGGCATCGAGTGCTACCCGGTAACCGGCGAAATCACCTACGGTCTCGAGCGCCTGGCGATGTACCTGCAAGGCGTGGATTCGGTCTACGACCTGGTCTGGGCTGACGGTCCGTTCGGCAAAGTCACCTACGGCGACGTGTTCCATCAGAACGAGGTGGAACAGTCCACCTACAACTTCGAACACGCCAACGTCGACAAGCTGTTCGAACTGTTCGACTTTTATGAAAGCGAAGCCAAGCGCCTGATCGAACTCGACCAGCCGCTGCCGTTGCCGAGCTATGAAATGGTTCTGAAGGCGTCGCACACCTTCAACCTGCTGGATGCGCGCCGGGCGATCTCGGTGACTGCGCGTCAGCAATACATTCTGCGCGTGCGCACCCTGGCGCGTTCCGTTGCGCAAGCCTACCTGCTGGCACGCGCCAAGCTGGGCTTCCCGATGGCGACCCCGGACCTGCGTGACGAAGTACTGGCCAAGCTGGAGGCTGCACAATGAGTGCGCAAGATTTTCTGGTTGAACTGGGCACCGAAGAACTGCCACCCAAAGCTCTGAATACTTTGGCTGAAGCATTCCTCGCCGGTATCGACAAGGGCCTGCAAGCCGCTGGCCTGCACTACGAGACCAAGACCGTCTACGCCGCACCGCGGCGTCTGGCTGTGCTGATCACCGCGCTGGCCACTCAGCAGCCGGATCGCAGCATCAACCTCGACGGCCCGCCACGTCAGGCCGCATTCGACGCTGACGGCAATCCGACTCAGGCCGCGCTGGGCTTCGCCAAGAAGTGCGGCGTCGAGCTGAGCGAAATCGATCAGAGCGGGCCGAAACTGCGTTACAGCCAGAACATCGCCGGCAAGCCGACCGCGAGCCTGCTGCCGACCATCGTCGAAGATTCGCTGAACGACCTGCCGATCCCGAAACGCATGCGTTGGGGTGCACGCAAGGAAGAGTTTGTACGTCCGACCCAATGGCTGGTGATGCTCCTTGGTGATCAGGTCATCGATTGCACCATCCTTGCGCAGAAGGCTGGCCGTGATTCTCGTGGTCACCGTTTCCACCATCCGCAAGGCGTGCGCATTGGTTCGCCATCGAGCTACCTCGCTGACCTGCGTGCCGCCTACGTGCTGGCCGATGCCAACGAGCGTCGCGAGATCATCAGCAAGCGCACCGAAGAACTGGCGACCCGTCAGGAAGGCACCGCAATCGTGCCGCCGGCGCTGCTCGACGAAGTGACTGCGCTGGTCGAGTGGCCAGTGCCGCTGGTGTGCTCGTTCGAGGAGCGTTTCCTCGACGTGCCGCAAGAAGCGCTGATCACCACCATGCAGGACAACCAGAAGTATTTCTGCCTGCTGGATGCCGACGGCAAGTTGCTGCCACGTTTCATCACTGTGGCCAACATCGAAAGCAAAGACCCGCAGCAGATCATCGCCGGTAACGAGAAAGTGGTCCGCCCACGTCTGACCGACGCCGAGTTCTTCTTCAAGCAAGACAAAAAGCAGAAGCTCGAAGATTTCAACCTGCGCCTTCAAAACGTGGTGTTCCAGGAAAAACTCGGCAGCGTCTACGACAAGGCCGAACGCGTCTCGAAACTGGCGGCGTACATCGCCGCGCGCATTGGCGGCAACGCCTCTTGGGCGGCCCGTGCCGGCTTGCTGTCGAAGTGCGACCTGGCCACCGAAATGGTCGGCGAGTTCCCGGAGATGCAAGGCGTCGCCGGTTACTACTACGCCCTCAATGACGGCGAGCCGCAGGACGTCGCGCTGGCGCTGAACGAGCAGTACATGCCGCGCGGTGCCGGGGCTGAGCTGCCGGCGACTTTGACCGGAGCAGCGGTGGCGATCGCCGACAAGCTCGACACCCTGGTCGGCATCTTCGGTATCGGCATGTTGCCAACCGGCAGCAAAGACCCGTATGCCTTGCGCCGTGCGGCACTCGGCGTTTTGCGCATCCTGATCGAGAAAAAACTCGACCTCGACCTGAACGACGCCGTGGCTTTCGCGGTGAGTGCGTTCGGCGCCAAGGTCAAGGCTGCCGGTCTCAACGAATCGGTGCTGGAATTTATCTTCGACCGCCTGCGTGCACGTTACGAAGACGAAGGCGTCGATGTCGCGACGTATCTGTCGGTGCGTGCCCTGAAGCCGGGCTCAGCGCTGGATTTCGACCAGCGTGTGCAAGCGGTGCAGGCGTTCCGCAAACTGCCGGAAGCGGCAGCGCTGGCGGCCGTCAACAAGCGTGTGTCGAACCTGTTGAGCAAGGTCGAAGGCTCTGTACCTAGCGAGGTGCAAGCCAAGTACTTCGACAACGCCAACGAGTTCTCGCTGTACTCGGCGATCCAGCAAGCGGATCAGGCGGTGCAGCCAATGGCCGCGGCGCGTCAGTACAACGAAACGCTCGCACGCCTGGCGGCATTGCGTGAGCCGGTGGATGCATTCTTCGACGCGGTGATGGTCAATGCCGACGACGCCAATGTGCGGGCCAACCGTTACGCGCTGCTGGCGCGTCTGCGCGGTCTGTTCCTTGGCGTTGCCGACATTTCGCTGCTGGGTTGAGGGATTGCTGTTGAAACTGCTGATTCTCGATCGGGACGGAGTGATCAATTACGACTCCGACGCTTACATCAAGTCGGTGCAAGAGTGGATTCCGATCCCCGGTTCGATCGAAGCGATTGCGCAGTTGAGCAAGACCGGCTGGACGGTGGCAGTGGCCACCAACCAGTCGGGAATTGCTCGCGGCTATTACGACCTCGCCACCCTCGACACCATGCACACGCGCTTGCGCGAGTTGGTGGCGGAGCAGGGCGGTGAAGTCGGGCTGATCGTGTATTGCCCGCATGGGCCGGACGAAGGTTGCGATTGCCGCAAACCGAAACCGGGCATGCTCAAGACCATCGCCGCCCATTACCAGGTGCCGTTGACCAACGTCTGGTTCGTCGGCGACAGCCTTGGTGACCTGGAGGCTGCCAAAGCCGTCGATTCACAGCCAGTTTTGGTAAAGACCGGGAAAGGCGCAAAGACTCAGGGCAAAACCCTGCCGGTGGGCACTCTGATTTTCGACGATCTGGCGGCGATTGCCGCAGAACTTATCCACAACTAGAGTACTTCTGAATTCCTGACCAGGGATTGCTCGGGGGTGCGCTTGAACAGACGGGCATTGCCCGTAACGGTAAATGTCACTATGTCGATACTGCGGGCCATCAGGATTTTTCTCTTTTACCTGCTGCTGGGCACCACCTCCCTGCTGTGGTGCAGCTTGAGTTTTTTTATCGCGCCGTTTCTTTCTTTCAAGGCGCGCTATCGTTTCATCAACGTGTACTGGTGCCGTTGCGCCTTGTGGTTGACCAAGGTCTTCCTCGGTATCCGCTACGAAATCAGCGGCGCGGAAAACGTGCCTGACCGGCCGTGCGTGATTCAATCGAACCACCAGAGCACCTGGGAGACATTTTTTCTCTCGGCTTATTTCTCGCCCTTGAGCCAGGTGCTCAAGCGCGAACTGCTTTACGTGCCGTTCTTCGGCTGGGCCATGGC
The DNA here is from genome assembly GCF_036668835.1 of Pseudomonas koreensis. Lineage (GTDB taxonomy): Bacteria > Pseudomonadota > Gammaproteobacteria > Pseudomonadales > Pseudomonadaceae > Aquipseudomonas > Aquipseudomonas koreensis_I. The sequence continues at coordinate 115,487 of NZ_JAZEVW010000003.1, forward strand.
CATGCTGCGGCCGATCGCGATCGATCGCGACAATCCCAAAGCCGCACTCAAGCAAGTCGCGGCCAAAGGCGATGAGTTGCTCAAGGACAACGTCTGGGTGCTGATCTTCCCCGAAGGGACGCGCGTACCTTACGGCACCATCGGCAAATTCTCGCGCAGCGGCAGTGCGCTGGCGGTGAATGCGGCGCTTCCGGTGCTGCCGATTGCACACAATGCCGGCAAATTCTGGCCGAAAGTCGGCTGGGGCAAAAAGCCCGGGGTGATCACTGTCGTGATCGGCGAGCCTATGTACGCCGAAGGCACTGGCCCCCGCGCCATTGCCGAGCTGAACGACCGGGTCCAGGCCTGGAATGAAAAGATGCAGCAGGAAATGGGCTCGCTGCCACCGGCGCCGCAAGCGCCGGTCGCCAATGAGCAAGTGCCTGCCTGACATTTTGTGGATAACCTGTGTACGGATTGTTCTAAATCGCCGTCATATTCAATGCAACTAATTGATTTAGAAATGTTTTTTTTACGATCTTCCAATCTCGGAAACCGTGCATAAGTTTATTTTAGATGTAAAAAAACCGGCTGATATAGCCGGTTTTTTTGTGCCTGTTCATTCAGCAATCAACGGTAACTGCAGCAGGAACGTTGTGCCTCGGTCGACTTCGCTGTGACATTCGATGCTGCCACCGTGATGATCAATCACCGCTTTGACCATCGACAGGCCCAGCCCTATGCCATCAGTGCCCTGCGCGGAGGAGAAACGCCGATATTGGCTGAACAGCTCCGGCAACTCGCGCTCGGCGATACCCTTGCCCTGATCAATCAACTCGCAACGCAGCCACTGCTCGTGACAGCTGACATGTAATCCCACGGTAGAACCTGCCGGGCTGTATTTGATCGCGTTTTCCAACAGGTTGAACAAAGCGCGGGTCAGCAAGCCTTGATCAGCCATGACCAGGCGTTCCGGAGATTGCTCATCCATGGCATGCCGCAGTTCGATACGTTTTTGCTGAGCGATGGGCAGCGCTTGATCGAGCACGTCCAACACCAGCATTGCGAACAGGCTTGGCTGAAATTGATAGGCCTCTGACTCGGCTCGCGCCAACAAGACGAAGCCATCTGTCAAATCCAGTGCACGGCGAACCTGGCGTTCGATCTGGTCAAACAAAGGCGAATCAGCGCCGGCCTGATGGCGATGCACATCCAGCAGCGCAAGGATGGCCGAGTGGGGCGCGCGCAAATCGTGGGACAAGAAGCGCAGCAACACGCTGCGTTGTTCTTCGGCAGCGCGTTCGGCGCTGAGGTCGGTGAGGCTGAGCAGCCAACCGATAGGCGTATCGCCATCGGCGGTCAGCAATGCCGCACGGTCCAGACGCAGGCTGCGCTCCTTGTGGTCGCGAAATTCCAGCAGCGGCATAGCTGACAATGGCGGGCGTGGTGTTGGGGATAATTCCGGATAGCCCAGGCTGGCTAGCTGATCGAGCACATCGTTGCCCACCAGATCGTTTTCGAAGAGCTCGCGTGCTTTGCGGTTGCCCAACAGAATTTGTCCCTTGGGGTCGCTGATCAGCGTGGCGACGGGCAGGTATTCGAGGCCATCGGCAATGAATCTTCGGGTATCGCGGGTGCGGCTCATGGCTTGTTCCAGCGCCATGATCTGGCCCTGCAAGCGATCGGCACCGGTGAACTGCGAACGCCGACGCTCCGGAAATACCTTTGGCTCGCTGTCCAGGCGCGCCAGTTCCCAACCGAAATAGGTCAACACCACACTCAGACGGCGCCAGTTCCAGATCAGATAACCGAACAACATGCCCAGCACCGCCGGCGTCGGCGACCACCAGCGTTGCGCCTGCGCCAGACCGGCACTGATCAAGAGTGCGCAGGCCATGCCCATCAGGGAAATCCACAGCGCCCAACGCGGGCGCCATAACAATAGACTGAGCACGGCGGCCACCAGCCCGACCGATAACGACGCCCCCGTCGTCGGCGAGATACCCTGCAAACTGGTCTGCGCGCGATAGGACAGAAACGCAGTCAGCGGCAACAGCACCAGACTTATCCACAGCCATTCGCGCACCAACTGGCGAAACAGTCGTTGCACTTGACTGGGTACCCGGCTTTCGCGTCGACGATTATTGTTCATGGGAACAGGGCAGGGTGAATGGTTTCATGGGCCACGGGTCCGAGACGTAGATCCGAAGAATCATAGCGGACGTCGGCCGACGAAAGCCGCTTACTTTCATCGCACAGGCCAAGCGACTACAGTTGCCCAACTGCCCAAGCGACAAGGAACCCCCGCGTATGCGTGTTGCGATACTGGATGACGAACCCGCCGAACTGCGAAGGGTCGAGCAAACCCTGCAACAGATGGCCGAGGCTGGCGAACAACCTTGGGCGCTGCACAGCTTCGAGCGCGGTGAAGACCTGCTGCGTCAACTGCGTCGGGAAACCTTCGACCTGCTGATCCTCGACTGGCAACTGCCCGACCTCACCGGCCTGGCGCTGCTGCGTTGGACCCGCGAGCACATGGACGCGCCACCTGCAGCGATCATGCTGACCAGCCGCGATGGCGAGAGCGATATCGTCCAGGCGTTGAATGCCGGAGCTGACGATTATGTGAGCAAGCCATTTCGGCCCAATGAACTGAAGGCGCGAGTCGCTGCGGTACTGCGCCGACATAGCCAGCAACGCACACCTGCTGGCGAAGTACTTACCTTCAATGACCTGATTTTCGATGATGCTGAGCTGACCGTTATCCGCGAGGGCAAATCGATCGTCATGACTGAGCGGGAGTACCGGCTCGCTCGGTGCCTGTTCAGCAATCTGGGGCGGCCGCTGTCGCGTGATTATTTATATGAGCGATTTTGGCCGCATGAAGAAGTAGCCTCCTCAAGACCTCTGGATACGCATATCTATCGGTTACGTAACAAACTCGGGTTAACTGCGGATCGTGGCTGGCAGTTGTTGACGATTTATGGATATGGGTACCGCTTGGAAAGCGTGTAGGCTCGGGGTGCTTTCAACAATTTCACCGAAGAATTCGTCAGCCAAGGAAGAGCGCATGTCCGGTCCGCCCATTTACCTGAACCAGGCGTTCCCCGAAATCAGTAAACGGCTTCACCCGGGTATGGACCCGACAACCATTCATGCTCAATCCCATCAAACCCTTGAATTCAGCTGCATGGGAACGGGGTGCACCGAGTGGGTAAAAAAGAATGTGGGAAACATGTTTCGGCGGCAGGGTGATAAGTCACTCATATTCTGTAAATCGCCTGCTTGTCAGGCCCAGCGCAAGCTACTTGTGCCTGCCCGTAAAGTACTGCCAGAGGACTCGTTGCGTGCGAGCAGGCCGGAGTTGGCCAAACAACTTTCGGATCCAGCCCTTGCAAGTACCGTGTCGAAGAAGTCCAAACAGAAACTTCTCTTTCGCTGCAAACAATGCGACCAGCCCAATATCCTGAAGAGTCCTTTCTCGATCAAGATTGATGAGCTGGGGCTCTTCTGCGAACAAGAGGAGTGTAGGCAACAGCGTAGAGCTGTAACCAATGCCCGCGGTTCTTACGAGAAGAGGGCTACCTCCTCCAACAGTTTCACTGCTCTGTTTCCAAAACTTGCAGCCAAGCAGCATGCCGTATGCGTGCAGGATCTAAACACGCTAAAGGTGAAATCCAACGAGTACGCATTCTTTCGCTGTGAATGCTGTGGTCATCCGGTGAAACGCCAGGTCGGCGGAGCCAGTAGGGAAACCGCGTTTTTCTGCGCAAAGCCACACTGCGAGAAAGAGCGCAAAAAGTATTCCCAACTGAAGGACTGGAAAACCAGAATAGCTAACCGAGGTACGCTCGGATCAAATTATCCGGCCCTGGCGGCACAATGGATGATCTGTCCGTCCCATCCGACTCTGACCCCGGACGATATCCCATCGAACGTACGGCTGGAGGTGAAATGGAAGTGTCCCGTCAACCCTGAACATATCTGGACACGGGACGTTGACGCGCGCACGAATAATCCGGGTTGCCCGTTCTGCAAAAGCAATATCAGTCGAACACAATTAAGGTTTGGCTGCGAAATCGCAGGTTTGCTGGGGGTGTCACACAAGCACTCTAAAAAATTCCCGATTGGCGGCAGCAAAATAGAAATTGATATCTCGCTGGCACTGCCAAACTTTCCAAAGATTGCCATCGAAGTGGATGGCAACTGGTGGCATCAGACTAAACTGCTGAGTGACCAAGCCAAAGACAGGCGATTGAAAAACGATGGCTGGACTGTGATTCGCCTGCGCGATGACCGACTGCCAGCAATCACTACCGCCGATAAAGTCGTGCTCTACCCAGGCAACAATTATTACGATCAGAAATGGAGAGAAGCCATACTTGAAGTGTTGAAATATTTGGCAGCTACTACCAACGCATCTCTTTCAAGATTGCCGATCGTTTACGATCAATATCAACATGAGACGGAATATCAGCAACTTTGCAAGTTCTACAGCATCGGTTGAAGCACTTACAAAAAAGGCCAACGCAATGCGTTGGCCTTTTTTATTTGACACTGACCCGGGTCAGAAATCCAGGTTGGAAACCGCCAGCGCATTGCTCTCGATGAAGTCTCGGCGAGGTTCGACCGCATCACCCATCAGGGTGTTGAAGATCTGGTCGGCGCCGATGGCATCTTCGATGGTGACTTTCAGCATGCGGCGCACGCTTGGGTCCATGGTGGTTTCCCACAGCTGATCCGGGTTCATTTCACCCAGACCTTTGTATCGCTGAATGGTGTGGCGCTTGGTGCTTTCGGCCATCAGCCAGTCGAGGGCTTCCTTGAACTCGGTGACGGCTTTCTTGCGTTCGCCACGCTGGATGTACGCGCCTTCGTCGAGCAGGGTGCTCAGTTGAGCGCCGAGGGTGACGACGGTCTTGTAGTCGTTGCTGCCGAAGAAGTCGCGGTTGAACGTGACGTAGTTGGACAGGCCGTGGGAGATCAGTTCAACCTCAGGCAACCAGACACCACGTTCGCGGTCTTCACGCAGGCTGGCCTTGTAGACCAGACCCGACTTCTCATTAGTGCGCAGACGAACTTCATACTGGGCCAGCCAGTCTTGCATCGCTGCATGGTCGCCCAAGGTTTCCAGGCTCACCGCTGGCAGGTAGATGAAGTGCTCGGTCAGCTCCTGCGGATACAGGCGCGACAGGCGCTTGAGAGTTTTCATCACCATGCGGAAGTCGTTGACCAGACGCTCGAGCGCTTCGCCGGAAATACCCGGTGCGTCTTCGTTCAGGTGCAGGCTCGCATCTTCGAGGGCCGACTGCGTCATGTACTCTTCCATGGCGTCGTCGTCCTTGATGTATTGCTCTTGCTTGCCTTTCTTGACCTTGTACAGCGGCGGCTGGGCGATGTAGATGTAGCCGCGCTCGATCAGCTCCGGCAACTGACGAAAGAAAAAGGTCAGCAGCAGGGTACGAATGTGCGAACCGTCGACGTCAGCATCGGTCATGATGATGATGTTGTGATAGCGCAACTTGTCGATGTTGTACTCGTCGCGGCCGATGCCGCAACCCAGCGCAGTGATCAAGGTGCCCACTTCTTGAGACGAGATCATCTTGTCGAAACGCGCTTTCTCGACGTTGAGGATCTTGCCCTTCAACGGCAGGATCGCCTGAGTCTTGCGGTTACGTCCCTGCTTGGCAGAGCCGCCCGCGGAGTCACCTTCCACCAGGTACAGTTCGGACAGCGCCGGGTCTTTCTCCTGGCAGTCAGCGAGTTTGCCCGGCAGGCCGGCAATGTCCAGCGCGCCTTTGCGGCGGGTCATTTCACGAGCCTTGCGCGCCGCTTCACGGGCACGGGCGGCATCGATCATCTTACCGACCACCAGCTTGGCTTCGTTCGGGTTCTCCAGGAGGAAGTCGGAGAAATATTTGCCCATCTCCTGCTCGACCGCAGTCTTCACTTCGGAAGACACCAGCTTGTCTTTGGTCTGCGAGCTGAACTTCGGATCCGGTACTTTCACCGAGATGATCGCGGTCAGGCCTTCACGAGCATCATCGCCGGTGGTGGCGACTTTGTGTTTCTTCGCCAGGCCTTCCTGTTCGATGTAGTTGTTCAGGTTACGCGTCAGCGCCGAACGGAAGCCCACCAGGTGGGTACCGCCATCGCGCTGGGGAATGTTGTTGGTGAAGCACAACAGGTTCTCGTTGAAGCTGTCGTTCCACTGCAGGGCAACTTCTACACCGATGCCGTCTTCGCGCTGGATGTTGAAGTGGAACACCTGATTGACCGCAGTCTTGTTGGTGTTCAGGTATTCAACGAACGCGCGCAGGCCGCCTTCGTATTTGAACAGTTCTTCCTTGCCGCTGCGCTCATCCTTGAGGACGATGCCAACACCGGAGTTGAGGAAAGACAGTTCACGAATGCGCTTGGCGAGGATGTCCCAGCTGAAGTGAATGTTCTTGAAAGTTTCGCTGGAAGCCTTGAAGTGAATCTGGGTGCCGGTGGTTTCGCTGTCGCCAACGATGGCCATCGGTGCCTGAGGTACACCGTGGACGTAGGTCTGTTCCCAGATCTTGCCGCTGCGGCGGACGGTCAGGACCAGTTCTTCGGACAATGCGTTCACTACCGACACGCCTACACCGTGCAGACCACCGGATACCTTGTAGGAGTTATCGTCGAACTTACCACCGGCGTGAAGGACGGTCATGATGACCTCGGCGGCGGAAACGCCTTCCTCTTTATGTACGTCTACCGGGATGCCACGACCGTTGTCTTTCACGGTGATGGATTCGTCCGGGTGAATAATGATGCTGATGTCGTCGCAATGGCCGGCGAGGGCTTCGTCGATCGAGTTGTCGACCACCTCGAACACCATGTGGTGCAGACCGCTGCCATCGTCGGTGTCACCAATGTACATACCGGGACGTTTGCGCACGGCATCCAGGCCTTTCAGCACTTTAATGCTCGATGAGTCGTACGTATTTTCTTCGCTCAATGCCTTCACTCCCGATGGTCGTGGGTCTGGGTGATACGGCCCTGTTCCACGTGGAACAAAGCGACTGGCGTTTCCGTCTGCCAGCCTTCCCTCAATAATTCGTGATCTACACAGGTGATGAACACCTGGCAGCGTAAGTCTTCCAGCAAACGGCACAGCGCGCGGCGATGGCTCTCGTCCAGCTCGGACGGCAAGTCATCCACCAGATAAATACACTGACCGCGGCGGGCCTGGCTGACCAGGTGCCCTTGGGCAATCCGCAGTGCGCAGACCACCAACTTCTGCTGACCCCGGGACAATATGTCCGCGGCATTGTGTGCGCCCAATCTAAGACGCAAATCAGCCCGTTGCGGTCCGGCTTGGGTGTGCCCCATCTGCTGGTCCCGTTGCACGGAACCAGCAAGTACGGCGCTCAACTCCCGGTCTTTATCCCAGCCTCGGTAATAGCTGAGCGTCAAACCCTCGAGCTCAACCAGTTCGCTCAAGGTCTGTTCGAAGACCGGTTTCAAGGCTGTGATGTAAGCGCGGCGGTATTCATCAATTTCAGCGCTGGCCTGGCACAGTTCCCTGTCCCAAACCGCTTGCGAAACGGCGTCAAGTGTACCATGCCGCAGCCAGGAGTTTCTCTGACGCAAGGCCTTCTGCAAACGCTGCCAGGTCGCCATGAACCGCGGCTCGACGTGGAACACGCCCCAGTCGAGGAACTGCCGGCGAATCTTTGGCGCGCCTTCGAGCAGACGGAAGCTGTCGGGGTTGATCAACTGCAGCGGCAGGATTTCCGCCAGTTGCGCAGCGCTACGGGCGTTCTGCCCATCGATGCGAATCTGAAACTCGCCCTGACGGTCGCGAGAGATCCCCAACGCACTGTGCCCGCCCTCGGCCAATTCAACTTGACCGAATACCGTACAGGCGAGTTGCTCGTACTGGATGACCGGCAACAAGCGCGTGCTACGAAACGAACGGGCAAGCCCCAGCAGGTGAATGGCTTCCAGTACACTGGTTTTGCCGCTGCCGTTGGCGCCGTAAAGAATGTTGATGCGGGGAGAGGGGGAGAAGGTCACCGGGTGCAGATTGCGCACCGCGGTGACCGAAACACGACTTAACGACATTCAGAATCAGCTGATTACAGACGCATCGGCATGACAACGTAAGCCGAGTCGTCATTGTCGGACTCTTGCACCAACGCGCTGCTGTTGGAGTCGGACAGGATCAGGCGAACCTGCTCGGTGGTCATCACGCCCAACACGTCGAGCAGGTAGCTGACGTTGAAGCCGATTTCCAGCGAGCCGCCGTTGTATTCAACGCCCACTTCTTCTTCCGCTTCTTCCTGTTCCGGGTTGTTGGCCTGGATCTTCAACTGACCGCTGGCCAGTTGCAGGCGAATGCCGCGGTACTTCTCGTTGGACAGAATAGCGGTACGGCTGAACGCTTCACGCAGGGCCTGGCGATCGCCCAGTACCAGCTTGTCGCCACCCTTGGGCAGCACGCGCTCGTAATCCGGGAACTTGCCATCGACCAGTTTCGAGGTGAAGGTGAATTCGCCGGTGGTCGCACGGATATGGTGCTGACCGAGAACAATGCTGACATTGCCGTCCGGCTCGGTGAGCAAACGTGCCAGTTCAAGGATACCTTTGCGCGGCACGATCACCTGATGACGATCCGGCTGACCGATATCGGCCTGCATCGAGCACATGGCCAGACGGTGACCGTCGGTTGCCACCGCGCGGATGATGCCTGCAGAAACTTCCAGCAGCATGCCGTTGAGGTAGTAGCGCACGTCCTGCTGGGCCATGGCGAAGCTGGTGCGTTCGATCAGACGACGCAGTTTGCTTTGTTCAAGGCTGCAGGTCAGCGAGCCCGGACCTTCTTCAACGGTCGGGAAATCGTTGGCTGGCAGGGTCGACAGGGTGAAACGGCTACGGCCGGCCTTCACCACCAGCTTCTGCTCGTCGACCTTGATGTCGATCAGCGCATCGTTGGGCAGGCTTTTGCAGATGTCCATCAGCTTGCGCGCAGGCACGGTGATGGAACCTGTTTCGGCCGGCTCCTCGAGTTGCACACGACCGACCAGCTCGACCTCAAGGTCGGTACCGGTCAGCGACAGTTGCTGGCCCTCGACAACCAACAGCACGTTGGAGAGTACCGGCAAGGTCTGTCGGCGCTCGACGACGCCTGCGACCAGTTGCAGGGGTTTCAACAGGGCTTCGCGTTGAATGGTGAAATGCATGGTCTAGTCCCTTGCCTTAATAAGCTGCGCTGGTGTTCATCAAGTGGTCAGTGTACGCAGCAGGTTCTTGTAGTCCTCGCGGATGTCCGCGTCGGATTCCTTAAGTTCGTTGATCTTGCGGCAGGCGTGCAACACGGTCGTATGGTCGCGACCGCCAAACACATCGCCGATTTCCGGCAGGCTGTGGTTGGTCAGTTCCTTGGACAACGCCATGGCCACCTGACGCGGGCGCGCTACCGAGCGCGAACGGCGCTTGGACAGCAGATCGGAGATCTTGATCTTGTAGTACTCGGCGACCGTGCGCTGGATGTTATCCACAGAGACCAGTTTGTCCTGCAACGCCAGCAGGTCTTTCAGCGATTCGCGAATCAGCTCGATGGTGATGTCGCGGCCCATGAAGTGCGAGTGGGCGATCACGCGTTTCAGCGCGCCTTCCAGCTCACGCACGTTGGAGCGAATACGCTGGGCGATGAAGAATGCCGCGTCATGCGGCAACTCGACTTTGGCCTGGTCAGCCTTTTTCATCAAGATGGCCACGCGGGTTTCCAGCTCCGGCGGCTCGACGGCTACCGTCAGGCCCCAACCGAAACGCGACTTGAGACGCTCTTCAAGACCTTCGATTTCTTTCGGGTAGCGGTCACTGGTGAGAATGACCTGCTGGCCACCTTCAAGCAGGGCGTTGAAGGTGTGGAAGAATTCTTCCTGCGAGCGCTCTTTGCGGGCGAAGAACTGAATGTCATCGATCAGCAATGCGTCCACCGATCGGTAGAAACGCTTGAACTCGTTGATGGCGTTCAGCTGCAGCGCCTTGACCATATCGGCCACGAAACGCTCGGAATGCAGGTACACGACCTTGGCATTCGGGTTCTTCTTTAATAGATGGTTACCCACCGCGTGCATCAAGTGGGTTTTACCCAGGCCGACGCCCCCATAAAGGAAGAGCGGGTTATAGCCATGCTTGGGGTTGTCCGCGACCTGCCACGCCGCCGCCCGGGCGAGCTGGTTGGATTTACCTTCGACGAAATTTTCAAAGGTGAAGGTGCGGTTCAGATAGCTGGTGTGCTTGAGCGCACCTTCGACCTGCACGGTGCGCTGTTCGGCCCGAACCGGGGCTTGTTGCGACGCGGCACCGGCCATCGGATCAAAGCTGTCGCGAGACGGCTCTTCACTGATTTCTTCGGTTTTGTGCGTTGAACGCTTGTTCGACGCGCGCGCCGGTGCAGGAGCCGGCGCACTGGCAGGCGCGGTATTGGCCTGGGCCTGAGAAACCTGCGCCGCAGCCAGCGGTGCATTCGGGGCGGCACGCGGAGCCGAGCTGCGTTTGCTGCCTATTAACAAGGACAGCGCAGGTGCCATGCCATTGCCGTGCTCATCCAGCAGTTCCATGACCCGGCCCAGGTACTTTTCGTTGACCCAGTCCAGCACGAAACGGTTCGGTGCGTAGACGCGCAACTCGTCGCCTTCGGCTTCGACCTGTAGTGGACGGATCCAGGTGTTGAATTGTTGGGCAGGCAGCTCCTCGCGCAAAAGCTCCACGCACTGCTGCCAAAGTTCCACTGACACGGATATCCCCTAAGTTGAAAGCCGGTGAGGCAAAAACAAGCGGCCATTGTAGCGGCGAGCCGTCCACTTATCCACACGCAGGTTGCCCGGCATTCATCAATTGTCAGCGGCCTGGATCGATAAAAGGCGACCAACGGTTAGTGAATAAGCTCTGTGGATAACCACCCTTGAGGGCACTGGACAACTGGGGCCTGAACTCGGTGGATAACCTGCCTGTGGATAACCGACCATTCCACGCACAGGTTATCCGACAGCGCAGCACAGGCTGATCACGGTTTTCCACTGTAGTTGTCATTCCCTGTACACCAGATAAATAAAGGTGTCATGTCACTTATCCACAGAGGATGCATTGCCTAGCTTTAACAAGCTTTACAGAAAAGCTTTAAATAATTCCCTTCTCTATTTTTATATCTGGCGGACAGTGTTTCAGACGAAAACGTCCGGGAGATCTATTTATAAGGAAACGCTGGTTGGAAATTGACCTGAAGGCTTGCTTTCTCTAGAATCCCCGGTCTCTTAAAACGGGGGCCATTCCGGCCCGTTGTGGACGAACCAGGTAACACGACATGAAACGTACTTTCCAACCAAGCACTATCAAACGCGCTCGTACCCACGGTTTCCGTGCTCGCATGGCTACCAAGAACGGCCGCGCAGTCCTGTCGCGTCGTCGCGCCAAAGGTCGTGCGCGTCTGGCAGTTTGATAATCCGGTACTGGAGGTGAGTCAGGACTTCAGTCGGGAAAAGCGTCTGCTTACCCCCCGGCATTTCAAGGCAGTCTTTGACTCCCCTACCGGCAAGGTTCCGGGGAAAAATCTCCTGCTCCTTGCACGCGACAACGATCTCGATCACCCCCGTCTCGGGCTGGTTATCGGGAAAAAGAGCGTCAAGCTCTCCGTTGAGCGCAATCGTCTCAAACGTTTGATGCGCGAATCGTTCCGTCTGCACCAGGATTCACTGGTCGGCTGGGACATCGTTATCGTCGCGCGCAAAGGTCTGGGCGATGTAGAAAACCCCGAATTGATTCAGCATTTCGGCAAACTCTGGAAGCGTCTGGCTCGTAACAAGCCGGTTCCGGCAGTTAAAACCGAAACTGTAGGGGTAGACAGTCCAGATGCGTAAACTGGCCCTCGTTCCGATCCAGTTTTATCGCTATGCCATTAGTCCTTTGATGGCCAGCCACTGTCGTTTCTACCCCAGTTGTTCCTGCTACGCGTATGAAGCCATTGAAAATCATGGCCTTCTGCGCGGTGGCTGGCTGACCTTTCGTCGTTTAGGTCGCTGTCATCCGTGGAATCCCGGTGGTTATGACCCGGTTCCGCCTATCCCTACCTCCCGTTCTTCTTCGATGGCCGAGTAATCATGGATATCAAACGCACGATCCTGATCGTCGCCCTGGCAATCGTGTCCTACGTTATGGTTCTTAAATGGAACCAGGACTATGGCCAGGCTGCCCTGCCGACTCAGAATGTTGCTTCCAGTACGACTACATCCGGTTTGCCGGACACCGCCACTGGCACCAATGCTGCCGCCAGTGACGATATTCCGCGTGCCGCCAGCGATACCAGCGCACCTGCCGAAACACCGGTGGCCGCCAGCAAGGATCTGATCCAGATCAAAACCGACGTGCTCGATCTCGCGATCGATCCACAAGGTGGCGATGTCGCTCAACTGACCTTGCCACTGTATCCGCGTCGTCAGGATCGTCCTGATGTGCCGTTCCAGCTGTTCGATAACGGCGGCGAACGTGTGTATCTGGCCCAAAGCGGGCTGATCGGCACCAATGGCCCGGACGCAAATCCGGCCGGTCGTCCGGTCTACTCCTCGGAGAAGAAGACCTACCAACTGGCTGAGGGTCAGGATCAACTCGTCGTTGACCTGAAATTCAGCAAGGATGGCGTCAACTACATCAAGCGTTTCACTCTGAAACGCGGCCTGTATGACGTAGCCGTTTCCTACATTGTGGATAACCAGAGCGCTCAGCCCTGGAATGGCGCAATGTTCGCTCAGCTGAAACGCGACGCAAGCGCGGATCCTTCGTCCACAACAGCGACTGGCACTGCGACTTACCTGGGCGCTGCCCTGTGGACAAGTTCGGAGCCGTACAAGAAAGTGTCCATGAAGGACATGGACAAGGCGCAGCTCAAAGAAACCGTTACTGGTGGCTGGGTCGCCTGGCTGCAACACTACTTTGTGACGGCGTGGATTCCGGCCAAGGGCGAAAACAACATCGTCCAGACCCGTAAAGACAGCAAAGGCAACTACATCATCGGTTATACCGGTCCTACGTTGACCGCTGCTCCGGGTGCCAAGGTTGAAACCAGCGCAGTGCTGTACGCCGGTCCAAAAAGCCAGGCGGTGTTGAAAGAGTTGTCCCCAGGTCTGGAACTGACCGTCGACTACGGCATTCTGTGGTTCATTGCCCAGCCAATCTTCTGGCTGCTGCAACACATCCACGCGATTGTCGGTAACTGGGGCTGGTCGATCATCTTCCTGACCATGCTGATCAAGGGAATTTTCTTCCCGCTGTCGGCTGCCAGTTACAAATCGATGGCGCGCATGCGTGCCGTTGCGCCGAAACTGGCTGCGCTGAAAGAGCAACATGGCGACGACCGGCAGAAAATGTCGCAAGCCATGATGGAGCTGTACAAGAAAGAGAAGATCAATCCGCTGGGCGGCTGCTTGCCGATCCTCGTGCAGATGCCGGTTTTCCTTTCGCTGTACTGGGTTCTGCTGGAAAGCGTGGAAATGCGTCAAGCGCCGTTCATGCTGTGGATCACCGACCTGTCGATCAAGGATCCGTTTTTCATTCTGCCGATCATCATGGGCGCGACCATGTTCATCCAGCAGCAGCTGAACCCTACACCTCCGGACCCGATGCAGGCGAAGGTCATGAAAATGATGCCAATCATCTTCACGTTCTTCTTCCTGTGGTTCCCTGCTGGTCTGGTGCTGTACTGGGTTGTGAACAACTGCCTGTCGATTGCACAACAGTGGTACATCACGCGTAAGATCGAAGCGGCGACGAAAAAAGCCGAGGCGTAACTTGCACTGTGGATAACACCACTCAAAACGCCCCCTAGTGGGGCGTTTTGCTATCTGCCACTTTTGTCTGGATTCCGGTTTATGAGCACACCGCGTGAAACCATCGCCGCCGTCGCCACCGCACAAGGTCGCGGTGGTGTAGGCATCGTTCGTATTTCCGGGCCGTTGGCCAGCGTGGCGGCGAAAGCCATCAGCGGTCGCGAGCTGAAACCTCGGTTTGCCCATTACGGGCCGTTCTTCAACAACGACCAACAAGTGCTGGACGAGGGGCTGGCATTGTATTTCCCGGGACCGAACTCGTTTACCGGCGAAGACGTGCTGGAACTGCAAGGACACGGCGGCCCGATCGTTCTCGACATGCTGCTCAAGCGTTGCCTGGAACTGGGTTGCCGCTTGGCGCGTCCTGGGGAGTTCAGTGAACGCGCGTTTCTCAATGACAAGCTCGACCTGGCCCAGGCCGAGGCGATTGCCGATCTGATCGAAGCCAGTTCTGCTCAAGCTGCACGTAATGCCCTGCGTTCATTGCAGGGAGCGTTTTCCCAGCGTGTGCATTACCTGACAGAGCAACTGATCGGTCTGCGCATCTACGTTGAAGCCGCTATCGACTTTCCTGAAGAGGAAATCGACTTTCTCGCCGACGGCCATGTGTTGAGCATGCTCGACAAAGTGCGCAACGAGTTATCCACAGTACTGCGCGAGGCCGGACAAGGTGCCTTGCTGCGTGACGGCATGACAGTGGTGATCGCCGGCCGACCGAATGCCGGCAAATCCAGCCTGTTGAATGCGCTGGCCGGTCGGGAAGCCGCCATCGTTACCGAGATCGCTGGCACCACCCGGGATATCCTGCGCGAACATATCCACATCGATGGCATGCCGCTGCACGTTGTCGACACTGCCGGTCTGCGTGATACCGATGATCATGTGGAAAAGATTGGCGTCGAGCGGGCATTGAAGGCGATTGGTGAGGCTGATCGCGTGTTGTTAGTGGTTGATGCGACCGCACCGGAAGCGCTGGATCCGTTTGCCCTGTGGCCAGAATTCCTCGAAACCCGGCCGGATCCGGCCAAGGTCACCCTGATTCGCAATAAAGCCGATCTGACCGGCGAAGCAATTGCGCTGGAAACCAGTGAAGACGGCCATGTGACCATCAGCCTGAGTGCCAAATCGGCGGGTGAAGGCCTGGATTTGCTGCGTGACCATCTAAAGGCCTGCATGGGTTACGAGCAAACCTCGGAAAGCAGTTTCAGTGCACGGCGTCGTCACCTCGAAGCATTGCGCCATGCCAGCGCGGCACTGGAACACGGCCGTGCCCAACTGACATTGGCGGGCGCCGGCGAATTGCTCGCCGAAGATTTGCGCCAGGCCCAGCATGCTCTTGGTGAAATCACCGGGGCGTTCAGCTCCGATGACTTGTTGGGGCGGATCTTTTCCAGCTTCTGCATCGGTAAATGAAAACAGGCCTGTGGACAATTTATCCACAGGCCTTTTTTTACCAGTTGTAAGACACCGTACCGAGCAAAGTCCGGTCTTCGCCCCAATAACAGCGCCCTGCATCGTTGCAGCCTGATACGTATTCCTTGTCGAAAAGATTTTTCGCGTTGAGATCCACGCTCCAATGGTTGTCGATCTGATAACCGATCGCGGCATCGACCAGCGTAACATCGTCGGCATCCAGCTTGCCGTAGAGTGATGGCGAGGTATAGGCGAACGCGCTGTCGAAGTAGCGTACACCGCCGGCCACGTACAAGCCTTTCAGGTCACCGTCGAGAAAGCGGTATTTGGCCCAGACCGAGGCCTGATTTCGCGGCACGCCGGTCATTTGATGACCTTTGACCAACGAAGTCGCGGCATCCTTGGTAATGCGCGCATCGGTGTAGGTGTAAGCCGCAGTCACGTTGAGGTTCTGCGTCAGGTTGCTGTTCAACTCCAGCTCGACACCCTTGGAGCGGCTTTCGCCTACCTGGCGATAACTCGAGGTCGACGAGTCGAAGTAGGTGTCGTCCTTTTTGCGCAGGTCGTACACCGAAGCGGTGAATGCGGTATCCCAGCCGATCGGCTCGTACTTCACGCCAACTTCGTACTGGCTGCTGGTGATCGGATCGAGCGGTGCGCCGGCGTTGGAAATCTGCTGCACTGGCACAAACGAGGTGGAATAGCTGACATACGGCGTCATGCCGTTGTCGAACTGGTACATCACCCCGCCCTGATAAGTGAACTTCTTGTCCTCGGAGCTGATGTCGCCGCCCCTGGCCACCTTGTCGCGAAAATCGCTGTCGACCCAGTCCTGCCGGCCACCGAGCAAAAACAGCCACTGGTCGTACTTGCTCTGGATTTGTGCATAAACGCCTTTCATCTGTTGCTCGAGCAGGGTGTTTTGCACCGCAATCGGCGTGGTCGGGTCGCGTAGATAAACCGGGTTATACACATCGATCGGCCCGACGATGCCGGCGTTCCAGTCCTGATTGAACGAAGTACGGTCGTAGCTAACGCCGAACAGCACAGTGTTCTCCAGCCCACCGACCTGAAACTTGCCTTCCAGTTGGTTATCCAGCGAGTACACCATCGACTTGTTGAACCGATCGTAAGCGGTCATGTTCAGCCGCGTGCCGAAACCGCCGTTATTGAGGTTGCCCGGCCATGTTTCGTGACGGGTGATGCGCGACTGCATATAGCGCGAGTTCTGGCGAAACTGCCAATCATCGTTGAATGAATGGCTGAACTCGTATCCAGTGCTCCAGGTTTCCCGTTCGAAAGTATTCCAGTCCGGATCGCCAAGCATCGTGTCCTTGGATAATTTGCCGTTGTGGTTGCTCAGCAATGTCCCGGCGGCCGGCAGGCCAAGTTCCATGTTGGTGTGATCCTTCTGGTAGTTGGCCAGCAGCGTGAGCGTATTGAAGTCGTCGAAATTCAGCGTCAGCGAAGGGGCGATGTAGATTCGGTCATCCGGGACGTGATCGGTCTGGGTGTCGGACTTGCGTCCGAGCATCACCACGCGCCCGAGAATGTTGTCGCTGTCGTTGAGCGGCCCCGACACGTCGACGCCGATCTGCCGGCGATTGTTCGAGCCATAACCCAATTGCACTTCGCCCTGAGGTGTAGCGGTTGGACGCTTACTGACCAGGTTGACCAGACCGCCAGGGGCGTTTTCGCCATACAACAGCGACGACGGACCGCGGAACACTTCAACCCGTTCCAGTCCATACGGCTCGGTGCTGGTGTCATAGCGATTGCCCTGCACGCGGAGTCCATCGCGCAGCAGACCGTAGCCGTAATCGGTGGCGTTGAAACCGCGAATGAAAAACAGGTCTCCGGCCAGACTGTCGCCTGCTGCAAATGGTGGGGCAAAGATGCCTGGGACGTAGCCAAGTACCTCTGTGAGTGTCTGAGATTTCTGATCTTTCATGCGTTGTGCGGTGACGACTGACACAGAGCGCGGCGTTTGCGACAGCGGCGTGCTGGTTTTCGTACCGACCCGGCTGTTCTGCGCCTTGTAGCCGACGTCGGCGGCGTAGTCCAGGTCCATCGGGTTGGCCAACTGCGCGTTGATGTTGGTTGGGGCCAGTTCCAGCGAATCAGTGCTTGGCAACGCTTGCAGAATGTAACTGCCCGGCGCCTGCGGCACGGCCTGCAGTCCGGAGCCTTGCAGCAGTTGGGCGAAGCCCTGCTCGACACTGAAATTGCCGTTCAGCCCGGTACTGGACAAGCGTAGCGTCTGTTGCGGCGAGAAGGACAAAATCACATTCGCAGCGGAGGCGAACTGGCTGAGGGCTTTATCCAAAGGGCCCGCGGCAATGGCATAACGCTGAGTACTGCTCGCCGCGGATGCGCCAGCGGGCATCACCAGACAAGACGCGGCACTGGTCATTAATAGGCAGTAAGCAAGACAGTGGTAGGAGAAGTGCTGACGATACGTAGGAAGACGCATGTGTGGATAAGCCCTGAAGGTGGCAACGAGCCGCGTTTATCGCGATTACCTGTAGGGCCGGTTCAGGGCAAAAAAAGATAACCCGGTTTCAGTTTATTTTTCGCGGGTGTGGTTTCGATCAAGCGCCATGGCTGATCGATATCCAGTAACGGGTGAAATAACGCACGTTGATCGGCAACGAAGCCTGGAGATTGGCCAGCACAGCGTCCGTGGAATCGAGCTTGAATGTGCCGGATATGCGCAGATCCCTAACGCCAGCATCGCAATGCAGGACGCCGCGGCGATAGCGCTGCAGCTCATCGATCACATCACCCAGACGCGCATCAAGCACAATCAACTGGCCGTTGCTCCACGCCACTTGCGATGAGGTGAACGGCTGAATGAGCGCGATATGCTGACGATCAAAATCTGCACCTTCACCCGTCTGCAAGATTCTCGCTGGCGCTGAGACGTCAGCGGGCTGAATGCTGACACGATCTTCGAGCACACCCACTCGGGTTGAACCCGGTAACTGATGAACCGAAAAATGCGTGCCCAGCGCTTGAACCCGGCCATCCTGGGTTTCGACAAAAAACGGTCGTTGATCGCCAAGCTTGCCGGTTTGAATCAGGATCTCGCCCGAGCGCAGGCGAATCAGCCGTTGTGTCGTATTGAAAGACACATCGATCGCGGTGTCGGTATTGAGCTGGATCTCGCTGCCATCGGCCAATGTAAGGTTGCGTCGCTGACCGACCCGGGTTTTGTAGTCGGCCCAGACATTCCCCAAGGAAGTGTGTTGCTGAACGTTCCAGCCGACGAATCCGGTCCCCGCAGCGACCAGCAACAGCTTCAATACCTGGCGTCGTTGCTGTCCGGTAGTCAGGGCGCGACGCTTCAAATCCTGCGGCAATGTTCCCAAATGACGCTGCATTTGTTCCACCTGGTTCCATGCCACCAGATGCGCAGGATCGCTATCTATCCACAGCTGCCAGGCCTTTTTTTCGGCAAGGGTTGGCGGCTCTGCCTGAAATTGCACATACCAACTGGCGGCTGCTTCGAAAACCTGGCGGTCGGGTGCGATGGCCATTAATGCTGCGCCATGATCAGGGCACATTCCGTCAGGG
Source organism: Pseudomonas koreensis (assembly GCF_036668835.1). Classification (GTDB taxonomy): domain Bacteria; phylum Pseudomonadota; class Gammaproteobacteria; order Pseudomonadales; family Pseudomonadaceae; genus Aquipseudomonas; species Aquipseudomonas koreensis_I. Next base: position 134,311 of record NZ_JAZEVW010000003.1, read on the forward strand.
CGCGAACCATGTGCTTCTTCACCGTGGTCAGCGAAACCCTCACCTGCGCGGCGATCTGTTGATAAGTCAGGCCTTCAATCTGAGAAAGCACGAAGATTCGCTGCGTTCGCGCACCGAGGCCAGCCAAGGCTTTATCCACCGCCATCAGTGTTTCAATGATCAGCGCTCGGTCTTCTTCACTGATTGCGGTGGCTTCAGGTCTGGTTGCAAGAGCCTGCAGAAAAGCGTTCTCGATGGCGCTTCTTCTATAACGATCGATCACCAGGCCACGCGCAATGGTGGTCAGATAATCCCTGGGCTCGCGGATATACGCAGCATTGCGGGCCGCCAAAATTCTCACGAACGTGTCATGCGCGACATCAGCCGCATCGCAGGCGTCATTTAATTTTCCCTTGAGCCAGCCGTAGAGCCACGAATGGTGTTGCTCGTAGATTTGCTCGATCGCAGCGGTGTGGGCGAGTAGGGGCATGGGAGAAAGTAACAAGTTAATGATAATGCCTATTATTAGCCCCTGTTACGTTCTCTCACAATAGCCCTTTCACTTCCTCTCCAACGAACGCATGGGCGTCACCGCTATCTCGGTGGCGCCTTTTTTCGCGTTCTGTATCCATCGTCTGGACATTTTATTTGTGGATTAAGCTCTGTGAATAACTGCCCCTGAGGCCGGTTGATAACAGGGTCCAAAAACTGGACATAACCCGCTCTGTGGATAACCACCCCTTTAATCCACAGGCTTACGAGGCTTATCCAATGCCCTCATCGGCACATGGGCACAGGGTTTTGAATCTCTGTACAGTACATAAATAAAGGCCTGTAGTAATCTATCCACAGAAAGCGTGGTCAGTAAGAATAAACATAAAAACAAAGGTTTTATAAATTTCTCTCTTTTTTATTCTTTTAACCGCGAGTTCTCCACAGCTGGTTAAATTTTGTGCAAAGGGTTCTTTAGGAAGGGCGAAGTCCCTATACTTGTCGACCAGGTCCAGAAACCTGAGCTCAAACTATTTCCTGAATGACCTATTAAGCAGGCACGAGGTGCGTGGTGGATTTCCCTTCCCGTTTTGAAGTGATCGTCATCGGCGGCGGTCATGCCGGTACCGAGGCAGCACTGGCCTCAGCACGTATGGGGGCAAAAACCCTGTTGCTGACGCATAACGTGGAAACCCTCGGCGCCATGAGTTGCAACCCGGCCATCGGTGGCATTGGCAAAAGCCATCTGGTCAAGGAAATCGACGCCCTCGGCGGTGCGATGGCCATGGCTACCGATTTGGGTGGTATCCAGTTTCGCGTGTTGAACAGCCGCAAAGGCCCGGCCGTACGGGCGACCCGTGCTCAGGCCGACCGCATTCTGTACAAGGCCGCGGTCCGCGAAATCCTGGAAAACCAGCCGAACCTGTGGATATTTCAACAAGCGGCTGATGACCTGATCGTCGAGCAGGAACAAGTCCGTGGTGTTGTCACGCAAATGGGTCTGCGGTTCTTCGCCGATTCCGTGGTGTTGACCACCGGTACGTTCCTCGGTGGACTTATCCACATCGGTTTGCAGAATTTTTCCGGCGGTCGTGCTGGTGATCCGCCGTCAATCGCACTGGCGCACCGTCTGCGTGAACTGCCATTGCGTGTCGGCCGCTTGAAAACCGGCACACCGCCGCGTATTGACGGCAAGTCTGTGGATTTCTCGGTGATGACCGAGCAGCCAGGCGATACGCCGATCCCGGTGATGTCGTTCATGGGCAACAAGGAACAGCATCCACGCCAGGTCAGTTGCTGGATTACCCATACCAACGCCCGCACCCATGAAATCATCGCGGCGAACCTCGATCGTTCGCCGATGTATTCCGCTGCCGGCGAAATCGAGGGCATCGGCCCCCGTTACTGCCCGTCGATCGAAGACAAGATCCATCGCTTTGCCGACAAGGAAAGCCATCAGGTGTTCATCGAACCGGAAGGTTTGACCACCCATGAGCTGTACCCGAACGGGATATCCACAAGCTTGCCGTTCGACGTGCAATTGCAGATCGTGCAATCGATCCGTGGCATGGAAAACGCGCACATCGTGCGTCCGGGTTATGCGATCGAGTACGACTACTTCGATCCTCGCGACCTGAAGTACAGCCTCGAGACCAAGGTGATTGGCGGTCTGTTCTTTGCCGGTCAGATCAACGGCACCACCGGTTACGAAGAAGCCGGTGCGCAAGGTTTGCTGGCCGGGGCCAACGCGGCTCTACGCGCCAAGGGCAAAGAAGCCTGGTGCCCGCGCCGCGATGAAGCGTACATCGGTGTATTGGTCGATGACCTGATCACCCTCGGTACCCAAGAGCCGTACCGCATGTTCACTTCCCGCGCCGAGTACCGCCTGATCCTGCGTGAGGACAACGCCGACCTGCGTCTGACCGAAAAAGGCCGCGAGCTCGGTCTGGTCGATGACGCGCGTTGGGCGGCGTTCTGCAAGAAGCGCGAAAGCATCGATCTGGAAGAACAGCGCCTGAAAAGCACCTGGGTGCGCCCTAACACGCAGCAGGGCGATGCGATTGCCGAGAAGTTCGGCACGCCGCTGACTCACGAGTACAACTTGCTCAATCTCTTGAGCCGCCCGGAAATCGATTACGCGGGTCTGGTCGAAGTGACCGGACAAGGCGCTGAAGACCCACAGGTCGCCGAGCAGGTCGAAATCAAGACCAAGTACGCCGGTTACATCGATCGTCAACAGGATGAAATCGCCCGTTTGCGTGCCAGCGAAGACACGAAACTGCCTGTGGATATCGATTACACCAACATTTCCGGTCTCTCCAAGGAGATCCAGGGCAAGCTCGGCGCGACTCGCCCCGAGACGCTTGGCCAGGCTTCACGGATCCCGGGCGTGACCCCGGCAGCCATTTCGCTGTTGATGATTCATTTGAAAAAACGCGGCGCGGGCCGTCAGTTGGAGCAAAGCGCTTGAGTTCTAAGGTCACTTCGCAACACGCCGAAGAGTTATCCACAGGAGCCCGCGCGCTCGGTGTCAATCTCACGCAAACCCAGCACGAGTTACTGCTGGGTTATCTGGCCCTGTTGATCAAATGGAACCAGGCGTACAACCTCACAGCGGTGCGCGATCCGGATGAAATGGTTTCGCGGCACTTGCTCGATAGTCTCAGCGTGATGTCGTTTATCGAAAACGGTCGCTGGCTCGATGTCGGCAGTGGTGGTGGCATGCCTGGTATTCCGCTGGCGATCCTGTATCCGGACTCGCAGGTGACCTGTCTGGACAGCAATGGCAAGAAAACCCGCTTTCTGACTCAGGTCAAACTGGAGCTGAGGCTGGATAACCTGCAAGTTATCCACAGTCGCGTCGAAGCGTTCCAGCCTGCGCAACCATTCAACGGGATCATTTCCCGGGCCTTCAGCAGCATGGAAAACTTCACCAACTGGACTCGCCACTTGGGCGATGCCGATACACGCTGGCTGGCAATGAAGGGCGTTCATCCGGCCGATGAGCTGGTAGCATTGCCGGCAGATTTCAAACTCGATAGCGAACACGCCCTGGCCGTCCCCGGTTGCCAAGGCCAACGCCATCTGCTGATACTGCGCCGCACGGCATGATTGGGAACACAAGCAAGAATGGCTAAGGTATTCGCGATAGCGAACCAGAAGGGTGGTGTGGGCAAGACCACCACCTGTATCAACCTCGCAGCATCGCTGGTCGCGACCAAGCGCCGGGTGCTGCTGATCGATCTCGATCCACAGGGCAACGCCACCATGGGTAGCGGTGTGGATAAACACGGCCTGGAAAATTCGGTCTACGACCTGCTGATCGGTGAATGCGATCTGGGCCAGGCCATGCATTTTTCCGAACATGGCGGTTATCAACTGCTGCCGGCCAACCGCGATCTGACGGCGGCTGAAGTGGTGCTGCTGGAAATGCAGATGAAGGAAAGCCGTCTGCGTAGCGCGCTGGCGCCGATCCGCGATAACTACGATTACATCTTGATCGACTGCCCGCCGTCGCTGTCGATGCTCACGCTTAATGCGCTGGTCGCTTCCGACGGGGTGATCATTCCCATGCAGTGCGAGTATTTCGCGCTCGAAGGTTTGAGCGACCTTGTGGATAACATCAAGCGCATCGCTGAACTGCTGAATCCGAACCTGAAAGTTGAAGGTCTGTTGCGGACCATGTACGACCCGCGCCTGAGCCTGATGAACGATGTGTCGGCGCAGCTCAAGGAACACTTCGGCGAGCAGCTTTACGACACGGTGATTCCGCGCAACATCCGTCTGGCCGAAGCGCCAAGCTACGGCATGCCGGCACTGGCCTACGACAAGCAATCGCGCGGCGCGCTGGCCTATCTGGCCTTGGCGGGCGAGATGGTTCGCCGTCAGCGCAAAAATTCACGTATCGCCGCTGCCCAGCCAACTTAAGGAATCCCCATGGCCGTCAAGAAACGAGGTCTCGGACGTGGACTGGATGCACTGCTGAGCGGTCCGACAGTCAGCGCCCTGGAAGAACAGGCCGCGCAGGCTGATACCCGGGAATTGCAGCATTTGCCGCTGGACCTGCTTCAGCGCGGCAAATACCAGCCGCGCCGGGACATGGATCCGCAAGCGCTGGAAGAACTGGCGTCTTCGATCAAAGCCCAAGGCGTGATGCAACCGATCGTGGTGCGTCCGATTGGTGGTGGCCGCTTCGAAATCATCGCCGGTGAGCGTCGCTGGCGCGCCAGTCAACAGGCGGGTCAGGAAACCATTCCGGCCATGGTTCGCGATGTGCCTGATGAAACCGCAATCGCCATCGCGCTGATCGAGAACATCCAGCGCGAAGACCTGAGTCCGATCGAAGAGGCCGTGGCACTGCAGCGTTTGCAGCAGGAGTTCCAGCTGACTCAGCAGCAGGTGGCCGAAGCTGTGGGTAAGTCCCGGGTGACTGTGGCTAACCTGTTGCGACTTATTGCATTGCCTGAAGTCATCAAGACCATGCTGTCTCATGGTGATCTGGAAATGGGTCATGCCCGTGCATTGCTCGGTCTGCCGGACCATCAGCAGGTTGAAGGGGCGCGACATGTTGTCGCACGAGGCCTGACTGTGCGCCAAACTGAAGCACTGGTTCGCCAATGGTTGAGTGGCAAACCCGAGCCTGTCGAAGCCGCTAAACCCGATCCGGACATCGCTCGCCTCGAGCAGCGCCTGGCCGAGCGCCTAGGCTCTGCGGTGCAGATTCGCCACGGAAAGAAGGGCAAGGGCCAATTGGTGATTGGTTACAACTCGCTCGATGAGCTTCAAGGTGTGCTCGCACACATCCGCTGAAACATTTCCTCATGTAGCGCGCAGTCGGAAATCACTACCTGACAGTTGAATAGGGGCAGAACCGCCCCTATACTCTGCGCGCATTTTGTCGGCACAAATTATGCCAAGTCAGTGAATTCTGGCAGCCGACCATTGGAGAGCAAACGTGATGGAAACCCGCAAGCCAAACCGCCTGCCGTTCCATCGCCTGGCGGTTTTTCCGGTGCTGATGGCTCAATTTGTCGTTTTGCTGATTGCCGCGTTGGCGCTCTGGCAATGGCATGGAGTCGTTGCCGGATACTCGGGACTTTGCGGAGGCCTGATAGCCTTGCTGCCCAATGTTTATTTCGCTCACAGGGCATTTCGGTTTTCCGGCGCCCGAGCAGCCCAGTCCATCGTCCGGTCTTTTTATGCCGGCGAGGCAGGCAAACTGATTTTGACGGCAGTGCTGTTTGCACTGGTGTTCGCAGGTGTGAAGCCACTGGCGCCGATCGCAGTATTCGGCGTGTTCGTGCTGACGCAGTCGGTCAGCTGGTTCGCTCCCCTGCTGATGAGAACAAGACTTTCGAGACCTTAGGGCGTTTGAGGCAACCATGGCAGAAACAACCGCTTCGGGCTATATCCAGCACCACTTGCAGAACCTGACCTTCGGTCAGCTACCCAACGGCGGCTGGGGCTTTGCCCACACCGCAGCAGAGGCCAAGGAAATGGGCTTCTGGGCTTTCCACGTCGATACCCTCGGCTGGTCGGTCGCGCTGGGTCTGATCTTCGTTCTTCTTTTCCGCATGGCGGCGAAGAAGGCAACGTCGGGTCAGCCGGGTGCTTTGCAGAACTTCGTTGAAGTATTGGTCGAATTCGTCGATGGCAGCGTGAAAGACAGCTTCCATGGCCGTAGCCCGGTGATCGCACCGCTGGCACTGACCATCTTCGTCTGGGTGTTCCTGATGAACGCGGTCGACCTGGTACCGGTCGACTGGATTCCTCAACTGGCCATCCTGATCTCCGGTGATGCGCACATCCCGTTCCGCGCCGTGTCGACTACCGACCCGAACGCGACTCTGGGCATGGCGTTCTCGGTGTTCGCGCTGATCATTTTCTACAGCATCAAGGTCAAGGGCATCGGCGGCTTCATCGGCGAACTGACCCTGCATCCGTTCGGCAGCAAGAACATCTTCGTTCAAGCACTGCTGATCCCGGTGAACTTCCTGCTGGAATTCGTGACCCTGATTGCCAAGCCGATCTCTCTGGCTCTGCGTCTGTTCGGCAACATGTATGCCGGCGAGCTGGTGTTCATTCTGATCGCTGTGATGTTCGGCAGCGGCCTGCTCTGGCTGAGCGGCCTGGGCGTTGTTCTGCAGTGGGCGTGGGCTGTGTTCCACATCCTGATCATCACGCTGCAGGCGTTCATCTTCATGATGCTGACCATCGTCTACCTGTCGATGGCGCACGAAGAAAACCATTAAGACCAGTCTCGACTAGTCTGATGTCCCTCCCGGTCAAACGGGAGGGGGCTCTTCACAGGGCACCTGAAACGATTTGTTTTACCGCTTTAATCTAAAAAACCTAAACCATACGACGTAAAAGTCGGGAGGAAAGATGGAAACTGTAGTTGGTCTAACCGCTATCGCTGTTGCACTGTTGATCGGCCTGGGCGCACTGGGTACCGCAATTGGTTTCGGCCTGCTGGGCGGCAAGTTCCTGGAAGGCGCAGCGCGTCAGCCAGAAATGGTTCCAATGCTGCAAGTTAAAATGTTCATCGTTGCCGGTCTGCTCGACGCCGTAACCATGATCGGTGTTGGTATCGCTCTGTTCTTCACCTTTGCGAACCCGTTCGTTGGTCAGATCGCTGGCTGATTACCCGGATTCTTCCGAGTAATCTGGTGTGATGGACAACGTAACTGCGAGGTGTTGGCGTGAACATTAATGCGACCCTGATTGGCCAGTCCGTTGCGTTCCTGATTTTTGTACTGTTCTGCATGAAGTATGTATGGCCTCCGGTCATCGCTGCTCTGCACGAACGTCAAAAGAAGATCGCTGATGGTCTGGACGCTGCCAGCCGTGCAGCTCGCGACCTGGAGTTGGCCCAAGAAAAAGCGGGTCAGCAACTGCGCGAAGCGAAAGCTCAGGCAGCTGAAATCATCGAGCAAGCCAAGAAACGCGGTAATCAGATCGTCGAAGAGGCTGTTGAAAAAGCCCGTATCGACGCTGACCGTGTGAAGGTTCAGGCTCAAGCCGAGATCGAACAGGAACTGAACAGCGTCAAAGACAAGCTGCGTGCCCAAGTGGGCTTGCTGGCTGTTGGCGGCGCCGAGAAGATCCTGGGTGCCACAATCGATCAAAACGCGCACGCAGAGCTGGTTAACCAACTGGCTGCTGAAATCTAAGCGAGGGCGATCATGGCAGAACTGACCACGTTGGCCCGACCTTACGCTAAGGCGGCCTTCGAGCACGCTCAGGCCCACCAGCAACTGGCCAATTGGTCAGCCATGCTCGGCCTGGCAGCAGCGGTGTCGCAAGATGACACCCTGCAGCGTGTGCTCAAGGCCCCGCGACTGACGAGCGCAGAAAAGGCCGCCACGTTCATTGACGTGTGCGGCGACAAGTTTGATGAAAAGGCACGCAACTTCATCAACGTCGTTGCCGAAAACGACCGTCTCCTGCTTCTGCCGGAGATCGCCGCTCTGTTCGACCTGTACAAGGCCGAACAAGAGAAATCGGTAGACGTTGAAGTGACCAGTGCTTTCGCATTGAACCAAGAACAGCAAGACAAACTCGCCAAGGTTCTCAGTGCACGACTCAACCGGGAAGTGCGCCTGCAAGTTGCGGAGGACGCTGCCTTGATTGGTGGTGTCGTGATCCGCGCCGGCGACCTGGTTATCGATGGCTCGATTCGCGGCAAAATCGCGAAACTTGCCGAAGCATTGAAATCTTGAGTTTGAAGGGGCAGCAGAGCAATGCAGCAACTCAATCCTTCCGAAATAAGTGAAATTATCAAGGGCCGCATCGACAAGCTCGATGTGACCTCCCAAGCCCGTAACGAAGGCACTGTCGTCAGCGTATCTGACGGCATCGTGCGGATTCACGGTCTGGCCGACGTCATGTACGGCGAGATGATCGAGTTTCCGGGCGGCGTCTACGGTATGGCCCTCAACCTGGAGCAGGACTCCGTAGGTGCCGTTGTATTGGGCTCCTACCAGTCGCTGGCTGAAGGCATGAGCGCCAAGTGCACCGGCCGCATCCTCGAAGTTCCTGTTGGTAAGGAATTGCTGGGCCGCGTAGTCGATGCACTGGGTAACCCTGTTGACGGCAAAGGTCCACTGGGCAACACCGAGACCGACGCGGTCGAGAAAGTTGCTCCAGGCGTGATCTGGCGTAAGTCGGTAGACCAGCCTGTACAGACTGGCTACAAGGCTGTCGATGCCATGATCCCGGTCGGCCGTGGCCAGCGCGAGCTGATCATCGGTGACCGTCAGATCGGTAAAACCGCTCTGGCGATCGACGCGATCATCAACCAGAAAGACAGCGGCATTTTCTGCGTCTACGTAGCCATCGGTCAGAAGCAATCGACCATCGCCAACGTGGTTCGCAAGCTGGAAGAAAACGGCGCCCTGGCCAACACGATCATCGTGGCTGCCAGTGCTTCGGAATCTCCTGCGCTGCAGTTCCTGGCACCGTACTCCGGTTGCACCATGGGTGAATTCTTCCGCGACCGCGGTGAAGACGCGCTGATCGTTTATGACGATCTGTCCAAGCAGGCAGTGGCTTACCGCCAGATCTCCCTGCTGCTGCGCCGTCCACCAGGCCGTGAAGCTTACCCAGGCGACGTGTTCTATCTCCACTCCCGTCTGCTGGAGCGCGCATCCCGCGTTTCGGAAGAATACGTAGAGAAGTTCACCAACGGCGCAGTGACCGGCAAAACCGGTTCCCTGACCGCACTGCCGATCATCGAAACCCAGGCTGGCGACGTTTCCGCGTTCGTTCCGACCAACGTGATTTCCATCACCGACGGTCAGATCTTCCTGGAATCGGCCATGTTCAACTCGGGCATCCGCCCTGCAGTGAACGCCGGTGTTTCGGTATCCCGTGTGGGTGGTGCCGCTCAGACCAAGATCATCAAGAAGCTCTCCGGTGGTATCCGTACCGCTCTGGCTCAGTACCGTGAACTGGCGGCATTCGCCCAGTTCGCTTCTGACCTGGACGAAGCGACCCGCAAGCAACTTGAGCATGGTCAGCGCGTTACCGAGCTGATGAAGCAGAAGCAATACGCACCAATGTCGATCGCTGACATGGCGCTGTCGCTGTATGCCGCTGAGCGTGGGTTCCTGACTGACATTGAAATCGCCAAGGTCGGCAGCTTCGAACAAGCGCTGATTGCTTTCTTCAACCGCGATCACGCCGATTTGATGGCGAAGATCAACGTTAAAGGTGACTTCAATGACGAAATCGACGCTGGCATGAAAGCCGGTATCGAGAAGTTCAAGGCCACCCAAACCTGGTAAGCCGCAGCGGGAGCCGCGAGGCTCCCGCTTGCTAACCTGATAGGTGTTACATGGCAGGCGCAAAAGAGATTCGCAGTAAGATTGCGAGCATCAAAAGCACGCAAAAGATTACCAGCGCCATGGAAAAAGTGGCGGTCAGCAAAATGCGCAAGGCACAAATGCGCATGGCTGCTAGCCGTCCTTATGCGGAGCGTATCCGCCAGGTAATTGGGCATCTGGCCAACGCCAACCCGGAATACCGCCACCCGTTCATGATCGACCGCGAAATCAAGCGCGTCGGTTATGTCGTCGTGAGCAGTGACCGTGGTCTGTGCGGCGGCTTGAACACCAACCTGTTCAAGGCCCTGGTCAAGGACATGGCGGTAAACCGCGAAAACGGCGTCGAGATCGATCTGTGTGTCGTTGGTAGCAAGGGTGCGGCCTTTTTCCGCAACTTCGGCGGTAACGTCGTTGCAGCTATCAGCCACCTGGGTGAAGAGCCGTCGATCAATGATCTGATCGGCAGCGTCAAGGTGATGCTGGATGCCTACCTGGACGGCCGTATTGACCGCCTGTCCGTGGTGTCCAACAAGTTCATCAACACCATGACGCAACAGCCTACCGTGGAGCAGTTGATTCCACTGGTGGCCACCCCGGATCAGGATCTCAAGCACCACTGGGACTATCTCTACGAACCGGATGCCAAAGAGCTGCTTGACGGCTTGATGGTCCGTTACGTCGAGTCGCAGGTCTACCAGGCGGTGGTCGAGAACAACGCGGCTGAACAGGCTGCGCGGATGATCGCGATGAAGAACGCTACCGACAACGCCGGTGATTTGATCAGCGATTTGCAGCTGATCTACAACAAGGCGCGTCAGGCTGCGATCACCCAAGAGATCTCGGAAATCGTCGGCGGCGCTGCCGCGGTTTAACGGTTCAAATATTCAGAGGATCCAGCTATGAGTAGCGGACGTATCGTTCAAATCATCGGCGCCGTTATCGACGTGGAATTTCCACGCGACAGCGTACCGAGCATCTACAACGCGCTGACTGTACAAAGCGCGGCCGCAACCACTCTGGAAGTTCAGCAGCAGCTGGGCGACGGCGTGGTTCGTACCATTGCGATGGGTTCCACCGAGGGCTTGAAGCGCGGTCTGGAAGTCAGCGACTCTGGCGCAGCCATCTCCGTACCGGTCGGTAAAGCGACCCTGGGCCGGATCATGGACGTCCTCGGCAACCCGATCGACGAAGCTGGCCCGATCGATACCGAAGAGCGCTGGGGCATTCACCGTCCTGCGCCTTCCTTCGCCGAGCAAGCGGGCGGCAACGACCTGCTGGAAACCGGCATCAAGGTTATCGACCTGGTTTGCCCGTTCGCCAAGGGCGGTAAAGTCGGTCTGTTCGGTGGTGCCGGTGTAGGCAAAACCGTAAACATGATGGAACTGATCCGTAACATCGCCATCGAGCACAGCGGTTATTCCGTGTTCGCCGGTGTGGGTGAGCGTACCCGTGAGGGTAACGACTTCTACCACGAGATGAAGGACTCCAACGTTCTGGACAAAGTGGCACTGGTTTACGGTCAGATGAACGAGCCGCCGGGAAACCGTCTGCGCGTAGCCTTGACCGGCCTGACCATGGCCGAGAAGTTCCGTGACGAAGGTAACGACGTTCTGCTGTTCGTCGACAACATCTATCGTTACACACTGGCCGGTACTGAAGTATCCGCACTGCTGGGCCGTATGCCTTCGGCAGTAGGTTACCAGCCGACCCTGGCTGAAGAGATGGGCGTTCTGCAGGAACGTATCACTTCGACCAAGGAAGGTTCGATCACTTCGATCCAAGCGGTATACGTACCTGCGGATGACTTGACCGACCCGTCGCCAGCGACCACCTTCGCCCACTTGGACGCCACCGTCGTTCTGTCCCGTGACATCGCTTCCCTGGGTATCTACCCGGCGGTAGATCCACTGGATTCGACTTCGCGCCAGCTGGACCCGAACGTGATCGGCCAGGACCACTACGACACCGCTCGCGGCGTTCAGTACGTTCTGCAACGTTACAAAGAGCTGAAGGACATCATCGCGATCCTGGGTATGGACGAGCTGTCGGAAGCCGACAAGCAGTTGGTTAACCGTGCTCGCAAGATCCAGCGCTTCTTGTCGCAGCCGTTCTTCGTGGCTGAAGTCTTCACCGGTGCTTCGGGTAAATACGTTTCCCTGAAAGACACCATTGCTGGCTTCAAAGGCATCCTCAACGGTGACTACGACCACCTGCCAGAACAAGCGTTCTACATGGTTGGCGGCATCGAAGAAGCGATCGAGAAAGCCAAGAAACTGTAATCCCGGCGCCCGGCAACGGGCGCTAATTTAGGTTGAGGCAATCAGATGGCTATGACAGTCCATTGCGATATCGTCAGCGCGGAAGGGGAAATCTTTTCCGGCCTGGTCGAGATGGTGATTGCGCACGGTGCACTGGGTGATCTTGGTATCGCTCTGGGTCACGCGCCGCTGATCACTAATCTCAAGCCGGGTCCGATCCGCCTGATCAAGCAAGGCGGGGAAGCCGAGGTGTTCTACATCTCCGGTGGTTTCCTCGAGGTTCAGCCGAACATGGTCAAGGTGCTTGCCGATACTGTGCAACGTGCCGCCGACCTGGATGAAGCTCAGGCTCAGGCAGCTCTCAAGGCTGCCGAGAATGCCCTGAACGAAAAAGGCGCGGACTTCGATTACGGCGCCGCTGCCACACGTCTGGCCGAGGCTGCAGCTCAACTGCGCACCGTCCAGCAGATCCGCAAGAAGTTTGGCGGTTAATCCGTCAGCCGCTTGTTGTGCGATTGATAAAAAAGGGTAGCCTCGGCTACCCTTTTTTCTTTTCCGAATTCCCGAAAACCGGTCGCAGTCGCTGACCACCCAGGATTGGTAGCCAGTCATGTCTCTTGAAATCGTTATCCTCGCGGCCGGCCAAGGCACCCGCATGCGTTCTGCCTTGCCGAAAGTGCTGCACCCGATTGCCGGCGACTCCATGCTGGGTCATGTTATCCACAGCGCCCGTCAGCTGGACCCGCAACGTATTCATGTGGTGATCGGTCACGGCGCCGATGTGGTGCGTGAGCGCCTGGCGGCCGACGATCTGAATTTCGTCCTCCAGGACAAACAACTCGGTACCGGCCACGCCACGGCGCAAGCGGTGCCGTTCATTACTGCCGACACCGTGTTGATCCTTTACGGCGACGTGCCGTTGATCGAAGTCGAAACCTTACAGCGTTTGCTCAAGCACGTGGTGCCTGGTCAGATGGGCTTGCTGACCGTCGAACTCGACGACCCGACCGGTTATGGCCGCATCGTGCGTGATGCTGACGGCAAGGTGGCCGCCATCGTTGAGCACAAAGATGCCAGCGAAGCCCAGCGCTCGATAACCGAAGGCAACACCGGCATTCTCGCTGTGCCAGCCAATCGCCTCGCGGACTGGATGAGCCGCCTGTCAAACAACAACGCCCAAGGCGAGTACTACCTGACCGACGTGATTGAAATGGCGGTCAGCGATGGTCTGGTGGTGGCCACCGAACAACCGCATGACCCGATGGAAGTGCAGGGCGCCAACGATCGCAAGCAACTCGCCGAACTCGAACGCCACTACCAGCTGCGCGCCGGTCGTCGTCTGATGGCACAAGGCGTGACCCTGCGTGATCCGGCACGTTTTGACGTGCGGGGTGAAGTCACTGTCGGTCGAGACGTGCTGATCGATATCAACGTGATCCTCGAAGGCAACGTGGTGATCGAAGACGACGTGATCATCGGCCCGAATTGCGTGATCAAAAACAGTACCCTGCGCAAAGGCGTGGTGATCAAAGCCAACAGCCATATCGAAGGTGCGATTCTCGGCGAAGGCAGCGATGCCGGACCGTTCGCGCGTCTGCGCCCTGGCACCGTGCTTGAAGCGCGCGCGCATGTGGGTAACTTCGTCGAGTTGAAAAACGCCCATATGGGCGAGGGCGCAAAGGCGGGTCATCTGACCTATCTGGGCGATGCCGAAATCGGTGCGCGCACCAACATCGGCGCCGGCACCATCACCTGCAACTACGATGGCGCCAACAAGTGGAAGACCGTGTTGGGTGCGGATGTGTTCATCGGCTCGAACAATTCGTTGGTTGCGCCTGTGGATATCTCCAGCGGAGCAACCACGGCGGCGGGTTCGACAATCACGCAAAATGTGGATAACGCGCAGTTGGCTGTGGGTCGGGCGCGACAGAAGAATATCGATGGCTGGAAGCGGCCGGAAAAAATCAGGTAGTCCTGAGTTATCCACAATCCTCTGACGGGAGTGAGCAGGCTCGCTCCCACACGAGTTGCGCCATTTTCTGAATTTTTCTCGCAACGGCTTGACGGCATTGTTTCGATAGGTTTTGATTGCTTACGTTATCTTTCGAATCGAAACATAATCCACCATGTCGAAACGCAACACACCCCAGCGCCGCCACAACATCCTCGCCTTGCTCACTGAGCGGGGCGAAGTCAGTGTGGATGAATTGGCCAAGCGCTTCGAAACCTCCGAAGTTACGATCCGCAAGGATCTGGCCGCACTCGAAAGTCATGGTCTGTTGCTGCGCCGTTACGGCGGAGCGATCACCATGCCGCAGGAACTGGTCGCGGAAACCGCGCAAAGTGTCTCCAGATACAAACAGGCGATTGCCCGCGCCGCGGTTCAGCGCATCCGCGAACACGCGCGGATCATCATCGACAGTGGCAGTACTACCGCCGCAATGATTCCCGAACTCGGTCAGCAGCCGGGGCTGGTGGTGATGACCAACTCCCTGCACGTCGCCAGTGCCTTGAGCGAGCTTGAACACGAGCCCGTGCTGCTGATGACCGGCGGCACCTGGGACCCGCATTCGGAATCCTTTCAGGGTCAGGTCGCCGAGCAGGTACTGCGCTCCTACGATTTCGATCAGTTGTTCATTGGCGCCGATGGTATTGATCTGGTGCGCGGGACGACCACCTTCAACGAGTTGCTCGGTCTGAGCCGGGTAATGGCTGAAGTGGCGCGCGAAGTCATCGTCATGGTCGAGGCCGACAAGATCGGCCGCAAGATCCCCAACCTGGAGCTGCCGTGGAGCAGCGTCCATACCCTAATTACCGACGATCGCCTGCCCGATGAGGCCCGCGATCACCTTCAGGCCCGCGGTATCACCGTGATTAGCGCGGCTGTCAGTCAGGAGAAATAAACATGTGTGGAATTGTCGGCGCAGTGGCAGAACGTAATATCACCGCGATCCTGCTCGAAGGCCTCAAGCGCCTTGAATACCGCGGCTACGACAGCGCCGGTGTGGCGGTGTATACCAACGACGCCAACCTTGAGCGCATGCGCCGGCCGGGCAAGGTCAGCGAGCTCGAAGCGGCACTGACCGAGCATCCTCTGGCCGGTCGTCTGGGCATCGCTCACACGCGCTGGGCAACCCACGGCGCACCTTGCGAACGTAATGCTCACCCGCATTTTTCCGGTGACATTGCGGTGGTGCACAACGGCATCATCGAAAACCACGAAGCGCTGCGTGAACAACTGAAGGCGCTCGGTTACGTCTTCACTTCCGACACCGACACCGAAGTCATCGCCCACCTGCTCACCGAAAAGCTCAAACAGCAGCCAGACCTGACCGTTGCGCTCAAAGCCACCGTCAAGGAACTGCACGGCGCTTATGGTCTGGCCGTGATCAATGCGCAACAACCGGATCGTCTGGTCGCTGCGCGCAGTGGCAGTCCATTGGTGGTTGGCCTGGGTCTGGGGGAAAACTTCCTCGCTTCCGATCAACTGGCGCTGCGCCAGGTCACCGACCGCTTCATGTACCTGGAAGAAGGCGATATCGCCGAAATTCAACGCGACAGCGTGCAGATCTGGGACGTCAACGGTAACGCCGTCGAGCGTCAGACGGTGCAGTACACCGACGGTGCCGAAGCCGCCGACAAAGGCGAGTTCCGCCACTACATGCTCAAGGAAATTCACGAGCAGCCAGCAGTGGTGCAGCGCACCCTCGAAGGCCGCCTGAGCAACGATCAGGTACTGGTGCAAGCGTTCGGGCCGCAAGCCGCCGAGCTGTTTGCCAAGGTGCGCAATGTGCAGATCGTCGCCTGCGGCACCAGTTATCACGCCGGCATGGTTGCGCGCTACTGGCTGGAAGAACTGGCCGGCATCCCGTGCCAGGTCGAAGTCGCCAGCGAATTCCGCTACCGCAAGGTAGTAGTGCAGCCGGACACGCTGTTCGTGACCATCTCGCAATCGGGCGAAACCGCCGACACCCTGGCCGCGCTGCGCAACGCCAAGGAACTTGGCTTCCTCGCGAGCCTGGCGATCTGCAACGTCGGCATCAGTTCGCTGGTGCGCGAATCCGACCTGACCCTGCTGACCCAGGCCGGCCGCGAAATCGGCGTCGCCTCGACCAAAGCCTTTACCACGCAACTGGTCGGCCTGCTGCTGCTGACCCTGTCGCTGGGCCAGGTTCGCGGCAGCCTCGCGAAAGGCGTTGAAGCTACGCTGGTCGAAGAGCTGCGCCGCCTGCCAACCCGTCTGGGCGAAGCCCTGGCGATGGACAGTACCGTCGAGAAAATTGCCGAGCTGTTCGCCGAAAAGAACCACACCCTGTTCCTCGGTCGCGGTGCGCAATTCCCGGTGGCGATGGAAGGCGCCTTGAAACTCAAGGAGATCTCCTACATCCACGCCGAAGCCTACCCGGCCGGCGAGCTTAAACACGGCCCGCTGGCACTGGTGGATAACGACATGCCGGTGGTCACCGTTGCGCCGAACAACGAACTGCTGGAAAAGCTCAAATCCAACCTGCAGGAAGTCCGCGCCCGTGGCGGTGAACTGATCGTCTTCGCCGACGAAAAAGCGGCGATGACTAACGGCGAAGGCACCCACGTGGTACAGATGCCGCACATCCACGACATTCTCTCGCCGATCCTTTACACGATCCCGTTGCAGTTGCTGTCGTACTACGTCGCGGTGCTCAAAGGCACGGATGTGGATCAGCCGCGCAATCTGGCGAAGTCGGTGACGGTGGAGTAAGTTATCCACCGCTAAAAACAGGTTTCCCAGCAATGCCAAAGCCCCTGATTTCAGGGGCTTTTTCTATTTAATGGCGTCCACCGGATGTACGAATAGGCGTTGCGGGATTATCAATGGCGAAGAGCGGGTTGTGGTGAGCCCCGCTCACCACAACCACCGACAATAAATCTCTCGCCCCACAGGTGACGAGACTGCGCCGTTAAACCCCTGCGGCAGCCGTGGCGGGTTCTCCGTCGACCACTACGTTGTACGGTGCCTGTTCGCGATCACGCAGACCGTAATCACGGATCACCGATGTCACCCGCACGCGATAGTCATCGAAGATTTTGTCGCGTCCGGCGCGCTGTGCCGACAGGTGGGCTGTCACGTTGCGCCACTGCACCACGGCCTCCTCATCGCGCCAGGTGGTGACCGACATGACCTTCTTGGGGTTGAGCGTGCTTTGGAAACACTCGACGGAGATAAACCCTTCCATGGGTTCAAGCAGCGGGGTCAGCTTGTTGACCAGGTCAACATAGGTCTCGCCCTGGCCTGGCAGTGCCTGTAACTCGAACAAAACGACGATCATTTTTGATTCCTCATCCTTGATATTTTTCAGGTGGTTTTACACGGTGCAAATACGCTGGGCGGGTGCCCGACCGCTATCAGTGTTTTATCGGGGTGCCCAGGTTGTTCAGCCAGGCCCGCATGACGTGGCTCGCGGCGCGGGTCAGACGGTCGCCTAGGTGGATGGCCTCGCTGCGCAACGCAACAGGGTCGATGCCGGTTTGTGCCAGTTCGCTGGCATGGCCAACCAGCCATTGCTCGATGTTGGCGGTATCGGCTTCGAGATGAAATTGCAGGCCAAGAATCGTGTTGCCCACGGCGAACGCCTGATGAGCACCCACCGGCGTACTGGCCAGCAGCACAGCACCTTCCGGCACATCGAACTGGTCGCCGTGCCAGTGCAGCACGGGGGTGTCCATCAGCGCGGCGAGCGGCGAGTCTTGACCGGCCGCGGTCAGGGTCAGCGGTGAAAAACCGATCTCCTTGACCCCCATCGGATAGACGTCGGCCTGCATGGCCCGGGCGATCAATTGCGCACCCAGGCAGATGCCCAGCAGGGGATTGCCGGACGCAACGCGCTGGCGCACCAGTTTCAACTCGTCGTGCAAGAACGGATACAGCTGCTCGTCATAGGCTCCAATCGGGCCGCCGAGTACGATCAACAAGTCGGCCTGCAGCACCGCCTCGCTGTAGATGGCGTCGACCGTGGGGTCCAGGTAAATCAGCGTATAGCCTGCTTCGGCCAGAACGGCATCCAGAGTGCCAACGTCTTCGAAGTGAATGTGGCGTAATGCAATGGCAGTTTTCATGGAAAAAACCAGTTGTTGAAGTAAGGGCGGTAAGTGTTCATACGGTGGTGGAGAGGTCGACCTTGATCGTCCCGGATTGCGGGAAGGTGCAGCAGGCGAGGGCGTAGCCGTCGTCCTTGTCCTTGTCGGTCAGGCAAAAATCGGGTTCAAGGGTGTAGTGACCCTCCGATACCTTCAGCCGGCAGTGACCGCAGATGCCGGCGCGGCAAAGGCTGCGCACCGCGATGCCGCCGGTTTCAAGCATCTCCAGCAAACTCTTGCCGGCGGGCGGCTCCAGCACCTGATCGTTGTGGTTCAAGTGCAGGCGCAGCGTCGCGTCGGCTTGAGCCTGCGGCTGTGCGACGCAGTCCGGCGCGACCGGTGGCGTGAACGACTCGATGAGCAAGCGGCTCGCGGGGAACATGGCCAGGGTGTATTCGCGCATGCCCTGGGCGAAGCCATAGCTGCCACAGATCACCACGCGGTCGGGGTTACCCAGCCGGCTCAGGTCCTGAGCCTGGGGACGACCGGCGCTGAAGTGCCCGTTGTTGTTGATCGTTTCGCGGGTTACGAACACCTGCAAGGAGAACCACGATGTGCTCAGCTCAAGTTCCAGCAACTCCTGTAGAAACGCAATCTCGGCGATGGACGGCACACACAGCAGCAGGCTCACATCGGGCACCGCCAATCCGCGTTGCGCACGTTCAGCCAGACCCCGCAGCAATGCAATCGGCAAGGTGATGCCGATGCCACCGGCGAGCATGCCGACCTGGCGGCAACCCAGAACCGACTCCAGGGAAATATCACCTGCGACAAACTGCATCGCGGTGGTTGAGCCGGCTTGCAGCGTAGCGTGCAAATGGTCCGAAACCCCGCCATGGCCTTCACGCTTGACCGCAATGTCGAACCGGTCGACGCCATGCCTGCGCGTGATCGAATACAACCGTTGGTGGTAGGTGCCCGCCATGTCAGCGGCGTGCAGAGCCACGTGTCTGCCTGCCTCCAGGCTGTCGAGGAATTCGACGGGGGCGTCTACCGCGCGCAGGGTGAAGACTTTTACGTTGGCCGTTTCAGTGCTTACGTGTTCGCACAGGGCCGTGAGGGATGCCATGCCGTTCATGCGCGGGCCTTCTCGCCTAAGGTTTCAATGGCATGCTCGGCACTGCTGAGGCCGTTGCCGGTCAAGCCGATCCGGTCGATCAGGGCTTCGAGCGAGTCGGTGTAGACACTGATTTCGTTGTTGTCGCCCACGTCACGCACGATCTCGCCGGCGTGGGGGAAATCCAGCATCGAAAACACGGTGGACCATGCGCCCATTTCGTTATTGGCGAACATCTGCACCGTGCGCAGGATGATCGCGCGCAGGTACTCGCGCTCCTTGCGGCTCAGGCCATTGACGATGTCGGAAGCGACGAAGCTGAAGACGCTGGAATGGCTCCACTCGTCCATGGCATGGGTGCGCGTGACCTCGTGGCACACCGCCTGAATGCTGGCGTCCTCGGCCATGGTCTTAAGGTAGTCGGTGATCAGCGTTTCGCTGGCACACGCGACGCCGAAGCGGGTCAGGCGTCGCTCCCATTCGGCAGTGCAGTTGGCCAGGAGGGCCTCGCGCCAGGTCACCAGGTTGAACGCGCTGAAGTCCAGCGGGGTGAGTTTGCGCATGTCATAGATATAGTTGCAGGCCATGATGGACATGCGCGTGTGCAGGGCTTCGTCGAGCAGTGCCTGAGACATCACGTCTTGCAGCAGGGCGCGGTTGTTGCTCGGCGGCGGGGTCTTGATAATGTCCTCGCAGGCCGGCACGACCACATTGCATTCGATGTAGATGGTCTTGAGGTTGTAGATGCCCCACGCATAGGACAGGCATTTGGATTGCAGGTCCTGAGGGGCTTCGAGCCAGGCCTGGTGATGACGAAACGGTAACAGCGACAGACTGAAGTCGTGCTTGTCGGCATCGAAGGCGAGGCCCCAGTAGTTCGGTTGCGGGTTGTTGACGGCCGCGCGGGTTTTCCAGAGCGTGGAGAGTTTGGCCAGCATGTTTTTTACTACGTCATCGGTACCACAATTCAAACGTTCCATGTTTTAACTCCAAGGAAATAGGCTATTGGTGTTGGGTTTACCGTGCAGTCCTTGCAAAAATAACGAGTCCGCACAAGCGAGGGGTGCAGTGCAATAAATGCGGGACGGCGCCCTTCAAGTCTGCGGCAAAAACATGTGGCGGCTATTGATTCAGGTCACTTGAATGCCACTTGGAGTGCCGCCATTTTTCGACTCTTTGCCATGGACCGCTCCTGTATCAGGGTCAGTACAACAGTCAGGCACATGAAGGCGGCGCTGGCCCAGAAAATGGCGTTGGGCCGACCCTGGTCGAGCAGCCAGCCGAACCCAACGGGGCCGATGGCGCCACCGATGTTGAAACCGGTAGAGACGATGCCGAAGGTTTTGCCTTCGGCACCCTTCGGGGCAGCCGCCCGTACCAGCATGTCGCGGGACGGTGCGATTACCCCGGTCAGGAAGCCCGCAGCCCCCAGCACGATCAGCAGTGCGGGCTCGCTCAAGCGTGCCGTGGCGACCAGCAGCATCAGCACGGTGGCCAAGGCAAACGCGCTGGCTGCGACTACGCCATGGCGGCGGGTCCGGTCGGCCAAGGCTCCCCCTGCCAGTACGCCGAAAGCGCTGGCAAAGAGGAAGGCGGTCAACGCCGAGTTGGCCCAGGTCAAGGCCACATCCTGACCTTGCATCAGGGCGGCGACCGAGAACTTTTCAATCGCGCCGGTGCTCAGGTTCAGCAGCACGAACAACAGGGTCAGGCTGAGCACCATAGGCGAGAGCAGTGACAGGCGACTGGCGCCGATGGGTGTCGGGTCGGCGGCGGGATACACGCGACTGACTCGGGCCAGTGCGGAGCCAGGGATCAACAACAGCGCCAGCACGAAAAACCCCACCAGAGCCGCGGCCGCGAAGGCCATGGGCAGGTTGCTCGCCACCGCGATACTCAGCAAAAACACTGGGGCCACGGCCGCGCCAATGAACCCGGCAAAGGTGTGCACGGAGAACGCCTTACCGATATGGGCGGGGTCAATGTGGCGCGACAGCAGGGCATAGTCGGCCGGGTGATAAATGGCGTTGGCGACACCGGCCAGCGCCATGCCGATCAACAAACAGGTGTAGCCGGGCAGGAGTGCAATCAGCAGGAAACTGCTGCTGCCCAGTGCCAGCGCGACCAGCAGCAAGCACCTGGCACCGTAGCGGTCCACGGCAAACCCCATGGGTGCCTGCACCAGCGCCGTGATGATATTGAACAGGCTTAACGCCAGGCCCAATTCCACATATTCCACATTGAAAAAAGCCGGAAGCAGGGGGAACAGCGCCGCCAGCACCATGATGTGCAAATGACTGACAAAGTGTGCAGCGGCGACCTGAGGCAGCAACCCGATACGAATCGTCATGACGAAACCCGTGTAGTGAGCATGGCAAATCCGGCGCAGAGCTTAATGAGGCGATGGTCTTGCGCGATAGTCCATTACCGGTGCGGCTACCAGACCACTTTAAATGGCGGCGATTTCCCCACGCCTGCCCCAGCGCAGACGCGTGGCAAGGACTTTGAGTGCGGTGGTCTGCAACATCCAAGCGAACTGGTATGGTTGGCCGGCCCGTGGGCGGCTAGGGTAGTGCGGCGTGTTATCGGGCGTTTACAAAGGGAGTGACCATGCCGCATTTCGCTTATCGGGAGGGCCACGCGCTGCCAGGGGTCAGTGGCGTTGCGCTGCCCCAGGTGGACGGGGAGGTGTGGCGCGCCATTGACGCCGAGCGTCAGCGCCAGGTGCAGTCAATCGAGCTGATCGCCGCTGAGAACGTGGTCAGTCGTGCGGTGCTCGAGGCCCAAGGGTCGGTGCTGACCAATAAATATGCCGAGGGCTACCCAGGGCGTCGCTATTACGCCAGTTGCTGTAATGTCGATGCCATTGAAGAGCTCGCCATCGAACGGGCCAGGCAGCTGTTCAGCTGTGCCTATGCCAACCTGCAACCTCATTCGGGCAGCCAGGCCAACCAGGCGGTGTTTCTGGCTCTGCTGGCGCCGGGGGACAAGATCCTCGGCCTGGACCTCAAGTCCGGTGGGCACCTGTCTCATGGTGCAGCATTCAACTTGTCCGGGCGCTGGTTTCAGGCCCTCAGCTATGGCGTGCACCCGGTGACGCACAGGGTCGACATGGATCAGGTCGAGCAGATCGCCCGACAAGAACGTCCACGCCTGATCATCGCAGGAGCCTCGGCGTACTCACGGGCGCTGGATTTCGCCCGGTTTCGTGCGATTGCCGACGAGGTGGGTGCGTACCTGATGGCCGACATTGCCCACGTCGCAGGGCTGGTCGCGGGTGGTGCGTATCCGTCTCCTGTGCCGTTCGCCCATGTCACCACCCTCAGTACCCATGCCACATTGCGCGGCCCACGTGGCGGGATGATCCTGTGCAATGAGCAGGCCATTGCGCAGAAGATCAATGCGGCGGTGTACCCCGGCCTGCAGGGCGCTGCACTGATGCATATCGTTGCAGCCAAGGCCGTGGCGCTGGGCGAGGCATTGCACCCGGCCTTCGGCGCTTATGCCCACGCCGTGGTCGCCAACGCCCAGGCCTTGTGCGGCCGATTGGCTGAAGGTGGGTTGTTGGTCGTGTCGGGAGGGACCGACTGTCACCTGGGGGTGATTGACCTGCGGCCGTGGGGCCTGGTGGGCAATGTCGCCGAACGTGCGCTGGAGGCCATCGGTATTACCGTGAACAAAAATGTCGTGCCCGGCGATGAGGTCAAGCCTACCGTGACGTCCGGGATTCGTCTCGGCAGTGCGGCGTGCACTTCGCGTGGCATGGGGGTCGATGAATTCAGAGAGATCGGCGACATGATTCTGGCCATGCTCGGTGGCGTACGCAGCGGTGCCCTCGACGGCCGAACTGAACGCTCGATTCGTGAAGGTATCAGCGACCTGACCAAGCGTTTCAGACTGCCGTATTAACCGTCTGCGCTTTTTTGCAAAGGAATTCCGATGTCCGACATCATCCCCACCGGCCGCCTGGCGGCTGCCCGCACGTCACGTTTCAGCTTGTTCACCACCGCCAAGCCGCAACCCGTCATCACGGTTGAACATTCCAGGCTGCCCCGGCGCTCGCGTATGGTCGTCCAGGCCCAGCAGCTGCTGATGAACTATGCGCTGGGCCATTAGATTTTCAGGGCATTGGCCAGACGCAACATGGCGGCTTCTATTTCATACGCAGTCAGGGAGGAGTAACCCAGCAGCCAGCCCTGTTGCTTCGGTTCGCCCGCGTACAAGCCGCTGAGGCCGGACAGTTGCACGCCGGCAGTGGCAGCCTGGCGGATGGTTTTTTCCTCGGACCATCCGGATTTCAGCACGCAGGGAATTTGCAACCCACCCGGCGGCAGTTCGGCGGTAACCACGGTGCTCAAGTACTTGCCGATGGCGTCGTGCATGATCGAGCGGCGTCCGGCATACAGCTTGCGCATGGCCCGGACATGCGCGTTGTAATGGCCGTCCTCCATAAAGCGCGCCAGCGTCAGTTGCAGCGTTTGCGGAGTATGGCCGTCCATCATGCTGCGCGCATAGGCAAAAGGCTTGACCAGTTCGCAGGGCAGCACCATATACCCCATGCGCAGTCCGGGGTAGAGGGTTTTGCTGAACGTGCCGATGTAGAGCGTGCGCTGGTACTTGTCCAGGCCCTGCACGCACGCCGTGGGTTGCCCGTCGTAATGGAACTCGCTGTCGTAGTCGTCCTCGATGATCCACTTGCCTTTTTGCGCCGCCCAATTGATCAACTCAAGACGCCGCTCCAGCGGCAATGTCGCGCCGGTGGGGTATTGGTGAGAGGGCGTGACATACACGCAATTGGCGCCGCTGCGGTCGGCGTACAACAGGTCGGTACGGATGCCCTGTTCATCGACGTCAATGGGCACCACCTTGGTTTCAGCGATCTGGAAGGCCTTGCGCGCCCCATAGTAGCCGGGGTTTTCCATCAGGATCGGCTTGCCGGCGTCTACCAGCAATTGCGCGCACAGATACAACGCCTGACGCGTACTGCTCAAGACCAGTATCTGGTCGGGGGAGCATTTGGCGCCGCGTTCGAGGTTCAGGTAGGTGGCAATCGCTTTGCGCAGGGGCTCAGCCCCTTGTGGATCGCCATGCAGCAGCACGCTTGCGCGATAGTCCTTCATGACCTGGCGCTGCAAACGCTCCCAGACATCCGTCGGAAAGCTGCGGGTTTCCGGCAGGCCGGTGGCGAATGCCTTGATGACTTGCTGATCGCGCACTCCGCCGGTGTCGAAGATCATTCGCCCGCGTTGGCTGAGCGCTGCGCCCGGTGCGGCGACGCTGCTTCTGATTTCCTGAGCCCTGAGGCGTCGGCGGCCAGCACCGCGCAATTCGACGCCCACCGTGTCGCAGACGTAACTGCCGGCGCCTTCGCGGCGCACGATAAACCCGTCCCGATGCAATTGCACATAGGCGTTCTCAACGGTATCGCGGGCGCACCCCAGCGATTTGGACAGCACCCGCGTGGCGGGCAGTTTCAAGCCGGGGCCGAGGGCGCCGTCGAGAATCAGCGCACGCAATGCACGCTGGATCCGCTGATGCAGATCCAGCAGCTGAAATTCAGCGTCGTTGAGGCGCATCTTCAGGGTTTCCAGCTCGAAGGTCTTGGCCATGTGGTCTGCTCTCTTTCCATGAACTGGCAGGTAAAGGCAGGCCAGTTTATCCGTAGACTCTGGCCCTCGCTACCCGCCGCCTTTACTCGCTGATGACGCGCCGGGCGAGGGTTCTTGAACAGGAGTTACTCAACCATGGCTCGGTCACACAACTTCAGCGCAGGCCCCACCGCGGTGCCGTTGGACGTTCTCACTCAGGCGCATGAGGAGTTTTTTGATTTTGCCGGCACCGGCATGTCGGTGATGGAAATCAGCCATCGTTCGCAGGTATTCATGGCGGTGGCCCGTGATGCCGAACGAGACCTGCGCGATATTCTCGGGGTGCCGCCCGCCTACAAAGTACTGTTCCTGCAAGGCGGCGCCTCCTTGCAGTTCGCTCAAGTGCCGATGAACCTGATGGGCGATAAAGGCACGGCGGATTACCTGCATACCGGCCTCTGGTCGGGCAAGGCGATCGAGGCCGCCCGGCGCTACTGCGATGTGCGCGTGGTTGCCAGCGCCCACGCGTCCGGTTTCGACCATGTCCCACACGCCTCGGACTGGCGCCTTAACGCCGACGCCGCTTACCTGCACTACACCGAGAATGAGACGGTGCACGGCGTGCAATTCATCGACACGCCCGCGAGCGACGCGCCGCTGGTGTGCGATGCCTGTTCAAGCCTGCTGTCCAAGCCGATCGACATCGCTAGGCATGGGCTGGTGTATGCCGCCGCGCAGAAAAACATGGGCGTGGCCGGGTTGACGGTGGTCATCGTGGACCCGTCGTTGCTGGAGCGTTCCCATGCCTTTACCCCGGACATTCTCAACTACGCGCGCATCAGCGACGCGCAGTCCATGCTCAATACCCCTGCGACCTTCCCCTGGTATCTCACAGGCCTGACGCTCAAATGGATCAAGCGCAGTGGTGGTCTGCAGGCCCTGCATCAGCGCAATCAGGCCAAGGCGCGAATGCTTTACCGCGCCATCGATGAAAGTGACGGGTTTTATCGCAACTCGGTGCAGGCACCGTATCGCTCGATCAATAACGTGCCCTTCCGATTGGCCGACGTGGCGCTGGAGAAGAGCTTTTTGCGGCGCGCGGAGCAGGCCGGCCTCAACGGCCTCAAAGGCCACGCCAGCGTCGGCGGCCTGCGCGCCAGCCTGTACAACGCCGTTTCAGTGCCGGCGGTCGAGGCGCTGTGCGATTTCATGAGCGCCTTTGCGCGTAAGAACGGCTGAGCCGCCCACAAAAAGTGGTCTGGTCTGCTGCGTTAAAGCGTAGGGGTAAAACCCACCATTCAACCGCTATAAATGACCGCTTGCCAGCGGCCGGATGCAATCGTCCAGCAAGGAGCCAAGACCTATGTCATCTACTCAATCCCTCTCGTCCCTGCGTCTGCGGGACCTGCTGCACCCGGTGGTTGCCGGGTTGATTTCAGTGATCGTCAATTACGGCGGCACCTTCATCCTGGTGTTTCAGGCCGCCAAGGTCGCAGGGCTCAGCCCCGAGTTGACGGCTTCGTGGGTCTGGTCTGTGTCGATCGGCGTAGGGGTGACCGGGCTGTTCCTCAGTTGGATGAGCCGCGAGCCGATCATCACCGCCTGGTCGACCCCGGCGGCGGCATTTTTGATCGTCGCCCTGGCAACCACACCCTATGCCGAAGCCATTGGGGCGTACATGATTTCGGCTGCAGCGTTCGTGCTGCTGGGCGTATCCGGTTACTTTGAAAAAGCCGTTCGCCTGATCCCTCCGGGTGTAGCAGCGGGCTTGTTGGGCGGCATCTTGTTGCAGTTCGGCATCGGTGCGTTTGCCAGCATGAGCGTCGACCCGTTATTGGTCGGGGTGTTGATCGGCGCCTACATCCTGTTCAAGCGTTTGAGTGCGCGATACGCGGTCGTCGGCATTCTAGTACTGGGGCTTGGCTTTCTGCTGATGCAGGCACGCGTGGATTTCACGGGGCTGACGCTGGAGTTTGCGACACCGGTGTTCACCCGCCCGGAGTTCTCGATCAATGCGTTGTTGAGCGTGGCGTTGCCGCTGTTTCTGATCACCCTCACCGGGCAGTACATGCCGGGCATGCTGGTGCTGCGCAGTGACGGCTTCAACACCAGTGCCAACCCGATCCTCAGCTTGACCGGGCTGGGTTCTCTGCTGATGGCGCCGTTCGGTTCGCATGCCTTTAACATCGCGGCCATCACCGCCGCTATCTGCACGGGAAAGGAAGCGTCGGAAGACCCGTCCAAGCGCTGGATCGCAGGCGTGGCCGCGGGCATCTTCTACATACTGGTGGGGATCTTCGGCGTGACCCTGGCGGCGGTGTTCATGGCCTTCCCGGCGACCTTCATCACCACCCTGGCCGGGCTGGCCCTGCTGGGCACACTCGGCGCGAGCCTGGCCAATGCCATGGCGGACGTGAAATCGCGCGAAGCGTCGCTGATCACTTTCCTGGCCTGCGCGGCCAATATCACCTTGCTGGGCATCGGTGGCGCGTTCTGGGGCCTGGTTATCGGCCTGGCCGCCTATGTCGTACTCAATGGGCAGTTGCCGCGTCGTGCAAAGACTGCAGGCCCACAGGCCGAACCGGTTGCGGTGCCCACCAAGGGAGCGGCCAACTGATGCCTGACCAAACCGAAGACCTCATCCTGCATGCGCGCCATGGTCGTTACCCACAGGCCGACAGTGTCGAAGACTTTCGCCGCAACCTGGCCGCGGTGCAGCAACGGATTGTCGAGGCGTGCCATCGGGTAGGGCGCGACCCGGCCGGTGTGCGCTTGCTGCCGGTCAGCAAAACCTTTGATGAAGCTCATCTGCGTCTGGCCTATGCCGCCGGTTGCCGCCTGTTGGGCGAGAACAAGGTGCAGGAAGCCCAGCGCAAGTGGGAAGCCATGACCGACCTGCAAGACCTGCAATGGTCGGTGATCGGCCATTTGCAGACCAACAAGGCCAAGCAGGTTGCACGCTTCGCCAGTGAGTTCCAGGCCCTGGACAGCCTGCGGGTGGCCGAGGCGCTGGACCGTCGCCTGCGCATTCTGGATCGGCAGATGGATGTGTTCGTCCAGGTCAATACCTCCGGCGAAGCCAGCAAGTACGGACTGGCGCCCGATGACGTGGCGGCTTTCCTCGAGGCAATGCCAGCGTTCCCGACGCTGCGGGTTCGCGGGTTGATGACGCTGGCGCTGTTCTCGGCCGACGCGCTGCGGGTACGCCCTTGCTTCGTCCGGCTGCGTGAATTGCGCGACCGATTGCTTCATTGCGCCCCCGACGGGGTGTCGCTGCAAGAGCTGTCCATGGGCATGTCAGGTGACTTTGAAGTCGCCATCGAAGAGGGCTCGACCGTGGTGCGCGTCGGGCAGGCGATTTTCGGTGCCCGAGCCATGCCGGATGCGTACTACTGGCCGACCGCTGATGCCCGCCCTCTCATCGAAGACACGTTGTTGTCGATCACCCCCAGCCGTTGATCCCCCCTCTACAGGAGGCCCGCAATGTCCGCTGCACCCGCTTACCTCATGCACACCTCAGCCCGACAACCGGTTTCGTTCAGCCGAGGCCGGGGCGCCTCGTTGTGGGACACCGAGGGTGTTGAATACCTGGATGCCATCGCCGGCGTGGCGGTGACGAGCCTGGGGCATGCCAACCCCGAAATTGCCGCGGCCATCGCCGAACAGGCCTCGGTGTTACTGCACACGACCAACATGTTTCGCATCCCATGGCAGGAGCAATTGGGCGAACGACTGTGCCTGCTATCGGGCATGCAACGGGCGTTTTTCTGCAACTCCGGAGCGGAGGCCAACGAGGCGGCGCTCAAACTGGCCCGCCTGCATGCCAACGCGCGGCAGGTGGCCCAGCCGCAAGTGTTGGTGATGGAAAACAGTTTTCACGGGCGCACCCTGGCCACGCTCGCCGCCACCGGCAACCCCGCCGTGCATCGCGGCTTCGAGCCCCTGATGCCGGGTTTTGTGCGGGTGCCTTTCGACAACATCGAGGCGATTCGCCAGGTCGCGGCGCAGTCTCCCGATATCGTCGCGGTGCTCGTCGAGCCGGTGCAGGGTGAGGGGGGCGTGCACGCCGCCTCTGCCGGCTACCTGCAGGCCCTGCGCCAACTGTGTGATGAACACGACTGGCTGATGATGATCGATGAAGTGCAGACCGGGCTGGGCCGCACCGGTACCTGGTTTGGCTTTGAGCACGCGGGCATCAAGCCGGACGTCATTACCCTGGCCAAAGCGCTGGGCAACGGTTTCCCCATCGGCGCATGCCTGGCGCGAGGCAAGGCCGCCCAGCTGTTTTCCCCCGGCCACCATGCGTCCACGTTCGGCGGTAACCCGCTGGCGTGCCGCGTCGGCTGCACAGTGCTCGACATCATGCAGCGCGATCACATCCCGCAACGCGCCGCTGCCTCGGGCCGCCGCTTGTTGGCGGCCTTGAAGCTGGCGCTGGGCAACCATCCTGAGGTGGTGTCCGTTCGCGGCATCGGCTTGATGATCGGCATTGAACTCAATGGCCCGTGCGCCGAACTGGTCGGCCGGGCCCGTGAAGAACAACGTCTGCTGATCACCGTCACACGGGGCAACACCGTGCGCCTTTTGCCGCCGCTGATCTGCGATGACGCACAGATCGACGACATCGCCGCGCGCGTCACCCGCCTGCTGTCACCCGCCGCTTGAATTCTTGACCAAGGACACTTCGCCCATGTACGACTCGACGCTGACCCTCAACGCTTTCGATCCTGAGCTGTATGAATCGATTCACAACGAAGAGCATCGCCAGGAAGACCATATCGAGCTGATCGCCTCGGAAAACTATGCCAGCCCGCTGGTCATGCAAACCCAGAGCACGGTGCTCACCAACAAGTACGCCGAAGGCTACCCCGGCAAGCGCTATTACAGCGGTTGCGAATACGTCGATGTAGCCGAGCGGCTGGCGATCAAGCGGGTCAAGGCCCTGTTCGACTGCGACTACGCCAACGTGCAACCCCATGCGGGCGCCCAGGCCAACGCGGCGGTTTTCCTGGCGCTGATCAACCCAGGTGATACGGTGATGGGCATGAACCTGGCCCAGGGCGGTCACTTGACCCACGGCAACCCGGCCAATTTTTCGGGGCGTCACTACACCATCGTGCCTTACGGACTGGACCCGAAAACCGGCTTTCTCGACTATGACGAGATGGAGCGAATCGCACTGCAGACACGCCCAAAAATGCTGATCGGTGGTTTTTCGGCGTATTCGCGGTACAAGGACTGGGCACGCATGCGCAGCATTGCCGACAAGGTTGGCGCCATTTTCTGGGTCGACATGGCCCACGTCGCCGGCCTTGTCGCCGCGGGCGAATACCCGGACCCGCTGCCCCATGCGCATGTGGTCACCAGCACCACGCACAAAACCCTGCGCGGGCCACGCGGCGGTTTGATTTTGTCCAAGGGCCAGGATGAAGCCTTCTACAAAAAGCTCGATTCCGCTGTGTTTCCCGGCGTGCAGGGCGGGCCGCTGATGCACCAGATCGCAGCCAAGGCCGTGGCGTTCAAGGAAGCGCTTGCGCCTGAGTTCAGCGTCTACCAGACCCAAGTGGTCATCAACGCCCGGGCCATGGCCGGGGTGTTGCAAAAGCGCGGGTACAAGATCGTCTCGGGCGGCACCGACAACCACATGATGCTGATCGACCTGTCCGACAAGCCCTACACCGGCAAGGAGGCAGACGCGGCCCTGAGCAATGCCTATATCACCGCCAACAAAAACTCGGTACCGAATGACCCGCGCTCACCGTTTGTGACATCCGGCCTTCGTATTGGTACACCGGCAGTGACTACCCGCGGGTTTGGCGTGGAAGCCTGCGAGCAAGTGGCCGGCTGGTTATGCGACATACTGGACGCCCTGGAAAACGGAAGCAGTGACAAGGTCGGGCACCACGTGCGCGAACAGGTTGTCGCGCTGTGCCGTCGTTTTCCGGTCTATCGCTGAGCCTGGCTGTAGTTTCAGCATCAGCGAAAGCCTGAGTAACAGGCTGTTTGCCGCGAACGCTCTTATCGTGTAATCCAGCACAAGGAAATCGCAGCTTCGGCTGCGATTTTGCCAGGTGACTTCCGATATCCGAACCGGGGAATCCCATGGACCGCTTCCAGGAAATGCACATCTTCACCACCATCGCTCAAGAGCAGGGCTTCTCGGCCGCTGCGCGGCGGCTGGGGTTGTCGGCGGCGAGTGTGACGCGGGCGGTGGCGGCGCTGGAACTGCGGATCGGTACGCAGTTGCTGGTGCGGACCACGCGCAGCGTGCATCTGACCGAAGCCGGTCAGCGTTATCTGGAAGACTGTCGGCGGATTCTGCTGGAGGTGCAGGAGGCTGAGGATTCGGCGGCGGGCAGTCATGCGCAGCCGCGCGGGCAGTTGACGGTGACGGCGCCGGTGTTGTTCGGCGAGCTGTTCGTGACGCCGCTGATGGCGGCGTATCTGGCGCAGTATCCGGACGTTACGATCAATGCGCTGCTGCTCGATCGGGTGGTGAGCATGGTCGAAGAGGGCATCGATGTGGCGGTGCGCATCGGAGAACTGCCGGACAGCAGTCAGCACGCGATCCGCGTCGGTGAGGTACGGCGAGTGGTGTGTGGTTCGCCGCAATATCTGGCGCAGCATGGTCGGCCGCAACATCCGCAGGCGCTGTGCGAAATGCCGGTGGTTGCAACGTCCGCGGTCGGGCAGTTGCGCAACTGGCCGTTTCTGGAACATGGCGAGCCGTTGTTTGTGCGCCCCGAGCCGCGATTGGTGGTGACCGCTAATCAGGCGGCGATCACAGCGGCCTGTCTCGGCCTGGGGCTGACGCGAGTGTTGTCGTATCAAGTGGCGAGCGAGGTCGCGGGGGGCGAACTGGAGATCGTCCTCGACGAGTTCGAACTGCCCGCATTGCCCATTCACGTCGTGTATCAGGGAGGGCGCAAGGCAGCGGCGCGGGTGCGCAGTTTCGTCGACTTCACCGTGCAGGCCTTGCGCGAGCATCCGTCCCTCCAGAACGCAGCGTTATTGCAGCCAATGAAATAATTGATTGCGTTTGCTGGTTATTCTGTTGTTTTGCAGATCCGTGGAAGATTGCTGCCATCGGTGACGTCAATTCGGACGACACCCTTATTCAGCGGAGTCGACCATGCAAGCGATCAAACTCTACAACTTCCCACGTTCCGGCCATGCCCACCGTGTCGAGCTGATGTTGTCCCTGTTGCAGTTGCCGACCGAGCTGATTTTCGTCGACCTGGCAAAAGGCGAGCACAAGCAGCCGGCATATCTGGCGATCAACAGTTTTGGCCAGGTGCCGGCCATTGATGACGGCGGCGTGGTCCTCGCCGACTCCAACGCGATTCTGGTGTACCTGGCGCAAAAATACGGCAACGGGCGTTGGTTGCCGGCTGACCCGGTCGGCGCGGCGCGCGTGCAGCGCTGGTTGTCCGCTGCTGCCGGCCCGATTGCCTTTGGCCCGGCTGCTGCGCGACTGGTGACGGTGTTTGGCGCACAACTGAATGCTGAAGAAGCGATCACCCGTGCGCACAACCTGCTCAAGATCATGGACATCGAGTTGGGCCAAAACGCGTTCCTGGCCGGCGGCGAAGCGAGCATTGCGGACGTTTCCGCTTACAGCTATATCGCCCACGCGCCGGAGGGCAATGTCTCGCTGGACGACTATGGCAACGTTCGCGCCTGGCTGGCCCGCATCGAAGCCTTGCCCGGTTTCGTCGGCATGCCGCGCACGATTGCCGGTCTGCAAACTTCAGCCTGACAGGCGCAACCGGACTGCGCCGCTGGCGCAGGGGAGAATCGTGATGGAACGTTCACCTTGGCACGCCGGCGAACAGCAGTTGCAGGCCCACGTAGGAGTGGCCGAACGCATGGAAGCGTTCGGGCGCAAAGTCATTCGCAGCTGGATGCCCGATCAACACCGCGAGTTCTACCGGCAACTTCCATTCATGCTGCTCGGCGCGGTCGATGCGCAAGGGCGGCCGTGGGCCAGCGTGTTGGAGGGCGAGCCGGGCTTCGCCGATTCGCCGGATCCCGAGCATCTGCATTTCACCCGCCGGCCGGCCGCCGACGACCCGGCGCAACTGCGCGACGGCGAGCCGATCGGTCTGCTGGGTATCGAACTGCACACGCGGCGGCGCAATCGCCTCAACGGGCATGTCACCAACCTGACGGCTGATGGCTTCGAACTGAGCGTCGACCAAGCGTTCGGCAACTGCCCGCAATACATTCAATTGCGCCAGTTTCAGCGTGTGCCGCTGAGCGATCCGCAGACGCGCCCGGCTCAGCATCTGAACGGTCTCGATGAGGCGGCCGGCGCACTGATCGCGAGCGCCGATACGTTTTTCGTCGCCAGCTATGCCGACGTCGACGGGCAGCGCTCGGTGGACGTTTCGCATCGCGGCGGTCAGCCCGGTTTCGTGCGCATCGAAGGCAATCGCCTGACCATCCCTGATTTCGCCGGCAACCTGCACTTCAACACCTTGGGCAATCTGCTGCTCAACCCCAAGGCTGGCTTGCTGTTCATCGACTTTTCCACAGGCGATCTGCTGCAACTGAGCGGGCGTACCGAGATCCTTCTCGAAGACCCACAGATCGAAGCGTTTCAAGGCGC
This sequence comes from Pseudomonas koreensis, assembly GCF_036668835.1. Classification (GTDB taxonomy): domain Bacteria; phylum Pseudomonadota; class Gammaproteobacteria; order Pseudomonadales; family Pseudomonadaceae; genus Aquipseudomonas; species Aquipseudomonas koreensis_I. Next base: position 167,736 of record NZ_JAZEVW010000003.1, read on the forward strand.
GGAACGGCTGTGGACGTTCGAGGTGGAACAGGTTGTGCGGCGTCCGGCAGCGTTGGCGTTGCGCTGGCGCTTCGACGGCATGTCGCCGACCAGCCTGCTCACCGGCAATTGGGCTGAGGCTGATGCGCGTTTGCAGGCCCAGGCACTCGGCAACCAATGGCGGCCGCTGCGAGTGGCGAAGAACGAAGCGGAAAGTCGTCACATTCGTTCGATCTATCTGGAGCCGGTCGATGGCGCCGGGCTGCCGGTATTTCTCGCCGGCTAGCATTTGCCGCTGCGTTTTACATTGGATGGCGAAGTGCATATCCGCACCTACAGTCTCTCCAGTGCGCCGTCGGACGGTTTCTACCGCATCAGCGTCAAGCGCGAAGGCCTGATTTCATCGCATCTGCACCAGCAGATACAGGTAGGCGATGTACTGGAAGCGCGGGCACCGCAAGGGCATTTCACCGTGGCGCCGCTGGAACACCGGCCGTTGGTGCTATTGGCGGCGGGTGTCGGCATCACGCCGTTGCTGTCGATGCTGCGCGAGGTGGTCTACCAGGGACTGCGCACGCGCGGGATCCGCCCGACGTTGTTGCTGCAAAGTTCGCGCAGCCTCGCCGATCAGCCGTTTCGTCAGGAACTGGACCGCTTGCTCGAGCGCTCCGGTGAGGCCGTGCGGGTCCTGCGCTTGCTCAGCCAACCGGAGGCCGATGCGCGTGAGGGCGAGGATTTCGATCTGACCGGGCGCATTGAGGGCGTCGTGTTGCGCAATCTGCTCGACGTCGACGATTTCGACCAGATCGACTTCGTCCTCTGTGGCCCCGGCGGTTTCACTCAAGGGCTGTACGACAGCCTGCGTGAACTGGATGTGCGTGACGCGCAGATTCATGCGGAAACCTTCGGCCCGTCGACCTTGAAACGCCTGCCTGACCCTGATGCAATCGTCATCGAACAACCGCCAGCGGCGACCACTTCGGTGGCGGTGGTGTTCGAACGCTCGGCGAAAGAGGCGCGTTGGCAGCCAGAGGGCGGCAGCCTGCTGGAACTGGCGGAAAGCCGCGGATTGCGCCCGGAATTCAGTTGCCGTGGCGGTTCGTGTGGCACCTGCAAGACCCGGCTGGTCAGTGGTGCGGTGAATTATCCACAGGCCCCGGCGGAGATTCCCGCAGCGGGGCATGTGTTGATTTGCTGTGCGGTGCCAGCGCAGAGTGCACAGCCGCTGGTGCTGGATCTCTGAACACACCCGCGAAAAACTTGTGGGAGCGAGCCTGCTCGCGAATGCGCACTGCCAGTAAAGAATTCATCGGCTGACTTGACGCTTTCGCGAGCAGGCTCGCTCCCACAGGGGTGAATGTGTTTCGACCTGAATCAGGCGTAGGACAGAGCTTTTTCTTCCAGAAGTTCCTGATACAGCTGCGTCCATTTGCGGCCCATGTCGTCGGCGGTGAACAGCTGCCGATAGCGCGCTTCGGCTTTGACGCCCATGGCTGCGGCACGCTGCGGATCGTCCCAGAGCGTGCGCATGGCCTCGCGAAACGCCAGCGGCTGACTCGGTGGCACTACCAGCCCGGTTTCGTTGTGGATGTTGATGTAACTGGTGCCGGTACCAATTTCGCTGGAGATCATCGGCTTGCCGTACATCGCGCCTTCGAGCAGCGAAATGCCAAAGGCTTCTGAGCGCAGGTGCGACGGGAAGACGATCGCGTAGCTCAATTGCAGCAGGGCAACCTTGTCTTCATCGCTGAGACGCCCAAGGAAATGGATATTGCGCAGGCCCAACGCCTGCGCCTGTGCATGCAGTTCCAGCTCCAGTGGCCCGGCGCCGACGATCACCACCGGATAGTCCACGTCTTTCAGGGCATCGAGCAGAATATGCAGGCCCTTGTAGTAGCGCATGACCCCGACGAACAGGAAAAACTTATCCCCAAGCTGCTGGCGCCAGCGCTGCATGCGCGCGCTGTCAGCCTGTGGATAACCGGCCTTGTTCAAGCCGTAGGGGATGACCCGGGTCTTGTCCTGAAATTGCTGCAGCACATCGCTGGTGTGCAGGTAGTTGGGCGAAGCGGCGACGATGCGGTCGGCGCTGGCAAGGAAGCGGTTCATCAGCGGCCGGTAGAGTTTGAGCAGGTGCTTCTGGCGAATGATGTCGGAGTGGTAGGTGACCACGCTCGGTTTGTTCAGCGCGCTGGCGAAGTGCACCAGGTCCATGAACGGCCACGGGAAGTGGTAATTGACCACATCGGCCTCGGCGGCCAGTTCGCGGAACTGTTTGAACACACTCCAGGAAAAACCGGTGGAGGCGAACTGAATGTCGAGTCTGGCTCGGTGCACTTCGTGCTGGCCGAGCTGCACCACAGGCGGTGTCGGGTCGGCGCTGAGCGTCAGCACCTGGCCGTCGATGCCGTGTTGGGCGCCGCTTTCGCAGAGCTGGAAGATCACTTGCTCGATACCGCCGACCGAGTCAGGCAGGTACGTCTTGAAAAAATGAAGAACGCGCATTCAACCTCCCATGGCCTGGCGGTAGGCACCGGCCGTGGCCTGTGCACAACGCTGCCAGGAAAAAAGCCGTGCCTGCTGCAAGCCGGCCGCTCGGCAATCCTGCCAATGCGTTTGATCGTCGATCAGAAGGCTCATCGCATCGCGCAAGCCGTCTGCATCATCAGCTTCAATATAGTTGCCGGCAGCGCCAGCGACTTCCGGCATCGCCGAAGACCGCGTAATCACGACTGGCGTGCCACTGGCCATCGCCTCCAGTACCGGCAACCCGAAACCTTCGTAACGCGAGGGGAAAATCAGCGCCCGTGCCCCCGCCAGTAATTGCGCGACATCCTCGTCGGGCAGATAGCCGAGCAAACACACATGCCCGCTGGCCAGCGCCTGGCGCAGCTCGTCGCTCAACTGCTCGCGCTGCCAGCCAGCCATGCCGACGATCAGCAGCGGGAAGCGTTCGCGCAGGGCCTGCGGCAGCAAGGCGTGCGCGCGCAAGGCCAGACTCAGGTTCTTGCGCGGCTCCAGCGTGCCGACACACAGAAAATACTGGCGTGCCTCGACGCCGTGGGCTTTGAGCACGGCGTCGATGGCGCTCGCCTCGCGCGGATAAAAACGCTCGGCGACGCCCAGCTGCGCCACGACAAAGCGCTCGGCCGGCAGCCCGAAATGCTGCTGTGCTTCGTCGGCGATCGCCTGGGAGTCGGTGAGGATCAAACGCGCCTGCTGCACCCCGGTTTCCAGTCGGCGCTCGATTTCCTTGATCCGCGCTGCCGGCTGGGTGTCGGGATAATGCAGATGCGTCAGGTCATGCAGAGTGATCACGGTCGGCCCGTCGAACACCAGCGGCCACAGGCTCGGCTCGTGATAGAGATCGATGCCTTGCGCGCGGCCCTGGTCGAAGCGCTTCTGCTCCAGCCAGCGCCGCGCCTGATACGCGCCGGGGATCTGCCGCAGCAAGGGAGTCAAACGTGAGTAACCGGGCAGGGCGGACTGCGGCAAGGCAGCGCTCCAGCCCCAGCCGTGAAACAGCGTCAGTTCGACATCGGGTTCGTGGCGCAAGGCACTGACCAGTTCCGCCACGTAATGGCCGATGCCGGTGCGCGGCGCCTGCAGGATGCGCGCGTTAAGAGCAATGCGCATGCTGACTCCCTGATGCCGCTGGCAATTCAACAACATGACTGACGCTACGCTCGACCAGTTGCAGACTGGCTTCACGCCAGCCAATCCATCGCCACTGACTAACATTGCGATCGGCAGGGAACTGTCCGCTGCACTGAAACTCGTTGATCAGGTTGACGAGGCTCTGTGGATCGTCGATATCGAAGTACGCCATGAATTGGCTGCCAATCTCACGGAACACCGCGATATCGCTGCCCATCGCCGGCAAGCCACGTTGCATGGCCTCCACCAGTGGCAAACCGAAACCTTCGACAAACGAAGGAAACACCAGCGCACTGGCATGGGCATAGGCATATTCGAGGCTGGTGTCATTGAGGTCGTTGAACATAAACAGGCGCTGATTCAGCTCTGCATGTTGGTGGACTCGGGTCAGCAAGTCAGTGCACTTCCAGCCCACCCGCCCGACGAAGCACAGCCGTGCGGTAGAACCGGCGGACCAGGCGCGTTCAAAGGCATCGAGCAGATATGCATGATTCTTGCGCGGCTCGATGGTGCTGACCATCAGGTAGACCGGGTCGCTCGTCGTGAACAATTGCTGCAGGCGTGGTTCGACCGCTGCCTGGTGGTTATGCAAATCGAGTTCGCAACCCAAGTGAAAAAAGTCGAACCAGCGCCAGGCGGATTGCGCACTGCCGATTCTTCGTTGCACTTCCTCCTGCACCTGATCGCGCACCGTCGCCGAGATCGCCATGTAGCCATCGGCAGTACGGGTAATCCAGTCAAACCACTCGCTGAATACCTCGATCAGCCGTGCTTCGTAAAACTGCGGGTGCGTCAGTGGAATCAGGTCATAGATCACCGCGATGACACCGACACCTTCGCGTTTGAGTTGCTCGACATGGGCACAAAAATCCGAATGCCAGGAGGAGTCCAGCAATACCAGTTGATCGCCCGGCTGGTGCCTGAGTGGTGAACAGCGTTTGAGCAGTTGTCGGCGATTGATCCGGCGGGTCAGTCGGATCGGCAGGCCGAACGCCGCGAAGAGGCTCAGGCGATAACCGACATACAACAGCCGTTGCGCCAGCTTCGAGGTGCATTGCGCATCGCGGCGCCGATGCCACTGCCAGAAACGATGGGCCAAGCGCTCAAGGCGCTCACTGAAGATCTGCAGTGCGCTGAAAAATGGCGCATCAAGCGGTTGCAGTTGCAGTACGCGATAGAGTTCGCCGTTGAGAATCACCACGGGCACGCATTCGACATTGTCGACGCTGGCGGGCAAATGACTGACCACGTTGCGCACGACGCGTTGTATGCCTGAGTTGACGCTCGGGTGATTGAATACGTGTGTGCATTCCACCAGCAAGCGGGTCATGGTGTGCGCTCGAGACGGTTGGACTCGGTATCACGGCTGACGGTGGTTTGAGCATTGAGCCATGAGCAACCGACAAAATCTTCGCGTCGATTGTTGATCACATGAAACACCAGACCGTAATCCCGCCATTCGAAGTTTTGATCCAGGTGCGAGTCCAGCCTCGACAGGCTCAGGGCGACGGAGTAGTTGCCCTTGCCCAGCCCCATCACAAAGGCAAATCGATAAGTGATGCGCTCGCCGGCTTGCAGATTGTCCAGTGCCTGGTTCTGACGATGCGTATTGATGCCGTACATGGGCTGGCCGAGACGATCCTTGATCAAAAAACCCAGCACCAGACGTTCGATGTCCTGGCGAATCTCTACCTTCACTTCCAGCGTTACCGACTGGCCGACTTCGGCAGCCTCGATGGGACGTTCGGCGTCATCCAGGAGACGTACGCACAAAATGCCCGCCTCGCCGGTACCCGATATGGTTTGTACCTGACCGCCACTGAGCATCTCCTGGCGCACCATGTGGCCTTCGCGTTCGGCCATCAATGCATTGTAGAAATCGAGGACGGTTTCGGGTTTGCCGTACATGGCCATGCGGCCGTCTTTGAGCAGAATGGCCGAGTCGCAGATTGACTGAATGGCCGAGCGGTCGTGGGACACGATCAGCAGGGTGGTCCCGGCTTTGCGGAAGCTGCGGATGCGTTCGAAGCTCTTGTGCTGGAAATAGGCATCGCCTACCGACAGTGCTTCGTCGACGATCAGGATGTCCGGGCGCCGAGCCGTGGCAACGCTGAACGCCAGACGCATTTGCATGCCACTGGAATAAGTGCGCACCGGGTGGTCAATGGCATCGCCTATCTCGGCGAAAAGCTCGATAGCGGGCATCAGTGCCTCGATGTCTTCAAGCTGCATGCCCAGCAACTGGCCCGCCATGATCGCGTTCTGACGTCCGGTGAAGTCCGGGTGGAAACCCATGCCCAGTTCCAGCAACGCAGCCACGCGACCTTGCAGTTCGATCTTGCCGTGTGTGGGGCGGGTTGTGCCGGTAATCATCTTCAACAATGTGCTTTTGCCGGCACCGTTGGCCCCGACGATGCCCACCGCCTCGCCCGGGGCGATCTCGAATTCGACATCGCGCAGCACCCAATGCTGCTGATGACGGATACGTGAAAAGGGGATCAGCCACTCAGCCAGTCGGCTCCAGCGATCGGGGTATTGTTTGTAGGCCTTGCTCAGACCGGTCACACGAATACGCCCCATCAGAGTTCATCCACCATTTCGCCGGCGTGCTGACGGAACAGCCGCAGGCCGATCAGACACAACAGTACGGCGATGACCAAGATCGGCAATAACGAATCCCAAACTGGCCACTGTCCGTAAAGAAACAGATTCTGATAACTGCTGAACACGGGTGTCAGCGGGTTGAGTTGCAGCAGGCCCTGCACCCACTCCGGGAGAATCGTGATCGGATAAACGATGGGCGTCAGCCAGAACCAGAATTGCAGGCAGATACCGAAGAGCTGACCGACGTCGCGAAAGAACACGTTCATCACGCCAAGCACCATGCCCAATCCGGCGCAGAACATCATCTGCAGCACGATCAGCGGAATCAGTGCCAGTAATGCCAGCCCCGGCCAGCGCCCGGTAATCAACAGAAAACCGAGGAACAACGCAATGATGATCGCGAAGTTGATTGCCGCGCTGCATAACACGATCACCGGCAAACAGATCCGCGGGAAACTGATCTTCTTCAGTAGATTGGCATTGTCCAGAAACATGGTCTGGCTGCGCAGGGTGATTTCGGAAAACAATCCCCAGGCCAGCAATCCGGCGCACAGATAGACGCTGTAGGCCATGGCGTCATCCACACCCGGCAAGCGGGCGCGCATGATGTGGGAAAAAATCACCGTGTAGACAATGATCATCGACAGCGGATTGAAAATCGGCCACAGGGCGCCGAACAGTGAATTGCGATAGCGCGCTTGAAACTCCCGCTTCACACTGCCGCGAATGAAGCCTCGGTAGTCATGCAAGGAACGGTACAAGGAAAGCAGCATTCAAACTGTCCTGCCGTATTGGTCTTCGAAGCGGACGATGTCGTCCTCGCCCAGGTATTCGCCGCTTTGCACTTCGATGATGACCAGATCGATCACGCCGGGATTTTCCAGACGATGGCGGTGGCCGGCAGCGATGAACGTCGATTCGTTTTTCGCCACCAGATGCGTGCCCGTACCGTTGTTGGTGACCTTGGCCATGCCTTCGACCACCACCCAGTGCTCGTTGCGGTGGTGGTGCATCTGCAATGACAACTTGCCGCCAGGTTTGACCACGATGCGCTTGATCTTGAAGCGCGGGCCTTCCTCGAGCACGGTGTAGGTGCCCCACGGCCGGCTGACGGTGCGGTGCAGACGATAGGCTTCGTGGGCTTTGTCTTTCAACTGTCTGGCCACGCGCCGCACGTCCTGCGCACGGTCGGCATGGGCGATCAGCACGGCGTCGGCGGTATCGACGACGATCAGGTTATCCACACCGACGGCCGCCACCAGGCGGCCTTCGCTTTGGACAAAGTTGTTGTGGCTGTCGACGAAGATCGCTTCGCCGCTGGCGCGGTTGTTGTCGGCATCGGCCGGAATCAGCGCAGCGACGGCGCTCCACGAACCGATGTCGCTCCAGTCGAAACCGGCCGGTACAACCGCGACTTTTTCCGAGCGCTCCATCAGCGCGTAGTCGATGGAAATGTCGGTGATCTCGGCGAACAAGGCTGGCGACAGTTCCTGTTGCAGGCAGCCGACGGTTTCCACCGGGGCGCTGGCGGCCATGCAGGCGCGAGTCTGTTCCAGCAACTCTGGTGCGTGCAGCTGCAATTCGGCAATCACCGCGGCGGTGGTGAAACAGAACATGCCCGAGTTCCAGAGGAAACTGCCGCTTTCCAGATAGTGCGTGGCAGTCTGTAGATCGGGTTTTTCGACGAAGCGCTGCACTTTGGCGGCGCCTTTGGCGTTCAGTGGTGCACCGGTTTCGATATAGCCAAAGCCGGTTTCGGGCGTGGTCGGCACCACGCCGAAGGTCACCAGATAGCCGTCCTTCGCCAGGTTTACGGCGTGTTCGACCGCGCTTTTCAGTGCGTCCTGATTGACGATCAAATGGTCGGCGGGCATCACCACCATGATTGCCTCGTCACCGTGCAGCGCTTGCAGGGCCAGTGCGGCGGCGGCGATGGCCGGCGCCGTATTGCGCCCGCTCGGCTCCAGCAGGAAATGCCCGCGATGGCGTGACACCTGCGCGGCGCAATAGTGATCCTTGCTCTGGAAGTAGTATTCGCGGTTGGTCACCGTGACGATATCGCCCCAGCCGTCCAGCAGCGCGGCCGCACGCTGGTAGGTCTTGCCCAGCAGCGACTGGCCGTCGGGCAGGGTCATGAACGGTTTCGGATGGCCCTCGCGGGACACCGGCCACAAACGGGTGCCGGCACCGCCGGACAGAATCACGGGGATCAGCATGGCCTACTCCTTGGCGACGCGTTTCATGTCCGCATCCATCATCATGCGGATCAAGGTATCCAGGTCGGTTTTCGGCTTCCAGCCCAGCACCCGCTGCGCCTTGGCCGGATTGCCGAGCAGCACTTCGACTTCGGCCGGGCGGAAGAACGCCGGGTCGATCTTCACAAAATCGCGGTAGTCGAGGCCGACGTGATCAAAGGCGATCCGGCACATTTCACGCACCGTGGTGGTGACGCCGGTGGCGACCACGAAATCGTCGGGCTTGTCCTGTTGCAGCATCAGCCACATGGCTTCGACGTAATCACCGGCAAAGCCCCAGTCGCGTTTCGCATCGATGTTGCCCAGGGCCAGCGCCTGCTGTTTGCCCTGCTTGATGCGCGCTGCGGCATCAGTGACCTTGCGCGTTACGAACTCAATACCGCGCAACGGTGATTCATGGTTGAACAGAATGCCGCTGCTGGCGTGCAGGTTGAAACTTTCGCGGTAATTGACGGTGATCCAGTGGCCGTAGAGCTTGGCCACACCATACGGGCTGCGGGGATAGAACGGGGTGTTTTCGTCCTGCTGCTCCGCCTGGATCAGGCCGAACATTTCGCTGGTCGAGGCCTGATAAAAGCGCGTGTGCGGACTGAACTGGCGGATCGCTTCGAGCAGATGGGTGACCCCCAGGCCGTCGACGATGCCGGTGGTCACCGGCTGATTCCACGAGGCGGCGACGAAGCTCTGCGCGGCGAGGTTATAGATTTCGTCGGGTTTGGCTTGAATGACTGCACGCTGTACCGAGCACGCATCGGCCATGTCGCCGTCCAGATAGACGATGTCGGCTTCGACGCCCATTTCGCGCAGACGCCAGCGCGAATCGCTGCTGCGCCGGGCGACAAAGCCGTAAACCGTGTAGCCCTTGTCGAGCAACAATCTGGCCAGATACGCGCCGTCCTGGCCGGTGATCCCTGTGATCAGTGCACTTTTGGTCATTCTTGTCGTACTCGAATCGCCCAGTCGGACAGGATCGTCCGCAGGGATTGTTGTGTGGTGATGGCCGGCGCCCATCCAGTGGCTGTGGCCAGTTTTGCGTGGTTGCCGCAAACGCGACGCTGGTCGGCACGGCGCATGCGCGCCGGGTCCTGAACCAGTTGCAACTCGACCTCGGCAAGGTCGCCCAGCTGTTCGATCAGGCTGCGAATGCTTTGCTCGCGGCCAGAACAAATGTTGTAGACCTGCCCGGCCGTACCGCTTTCAAGCAGCGCCAGATAGGCCGAGATCACATCGCCGACATCGAGAAAATCGCGGGTCACGTCGATGTCGCCAACTTCCAGTTGCGGCCCCTGCAGGCCGAGTTTGATGCGGTTTATCTGGCGCGCGGCACTGGCGATGACAAAGCTGTCTTTCTGGCCGCTGCCGATGTGGTTGAACGGGCGCGCGACCAGCACCGGCCAGCCTTCGCTCAGGCCCCATTGCAGGCTGAGAAACTCGGCTGACAGTTTGCTCACAGCGTAAGGATTTCGGGGGCAGGGCGGTTGTTGCTCGGTGATGGGCAGGGCGCTTTCACCGACCTGTCCGTAGACATCGCCGGAGCTGACATACAGAAAAGTGCCAGTGAAGCCGCGCGCCTTGAGCGCCTGTAACAGATTGAGGGTGCCGAACAGATTGATGGCGAGGGTGCGCGCCGGATCGCGGAAGGCTTCGGGAACGAAGGTTTGTCCGGCCAGATGAATCACCGCGTCGGGCACTTGCGGCCAGAGATCACTGAGGCTTTCGGCATCCGTCAGGTCATAGGGCGCTGCGGCAGGCAGCAACTCCCATGTCGAACCAGGCGAGGCCAGACGAGACTGAAGATGTTGTCCCACGAAGCCGGTAAGGCCCGTAACGAACAGACGTTTTTTCAAGCAGCGACCCCTTGGTCTTGAACTTGCGCCACTTTCCCACAGAGTTTGAGGAGAGGTCTGTCAGACCGATGGAAAAACCGGTTGAAAGACGGGCGAAGTCCGTTGTTGTAGTTATTTGTGCCCAATCTGTGCCAAAAGCGCGGCAATTTCAACAGGGCAAACCGTGACCGGTCAGTTCTCGTCAGCGTAGCGGATTTATTCTCGTCGGGCGGGTTCACGGACCCTTTGTGGATGTGTTTAGAATGCGCCTTGTCACGATTGGCCTGATTCGCTGGAATCGTCGTGAACAAAGATGAAACTGACCACTAAAACAAGAACAAGACGGCACCAGAGACGAAGCGCGGACATCGATCCGTCACGACGCCTGGCCGTCACAGTGTGAAGTTGCCGGGATGGCAGCTTCATCGTGGAATGCCAATGAACTTCATTCTTTATTCGGACATCAACGACGGTTCCATCCACCCGCATTCGGAGCATCCAGATTCCAGTTATTCCCGCGTACTGAAGGCCTGTCTGCCTCTGCTCGAAACGCTTGGGCAAGTTTACGTGGCAGGCGCAGTCACAGAGGTCGATGCGCTCTACCGGCAGTTACTCGCCGTGGGCGAGGAAAGCGTTTTCCTCTCGTTCACCCGACCTCAGAACACCGCGATCGATCTTCAATGCCCAACCGTATGCGTGGTTGCATGGGAGTACGACTGCATTCCCGACGAAGCGTGGGCCAACGATCTGTCGCAGGACTGGACACGCCTGTTGGCCCGCCACGGACGAGCGATCGCGCTGTCCAGCCATGCTGCCGGCGCGATCCGTCGCAGCATGGGCGAAGACTTCCCTGTCCTGGTTCTGCCAGTGCCGCTGGACGAACGCTTTGCGGCGATTCGCGAGCAAGAGGACAGCGTGCCGGTGAATGCCGGTACGACGTTGACGGTCAAAGGCTGCATCTTCGACTCCCGGCAAATGAATCTGCACCCGGATAACCTGCTGCCCAAACCGCTCACGCCAGAGGAACTGGCCGAAATCGAAGCCCTGCTGGAGGCTTCGCGGCCGCCACCGCTGACCTTGAAGCGGCGTTTCGTGATTGCCCGGCATTACTTGCGGTTGTGGCGACTCAATTCGGGTCAGAAGCAGGCACCGCCGGTGCCGCGAGTAAGGTTCCTGCAAAACTGGTATTGGGAAGGCATTCGCGACCTGGTGTCTGACTCCCTCCATGACTGGCTCGGCAGCCGTCTGCCTGCTATCGCCGGACCCCAGCCAGTGTCCGCAACGGTTCAACCGCCGCCACGAGACATGCCTGACAGCTCGTTAGAAGTGCAAACCCGGTTGGACGGCGTTGTCTACGTGACGGTCTTTCGGCCTGAAGACCCCCGCAAGAACTGGTTACAGATCCTGAGTGCTTTTTGCGCAGCGTTCCGTGACACGCCCGACGCTACGCTGGTGCTGAAGTTTACGCAGAGCGATCTGACGGCAGTCTATGCGCATCTGATGACGCCGCTGGCGCAACTGGCGCCGTTTGCCTGCCGGGTCGTGATGATTCATGGTCATCTGGATGATGCCCAATACATGCGCCTGTGCCAGGCAGGTAGTTATTACGTCAACGCCTCGCATTGCGAAAGTCTGTGCTTGCCTCTGATGGAGTTCATGGCCTGCGGCACACCGGCAATCGCGCCCGATCACACGGCAATGCAGGATTACATCGATGAATCAGTGGCCTTCGTCGTCCGCTCCAGCATGGAGATCTGCACTTGGCCACATGATCCGCGAATGCTGTTTCGCGCGCATCGTTACCGTCCAGACTGGGGCTCGTTGAAAAAAGCCTACGAAGACAGCTACTGCATGGCGAGGACACGACCACAGGAATATCAGCGCATGTCGCTGGCTGCAGCCGAACGCATGCGCGATTACTGCGCCCAGCCGGCCTTGCGAAAGCGTGTCACGGATTTTTTCGCACGGGTGCCCCATGCCGTCGATGCTGCCAAGGTTATGGATAACGCCTCATGCTGATCATCATTCACTCGGAAACCAACCAACACACCATCAGCCGTAACCTGGGGCGTTCGGAGTACAGCTATTTCTTTGTACTCAAGGAATATCGACCGGTGCTCGAGCGCCTTGGCCGGGTGATCGAAGTCGCCGATCCGAACGCCGAGGTCGATGCGTTGTACGCAGACTGCCGGGCTCGCGGTGAGCCCTGTGTGTTCCTGTCGTTTTCGCCTCCGCACCGCACGCCGGTGCATCTGGCCTGCCCGACTGTGCCGGTATTCGCCTGGGAATTCAGCACCATTCCCGACGAGCCGTTCGCCAATGATCCGTTGAACGACTGGCGCACCGTACTCAAGGCCTGCGGCGCGGCGATCACGCATTCCACTTATACGGTCAACGCGGTGCGTGCGGCGATGACCCGTGATTACCCGATTGTCGCCGTTCCCGCCCCCGTCTGGGATCGATTTGCGGCACGTGGCGTCCAGTTGCAGGGGCAACCGGTTGTTGATTCGGTACGATTGATTATCAAGGGCCTGGTAGTCGACAGTCGTCGGATCGAACTGGATGCCTTCGCGCCGGCGGGTTTGCGCTGTGGCACGGGTATCGATTTCCTTGCGCCCATCAGCGAACAGGAGTTGATTCTCGACGGCGTGGTCTACACCTCCGTATTCAACCCCCGCGACGGACGCAAGAACTGGGAGGACATGATCAGTGCCTTCTGCGCGACTTTCCGTGAGACTGATGACGCAACACTGGTGCTCAAGCTCACCCACCACGATGCTGAAGAAGCGCTGACGGACATCCTTCACTACGTGTATAAAAACCAGCCTCGCCAATGCCGCATCGTGCTGATCTATGGCTATCTCGCTGACGCGGATTACGAACGATTGGTGCAGGCGACGCGCTACGTCGTCAACACCTCATATGGCGAGGGCCAATGCCTGCCCTTGATGGAGTTCATGTCGTGTGGCAAACCCGCGGTGGCGCCGTGTACGACAGCGATGATCGACTATCTGAACGCCGAGAACGCGTTCCTGATCGAATCAACCGAAGAGTTCACCGCCTGGCCACACGATCCGCGCTCGGCTTATCGGACCCTGCGTTACGCCACCAATTGGGCGTCGGTATGCGCCGCCTATCGCGCAAGCCATGCAGTGGCCAAAAACGATCCCCAGCGTTACGCGCAGATGTCGGCGCAGGCGGTGATCAGTCTGCGGGGGTTCTGCAGTCAGTGGGTCGCCGAACAGCGCTTGCAGGCATTTCTGGCCCAGCTGTTCGAAGCGCAAGCCGTTCAGCTGGAGGAGGGCGAAGCATGATTCGTCGATTGCTCCATCGGTTCCTGCCTTCAGCCCGTGCGGTGCATGCGCTTGCCCCAGTCGCCCAGCCGGTTGCCCAAGCGCAGGAGCCGATCACATGGTCGCCGCGCGATGTCGGCTTCCATGATGCGGTACTGGATGGCTGGTTTCTCAATGACAGCGGTGAGCTGCTCAAGGGCTTTGCGATTACGGCCGATGACACCGTGCTCGATGTCGGTTGTGGTGAAGGTGGCGCGACGCTGTTTGCCGTGCGCCAGGGCGCGTCGGTGATTTTCACCGACAGCGAACACGACAAAGTGCGCGATCTGTCCCGCCAGATCGATGCTCAGAGTAGCCGGCCGTGTCTGGGCCTGGTGAGCAACAGTTTGCCCTTGCCATTGGTGGATGGTTGCGCAAGCAAAGTGATGTGCCTGGAAGTCCTGGAACACGTTGAAGCGCCTGAGCCGTTCCTGGCCGAACTGGCGCGCATGGGGCGTCCCGGTGCGTTATATCTGCTCAGCGTGCCGGCGCCGGTTGGTGAGCACCTGCAAAAAGGCATCGCTCCCGCCAATTACTACCAGTCGCCTAACCATGTGCATATTTTTACGCCGGAGCGTTTCGCAGCAATGGTCGAGGACTCGGGGCTGGTCATCGAACATCGGCAGGCCACCGGATTCTTCTGGGTGATGGGGATGATTTTCTTCTGGGCCAGTGAGAAGGCCGCCGGCCAGGATCCGGGCGGCGCGGTGCGCGATCGCATTCATGCACCCTACCCGGAGCTGATGCAGGGGTGGGCCAGGACCTGGAATGAAATGCTGCATCGGCCGGACGGACTCGCCATCAAGCAGGCGCTCGACAATTTCATGCCCAAGAGCCAGGTGATCATCGCTCGAAAGCCATTCGATGCCGGGGATGCGCCATGAGCGGCAAACGCATCATGGACATCGAAGTGCTGCGCGCCATCGCGGTATTGGGCGTGCTGTTTCACCACTTGCAGGGCAGCCTGTTCACCGATGTGGTGCCGCTGCTGGCCAGGATCCATGCCTGGGTGCAGCCGTGGTGGGGCGTCGACCTGTTTTTCGCCATTTCCGGTTTTGTCATCGCGCGCAGCCTGATCCCGGCGTTGCAAGGCTGCACCAGCCGCCAGCAATACTGGCAGCAGACGCGCAACTTCTGGTTGCGTCGCGCCTTTCGCTTGCTGCCGTCGGCCTGGCTGTGGCTGGCGCTGATGTTGCTGGCGTGTCTGTTCGTCAACCGTTCGGGAGCGTTCGGTACGCTGTCGGCCAACTTGCAGGCGACCCTTGCCGGGGTCTTTCAGTACGCCAACTTTCGCTTCGCCGACAGCTTCTTCCGGTACGAATACGGCAGCAGTTTCGTTTACTGGAGTCTGGCGCTGGAGGAGCAGTTCTACCTGCTGTTTCCGCTGTTGATCGTGCTCTGTCGCAAACATCTGGTGTGGGTGTTGCTGGCGCTGGTCGCGGTGCAATTGTTCACGATGCGCACGCCGTTGCTGATGGTGGTGCGTACCGATGCGCTGGCCCTCGGCGTGCTGCTGGCGATGTGGAGCGCGCAGCCTGGCTATCAACGCTGGCGACCGGAGGTGCTGCGCCGGCCGTGGCTGGGGATCGGCGCGCTGATCCTGATCGCTGCGCTGTTGAGCTTCATGGCTACCGACCGCTTCACCTTCGCCTGGTATCGCATCGGTTCGATTGCTGTGCTCAGCGCGGTTCTGGTGTGGATCGCCTCGTACGATCGAAACTACCTGATGCCGGCCGGTGCGCTGCAGCGCCTGCTGGGATGGATCGGCAGCCGTTCCTACGGCATCTATCTGATCCACATTCCGGCCTATCAACTGGTGCGAGAGCTGATCTTTCGCTTGCAAAGCGCCGGTCTGCCCAGCCCCGCCGGCCACCCGATCCTGACGCTGCTGATCGCCTTTGGCCTGATCGTGCTGCTCAGTGAACTGAATTACCGTCTGGTCGAAATGCCCATGCGCAACCGCGGTGCCGCACTGGTGCAACGCCTCGGTACCGCGCGATCCGCCGTCCCTGCCACTGGAGCCACCTCATGCTGAGCCTGTTGAAAAAACTCACGGCGGCGACGCCAGCCCCGGCGCCGACGCAACCCGTTGCACCGGTTGCCAGCAAAGTCGATCCGTACATGCTCGGCCTGCACGACGCGGTGCTCAGCGGCTGGTTCAACCAGGACTCCAACGAGCTGTTCAAGGGCTTTGTGGTGTCTGCCGACGACACCTTGCTGGATGTTGGCTGTGGCGATGGCGGCAATGTGCATTTCTGCGGTATGCGCGGGGCGAAGATCATCATCGCTGACATCGACGCGGCCAAGGTCGAAGCGACTCGTCAGCGCCTGAGCGATACCCCGGCGCGAGATGTCGAATGCCACGTCACCGATTGCAATCCGCTGCCGATTGCCGACGCGACGGCCACGCGCGTGGTATCCACCGAAGTGATCGAGCATGTCGACGATCCCGTGCAGTTTCTCGCCGAGCTGGTGCGCGTCGGTAAACCGGGTGCGTTGTACCTGTTGAGCGTGCCGCACCCCAGCTCTGAGGATCTGCAAAAAGACATCGCCGCGGCCGAGTATTTTCAGAAGCCCAACCACATCCGCATCCTCAGCGAAGAGCAGTTCAAGACGCTGGTCAGCGACGCCGGGCTGGAGATCATCAGTCACAGCCAGTACGGTTTTTACTGGTCGATGTGGATGCTGCTGTTCTGGGAAGCCAAAGTCGATTTCAGCAATCCGGACCATCCGTTGCTCAACCACTGGGCCGAAACCTGGCAAGCGCTGCTGGATTCGCCGCGCGGCGCACAGATCAAGCAGGCGCTGGATGCGGTCGTAGCGAAAAGCCAGGTCATTATCGCGCGCAAGCCCTGACACATTCCGACAGGGGTTTTGTGTAACCTTGCGGCCTCGTTCTCAAGGATCTGCAAGGTATGCGGCGTCACGTCGGTCTATGTATTGCGTTGCTGTTGTGTGCCTGTAAACCGCAGGATGCGCCGCCTCTCGACCAGCAACTGTATGTCTGGCAACGCCAGTGGACGCCTGCCCACGAGGCGGCGTTGCGTGACAGCCGCGCTGATTTTTCCACGCTGCGGGTGCTGGCGCTGCAAGCCTTCCCGAACGCAGGCTGGAGCCGGGCGCGGATCGATGCGCCGTTGCTGAAGGCCGATGGCCGGGCATTGATCGCGGTGATACGGCTCGACGGCCAGCTCAAGGCGCTGGATCATAAGCAGGTCACCGCGCAGATTCTGCAAGTGCTCGCCGATTGGCAGGCGCAAGGCCTGACAGTGAGCGGCATCGAAATCGACCACGACGCCGGTAGCGCGCGCTTGCCGGCGTACGCTGAATTCCTCAAACAGCTGCGCTCGGCATTGCCGTCGACGTTGCCGCTGAGCATCACCGCATTGCCGGCCTGGCTCGACAGTCCGCAACTGCGCGCGCTGCTGCAAACTGTCGACAGCAGCGTGCTGCAAGTGCATGCGGTCAGCGATCCTCGGCGCGGTCTGTTCGATCCCGAGCAAGCGTTGAAATGGGCCAAGGGCTGGGCGCAGATCACTGACAAGCCGTTCTATCTGGCACTGCCCGCCTATGGCGTGGCGTTGTTGCCGGATGACGGTGGGGCGCCGCTGGTGGAAAGCGAGGTGCGATTGGAGCGGGGCGGTCAGCGTCGGGAACTGCTTGCCGATCCGCTGCAATTGAGCCGGCTCGGCCAAACATTACGTGATGATCCGCCGAAGCACCTGGCGGGGCTGATCTGGTTTCGCCTGCCGCTGGCCAATGATCGCCGCGCCTGGAGTCTGACCACGCTGGCCGCGGTTGCCCGTGGCGATCAACTGACCAGTCGGCTCGACGTGACGCTCAGCGAACACGCCGCTCTCTACGACATTCAGCTCGAAAATCCCGGTAATCTCGACAGCGCCTGGCCTGCGCAAATCACCCTGAAGGCAAAAAACTGCGAGGGCGCCGATGCGCTCGCCGGTTACTCATTGCAACAAAATGCTGATCTGCTTACCTTCACCCGCCTGCGCGACGGCCGCTTGCCGGCGGGCGGACAACGCGCCATCGGTTGGGCGCGTTGCGCCACTATTGATCAAGGAGGTTCGCATGTTGTCCCGTAACTGGCCGCGTCATCTGCTTTGCCTGAGCCTCAGCCTGCCGCTGGGTTCGGCGCTGGCCTGCGGGCCGGATTTCCCGATGCGCCTGCTCGACGATCGCGGTCAGACCCTGGCCGATCTGCCCGAAGGCAATTTCAATTTCGAACTCAGCCGCCTCGGCGAAACCATTGCCGGGCTGAAGAACGCAACTGCCATCACCCATAATCCCAACGATCTGTACGGCGAAGAAAACGCTGCCGCCATCGCTCGTGAACAAGCCGAGCAGGCAGGCCTGAGCGCCGAGCAGCAAGCCTTGGTCAAAAAACTGCGTGGCCTGACCGATGCACCTCAAGCCGAAATGCAGGGCGCCAGTCTGCCCGAGGAAATCCGTTGGTACGTTGCTGGTGCGGTGGCCTTCGCCACCGGTGATCGCCAACAGGCAATCGAATACTTCAACAAAGTGCTGGCGCTGCCGGCCGATCAGCGGCCGCTGCGCAGCACCTGGGCGGCGTATTCGCTGGGCCGCACATGGCTGGCGGCGAGCGCCGAGGCCGCCGATGCGATCTCCGCACTAGACCAGGCGCGCGCGGCGTACCGCCATGCGCGCCAGCTGAGCATCGATGGCTTCAGTGATCCGCTGGAACTGGGCGTGGCCAGCCTCGGCGAGGAAGCACGGGTGCTGCGCAGCGCCGGTGACTGGAGCGGCGCCATCGAATTGTATGAGGCGCAGAACCTGCACGGCTCGGCGGTGGGCTACACCTCGCTGAAACAATTGATGAACGAACTGGCGGAGCTGCCCGAGGCTGAGCTGGCGAAACTGCTCGAGCATAAAGCGGTGCAGCAACTGGTCACGGCTTCCTTGGTCAGCCGGCAGGGTTGGTCATTCGGTGATCAACCACCGAACGAAAAGAAGCTGGTGACGCTACTGCAAAACAGCACCCGTGGCAGCCTGGACAATGCCGATCGACTGGCGGCGATGAGTTATCAACAGGGCGATTACGCAAGCGCCAAAGCCTTTCTGGTGAATGCCGGAGACGGCGGACTGGCCTGGTGGTTGCGGGCCAAACTGGCCGTGCGTGACGGCGATAAAACGGCCGCTGCCGCAGCGTATGCCAAAGCCGCGCAAGCCTTTCCGCAGACTGAGGATTGGGGTTACCGGCGCACACCGGACTGGGCCTATGAAACCGTGCAGCCGAAGTGCCGGGTCGAGGGCGAGAGCGCGATCCTGGCGTTGCAACGCGGCGAGTACCTGCAAGCGTTCGTGCAGCTGTATCGCAGCAACAGCGTCTATTGGTTCGACGCGGCAACCGTGGCCGAGCGCGTGCTGACGGTTGATGAGCTGAAACGCTACGTCGACGACAACGTCCCTGCGCCGCCCGCGCTGACCCAGCAGCAACGCGACAACTACGTGCCGCTGCCGGTGGCGGCCAGCCTGCGCAATCTGCTGGGTCGGCGCCTGCTGCGCGAAGGCCATTACCAGGAGGCGGTGGCTTATTTTGATAATCCAGACCTGCAGAACAAGGCGCGTCTCTACGGCGAACAACGCCTCAAAGCCGACGCCGCATGGTGGCCGACCAAACGCGCGAGTGCCTTGTACAACGCCGCGTGGACGGCCCGCGAATGGGGCATGGACATTCTCGGCTACGAAATGGCCCCGGATTACGCCACGTTTGGCGGCAATTACAGCCTGGAAAGCGCCGAGCTGAAAGTTGGCCCGCTGGTGTCCGAGGCGGAAGTGCAACGCCAGCAGGCCAGCGCTGCGCAGCCGGATCAGCGTTACCACTATCGGTTTGTCGCCACCGAACTGGCCGGCCGCGCCGCCGATAATCTGCCGCACAGCAGTCAGGCTTTTGCCGCTGTTCTGTGCAATGCAGCCGGCTGGAACAGCAGTCTGGAAGACCAGAGTGCGCTGTATCAGCGTTACGTCAAGCAAGGTCCGTACGTGCCATGGGCGGTGGATTTCGGCAATCAATGCCCGTACCCGGATTTCGAGAACGCCGACAAGCGTTACGTGACTCAGGTGACCGACGGAGTGCGCGCGTCGCTGCGGCCGTACAAGTGGCCGGTGCAGATCGGCGCGCTGGGGCTGGTTGTCGCGGCGGCGTTGCTGCTGATCAGCCGTCGCCGGCGCAAGGCAGGCAAAGGCTAGGCTTGCTGGACAAACGTCAGGCGCACGGCGAAACCGATCAACAGGCTGCCGAACAGCCACTGCTGCACGCGCTGGGCGGTTGGATGATGTTGCAACCAACGGCCCAGTGCGGCCCCGGTCAGGGCATAAGCGCTGTCAAACAGCAGGCCGGTGCCGACCAGCAACCCGCCCAGTATTGCGAATTGGCTGAGCACCGGCGTGCCGTCGTTGACGATGAACTGCGGCAATAGCACCGAGCAGAACAGCAGCGCTTTGGGGTTGAGCAGGTTGGTCAGCAAACCTCGGCGAATGGCCGTGCGCCATTGCCCGTGACGGCCGGCGCCTGTTTCAGCGCTCAGAGGCGGCAGCAAGGTGCTGCGCAGGCATTGCACGCCAATCCACAGCAGATAGGCCGCGCCGGCCATGCGCACCACCTCGAAGGTCCACGGTGCTGCCTTGAACAGCGCCGCCAGCCCCAACGCTGCGAGCGCGACATGACAGGCGCGAGCGACGCCCAGACCAATGGCGGTGGCCAGTGCCGGGCCGCGACCCTGACGGGCGCCGGTTTGTAGCAGCAGGATCATGTCCGGGCCGGGCAATAACAGAACCACGGCCAATGCCAGGAAAAACAGCCAGAGACTTGTCATATTGCAGCCCTTGCGCAGCGGATTCGGTGGCCAATTCTAGAGCCGAACGCTGGCGCAGGTGCTTGCGTAGTTCGCTTCAAAAGCGCCGTATTTTGGCATAACCTGCTGGTTTTATAAGTCAGAACAATCGAGATATGCCAACCATGAAACTCGACGCTTTCGATCGCAAGATCCTCGCCGCGCTGCAACGCAACGGCCGCCTGAGCAATGTCGAGCTGGCGGAGGAAATCGGCCTGTCGGCCTCGCCATGCCTGCGACGCGTGCGCATGCTGGAAGAGGCGGGGGTGATTCGCGGCTATCAGGCCAACGTTGACCGCGATGAAGTCGGCCTGGGGCTGACGGTGTTCGTCGGGGTCAAGGTCGAGCGGCACAACGAAGAACGGGCCAATGCGTTCTATGCCGCCGTTACCGCATTGCCGGAGGTGATTTCCGCGTTTCTGGTGTCAGGTGAGTCGGATTTCCTGTTGCAAGTGGTGGTGCCGGACCTGCGTGCCTACGACCGTTTTGTCAGCAGTCATCTGCTGAAGCTGCCGGGAGTCAGCGACATTCGCAGCAACTTTGCGATTCATACGGTGAAGACGCCAGGACCGTTGCCTTTGGGGCATCTTCCTGCTTGAGAATGAGTTGACTTTATCACTCAAAAAACTGGCTCCCGCACCGCTTTTGATCGACCAGATGATTGTTGTTCACCCTCAACAGTGCGCGTTCAGACATTCGGCAAAGACTTCAGGCAAGCGACAGGTACGAGGTCTTTGAATAACGATTGTGGACGAATATTTCACGCTTTTCGTTATATCGTAACGACACGAACGCAAGCCAATCAGTTTGGGGTGATATGCAAGTTGATCTGCAGGTTGAGGGCACGCAAGTGGCCGGACTGCCACGGTTCCAGCAGGCAGCCGTTCAGGGCCGGCGGCTACGACGTTGGGCGCTGGGTCTTGGCGGGTTGGCAGGGGCGGGCGTGGTGCTGGCGCTGTTTGTCGGGTTGTTCAGGCCGCAGTCACTGTGGCAACCGTTATTGCTCAATCAAAGTGCCGCGTTGCTGGTGTTGGTTGCAGGTTGGCAATCGGCCTGGTGGCTGACGCAATGGCGTGCACGGGCGATTGATCCCGTGCCCTCGACTGCGCTTGCAGACGAAGTACTTTCGGCACCGGAAGGCTGGTACGAGCGCTTCCTTGATCGCCTGAGCCAGCGAGGTCTGCATCTGCTCGGTCAGATTGGCGCGGCAACGTTGTGGTTGGCCGGCTGGGCATTGCTGATTATGCTCAGCGTTGACCAAGCGTGGAACCTGACGTTGCCGAGCGCGGCGATGGGCCTGTCCGCCACCGTGGCGGCGGCGCTGGGGTTGCTGTTGGCGTTCGGTTTGCTGGTGTTGGAACGGCAATTGGCTCAGGAGAACTCGGCGCAATGGCCGGAAGCAGGGTCGTTGGCGCAACTCACTCGGGTGGCGATCATCACCCTGGTTTTGAGCGCGTTGTGTTTGTTGTTCGCTGGCGAAAATGCCATCTGGCCGGTGCGTGTCGCCGTGCTGATCGGGCTCTTGCCGGGCCTGGTTGCGGTGGAGTTTTTATTGCGTGCCGTGCTTTCGCTGTTCAGCCCACGTCGCGAGCAGCTCGAACCAACGCTACTGGCGCGCAGCTTCGTCGCCGATATGCTGCGCTGGCCGCCGCAACCCTTGCTCGCCTTGCAGCACGAACTACATAACCGTTTTGGCATCGATCTGCGTCAGATCTGGGCGTTCAGTTTCATGCGCCGGGCGTTGTTGCCGGTGTTGGCGCTGGTGGCGGTGGTGGGTTGGCTACTTACGGGCATTCATGAAATTCCCTTGCAGGGGCGGGGTATCTACGAACGTTTCGGCAACCCGGTGCAGGTATTCGGTCCCGGTTTACAGGTGGGATTGCCATGGCCGCTGGGGCGCGTGTTGAGCGTTGAAAACGGCGTGGTCCATGAACTGGCTACCAGCGTCGGCGAGAACCCGGCACCGCTGCAAGCCTATCCTGCCGAAGGCCCGGCCCCTGCCACGGCCAACCGCTTGTGGGACGCCAGTCACGTCAATGACAAGTCGCAAGTCATCGCCAGCCGTCGCGGTGAGCAGCAGAGCTTCCAGATCGTCAACATGGACGTGCGTTTTGTCTATCGCATCGGCCTGAGCGATCAGGCCGCGTTGGCCGCGACCTATAACAGCGCCGATGTGCCGACGCTGATTCGCAGCACCGCCAGCCGGATTCTGGTTCACGATTTTGCTTCGCGTACGCTGGACGGTTTGCTCGGTGAGGACCGCGTCGACCTGGCCGAGGAGATCGGTCGAGCGGTGCAGAGCGATCTGAATGCACTCGGCAGCGGCGTGGAAATTCTCGCCACGGTGGTCGAGGCGATTCATCCGCCGGCCGGTGCGGCCAATGCCTATCACAGCGTGCAAGCTGCGCAGATCGGTGCGCAGGCGTTGATTGCCCGTGAGCGGGGCGCCGCTGCACAGGCGAGCAACCAGGCTCAATTGCAGGCCAGTCTTGCGCGTGATCTCGCCACTGCTAGCGCGCGGGAAATCGGTGCCGCCGCGCAGGCAGCGGATTCGAAATTCAACGCCGAACAGCAAGCCTACGCAAATGCCGGTCAGGCCTTTGTACTTGAGCAATATTTCAGTCAGCTCAGCCAAGGCCTGAGCAAGGCGCGGCTGCTGATTCTTGACCACCGACTGGGCGGCGCGACCAACGCGCCGACCATCGATTTGCGCAATTTCACGCTGCCGGCTGACCCGACGCCCGCGCGCACCAACGCTCAACCAGGAGTTGCCCATTGAGCCAGTCGCCTACTCACGATTCGCACGACCACAGCGGCCACGATCACGGCCATGGCGGGCATCACCACCATCACGGGCATCACCATCACCACCACGGCGCGCCGCAAGAGGCTGGACCGTTTCCGTGGCGGCGCATGGGTTGGGCAGCGTTGCTGGTTGCCTTCGCGGTTGCAGCGGCGAGCCTGGTGCAAGTGCGCTCCGGAGAGGCCACGGTGATCACACGCTTCGGAAATCCCTCGCGGGTATTGCTTGATCCGGGCCTGAGTTGGCGTTGGCCGGCGCCGTTTGAGGCGGCAATTCCGGTGGACTTGCGACTGCGTACGACTTCCAGCGGTTTGCAGGATGTCGGTACCCGAGACGGCTTGCGCATCATTGTCCAGGCCTACGTGGCCTGGCAGGTGCAGGGCGACGCGGACAACGTGCAGCGTTTCATGCGCGCCGTGCAAAACCAGCCGGACGAAGCCGCGCGGCAGATTCGCACCTTTGTCGGCTCGGCGCTGGAGACCACGGCGAGCAGTTTTGACTTGGCGAGTCTGGTCAACACCGATGCCAGCCAGGTGCGCATCGGTGATTTCGAGGCGCAGTTGCGACAACAGATCGATCAGCAATTGCTTGCCACTTATGGTGTGCGCGTTGTGCAGATGGGCATCGAGCGATTGACTTTGCCATCGGTCACGCTCACGGCCACGGTTGATCGCATGCGCGCAGAGCGTGAAACCATCGCCACCGAACGCACGGCCATCGGTAAACGTGAAGCCGCGCAAATCCGATCCGCCGCCGAACGTGATGCACGTATTGTTCAGGCTGACGCGACGGTAAAAGCTGCCGACATCGAAGCGCAATCCCGCGTCGAAGCCGCGCAAATTTACGGCCGCGCCTATGCCAGTTCACCGCAGCTCTACAACTTGCTGCGCTCGCTCGACACCCTTGGGACGATCGTTACGCCAGAAACCAAACTGATACTACGAACCGATGCGGCGCCGTTTCGGGTATTGGTCGACGGGCCGCCGGCTCTCGACAATAAAGCCGGATTACAGCCATGACTGATGACGTTCCACGTGGAACACACACATTGAACGGTCCATGGATACAGGCCGGGCGCCTGGCATTTCTTGCCTTATACGCGGTGACGGTACTGGCTGCGCTCGCTTGGGCGTTTTCCAATGTGCGGCAGATCGATCCGCAGAATCGCGCAGTGGTTTTGCATTTCGGTGCGTTGGATCGCATTCAAAATGCCGGCCTGCTATTGGCTTGGCCACAGCCGTTCGAACAGGTGATCCTGCTGCCGGCAGCCGATCGGGTTATCGAGCGGCGCGTGGAAAACCTGTTGCGCAGCGATGAGGCGTTAAAGGCAGATCGGGTCGCTTCGTTTGCCACGCCGTTGAGCGATGCGCTGGCGGGGTCTGGCTATTTGCTGACCGGTGACGCTGGGGTGGTGCAACTGGATGTGCGGGTGTTCTACAAGGTCAGCAATCCATATGACTTTGTTCTGCAAGGCACTCATGTGTTGCCTGCACTGGATCGGCTCGTAACTCGCAGTGCATTGGCACTGACAGCCGCGCGCGATCTGGACACCATTTTGGTCGCACGTCCGGAACTCATCGGTGCGGACAGCCAGGCCGCCGAGCGCCGTGAGCGATTGCGTGGTGATCTGGTCCGAGCGATCAATCAGCGCCTGGTTGAACTGAAATCGGGCGGGCAGGGCATTGGTGTCGAAGTGGCGCGGGTCGATGTGCAATCGAGTCTGCCTGAGCCGGCAGTCAGCGCTTTCAACGCGGTCCTGACCGCCAGTCAGCAAGCCGATAAAGCCGTCGCCAATGCCCGCACCGAGGCCGAAAAACTCACCCAGACCGCCAACGAACAAGCCGACCGCACACTACAGATTGCACATGCGCAGGCCGGCGAGCGCTTGGCCAAGGCGTCAGCAGATACTGCCACGGTTGCGAGCCTGGCCAAGAGTGCCGACCCGCAGTTGCTCTTGCGTCTGTATCGCGAGCGCATTCCGCAGATTCTCGGCCAGGCCGGCTCGGTGACCACGGTCAATGCGAAAGACGATTCCCGCCTGATCATTCAGGGAGCCAGCCAATGACTGCGACCACCGCCACGCCGAGCCTGTTGTCCTCGGCCGAACAACGCCGCGCCGCACGGCAACTGACCCTGGCAATGCTTGCGCTCGGTTTGCTCGGGCTCGGCCTGATCTGGCGTTGGTGGCTGCCGGAGCAAACCGGGGTCAGCCAATTGCTGCTGGGCTTTGCGTCATTAATAGTCGGGGTGTCGGTGATGCGCTCGGCGTGGTACAGCCTGCGCTATCCGAGTCTGCATGGCATCACCGATCAATTGATTGCACTGGCCATGCTTGGCGCCTGGGCAACAGGCGATCTGCTCACGGCGGCGTTGCTGCCGATCATCATGATCTTCGGCCATGTGCTGGAGGAACGCAGTGTCATTGGTTCGCAGGAAGCGATTCACGCGTTAGGTCAGCTCACGCGTAGCCATGCTCGCAAAATCCAGGCGGACGGCTCGGTCATCGAAGTCGACAACGGCACCCTCAAGCCCGGCGATACCGTTGAGGTGCGGGCCGGTGATCGCGTGCCAGCGGATGGTCGGGTTCTCGCCGGTCAGGCCAGTCTCGATACCGCGTCGATCACCGGCGAATCTGTGCCGGTCGAGGCGGGCGTCGGCATGAGCGTGTATGGCGGCGCGATCAACCTCGACGGCTTACTGCGTATCGAAGTGACGCGCACCGGTGACGAGTCGACCCTGGGCAAAGTCATCGCACTGATGCAGAACGCCGAACGCTCGAAACCGCCGATCACCCGACTGCTTGAACGTTACGCTGGCAGCTACATGATCCTGGTATTGCTGCTGGCCGCTGTGACCTGGTTTATCACCAACGATGCGCAAGCGATGCTTGCAGTGCTGGTTGCCGCTTGTCCATGCGCACTGGTGTTGTCGGCACCTGCCACAGCGATTGCCGGCGTCGCAGTAGCGGCGCGTCACGGCATATTGATCCGCAGCTCGGCGTTCCTTGAAGAGCTGGCCGATCTGACGTCCTTGGTAGTCGACAAGACCGGGACGCTGACCTACGGCACCCTGCGTCTGCAATCGATCGACGGCGCAGCGGCGGATCACGCGGCGGCGAAGACCTTGGCGGCCAGCCTCGGCGCAGCCAGCAGTCATCCGGTAAGCCGCGCCTTGGCGGGACTGGTCAGCGCGCAAGACTATTTGCCTTTGAGCGATATTCAGGAGCGGCAGGGGCTCGGCGTTGTTGCCATGACCGCGCAGGGCGAAGCGGCACTCGGGCGCCCGGAGCTGTTTGCGCAGTTGGGTATCAGCACCACGCCGGTCCCAGAGCACGATGGGCCGATTGCCGGGCTGGCCTCGAACGGTGAGTTTCTTGCCTGGCTGCTGTTGGCCGACAGCGTCAAACCGGAGGCACGCTTTGCCCTCAGCGAGTTACGTGAGTTGGGTCTTGGCCGACAGCTGTTGTTGACCGGTGATCGGCAGAGCGTCGCGAACTCGCTGGCGCAGGAGGTCGGCTTGCACGAAGTCGAAGCGCAGGCCTTGCCTGAAGACAAACTCAATCGCGTTCTCAAGGAAATCGACCACGGCTTCCGGCCGATGGTGGTCGGTGACGGTATCAATGATTCGCTCGCCCTCAAGGCCGGCGTGGTTGGCGTTGCAATGGGCGCGGGCGGCGCGGACATTGCGCTGGCCTCGGCCGATATCGTGCTGATCGGCAGCGATCTGCGCCGGCTCGGTACTTGTGTGCGGCTGAGCCGTCAGTGCCGCCGAACATTGCAGGTCAATGTGATCATCGGACTGGGCTGGACGCTGGCAATCGTCGTCTTCGCAGCATTTGGCTGGCTCGGTGCTGCCGGAGCAATGATCGCTGCACTGCTGCACAACCTGAGTACATTACTGGTGCTTGGTAATGCCGGCCGCTTGCTGCGGTTTCAGGAACCGTTGGCGAAAATGGATGATGAGCTTCGAAACGATTTGTAACGAACTGCCGGCCAAGTTAGCAGTCATTGGAAAAGAGGGCGCTCCATTTCAAGCCGTTATCGGTTGAAAGTTGTGGGTGCAGGATGGCCTGTTGGAGCGTCTGCGACGATAGCTTCGGCTAATCAGTTCGATAGCCTGCTATTTTTTCGCGATGGTCTACCCTCAGATCTGACGTCTGAAACAAGGGGGGATTTCCATGCTCGCGCAACTTCCACCGGCCTTACAGAACCTGCAGCTTCCGCTTCGCCTGCGACTCTGGGACGGCCATGAATTCAATCTGGGGCCGACGCCCAGCGTCACCATCGTGGTCAAGGACCCACAGATGGTCACCCAGTTCACCCATCCAAGCCTCGATGCGCTGGGAGCGGCGTTCGTTGAAGGCAAACTTGAACTGGAGGGCTCGATCAGCGAAGTCATCCGCGTCTGCGATGAACTGAGCAGCGCCTTGCTCGACGAAGACGAAGGCAGTCTGCCGGTGCGTTCAGTTCACGACAAGGAAACCGACGCCAAGGCCATCTCTTACCATTACGACCTTTCCAATGCGTTCTACCAGCTATGGCTGGACAGCGACATGGTCTATTCCTGCGCGTATTTCGAGACCGGCAGCGAAACACTGGAGCACGCGCAACAGGCCAAATTCCGCCATCTGTGTCGCAAGCTGCGCTTGCAGCCGGGCGAGTATCTGCTGGATGTCGGCTGCGGCTGGGGTGGACTGGCGCGTTTTGCCGCACGGGAATTCGGTGCCAAGGTCTTCGGCATCACGCTGAGCCAGGAACAACTGAAGCTGGCGCGCGAACGGGTCAAGGCTGAGGGGCTGGAAGATCAGATCGAACTGCAACTGCTCGACTACCGCGATCTGCCTCAGGACGGGCGCTTCGACAAGGTCGTGAGTGTCGGCATGTTCGAACACGTCGGCCACGCCAATCTCGCCGAATACTGCAAAACCCTGTTTGGCGCGGTGAAGGAAGGTGGTCTGGTGATGAACCATGGCATTACCGCCAAGCACACCGACGGCCGGCCAGTCGGGCGTGGTGCCGGCGACTTCATTGAGAAGTACGTGTTCCCTAACGGCGAACTCCCGCACCTTTCCATGATCTCGGCGCAGATCAGTGAAGCCGGGCTGGAGATTGTCGACGTGGAAAGCCTGCGCCTGCATTACGCGCGTACGCTGGACCATTGGAGCGAGCGGCTGGAGGACAACCTTGAAGCCGCTGGCAAGCTGGTACCGGAACAGGCATTGCGTATCTGGCGCCTGTATCTGGCCGGCTGCGCTTATGCGTTTGCCCGTGGCTGGATCAATCTGCACCAGATCCTTGCGGTCAAAGCGCACGCCGATGGCAGCCATGAACTGCCCTGGACTCGCGACGACATCTATAACCCGTGAAGTCAAAGGCGTCCCCTCGCGTGGGCGCCTTACAGGATCGGTGAGATCAGCCGGGCGATCCGCATGCCGACTTGTTGCAGGCGGTGGATTTCCCGGCTCTCTTCCTTGGCGATTTCGTACGCCTGGGCGAAATCTGCTTCAAGCATCTGTTCCACGCTGGCGGCAAAGGCGCTGTCGACGGTCAGCAGCATGACCTCGAAATTCAAACGGAACGAGCGGTTGTCGAGGTTGGCGCTGCCGATCGCGCTGATCTCGCTGTCGATCAACACCACCTTCTGATGCAGGAAACCGGGTTCGTAACGGAACACCCGCACACCGGCGCGCACCGCTTCAAACGCATACAGACTGGAAGCTGCATAAACGATGCGATGGTCCGGGCGCGATGGTAGCAGCAAGCGCACATCAACGCCGCGTAACACGGCCAGTCGTAGTGCGGCGAACACCGCTTCATCCGGGATGAAATAAGGGCTGGTGATCCATACCCGCTCGCTGGCGGCGTGGATCGCTTCGACAAAAAACAACGAGCAGGTTTCATAGGCATCGGCCGGGCCGCTGGCAAGCAATTGGCAGAGCACGCCGTCCTCAGGGTAGGCATCCGGCAGGATCAGCGGCGGCAGCGAGCGCGCGGCCCAGAACCAGTCTTCGGCGAAAGATTCCTGCATGCTGGCAACGACCGGTCCGCGGACTTGCACATGGGTATCGCGCCACGGTGCCAGCGGTGGTTTGTCGCCCATGTATTCGTCGCCGACGTTGTGCCCGCCGACGAAACCGATGATGCCGTCGACCACCACAATCTTGCGGTGATTGCGAAAGTTGACCTGAAAGCGATTCAGCCAGCCACTGCGCGTGGCGAATGCTTTCACCGCAACACCGCCGTCGCGCAATGCCTGCACATAGCCATGGGGCAGGGCATGGCTGCCGATGCGGTCGTAGAGCAGATGAATCGTCACGCCTTCGGCGGCTTTTTTCAGCAGCAGATCGCGCAGCCGTTGGCCGAGTCGATCGTCATGGATAATGAAAAACTGCACCAGCACGGCCTCTTTGGCTTGCTCGATCACACTGAAGATCGCCTCGAACGTCGCCGCACCGTTTATTAGCAGCTGCACTTCATTATTGGCCAGGCACGGCATTCGCCCAAGTTTGGGCATCGCACGCAACGAGGCATAAGCGTTGGAAGCGCGGGCGGCGAGCGCTTCCTCGACCCACGGGCGCCAGTTCAGCTCGGAGATGGCCACGCGCATTTGTTCGTTGGCCTGGCGCCGCGCCTTTATGTAGCCGTCGAAGGTGCTACGGCCAAATACCAAATACGGAATCAGTGTGAGATACGGAATGAAGATCAGCGACAAAGCCCAGGCAATCGAACCTTGCGCGGTGCGCACGGTGAGTACCGCATGTATCGCGGCAATCGATCCGAGGGTGTGAATCAGCGCGATCAGATAACCGAAAATGTGCGGTCCAAAATAATCCATGGGGCAGCCTTGCTCCGGAAGATGCAATGCTTAACAGACCATGTTCAGCGGCGAATGTCGCTATTTAATTGGTCCATGAACCGAAGCAACCGGCCGGCGTCTAACGGCCACAACTGATCAGGAGTTTGTCGATGAACGTTCGTCTGCTGGGTTTGGCGCTGGGCCTGGGTTTGGCATTGCCGGTGATTGCGCAAGCGCAGATGTTGCAGCCGGGGCTGTGGGAAATGACCTCGAGCAATTTGAAAGTCGACGATCAAGCGATGGATGTGCAATCGATCCTCGGGCAAATTCAAGGCCAGATCACGCCGCAACAGCGCGCGGCGCTGGAGAAGAACGGCATCAACATCGGCGGCAAGGGCATCCGCGCCTGCCTCACACCGCAGCAAGTGGCGACCAACGATATTCCACTGGCCGATCCGCAATCGGGCTGCAAACAGCAGATCACCGAGCGCACCGGCAACCAGTGGAAATTCCGTTTCAGCTGCCCGAAAGCGCAGGGCACCGGGGTCGCGACATTCCTCAGTGATCGCGAATTCACGACTGTTGCCAATGGCACGTTCAACGCCATCGGGATCAACCAGAAGGGGAGTCTGGAAACCCGCGCGGTATGGTTGGGTCAGGATTGCGGGACGGTGAAGCCACGGGCTTGATGCCTCGCATCATGGCTGGCTCAACGCTTTGTACAGCGTGTTGAGGTTGTACTCGAAGAGTCCGGTGAAAGTGCTCGCCGGCCCGCTTGCGGCGAGTGCGTCCGAGTACAACGTGCCGCCGATATGCGCGCCGCTCTCATCGGCGATCTGCTTGAGCAGGCGCGCGTCCTTGATGTTCTCCATGAAGACCGCTTTGACCTTTGCCTGACGGATCTGGGTAATCAGCGCGGCAACTTCTGCGGCTGACGGCTCGCGCTCGGTGGATAAACCCTGGGGCGCGATGAAGTCGATGCCGTAGGCCTGACCGAGATAACCGAACGCATCGTGACTGGTGACGATCTTGCGGTTGCCCGCTGACAGCGAACCCAGTTTGGTCTTGGCTTCAGCGAGCAGGGCGTAGATCTGCTTCAGATAGGTTTGGCTGTTGCGCTGGTAGTCAGCCTTGTTCGCTGGGTCAGCCGCTATCAAAGCCTTGGTGATATTGGCGATATACAACTCGGCGTTCGCCAGATTGTGCCAGGCATGCGGG
Source organism: Pseudomonas koreensis (assembly GCF_036668835.1). GTDB lineage: Bacteria > Pseudomonadota > Gammaproteobacteria > Pseudomonadales > Pseudomonadaceae > Aquipseudomonas > Aquipseudomonas koreensis_I. Next base: position 199,074 of record NZ_JAZEVW010000003.1, read on the forward strand.
TCGGGAACAGTTTCGCCGTCCTCGTCCAGAGATCGCGGAATCACCCCGCGGCTGGCATTGATCAGCGTTGCCTGGGTGGCGGTGCTGGTGACCAGTCGATCCAGCCATGGCTCGAAACCCAGTCCGTTTTTGATAATCAATTTAGCGTTGAGCAGGGCTTTGGCGTCGTCTGGAGTCGGCTCGTAAGTGTGCGCGTCGGCGTCCGGACCGACCATGCTGGTGATCTGCACATGGTCGCCGCCAATCTGGTGAACCATGTCGGCGAGGATGCTGAAGCTGGTGACCACCGGCATTTTTTCCGCCGCCGACAATGACATCGATAGCAACAAGCTGAACAGCACGAGTAGAGCGCGCATCGGGAAACACCTCATTGGGATGTGAGCAAAGGCGGGCGGCGCAGCAGGCCATGGACCGGCCCGACGATCACCGACAATAGATAACCAGCGCCAGCGACCAGCACGATCGCCGGGCCGCTGGGCAGCGAGAAATAGAACGACAGCAGCAATCCAAACCACACCGACAGGCAACCGAACGCTGCCGCAATGGCAATCAGCACCGGAAGTCGTCGGCTCCAGAATCGCGACGCCGCAGCGGGCAGCATCATCAGGCCGACGACCATCAGGGCGCCGATTGCCTGAAAGCCGATGACCAGATTGAGCACCACCAAGGTAAGGAATACACCGTGGGCCAGCGGGCCGAGACGGCTGACGGTTCTCAAAAACAATGGATCGAGGGTGTCGAGCACCAGCGGTTTATAGATCAGCACCATGGCGATCAGGCTGCACGCCGAGACCCACAGCATGCCTTGCAAGGTGGGTCCGTCGACGGCCAATGCTGAACCGAACAGCAGATGCAAAAGGTCCAGGCGCTTTCCGGCGATGCCGAGAATCAGCACGCCGCTGGCAAGTGAGATCGGGTAGATCGCGGCAAGGCTGGCGTCTTCGCGCAAGCCTGTGCGCCGAGTAATCCAGGCCGCCAGTCCGGCCATTCCCAGACCGGCACCGAGGCCGCCGAGGGTCAGTGCCGGCAAACTGAGTCCGGCGAACCAGAAGCCCAATGCAGCTCCGGGCAAGATTCCATGGGCGACCGCATCGCCGATCAGGCTCATGCGCCGCAGAATCAAAAACACCCCAAGTGGCGCCGTGCTGCAGGCCAGGACCAGACCACCGAACAAGGCGCGACGCATGAACATGAATTCGTGAAACGGCTGCCAGAGTTGTGTGACGGCAAGCATCAGGCCACCTGCGTGTACGGCGTTTGGTCAATCAATTCCGCGCTCGCCGCCAAGCGGCACTCGCGATGTTTGATCAGCAAGGTGGTGGGAATGTGCTGGCGTACCGCAGCGAGGTCATGACACACCACAACGAGCGTCCGGCCTTCGCCGTGCCAAGCGAGAATGTTCTGCCAGAGCAGTTGTTGACCGAGTTCATCGAGTGCCGCGTGGGGTTCATCGAGCAGCAGTACCGGCGCGTCGGTCAGACTCAAGCGGGCGAGCAGGGCGCGTTGCAGCTCACCGCCGGACAGCGCCATCAACGGACGCTGTTCTAGTCCGTGCAAGTGCCAGTTCTCCAGTGCGGCTTGCAGCCGTTGCGCGCGCAGTTGCGTTGCCAATCGGCGCCCCCAGAATCCGGCGGCAACCAGTTCTTGCAGGTTGATTGGAAACTGGCGATCGAGATGCTGCTGTTGCGGAAGAAAGGACAATCCACTTTGCCGTGGAACACCAAGAGAGACTTTGCCTGCCAGTGGTTTTTGCAGGCCGGCAATGACTTTCAACAGGCTGCTTTTTCCGCAGCCATTGGCACCGATGATTGCTGTGAGGGAGCCACTGGCGAGCTGCAGATTCAGCGGCGACGTCAGCGGTTGGCCCGGCGCTCCCCAGCTCAATGATTGGCAACGAATCATGCCGACTCCCGTCGCCATTGGCTTTCGGCAACCGCGTCGTGCGCGTGCAGGCTTTCGGCATGGACAACGCGCAGATGGAAGGCACTGACTCCTGAGATGCGGCGTAGCGCTAGATTCAAGCGGCGAGCGGCGTCTTCGCAAAACATCAGATTCTGCCCATTGGCAAGGGCGAAGGCTTGCTCGTCGGCGCGCTTCACGGCGGTCTGCACGGCTGTGCCGAGCGCAGCTTCGGCAGCGTTGATGAGTGTATTCAGCGGTAACTCGTCGATGGATTGGTCGAGATGAAAATGCAGTTGTGCGGTACTGCGCTGGCTGTGAGGCGTGGCAACGATGCCGCGAGAAGAGCCTAGCCATGCCAGCACATCGGCGTGTTGCAACGTCTGATTGGCAAAGTCATCGATGAATTGTTGCTGGATCAGTTGTCTGGCTAACGCCGCTGAACAGGGGCAGGTCGAGGAATAGGGCAATTCAATTTTTAGTTCCACGTGGAACATCTGCTCTTTCAGCGTGGCAGAAATGCACACTGGATAGGCTTTCCAGCCGGCCAATGGGCTGATCAGCGCGGGTCGTTTCAGCAGCAATTCAGTATGCAGATTGATATAAGCGCAGCTAGATAAGCCTTCATGACTGTCGAGAAATTGGCTGAGTACACGATGCAATAATGAAGGCGAAAGCTCCTTCTGTTCCAGTGCATCCAACGCCAGGTACAGGCGCGACATATGTATGCCCCGCGCTTCGCCATCATCAAGGCTTACGCCTGCATCAGCCTTTGCACTCAAAGGCTTTCCTTGCAGGAGGATCGGCAAAGCGATGCCCTGCATGCCTACCCATTCAAGCGGCACATTTTCGCGCAGCGCCTCTGCGGCAATATCCGGCAGTGTCATTGAGTTCATGGTTGTAACCGTCGATTTGAACGAATCGGATGTTACAGTATAACAATGCGCACGCCATTGCTTGTTTCATGAATGAATTTTTACCCAAGCAAGAATCGGGAGTACTTAGCACCCGGTCATTCGGCTACAGGTAAATTTCGCGCTACCTCCGCCAGAACTCGAAAAACGGTTGATCGTGGTCCAGCCCACACGACGGGTGTACCCCACCCAGACCTCGCCGTTCGAAGCGATACCCGTAAAAAAGGTGAGCTGACCGAAGCGGCTGTTGGTTTGCGCCCAATAGCGATGCCCGTCTTTTTCGAAGCCGCGCAAATAAAGCGTGTTGCCCACGGTGTTCACGCTGTAGCTGTTGCCGGCGGCATCCGCGCAGGCCAAAAGACTCGCACTGCGCGTGCAGGTAGCAGGTGATCCCGGCTGCGCAAGGATGCTTATTGCGGGCAGCAGGGCACAGCTCAGCACAACCCCACGCAGCGCGTTTTTCATCATGGTTCGTGTCAAGCGCGAGCACCTCAGGCGAAACAAAAGCTGGTTTGTTAGGTGAGTTATAACATAACATAAAAAGACACCTGCCCTGTTCCATGATTTTGGTTTTTCAGATGCTGACGTGGAGCGATGGGGTGAACAGCAATGGGACATGCGCCAATTGCTCACAGAAGACAGGATTATCCAATGTCAGAAAAATTACCCGTCACTGTTCTTTCAGGATTTTTGGGCGCCGGAAAAAGTACGCTTTTGAATTACGTACTACGTAATCGAAACGGAATGCGCGTAGCGGTCATCGTCAATGATATGAGCGAGATCAACCTTGATGGCAGCGAAGTCCAGCGCGATGTCAGCCTTAACCGCGCTGAAGAAAAAATAGTCGAAATGAGCAACGGCTGTATCTGTTGTACGTTACGTGAAGACCTGCTCGAAGAAGTCAGCAAGCTCGCCCGCGAAGATCGCTTCGATTACCTGCTCATCGAGTCCACCGGAATTTCCGAGCCGCTGCCCGTTGCGGAAACGTTCACCTTTCGCGATGAACACGGCCAAAGCCTGTGCGACGTCGCCCATCTCGACACCATGGTGACGGTAGTCGACGGCGTGAATTTCCTCCCCGATTACCAAGCGGCAGAAAGCCTGGCTTCTCGCGGCGAGATGCTGGCTGAGGAAGACGAACGCTCGATCACCGATCTGTTGATCGAGCAAATCGAATTCGCCGATGTACTGTTGATCAGCAAGATCGACCTGATCAGCCAGCCAGAACGTGAAGAACTGATCGCCATTCTTAAGCGCCTGAACGCGCAGGCCGAAATCATCCCGATGGTGATGGGCGAGGTGCCGTTGGAAAAAGTCCTGAACACCGGCCGTTTCGACTTCGAAAAAGCCGCGCGGGCGCCTGGTTGGCTCAAGGAGCTACGCGGTGAACACATTCCGGAGACCGATGAGTATGGCATTGCCTCGACGGCATACCGCGCTCGGCGGCCCTTTCACCCGCAACGGTTCTTCAACTTCATCAACCGTCCATGGCTGAACGGCAAACTGCTGCGCTCCAAAGGTTTTTTCTGGCTGGCAAGCAAGCCCACCGACGCCGGTAGCTGGTCGCAGGCCGGCGGCTTGATGCGTCACGGTTTTGCCGGGCGCTGGTGGCGGTTCGTACCGAAAGATCAATGGCCACAGGATCAGGAAAGCAGCGCAGCCATCCTGGAAAACTGGACGCCGAGCGTAGGAGATTGCCGCCAGGAGTTGGTGTTCATCGGCCAGAACATCGATTTCCCACAACTCACTGCCGAGCTGGATACCTGCCTGCTCACCGATGAAGAAATGGCGCTCGGTGCCGAGGGTTGGCGATCGCTCGCGGACCCGTTCGGCCCTTGGCACGAAGAGGCTGCCTGATGTCTGCACTCCAATCCCTGCGAAACCTCAGCCGCCAGCAGCATCAAGGCCCGACCCCACAGGCACTGACGCGCATACTCGAAGATGAGGTCAATCTGGCTGTCTGGCAGCGACAGTTGCCATTGCACATCAGCGCATTTGCCGATGTGCTGCTGTCGCTCAACCAGCCTTTTGCGCAGTCGCTGTGTCTGGAGTTGCCCGAAGAGGACGCCGAGCCGGATCTCACCGGGCTGGCTACGGAGTTGCGCGATGTGCAGGGTTACGAAGGCTTTGTCGCCGATTTGCAATGGCTGGTCAGCGCCTTTGCCTGCCTGCTCGGTGCGCGGCGGATCGGCCTGCGCCTGCGGGCGCTGGACAAAGCCATGTGCCCGCGTTTCCACGTTGATCACGTACCGGTGCGGCTGATCACGACCTACGCCGGCGTCGGCAGCCAATGGCTCGCGGAGGGTGCGATGGATCGCCGTCAACTCGGTCAGGCCAACGCCGAACCCCACGCGGATGTTCAGCAACTCAGCAGCGGCGACGTTGCATTGTTGAAGGGGGAGAAATGGCACGGCAACGAAGGTTTCGGCCTGATCCATCGCTCGCCGCAACCGCCAGTGGGCGAGCGCCGCTTGATTCTTACCCTCGACTGGCTCGGCTGATGTTTCAAGGCTTGAGCCACGATCCCTGGCTCTGCGTTTCGCAATAAGGCTTCAGGTACGCCGCATCAGTGGCTACACCGTAATAGTGGATGTCCTGGCGATAGGGCATATTGGCAACTTGCGCGTTGCTGCACACGCCAAACGCACCACCCGGGCATTGGTCGACGTATTGCACCTCGACTTTTTGCCCGGCCAGGGTCGGCTGGCAGAAGCCGTCGTTGAACAGTTTTTCGGGAATGTTGCGGTTTTGCTGGCAGACTTTGACGTCGAGCCGCTCGCCCTGACTGTGCACCACACAGGCCTGAGCCCACGCTTCGCTCGACAGCAGCGCCAACAGCAACGACCATCCCATCCAACGCATCTTCTAATCTCCGAAAAACTTGCCGCCATGTTGCAGAACATTCCCACTCATGTCATTGCTGGCCCTTTGGGCGCGGGCAAAACCAGTCTGATTCGCCAGCTCATGGCCCAGCGTCCGTCTGGCGAACGCTGGGCGGTGTTGATCAACGAGTTTGGCCAGATCGGTCTGGATGCCGCCTTGCTGAGCCGTGACGCAGCGGGTACCGAATTGGCCGAAGTCGCCGGCGGCTGTCTGTGTTGCGTCAACGGCGCGCCATTCCAGATTGGCCTCGCCCGGTTGCTGCGCAAAGCGAAGCCGGATCGCTTGTTCATTGAACCGTCCGGGCTGGGCCATCCGCTGCAGTTGCTCAGGCAATTGCGCGAGGCGCCATGGCAGGGCGTATTGGCGGTGCAACCGAGTGTGCTGGTGCTCGATGCTCAGGCACTGCATGCAGGACAAGCGCTGCCAGCAGCGCAACAACAGGCGTTGGGCAGTACCGGACTGGTTTTGATGAACAAAGCGGAAGGCCTTGATGAGGACGAACGGCAGAAAATCGCCATACAGTTGCCGTCGGTCAGGCTGATCTGGACCCGCCAGGCGCAATTGTCGTTGAGTGATCTGCCGGGCTTGGCCGCGCAAGCGATGAGTGGCGCAGATAATCCACTCATGCCTCGGGGACCTGCGCAGCTTCCGGCAGTGTGGAGCGATCCGACCGTGCCAATCTGCTTGAGTCAGGCGCAGGAGGGCGGCTGGAGCATCGGTTGGCTTTGGCATCCGCACCAGACGTTCGACAAACTGCGCGTCGCGGACTGGCTGAAGAGCCTTCACTGGACGCGGGCAAAACTGGTGATCCACAGCCCGGATGGCTGGGTGTCGGCGAATGCGCTGGATAACGCCAATCTCGAATGGCAAATCAGCGAATGGCGCAAGGACTCGCGAATCGAGCTGATCTTTGCTGATGCGCAAAACATCGATCAATTGCAGGCAGGACTGGCGCAGTGTCGGCTGCCGTAAGTCAGCTCACGGCTTCCACTTGGTATGTTCCTGACGCCACTGACTCAGTTCGATCACTTCGGCGCGCGGCTTGCTGACTTCCACGACGGGCGGGGTATCGTCGAACGGCGCAGGGTAGGGTGCCAGTTCGATCTGCGCACTGTGCGCACCGAACTGAGTGATGGTGCCGTTGTGCCGGGTTTCGCCGGTTACGGTGAACTCGAAATTGTAGACCCGCGCCAGGCGCCGCCGACCGCTGGCATCCTTGAGCAGGCCGATCTTCTTCAACGCGACGTTGCCGTCGAGCAATTCGACGCCGACGTTGCTGCAATGCTGCTTGACCCGTTCCAGTGCGCGCTCGCGCAAGCCGTGGTTATGCCACAACCAGGCGCCGGCAGCGGCGAACAGCATCAGTACGAAGATGTTTTCCAGGGTCAGCATCAACATCGAACTCCAAAAGATGGCGTCAGCTTAACTGCGTCGTCGGTCTGTCGTACAGGCTGTGTTTCGTCGCATACTGCGCGGCTTGAATTTCAATCGTTTTACGGAATGACCCGAATGAAACGTACGCCTCATCTGCTCGCCATCCAGTCCCACGTGGTGTTCGGCCACGCCGGCAACAGCGCCGCGGTTTTTCCGATGCAGCGGGTCGGCGTCAACGTCTGGCCGCTCAATACCGTGCAGTTTTCCAACCACACCCAATATGGGCAGTGGGCGGGTGAAGTGCTGGCACCGCAGCAGATTCCCGCGCTGATCGAAGGGATTGCCGCCATTGGCGAGCTGGGCAACTGCGACGCGGTGCTGTCCGGCTACCTCGGCAGCGCCGCGCAGGGCCGTGCGATTCTCAGCGGCGTGGCGCGCATCAAAGCGGTCAATCCGAAGATGCTGTATCTGTGTGACCCGGTAATGGGGCACCCGGAGAAAGGCTGCAGCGTGCCGACCGAGGTCAGTGATTTCCTGCTGGATGAGGCGGCAGCGGTGGCGGACATCATGTGCCCGAACCAGTTGGAACTGGACAGCTTTTCCGGGCGCAAGCCGCAGTCGCTGTTCGATTGCCTGGCGATGGCGCGGGCACTGCTGGCGCGCGGTCCGAAAGCGGTGCTGGTCAAGCATCTGGACTATCCGGGCAAACCGGCCGATGGCTTCGAAATGTTGCTGGTGACGGCTGAGGGCAGTTGGCACCTGCGCCGTCCCCTGCTGGCGTTTCCGCGTCAGCCGGTGGGCGTGGGCGATCTGACGTCCGGTCTGTTCCTGGCGCGAGTGCTTTTGGGCGACAGCCTGCTGGCCGCGTTCGAGTTCACCGCAGCGGCGGTGCATGAGGTGCTGCTGGAGACTCAGGCGTGTGCCAGTTACGAGTTGCAACTGGTGCGGGCGCAGGATCGGATTGCGCATCCGCGGGTGAAGTTCGAAGCGACGGCGATCAGTCTGTAAGACCGCGCTGCCCCCATTCGCGAGCAAGCTCGCTCCCACATTAGGTTTTCTGTACGACACAGAGCCAGTGTGGGAGCGAGCTTGCTCGCGAAAGCGTTCTTCAGAGCGCTACAAATCTCAAGCGTCGCCCTTGATCTCCTGATAACGCTTTTCCAGCTCCTGACGAATCTGCCGACGTTGCTGCGCCTGCATGAAACGGCGCTTGTCTTCGCTGTTCTGCGGTTGCAGCGGCGGTACGGCGGCGGGTTTGCGCTGGTCGTCCACGGCCACCATGGTGAAGAAACAGCTGTTGGTGTGACGCACCGAGCGCTCGCGGATGTTCTCGGTGACCACTTTGATACCTACCTCCATCGAGGTGTTGCCGGTGTAGTTGACCGACGCGAGGAAGGTCACCAGCTCGCCGACGTGGATCGGCTCACGAAAAATCACCTGATCCACCGACAGGGTCACCACGTAGCGGCCGGCATAACGGCTGGCGCAGGCATAGGCCACTTCGTCGAGGTATTTGAGCAGCGTGCCGCCGTGGACATTGCCAGAGAAGTTGGCCATGTCGGGGGTCATCAGTACCGTCATCGACAGCTGGGCGTTTCCGGGTTCCATAACGTTCTCACGGGTCAAGGCGGATGGCTGAAAAGCACCTCTGCGGGTGCCTGGTCGCTTTTCAAAAGCACCGATATCGGGACGCCGGGCGCAGGCTCGTCGTCACGCCGGAATCGATCTGTTTCCTTATATTGCACCGGCTTTCAGAAAGAAGTCGCGGTGTTAACCTGCAAAAGCCCTGCCCAAGGGCAATTCCTACAGCCGAAGCGGATTTTTACCCAGCCTGCGCAGACACTTTTGACGTCTGTCCGCGGCCTCGTCATTCAAGGAGCCCACACCATGCATGCCATCAGTTTCATTCAGGATCTGGCAGTGATCATGTTGGTCGCAGGTGTGGTGACCGTACTGTTTCACCGTTTCAAGCAGCCGGTGGTGCTCGGCTACATCGTTGCCGGGTTCATCATCGGCCCGCATACACCACCGTTCGGCCTGATCCACGACGAAGACACCATCAAGACCCTCGCCGAGCTGGGGGTGATCTTCCTGATGTTCTGCCTCGGGCTGGAGTTCAGCCTGCGCAAGCTGTTCAAGGTCGGTGCCACAGCGTTTATCGCGGCGTTTCTGGAAATCATCCTGATGATCTGGATCGGTTACGAAATCGGCCGCTGGTTCGACTGGAACACCATGGACTCGCTGTTCCTCGGCGCGATCCTGGCGATTTCCTCGACCACCATCATCGTCAAGGCGCTCAACGATCTGAAGATGAAGAACGAGCGCTTTGCGCAGCTGATCTTCGGCGTACTGATCGTTGAGGACATCCTCGGCATTGGTATCATCGCGTTGCTGTCGAGTATCGCCGTCAGCGGCACGGTCAGCTCCGGCGAAGTATTTTCCACGGTCGGCAAGCTGTCGCTGTTCATGATCGTTGCGCTGGTCATCGGCATCCTGCTGGTGCCGCGCCTGCTGGCCTACGTGGCGAAATTCGACAGCAACGAGATGCTCCTGATCACCGTGCTGGGCCTGTGTTTCGGCTTCTGCCTGCTGGTGGTGAAACTTGAATACAGCATGGTCCTCGGCGCCTTCCTCATTGGCGCGATCATGGCCGAGTCGCGGCAACTGCTGAAGATCGAACGGCTGGTCGAGCCGGTGCGTGATCTGTTCAGCGCAATCTTCTTCGTCGCCATCGGCCTGATGCTCGACCCGATGATCCTGCTCGAATACGCCTGGCCGATTGCGGTGATCACCGTGGCCGTGGTGCTGGGCAAGATGTTGTCTTGCGGCCTCGGTGCTTTCATCGCCGGCAATGACGGACGTACCTCACTGCGAGTGGGGATGGGCCTGTCACAGATCGGCGAATTTTCCTTCATCATCGCCGCACTGGGCATGACCTTGCAGGTCACCAGCCATTTCCTTTATCCGGTGGCTGTGGCGGTGTCGGTGATTACCACGTTGCTGACGCCGTATCTGATTCGCGCGGCCGATCCGTTGTCGATCAAGTTGTCCGCAGCCATGCCCAAGCGTCTCGGCCGGGTACTGGGCATGTACGGTGAATGGCTGCGCAGCATCCAGCCGCAAGGCGAGGGAGCGATGTTGGCGTCGATGATCCGGCGGATTCTGTTGCAGGTGGGGGTCAACCTGGCGCTGGTGATTGCGATTTTCATCGCCGGGGCTTACTTCGCCGAACGTCTGTCGGTGTGGCTGCAGGACTGGATCAGCGATTCGAGCTGGCAGAAGGCGTTGATCTGGGGCGGCGCGTTGCTCGTATCATTGCCGTTCCTGATCGCCGCTTACCGCAAGCTCAAGGCGCTGTCGATGCTGCTGGCGGAGATGGGCGTCAAACCGGAGATGGCTGGGCGGCACACGCAGCGAGTGCGCCGGGTGATCTCTGAAGTGATCCCGATTCTCTCGCTGCTGGTGATTTTTCTGCTGCTGGCAGCCTTGTCAGCCAGTATCTTGCCGACCAACAAGTTGCTGGTGCTGATCGCCGTGGTTGCGGCCGCCGTGGCGGCGCTGCTCTGGCGCTGGTTCATCCGCGTGCACACGCGGATGCAGGTGGCGCTGCTGGAGACCCTCGACAATCACAAGGAGTCGTCAGGGCATTGAGCCGCCGGGGCGGCTGGCCGATCAGCTTTCCAGCCAGACGTCCCGCGCCCAGTGCCACACCGATTCCCAGGTTTCTTCGGCAATCAATTCTTCTTCGGCCTGCCAAAGCACCACGGTGCCGTCTTCTTCGACACAGTAGTAGTCATCGCCGTCCTGACAGATCGGGATCAGGCTGCGATCAACCCCGGCATCCCATGCATTGGCCGCGACATCCGGCAGATAGGTGTGGGATTGCGGGTCGGTGACGGTGACGGGTTCGAGACTGCCATAGACCACATCGCTGACGGTCAGCAAAAATTCCCGGAAGACAAACGGAATGTCGATGAACAGTTGTTCTTCAATTTCGACCAGCAGGTCTTCGTCAGGCAATTCCAAGGGAACCGGTACGGGTTCGTTGGCTTCGCGTAGTTGTTCGATGATTTCTTCCACGTCCGGGGATCCTCTTGCTTGAATGGCGCGGTTTATAGGGGCCGGTTTATACAGTAGCTCGCTATAGATGCAACTGCGAAATAGAAAACCCCAGCCGAGGCTGGGGTTGTTTTATTACCGCAAGTGAAGCTCAGCAGGCAATCAGCCGTTCTGGCGGATACCGGCGACCAGCCAGGGCTGGTTCTCGCCCTGCGGGCGTTCCATGTTCCAGCTTTCGCTGAACACTTCGCCCTGGTCGAAGCGCGAAGTCTTCGAAACGCCGGTGAAGGTCAGGGTGGCAATGGTTTTGTCGGCACGATCATCGACGCCGTCCAGTTGCACTTGCAGGTTGTCGATGTAGGTTGACTGGAAGCCATCACCCAGGTCAGCGCGCTCACGCTTGAGGAATTCAAGCATTTGCGGCGTCACGAACTCGGCGATCTTGTCCATTTCGTTGGCATCCCAGTGCTGCTGCAGCGACTGGAAGTGGCTACGTGCAGCTTCAAGGAAGTTCTGCTCGTTGAACCACGCTGGTGCGTTGATCACCGGACGGGCGGCAGCAGGTGCAGCCGAACCACCGAAGATCGAACCCATGGCAGCAGGCTTCTGCTCGAAGACTTCACGCTGCATTGGCGCGCCGGCCGGAGCGAACTGCTCCTGCTGCTTGCGACGACGGGCGGCGATGAAGCGGAAAATCACGAACGCGATCAGCGCCATGATCAGGATGTCGAAGATCTGCATGCCCTGGAACCCGCCGCCCATGAACATGGAGGCGAGCAGGCCACCGGCGGCGATACCGGCCAGAGGGCCGAGCCACTTGGAAGCACCGCCGGCCTTGGCCGCAGCGCCTGCAGCACCGGCAGCGCCAGCGGTCGCAGCTGCGCCGCCCACGCCTGGAGAAGAAGGAGCCATCTGGCTGGTCTGGTGCGTCGGCGCAGCGCCGGCGCTTTTGCCACCACCAAAGCGCTTGGCGTTGGCGTCGAGGCTCATCGTCAGGCCGATGCACAACGCCATGGCGATGCTAAGAAAACGTTTCATAAAGGGTATTCCCGTTTTGTGGAGACACGCGCGCCATGTTGCACAGCTGAAGTGTTACTGGCTAGCGAGAGAGTGTTTCCGGCTTTTGCCTGACAGGTTGCGTTCAGCTTGGCGAGGCAATCAGCCGATGTACTTTTGTGTGTAGGAAAAGGCGATAGGTTCAGAGGGATTTGGGTCTCTTGTAGGATTGAGCCTGCGAGCAGGCTCAATCCTACAGAAAGCAAGCGGAACCGGCGTTAGATGGCCTCGAGCTTGGCGTAACCAAGCATCAGCCACTTGCTGCCTTCGCCGAAGTTCACCTGCACCCGGGCCTGTGCGCCGGAGCCTTCGAAGTTGAGGATCACGCCCTCGCCGAAGATCGAATGGCGCACGGCCTGGCCGAGGACGAAACCGGTCTCCGGTATCTCGCTGCCGCTGAACAGGTTGCTGCCACTCATCGACTGGTTGCCGCCGAAGGGCCGGCTGACGCTATTCGACAAACGCACTTCTTGAATCAGACCTTTCGGCACCTCGCGGACGAAACGCGACACCTTGTTGTAGGTCTCGCTACCGTACAGGCGGCGGGTTTCCGCGTAGGTCATCACCAGATTCTGCATCGCCCGGGTGATACCCACATAGGCCAGACGCCGTTCCTCTTCCAGACGCCCCGGTTCTTCGAGGCTCATCTTGTGCGGGAACAGGCCTTCTTCCATGCCCACGAGGAACACGTAAGGGAATTCCAGGCCTTTGGCGCTGTGCAGGGTCATCAGTTGGATGCTGTCTTCGTGCTCGTCGGCCTGGGTGTCGCCGGCCTCCAGCGACGCGTGGCCGAGGAACGCCGCCAGTGGCGTCAGCTCTTCGTCTTCTTCGGTGTTTTCGAAGTTGCGCGCGGCGCTGACCAGTTCCTCAAGGTTTTCTACCCGTGCCTGACCTTTTTCACCTTTTTCCGCTTCGTGGTAGGCGATCAGGCCGGACTGCTCGATGACGGTCTGGGTCATCAAGTGCAAGGGCATCTCGGCGCACTTGGCGGCAAGGTTTTCGATCAGCTCGATAAACGCGCCCAGTGCGCTGGCCGCGCGACCGGTCAGACCCTTGTTGGCGACCAGCAGGCGCATCGCTTCCCACATCGACACATCGCTGTGCCGGGCGTGCTCACGAATTGCCTCGACGGTTTTCTCACCGATGCCGCGGGCCGGCACGTTGATCACCCGCTCCAATGCGGCATCGTTGCCGCGACCCTCGAGCAAGCGCAGGTAGGCCATGGCGTTCTTGATTTCGGCGCGCTCGAAGAAGCGCTGGCCGCCGTAGATACGGTACGGAATGCGCTCGCGCAGCAAGGCTTCTTCGAGAACGCGCGACTGGGCGTTGGAGCGGTACAGGATCGCGATTTCGCTGCGCGCCAGGCCGGTTTTCAGCGCACTCTCGATGGTTTCGACAACGTAGCGCGCTTCGTCGTGTTCGTTGAATGCGGCGTACAGATTGATCGCTTCGCCATCGCCGCCGTCGGTCCACAGTTCTTTGCCCAGACGCCCGGTGTTGTTGGCAATCAGCGCGTTGGCCGCCTTGAGGATGCCGGCGGTGGAGCGGTAGTTCTGCTCCAGACGAATGGTCTCGGAATCCGGGAAGTCGGATGAGTACTGGTGGATGTTCTCGATCTTCGCGCCGCGCCAGCCGTAAATCGACTGGTCGTCGTCGCCGACCACCATCAGGCTGTCGCCACCCTTGCCGAGCAGGCGCAACCAGGCGTACTGCACGGCGTTGGTGTCCTGGAATTCGTCGACCAGAATGTGTCGGAAGCGCTTCTGATAATGTGCCAGCAGGCCCGGATGATCGCGCCACAGGTCGAGGGCGCGCAGCAGCAATTCGGAGAAATCGATAACCCCGGCACGCTGGCACGCCGCCTCGTAGGCTTCGTAAATGCCACGCATGGTCGCCAGGTACAGATCGCCGCTGGCCTGGATGTGTTGCGGCCGCAGACCTTCGTCTTTCTGGCCATTGATGAACCACTGCGCCTGACGGGCAGGCCAGCGTTGCTCATCCAGCCCCAGCTCGCGGATCACTCGCTTGACCAAGCGTTGCTGGTCGTCGCTGTCGAGAATCTGGAAGGTCTGGCTCAGGCCGGCTTCCTGCCAGTGCGCCCGCAGCAAGCGGTGCGCCAGGCCGTGGAAGGTGCCGACCCACATGCCAGCCGGGTTGATGCCCAGCAACTGCTCGATGCGGTGACGCATCTCGGCAGCGGCCTTGTTGGTGAAGGTCACCGACAGGATGGAGTGGGGCGAGGCGTTTTCGACCTGGATCAACCAGGCGATACGGTGCACCAGCACTCGGGTTTTACCGGAGCCAGCACCGGCCAGGACCAACTGACGGCCAACGGGGGCCGCTACGGCCTGGCGTTGGGCATCGTTGAGAGAGTTCAGCAGAAGGGAGAGATCATCGCGCATCGGGGCATTCTAGGGTGCGCCGCAGGCCCGGGCAAACCGCGTGTTGCATTAGCCGATGAAAGTGCTGCCGATGACGACCGGTCGGTCACCCCTGCAGGCTTCGGCCCGTCTCGCTTGAGCGGTCGCGACGGTGCCGGGACACGCGCAAGTTTCGGCGCAATTGTGACCTGCAGCAGTTTGGCAACCGGAGCGGCTTGTGTATGCTCCGTCGACGTTTCGGGCGCACGCCCTCCTTATAAGAACAAGAACGTTGCCCATGATCCTCAGCGCCGAACTGTCGGGACCCTCTGTGGAACCCCGGGTCATCCGCAAGCACTATGCCGTCGAAATGGCGGTCGAGCGCACGCGTCTGCTGTATCAGGGCTCATTGCTGCCGACGCTGTTCATGTTGGTCAATGGCCTGGTCTGCGCGGCATTGCTCTGGAGCCCGCAGCGTTACTTCGTGGTCAGCATCTGGCTGGTGTGGCTGTTGTCGCTGGTGGCACTGCGGGTGATTCAGGTCGCGGCATTCGACTCGGCGATACCGGATCGTCAGGCCCAGCCGATCTGGCGGCGCATGTTTCTGCTCGGTTCGACGATGACCGGCCTGACGCTCGCCGGTGCCGGTATCGCGCTGGTGCCCGCCGATAACTTCATGCAACAAGCCTGGGTGTTCGGCCTGATCGGCGCGGCGACCCTGTCGGCCAGCGTCGCCTACGCCGTGAGCCTGCCGGCGTTCCTGTCGTTCACTTTGCCCTGTCTGCTGCCAGCGATCGGATACCTGTTCTGGGGTGGCGATGAGCAGGCGCGTGGTTGGGGCTGGCTCGGCTTGATCCTGCTCGGCTCCTTGAGCGTGGTCGCCTGGCAGGTCAATCGGCTGATCGACCGCGGTTTGCTGCGGCGCTTTCAGAACCAGCACCTGATCGAACATTTGCAGCAGACCCAACTGCGCGGCGAGCAGCTTAACCAGGAACTGGCCAGGGAAATCGAGCAGCGCCGCTGTGCCGAGGGCAAGCTGCGCGAGGCTCAGGTCGAACTCGAAGACCGCGTCGCCCAGCGCAGCCGCGAACTGGATGCGGCCAACCAGGCCCTGAGCAAAAGCGAGGCGCGTCTGGCGCTGGCGTTGAAGGCCAGCGAGCTGGGGTTGTGGGACTGGAACCTGCAGACCGACGAAGTCCATCACACGCAAATTCAGGAGCTGTTCGGCCTCGCCCCGGAATATGTCACCGCGCTGCTGCGCGATCTCAAGCCACGCTTGCATCCCGAGGATCTGCCGTCGCTCAAGTACGCATTGATCGAGCATTTGAAGGGGCGCAGCGAGGATTATCAGATTGAATATCGCGTACGTCACGGCGACGGCCATTGGGTCTGGATCGAAGACCGGGGCCGTGCGGTAGAGCGCAGCGTCAATGGGCGAGTGATCCGCATGGTTGGCACGCGCCGTGACATCAGCGCCAGCAAGCGGCTTGAAGAACAGCAGCGGCTCGCGGCGACGGTGTTTGAAGCGGCCAGTGAAGGCATCGTGATTCTCGACCCGAACTACGCGCTGATCGCGATCAATCAGGCCTTCAGCCGGGTCACCGGCTATGACATCGACGACATGCTCGGGCGCAATGTCGTCGAGTTGCCATGCAGCCGCGATGCCCGC
Organism: Pseudomonas koreensis; assembly: GCF_036668835.1. Taxonomy (GTDB): domain Bacteria; phylum Pseudomonadota; class Gammaproteobacteria; order Pseudomonadales; family Pseudomonadaceae; genus Aquipseudomonas; species Aquipseudomonas koreensis_I. The sequence goes on from NZ_JAZEVW010000003.1 coordinate 215,288, forward strand.
CGCCATTATGTGGCCATTCGTCATGCGCTGGAGCAGCACGGTAGCTGGCAGGGCGAACTGGTGGAAACGCGCAAGAACGGCGAGCTGTACCCGCAATGGCTGCAATTGAATGCGGTGTGCGACAACCGCGGTAATGTCAGCCATATCGTTGGTTTCTTCGCCGATCTGTCGGCGCGGCGCGAATCCGAAGAGCGCATGCGTTATCTGACCCACTATGACGAGCTCACCGGTCTGGCCAACCGCTCGCTGTTTCGCGAACGCCTGCACGAAGCGCATCAGCGCTCGCGGCAGAGCCGGCGCAGTCTGGCCCTGCTGCACATCAATCTGGACCGTTTCAAGTTGCTCAATGACAGCCTCGGGCATGAGGTGGCGGACCAGTTGCTGCAAAAAATGGCGCGGCGGCTGGTCAATGCTTTGCCGGAAGCCGACACCATAGCGCGCTTGTCCGGTGATGAATTTGCGGTGCTGTTCGATGCCTACGGCAACCTGTCGAGTCTGGCCCGCGTCGCCACGCGCTTGTCATCGAAGCTGCGCTTGCCGCTGACGGTGGAAGGGCACGAGCTGGTGGTCAGCGCTTCGATGGGCATCAGTCTGCTGCCGGACAACGCCCGCGAGATTTCCACGCTGGTCAGCCAGTCGAACATGGCCATGCAGCACGCCAAACATCTGGGCGGCGACAACTTCCAGTTTTATACCGACAGTTTGCAGGCCAGCACGCTGGAGCGCTTGCAACTGGAAAACCATCTGCGCCGGGCGATTGAAGAGCAGCAGCTCAGCGTGTTCTATCAGCCGAAACTGTGCCTGCAAACCGGCCGCCTGAATGCCGCGGAAGCGCTGGTGCGCTGGGAGCATCCGAGCATGGGTCAGGTGCCGCCGGCCGACTTCATCGGGTTGGCCGAGGAAACCGGGTTGATCGGGCCGATCGGCGAGTTCGTTCTGCGTCAGGCTTGCTGGCAGGCTTGCGAATGGCAGCGGCAGGGCCTGGCGCCGATCCGCGTGTCGGTGAACCTGTCGGTGCACCAGCTGCGCCAAGGCAAACTGGTCAGTCTGGTGCGGCAGGTGCTGGAGGAGACGGGGCTGGCGCCGCATTGCCTGGAACTGGAACTCACCGAAAGCCAGTTGCTCGACAGCGTCGAGCACATCATCGCGACGTTCCAGCAACTGCGCGATCTGGGTGTGAAACTGGCAATCGACGATTTCGGTACCGGCTATTCGTCGCTGAGTTATCTCAAGCGCATTCCGGTGGATTACGTGAAGATCGATCAAGCGTTCATCCGCGGTTTGGATGAGGGCAGCGAAGACGCGGCGATCACTCGCGCGATCATCGCCATGGCCCATGGCTTGTCGCTGAAAGTCGTCGCCGAGGGCGTCGAGTGCCCGGACCAACTGGAGTTCTTGCGCAGCGAAGGTTGTGACGAAGTGCAGGGTTATCTGATCAGTCGTCCGGTTGACGCCGGCGCGCTGGCCGGGCTTTTGCGCGAACAGGAAAAACCGCTTTAAGGGCTACATGCAGGCCATCGCGCCAGATAGCGGGACATCGAGTTACGCATTGAGCAGGCAAAATGCCAATTCATGTAGTATAACTACAAGCGTGCTACATCCTTGCCCACAAGAAGAGTCCAGCCCCTTGAATCTGCTGCAACACATCGCCCAGTCACGTCACCTGTTACGCAAGTCGGAGCTCAAGGTCGCCGACCACGTGCTGCTTGACCCTGCGGCGGTGATGCACAGTTCCATGGCCGATCTGGCCCACAGCGTCGGCATCAGCGAACCGACCATCGTGCGTTTTTGCCGCGCCATTGGTTGTTCCGGTTTTCAGGATCTGAAGCTCAAACTGGCGCAAAGCCTGGCTGCCGGTGCCAGTTTCGGCCAATTCGCGATCCACGAAGACGACTCGGTCGCCGATTACAGCCTGAAGATTTTCGACACCACGCTGCACACGCTGATGGAGGTTCGCGAGAAGCTCGATCCGGTGGAATTGCAGCGCGCGGTCACGTTGATGTCGCAGGCGCAGCGCGTCGAGTTCTATGGCTTTGGCGCGTCCGGTGCAGTGGCGGCGGATGCCCAGCACAAGTTCTTCCGTCTACTGCTGACTGCGGCGGCGTATTCCGACCCGCACATGCAGGCGATGTCGGCGGTGACCCTGAAACCGACCGATGTGGCGATCTGCATTTCCCAGTCGGGGCGCTCCAAGGATCTGCTGATCACCGCTAACCTCGTTCGCGAAAGCGGCGCCTCGTTGATCACCCTGTGTCCGAGCCAGACACCGCTGGCCGAGCTGTCGACGGTCAATCTGGCAATCGATGTGCACGAAGACACGGAAATCTACACGCCGCTGACCTCACGTATCGCCCACCTGGTGGTGATCGATGTGCTGGCGATGGGTGTGGCCATGGCGCGCGGGCCGAGCCTGGTCAATCACCTCAAGAGTGTGAAGCGCAGTTTGCGCAGCCTGCGCTTGTCGCCCAAAGCCGTGAAAGCGCTGGATGACTGAAGTCATCCAGGGTCGCTCCGACCTTAATCGCGAGCCTGCTCGCGAAGGCGTCCTCAACAACACTGAAAATCCGAAACTTTCATCAGTCTGTAACCCCCGCGCAGCCAAACCGTCATCCGCCACGCCTATTGTGAAACTCCCGTACTCGCCTTGGGAGAATCGAAATGGCTCAGCCCTACGAAGAACGCAACAGCGCCGCGAAAACCCGCCGTCAGCAGGAAGACCAGCGCCGCATGGAATTCCGTCGCGCCATCGAAGATCGCTTCGAACTTCGCCAGCTTCAAGCCGAGATCGGCGATTTCCCCGAGGTTAATTTCTGGCAGGCAGCACCCGCAGCTTCCCGTCGAAACGCTCAACCAGCGCGCTGATCTGCGCACGCTCGCTGCGGATAAACGCCAGGAAGGCGTGCGCCACCGGTGACAGGCGTTTGGCTTTGGCCTGCACCAGGCACCAGCTACGCAGCAGCGGCAATTCCTCGACCGGCAGCTCGACCAGCCCGCCGGTCGCCAGCTCCAGGTTCAGGGCGTGACGCGTCAACAGCGCCACGCCCAGACCCGCCAGCACACACTCGCGCTGAGCCTCGGCCGAGGCCACTTCCTGAGTCTGGGTGAAGTGCACGCGTTTCTCTTTGAAATATTCTTCGCATGCCAGCCGCGTGCCCGAGCCCTGCTCGCGAATCAGCAATGTGTAAGGTTCAAGATCCTGCAGGCGCAACGGTCCCAGATGCGCCAACGGGTGATCGGGACGTGCGACCGCAACAATCGGATTATTCAGGAACGGCAGAAATTCGAGGCCCATGTCCTGCGGCACCATCGACATGATCACCAGGTCATCGCGGTTGTCCGACAGCCGTCGGATCACCTGGCCGCGGTTGACCACGGTCAGTTGCAGATTGACCTCGGGGTGCTGGCGCTTGAACGCCGCAAACAAGTGCGGGACGAAATATTTGGCGCTGGATTCCACCGCCAGTTTCAACTGACCTTGTAGCGAACCCTGCATGTCCGACAGTTGCATATCGAGGTTTTCCAGGCGCCCGAAAATGTCGCGGCTGGCGCGCTGCAGCGCTTCGGCGGCCTCGGTCATGTAAAGTTTTTTGCCGACATAATCGAATAAGGGCTGGCCGATCAGCTCTTCAAGCTGACGAATCTGTAGGCTTACGGCCGGTTGTGTGAGGGACATTTCATCAGCTGCGCGGCTATAGGAACGCAGATCACACACTTCGTTGAAGATCTGTAGCTGACGTAATGTCATACGCATCAAGGACTTACGCATTTTTGCAGGCTCTGAAATGTGTTCGATGTTTTAACTATAAGTCTTTACTTATGCCTGACCCAATTTTTATTCATTTTTGTTAATCCCTTGCGAGCGCTAGTGTGGACCTGCGACCGAATTGAAACATTTGGTCACGCGTCGACCTGGGTCTAGCAGGTCGTGGTGCCACCGGCTCAAGGGAACCTCCAAGTGATAACAAAGATCCTGATCGCCAACCGTGGTGAGATTGCCGTACGAATCGTACGAGCCTGCGCCGAGATGGGCATTCGCTCGGTAGCGATTTTTTCCGACGCCGACCGTCATGCCCTGCATGTGAAGCGTGCGGACGAAGCTCACAGCATTGGCGCCGAGCCATTGGCCGGTTACCTCAACCCGCGCAAGCTGGTGAACCTGGCCGTAGAAACCGGCTGCGATGCGCTGCACCCCGGCTACGGCTTCCTGTCGGAAAACGCCGAACTGGCGGAAATCTGCGCCGAACGCGGAATCAAGTTCATCGGCCCGTCGGCTGAAGTCATCCGGCGCATGGGCGACAAGACCGAAGCGCGCCGCAGCATGATCAAGGCGGGCGTGCCGGTCACGCCGGGCACCGAAGGCAACGTCTCGGGCATCGAAGAAGCCTTGGCCGAAGGGGACCGCATCGGTTACCCGGTGATGCTCAAGGCCACTTCGGGTGGTGGCGGTCGCGGTATCCGTCGCTGCAACAGTCGCGAAGAACTCGAACAGAATTTCCCCCGGGTCATTTCCGAAGCCACCAAGGCCTTCGGCTCGGCGGAAGTGTTCCTGGAAAAATGCATCGTCAATCCCAAGCACATCGAAGCGCAGATTCTCGGCGACAGCTTCGGCAACGTCGTGCACCTGTTCGAGCGTGACTGTTCGATCCAGCGCCGTAACCAGAAGCTCATCGAGATCGCGCCAAGCCCGCAACTGACCCCGGAACAGCGCGCCTACATCGGCGATCTGTCGGTGCGCGCGGCCAAGGCGGTGGGTTACGAGAACGCCGGCACCGTGGAGTTCCTGCTCGCCGAGGGCGAGGTGTACTTCATGGAGATGAACACTCGCGTGCAGGTGGAACACACCATCACCGAAGAAATCACCGGCATCGATATCGTTCGCGAGCAGATCCGCATCGCCTCCGGCCTGCCCCTTTCGGTGAAGCAGGAAGACATCCAGCACCGCGGTTTCGCCTTGCAGTTCCGCATCAACGCCGAAGATCCGAAGAACAACTTCCTGCCGAGCTTCGGCAAGATCACCCGTTACTACGCGCCCGGTGGTCCGGGCGTGCGCACCGACACGGCGATCTACACCGGTTACACCATTCCGCCGTTCTACGATTCGATGTGCCTGAAGCTGGTGGTCTGGGCATTGACCTGGGAAGAGGCAATGGACCGTGGCTTGCGCGCGCTCGACGACATGCGCCTGCAAGGGGTGAAGACCACCGCCGCCTACTACCAGGAAATCCTGCGCAACCCGGAATTCCGCAGCGGTCAGTTCAATACCAGCTTCGTTGAAAGCCACCCGGAACTGACCAACTACTCGATCAAGCGCAAACCCGAAGAGCTGGCCCTGGCCATCGCCGCCGCCATCGCCGCCCACGCAGGCCTATGAATGAAACAGCTGCGAGCTTTTAGCTGCGAGCGGCAAGTAAAAGCAGATTGGCTTTTTCTTGCAGCTCGTAGCTTGAAGCTTGCCGCTATGAGGAGATACCAATGACCAAGAAGATCTTCGTTACTGACACCATCCTGCGCGACGCTCACCAATCGCTGCTCGCCACCCGCATGCGCACCGAGGACATGCTGCCGATCTGCGACAAGCTCGACAAAGTCGGCTACTGGTCGCTGGAATGCTGGGGCGGTGCGACGTTCGACGCCTGTGTACGTTTCCTTAAAGAAGACCCGTGGGAGCGTCTGCGCCAACTGCGCGCGGCGCTGCCTGACACGCGTCTGCAAATGCTGTTGCGCGGGCAGAACCTGCTGGGCTATCGCCATTACAGCGACGACGTGGTCCAGGCCTTCGTCGCCAAAGCCGCAGAGAACGGCATCGACGTATTCCGTATCTTCGACGCGATGAACGACGTGCGTAACCTGCGCGTGGCCATTGAAGCAGTGAAGGCTGCCGGTAAACATGCCCAGGGCACTATCGCCTACACCACCAGCCCGGTGCACACCATCGATGCGTTCGTGGCGCAGGCCAGGCAAATGGAAGCCATGGGTTGCGACTCGGTGGCGATCAAGGACATGGCCGGTCTGCTGACTCCGTACGCTACCGGTGAACTGGTGCGTGCATTGAAGGCCGAACAGTCGCTGCCGGTGTTCATCCACTCCCACGACACCGCAGGCCTGGCAGCCATGTGTCAGCTGAAGGCGATCGAAAACGGCGCCGATCACATCGACACTGCGATCTCCAGTTTCGCCTCCGGCACCAGCCACCCGGGCACCGAGTCGATGGTCGCGGCGCTCAAGGGCACCGAGTTCGATACCGGTCTGAACCTCGAGTTGCTGCAAGAGATCGGCCTGTACTTCTACGCCGTACGCAAGAAGTACCACCAGTTCGAAAGCGAATTCACCGCGGTCGACACTCGTGTGCAGGTGAACCAGGTACCGGGCGGGATGATTTCCAACCTGGCCAACCAATTGAAAGAGCAGGGCGCCTTGAACCGCATGGGCGAAGTGCTGGCCGAGATCCCGAGGGTACGTGAAGACCTCGGCTTCCCACCGCTGGTGACCCCGACTTCGCAGATCGTGGGTACACAGGCGTTTTTCAACGTGTTGGCAGGCGAGCGTTACAAGACCATCACCAATGAAGTGAAGCTTTACCTGCAAGGCGGTTATGGCAAAGCGCCGGGCGTGGTCAACGAAAAACTGCGCCGTCAGGCGATCGGCAGCGAAGACGTCATCGACGTACGCCCGGCCGATCTGCTCAAGCCGGAGATGACCAAACTGCGGGCCGATATCGGCGCACTGGCGACCTCGGAAGAGGACGTGCTGACCTTTGCCATGTTCCCGGACATTGGTCGCAAGTTCCTCGAGGAACGTGCCGCCGGCACCCTGACGCCGGAAGTGCTGTTGCCGATTCCTGAGGCGGGCGCTGTTGCCTCTGCGGGTGGTGAGGGCGTGCCGACCGAGTTCGTCATTGATGTGCACGGCGAAACCTACCGCGTCGATATCACCGGTGTTGGCGTCAAGGCCGAGGGCAAGCGGCACTTCTATCTGTCGATCGATGGCATGCCGGAAGAAGTGGTGTTCGAGCCGCTCAACGAGTTTGTCAGCGGTGGCAGCAGCAAGCGCAAGCAGGCGTCGGCGCCGGGGCATGTCAGCACGACCATGCCGGGCAATATCGTCGATGTGCTGGTCAAGGAGGGCGACACCGTGAAGGCGGGTCAGGCGGTGCTGATTACCGAGGCGATGAAGATGGAGACCGAGGTTCAGGCGGCGATTGCCGGGAAGGTTGCGGCGATTCATGTGGTCAAGGGCGATCGGGTGAATCCGGGTGAGATTTTGATTGAGATCGAAGGGTGATTTAGCGCTTCGATGTAATGTTTTAAACCTCGGGGGGGCATGTGCTCCCCTTTTTTTTGGTTGGTTGCCTTGGCGGCCTCTGGGCCGACCATGCATTGGTTGTTTTGGGTGAATATCCGTTGTTTCGGGGGTTGCGGCTGGCGGTTTCGCCCTTACGGCGAGTCACCTTTTCCAGACGCCGAAAAGGTAACCGAAAAGGCTTGCTCCTGCGTTCGGCCCTCGCAGGCTCGGGTCCCTTCGCTCCGGGATCGATCCGGGCGCAGCGGCTACGGTTTGCTTCGCTGCACCTCCTTCCGCTGTGTACGACTTCGTCGTACGGTCGCTGCGCTCCCACGCCCGGATCAATCCCTCCACTCAGCCTTCCGATGTCGCTGGTTAGGCAAGATCAAGATCAAGAGCACGCGAGCTAACGCTCATTGTTGAGTGGTGAAGAGCGGTTGTTCGACTTGGAATTGTGGTGGATTTTCCCCTCACCCCAGCCCTCTTCCGAGGGAGAGGGAGCCGATTTGCGTTGGCTTTGAGATTGCGTACGACTCGGTATCCCAAGTCGGCGTATCTCTCACATCCACCGCGATCAGTCCCCTCTCCCTTTGGGAGAGGGCTAGGGTGAGGGGCTTAGGCTGATCAACCATCCATCAAAACGCCATGCGCCATTGCCCCGTCACGCCATGAGTCCGGCTGTCATTGCCCGCTTCGGCTGTAAGGCTGACGCCGACGGTGTGGTTGGCGGCGAGGCCGAGGTCGAGGCCGGTGTCGATGGACAGGCTGTTGCGGTCCAGTGCGGCGCCGGCGATTTCGTAGCGTTTGCCGCCTTTGATCAGTTGTTGGTGCGTATGGTTGTCGATTTCGCCGAAGGTGTGTTTCCAGCCGGCGCTGAAGCGCGGGGTCAGGGTTATGCCGTTGTCGAGTCGGGTGGTGTGGGCGGTGCGCAGGCCGAAGGTGCTGCTGAGGTTGTCGCGGGTTTGTCCGAATACTTTCAGGGCTGCGTCGCCGCCTTTTTCGCGGTAGCTGTCGCGCTGGTAGCGTTGATAGCCAAGGCTCGCGAAGGGTTCGAGGGTGGCGTTGTCGCGGCCTAAGTTGTAGCCGAGTTCGGCGAAGGCTTGCTGGGTGTTGGCGTTGTAATTGCCCTGCAGGCGATCGCTGAAGCCGTTGTAGGCGACGCGGCGTTTGCTGCTGCCTTCGTGGCTGGCCCAGGTTGCGCCGAGGCGCACGGCCAACGGGCCGTCCTGGCGTACGGCGTAGGCGCCGAGGTGCCAGCTGTCGAGGTCGCCGTCGTATTGGCGGGCGTCGAGTCGGGTTTGCGATTTGCCGCCGAGCAGGCCGACATGCCATTGCTCATCGAGCCGCCAGTCGGCGCCCAGGACCAGGCCTTGGGTAGCGTGCTTGAGAGTGCTGTCGACATCGCGATCGACCTTGCCGCCATGGCCGAGTGCCTGAATCCACACCCGGCCAGTGTCGGCTGCGGCGGATGCCTGGCCGGGCGAGTTGGCCGATGTGTATGTCCTGTCTGAGTGGTTGCTCAATTGCTGCATCGCCGAAAGCATGCTGGCGCTTACCGGCGAGACACTGCTCAAGGTGGCTTTGGCGAGATTGGCGTTGCTGCCGGCGGCAAGTTGTTCGAGGGCGATGGGGGCAGTGGTCTTGTCGCTGGACAGGAGTGCGGCGACTGCGGTGTTTGCCGGTTTTGTCGACACAGGCGCGGGCTGTTCGGCTGCCTGCTCTGCCTGTGCGATGACGATTTGTTCCTGCTCAGCGGCTGCAGCAGGTTTGGTGGCGAGCGCGGATGGCGGGGTCGGGATTGGAGTGGTTCCCACTGCCGTTGCTGGCGTTGGCGTTGGCGTTGGCGTTGATGTTGGCAGCGCAGAGGGAGATGGCGCGACGGGTTCGACAAGGCTCTCGGCGACCGCGCGGCCGGCGTCAGTCGTAGCCACCTCTTTCAGCGCTACGTCATTGCGGGCGTAGGTCAATCCGACCGATTTCTTGTTGTATTGAGGTGTAGCGGTCATGAACGCGAGGTTGTTGCGAATGGTGCCGAACTCACCTTCCACCGCACCCGCTTCGATAACTTTGTACTGGCTGCTCTGTGGATACTCCCCCTGCGCTGCGACGATATTCAAGGTGGCGCCGGCGAGCGCGGCAGTGCCGTCGACCTTGATCGTTTGACTGCCAGAAGGCGTGACCTCATACGCCAGCTCGGCGGTTGGCGCCAAGTGCAGATCGCCTTTGACCCGCGGCGCCCCAAGCAATCCGTTGACGGTAAGCAGCCCGCCGACTTGCAGATTCTCTACCGTACCTTTGCCAGCGAAGCTGCCGCCGTTCTCGACATGAACATCGCCTTTGAGGCTTCCCAGGTTGGTCAGGGCCGTGCCGCCTTGAACCAGCACACCTTCCCTGAAGTCACCCTTGGAACTCGACGTCCAGTCGCCCTTGGCGACGACCAGGCCGTTGAAGTTGCGCGTGTCTTTAAGCGCACCGCCGTCGCTGGCATCGAGAAACAGAAAGTTGTCGCCCTCACCACCGTCCAGTCGGCCTGTGAAGCTGGCACCGTCCTTGAGGCTGATCAGATCGTTGACCGCGGTGCCCTTGAAGGATTTTTGCGCGGTTTCGAAAACGATGGGCACCGTTCCCGGATCACTGAGAAAGCGCTGAAGTCGTTCAGCAGCCTTTTCCTTGGCGCTGGCTTCGGTCGGTTGCGGTGCCGCGATGGGTGTCAGCGGTTCAGCGGCTTCCGAGGGTTGCTCGGCGTTGGCAAACTCTACGCAACCGAGTGCCAGGGAAATGGCCAGCGCCAGGTGTTCTGGTTTACATCCGTGTTGAGTCAGCATCAAGGAAAGCCTTTTCCAGAGAGTGAAGACTCAACTCTATGGCGGACCTCAAAAATCCGCTGTCGGCTGCTTCTCCTACCTGTGCAGGCGACGTCGGACCGTACGCGGCGAAAAAGTCCGGGGGACTCGAAACCGGACCTTTTTTACCCGGCTTGATCGGCGCTTTTTCCTACAGCGAAGCCGGGCTGCTACCGTCTATCAAGCGCTTAAAAACTCATCTGCCATTGCCCGATCAGCCCGTGGTTACGGCTGTTGCTGCCGATCTCGCCGCTGTAGCCCAGGCCCAGCGAATGCCGTGCCGAGACGCCGACATCAAGCCCGGCTTCCAGCATCAGGCTGTCGCGATCCAGCGCGCTGCCCTCGACATTGAACGCCGTGCCGCCGGTTACAAACGCCTGGCGCGTCGAGCTGCTGACATCGCCGTAAGTGTGTTTCCAGCCGAGGGCCATGCGCGGGGTGACGCTCATGCCATTGTTCAGGCTGCTCAAATGCGCGAGCCGCAGGCCGAGGGTGCTGCTGAAGTTGTCCTGGGTCTGGCTGTCGACTTGCAACGCAGCGGCGCCGCCTTTTTCCTGATAGCGCTCGCTGTGGTAGCGCTGGTAGCCGAGGCTGGCGAACGGTTCGGCGCTGAGCCGGCCGCTGCCCATGGCGTAGCCGAGTTCGGCGAAGGCCTGTTGGCTGTCGGCGTCGTAGTCGCCTTTCGGACGATCGCTGAAACCGTTGAAAGCGATGCTGCGCTGGCTGTCGCCTTGATGAGCGCTGTACGCCGCGCCGAGGCGCACGGCGAGCGGGCCGTTCTGATGCAGCGCATAAATCCCGGCGTGCCAGCTGTCGACCTCGCCTTCGACGCCGCTGGCATCCAGATCGGTCTGCGAGTAACCGCCCAGAACGCCCACGCGCCAGGCCGGGTTCAGCGCCCAGTCGGCACCGAGCAAGCTGCCCTTGGTGCGTTGCTCCAGACCGCTGCTGCCATGTTCGCCATCGACTTTGCCGTAGCCGCCGATACCTTGCAGCCAGAGGCGGCCGCGAGCGTTCGGATCATTGAGATTGCGCGCCGCCGCCGGCACGCCACTGGCGGCCAGCACCGGCGTGTCGCGCTGATCGAGACCGACCAGCAAACCCGGCCCCGCCATTTGCTGCATCGCTGCGAGCATGCTGCTGCCAACCTGACTGCTGGCACTGAGCGTGGCACTGGTGAGGTTGGCATTGCTTGTGCCGGCCAGTTGTTCGATTGCCGCACCGGCACTGCTTTGAGTGGTGTTGAGCAAGGCGTTGTACAGCGCATTGTTTTTGCCGATCGAGGCCAGGCTGTTGGCGGCATTGTTGCCGTTAGCGGTGGTGGCGAACTCGTTGAAGGCTATGTCGTTGCGGGTATAAGTCAGGTCGACCTGAGTCGCGGTGTAAGCGAGGGTTGGCGTCAGGAACGCATAGTCACTGCTGACTTCACCGAAGGTGCCGTTGACTTGCGCTGCTTGCAGCACGGTGTAGTGACTCTGCCAAGGGTAGGTGCCGCTGCCGGGATTCACCGCGAGTGTCGCGCCATTGAGGTTGGCGATACCGCCGACCACTACCGGCGCGCTGCTGCCGTCAGCGTTGACGCCGTAGGCGAGGGTGGCAGTGCTGGCCATGTTCAAGTCGCGAACAATGGTCGCGCGACCCAGGCTGGTGTCGGTGCGCAGGGTGCCGTTGACGTTGAGGTTACCCACCGAGCCGCCACCGGCATACACGCCGCCGGCATCGACCGTCAGGGTGCCAGCGATGCCGCCGTGGTTGATCAGGGTGGCGCCATTGCGCACCGCGCCGCCATCGCTGAAATCACCGCTGCCGGTCAGCGTCCAGGCGCCTTGGCGGACCTCCAGCCACTCGAAGTTGCGGCTGGCGCCGAAATCGCCACCGAACGCATCGTCCATGACCACCTGATCGGTGCCGCTGCCGCCATCGACCACGCCGATGAAGCGGCTGCCGTTGCGCAGGGTCAGGCGGTCATCGCCGCCGCCCAGGTCCAGCGCCAGACCATTGCTGCCGCTGACGGTGCCGCCGTTGATGACACTGTCGGCGAACTCGCCGACGAACTTCACCCCGAAACCGTTCAGGCCCTCGATGCTGCCGAAGTTTTCCAGCGTGGTCGCGGCCAGCCCCGAATTGCCGCTGCCGTCATCGACCAGAATCGCGCTGTCGGCACCGCTGATCAGCGCGCCGCTGGCGTTGAGAATGTAGCCGCCACCCAGGGCTATGCCTTCGCTGCCATTGGCAAAACCGCCCTTGTCCACGCCACCGGCGCCGACGCCTTGAATGGTGCCGTAGTTTTCGATGTGGGCGAGGTTGTCGATGTCGACGCCATCGCCGTCGCCGTTCGCTTGCAGGCCCGAGTACGCACCGGTAATGGTGCCATGGTTGATCACCGTGCCATCGCCATCGGAGCCAAACCCGGAACCGTTGCGTCCGGTGATCTGCCCGTAGTTGATCAAGGTCGCGCCAAGGTCGGTGGTGATGCCGTGTCGGCCACCGGAAATCACCCCGTAGTTGCTGATCGTCACGCCGCTGGCGGTATCGATGTCGACGCCATCGAACTTGTCGTCAGCCGTGTGCGCATCGCCGGTGGAGATCTCACCGTAGTTGGTCAGGGTGGCGTTGGCGCCGGTTTTCATGCCGTCGCTGGCCTCGCCGCGAATCAGTCCGCCGGCGCGATTGATGATGGTGGTCTTCACCGCGTCGCTGCGCAGCGCGTCCAGATCCAGACCCTGGCCGGTGGTCGAACGAATCACCCCGCTGTTGTCGATCAACAGGCTGCCGCTGACGAAGTTGCTGTCGATGCGCAAGGCATCGTTGGCCCCCAGAATCTGCCCGCCACTGCGGTTGTAGATCGAGTAATTGCGCGCCTTGCTCTCATCGCCACTGCTGTCGATGGCTCGGCCACCGCTGGACACGATCTTGCCGGCGTTATCGATCACCACACCGGCATCGCTGGTGCTGTCTTTCAGGCTCACGGCCTTGCCAGTGTTGGTGATACTGCCGGGCGCCGAAATCGTCAGCGTGTCGCTGCCGCTCAGCGTTTGCGAGGCGGTTGTGGCGGTGTCGATCTGCACGGTTTTACCGTGAGCAGCAGTGGCGGCGATCAGCAGGGCGATAGCGAGAGACAGGCGCTGTGGCGGAAACGGCATGAAGGGGCGGCCTTTTTCTTATGGACGGGCCGTCCTGTATAGCGAGGGGTTTTTACAGAATGATGTCGGAGGCGTTCTGCATTATTTTGCGCGCCGTCTAAGCTGGCGACGTCATGATCTGCATTTTGTTGCAGTTTAAGCATCTCTAATCCATTAAAACTGCACTATATTGCGTTTTTTCTCAAAGCGTTCTTCTGAACGCAACAAGGAGAGCAATGAAACCTGCAAAGAGCCTGACCGTCATGGAGCGCACGGCGCTCATCGAAAGCATCCAGCAAGCCCTGGCCCAAGGCACGCTGGACATCGGCGAAGCCGTGCGTCGACTGCGGGTGGAAGTGACCGGTTTGCACCAGACCCAGTTCGCGCGGATGTGCAAGATCTCGGTGCGGACGCTGGTGCATATCGAACATGGCGAAGGCAATCAGACCCTCAAGTCGTTGAATGCCGTGTTTCGTCCGTTTGGCATGAAGATGGGCGTGGTACGGATTCGTCCGGACAACAGCTGAGCCCTGCACGCCGAGCGGGGTTCGCCGTTTCAACCGCGCCGAACGTACGCCTTGCCGTAATGCCGTTCCATCTTCGCTTGAATCAGCTCCAGCCCGATCGACATCAGCCAGTAGATGATCGCCGCGGTGGTGAGCATTTCGATATAGCGATAGCTTGAGCGGCCGTACGATTGGGCGAGGAACATCACTTCCCAGACGCCCATCACCGAAATCAGCGACGAGTCCTTGAGCATCGAAATGAACTGATTGGTGGTCGGCGGAATAATGGTGCGCATGGCTTGCGGCAGGGTGATGCGCCAGAAGATCACCGTCTCGCGCATACCCAGCGCCAGCGAGGCCTCGCGTTGGCCGTGGTCGACACCGAGGATGCCGGCGCGAAAGATCTCGCTGAGGTAGGCGCCATAGTTCAGTGACAGGGCGATGATGCCCGCCACAATCGCACCGGGGACGAGGCCCAGTTGCGGCAGGCCGAGGTAGATCAGCAGGATCTGGATCAGCAGCGGTGTGCCGCGAAAGAACGAGGTGTAGAAACTGGCGATACCGAACGCCACGGCGCTGCTCGACAGGCGCGCCAGTGCCGTGACGAAGCCCAGCAGCGAAGAAGCGACGATCGAGCACAAACACAGAAACAGCGTCAGCGCCGCGCCTTGCAGAAAGCCGTTGGGCGCCAGGTGCAGGCCGACGAGGTTGGGCAGCTTGTCGAGGATGATTGAGAACTTCAGGTCGAAGCTCAGAAAGAATCCGGCGAACAGGCAGAACAGCGCAGCCCAGGTCAGGTACAGCCGTGTGCGAAAGCCGAACAGGCGCTGCAGGCGTGATTCAGCCACCGGTTGCGGTGGCTGTGGCGGTGTCGGGAAAGAAGTCATTGACTGATATCGGCGCCGATCCATTTTTGCGACAACTGGCTCAGGGTGCCGTCCTGCTTGAGTTGCGCGAACACTTCACGGACTTTCGCGTCCCACTGCGCGTCGCCCTTTTCGATGGCCACCGAATTCGGCTCGGAGTACAGCGCTGCGCCGGCCAGCTTGAAGCGCTTGTCCTGATTCAGGCGTGGTTGTGCGGTAACCAGGTTGGTGAGGATTGCGTCGAGACGTACGCCGGCGCCGAGCCCCAGGTCCTGAAAGGCGACATTGTCGGTGTCGTACGGGGCGATCTGCACATCCTCGAACGGATACTGCAGCTGCGTGTCTTCGGCACCTTCGATGATCAGGTTCTTGTTCAGATAGCTTTCGTAACTGGAGGCGCTGGTCAGGCCGACTTTCTTGCCGCTCAGGTCCTTGGCGCTGTGAATTCGATCATCCTTGGCGTTGACCACGATCACCGCCGGCGAGGCGTAGTACTCGACCGGGAAGTCGAAGACTTCGGCGCGGGCCTTGCTCGGTGTCATCGAGCAGATGCAGATGTCGTAACGCCCGCTCCAGCGTCCGGCCGCAATGACATCCCAGGATGGCGTCTCCAGGCGCAGCTTGACGCCCAGTTTTTCGGCCACGGCTTTGGCGACATCGACATCAAAGCCGTCGAGCTGATTCTGCTCATTGAGAAACGAAAACGGTGGATAGCTTTCCATCAGCACGCCGACCAGTTCTTTGTTCTGCTCGATGCGATCCAGCGTGGCGCCGGCAAAAACCTGTGTCGAAGCGGCGAGCAGGGTCAGGCCCAGAGCCAGTAACGGTTGCAATTTCACGGGCGATCCCTGAGCAAAAAAGAGGTTGTCATTAACCGAATGGTGAGCATTAAATAGTTATAACAAAGACTCTGGTAGTGAGTTTTTTTCATAAGCATATGAGTGAAAAGCATATGGGCGCAGCAAGCACAGTGATTCTCGATGGCGGCATGGGCCGTGAGTTGCAGCGCGCCGGGGCGCCGTTTCGTCAACCCGAGTGGTCGGCGCTGGCGTTGAGCGAAGCACCGCAAGCGGTCGAAGCGGTGCATGCCGCGTACATCGCCAGTGGCGCCAATGTGATCACCACCAACAGTTACGCCGTGGTGCCGTTCCATATCGGCGAAGCTCGCTTCGCCGCTGAAGGCCAGGCGCTGGCGGCATTGGCCGGCGAACTGGCGCAACGCGCGGTGCACGCCTCGGGCCAGTCCGTGCGCGTGGCGGGTTCATTGCCGCCGCTGTTTGGCTCCTATCGCCCGGATCTGTTCGAGGCTTCGCGCGCCAGCGAGTTGCTGACGCCGTTGGTTCAGGGCCTGGCGCCGCACGTGGATCTGTGGCTGGCGGAAACCCAGAGTTCGACCGTCGAAGCCCGAGCCATCCACGCCGGATTACCGAAGGATGGCAAGGCGTTCTGGCTGTCGTTTACTTTGAAAGACGAAGACACCGATGAGGTGCCGCGCCTGCGTTCCGGTGAGCCGGTCGCTGAAGCGGCGGCGGTGGCGGCTGAACTGGGCGTGGAGACGCTGCTGTTCAATTGCAGCCAGCCGGAAGTCATCGGCGCAGCGATTGATGCGGCGCGCGCGACCTTCGAGCGTCTCGGGGTGAGCATCCATATCGGCGCTTACGCCAACGCGTTCCCGCCACAGCCCAAGGAGGCCACGGCCAACGACGGGCTCGACCCGTTGCGTGAAGACCTCGACCCGCCGGGTTATCTGCAATGGGCGAGGGATTGGCAACAGCGCGGCGCCAGCCATCTGGGCGGTTGCTGTGGCATCGGCCCGGAACACATCGCCGTGCTGGCGCAGCAACTGCGTCGTTGAGCCGTACCCGGCCAATTGTGGGAGCGAGCCTGCTCGCGAAAGCGCTGGGTCAGTCGATGCAAAGGTGACTGATCCGCCGTCTTCGCGAGCAGGCTCGCTCCCACGCGGGCGTCGGTGACGACTAGGTTCGGCACTCGGCGAGGGTTTTCGCTTGCCCCGACGTTGTCTGGTTCGCTTCTGAAAGCCAGCGTTCAAAGCCTGCGCCAATCGCCGGCCACTCCGAATCCAGAATCGAGTACCAGGCGGTATCGCGGTTCTGACCTTTGACCACCATATGCTGGCGGAACACTCCTTCGAAGCTGAACCCCAAACGCTCTGCCGCGTATCTGGAGCGGGCGTTGCCGTTGTTGCATTTCCATTCAAGACGGCGATAACCGAGCTCAAAGGCATATTGGCCCAGCAGATACACCGCTTCGGTGCTTTTCGGCGAGCGCTGCATTGGCGCACCGAAAGTGACGTGCCCGATTTCGATACGGCCCTGTGCCGGAACAATCGACATCAGGCTGAGAATGCCTTGCACCTGACCGGTTGCCCGATCGACGACGCTGAAAAAATACGGGTCGCTGTTGGCCGCATGGTTGTTCAGCCAGTCATTGAATGCACTGCGCTCGGAGAACGGGCCGTACGGCAAATAATCCCAGAGTTTCGGGTCGGCGCCGGGGCCTTCAAGGGCGGCGTAAAGCTGATCGGCATGCCGCGCCGGGTCAAGTTTTTCCAAGCGGATGAAACGGCCTTCGAGCAGGGTGGCGGTGGGGGCGGGGACGCCTTTCCAGTCAGCGAGTGAAGCGGTCATGGGCGCATCTCCTAAAGGGCTTTGCGAAACTGGATGAAGCCCGGACGTTCGGCGATCCGTTCGTAGAGCTGGATCGCGGTGGCGTTGGTTTCGTGGGTCAACCAATGGACTTTGCCACAGCCGTCGGCCTTGGCGGTGGCGTAGACGTGTTCGATCAGCAGGCGACCAACGCCGCTGCCGCGGGTCTCGGGCACTACCAGCAAGTCCTGCAGGTAGCAGGAGTTTTCGATGCTCCAGTTCGAACGGTGGTAGATGTAATGCACCATGCCTACCGCTTTACCGTCGCCCCAGGCCAACGCGGCATGGGTGGGTTCGTTCGGATCGAGAAAGCGCTGCCAGGTGCTTTGCGTCACCGTGTCCGGCAGTTCGGTGTTGTAGAACCGCAGGTAGGTCTGCCACAGCGGCAGCCACGCGGCATGGTCGGCGGCGCTGACCGGGCGAATGTCGATCTGACTCATGGTGATTTCCTTAACGCATCAAGCGGGCGAGGGTTTGATCGTTGACGTCGGGGCTGGCGGCGAGGCCGTCGCGCACCCCGGCAATGTCTTCGGCACTGCGGTTCTGGCTGAGCTTGCGTTTGCCTTCGAGATGCTCGATCGGAATGGCAAAACCGACGATGGCCTTGAGCATGCCGTCGATGTAATCGGCAGGTGCGTCGGCGACGGCCCAGGGTTGCGCCCGGCCGGCTTCGTGGCGGTCGGTGAGGGTGCTGACGATGTCGAGCAGGCGTCCGCCATCGCTGAAGGTCTCGGCGTGCCCGTAGGCGTGCACGGCGATGTAATTCCAGGTCGGCACGACTTTGCCGTGCTCGGCCTTGCTCGGGTAGAAGCCCGGGCTGACGTAGGCGTCGGCGCCGGCAAAGATCAACATGGCTTCGGCACCGTCGCGCAGGTCTTTCCACTGCGGGTTGGCCTTGGCCAGGTGCCCGTACAGCGTGCCGTATTCACCTTGTTCGCGATGCAGCAGCACCGGCACATGGCTGGCCTGCAGGCCTTTTTCGCCATGGCTGACGAGAATGGCGAGGCGGGTGGCGAGGATCAATTCGTGCAATTGGGACAGATCTTCGATGGCAAAAGCGCGAGGTGTGTACATGGACAGAATTTCCTTGGCGAATGCCTGCATCCTAGGCAGGCTATTGGTCTGTTGTAAGAGCCATTGCCGACCAATTTCATAGGTCCATTGTCATGCCTGATTCAGCCCCGTTGTCCATGCCGTTCAATCCGACCGGTATCGAACTCGATCGCCGGCAGGGGTTGAGCCGTCAGCTTTACCAGGCTCTGCGCCTGCGGGTGCTCGATGGACGCCTGGCAAGTGGTACGCGGTTGCCGGCCAGTCGAGATCTGGCGGCAGCGCTGGGTATCTCCCGCAACAGCGTGGTGCGCACTTACGATCAGCTCTATGCCGAAGGGTTTATTGAAGGGCGCGTGGGGGACGGTACTTACGTTGCGCAATTAGTGCCGACAGCGGTGCAGCCAAAAAAACTATCCACAAAACTGTCCACAGGGTTTTCAACAGGCTTACCCACAGCCTTATCCACAAAGTGGCTGGATTTGCCTGTGGTTTCATCCAGTGAAGTTATCCACAGCGGCGGTTTTTTGCGCATCGAAAGCAACCATCTGCCACGACCACCGAGCGGTCCGCCGCGGGCATTCCGGGTGGGTGTTCCGGCTTTCGATCTGTTCCCTTTTGACGTATGGGCCAAGCTGAATGCGGCTTTCTGGCGCAAGCCGGATCTTGAGCAGTTGTGCTACGGCGACCCTTCCGGCGATCAGCGTTTGCGCGCAATGATCGCCGCGTACTTGCGCAGCTCACGTGGCATGCAATGCTCGGCTGAACAAATTGTGATCACCAGCGGTGCACAACAGGGCATAAGCCTTTGTGCACAGTTACTGGTGGAGCCTGGGGACAGTGTCGCGATCGAAAATCCGGGTTACCGCGCAGCCGGTCACGCCTTCGCTGTGGCAGGCGCTCGTTTGCAGGGTATCGCCGTGGACGCCGAAGGCATGGATTGCTCGGCGTTGTCGGCGAGCGGCAACTGCCGCGTGGCCTACGTGACGCCGTCGCACCAGTACCCGACCGGCGTGGTGATGAGCCTGGCGCGGCGCCTCGAATTACTGGCGTGGGCCGAGCGCAGCCAGGCCTGGATCGTCGAGGATGACTACGATGGTGAATACCGTTACACCGGGGCGCCGCTGGCACCGTTGGCAGCACTCGATCGTCAGGGGCGCGTGCTGTACGTCGGCACGTTCGGCAAGGTGGCATTTCCGGCTTTGCGCCTCGGTTATCTGGTGCTGCCGCCGGCGTTGGTGGATGCGTTCTCGCAACGTCGGGCTGTAGACGTCCGGCATTCCGAGGTGAGTACCCAAGCGGTGATGGCCGAGTTCATGGCCGCCGGGCATTTCCAGCGGCACATCCGGCGCATGCGCCGGGCCGCGTTGAGCCGCCGCAACACATTGCTCGACGGCTGGCCGCGTGAGATTGAAGGCGTGGGCGAATTGCCCGCCGTCTCCGCCGGCCTGCATATGACGGTGGCTGTCGATGGCCTCGAGCGCGAGCGACAATTGATCGAACAAGCCGCCCGCGTCGAGGTGGAGATCAATGCCTTGAGCAGTTACTGGCTACCGGACTCCAGCACCCCGGCTGATCAGCGCGCCGGGCTGGTGCTGGGTTTCGCCGCCGTGCCGGAACCGGCAATCAAAGCGGCGCTGATTCGCTTGCGACAGGCATGGCGGGCTTAGAAAACAACGCGCGGGGACAAAAGACCCGCGTCGGCGGGTCATTTATTGCTTGAAGATTATGGGGATTTATCGCTCGAAACCTTCCAGCACGTTCACCGCATTGATGCCGATTTCTTCGACGGCATAACCACCTTCCATGACGAACAGAGTCGGCTTGCCGAGGGCGGCGATGCGTTTGCCCATCGCCAGGTAATCCGGGCTGTCGAGTTTGAACTGCGAGATCGGGTCGTCCTTGAAGGTGTCGACGCCGAGGGAGACGACGATGATGTCCGCGCCATAGCGATCAATCTCGTCGCAGGCCCGATCCAGCGCCGCGCTCCAGACATCCCAGCCGGAACCGGCCGGCAATGGATAGTTAAAGTTGAAACCTTCACCGGCGCCTTCGCCGCGCTCGTCGTCATAGCCGAGGAAGAATGGAAACTCCGCTTCCGGGTGGCCGTGGATCGACGTGAACAGCACGTCGCTGCGTTCATAGAAAATCGACTGGGTGCCGTTGCCGTGGTGGTAATCGACGTCGAGGATCGCGACTTTCTGGTGGCCCTGATCGAGGAACGCCTGCGCGGCGATGGCGGCGTTGTTGAGGTAGCAATATCCACCCATCAGATCGCTGGCGGCGTGGTGTCCCGGTGGACGGCACAACGCGAAGGCCGCGCGTGCGCCACGCTGGATTTCTGCTTGCGCGGTCAGCGCCACTTGCGCTGCGCTATAGGCTGCTTGCCAGGTCCCGGCAGTGATCGGCGCGCCGCCGTCGAAGCTGTAATAACCGAGCTGGCCATGCAGACTGGTCGGCTTGATCGCGCGCAGGGTGCGCGCCGGCCAGGTGTAGGGCAGCAAGTCGCCGTCGGTGTTGAACTCGGTCCAGCGATCCCACGCACCTTTGAAGAACTCCAGATAGTCGCGGTCATGGATGCGTGCGATCGGCTCGAGACCAAAATCCTGCGGCGCTTCGACCGCGCCGAGGTTCTGGCTTTTCACTCGCTGCAAAACGTGGTCGGCGCGTGAAGGCATCTCGAAGCAAGGTTTGAGCTGGCCATCGATAAGCTCGCAGCGGCCGTGGTGCAGGTGGTGATCGTCCGAGTAGATCGTCAGCATTTATTGTTCTCCGCAAGACTGGTTCGGTGACCGTCAGTGTTGCGGCGCGTGGTGAAACGGAGAATGGCAGGAGCGGCCAAAAGGGGATGGATCTGGCCAAAACATGTGTCCGAAATTCGCCCCTTCGACTTGAATCCACCCTCCATCAGCGCCTGGAACAAGGCCCTACATATTGCTCCTCAGTGCGGGCGGAATTGACTCGGTGCCACGCCACTCCAGCGCACGAACGCATGCCGGAAACTTGCGGTTTCGCTGAAGCCCAGCGTTTCGGCAATTCGATAGATCGGCAACTGATCCTCACACAACATCTGCTTGGCTCGCTCGAAGCGCAGTTCATCGAGCAGTTCCTGATAACTGCTGCCCATGTCCTTGAGATGCCGGCGCAAGGTGCGCGGCGAGCATTTCATCTGCTGCGCCAGACCGTCCAGCCCCGGCGCAGCGTTCAGCTGCGCGCTGAGCAACTGCTGAATCCGCCCGAGCCAGGCCTGACGTCCGGTGAACTCCAGATTTTGCTTGCGGCAGCGTTCGGCCATGGTCTGATGAGTGATGGCGTCGGCCAGCGGCAACGGCTGATCAAGCCATTTACGGTCGAAGGCAAACGCGTTGTCCCTGGCCGAAAAGAGCAGAGGCGAGTTGAACGCTTCGGCATAGCGGTCGCGATAGTCCGGCGCGGCATGTTCGAAGCGGGTAGCGAGCAGTGGCAATGGATGCCCGAGCAAGTCGTCGCAAATGACTTTCAGCGACACCAGACAAAATTCGGCGTTGAATACGGCCATCGCCGGGCTCTCGCGATAGTCGGCGGCGACGAACCAGATGCGTTCGCCATCGTCTTCAAGGCTCAACTCGAACAGTGTTCCCAACAGCGCCGGATAACGGATCGCCAGACGCAGAGCGTCACCGAAGGTGGCACAGGTGAGCAAGGCGTAACCGAGGATGCCGTAGCAGGAAACATGCATGCGCCGCCCCAGTTCGAGGCCAATGTCACGCTTGAGCGCAACGGCGTTGGTGCAGACCTGCATCTCCTGGTGGGTGGTAATACGCGTGTCGGCACGCTGCAAATCCGCCGCGGTAATGCCGCTGCCGGCCAGCAATGCCTCGCTCGACAAGCCTTCAGCCTTGAACGTGTTGAGGATCAGTGAGACCGCGTTGAGGGTGGTGAGGTGGGAGTGGAGCATGGGATCTTCCAGCCTGGGGATGGCTGGAACGCAGCAATTTATATGCCGCACAAAGATCCCTTGTGGGAGCGAGCAGGCTCGCTCCCACAAGGGATTTGCGTTTTAACGGTTCAGATCAGCTCACCACACAAATCGAGTTCAATCAGTTGGCGCACTTCAGCGGTCTCAAGCCCTGCGCCCAGCAATCCATGCAACTTGCCAAACGCCGCTTCCCGGGTCATGCCTCCACCGGACAACACGCCCACACCGCGCAGACGGCTGCCAGCTTCATACACATCCAGCTCAACGCCACCTTCATGACATTGCGTCACTGCCACGACGACTACACCGTTGTCCCGCGCGCGGCCAAGGCTGGCGAGGAATTCGGGGTTATCGCTTGGTCCCGTGCCGCTGCCGTAGCACTCCAGCACCAGTCCGTTAATGCCGCTATCGAGCAGGCCGTCGAGAATCTGCGCGCTGATGCCGGGAAACAGCGGCAAAACGGCAACCTTGGCCAGTTGTTTTGGCTGGTTGTAATTCAGCGCGGCTGGAATAGAAGTGGCCTTTACGCCGCCGCCCTGACGCTCCAGGCGCTTGAACGGGTGACGGCCGAAGCTGCGCACTTTCGCGCAACGGGTCGGCGCCAGCAGTTCGCCGTGGAAGTACAAATGCACGCCGGGGGCCAGGCCCTGGCCGAGCGCGACCAGTGCGCCACTGAGGTTTTCCCAGGCATCGCTGTCTGTAACGCCGGCGGGCAGCATCGAACCGGTGAAGCACACGCGAGCATTCAGGCCGAGCAGTTGAAAGCTCATCGCCGCCGCGCTGTACGCCAGCGTGTCGGTGCCATGCAGGATCAATACGCTGTCGCAACCTTGCACGTCGACGGCATCGACCACCGCTTCGCGCAGTTGCTGCCAATAGGCCGGGCTCATGTTGGCGCTGTCGATCAGCGGCGACATCTCGCGAAAGCGCCACTGCGGCACGACCAGCTCCGGCTGGCTGTGCAGGTAGTCACGCATGCGCGATTCGAAACCGGACGCCGGGGCCAGACCGTTGGCGCTGGCCTGCATGCCGATGGTGCCACCGGTGTAGAGCACCATGACGTGTTGGGCAGCGGGATAAGTCGACGAATTCATGGGATTCTCCGAAACGATGAGGGCCCTGTGGGAGCGAGCCTGCTCGTGATGGCGGTTCATCATTCAACATTGGTGTTGGCTGAAAGGCAGCTGTCGCGAGCAGGCTCACTCCTACAAGTTATTGCACCACAATAACTGACGGGCGCAGGGGATGCGCCCGTCATTCACCGGTCAGCGTTGCGCTGCAGGTACGCCTTGCGGCTCGGCTTCGGTCTTGCCCGCAGCTGCCGGCGGGTTGGCCGGCCAGGCGTTGCGATCCAGATCCAGATCGAGGAACTTGCCCGAGTCGAACACTGGCTGTTTGACGCCGGCGCGGCGCTGCTCGTCGTAGTCGCGCATGACGCGCATGCCGACCTTGAACAGCATGGCCAGGGCCACCAAGTTGACGAACGCCAGGCAGGTCATGGTGATGTCGGCAAAGGCGAACACGGTCGTGAGGTCCTGCATCGAACCCCACACCACCAGCGCCAGCACCAGACCGCGGAAAATCATCAGTGCGGCGCGGTTGCGGGTGAGGAATTGCAGGCTGTTCTCGCCCAGATAGTAGTTGTAGAGAATGCACGTGAAGACGAACAGCGACAGTGCGACGCTGACGAACATGCGACCCCAGTCACCGACCACGGCAGCCAGCGAGTTCTGGGTCAGGACAATGCCGTCACCTTCGAAGCCCGGGGTGTAGAAACCCGACAGCAGGATCAGCAGCGCGGTGCAGGTGCAGATCACAAAGGTGTCGAGGAACACGCTGAAGGCCTGGACCACGCCCTGTGCGCCCGGGTGCTTCACGGCCGCCACGGCGGCGACGTTCGGCGCACTGCCGAGGCCCGCTTCGTTGGCGAATACGCCACGCTTCACGCCCATGACAATCGCGCTGCCGAGCAGGCCGGCAAAGGCCGGGTCGAGACCGAAGGCGCTTTTGAAGATGGTTTCCAGCATCGCTGGCACATGTTCGATCTGGGTGCCGATCACGTACAGGGTCACGCCGATATAGGCGAGCGTCTTGATCGGTACCAACAGGTCGGACACCGACGCGATGCGTTTGATGCCGCCGATGAAGGTAATGGCCAGCAGCACGGCCAGGACGATACCGGTGTGCTGTGGGTTGAAGTCAAAGGCGTTCTGCAGCGAGTGCGTCACGGTGTAGGACTGCAGACCAATGAAGGCGAAGCCGTAAGTGACCAGCAGCAGGATGGAGAACACCACCGCCATGCCTTTGAGCTTGAGGCCGTGCTGGATGTAGTACGCAGGGCCGCCACGGTACAGGCCGTCGCCATCGGCGCGCTTGTAGACCTGGGCCAGGGTGCACTCGAAGAAGCTGCTGGACATGCCGACCAGTGCGGTCACCCACATCCAGAACACCGCACCCGGACCACCGAGGGTCACGGCGATGCCGACACCAGCGATGTTGCCCGCGCCAACGCGGCCGGCGAGGCTGAGCATCAAGGCCTGGAACGAGCTGAGTTGCCCGGCGCTGCCTTTGAGGCTGTCGCGGAACACCGCGAACATGTGGAAAAAGTGGCGCAGTTGAACGAAACGCGAGCGAATCGTGAAGTAGCTACCGAGCCCGACAATGAGCACGATCAGTACTTTCCCTGAGAGGAAGTCGTTGATGACTTCGAGCATGGATTTTTCCTCGCTGTTTTTTGTGAGAGCAAATGCTGGATCGGAGAAACATCGTGTTACACCGCTGTGCGCACGGCACAACGGGTGAGGCGAAGGTTTCGTCCCGGATCCATATCGCGGGTTTTGTTATTAGTTCGGGTTTCGCATGGGTTATGGCCTCGTTACCGACGACCGCTCACGCGAAGAGGGGCGGCACTATACCGATCAGTGGCGCGCCCGTCTGCACGGTTGTGGTGCAAGCGACGAAACGAAGCGTTGAAACACCCGGCGTAACCGGCGCCGGGCTTATGCAGGGACTGAGCTTCTGTGGGAGCGAGCCTGCTCGCGAAAGCGTTGTGTCAGACAACACAACAGTGCCTGACAAGGCGACTTCGCGAGCAGGCTCGCTCCCACAGTGTTCAGTCCCAAGGCATTCGTGGTCTCAGGATCAAACAGTTAAAAAAAAGGGCTCGGGGACCAGGTCCCCAAGCCCTCAAAAGGTGAGAGGTGTCTAGTCCCTCGACCTGGTGAGCGGTGCTACAAGTTACGTGTCGGTTCAGGCTTTGAGCGGAACCAGACGCGGAGCAATCATGTTTTCCGGGCGCAGGATGTCGGCGAGCATGGCTTCGTCGAGCAAACCTTCTTCGCGCACCAGTTCCAGCACGCCGCGGCCGCTTTCAAGGGCGAGGCCGGCGATACGGGTGGCGTTTTTGTAGCCGATGTACGGGTTCAGTGCGGTGACCAGACCGATCGAGTGTTCGACCAGTTCGCGGCAGCGCGCTTCGTTGGCGGTGATGCCGACGATGCAGTGCTCGCGCAGCATGTCCATGGCGCGTTGCAGCAGGCGGATCGAGTCGAAGATCTTGAAGGCGATCAGCGGCTCCATCACGTTCAGTTGCAGTTGGCCGCCTTCGGCTGCCATGGTCAGTGCCAGATCGTTGCCGATGACCTGGAAAGCAACCTGGTTCACCGCTTCCGGGATTACCGGGTTGACCTTGCCGGGCATGATCGAGCTGCCTGGCTGACGCGCTGGCAGGTTGATTTCGTTGATGCCGGTGCGTGGGCCGCTGGACAGCAGGCGCAGGTCGTTGCAGATCTTCGACAGCTTCACCGCAGTGCGCTTGAGCATGCCGGAGAACAGCACGAAGGCGCCCATGTCGGAAGTCGCTTCGATCAGGTCGGCGGCTGGAACCAGCGGTTGACCGCTGATCAGCGCCAGACGCTGTACCGCTAGCGCTTGATAACGCGGGTCGGCGTTGATGCCGGTACCGATCGCGGTGCCGCCCAGGTTGACTTCGGTCAGAAGTTCCGGGGCCAGCGTCTTCAGACGGGCCAGGTCTTCGCCCATGGTGGTGGCGAAGGCACGGAATTCCTGGCCGAGGGTCATCGGCACGGCGTCTTGCAGTTGGGTACGGCCCATTTTCAGGACGTGATCGAACTCTTTGCCCTTGGCCGCGAACGCCTGAATCAGGCTGTCGAGGCTGGCCAGCAGGGTGTCGTGACCGAGCAGCAGACCCAGGCGAATGGCTGTCGGGTAGGCATCGTTGGTCGACTGCGCCATGTTGACGTCGTCGTTCGGGTGCAGGTACTGGTATTCGCCTTTCTGGTGACCCATTGCCTCGAGCGCAATGTTGGCGATCACTTCGTTGGCGTTCATGTTGGTGGACGTACCGGCGCCACCTTGAATCATGTCGACCACGAACTCTTCGTGGAAATCACCGCGGATCAATCGGGCGCAGGCTTCGCTGATGGCAGCGTGCTTGGCTTCGCTCAGGTGACCCAACTCGCGGTTGGCGTCAGCGGCGGCCTGTTTGACCATCGCCAGACCCACAACCAGTTTCGGGTAATGCGAAATCGGAACACCGGAGAGGCGGAAGTTGTTCACCGCTCGCAGGGTCTGGATGCCGTAATACGCTTGCGCCGGTACGTCGAGGGCGCCAAGCAGGTCGGTTTCTGTGCGGAAAGATGCAGCGGAGGACATGATGGAAATCATCTCGATAAGGACCCGGTCGGTGCCGGAACGCTGCGAATGCTAGGCTTGTGGGGATTTTTGGGCCAATGCTGTTAAGCACTGGCCTATGCACATTCGGCATAATGTCGGTGTGACGCCGCTGGTGCGGCAGACGTGTGACCTGTTTTGGTGCGTGTCCGGGAGGACGTGATGAATCTGGAAAGCAAATGGCTCGAGGACTTCAGTGCTCTGGCCGCCACCCGCAGCTTCTCGCAGGCGGCCGAACGGCGTTTCGTGACCCAGCCGGCGTTCAGTCGGCGGATCCGCAGCCTTGAAGCTGCGCTGGGCCTGACGCTGGTCAATCGCTCGCGTACGCCGGTCGAGCTGACGGCAGCGGGGCAGTTGTTTCTGGTGACCGCACGCACCGTCGTCGAACAGCTCGGTGAAGTGCTGCGTCATCTGCATCATCTGGAAGGCGGGCAGGGCGAAGTCATTCAAGTCGCGGCGGCGCACTCGCTGGCGCTGGGTTTCTTCCCGCGCTGGATCGCGCAGTTGCGCAACGAAGGCTTGAACATCGCCACGCGGCTGGTCGCGACCAACGTCGGCGACGCGGTGCACGCCTTGCGCGAGGGCGGTTGCGATCTGATGCTGGCGTTCTACGACCCGGATTCGGCGATGCAGATGGACCCGGAAATCTTCCCCTCGCTGCATCTGGGCCAGACCGAAATGCTCCCGGTGTGCGCGGCGGATGCCGAGGGCAAGCCGTTGTTTGATCTGGAGGGCGAGGCAAGCGTGCCGCTGCTGGCCTACAGCGCCGGGGCGTTTCTCGGACGCTCGGTGAACGGTCTGCTGCGCCAGCGCCAGTTGCGCTTCACCACGATCTACGAAACCGCCATGGCCGACAGCCTGAAAAGCATGGCACTGGAAGGCCTCGGCATTGCCTGGGTGCCGCAACTGAGCGTGCGCGCCGAGCTGGCTCGCGGCGAACTGGTGGTCTGCGGTGGCCCGCAATGGCATGTGCCGCTGGAGATTCGCCTGTACCGCTGCGCCCTGGTGCGCAAGGCCAATGTGCGGCTGCTGTGGCGCAAGCTCGAAGGCGGCGCTGCGCAAAGTTCCTAAGCCACCGCAGAGCCAATTGTGGGAGCGAGCTTGCTCGCGAAGGCGTCGTGTCAGAAACATGGATGGCGACTGACACACCGCTTTCGCGAGCAAACTCGCTCACACAGGGGGTTTGCGGTGTTTCTGGACTGACCTTCAAGTCAATAAAACCGGGCCTTTCACTGATTTGACGGATGGTCGTTTCGGGGGCTGTTTATTGCTTTCTTTGCGGTATACTGCGCGGCCTTCGGCCGGCACGTCCGGCCATTTTTCGTACAATCAAGCCACGCAACCTGCGTGGCTTGTTGTTTTATGACGCGCCTGCGGGCGCTCCTGAGAGAAGAGGCGCGACGATGAGTGCACTGGTTGGCGTGATCATGGGCTCCAAGTCCGATTGGTCCACCCTTAGCCACACCGCCGATATGCTGGAAAAGCTCGGCATCCCGTACGAGGTCAAGGTGGTCTCTGCCCACCGCACCCCGGATCTGCTGTTCCAGTACGCCGAAGAGGCTGAAGGCCGTGGCATCGAGGTGATCATTGCCGGTGCCGGCGGCGCTGCGCACTTGCCAGGCATGTGTGCGGCCAAGACCCACCTGCCGGTGCTGGGCGTGCCAGTGCAGTCGGCCATGCTCTCGGGCGTCGATTCGCTGCTGTCGATCGTGCAGATGCCAGCAGGCATTCCGGTCGCCACCCTGGCGATCGGCAAGGCTGGCGCGATCAACGCAGCCCTGCTCTCGGCGAGCATCCTTGGCGCCAAGCATCCGCAGTTCCACGCGGTACTGAAAACCTTCCGTGCCGAGCAGACAGACAGCGTCCTGGACAATCCAGACCCACGTATTGCCTGAGGTTGTTGAGATGAAGATCGGTGTAATCGGTGGCGGCCAGTTGGGTCGCATGTTGGCCCTGGCGGGTACTCCGCTGGGGATGAACTTCGCTTTTCTCGACCCTGCGCCGGACGCCTGTGCGGCTGCGCTGGGCGAACACCTGCGGGCCGATTACGGCGATCAGGATCATCTGCGCCAACTGGCCGATGAAGTCGATCTGGTGACCTTCGAATTCGAAAGCGTTCCGGCCGAAACCGTGGCGTTCCTCTCGCAGTTCGTGCCGGTCTACCCGAGCGCCGAAGCCCTGCGCATCGCTCGCGACCGCTGGTTCGAAAAGAGCATGTTCAAGGATCTGGGTATTCCGACCCCGGCCTTCGCCGACATCCAGTCGCAAGCCGATCTGGATGCAGCGGTCGCTGCGATCGGCCTGCCGGCCGTGCTGAAAACCCGCACCTTGGGTTACGACGGCAAGGGCCAGAAAGTCCTGCGTACACCGCAAGACGTGGTCGGTACGTTCGCCGAGCTGGGCAGCGTCGCCTGCCTGCTCGAAGGCTTCGTGCCGTTCACCGGTGAAGTGTCGTTGATTGCCGTGCGCGCGCGCGATGGCGAGACGAAGTTCTATCCGCTGGTGCACAACACCCACGATAGCGGCATTCTCAAATTGTCGGTCGCCAGTACCAATCATCCGTTGCAGGCACTGGCGGAAGACTATTCCAGCCGTGTGCTCAAGCAGCTCGACTATGTTGGCGTGATGGCGTTCGAATTCTTCGAAGTCGACGGTGGCCTCAAGGCCAACGAAATCGCCCCGCGCGTGCACAACTCCGGGCACTGGACCACCGAAGGCGCCGAGTGCAGCCAGTTCGAAAACCACCTGCGCGCCGTTGCCGGCCTGCCGCTGGGTTCGACCGCCAAGGTCGGCGAGAGCGCCATGCTCAACTTCATCGGCGTGGTTCCGCCAGTGGAGAAGGTCATCGCCATCGAAGACTGCCACCTGCATCACTACGGCAAAGCCTTCAAGGCCGGACGCAAGGTCGGTCACGCCAACCTGCGTTGCGCAGACATGGCCACGCTGCAGGCGCAGATCGTCAAGGTCCAGGCGCTGATCGCCGAGTAACGGCAGTTTCATGTGACAACGGCGGAACCATTGCGGGGCCGCCGTTCTCTGATGGCAGGATGTCAAAGTCTGGCTAGGCTATAGCCAATCAATCAGAGGGAAATGTCATGGGAATTATCGGAACCATCTTTATCGGCTTGATCGTCGGCCTGCTGGCGCGGTTCCTGAAACCGGGCGATGACAGCATGGGCTGGATCATGACCATCCTGCTCGGTATCGGCGGTTCGCTGGCAGCCACTTATGGCGGCCAGGCTCTGGGTATTTATCAGGCGGGCGAGGGTGCCGGTTTCATCGGTGCGCTGGTCGGCGCGATCGTGCTGCTGGTGATTTACGGCCTGATCAAAAAGAACTGATCCAAAGCGACAAAGCCCTCTCTGCCAAATTGGCCGGGAGGGCTAGAATGCTCGGCGATTCACTGTCCTCTCCTTTCTTTACCGAGCCCCTTCATGCGCCGTCTTTTTTTGACTCTCCTCTTGCTGGGCAGCGGTCTGGCCCACGCCGGCGAACTGCCGGAAACCGACTGGCTCGAACTGATGCCCAAGTCGGATCAAAAGGCCCTTGAGGCCATGCCTGAAATCGACCACAACACCCCCGAAGCCACCGGCACCTTCACCGAGAAGGGCGGGATGAAGCAGGCTAAAGGTCTGCCGGCGGTGATGTACTCGACCAAAACCGTGGCGTCGATGAACGACAAGCACATCCGCATCGGCGGTTACCCGGTGCCGCTGGAATCGGATGCCAAGGGTCGCAGCACGCTGTTTTTCCTCGTGCCGTACCCGGGCGCCTGCATCCACGTGCCGCCACCGCCGCCGAATCAACTGGTGCTGGTGCGTTATCCGAAGGGTTTGAAGCTGGACGATATCTACACGCCGTTGTGGGTGACCGGCACCCTGAAGATCGAGAAGGTCAGCAATGACCTGGCCGATGCAGCGTATGCGCTGGAGGCGGACAAGGTGCGGGTGGTGCAGGAGGCTGATCTGTAGGACCTATACAAAACATTGTGGGAGCGAGCTTGCTCGCGAATGCTGCCTCTCAGTCACATTGATGTTGACTGATACGACGCTTTCGCGAGCAAGCTCGCTCCCACAGTTTTATCGGGTGCTGGTTAGAGCGGTTTGCTGGCGACGCTGACACCCATCGTATGGCTCGCCCCCGGCGCCAATGTGACAAGGTCAGCCATCACATTCGCGGTCTCGATGCACAGCATGCGCTGCCAGCCGTCGTTGTCCATGTCCGGCAATGCGGCGGCGCGGTCGATCCAGGGGTTCCAGATCACCGCCGTGCGCGAGCCCGTCGAGGTCAGCACGATGCGGCGTTCCCAGGCTGGATCGACGATGCTCAGTTGCGGCGGAGCGTCGAGGTAGATGCGGTCGGTTTCACCGGCAAACTGCAGATCACCTTGCTGGCTGGCGGTGTTCCAGTCGTCCAGGGTCTCGATGTAATCCAGCCCGGCGACACCATCAACGTGCACGTTACGCACATCACTGACGGCGAAATACGTGTGCAGCGCCTGGCTGAGGGTCACGCTGTCGGCGCCACGGTTGTGGCTGGTCAGGCTGTAGCTCAACTGATCTGCCAGATGCAAAGTCAGGGTCAGATCGACTTCGTGGGGCCAGCCCGGCAGGCCGTTTTCCGGGTAGGGCAGCTTGAACTCGACCTTGATACCGTCAGCCTCCGACTCGATGCCGCCCAGTTCCCAATCCATCGCCCGCACCAGACCGTGCGCGGGGGCCGGTTGTGCGCCGGTGTACATGGCCTGCACGCTCTGCGGGTTGCGTTCGAACTTGCCGAACCACGGCCAGCACACCGGTACGCCGGCACGGGTGCTTTTGCCGGTCTTGAAGTCGGCCTTGTCGTTGAGCCAGATGATCGGCGGCTGGCCGTCGACCTGATAGCTGAGGATGTGCGCACCTTGCTGGGCCACCAGCACTTCGGCCTTGCCGTGGCGGATGCGCCAGCAGTTCAGTTCATCCTGTTTCACGGCTTCAACGTTGGGCGTGTTCATGGGCAACTCTCGATCAGACACTGGGGACGACTATCGACCGCAAAACGGCCGCGAGGTTTAACGCGCGCGTGGCGGCACCGAGCGGGTGCGACCGCTGCCATCGATAGCAACGAAGACGAAGACCGCTTCGGTGACCTTGCGCCATTCGCTGGACAATGGGTCATCGCTCCACACTTCGACCATCATCTGGATCGAGCTGCGGCCGATTTCCAGGGTCTGGGTATAAAAGGACAACTGCGCGCCGACGGCCACCGGCACCAGAAACGCCATGCGGTCGATGGCCACCGTGGCGACACGGCCACCGGCAACACGGCTGGCCATGGCGGTGCCGGCCAGGTCCATCTGCGCTACCAGCCAGCCGCCGAAAATATCGCCAAAGCCGTTGGTTTCGCGTGGGAGCGCGGTGATTTGCAGGGCCAGGTCGCCCTGCGGGATCGGATCTTCTTGTTCGAGCTCTATCATGCCGAGGGGCCTCTGACCCGTGACTCTTCGTGGGTATTGCGGGTGGTAGCCGTCTTCAAGAAAAACGATTCAACACCGAACACACTGCGTTCGTCACGTTTTCCATCAGGCGCCTAAAGGGAAACTCTGCGAAAAAGGCTAAATCCCGAGCAAAGGGCGGGCCAACAACGTTTTCGCACAGCAACCTCTTACAAAACCTGCGCAGGTGGCGAGTATATCGGTCGGTAGACTCCACGACGACCGTCCGGTTCTGATTTCGACCGTCAATTACGCGCCTCTATGTGCTTTTTCGAACAATTTGCTATGGTGCCGAACCTGTCCGAGCCACCGCCAGCGTTGTTGTGGCGACAGATTCGACTATAAGAGAAGCCCTTGCCATGACCACAGCGCCTTCGAGCCTCGCGCAGCCCGAGCAACCCGCACGACCGTTGACCCGCAATGACTACAAGACCCTGTCGCTGTCCGCCCTCGGCGGGGCGCTGGAATTTTACGATTTCATCATCTTCGTTTTCTTCGCCACTGTGGTCGGCAAGCTGTTCTTTCCGGCCGACATGCCCGAGTGGCTGCGGCTGATGCAGACCTTCGGCATCTTCGCTGCCGGTTACCTCGCCCGGCCGCTGGGCGGCATCGTCATGGCGCACTTCGGCGACCTGTTGGGGCGCAAGAAAATGTTCACCCTGAGCATTTTCATGATGGCCGTGCCGACCCTGATCATGGGTTTGCTGCCGACCTACGCGCAGATCGGCATCTGGGCACCGATCCTGCTGCTGTTGATGCGCGTCATTCAGGGCGCGGCGATCGGTGGGGAAGTGCCGGGAGCGTGGGTCTTCGTTTCCGAACACGTCCCGCAAAAGCACATCGGCTATGCCTGCGGCACGCTCACCAGCGGTTTGACCGCCGGCATCCTGCTTGGCTCGCTGGTCGCCACGGCGATCAACAGCATTTATACCCCGGCGGAAGTTTCCGATTACGCCTGGCGGATCCCGTTCCTGCTGGGCGGTGTGTTCGGCCTGTTCTCGGTGTACCTGCGCCGCTGGCTGCACGAAACCCCGGTGTTCGCCGAGCTGCAGCAGCGCAAGGCACTGGCCGAAGAAGTACCGCTGCGCGCGGTGCTGCGTGATCACCGCGGCGCGATTGCGATTTCGATGCTGCTGACCTGGCTGCTGTCGGCCGGCGTGGTCGTGGTCATCCTGATGACCCCGACCGTGCTGCAAACGGTCTATCACTTCTCGCCGACCACCGCGTTGCAGGCCAACAGCCTGGCCATCGTCTTCCTCAGCCTGGGTTGCATCGGTGCCGGTGCGCTGGCCGATCGCTTCGGTGCCGGTCGCGTCTTCGTCTTCGGCTGCCTCGGCCTGCTGATCAGCTCGTGGACCTTCTATCACAGCCTCGCCGACCACCCGGACTGGCTGTTCCCGCTGTACGCATTGACCGGTCTGCTGGTCGGCACCATCGGCGCGGTGCCGTATGTGATGGTCAAAGCGTTCCCGCCGGTGGTGCGCTTCAGCGGACTATCGTTCTCCTACAACGTCGCGTACGCAATCTTCGGTGGCTTGACACCGATGGTGGTGAGTCTGCTGCTCAAGGAAAGCGCGATGGGGCCTGCTTATTACGTGGCGGTGCTGTGCGGGATGGGGATTCTTGTAGGTGCGTGGCTGTGGAAGAAGGGGCGCTGATTTTCCCTCCCGCCTGATCGTTCCCACGCTCCGCGTGGGAATGCATCCTGTGACGCTCCGCGTCACCTCTCGAATGCGGACGCAGAGCGTCCCTGGCGGCATTCCCACGCAGAGCGTGGGAACGATCTGTCGCGACATGCTGGCCTTTCATCCAATTGTCATATTTCAGCCATAGAGTGTTCACACGGCCTGCTGATACTTGGCCCCGACTTAACACACCCTATCTGCTAGGAGTAAGGCATGAAACTGAAGCGTTTGATGGCGGCAATGACTTTTGTCGCTGCTGGCGTTGCGACTGCCAACGCGGTTGCCGCTGTTGACCCTGCTATCCCGAGCTACACCAAGACCACTGGTGTGTCGGGCAACCTGTCCAGCGTCGGTTCCGATACCCTGGCCAACCTCATGACCCTGTGGGCCGAGAACTACAAAAAAGAATACCCGAACGTCAATATCCAGATTCAGGCCGCCGGTTCCTCCACCGCGCCACCTGCTCTCACCGAAGGCACCGCCAACCTGGGCCCGATGAGCCGCAAGATGAAGGACAACGAGCTGCAGGCTTTCGAGCAGAAGTACGGCTACAAGCCGACTGCGATCCCGGTAGCCGTGGATGCCCTGGCCGTTTTCGTGCACAAGGACAACCCGATCAAGCACCTGACCATGGCTCAGGTCGATGCGATTTTCTCCTCGACACGCCTGTGCGGCGCCAAGGCTGACGTCAAGACGTGGGGCGACCTCGGTGTGACCGGCGACCTGGCCAACAAGCCAGTGCAACTGTTCGGTCGCAACTCGGTGTCCGGCACCTACGGCTACTTCAAGGAAGAAGCCCTGTGCAAAGGCGACTACAAACCAAACGTCAACGAACAACCAGGTTCGGCGTCGGTGGTGCAGTCGATCAGCAGCTCGCTTAACGGCGTTGGCTACTCGGGTATCGGCTACAAGACCGCCAGCGTGAAAACCGTTGCCCTGGCCAAGAAAGAAGGCGGCGAGTTCATCGAAGACACCGAAGAAAACGCCCTGAACGGCAAGTACCCGCTGTCGCGCTTCCTCTACGTTTACGTCAACAAAGCCCCGAACAAGCCTCTGGCCCCGCTGGAAGCCGAGTTCGTGAAGCTGGTGCTGTCGAAGCAGGGCCAGGAAGTGGTTGTGAAAGACGGCTACATCCCGCTGCCAGCCAAGGTGGCTGCCAAAGCACTGGCTGACCTCGGTCTGCAGGAAGGCGGCTCTGAAGTCGCAAAAAAGTAACAAATTGAATCCGGTGTAACGCCGGATTCCTGTGGGAGCGAGCCTGCTCGCGAAAGCGCCGGATCAGTCACACTGATGTTGAATGTGACGGCCCCTTCGCGAGCAGGCTCGCTCCCACAACCACCAAATTTTCGACTCCGCTGCCGGGCCTTCCGGGTGGCGGATTTGCTGCGTCACTGCATTGTCATCTTTCTGTCATACAGGATCGCTAGGGTGTGCGCATGAATGATCTGGCCAATTCCCCAATGACTACGACTTCCCCTCCCAAGCGCATTGATTTCAATACGCCTGAGCTGCAACGCAAGCGCCGCATTCGCGCGCTCAAGGATCGCTTCACCCGTTGGTACGTCCTCGTTGGCGGCCTCGCGGTGCTCGCGGCCATCACCCTGATCTTTTTCTTCCTCGCTTACGTCGTGGCGCCATTGTTCCAGGGTGCCGACCTGACCGCGAAAGATTCGATCACCCCGGCCTGGATGCAGGACGCCGGCAAGCCGCTGATGATCTCGCTCGAAGAGCAGAATCAGGTGGCGATGCGCGTCTCCGACAAGGGTCAGGCGTTGTTCTTCGATATCGACAGTGGCGCTGAACTCAAGCGCGTCGATCTGCCGGTGCCGGCTGGCACCACCGTGACCTCGATTGGTGAAGACCAGCCGGGTCATCCGCTGGTGGCCGTGGGCCTGTCCAACGGTCAGGCGCTGGTGTTCCGTCACACCTATAAAGTCAGCTACCCCGATGGCAAGAAAACCATCACGCCGGCCATCGAGTACCCGTACGGCGAGACGCCGATTGCGCTGAACGAAAGCGGCGGCGCACTGGAACATGTCAGCCTCAATGCCACCGATACGACCTTGATGCTGGTCGGCTCTACCGGTTCGCAACTCAATGTTCTGTCGCTGACCAGCGAAGAAAACCTGATGACCGGCGAGGTCACCAACGAGCAGCAGCGTATCGATCTGCCGCAGATGACCGAGCCTGTAAAAAATATCTTCGTCGACCCGCGTCAGCAGTGGCTGTACGTGGTCAACGGGCGCGCTCAGGCCGATGTCTTCAGCCTGCGCGACAAGAGCCTCAACGGTCGCTACAAACTGCTGGAAAATGCTGACGCCGAAGTCACCGCGACCACGCAACTGGTCGGCGGTATCTCGCTGATCATCGGCGACTCCAAGGGTGGTCTGGCCCAGTGGTTCATGGCCCGTGACACCGACGGCGAGCAGCGCCTGAAGCAGATTCGCACGTTCCAGATGGGCAACACGCCCATCGTTGAAATCGCCGCCGAAGAACGCCGTAAAGGCTTTCTTGCCCTCGACGCCAGCGGCAAGCTCGGGGTGTTCCACAGCACTGCGCACCGCACGCTGCTGGTCGATCAGGTGGTCGACGGCCAGGGCCTGTTCGGTCTGTCGCCGCGCGCCAACCGGGTGATCGTCGAAGCCGGCGGCAAGCTGCAACCGTTGCTGCTCGACAACCCGCACCCGGAAGTGTCGTGGAGCGCGTTGTGGAGCAAGGTCTGGTACGAGAACTACGACGAGCCTAAGTACGTCTGGCAATCGACTGCCGCCAACACCGATTTCGAGCCGAAACTGAGCCTCTCGCCACTGACCTTCGGCACCCTGAAAGCCGCGTTCTACGCGATGCTGCTGGCCGCGCCACTGGCCGTTGCCGCAGCGATCTACACCGCGTACTTCATGGCGCCGGGCATGCGCCGCAAGGTCAAGCCGGTGATCGAACTGATGGAAGCGATGCCGACGGTGATCCTCGGTTTCTTCGCCGGTCTGTTCCTCGCACCGTATGTGGAAGGGCATCTGCCGGGCATTTTCAGCCTGCTGATGCTGTTGCCGATCGGCATCCTCGTCGCCGGTTTCACTTTCAGCCGCCTGCCTGAATCGATCCGCCTGAAAGTCCCGGACGGTTGGGAAAGTGCGCTGCTGATTCCGGTGATCCTGTTCGTGGGCTGGTTGTCGCTGTACATGAGCCCGTTCATGGAGAACTGGTTCTTCGGCGGCGACATGCGCATGTGGATTTCCCATGACCTGGGCATCACCTACGACCAGCGCAACGCTCTGGTGGTCGGTCTGGCCATGGGCTTTGCGGTGATCCCGAACATCTACTCGATCGCCGAAGACGCCGTGTTCAGCGTGCCGCGTGGCCTGACCCTCGGTTCGCTGGCCCTCGGCGCCACGCCGTGGCAGACCATGACCCGCGTGGTCATCCTCACCGCCAGCCCGGGGATTTTCTCCGCGCTGATGATCGGCATGGGCCGCGCCGTCGGCGAAACCATGATCGTGCTGATGGCCACCGGTAACACCCCGGTCATGGAAATGAACCTGTTCGAAGGTCTGCGCACCCTGGCCGCCAACGTCGCAGTGGAAATGCCCGAGTCGGAAGTCGGCGGCAGCCACTACCGCGTGCTGTTCCTCTCGGCGCTGGTGCTGCTGCTGTTCACCTTCGTCATGAACACCCTGGCAGAACTGATTCGTCAGCGTCTGCGCAAGAAATACTCGTCGCTTTAAGCAAAGGTAGAAGTCTGTGAAACAGAACTCCCTGAAAGGATGGTTCAAGAGCGGCGCCCCTGGCGTCTGGATCAGCGGTGGCGCGGTGTCCATCGCGGTCATCATGACCATCGGCCTGTTGGCGGTGATTGCCGTGCGCGGTCTCGGTCACTTCTGGCCGGCGGACCTGATCCACGCGCATTACGACGTGCCCGGCCAGGCCAATCACCTGATC
Source organism: Pseudomonas koreensis (assembly GCF_036668835.1). Taxonomy (GTDB): domain Bacteria; phylum Pseudomonadota; class Gammaproteobacteria; order Pseudomonadales; family Pseudomonadaceae; genus Aquipseudomonas; species Aquipseudomonas koreensis_I. Next base: position 253,366 of record NZ_JAZEVW010000003.1, read on the forward strand.
GTCGGCGAAGTGGTGCAGAAAGAAGAAGTGCCGCGTGCCCGTCTGAAGAGCGCCGGCCTGCCGGTGCCTGACGAAGGCCCTGAGTTCATGACTCGCGAGCTGGTCAAGGTCGGCAACCGCGATCTGAACGGCAACGACTTCACGTGGATCGTCGGTGACTGGCTGACCAAGCAGACCACGCCGCCGGAGTTGATGGCGATCGAGCGTCGCGAGTGGGGCAACTTCTACGGTTACCTGGTCAACGTCAAACAGGACGGCAAGGTCATCGCCGAAGGCGAGGCCGCATGGCCTGAGCTGCAAGCGCGCATCGATCGGGTCAACGATCTTGCTGCTCAGTTGAAGACGCTGGAAAAAACCGACATCGGCGCGATCAACGCTGGCCTTGAGCGCATCCGTCTGCACGCTCGCAAACTCGAGCTGGAAGGCAAGCTCGACGCCACCGCACAAGCGGACATGGCATCCGAGCGCGCCGAGCTGGACGCGCGCTACAAAGACATCGAAGCACGTCTGTCTGATCTGCATGCCCAGTTCAACCGCGACGCGTTGACCGCCCGTGACGCCAACGGCAAGGAAATCGAAATCGGTCTGGGCAAAGTGGTTCACGCCTACCAGCCAAACGGCATGAGCACCTTGACCAAGGTCGGCTTCTACTTCAGCAAGATCTGGGAATTCCTTTCGGATGACCCGCGTGAAGCGAACACCGAGGGCGGGATCTTCCCGGCGATCTTCGGCACCGTGATGATGACCTTGATCATGGCGATGATCGTCACCCCGTTCGGCGTGCTGGCGGCGGTGTACCTGCGTGAATACGCCAAGCAGAACACCCTGACCCGCGTCATCCGCATCGCAGTGAACAACCTTGCCGGTGTACCAGCGATCGTTTACGGCGTGTTCGGTCTGGGCTTCTTCGTCTACGTGCTCGGTGGTTCGGTCGACCGCTTGTTCTTCCCTGAAGCGCTGCCAGCGCCGACCTTCGGTACGCCGGGCCTGCTCTGGGCTTCGTTGACGCTGGCCCTGCTGGCAGTGCCGGTGGTCATCGTCGCGACCGAAGAAGGTCTGGCGCGGATTCCGCGTACCGTGCGTGAAGGTTCGCTGGCACTGGGCGCGACCAAGGCAGAAACGCTGTGGAAGATCGTGATCCCGATGGCCAGCCCGGCAATGATGACCGGCATGATCCTCGCCGTGGCCCGTGCCGCCGGTGAAGTGGCGCCGCTGATGCTGGTGGGTGTGGTGAAACTGGCGCCGTCGCTGCCGGTGGATGGCAACTACCCGTACCTGCACCTGGACCAGAAGATCATGCACCTGGGCTTCCACATTTATGACGTCGGCTTCCAGAGCCCGAACGTCGAAGCGGCCCGTCCGCTGGTGTACGCCACGGCGCTGTTGCTGGTGCTGGTGATCGCGACGTTGAACCTGTCGGCGGTGTATATCCGCAACCATCTGCGCGAAAAGTACAAAGCACTGGATAGCTAAAGCCATTAGCCACAAGCGGCAAGCTACAAGCCGCTTTTGCTCAAACTTGCAGCTTGCAGCCAGAAGCTTGCAGCTACGAACGGAGTGAGACCCATGCAGCACGAAACACACAGCCACGGCATCAACATGTCTGCCCTGGGCCGCGACAAGCAGAGCCTGAACCTTGCGCAGGAAACCGTGGCCATCGAAGTGCCCGGCCTGAGCCTGTACTACGGCGAGAAACAAGCGCTGTTCGACGTCAGCATGAACATTCCGAAGCAGCGCGTGACCGCGTTCATCGGCCCGTCCGGTTGCGGCAAGTCGACTTTGCTGCGCACCTTCAACCGCATGAACGATCTGGTTGACGGCTGCCGCGTTGAAGGCGCGATCAACCTGTACGGCAACAACATCTATCGCAAGGGCGAAGACGTTGCCGAACTGCGTCGTCGCGTCGGCATGGTGTTCCAGAAGCCCAACCCGTTCCCGAAGACCATCTACGAAAACGTGGTGTACGGCCTGCGCATCCAGGGCATCAACAAGAAGCGCATCCTCGACGAGGCGGTCGAGTGGGCATTGAAAGGCGCGGCCCTGTGGGACGAAGTCAAAGACCGTCTGCACGATTCGGCGCTTGGCCTGTCCGGTGGTCAGCAACAGCGTCTGGTGATCGCCCGTACCATCGCCGTTGAGCCGGAAGTGCTGCTGCTCGATGAACCGTGCTCGGCACTCGACCCGATCTCGACGCTGAAAGTCGAAGAGCTGATCTACGAGCTGAAATCCAAGTTCACCATCGTCATCGTCACGCACAACATGCAGCAGGCGGCGCGGGTGTCCGACTACACGGCGTTCATGTACATGGGCAAACTGGTGGAATTCGGCGACACCGATACCCTGTTCACCAATCCGGCGAAGAAGCAGACCGAAGACTACATTACCGGTCGCTATGGCTGACCGAACAGCTGCAAGCCGCAAGCTTCAAGCGGCAAGAAAGAGCGGTTCGAGTACGACACAAATCAGCTTGCAGCTTGTAGCTTGCAGCTCATGGCTTTTGCGGAGCAAATCATGATTTCGAAGGAAGGTTTAACCCATCACATTTCCGCGCAGTTCAACGCCGAACTGGAAGAAGTGCGCAGCCACCTGCTGGCCATGGGCGGGCTGGTCGAGAAGCAGGTCAACGACGCCGTCACGGCGCTGATCGAGGCCGATTCCGGTCTGGCTCAGCAAGTGCGCGAGATTGATGACCAGATCAATCAGATGGAACGCAACATCGACGAAGAATGCCTGCGCATTCTTGCCCGTCGTCAGCCGGCAGCATCGGACTTGCGTCTGATCATCAGCATTTCCAAATCGGTGATCGACCTTGAGCGCATCGGCGACGAAGCGACCAAGATCGCCCGCCGTGCCATCCAGTTGTGCGAAGAAGGCGAAGCGCCGCGCGGTTACGTCGAGGTTCGCCACATCGGCGACCAGGTGCGCAACATGGTCCGCGATGCGCTGGACGCGTTCGCGCGTTTCGACGCCGATCTGGCCTTGTCGGTGGCGCAGTACGACAAGATCATCGACCGCGAATACAAAACCGCCCTGCGCGAACTGGCGACCTACATGATGGAAGACCCGCGCTCTATCTCGCGGGTTCTGAGCATCATCTGGGTCCTGCGTTCGCTGGAGCGCATTGGCGATCACGCGCGCAATATCTCGGAACTGGTGATCTACCTGGTCCGCGGCACCGACGTGCGGCACATGGGCCTCAAGCGCATGAAAGAAGAAGTTGAAGGCACCAGCGCCGAAACCGCTAATGTTCCGGGCGAAGCTGACGATAAGTAAGATTGCCTGAGAAAAGCGCCCGGCCCTTTGGCTGGGCGTTTTTGTTTGTGCTTTTCACAGGCCGATCCGAATTGGACATGAATTAAAAAGCAGCACCCGCGAACGAAAAGTCCCGGCGTGACTGAAGAGTTTTGGCAATGTGCCATCAGCCAGCGTTATGCTTGCCGGGATTTTAATAGGGGTGTTGGATGAGCAAGATCAGTGTGTTGGTCGTGGACGATGCTTCGTTCATTCGTGACCTGGTGAAAAAGTGCCTGCGTAATTACTTCCCGGGGATCCGCACCGAGGACGCCGTCAACGGTAAAAAGGCCCAGGCCATGCTGGCCAGAGAAGCCTTTGACCTGGTGCTGTGCGATTGGGAAATGCCGGAAATGTCCGGCCTCGAACTGCTGACCTGGTGCCGCGAGCAGGACAATCTCAAGACCATGCCGTTCGTCATGGTGACCAGCCGGGGCGACAAGGAAAACGTCGTGCAGGCGATTCAGGCCGGCGTGTCCGGCTACGTCAGCAAACCGTTCACCAACGAGCAGTTGCTGACCAAGGTCAAGCAGGCGCTGAACAAGGTCGGCAAGCTCGATACCCTGATGAACAGCGCGCCGACCAAGATGAACTCGGCGTTCGGCAACGATTCGCTGAGCGCACTGACTGGCGGCAAGCCTGCGGTGGTCGGCGCTGCCCCGGCTGCGGCGGCGGCCAACCCGTTTGCCAAGCCTGCGGCGGCTCCGACAGCCGCCGCAGCGCCATCGCGCGGTTTGCTCAACGCGCCGCCGGTGCAGGCACCTGCCGCGGTAAAAGCGCCGGTCGGTGGTCGCGGTCAGGGCCAGTTGCGCCTGCCAAGCGGCACCCAGCAATGCGTGATCAAGGCGCTGAGCATCAAGGAAGCGCTGCTGGTGGTGAAACGCACCGAGACCCTGCCGCAGGTCCTCGACAGTGCCGTGCTCGATCTGGAGCAGGGCGACAATGCCGAAGTCGCGCGCCTCAACGGTTACCTGCACGCCGTTGTCGCGGTCGAGCAGAAGCCTGACAGTGAATGGCTGCAACTGACCTTCCGCTTCGTCGATCAGGACGCGCAAAAGCTCGACTACATCTCCCGCCTGATCGCCCGTGGCACGGCGCAGAAGCATTTCGTTCCCGGCGCATGATCTTCGTCGCCTGACACACCGTCTTCGCGAGCAGGCTCGCTCCCACCCTGGAACGCATTCCAAGTGTGGGAGCGAGCCTGCTCGCGAAGGGGCCATCACCCACGACATCCATTTTCCAGACTGCCAATTTGCAACATCTGTCGACTAGCCTGGTCTGCTTCACCTGCTAGGCTCATTTCCAGGCCTTCTTTCGACAGATTCTTGCCCATGCTCGCGCGCCTGCTGTTTCTCTGTGCTTTCTTTCTGGCCTGCACCTCGGCAGTGGCCATGACCATCTACAAATCCACCGATGCCAACGGCGTGGTTTCCTACAGCGACCGGCCGAGCAAAGGCGCGCAGGTGTTCGTGTTTCAGGACCGCATGGTCGAGCGCCTGGAGCGTCAGGTGTACCTCGATATCAAAAAGCAGAAGGGCACCGACGTGGTGTTCGTGCGCAACGATCTGTATGCACCGGTCGAGATTGCCTTGGCGTTTACCGGCCTGAGCAACGTGCGCGGCGCGCCGGCGCAAACCATTCGCCGGGTGCTGCCGGCGCGCAGCAACACGCGGCTGGCGCTGTTGACGGCGATATCCGCCGGCAAGCCGCTGGTGTATTCGCCGCAATTCCATTATTCGCTGGGCGACCCCGCTGGCGCGGCGCAGAGCTATCGCTATCCATTGCCGTGGCGTGGCGGGCCGTTCCGCCTGAGTCAGGGCGCCAACGGCCAATACAGCCACTACGGGGCGAAGAATCGCTATGCCATGGACATCGCCATGCCGGTGGGCACGCCGATCATCGCCGCGCGGGCCGGGGTAGTGGTAAAGACTGAAAACTCACAGAGCGGGCGCGGCACCGATGCGTCGGGCAATTTCGTGCGGGTGCTGCACGATGACGGCACGATGGGGGTGTACCTGCATCTCAAACAAGGTTCGGTGAGTGTCCGTGAGGGGCAACGGGTCAAGGTCGGCAGTCCGCTGGCGCTGTCGGGCAACACCGGCAACAGCAGCGGCCCGCACCTGCACTTCGTAGTGCAGCGCAATACCGGGGAAGGGTTGGTGTCGATTCCATATCAGTTCAACCAGCCACTGGGGGCGTTGCCCAACTTTGCGTTGGGCAAACAGTGATGTGTTGACGATGCGGGCGCCTTCGCGAGCAGGCTCGCTCCCACATGGGTCACACTGAACCTGTGGGAGCGAGGTTGCTCGCGAAGGCAGCGACGCGGTCCCGGATCAGCCAGTCAATCCAGCATCAACACCTTGGCCAGCACGATCTTCGGCCCTTTCATCTTCTTGATGATGATCCGCAGTCCTTCGACTTCCAGCACCTCTTCCTCTTCCGGCACGCGTTTGAGGGTTTCATAGACCAGCCCGGCAAGGGTTTCCGCTTCGATGTGATCCAGATCGATGCCCAGCAGGCGTTCGACCTTGAACAACGGCGTATCGCCACGAACCAGCAGCTTGCCCGGCTGATAGGCCAGAATGCCGCGCTCAGCCTTGCGGTGTTCGTCCTGAATGTCGCCGACCAGCACTTCCAGCACGTCTTCCATGGTCAGGTAGCCGATGATGTTGCCATCTGCCTCCTCGACTACGGCGAAATGCGAGCCGCCCTTGCGGAACTGTTCCAGCAGCTGCGATAGCGGCATGTGCCGCGACACACGCTCCAGCGGACGGGTCAGCTCGGCCAGGTTGAACGACTCGGGAATGTGGTCCAGCGCTGCCAGTTCCAGCAGCAGATCCTTGATGTGCAGCAGGCCGACGAACTCCTGGCGCTCGCTGTCGTACACCGGATAGCGGCTGAACTTGTGGCGACGGAACATCGCCAGGATTTCCTTCAGCGGTGCGTTGAATTCCAGAGTGATCAGGTCTTCACGGGAGTTGGCCCAGTCGACTACTTCCAGCTCGCCCATTTCCACCGCCGAGGCCAGTACGCGCATACCCTGGTCGCTCGGATCCTGTCCACGGCTGGAGTGAAGGATCAGTTTCAGTTCTTCGCGGCTGTAATGGTGTTCATGGTGCGGGCCGGGTTCACCTTGCCCTGCGATACGCAGAATTGCGTTGGCGCTGGCGTTGAGCAGGTAGATCGCCGGGTACATCGCCCAGTAGAACAGGTACAGCGGCACCGCCGTCCACAGCGACAGCAGTTCCGGCTTACGGATCGCCCACGACTTCGGAGCGAGCTCGCCGACAACGATGTGCAGATAGGAAATGATGAAAAACGCGGTAAAGAACGACACACCTTTGACGATTTCCGGCGAATCGACGCCGATCGCGCTCAACAGTGGTTCGAGGATATGCGCGAACGCCGGCTCACCGACCCAGCCCAGGCCGAGGGAGGCGAGGGTGATACCCAGCTGACACGCCGAGAGATAGGCGTCGAGCTGACTGTGCACGGTGCGCAGGATGTGCCCGCGCCAGCCGTGCTGCTCGGCGATGGCTTCGACCCGGGTCGAGCGCAGCTTGACCATGGCGAACTCCGCCGCAACGAAAAAGCCGTTGAGCAGTACCAGGATCAGAGCAAAAAGAATCATGCCGAAGTCGGCGAAAATGGTAGCGAGGGACAAGCCAGGGGAAGGGTCCATGATGGAGTTTTGCAGGTTCCGTGTGATTCGAAAGTAAGGGAAAGCAGCGCCTGAAATGCAGGCACAAGTCAGCCAATGTAGCGGCTGACTGGGCAATTGCCTAGTGGCGTGTGCCGGGCGGCGTCACTCGGCGGCGCTGATGGCCCGTGCGCTGGCCACCTGGGCCGGGGCGAAATGGCAGGTGAACGTGCTGCCGTGGCCGGGCACGCTGCTGATCTCCATGCGTGCGCGGTGGCGCAACAGCACGTGTTTGACGATCGCCAGACCGAGACCGGTGCCGCCAGTGTTGGAGTTGCGGCTGGAATCGACGCGATAGAAACGTTCGGTCAGGCGCGGCAGGTGTTTGCTGTCGATACCGATGCCCGAATCCTGCACGCTCAGGTGCGCGCCCTGTTCGTCGCCCCACCAGCGAATACGAATGTTGCCCTCTGCCGGCGTGTATTTGACCGCGTTGAACACCAGGTTGGAAAACGCACTGCGCAACTCCGCTTCGCTGCCCTTGAGCAGCACACCGGCATTGGCTTCCAGCGTGATGTGCTGGTTCTTCGCGCCCGACAATTGCTGGGCGTCGCTGGTGATCGATTGCAGCAGCGTATCGATCTGTACCGGCTGGTTGTCCGAAGGGTAATCGGTAGCTTCCAGCTTGGCCAGCAGCAGCAAGTCATTGAGCAACGTCTGCATGCGCCCGCCCTGTTGCTGCATCTGCTGCAGGGCCCGGTTCCAGCGCGGGTTCACTTCCTCGACGTTATCGAGCAGGGTTTCCAGATAACCGCAGATCACCGTCAGCGGTGTGCGCAACTCGTGGGAAACGTTGGCGATGAAGTCTTTGCGCATTTGCTCCAGTTGATGAATGCGTGTGACATCGCGCACCAGCATCAGGTGTTCGTTGTTGCCGTAGCGGGTCAGGTACAGCTGAATGCGCACGCGATCGTTGGTCGGCGAAGGGATTTCCAGCGGCTCGGAGAAGTTGTCCTGCTCGAAATACTCCTTGAAGCGCGGATGCCGCACCAGGTTGGTCACCGGTTGGCCGCTGTCTTGTGGGGTCTTGAGGCCGAGTAGCGTCTCAGCGGCGCGGTTCCACCACTCCAGGTTGCCGTCGCTGTCGAGCATGATCACCGCGTCTTTCAGCGCAGCGGTAGATTCCTGCACTCGATCGATCACCGCTTGCAGCCGCCCGCGCACCCGTTGGTCGCGGCGTTGCAGGTGGTAGATGCTGTCGAACACCTCGCCCCACAGGCCATAGCCATCAGGCGGCGCCTCGTCGGGTTGATGCTGACGCAGCCATTCGTGCAGGCGCAGCAATTGCTTGAGCGTCCAGGCCAGATACAGGCCCAGGCCCACCGCGAGGCTCCAGCCGTAATAACCGCTGATCAGCCCGATCACCAGGCACGCGGTGACCAGCAGCAGCATGTGGCGAATCAGGGTGCCATGCCAGTTTTGATTCACGGGGCGTCCTTAGCCGCAGCGTCAAGTTTCAAGCTACAAGCTGCAAATCAGAGCGGCTCGCTGTTTCTTGCCGCTTGTAGCTGAAAGCTTGCAGCTGCTTTTATGCTTTTGTGGAGAACCGATAACCGGTGCCGCGCACGGTTTGTACCAGATTTTCGTAAGCGTCGCCGAGGGCCTTGCGCAGGCGGCGGATGTGCACGTCGACGGTGCGCTCTTCGACATAGACGTTGCCGCCCCAGACCTGATCCAGCAATTGCCCACGGGTGTAGGCGCGTTCCTGGTGGGTCATGAAGAACTGCAGCAGGCGGTATTCGGTCGGGCCCATCTCGGCCGGCTTGCCATCGATGGTCACGCGGTGGCTGATCGGGTCGAGCAGCAGGCCACCAACCTCAATCGGCGCTTCGCCGTCGGTCGGGCCGGCGCGGCGCAGCACAGCCTTGAGGCGGGCGACCAGTTCGCGCGGGGAAAACGGTTTGGTGATGTAGTCGTCGGCGCCGACTTCCAGACCCTGGATCTTGTTGTCCTCTTCGCCCTTGGCGGTGAGCATGATGATCGGGATGTCGCCGGTCAGTTCGTCACGCTTGAGGCGTCGGGCCAGTTCGATGCCCGAGGTGCCGGGCAGCATCCAGTCGAGCAGGATGAGGTCCGGTTTGCGGTCGACGATGATGGCGTGCGCCTGCTGCGAGTTCTCTGCCTCGAGGCAGTCATAGCCGGCCATTTCCAACGCCACGGCGATCATTTCGCGAATGGGCGCTTCGTCGTCGACGATCAGAATGCTCCTGCCAACCATGCCTTAATCCTCTTGTCATTTAACTGTCTTGCGCCGCATTAGATAACGGAATTATTGCAGTCGTGTGACAGTATTTCAGCGCGACGGCGTTTGTACCGATCCTGAACTAAGCTCTAAGTCCGAATCCTGACAACCACAAAAGAAGGTTTCCATGACTCAGATGACTGTTTCTTTCAAAGCACTGCTGATGGCTGCCGCCCTGACTCTGCCCGGCTTTGCCATGGCTGCCGAGCCGGCCATGATGAAGGACGGCATGATGGTCGACCACAAAGGCATGACCGTTTATACGTTCGACAAGGACGCTGGCGGCAAGTCGATGTGCAACGGCGATTGCGCGAAGAACTGGCCGCCGATGATGGCGCCGGCGGGGGCCAAGGCTGAAGGCAAATGGACGGTCATCAAGCGTGATGACGGCATGATGCAGTACGCCTACGACGGCAAACCGCTGTACACCTTCATGAAGGATGAGAAACCAGGAGAAATGAAGGGCGATGGCATGAAGGACGTGTGGCACGTGGTGCACGAGCACAAATAAACGCAAATCCCCTGTGGGAGCGAGCCTGCTCGCGATAGCGGTGTATCAGTCGGCATTTTAGTTAACTGATACACCGCTATCGCGAGCAGGCTCACTCCTACATTGATTGGTGTTTAGCGCAATGCGTAATCCAGCACGATCCCGACGAATATCGCCAACCCTGCCCAGTGGTTGTGGAGGAACGCCTTGAAACAACGCATCCGGTCACGATCGCGGGTGTACCAGAACTCCCACGCATAACACCCGGCAGCCACCAGCAAGCCGAGATGGAACCAGACACCCAGCTCGAACTTCGACCCCGCCAGCAACAGGCACCCCAGCGACAACGCCTGCAAGCTCAGGATGATCACCCGATCCGCCTCGCCGAACAGAATCGCCGTGGATTTCACGCCAATCTTCAAATCGTCATCGCGATCGGTCATCGCGTAATAGGTGTCGTAACCCACCGTCCACAGCAGGTTGGCGATCCACAGCAGCCATGCCGCCGCTGGAAGCTCTCCCGTCTCGGCGGTGAACGCCATCGGCATGCCCCACGAGAACGCTGCGCCCAGCACCACTTGCGGGTAATAGGTGTAACGCTTCATGAACGGATAAGTGAAGGCCAGCGCCAGCCCGCCCAGCGACAGCCAGATGGTCGGCGCGTTGGTGCACAGCACCAGCAGAAAACTGATGCCCATCAGCACGGCGAAGAACACCAGCGCTTCTTTCGAACTGATCTTGCCGCTGGCCAGCGGGCGTTGCGCGGTGCGTTTGACGTGGCCGTCGACCTTGCGATCGGCCCAGTCGTTGATCACGCAACCGCCGGCACGGGTCAGCACCACACCGAGGACAAAAATCACCACGTTGGCCAATGACGGCGAGCCCTTGCCGGCAATCCACAGCGCCCACAGCGTTGGCCACAGCAGCAGATAGATGCCGATCGGCTTGTCCATGCGCGTCAACTGAATGAAATCCCAAGCGCGCGGATTCAAGCGATTCAGGGACTTGAGCAGGCTCTGATACATCAGCAGTTCTCCGGATGGGCGCGGGCGGCGCTCCACAGGCTCGGCAGGAAGATTTCCGCGACCAGCACGCTCAGCGCGCCGCGGTCGAAACGCGAACGCCGTCCCCACAGTTCAGGCGCTTTGACGTCTACCGGCAGCCAGTCTTCAGGGTAATGGCAAACCTCGATGGCGCGGCGCTGGAACGCCTGATCGCAAAACAGCAATTCGCCCAGCGAACGGCTGCCGAGTTCGTCCATGTGCAAGCCGTCACCCTGCAACGCCCCACGTGAGGCAACGCTGCGGGCGAACACCCAGGCCTCGCCGTGGCCACGCAGATACACCTCGCGCACCCAGCCTTCGCTGCGTTCGGCCAGTTCCAGCGCCGCGCATTCGTCGCTGCGCAGGGTGGCCCAGCCTTCGAACAACGGCGTCACGCTGAAGCCATCGCAGGACAGCCGCGTCAGGCGCCGGGTTAGTGAGCCTTCGTCGAACAACCAGTCCAGGGTCAACGAATCGGGGCGGGGTGACAGTCGGCTTTGCGTCAGCCAGAGCGGGGCAGGGCAGGCATTTGAATGTTGCACAATGAGTCATTATTGGCCGCAAATGAGGCGGCGAGCTTACCATGGCAGGCGGCGAGATTGATCGATCCGGGCTGCCGTTGCGCCGAACAGGCTTGCATCTGCCCGGCACCCTCAGTACAAAACGCCCTGAGCCGGATGGCAGCGCAACACCCATCGACCGTCCGCGCCAGCAATCGCCTGAACCTTGAGGAAGTATCCGAATGAAAAAGTGGCAATGCATCGTCTGTGGCCTGATCTACAACGAAGCCGACGGCTGGCCGGATGACGGCATTGCGCCGGGCACCCGCTGGGAAGACGTGCCGGCAGACTGGCTGTGCCCGGACTGCGGCGTCGGCAAAATGGACTTCGAAATGATCGAAATCAACTAAACAAAATCAAGGAGTAAGGCATGAGCGCACCTGTCGTCATCATCGGCACTGGCCTGGCGGGCTACAACCTGGCCCGCGAGTTTCGCAAGCTCGACAGCGAAACCCCGCTGCTGCTGATCACCGCCGATGACGGCCGCTCGTACTCCAAGCCGATGCTCTCCACTGGTTTCGGCAAGAACAAGGATGCCGACGGCCTGAGCATGGCCGAGCCGGGGACAATGGCCGAGCAGTTGAAGGCTGAGGTGCGCACCCATACGCGCATCAGCGGCATCGACGCCGGGCACAAACGCCTGTGGATCGGTGAAGAGGCGGTGTACTACCGCGACCTGATCCTTGCCTGGGGCGCGGAAACCGTGCGCGTGCCAGTCGAAGGCGATGGCGCCGACCTGGTGTTTCCGATCAACGATCTCGAAGACTACGCACGGTTTCGTGCGGCCGCGGCCGGCAAGCGCCGCGTGCTGTTGCTCGGCGCCGGGCTGATCGGTTGCGAGTTCGCCAACGACTTGATCATCGGCGGCTACGAAGTGCAACTGGTTGCGCCGTGCGAGCAGGTCATGCCGACCCTGTTGCACCCGGCCGCTGCGACCGCCGTGCAGGCTGGGCTGGAAAGTCTCGGCGCAAGATTCCATCTGGGCCCGGTGCTGACTCGCCTGCAGAAAGTTGCCGATGGTCTCGAAGCGCATCTGTCCGACGGTCAGGTCATCGCCTGTGACGTGGTGGTCTCGGCGATTGGCCTGCGCCCACGCATCGATCTGGCAGCGGCGGCGGGGCTACAGGTCAACCGCGGCGTCATGGTTGATCGGCAGCTGAAAACCTCCCACGCCAATATTTACGCCCTGGGCGATTGCGCCGAGGTCGACGGGCTGAATCTGTTGTACGTCATGCCCCTCATGAGCTGCGCGCGAGCGCTGGCCCAGACCCTGGCGGGAAACCCGACGGCGGTCAGCTACGGTCCGATGCCGATCACCGTGAAAACCCCGGTGTGCCCGCTGGTGGTCTCGCCGCCGCCGCGTGGCAGCGAAGGCGTCTGGACGGTTGAGGGGCAGGGCGCCGACATCAAGGCGCTGTGCCACAGTGCCGACGGTCAGTTGCTCGGTTATGCGCTGACCGGCGCTGCGGTCATGGAAAAACTCGCCCTGAACAAACAGCTTCCGGCCCTGCTGGCGTAAATGCCGGTCGTTCTGTCGTAAACACCCCGCTTTTGCCCCGACAAAGGTCGCGGGGAGACTGGCGTCGCCCGTATCCGCGTGCCATTCTCACTCCCGTCTGCCGCAGAGTAGAGCCTGCGGCGCCTTGGGCGCTGTTCCAACGAGAACAGCACGGACATAACAACAAAAAACCGTCAAAGGGGCTTCACTAATGCGTAAACCAGAACTCGCCGCCGCCATCGCGGAAAAAGCGGACCTGACCAAAGAACAGGCCAATCGCGTCCTCAACGCCGTCCTCGAAGAAATCACCGGCGCCCTGCACCGCAAGGACAGCGTGACGCTGGTCGGCTTCGGCACCTTCCTGCAACGCCACCGCGGCGCGCGCACCGGCAAGAACCCGCAAACCGGCGAACCGGTGAAGATCAAGGCCAGCAACACCGTTGCGTTCAAGCCAGGCAAATCGTTGAAAGACAGCGTTAATCCATAATTGCGGCGTGCTCCCCTGAATGACGGGGAGAACCGCGATCACAAAAATGGGCACACCGATTGCGGTCGGGTGCTCATTTTTTGTGGGTGCCTGTTGGCTTACTGGCGTCGGAAGCACGCTTTGCCGTTGCCGAAATCCACGGCCAGGCAGTTGGGTTCGATTGCCAGTTCCAAGTCCTGGAAGAGGCCGCCCAGATCGCTGTTCGAGGCAGCCTTGGTTTGGCTTTTCAGCACCACGGTCTGGTTCTCCACTGCCCAAGTGCCTTTGGCGAAGCCGTCGGCACTGCCATACGAAACGCCCGCATCAAAGGTGCCGTCTTTGCGCAGCAACAGTTCGGCGCCCATTTCCATCGCCCCCGTCAGATAGTAATGACCTTCCAGCGCAGGGGCGGCAGCGAATGCCGAGGTGAAGGGAAGGCCCAGAATTGCGGCGAAAAAGAGTGGTTTCAGTTCCATGAGGTGAAGCTCCATGCCAGCTGTCGTAGGGGGTGCCGATTTTCGGGCTTTGGATTCTGGCATAACCACGGTTTGCTCGCGCGTTGTTCTGGCGCTACACAATCGAATCAATATCCAGATGAAACGGCGCGCCAACCGCCCGCCCACCCGTCATCGCGGCGATTGCAGCATCGTGGTCTGCGGCGGCGGGCGGAGTCATCGCCAATTGTTCCTGAATGAGGTTTTCCGGGTTGGCGTTCCAGCGCAGCAGACTTTCCTCGACCCATTCGGGCTGGTCGGCGAAGCTGCCGTAAACATCGGCCTCGGTTATGCGTTGGCCGCGCAGCGCTTTCAGGCGGGCCTCGGTCATGCTGATCTTGTCGATCTCCTGAATGAGTTTCAGCGTTTTGTGAGTGAACTCCTGCTCTCGCACGTAGGAGCGATGGTTGCTTTCGAGATCGCGCCTGACAGCGCGCAGCTGTTCCTGGATATTTTTCAGGGCGCTGCTGACCCACTCAAACTCGCGATCAGTCACCAGCGCACGCTTGAGCCGCAGCGCTTCCTGCCAACGGCGCAAGCTGGCCCAGCAGCCGGGTATATAGCTGCCGACCATTGAGTGATGACCTGCGGAAAGCACTTGCCGCAAAAACGATTCGCGCTCGGGCAAGCCATTGGTCGCGCGCAAGGCCTGGGCGCAGCCGTGATCAATGATCGTGCTGCAACCCGGTTCCCAAAGGATGGAAGACCGATGGTTCTTGTCGAACTCAACCGGCATGAAATGGCGCAAGGCACCGTGATGCCCATAGTCGTCACCCATGAAGTTGGTCATTCCCCAGATCAGGAGCCCGAGGCCGGCGACCGGATTAAGAGCCAGCACTCCGGCGTTGGCTCCGTACATCGGTACAGGCTCGGCAAAGGTGTTCATCCAGGTCGCCGGCACGCTCGGCACCGGATCGTTCTGATTGACGATGCGGTGATGTACCAGCGACTGGGCGCTTTCGATGAAGGTGGTGTCGCCGGCGCGGGGGGCGCCGTAGGTGTAGAGCACGATTTGCGGGGCGAAGCGTTTGTCACGGCGCAGCATCTCGGACAGGATGAGTGCCACCGCGCCACCCAGGCTGTGCCCGGTAATCAGTAACTTTTGCCCGCTGTAGAACTTGTCCAGATACGTCTCGATGAATGGATAAGCCGCCAAGGCCCCACCGTAGAAGCCGCGGTGCACTTTGCCTTCGCCTTCTTCGAACGGAACCTGATGGGCATCGCCATCACGAAAGCCGTCTGCCCAGAACTCACTGGTACCGCGTACGCTGATCAGGATAAGTTCGTCGTGGTGGCAGATGAAGGCTTGGGTATCGGTGCCATTGTCTTTGTTACGATCATCAAGAAAATGCACTTTAGCCGGGTTTTCTTGTTCATCGCCCCGCGCCGGATCGTTCACTTCTGGGTAAAGGTTCGGGTCAAACGGCACCACTTCCAGACGTTTTGAATACGGCACGTCTTCGTACAGTGGGTAATATTTTCGTGTTTGAGAGTCATCGACCCTCCACAACTCGTCGAACTGCGGCAGCGCATGGCCGAACCAGTTTCCGCTGCTGGGCTGTAACGGGAAGCTTACCGTGTCGGTTTCCACCGGATGAGTGTTTGGCTCCTGCCCAAAGTCGGTGTAGCTCAGCGTGGCCATCACCGACAGCTGGTAAAGGTTGAGCGCGCAGAATGCGTCGCCTGTCGATAGCATCGGCCGTAGCGCTCTCATCGGGCGAACCTCCAGCACATGATGCTTGTTCGGCAGCAGCGCAACGCCCTTGGACGGTGGCGGCGAAAACCCCAGCTCGACGGTGCCCATCTCTGCCGGACTCAGGATTGCGTGCAGTCCGCCATCCGCAGCGGTTTTATCCACAACCGTAAAATCTCTGGATTGCACCGCAGGTCGCATGAGCTTGTGCGCCGCCCTCTTCGGTGGGTCGCGACGAGCAACCAGCGGCGGCAGGTGGGCGATGTGGTTGACCAGTTCACTGACTTCGACCTGACAGTACGCATTGGTTTCGGCCAGCTCCCTGGCGGGATTGGCTTGGGTGCGAACCCCGGTTTTGTGAAAGAAGCGGGTTTTTTCGGCGCGGACCTGGAGCTCGGTGATGGGGAGCGGGTAATGTTTTCTACGAATCAGCTCACTGTAATCATCGTTTCGGCCTTGATATGCATGGTTGAGTTTAAGCATCACCGGGCCGCAAAAGTGTTTTGCGACTTTGCCTGAACCTGTTGAATCAAGTTTGCCTGTATAGACTGTGTCTTCGTAATCGATGGCTTCGTATGCCAATCCCGCATATGGTTTGCCATCACCGAATTCATCTACCAACTGAAAGCTCGTAGAGTGCCCGCGCACGGGGCATGCATGCGTTTTGCCTTGCATAAACTTTGCGTCATGTGCGGACAACGACTCAATGCTCATGGCGCGTCGTCCTTACTTTCTGCACAGCTTGGGTAAATTGTGCAGACCCGTTCATCCACCATCCTAAAGGTGCTGAAGTCAGTTTGATTGCCGTAACAAAACGCATGTTGATCCTCAAAGCTTTTCCCCATGCATCGCTTCCATCCGCCGGGTACTTTGACCCATGTATCGCCCATGTAAGGCTCCTCTTCCGCAGCTAACCTGATCTGCAGTTCTACGGTCTTCCCTGGTAGCTGAGTCAGCGTGTACGCCGTAAAAGGATGGCCTCGGCCAAGATTCCCCTGCGGATCCATCCTTTTGCAGGTCAGGATTTTGGTGATATAGCGTTTGGGACCAACAGTCCTAAACAGCCATTGGCACTCACCGAAAAACCTCCCCGCGCCGTCATCGTCGATACTCCCCCTATGCCGCTCCTGCAACTCCGGGCGCACGGCGAACGACGCATAGTCGTAGCTTGAGTAGGTGCGTTTCTGGTCTCTGCCAATGACGCCAATAATCTTGATTTCGACATAGTTCAGCGCCAGCGGGCAGTCGCTCTCTTTTCTGTACAAATCAATTTCCGCAGTGCTTACATATTCCATGGTGGGTTTATTGAAGCTCACCCAGAAATCCCGCTTCCCCGGCAAACGGCAGGTTTCCCCTTTGGCAGGCAAGTAGATAGCCTTGAGTTCGTACTTGAAATCCGGCGGAAAATCCGGAACAAACGTAAACGTGTTCGGGGTCTTCACTGTCGCACAACCCACCAGCAATCCCAGGCAACCACTCAGCATCAACCCGTATTTCAAATGCCTCATCTGCCAATGTCTCCCTGCCAATACAACGCTTCCTGATAGACCCGCTCAAAATGCATCGCCGAATCTTCACCGGGTTTGGGCAGCCATGTTTTGGGTGGTCGATAGCCCGGTAACTGCAAACAGCGGGTCAGCAGGAAATGCACTTGCTCCGGTTGTTGCCAGCCCCACAAGAGCGTCAGTTGCACCAAACCCCACAACCATTCATCGACGTCGCGTTGTTCGGCCAGCGTTGCCATGGCTTCGGTGTGTTCGCCGACCAGGTAACGCCGCGTGTTGTCGAACAGCACGTTGGCGTAGATCAGTTGCGGAGTTGGCGTCTGCAGCCACGGTGGGTCGATCGGCAGCGGATGGAGGCCGGGGTCCGGGTTGTCGGCGGTGTGCCATTGCCCGGCGTGCCAATAGCAGACGCTGGTGAACGGCCCGAGAAATGCCGCGTACTGCTCGGGTTGCAGATGCGCCAGCGCGCGTCCCAGCACCCGGTTGTCATGCACGCGGTACACCGCCAGATTCGGGCGTTCGCCGGTCACCACGCGCTCGCGCCAATGCGCAGTCAGTACCTCCAGTTCGATGTGACGGGCACTGGCCAGCCAACCCCAATGCCGCTCAGGCGTAGCGAGCAATGTCTGGATGGCCGGATGCTGCACCGAATCGAGGCGCAACAGCAGCGGCCCGGACGACCCCAGCGACTCAGCCGCGGTGCCGGTGTACAGCGGACGAAACTGCTCGGTGCCGAGGTCGCGAGTCAACGCCGCGTGCTCTGCGCCTTGGCCGTCGGTGTCGAGCATCAGATACAGCTCGCATCCGCCACGGGTCTGGGCATGCAGCCATTGTTCGAGCGGGTTCATGCGACATCTCCCAACTCGCACTGGCCCGCCGCACAGGCTTCACACAGCGGGCAATAATCCGCCGCTTGCTCGCGGGCACTGCTGATGATCGACAACGGCGTGGCGCTGGCCGCAGGGGAAACGCCGGCCACCCCCTGCTGAGATTGCAGCGGTGCGAGACCGGTCAGCGGCGCACCGCCCTGGACGATGGGCACGCTGCTGAAAATCCCCCCGGCATTGATCACGATGTGATGACCGCCCGCCGAAAGTGTCAGGCTCATGCCAGCGTCGATCACCACGTTGCTTGCGCTGACGTGTGCCTGCTGATCTGCCTGAATCACCAGAGCGCCCAAGGTCTGACTGCTGGTGCCGCTGACGGTCAGCAGATCATTGGCATTGATCAGGGTGCTGCGCACGCCTTGGTGGGTGCGGGTCTCCGTGCCTTCAATCAGGCTGATGCTGTCGTTGCCAACATGCTCGAAGCGGTTGCGGTTGATCCGGCTGCGGCTGTCGTTGAGGATCAGTTGCTCGAGATCGCGCTGGGCCCGCAGGTAGATGTTCTCCTGCCCGGCACGGTCCTCGATCGACAACTCGTTATACCCGCCATTACGCGGATAACTCTGGCTGCGCAGCACCGTTCTGGTCTTGTTGGCCGGCAATGGATAAGCAACGCTGTTGACCTTGTTGGCGACGCAGCCGGTGATCAGCGGGTGGTCCGGGTTGCCGTCCTGAAAACTCACCACTACTTCCATTCCGACCCGGGGGATGGTCACTGCGCCGAATCCCTCACCTGCCCAACTGGAGGCCACGCGTAACCAGCAACTGCTTTTCTCGCTGTTGCGTTCAGCACGATCCCACGGGAATTCGACGCGAACCCTGCCGTATTCGTCGCAGAAAATCTCTTCTTCGCAGGGCCCGGTAACTCGTGCGGTCTGACACACCAGCAAAGGTCTTGGCGCAGGCAACGGTGGGCGGTAGAACACGTCTGCCGGAACGGCCCTGAAGGTGTTGCGATAACCTTGGCTGAAGCTGTCGGCCGGTTGCGCAGCGCTGCCCAGGGATTCTTCCAGCACCTGCGGCTGCCTGCCTTCGTGGGTCAGCGTCAGCAACAGCCATGACTGGTTGCAGTCCGTCCTCGGATGCTCGCGTATATCGAACAGGTAGCCGCTGCGCAGCGTCGCCTGATTGCTGTGGCCTTCAATCCATTGGTAGTCGCTGCGGTGACGCTCCAGAGCCTGGCGCGCCAACTGCTTGCCGTGCTTCTCGGACGTCATCAGCAGTGGATAGCGATAGTCCTCGAGATCAGGCGTGAATTCAGCGGTGAAGCGACTCTCCAGCAGCAGGCTGGGGCGTTTCAGGTCATAGTCACGACGCGTGACGGTGCTGGTGCGCGTGTTGAAGCCCATCGTCAGATGGTTGATCACCGCTCGTTCGGCGACCATGCCGCTGTCGGCCTTGAAACATGTCGGCCCCAATTTGGGTGCAAACACCGGGCTGTCGCTAAACACCAGCCAATGCCCCTCAGCCGAATGCTGATGGTGCCAGGCGATACCGTCTTCGGCGCATAGGCGCTGGATAAACTGGAAGTCGCTTTCGCCATATTGAGTGCAGTACTCGCGGGGCTCGTTCGGCGTGACGTGGAAGGTGAACACGTCGCTCAGGATACCGTGGCGTTTCAGTACCTGAGCGATGATTTGCGGCACTGTCAGCCGCTGGAAAATCCGCTGGTCATGACTGAACTGCAGATAATGCAGCGCCGGGACCAGCCTCAACTTGTAGCGAGTCAGACGATTGCCCGCGGCACCCACCTGGACATCTTCGATGTGTCCGTGGATGCCCTCCCGGTCGAAGCCGAACTGCAGAAACGCCGGCTGAGCGAGCAGGCTCTCCAGATCGAAGTCTGTGCGCTCGCTGACCACTTCGATGCGTATGGAATACAGCTGGCTGATGGCTTCGGTGCCGTCAAATGCGAGCACCCTGAAATCGTGCCGGATGGCTGGGATATGCAGCTCGAATCGCGCGCAATCACCTGGATTGAACATGGGCTTGTCCTTAAGCAAAGAGAGTCTTGCGCGGTGCTCGATCGTCCGTGATCGCTACGCGTCAGAAATTTGCCAAGGCACGCTAACCAAGCGCGAAATGAAATGATGTAAGAAGTATCTTTGACGCTTGTCAGAGACTTCCGGGTTGTAAGTGTGTGGATGAGTTGCAGGAAATGACTGTAGGAAGGCAGTTTTGCATTATCGAAGTAGAGGCTTGTACATTGTTTCCGGATCGTGAAAGTCTCACAAAATAAAGTGCCATCAAATTGATGGCACTTTATTTGTTTGCCATGGTCGGGGTCAAAGTGTTTAAAAAAAACTGCAGTTTTTCAGAAGCGTCCTACTTCTATTTTTTGCAAGAGTTGTCATGCTTGCCGCCGCGTATCGAGCGCTGCGCTTGGCGAAACGTTCGCCGTCCGGTTCTGACGGCTCTAGGTCGAGGGTTTGCCGGGGTCCCGGAAAAAGCGGCTATGCAAAGCGGGT
The DNA here is from genome assembly GCF_036668835.1 of Pseudomonas koreensis. GTDB lineage: Bacteria > Pseudomonadota > Gammaproteobacteria > Pseudomonadales > Pseudomonadaceae > Aquipseudomonas > Aquipseudomonas koreensis_I. Next base: position 273,700 of record NZ_JAZEVW010000003.1, read on the forward strand.
ATCAGGGATTCCCTTGCAACATATAAGGCAATCTCCTACAGAGCCCAATGAACACTTCGTCTTGTTGTTTAATCAGATGCTTGCTAGTGGCCATCATTGTGATTACGATGCGCCCACTTGAAAGAGCACATCTCAATTGGATGAGTCGCTGAACTGCTCTTCGATACTGTCCCGCGTGGCTGACACTCTATTCGCCCGCACGACTGTAATCCTTAATAAAGGCCATGGATGTCCTACTCAAGCAAACTTTCCGCCCATTACCTCGAACTCGCAAAAGTCTCTGTTTCCAAAGAGAATTTCGCGGGCGAAGATGTTCGTTTTTCGAGCGAATTCGAGGCGCTGGAAAGCGAGCTGGCCAAAGCCTCGTCGATGCACGAAAGCGGGCAGATCGACTGGCTGAAAATCCGCGAAAACAGCGAAAACCTGTTGCGTACCCAATCCAAGGATCTGCGTGTCGGCGCCTGGCTGACCTGGTCGTTGTACCAGCGTGAATCCTTCCCCGGCCTGCTCGCCGGCCTCGGTCTGCTGCACCATTTGTCGGAAAACCACTGGGCCGACGTCCACCCGCTCAAACCACGCACCCGTGCCGCCGCGATTGGCTGGCTGGTGCCGCGTCTCGAGCAGGTGATTACCGAAAACATTGCGATCAAAGAGCAGTTGCCGATGTTCCGGCAGCTCTCCGAGCACCTGGCCGGTCTCGAAGCCGCCTGCACTGAACATCTGGGCGATGACGCGCCGCTGCTGCTGCCGATCTCCCGTCGCCTGAAAACCATGATCCAGCGCGCTGCCGACAATCAGCCGGCCCCCGGCGTGGTCGGCGCGGCAGTGGCGCAGGTCAAGCAGGCCGCGACCCAGTTGCTCACGCCCGGCGCGCCGATCGACAACGAACGCGATGCGCACAAAGCCCTTCGTGCCCAGCAGGAAAGCGCCCGGCCGTTGTGTGCCTGGTGGCTGAAACAGAAAGCCACTGACCTGCGCGCGTTGCGCCTCAATCGTACGTTGCTGTGGATGACCATCGACGCGGTGCCCGAGCGCAACGCCGAGCAGATCACCGTGTTGCGCGGCCTGCCGCTGGAAAAGCTCAAGCTTTATCAGGACCGTTTCGATCAGGGCAAATACGCCGATCTGCTGGTGGAACTGGAGGCGAGCCTGGCGAAGGCACCGTTCTGGTTCGATGGCCAGAGGATGGTCTGGGAATGTCTCCAGAACCTCAACGCCGAATTGGCCATGCGCGAAGTGGAAATCCACTTCGCGCTTTTGGTTCAGCGCCTGCCGGGCATTGTCGAGTTGCGCTTCCATGACGGCGCGCCGTTCGCCGATCCGTCCACCCGGGCGTGGATCGCCGCCCACGTCATGCCGCACCTGCAGAGCGCCAGTGCGCCGCGCAAGGTCGAGAGCGAAAACGTCGAAACCCAGCCAGCCTGGGAAAAGGCCCTCGAAGACGTCTTGCCACTGCTGCGCAAGGAAGGCCTCAAGCCGGCCGTGCAGATCCTCAAGCAGGGTCTCCAGTCGGCCCACGGCGGGCGCGAACGGTTTTTCTGGCAGTTCGCCCTCGCGCGGCTGTGCTTCATGGCCAAGAAATACGAACTGGCCAAGAACCAGCTCGAAACCCTCGATCAGACATTACAGGACTCAGGCCTGCACGCCTGGGAGCCCGATCTTGCATTGGAAGTGCTGCACCTGCTGCACAGTTGCTGCGAGTTGTTGCCGCAGAACCATGCCGTACGTGAACGCAAGGAAGAGATTTATCGCAGGCTGTGCCACCTCGACCTCGAAGTGGTACTCGAATAGGCCCCAGGGCCACAACCGCAAGGAGAAAAGCCATGGCCAAAGAAGGCTCGGTAGCCCCCAAGGAACGCATCAACGTCACCTTCAAACCCGCCACCGGCGGTGCTCAGGAAGAGATTGAACTGCCGCTGAAACTGCTGGCAATCGGTGACTACACCCACCGCAAGGACGATCGCAAAATCGAAGATCGCAAGCCGATCAGCATCGACAAGATGACCTTCGATGAAGTGTTGGCCAAGCAAGAACTGGGTCTGACGCTGAGCGTGCCGAACCGTCTGCAGGAAGATGGCGAGGCCGACGAGCTGGCTGTGCAACTGCGCGTCAATTCGATGAAGGACTTCAACCCGGCCAGCCTGGTCGAGCAAGTGCCTGAGCTGAAAAAACTGATGGAACTGCGCGATGCGCTGGTGGCCCTCAAAGGCCCGCTGGGTAACGCGCCTGCGTTCCGTAAAGCGATCGAAGGCGTGCTCGCCGACGACGAATCCCGTGGTCGCGTACTCGGTGAGCTGGGCCTGAACGCCGCAGCCCCGGACGCCTGAGACTCTTGCCAAGGAAGCCAACACAATGAGCACTAGCGCAGCACAAGAGAAGAGCGCCGCCAGCGGCGAATACAGCATTCTCGACAGCATCATCGCCGAAACCCGTCTGACCCCGGACGACGAAGCCTATGACATCGCCAAGCGCGGCGTGTCGGCCTTCATCGAAGAACTGCTCAAGCCGCAGAACAACGGTGAGCCGGTCAAGAAGGCCATGGTTGACCGCATGATCGCCGAGATCGATGCCAAGCTCAGCCGTCAGATGGACGAAATCCTCCACCACCCGGATTTCCAGGCGCTGGAATCGTCGTGGCGTGGCCTGCAGTTGCTGGTCGACCGCACCAACTTCCGCGAAAACATCAAGATCGAAATCCTCAACGTCTCCAAAGAAGACCTGCTGGACGATTTCGAAGATTCGCCGGAAGTCATGCAGTCGGGCCTGTACAAGCACATCTACACCGCTGAATACGGCCAGTTCGGTGGTCAGCCTGTGGGCGCGATCATCGCCAACTACTACATGTCGCCAAGCTCGCCAGACGTCAAGCTGATGCAGTACGTGGCCAGCGTTTCGTGCATGTCCCACGCGCCTTTCATCGCTGCTGCCGGGCCGAAATTCTTCGGCCTGGAAAGCTTCACCGGCCTGCCGGATCTGAAAGATCTGAAAGACCACTTCGAAGGCCCGCAATTCGCCAAATGGCAGAGCTTCCGTACTTCGGAAGACTCCCGCTACGTTGGCCTGACCGTGCCACGTTTCCTGCTGCGCAACCCGTACGATCCGGAAGAAAACCCGGTGAAATCGTTCGTCTACAAGGAAACCGTTGCCAACAGCCACGAGCACTACCTGTGGGGCAACACCGCGTACGCGTTCGGCACCAAGCTGACCGACAGCTTCGCCAAATTCCGCTGGTGCCCGAACATCATCGGCCCGCAGAGCGGTGGCGCGGTTGAAGACCTGCCGTTGCACCATTTCGAAAGCATGGGCGAAATCGAAACCAAGATTCCTACCGAGGTTCTGGTTTCCGATCGTCGTGAATACGAACTGGCCGAGGAAGGCTTCATCTCCCTGACCATGCGCAAAGGCTCCGACAACGCGGCGTTCTTCTCCGCAAGCTCGGTGCAGAAGCCGAAGTTCTTCGGCATCAGCGCAGAAGGCAAGGCGGCAGAGCTGAACTACAAGCTCGGCACCCAACTGCCGTACATGATGATCGTCAACCGCCTGGCTCACTACTTGAAAGTGCTGCAGCGCGAGCAACTCGGTTCGTGGAAAGAGCGTACCGACCTCGAGCTGGAACTGAACAAGTGGATCCGTCAGTACGTTGCCGACCAGGAAAACCCGAGCGCCGAAGTGCGTGGCCGTCGTCCGCTGCGCGCTGCGCAGGTGATCGTCAGCGACGTTGAAGGCGAGCCGGGCTGGTACCGCGTGAGCTTGAACGTGCGTCCGCACTTCAAGTACATGGGTGCCGATTTCACCCTGTCGCTGGTTGGCAAGCTGGACAAAGAGTAAGAGCGACTCATGGACGGATACGGCAGCCTGTTCGAGCGCCTCAACGGCGACGCACAACTACGCAAGGGCAAGAGCCTCGAGGTTTCTGCCATGGCGTCGGTGGCTGCCCATCTGGCCAAAATGCTCAGCACCCGGGCCGGCAGCGTGCAAACGCTGGCCGACTACGGGTTGCCCGATCTCAATGACATGCGCCTGAGCCTGCACGACTCCCTGAGTCAGGCCCGCCTGGCCATCGAAAGCTTCATCGAAGCCTACGAGCCACGCCTGAGCAACGTGCGTGTCATTTCCCTGCCGCGTGACCACGATCAACTGCGCCTGGCCTTCAGCATTGAAGGCCTGCTGGAAGTTGAAGGGTTCAAGCGTCAGGTCAGTTTTTCCGCGCGCCTGGATGGCAGCGGTCAAGTCAAGGTCACCTAAGGAGATCCCCGATGTCTGGCAAACCCGCAGCACGTGTATCCGACCCCACCGCTTGCCCGCTACCCGGCCACGGCACCAACCCGATCGCCGCCGGTTCCGGCGACGTGTTCTTCGACGGCCTCGCGGCCGCCCGCCAAGGCGATGCCTCGGCGTGTGGTGGTGCGATGGTCGGCGATCTTGCCACTACCGTGTTGATCAACGGAAAACCGGCCGCCACGGTCGGTTCGGTTGGATCTCATGGCAATAAAGTAACGGCTGGATCGGGGACGGTGATTATCGGCAATTCGCATTCGCCGGCGCCGTTTGTGCCGCCGGTTCCAATGCCTGGCTACTTCAACGACTTTTTTGTTTTGCGGGATGATGAGGGTAATCCGGTAGCAAATTATGGTTACCGGTTGGAGACCGAGTCAGGTGAAGTTTATGAGGGTGTGACAGACGCGAACGGGCATACCAAAGCCGTTAGCACCGGCAAAGCTTCGCAGATACTGAAAGTTTCGCTGCTTCCTCCAGCAGGAGTCGCGAATGTCTAACGCAACGCCTCTGGCGCAGGCTCCTTCCACTCCCTCTACCAATCGTGAGGGGCAGGTAGCGACCGTAAAGTTAGCAAAGTTATCAACTTATGAATTCAATATAAGATCGTTTCATCCAGGTAAAACATTCGGGTGGAGCGGCTTTAACTTTGAAGGCGATGCGCGTGGCTTTTCGTTAAAGCCTAGCGGGCTCTCTGGTGTTCAAGGTACGTTAGTAACTTCACGCGTATGGCATAAGTTCTTTGTTAAGCTTCAATCCAATGAAGTCACTGATACTCAAACGGAGTCGAACGATTCCGGAAAAGCTGGGGCGGAGCACACCCACTACGACGCAGAGCTGAAACCTAAAGGTGGAAGTTGGCCATCAATAAAAACGGAAAAAGGTGCAGTCACTACTGTTTGGGTAGAGGGCGGATACGCTGGTGAGAATCATGCGTTTCCAATGTCGGCAATGACAAAAAAACTCACTGGTCTCACGTTTGTACCAAGTTTGGATGTAAGTTATAAAATAATAATGACGCTGGATCGAGTTGCGAAGCATCTGGATGTCGTTACTTATATTTCCGGTGATGGGTTTCCAAATTGTGAGGCGTTTATTTCTGACCCGTCTGGGAAATCGATTTTCCTTGGCGTGCACGTACGAAAAGGGGCCGCTGCCGTTTCTCTGTTTGGCGATAAAAAGTATCCAATGATCTCTTCTGCTATTCGTATTGAGGTGGATGATGAAGGAAACTTTAAGGATCAACTGGGGAATGAGATGAGAAGAAGGAAGCTCAAAAAGGAGCAGCTTGAAATGCGCCCGATTACAGAGTGGAACGATTTTTTCATCAACCTTAGCCCAAATGATGGCCGCTGGATGGGCATTTGGGAGGAGCCTATGCCGGACGCCAATACAGAGTCGACATTGAAATGACATATACGGGTTATTTCAAAGTGGCCGTTTGGATGCCCGCGTTTTTGTTGCCGATCCTGTTGGCAGTTGACGCGGCCTATTTTTCAAAACCGCTAAACGGAGGAGTTGAGCAGTTTGTTCTTGTTTATGCTCTTGGCTTTGGCTTAGTTGCATATGTTTTATTTGCGGCTTTTTCGTGTTGTGTGATTAGTAAAAAATCTGAGTTGGAAGTAATAAAGCTTGCTTGGTGGGCTCCGATAATTTTTATCCCGTTTTATGGCTTGCCTTGGGTTATGTATGGTGTCGGATATCTGGTGGCTGGTAGGCCTGCTGGTTTGGGGATGATATTTATGTGGTTGGCGTATATTCCTTATTTTTTGTTTTTTGGTTTTTTGGTTTCGGCTGTTGTTGTTTTTGTTTTCAAGTTGATGAGCAAAATCTCTCTGTTTTCTGACAGGGGATGATAGTTATGGCGAGTATCTTGACTTGGTGTGTGGGGTGGCTTTGGATCAAGCGATTTCTGATTCTGGTTGGGGTTGTTTCGCTTTTAGTGATTGTCGCTGTTTTGTCGCATATGGATTTTTCTGCAGACCAGCCGCACATCTTGACCGAACATCCCTACGCACAATGGCAGGGTGGTGTTGATGGCGGTCAGTTTATAGAGGTGACCAAGTCCGAGCCTCCCTATTATTTCGTTCAGGTTAGATATGAAAGTGGAGGTCTTTGGGACGAAGGATGGGTCAAGTACGGCGAAAAGGGCGATGAGCCACTCACTCCAAGCGATGTCATTGCGTTTTCAGGAGGTGGGGTGATTTACCTCCAGCAACGCAAGGTACTTAACCCGAATAAGCCAAAAACTCACTAGCGATTTTTAAGACTCGCAGTGATGCGAAATCAAACGAAAAACCAGGCAGGTAACCCGTGTCCTTTAACCACTACTACCAAAGCGAACTCACCGCACTGCGCCAGCTCGGTCGCCGTTTCGCCGAGCGTAGTCCGGCGTTGGCGCCGTATCTGGGGCAGGCCGGGCGGGATCCGGATGTGGAGCGGTTGCTCGAAGGCTTTGCGTTCCTCACCGGGCGCCTGCGGCAGAAGCTTGATGATGAGCTGCCGGAGCTCAGCCATTCGCTGATGCAACTGCTGTGGCCGAACTACATGCGGCCACTGCCGGCGTTCAGCATTTTGCAGTTCGATCCGCTTAAGCGTTCCGGGCCGGCGCTGCGCGTCGAGCGTGATACGCCGATTGAAAGCAAGCCGATCGAAGACGTGCGTTGCCGCTTCCGTACTTGCTACCCGACCGAAGTGTTGCCGCTGGATCTGGCTGCGCTGAACTACTCGGTGAAGGGTGACGGCTCGCTGCTCAGCCTGCGTCTGGAAATGAGCGCCGACGGCCATCTCGGCGAACTGGAACTGAGCAAACTGCGCCTGCACTTTGCCGGTGAGCGTTACATCAGCCAGATGCTCTACCTGAGCCTGCTGCGCAACCTCGACGGCATCGAACTGATCCCGCTCGACGGCGCCGGCAAACCCATCGATGGCGTCAGCGGCAAGCCGATGGCGTTCAAGATTCCCGGTGACCGGGTCAAACCGGTGGGCTTTGCCGAAGAAGAAGCGTTGATTCCGTATCCGCTGAACACCTTCCGTGGCTATCGCTACCTGCAGGAATACTTCGCCTTCCAGGACAAGTTTCTCTTCGTCGACGTCAACGGTCTGGACATCCTCAAGGCACTGCCGGAAGACACCCTCAAGCAGATGCGCGGCCTCGAACTGCGCTTCGATATTCGCAAGAGCGGCATCATGCGCATGCGCCCGACCCTGGATAACGTCAAGTTGTTCTGCACGCCGATCGTCAATCTGTTCGAGCACGATGCACTGCCGATCCGCCTCGACGGCAAGCAGGATGAATACCTGTTGCTGCCGGCGGAATACGACCTGGAAAACTGCGGCGTGTTCTCAGTGGAAACCGTCACTGGCTGGAAGCCCGGCGGCCTCGGTTATCAGGAGTACGTGCCGTTCGAGTCCTTCGAGCACGACCCGAGTTTCGACGTGCCCAACAGCCGTCCGCATTACAGCATTCGCCAGCGTTCGTCGTTGCTGCACGACGGCCTCGACACTTACCTGAGCTTCGGCATCCGCCACACCGAAGCCCACGAAACCCTGTCGATCGAGCTGATGTGCACCAACCAGAACCTGCCGAAAAAGCTCAAGCTCGGCGACATCTGCATGGCTTGCGAAGAGACGCCGGAGTTCTTGAGTTTCCGCAACATCACCCCGGCCACCCCGAGTTTCGCGCCGCCGCTGAACCGTGACTTCCTGTGGAAGCTGATCAGCAACATGTCGCTTAACTATCTGTCGCTGGCCGACGTCAATGCGTTGAAGGTGATTCTGGAAACCTACGACTTGCCGCGCTACTACGACCAGCACGCAGAAAAGGTCAGCAAACGCCTGCTCGGCGGCCTCAAGCACATCAAACATCACCACGTCGACCGCTTGCATCGCGGCCTGCCGGTGCGCGGCTTGCGCACCGAACTGACCATCGACCCGGAAGGCTATATCGGCGAAGGCGATCTGTTCGTCTTCGCTTCGGTTCTCAACGAGTTTTTCGCGCTTTACGCCAGTCTCAATTCATTCCATGAGCTGCGGGTAAAAAGCACACAGGGAGAGGTGTACCAATGGACACCACGTATGGGCCTGCAGCCCCTGCTCTAAGCGGGCTGACCAAGGTAATACGCGAGTACTCGCTGTTTCAGGCCGTGCTGCTGGTGATCGACCGGCTGCGCGAGGCCCACCCGCACCTGAGCGAAGACGATCTGTACGATCAGGTCGAGTTTCAGGCCAACCCGAGCCTGGGCTTTCCGCGCAGCGACGTCGATCGCGTCGAGTTTTTCGAAGAGCACGGCAAGATGCGCGCGCGTATGCGCTTCAACCTGATCGGGCTGGTCGGCTCCGGTTCGCCGCTGCCGGCGTTCTACGGCGAGCAGGCGCTGGGCGACAGCGAAGACGGCAACCCGACCCGCAATTTCCTCGACCTGTTCCACCATCGCCTGCAACGGCTGATGCTGCCGATCTGGCGCAAGTACCGCTACCGCGCAAGCTTCCAGAGCGGCGCGGTCGATCCGTTCTCGGCGCAGCTGTTCGCGCTGATCGGCCTGGGCGGCGACGAGATCCGCAAGGCCAAGGAACTCAACTGGAAACGCCTGCTGCCGTACCTCGGCCTGCTCAGCCTGCGGGCGCACTCGGCGGCGCTGATCGAAGCCGTGCTGCGTTACTACTTCAAGCACGAAGACCTGGTCATCGAGCAGTGCATCGAGCGCCGCGTGGAAATTCTCGACGAGCAGCGCAATCGTTTGGGCCGCGCCAACAGTGTGCTCGGTGAAGACCTGGTGCTCGGCGAACACGTGCGCGACCGCAGCGGTAAATTCCGCATCCACATCACCGAACTCGACTGGCAGCGCTTCCACGAATTCTTGCCGATCGGTTTCGGTTACCAGCCGCTCTGCGCGCTGGTGCGGTTCACCCTGCGTGACCCGCTCGATTACGACATTCGCCTGGTCCTGCGCCAGGAAGAAATCCGCGAACTGCGCATTGGTGAGCAGAACGCCTGTCGCCTCGGCTGGACCAGTTGGCTGGGCCGCGAGAAAGCGGACGGCGTGGTGACCCTGGGCAGCAAAATTCATTAAGGACGTGAGCCATGATCAACGTAGACCTGCAACAACTCATCCAGGCGCTGGACGCCGAAACCCGTCGTGATCTGGAACGTTCGGCCGAGCGTTGTGTGGCTCGGGGCGGCAGCAAGATTCTCGTCGAAGACCTGCTGCTGGGCCTGCTGGAACGTCCGAACGGCTTGTTGTCACGCGCCTTGCAGGATGCCGACGTCGATGCCGGTGAGCTGAGCGCCGCGCTGCAATCGCGGGTTGAGCACAGCGCTTCGCGCAACCCGGTGTTCGCCCCGGAACTGGTGCAATGGCTGCAAGACGCGCTGCTGGTGGCCAACCTTGAACTGGGCCAGACCCAGGTCGAAGACGCCGCGCTGATTCTGGCTTTGCTGCGCAACCCGATGCGCTATGCCGGCAGCCGCTATCAGCCGCTGCTTGCCAAGTTGAACATCGATCGCCTGAAGGAATTCGCCCTGTCGCAACAGGAGCAACCGGCGGCCAATGGCAAACCGGCCGCGCAAGGCGAATCGCTGTTGCAGCGTTTCACCCACAACCTGACCCAGCAGGCCCGCGACGGCAAACTCGACCCGGTGTTGTGCCGTGACGGCGCGATCCGGCAGATGGTCGACATCCTCGCCCGTCGCCGTAAGAACAACCCGATCGTCGTCGGTGAGGCCGGTGTCGGTAAAACCGCCATCGTTGAAGGTCTGGCCTCGCGCATCGCCGCCGGTGAAGTGCCGCAGGTGCTCAAAGGCGTTGAATTGTTGTCGCTGGACATGGGCCTGTTGCAGGCCGGCGCCAGCGTCAAAGGCGAATTCGAACGTCGCCTGAAAGGCGTGATCGACGAAGTCAAAGCCTCGCCGAAACCGATCATTCTGTTCATCGACGAAGCCCACACGCTGATCGGCGCGGGCGGCAATGCCGGCGGTTCCGACGCAGCCAACCTGCTGAAACCGGCACTGGCCCGCGGCGAATTGCGCACCATCGCCGCGACCACCTGGGCCGAGTACAAGAAATACTTCGAGAAAGACCCGGCACTGGCCCGTCGTTTCCAGCCTGTGCAACTGCACGAACCGACGGTCAGCGAAGCGGTGACCATCCTGCGCGGTCTGGCTCAGGTCTACGAGAAGAGCCACGGCATCTACCTGCGCGATGACGCGGTGGTCTCCGCGGCTGAATTGTCTGCGCGTTATCTGGCCGGGCGGCAACTGCCGGACAAAGCCGTCGACGTCCTCGACACCGCATGCGCCCGCGTGCGCATCAGCCTCGCCGCCGCCCCGGAAAGCCTTGAGCGTCTGCGTGGCGAACTGGCGGAAGGTGGCCGTCAACGCCAGGCCCTGCGTCGCGATGCCGAGGCTGGTCTGCTGATCGACCACGAAGCGCTGGAAGCACTGGAAGCGCGTCTGGACGAAGCCGAAAGCGAGATGGTCGCGCTGGAAACCCTGTGGACCGAGCAGAAAGCATTGGCCGAACGCCTGCTGGAATTGCGTCAGCAACTGGCCAAGGCCCGCGCAGCCGCTGCTGTCGAGCCGACCGTCAGCATTGAAGAAGACGCCGAAGGCACCGTGATCGAAACCGTGGTCGCCGAAGTCGAAGAAGGCCAAAGCGTTGAAGCGCTGGAGGCTCAGCTGCATGAAACCCACACGGCGTTGACAGCTGCACAAGTCAAAGAGCGTCTGGTCAGCTTCGAAGTGTGCCCGCGTCTGGTCGCCGAAGTGATCAGCGCCTGGACCGGCGTGCCGTTGGCGCAACTGGCCCGCGAACACAACGCCAAGGTCGCCAGTTTCGCCACCGATTTGCGCACGCGCATTCGTGGCCAGGAACAAGCCGTGCACGCGCTGGATCGCTCGATGCGTGCCACTGCTGCCGGTCTGAACAAGCCTGACGCACCGGTCGGCGTGTTCCTGCTGGTCGGCCCGAGCGGCGTCGGCAAGACCGAAACCGCGCTGGCCCTGGCTGACCTGCTGTATGGCGGCGACCGTTTCATCACCACCATCAACATGTCCGAATTTCAGGAGAAGCACACCGTCTCGCGCCTGATCGGCGCGCCACCGGGCTACGTCGGTTACGGCGAGGGCGGCATGCTCACCGAAGCGGTGCGGCAGAAACCGTATTCGGTGGTGCTGCTCGATGAAGTCGAAAAGGCTGACCCGGACGTGCTCAACCTGTTCTATCAGATCTTCGACAAAGGCGTGGCCAACGACGGTGAAGGTCGCGAGATCGACTTCCGCAATACGTTGATCCTGATGACCTCGAACCTCGGTAGCGACAAGATCAGCGACCTCTGCGAGAACGGCGCGCGGCCAACCGCGGAAGTGCTCGAAGAAACCATTCGCCCGGTGCTCAGCAAACACTTCAAACCGGCGTTGCTGGCGCGGATGAAAGTGGTGCCGTACTACCCGGTCGGCGGCCCGGTGCTGCGCGAGCTGATCGAGATCAAGCTCGGCCGTCTGGGCGAGCGCCTGAATCGTCGTCAGCTGGATTTCACTTGGTGCCAGAACCTCGTCGATCACCTGTCCGAGCGCTGCACGCAAAGCGAAAGCGGCGCGCGTCTGATCGACCATCTGCTCGACCAGCACGTATTGCCGCTGGTGGCTGATCGTCTGCTCGATGCGATGGCCACGGGTGAAAGCCTCAAGCGCGTGCACGCCACGCTCGACGGCGACGCCAGCGTGACGTGCGAGTTCGCCTGAGGTGGGTGTGATGTTCACTCGAGTGCCGCAGCCACTGGTCTACGCCGAAGCGTTGCTGGCGCAGTTCGCCAGTCTGTCGCGGGCGGCGGACGGTGCTGCGCTGCTGGGTGACTTCGTGCGCGGGTTGGCCGAGCTGAGCGGTTGCGAACTGACGCAGCTGTACCTGCTCGACGCCACCCACACTTGCCTGGGGATGAACGCCGAATGCCTCGATGGCGCGCTGCAACCGCGCCAGGCGGCGAGCTTGCCGGCGGATTACAACGGTGAACAACTGCTGCAATTCGCCCTGTGCCAGAACCGCGTGGTGTGCCTCGACGATTTGAGCGGCAGCCTGCACGAGACCAGTTTTCTGCCCGCGACGACCAGCGCCTGGCAGTCGTTGCTGTGCGTGCCGCTGGTCAACAGCCACAAAGCGGTCGAAGGCTTGTTGCTCTGCGCCAGCCGTCGTCGCACCGACTTGCAGGGCTTTGCCGATTCCCTCGGTCAGCTCGGTTCGTTCGTGCTCGGCCAGTTGCATTTGCTGCAACGCCTGCGTCAGCCATCGGCGGAATCGGCCACGGCGGTGCGCAGCGTGCCGAGCATCAGCGGCTACGGCCTGATCGGCAAAAGCGCAGCGATGCGCCAGACCCATTCGCTGATCAGCAAAGTCCTGCACAGCCCGTACACCGTGTTGCTGCGTGGCGAAACCGGCACCGGCAAGGAAGTGGTTGCGCGGGCTATCCACGATTGTGGGCCGCGCCGTTCCCAGGCGTTCATCGTGCAGAACTGCGCGGCGGTGCCGGAAAACCTCCTTGAAAGCGAGCTGTTCGGCTATCGCAAAGGTGCCTTCACCGGTGCCGATCGCGACCGCGCCGGTCTGTTCGATGCAGCCAATGGCGGCACGCTGCTGCTCGACGAGATCGGCGACATGCCGCTGTCGTTGCAGGCGAAGATTTTGCGCGTGTTGCAGGAAGGCGAGATTCGTCCGCTGGGTTCGAACGACACGCACAAAATCGACGTGCGCATCATCGCTGCAACGCACCGCGATCTGGCGGCGCTGGTCGGCGAAGGCAAATTCCGCGAGGACCTGTATTACCGCCTCGCGCAATTTCCGATCGAGTTGCCGGCCCTGCGTCAGCGCGAGGGCGACATCCTCGAACTGGCGCAACACTTCGCGGAAAAGACCTGTGCCTATCTGCAGCGTGATCCGGTGCGCTGGTCGAGCGCGGCGCTGGAGCACCTGTCGGGTTACACCTTCCCCGGCAACGTGCGCGAACTCAAAGCGCTGGTCGAACGTGCCGTGTTGCTGTGCGAAGGCGGCGAACTGCTCGCCGAGCATTTTGCCCTGCGCATGGAGCCGATCCTTGAGGACAACAGCCACTTGAATCTGCGCGAACGCCTGGAACAGGTCGAACGCACTTTGTTGCTCGATTGCCTGCGCAAGAACGACGGCAACCAGACCCTCGCCGCCCGCGAACTGGGGCTGCCACGGCGCACGCTGCTGTATCGGCTCGGCCGTCTGAACATCAATCTGGGGGATTTCGATGGCTAGGCAAAAGCGTATCGATCTGTCCCGAAAAACCAATTTCAGCGCCGCCCGCAAGGGTCGGCGCTTTGTGCTTTGTCTACACCTGGAGACCCTCTGATGTCTGTTCGTCACTGGCACGCTGTTCTGCTGACCCTCGTCGTTCTATGCGGCCTTGGCGGCTGTAGCGGCAATTACAAATTCAACGACAACGACTATCGCCCGTTGGGTGATCCGCAAGCGGTCAATCGCGGCAAGTGACCGCAAGGAGCATCAAACATGGAATTGGTTTTCGAAATGCTGAACACCAAGCAGTTCGTGCCCACCGAATTGTGCCAGCGGACCTTCAAACAGGCCGGCGGCGTGATCGGGCGGGGCGAGGACTGCGACTGGATCATCCCTGACCGCAAGCGTCATCTGTCCAATCACCACGCGATTGTCAGCTACCGCGATGGCTCGTTCTTCCTCACCGACACCAGCAGCAACGGTGTCCAGGACGGCAGCAGTCACGCGCGCCTGCACAAGGGCGAGCCGGTGCGCATCGAACACGGCAGCACCTACATTCTTGGCGACTTCGAGATTCGCGCGCGGCTGGTGCGCGACCCGGCGACCTTCGACGGTGAAGTCGGCCGTCCGCGCGCTGCTGGCAGCATCATCCCGGATGACGCGTTCCTCAATCTCGATCCGCTCAATGCGCTCGAGCAGCAAGAGCGCGTGTACTCGGAAATCGACGAGCTGCTGGCGCCCACGGCCAAACCGGAAGACTCGCGTCAGCGTGCCGACTACGCGCGCATCGACATGGAAAGCCTGCTGGTTCCCGAGCTGATCGCCGCCCCGGTCGAACCCGAACCCGCTCCGGCCCCGAAAGCCGTCGAGCGTCAGAGCGACGGATTCTGGGAGCATTTCGGCGCGGCGCTGGGTGTCGACGTCAAAGGCCTCAGCCACGACGAACGCGAGGCCATGGCGATCAATGCGGCGCGCCTGCTGCGCCAGAGCATCGGCGGTTTGCAGCAGAGCCTGCGCACCCGCTCGGAGCTGAAAAACGAACTGCGTCTGGCCCAGACCACCGTGCAAGGCACCAACAAGAACCCACTGAAATTCGCCGTTGACCCGAGCGAAGCGCTGGAGATTCTGTTGCAGCCGAGCAAGCCCGGGCATCTGCCGGCCGAGCAGGCGATCTCCCGTGCGTTCCGTGATTTGCAGGCGCATCAAGTGGCCTTGCTCACCGCCAGCCGCGCCGCCGTGCGCGGCACGCTCGAGCACTTTTCGCCGGAGCAGTTGACCCTGCGTTTCGAGCGCGACAACAAGCCGCTGATCGCCACGTCGGGCGGGCGCTGGAGAGCGTTCGGCCGTTATCACCAGGCGCTGCGTCAGGACGATGACTGGAGCGAGCGCCTGCTGGCCCGCGACTTTGCTCAGGCCTACGAAGAACAGATCCGCCTGATTTCCACCCTTCACACCGACCACCAAGGATGATGCGCATGTCTCGCCGCTCGACCGCTTTTTTCCAGACGCTGACTGCGCTCACCCTGCTGGTGCTGCTCGCCGGTTGCTCGTCGCTATCGCCGTACTCGAAAGTGACCAAGATCAACCTGAAACTCACCGGCAGCGATCAGCTCAACCCGGACCTCAACGGGCGGCCGTCGCCGATCGTTGTGCGCCTGTTCGAACTCAAGCATCCGGTGACCTTCGAGAACGCTGATTTCTTCAGCCTCTACGAACGCGCCAAGGAAGCCCTCAACCCGGATCTGGTGGCCAGCGAAGAACTAGAGCTGCGCCCGGGTGAAACCGTGGAGATGAAGCTCAAGGTGGAAGAGGGCAGCCTTTATGTTGGCGTTCTCGCCGCTTACCGCGACTTGCCGGACACCCAATGGCGACACACGGTTCAGATCACGCCGCTGGAAGTCACCGAAGTCGATCTGACGCTGGACCAGACCGGCATCCGTAACACCCATCAAGTGCTCGCCAAGGCGGATGACTGAACATGAATACCCATAAAGTCATTTGGCAGGAAGGCATGCTGCTGCGTCCGCAGCACTTCCAGCACAACGATCGCTATTACGATCACCAGATGAAAACCCGCACGCAATTGCTCGGTGGCTACACCTGGGGTTTTCTCAATCTGGAAATCGACTTGCAGTTCCTCAACATGGGCAAACTGGTGATCAGTGAAGCCTCGGGGATTCTGCCGGACGGCAGCCTGTTCGAACTCGGTGGCAACACCGAACCGCTGGCGCTCGACGTGCCACCGAACACCGGCAACACGCCGATCTATCTGGCGCTGCCCCTGGTGACCGGCAACCACATCGAGGCCCGTCGCCCGGAGCAATCCGACGTGCTCGCGCGCTATACCGCGTACGACGCCGAAGTCGCCGACTCCAACGCCGGCGACGATTCCGCCAGCCAGGTCAGCTGCGGTCGCCCCGACTTCAAACTGTTGCTCGGCGAGCAGCAGAGCGATCAGGCCTACGTGAAGTTGAAGATCTGTGACGTGCTCGACACCACGCCCGACGGCGTGATCAGCCTCGATCCGGACTTCGTGCCGACCTACATTCAGGCCCACGCGTCGAGCTATCTGCTGTCGTGCCTGAAAGAAGTCATCAGCATGCTCAGCCACCGTGGCGACACCATTGCCGAGCGGATTCGCTCCAACGGCAAGGTCGGCGGCGCTGAGGTTGGCGACTTCATGATGCTGCAACTGATCAACCGCACCGAACTGCTGCTGCGCCATTATCTGGGGCTGGAGCAGGTCCATCCGGAAGAGTTGTACCGCACGCTGCTGACCATGCTCGGCGATCTGGCGACCTTCTCCGGCGAGAGCAAACGCCCGCGTCTGGACAGCCGTTATTCCCACGCCGATCAGGGCGCCAGCTTCCGCAAACTGATGGAAGCGATTCGTCAGGTACTGTCGATGGTGCTCGAACAGCACGCCATCGAACTGATCCTGCAAGCGCGTCAGTACGGCATCATCGTTTCGCCGTTGCACGACCATAAACTGCTCGGCTCGGCGTCGTTCGTGCTGGCAGCCAGTGCCGACTGCGACTCCGAAGAACTGCGCCAGCGTCTGCCGGCGCACCTCAAGGTCGGCCCGGTGGAGCGCATTCGCCAACTGGTCAACCTGCACCTGCCGGGAATCAAGGTCAAACCGTTGCCGGTGGCCCCGCGGCAGATCGCGTTCCACTCCAACAAAACCTATTTCATTCTCGAACTCAGTTCCGAAGACCTGGCACAACTGGAGCGCTCCGGCGGTTTCGCGTTCCACGTGTCCGGCGAATTCGCCAATCTTGAACTGAAATTCTGGGCCATCAGGAACTGACCGACATGATCAAGGAAACGGATTACAGCCAGGACGACAAAACCGTCCTGCTCGATCGCCAGGGCCACGGACCGGCGTCGAGTCCATTGACCGACTTCGCCGCGCCGCCGCGTTTCGAGCAACTGGAAGAACGCATGATCTACGCAGCGCGCCTGCGTCCGGCCGAAGCGTTCAACATCAGCCTCAACTCGCTGGTCGCGGCGTCGTCGGAACTGCTCTCGGAAGTAGTGCGCCTCAAGCACAGCGAAACCCGCGAAGACCTGTACGCGCTCAATGAACGACTGACCGCCGGGCTCAAGTTGTTCGAAGTGCGCGCCCTGCACAACGGCGCCGAAAGCAGCCAGGTGATGGCCGCGCGTTACGTGCTCTGCACCGTGGTCGACGAAGCCGTCGTGACCACGCCGTGGGGCAACGAAAGTGAGTGGTCGCAGATGAGCCTGCTCAGCAGCTTCCACAACGAAACCTTCGGCGGCGAGAAGTTTTTCCAGCTGCTCGATCGGCTGTCGAAAAACCCGGTCAAGCACCTGCCGATGCTCGAACTGATGTACCTGTGCCTGTCCCTCGGTTTCGAGGGCAAGTACCGCGTGCAGGCACGCGGCATGCTCGAGCTCGAAGGCATCCGCGACGCCTTGTACCGGCAGATCCGTCAGTTGCGTGGCGACGTGCCGCGCGAGCTGTCGCCGCACTGGGAAGGCCTCAACGACCAGCGCCGCAACCTGGTGCGCATCGTGCCGGCGTGGATGGTGGTGCTGTTCACGCTGGTCTGCCTGGTGGTGATGTATTCGGGCTTCGCCTGGGTCTTGGGCGAGCAGCGCGACACCGTTCTGCAACCCTATCAGCCGCTTGATCCGGCCGCGGTGCAACCGCAGTCGCAGCCGTAAACAGGGACGTGTGATGAAAAAGTTTTTCAAGAAAGTCGGCGCCTTCCTGCGCCAGACCTGGGTCTGGACCCTGCTGCTGGTGCTGTTCCTGGCGCTGCTGGTGTGGTTCGCCGGTCCATTGTTGGCGGTTGACGATTACAAGTTCTGGGAAAGCCCGACCTCGCGTCTGCTGACCATCGCCGTGCTGTTCCTGATCTGGGGCCTGACCATGGTCTTCGTCAGCTGGCGCGCCGGGGTCCGCAAGAAAGCCGAGGAAGCCAGCGAAGACGGCCAGGACCGCATTCGCCGCGAAGAGCTGATCGACGAAGAACAGAAAGAGTTGAAGGCGCGCTTCAAGGACGCGCTGAAAACCCTGAAGACCTCGAGCCTGTATCGCGGCCGCAGCGAGCGCTGGCGCAGCGACTTGCCGTGGTACCTGCTGATCGGTCCGCAGGCCTCTGGCAAGACCAGCCTGCTGGACTTTTCCGGTCTGGAATTCCCGATCAACAAGATCGACCGCAAGCTGACCCGCGACACCCTCGGCACCCGTCACTGCGACTGGTATTTCGCCGATCACGGCGTGCTGATCGACACCGCCGGGCGTTACATGACCCAGCCCGACGCCGAAGTCGACGGCAACGCCTGGAGCACCTTGCTGGAGCTGCTGCGCAAGCGTCGCCGCGGTCGTCCGTTGAACGGTGTGCTGGTGACCATTCCGGTGGAAACCCTGCTCGGCGGCAGTGAACAGGACATCGATACGCTGGCACGTCAGGTGCGTGGGCGTCTGCAAGATGTGCATCAGAAACTGCACGTCGATGTGCCGGTGTATCTGGTGCTGAGCAAGGCCGACAAGCTGCTCGGCTTCGACGAGTTCTTCGATCAACTGACCCGCGAAGAAAGCGATCAGGTGCTCGGTACCAGTTTCCGCAAGGATCAGGTCGGCACCGACGTGGCGGTGCTGCGCAACGAGTTCGAAGAACTGCTGCGTCGTCTCAACAGCCAAGTGATCATGCGCATGCACTCCGAGCGTGATACCCAGCGCCGTGGCCGCATCCTCGACTTCCCGCATCAACTCGGGCAGATCGGCGAGCGCCTGTGCCTGTTCGTCGACATGGCATTCACCGGCAACCGTTATCAGCGGGCCACGCAACTGCGCGGTTTCTACCTGACCAGCGCACCGCACCTGACCCAGGAAATGGATTCGACCACCGCCGGCATCGGCGCCAGCCTCGGCATGAACGCCGGTGTGCTGCCGACCCTGCGCAGCGGCCGTTCGCGGTTCATTCATCACCTGTTCAGCCAGGTGATTTTCCCCGAAGCCGATCTTGCCGGTCTCGACAAGCGCGAGCGCAGCCGCATCCATTGGGGTCAACGGGCTCTGTACGTTGGCGCACTGGCGGCACTGGCGCTGTTCGGCATGCTCTGGGCCGGTGGTTTCTCGGCCAACTATGAGCGCCTGGAAAACCTGCGCACGCTGGCGCAGAACTGGACCCAGCAACGTTCGGCGCTGACGCCACGCGATGACGCCATGGGCGTGCTGAAAACCCTCGACACCAGTTACGCCGCCACCCAGGCCTTCCCGAAAAAGGGCGACGTGTCGTATCACGAACGCGGTGGGCTGTATCAGGGCGAAGACGTCAATCCGGTGGTCAAGCAAGCCTACGAGCATGAGCTTGAAGCGCAACTGCTGCCACGGGTAGCGACCATGCTCGAAGGGCAGATCCGCGCCAACATGAAGGACCGCGATCGCTTGCTCAACAGCCTGCGCGCGTACCTGATGCTGAACATGAAGGACCGTCGCGATGCGGTCTGGCTCAAGGACTGGATCGCCACTGACTGGTCGCAGCGCTACACCGGCAACACGGCGGTGCAGAACGGTCTGAATGCGCACCTCGATCGTTTGCTCAAGCAACCGTTCATCTATCCACTGAATGATCAGTTGGTGACGCAGGCGCGTCAGGTCCTGCGCAGTGAATCGCTGGCGACCGTGGTGTACCGCATGCTCCGCGAACAGGCGCGCAACCTGCCGGACTACCGTTTCAGCCAGCACCTCGGCCCGCAAGGCTCGTTGTTCATCGGCACGGAATACGTGATTCCGGGCTTCTACACCCAGAGCGGTTATCAGCAGTACTTCTCGGTGCAGGGCTCGGCGCTGGTCACCGACATCCTGCGCGACAACTGGGTGCTGGGCGAAGGCGCGGGCATCAGCGACATGGACTTGCGTCGCCTGATGGTCGAACTGGAGCAACTGTACTTCCGCGACTACGCCAACTACTGGAGCGAAGCGGTTGGCCAGGTTGCCTTGCCGCCAATCAGCGACGCCGGTGAAGGCGCCGAGCAACTGGCGGGCCTGACCTCGGCCAACTCGCCGGTGCTGGCGCTGCTCACCGAAGTGCGTGAGAACACCCGCTTCGAAGCGACGGCTGATCCGGTCGAGGAAGCCGGTGATGCGGCCGATGCGCTGGCCGACCAGAAAGGCAAGCTGGGCAAGGTCGGCAAACTGGCGTCTGCCGTGGCGGACAAGGCCTCGGCGCTGAAAGTCGCGAAGAACCTGCCGGACACCGCGAAGAAATCGCTGCAACGCCGCTTCGAACCGTTGCACCGTTTGCTCGATGACAACAACGGCCCGGCGGCGGACCTGACCCCAGCGCTGAGCGCGCTCAACGACCTGCAGTTGCAACTGGCCGGCCTGGCCCGTTCGAGCACGCCGGAACAAGCCGCGTTCGAACTGGCGAAAACCCGCATGAGCGGCCAGCGTGATGCGCTGACCAACCTGCGCAATGCGTCCGGGCGTCTGCCGCGTCCGCTGAGCGTATGGTTCAACGTGCTGGCCGAAGACTCGTGGCGTCTGGTGCTCAACGATGCCTATCAATACCTGAACGGCCGTTATCAGAACGAGCTGTACAGCGTGTATGGCAAAACCATCAGCAAGCGTTATCCGTTCAGCGCCACCAGCACCAGCGACGTGGCGATCAGCGACTTCCGCGAGTTCTTCAAGGCGCAAGGCATCGTCGATCGTTTCTTCGACAACTACATGCGTCCGTTCGTCAGCGGCGATCCGGGCAACTACCGCATGCGCAGCGTCGACGGTCACAGCCTGCCGGTGTCCAAGGTCTACCTCGATCAGATGGCCGCAGCCCTGACGATTCGCCAGAGCTTCTTCTCGATCAACCCGGCCGAACCGACCGTGCAGTTCAAGCTGGAGCCGTACACCCTCGACCCGGCCGTCAGCCGTTCCGAGTTCAAGTTCGGCGACAAGACCATGGAATACCGCCACGGTCCGATCCTGCCGATGTCGTTCAAATGGCCGACCGACGCTGAAGACGGTCGCACCAGTCTGGTCATGGACAAAATGGCCGGGCGCCCGATCGGCATCGAGAAGAACTCCGGCCCATGGTCGCTGTTCCGTCTGTTCGACCTGATGCAGACCGAGTACATGACCGGCCGCGATGTGCTGGTGCTCAAAGCCGACGTGGGTGGCCTGCGCGCCAACTACCTGCTGACCAGCCAGCGCACGCCGAACCCGTTCGACATGGGCGTGCTGCGCACCTTCCGTATGCCGGTGCAGCTCTGATGCTGGTGGCCAGTGCCTGGCGCAGCGCGGCGCGTACCGACCCGGGCAAGGTGCGGGCGCGCAACGAAGATGCCTTCCTCGACTTGCCACAGCATGGACTGTGGGTGGTCGCGGACGGCATGGGCGGTCATCAGGGGGGCGACATTGCCAGCCAGTTGATCGTCGCCAGCCTGGCTGAACTGCCGCAACATGAGGACTTCGACGAACGCCTCAAAGCCATCCGCCAGTGCCTGCACTGGCTGAACCGGCGTCTGGGGCAAGAGTTGACGGTCACCGCCGGGCGTCACGACAGCATCATGGGCAGCACCGTCGTCGCGCTGCTGGTGGAAGGCAATCGCGCGGCCTGCATCTGGGCCGGCGACAGCCGTTGCTATATGTGGCGTGGCCAGCGGCTGTATCAGCTGTCCAAGGACCATTCGCTGCAACAGCAATTGATCGACGAACAGCAAATGAGCGTCGAACAAGCGGCAGCACACCCGGCGGCTCAAGCCTTGACCCGAGCCGTCGGCGCCGCCGAAACGCTGACCCTGGATGTGCTGGAACTCGAGGTGTATCCGGGCGATGCGTTTTTGCTCTGCAGCGATGGTTTGTATCAAGGCCTGAGCAGCGATGCCCTTGGCAACGCCCTCAGCCTGAGCGCGCCGCACGTGGCGCTGGAACGTTTGTTCGACGGCGCGCTGCGTGGCGCCGCCCGTGACAACCTGACTGCCGTGGTGGTCCGCCAATGAGTGAACTCGAATCGCCCATCGATGACCTGTTGATCAGCGAAGAGCAGGCCAACAACCTGACCTATTTCGCTTTTGCCAAAGGTAATCAGGCAGAACCGTTGCTGGTGCCGACCAAGGCCAGCATCGGCGCACTGCCAGATGTACTCGCCGGTCGCTACCACCTCGAGCGTCTGCTCGGGGCCGGTGGCATGGGCGCGGTTTACCGGGCGCGGGATCTGCTGCACGAACAGTTTGGTGATCCCGATCCTTACATTGCGCTGAAAATCCTCAGCGAAGAATTTGCCGAATCGCCGGACGCCAGTGCCTTGCTCTACAGCGAGTTCGCCCTGACCCGGCGCCTGCGCCACGACAACGTCGTGCGTGCGCACACCTTTGAAGTCGACACCGACTGCCAGCGGGCCTTCATCACCATGGAATACATGCGTGGCCTGACCCTGGACAAATTGCTCTGCGAGCGGCCCCTTGGTCTGCCGTGGAAAGAACTGCGCGACATCGTCCTGCCGCTGCTCGACACGCTGGCCTACGCCCACCGTCGCGGCGTGCTGCACGGTGATCTGAAGCCAAGCAACGTCATGCTCAGCGAAGACGGCCTGCGCCTGTTCGACTTCGGCCTCGGTCAGGCAGAGCCGGGCACCTTGCCCGGCCTGCCGCACCTGAGCCGTGAACGCTTCAACGCCTGGACCCCGGGCTACGCCGCCCCCGAACTGCTTGAGGGCCAACCTTTGTCGGCCAGCGCGGACGTGTACGGCGTGGCCTGCGTGATCTATGAACTGGCGAGCGGCAAACACCCGTTCCGCCGCTTGCCCTCGACCCAGGCCCGCGACGAGCACCTGGAGCGCGAGCTGCGCGCCCCAGCGAATCTACCCCAACAAGGCTGGCAAGCGCTGCGAACCGCACTGAGCTTCAACCCGGCAGAACGCACCATCACTGCCCAACAACTGCGTGACGCCTTGGGCGCCACTTCGTCCTGGCTGCAACGTCTGCGATTTCGGGCGTAACGGATGACATTCGAACAGGGAGCACACGATGTTCAACTCAGCTAACGAAACCCACTTCAGCCTCAAGGTCGAAGACTACGTCGGCGACCTGCAAGTGCTGTCGTTCACCGGCACCGAAGGCATCAGCCAGCCGTATCGCTTCGACCTCGAACTGGTCAGCGAAAACCCGGATCTGGATTTGGAACAGCTGCTGCACAAGCAGGCGTTTCTCGCATTCGACCCACAGGGCTCGGGCATTCACGGGCAGATCTACCGCGTCGCCCAGGGCGATGCCGGCAAGCGCCTGACCCGCTACAAAGTTTCGATCGTGCCGCAACTGCAATACCTGCATCACCGCACCAACCAGCGCATCTACCAGCAGATGTCGGCGCCGAAAATCATCGCCCTGATCCTCGACGAACACGGCATCAAGAGCAACGCCTACAGCTTCCAGCTCAGCCAGCCGTGCCCGGATCGCGACTACTGCGTGCAGTACGACGAAACCGACCTGCACTTCGTCCAGCGCCTGTGCGAAGAAGAGGGCATTCACTACCACTTTCAGCACAGCGAAAAAGCTCACCTGCTGGTGTTCGGCGACGATCAGACCGTGTTCCCCGACCTCGGCCAGCCGACTGCGTACGTGCAGGGCAGCGGCATGGTCGCCGACGAGCCGGTGATCAAAGCCTTCAAGCTGCGCCTGGAAACCCGCACCACCCGCACCACGCGCCGTGATTACGATTTCGAAAAACCGCGCCTGCAAATGGAAGCTGCGTTTAAACCAGAGAGCAGACCAGACAGCGACAGCACCGAACCGGATCTGGAAGACTACGACTACCCGGGCCGCTTCATCGACCGCGCGCGCGGCAAGTTCCTCAGCCAGCGCGCCCTCGAACGCCACCGCGCCGACTACCGTCAGGCCGAAGGTCGCGGCGACCAGACCAAACTGGTCAGCGGCCACTTCATGGCCCTGTCCGACCACCCGCGCAGCGAGTGGAACGACCTGTGGCTGCTCACCGAAATCTTCCACGAAGGCAAGCAACCGCAAGTTCTCGAAGAAGGCGTGACCAGCGACACCACCGACAACAAGGACGACTTCCACCAGGGCTACCGCAACACCTTCCTCGCCACCCCGTGGGACGTGTTCTACCGCCCGGCCCTCGAACACCCGAAACCGCGCGTGCTGGGCAGCCAGACCGCCATGGTCACCGGCCCCAAAGGCGAAGAAATCCACTGCGACCAGTACGGCCGCATCAAAGTCCAGTTCCACTGGGACCGCGAAGGCCTCGCCGACGACAAAACCAGCTGCTGGCTCCGCGTCTCCAGCGCCTGGGCCGGCGACCGCTACGGTGCGATCAGCATCCCGCGCATCGGCATGGAAGTCCTCGTCACCTTCCTCGAAGGCGACCCCGACCAACCGCTGGTGACCGGCTGCCTGTACCACAAGGAAAACCCGGTGCCGTATGCACTGCCGGCGAACAAGACCCGCAGCGTCTTCAAAACGCTTAGCTCGCCGGGTGGTGGTGGGTATAACGAGCTGCGCATTGAAGACAAGAAAGGTGCGGAGCAGATCTACATTCATGCCCAGCGCGATTGGGATGAGAACGTTGAGCATGACCAGAAGATTCGGGTCGGTAATGAACGTCACGACACGGTGGTGAAGAACACCTACACGGAGCTGAAGGCCGAGGAACATCGCACCACGATCTCTGACCGCAAGGTTGAAGCGAAGCTGGATGATCACCTGACGATTGGGCAGAACCAGCATGTGAAGTTGGGGACTGCGCAGCTGACCAGTGTGGGGAAAGAGATTCATCTTAAGGCTGGGGACAAGATCGTTATTGAGGCCGGGACAGAGCTGACCATTCTTGGGGGTGGGAGCTTTATCAAGCTCGATGGCGGTGGGGTTACGGTGGTTGGGCCGGTGATCAAGATCAACGCGGGTGGCTCGGCTGGGTCGGGTACCGGGATCGGAATTAAACCGCCGGTGCTGCCGGGGGCGGCGGATAAGGATAAGGCGGGCAGTTTGATGGATCAGGCCTTGGGGAATGCGGTGCCTGAGAAGGTTAAGCCGAAGGCTTTTTTTGTGTTTTCTGAGTGATGAATGTCGTGATGACAACAAACAGGTACGTAAGGCAGATGAAGTGGTTTTCGATTGTTTTGTTGTGCTGGGGGATGACTTCGGGAGCCTTTGCCTCTTCGTCCAGCACCGCCCAATGCCCAAGCGGCAATTTTGCTGAGTTCGTAAAAATTTTTGCATCTGAGCCAGAGATACAGAAAGCGTTTATTGCGACTCCTGCGAAGCATGTTCACGTCATTGCGGACGGGAAAATACCGAAGGTCGTCGAACGGAGCTTGGGCTCGATTTCCGTCGATGAGTTGAAGGTGCTGCTTCCGGAAAATGCTGCCAAATTGGGTCTCACTATCGAACCCAAGGTGCCTGACAGAGTGGTCGTCCGTGATGAGGCGGGCCATTTTTTGAAGATTTTCGTCTTCAAACACAGTGATTGCTGGGCTCTGAGTCGAGTGGAGGACTGGGCAATCGATGCGGTGATGGAAGAGATCACTCAGTCTGAGAGACTAACGCCCGGTGAGCTGGAACTAAAAAAAGGCGTCATATTCGACAGGTTGGTCAACAAGGCGTCTCCCGAATCAGGGATTTATTTGTACGCCGCGGCATTGGATAGCTATTTAGATGGCGCCCGGAAGGGTTCGGCGCAAGCAGCATTCGCTGCCGCGGGAATCAGTCTTTCTGGACAAGCGCCACGCTTGGAGAATTCCAGAATCCTGGCGTTGTTGATTCAAGCTTCAGAACAAGTGCCGGATGCCGGCTTGACTCTCGCAGATTTTTATTGCGAAGAA
The DNA here is from genome assembly GCF_036668835.1 of Pseudomonas koreensis. GTDB lineage: Bacteria > Pseudomonadota > Gammaproteobacteria > Pseudomonadales > Pseudomonadaceae > Aquipseudomonas > Aquipseudomonas koreensis_I. The sequence goes on from NZ_JAZEVW010000003.1 coordinate 299,534, forward strand.
GGTGAATACGACGAAAATCACGGTTGTATTAACCCCAAAGAATCAATAGCGACATTGGAGCGTGCCGCCCGTCTCGGTTCGACTAACGCGCTGATTCGATTAGGTGAAGTGTACGAAGCGGGAGACCTCGTAGCGGCTGATTTGCCTCGCGCGATGGCGTGTTACCGGAATATTCAGAAAACCGATCCTAAGACGGCTAACGCTTTGGTTGAGCGCTTGGCAGCCCGAGGCGTCGTCAGCGATAACTCTATTCAATGTTTTGAAGCAGGAAGCTTTTGATGAGCACAGGACTACTTGAACAAAGGCAGCAATATCGCACTGGTTACGAGTACGGCCCTTTCAAGGGCGAGACTGACCATGATGAAGATGGTAAAAAGGAAATCGACTGCTCCGGGCTTCTGTATCGAATGCTTAAGGATGCGGGATATACGATTCCTTACCTCACAACATCGGGGTTAAATGCCGACACTACTTTTTTTGATGTAATCCCGCTTGCGGAAGTACAGCCTGGCGATATTGCGCTGTGGATAAACTTTCATGGACACACGGGGGTTATCGAAGACATCTCCGGGGCGCCTGTTCGAAATAAGGGCAATTTTTTCGGCTCACAGTCTTCAAGCGGCCCGAAATCTGCCAAATATGGGGCGGGTAGTGGTTACTGGCCAATGCCTGAAAAGTTTTTACGCCCGAAGCCCCAATTCAGAGGTGCTCAACCAGCCCCCGCACCTACTCCTGCGCCGGCCCCCGCGCCGGCAGGCCCAGCTCCGCTGATGAGCTTCCAATATCCATTCAGAAAAGCTGACGGTAAGCAGTTTTCTGACGCGGATGAGATTTATAAGGCTCTCGAAAACGAGAGTGCCGGGCATTATTTGCTGGGCAGCAACAAGTTCTGGCACGGTGGCATTCACATCAGCAATGCCAGCGCTCCTCAATGCATTTTGAATGAACCGATTCGCTGCATGGCCGACGGCGAGGTCGTGGCATATCGTCTCAATGAAGATTATTTGGAGTCGACCTTTGGTGAAAATGAAAAAAAACTGAAGTATTCAAATTCTTTTTGTCTTGTACGCCATGAGTATAAATCCGAGCCTAATCCTGAAGATGGGCCCAACAAGGGCAAGCAAAATAAGCTGACCTTTTTCAGTCTTTATATGCATTTGCTACCTTATAAGCGTTATCCGCTGTCAGAGGAGGAAACTCCTAAGCCTAAGGTGACAATGCAGGTTGACGACTTTAAGGCCTACGATAGTTTTCCCGAAGCATCCGGCTGGCCCTCTCCAGGAAAGTTGAGCAGCGGGACCAAACTTGAAATATTGGAGGAGAAAGCCGCAGGGGATATTACCTATGCCAAGGGTAAGATTCTTTCCGGAAGCGTCAAGAACAACGCACAAAAAGTACGTTTGTCAGGCAGTGTGGTCTGGTTTGCTTATCTGAAAAATAGTGAGCCATTTAAGAACTCGCAGCAAAAGCGCATATGGCGTGCCGACCCGATTCCCGAGCGTAATAAACCAAAATATTGGCAAGGGAAGGTAAAAGGTACTGCTATCAAAAAGTTGGATCTGTATCAGGAACCGGCTTCACCGCAGAATGGACAGCCCGCAGGCCCCAGAAAAGGAACAATGCAGCTCAATCCGGGAAGCGTTGTTGAGTTTGAAAGTAAAGATGTATTGAACCTGACGGTGTCGGGAGTCACCCGACGAATGGCGAAATGCACAAAAATCAGTGGCGACCTTGCGGGCGCGGGTGAGGTGACAACTAGTTTTTGGGCATTCGTGGAGAATGAATTTGTCGCTTGGGATGTCATTCCAACAAGTTTCGATTCCGTCGAGCTCTCGGGTACAGGGATCAAGGCCGGCGATCCGATTGGCTATCTTGGGCTAACGGAAAATGTGTCTGGAGAGGACGGTAGTGTTTCAAGCAAACACCAGGTTCATGTCGAGCTTTTTACAGCAGAAACCCATGTAACGGACTTTTTGAAGAACAGCGCGGGATTGAAAGTTGGTAAACAATATCTTCACTTGTTAGCGGGAACAAATCTGAAAAGAAATGCGCCAGCGACAGATTTGACTCCGCTCAAGAAAGAACATGCCGTTGATCTGAACGAAGCCCGCGCCATCAAAGAAGGCGCTGAGGATTATTATCAGGTTTCCATCATCGAGGACGGCTTGCCCTTATCTGGGCTGGTAAATAAAAAAGAAACTGAAATCATCACGCAGCACGACTGGGGAAAACTTGGCTTCGTTATTGTTGAGGAAGCAAACGCAACGGCAGACGGATTCCTTGATCCGGATAGCATGCCGCAGTTCTTCAAAGAGTTATTCCTGAAGATGGATACCAATGACGATAAGGAAGTTGATCCTGCAGAGCTTACCGTTGCGTTGAAAACTGCAGATACAAGAGCGAAATGGGCCAAGCTGATCGCCCGTCACCCTACGGAATGGAAAGACGAAGCAGATGCTGCCAAATGGAGTCGACTTGGTCTTATTTTAGAAGACGCTCCGAAAACCTTAGAACACGAAAAAGAACGAATCACGAAGTATGTGTTTTGGGAGGATCTGAAAGACAAGGCCGCCATGAGTACGGACTTGGTTTGGCATTTTCATCCTATTGAAATGCTGAGTAACTTCATGAGTCGCTCCGAATTTATAGATGTCGAGCGGTTTGTAGCCATGTATGCTGAGCAACATGCTTCGTTTCAGGCTGATGCGCCTCCGTTTTCTGCTGCGTCCAAGTCTAATTTACGCAAGATCGCAGAGAATATTAATAAATATCTGGACAAAACTAAGGAAGTTTATACTGTCTATGAGTTGTCATATATGTTCGCGACGGCGCGTCACGAGGCTTACCAATTTATGATTGCTGAGTATTTTAGCGCTGCCCCGGAGTATGGGCCGGTTTCCTATTTTGACAAATATGACCCTGTGCTTGCAGATACCGCAACACGCAGACAAACTGCGATCGGCAACGGTAATACGGTACAAGGGGACGGTTTTAAATATCGGGGTCGTGGTCTCGTTCATTTGACATGGAAGAAGAACTATCAAAAGGCGAAAGATTATTTCGGAATCGACTTTGTCGCCCATCCCGATGAGGCCGCTGGGTTTGAAAATTCTGTGCCGATTATGATATGGGGCATGAAAGAAGGTATATTTACAGGGAAAAAACTTGGCGATTATGTAAATAATAGTGCCAAGGACTATGAAGGGGCGCGAAAGGTTATCAACGGTTCCGACCAAAAAGCGTTGATCGCTAGTTATGCTGTGAAATTCGAAGCGATACTAAAGGCCACGTCAATTGCACCGGAGACCAAATAAGTATGAATATTAAGTTGCCTGTAGGTTTAGCTGTCGTAACTTTCGTGCTAGCAGGTTTCGCAGTCGCCGAGCCGCATGACGTGTATTCAGCCGATGTTGACGCCCAGTCTCTGACCGTTACTTGGTCAGGTGGTAGCAAAACAATAGAAGGCGTAGTCGGGAGTCAAGGCGAAACAACTAGGGAACTGGTTGAATTTAATGGAGGTAAGGCCCTCCATTACGAAAATCTCGCCTCGCGAGCTCCTTTTGAAGCCTATTTTACGTTAACTAGGCATGGCGCGGATGTTCTCATAGATTGCGTTTATACAAATATTCGGAACGAGCAGAATGGAGTTCTAATAAACAAAGCCGTTTGCGGCTTGGATCGCCCATTAGCTGAAGAATATGAGGAAGCAGTTTCTGAATTTTCGGATCAGTGGAAAAACTTGACTAGCAAGGTGGTTATAGCGCCTTTGTTGGGAACGCCCCCGGTATTGATAGAGGTTGAAGACTCGGCTTTCGGAGGGGTGAAGTTATCCAGAACCTATCATTCTCCCAATGACCTAAAGTTCTCGCGTCCCGAAAGCGTGGTAAAGAAAGACAAAGTCAGCCATTCCTTTGGTAATGGCTACGTATTTTCCGTTTACGCGTCTGGGAATTTAGCTAGTCCGCTCTATCTCGATGTGTCTTCTGGAAAGCTTGACAGTGCATTCGTAAGGTATGATCGGGCTGCTTTAAATAAGCTGTTCTGATCAACTCTTCTGGCCTCAAAGAAAGGACAGATCTGTTTGGTGTGCAATGCGATTTCTGTCTAGATTGCGAAGGCAAACAGATCTGTTCCGTTTACTCACTGGCTTAAATCATGGCAGTGGCACTTACAAACTAAGACCGGTTTTTCGTTACCAAGCCAAAGTCGGCATGTATGAGAGTTACAACCGGACTGCGGCGATGGCTTCGTTAACCTGCGCGTCGACAAAAAAACGTAAGACGTTCCTCAGCACTTACTGGGGCATGAACGGAACAGATCAATGCATCACTCGATTCACCAAACGCAAAGCCTGAATGACTCAAGGAAGAACACCGTGAAACGTTTTGTTTTTACCCTGTTGGCCGTGCTGCTGCCAGTTTCAGCGGCCTATGCGCAGAACGACTGCAGCCATGTCACCTCAAGCCTGGAAATGGTGCCCTGCTCGGAGGCGGCGAAGAAGGCTGCCGATGCGCAGTTGAACGTCAGCTACAAGCAGTTGATGGCGCGACTTGAGTCTGGCTATCGAGCCGATCCCGCGTTGGGCGTGGAGTACGCAGCGAAGGTTAAAGAGTCGCAGCGAGCCTGGCTAAAACTGCGCGATGCGAACTGCCCGTTGGAGGCGTTCGAGATCGAGACGGGGATGCCGGCGCATGTGTTCGCGGTTAACTCGTGCATCGCCAGAATGAGTCGCGAACGCTCGGCGTATCTGGACAAGATTGTCCCTGCGCTTGCATCCGACAACAGCGCTTCGACGGCGCCAATCAGCGATAACTGTCCCTCGGAGGAGTTCGCGCCTTTCCTGACAGCGTTTTCCGCCAATAGCGAATCACAACGCCGTCTTACCGCAATGACGGTCAAGTCGCTGGTGTTGAAACCGGTAGCTGGGAAGGATCGAAGCACCTTCGAGCCTTCGACATCGGGTGTCAGTGGGGCTACTTTCACCTACCCGCTGATGGCCGCTATCACACCCGGCAAAACGCCTGGAGTCGAGGTCGAAGAGATCGACGAAAGTCACGTCAACGTGGTGGATAAACGGGCGGGCAACAGCAATATCAAGATTTTCAATTTCTCTCGTCAGGCGTGCTGGGTGCTTGAGGGGATTGAGGACTGGTCGATCAGCGAAAAGGATCTTGTTGCAACAGAAAACCCTGGAATGAGCCGCGCCGAAAACTTTTGTTATCAGCGTGCCGAAGCGTTAGGTGGGCTGGGGTTTCTTGAGCAATACCGGCTGACTGCGGAGCTGATTGAAGCGTCCCTGGAGAATTTTGTGTGTGCTGCAGAGTCGGGTGATGCACAGGCGAGCCTGTCGGCGGCAAGCCTAAGTCTTTCGCAAATGGCGTCTCAGTTGGAAACCCCTAAGGTTGAGGCTTTGTTCAAAGCGGCTTCGAAAATACCAAAGGGTGCCATGGGCTATGCGACGTTTCTTTGTTCAGGAAACTCCACTGACTATAACGGCCCCTGCCTCCATCCCAAGCAGGCAGAAGAGCAGGTTATTCGAGCGATTACCATGGGCTCCACGGACGCGATGAATTACCTGGCCTCGACCTTTGAGGGTGGGGAGTTGGGAACGAAGGATATATCGCGGGCGTTAGCCTGTTATCAAATGGCGGCTGACAAAGGTGACCAGTTGGGCGTCTTCAACGTGAGGCGATTGGGATCGTCAGCCACGGCGCCGATCAAAGCCAGCCACTGCATTTGAATTTCGGGGCTGTTTGAGGCGGTTTTGCACAAGTTTTGTCTGAATCCCTCACGCTAAAACGTTTAACGCTTGAGCATCTGACGACCCCGATTTTCCTTTAAACTCCCCACCCCCAAGGAACGCGCTCAGGACACGGAATGCCAGCCTCTTCTTCCTCGCTTCGCCCAGCGTTGGTGCTTTGGCTATATGCCGCTGCGATCACGCATATCCTCGCCGGTCTTACCCTGACCTGGGCCGGTGACTCCGGCTTGCTCGAGGGCTACCTGCAAGTCCTCGAACTGTCGTTCTGGGGTGCCGATGCGGTTCCCACCGCCGGCCACGAACAACAAGTCTGGTGGCTCGCGCTGTTCGGCGCGACGTTGCAAAGTTATTCGCTGTACATGCTCGCGCTGGTGCACTTGGGCAATCGCTTGAAAGCTCCGGCCATCTGGGGCTGGTTGATCGCCGGCATCCTGTTATGGGCGCCGCAGGACATGTGGCTCTCGGCGCAACAGCAGGTCTGGTCGCACGTGTGGCTTGATGGTTTTGCGCTGTTGGTGTTGTTGCCGCCACTGTTTTGGCTGTACAGACATGACCGTCAAGGGAAGGAGTAACAGCGTGAAAGTATTTTCGATTCTTCTCGGTTGCTTGATCTCTGCTGCTTCATCCGCATTGTTTGCTGGAGAAGCGTGCAACCCAGACAGCTTTTCCAATCCGGACTTGATCAACTGCGGCCAGCAAACCTTCAAGAATGTCGATGGCGTCTTGAACGAGCAATACAAAAAAGCGCTGTCGACTCTGGCTCCGGCGGAGCAAAGCCATCTGAGAGAGGTGCAAAAGAATTGGGTGCGCTTCAAAGAGTCGTTTTGCGAAGAGCTTTATCAGGCCGCGTTGCCGGGCGCAGAGGCGCCAATCGAGAAGCTGGGGTGCCTCGTCCAAACGACCAATGCTCGGCTGGGAGAGTTGATCGCTCTACAGACGGGTATACCGCTGGATGGTTTTTACAAAGCCGCATCCGCGATTGCGGGGAAGGATCGTGAGAGAAATTTAGCGGCCTCAATCGAGCGGCTGGGAGGGGATGAGTTCGATGATCCGCTTTGGAATCAATACGCGGATGGGCACTGCAAAATGAGCGAGCGTTTGTTCCGTGAGGATTTTGCGAATTGCAGGGTGCGGATGCGCTTTCAGTTGCCTATGAATCGTTAAAGGAATTTCGATTTCAAGTTCTCGCCTGCGTTTATCTCAGCTCTTCTGCTAGTACCACCGACTGCCCATAGTGAAGGTTCTACACAGCTAAAGCGGTTGCCATGTTCGGTACTTCAGCGTGATCAAGCGTTCCTTCAATAGCCTTTTACGTCCTGCCGATGAGCGACTGCGTCGGCGGTTGAGGCTTGAAGGCTGCGGAATGCTCGGACCAAGTAATCAGTGTCAGGTTATTTCTGTTTATGCAGAAGCTTGGGTTGAGCGGTAATACTGCCCAGTCAAATTTCGAGACCCGAGAGGTTTCCATGAAAAAGTCCAAACATGAACCAAAGCCTATGATGGCTGCCCGATTCCAAGCCGAAGCTCGTGAAGTCTTAGCCAAGCGTTCCGGTAAGCGCAGCCGCTTTCTGGATGCTGCACTGTCAAAAGGCAGTGATTTTGAGTCTGTCGGTCGACTGGCCGGTTGGAGCTTTCGAGACTCTTAAAAAAGCTGCCCTCGTTGGCAGCTTTTTTATGTCTGGATTTTTACGGACATTGTTGAAAGGGGACTTAACGTCCCCTTTTTCATTCACCAATCTCGCTACGGCTTCGCCACCGCGCTCTTCACCTCAATATGATCAAGCGTCCCTTCCACCATCAATCGCACCCCGTCCGCCATCCTGCTCAGGGCCAGTGCCACCGAGCGGCGGGAGCCGTGGAGGTCGTCGGCGAGGTCGCAGGCGATGGCGCTGATGGACAGGAGGTCTTCGGAGGCGTTGGCCATGAGGGCTTCGGCGTCGGTGCCGGGGGAGAGTTTGAAGAGGCCGTTCTCGCGTTTGGGGTGTGGATCGACGGCGGGTTTGAAATGGTGGTCGAGGGCGCGTTCGGCGGCTTCGTGGAATTTCTTCGATTCCAGAGATTCGTAGGGCGATATGTCCGGGGCTTCCGGGGGGTTGGGTGTTGGTTTCTTCATTGAAATATACCGATTAAGGAGCTAACACCCCTTCGCTCGCACTTCGAATAAGGTGGCAGCTGTGTATAGGTGTGCAAGACCGGCAATCGGCAAACCGGCAGATCCTGAGATCTCCCACACACAGCTGCCATAACGATTCGCGAGCATAAGAAAACGCTCGATGAATAGCTATAACCGATAGTGTGCCGATGCGGACTTGCACGTCCGTATCGCCGATTTTGCGGCGACACACAAAGCCTATCCCTCACGACCAATCCCGCCTAGTTCACGGACAGCCCGGCACTTCGCAGGAAATTTCCCATGGGTTCGCGGGGCGGAAGATCAAAAGATCGCAGGCTTCGCCAACTCCTACAGGGATGTGTTTCAACAGGTGTAGGAAAGGTGAGTGGTGAGACGCGGAGCGTCTCGGGATGCATTCCCACATGGAGCGGGGGAACGATTAGGGGGTGAGCGCTGAGTCGTGACTTGGCGGTCATCGTGCGCGAAATGGTCTGCATAATCCTCCAACAGCGTCAGATGCTGGCGTTATCGTCCGAATCCCTTACACTGCCCCGGCCGTTCATTTTCCTTTTGAGGCTGTGCGCATGAAATTTCGTTTTCTTCTGTGGATGATGGGTTTGTTGATGGGTAAGGCCAGCCGGACAAATCCTGCGTTCCAGCAGCAGTTGGGTGACAAGGATCTGGTGTTTCAGCTGCAGACGCTGGATGGGAAAGTGGCGCGGCATTTCGTGGTCAAGGATCAGCGCATCACCAGCAAGTCTGGCGTGGTGGCAGAGCCGGCGTTTGCGATTGCGTTTAAAGATGCCGGTTATGGCTTTGCGACGATGCAGGCGAAGAACAAGCAGTTGGCGTTTATGCAGGGGATTCAGGACAAGTCGATTCAGCTCAAGGGCAACCCGGCGCTGGTGATGTGGTTTCAGGGGTTGATGAAGTATTTGAAGCCGAGGAAAGCCAAGCCTAAGGCTTGAGACTGCGGTGGGGCGGTGACGCGGAGCGTCACGGGATGCATTCCCACGCAGAGCGTGGGAACGATCAATCAAGGCTTGATCAGGTGTGGTCAGGTAGACCGGGTTGGATTCTTCGCGAGCAGGCTCGCTCCCACAGGAGGTCACTGAAACCTTGTGGGAGCGAGCCTGCTCGCGAAGCTTTTAGCCCTGGCTGAATTGCGAGGCCAGTTCGCGCAGCAGGACTTCGGCTTCGAGGACTTTGCTGACGACGTCGTTGGCTTTATCGCGCGTCAGGCCGACACGGTCGAGCAGGGCGTCGGGGATGTCTTCATCCGGGCCGGAGCCGATGCCGCGGCTGCGCAGCAGGCGCACGGCCAGGCAAACGAGGTTCGGGTATTCGGCGTAGGCGCCGTCGTAGCTTGGGTCGTGCTGGAAGCGCAGGGCGGTGGCCAGCTCGTCGGGCATGTCCCAGTAGCGCATCAGCCACGAGCCGATCTGTTCGCGGCTGATGCCCAGCAGGTGTTGCTCGATGTAGCTGTGGCACAGGTGCGGGTTGACCTCCAGGTGGCGGCAGATCAGCGAGAAGTGCGGCGGGAACACGTGGGCCAACAGCAGATAGCCGAAGTTGTGCAGCAGGCCGGCCAGATAGGTCAGGCCGGCTTCCGGGCGCTGAGCGCGCGGCATGGCGCGGGTCAGGCCTTCGATGACGGCAGCGGTATAGATCGACTGCTGCCAGTACGGCGTGGTGTGTTGCGGGTGGTCTTTGGGCAGGCTGAGGGTCTTGCCGAGGGCCAGGCCCAGCGCCAGGTTGATCACCAGATCGAAGCCCAGCACGCGAACGATCGCGTCTTCCACCGAACGAATCTTGCCCGGCGAGGCGTAGTACGGCGACGCCGCCCAGCTCACCACTTGCGCGGCCAGCGCCGGGTCGGTTTCGACTACGCCGGTGATGTCGTCGATGGTGGCGTTGGGGTCGACGCGCAGCTTGATGATTTTTTGTGCAGTTTCCGCCAGTGGCGGAATCTCGATGGTCGCTTCCAGACGCTGCTGAATGCGCCGCGCGGTGAACGCCTGCACGGCCTGGGTGATTTCCTCGCGGTCGTCGTCCGGGCGGTCGAGGTTCGGCCGGATGCTGCTCAGGGCTTCGCCGAAGTTGGCGGCGCTGGCCTTGGTCAGCATGGTCTTGAAGTCTTCGCTGGCGATTTCCAGCAGCACGCCGGGCTCGCCCGAGTTAATCAGCAACTTCGGCTCGCGCAGCAGGCTTTCTTCATAAAGGCACGGCGAGCTGGTCAATGCCGGCAGGCCCGGAAGCAGGCTCAGGCTGTGTTTGCCGAGCATTTTTTCCAGGCGTTCGGTGGACACGGCAGTCAGGCGGCGGCCGGTGAGTTCGGCGAGGCGGTTGAGATCCAGCAACTGGCTCTGGGGAAACAGCACCATCAACGCGCCGACGGCATCGTCCAGCAACACGGCCTGTACTTTGCGCGAAGCATTGAGGCCGTGGTGGTCGAGCACTTCTTCGTAGACAACGCCCAGCTTGTTGAGCAGCAGCCGAATAACAGACGGAGCTTGCGGAGATTCGGGGACGAGAGCAGCTTCGGTCATGGTCTGTATCCGTTTTTGAAACAATGGCAGGAGTATAACCAGCTCTGCCGGAACGAGCTGTCAGAAACTGCGACAGTGCTCACACTTGGCCGTATTGCTGCCCATGCCGCAGCCAGCGATCAAGCAACGGGCTGACGTGGGTCGGCCAGCGCTCCAGCAGGGCTTGCGCGGCGTCGCGCACGGCGGGCAACAGATCGGCGTCGCGCATCAGGTCGGCGACCTTGAATTGCAACAGACCGGTCTGGCGGGTGCCGAGCATTTCGCCGGGGCCGCGCAATTCGAGGTCTTTCTCGGCGATGACGAAACCGTCGTTGGTCTCGCGCATGATGCCCAAACGCTGACGGCCGATCTGCGACAGCGGCGGTTGGTAGAGCAGCACGCAATGGCTGGCCGCGCTGCCCCGACCAACACGACCGCGCAACTGGTGCAGTTGCGCAAGACCGAGGCGCTCGGGGTTTTCGATGATCATCAGGCTGGCGTTGGGCACGTCGACGCCGACTTCGATCACCGTGGTGGCGACCAGCAGTTGCAGGTTGCCAGCCTTGAACTCGGCCATCACCGCGGCTTTTTCGACAGGCTTCATGCGCCCGTGAATCAGCCCGACTTTCAATTCGCCGAGGGCGGCGGTGAGGTCTTCGAAAGTGGTTTCGGCGGCCTGGCAGGTCAGCTCTTCGGATTCTTCAATCAGGGTGCACACCCAATAGGCTTGTCGGCCCTCGGCGCAGGCACCGCGCACGCGTTCGATGACTTCAACGCGGCGGATGTCGGTGACCAGCACGGTGTTGACCGGGGTCCGGCCGGGCGGCAATTCGTCGAGGATCGAGGTGTCGAGGTCGGCGTAGGCGCTCATCGCCAGCGTGCGTGGAATCGGTGTGGCGGTCATGATCAGTTGATGCGGGCACATGCGCCCGCCGACGCCTTTTTGCCGCAGCGCCAGACGCTGCTGCACACCGAAGCGGTGTTGTTCGTCGATGATCACCAGTGCGAGGTTCTTGAACTGCACTTCGTCCTGAAACAGCGCGTGAGTGCCAACCACCATCGGCGTGCCGCTGGCGATCTGTTCGAGCGCGGCGACGCGGTTTTTGCCCTTGAGCTTGCCGGCCAGCCACGCGACGTCGATCCCCAGCGGTTCGAGCCAGCGCTTGAAGGTGATGAAGTGTTGTTCGGCAAGAATCTCGGTCGGTGCCATCAGCGCGACCTGATAACCAGCCTCCAGCGCTTGCAGTGCAGCGAGGGCGGCGACCACGGTTTTGCCCGCGCCGACATCGCCCTGAATCAGCCGCAGCATCGGTTCGTGCTGGCTGAGGTCGTAGGCGATTTCGTTGCCGACCCGTTGCTGGGCACCGGTCGGGCTGAAGCCGAGGTTCTTCAGGTATTTCGGTGGCAGCTTCGTGGCTTTCGGCATCGCCGGCGCGCGTAGCGAACGCAGGCTTTCGCGCAGGCGCTGCTGCGACAGTTGATGGGTAAGCAATTCTTCGAAGGCCAGACGATGCTGCGCCCAATGATGACCGAGGGCGAGTTCATCGACATCGGCATCGGCGGGTGGGTTGTGCAGGTAACGGATCGCATCGGCCAGCGGCGCGAGTTGGTAGTCGCGAGCGAGCTCGGTCGGCAGCCAGTCGGGCAGGGTCGAAGGCTCAAGCATGGTTAGGGTCTGCATGCACAACTGGCGCAGACGCTGCTGGGTCAGGCCTTCGGTGAGCGGATAGACCGGGGTCAGGGTTTCGTCCACTGGCGGCGGTTCATCGCCGGTGATCGCGCGGTATTCCGGATGATAGATTTCCAGGCCGGACGCACCGGGCCGCGCTTCGCCGTAGCAGCGCACGCGCGTGCCACGCTTGAGGCCTTCTTTCTGCGCGTTGCTGAAATGGTAGAAGCGCAGACTCAGGCCGCCGGTACCGTCCTGCAAGCGCACGACGAGGCTGCGACGTCGCCCCATGACCACGTCGGCACCGCTGACGGTGCCTTCGACCACGGCGTCCTGCCCCGGGCGCAGCGCACCGATCGGCACCACGCGGGTGCGATCCTGATAACGCAGCGGCAGGTGAAACAGCACGTCCTGCAGGTTTTCCAGACCGACCTTGGCCAGCTTCTCGGCCATAGCCTCGCCGACACCCTTGAGTGCCGTCACCGACACTTGCGACAGCTCCGTCATGACCCTGGCTTAACCGGCCGTGACCGGCGCGGCAGGCTTGGCCACCGAGCACAGGCGAATAGAGTCGGCGAGGATCTCGATGGCTTTCGGCCGCGGGAAGCTCGCGCGCCAGGCGATCGCCACGGTGCGGAAAGGTACTGGCGCGGTCAGCGGGCGGACTTCGATCACGCCCGGGGCGTAGTGATGGCTGTCCACCGCGGACAGCGGCAGGATCGAGATGCCCAGGCCCGAAGCGACCATGTGCCGAATGGTTTCCAGTGAGCTGGATTCGACCGTGGTGTGCTTGGCGCCGTCGTTGCCCTTGGTCAGGGTCGGGCAGGCTTCGAGCACCTGATCGCGGAAGCAGTGACCTTCGCCGAGCAGCAGCAGGCTCTTGTCGTTGAGCAGGCCGGCGTCGATGGATTCTTTCTTGGTCCAGGGGTGCTGGGCCGGCATCAGGACGTAGAACGGCTCGTCGTACAGCGGCAGGGTCAGCACATCGGCTTCGTTGAACGGCAGGGCGATGATGATCGCGTCGAGCTCGCCGTTACGCAGTTTGTCGCGCAGCACGTGGGTAAAATTTTCTTCGATGTACAACGGCATCTGCGGGGCGACCCGGTGCAGTTGTGGAATCAGGTGCGGGAACAGGTACGGGCCGACGGTGTAGATGGCGCCGACTTTCAGCGGTGCGGTCAGCTGGTTCTTGCCGGCCTGGGCCAGTTCGCGAATGCCTTGGGCTTGTTCCAGGACTTTCTGCGCCTGGGCGACGATGCCTTCGCCGACCGGGGTCAGGCGCACGGCGCTTTTGCTGCGCTCGAAAATCAGCACACCGAGTTCGTCTTCAAGTTTTTTCACGCCCACCGACAGCGTCGGCTGGCTGACGTGGCAACGCTCGGCGGCATGGCCGAAGTGCTGCTCTTGGGCGAGGGTAACGATGTAGCGTAATTCTGTGAGGGTCATAGCAAGCGTCCATGAAGATGCGCGCCAAGCATACCGGCTGCAATCGATAGGCGCACGTTATCAGACTGAGGGCTGAGTGCGACACCGGGCGATGTCGGTTTGCCGCAGGCAGATACGCAAAAGGCACCTTTCGGGTGCCTCTTGGCTGGATCTATTGGTTAGCACATTACTTTGTGGGAGCGAGCTTGCTCGCGAATGCGGTATGTCAGACGAAACTGCTCTGACTGACCTGGCGCCTTCGCGAGCAAGCTCGCTCCCACAGGGTATTGCGGTGTTGCTTAACGGCGGCGTTCCAGGGAATAAACAAACGGCGCAACAATTTCGATCGAGCCGTTGTTGAGCATGTCGGCCGGTGGCTTGGGCAGCGGTTGCGCGCGGCGGATCATGTCCAGGGTGGCCCGGTCCAGATCGGCGTTGCCAGAGCGGCCCACCAGTTCGAACGACAACACGTTGCCTTCGCCGTCGACCACGAAACGCAGACGGTTCAAGCCTTCCTTGCCCCGTGCCTGGGCGCTTTGCGGGTATTTCTTGTACTTCTGCAAATGCGCGAGCAGGGTGCCTTGCCAGCTGGCTTTGGCCGCCAATTGCGCCGGCGACGGGCCCGGTGCCGGCTGGGCGGATTTCTCCGTCGGTGCCTGGGTCGGTTGGGTGTCGGCCGGTTTTTCCTCGGAAGGTTTTTCCTTCGGCGGGTCAGGCAGCTTTTTCTCGACCGGCTTCGGCGGTTTGGGCTTTGGCTTCGGCTTGGGTTTAGGCACCGCGATTTCCGCTTTCGGTGCTTCGGCCAGTTTCGGTATCGGCAGTTCTTCCACCGGAGCCGGTGGCTGTGGCGGGGTGACGACTTTCGGCGGAGCCGGCGGTGGCGGGGCAGGCACCGGAGCGAGCTCGACCATCATTGCCTGCGGTGGCAATTCGATGGGCGGGCGGGTGGTCCAGTTCAGCGCCAGCGCGATGGCCAGCGCGTGCACGCCCAGCACCACGGCCAGGCTACCGCTGTAACGCGTCAGCTTATGGCGCGTGTTGATCATTTCTTGGCTGCCGTCTCGAGACCGACCAGACCGACCTTCAGGTAACCGGCGGCGCGCAGGTTATCCATCACGCTCATCAGGTCACCGTAATCCACGCCTTTGTCGGCCTGGAAGAAGATGGTGGTGTCTTTCTTGCCCTGGGTCTTGGCGTCGAGCGTGGCGCCGAGTGCGTCGGCCTTCACTTCGTCGTCGCCGAGGAACAGACGCTGGTCAGCTTTCACGCTGAGGAACACCGGTTTCTCTGGCCGCGGCGCCGGTTTGGCGGTCGAGGCGGGAAGGTCGACTTTAATGTCCACGGTGGCCAACGGTGCAGCCACCATGAAGATGATCAACAGCACCAGCATCACGTCGATGAACGGCGTGACGTTGATTTCGTGGTTCTCGGCCAGATCGTCGTCTGCGCCTTCTTTCAAATGCAGGCCCATGGCCGATTACCCCACTTTGACCATGTGCGGCTGCGAGCTGCGCTCAGGCTGGTGGTCGAGATCGCGGCTGACCAGCAGCAACACTTGCGCCGATGCATCGGACACCTGCGCCTTGTAACCGGCGATGGAGCGGGCGAAGACGTTGTAGATCACCACCGCAGGAATCGCGGCAACCAGACCCAGTGCCGTGGCCAGCAGCGCTTCAGCGATACCCGGAGCAACGACCGCGAGGTTGGTGGTCTGGGTTTTGGCGATGCCGATGAAGGAGTTCATGATGCCCCACACGGTACCGAACAGGCCGACAAACGGCGCGGTGGAACCGATGGTGGCGAGTACGCCGGTGCCGCTGCTCATGTTGCGACCGCAGGCCGCGACCAGACGCTCGAGGCGGAAGCTCACGCGTTCCTTGATGCCTTCTTTCTCGCGGCTGTTGGCCGACAGGCGCATCTCTTCGAGCGCGTCGTGCACCAGCAGATTGGCGAGGGTGCCTTCCTTCGCCGCAGTGGCGCTGGCTTCCTTCAGCGTGGCGGCTTTTTTCAGCGCAGCGATTTCGCCTCGCAGACGACGCTTGGCGCCCATCAGCTCAAAGCCTTTGGCGATCCAGATGGTCCAGGTGATGATCGAGGCGATGGCCAGACCGATCATCACGATTTTCACGATGATGTCGGCGTTCTGGTACATACCCCATGGCGACAGGTCGTGGGCCATGCCCAGGCTGTTGTCGGCTTCGAGGACTTCAGGCGCGTCGACGGCTTGCACGCTCTGCACCGGATCGGTGGCGGTCGGTGCGGCTGCCGGTGCGGCTGCCGGTGCGCTCTGCTCGGCAGCGGCTGGCGCGGCC
Source organism: Pseudomonas koreensis (assembly GCF_036668835.1). GTDB lineage: Bacteria > Pseudomonadota > Gammaproteobacteria > Pseudomonadales > Pseudomonadaceae > Aquipseudomonas > Aquipseudomonas koreensis_I. The sequence continues at coordinate 315,342 of NZ_JAZEVW010000003.1, forward strand.
GGGGCCTGAGCGTCAGCGAATGCGGCGGTCGGCGCCAGCATCAGGCTGAGCAGCAGAGCCGCCACCGCGCTCCAGGCGCGAGGTCGATTGGTTGGCGAAGCGGGAGTTTGATTACGTGTCATGCTGGCCGGACCTGAGATTGAAAAACGGTAATGCTCTTCCAGGCCTCGTGAGGCCGAGAACAAAAGTGACGTGCATTATTGCAAGTAATTCTTGTTAACAAAAGTAATAGAGTATCTTTTTTTCCTCCATTGCTAGCCGTTCATCCTCTGCCGACGCTAGTCTGTGTCTTTCCGATGGGAGTTTTCTGATGTCCGCGCCTTCTGTTTTGATTGCCGGTTGTGGTGATGTCGGCAGTCGTCTGGCCACGCAACTGTTGGCTGCCGGCTGGGACGTTTTTGGTCTGCGGCGCAATGTTGCGCGCCTGCCGGACGGCGTTATGGGCGTCGCTGGCGACCTGTTCGGTGAAGAGTGCCCGGCGAACTGGCCGGTCGGTGCCATCGATTACCTGGTGTATTGCGCTGCGGCCACCGAGCACGATGAAGAGGGCTATCGCAAAGCCTACGTGCAGGGTTTGCAGAATGTACTGAGCTGGCTGGGCGACTATGGGCAAGCGCCTGAGCGACTGATCTTCGTGTCCAGCAGCAGTGTGTATGGCCAGCAAGACGGGACGTGGGTCGATGAGACCTCAGAGACTGTCGCGGCCGGTTATTCAGGTCGCTTGATGCTCGAAGCCGAGCAGGTCGCGCTCCACAGCGGAATTCCTGCCAGCGTTCTGCGCCTGACCGGCATCTACGGGCCGGGCCGCGAGTGGCTGCTGACCCAGGTGCGTCGCGGTTATCGCGTGGCGGTCGAGCCGCCGCTGTATGGCAACCGCATCCATGCCGATGACGCGGCCGGCCTGCTGGCGTTTCTGCTGGAAAAGGATCGGCAGGGCGTGGCGCTGGAAGACTGTTACATCGGTGTCGACGATGCGCCGGCGCCGTTGGCAGAAGTGGTGGGCTGGTTACGCGAATACCTGAACGTGACCGAGTGGGCCGAAGACGCCAGTGTGCGGCGCACCGGTAGCAAGCGTTGCAGCAATGCGCGGGTGAAGGCGTTGGGGTGGGCGCCGACTTATCCGACCTACCGCGAAGGCTACGCCGCGATCCTTGAAGGGAAATGCTGACTTCCTGACCACACAAAACACTGTGGGAGCGAGCCTGCTCGCGAAGAGGCCGTAACATTCAACATCATCATCGAATGTAAAACCGCTTTCGCGAGCAGGCTCGCTCCCACATTGAATCTACAGCGTCGTTGAAAACGGGGTTACTGCTTCTCCAGCAACCACTTGCGCTCACCCGCAGCAAACTGCGGCTGTTCATCCGCCAGCGCAGCATTCACTGCCTGGAGAATCTCCAGCTCATTACCTTTGCGCACAAAGATCCAGTTGTTGCCCTGACCGTTGAGTTGCAACCACATGCTGTCGTTGCCATTGCTCATCGACGCGCAATCACCCGCCAGGCACAAGGCATAGCGGTCAGCGCCCGGCAGGCCGGTGACCTGGCCGTCCGCCTGAAACTGCACGGTGGCGCCTTCGCCCTCACCGCTGACAATTTTCCAGTTTCCGCCCATGTACGCCGAATACAGTGCGCGTTCGAAGCTGGCGCCAATCGGTGCGCCTTCCGGCACCGGGATCTGCGCACGGTCGAACAGTTGTTCCGGTTCGTTGTCGCTGGCAGCTTGCTGCAGTTGATTGCCGTCGCGTTTCAGCTCACTGGCGGAGCTGCCATAAAAGTCGACTTTCCAGGCGCCGGACTGTTCGCCCAGCAGCCGTCCTTCGACGTTTTCAAAACCGTTGGTGTAGCGGGCCTGACCGGCCTTGGTGTTGACGTCCCATTCCAGATTCGGGCCGTAGGCCTGAAGCGCTTCGCGCAGGGGACCGCCCTTGGCGGCGGCATCGATCGCCACCTGATTGATCCAGGTGCCGCTGATGTCACGGTCTGCAGGGTCGCTGGCGCAGCCGCCGAGGATCAGGGCGAGCAGCGAGAGAGCTAGCGCTTTGCGCATGGTGGAATCCTTTCAAAACCTTTTCTTGCACGGCATTCGGCGCGGCGGTCAGGCCGCGCCGCGCGCATCACTCGATGACCAGAATGGCATCCATTTCAACCTGCGAACCCTTTGGCAGGGCCGCCACGCCGATGGCGGCGCGTGCCGGGTACGGCTGGTCGAAGTACTTGCCCATGATCTCGTTGACCTTGGCGAAGTGGCTCAAGTCGGTGAGGAAGATGTTCAGTTTGACGATGTCCTTGAACGAACCGCCGGCGGCTTCGGCCACGGCTTTGAGGTTCTCGAAGACCTGGACGGTCTGGGCTTCGAAACCTTCGACCAGTTCCATGGTTTTCGGGTCCAGCGGGATCTGACCCGACATGTACACGGTGTTGCCTGCCTTGATGGCCTGGGAGTAAGTACCGATGGCGGCCGGGGCCTTGTCGCTGGTGATGACGGTTTTGGTCATGTATGACTCCTTGTAATAGGCAGGTTATGCACGCATGCGGGTGATACGGATCACTCCGGTCAAGGCGCGCAGCTTCTTGATCACACGGGCCAGGTGCACACGGTCGTGGACGCTGACCACCAGTTGCACGACGCTGATGCGACCATCGCGTTCGTCCATGCTGATTTTTTCGATATTGCCGTCGGCCGCGTTGACGCTGCTGGCCAGCAGGGCGATCAGGCCGCGCTGGTGCTCCAGCTCGACACGCAGTTCGACATTGAATTCGCCGGTGACATCCTTGGCCCACGAGAGCTGGATGCATTTTTCCGGGTTATGCCTGATTTCGCTGATGTTGCGGCAGTTGTCCAGGTGCACGACCATGCCTTTGCCCGCCGACAGGTGGCCGACAATCGGGTCGCCCGGGATCGGCGTGCAGCATTTGGCGTAGCTGAGTACCAGACCTTCGGTGCCGCGAATCGCCAGTGGGCCTTCCGGGCTTGGCAGTTGCTCGCCTTCGCCGAGCAGGCGACGGGCAACCACGTAGGCCATGCGGTTGCCCAGGCCGATGTCTTCGAGCAGGTCTTCGATCAGTTCGAGGCGGTACTCGGTGAGCATCGCCTTGATGCGCTCGGCCGGAATCTTCTCCAGCGAGCTGTCGAAACCGTTGAGGACCTTGTTCAGCAGACGTTCGCCGAGGCTGATGGACTCGGAGCGGCGCTGCAATTTCAGCGCGTGGCGAATGTGCGTGCGCGCCTTGCCGGTAACCACAAAGTTGAGCCATGCCGGATTTGGGCGGGCCCCGGGAGCGCTGACGATCTCGACCGTGGAGCCGCTTTGCAGCGGTTCGGACAGCGGTGCGAGACGGCGGTTGATCCGGCAGGCGATGCAGCTGTTGCCGACGTCGGTGTGCACCGCGTAGGCAAAATCAACCGCCGTGGAGCCTTTGGGCAGCTCCATGATCCGGCCTTTGGGCGTGAACACGTAGACCTCGTCCGGGAACAGATCGATTTTTACGCTTTCGATGAATTCCAGCGAGTTGCCGGCGCGCTGCTGCATTTCCAGTACGCCTTTGACCCACTGGCGGGCGCGGGCGTGAGTGCCTTTCGGCTGCTCGTCGCCGCTGGATTTGTACAGCCAATGGGCGGCGATGCCGTTGTTGGCCATTTCTTCCATTTCGCGGGTGCGGATCTGGATTTCGATCGGTACGCCGTGCATGCCGAACAGCGTTGTATGCAGCGACTGATAGCCGTTGGCCTTGGGAATCGCGATGTAATCCTTGAAGCGCCCCGGCAACGGTTTGTACAAATTATGCACAGCGCCGAGCACGCGGTAGCAGGTGTCGACCTTGTCGACGATGATCCGGAACGCGTAGACGTCCATGATCTCGTTGAAGGCCCGACGCTTGCCGCGCATCTTCTTGTAGATGCCGTAGAGGTGTTTCTGGCGACCGCTGACTTCACCCTGGATGCCGTCGATGGCGAGGCAATGACCAAGGGATTCTTCGATCTTGTTGACGATTTCCTTGCGGTTGCCCCGAGCGCGCTTGACCGCCTGGTAGATCCGCGCGGAACGCATCGGGTGCATCGCCTTGAAACCGAGGTCTTCGAATTCGATGCGGATCGCATGCATGCCCAGGCGGTTGGCAATGGGCGCGTAGATTTCCAGGGTTTCCTTGGCGATGCGCCGGCGTTTTTCCCCGGACAGCACTTCAAGTGTGCGCATGTTGTGCAGGCGGTCGGCAAGCTTGACCAGGATCACGCGAATGTCGCGCGCCATGGCCATGGCCATTTTCTGGAAGTTTTCCGCCTGGGCTTCAGCTTTGGTCTCGAAGTTCATCTGGGTCAGTTTGCTGACCCCGTCGACCAGTTCGGCCACGGTTTCACCGAACTGCGCTTGCAGCGCCTCTTTGGCGATACCGGTGTCTTCGATCACGTCATGCAGCATCGCGGCCATCAGGCTCTGATGGTCCATGTGCATGTCGGCCAGAATATTCGCCACCGCAAGAGGATGCGTGACGTACGCCTCGCCGCTGCGACGGCGCTGACCGTCATGGGCTTGTTCGGCGTAGAAATACGCTCGGCGGACCAGGTTGACCTGGTCGTTGCCGAGGTAGGTCGATAAGCGATCGGCGAGGGCGTCTATGCTCGGCATGATAAATCCTGCCGCAAGCTGTGATCCCGCGCCGTGCTACGTCGACCAGGCATAGGCTTAGACGGCCTCGTTGGACTCGTCCTCGAACGCTGCGAACAGCGGCTCATCCTGGACGATTTCCTGCTCGGCGATGTACTCGTAGCTCATCACGCCTTCAGCGATTTCACGCAGCGCGACAACAGTCGGCTTGTCGTTTTCCCACTGAACCAGTGGCTCTTTGCCGCCTGTGGCCAGTTGACGGGCACGCTTGGTAGAGAGCATGACCAGCTCAAAGCGGTTTTCCACGTGTTCTAGGCAGTCTTCAACGGTTACGCGGGCCATGGTATTCCTCGGAGCGAATGCAATATGCGCGCTGCCCGAATGGGCAAGCGGACTCAGCAGTTTAAAAAATCACCAGCGATTAGGGAAGCGCTGTTTTTTTGACCAAGCCCTTCAACGCGCTGCAAGCACCAATGTAAAGCGCTTGCAGGCGTTTTGGGAAGGGCTGTTTTAACCGAGCAATTCGGCCAGCAATTTGCCGAAACGCACCTGTTGGCGTTTCTGTTGCAACTGATTGGCGCGGAAAATCGCCTTCAGATCGTCCAGCGCGTGGGCGAAATCGTCGTTGATGATCAGGTAATCGTAATCGACGTAGTGGCTCATCTCGCTGACTGCTTCGCGCATCCGCCCGTCGATGATCTCGTCGCTGTCCTGGCCACGGTTGGTCAGGCGCTGGTGCAGGGCTTGCAGCGAGGGCGGCAGGATGAAGATCGAGCGTGCCTGGGGCATCAGCTTGCGCACTTGCTCGGCGCCTTGCCAGTCGATTTCCAGAATCAGGTCATGGCCTTCGTCCAGCGTCTGCTGCAGGCGGCTTTGCGAGGTGCCGTAGAAGTTGCCGAACACTTCAGCGCGTTCAAGGAAGTCGCCGTGCTCGCCCATCTTCACGAACTCCTCACGAGTCACGAAGTGGTAGTTCACGCCGTCCACTTCACCCGGGCGCATGGCGCGGGTGGTGTGCGAAACGGAAACGCGGATCTCTGGATCAGCGTCGGTCAACGCCTTGACCAGGCTGCTCTTGCCCGCGCCCGACGGCGCGGAAATGATGTACAGGGTGCCGGTGTGTTGGGTCATGTCAGGGTAGCCTTACTCAATGTTCTGCACTTGTTCGCGCATCTGTTCGATCAACACTTTGAGGTTGACGGCGGCCTGGGTGCTGCGCGGGTCGAAGGCCTTGGAGCCCAGTGTGTTGGCTTCGCGGTTGAGCTCCTGCATCAGGAAGTCGAGGCGCCGCCCGGCCGCGCCGCCGGACTTGAGCACCCGGCGCACTTCGATGATGTGGGTGCTCAGGCGATCCAGCTCTTCGGCGACGTCGCTTTTTTGTGCGAGCAGGACCATTTCCTGCTCCAGGCGCTGCGGATCCAGCTCGGCCTTCATGTCAGCGAAGCGGTCGAGAACCTTCTGGCGCTGGGTGGCGAGCATTTGCGGGACCAGCTCGCGCAGGGTCACGACGTCTTCTTCAATGGAAGTCAGGCGATCATTGATCAAGCGGGCCAGCTCCGCGCCTTCGCGCTCGCGGCCGGCCTTCAGTTCTTTCAGGCCTAGATTGAACAGCGCCAGGGCTTCGGCGTTCAGCGCTTGTGGATCCGTCGCATCACCCACCAGCACGCCGGGCCAGGCCAGCACTTCCAGGGGATTCAATGCAGCAGGGTTGCTGATCAAGCCGGCGATGGCTTCGGCGGCAGCGACCAGTTGCGCGGCGCGCTCGCGGTCGACTTGCAGCGGCTTGCCGGTGCTCTCCTCGGTGAAGCGCAGCGTGCACTCCAGCTTGCCTCGCGACAGGCCCTGACGCAGCGCTTCACGCACGGCACCTTCGAGGTCGCGGAATGACTCCGGCAGACGCAGGTGCGGTTCCAGATAGCGGCTGTTGACCGAGCGCAGTTCCCAGCTCAGGGTGCCCTGGACGCCGGCTTTCTCGACGCGGGCGAAGGCGGTCATGCTGTGCACCATGGCGGTGACCTCGCAATGCAGATCGGCGCAGCAGGGAAGTTCCGCAGGCGCGATATCAATGAATGTAAGCCGACTGGCAGCAAAGGCGCAGGATTGTAGCGCAGTGCGGCGAATGCGCCCAAACACACGGTGTGACAAAGCGCTGCAGCCCGTCGGTAACGTGCGTTTCACGACCTTCACCGGTCGCCCCGGCTTTTTAACGAGTGCCCAGGCGCGGTGCACCGCTCTATAATGCTCGGTAGTTTTCCGTCCTCAGTACAGGTATTCCCTATGAAACGTCCAAGTGGTCGCGCTGCCGATCAGCTCCGCTCGATCCGCATTACCCGCAACTACACCAAACACGCCGAGGGATCGGTGCTGGTCGAATTCGGTGATACCAAGGTCATTTGCACCGTCAGCGTTGAAAACGGCGTGCCGCGTTTCCTCAAAGGCCAGGGCCAAGGCTGGCTGACGGCTGAGTACGGCATGCTGCCGCGCGCCACCGGCGAGCGTAACCAGCGTGAAGCGAGTCGCGGCAAGCAGGGCGGCCGCACCCTCGAAATCCAGCGCCTGATTGGCCGCTCCCTGCGCGCGGCGCTGGACATGTCCAAGCTGGGCGACGTGACCCTGTACGTCGACTGCGACGTGATCCAGGCTGACGGCGGCACCCGCACGGCATCGATCACCGGCGCCATGGTTGCGCTGGTCGACGCGCTGAAAGTGATCAAGAAACGTGGCGGCCTGAAAGGCGGCGACCCGCTCAAGCAGATGATCGGCGCGGTATCGGTTGGCATGTATCAGGGCGAGGCGGTGCTGGATCTCGACTATCTTGAAGATTCCGCTGCCGAGACCGATCTGAACGTAGTGATGACCAGCACCGGTGGTTTCATCGAGGTGCAGGGCACCGCTGAAGGCGCGCCGTTCCAGCCTGAAGATTTGAATGCCATGCTGGAACTGGCGAAGAAAGGCATGAACGAGATTTTCGAACTGCAAAAAGCCGCATTGGCCGACTGAGCCAATTCACAGCCGCAAGGAGGACGCGATGAGTGACAAGCAAGACGTGCTGCCCAAACCGAGTCAGGAGATTCGCCAGTGGGCGATGTTTTGTCACTTGTCCAGCTTTCTGGGTAGCGTATTTCCCTTTGGAAGTCTGCTCGGCCCGCTGATCCTCTGGCAGATGAAGCGTGAGACTGACCCGTTTATCGATGCGCAGGGTAAGGAATCGCTGAATTTTCAGATCACCATGACCATTGCCATGCTCATCTGCGTGGGGCTAATGGTGGTGCTGATCGGGTATGTTTTGATTGTTCCGGTGGTGATTTGCGCGTTGGTCATTCCGATCATCGCTGCGGTGAAGGCCAATAAAGGATTTCCCTACCGTTATCCTTTCACCTGGCGGCTGATCAAATAACGGCCCGCTAGGGCACCAAATAAAAAAGCCCCGACCTGTCGGGGCTTTTTTTGCAATTCAATAAAGTGTTTTCTGTTGTAGGAATAGTCTGTTGTCGATTTACGGTCGAGTAATTATTTATGAATATTTAATTGCTACATTTTTAGTCACAACTGTATGAACAAGTGTTTATCTATGTGCTTGTTATTGGTGCGGGCTGATTGTTAAAGTTGCCCGGTGCAATGTTTCATTTGAAACATTTCGATATGTTCAAGCCATCGAAGGTTCTTGAACTTCCCAGTAATCAGTGTTGATAAAATCAGCCGGTTCACGAGTCGAGCCCAGGTACACGCTCGCCTCCTGAATACATAGCCAAGAATAATCCACATGATTCAGCTCGATTTCTACGGCACGCTCGTGGCCGCGTCATTAGTATTACTGCTGGGGCGCGGACTTGTTACGCGAGTCGGCTTTCTGCGAAGTTACAATATTCCCGAACCGGTAGCGGGCGGCCTGGTGGTTGCCGTACTGTTATTGATATTGCGCGCGTTCGATATTGAAGTGCGCTTTGATACTTCCCTGCAAACGCCGCTGATGTTGGCTTTCTTCGCCACGATTGGCTTGAGTGCCGATCTCGCCAGCCTGAAAAAGGGTGGCCGCGTTGTCGGCATATTTCTGCTGGCCGTTATCGGCTTGCTGGTGGTGCAGAACGCGATGGGTATCGGGTTGGCAGCCCTGCTCGGACTTGATCCTCTGATGGGCTTGCTGACGGGTTCGATCACCCTGGCGGGCGGGCATGGCACGGGTGCTGCCTGGGGAACGGTGTTCAGCGAGAAGTATGGGCTGGCATCCGCCTCGGAACTGGCGCTGGCTTCGGCGACGTTCGGTCTGGTCCTCGGAGGACTGATCGGCGGGCCCGTTGCGCGCTTGCTGATCAAGCGGGTGCAAGTACCGGGCGGCAATCAGGAGCAAGCTCCCCGGCTGCCGAAAGGTTTCGAGCAGCCGAACAAGGAGCGCTCGATCACGCCATTTTCATTCGTCGAAACGCTGGCGTTGATTGCCATCAGTTTGCTGACTGGCAGTCTGTTGAATGGCTGGCTGCAGGGCACTGCCTTCGAGTTGCCGACGTTTGTCTGCGTGCTGTTCGTGGGCGTGGTGTTGCGCAACGGTCTTTCGGCACTTGGCTTGTATCAGGTGTTCGAGCGTGAAGTTTCGGTACTCGGCAACGTCAGTTTGTCGCTGTTTCTGGCGATCGCGCTGATGTCGCTGAAATTGTGGGATCTGGCGGCGCTGGCCTTGCCGATCTTTATCATTCTCGCCGTGCAGGCGCTGGTTATGGCGCTGTTCGCGATTTTCGTGACGTTCCGCGTGATGGGCAGCAACTATGATGCCGCCGTGCTTGCAGCGGGACATTGCGGCTTCGGCCTGGGCGCCACGCCTACGGCCATCGCCAACATGCAGGCGGTGACGCAGCGCTATGGGCCGTCGCAGATTGCTTTTCTGGTGGTGCCGATGGTCGGAGCGTTTTTCATCGACATCATTAACGTCATTGTGATCAAACTGTATCTGGTCTTGCCGTTGTTTGCCGCCGTCTAGGACGGGGCTTTATTTGAGGCAAAAAAATGCCCGCATCTGACGATGCGGGCATTTTTTCTGACGGCGATCCGACGCTTAGATGGTCAGCGTCCAGTCGTAGTCGACGATCAGCGGCGCGTGCTGCGAGAACCGTGGCTGACGCGGCAGGCGTGCGCTGCGCACGAAGCGCCGCAGGCCCGGTGTCAGGATCTGGTAATCGAAGCGCCAGCCGAGATTGAGCATCTCGGCCTGTTCGTTATCCGGCCACCAGCTGTACTGATCGCCTTCGCGGCTGAATTCGCGCAACGCATCGACGTAGCCCATGTTGCCGACAATCTCGTCCATCCAGGCCCGTTCCGGCGCCAGGAAGCCTGGAGACTGCTGGCTGTCGCGCCAGTTCTTGATGTCGAGCTTCTGCTGCGCCACGTACAACGAGCCACAATAAATGTACTCGCGACGTTTGCGCCGCTGTTTGTCCAGATACTTGCCGAAGTCGTCCATGAGCTTGAACTTCTGGTTCAAGTCCTCATCACCGTTCATCCCCGAAGGAAGCAGCAAGGTGGCAATACTGACTTTGTCGAAATCTGCTTGCAGGTAGCGCCCGTAGCGGTCGGCCGTCTCGAAACCGAGACCGCTGATGACAGCCTTCGGTTGCAACCGCGAATACAAAGCCACGCCGCCTTGGGCAGGGACTTCAGCATCGCAGGCATAAAGGAAGTAGCCATCCAGTTGGAAGGCTGGGTCGTCCAGTTCAAAGGCGGAGGCACGGGTGTCCTGCAGGCAGATGACGTCGGCATTCTGTGCTTGCAGCCAACTGAGCAAACCGCGCTCGACTGCCGCCTGAATACCATTGACGTTCACACTGATGATCCGCATAAATGGCCCCAAAAATCGCGTGCGTGTATGATACACGGCGTCAAGCTAATTAGCTAAATCCGTGGTATTTGGGGTTTTTTTCATGCAAGCGTATCAGCGCGATTTCATTCGTTTTGCCATCGATCGCGGCGTTTTGCGCTTCGGTGAGTTCACCCTGAAGTCCGGGCGCACCAGTCCCTACTTCTTCAATGCCGGCCTGTTCAACTCGGGCTCGGCCCTGGCGCAGCTGGGGCGTTTCTACGCCGCCGCCATCGCCGAAAGCGGCATTCCTTTCGACGTTCTGTTCGGCCCGGCCTACAAAGGCATTCCGTTGGCGGCGACTACCGCCGTTGCGCTGGCCGAACATCATGACCGCGACCTGCCATGGTGCTTCAATCGCAAGGAAGCCAAGGCTCACGGTGAAGGCGGCAGCCTGGTTGGCGCGCCGTTGACCGGTGACGTGTTGATCATCGATGACGTGATCACCGCCGGCACCGCAATCCGCGAAGTGATGCAGATCATCGCCTCGCAGGAGGGCGCCAAGGCCGCCGGCGTGTTGATCGCTCTGAACCGCCAGGAGCGCGGCAACGGCGAACTGTCGGCGATCCAGGAAGTCGAGCGCGACTTCGGTATTCCGGTGATCAGCATTGTTTCGCTGAATCAGGTGCTGGAGTTCCTCGCTGACGATCCGCAGCTCAAGCAGCACTTGCCGGCGGTGGAAGCGTACCGCGCCCGGTTCGGCGTTTGATGCGTCTGATGGCCTTGTGACAAACCTGTGGGAGCGAGCTTGCTCGCGAAAGCGATGAGTCAGCTTGCATCAAGGTTGAATGTGCCGCCGTCTTCGCGAGCAAGCTCGCTCCCACAGGGATTGCAGCGAAAAAAAGCCCCCGCTCAGCCAGACTGAGCGGGGGCTTTTTGTTTGCGCGACCGCTTACGGACGCTTGCGATTGCTGATCAGCGTACCCACACCGGTGTCGGTGAAGATTTCCAGCAGAATCGCATTCGGTACACGCCCGTCAATGATCAACGAACTGCCGACACCGCCCTGAACCGCTTCCAGCGCGCAGCGGATCTTCGGCAGCATGCCGCCGTAGATGGTGCCGTCAGCGATCAGATCGTCGACCTGCTGCGTGCTCAGCCCGGTCAGCACGGTGCCCGACTTGTCCATCAGGCCGGCGATGTTGGTCAGCAGCATCAGTTTCTCGGCTTTCAGCGCTTCGGCAACCTTGCCGGCCACAAGGTCAGCGTTGATGTTGTACGACTCGCCGTTCTCACCCACGCCGATCGGCGCGATCACCGGGATGAAGTTGCCTTTGACCAGCAGATTCAGCAGCTCGGTGTTGATCCCGACCACTTCGCCGACGTGACCGATGTCGATGATTTCCGGTTGGGTCATCTCCGGGGTCTGCCGGGACACGGTGAGCTTCTTCGCGCGAATCAGCCCGGCGTCTTTACCGGTCAGGCCGATGGCGCTGCCGCCGTGGCGGTTGATCAGGTTGACAATGCTTTTGTTCACCTGACCGCCCAGGACCATTTCCACCACGTCCATGGTCGCCGCGTCGGTCACGCGCATGCCGTCGACAAAATGGCTCTCGATCGACAGGCGCTTGAGCAGATCACCGATCTGCGGGCCGCCACCGTGTACCACCACCGGGTTGATGCCCACGGCCTTCATCAGCACGATGTCGCGGGCGAAGCCGGTTTTCAGCTCCTCGCTTTCCATCGCGTTGCCGCCGTATTTGATCACCAGGGTCTTGCCGACATAACGTCGGATGTAAGGCAGTGCTTCGGACAGGACCTTGGCAGTGTTGGCGGCGGCTTCGCGTTCGAGGGTCATTCAGGGCTCCGGGTGGATCAGAACGGTAGTTGGAGATCAGGTGCAACGCGTTTCAGTTGGGCGTGAAACACATCCTTGATGCGCTGCAATTCAGCCTCGTCATCGGCCTCGAAGCGCAGCACCAGCACCGGAGTGGTGTTGGAGGCGCGCACCAGGCCCCAGCCTTTGGCGTAATCGACCCGCACGCCGTCGATGGTGGTGAGGTCGGCGCCTTCACCCCACTGAGCATCGTGCAGTGCATCAATGATGCTGAATTTGCTCTCTTCGGTCACATGGATATTGATTTCCGGCGTAGAAATATCGTTCGGGAAGGTCGCAAACAGCTCTTCCGCGGTGGATTTTTCCTTGCTGAGGATCTCCAGCAGGCGTGCAGCGCTGTAGATGCCGTCATCGAAACCGAACCAGCGTTCCTTGAAGAAGATGTGCCCGCTCATTTCCCCGGCCAGCAGTGCGCCGGATTGCTTCATTTTCTTTTTGATCAACGAGTGACCGGTCTTCCACATTAGCGGCCGACCACCGTATTCCTTGATCAGCGGCACCAGGCGGCGTGTGCATTTGACGTCGAAGATGATTTCCGCGTCCGGGTTGCGTGCCACCACATCACGGGCGAACAGCATCAGCAGGCGATCCGGGTAGACGATGCTGCCGGTGTTGGTTACCACGCCGACGCGGTCGCCGTCGCCGTCGAACGCCAGGCCGATATCAGCGTTGGTTTCCTTGACCTTGGCGATCAGGTCGACAAGGTTCTCCGGCTTGCCCGGATCCGGGTGATGGTTAGGGAAGTTGCCGTCGACTTCGCAGAACAGCGGAATGACTTCGCAGTTCAGCGCTTCGATCAGTTGCGGGGCGATCACGCCGGCCGCGCCGTTGCCGCAGTCGACCACGACTTTGAGGCGACGAGCCAGTTTGATGTCCTGGACGATTTCGGTGTTGTAGCGGTCGAGGATTTCAACCTGGGTGACGCTGCCCTGGCCGCTGCTCAGATCGTTGTTCTTGATGCGCTGGTGCAGCACTTGAATCTGTTCGTTGGCGAGGGTGTCGCCGGCGATGACGATCTTGAAGCCGTTGTAATTCGACGGGTTGTGGCTGCCGGTGAGCATCACTCCGGATTTGCCGGCCAGCACGTTGGCCGCGTAATACAGCGCCGGTGTCGGCACCAGGCCGACGTCGCTGACGTGGCAACCGCTCTCGGCGATGCCGCGAATCAACTCGGCGACCAGCTCCGGACCGGACAAGCGGCCGTCACGACCGACCGACACATTCGGTTCGCCCTGGGCCAGGCTCTGCGAGCCGATAGCGCGGCCGATCCAGTAAGCGGTTTCGCCGTTGAGAAAATCCGGCACGGTGCCGCGAATGTCATAGGCGCGGAAAATGCTCTCGGGGAGGGTCGGGGCGATCTTGGCTGGAGTGCTCATCTGCACAAATGCTCCATCTGGAAAGTGGCGGACAGGCCGACGAATCGTTCGACGGCAGGCTCAAACTGAAGGGTATGACGGCGTTTTCCACAGAGAGTTCGTGCTATGAAAGGGCCATGACACCCCGCGCAGCAGGGCTTTGACCGGCCAATGCCTTGATTTACCGCGCTAAACCGTGCAGATGACAATTTCGGTTTGTGGTGCGCCAGCGGGCTGGCTCACCACAAGATCAGCCGACCGGGTCACTTCGTTCCGGTATGCCCGAAACCGCCGGTGCCGCGTTCGGTTTCGACGAATTCTTCGACCATTTCGAAGTGCGCCTGCACCACCGGTACCAGCACCAGTTGCGCCAGACGTTCGCCGACGGTCATGGTGAAATCGCTCTGGCCACGGTTCCAGCAGGACACCATCAGCGGGCCCTGGTAGTCGGAGTCGATCAGGCCGACCAGGTTGCCCAGCACGATGCCGTGTTTATGGCCCATGCCCGAGCGCGGCAGGATCAGCGCGGCAAGGTTCGGGTCGCCGATGTAGACCGACAGGCCGGTGGGGATCAGCACGGTTTCACCCGGCTTGATCACGGTGTCCTGATCCAGCATGGCGCGCAGGTCGAGGCCGGCGGAGCCCGGGGTGGCGTATTGCGGCAGCGGGAAGTCGGTGCCGATGCGTGGGTCGAGGATCTTGGCTTGCAAAGCGTGCATGTAAATTAAACCTGGTTCAGACGTTCGGCGATAAAAGTGACCAGTTGGCGGGCGATCTTGCCTTTGCTGGTCTGGGCGAAAACCGTGGCGTGCAGCTCACGGTCGATGACGCTGCAGGCGTTTTCTTCGCTGTTGAAACCGATGCTCGGGTTGGCGACGTCGTTGGCGACGATCAAATCGAGATTCTTGTCCTTCAGCTTGCGTGCAGCGTAGTCGAGCAGGTGTTCGGTCTCGGCGGCGAAGCCGACACTGAACGGACGGTCGGGACGGGTCGCGATGCTGGCGAGGATGTCGGGGTTGCGCACCATTTGCAGGACGAAGCCGTCACCGCTCGCAGGGTCTTTCTTGAGTTTTTGCGGGGCAACGACCTCTGGGCGGTAATCCGCAACCGCTGCCGAAGCAATGAACACGTCGCAGGGGATCGCCGACTCGCAGGCGGCGAGCATGTCGCGAGCGCTGACCACGTCGATTCGCGTGACGCGATCGGGGGTTGGCAAGTGCACCGGGCCGCTGATCAGAGTGACGCGGGCGCCGGCTTCCACTGCGGCTTCCGCGAGGGCAAAGCCCATTTTGCCGGAGCTGTGGTTGGTGATGTAGCGCACCGGATCGATGTTTTCCTGAGTCGGGCCGGCGGTGATGACGACGTGTTTGCCGGTCAGTGCCTGACGCTGGAAGCAGTCGGCGGCGAGCAGGGCCAGATCGGTGGCTTCCATCATGCGGCCCATGCCGACGTCGCCGCAGGCCTGGCTGCCGGACGCCGGGCCGAAGGTCTTCAGGCCTCGGCTTTCCAGCACTTGCAGGTTGGCCTGGGTGGCCGGGTCGCGCCACATCGCTTGATTCATTGCCGGTGCGACGGCCACGACGGCGTCTGTGGCCAGCACCAGCGTGGTCAGCAGATCATTGGCGATGCCTTGGGCCAGACGGGCGATCAGGTCAGCGGTGGCCGGGGCGATCAGGACCAGATCGGCCCATTTCGCCAGTTCGATATGGCCCATCGCGGCTTCCGCGGCCGGGTCGAGCAAGTCGAGGTGCACCGGGTGGCCCGACAGGGCCTGCATGGTCAGCGGGGTAATGAACTCGGCGCCGCCATGGGTCATGACCACGCGCACTTCGGCACCCTGGTCGATCAGGCGGCGAACCAGATCGGCGCTCTTGTAGGCCGCAATGCCGCCGCCGACGCCCAGAACGATGCGTTTCCGATACAGCCGCTGCATAGGTCTGCCTTTCATTTCGTTGATGACGGCGGCGCGATACCCCTCCCCAGGGTTGAATCGACCGCCAAAAAGATGGGCTACGATATCACAGCGACCGCTACGGAACAGCGGCGCCCACAGACAGGGAGTGTGTATGAGTATTCGCGATTGGCCGGCGGCGGAACGGCCGCGGGAAAGGTTGTTGGAGCACGGGGCAGGGAGTCTTTCGGACGCTGAGTTGCTGGCGATTTTTCTGCGCACCGGGGTGCCCGGAACAAGCGCCGTGGACCTTGCGCGACATCTGCTGAAGCAATTCGGCAGCCTGCGTTTACTGCTTGAGGCCGACCAGGACGCATTCAGTAAACAAATGGGACTCGGGCCGGCGAAGTATGCGCAACTGCAAGCCGCGCAGGAGATGAGCAAGCGCCATCTGGCCGAACGATCACGGCAGAAACCGGCACTGGAAAACCCGCAAGTCGTGCGTGATTATCTAAAAGCGATGCTGCGGCACGAGCCGCACGAAGTATTCGGCTGCCTGTTTCTCGATTCCAGGCACCAAGTGCTGAATTTCGAGGCGCTGTTTCGCGGCTCGATCGACAACACCAGCGTGCATCCCCGAGAAGTGGTGAAGCGCGCACTGGCCAATAACGCGGCGGCGGTGATCCTGTGTCACAACCATCCCTCCGGCAATACCGACCCCAGTCAGGCGGATCGGCTGCTGACCAAGCGGCTGCAAAAGACCCTGGAGCTGATCGACGTGCGCGTACTGGATCACTTCATCGTCGGCGATGGCGAGCCGCTGTCGATGGCGGAGTGTGGCTGGATGTAAAAAGGCAGCGGCAAGTATGCAGCTACAAGCGGCAAGCTAGAGCCGTGCGCGTTCGGCTCTAGCTTGGGGCTTGCCGCTTAGGGCTTGAGGCTGATTCTGGAGTAGTCCTGGCGACCGAACGGGCTGACGGAGTAACCCTGCACGTCTTTACGAGTCAACGCATACGCCGTCGGATGCGCCAGCGGCAGCCACAACGCCTGCTGCTGGATCTGCGCTTGCGCCTGTTCGTACAGCTTGGTGCGCACGCCTTGTTCGCTGGTGGTCTTGCCGGCGCTGATCAGCTTGTCCAGATCGGCATTGCAGTAGCGGGCGAAGTTGGTGCCGGACTTGACCGCCGCGCAGGAAAACTGCGGGGTGAGGAAGTTGTCCGGATCGCCGTTGTCACCGGCCCAACCCATGAACAGCAGATCATGCTCGCCAGCCTTGGCGCGGCGAATCAGCTCGCCCCACTCGATCACGCGGATTTCCGCCTGAATGCCGATTTCAGCCAGGTCCGACTGCAACATCTGCGCACCCAGGCTCGGGTTCGGGTTGAGCAGGCTCCCCGACGGGCGCGTCCAGATCGTGGTCTGGAAGCCGTCCTTCAACCCGGCCTTGGCCAGCAACGCCTTGGCCTTCGCCACATCGTGCGGGTAGCCCGGCAGATTCTTCGCGTAGCTCCAGGTGTTCGGCGGGTAAGGGCCGTTGGCGGCTTCGGCGGTGTCTTCGAACACAGCTTTGATGTAGTTGGCCTTGTCAAAGGCCAGGTTGATGGCCTGACGCACTTCTGGCTTGTCCAGCGGCGGATGCTGGCTGTTGATGCCAACGAAAGCGGTCATGAACGCGTCAGTCTTTTCGACTTTCAACGTCGGCTCTTTAAGCGCCGCCTGTACGTCGAGTGGTTTCGGCGACAGCGCGATCTGGCATTCATTACGCCGCAGCTTTTGCAGGCGCACGTTGGCGTCCGGAGTGATGGCGAAGATCAGCGGATCGACCGCAGGCTTGCCACGGAAGTAATCCGGGTTGGCCTTGTAGCGGATCGCCGCGTCTTTCTGGAAGCGATTGAAGATGAACGGGCCGGTGCCGATCGGCTGGCTGTTGAGCTTGTCGGTCGCGCCGGCCTTCATCAACTTGTCGGCGTACTCGGCTGAGTAGATCGAGGCGAAGCCCATGCTCAGGGTGGCCAGGAAGGTCGAATCTGGATGATCTAGGGTAAAGCGCACGGTCAGCGGGTCGAGTGCATCGATCTTCTTGATCAGCGCCGGCAACTGCATTGACTGCGCGTGGGGGAAGCCGCTCTGCGCGACTTTGTGCCACGGGTTGGCCGGGTCGAGCATGCGGTCGAAGCTGAACTTGACGTCTTCGGCGGTCAGTTCACGGCTCGGTTTGAAATAGTCGGTGGTGTGAAACTTCACCTGCGGATGCAGTTTGAATACGTATGTCAGCCCATCAGTGCTGACTTCCCAGCTGTCGGCCAGGCTCGGCACGACCTTGCCGCTGGCAGTGTCGAAATCGACCAGACGATTCATCAGCACGTCGGCGGAGGCATTGGTGGTGGTCAGCGAGTTGTACTGCACCACGTCAAACCCTTCGGGGCTGGCCTCGGTACACACGCTCAGCGCGGCGGCCTGGGCCAGAGGGCTTAGCAACAGCGGGGCAAGCAACAGGGGTAGGGCAGCGAGGCGCATGGTCGGTTTCCTTTACAGATCGAAGGCCCATCTGCAAGTGCAGTCTGGAAAAGTCCTACCCTAGAGGTCTGAATTGCAAATGACTATCCCCTTTTTGTATTTTCCGGGGGTAGTCTTGCGCGGTTTCAGGCGCGATCAGCAAGATGAAATGTCTGAATCGCCTGTAGGGCAGGATTTCTGCGACGAGTGGTCAAAACTGGCCGCAGCCTTTGTTCAAGGCGTTCGCAGGCCGAAAAAGCGGCTTTTTATGGATTCATTGCACACCGATTGTTGTTGCACCCCGGTCTTTCTGGTATAAAGCAGCGCTCTTTTCTAGGGGCCCGGTTCCTTCACTGTAGGTGTAGCCGGTAAGACCTCTAAAGAAACGCGGCGCCTGGCGCCAAATGACTGAGAGATTAAGCGGCCAACCCATGCCGGGTTGGGCATGTGGTTTTAGAGGGCTGAGGCATGTCGAGAGTATGTCAAGTTACCGGTAAGGGTCCGGTGACTGGGAATAACATTTCCCACGCAAACAACAAAACCCGTCGTCGTTTCCTGCCGAACCTGCAGCATCACCGCTTCTGGGTTGAAGAAGAGAAACGTTTTGTGCGTCTGCGCGTATCTGCCAAAGGCATGCGTATCATCGACAAGCGTGGCATCACTGTCGTGCTCGCCGAACTTCGCCGCGATGGCAAGATTTAAGGGAGCTAATCATGCGTGAATTGATTCGTTTGATCTCGAGCGCCGGTACTGGTCACTTCTACACTACCGACAAGAACAAGCGTACTACCCCGGACAAAATCGAGATCAAGAAATATGATCCGGTTGTTCGCAAGCACGTGATCTACAAGGAAGGCAAAATCAAGTAATTGATTTTTCCCTACTTACGAAAAAGGCCCGTATCTCACGATACGGGCCTTTTTTGTTGCCTCGAATTTGGCGCTGCCTGTTCTGGCTCCTTCGCGAGCAGGCTCGCACAATGGAATGCGGTCACCTGTAGGAGCGAGCCTGCTCGCGAAGGGGCCGGATCGACCAGCGAAAGACTCAAGCCTTCTGTTCAAAAATCACATAGATCTTGCGGCACGCTTCCAGCACTTCCCATGTCCCACGGAACCCCGCTGGAATCACAAAGCGATCGCCGACACGCAAGGTCTTGGCATTGCCGTCGCTGTCGCGCAGCACCGAAACCCCCTGCAGAATCTCGCAATACTCATGCTCGGTGTAATTCACCGTCCACTGACCCACCGCACCTTCCCAGACGCCTGCGCCCATCTGCCCGCAGGGGCTTTCGTATTGATGGGACACGGCTTGTTCCGGGTCGCCCTTGAGCACTTTGGCCGGGTCCGGGCGATAGCGTTCGGCTTCGCTGCTGGTCAGGCTGATGTCGACGACGTTCTGGATGTTCATTGTTGTTTTCTCCCGTAATGACGGCGCGTTGATTGGAATGGGCGAAAGTCTATGTTTATTAAATTGAACACTGCAAGGTCGTTTGGCGGGCATATGTCAAATATATTGAAACAAACCCGGCCGCTGGTTTAGGGTGGCGGATGCCTCGGGCCGACATGCAGGCTGGCCGGGCAGTATTCTTGATGAACACCGCAGCGCTTGCGGCGTTCGTATTCAATAAGAGGAGGACACCCGAATGACCACCCTGACTCGTGCCGACTGGGAACAACGCGCCCGCGACCTGAAGATCGAAGGCCGCGCCTACCTCAATGGCGAATACACCGACGCCGTTTCCGGCGAAACCTTCGAATGCATCAGCCCGGTCGATGGCCGTCTGCTCGGCAAGATCGCCAGCTGTGACGCCGCCGACGCCCAGCGCGCTGTGGAAAATGCCCGCGCTACGTTCAATTCCGGCGTGTGGTCGCGCCTGGCGCCGAGCAAACGCAAAGCCACGATGATCCGTTTCGCCAGCCTGCTCAAGCAGCACGCTGAAGAACTGGCCCTGCTCGAAACCCTCGACATGGGCAAACCGATCAGCGACTCGCTGTACATCGATGTGCCGGGCGCGGCGCAAGCGCTGAGCTGGAGCGGCGAAGCGATCGACAAGATCTATGACGAAGTGGCTGCCACGCCGCACGATCAGCTGGGTCTGGTGACCCGCGAGCCTGTCGGCGTGGTGGGCGCCATCGTGCCGTGGAACTTCCCGCTGATGATGGCGTGCTGGAAACTCGGCCCGGCACTGTCGACCGGTAACTCGGTGATCCTCAAGCCGTCGGAAAAATCGCCGCTGACCGCCATCCGCATCGCCGCGCTGGCTGTCGAAGCCGGTATTCCGAAAGGCGTGCTCAACGTACTGCCGGGCTACGGCCATACCGTCGGCAAGGCGCTGGCCCTGCACAACGACGTCGACACGCTGGTGTTCACCGGTTCGACCAAGATCGCCAAGCAACTGATGATTTACTCTGGCGAATCGAACATGAAGCGCGTCTGGCTGGAGGCCGGTGGCAAGAGCCCGAACATCGTCTTTGCCGACGCACCGGACCTGCAAGCCGCTGCCGAATCCGCCGCCAGCGCGATCGCCTTCAACCAGGGTGAAGTCTGCACCGCCGGTTCGCGTCTGTTGGTGGAACGTTCGATCAAGGACAAATTCCTGCCGATGGTGATCGAGGCGCTGAAAACCTGGAAGCCGGGCAATCCGCTGGACCCGGCGACCAACGTCGGCGCGCTGGTCGACACCCAGCAGATGAACACCGTGCTGTCGTACATTGAGTCCGGCCACAGCGATGGCGCCAAACTGGTGGCTGGTGGCAAGCGCATCCTTCAGGAAACAGGCGGTACGTATGTCGAGCCGACGATTTTCGATGGCGTGAGCAATGCGATGAAAATTGCTCAGGAGGAAATCTTTGGCCCGGTGCTGTCGGTCATCGCTTTCGACAGCGCCGAAGAAGCCATTCAGATCGCCAACGACACGCCATACGGCCTGGCCGCGGCGGTGTGGACGCAGGACATCTCCAAGGCACACCTGACCGCCAAGGCCCTGCGTGCCGGTAGCGTGTGGGTCAACCAGTACGACGGTGGCGACATGACCGCGCCGTTCGGCGGCTTCAAGCAATCGGGTAACGGCCGCGACAAGTCGCTGCATGCGTTCGACAAGTACACCGAGCTGAAAGCGACCTGGATCAAGCTGTAAGCCGTTAACGCGAGCCCGGTTTTTCCGGGCTTTCTGGCGAAACAGAGATCCCTTGTGGGAGCGAGCTTGCTCGCGAAAGCGGTGTATCAGTCAGCAGACCTGCTGAATGTGAAACCGTCTTCGCGAGCAAGCTCGCTCCCACAATGGTTTTGTGGTGCACATAAAAATATCCACAGGAGCGTGGAACATGCGGTGGGCGACGTATTTCGCCGTGTTGGCGTCTGTCTTGAGTGTCGGCTTGGCCTTGGGCGTGAGCATGCCGTTGGTGTCGCTGCGTCTTGAAGGCTGGGGCTACGGTGCTTTCGCCATCGGCGTGATGGCGGCGATGCCGGCGATTGGTGTGCTGTTGGGTGCGAAGGTTTCCAGCCATCTCGCCGCGTATTTCGGCACGGCGAATCTGATGCGCTTGTGTCTGTGGGCCGGGGCCCTGTCGATTGGCTTGCTGGCATTGCTGCCGAGTTATCCGGTCTGGCTGCTGCTGCGCCTGCTGATCGGGGTGATTCTGACCATCGTGTTCATCCTTGGCGAAAGCTGGATCAATCAACTGGTGGTCGAGCAGTGGCGCGGGCGGCTAGTCGCGTTGTATGGCAGCAGTTATGCGCTGAGCCAACTGTCCGGGCCGTTGCTGTTGGGTGCGCTCGGCACCGAGCATGACTACGGTTTTTGGGTCGGTGTTGGCTTGCTGAGCGTTTCGCCGTTGTTGTTGCTGGGGCGCAGTGGTGCGCCCAGCAGTGAAGCGAGCAGCGTGACCTTCGTCGACCTGTGGGGCTTTGCCCGCGAACTGCCGGCGATTGCCTGGGCGGTGTCGTTGTTCGCCGCGTTCGAGGCAATGATCCTGACGTTGCTGCCGGTGTATTGCCTGCAACAGGGTTTCACTGCGGAGATTGCCTTGGCCATGGTCAGCACCGTGGTAGTCGGCGATGCGCTGTTGCAATTGCCGATTGGCGCCTTGGCCGATTATCTGTCGCGGCGCACATTGTTCGCGGGCTGCGCGGTGGTGTTGATGCTCTCGAGTCTGGCGATTCCATTGCTGCTCGACACGCTGCTGATCTGGCCGTTGTGGGTGCTGTTCGGCGCCAGTGCCGGCGGCCTGTTCACCCTGTCACTGATTCTGATCGGCGAGCGTTATCGCGACGATGCGCTGGTGCGCGCCAATGCGCACATCGCGCAGCTGTGGGGGATCGGTTGCCTTGTCGGGCCGCTGGCGGCAGGGGCGGGCAGTCAGTGGATCAATGGGCATGCGTTGCCGCTGCTGATGGCGGCGGGCGCTTTCGGGTTGGTGCTTTTGCTGTTGCGCCAAGGCGCCTTTGGCACAACGGCAGAAACTGCCTGAACACAACCCTTGTGAGCGAGCTTGCTTGCGAAAGCGGTGCATCAGGCAGCTCATTTGCTGGATGTGAAACCACTTTCGCGAGCAGGCTCGCTCCCACAGGGGGATTACCGTCAGCCGAAATCAGAGCATGCGCTCCAGACCCACGCTGGTGCTGAACCACGCATTGAAGCGCCGCCACCAGCTCCCCGGTTCCTTGGTCAGCGTGTGCATCTGGCCGTTGTCCTCGGTGACCCAGACGACCTTGCCGTTTTCCAGTTTCGCCTGATAGCTCAAGTTCGGCGCCATGCCTTGCAGCGCCAGTGCGCGCACATGCTCGGCCAGTTCCGGGCTGTCGACCAGTACACCGACTTCGGTGTTCCACAGCACTGAGCGCGGGTCGAAGTTGAACGAGCCGATAAACGATTTGCGTCGATCAAAGATCATCGCCTTGCTGTGCAAGCTGGAATCCGAGCCGCGATACGACTTGCTGTAGAACAGGCGCGGGCCACTGCCGTAGTTATCCCCAGGCTGGCGCCGCAGTTCATACAGTTTCACGCCGTGCTCCAGCAAGGCTTTGCGATACGGCGCATAGCCGCCATGCACTGCCGGCACATCGGTAGCCTCCAGCGAGTTGGTCAGCAGGTTCACCGAAACCCCGGCGTCGGCGCGTCCGGTCAGGTAGACCAGCCCCGGTTGACCCGGCACGAAATACGCCGAGATCATGATCAGCTCTTTGCTCACTCCGGTCAGTTCCGGCGCCAGTTGCGTGGTCAGCAGCAGGTGCGGATCAGGCTCGCCCTTGGACAGCACCTTGCTCGGTGCATCCCACAACGCCTGATTCCACGCCCAGATAAGCTCTTTGCGCCAGATGTCCATGCGCGGGTCGGTCTTGAACTTCATCAACTGTTGATACAGCGCGTGGTTCTGTTTGCGCGTTTCTTCCAGCGATTCTTCCAGGCGCGTGCGGGTGTTCTGCAGGTCCGCGGCGCTCGGTCTGGCAGAGAGAAACTCTTCGATCGGCTTGCTCAACGCGCTGTTCCAGTATTGATCGAAGCTGTGTCCGAGCTGCTCGGCGACCGGGCCGATGCTGAGCATGTCGATGTCGGTGAAATTCAGGTTGGGCTCGGCGTCGAAATACTCATCGCCCAGATTACGCCCGCCGACAATCGCCGCGCTGTTGTCCGCCAGCCATAACTTGTTGTGCATCCGCCGGTGTTGCACGGACAGGTTGAACAGCCGTCCCGCCGCACGTGTGACCCCGGTGCTGCGGCCCAGATGCAAAGGGTTGAACAAACGAATCTGGATCTGCGGATGCGCCGCCAGCGTGGCGATGATCTGATCGAGCCCGTCGCTGGTGGTGTCGTCGAGCAGAATGCGCACGCGCACGCCCCGGTCGGCGGCCTTGAGCACTTCTTCCACCAGCATGCGGGTGCTGATGCCGTCGTGGACGATGTAGTACTGCAAATCGAGGCTGGTCTGGGCGTTGCGAATCAGCTCGGCGCGGGCGGTAAACGCTTCGCCGCTGTCAGACAACAGGCGAAACCCCGATTGCCCCTGGTAGGGCGCGGCCTGAGCCTGAATCGAACGGCCGAAAGCCGAGTCCGCCGCCGGTAAGGCCTGGCTCGGCTCGCGCGGCACATCGAGCGTGGCACAGCCATTCAAGAGCAAAGCGAGTAGCGCTGCAGCGATCAGTTTCTGTCCTGGAATCACGTGGCGATCTCGGGTCGTGACGGAGGGTGAAGTATGGCATGGGCATCGCTGCCTTGAATTCGATCAGTGGGCGCTGCAAGGCAGCAGCGCGCAATGTTTTGTCATCAGGAAGTAGGAAATAGTTTCTCAGCATCAATTGCCTATGAATCAGGTCGATTTTTCCCCATTCAGGCGAAGGTTTTTCCTACAGATTTGTCCTCCAAAAGCCGCAATTATCCGACTGCTTACTTACGTGAGAAGTCAGTAGGAAGCTTTTTGTTAATGACATGGAAGATACGGCTTATGAAAAACACCCACCGGCTCGTCGTTCTCGCTGCCGCCCTGCTACCTTCGCTGGCTATGGCGGAGAGCGTTGACCTGAACGTCATCGGCACCATTATCCCGACCTCTTGCGTCCCGGCCTTTGCCGGGGGCGGCACGGTAGACCTGCGCAAGATTTCCGCGGCCACGCTTAACCCAACCACGCAAACTCTGCTGCCGGAGCGGGACATCTCGCTGCACATCAATTGCGACGCTCCAGCCCCGGTCGAAGTGTCGGTTCGCGATAACCGTGCAGCGACCAAATTGCCGGGTATCAGCGATGGCACCGGTCAAACCGATCCGGTGCTGTTCTTCGGGCTTGGCGCAATCAATGGCACGCGGATTGGCGGATTCGCTTTACGTCATGGCACGCCGGAGACCGACGGAACAGGGCGCGCACTGCTGACCCGCACTCTCGCAGCGCCAGCGTGGCGTGTACCTGCCAGTTCGCTGGTGAGCAATGCCCCTGCGCTGTATTCCTGGGGTATCAATGCCGCAACGGGGCCTGTTGCCGCTCGGCATCACGGCTTTCCGATGAGCTTGCTGCCAATCATTGGCGCGAGTAACAACTTGCCGATCGCCAACGAGATCCCGCTCGACGGCTCGGTGACCTTCGACATGTTCTACCTCTGACCGCCGAGCCCGGCGGCCACCAGGGCGCCGGGCTTTTCCTTCCGACAGGAACACGCCGGCAGCGCCGGAACCGTGGCCTGGAATTTTCCGGTATTTACCGATGCCCCTTTCATTCCAACCTGCTTTGTTGCAGGTCTCCCTGTGGTTGTTCGCCGGTCTGTCGATGTCGCTTGCGCAAGGCGCCGGCATGGTTCCGCAAACGCCGGTACTGGTCGTCGAGCAGAGCCTCGGCGAAGCCGTCATGAACGTGCGCAACACCGATGCTCATCCGGCGCTTCTGTACACCACCGTCGAAAACACTGAATCGGACGATGAGGTCCTTCTGGTTTTCACTCCCCCTGTTGCACGTGTCGAGGCTGGCCAGGTTCAGCAGGTACGGTTCCTTCTGCAGAGCGCTCAGCCCTTGCAGACCGAACGATTGAAACGGGTCATTTTCGAAGGCATCAACCCGGTTGCAGCCGCAGGTGGGGCGCGTGTCAGCCTCGGCGTGCGGCAGAACCTGCCGGTGATCCTGCGTCCGGCCGGATTGCCCGTCGAGCGTGAGCCGTGGAAGCGCCTCGTCTGGACCGTCACGCAGGATGGCTTGCACGTTCACAATCCCAGTCCCTACGTGGTTCGACTCGGCAAAGCGGTTACACCGTTGCCCGGCTCAAGCCCGGTCGAACTGCCGCGCACCTATATTCTGCCGGGGGAGCGACTGCAACTCGATTTGCCTTTGAGTTCGTTGGCACAGGTGTCGTCGGTGCGGATATTCCCGGCGACCACTTACGGTTTTGCTGTCGACGATCATATCGCCCCGGTGACACGTTGAACTGGATGTGCATCGCCGGATCATTGCTGGCGCTGGGTGGCTGCGGGTGGCGCGTGGCAGTGGCGGCAGAACCGGTGACGTTCGACGTTGAAGTGCTCAGGGACCGCGGAGTCGATCCGGCCCTGGCGGAGTATTTTCGTGATGCTGCGCGTTTTACTCAGGGTGTGCATGCCGTCGTGCTTGAAGTCAACGGACAGCCAAAGGGCCGTGTGCAAATGACGTTCAACGATGTGGGCGAGTTGTGTCTGGGGCAGCAATGGTTAAAGGCTGCCGGAGTGCGTCTGCCCGCGTCTGTGCCTCTGGCGTCAGGGCGATGTGTGACGGCCGCACAGGGTTTCCCCGCTGCCATCGTGCAGTTGAACCCGGGCAGTCAGCAGGTCCGTTTATTGGTGCCTACCGATACGCTCGCTGAGCCCGAGCCGTCGCAGCGCAGCTTTGCCAATGGCGGCGTGGCCGGTGTGTTGAATTACGATTTGCTAATGGCCGCAAGTCAATTCGACGGGCAGACCAGCAACTATCGCAGCCTGAGTTCGGAAGCCGGCTTGAATGCCGGCGACTGGGTGCTACGCAGTCGCCAGTCATTCACGGCATTGCCCGACAGCTCACGGTTCGAGCACCTCTATGCCTATGCAATGCACACGCTGGAAGATCACGAGGCCAGCCTTCAGATCGGTCAGCTCAACCTGGCATCGTCGCTGTTTGCCGGTGAGTCGTTCACTGGCGTACAGGTTTTTCCTGAAGCAGCCTTCGCCCGACTCGATGCCGCCCGCAACGGCGCCCGTGGCCAAGTGGACGGGGTTGCTTACACACCGTCCCGTATCGAGGTCCGCCAGAACGGCGTGGCGATCTATACGACGATGGTGCCAAGCGGGCCTTTTACCTTGCGCGCGCTGCCGTTGTTGAGCAATCAGCTCGATCTGGAGGTAGCGGTGCATGAGCAGGATGGTCAGGTGCGACGTTTTCGGGTGCCGGCGGCGAGTCTGCAAGCGGCGCAGTCTGACGCCCCCGAGGGTTTCAATCTGGCGCTGGGCCGGGTCCGCCGTCTGTCAGCGGATAACCGTGAGGCGCCGACATTCGCGGCGTTCAGCAAAGACTGGGAAATGCGCCGAGGCCTGCGTGCAACCGCTGGTGCGCTCGCGGGCGACGCTTACCTTTCCGCCGGTTGGGGGCTGCAACAACAGTGGTCTGGGCCGATCACGCTGGGGCTGCGTCAAGTGGTGTCGGAACAGCGCGCGGCGGGTCTTGCTGGTGATCAATTGCAGCTGACGTTCAGCGCGCCTTTGGCGGCCAATCTCTCGGCAAGTCTGGTCGCAGTGCGCCAGAGCCGGGACTTTCGCACCTTGTCAGATACCGGCTGGAATCAGCGGCGGCATCAGGCCGAGTCGCGCAAACGCGATCACTGGGTGTTTTCGCTCAATGGCGCCACCGATGACTGGGGGGCCTTTGGCGCAAGCTGGTCGCGTTATTCGAGTATGGGCGAAGCACCGGTGTCGCAGTTGGGGTTGTCATGGTCACTGACGCTGCCGCAGCGCGTCAGCTTGTCACTGAGCGTGGAGCGAGGCGTCGGTGGTGACGAGGAATATCGTCAGGGCCGCGCGGCTTACCTGACCGTGGGCGTTCCGCTGGGCGGGCAAGGCCGGTTGCGCGGGTACGTGCGCAGTGACGAGCGCTCAGGCACGCGCCAAGGGCTGGCCGTGAGCGCTGCGGTCAGCGAAACCCTGGCCTACACCGTCAATGCCGAACACCGTGATAATGCATCGGCTGCGGTGGCTGGCCGAATCAATGCCTTGCCGCGCTATACCAGCCTGGATGTGGGGGTCGGGCAGCGCGCCGGTGCGACGGAATATGATCTGGGCTTGCGCGGCGGCGTGTTGCTGCACCGCGATGGCGTCACGCTGTCACCCTATGCGCTACGTGACACGGTGGGAGTGCTGAAGGCGGGCGAGCGTTCCGGAGTGCGGCTGCAAACGCCACAAGGCCCCGTCTGGACGGATGGCGCGGGTCGCGCAGTGGCGGCGAACCTGCCAGCTTATTCTTTGGCACGGCTAGAAGTCGATCCACTGGGTCTGCCGCGTAATGTCGAAGTCCTCAATGGTGTGCAGGAGGTGACAGCCGGGCGAGGTTCGGTGCAGCACCTGGATTTTTCCCTGGTTACCGTCCGGCGTCTGTTGCTCAAGGCGCGGTCGCAGGATCGCCAATGGTTGCCCAGAGGCTTGAGCGTACTGGATGCGCAGGGTGAGTACCTGACGTCCGTGATGGACGCCGGGGCGATTTTTTTGCCGGATATCCAACCAGGGCAGGTGTTGCGCGTGAAGTTATCCGACAGCAGCCACTGCGTCTTGCATTTCCCCCTGAGTGAATCGCCCGGCGAGGCTACGCAAATTGAAACCGTTGAGGCGATCTGTCGCCCTTTAAATCTGTCCTGACCGAGTGCCTGCCATGAAGCCCCGGATTATTGCCGTACTTGCGGCCTGTCTTGCCTGTGCCTCGGCATGGGCGAACGATGCCTGTGAGGTGGATCTGTCGCCGGCAACCCTGGATTACGGCGCAATAACCCGCTCCGAACTCTTGCGTTCTGCTTCAGTGCAGAGCGAGGGGTTTGGCCTGCGCAACGTGCATTTGCGTGTTCATTGCCCGCAAGCTCGTCCGATCAAATGGTCGTTTGTCGCGCCGACGGCAGACTCTCGGCGCTATCGCTGGGAGGCTGGCACGTTGCAAGTGCGCATCGTCGCGGCACGCCTCGATGGTGTGGCGGTGCAGTGGCGTCTGGAAAGCGGGCAGCCCCTTGAAGCGAATCTGTTATCCCCGGGCGCACGTGTCGTGCCCTGGAGTGGCGCGGCTGTGGCGCAGGGACGTTACTTGCAAGTGGAGTTCGAGATCGATGCCCAAGTGGAAGATGCCTCAAGCCGGGTTGCCGACCTGAGGCGTTTCGAGGGCAACGGAGCGTTTCAGATCGATTAGTCGGACTCGGTCAGCAGTTTGATCGCTGTCGCCCCGACCCTGCGCACCGCTTCTTCGATCTGTGCCGTTGGTTTGGCAGCGTAGTTCATCCGCAGGCAGTTGCGGTACTTGCCCGAGGCGGAAAAGATGCTGCCGACGGCAATCTGTACGCCTTGATCGTGCAACTCACGATTGAGTTTCAGCGTGTCGAAGCCTTCCGGCAGTTCCACCCAGAGCATGAAGCTGCCCTGCGGGCGACTGGCGCGGGTGCCGGCGGGAAAATAGCGGGTTACCCAGTCGATCATTGCATCGCGATTACGCTGGTACTGCATGCGCATGCGCCGCAAGTGCGGCTCAAAGTGGCCGGCCTTGAGAAATTCGGCGATGGCAATCTGCGGTTGCGGCGCGGTCGAGCCGGTGCTGATGTATTTCATGTGCAGTACCCGCTCCAGATAGCGGCCGGGAGCGACCCAACCAATGCGCAGCCCCGGCGCTAGAGTCTTGGAAAACGAGCTGCACAGCAAGACGCGGCCATCCTCGTCGAAAGATTTGATCGTGCGCGGACGCGGGTAGGAATACGCCAGTTCGCCATACACATCGTCTTCGATGATTGCCACGTCGAAGCGTTGCGCCAGCGTCAGCAGCGCACGTTTGCGCGATTCGGGCATGACGTAGCCGAGCGGGTTGTTGCAGTTGGGCGTCAGTTGAATGGCTTTGATCGGCCACTGCTCAAGTGCCAGTTCCAGCGCGTCGAGGCTGATACCGGTGAGCGGGTCGGTGGGAATCTCCAGGGCTTTCATGCCCAAACCTTTAAGCGTTTGCATGGCGCCGTGAAAGCTCGGCGAATCCACCGCGACGATGTCGCCCGGTTCGCAGATCGCATGGATGCTCGTGGACAGCGCCTCGTGGCAACCGGTGGTGATCACCAGATCGCCGGCGCTCAACTGACAGCCGGAATCGAGCATCAGCCGCGCGATCTGTTCACGCAGTTCGAGGTTGCCGTGGATGTTGTCGTAATACAGACCGGGCATGTCCTGCCGGCGGCTGATCCGTGCCAGGCCGCGCAGCAGCGGTTTCATCGTTGGTGAGCCAACGTCGGGCATGCCGCGACCCAATTGCACAACGTCTTTGCGTGGCACCGCGCGAATCAATTCCAGCACCTGATCCCATTGCGAAATCTCCACCGGCCTTTGCGCCGGGCGGCCCACCGCGGGCAGCTCCGGCAGCTCGCGACCGACCGGGACAAAGTAGCCGGACTTGGGTTTAGGCGTGGCGAGGCCGCTGTCCTCAAGCATGCGATAGGCCTGCTGCACCGTGCTCAGACTCACCCCGTGCTCGACGCTCAAGGCGCGCACCGAGGGCAAGCGATCGCCGGGCCGATAGAAGCCCTGTTCGATGCGGGTACCGAGCAAGTCGGCGAGGTTTACATACAGAGTCATGGCGGCCTCGGTGCAGTTGAGCGAAAACCAGTACAGATGCGGCAAAAATTGATCATTCAGTCGGCAGATCAGCAAATCTGTATGGAGTTAATACAGGTTCTTTGAGTCTGTAATGGTTTTGCTCGCCCGCGCATCATGGAATCTCTGGCTACCCAAGTAAACAGGAGCGACAAAAATGAACGGCTTGAGCGATGTGCGGCTGACGTTACACAGTCAGGAACTGGCGGCAGGGCAGAAGGAGCGGGCGCGCAATGAACTGCGCAATGCACCGTCCGGCCTGAGTCGCTGGGGTCTGTTGTGGCACCGTCTGCACACGCGCAAGGCGTTGCTGGCGCTGACGACCGATCAGCTCAAGGACATCGGCCTGACCCGGGAGCAGGCACTGGAGGAGGGGTTGAAGCCGTTCTGGCGGATCTGAGACCTGCACCGTCCTTGCGGGCTTCATCGCGAGCAGGCTCGCTCCCACATTCGATCGCGTTCCACCTCAATAAACGCGGTTACTGTGGGAGCGAGCCTGCTCGCGAAAGCGATCTGGAAGTCGCTGGGTTATATCAGACCAACTCTTTGAGCCGATGCCACAACATCCCCAACGCCAGCAGCGGCGAGCGTAAATGCTTACCACCCGGAAAGGTTATGTGCGGCACTTTGGCAAACAGGTCAAAACCTCCACCCTGCTGCCCACTGATCGCCTCCGCCAGCAGCTTGCCCGCCAGGTGCGTGGCATTCACGCCGTGTCCGGCGTAGGCCTGGGCGTAATACACATTCGGCTGATCGGCGAGCCGGCCAATCTGCGGCAAGCGGTTGGCGCCGATGCCGATCATCCCGCCCCACTGATAATCGATCTTGACCCCCGCCAGTTGCGGGAACACCTCAAGCATCTTCGGCTGCATATACGCGGCGATGTCTTTCGGATCGCGCCCCGAGTAATGGCAGGCGCCGCCGAACAACAGGCGTCGATCCGCCGAGAGCCGGAAGTAATCCACAGTGACACGCTGGTCGCAGACCGCCATGTTCTGCGGCAGCAGGTTGCGGGCCTGGGCTTCGCTCAACGGCTCGGTGGCGATGATGTAGCTGCCGGCCGGCAGGACTTTGCCGCTGAGTTGCGGGTTCAGATCATTCAGGTAGGCATTGCAGCCAAGCACCAGGGTCTTCGCCCGCACCGACCCATGCGCCGTGTGGACTTTCACTTCGGCGCCGTAGTCGATGCGGATTACCGCCGACTGCTCGAACAGTTTTACACCCATTTGCTGCGCCGCTGCGGCTTCACCAAGCGCGAGATTCAGCGGATGCAAATGCCCGGAGCCCATGTCGATCAAACCGCCGACGTAACGTTTTGAGCCGACCACCGTATGCATCTCGTTGGCTTGCAGCAGACGGGTTTCATAACGATAGCCATGGCTGCGCAGCTCTTCGGCCTCTTCGGCAAAGCCTTGCAGATCAGCAGGCTTGTTGGCGAGGTCGCAGTAGCCCCAAGTCAAATCGCAGGCGATCTGGAAACGCTCGACGCGCTGACGAACGATTTCCACCGCTTCCAGGCCCATGAGTTTCATCGCCCGCACGCCGTCGGTGCCGATGACCTTGGCGAACTGATCGAGGCCATGGCCCACGCCGCGAATCAGCTGTCCGCCGTTGCGCCCGCTGGCGCCCCAACCGATCTTGTTCGCTTCCAGCAGGACTACGCTGAATCCGCGCTCAGCCAGTTCCAGCGCCGTGTTCAACCCGGAAAAGCCGCCACCGACCACACAGACGTCGGCCAGCACTTCACCTTGCAGCCGCGGATGGTCCGGCTGCGGCAGGCTGCTGGCGGCGTAATAAGAGGCGGCGTGGGGTTGGCTCGCGAAAGTGTGGGCGCGGGCGGTCATGGGCGTCATCCTGAGGCGGTGTCGAGAAAATTTGACGGAGCATAAGCCGCACGGCCGAACACGGGCAACATTGGTCCGCCTACTGTGTCTGGCTTCGGTCTTTTACGGCACAATTGCGGTCCATTTCTCCTCGGTCGCCGTTTCAATGAGCTGCAACAGCCAGAAAATTCGCACGTTGCGTCAGCAGATTCCCTCGTTCGAGTGCGTACCCGGCTGTCATGACTGCTGCGGGCCGGTGACCACGTCGCCCGAGGAAATGGCCCGACTGCCGCGCAAGACTCGCGCCGAGCAGGATGCGGCGATGCAAGAGCTGAACTGCGTACACCTGGGGCCGAATGGCTGCACGGTGTATGAGGAACGGCCGTTGATCTGCCGGTTGTTCGGCACCACCAAGACCTTGCCGTGCCCAAATCAGCGGCGACCGGTGGAGCTGATTCATCCGCAGGTAGAGGAGCAGATTTTCGAGTACATGGCGGCGAATCGGCAGGTGTTGGTTTGACTGTCGTGTTCACTTGAAACCGAGTCGCGGCCTTCGCGAGCGGGCTCGCTCCCACAGGGGAGCGCATTTCAAATGTGGGAGCGAGCCTGCTCGCGAAGGGACGCCACCGGATTTCAGTCCGGTATCGGCAGGCACAGGCTCTCTTTGACTTCTTCCATGACGATGTAGCTCTTCGATTCGCGCACATGCGGCAGCTTTAACAGGATGTCGCCAAGCAATTTGCGGTACGAGGCCATCTCGGAAATCCGCGCCTTTACCAGATAATCGAAATCCCCTGACACCAAATGACATTCCAGGACGTGGGGCAATTTCAGCACCGCGCGTCGGAACTCCTCGAAAGTGTCGCCGGATTTGTAGTCCAGGCTGATCTCGACAAATACCAGCAGGCTACCCTTCAAATGCTGCGGATTGAGCCGGGCGTTGTAGCCCATGATGATTCCTTCGCGCTCCAGACGCCGCACGCGCTCGGTGCAGGGCGTGGTGGAGAGACCGACCTTTTCCCCCAGTTCGGTAAACGAAATGCGCCCGTCCGCCTGTAGGATCCGCAGGATGTTGCGGTCGATCTTGTCCAGCTCGCGCTTGGTCTGTGTATTGGTCCGCATAGGGGATGCGCCTCCGTGAAAACGGTTTTTGCCGAGAATTGTCGCCAAATATAGGCGCTTATATAGTGAAAAGCACTGGCATTTCTTTTTTACACTGCGCGCATCATTGCTCTAACAACACAGCTCGGCACAAAGCCGCGATGAGGGATTGAAAATGCGCGTCATGGTCTTGGGTAGCGGCGTCATCGGTACCGCCAGTGCTTACTATCTGGCCCGTGCCGGGTTTGAAGTGGTGGTGGTCGACCGGCAGCCCGCCGCGGCCATGGAGACCAGTTTCGCCAACGCCGGCCAGGTCTCGCCCGGCTACGCCTCGCCGTGGGCCGCGCCGGGCGTACCGCTCAAGGCGATCAAATGGCTGCTGCAACGCCACGCACCGCTGGCAATCAAGGCCACCGCCGACATCGACCAATACCTGTGGATGGCGCGGATGCTGCGCAACTGCACGGCCAGCCGTTATGCGGTGAACAAGGAGCGCATGGTGCGGCTGTCCGAGTACAGCCGCGACTGCCTCGACGAACTGCGCGCCGAAACCGGCATTGCCTACGAAGGCCGCAGCCTCGGCACCACGCAACTGTTCCGCACCCAGGCGCAACTGGATAACGCCGCCAAAGACATCGCCGTGCTGAAAGAATCCGGCGTGCCGTTCGAAGTCCTCGACCGCGCCGGGATTGCCCGCGTTGAACCGGCTCTGGCCGGCGTCACCGATATTCTCGCCGGCGCCCTGCGCTTGCCGAACGACCAGACCGGCGACTGCCAGATCTTCACTACCCGCCTTGCCGACATGGCCCGCAAGCTCGGTGTTGAATTCCGTTTCGGTCAGGACATCCAAAAGCTCGACTACGCCGGTGATCGCATCAACGGCGTGTGGATCGACGGCAAACTGGAAACCGCCGATCGCTACGTGCTGGCGCTGGGCAGCTATTCGCCGCAATTGCTCAAGCCGCTGGGCATCAAGGCCCCGGTGTATCCGCTCAAGGGCTACTCGCTGACCGTGCCGATCACCAACCCGGACATGGCGCCGACCTCGACCATTCTTGACGAGACCTACAAGGTCGCGATCACCCGGTTCGACAACCGCATTCGCGTTGGCGGCATGGCCGAGATCGCCGGTTTTGACCTGTCGCTGAACCCGCGTCGGCGCGAAACCCTGGAGATGATCGTCAACGACCTTTATCCTCAGGGCGGCAATCTGGCCGAGGCGAGTTTCTGGACCGGCCTGCGTCCGACCACGCCGGACGGCACGCCGATTGTTGGCGCCACGCCGTTCAAGAATCTGTTCCTCAACACCGGTCACGGCACCCTGGGTTGGACCATGGCGTGCGGTTCCGGGCGTTTGCTGGCCGATCTGATGGCGAAGAAAAAACCGCAGATCAGTGCCGAAGGCCTCGATATTTCCCGTTACGGCAACCAGACCCAGGAGTCCGCAAAACATGTCAATCCAGCGCCAGCTCACCAATGAGCGCATGAGTCAGATCGTCAGCCACAACGGTACGGTGTACCTGGCCGGGCAGGTCGGGGACGACTTCGATGCCGGGATTGAACAGCAGACCCGCGACGTACTGGCCAACATCGAGCGTCTGCTCGACCTGGCCGGGACTGACAAACAGCATCTGCTCTCGGCAACGATCTACCTGAACGACATCGAGGCGCACTTTGCCGGGATGAACTCGGTATGGGACCAGTGGCTGCCCAAAGGCGCCGCACCGGCCCGTGCCACCGTCGAAGCGAAAATGGCCAAGCCGAGCATCCTTGTCGAGATCTCCATCGTCGCCGCGCTGCCGTAAGCCGTAGCAAAGATCCCTCTCCCGGCGCTGTTGGCGGTTCACGCTGCCAGTTGGCGCCGGTTTTTCTTCCATTACCGCCTAGAAGTCCGCCGCCATGCGTCCTGCCCGTGCCCTGATCGACCTCCAAGCCCTGCGCCACAACTACCGAATTGCCCGCGAAGTCACCGGCGCCAAGGCGCTCGCGGTAATCAAGGCGGACGCCTACGGCCATGGCGCGGTGCGCTGTGCTCAAGCGCTGGAAACCGAGGCTGACGGCTTTGCCGTGGCGTGCATCGAAGAGGCGCTGGAGCTGCGCGCCGCTGGTATTCGCGCGCCGGTGCTGCTGCTGGAAGGTTTCTTCGAGGCGGATGAGCTGGCGCTGATCGTTGAGCATGATTTGTGGTGCGTGGTGCATTCGCTGTGGCAGCTCGAAGCCATCGAGCAGTCGACGCTGAACAAACCGATCACGGTCTGGCTAAAGCTCGACTCCGGCATGCACCGTGTCGGCCTGCACCCAAAAGACTACCTGGCCGCCTATCAGCGCCTGCTGGCCAGCGGCAAAGTGGCGAAGATTGTGTTGATGAGCCACTTCGCCCGCGCCGATGAACTGCACGCGCAATGCAGTAGCGAGCAGGTGGCAGTATTCGAGGCAGCGCGCCAGGGCCTGGCGGCGGAAGTCAGCCTGCGCAATTCACCGGCGGTGCTGGGTTGGCCGCAGATCCACAGCGACTGGGTGCGCCCCGGCATCATGCTCTACGGTGCGACCCCGTTCGAAGAAGCCAATGCTGTCGCCGAACGCCTGCAACCGGTGATGACCCTGGAATCGAAAGTCATCAGTGTCCGTGAGCTGCCGGCCGGTGAGCCGATCGGTTACGGCGCAAAATTCATCACCGACAAGCCGATGCGCATCGGCGTGGTCGCCATGGGCTATGCAGATGGCTATCCACGTCAGGCGCCGACCGGCACACCCGTGCTGGTGGCCGGTCAGCGCAGCCGTCTGTTGGGGCGCGTGTCGATGGACATGCTGTGCATTGACCTCACCGATGTGCCGGAGGCTGGCCTCGGTTCGACCGTCGAGCTGTGGGGCAAAAACATCCTTGCCAGCGACGTGGCGCAGTCGGCCGACACCATTCCATATCAGATCTTCTGCAACCTGCGCCGGGTGCCAAGGCTCTATTCCGAGGCCTGACGCCAGCGCGGGGGCCAAGTGTTGTAAATACTGAACGCTGTCGCCATGATAACGCTCAATATTCTTACAACATCAGGAGGCTCCCGCCTTGGACGTCGGTGAACGACTGCAATCGATCCGCAAGCTCAAAGGGCTTTCCCAGCGCGAACTCGCCAAACGCGCGGGCGTCACCAACAGCACCATTTCGATGATCGAGAAGAACAGCGTGAGCCCTTCGATCAGTTCGCTGAGAAAGGTGCTCGGCGGCATTCCCATGTCCATGGTCGAATTCTTTTCCGAAGAGATCCTGCAAGACCAGCCGACCCAGATCGTCTACAAGGCCAACGAGCTGATCGACATTTCCGACGGCGCCGTGACCATGAAGCTGGTCGGCCGCGCGCACCCCAGCCGCGCCATCGCATTCCTCAATGAAATCTACCCACCGGGCGCCGATACCGGTGAAGAAATGCTCACTCACGAAGGCGAGGAAACCGGGATTCTGGTCGAGGGTCGTCTGGAGCTGGTGGTCGGCCTGGAAACTTTTATCCTCGAGGCCGGCGACAGCTACTATTTTGAAAGTACCAAGCCGCATCGTTTCCGTAATCCTTTCGATGTGCCTGCGCGACTGATCAGCGCAGCCACACCGGCGAATTTCTAAAGCAAGAGGCGCCATTCACTGATGGCCAAGGCTCCCGAACCGTTTGACCGATGCGCAACAAGACCCCTTTAAAAATGGGGTTGTTTCAGTGTGGCGGGCTACCCGCTATACTTGCGCCCGCCTGCGAACCGTGGCCGCAGGCGTGAATAGCCACCATTGAGGGTGAACGCGTGAACCTAATTATGAAAATGCTGGCTGCACCAGCAACCGTACTGGCCCTCTGGGCTGTCAGCGCTCAAGCTGCGACCAATGACGACATTGCCAAACGCCTCGAGCCGGTCGGCCAGGTGTGTGTTCAGGGGCAGGAATGCAAAGGGATGGAAGTGGTTGCATCCGCTGGCGGCGGTGGCGGAGCCAAGGCGCCTAAAGACGTGATCGCCAAGCACTGCAACGCATGTCATGGCACCGGCCTGCTGGGTGCGCCGAAAATCGGCGACAAGGCGGCCTGGAAAGAGCGGGCCGATCACCAGGGTGGTCTGGACGGCATCCTTGCCAAAGCCATCACCGGCATCAACGCCATGCCACCGAAAGGCACCTGCGCCGATTGCACCGATGATGAGCTCAAGGGTGCGATCAAAGAGATGTCCGGTCTGTAATCAGCGACGCTCTCGATGTAAAAAAACCGTCTTCGGACGGTTTTTTTGTGCCTGTGGTTTTTGCTCTTTCGATTAATGCAAAACCCTGACCCCTCACCCCAGCCCTCTCCCGGAGGGAGAGGGGGCCGATCGAGGTGTCTTTCGCTCTACATCGACTTGGAAGAATCTGGCGATTATGGATTCGGTACCGCAGTTTCAGGTCGATGCATATACCGAGCATCCCCGAATCGGTCCCCTCTCCCTCCGGGAGAGGGCTAGGGTGAGGGCAAGCGATCTCCAGCTGTAAAAAACTCCCTTGGCCGACAATCGTCCAGGACTTTGGGCTGTCCTTTGCAGCAAACTCAAGGCAATCTCGGTCTACCCCTATCAACGGAACGGGCGGGAGGCTTCAGATGGTGCAGTTGTGTTCGATCGAACAGGCAGTGGATGACGTGCTCGCACGCTTGCCAGCGCATATCCACATGGGTCTGCCGCTGGGGCTGGGCAAGCCCAACCACTTCGTCAACGCGCTGTACCGGCGCATCAAAGACCTGCCCGAGCGCCAGCTGACGATCTACACCGCGCTGTGTCTGGGCCGGCCGAGTCTGGGCGATGGTTTGCACAAGCGCTTTATCGAGCCCTTTGTCGAACGGGTTTTCGGCGATTACCCCGAATTCGATTTTCTCGCCGAGCTGCAGCGCGACAGCCTGCCCGCCAACATCCGCGTCCAGCAGTTTTTCATGCAGCCCGGCAGCCTGCTCAACAGCGCCCCGGCCCAGCAGGATTACGTCAGCAGCAACTACAGCCACGCTGCCCGCGACATCAACGCCGCCGGCCTGAATCTGGTCGCGCAATTGCTCGCCAGCAGCAGCGAACACCCGGACCGCCTGAGCCTGAGCTGCAACCCCGATATCACCCTCGACTTGTTGCCGATGATTGCCAGGCGCCGCGAAGCCGGCGAGACGATTGTGCTGGTCGGCCAGGTTCACACCGATCTGCCGTACATGCCCGGGGATGCCGAAGTCGATATCGACACCTTTGATCTGCTGATCGACGAGAAGGACAGCAGTACGCTGTTCTCGACGCCAAACATGCCCGTCGGTTTCCAGGACCACTTCATCGGTCTACATGCCAGCACCCTGGTGCGCGACGGCGGCACGCTGCAGATCGGCATCGGTTCGATGGGCGATGCGCTGACTGCGGCGTTGCTTGCGCGCCAGGCCGACAACGGCGGTTATCGGGCGCTGCTCGATGACATCAACCTGAGCCAGTGGGCGCAACTGATCGAGCGTGAGGGCGGCACCGCGCCCTTCGCCAAAGGCTTGTATGGCTGCAGTGAAATGTTCGTCAACGGCCTGCTGGTGCTGGCGGAAGCCGGGATCATCCGGCGCAAGGTTTACCCGGACGCGCCGACCCAGGAGCACGCCAATGCCGGCACCCTTGACGAGGCGGCGCAGCCTGACGGCATTTGCGTACACGGCGGATTCTTTCTAGGCCCGCGCAGTTTCTATGAGCGTTTGCGTGAGTTGCCGCAAAGCAAATTGCTCGAATTCAACATGACCCGCATCAGCTACATCAACGAGTTGTACGGGCAGGAAGAACTCAAGCGTTTGCAACGCCTCGATGCGCGATTCATCAACACGGTGTTCACCATGACCCTGCTCGGCGCCGGGGTGGCTGATCAACTTGCGGACGGGCGCGTACTCAGCGGCGTCGGCGGGCAGTACAACTTTGTCGCCCAAGGCCATGCGCTGGATGGGGCACGATCGATTCTGATCCTGCGTAGCTGGCGCGAGTCGGGTGGCGACGTCAGTTCGAATATCGTCTGGGAATATGGCCACTGCACGATTCCGCGGCATTTACGCGACATCGTCGTCACCGAATACGGCCTCGCCGATTTGCGCGGCAAGCCCGACGCGGCGGTGATCGAAGCGCTGCTTAATATCAGCGACTCGCGCTTCCAGCCGGGGCTGATCGAACAGGCACAAAAGGTGGGCAAGCTGCCAAAGGACTTCCGCATCGATCCGCGTTTTGCCGACAACACGCCGCAACGCTTGCAGGCGATCGCCGCACGGCATCCGAACCTGTTTCCGGAATATCCGCTGGGTTGTGATTTCACCGCGGTCGAGCGGGATCTGCTGCGCGCGCTGAACTGGCTGAAGAGCAAGTTCAAGCTGACCGAGATACTGGAACTGGGCAAGGCTGCGCTGGATGCGCCGGAGGCATCAGCGTTTCCGGAACATCTGGAACGCATGCAGCTCACAAACCCCGAAGGCCTCAAAGAAGAGCTATTCCAACGCCTGCTGCTCACCGGCCTTAAAGCCACCGAGCAATAACAAACGACAAAAAACTGTGGGAGCGAGCTTGCTCGCGAAAGCGGTGTGTCAGTCAACCAGGATGTCGACTGACACCAAGCATTCGCGAGCAAGCTCGCTCCCACAGGTATTGCGGTGTGTTTGCGGTCTTCAGCAGTTAATCGATGAAGGTCACGACGCCATTCTTCAGCGACTTGACGCGGGCCAGCGACTCGACGCGATAACCCTGCGAATCCAGTTCGGCGCGGCCGCCCTGGAACGATTTCTCGATGACGATGCCCAGACCGGCCACGGTGGCGCCGGCCTGTTTGATGATCGAGATCAGCGCCTGCGAAGCCTTACCGTTGGCCAGGAAGTCGTCGATGATCAGCACGCGGTCGCTGCTGGTCAGGTGGCGCGGGGAAATGGCCACGGTGCTTTCGGTCTTCTTGGTGAACGAGTAGACGGTCGCCGACAGCAGGTTTTCAGTCAGGGTCAGGGACTGCTGCTTGCGGGCGAAGATCACCGGCACGCCGAGGTTCAGACCGGTCATGATCGCCGGGGCGATACCCGACGCTTCGATGGTGACGATCTTGGTGATCCCCGAATCCTTGAACAGCGCGGCGAATTCGTCGCCGATCAGCTTCATCAGGGCCGGGTCGATCTGGTGGTTCAGGAAGGCGTCGACCTTCAGGACCTGGTCGGAAAGCACAATGCCTTGTTCGCGGATTTTCTGCTGCAATGCTTCCATGAAGCTGTCCTCATTTGGCGCTTGGTGCGCCGAAGGTCTAGTAAAAAGTGGTCAATTCTAGCGCTTTAACATCGCGCGTATGTCGGCCAAAGCGTTATTGCCGCGCACGGCTTTGACTTCGGTCGGGGTGTCGTCGTTGCCTTCCCAGGCGAGGTCGTCCGGCGGCAGTTCATCGAGAAAGCGGCTCGGCGCACAGTCGATGATCTCGCCGTACTGCTTGCGCTTGGCGGCGAAAGTAAACGCCAGCGTCTGACGGGCGCGGGTGATACCCACATAGGCCAGGCGGCGTTCTTCTTCGATGGTGTCGGCTTCGATGCTGGAGCGGTGCGGGAGGATTTCCTCTTCCATGCCCATGATGAACACGTAGGGGAATTCCAGACCCTTGGAGGCGTGCAAGGTCATCATCTGCACGCCTTCGGCGCCGTCCTCTTCTTCCTGCTGGCGTTCGAGCATGTCGCGCAGCACCAATTTGCCGATGGCGTCCTCGATGGTCATTTCGCCTTCTTCGTCTTTTTCGAGGGTGTTTTTCAACGCCTCGATCAAGAACCAGACGTTGCTCATGCGGTAGTCGGCTGCCTTGTCGCTGGAGCTGTTGGTGCGCAGCCAGTTCTCGTAGTCGATGTCCATGACCATGCTGCGCAGCGCCGAGATCGGGTCTTCACCGGCGCATTGTTCGCGGACCTTGTCCATGAAGCGCTTGAAGCGCGACAGGCGATCGGTGAAGCGGCTGTCCAGATG
The DNA here is from genome assembly GCF_036668835.1 of Pseudomonas koreensis. Classification (GTDB taxonomy): domain Bacteria; phylum Pseudomonadota; class Gammaproteobacteria; order Pseudomonadales; family Pseudomonadaceae; genus Aquipseudomonas; species Aquipseudomonas koreensis_I. The sequence continues at coordinate 356,563 of NZ_JAZEVW010000003.1, forward strand.
CTCGCCAAGGCCGATTTCGTCGGTGGCGGCGTACATCGAGATCTTGCGCTCGGTGGCGTAGTTGCCGAGTTTTTCCAGGGTGGTCGAGCCGATTTCGCGGCGCGGCACGTTGATCACTCGCAGAAAGGCGTTGTCATCATCCGGGTTGACGATCAGGCGGAAGTAGGCCATCAGGTCCTTCACTTCCTGACGGCCGAAGAAGCTGTTGCCGCCGCTGAGGCGGTACGGCACCTGATGGTGCTGCAGCTTCAATTCGATCAGCTTGGCCTGGTAGTTGCCGCGATAGAGAATCGCAAAATCGCTGTACGGGCGGTCGGTGCGCAAGTGCAGGCTGAGGATTTCCATGGCCACGCGCTCGGCTTCGGCGTCCTCGTTGCGGCAGCGGATCACGCGGATTTCGTCACCGTGGCCCATCTCGCTCCACAGCTGCTTCTCGAATTCGTGCGGGTTGTTTGAGATCAGCACGTTGGCGCAGCGCAGGATTCGACTCGTCGAGCGGTAGTTCTGCTCGAGCATCACCACTTTCAGCGACGGATAATCGTCCTTGAGCAGCATCAGGTTTTCCGGGCGTGCACCGCGCCAGGCGTAGATCGACTGGTCGTCGTCGCCCACTACGGTGAATTGGTTGCGCTTGCCGATCAGCATCTTCACCAGCAAGTACTGGCTGGCGTTGGTGTCCTGATATTCGTCGACCAGCAGGTAACGCACCTTGTTCTGCCACTTTTCGAGAATGTCGGCATGTTCCTCGAAGAGTTTCACCGGCAGCAGGATCAGGTCGTCGAAGTCCACCGCGTTGAACGCCTTGAGCGTGCGCTGGTAGTGGGTGTAGACGATGGCGGCGGTCTGCTCCTTGGGATTGCGCGCGTTTTCCAGCGCCTGGGCCGGCAGGATCAGGTCGTTTTTCCAGGCGCCGATCATGTTCTTGATCTCGTCGACGCCATCGTCGCCTGCATATTCCTTCTGCATGATGTCGGTCATCAGGGCTTTGACGTCGGTCTCGTCAAAAATCGAGAAACCGGGCTTGTAGCCCAGCCGCGCGTGTTCCTTGCGGATGATGTTCAGGCCCAGGTTGTGGAAGGTGCAGACCGTCAGGCCGCGGCCTTCGCCGGCACGCAGCAGGGTGCCGACCCGCTCTTTCATCTCGCGCGCGGCCTTGTTGGTGAAGGTCATGGCGACGATGTACTGGGCGCGGATGCCGCAGTTCTGGATCAGGTGCGCGATTTTGCGCGTGATCACGCTGGTCTTGCCGGAGCCAGCACCGGCGAGCACCAATAGAGGGCCGCCGACGTAGTTCACGGCTTCTTGCTGCCGGGGATTGAGTCGGGACATACGAAAATTCGGGAGTCGTTGACGAAATGGGCCGGCATTTTAACAGGCTCAGCGAATTGTGCTGCTCTGTCCGACTTGTGACGTACCACGCGATGCGGATTTGCCGGTTTTGTTACTTTCACGCAGGATGCGCGGTGATTTTGCGGCTAATGTTCTCGTTTGTGACCAAAGTTAACGTTTTGTCCGGCTTTGGTGGTCATGTTCATTGGTCAATGTCACGCACAACGGCATAATGCCCAGCCCACATCATTGCAGAGTCTAGGGAGTCAGCTTGTCTACGCCTGTCGAGCCCTTGCGTTTGCTGTTACTGGCCGAAGAGCCAGCGTGGACAGCGTTATTGCGCGAGTGTCTGGCGCCCATGGGGAGCGCGGCGGTGCTGATCAGCGCGCCGAGCTGGGAGTCGGTCAGCAGCCTGTTCGAAGACAACCGCCATGCGGTGTTGTTGACCATTCCTGCGTTGCAACCGGCACCGGGCCGTTGCAGCCTGCCGACGGTATTGCTGCTCGATCACGAACCGGCCACCGCGCCGGACGGGGTCAGTGACTGGCTGGCGTTCGACGCGCTCGACGCCGGCATGTTGCGCCGTTGCCTGCGCCATGTGCGCGAGCGCGGGGTACTCGAAAACACTTTGCAGCGCCTGGCCGAACAGGATCCGCTGACCGGCATTGCCAACCGCCAGGGTTTCCAGACCCTGCTGACGGCGCGTCTGGCGGAAAACGACGGCCGTGGTCTGGCCCTCGGGCATCTCGACCTCGACAACTTTCGCCACGCCAACGACGCCCTTGGCCATCAGGCCGGCGACCGGCTGATCCTGCAAGTGGTCGCGCGGCTGAAGAGTCAGCTTGAGGCCGGTGATCAACTGGCGCGCCTGGGCAGCGACGAATTCGCCTTGCTGATCGACACCCGCCGCGCGCCCGAGCGTGCCGAGTGGATGGCCGAGCGCATTACCGAAGCGCTGGCCGAACCGTATTGGGTCGATGGCGAGAGCCTGTTGATCGGCTCCAGCCTCGGCATCGCCCACGCCCGCGCGCAGGCCGGCGCCGACCCGCTGATGTGGCATGCGCACATCGCCATGCAGCAAGCCAAAAGCACCCAAGGCTGCACCTTTCATATCTTCAACGAGCGGATCAACCGCAACGCGCGAAGCATGGCCGATCTGGAAAGCGAGCTGCGCCGGGCACTGCGGCGCGATGAGCTGGAATTGCATTACCAGCCGCGACTGAATCTTGAAGATGGCCAGATCGTCGGCCTCGAGGCCCTGGTGCGCTGGCGGCATGGCGAACGCGGCTTGTTACCGCCCAGCGAGTTCGTGCCGCTGGCCGAGCAGAGCGGTTTGATCGTGCCGCTGGGCTACTGGGTGATTTCCCGTGCCCTGCGCGACATGCAGGCGCTGCGCGAGCAAGGCCTGCCGGCGCTGCACATGGCAATCAACTTGTCGTTCCGCCAGTTTCAGGACAGCCAGTTGTTGCCGACCCTGAGCCGACTGATTCTCGAACGCGGGGTCGAGGCGCAATGGCTGGAATTCGAACTGACCGAAACCGCGGTGATGCGCCGCAGCGATCTTGTCAAGCAGACCATGGACGCCCTCGGCCGCCTCGGCGTGCGCTTTTCGCTGGATGACTTCGGTACCGGGTTCTCCTCATTCGTGCACCTCAACAGCCTGCCGATCACCTTGCTGAAGATCGACAAAAGCTTTGTCGGCGGCATGGAGCAGCGTGAAGAGAACCGCAAACTGGTGCACGCGATGATCAATCTTGCGCACAACCTGCATCTGGAGGTGGTGGCCGAAGGCGTGGAAACCACCGAGCAACTGCAATTGCTGCGCGGGTTTGGTTGCGATCAAGTGCAGGGTTACCTGATCAGCCGGCCGTTGCCGCTGGCGGAGCTGGTGGAGTACCTGGTGTCTGGATCGAATCAGCAGCCAGCCCTCGAAATCGTGAGCTAACGCCTGTCAGTCAGCTCGGGCGACGGTGTACGGGCTTGAACGCTCAGGCTCGCGCCGAATCATCCGCTGCATCTTCCACTCAAACGCCAGCGTCAGGCTCACCGCCGCGCACGCCAACCCGAGCGCCAGCCCCCACCAGACACCCGTCGGCCCCCAGTTCAGGTGAAACGCCATCCACCACGCCGCCGGTGCGCCGATCAGCCAGTAGCAACCGAGCCCGACCAGAAACGTAGTCTTGGCATCCTTGAGCCCACGGATACAGCCCATCGCGATTGTCTGCGTGCCATCGAACAGCTCGAACCAGGCCGCCACGGCCAGCAGGCTTACCGCGAGGCGGATCACCTCGGCAAACGCCGGGTCGTCATGGTCAAGGAACAACCCGACCAGTTCGTTCGGCAATAGCCAGAACACCAAGGCAAAACCCAGCATCACCACCGCACCGAAGGCGATGCCGACGCGGCCGGACGTGCGCGCATCAATCAGTTGCCCGGCGCCGTAATGCTGGCCGACGCGCATGGTGATCGCATAGGACATGCCGGCCGGCACCATGAACGCCACCGAAACGATCTGCAACGCGATCTGGTGTGCGCCCATTTGCGTACTGCCCATGGTGCCCATGCACAGCGCGGCGAAGGCAAACAAACCGACTTCCACCGCATAGGTGCCACCGATTGGCAGGCCGAGGCGCCACAACTCCTTCAGATATTGCCGGTTGGGCCGCGCCAGCCCGGCACGCAACGGGTACGCGTCGTACGCCGGATGCCGGCGGATATGCCAGGCCAGCGCCAGCGCCATGCAGTTGGCAACGATTGCCGTGACCAGGCCAATACCGGTCAGCCCGAGCTGCGGCAGGCCGAACATGCCGGTGATCAAGGCGTAATTGAGCAGGAAGTTGGCCACGGTGCCGGCGAGGCTGATGACCATCACCGGCGTCGCTCGACCAATCGCACTGGTGAAGCCGCGCAACGCCATAAAGCTCAGATAACCCGGCAGGGCGAAGGGCAGGGCGATCAGAAATTGCCCGGCGGCATTGACGTTGGTTTCGGTTTGGCCGAACAGCAACAACACCGGTTTGAGGTTCCACAGCAACAGGCCGGCGACCAGCGCCATCAGCCACGCCAGCCATAAACCCGCCTGAGTCAGGCGCGCCGCGCCGATGATGTCGCCGGCACCCTGACGGATCGCCACCAGCGTGCCGACAGCGGCGATCACGCCGATGCAGAAAATCGACACGAACGAGTAGCTCGCCGCACCCAGACCGCCACCCGCCAAGGCTTCGGGGCTGAGGCGCGCCATCATCAATGTGTCAGTCAGCACCATCAGCATGTGCGCCAACTGCGAAGCGATCAGCGGCCCGGCCAGCCGCAAAATGGCCCAGAGTTCGCTACGCACAGGATGCTGCATGTCATCACCACTCGATTCAGAGGGAAACAGGAGAGCGTCGATTTTCGGCGTGTGAGCGTGATTGCACAAAGGGATAAAAAGGATGGGTGGCATGATTAAAACTCATCCAGGACCGATTCTGCTAAGTTGGCCACATCCCGCCACCGGAGCTATCTGCATGTCCCGTCGCCTCCCACCGTTGTATGCCCTGCGCGCATTCGAAGCGGCGGCGCGGCATAGTTCGTTCACCCGCGCTGCTGAAGAGTTGTCGATTACCCAGAGCGCGGTGAGCCGACATATCCGCACCCTCGAAGAGCATTTCGCCTGCCGGTTGTTTCAGCGCAGCGGGCGCAATCTGCAATTGACCGAAGCCGCGCGGCTGTTGTTGCCGGGCATCCGCGAGGGATTCACCGCGCTGGAGCGCGCCTGCAATACCTTGCGCGCCGAGGACGACATTCTGCGCATGAAGGCACCGTCGACCCTGACCATGCGCTGGCTGCTGGCGCGCCTGAGTCGCTTTCGTCATCTGCAGCCGGGCAACGAAGTGCAATTGACCAGCGCGTGGATGGACATTGATTCGGTGGATTTCAATGACGAGCCGTTCGATTGCGCGGTGCTGTTGAGCGATGGCCATTTTCCGCCGGACTGGGAGGCCAGCCTGTTGTTTGCCGAGGAGCTGATCCCGGTCGGCGCGCCCAATCTGCTCAACGACCAGCCGTGGGACGTGACGCGGCTGGCCAGCACCGAATTGCTTCATCCGACCCCGGACCGTCGCGACTGGCGCAGTTGGCTGGAATGCATGGGGTTGTCGGATCAGGTGTCACTCAAGGGCGGGCAAGTGTTCGATACCCTCGAACTGGGAATGATTGCTGCGGCGCGCGGCTACGGCGTGTCGATGGGCGATCTGTTGATGGTGGCTGAAGATGTCGCCCAGGGACGCCTGAGCCTGCCGTGGCCGACGGCGGTCGCCAGCGGCCTGAATTATTACCTGGTGTGGCCGAAAACCCGTCCGGGAGGTGAACGGTTGCGCCGCCTCAGCGATTTCCTGCAAGGCGAAGTCCGCGCCATGGAACTGCCAGCGGTGGCGCGCTTGAGCTGAAACGTTGGAGCGGCCACAATGCAGGCCTTACGCCATACCCACGTTGCGCGCTCAAGTATTCGGATTCACCGCCGACTATGAGCAAGTGGAACCGTCGTGCCGGTTTCAGGCCGCACCCCCATTATCAGAATATTTTTCCGGGCATTACCGCGATCAAGGAGGATTCGGTGGCTCGGCCAGGAGCTGTTCATGTCTCAACCTCGTGCTCGGATCGCCTCGCAGCTGGGCCTCGCCCTCGCCGTGATACTGGCGATTGTCATCAGCGGCAGTACGGTGTTCGCCCTGCGTTCGCTGGATTCTGCCAACCTCGCCACCCGTGAAGAGCATCTGGCCAGTGAGGCACGGCTGCTGGCCGACCAACTGAGCACGTTCCACGGCACGTTGCGCGAAAGCACCCTGCGCCTGAGCGGCCTGTTCGAAAAGCGCTTCGGCAGCGGCCTGAGCGTGCACCCTGATCAGCCCGTGACCGTGGCCGGCGTGCAGACCCCGGGCCTGCATCTGGGCAACGAAGTGCTGAACAACAACTTCAAGGAAGTCGACGAGTTCAAGCAGATGACCGCCGGTGTGGCCACGGTGTTCGTGCGCAGCGGCGAAGACTTCATTCGCGTCAGCACCAACGTCAGCAAGCAGGACGGCACGCGCGCCATCGGTACCGTGCTCGACCACGCCAACCCGGCTTACGCGAAGTTGATGGCGGGGCAGAGTTATGTCGGCCGCTCGCTGTTGTTCGAGCGCTATTACATGTCGCAGTACACGCCAGTGCGTGACGGCAGCGGCAAGATCATTGCGGTGCTGTATGTCGGCTTCGATTACACCGATGCGCAGAACGCCCAATTCGCCAACCTCAAGCGCTTCCGCATTGGCCAGACCGGCTCGCTGGCCCTGCTCGACGAGCAGAATAAATGGCTGGTGCCGATCGCCGGCGTCCAGTCGCTCGACCAGGCCGTGCCAGCCATCAACGCACTGGTGAAAACTCCGGGTAAAGGCGAGTTCTGGAGCGACCAGGGCGAAGATTTCTACAGCATTGCCGTGCCGTTCGAGGGTGGCCCATGGTCGGTGGTGGCGAGCATGCCGAAAGCCGAGATTCGCGCGGTGACCTGGAGCGTCGGTACGCAACTGGCGATTGGCAGTCTGCTGGCGATGTTGCTGGCGGTCGGTTCGGTAGTCTGGCTGCTGCGCAGCAAACTGGCGCCGTTGAGTGACCTGGTGCGTCAGGCCGAAGCCTTGGGCGCGGGTGATCTGAGCGTACGTCTGAACGTGTCGAGCAACGATGAGATTGGTCAGTTGTCGCGTGCGTTCAACCAGATGAGCCAGGCCTTGTCGACCATGGTCGAGCACATCCGTCGCTCCTCGGAAGAGGTCAACAGCCGGGCGCAGGCGTTGTCCGGTTTGTCCGGCGGTGCCTATGACGGCATGGAGCAGCAATCCGGCGAAATCACCAGCATGGCCGGCGCGGTGGAAGAGTTCAGCGCGACCTCGCTGGACATCGCCGACAACATGAGCGCCACCCAGCGTCTGGCCCAGGAAAACGCCCAGCAAACGCAGATCGGCCGCAGCTCGATGGAAGAAGCCTCGTCCTCGCTGGAGCAAATCGCCGGCGCCCTCAACAGCACCGCCACCGTAATCAACACCCTCGGTCAGCGTTCCCAGGAAATCGGCGGCATCGTCGGTGTCATTACCTCGATCGCCGAGCAGACCAACCTGTTGGCACTCAACGCTGCGATCGAAGCGGCGCGTGCCGGTGAGCAAGGTCGCGGTTTTGCCGTGGTCGCCGATGAAGTGCGCAGCCTGGCCTCGCGTACCCGTCAGGCCACCGATGAAATTTCCAGCATGATCCACAGCATCCAGCAGGAAACCGGCAACGCGATCAGCACCATGGAGCAGGGCAACGTGCTGATGCAGGAGGGCCTGTCGCGCAACGCCAATGTCGCCTCGGCGCTGGCGCGGATCGATGAGCAGAGCCGTTCGGCGGGCCAGCAGTTTGCCGCAATCACTACCGCGACGCAGGAGCAGAGCAGCACCGCGACGTTGCTGAGCAGTAACTTGCAGAGCATTGCGCTGGCTAACAGCGAACAACGCGAAGTGGTTTCCAACCTTGCGGTAACCGCCAAAGAGCTGGAGAAGCTGGCGGCTGATCTGCGTTCCGAGGTTGATCGCTTTCGTTGATGCGTCTTTGAAATAGCTATCGCGAGCAGGCTCGCTCCCACAGTGTCCGGTGCGAATCACAAAAGTTATGAAGCCCCGGCCCCCTGTGGGAGCGAGCCTGCTCGCGAGAGCATCACTGCAGATCTTTGGCAGAACATACGATCTGCCGATTCAATGTACTTGCTGAATCGTTTCCGCAGCGCTATAAAAATGGCACAACTCCAATAAAGGCTGCTGCCATGACCCCGCTCAAACTCGCCGTCGCACTCGGCGCACTCTCTGCTGCTTCCCACGCTATGGCCTGGGATTACGTCCTTCTCGATGCCAACAAACCCGCGCAAAACTGGACCATCACCAGCGCGCAATTGGGCGTGAAAACCGATAAACCCTTTTCCGTCAGCCTGCGCACCTTGCACGGCGGCCGGCAGGAAGGCGTGAGCATCGTCGATATCAATAACGGCACAATGAAACTCTCCGTAGTGCCGACCCGAGGCATGAACGTCTTGCAGGCATCCGTCGGCGACGTGCGCATGGGCTGGGAATCGCCGGTCAAGGAGGTGGTCAATCCGGCCTTCATCGAACTCAACGGACGCGGTGGCCTCGGCTGGCTGGAAGGTTTCAACGAGCTGGTGACCCGCTGTGGTTATGAATGGGTCGGCCATCCGGGCATGGACAATGGCGAACTGCTGACGTTGCACGGACGCGCTGCCAACATTCCGGCTAGTACCGTCACGCTGCACATTGACGAAAAACCGCCTTATGCCATCAGTCTGCGCGGTGAGCTGAAAGAGCAAGCCTTCAAGAAAGTCGACTTCTCGGTGGTCACAGAACTGGTCACCGAGCCAGGCAGCGTGCGCTTTGCACTTAACGATACGCTGACCAACAACGGGGATTATCCGAAGGAATACCAGGCGCTGTACCACAGCAACTTCAGTACGCCGTTCCTTGAGCAGGGCGCGCGTTTTGCTGCGCCGGTCAAACAGGTATCGCCGTTCAACGACAAGGCCAAGGGCGATCTGCCCGACTGGCAGACCTATCGCGGGCCGACCAAGGACTACGACGAAACCGTCTACAACGTCGTGCCCTATGCCGATGCCAAGGGGCAAACGCTGACCGTGCTGCATAACAAGGCCGGTAGTCTTGGCGTCTCGGTCGGTTTCAACACCTCGCAACTGCCGGTCTTTTCCCTGTGGAAAAATACCGATACCCAAGGGCAGGGCTATGTCACCGGCCTGGAACCGGGGACAAGTTTTTCCTACAACCGCCGCTATCAGCGTCCGCTGAAACTGGTGCCGACCATTGCGCCGAAAGCCAGCCAGCAGTTCCAGATCAGTTACAGCCTGCTCGCGGACAAGGACGCTGTGGATAACGCCCTGAAGCGTGTGACCGAGATTCAGGCCGGGCGTGAAACCGAAGTTCGGCAGACGCCGCTGGTTGATCTGACCGCGCATTAAGGCGTCGCCGGCCGATATTGCAGCGCCTCGGCCAAGTGCTCACGGTTGATGGCGTCGGCTTGTTCGAGGTCTGCCAGCGTACGGGCGACCTTGAGCAGGCGATGCGCCGAGCGTAGCGACAAGGTCAGGCGTTCGCAGGCGGCTTCCAGCCAGGTTTCATCGGCTGTGGATAACTTGCAGTGCCGCTTCAGTCCCGGCAAATCGAGGAAGGCATTGGCGCAGCCCTGCCTTTTTTGCTGTCGTTCACGGGCCTCGGCAACCAACGCGGCAGCGCTGGCACTGTCTTCGCCCGGCTTGACCTGCGGGTTCAGAGCCGTCGCTTCGCGCGCCACGGTCAGGTGCAAATCGATGCGGTCGAGCAGCGGGCCCGACAGTTTGTTGCGATAGCGCTGGACCATGTCCGGTGTGCACGAGCACTTGCCGCTCGGTTCGCCAAGATATCCACAGGGGCAGGGATTCATCGCCGCCACCAACTGAAACCGCGCAGGAAACCGCACGCGATCCTTGGCTCGGGCAATCACGATGTGCCCGGACTCCAACGGCTCGCGCAACACCTCGAGCACCTTGCGATCGAACTCCGGCAGTTCGTCGAGAAACAGAACGCCATGATGAGCGAGAGTGATCTCTCCGGGTTGCGGTTTCGAGCTGCCACCGACCAGTGCCGGCCCGGATGCCGAATGGTGCGGCTGGCGAAAGGGGCGCTGCGGCCAATGGGTCAGCGGCGCACCGCTGGCGACTGACTGGATCGCCGCGACCTCCAGGGCTTCACTCTCTGCCAGCGGCGGCAAAAGCCCTGGCAGACGACTTGCCAACAATGTTTTACCGGTACCCGGAGGCCCGCTGAACAGCAGGTTATGCGCACCCGCCGCAGCAATCAGCAACGCACGTTTGGCCGCCATTTGGCCCTGCACTTCATTCAAGTCGGGATAGGGCTTGCTGGCGTGCATCAAGCCGTCAGATACATACGGCTCAACCGGCGTATGCCCGTTGAAATGCGCCACAGCCTCCAGCAAATGATCGACTGCAAACACCTTAAGTCCCGAGGCCAGACATGCTTCTTCCGCATTCGCTCGCGGCACCACTAACGCGCGCCCGGCCTTGCGCGCCGCCAGCGCTGCCGGCAGGACGCCACGCACGGGCCGTACCGCGCCGGACAACGCCAGTTCGCCCAGACACTCCACCTCGTCCAGCGTCAGGCAAGGCACCTGCACACTCGCCGAGAGAATCCCCAAGGCAATCGCCAGATCAAACCGCCCGCCATCCTTGGGCAGATCTGCCGGGGCCAGATTCAAAGTGATCCGCCGCGCCGGAAACTGCAGCCCGGAATTGATGATCGCACTGCGCACCCGATCCTTGCTCTCCTTCACCGCCGCCTCGGGCAGCCCGACCATGGTCAGCGACGGCAGACCGTTGGCCAAATGGACTTCGACGGTAACAGCGGGGGCTTCCACGCCAATCTGGGCGCGACTGTGGACAATGGAGAGGGACATGGTCGTTCCTTGAGCTGAATCGGGGAGCCGCTTCCTGCGGGTTTTTGAAGGGTAGTCTGGGTAAAGGGCATTGGTCGGACAGTTTTAAAGGCGAACTTTCACTGGATGTTGCTGAAGCACTAATTCTCAGGCATAAAAAAACCGCCTGTCAGGGCGGTCATTTTTGCGGTACTCATGTTCCGCCACCGGCGAGCCAACCATCGGGCTCCATTTCCTTACCATAGGTCGCGGCCACTTTCAAAAAGTGACGCTGACTGGCTGAAACTCTGTCCGGCAAACCGAGTGCCTCGGGACCCGGTTTGGAAACCCGTGCCGATTGGGTTTTCTGCTTCTTCTGCTTCATAAACACCTCACGTGCCGGGATGCTTGATTCGATCTTATTGGTCGTCCAATGGAAAGACAAGGCGGCCGGTTGTATCAAAATAAAATCCCAGCGTTTGATAGTAAGGGATGGCGCCTGAGTCTGGCTCTTGTACTTCGATTTGCGTGCACCCCAGCTTCCGGGCGTAGAACTCTGTTGTCAGCAATGCCATTGGAGCGATCCAGCCCCGCAAGGTATTCGTCTTGCATGTGTGTCCCTGTAAAAGGACGATTTTCATGCAGATCGTGCTTCTTCGCGGCGTTGCGTAGCACAGTCCGCACAGGTCTTCTTCGTACCAGAACGCCAAGTCCAGCCCTTTTGCATCTTTGGTCTTCCACTCCAAAACAGCGTCCCAAGGATAGCCAACGGGGCCGGTCCACTGGTGGAATGCGTTGATTGCTACTGGAGTTATCGGATCGATCCTGAGTGATAGAGCATCAACTCCAGCTGCCAGGGCTTCTGGGTTCATGGACATTGTTTGATGTGCGAGTTTGCGCGATTCAGATTTGAGTGTCTGATTTCGAAGCTCGGTACCTTTGCCTTTTCTTCGCATCGTCTTGTTCTGTCGGGATCAATATGCAGACGATATCGAAGGCATTGCTGCTTACGTAATCAGACGTAGGGGACGGTCCTCGTAGGACTGTGCTTGCGTTAGTGAAGGACGTTGGAGATGGCCAGTTAAGGGTGTGAGAGGGCGGAGAAGCAATACTTTATGTCGGCATGGATGAGTGTTTTGCGCTGCTCTCGATCGTAAATGAGCTTTGACTCCTGAGCGGTACTGAAACATCCTCCCGCTCGAGGACTGCAACTGCGCATTCGTCGGGACTGGGCACCAGTAAAAGCTCCCCCGCATTTTTGGCAGCAGAGGAAGCTGGTTTCTTTGAAGTAGTGACGACGGGCTAGCCTGTCGGATTCTGAACCCAACGCCCTAAGGCTGGGAGCTAAAGAATCGCTGCGACTACTCCTCCGAACACAAAAAAGGCGTCCTATGGGGCGCCTTTTCTATTTTTCACTCTAGATCTTCTACCGGCGGGGATTGTTGCAGGGCTGCGGATCAAAACATCGCAGCCTGCGGGAATTCCTGCACCTCAAGCTGAAAGTCGTGCCGACTTTCAATCGCTAGCAGGCTAGTTCCCACAGTGGATTGCGGTCTTATTCCGCAGGCGGCGTCAGCTTCGCTTCCATCTCGGCAACCTTCGCTTCAAGGCTCTCAAGCCGTGCACGCGTGCGCGCCAACACGACCATCTGGCTATCAAATTCTTCACGGCTGACCAGGTCGAGTTTGCTGAAGGCGCTTTGCAGCAGCATCTTGAACTGGCTTTCGATTTCGGCTTTCGGCAGCGGGGTGTCGCCGCTGAACAGGCGGGAGGCGGTGCCGCTCAGGGCGTCGAGGAAGTCTTTGGGCGCGAGCATGGTGGATTCCTGGAAACAATGGCCGGCAGTGTATCACGCAGTGTCTATAGTCAATTCCGTGGTCAGGCATGCACGCTTTTCGCGCAAGCAGACGGACGGCCGCGCACCGTTGTTGTGCGTATCCGCGCGGCGGTTTGCGCAAGACTGCCGACGGTAGCAGCCAAGCGACTGAAATCACGGGGTTTCGGCGATATGGCAAGGTTTCTGCTTAGTCACCCTCGACCCATGCACTGATGCAGTCGCTGTGACGAATGCAGTGCGGCAGACGGAGCGGGGAGTTTCGTCTGGATGCGGTTAGCTGGCGTCAGTCGGGCAGGCAAGGCCGACGATGCGTTACAAAGCCAGGCACTGCGCTTAGACTTGAGTCGGGTTTGTTTTCCTGGGGCAAGTCCACCAATTCGGGAGAGAGTTTCATGAAGCTAGTCACTGCCATCATCAAGCCGTTCAAGTTGGACGACGTGCGCGAGTCGCTGTCCGAAATCGGCGTGCAGGGCATTACCGTTACTGAAGTCAAAGGCTTCGGCCGGCAGAAGGGTCACACCGAGCTGTATCGCGGCGCGGAATATGTGGTCGATTTTCTGCCCAAGGTGAAAATCGACGTGGCCATCGACGACAAAGATCTGGACCGGGTTATCGAAGCGATAACCAAGGCTGCCAACACCGGCAAGATCGGTGACGGCAAGATCTTCGTGGTCAATCTGGAACAGGCGATCCGCATACGTACCGGCGAAACCGATACCGACGCGATCTAAGCCGCCACAAACCCCAACGCCCCAGGAGAAAACAATATGACTCTGCGTAAATTCGCAGGGCTAGGAGCCCTGTTGTCCATCGTAATGCCCAGCCTTGCAATGGCGGCAGACGAAGTGGCGGCCCCAGTCCTCAATTCCGGCGACACTGCCTGGATGCTCACCTCGACAGCCCTTGTGCTGTTCATGACCATTCCCGGCCTGGCGCTGTTCTACGGCGGCATGGTCCGCTCGAAAAACATTCTTTCCGTGATGATGCAGTGCTTCGCCATTACCGGTCTGATCAGCATCCTGTGGGTCATTTATGGCTACAGCATTGCCTTCGACACCACAGGCATGGAGCAGGGCGTCGTCAACTTCAATTCGTTCTTCGGTGGCATGGGCAAGGCGTTCCTCGCCGGTGTCACGCCTTCGAGCATCACTGGCCCGGCGGCGCTGTTCCCTGAGGCGGTGTTCATTACCTTCCAGATGACCTTTGCGATCATCACCCCGGCGCTGATCGTCGGTGCGTTCGCCGAGCGCATGAAGTTCTCCGCGATGCTGATCTTCATGGGCATCTGGTTCACCCTCGTTTATGCACCGATTGCGCACATGGTCTGGTCCGGCAACGGCGGCCTGATGTGGGACTGGGGCGTGCTCGACTTCGCCGGCGGCACCGTCGTGCACATCAACGCGGGTGTGGCTGGTCTGATCGCGTGCCTGGTACTGGGCAAGCGCAAAGGCTTCCCGACCACCCCGATGGCTCCGCACAACCTCGGTTACACGCTGATGGGCGCGGCCATGCTGTGGGTCGGCTGGTTCGGCTTCAACGCCGGCTCCGCTGCGGCGGCCAACGGCACCGCCGGCATGGCAATGCTGGTTACTCAGATCGCCACCGCCGCTGCGGCACTGGGCTGGATGTTTGCCGAGTGGGTCACCCACGGCAAGCCAAGCGCACTGGGCATTGCCTCGGGTGTGGTTGCCGGTCTGGTCGCCATCACTCCGGCCGCCGGCACCGTAGGCCCGATGGGCGCACTGGTGATCGGTCTGGCCGCGGGCGTGGTGTGCTTCTTCTGTGCCACCACCCTGAAACGCAAACTCGGTTATGACGATTCCCTGGACGCGTTCGGCGTACACGGTATCGGCGGTATCCTCGGCGCGATCCTCACCGGTGTGTTTGCAGCTCCTGCGCTGGGCGGCTTCGGCACCGTGACCGACATCGGCGCACAGGTCTGGATTCAGATCAAAGGCGTCGGCTTCACGGTGATCTACACCGCGATCGTCACCTTCGTCATCCTCAAGGTCCTGGACGCGGTGATGGGTCTGCGCGTGACCGAGGAAGAAGAGTCGGTCGGCCTCGATCTGGCACAACACAACGAACGCGGCTACAACCTGTAAGTACGCGCAGAAAAAAATTGCCCGGCTCGCCGGGCATTTTTTTGTCCGCGATTTGTCATTGTGAATGCAGCTGAAAGGATTTTTCGTACGGCTTTGGTCGTGTTTACCCGTGGCGTTTTTACCCGGCGAATGGCTTACATCACTGCGGGAATATTAGGGTCTTTGTTTTTTCCCAGAGCGCGCTAGAATGCGCCCCGAACGTGCGGAGAACTGTATGTGGCAACAGACTCTGATAACCCTGCGGGCACGGCCCCGGGGCTTTCATCTGGTAACGGATGAGCTGATCGAAAACCTGCCTGAACTCAGGAAGTGTCGGATCGGTCTGTTGCATTTGTGGCTGCAGCATACCTCGGCGTCGTTGACCATCAACGAGAACGCCGATCCGGCGGTACGTCGCGACTTCGAACGATTTTTCAATCGTCTGATCCCACAAGGAACAGACGGCTATGAGCATAACGACGAAGGCCTGGACGACCTCCCGGCGCACTTCAAGGCCAGCGTGCTTGGCTGCCAGATCAGTCTGCCGGTTTCGGCAGGTCGCCTGGCACTGGGAACCTGGCAAGGCGTTTATCTGGGCGAGCACCGTGATCATGGCGGTGCCCGTAAAGTCCTCGCCACCTTGCACGGTGAAGGGGCATGAGCCGTTGGTCATCAATGGTTACCGATTTTTTTCCGGCGACTTTCGACAGTCGCCAAAGCTGGTCTATAACTAATCTGCTTTTCGCAAGTCATGAGGTAGAACATGAGCGACGATGATCTGGAAAACGACGACCTCGAAGTAGGCGACGAAGACGAGGCCGAGGAAGGTCTGGAAGCAGCAGCGGAAGTTGCTGAAGACGATGGCGGTGACGACGCGCCGGCCCCGGCTGCCAAAGGCAAAGCCAAGGCGGCGGTGTCGGTGGATGAGTTGCCGAGCATTGAAGCCAAGAACAAGGAGCGCGATGCCCTGGCCAAGGCCATGGAAGAGTTCCTTGCGCGCGGTGGCAAGGTGCAGGAAGTGGAGGCCAATGTGGTCGCCGATCCGCCCAAGAAGCCGGACAACAAGTACGGCAGCCGCCCTATCTGAGGCGTGTCGCTCGCTTGCTGAAAAAGCCCGCCGTCGCTGCGGGCTTTTTCATGCCTGGAATAAAGGAGCTGAAGTGAATGCAGTTCCCTTGTGGGAGCGAGCTTGCTCGCGAATGCGGTAGGTCATTCAGCATTGCAGTGACTGACCTGACGCTTTCGCGAGCAAGCTCGCTCCCACAGGGTTTGTGGATTATTTCGAGGTGGTATTCCAGCGGGCGAGTAGCGCGGGCAGATCCGTGAGGCTACGAATTTCGGCATCCGGCAGGCGCTCCGCTTCCCAGACTTTGCCCGCCGGGTTAAACCAGATCGCTCGCAACCCGGCCTGCTGTGCGCCGGCAATGTCGTCGCCCGGATGATCGCCGATATGCACGGCGGTTTCGGCGGTGGCACCACCACGCTGCAGCGCCTCCTGAAAAAGTCGCGCATCCGGTTTGGCGATGCCGATATCTTCGGCGCACAGGGCAAACTTGAAGAAATCCGCCAGCCCCAGTCGGCGCACATCGGCATTGCCGTTGGTGACCACCCCCAGCGCGTAGTGATTGGCGAGGATCTCCAGCACCGGTTGGACTTCGGGGAACACCTCGATCTGGTGCCGCGCATGCAGGAATACTTCAAACGCCTTGTCGGCCAGATCCGACGCCTCGTCGTGGGCGTAACCGGACTCCTCCAGCGCATGGAACAGCACGCGCCGACGCAAGGCGCTGATGCGATGTTTCAGCCCGGGCTCGCGGCTCAGCACACGCTCACGTATCGCCCACAAGTGCTCGACCGGCACCGCGCCCAGATTCGCTGCGTGCTCGCCAAGCCACTCACGCAGGACGGTTTCGGCGCTGGCAATCACTGGCGCGGTATCCCACAAGGTGTCGTCGAGGTCGAAGGTGATCAACTGAATGCTCATGAATCATCGCCTTTCATGCGTTTGGCCCGGGGGTGGGCACTGTCGTAGACCGCGGCCAGGTGCTGGAAGTCCAGGTGGGTATAGATCTGCGTGGTCTTGATGTCGGAGTGGCCGAGCAGTTCCTGCACGGCGCGCAGGTCCTGAGAGGATTCCAGCAAGTGGCTGGCGAAAGAATGCCGCAGCATGTGCGGGTGCAGGTTCTGCCCCAGTTCGCGCTCGCCAGCCAGTTTGACGCGCACCTGAATCGCTCGCGGGCCGAGGCGCCGGCCTTGCTGGCTGACGAACACGGCATCGTCCGCCGGGTTGGTCATCGCTCGCAGCGGCAGCCACTGTTCGATCGCTTCGCGGGCCTTTTTGCCTACCGGCAGCAAACGGGTTTTACTGCCCTTGCCGAGCACCTGAACCATGCCGTCAGCCAGATCGAGTTGATCGAGATTGAGCCCGGTCAGTTCGGAAAGACGCAGGCCTGAAGAGTAGAACAGTTCGAGAATCGCCTGATCACGGCGCGCCAGAAAATCATCCTCGACCGCGCCTTCGAGCAATTGCAGCGCGCGGTCGGTATCCAGGGTTTTCGGCAGGCGACGTTCGCCTTTCGGTGGCGCCAGACCCGTGGCCGGGTCGTGATCGCACAGGCCTTCACGATTGAGGTAGTGATAGAGCCCGCGTACAGCCGAAAGCAAGCGGGCGAGGCTGCGCGAGGACTGGCCCTGCGCATGCAGGCGAGCGATCAGGCTGCGCAGGCGCTGGATATCCAGCGCGGCCCAGCTGCCGATGTTCTGCTTGATGCACCAGCCGAGGACTTTTTCGAGGTCGCGGCGGTAGGCCGACAGCGTGTGCGGCGACACCTGGCGCTCACTGCGCAGGTGCTCGCAGTAAGCGTCCAGTTGCCGTTCCATGTTCAGCGTACCGAACGCAAGGAGTTGTTGACCCGTGGCAGCACGCGACCCATGACTTCGGCGATGTAGCTGAGAAACAGCGTGCCGACCGAGCTTTTGTAATGCTGCGGATCACGGCTGGCGATCGCCAGAATGCCGTGGATGCCTTGATGGCTGACCGCGACCACGGCGGTCGAGCCGATCTGCTTGCGCTGCTCTTCGCCAAAAAGAAAATCCAGCTCGTGTTCACGCAGGCTGCCGCTGACACTTTTACCTTCGGTGAGCAGGCCGCCGATGGCGACCTGGGCGTCGGCGTGAGTGACCCAGCGACCGACCGGTGCCGGGTTGTCGCCGAGCAGGATCAGGCTGACAAACGGCACCTGGAAATCCTGGCGCAGACTGTCTTCGACGCTGATTACTACGTCTTCCAGGCTGGAAGCGTCCATCAGGGCGAGGATCAGCCGGCGGGTCTTGTCGAACAGGCGATCGTTATCGCGGGCAACATCCATCAGCTGCGAGAGGCGGTGACGCATCTCGATGTTGCGATCACGCAGGATGGTCATCTGTCGTTCGACCAGCGACACGGTGTCACCGCGACGGTGCGGGATGCGCATGGCCGGCAGCAGTTCTTCGTGCTCGACGAAGAAGTCCGGATGAGCCTCGAGGTAGGCGGCGACTGCTGCCGCTTCCAGATTCGCGGACGCGGATTCGTCGGACTGTCGGGCGGGTACCTGAGGCTTATCGGTCATGGTTTCTGCTCACTCAAAGACGCACTTGTCCTTCATATACACGCACTGCCGGACCGGTCATCAGTACCGGTTGGCCGGGGCCGGCCCACTCGATGGACAGACGCCCGCCGGGCAGGTCGATCAACAGTGGCGAATCCATCCACCCCTGACTGATGGCCGCGACAGCCGCCGCGCACGCGCCGGTGCCGCAGGCCTGGGTTTCCCCGGCGCCGCGTTCCCACACGCGCAATTGCGCACGGTGGCGATCGATGACCTGAAGGAAGCCGACATTGACCCGCGCTGGAAAGCGCGGATGGTGCTCGATTTTCGGCCCCAGCTCATGCACCGGTGCATTGTTGATGTCCTGCACACGCAATACGGCGTGCGGGTTGCCCATCGACACGGCGGCCAGTTCGACCGTGGTGCCGTCAACTTCCAGCTGATAGCTGCTGGCCTGCGCTGGCGCTTGGAACGGAATGTCCGCCGGCACCAGGCGCGGCGCGCCCATGTTGACGCCGATCTGGCCGTCGTTACGCACGTCCAGTTCGATGATGCCGCCCTTGGTCTCGACGCGGATCTGCCGTTTCGCGGTCAGGCGCTTGTCGAGCACGAAGCGGGCGAAGCAGCGCGCACCGTTGCCGCACTGCTCGACCTCGGAACCGTCGGAATTGAAGATCCGGTAACGGAAATCCACGTCCGGGTTGCTCGGGGCTTCGACGATCAGCAACTGGTCGAAACCGATACCGGTATGGCGGTCGCCCCATTGCTTGGCATGTTTGGGCTGAATGTGCGCGTGCTGGCTGACCAGGTCGAGAACCATGAAGTCATTGCCCAGGCCGTGCATTTTGGTAAAACGCAGCAGCATGGGTTACTCCGGCAGCAGGCTTTCGCCGGCAAACAGCTCGGCCACGGTTTCGCGGCGGCGCACTTCAAAAACCTGATCACCGTCTACCAGCACCTCGGCGGCGCGTCCGCGGGTGTTGTAGTTGGAACTCATGACGAAACCGTAGGCACCGGCCGAATGCACGGCCAGCAAGTCGCCTTCGGCCAGCGCCAGCTCACGGTCCTTGGCGAGGAAGTCGCCGGTTTCGCAGATCGGGCCGACGATGTCGTAAGTGCGGGCGGCGGTCTCACGCGGTTTCACCGCAGTGACGTCCATCCACGCCTGATACAGCGCCGGGCGAATCAGGTCGTTCATCGCCGCGTCGACGATGGCGAAATCCTTGTGTTCGGTGTGCTTGAGGTACTCGACCTGGGTCAGCAGCACGCCGGCGTTGGCAACGATGAAACGGCCCGGCTCGAACACCAGCGCCAGATCGCGGCCTTCGAGGCGTTCGCGGACGGCCTTGACGTAGTCGGCGGCCAACGGTGGCTCTTCATCGCGATAACGCACACCCAAACCACCACCGAGATCGATGTGGCGCAGGTGAATGCCGCAATCGCCCAGGCGGTCGACCAGATCCAGCAAACGGTCGAGAGCATCGAGGAACGGCGGCAGCGTGGTCAGTTGCGAACCGATGTGGCAGTCGACGCCGACCACTTCCAGGTTCGGCAGATGCGCGGCGCGCACGTACACGTCTTCGGCATCGGCAATGGCGATGCCGAACTTGTTCTCTTTGAGACCGGTAGAAATGTACGGATGGGTGCCGGCATCGACGTCCGGGTTGACCCGCAGCGAAACCGGGGCGCGCACGCCCAGCTCGGCGGCGACCACTTGCAGGCGCTCGAGCTCATCGGTGGATTCGACGTTGAAGCAGTGCACACCAACTTCGAGGGCGCGACGCATGTCGTCACGGGTCTTGCCGACGCCGGAGAAAACGATCTTGTCGGCGCTGCCGCCAGCGGCCAGTACGCGTTCCAGCTCGCCACGGGAAACGATGTCGAAACCGGCGCCCAGACGCGCCAGGACATTCAATACGCCGAGGTTGGAGTTGGCCTTGACTGCAAAGCAGACCAGGTGCGGCATGCCGGCCAGCGCATCGGCGAAAGCCAGATATTGGGCCTCGATGTGCGCGCGCGAGTAGACATAGGTCGGGGTGCCGAAGCGGTCGGCGATGGCCGACAGCGCCACACCTTCCGCGAACAGCTCGCCGCCGCGGTAGTTAAAAGCGTCCATGGCGATCCCTTAGTAAACGTCGTGCTTGTGTGCTTTGGACGGTTGCTTTTGCGACGATTGGGCTTGCTCGGCCGGGTCCTGATCGTCATCGGGCAGGTACAGCGGGCCTTTTTGACCGCAGGCCGAAACGAGGCAGGCAACCGCGACGAGCGCAGCAAGGGAAGAGATCAGGCGCTTCATGGCGAAATCCTTGAAAATGCGTTAATTGCGCCGGAGTATACCGGCCACCCGGCAGCTTGCCTATGTAATGGCCCTCCCGTCTGGCGGGGTACCCGAGTCAGCCGCAGCCTCCCTGTGGGAGCGAGCCTGCTCGCGAAGGGGCCGGTAGATTCGACATCTTCAGCGCCTGACACCGCGCTTTCGCGAGCAGGCTCGCTCCTACAGGGAGGCGCTGCAGGCGCTTGGTCGTTATCCTTTGCAATCGGCCGGCAGCGTCCGTATCTTTCGGCGCTTGAGCCTGATCAGACAATTTTTGAGGTTGCCGCAATGAGTTTGTCCGAAGCCCGTTTCCACGATCTGGTCGATGAAACCCAGGAAAAACTGGAAGACATCTTTGATGAAAGCGACCTGGACATCGACCTGGAAAGCTCGGCCGGTGTGCTGACTGTCAAGTTCGAAAACGGCAGCCAACTGATCTTCAGTCGCCAGGAGCCGCTGCGTCAGCTGTGGCTGGCGGCGGTGTCCGGCGGCTTCCACTTCGACTATGACGAAGAAAGCGAGCGCTGGATGTGCGACAAGAGCGAAGAGCAATTGGGCGAAATGCTCGAGCGCATCGTCAAGCAGCAGGCTGGCGCTGAATTCGATTTCGAAGGTCTGTGATTCGTGACTGATGCAGCGCCTGTTCGCTCGCCAAAACCGCTTTACAGCAACGTCAGCCCGGCGGTGCCTTCGCCGTGCACGGGTGTATGTCGACTGGACGAACAGAAAGTCTGTCTCGGCTGTGCGCGCCACGTCGAAGACATTCGCGAATGGCGCTCGGCGGATGACCAGCGGCGCCGGGTGATCGTTGCCCAAGCGTCACAGCGCAAGCAATCCAGTGGGACGTGACTTGTATATTTTTTGAGCTGTGATAGTGTCCGCGAACGCCTCAAACGACCGAGGCCTGGTAAAAACCCCGTCTTTTTTGGCGGGGTTTTGCTTTTTTTGTGCAGAAGAAAGGAGTCTGCCCGGATCATGACCGCACCTTCCATCACCCTTACCCGTCTGGACGTACAACGTCTGGAGCGCTTGATCGATAGCCTGAGTGAGAAAGACCAGGCTGCGCCGGGCGTGATCGCGCTGCAAACCGAGCTGGATCGCGCCGACACCGTGGTCGGCCACGATGAAGTGCCGGCGGACGTCGTGACCATGAATTCCCGTGTGCATTGCCGCGAAGAAGGCAGTGGCAAGGATTACCACCTGACGCTGGTCTATCCCAAGGACGCCAACGCCGATGAAGGCAAGATCTCCATTCTCGCCCCGGTCGGCAGCGCGCTGCTGGGCCTGAAGGTCGGGCAGCACATCGACTGGCCGGCACCGGGTGGCAAGACCCTCAAACTGACCCTGCTCGAAGTCGAGTCGCAGCCGGCCAACGGTGGCGCTTTTCCCGAATAAGCCCCGCGTCAGACCTGTTCAAGCGCCTCGTTCAGAGCGCGCTCCAGGTCAGCTTTGTAACGCAAATACAGATTGCTCGAACTCTGCCCGTCACCGAGCAGGCCCGAAAGGTCGAGGTCGGTGATGTAGCAACGGTAGCGCTCGGCTTCGCGGCGCTGCCCGACGATCTCGCGGGCGACCACGCTGAACAACTGGTCGCCATGCTCCAGCTCGCTGAATTCCCGCTGATTGCAATACAAGGTGACCTGCACTTCGCCCGGTGCGGCTTTGCCGACGATGGCTTGCACGTCATAAAACGGCTCGTTGACCGGCGTCTGCGGCGCGGGCCGCGCTTCGACCCGGCGCGCGCGTCCCGGACCTGAAGGCAACAACTGGTAATAGAGAATTTCCAGGCGACTGTCGGAGCCGGCCTCCATCGGCAGTACGGCTTCGCGACGGAACAGGATCGACTGCAGGAAACGCTGCAACGGCACCAACAGGCTTTGCTCGTCGTGGTACGGCAGATGCTGCTGCCACAGCGCGTTGAACTCATCCAGCACGTACAGCTCGGCGTGTTGCTCGCTGATGCGGTAAAACACCTGAATGCATTCCGGCTGGCCCATCGGCAGGATCAGTGCAAGATCGTGTTCTTCCAGCGCCATTGGGTCCAGGTGCAGCGGGCTGTAGCGCGGCTGTTCCTCGCCGAGGTAGTCGAGCAGTGCCGGCAGGGTGGCGAGCGCCACATGGTTGACCTGACCCGGCACCAGTTCCAGCGCGTGATAGTGCTGCTGCACCTGAATCAGGTAACGATGGTTCAGTTCGCTGAGCAGCAGGGTCTGTGCGGTGTCGACGATTTCTTCGACACGACGGGCAATGAATTGCGCGCGGTTGTGGCAGAAGCAGCGCACTTTCAACGACGGCTGCAACGGCCCGCGCGGCAGATTGTTGAGGTAATCGCGCAGACAGTCGAGCAAGGCGTGCGGCCCGTCGAAGCGGTTGACCATTACCTCGTTCCAGCTGTTGAGCGTGACCTGATCCAGCGTCAGCACGAGATTTTCGCGCACGCCGGCGTAGCTCAGCGAGTCGGTGCGCTCGGTGGTCATCAGGATATTCAGGTCGCGATGATGCTTGAGCGGATCAATCCCGACGTTGACCAGCATCAGCACCTCGCTCGGCACGGCGGCGCGCAGCAGTGGTTCCTCGGCGACCGTGGGCAAGGGCAGGGCGATGCACTGTTGCAGGCTGCCGAGCAGGTTGAACAGTTCGAATTCGCTCAAGTCGCTGTTGCCCGGATGCAGGGCCAGCCGCGTGCTGCTGTCGATTACGCCGTTGCGGTGGCACCAGGTCAGCAGTTCGAGCAGTTCGCGGCTGCGCTTGATCGGCGCGAAATGTTCCCACTCCAGCGCGGTCAGGCTGCCGTTGTACAGGCCCCACTGGGTTTGCCCCGGCTCCTTTTTATTGCGCGATTGCACCAGGGTCAGGGTGTCTTCGGCCAGATCCGGGGCGATGCCGGGGTTGATGAACTCGACCTTGTCGGCCTTGCGCTCGAACGCTGCGTACAGGCGACGACCGAGAACATTCAGATCACGCTTGTTGATCAGGCTGACGGTCTGCTCGGTGCGGGCGAACTGGGTGAGGAAGCGATAGCTGTAATTCAATTCGTTGACCAGCGCGCGGCGTTCGGCGCTGACCTGGCGGACTTTCCACTGGCTGCGGCTGTCGAGCAGGGTCAGTTGCCGTTGATCCCAATGCCACTCGTTAGCCAGTCGCTCGAGCAGCGAGCGTTGCCAGCTCTGGGTACGGCTGTTGCCGGTGAGCTTGCGGTTGACCTTGAGATACAGCGCGCGACGTACCAGCTCGAGGCGTTCCGGCTCATTGCGGGCAATCAGGTATTCCTCGATACGCCGGTACACGACCATGTAAGGGTCCAGCTCATCCAGGTCCAGTTGATTGGCGAACACGGCTTTCTTGAAGCGCAGGCTCAGGCACTGCACTTGCGGGTGTTCGCTGGCATAGACCTCGGTCAGCAGCAATTTGAGCACCGATTTGTACGGCGACTCGATGCCCTTGAACAGTTGCCACAACCCGGCACCGATGAACTCGCCCGGCGGAATGCTCGCCATGGGTCCGAGATCAAGGGTTTCGTCGGCGCGAATGAAGCGTTTGGACAGCAGCGTGTGGGTGTAGGCGTCGTACGCGCTTTCTTCATACACCGGCACCAGCCACCAGATCGGCGTGCGCCCGGCCAGCCAGATGGCGGTGCGATAGAACTCGTCCAGCAACAGAAAGTGCTGCGTGCTGCCGCAGTTTTCCGAACTGAGCTGCGCGTCGCGTTCGCCTTTGACGAAGCGCGCCGGATCGATCAGAAAGAAGTGCGCCTCGGCGCCCTGGCTCGCGGCCCAGACTTCGAGCAACTGGCATTTTCGCTGCAGTTCGGCGAGCTCGCTTTCGCTCAGATCCGGCGCATGGCATACCCACACGTCCATGTCGCTCTGATCGGCCTGGGCCAGCGTGCCGAGGCTGCCCATGAGAAACAGGCCGTGAATCGGTCGCGGCGGGTTGCTGCCATGGCGCGGCTTGTACGAGAACGAGCGGGTCAGGCGCTGGGCTTCGGCGAGGCTGTCGGCATCCGGCTCGTAATTCGACAGGCCGGCCGGCGTGCTGCCTGAGACATAACCGGGCAGCAGCGGGTGATTGACGTGGAAGAACAGCGGCAGCAATGTCAACACGCTCTGTTGCCGGGTCGATAGACCTTCGAGGGCGCGGCCTAGGCGGCCTTCATTGAGTTTGAGAAAACGCGCGCGCAGCTGGGTGAGCGTCTTGCGGTCAATGCCCTCGTCCAGGTCGGGGCGAATTTCATGGGTGCGCGTCATGTCAGCTCAAACCGGCTCGCAGGCTCGGACGTAGAGGGTCTCGGAATGGGAGGCAGTTTAGCCGTAGCGCAGCGGGAGTTTCAGCTGAATTTGTTTTTTGACGTCAGGTTTCTATCGCGGAACAAAACGGCAGGCCCGCGGAAATCCCGTGGCAGGAGTTTCCGTGGGCGAAGTCAGGGAATCAGGCGGTTTCCTGCTCTTTCAAAATGGTCAGCACGGTTTGCACGTTTTGCGCGGCATCGCGACCGAGGCTGGTCAGATAGCCGCCATCGGGCTGATCGGTGAGGTCTTTTTCAAACAGGCGCCGGGCAGCGGCGATGTGTTTCGGGGCAGCGGTCTGATGAATTTTCAGACCTTCCTGGGAACTGTCCAGGGGAAAGAGTGCGAGGACTTCCAGTTCGGCAACCAACTCAGGGGTAAGCGACATAAGGACTCCAGACTTTCTAGGAATTGGACGACAGCGCCCCTAAGGTGAACCCGCGGGTGCGGCCTGTCCAGTGCTCAGATCAAGGGATTTTGTCTTGAGACGGATTTCAGTGTAGTCAGGGCCGGGGAGTTGGCTGGATGGATACGTTACAAACATTGTAGGAGTGAGCCTGCTCGCGATAGCGGAGTGCCAGTCAGCATATTCGTCACTGACAGAACGCTATCGCGAGCAGGCTCACTCCTACAGGATGGGGTTCACTGCTTTTCTGGTGGCAACTCAGGCAATGCACGCAACGCCGCTTCGTACCATTCTGTATCGAACGCGCGGTCTTCATCCAGCATCGCGTCAATCTCGTAAGCCAGCACGTGCGCCATCAGTTCAAGGATCTCCTCGCGCTCCGTGCCCACCAACTTCAACTTGTTGAAGGTCGCCTTGGCTGCTGGCGGGTTGCCGCTCTCGATCTGGTTTTCGATGGCTTCGATCAGCGTTGCCTCGGTGAATGCTTCTTCGTCGTCATCGTTGACGATATCTGTCGGCTCGCTCATGGCAGGCTCCTCAAGGAAAGGCGCCCAGTTTACCCGCATTCAGCGGCGTGATGCTGCTGGCGGGAATCGCCGTAGCGATCTATAAACAGGCACTGCCCACCCCGCACGGCCTGG
This sequence comes from Pseudomonas koreensis, assembly GCF_036668835.1. Lineage (GTDB taxonomy): Bacteria > Pseudomonadota > Gammaproteobacteria > Pseudomonadales > Pseudomonadaceae > Aquipseudomonas > Aquipseudomonas koreensis_I. Next base: position 382,521 of record NZ_JAZEVW010000003.1, read on the forward strand.
AGGCTCTGTGATGTTCAAGCTCTACGGTTTCTCTGTCAGCAATTACTACAACATGGTCAAACTGGCGTTGCTGGAAAAAGGCCTGCCGTTTGAGGAAGTGACTTTCTATCCGACGCAAACCGCGGAATCGCTGACCATCAGCCCGCGCGGCAAGGTGCCGGTGCTCGGCGTCGACGCCGGTTATATCAACGAAACCGCGATCATTCTCGAATACCTCGAACAGACTCAGCAAGGCACGCCGCTGCTGCCGAGCGACCCGTTCGAACGCGCGCAGGTACTGGCGATCGCCAAGGAAATCGAGCTGTACATCGAGTTGCCGGGCCGCGCCTGTTATGGCGAAGCTTTTTTCGGCATGACCCTGTCGGACGCGATCAAGGACAAGACCAGGACTGAACTGCAGCTGGGTTTTGCGGCGCTGGGCCGCCATGGCAAGTTCGCCCCGTATGTGGCGGGCGACAGTTTGAGCATCGCGGATCTGTATTTCCTCTACAGCGTGCCGCTGGCGTGTGCGGTCGGGCAGAAGCTGTTCGGGATCGATTGGCTGGCAGACATGCCACAAGCGAATGCGCTGCTGGAGCGGCTTGAGCAGAATCCGCATGTGCAGAAGATTGCCGCGGACAAGGATGCGGCGATGCCGGGGTTTTTGGCGATGATTGCTGCCAAGAAGTGAGATTTGCGGTGGACTGAAAAAAGCTATCGCGAGCAGGCTCACTCCTACAAGTTGGAATGCGTCCCCCTGTAGGAGTGAGCCTGCTCGCGATGCTTTTAACTTTTAGCGGCTGGCGATCAATGCCTGACCGCGGGCCACCGCAGCCTTGACCTGCGCCGGTGCAGTCCCGCCGATATGGTCGCGGGCGTTGACGGAACCTTCCAGAGTCAGCACGGCAAACACGTCCTGCTCGATCTGGTCGCTGAACTGGCGCAGCTCTTCCAGGCTCATCTCGGCCAGATCCTTGCCGGTATCCACGCCATATTTCACGGCGTGGCCAACGATTTCGTGGCAGTCGCGGAACGGCAGGCCACGGCGTACCAAATAGTCGGCCAGATCGGTCGCGGTGGAGAAACCGCGCAGCGCCGCTTCACGCATCATCGCGTGCTTGGGTTTGATCGCCGGGATCATGTCGGCAAACGCGCGCAGCGAATCGCGCAATGTATCGGCGGCGTCGAACAACGGTTCCTTGTCTTCCTGGTTGTCCTTGTTGTAGGCCAGCGGCTGGCCTTTCATCAGGGTCAGCAGGCCCATCAGCGCGCCGAACACCCGGCCGGTCTTGCCGCGTACCAGTTCTGGCACGTCGGGGTTTTTCTTTTGCGGCATGATCGAGCTGCCGGTGCAAAAACGATCTGGCAGATCGATGAACTGGAACTGCGCGCTGGTCCACAGCACCAGCTCTTCGGAGAAGCGCGACAGGTGCATCATCGCGATGCTCGCGGCCGAGCAGAATTCGATGGCGAAATCGCGATCGGAAACGTTGTCCAGCGAGTTGCTGCCGACGGCATCGAAGCCCAGCAGTTGCGCGGTGTATTCGCGGTCGATCGGGTACGTGGTGCCGGCCAGCGCGGCGCTACCCAACGGCATACGGTTGGTGCGCTTGCGGCAGTCGACCAGACGCTCGTAATCGCGGCTGAGCATTTCGAACCAGGCGAGCATGTGGTGGCCGAAGGTCACCGGTTGCGCGGTCTGCAGGTGAGTGAAGCCCGGCATGATACTCGCGGCCTCACGCTCGGCTTGCTCCAGCAGGCCTTTTTGCAGGCGGGTGATTTCGGCCAGGATCAGATCGATTTCGTCACGCAGCCACAGGCGAATGTCCGTGGCGACCTGATCGTTGCGGCTGCGCCCGGTGTGCAGCTTCTTGCCGGTCACGCCAATGCGATCGGTCAGGCGCGCTTCAATGTTCATGTGCACGTCTTCGAGATCGACGCGCCAGTCGAACTGGCCGGCCTCGATTTCGCCCTGAATGGTCTTCAGACCATCGATGATGCTGTCGCGCTCGGCATCAGTCAGCACGCCGACCTTGGCCAGCATGGTGGCGTGGGCGATCGAGCCCATGATGTCGTGGCGATACAGGCGCTGGTCGAAAGTGACGGAGGCGGTGAAGCGGGCGACGAAGGCGTCGACGGGTTCACTGAAGCGGCCGCCCCAGGACTGATTGGTCTTGTCAGTGCTCATGAATTCGCTCGTATCGGCTTGAAGAAAGAAGGCGTGAAACGCTGGCGCGGATAATAACAGGGTTGCCAATCCTGTCGCTGACACCGGTCGATACGTTTTTTTCGGCGCATGTCAGCCGTGGCCGGCGCTTCCCGCCGGGAATTTGCGCAAGGATATTTTTCGATTGAGCAATATCGCTCCGACGAACGTCTACAGTTGGACGTAAGGGTCGGCGTGGCTTTGTCTCGCGCAAAGGGCAGGGCGCCGACTATAAGAAGAGGGGGTGGGTGGATTGTCCTTCGGCAAACCCCGTGAAAAACGCAAGAAACAGCGGGCTTCGAGCAGTACGACCCGGACGCTGGCAAATATTGCTGGCCGACGTACGGCACTTTTTGGCGCTCAGGCTAGTCTTAGCGTGGATCGCGGTGACGGACGTCACTTCACCTGTCTAGCTATCCTTGTGCGAGACTCACGCAGGAATCCAGCGCAATATGAATGTCCTGATCGTTGATGACGAACCACTGGCTCGCGAGCGCCTCAGCCGAATGGTGAGCGAGCTTGAGGGTTATACAGTTCTGGAGCCCAGCGCCACCAATGGCGAAGAGGCGTTGGCACTGATCGACAGCCACAAGCCGGATATCGTCTTGCTCGATATCCGCATGCCGGGCCTCGATGGCCTGCAGGTGGCTGCCCGTCTGTGCGAACGCGAAACGCCGCCGGCCGTGGTGTTTTGCACCAGCCCCGATGAATTTGCCGTGGAAGCCCTGCAGGCCTGTGCCGTGGGCTATGTGGTGAAACCCGTGCGAACTGAACATCTGCAGGAAGCCCTGAAGCGGGCTGAGCGTCCCAACCGGGCACAACTCTCGTCGCTGACCCGTCCCGCTGCCGAAAGCGGCAACGGCCCACGCAGCCACATCAGCGCGCGCACTCGCAAAGGTATCGAGCTGATCCCGCTGGATCAGGTGGTGTACTTCATCGCCGACCACAAATACGTGACCTTGCGCCACGAGGCCGGCGAGGTGCTGCTGGACGAGCCACTCAAGGCGCTGGAAGACGAGTTCGGCGAGCGCTTCGTACGGATCCACCGTAACGCGCTGGTCGCCCGCGACCGCATCGAGCGTCTGCAACGCACGCCGCTGGGGCATTTTCAGCTGTTCCTCAAAGGCCTCAATGGTGATGCGCTGATCGTCAGCCGCCGTCATGTCGCCGGCGTACGCAAAATGATGCAGGGGCTTTGACCCGGTCACTCCGGGCGGCGCCATCTGCTTGAACCGGGCATCACAGGCCAGGGAGGCCACGTCGTTTCTGATTCAAGTCAAAGTGGATTTGGCTGAGCTGTTATTATCCGCCGTATCTATTCAGTACGGATTGATCCATGTCCTCTCGCGAAATCCGCATCGCCACCCGTAAAAGTGCGCTGGCCCTCTGGCAGGCCGAATACGTCAAAGCCCGTCTGGAAGCGGCCCATCCCGGTTTGCAGGTAACGCTGGTGCCCATGGTCAGTCGCGGCGACAAGCTGCTCGACTCGCCACTGTCGAAAATCGGCGGCAAAGGTCTGTTCGTCAAGGAGCTGGAAACCGCGCTGCTGGAAAACGAAGCCGACATCGCCGTGCATTCGATGAAAGACGTGCCGATGGATTTCCCCGAAGGCCTCGGTCTGTTCTGCATCTGCGAGCGCGAAGACCCGCGCGACGCCTTCGTTTCCAATACCTTTACCAGCCTCGAAACGCTGCCTGCCGGGAGCATCGTCGGCACTTCAAGCCTGCGTCGTCAGGCGCAATTGCTGACGCGCCGTCCGGACCTGCAGATCCGCTTCTTGCGTGGCAACGTCAATACTCGCCTGGCCAAGCTCGATGCCGGTGAGTACGACGCGATCATCCTCGCGGCGGCCGGTCTGATCCGCCTTGGCTTCGAGGACCGTATCACTTCGGCGATCAGCGTCGATGACAGCCTGCCGGCCGGTGGTCAGGGCGCGGTGGGCATCGAGTGCCGCAGCGCCGATACGCACATCCACGCACTGCTCGCGCCTTTGCATCACGCCGACACCTCGTCGCGCGTCAGCGCCGAACGTGCGCTCAACAAACATTTGAATGGCGGCTGCCAGGTGCCGATCGCCTGCTATGCCGTGCTCGAAGGTGAGCAGTTGTGGCTGCGCGGTCTGGTCGGTGAGCCAAGTGGCGGCAGGCTGCTCAGTGCTGAAGCCCGTGCGCCGCGCGGCGATGCCGAAGCTTTGGGCGTGCAGGTCGCCGAAGACTTGCTGCGCCAGGGCGCCGATGACATCCTCAAAGCGGTATATGGCGAGGCAGGTCACGAGTGACCGGCTGGCGCCTGCTGCTGACACGCCCTGCGGACGACTGCGCGGCGCTGGCCGAGACGTTGGCCGCGCAGGGGATTTTCAGCAGTTGCCTGCCGCTTTTGGAAATAGCTCCGCTGCCTGTGTCTGCCACAATTCGTCAGGCGCTGATTCGGCTGGCGGATTGCAACGCGGTGATCGTGGTCAGCAAGCCGGCGGCGCGCATTGCCCTGGATCTGCTTGATACGTACGAGCCGCAGTCATTGACGATGCCGTGGTTCAGCGTGGGCTCGGCTACCGGCGATATTCTCCGCGAGCATGGCCTGGACGTGCATTTTCCGGACGCCGGCGATGACAGCGAAGCCTTGCTGCAATTGCCGCGTCTGCTCAAGGTGCTCGGCCAGCCTGGCGCGCGGGTGATGATCTTGCGTGGTGAGGGCGGGCGCGAGCTGCTCGCCGAGCGTCTGCGCGAGTCAGGTGCTAGTGTCGAGTATCTGGAATTGTATCGACGCGAGCTGCCGAGCCACGCGCCGCAAGAACTGCCACGGCGGATCGAAGCGGAACGCTTGAACGGCCTGGTGGTCAGCAGTGGACAGGGTTTCGAGCACCTGCGCCAAATGGCCGGTGAAGCCTGGGCAGGCATCGCGCAGTTGCCGTTGTTTGTACCAAGCCCGAGAGTCGCCGAGCTGGCACGTGCCGCCGGGGCTCAAACAGTTGTGGATTGCCGCGGCGCGAGTGCCGCGGCTTTGCTGACGGCGTTACGGGAACATCCCGTGGCCGTTCTCTGATGCAAAGGATGGATACGTGAGCGAAACAGCCTTGCCTAAAGATGATGTGCAACCTGTGACCGATACCCAGGTTGAAACTCCACCGCCGGCCAAAGAGCCGCGCCGAGGCAATGGACTGGCCATCGTCGCCCTGTTGCTTGGCGCCGCCGGTGTGGCGATCGGAGGCTGGGGTGTCTGGCAGGTCCGCCACCTGCAGACCAACACCCAGCAACAGTCCGGTCAGGTGCAGGCGTTGAACGATCAGGCGCAGAGTCTGAAGCTCAACGAGCAGCGCCTGACCGAGCGCCTTGCGCAACTGCCGGGAGCCGACGAACTTGCCGAACGCCAGCGTCTGGTGACGCAGTTGCAGGGCGATCAGCAGCGCCTCAATCAGCGTCTGGAAACCGTGCTGGGCGCCAGCCGCAAGGACTGGCGTCTGGCCGAAGCCGAACATTTGCTGCGTCTGGCCAGCCTGCGCCTGTCAGCCTTGCAGGACATCAGCAGCGCTCAGGCGCTGGTGCAGGGCGCTGACGAGATTCTTCGCGAGCAAAACGATCCGGGTTCGTTCGCCGCGCGCGAGCAGGTGGCGAAAACCCTGGTGGCGCTGCGCAGCACCGAGCAGCCGGACCGCACCGGGCTGTTCCTGCGCCTGGGCGCGCTGCGCGACCAGGTTATCAACCTCACCGAACTGGCGCCGGAGTACAAGGACCGCGGCGAATCGCTGCTGGGCCTGACCGCCGACGGTGACGGCGCCAGTCGCTGGGCGCAATGGTGGGACAAGGTATCGCGCTATATCCGCATCGATTTCAACGCCGACAAGAATGTGAGGCCATTGCTGGCCGGGCAAAGCCTGAGTCAGGTGCGTCTGGCCCTCAGCCTGGCGCTGGAGCAGGCGCAGTGGGCAGCCCTCAACGGGCAGGCGTCGGTGTATACCCAGGCGCTGGCCGAGGCGCGTGATGTGCTCAAGGGCAATTTCAACCCGGACAATCCGCAAAGCAAGGTGATGCTCGAGCAGGTCGGCGAGTTGAGCAAGGAACCGGTGACAGTCGTGACACCGGATCTGGCCGGCACGCTCAGCGCGGTCCAGGCCTATCTTGAGCGACGCAACGTCAACGCTGAAGAGTCGGTGAAACCGTTTGCCAAGCCTGCTGCCAACACTGCGCAGGAGGCCACGCCATGAAACGCCTGTATGTGATCGTGTTTCTGGTGATCGCGGCGACGGCGGCGCTGGGGCTGGCGATTGCCGAACATTCCGGTTACGTGCTGGTGGCCTACAAGAGCTTCCGCTATGAATCGAGCCTGTGGGCGACGCTGGCGGTCATCGCCGTGTTGTGGCTGCTCGTCTGGGGCATCAGGGCGCTGATCGAATTGATCATGACCTCCAGCGGTGTGGTCAATCCGTGGTCGCGGCGTAACCGCAGCCGGCGCGTGCAGGTAGCGATCGAACATGGTCAGCTGGATCTGGCCGAAGGTCGCTGGGCCAGTGCGCAGCGGCATCTGTCGCGAGCCGCCGAAGCCGAGCGCCAACCGCTTCTCTACTACCTTGGCGCCGCCCGCGCGGCTAACGAACAAGGTCATTACGAGGAGTGCGATCGGTTGCTCGAGCGCGCGCTGGAACGTCAACCGCAGGCGGAACTGGCGATCGCCTTGAGCCATGCGCAATTGCAAACTGATCGTGGCGATACCGACGGTGCGCTGGTGACTTTGCAAGCGATGCACGAGCGGCATCCGCACAATGCACAGACGCTGCGCCAGTTGCAGCGTTTGTATCAGCAACGCGGCGAATGGTCGGCGGTGATCCGTTTGCTGCCGGAGCTGCGCAAGGACAAGGTTCTGCCACCGGCGGAGCTGACAGAACTGGAGCGCCGCGCCTGGGGCGAAAATCTGTCGCTGGCCGCGCAACGCGAAGAAGACGGCAGCGTGGGCCTGCAATCGCTGACTCGCGCCTGGCAGCAACTGACCTCGGCGCAACGGCAAGAGCCTTCGCTGGTGCTGGCGTATGCCGAACAACTGCGCCAGTCAGGCGCTCAGGTCGAGGCCGAAGAGGTATTGCGCACCGCGCTAAAGCGCAAATACGACAGCCATCTGGCCCGTCTTTACGGCCTGGTGCGCGGTAGCGAGCCAGCCCGTCAGTTGCAAATCGCCGAAGGCTGGTTGAAGGATCACCCGAACGATCCGAGCCTGCTGCTGACCCTGGGCCGGCTGTGTCTGCAAACCAGTTTGTGGGGCAAGGCGCGCGATTACCTGGAAAGCAGCCTGCGTGTTCAGCGCAATCCGGAAACCTGTGCCGAGCTGGCGAGGCTGCTGGCGCAATTGGGCGATACCGAGCGCAGTAATCAACTGTTCCAGGAAGGCCTTGGCCTGCTGGATGAGCGTTTGCTGGCGGCGCCGTTGCCAGTGCCGACAGCGGTCTGAAAGGGGCGAGGGAGGTATCTCCCTCGCTGCCGATTACCGCTGAAGTTCGATCTTCAATGCGGCTGCGGGACAAAGTCTTACAGCGCGCTACATCAATTCCTCTCGAACCTGTCGGGTTTTCCCTACACCTTTGGTGAACTGTCCGCAGGGCATCGCCTTGAAAGGCTGACACGCTTTCCTCTACCGTAACCGCCTGTCTCTACTGTTACGGAAAAGCCATGTCGTTGGCCTGCTCACGCTCCTTGTTCTTCATGGCTTTCATTGCGGGGGTCTTTGCTCTGGGAGCTTCCTATTATCTTGAATACGCTGTCGGCCTGACGCCTTGCAGCCTGTGCCTGGTGCAGCGGCTGTTTCTCACGCTGCTTTGCGTTTGCAGTGGTGTGGCGGCGGTGCACGGCCCCAAGCGTGCGGGCCTGTGGTTGTACTGGCTGGTGACCCTGGGAGCGACTTTGGGTGGCACCACGGCGGCCTGGCGGCAGGTGCTGATTCAGAGTGATCCGGTGCTGCAACTGCACCATTGCATAGCGGCTCCCGAGTCGTTTATGGGGGGGCTGCCGTGGATCTGCGCGCTGCAACGGATGTTTAGCGGCGCCGCCGAATGCGCGGAAATTTCCTGGACGCTGTTCGACCTGAGCATCCCGGAATGGAGTCTGCTGTTCTTCGTCGCGGTATCGATTCTGGCGGTGTATCAACTGTTGCGGCTGGTCTGGAGCGCTCTGCAACGCCCGCTCAGCGGCGAAGCGTCGCACACGCTGATGCTGCGCGATTAAACACTTGTATGAACTTTATCTCCTGCGTACCTTGAAGCCATAAGCGCGCGGGCATAATCTGGCCCGCACGTGTCATTGGAATCATGTTGCTCGATGACGCTCTGCCCGACCGTCCCCCAAGCCTGATCAGAACAGGGACGCGGGTGTAGAGCAGCATGACCCACAAGGGAAGAGAGATCGCCATGCTCGAAAGTTGTCAGAATGCTCAGGAACGCTGGGGTGGAGTTCATCTGCTGATCGACCGCTGGTTGCAGGAGCGTGAAGAACTGATCGGCGCCTACGACAAACTCGGCGCGCAGCCTGAAGCCTTGTCGGAGAGCCGCAAGCCCTTGCAGGAATTCTGCGGCGTACTGGTTGATTACGTATCGGCCGGGCACTTCGAAATCTACGAACAGCTGACCGGCGAAGCCAAAGCGTTCAACGACAAGCGCGGCCTGGAACTCGCCGATACGATCTATCCGCGCATCGACGTCATCACCGAGAAGCTGCTTGCGTTCAACGATCTGTGTGATGAAGGCAAATGCGTCGCCGAGAAATTCAAGGAGCTGGGCGGACTGCTGCACGAGCGCTTTGAACTCGAAGACTGCCTGATCGAAGTGCTGCATACAGCACACAAGGCTGAGGAGCCGGTTCAGGCCTGATTATTGAAAAGCCCGAGCAAAAAATGGTGCGCCCGAAAGCGCACCTTTTTTATGCCAGATCAACCCGTCGCGCCACGCAATTCAACTTCGAACACCAGCGGTGTGAACGGGGCGATCAGGTCGCCGGCGCCGTCAGCGCCATAAGCCTGATCCGATGGAATCACCAAGCGCCATTTCGCCCCCACCGGCATGTTTTGCAACGCGGTTCGCCAACCGGCAATCACGCTGTCGAGATTGAACCACTGCGGTTGGCTGTTCTGATCGAACACGGTGCCGTCCGGTAGCTTGCCGACATACAGCACCTGCACTTTTCCATCAGGTCCGGCCTTTGCACCGTTACCCGCAACGAGTTCAGTCAGCAGGATGCCATCGGCTAATTCCTTCACGCCGGGTTTGGCTTTTTCAGCCGTCAGAAAACGTTGTTCGTTTTCCATCGCCGCGTCGCTCGAATGCAGCGATGCCTGCTCAGCATTCTTCGATTCATGGTCAGCCAGAATCTGCTCGATACGCGCTTCGCTCAACGCCAATGGTTTGCCTTGATAAGCCTGTTGCAAGCCCTCGATCAGCGCTTGAATCTGCAACTGTGGAACCTCCTGGCGCAGGCGCTCGCCGAGACTCGCCCCAAGGCTGTAAGCCAGATCATGAGCATCATTCGCGGTGTTTTTTTCGTCGGCATGGGCGACTGAAAAAAGCACGCAGAGGGATAAAAAAAAGTAGCGTGACATGGGCACTCTCCGACCTGAGATGCGCGGGATTATGCCAGCGCAAAGCGCTGCACCGGTGAACTCCTTTGGGTTTCGTGCAAGACATTTTCGTTTCGGTGCAACGCAACGGTTTCGATACTGTCAAGATGCCCTAGCGGCGGTATCAGCAGAGGTCTAGTATGAGCCGCACTCACGTCAGCCAGGAGGTAAACCATGTCGGCCACCAAGAAGCCTGTAAATACTCCGTTGCACTTACTCCAACAACTCTCGGGCAGCCTGCTCGAGCATTTGGAAAACGCTTGCTCGCAAGCCTTGGCTGATGCTGAAAAATTGCTCGCCAAGCTGGAAAAGCAACGCGGCAAGGCGCAGGAAAAACTGCACAAATCGCGCACCAAATTGCAGGACGCAGCAACTGCCGGCAAAGCCAAGGCACAGACCAAAGCCAAAGGCGCGGTGAAAGAACTGGAAGACCTGCTCGATGCGCTGAAGGATCGTCAGTCCGAGACACGCAGCTACATTCTCCAGCTCAAGCGCGATGCCCAGGAAAGCCTGAAACTGGCCCAGGGTGTCGGTCGCGTGCAAGAAGCCGTGGGCAAAGTCCTGTCCACCCGCGCTGCCAAACCAGCCGCCACGCCAGCGAAGAAAGTCGCCGCCAAACCGGCTGCCAACAAGACCCAAACTGCAGCGGCCAAGCCTGCTGCTAAAACGGCAGCCAAGCCTGCTGCGAAAGCACCGGTGAAAGCCGCAGCCAAACCAGCCGCCAAAATCGCTGTGAAACCTGCGGTGAAAAAACCGGCTGCGGCGAGCGCTGCAAAACCGGCGGCGAAAACCACCGCTGCCAAACCAGCTGCCGCCAAGCCTGCCGCTAAAACTGCCGCCGCCAAACCGGCTGCAAAACCCGCCGCGACCAAAGCCGCTCCGGCGAAAACCACCGCTGCCAAACCGGCCGCTAAACCTGCAGCGAAAGCTGCGACGAAACCCGCCGCAAAACCTGCTGTGAAAACCGCTGCCGCCAAGCCTGCCGCGAAATCAGCTGCCGCGAAATCAGCTGCGGCTAAACCGGCTGCAAAAACTGCCGCCAAGCCAGCTGCAAAACCAGCCGCTAAAGCCGCCGCAAAGCCAGCCGCCAAACCGGCTGCCGCTGCCAAACCTGCGACCACTGCTGCCAAGCCTGCTGCTGCAAAAACAGCCACCAAGCCAGTAGCAAAACCTGCCGCAAAACCCGCTGCGAAGAAGCCAGCCGCTGCCAAACCAGCCGCTGCCCCAGCTGCCAAGCCTGCCGCGCCAGCCACCCCGGCCACGCCAGCCGCTGCTGCGCCTGCCGCTACTACCTCGGTCCCTACGACTGCGCCAACGCCAGCCGCTGCATCGAGCGTCAGCAATAACCCGACCAGCGCCTCCTAAGTGCCGGTTGCCGCGACGCGCAGCACTTGCAGCGCGTCGCGGTTCGGGCTGGCCGCCGCGCCAACCACTCCCTCAAGCCAGGTGGTAGAACCGGCGGCGTTTCGCGCCCACGCCTGCGCTACACCCTCAAGCCGTGACAGCAATACTCGCTCTGCCTCAAGTTCGAGTGATTTGATCTGCTCGCGCATGCCTTTCAATACGGCATCGTCGACCGCCCGGGTTTTCCATTGCATGCGCAATGTACGCAGCGGTTGCACCACTTCGGCATCCCAAGGCCCGGTCAGCGTCCGCAGCTGGTTCAAGCGCTGTTCATCACATGTCACCGCGCGTTGTTCCAGCCACAAACCGCACAGCAACAGGCAGACATTGACGCCTGCTGTTTGCAATTGCAGGCAGGCATCTTCCACACCCGCTCGGGTGTAGACATTCAAGGCAAAGCTCCACAGGTCAGAGGACATCGTGCTACTCGCGCCAGTTGTGAGCGAAGCTGGTAGACTCCGCCGCCATTATGATCCGACTTCAGAACCTGACTTTACAGCGTGGCCCGCAACGTCTGCTAGAAGACGCCGAGCTGACCCTGCACGCCGGCCACAAAGCTGGCCTCATCGGTGCCAACGGCGCCGGCAAATCCAGCCTGTTTGCCTTGCTGCGTGGCGAGTTGCACCCGGATTCGGGCGATTGCCTGTTGCCGGCCGACTGGCGCATCGCGCACATGCGCCAAGAGGTTGATACCCTTGAGCGCCTGGCGGTCGACTACGTGCTCGACGGCGACCTGCGCCTGCGCGAAGTGCAGCGCGAGCTCGCCGCCGCCGAGGAGGCCCACGACGGCACCGCGCTGGCCCGTCTGCACGCCGAACTCGATAGCGCCGACGGCTACACCGCCGATGCGCGGGCGCGCAAACTGCTCGCCGGTCTCGGTTTCAGCAACGAGCAGATGGATCGTCAGGTCGGCGATTTCTCCGGTGGCTGGCGGATGCGTCTGAACCTGGCGCAGGCCCTGATGTGCCCATCGGACCTGCTGCTGCTCGACGAACCGACCAACCACCTGGACCTCGACGCGATCATCTGGCTCGAGGAATGGCTGAAAAGCTATCCGGGCACGTTGCTGCTGATTTCCCACGACCGCGATTTCCTCGATGAAGTGGTCGATCACGTGGCCCATGTCGACCAGCGCAAGCTGACCCTCTATCGTGGCGGCTACACCGCGTTCGAGCGCGCCCGTGCCGAGCGGCTGGCCCAGCAGCAACAGGCCTACGAGAAGCAGCAGGCGCAGCGTGCGCACATGGAAAGCTACATCGCCCGCTTCAAGGCACAGGCGACCAAGGCTCGTCAGGCGCAAAGCCGAATCAAGGCGCTGGAACGGATGGAAGAGTTGTCGGCGGCGCATGTCGATTCGCCGTTCGATTTCGTTTTCCGCGAGTCGACAAAGATCTCCAGCCCGTTGATCGACCTGTCCGATGCGCGCCTGGGTTATGGCGACAAAACCATCCTGGAGAAGGTCAAGCTGCAACTGACCCCAGGCGCACGGATTGGTCTGCTGGGTCCGAACGGTGCGGGTAAATCGACGCTGATCAAGAATCTTGCCGGCGAGCTCGAACCGCTGGCCGGGCGCCTCACTCGCGGTGAAAACACCGTGGTCGGCTACTTTGCTCAGCATCAGCTCGATTCGCTGGATGCCAAGGCCAGCCCGTTGCTGCACTTGCAGCGTCTGGCACCGACCGAGCGCGAACAGACCTTGCGTGATTTCCTCGGTGGTTTCGACTTCCGCGGTGCGCGTATCGATGAGCCGGTGCTGAATTTTTCCGGTGGCGAAAAAGCCCGTCTGGCGCTGGCGCTGATCGCCTGGGAACGGCCGAACCTGCTGCTGCTCGACGAACCGACCAACCACCTCGATCTGGAAATGCGTCTGGCGCTGACCATGGCCCTGCAGGAATTCAGCGGCGCGGTACTGGTGGTGTCTCACGATCGGCATTTGCTCAAGAGCACCACCGACAACTTTTACCTGGTCGCTGACGGCAAGGTTGAAGAGTTCGATGGCGATCTCGATGACTACGCGCGCTGGCTGGTCGAGTACCGTCAACGCAACGCGCCGGTGAACAACACGCCGGTCAATCCGGACAAGACCGACAAGAAGGCTCAGCGCCAAGCGGCCGCGGCGCTGCGTCAGCAACTGGCCCCGCACAAACGCGAAGCCGACAAGCTCGAAGCCGAACTGGGCAAGCTGCATGAAAAGCTCGCCAAGGTCGACGCGAGCCTCGGCGACAGCGACATCTACGAGCCGGCGCGCAAGAACGAACTGCGCGATCTGCTCGCCGAGCAGGCCAAATTGAAGGTTCGCGAAGCCGAGCTTGAAGAAGCCTGGATGCAAGCGCTGGAGACTCTGGAAAGCATGCAGGCGGAGCTGGAGGCGCTGTCCTGATGGAAGCGTTCAAGCTGCCGCTGCCGGCAATGTGGATCGAGCCGATCTGGCTCGGCGTGCAGATTCTGCTGATCCTGCTCGCCGGTTACCTGGCCCAGCGCGTGGTCGCCCGGGGGCTGACCCGTCTGGGTGAGCGTTACCCGTTCCCGCCGCAACTGCTGATGCCGCTGCGCGGTGTGTTGCGCTGGCTGATCATGGGCAGCGCGGTGATCTTCGTGCTGGAACGCCTCGGGGTTTCAGCGACGGTGCTGTGGACCGCACTCTCCGGGTTCGTCGCGGTGGCGGCGGTGGCGTTCTTTGCCATGTGGAGCGTGTTGTCCAACCTGCTCTGCGCAATTCTGATCTTCACCGTCGGGCCGTTCCGCTTGGGCGATGTCGTCGAGCTGGTCGACACCACTGACAAACCGGGCGTCAAAGGCCGGGTGGTAGCGATCAATCTGCTCTACACCACGTTGATCGAGGCCGAAGAACTCGGCACCGGCAGCGCCATGGTCCAGGTGCCCAACAGCCTGTTCTTCCAGCGTTCGGTGCGGCGCTGGCGCGGCACGGATGTGTTTCCGTCCAGCGGGTTCGAAAAGTAGATTTCGGGCGCCTGATCTGGCGCCTTCGCGAGCAGGCCCTCAGTAGCATCGCAATCCTCAGCAAAAAACGATAGTCATCCAGCCATCGCCGCATTAGCTTATGCCTTTGTCACGAGCACGAGTCGAGGTGTGCGATGGAGCTTCAAACATGGCTGGCGTTTTTCGCAGCCTGCTGGGTGATCAGTCTGTCCCCGGGTGCCGGCGCCATCGCGTCGATGTCCAGCGGTCTGCAATATGGTTTCTGGCGCGGTTACTGGAACGCCCTCGGCTTGCAGCTCGGTCTGGCGGTGCAGATTGCGATTGTCGGCGCCGGGGTCGGCGCGATCCTCACGGCTTCCGCCACCGCGTTCCATGCGATCAAATGGTTCGGTGTGGCCTATCTGGTTTACCTGGCGATCAAGCAATGGCGCGCGCTGCCGATGGACATGAGCGATGACGCCGCGGTGCGGCCGATCGGCAAGCCGCTGGCGCTGGTGTTCCGCGGGTTTCTGGTGAACATCAGCAATCCCAAGGCGCTGGTGTTCATGCTCGCGGTGCTGCCGCAGTTCATTAACCCACATGCGCCGTTGTTGATTCAGTATCTGGTGATCGGGGTGACGATGATCTTCGTCGATCTGATCGTCATGGCGGGCTACACCGGGCTGGCTTCGAAAGTGCTGCGTTTGCTGCGCACGCCGAAGCAGCAGCGCCGCATGAACCGCACGTTTGCCGGGCTGTTCATCGGTGCCGCAGCGTTTATGGCAACATTGCGCAAAGCGGCGGTGTAAACCGCGCAGGCACAAAAAAGGCGACCCGAGCGGGTCGCCTTTTTTTGCGCCTGGAACGCAGAGCGTCCCGGGCTGCATTCCCACGCTGAGCGTGGGAATGATCAGTCAGCGCAGAATCACCGGCGCGGTGTCGCGCGGCAGATTGTTGCGCTGCGGTGCCTCGCGCGGCTGCTCATGACCGTCGCCACCGAGCTGCATGCTCAGCTGTCCGGCCACGTCTTCGCCCAGCGCTTTCGAGACTTCGCGGACCACCCGTGGACGGTTCAGCGAAATCTTGATGTCGCGATGATTGACCAGTTTGGTGTCCTGCGCTTCGCCCATCGCCGTGAAGGCCGAGGTGATCTCGAAGGTCTTGGTGTTGATCAGGCTGAAATCCGCCACCAGCGTCAGGCCCAGCACCGCCGAATAGCTGTCGGTGTGCGCCAGCTCGTTGATGTCCTGGGTGAAGTCGATATCCGACACGGTGCCGAACAGCACGTAGTCGGCGCCCTTGAAATTGCCGGCCTTGATGCGCTTGATCACGTCGTACACATCGCCCCTGGACGAGGCGGTGTATGGCGTGCCCTGCACCAGCTGGAACATGCCGGTACGCAGGATCTCACCTTTGATGTCGCCGGTGAATTTACGCAGCTCGCCCTGCTCGATGTAGCTGGTGGTCGCTTCGATCTCGTTGTAGCTCGAAGAGCCGCTGGAGCTGTAGTAACCCTCGCGGTGATTGCTCTGCGCCGAAACGATGTGGATGTATTGCTCCACGCGTTCCTGGTACGCCAGATCCGTCACCGCGACTTTCGGGGCCGCTTGCACGCTGAACGCGCAAGCCAGGGCCATCATGCCAATCCATGCGCGCATTGCTTAACGCTCCGTGGTTTTGCGGATCTCTTTTTCGTCCATCCACTCGGCCAGACCGCTTTCGACGTCGATCAGTTGCAGGCTGAATTTGTAGAAGACGTCCTTGTAATCGCTGCTGCGCTTGACGATCGAGCTGATCGAACCTTCGATGCGGTACTTGGCGGCGATCATGTTGCCCGTCTTGGCCACGGTGCTCTTTTTGTACAGGCCGCTCTGGTTCTGCAGCTTGAGCTGGTCAACCTGGCTCTGCATCGCATTGTTGTCGCTGGCGAAACGCGCAACGCCGGTCTTCATCAACTGAGTCTTGATGCTGGTGGTGATTTCGCGGGTATCGATGTACTCGCTGGTCTTGTTCTTCACATCGTAGACCTGAACCACCGGACGGCCCTGCAGGATGCCGGACTGAGCCAGCGAGCGGGTCATCGACTCGGCGATCATTTGCAGGTCGGTCGAACCGAATTCGTTGGTGACGGTTTCCACCGCTTTGGTGTCGCCGTAGCTGATGTTCTTGCTGCCCAGCGTCGGCGAGGTGTTGGCGCAACCGGAGGCCAGCAGGGCGATGACAGCGATGCAGGAAAAGCGTGCAAACATGGGAGTGATCTCTGAATCAGGAATAGGGTGACAGGCTTAAGGCGTTTTGATTTCCAGACGGAAATCCAGCGCTTTCGGCGTCGGCGCGATGGCCTGGATGAAACTGGTCTGGGCGCCGTACATCATCTGGCTTTTCCAGACTTCTTCCTCGGCCACCGGGAAACCTTCTGCGCCAAGCCAGGCGAAGCGGTAGTAGAAAATCTTGTTGCTGTTGAGGGTGTTGCTCAACTGCACGTTGACGGTCATGAAGCCATTTTCGCGGGCGACGCGCATGGCGCCGACAACGATGTGTTTCTGCGGGCCCATGGCCACGACTTTGCTCGCGGCGCTGCCCGGCTCTGGTGGCGGCGGGGTGGCGCAGCCGCTCGCCAGCAAGGCGAGGGCGGCAACGGCGATGAGTTTGAAGCGCATGCAAAGACTCCGTTCTTAAGGTTGTTTGAGGCTGGCGACGCTGGTCGCAGCGGCATTCGGAACAACGCGGGCCGCGAGGCCACCGGCGAACACTTGATTGCCCACGGCGCGCAGGCTGATCACTTGGTAACGCTGGTCGACGCTGACCTTGATCACCGAGCCACCCACGGCGCTCGGCAGGGTGACCTGATGTTCGCCCTTCTTCAAGCGCAGACGCACCACCTGAGTGTTGTCTGGCAGCGTGCGCCATGTACGGGTATCGGCACCTTCGAGCACCGCTGAAGAAATACCCACGGCCAAGCCGGCCAGCGGGTTGGTTTCGTTGATCTGTTTTTGTGCCACGCCTTTGGTGATTGCCCGCACGGTGGTGCGCACGATGATCCCTGGCATATCGTCACGCAGCGCACGGCGCGACATGGCCGTGGTGCTGTTGAGCGCGGTCAGATCGACCTGCTTGCCATCGACGCCAATCTGCGCGAACGGCGCGGTGGAGGTGTCCGGTTTGATGATCGGGAACGACAGCGGGGTGATCACCACGTTATTGGAAATCGGCAACGGCAGCGGCACGCGGATCGAATCGCGGGCCGGGGCCAGACCGCTTTGCACCACAATCAGGATGTCGCTGTCGTCGGATTTGCCCGGCTTGTCGAGATTGACCAGCGCCTGCTCCAGCAGCGGAGTGTTGGGGCGCAACTCGGCGGCTTTGCGATAGCCCGGTGCAGCCAGGTCCTTCTCGCCCAGCGCTTCGTAAACGAAGCCGGCGAGGTAATGGCTGAACGCACTCTGGTAGCTGTTTTTCAGGCCCACCACTTCCGGGGCGTCGAGGCTGGCGACCGGATAACCCTGCAAATCCTTGTACTGGGTCTTGATGCCTTCTTTCTCGGCCTGTTCTTCGCTCTTGAGGTATTCCTTGTCGCGCAAATCAGCGATCACTGCTTCACGCTCGTGAGTGCGCTTGATCGCGGTGCGGGCGCCGTCGAAGTCGTTGACCGCCAGCAGGTTGAGAGCCATTTGCGTGGTCAGCATGACTTTCTCGTAGTCGTAGCCTTCGTAGCGACGGACTTTGTCGTTGACCAGGAAACTGCCGAACTGGGCAAGGTACTTTGCGCTGTCGAGCTTGACTGCATCTTCCCACTGACCGACCACCTGGTCGGCGCTGGTCCAGGCATTCTGACTGCCGGACAGGTCGCCCTTGGCGCGCAGTAGTTCACCTTTTTCGAAGTAATAAAGCAGGTCTTTGTCCGGGCCGCTGTTGTTCTTTTCCAGCAGGGTCAGTGCCGCGTCAACGTTGCCGGAGGCCAGTTGCTGGTTGGTCTGGGCCAGTTCGGAGTCGTAATTGCGAAAGGCCGAACAGCCCGAGAGCAGCGTGACGGCGCTGAGCGCGAGCAGAGTGGGAGCGCGGAATGCCATGGGTACTTCTTCCCTGAGTAGCGATAACTGCAGCCGCGGGTGCTGGTCGGGCTGATGTGACCGATCGACAGTGGCGCTGGCCTCCTGCCAATTCCTCTTGCAAGAGGAGCTTTGATGCCGGCTCGCGGGGGCGAGGGCGCGGCATTATAAGCGTGGCGTGATGGCTATGTAATGCCTTTTTGATGGCGCTCGATGCTTCGATGCCACTACCGCACCGATTCCGCCACCGCGCTTTGCGCTGCTGCACTGGAGGGCTGGAAGGCGCTGCCATTGGCAAAAAGCCTGGCGCCGAGGGCGCGCACGGTGATGACCTGACGATGCTGATCGATACGGATTTTCAGCGGCGCGCTGCCGACGGCACCAGGCAAGGCGATCGAGTGCTCACCTTGTTTCAGGCGCACGCGCACGACCTGGGTCAGATTGGGCAGTGTCCGCCAGGTGCGCGTGTCGGCGTGTTCGAAACCATCCCAATGCGTCACGTATGACGCTTTGCTCGGGTCGCGTCGGTTATCCCGGCCCTGCACGTCAGCCGCGAGGAAGGCTCGGTAGGTGGTGCGCTGGATGATGCCGGGCATGTCGTCGCGCAAGGTGCGCAAGGACATGTCAGTAATGCTGTTGACCATGGTCAGCTTCTTCTGCCGGCCATCGATGCTGATCTCGGCCAGCGACGGCGTTGAAGTGTCGGGCACCATCACCGGAAACGAGATGTTGGCGACGATGACCTGACCATCTTCCAGTTTGACTGGATAAGGCACACGCAGCGAACTGCGCGCTGGCGCGAGGCCGCTTTGCACGATGAACAGCACATCGCTCTCGCCAGCCTTGAGGCCGGGGCTGTCGAGGTCGCGCAGCGCCTGTTGGAAAAACGGCAGATCCGGGCGCAGCTCGATGGCCTGGCGGTAGCCGGGTGCAGCGAGGTCCTTTTCTCCCAGCGCTTCGTAGGTGAAGCCGGCGAGATAATGACTGAAGGCGCTCTGATAGCCGTTCTTCAGGGCGATCACCGCCGGTGCGTCGAGCATTACCACCGGATAACCCTGCAGATCCTTGTAATGCACGCGAACGCCCTGTTTTTTCGCTGCTTCTTCGACGCGTTCGTATTCCAGCTCGCGCTGTCGGGCGATCAATGCTTCGCGTTCGTGGGTTTTCTTGATGTCGGCGCGGGCACCGTCGAAGTCATTCACCGCCAATTGATTCAGAGCCATCTGCGTGGTCAGCATGACTTTTTCATAGTCATAACCGTCATAGCGACGCAGTTTGTCATTGATGATGCTGCCCCATTCCTTGCCCATCGCTGCCAACAGCTTGTCGCCTGTGGTTTCGATGGTGTCCTGGCGCTCAATGACCATTTGCTCGGCACTGCGCCAGGCGGCCTGACTCTGCGGCAGTGCGCCGCCCGCACTCAGCACCGCGCCCTTCTCGAAGTAATAGAGCAGGTCTTTTTGCTCGTCCGGGTTGTGCGCCTCGATCAAGGCGAGGGAGCCGTCAACGTTACCCTGCTTCAATTGCTCGGTGGTCTGCTCCAGCTCCAGATCGTAGTTGCGATAAGCCCCGCAGCCGACCAGTTGCACAATGGCGGTCAGCAGCAGCGAAAACAGCAGGCAATGGCGCATGGAGCAGGTCTTCCTTGAGGATTGCGGGCAGCTGCCCGTGGCGGGTGCCGATGGTGGCACAGTGCTTGGAGGTTGCAAAGATTCCCTGCCGATACCGAGAAAGCTTGAGGGAAATGAGTTCGAAGTGAACAATATGTAACTTCGCATTTCCATTTGAGACTCGTTCATGACTGCCTCGTCCCGATTGCTGGCCTGGCTGCTGTTCCCGTTGTTGGCCCTGAGCAGCCTGCCGCTGCTGGCCGATACCGTGGAAGGCGCGCCGCAGGCGTTGCACCTGCTCGATTACATCAGCGCGGATTATCCGCCAACGGTCGAGGCTGGGAAGGTCGTCGATGACGCCGAGTACCGCGAGCAACTGGAATTCACCCAGGCGCTGCAAGGGTTGATTGCCGGCATGCCAGCCAAACCGGAAAAAGCCGCCCTGGAGCAGGGCGTCAGCGCCTTGCACACTGCGATCAGCACCAGGCAGGACGGTGCCGATGTGGCGCGGCAGGCGCGGCAATTGGGCGCGCAACTGGCGGTGGCGTATGAAGTCAGCCAGGCGCCAATCATCACCCCCGACCCGACTCGCGGCGCACCGCTGTATGCGCAGAACTGCTCGGTGTGCCACGGCGACAGCGGTGCCGGTGACGGCCCGGCGGCGCTCGGCATGTCGCCGGCGCCAGCGAATCTGCGCGACGCGGCGCGGATCGATCACCTGAGCCTGTACGCAATCTATAACACCCTCGGCCAAGGCGTCGAAGGCACTGACATGCCGGCGTTTGCCGATCAGCTCGATGATCGGCAGCGCTGGGATCTGGCGACCTACATCGCTGGTTTCAGTGCCGATGCCACGGCTGCAAAAGCCGACAAGACCTACAACATCGCCGATCTGGCCCGCCAGACTCCGGCCGAAGTACAGGCCGCCGAAGGCCCGCAAGCTGCGGCGACGTTCCGTGCGCAACGAGCGCAGCCGCCGCAGGTCAAGCGTGGCCCGGCGCAGTTGCTCGACTACACCGCGGCGACGCTGGACAAGAGTCTGGCGGCCTACCGCGCCGGTGAGCACGATCAGGCGTACGACCTATCGGTGGCGGCGTATCTGGAAGGCTTCGAGTTGGTCGAAAGTTCGCTGGATAACGTCGACGCCAACGTGCGCAAGGACACCGAAAAAACGCTGATGGCGTATCGGCAATCCTTGCAGGACGGCCTGCCGGTCGAGCAGGCCGAGCAACGTCTGGACGCGGCCAAGGCCAAACTCAAGGAGTCGGCCGGTCTGTTGGGCAGCGATGGGCTGAGCTGGTCGCTGAGCTACATCTCCGGGCTGCTGATTCTGCTGCGCGAAGGCCTGGAAGCGATTCTGGTGCTGGCGGCGATCCTCGCGTTCTTGCGCAATACCGGCCAGCAATCGGCGGTGCGCAGTGTCAACGTTGGCTGGGGGCTGGCATTGCTGGCCGGCCTGGGCACCTGGGCGCTGGCGGCGTACGTAATCGACGTCAGCGGTTCGCAGCGTGAATTGCTTGAGGGCGCAACGGCTCTGTTCGCCAGCGTCATGGTGTTGTGGCTCGGCGTGTGGATGCACGATCGCCGGCATGCGGCCGCCTGGCAGGATTACATCAAGAGCAGTCTGGTCGGCGGCGGCGGGCGTTTCGGTTTTGCGATCCTCGCGTTCTTCTCGGTGTATCGCGAGCTGTTCGAAGTGATCCTGTTCTACGAAACCCTGTGGCTGCAGGCCGGACCTGCCGGGCACAACGCAGTGCTGGCGGGCGGGGCGACGGCGCTGGTGCTGCTGGTCGGGCTGGCGTGGGTGATCCTGCGCGGTTCGGCGAAACTGCCGCTGACGTTGTTCTTCAGCATCAACGCGGCGCTGCTGTGCGCGTTATCGGTGGTGTTTGCCGGGCATGGTGTGAAAGCGCTGCAAGAGGCTGGGATCTTCGGCACACGGCCTGTGGCGTTTTTCGACTTCGACTGGCTGGGGATTCACGCCGATGCCTATTCGTTGGCGGCGCAGGCGGTGGCGATCGTGGCGATTGTTGTGCTGTATGGGCGTAGTTGGGTGGCGGAGAAGCGCCGGATAACGGTTTAGAGGCATTCGCTGCGCTCATATTCGCGAGCAGGCTCGCTCCCACAGGGTCGGTGTGTATCCTGTGGGGCGAGCCTTTGTCTTTGGAGAAAGAAAATGCGTGTCTGGATCGATGCCGACGCCTGCCCGCGGGCGGCGAAGGATCTGGTGGTGAAATTCGCCCTCAAGCGCCAGTTCGAAGTGGTGCTGGTGGCCGGCCAGCCGCAAACCAAGCCGGGGCTGGCGATCGTCAAACTGATCGTGGTGCCGAGCGGGCCGGATGCGGCCGACGACTATCTGGTCGAGCACGCGGTGCCCGGTGAGCTGGTGATTTGCAGTGATATTCCGCTGGCCGACCGCTTGGTGAAGAAAGGCGTGGCAGCGCTGGATCCGCGCGGCAAGGAGTTCGATGCGCAGAACATGGGTGAGCGCCTGGCGGTGCGCAACCTGTTCACCGACCTGCGCGAACAAGGCCAGGTCAGCGGCGGCCCGGCGCCGTTCGGCGAGCGGGAGAAGCAGGCGTTTGCCAATGCCCTGGACCGGATCCTCACCCGGCTGACCCGCAAGCCCTGAGTCTTGCGCAAATCTTGTGGGAGCGAGCCTGCTCGCGAAAGCGATGTATCAGACACCCTTGAGTTGAATGACACAACGCTTTCGCGAGCAAGCTCGCTCCCACATTGGGTTTTGTATGCTGCCGGGGAGTCAGGCGTCGTTCTCGTGGGTCAACTCGAGCACGCGGTCGACCAGTTTGTTGATGCCGGACGCCGCTTCACTGATGGTCTGCGCCAGCATGTAGGCCGGGGTAGTGACGAGCTTGCGCGCCTTGTCTTCGACGATCTCGGTCACCGCGCACTCTTCGTGAGTCGCGCCCATTTTGCTCATGGCGGCGGCGGTGTCGGCATCGTTGCCGATGGTGCAGGTCACGCCCGGGCCGTAGATCTTCGCTGCCAGCACCGGGGAAATGCAGATCAGCCCGACTGGCTTGCCCGCTTCGGCAAACGCCTCGGCCAGGGCCAGCACTTCAGGTTGCACGCTGCAACCGGCGCCTTCGCTGGCAAAGTTCGAAAGGTTTTTCGCTGCACCGAAACCACCGGGCACGATCAGCGCGTCGAACTCCTCGACGTCGGCGTCGCGGATGTCCTTGACGTTGCCCCGGGCAATGCGCGCCGATTCCACCAGCACATTGCGCGACTCGGGCATCTCCTCGCCGGTCAGGTGATTGATCACATGTAATTGCGCGATGTTCGGCGCGAAGCACTGCACCTGCGCGCCGCGCTGGTCGAGCCGCAGCAGGGTGATGACGCTTTCCTGGATCTCGGCGCCGTCGTAGACGCCACTGCCGGACAGGATCACTGCAACTTTTTTGCTCATGGGTTTCTCTCCAGATTCATGGCGCTCAATGTCCACTAAATCGTCGCGCGTTGCCATAGGCGGAACGGGCGGCGGTATCGGGCACAGAACCCTCTCTTCATGGATCGCAACGGCGGCGGGGTGTTCATTTTTTGCTGGCAGCGCAAGCGTGCCGGGGGAGAGGGAACCGTGGTGCATGAAGACTCGGCGCAGAGGGCGCGGCCGCAGGCATGAGAGCGTGCGGCGCTTTATTCGGTCGGGGTCTTGGGTTCGGCTGGGCTGGACGCTTCGGTGTTGCGCAACTGTTCGGCCTCGGCTGCTTTGGTCAGTTGCTCGTCCTGATAAATCTGTTTGGCCAAGCGAGCGTTCTTGAAGCGCCGGCGCAGCCACAGCCCGAGGCCGAGGATCAGCAAGGCGCCGAGCACCCACAGCTCGTACTTCTTGATGCTGCCGAGCATGCCTTCGAGCACCGCACCGAAGTGATACGCGGCCGCTGCCAGTGCCGTGGCCCAGATCGCCGCGCCAATGCCGTTGAGCAACAGGTAACGTCCCGGCGGATAACCCGACAGGCCGATCGCCACCGGCATCACCGTGCGCAGACCATAAACAAAACGGAAACTCAGGACCCAGATGTCCGGATGCTTGCGGATATGCTCCAGCGCGCGGTCGCCCATCAGCTGCCAGCGTGGTTTGCGCGCGAGCAGTTTGCGCCCGTGCTTGCGGCCGAGGAAGTACCACAGTTGATCGCCGGCATAACTGCCGCAGAAGGCCACGACCACCACCAGGTTGATGTCCATGTATCCGCGGAACGCGAGGAAGCCTGCGAGCACCAGAATGGTTTCGCCTTCGAAGAACGTGCCGAGAAACAAGGCAAAGTAGCCAAAGTCGTGCAGAAATTGTTGGAGCATTGTCTGGGTGCTGGCGAAATGAACGCGCAGCCTAACCCTTCGGACACATTCATGAAAGTGTCCAAATGTGTCTCGACGTGAACATTTCCTACGCTGACAATGGAATGCGGCTACGTGACACGGGGCACACATAACTGTCATCTGTTGGTCATAATGGCCGTCTATAACTGTCACGCTCGCCCGTTTGCCCGGGCTCAGGAGTCCGCCGTGAGCTTTACCCCCGCCAATCGCCTGTTCCCAGCCACCCGTCTGCGTCGCAACCGCCGTGATGATTTTTCGCGTCGGCTGGTGCGGGAAAATGTGCTGACGGTCGATGACCTGATCCTGCCGGTGTTCGTGCTCGACGGTGAAAACCGCCGCGAAGCCGTGGCGTCGATGCCGGGCGTGGAGCGGCTGACGATCGACTTGCTGCTTGAAGAAGCGGCCAAGTGGGTTGAACTGGGGATTCCGGCATTGGCGCTGTTCCCGGTCACCCCACCGGAACTGAAATCCCTCGACGCTGCCCAAGCGTGGAACCCTGAAGGCATTGCCCAGCGCGCTACCCGCGCGCTGCGTCAGCGTTTCCCGGAACTGGGCGTCATCACCGACGTGGCGCTGGACCCGTTCACCACGCACGGCCAGGACGGCATCCTCGACGAAGACGGTTACGTGCAGAACGACATCACCGTCGATGCACTGGTCCGCCAGGCGCTGTCCCATGCCGAAGCGGGCGCGCAAGTCGTAGCGCCGTCGGACATGATGGACGGTCGCATCCAGGCCATTCGTGAAGCGCTGGAAATGGCGGGTCACGTCAACGTGCGGATCATGGCCTACTCGGCCAAGTACGCCAGCGCCTATTACGGCCCGTTCCGCGATGCGGTCGGGTCGGCCAGCAACCTTGGCAAAGCCAACAAGGCGTCCTACCAGATGGACCCGGCCAACAGCGACGAAGCGCTGCACGAAGTCGGTGCGGACTTGGCCGAAGGCGCGGACATGGTCATGGTCAAACCCGGCATGCCGTATCTGGACATTCTTTTCCGGGTAAAAGATGCCTTCAAGGTGCCGACCTTCGTCTATCAGGTCAGTGGCGAGTACGCCATGCACATGGCCGCAATTCAGAATGGCTGGTTGAGCGAAGCGGTGATTGTCGAATCACTGACCGCCTTTAAACGTGCCGGTGCAGATGGCATCCTGACTTACTTTGCCGTTCGTGCCGCTCAATTGTTACGAGAGCAGAAATAGCCCTCCCAGGAACATGCGATGAATACCGAAGGACTCACTGAAGTTGCCGTAAAAGAAGCTCAACCAGTGGTCGAGCAAATCGCCGAGACCCCGCCGGAACTCGAGCCTGCGCCACCCGCGCCGGTCGCCGAACCCGCAGCGGCGGTGCCGGCAATTGCCATCCCCGGCCTGGATGACAGCAGCCTGTACATCCACCGCGAGCTCTCGCAATTGCAGTTCAACATCCGCGTGCTGGAACAGGCGCTGGACGAGTCCTACCCGTTGCTGGAGCGCTTGAAGTTCCTGCTGATCTTCTCCAGCAACCTTGATGAATTCTTCGAAATCCGCGTCGCCGGGCTGAAAAAGCAGATCACCTTCGCCCGTGAACAGGCCGGCGCTGATGGCTTGCAGCCGCATCAGGCGCTGGCGCGGATCAGCGAGCTGGTCCACGGTCACGTTGATCGTCAGTACGCGATCCTCAACGACATTCTGCTGCCGGAACTGGAAAAGCATCAGGTGCGCTTCATCCGTCGGCGCAACTGGACGACCAAGCTCAAGACCTGGGTACGCCGCTATTTCCGCGACGAGATCGCGCCGATCATCACCCCGATCGGCCTCGACCCGACGCACCCGTTTCCGTTGCTGGTGAACAAGAGCTTGAACTTTATCGTCGAGCTCGAAGGTATCGACGCCTTTGGTCGCGACTCTGGTCTGGCGATCATCCCGGCGCCGCGTCTGCTGCCACGGATCATCAAGGTCCCGGAAGAAGTCGGCGGCGCCGGCGACAACTATGTATTCCTGTCGTCGATGATCCACGCCCACGCCGATGACCTGTTCCAGGGCATGAAGGTTAAAGGCTGCTACCAGTTCCGCCTGACCCGAAACGCCGACCTGGCGCTCGACTCCGAAGACGTCGAAGACCTGGCCCGCGCGCTGCGTGGCGAGTTGTTCTCGCGGCGCTACGGCGACGCGGTGCGTCTGGAAGTTGCCGACACTTGCCCGAAACACCTCTCGGACTACCTGCTCAAGCAGTTCAACTTGAGCGAGACCGAGCTGTATCAGGTCAACGGTCCGGTCAACCTGACGCGGTTGTTCAGCATCACCGGTCTGGACAGCCACCCGGAACTGCAATACACGCCGTTCACCCCGCAGATTCCGAAACTGCTGCAGAACAGCGAAAACATTTTCAGTGTGGTCAGCAAGCAGGACATCCTTCTGCTGCACCCGTTCGAGTCGTTTACCCCGGTGGTCGATCTGCTGCGTCAGGCGGCGAAAGACCCGCATGTGCTCGCCGTACGCCAGACCTTGTACCGCTCGGGCGCCAACTCGGAAATTGTCGATGCGCTGGTCGACGCCGCGCGTAACGGCAAGGAAGTCACCGCGGTCATCGAACTGCGCGCGCGGTTTGACGAGGAGTCCAACCTGCAACTGGCCAGCCGTCTGCAAGCGGCCGGTGCGGTGGTGATCTATGGCGTGGTCGGCTTCAAGACCCACGCCAAGATGATGCTGATCCTGCGTCGCGAGGCCGGCGAAATCGTGCGTTACGCGCACCTCGGTACCGGTAACTACCACGCCGGCAACGCCAAGCTCTACACCGACTACAGCCTGCTGACCTCCGACGACGCCTTGTGCGAAGACGTCGGCAAACTGTTCAGCCAGTTGATCGGCATGGGTAAGACCCTGCGCATGAAAAAGCTGCTGCATGCGCCGTTCACCCTGAAGAAAGGCATGCTCGACATGATCACCCGCGAGACGCAATTTGCGCTCGACGGCAAACCGGCGCACATCATCGCCAAGTTCAACTCGCTGACCGATCCGAAGATTATCCGCGCGCTGTACAAGGCCAGCCAGTCGGGCGTGCGCATCGATCTGGTGGTGCGCGGCATGTGCTGCCTGCGGCCGGGCATCGCCGGAGTTTCGCACAACATCCATGTGCGCTCGATCATCGGCCGCTTCCTTGAGCACACGCGGGTGTTTTACTTCCTTAACGGCGGCGACGAGCAGATGTTCCTCTCCAGCGCCGACTGGATGGAGCGCAACCTCGACAAGCGCGTCGAGACTTGCTTCCCGGTGGAAGGCAAAAAGTTGCTGACCCGTGTGAAGAAAGAGCTGGAGCTGTATTTGACCGACAATACCCACAGCTGGAGCTTGCAATCGGACGGTCGCTACATCCGCAATACGCCGACCGGCAATCAGAACCCGCGCAGTGCGCAGGCGACGTTGCTGGAGCGGTTGGGGAGTCCGATTTTGCCGGTGAGCAGTTGAGGCCTTGGCAAGTCAAAAGCCCCTCACCCTAGCCCTCTCCCAGAGGGAGAGGGGACTGACCGCGGTGTCTTGCGTTATACGCTGACCTGAGATTTCAAGTCGAACCTGAAATTTGAAGCCGGTGAAGATCGGCTCCCTCTCCCTCGGGAGAGGGCTGGGGTGAGGGGCTGCCTCGCACCGGCATTCAAGCCAAGCCCAATAAAAAAGGCGATCCCAACGGATCGCCTTTTTTGCGCATGCCCGCTAATCAGTGAACCGTCAGCACAATCCCCACCCGCGTCAGCCAGTCCGCCTCAAGCCCGAAATCCGCCTGGGTCAGCTGATTTTCATCCAGCCAGTTCTCCGGGAATTCCACCTCAAGGCTATCGCCATTGGCATGCAGCACCACCTGCGGCATCGCCTGCGTGCCGCGAATATGGTGGAACAGAATGGCAAAACGCAGCAGCACGCACAGGCGAATCAGCTTGATGCCGTCGTCGCCGAATTCGGCGAACTTGTCTTTGGGAATATTGCGTCGGTGGCCACGTACCAATAGCGCGAGCATTTGCTGGTCTTCACGGGAAAATCCGGCAAGGTCCGAGTGCTCGATCAGGTAGGCGCCGTGCTTGTGGTAGTGATAGTGCGCGATATCGAGGCCGACTTCGTGGACTTTCGCCGCCCAGCCGAGCAGTTCGCGCCAGATGCCGTCGTCCAGCTCCCAGTCTGCCGCGACCTGATCGAACGCGTGCAAGGCTTTGCGCTCGACCCGCGCCGCTTGTTCGAGGTCAACGTGGTAGCGCTCCATCAACGAGGTGAGGGTGCGTTCGCGCACGTCTTCGTGGTGATGGCGACCGAGCAGGTCATAGAGCACGCCCTCGCGCAGTGCGCCTTCGCAGTGATCCATACGTTGCAGTTCGAGGGCGTCGAAGATTGCTTCGAGAATCGCCAGACCGGCCGGGAAGATCGCGCGGCGGTCGGGTTTGATGCCTTCGAAATCGATCTTGTCGACATCACCGAGCTTGAACAGCCGGCGCTTGAGCCAGGCCAGGCCTTCGGCGTTGACTTCACCGGTGCCGTGGCCGCCGGCCTTCAGCGCCAGGCCGATGGCGCGAATGGTGCCCGAGGAGCCGATCGCTTCATCCCAGGTCAGGCGGTGCAGGGCGTGTTCGATGCTCATGATCTCCAGCCGCGCCGCGGTGTACGCCTGAGCGTAACGGGCCGGGGTGATCTTGCCGTCCTTGAAATAGCGCTGGGTGAAGCTGACGCAGCCCATCTGCAGGCTTTCGCGCAGCAGTGGCTCGAAGCGCTGACCAATGATGAACTCGGTACTGCCGCCGCCGATGTCGGCAACCAGACGTTTGCCCGGCGTATCGGCGAGGGTGTGTGACACGCCCAGGTAGATCAGGCGCGCTTCTTCACGACCGGAGATGACTTCCACCGGATGGCCGAGGATTTCTTCGGCGCGGTGGATGAACTCGATCCGGTTGCGCGCTTCACGCAGGGCGTTGGTGCCGACGATGCGCACGGCGCCCAGCGGCATGCCGTTGATCAGTTGGGCAAAGCGCTTGAGGCAGTCGAGACCGCGCTGCATCGATTCTTCGTTGAGCTGGCGCGCATCGTCGATGCCGGCGGCCAGTTGCACCTTTTCGCCGAGACGCTCGAGAATGCGGATCTCGCCATTCTGGGCCTTGGCCACGACCATGTGAAAGCTGTTGGAGCCCAGGTCGATTGCGGCGATCAGGGACAGATTCTTGGCTTGGGATTGCGGCATGATCAGGGAGTCTCGGTCGATAACCCCGCCATCGTGCCACGATCACACGCTGACGCCAACGCGCACGGTTCAAACCGTTGATCCTGCGCAGAAAAGCTTGAGACCGCGGCGCGACCATTCGCGAGCAGGCTCGCTCCCACACTGGAATGCATATCCCCTGTGGGAGCGAGCCTGCTCACGAAGGCGCCGGTAGGGGCTCCGGAGGGGCCTCAGGCTGTCGCTTCGACGGTGCCAATGAAATTCGCCAGCTCCGCCGTCTGCGGGTTGGCAAACAACACCTTCGGATCGCCCACTTCATGCACTTTGCCGTGGTGCATGAATACCAGCTTGTCGCCGACCTCGCGGGCGAAGCGCATTTCATGGGTGACCATGATCAGGGTCATGCCTTCCTTGGCCAGCTGCCGGACCACGGCGAGCACTTCGTTGACCAGTTCCGGGTCGAGCGCTGAGGTGATCTCGTCGCACAGCAACACCTTCGGCGACATCGCCAACGCCCGGGCGATCGCCACGCGCTGTTGCTGGCCGCCAGACAGCCGATCCGGGAAGGCGTCGAATTTCTCGCCCAGGCCGACCCGCTCGAGCATCTCGCGCGCCAGTTCGGCCGCTTTGGCCTTCGGCACTTTCTGCACCACCTGCGGCGCGAGCATGACGTTTTCGCCCACGGTCAGGTGCGGGAACAGGTTGAACTGCTGAAACACCATGCCGACTTTCTGCCGCAGGCTGCGCAGGTCGGCGCGGGCGGCGTCGAGGTATTCACCGTCGACTTCGATCACCCCGTCATTGATCGACTCCAGGCCATTGAGGGTGCGCAACAGGGTCGATTTGCCCGAGCCGCTGCGGCCGATGATCGCCACGACCTGGCCTTCCTCGACGCTGAGGTCGATGCCTTTGAGAACGTGGTGATCGCCGTAGTATTTATGCAGGGCGGAAATTCTAAGCAGAGGCATGCAGTCTCCTTTCCAGGTAGCGCGCACTGAGGGACAGGGGGTAGCAGAGCAGGAAATAGCCGAGGGCGACGAGGCCGTAGACCATGAACGGTTCGAACGTGGCGTTGGCGAGCATGCCGCCGGTCTTGGTCAGTTCGGTGAAACCGATGATCGAGGTCACAGCAGTGCCTTTGACCACCTGCACCGAGAAGCCCACGGTCGGCGCCACGGCGATGCGCAGCGCCTGCGGCAGGATCACGTAACGCAATTGCTCCAGCGGATTGAGCGCCAGGCTCGCCGAGGCTTCCCACTGGCCATGGGGGATCGACTCGACGCAGCCGCGCCAGATCTCCGCCAGATAGGCACTGGTGAACAGGGTCAGAGCAATCGCTGCGGCCATCCACGGCGAGATTTCGACCCCGGCCAGCGCCACGCCGAAAAACACCAGAAACAGCTGCATCAACAGTGGCGTGCCCTGAAACAGCTCGATCCAGGTGCGGGCGATACTGCTCGGCAGCGAGTTCTTCGAGATGCGCATGATCAGGATCAGCAACCCGACGATGCCGCCGCCGATGAACGCCACCAGCGACAGCGCCAGCGTCCATTGCAGGCCGGTGAGCAGGTTGCGCAGGATGTCCCAGAAGGTGAAGTCGCTCATGCCCGGCTCCTGCTGATATAGCGCCGGCCGATCCAGTTGAGCAATTGGCGGATCAACAGCGCCATGCACAGGTAGATCAGCGTGGTCAGCGCATAGGTTTCAAAGGCGCGGAAATTGCGCGACTGAATGAAGTTGGCCGCGAAACTCAGCTCTTCGGTGGCGATCTGCGAACACACCGCCGAGCCGAGCATGACGATGATGATCTGACTGCTCAGCGCCGGCCAGACCTTGCCCAGCGCCGGCAGCAGCACCACATGCCGGAACGCCTCGAAACGGCTCATCGCGAGTGCAGCAGCCGCCTCCAGTTGCCCGTGCGGAATCGCCTGGATGCCGGCGCGGATGATCTCGGTCGAATAAGCGCCAAGGTTGATCACCATCGCCAGCACGGCTGCCTGCCACTCGGAAATCTGCACGCCGAGCGACGGCAAGCCGAAGAAGATGAAAAACAACTGCACCAGAAACGGCGTGTTGCGAATCAACTCGACGTAAACGCCGAAGATTGCCGCGAACGGGCGGATATTCCACGCCCGCACCAGCGCGCCGACAATGCCGACGCCGACCCCGAGCACCGCGCCGATGGCGGTCAGCTCAAGGGTGAACAGCGCGCCGCGCAGCAGCAGGTCGGTGTTTTCCACCACCGGCAGGAAATCGAACTGATAAGCCATGAAATTCTCCCGCGCCGTCGATCAGAGATCGGCCGGCAGGGGTTCTTTCAACCAGGTCTGCGCGTTCTTTTCCAGCGCGCCGTCAGCCTTGGCGGTGGTCAGGATGTCGTTGACCTTCGCCAGCAGTGCGGCTTCGTTCTTGTTCACGCCGACATACACCGGCGAATCCTTGAGCTTCACTTTCAGCGCCGGCACACGTTTCGGGTTCTTCTCGCTGATCGCGACCATCACCACGTTGCCGCTGGCGATCAGGTCGACCTGGCCGGCGAGGTAGGCGGCGATGGTCGAGTTGTTGTCCTCGAAGCGCTTGATCGTGACGCCTTCGGGGGCGACTTTGCTCAGCTCGATGTCTTCGATGGCGCCACGGGTGACGCTGATGGTTTTGCCTTTGAGATCATCGAGACTGCTGATCGCAGCGTCTGGCGGGCCGAACACAGCGAGGTAGAACGGGGCGTAGGCGCGGGAGAAGTCGATGACTTTCTCGCGCTCGGGGTTCTTGCCGAGGCTGGAGATCACCAGGTCGACCTTGCCGGTTGTGAGGAACGGAATGCGGTTGGTGCTGTTGACCGGGGTCAGTTCGAGTTTGACCTTGAGCTGGTCGGCCAGCAGTTTCGCGGTGTCGATGTCCAGGCCGCGGGGTTTCATGTCCGGGCCGACCGAGCCGAACGGCGGGAAGTCCTGCGGCACCGCGACTTTCAGCGTGCCGCGCTTGACCACGTCGTCCAGACCGTCGGCATGAGCGGGAGCCTGGCACAGCAGCAGGCCGGCAAACAGGGAAGCGAGGAGGGCGCTGTAACGCTGGGTCATGGACAATCTCCGGATCGGCGGGAAGTGATTTCTGCGATCAGACAGAGCATGGGGCGTGCCAAGACTGCGCTTTCATTGCGCCAGGCCGCGGTTTCAGCGGCTTCGTTCGGTCTTACTGGTCTGAACAGTCAGGAGGCTTTTCGCACCCCGATGGCGCATCAGTGGTGCGCACCGAACCCCGCTGGGGCACGACTTGCCGGACCCGTCGAATAGCTTTACAACTAGCCGCACATTGACCTTGGCGCGTCCGAAAAACCATGAACTCGATTTCCCGTGCGGTACCCGAAGTGGCGCTGCAAGCGATCCGCAAACTGATTACCGAACAGGGTTTCGGCGCCGGCGACGCCTTGCCGTCGCAACGGGATCTGGCCCTGCAATTGGGGGTCAGCCGCGCGTCGTTGCGTGAAGCGCTGTCATCGCTGAGTGCGCTGGGCGTGGTCAGTATTCAGCCGGGCAAAGGGGTGTTCGTGCAGGCGCCGATGGAACTGGCCAATGGCGACAGCGCACCGGGATGGGCTTTTGCGGCGCAGGCCTCGCCGCTGGATATCTTTCAGTTGCGCTATGCGCTGGAAGGGTTTGCGGCGGGGTTGGCGGCGGTGACGCTGAGCACGTTCGACCTGGATGCGCTGGAGGACAACGTTGCGGCGATGCGTGAGCAATTGCGCGCCGGCGATTTCGAGGCAGCGGCAAAACTCGACTTCGAATTTCATCGACGGATTCTTCTGGCCAGCGGCAATCAGGCGATGCTGAGCATCCTCACCGCCAGCGCGGAGATCTTTCTCGAAAGCCAGAAACTACCGTTCATCCGCGCCGAACGCGCCATGGAAACCTGGCAGGAACACCGCAAGATCCTCCGCGCCCTGGCCCGCCGCGCCTCGGCTGCGGCGCAAAAAGCCATGCAGGAACATGTGCGCAACGCGGCCCTGCGCACTGGAATCGCGTTCATCGCCCCCGCCGCCGGCTGACTTGAACCATACCCAAACTCATCAGTCACCATAGCAAGACTCAATCAACTGCGGCTTCCTGAACACGGGAAGGGCGGCTATGATGGGCCACGTTTTTTTGCTTACAACCTGGAGAATTCCATGAGCAGCGATCTGATCAAACACGTTAGCGACGCTAGCTTCGAAGCTGACGTACTCAAGGCCGAAGGCGCTGTCCTGGTCGACTACTGGGCTGAATGGTGCGGCCCTTGCAAAATGATCGCACCGGTTCTGGACGAGATTGCCGAGACCTACAAGGGCAAGCTGACCGTCGCCAAACTGAACATCGACGAAAACCAGGAAACCCCGGCCAAGCATGGCGTGCGTGGTATCCCGACGCTGATGCTGTTCAAGAACGGCAACGTTGAAGCGACCAAGGTCGGCGCGCTGTCGAAGTCGCAGCTGGCGGCTTTCCTCGACGCCAACATCTAAGCGTCGCGGTAAAACGTTAAAAAAAGCCCCGCAAATCGCGGGGCTTTTTGCGTATTCAGGGCTAGACGCTCCGAAACTCAGGTGGTACATTCGGCCCCGCACTGGTTTCTCCACTGCCCCCTGCTAGCCGTCGCCGACGCACTCCTTTTCGAATTAGTTCGCGATCCTGTCGCCTTCTCCGCGGCGCGGCCTCATTAAGCCAAAAGCTTAATTTCCCCCCTCCATAAATGATTACGTCATTCCTATATGAATCTGACTGAACTCAAGCAAAAGCCGATTACCGAACTGCTCGAATTAGCCGAACAGATGGGCATAGAAAATATGGCCCGTTCGCGCAAGCAGGACGTGATTTTCTCCCTGCTGAAAAAACACGCGAAAAGCGGCGAGGAAATCTCCGGTGATGGCGTGCTGGAGATTCTCCAGGACGGCTTCGGCTTCCTGCGCTCCGCAGACGCTTCCTACCTGGCCGGCCCGGACGATATCTACGTCTCGCCGAGCCAGATCCGCCGCTTCAACTTGCGCACCGGTGACACCATCGTTGGCAAGATCCGCCCTCCGAAGGAAGGCGAGCGGTATTTCGCACTGCTCAAGGTCGACACGATCAACTTCGATCGTCCGGAGAACGCGAAAAACAAGATTCTCTTCGAGAACCTGACCCCGCTGTTCCCGACCGTGCGCATGAAGATGGAAGCCGGCAACGGTTCCACCGAAGACCTGACCGGTCGGGTGATCGACCTGTGCGCCCCGATCGGCAAAGGCCAGCGTGGTCTGATCGTTGCACCGCCAAAAGCCGGTAAGACGATCATGTTGCAGAACATCGCGGCGAACATCGCGCGTAACAACCCTGAAGTGCACCTGATCGTGCTGCTGATCGACGAACGTCCGGAAGAAGTGACCGAAATGCAGCGCACCGTGCGCGGCGAAGTGGTTGCCTCGACCTTCGACGAGCCGCCGACCCGTCACGTCCAGGTTGCCGAAATGGTGATCGAGAAGGCCAAGCGCCTGGTCGAACACAAGAAAGACGTGGTGATCCTGCTCGACTCCATCACCCGTCTGGCCCGTGCCTACAACACCGTGATCCCAAGCTCCGGCAAGGTCCTCACCGGTGGTGTCGATGCCCACGCCCTGGAGAAGCCAAAGCGTTTCTTCGGTGCCGCGCGTAACATCGAAGAAGGCGGCTCGTTGACCATTATCGCCACCGCGCTGGTTGAAACCGGCTCGAAGATGGACGAAGTGATCTACGAAGAGTTCAAGGGTACCGGCAACATGGAACTGCCGCTGGATCGCAAGATCGCTGAAAAGCGTGTGTTCCCGGCGATCAACATCAACCGCTCCGGCACCCGCCGCGAAGAGTTGCTGACGGCCGACGACGAACTGCAGCGCATGTGGATTCTGCGCAAGCTGCTGCACCCGATGGACGAAGTCGCTGCCATCGAGTTCCTGGTCGACAAGCTGAAAACGACCAAGACCAACGACGAGTTCTTCTTGTCGATGAAGCGCAAGTAACACGCAAGCCGTTGAAAGGAGCGCTCCGTAAGGGGCGCTTTTTTTTGTCCGCGATTTATTTGTATCTGGATTGAAGTATGCGCGGCTGCTAACGTCGCGCCTTCAAGGGATTCTGTATCCAGAACAGGTAAGGTTTTTCATGCACACGTTTGGCAATCGCCGTGATATCGACGGTTTACGCGCACTTGCGGTTCTTCCCGTCGTGCTGTTCCATTTCGGATTCAATACATTCAGCGGCGGCTTCGTCGGCGTCGACGTTTTTTTCGTCATCTCCGGTTTTCTGATCACCTCGATCCTGTTCCGTGAAATCAGTGCCCAGCGCTTCAGCTTCCTCGATTTCTGGGGTCGTCGTGCACGGCGTATCCTGCCGGCATTGACCGTGGTCGTGGTGGTGACGCTGGCGCTGGGCTGGTTGTTGCTGACCGCCAAGGACCTGTCCGATCTGGGGCGGACGATCCGTTACCAGTCGCTGTTCATTTCCAACATCCTGTTCATGCGCGAGGATGGCTACTTCGAGCCGGCCTCCGATCTCAAACCCTTATTGCATACCTGGTCGCTGGCGGTGGAAGAGCAGTACTACATTTTCTTCCCACTGATGATGGTGCTGTTGATGCGCTATGTCCGGCACTGGCGCTGGATGCTGTTCGCCGTGCTGCTGGTGTCGTTCGGGCTGAACATCGTCTACATCGAGCGCCGCCCGGAATTCGCCTTCTTCTCTCTGCCGACCCGCGCCTGGGAATTGCTCTGCGGCGCGATGCTCGCGGTGTTGCCGGCCGCCAAACATGCGCCGCGCCTGTGGGTCCGGCAGACGGTCGGCCTGGCCGGACTGGCGGCGGTGCTGCTGGCGGTCTTCACCTTTGACAAATCCACGGTGTTCCCGGGCTGGGCAGCCTTGCTGCCGGTGCTCGGTACGACGGCATTGATCTGGTCGGGCGCGCGCGGCCCGACCCTGGCTGGCCAGTTGTTGAGCTTGCGGGCGATGGTGTGGATCGGTTTGCTGTCGTACTCGTTGTATCTGTGGCACTGGCCGATTTACGTGTACGCCAACGCGATCTCCATCGACGGCATCCAGCCGCTTGAAGCACTTGGCTGGATCGCCCTGGCCATGGCACTGGCGTGGCTGAGCCTGCGCTATGTCGAACTGCCGTTTCGCGAAAAGCGTGTGTTTGCCAGCCGTAACTCGGTGCTGGTCGGTGGCCTGGTTTCCATTGCCGCCCTGGCGGTGGTTGGCTCGGCCATTCGTTCGGCGGACGGCGTGCCGCAGCGTCTGAGCGGCAAGGCACTTGAGTATGCGCAGTCCCAGGAATGGAACGCCGGGCAAATGAAGTGCATGCACATGAGCAAGGACAAGACCCTGGACAAGGCCTGTCGCGTGGGCGGTGACCAGCAGATCGCGCCGACCAAGATGTTCTGGGGCGACAGCCACACCGCCGCACTGCTGCCGGCCATCGAAGGCAACAGCCAGCGTGACGGCCAGCCCGTTTGGCTGTATAGCCTGACCGGGTGCCCACCGATCATTGACGACGCCCTCCGTGCGCAATGCAAGCAGTTCAATCAGCGCAACATGCAGTTGGTCCGTGATCTGGGCATCAAGGACGTGGTGCTGGCGGCGAACTGGAGCCTATACGTCTACGGGCGTGAAGACGGCGACGGCGACAAGCAGTTCCTGCTCGATCCTTCGCGCAATGTGGCGCAGTCGGAGAAACGCATGGCGGCGGCGATCAAGGCGCAAGTCAGCGAACTGCGTGAGGCCGGAGTGCAGGTCTGGTTGTTCAAGGAGGTGCCGCTGCAGCACAAGAGTTACATCAGCCGCCTGACCAGTCTGGCGCGGATTGGCCGCTCGGCCGAAGGGCTCGGTCGCCCGCTAAGCGAGCATCTGGCGCGGCAGCAGTTTTTCACCGGTCTGTTCGGCTCGATGAGCGCTGCCGATTCCGGCGTGCATGTCATCGACCCGACGCCGCTGATGTGCAAGGACGGCCTGTGCATGATCGATGTCGACGGCCATTCGCAATACAAGGATGCCGATCATCTTTCCGACGCCGGCAGCGCGCGTTTGAGCCCGCTGTTTGCGCCGATGTTGCTGGGCACCAGCCGCCAATGAGCGATGCCGGGCACTGACGGGCTGCTGTTTGCCCGTCAGAGCAGGTAGGATGTACGCCTATTTTGAGGGTGCCATCGTCAATGAAATTCAAGGATCTTCGGGATTTCGTGCAGCAGCTTGAGCAGCGCGGAGAGTTGAAACGCATCCAGATTCCCGTCTCGCCGGTGCTGGAGATGACTGAGGTGTGCGACCGCACGCTGCGGGCCAAGGGCCCGGCGCTGCTGTTCGAGAAACCCACCGGCTACGACATTCCGGTGCTCGGCAACCTGTTCGGCACCCCTGAGCGGGTGGCGATGGGTATGGGCGCCGAGTCGGTCAGTGAGCTGCGCGAGATCGGCAAGCTGCTGGCCTTCCTCAAGGAGCCGGAGCCGCCGAAGGGCTTGAAGGACGCTTGGTCGAAACTGCCGATTTTCCGCAAGATCATTTCGATGGCGCCGAAAGTCGTCAAAGACGCGGTATGCCAGGAAGTGGTCATCGAAGGCGATGATGTCGATCTGGCGATGCTGCCGGTGCAGACCTGCTGGCCCGGCGACGTCGGCCCGCTGATCACCTGGGGCCTGACCGTCACCAAAGGCCCGAACAAGGAACGCCAAAACCTCGGTATCTACCGTCAGCAAGTGATCGGCCGCAACAAGGTGATCATGCGCTGGCTCAGCCACCGTGGTGGCGCCCTCGATTTTCGCGAGTGGTGCGAGAAGCATCCGGGCCAGCCGTTTCCGGTGTCCGTGGCGCTTGGCGCCGACCCGGCGACCATTCTCGGCGCTGTCACGCCGGTGCCGGACAGCCTTTCCGAATACGCCTTTGCCGGTCTGCTGCGGGGTAACCGCACCGAGCTTGTCAAGTGCCGTGGCAACGACCTGCAAGTGCCGGCCACCGCCGAGATCATCCTTGAAGGCGTGATCCATCCGGGCGAAATGGCCGATGAAGGTCCATATGGCGACCACACCGGTTACTACAACGAAGTCGACAGCTTCCCGGTGTTCACGGTCGAACGCATCACCCACCGGATCAAGCCGATCTACCACAGCACCTACACCGGCCGGCCGCCGGATGAGCCGGCGATTCTCGGCGTGGCGCTGAACGAAGTGTTCGTGCCAATCCTGCAGAAGCAGTTCCCGGAGATCACCGACTTCTACCTGCCGCCCGAAGGCTGTTCGTACCGCATGGCCATCGTGACCATGAAGAAGTCGTATCCGGGGCATGCCAAGCGCGTGATGCTCGGCGTCTGGTCGTTTTTACGACAGTTCATGTACACCAAGTTCGTTATCGTCACCGACGACGATATCAACGCCCGAGACTGGAACGATGTGATCTGGGCCATCACCACGCGCATGGACCCCAAGCGCGATACGGTGATGATCGATAACACCCCGATCGACTATCTGGATTTCGCCTCGCCGATTTCCGGCCTGGGCTCGAAGATGGGCCTGGATGCCACTCACAAGTGGCCGGGCGAAACCACCCGCGAGTGGGGCCGCGTGATCGTCAAGGACGACGCCGTGACTCAACGGATCGATGCCATCTGGAATCAGTTAGGAATAGATTGATGCGTGTAACCCTGCAGCCTTCCGGAGCAGTGCTCGAGATACAGCCCGGTGAGCGGATTCTCGACGGCGCGCGGCGCCTGGGTTTTGATTGCCCGCAAAGCTGCCGCAACGGTAACTGCCACGTGTGTGCGGCGCTGCTGGTTGAAGGTCGCGTCGAGCAGGACGGCCAGGTCCATGATCACGGCGAGTTCTTCACCTGCATCGCCGAGCCGCTGGAAGACTGCGTGCTGCTCTGGGATGGCGTTCTGGCGCTGGGCGAGCTGCCGGTGCGCAGCCTGGCGTGCCAGGTCATCGAATGCCGCGAAGTGGGCGGCGACACCTGGCGCGTGCGTCTGCGCGCGCCGGCCGGCAAGCCGCCGCGCTATCATGCCGGGCAATATCTGATGATCGAACGCGAGAACGGCGAGAAATCGGCGTTCTCCATGGCCTCTGCGCCGCACGGCGGGCGGGATCTGGAAATCCATGTGCTGGCGCGCGAAGCCAGTGCACTGAGCCTGATCGAACAGCTGCAACGCAACCCGATGGTGCGCGTCGAGTTGCCATTCGGTGACACCCATCTGGCTGAATTGCCTGACGGCCCTTTGGTACTCGTCGCCGCCGGCACCGGCATGGGCCAGATACACAGCCTGATCGAGCACTGCCGCGCCAATGGCTTCAAGCACCCGGTGCATCTGTATTGGGGCGTGCGCCGTCCGGAAGATTTCTACCAGATCGAACATTGGGACGAATGGTTGAAACTGCCCAACCTGTTCCTGCACAAGGTTGTCAGCGATCAGTGCGGCTGGGAAGGGCGCTGCGGCATGCTGCACGAAGCGGTTTGCGAAGACTTCGCCGATCTCAAGCCCTTGCACGTCTATGCCAGCGGCTCGCCGGCCATGGTTTACGGCACCCTGGACGCGCTGGTCGAGGCGGGGATGGATGCCCATCAAATGCGCGCAGACGTATTCGCTTATGCACCGCGCTCCTGATTTCATATAACTTCGTATATAGCCGATCGGTATTTATGTAATTCAATAAATACCGGTAGGTTATAAATCCATCAGGCCGTTAAATAATCTTTGTGCCATGGCACTTAATTTGCCTGAAAACATATGTGCCTTATTGTTACAGCGGTGCGTTCTATTAAGTAATTCTTCACCCGCGGGGAGCTGAACGCTATTCGCCATGAGCGCCATTGAAAACGCTTTTCTGAACCTGGCTTACCCTCCGCGGCTGGAACTCGGGCCGCAGCTGACCCACGAGCAATTGCTCGCCTCCATGCAATCGACCATGGCGCGCCACAAGGGCGGGCCGGTGTGGCTGTTCGCTTACGGTTCGTTGATCTGGCGCCCGGAATGCACCGCCGTCGAGAGAATACGCGGTCGGGTGCACGGTTATCATCGTGGCCTCTATTTATGGTCGCATGAACACCGCGGGACGCCGGAGATGCCCGGGCTGGTGTTCGGTCTGGACCGTGGCGGTTCGTGCAGCGGCTTCGCCTATCGGTTGCCGGAAGACAATCTCGATACCGCGCTGTACGCCTTGTGGAAACGCGAAATGCCGGTGCCATCGTATCGGCCGCACTGGCTCAACTGCCGGCTCGAAGATGGCACTCAGGTGCAGGCCTTGGGCTTTGTCCTGGAGCGGCACCTGCCCAGCTATGCCGGCAACCTGCCGGATCATGTGCTGAGCCAGGTGTTCGCCAGCGCCAGCGGGCGTTACGGCACCACTCGCGATTATGTCGAGCAGACCGCACACGCCCTGCGCAGCCACGCCATGCCAGACCGTAATCTGGAGGCGCGGCTCAAGCGCTGTCAGTCAACCAGCGATCAGGCGACCGCCTCACGGCTCTGACTGGCGACTTGCTTGTGCCATAGCGTCGGGGCCAGGAAGGCCATTGCCAACAGGCAAGCGCCGACCAGCAACACGAAGCCGCCGTCCCAGCCGAAGTGGTCGACGGTGTAGCCCATCGCCGCACTGGCCGCGACCGAACCGCCCAAATAACCGAACAGCCCGGTAAAACCTGCGGCGGTACCGGCGGCTTTCTTCGGTGCCAGTTCCAGTGCCTGCAAACCGATCAGCATCACCGGGCCGTAGATCAGGAAGCCGATCGACAGCAGGGCGATCATGTCGACCATCGGGTTGCCGGCCGGATTCAGCCAGTAAACCAGCGTCGCGACCGTCACCAGTGCCATGAATACCATGCCGGTCAGGCCACGGTTGCCGCGGAAAATCTTGTCCGACATCCAGCCGCACAACAGCGTGCCCGGAATGCCTGCCCACTCATAGAAGAAATACGCCCACGAGGTTTTATCCACGGTGAAGCCCTTGGCTTCCTTCAGGTAGGTCGGCGCCCAGTCCAGCACGCCGTAGCGCAGCAAGTAGACAAAAACGTTGGCCAGGGCGATGTACCAGAGCATTTTGTTGCGCAGCACGTATTTGACGAAGATTTCCTTGGCGCTGAATTCGTCTTCGTGGCTGGCATCGTAGCCTTCCGGGTAATCGTTCTTGTATTGCTCGATCGGCGGCAGGCCGACCGATTGCGGGGTGTCGCGCATGGTGATGAAAGCAAACACCGCCACGCCCAGCGCCACCGCCGCCGGCACGTAAAAAGCCGCGTGCCAGTCGTTGAAC
The DNA here is from genome assembly GCF_036668835.1 of Pseudomonas koreensis. Taxonomy (GTDB): domain Bacteria; phylum Pseudomonadota; class Gammaproteobacteria; order Pseudomonadales; family Pseudomonadaceae; genus Aquipseudomonas; species Aquipseudomonas koreensis_I. The sequence goes on from NZ_JAZEVW010000003.1 coordinate 424,048, forward strand.
AGGCCCATGCCGATCAGGAACAGCGGGCCGATCAGGCCGCCACCGACGTTGTGCGCCACGTTCCACACCGAGACCACACCGCCGCGTTCCTTCTGCGACCACCAGTGCACCATGGTCCGCCCGCTCGGCGGCCAGCCCATGCCCTGCGCCCAACCGTTGATGAACAACAGGATGAACATCATGGTCACGCTGGACGTTGCCCATGGCGCGAAACCGAAAATGAACATCACCCCGGCCGACACCAGCAGGCCGAACGGCAGGAAGAAGCGCGGGTTGGAGCGGTCGGACACCAGGCCCATGAGGAATTTCGACAGACCGTAGGCGATGGCGATCGCCGACATCGCCAGACCGAGGTCGCCACGGCTGTAGCCTTCATCGATCAGGTACGGCATGGCCAACGAGAAGTTTTTGCGCAGCAGGTAGTAACCGGCATAGCCGATGAAGATACCGGCGAAGATCTGCCAGCGCAGGCGTCGGTAGGTGCTGTCTATTTTTTCTTCAGGCAAGGGAGCCTGATGTGCGGCAGGACGAAAGAAAGCAAACATTCAAGAGCTCCAGTTTTCTTGTTTTGACTGCGGATGCGAATGTTACAGTTTCGTTACTGAAAATAGCATCGCTTAACGTCGGCAAAACAGCGGAAATCTAGGTGGTTGAGTGTTCTTTTATGAACATGTCGCTCAGACGTAAGAACAGGGCGTTGTGGGAATGGTGACTCAGGAAGGTTTCTGCGGTTTTCGCGTATTGAAAGGGGCTGATCTCAACGACGAGGCGATCCGGGTTACTGGCCCGGATCGCTCCCTGGCCTTAACGGACCTGCACCACAACCTTGCCGACAGCCTTGCGCTGCCCCAGATCATTGATCGCCTGCGCTGCATGGCTCAACGGATAAACCTGCGACACCAGCGGCTTCAACTTGCCCTCGGCGAACCAGCCGAACAGTTGCGCAAAGTTGGCCGCGTTGTCCTGCGGCTGGCGCTGGGCGAACGAGCCCCAGAACACGCCGAGCACGGCCGCGCCTTTGAGCAAGGCGAGATTGACCGGCAGTTCGGGGATGCGACCGCTGGCAAAGCCGACCACCAGCAGCCTGCCGTTCCAGGCGATGGCGCGGATGGCCTGATCGAACAGGTCGCCGCCGACCGGGTCGTAGATCACGTCGGCGCCCTGGCCGTCGGTGAGACGTTTGATTTCGTCCTTGAGATTGGCTTCGCTGTAATTGATCAGCTCATCGGCGCCAGCGGCTTTCGCCACTTCAAGTTTTTCCGCGCTGCTGGCAGCGGCGATCACGCGCGCGCCCATGGCCTTGCCGATCTCCACGGCCGCCAGACCGACACCGCCGGAGGCACCGAGCACCAGCAGGGTTTCGCCCGGCTGCAGGTGGGCGCGTTGCTTGAGCGCATGCATCGACGTGCCATAAGTCATGCTGAACGCGGCGGCCGTATTGAAATCCATCGACGGCGGAATCGGCAGCACGTTGTAGCCCGGCACCGCGACCTGCTCGGCAAAACTGCCCCAGCCGGTCAGGGCCATGACCCGGTCGCCGACCTTGAGATGGCTGACCTTTTCCCCGATTTCGCGAACCACACCAGCCGCTTCACCACCCGGCGAGAACGGGAAGGGCGGCTTAAACTGATACTTGCCCTCGATGATCAGCGTGTCCGGGAAGTTGACCCCGGCGGCGTGCACGTCCAGCAGGATTTCATTCTTTTTGGCGACAGGACTGGCGACGTCTTCCAGCACCAGCGATTCGGCAGGGCCGAAGGCTTTGCACAGCACGGCTTTCATCAGGGCTATTCCTTTGGGAGTGATGGCCGATAAGTGTAGGTGTGTGAATCAACGGGTCAACGAGCATGCCCGGCCCTGATAGTCAGGCATAAGCTTGTGCTTGTGCGGCGGGTCGTTATGCTAGGCCGCAAACCGGATAAGGAGCGAATTGTGAAAGCGTGGATCATGTTGTTGCTGGCCCTGGCTCTGCCTGTGGCAGCGCTGGCCGAAGAAGCCAAAGAAGGCGAGGCGCCGAAGGTCAATTACATTACCCTGAGCCCGCCGTTCGTCGGCAATTACGGCCTCGACGGAACGGCCAAGCTCAAGGTCTACAAGGCCGATGTCGCCTTGCGCGTGACCGGCGAAGAAGCGACCAAACTGGTCAAGGCCAACGAGCCGCTGATCCGCAATCAACTGGTGGCGCTGTTCACGCAGCAGAGCACCGAAGCGATGGGCAGCATCGAAGGCAAGGAAAAACTGCGTCAGGAAGCGCTGAAGCAGACGCAGCAAGTGATGAATGATGAGACCGGCAAGCCGGTGGTTGAGGATCTGTTGTTCAACAACCTGATCATTCAGTAAGTCTTCTGCTGTCCAGTCTGGTGCTATCGCGAGCTGGCTCACTCCTACAACTGGAATGCGTTCCCCTGTAGAAGTGAGCCTGCTCGCAATAGCTGTTTTTCAGTCGCAAAAAGTCTTATGGCTTGAGCGCAATCACCGCCGCCCACTGCTCCGCTGTCACCGGCATCACCGACAGTCGCGAGCCTTTCTGCACCAATGGCATCTCGGCCAGCACGGTCTGCTGCTTCAGATAGTCGAGTTTCAATACTCGAGCAAACGTCTCGACATGCTCGACATCAATCGCGCTCCAGGCATTCTTCTCCGCCGTAGCCTTGGGATCGAAGTAATGACTCTCTGGCTCCAGCGCCGTCGGATCGGGATACGCCGCTTCGATGATCCTGCCGATGCCGGCGATTCCCGGCTCTGGGCAACTGGAGTGGTAGAAAAAGAATTCATCGCCCACCGCCATCGCCCGCAGGAAATTGCGTGCCTGATAATTGCGAACCCCGTCCCAGCGCGCCTTGCCGAGCTTTTCCAAGCCTTTGATCGAGAGCTCGTCGGGCTCGGATTTCATTAGCCAATAGGCCATGTTGGGTGCTCCTGAAACGGTCGTTGGGCAGGTTGTCGGGCAATTTTATGACAAACCGACAGTCGGTTGACGTCAGCGTTTGCGCACAGGTTCACGTTGCCGCAAAATGCCGGCCTTTAAAGCTTGACGCTGCTGCACGGCCTACACACGGAAACCGCTGCTGTCATCGTGATGATGTGCCTTGAGGGGGGCAATCGATGAAACGCAAACCGGATCTACTATGGACTTTGGTAATTTTGTTCGGCCTGGGCGTCGTGACCACTGGTTACGCGCAGAGCCTGTGGGCGAACAAGGCTGATGCACCGATTGAAATTGCACAACAGGTGCAACAGTCGACGGCCTTCAAGCGCTGAAACTGTCTTCTTCGACGCCGCTGTTCTGGCGGCGTCCTGTCACGCGAAATACCACGCCTTGTCGGTGACCGTGCCCTGTAACGGTACATCCCAGCTCGCCTGCGCCAGACGTTCGACTTTCTGACATTCATGGGCCAGGCCCAGCAGCGTTGGCTTGCGCCAGTTCTGGCGTCGGGCCAGATAGGCGAGGCTGCGATCATAAAAGCCGCCGCCCATGCCCAGTCGCCCGCCGACATCGTCGAACCCCACCAGCGGCAACAGCACCAGGTCCAGCGCCCAGACCTTGCGCTGCCGACTCAGATTGGCCTGCGGTTCGAGAATGCGAAAACGATTGGGTCTGAGTTTTTCGCCGGGGCGAACCCGCTGAAAAACCATCTTGGTCCGCGGCCAGGCGCTGAGTACCGGCAGATAAGTCGCCTTTCCCCGGCGCTGGGCTTCGCGCAGCAGCAGGCGCGGATCGATTTCGCCATCGGTGGGCAGATACAGGGAAATGTGTTTGGCCCGACGGAAATGCGGGTCTTGCGCCAGTTGCCGGAACAAGCCTTTGGCAGCCTGGTGTTGCTCGGCTTTGCTCAGCGAGCGGCGCACCTTGCGCAGCAGGCGGCGGAGTTGCGGGCGGGGCAGCAGCGCGGGTTCAGTCATGGTTCGGCTTCGGCAGGGTGGACGAAAACGTACGCATAAAAAATCCGATGTCGGCATAAACCGACATCGGATTCGAATCAGGCTCCCCGGATGTACCGCTGTCAACTCAGCCCTTGAACCCGAAAGTTCAAGGTGGAAGAAGCAGTAGACTTTAAGGCTTTCCGTCTAGCGGACATGCACACCAGCCCAACGTGCAACTTCCAGGGTAGTGCGAATCGGCTCCGGGACATCGTCAACTGGCAAGCACCCCAGGGAGTGCCGCGAGTATACCTCAAGCTGCCAGTCGAATCAGCCCTTGGCGGTGTTCTGATCGTCGGCCAGGACCAGATCGACACGATCGAGCAAGTCGCGCACCTGTTCGCGGGTCGAACCGCTGGCCTGGATGTCCGGGCGCTCTTCTTTGTGCAACAGGTCGTGGGTGATGTTCAGCGCGGCCATCACGGCAATGCGATCGGCGCCGATGACTTTGCCGCTGCTGCGGATCTCGCGCATCTTGCCGTCGAGGTAGCGCGCGGCACTGACCAGATTGCTGCGTTCTTCCGGCGGGCAGATGATCGAATACTCTTTGTCGAGGATCTGCACGGTGACGCTATTGCTTGAACTCATGAGTCTTGCTCCAGGGCCTTGAGGCGCGAAATCATCGATTCGACCTTACGCCGGGCGATTTCGTTTTTTTCAATGAGGTGAGCGCGTTCCTCGCGCCAGGTCTTTTCCTGAGCTAGTAAGAGTGCGTTTTGACTCTTAAGTTGCTCGACTCGGCCAATCAGCAGTTCGAGTCTGGCCATCAGCGCTTGCAGGTCGGTGTCTTCCATTGTGTCCACTGGGTTGGAGTCTGTCTGATGGGATAGCTGGCGGACAGCCTTTAATAGTCTTGGCGAGTCTGTCGATGTAGGATACAAGGCCTTCATTCTAGACATAGCGCCGTCTGGCGCCTAGCTGCCCATGACCATTGCGAATTCCCCGTACCAAGCCTTTGCCACCCTGCTGACTGCCAGCGGCCACAACGTCTCGCCTGCCGAACTGCATGGCGTGCTGCTCGGACGCAGCTGCGCCGGTGCCGGCTTCGACCACGAAGGCTGGCTGATCGACGCCGCCGAACTGCTCGAAGGCGACATCCAGGACAACGTCCGCAACGCCTTGATCGGCCTGCAGGAGATGGTCAAAGGCGAGCTGACCGGCGACGACGTTACCGTCGTTCTGCTGCTGCCGACCGATGACGCGCCGCTGCCCGACCGCGCTGCTGCACTGGGCCAATGGTGCCAGGGCTTCCTCAGCGGTTTTGGTCTGAACTGCCGTGATAGCAGCATGCTCAGTACCGAAGCCACCGAAGTGCTGCAGGATCTGGCTGCCATTTCCCAGGTGCAGGACGCACTGGAAGAATCCGAAGACGGCGAATCCGACTACATGGAAGTCATGGAATACCTGCGCGTCGCGCCGCTGCTGCTGTTCTCGGAAACCAAAAAAGCCGATGCGGCGCCTGCCGCCAAGCCGTCGCTGCATTAATCGCGTGCCAGGAAAAGCCATCTGCCCATGACCCATATCCCCAAAGCGGAATACAGCCGGCGCCGCAAGGCGCTGATGGCGCAGATGGAACCCAACAGCATCGCGATCCTGCCCGCCGCCGCGGTAGCCATCCGCAACCGCGACGTCGAGCACGTCTATCGCCAGGACAGCGACTTTCAATACCTCAGCGGGTTTCCCGAGCCACAAGCGGTGATCGTGCTGATGCCCGGTCGTGAGCACGGCGAATACATCCTGTTTTGCCGCGAGCGCAACGCCGAACGCGAATTGTGGGACGGTTTGCGCGCAGGGCAGGAAGGCGCGATCCGCGATTACGGTGCAGACGATGCTTTTCCGATTACTGACATCGACGACATCCTGCCCGGCCTGATCGAAGGCCGCGACCGGGTGTATTCGGCGATGGGCAGCAACCCCGAATTCGACCGCCACCTGATGGACTGGATCAATGTGATCCGCTCCAAGGCCCACCTCGGCGCCCAGCCGCCGAACGAATTCGTTGCCCTGGATCATCTGCTGCATGACATGCGCCTGTATAAATCGGCGGCAGAAGTGAAGGTAATGCGCGAAGCCGCACGGATTTCGGCGCAAGCGCATATACGCGCGATGCAGGCCAGTCGCCCGGGCCTTTATGAATACAGCCTCGAAGCCGAACTGGATTACGAATTCCGCAAGGGCGGGGCGAAGATGCCGGCCTACGGCTCGATCGTCGCCGCCGGGCGCAACAGCTGCATCCTGCATTACCAGCAGAACGACGCGCTGCTCAAGGACGGTGATCTGGTGCTGATCGACGCCGGTTGCGAGATCGACTGCTACGCCAGCGATATCACCCGCACCTGGCCGGTCAATGGCCGGTTTTCGTCAGAGCAGAAGGCGATCTACGAGTTGGTGCTGGCTTCGCAGGAAGCGGCGTTTGCCGAAATCGCCCCGAACAAACACTGGAACCAGGCGCACGAAGCCACGGTTCGAGTGATCACCACGGGGTTGGTGAAGCTCGGTTTGCTGCAGGGCAGCGTTGACGAACTGATCGCCAGCGAAGCCTATAAAGCTTTTTACATGCACCGCGCCGGCCACTGGCTGGGTATGGATGTGCATGACGTCGGCGAATACAAGGTCGGCGGCGAATGGCGGGTGCTAGAGGTCGGCATGGCGCTGACCGTGGAACCGGGCATCTACATCGCCCCGGACAATCAGAACGTCGCGAAGAAATGGCGCGGCATTGGCGTGCGCATCGAGGATGACGTGGTGGTGACCCGAACCGGTTGTGAAATCCTCACCGGTGGCGTGCCGAAAACCGTCGCCGACATCGAAGCGCTGATGGCACAGGCAAGGACACACGCGGCATGAGTCGAGTCAATCTGGCAATCATCGGGGGCGGTCTGGTCGGCGCCAGTCTGGCGTTGGCCCTGCAGGCTGGGGCCAAGGCCCGTGGCTGGAAAATCGTCCTGATCGAACCGTTTGCGCCGGGCGACAGCTGGCAGCCGAGCTACGACGCACGGTCATCGGCGCTGTCCTTCGGCTCGCGGCAGATTTATCAACGGCTGGGCGTGTGGCAGGAGATCTCCCGCCGCGCCGAGCCGATCAAGCAGATTCACGTATCTGATCGGGGGCGTTTCTCCACCGCGCGCCTGTCGGCGATGGAAGAGGGCGTGCCGGCGCTCGGCTATGTGGTGGAAAACGCCTGGCTCGGCCAGTGCCTGTGGCAGCACCTCGACAAAGACGTGATCACCTGGCGCTGCCCGGCGGAAGTCTCGCGCATGGAGCCGTTGGCCGACGGCTATCGCCTGACGCTCAACGATGAAACCACCCTTGAATGCGACCTTGCGGTGCTCGCCGATGGTGGTCGCTCCGGGCTGCGCGAACAGTTGGGCATCAACGTGCGCACGCGTCCATACAACCAGAGCGCGCTGATCGCCAACATCACCCCGAGCGAAGCGCACAACGGCATGGCGTTCGAGCGTTTCACCGACGAAGGACCGATGGCCTTGCTGCCGTTGCCGGATAACCGCTGCGCGCTGGTCTGGACGCGTCTGGGCATGGACGCGCAGCGTCTGGCCGAGTTGAGCGAACGGGATTTTCTCAGCGAATTGCAGGGCGTGTTCGGTTACCGCCTCGGCACGCTGAAACAGGTCGGCGCGCGGCACCTGTATCCGCTTTCGCTGGTTGAAGCCGAAGAACAGGTGCGTTCGCATCTGGCCGTGCTCGGCAACGCTGCGCATAGCCTGCATCCGATTGCCGGGCAGGGTTTCAACCTGTCGCTGCGTGACGCCGATGCCCTGGCCACCGCACTGCTGGGCAGCGATAAAGCGCTGGGCGACTTCGCTACGTTGCAGGCCTATCGCGAGCGTCAACGCTTGGATCAGGACCTCACCGTGGGTTTTTCCGATCAGGTCACGCGCCTGTTCGGCAGCACCCAGCCGCTGGTCTCGCTGGGGCGCAACATCGGCCTGCTCGGCCTTGAACTGCTGCCACCGGCCAAGCGCTGGTTTGCCCGTCAGGCCATGGGCCTGGGAACGCGTCCGGATGCTTAAAGGGTTGATCGCCAGGTTCGGCAAGGCGCGGCTGATGCGCTGGGCGATGACGCTCTACCCACCTTATCTGGGCGCCGGGGTGCGGGTTCGGCACATCAGCGATGACTTTCGCGACGTCCGGGTGTCGATGGGGTTGGGCTGGTACAACCGCAACTACGTCGGTACCCAGTTCGGCGGCAGTCTGTATTCGATGGTCGATCCGTTCTTCATGCTGATGCTCATGGAAAACCTCGGCTCGCGTTACATCGTCTGGGACAAGGCCGCTGACATCGATTTCATCGCGCCGGGCAAAGGCCCGGTGTTCGCCCGGTTCACCATCGACGAGACGTTGCTCGCCGAGATCCGCCGGCAGACCGCCGATGGCGAAAAATACCTGCCGCAGTTGCAGGTCGACATTCATGACGGCGCCGGCCATCTGGTGGCGCGGGTCGGTAAAACCCTTTACGTGCGGCTCAAGCCGCAAGCGAGACAGGCTTAAAGCATGGAAATGCGCGCAGATCTGCTGATTGTCGGAGCCGGAATGGTCGGCAGCGCCCTGGCGCTGGCGTTGCAGGACAGCGGCCTGGAAGTGCTGCTGCTCGACGGCAGCCCGTTGAGCGTCAAACCGTTCGCGGCCGAGGCGCCGTTCGAGCCGCGGGTGAGCGCGCTGTCGGCGGCCAGTCAACGTATTCTCGAACGCCTTGGCGTGTGGGACGGCATTGTCCAACGGCGCACCAGCCCGTACACCGACATGCAGGTGTGGGACGGCAGCGGCACCGGGCAAATTCACTTTTCGGCGAGTAGTGTGCATGCCGATGTGCTCGGCCACATCGTCGAAAATCGCGTGGTTCAGGATGCCTTGCTTGAGCGCTTGCACGATTGTGATATGGGCTTGCTGGCCAATGCGCGGCTTGAGCAGATGCGCCGCTCCGGCGACGACTGGCTGCTGACCCTGGCGGACGGGCGCAAACTGCGCGCGCCGCTGGTGATCGCCGCGGACGGCGCCAACTCGGCGGTACGCCGCCTCACTGGCGTGGCCACGCGTGAATGGGATTACCTGCATCATGCCATCGTCACCAGCGTGCGCAGCAGCCAGCCGCATCAGTTGACCGCATGGCAGCGCTTCACCGATCACGGGCCGCTGGCATTTCTACCGCTGGAGCGTGACGGCGAGCAGGACTGGTGTTCGATCGTCTGGTCGACCACGCCGAGCGAAGCCGAGCGCTTGATGGCGCTGGATGAAGTCTCGTTTTGCGCTGAACTGAAACGCGCTTTCGAAGGCCGACTTGGCGAAGTGCTCAGCGCTGATCCGCGCGTCTGCGTGCCGCTGCGTCAGCGCCACGCCAAGCGCTACGTGGCCGAAGGTCTGGCGTTGATTGGCGACGCGGCGCACACCATTCACCCGTTGGCGGGGCAGGGTGTGAACCTGGGTTTCCTCGATGCAGCGGTGCTGGCGGAAGTGCTGCTCCAAGCGCATGAGCGCGGTGAGCGACTGGCGGACGTCAAGGTACTGAGCCGTTATGAGCGTCGGCGTATGCCGCACAACCTTGCGTTGATGGCGGCGATGGAAGGGTTTGAACGGTTGTTCCAGGCCGACCCGTTGCCCGTGCGCTGGTTGCGCAATGCCGGTTTGAAGCTTGTTGAGCAGATGCCCGAGGCGAAAGCATTGTTTGTGCGCGAAGCTCTCGGGTTGACCGGGGATCTTCCAGCCCTCGCCAAACCCTGACATCTGCATTGAAGCTGATGGCCTCTTCGCGAGCAAGCTCGCTCCCACATTTGTAATGCATTCCAATGTGGGAGCGAGCTTGCTCGCGAAGGGGCCAGAACAGGCGCAACACATTTCAGCCTGTGCAACATCTGGTAACGCCTTCCCCAAGTGTTCGATTGTAGTGGTAAATGTGAGTCCTTATCATTTGGCCCACATTTCCCGACCGAGAGACCACTCCCATGTTGGCACCCAAGCGTCTTCTGACCGCACTGGCCCTGACCCTGATCGGCAGCACTGCCCAGGCCGCCGATGAGGTGGTGGTTTACTCGTCGCGCATCGATGAGTTGATCAAACCGGTGTTCGATGCCTACACCGCCAAGACCGGGGTGAAGATCAAGTTCATCACCGACAAGGAAGCGCCGCTGATGCAGCGCATCAAGGCCGAAGGCGAGAACGCCACCGCCGACCTGCTGCTCACCGTCGACGCCGGCAACCTCTGGCAGGCCGAGCAGATGGGCATCCTGCAGCCGTTCACCTCGAAAACCATCGACGCCAACATCCCGCTGCAATATCGCTCGTCCACGCACGCCTGGACCGGCCTGAGCCTGCGCGCGCGGACCATCGCCTATTCCACCGAGCGGGTAAAACCGGGCGAGCTGACCACCTACGAAGCCTTGGCCGACAAGAACTGGGAAGGCCGCTTGTGCCTGCGCACGGCGAAGAAGGTCTACAACCAGTCGCTGACCGCTACCATGATCGAAGTGCATGGCGCGGAGAAGACCGAGAAGATCCTCAAGGGCTGGGTCAATAACCTGTCCACTGATGTGTTCTCCGATGACGTTGCCGTGCTCGAAGCGATCAGCGCCGGGCAGTGCGATGTCGGCATCGTCAACACCTATTACTACGGGCGCCTGCACAAGCAGAAGCCGGAGCTGCCGGTGAAGCTGTTCTGGCCAAATCAGGCCGATCGTGGCGTGCATGTGAATCTGTCGGGCATCGGCCTGACCAAACACGCACCACACCCGGAAGCGGCCAAGGCTCTGGTTGAATGGATGACCACGCCAGAAGCGCAGAAGATTTTTGCTGACGTGAACCAGGAGTTCCCGGCCAACCCGGCGGTGGCGCCTTCCGAAGAGGTCGCGGCGTGGGGCAAGTTTGTCGCCGATACCCTGCCGGTGGAAGTGGCGGGCAAGCGCCAGGCTGAGGCGATCCGGATGATGGATCGGGCGGGTTGGAACTGAGGCTGTTCCGATAACGCGGTTCACTTTGGATTGCTGCCCTCACCCCAGCCCTCTCCCGGGGGGAGAGGGAGCCGATCTGTGCAGGGTTCAATTCCTGAGTTCGACTCGATATTCCAGTCCGGCGTAATTTCCATAAACTGCGCGGTAAGTCCCCTCTCCCTCCGGGAGAGGGCTAGGGTGAGGGCAGCTATCCCAACCTGAAACGCTAACCCCAAGAACACCCCTAATTCCCCCAGAGACCCAAAAGTGGCCCACCCCGCCCAACGCCGCTGGTACCCCATCGTCTTCTCCATCGCCGCGCTGGTGCTGTTGCCCCTGAGCGTTCTGCTGCTCTCGTGGCAAACCATTGATCAGCAGATCTGGTCGCACCTGTGGCAGACCCAGATGCCGCGCCTGCTCGGCAACACGCTGACGCTGGTGCTCGGCGTCGGGGTTGGCGTGACGCTGCTCGGCGTCAGCCTCGCCTGGCTCACCAGTCTGTGTGAATTCCCCGGTCGGCGCTGGCTCGACTGGGCGCTGATGCTGCCCTTCGCGATCCCCGCCTATGTGCTGGCGTTCGTGTTCGTCGGCCTGCTCGACTTCGCCGGCCCGGTGCAGAGCGTTTTGCGTGAATGGTTCGGTACCGGCCTGCGCCTGCCGAGGGTGCGCTCCACCGGCGGGGTGATCATCGTGCTGGTGCTGGTCTTTTATCCCTACGTTTACCTGTTGGCGCGCACCGCGTTCCTCGCTCAGGGCAAGGGCCTGATGGAAGCCGCGCGTGTGCTTGGCCAGTCCCCATGGCAAGCATTCTGGCGCGTCGCACTACCGATGGCGCGGCCAGCGATCGGTGCGGGTGTGGCGCTGGCGCTGATGGAAACCCTGGCGGATTTTGGTGCGGTGTCGGTGTTCAACTTCGACACCTTTACCACGGCCATCTACAAGACCTGGTATGGCTTCTTCAGCCTGTCGAGCGCGGCGCAACTGGCCAGCCTGCTACTGCTGGTGGTGATGCTGGTGCTGTACGGCGAGCGTCGCGCCCGCGGGGCGAATCGGGCGGGCAACGAACGGCCAAGAGTGAAAGCGCTGTATCACTTGCGCGGGCTCAAGGCCTTCGCGGCGATGAGCTGGTGCGGTCTGGTGTTCGCCTGCGCCTTCGTGATTCCGCTGCTGCAACTGGTGGTGTGGTTCTGGCAGCGCGGGCGCTTCGATCTCGACGAGCGTTACGCCGGGCTGATTTTGCACACGTTGTATCTGGGCGGCATGGCCGCGTTGATCACGGTCAGCGTCGCCTTGCTGCTGGCGTTCGCCCGACGGCTGGCACCGACGCCGGCGATCAATTCCGGCGTCGGCCTGGCCAACCTTGGTTACGCGCTGCCGGGTTCAGTGCTGGCGGTATCGATCATGCTCGCTTTCAGTTATCTGGATCGCGAACTGGTGATTCCGCTCTCCGCCTGGCTCGGTGGAGCGGGCAAACCGTTGCTGCTCGGCAGTCTGGCGGCGTTGCTGACGGCCTATCTGGTGCGTTTCGTTGCCGTGGCGTACGGTCCGCTGGAAAGCAGTCTGGCGCGTATACGGCCGTCTTTGCCCGAAGCGGCACGTAGTCTGGGTGTGAGTGGGCCGCGACTGTTTTTCAAAGTGTATCTGCCGTTGCTGCTGCCCGGCACGCTCAGCGCGGCGCTGCTGGTATTTGTCGACGTGCTCAAGGAAATGCCCGCAACCCTGCTGATGCGCCCGTTTGGCTGGGACACGCTGGCGGTGCGCATCTTTGAAATGACCAGCGAAGGCGAGTGGGCGCGGGCATCGTTGCCGGCGCTGACCCTGGTGCTGGTCGGTCTGTTGCCGGTCATCGGCCTGATCCGTCGTTCCGCGCACCGAAACTAGGGGGCGTTCTCGATTGGTTTCCCCACCGCGCCGGGTCTGCTGTTGTGCAGGGCAAGACGCGAGAAGCGTGGTTTGGTTGTTCCAAATAAGCTTCGAGCAACGCAGCCCTGCACAACAGCAGGCCCGGCCCTCCGGGTTGTGCCTAAAAGCGAGCCAGCCTGCGTTGCAGGCCTTGAAAAGGGAATACCATTCCCAGCGGCCTGCGCCTTGCCTGGCTCGCTTTTAGGCGACAACGCGGTGGGGAAACCAATTGAGAACGCCCCCGTAGTCGTCAGTCCTACATCATGCGGCTACAATGCGCGGCATTCGGAGCGGTCCGTCTGACAGACCCGTACGCTGGAATCGGCTGAAAGCCCTGTTCATCAAGGCTTTCGTCCGCTTGGCGGCGGTCCGCACCTTCGCCACGCCCGGAAGGAGAAACCCATGGGACAGCGTACGCCTCTGTATGACCTGCACCTCGCCCTCGGCGCGAAGATGGTCGATTTTGGCGGTTGGGACATGCCACTGCATTACGGCTCGCAGGTCGAGGAGCACCACGAAGTGCGCCGCGATTGCGGGGTGTTCGATGTATCCCACATGACCGTGATCGATGTCAGCGGCACCCAGGCCAAGGCCTGGCTTCAGCATTTGCTGGCCAACGACGTCGACCGCCTGCACCGTCCCGGCCGGGCGCTCTACAGCACCATGCTCAATGAGCGCGGCGGCATCGTCGATGACATGATCGTTTACCGTCTCGACGACGCGTATCGGCTGGTGTTCAACGCCTCCACCCGCGATCAGGATCTGGCGTGGATGAGTGCCCAGCTCGGCGGTTATGACGTGCAGTTGCATGAACGCAGCGAGCTGGCGATGCTCGCCATCCAGGGCCCGCAGGCCCGGCACAAGATTGCCGAACTGGTGACTCAGTCCCGTGCGACCCTGATCCAGCAGCTCAAGCCCTTCGAAGGCTACTGTGACGGCGACTGGTTTATCGCGCGCACCGGTTATACCGGCGAGGATGGCCTGGAAATATGCCTGCCGGCCGATCAGGCACCGGGTTTCTTCAACGATCTGGTCGGCGCCGGGATCTCCCCGATCGGCCTCGGCGCCCGTGACACCTTGCGGGTCGAGGCCGGAATGAACCTCTACGGGCAAGACATTCATCAGGACGTTTCGCCGCTGGCGTCGAACATGGCCTGGAGCATCGCCTGGGAACCGGCCTCGCGCCAGTTCATCGGTCGTGCGGCGCTTGAGGCGGAAAAAACCGCCGGGGTGGCGCACAAACTGGTCGGTCTGGTACTGGAAGAACGCGGTGTTTTGCGCGCTCATCAGGTGGTTCGTATCGCTGATGTTGGCGAAGGGGAGATCACCAGTGGTAGTTTCTCTCCTACGCTGAGCAAATCGATTGCCTTGGCGCGTGTACCGATGGCAACTGCCGACCGCGCCGAAGTGGAAATTCGTGGCAAGTGGTACCCGGTGCGAGTGGTCAAACCGACCTTCGTGCGCCATGGCAAGACTTTGATCTAATCTTTTCCGGCGGGCCGACCGCTGACCAATTCCTGAGGACACTGAAGATGAGCTATATCCCTGCCGAACTGCGTTTTGCCGAAAGTCACGAATGGGCGCGTCTGGAAGCCGACGGCACCGTCACCGTGGGCATCAGCGATCACGCGCAGGAAGCGCTGGGCGATGTGGTGTTCGTTGAACTGACCGAAGTGGGCAAGGTGTTCGCCGCTGAAGATCAAGCCGGTGTGGTTGAATCGGTGAAAGCCGCTTCCGATATCTACGCCCCGGTCAGCGGTGAAGTCATCGCCATCAACGAAGAGCTGAGCGGTTCGCCCGAGCTGCTCAACTCCGACCCGTACGGCGCGTGGATCTTCAAGCTCAAGCCAAGTGACAAGGCCGAGCTGGACAAGCTGCTGGATGCTGGTGCGTACAAGGCGGCGATTGGCGAGTAAGTCGTCAGCAATATCCTAAGCCCCGATTCGTCGGGGCTTTTTTATGCCCGACGAAAAACCCACTGTGGGAGCGAGCTTGCTCGCGAAGGCGGTTTTACATTCAACATCTTCTGCGACTGACACACCGCTTTCGCGAGCAAGCTCGCTCCCACAGGGTCAGCGTTGATCTTGAAAATTTAGCCGTGGCTTGGGCTGCTATGCTGGTTTGACCGTGTTGCATTGACGCCCAGCACCCGCCAGGAGAGCCCGTCATGTCCCAGTTGCCGTCCCTGCGCCAGTTACGCGACCCCGATGCCTTTGCCCGCCGTCATCTCGGCCCGGATGCCGCTGAGCAGCAGGCGATGCTCGACAGCCTCGGCCTCGGCAGTCGGGTCGAACTGATCGAGCAGACCGTGCCGCCGGCGATTCGCTTCAACCGTGCGCTGGACTTGCCATCGGCCCTCGACGAACCGGCGGCACTGGCGAAACTGCGCGGCTATGCCGAGCAGAATCAGCTCTGGACCAGCCTGATCGGCATGGGCTATCACGGCACCCTGACGCCGACGGTGATCCTGCGTAACGTGCTGGAAAATCCCGGTTGGTACACCGCGTACACACCATACCAACCAGAGATCGCTCAGGGCCGGCTCGAAGCGCTGCTGAATTTCCAGCAATTGACCATCGACCTCACCGGCCTTGAATTGGCCAATGCATCGCTGCTCGATGAAGCCACGGCAGCGGCTGAAGCCATGGCGCTGGCCAAACGAGTCGCGAAATCGAAGAGCAATGTTTTTTTTGTCGATGAAAATTGCCATCCACAAACCCTTTCTGTGGTGCAGACCCGCGCTGAAGGTTTCGGCTTCGAGCTGATCGTCGACGCTGTGGATAACCTGAAACAGCACGAGGTATTCGGCGCGCTGCTGCAGTATCCCGACACCCATGGCGAGATCCGCGATCTGCGGCCGTTGATCGACCACTTGCATGCGCAGCAGGCACTGGCCTGCGTCGCCACCGATCTGCTGAGCCTGTTGTTGCTGACGCCTCCGGGCGAACTGGGCGCGGACGTGGTATTCGGTTCGTCCCAGCGCTTTGGTGTACCGATGGGTTACGGCGGCCCGCATGCGGCGTTTTTTGCCAGTCGCGAAGAATACAAACGGGCCATTCCGGGGCGGATCATCGGGGTGTCGAAAGATGCCCGTGGCAACGTCGCACTGCGCATGGCTCTGCAAACCCGCGAGCAACATATCCGCCGCGAAAAAGCCAATTCCAACATCTGCACGGCGCAGGTACTGCTGGCCAACATCGCCAGCTTCTATGCGGTGTACCACGGCCCGGAAGGCTTGCGACGCATCGCCCAGCGCGTGCATCGGCTGACCTGCCTTCTCGCCGCAGGGCTTGAGCGCCACGGGATCAAACGGGTCAACGCGCAATTCTTCGATACGCTGACGCTGGACGTCGGCGGGGCGCAGACCGCGATCATCGAAAGTGCCAGGGCCGCGCAGATCAATCTGCGGATCCTGGGTCGTGGCCACCTCGGCCTGAGTCTCGACGAAACCTGCGATGAAAGCACCGTGGCGCGGCTCTTCGATGTGCTGCTCGGCGCTGACCACGGTCTGGACGTCGATGCACTGGATGCCGAAGAAATTGCCTCGGGAATTTCTGACGACCTGCAACGCACCACGCCATACCTGCGTCATCCGGTGTTCAACGCCCATCACAGCGAAACCGAGATGCTGCGCTACCTCAAGCAACTGGAGAACAAGGATCTGGCGCTCAACCAGTCGATGATCCCGCTGGGCTCCTGCACGATGAAACTCAACGCCACCAGCGAAATGATCCCGATCACCTGGCCGCAGTTCGCCAACCTGCACCCGTTCGTACCACGCGAGCAGGCGCTGGGTTATACGTTGATGATCGAAGAGCTGGAGCGCTGGCTGTGTGCGATCACCGGCTTCGATGCGATCTGCATGCAGCCCAATTCCGGCGCGCAGGGTGAATACGCCGGGTTGCTGGCGATTCGCAAATATCACGAAAGCCGCCAGCAGGGCGCGCGCGACATTTGTCTGATTCCGGCCTCAGCCCACGGCACCAATCCGGCGTCGGCGCAGATGGCCGGCATGCGCGTGGTCATCGTCGAATGCGACGAGGCCGGCAACGTCGATCTTGCGGATCTCAAAGCCAAAGCCGCTGAAGCGGGGAGCAAACTGTCGTGTCTGATGGCCACCTATCCATCGACCCACGGGGTCTACGAAGAGGGCATCAGCGAGATCTGCCAGGTGATTCATCAGCATGGCGGTCAAGTGTACATGGACGGCGCCAACCTCAATGCACAGGTCGGCCTGGCGCGGCCGGCGGACATCGGCGCCGATGTTTCGCACATGAATCTGCACAAGACCTTCTGCATCCCGCACGGTGGTGGCGGGCCGGGCATGGGGCCGATCGGGATTCGCGCGCACCTGGCACCGTTCGTGGCCAACCATCCGGTGGTGCCGATCGACGGGCCGCTGCCGCAGAACGGCGCGGTCAGCGCGGCGCCGTGGGGCAGTGCGAGCATTTTGCCGATCAGCTGGATGTACATCGCCATGATGGGCCCGCAACTGGCCGATGCCAGTGAGGTGGCGATACTGGCGGCGAATTATCTGGCCCAGCATTTATCCGGCGCGTTCCCGGTGCTGTACACCGGGCGTAACGGGCGAGTGGCGCATGAGTGCATTCTTGATCTGCGTCCGCTGAAAGCGCAGACCGGCATCAGCGAAGAAGACGTGGCCAAGCGTCTGATGGATTACGGTTTCCACGCACCGACCATGTCCTTTCCGGTGCCGGGCACGCTGATGGTCGAGCCGACCGAGAGCGAATCCAAGGCTGAACTGGATCGCTTTATCGGCGCCATGCTGAGCATTCGCGCGGAGATCAGCGAAGTGCAGAACGGTAACTGGCCGGCGGAAGACAACCCGCTCAAACGCGCGCCGCATACCCTGGCCGATGTCACCGGCGTCTGGGAGCGGCCCTACAGCATCGAACGCGCGATAACCCCGGATACGCACACCCGGTTGCACAAATATTGGCCGGCGGTGAATCGGGTCGACAATGTGTATGGCGACCGGAATCTGTTCTGTGCGTGTGTGCCGGTGGAGGATTACCGCTGACATTCAGCTACACACCAACCCCCTGTAGGAGTGAGCCTGCTCGCGATAGCGGTCTGCCAGTCTACATTTTCGGCGGCTGATACAACGCTATCGCGAGCAGGCTCACTCCTACAGGGGAACGCGCTGAGATCAAAATCCGGGCAAAAAAATGCCGCTCGTTTGAGCGGCATTTTTTGTTACTCGGAAGCCACCGCGTTCTTCGCCAGAATCGCATTCGCCAGTTCCATGTCCGACGCTTGCAAGCCTGGATTGTCGGCGCGGACTTTCTGCATCGCCGCTTCCAGATACGGGCCACGAATGCCGCCGTCGCTGGCGACGAAGCTGCCGGCGTCGTCCTGAGCGGCGACGATCAGCTTGTGATCCTTGAAGGTCAGATAGGTGGAGCCAGTGGTGGCACCGGACGAGATGACGTTACGCCAAAAGCTGTCCGCCATGGCCGAACCGACGGGAAGGGACAACAGGGCCATGGTGGCGACAGCAAGTTTGAGACGCATGATGAGGTGACTCCTGGGGGATTAACTACGGCGTTGGATCGTCGTTCCCGGATCCGGTTCCGTGGTGGCTTATCTCTGCTCGCTTTGCGGTGTCACCCGCAACACTTCCTCAACCGTGGTCAGCCCCGCCGCGACTTTCTGCGCGCCGGACAGGCGCAGGCTGCGCATGCCCTCCTTGAAGGCCTGACGGCGGATCGCCGTGAGATCGGTGTCCGGGGTGATGAACGCCTTGAGGCTGTCGCTCAGTTGCATGATTTCGTAAACCCCGGCGCGGCCGCGATAACCGGTGTCGCGGCATTCCACGCAGCCGATCGCCCGTTGCGCATGGCCCGGCAACGGCGCCTGCCAGGGCCGGGTCAGCGTCTGCCAGTCGTCCTCGTCCAGCGTCTGCGGCGCCTTGCAGTGCGGGCACAGGGTGCGCACCAGACGCTGGGCCATGACGCCGAGCACCGTAGCTTTGATCAGGTAATGCGGCACGCCGAGTTCGAGCAGACGGCTGATCGCGCTCGGCGCGTCGTTGGTGTGCAACGTCGACAACACCAGATGCCCGGTAAGCGCGGCCTGAATCGCCATCTCCGCAGTTTCAAGGTCGCGGATCTCGCCGATCATGATGATGTCCGGGTCTTGTCGCATCAGCGCACGCACGCCAGCGGCAAAACTCAGGTCGATGTTGTGCTGCACCTGCATCTGGTTGAAGGCCGGCTCGACCATTTCGATCGGATCTTCGATGGTGCAGAGGTTGACCTCCGGCGTCGCCAGTTTTTTCAGCGTGGTGTACAGCGTGGTGGTCTTGCCCGAACCGGTCGGCCCGGTGACCAGAATGATGCCATTGGGCTGGCGGGTCATGTCCTGCCAGCGGCGCAGGTCGTCGGCGCTGAAGCCCAGTTGATCGAAATCCTTGAGCAGCACCTCCGGGTCGAAGATCCGCATGACCATTTTTTCGCCGAACGCCGTAGGCAGCGTCGACAGGCGCAACTCCACTTCGCCGCCGTCCGGGGTCTTGGTCTTGACCCGGCCGTCCTGCGGTTTGCGCTTTTCCGCAACGTTCATGCGGCCGAGGCTTTTCAGGCGACTGACAATCGCCATGGTCACCTGCGGCGGGAATTGATAGACATTGTGCAGCACGCCGTCGATGCGAAAGCGCACGGTGCCTTGCTCGCGGCGCGGTTCGATGTGGATATCGCTGGCGCGCTGCTGAAAGGCGTACTGGAACAGCCAGTCGACGATGTTGACGATGTGCGCATCGTTGGCGTCCGGCTCCTGATCGCTGGCGCCGAGGTTGAGCAGTTGTTCGAAATTGCCGAGGTTGCCGCCCTGCGCATCGGCATTGCTGGCGCCGCTGACCGATTTCGCCAGACGAAAGAACTCGACGCTGAAACGCTGGATGTCCGCCGGGTTGGCCACCACCCGTTTGATCGGCAGCTTCAGCACATGGGTCAGGTCGGCCTCCCAACCGGTGACGTACGGCTGAGCGCTGGCGACCGTCACCGAGTCGCGGTCCACGGCCACGGCCAGAATCTTGTGCCGCTGGGCGAAGGCGTAGGACATCAACGGCGTGATCGCAGCGACGTTGATTTTCAGCGGATCGATACGCAGGTACGGCTGGCCGGCTTGTTGCGCCAGCCACAGGGTCAGGCTTTCCAGGTCCAGGTGCTTGCCCGGACGGCTGAGGTCGTCGAGTTGCTGGCTGGCGATGAATTCCAGCGGATGCTTCTGCGCGTGCGCAGCGTGACGGCGACGCGCATTCAACGCCTGCTCGGCGGCGTCCTGGCAGATAAAGCCTTGCGCGACCAGCTCGCGCAGCACTTCATTGAGGTCCAGCCAGCGGTCCTGAGTAGCGAGTTGAACGGACATGCGGGCTTCCTTTTCAAGCGACAGTGCGCAAAAGAATAGCCGTGGCGCTGCGGACCGTTGGGCCACTACCCGACGAAGCCGTTGCCGGGTTTGTCAGCCGGTGGCCTGTGCCGGGGCATCCCAAGCGCTGTCGGCGTTTCGCAGATCGACCGAGCAGACGCTGATCAGGTTACGAAGTTTTTCCCCGATCACTTGTGCGCGGTGCCAGCTCAGGCCGCCCATGACCAGATCGATCGACAGCAGATCATCCGTGCGTTGCACGTTGACCTGCTCGGGCGTAAGAAACTGCAAGGCGAACAGGTTCAGCACCCGCACCAACAGATCCGGCTCGGCCTCGGCGAGAATCTGATACTGCGCCAGGCAATGGGCGTTGCTGACGTTCCACACGTCGGCGCGGGTCGTGGCGCTGTTTACGGCTTCAAGGTGCGGCATGGCAAGTCTCCAGATCACTGAAGAAATTTTTACATTCGCTGGCGGGTATTTCTTGGCTAAGATCAGTGATATCGGCAATTGATCGACGTGAACAATTCGCATTATTTGATTTCAGAGGATTTTCTATGCACAGCGAGCTGGACGCCTACGACCGCAAGATACTCGCCCTGCTGCAAGAGGACGCTTCGCTGTCCAGTGCACAGATCGCCGAGCAGGTCGGCCTCTCGCAATCGCCATGCTGGCGGCGGATTCAGCGGATGAAGGAGGAGGGGATCATTCGCGGACAGGTGACCTTGCTCGACCGCAAGAAGATCGGCCTGAACACGCAGATCTTCGCTGAGATCAAACTCAACGCCCACGGGCGTTCGAACTTCACCGAGTTCACCGAGGCGATTCGCGGCTTCCCGGAAGTGCTGGAATGTTATGTGCTGATGGGCGCGGTGGATTTTCTGCTGCGCATTGTCGCGGCGGACATCGAGGCGTATGAGCGGTTTTTCTTTGAAAAACTGTCGCTGGTGCCGGGGATACAGGAAGTGAACTCGATTGTCGCGTTATCGGAAATCAAATCCACCACCAGCCTGCCGGTCTGAATTTCGGCCAACTCTGATGGCCTCTTCGCGAGCAGGCTCGCTCCCACAGAGGATTTCATTCCAATGTGGGAGCGAGCCTGCTCGCGAATGCGGTATTACATGCGCAACAGCATTTTCCACGCGCGATTCTGGTAAACCGCAATCGCTTGCTGCTTACGCGCATCGAGCAGTTCGTCGGTGATGGTTGGCTCGTTGGCCAGTTGCGCCAATTTGTTCAGCTCGCCGTACAGGCGATCCATTTCCGGGATCTCCAGCACGTTGCGCGCGTGGTGCAGCCAGACCTGAATGCGCTCGATGCGCGGCAGTTGCTCGGCGAGGTCTTCCGGCTGTTGCTGATAGCGCTGCAGCTGCAGGGCCGTGGCTTCTTCGCCGAGCAGGCGCGGCAACCAGCTGTGCAGCTGCGCGCCGCCCTGACGGTTGCCACGCACGTTGCGGTCGGCGGTCCAGGTGCGGGCCAGCAACCAGCGCGACGTGCTCAACGAGAACAGGCCCCAGCGCGGGTCTTCGAGTTCCTCAAGGAACTGCTCCGGCGCGGCTTTGCGCACGTCTTCGTCTTCGATGCCGACCTGCACCAGCGGGCGCCAGTCTTCAAGCAACGCATCCAGTGCTACGCGCAGGTCGTGGGTCGACTGACGCGGCGCGGCCTGGCCGAGGCTGCTGAGCAGGGCGCGCATTTCTGCGAGGTTCTCGACCCAGTCCTGCAGCAGGCGCCAATGGCCGTTGAAACGATACTGTTCGGCCAGACGCTGGCTGCTGCCGAGCAAATGCCAGCTCAGCGCGGCGAAGGCGTCGTCGAGTGGAGTTTCCGGGGTCAGTTGCGGCGCCGGCAGGCTCAGCGAATAGCTGTTGGCGTCGTACAGACGATAACCGCGCTCAGCCTTGCTGATGTCGCATGGCATCAACGCCAGGGTTTCGGCCAGCTCAGCTGCGAGTTCCAGCAGCGCGGCAGGCTCGCCTTCGCGCAGTTCCAGTTCCAGCTCGCAGATTTCTTCTTTCTGCTTGCCGACCACGACGTGACCGAGGTCCAGCGCGGCTTCGATGACCACCTTGGTCTTGCCACGGCCCCAGGCGATTACGGCACGCTCGCGGACGAAGTCGGTGGTGAAGATCGGCTTGAGGGTTTTCTTGTCCAGCTCGGCCAGCGACTCGGGCCAGCACTCGCCGTCGAGTTTCTTCACATCGAGCTTGGCTTTCGGCAGTTTCCAGTCGTACTCGTTACGCTCGGACAGACCGGCGACGCTCTGGCCGCGCGTCTTCAGGGTCTGGATGACTTCGTCGCCATCCTTGCGCAGGCGCAGGGCGACCTTGGCCTGGGCCAGATCGCGCTCCGGGGTGTCGAAGTACTGGTTCATCAACTCACGGCGTTCCCAGCCACTTTTGTTGCGTTTCTTCAGAAGCGGGTGCTCGCGCAGCGCGGCGAGGGTTTCGCGGCTGACGCGGAGTTTGATTTCGGTTTCTTTCTGCATGGCCGGAAAATCCAGAGTATCGGGAGCGCAGCCGGGGGAATGTGTGGCTGCCAAGGCCGTGCAGTGTACAGGAGTCAAACTTCCTACGCCCTGCGGCGGTTTATTCCGAGCGCCGGATGGTTCTATGATGGACCTCAATCCGGGAGTTGGAGTCAGCGATGCCTTTGCCATCCATGCAAGACCAGTTCGCTGCGCTGATTGCCGCGCCATCGGTCAGTTGCACTCAACCCAGCCTCGATCAATCCAACCGGGCGGTGATCGACCTGCTTGCCGGCTGGCTGGGCGATCTGGGCTTTGCCTGCGATATCCAGCAGGTCAGCCCGGGCAAATTCAACCTGCTCGCCAGTATCGGCAGCGGCCCCGGCAGGCTGGTGCTGGCCGGGCACAGCGACACGGTGCCCTACGATGACGCCCTGTGGCAGACCGATCCGCTGAAGCTCACCGAAGTCGATGGCCGCTGGGTCGGGCTTGGCAGTTGCGATATGAAGGGCTTCTTCGCGCTGATCATCGAGGCCGTGCAGCCACTGCTCGATAAACCGTTCAGGCAGCCGCTGCTGATCCTCGCCACCTGCGATGAAGAAAGCTCGATGTCCGGCGCCCGTGCGCTGGCCGAGGCCGGGCAACCGCTGGGCCGTGCGGCGGTGATTGGCGAGCCGACCGGGCTCAAGCCGATCCGCATGCACAAAGGCATCATGATGGAGCGCATCGACATTCTCGGGCAGAGCGGGCATTCGTCGGACCCGCGGCTGGGCCACAGCGCCCTCGAAGCCATGCACGATGCGATCGGCGAGCTGCGCGGCCTGCGCCTGTTGTGGCAGCGCGAATTCAACAATCCGCAATTCAGCGTGCCGCAGCCGACCCTGAATTTCGGCTGCATCCACGGCGGCGACAACCCCAATCGCATCTGCGGCCAGTGTTCGCTGGAGTTCGACCTGCGCCCGCTACCGGGTATGGACCCGAAAGTTCTGCGCGCGGAAATCCTGCGCAAGCTCAACCCGGTGGCCGAGCGGCATCAGGTCAGGATCGACTACAAACCGCTGTTCCCGGAAGTACCGCCGTTCGAGCAGAGCGAAGACGCGGAATTGGTGCGCATTGCCGAAAAGCTCACCGGCCATCGCGCCGAAGCAGTGGCATTCGGCACCGAAGCGCCTTATCTTCAGCGCCTCGGCTGCGAAACCATCGTGCTGGGCCCCGGCGACATCGCCTGTGCGCACCAGCCTGGCGAATACCTTGAAATGTCACGTTTGCAGCCTACCGTGCAGCTATTGCGGCAGTTGATTGAACATTACTGCCTGACGACTGACGAACGATGATGCATTCCTGTGGGAGCGAGCCTGCTCGCGAAAGCGCCTTTTCAGACGCCTTAACGTCAACTGATAAACCGCTTTCGCGAGCAGGCTCGCTCCCACAAGGGAACTGTGTTTTATCCGAACAAAGACTGTAAATTGCCACCACCCCAACCCGTATTCATGAGGAGAGCGCGCGTGTCGCCAAGCCTGTTCCGACGATAACCATCAGCCCGCTGTGCGTTTTTTCGTTTCGCCCCTTTTTCGGCTGCTCTTTATTACACAGGCCCAGGTTCATGCCCGAATACGTTAATTGGCTTCGTCACGCGTCCCCCTATATCAATGCTCACCGTGATTGCACCTTCGTCGTCATGCTGCCCGGCGACGGCGTTGAGCATCCGAATTTCGGCAACATCGTCCACGACCTGGTCCTGTTGCACAGCCTCGGCGTGCGTCTGGTGCTGGTGCATGGCTCGCGTCCACAGATCGAGACCCGCCTCGCCGCACGCGGCCTGACCCCGCACTACCATCACGGCATGCGCATCACCGACGCGGCGACGCTGGAATGTGTGATCGACGCGGTCGGCCAGTTGCGCATCGCCATCGAAGCGCGGCTGTCGATGGACATGGCTTCCTCGCCGATGCAGGGCTCACGCCTGCGCGTGGCCAGCGGCAACCTCGTTACCGCGCGGCCGATCGGCGTGCTCGAAGGCGTTGATTATCACCACACCGGCGAAGTGCGCCGGGTCGACCGCAAGGGCATCAATCGCCTGCTCGACGAGCGCTCGATCGTGCTGCTGTCGCCGCTGGGCTACTCGCCGACCGGTGAAATCTTCAACCTCGCCTGCGAAGACGTCGCCACCCGCGCCGCCATCGATCTGGGCGCGGATAAACTGCTGCTGTTCGGCGCCGATCTCGGCCTGATCGACGAGAACGACAAACTGGTGCGCGAACTGCGTCCGCAACAAGTGCCGGCGCATTTGCAGCGTCTGGGCATGAGCAATTATCAGGCGGAGTTGCTCGACGCGGCTGCCGAAGCCTGCCGGGGCGGCGTGGCGCGCAGCCATATCGTCAGCTATGCCGAAGACGGCGCGCTGCTGACCGAACTGTTCACCCGTGACGGCGGCGGTACGCTGGTCGCGCAGGAGCAATTCGAACTGGTGCGCGAGGCGGCGATTGAAGACGTCGGCGGCTTGCTCGACCTGATCAGTCCGCTGGAAGAGCAGGGGATTCTGGTGCGCCGTTCACGCGAAGTGCTGGAGCGTGAGATCGAGCAGTTCAGCGTGGTCGAGCGTGAAGGCATGATCATCGCCTGCGCGGCGCTGTATCAGATTGCCGATTCCGATGCCGGCGAGCTGGCTTGCCTGGCGGTGAATCCGGAGTATCGCCACGGTGGGCGCGGTGATGAATTGCTCGAGCGTATCGAAACCCGCGCGCGCGCACAGGGTTTGAAGACCTTGTTCGTGCTCACTACGCGCACCGCGCACTGGTTCCGCGAGCGCGGTTTCGAGCCGAGCAGCGTCGAGCGTCTGCCAGCGGCACGGGCTTCGCTGTACAACTATCAGCGTAATTCGAAGATTTTCGAAAAGACCCTGTGATCGCGTCACGCCATTCGCGAGCAGGTTCGCTCCCACATTTGTTCAGTGCACCCTGTGGGAGCGAGCCTGCTCGCGAAGCTTTTTATTGCGCGACAAACTTCGCACTGACATACGGCGAATAATCCGTCAGCACCGTTTCGACCTTGCCCTGTTCCTTGAGGAACTTCGCGGTCTCGCCAATCGCCTTCGCCGTGCCGCCCTCAAGCAGCCCAGCGGTCTGCTGTGCCTTCGCATCCGGGAATGTCGAGCCGGCGAGCAGTTCCGGTACATCGGCGGCATTGGCACCGGTCAGTTTGGCGATTTTCTGTACCGGCACCGAGTCGGCCGTCCAGCTGTCTTTGTGCGCGGCGTAATCAGCGAACGAGTCCAGAGTGACCTTGGCGAATTTCGCCACGACGTCCGGGTGCTTCTCGGCAAAATCCTTGCGCGCGACCCACACCTCGAAGGTCGGCGCGCCCCACTGGCCGACCTGCGCGGCGTCAGTCAAGGTCTTGCCGGTCTTGCGGATTTCACCCAGCGCCGGCGACCAGACAAACGCCCCGTCGATATCGCCCCGCTTCCACGCGGCGGCGATCTCCGCCGGTTGCAGATTGACCACTTTGACTTGCGAGGTCGTCAGGCCCCAGTGCTTCAGTGCCCCGAGCAAGCTGTAGTGAGAAGTGGACACGAACGGCGTGGCGATGGTTTTGCCGATCAGATCCTGCGGCTTATCAATGCCACTGCCATTGCGCACCACCAAGGCCTCGGCGGCATTGATCTGCGCCGAAACAATAAACGCCACGATCGGCAGATTGCGCGACGCCGCCGCGGCCAGCGGGCTCGAGCCGAGGTTGCCGATCTGCACGTCACCCGAAGCGATGGCTGTCACAACTTCCGGGCCGCTGTTGAAGCGCCGCCAGTCGATCTTTTCGCCGATGGCCTTTTCATAGACGCCGTCCGCCTGGGGCACTTTGCTCGGGTCGATTCCCGTCTGATATCCCACGGTCAGACCGGCGGCGTGTGCGGAAAAAGAAAACAGTGCCGACACACAAACTGTAACAAATTGACTTGATAGTGCGCGTTTCGCCATGATGCGTCGCCTTTTCGATAGGGTTTGACGTAGGTGGGAGAACGGCAAAGCTAATCGATCTAAAAAAAGGTCAACAAATACCATTTAGGAATGAGCTTAGGCGCCGATACGCTGTTTCCCGGCGCGCATGGCCATTAATCGGCCATATACCCGAATGGTATGAAAAAGAATGAATAAATTCTTTTTGGCTTTATGAGGAAGTCTTTACTGTGCACGGACCCAATCACAGCGATTAGACGATGGTCGTAGACACACAAGGTTACGATTGACTTGGCAGTCACGGTCTGGCGCTAATCGCGCATCTTAGGATTCAGGGCAAATCGACCCCGAACCAGGAACACAAGAATTAGAACGAGAGGAGCGATACATGAACAAGTCCACCTTGGCCCTGGCTGTGGCCGTTGGGGTTATGGCGCAGCAGGCAGGCGCCGCCGGTTTCATCGAAGACAGCAAGGCAACTCTGGGGCTGCGCAACTTCTACATCAACACTGACAACCGTGATGGCACTGGCGCCAACAAGAACGAAGAGTGGGGCCAAGGCTTCGATCTGCGTTTCATCTCCGGCTACACCCAAGGCACCGTCGGTTTCGGCCTTGACGCCATCGGCCTGCTGGGCATTCGTCTGGATTCGGGCGGCGGCACCAACGGCAACAGCGGCACCGCTTACGGCGGCACCGTGTTCCCGAGCGAGTCCAACGGCAAAGCCGTGGACAACTTCTCCAGCCTGGGCCTGACTGCCAAAGCCAAGATCTCCCAGACCGAACTGAAGCTGGGCACCCTGCAGCCAAAACTGCCAGTGATCGTGACCAACGACGGTCGTCTGCTGCCACAAACCTGGCAGGGCGGCCAGATCACTTCCGGCGAGATCAAGGACCTGACCCTGGTCGGCGGTCAGATCGAAGCGGTAAAAGGTCGTAACTCCAGCAACAACGAAAACCTCTCGATCGGCGGCGCCAACTCCCGTGGCACGGCGTTCCGTGACAGCAACAAGTTCATCTACGCCGGTGGTGACTACAAGATCACCAAAGACCTGACTGCCCAGTACTACTACGGCAACCTGGAAGACTTCTACAAGCAGCACTTCCTGGGTCTGGTACACAACTGGTCGATCGGCCCGGGTGTGTTGAAGTCTGACTTGCGTTACTTCAACAGCTCCGACGACGGCAAGAACGGCACCGATTCGGCTTACTACAGCTCGGGTAACTACACCGGTTTCCGTAACGGTCGTGGCGAAGTCGACAACAACCTGTACAGCGGCCTGTTCCTGTATACCGTTGCCGGCCACACCTTCGGCGGCGGCTACCAGGTTTCCAACGGTAGCAGCGACTTCCCTTGGCTGAACCAGGGCGACGGTTCGTCGAACTACACCATCACCGATATGCAGATCCAGAAGTTCGGTCGTGCCGGTGAGAAAACCTGGCAAGCTCGCTACTCCTACGATTTCGCCAAGGTTGGCGTACCTGGCCTGACCGCCGGTGTGGTTTACCTGAAGGGCGACAGCATCGACACCGTTGGCAGCAACGGTCGCGAAAGCGCTTCGAACCGTTCCGAGTGGGAACGTGACTTCACCATCGGTTACGTGGTGCCGGAAGGCCCGTTCAAGAACGTCGGCCTGATGTGGAAAAACGCTGTATGGCGCACCGACCTGCCGAACACCCGTTCGCAGGACGAAAACCGCCTGATCGTCAGCTACTCGATCCCGCTGTTGTAATAGCGCGGCTCGATTCGCAGACGTAAAAAAAGCCCCGTCCGGCATTGCGCCGGACGGGGCTTTTGCGTTTTCGGGTCAGGCCCACCCCCGTAAGCCTGTCTCGAAGTTTCCCTCTTTACTGCAACTCAAGGCCTTCTCGAACCTTAAGGCCGATGTTCGTCGCGATCTCGCCAAGGGTCCAGTGAACAGATATTTAATATTCGATAAAGGTCTAGATATCAAGTTATTTATTCTTTTTCATGATGGCAAATCCCGAGCTACAGTTGAGGTCTCCAACAACTCCATCAGGAGCCGCATCATGAGCCTCAGACTTGGCGACATCGCCCCCGATTTCGAACAGGATTCCAGCGCCGGCAAGATTCGTTTCCACGAATGGCTGGGCGATAGCTGGGGCGTGCTGTTCTCTCATCCGGCGGACTTCACCCCGGTATGCACTACCGAGCTGGGCTTCACCGCCAAGCTCAAGGACGAGTTCAGCCGGCGCGGCGTCAAAGCCATTGCGCTGTCGGTCGATCCGGTGGATTCGCACCACAAGTGGATCGAAGACATCAACGAAACCCAGAATACCGTGGTCAATTTTCCGATCCTGGCCGATGCCGATCGCAAGGTTTCCGATCTCTACGACCTGATCCACCCGAACGCCAGTGACACGCTGACCGTGCGCTCGCTGTTCGTCATTGATCCGAACAAGAAGATTCGCCTGACCATCACTTATCCGGCGAGCACTGGGCGCAATTTCCACGAGATCCTGCGGGTGATCGACTCGCTGCAGCTCACCGACAATTACAAGGTGGCCACCCCGGCCAACTGGCAGGACGGTGAAGAGGTAGTGATCGTGCCTTCGCTAAAGGATGAGGACGAGATCAAGCAGCGCTTTCCGAAAGGCTATCGCGCAGTGAAGCCGTACCTGCGCCTGACGCCGCAGCCGAACAAATAACCTTCGCGGTGTAGCCACCACCGCTTTCGCGAGCAGGCTCGCTCCCACATTTGCACCGCATCTCCCGTGGGAGCGAGCCTGCTCGCGAAGGCGGCAGCTCGGTCAATACAGAATTCAGGACACAAAGCAGGGGAACTTCGGCCGTTTCAACGGCCTTTTTTTTCGCCCGAATAATGGCTGTTGGTATATCTCTAAAACGCATAACCAAATGAATAAATATGATTTATAGATATATGAATCTGCTGGTAAGGTCATTCCATTGAAGCGAGATCGCAACCTGCGAATCGCCGCTAACGTTTAAGGAATTGTCTCAATGCTGGTCGTCTCACTGGGTGGCAGCCCCAGCCTGCGCTCCCGTTCCGGGGTGCTGCTGGAGCGCTCGCAACGCTGGTTGCAACAGCACGGGGTGGAAGTGGTGAGTTATCGGGTGCGGGACTTCCCGGCCGAGGATTTGCTCCATGCGCGCTTCGACAGTCCGAAGGTTCTCGACCTGTTGCAACAGATCGAAAACGCCGACGGCCTGCTGATCGCCACGCCGGTATACAAGGCTTCGTTTTCCGGCGCGCTGAAAACCCTGCTCGATCTGCTGCCCGAACGTGCGCTGAGCCACAAGGTCGTCCTGCCGATGGCCACCGGCGGCAGCATCGCCCACATGCTGGTAGTCGATTACGCCCTCAAGCCAGTGCTGTCGGCGTTGAAGGCCCAGGAAATGCTCCAGGGGATTTTTGCCGAGGACAGCCAGATCGCTTACGGCGAAGGCAGTGCCGATGCGCAACTGGCGCCGACCCTGGAATTGCGACTGCATGAAGCGCTGGAGCAGTTTGTCGGCGCCATGGCGCGCCGGCCGAAACCTTTGGAGCCGGGCCTTTTGAACGAACGTTTGTTGAGTGCTCGCTGGAGCATTTGAGCCTCATCGCATTTTGAAGTACTGGCCTTACTCGCCCGCCAACGGGCAAGCAGGTGCAGCCACAACCCAACAGCAAAAAGGAGAGCGCCATGCGCCCTGTATTTTTGCGTCGTGGTCTGGTCGCTCTGTTTGCTGCGGCTGTGTCCATCGGCGCTATTACCCAAGCTCAAGCCGAGACCTTGCGGATCGGTTATCAAAAGTACGGCACGCTGGTGCTGCTCAAGGCCAAAGGTACGCTGGAAAAACGTCTGGCCGCCCAGGGCGTCGACGTGCAATGGACTGAATTCCCCGGCGGCCCACAACTGCTCGAAGGTCTCAATGTCGGTTCGATCGACTTTGGCGTGACCGGCGAAACCCCGCCCGTGTTCGCCCAGGCCGCTGACGCCGATCTGCTCTACGTGGCTTACGAACCACCCGCGCCGCACAGCGAAGCGATCCTTGTGCCAAAAGACTCGCCGATCAAATCGGTGGCCGATCTCAAAGGCAAGAAAATTGCCCTGAACAAAGGCTCCAACGTTCACTACCTGTTAGTGCGCGCGCTGGAAGATGCCGGCCTCAAGTACAGCGACATTCAAACCGTGTTCCTGCCACCGGCCGATGCCCGCGCAGCGTTCGAGCGCGGCAGTGTCGACGCCTGGGTGATCTGGGATCCGTATCAGGCCGCGGCCGAGCAACAACTGCAGGCGCATACCCTGCGTGACGGCAAAGGCATCGTCGACAACCACCAGTTCTATCTCGCCACCAAACCTTACGCGCAGAAAAATCCCGAGGTGATCAAGACCCTTGTCGAAGAAGTGCGCGCGGTCGGCGAATGGTCGCAAGCCAATCCGCAAGACGTGACCCAACAGGTGGCGCCACTGCTCGGTCTGCCAACAGACATCACTCTGACTTCGGTGAAACGCCAGGGCTACGGCGCGCTGTTCCTGACCCCGGAAGTGGTCGCCGCGCAGCAGAAAATCGCCGACGCATTCTTCCAGCTCAAGCTGATTCCCAAGCCGCTGAGCATCAAGGACGTGATCTGGACCCCGCCGGCCGCTGTGGCCCAAAGTTCTCAAGCGCAGTAATTCGAATCCACAAGGAGACCACTCCATGAGCCTCAATATTTTCTGGTTCCTGCCTACCCACGGCGACGGCCATTACCTTGGCACCGCCGAAGGCGCCCGTGCGGTGGACCACGGTTATTTGCAGCAAGTCGCGCAAGCGGCGGATCGCCTCGGTTTTGGCGGTGTGCTGATTCCCACCGGGCGCTCCTGCGAAGACTCGTGGCTGGTGGCGGCGTCGCTGATTCCAGTGACCCAGCGATTGAAGTTTCTGGTCGCCCTGCGCCCCGGGATCATTTCCCCAACGGTCGCGGCGCGACAGGCTGCAACACTGGATCGTTTGTCCGGCGGCCGTGCGTTGTTCAATCTGGTCACCGGTGGCGATCCGGAAGAACTGGCCGGTGACGGCCTGTTCCTCAACCACGAAGAACGCTATCAGGCCTCGGTGGAATTCACCCGTATCTGGCGCCGCGTGCTGGAAGGCGAAACCGTTGATTACGACGGCGAGCACATCAGCGTCAAAGGCGCCAAGCTGCTCTATCCGCCGATCCAGCAACCGCGTCCGCCGCTGTATTTCGGTGGATCTTCGGAAGCTGCGCAGGATCTGGCCGCCGAGCAAGTGGAAATGGTCCTGACCTGGGGCGAGCCGCCAGCGGCGGTGGCCGAGAAGATCGCCCAAGTTCGTGCCAAAGCCGCCAAGCTCGGACGCACCGTACGCTTCGGCATTCGCCTGCATGTGATCGTGCGGGAAACCAATGCCGAAGCCTGGCAAGCGGCGGACCGGCTGATTTCGCATCTGGACGACGACACCATCAAACGTGCGCAGGCGTCGCTGGCGCGCTTCGATTCGGTCGGCCAGCAACGCATGGCCGCGCTGCACGGCGGCAGCCGCGATAACCTCGAAGTCAGTCCGAACCTGTGGGCCGGCGTCGGTCTGGTGCGCGGCGGTGCCGGTACGGCGCTGGTCGGCGATGGCCCGACCGTGGCGGCGCGGGTCAAGGAATACGCCGATCTGGGCATCGATACGTTCATCTTCTCTGGTTATCCACACCTCGAAGAATCCTATCGCGTCGCCGAGCTGCTATTTCCGCACCTCGACGTCGAGCGCCCGGAACTGCCGAAAAGTGCCGGTTATGTCAGCCCGTTCGGCGAGATGGTCGCCAACGACATCCTGCCCAAAGCCGCGTCGCAGAGCTGAGGCGCGGCCATGAAAAAATTTATCCACAGCCTCGCGCCCTGGGCGTTGCCGGTGTTACTGGTGGCGGTGTGGCAGTTGTCGGTGTCGGCGGGCTGGTTGTCGACACGGATTCTGCCGGCACCGGTGGCGGTGATCGAGGCCGGCGTCAGTCTGGTGCGCAGCGGCGAAATCTGGACGCACCTGGCGATCAGCGGCTGGCGCGCGGCACTCGGTTTTACCATCGGCGGCAGCATCGGCCTGGTGCTGGGTTTCATCACCGGCCTGTCGAAATGGGGCGAACGCCTGCTCGACAGCTCGGTGCAGATGATCCGCAACGTGCCGCATCTGGCGTTGATTCCACTGGTGATCCTGTGGTTCGGCATCGACGAGTCGGCGAAGATTTTTCTCGTGGCACTGGGCACGTTGTTCCCGATTTATCTCAACACTTATCACGGCATCCGCAACGTCGACCCGGCGCTGGTGGAGATGGCGCGCAGTTATGGCTTGAGCGGTTTTGGCCTGTTCTGGCAGGTGATTCTGCCGGGCGCGCTGCCATCGATCCTGGTCGGCGTGCGCTTCGCCCTGGGCTTCATGTGGCTGACGCTGATCGTCGCTGAAACCATCTCGGCGAGCTCCGGCATCGGCTATCTGGCGATGAACGCCCGCGAGTTTCTGCAGACTGACGTGGTGGTGCTGGCGATCCTGCTTTACGCGGTGCTGGGCAAACTGGCCGACCTCGCTGCCCGTGGACTTGAACGTGTGTGGTTGCGCTGGCACCCGGCCTATCAGGCTGCCAAAGGAGGTGCGGCATGACCGCTCAACAACCTCCACGCTTGCTGCGCGGGATTCCGCTGGCGCTGCGCAACCTGCAGAAAACCTTCGGCTCGCGCCAGGTGCTGCGTGACATCGATCTGCACATCCCGGCGGGGCAATTCGTCGCCGTGGTCGGGCGCAGCGGTTGTGGCAAAAGCACGTTTCTGCGCTTGCTCGCCGGCCTCGACCAACCCACGGGCGGTGACTTGCTCGCGGGGTCTGCGCCGCTCAGCGATGCGCGCGAAGACACCCGGTTGATGTTTCAGGAGGCGCGCCTGCTGCCGTGGAAAAAAATCATCGACAACGTTGGCCTCGGCCTCGCTGGCAACTGGCGCCCGCAAGCGCTGGAAGCACTCGAAGCGGTGGGCTTGGCCGATCGCGCCAACGAATGGCCGGCGGCGTTGTCCGGCGGCCAGAAGCAACGTGTCGCCCTGGCTCGGGCGCTGATTCATAAACCGCGCCTGCTGTTGCTCGACGAACCACTCGGCGCGCTGGATGCCCTGACCCGCATCGAGATGCAGCAACTGATCGAACGGCTGTGGCAGCAACACGGCTTCACCGTGCTGCTGGTGACTCACGACGTCAGCGAAGCGGTCGCGATTGCCGATCGGGTGATTCTGATCGAGGACGGCGAAGTCGGCCTTGATCTGCACGTCGACCTGCCGCGCCCACGCGTGCGTGGCTCGCATCGCCTGGCCGCACTGGAAAGCGAAGTACTCAACCGTGTTCTGTCCCTGCCCGGCGAACCGCCGGCGCCGGAACCCGTTTCACCCCTGCCTACGCAATTGCGTTGGGCGCAGTGACGCAGCTGCAAGCTACAAGCTGCAAGCTGCAAGTAGAAGCACTGTGCTTTTACTTGCCGCTTGTAGCTAGCCACTTGCAGCTTATTTCGACCTCAGGAGAAATATCATGACTATCAAGGCCATCAACGTGCGCAACCAGTTCAAAGGCTCGATCAAGGAAATCGTCCTCGGCGACGTACTGTCGGAAATCGACGTGCAGACCGCTTCGGGCATCGTCACTTCGGTAATCACCACTCGTTCGGTGAAAGAGCTGGAGCTGGTGGTGGGCAGTGAGGTGATTGCCTTTGTGAAATCCACCGAAGTGTCGATCGCCAAGTTGTAAGCCGGTGGATAAAAAACAACCCCGAAGGGTGTGAGCCCTTCGGGGTCTTGTGCCTGGCTTGAAATCGGCAGCGCGGCCTTCGCGAGCAGGCTCGCTCCCACAGGGGAATGCATTTCAAATGTGGGAGCGAGCTTGCTCGCGAAGAGGCCGGTGCATGCGCTAAAGATTTCTCTTCGGCAAATACTGCGGCAGATACAGGCCAATGTAGGCATCAAACACACGCATCCCTTCCTCAGCCATGCGCGGGGTGATCTGCTCGTGCTGCTGTACCGAGCGGGCGTACACGCGGTCGCCCAGTTCCATCGCCAAGGCAAACACATCGACATCGTCCGGCAGCCTTGGCAGTTCGAAGTGATGGTCGAACAGTTTGTGCATCAGCTCGCCCAGTTCCAGATCGTGCTGGCGGTCTGCTTGGGTCACTTCAGTCAGTCCGTGCTGGGCAAGAATCAACTGGCGTGCCGCAGCGTCTTCGCCGTAGATCTCCAGCATGCGCTGTTCGACCAGTCGCGACAGATCGCGCCAGTCGCGCAACGCGTCATGATCAATCGGAGCTTGCAGGCAGGCGCGAAAGGCTGCGTGTACGTCGGCGGTCAACGCTTCGAGCAAGGCCGGCACGCTGGCGAAGAAATGATAAACGGAGGAGGGCGGAATCTGCGCCCGCTCGGCCACGCTGTAGATCGACAGGCTCGCCACGCCCTCAGCAGCCAGCAGCGTGCGGGCGGCATCGAGAATCGAATCGATCCGCGCCTGACTGCGGGCACGGGGTTTGCGGACGGTGGCGGGACGCGTCATGGAAGTCTCCTGCGGGGCAGCGGGCATTGTACGAGCCGGTTTGTGTGTTGTCTTCTCGGCCGCCATCGCGAACAGGGGATCTCCTGTGTACGCACAAGTAATGTTGAATGGAGATCCCTGTGGGAGCGAGCTTGCTCGCGAACCGCCGCAGGCGGCCATTCACCCCAACCCCAGGAATTTGTGTTCGGCCATAAAAACGCCGTGGGCTATGACAGCCGACGGCGTTTTTATCCGGTTCGCAATCCGCTTACACGGTATGCAGATACCAGTTGTACTCAAGGTCGGAGATGGAGTGTTCAAACTCCTCCAGCTCGCTTTCCTTGCAGGCGACGAAGATATCGATGTACTTCGGATCGATGTACTTGGCCATCACCTCGCTGTCGTCCAGCTCGCGCAGGGCATCGCGCAAGTTGTTCGGCAGGCTTTGCTCGTTCTGCTCGTAGCTGTTGCCTTCGACAGGCGCGCCCGGCTCGATCTTGTTGACCAGACCGTGATGCACACCGGCCAGCACCGAAGCCATCAGCAGGTACGGGTTGGCGTCGGCACCGGCGACCCGATGTTCGATACGCACGGCATCGGCAGAGCCGGTCGGCACGCGAATCGCCACGGTACGGTTGTCCAGACCCCAGCACGGCGAGTTCGGTACGTAGAACTGCGCGCCGAAACGGCGGTACGAGTTGACGTTCGGGCAGAGGAACGCCATCTGCGCGGGCAGGGTCTCGAGCACACCGCCGATCGCGTGACGCAGCGCGGCGTTCTGCTCGGGATCCTCGCTGGCAAAAATGTTCTTGCCGGCCTTGTCCAGAATCGAAATGTGTACGTGCAGACCATTGCCCGCCTGGCCCGGATACGGCTTGGCCATGAAGGTGGTGTCCATTTCATGGTCGTAGGCGATGTTCTTGATCAGGCGCTTGAGCAGGACCGCGTAGTCGCACGCCTTGATCGGGTCGGCGACGTGGTGCAGGTTCACTTCGAACTGCGCCGGGGCACTTTCCTTGACGATCGCATCGGCCGGGATGCCTTGCTCTTTGGCACCTTCCAGAATGTCCTGGAGGCAGTCGACGTATTCGTCGAGGTCGTCGATCAGGTAGACCTGCGTCGAGTGCGGACGTTTGCCGGAGATAGGCGAGCGTGGCGGCTGCGGACGGCCGTTCACGTTTTCCTGGTCGATCAGGTAGAACTCAAGTTCGAATGCGGCGCAGATGGTCAGGCCCAGTTCGTCGAACTTGGTCACCACCTGGCGCAGCACTTCACGCGGGTCGGCGAAGAACGGGTCGCCTTCGAGTTCATGCATGGTCATCAGCAGTTGCGCGGTCGGGCGCTTCTGCCATGGCTCGTTGCACAGGGTATCGGGGATCGGATAGCAGATACGATCGGCGTCGCCGATGTCCAGGCCCAGGCCGGTGCTTTCCACCGTCGAACCATTGATATCCAGAGCAAATAGAGAGGCCGGCAGGTTGATGCCTTTCTCGTAAACCTTGTGGAGGCTGGTGCGTTCGATGCGCTTGCCGCGCACCACACCATTCATATCCGCAATCAGAAGGTCAACGTACAGAACCTCAGGATGTTCCTTAAGGAACGCGTTCGCTTCGTTAAGCTGAACGGCACGCGGGGGTACCGACATGATGCAACACCTTTGTTGTTAAAAATATCAATCATTGATCTTTTCTGGTTTCAGTCAACCCGAACAGCCTGCCGAAGTCAAGCGAGGCCTTTTTCGCCCTAAAAAAGCGCCGTGAGGGCATTTATGGGGCATTTCGGGGCGTTTTTGCGTCCTGCATGAGTCGGGCACCCGCAGGCTTGAGCAGGCCGTGTTGTATTTTTTACGGGGGTGTTGTGTAAAAAAATGAACAAGGCTAAGCTCCGATCAAACCCATAACAGCAATAATACCGGGGTGCTTCATGTCTCGCCTGCCGTTAATCGGCGTCACCGACTGCTCGCAACAGTCCGGTCTGCATGCTTATCACATCAGTGGCGATCCATCCGTCCGCAGCGCGGCCAGCGAGGCTCGCGGCATGTCGACACAGCCCTGCGCAGCGACTCGTCAAACGGCAGCGTCCGATATTCTGGACGCAGACGACAGCATCCTGTTTATGGCGTCTCCTTTCAATATAGATCGCTTTCATCGTCACAGCCTGTGCCGCTTCCCCAGCCGTGCTCACGATTCTGCACGCCTTGCATGTGCACAGGAAATGCAACGCCAGCGTAAAGGGCAGGTAAGCTCCTCTTTCATTGTCTATGCGCGGTGCCAGGCGTAAGCCGGCACTGCGCGAGCAAGCCCCCTTTAACGCGACGCTCTCAGCGTCAAACTTGCCTGACATCGCGTCAGGAGACTCAGCCCAGAGGCATTTATGAGTACCAACCTCGACCAGCTCACCGATTGGTTGAAAGACCGCAAGATCACAGAAGTCGAATGCATGATCGGCGACTTGACCGGCATTACCCGTGGCAAGATTTCCCCGACCAACAAGTTCATCGCCGAAAAAGGCATGCGTCTTCCGGAAAGTGTTTTGTTGCAGACCGTAACCGGCGACTACGTCGAAGACGACATCTATTACGAACTGCTCGACCCGGCCGACATCGACATGATCTGCCGCCCCGACCAGAACGCCGTGTACCTGGTGCCGTGGGCCATCGAGCCGACCGCGCAGGTGATCCACGATACCTACGACAAGCAAGGCAACCCGATCGAGCTGTCGCCGCGCAACGTCCTCAAGAAAGTCCTCAAGCTGTATGCCGACAAGGGCTGGCAGCCAATCGTCGCGCCGGAGATGGAGTTCTACCTGACCAAGCGCAGTGACGACCCTGACTATCCGTTGCAGCCGCCGATTGGTCGCTCCGGTCGCCCGGAAATCGGTCGTCAGTCGTTCTCCATCGAAGCGGCGAACGAATTCGATCCGCTGTTCGAAGACGTCTACGACTGGTGCGAATTGCAGGAGCTGGACCTCGACACGCTGATCCACGAGGACGGCACGGCGCAGATGGAAATCAACTTCCGTCACGGTGACGCGTTGTCGCTGGCCGACCAGATTCTGGTGTTCAAACGCACCATGCGTGAAGCCGCGCTCAAACATGACGTGGCTGCGACGTTCATGGCCAAACCGATGACCGGCGAGCCGGGCAGTGCCATGCACTTGCACCAGAGCATCATCGACATCCATACCGGCAAGAACGTCTTCTCCAATGAAGACGGGACCATGAGCCAGCTGTTCCTGCACCACATCGGTGGCTTGCAGAAGTTGATCCCGGAACTGCTGCCGCTGTTCGCCCCCAACGTCAATTCGTTCCGCCGCTTCCTGCCAGACACTTCGGCACCGGTGAACGTCGAGTGGGGCGAAGAAAACCGCACCGTCGGCCTGCGCGTGCCGGACGCCGGCCCGCAGAACCGCCGTGTGGAAAACCGTCTGCCGGGCGCTGACGCCAACCCCTACCTGGCGATCGCCGCGAGCCTGCTGTGCGGTTACATCGGCATGGTCGAAGGCCTCAACCCGAGCGCGCCCGTGGTGGGTCGTGGCTACGAGCGCCGCAACCTGCGCCTGCCGCTGACCATCGAAGACGCGCTGGAACGCATGGAAAACAGCAAGACCGTCGAAAAATACCTCGGCAAGACTTTCATCACAGGCTACGTCGCGGTCAAGCGGGCCGAGCATGAAAACTTCAAGCGCGTGATCAGTTCCTGGGAGCGTGAGTACCTGCTCTTCGCCGTCTGATACGCCGGGCGCGCCGCGCAGGCGGCGCGCCTTCACCGATAACAAGGAGAATTGGCATGACCAGCAACAACCCGCAAACCCGCGAGTGGCAAGCACTCAGCAGTGATCACCACCTGGCCCCGTTCAGCGATTTCAAGCAATTGAAAGAGAAGGGCCCGCGGATCATCACCCACGCCAAGGGTGTTTACCTGTGGGACAGCGAAGGCAACAAGATCCTCGACGGCATGGCCGGGCTCTGGTGCGTGGCGATCGGTTACGGCCGCGATGAACTGGCCGACGCTGCCGCGAAACAGATGCGCGAGCTGCCGTACTACAACCTGTTCTTCCAGACCGCACACCCGCCGGCACTGCAACTGGCCAAGTCGATTGCCGACGTGGCGCCAGAAGGCATGAACCATGTGTTCTTCACCGGCTCCGGCTCCGAAGGCAACGACACCATGCTGCGCATGGTTCGCCACTACTGGGCGATCAAGGGCCAGCCGAACAAGAAAGTCATCATCAGCCGCAAGAACGGTTATCACGGTTCAACCGTGGCCGGCGCCAGCCTCGGCGGCATGACTTACATGCACGAACAGGGCGACTTGCCGATCCCGGGCATCGAGCACATCGCGCAGCCGTACTGGTTTGCCGAAGGCGGCGACATGACGCCGGAAGAGTTCGGTATCTGGGCGGCCAATCAGCTCGAAGAAAAGATTCTCGAAGTCGGCGTCGACAACGTCGGTGCCTTTATCGCCGAGCCGATCCAGGGTGCCGGTGGCGTGATCATTCCGCCCGACACCTACTGGCCGCGCATCAAGGAAATCCTCACCAAATACGACATCCTGTTTGTGGCCGACGAAGTGATCTGCGGTTTCGGCCGCACCGGTGAGTGGTTCGGTAGCGATTTCTACGACCTCAAACCGGACATGATGACCATCGCCAAAGGCCTGACCTCCGGTTACATCCCGATGGGTGGCCTGATCGTCCGTGACAGTGTGGTGGCGGTGCTCAACGAAGGCGGCGATTTCAACCACGGCTTTACCTATTCCGGGCATCCGGTGGCAGCCGCGGTGGGTCTGGAAAACATCCGCATTCTGCGCGATGAAAAGATTATCGAGAACGCGCACAACGAAACGGCACCGTATTTGCAGAAACGTCTGCGCGAGCTGAACGATCATCCGTTGGTGGGTGAAGTTCGCGGCGTCGGTCTGCTGGGGGCGATCGAGCTGGTGCAGGACAAGGCCACGCGCAAGCGTTACGAAGGTAAGGGCGTGGGCATGATCTGCCGGCAGTTCTGCTTCGATAACGGCCTGATCATGCGCGCGGTGGGTGACACGATGATCATCGCGCCGCCGCTGGTGATCAGCAAAGCCGAGATCGATGAGCTGGTTACAAAGGCACGCAAGTGTCTGGACCTGACCCTCGGTGCGCTGCAGGGCTAAGTGCTAGGCTTTGACCGAGCGGGTTGCGGCTTGCGCGGTCAAAGCTGTCAGAAAGGCTGGTCTTTTGTTGAAAGACCGCCTCGGATCTTGCCAGACTAGCCGCGGTTCCAGTTGTCCGGGTTCGGCCGCTGAACAATGTGGTTCAAAAAAGAAAAATTTGGAGCATGACGCATGAAGGCATTAGGTAAAAAGCTTGCTGGCAAGACACTTCTCGCGCTGTCCGTGGCGGGCATGATGGCGGGTGCGGTTCACGCGGACGACAAAGTGCTGCACGTTTACAACTGGTCCGATTACATCGCGCCGGACACCGTGGCCAACTTCGAGAAAGCCACCGGGATCAAAGTCGTCTACGACGTCTTCGACAGTAACGAAACCCTGGAAGCCAAGCTGCTGGCCGGCAAGTCCGGCTACGACATCGTGGTGCCTTCCAACAACTTCCTCGCCAAGCAGATCAAGGCCGGCGTTTACCAGGAGCTGGACAAGTCCAGGCTGCCGAACTGGAAAAACCTCGATGAAGACCTGCTCAAGGCCGTTGGCGACGCCAGCGACCAGGGCAACAAACACGCCTTCCCGTACATGTGGGGCTCGATCGGCATCGGCTACAACCCGGCCAAGGTCAAGGCTGCGCTGGGCATCGACAAGATCGATTCGTGGGACGTGGTGTTCAAGCCTGAAAACATCGAAAAACTCAAAAGCTGCGGCGTGAGTTTCCTCGACGCCCCGACCGAGATGATTCCGGCTGCGCTGCATTACCTGGGCAAGCCGACCAACAGCAAGGACAAGGCTGACCTGAAAGCCGCCGAAGACCTGTTCCTGAAAATTCGTCCGTCGGTCGCCTACTTCCACTCCTCCAAGTACATCTCGGACCTGGCCAACGGCAACATCTGCGTCGCCGTCGGTTACTCGGGTGACCTCGAACAGTCCAAGACCCGCGCCCAGGAAGCCGGTGACAAGGTCAAACTGGCCTACACCATTCCAAAAGAAGGCGCCGGTACGTTCTACGACATGGTCGCCATTCCCAAGGATGCCGAAAACGTCGAAGCCGCCTACAAGTTCATGAATTACCTGCTCGAGCCGCAAGTGATGGCCGGGATCACCAACGCCGTACGTTTCCCGAACGGCAACAAGGCGGCAACGCCACTGGTGGACAAGGACATCACCAGCGATCCGAGCATCTACCCGTCGGCTGAAGTGAAGAAACAGCTCTACGCGATCAGTGACCTGGACGCGGCGACGCTGCGCCTGATCAC
This sequence comes from Pseudomonas koreensis, assembly GCF_036668835.1. Classification (GTDB taxonomy): domain Bacteria; phylum Pseudomonadota; class Gammaproteobacteria; order Pseudomonadales; family Pseudomonadaceae; genus Aquipseudomonas; species Aquipseudomonas koreensis_I. Next base: position 465,523 of record NZ_JAZEVW010000003.1, read on the forward strand.
CCGCAGCTGGACCAAAATCAAATCGGGTAAATAAGCCGGTTTGTCGCCACAACCACTGGCCGTCGTCCGCGCGACGGCGGCCAGCGGATAATTAATTGACAGAAAGTTTTGCTGGATCGGTTTTTCGAGGGTAAGTTGCGCGCCGGTTTTGTTGTCGGGCAGCCATGGCTGTCATGCAGCGCGGGCAACTTGGGCCCGATCAATTTAGAGGACCTCCACTTGCCTGTATTTTCTTCTTTGCGCAAAGCCCTGCTGGCCGCTGCCGGTCTGACCCTCGCTGTCGGAGCCCAGGCCGCCGGTACGGTGCATATTTATAACTGGTCCGATTACATCGGCGAATCGACCCTGGCCGACTTCGAGAAAGCGACCGGGATCAAGCCGGTCTACGACGTCTTCGATTCCAACGAAACCCTGGAAGGCAAACTGCTCGCCGGGCGCACCGGCTACGACGTGGTCGTGCCGTCGAACCACTTCCTTGGCAAGCAGATCAAGGCGGGCGCGTTCCAGAAGCTCGACAAGGCGCAGCTGCCGAATTATTCCAACCTCGACCCGGTGCTGCTCAAGCGCCTGGAGCAGAACGATCCCGGCAACCTCTACGCCGTGCCGTATCTGTGGGGCACCAACGGCATCGGCTACAACGTCGACAAGGTCAAGGCCGTGCTCGGTATCGACAAGATCGATTCCTGGGCCGTGCTGTTCGAGCCGGAAAACATTAAGAAGCTGCACAGCTGCGGCGTCGCGTTCCTCGATTCGGCCGATGAAATGATGCCGACCATGCTCAATTACCTGGGCCTGAACGCCAACAGCACCAACACCAAGGACTACGAAAAAGCCACCGCCAAGCTGCTCGCGGTGCGTCCTTACGTGACCTATTTCCATTCCTCGAAATACATCGGTGATCTGGCCAACGGCGACATCTGCGTGGCGATCGGTTTCTCCGGCGACATCTTCCAGGCGAAGAACCGTGCCGAGGAAGCCAAGAAAGGCGTGAACATCGCCTACTCGATTCCGAAAGAGGGTGGCGCGCTGTGGTTCGACATGCTGGCGATCCCCAAGGACTCGTCCAACGTCAAGGAAGCCCACGCCTTCATCAACTATTTGCTGAAACCTGAGGTGATCGCCCAGGTCAGTGATTACGTCGGTTACGCCAACCCCAACCCGGGTTCGGACAAGCTGATGGAACAATCCATCCGCACCGACGAAGCGGTCTACCCGCCGCAAGCAGTCCTCGACAAGACCTACGTGTCGACCGAGTTGCCAGCCAATATTCAGCGTTTGATGACCCGCAGCTGGACCAAGGTCAAGTCGGGCAAATAACGCACAAACTATCCAGTGTTCGTCTTGCGTGGCGAACCGCTGCTTCTGTTGGGAGTTTCGTAAATGGCAGTTGCCTCCGGCGCCTACAAGAAAGCCCTCGAGGGCGACCAGACACCAAAACAGGTGCTGGTCAAAATCGACCGGGTCACGAAGAAGTTCGACGAGACGATTGCCGTGGACGACGTGTCTCTGGAAATCAAGAAAGGCGAGATCTTCGCCCTGCTCGGCGGTTCGGGATCGGGCAAATCCACTCTGCTGCGCATGCTCGCAGGGTTTGAACGGCCCACGGAGGGGCGCATTTTCCTCGACGGCGTCGACATCACCGACATGCCGCCGTACGAACGCCCGATCAACATGATGTTCCAGTCGTACGCCTTGTTCCCGCACATGACCGTGGCGCAGAACATCGCCTTCGGCCTGCAGCAGGACAAGATTCCCAAGGCCGAGATCGACGCGCGCGTGGCCGAAATGCTCAAGCTGGTGCAGATGAGCCAGTATGCCAAGCGCAAGCCGCATCAGCTGTCCGGCGGCCAGCGTCAGCGTGTGGCACTGGCGCGTTCGCTGGCAAAGCGGCCGAAGCTGCTGCTGCTCGACGAGCCGATGGGCGCTCTGGACAAGAAGCTGCGTTCGCAGATGCAGCTGGAGCTGGTGGAAATCATCGAGCGAGTCGGCGTGACCTGCGTGATGGTGACCCACGACCAGGAAGAGGCCATGACCATGGCCGAGCGCATTGCGATCATGCACCTGGGCTGGATCGCCCAGATCGGCAGCCCGATCGACATCTACGAAACCCCGACCAGCCGACTGGTCTGCGAATTCATCGGCAACGTCAACATCTTCGAAGGCGAAGTGATCGACGACGCCGAGGGCCACGCGACCATCACCTGCAAGGATCTCGACCGGCAGATCTACGTCGGCCACGGCATCAGCACCTCGGTGCAGGACAAATCGGTCACCTACGCGATTCGTCCCGAGAAGCTGCTGGTCACCGCCGAAATGCCGACGTGCGAATACAACTGGTCGAGCGGCAAGGTTCACGACATTGCCTATCTGGGCGGTCACTCGGTGTTCTACGTCGAGTTGCCAAGCGGCAAACTGGTGCAGTCGTTCGTGGCCAACGCCGAACGCCGTGGCGCACGTCCGACCTGGGGCGATCAGGTTTACGTGTGGTGGGAAGACGACAGCGGCGTGGTACTTCGCTCATGAACATGCGCAAATTCAAACGCCGCATCAACCGGATCATTCCCAATGGCCGGCAACTGGTCATTGGCGTGCCGTTCATCTGGCTGTTCCTGTTCTTCATGCTGCCGTTCTTCATCGTCCTGAAGATCAGTTTTGCCGAAGCCGACGTGGCGATCCCGCCGTACACCGAGATCTACACGTTTGCCGAGCAGAAGCTGCAATTGCTGCTCAACCTGGGCAATTACGCGCTGCTGGGCGACGACGAGCTGTACATCGCCGCCTACCTCGGCTCGCTGAAGATGGCCTTCATCAGCACGCTGCTGTGCCTGTTGATCGGCTATCCGATGGCTTACGCCATCGCCAGTGCGCGCAAAGAGCTGCAAACGGTGTTGGTGCTGCTGATCATGATGCCGACCTGGACGGCGATCCTGATCCGCGTTTATGCGTGGATGGGCATTCTCAGCAACAACGGCCTGCTCAACGGTTTCCTGATGAGCATGGGCCTGATCGACGAGCCGCTGCAGATCCTCAACACCAACCTGGCGGTGTACATCGGCGTGGTCTATTCGTACCTGCCGTTCATGATCCTGCCGCTGTACGCCAACCTGGTGAAGCACGACAACAGTCTGCTCGAAGCGGCCTCGGACCTCGGTTCGAGCACCTTCAACAGCTTCTGGAAAATCACCATTCCGCTGTCCAAGAACGGCATCATTGCCGGCTGCATGCTGGTGTTCATTCCGGTGGTCGGTGAGTTCGTCATCCCGGAACTGCTCGGCGGTCCGGAAACCCTGATGATCGGTAAAGTGCTCTGGCAGGAATTCTTCAACAACCGTGACTGGCCGGTGGCGTCCGCGCTGGCGGTGGTGATGCTGGCGATCCTGATTGTGCCGATCATCCTGTTCAACCGCAGTCAGGCCAAGGAAATGGAGGGTAAAGAATGAAGCGCTTCCGTTTCTCCAGCCTGATGCTGGTACTGGGTCTGATCTTCATCTATCTGCCGATGCTGATCCTGGTGATCTACTCGTTCAACGCCTCGAAACTGGTGACGGTGTGGGGTGGCTGGTCGGTGAAGTGGTACGTCGGCCTGCTCGATAACTCGCAACTGATGGGCTCGGTGTTGCGCTCGCTGGAAATCGCCTGCTACACGGCGGTAGCGGCGGTGGCGCTGGGTACGCTGGCGGCCTTCGTGCTGACCCGTATCACCCACTTCAAGGGCCGCACGTTGTTCGGCGGCCTGGTGACGGCGCCGCTGGTCATGCCGGAAGTGATCACCGGTCTGTCGCTGTTGCTGCTGTTCGTGGCCATGGCGCAGATGATCGGCTGGCCGCAGGAACGTGGCATCGTCACCATCTGGATCGCTCACACCACGTTCTGTGCGGCGTATGTGGCGGTGGTGGTGTCGGCGCGACTGCGTGAGCTGGACCTGTCGATCGAAGAGGCGGCAATGGACCTCGGCGCGCGGCCGTGGAAGGTGTTCTTCCTGATCACCATTCCGATGATCGCACCGTCGCTGGCAGCGGGCGGCATGATGTCGTTCGCCCTGTCGCTGGATGACCTGGTGCTGGCGAGCTTCGTCTCCGGGCCGGGTTCGACGACCCTGCCGATGGAAGTGTTCTCGGCGGTGCGCCTGGGCGTGAAGCCGGAAATCAACGCCGTGGCCAGCCTCATTCTGCTGGCGGTATCGCTGGTGACCTTCCTGGTATGGTTCTTCAGTCGCCGTGCCGAAGAAGCGCGCAAGAAAGCCATTCAGCAAGCCATCGAAGAAAGCGCAGCCGATTCATGGAAGCAACCGGATGCGCGTCGCGCACCAGCGCCGCAGGCCGTTTAGGCCGTTTAGGCCGACCGGGTTGATTGCGGTTCGGCGATCAACTCGGTCTCCTGTGGGAGCGAGCTTGCTCGCGAATGCGATTTGTCAGTCAATGTCCATGTAGCTGATACACCGCTTTCGCGAGCAAGCTCGCTCCTACAGGTTTTGCGGTGCTCAGGCAGTCCACGGAGAGTTGCGGATGACCTCGACGAAGTTCAGCGGTTTGAACCCCGATTCCTGATCCACCAGCACATCGGTCTTCACATTGCCAAATGTAGTCTGCGGGCGGTGGCGCAAGCCATCGGCGAATGCGCAGATGATGCATTCCTTGAAGCCTTCCCCGCGTGGATGCGCATGCACCACCGCCTCGCGCTGCACGCTGCTGAACGCCGCGTAATCCATGCCCAGCACATCCATCTCCACCCCCGCAGTGACCAGCGCCACGGTCGGACGCAGATGCTTCGGCACGCCCGGTGTCGTGTGCAGCGCAATCGACAACCACACCTGCTCGATATCGTCGTCGCTCAATCCGTACGGCTTGAGAAACGCCGCGGCGGCGTTGGCGCCATCCACTTCGAAGCGTTCGTCATCGCTGCGATGACCTTCGACCAGACCGAGGTCGTGGAACATCGCGCCGACGTACAACAGCTCCGGGTTATAGGCCAGTTGCTGGCGCTCGCCGCTCAGCGCGCCGAACAGAAACACCCGGCGTGAATGGTGATAGAGCAGGTCGGATTCGAGGTCGCGAATGTACTCGGTAGTGGCCCGGGCGAGGGCGCTGTCAGGGATTTTGATGCCGGCGATTGTGGTGCTCATAACGCTTTCCTCGTCGAAAACGCCTTCGTGGCGCTGATGAGGAAAGTCTGTTCCCCGCGCCAAAGGCGAACAATCGAGGCGTAGCTGCGATCCTTGCCAATCGACCTGCAAATCGTGCCAACTCGGCGAACAGACCCAGCGGAGCGTCAGAGCATGAGTAAATCCGTCGCCATCGTGGTGTTTCCCGGCGTGCAGTCGCTGGACGTCAGCGGGCCGCTGGATGTGTTTGCCGAGGCCAATCGTTTCCTCGCACCACCGGATCACTATCGGCTGGAAGTGATCGGCGTCGAGCGCGGGGCGATGGCCTGTTCCAACGGCCTGAGCGTGAATTCACATCGACATTTCAGCGAAGCGCTCGGGGCCTACGACCTGTTGTTGGCCGCCGGTGGGCCGCAGTTGCCGTTTATGGATTTCGGCCGCGCTTTCGACAGTTGGCTGCGTGAGGCCTGCGCGCGAGCGCAGCGCTTCGGTTCGATCTGCAATGGCGCGTTCATGCTGGCGCGGGCGGGGCTGCTGGACGGGCGCAGGGTGACCACTCACTGGAACGATGCCGAGGCGTTGGCGCGGTTGTGTCCGACCACACAGGTCGAGGCTGATCGTTTGTACGTCGAAGACGGCACGCTCTACACCTCGGCCGGGGTCACGGCGGGGATCGATCTGTCGTTGTATCTGGTGGCGCGTGATCATGGCGCCGAGGTGGCGCTCAGCGTGGCCAAGCGACTGGTGGTGTTCACCCAGCGCTCCGGTGGGCAGTCGCAATTCAGCCCGTTCCTCACCCCGCACGCCGAGCCGACGTCAGCGGTAGCGATGGTGCAGTTGTATGTGCTGGCCAATCTCACCGGCGATCTGACGATTGCCGATCTGGCCAACGCAGCGAACATGAGCGCGCGCAATTTTTCCCGGGTGTTTGCCCGTGAGGCGAAAGTCACGCCGGCAGAGTTCGTTGAGCGGGCGCGGGTTGATGCTGCGCGGGTGATGCTGGAAAGCACTGCGGCGCCGCTGAAGACCGTGGCCTATCAGTGCGGGTTTCGCGATGCGCAGCATATGCGCAGCGTGTTCAACCGGCGGCTGGGGGTGACGCCGCAGCAGTTTCGGTTGAATTTTGCGCTGGCGCTCTAACCCTCACCCCAGCCCTCTCCCAGAGTGAGAGGGAGCCGACCGCAGTGTCTGGTGTTTTACATCGACCTGAAAGACCTGTCGATTATGGATTCGGCAAAGCAGGATCAGGTCGGTGTAAGCCATGAGCATCCCCCAATCAGTCCCCTCTCCCTCGGGGAGAGGGTTAGGGTGAGGGGCTTTTAAGGCGTTGCCCGCATCGGCAACAGCTTCAAGGTACTGCGCGTATTCGCCGTCACCTCTTCCTCGCTGAGGTGCGCCTGCACATAAATCCCCTCGACATACGCCTCAGCCTGATCGTCGTAGTGACTGTCGAACGGCACGCCGCTCTGGCCCACCGGGTTGATCGTCAGCCCGTGCGCCGGATCAGCGAAATCCACCAGCCGCCGCGTTGACGGTCCGTACGTAACAGGCCACGGCGCCGGGCCGATCTTCGCCGAGAGGTTGTTCGGCACTTCATGGCTGCCCGGCGCCGCGAATGGCCCGACGTTGAACAGACGATCCAGCGGTTTCTGCTGGCCCAGTGGATGGCCATGAGTGAGGGTATGCGCCGCGCCCCATTGCCACGCCGCCACATCGTCGCCCAGAGTCAGCTTGAGGTGCTGAAGGCTCGCCTGCCATGCCGCGCGGACAATGTCGGCACGAGTTTCCTTCGCCGGCGTGCTGCGATTATCCCACCACGGCGAATCGGCATTCGCCGCCAGCCTCGGTAGCGCTGCATCGATCACCCGCGTCGACAGCAGCGTGTCGAAAAAGTCATCGCCCAACTCATCGCGCATCGCCGCATCGGCCAGGTCGTACAGGAACTGGTTGAACAGCGTCGCACTGACCGAATCCAGCGGATAATCGCCGGGCCACTGCGCCAGTTGCTCGACCAGTTTCAGTTGCGCGGGATCGCTCACCACCTCGCGCAACACCGGCAGCAATGCGGCGAGCAGGCGCGGGCCGTAGCCGGTCACGGTGCCGAGTTGCAGCTTCTGATTGGCTTCGTTGCTCCACTTCAGATTCTTCTCGCTGAGCTGACGATTGAGCTGCTGCCCGCGATCGGCGAGGTTGTAGTAACCAGGAATTGGCATGCCGGTCGGCGACACGGGCTGGAAGTTCGCCGAAACGATATAGCCGCGCGGCGGGTTCTCTTCCTGCGGGTTGGCACTGAACGGGTAATAGCCGTCCTTGTCCGCCTGATTCGTGCTGCCGTCGAGAATGAATTCTGGCCTGACCCCGGCGGGCCGCTTGGGCAGCAGTGCCGACGCCCACCAGGCGATATCGCCCTTGGCATTGGCATAAACCAGATTCAGCCCCGGCGCCTGGACTTTCGCGGCGGCGGCGCGGGCCTTGGCCAAAGTGTCGGCGCGGTTGAGCTGATAGAAACCTTCAAGGATCGGGTTTGGCGTTTCGAGAAACGCCCACCACATGGCGATCGGGGTTTTGCCGGCCGCCGCACCCAGTGCATCGTTGACGATCGGGCCGTGGGGCGATTGGCGCAGAGTGAGAGTCACCGGTGCCTGGCCTTTCACCTTGATCTGCTGTTCGCTGACGAGCAGGTCGGTCCACTGGCCGCGATACCAGATCTGATGGGGGTTGTCCGGGTTGACCTTTTCGGCGATCAGATCCAGATCGTCGTTCTGGAACATGGTCAGGCTCCAGCCGAACTCCATGTTGTGGCCGAGAAACGCGAACGGCACCAACGCCTGATGATGGCCGTACAGCTCGAAACCCGGCGCCGACAGCTGCGCCTCGTACCACACCGACGGCACCGAGAAACGGATGTGCGGGTCACCAGCCAGCAACGGCTTGCCGCTCTGGCTGCGACTGCCGGCGATCACCCAGGCGTTGCTGCCTTCGAACTGCGGCAGGCCGTTGTCGATCAGCGCCTGTTCACTGAGGCGGGCGAGGGCGTTGAGGTCTTTCCAGTCCCCAGCGGCGAGGGCGGGCGCGGTGTGGTTGTGATCGTTGGCGAGGACGCCTTTGCCTTGCCAGTCGAGGTCGAACACGTTGAGGTAATCGGCGCCGAGTTGATCACGGACGAACGTCAGCAGCGGCTCGGTGCGAAACGCCGCGGCGAAACTGTAAGCCATGTAACCGGCGACGCTGATGCTGTCTTCGGCGGTGAACGGCCGCTTGGGGATGCCCAGCACGTCGAACTCGATCGGCGCGGCGTGGCTGTCCTGATATTGGTTGATGCCATCCAGATAGGCTTGCAGGCCCTTCCATGCCGGCGACTGTTTATCCAGACTGGCGACGTAACTGGCGGCGCGCTCGCGAATGCGCAGGCTGCGAAACAGTTTGTCGGTGTCGAGCAGTTTCGGCCCAAGCACCTCGGCCAGCTCGCCACGGGCGAGGCGGCGCATGGCTTCCATCTGGAACAGTCGATCCTGGGCATGCACATAGCCGAGGGCACGATAAAGGTCGGTTTCGTTCTCGGCGCGAATGTGCGGCACACCGCGCTCGTCGTAGCGCACGGTCACCGAGCCCTGCAGATCGCGCAGCTCGATCTGACCCTGGCGCGTCGGTTGTTTGCTGTAGACGTACCAGCCCAGGGCGCCGAGCAGGGCGACAATGAGCAAAGCGAGAAGGGTGAACACGCGCTTCATGGTGACTCCTTGTGCAGGCGGGAGTTGCCGCCCGTCGGGCTGCAAACAATTAGCACAAAGGCTCTGTGCCGTGCAGCGCAATCCTTTAAATGTCCGGAATGCCTTACTTCGCCTCCACCGGCCACGGGCAATAACAACCCACCGCCAGTGTGTGCGTGGCGTTGACCGGTCGATCTTCCGTCAGCGCATGCAAGATCGGTTCGATGAAGCTGTTGCTGGAGTTGCAGGTCAGGCCTTCGCTGTACGGGCCAAAGTAGGCCAGTTTGCCGCTGCGGTCCCAGATCGCCACGGCCGGGCTGGCCGGGATCTGCTCAGAACCGGGCAGGACGACGATGGTTTTCAGGCTGGCGAGGGTCGCCGGCAACTGGCCGTGGCTGCCAGGCTTTTGCACGGCGAAGAATTCCACACCGCGGGCGCCGAACTGCTCGACCATCTCGCTCAGGTGTTGCTGATTGCCGACGTTGCACGGGCAGGCCGGGTCCCAGAAATGCACGAGGCGAATATTGCCCGGCCCGGCGAGGTCATCCGGCAGGCGCAGCGGATCGCCGGAAAACACTGCCGTGTGCTCGCTGAATGCGCGCAGATAACGGCCCTGAAACCAGTCATACGCGGCCCACAGCACGCCGGCGCAGATCAGCGCGAGCAGGCTGGCGAACAGTGCGGTGCGGTAGGGCGAACGCATGGATTTGGTTCCTCAGAGGCCGGCTAGCTTGCCATGCTTGCCGCGACAGATGAATATCGCAGGCCGATAAAGTCCGTTTACCGCTTTGGAATGTCCGCATGCCTGATACTTTCGACCCCGATCAAATCCGCGCGAGCCTCAAGCCTCTGGCCGAGTGGCAGCCGTTGTCGGACGAGGCGAAGGCGTATCAGCGCTTCTACCAGACCGATTTTCCCGAGCGCGATGTCTGGCGCGGCATGGGCCGTTTCGAAGTCGATGGCTACGAACTGGTCAGCCATTGCTGGTGGCCGGAGAAGGTCAAGGCGACGCTGTTCCTGCTGCACGGTTATTACGATCACACTGGGCTCTATCGGCATGTGATCGAGTGGGCGCTGGATCAGGACTTTGCCGTGATCGCCTGTGACTTGCCGGGGCACGGTCTGTCGAGCGGGCCGCGGGCGAGCATTCGCGATTTCGCGGAATATCAGCACATGCTCCAGGCGTTGTTCGCCCAAGCGCAGTCGATTGCGCTGCCGCAACCGTGGCACTTGTGCGGGCAAAGCACCGGCGGGGCGATCGTGGTCGATCATCTGCTCAATCATGGCGAGGGCAGCCCGGCGCAGGGCCAGGTGATTTTGCTGGCGCCGCTGGTGCGACCACGGGCCTGGGGCTGGTCGCAGCTCAGTTATTACCTGCTCAGGCCATTCGTTCGCGGCGTCGCGCGGCGGTTCAGCGAGAACTCCAATGACCCGGATTTTCTGCCGTTCCTGCAGGCCGATCCGTTGCAGCCGCGGCGCTTGCCGACCCAATGGGTGGGCGCGTTGTCACGCTGGATCATTCGCGTCGAGCACGCCAAAAAAAGCCCGCGACGGCCACTGATCATTCAGGGGCAGGCGGACATGACGGTGGACTGGCAGCACAACCTGCAAGTGTTGAAGTGGAAATTCGACCGGCCGCAAATCCTGCTGCTGGCCGAGGCGCGGCATCATCTGGCCAATGAAACGGCGGAGATGCGCGAGGAGTATTTCGAGTTCCTGAGCAAGCGCATCAAGGGCCGGAATCTCTAGCGTCCGTGAGGGCCTCTTCGCGAGCAGGCTCGCTCCCACAAGGGGGTTGAGGGTGTGTTCAAAATGTTGTGTCCACTGAAGATCCACTGTGGGAGCGAGCCTGCTCGCGAAGGCGGTCTGTCAGGCGCCGATGATCACTGTCCGACCGCAAGCCCGGCGCGAATCGCCGCCAGCGCCGCCTGGTAGTAGGCCTTGCCCTCAGTCGACTCGGCAAACGTCGCAAACTCTTCCAGCTCTTCATCCGACAGGTCGCGATAGACGTACAGCAGCGTGTTGTTCAGATCCGCGCCGATCTGGTCCATCAAGCGCTGGCGCTGGCCGTTAAGCATGCCCTGCGCCTGACCGCCACCCAGCAATCCCGGAATCATCGAACTCAAACTGTCCGCCGCGACGCCGGCAATCGCCAAGCTGACTTCGGCACCGGCTTCACGGGCCGGCAAGGCTTGGGCGAGGTGGCCGATGATCAGTTGGCGGTTGTCGCTGACCTGCATTTTCGGCAGGCCCTTGGCGTTTTTCGCCAGTTGATCGCGGCGTGTCGCGAGCAGTTCGGCGGCGACGATTTTCTTGCCCAGCGGCGACTGGAAAAAGGTCAGCGCCGGTTTCGGGTCGGCAAGCTTCTGCCGCAGTTGCGCCTCGGCGCGTTGATCCACGGCCTGCGGGGCGAAGCGCTGGTTGCTGTTGTTGACCAGCGCTTGAAACACCGCCGGCGGCAGGCTGTTTTGATAGCGCTGCTGCGCGGCACTCAGGGCATCATTGAAATGCGCACGTTGATCTGGCCAGCCGGCGACCTTGTACAACTGGTCGTAGCCGTCCGCCCAGGCGGGCAACACACAGAACATCAACAATGAAAAAAGCAAACGGCGCATAGGGACTCCTGTCAGCAGCGGACTATTCTCCGTGCGGTGCCGGTACTTGTCGAGAATTCGTATCAAGCCGCTGCGTGGCTCTGTCGGATTTGTTGCCGCAGGCATACTATGCGCGCCATGCAAATATCCTCTGAACACCCACTGCTGTTACGCATTGTCGACGACCTGGCCGAGCATGGCTGGTCGCAGCAGAACATTTTCCTGCCCGCCGGTCTGACCCGCGAGCTGGCGGCCGAATGCCGCAAACGTGAAGCCGAGGGTGAGCTGGCGCCGGCGGCGGTCGGGCGCGGGCCGTTTTCAGAGATTCGCGAGGGGATTCGTGGCGACCATATTCAGTGGATCGACCCGGGCCAGGCCGAAGCCAGCGACCGCTATCTGAACCTGATGGAGAGCCTGCGCGAAGCGCTCAACCGCGGCTTGTTCCTCGGTCTGGAAGATTTCGAATGCCACTTCGCGCTGTATCCGCCCGGTGCGTTTTATCGCCGGCATGTCGACCGTTTTCGCGACGATGACAAGCGCATGGTCTCGGTGGTGGTCTACCTCAACGACGCCTGGCTGCCGGAGGATGGCGGCCAGCTGCGCATGTACCTGAATGAAGAACGCGTGCATGACGTGCAGCCTACCGGCGGCTGTCTGGTGGTGTTTCTTTCCGGAGAAGTGCCGCATGAAGTGCTGCCGGCCAACCGCGAGCGGCTGTCGCTGACCGGTTGGTTCCGCCGCCGTGGCAACGAGCCGTTCTGAGATGCACAAAATTCTGGTCAGCCGCTGCCTGTTGGGCCATCGCGTGCGCTATGACGGCGGGGCCAGCGGGCCATTTGATCTGCTCGAGCGATGGATTGCCGAGGGGCGAGTGGTGCCATTGTGTCCCGAGGTCGCAGGCGGACTGCCAACGCCACGGGCGGCGGCGGAGATCCCCGGCGGGCAGGGTGCTGAGGTGCTGGATGGCACGGCGTCGGTGATCACCACCGAGGGTGAGGATGTCAGCGCGCAGTTTCTCGACGGTGCGCGGCAGGCGCTGGCGTTGGTGCAAAAGCACGGCATTCGGGTGGCGGTGCTCAAGGCCAACAGTCCGTCGTGCGGGAATCTGCTGACGTATGACGGGACATTCAGTGGCGTGAAGGTCAGCGGCGAAGGGGTGACGGCGGCGTTGCTCAAGCGTCATGGGGTTCAGGTGTTCAGCGAGCTGGAGCTGCCGCAGGCGGCGCAGGCTCTGGTTGCTTTGGACTGATCCGGAATCGTTTACCCTCACCCCAGCCCTCTCCCTGAGGGAGAGGGGGCCTACCGAGGTGTCTGGCGCTGTCCATCGAGCTGAAAGACCTTGGCGATTATGGCTTTGGCACAGCAATGATCAGCCGGCTTTGGATTCGGCGAGGCAGTTTCAGGTCGGCGTACCTCTAAAACATCCCCCATTCAGTCCCCTCTCCCTCCGGGAGAGGGCTAGGGTGAGGGGGCTCTTACGGTTTCAACCACTTCTCGGAAAGCGCCGCCAGACGCCCATCCGCCTTGATCCGCTCCAGCGCACTTTGCAGGCTGGCCTGGAACGCCGGATTGCCCTTCTGAAACGGAATTGCCAAATCCACTGGCTCCGCCGTTTTCGGCTTCTCTGCATTCAACGCCTGCACCAGCACCATCGGCCGTGGCGTCTCATCCTTCTTCGCCAGCAACTGCCCGTCGACCTTGCCATACGGCGCGCTGAAGTCGAAACGTTCCTTGAGTTCCGGTGTCAGTGCTATGTGATTCAGCGCGACGTCGTACTTGCCGCTCTCGACGCCCTGGAGCAGATCGCCTTCGTCGGTGACGATGAAATCGGCGCGCACATCCAGCTCCTTGGCCAGCATTTGCCCAAGCTCGACTTCGAACCCTGTCAGGGTGTCGCCTTCCTTGTAATTGAAGGGCGGTGTATTAGCCTCAAGGGCTATACGCAGCTCACCACGGTCGTTGACGTCATCAATCAGTTCGGCGTGAGCCAGCGGGCTCAGAAGGGGTAGCAGGCAGATCAGGCCAGGCAGAAAGCGCATGGTCACTCCTTTGAAATCATTATGGCGATGCTCTGATTCAGGCTCGCTTTGCTATGGTTGTCGAGTGCCTTCGACAACGAATGGTCATGAAGTTGTCATGACCGTGCGGATTTTACGGAAAAACTGGAGAAGAAAATGAAAAGCTTTATGTCACGTGCAGCGTTGGCCGGTGTGCTGATGGGTGTTTCGGTGCTGGCCACTGCGGCCACGCCGGCGCCAAAAGGCGCCGAAGTGTTCATCGTTTCGCCCGAGGACGGGGCCACGGTTTCGCAGACGTTCACCGTCAAGTTTGGTACCAAAAACGTTGCACTGGCCCCGGCCGGTGACGTCACCAAGAACACCGGGCATCATCACCTGCTGATCGACGCCAAGGAAATCGTGCCGGCCGGTTCCGTAGTTCCTACCGACGCCAACCACATGCACTTTGGCAAGGCGCAGACCCAGGCTGACATCAAGCTCGCTCCGGGCAAGCACACCTTGCAGCTGGAACTGGGTGACAGCGGCCACATGGCGTTCGACCCGCCCATCGTCTCGAAGAAAATCACCGTTAACGTGGAATAAAAAAAGGGAGCCCTGCGGGGCTCCCTTTTTTTATCGCTGCAAGTTGCAAGCTTCAAGCTTCAAGCTTCAAGCTACGAGCTTCAAGTAAAAGCAAAAGCGCTTTTCCCTTGCCGCTTGAAGCTAGTAGCTTGCCGCTGCTTCTTTAGAAAAGAACGCGGCTACGGATAGTACCGTTGACGTGCTGCAGCTTCTCTTGCGCCAGCTCCGAGTACTCGGCGTCGACGTCGATCACCACGTAGCCGACCTTCTCGTTGGTCTGCAGGAACTGACCGGAGATGTTGATGCCGTTTTCGGCGAAGACCTTGTTGATCTCGCTCATCACACCCGGGATGTTCTCGTGGATGTGCAGCAGGCGGTGCTTGCCCGGGTGAGCCGGCAGGGCCACTTCCGGGAAGTTGACCGACGACACCGACGTACCGTTGTCGCTGTACTTGACCAGTTTTTCCGCCACTTCCAGACCGATGTTGGCTTGCGCTTCGGCGGTCGAGCCACCGATGTGCGGGGTCAGGATGACGTTGTCGAGGCCACGCAGCGGGCTTTCGAACTCTTCGTCGTTGGAGCGCGGTTCGACCGGGAACACGTCGATGGCTGCGCCGATCAGGTGCTTGTCCTTGATCGCTGCCGCCAGGTGGTCGAGCTCGACCACGGTGCCGCGAGCGGCGTTGATCAGGATGCCGCCTTTCTTGATGGCACGGATCTCCTTCTCGCCGATCATCCACTGGGTAGCCGCGGTTTCCGGAACGTGCAGGGTGACGATATCGGACATGCCCAGCAGCTCGTGCAGGTTGTTGACCTGCGTGGCGTTGCCCAGCGGCAGCTTGGTCACGGTGTCATAGAAGAACACCTGCATGCCCAGACCTTCGGCCAGAACCGACAGCTGCGTGCCGATCGAGCCGTAGCCGACGATGCCCAGCTTCTTGCCACGGATCTCGAAGGAGTTGGCTGCGGATTTGATCCAGCCGCCACGGTGGCAGGAAGCGTTTTTCTCCGGGATGCCGCGCAGCAGCAGGATCGCTTCGGCCAATACCAGCTCGGCGACCGAGCGGGTGTTGGAGTACGGCGCGTTGAACACGGCGATGCCGCGCTCGCGAGCTGCGCCCAGGTCAACCTGGTTGGTGCCGATGCAGAAACAGCCGACCGCGACCAGCTTCTTCGCGTGATCGAAGATCTCTTCGGTCAGTTGCGTGCGCGAACGAATGCCGATGAAGTGAGCGTCAGCGATCTTTTCCTTGAGCTGGGCATCCGGCAGAGAACTGGTGTGGTACTCGATGCTGGTGTAGCCCGCCGCCTTGAGGACGTCGACAGCCGATTGGTGGACGCCTTCGAGAAGAAGGAACTTGATCTTGCTCTTATCGAGAGAAGTCTTGCTCATCTGCGTAAACCTGTATCCCGGAGAAAAATGGCAGGGAGGGAGCAGCCTGGAGCTGACCCGCACGGCAACAAAGCCGTCACCGCGGATCTGGCCTTGGGCACTGTCCTGCGGGGTCGGTATGCTAGCATAGCCACCCCGCTAAACACTCATTCCTGCGACGTGAAGCGTTCTCAGGATGACCATGAATTGTTCGAGAGTTCTGTCGATGACCAATCCTGCGCTGATTGATGAACTGAAGACCCTGGTCGAGCCCGGCAAGGTCCTGACCGACGCCGACTCCCTGAATGCTTACGGCAAGGATTGGACCAAGCACTTCGCCCCGGCGCCGAGTGCCATCGTGTTTCCCAAGACCATCGAGCAGGTGCAGGCTGTGGTGCGCTGGGCCAATACCCACAAGGTCGCGCTGGTGCCATCGGGTGGGCGCACCGGGCTATCCGCCGCCGCGGTCGCGGCCAATGGCGAAGTGGTGGTCTCGTTCGATTACATGAACCAGATTCTCGATGTGAATCTCACGGATCGCACCGCCGTGTGTCAGCCGGGGGTAGTCACCGAGCATTTGCAGAACGTCGCCGAAGAAAACGGCCTCTACTACCCGGTCGATTTTGCTTCCGCGGGTTCCAGCCAGATTGGCGGCAACATCGGCACCAATGCCGGCGGGATCAAGGTGATTCGCTACGGCATGACCCGCAACTGGGTGGCCGGCATGAAAGTGGTCACCGGCAAGGGCGATGTGCTCGAACTGAACAAGGACCTGATCAAGAACGCCACCGGTTACGATCTGCGGCAGCTGTTCATCGGCGCCGAAGGCACCCTCGGTTTCGTCGTCGAAGCGACCATGCGTCTGGATCGTGCACCGAAAAACCTCACGGCGATGGTCCTCGGCACCGCTGATTTCGACTCGATCATGCCGGTGTTGCACGCCTTCCAGGGCAAGCTCGACCTGACCGCCTTCGAATTTTTCTCCGACAAGGCGCTGGCCAAAGTCATGGGCCGCGGCGATGTGCCGGCGCCGTTCGACACCGACTGCCCGTTCTACGCCCTGCTCGAATTCGAGGCGACCACCGAAGAAGTGGCCAACAGCGCCCTGGAAACCTTCGAGCACTGCGTCGAACAGGGCTGGGTGCTCGATGGCGTGATGAGCCAGAGCGAAACCCAGCTTCACAACCTGTGGAAGCTGCGCGAGTACATCTCCGAAACCATCTCGCACTGGACGCCGTACAAAAACGACATCTCGGTCACCGTTTCCAAAGTCCCGGCGTTCCTTAAGGAAATCGACGCGATCGTCGGCGAGCACTACCCGGATTTCGAAATCGTCTGGTTCGGCCACATCGGCGACGGCAACCTGCACCTGAACATCCTCAAGCCGGATAGCCTGAGCAAGGACGAGTTCTTCGCCAAGTGCGCCACGGTCAACAAGTGGGTGTTCGAAACCGTCGAGAAGTACAACGGGTCGATTTCTGCCGAGCACGGCGTCGGTATGACCAAGCGTGATTACCTGACCTACAGCCGTTCGCCGGCCGAGATCGAGTACATGAAAGCGGTCAAAGCGGTATTCGACCCGAACGGCATCATGAACCCGGGCAAGATTTTCGCGGTTTGATCAGCAACCTCTGATGAATCAATGAACGCAGGAGTCGGTAAATGAGCTATCAGCACCAGTATGTCGACGGCACGCGCATCCACTTCCCGATCGGGAAAGTCGTGTGCATTGGCCGTAATTACGCCGAGCACGCCAAGGAGCTGGACAATCCGGTCCCGACCGAGCCGCTGCTGTTCATCAAACCGGGCAGTTGCGTGGTGCCGCTGGAAGGCGGTTTCAGCATTCCCACCGAGCGCGGTTCGGTGCACTACGAAGCGGAAATCGCCGTGTTGATCGGCAAACCGCTGTCGACCAAGCCGAGCCGCGAAGAAGTGCTCGATGCGATCTCCGGTTTCGCCCCGGCGCTGGACTTGACCCTGCGCGACAAGCAGGCCGAACTCAAGGCCAAGGGTCTGCCGTGGGAAATTGCCAAGTCGTTTGACGGCGCAGCGGTACTGGCGCCGTTTGTGGTCGGCAGCACCTTCCCCGACCTGACCGACATCGGCATCCGCCTGACCATCAACGGCGAAGTACGCCAGGACGGCAATAGCAGCGCCATGCTCAACCCGATCGTGCCGATGATCCAGCACATGGCCGGCTGCTTCTCGCTGCAGGCCGGTGACGTGATCCTGACCGGCACGCCAGTGGGCGTCGGCCCGCTGAATGTCGGCGACGATATCGTCCTCGAACTGGTGGGCGCGAGCCGCTTCACCAGCAGCGTGCGCTAACCGCCACGCCGCAAATCCCCTGTGGGAGCGAGCTTGCTCGCGAAAGCATTTTTTCAGTCAACAAAGATATCGACTGACACTCTGCCTTCGCGAGCAAGCTCGCTCCCACATCGCTTTGTGGTGCCCTGAAGATGGTTGGCAGCACACGACAATCCCGCCATTTGCCGTTTTTTTCACATCCTGTACGGATAATTCCGCGCATTCTGGCGTCTGAGCCGGCCTGTTTGTGCTATTACCCATAGCCTGAATTTTCGGAACGCGTCCTTCGATGTCATCTCAAACTCAGCTCAAAACTCCCCGCCGCTCGCGTTTTGCCCTGCGCTGGTATGTCTGGTTGCTGCTCGCGCTGGCCGCCGCTTATGCGCTGGCATTCGCCATGCACTGGGATGATCGTGGCGTGCTCTGGGTGCTTGAGCGGTTCGAGAGCAAGGCCGAGCAGAAGGAGAGCATCTGGCTGCCGGATTACCACGTGGTGATCGATGCCAAGCCGTTGCCGGGCATGGAAAAAGACGAGGCTTCGGACCTGTCCTACAACCCGCAGAGCAAAACCCTGTTTTCGGTGATGGGTAAAAACCCGTTTCTGGTTGAGCTGAGTCTGCAAGGCGAGGTGCTGCGCAAGATGCCGCTGGTGGGCTGGAGCAATCCGGAAG
The DNA here is from genome assembly GCF_036668835.1 of Pseudomonas koreensis. Classification (GTDB taxonomy): domain Bacteria; phylum Pseudomonadota; class Gammaproteobacteria; order Pseudomonadales; family Pseudomonadaceae; genus Aquipseudomonas; species Aquipseudomonas koreensis_I. The sequence goes on from NZ_JAZEVW010000003.1 coordinate 483,857, forward strand.
GCCTGACTGTGATGGAAAACAGCTTGATGGCGATTGTCGATGAACGTCAGCACACGCTGTCGATCGTCAAGGTCGATGCCGATACTCGCGAACTGAACATCGCTGATTTTCCGAAATATGACCTTGGCCCATCGAAAGACCAGAACAAGGCCTTCGAGGCCATCACCTGGGACGCGCGCAACCAGCAATTGTTGCTGGGCGAGGAGCGGCCGCCGGCGCTGTTCAGCTGGAAGAGCGATGGCAGCCAGGCCCTCAAGGGCGACAAACAAAAGCTGGCCAGCGATGAACTGGATATCCGCAATCTCTCCGCGCTGGAAATCGATCCGCGGACCGGTCATACCTTGTTGCTGTCCGCCGATTCGCACCTGCTGCTGGAGCTGGATGAAAAGGGTGGACAAGTCAGCTTCATGACGCTGCTCGGTGGCTTCAATGGCCTGAAAGACACCATCCCGCGCGCCGAAGGCGTGACCATGGACGAGGCCGGTACGCTGTATATCGTCAGCGAGCCGAACCTGTTCTATCGCTTCGAAAAGCAGCGGTAACTTCGCCTGTGACAATTGCAGACTTCTGCGGTTGTCCTCGAAGGCAAGTGGCCATTAAGCTTCAGTTCAGACAGGCGTGATATTTCATCCGCCTGTTCTGATCCCGAGCCCATCCGAATGCGTCGACTTGCCCGTCCCAAGCCTCTGGTTATTTTCCTGTCGGTGATCGCCCTGATCGCGTTGATTGGCATCGGCCAATACATGCGCCTGTTCGAGCGCGCCTGGTTCAACCTGCATACGTTGTGGCAGCCGCTGAGTGGCGAGGCCATCGGTCTGGACCAATATCGCGTGGACATCGAAGCGCGAGCGATCGAGGGCCTGGACGATGATGTGTCAGCACTGACCTACGATCCGGTGCGCAAGAGCCTGTTCACCGTCACCAACAAAAACTCGGAGCTGATCGAGCTGTCGCTGCAAGGCCAGATTCTGCGGCGTATCGCCCTGGTGGGCTTCGGCGATCCGGAAGCCGTCGAGTTCATCAGCGCCGATACCTACGTGATCACCGACGAGCGCCAGCAGCGCCTGATCAAGGTGCACCTGGATGCCGACACCACGTTTCTCGATGCTGACGATGCCGAGCAAATGACCCTCGGTGTGCACATGGCCAGCAACAAGGGTTTCGAAGGGCTGGCGTACGATTCGGTGGGCAAGCGCCTGTTTGTCGCCAAAGAGCGCAACCCGATGCTGATCTATGAAGTGCACGGCTTCCCGCATTTCAACCCGGAAAAATCCTACGCGGTGCATGTGATCAACAACCCCAAGCGCGATGCCGGGATGTTCGTGCGCGATCTGTCGAGCCTGCAATACGACGAGCGCAGCGGCCATTTGCTGGCGCTGTCGGATGAGTCGCGGCTGATTCTGGAACTGGATGTCGACGGGCGCCCGCTGAGCACCATGTCCATCAGCGGTGGTCGCCAGGGTTTGCAGAAGACCGTGCCGCAGGCTGAAGGCATCGCCATGGATGATGAGGGGACGTTGTATCTGGTGAGCGAGCCGAATTTGTTTTATGTGTTCAAGAAACCGGCACAGCCCTGACCAACACCCCAAAACACTGTGGGAGCGAGCCTGCTCGCGAAGGCGTCGGGTCAGCCAATGAAGAGGTTGGCTGATCCACCGCATTCGCGAGCAAGCTCGCTCCCACAGGTTTATTTGTCTGCCCATAAATTTCGGGCAGTCTGAGCTTACTCAGCCTTAAGGGTTTTCACGCCTTCAGGGGTGCCCAGCAACAGCAAATCCGCCGGGCGCGCGGCGAACAGGCCGTTGGTGACCACGCCGACAATCGCGTTGATCTGTGCTTCCAGCTCCACCGGGTTGGTGATCTGCAGGTTGAACACGTCGAGAATGATGTTGCCGTTGTCGGTCAACACGCCTTCGCGATACACCGGGTCGCCGCCGAGTTTCACCAGTTGGCGCGCGACGTGGCTGCGGGCCATCGGGATCACTTCGACCGGCAGCGGGAACTCGCCCAGTACCGGCACCAGTTTGCTGGCATCGGCGATGCAGATGAAGGTCTTGGCTACGGCCGCGACGATCTTCTCGCGAGTCAGGGCTGCGCCACCGCCCTTGATCAGGTTCAGGTGTGCGTCGCTTTCATCGGCGCCGTCGACGTAGAACTCCAGGTCGCTGACTGTGTTCAGCTCATACACCGGAATGCCGTGGCCCTTGAGGCGTGCGGCAGTGGCTTCGGAGCTGGCAACGGCGCCATCGAAAGCGCCCTTGTGCTGGGCCAGGGCATCGATGAAGCAGTTGGCGGTGGAGCCGGTGCCGACGCCGACGATGCTCTTGTCATCGAGTTTCGGCAGGATGAAGTCGACGGCGGCCTGGGCCACGGCCTGTTTGAGTTGATCCTGGGTCATGCGGGCTCCGAAGCGGGCAAGGGGTGGGCAGAAAGGCCGGCATTATAGCCGCAAGCGCGGCTAAAACCTCTGGATTCGTGTGGTCGCATCGGCAAAAGCCGGGTTAGACTCCCGGGTCCCGCCCAACCGCTCAGTGATGCTTTCCGATGCTTGAACAGTACGTCAAAAAGATCCTCACCTCGCGCGTTTATGACGTTGCCGTAGAAACCCCGCTGCATAACGCCCGTCAGCTCTCCGAGCGGCTGGGCAATGACATCTGGCTCAAGCGCGAAGACTTGCAGCCGGTGTTCTCGTTCAAGATTCGCGGGGCCTACAACAAGCTGACGCAACTGAGCGACGAAGAACGCGCCCGCGGCGTGGTCACCGCCTCGGCGGGCAACCATGCGCAGGGTCTGGCGCTGGCGGCGAAAGTGCTGGGCGTCAAAGCCACCATCGTCATGCCCAAGACCACCCCGGAGATCAAGGTCGAAGGCGTGCGTTCGCGCGGCGGCAAAGTGGTGCTGCACGGTGATTCGTTCCCGGAGGCGCTGGCCTACTCGCTGAAACTGGTCGATGAGAAAGGCTACGTTTACATCCATCCGTACGACGACCCACACACCATTGCCGGCCAAGGCACCGTGGCGATGGAAATCCTGCGTCAGCACCCGCAGCCACTGGACGCGATTTTCGTTCCGGTGGGCGGCGGCGGGCTGATCGCCGGCATCGCGGCGTACGTGAAATACCTGCGTCCGGACATCAAGGTCATCGGCGTCGAGCCGGACGATTCCAACTGCCTCCAAGCGGCGATGGCGGCGGGCGAGCGTGTGGTTCTGCCGACCGTGGGTATCTTTGCCGACGGCGTGGCGGTGGCGCAGATCGGTCAGTACACCTTTGAAATCTGCAAAGATTACGTCGATGAAGTGATCACCGTCAGCACCGATGAGATCTGTGCGGCGATCAAGGATATCTACGACGATACGCGCTCGATCACCGAACCTGCCGGCGCGCTGGGCGTGGCCGGGATCAAGAAGTACGTTGAGCAGCGCGGTGTCAGCGGGCAGACCTTCGTCGCCATCGACTCCGGCGCCAACGTCAACTTCGACCGCCTGCGCCACGTCGCCGAGCGCGCCGAGCTGGGTGAAGGCCGCGAAGCGATCATCGCCGTGACCATCCCCGAGCAGGCCGGCAGCTTCAAGGCGTTCTGCGAGGCCGTCGGCAAACGCCAGATCACCGAATTCAACTACCGCTACAACACCGGCAGCGAAGCGCACATCTTCGTTGGCGTACAGACGCACCCGGACAACGACCCGCGCAGCGCACTGCTGGCGAGTCTGACCGAGCAGGGTTTCCCGGTAGTCGACCTGACCGACAACGAACTGGCCAAGTTGCACATTCGTCACATGGTCGGCGGCCATGCCGCGCATGTCATCGACGAGATGGTGTTCCGCTTCGAATTCCCGGAACGCCCGGGGGCGCTGTTCAACTTCCTCAATAAACTCGGCGGGCGCTGGAACATTTCAATGTTCCACTACCGCAACCATGGCGCCGCCGATGGCCGCGTGGTCGCGGGCCTGCAGGTTCCCCACGACGAGCGCCATCTGGTGCCAGCGGCACTGGCGGAAATCGGCTACCCGTACTGGGATGAAAGCGAGAACCCGGCCTATCAGCTGTTTCTTGGCTGAGCGGCTACGCTGAAGGGCATGTCCCAAGGAAGAGAAACGCATGGAAACCCTGACAACCCTGAAGGTCCTTCACGTCGTGGCGACCGTGGTCATCCTCGCGAGCGGGCTGGTGCTCGCCGTCCTGACCTGGCGTAATCGCAGCGAAGGGCCGGCCACGACGATGCGGCGGCCCTGGCTGTTTATCTGGTGTTTGATGCTGATCGGTATGCTGAGCATGCCTTTCACCGGCTGGTGGCTGGTGCACCTGATTGGCTGGCCATTGGGACAACTGTGGATTTTGGGCTCCAGCGTGATCTATGCCGTGGCCACGTTCAGTGCGGTCTGGCTGCTGGTGCGGCTGGATCGGCTTTGGACAACCGGGGTGGGTAACCGCAGATTCAATCTGGCGCTGGCGATTGTCAGCGGCGTTGGATTTCTGGCCATCGCAGGGTTGATGGGGGCCAAGCCTGTTTAAGGTCCGGTACCGAGTCGATCCTATTCGCGAGCAAGCTCGCTCCCACATTGGATCTGTGTCGTTCACAAATTCCCTGTGGGAGCGAGCTTGCTCGCGAAGGCGTAGTCAGCCGCGCAGACTGATCACCGGCCAGCCACGCTTCTCGGCCTCGGCGCGCAAATTCGGGTCCGGATCAACCGCCACCGGATTCGCCACCTGCTCCAGCAACGGCAGATCATTCATCGAATCGCTGTAGAAATAGCTGCCCTCCAGTGAATAGCCGGTCTCTTCCAGCCAACGATTCAAACGCGTCACTTTGCCCTCACGGAAGCACGGAATGTCAGTGCTGCGCCCGCTGTAGCGGCCGTCAATCATTTCGCATTCGGTGGCGATGAGGGTTTCCACGCCCAGGCGCACGGCAATCGGTGCGGTGACGAAGCGGTTGGTCGCGGTGATGATCACCAGTTTGTCACCAGCGTCGCGGTGTTTTTTCAGCAGTTCCAGCGCCTTGGGTAACATGATCGGTTCGATGCAGTCGCGCATGTAATCGCTGTGCCAGGCGTCCAGCACGGCCATTTCCGTACGGCCAAGGATCTCCAGGCAGAAATTCAGGTATGCCGCGTTATCCAGCTTGCCGGCCAGGTAATCCTGATAGAACTCGTCGTTGCGCGCCTTGTAGGCGATCGGATCGAGGAAGCCGCGCTCGCACAGATAGTCACCCCAGGCGTGATCGCTGTCGCCGCCCAGAAGGGTGTTGTCCAAATCGAATAGAGCCAGGCGCATTGCAGTTACCCGCTGAAAAGTCAGTAAAAAGGCGACAAGAATACGGTCTTTTCACAAGAGTGCACATAAGCTGGGAAGCTTCGTTGCCGCCTGATCAACCTTTGTGGAACAATGCGGCGACATGCGTTTGCGAGGTTGTTGCCGTGATCGACCCCGATGGTTTCCGTCCCAATGTCGGGATCATTCTGACGAATGACGCCGGCCAGGTGCTATGGGCTCGCCGTATCAATCAGGACGCCTGGCAGTTTCCGCAAGGGGGAATCAACCCTGAAGAGACGCCGGAAGACGCCTTGTACCGCGAGCTGAACGAAGAAGTTGGCCTGGAACGTGAAGATGTTGAAATACTGGCCTGTACCCGGGGCTGGTTGCGCTATCGTTTGCCGCAACGCCTGGTGCGTACCCACAGCCAACCGCTGTGCATCGGCCAGAAACAGAAATGGTTTCTCCTGCGCCTGATCTCCAACGAGCAGCGGGTGCGGATGGATTTGACCGGTAAACCGGAATTCGATGGCTGGCGCTGGGTCAGCTATTGGTATCCGTTGGGCCAGGTGGTGACATTCAAGCGCGAGGTGTATCGACGCGCTCTCAAAGAGCTTGCCCCGCGCCTTTTAGCGCGCGACTGACGACGGAGTTCGACCCCGAGCCATGCTCAATACGCTGCGCAAGATCGTCCAGGAAGTTAACTCCGCCAAGGATCTCAAGGCGGCGTTGGGGATTATTGTGTTGCGCGTCAAAGAGGCCATGGGCAGCCAGGTCTGCTCGGTCTACCTGCTTGATCCCGAGACCAACCGCTTCGTCCTGATGGCCACCGAGGGCTTGAACAAGCGCTCGATCGGCAAGGTCAGCATGGCACCCAACGAAGGTCTGGTCGGTCTGGTCGGCACGCGTGAAGAACCCCTGAACCTCGAAAACGCCGCGGATCACCCGCGTTATCGCTACTTTGCCGAAACCGGTGAAGAGCGTTATGCCTCGTTCCTCGGCGCGCCGATCATTCACCACCGCCGCGTCGTCGGCGTGCTGGTCATTCAGCAGAAAGAACGCCGCCAGTTCGATGAAGGTGAAGAAGCCTTCCTCGTGACCATGAGCGCGCAGCTTGCCGGGGTAATCGCCCACGCCGAGGCCACCGGATCGATCCGCGGCCTGGGCCGGCAGGGCAAGGGCATTCAGGAAGCCAAGTTTGTCGGCGTGCCGGGCTCGCCGGGGGCGGCGGTCGGTACGGCGGTGGTCATGCTGCCGCCGGCGGATCTGGACGTGGTCCCGGACAAGACCATCACCGACATCAACGCCGAGCTGGCGCTGTTCAAGACCGCCATCGAAGGCGTGCGTGCCGACATGCGCACCCTGTCGGCCAAACTTGCCACGCAGTTGCGCCCGGAAGAACGGGCGCTGTTCGACGTCTACCTGATGATGCTCGACGATGCCTCGCTGGGCAGCGAAGTCACCACCGTGATCAAGACCGGCCAGTGGGCCCAGGGCGCGCTGCGCCAGGTGGTGACCGATCACGTCAACCGTTTCGAACTGATGGACGACGCCTACCTGCGTGAGCGCGCCTCGGACGTCAAAGACCTCGGCCGCCGCTTGCTGGCCTATTTGCAGGAAGAGCGTCAGCAGAATCTGGTCTACCCGGAAAAAACCATTCTGGTCAGTGAAGAACTGACCCCGGCGATGCTCGGCGAAGTACCGGAAGGCACGCTGGTCGGTCTGGTGTCGGTACTCGGTTCGGGTAACTCTCACGTCGCGATCCTCGCCCGCGCGATGGGCATTCCGACGGTAATGGGTCTGGTCGATCTGCCGTACGCCAAGGTCGACGGCATCGAAATGATCGTCGACGGCGTACGCGGTGAGGTCTACACCAACCCGAGCGAAGTGCTGCGCAAGCAGTTCGCGGAAATCGTCGAAGAAGAAAAACAACTGGCGCTGGGCCTCGATGCCCTGCGCGACCTGCCGTGCGTGACCCTCGACGGCCACCGCATGCCGCTGTGGGTCAACACCGGCCTGCTGGCGGACGTGGCGCGGGCGCAGAAGCGTGGCGCAGAAGGCGTTGGTCTGTACCGCACCGAAGTGCCGTTCATGATCAACCAGCGCTTCCCGAGCGAGAAGGAACAACTGGCGATCTACCGTGAGCAGCTCGCCGCGTTCCATCCGCAACCGGTGACCATGCGTAGCCTCGACATCGGCGGCGACAAGTCGCTGTCGTACTTCCCGATCAAGGAAGACAACCCGTTCCTCGGCTGGCGCGGCATTCGCGTCACCCTCGACCACCCGGAAATTTTCCTGGTGCAGACCCGCGCAATGCTCAAGGCCAGTGAAGGCCTGAACAACCTGCGGATTCTGCTGCCGATGATCTCCGGCACCCACGAACTCGAAGAAGCCCTGCACCTGATTCACCGAGCCTGGGGCGAGGTGCGCGACGAAGGCACCGACGTGCCGATGCCGCCGATCGGCGTGATGATCGAAATCCCTGCCGCGGTCTACCAGACCAAAGAGCTGGCGCGGATGGTCGACTTCCTCTCGGTCGGTTCCAACGACCTGACCCAGTATCTGCTGGCGGTCGACCGCAATAACCCGCGGGTGGCCGATCTCTACGACTACCTGCACCCGGCGGTGCTGCAAGCCCTGCAAACCGTGGTGCGTGACGCGCATGCCGAAGGCAAACCGGTGAGTATCTGCGGCGAGATGGCCGGTGACCCGGCGGCGGCGGTGCTGTTGATGGCGATGGGGTTCGACAGCCTGTCGATGAACGCCACCAACTTGCCGAAGGTCAAGTGGATGCTGCGTCAGGTCAATCTGAGCAAGGCGCAGGAATTGTTGGCGGAGTTGATGACGATTGATAACCCGCAAGTGATCCACAGCTCGCTGCAACTGGCGCTGAAGAATCTTGGGTTGGCGAAGATGAATGCGCCGGTGGTTATCAAGGCCCTCTGAAGATCAAGAGCCCCCTCACCCTAACCCTCTCCCAAAGGGAGAGGGGACTGATTGGGGGATGCTGCAGAGTTACGCCGACCTGAAAGTGCTGTGTTGAATCCGTAATTGATTCACACCGATTTAAAGTGCGGTTCAGAATCCATAGTCGACTCGGTCTTTCAGGTCGATGTATGGCCCAAGACACCTCGGTCGGCCCCCCCCTCTCCCTCTGGGAGAGGGCTGGGGTGAGGGTAGCTTTTCAAGCTTTTATCTCAACTTCCCCAAGATGCCCCCCATACGGTCCAAAACTGCGCTCAACCATCCGCCGCGTCCCATCCGCCTGCACCACCAGCGCCGTACTCGCCCGCGTCCCGTAACTCTGGCTGGCAATAAACACACTCGACAGCAGCGCTTCAGTCGCCATCCCCACCCCGGTATCCGGCAACTCGGCTTCGGGCGGCGTCTGCGCATCACTCAGTAATTCCAGCAACCGCTTGGGCTGCGGATCGTCAAGCACCGCGTTCAGCGCCGCCTTGGCCTTGAGCAGTTTCGGCCACGGCGTATCGAGCCCGGCGTTGGACAAGCCATAAACCCCCGGCGCCAACATCACCGGCTCGGACGCGCGCGCATTGAAGTGCCACAGCTCATGACTGTTGCCGAGCAACAGATTGAACCCGGCATATTCCTCGGCGCGGCCAACCACATCGCTCAAATAATCATCAATCGACGCATTGCCGCTGAGAAAGCGCGCCACCAGTTCCCCGCGCGACTTCAGCGCCGGCGGCTGCTGCGGGTCGCGAATGTTGGTCAGCGCGGCAAAGCGCCCGTTGGCGCCAATCCCCAGCCAGGTGCCGCCAGCCTCCAGGTCGCGCCCGGCATGCACTTGCGGCGCCTCCGGCCAGGGCGCCAGTGGCAGGCTCGGCCGGGCGTAGAACTCGTCGCGGTTGGCCGCGACGATCAGCGGCTGGGCATGGCCCGGGCGCCAGGCAAATACGATCAGGCACATAAGGTGGTCCTTGTGTGTTTTGTGCTCACTCTACGCATCCGGCGTCCGTGCATCCATCGCCAGTGGAGCCAAAGGGTGTGCATCCGTTACCATGCCGCTCCTGTTTTGCGGATGCGCTCCGGGGAGACGCTCGTGGAATTTCTGCTGTATCTGGCGCTGGGCGCCTGTGCGGGCGTGCTGGCCGGGCTGTTTGGCGTCGGTGGCGGGATCATTATCGTCCCGGTGCTGGTGTTCAGTTTCACCCTGCAGGGTTTCGATCAGTCGATCCTCACCCATCTGGCGGTCGGCACGTCGCTGGCGACGATCATCTTCACCTCGGTCAACGCCGTGCGTGAGCATCATCGCCGGGGCGCGGTGCGCTGGCCGATCTTCCTGTGGATGACCGTCGGTATCCTGCTCGGCGCCGGTTTCGGCGCGCTGACGGCCGAGGCGATTTCCGGGCCGAACCTGCAGAAGATCATCGGTGTGTTCGCCCTGCTGGTCTCCGTGCAACTGGCCCTGGATGTCAAACCCAAGGCCAGCCGAACGGTGCCGGGTAAACTCGGTCTGACCGCAGCGGGCACGGTGATTGGCTGGGCCTCGGCGATTTTCGGTATTGGTGGCGGCTCGCTGACCGTGCCGTTTCTGACCTGGCGCAGCGTGCCGATGCAGCAGGCCGTGGCGACGTCGTCGGCGTGTGGGCTGCCGATCGCTCTGGCCAGTGCGGCAAGTTTCATGATTCTGGGGTGGCACGATCCGTTGTTGCCACCGCATAGTCTCGGCTTTGTGTATTTGCCGGCGTTGTTGGGCATTGCCCTGACCAGCATGGTCTTCGCCCGTCTCGGCGCGCGTCTGGCGCACAGATTGTCGCCGCGCTTGCTGAAACGGCTGTTCGCCGCTTTGCTGTTCAGCGTCGGGTTGAGCTTCCTGCTGTAAAAATCCTGGCTTAATCCTGTGGTGGCAGCGTCGCCCGGGAATATTGGTTTCACTCTTACAAGGAGTCGCAATGCTGCCTTACCCGCAGATCGACCCGGTGGCCCTGGCCATCGGTCCGCTGAAAATCCACTGGTACGGTCTCATGTACCTCGTCGGCATCGGCGGTGCGTGGCTGCTGGCATCGAGCCGGCTCAACCGTTTCGACCCGACCTGGACCAAGGAGAAACTTTCCGATCTGGTGTTCTGGCTGTCGATGGGGGTAATCGTCGGTGGGCGCTTGGGTTATGTGCTGTTCTACGACCTGAGCGCTTACCTGGCCAACCCGACGCTGATTTTCGAAGTGTGGAAGGGCGGCATGTCGTTCCACGGCGGCTTCATCGGCGTAATGCTCGCGGCCCTGTGGTTCGGCAAGCGTAACGGCAAGTCGTTCTTCCAGTTGATGGACTTCGTTGCACCGATGGTGCCGATCGGTCTGGGCGCCGGGCGCATCGGCAACTTCATCAACGCCGAGTTGTGGGGCAAGGCCACCGACGTGCCATGGGCGATGGTGTTCCCGCCGTTCAGCGACCCGGCGCAACTGCCGCGTCACCCCTCGCAGCTGTATCAGTTCGCTCTCGAAGGCGTGGCGCTGTTCCTGATTCTCTGGCTGTTCTCGCGCAAACCGCGGCCAACCATGGCAGTGTCGGGCATGTTCGCGCTGTTCTATGGCATCTTCCGTTTCATTGTCGAGTTCGTCCGTGTGCCGGATGCCCAGTTGGGTTATCTGGCGTGGAACTGGCTGACCATGGGCCAGGTGCTGTGCGTGCCGATGATCGTCGGCGGGCTGTTCCTGATCTGGCTGGCCTATCGTCGCGCCCCGGCAGCGCCGCTCGCACCGACGGCTTAAACTACGAACCCCGGCGCGCGACGCCGGGGCTCAAAGGACACAGGTAACTCATGAAGCAATATCTCGAACTGGTCTCGCACGTCATCCAGAACGGCACCAAACAGGCCAACCGTACCGGCATCAACACCATCAGTTTTCCGGGGGCGATGCTGCGTTTCGATCTGCAGGAAGGTTTCCCGGCGATCACCACGCGCAAAATGGCCTTCAAGTCGGCCATCGGCGAGATGTGCGGCTTCCTGCGGGGCGTGAACAACGCTGCCGAGTTTCGTGCGCTGGGCTGCAAGGTCTGGGACCAGAACGCCAACGAAAACGCGCAGTGGCTGGCCAACCCGTTCCGTCAGGGCGACGACGACCTCGGCGAGATCTACGGCGTGCAATGGCGCAAATGGCCGGCGTACAAGCAGATCCCGCTGAGCAACACCGCAGCCATCGAACAAACCTTGAGCAACGGCTACAAGCAGATTGCCCAAGGCGAAGAAGACGGCCAGGCCTACGTGGTGCTGTACAAAGCCATCGACCAGGTGCGTCAGTGCGTCGACACGATCATCAAGGATCCGGGCAGCCGTCGCATTCTGTTCCACGGCTGGAATGTCGCTCAGCTCGATGAAATGGCCCTGCCGCCATGCCATCTGCTGTACCAGTTCCACCCGAACGTCGAGACCAAAGAGATTTCTCTGACCCTCTACATCCGTTCGAATGACCTGGGCCTGGGCACGCCGTTCAACCTCACCGAAGGCGCCGCGCTGCTGAGCCTGATCGGTCGTCTGACCGGCTACACGCCGCGCTGGTTCACCTATTTCATCGGCGATGCGCACGTCTACGAGAACCATCTGGACATGCTCAACGAACAGCTCAAGCGCGAGCCGTTCGCCATGCCGAAACTGAAAATCTCCGACCGCGTGCCGGAGTTTGCCAAGACTGGCGTGTACCAGCCGGAATGGCTGGAGCGGGTCGAGCCGAGCGATTTCTCGCTGGAAGGTTATGAGCACCATGCGCCGATGACCGCGCCGATGGCGGTCTAAACCACACCGCAATATCCCTGTGGGAGCGAGCCTGCTCGCGAAGAGGGCGTGTCAGTCACAGATGTGTCGACTGATACACCGCTTTCGCGAGCAGGCTCGCTCCCACATTTGGTTGTGTGTTGGGCTCAATGGCCGTGGCTACGGCCGACGTGGGAATGCTCAACTTCCGTCGCGACAACCCCGCCACTCACCTCCAGCCGCTGCAGAATCCCGCATTGATCCGCCTCCGGTCCTTCGCCACAGCGTTGACGCAGATCCAGCAGTTGCGTCTGCAACGCCAGCAACCCATCAATCCGCGCCTTCACATGCTGAATGTGTTCGTCGATCAGTGCATTGACACTTTCGCACTGGTCCTGCGGGCTGTCGCGCAGGGCGAGCAGGCTGCGGATTTCTTCGAGGGTCATATCGAGGGTGCGGCAGTTGCGGATGAACGTCAGGCGTTCGGCGTGGGCCTGGGTGTAGACGCGGTAGTTGCCGTCGCTGCGGGCCGGTTCCGGCAGCAGGTTCTCGCGTTCGTAGTAACGGATGGTTTCCACCGCGCAGTCGGTGAGTTTCGCCAGTTCGCCGATCTTCATGACGGTCATCTCCAAAAAGGGTGCTTGACCCTATAGTGGCTACAGGGTCTTTACTTGGCAACAGGCACCTTCATGGACGCGACCAATGAGCGATTCCCTGCACACCCACAAGCCCGGCGACGGCCAAGACCACAGCCATAAATTGCAGCCTGTGCATCAACATGCACATGGCGGCGATGCCTGCTGCGGGTCGAAAGTCGCAACGCCTGCGCCGGTTCATGCGCACCCAGAGTCCTGCTGTTCGTCGAAAGTCGCTGCGCCTGCCTTGGTGCAACTGAGCGAAACGACCAGCGCCGATGCGCGTCTTAGCAGTTTTCGCATCGAGGCGATGGACTGCCCGACCGAGCAGACGCTGATCCAGAACAAGCTGGGCAAACTCCCCGGCATTCAGCAGCTGGAATTCAACCTGATCAACCGTGTGCTGGGCGTCACCCACAACTTGGCGGACACCGCGCCAATCGTGGACGCGATCAAGTCGATTGGCATGCACGCCGAGCCGCTTGAGGCGGGCGTCGAAGCGCCGGCCCCGGCGCCGGTGAAAAAGCATTGGTGGCCGCTGGCGCTGTCCGGTATCGCAGCGCTGGCTGCCGAAGTTATCCACTTCACTGATGCTGCGCCGACCTGGGTAGTGGCGATCATTGCCTTGGTCTCGATCCTCAGTGGCGGCCTCGGTACTTATAAAAAGGGCTGGATTGCCCTGAAAAACTTCAACCTCAACATCAACGCGCTGATGAGCATCGCCGTGACGGGCGCGATCCTCATCGGCCAGTGGCCGGAAGCGGCAATGGTGATGTTCCTGTTCACCGTTGCCGAACTGATCGAAGCACGTTCGCTGGACCGGGCGCGCAATGCGATCAGTGGTTTGATGCAGATGACGCCGGAACAGGCCACGGTATTGCAAGCGGATGGAAGCTGGGTCGAACAAGAGGTGAAAAGCGTCGAACTCGGTGCCCGCGTGCGGGTGAAGCCGGGCGAGCGCATTGCGCTGGACGGTGAGGTGGTCAGCGGCAACTCAACGATTGATCAGGCGCCGATCACCGGTGAAAGCCTGCCGGTGGAAAAGTCCGTCGGTGACAAGGTCTTCGCCGGCACCATCAACCAGGCCGGTTCGCTGGAATACACGGTCACTGCTGCGGCGAACAACTCGACCCTGGCGCGGATCATCCACGCCGTCGAACAGGCTCAGGGTGCGCGCGCACCGACCCAGCGTTTCGTCGATCAGTTTTCGAAAATCTACACACCGGCAGTGTTCGTGTTTGCCATGGCCGTGGCGATCATCCCGCCGCTGTTCATGGGCGCCGAGTGGTTCGACTGGATCTATCGTGCCCTGGTGTTGCTGGTGGTTGCGTGCCCGTGCGCGCTGGTGATTTCCACCCCGGTGACCATCGTCAGCGGCCTCGCCGCAGCGGCGCGCAAAGGCATTCTGGTCAAGGGCGGCGTGTACCTGGAAGGCGGTTTCAAGCTCGATTATCTGGCACTGGATAAAACCGGAACGATCACCCACGGCAAACCGGTGCAGACCGATTACCTGTGCCTTGAGGCAACCGCCAAGAGCACAGCGCCGGCGATCGCCGCAGCCTTGGCCGGGCGCTCCGATCACCCGGTATCGCTGGCCATCGCCAATGCGGCTGTGGATAAAAATTCCGCCGCGCCGATTGTGGATAACTTCGAAGCGCTCGGCGGGCGTGGCGTCAAAGGCGAGATCGACGGCCAGACCTACCATTTGGGCAACCATCGTCTGGTTGAAGAGCTGGGCCTGTGCTCGCCGCAACTGGAAGAGAAACTGTTCGCGCTGGAGAAGCAGGGCAAATCGGTGGTGCTGCTGCTCGACAACTCTGGCCCGCTGGCGCTGTTCGCCGTGGCTGACACGGTCAAGGAAAGCAGCCGCGAGGCGATTCGTCAGTTGCATGCACTCGGGGTGAAAACCCTGATGCTCACCGGCGACAATGTGCACACGGCCGAGGCGATTGCCGCGCAGGTCGGTATCGACGAAGCCCGAGGCGATTTGCTGCCGACCGACAAGCTGCAAGCCATCGAAGATCTGTTTAAAAAAGGCCACCGTGTCGGCATGGTCGGTGACGGCATCAATGATGCGCCGGCACTGGCCCGCGCCGAGATCGGTTTTGCCATGGCCGCTGCTGGCACCGACACTGCGATTGAAACCGCCGATGTCGCGCTGATGGACGACGATCTGCGCAAGATCCCGGCGTTCATCAGCCTGTCGCGCAACACCGCCAGTATCCTGAAACAGAACATCGCTCTGGCCCTGGTGATCAAGGCTATCTTTCTTGGGGTAACCTTCGCCGGGCTCGCCACCATGTGGATGGCAGTTTTCGCCGACATGGGCGTGAGTTTGCTGGTGGTGTTCAACGGTTTGCGCCTGCTGCGCAAGTAATTGACGAGGGTGGGTTGTGCTGAGTGCCGAGCTGAAAGCGTTTTACATGGTCGCCCGCCTGGGCAGCATCACGCTGGCGGCGAAGAAACTCGGCCTCAGCCAACCGACCGTGACCACGCAGATCCGCAACCTGGAAAGCCAGTATTCGGTGGAGCTGTTCTACCGCGGCGGTCGGCGTCTGAGCGTCAGTGACGAAGGTGCGCGGTTGCTGCCGATGGTCAAGACGCTGTTGCAGCAAGAGGCCGATATCGAGTTCTTTCTGCGTAACAGCGGCCAGGTGCAGGGCACCTTGCGCATCGCCGCGACGGCGCCGTATTACATCCTCGATCTGGTGAAGACCTTTCGCGAGCGCTTGCCGCAGGTGGGAGTGTCGGTGGAAATCGGCAATTCACAGCAGGTGCTTGAAGCGCTGGAGGATTACCGGGTGGACATCGCCGCGTCATCGCAGCTGCTGGATGACGCGCGGCTGATTCGCCGGGTGCTGGGCACCGATCCGCTGGTGCTGGCGGTGCACCGCAACCATCCGTTGGCGACGCAGACGCATGTGGCGTTGGCGGCGCTGGCCGGGCATACCTTGTTGATGCGTGAATCCGGCTCGACTACGCGACGATTGACCGAAGAGTTGCTGGCCGGCGTCGGCGTGAGCTTCGGGCCGTTGCTCGAGATCGGCAGCCGCGAGTCGATCCGCGAGGCGGTGCTGCGCAACATCGGCATCAGCATCATCGCCCGCCAGGAAGTGCCGCACGATCCGCAGTTGCGCGTGCTGACGATCGAGAATGCACCGCAGATTCCGGAGTACCTCTATTGCCTGAAGGAGCGCAAAGGCGCGCGGTTACCGGCGGCGTTTCTTGGGCTGGCACAGGAAATGTCTCCCGCCTGAGATCTTCAGTGCCTGTGCCGGCCTATTCGCGAGCAAGCTCGCTCCCACATTGGAATGCGTTCCCCCTGTGGGAGCGAGCTTGCTCGCGAAGGTGTCGGTTCAAACAACCCAAGACCTGAATCTTCTGAACCAAAATCCCCGAATGTCACTATCGGCGGTTTTTGCCTCACTGCCATATGACGGACGCATTACAACCCTAGGATTGGCCTCATCCGTTTGATGAGGCCTGTCCATGAACCCTGCCATCGCAACTGCCCTGACCCATCCCGGTGCGCCGATGAAAGTGCGCGGCGTGCAGAAGCGCTTCGGCGCGTTTACCGCGCTTGATAACGTCTCGCTTGATGTCGCCGCTGGTGAACTGGTGTGCCTGCTCGGCCCGTCGGGCTGTGGCAAGACCACATTGCTGCGCTGTATCGCCGGGCTGGAGAAACAGGACAGTGGCGAGCTGTACCTCGGCGATCGCGACGTCTCGCACCTCGCCCCGCAAGCGCGGGACTACGGAATTCTGTTCCAGTCCTACGCGCTGTTCCCCAACCTGACCGTCGAAGCGAACATTGCCTACGGCCTCGCCGGCAGCGGTCGCGATGAAGTACGCCGCCGCGTCGGGCAGATGCTCGAGCTGGTCGGCCTCACCGGCAGCGAGAAAAAGTACCCCGGCCAATTGTCCGGCGGCCAACAACAGCGTGTGGCGCTGGCCCGCGCGCTAGCGCCGGCACCGTCGCTGCTGTTGCTCGATGAGCCGATGTCGGCCCTCGATGCCCGCGTCCGTGAGCATCTGTGCACCGAGCTGCGCCAACTGCAGCGCAGCCTCGGCATCACCACCCTGATGGTCACGCACAATCAGGACGAAGCCATGCTGATGGCCGACCGCATCGCGGTGATGAACAACGGCCGCGTCGAGCAATACGCCACCCCGCAGGAAATCTACAACCGCCCGGCCACGCCGTTCGTGGCCGAGTTCGTCGGGCAGGGTAACTGGCTGCCGTTCCAGCGCAGCAGCGACAGTCATGCTCAGGTCGGCGGAATGAGTCTGCGTCTGGCCGATGGCAGCGTGCAGAGCGCCTCGGGTCGACTGTTCTGCCGCCCGGAGGCGATTAACGTCAACCCGCCGGTGCACGAAGAGAACCTGTTCCCGGCCAAGGTCCGCGAGATCACCTTTCTCGGCAACCGCTGCCGCATGAGCTTTGAACTCGATCAATTACCCGGCCATGCGCTGCTCGCCGAACTGGCACCGGAAGCGATGCCGCGCCTGGGCGCCCAGCAGATCATGGTCGCCTTGCCGCCGCGCAGTCTGCAGGTGTTTGCCTGATGAGCGCCGGGATTGCCTTGCCCTTGCCGACCAAGCAGGTACGGCAGACCTCCAGAGCCGAAATCGGCGATCGGATTTTTGTAGTCGGCGGCAAAATCCTCTTGCTGCTGTTGCTCGGTGTCGCGGTACTGCTGCCATTGTTGGCGATCTTTTGGCGCGGCTTCAGCAGTGAGGCCGGGCAGGGCGGTGGTTTGCTCGCAGCGAAAGAGCTCATAACCAGCGCGAATTTCCACTGGCTGCTCGGCAACAGCCTGAAGGTTTCTCTCAGCGTCGCGGCCATCGTCGTACCGCTGGCCTACCTGTTTGCCTACGCCCTGCAACGCACACTGATTCCAGCGAAGGGCATCTGGCGCGGCATTTCTTTGCTGCCGCTGATGGCCCCGTCGATGCTGCCGGGGATTGCGCTGGTCTATCTGTTCGGCAACCAGGGCATGTTGCGCGGACTGCTCTCGGACAACATCTACGGATTCTGGGGCATCGTGCTCGGCGAGGTGATTTACACCTTCCCGCATGCGCTGATGATTTTGCTCTCGGCGTTGTCGCTGGCCGATGCGCGCCTGTTCGACGCCGCATCGAGCATGGGTGCGAGCCCGGCCAAGGCGTTTCGCAGCATTACCTGGCCGGCGACGCGGCAGGCAGTGTTTGCCGCGTTCTGCCTGGTGTTCACCCTGACCATCACTGATTTTGGTGTGCCGGTGGTGGTCGGTGGCGACTATCAAGTGCTGGCGTTAGAGGCTTACAAAGCCGTGGTCGGCCAGCAGCAATTCGGGCGCGGCGCGTTGATCGGCATGGTGTTGTTGCTGCCGGCGCTGTTCAGCTTTGGTGTCGATGCGTGGCTGCGGCGTCGGCATGGCGACTCCATGAGCGGTCGCGCGCAGGTGTTCAAACCGGCGCCGTCGAGACTGCGCGACGGCTGCTATCTGGCGATTGTCGTGCTGATCAGCGCCGCATTGATCCTGGTGTTCGGCATGGCGGTGTTCTCGTCCTTGGTGAAGTTCTGGCCGTACAACCTGTCGCTGTCGCTCAACCATTACCAGTTCAACGAGACCGCTGGCGGTGGCTGGCTGGCCTACGGCAACAGTTTGAAGATGGCGCTGGGCACGGCGCTGATCGGCAGTGTGCTGATTTTCACCGGTGCTTATCTGATGGAGAAAACCCGCACCCAGCGCGGCTTGAACCTGGCTTTGCGCATGCTCAGCTTCGTGCCGATGGCAGTGCCGGGGCTGGTACTCGGCCTGGGTTACGTTTTTTTCTTCAACCTCAGCGGCAACCCGCTGCACGTGCTGTACGGGACGATGACGCTGCTGATCGTCTGCACCATTGCGCATTATCTGACCACCGCGCAAATGACCGCGACCACCGCGCTGCGCCAGCTCGATGCCGAGTTCGAAGCGGCGGCGCTGTCGCTCAAGGCGCCGCTGTACCGGCATTACCTGCGTGTAACCGTGCCGATCTGCCTGCCGGCGCTGCTGGACATCGTGCGCTACCTGTTCGTTTCGGCGATGACCACGGTGTCCGCAGCCATCTTCCTTTATAGCCCCGACACCATCCTCGCGGCGGTAGCGGTGCTGAACATGGACGACGCCGGCAACGTTGGCGGCGCGGCGGCGATGTCGACCCTGATTCTGTTCACCTCGGCGGGCGTGTCCTTGCTGCTGGCGTGGGCTTCGCGCGGCTTGCTGCGCCGTTCCCAGGCCTGGCGGCAAACCACGCCCGGTCACTGATTCCAACTGCCCTCAACTCAAAAGACAGGAAATCGATCATGTTCAAGCCTATGACCCTGGCCGCTGCTGTGCTCGCTACTTTCAGCCTGAATGCCTTCGCGGCAAAAACCGAGTTGACGGTTTACACCGCCCTCGAAGCCGAACAACTGAAGTCTTACAAGGAAGCGTTTGAGAAAGCCAACCCCGACGTCGAGATCAAATGGGTGCGCGACTCCACCGGGATCATCACCGCCAAACTCCTCGCCGAGAAGGCGCGGCCGCAGGCTGACGCAGTGTGGGGCCTGGCTGCTTCCAGTCTGGCGATCCTTGATCAGCAAGGCATGCTGCAAAGCTATGCGCCGAAGGACCTCGGCAAGATCGGCGCGAACTACCGCGACGCCGCCAACCCGCCAGCGTGGGTCGGCATGGACGTCTGGGCGGCGACCATTTGCTTCAACACGGTCGAGGCCGAAAAACAGGGTTTGACCAAGCCAGTGAGCTGGCAGGACCTGACCAAGCCTGAGTACAAGGGCAAGATCGTCATGCCAAATCCGGCTTCGTCCGGCACCGGTTTCCTCGACGTCAGTGCGTGGTTGCAGACCTTCGGCGAGAAGCAGGGCTGGGCGTATATGGACGGCCTGCACCAGAACATCGGCCAGTACGTTCACTCCGGTTCCAAGCCGTGCAAACTGGCGGCGGCGGGGGAATTCCCGATCGGTATTTCCTTTGAATACCCGGCCGTTCAACTGAAGCGCCAGGGCGCGCCGCTGGACATCATCCTGCCGAAGGAAGGCCTGGGTTGGGAGATCGAAGCAACGGCTGTGATCAAAGGCACGCCGCATGAAGAGGCGGCGAAGAAACTCGCCGATTTCTCCGCCAGCGCCGAGGCGATGGATTTGTATAAAGAGAACTTCGCCGTGCTCGCCCAGCAAGGGATCGCCAAGCCGCAGACCGAACTGCCCGCCGATTACGAGCAGCGTCTGATCAAGAACGACTTCGCCTGGGCCTCGAAGAATCGCGACGAGATCCTGACCGAGTGGCGCAAGCGCTATGACGGCAAGTCCGAGAAAGTCGCTGCCAAGTAAGATCTGTATCGACTGACAGGGCCTCTTCGCGAGCGGGCTCGCTCCCACAGTGGACCGTGTTCACAACACAACTCACCTGTGGGAGCGAGCCTGCTCGCGAAAGCGGTCGCGCATTCAGAGTACCTCTCAATGACACACCACAAAGACCTGCTCATTGTAGGCGCCGGCATCCTCGGCTTGTCCCACGCGTACGCGGCGGCAAAACGCGGCCTCAAGGTCGCCGTGTTCGAACGCACCGCCACGCCCCTCGGCGCCTCGGTGCGCAACTTCGGCCAGGCGCTGGTCACCGGCCAGCCGCCCGGCACCCTGTTGGAACTGGCCAAGGCCAGCCGCGAGATCTGGGGCGACTGGGCGCAACTCGCCGGTCTGCAGATCAAGCGCAATGGCTCCTACCTGTTCGCCCGCAGCGAAGCCGAAGAGCATCTGCTCGAAGCGTTTTGCGCCGGTCGTGCGCAGGAACACGACTACAACGTTGACCTGCTGCGCGGTGCCGCATTGCGTGATCTGTATGGCGGTCAATTCAGCCATCACCGCGCTGCGCTGCATGGCAGGGACGACCAACAGCTGTATTCGCGTGAAGCGATTCCGGCGCTGATCGACTACCTGCGCCGCGATCTCGGTGTGGAATTCCATTTCTCCACCCTGGTACGCGACGTTGAGCCAGGGCGGTTGCACAGCACCGCCGGCAGTTTTACCGCGCCGAAGATTATCGTCTGCTCCGGCCACGATTATCAGACCTTGCTCGCCGAGCCGATTGCCGCGCTCGAGCCGCAGATCTGTCGCCTGCAAATGCTGCGCGCCAAACCGCACAGTGAGCTGAACCTGCAACACGCCTTGCTCACCGGTCTGAGCTGCGTGCACTACGGCGCCTTCGCCGATCTGCCCGAAGCGGCGGCGGTGCAGGCGCAGATCCTGCGCGAACAACCATACCTGCACGACAACGGCATCCACCTGCTGATCAGCCCGACGCCGTATGGCGAACTGATCATCGGCGACTCGCACCACTATGGTAGCGATCCGTCACCCTTCAACGCCGATCAAGTGGATAACTGGATGCTCGAACTGGCCGAGCAGACCCTCGGTTGCAAGGTACAAGTGATCGAGCGTTGGCAGGGTGTCTATGGTGCTCGCGGGCCGGGTCCGTTTTCATTTCTGCGCCCGGCACCGGGTTTGAGCGTGGCGCTGATGCACACCGGCGTCGGCATGAGCGTCGGCCCGGCCATGGCCGAGCGCAACATTGTGCAGTTGCTGGAGGAGGCATGAATCCGGAAGAAGTGGTGGCGCGGGTGTTCGGCTTGTACGAGCGTTTCGGCGCCAGTGATTACATCGGCGAACCGGTGTCGCAGCTCGAGCACATGTCGCAAGCGGCCGGGCTGGCCATGGCTGAGGGCTGCGATGATGAAGTGGTGCTCGCCGCGTTCTTTCATGACATCGGCCATCTATGTGCCGAGGGCGCGGAAAACATGGGCGGTTATGGCGTGGTCAGTCATGAGCGGCTGGGTGCGGATTATCTGCGTGAGGCGGGTTTCAGTGAGCGGCTGGCGCGGCTGGTGGAATATCACGTTCAGGCCAAGCGTTATCTGACCTTGCGCGAGCCGGGGTATTACGCGCGGTTGAGTGAGGCGAGTCGGCGCACGCTGGAGTATCAGGGCGGGGTGATGACGGAGGCTGAGGCAGATGTGTTTGCGCGGGCTCCGTTGTGTGCGCTCAGCCTGCGGATGCGCCAGTGGGATGAGTTGGCGAAGGAGGTGGCGGTGCCGGTGGTGGATCTGGCGGTTCTCAGGCGCAAGGCAGTGAGTTTGCTGTCGTGCTCATAATCGCTACCCTCACCCCAGCCCTCTCCCGGAGGGAGAGGGAGCCGCTTTGTGTGCTTTTCAGAATCTGAGTTCGGCTGGATATCTCAGGTCGGTGTATGACGGGAGAACAACCCGGTCGGCCCCCTCTCCCTTTGGGAAAGGGCTGGGGTGAGGGGGTAGCGATCTAAAGCTCAAGCACCTTATCGACCAACGCCTCAACCTGCTCCTGCCTTTGCGCCTGATTCAGCTTCGGATGCGGATTGAGCGACGACCACTGCGGATGCGCCCGCGCCTTGTTCAAGGCTTCCGGCAACTTGCCTTCGCGCCAGGTTTTATCCACAGGTGCTGCAACCTGAACCGCGTCCATCGCCGCATGCCCGCGTTGATCGAGCGCCAGCAGCAGTTGGCGCTGACGCAACGCCAACAGGCGCAGCACGGCGTCGTCCACTGTCAGTTCCCGCTGACCTTTGATCTTGCCGAGCAAGCGGCTGCCATAACTGCGTGCGGTCTGCAGTGCGCCGCCGGCGATCGCCCCTGCCAGCGCCGCCGCGCCGAGGGTGATGCCGCCGACCAACAGATCGACGCCGGCCCCGGCGGCTGCGCCTGCCGCGATCCCGCCGCCGACCCGTACGCCGAGCTGTTTCAAGGTCTCCGGATTGAACAAATCATCGCCCCAACGCCCGTCGAGCAACGGTAAATCGCTGGCTGCGGCGTCCTGCGGGCGGAACGCGTAAAGCTTGAGCAACGTCTCGACGCATTTCTGCTCGCGCTGACGCACCGCTTTGCGCAGTTCGCTGATCGCCTGCTGTTCCTGCTTGGGCTCGCTGACCACGCTGCGTCGGCAGGCGGCGCAGTCGATCAACAATTCGGCGATCAAGCGCGCAGCGCTGTGCTGGCGGGCGAGGCGCTGGGCCTGTTGGTCAGCGATCAGCCGCTCGAGTTGCGGGCGGGCGGTTTCCAGCAACAACGCCAGGCTTTCATACAAACGTCGCTCGCCATCTTCCGGCGGCGCCACGCTGTCGAAACGCACCAGCGCATGCAGGCCCAAGCGTGCCAGCGCTTCGCGCCAATCAGGTTCCCGATGGTTGGCGCTGCTGACGAAATTCAGCACCGGCAGCAACGGTTTGCCGCAACTGGCGAGCACTTCCAGTTCATCGCGGTATTTGGCCAAAACAGGTTCGCGGGCATCGATCACGTACAGGCCGGCGTCGCAGGCGAGCAGTTGTCGCAACACTTTGGCTTCCTGCTCGAAGCGCTGGCGCGCCTCGCTGCCGTCGAGGAACCGCGCCAGTCGCGCCGGACCGTCGAGGCGTTCGCCGGGGCGTTCCAGGCGTTCGAGAAAATCCAGCAGGGCGATCGCATCTTCCAGCCCCGGCGTGTCGTAGAGATCGAGCAACGGTTCGCCGTCCACCGACAATCGTGCGCCTTCGACATGCCGTGTGGTGCTTGGGCGATGGGAGACTTCGCCGAAGCCGACATCGCGGGTCAGCGTGCGCAGCAGTGAGGTCTTGCCGACGTTGGTGTGGCCGACCACTGCCAGTTTCAGCGGCGCTTTGTGCAGATCAATCATGGCCCGTCTCCAGCCAGTTCAGCGGCGCGCAATCGGCGAAAGGCAGCTCCAGCTGTTGCAAGGCGACATGCCAGTCGCCCAAACGGTCGGCATCCAGCGCTTCGCCGGGCGGCGCTTGCAGCAGCCAGACGCGGGTGGCGCCGGCATTGCGTGCCAGTTCGGCGATCAGCGCGAGACTGCCGCGATCCGGCGAGCGCCGGGGATCACAGGCAATCGCCAGCCGTGCCGGGGGAAAACGGCTGAGTTGTTCGAGCAGTTTGTGCCGCGATTCCCGGCTGTCGAGGATGCCGGCGTTGCTGACGTTTTTCGGTAACGCGGGCGGCCATGGGCGCTGTTCGTCGAGTTCGATGGCGACCAGCAGCGCGCCTTCGCTGGCGAGTTCGCCAATGCTGCTTTCGACGCGGTGCAGTTGCGCAGGCGCAGGGTCGTTGACGCCGAGGCGTTCGCTGGTCGGCATCAGTCGTTCGCGCAGTTGCGCATGACCGGGCAGGTTCAGGTCCAGACGCAGCGCGGCTTTGCCGCTGTTCCAGCGCCACCAGCACAGCAGCGTCAACAGCAGGCGCGGCAACACGCCGTAGACCACCAGCACCCCGACCAGCCATGTGGCCCAGGCCTGCCGGGCGCTTTCGATATCCAGCGCGGCGTCGCCGCTG
Source organism: Pseudomonas koreensis (assembly GCF_036668835.1). Taxonomy (GTDB): domain Bacteria; phylum Pseudomonadota; class Gammaproteobacteria; order Pseudomonadales; family Pseudomonadaceae; genus Aquipseudomonas; species Aquipseudomonas koreensis_I. The sequence continues at coordinate 507,831 of NZ_JAZEVW010000003.1, forward strand.
GCGCGAATCATCTCGACCGTCGGCACATTGAAGCCGAGCAGCGCCGGCAGGCTGCCCAACGTCCGGGTCAGGTGGATAAAGGTCTCGGCGTTGAGAATCGTGGTTTCCCAGACGAAGCCGTAGCGTCGGGTGGCCATCAGCATCAGCAGTACGACCAAGGCACTGAGCATGGCCAGCGACCATAAACCGTTGACCAGCGTGCCGAGTGCCCAGCGATTGAGTTTGCGGCGTTGCAGCATCAATAGCAGCGCCGGCGCCAGTTGCGCGGCTTTGGCATCGCGTGCGAGTTTTTCGCTGAGCCACAGCCACAAGCGGCCCAGCGTCGCGCCGTGTTCGCCGGCAAACACCAGGCCCAGCGCCCAGCTCAACAGCAGGATCAGGTTCAGCCCGAGCAGGCTGCCCAAGGCCCAGAATACGTTGACCGGCGTCTGCCCCAGCGCGGCGAAGGCCAGCCCGGCGCCGCTCAACACGGCGAAAATGCTCAGCAGCAGCAACGCCAGACGAGCACCTTGCAGCCAGTGCTTGAGTGCAGTCGTCAGCCCGTCGCGGTCGGCCAGCCAGCGCGCCCGGCGCTGAATACGGCCCGGCAGATCGCCGCCACCGGTGCGCGCCAGACGATTGGCTTCCAGATCTTCCAGGGGGCCTGCGTGTTCTTCGCGCAGGCGGATGGTTTCGGTGAGCCAGAGGTTTTGCAGTGGAGTCAGTTCAGTCACGCGGCGTCCCGTCGCTTAAATGAGCGTTGAGCATAACCGCTGTGGCGCTTATCGGGGTAAGCACGGCTCTGGTATCCTCGCCGGCATGACTAAATCACTGCCCCTCAGCCTGATCGCAGCCCTCGGTGAAAACCGCGTGATCGGCGTCGACAACAGCATGCCCTGGCACCTGCCGGGGGATTTCAAATACTTCAAGGCCATGACCCTCGGCAAGCCGATCATCATGGGCCGCAAGACCTGGGATTCGCTCGGCCGACCGTTGCCGGGGCGCTTGAACATCGTCGTCAGTCGCCAGGCCGACCTGTCGCTCGAAGGCGCCGAAGTGTATCCGTCGCTGGACGCCGCCGTGGCTCGCGCCGAGGAATGGGCGAAAGAGCAAGGCGTCGATGAGTTGATGCTGATTGGCGGCGCGCAGTTGTATGCGCAAGGGCTGGCTCAAGCGGATCGTCTGTACCTGACCCGCGTCGCGCTGAGCCCGGAGGGGGATGCGTGGTTTCCGCAGTTTGATGTAAACCAGTGGACGCTGGTTTCCAACGTGGAAAACCCGGCGGTTGAAGATAAGCCGGCGTACAGCTTCGAAGTCTGGAGGAAAAAGCAGCTATAAGCCTCAAGCCTCAAGCCGCAAGTTGCAAGTTGCAAGTAAAAGCCGATTGGCTCTTAGCTTGCAGCTTGCAGCTTGCAGCTTGCAGCTTGCTAGCTTGCTAGCTGCACATGCTCATCAGCATCCAGCAGTTCTTTATCGGTCTGCTGCATCACCTGGCTGGTAATCGCACCGGCGGTGATCGAACCACTGACGTTCAACGCCGTACGCCCCATATCGATCAGCGGCTCAACCGAAATCAGCAACGCCACCAGCGACACCGGCAACCCCATCGCCGGCAGCACGATCAGCGCGGCGAAAGTCGCGCCGCCGCCAACGCCGGCCACGCCCGCCGAACTCAAGGTCACAATCGCCACCAGTGTCGCGATCCACAGCGGATCCAGCGGGTTGATGCCCACGGTCGGTGCAACCATGACTGCCAGCATGGCTGGATAAAGGCCGGCGCAACCGTTCTGGCCGATGGTCGCGCCGAACGATGCAGCGAAACTCGCCACCGACGACGGGATACCCAATCGACGGGTCTGCGCTTCGATGCTCAGCGGGATGGTCGCTGCGCTCGAACGGCTGGTGAACGCGAACGTCAGCACCGGCCAGATCTTGCGGAAGAACCGCAGCGGGTTGATCCCGGCCGCCGACACCAGCATGCCGTGGACCACGAACATCAGGCCCAGACCCAGATACGACACCACGACGAAACTGCCGAGCTTGATGATGTCCTGCAGGTTGGAGCCGGCGACCACTTTGGTCATCAGCGCCAGTACACCGTACGGGGTCAGTTTCATCACCAGCCGCACCAGACGCATCACCCAGGCTTGCAGGGTGTCGATGGCGTTGATCACTTTCTGACCTTTCTCGACGTCATCCTTGAGCAGTTGCAGCGCAGCCACGCCGAGGAATGCGGCGAAAATCACCACGCTGATGATCGAGGTCGGCTTTGCCCGTGCCAGATCAGCGAACGGGTTCTGCGGAATGAACGACAGCAGCAGTTGCGGCACATTCAGGTCGGCGACCTTGCCGGCGTAGTCGTTCTGAATGGTTTGCAGACGAGCCATTTCCTGCGTGCCAGCAACCAGCCCCTCGGCGGTGAGGCCGAACAGGTTGGTCAGGCCGATGCCGATCAGCGCGGCAATTGCCGTGGTGAACAGCAGCGTGCCGATGGTCAGGAAGCTGATCTTGCCCAGCGACGAAGCGTTGTGCAGGCGCGCCACCGCGCTGAGGATCGAGGCGAACACCAGCGGGATGACGATCATCTGCAGCAACTGCACGTAACCATTGCCGACCAGATCGAACCAGCCGATCGAAGCTTTCAGTACCGGGTTGCCGGCACCGTAAATGGTGTGCAGCGCCACGCCGAACGCCACGCCAAGCACCAGCGCCAGCAGGACCTTTTTTGCCAGGCTCCAGGTGGTGTGGCGGGTTTGCGCCAGACCGACGAGCAGGGCGAGGAACACCAGCAGGTTGAGAATCAACGGTAGATTCATGAGTACTCCAGAAAAGACTTTGCCAACAGCCATCCGGGGCTGCTGCGAACCGGCAAGCCTAACAGCTTGATTTGCAATGATTTAATACCGAAATGGCTGGGCGTCCGTCGTTTTTGGAATAAGCGCTTGTCGCTGTCGGCAATGCGTCTGGCGCGATAGAGACGCAGGCGGTCGCAGACAGGCGGGGGTTGTCACACTTATTTGTTAGCGTCGAGCTCTTTCGATCGGGGAGTAGCGCTATGAGAGTTGCACGCACGTTGTGGGCAGTCGCACTGGCGGCGGGCCTGGCTGGTCAGGCCTTGGCCACGGACCTTAAGCACTGGCCGGCGGATCAGGCCAAGGCGCTGGACGCGATGATCGCGGCGAATGCCAACAAGGGTAACTATGCTGTGTTCGACATGGACAACACCAGTTACCGTTACGACCTCGAAGAGTCCTTGCTGCCATTCATGGAAAACAAGGGCCTGATCACTCGCGACAAACTCGACCCGTCGTTGAAACTGATGCCGTTCAAGGACACCGCCGAGCACAAGGAGAGCCTGTTCAGTTACTACTATCGCCTCTGCGAAGTCGACGACATGGTCTGCTACCCCTGGGTCGCGCAGGTGTTCTCCGGTTTCACCCTCAAGGAACTCAAGGGCTACGTCGATGAGCTGATGGCCTCGGGCAAACCGGTGCCGGCGACGTATTACGAAGGCGATGTGGTGAAGAAGCTCGACGTCAATCCGCCGAAGATCTTCACCGGCCAGCAAGAGCTGTACAACAAGCTGATGGAAAACGGCATCGAGGTCTACGTGATGACCGCCGCCTCCGAGGAACTGGTGCGCATGGTCGCGGCGGATCCGAAGTACGGCTACAACGTCAAACCGCAGAATGTCATTGGTGTCAGCCTGCTGCTGAAGAACCGCGAGACGCAAGAACTGACTACCGCGCGCAAGCAGATCACCGCGGGCAAGTATGACGAGAAAGCCAACCTTGGCCTGGAGCTGACGCCGTACCTGTGGACCCCGGCGACGTGGATGGCCGGCAAGCACGCGGCGATCCTCACCTACATTGATGAATGGAAAAAACCGGTACTGGTTGGCGGCGACACCCCGACCAGCGACGGCTACATGCTGTTCCACGATGTCGACGTGGCCAAGGGCGGCATCCACTTGTGGATCAACCGCAAGGACAAGTACATGACGCAGATCAACGGCATGATGGCCAAGCATGCTGCAGCGCAGGCCAAGGAAGGGTTGCCGGTGACGGCGGACAAGAACTGGGTGATCGTCAAGCCGGAAGATATTCAATAAACGCAGCTGATAGCGGCCAGCTGCAAGCCGCAAGTAAGAGCAACGCAGCTCCTGCTTGCAGCTTGCAGCTTGCCACTTGCAGCTGTTTTAAATCCCGTCGAGCATCGCTTTATTGCGCACTGCGCCCTTGTCGGCGCTGGTCGCCAGCAAGGCGTAGGCCTTGAGGGCGGTGGTCACTTTGCGTGGGCGCTGTTCGACCGGTTTCCAGCCTTTCTTGTCCTGCTCGGCGCGGCGTGCCGCCAGTTCTTCGTCGCTGACCAACAGGTTGATTGAGCGATTCGGAATGTCGATCAGCACTTTGTCGCCATCCTGCACCAGGCCGATCGCGCCGCCAGCGGCAGCTTCTGGCGAAGCGTGACCGATGGACAGGCCCGACGTGCCGCCGGAGAAACGGCCATCCGTCAGCAAGGCACAGGCTTTGCCCAGACCTTTGGATTTCAGGTACGAGGTCGGGTAGAGCATTTCCTGCATGCCCGGGCCGCCTTTCGGGCCCTCGTAGCGAATGATGACGATGTCGCCTTCCTTCACTTCGTCGGCAAGGATGCCGCGCACGGCGCTGTCCTGGCTTTCGAAGATCTTCGCGTTGCCTTCAAAGACGTGGATCGACTCGTCGACACCCGCGGTTTTCACCACACAACCGTCCTGCGCGATGTTGCCGTACAGCACGGCGAGGCCGCCTTCTTTCGAGTAGGCGTGCTCGAAGCTGCGGATGCAGCCGTTTTCACGGTCGTCGTCCAGGGTTTCCCAGCGGGTCGACTGGCTGAAGGCGGTCTGCGTCGGGATGCCCGCAGGGCCGGCCTTGAAGAAGTGATGCACAGCCTCGTCGCTGGTCTGGGTGATGTCCCACTTGGCGATGGCTTCTTCCATGCTGCGGCTGTGCACGGTCGGCAAGTCGGTATGCAGCAGGCCGCCACGGGCCAGCGAACCGAGGATGCTGAAAATGCCGCCGGCGCGGTGCACGTCTTCCATGTGGTACTTCTGAATGTTCGGCGCAACCTTGCACAGCTGCGGAACGCTGCGTGAGAGACGGTCGATGTCGCGCAGGTCGAAATCGATCTCGGCTTCCTGGGCGGCGGCGAGCAAGTGCAGGATGGTGTTGGTCGACCCGCCCATGGCGATGTCGAGCATCATCGCGTTCTCGAACGCCTTGAAGTTGGCGATGTTGCGCGGCAACACCGACTCGTCGTTCTCGCCGTAGTAACGCTTGCACAGCTCGACGATGGTACGGCCAGCCTGCAGGAACAATTGCTCGCGGTCGCTGTGGGTGGCGAGGGTCGAACCATTGCCCGGCAAGGCCAGGCCCAATGCTTCGGTCAGGCAGTTCATCGAGTTGGCGGTGAACATGCCGGAGCACGAACCGCACGTCGGGCAGGCGCTGCGCTCGTACTCGGCGACTTTCTCGTCAGAAGCGCTGGAGTCGGCGGCGATCACCATGGCGTCGACCAGATCGAGGCCGTGGGAAGCGAGTTTGGTCTTGCCGGCTTCCATCGGGCCGCCGGAAACGAAGATCACCGGAATGTTCAGGCGCAAGGCTGCCATCAACATGCCCGGGGTGATCTTGTCGCAGTTGGAGATGCAGACGATGGCGTCGGCGCAGTGGGCGTTGACCATGTACTCGACGGAGTCGGCGATGATCTCGCGGCTCGGCAGCGAATAGAGCATGCCGTCGTGGCCCATGGCGATGCCGTCATCCACGGCAATGGTATTGAACTCTTTTGCCACACCGCCGGCGCGTTCGATTTCGCGGGCGACCAGTTGGCCCAGATCCTTCAGGTGTACATGGCCCGGTACGAACTGGGTGAACGAGTTGGCAATGGCGATGATCGGCTTTTTGAAGTCGTCATCCTTCATCCCCGTGGCGCGCCACAGTGCGCGGGCGCCGGCCATGTTGCGGCCGTGGGTGGATGTTTTGGAACGATAATCTGGCATGGAACACTCCGGGCGGCTAATCAGGTGCTAATCAGGTGCTAAAGGGGAGTGAGCTTCTATGGACCTCTGCAACCCACGGAAATAGCCGTGTGTTACGCAAGTTGCCGATGACGTTGCGGGATCGCCGCTGGTCTCAGCCTGAGCTCATAAACCCGCCGGGGATGAATGGCGATGAATGAGGCGATTCTACACCGCTGGCGTCTGGAGGGAATGGCGCAACGTGCTGCGCCGTGCAGACGGTCGGTGCGGAATGACGACCGGCAGCTTCAATCGCCGCCGGGCTGCGCCAGGGCTGCGGCAGCAAGATTGCTCGCATGCCGGCTGAGCCGGTGGTTGAGCAGCAGGGCTATTGCACTCAGCAGCACGAAGCAATAGCCCAGTGTCGCTTGCAGATTGCTCGGACCAAGGCTGATCAGTGCACTGATCAGCCCGCCGCAGATGAAGATGATCGTGCTGCCCGCTGAAGCCGAGGTACCGGCGTTTTCAGGAAACAGGCTCATGGCCCGCGATGTCGCGGCGGGGCGGGCGATGGTGGTGCCGGCGGTGCAGATCAGCATCGGAATCAGCACCGTGACCGGGGCCAGCGCATGCTCGGCGGCCAGATACAGCATCGCCAGCCCCGCCAGCAATATCAGGCTCAGCCCGGTGAATATCTGCTGAACCGGGGTGATGCGCCGGTTCAGCACGGCAGCAAGAATGCCGCCGACGACATAGGCGGCACCGTACACCAGCAGAATCAACGAAAAATCATACGGCGCGAGCTGCAATTGATCCATGAAGATCAGCGGTGAGATCACGATGAAGGAAAAATGACAGGCGAAGGCAAATGCCGAAATCAGCCAGTAGCCGACGAACTCGACATCTCCCAGCACGCGGCGATAGGACCGGATGAAGCCGACCCGCGCGCTGCTGTCCGCCGGCCGGCTGTTTTGCAAAAACATCCAGGCCTTGACCAGCACCGCCGCGGACAGCGCCGTGAACACCCAGAAACTGCCGCGCCAGCCGAGCGTGGCCTGCAAGAAGGTTCCGGCCAGTGGCGATACCGAGATGAAAATCCCGGTGGCCGTGACCATCAGGATGCGCAGCCGGTCGCGCTCAGCCCCTTCGAACAGATCCTGCACCAGCGCTTGGGACAGCACGAAGCATCCGCACCCCACTGCTTGCATGACCCGAAATATCAGGAACAGGGTGTAATCGCTGGTCATCACGCAACCGAGCGCGCCGAGCATCGACACGCTCATGCCCGCCAGCAGCAAGCCCTTGCGTCCGATCACGTCCGACAGGGGCCCGATCAACAACTGGGCAAACGCGATGCCCACCGCGAACAGGCTGATCGACAGCGCAATGTCTGCCGGCGAACGGGCAAAATGAGCTGCCAGTGCCGGAAATGAGGGTAGCAACACATCCAGCGGGAACACGCCAAGCAGCACCATCGCCAGCAACAGGCCCACCGCTGCGCGGCGTTGGCGGGCGGTTACCACGGATGTTGCGTTATCCATCGATCAGTCCTGCCCTGGCAAAAAGTGTCCGGTTATGGGCCAGTGCAAAAAAACCGGCCTTGTTCAGTGCATCCAGCGTGGCGACGGCGCCTGATCGTGCGCGAGTACGATTGGCCTGCACCGCGGCCATGCCACCGACGATTTCCATCACGTCCGCCTCGGCAATGCCTGCGCCACGCAGGCTCTGCTGCAACCAGCGCTCGTCGGCCTCAAAAAAAATGCCGATGATTTCCAGCAGGGTTCTGCTCACGAACGTGCGCTGACGGCTGAGCATCGACAGCCACAGGTAATGGAACACTTCGGTGAAATAACGGCTGTGGCGAGCCTCGTCGGTCAGATGATCGCGCAGCATGTCGCTGACGCTGGACACCAGGCTGTCGCGACAAACGTCCAGCAGCTCGCGGGCAATGATGGTTTCCGAGACGAAGCCGAGCAGAAACCATGCCAGTGGTCGGTGCTTTTCCGGGGTGCGGGCGATCAAGGCGTTGAGGCGTGCGATGCGCTTCGGCAGTGCCGGACGTCCGCTGATGTCATAGAAACCGGCGATCTGCTCAGCCAGCCGATTGGAGAACAGCGCGTGGTAGCCCTCGTCGGTATAGAGCTGCAACGCCGCGTGTTTCATCGCCAGCGGCACGAAAACCGGCAGTTCGCGATGCACGATCACTTCGACGGCGCGATTGACGATGCGGTGTTCGAGCAGGGTGGTGTAATCGAGAAAGTGCACCAGGTGGTTGGCGGACAATCGTTGCTGCACGTCGCGCCCCGCCGCCTGGATCGCGGGGTGCGCCAGATAGGGAATGAAGGCCGGGGGAAACCAGTGACGGGTTTGCAGTTGCACGGCCACGTCGTCCGGTAACAGATAATCGTGGGTGCTGCTGCGCACCGAGGCGCGGCTTTCCCAGTCCTTGAGGGTGAACTTCAATGCCCAAGACACAGGCGCCTCATCCGGCTCGGCAGTCGTCTGGCTCATGCTTGGCCCTCGCTCAACAGTTCGTGCATCTCGTAGCACATCGCTTGGCCGTCGCTTCGCCCACAGCCGACGAAGAACAGCGGTTGTTCGGCGCTGTCCTCAAGAGCAAGCAGGGTTTCGACCTGCCGATCGGCAAACGCACCGGTCAGCCAGGTATTGAGGCCGAGCGCCGTGGCAACCAACTGGAAAGTTTGCGACAGGTGGCCGGCCTCTACGAAGGCCATGCGGTAGGCCCGTGAGTGTTCATATTTCCACCAGAGCCGGTCGAAGCGAGCAGTAATGAACACCCCAAGCGGCAGGTTGTTGATGAAATGCTGGCCAGCGAGCAACTGACCCAGCGCGGGCTCTGGCAAAGGATTGACCGGGCTCAGTGAGTGCTCGGTCGGGCGGTAGCTATAGACGCCCGACTCCAGGCCATCGACGTTTTGCACCAGCAGAAAGGCTTCGCAGGCGTTCAGCCCGCCAGCGGAAGGGCTGCTTCGACGAGCACCGAGCCCTGGGGCGATGCTGTCGTCGCGGTCATGCTCGCGCTCTTCGAGATAACCGAAAGAAAGATAAAGCAGCGTACCGACCTCATCCAGCGTGACCGCTGCGTCTGTGTAAGTGCGACAGGTTTTGCGCTGCAGCAGGGCGCGCGTCAGGCTCTCGTTCATCAATGCGCGGGGCCTGGGCAAGGCAATGTGTCGCTCTGCCTTGCATTTCGGACGATTTGTCGCCGGTGGTGTTACGGCGAGCACTTCCTTGCAGTGCGCCAGATAATGTCTGGACCACTCCTGGATATTCTGGGGCGTATGTTCACAGGGAATATTTTGTGTGCCGATATGATAAATCTTCGACAATTCGTCCCAGCCCCAGGATGAGTTGTCGAGTTTTGAAATGGTTAGAATGCCTGCGTTTAATAGTTCGGTGTCTATGATGTTTTGCGGGTCGAAGAGTTTAGGGTTGTCGATCAAGTGCGCCAGGCGAATTGTATGGTTGAGATCAAGTTCATGTTGGGTATGGTCTTTGTAATTCCATATGACTTGTCCGGAAGGGCGCGGCAATATGAAGAGAAAGGGATTGATGTGCATGAGGGCGTTTCACTCTGGGTAAAGTCTGAAAGGACGCCGGGTTGCCGGCACTCCCCGGCGTCCTGCCTTACTTAGCGGGCTTTAGCGGCAACCAGAAAAGCCAGGTTTGCGAGTTTTTTACTTTCCAGAGAAATGCTTTTCATAATGTGAACTCCATGTTCATTGATAGTTGAAGTCACCTCGTGGTGACAACTTCATAATAGTTTGTAATGGATTATTGGCAAGGGGATATTGGGTAGGAAAATTCCAGTAATTTTGTCGGAGCTATCTTTGTGCTTGGTTACACTTGTAGGCAAAATTTCATCAATTAAAAGGTGCAGAGAAACGTCCTGCATGACTGGAGGAAAGTAATTGTAGGAAGTTTGAATAAAACTTACGCCTGAGCGGCGTGCAAAACAAACGGGGGAGCTTGCTGGCTCCCCCGTTCTGCGCGTGAATCAGCTGTTGGGCAGCAGGCGGCAGGTGATGCTCTTGATGTAGCGTGTCTCGGCGATCGCCGGGTGCACCGGATGGTCCGGACCCTGACCGCCACGCTCCAGCAACTGAATGTTGCGATCCAGGTGACGGGCACTGGTCAGCAGGATGTTCTGCAGGTCGTCCTCGGGCAGGTGCATCGAGCACGACGCGCTGACCAGGATGCCGTCCTTGTTGAGCAGGCGCATGGCTTGCTCGTTCAGGCGACGGTAAGCGCCTTCGCCGTTTTTCATGTCTTTCTTGCGCTTGATGAAGGCGGGCGGGTCGGCAACGATCACGTCGAAACGCTCTTCGCTGGCCTTCAATTCTTTCAGGGCTTCGAAGACATCGCCTTCGATGCAGGTCATCTTGTCGGCGAAACCGTTCAGCGCCGCGTTACGCTCAACGCCGTCGAGGGCGAATGCCGAAGCGTCGACGCAGAACACTTCACTGGCGCCGAAGGCTGCCGCTTGCACACCCCAGCCACCGATGTAGCTGTAGAGGTCGAGGACGCGTTTGCCTTTGGCGTAAGGGGCGAGGCGGGCGCGGTTCATGCGGTGATCGTAGAACCAGCCGGTTTTCTGCCCCTGAATCACCGGTGCTTCGAATTTCACGCCGTTTTCTTCCAGTGCAACCCATTCCGGCACCAGACCGAACACGGTCTCGACGTAGCGGTTGAGGCCTTCGGCATCACGGGCGGCGGAGTCGTTCTTGAACAGAATGCCACTTGGCTTGAGCACCTGAGTCAGAGCGGCGATCACGTCGTCCTTGTGCGCTTCCATGGTCGCCGAAGCAATCTGCACCACCAGAATGTCGCCGAAGCGGTCAACCACCAAGCCTGGCAGCAGATCGGAATCGCCGTAGACCAGACGGTAGAACGGCTTGTCGAACAGACGCTCGCGCAGCGACAGGGCCACGTTCAAACGGTGCACCAGCAAGGACTTGTCCAGCGCTACTTTAATGTCGCGCGACAGCAGGCGTGCACAGATCAGGTTGTTCGGGCTCATCGCGACGATGCCCAACGGCTTGCCACCTGCGGCTTCGAGGATGGCTTGATCGCCAGCGTTGAAGCCGTGCAGCGGGGTCGCGGCTACATCGATTTCGTTGCTGTAGACCCACAGGTGACCGGCGCGCAGGCGACGGTCGGCGTTGGCTTTAAGGCGCAAGCTAGGCAGGGACATGACGTCGCTCCGGAAAAAAGAGCGGGAGTATAGCGTGTTGAGGTTTGCGCAGGGCCGGGGAAGCGATGAAACGCTGATGGCGCTTTCGCGAGCAGGCTCGCTCCCACATTTGGAATGCGTTCCAGTGTGGGAGCGAGCCTGCTCGCGAAAGCAAATTCAGCCCTTACGCAGCCAGTGCGTCAATCAGGGCCTGACTGAATGCCGGCACGTCGTCCGGCTGGCGGCTGCTGATCAGCTTACCGTCCTTGACCACTTCCTGATCGACCCAGTTGGCACCGGCGTTGACCAGATCGTCCTTGAGGGTTTTGTAACTGGTCATGGTCTTGCCATCGACCAGCCCCGCCGAAATCAGCAGCCAGCCGCCATGACAGATCACCGCGATCGGCTTGCCGGCCGAGGCGGCAGACTTGACCAGTTGCTGGGCATTTTCATCGATGCGGATGGTGTCCGAGTTCTGCACACCGCCGGGCAGGACCACGGCGTCGTATTGATCGATGTTCACGGCCTGGAAGGTGTTGGCGACGGGGAAGTCGTCCGCCGGTTTGTCATGGTTCCAGCCTTTGACCGTGCCGGCCTTCGCCGAGAGGATTTCGGTCTGAGCGCCCGCCTGGTCAAGGGCTTCCTTGGGACCTGTCAGTTCCACCTGTTCGAAACCATCGGTTACCAAAAAAGCGACGCGTTTGCCGTTCAGGGAATTAACCATCGATAAGCTCCTGAGTCTGTGGGGATTTTTCACCGCGCCGGACGTGAAAAGTGCAGCGGGCCTCACAGACTCCGAAGCCTGGGCTTGAATGAAAGTTCCGGCGATATGCCCGTCGGTGTGTCGCCGTGCGGTTTCAGCGGTTAGAATCGCCGCCTGTCCCAGAGTGTGTACTTATGTCCCAAGAGCTGACCACCGAACAGATTCAACAATCGCTGCAAGGCATCAGTGTCCCGGCGCAACCGCAGATCATGGTGGATCTGCAAATGGAGCAGTACATGCCCGACCCGGACCTGGAGGTGATCGCCAAGCTGATCTCCCAGGACCCGGGCCTGTCCGGCGCGCTGCTGAAAATCGTCAATTCGCCGTATTACGGCCTGAGCAACAAGATCACCTCGATCCAGCGCGCGGTGAACCTGTTGGGCAGCCGTTCGATCATCAACCTGATCAACGCGCAGTCGATCAAGGGCGAGATGAACGACGCCACCATCGTCACCCTCAACCGTTTCTGGGACACCGCCCAGGACGTGGCGATGACCTGCCTGACCCTGGCCAAGCGCATCGGCACCCAGGCCGGCGATGAAGCCTATGCGTTGGGGTTGTTCCACGATTGCGGCGTGCCGTTGATGCTGCAGCGTTTCCCCGATTACATGACCGTGCTGGAAGAGGCCTACGCCAGCGCCAGTCCGGAATGCCGTGTGGTCGACACCGAAAACCGCGTGTTCAACACCAACCATGCCGTGGTCGGTTACTACACCGCAAAATCCTGGCGCCTGCCGGAGCATGTCAGCGCGGCCATCGCCAATCACCACAACGCTTTGGCGATTTTCAGCGACGAGTCGTCGAAGAACAGTCAGCTGAAAAATCTCCTGGCGATTCTGAAAATGGCCGAAAACATCTGCGCATCGTATCGGGTGCTGGGCAACCAGACCGAAGACTTCGAGTGGAACGCCGTTGGCCCGCTGGTGCTCGATTACATCGGCCTGTCGGACTACGACTTCGAAACCCTCAAGCAAACGATCCGCGACCTCGGCGCGCATTGATTCGAGGACAGCATGCCTGAACTGCCGGAAGTCGAAACCACCCGCCGCGGCATTGCCCCGCATCTGGAAGGCCAGCGCGTCAGCCGGGTGATCGTGCGTGACCGGCGGCTGCGCTGGCCGATCCCCGACGATCTGGATGTGCGCCTGTCGGGGCAGCGCATCGTGCTGGTCGAGCGCCGCGCCAAATACCTGTTGATCAATGCCGAGGTCGGCACGCTGATCAGCCATCTGGGCATGTCAGGCAATCTGCGTCTGGTCGAAGCCGGGTTGCCGGCGCTCAAGCACGAGCACGTCGACATCGAGCTGGAGTCGGGGCTGGCGCTGCGCTACACCGATCCACGGCGTTTCGGTGCGATGTTGTGGAGCAGCGATCCGCTCAATCATGAATTGCTGCTTCGCCTCGGGCCGGAGCCGTTGACCGACCTGTTCGATGGCGAGCGGCTGTTTCAGCTGTCACGCGGGCGGGCGATGGCGGTCAAGCCGTTCATCATGGACAATGCGGTGGTGGTCGGGGTCGGCAATATCTATGCGACCGAAGCGCTGTTTGCCGCCGGGATCGACCCGCGTCGGGCGGCCGGCGGGATTTCCCGCGGACGCTATCTGAAGCTGGCGATCGAGATCAAACGCATCCTCGCTGCGGCCATCGAGCGCGGCGGCACCACGTTGCGTGATTTCATCGGTGGCGACGGGCAACCGGGATATTTCCAGCAGGAGCTGTTTGTCTACGGCCGCGGCGGTGAACACTGCAAGGTCTGCGGCACCGGCCTGCGCGAGGTCAAGCTTGGGCAGCGCGCCAGCGTATTCTGCCCGCGCTGCCAGACCTGAAAAAAATCTCGGGTCTATAGTGAGGTCTCACTGTTCAGCCCGAAGGATCGCGCCATGAAATGCCTGCAAGTCCTCTTCGTCACGCTGCTGTTGTGTTCCAGCCTGGTCGCCCGGGCCTCGGAAAACGGCAGCGGTGATCCGCGCTACACCATCCAGAACCCACCGGCGTATGCAATGCTCGGCGACCTGCTGATCGCTCGGCCATTGTTAGTCGTGGCGACGGTGATTGGCGCCGGGGCGTTTGTCGTGTCGTTGCCTTTCACCGCGCTGGGCGGCGGGGTCGGCGATGCCGGGCAGGCGCTGGTGGTCGACCCGGCGAAGGCGGCGTTTGTGCGGTGTCTGGGGTGTATAGGGGAGGGGTTTGAGCAGCGCGAGTGAGCCAGGTTTTGTGGTGCTGCTGATGGCCTTTTCGCGAGCAGGCTCGCTCCCACATTGGAGTGCATTGCAAATGTGGGAGCGAGCCTGCTCGCGAAGAGGACCGGATTGGCGCTGAAGAATCAGGCCTTACCCGTGATCTTGCGGTACTTCTCCATCAACTGCTCTTCAGTCTCTGGATGCGCTTCGTCCAGCGGAATGCAATCCACCGGGCAGACCTGCTGGCACTGCGGTTCGTCGTAGTGGCCGACGCACTGAGTGCACAGGTTGGGGTCGATCACGTAGATCTCTTCGCCCTGGGAGATGGCGGCGTTCGGGCACTCGGGTTCGCAGACGTCGCAATTGATGCAATCGTCGGTGATGATCAGGGACATGCTAACTCCAGCCGGGGCGGCAGGCCCGGGCGCTATAAATCAATGCGCGCAATTGTGCCGCATTGGCGCCCGCAGTGCACGCGGGCGCCGTTTGAACGGTCGTTACTTTTTGAAGCGCAGGGTCAGCGCGTCGGCCACGGCCGGGTGGACGAACTTGCTGATATCGCCGCCCAGCGCGGCAATTTCCCGCACCAGCGTCGAGGAAATGAACGAATAGCGTTCCGATGGCGTGAGAAACAGGCTCTCCACATCCGGCGCCAGCTGACGGTTCATGTTGGCCAGCTGGAATTCGTATTCGAAGTCCGACACCGCGCGCAAACCACGCAGGAACACATTGGCGTTCTGCTCTTTGGCGAAATGCGCCAGCAGCGTCGAAAAGCCGACCACTTCCACGTTCGGCAAGTGCCGGGTGACTTCGCGCGCCAGTTCCACACGTTGTTCCAAGGGGAACAGCGGGTTCTTTTTCGGGCTGGCGGCGACGGCAATGATCACGTGGTCGAACAGGCGCGAGGCGCGTTCGACCAGATCGCCATGGCCCTTGGTAATAGGGTCGAAGGTACCTGGGTACAACACTCGGTTCATCGCGTCGTCCTGGCGGGAGTCCGTTGGGGAGTCGGATGGTATCGCAGCCTAACCGGTCGGCCAAGTCGCCTGTGCGGTAAGAAAGCACTATAGACGCCAGCAATCATCGGTTCTTTCATGGATTTCTCAGCCGATCGGCGAGCGACGTCGCCAGTTGCGCGGTCAGGCCATACACCGACAATTGCGGGTTGGCGCCAATGCTGGTGGGGAATAGCGAGCCGTCGTGGATCGACAGATTGGCCAATTGATGATGGCGCCCGAGGCTGTCGCTCACCGCGCTTCTGGCCTCCTCACCCATGGCGCAGCCGCCCATCACATGGGCGCTGCCCAAGCGTGTGCGGTACAGCTCAAGGCTCAGCCCGTCGATCAGGCTGCGCGCTTCGCCCAGGGTTTTCACGTAGCGGGCGTCGGCGTGCATCGGCATCACCGATTTCGCGCCGCCGGCGAACTGGATTTCCGCCATGACATGAAAGGCCCGGCGCAAACCATCCCAAGCGTAGGGCGAAACCTGATAGTCGAGCACCGGCGAACCGTCGCCGCGCAGCTCGACCGAGCCGCCAACGCTGTCCGGGTGAAAACCGTCGCGCAGCAAGGCGAGCATGGCGTGGGTGTGCGGCAGGTCGGCCATGTGTTGCGCATTTTCTGCGCCGAAGCCGCCGAGCAGGGTTGCCGCCAGTGCCGGGTGCAGCGGCGGTACTTCGAGTTTGAAGGCCATCGGCCCGGTGGTGCCGTCCTTCCATTGGAAATGGTCGGAGTAGATCGACTGTGGCGCGCCGTAGAACGGGTTGATGACTTCGTCGAAGCGCGCGGCGGACATGTTTACAGGGTGCAGAAAGGTGCGCTTGCCAAGGGTTTGATGCGGGTCCGGCGCGTCGGACCGCAGCAGCAGTGCCGGGCTGTTGATGCCACCGCCGGCCAGCACGTAATGCCGCGCTTGCACAGTGATGCGCCGACCGCTCGGCTCGACGCAGCGCTCGTCCATGGCCACGCATTGCAGACCGGTGACCTTGTCGCCGCTGATCAACAGTTTTTCCGCGCGCGCCAGATAGAGCAGCTCGCCACCCTTTTCCAGGGTCGCCGGAATGGTCGTGACCAGCATCGATTGCTTGGCATTGGCCGGGCAGCCCATGCCGCAATAGCCGAGATTCCAGCAGCCGCGCACGTTGCGTGGGATCACATGCCAACTGTAGCCGAGCTGTTCGCAGCCCTTGCGGATCACGTCGTTATTGGCGTTCGGCGGCACCAGCCATGGCGCGACGCCAAGGCGCTGCTCCATTTTTTCGAACCACGGCGCCATCTCGGCCGGGCTGTGGCCTTTGACGTTGTGTTCCCGGGCCCAGTGCTCAAGGGTCGGATCGGGCGTGCGGAAGCTCGAGGTCCAGTTGATCAGCGTCGTGCCGCCCACTGCACGGCCTTGCAGGATGGTAATCGCGCCGTCCTTGCTCATGCGCCCGATGCCTTCCTGATAAAGGCTGCTGTAGGCCTGGGCTTCAAGCATCTTGAAGTCGGAGCTGGTTTTCAGCGGGCCTTCTTCGATCAGCAGGACTTTATAACCGGCCGCGCTGAGAATTTCCGCAGTGGTACCGCCGCCAGCGCCGCTGCCGATGATCGCTACATCGGCTTCAAGGGTCAGGTCGTCGGTCAGTTGCGAACCGTTGTAGGTTTTCCAGCCGCGGGCGAGGCCTTCGCGGAAAGGATCGGGTACGGGCATCGGTCGGGCTCTCTTTTATTATTTTTGGATGCAAGGTGTGGCGACTGGCCTCTTCGCGAGCAGGCTCGCTACCACATTTGAAATGCATTGCCTCTGTGGAGCGAGCCTGCTCGCGAAGGCCGCGCCGCCGATTTCAAACGGTGGGCGGCCCCGGATATCCGCAGTGCGCCCAGGATTGCGGCCGCGTGTACCACGCCATCGTCACCATCTGCTGCAGCGAGCTATGGCCCATGCGCAAAAGACTCAGCGAGCTGTTTTCCCAGCGCTCGAGAAAATGCCGCATGGCCGCGGGGCTGGCGTTTTCCCAACTGCCCCAGATGCCGGTGAGCGGCCCGCGGGTGACGGCCATGCCCAGCACGTCGAACAATTGCCGGGTGAGCTTGAGCATTTCCGGCGACAGGTGATCGAGGCTGTAGTCCAGCGACTTGAGCGTGCCATCGACCGCAGTCGGCAGCTTCTCGGCCGCGACGGCGCCGTCGAGCATCACCGGGATCAGCGCGCGCAGAAACAGCAGATCGCCGTCGCGCAGTGAGACAAAACCGTTGGCCGCGATGCTCGACGAGCAGCCGCTGAGGCTGGCGCCGAGGCCGGCGGTGGCGAGGAAGGCCGTTGCGCCGAGGCTGAATTTCAGCAGGCCACGGCGCGACAGCGCGGGTGTTTCAGTCAGGCTTGGGTGCATTGTTTTTATTACCCGGCGGTGACCCGCGTTTAGCGAATGAACAGTTTCTGAATCAGTTTCTGCAAGGTTTTGCCATAGGGCGGGTAGATCAGCCTGGCGGCATTGAAACGCTGTTTGACCAACACGCCTTTGGCTTTGCTGAACGTCAGGAAACCTTCGTGACCGTGGTAATGACCCATGCCGGACGCACCGATGCCGCCAAACGGCATGTCGTCCTGCGCGACATGCAGCAACGTGTCGTTGAGGCACACGCCGCCGGAATGGGTTTCGTGCAGCACGCGGTTCTGTTCGCGTTTGTCGTAGCCAAAGTAGTAAAGAGCCAGAGGACGTGGGCGCTGATTGATGTAAGCAAATGCCTGCTGCAGATCGCGGTAAGGCACGATCGGCAGCAGCGGGCCGAAGATTTCGTCCTGCATCACGGTCATCTCGTCGCTGACATTCAGCAGCACGCTGTGCGGCATGCGCCGGCCTTGGCCCTGTTCGAACAGCGGAATCAACAGCGCGCCCTTGCTGGTGGCATCGCTGACGTAGCCGTTGAGGCGGGCCAGCTGACGGTCGTTGATGATCGCTGTGTAGTCCGGATTGTCGGCGAGCGTCGGGTAAAAACCTTGCACGGCCTGGCGGTAGGCTTCGACGAAAGCGCCGACGCGATCTTCCGGCACCAGCACGTAATCGGGGGCAACGCAGGTCTGGCCGGCGTTCAGGGTCTTGCCGAAGGCGATGCGTTCGGCGGCGTCCTTGAGCGGCACGTCGTGCGAGACGATGGCCGGGGATTTGCCGCCCAGTTCGAGGGTCACCGGGGTGAGGTTTTCCGCCGCGGCGCGCATCACATGTTTGCCGATGCTGGTGGCGCCGGTGAACAGCAAGTGATCGAAGCGCAGGCGGGAAAATGCCACGCCGATATCGGCCTCGCCGAGGACTACGCAGACCAGATCTTCGGGGAAGATGCGCGACAGCAGTTCCTTGAGCAACAGGCCGGTAGTCGGGGTCGATTCGCTGAGTTTGAGCATCACCCGATTGCCCGCCGCCAGCGCGCCGACCAACGGGCCGACGGCCAGATACAACGGGTAATTCCACGGCACGATCACGCCGACCACGCCCAGCGGCTGATAGACCACTTTTGCCGAAGCCGGCTGGAACGCCATGCCGACCTTGCGCCGCGAGGCCTTCATCCAGCTTTTGAGATGACGGCTGGCGTAATGAATACCGTGCAGGCTCGGCATCAGTTCGGCGAGCAGGGTTTCATCGGCGCTGCGATGACTGAAATCCGCGCTGATGGCGGCAATCAAGGCCTGCCGTTCGCTGCTGAGCAGATCCGCCAGAGCCTTGAGCCATTGCCGGCGCTGGGCGGCGGGCGGCATCGGATTGGCGGCGTAGGCGGCACGTTGCGCCTCGAACAACCGATCCAGCTCGGCCAGCGCGGGCTGCAGCGTTTGCAGATAGGCAATATCGGCAGTCATGGTCTGCTCCGGATTTTATTGTAGTGACGAGCTTTTTAGAGTCTATGCTCTAGAAAGTCAAATGACTTCCGTGCACGGCGGTGTTTTATCCATTTCCGGTTAGGTCGTAAGATGCCCACACACGCACTCTGAATTAAAGCTCAAGCCATGGCCCCACGAATAAAAACCAGCGAGCGTATCGTGCTCAACAGCCTCGAACTGTTCAATCAGCAGGGCGAGCGCAGTATCAGCACCAATCACATTGCCGCCCACATGGAGATCTCTCCGGGCAACTTGTACTACCACTTCCCCAACAAGCAGGCGATCATCGCCGTGCTGTTCAGTGAGTACGAAAGCCTCGTCGACAGCTTTCTCCGCCCGCCGCAGGGCCGCGCAGCGACGGTCGAGGACAAGCGTTTCTATCTCAAGGAACTGCTCTCGGCGATGTGGCGCTACCGCTTTCTGCACCGCGACCTCGAGCATCTGCTCGACAGCGATCCGGAGCTGGCAGCACGTTACCGGCGCTTTTCCCAGCGCTGCGTAATTCAGGGGGCGGCGATCTACGAAGGTTTTGTCGCCGCTGGGATTCTCGACATGGACCGCGTGCAGATCGAATCCCTGACCCTCAATGCGTGGATCATCCTGACTTCGTGGGTGCGGTTTCTGTGCACCACTCGGGAAAACTCCAATCACCTCAGCGAACAAGCCATCAAGCGTGGCGTGTACCAGGTGCTGGTGCTGGAAGCCGGGTTTGTCACCGCGCAGGCGCGCGACGAGGTCAATGCGCTGTTCGAAGAATTCTACGTGCCGCTGGCCCAGGCCCTCGAAGACGTCAAATAAGCCTTTTGTGTTGATACCCAGGAGCCCGTTATGCCGATTGCGCAACTGATCAGCCCTGTCGCACTGGACGCCCGCAAGGCGCAGCCGGGACTGGTGATTCTCGATTGTCGCTTCGCCCTCGAAGACCCCGACTACGGTCAGCGCAGCTACGCCGAAGGGCACATCGCCGAAGCGAGCTTCGCCGATCTCGAACGGGACCTGAGCGGCAAAGTCATCAAAGGCGTGAGCGGCCGTCATCCGCTGCCCGAGCCGGCGGCGCTGATCGAACGCCTGCGAGATTGGGGCATCAGCAATGACAGCGACGTGGTTCTCTACGACGACGGCCCGGGTGCCTACGCGGCACGGGCGTGGTGGTTGCTGGCATGGCTGGGCAAGCGCGACGGGGTGTTCATTCTCGACGGCGGGCTCAAGGCCTGGCATGCGGCGGGGCTGCCGCTGAGTCTGGATCCGCCGACCGTTGCCCGCGGCCATTTCAGCGGCCAGCCGGACATGAGCCTGCTGCTTAGCGCCGAGCAATTGCAGCAGCGCCTGGGTCAACCGTCATTGACCTTGATCGATGCCCGCGCACTGCCGCGCTTCAAGGGCGAAGTGGAACCGATTGATCCGGTCGCCGGGCACATTCCCGGTGCGCAGTGCGCGGCGTTCACCGACAACCTCGGCAGCGACGGGCGCTTTCTGCCGGCTGATCAGCTCAAGCAGCGTTTTGCGGCGAAACTGGGCGATCGCTCGCCTTCAGATCTGGTGGCTTACTGCGGCTCGGGGGTGACGGCGTGTCATAACCTGTTCGCCCTGTGCCTGGCCGGTTACCCGCTGGGTGCGCTGTATGCCGGGTCGTGGAGCGAGTGGATCAATGAGCCCTCGCGGGGCGTTGCCACGGGCGAGTAATCAGCGCGTGCCCCTGTAGGAGTGAGCCTGCTCGCGATAGCGGGTGTGTCAGTTAAAGATGAAGTGACTGACAGGGCGCCATCGCGAGCAGGCTCACTCCTACAGGAGCTGTGTGCGCAACCACTGCGGAATCCGTCGCTCCAGGTAATAACCGGGTTTGCGAACCGAGCCATCGACGAAACCGACATGCCCGCCGCGCGGCTGCAACTCGAATTGCGTGCAGGCCGACAGCTCATCGGCCTGCGGCAGGCTGTACGGGAATACGAACGGATCGTCCGCCGCCTGAATGATCAGGGTCGGCGTGCGAATCTCGCCGAGGAAATAGCGACTCGAGGCGCGCCGGTAGTAATCCTCGGCGTCGCTGAAGCCGTGCAATGGCGCGGTCACCCGGCCATCGAAATCCCAAAACGTGCGCATGTTTTCCAGCGAACCGAGCGCCGCCAGTTTGGCCAGGCCATCCTCACGACCGTCATGCTGAAACTGCCGCTGCTTGTTCTTGATGTAAGCGACCATCTCACGCATGAAGTGCGCCTGATAAACCTTGGAAAAGCCCTGGCCGATACGGTCGGCGCACTGATCGAGGCGAAACGGCACCGACACCGCCACTGCGCCCATCAGGCCACTGCCGCTGCCGGTCTCGCCCAGATGCTTGAGCAGAACGTTGCCACCGAGTGAATAGCCGACCGCAAACAGCGGCGCCAGCGGGCGTTTCGCATGCAAGTGTTTGATGGTCTCGGCCAGATCTTCGCTGGCGCCGGAATGATAGCTGCGCGGCAGCAGGTTCGGTTCGCCCGAACAGCCACGCCAGTTCAGCGCAACGCTGGCCCAGCCCTGATCAGCCAAGGCCTTTTGAATGCCGGCCACATAAGGCGAGTTGGAAGAGCCGGTCAGCCCGTGCAATACCAGAACCAATGGCGCTTCGGCGCTGTGCGGGCCGTGCCAGTCGAGATCGAGAAAATCGCCGTCCTCCAGCCATAGGCGCTCACGCTCGCGCTCGATGTGCACGGTTTTGCGCCACAGCGGCCCCCACAAGGTTTGCAGATGCGGGTTGCGCAGGCCGAAGGCGGGGGCGAAGCGTTCAGACGAAGGGGGCACGATGGTTCTCGATGTGCGTAGGGCAAGGGAGCAGGCTCCCTTGCCACAGGTTGTCGCTCGCTACAGGTCAGGTGTCGATTGGCGTCGAACGCTGCCACAGCGCGTAGTAGACCCGCCCGGATTTCTGCTCGCGGTGCAGGCGCCAGTTGCCCGGCAGGCCGAGGGTCGACGGCGCGGTTTCGCTTTCAGTGTAGATCCACGAATCGGCCGCCAGCCACTGCCGCTCTTCCAGCAGCGTGCACACCGCCGGCAGCAGGTTCTGGTTGAACGGTGGGTCGAGGAATACCAGGTCGAACGGCGTTGCGGTCTGGGTTTCCAGATAGCGCAGGGCGTCTGCGGTTTGCACCTGGCCGTTGGTGCAGCGCAGGGTGCCGAGGTGTTCTTTCAGGCTGGACACGGCGATGTTGCTGGCATCCAGCGCCTGGCCCATCGCCGCGCCACGGGACAGCGCTTCGAGAAACAGCGCGCCGCTGCCGGCGAACGGGTCCAGCACCTTGGCCCCTTCAACGTACGGCGCCAGCCAGTTGAACAGGGTTTCGCGCACGCGGTCCGGCGTCGGGCGCAGGCCCGGCGCGTCGGGGAAGCTCAGCTTGCGGCTGCGCCATTGGCCGCCAATGATGCGCAATTGATTCACGCCGTTGTGGACGTTGTGCGCAGGTTTTTTAGGGGAACGAGTCGCCATTAATGCTCCGGAACCCCGAGCGGTTGCTCGGCAGGTTTATCAGATGGGGCCGGTAACGGCTTTTGCGGCACGGTCGGGCCAGCGGTGACGATGACCATTTTGTCCGTGCTCAGGTGTTTGTTCAGTGCGTCGCGCACTTGTTCGACGGTGAGGCTTTGCGACTGACGCATGAAGTCGTCGAGATAGCTCAGCGGCAGATTATAGAAGCCCATCGCCCCGAGCTGGCCGACGATATCGGCATTGCTCGCAGTGGACAGCGGGAAGCTGCCGGCCAGTTCGCGTTTGGCGTCGTCGAGTTCTTTTTGTGTCGGCCCGGTTTTCAGGTAGTCGGCGAGCACGTCCTGCACCAGTCTCAGGGTACCTTCGCTCATTTCCGCGCGGGTCTGCAGGTTGATCATGAACGGGCCACGCGCCTGCATCGGGCTAAATGCCGAGTACACGCCGTAGGTCAGGCCACGTTTCTCGCGCACTTCACTCATCAGGCGCGTGCCGAAACCGCCGCCACCGAGGATCTGGTTGCCCATCGACAGGGCGGCGTAATCCGGGTCGTCACGGTCGATGCCCAGTTGCGCGAGCATCAGGTTGGTCTGCTTGGACGGGAACTCGATGTGGTTGACACTGGCTTTCGGCTCTTGCGGTGCTGCGATTTTTGCCAGCGCCGGGCCTTTTGGCAGTGCGCCGGAAACCTGATTGGCAATCGCCTCGGCCTCGGCGCGTGACAGGTCACCGACCAGCGCAATCACCGCATTGCCGGCGGCGTAAGCCTTGGCGTGGAAATCACGTAGCTGCGCCAGGGTGATCTTCGGCACGCTTTGCGCGTTGCCATCGCTTGAATGCGCGTACGGGTGATCGCCGTACAAACGTTTCATCAGCTCAAGGCTGGCGAGTTTGCCGGGGTTCTGTTTCTGGTATTCGAAACCGGCCAGCATCTGGTTCTTGATACGCGCGAAGGAGTCGGCGGGGAAGGTTGGTTTGCCAACCACTTCGGCAAACAGCTTGAGCGCCGGCTCACGTTTGTCGGCCGCGCTCAGGCTGCGCAACGAGGCCAGCGCCATGTCCTTGAACGCGCCGTTGCCGAAATCCGCACCGAGGCCTTCAAAACCCTGCGCGATGGCGCCGACATCTTTGCCAGCGACGCCTTCGTTGAGCATCGCGTTGGTCAGCACCGCCAGCCCCGGCGCATTGCCGTCCTGACTGCTGCCGGCGGCGAAGATCAGGCGCATGTCGAACATCGGCAGCTCATGGGCTTCGACGAACAGCACCTTGGCGCCTTGGGTGGTGGTCCAGGTCTGCACGTCGAGCGTGCGGCTGGCCGGCGCCTTGCCGTCGAGTTCGGCCAGCGATTGCAGTTTCTGTGTGGACTTGGCGTTATCCAGCGCTTCGCTGGCATGGCTGTCAGCGCTAGGCGACAGATAAACCGCTGCCGAGCCGATCACCGCGACAGCGATCAGGCCAAGCAGCATCAGGCGTGGGGCTTTGCGCTCACTCATGAGTCGTCTCCAAAGGCAGGACGTGGGCGACGCTGAGACGTTCGCGGGTGAAATACTTTTTCGCGGCGTTCTGGATGTCTTGCGGGGTCACGCTTTCCAGATCGGCCAGCTCGGTGTCCATCAGTTTCCACGACAGACCGACCGTTTCCAGTTGGCCGATGGCGGTGGCCTGGCTGGTGATCGAATCACGTTCGAATACCAGGCCGGCGATCACCTGCGCACGCACGCGTTCCAGCTCTGCGGCCGACGGCGCGGTGGTTTTCAGCTGCTCAAGGAGTTTCCACAACCCGGCTTCAGCCTGAGCGATGGTCTTTTTCTTCTGCGTGTTCGGCGTCGCCGACAGGGTGAACAGGCTGTCGCCACGGGTATAGGCGTCATAGTCCGACGAGCCGCCGGACACCAGTTCTTCACCGCGCTCCAGCTGCGTCGGGATACGACCGCTGTAGCCACCATCGAGCAGTGCCGAGATCAGGCGCAAGGCATTGACCGAGCGCTTGTCTTCAGCGGTGGCGATGCTGGGTACGTTGAAGCCGAGCATCAGGCTTGGCAGCTGCGTCTGCACGCGCAGGGTGATCTGCCGTTCGCCCGGTTCAGCCAGTTCCAGCGGTTTTTTCGCCGGTGGCACGTCGCGCTTGGCGATCGGGCCGAAATAGCGCTGGGCGAGGGTTTTCACTTCGTCCGGGGTGACGTCGCCGACCACCACTAGCGTGGCGTTGTTCGGCACGTACCAGGATTGGTACCAATGGCGCAGCTCTTCGACCTTCATCCGGTCGAGGTCAGCCATCCAGCCGATGGTCGGCGTGTGATAGCCGCTCGCCGGGTAGGCCATCGCCTTGTAACGCTCGTAGGCTTTGGACATCGGCTTGTCATCGGTGCGCAGGCGGCGTTCTTCCTTGATGACTTCGATTTCCTTGGCGAACTCGTCGGCCGGCAGGCGCAGGTTGGCCATGCGATCGGCTTCCAGTTCAAAGGCTACGCCCAGACGATCACGGGCCAGCACCTGATAGTAGGCGGTGAAGTCGTCACTGGTGAAGGCGTTCTCTTCGGCGCCCAGATCGCGCAGGATCAGCGAGGCTTCGCCGGGGCCGACTTTCTCGCTGCCCTTGAACATCATGTGCTCGAGGGCGTGAGACAGACCGGTCTGGCCCGGGGTTTCGTAACTGGAACCGACCTTGTACCAGACCTGCGAGACCACCACCGGCGCGCGATGGTCTTCGCGCACGACGACCTTGAGGCCGTTATCGAGGGTGAATTCGTGAGTCGGTTGCGGGTCGGCCGCCAGGGCCGAAAGGGGCAGGCAGACTGTGCAAAGCAGCAGGCCTGCAGCGCGGCGGGCTAGAGCATTCATTCGTTTTTTAACCTGTTGGGCTGCCTGCCTGGTCTTAGCCTAGGCGGGCGAGGAGGTGCTAGGATACTGATCCGTTTTACCGGCGACCACGCCTATGAAGTTCTGCGACTTCATAAGGCTGAATGGGTTTGCGGAACAACGCAGCGGTTTGGCACCCAGACTCTGCGTTTTCGCCGATTTTCACCGGTTTAGACCATCGTTAAAACGATCCTTGAGGTGCCTGTAGCGCCTCGACAAAAGGTTGCGCGTGAACAAGCTGGGTGAAACACAGTCTGTTCTGCATCGAATATTTATTTGCCGGGGCGCCCTGTTGGCGCGTCGCTACCGTGAGATAGCCGTCCTCCATGTTTGGTTCCAACGACGACAAGAAGACCCCAGCTGCGGCTGGCGAGAAGAAAAGCCTGTTCGGATGGCTGCGGAAAAAACCGCAGGAACCCGTCGTCGAACAGCCGCCTGCGATTCCTGAGCCTGCCCCGGCGCCCGTTATAGAAGAAGAGCTGGCGCCGATTGTGCTGCCGATCGCCGAACCCGTGCTGCAACCGGAGGCTGAAGCCGAACCTGAAGCGCCGGCCGCTGCCGAACTGCCGCTGACGCCGGCCGCCGAGCCGTGGCTGACCTTGCCGGTGGCGGAAGAACCGGTGGCCTTCGTTGAAGAGGCAGCGCCGCATGTGACGCCGGCGATTCCGGAAGTGGCTGGGGCGCCTGCTGTTGAGCCCGAGCCTGTGGTGGAAGCGGTCATCGAGCCGGCGCCGGTTGTTCCTGCGCCAGTGGCACCGATCATTCAAGCGCCCGAGCCAGCGCCTGCACCTGCTCCGGTGCCTGCGCCGATTGTCGCTGCGCCAGTCGTGCCGGATGAAGCGCCTGCCGAACCTCCTGTAGAAGCCCCGCGCACCGAAGAAACCAAAGCCGGTTTCTTCGCCCGCCTCAAGCAAGGCCTGTCGAAAACCAGCGCGAGCATCGGCGAGGGCATGGCCAGCCTGTTCCTCGGGCGCAAAACCATCGATGACGATCTGCTCGATGACCTCGAAACCCGTCTGCTCACCGCCGACGTCGGCGTCGAAGCCACCTTGCAGATCATCCAGCGCCTGACCCAGAAGGTCGCGCGCAAAGAGCTGGCCGACGCCGATGCGCTGTACAAGTCGCTGCAGGCCGAACTGGCAGCCATGCTCAAACCGGTCGAGCAGCCGCTGAAGATCGCCTCGCAGAACAAGCCGTTCGTGATTCTGGTGGTCGGCGTCAACGGCGCCGGCAAAACCACCACCATCGGCAAACTGGCGAAGAAGCTGCAACTGGACGGCAAGAAAGTCATGCTGGCCGCCGGTGACACCTTCCGTGCGGCGGCAGTCGAGCAATTGCAGGTCTGGGGCGAGCGCAACAAGATTCCGGTCATTGCCCAGCACACCGGTGCCGATTCGGCTTCGGTGATCTTCGACGCCGTACAGGCCGCCAAGGCCCGTGGCATCGATGTGTTGATCGCTGACACTGCCGGTCGTCTGCACACCAAAGACAACCTGATGGAAGAGCTGAAAAAGGTTCGCCGGGTGATCGGCAAGCTCGACGCCGACGCGCCGCACGAGGTGCTGCTGGTGCTCGATGCCGGTACCGGGCAGAACGCGATCAACCAGGCAAAGCAATTCAATCAGACCGTTGAACTGACTGGCCTGGCCCTGACCAAGCTCGATGGCACTGCCAAGGGCGGAGTGATTTTCGCCCTGGCCAAGCAGTTCGGCCTGCCGATCCGCTACATCGGCGTCGGTGAAGGCATCGACGACTTGCGTACCTTTGAAGCCGAACCCTTTGTCCAGGCATTGTTTGCCGAGCGGGAGCGTTCATGATTCGTTTCGAACAGGTCGGTAAGCGCTACCCGAACGGTCACGTCGGCTTGCATGAGCTGAGCTTTCGAGTACGTCGTGGCGAGTTCTTGTTTGTCACCGGCCACTCCGGCGCCGGTAAATCCACGCTCTTGCGCCTGTTGCTGGCGATGGAGCGGCCGACCAGCGGCAAGCTGCTGCTCGCCGGGCAGGACCTGAGCACTATCAGCAATGCGCAGATTCCGTTCCTGCGCCGACAGATCGGCGTGGTATTCCAGAATCACCAGCTGCTGTTTGATCGCACGGTGTTCAACAACGTCGCCTTGCCGTTGCAGATCCTTGGCCTGTCCAAGGCTGAAATCGCCAAGCGTGTCGATTCGGCGCTGGAGCGCGTGGCGCTGTCGGATAAAACCGATCTGTACCCCGGCGACCTGTCCACCGGTCAGCAACAGCGCGTCGGCATTGCCCGCGCCATCGTCCATCGCCCGGCCCTGCTGCTGGCGGACGAACCGACCGGTAACCTCGACCCGCGTCTGGCGGCGGAAATCATGGGCGTGTTCGAAGATATCAACCGTTTGGGCACCAGCGTGCTGATCGCCAGTCACGACCTGGCGCTGATCGCGCGCATGCGTCACCGCATGCTGACCTTGCAACGCGGCCGCTTGATCGGCGACGGGGAGGCCGGGGTATGAGTGCGACACGCAGCCCGAAGGTTTCCGAACGTGTGGCCCCGAAAGCCGCTGATCCGCAGCCGCCGAAAAAGAAAAAACACGACGATGATGATGGCCCGGACTTCGCCACGCTGTTCCGTGCCTGGATCGAAAGCCATCGCGCCAGCCTGCTCGACAGCCTGCGCCGACTCGGCAAGCAACCGATCGGCAGCTTCTTCACCTGCATGGTGATGGCTGTGGCGTTGAGCTTGCCGATGGGCTTGTCGCTGTTGCTGAACAATGTCGAACGTCTCGGCGGTTCGTGGCAGCGCGCGGCGCAGATCTCGCTGTACCTGCAACTCGATGCGACGCCGGAGCAGGGCGAGTCGTTGCGCGAGCAGATCAAAGGCATGCCCGGCGTCGCTGATGCTGAATATGTCGGCCGCGATCAGGCGCTCGAGGAATTCCAGCAACAGTCCGGCCTCGGCGAAGCCCTGCGTGAACTGCCCGAGAACCCTCTGCCGGGTGTGGTGCTGGTGACACCGAACGAAGTCGACAAGCCGACACTCGAAGCATTAAGACAAAAACTTTCCGAGCTGCCCAAGGTACAACAGGCACAACTTGATCTAGTCTGGGTCGAGCGTCTGGCCGCCATCCTCAAGCTGGGCGATCGATTTGTCTTCGGGCTGACGGTACTGCTGGTTTCTGCATTACTTTTGGTGATAGGCAATACCATTCGTCTTCATATTGAAAACCGCCGCACCGAGATAGAAGTGATTAAACTCGTCGGCGGCACCGACAGTTATGTAAGGCGTCCCTTCCTTTATATGGGCGCGTTGTACGGCTTCGGTGCAGGACTGTTGTCCTGGGGTGTATTGGCGTTCGGCCTGAACTGGCTGAACGATGCGGTGGTTGGACTGGCCGGCTTGTACGGCAGTGATTTCGCCCTGGCCGGTGTGCCAGTGGCCGACGGTCTGTCGCTCTTGCTTGGCGCGGTGCTGTTGGGTTATATCGGTGCATGGATTGCAGTCGCACGTCATCTCAGGGAGCTGGCGCCGAAGTAGAATCTTTTTTGCGCGTGATTGACCTTGCGGTTTTTATGGGAACTTGTACCTGAGTTCCCGGTCAATTTTTCGCAGTGCCGAGAGGCACGAGTATGTAAGTGGGAGGTTTTTTCGCATGACCAATTCTTTGCAACCTGCGTACGCGTTGGTTCCGGGTGCGAACCTGGAAGCCTATGTGCACACCGTCAACAGCATTCCCTTGCTGACGCCGGAGCAGGAGCGTGAACTGGCCGAGAGTCTCTACTATGAGCAGGATTTGGGGGCGGCTCGGCAGATGGTGCTCGCCCACCTGCGTTTTGTCGTACACATTGCCCGTAGCTATTCCGGCTACGGTCTGGCTCAGGCTGACCTGATCCAGGAAGGTAACGTCGGCCTGATGAAGGCCGTGAAGCGCTTCAACCCGGAAATGGGTGTGCGTCTGGTGTCGTTCGCCGTGCACTGGATCAAGGCGGAAATTCACGAGTTCATCCTGCGCAACTGGCGCATTGTGAAAGTCGCGACCACCAAGGCCCAGCGCAAGCTGTTCTTCAACCTGCGCAGCCAGAAGAAGCGTCTGGCGTGGCTGAACAACGAGGAAGTCCACCGTGTGGCGGAAAGCCTCGGTGTCGAGCCGCGCGAAGTGCGCGAGATGGAAAGTCGCCTGACCGGCCATGACATGGCCTTCGACCCGGCCGCGGAAGCGGACGACGACAGCGCTTTCCAGTCGCCGGCCAACTACCTGGAAGACCACCGGTACGACCCGGCGCGTCAGCTGGAGGATGCTGACTGGAGCGACAACTCCAACAGCAACCTGCACGAAGCGCTGGAAGTGCTGGACGAACGCAGCCGCGACATCCTCTACCAGCGCTGGCTGGCCGAAGAAAAAGCCACGCTGCACGACCTGGCGCAGAAGTACAACGTGTCGGCAGAGCGGATTCGTCAGCTTGAGAAAAGCGCGATGAACAAGCTCAAATTGTCGATCGCCGCGTAACCGGCGCACCGGCAAACAAAAACGCCCCGATCAGTGATGATCGGGGCGTTTTTTATGGGCCAGCACAAACCAATGTAGGAGTGAGCCTGCTCGCGATAGCGGTGTGTCAGTTGATGAATCCATGCCTGACAGACCGCTATCGCGAGCAGGCTCACTCCTACCTTTGATCTTCGGCGCTACTCAGACCAAGGCGCCCGCCGCGAATCATTGAGGCCCATTAGATAACTATCGCCACCCAACTGACTCATCTGCTGGCGAATCCACCCGGCCCGGCGCGACACATAGCCGGTCGGATGGCTCGCGCTCCACACCCGCGGATTAGGCAATACCGCGGCCAGATAACTGGCCTGCTGACGTGACAGCGCCTTTGCACTTACACCAAAGTGATGACGAGCCGCAGCCTCTGCACCAAAAACGCCGTCATCCCATTCGACGCTGTTCAGGTAAACCTCGAGAATCCGCTGCTTGGGCCAGAACACCTCGATCAGCGCGGTGAACCAGGCCTCGAGGCCTTTGCGCAGATAACTGCGTCCGGCCCAGAGAAACAGGTTTTTCGACACTTGCTGACTCAGGGTGCTGGCGCCGCGAATCGAACCGCCCAGTTCGTTGTGGGCGAGGGCGGCCTGGATCGCGCGCAGATCAAAGCCCCAGTGCTCGGGGAATTTCTGGTCTTCGCCGGCAATCACCGCCACCTTAAGGTCATCGGAGATCTCGTCCCACGGCTTCCAGGTGCGCTGCAGGTCGATCGGCTCGCCGTCGATCCACGATTCGACCTTGCGCTCGACCATCAGCGCGGTGCCCGGTGGCGGCACGAAGCGAAACAGCAGCACCAGCAGAATGCTGCCCCCGGCGAACCAGAGCAGAGCCTTCACAAGACGACGGAATATTGAACGCAGCATAGAGATGGCTTGGCCGAACCGGTGGAGCGGGCCATTATACAGACCCTGCCGATGGCGTCTGACTGGAGTTCCCAATGCTGCGTGGCTTTTTGATGCTGGCCGCTTTTTTCGGTTTCACCGGGGTCGCGTTGGGCGCGTTTGCCGCCCACGGCCTGAAAAACCGCCTGACCCCGGAGTACCTGACGATTTTCCACACCGGCGTCACCTATCAGCTGGTGCACACCCTCGCGTTGTTCGGGGTCGCGCTTCTGGCTACGCAGATTCCGGGGCGGCTGATCACTTGGGCCGGCGTGTCCTTTGCCGTCGGCATTCTGTTGTTCTCCGGCAGCCTGTACCTGCTGACCATGACGGGCATCAGCAAGCTCGGCATCATCACGCCGTTCGGTGGCCTGGCCTTTCTCGCCGGCTGGGTATGTCTGGGACTTGCAGCGTGGCGCTTGCAGCCGACCGCTTGACGCTTGGTGCTGACCTTTAGGTCATGATCGGGCTAGAATGCCAGCCCCTAAAAATGATGGCGGCGTTGTGCATGCGCATTCAATTGAACGGCGAACCCCTTGAATTGCCCGACGGCGAGACCGTTGCGGCGCTGATTACCCGCCTGGAGCTGACCGGACGCCGGGTAGCAGTCGAACTCAATCTGGATATCGTCCCGCGCAGCCAGCATGCCGACACCACGCTTAATGACGGCGACAACGTCGAAGTAGTACACGCCATCGGCGGCGGCTGATCCAAACACTGTGAAAACTGCTGCGCTCGTAAATACTGCGTTAAAAACAGGCTCGGAATGCTCATTTACAACCAGTAGACTCCGCTTCCTCGCCTGTTTTTGCCTTGTCTTTACTTCGCTCGCGACGTTTTCACAGCGTTTGGTTATTGAAGAATTCTGCAAGACCCTCACTCCTAAAGAGGATTCCTTATGAGCATCGTTCGTAGCGACAAGCCTTTTGTGCTGGCCGGTCGTACTTACAAGTCGCGTTTGCTGGTCGGTACCGGCAAGTACCGTGACATGCAAGAAACCCGTCAGGCCATCGAGGCCTCGGGTGCCGAGATCGTCACCTTCGCCGTGCGCCGCACCAACCTCGGTCAGATCGAAGGCGAGCCGAACCTGCTCGACGTGCTGTCGCCGGAGCGCTACACCTTCCTGCCGAACACCGCCGGTTGCTACGACGCCATCGAAGCCGTGCGCACCTGCCGCCTGGCCCGTGAGCTGCTCGACGGCCACAATCTGGTGAAGCTGGAAGTGCTGGCCGACCAGAAAACCCTGTTTCCCAACGTGATCGAAACTCTCAAGGCTGCGGAAACGCTGGTCAAGGAAGGCTTCGACGTGATGGTCTACACCAGCGATGACCCAATCATTGCTCGCCAGTTGGCAGAAATCGGCTGCATAGCGGTGATGCCGCTGGCCGGTCTGATCGGTTCCGGTCTGGGCATCTGCAATCCGTACAACCTGCAGATCATCCTCGAAGAAGCGACAATCCCTGTGTTGGTCGATGCCGGTGTCGGCACTGCGTCCGACGCAACCATCGCCATGGAACTGGGTTGCGATGCGGTGCTGATGAACTCGGCCATCGCCCACGCCCAGCAGCCGGTGATGATGGCGCAAGCCATGCAACACGCCATCGTCGCGGGTCGTCTGGCCTACCTCGCTGGCCGTATGCCGAAAAAACTCTATGCCAGCGCCTCTTCGCCGCTGGATGGTCTGATCAAGTAAGAGCCATTGATGACTGAATCGAACGACACGCCTGTCCAGCCGGACGAAGGCGACGAGCGCCAACACCGCCGCATCAAGAGTTTCGTGATGCGCGCCGGGCGCATGACCGAAGGCCAGCAACGCGGCCTGGACCAGGGCGCGCCGCTGTACGTGCTGCCGCTGGCCGATGCGCCGGTGGATTACGACCAGGTCTTCGGCCGCTCAGCACCGCGCTCGCTGGAAATCGGTTTCGGCATGGGCCACTCGCTGCTGGAAATGGCCGCGGCTGCACCGGAGCAGGATTTCATCGGCGTTGAAGTGCACCGTCCGGGTGTCGGCGCGCTGCTCAACGGCGTACTGACGCAGGGCCTGACCAACCTGCGGGTCTACGATTGCGACGCGATCGAAGTGCTCAACCGTTGCATTGCCGACAACAGCCTCGATCGCCTGATGCTGTTTTTCCCGGATCCATGGCACAAGAGTCGTCACCACAAGCGCCGTATCGTACAGGCGTCGTTCGCTGAACTGGTGCGCAGCAAGTTAAAGGTCGGCGGGATTCTGCACATGGCCACCGACTGGGAGCCGTACGCCGAATACATGCTGGAAGTGATGAACGTCGCCCCGGGCTACCGCAACCTTGCCGAAGACGGCAAATGCGTGCCGCGCCCGGCCGAACGCCCGATCACCAAGTTCGAACGCCGCGGCGAACGACTTGGTCATGGCGTGTGGGATCTGAAGTTCGAAAAACTCGCTTAAGCATCACGCAATAAATACTGTGGGAGCGAGCCTGCTCGCGAAAGCGGTCTGACCGTCAACGATGATGTTGAATGTTAAGACGTCTTCGCGAGCAGGCTCGCTCCCACAGTTGTTTTAGGATATTTGCAGAATCAGCGGCGGTCGGCGACGACGCCGATCAGCACCAGTACCACCAGCAACACCGGCGCGAGGCTGTAGTTGTTGAACTGGCTCAAGCCCTTCACTACCCATGGCGTGGCGTAGATCAGTGCGGCGCCGCTGCCGATCACGCACAGCAGGGCCATCAGTGGCACGCGCAGGGCGCCGGCGATGCTGCCCAGGCGTTGCTCGACCCAGCCTTTGAAATCCGCACCGAACAGCACCAGCAGGCAACCGACCAGTGCCAGGGCGATTTCCGAGAGGTTGCTGCGGCTCCAGCGGGAGACGGTGGCGAGCAGGTCGAGTATCAAATCCATGGGTTTATCCTTAGGCCGCCATTGGGCTCAGCTCAGAAATTGTTGCAGCAAGTCGTTGAGGAACAATTGTCCGCGCTCGGTGGCCGCCAGACGTGACGGTTCGACCTGCATCAGGCCGCTTTGTTCGGCCTCGCGCCGGCCTTCGGCAAGCGTGTCCAGCGACAGACCGGTGCGCTCCGGGTAGAGGCGTGATTCGACGCCGGCGGTCAGGCGCAGCGCGTTCATCAGGAAGTCGAACGGCAGCTCATCGTTGTTCAGGGCTTTTTCGCCGGCCTGGAAGTTTTTCGCCGGGTTGAGATAGTCCTTGGGCAGCCGGGTTTTCCAGGTACGCACAATGCGCCCGTCCGGGTGGCTGAGCTTGCCGTGCGCACCCGCGCCGATGCCGATGAAGTCGCCGAAGCTCCAGTAATTGAGGTTATGCCGCGCCGGTTTACCGGGCTGGGCATAGGCCGACACTTCGTACTGTGCGTAACCGTGCTCGGCCAGCAGCGCTTGCCCGGCCTCTTGAATGTCCCATAGCGTGTCGTCTTCCGGCAGCACCGGCGGCTGGTTCCAGAACACCGTGTTCGGCTCCAGCGTCAGCTGATACCAGGAAATGTGCGTCGGCTGCAGTTCGATGGCCTGGCGCAGATCGCTCAAGGCGTCGTCCAGTGACTGATCGGGCAGGCCATGCATCAAGTCGAGATTGAAGTTGTCGAACCCGGCCTGGCGCGCCATACCGGCGGCGCGCACCGCTTCGTCACCGTTGTGGATGCGCCCGAGCGCCTTGAGCTTTTCCTGCTGGAAACTCTGGATGCCGATCGACAACCGATTGATCCCGAGCTTGCGATAAGCGACGAACTTCTCTTGCTCGAAAGTGCCCGGATTCGCCTCAAGGGTGATTTCGATGTCGTCGGCGAACGGGATGCGCTGCTCGACGCCCTTCAACAAGCGCCCGAGGGCTTCGGCACTGAACAGGCTCGGCGTGCCCCCGCCAAAGAAAATCGAGGTCAGCTTACGGCCATACACCGCATGCAAATCCTGATCGAGGTCCGCGAGCAACGCGTCGACGTATTCTTGTTCCGGCAGCACGGGGCTGGCGGTATGCGAGTTGAAATCGCAATACGGGCATTTGCGCACGCACCACGGAATATGAATGTACAGCGACAGGGGTGGCAGCGTTGGCAGCGGCGCCCGGGGCGAGGAGGCGGCGCCGCCGACAATCAGCGACGACGCAGAAGCGTCACGGGTCATTGCAAACCCAGACGCTGGCGCAGCAGCACCATGGCGCGGGCGCGGTGGCTGATCTGGTTCTTGTCGGCCGGGCTCAGTTCGGCGCTGGACACGTCACGTTCCGGCACCCAGAACAGCGGGTCATAACCAAAGCCGTGTTCGCCGCTGGCAGCGGTCAGAATCCGCCCATGCCACAAGCCTTCGCACAGAATCGGCAACGGATCGTCAGCGTGACGCACCAGGGCCAGCACGCAGACGAACTGCGCGCCGCGCTCGGCTTCGGGCACGTCCTTCAGTGCATCGAGCAGTTTGGCGTTATTCGCCGTATCGCCCTTGCCGTCGGCGTAACGTGCCGAATAGATGCCCGGCGCACCGCCAAGGAAATCCACTGCCAGACCGGAATCGTCGGCCAGCGCCGGCAGCCCGGAAATACGTGCAGCGTTGCGCGCCTTGAGGATCGCGTTTTCGACGAACGACAGGCCGGTCTCTTCCGGCTCGACCTTGCTCCATTCGCCGATCGAGCGCAGTTGCACCGAGTCGCCGAGCATGGCCTGGAGTTCTTTGAGTTTGCCGGCGTTATGGCTGGCCAGTACGAGCTGCTTGATGTTCATCATTCGCCGGGAAAGAGTTCTTGGTTGAAATTGAGGGTGTTGATCTTGTCACCGTTCTGCACCTTGATTTCGAAGGTGCGGGTTTCCTGCTGCGGCACCGGATACTGAGCGATGTAGTAGATCGCGCCCTGTTCGGTCACCTGACGGAAATTCAGCGGCACGCTGTTGCTGGTCAGGTCCTTGACCGTGCCGGTGACACTGGCGATCACAGGTTTGCCGTCCTTGATCACCGAGACGTTGATCACGCCCTGGTTCTTGCTGCGGATCAGCTCGGCAGCCTTGGCGATATCCGGTTGCAGGTACGTCGAGTTGAAGGTGTTGTAGTACACCGTGACGTCGCCGAAGGTTTCCTTGCGCTCGCCCTTGATGACATCGGCCGCCAAGGCGCCGGCGCTCAGGCAGGCAGTCAATAACAAAAACGCTAGACGACTCATGTTCGTGCTCCTCGAATAACCGGCTCAGACCGCGACCTTGTGGTCGGCCAGCAGCGGGCTGCTGACCCGGTAGATACCGATTTCACCTAACAGATTAGGCCATAGCTTACTGGCCCACCCGTGGCGGTGCTGTTGATCCACGGCAAGCCGATCAATGACCTTGGCGTCACGTTCGCGGCACAGTTCTTCAAAGTCTTCGAATGTGCAGAAGTGAATGTTCGGCGTGTTGTACCAGGTGTACGGCAGGAATTCGGACACCGGCATGCGCCCCTTGCTCGCCAGGTACCAGCGGCAGCGCCAGTGGCCGAAGTTGGGGAAGGTGATGATGCACTGGCGGCCGACCCGTAGCATCTCGTCGAGGATCTTGTCCGGGTAGTGCACGGCTTGCAGGGCCTGGGTCATGACGACGATGTCGAAACTGTTGCTGGCGAAATTGCCCAGCCCCTTGTCCAGATCCTGCTCGATGACGTTGATGCCTTTGGCCACGCATTCGGCGATGTTCTCGGCGTCGTTTTCCAGGCCATAACCGGTGACTTGCTTGTTGTCGCGCAGCCAGCTCAGCAGCTCGCCGTTACCGCAGCCCAGGTCGAGGACGCGGCTGCCGGCGGGGATCCATTCCTGAATGATTTCCAGATCAGCTCTCATGGCTTTCTCACAGCGTGATGCGGTTCATGTAATTGCCGAACGCCTGCAAGTAACGCGGGATCGGAATCAGAAAGGCGTCGTGGCCCTGCGGTGCGTCGATTTCCAGATAACTGACGTCCTTGCGCGCGGCCATCAGCGCGTCGACCAGCTCGCGTGAGCGGGCCGGGGAGAAACGCCAGTCGGTGGTGAACGACATCACGCAGAATTTCGCCGTGGCGTTTTCGAAGGTTTTCGCCAGATCGTCGTTGAAGTTCGCCGCCGGATCGAAGTAATCCAGCGCCTTGGTCATCAACAGATAAGTGTTAGCATCGAAGCGTCCGGAGAACTCTTCGCCCTGGTAGCGCAGGTAGCTTTCGACCTGGAACTCGACACTGTGGAAGTCGTAGTTGAGCTTTTCGCTCTTCAGGCCGCGGCCGAATTTCTCGCCCATCGAGTCGTCGGACAGGTAGGTGATGTGCCCGACCATGCGCGCCAGCATCAGCCCGCGCTTGGGGATCACGCCTTGTTCCTGGAACGAACCACCGTGGAACTCCGGGTCGGTGAGAATCGCCTGTCGCGCCACTTCGTTGAACGCGATGTTCTGCGCTGACAGCTTCGGTGCCGAGGCGATGGCCAGGCAGTGACGCACGCGGTCCGGGTAAGTGATGGTCCATTGCAGCGCCTGCATGCCGCCGAGGCTGCCACCGATCACCGCCGCCCACTGGCCGATGCCGAGCAGGTCGGCCAGACGCGCCTGGCTGTGCACCCAGTCTTCTACGGTGAGCACCGGGAAGTCGGCGCCGAACGGCTTGCCGGTTTCCGGGTTGACGCTGCTCGGGCCGGTAGAGCCATTGCAGCCGCCGAGGTTGTTCAGGCTGACCACGAAGAACTTGTTGGTGTCGATCGGCTTGCCGGGACCGATGCAGCTGTCCCACCAACCGGGTTTGCGGTCGTCGAGGCTGTGATAGCCGGCCGCGTGATGATGGCCGGACAGCGCGTGGCAGATCAGCACGGCGTTGCTCGCCTGCGCGTTCAGCGTGCCGTAGGTTTCGTAGATCAGGTCATAGGCGGCCAGCGAACGACCACAGGCCAGCGCCAGCGGTTCGCTGAAGTGCGCGGTTTGCGGCGTCACCAGACCAACAGAATCGGGGGGAAAGGCAGTTGGCATCGACCCTGCTCTCGTTGAAATGAGGCGTAAGTCTAAAGACCGGGGGGAGTAGCGGCAAGCGGCCCTCTTCCTAACCCTCTCCCGGAGGGAGAGGGGACTGGCCGCAGCGATCTTCAGAGTGATGCTGGCCCGAGATATCGGGTCGACTCAGGCCTTGAAAACAACCTGATCGGCTCCCTCTCCCTCGGGAGAGGGCTGGGGTGAGGGGCGCAGGCGACGCTGACATCAAGACGACCGCCCATCCCCTTATCTCACATCAGCAAACGCAGAATCTCCGGCATCATCGTCATCGCCGCCAGATTGTTGATGACCAGCATGTCGATCAATTTCAGCGCGAGGAAGGCGAAGATCGGCGACAGGTCCAGACCGCCCAGATTCGGCAGGAAGCGGCGAAACGGTGCCAGCGCCGGCTCGCAGATCTGGTTGACCAGTTCAGCGCCCGGGTTGTGGCTGCCCGGTGCAACCCACGAAAGGATCACGCTAATGATCAGGGCGAAGAAGAAAATCTTCAGGAACAGCGCGGTGACGCCGATCAGCGACCAGATCAACAGTTGCAGCGGATTGCCGGTGGTGCCGTAGGTCAGCAACAGGGTCAGTGCCATCAGCAGCAGTTGCACGAGAATCGCCAGCACCAGCGACGACATGTCGAGGCCGAACAGGCTCGGGATGATCCGGCGCAAAGGCTTGAGCAGTGGCTGGGTAGCTTTGACCACGAACTGGCACAGCGGGTTGTAGAAGTTCGCCCGTACCAGTTGCAGAACGAAGCGCAGCAGCACGATCAGCAGGTACAGGCTGCCGAGGGTTTGCAGCACGTAAACCGCTGCGGTGTTCAATCCGATCATGAAAGGCTCCTTATTTGCCCAGTTGTTCGGCCATTTCGGCCGAGCGGTGCGCGGCGGCGCCGAGTGCGGTTTCGACCAGGGCCTCGAAGCCATTGGCCTGGAATGATTTGATTGCCGCTTCGGTGGTGCCGTTTGGCGAGGTCACACGGCGGCGCAGTTCGGCCGCGTCGACATCGCTGGATACTGCCATGTGCGCGGCGCCCAAAGCGGTTTGCACGGTCAGTTGCTCGGCGATTTCCTTGGGCAGGCCAAGCTTCACGCCGGCGGCGGTCATGGCTTCGATCAGCAGGAAGAAATACGCCGGGCCGGAACCGGACACCGCGGTCACTGCGTCCAGTTGCTGTTCTTCTTCCAGCCACAAGGCAATGCCGACAGCGGACAACAGCTCTTCGGCTTGCTGGCGCTGCTCGGCGGTCACTTCACTGGTCGCGTACAAACCGCTGACGCCCTGGCGCAGCAGCGCCGGGGTGTTGGGCATGCAGCGCACGATCGGCTGCTCGCCGAGCCAGGCCGTCATGCTCGCGCAGGTAATGCCAGCGGCGATGGACAC
This sequence comes from Pseudomonas koreensis, assembly GCF_036668835.1. Lineage (GTDB taxonomy): Bacteria > Pseudomonadota > Gammaproteobacteria > Pseudomonadales > Pseudomonadaceae > Aquipseudomonas > Aquipseudomonas koreensis_I. The sequence continues at coordinate 546,827 of NZ_JAZEVW010000003.1, forward strand.
CACCAGTTGATTGGATTTGAGGCTCGGGCGAATCGCCTCACAGACGGCTTTCATCGCTTGTGGCTTGACCGCCAGCACGATGACATCAACGCCGTCGATCGCTTGGGCGTTGTCGGCAAAGGTTTCGATGCCGTGTTCAGCGCTGACTTTGGCGCGGGTGTCTTCGCCCGGATCGCTGGCGCGGATCTGCGCCGCTTCCAGACCTTTGGCGCGCAGGCCGCCGATCAAGCTGGCCGCCATGTTGCCCGCACCGATAAACGCAATACGTGTGTTGCTCATGTGTGGTCCTTATCTGGAAACGTTCAAGACTGGGAATAATCTCGGGCGCCGAACAGCGCGGTTCCGATCCGCACCCAGGTGGCGCCTTGGGCAATGGCCGACTCGAGGTCGTGGCTCATGCCCATCGAAAGTGTGTCGAGCGGCAGGTCGAGGCTTGCCTGCAAACGCTGCACGGCAGCAAAGGCAGCATCCTGCTCAGCGCGATCGTCGGTTGGCTCGGGAATTGCCATCAGTCCGCGCAGTTTCAGCCGCGGCAGTGCGCTGATGGCTGCGGCCAGCGCTGGCAGGTCAGCCGGAGTGCAGCCGGATTTGCTCGCTTCGCCGCTGACGTTGACCTGAATGCAGATGTTCAGCGGCGGCAATTCGGCCGGGCGCTGTTCGGACAGGCGTTGAGCAATTTTCAGGCGATCCACGGAGTGCACCCAGTCGAAATGCTCGGCGATGGCGCGAGTCTTGTTCGATTGAATGGGGCCGATGAAGTGCCAGATCAAGGGCAGGTCGGCCAGCTCCAGCTGTTTGCCGAGGGCTTCCTGCAGGTAGTTCTCGCCGAAGTCGCGCAGGCCGGCGGCATACGCCTCGCGCAGGGCCTCGGCGGGTTTGGTCTTGCTCACGGCCAATAGCTGGACGCTGTTTTCGGCACGCCCGGCAGCAGCAGTCGCGGCCTGAATGCGTGAACTAACGAGGGCGATGTTGTCTGCTATCGTGGACATCAAGAGGCGCCGGCGGTCTGTAGGTTCGCGGCATTCTACTGGAATTGAGGGACGCTATGGATATCACTGAACTGCTGGCCTTCAGCGCCAAACAGGGCGCTTCCGACCTGCATCTGTCGGCCGGGCTGCCGCCGATGATCCGCGTTGACGGCGATGTGCGGCGGATCAATCTGCCGGCGCTGGATCACAAGCAGGTGCACGAACTGATTTACGACATCATGAACGACACTCAGCGGGTCGACTTCGAGAAACATCTAGAAACCGACTTTTCCTTCGAAGTCCCCGGCGTGGCGCGGTTTCGGGTCAATGCCTTCAACCAGAATCGAGGCGCCGGTGCGGTGTTTCGCACCATTCCCTCCAAAGTGCTGAGCATGGAAGACCTCGGTATGGGTGACGTCTTCCGCAAGATTACCGACGCACCGCGCGGGCTGGTGCTGGTCACCGGGCCGACCGGTTCGGGCAAGTCGACCACGCTGGCGGCGATGATCGATTATCTCAACACCCACCGCCACCATCACATCCTGACGATTGAAGACCCGATCGAATTCGTCCACGAATCGCGCAAATGCCTGATCAATCAGCGTGAAGTCCACCGCGATACCCGCAGTTTCGCCACCGCGTTGCGTTCAGCGTTGCGTGAAGACCCGGACGTGATTCTGGTCGGTGAGATGCGTGATCTGGAAACCATTCGCCTGGCGCTGACCGCTGCCGAGACCGGGCATCTGGTGTTCGGCACGCTGCACACAACCTCGGCGGCGAAGACCATCGACCGCGTCGTGGATGTGTTTCCCGGTGACGAGAAATCCATGGTCCGTTCGATGCTCTCGGAATCACTGCTGGCGGTGGTCTCGCAGACCCTGATCAAGAAAATCGGCGGTGGACGAGTGGCGGCGCACGAGATCATGTTGGGGACGTCGGCGATCCGTAACCTGATTCGCGAGGACAAGGTGGCGCAGATGTACTCAGCGATTCAGACCGGCGGGTCGCTGGGCATGCAGACACTCGATATGTGCCTGAAGGATCTGGTGACCAAGGGCTTGATCAGTCGCGAAAGTGCACGGGAGAAAGCGCGCACCCCCGATAATTTCTGAGGGGCTGTGGTGCGGCTGCCGGCCCCTTCGCGGGCAGGCTCGCTCCCACATGGATTATGTGTCGTTCACTAATCCTGTGGGAGCGAGCCTGCTCGCGAAGAGGGCGGTACTGCTGGAGCTAACTCTGGAGCAATCAGATCAGCGCTGGACTACACGCAACTGGCCTTGTTCCTTCGGCAATACCCGCTTGGCCACGACGTAGTGCTTCTGCCAGTACGGCTTGTTCAGCGTGTCGATGCTCACGGCTTTGCCACGGCGCGGGGCGTGGATGAAGCGGTCGTTGCCCAGGTAGATGGCAACGTGGTTGACCCGACGGCTCTTGATGTTGAAGAAGATCAGATCGCCCGGTTTCAGATCCTTGCGCTCGACTTTCTCGCCGTGACCGCTGGCCATGGCGTTGGAGGTGCGTGGCAGGTCGAACGTGGCATCGTTGAATGCGTATTTCACCAGGCCGCTGCAATCGAAGCCTTTACTTGGGCTGCTGCCGCCCCAACGATAAGGTGTACCGAGCACGTTCACCGCACGGCTGAGCACGTTGCTGCTTTCCTTGCTCGCCATCGGTGGCACCAGCTTGCTGTGGCTCTTGCTGCTCAGCGTGGTGGTTTTGCTCTTGCTGCTTTTGCTCGAAGGAGCCGAAGCATGGGATTTAGGGGTGAAGCCGTTGACGTTGGGAAGACGTTGCTCACGATTGGTGGCGTGGGCGGCCAGTGGCATTAACAGGCAGATGGTTAGCCATGTCTTGAAAAATGGTCGCATTAGGCGTGGCTCTTGAGTGATAGCGCGCAACTTTATAACAGCTTTTTTTGCCGCTCCGAGGCCGTTCATCGATTCATTCGGCTGGCTACGGAACCAAAAACGCTCAAAAAGTACGCAATTGTCCGACAGAAGTCAGGTTCTACAAGGGGTTCGCGCTAGCAACGGTAACATTTGCCATACGTCGGCTACCTGTAAAAAAGTCACAAAGAAATGAAGAATATTTATCTATCGAGTGCAATGAGGTCTTAATGAACAGCTATCAGCTACCCCGCGTGAAGGAAAAAGACACTCACAGCAAAGTCATCGGTTACCTGTTGTGGATCTTCGGTTTCACCGGTGCCCACCGCTTTTATTACGGCAAGCCGGTCACCGGGACGATCTGGTTTTTCACCTTCGGTTTGCTGGGGATTGGCTGGCTGATCGACGTATTTCTGATCCCGGCGATGGATCGCGAGGCCGACCTGCGTTTTGCAGCCGGGCCGATCGAATACAACGTGGCGTGGATTCTGCTGACCTTCCTCGGTGCGCTCGGCGTGCACCGGATGTATCAAGGCAAGTGGATCAGCGGGCTTGTGTACCTGCTGACCGGCGGGTTGTTCTTTCTGGGCGTGCTGTATGACTTCTGGACGCTGAACGATCAGGTGTCGGTGCGCAACGCGCAGAATCGCGGCGCCTTTCAGTAAGCCATCGCTGGCAAGCCCGCTCCCACAGGTTTCGGGGTAAACAGGGATTTGTGTTTTTACAAACCCCTGTGGGAGCGGGCTTGCCCGCGATTGAAGCGCCTCGGTATCAAGCCTGGTGCGTAATCCGCCCGTCCACCAGCGTATAGCGAACGACACCCGGCAGACTGTGCCCAATGAACGGGCAGTTCTCACCCTTCGACAGCCAGCCTTCACCGGCCACCGTCGAAGCTTGTGGATCGAACAGGACGATATCCGCCGCACCGCCCACCGCCAGTTCGCCCGCCGGCAAGCGCAGCGCTTCGGCCGGACCTGCGCTCAAGCGCGCGAGCAAGGTCGGCAGGTCGAGCAAGCCATCCGCAACCAGGGTCATCGCCAATGGCAGCAACAGTTCAACACTGCTGATCCCCGGCTCGGTCGCGCCGAACGGCGCCAGTTTGGCATCGCGCTCGTGGGGCTGGTGGTGGCTGGAAATCGCCGAGACCACGCCGGATTTCACTGCCTCACGCAAACCATCGCGGTCAGCGCGGGTGCGCAGCGGCGGCTGTACGTGATAGAGGCTGCTGAAATCGATCAGCGCTTCGTCGGTCAGGATCAACTGATACAGCGCGACATCTGCCGTCACCTTCAGGCCACGGGCCTGAGCCTGGGCGATCAGGGCAACGCCACGAGCGCTGGTCAGTTGGCTGAAGTGCGCACGCACGCCGGTCTGCTCGACCAGCAGCAGGTCGCGGGCGAGGGCTACGGTTTCTGCGGTTTCCGGAATCCCCGGCAGGCCGAGGAAACTTGCCACCGCGCCTTCGTGAGCCAGCCCGCCCTCGGCGAGATCGTGGTCCTGCGAGTTGAAAATCACCGTCAGGTCGAACGTCGCCGCATATTCCAGTGCCCGGCACAGGGTACGGGTGTTGCGGAAGCTTTCCAGACCGTTGCCGAACGCCACACAACCGGCGTCGCGCAGGGCTACCAGTTCGGCCAGTTGCTCACCGTCCAGGCCTTTGCTCAGCGCACCGATCGGGAACACCTTGGTGTTGCCGGCCTCGCGGGCGCGGTCGAGGATCAGCTCGGCCACTGCCGAGGTGTCGAGCACCGGTTTGGTCTGCGGGGGGCAGCACAGGCTGGTCACGCCACCGGCCGCGGCGGCGCGGGTTTCGCTGACGATCGAGCCCTTGCGGCTGTAGCCCGGCTCGCGCAGGGCGACGTTCAGGTCCACCAGCCCCGGCGCGGCAACCAGACCGCTGGCATCGATGGTTTCGACAGCCGTGAAACCGGCCGGCGCGGCGCCGAGGGCGACGATCTTGCAGGCTTCAACATGAATATCGGTGACTTGATCCAGCCCGCTGGCAGGATCGATGACACGTGCGCCGAGGATGCTGAGCTTCACTGGGCGTTCTCCTGCTCGAATTGACGTTGCGCGGTCTGCCCGCTCATGGCCATGGACAACACGGCCATGCGAATGGCGATGCCGTAGGTGACCTGATTGAGGATCACCGAATGCGGGCCGTCGGCCACGGCCGACTCGATTTCCACCCCGCGGTTGATCGGCCCCGGGTGCATGACGATGCAATCGGGCTTGGCCCCGGCGAGACGCGCGGTGGTCAGGCCGAACAGGCGGTAGAACTCGCCCTCGCTCGGCAGCAGGCCACCGGTCATGCGCTCACGCTGCAGGCGCAGCATGATCACTACGTCGACGTCCTTCAGGCCTTCGGTCATGTCGGTGTAGACCTTGACGCCGTACTGCTCGATGCCGATCGGCAACAGGGTCATTGGCGCGATCACACGGATATCCGGGCAGCCGAGGGTTTTCAGCGCGAGCATGTTCGAACGCGCCACCCGCGAATGCAGGATATCGCCGACGATCGCCACCGAGAGGTTTTCAAAACCGCCCTTGTGCCGACGGATGGTGAGCATGTCGAGCATGCCTTGCGTCGGGTGGGCGTGACGGCCGTCGCCGCCGTTGATGATCGCCACCTGCGGGCAGACATGTTCGGCGATGAAGTGCGCCGCACCGGAATCACCGTGGCGCACGACGAACATGTCGGCGGCCATGGCTTCGAGGTTGCGCAGGGTGTCGAGCAACGTTTCGCCTTTGCTCGCCGACGATGTCGACACGTTCAGCGTGATCACGTCCGCCGACAGCCGCTGGGCCGCCAGTTCGAAGGTGGTGCGGGTGCGCGTGGAGTTTTCGAAGAACACGTTGCACACGGTCTTGCCGCGCAGCAACGGGACTTTCTTCACCGCCCGGGCGCCGACTTCGAGGAACGAGTCGGCGGTGTCGAGGATTTCCGTCAACAACTCGCGGCGCAGACCGTCGAGCGAGAGGAAGTGGCGCAGCTGGCCCTGATCATTGAGCTGCAGCGGGCGCTTGGTATCTAGAGGCGTCATCGCGAAGGGGACTCTCAATAGGGCGGATTAAAGGGTCAGGTCTTGCAGTTCGAGGACCAGCGGCTCGGGGCCGGAGAGCTTCACGCGCTGGTGGGCGGCCAGCGTCAGGGTCGCGCCGACCACGTTCGGGCGGATCGGCAGCTCGCCGGCGTCCAGGTCCAGCAGGCAGACCAGGGTCACGCTGGCCGGGCGGCCGTAATCGAACAGTTCATTCATCGCGGCGCGGATGGTCCGACCGCTCATCAGCACGTCGTCGATCAGCACCAGATGTTGGCCTTCGATCTCGAAGGGCAGGGCGGACGGGCGCACTTGCGGGTGCAGGCCGTTCTGGCTGAAGTCGTCGCGGTAAAAGGAAACGTCCAGCGTGCCCAGTGGCGCATCGCTGCGCAGCTCCTTGAGCAGCGCCTGCGCGACCCAGATGCCGCCGGTGCGGATGCCGATGTAACGCGGTTCGCTGATGTCACGCTGGGCAAGGTGCGCCTTGAGGCGGGTCGCCATCTGGCTGATCAGATCGGCGGGATTGGGCAGGCTCATGGTTGCTCCTTCGTGAATCCGGGCCGCGTCCTGTCGGACAGGCCCGGTTTATAACCAAAAGAAAAGCGCCGAAGCGCTTGTCAGGATTCAAACAATGCGGTGTTTTCATCGAGCCAGCCCTGCAACAGCAGGGCGGCGGCGATGGCATCCACCGGGTTGTCGCGGTAACTGCCCTTCTGGCCGCCACGCACCAGGCGCTCGCCTTTGGCTTCGAACGTGGTCAGACGTTCGTCGTGGGTATAGAAGGGCAGGTTGTAGCGGCCATTCAGGCGTCGGGCGAATTTCTCTGCGCGCACACACATTTCGCTGGGCGTGCCGTCCATGTTCAACGGCAGGCCGACTACCACGGCGTCGGGTTTCCACTCCTTGATCAGCGCTTCGACCTGATCCCAGTTCGGCACGCCATTTTGCGCTTTCAATGTGCACAGCTCGCGGGCCTGGCCGGTAATCACCTGGCCGACCGCGACGCCGATCTGTTTGGTGCCGTAGTCGAAGCCGAGAATCAGGCGCAGGGCCATCAGGCGTGACCTGCCTGGCTGGTCAGCAGGTTCAGATCGATGCCCAAGTGCCGCGCCGCTGCTTCAAGGCGCAATTCGCTGCTGGTATTGAAGAGGATGTCGGCGTTGAACGGGCAGGTCAGCCAGGCGTTGTCAGCCATTTCGGCTTCCAGTTGTCCGGCTTCCCAACCAGCGTAACCGAGGGTGATCAGGCTTTTCGCCGGACCGACGCCGTCAGCGATGGCGAACAGCACGTCTTGCGAGGTCGACAAAGCCAGATCGCCATCGAGTTGCGCGGTGGCCTGAAAAGTCTGGCCGGCGGGATGCAGGACAAAACCGCGATCGGTTTGCACCGGACCGCCGATGAAGATCGGTACGTGCTGGCACAGTGCTGGCGGCTCGATGTCCGGACGCAATTGCTCGAGGATGTCGGCCAGATTCAACTCTTGCGGCCTGTTGACCACCAGCCCCATCGCGCCATTGGCCGTGTGCTCGACGATGTAGGTCAAGGTGTGGGCAAAGTTCGGGTCGGCCATGTGTGGCATGGCGATCAGGAAGTGATGCTTGAGGTAGCTGGGGCTGAGGTTTTTCATGTGCGCTAGTGTGGCGTCGAAGGGGCAAACTGACAAGCTGAGGATCAGAGAACAACGCAGATCAAATGTGGGAGCGAGCTTGCTCGCGAAGGCGTCAGGTCAGGCAACATCAATGGTGCATGTGCCGGCCTCTTCGCGAGCAAGCTCGCTCCCACAAGGGTTCTGTGGTGTGTCAGTTGCTGGAGAGTTTATCGCCGCGAGCAAATTTCCAGGTGCGGATGATTTCCAGACGATCGACATCCGACAGATCGCCGGTAAACGGCGCAAACGGTGCCGCCAGCCTGACGATTCGCTGCGCGGCCTGATCCAGCAGCGGCTGGCCGGAGGATTCCAGCACAAGCACTTCGTACAGAGAGCCGTCGCGGTTGATCGAGACCATCAGGCGCAGGTTGCCGTAGATCTGCTTGCGCCGGGCTTCTTCGGGGTAGTTGAGGTTGCCGATGCGCTCGACTTTCTTGCGCCAGTCGTCCTTGTACCAGGCGCCCTTGTCGCGCATGGTCGAGGCGGCGCTCAAGCGGTGGATGCGCGGGCGTTTGGCGTACAGCTGTTGTTCCTTGGCCAGTTCGGCTTCGAGGCTGGCGATGTCGCTGGACAGCTGCGAACTGTCGAATTCCGGCGCGTCGACGGTCGGTTTGACCTCGGTCTTGCGCTCTTCCTTCTTGGTCGGGGCCTTTTTCGGCTGCGGCGCGACGGTGGTCACTGCTGCCTTTGGCGCGGCCTCTGGGACTGCGGGCCTGGCAGCCGGTGGCGGAGTAACCTTCTTGACCTGATTGTCCTGGAATGGCGCCACTTCGGTGGTCTTGGGCAACGCCTTCTTGTCCAGCGTGCCGCTGCCCTCCTGGTTTTCCTGAGCGAGAAAATCAGCCTTTTCCGGCTTCTTTTCGCTCTTGAAAGTCGCGAGGGTGATTTCCAGGGTTTTGCTGATCTGTTTCGGCTCGACCATGCTGAAGCCGACACCGAGCAGCAGCGCCAAATGGATCAGCGCTGCCAGAAACAGGGTAAAACCGAGGCGATCGGCCGGGCGCACGCCACGATGGGCGAGTTCAGCGGGCAGATCGGACGGGAGCGTCATTACAGAAAAACCAACATCGCGTTTTCATGGGCCCGGCATGATAACGCAATGTTGGTTTTTAGCTGCAAGCTTGAAGCTTCAAGCGACAAGCTGCATAGGGGCAGCTGCATAGGGGCAGCTGCAAGTTTCTAGCTGCAAGCTGCAAGTTAACAGCTTGCCGCCTGGCTTCAAGCTTGAGGCTTGCGGCTCGAAGCTTGCAGCTTGCTTTCGATAGAATTCATGAGCATGCCGCCAATGTCGGTACCAAAGGCATTGTCGATTTCGCGGATGCAGGTCGGGCTGGTGACGTTGATTTCGGTCAGGTGCTCGCCGATCACGTCCAGACCGACGAACAGCAGGCCTTTCTCGCGCAGGGTCGGGCCGACCTGGGCGGCGATCCAGCGGTCCTTGTCGGTCAGCGGACGCGCTTCGCCACGGCCGCCGGCGGCGAGGTTGCCGCGGGTTTCACCGAGCGCCGGAATCCGCGCCAGGCAGTAATCCACCGGCTCGCCGTCGATCATCAGGATGCGCTTGTCGCCATCGACGATGGCCGGCAGGTAGCCTTGAATCATGATCTGCTGCTTGCCGTGCAGGGTCAGGGTTTCGAGGATCACCGAGAGGTTCGGGTGGCCAGCGGTGTGACGGAAGATCGACGAACCGCCCATGCCGTCCAGCGGCTTGAGGATCACATCGCCGTGATGATCGGCGAACTGGCGCAGCACGTCCGGGCGACGGCTGACGATGGTCGGCGGCGTGCACTGCGGGAACAGCGTGGCGAACAGCTTTTCATTGCAGTCGCGCAGACTCTGCGGCTTGTTTACCACCAGCACGCCGGCAGCTTCGGCCTGTTCCAGCAGATAAGTGGAATAGACGAATTCCATGTCGAACGGCGGATCCTTGCGCATCAGGATCACGTCCAGGTCGCTCAGCAGCTTGTCCTGCTCGGCGTCCAGCTCGAACCATTTTTCCGGGTTGGCGAAGACTTTCAGCGGCGCCATGCGCGCCCGCGCCTGACCTTCGGCCTGATACAAGTCCTTCTGTTCCATATAGAACAGTTCCCAGCCGCGCTTCTGCGCCGCCAGCAGCATGGCCAGCGAGCTATCCTTTTTATAGGAGATGCTGGCGATAGGGTCCATGACAATCCCGACGCGAACGCTCATTGGGTTTTCCTCGAAAATTGGCTACCGGATCGGTATTGAAAAAGTGCCGCCAGAGTGGCGCCGGGCGGGTTTTCGGTCAAGGAAAAACCCGTCGATAGATTGCATCTGGAGACTGTGCTAAAAAGGCTGGCAGAGCGCGCCGACCCTTGGGTATCAAGGGTTTGAGGCCATTATTGAGTGCAAAACGGACAAATTGATTCGCAAAGGCGACGGTAGAGCCCTCTTATGGAACAGCAGTCCAGCGCCTTGAAGGTCATGGTGATCGACGACTCGAAAACGATTCGCCGCACCGCCGAAACATTGCTGAAAAATGTCGGTTGCGAAGTGATTACCGCCATTGATGGTTTCGACGCCCTGGCGAAGATCGCCGACCACCATCCCGGAATCATTTTCGTCGACATCATGATGCCGCGTCTGGATGGCTATCAGACCTGCGCCTTGATCAAGAACAACAGCGCCTTCAAGGCCACGCCGGTGATCATGCTGTCATCCCGTGACGGGCTGTTCGACAAGGCCAAGGGGCGGATTGTCGGCTCCGATCAGTTTTTGACCAAACCGTTCAGCAAGGAAGAACTGCTCAGCGCGATCCAGGCCCACGTTCCGGGCTTCGCCGCCGTTGTGTCGCAGTAACAAAGGTTCAGAGACACGCGGCCAGCGGGCCGGGGGTCGACAAGAAAAATGGGGAAAACCATGGCACGTATCCTGATCGTCGATGATTCGCCGACCGAAATGTACAAACTGACCGGCATGCTCGAAAAGCACGGCCACGAAGTGTTCAAGGCCGAGAACGGCGCCGACGGCGTGGCCCTGGCCCGCCAGGAAAAACCCGATGCCGTGCTGATGGACATCGTCATGCCCGGCCTTAACGGTTTTCAGGCGACCCGGCAATTGACCAAGGACGCCGAGACCAGCCACATCCCGGTGATCATCATCACTACCAAGGACCAGGAAACCGACAAGGTCTGGGGCACACGCCAGGGCGCCAAGGACTATCTGACCAAACCGGTCGACGAAGACACCCTGATCAAGACCCTGAACAACGTACTCAGAGGCTGATCGCGCGATCATGAGCGAATCGCTGACCGCCTTCGAATTGCTCTGGCAGATCGACCAGCGCTGTCGCTTGCTGGCGGCCGACCTGCCGTCGCAAGCGGCACGCGAAGAGCGCTGGAGCGGCATCGGTTTCCGTCTCGGCGAACACTGGTACGTGGCGCCGATGGGCGAGGTCAGCGAAGTGCTGCATGAGCCGCGCTTCACCCAATTGCCTGGGGTCAAACCGTGGGTGAAGGGCGTGGCGAATTTGCGCGGCCGGCTATTGCCGATCATGGATCTGTGCGGCTTCTTCGGCCATGAGCTGTCGCCGTTGCGCAAACAGCGGCGGGTGCTGGTGGTCGAGCATGAAGACGTGTTTGCCGGGGTGATGGTCGACGAGGTCATCGGTCTGCAGCATTTTGATCAGCACAGCTTCGAACCGCTGTCGATCAGCAAGCGCCAGGGCTCGAAGGCCGAATTCGTCAAAGGCTATTTCCGCCGCGAGCAGAACTGGCGGGTGTTCAGCCTGTTTGCCCTGGCGAAATCGCCGGTGTTCATGAGCGTCGCGATATAGCCGTTACAACAAAGTTCCCTTGTAGGAGTGAGCCTGCTCGCGATTCAGGCACCGCGGTGTATCAAGTACATCGCGTTATCGTTCAATCGCGAGCAGGCTCACTCCTACAGGTTCTACCGGTGAGCTTCAGACAGGCGAGGACCGATGACAACAGCAAAAACAGGCAAGTCGGCAGAAGCGTCGCGCAGCCGCGCGCAGATCATCGTGCTGTTCATCGCGCTGATCGTGTTCATCATGCTGCTGTTCGCCAACTTCGCCTACCTCAACACCCAGGCGAACTACGACAAACAGTACATCGGCCACGCCGGTGAGCTGCGCGTGCTGTCGCAACGCATCGCCAAGAACGCCACCGAAGCCGCCGCCGGTAAAGCCGCCGCGTTCAAGCTGCTCAGCGACGCGCGCAACGATTTCGCCCAGCGCTGGGGTTATCTGAAAAAAGGCGATCCGAACACCGGCCTGCCGCCGGCACCGGCCACCGTGCGCCCGGAAATGCGCGCGGTGCAGCTGGACTGGGAACGTCTGCTGAAAAACACCGACGCGATTCTCTCCAGCGAACAGACCGTGCTGTCGCTGCATCAGGTCGCCGCAACCCTGGCCGAAACCGTGCCGCAGTTGCAGATCGAATACGAAAAAGTCGTCGAAATTCTTCTGCAACGCGGTGCGCCGGCAGCACAAGTGGCGATGGCCCAGCGTCAATCGCTGCTGGCCGAACGCATCCTCGGCGCGGTCAACACGGTGCTGGCCGGTGACGAAAATTCGCAGCAGGCCGCCGACGCTTTTGGCCGCGATGCCACTCGGTTCGGCCAGGTGCTCAATGGCATGCTGCAGGGCAATCCGGCGCTGAAGATCACTCAGGTCGAAGACCGCGATGCGCGCGCCCGGCTGAGCGAAATCTCCGAGCTGTTCCAGTTCGTCTCAGGCTCGGTGGATGAAATCCTCGAAACCTCCCCCGAGCTGTTCAAAGTGCGCGAGTCGGCGACCAATATCTTCTCGCTGTCGCAAACCCTGCTCGATGAAGCCTCGCACCTGGCCACCCGTTTCGAAAATCTCGCCGGCGGACGTAACACCGACACCATCGGCGGTTACGTGCTCGGCTTGCTGGCGTTGGCCTCGATCATCCTTATCGGCCTGGTGATGGTGCGCGAAACCAACCGGCAACTGCGCGAGACCGCCGAAAAGAACGAGCGTAATCAGAACGCGATCATGCGCCTGCTCGATGAAATCGAAGACCTCGCTGATGGCGACCTCACCGTCACCGCTTCGGTGACCGAAGACTTCACCGGGACCATCGCCGACTCGATCAACTATTCCGTCGACCAGTTGCGCGATCTGGTCGCGACCATCAACCTCACCGCCGGCCAGGTCGCCGCTGCCGTGCAGGAAACCCAGGCCACTGCCATGCACCTGGCGCAAGCCTCGGAGCATCAGGCCCAGCAGATTTCCGAAGCCTCGACGGCAATCAACGACATGGCGCAATCGATCGATCAGGTTTCGGCCAACGCAGCGGAGTCGTCGGCCGTTGCCGAGCGCTCGGTGGAAATCGCCAACAAGGGCAACGAGGTGGTGCACAACACCATCCACGGCATGGACAACATCCGCGAACAGATTCAGGACACCGCCAAGCGCATCAAGCGTCTGGGCGAGTCGTCCCAGGAAATCGGCGACATCGTCAGCCTGATCGACGACATCGCCGACCAGACCAACATTCTGGCGCTCAATGCGGCGATTCAGGCGTCGATGGCCGGTGATGCCGGGCGCGGTTTTGCCGTGGTCGCTGACGAAGTGCAGCGGCTGGCCGAACGTTCGTCTGCCGCGACCCGGCAGATCGAAACCCTGGTGCGGGCGATTCAGGCCGACACCAACGAAGCCGTGATCTCGATGGAGCAGACCACCACCGAAGTGGTGCGCGGCGCGCGACTGGCGCAGGATGCCGGTGTGGCTCTGGAAGAAATCGAAGGCGTGTCGAAAACCCTTGCGGCGCTGATCCAGAGCATTTCCAACGCGGCGCAACAGCAGACGTCTTCGGCCGGGCAGATCTCGCTGACGATGAACGTGATCCAGCAGATCACCTCGCAGACCTCGTCTGGCTCCACCGCCACCGCCGAAAGCATTGGCAACCTGACGAAAATGGCCAGCCAGCTGCGCCGCTCGGTGTCCGGATTCACCTTGCCGGCGGCGACAGACAAAGCGTGAGTGGAGTGGTTATGGGTGCCCGGCACGACTATGTCGCCCTCGAATGGGTCAAAGGCGCAATTGCCGATACGCTGAAGCAGGCGCATCAGGCGATTGAAGCCGTGCTGGATGATCCGCAGGCCTTTCCGGGGCTCGATGAGTGTCTGGATTACGTTCATCAGGTGCATGGCAGTTTGCAGATGATCGAATTCTACGGCGCCGCGCTGCTCGCCGAAGAAATGGAGCAACTGGTCGAAGCCCTGCAACACGATCGCGTCAATCATCGCGATGAAGCCCTGCACCTCTTGCTGCAGGCCCTCGGGCAGTTGCCGATTTACCTTGAGCGCGTGCAGAACGCGCGGCGTGACCTGCCGTTGGTGGTGCTGCCGCTGATCAATGATCTGCGCAGCGCCCGTGGCGAGAGCCTGCTGTCGGAGACCAGCCTGTTCAGCCCGCAATTGCCCGAACTGGCGCCGCTCAGCGCGCAAGCGTTGGCGCAACTGGAACCGGCCGAACTGCCGAACGTGCTGCGCAAACTGCGGCAAACGCTGCAAATGGCCCTGGTCGGTCTGCTGCGCGAGCAGGATGATGCGACTCATCTCGGTTATCTGGGCAAAGTCTTCAGCCGTCTCGAAGGGTTGAGCGGCGAGTCGCCGCTGAGTCCGTTGTGGCAGGTCGCGGCGGCGCTGGTCGAAGGCATGCGCGACGGCGTCATCGCCAACAGCCCGGCGCTGCGCAGCCTGTTCAAGGATGCCGACAAACAGCTCAAACGCCTGCTTGACCAAGGCATGGCCGGGCTCAACCAGCCCGCGCCGCCGGAGCTGCTGAAAAGCCTGTTGTTCTATATTGCCAAAGCCGAACATCCCACCGGGCAGATGCTGACCATGAAAGATCACTACTCCCTGGACGACGCGCTGCCCGACAGCGCAATGGTCGATGAAGAACGCGCACGCCTCGCCGGGCCCGATCGCGACGCGATGCGCTCGGTGCTCACGGCGCTGTGCGAAGAACTGGTGCGGGTCAAGGAACGCCTCGATCTGTTCGTGCGCAGCGACCGCCAGCACGCAGCGGATCTGGACAGCCTGCTTGCGCCGCTGCGGCAGATCGCCGACACCCTCGCGGTGCTCGGTTTTGGCCAGCCGCGCAAGGTCATCATCGATCAACTGGCGGTGGTGCTCAGCCTGGCGCAGGGCCAGCGCGAACCGAACGACGCGATCCTGATGGACGTTGCCGGGGCCTTGCTCTACGTCGAAGCGACCCTGGCCGGCATGGTCGGCACTGTCGAAACGGAAAGCGCGGAAGACGCGCAACTGCCGACCACCGACCTGACGCAGATTCACCAGATCGTGATCAAGGAAGCGCGCATCTGCCTGCAACAGGCCAAGGACATGATCGTCGACTACATCGACGCCGATTGGGACCGCCAGCAACTGCAAGCGTTGCCCGCGTTGCTGACGCAAGTACGCGGTGCACTGGCGATGATTGCCTTGAGCCGTGCGGCGAGTCTGGTCGGAGCGTGCAACGGTTTTATCCGTGAACATCTTTTGCTCGATCCGCACGAGCCGGGTTGGCAGCAACTGGACGCACTCGCCGACGTCATCAGCAGCCTCGAATATTATCTCGAACGCTGGGGCGACGACCCGCTGGCGCCGAGCGAGCAACTGCTGGACGTGGCGCAGAAGCGCCTCGCCAGCCTCGGTTTCTTCCCCGACGATCACGCCAGCGAGGCGCCCGGCGAACCGCAGGTACCGGTGCTCGACGAGGTACTCAGCCCCGGCGAAGCGCTGGTGATGCAGGATCTGCAGACACTGGACGACCCGGACGTCGTGCAATCGCTGGCCGACGCTCTTGCCAGTCCGGTTTCGGTGGTGAACCCGCCGGCACGCAGTACCCCCGGCAGCCTGCTGCCGCCGCCCGCCGATGAAGAACCGGTCGATGACGAGCTGCGCGAGGTGTTCCTCGAGGAGACTGACGAAGTGCTCGCCGTGCTGCACGAACACCTGCCGCGCTGGAGCGCCGATCCACAGGATCGCGAAGCGCTGAGCGAACTGCGCCGGGCCTTCCATACGCTCAAGGGCAGCGGGCGCATGGTCCGCGCGCTGATCCTCGGTGAACTGGCGTGGGCGGTAGAGAACCTGCTCAACCGCGTGCTGGAGCAAAGCGTCGAACCGGGTTCGGTGGTGCAGCGCTTGCTCACCGACACCGTTTTGCTGCTGCCCGAGCTGATCAGCGAATTCGCCACGCAGCGCCAGCGTCAGCGCAACGATGTCGATCAACTGGCCGCCCGTGCCCACGCACTGGCCAAGGGCGACGAGCCGCTGGCCGCCGAAGACGTCGACGATGTCACCGCGCTCGATCCGCTGTTGCTGGAAATTTTTCGCAAGGAAGCCGAAACCCACCTCGCCAGCCTCAACCGCTTCCTCGACCAGGCGGCCGAGCACGTTCCACTGCCGGCCAGCGATGAATTGCAACGCGCCTTGCATACGCTCAAGGGCAGCGCGTCGATGGCCGGCGTAGTGCCGATTGCCGAACTCGCCGCGCCACTCGATCAACTGGCCCGCGAATTCAAGGCACACCAGTTGCCGCTGGACCTCGACGAGGTCGAATTGCTGTTGGAAGCCGAAGGTCTTCTGCGCGTTGGCCTGCGCCAGCTCAAGCACGATCCGCTGGCGCCGATTGTCGGTGCGCAGTCATTGATCAAGCGTTCGCAAACCCTGCTTGCCGAGCGGCTGGCGTCGATCCTCGAGGCGGCGGACACCGGCCTGCGGGTCAAGCGCGATCCGCAACTGATCCACAGCTTTCTCGCTCAGGGCATGGACATCCTGCTCGACGCCGAAAGCCTGTTGCAGCGCTGGCAGCAGCACCCCGGCGAGCGCCAGGAACTCAGCGCCTTGCTCGACGAACTGACGACCCTAGGCGAAGGCGCGCATCTGGCCGATCTGCTGTCGGTCGACGTGCTCTGCGAGGCCTTGCTCGATCTTTACGGCGCCGTTGAAGAAAGCAGCCTGGCGGTCAGCGAGCGGTTTTTCCATGAGGCGCAGCTGGCCCATGAAGCGCTGATCAACATGCTCGACGAACTCGCCGCCGGCCAGGAAATCACTCCGCAGCCCGAGCGCGTTCGTGCCTTGCATGAACTGCTCGATGAAAGCCTCGACCCGTCATCCATGGGTCTGATCCGCAGCGACGGCAGCCGCACCCTGAGCATCCGCGAGTTGGGCAGCGCCACCGCCGAACTGCAGCAATCCGCCGCATCGCTGGCTGCGGACGACGAAATCGTCGAGATCTTTATCGAAGAGGCCGTCGACATTCTCGACAGCGCCGGCCAGGCCTTGCAGCGCTGGCTCAGCGAACCGGATAACGGTGCACCACTGTCGTCGTTGCAGCGCGACCTGCACACCCTCAAGGGCGGTGCGCGGATGGCTGAGGTCGAGGCGATTGGCGACCTCGCGCAAGAACTGGAAAACCTTTACGAAGGTCTGGCCGATCGGCGTTTCAGCCACAGCAGCGCGCTGGCGCAGTTGCTGCTCAACGGCCATGAACGCCTGGCGTTGCTGGTCGAGCAACTGCAAACCCGGCAAGCGCTGGAGCCGGCGCAGGCGTTGATCGAAGCGCTGCGGCAGGCGCGCCATGGCGCGAGCGCCAGCGAAACGCCGACGGCCAATGCCGACTCTGACAGCGCCGGGCACGACCCGGAGTTGCTGGAGATCTTCCTCGAAGAAGGTTTCGACATCATCGAAAACTCCGGCGCCGCGTTGCTGCGCTGGCAGGCCGAGCCGGGCAACCGCCAGGAAGTGGAAACGCTGTTGCGCGATCTGCACACGCTCAAGGGCGGCGCGCGAATGGTCGAGATCGGCCCGATCGGCGACCTCGCCCACGAACTCGAATACCTCTACGAAAGCCTGTCCACCGGCGCCTTGCAACCGTCAGCAGAGCTGTTCGCTCTGGTGCAGCGTGGTCATGACCGCCTGGCACAAATGCTCGATGGGGTGCGCGCCGGGCAACCGTGCCCACCGGCGGACCGCTTGATCAATGCGATCCAGAATTTCAGCCATCCGCTGAGCGCCGAAACGCCGCCAGTGCTGCCAATGCCGGCGAAAACCGAACCGACGCCAGCGCCCGCCGAGGCCGGCGCGGACATGGTCAAGGTCTCCGCCGAGCTGCTCGATGAGTTGGTCAACCTGGCCGGCGAAACCTCAATCTTTCGTGGCCGCATCGAGCAGCAGGTCAACGACGCGCAAGTCGCGCTGAACGAGATGGAAACCACCATCGAGCGCATGCGTGATCAGTTGCGCCGCCTCGACACCGAGACCCAGGGGCGGATTATCAGTCGCCAGCAAGTCGACGGCGAACGCCTTGGTTATGAAGAGTTCGATCCGCTGGAAATGGACCGCCATTCGCAGTTGCAGCAACTGTCGCGGGCCTTGTTCGAATCGGCGTCCGACCTGCTCGACCTCAAGGAAACCCTCGACCGGCGCAACCACGACGCGGAGAACCTGTTGCAGCAGCAGGGGCGCGTCAATACCGAATTGCAGGAAGGCCTGATGCGCACGCGCATGGTGCCGTTTGAACGGATGTTGCCGCGACTCAAACGCATCGTCCGCCAGGTCGCTGAAGAGCTGAACAAGGACGTCGCCTTCGTGGTCGGCAACGCTGAGGGCGAGATGGATCGCAACGTACTGGAACGCATGGCCGCGCCGCTGGAACACATGCTGCGCAACGCCGTCGACCATGGTCTGGAGTCCGCCGAAGTGCGGCTCGCGGCGGGCAAACCGGCACAGGGGCGGATCACCCTCGACCTGTCCCGAGAAGGCGGCGACATCGTTTTCGATATTCGCGATGACGGCGCCGGTGTGCCGCTGGAAGCGGTGCGGCGCAAGGCGATCAAACGTGGACTGCTTGCGCCGGAGGCGGAGATCAGCGACCGCGATGTGTTGCAGTTCATCCTGCAGCCGGGATTCTCCACAGCGGAAAAGATCACGCAGATTTCCGGACGCGGCGTCGGCATGGACGTGGTCCACGAAGAAGTGCGTCAGCTCGGCGGCAGCATGAGCATCGATTCGGTGCCGGGGCAGGGCGTGCATTTTCGTATCCGGCTGCCGTTCACCGTGTCGGTCAACCGTGCGTTGATGGTGCAGTGCGGCGAGGATCAGTACGCGATTCCGCTGCACACCATCGAAGGCATCGTGCGCGTATTGCCGAATGATCTGGAAGGGCACTTTCGTCAGGATCCGCCGCGCTATCACTACGCCGGCCAGACCTATGAACTGTGCTACCTGGGCGAGCTGCTGAAAACCGCGCCACGGCCGAAACTGCTCGGGCAGAATCTGCCGCTGCCGGTGCTGCTGGTGCACTGCAACGACCGGCGCATCGCCGTGCTGGTCGACGCCATGGCCGGCACCCGGGAAATCGTGGTGAAGAGCCTCGGCCCGCAGTTTGCCGCGTTGCAGGGCGTGTCCGGCGCGACGATTCTCGGCGATGGCCGAGTGGTGCTGATCCTTGATCTGCTCGCACCGATCCGCGCGATGCAGGCGCGGGTTGCGCAGCCGCAGGCACTGAGCGACCTCGACAGCGAACCACAGAAACCGCTGCTGGTGATGGTGGTCGACGACTCGGTGACGGTGCGCAAGGTCACCAGCCGTTTGCTCGAACGCCACGGCATGAACGTGCTGACTGCCAAGGACGGCGTCGACGCGATGCTGCTGCTCGAAGAACACCTGCCCGACGTGATGCTGCTCGACATCGAAATGCCGCGCATGGACGGCTTCGAAGTCGCCACGCAAGTGCGCAACGATGAACGCCTGCAGCACCTGCCGATCATCATGATCACCTCGCGCACCGGCCAGAAACACCGCGACCGCGCGATTGCCATCGGCGTCAACGACTATCTCGGCAAGCCGTATCAGGAATCGGTGCTGCTCGAAAGCATTGCCCATTGGAGCAACAGACATGCATGAACACGGGCACTCGCTGCGCAGCAGCCAACTCACCGGCCTGTTGTTGCCGCTGGCGGACCGCAACCTGATCCTGCCCAACGTCGCCGTCGCCGAACTGATCGACTACCAGGCCAGCGCCTTCGACCTCGACACGCCACCGTGGTATCTGGGGCGGGTGGCCTGGCGCGAGCGGCAGATCCCGCTGATCAGTTTCGAGTCGGCGTGCGGGCAGAAAATCGTTATCGGCGAGCGGGTACGGATTGTGATTCTGAATGCGCTGGGCGGGTTGCCGGAGCTGAGGTTCATCGCGTTGCTGGTGCAGGGCATTCCGCGCTCGTACAAACTCGACAGCCAGTTGAGTTATGTCGACGTGCCGCTGTGCGGGCTGGAGCGGGCGGCGGTGCAGGTCGGCGAGCAGGTGGCGAAGGTGCCGGATTTGTTGGCGCTGGAGCAGTTGTTGGTGGCGGCGGGGCTGGTGCACTGATCCGGAATTTGTGTTGTTCTGACGGGCCTCATCGCTGGCAAGCCAGCTCCCACAGGGTTTTGTGTGGTACACCGAATTCGAATACAACTCGGACACTGTGGGAGCTGGCTTGCCAGCGATGGGGGACCTCATGGCCACGCCTTACACCCCAATACGCTGTACATGGCCAACCCGAAGGCCGACACCGAATCCCTGCTGGCCGACGCCAGCGAAACCCTCTGCTCGGCTACGGTGATGCTCAATAACCATGCGGCAATGGTGGAAGGTACGCACCGCAAAACTGTGCAGGGTATTGCGCAAGTGGTGATGGTGGCGGAGATGGCGGTCAACCGCGTGTCGGACAGGTTGGTGCCGACGGAATAGCGAAAAAAAGCCGACCCTCACCCCAGCCCTCTCCCGGAGGGAGAGGGGGCCGACCGAGGTGTCTGGCGCTATGCATTGACCTGAAATACCCAGTCGATTATGGATTTGGTAAAGCACGATCAGGTCGCCGTATCCCTTGAGCATCCCCCAATCGGTCCCCTCTCCCTCCGGGAGAGGGCTAGGGTGAGGGCGCTCTTGACCATTACGCTCAGCGTAACGATTCACCACCGCGCTTGATTGATGCCTCCAACGCACACGCCTACCTTGGCTCCACGACAGCGAACCCCGTGGAGTGAGCATGACAACAATAATTTCCCCCGACTCGCGCTGGACGCGGCGGCGCGATGAGAAGCAGCGCCGGCTCGACATGGTGCGCGGGCTGGCCGATGGTGCGGTGTTGCCCAGCGACAAAATTGTCGCCGCGCTCGAAGCGCTGATCCATCCCGGCGACCGTGTAGTGCTGGAGGGCAATAACCAGAAGCAGGCGGATTTTCTTTCCCGTTCCCTGGCCAAGGCTGACCCGCAAAAGCTCCACGACCTGCACATGATCATGCCCAGCGTTGGCCGCTCCGAGCACCTTGATCTGTTCGAGCGCGGCATCGCTCGCAAGCTCGACTTCTCTTTCGCCGGCACCCAGAGCCTGCGCATCAGCCAGTTGCTCGAAGACGGCCTGCTCGAAGTCGGCGCGATCCACACCTACATCGAACTCTATGCACGGCTGGTGGTGGACCTGATCCCCAACGTCGTGCTTTCGGCCGGGTTCATGGCCGACCGCGCCGGCAACATCTACACCGGCCCGAGTACCGAAGACACCCCGGCACTGATCGAACCGGCCGCGTTCAGCGACGGCATCGTCATTGTCCAGGTCAACCAGTTGGTGGATGACGTCAGCGAACTGCCGCGCGTGGACATTCCTGCCTCATGGGTCGATTTCGTCGTTGTCGCCGACAAACCGTTCTACATCGAACCGCTGTTCACCCGCGACCCGCGCCACATCAAGCCTGTGCATGTGTTGATGGCGATGATGGCGATCCGCGGGATCTACGAAAAACACAACGTGCAGTCGCTCAACCACGGCATCGGTTTCAACACCGCCGCCATCGAACTGATCCTGCCCACCTACGGCGAATCCCTCGGCCTCAAAGGCAAGATCTGCCGCAACTGGACCCTCAACCCGCACCCGACGCTGATCCCGGCGATCGAAAGCGGCTGGGTCGAAAGCGTGCATTGTTTCGGCACCGAACTCGGCATGGAAAACTACATCGCCGCCCGGCCGGACGTGTTCTTCACCGGCCGCGATGGCTCGCTGCGTTCCAACCGCATGGTCTGCCAACTCGCCGGGCAGTACGCGGTGGACCTGTTTATCGGCGCGACGCTGCAAGTCGATGGCGACGGGCATTCCTCGACCGTCACCCGTGGGCGCCTCGCCGGTTTCGGTGGCGCGCCGAACATGGGCCACGACCCGCGTGGTCGCCGTCACGGCACGCCGGCGTGGCTCGATATGCGTCACGGCGATGCGCCGCAACCGATGCTCGAACGCGGCAAGAAGCTCGTGGTGCAAATGGTCGAAACGTTCCAGGAGGGCGGCAAACCAACGTTCGTCGAAACCCTCGACGCGGTCGAAGTGGCGAAGAAAAGCGGCATGCCGCTGGCGCCGATCATGATCTACGGCGACGACGTTACCCACCTGCTCACTGAAGAAGGCATCGCCTACCTGTACAAGGCGCGCTCGCTGGAAGAACGCCAGGCGATGATCGCCGCCGTCGCCGGTGTCACCGCGATTGGCCTGCGCCACAACCCGAAAGACACCGAACGCATGCGCCGCGAAGGCTTGATCGCCTTGCCCGAAGACCTCGGCATTCGCCGCACCGACGCCACCCGGGAACTGCTCGCGGCGAAAAGCGTGGCGGATCTGGTCGAGTGGTCCGGCGGCCTGTACAACCCGCCCGCCAAATTCAGGAGCTGGTAATGCACGCATTCAACCTGCAAGCACAACCGCTGTCGCTGGCTGACCGCTTGGCCGATCTGGCGGTGGACGCGTTGATCGACGAAGCCGACCTGTCGCCGAAACCGGCGCTGGTCGACCGTCGCGGCAACGGCGCGCACACCGATCTGCACCTGGGCCTGATGCATGCTTCGGCGTTGGCGTTGTGGCCGGCGTACAAGGAAATGGCCGAGGCCGCGCTGCACATCGGCGAAGTCGGTCTGCCGTTGCGCGAAGCGATTGGCCGGATCGGTCGCGAAGGTGAGCAAGCGATGCTTGCGACGACTAACGGTGTGAATACCCATCGCGGCGCGATCTGGGCGCTGGGTCTGCTGGTCACCGCCGCCGCTCTGCAACCGAACTCCATCGCTCTGTGTGCGGCACGCCTGGCGCTGCTCGACGACCGCTACGCACCGAAACCGCTCAGCCACGGCGCACAAGTGGCCCAGCGTTACGGCGCACGCGGTGCTCGCGAGGAAGCGCAACTCGGCTTCCCCTCGGTGCTGCAACGCGGCCTGCCGCAATTGCAGAACAGCCGCGCCAACGGCGTCGGCGAACAGAACGCCCGGCTCGACGCCTTGCTGGCGATCATGACCGAACTGGCCGACACCTGCGTGCTCTATCGCGCCGGCGAACAAGGCCTGCACGCCATGCAAAGCGGCGCGCGAGCGGTGCTCGACGCCGGCGGCAGTGCCAGCCTTACAGGCCGCCGTCGCCTGCACGAACTGGATCAACAACTCATCGCATTGAATGCCTCGCCCGGTGGCGCCGCCGACTTGCTCGCCGCCACGCTGCTGCTCGATCGAATCGAGCGCGACGGCATCTTTCAGGGAGCGTTTTGATGGAAAGCCTATCGTTTGAATTCCCCGCCGGGCAGCCGCCACGCGGGCGTGCGCTGGTCGGTTGTGTTGGCTCGGGGGACCTGGAAGTGCTGATCGAACCGGGCCTGGCCGGCAAGTTGACGATCAACGTGCAGACCTCGGTCAACGGCGCGCAACAGCGCTGGCAGCATCTGTTTGCGCGGATGTTCGACGGCACCACGCCACCGGCGATGGCCATCGACATCCACGATTTCGGCGCGACGCCGGGAGTGGTGCGCTTGCGTCTGGAACAGGGTTTCGAGGAGATCGGCCATGACTGACAGCGCCGCGTTGCTCAACAAACACAGCTTCGTCGAACTCGGCGCCCGGCAACGGGCGAAAGCCTTGCTCGACGCCGGGACCTTTCGTGAACTGCTCGACCCGTTTCAACGGGTGATGTCGCCGTGGCTGGAACGCCAGGGCGTGGTGCCGCAGGCCGACGACGGCGTGATCATCGCCAAGGGCAGCCTCGACGGTTTGCCGGTGGTGATTGCCGCGATCGAAGGCGCGTTTCAGGGCGGCAGCCTCGGTGAAGTCGGCGGGGCAAAGATTGCCGGCGCGCTGGAACTGGCCGCCGAGGACAACCGCAAAGGTATCCCCACCCGCGCGGTGTTGCTGCTGGAAACCGGTGGCGTGCGCTTGCAGGAAGCCAATCTCGGCCTCGCGGCGATTGCTGATATTCACGCGGCGATTGTCGATTTGCAGCAATACCAACCGGTGGTCGGCGTGGTCGCCGGCAGCGTCGGTTGCTTCGGCGGCATGTCGATTGCCGCGGCGCTGTGCAGCTATCTGCTGGTGACCCAGGAAGCACGTCTTGGCCTGAACGGCCCGCAAGTCATCGAGCAGGAAGCCGGGATCGAGGAATACGACTCGCGCGACCGGCCGTTCATCTGGAGCCTGACCGGGGGCGAGCAACGCTTCAACAGCGGTCTGGTGGATCGTTACGTTGGCGATGACGTGGCGCAGATTCGTCAGCAGGTCGGCGAATTGCTCCAGCAAGGTTTGCC
The DNA here is from genome assembly GCF_036668835.1 of Pseudomonas koreensis. Taxonomy (GTDB): domain Bacteria; phylum Pseudomonadota; class Gammaproteobacteria; order Pseudomonadales; family Pseudomonadaceae; genus Aquipseudomonas; species Aquipseudomonas koreensis_I. The sequence goes on from NZ_JAZEVW010000003.1 coordinate 570,969, forward strand.
GGCTCAGCCACGCAGCCAGAGCGCCGAATGGTTTCTGCAGCGTCTGGGCAGTCTGAACACTGAACAGCAAATCGAGCCCCAGGTGGTTCGCGATCTGTATCAAGGAGAGCGTTCATGAGCGGTTATTCATTGCGCGGTTTGCACTGGTTCAACGCCTTGATCGCGGGCGCTAAAAGCGTCGAAGGCCTGCCTCCGTCGTTGAAAGTCGCTGACGCTGAACTCGGACGTTTTATCGCCGTGGTCGCTGATCCGGACAACCGTTTCCCACGCGCTCGCAACGGCGAAGTCGGCTTGCTCGAAGGCTGGGGGCTGGCCAAGGCTGTAGACGATGCAATCGCAGCCGACCGCGACAAGACACAGAAACGCCCGATCATCGCCATCGTCGATGTGCCGAGCCAGGCCTACGGTCGTCGCGAAGAAGCACTGGGCATTCATCAGGCGCTGGCCGGCGCGGCGGACAGTTATGCTCGTGCACGATTGGCCGGGCATCCGCTGATTGCGCTGCTGGTGGGCAAGGCCATGTCTGGCGCATTTCTGGCTCACGGTTATCAGGCCAACCGCCTGATCGCCCTGCGCGATCCCGGGGTCATGGTGCATGCAATGGGCAAGGCCTCGGCGGCGCGGGTAACCTTGCGCAGCGTTGAAGAACTGGAAGCACTGGCCGCCAGCGTGCCGCCGATGGCCTACGACATCGACAGCTACGCCAGCCTCGGCCTGCTCTGGGAAACTCTCTCGGTGCAGCAGATCGAACAACCGACGGCGGAGGATCTGGCGCGGGTCACTGAATGCCTCAAGCAAGCCATCGGCGATATCGCCAGCACCGACCTGAGTAATCGCCTCGGCGCCAGCAACCGCGCGGCGTCGAGCAAAGTACGCGAGCTGTTGAGGGCGCAGTGGTGAACATGCCACTGGCCCATGATCTGCTCTGGGGCATGGCGCCTGCGCAGTTGCCGGCGGATGCGCCGCACTGGGCAGTTGTTTCGCTGGTCGCCGGGCAGCCGGTGGTGGTGCGGCGCGCGCTGAGTGATGAAGGACTGATCGCGGTGGGCGTGCGCGGGTTGCTGCGTGAGCAGCGGCTGGCGGCGTTCATGCGCGTCGATTCGATTGCGCGGCGGGTCAGTCCTGAAGCGTTGTGTCATGTCGACAGCGCACGTGATCTGCCGGTCATGCAGGCGCTCAGGCAATTGCGTCCGAGGCTCGATGACTGTGGTTGGGTCTGGGGTGTCAGCGGCAGTGTCGGCTTTGAGCTGGCCAGCGGTTTTAAAGCGATGCATACGGCCAGTGATCTCGATCTGATTCTGCGTGCGCCGCAGATGATCACACGCAATCAGGCATGCAAACTTGTGGCGCTATTCGATCAGGCTGTGTGCCGGGTCGACATGCAATTGCAGACGCCATTCGGCGCTTTGGCGCTGCGTGAATGGGCTGGCGGTTCGTCCCGAGTGCTGCTGAAAAAAGCTGATCAGGCTTGCCTGGTGATTGATCCGTGGAACCCGCAGGAGCAAGCAGCGTGAGCAGTCTGCTGGTGTTTCCCGGCCAGGGCGCGCAGCAAGTGGGCATGCTCCAGCGCTTGCCTGGGGAAACGTTGACCGAGGCCAGCGATGTGCTCGGTGAAGATGTCTCGCGGCTGGATTGTGCCGAAGCGTTGCGCACGACGCGTGCGGTTCAGCTGTGCCTGTTGATCGCCGGTGTCGCGGCTTCACGGCAACTGCTGCAGGACGGGCTGGCGGCGGATTACGTCGCCGGTCTGTCCATCGGTGCCTATCCGGCTGCGGTGGTCGCCGGGGCTTTGAGCTTCAGTGACGCGTTGCATCTGGTCAGCCTGCGCGGTGAGCTGATGCAGCAGGCTTATCCACAGGGCTACGGCATGACCGCGATCATCGGCCTGCAATTATCCACAGTCGAAACGCTGCTGGCGCAGGTGCACAGCGAGGATTCGCCGGTGTATCTGGCAAATATCAATGCCGATAATCAGGTGGTCATCGCTGGCAGTGACGACGGCATGCAAGCGGTGGCCGAACTGGCGCGAAGTCGTGGCGCCGGTCTGGCGAAACGTCTGGCGGTGAGTGTGCCGTCGCACTGTCCCCTGCTGGACGAACCGGCGCGAACCCTCGCCGAAGCCTTTGCGAAGGTTGGACTGAGAACCCCGAAGATCGCTTACCTGAGTGGCAGTCGTGCGCGGCCTGTGACCAAGGTAGAAGCGCTGCGCGACGACCTCGCCTTCAATATGTGCCGCGTGGTGGACTGGCGCGGCACCGTGCAAAGCGCCTACGAGCGCGGCGTGCGCTTACAGATCGAACTGCCGCCCGGTGCGGTGCTGACCGGGCTGGCGCGCCGGGTATTTGAGCAGGGCACCGTCACGGCCTTCGACAGTGCCCGCCTCGACACCTTGCAAGCGCTGTTGCGAGAGGAGGGAAACCGCCGACTCTAAACCGCCGCGACTCAAGCTTCGAACAACAAAAACAACATTCGACGATGCACTTTGAGGACTACAACAATGATTATTTACGGTGTGGCGTTTCTCGCCTTTTGTACGCTGGTCGGTATCTGGGTCGGTGAACTGCTCGGCAAGCTGATCGGCGTGCCGGCCAACGTCGGCGGTGTCGGCATTGCGATGCTGCTGCTGATCGGCCTCGGCAGTTATCTGTACAAAAGCGGCTGGCTCAAGGGCAAGACCGAGCAGGGCGTGGAGTTCTGGAGTGCTATCTACATTCCTATCGTGGTCGCCATGGCGGCGCAGCAGAACGTCTACGGCGCGCTGAAGGGCGGGCCGATGGCGATTCTCGCCGGCACGCTGGCCGTGGTCATCGCCTTTGCTCTGGTGCCGGTGCTGACGCGCATGGGCAACAAGCAACAGACGCCGATTGCTCCAGCCAAGACTGCGGGGTAAGCGCCATGTACGAATCGATGATGAAAGTGATCACCGGCTACGGCCTGATCAGCGGCTTTTTGATTGTCGGCCTGACCATGTGGGTGTCCTACTGGATGTCCAACACCTTCACCAAGGGCCGCTTGCACGGCTCGGCGATTGCCATTCTGCTCGGCCTGCTGCTGTCGTATGTCGGCGGCGCGCTGACCGGTGGGCAAAAAGGCGTGGTGGATATTCCCTTGTTGTCGGGTATCGGACTGCTTGGCGGTGCGATGTTGCGTGACTTCGCGATTGTCGCCACAGCGTTTGGCGTGAGTGTCGACGAGCTTAAACGCGCCGGGTTTGTCGGCGTGCTGGCGTTGTTCGTTGGCGTCGGCACCTCGTTTGTTGCGGGCGTGGGTGTGGCGATGGCGTTCGGGTATACCGATGCGGTGAGCCTGACCACAATTGGCGCTGGCGCCGTGACCTACATTGTCGGACCGGTGACGGGCGCGGCAATCGGTGCCAGTTCCGAGGTGATGGCGCTGTCGATTGCGGCGGGGTTGATCAAGGCGATCCTTGTGATGGTGATGACGCCGTTCGTGGCGCCGATGATCGGCTTGAACAACCCGCGCAGTGCAGTGATTTTCGGCGGTTTGATGGGCACCTCAAGTGGCGTCGCTGGTGGGTTGGCGGCGACAGATCCGAAGCTGGTGCCTTATGGTTGCCTGACGGCGGCGTTTTATACGGCCCTTGGGTGTTTGCTTGGGCCTTCGGTGTTGTTTCTGGCGATGCGAGGCTTGATGGGCTAGCTAGTCACCTCCAGAAGCCCCTCACCCTAGCCCTCCCGAAACGTCGGACCGCCCGGAGGGAGAGGGGACTGACCGAGGTGGATGTAGGAGTTTCATAGATCTGAAATGTCTGTGTCGAACTCAGGTTCTGAAAAGCCCCCGATCTGCTCCCTTTCCCCTCGCCCCCTTGGGGGAGAGGGCTGGGGTGAGGGGGTAGCTCTTGATCTTGATCTTGATCTAAACCCCAGTCTGCCGATTGGCATACATCCGACACTCCGCCAGCAACGCCAGCAGATTCGGGTCCCTTTCCTTGGCCTTCAAGAACACCACCCCGATGTGCTGCTGCAACCGATACTTTTCCTGCAATGGAATCAGCTTCACCCGATTCTCGTACACCGCCGCAATCCGCCCCGGCAACAACGCATAACCGACCCCGGAACTGACCATGCTCAACAGGGTGAAAATGTCGTTCACCTGCATCGCGACTTTCGGCTCGAATCCCGCCTGCTTGAACACCCGGTTGCCATCCTGATGCGTGGCGAAGCCCTGGGTCAGGGTGATGAAGGTTTCATCGCGCACCTCGGCCAGATCGACTTCACTGCGCTGGGCGAACTTCGAATCCGCCGGGGTGGCGAGGAATATGTCATCGGAGAACAGCGCAATCTGCTCGCAGTCCGGGTCGTTGATGCTGTCGTCGAGTGACACCAGAATCGCGTCGACCTCCATGTTCTTCAGCTTGTAGAGCAGGTCGATGTTCGAGCCCAGGATCAGGTCGATGTTGAGTTCGCTGCGGCGGATTTTCAGGCCCATGATCAGTTGCGGCACGGTCTTCACCGTCAGCGAATACAGCGAGCCGAGCTTGAAACGCTCGGCCGAGAAACCGGCGGCTTCGCGGGTCAGGCGCACGCTTTCGACCACGTCGTTGATCAGCTTCTGCGCACGTTCTTCCAGCACATAAGCACTTTCCAGCGGGGTCAGGTTGCGCCCTTCGTGTTTGAACAGCGGGCAGCGCAGGGCGCTTTCGAGCGAGTGAATCGCGCGGTGCACGCTGACGTTGCTGGTCTGCAGCTCGGCGGCGGCGCGGGCGAGGTTGCCGGTGCGCATGAAGGCGAGGAACACCTCGAGTTTTTTCAGGGTCAATTCTTCGTCGATCAGCATGGCGCGGACTCTTTTTGGTATCGACCGATTGTGCCCAATTCCCGCGTGCCGCGCAGGCGAGGTTGAACAGAAACATTGCGCTTTTACGCTCAAGGCCCGAGCCTTGCGCGCTGCGGTCATGAAGACGAGGTGTGAAACACATGTATCACGGGGAAAAACTCAACGCCTGGACCCACCTGGTTGGAGCGGTGGCGGCGTTTATCGGCGGCGTGTGGATGCTGGTGATCGCCAGTCTCGACGGCAGTCCGTGGAAGATTGTCAGCGTGGCGATCTACGCGTTCACCCTGCTGGTGCTCTACAGCGCATCGACCGTGTACCACAGCGTGCGCGGGCGCAAGAAAGCGATCATGAAGAAGGTCGATCATTTTTCGATCTACCTGCTGATCGCCGGCAGCTACACACCGTTTTGTCTGGTGACCCTACGCGGGCCATGGGGCTGGACGCTGTTCGGAATCGTCTGGGGGCTGGCGCTGATCGGCATCCTGCAGGAAATCAAACCGCGCTCCGAGGCACGGATTCTGTCGATCGTGATTTACGCGGTGATGGGCTGGATCGTGCTGGTCGCGGTCAAGCCGCTGATCGCGGCGCTGGGTACGGCGGGTTTTGCCTGGCTGGCGTCGGGCGGGGTTTTGTATACGGTGGGGATTATCTTTTTTGCCCTCGATCACCGGCTGCGGCACGCCCATGGGATCTGGCATCTGTTCGTGATTGCCGGGAGCTTGCTGCACTTTGTCGCGATTCTGTTTTATGTCCTCTAAACCGAATCATCCCCAATCCCTTGTGGGAGCGAGCCTGCTCGCGAGGGCGTCAGTCCAGCCGATGCTGGTGTCGGCTGATACACCGCTTTCGCGAGCAGGCTCGCTCCCACAGTAGATATCCAGTGAGCACAACATTTGTGCGAACCCAGGCTCTCTTGTGGGAGCTGGCTTGCCAGCGATGGCGTCCTAGAAATCCCCCCAAAGCTGCTGCGCCACCGCCAGCGCCACAACCGGCGCGGTTTCGGTGCGCAGCACGCGCGGGCCGAGGCGGGCGGCGTGGAAACCGTTGCCTTTGGCCTGCTCGACTTCGGCATCGGACAGGCCACCTTCCGGGCCGATCAGGAACGCCAGCGTCGCCGGTCGGGCATGGCTGACCATTGGCTCAGCCACCGGATGCAGAACCAGTTTCAACTCGGCTTCAGTGTGCTTGATCCAGTCCGCCAACAGCACCGGCGGATGAATCACAGGGACTCGCGAGCGCCCGCATTGTTCGCAGGCGCTGATCGCCACCTGGCGCCAGTGCAGCAGGCGTTTGTCGGCGCGTTCATCCTTGAGACGGACTTCGCAGCGGTCGCTGAAGATCGGCGTGATTTCATTCACGCCCAATTCGGTGGCTTTCTGAATCGCCCAGTCCATGCGCTCGCCCCGGGACAAGCCCTGGCCGAGGTGGATGTGCAGCGGCGACTCGACCTGACCCGGCAGTTGTTCATCGATCTGCACGACGACGCGCTTCTTGCCGACCTCAACCAGCGATCCGCGAAACTCATGGCCGGAACCGTCGAACATCTGCACCGCATCGCCCTCGGCCATGCGCAGCACGCGGCTGATGTAATGCGCCTGGGCTTCCGGCAGTTCGTGTTCGCCGGTGCCCAGCGGGGCGTCGATAAAGAAGCGGGACAGTCTCATTTCGGGTCTCTGGAAAGATGTGAATCAGGTGGATTGGTGTCGACTGCATTCGCGAGCAGGCTCGCTCCCACCTTTGAAATGCATTCCCCTGTGGGAGCGAGCCTGCTCGCGAAAGCGGCAGTGCAGGCAGCACAAAGTCTGAATCAGCCCGGATCACGGAAGCCGGGGTGGAAGTCTTTTGGCACCGCCACGCTGACGCTGTCACGCGTGGCGATATCAATGCCTTCACTCGCCACTTCGGCAAGAAAATCGATCTGCTCCGGGGTAATCACATACGGCGGCAGGAAATACACCACACTGCCCAGCGGCCGCAGCAACGCGCCACGCTCCAGTGCATGCTGGAACACCTTCAAGCCACGGCGTTCCTGCCAAGGGTAGGCCTCTTTGCTGGCTTTATCCTTGACCATTTCGATCGCCAGAACCATGCCGGTCTGGCGCACTTCGCAGACGTTCGGGTGATCGACCAGATGCGCGGTCGACGAGGCCATGCGCTTGGCCAGTGCCTGATTGTTCGCGATCACGTTGTCCTGTTCGAAAATATCCAGCGTCGCCAGCGCCGCTGCACAAGCGAGCGGGTTGCCGGTGTAGCTGTGCGAATGCAGGAAGGCGCGCAGGGTCGGGTAATCGTCGTAGAACGCGCTGTAGACGTCGTCGGTAGTCAGGCATGCCGCGAGCGGCAGGTAGCCGCCAGTCAGCGCCTTCGACAGGCAGAGGAAGTCCGGACGGATGCCGGCCTGTTCACAGGCGAACATCGTCCCGGTGCGACCGAAGCCGACAGCGATTTCGTCATGAATCAGGTGCACGCCGTAACGGTCGCAGGCTTCGCGCAGCAGTTTCAGATAAACCGGGTGATACATGCGCATGCCGCCGGCGCCCTGAATCAGCGGCTCGACGATCACCGCCGCAACGCTGTCATGATTTTCCGCCAGAGTTTGTTCCATGGCAGCGAACAGGTTGCGCGAGTGTTCTTCCCAGCTCATGCCGTCGGGGCGCAGATAGCAATCCGGGCTCGGCACCTTGATGGTGTCCATCAGCAGGGCTTTGTAGGTCTCGGTGAACAGCGGCACGTCGCCGACCGCCATCGCCGCCATGGTTTCGCCGTGGTAGCTGTTGGTCAGGGTGACGAAGCGCTTTTTGTTCGGTTGGCCGCGATTGAGCCAGTAGTGGAAGCTCATCTTCAGCGCGACTTCGATGCACGACGAGCCGTTGTCAGCGTAGAACACCCGGTTCAGACCTTCCGGCGTCATCTTCACCAGGCGCTCGGACAGCTCGATCACCGGTTGATGGCTGAAGCCGGCGAGAATCACGTGCTCGAGCTGGTCGACCTGGTCCTTGATGCGCTGGTTGATCCGCGGGTTGGCGTGGCCGAACACGTTGACCCACCACGAGCTGACCGCGTCGAGGTAACGCTTGCCTTCGAAGTCTTCGAGCCAGACGCCTTCGCCGCGCTTGATCGGGATCAGCGGCAATTGTTCGTGGTCTTTCATCTGGGTGCAGGGATGCCACAACACCGCGAGATCGCGTTGCATCCACTGGTTATTCAGGCCCATTTACAGTCTCCTCGAGGCGGCTCGCGACAGGCGCGGGCAAACAATCGCGCAAGCCTATGCAATGCGTCGCGCGGGGACAACCCATTGTGTCGATTGAGCTACTTTGTCTGAGCCGATAGACGTCGCTGGCGGCGTTTTGATGGCTAACGTATTCTTCGCGGTTCTTTGGGTCGTCTGACCCGCCAAACTGCTTTTTCCCACATGTTTTTCCGGAGTTCGCTGAATGTCTGTCGGTTGGCTGCGCGCCTGTGCGCTGGTGATGTTGGGGCTGTTCAGCGTTACAGCGCTGGCCAAGGATAAAACTGCAATCGTGATTGGCGGCGGCCTGTCGGGCTTGACCGCCGCTTACGAGCTGCAAAACAAGGGCTGGCAGGTGACCTTGCTCGAAGCCAAGCCGAGCCTGGGCGGACGCTCGGGCATGGCCACCAGCGAGTGGATCGGCAACGACAAGACCCAGCCGGTGCTGAACAAGTACGTGTCGACCTTCAAGCTCGGCACCACCCCGGCACCGGAATTCGTGCGCACGCCGGGTTACTTGATCGACGGCGACTATTTCTCCGCAACTGACCTGGCGACCAAGCAACCTGCCACTGCCGATGCCTTGAAGCGCTATCAGAAAACCCTCGACGATCTGGCGCGCTCGATCGACGATCCGCAAAACCCGGCGGCGACCAGCACCCTGCACGCGCTGGACCAGATCACCGTGTCGAGCTGGCTCGACAAGCAGAACCTGCCGGCGACGGCGCGTCAGTTGATCAATCAGGACATTCGCACCCATTACGACGAGCCTTCGCGGCTGTCGCTGCTGTACTTCGCCCAGCAGAACCGCGTCTATCGCGGCGTTTCCGACCGTGACCTGCGCGCTTCACGGCTGGTCGGCGGCAGCCAGGTGCTGGCGCAGGCGTTCGTCAAACAGATCAAGACCATCAAGACCAATTCCCCGGTCTCGGCCATCACCCAGGACAAGGACGGCGTCACCGTCAAGGTTGGCGGTGTCGGTTACCAGGCTGACTACGTGGTGCTCGCGGTGCCATTGCGCGCACTGAACAAGATTGCCCTGACGCCGGCGCTGGATGCCCAGCATCTGGCGGCGATCAAAGGCACCAACTACGGCTGGCGCGACCAGATCATGCTGAAGTTCAAGACGCCAGTGTGGGAAAGCAAGGCGCGCATGTCCGGCGAGATCTACAGCAACGCAGGTCTGGGCATGCTCTGGATCGAGCCAGCGCTGAAAGGTGGCGCCAATGTGGTGATCAACCTGTCCGGCGACAATGCCCGCGTGATGCAGGCCTTTGGCGACAAGCAGATGGTCGATCAGGTGCTGATCCGTCTGCACGCGTTTTATCCACAGGCCCGTGGCTCGTTCACCGGTTATGAAATCCGCCGCTACAGCACCGACCCGTCGATGGGCGGCGCCTACCTGGCTTACGGCCCGGGGCAAATCAGCAAGTTCTGGCGTCTGTGGGAACGTCCGCTGCAACGCGTAGCGTTCGCTGGCGAACACACCGACACCTTGTACCCAGGCACCCTGGAAGGTGCACTGCGCACCGGCCAGCGCGCGGCCAGCCAGGTTGAAGATCTGGCGGCAGGCAAGTCGTTTGAACCGGTCAAAGTGGTGCCAGCCGCCGCAGCGGCAGGCGCGGCGGGTGCCGTGGCGGCGAAGAAGGGCAACTTCTTCAGCAACCTGTTCGGTGGCTCGGATGATGAGAAGAAAGCAGAACCGGTGAAGGCTCCAGAACCGGCACCTGCTCCAGTCGCCCCAGCGCCTGCACCGACTCCAGCACCTGCGCCAGCTCCGGTGGAAGCACCGAAGCCAGCTACCCCGGCGAAAGCCGAGCCGGCGAAGAAAGCCGCGGCCAAGCCTGCTGCGAAGAAGCCTGCTGCGAAAACCGAAACGAAAAAGCCCGCGGCCAAAGCGCCAGCAAAAAAGGCTGAACCGGCGAAGAAGCCAGCGGCCAAGCCAGCAGCCACGCCTGCGGCAACCACCGAGACCAAAGCGCAGTAAGGCTTTGCTCCCATGAAAAACGCGGCCCTCGGGTCGCGTTTTTTTTGCCTGGATTTTTATCCTTCGCCGTACGGTCACGCAGCTTACCGGCGTACCGGAGGCTTCCCACAAGACACTCGGAATGAGGGGATGGCGGCTGCCAGACCGACAACTCTATGCTGTGAAAAACCGGAGACTCTGGATGAAAACGCTCACGCTCATGCTTTTACTGATGGCTCTTCCCGGCTGCACCAATGGGCATTTCTTTCCCGGCGGTTACGGTTCTGAACTGGCGCACGAGTGCAAGATTGATCCGTACAGTGCCGATTGCCTGCAACCTCCGGCGGTATTGCATAACTGATACGCCACACGTTTACGGCGGTTAAAAATCCCACTTGAAGAACTCCGTGCCGTTTGGCAGCTTTCTCAACCAGCCGAACAGGCCTGAAGGTCGCATCTGCGGTACATGCTTATCGGCTTCGAATGTTCAGGTCTGCCTACTGTGGGTGTTGCCCGAAGACACAACACCGATCATCCATCCAAGCGCCCCGCGTCGAAATCGCCTTTAATCCTTTCTTAACACCTCTCTTGCAGACTCTTGATCGTATTTCTCGATATTTCAGAGCGAAATTTTCCGCTTTAATTCGATAGATAACTCGCTAGTCTTGGTTCGCAGTTCTCACAGGATTTGGGCAATGCAGCTACGTAACTCTTCTTCGCGCTATGGTTGGGTCAGCATCTTCATGCACTGGGGCGTGGCGCTCGCGGTCTTCGGGCTGTTTGCTCTGGGCTTGTGGATGGTTGGGCTGGATTACTACAGCACCTGGCGCAAAGACGCGCCGGACCTGCACAAGAGTATCGGTCTGGTGTTGCTGGGTGTGATGGTGTTGCGGGTGCTGTGGCGCTTTATCAGTCCACCGCCGTCGACGCTGCAAAGCTACAGCCGCATGACTCGCATTGGCGCTAAATTCGGCCACGGGTTTCTGTACCTCGCGCTGTTCGCTGTGATGATTGCCGGTTACCTGATTTCCACCGCAGACGGTGTCGGGATCCCGGTGTTTGGCCTGTTTGAAGTTCCTGCACTGCTCTCCGGGCTACCGGATCAGGCAGATACCGCTGGGGTGATTCATCTCTGGCTGGCGTGGGCGCTGGTAATTTTCTCCGGCCTTCATGCGTTGGCAGCATTGAAGCACCACTTTATCGATCGTGATGCGACCCTTACCCGAATGCTCGGTCGCAAAGCCTGAAATTCAACCTCGACTCAAAGGAAAAGAAAGCATGTTGAAAAAGACTCTGGCCGCTCTGGCAATCGGTTCTGCACTGCTCTCGGCCCAGGCCATGGCAGCGGATTACAAAATCGACAAGGAAGGTCAGCACGCCTTCGTTGACTGGAAAATCAGCCACCTGGGCTACAGCTTCATCCACGGTACTTTCAAGGATTTCGACGGTACGTTCTCGTGGGATTCGGCCAAGCCTGAAGCCAGCAAGATCGCTGTCGACGTGAAAACCGCCAGCCTGTGGTCGAACCACGCTGAACGTGACAAGCACATCGCCAGCAAAGACTTCCTGGACGTGGGCAAGTTTGCGGATGCCAAGTTTGTCTCCACCGCCGTTAAATCGACCGGCGAAAAGACTGCTGACGTGACCGGCGACCTGACCCTGCACGGCGTGACCAAGCCTGTGACCTTCAAGGCCACGTTCAATGGCGAAGGCAAGGATCCATGGGGCGGCGAGCGTGCTGGCTTCAACGCCAAGACCACCCTGAACCTGAACGATTTCGGGATCAAGGGCCCAGGTCCTACCTCGCAAACTGCGGATCTGGATATCTCGCTGGAAGGCGTGAAAGTTAAATAACTTTCGCTCGCCACACAAAAACGCCCCCGGTCGAAAGGCCGGGGGCGTTTTTTATTGCCCGTCTCATGACTTGAGACCACCGCATATGCACTGTGGGAGCGAGCTTGCTCCGGGCGGCGATCCGACGAATGCGGTGTGTCATTCACCAGAGGTCTCGACTGATCCGACGCTTTCGCGAGCAAGCTCGCTCCCACAGGGGGATTGTGGTGATGCAGGGATTCGCCCCAGCAAAAAAATGCCCCGGCTCTTGCGATTCGGGGCATTTTTTATTGCGGCGTCAACTCAGCGATTGCGGGTCAGCAGTGCTGGTTTTTCGCCACGCGGGCGGCTTGGCAGTTGATCGAGCTGCTCAGGGGTCGGAAAGCGGTCGGCTTTCGATTCCTTGTGCATGATCTTCGGCCCGGTGCTGCGCGGATTTTGCACGGCTGGCTCGCTCCGTGGCTGATCGTCACGGGCTGGACGGCGGTTGCGCGATGACGACGAAGACTCGTCACGACGGCCCTGACCGTCACGCGGTGCACCGTTGCGCGGGCCGCTGCGTTTGGCCGGAGGGGTGCCAGTGCTCGAGCCGTTGCTGTTGCGCGGGCCGTTCTGGCGACCCTGCGACTGGCCGCCGCGTGGTGCGCCGGCACCTGCGCCTTGAGCCGGTGCGCCAGGGCGACGACCACGGCCGCCAGCCGGTGGGGCTTTCGGCACGTAGTCGACGCGGTTACCGAAGTTATCGATATCGTCGTCGAGGAACTCGTCCGGCGCACGATCAGATGCTGCGCGTGGTGGCTGGCTCGGACGCTGTTCGCGGCTCGGCGTCCCTTCACGCGGCTTCTGCTGACGGGCAGGGCGCTCGCCACGTTCGCCGGCGGGTTTTTCCTTGCCCTTGTCCTTGCCCTTGTCTTTACGACCGCCGCCACCGCCGCCGCCATTCGGGCCATCGCCGCGCGGGCCGCGAGGGTTACGCGGATTGCGGATGTCCGGACGCTCACGCACTTCTGGCTTCTCGGCTTCAATGGTGCTCGAATCGAAGCCCATCAGATCGCCGTCGGCGATCTTCTGCTTGGTCATACGCTCGATGCTTTTCAGCAGTTTTTCTTCGTCCGGTGCGACCAGCGAGATCGCTTCGCCCGAACGACCGGCACGGCCCGTGCGGCCGATCCGGTGCACGTAATCTTCATCGACGTTCGGCAGCTCGAAGTTGACCACGTGTGGCAACTGGTCGATGTCCAGACCACGGGCGGCGATGTCAGTGGCAACCAGAATGCGGACCTGGTTGGCCTTGAAATCAGCCAGCGCTTTGGTGCGCGCGTTCTGGCTCTTGTTGCCGTGGATCGCCACAGCCGGCAGGCCATGCTTGTCCAGGTATTCAGCGAGACGGTTGGCGCCGTGCTTGGTGCGGGTGAAAACCAGTACCTGTTCCCACGCGCCAGCGGTGATCAGATGCGCCAGCAAGGCTCGCTTGTGGCTGGCCGGCAGGCGGAATACGCGTTGTTCGATGCGCTCGACCGTGGTGTTCGGCGGCGTCACTTCGATGCGTTCCGGGTTGTGCAGCAGCTTGCCCGCGAGGTCGGTGATGTCCTTGGAGAAGGTTGCCGAGAACAGCAGGTTCTGGCGTTTGGCCGGCAGGCGCGCGAGAACTTTCTTCACGTCGTGCACAAAACCCATGTCGAGCATGCGGTCGGCTTCGTCGAGGACGAGGATTTCAACGTGGGACAGATCAACGCTGCCCTGGCCGCAGAGGTCGAGCAGACGACCCGGGCAGGCGACGAGCACGTCGACACCGCGGGACATGGCCTGAACCTGCGGGTTCATGCCGACGCCGCCAAAGATGCAGGCGCTGACGAATTTCAGGTCACGGGCGTAGATCTTGAAGCTCTCGTGGACCTGGGCCGCGAGTTCGCGGGTCGGGGTCAGGACCAGGACGCGCGGTTGGCGCGGGCCGTGACGCTGGGATTTGTCCGGGTGACCGTTGGGAAACAACCGCTCCAGGATCGGAAGGGCGAAACCGCCGGTTTTACCGGTACCTGTCTGTGCCGCAACCATCAGGTCGCGACCTTGCAACACGGCGGGAATGGCCCGCTGTTGCACCGGAGTAGGCTCGGTATAGCCCGCATCTTCGATGGCGCGGACTAAAGCCTCGGAGAGACCGAGGGAAGCAAAGGACATGAGTAATCCTGTTTTAGTTAGGGCTTGGCCCAATGGGAGTCTTGCCTGGCGCGAATGGCGTTTAAGAGGACGCAATCCCGTCCGGTCCTGCTGCGGTTCCGAAGGCACGTCGGGAGCGCTCGCGCGGGCTGCAAAGCTGCGCTGTAGCGGGTCGGGAGGCCTGTTACGGTTCCGGGCGTCCGGGCGTGAGCCTGGCGGGAACGCCGGAGTATAACAGAGCAATCACCGCGCGCCGCTTTCCTGCTGCTCAACGGTTTTACCGCTCACCGTCGCCGAGTTCAACAAAACACTGCCAACGGGGGCGGCCCCGTAGCGCGCGCTCAGCTCGGCGTAGGCCGGTTCACGCTTGAAACGCTTGAGTTCAGCGCCGAATCGCTGCACCAGCAGATCCATGCCAGCATTGCGCCGAACGGCCAGAAACTGGCTCTGGCGACTAATAACCGTGGGATTTTCGGTGATCAGGCTGCGTATATTCAATTCATCGAGCAAATGCTGACCGACGCGCCGATCGGTAATCAGAAGGTCGATGCGCCCACGCACCAGTTTGCCGAAGTTGGCTTCATGGGTCGGCGCCGGTTCGCGAATAAACTGGTCCGACTGGCTGAAATCTTCGCTGTATAGATAGCCGGGCGAGGTGCCGATGGTCAGGCCTTTGAGTTCTTCGAGACGATTGAACGGGTGCGGCCGGTCATTGGCGTAGAACATCACGAACTCGACATCCGACAGTGGCTCACTCGGATAGAGCAGGGTGCTGTCGCGCTCGGCGCTGTGAAAAATATCCAGCGCGCCGTCAGCCTGACCGGTTTCAAGCATCGACAGGCAGCGCTTCCACGGCAGGAACTGCCATTCGACTTCGATGCCCAGACGCTGGAACACGATGGCCGTGGTTTCGTAGTCGAGGCCGAGCTTCTTGCTGCCGTCTTCATACACGTACGGCGCCCACGGCTCGGTGACAATACGCAGCTTCTCGCCCCGAGCAGCGAAGCTCAGGCAAGCAAATACCAGCACGGCGAACAACTGTGTGATCAAAGGCATGGCTGGAGATTACGACGAGAATCGCGAAAGAGCCAGAAAGCAGCCGCACAAGCTCTGTTTCGCGGCTTCAAACAAAAAAATCGCAGCCCTGACAACCCGACAAAGGCGTTGCCAAACACTGCGATCTCTTGATCCTGCTTGTAGCTTTCAGCTCGAAGCTTGCAGCTGCTTCAGCGCGGTAACTTCAGGTTGTTCCAGATCGCCAGGCTAGGCTCGGCCTGGTTCATGGAATAGAAGTGCAGCCCCGGCGCGCCGCCCTGCAACAGGCGCTCGCACATCTCGCTGACGACTTGCTCGCCAAAGCGCTGAATGCTTTGCGTGTCATCGCCGTAGGCTTCCAGTTGCTTGCGGATCCAGCGCGGAATTTCCGCACCGCAGGCGTCGGAGAAGCGCGCGAGTTTGCTGTAGTTGGTGATCGGCATGATCCCGGGCACGATCGGCAAATCAACACCCTGTGCCTGCAAACGCTCGACGAAGTAGAAGTAGCTGTCGGCGTTGAAGAAGTACTGGGTGATCGCGCTGTCGGCACCGGCACGGGCCTTGCGCACGAAGTTGGCGAGATCGTCTTCATAGTTGCGCGCCTGCGGATGCATCTCCGGGTAGGCGGCGACTTCGATGTGGAAATGGTCGCCGGTCTCTTCACGAATGAATTCGACCAGTTCATTGGCGTGACGCAGCTCACCGCTGGTCATGCCCATGCCGGATGGCAGGTCGCCGCGCAGTGCGACGATGCGCTTGATGCCGGCAGCCTTGTACTCGTTCAGCAGCCCGCGCAGGTCGTCCTTGCTGTCGCCGACGCACGACAGATGCGGTGCGGCCGGTACTTTGACTTCGCTTTCCAGCTGCAGCACGGTGTTGAGCGTGCGGTCACGGGTCGAACCGCCGGCGCCGTAGGTGCAGGAAAAGAAGTCGGGATTGTAAGTGGCCAACTGACGGGCAGTGGCGAGCAGTTTTTCATGCCCAGCATCGGTCTTGGTCGGGAAGAACTCGAAGCTGTAGCGACGGTCTTGAGACATGGAGGGGACCTCCAGCTGCAAGTTGCAAGCTTCAAGCTGCAAGAGGGCGGAGCGCCGAAATCTTGTGCCTGGAGCTTGCAACCAGCGGCTGCGAAATAACGATGAAGAAGCCAGCGACAGCTACAAGCCTCAAGTAAACCACCCGCTTTTACTTGCCGCTTGCAGCTTGTCGCTCGCAGCTGCTTTTAATAGCGGTAGGCGTGCGGCTTGAACGGGCCTTCGACGGTGACGCCGATATAGTCAGCCTGTTGCTTGGTCAGTTGGGTGACCACGCCGCCGAAGCCGCGAACCATTTCCAGGGCCACTTCTTCGTCGAGTTTCTTCGGCAGTACTTCCACGGTCAGACGCTCGGCTTTCTGCGCTGGCGACAGGTCGGCGTATTTCTGGCCGAACAGGAAGATCTGCGCCAGAACCTGGTTGGCGAACGAACCGTCCATGATGCGGCTCGGGTGACCGGTGGCGTTGCCCAGGTTCACCAGACGGCCTTCGGCCAGCAGGATCAGGTAGTCGTCGTTCTGTGGGTCGAAGCTGCCGGCACCGGTGCGGTGAACCTTGTGCACCTGTGGTTTCACTTCTTCCCATGCCCAGTTCTTGCGCATGAAAGCGGTGTCGATTTCGTTGTCGAAGTGACCGATGTTGCAGACCACAGCGCGCTTCTTGAGGGCTTTGAGCATGTTCGCGTCGCAAACATTGACATTACCGGTGGTGGTCACGATCAGGTCGATCTTGCCCAGCAGCGCTTTGTCGATGCTCGCTTCGGAACCGTCGTTGATACCGTCGATGAACGGCGATACCAGTTCGAAACCGTCCATGCACGCTTGCATGGCGCAGATCGGGTCGACTTCGGAAACCTTGACGATCATGCCTTCCTGACGCAGGGACTGGGCCGAGCCCTTGCCCACGTCACCGTAACCGATGACCAGCGCTTGCTTGCCGGACAGCAGGTGGTCGGTGCCACGCTTGATCGCATCGTTGAGGCTGTGACGGCAGCCGTACTTGTTGTCGTTCTTGGACTTGGTCACCGAGTCGTTGACGTTGATGGCCGGGATTTTCAGCTCGCCCTTGGCCAGCATGTCCAGCAGGCGGTGTACGCCGGTGGTGGTTTCTTCGGTCACGCCGTGAACGCGGTCCAGCACCTGCGGGTATTTCTTGTGCAGCAGCTCGGTCAGGTCGCCGCCGTCGTCGAGGATCATGTTGGCGTCCCATGGCTGGCCATCCTTGAGGATGGTCTGCTCCAGGCACCACTCGTACTCTTCTTCAGTTTCGCCTTTCCAGGCGAACACCGGGATACCGGCAGCAGCGATAGCGGCAGCGGCCTGATCCTGGGTGGAGAAAATGTTGCACGATGACCAGCGGACTTCGGCACCCAGGGCAACCAGGGTTTCGATCAGCACGGCGGTCTGAATGGTCATGTGGATGCAGCCAAGGATCTTCGCGCCTTTGAGCGGCTGCTCGCTGGCGTACTTGCGACGCAGGCCCATCAGGGCCGGCATTTCCGACTCGGCGATGATGGTTTCGCGACGGCCCCAGGCGGCCAGGGACATGTCGGCGACTTTGTAATCGGTAAAATCTGCAGGCGTGATAACAGCGCTCATGAAGAGCCTCCATTCGTAATGTATGCGAATGGGCGCCGTTGTGCGTTTAGTGTCCAGCCTGTGGCCGGTCAACGCCCCATCCGAGCCTGACAGGTCGAACCTGCTGCAGCGCCCCTCGGACAGGTGGCGGGAAAACGGCATAGCCGTTTTGAATCGGTGGCGATTATAGCTGTCTTTGAGCTGCAAGTTGCAAGCTGCAAGCGACAAGCTGATCGGCTTTTACTTGCAGCTTGTAGCTTAAAACTTGAAGCTGGGGGCCAATACCCCTAACGCCCAATCGCCTCGATCCAGGAGCCCCCCCCATGAATTTCCACACCCGCAAATGGGTAAAACCCGAAGACCTCAACCCCAACGGCACCCTGTTTGGCGGCAGCCTGCTGCGCTGGATCGACGAAGAAGCGGCGATCTATGCGATCGTCCAGTTGGGCAACCAGCGTGTGGTGACCAAGTACATTTCCGAAATCAACTTCGTCAGCGCCTCGCGCCAGGGCGACATCATCGAACTGGGCATCACCGCCACCGAATTCGGTCGCACCTCGATCACCCTGACGTGCGAGGTGCGCAACAAGATCACCCGCAAGAGCATTCTGACCGTTGAGAAAATGGTCTTTGTGAATCTGGGCGAGGACGGCTTGCCGGCGCCGCATGGGCGGACCGAGATCCGGTATGTGAAAGACCAGTTCAAGGATGACGAGGCCGTTCAGTAGCTTCGGCGGGGCGTCCTTCGCGAGCAGGCTCGCTCCCACAGGTTCAGCGTGATCGCTGTGGGAGCGATGCCGGGACTGCGAAGATTCACCTGGCCACTGAACAGCCATGAAGCGCAACGGTCGTAGCTAAATCGCCCCCCCACGGTTGCCACGCCATGACCACGCCCACCAGCGACAAAACCCCCGACCTCTCGGCCAAAGAGCAGCACGAAGTCGAGAAAAGCCAGCCGCCTCGCGCGGCGGTTCTGCACGAGATCATCCGCACCCAAGGCGATCAGGAACTGGAGCGCAGCATTGCTGCGC
Source organism: Pseudomonas koreensis (assembly GCF_036668835.1). Lineage (GTDB taxonomy): Bacteria > Pseudomonadota > Gammaproteobacteria > Pseudomonadales > Pseudomonadaceae > Aquipseudomonas > Aquipseudomonas koreensis_I. The sequence goes on from NZ_JAZEVW010000003.1 coordinate 589,631, forward strand.
TCTGGTGGTCGGCGTTGGCGGCCGGATTGACCATGGGGTTGTCGCTGATGGGCATGGGCCTGCTCAATTCGCGCCTGCCCGACGGTGACGAGTTCAAGGTGATCGCCAGTTTCGGCTACTGCGCAGGTTTCCTCGCGGTGATTCTGGCCCGCCAGCAACTGTTCACCGAAAACACCCTGACTGCGGTGTTGCCGGTAATGACCAAGCCGACGCTGAAGAATTTCCTGCGACTGATCCGTCTGTGGACAGTGGTGCTGGTCGGCAACCTCTGCGGCACCCTTCTGGTCGCCTACGTCATGCTCGAATTGCCGATCTTCGACAGCAAGACTGACCATGCCTTTCTCGAAATCGGCCGCAAAGTCATGGAAAACCACGCCAGCCAGATGTTCGCCAAGGGCATCATTTCCGGCTGGATGATTGCCACCATGGTCTGGATGATCCCGTCCATGGAGAACGCGAAGATGTGGATCATCGTCCTCATCACCTACTTCATGGCATTAGGCGACTTCACCCACATCGTGGTCGGATCGGCGGAAGTGTCGTATCTGGTGTTTGCCGGAGAACTGCCGTGGAGTGATTTCTGGATGGTGTTCGCCGGGCCGACGCTGGCAGGGAATATCATCGGCGGCAGTTTCATCTTCGCGCTGATCAGCCATGCGCAGATTCGCAGCGAAAGCGGTGCGCCGCAGGCTGACAAGCCGAGCCCTGATGAAACAGGCTCGGCAGATAAACGCGCGGTGGGTACCGATCACCGAGGCGGATAGCTTCAGGCTTGCAGCGTCGGCTGATCCGCAGATGGTGCGTCGTCGGGTGCTTTCAGTTGGCCCTCCCATCGGGCGATGACCAACGGCGCCAAGGCATTGCCCAGCACATTGAGAGCGGTGACGGGCATGTCCATCAGGCGATAGACGCCAGCAATGATCGCTACGCCTTCTACCGGCAATCCTGCAGTAGTCAGCGTCGCGGTCAAGATGATGAACATGAAGCCCGGCACCCCTGCGGCCCCTTTGGACGTCAGCACCATGATCAATACCAGCATGGCTTGATCGGCCCAGCCCAGGTCGATGCAGTAAGCCTGGGCGATGAACAGGGTACCCAGCCCTGCAAACAGTGAAGCGCCATCGAGATTGAATGAATAGCCCAAGGGAATGACCATGCTGGTGATTGAGCGCGGCGCGCCATATCGCTGCATTTTTTCAATTAGTTGCGGCATCACCGTGGCGGACGCCGCGCTGCTGTAAGCCAGTATGAGTTCACTGCGGATTTCCCTGAGCAGGTGGAAAAATCCGATGCCGGCGATGCGTGCCACCAGCCCCAGTACGCCGAATGCGAACAGCAATACCGCCAGGTAAGTGATGGCGATCAGCTTGGCCAGCGGCATCAACGCACTGAGACCGAAGCTGGCCACGGTGACTCCGATCAGGCCGAAGATGCCTATCGGCGAATAGTGCATGACCAGATGCGTAACCTTGAACATGGTGTCCGATATGGCTTGCATGACTGCGATCAACGGCGCCCTTTGCTGCTCGGGCAGCATTGACAAGGCGCAGCCGAACATAATGGCGAAAAACAGCACCGACAGCAGTTTGCCCTGGGACATCGCCAGCACGATGTTATCGGGCACGATGTTGACCAGCGTTCGGCCAAGGTTTTGCGTTTCCCCGGCAGTGGCCAAAGCGGATGCCGGTGCTTGCAGGGTGCTGCTGAAATCCGCGCCGGCGCCGGGTTGAAATATGTTACCGACGACCAGCCCGAAGACGATGGCAATACTGGTGATGGTAAAGAAGTAGACCAGCGTCTTGATGCCGACTCGCCCGAGCGCTTTCGTGCTGCCGGCGCCAGCAATGCCGACCACCATGCAGGCAAAGACCAGCGGCACCACGATCATCTTCATCAGCCGGATAAACAGATCTCCGGCCGGCTGCAGCAGGTTGTCGATGAACCATGCCTTGTGCTCCGGAAACTGGTTTAGAAGGATGCCGACGACAATCCCGGCGACCAGCCCGATCATGATGCGGGTGACAAGGCTCGAGGTTTTTTTCTTGCTCATGTTGTGCCCCTTTTTCTTGTGTTTGTTGGTGGGGAAATCAGCGCGCGAAGAGGTTATTGAAGTCCTTGAAGCCTTTGACTTCGATTGGATTACCGCTGGGATCGAGGAAAAACATTGTGCGTTGTTCTCCTGGCTCGCCGGCAAAGCGGATCACGGGTGGAATTTCGAAAAGGGTGCCGAGGCGGATCAGGCGTTCAGCCAGTGCCAGCCACTCCTCCAGCGGCAGGACGACGCCAATGTGCGGCATCAACACCTTGTGCTCGCCTACTTGTCCGGAGCGGGTAGTGGCAAACGGAACGCCCAGATGCAGGGAGATCTGGTTGCCGAAAAAATCGAAGTCGACCCATGTCTCGGTACTGCGGCCCTCGATGCAGCCCAACACATCCCGATAAAAAATCCGCGACTGGTCCAGGTCGCAAACATGGTATGCAGCGTGAAAAGGTCTGTTCATGGGGTAGCCCTGAGTGAAGGAGCACTCAGGTTAAGCAGGCCGTACGGCGAGGCATAACGGCTTCGCCTTGTTCTGAGCGAAAGGAAAACTTATGGACGTACGCTTTCTGAGAAGTCTGGTGGCCGTCATTGAAACCGGCTCGATTGCAGCGGCGGCGCGGCGGGAAAATCGTACGGCGGCGGCAATCAGTCAGCGTGTGCAGACGCTTGAACGCACCCTGGGCTGTACGCTGCTGCTGCGCACGGCCCATGCGGTGCAACCGTCGGATCAATGCCTGATGGTTTTGCCGAAGATCAAAGCAATTATTGAGCTGACGCAGATATTGCAGCATGACCTGCGCCAGGATGGATTAACGGGCGAAGTGAAAGTCGGGGCCATTTCCACCGCCCTGACTGGCGTACTGCCAGACCTGATCGAGCGCCTGACACTGTCGGCACCCAACCTGAAACTCAGGATCACGCCGGGTGACTCGAAAAGCCTTTACGAAAAATTGCTCAATGGTGAGCTGGACGCGGCCATTCTGGTGAGGCCGCCATTTCAGCCGCCGAAGGCCTTGGCCTGCACGGTGCTGAGGATCGAGAAGCTGGTGCTGGTTGCGCCGCCTGCGTGTTTCGGAAAATCGCTCGATACGTTGCTGCGCGAAGGACCTTTGATTCGTTACGACGCGCGTTCCTGGGGCGGTCAGATTGCTCAGCGATATCTTGCTGAACAGGCAATCGAGCCCGAAGTGCTGTGTGAACTGGATGCGCTGGAGACCATCGTGATGCTGGTTGCGCAGGGTATGGGCGTTTCGCTGGTACCGCAATGGTCCGGGACGGCACTGGAAGGGTTGTACGTTTTGCCGGTGGAGGAGGGACACCTTTACTCACGGGAGCTGGTGGTGATGCACGGCTCGGCGCCGCACCGCCCGTTGGCGATGCGGCACCTGCTCGATCTACTCGGCAACCCGCCATGATGAAACTCAATGTGGGCCGCGGCGATGCGTCAGTGCGCAGACTCGCTCGCCACAGACGGCTCGTTACGCGTCGCGTGCTTGACCAGTTTGCCGATGCTCAGGCCCTGAAGAAGGATCGACGAGAGCACCACGATGTAGGTGATGCTCAGCAGCAAATCGCGCTCCGGGCCCAGCGGCAGGGCCAGCGCCAACGCTACCGAGACGCCGCCGCGCAGACCGCCCCAGGTGAGGATGCGGATAGTGCCGGCCGGCACTGAGCGCCAGCGCCGCAGCAGCAGAATCGCCGGGGCCACGGTGAGCAGGCGCGACAGCAGAATCGCCACTGCGAGCAAACCTGCTGCGGCCATGTGCAGCCAGTTGAACGGCAACAGCAGCAGCTCCATGCCGATCAGCGCAAAGAGCAGCGCGTTGAGCATGTCATCGAGCAATTCCCAGAAGCCGTCGAGGTAGCGGCGGGTCATGTCGTTCATCGCCAGGTTACGGCCCAGGTTGCCGATGATCAGCCCGGCAACCACCATCGCAATCGGCGCCGAGACGTGCAGTTCGGTGGACATCGCCGAACCGCCGATCACCAGTGCCAAGGTCAGCATCACGGTGATCTGGTGCTGCTCGACGCTTTTGATCATGCGATAGACCAGGTAACCGATCAGCCCGCCGAACAGCACACCGCCCAGCGCCTCGTGCGCAAACAGCATCGCCGTGGCGCTGATGGTCGGGGTCTCGCCCAGTTGTGCGATGCCCAGCAGCACGGTGAACACCACGACAGCCGTGCCATCGTTGAACAGCGATTCGCCGACGATGGTGGTTTTCAGTGGTTTCGACGCATTGGCGGTGCGCAATACACCGAGCACCGCAATCGGATCGGTCGGTGAGATCAGCGCGCCGAACAACAGGCAGTAAAGGAAACTCACGTGCCAGCCGAACAGGGCAAAAATGTAATAGGCGAGGCTGCCGATCACCGCAGTGGCAATCAATACACCGAAGGTCGCCAGCAGGCCGATGGGCCAGCGGTAGCTGCGCAAGTCATTCAGATTGACGTGCAGGGCGCCGGCGAACAGCAGGAACGACAGCATCCAGTTCATCAACAGATCGCCGAAGTCGATCTGGCCGATCAGTTGCTGCACACGGTCTTCGAGGCCGGGGAAACCGAGCACGCTGAGGCCTTGCAGGATCAGCGAAAACAGCAGGGCGGTGACCATCACGCCAATGGTCGGCGGCAGGCCGATGAAGCGGAAATTGACGAAGGTGAGGAGGGTGGTCAAACAGATAAAAGCGGCGACAAGTTCAAGCATCCGGGGTCCTTTGGATGAAAAGTGAATGGAGCGCGACCGGAGTTTGGACGCAGGGGTTTGATGGGGTGGGTTTGGCTGAGGGCACATTCGTATTCGGCGTCACGCTCAACAGCCCCTCACCCCAGCCCTCTCCCAGAGGGAGAGGGAGCCGACCGAGGTGTCTTGCGTGGAATATCGATCCGAGCGACCGGGTCGATTATGGATTCGACGAGGCTCGTTCAGGTCGGCGTGAGTATCGAACATCCCCCGATCAGTCCCCTCTCCCTGTGGGAGAGGGCTAGGGTGAGGGCTGCTATCTGGCACACCGCAATCACCCAGACACATTGACCCCGGCAGCCCGACGACGTTGCAGATAAATAAACCACAGCGCCGCCAGCACCGTCAGCACACCGACCAGCGCCCCGGTCCACGGCAGGTCCGCCAGATCCGCGCCACTGGCCACCACCAGCCCGCCAATCCACGCCCCGGCCGCATTGCCCAGATTGAAAGCGCTCTGGTTCAGTGTCGAGCCGAGGTTCGGTGCTTCATGGGCCTGATCGATGATCAGCAGTTGCAGAATCGGGCACAGCGCAAAAGCAAAAATCCCCCACAACACCAGCGTGATCGCTGCTGGCACCACTGAGCGACTGGTCTGGCTGAACGCCGCCAGAATCACCACCACGGCCAAAGCCACTCCGACCAGCGACGGCAGCAAACGGCTGTCGGCCAGACGTCCGCCGAGCATGCTGCCCCCCGTCAAACCAACACCGAACAGCAGCAACATCACCGTGACGCCGTGGGGGCTGACGCCGGTGATGTCTTGCAGAATCGGCGCAATGTAAGTGAACACACTGAACAGACTGGTCGAGGCCAGCACGCTCATGCCCAGCGCCAGCAGCACATTGACCTTGCCGAGCACTTTGAATTCGCTGGCAAGGTTGGCCTTGTCCATCGCAATGTGTTTTGGCAACCACAGCCATTGCGCGAGTGCGGCGATCACGCCGATTACCGACACCGCCCAGAACGTCGAGCGCCAACCGGCGTATTGGCCGAGCGCAGTGCCCAGCGGAACGCCGAGTACGTTGGCCAGGGTCAGACCGGTGAACATCATGGCGATAGCCTGGGCGCGCTTGTTCGGCGCGACCAGCCCGGCGGCGACCACCGAACCGATGCCGAAGAACGCACCGTGGCACAGGGCCGTAACTACGCGCGCGGCCATCAGCGTGGCGTAATTTGGCGCCAGGGCGCACAGCACGTTGCCGAGGATGAACATCAACGTCATCCCCAGCAACGTCGCTTTACGCGGCATGTTCGCGGTGCCGATCGCCAGAATTGGTGCGCCGAACACCACGCCCAGCGCATAACCGGTAATCAACAGGCCGGCATGGGGAATGCTCACGGCCAGATCGCGGGCGACATCGGGCAGCAGGCCCATGATCACGAATTCAGTGGTGCCGATGCCGAAGGCGGCAACGGCGAGGGCAAGCAAGGCGAGTGGCATGCGCAAGGTCTCGGTTAATAGTCTTGACGCTTTGATCAGGCATACGCGGGCCGACGACCGATCTCAAGCGAGAGCGGCGCAGGCAGCCATTATTGGTATTTTTCTGTGCGCAACTGAATGCGGCGTGGTCGCGCGCAGTATAAACAGCCATGGACACATCGCGAATCAATAATCTGACTAATTGATTCAACATCCGAGGGGGCGGCAAGCGGGGCGACAGCTCTGGCGGCGTTGCTGCATCCGGGGTGGAATGCCCGCTTGTCAGCTACGCTCTGGTCCTGCGGGTGACGCAGTCGGGCTCAGTGTGATCCGTGTGGTTTGTCGGTATGTGCTACCTCAAGAACCTTTCGGCCGTCGGCGGCTCTTAGCCCTGGGGGCTAGCGATGTCGTTCTGCCTGCCCGCGAACTCCAAAATCAAAAAGGATGGTGTTATGACGGTAGCTCTGTGGTGTGTGTTGATCGCGATTTTCCTGCCGTACGTGTGCACGATCGTGGCGAAGGCGTCTGGCGGTTTCCGGCTGAAGGACAATTACGATCCGCGGGATTTTCTCGACAGCGTCGGCGGTGTGGCGCGACGTGCGCATGCCGCGCAATTGAACAGTTTTGAAGTGACCCCGGCATTTGCCGCCGCGGTGCTCGTTGCGCACCTGGTCGGTACGGCGCAGTTGGTAACGGTCAATGTGCTGGCGGTGCTGTTCATCACCAGTCGCCTGCTCTACATCATTTGCTATCTGGCCGACTGGGCGGCGTTGCGCTCGGTGGTGTGGTTTGTGGGGATGGGCTTGATTGCTTCGTTCTTCTTTGTCTCTGTCTGACTTGTTCGGCGCTACTGATGGCCCCTTCGCGAGCAGGCTCGCTCCCACATGAATATGCATTGCAAATGTGGGAGCGAGCCTGCTCGCGAAGGCGATAGGTCAGACGCTATGGATCTCAGGATTTATCCTTCGGTGCATCCGCCACCTGCGGCACTTGCGGCAACGGCGCGCCTTTGGGCCAGAGCATCCAGATCTGCCCCTGCTGTTTCATGTCCCCGGCCAATTGCCCGGCGGCATCACCGGTGCCCCAGAACAGATCCGCGCGAACCTCGCCGGCGATCGCGCCGCCGGTGTCCTGTGCCGCGACCGGGCGCACCAGTGGTGTGCCGTCCGGTTTGGTGGTCGACAGCCATAACAGACTGCCCAGCGGAATCACCTTGCGATCCACCGCCGCGCTGTAGCCGGCGGTCAGCGGTACGTTCAGCGAGCCGCGCGGGCCTTCGTTACTGTCCGGGTTGCGGGTGAAGAACACGTAGCTCGGGTTGCTGGCGAGCAGTTGCGGAATGCGCGTCGGGTTGGCCTTCGCCCAGTTGCTGATCGCGCTCATGGTCACGTCTTCTTTTTTCAGCTCGCCTTGCTCCACCAGCCAGCGACCGATCGGCCGGTACGGGTGGCCATTCTGATCAGCGTAGGCAATGCGCAGCTGTTTGCCGTCCTCGGTCTGAATCCTTCCCGAACCCTGGATCTGCAGGAATTGCAGGTTCATCGGGTCGGTCAGGTACGCCACCACCGGCGCTTTCACGCCTTTGGATTCGATGGTGGCGGCGTCGTCGTATGGCTTGAGCACCCGCCCTTCGAGCCGGCCGCGCAGGCGCTTGCCTTTGAGTTCCGGATAAATGCTGTCCAAGGACACGATGATCATGTCTTCCGGCACTCCGTACACCGGCACGTTCGCTGTCTCGGTGGGCGTCAGGCTGCCGGGGTAGACCGGTTCGTAATAGCCGGTGATCAGGCCGTTGGGATTGTTGTTTTCCGCACGCAAGCCATACACATCGAGGTTCTGCTTTAGGAAGGCGCGAATGTCGCTGGCACTTTGCGGCACATTGGCGGCAGTTGCGCAGGTCGGGCCCCAGACTGCATCGGCTTTCAGTCGGGCGCAGGCGCTGCGCCACGAGCCGAAACCGGCGACCAGATCGCTGTCGGACACCGCGGGCAGGGCTTCCCAGGTGACGCTCGAATATGTGGCCAGTGCATGGGTTTTTGGCTTGTCGCTGTCACCGCCGGTGCAGCCAGCGAGTGCGGCCAGCAGTGGAAGGGTGGCAAGCAGTGGGTGACGCCAGGCCTGGAAACGGCGATTCATGGAGTGATTCCTGTTCCGGTCGCCCAAGTGCTCCATGCGCTCAAGCAACCCGTATTTTTAATAGGGCTATTGGTGTTTGACGGTGACGCGAGGATACTGGCCGCCGATTTCCGCGACCTGAAGCCGCCATGACTCTCAAACGAATTGCTGTTGTATTGCTGGCCTGTTTGGCCCTGTCCGCCTGTGGCGGGGTCGATCCGAATTCCCCGCTGGGCCAGCGCAAGGCCATCTTCAAACAGATGCTCAAGACCAGCGAAGACCTCGGCGGCATGTTGCGTGGACGCATCCCGTTCGACGGGGCGAAATTTACTCAAGGTGCGGTCAGGCTCGATGCTTTGTCCCATGAGCCGTGGCAGCATTTCCCGCAGATTCGCGAAGAAGATCACACCAGCGCCAAAGACGATGTCTGGCAGAAGCAGGCACAGTTTCAGCAAATGGCCCGAGACCTTGAGGCGGCAACCGGTGAACTGGTCATCGCCAGCAAGGTTCAGCCGTACAAGGCCAGCAACCTCGGGCCGGCCGTGCAGAAAGTCGAAGATGCCTGCAGTGCTTGCCATAAGCAGTTTCGGGATCATTGATCTCTATCGCTTGAGCTGACCTCTTCGCGAGCAAGCTCGCTCCCACATGGGATATGTATTCCAATGTGGGAGCGAGCTTGCTCGCGAAGAGGTCATCAGATTCACCGCATGATTGCTTACTTGTCGATCTCGTCCAGCGCTTCCTGCAGCTCTTTACGCGATTCGGCCAGTTTTTCCTTGCGCTTGTTGATTTTTTCCGGATCGCCCTTCTTCATGGCCTTGTCGAGGTCAGCCTGACGCTGGCTGACTTCATGCTTGGCTTCAAGCACCTTGTTCTCGCGTTCTTTTTTCAGTCCGGCGTCGGTGCAGTGTTCACTGACTTCGCGCAGTGCGGTTTCCAGACCGGCCTGCTGCTCCATGTTGCCGCGCGACTTGGCCTGTTCGATCTGGTTGATGATGCCCTGCTTCTTGGCAGCGCAACCGGTCAGGCCTGGGCCTTCTTCTTCCGCCATCGCCGGGGCGGCCAGTACGCCGCACAGGGTGAACAGGGCGAGCGGTGCGAGAAATTTCATAAAAGCTCCATGTGCATAAACAGTCGGGTTGGAGGGCACTGCGCTGTTGGAGCGCCGGGCCGGCCATTGGGTTCCCGCCGGGCGGGAAGGGCATGTTCAGAAGCCGTCGATCCCGGCGGCCTGCAAGGTCTCGCTCAAGGCTAACACTTGCGGGTCGCGAAAGAAGGCGCTCAATTGTGCCGCACGGCCGGGGCCGATACCGGGTTCTGCCTGCCATTGTTCGGTGTCGCGTAGTGCCAGCGCCTGCCAGGTATCAGCCAGTTGTGCCTGACCGGTCGGCGGCAGGCCCAAGGCTTTGAGCCACTGCGCAAAAGGTTGTTGGCGAGCGCTGTGAAAACTGTGGATCAGGCGAGCGCTGCTGCGTTCGCCGAAGCCGGCGATGTTAGCAAGCTCTGGCTCGTCGAGGGTCAACCAATCCAGCAGGTTGTTCAGGCGGCCTGTTTCGAAAAGTTTCTCCCAGGTGCCTCGACCGACATGCGCCATCGCCAGCCCTTGCTTGCCACTGAGCCAGGCCAGACGCGCGAGAAACTGGCTTTCGCAGCCGGCGGTGGGTTGCCAGCAACTCAGCGCATGAAAGTCCTGCGCGTTCGGAACAGATAGCTCTGTGCGCTCGGTGGCACGTAATACCACGCTGTCGAGCCGCGGGATCGTCAACCCGGCAAGGCTGATCGCCACCTGGTCGCCGGGGCGGATATCCATCTGCTGCCAGCGCTTCAATGAGCTGACGCTGACCCGTTTGATCTCGCGGTCGTCCAGCATCGTCGGGGTCAGTTCCAGCACCGGGGTGATCCGCCCGGTGCGCCCGATCTTGAAATTGACTTTGCGCACATCAGCCAATGCCTGCGCGAACGGATATTTCCAGGCGGTCGCCCAATACGGTGCGCGAGCCTGCCAGCGCTCGGCAGGTGGGCGCTGACTCTGGCGCAGGACCACGCCATCGGTGGCAAACGGCAGCGGTGAGCGATACCAGTGCTCGCGCCATTTTTGCGCCTCGGCGAAGTCGCTGATCGCGTGGCTGTAAGGTTCTGTGATGGCGAAACCCAGTGTCGCCAGCAGGGTTATTCGATCGGGTAAATCCACGGGGCCCTGCGGCCAGTCCCACACGAACAGACCGATCCCGGCAGCTTGTTGCGCATCCAGCGATTTGCGCCCCATCAATCCGGCCACGGTAGCGCGGGCGTTGACGCTGCCGGCGTTGGCTTGCACGTGGTCTTTCAAACGCCAATAGAGTTCGCCCTGCACCAGCAGATCTTGCGGTTGGCTCAGGCGTTGCGGGATCGCGGGGATCTGGCGCGCCGAGGTTGTCCAGTCCTGCCCCGAGAGGCCGTCGCCACGGCTGATGGCTTGCTGCAACAGCCCTTGGCGATAGATCAGGGTGACCGCTACGCCGTCGATTTTCGGTTGAATCCAGACATTCTTGCGCGACCGCAGCCAGCGTTCGATGTCTTCGGCTTGATGACGCTTGTCGAGGCCAGTGTGGGCGACGGGATGCTGGACGGGGCCGCTGGCGCTGCGCAATGGCGCGGGCGGCGAGGGTATTAGGAAGCATTGTCGCCATGCTTTCAGGCGCAGGCGTGACTGGTCGTAGAGTTCGTCGGCGATCAGCGAGCGGCCTTCGCGGTGGTAGGCATCGTCCCATTGGTCGATCTGGGTTTGCAGGGCGGTGATTTCGCGTTGAGCTTTGGTGGGTGGCCAGTCTGGGCAGTTGGCGTGGGCATGGAGGGTGATGAGTGTCAGCAGGAGAATCGACAGCAGGCGCAGAGTGAACAGCATGTGAGCTTCCTTGCTCGGGGGTGATGCTTGAAGCGTAGGCGGGGATTTTGATGATGGCGTGTGGGTGTTTTGCCGCTTGTTTCTGTATGGGGCAAAAAGCCCCTCGCCCTAGCTCTCTCCCAGAGGGAGAGGGGACTGACCGAGCGGTCCCTTCGAAGTACGCTGACCTGAACCGGCGCGGTGAGCTCAGGCTTGCAAGCAGAACAAGTGAAGATACTTCACGGCATGAAAAAGCCCCGCACGGCGCAAACCGTGCGGGGCTTTTTTTGTAGCCGGGGAAGGGCTTACAGGCCGGCAGCAGAACGCAAGGCGTCGGCGCGGTCGGTTTTTTCCCAGGTGAACGTGGTGAAGCTGTCTTCGCCGACGGTCTTGGTCTGCGGCGCGCGGCCGAAGTGGCCGTAGGCTGCGGTTTCCTGGTACATCGGGTGCAGCAGGTCGAGCATGGTGGTGATTGCGTATGGACGCAGGTCGAACACTTCGCGGACCAGTTTGATGATCTTGTCATCGCTGATCTTGCCGGTGCCGAAGGTGTTCAGCGAGATCGAGGTCGGCTGTGCAACGCCGATGGCGTAGGAAACCTGAATCTCGCAACGCTCGGCCAGGCCGGCCGCGACGATGTTCTTGGCCACATAACGGCCAGCGTAGGCAGCCGAACGGTCAACCTTCGATGGATCCTTGCCGGAGAACGCGCCACCGCCGTGACGGGCCATGCCGCCGTAGCTGTCGACGATGATCTTGCGACCGGTCAGACCGCAGTCACCTACCGGGCCGCCAATGATGAACTGGCCGGTCGGGTTGATGTGGAACTGGGTGTCCTTGCTCAGCAGTTCGGCAGGCAGCACGTGCTTGACGATCAGCTCCATCACGCCTTCGCGCAGGTCTTTGTACGACACTTCAGGGTTGTGCTGGGTCGACAGAACAACGGCGTCGATACCCACCACCTTGCCGCCTTCGTAACGGCAGGTCACTTGCGACTTGGCATCCGGACGCAGCCAAGGCAGCAGGCCCGATTTGCGGGCTTCGGCCTGACGCTGCACCAGTTGGTGCGAAAAGGTGATCGGCGCTGGCATCAAAACGTCGGTTTCGTTGCTGGCGTAGCCGAACATCAGGCCCTGGTCGCCGGCGCCCTGATCTTCAGGCTTGGCACGGTCAACGCCCTGGTTGATGTCGGGGGACTGCTTGCCGATGATGTTCATCACGCCGCAGGTTGCGCCGTCGAAGCCGACTTCGGAGCTGGTGTAGCCGATGTCGCAAATCACGTCACGAACGATCTGCTCCAGGTCGACCCAGGCGCTGGTGGTCACTTCACCGGCAACGATGGCCACGCCGGTCTTGACCAGAGTCTCCACGGCCACGCGGGCGTGTTTGTCCTGGGCAATAATGGCGTCCAGCACCGCATCGGAAATCTGGTCGGCGATTTTGTCCGGATGCCCTTCGGACACGGACTCGGAGGTGAAGAGGGAGTATTCGCTCATCTCGATGTTTTCCTGAATTTACCGATGGTGAGTGTCGCCAGCCGGTCGCTGAAAATGGCGGACCTGGATCTGGAAACCATTACGTAAGCCTACATAGAGGCTTTCCCCGGGAACGAGTCCCGCAGCGGTGGCCCAACGGGCCAGATCGTCCTGTTCAAACCCCAGCCAGAGATCACCGCAGGCCTCCCTGGCCCAACTCTGGTTGTGGCTACATAACTCTGTCACGAGCAGGCTACCGCCCGGTTGCAGCAGGTCGGCCATGTGCCTGAGCGCATCGGCCGGGGCGGCGAAATGGTGCAACACCATGTTCAACACCACGCAATCGGCCTGAACGCTACTGCCGTTCAATGCATCGGCCAATTGCAGGCTGACGTTAGCCAGCTGTTCACGTTCGCAGACCTGACGCGCCAGTTCGAGCATCGCCGGGCTGTTGTCCAGCGCAGTCACGCTGGCAAAACGACGCGCCAGTTCCGGCAGAAAAGCCCCGTCGCCGGGGCCGACTTCGATGGCCGTGGCGGCACCATTGAAGTTCAGCTTGTCGAGCAGCGCCAGCACGCTGTCGCGGTACTGCGGCAGACCGGCGATCAAATCCTGCTGGGCGCGAAACTTCTCCGCAACCCGGGCGAAAAAATCCTGACTGGCGGCGGCGCGTTGCCCGTGGACCTGTTCGATCCGCGTTTGCACGTCGTCCGGCAGCGCCAGATCGTCGACTTCTTCCAGCAACGCCGCGTGCAGCTTGCCGCCGAGCAATTCGGTATGGGGCAGGGCGCGACGATAGAAAATCGCGTTGCCTTCACGCCGGGTCGCCACCAGATCGGCCTGCGCCAACACTTTAAGGTGGTGGCTCATACCGGACTGACCGATGCCGAAAATCTGCGCCAGCTCCAGCACGCCGAATGAATCGTTGGCCAGCGCGCGCAAGACATTCAGCCGCAACGGATCGCCGCCGGCCTTGCACAGGGCCGCCAGCTCGTCGCAATCGTCATGGCGAATGGAAGGCACGCGTAGGTTCATAGGGCTGGCAGTCTAGAGACGGTGAGGGGGCATCGCAAGGTCAATATCAAAAAGTTTTGATATTGCTCGATAAATGGCACTTCTCATCGGACGGTGGTCTCTACAAAACAGCAGCGGAAAGGTTTCACCAGCAGAAACCGGCGCTATCGATTGGAAAAACGCCTCCGGATCACTATCTGTCATTGCCCCGAGGCGCATGGGTGAGGGAAAATGCCCTCCTTTTTTCCGTTTCAATCTATTCACACCCAGGAGATCAGCGATGCCTAGCCGTCGTGAGCGTGCCAACGCCATTCGTGCCCTCAGCATGGATGCCGTGCAAAAAGCCAACAGCGGCCATCCCGGTGCCCCCATGGGTATGGCAGATATCGCCGAAGTGCTGTGGCGCGACTACCTCAAGCACAACCCGAGCAACCCGTCGTTCGCCGACCGTGACCGCTTCGTGCTGTCTAACGGCCACGGCTCGATGTTGATCTACTCGCTGCTGCACCTGACCGGTTACGACCTGTCGATCGACGACCTCAAGCAGTTCCGTCAACTGCACAGCCGCACCCCTGGCCACCCGGAATTCGGTTACACCCCGGGCGTTGAAACCACCACCGGCCCGCTGGGTCAGGGTCTGGCCAACGCTGTCGGTTTTGCCTTGGCAGAAAAGGTTCTGGGTGCGCAGTTCAACCGTCCTGGCCACGACATTGTCGACCACCACACCTACGTGTTCCTCGGTGATGGCTGCATGATGGAAGGCATTTCCCACGAAGTCGCGTCCCTGGCCGGTACTCTGGGTCTGGGCAAGCTGATCGCCTTCTACGATGACAACGGCATCTCCATCGACGGCGAAGTCGAAGGCTGGTTCACCGACGACACGCCAAAGCGTTTCGAAGCCTACAACTGGCAAGTGATCCGCAACGTTGACGGTCACGACCCGGAAGAGATCAAGACTGCCATCGACACCGCGCGCAAGAGCCCGCTGCCGACGCTGATCTGCTGCAAGACCACCATCGGTTTCGGTTCGCCGAACAAGCAAGGCAAGGAAGACTGCCACGGCGCCCCGCTGGGTGACGCGGAAATCGCCCTGACCCGTCAGGCGCTGAACTGGAACTACGGTCCTTTCGAAATCCCGGCCGACATTTACGCCGAATGGGACGCCAAGGAAAAAGGCCGCGCCGCCGAAGCCGAGTGGGACCAGCGTTTCGCTGCTTACTCCGCAGCGTTCCCGAGCGAAGCCAACGAGCTGGTCCGTCGCCTGAGCGGCGAGCTGCCAGCCGACTTCTCGGAAAAAGCCTCGGCTTACATTGCCGAAGTCGCGGCCAAGGGCGAAACCATCGCCAGCCGTAAAGCCAGCCAGAACACCCTGAACGCGTTCGGCCCGCTGCTGCCGGAACTGCTCGGCGGTTCGGCTGACCTGGCCGGTTCCAACCTGACCCTGTGGAAAGGTTGCAAGGGCGTCAACGCTGAAGATGCCAGCGGCAACTACATGTACTACGGCGTGCGCGAATTCGGCATGACCGCGATCATGAACGGTGTGACCCTGCACGGCGGTCTGGTGCCGTACGGCGCAACCTTCCTGATGTTCATGGAATACGCCCGCAACGCGGTGCGCATGTCGGCGCTGATGAAGAAGCGTGTGATCCACGTCTACACCCACGACTCCATCGGTCTGGGCGAAGACGGCCCGACACACCAGCCGATCGAGCAACTGACCAGCCTGCGCACCACGCCGAACCTCGACACCTGGCGTCCAGCCGATGCTGTTGAATCGGCTGTCGCGTGGAAAAACGCACTGGAGCGCAAGGACGGCCCATCGGCGCTGATCTTCTCGCGTCAGAATCTGCAACACCAGGAGCGCGATGCCGGCCAGATTGCCGACATCAGCCGCGGCGGCTACGTGTTGAAGGACTGCGCCGGCGAGCCTGAGCTGATCCTGATCGCCACCGGTTCGGAAGTCGGCCTGGCCGTTCAGGCCTTCGACAAACTGACCGAGCAGGGCCGCAAGGTTCGCGTGGTTTCGATGCCGTGCACCAGCGTGTTCGATGCGCAGGACGCCAGCTACAAGCAATCGGTGCTGCCGTTGCAGGTGGGTGCGCGTATCGCCATCGAAGCGGCCCACGCCGATTTCTGGTTCAAGTACGTCGGTCTGGAAGGCCGCGTGATCGGCATGACCACCTACGGCGAATCGGCGCCGGCTTCGGCACTGTTCGAAGAGTTCGGCTTCACCCTGGAAAACATCCTGGGTCAGGCGGAAGAGCTGCTGGAAGACTGATCCAGAAAAGATGTCGTCTGAGCTGACGCCTTCGCGAGCAAGCTCGCTCCCACAGGGTTATACACTGCCCATGTGGGAGCGAGCTTGCTCGCGAAAGCGGTGGCCCGGGCAACATCGCACTGCATGACTCACCACGGTAATCGAGAACCCCATGCCTCAACCGCGTCCCTACAAAGTTGCACTCAACGGCTACGGCCGCATTGGTCGTTGCGTTTTGCGTGCGTTGTTCGAGCGAGGCGAGAAAGCCGGGTTTGAAATTGTCGCGATCAACGATCTGGCCGACATGGCCAGCATCGAATACCTGACACGCTTTGACTCCACCCACGGCCGTTTTCCCGGCGAAGTGCGCGTGGAAGGCGATTGTCTGCATATTAATGGCGACTGCGTGAAGGTCCTGCGCAGTGCCACTCCCGAAGGCATCG
Organism: Pseudomonas koreensis; assembly: GCF_036668835.1. Classification (GTDB taxonomy): domain Bacteria; phylum Pseudomonadota; class Gammaproteobacteria; order Pseudomonadales; family Pseudomonadaceae; genus Aquipseudomonas; species Aquipseudomonas koreensis_I. The sequence continues at coordinate 606,005 of NZ_JAZEVW010000003.1, forward strand.
ATTGGGCGTCGCTGGGCGTCGATCTGGTGCTCGAATGCTCCGGTGCCTATAACACCCGTGAAGACGGCCAGCGCTTTCTCGATGCTGGCGCGCCACGCGTGTTGTTCTCGCAGCCGATGGCCAGCGAGGCGGATGTCGACGCCACTATCGTTTACGGGGTCAATCAGGATTGCCTGACCGGTGATGAACGGCTGGTGTCCAACGCGTCCTGCACCACCAACTGCGGCGTGCCGCTGTTGCGTCTGCTCGACAAGGCGATTGGCCTGGATTACGTGTCGATCACCACCATTCACTCGGCGATGAACGATCAGCCAGTGATCGACGCCTACCATCACGAAGACCTGCGCCGCACCCGTTCGGCGTTTCAGTCGGTGATCCCGGTGTCCACTGGTCTGGCGCGCGGTATCGAGCGCCTGCTGCCGGAACTTGCCGGGCGAATTCAGGCCAAAGCGGTACGCGTGCCGACGGTCAACGTGTCCTGCCTCGATATCACGATGCAGACCGCCACGGCGACCGACGCCAACGAGATCAACCGGATCCTGCGCGACGCCGCCACCAGCGGTCCGCTCAAGGGGCTTTTGGCCTATACCGAGTTGCCGCACGCCAGTTGTGATTTCAACCATGACCCACACTCGGCCATTGTCGATGCCAGTCAGACCCGTGTTTCCGGCCCAAGGCTGGTGAACATCCTGGCCTGGTTCGACAACGAGTGGGGTTTTGCCAACCGAATGCTGGACGTTGCAGACCACTATCTGCAAACAGCAACTTCAAAAAAACCGTAGGAAGTGCGACCCATGACCGTGTTGAAGATGTCCGACCTCGATCTGCAAGGCAAGCGCGTATTGATCCGCGAAGACCTCAACGTCCCAGTCAAGGACGGTGTGGTCACCAGCGACGCGCGAATCCTGGCTTCGCTGCCGACCATCAAGCTGGCCCTGGAAAAAGGCGCGGCCGTGATGGTCTGCTCGCACCTGGGCCGTCCGACCGAAGGCGAGTTCTCTGCCGAGAACAGCCTCAAGCCTGTCGCCGACTACCTGAGCAAGGCCCTGGGCCGCGAAGTGCCGCTGGTGGCTGATTACCTGGGCGGTGTTGACGTCAAGGCCGGCGACATCGTGCTGTTCGAAAACGTACGCTTCAACAAAGGCGAGAAAAAGAACGCCGACGAACTGGCCCAGCAATACGCGGCCCTGTGCGACGTGTTCGTGATGGACGCTTTCGGTACTGCTCACCGCGCCGAAGGTTCGACCCACGGCGTAGCTAAATTCGCCAAAGTCGCAGCCGCTGGCCCGTTGCTCGCCGCTGAACTGGACGCACTGGGCAAAGCCCTCGGCGCACCGGCCAAGCCAATGGCGGCCATCGTGGCCGGGTCCAAGGTCTCGACAAAACTCGACGTGCTCAACAGCCTGAGCCAGATCTGCGATCAACTGATCGTTGGCGGCGGCATCGCCAATACTTTCCTCGCGGCGGCCGGTCACCCGGTAGGCAAATCGCTGTACGAACCGGATCTGCTCGACACCGCGCGCGCCATCGCTGCCAAGGTCAGCGTGCCGCTGCCGGTTGACGTGGTGGTTGCCAAGGAATTCGCCGAAACCGCCGAAGCCACGGTCAAACTGATCGCTGACGTCGCGGCTGACGACATGATTCTGGATATCGGCCCGCAAACCGCGGCCAACTTCGCCGAACTGCTGAAATCGTCTAAAACCATTCTGTGGAACGGTCCGGTCGGCGTGTTCGAATTCGACCAGTTCGGCAACGGCACCAAAGTGCTGGCTCAAGCCATCGCCGAAAGCTCGGCGTTCTCGATTGCTGGCGGTGGCGACACGTTGGCGGCGATCGATAAATATGGCGTGGCTGAACAGATCTCCTACATTTCTACCGGTGGTGGCGCGTTCCTCGAATTCGTCGAGGGCAAAGTGCTGCCGGCCGTTGAAGTCCTGGAAAGCCGGGCCAAGGCCTGAGGCCGCCCGTTTGGCCAGGCAAAGGAGTGTTTACATGGTCAAGTCGTTAGCGCTGTTGTTGCTGACCGCTACGCTGGCAGCCTGCGGGAGCAATCCCAAGGCCGAAGCCACGCCGGCACCGAGCGAGCCGCAGAAAGGCTGTTACCAGGCCGACTGGCAGGCCGAAACCAATCCGGTGCTGAACAAGCGTTCCGGGCCGGACGGCCTGGAGAAATACGAGACGCAAACCCCGGCCAAGGAACATGGTTGTCCTTGACGGGTCTGACTCTTAACTCAGGGCTGGCGGCGTGCGCCGTCAGTCGAGGAACACGGATGAAAGGCTTGATCGCCATTGCGGCGTTGGCATTGTTGGGCGGTTGCGCGCAGTTGAACCTGTTTCAGTCATCCGCCCCTGCGGACAACTGGACCACCTGGACCTGCGACAGCCAAGCCAAAGTGCTGTGGCGTTACGCCGATGCCGGCCAGAAGGAAGTCGATGTGCGACTGGGCGGCGGCGATCAGGTCTATCGCCTGAAAGAAGAGCCGGGCGCCTCGGGCACGCTGTACAGCGATGGCATGCTGGCGTTTCACGTCAAGGGTGACGAAGGCCTGGTGTACTGGGTCGCCACAAATGACCTGATTGGCCGGGGCTGCAAGGCCGAATAATTGCAACACCGCAGGACCAATGTGGAAACAGATCCAACTGTGGGAGCGAGCTTGCTCGCGAAAGCGGCGGATCAGCTTGCATCAATGTTGACTGTTGAAATGCATTCGCGAGCAAGCTCGCTCCCACAGGGTTCTGCGCAGTTCCGAAGAATTTGCTTTATCGAATCACCAGACCGGGCCTCAACCCCCGATCTGCAATCACTTGAATAGCCGCCGCCGCTCCGGCAGGCTGGCACGATCAACGACCCTCAACCGGGAGAGACACACACAATGGCACTTATCAGCATGCGCCAGATGCTGGACCACGCAGCCGAATTCGGCTACGGCGTTCCAGCCTTCAACGTCAACAACCTTGAGCAGATGCGCGCCATCATGGAAGCCGCTGACAAGACTGACTCCCCGGTGATCGTTCAGGCTTCGGCCGGCGCCCGCAAATACGCCGGCGCGCCTTTCCTGCGTCACCTGATCCTGGCGGCGATCGAAGAATTCCCGCACATTCCGGTGTGCATGCACCAGGATCACGGCACCAGCCCTGACGTCTGCCAGCGTTCGATTCAACTGGGCTTCAGCTCGGTGATGATGGACGGCTCGCTGGGCGAGGACGGCAAGACCCCGACCGACTACGACTACAACGTCCGCGTTACCCAACAAACCGTAGCCATGGCCCACGCCTGCGGCGTTTCGGTAGAAGGCGAGCTGGGCTGCCTGGGTTCGCTGGAAACCGGCATGGCCGGTGAAGAAGACGGCATCGGCGCCGAAGGCGTTCTGGATCACAGCCAGATGCTGACCGACCCGGAAGAAGCCGCTGACTTCGTCAAGCGCACTCAGGTCGACGCCCTGGCCATCGCCATCGGCACCAGCCACGGCGCCTACAAGTTCACCAAGCCACCCACCGGCGACGTGCTGGCAATCGACCGCATCAAGGAAATCCACAAACGCATCCCGAACACCCACCTGGTGATGCACGGTTCGTCCTCGGTGCCACAAGAGTGGCTGGCGATCATCAACCAGTACGGCGGCGACATCAAAGAAACCTACGGCGTGCCGGTTGAAGAAATCGTCGAAGGCATCAAGCACGGCGTGCGCAAGGTCAACATCGACACCGACCTGCGCCTGGCGTCCACCGGCGCCATGCGTCGCCTGATGGCCACCAACCCGAGCGAATTCGATCCACGTAAGTTCTTCGGCGCCACCGTGACTGCAATGCGTGACGTGTGCATCGCGCGTTATGAAGCGTTCGGTACCGCCGGTAATGCTTCGAAGATCAAACCGATCTCGCTGGAAGCGATGTACCAGCGTTATCTGAAGGGTGAGTTGAACGCTAAGGTCAACTGAGCCTGAGTGTTGAGCTGATTTAAAAGAAACCCGCCGAGAGGCGGGTTTTTTGTGGGCGGGATTTTCTTGCGCTAAGTAAGAGAGGTCGTTTTCATTCAAATAAATCACCAACCTCTTCAAGGGTTGGCATCGTTGCTGGAACAACCGAGAGTTCACAGTCCAGAGCAGCCAAAAGCCGCGCATAAGCGATCATGCCGACCGAAAGGGTACCTTTCTCCACCGCGATAACTTTGTAACGTGTCAGTCCCGCCAGCTCGGCAAGCTGCGCCTGCGTCAGGCCTCGATTCAAACGTTTTTCGCGCATTTGCACGCCGAGGCGGCTGATCAAAAATGCATAGTCCATGTTGCGCTACCGAAACATTGTTTGATCAATGTCGCGTATACGGAACATTTAATCCATTTGGATCAAGAACCCGCCGTAAAGCGGTTTTTGTGCGGTTGTTACTCTTTCAACTCAACGTGATCCAGCGCCTGATTTACCGCCAACTCACCGAGCAAGGAACCGACACCGGATCGCTACTAAACGAAGAGGGTGGCAGCTGAACGCAGGTTAGTAGACCGGGGAGACGCGACCGGCGCACCCGAAGGCGCCCTGCGTACAGCTACCATCAAGCGCAGGCGTAGAAATACCTGACTGAACGGATGCACATACGCTTCGCGTAACCCCGGGCTACTAAACCCGATCACTGTAAATCAGTGACGCGAATCAAATTACCGATAGCCCGCCAAGCGCACAAGCCGGCGGATTCTGGCGCAGTGGTAGGCAACGGCGCAAGCTGTTGTAGGCATCTGGAAGTAACGGCTGGAGTCGTTAAACATCGGCGTTTAAAAATGTCCGACTGGTGATGTTTAACCTGTGGCGGGGAGCTGCTCCTGTTGACGCGCAAAGCGGCCCTAAAAAGCGGGACTTGCTACGCGGTTCAGCGGGAGCAAGCTCCGTCGCCACTGGAGCAGGGTCATTCAAGGAGACATTGAACATAATCGGATTTAAATAACTTTGTGCTCTTTTTTTTGTTATCAAAGGCTTTTAGCAGCAGTGGTATATCCAAAGTTTGTACCACTGCTTGGTTCTGACAAATCTTTATAAAAAGTCCAATGCCCGGTAACATCTAGGCCTTTGTCTCTGTACTCGTCACCGATCCACTCTTCAAAGTACTTCTGATTGTCGTAATTATAATTAGCGTAGAATTTCCACTCGGCTGCGGAGGTGCTAAATGTTAAATCGGTGCGTTTTTTCTCATCGTTGAAATTAAACCATCCGCTTATATTTAGGTTGTCACCGTTAGGAGCTATAAATGTGCCTGTGAATTTCCCGGTTTTCTCGTCCATCGTGGCGATCCCAAGTCGAAGCGCATCTGGGCGGGAGTTGTAGGTGCCGAGCATGTCTGAGTGTGACATTGGGTATGTCTCCTAATTAAGTTATATATGTAGATCCTTGATTAAATTCTTAAATAGCTATTGCTTGAATAGCTTGGCTTAACCAGTGCGGGGCGTCAGCTGTAATATCTGACAGTTTTTATATTTTTTCTATGCATGTTTAAGAGTGAATGGTTCTATCGAGACCTCCGCTCTCGTCGACGCGTGAGCTTGAATACCCAACCTGTAACTCTTGCGTTATCGCTCGATGGCGACGCAGAAAATCATCATGCAGACTGGATTCGCAATACCTCAGCCATCGAAATAATGTGGTCCAGTCTGTGACACGCAGCTGATCCCCTGTAGGAGTGAGCCTGCTCGCGATGGCGTTGGTTCAGATACATGAATATTAAATGACACACCGCTATCGCGAGCAGGCTCACTCCTACAAGTGAAGCGAATGAAATCTGCCCCAGGTAGCTATTTATCGTGATCAATATCCAGCTTCGAAAACGTCACCTGCCCACCCTCACTCGTATACCCGGTGTTGTCCTGCACATACACCCCAGCCTTGAAGTACAACGGCTTGTCCCGCCACGTCGCGCTGATCTGTGAATCCCACTGATAGCCCGCCGCGCTCACTCCCAGCGCGCCGCCGGGGCTGAGGTGGATGAGGTAGTTGAATTCGCGGTCGAGCTTGATCCCGGTAGCGAGTGTGATAACGCGGCTTTCGGCGTCATCGGGGCGCATGCGCACTTTGATCACCAGGTTGCCGGTTTCGGTTTTGGTCTTGTACTGATATTCGAGTTTGACCATGGGCCGCTGGCTTTCGTAAGCGTGGATCTGGCCGATGACGATCTTGCCGGAGCTCGGCACTTTGTTCACGGTGAGGGTCGCGCGCAGCTGGTTGTCGGCGTCCGGGTAGTACCAGTTGCGCAGGGTGCCGTTGCTGAAGGTTTCGCGCAGTTCGGTGCGCGGGTAGATGGCGTTTTCGGTTTTCGAGCCGGTCACCGGTGACCAGAAGAACAAGGTGCCGGTGTCGGAATGGAAGTACTGATCCTTGAAGCCATCCACCAGTTTCGAGGTTTCGACGGTGTACGGCGGGCTGCCAACAGGAACGCTGAGGTTCCAGGTTGCGAGATCGATCATGACGGTTCTTCCACTCAATTCATCCGGAACGTCGGTGCCAGAAGCTCTAGCCCGTGCGTTTTCGGGCGTCTTTATAAGCGTAGCGGCGTTTTTTGTTAATGCCCGCCCGGCGATTACTTGACGTCAAAGTCCTGTCGAAATGCCATCCCGCCCGGTTTTCGGGGGCTGTAGCGGTGACCGTTAGTCGGCTGAGTTGAGCATTATTTGGATGATGGCGGGATGACAGCTTCTGCTTTCACCGATCCGCGTCTAGAGTGAAGGCTCAGTACGTCTACGTTTTTGCCGGCAACGGTCCCGAAAAGAGAAGCAGCATGGAATGCGCGCAACCCCAGCCAGGTGAAGGCAGCTCTGTCCTTTTGATCGTTGATGATTACCCTGAAAACCTGATCAGCATGCGCGCGTTGCTACAGCGCCAGGATTGGTATGTGATCACCGCCGCCTCCGGTTTCGAGGCGCTGAATATCCTGCTCGAACAGGACGTCGACCTGGTGCTGCTGGATGTGCAGATGCCGGGCATGGACGGCTTCGAAGTGGCGCGGTTGATGCGCGGCAGCCAGCGCACACGGCTGACGCCGATCATCTTCCTCACCGCCAACGAGCAATCCCAGGACGCCGTGATCAAGGGCTATGCCAGTGGCGCGGTGGATTACCTGTTCAAGCCTTTCGACCCGCAGATCCTCAAGCCCAAGGTACAGGCGTTGCTGGAGCACCAGCGCAACCGCCGTGCGTTGCAGCGTCTGAGTCATGATCTGGAAGTAGCGCGGGCATTTAACGCCTCGGTGCTGGACAACGCTGCCGAAGGCATTCTGGTGCTCGGCGAGGATGGTTTGATCCGCTTTGCCAACCCGGCGATTTCGCGCTTGCTCAACGCGCCGGTGAAGGAACTGGAAGGTAAGGAGTTTCTCGATTTCCTGCAGAAGCCGCACATACCGGTATGGGCTGATTCCGAGTTCTATGCCGGCTATAAACGTGGCGAGACCTTGCGGCTGCACGATGCCTTGCTGCGTACGGCGCCGGGCCAGCAAGTGCCGGTTGCGTTGTCCTGCGCCGCGCTGCCGTCCGAGCAGCATGCGATGGTGGTGACCGTGCTCGACATGTCGGTGGTGCGCCACCTGCATCAGCAGCTGGAATTCCAGGCCGTGACCGATCCGCTGACGGGCCTGCTCAACCGTCGCGGCTTCTACCAGACCGTGGAAAACCTGCTGTTGCGCGGCGAGCGCAGCGACAGCAGTTGGGTGCTGCTGTATCTGGATCTCGACGGCTTCAAACGGGTCAACGACTCCCTTGGTCACGATGCCGGCGATCGGGTGCTGCGCTGGGTTTCCGAACAATTGAAAGCCTGCCTGCGGCCGTTCGACATTTTGGCGCGCATGGGCGGTGATGAGTTCACTGCGCTGCTCGATCTGGAGTTTCCCGAGCAGGCGGCGAAGATAGCGGAAAAACTCATCGAGCGTGTATCGATCTGTCAACAGATCGAAGGTCTGGATATCGTCCTGGGCGCGAGCATCGGCATCGCCACGTACCCGGACTGCGGCTCGAACCTCGACGGTTTATTGCGCGCTTCCGATATTGCGATGTACGAAGCCAAGCGCGCCGGGCGTCAGCAATATCGCTTCTACGATCACGAAATGAACGGCCGTGCGCGTTCACGGCTGATGCTCGAAGAAAGCGTGCGCGCCGCCATCGAGAATCGTGATTTCAATCTGGTCTATCAGCCGCAAGTGGCCATCGGCAGCGGCCAGATCCGCGGTTTCGAGGCGTTGCTGCGCTGGCAGCACCCAAGCGTCGGCGATGTTCCGCCGGGGCTGTTTCTGCCGCTGCTGGAAGAGGCGCGGCTGATCAGTCGCCTCGGCAGCTGGATTTATCATCGCGGCGCCGGGCAGCGTAAAGCCTGGGAAAGCCTGTTTGCCGATGATCTGGTGTTGGGTGTGAGTTTGAGCAACACCCAGTTCAGCCTGCCGAATCTGGTTACCGAGTTGCGTCAGGTGATGGAGCGTCACGCCTTGCAGCCGAGGCAACTGGAGGTCGAGGTCACCGAAGAAGCCTTGATGCAGAACCCTGACGAAACCCGCAAACAGTTGCGCTTGCTGCGTAATCTCGGCGTGCGCGTGGCGCTCGATGATTTCGGTTCCGGGCCCTGCTCGTTGGCGCATCTGCGCGATCTTGAGCTGGATACGCTCAAGCTCGATCGCCATTTGATCGCCCGTTTGCCTGATTCGCCCCGCGACGCCTCGCTGGTCAGTACGGTAATCAGTCTGTGCAAACAATACGGTTTGCTGGTGATCGCCGAAGGGGTGGAAACCGTCGAGCAATATCAGTGGTTGCAAGCCCATGGCTGCGAGTATGTGCAGGGTTTCCTGGTGGCGCGGCCGTTGATCGCCGAGGACGCGGCCAGCTTCGCCGAGCCGTTTGACTGGGGCGCGCTGGCCGGTTGAATTCGCTACACTGGCGCACCTTTTTGCCAACCGTGCTACCCGTTCATGACTGCATTGAAGTACCTCCAGGCCTATCCCGAACGTTTGCAGGAGCAGGTGCGCCAGTTGATCGCCGAAGGGCGGCTGGGCGAATACCTCGATCAACGCTATTCGGGCCGGCACGACGTGCAGAGCGACAAGGCGTTGTACAGCTTTGCGCTGGAGCTGAAGCAGGAATACCTGCGCAATGCGCCGGCCATCGACAAGGTGCTGTTCGACAACCGCCTCGACCTGACCCACCGCGCGCTCGGCCTGCACAGCACGGTGTCGCGGGTGCAGGGCGGCAAGCTCAAGGCCAAGAAAGAGATTCGCATCGCCTCGTTGTTCAAGGACGCTGCGCCGGACTTTCTGAAAATGATCGTCGTGCACGAACTGGCGCACTTCAAGGAGTCCGACCATAACAAGGCGTTCTATAAATTGTGCGAGCACATGCTGCCGGGGTATCACCAGATCGAGTTTGATCTGCGTGTATACCTGACCTGGCGCGACATGCAGGCTTGATCAGCTATCAGGAAGAGGCGAATGGACGTCAGCAAGACCAAGAGCAGTTTCTATCGCCGCCTGTTTGTGGCGTACCTGATCGACAGCGGCCTGGCGCCGAGCGTGCCGGCGCTGACCGAAGTCACCGGCATGCCCCGGCGCACGGCGCAGGATACGATCGCGGCGCTGGCGGATCTGGATATCGTCTGCGAGTTCGAGCAGCAAGAGGGCGCGCGCAATCATGCCGGGCGCTACCGGATTCGTGATTGGGGGGCGATTGATCGGGGCTGGATCGAGCGCAATTTGCGGCAGATCAAGGCTGTGCTGGAGTATCCCTAAGAGCCCCTCACCCTAACCCTCTCCCAGAGGGAGAGGGGACTGATAGGGGGATATTTGAGAAAATCTCCGGCCTGAAAGTTTGTTTTGAATCCATTCGACGCAGTTTTTCAGGTCGGCGGATAGCGGCAGACAACCCGGTCGGTCCCCTCTCCCTCTGGGAGAGGGCTAGGGTGAGGGCTGTTCAGGCGCGACGCATGCCGATATGTGGAATGTCATCCTCGAGATATTCCTCACCCGCCACGACAAACCCGTACTTGCCGTAATATCCCTGCAGGTGCGCCTGCGCCGACAAATAGATCGGCACCTGCGGCCAATGTTTCTCGGCCTGTTTCAGCGCCTGCTCCATCATCCTGTGCCCCAACCCTTTGCCGCGACCGGCCGGTGCCGTGACAACGCGGCCGATCACCACGTCACCGCCCTGAGACTGTGGATCCAGCAGGCGCAGATAGGCGACCAGTTGATCGTTCTCCCAGCCCATCAGGTGGTGGGTGTCGCCGTCGAGGTCCTGGCCGTCGAGATCGGGGTAGGCGCATTTCTGTTCGACCACGAAGACTTCCGAGCGCAGTTTCAGAAGCGCGTACAGCTGTTCCTTGCCCAGATCGCTGTGATGTTTGCAGATCCACTCGATTGTCATTTGCCGATTCCTTGTTCGTGTCGCCCGATACTAAGCGCACACGACACAGATGTCTTTATGGCGTAAGAGTCTGTGACAAAGGTCAAAATGCCATCATTCCTTTCGCGCAGCCGTGCCGACTTTGTGTAATCTGCTGAAGAGCGCTGTGCACTGCTTGTAATGAGCTAATGTTAGTGCCTGGGTTTTGCCGATAGAGGGTCTTGGTTTTTTGACGTGAAGACGTCGGGCAGTTGCCCGCTGAGGATGTTCAAGCATGCCGCGATTGCTTCAAGCCATTGCTTTGACCGGACTGCTGTTGCTGGGCCAGGACGCGACAGCGCAGAAGCTGCGACTGGTATTCGATCACTGGCCACCCTTTACCGACGACACGCTGGTCAACGGCGGGCTCGCCACCGATATCGTCAGCACGGCGCTGGCCCGGGCCGGGTACGCCAGCACTTATGAACAGGTGCCTTGGGCGCGGGCCTTGCTCGGCATCGACGAAGGCCGTTACGACGTGCTGGTCAACGCCTGGTACAACGAAGACCGCACCCGCTACGGGCAATTCTCCGGCGAATACCTGACCAACCGGATTCGCTTCCTCAAGCGCAAAGACGCGCCGATCGATTACAGCAATCTGCAGGAACTGCACACCTATCCGATTGCGGTGGTGCGCGGTTACGCCTATTCGGCGGTATTCGATGCTGATACGGCGATGCAGAAAGTCCCTGTGCATAACTTCGCCATGGGCGTGCGCATGCTCGCGGCGGATCGGGTCAAGTTGACCCTTGAAGACGAATACGTGGCCAAGTATTACCTGGCGCGCGAGTCAGCCAAGGTGCGCAATTCGGTGGAATTCCTGCCCAAGCCGCTAAGTGAGAACAGCCTGCACATACTGGTCAGCCTGAAGAATGCGCAGCATGAACAGATTATCGCGGGGTTCGACAAGGCGATTGCGGCGATGAAGGCGGATGGGAGCTATGAAAAGCTACTGCGCGCGCATGGGATGTAAACGGCAGCTTCAAGTTTCGAGCCTCAAGCTGCAAGCTAAAAGCGGACAGGCTTGTAGCTTGTAGCTAAACCTCCTTGATCAGGTGCGCCGCCAACGTGCGCAACGGCCCCAGTTGCCGGCAGATCAACGCCAGTTGTGTCTGCACCAGCCGCTGCCCTTCATCAATTTCATCGGGCATTTGCTCCAGCTCATTGGCCAGCGCTTCTTCCTCATCGCTCTGAATCGCAATCGGCTGTTTGCTCGCCAGCCCCTGGGCGATTTCGTCGATACTCGCGGCCAGCTTCACCCCGGCGCCATCGATCAGATGCTCCCTGACATCGGCCGGCAATTGCGTCTCGCGGTGCGCGCCCAGCCCTGACAGATAACTCAGCAAGGTGTGCGAGAGCACCAGGAAGCGGAAGCCGACGTCCGCTTCCTTACGAAAATGCCCCGGCTCCATGAGCATGTTCGCCAGCGTCGTTGACAGCGCCGCGTCGGCGTTGTGCGCGTTGCGGCGCGCCAGGCGATAAGCGAGGTCGTCGCTCTTGCCGGCGGCGTATTGCTGCATGATCTGGCGCAGGTAGATGCTGTTGCAGGTCAGCGTATTGGCCAGCACTTTATTCAGGCGTCGCCCTTGCCAGTCCGGCAGGAACAGGAACACCGCCAGCCCGGCGATCAGGCTGCCGAGCAAGGTATCGAACAGGCGCGGCAGGAACAGCCCGTAGCCATCGCCGACCTGATTGAAGCAGAACAGCACCATGATGGTGATCGCCGCTGTCGCCAGGGTGTAGCGCGTGGTGCGGTTGGTAAAGAACACCACCCCGGCGGCAATGGCGAAGCACGACTGCACCAGCGGGTTGGGGAAGAGGTCGAACAGCGCCCACGCCACGGTCAGGCCGATCGCTGTGCCGAGGATCCGCTGACCGAGTTTGCGCCGCGTCGCGCCGTAGTTCGGCTGGCAGACGAACAGCGTGGTGAGGATGATCCAGTAACCTTGCGACGGGTGAATCAGGTGCACCATGCCGTAACCGATACTCAGCGCCAACGGCAGGCGCAGCGCATGGCGGAACAGCAACGAGGTTGGCGTCAGCTGTGTGCGCAGGCGAATCCACACGTCTTTGAGATTGCGCGGCGAGCGGTCGAGCAGGCTGCTGTCGGTCGCGTCAGCGAGGGCATCCGGGTTGCTCGCGTCACTGAGCAGACGGTCGAGGGTGCCAAGGTTGGCCGCCAGTGCGCGCAGCGAACGGAGCAGCCCGCGCCATGCCGGGTTGCTCTGGATGCGCAGGTGTTCAAGGGAGGCGTGCAGATCGCCGAGGGCTTCGGCGAAGCTCGCGTCATAAACGAAGGGCTGGCGCATCTGGATCGATTCGGCCAGGGCGCGACAGGCCTTGCCTTGCTGGCGCAGCAGACGCTGGCAGCGAAACAGCACGTCGCTGTGAAAAAACGCCTCGGCGAGGGCGTTGTACGGGTAGTGCGAAGAGCTGGCGCGCTCGTGGATGTCCTGCGCGAGAAAGTACAGCTTCAGGTAGCGGCTGACTTTCGAGCCGGGGCGACCGTTGCCGACCCGGTGCAGGATGATTTCCTTGGCCGTATTGAGCGCGGCGACCACACGACCATTCTGCTGCGCCAGTTCCAGGCGCCGGGCTTCGACGTCCATCTGCCGAATCGGCTCAAACAGCGACGACTTCAGCTTCAGATAAAAACCCAGCTCACGGAACAACCGCGCCAGACTCTGCTGCACTGGCTGATTGGAAAACAGTGCCTGCCACAGCACCGAGAGCAAGCCGTACCACGCGGCACCAGCGACCAGCAGCATCGGCTCATGCCAGAAATCCGTGACTGCGCCGCCGCGCTGATCGACGCCGATCATGGTGTACACGGAAAGAATCAGCGTTGCCGAGGCAATCGCCCCATAACGCTCGCCGAGTGCGCCGAGCATGGTCAAACCGAAACTGGCCAGCGCCAGAGCCACGGCGAAAATGATCGGGTAGGGAAACAGCAATTCCACCGACAGTGCGGCGATGCTGAAACACACCAGCGTCACCGCGAGCGCATTGAGGCGGCCCTGCCAGCTGTCGTCGGTTTCGGCCAGGGCGCTGGCGATGATGCCGAGGAACAACGGGATCAACAGGCCCATTTCATCCTGATACCAGCACAGCGCCATGCTGCCGGTCAGGGCGATGAACACCCGCACGCTATAACTGAATTTATCCAGCGCCCACAGGCGCCGCAAAGACTGACGAAACGAGGTTGAGGACATGAAGTGCGAAGGCCTTCCGAGGCGATGCCGCTAAATTGAGCCAGTAATGACGCCGACGCAATGGCGCCGAGCACATCTGACAGCAAAAAGTGTTCCTTTTACTTACACCACAAACCACTGTGGGAGCGAGCTTGCTCGCGAATGCGATGTGTCAGTCACCGCAATGTTGACTGAAAGACTGCTTTCGCGAGCAAGCTCGCTCCCACAGGGTTTTGTGTTTGGCTTTGGATCAGACGTACTGCGCAGCCGCGTACCCGGAGGCCCACGCCCACTGAAAGTTGAACCCGCCCAGATGCCCGGTGACGTCCAGCACTTCGCCGATGAAATACAGGCCGGGGCTTTTCAGCGATTCCATGGTTTTCGAGGAGACTTCGCGGGTATCCACGCCACCCAGCGTCACCTCGGCTGTGCGATAGCCTTCGGTGCCCGCCGGCACGACTTTCCAGCTGCCCAGCTTGTCGGCGATCTCGGCCAGTTCGGCGTGGGTGTACTGTTTCATCGGTTTGGAGACGAACCAGTTGTCTGCCAGCAAATTGGCCATCTTCTTGGTGAAGATCTCACCAAGCAAAGTTTTCAGCTCGCTGTTCGGGCGTTCGGCCACTTGCTGCTGCAGCCAGCTCGCGGCGTCGTGATCCGGCAGCAGGTTGATTTCCACCGTGTCGCCGGATTCCCAGAATGAGGAAATCTGCAGAATCGCCGGGCCGCTGAGGCCACGGTGGGTGAACAGGATGTTTTCGCGAAAGCTCTGCTCGTTGCAGCTGACCAGACAATCCACCGACGTGCCGGACAGCTCGGTGCACAGTTCCTTGAGCTGGTCGGTGATGGTGAACGGCACCAGCCCGGCACGGGTCGGCAGCAGTTCATGGCCGAACTGTTTCGCTACCTGATAGCCGAAACCGGTGGCGCCCAGCGTCGGGATCGACAAGCCGCCGGTGGCGATCACCAGCGACTGGCACTGCACCTGGCCCAGCGTGGTGTCGAGCAGGTAACCGCTGTCGACTTTCTCGATGGTCTGGATCGACGTGTCGAGGTGCAACTCGACGCCAGCCTGATCGCACTCGTCGAGGAGCATTTCGAGGATGTCGCTGGATTTGTTATCGCAGAACAGCTGACCGAGTTTTTTCTCGTGGTACGGCACGCCGTGCTTGCCGACCATGCCGATGAAATCCCACTGGGTGTAACGCGCCAGTGCGGATTTGCAGAAATGCGGGTTTTGCGAAAGGAAATTGCCTGGCTCGGTGTACATATTGGTGAAGTTACAGCGGCCACCGCCCGACATGAGGATTTTCTTGCCGGCCTTGTTCACGTGATCGAGCAGCAACACCTGACGCCCGCGCCCGGCGGCGGTCAGTGCACACATCAACCCAGCGGCGCCAGCGCCAATGATCACGACTTCGGTAGAGCGCAAAACGGTGTCCTCATGGTGGGTCGCTACAAAACAAACTGTGGGAGCGAGCTTGCTCGCGAAAGCGGTGTGTCATTCAACGTGATGTCGACTGACAGATTGCATTCGCGAGCAAGCTCGCTCCCACAGGGGATCTTCGTTAAATGGAAGATCGTTTACAAAATACGCACGCGCAGCGAACGGCCTTTGATCTTGCCGTCGTTCAGACGCTGCAGGGCCTGCATGGCCACGGTGCGTTCCACGGCGACGTAGGCCTGGAAATCGAAAATCGCAATCTTGCCCACCTGCGCACCGGGAATGCCGGCTTCGCCTGTCAACGCACCCAGAATATCGCCCGGGCGCACTTTGTCTTTGCGCCCGGCGCCGATGCACAGAGTGGTCATCGGCGGTTGCAGCGGTGCCAGGCCCTGGGACTTGAGGTTGTCGATCTGGTCCCAGTTCAGCGGCGATTTCTGCAGTTGTTCGATGGCTTGCGCGCGGTGCGCTTCGCCCGGTGCGACGAGGCTGATGGCAATGCCTTTTTCGCCGGCGCGACCGGTACGGCCAACGCGGTGAATGTGGATTTCCGAATCGCGGGCCAGCTCGACGTTGATCACCATGTCCAGCGCATCGATGTCCAGACCCCGGGCGGCAACGTCGGTGGCGACCAGCACCGAGGTGCTGCGGTTGGCGAACATTGCCAGCACCTGATCGCGATCACGCTGCTCCAGATCGCCGTGCAGGCCGACCGCAGAAATGCCCTTGGCGGTCAGGTGATCGACGGTTTCCTGCACCTGCTGCTTGGTGAAGCAGAACGCCACGCACGAGGCCGGGCGGAAGTGGTGGAGGACTTTGGTCACCGCGCTCATGCGGTCCTCCGGGGAGATCTCGTAGAAGCGCTGCTCGATCTGCGTGTCATCGTGGAACGCTTCGGCTTTCACCGTTTGCGGATCACGCATGAACTTCGATGCCAGTTGCTTGATGCCCACCGGGTACGTGGCCGAGAACAGCAGGGTCTGGCGACGCTCCGGGGTCTTGACGATGATGTCTTCGATGGCGTCGTAGAAACCCATGTCGAGCATGCGGTCGGCTTCGTCGAGGATCAGCGTGTTCAGGCCATCAAGCACCAGCGAACCCTTGCGCAGGTGCTGCTGAATGCGCCCCGGGGTGCCGACGATGATGTGCGCGCCGTGCTCCAGCGAAGCGATCTGCGGGCCGAACGACACGCCGCCGCACAGGGTCAGGACCTTGATGTTGTCTTCGGCGCGGGCCAGACGACGGACTTCCTTGGCGACCTGGTCGGCCAGCTCGCGGGTCGGGCAGATCACCAGTGCCTGGCAACCGAAGTAGCGCGGGTTGATCGGGTTGAGCAGGCCGATGCCGAACGCGGCGGTCTTGCCGCTGCCGGTCTTGGCCTGGGCGATCAGGTCCATCCCCTTCAGGATCACCGGCAAGCTCTGCGCCTGGATCGGCGTCATCTGGGCATAACCGAGTGATTCGAGGTTAGCCAGCATGGCGGCGGACAGGGGCAGAGTATTAAAAGCGGTGGCGATGGTGGTCACGGGACGGGCCTGCAAAACAAAATGTCGCGCAGTGTAGCAGCCCTGTGCCACTTTCTTCGAAAGTTCTGGACGAACAGCGATCAATGTTCGATGTGCTGTTCCGGACGTTTGGGCCGGCGCCCGTCCTCCTTGGACAGTTGCGAGAAAATCGTCGCCGCCAGCATCGCCATGATGCCAACCGTGATGAAGGTCAGCTGGAACGCGCCGAGCACGGTGTCCACGCCATCGTTGCCGATCTGCGCGGTAAATCCGCCGAGTAGCGCACCGGCGCAGGCCACGCCCAGGCTCAGCGACAACTGCGCGACCACCGACAACAGGCTGTTGCCGCTGCTGGCGCTGGCGTCATCGAGGTCGATCAGCGTCACCGTGTTCATCGCCGTGAACTGCAACGAGTTGATCGCGCCGAGCACCGCCAGCAGGCACAGCAGCAGCCAGTACGGCGTCTGCTCGCTGACCAGTGCCATGCTCGCCAGCATGATCCCCAGCGCCAGGGTGTTGCCGGTCAGCACGATGCGATAACCGAGGCGTTCGATCAGCGGCCGCGCTACCCATTTGGCGACCATCGCCGCCGCCGCCAGCGGCAGCATGCTCATCCCCGCTTGCGAGGGTGAATAACCCAGCGCCACTTGCAGCAACAACGGCACCAGAAACGGCAGGGCGCCGCTGCCCAGGCGCGCGAACAGATTGCCGAGAATGCCGACGGCAAAGGTGCGGGTCTTGAACAACGACGGTGCGAACAAGGGATTGTCGATGTGCCCGGCGCGCAACCAGTACGCCGCCAGACAGGCCATGCCGGCGAACAGCAGCAACATCACCCGCAGGTGCGGCAAGTGCAATTCGCCGAGACCTTCCATGGCGATGGTGATCAGGATCATCGCCGCCCCAAACAGCAGGAAACCCAAGCTATCGAAGCGCGTGCGCTCCGTGCCGCGCAGGTCGGGAATGAATTTCCACACCGCATAACAACCGATCACCCCGACCGGCAGATTGATCAGGAAGATCCAGTGCCACGTCACGTATTCAACCATCCAGCCGCCCATGGTCGGGCCGATCAACGGGCCGAGCAGGCCGGGAATGGTGATGAAACCCATGATCCGCACCAGTTCCGAACGCGGGTACGCGCGCAGCACCACCAGTCGCCCGACCGGCAGCATCAGCGCACCGCCGAGGCCTTGAATCACCCGCGCGCCGATCAGCATGCTCAGGCTGCTGGACAAGGCGCAAAGCAGCGAGCCGAAGCTGAACAGCAGGATCGCGCCGAAGAAGATTTTCTTCGTGCCGAAACGGTCGGCAATCCACCCCGAGGCAGGGATCAGCAAGGCCACGGTGAGCATGTAGGCAATGATCACGCCCTGCATGCGCAACGGGTCTTCGGCCAGATCGCGGGCCATCGCTGGCAGGGCGGTGTTGAGGATGGTCCCGTCGAGGGACTGCATGAAAAACGCAATGGCGACGACCCACGGCAACCAGCGGGCGGTGATGGCGTCGAGAGGCGGGCGGTTGGGCATGGAACCTCGTGTGGTCAGTGCATATTTAAAGTCGAGCGCGGTCAGTGTGGGAGCGAGCCTGCTCGCGAAAGCGTCAGCACAGTCGACGTCAATGCTGCCTGATCTGGCCTCTTCGCGAGCAGGCTCGCTCCCACAGGTGTTGCGGTGTTACAGGGTCAGGGTCAGTCGGCTGACCAATGCCCCCGGCAACAGCGATGACGAGGTGTTGCGCTGGCTATAGGTGCTTGCCGACAGCAGCAACTCCCGCTCGGCGGTCAACGCTTCCAGCTGCGAACCGAGCAGGTTGTAGGCGCTGTCGTCGAAACGCATGGTGCTGACCGGCGCCTGGATCTCGCCGTTCTCGACCCAGAACGTCGCAAAACGGGTCATGCCGGTCATGCGTGCGGCCGGTTGATCCGAGTAGTTCAGGTACCACAGGTTGCTGATGTACAGCCCGGTGCCCAACTGCTGGAGGATCTGTTCCTGCGACAAGTCACCGGCGGCCATGTTCAACGCACTGGGCATTTCACCGCCGCCTGCGCCGTTCGCCGCCAGGCCATATTCGGCGGCACTGCGCGAGCCGACCAGTTGATCGCCAGCCTTGCCCTCGACAATCAGGCGCAAGTCGCTACGCGGATAACCTTCACCGGAAAACGCCGGGCTCAGCGAGGTGCTGACTTTTTCCTCCAGCGACACCAGCGGGCTGAACGCCTGATCGCCGACATACAACTTCTGCAACGGGCTGCTTTTACTGGCAATCGACTGTGCCGAAAACCCGCCCCAACTGAGCATGCCCATGATTTCTTCCAGCGCCGCCGGTGCCAGATAGGCGCGGTATTGCCCCGGTGCCAACGTGCGTAACGGTCGACCGAGAAATTCAAGCTGCTCGCGCGCCTGAGCGAAGCGTCTGGCGAAACCTTCGCTGCTCCAGTCGTGCCCGGCGTAGCTGGCCTTCACCGCTTCGCCGTTGTCATGGAACAGGCTGAAATCGAAATTGAAGCTGTTCGCCTGATGCCAGCCGAACGCCCCCGACGAACTGGCGAAGCCACGGCTTATCGGCCCGGCGGCGTAAAAACCGACGAGATCCAGACCTTCAGCAGCGGCGCAGATTTCATCGACAACCTGTTCGGTATCCGGCAAGGGATGGTCCTGCACATTCGTGCTCTGCCAGCCGTTGTGGTTGAGCAGCAGGTACGGGTCCTGCGGCAGCAGCGGCAGGGTTTCGCGCAGTTGTTGCAAACCTTCGCCGAGCCTGCGCAGGTCGCCTTCCTGGTCACCTGACAGAGTCACTTGCAAGTCGGCGTGGCGACCGTCATTGATCAGCTTCAGGACGATGTTGGCCTGTTGCACTTGCCCGGCCTGACGCACCTTGGCGTGATTGAAGCGCACGAACGCCGAGGCTTCGGCGGCGTAGCTGAGGGTGAACTGTTCCGGCTCGCGCACGCTGTCGCGCAGCCAATCGACCATGACCTTGAAGGCGTCGGACGGATTCTTCGAAGTGCTCATCAGGCGTCTCCCCCAAACACATCAATGTTGCTGAACACGCAAGCCGGCGAAGCGTGGCCGACGCGGATCACCTGGTTCGGTTCGCCCTTGCCGCAGTTCGGCGTACCGAGCACCTTGACGGTGTCGGCGTTGCCCACGGCGCGCAGGCTTTTCCAGAAGTGCGCGGAAATCGCCCGGTAGTTGGGATTTTTCACCACGCCTTTAAGTTCACCGTTCTCGACCAACTGGCCCCATTCGCAGCCAAACTGGAATTTGTTGCGCGCATCATCGATCGACCACGAGCGGTTGGTGCTCATCAGAATGCCGTGCTCGATGCCTTCGATGAGCTGGCTCAGCGGCTGGTCGCCCGGTTCGATATTGAGGTTGGCCATGCGGTCGATCGGCGCGCGGTTCCAGCTGCAGGCGCGGCTGTTGGCGACGCCGTCGAGACCGGCGCGGTATTGCGACAGCGCCCCGCCCAACGGGCGCAGCAACAGGCCGTCGCGGATCAGGAATTGTTTGCTTGCCTGACTGCCGTCGTCGTCGTGCCCGTAGCTGGCGAGTTCTTCGGGAATGTCCGGATCGAAGGTCACGTTGAGCAGCTTCGAGCCGTATTGCAGGCTGCCGAAGTCGCTGGTCTTGACGAAACTGGTGCCAGCGTAATTGCGCTCGTCACCGAGGATCCGGTCGAGTTCCAGCGGGTGACCAATCGATTCGTGGATTTGCAGCATCATCTGATCAGGCATCAACAACAGGTCGCGCGGGCCTTGCGGGGTGTTCGGTGCGAGCAGCAATTGCAGCGCCTGATCGGCGACTTGCGGGCCGGCGCCGACCAGGCCGCAACGACTGATCACATCGGCGCCGCCCTGCTGGCCGAAGTTCTCGCGGCCGAGGCTGCGGGTCTGGCTGTCGTTGCCGTCGTAGGCGGTGACGTCGAGGCTCGGGTAGACGAAGCGCTGGGCCTGACGCAATTCGGCACCGGCGCTGCTCAGGTAGATCTGCTCGACGTAGGTAATGCCGATGCTTACTTGCCAGTTCACCAGGCGCTCATCCTTGGGCACCGAGGCGGATTCCGCGCCGAGTAACTCATAGCATTCGCTCAGCGACGGAAAGGGTTGTTCGAGGTTGGGCGAAAAGTAGTCAGCCCGATCGCTGCTCAACGGCTGATCGCGCAGGTCGAGCAAGGCGTGCGGCTTGAGCCGGCGGGCTTGCTGCTCGGCGCGCTCGAGCGCGGTTTGCAGGCCTTGCTGCGAAAGGTCGTTGGTCGCCGCATAGGCTTCGACGCCGTTGACGCGCACGGTCAGCATCGCCCCTTCATCGCGGCTCAGGCTCGGCGGTTCGGCGACGTTCTTGCGCACCGACAGGTACTGCCCGGACTCGCGGACATAGCGCAGGGAAAAAAACTCGGCGCCCGTGCGCAAGGCAGCGAAGCGCTGCTTGAGCTGGGGGTGGAAATCGAACATTCGGAAACCTCCTTGTAGGGGCAAGCGGCACAGCGTCGGCGGGGAGGGGTGAAACGGTTGCGCGAGGTCTAGAGTAGGCCTGCGTGGGGGTAGGATCAAGTGAAGAGGGGGTGTAGGAGGTTTTGCTGTGCAGCGGGGAGATTTGCGCTGAATTGAGGGCCCCTTCGCGAGCAGGCTCGCTCCCACAGAGGATTTGTGAACGACACAGATCCAATGTGGGAGCGAGCCTGCTCGCGAAGGCCGCGCCTCGGTATGACGTCTTACTGAGTAACCGGGGTGATATCGCGCATCGGCTTGCCCTTGACCGGCGCACCATTGGCCACGTAGTAAGCGGCATTGCTGCGCGGCAGCGGTTTGCGGCCGCGGATCCTGTCGGCGATTTTCTCGGCCATCATGATCGTCGGCGCGTTGAGGTTGCCGGTGGTGATGATCGGCATGATCGAGGCATCGACCACGCGCAGGCTTTGCATGCCGTGCACACGGCCTTCGCCATCGACCACGGCCATCTCGTCGGTGCCCATCTTGCACGAGCAGGACGGGTGAAACGCGGTTTCGGCGTGCTCGCGAATGAACTTGTCCAGTTGTTCATCGGTTTGCACGTCGATCCCTGGGCTGATCTCCCGGCCACGGAACGCGTCGAGCGCCGGCTGCTGCATGATTTCCCGGGTCAGGCGGATGCCATCGCGAAATTCCTGCCAGTCCTGCTCGGTGGCCATGTAGTTGAACAGGATGCTCGGGTGCTGCCGCGGGTCCTTGGATTTGACCTGAATGCGGCCACGGCTCGGCGAACGCATGGAACCCATGTGCGCCTGGAAACCGTGCTCTTTCACACCATTGCTGCCGTTGTAGTTAATCGCCACCGGCAGGAAGTGGTACTGGATGTTCGGCCATTCGAATTCCGGACGCGAACGGATGAAACCGCCGGCCTCGAACTGGTTGCTGGCGCCGATGCCGGTACCGTTGAACAGCCACTCGGCACCGATGGCCGGCTGGTTGTACCAGAGCAGCGACGGGTACAGCGAGACTGGTTGAGTGCAGGCGTATTGCAGGTACAGCTCAAGGTGATCCTGGAGGTTTTCACCAACGCCTGGCAGGTCGTGAACCACTGGAATGTCGAGGCTTTCCAGCAATTTCGCCGGGCCGACGCCGGAGCGCTGCAGAATCTGCGGCGAAGCGATGGCGCCGGAGCACAGCAGGACTTCCTTGCGCGCCTTGGCTTCCACGCGCTCTTCAGCGTCGCCGATCAGGTAACGCACGCCGACTGCACGCTTGCCTTCAAACAGAATTTTGTCGGTCAGGGCGTGGGTGACGATGGTCAGGGTCGAGCGCTTTTTGGCGACGTCGAGGTAGCCACGGGCGGTGGAAGCACGGCGGCCGTTCGGCGTCACGGTGCGGTCCATCGGGCCGAAGCCTTCCTGCTGGTAACCGTTCAAGTCTTCGGTGCGCGGATAACCGGCCTGCACGCCCGCTTCGACCATGGCGTGAAACAGTGGGTTGTTGCCGGCTTTCGGCGTGGTCACGCTGACCGGACCGTCGCCACCGTGGTAATCGTTCGGGCCGATGTCACGGGTTTCGGCTTTGCGAAAGTACGGCAGGCAATCAAGGTACGACCAGTCTTCCAGGCCCGGCAGTTTCGCCCAGCCGTCATAGTCCATGGCGTTGCCGCGGATGTAGCACATGCCGTTGATCAGCGAGGAACCACCGAGGCCCTTGCCGCGACCGCACTCCATGCGGCGACCGTCCATGTGTGGCTCTGGATCGGTTTCGTAGGCCCAGTTGTAGCGACGGCCCTGCAGCGGGAACGCCAGCGCGGCCGGCATTTGCGTGCGGAAGTCGAGGCGGTAGTCGGGGCCACCGGCTTCGAGCAGCAGAACGGTGACGCCTTCGTCTTCAGTCAGACGGGTCGCAAGTGTGTTACCTGCAGAGCCGGCGCCTATGATGATGTAGTCGTATTCTTTAGTCATAAATTCTCCTGCGGGAGCTACAAGCCACAAGCTTCAAGCTGCAAGAAAAAGCAGCGAGCGGTGGCTTCGAAATCGGGGAGGGCGGCAAGCCCAAACTGCTTTTACTTGCAGCTTGAAACTTGCCGCTTGTGGCTCCTCAGAACACTGAGGCGTAATCACCCAGTTCGACTTGCACGGACTTGATGCGCGTGAAGTTATTGAGAGAGCTGATCCCGTTCTCACGACCCACGCCCGACTGCTTGTAACCGCCAACCGGCATCTTCGCGTCGGACTCGCCCCAGGCGTTGATCCAGCAGATGCCGGCTTCCAGCTGATGAATTACGCGGTGGGCGCGGTTCAGGTCGCGGGTGACGATACCGGCGGCGAGGCCGAAGTCGGTGTCGTTGGCGCGGCGGATCACTTCTTCTTCGGTTTCGTAGGTGAGGATCGCCATGACCGGGCCGAAGATTTCTTCGCGAACGATGGTCATGTCGTCGGTGCAGTCGGTGAACACGGTCGGTGCCACGAACGCGCCTTTGGCGAATTCGCCGTCGGTCAGACGACCGCCGCCGCACAGAACGCGTGCGCCTTGTTCCTTACCTTTCTCGATGTAGGCCAGCACGCTTTCCATGTGGGCGAAGCTGACCAGCGGACCGAAATTGGTGTTTTCGTCTTCCGGGTTGCCGACGCGGATACGGGCAACGCGCTCAACGATCTTGGCTTCGAACGCGGCTTTCAGGTGCGCCGGTACGAACACACGGGTGCCGTTGGTGCAAACCTGACCGGAGCTGTAGAAGTTGGCCATCATCGCGGTGTCGGCGGCGCGATTCAGGTCAGCGTCGTCGCAGATGATCAGCGGCGACTTGCCGCCCAGTTCCATGGTCACGTCTTTGAGCGACGAGGCCGAAGCGCTGGCCATGACCTTCTTGCCGGTGTCGGTGCCGCCGGTGAAGGAGATTTTCTCGATGCGCGGGTGCTCGGTCAGCCAGGTGCCGACTTCACGGCCACTGCCGGTCAGGACGTTGAACACGCCGTTTGGCACGCCGGCTTCGGTGTAGATCTCGGCCAGTTTCAGGGTGGTCAGCGAGGTCACTTCGCTTGGCTTGAAGATCATCGCGTTACCGGCCGCCAGGGCTGGCGCGGATTTCCACAAGGCGATCTGGATCGGGTAGTTCCACGCGCCGATACCGGCGACCACGCCCAGCGGCTCGCGACGGGTGTAGACGAAAGAGGTATCACGCAGCGGGATCTGCTCGCCTTCGATGGCGGGCACCAGGCCTGCGTAGTATTCCAGCACGTCGGCACCGGTGACGATGTCGACGTACTTGGTTTCGGAGAAGGATTTACCGGTGTCGAGGGTTTCCAGCGCGGCCAGTTCATCGTTGCGCTCGCGCAGGATGTCGACGGCGCGACGCAGGATGCGCGAACGCTCCATGGCGGTCATTGCAGCCCAGATTTTCTGGCCCTTTTCGGCGCTGACCACAGCGCGTTCGACGTCTTCCTTGGTGGCGCGTTGCACTTGGGCGAGGACTTCACCGTTCGCCGGGTTGATGGCTTCGAAGGTGGCATCGCTGCCAGCGTCGGTGTACGCGCCATCGATGTAGAGTTTTTGCAGTTCGAAACGGGCCATAGTGTCCTCGCAAGTGCATTGGTTGTTGGCCTTGACCACCGCGATGACGCTACGGTGGGGTTCAGGCGTCGAGCGGTTTCTGTGTGCTCTGACCTGCCTGCTTGGCCAATTGGAAATCCATGTATTCGTAAGCGATCCGTTGCGCCTGCGCCGTGTCGAAAGCATCTCCCGACAGCGCGCCGCGCAACCACAAGCCGTCAATCAACGCTGCAAGGCCTCGCGCGGCATTGCGCGCTTCTTCGAGCGGCAACACCCGGCGGAACTCGCAGCACAGGTTGGAATACAGACGGTGATCGTTGATCCGCTGCAACCTGTGCAAAGACGGCTGGTGCATGCTGGTGGCCCAGAAGGCCAGCCAGGTTTTCATTGCCGGGCCATTGACCTGGCTGGCGTCGAAGTTGCCTTCGATGATCACCTGCAGATGCGCCCGTGGGCTGTCATCTGTCAGCGCCTGACGGCGCGCGGTGACGTTCTCGCTGAGGACGCTCATCAGGTACCGCATCGTGGCGGCGATCAGGCCGTTCTTGTCCTGAAAATAATGACTGATGATGCCATTCGAGACACCGGCCAAACGGGCGATCAGCGCAATGCTGGCGTCCCCCATTCCGACCTGATCGACCGCTTGCAACGTGGCTTCGATCAGTTGTTGACGGCGGATGGGTTGCATACCGACCTTGGGCATCTTGCACATCTCCTTAGGCCTTCCGAGGGGCGAATGACGCCGATCGGATTGAGGGCCAGTCTATTTTGTTTTGATTGAACGTTCAATCAACAAAGAATAAGATCTGCGACAATTCGTCGCTGCCTACAGCTTTTTCCTACGTGTAATGACGATAAAAACCGACACCTGAAACGGCTCGAAACCTGCGTGGGGCATGGCGCGGTGCGCGATTCGATGGACGTGTTGAAAGGGCAAGACGCTCGGGGCCAGGTTTCGGATGAACGTCCGCACACCTGTCCCACGAAAGCGATCGGCGCGCCATTTCGGCAGGTTCGGGCTTTTTTCGGAGTGTCTTTATATCACCCGCCGGTCGGCTGCCAACTAACCGATTGGTCGGGTTCCGTGATGCCTTGTGTTCTTCTCTCGCACTGCCTGGAGCATTTGTGCCATGAGTTCTGCCTCGCTAATAAAGACCCCGCCCGAGAAGGTGACGGTCAACGGTTGGGTGTTCTACACCTCGACCGCGTTGATTCTGTTGTTGACCGCCATTCTGATCATCGCCCCGCAAGAGGCCGGCAGATTGTTGGGTATCGCTCAGGCCTGGTTGTCGCGCAGCTTCGGCTGGTACTACATGGTGGTGATCGCCGCCTATCTGGTGTTCGTGGTCGGTCTGGCGTTTTCCTCGTACGGCAAACTCAAACTGGGCAGCAAGGACGACACCCCGGATTTCAGTTACGGCGCCTGGGCGGGGATGCTGTTCTCGTCGGGTATCGGCATTTCGCTGTTGTACTTCGGTGCGTCCGAACCGCTGGATCACTACTTCAATCCGCCGGAAGGCACGTCGGCCAGCAATCTGGCGGCGCGTCAGGCGGTGCAGCTGACCTTCCTGCATTGGGGCCTGCATGGCTGGGCGATCTACGCACTGGTCGGCCTCGCTGTTGCTTACTTTGCCTATCGGCATAACCAGCCGTTGGCGCTGCGTTCGGCGCTGTATCCGCTGGTCGGCGAGCGTTGGGTCAAAGGCGCGGCCGGGCACGCGGTGGACGGCTTCGGCATGTTCGTGACCCTGCTGGGTCTGGTGACCAACCTGGGCATCGGTTCGCTGCAAGTGTCGTCAGGGCTGGAAAACCTGTTCGGCATGGAACACAGCAACACCAACCTGCTGATCGTGATCATCGTCATGAGCACCGTGGCAACCATCGCCGCCGTGTCCGGTGTGGAAAACGGCATCCGGCGTCTGTCCAACCTGAACATTGTGTTGTTCAGCGGCCTGCTGATTTTCGTGCTGCTGTTCGGCCCGACGCTGCACCTGCTCAACGGCTTCGTGCAGAACATCGGTGATTACCTGAACGGCGTGGTGCTGAAGACGTTCGACCTGTACGTCTATGAAGGCGACAACGCCAAGTCCGATCGCTGGCTGGGTCTGTGGACACTGTTCTACTGGGCCTGGTGGATTTCCTGGGCGCCATTCGTGGGCATGTTCATCGCGCGGATTTCCCGTGGTCGCACCGTGCGTGAACTGGTCGCCGGCGTGCTGCTGATTCCGCTGGGCTTCACCCTGGCGTGGCTGTCGATCTTCGGTAACTCGGCTCTGGATCTGGTGATGAACCACGGCGCGGTGGAGCTGGGCAAGACGGCGCTGGAACAGCCGTCGATGGCGATCTATCAATTGCTTGAGCATTACCCGGCGTCGAAAGTCGTCATCGGTGTATCGATCTTCGTCGGCTTCGTGCTGTTCCTGACCCCGGCCGACTCCGGCGCGGTGATGATGGCGAATCTTTCCTGCAAGGGCGGCAACGTCGACGAAGATGCGCCGCACTGGCTGCGGATTTTCTGGTCGGTAGTGATTACGCTGGTGACCATCGGCCTGCTGTTTGCGGGCAACTTCGAAGCCATGCAAACCATGGTGGTGCTGGCCGGCCTGCCGTTTTCGGTGGTGCTGGTGTGCTTCATGTTCGGCCTGCACAAGGCGATGCGTCAGGACGTGCAGATCGAGCAGGAACAGGCGCAACTGGCTGAGCGTGGGCGTCGCGGTTTCAGCGAGCGTCTGACCCAACTGGATCTGCAACCGAGCCAATCGGTGGTTCAGCGTTTCATGGACAAGCGTGTGACACCGGCGCTGGAAGATGCAGCGGCGCAATTGCGCAATCAGGGCATTGAAGTGCAGACGCTATTGGGTAAAGCCAAGCGTTGCATGGGCGTGCGCGTCGAGATGGAAGAGGGCAACCCTTTCGTTTACGAGGTCAGCCTGGAGGGTTATCTGGCGACTCCGACTGAGTCGGCGCAATCGGATGAGGCGCGTCAGCGTTATTACCGGGCTGAGGTGTATCTGCACAACGGCAGCCAGGATTATGACTTGATGGGCTTTACGCCGGAGCAGATTACCCGGGATGTGCTGGATCAGTTTGAGAGTCATCGGCAGTTGCTTGGGCGGGTGTACAGCTAAAGTCAAAAGCTTGCCCTCGCCCCAACCCTCTCCCGGAGGGAGAGGGAGCTGACCGAAGTGTCTGGCGTTGTACATCGACCTGAAAGATCGAGTCGATTATGGATTCGGTGAAGCAAGATCAGGTCGGTGTAGATCTGCAGCATCCCCCGGTCGGTCCCCTCTCCCTTTGGGAGAGGGCCAGGGTGAGGGGCTTTTTCCTGACCCAACAAAAAGGGATCGCTCACCGCGATCCCTTTTTTTATCCCACCTGCGGCTAACCCAGATTCTTGCCCAACAACGCGTGATACAACTCGCTGTCGCCCAGAATCCCCACCACATGATTGTCATCGTGCAGCACCAGCTTGTTGCCGGTCTGGTAACGAATCTGCAGCGCGTCGCGCATGCCGATGTTCGAGTCCACCAGCGTTGGCTTGCGCTCGAGGCCTTCCACCGCTTGCCCCGGGGCCCAGTTTTGCAGGTTCAGCACCGAGCCGTTCTGCCGCGCGCCTTTGATGGTGTTGCCTTCGGCCAGGTCCAGCCATGAGTCGCCGCCCGGATCGAGGCATACCGAGCCGTTGATGCGTTTGCACTTGTCCAGCGTGCGCATCAGGCTGCGCCCGCAGAGCACGTTGAGCGGGTTGGTATGCGCGACGAAGGTGCGCACATAGTCGTCCGCCGGATTGAGGACGATTTCTTCCGGCACGCTGTACTGAATGATCCGGCCGTCTTTCATGATCGCGATACGGCTACCCAATTTGAGTGCCTCGTCGAGGTCGTGGCTGACGAACACGATGGTCTTGCTCAGCTTGCGTTGCAGTTCCAGCAATTCGTCCTGCAGACCCTGACGGATCAGTGGGTCGAGGGCCGAGAACGGTTCGTCCATCAGCAGAATGTCGGCGTCCATGGCTAGCGCGCGGGCGAGGCCGACGCGCTGCTGCATGCCGCCGGAGAGCTCGTCCGGCTTCTTGTTGCGCCATTGCGTCAGGCCGACCAGTTCGAGTTTTTCATCGACCAGTTTCTTGCGTTCCTTCTCCGGTCGACCCTGCATTTCCAGACCGAAGCTGATGTTTTCGCGTACCGTCAGCCACGGCATCAGGGCGAATTTCTGGAAGACCATGGCGATGCGTTTGGTGCGCATCATCTTCAGCTCGGCGGGCGTGCAGGAAGCGATGTCGATCTGGCGGTTTTCATGTTCGACGAACAGCTTGCCGCGGCTCACGGTGTTGAGGCCGTTGATGCACCGCAGCAGGCTCGACTTGCCCGAACCGGACAGGCCCATCAGCACGCAGATCTCGCCCTTGTTGATGTCCAGCGTGGCTTTTTCGACGCCGACGATCTGCCCGGTCTTTTTCAGGATCTCGTTGCGGGTCATGCCCTGGTCGAGCAGCTTGAGTGCCTCGCGCGGGTCCTTGGAGAAGATTACGTCGACGTCTTCGAAGCGAATAATGCTCATGCGTCACCCCCTGCTTTGGCGTCGGGTTGTTTGCAGATACGGTCGAGCATGATCGCCAGCAGTACGATCGCCAGGCCTGCTTCGAAGCCCAGCGCGATATCAGCAGTGTTCAGTGCGTTGACCACCGGTTTGCCGAGTCCGTCGGCGCCGACCAGTGCCGCGATCACCACCATCGACAGCGACAGCATGATGCACTGGGTGATACCGGCGGCGATGCTCGGCATGGCGTGGGGCAGTTCGATCCGTGAGAGTAGTTGGCGACGCGAGCAGCCGAAGGCCTTGCCGGCGTCCATCAGTTCTTGCGGGACATCGCGGATGCCCAGGTAGGTCAGGCGGATCGGCGCGGCGATGGCGAAGACCACCGTCGAGATCAGGCCTGGCACCACACCCAGCCCGAAGAGGGTCAGGGTAGGAATGAGGTAAACGAAGGTCGGTACGGTCTGCATCAGATCGAGCACCGGCCGCATCATGGTGTAGAACATCGGTTTGTGCGCGGCGACGATGCCCAGCGGCACGCCGATCAACACGCAGACCAGGGTGGCGAACAGCACCTGGGCGAGGGTTTCCATGGTTTCCTGCCAGTACCCCAGATTGAGGATCAGCAGAAACGAGGCGATCACAAACGCGGTCAGGCCCCACTTGCGTTGAATCAGATGGGCGATGATTGCGATCAAGCCAATCAAGACCAGTGGGTTGAACCAGGTCAGCGCAAACGTCACGCCGTGGATCATCGTTTCCAGGGTCACGGCGATTGCGTCGAAGGTGTTGGCGCCGTGTTGCGTCAACCATTCGACGAAGCCCGCGATGTACTGGCCTAAAGGTATTTTCTGATCAATGAGCATGGTAGTGAACGTCCGCATGCAAGGAAATTAACAGCCCGGGCAGGCACGCCTGCCCGGCATAAGCGATGCCCCTCGGATCAAGGCGCGAGCTTGGCTTTCACGGCCTCCAGGCCTGGTTTTCCGTCAATGGTGGTCACGCCAGCGAGCCAGGTATCGAGCACCTGTGGATTCTTTTTCAGCCAGGCCTTGGCGGCCGCGTCAGGTTTCATCTTGTCGTCGAGGATGTTGCCCATCAGTTCACTTTCCATGTCGACGGTGAACTCCAGGTTCTTCAGCAACTGACCGACGTTGCTGCATTCTTCGGCGTAACCCTTGCGGGTGTTGGTGGCCACAGTAGCGGCACCGAAGTCTGGGCCGAAGTAGTCGTCGCCGCCGGTCAGGTATTGAATTTTAAAGCGCTTGTTCATCGGGTGCGGCGCCCAGCCGAGGAAGACCACGGCGGTGTCGCGCTTCTGCGCACGGTCAACCTGCGAGAGCATGCCGGCTTCCGATGATTCGACCATTTTGAAACCGGCGGTTTTCAAACCGAAGGCGTCCTTGTCGATCATGCTTTGAATCAGCCGGTTGCCGTCGTTGCCCGGCTCGATGCCGTAGATCTTGCCGTCGAGCTCTTTCTTGAATTTGGCGATGTCGGCGAAATCGTGCAGGCCTTTGTCATACAGGGCTTGCGGTACGGCGAGGGTGTACTTGGCGCCCTTGAGGTTGGTGCGCACGGTGTCCACGGTGCCGGCATCGCGATACGGCTTGATGTCGTTTTCCATGGTCGGCATCCAGTTGCCGAGGAACACGTCCATGTTCTTGCCGTCGGCCAGCGACTTGTAGGTCACGGGTACGGAGATCATGGTGGTTTTGGTCTTGTAGCCGAGGGCGTTGAGGACCACGGAGGTGGTGGCGGTGGTGGCGGTGATGTCGGTCCAGCCGACATCGGAGAAGTTAACGAGGCTGCATTGCGCCGGTTCTGCGGCTTGCGCCAGTAACGGCAGACTCAGCATGGCGGCCAACAACAACGACGGGGAACCTTTCATGGATGGACTCCTTGGTGTTTTTTTTGGCAGTGTTCCGACTGTGGACCACCGCACTTATGGGTTGCGGTTGGGTGGCGTTCTGAAGACAGCTCTACCGCAGCGCCTGGCAATCGAGTCATCCCGATCATGTACCAGTGAAAATCTGACGCCTACAGGGAGGGTCGTATCCAGTACAGGGATGGTCGCTTCCAGTGTCGGTGACGTCGCTTACAGCTTTTTTCCGCCCTCGATGACCTTCTGATCTGCATAAAAACGGCGTATTTGC
This sequence comes from Pseudomonas koreensis, assembly GCF_036668835.1. GTDB lineage: Bacteria > Pseudomonadota > Gammaproteobacteria > Pseudomonadales > Pseudomonadaceae > Aquipseudomonas > Aquipseudomonas koreensis_I. The sequence continues at coordinate 637,230 of NZ_JAZEVW010000003.1, forward strand.
GGGGCGAAAACGTAACGGCGCTGCTGGACATGAGTGCGTCGGTGTCAGACGCCGTGCGCGCCGACAAAAGCCCGATGATGCCGGCATTCGGCGGATCGCAGCTTGAGCGTAGCAGCTCCGCCAGCGGGCGCTTTTGCCGCCCGGCCCGGTATTCTCAGGAGCTCTGCAGCAATGGCTATCAGCGTTTTCGACCTGTTCAAAATCGGCATCGGCCCTTCCAGTTCGCACACCGTGGGGCCGATGCGCGCCGCGGCATTGTTCGTCGAGGCGTTGCGCGACAAGCATCAGCTGGAGCAGGTGCGCCGGATCGAGGTGCAACTGTTCGGTTCGCTGTCGGCCACCGGCGTCGGTCACGGCAGCGATAACGCGGTGATCATGGGCTTGATGGGTGAGTGGCCGGACGCCATTGACCCGTCGCAGATCGGCCCGCGCATTCAGGCGCTGCGTGAAACCCACACGCTTTTACTGGACGGCCGCCTGGCGGTGCCGTTTGTCTGGGCGCGCGACATGCGCCTGATCGATGAAAACCTGCCGTTCCATCCCAATGCCATGACTCTCGTTGCCGAGGGTGATCGCGGTGAATTGCATCGCGACACCTACTATTCGGTCGGTGGCGGTTTTGTCGTTGACGAGGCGCAGGCCAGCAGCGGTGTGGTCGATCTCGACCGTACCGAGTTGCCCTACGACTTCTCCAGCGCGGTCGAGCTGCTCGAACTGTGCAAGAAGCACAACCTGCGGGTTGCCGAACTGATGATGGCCAACGAAAAGGTCTGGCGCAGTGAAGAAGAAATCCGCGCCGGGCTGATGAAGCTGTGGCGGGCGATGCAGGATTGCGTCGAGCAAGGCTTGAAACACGAAGGCATTCTGCCCGGTGGCTTGAACGTGCGCCGGCGCGCGGCGAAGTTGCACCGCAGCCTGCAGGAGCTTAACAAGCCCAATGTCATCGGCTCGACGCTGAGCGCGATGGAATGGGTCAACCTGTTCGCCCTCGCGGTGAATGAAGAAAACGCGGCCGGTGGGCGCATGGTCACGGCGCCGACCAACGGTGCGGCGGGGATTATCCCGGCGGTGTTGCACTACTTTATGAAGTTCAGCGAGGCAGTCACCGACGCCAACGTCGTCGATTACTTCCTCGGGGCGGCGGCGGTGGGGATTCTGTGCAAGAAGAATGCTTCGATCTCTGGCGCGGAAGTTGGCTGCCAGGGTGAAGTCGGTTCGGCTTGCGCCATGGCGGCGGCGGGGCTGGCGGAGATTCTCGGCGCGACGCCGGAGCAGTTGTGCAACGCGGCGGAGATTGGTCTGGAGCACAACCTCGGCCTGACCTGCGACCCGGTCGGCGGCCTGGTGCAAGTGCCGTGCATTGAGCGCAATGCGATTGCGGCGGTGAAGGCGATCAACGCCGCGCAGATGGCTTTGCGTGGCGACGGTCAGCACTTTATTTCGCTGGACCGGGTGATCCGCACCATGCGCGATACTGGCGCGGATATGCACGACAAATATAAAGAGACTTCCCGGGGTGGGTTGGCGGTCAGTGCGGTTGAGTGCTGATTCAGTCAGTAACACCTAGGTGAATTCTTCGCGAGCAGGCTCGCTCCCACAGTAGATCTCCAGTGAATACAAAGTTTGTGAACTTAAGGTTCCAATGTGGGAGCGAGCCTGCTCGCGAATGGGCCAGACCAGTCAAAACTGCTCACCAAACGAACACCACAATTCACCCGCGCCACCTTTTGGCGCGTCGCAATCAGATAAGAGTGGTTGCCAGTCGTGACTGATCAGTCGCTACCCGACCGTTCATCGCCTGTGCTTGCGGTGACACTCTGTGCAAAACCCCTGCAGGCCAGTTCCCACAAGTGCTACCGATCTGCTCACAAACGGCGGGGCAGGGCGCTGTGGGCGCTTGATGGCACTTCGAAATGCCACGTTCGCAGGTCTCGAATAGACACGTCGGCAGGTCGTTTTCAGGAGTTATTGAATGGCCGTCCAATTTCAGGCATGGCAATTGCTCTGTCATAACAAAGCCTGCTTCTCTCGTGAGAACGCTGGCAATAACAAGAGCCTCCGCCTGAGGCCATCACCCGCTTTGTGTGAGGAGATACCGCGATGACGTCGTTCAACTCCGGGGCCCAACCCCAGAACCGTGCGCCTCAATCCATCGGCTTTCTGCTGCTGGACAATTTCACGCTGATTTCTCTGGCGTCCGCAGTTGAACCGCTGCGCATGGCCAACCAGTTGTCCGGTCGCGAGCTGTATCGCTGGAGCACCCTCACCGTCGATGGCGGCCAGGTCTGGGCCAGTGACGGTCTGCAAATCACCCCAGACGCTTCCATGCACAAAGCCCCGCCCCTGGACACTGTGATCGTCTGTGGCGGCATCGGCATTCAACGCACCGTGACCCGTGAACATGTGTCCTGGCTGCAAAGCCAGGCGCGGCAGTCCAAGCGCCTCGGCGCGGTGTGCACCGGCAGTTGGGCATTGGCCTGCGCGGGCCTGCTCGACGGTTTCGATTGCAGCGTGCACTGGGAATGTCTGGCGGCGATGCAGGAAGCCTTTCCGCGGGTGGCCATGAGTACGCGTCTGTTCACCCTCGACCGTAACCGTTTCACCAGTTCTGGCGGCACCGCGCCGCTGGACATGATGCTGCACTTGATCAGCCGCGATCACGGCCGCGAGCTGTCGGCGGCGATCTCGGAAATGTTCGTCTACGAGCGCATCCGCAACGAGCAGGATCACCAGCGCGTGCCGCTCAAGCACATGCTCGGCACCAACCAGCCGAAACTGCAGGAAATCGTCGCGCTGATGGAAGCCAATCTTGAGGAGCCGATCGATCTGGATGAACTGGCGGTGTATGTCGCGGTGTCGCGTCGGCAGCTGGAGCGGCTGTTCCAGAAATACCTGCACTGCTCACCCTCGCGCTATTACCTGAAGCTGCGACTGATCCGCGCTCGGCAGCTGCTCAAGCAGACGCCGATGTCGATCATCGAAGTGGCATCGGTGTGCGGTTTCGTCTCCACGCCGCACTTCTCCAAGTGCTACCGCGAGTACTTCGGCATTCCGCCGCGTGACGAACGCGTAGGCTCCAACACCACCCAGCAAGTGGCGATGCTGCCGCTGCCGCAGGCGATTGTGATGTCGCCGCTGTCGGGACCGATGTCGGCGCTGAGCCAGGCGCGCAATGAATCGACGTTTGCCAGCGTAAGGCTGTAGACCGAGTCAGCTTCATCGCTGGCAAGCCAGCTCCCACAGGGTCTGTGCAGTACACAAATTTTGTGTCGCCCGGATCACTGTGGGAGCTGGCTTGCCAGCGATGGCGGCCTGTCAGGCGCTGTGGGATTGTTGGTAATCCGAGAGGGCCGGCAGCAACTGTTTGTCGATCGCCTGGCGCACCGCCGGTTGAATACTCGCGCCGCTGGTGTACATGTCCTTGACCATCTTGCGCAGTTCAAAGGCGCGCACGTTGTCCAGCCCGCGCACCGCACACTCGCAGGCCTGTTCGGCGGTGGTGCCGCTCGGCACCTGGATGCCCAGCGCCTTGAGCTGGCCCAACAGGTCTTCCTGATCAATCAAATCGGCGTACATCATCACGCAAATCCTTCTGTGGCATCGTAGGTCTGGCTCGATTCTGGTGGCCGCGACCGGAGGCGGCAAGGGCGTTTTGTCGCAGTGGCCGGGACGACTATGAACAGGTCGTTTTCGGCTAACCGGCGAGAATGTCGACTAGGCACACTGGCCTCAGCTCGCTTCACGAAGGTTTGGTCACCCTCGCCTGGCAGCTCCTCGACAGTACCCTCCTCAGCTCCGATCCTGTCACGGCTTGATCGGGGTTTTTTTTGTCTGTGAATCAGTCAGAGACTGGCTGTTCCCACTGACGCTTTCGCGAGCAGGCTCGCTCCCACAGGTGGCCGCGTTCATTCAGGGGAATGCGGTTGAATGTGGGAGCGAGCCTGCTCGCGAAGAACGATGACGCGGTCTAGCGTTGCAACACCAGAATCCGCGACAACAGCTCATCCCGGTCGACATAGCAGCCCTGAAAATGCCGCGCCCCGCTGGCCGGGTCGAACGCATTGCGGGCGTGAAGCGTGCGCCGGTTATCGAAGCACCACAGCTCACCTGGATTGAGCCGCTGCGTCAGCCGAAACCGTGGCTCGCGGGTCATGGCGATAAACCGCCGATAGGCGCGATACAGCAACGGCATCTGCTCCACCGACGTCTCAAATGCCCCGCGCAAGAAGTTCGCCATGCGAATCTCCGCGACCCGCCCCAACGCATCCAGGGCAATGATCGGCGCCAGGCAGCGGTAGTCGCTGTGACGGTCCTTGTTGCGAAACTCCACCGGGATATCGCAGAGCGCTTGAAACAGCGGCGGATCTTCCTGGCGCAACGTGTCGGCAATCGCGAAGCCGTCGATAAAGATACTTTCGCCACCCTCAGCGTCATTCACCAGACAATGCAGAAACTGCAGCCCCGGTTGCAACTCGCGGGTGGGCAGGTCGGTGTGCAGCGGCAGGTTGAAAGCGGTGTAGGCGTTGCTGTCGGCGTCCGCTTTGGATTGCACGTTGAACAGCACACCGAAATTGCTTTCGCGAATGAAGGAAATCCGCTGCGCGACGAGTTTCAGCGAACCGGGCTCGGTAGGCACGCCGCGCACTTGCGTCAGGCCGATGTCGCGCACGGCGAGCAACCACTGCAACAGGGCGGCGTTGTCGTTCGTCAGCGCTGAATATTCGAACACCGGCAACTGCAGGTCGCCAAGCCAAAGAAAAGGCTTGGGTTTCGCGGCGAGTCGTTCGGTGCGGGACTGATCGTCGTAGGCGTGAGCACGCAACCAGCCTGGATCGAAACGGCTGAGGTGGCCGTCCTGCCAATCGATGCGCAGGCAGCCTTCGGTGTCAACGTAGGCGGCGCTCGGTTGCAGCTCGTCAGGCGCATCGACAATCTCGAAAACCTGCTCTCGAGTCACGCTGTAGACGCACTGCTGGCAAGGGCAGTTGTCCCGCAGCCACACATGGTGAAACGGGCTGACACGGCCGTCAGCCCACTTGAGGACAACGCGATCCGCCAGACCCTGCACGCCGCTCAGCGCGCTGATCAACGGATAAGTACGGAAATCGGCAACAGCGGCAGCGGTGTGCATGGCAGCTCCTGATGGTCGAGGGGTTTACCGGGCTGGCGGCAGCGCGATCACGCGGCCGATGTAAGTGGGAGCGGCGAGGTCCTGCTGTTCGGCGACGATGTTTTGCAGGCGACTCAAGGTGTCGGCACTGAACGGCGCCGAGCGCGGGCCGGCGAGGTTGACGTGCAACAGCATCTGTTCGTTGCCGGCCAGTTCCTGGGCATCACCGACCTTGTGCAGGCTGTGGTAGAGGTGCAGGCGTTTGTTGTCGTGGCCGATGATCTGGGTGCGCACTTGCACTTCGGTATCGAGCTTCACTTCGTGCAGGTAATTGAGGTGCAGCTCGAGGGTGAACAGCGAGTGGCCGCTGGCTTCGCGGTCGTTGCTGTCCATGCCCAGACGGTCCATCAACGCGTCGGTGGCGTAGCTGAAGATCAGCAGGTAGAAGGCATCGCGCAGGTGGCCGTTGTAGTCGACCCAGTCGGGGATGATTCTGGTTTGGTAGGTGGTGAGGTGGGGCATGGTTTGGGTTCCGGCAGTGGACGGGTCGTCAAGATCAAGAGCTACCCCCTCACCCCAGCCCTCTCCCCCGAGGGGGAGAGGGGGAAAGGGAGCCGATTTTCGAGCTTTTCAAGTCCAGAGTTCGACGCAGTGGTGCAAGTCGGCGTAGCTTGCAAAAACACCTCGGTCAGTCCCCTCTCCCTCCGGGAGAGGGTTAGGGTGAGGGCAGCGGTGCCATGACATACGCATTACTCGCTGAAACTCATTCCATGCTTTTCCTTGGTGGTCTTCACCGCCTCAAGCACCGCCAGCAAACAATCATCACGATAGCGCTCCAGCGCCGAAATGCTGTGGCGTCCGAGCTGATCACTGGTGCCATCAACCACATCATCAATCAACTTGTCAGTCAGTTCCGGCGCTGGCAGATACGTCCATGGCAACTGCAATGCCGGGCCGAATTGCGACATGAAGTGGCGCATTCCGGCATCACCCCCGGCCAGGGTGTAGGTCAGGAACGTCCCCATGAATGACCAGCGCAACCCGGCGCCAAAGCGGATCGCATCGTCGATCTCGCCGGTGGTCGCCACGCCGTCGTTGACCAGGTGCAACGCTTCGCGCCACAGCGCTTCGAGCAAACGGTCGGCGATGAACCCCGGCACCTCCTTGCGCACGTGCAACGGACGCATGCCGAGGGATTCGTAGACTTGCATCGCCGCCTGAACGGCCTCGGGCGCGGTGTTCTTGCCGCCCACCACTTCTACCAATGGCAGCAGATACACCGGGTTGAACGGATGCCCAACCACGCAGCGCTCGGGGTGGGTCGAACTCTCGTAGAACTCGCTCGGCAGCAGGCCCGAGGTACTCGAACCGATCAGCGCATCGGGTTTGGCCGCTGCGCTGATCTTGCTGTGCAGATCGAGTTTCAGTTCCAGCCGCTCGGGGGCGCTTTCCTGGATGAAATCGGCGTCGCGCACGCATTCCTCGATGGTCGCGACAAAACGCAGCCGATCCTGTGAAGCGCCTGGCGCCAGGCCGTTTTTCTCCAGCGCCCCCCAGGCATTGGCCACGCGTTTGCGCAGCGCCGCTTCAGCGCCGGGCGCCGGGTCCCAAGCCACCACGTCGAGACCGTGGGCGAGGGCGCGGGCGACCCAGCCACTGCCGATGACACCGCTGCCGAGGGCGGCGAAGGTTTTGATTTCGGTGATAAAACTCATGGCGAATTCCTGAAGGTTTTGAAGATCCCTGTGGGAGCGAGCTTGCTCGCGAATTCGGTGGCACTGCTGATGAAGATGCTTCGGATGTACCGGCCTCTTCGCGAGCAAGCTCGCTCCCACAGGGTTTTGAGGTGAGTTCGGGTTAGCCGCGCTGGGTCAGGCCCATCTTTTTGCGACCTTCAGCCGGGGTCAGCACGCGGGCACCGAGGCGGCTTAGGATTTCAGTGGCGCGCTCCACCAGTTGGCCGTTGGTTGCCAGCACGCCCTTGTCCAGCCACAGGTTGTCTTCAAGGCCGACCCGCACGTTGCCGCCCAGCAGCACCGCTTGCGCCGCCATCGGCATCTGCATGCGGCCGATGCCGAAACCGGCCCAGACCGCGTCGGCGGGCAGGTTGTCGACCATGGCTTTCATGGTGGTGGTGTCGGCCGGCGCGCCCCACGGGATGCCCAGGCACAGCTGGAACAACGGGTTGTCGAGCAAGCCTTCCTTGATCAGTTGCTTGGCGAACCACAGGTGACCGGTGTCGAAAATCTCCAGCTCAGCCTTCACGCCCAGTTGGGTAATGCGCTTGGCCCCGGCACGCAGTTGTGCCGGCGTGGACACGTAAATGGTGTCGCCGTCGCCGAAATTCAGGGTGCCGCAATCAAGGGTGCAGATCTCCGGCAGCAGCGCTTCGACGTGAGCCAGTCGGGTCAGCGGGCCGACCAGATCGGTGTTCGGGCCGAACTCCATCGGGTTTTCACCAGCGCCGATTTCCAGATCACCGCCCATGCCGGCCGTGAGGTTGACGATGATGTCGACGTCCGCTTCGCGGATGCGCTCCATCACTTCGCGGTACAGCGCGACGTCACGGCTGAACTTCCCGGTCTGGGGATCGCGCACATGGCAGTGCACGACGGTGGCGCCGGCCTTGGCGGCTTCGACGGCGGCGGCGGCAATCTGTTTCGGGGTGACCGGCACGTGCGGGCTCTTGGCGGTCGTGTCGCCAGCACCGGTGAGTGCGCAGGTGATGATGACGTCGTGGTTCATGGTGCGGTTTCCTTCAGGCGTGATGGGTCTGTCCGCAGCCCTTATCGGGGCTGCGAAGCTTCGTCCGGTTCCCTCTCCCGAGATGAGAGGGTGGGGGTTATTTGCTGGTCAGTTGGAGGTTTTCAGCGGCCGGTTTGCCATCGAACGTGGTCACACCTTCGAGCCAGCGCTGCTTGTCTTCAGGGTGATCCTTGAGCCATTGCTTCGCCGATTCGAAGGCGTCTTTATGATCGAGCAGCGGCTGCATCATCCGGCTCTCGTCTTCGGCGGTGAAGGTCAGGTTGGTCAGCAGGCGGCCGATGTTCGGGCACTGCTCGGGGTATTTCGGCGCGGTCACTGTCCACACCGTGGCCATGCCTTCGTTCGGGCCGAGGGCGTCTTCGCTACCGGTCAGATAAGTCATCTGAATGTTGACGTTCATCGGGTGCGGCGCCCAGCCGAAGAACACCACGGCTTCCTTGCGGCGCACCGCGCGATCGACGGCGGCGAGCATGCCGGCCTCGCTCGATTCCACCAGCTGGAACTTGCCGAGGCCGAACTGGTTCTTGGCGATCATTGCCTTGATCTGCGTATTGGCCCCTGAGCCCGGCTCGATGCCATAGATCTTGCCGCCCAGTTCCTTGTGAAATTTGGCGATGTCGGCAAAGGTCTTCAGACCCTTGTCAGCCAGATAAGTCGGCACCGCGAGGGTCGCGCGGGCGTCTTTCAGGCTTGGTGCCTCCAGAACTTTGACTTGATTAGCGTCGACGAACGGGGTGATGGTCTGGGTCATCAGCGGGTTCCAGTAACCGAGGAACAGGTCCAGGCGCTGATCGCGGATCCCGGCGAAGATGATCTGCTGGGAGGCGCTGGTCTGTTTGGTGCTGTAGCCGAGGCCGTCGAGCAGGACCTGGGTCATGGCACTGGTGGCGATCACATCGGTCCAGTTGACCACGCCCATGCGCACGTTCTTGCAGGACGCCGGTTCGGCCGCCATGACGCCGGTGCTCAAAAAAGCGGTACCGCTGAGTGCAAGAACGCAGCTGCTGATCAGTCGTTTCATGTCGGGTTCCTCGGCAGTTCGATTATTGTGGTTTCCGGCATCTGCGCGCCGGTGAGGCCAAGTTACGCAGCTATGCACCCGTGAAAGCGCACTGCGGCGACTGGCATTTGCACTGTAGCGACCTGCACGCTTGAACGCCGCCGATAATCGGCGTATCAACGAGCCACGCGTCCGCCAACCGAGTGCGCCCATGTCCCAGGATTTCTACTTTTTGCTGATGCCGGGGTTCTCCGCCATCGGCTTTATCTCCGCGATCGAACCGTTGCGCGTGGCCAACCGCTTTCGCGGCGAGTTGTACCGCTGGCATGTGCTCAGCGCCGATGGCGGGCCAGTGCTGGCGAGCAATGGCATGTCGGTCAACGCCGATGCCGCGCTGGAATCGTTGAAGAAGGGCGCGACCTTGCTGGTGGTGGCCGGGTTCGAACCGATGAAGTTCATCACGCCGACGCTGGAGCACTGGTTGCGTCGGCTGGACAACGACGGTGTGACGCTCGGTGGTATCGACACCGGCAGTTTCGTCCTCGCCGAAGCTGGCCTGCTCGACGGCCATCGCCTGACGCTGCACTGGGAGGCGATCGATGCCTTCAAGGAATCTTATCCACAGCTCAGCGTGACCCAGGAGCTGTTCGAGATCGACCGGCGGCGGATCACCTCTGCCGGTGGCACGGCTTCTATCGACTTGATGCTCGACCTGATCGCCCAGGCCCACGGCCCGCAACTGGCGATTCAGGTCAGCGAACAATTCGTGCTGGGGCGCATCCGCCCACGCAAGGACCACCAGCGCATGGAAGTCGCGACGCGCTACGGCATCAGCAACAAGAAGCTGGTGCAAGTGATTGGCGAGATGGAGCAGCACAGCGAACCACCGCTTACCACGCTGCAACTGGCGGAGTTGATCAAGGTGACCCGGCGGCAGCTTGAGCGTTTGTTTCGGCTGCATCTGAATGACACACCGAGCAACTTCTACCTGCGCCTGCGCCTGGAAAAGGCCCGGCAGCTACTGCGCCAGACCGACATGAGCGTGCTTGAAGTCAGCATCGCCTGTGGCTTTGAATCACCGTCGTATTTCACCCGCAGCTACCGCGCAAAATTCGCCCGCTGCCCGCGGCAGGACCGCCGAGGAACGGCTGCGCAAGCCTAGGCTTCGGCCCGCGTGCGGCCCCTCGATATCCTGAGGCGTGCCGGAGAAGCTTTTTTCTAATGCACCACCCGAGGACGTAATGACTGACGCGGTATCTGTACCATCGACATTGGAAGCGGCGGTGGCGGTGGCGGCGCAAACGCTATCGGTTCGGAGCGCGTTTTGCTGGCAAACACGTTGGGGCTCTGGTCATGATTGTCTTCCCCCAACTCTCCCGACAAGTAGCCATAAATGGCATTCCCCCACATAGGTGGCAGCAGGCTGACTTGATGCGTCCGGGTGAGGACTCCGCCGCTGCCTTCCGTCACGAATTTATATTTCTGCAGATCTTTTTGATCGACATAACTCAATCGGTCATTCGAGTCATCATCGACAAGCGGAGTGTTTTGGCTGGACCGTGACATGAAGGTCATGTTGTAGATGCCGCGGTTCAGACCGCTGCTCAAGGCGAAACCAACAGCGTCTTTTTGATCAAGACCTACACGTTGAGCCAACTGAGTATGACTTGGGTTCTCGCCACCGCCCTGATGCGCAATTGGCGGGTTAGGTACTTTGCCCAAGCGAATGTGGGTAACGAAGGATTCGGTTCGGGTTCGATTGGTGGGTGGCATGCTACGAGCGTTTGACTCCAGTGGGGAAAGGTAAATATCTCCCGTGTAGACATTGGCGATCGCCGTAAAGGCGGTTCCAGGACCCGCATTTTTGAACGCTTCGCGGCTCATGTCATCAAGCTTGAACTGTTTGGGCAGGCTGATCTGACGCACAATTGTTCCCGTTAACATCGGCCCTTTGCCTTTGGATAATTGAATAGTCTCGACTTGCTCGGGGGTCATATCGCTCGGCAACTTGATATCGTCCGGTCCATCGCCATTGATGACCGATTGCTCCCCTGTGAAGTCTCTGTAGGTAATGGGATTGTTTCTACAAAACCGGAAATGGTTCAGGCCGTCGACCGCCCCCTCAGGGTCAGGATTAATCCAGCGGAACAGCCAAGGGGCGTAGTATCGATACCCGTAGTAGATCAGCCCGCTGCTATCCCGTGTTTTACCACTGTAGTGAATACTTTTGTGCCTGGACTCGACGTCACTGCGGGCAGCCCACCACGCCGTACCGCCAAACGCGTAATAGCCCTCTTGCGTCAGCAAGCTTGCATCTTCGTCCAGCTCAAGAGTGCAGGAACCTTGATTGTCAACCAGGTTGTAGCGAATCTGATTGTTAGCCATGCCTTCCGGCGGGTCAGTGAGCCAGTGAAGCGACTGAACCCGGCTGTGGCTCGCTTCGATATTGACCACATGACGGGTTTCTCCGTCAGGGCCGTAATGAATATCCAGTCCCGGCAAAAAACGAACTTCGACTGTTCGCATCAAGGCGCTGGTCCTGCTATGTATGACTTTGCGTAATCGTTGGCCGTCGCTGTCATACCAATAGGATTCAGTGTCGTTCTGGTTTTGTCGACGGGCGACCTGAATGACTTCACTCAGTCTGTTACGGGCGTCCCATCGCATTTTTTCCGCCCCTGGCGACAACATCAGCAGGTTGCCATTACTGTCGAAGCTGCCCGCGAAATCAGGTTCACCCACGTCAGGTTTTTTCACGCTGCGATTGCTTGCGGGATCAATGGCCATTTCAACGGTGTAGGGGTGACTTCCTGCATGGCAAAGGGTCTTCAGGTTTCCCGCCGGGTCGTAGGTAAATGTCTGCTTGTAGTTACCCATTCGAGTGGGATCGATAGTCGGTTTATGCAATTCGGGAAGGGCCGGCCCCTGAGCATTGGGTACGGATTCGCGACCTGTGGCTTCGATCAGTTGATAGCGGGTGTCGTATTTGAACGTATTGACAGCCGCAGTCCGCTGGTTTCGGAAGTGACGCTTCGGTTGTGCCAGGTCCTGAATTTCGCAGATATTGCCGACTCGGTCGTAGCGATAGAAAAGATTTTGAAAGTTGTGATCCGGACCCGCGACAGTGTATTGAATCAATCGGCCGGATTCGGGTTCATACAGGCGAGTCGTCTGTACGCCGTTACCTGTCGTCTCCTTTTCTACCTTGCCTGATGCGCTGTAAGTGATGTGGCTAAGCAATGTCTTGACGGGTAGATCCGGGCGTCTTAGCTGAACCTTTTGAAGTTGTCCTGCGACGCCGTAGAGCCTTATCTGCTGGTTGTTTCGCGCATCGGTCTGATTCAGTACGGCACCCAGAGCGTTGTATCTCTTGCGAGTGATGTTTGGTTCAATTTCGAGCCTTGTGGTGTTTTCATCCGGGTCGGATGACCAGTCTGGTGTCTGCAAGTCGCGCAAGAATCTTCTGGTTTCGCTCAGTCGTTGACCCTGTATATCGAACTCCGCGATCTCAAGATGTCCTGCTGAATCAAATTGGCTGATCAGTTGACCGCATTGATTGTGTCGAACATGTTCGGGGCGACTATCGGCATAGGTCAGTCGCTCGGTCACACAGGGCACTTCATTTTCAAGGTATTCCGTCACTTCAGTTCGGCGCAGCAGTCCGTCGTACGTGATCTGTTGCTGACTATGACGACCATCCCACGCACGCAGGAGTTGATGGGCGGGGCCCAGAAGCAGCAAACGCCAGCCGCTATCAACGCTTCTCGTGAGTATTGGTTGGGCCGACAACGTGAAAATGGTCGAAAGGTTCGGCCCCCTCCCGCTTTCCAGAAGCCTGGAATCCCATTGTGAACTCAAGCGTCCGTGTGCATCGAACTCCTGGCGAGAGATGCGTGCCTGAGCGGGACCAGAATCACGACGCTCATAAGCCACCGTCCTGACGGTCAGGCCACGCGGATCGCTCCCCCGGAGAAGGGGGGTATTGTGATGAATGTTGGTCGTCGAAGCGCTCATCATGGGTCTGGAGCATCTTGATTGGAAGCCAGACCTATGCTTACGTCATTCAAAGTTCCCGTCTACTGTCAGAAATTACAGGTGGACACCGCTACCGGCTTTTCATCAACATTGAACAGGCGGCTTTGAACGCTTCATGCTGGTACTTGTTCAGCGTCTCCGGCAGGGCAAAGTCAAATTTCTTGTTCTGCGCATTAAGGGTCTGCGGCGACAACAACGTCACCTCGCAACTTTCCAGCAGCTGAATAACCCCCTCAATCTTGAACGTGGTCGGCCCACCGGCAAACTCACCCTTCTTGCTGCGCTTCTTGATCGCGATCCGGTCGATGGAATGCTCACGCACAAACGACGCCACCTGCGCCGCGAATCGCCGCACGTTCGCCGCCTCGTCATCGTCATCAAGCGCAATCTTTTTCGTGGTGAGAGGGACGTGGCTCAGAGTCGAACCGTCGAGCGCAGCCACGGCGATGATCGCTTCGCTGCCTTTGATTTCAATGCCGCAGATGTTCATGGGAATTCCTTTGAATAGAGGGCAGCCTAAAGCTCGAGCTGACTGGCTGTAATACCGAACGCGGCGGCAATTTTCTCGCGGGTGGCCTTGCGTGGCTTGGCGACTGTTTCCTGCTCTGCAAATGCCGGTTGCGAAATGCCCATGCGCTTCGCCACCTCTTCCTGAGTCAGATTGAGATGTTCGCGCCAGGCGCGGATGGATGTCGCGCCGTCAACCATTTGGCTGACCACTTCATGAGGAATCACTGATTTATCCTTTCTATGGTTATTCCTGCCCGATCGACTCCAAAAACTCCGACCGTTCATCACTCATCCGTGCCACACAATCGTTCTGCGCAATGGTGAACGCTTTGCTTCCCGCCGTAGCGGGGAACGCTTCCACCGCGCAATCCGCATCCCGGGTCTTCAACCATTGCTGCTGTGCGGTCTTCAACTTGGCGGTGATGTCCGCCAGCTGCGTCGGGTTTTTGCCGTACGCAGTCTGCATGCGTTCGTTGAGGCTGGCGTAGTTGTCCTTGAGCAGGTCTTCGGCCGTAGTGCGGCTGTAGGCCGAGCATTCCAGGGTCTGGATGTCGTTTTCCACCGCGTCGCACGGGTTGTTCTCGGATTCTTCGGCGGCGTGGACGCCAGTCGCAATGAGTGCCAAAGCCAGGAAGATCGATTTCATTATATTGCTCTACATTCAGCACAGCGGATTTAACGGGTAGGCAAAAGCCCATGATAGTGGGAGTGCCCATTTGTAGGGGATCAGAGAAAATAGTTGGGAGTTGACTCCCAGTCAATAGTAACCCCCTTCCTACAGCCCTTTGTGCTTGGCACGGGTATGGGAGGCTTCAAGGTAGTTGTATGTGCCTTTACCAAAAGGCACATTTGTTAATGTTTGATTTGCTCTACACGGCATCTTGGATTTTTAGCTCCCAAGGCGCCCAGTTGATTACTAGGCTGAATAAGACGTCTTCATCGACAGCAATCGCTGCTTCATCAATGACAACAGCCGAACTGATAGGGCCAGTCTGATGAGTAGTGATATTGTCCTTCCCATGAAGTTTCGTCATTAGTCCTATAGTCTGGCAGCCGAAGCATTCGCACTGAGTGACTTTGCACTCGCTAGAAAGTAAAAAACTTAGATCTCTGTGTTGGTTTTTCAGTATTATTGTTTGCGTTGGTTCGTCTTTGTTAGAGAATAAATGCAGTACGAATTTTGCGTTTGATAATTTGAATGTCTCCATTTCCATAACTTCAGATCCTCTCGCAAGGGAGGTGTCACTATTGAATAATGGGTCTACTAGGATTTTTTGATTTTGTGTGATTAGCGACATTAGCAGTTCATCGAATTGGAAGTCTGTTTCTATTATTTTTATTCTGTAAGGCGATGGGTCGAAGCCTATTGAATTCCAGTTGCTTAAGAAGGCTCCAAGTTTCATTGGGTTGGTAATTAGGAAAAGTGTTTCATTAAATAGGATGTGCTTTTCTTTAGGTGTTGTTAGTGCTATTAGAGGGGCGTAAAAATTTTCGCATGTGTCGTAAAATGTTGAGATTCCACGAGTGTAAGTTGTTTTTTCGAAACCTGTGCAATCTATAGCGTCAAAAGATGAGCGTGAATGCTCCAGTATTTGATCTCTCGTGGCGAACATTTCTCCGTTTTCAGAGTAGCAAAGAGGGTTTCTCTTTCTTTTGGCCTCTGTGAGCATTCTCTTGAAATTAGCACATGCAGCATCAGCGTTTTCAGATGTGAATCTATGAACTTTTCCGCGTTGCAATATAAATTTGATCGAGCCGTCAGCAAGGCTAACTTTAATGCAGAAGTTTCCTTTTTGTGTAAATGCTGCGCTTGAGTTCCAGAGTATGTTTTTTATCGGCTCGTTCAGGTTTGAGTAGCTTGCCCAAAGTGACTGGCTTTTTGTTAACAAGGAAAACCACTTTTTGTAATCGAAATCTTTTAGTTCAGGATGCTTTTCCATACCGGGATTTGTTGAGCGGCCAAGTACTCGGTCTGATGCTCTTTGGCATTCCTTGTGAATCAGACCCACATCAAATGGAATGTATTCCTCGTCAATTTCTACATTTAGTGCATCTTGCGAAAGACCTAAGCCACAGTGCATGCACTTTGAAAGCTCGGTATTTTCAAGCATTTTATTTCTGACTTTCTCAGAATAAATAATGGCGATCTGGTCGCTGTCGAAGTCATGTTGGTCTTCAGTTTCTACTATAAGTAGTTTGCTGTTTTTGTCTTTGTTGTCTAGGAGGTATCTTTCGGCACCTTTGAATGTCGAAAATCGACCATATAGTTTTCGAGTGGAGCCATCTCCTAACTCGATACAGCTGTCATGAAATTTTAGATATGGTTTTCCATTGTCATCAAATCGGGCGAAAGATATCAGGGTGACGTGCTCATCTTCTTCGAGCATCTTGATTAGCAGTACTTCTCTACCTGAACATATCCTGTAGTTGTTTGGGTCGAAAACGAGCTTGAAAAAGTCTTCTGTTTCTTTAAGATGTTCCGGTTCGTTGAGGTTGCTACTAATAAATTGGCTTAGTTGGGATCTGATGCCGGTAACGTCTAATGATGAACGTTTTTTTGACCAGTCAAGCGTTTTGGATATAAGCATATTCCAGACTAAATCTGGATTTGTGGAGAGTTGGGTGGCGATAGATATTAAAAATGCATTTTCGTAAGCCCCACCGCTTTCGATATCGAGTTCAATGATGTGCATCTTTGCTAAAAGATTTTCTCTGTCTAAATCTGTTGGGTGCTTTAGGTTATTGTCGTCGTATGCCTTATTGATACATTTGTAGACTGTTCCTAAGACCGCATGTTCGCTCTGTGATAAAGGACTGCTTGATAGGTTGTCCTGAGCGAGTCGAGCGGACTTAGTCAGTTTTTTTAATTCTGAAAGAATTTTTCTTGAGGAGTCTCTGCTTGTGGCAATGCAAAAACAATCTTCTTTATTTTGAGATATTTTATTTTGTCTTACAAATTGCTCTATGGTTTTGTAGAATTCTGATTGTTTGTTATCGGACAAAGAAAGTTTTCTTTTAACCTGTAGGTAGCTTTTGGATTTGTCGTGAGTAAGTACTATGTCATCGATTGCGTCATCTGACTCGAATGAAACTTTAACGATTTTTGTTATATCATTTCGATCCAGAATTCTACTGCAGTCTAGGTCGAGTGCCATTGACAGCGTGAAAAATGCCGCAGTGCGTTGCTGGAAATCTATACCGCTATTGGTGGCGGCGCCACCTCCACTTTTCTTAATCATAGTATGATTTTTCTTCCGTGATTTCAGTTTTGGGAGGAAATTTATGTTCTTTCATGATCAGTTTTTGATCGCTTCGGTTTCGACATTGTCGCACGATGTTATTCCGAGTGTAATTCGTATAAAAGCGTCTGTTATGGGGCGTGTTTCCGTTCGGATATGGTACTGCTAGGCGAAGGTCTAGCCTCTTCCCGAAGCCTTTAGTGGAATGAACTGCACTTTCTGGAAAAAGGTCGTCCCGTTTGTCGCGGATTGACGCTTTCGGCAATTCCCCTGTCGTTTTTGCACCCGGTCGCCCCGACACCTAGGCATATGCTGGCCCCAAAGCGCCGGCAGAAGATTCGGCGCACGAATTGCCAATAAGGGGACGCCTGATGAGCCCAGCGGAATTACACGCCGACAGCATCGTTATCGACGGTCTGATCATTGCCAAATGGAACCGCGAGCTGTTCGAAGACATGCGCAAGGGCGGTCTGACGGCGGCCAACTGCACTGTGTCGGTGTGGGAAGGCTTTCAGGCGACCGTGAACAACATCGCCGCCAGCCAGAAGCTGATCCGCGAGAACAGCGACCTGGTGATGCCAGTGCGCACCACCGCCGACATCCGGCGCGCCAAGGAGCAGGGCAAGACCGGCATCCTCTTCGGCTTCCAGAATGCCCACGCCTTCGAAGACCAGATCGGCTATGTCGAGGTGTTCAAGCAGCTCGGCGTTGGCATCGTGCAGATGTGCTACAACACCCAGAACCTGGTCGGCACCGGTTGCTACGAGCGTGACGGAGGGCTGTCGGGTTTCGGCCGCGAGATCGTCGCCGAAATGAACCGCGTCGGCGTCATGTGCGACCTGTCTCACGTCGGTTCCAAGACTTCGGAAGAAGTCATCCTCGAATCGAAAAAACCGGTGTGCTACTCGCACTGTCTGCCGTCGGGTCTCAAAGAGCACCCGCGCAACAAGTCCGATGCAGAACTCAAATTCATCGCCGACCATGGCGGCTTCGTCGGCGTGACCATGTTTGCGCCGTTCCTCGCCAAGGGCATCGATTCGACCATCGACGACTACGCCGAAGCGATCGAATACACCATGAACATCGTCGGCGAGGACGCGATCGGCATCGGCACCGATTTCACTCAAGGCCATGGCCAGGACTTCTTCGAATACCTGACCCACGACAAGGGCTACGCCCGCCGCCTGACCAGCTTCGGCAAGATCATCAACCCGCTGGGCATTCGCACCGTCGGCGAATTCCCCAACCTCACCGAAACCCTGCTCAAACGCGGCCATTCCGAGCGCGTGGTGCGCAAGATCATGGGCGAGAACTGGGTCAACGTTCTTAAGAACGTCTGGGGCGAATAACGCTTTCTCAAGACCGCCGCCGATCTGCCCCCTCTCCTGAGGGAGAGGGCTGGGGTGAGGGCCGCGGCCAACACTGAACCATCATTTTTCTGGAGTTAAGTTTCCATGGCCAAGATCGCCCCGCAATTGCCTATCGAAGTCGACAGCGAGACCGGTGTCTGGACCTCCGACGCCTTGCCAATGCTGTATGTGCCGCGCCACTTTTTCGTCAACAACCACATGGGCATCGAGGAAGTGCTCGGCGCTGACGCCTACGCCGAAATCCTCTACAAGGCCGGCTACAAGTCTGCCTGGCACTGGTGCGAAAAAGAAGCTGAATGCCACGGACTGGAAGGCGTTGCGGTGTTCGAACACTACATGAAACGCCTGTCGCAACGCGGCTGGGGCCTGTTCAAGATCCAGGACATCGACCTCGATAAAGGCACTGCCAGCGTCAAGCTCGAGCACTCGGCGTTCGTCTACGTCTACGGCAAGGTCGGGCGCAAGGTCGACTACATGTTCACCGGCTGGTTTGCCGGCGCGATGGACCAGATCCTCGAAGCCCGTGGCAGCAAGATTCGCACAGTGGCCGAACAAGTCTACGGAGGCTCCGAAGAGGGCCACGATGACGGCTTGTTCACCGTCAAGCCGTTGTAAGCCGAGGACCGTGAAATGGCTTTCGAAGCAATGTTCCAGCCGATCCAGATCGGCAAACTGACCATCCGCAACCGCGTGCTCAGCACTGCGCACGCCGAGGTCTACGCGACTGACGGTGGCATGACCACCGACCGCTACGTCAAATACTACGAAGAGAAAGCCAAGGGCGGCATCGGCCTGGCCATCTGCGGCGGCTCGTCCGTGGTCGCCATCGACAGCCCGCAGGAATGGTGGAGTTCGGTCAACCTGTCCACCGACCGGATCATTCCGCACTTCCAGAATCTGGCCGACGCCATGCACAAGCATGGCGCCAAGATCATGATCCAGATTACCCACATGGGCCGTCGCTCGCGCTGGGACGGTTTCAACTGGCCGACCTTGATGTCGCCATCGGGCATTCGTGAGCCGGTGCACCGCGCTACCTGCAAGACCATCGAGCCGGAAGAGATCTGGCGGGTGATCGGCAACTACGCCCAGGCCGCGCGCCGGGCCAAGGCCGGCGGTCTCGACGGTGTCGAATTGTCGGCCGTGCACCAGCACATGATCGACCAGTTCTGGAGCCCGCGCGTCAACAAGCGTACCGACGAGTGGGGCGGCAGCTTCGAAGGGCGGATGAAGTTCGGTCTGGAAGTGCTCAAAGCCGTGCGCGCCGAGGTCGGTGACGATTTCTGCGTGGGCATGCGCCTGTGCGGTGACGAGTTCCACCCGGACGGCTTGTCCCACGAGGACATGAAGCAGATCGCCAAGTATTACGACGACACCGGCATGCTCGACTTCATCGGCGTGGTTGGCTCGGGTTGCGACACCCACAACACCCTGGCGAACGTCATTCCGAACATGAGTTATCCACCGGAGCCGTTCCTGCACTTGGCTGCCGGGATCAAGGAAGTGGTCAAGGTGCCGGTGCTGCACGCGCAGAACATCAAGGACCCGAACCAGGCTACGCGCATCCTTGAAGGCGGTTACGTCGACATGGTCGGCATGACCCGCGCGCACATCGCCGACCCGCACCTGATCGCCAAGATCAAGATGGGCCAGATCGACCAGATCAAACAGTGCGTCGGTGCCAACTATTGCATCGACCGTCAGTATCAGGGTCTGGACGTGCTGTGCATCCAGAACGCCGCGACGTCTCGTGAATACATGGGCGTGCCGCACATTATCGAGAAATCCACCGGGCCGAAACGCAAGGTTGTGATCGTCGGCGCCGGCCCGGCCGGGATGGAAGCAGCGCGCGTTGCCGCCGAGCGTGGCCATGATGTGACCCTGTTCGAGAAAAAAGACTTTATCGGCGGGCAGATCACCACCGCGTCGAAAGCACCGCAGCGCGACCAGATCGCCGGCATCACCCGCTGGTTCCAGCTGGAACTGGCGCGCTTGAAAGTCGATCTGCGTCTCGGTACGGCGGCGGATGCCGACACCATCATGGACCTGCGTCCAGACGTAGTGGTGCTGGCAGTCGGCGGGCATCCGTACCTTGAGCAGAACGAGCACTGGGGCGCCGCTGAAGGGCTGGTGGTCAGCAGCTGGGACGTGCTCGACGGGAAGGTCGCGCCGGGCAAGAACGTGCTGGTCTACGACACCATTTGCGAGTTCACCGGGATGTCGGTCGCCGACTTCCTCGCCGACAAGGGCAGCCAGGTCGAGATCGTCACCGACGACATCAAACCGGGCGTGGCCATCGGCGGTACGTCGTTCCCGACCTACTACCGCAGCATGTACCCGAAAGAAGTGATCATGACCGGCGACATGATGCTGGAGAAGGTCTACCGCGAAGGCGACAAGCTGGTGGCGGTGCTGGAGAACGAGTACACCGGCGCGAAAGAGGAGCGGGTGGTCGATCAGGTGGTCGTCGAAAATGGCGTGCGTCCGGATGAGGAAATCTACTACGCGCTCAAAGAGGGTTCGCGCAACAAGGGCCAGATCGACGTCGAAGCGTTGTTCGCGATCCAGCCGCAACCTTCGCTGAGCGAGGCGGGCGACGGCTACTTGCTGTTCCGCATCGGCGACTGCGTGGCACAGCGCAACACCCACGCCGCCATTTACGACGCACTTCGGCTCTGTAAGGATTTTTGACGGCTCAGCTGCAAGCCACAAGCTGCAAGCTGCAAGTAAAAGCACAGCCGGTCCATGCTGCTCTTTCTTGCCGCTTGTAGCTCGCAGCTTGCCGCTCGCCAGAGGTGACTCTGATGTTGAACACCCTTCTTCCAATCCTGTTGTTCGCAGCCCTGGGCCTTGCTGTCCTCGGCGCGTTGCGGCGGATGAACATGTGGCGTCGTGGCCGGGGGGCGAAGGTCGATCTGCTCGGCGGTCTGCTGGCCATGCCCAAGCGCTACATGGTCGACCTGCACCACGTCGTGGCGCGGGACAAATACATCGCCAACACCCACGTCGCCACGGCGGGCGGTGCGGTGGCGTCGATTGTGCTGGCGATTCTGGTGCACGGCTTCGGCCTGCATCACCGCCTCCTCGGTTACGCCTTGTTGCTGATGTCGGCGGTGATGTTCGTCGGCGCGATCTTCATGTACCTGCGTCGGCGCAACCCGCCAGCGCGCCTGTCGAAAGGCCCGTGGATGCGCCTGCCGAAAAGCCTGCTCGCGTTCTCGGCGTCGTTCTTTCTGGTGACCTTGCCGGTGGCGGGGATCCTGCCGGAGAACTTCGGCGGTTGGGTGCTCGCCGCCATTCTCGGTGTCGGTGTGCTGTGGGGCGTGTCGGAACTGTTCTTCGGCATGACCTGGGGTGGGCCGATGAAGCACGCCTTCGCCGGCGCGCTGCACCTGGCCTGGCACCGTCGCCCGGAACGTTTTGGCGGTGGTCGCTCCACTGGTTTGAAAGCGCTGGATTTGAGCAATCCAGACGCACCGCTGGGCGTGGAAACACCCAGGGATTTCACCTGGAACCAGTTGCTCGGTTTTGATGCGTGCGTGCAGTGCGGCAAATGCGAAGCGGCGTGCCCGGCGTTCGCCGCCGGCCAGCCGCTGAACCCGAAAAAACTGATTCAGGACATGGTCGTCGGTCTCGCGGGCGGCACCGATGCCAAATTCGCGGGTAGTCCGTATCCCGGCAAACCCATAGGCGAACACGGTGGCAATCCGCATCAACCGATCGTCAACGGTCTGGTCGATGCCGAAACCCTGTGGTCGTGCACCACCTGCCGCGCCTGCGTCGAGGAATGCCCGATGATGATCGAACATGTCGATGCGATCGTCGACATGCGCCGTCATCTGACTCTGGAAAAAGGTGCGACGCCGAACAAGGGTGCCGAAGTCCTCGAAAACCTCATCGCCACCGATAACCCAGGCGGGTTCGCACCGGGCGGGCGGATGAACTGGGCCGCGGATCTGAACCTCAATCTGCTCAGCGAGAAAAAAACCACCGACGTGCTGTTCTGGGTCGGCGACGGCGCTTTCGACATGCGCAACCAGCGCACCCTGCGTGCCTTCGTCAAAGTACTGAAAGCGGCGAAAATCGACTTTGCCGTGCTCGGCCTCGAAGAACGCGACAGCGGTGATGTGGCGCGGCGGCTCGGCGACGAAGCGACGTTCCAATTGCTCGCCAAGCGCAATATCCAGACCTTGGCCAAATATAGCTTCAACCGCATCGTCACCTGCGATCCGCACAGTTTCCATGTGTTGAAAAACGAGTACGGCGCTTTCGACGGCAACTATCTGGTGCAGCACCACAGCACCTACATGGCCGAGATCATTCAGGCTGGTGCACTCAACCTCGGCCAGCACAAAGGCAACAGCGTGACCTATCACGACCCGTGCTACCTGGGCCGCTATAACGGCGAGTACGAAGCCCCGCGTGAAGTGCTGCGTGCGCTCGGCATCGAAGTCAAAGAGATGCAACGGTCCGGTTTTCGCTCGCGTTGCTGCGGTGGTGGGGGCGGCGCGCCGATCACTGACATTCCGGGCAAGCAGCGCATTCCTGATATGCGCATGGACGACATCCGCGAGACCGGCGCCGAACTGGTGGCCGTGGGTTGTCCACAGTGCACGGCGATGCTCGAAGGCGTGGTCGAACCGCGTCCGCTGATCAAGGACATTGCCGAACTGGTCGCGGACGCGCTGCTCGAAGACGCCGCGCCGAGCAAACCGGCGACACCGGCCAAACGTGAACCTGCGGAGGTGCATTGATGAGCGACATTATCCGCCGCGACCCGCGCGCCGAATGGATCGCGCGCAACCGTCTGCATCCGTTGCACGCGGCCATGCAACCGGCGCAACACAGCTGGATGGGGCCTAACGGCGTCATTCGCAAGAATCTGCACGGTATCGGTTTTATCGGCCCCAACGGCATCAAACGCATTGACCGCAGTGGCGCGCAGCAGGGCGGGGCGGTCAAGCGTTCGGCCACGGTTGAAGTGCAGCTGCCATTGCATCAGGTGCCAGCGCCCGCGTTCTACATCAGCGTAGTGCCGGACATGGTCGGCGGCCGCCTCAGCAGCCACGACCGCGACTTGTTGGGTCTTGCCCATCAATTGGCGGGTACGGACGGTGCAGTGTTGGCGGTGGTGTTTGGCGAGCATAAGGAAAGCGCTTTCGCCACGGCGGGCGTTGATCGCTTGCTGGTGCTCGAAGGCGACGAATTCAGCGGTTATGCACCGGAACAACGGGTGCAAGGGCTGCGGGCTGTGGATAACCAGTTCAACCCGCGCCACTGGCTGCTGCCTGACAGTCGCAGCGGTGGAGGTGAACTCGGCCGACGCTTTGCTGCAGCATTGGGCGAACGCCCGGCAACGCGGGTCTGGCAAGTCAAAGACCAGGAATGCATCGGCCGCGCTGGCGCCGGGCTGCAAGACCTCGCCCGTCCGGTCGCGCGGTTGATTCTGGCGGCGGCCGAGTGCGCCGAGCCGGTCAGCGAAACCCGTCATGAGGCCTTGCCCGTGGAGTTATCCACAAGCGTGGCGCGCAGCCTGTCGCGGATCGACGATCTCGGGGCGGTGGCGGTGGACCCGGGAGCGATCCCGATGGCCGAAGCCGAATTCATTTTTTCCGGTGGCAACGGCGTGAAGGACTGGGCGCTGTTCCACGAAACCGCCGCCGTACTCGGAGCCACCGAAGGCGCGTCGCGGGTCGCCGTGGACGATGGCTTCATGGCCCGTGATCGGCAAGTCGGCGCGTCGGGCACCTGGGTCACGGCGCGGGTGTATGTCGCAGTGGGGATCTCGGGGGCGATCCAGCATCTGCAAGGCATCGGTGCCTGCGACAAGGTCGTGGCAATCAATCTTGATCCGGGATGCGACATGATCAAGCGTGCCGACCTCTCGGTGATCGGCGAAAGCGCAGAGATACTGCAAGCATTGATCGAAGCGGTCGCCGCTTACCGCAACGAAGCCAAGCGCGATGCGGCTTAAGGAAACCCTATGAACACGAACGTTATCAGTCTGGTTTCGATCGGCGCCCACCCGACCTCGGGCCGGCCACGTCGCGCCGAACAGGATGCCCGCGCGGTCGAACTGGGCCTGCAACTGGCTGGGGATAACCTGCAAGTGCTGCACGCTGGCGACATTGCCGAACCGGCCCTGCGCGCTTATCTGGGCATGGGCCTTGAGCAGATGCATGTGCTGGAACAACCGGCTGGCGCCGATGCGCTGCCGGCGCTGACGGCGTACCTGCGCGAAGCGGGTGCGCAGGTCGTGCTGGCTGGCAGCCAGGCGGAAACCGGCGAAGGTTCGGGAATGTTGCCGTTTCTGCTGGCTGAAGGGCTGGGCTGGCCATTGGTGGTCGGGCTGGCGCAGGTCGAGTCGATCAACGAGGGCTCGGCGCTGGTGCTGCAAGCGTTGCCACGCGGCCAGCGGCGACGCTTGAAGGTGAAGCTGCCGTTTCTGGCGACTGTGGATAACGCTGCGCCGAAGCCTCGGCAAAGTGCTTATGGCCCGGCACGACGTGGCGAGTTACAGGCTGATGATGTCGAGGTGGTGGAGGACCAGCTTCTGGCCGTCGCCACGCTGCAACCGGCCAAGCCACGGCCCAAACGCCTGAAAGTGATCAAGGCCAAGAGCGGTGCAGACCGGATGAAGGCCGCTACGGCGAAGGCCAGTGGTGGCGGTGGACAGGTGCTCAAAGGTGTAACTGCGCAGGCTGGTGCCGAAGCCATTCTCAAGTTGCTGATCGAAGAGGGTGTGGTCCGCTGAAAAGCCCCTCACCCTAACCCTCTCCCGGAGGGAGAGGGGACCTACCGTGGTGAATTGGCCAATTACATCGACCTGCGACGTTGCGGTGGCCTTGGTTTGGCCAAACCTGAGACCGCCTCGATCGTTCTATTCGATGTACCTTTACGTGTCGACTCGGTCGGCTCCCTCTCCCTTTGGGAGGGGGCTGGGGTGAGGGTAGGCTGCTTACCCACAATCCCTGTTGGCGGATCTGTGGATAACGTGTTCGCCATTCCCTGCAACCCACGCCAATCAAGCCTTCCAGCGCGATGATCAGAAAGTAATCAGCGTAACCTACGGATTTTCAGAGGTTTTTCTACAAGACCCTGCGAAAACTTGCCCCCAATCTCTGTTGGCGCTTCTGTGGACAACATGTTCGCCGTCCGCTGAAAGCCCTATGGAACAAGGCCTACAAGGATGTGATCATATTTTGATCAAATGAAGCCTTTCTGCAGTAAGAGGCTCATGAACGAGGTCTTTTCCCCAGCCCCGCGCGCTTTCCACAGAACTAGCGAAGTTACCCCCGATCTCTGTTGGCGCTTCTGTGGATAACGTGTTCGCTACCCGCTACAGCCCTCTAAATACGTGGCTTTTAGCGATCTGTTTAAAAAGTGATCAGCCGTTTTCAGAAACCATGATTCTGAATAAGTCACGGTTTTTCTTCATAAATCAGTGAGATATTTTTCAGTTCATCCACAGTTACCCCCAATTGCTGTGGGCGGGTCTGTGGATAACTTGTTTGCGGAAGGCTCCGGGGCTTGCCGGGTATGGCTGGCGGGGTGGTTGATCAGAATTTGTGCGATCAAGGTTTAGAGATGGGGTGAATGTGAAACAGCTATCGCGAGCAGGCTCACTCCTACAGGGGAATGCGTTCCAAACTGTAGGAGTGAGCCTGCTCGCGATGCCTTTGCTTTTTAGCCCTGAACCGGTACACCTTTGAGATAAGGCGCAGGCTCCGCTCCAAGGTTGTTCAACATCCGCTCGCTGTACCAGTCGACAAAGTTGACCACGCCAAACTCATAAGTCTTCGAGTAAGGCCCGGGCTGGTAAGCCGTCGAGTTGATCCCGCGCTGGTTCTCTTCCGCCAGCCGACGGTCCTGATCATTGGTCGCATCCCACACCTGGCGCATGCGCTCGACGTCGTAATCGACGCCTTCAACGGCATCCTTGTGCACCAGCCATTTGGTGGTGACCATGGTTTCCTGGGCGCTGATCGGCCATACGGTGAAGACGATGATGTGGTCGCCCATGCAGTGGTTCCACGAATGCGGCAGATGCAGGATGCGCATCGAGCCCAGATCCGGATTCTTGATGCGGCCCATCAACTTGGCGCAGCCCTGCTTGCCATCGAGAGTCATCGACACGGTGCCCTTGAGCAGCGGCATGCGCACGATGCGGTTGCGCAGGCCGAAGCTGGCGTGGGCGTAAGGAATCTTCTCCGCTTCCCAGGCTGCGGCGGAGGCAGCGACGTGGTCCTTGAACGCCTGATCGGCACGCGGGTCGGTGACGTCGTCCCATTCCAGCAGGGTTTTCAGCAATTCCGGGTGCGACGCGTTGCAGTGGTAGCACTCGCGGTTGTTTTCCAGCACCAGTTTCCAGTTGGCCTTCTCCATCAAGGTGGTGGTGATCGCCACCTTGGTGTTCTCCATGTCGTACGGTTCCATGTAATGGTTGAGCGTCGACAGGAAGTCATCGATGGCCGGCGGGTTCTCCGCCAGGCTGATGAAGATGTAGCCGCCAGCGGTTTTCACGTTCACCGGTTTCAGGCCGTACTGCTTCATGTCGAAGTCGGCGCCCATCTCGGTGCCGGCGAACAGCAGGCGGCCGTCCAGCTCGTAGGTCCACTGGTGGTAGTGGCAGACCAGTTTGGCGACCTTGCCTTTTTCACTGGTGCACAGGCGCGAGCCACGGTGGCGGCAGACGTTGTGGAACGCATGCACCACGCCTTCGGCGCCGCGAATGACGATGATCGGGTTCTTGCCGACCTGCAGGGTCAGGTAGTTGCCCTTGGCCGGGATCTCGCAGGTCATGCCGGCGATCAACCACTCTTTCTGGAAGATCTCCTGCATGTCGATATCGAACAGGCGCTCGTCGCTGTAGAACGGCTGCGGTAGCGAGAAGGTGCGCTCGCGCTCCTGCAACATTTGTGCGGTGGCCTTGCGTGCGGGTTCCAGCGGATCGCCCAGGCTGATTTTTGCGGTGACGTCCATCGATGTAATCCTCATGGCCCTCTGCGTGGCCGGCGAAAGTGGCTGATCAGGTGTGCTGCAAAACGGTTGCTACGCAAGGTGTAAAGAAGTCGTCTTGTGTTGGGGCGAGTGTGGGGCCGGGGCGGCCCCGAACCTTATCCATGGGCGACATGGTGCAATCTGTTCCCGACGCGCAAGCCCCGGTGGTTGGGGGCTGGTCGCGATAAGTATGTCAATGTCGCGGATAGGTAAACGGACGGTCTGCGCTATACGCAGAATCGCCGACATGAGGCCGACAGTCGGCCGTGGAGAACAGCATGTCCAACAGCTTCCTGAATCCGGTCACCACCCAGACCTGGGCCAATGGCCGACACATTGTCCGTTGCGTCAAAGTCATCCAGGAAACCTGGGATGTGCGCACGTTCTGCTTTATGGCCGATCAGCCGATCATGTTCTTTTTCAAGCCGGGGCAGTTCGTCACCCTGGAGCTGGAAATCGAAGGCCAGCCGGTCATGCGCTCGTACACCATTTCCAGCTCGCCCTCGGTGCCGTACAGCTTTTCGGTGACGATCAAGCGCGTGCCGGGCGGCAAGGTGTCCAACTGGCTGCACGACACGCTGCATGAAGGACAAGAGCTGGCGGTGCATGGCCCGGTCGGGCTGTTCAACGCGATCGACTTCCCAAGCCCGAAAGTTCTGTATTTGAGCGGCGGCGTCGGCATCACCCCGTGCATGTCGATGGCGCGCTGGTTCTACGACACCAACGCCAATGTCGACATGACCTTTATCCACAGCGCGCGCTCGCCGAAAGACATCATTTACCACCGCGAGCTGGAACACATGGCGTCGCGGATCGACAACTTCAGCCTGCACCTGATTTGTGAGAAGCACGGTTTGGGTGAGCCGTGGGCCGGGTATCGCGGTTACCTGAACCACAAAATGCTGGAATTGATGGTGCCGGACTTCCTTGAGCGCGAAGTGTTCTGCTGCGGCCCGACGCCGTACATGACCGCGGTCAAGCGCCTGCTGGAAAACGCCGGCTACGACATGGCGCGTTATCACGAAGAATCGTTCGGCGCCACGCCACCGGAAGCGCGTGCCGACGCGGTGGAACAGGCCGAGCAGGCAGCCGATGCGCCGGAAATCGACGCGGCGGATCTCCATCAGGTCGAATTCACCGCCTCGGGCAAGAGCATCCGCGTGGCACCGGGCGAAACCGTGCACGCGGCGGCGGCCAAGCTGGGGCTGATGATTCCGAAAGCCTGCGGCATGGGAATTTGCGGGACGTGCAAGGTGCTGAAACTGGGGGGCGAAGTGGAGATGGAGCACAACGGCGGGATTACCGAGGATGACGAGGCCGAAGGATTCATCTTGTCTTGCTGCAGCGTGCCGAAGGGGGATGTGCGGATTGAGTTCTGAGTGAGGCGGGCTTTAGCGTACGGCTCAACCCTCACCCCAGCCCTCTCCCAGAGGGAGAGGGGGCCGACCGCGGTGTCTTGAGTGATCCTTCGACCTGGAAGATCGAATCGATTATGGATTCGGCAAGGCAAATTCAGATGGGCGTATTCCTCGAGCATCCCCCAATCAGTCCCCTCTCCCTTCGGGAGAGGGCTCGGGTGAGGAGCTTTCAGCCGATAAACAAATCTGGCATGAGTGCCGCGTCGCTTTCCCGATCAAAGCGGTATTGATCGAATTCGGTCACACCGCTCTCACGCAAAATCTCCTCATCAATCAACAACCGCCCAGTGATCTGCCGTCCACCGCTATCCAAAATCACATGGGCCGCATCCGCCATAATTGCCGGCGTCCGCGCCTGCTTGAACGACTCCCGGTTCCCCAACTGAAACTCAATAGCCGCTGTGGCAATCATCGTCTGCGGCCATAGCGAATTGACGCTGATGCCGTAACTGGCGAACTCCTCGCTCATTCCCAGCGTAAGCATGCTCATACCGTATTTAGTCACGGTGTACGGGCTGAACTGCGCAAACCACTTGCTGGCCAGATTCAGCGGCGGCGACAGGTTGAGAATGTGCCCGCGAGATTTTTTCAAATAGGGCAGGGCAGCCTGACTGCACAGCAGCACCGCGCGGGTATTGATCTGGTGCATCAGGTCGAAGCGCTTGAGTTCGATGTGCTGCACACCGGTCAGTTTGATCGCCCCGGCATTGTTCACCAGCGCATCGATAGCGCCGAAATGCTCGTTGGCCTGAGCCAGCGCCTGGCGTACCGCCTCATCGTCACGCACATCGACCTGCAAGGCCAACGCCTTGCCCCCCGTCGCTTCGACCTCCGCTGCGACACTGTGAATGGTGCCGGGCAGCTTGGCGTGGGGCTCGGCGCTTTTTGCCGCGATGACAATGTTGGCGCCGTCCCTGGCCGCACGCAGCGCAATCTCACGGCCAATGCCACGGCTGGCGCCGGTGATGAACAGGGTTTTGCCTTGTAGCGACATGCGCACGCTCCTGATTGTTGTTATGCGAGCAAAGACTCGACAAACACTGTAGACGAAGTCTTCAGGTGCGAACGAAGGGGGGCGATCAGGCGAGCTCTTGTGGGAGCGAGCCTGCTCGCGCTGGGGAGGGGGTCAGGCCGACATGACCTCGCGGATGTCACGCGCCAGTTCGCGGACGCGTTCTTCTTCGGTGTCCCAGGAGCACATGAAGCGTGCGCCGCCCTTGCCGATGAAGGTGTAGAAGCGCCAGTTCTTTGCGGTCAGGGCGGCGATGGCCGGTTCCGACAGTTGCAGGAACACGCCGTTGGCCTGAACCGGGAACATCAGTTCGACGCCGGGAATGTCGCTGACCAGTTCGGCCAGCAGTTGCGCGCAGTGGTTGGCGTGGCGGGCGTATTTGAGCCAGGCGCCGTTTTCCAGAATGCCGACCCAGGGCGCCGACAGGAAGCGCATTTTCGACGCCAGTTGCCCGGCCTGTTTGCAGCGGTAATCGAAGTCTTCAGCCAGTTTGTGGTTGAAGAACAGGATCGCCTCGCCCACCGCCATGCCGTTTTTCGTGCCGCCGAAGCACAGCACGTCGACGCCGGCCTTCCAGGTCAGATCAGCGGGCGAGCAGCCGAGGAATGCGCACGCGTTGGAAAACCGTGCGCCGTCCATGTGCAGGTGCAGGCCCAGCTCCTTGCAGGTGGCGCTGATCGCGCGGACTTCTTCCGGGGTATAGACGCTGCCGACTTCAGTGGCCTGGGTCAGGGTGACTACGCGCGGTTTCGGGTAGTGAATGTCCTGGCGCTTGAGCGCGACTTCGCGGATCGACTGCGGGGTAATCTTGCCGTTTTCAGTGCCGGCGATCAGCAGTTTCGAGCCGTTGGAAAAGAATTCCGGAGCGCCGCATTCGTCGGTTTCGACGTGGGCGGTTTCCGAGCAGATCACGCTGTGGTAACTCTGGCACAGCGACGACAGGGCCAGCGAGTTGGCGGCGGTGCCGTTGAAGGCGAAGAACACTTCGCAGTCGGTTTCGAACAGGTTGCGGAAATGATCGGCCGCGCGGGCGGTCCATTCATCGTCGCCATAGGCGCGCTGGTGGCCGTGGTTGGCCTGTTCCATGGCAGCCCAGGCTTCCGGGCAGATACCGGAATAGTTGTCGCTGGCGAATTGTTGGCTCTTGTCGGTCATGGCCGGCTTCCGTAATCGAGACTCTTGTGAAGGCTCGTGGTCAATGAAGATGCGCACTTTACCGAAGATCTTCCGGGGAGCACATGCGATGTCGGGTGCAGGAAATTACCAGTTTATGGGCCGATTATGCACCTGAGCCGACGCGACGGTGCGCTGGATCTGCTCAAGTGGCTGGCGCTATTGAGTATGGTCCTCGATCACCTGCGATATGTCGGCTTTTCCGCCGATTGGCTGTACGTGCCAGGGCGACTGGCGTTTGCGTGGTTTTGCCTGGCGATGGCGGCGAATCTATCTCGCGACGGTTCGCGGAAAATGGAGTGGCGCTATCTGGGCTGGTTGTTGCTGTTCAGCGCCGTCAGTGAAATTCCGTATCGCTTGTACATTCCTGATCCTGACACGTTGAACGTGATGCCGACGCTGGCGTTGGGGTTGTTGGTGGCGCGCGGTTGGCAGGACTCCTCGTCGGTATCGCGACTGCTGGCAGCCGCTGCGCTGGTGGCCGCGGCGGTTTTTTCAGAACGACTGATGTTTGGTTTTTTTGGCGTTCTGCTGCCTTTGTCGATGCTGCTGATGTTTAGTCGCCCCTGGTATCTCGGTCTGCTGCCGGGGCTGATCTGTCTCGCTGCGAATCAATGGCAGGTGCTGCTCGAGTCGGCGCGGTTCGGCAATCGCGTGGCGATTGTCGGCCTGGCGACTTGTCTGTTGGCGCCAATGCTGGGGATGTTCCTGTTGCGACATGGGCGACATGTCCAGCCACCGCCGATGCGGCGCTGGGCATATGCGCTGTATCCCGCGCATTTCCTGCTGCTGCTCGCCGTCCGCCAGATCATCGCCTGACCCCTGTGGGAGCGAGCTTGCTCGCGAAAGCGGCGTGTCAGTCAACAATGATGTTGACTGACATGGCCTCTTCGCGAGCAAGCTCGCTCCCACAAGGGATCTTCAGCGCTTGCAGGTTTGCGCCTGGCAGGTCATTTCCAGCCATGTCGTAAACGCACCTTTGCGTGGCGCGCGCAGGCATTTGAGCTGTCTGTGCCGGTCATACCATCGCATCAAAGGGCACCGCTGCGATTGCCGGTGCCTTACCGAGACGAATGGCGCACAGATGCCGCTGGGAGAGACGCGATGTTCAGCAAGCAAGACCAGATCCAGGGTTACGACGATGCACTGCTGGCGGCGATGAATGCCGAGGAGCAACGTCAGGAAGATCATATCGAGCTGATCGCGTCGGAGAACTACACCAGCAAGCGCGTGATGCAAGCGCAAGGCAGTGGCCTGACCAACAAGTACGCTGAAGGCTATCCGGGCAAGCGTTACTACGGCGGCTGCGAGCATGTCGATAAAGTCGAAGCGCTGGCCATCGAACGCGCCAAACAGCTGTTCGGCGCCGATTACGCCAACGTCCAGCCGCACTCCGGTTCGTCGGCCAACAGCGCGGTGTACCTGGCGCTGATCCAGCCGGGCGACACCATCCTCGGCATGAGCCTGGCCCACGGCGGCCACCTGACCCACGGCGCGAAAGTGTCGTCCTCTGGCAAGCTCTACAACGCCGTGCAGTACGGCATCAACACCGACACCGGGCTGATCGACTACGACGAAGTCGAACGTCTGGCCGTCGAGTGCAAACCGAAAATGATCGTTGCCGGGTTCTCCGCTTACTCGAAGACTCTGGATTTCCCGCGCTTCCGCCAGATCGCCGACAAGGTTGGCGCGCTGCTGTTCGTCGACATGGCCCACGTCGCCGGTCTGGTCGCCGCCGGTCTGTACCCGAATCCGCTGCCGTACGCTGACGTCGTCACCACCACTACCCACAAGACTCTGCGCGGTCCACGTGGCGGTCTGATCCTGGCGAAATCCAACGAAGAGATCGAGAAGAAGCTCAACGCTGCAGTGTTCCCCGGTGCTCAGGGTGGCCCGCTGATGCACGTCATCGCCGGTAAGGCGGTGTGCTTCAAGGAAGCGCTGGAGCCAGGTTTCAAGGCCTATCAGCAACAAGTGATCGACAACGCCCAGGCGATGGCCAGCGTGTTCATCAAACGTGGCTACGATGTAGTGTCCGGCGGCACCGATAACCATCTGTTCCTGGTCAGCCTGATCCGCCAGGGCCTGACCGGTAAGGACGCCGATGCCGCCCTCGGTCGTGCACACATCACGGTGAACAAGAACGCCGTGCCGAACGACCCGCAGTCGCCGTTCGTGACCTCGGGCCTGCGCATCGGCACCCCGGCGGTGACCACCCGTGGCTTCAAGGTCAGCCAGTGCGAAACCCTCGCCGGCTGGATCTGCGACATCCTCGACAATCTCGGTGACGCCGATGTCGAGGCCAATGTTGCCCAACAGGTGTCGGCCTTGTGCGCAGACTTCCCGGTTTATCGCTGAGCGTTCTGGAGTAAATGACTATGCAACGCTACTCGGGCTTCGGCCTCTTCAAACACTCGCTCAGCCACCACGAAAACTGGCAGCGCATGTGGCGCACGCCCACGCCGAAAAAAGTCTACGACGTGGTCATCGTCGGTGGCGGCGGGCATGGTCTGGCGACTGCTTATTACCTGGCGAAAGAACACGGCATCACCAATGTCGCCGTGGTCGAGAAAGGCTGGCTGGGTGGCGGTAACACCGCGCGCAACACCACCATCGTCCGTTCCAACTATCTGTGGGACGAGTCGGCGCACCTTTACGAACACGCGATGAAATTGTGGGAGGGCCTGTCGCAGGATCTCAACTACAACGTGATGTTCTCCCAGCGGGGCGTCTACAACCTGTGCCACACCCTGCAGGACATCCGTGATTCCGAGCGCCGCGTCAGCGCCAACCGCCTCAACGGCGTTGATGGTGAGTTGCTCAACGCCAAGCAAGTCGCGGAGGAAATTCCGTACCTCGATTGCTCGAAAAATACCCGTTACCCAGTGATGGGCGCCACCGTGCAGCGTCGCGGCGGCGTGGCCCGTCACGATGCCGTGGCGTGGGGCTTTGCCCGTGCCGCCGATGCCTTGGGCGTGGACCTGATCCAGCAGACCGAAGTGATCGGTTTCCGCAAGGAAAACGGCGTGTGCATCGGCGTTGAAACCAACAAGGGTTTCATCGGCGCCAAGCGCGTCGGTGTGGTCACTGCCGGTAACTCCGGGCACATGGCCAAGCTGGCCGGTTTCCGCCTGCCGATCGAATCCCATCCACTGCAAGCGCTGGTGTCCGAGCCGATCAAGCCGATTATCGACAGCGTGATCATGTCCAACGCCGTGCACGGTTACATCAGCCAGTCCGACAAGGGCGACCTGGTGATCGGCGCCGGTATCGACGGCTACAACGGTTACGGCCAGCGTGGTTCGTACCCGGTGATCGAGCACACCGTGCAAGCGATCGTCGAGATGTTCCCGGTGTTGTCCCGCGTGCGCATGAACCGCCAGTGGGGCGGCATCGTCGACACCACCCCGGACGCTTGCCCGATCATTTCGAAAACCCCGGTACCGAACATGTTCTTCAACTGCGGTTGGGGCACCGGCGGCTTCAAGGCCACGCCTGGCTCAGGCAACGTGTTTGCTGCGAGTCTGGCCAAGGGTGAAATGCACCCGTTGGCTGCACCTTTTTCCATCGACCGTTTCCACAACGGCGCCCTGATCGATGAACATGGCGCTGCTGCCGTCGCCCACTAACAAAGGCCCCATGAAAACTACTGCGCTCGGCAATACGGCGTTAAAAACTGGCTCGAAATGCTCACTTAGTAAACTAAGCTCCGCTTTCTCGCCAGTTTTTGCCTTGTCTTGCCTTCGCTCGCTACGTTTTCACGGGGCTTGATAGGAGAAATCCCTATGTTGCATATCTTCTGTCCTCACTGCGGCGAACTGCGCTCCGAAGAGGAATTCCACGCATCCGGCCAGGCGCACATTCCGCGCCCACTGGATCCAGGCGCCTGCACCGACGAGGAGTGGGGCGACTACATGTTCTTCCGCGATAACCCGCGCGGTCTGCACCACGAGTTGTGGGACCACGTCGCCGGTTGCCGGCAGTACTTCAACGTCACCCGCGACACCGTGACCTACGAGATTCTCGAAAGCTACAAGATCGGCGAGAAGCCACAATTCACCGACAAGGCTGGCACTGCGAAAACCGCCACGACGGCGCTGGGAGAGAAGGTATGAGCCAGACCAATCGCCTGTCCAACGGTGGACGGATCGACCGCAACAAAGTGCTGAGCTTCACCTTCAACGGCCAGACCTACAAAGGTTTCGAGGGTGACACCCTGGCCGCCGCGCTGATTGCCAACGGCGTCGACATCATTGGCCGCAGCTTCAAGTACTCGCGTCCGCGCGGCATCTTCGCCGCCGGTGCTGAAGAGCCGAACGCGATTCTGCAGATCGGTGCCACCGAAGCCACACAGATTCCCAACGTGCGCGCCACGCAACAGGCGTTGTACCAAGGACTGGTCGCGACCAGCACCAACGGCTGGCCGAGCGTCAACAACGACATGATGGGCATTCTCGGCAAGGTCGGCGGCAAGCTGATGCCGCCGGGTTTCTACTACAAAACCTTCATGTACCCGCAATCGTTCTGGATGACTTACGAGAAGTACATTCGTAAGGCCGCTGGTCTTGGCCGCTCGCCGACCGAGAACGATCCGGACACCTATGACTACATGAACCAGCACTGCGACGTGCTGATCGTCGGCGCCGGCCCGGCCGGTCTCGCCGCAGCCCTGGCCGCTGCGCGCAGCGGTGCCCGAGTGATCCTGGCCGATGAGCAGGAAGAGTTCGGCGGCAGCCTGCTCGATTCGCGCGAAAGCCTCGACGGCAAACCGGCGATGGAGTGGGTCGCCAGCGTCCTCGCCGAGCTGAAAAACACCCCGGACGTGCTGCTGTTGCCGCGCGCCACCGTCAACGGTTACCACGACCATAACTTCCTGACCATTCACGAACGCCTCACCGATCACCTCGGTGACCGCGCGCCGATCGGTCAGGTGCGCCAGCGTATTCATCGTGTGCGCGCCAAGCGAGTGGTGCTGGCGACCGGTGCCCATGAGCGTCCGCTGGTCTACGGCAACAACGACGTGCCGGGCAACATGCTCGCCGGTGCGGTGTCGACCTACGTGCGTCGCTATGGCGTAGCGCCGGGCAAGAAACTGGTACTGTCGACCAATAACGATCACGCCTATCGCGTCGCTCTGGATTGGCTCGATGCCAGCCTGCAAGTGGTGGCCATCGCCGATGCGCGCAGCAATCCGCGCGGTGCGCTGGTCGAAGAGGCACGCGCCAAAGGCATTCGCATCCTCACCGGCAGTGCGGTGATCGAAGTGCGTGGCAGCAAACGCGTGACCGCTGCCCGCGTCGCCGCGATTGACGTCAAGGCTCACGCGGTGACCAGCCCGGGCGAATGGCTCGACTGCGATCTGGTTGCCAGTTCTGGCGGCTACAGCCCGGTGGTGCACTTGGCTTCGCACCTGGGTGGCAAGCCGATCTGGCGTGAAGACATCCTCGGTTTCGTACCGGGTGAGGCACCGCAGAAACGCGTGTGTGTCGGCGGCGTCAACGGTGTTTACGCCCTCGGTGATTCTCTGGCTGACGGGTTCGAAGGTGGCGTGCGCGCTGCCGCTGAAGCCGGTTTCCAGACCGTCGAAGGTGTGTTGCCGAAAGCCTTGAGCCGCGTCGAAGAACCCACCCTGGCGCTGTTCCAGGTGCCCCACGAGAAAAACTCGGCACGGGCGCCGAAGCAGTTCGTCGACCTGCAGAACGACGTCACCGCTGGTGGCATCGAACTGGCGACCCGCGAAGGCTTCGAGTCGGTCGAGCACGTCAAGCGCTACACCGCGCTGGGCTTCGGCACCGATCAGGGCAAGCTGGGTAACGTCAACGGTCTGGCCATTGCCGCCCGTTCGCTGAACGTGACCATCCCGCAGATGGGCACCACCATGTTCCGCCCGAACTACACGCCGGTGACTTTCGGCGCCGTGGCCGGTCGTCACTGTGGGCACATTTTTGAACCGGTGCGCTACACCGCGCTGCATGCCTGGCATGTGAAGAACGGCGCCGAATTCGAAGACGTCGGGCAGTGGAAGCGTCCATGGTACTTCCCGAAAAACGGCGAGGACATGCACGCCGCGGTCAAGCGCGAATGCAAGGCTGTGCGCGACAGCGTCGGCCTGCTCGATGCCTCGACCCTCGGCAAGATCGACATTCAAGGCCCGGATGCCCGCGAATTCCTCAACCGCGTGTACACCAACGCTTGGACCAAGCTCGACGTGGGCAAGGCGCGTTACGGTTTGATGTGCAAGGAAGACGGCATGGTCTTCGACGACGGTGTCACGGCGTGTCTGGCCGACAACCATTTCGTCATGACCACCACCACCGGTGGCGCTGCCCGCGTGCTGCAGTGGCTGGAGCTGTACCACCAGACCGAATGGCCAGAGATGAAGGTGTACTTCACCTCGGTCACCGACCACTGGGCGACCATGACCCTGTCCGGGCCGAACAGCCGCAAGCTGCTCAGCGCCGTGACCGACATTGATCTGAGCAACGAAGCGTTCCCGTTCATGACCTGGAAAGAAGGTCTGGTGGGTGACGTGCCGGCGCGGGTGTTCCGCATCTCGTTCACCGGTGAGCTGTCGTACGAAGTCAACGTCCAGGCCGACTATGCGATGGGCGTGCTGGAAAAAATCGTCGAGGCCGGCAAGCAGTACAACCTGACGCCGTACGGCACCGAAACCATGCACGTACTGCGTGCCGAGAAGGGTTTCATTATCGTCGGCCAGGACACCGACGGTTCGATGACCCCGGACGACCTGAACATGGGCTGGTGCGTCGGCCGCACCAAGCCGTTCTCGTGGATCGGTCAGCGCGGGATGAACCGTGAAGACTGCGTGCGTGATCAGCGTAAGCAACTGGTGGGTCTGAAGCCGATTGATCCGACCCAATGGCTGCCGGAAGGCGCGCAGCTGGTGTTCAACACCAAGCAGGCGATCCCGATGAGCATGGTCGGCCACGTGACCTCCAGCTACGCGCACAACTCCCTCGGTTATTCATTTGCCATGGGTGTGGTCAAGGGCGGTCTCAAGCGCATGGGCGAGCGGGTGTTCGCACCGCTGGCCGATGGCAGGGTGATCGAGGCGGAAATCGTTTCTTCGGTGTTCTTCGATCCGAAGGGTGATCGCCAGAACATCTGACGGCTTCGGGCCCTGTGGGGTGGCGGATATTGCCTTCGCGAGCAAGCTCGCTCCCACAGGTTTCGGGTTGTTAATGGGATTTGTGTCAGGCATCAGTCCAGTGTGGGAGCGAGCTTGCTCGCGAAGGCGGAGTCACAGCCACCACAAGGGCCGGAACCAACAGAATTGATAAAGGTGCTTTATGACCACAGCCAATGTGTACCAGCAACGCCCGACCACCGGGGCCCGCGCCGAGTCGTCGCTGCACCATGCCGACCTCGCCAGCCTGGTCGGCAAGGGCCGCAAGAACGCCGGCGTGATCGTGCGTGAGAAAAAACTCCTCGGCCACCTGACCATTCGTGGCGACGGCCACGATGCCGCCTTCGCCGCCGGTGTGCACAAGGCGCTGGGCATTGAATTGCCCGGCGCCCTCAGCGTCATCGTAAAAGGTGAAACCAGCCTGCAATGGATGGGCCCGGACGAATGGCTGCTGATCGTGCCCAGCGGTGAAGAGTTCGCCGCCGAGCAGAAACTGCGCGAAGCGCTGGGCGATCTGCACATCGCCATCGTCAATGTCAGCGGCGGCCAGCAGCTCCTCGAATTGAGCGGGCCGAACGTGCGTCAGGTGCTGATGAAGTCGACCAGCTACGACGTGCACCCGAACAACTTTCCAGTCGGCAAAGCGGTCGGCACGGTGTTCGCCAAGTCGCAACTGATGATTCGCCACACGGCGGAAGACACTTGGGAACTGCTGATTCGCCGCAGCTTCTCGGATTACTGGTGGCTGTGGTTGCAGGATGCTTCGGCTGAGTACGGTTTGAGCGTTCAGGCCTGAAAGATCAAGAGCCACCCCCTCACCCCAGCCCTCTCCCCCATGGGGAGAGGGGGAAAGGGAGCAGATTTGTGTTGTTTTCGAACCTGAGTTCGGCTCGATATTTCAGGTCGATGGAGCTCGAAAGAACACTTCGGTCAGTCCCCTCTCCCTTTGGGAGAGGGCTAGGGTGAGGGAAAAACCTGACACCCCGCACAAAGAACAGGAGTCACCGCACCATGAGCCGCGCCCCTGACACATGGATTCTGACCGCCGACTGCCCCAGCGTCCTCGGCACCGTGGACGCGGTTACGCGTTTTCTGTTCGAGCAGGGCTGCTACGTCACTGAGCACCATTCGTTCGACGATCGCCTCTCCGGGCGCTTCTTCATTCGCGTGGAGTTCCGCCAGCCCGATGGCTTTGACGAACAATCCTTCCGCGCCGGCCTGGCCGAACGCGGGCAGGCCTTTGGCATGCTGTTCGAGCTGACCGCGCCGAACTATCGGCCGAAAGTGGTGATCATGGTGTCCAAGGCCGATCACTGCCTCAACGATTTGCTCTATCGCCAGCGCATCGGCCAGTTGTCGATGGATGTGGCGGCGGTGGTCTCCAATCATCCGGATCTCAAGCCATTGGCCGACTGGCACCAGATTCCCTACTACCATTTCCCCCTCGATCCCAACGACAAACCGGCGCAGGAGCGGCAGGTCTGGCAGGTGATCGAAGAGGCCGGCGCCGAACTGGTGATCCTTGCCCGCTACATGCAGGTGCTGTCACCGGAGCTGTGCCGCAAGCTCGATGGCAAGGCGATCAACATTCACCACTCGCTGCTGCCCGGTTTCAAGGGCGCCAAGCCGTATCACCAGGCCTACAACAAAGGCGTGAAACTGGTCGGCGCGACCGCGCATTACATCAACAACGATCTGGACGAAGGGCCGATCATTGCCCAGGGCGTCGAGGCGGTGGATCACAGCCATTACCCCGAGGATCTGATTGCCAAGGGGCGCGATATCGAAGGCCTGACGCTGGCGCGGGCGGTCGGCTATCACATCGAAAGAAGAGTGTTTTTGAACGCGAACAGAACCGTCGTTCTTTAACAACAGCTTCAAGTTGCAAGCTTCAAGCCGCAAGACAAAGCGGTCAGCACACTTCTTGCGGCTTGTAGCTTGCCGCTTGAAGCTCAATCCACTCTCTACCCAACAACAAATATAGAGGTGATGGCATGTCTGGCAATCGTGGTGTGGTGTATCTCGGCGCTGGCAAGGTCGAAGTACAGAAAATCGACTATCCGAAAATGCAGGACCCGCGCGGCAGGAAGATCGAACATGGCGTGATCCTGCGTGTTGTTTCCACCAACATCTGCGGCTCCGACCAGCACATGGTGCGCGGCCGAACCACGGCGCAGACCGGTCTGGTACTGGGTCACGAAATCACCGGCGAGGTCATCGAAAAAGGCTCCGACGTCGAAAACCTGAAGATCGGCGACCTGGTCTCGGTGCCGTTCAACGTGGCTTGCGGGCGCTGCCGTTCCTGCAAGGAGCAACACACCGGTGTCTGCCTGACCGTCAACCCGGCCCGTGCCGGTGGCGCATACGGTTACGTCGACATGGGCGACTGGACCGGCGGCCAGGCCGAATACGTGCTGGTGCCGTACGCCGATTTCAACCTGCTGAAACTGCCGGACCGCGACAAGGCCATGGAGAAAATCCGCGACCTGACCTGCCTCTCCGACATCCTCCCGACCGGTTACCACGGTGCGGTGACTGCCGGCGTCGGCCCCGGCAGCACCGTGTACATTGCCGGTGCCGGCCCGGTCGGCCTCGCCGCTGCCGCCTCGGCGCGCCTGCTGGGTGCGGCGGTGGTGATCGTCGGCGACGTCAACACCATCCGCCTGGCCCACGCCAAGGCTCAGGGTTTTGAGGTCGTCGACCTGTCCAAGGACACCCCGCTGCACGAACAGATCGCTGCACTGCTGGGCGAGCCGGAAGTGGACTGCGCGGTGGACTGCGTTGGCTTTGAAGCACGCGGCCACGGCCACGACGGCGTCAAGGCCGAAGCCCCGGCCACGGTGCTCAACTCACTGATGGGCGTGGTGCGCGTTGCCGGCAAGATCGGTATCCCGGGCCTGTACGTCACCGAAGATCCGGGTGCCGTGGATGCCGCCGCAAAAATGGGCAGCCTGAGCATTCGCTTCGGCCTGGGCTGGGCGAAATCCCACAGCTTCCACACCGGCCAGACCCCGGTGATGAAGTACAACCGCCAGTTGATGCAGGCAATCATGTGGGATCGCATCAACATCGCCGAAGTGGTGGGCGTGCAGGTCATCAGCCTCGACCAGGCGCCGGAAGGTTATGGCGAGTTCGATGCGGGCGTACCGAAGAAATTTGTGATTGATCCGCATAAGTTGTTCAGTGCGGCGTAGGGTTTTATTGCAACGCAGAACGGCGACCTCAGGGTCGCCGTTTTTCTTCCAAGCCAGGGTCAACAGCGACCCTCACCCGCTGGGAGAGGGTTAGGGTGAGGGGCTTTACAAGGCCGCCAACGTCCCTTGATACAGCACCGGCCCAGTCGGCTGTCCGCTCGGCGATCCACCTTTCGGTTCGAGGCTCACTGCCAGCGCAATCGGCTTACCGATCAACGCTTTCTGCATCTCGCTCAGCTCAACCTTACCTTTGCCGCCCGCCGGAATAACGCCGAGGGAAATCGGCTTGCCATCCGCCGGGATCGCCCACAATTCGAGGCTGCGATCCGCATCCACCGCCGCCAGTGTCAGCGGTTCGACCTGCAGATAATCCGCATGCGCTTCGACCTTCAGCGCCGGTTTTGCATCCGTGCTAAACAGCGTGGCGCTGTAGCGAGCGTCGTTTCGGTTGTACAGCGAGCCAATAAACACCAGCGCGACGATCGAGCACGCCGCCACCGTGAGCCGCAGCCAATTCCAGAACGGCCGTCTCTCGGGTACGTGCAGCACTTGCGGTTCGATGCGCGCGGTGATGCCGTGCCAGACGCGGTCCGGCACGGGGCGTTCCGGCAATGCTTCGGTGAGAGAGATGAGGGTTTCCTGCCAGTGCGCCAGTTCGCTGCGCAGTGCCGCGTCATCCATAAGCAACTGTTCAAAGCGCCGCCGCGCCGGCGCAGGCATCAAGCCGATTGCATAATCGGCAGCGAGGGCGCGGCGCAGGGCAGGGGTCTGGTAGTTCATGATTCAAGGCACCGGCGCAGACGTTCCAGGCCTCGGCGAATCCACGATTTAACGGTTCCCAGGGGCGTGGCCAGATGTTCGGCAAGTTCGGTGCAGGACAATCCCTGAAAATAGGCCACAGTGATCGATTGACGCTGCATGCCGTCGAGGGTTTCCAGGCAGCGCTTGAGGGCGCGGGCTTCGCGGGCGCTGTTCAATTGTTCGTGCGCCGAGGGGCTTTCATCCGATAGCGCGTCTTGCTCAACCTCGCTCAGCGGCCGCTCGCGCTGCTTGCGCAATTGGTCGATGGCTTGATTGCGGGTGATGTTGATCATCCAGGTCAGCGGCGCCGACAAGTGCGCCTCGTAGCGCGAGGCGTTGTGCCAGATGCGCACGAAGCTTTCCTGCAGCACCTCTTCGGCCAGATCGGCGCGGCCCATGAAGCGCAGCGCCACGCCATGCAGGCGCGGGCCGACGCTGCGGTACAGCGTTTCGAAGGCGCATCGATCCCCTTGTGAGCATTGGGCGAGGAGCTGGCGCAACTGATCGGTGTCGGCGATGGAAATGACCACTCTCCAGGCAAGCGTGAGCGCACGAGGGCGAGGCTCGAACTGTTCACAGGCTAGTTCAGCGACAGCGGTTGTGCCATTCATCGTCTCGGCGTCCGGGTTTCACGTTTTATATACGCAGGCCAGATGAAAATGGATGCGCCGCGCCGGAACATGCGCCTGGATACCCGGTCAAACCGGCAGTTTTACTGCCCGTCGACCGGGTGGTTTTCACAGCTCGAGAGGATGTCTGAATGAAGATTTCACGCGGTTTTGCCCTGGCATCGCTCCTGACCCTGGCCGCCGGCCCGGTGTTTGCCGGTTTCAGCCTGAATGATGTGGCCGGTGCGGTCTCGGGCATGCAGGGTGGCGACAAGGCCGCCACTGCCGCGCCGACCTCGGAAACCGCCGGTTTGCTCAGCGCGCTGAGTGCGCTGGACGTGACGCCGGAGCAAGCGGTGGGCGGTACCAGTGCGATGCTGGGCCTGGCGAAGAATCAGTTGAGCAGCACCGACTATTCGCAGCTGGCCAAGGAAGTGCCGGGCATCGACAAGTTATCCGGTGGCAGCGGCAATCTGGCGGCGTTGGGTGCGTTGCTTGGTTCGTCCGGCAAGTCGGCGGGTCTTGAAAATGCGTTGGGCAATGTGAAAGACACCAACGACCTGAACAATGCTTTCAGCGCGCTGGGCATGGACAGCGGCATGATCGGCCAGTTTGCCCCGGTGCTCCTGCAATACCTCGGTCAGCAAGGTGTCGGCGGTTCGCTGCTGAGCAGCCTGGGCAATATCTGGGGCACCGGCACCGGTAGCTGAGTCAGCGGCGCTGGTTGCGCAGTTCGGCGATGCGCTGATCCTTCTCGGCCCAGAGCTGGTTGACCCAGTTCTGGACGTGCTCGCGGAACACCGGGTCTTTCTCGTAATCACCCTGCCACAGCGCGGGGTCGAGTTCGCGGGTCTTGATGTCGATGATGACCCGCGGCACGTTGCCGCTGATCAGATCCCAAAACCCCGGAATCTTCTCTTGAGGGTAGACCACCGTCACGTCGAGCATCGCATCGAGCTGTTCGCCCATTGCCGCCAGCACAAACGCCACGCCACCGGCCTTGGGTTTGAGCAGGTGATTGAATGGCGATGTCTGCTGTGTGCTTTTCGCCAAGGTGTAGCGCGTGCCTTCCAGATAATTCACCACCGTTACCGGCTGACGCTTGAACAGCTCGCACGCCGCTTTGGTGATCTCCAGATCCTTGCCTGCCAATTCCGGGTTCTTCGCCAGAAAGGCCTTGGTGTAGCGCTTCATGAACGGGTAATCCAGCGCCCACCACGCCAGCCCAAGGAACGGCACCCAGATCAGCTCTTTCTTCAGGAAAAACTTGAAGAACGGCGTGCGTCGGTTGAGGGTCTGGATCAGCGCGGGAATGTCGACCCACGATTGGTGGTTGCTGACCACCAGATACGAGGTGTCGCGACGCAAATCGTCGCCGCCGCGAATGTCCCACTGCGTTGGAATGCACAGCTGAAAGATCAGCTTGTCGATCTCGGCCCAGGTCTCGGCAATCCACATTACCGCTGCGGACGCATAATCGCGCCAGCGCCCCGGCGCGACCAGTTTGAGCAGAGCGAACACCATCAACGGCCCGATCAGAATCAGGGTGTTGAGCAACAGCAGCAGGGTGACGAA
Source organism: Pseudomonas koreensis (assembly GCF_036668835.1). Lineage (GTDB taxonomy): Bacteria > Pseudomonadota > Gammaproteobacteria > Pseudomonadales > Pseudomonadaceae > Aquipseudomonas > Aquipseudomonas koreensis_I. Next base: position 681,188 of record NZ_JAZEVW010000003.1, read on the forward strand.
ACAGCCGGTGAGCAGGCGGCGCATAGGCAACTCTACGAAGTGTCAGGGGCGGGCCATGATAAGCAGCTTCGCGCGACAGGCCAAATCGGTGGTGACGAATGTTTCACTTTTTGGTCGGTATGCTTGGCTCAAGATTCGTATTGAACTCACTGGCCTCTTCGCGAGCAGGCTCGCTCCCACAGGGGAATGCATTTCAATGTGGGAGCGAGCCTGCTCGCGAAACGGTTCGAGAAGCGAACGAATGACTCAGCGGGTGTCTAAAATCCCAGCCTGCCGCCCTTCAATTTCCAAGGAAGCCCCCTACGTGAAATCCCTCCTTGCACTGTTTGCCCTCGTCGCCCTGCCGGTCATGGCCGCCGAGCCGACCCTGTACGGGCGCTACGAATACATCGCGCTGCCGGAAATCGGCGGCGAAGTGCTCAAGGCCAAGATGGACACCGGTGCGCTGACTGCCTCGCTGTCGGCCAAGGACATCGAAACCTTCACTCGCGATGGCGATGAATGGGTGCGTTTCCGCCTCGCCACCAAGGACGCCAGCAACAAGGTCTACGAACACAAGGTCGCGCGGATCAGCAAGATCAAGAGCCGCTCGGACGAAGAGGACGAGGGTGAAAGCACCGACGTCGCCAAGCGCCCGGTGGTCGATCTGGAACTGTGCCTGGGGAACGTCAAGCGCACCGTCGAGGTCAACCTGACCGACCGCAGCCACTTCAACTATCCGCTGCTGATCGGTGCCAAGGCCTTGCGCGAGTTTGGCGCAGCAGTGAATCCGGCGCGGCGCTTCACCGCCGACAAGCCCGACTGCTAAGTGGTCTCATTGACGTAACCTCAGGCTTGGGGCACCGTTCGCGCACTTAACCCACGGGCTCGGACGCCATGCCTCATATCCTGATTGTCGAAGACGAAGCGGCGATTGCCGATACGCTGATTTTCGCCCTGCAGAGCGAGGGCTTCAGCACCACGTGGCTGAGCCTCGGCGCGGTGGCGCTGGAATATCAGCGGCAGACCCCGGCCGACCTGATCATTCTCGACATCGGCCTGCCGGACATCAGCGGCTTCGAGACCTGCAAACAGCTGCGGCGTTTCAGCGAAGTACCGGTGCTGTTTCTCAGCGCGCGGGATGCCGAGATCGATCGCGTGGTCGGCCTGGAAATCGGCGCTGACGATTACGTGGTCAAGCCGTTCAGCCCGCGTGAAGTTGCCGCTCGGGTGAAGGCAATCCTCAAACGCATGGCGCCGCGCCCGGCGATCGAAGGCGCTTCGGCGCTGTTTCGCATCGATGCCGATCGAGTGCAGATCAGCTATCGCGGTCAGACCTTGAGCCTGACCCGTCACGAATTCCGCCTGTTGCAGTGCCTGCTCGAACAACCCGAGCGGGTGTTCAGCCGCGAGCAACTGCTCGACGCGCTGGGCGTGGCCGCCGACGCCGGCTACGAGCGCAGCATCGACAGCCACATCAAAAGCGTGCGCGCCAAACTGCGCCTGGTGCGCGCCGACGCCGAGCCGATCCAGACCCATCGCGGTCTCGGCTACAGCTACAGCCCGGGGCACAGCTGATGTCGCTGGGGCTGCGGATTTTTCTGGTGTATGTGCTGTTCGTCGGCCTGACCGGGTATTTCGTGCTCAACACGGTGATGGAAGAAATCCGCCCCGGCGTGCGCCAGTCCACCGAAGAAACCCTGGTCGACACCGCCAACCTGATGGCGGAAATCCTGCGCGACGACTTCAAGGCCGGCACCCTCAGTGAAAACCGCTGGCCGCAACTGCTGCGCGCCTATGGCGAACGCCAGCCGCAGGCGACGATCTGGGGTTTGCCGAAAAATCAGGTCAACCACCGGATCTACGTGACCGACGCCAAAGGTATGGTCGTGCTCGATTCCAGCGGCGTCGCCGTCGGCCAGGACTACTCGCGTTGGAATGACGTCTATCTGACCTTGCGCGGCGAATATGGCGCGCGCTCAAGCCGCAGCGATCCTGACGATCCGAACTCCTCGGTGATGCACGTTGGCGCGCCGATCCGCGATAACGGCAAGATCATCGGGGTGGTCACCGTGGCCAAACCGAACAGCTCGTTGCAGCCCTACGTCGATCGCACCGAGCGGCGCTTGCTGATTTACGGCGCCGCGCTGATCGGCCTCGGCCTGTTGTTTGGCGCGTTGCTGTCGTGGTGGCTGAGCCGCGCGCTGCACCGGCTGACCGGTTATGCCCAGGCGGTGAGCGAAGGCCGGCGCGTGGAAGTGCCGCATTATCGCGGCGGCGAACTGCAACAGCTCGCCACTGCAGTAGAGCAGATGCGCACTCAGCTTGAGGGCAAAGCCTATGTCGAACGCTATGTGCACACGCTGACCCATGAACTGAAAAGCCCGTTGGCGGCGATTCGGGGCGCGGCGGAGTTGCTGCAAGGCGAGATGCCGGCGGTTCAGCGCCTGCGCTTTGTCAGCAACATCGACAGCGAAAGTGCGCGGATGCAGCAATTGATCGAACGCTTGCTCGATCTGGCGCAGGTCGAACAACGTCAAGGCCTGGAAGAGCGTGTGGCTGTACCGCTGGCGCTGTTGGTCGCTGAGTTGCTGCGGGCGCAGGCTGCGCGGATCGAGGGCAAGCAGTTGCGTGTCGAGCAAGCGATTGGCGAGGATCTGTTGCTGCTTGGCGAGCCGTTTCTGCTGCGTCAGGCGCTGGGCAATCTGCTGGAAAACGCTCTGGATTTCACTGCGGCGCAGGGGCTGTTGCGCTTCGGTGCCGAGCGAGTGGGCGATCAGATCGAGGTGCGTTTGTTCAACGAAACCGCGCCGATACCCGATTACGCCTTGGCGCGCCTGACCGAGCGCTTCTATTCATTGCCGCGCCCGGACAGTGGGCGCAAGAGCACCGGGCTGGGGCTTAACTTCGTTGAAGAAGTGGTCAAGTTGCATGGTGGGGCGCTGAGCATTCGTAATGTTGTAAACGGTGTGGAAGTTTCATTGCGCCTGCCTTGAGACCGAGTCGCGGCCATCGCGAGCAGGCTCACTCCTACAATTTGAAATGCGTTCCCCTGTAGGAGTGAGCCTGCTCGCGATAGGGCCGGTACATTCTCCACACAATCTCCATACTTTCCCCATAAACCACCCACACCGACACAACAGACTCTGCCCATCCAAACAGGGAGAGTCCCATGAACCGAAATCTGACCTTCAAGCTCGGCGCCATCGCCTTGCTGATCCTGCTGCTACTCATACCGTTGCTGATGATCGACGGCGTGATCGACGAGCGCCAACAGCTGCGCGACGGTGTGCTCGATGACATCGCCCGCAGCTCCAGCTACAGCCAGCAACTGAGCGGGCCGGTGATGGTGGTACCGTATCGCAAGGTCGTGCGCACCTGGAAGACCAACGAAAAAACCAATCAGCGCTACGAGGAAGTCGGCGAAGAACGTGGGCGTTTGTACTTTCTGCCGGAGCGTTTCGATCTCGACGGACAGGTGGAAACCGAGCTGCGCAAGCGCGGCATTTACGAGGCGCGCCTGTTCCACGCTGACAACCGTATCAACGGCCATTTCGCCTTGCCGGCGCAATTGGGTATCAAGGAGAACTTCGCCGATTACCAGTTCGACTCGCCGTTCCTGGCGGTGGGCATCAGCGATATCCGCGGCATCGAAAACGCCCTGAAACTGGAAATCGACGGCCAGCGGCTGGACTTCGTTCCCGGGTCGGAAGTGGGCTGGATCGGTGAAGGCGTGCACGTAACCCTGCCAGCGCTGGACACCGGCAAAGCCACGCAACTTAGCTTCGCCTTCGACCTGCGCCTGCAAGGCACCGGCTCGTTGAAGGTGTTGCCGGTGGGCAAGACCAGCAGTGTCAGCCTCAAGGCCAACTGGCCGCACCCAAGCTTTGTCGGCAACTTCCTGCCGGCCAAGCGCGAAATCAACGATGAGGGTTTTAGCGCCGATTGGCAGACCTCGTTTTTCTCCACCAACCTGCAAGAAGCGATGGACCGCTGCATCGTCGGCGATTGCGACGCACTGAACGGCCGCAGCTTTGGCGTCAGCTTCATCGACCCGGTCGACCAGTACCTGAAAAGCGACCGGGCGATCAAATATGCCTTGCTGTTCATCGTCCTGACCTTCGCCGGTTTCTTCCTCTTTGAGGTGCTCAAGAGCCTCGCGGTGCACCCGGTGCAGTACGCGCTGGTCGGCGTGGCGCTGGCGTTCTTTTACCTGTTGCTGTTGTCGCTGTCGGAACACATTGGCTTCGCCCTGGCGTATCTGCTGTCGGCCGGTGGTTGTGTGTTGTTGATCGGCTTTTACGTCTGCCATGTGCTGCGCAGCGTGCGTCACGGCTTGAGTTTTTCCGCGGGACTGGCGGCGTTGTATGGCCTGCTTTATGGATTGCTGAGCGCTGAGGATTACGCGCTGCTGATGGGCTCGCTGCTGCTGTTCGGCCTCCTCGGGGTGTTCATGGTGCTGACGCGTCGGCTGGACTGGTATGCCCTTGCGCAGAAACCGGAGAAGCCGCTGGAATTTGATCTGGGGGTGGTGGAATGAGCGGGGTTGGGTTGCGCGAAGAGCAGCGGGAGTTGGAGGTTCTGCTGACACGGATTCTTGCAGCACTGCCACCAGAACCGAGTTGGTGCATTCGCGAGCAGGCTCGCTCCCACAGGGATTGTGCTGAAACAGAATTCTCGGCTCTACTCAAATCCAATGTGGGAGCGAGCCTGCTCGCGAAGAGGCCGGAACAGGCGCCGCAGAATCAAGGCTTGGGCAGGGTGGCGACCATGGAAGGTCGCTGACTCACCTCAAAAAACCAGTTGCCCAGTTGTGGATTGGCCGCGCGCCAATCCATGTCCGGGAAGCGCAGATCCAGATAACCCAGCGCACAGGCGACGCTGATGGCGGCCACATCGAAGTGGCTGGTCAGCTCGGCGATCGCCTCGTTTTCCAGCACGGCGAGGGCGCGGCGGATCTTGTCGCGCTGGGCGTCAAGCCACTGCTCCCAGTGTTTTTCCACCGGGCGCAGCACGGTTTCGTAACGCACCATCACCGAGGCGTCCATGATCCCGTCGGCCATCGAGGCCAGGGTCAGACGCCGCCAGCGCGCCGAGCCTTCACGCGGGATCAGCGGATTGCCGACGTGCTGCTGGTCGAGATATTCAAGGATCACGCGGCTGTCATGGATGACGTTGCCATCGGCCAGACGCAGGGCGGGGATCTTGCTTAACGGGTTGTCGGCGATCAGCGCCGGGTCCGGGCTGACCGGGCTGAGCACACAGTCTTGCAGCGCCACGCGATCCTGCTGCCCGGTTTCGTGAAGCAACACCATCACTTTGCGCACGAACGGGGAAAGGGTGTTGTGGTAAAGGGTCATGCTGGGGGCGGACATGGGCAAGGTCTCGATCAGGACAATGAGGCCGCAGCATAGCCTGCTCAAGTCCAGCGCAGAACCCATGTGGGAGCGAGCCTGCTCGCGAAGACGTCGGGACAGTCGACTTTGATGTTGAATGTCAGGGTGCTTTCGGGAGCAGGCTCGCTCCCACATTTGAAATGTATTCTCCTGTGGGAGCGAGCTTGCTCGCGAAGAGGCCTTGGCAGACGATAAAAAATCACCCGCGCTGCAGCAATCCCTTGAGCGCCAGAAACGCCGGCACACCCAGCCCGATCCAGCTCAACGCATCCCAGATGCCATCCCCCAGCAACGCCGCAAACAACCCCGCCGCACTGAGCAGGGCGATCACGATCGGTGTGCTGAAGACTTTCCAGAAGCTCGACTGACGGGGCTTCATGCCGAGGCCTCCGCGGTTTCCGCCACCCGGTTCGCCGCTTTGCGCCGCACCACCCACAGGTACACGCCGCTGGCCAGCACGATGATGGTCAATACATCGAGCGTGGCCCAGAGGATTTTCATCGGCATGCCGCCGTAGTCACCGAAATGCAAAGGCTGCGACATGCCCATGGCGTCCATGTACCACGGGCGCTCGGCCACGGCGGTGACTTGCAGAGTGGTGGCGTCGATCAGCACCGGCGTCAGCAGATGCGAAGTCAGGTGCGTGCCGCCCTTCATGAATACCGCGTAATGGTGCTCGCTGGAAAAGCGTGTGCCGGGGAAGGCGATGAAATCCGGCTTCATCCCCGGTGCGACTTCCGCGGCGATGTCGAGCAAACGCGTGGCTGGCGCCATTTGCGTCAGCGGCGGCGCATCGCGGTACGGCGCAATCAGCGTGGTCAGCGCATCGTTGCGCCACGCCGCGATCAGCAGGTCGGCGCAGGCGCTGATCACCCCGGTGACGCCCACCACCAAGCACCACGTCAGCGTCACGACGCCGATCAGGTTATGCAGGTCGAGCCAGCGCAGCCGCGTGGATTTGTCCTGGCGCACGGTGCCGAATTTCAAGCGACGCATGAACGGCAGGTACAGCACCGTCCCGGACACGATCGCCACCACAAACAACACCCCCATGAACGCCAGCAGCAGTTTGCCCGGCAATCCGGCAAACATGTCGACGTGCAGGCGCAGGATGAACAGCATCAAGCCGCCGTTGGCCGAGGGCGTTTCCAGCGCCTCGCCGGTGCGCGCATCGAGCATGAAGGTGTGCGACGAGTTCGGCTCGGTGTCGGCGGTTTTCGCCATGATGGCGAAGGCGGCGTTCGGGTCTTCGTCGTCATAGCCAAAGTACTGCATGACTTCGCCGGGGCGATGCTGCTGCGCGGCGTCGACCAGTTGCTGCAGGTTGAGCTGCGGCGTATCGGCCGGCATCTCGCGCAACTCGGGAGCGTTGCCCAGCAGATGATCGATCTCGTGGCTGAAAATCAGCGGCAGACCGGTCAGTGCCAGCATCAGCAGAAACACCGTGCAGATCAGGCTGGTCCAGGTGTGAATGAACGACCAGCGGCGGATGGTTTTACTTTTCATTGCATGACCTTCAAAAACACCGAAGCCGTCCACGGCGGACGGCCTGGTAATGGGGCCCGTTTCAGCTCACGCGCTTACCACTTGTAGGTGGCACTGGCGACGACGCTGCGCTGGTCGCCGTAGTAGCAATAGAAGCTGTCGCAGGTGGAAATGTATTCCTTGTCGAACAGGTTGGTCGCGTTGACCGCCAGCGACGCGCCTTTGAGGCTGTTGTCGAGGCGACCGAGGTCGTAATGCACCGAAGCGTCGAACACCGTGTAGGCGTCGGCCTTGCCCAGCCAGGTGTTGGCCTTGTCGCCGTAGGTGTTGCCGGTGTAACGCACGCCGCCGCCAACGCCGAAGCCGTCGAGCACGCCGCTGTGCCAGGTGTAATCGGTCCACAGCGAGGCTTGCTGGTTGGGCATCAGTTGCAGGCGATTGCCCTTGTCGACGCCATTTTGCACTTCCGATTTGGCCAGGGTGTAGGCGGCGATGACTTTCAGGTTGTCGGTCACGTCGGACACCGCTTCCAGCTCCAGACCTTTGACTTTGACTTCGCCGGTCTGGCTGGTGATCGAAACGTTGTTGACGAACGTGTTGACCGAGACGTTCTTCTGGGTGAGGTCATACACGGCGGCGGTCAGCAGGGTCTTGCTGCCCGGCGGCTGGTACTTGATACCCAATTCCCATTGTTTGCCTTCGGTCGGCTTGAGCGAACCGGTGGACGTGGCGTCGGCACCGGTGGTTGGCTGGAACGACTCGGCGTACGACAGGTACGGCACGAAACCGTTGTCGAACACGTAGCTGAGGGCCGCGTTGCCGCTGAATTTCTTGTCGCGCTGGGTATTGGTGGTGTCGCCCTGGTTGATGAATTTCGTGCTGGTGTGCACCCAGTCTTCACGGCCACCGAGGGTCAGGCGCCATTGATCGAGGGCCATCTGATCCTGCACGTACAGGCCGGTCTGGTAGGTCTTCTGGTCGTAGTCATAAAACGCCGTGGAGCGCGCCGGACGGACGATTGGCTGGCCGTAGATCGGGGTGATCACGTTGGTGGTCAGGCCATCGCCGAAAATCGAGGTGTAGTTGGTATTGCTGCGCTGGTGATCCAGACCCAGCAGCAGGGTGTGACGGATGTCACCGGTGGCGAAATCGGCCTGGAAATTGTTGTCCACGGCGAACTGGCTGATGTCTTCTTCGACGCTGGTGCTGGTGCGACCGACGTTGCCTTGCTCATCCACCGTGGTGAATGGATAGGAGCCGGGCGTCAGCGACTGGAACGACAGATCCGACTTGGTGTAGCGCAGGTTCTGCTTGAACTGCCAGACATCGTTCAAACGATGTTCGAAGGCGTAGCCCAGCGCGTAGTAGGTGCGGTCGTAATATTCCCAGTCCGGATCGCCGAGGTTCTTGTGGTGAGAGATGTCACCGAACGGCGAATTGATTTTGGTGCCCTGGATCGGCAGAAACTGGCTGGTGATGCCGGTATCGTCGCGCGTGAACTGGCTCAGGAGGGTGAATTTGGTGTCGTCGTCGATGTTCCAGGTCAGGCTCGGCGCGATGTTGTAGCGCTTGTTGTCGACGTGGTCGATCTGCGTGCCGCTGTCGCGCACCACGCCGCTGATGCCGTACAGAAACTGCCCGGCGTCATCGATCTTGCCGGTGCTGGCGAAGTTGATCTGGCGGTGGTTGTCGCTGCCATATTGCAGCTGGATTTCGTTGCTCGCGTCAGCACTCGGGCGGCGGCTGACCATGTCGAGCAGGCCGCCCGGCGGAGTCTGGCCGTACACCGAGGAGGCCGGGCCGCGCAGCAGGGCGAGGCGGTCGAGGTTCCAGGTTTCCTGTTTCGGGTTGGCATACACGCCTTTGGGCAGCGGCAGGCCGTCGAGGAACTGGGTCGGTTCGAATCCGCGCACACGCAGCCAGTCGGCGCGGGTGTCGCTGCCGTAGCTGCTGGCGGTGATGCCCGGCATGTAGCGCACGGCATCGTCGAGGCTGTGCACGCTGCGGTCGTCCATTTGCTGACGGGTCGCCACGGAGATCGAGCGCGGCGCTTCGACCAGTGCGGTGTCGGTCTTGGTGCCGGCGGCGGTGCGGGTGGCGGTGTAGCCCTCGACCGGGCCCCAGGCGGTTTCCAGATTTTCCACGCCGATGACCGCCGTTTCCGGCAGGGCCAGCGTACCTTCAGGCACCGCGACCAGGGTGTAGGTGCCGGCGCTGCTTTGTTCCAGTTGCAGGCCGGTGCCACGCAGGGCAGCGCGCAGGGCGCCGGCGGCATCGTACTGGCCGCTGACCGGTGCCGAGGTCTTGCCCGCCGCCAGCGCCGGATTCAGCGACAACGCCAGGCCGCCCTGACTTGCGATCTGGTTCAACGTGGTCGACAGCGGCGCCGCCGGCAGGTTGTAGGCGCGCACGCTGGACGCTTGCTCGGCGGCGAGCAACGGGCTGCTGATCAGCGGGGCGCTGAGCGCAATGGCGACTGCCAGCAGACTGGGGCGCAACAAGGTGTCTAGCGAACGGGACATACGGCGGCTCCTGAATGGAAATATTTCTCAATTGCCTGTGTGCCGGACGAGATTGGAAAAGTGATAGGGCCGAGTGAAAATTATTTTTTTGCTGCAAATTTGTTGCGTGGCGGATGCCGTCTTCGCGAGCAGGCTCGCTCCCACCAATGCGTTCCCTTGTGGGAGCGAGCCTGCTCGCGAAAGCGGCCTGAGGGGCGCCACATCAATCAGGCTTGGGCTCAGCCTTCGCCACGGTGACCCAATACGGCGTATGCCGCTCGATCTGCACCGGCAACGTCGGCAGCAGTGCGCTCAGGGCTTTATCGGTATCGTGCAGCGGGAAACTGCCGGTAATGCGCAAGTCCGCCACCTCCGGTGCCACGCCAAGGTAGCCGCGACGATAGCGCCCGAGTTCATCCAGCAGATCGCCGAGGCGCGCGTTATCGACCACCAGCATGCCGCGGGTCCAGGCGTCGGCGCCGGGATTGAGCGCGGCGATCGCGCCAAGGCCATCGCGGCGCAGCAGCACTTGCTGGCCTTCGCGCAGAATCTGTTCCTGCGGATTGGCTTGCCCATGGGCGGCCACCGCCGACTGCAACACGCTCAACCGCGTGCCGTCTTCTTCACGCTTGACCAGAAACCGCGTCCCCAGCGCACGCATGCTGCCTTCGCGGGTTTCGACAATGAACGGCCGCGCATCGCCATGACCTGTTTCAACGAGGATTTCGCCTTCCTGCAAGATGATCAACCGGCGCTGATCATCGAATCGCACATCCACTGCGCTGTGGGTATTGAGATTGAGCACGGTGCCGTCCGCCAGGCGCACGGTGCGCTGCTCGCCGGTTGCGGTGCGTTGATCGGCCAGCCAGTAATCGAGCGGCAGAAAGCGTTCACTGGCGAACAGCCCCAGACCGACTATCACCACCACACTGGTCAGCCCGCTGCCGAGTTTGCGCACGCGCCGGCGAATGCCCTCGCGTGATTGCAGCAAGGCACTGCGCGCCGGACCCTTGGCCACACTGAAACGCTGATCGAGCATGCCCAACTGGCGCCAGGCGCGAGCGTGTTCTTCATTGGCAGCGTGCCATTTGGCGAACTCCTCGCGCTCCAGCGGGCTGCTCGAATCGAGAGTCAGTTGCCAGGCAATAGCCGCATCCAGCACATGCGCCGGCACCGGTCGGGAACTGGCCGGGTTCATGTCGGCTCACCGTAGAGGGCGATGTAGCACTGGCGAATGCCTTGCGCCAGATACTGACGCACACGCGGCACCGAGACGCCGAGGCGGGTGGCGATCTCGGCATGGCTGAGGCCGTCGAGGCGGTTATACAGAAACGCCGCACGGGCCTTGGTCGAGAGCTTGCCGAGCAAGCGGTCGATGGCCTTGAGGTCGTCGAGGATCATTTGCTGCTCTTCCACCGACGGTTGTTCGGCTTCGGGTACCAGCATCAATTCGGTGAGGTAGGCCTGTTCCAGCGCCGCGCGGCGGAAGTAGTCGAACAGCAGGCCCTTGGCGATCGCCACCAGAAAGGCGCGCGGCTCACGCGGTGTTGGCAACTCATCGCGACCGAGCAGGCGCACGAAGGTGTCCTGGCTCAGGTCTTCGGCACGCTGCGGGCAAGCCACATTGCGCCGCAGCCACGCCAGCAGCCAACCGCGATGGTCGCGATACAGCGCACCGACAAGCTGACTGTGAGGGCTTGGGACTGACGACACCGGACATCACCGATTGGGAAAGATTAACTAACGCGAATTGTTCGCGATTCTGGCAGAGGTGGGAATGGTTAGCAATTGGCCACTGGTCAGGAGATGAATCAAGGGCGGCCCCTCACCCTAGCCCTCTCCCGGAGGGAGAGGGGACTGATCGGGGGATCTTTGGGAGGTACGTTGCCCTGAGCGCTTTGCTTTGAATCCATAATCGACTCGATATTTCAGGTCGATGCATGACTGAAGACCCCCCGGTCGGCCCCCTCTCCCTCCGGGAGAGGGCTGGGGTGAGAGTGCTTCTAAAAGGACGGCGCCTGCTGCCGCCGCTTCCACTGACTCAAGCGCTGCTGCAAATTCTGCGGACTGTGAATCTGCTGCGCCCTTGCGCGGCTGAACAGGATCAGCGCCAGTTCCGCCGTCGCCAACGCATCGGCGCTCGCGTTATGCCGTTCGAACACCTCGAGCTTGAACCACTCGATCCACTCATCCAGCCCGGCCTCGCGAATCTGCGCCTGCGGGCAAAGCAGTGGTGCGATATCGGCCACGTCCATAAACGCGTGCTGCAACTTGTGCCCCAGATGTTCCTTCAACGCGCGCCCGAGCATGCGCTGATCGAACGGCGCATGAAACGCCAGCACCGGGCTGTCGCCGATAAACTCCATCAGTTCCAGCAACGCCTCGGCCGGATCGCTGCCGGCGGCAATCGCGCTCGGCGCCAGACCGTGGATCAACACGCTGGGGCTGATCTTCAGTTCGCGACATTGCAGCGTGCGTTCGAACTGCTGGGCGAAATCGATCGCGCCGTCTTCGATCACCACGGCACCAATGGATAACACGCGATCCTTGTTCAGATTGAGCCCGGTGGTTTCCAGATCCAGCACCACCCAGCGCTGTTCGCGCAGCGTGCACTCGCTCAGCTCGGTGACCACCGGTAATTGCGTCAGGCGTTGTTGCACCTGCGCCGACACTGGCGGGCTGGCCGGGCGTAGCCACGAGAACAGGCTCATAGCTGATACCGCAAGGCCAGGCTGCTTTGCAGGCGCTGGGCCTGACGCAGGGATTCACGCAGGATGCGCCGGTCGAGATGGTTGAGGCTGTCCGGGTCGACGCGGTTGGAGTACGGCAGATTTTCCCGCGTCTGCAGTTGATGCTGCTGCATGCGCGTTTGCTGAATGAAGTGATAGGCCTCTTCATACGCCGCGCCGTCGAGGGGTTCGATGACTTCTTTCGCCACCAACTGGCGGAAGCGTTCGAGGGTGTTGTTGGCGTCGATGCCGTTGGCCAGCGCCAGCAGGCGTGCGCCGTCGACGAATGGCGTCAGGCCTTGAATCTTGAGATCCAGCGTGGCTTTCTCGCCATTTTTGCGCGCCAGCACAAACTCGCGGAAGCGCCCGACCGGTGGCCGATTGCGCAGGGCGTTCTCGGCCAACATGCGTTGGAACAAGCGGTTGTCGCCGACCTGTTCGAGAATCCCGCGCCGCACTTGCTCGCAGCTTTTCTCATCGCCCCAGACTACCCGCAGATCGAAATAAATACTCGAAGCGAGCAGGTTTTCCGGCGTCGCCTCACGAATGAACGCCGCGAAACGCCGCGCCCATTCCGCCCGCGACAGACACAGCTCGGGATTGCCGGCCATGACATTGCCTTTGCACAGGGTAAAGCCGCATTGCGCCAGGCTGTGGTTGATCTGTTGGGCGATCGGCAGCAGCTTGCCGCGAATCTCCGCGGCATGGGCGGCGTCGCGGGCGTCGAACAGAATGCCGTTGTCCTGATCGGTGTGCAGCGTCTGTTCGCGGCGGCCTTCACTGCCGAAACACAACCAGCTGAACGGCACGCCGGGGTCGCCTTTTTCGGCGAGCGTCAATTCGATCACCCGGCACACGGTGTGATCGTTGAGCAGGGTGATGATGTGGGTGATCTGCGTCGAGGAGGCGCCGTGAGCAAGCATGCGCTCGACCAGTTGGCCGATCTCTCCGCGCAGGCTCACCAGTTGTTCGACGCGCTGGGCGCTGCGGATGGTCCTCGCCAGATGCACCAGATCGACCCGTTGCAGCGAGAACAGATCGCGCTCGGAGACCACGCCGCACAAGCGCTGATCCTTCACCAGACAGACGTGCGCAATGTGCCGTTCGGTCATGGCAATCGCCGCATCGAATGCGCTGTGATCCGGCGACAGATAAAACGGTGCGCGGGTCATGTGGTGCTCGATGGTCTCACCGAAATCAGCAGCACCTTCGGCCACCACATGACGCAAATCGCGCAGGGTGAAAATCCCCAGCGGCGCCTTGTGTTCATCCACCACGACGATGCTGCCGACCTGCTGCTCGTGCATCAGCTTGACCGCTTCGCGCAGCGGCGCGTCGGGTGCGCACGTCACCGGATGCCGCATCGCCAGTTCGCCCAGACGCGTGTTCAGCGAATACTGGGTGCCGAGGGTTTCCACGGCTTTTTGCTGGACTTGCTGATTGACCTGATCGAGCAGGCTGCTGACCCCGCGCAAGGCGAAGTCGCGAAACGGGTTGGAGAGGGCGAACAGTTTGATGAATGCCAGTTTGTTCAATTGCAGGCAGAAGGTGTCTTCGCCGGCGAGGTGCTCGGTGCGCGTGGCCCGCTCGCCCAACAGCGCCGCCAGCGGAAAGCATTCGCCGGTGGTGATCTCGAAAGTGGTTTCGGTGCCGCCCTTGGCGGTGTGCGGGCGCTCACCGACCACTCGGCCCTGTTTGACGATGTGGAAATGTTCGACCGGGCCATCGGCGGGTTTGATGATGCTCTCGCCCTGGGCGTAAAACCGCAGCTGACATTGCTCGACCAGATAGGCGAGGTGGGCGTGTTCCATCTGATTGAAGGGCGGGAAGCGCTGGAGGAATTGCAGGGTGCCCTGAATGTTCTGCAAAACCGCGGTTTTCCCTGCCTGGGTGAAGGCGTCCGCTTTACTCATAACCATTACCGCAGTCTTTTTTGAATTGTTGTTGTCGGATCGTTGCGGCCATGGTCGACCCCTGCGCTCGGGGTGCCCATTGGACGTAAGTCTAGGTTTTGCCATCATCGGCGCGGTTTCGGAGATACCCTACGCACACTGTCGGAATTTCCGCTGTTCAGCCCCTTGGAAAAAAATCCGACGAAGTGCACATTGAAGCGCTGCCGGGCGATGTCAGACGACTGTGCCAGGTGATTGATTCGAATACTTAGAGAGCGCCATGTCCGACCACGATATCTTGAGCGATGCCGAGCGCGAAGCGCTCAGCGCAGTCATGCTCGAACCCGATCTGCCACCGCAGCGCGTCCTGATCGTCGATGACGACAAGGACGCTCGCGAGTTGCTGTCGGAGATTCTTGCGCTCGATGGCATCCGCTGCCTGACTGCGGCCAGTGGTGAAACCGCGCTGAAAATGCTCGAAGAAAAGCCTTCGATCGGACTGGTCATCACTGACCTGCGCATGGGTAATGTCGATGGCCTGGACCTGGTTCGCCAAGTGCGCGAGTCGGTGCGGGCGGCGATGCCGATCATCATTGTTTCCGGCGATGCCGACGTGAAGGATGCGATCGAAGCGATGCATTTGAGCGTGGTGGATTTTCTGCTCAAGCCGATTGATACAGGGAAGTTGCTGGGGTTGGTGAAACACGAATTGGGCATTGAGCCTTAAAAGCCCCTCACCCTAGCCCTCTCCCAGAGGGAGAGGGAACTGATTCGGGAATATTTGAGCCATTCATCGACCTGAAAGTCCGCGACCGAATCCATAATCGACATTGATCTGACTGGTCGACGCATATCGATATACACATCGGTCGGCTCCCTCTCCCCCCGGGAGAGGGCTGGGGTGAGGGTAGCGATCTGGCCGTCGACGCCAAACCTTCGCCGAGCGCATAAAAAAGGCCCTGATCTCTCGATCAGGGCCTTTTTAATTTCCAGCATCAGCGCAAGTTACAGACCATTCGCAGCCTTGAACTCGCGACGACGACGGTGCAGCACCGGCTCGGTATAACCGTTCGGCTGCCTGGTGCCTTCGATCACCAGTTCTACCGCCGCCTGGAAGGCGATGTTGCTGTCGAAGTCCGGTGCCAGCGGGCGGTACAGCGGGTCGTTGGCGTTCTGCCGGTCAACCACTGGCGCCATGCGCTTGAGGCTTTCCATCACTTGCGCTTCGCTGACGATACCGTGGCGCAGCCAGTTGGCGATGTGCTGGCTGGAGATGCGCAGCGTCGCACGGTCTTCCATCAGGCCGACGTCGTTGATGTCCGGCACTTTCGAGCAGCCGACGCCTTGGTCGATCCAGCGCACCACGTAACCAAGAATGCCCTGGGCGTTGTTGTCCAGTTCGTTCTTGATCTGCTCCGGCGTCCAGTTCGGCTTGACCGCCAGCGGGATGGTCAGGATATCGTCCACCGAAGCGCGGGCACGTTTGGCCAGTTCGGCCTGGCGGGCGAACACGTCGACCTTGTGGTAGTGCAACGCATGCAGCGCAGCAGCAGTCGGCGATGGCACCCAAGCGGTGTTGGCACCGGCCAGCGGGTGGGCGATTTTCTGTTCGAGCATCGCCGCCATCAGGTCGGGCATGGCCCACATGCCTTTGCCGATCTGCGCACGACCCTGCAGGCCGGTGCTCAGACCGATATCGACGTTCCAGTTTTCGTAGGCGCCGATCCACTTCTCAGCTTTCATGTCGGCCTTGCGCACTACCGGGCCGGCTTCCATGGAGGTATGGATTTCGTCGCCGGTGCGGTCGAGGAAACCGGTGTTGATGAACACCACGCGCTCGCTGGCCGCCTTGATGCAAGCCTTGAGGTTGACCGTGGTGCGGCGTTCCTCGTCCATGATCCCGACTTTCAGCGTGTTGCGTTGCAGGCCCAACACGTCTTCGATGCGACCGAACAGCTCGTTGGTGAACGCCGCTTCTTCCGGACCGTGCATCTTCGGTTTGACGATGTACACCGAACCGGTGCGCGTGTTGCGCCGCGACGTATTGCCGTTGAGGTTGTGCATCGCTGCCAGGCACGTGACCAGACCGTCGAGAATGCCCTCCGGCACTTCGTTGCCTTGGCTGTCGAGGATCGCGTCGATGGTCATCAGGTGACCGACATTGCGCACGAACAACAGCGAGCGGCCGTGCAGCGTCACTTCACCGCCGTTCGGCGCGGTGTAGGTGCGGTCCGGGTTCATGGTGCGGGTGAAGGTCTGGCCGCCCTTGGACACGGATTCCGCGAGGTCGCCCTTCATCAGGCCGAGCCAGTTACGGTAGATCACCACTTTGTCGTCGGCATCGACGGCGGCCACGGAGTCTTCGCAGTCCATGATGGTGGTCAGCGCCGCTTCCATCAGGATGTCCTTGACGCCGGCAGCATCGGTCTGGCCGACCGGGGTGCTGGCGTCGATCTGGATTTCGAAGTGCAGGCCGTTGTGTTTCAGCAGAATCGCGATCGGCGCATTGGCGTCGCCCTGGAAACCGATCAACTGAGCGTTGTCACGCAGGCCGGTATCGCTGCCATTTTTGAGGGTGACCAGCAACTTGCCGTCAGCAATCTTGTAGCCGGTCGAATCGACGTGGGAGCCGGCGGCCAGTGGCGCGGCTTCGTCAAGGAACGCGCGGGCGAAGGCGATGACTTTGTCGCCACGCACCTTGTTGTAGCCTTTGCCTTTCTCCGCGCCACCTTCTTCGCTGATTGCATCGGTGCCGTAGAGGGCGTCGTACAGCGATCCCCAGCGGGCGTTCGAAGCATTGAGCGCGAAGCGCGCGTTCATCACGGGTACAACGAGTTGCGGGCCGGCGGTACGGGCGATTTCGTCATCGACGTTTTGCGTCGTGGCCTGGAAATCAGCGGCTTCTGGCAGCAGATAACCGATCTCTTGCAGGAAGGCTTTGTAGGCCACGGTGTCGTGCGCCTGACCTGCATGCTGCTGATGCCAGGCATCGATGCGCGCCTGGAAGTCATCGCGTTTGGCGAGTAGGGCTTTGTTCTTCGGCGCCAGGTCGTGAATAACCTTGTCGGCACCTTCCCAGAATTGCTCGGCGGTGAGGCCGGTACCGGGAATGGCTTCGTTGTTCACGAAGTCGAACAGGACTTTGGCGACCTGCAGGCCACCGACTTGAACGTGTTCAGTCATTGCTTGCCTCACTCTGCTCAGCTATTTCGCTTTTCAGCTCTTCAATTTAAACAATGAAGCCTCGGCCATTTAAACCACAAACCTGCCGACCAGTACATGCCATTGCTGGCGGCTGGGCTAGGACCAATCAACGGCTTGGGGGCCTTGCTGACGGGGCTTTCAGGGTTGCGAACAGGCCTGGGCGGACATCGATCCGGCGTTATGTAGTGCGCGCTGCGGCATACTACATGATGAGTTGCGCTTGTGAAAATCAGACTAATTACGTCGTTCTGCGACCTCATGACGCATTGCGGTCACGTCGCGGAACGGGATGTTCTCAAAAAAGCATTGGATTGTTCCAGTTAAATATCGAAAGTTGTACACGATTTATTTCGTCAATATCGCGCTGGTGCGGCTATTCGCGAGCAGGCTCGCTCCCACATTGACAATGCGATCCCCTGTGGGAGCGAGCCTGCACGCGAAAGCGCCAGTCCATCCAACGCAAGACAAGCCCTTGCCTATACTTGCCCTTCGATAACAAAAGTCATGACAAGAGGGCTGCGCCATGGACCATCTCGTACTCACCGTTTTCGCCCCGGACAAACCCGGGCAGGTCGAGCGCATCGCCCAATGCATCGCCGAGCACGGCGGCAACTGGCTGGAAAGTCGCATGTCACGGATGGCCGGACAATTCGCCGGGATCCTGCGAGTCGGCGTGCCGGCAGAGGCTTACGATGAATTAGTCGATGCCTTACAAGCACTGACGGCGCACGGTATCCGTGTACTGGTCGCCGAAAGCGGCATCGAGCAATCCTGCACCTGGAAGCCGATCGCCATGGAGCTGGTCGGCAATGACCGCCCCGGCATCGTCCGTGATATCACGCGGCTGTTGAGCGAGCAGGGCGTCAATCTCGAAAGGCTTGTCACCGAAGTGCGTCCGGCGCCGATGAGCAGCGAGCCGCTGTTTCACGCCGAAGCGATTCTGGCCGTGCCGTTGACGCTGTCGCTGGATGTATTGCAGGCGCGCCTGGAAACCCTGGCCGATGATCTGATGGTCGAGCTGGTATTGCGCACCGAAGTTTAAGCCGCAGGGTTATCCAGTTTAAACGTGCACCTGCCTGTGGATAACCTGTAGAGACCAAGCGCCACGCCACGTCCGCCGTGGCTTTGCTGCGATTGATCAAAAAAACGCCAGTAATCAGAGACTTGCACACAAACGGCGGGGATCACGCTGTGGATAACCTTGGGAAGGAACGGTACAGGCCACGCGAACCGTGGCCTGTGGATGTTTGTGCATTTTTTGATCAGCTGCGACGACGCAAACTTATCCACGCATCGACGCTGTACACCGCCAGACCCGCCCAAATGAACATGAACGCAACCAGCGTGCTCGACGACAAGTGCTCGCCAAACAGCAGCACCGCCTGCAACAGTACCAGCGTTGGCGCGATGTATTGCAGGAAGCCGATGGTGGTGTAGGGCAGATGCCGGGTCGCGGCGTTGAAACACACCAGCGGCACCAGCGTCACCGGGCCGGCGGCCACCAGCCACCAGGCTTGCGAGGTGCTCCAGAATTCCGGTTGCACGCTTGTCGCGGTCTGGTTGAACAGCAACCACGCAATCGCAATCGGCACCAGCATCCAGGTTTCCACCACCAGCCCCGGCAAGGCTTTCACCGGTGCCTGTTTGCGAATCAGGCCGTAGAAACCGAAGGTCAACGCCAGCGCCAGCGACACCCACGGCAGACTGCCGACCTGCCAGACCTGCTGCGCCACACCAACCGCGGCGAGCCCCACCGCCAGCCACTGCATGCGCCGCAGCCGCTCACCGAGAATCACCATGCCCAGCAGCACGTTGATCAACGGGTTGATGTAATAGCCCAGGCTCGCTTCGAGCATGCGCCCGTTATTCACAGACCACACATAAGTCAGCCAGTTAGCTGCGATCAGCGTACCGCTCAAGGCCAGGATCGCCAGACGCTTGGGGTTGTCGAGCAGCTCGCGCAGCCAGCCCGGGTGTTTCCATACCATCAGCAACAGCGCGCCGAACAGCGCCGACCACAGCACTCGATGAATGATGATCTCGACCGCTGGCACTTCTGCAATGGCTTTGAAATAGATCGGGAACAGGCCCCAGATGATGTAGGCACTCAGGCCCAGAATGTACCCGCGACGCGGGTTGGCGGCTTGCATGCAGAATCCTTGCTTTGACAGCTGACAAAGGAGGGATTGTAAGGAGATTTGTCTACGAATGCCGTACCGCAATGGTCGGGAAATTGTGAACGGCGGACAATTGTGGGAGCGAGCCTGCTCGCAAAGGCGTGATTTCAGTCGACATCAGTGTTGAATGCCAGTCGTATTCGCGAGCAGGCTCGCTCCCACACGAATATGGGGGAGTCAGAAGAGCTTCAGCGGTTCTTCATTCAGCGCCGCCAATTGCTCACGCAGTGCCAGCACCTGATCGCCCCAATAACGCTCGGTGCCGAACCAAGGGAAACTATGCGGAAACGCCGGGTCGTCCCAGCGTCGTGCCAGCCACGCGCTGTAATGCATCAGACGCAGGGCACGCAACGGTTCGATCAGCGCCAGTTCACGCGGGTCGAAATCGTGGAATTCGTTGTAACCGTCCATCAGCTCCGACAGCTGTCCCAGACAATCCTGACGATCACCGGCGAGCATCATCCAGATGTCCTGCACCGCCGGGCCCATGCGGCAGTCATCCAGATCGACGATGTGGAACATCTCGTCGCGGCACATCATGTTGCCGGGGTGGCAGTCACCGTGCATGCGGATGTTCTGATGCGGGGTGTTGGCGTAAGCATCCTCAACGCGCTTGAGCAGATCGCGGGCGACCGACTCATAAGCCGGCAGCAGGCTTTTCGGAATGAAGTTGCCTTCGAGCAGGGTGTTCAGCGAGGCGTGGCCGAAGTTCTGCACGGCCAGGGCTTCGCGGTGTTCGAACGGTTTGGTCGCGCCAACCGCGTGGATGCGCCCGAGCAACTGGCCGAGGCGATACAACTGATCGAGATTGCCCGGCTCCGGCGCGCGGCCACCGCGACGCGGGAACAGGGTGAAGCGGAAACCGGCATGCTCGTGCAGGGTTTCGCCGTTGTGAGTCAGCGGCGCCACCACCGGGATGTCCACATCGGCCAGTTCGAAGGTGAATTGATGCTCTTCGAGAATGGCGTCGTTGGTCCAGCGCTGCGGACGGTAGAACTTGGCGATCAGCGGCTCGGAGTCTTCGATGCCGACCTGATAGACACGGTTTTCATAGCTGTTGAGCGCCAGAATCCGCGCATCGCTGAGAAAACCGATGCTTTCAACGGCATCGAGGACGAGATCGGGTGTGAGGGTTTCAAACGGGTGGGCCATGCTGACTCCTGCGCGCAGCAGGCTGCCGCGTCCGGCCCGGCATGTTAGCGCAGATGGCAGGCAGTTAGGGATTGGTGTCTGGGCTGAAGCCATCGCGAGCAGGCTCGCTCCCACATTTGCAATGCAATTTCCTGTGGGAGCGAGCCCGCTCGCGAAAGCGGTATATCAGGCGCCGACGATCCCGCCATCCTCACGGGTAATCGCCATCACCGACGACCGTGGCTTGCCATTGGGCAAATGCTCGGGGAAGGTCGAACCGCCGTTTTCGCCCGGATGCTGAATCCCGACAAACAGGGTTTTCTGATCCGGCGAGAAGCTGATCCCGGTCACCTCGCAACCTACCGGCCCGACCATGAACCGGCGAATCTCACCGGTTTTCGGATCGGCGCAGAGCATCTGGTTGTTGCCCATCCCGGCGAAGTCGCCGGCATTGCTCGAATCGCCGTCGGTGAGAATCCACAGACGTCCGGCCTTGTCGAAACCCAGACCATCCGGGCTGTTGAACATGTTCTGCGGGGTGATGTTGGACGAGCCGCCCTTCGGCGTACCGGCATGCACGCCGGGGTTGCCAGCGACCACGAACAGATCCCAGGCAAAGGATTTCGAGGCGTGATCGTCGCGGTCGGTGCGCCAGCGCAGAATCTGCCCGTAGACGTTCTTCTCGCGCGGGTTCGGGCCGCCCACCGGTTGGCCGTCCTCGCCACGTTTGGCGTTGTTGGTCAGGGTGCAATAGACCTGGCCGTCCTTGGGGCTGACGACAATCCATTCCGGGCGGTCCATGCGTGTGGCGCCAACCACACTGGCGGCGAGGCGCGCATGAATCAGCACTTCGGCCTGATCGGCGAAACCGCTGCTGGCGTCGATGCCGTTCTTGCCATGGGTGAGTTCGATCCACTGGCCCTGGCCTTTCGGGTGATCGGGGTTGCCGTCACCGGCATCGAATTTCGCCACGTACAGGGTGCCGTGATCAAGGATGTCGCGGTTGGCTTTGGCGTTGCGATGGTTGATGCGATCGCGGCTGACGAATTTGTAGATGAATTCGCCACGCTCGTCATCGCCCATGTACACCACGGCTCGGCCGTCATCGGTCTCGGCGAGTGCCGCGTTTTCGTGTTTGAAACGGCCCAGCGCGGTGCGTTTGACCGGGGTCGATTGCGGATCGAACGGATCGATCTCGACCACCCAGCCGTGACGGTTCAGCTCATTCGGGTTCTTGGCCATGTCGAAGCGCGGATCGTACGGGTGCCAGTTGATTTCGCGGCTGGCGGTCGTTACGCCGTAGCGTTTTTGCGCGGCGTCGAACTGCTGCTGGGCATTGCTGCTGCCGAAACAGTCGGTGAAGTTTTCTTCGCAGGTCAGGTAGGTGCCCCACGGGGTTTTGCCGTTGGCGCAGTTCTGGAACGTGCCGAGGACTTTCTTGCCGTGCTTGTCGGCGGCGGTTTTCATCAAATCATGACCGGCCGCCGGGCCGCTGATGCGCAGCGGCGAATTGCCGTGGATGCGCCGGTTGTAGCGTGAGCCCTGGACGAACTGCCATTGGCCGTTCTTGCGCTGCACCTCGATCACCGACACGCCTTCACAGGCCAGCGCCTTGCGCACGTCTTCGGCCGACTGCGGCATGCCGCCGTGCGGGTAGAGGTAGCGGTAGTTGGTGTATTCGTTGTTGATCGCCATCAACGCGCGGTTGCGGTCATCCGGGAAGGCGAACAGACTCATGCCGTCGTTGTTGTCGCCAAACTGCACTTCCTGTGCGGCTGCGGTGCCATTGCCGCTCGGGTCGAAGGCCGGGCCGTTCTTGTGCAACGGCTGGCCCCAGCTGATCAGCACCGAAGACTTGTAGCCTTTGGGCAGGCTGATCGCGTCGCTGGTCGCGGCGGGAATGCTTTCAAAACCGAGCAGACGGCTGTTGCCGGCGCTGACACTCGCCGCCATCACGCTGCGGCTCAGCAGATTGCCGCCCAGAAACATCGCGGCACCGCACAACGCACCGGCGCTGATGAAGCCGCGACGGCTGAGGCCGACCATTTTTTCCAGATCGGTGGATTGGTTTTCTTCTAACAGGCTCATCTCAGGCTCCCTGCATGGTTTTGGCAGCCACCTTAATGAGCAACGATGACGCTTTCGTGGCAGCGCCCGATCAGAGCGGCGTGCCGATCAGCACGTTGGTCGGCGAAAACTGTACGCGCACCGGTTGGCCGACGCCCAAGCCGCGTTCGCGCAGCTCCAGCGGTTCGGCCAACGCGCAGAGGATGTGGCCGTTGGACAAAGAAATGCGCACTTCGCTGGGGCCGTCTTCGGCATCGAGCATCGCCTCGATGATGCCGTCTAGCAAATTGTGTCCCGGCGTTGCGACTTGCTCACGGCCAAGCAATTCCAGCCAGCCGGCCTTGATCAGCGCGACCACTGGCGTGCCGATCTGCAGCTCAAGGTGCAGGGTGCTGTCGTGAGTGATTTGCGCATCGAGGCACAGGCCTTCGGCCAGTTCGAGGCGGATCAGGTCGTTGCGGCCCTGACTGCCGATCGCCACCACCTTGCCATGCAACTGATTGCGCGCGCTGGTTCTGAGCATCAGGCGCCCGAGCAGATCCAGATCACTGGCGTCTTCTGCGGCTTCGAGCACTTGGGCCTGCAGGGCTTGCAGCTTTTGATAGAGGCGCAGCACACGTTCGCCTTCGCTGGACAGTTTGGCACCGCCACCGCCCTTGCCACCGATGACCCGTTCGACCAGTGGTTTGTGCGCCAGGTTGTTCAGCTCATCGATGGCGTCCCACGCCGCTTTGTAACTAAGGCCCGCGCTTTTCGCCGCGCGGGTGATCGAGCCCTGCTCGGCGATGTGTTGCAACAGGGCAATGCGCTGGGGGCGGCGCACGATGTGCTGGGAGAGGAGGGTGGGTAGGGACATATCGGCCAGACTAATTGCGGCAGTTGCTACAGAAGCTGGCGGCTTCGAGCGCCGGAGTCAAGCCGGGCACAAAACCTGTAGGAGTGAGCCTGCTCGCGATGGCGCCATCAATGGCGACATCTATGCTGGCTGATCTACCGCTATCGCGAGCAGGCTCACTCCTACAGGGGATTGCGAGCGGCTCAGCTTCCGGGTTTTGGCGTGCGCGCCAGGCAATACACATCAACCCGCGCGGCGCCGGCATTTATCAACAAGCGGGCCAGCGCCTGAGCCGTCGCGCCAGTGGTCAGCACGTCATCGATCAGCGCGAAATGCCGGCCGCTAACCTGCGCGTCCGGCACCACATCGAAGGCATTGCGCAGATTTTGTTTACGCGCATTGGCATCGAGATCCTGCTGCGCATCCGTCTCCTTGATACGGCGCAAGACCTGTTCATCGCAAGGCAACACCAGCGACTTGCTCAGCCAGCGTGCGAGCATCGCCGCCTGGTTGAACCCGCGTTGACGCAAGCGTTTACGGGCCAGTGGCACCGGCACCAACGCATCGGGCCTTGGCAAGTCTTCATCGAAGCGATGTTGCAGGTATTGCCCGAGAACATCGGCGAGCAGGTGGCCAAACGGCCATTTCGCGTAGTGTTTAAAGCGCGTAATCAGACTGTCCACCGGGAAGCCATACACCCAAGGCGCGGCGACCTGCGTAAAGGCCGGAGGCTCAAGCAAGCACGCTCCGCACGTCAGGCCGTTGACGATCAACGGCAAAGCGCAGCGCTGGCAATGGCTGCCAAGCCAGGGCAACTCGGTTTCGCAGGCCACGCAGATTGGCATTTCTGCTTCTGCGGGCTCGTCACACAACAAACAGGCCTGTATGTTTTTTAAACAGATGTAAACCTGTCCTTCGTATCGTGGTTGACAGCGCATGTCACTTCCTTAAATATGCCGAACATCCGTGTAGCGCCTGTGGGTATTCCATTTCCCCGGCGCCAGCCAAGCATAACCAAGGAATTGCCCATGAGCGCGAGCACCACCGCCACCCTGCGTCACGATTGGTCTCTGGCCGAAGTCAAAGCACTCTTCGTACAGCCATTCAACGACTTGCTGTTCCAGGCGCAAACGGTGCACCGCGCGCATTTCAACGCCAACCGCGTTCAAGTCTCGACGCTGCTGTCGATCAAGACCGGCGCCTGCCCGGAAGACTGCAAGTACTGCCCGCAGTCCGGTCACTACAACACCGGCCTCGAAAAAGAAAAGCTGATGGAAGTGCAGAAAGTCCTCGAAGAGGCGGCGCGCGCCAAAGCCATCGGCTCGACGCGCTTCTGCATGGGCGCCGCCTGGAAGCATCCTTCGGCCAAGGACATGCCCTACGTGCTGAAAATGGTTGAAGGCGTCAAAGCGATGGGCCTGGAGACCTGCATGACCCTCGGCCGACTGGACCAGGAGCAGACCGAAGCGCTGGCCAAGGCTGGCCTCGACTACTACAACCACAACCTCGACACCTCGCCGGAGTTCTACGGCAGCATCATCACCACGCGTACTTACAGCGAGCGTCTGCAGACGCTGGCTTACGTGCGTGAGTCGGGCATGAAAATCTGCTCCGGCGGCATTCTCGGCATGGGCGAGTCGCTGGATGACCGCGCCAATCTGCTGATCCAGCTGGCCAACCTGCCGGAGCATCCGGAATCGGTGCCGATCAACATGCTGGTCAAGGTCGCCGGCACGCCGCTGGAAAATGCTGAAGATATCGATCCGTTCGACTTCATCCGCATGCTCGCCGTGGCGCGCATCCTCATGCCGCAGTCCCACGTACGCCTGTCCGCCGGCCGCGAAGCGATGAACGAGCAGATGCAGGCGCTGGCGTTTTTCGCCGGCGCCAACTCGATCTTCTACGGCGACAAGTTGCTCACCACCGCCAACCCGCAGGCAGACAAGGACATGCAGTTGTTCGCACGCCTGGGCATCCAGCCGGAAGCGCGCGAAGAGCACGCCGATGAAGTGCACCAGGCGGCGATCGAGCAGGCGCTGGTCGAACAGAAGAGCAGCGAGCAGTTCTACAACGCTGCCGTCTGAATGCGCGAATGCGCCTGAAAAAATGCAGTACCCCTGTGGGAGCGAGCAGGCTCGCTCCCACAGGGAGTTTGTGTCATTTGAAAATCGAGGCCTGCATGACTTTCGATCTCACCGCACGCCTTGCTGCCCGTCGTGCCGACAACCTCTACCGCCAGCGCCCGCTGCTTGAATCCCCGCAAGGGCCGCTAGTGGTGGTCGACGGCCAACCGTTGCTGGCCTTTTGCAACAACGATTACCTCGGTCTGGCCAATCATCCGCAAGTGATCGAAGCCTGGCGTGCCGGGGCCGAGCGCTGGGGCGTCGGCGGTGGCGCCTCGCATCTGGTGATCGGCCACAGCGGCCCGCATCATGCGCTTGAAGAAGCGCTGGCGGATCTGACCGGCCGGCCGCGTGCGCTGTTGTTCACCACCGGCTACATGGCCAATCTCGGCGCGGTCACGACGCTGGTCGGGCAGGGCGATACAGTGCTCGAAGATCGTCTTAATCACGCTTCACTGCTGGATGCCGGTCTGCTGTCAGGTGCGCGGTTCAATCGCTATCTGCATAACGACGCGCAAAGCCTGGCCAATCGTCTGGAGAAAGCCACCGGCAATACACTGGTGGTCACCGATGGCGTGTTCAGCATGGACGGCGATATCGCCGATCTGCCGGCACTGGCTCGTGAAGCCAAGGCCAAAGGTGCCTGGTTGATGGTCGACGATGCCCACGGCTTCGGCCCGCTCGGCGCGACGGGCGCAGGCGTCGTCGAGCATTTCGGCCTGAGCCAGGAAGACGTGCCGGTACTGGTCGGCACCCTCGGCAAGGCGTTCGGCACAGCGGGTGCATTCGCGGCCGGCAGCGAAGAGCTGATCGAGAGCCTGATCCAGTTCGCCCGCCCGTACATCTACACCACCAGCCAGCCACCGGCGTTGGCCTGCGCGACGCTGAAAAGCCTCGAACTGCTGCGCAGCGAACACTGGCGTCGCGAACATCTGCAGACGTTGATTCGCCAGTTCCGCCACGGCGCCGAGCAGATCGGTCTGCAGTTAATGGACAGCTTCACCCCGATTCAGCCGATTCTGGTTGGCGATGCCGGGCGTGCGCTGCGCCTGTCGCAGATGCTGCGCGAGCGCGGGTTGATGGTCACGGCGATTCGCCCGCCGACCGTTCCTGCCGGCAGCGCGCGGCTGCGCGTGACCCTGACCGCCGCCCACAGCGAGGCGCAGGTACAGCTATTGTTAGAGGGACTGGCCGATTGCTTCGCTCGGCTTTCGTCGGAGCCAAACCATGCGTGATCGTCTGATTCTGTTGCCTGGCTGGGGCCTTGGCATCTCGCCAATGGAACCTTTGGCGGCCGCATTGCACGGGCTGGACGAGCATCTGACGGTCAGCATCGAGCCGTTGCCTGAGCTGGATTCCAGTGATCCGCAGGACTGGCTCGATGAACTCGATGAGCGTATCCCTCAAGACGTGTGGCTTGGCGGCTGGTCGCTGGGCGGCATGCTGGCGGCCGAACTGGCGGCGCGCCGTGGCGAGCATTGCTGCGGCGTGCTGACGCTGGCGAGCAATCCTTGTTTTGTGGCTCATGAGCAGTGGCCGAGTGCGATGCCGGGCGAAACGTTCGATGCCTTTCTGGCCGGTTGCCAGGCCGACCCGCGCGCGACGCTCAAGCGTTTTTCGCTGCTGTGTGCCCAGGGTGCGCAAGATCCGCGCGGCTTGTCCCGATTGCTGCTCGGCGCGGCACCGAACACCTCGCCCGCAGTATTGATGGCCGGTCTGGAATTGCTCGCGCAGATGGATATCCGCGCGGCGCTGCAAGCGTTTCGCGGCCCGCAGTTGCACCTGTTCGCCGGCCAGGACGGTCTGGTGCCGGCGGAAGCTGCCGGGGCCTTGTTTACGTTGTTGCCGGATATCGAAATTGGCCTGATCGAACAGGCCAGCCATGCGTTTCTTCTGGAGGACCCCCACGGACTGGCGGGCGCAATCCAGGCTTTTCTACACGAGTGCACTGATGACTGATTTGTCTCTTGTGCTGCCGGGTGGCTTGCCCGACAAGCGTCAGGTTGCCGCGTCTTTTTCCCGAGCGGCGGCCAGTTATGACAGCGTCGCCGAGTTGCAACGTGAGGTCGGTACACAGTTGCTGGCGCGCTTGCCGCTGGATTTCGTCCCCGCACGTTGGCTGGATCTGGGCTGTGGCACCGGCTATTTCACTCGCGCGCTGGGTTCGCGCTTTACCGAAGGCCAAGGGCTGGCGCTGGATATAGCCCAAGGCATGCTCAACCATGCGCGACCACTGGGCGGCGCCGAGCATTTCATTGCCGGCGATGCGGAGCGCCTGCCGTTGCAGGATTCGACCTGTGAGCTGATCTTCTCCAGCCTCGCGGTGCAGTGGTGTGCGGATGTCGAGGCGGTGCTCAGCGAGGCTTTTCGCGTGCTGAAACCGGGCGGAATTTTTGCATTTGCTAGTCTTTGCACAGGGACGCTGTTCGAGTTGCGTGATAGCTGGCGGCAGGTCGACGGGCTGGTGCACGTCAACCGCTTCCGCGAATTTGCTCGCTATGAGCAGGCGTGTGCGGCCAGCGGCCTGCGCACGCTGAGTCTGGCGAATCAGCCGCAGGTGTTGCACTACCCGGATGTACGCAGCCTGACCCATGAGTTGAAAGCGCTGGGTGCGCACAATCTCAATCCGGGACGGCCGGGTGGTCTGACCGGGCGCGCGCGGATACTCGCGCTGGTCGAGGCTTACGAGCGGTTCCGCAAGGCGTCGGGATTGCCGGCGACTTATCAGGTGGTCTACGCCGTGTTGGAGAAACCCGTATGAGCGCAGCCTATTTCATCACCGGCACCGACACCGATGTGGGCAAAACTACTGTAGCCGCCGGTTTGCTGCACGCGGCGCGCTCGGCGGGCTTGAGTACGGCGGCGGGCAAACCGGTGGCATCCGGGTGCGAAGTTACGCCCAAGGGCTTGCGCAACGCCGATGCGCTGGCGCTGCTGGCTGAATGTTCGCTGCCGCTGACGTATCAACAGGTCAATCCGCTGGCATTCGAACCGGCTATCGCTCCGCATCTGGCGGCGCGTGAAGCGGGTGTGGCGCTGACCGTGCAATCGTTGCTGGCGCCGATGCGCGCGATTATTGCCATGAACGCCGATTTCACGTTGATCGAAGGTGCCGGCGGCTGGCGGGTGCCGTTGGCCGATCAGGATAATCTGTCGGATCTGGCGATCGCGCTGAAGCTGCCGGTGATTCTGGTGGTGGGCGTGCGGTTGGGTTGCATCAGCCATGCCTTGCTCACGGCCGAGGCGATTGCTCGCGATGGTCTTCAATTGGCCGGGTGGGTGGCGAATATCATCGATCCGAAGACTTCGCGGCTGGAAGAGAATCTGGCGACATTGGCTGAGCGGATTCCCGCGCCCTGCCTGGGCCGCGTGCCGAAACTCAAGGCGCCGAGCGCCGAAGCGGTCGCCGAGCACTTGCAACTGGATCTGCTCGACTAAGCTTTTGTCTATGGGCAGGCACTGTGCCATTAGTGTTTTTGACGGGTGTTTTTCTGGCGGCTCTGCTTCAATGGCGCCTATTGATCCTTTCCAGGGATGAGAACCGTTATGGAAATCTCCGGCAGTACCGCTTTTTATGCAGGTCTGAGCTCGATTCAGAGCGGGCAGAACCGCATCGACCAGGCCGCCAGCCAGATAGCCAACAACACCATCGAACGTTCGGTGACCAGCCAGTCGTCCGAAGTGCAGGTTGATCGTCTGCGCGGTGTGGATCGCGCTCAGCAATCGGATCTGGCCAGCAATATGGTCGAGATGGCCCAAGGCAAGATCCAGGCAGAGCTGGGCGTGAAGGTGGCCAAGGCTTCCGACGAAGTGCTCGGGACGATTATCGACACCTTCGCCTGATCCGTTTCTCGTTCTGCTGGTGAACGCCGCGCCTTGTCGCGGCGTTTTCGTTGTAAGTCCTTCTTGCTCAACTAATCTTTTCGCAGCGCCCACGACTCGTTCGAGTCTGTGGGGATGTGCTGCGCGCGCCTGTGAAAGTAACCTGAAGACGAACGGCAAAAGATCGCCGCTTGACAACATTTCGGCGTAAACGTATGTTTCAAACAACTGTTTGACCGTCATAAACAAATCAACGCGGTCGTTCATTCCCGGTTACATCAGCAGAGGTTTATCGCTATGCCTGACTACAAGGCCCCCTTGCGTGATATTCGCTTCGTTCGTGACGAACTGCTCGGCTACGAAGCGCACTATCAGAGCCTTCCGGCTTGCGCAGACGCAACTCCGGACATGGTTGACGCCATTCTCGAAGAAGGCGCCAAGTTTTGTGAGCAGGTACTGGCACCGCTGAACCGTGTGGGCGACCTGGAAGGCTGCACCTGGAGCGAGTCCGGCGTGAAAACCCCGACCGGCTTCAAAGAGGCTTACAAGCAATTCGTCGAAGGCGGCTGGCCGAGCCTGGCGCACGACGTGGCGCATGGCGGTCAGGGTCTGCCGGAGTCGCTGGGTCTGGCCGTGAGCGAAATGGTTGGCGAAGCCAACTGGTCGTGGGGCATGTACCCAGGTCTGTCGCACGGCGCGATGAACACCATCTCCGAGCACGGCACGCCTGAACAGCAGGACGCCTACCTGACCAAACTGGTCTCCGGCGAATGGACCGGCACCATGTGCCTGACCGAACCGCATTGCGGCACCGACCTGGGCATGCTGCGCACCAAGGCCGAACCTCAGGCCGATGGTTCCTACAAAGTCTCCGGCACCAAGATCTTCATCTCGGCCGGCGAACACGACATGGCCGACAACATCGTCCACATCGTACTGGCTCGCCTGCCGGACGCACCGGCTGGCACCAAAGGTATCTCGCTGTTCATCGTTCCCAAGTTCATGCCGAACGCTGATGGCACCGTCGGTGCACGCAACGCAGTCACCTGCGGTTCGCTGGAACACAAGATGGGCATCCACGGCAACGCCACCTGCGTGATGAACTTCGACGGCGCTACCGGTTACCTGATCGGCCCGGCGAACAAAGGCCTGAACTGCATGTTCACCTTTATGAACACCGCACGTCTGGGTACCGCGCTGCAAGGTCTGGCCCATGCCGAGATCGGTTTCCAGGGCGGCCTGAAATACGCTCGTGATCGCCTGCAAATGCGCTCGCTGACTGGCCCGAAAGCGCCGGACAAAGCTGCTGACCCGATCATCGTCCACCCGGACGTACGTCGCATGCTGCTGACCATGAAAGCCTTCGCCGAAGGCAACCGGGCAATGGTGTACTTCACCGCCAAACAGGTCGACATCGTCAAATACGGCGTCGACGAAGAAGAGAAGAAGAAAGCCGACGCACTGCTGGCGTTCATGACGCCGATTGCCAAAGCCTTCATGACCGAGGTTGGTTTCGAAGCCGCCAACCACGGCGTGCAAATCTATGGCGGCCACGGTTTTATCGCTGAGTGGGGCATGGAGCAGAACGTCCGCGACAGCCGCATTTCGATGCTGTACGAAGGCACCACCGGTATCCAGGCGCTCGACCTGCTCGGCCGTAAAGTGCTGATGACCCAAGGCGAAGCCCTAAAAGGCTTCACCAAGATCGTGCACAAGTTCTGCCAGAACAACGAAGGCAACGAAGCCGTCAAAGAATTCGTCGCACCGTTGGCGGCACTGAACAAGGAATGGGGCGAGCTGACCATGAAGGTCGGTATGGCCGCCATGAAAGATCGCGAAGAAGTCGGCGCGGCTTCCGTGGATTACCTGATGTACTCCGGTTATGCCTGCCTGGCGTACTTCTGGGCCGACATGGCACGCCTGGCTGCCGAGAAGCTGGCAGAAGGCACTGGCGACGCGGCGTTCTACACCGCCAAGCTGCAAACCGCGCGCTTCTACTTCCAGCGCATCCTGCCGCGTACCCGCACCCACGTGGCCACTATGCTGTCGGGCGCCAACAACCTGATGGACATGAAAGAAGAAGACTTCGCACTCGGCTACTAAGCCCAGGCAGGTCTGTTGAAAAGCCGCCGCTCCCTCGGGAGCGGCGGCTTTTTTTTGCGCCGGGTTTTGTCCCCCGATTCTGGGGCTCATTTCCCGGCGAAAACGTCGGCTGTACGCCGGCATCGCCCCGGTTTATTGATTCAAAATGTTTCTCAGCGATATGGCCAATTAATTGCACTGCGCCCAGTAACCGGCGCTCTCGAGAATCCTGTCCCGTTCACGACGCCTCTCGCCCGGCGAATACATAACAACTACAGTCAGGGTGAAGCACATGAACATCTGCCGACTTGTTCGTTTGACCGTCTGGTTACCGCTTTCGCTGTCCGCGCTTGCTGCAATGGCCGCCACGCCCGGCGAAGCAGATCCGCCCGTACCCGAACTGCCGAGCCTGCAATCTTTGCGCGGCATGGTTCCGCCCGATCCGTCGGGGACCGAAGGCGGGCGCAAGGTCGATCTGATGACCGACTATGTCCTCAACCGCTCGGCCGCGATCCTGCTTGGCAAGGCGCTGTTCTGGGACATGGAAGTCGGCAGCGACGGCGCCACGGCTTGTGCGTCCTGCCACTACCACGCCGGCGTCGATCACCGCATCACCAATCAGCTCAACCCCGGCCAGGCCCACACCAACGCCAACGTGGCCTCGATCTTCAACAAGCCGTTCGTGGCAGCGGACATTCCTGGCGACGTCGCGTCCTATGCGACGCTGTCCGGCGGCAAAGGCGGGCCGAACTACACGTTGAAGAAAACCGATTTCCCCACCCATGTGTTGAGCAATCCACTGGAGCGCAACTCGCCGATCATCTATTCGAGCGACGATGTGGTCGGCTCGCAAGGCGTGTTCGACGCCAACTTCGTCAAACCCAATCAGCCGCGGTTCGACAAATGCACTCAACAGCCCGATGGCATCTTTCAGGTCGGTGGCATCAATGTGCGGCGCAGCACCGGGCGTAATGCGCCGTCGGTGATCAACGCCGCGTTCAACGTGCGCAACTTCTGGGACGGTCGGGCCAACAACGTCTTCAACGGGTTTTCGCCGTTCGGCAATCGCGATCCTGATGCGGGCATTTACGTGACCAGCGAGCGCAGCACCGTCGCCAGCAAAGTCAGGCTGGCGCTCAATGACGCCTCGGCTGCGTCGCAAGCGGTAGGCCCGCCGGGCAGCGCCGTGGAAATGTCCTGCGGTGGACGCACCTTTGCTGACATCGGCCGGCGCATGCTCGACCAGTTGATGCTCAAGCAACAGCGCATCTCTTCCACCGATTCGGTGCTCGCCTCGGTGTCAGGCGCGCGGCGTCCGACCTATCGCGAACTGATCAAAAATGCCTTCCAGCCTCGGCTGTGGAACGCTACGCAGAACGTATTGGTCGGGGGCGCGCCGTATACCCAGATGGAAGCCAACTTCCCGCTATTCTTCGGCCTGGCGATTCAGATGTACGAAGCCACGCTGGTCTCGGATCAAGCGCCGCTCGACGCATATCTGCAAGGTGACGCCAGTGCCATGAACGGCCAGCAAGTGGAAGGCATGAAACTGTTTCTCGGCAAGGGCAAGTGCGTCAACTGCCACGGCGGGCCGGAACTGACCAACGCCGCCAGCCGTTTGCTGATGCACCCGCGCGAGCGTATCGAGCGCATGGTCATGGCAGACAACCTGACCACCCTGTACGACAACGGTTTCTACAATACCGGCGTGCGTCCGACTTCCGAAGACCTGGCGCTGGGCGGCACCGATGCCTGGGGCAATCCGTGGTCATTCAGCCGCCAGTACAACAAGCTGCTGCAGGGCGGCAGCATTCCCGACCCGCTGGATGTCGACGTCTGCACCTTCGAAGTCCCGCTCAGCGCCGCGATCCCCTGCGACGCCTCGCTCAAACCCAACGTCGGTTTCCGTGATTCGGTTGACGGCGCCTTCAAGACCCCAACCCTGCGCAACATTGCGCTGACCGGGCCGTACTTCCACAACGGCAGCCGTGCAACGCTCAAGCAGGTGATGGAGTTTTACAATCGCGGCGGCGACCGCCGTGGCGAGGATGCCAACAACACTAGCGGCTTCGAACACCCGGCGGTCAATCAGCACAACACTTCCAACCTCGACCCGGACATGACCAGCCTCAGCCTGACGCCCGACGAACTCGACGCGTTGGTGAAATTCATGGAAGTCGGTCTGACCGATCCGCGTGTGGCGTGGGAGCGGGCGCCGTTCGATCACCCATCGCTGGCCATCGCGCAGGGCGAGATCGGTGATGAAAATGCCGTGACCCAGCGTCCGGCCAGTCCGAAGATCACCACCCGGCAAGCGACGGATGCCTTGCTCTACCTCAAGCCTTACGGTGCCGAGGGGCGGGCGCCGGCGGAGGGGCCACTACTGCCGTTCAACAACGATCTCTAAGCGCAGTTGCAGACGCTGGCCATCATTGTTGATGGCCAGCGTCCCGTCAGTACTAAAAATCTCGCTGAATTGCTCAGATACTCAGGCCTGCTGCCGTTACAGAGGGTGCATGTGATCTGGATCACATTGTGAGTGCTTCACAGGTGCCATTGCAGGCACAATGCTATCTCTTTGCCATGACGGGTCGGAGCTTTACCCTTGCCGCGTTCTTCCGCTGTACGTTTCAGTCACTTCCTCCCCTCACTGCTATTGTTGCTGGCGGGGTTGGCGGCTGCGTACGTCAAAGACCTCAGTGTGTTCTTCACTTCCCTGTTCAATGTGCTACCGACCTTGGTGCTGCTGTTGGGCGGTGCGTATTGCGCGGTTTACCGACGTCAGCGTGAACTGTTTCTGATGCTCACGGTGTACATCGCCTACTTTCTGCTCGATACCCAGACTGATTATTACCGCGACAACGGCAAGGTCCGTGAAGACGCTGCGGTGGTGTTTCATTTGGTGTGTCTGCTTTTGCCGCTTTTGTTCGGCCTGTTTGCGGCGTGGCAGGAACGCACGCACCTGTTTCAGGACATGGTGGCGCGATTCGCCGTGCTGCTGGCCTTCGGCAGCGTGGCGCTGGGGCTCGAACAAAGTTACCCACAGGCGCTGTTGATGTGGCTGTCGGAAATCCGCTGGCCGGCGCTGCACGGCGCGTGGATGAGCCTGATCCAGTTGTCCTACCCGGTATTCATCTCGGCCTTCCTTTTGCTGGCGTGGCAATACTGGCGTAACCCCCGTCCTTTGCACGCGGCGCAACTGGTGGGCTTGCTCGGCGTGTTCTGGATGCTGCCGAAAACCTTC
Organism: Pseudomonas koreensis; assembly: GCF_036668835.1. Taxonomy (GTDB): domain Bacteria; phylum Pseudomonadota; class Gammaproteobacteria; order Pseudomonadales; family Pseudomonadaceae; genus Aquipseudomonas; species Aquipseudomonas koreensis_I. The sequence goes on from NZ_JAZEVW010000003.1 coordinate 715,855, forward strand.
ATCCTGCCGTTCACCCTGAACATCATGTGCAGTCAGGTAATGTTGATGATCGCCGCCGCCGTTGCGCATGAGGCTTATCAAATGGCTTTTCGCGATGAGCTCACCGGTCTGCCGGGCCGTCGTGCGCTCAACGAACGCATGCAGCGCCTGGGGCGCAATTATGTGTTGGCGATGAGCGACGTCGACCACTTCAAGAAATTCAACGACACCCACGGTCACGACGTCGGTGATCAGGTGTTGCGTCTGGTCGCCAGCAAACTGGCGAAAATCAGCGGTGGCGGTAGGGCGTATCGCTATGGCGGTGAGGAATTTGCCCTGGTGTTCGCAGGCAAGACTCTCGAGGAATGCATGCCGCATCTGGAGGTGATTCGCGAGTCGATTGCGTCCTACAGCATCCAGCTGCGCAACCAGGAAAACCGCCCGCAGGACGACCAGCAAGGTCGGCAGCGCCGCGCAGGTTCAGGAGCGTCCGCGGTGTCGGTCACGGTCAGTATCGGCGTCGCCGAGCGGCTCGAGCAGCGCACGCCGGAAGAAGTGCTCAAATCCGCCGACCAAGCGCTGTACAGCGCCAAGGGCGCCGGGCGTAACTGCGTAATGGCGTTCGGGCAGAACCGCCGTGGCGCGGTGCGCATGGACACCGCTGCGGGTTGAGTGATGACGACGCATTCAGCGCCTGCACGATGATTGTGGGGCGCGGTGGCCGGCAGTAGGTTGAATCGATCTGCTGACGGAGAAGCCACCATGCCTGAGTACAAAGCTCCCCTGCGCGACATGCGCTTTCTGATCGACCACGTCTTCGACTTTCACAGCAATTACGCTGCCCTCGGCGCCCATGACGCCAGCCCGGACATGATCAACGCGATCCTTGAGGAGGGCGCGAAATTCTGTGAGAACGTGCTCGCGCCGCTCAATCGCAGCGGTGACGAAGAAGGCTGCCATTTCGACAACGGTGTGGTGACAACGCCTGCAGGCTTCAAGCAAGCCTTCGCACAATACGTGGAGGGCGGCTGGCACGGTCTGGCCGCAGATCCGGCCTACGGCGGCCAGGGCCTGCCGAGTTCGCTGGGACTGGTGATCAGCGAGATGGTCGGCTCCAGCAACACATCCTGGGGCATGTACCCGGGCCTGACCCACGGCGCCATGTCGGCGATCCACGCCCACGGCAGCAGCGAACAGAAAAACACCTACCTGAGCAAACTCACCGCAGGGCAATGGACCGGCACCATGTGCCTGACCGAAGCGCATTGCGGCACCGATCTGGGCATCATCAAGACCCGCGCCGTGCCGCAGGCCGACGGTAGCTACGCGATCACCGGCAGCAAGATTTTCATCTCCGCCGGCGAGCACGACATGAGCGACAACATCATTCATCTGGTGCTGGCCAAACTGCCGGATGCGCCGGCCGGGACCAAGGGCATCTCGCTGTTTATCGTGCCCAAGTTCCTGCCTGATGCAGCAGGTGAAGCGGGCGAGCGCAACGGTGTTTCCTGCGGTTCGATCGAACACAAGATGGGCATCAAGGCCTCGGCCACCTGCGTGTTGAATTTCGACGGCGCCAAAGGCTATCTGATCGGCGAGGCGAACAAGGGCCTGAACTGCATGTTCACCATGATGAACCATGCACGCCTCGGCACCGGCATGCAGGGTTTGTGTCTGGGTGAGGCGAGCTTCCAGGGCGCGGTCAAGTACGCCAACGACCGCTTGCAGATGCGCTCGCTCACCGGTGCCAAAGCGCCGGACAAAGCCGCTGATCCGATCATCGTTCACCCGGACGTACGGCGCATGCTGCTGACCATGAAAGCCTTCAACGAAGGCAATCGAGCGCTGACTTACTTCACCGCACAGCTGCTTGATGCTGCGCATTTGAGCAGCGACGCCGAGGCTCGTCAGGACGCCGAAGACCTGTTGGCGTTCCTCACGCCAATCTGCAAGGCGTTCATGACCGACACCGGGCTGGAGGTGACCAACCACGGCATGCAGGTGTTTGGTGGCCATGGTTTCATTCGCGAATGGGGCATGGAGCAATTGGTGCGTGACTGCCGCATCGCCCCGATCTATGAAGGCACCAACGGCATTCAGGCGCTGGACCTGCTCGGGCGCAAGGTGCTCGGCAGCCAGGGCAAGTTGCTGCGCGGCTTTACCAAAATCGTCCACAAGTTTTGTGCCGCCAACGCCGAGCATGCGCAATTGGGCGCTTTCGTTGTGCAGCTCAACGAGCTGAATCAGCAGTGGGGCGATCTGACCGTGAAGGTCGGCATGGCCGCGATGAAGAATCCCGACGAAGTCGGCGCCGCGTCTGTCGATTACCTCATGTACAGCGGCTACATCATCCTCGGCTATCTGTGGTTGCGCATGGCCTTGGTGGCGCAGGCACAACTGGATGAGGGCACAGGCGAGGCGGATTTCCTGCGCGGCAAACTGGCGACAGCCGAGTTTTACTTCAAGCGCCTGTTGCCACGCACCGCGGCGCACCGTGCAGCAATCGAGGCGGGCAGCGATTGCCTGATGAAATTGCCGGCGGAGCTGTTTGCGCTTTAAGCCTTGACGGTAAAAAAGAGCCCGCTGATTGCGGGCTTCTTTATTAAGAATTATCGATGACTAAAAATAACAAATTAGTCATGGCCTGACCCTATGTGTCGCAAAAGTTGTTGAGGTACACTCGGCCTCACAGAAAAACATCATTCCACGAATCCCGATTCCAGATCCTGCGAGGTTTGCCATGGCCGACTACAAAGCGCCGCTGCGCGATATGCGCTTCGTCCTCAATGAAGTGTTCGAAGTCGCCAAACTCTGGGCCGAACTCCCGGCGTTGGCCGAGACCGTCGATGCCGAAACCGTTGAAGCGATTCTCGAAGAAGCCGGCAAGGTCACGAGCAAGAGCATCGCGCCGCTGAGCCGCGCCGCTGACGAAGAAGGCTGCCACTGGGCCGACGGTGCCGTGACCACGCCGGCCGGTTTCCCCGAGGCTTATCAGACCTATGCCGAAGGTGGTTGGGTCGGCGTCGGCGGTGATCCGGCCTACGGCGGCATGGGCATGCCCAAGGCCGTATCGGCTCAGGTCGAAGAAATGGTCAACTCCGCCAGCCTGGCGTTCGGTCTGTATCCGATGCTGACCGCCGGTGCTTGCCTGTCGATCAACGCCCACGCCAGCGAAGAGCTGAAAGCGGCGTACCTGCCGAACATGTACGCCGGGGTCTGGGCCGGTTCCATGTGCCTGACCGAGCCGCACGCCGGTACCGACCTGGGGATCATTCGCACCAAGGCCGAGCCACAGGCCGACGGTTCCTACAAGGTCAGCGGCACCAAGATCTTCATCACCGGCGGCGAACACGACCTCACTGAGAACATCATCCACCTGGTGCTGGCCAAACTGCCGGACGCCCCGGCGGGGCCGAAAGGCATTTCGCTGTTCCTCGTGCCAAAGTTCATGGTCAACGCCGACGGCAGCCTCGGTGCGCGCAACCCGGCCAACTGCGGTTCGATCGAACACAAGATGGGCATTCAGGCGTCGGCGACCTGCGTGATGAACTTCGACGAAGCCGTGGGTTATCTGGTCGGCGAGCCGAACAAAGGCCTGGCCGCAATGTTCACCATGATGAACTACGAGCGTCTGGGCGTCGGCATTCAGGGCCTGGCCACCGGCGAGCGTTCTTACCAGAACGCTGTTGAATATGCGCGTGATCGCCTGCAAAGCCGTTCGCCAACCGGCGCGCAGAACAAGGACAAGGTTGCTGACCCGATCATCGTCCACCCCGACGTGCGGCGCATGCTGCTGACCATGAAAGCCTCGAACGAAGGCGGCCGGGCGTTCTCCACGTATGTGGCGATGCAACTCGACACCGCCAAGTTCAGCGAAGACCCGGCGACGCGCAAACGTGCCGAAGATCTGGTCGCATTGCTGACACCGGTGGCCAAGGCCTTCCTCACCGATCTGGGCCTGGAAACCACCGTGCATGGCCAGCAGATTTTCGGCGGCCACGGCTACATCCGCGAATGGGGCCAAGAGCAGCTGGTGCGTGACGTGCGCATCACGCAGATCTACGAAGGCACCAACGGCATTCAGGCGCTGGACCTGGTCGGGCGCAAGATCGTCGGCAGCGGCGGTGCGTTCTATCAATTGTTCGCCGATGAGATCCGCCATTTCACTGCTACCGCGAGCGCCGATCTGAGCGAGTTCACCAAGCCGCTGAACGACGCAGTCGATACCCTGGACGAGCTGACTTCATGGTTGCTGGACCGAGCGAAAAATAATCCGAACGAAATCGGCGCGGCCTCTGTCGAATATTTGCAAGCATTCGGCTACACGGCGTACGCCTACATGTGGGCACTGATGGCCAAGGCCGCACTGGGCAAAGAAGCGCAGGACGATTTTTATGCGAGCAAGCTGGGTACCGCACGCTTCTATTTCGCCCGTTTGCTGCCGCGTATCCACTCGTTGAGCGCCTCAGTGAAAGCCGGCAGCGAGTCGTTGTTCCTGCTGGATGCCGCACAATTCTGATGCGATAGCGTCATGTAAGCATTCGCTTACATGACGTGCTGCTGTTCTCCCATAGTCGCCAATTGGATCCACGGCTAATCTACATTTCATGGACGTCGCGCAGGAAGCGCAAAGCAACAACACGGACACGTAGGATTCTGCCAGGGTGGCGGAGTGAAATGGATGTCAGGGAAACAGTCTGCAAAGCCCCGCTTCGGCGGGGTTTTCTTTTGCCTGAAGAAAAGTTTTCAGGCCAGCGGATCCAGCGCCGGTTTCACTTCGCGTTCCAGTACTTCCTCGAGCAAACCGCGCAGCAGCGCGAGTGACGCCTGCTGGCGTTGCACATCGCGACACACCAGGCCGACCTTCAGTGGTACTCGCGGTTCGCTCAGCGGTTTCCACAGCAGATCCTCATCCTCGTACTGCCGCTGTGATTGCCCCGGCAGCACTGTCGCCAGTCGGGTATGCGGCAGGCTGTCGAGAATCCCCACCATATTGTTCAATTCGGCCTGTACCTGCGGGCGCCGACCGAGGCTGGCCAGTTGCGCCTGCCAGATCTGGCGGATCTGAAATTCCTCACCCAGCAGCAACATCGGCAGCCCGGCAGCCTGGCGCATCGAGACTTTCTTGAATTCGCGCAACGGATGGTCTGCCGGAATCACCAGGGTCAGTTCATCTTCGTAAAGCATCACGCCGTGCAGACCCGGTTGGCGCGGGGGCAGATAGCTGATGCCAATGTCCAGCGAACCATTGAGCAAACGCCGTTCGATTTCCAGTCCCGTCAGCTCGTAGATCTGCACCACCAGATGCGGTTGCGCCTTGCGTACCCGCTCAAGCATTTGCGGTACCAAGCTGGTGTGCACCGTTTGCAGCACGCCGATCGCCAGCGTGCGCAAAGCCTGACCCTTGAAGTTGCCGAGCGCCTCGCGCGCCCGTTGCAAACCGTCGAGCAGCTGCAAGGCGTGGTTGTACAAGGTGTGGGCGGCAAGCGTCGGCAGCAGGCGCTTGCTGCTGCGCTCGAACAGGGTCACGTCGAGGTTTTGTTCAAGCTGGCGGATCTGTTGCGACAGCGCCGGTTGTGAGATCGACAGCCGCTCGGCGGCGCGACCGACATGACCTTCTTCGTACACCGCGACGAAATAACGCAGTTGTTTGAAATCCATAAGTAATGCTTATCGAAATGGCTGATAAATCGAAATGGCCCGAAGCCTCCGGTGAGCCTAGTCTAACCGCATCCACAGGGCTTGCAGGGTCAGAAAGCGCGATGATCAGCGTTCGCTTCGACAGGGTTTGCATAGGCAGTTCAAAACATCTCGAGCGAGGTGTTTTTCGATGAATATGTTCAATCTTCGGCGCCAGGCGCCGGATCTCGATGACCTTGTTATGGACAACTGCGCAACCGAGGCTGACGGTGCCCTCGGCGCCGAGCGTCTGATGCCCAGCATCCAGCGTCCACAGCAAGTGTTCGTGCGCGGGCAGGGTTCCTGGTTGTGGGACAGCCATGATCGTGCCTACCTCGATTTTTCTCAGGCCGGCGGGGCCAACAGTCTCGGGCACAGTCCGTCGGCGCTGGTCAAAGCCATCGCCAACCAGGCGCAGGCGCTGATCAACCCCGGTTTCAATCTGCACAATCGCGGCATGCTCAGCCTCGCCGAGCGTCTGTGTGCCAGCACCGGCAGCGATCAGGCCTATCTGCTCAACAGCGGCAGCGAAGCCTGTGAAGCGGCGATCAAACTGGCGCGCAAGTGGGGCCAACTGCATCGTGGCGGTGCTTCGCGAATCATTGTTGCCAAGCAGGGCTGTCATGGCCGGAGTCTGGCGACGATCTCCGCCTCGGACAGTTGCAATCTGGCGAACCGTTTTGCGCCATTGCTGCCGGGTTTCGATCAGGTACCGTTCAACGACTTGCCGGCGCTGCACGCGGCGATCGATGCGCAGACCGTGGCGATCATGCTTGAACCGATCCAGAGCGATGCCGGAGTGATTCCGGCCACCGAGCATTACCTCAAAGGTGTCGAACGGCTGTGCCGTGACTTGGGCATTCTGCTGATTCTTGACGAAGTGCAAACCGGCATCGGCCGCTGCGGTAGTTTGCTCGCGGAACAGTCCTACGGCGTGCGCGCCGATATCGTCGTGCTCGGCAAAGGCCTCGGCGGTGGTGTGCCTTTGGCGGCATTACTGGCCCGGGGCAAGGCCTGTTGTTTTGACGCCGGTGAGTTGGGCGGTACCCATCACGGCAACGCCTTGATGACGGCGGCGGGCCTGGTCGTACTCGACAGTGTTCAGGACCGCAGCTTTCTCGCGCAGGTCAAACAGAACGGCCAGCATCTGCGCGAAGGCCTGGCGCGATTGGCACACCGCTACGAGCACGGTGACCTGCGCGGCCAAGGCTTGTTCTACGGACTGACCCTGTCAGACGATTGCGCCAACGCTGTAGTCCACGCGGCCCTACGCGAAGGCCTGCTCCTCAACGCCCCGCAGTCCAACTGCCTGCGCTTCACCCCGGCCCTCACCGTAAGCAAAACCAACATCGACGAAATGCTCCTGCGCCTGGGCCGCGCGTTCTCGCGAGTGCGCACGGCACAGCTGCAATGCCGCAAAGGGATTGCCGTTTGAGCTGACATTCCTACCCGATTCCCAGAACCGTCTCGCGGTATAACGCACGCCCCACGCCTGATTGCTTTTGGCGTGGGGTGTTTTTTTGAGGAGGGTGGCGATGAAATGACAGAAGCACTGAACCCTGACGAACGGCGCAGGTCGATTAGCTTGTATGGCTCAAGTGAGCCAACCCCCATTCAGGAGCTGCCCCATGGACTTTATTCGCATCATCATCGCTATTCTGTTGCCGCCACTGGGTGTGTTTCTGCAGGTCGGGTTTGGCGGGGCGTTCTGGTTGAACATTCTGCTGACGCTGTGCGGGTACATTCCGGGGATCGTGCATGCGGTGTATATCATCGCCAAGCGCTGAGGACTGCGGCGCCAGATAGATCGCCTTCGCGAGCAAGCTCGCTCCCACATTTGATCGTGTTATCAATACAAAACCCTGTGGGAGCGAGCTTGCTCGCGAATGGGGCTACTCGGTTTTGAACGGGGCGCGGTGATCAGTTCGCCAATCCCATCACCCGCCGATAAAACTGCCACTCCTGTTCCAGCGCATGCGCCTGATTGGCGGCGCGGCGGAAGCCGTGACGTTCATCGCAATAGTAATGGGCTTCGACCGGGATGCCGTTACGTTCAAGTGCGGCGACCATGTCGCGGGTTTGCTGCGGCACGACCACCGCATCCAGTTCACCCTGAAAGAAAATCACCGGCACGCTGATATGGTCTGCGTGCAGCAAGGGCGTGCGTGCGGCGTAGCGTTCGGCGTCCCGCTCGGGATCGCCGATCAGCCAGTCCAGATAGTCGCCTTCGAACTTGTGCGTTGCCCGGCCCAATGCAACAGGGTCGCTGACCCCGTACAAACTCGCGCCTGCGCGGAAGACTTGCATGAACGCCAACGCGCACAACGTGGTGTAGCCGCCGGCGCTGCCGCCCCGAATGAACGCGCGCTGCCCGTCGATCAAGCCTTGGTCGGCGAGATACGCGACGACGTTGCACGCATCCTCGACATCCACTTCACCCCAGCGCCAATGCAAAGCCTGGCGGTATTGCCGGCCGTAACCGCTGCTGCCGCGATAGTTGAGATCGGCGACGGCAAAGCCGCGCTGGGTCCAGTATTGAATGCGTGGGTCGAGCATCGGGTAGCAGGCTGATGTCGGGCCGCCGTGGATAAACACCACCAATGGAGGTGTCTTCTCGGCGCCCATGGCCGGGTAAAAGAAGCCATGCGTTTCACCCGAACCGCTTGGATAGCGCAGGGTTTGCGGACGGCTGATGCGTTCGGCGGGCAACGGCGCTGCGCCGCCGGCGAGCACGGCGAGTTGGTGCGTCGTTCGATCAATGGAAATGATCGCCGAGGGGCTGATCGGCGAGGCAGCAATGCAGTAAATGTGTTGCTGATCTGCGGCCAGATGACGGAAGCGGCTGTAGTCGCCGGTGAAATCCTTGTCGCCTAAGGTCAGACGACCAAACCCGCTTTCGCTCCAACTGGCTAAAAAGTCGTCGCCTAGCGGCAGCCAGGTGCAGCCACCCAGTTGCCACGGTGCCGGTGCATGATCAGCGGGAGCTGCGGTCAATGGTTTCAAGCCGTTGGAAGTTTCCATCCACGGTTGCCAAAACCCGCCGCGGTCTGTCAGGCAATACAAGCGACCTTCGGCATCGAAGCGCGGTTGTTGAATCGACTCTTCAATGTCATCGCCAGCCACGCAGCGCGGCGAGGCGAATCCGCCATCGGGCAAATGCTGGGCGGTCATCAACCGAGTCGACGTCCACGGCTGATGCGGCCGGCTCCACTCGATCCACGCCAGGCGCTTGCCGTCCGGGCTCAAGAGGGGCGATGCATAAAAATCTGCGCCCTCAGCCAATACGTGCCGAGCGCCGTCAGTCAGATCAATCGCCACCAATCGATGTTGATCGCGCTGCTCCTCAACCGCCAGGATCTGGCCGAACGCATACTGCAAATCACCAAAGCGGCAATCGCCGGAGGTCAGTGATTCAGGCGCACCATTCAAGGTTTGTCGATACAACTGCTGATCCGCCTCGTTGACGAATACCACCCCGTCAGGCGTCAGACAAAACGCACCACCACCATATTCGTACACGCGGCTGCGCACGCTGAAGCCATCCGGCGTCAGACATTGCGCCACGCCATCGCGCCAGTGCCAGATTCGGCACGCGGCATCCTGCGGGCGATATTCATTCCAGAACAGGCCGTTGGTGCCGAGCTGCAACTCGGCAAAATCCACGCCGGCGGCGACGGCTTGCGCGGCGCTGAAGGGCTCAGCCCTTGGCGATGAGGCGTGAGTTTCGTTCATTGCGAAAGGCCAGTTGTTCGATGGTCTGCGTGGCGCTCTCGGCTTCTTCGCGAGCCTTGAGGATTACGCCGTGATGGTCGGACTTGCTGCACACCGGGTCGGCATTACTCGCATCGCCGGTGAGCATGAACGCCTGGCAGCGGCAGCCACCAAAGTCCTTTTCCTTCTCGTCGCACGAGCGGCACGGCTCGGGCATCCAGTCGTAACCGCGGAAGCGGTTGAAGCCGAACGAGTCGTACCAGATGTGCTGCATGCTGTGATCGCGCACATTGGGGAATTGCACCGGCAACTGACGCGCGCCGTGGCAGGGCAGGGCGGTGCCGTCCGGTGTCACCGTCAAAAAGATACTGCCCCAGCCGTTCATGCAGGCTTTCGGGCGCTCTTCGTAGTAATCCGGGGTGACGAAAATCAGCTTGCACGGGTGCCCTTCGGCTTCCAGTTTTGCCCGGTATTCGTTGGTGATGCGCTCGGCGCGCACCAGTTGCTCTTGGGTCGGCAGCAGGCCGACACGATTGAGGTGCGCCCAGCCATAAAACTGGCAGGTCGCGAGCTCGACGAAGTCGGCTTCCAGCGCAATGCACAGCTCAATGATGCGGTCGATCTTGTCGATGTTGTGCCGGTGAGTGACGAAGTTCAGCACCATCGGGTAACCATGGGCCTTCACCGCGCGGGCCATTTCCAGCTTTTGCGCGAAGGCTTTTTTCGAGCCGGCGAGCAGGTTGTTCACTTGCTCGTCGCTGGCCTGGAAACTGATCTGGATGTGATCGAGCCCGGCCTTTTTGAAATCGCTGATCTTCTGCTCAGTCAGGCCGATGCCGGAGGTGATCAGGTTGGTGTAGAAACCCAGCTGCCGTGCTTCGTGAATCAGCTCGGCCAGATCCTGACGCACCAGCGGTTCACCACCGGAAAAGCCCAGTTGCGCCGCGCCCATCTCCCGCGCTTCGCGAAAGACCTTGATCCACTGTTCGGTCGTCAGCTCTTTGCCCTGCTCGGCGAAATCCAGCGGATTGGAGCAGTACGGGCATTGCAGCGGGCAGCGGTATGTCAGCTCGGCGAGCAGCCACAGCGGCAGGCCGACTTCAGGTTTGGCCGGCAGATCAGCCAAGAATGAGCCAGTGTTGCTCACGGGCAACCTCCATGAATTGCTCGACGTCGTCACCGAGTTCCGGCACGCCGGGGAACTGCTCGTCGAGTTTGGCGATGATTGCTGCGACATCGCGTTCGCCATCAATCAAACCGCCGATCAGGGCGGCCGTTTCGTTGAGCTTGATCATGCCTTCCGGGTAAAGCAACACATGGCCTTTTTGTGCCGGTTCGTACTGGAAACGGTAGCCGGGACGCCAGCTCGGGACTTTACTGCGGTCGAAACTCATAAGCTGATTCCTTTATGCCAGACCCGTTGATCAGTGACGCTGTGATACGGCGGACGGTTCAGTTCATAGGCCATGCTCATGGCATCGAGCATGCTCCAAAGAATGTCCAGTTTGAACTGGAGAATTTCCAGCATGCGCTCCTGGCCTTCACGGGTCTTGTAGTGTTCGAGTGTGATCGCCAGACCATGTTCGACATCCCGCCGCGCCTGACCGAGGCGGGTGCGAAAGTATTCGTAACCGGCCGGGTCGATCCACGGGTAATGTTGCGGCCAGCTGTCGAGACGCGACTGGTGGATCTGCGGCGCGAAAAGTTCGGTCAGCGAACTACTGGCGGCTTCCTGCCAACTGGCGCGGCGGGCGAAATTGACGTACGCATCGACGGCGAAGCGCACGCCGGGCAGCACTAATTCCTGCGAGCGCAATTGATCCGGGTCGAGGCCGACCGCCTGACCGAGACGCAGCCAGGCTTCGATGCCGCCGTCTTCACCGGGAGCACCGTCGTGGTCGAGCAGGCGCTGAATCCACTCACGGCGAATTTCCCGATCCGGGCAATTGGCGAGGATCGCCGCGTCCTTCAAGGGGATGTTCACCTGATAGTAGAAGCGGTTGGCGACCCAGCCCTGAATCTGCTCGCGTGTGGCGCGGCCTTCGTACATCGCCACATGGTAGGGGTGGTAGATATGGTAATAGGCGCCTTTGGCACGCAGGGCCGCTTCGAATTCGGCGGGAGACAGCGGGGTGTCGGTCATTGCGGTTCTCCGGAAACAACCCTGGAAATCTTTGGTGTCTGTTCGGACGCCTTCGCGAGCAAGCTCGCTCCCACAGGATTTGTGTACGCCACAGATCCAGTGTGGGAGCGAGCTTGCTCGCGAAGAGGCCGGTCGCTACAACACAATACTCATGCCATCAAACGCCACTTCAACATTGCGCCGCGCGAGTTCTGCGCGCTCGGCCGAATCCTCGTCGAGAATCGGGTTGGTGTTGTTGATGTGAATAAGAACTTTGCGTTGCTCGGGAAGCTGTTCCAGCACTTCGAGCATGCCGCCGGGGCCGTTCTGCGCCAGATGGCCCATCTCGCGACCGGTACGGGTGCCGACGCCACGACGCTGCATTTCATCGTCGTCCCACAGCGTGCCGTCGACCAGCAGGCAATCACTCCCAGCCATGATTTCCAGCAGCGGCGCATCGACCTTGCCCAGACCCGGCGCGTAGAACAATTTGCCGCCGGTGTTCAGGTCTTCAACGATCAAACCGATGTTGTCGCCCGGATGCGGATCGAAACGGTGCGGCGAATAGGGTGGTGCTGCACTGCGCAGCGGCAGCGGGGTGAAACGCAGGTTCGGGCACGCGGCGACGGTGAAGCTCTGATCGAGTTCGATGCGGTTCCAGTCCAGCCCGCCGTTCCAGTGGGTGAGCATCTTGAACAGCGGGAAACCGGTGCTCAGGTCTTCGTGAACCATGTCCGTGCACCAGACCTGATGCGGGCAGCCTTCGCGCAGGCTGAGCAGGCCGGTAGTGTGGTCGATCTGGCTGTCCATCAGAATGATCGCGCTGATGCCGGTGTCACGCAGGGCGCGGCCCGGTTGCATCGGGGCGAAGCTTTGCAATTGCGCGCGGATGTCCGGCGAGGCGTTGCACAACACCCAGTTCACGCCGTTATCGGAAATCGCGATGGACGATTGGGTGCGGGCCTTGGCGTTCAGGCTGCCGGCGCGAAAGCCTGCGCAATTGACGCAATTGCAGTTCCACTGCGGAAAACCGCCACCGGCGGCCGAACCCAGAATCTGGACGAACATGAACGCTCCATCATTTCAACGCGGAAAATAAAACGCCCCGGCGAGCCGAGGCGTTGCACTGCGATTGTGCGTAAGCAGAACTCAGCGGCTGGCGAAGTACATGGTGACTTCGAAGCCGATACGCAGGTCGGTGTAAGCAGGTTTGGTCCAGGCCATGAGATGTCTCCTTCTGTGGGTTGGGATAGCGCTATCCATAGGTATAGTCCACGGCAGCGCGGTGATGTTCCAATTAGTTAGGCGGCTATGTTACTCAAAATTTCAACGCGATGACCCGTGAATCTTTGAGAAAGCTCCTTGCAGCCTCGGTAATGATCATTTCGCCGCTTGCCAGGGGGCGGCGGGAGCCGGAGCGCTGGCGAGACAGAGCCAGCCGCCTTCGGCGTCGAGCAGGCGTTGCGCGGCGCCGAGCAGTGTCGGGCGGTCCAGCGCGGCAATGGCGGCGACCAACCGCTCGAGATAATCCGACGAATGGCCGGCAAGCCGGGCCTGCCAGAGCAGCTCGGCCGCTTCTTTAAAGCCGAGCTCAGTTGCATCGAATTGATCGGCAAGGCTCTGCCGTTGCTGGCTGAGGCTGGCTTCATTCATCTGCTCAATCAGCGCTGGGAGGCTATTGAGGAACTGCTGGATGTTTTCGAGCAGTTCGTCAGGCTGCGCGTTGGGCGATTGCACGCCAAACACCAGCGCGATGCGGCCATGGATCTGACGCAAGGCGCTGAACACCGCGTAGCCCAGTTGCAGCTCGACGCGCAGGCGCTGATAGAACGGCGTCTGCAGCAATTGAGCGAGCAAGCGCCAGGCGGCTTCATCGGCCACGTCCCGGCTGGGGCTTGGGCAGTGCAGCAGCACGGCGTGTTCGGTGGACGCCGTGTCGATATGTTGCCAGAGGTATCGGCCGTTGATGGCACAAGGCGCAGACAGATGATGGTCCGGTTGGCCGGGGATGCGACTCAAGGCCAGGCCCATGGCAGATTGGCTTTGCGGGCTGAACCCCAGCGCGAGGCCGTCCCAACGTGCCGTTGTCCACAAAGGTGCAGCGTCATCCGATGCGCCGACAGGCTCCAGGCAACTCTGCGGCAAAGCCTTGAGCAATTGGCGGATCGGCATCAACGGCGTTTCCGGCTCGCCACGCGGGGAATCGGTGGAGACCGATGTCAGACATTTCAGCGCGTGCTCCAGCACGCCGGGCATGGGCTCTTGCAGGCCGGTGAGTTTCAGCAGCCATTGGTTGCCCGTTACGCTGAACGACACCTCGACCCCGGCCTCGCCGGCGTCTTGCCGGATCTGCTGAAGGCTGCGCTGCAGTCGCGCTTGCAGGTCAACGCTGGCGGCGGCGGCGAGTTGCCAGCGCAGATATAACGCGCCTTCATCACCGGTGCCCGGCAATGCCTGGCTGAACTGCATCGGCGAGCGTTCGCGGCGGCCGCGTGAGCGGTCCTGAGCGAACGTGCGCAGGCCACGGTGCGCGCTGGTCTGGCCGCGGATCAGTCCGGCGTTGGCCAGCGGCTCATCGGCGCGCAGGAAGGGGTTGGCGGCTGGCAAGTGCCAATGCGGGCTGAAGTTATCCACAGCACCGAGTTCGCGCAGAATGTTTTTCAGTGCTTCGACGGCGCAATCAGGCAGGCCGTTTTGCAACTGTTCACTGTCCAGCCGCGCCAGTTGCAGCGCACCGCCGATTTGCTGCTGCCGTTGCTGCACAGCTGCATATTCCTCACGCAGCGGCGCCCAGTCCTGTTGTGCGAAGAAGCTCAACCAATCCAGCGATTGCTGGTGAATGACGCTCAACGTTTCGGCGCCCGCATTGAATTGCAGATGCAGCAGCGCCTGCCCATCGAAGTGATAAAGCGGCAGCGCCTTCAATCCCTCAGCGAGGTTTTGCTCGCGCAAATACGCCAGCAACCCACCGGGCTTGGCGCTATTGAGCCAATGGCAGAGAAACGCCAGCGCTTCAGCAGAAGATTGCGGTAATGCATCGAGCGCAAACAGCAAATTACCGTGCGCCCCGTCGACCTGTTGATAACTTTTCACCGCCAACGGCACACGCGCTGCCTGCGCGACTTTATCCCCAGTCGGTAGCGCGGCGGCGAACTGCTCGGCCAGTGCAAGCAACTGTTCCAGGCTTTGTGGCCCGGTCAGGCTCAATGTCATCTGCCCGCTGCGATAGAAACGCTGGTGGAAATCTTTCATCGCTTGTTGAAACGCCGGCAGTTCGACTTTCAGGCTGTCGCGATTGCCCGCATGAAAACCCCGCAGCGGGTGTTCTGCCGGTAAACCTTCGTACAGGGCAAGCTGCTTTTGCGCTGTCGGATCCTGCGACCAGGCGACATATTCCGCTTGCAGCACTTCCCGTTCGCGCAATTGATCGTCCAGATTCAGACGCGGTTGCGCGAGCATGTCTGACAGACGCTCCAGCCCACCGTTCAAAGATCGCACAGGCAATTCGAAGAAAAAGTCGGTGGTGCGCTCGCGGGTGCTGGCGTTCACCTGGCCGCCGTGGCCCTGAACGTAGGCCATCAGCCCTTCCGCCGCCGGGAAACGCTCGGTCCCGAGAAACAGCAAATGTTCTAGAAAATGCGCCAGCCCTGGCCACGCCAGCGGCACGTCGTGGCTACCGGCCGCCACGCGCAAAGCGGCAGCGCTACGCTTGAGGCCGGGCGCATGACGCAGGGTCACGCGCAAGCCGTTGGCCAGAGTTTCAGTGTGAGAGCGGGGGTGAGTCGGCGCGGGCATGGGCACTTCCAGAACGGTGAAGTGCCAATGCTAGCGGATTAGCGCTGGTTCAGCGCGGCGTAAAGTTCGGGGCGGCGATCGCTGAGGTAGCGATTGGCGGCTCGCGAATCGTTCATCAACTGACGATCCAGCTCGCCAACGATCAGCGCTTCGTCGAGACCGGCCAAGGCAATGCGGCTGCCGTCCGGAGCAGCAATGCTGCTTTGTCCGCAATACTGGATGTCGCCTTCGTGACCGCAGTAATTGGCGTAAGCCACATAGCATTGGTTTTCGAAGGCGCGTGAGCGCACGGTGACATCGGCAACGAAATCGAACGGAATCATGTTGGCTGTCGGCGCCACGATCAGTTCGGCGCCAGCCAGCGCCAGACGGCGGGCGTTTTCCGGAAACTCCAGGTCGTAGCAGATGAGAAAGCCGAGCTTCCAGCCGTTCAGCTCGACCACCGGCAAATTCGCCTCTCCCGGACTGAACATCGATCGGTCGAGGTCACCGTACAGATGCGACTTGCGGTAATTGGCCAAGCGCTCGCCCGTCGAGTCGATCAACTGCACGGCGTTGTAGATCTGCCCGTCTGCGGTGCGCTCGGGATAACCGTAAACGATCGCCATGCCCGCAGCCTTGGCAATTCGGCCGATCTGCTGCGCCCATTCACCGTTGTAGACCTCGGCCAGGGTGCTGACCGCTTCGGCGCCGATGTTATAGCCGGTCATGAACATTTCCGGCAGCACCAGCAGGTCCGAACCGTTGGCTTCCATCGCCACCCGGTGCAAGCGGTGCAGGTTGGCGGCGGGCTCCAGTGGCAGCGGTGGACATTGGTAAAGGGCTACACGCATCGAAGAATCCTCTTACTCGGGCAGGGCGATAGGGCCGATGTCTTTGAACACATCACCCGGGCCCGGGTTCGCTTTATGTGTCGAACCGCCGAAGTGCTTCATGATCCCCCACACCGCATTCAGCGAAGTCTGCACTGCGCCCTCGACCCACGCTGGTGTCCACGATACGTCGTCACCGGCAATGAAGATCCCGCGCTGTTCGGCCGGCATATCGTCTTGCATGAAATGCGCGTACATGCGCTGATTGTAGCGATAGTGGCCGGGCAGGGCGCCTTTGAAGGCACCCAGGAAATACGGATCGGCTTCCCACGACACGGTGATCGGGTCGCCAATGATCCGCGCTGCAATGTCGACCTTGGGGTAGATCTTCTTCAACGCGTTCAACGCCAGCTCAACACGTTTTTCCACCGGGTGCGGGAGCATTTTCAAAGCGTCGCTCATCCACGAATACGACAGGCAAATCACCCCTGGCTTGTCATCGCCGTTGTCGAACAGGTAGGTGCCACGAGTCAGGCGATCGGTGAGCGTCATGCTCATCAGGTCGCGACCGGTTTCCGGGTCCTTGTCCTTCCAGAACGGCCGGTCGACCATCACGAAGGTTTTCGACGACTGCATGTAGCGCGTGCGGTCCAGCGCCATCCACATCTTCTGCGAAAACAGGGTTTCGTCGCACTCGATCTGGGTGGTCAGCAGCCAGCTCTGGCAGGTGGTCAGCACGGCGGCATATTCGCGGGTGTCGCCGTTGTTGTCGGTGACCGCGAAACGGCCTTCCGGTGCATGGGCAATCTTCTTCACGCCGGAACGCGGCGCGCCACGGTGCAAGGACTTCAGGCTGGTGCCGGCGGGCCAATGCGCGCAGCGCTCCGGCACATGCCGCCAGATGCCCTGCGGCACTTGCTCGACGCCGCCAACCACCAGATGCTGGTGATCGTCGCAATTGGTCATCACCACACGGAAGATTTCCAGCATCGAGTTGGGGAAGTCCGAGTCCCAGCCGCCGGTACCGAAACCGACCTGACCGAACACTTCGCGGTGCTGGAACGACAATTTGGCGAAGGCTTTCGATGTAGCAACGAAGTCGTAAAAGGTCCGGTCGTCCCACAATGGAACGAGCTTGTTCCACAGCTCTTTGAGGCGCGGCACATCGCGGTCGCGGATGGCTTGTTGAATATCGGAGAACTGCGAACCGGCCTCCAGCGCATCCGCCCAGGCATCAGCCACCTCTTGGAACAACGGAGGAAGATCCTTCAGGCTTTCTGCGTAATAGGTTTCGCCTTCCAGATCGATCACGGTGCTGCCGGAGGCGCCGGTCAACGGGTTGGGGAAAGGCTTGGTTTCGAGGCCGAGCTTGTCGACGTAGTGATAGAACGCCGTGGAGGACACCGGAAAGCGCATGCCGCCGAGTTCCGCAACAATGGCGTCGGTACCGTTGAAGGCTTGCGAGCGCAGACGACCGCCCAGTTTTGACGCCTCGTACACCACCGGTTTAAGGCCAAGCTTCATCAACTCGTATGCAGCCACCAGACCGGCAATGCCCGCGCCGACAATCGCCACTTCAGCGCCGTGATGGTGCTCCGGAATACTGCCCAGACCGGCCGGATGTTCGATCCAGTCGTCGAAAGCGAACGGAAAGTCCGGGCCGAAAATGGTGACTGGTTTCTTACCGTCTGCAGGATGGCGATTGTTCTTGTTCATGGCTGACCTTGCTGGCGACCCGACGCGGAATGCGCGTCTGAGTATAGGAAAAGATGCCAGCCATTCTAGGGAGCATGGAACACGTTAATAAGACGCAATGTGTCGTCGTTTTGCTATTAGGCTGTGCAGAACGACGATTCCGGGCTTCACTTCGATCACTGTGGGAGCGGGCTTGCCCGCGAAGAGGCCTGCACATTCAACCGAGAAACCCCAGCGGGAAAATTCAAACCGGCTGCCCCCGATCAATCTTGCTACTCAAAATGATCGAAGTCGTGGTCTTCTCCACCCCGTCGACACTGCCGATCTGATCCAGCAACTGATCCAGCTGCTCCGGCGAATCGGTCCGCAACCACGCCACATAATCAAACTCGCCACTCACCGCACACAACTGCTGCACCTGCGCCATCGCGCTCAAGCGACGCAACACCTCCTTGCCGGAACGCGGCTGCACCTTGATCCCGACATAGGCCTGCAACCCACCATCAACCACACGCTGACCCAAGCGCACGCCATAACCGGTGATGACTTTGGCCTTTTCCAGACGTGCCAACCGTGAAGTCACCGTGGTTCGCGCGATGCCCAGCTGCCGGGCGAGCATGGCCACGCTTTCGCGAGCGTTGATTTGCAGGGCGGCGATCAGCTGGCGGTCGATTTCGTCGAGGGTGGGGGGGCGGGTATCTGGCAAAGGTGGCTCCGATAGCATGAGCAATGAGGTTCGGATGTTACAGGGTCAATCACGTTGGAGCATACGGCGGCACCTATCGTCGTCGACGAAGATGCGAACGGATGGGACGGTTGCTCTTGTCAAGTTCAAGGGCTATTATCGGCACGTCAGCACAGACCGGAACTTTGCAAGCAAAGGGTGTTGATTTCGGTGGCGCGAGCTACTCCTAGCCAGTGAGCGGGATAAACGGGAAACCGTGAAAGGACAGGCCGATATTGAGATTTACAAAAAGCCCCGATGCGCAAGCATCGGGGCTTTTTGCTTTCTCTCAAACGGATTTCCCCGCGTTACGCATTTCCAGAATGTAGCGGACGTTATGAGGTTTTCCTTTCGGCAGCTTCGCTCGTCCCCAGTCAGCGACCTCGTAGGCGGAAATGATTCGGAGTTTCAGACGGTTCGTCGTGTTCTGCGGCTTGCTGATCGAAAAAAAGAGCGCGTAGTCATGCAAATCAAGGCAGTAGTAGCGCTGACTGTTTTCTACGTAGAAGGGCACAGCCAGACCTTTGAAAAAACGTTTATGCAGGTAGTCTGTAATCTGGCTGCTGCGGTAATGGCGGTCCGCACAAAAATACCGAACCTCTCCTCTGTGTCTGAGCGGCTGGCCGTTACCTTTGTCATCGGTAAAACAGTGGAAGCCGAATTCAAATCTGACGACAAGCTGTGCTCAGCGACGTCGAACGCAAGTTGAAAGGGTTGTAAATGCGCCATGCAGTATTTGCGTCCGCCAATAAGCAGGTCTTTCCATTCCATAGTGATTGTCGCCGAACGTGCAACGAGCGCGATGTGGGGAGTCACCACGTTCGTTTGAGTCGAATGGCAACCATGCGTAGGTTGGAAAACGGAAACCAGGAACCGGCACGTCTAAGGCGTCTTATTTACGGGCGCCATAGCTAAAGAGCGAAGCGCTGTTGCTGTTCACTGATTTCGACGGGTTTCCAAGCCTAGTCGCTGATAAGCCGCGACGTCTGGAGAGTATCCCTGGGAACATAATCCCAACAGGCATCAAAGCGCTCAATATCGCGAATTCAGAATTTACCTACAGTCTCGGGGAAGTCTTCCGAGCTTTGCGTTTGTGAGGTAGCAGCCTGATCACCCGCCCACAAAAAAGCCGCGCATATAGCGCGGCTTTCAATTTGGTGGGCCCACACGGACTTGAACCGTGGACCAAAGGATTATGAGTCCTCTGCTCTAACCAACTGAGCTATAGGCCCTCAGTAGGTCGCGGATTATAGCGACGGTTTCTCGGCTGTGCTATCCGAAAAATCCGATACGGTTACACGCAGAAACGTTGCGGCGAATTCTTCCGGTGGCAGTGGCAGGCTGACGATGTAGCCCTGGATCTGTTCGCAGCCTTCGGCGGCGAGGAATTGTTGTTGTGCCTGGGTTTCGACACCTTCGGCGATGACGGTGAATTGCATGCTTCGGCCCAATGCGATGATGGCTCGGACAATCGCCGCGTCGTGGGGGTCGTCGGGCAGGCCGCGGACGAATGACTGATCGATCTTGAGGATGTCCAGCGGCAGACGCTTGAGATAGCTGAGCGAGGAATAACCGGTGCCGAAGTCGTCGATCGCCAGTTGCACGCCGAGGTGTTTGAGCTGGTGCAGCACGGCCAGCGCCTCTTCGGCCTGACTCATGATGAAATTCTCGGTAATTTCCAGTTGCAGTAAATCCGGCTGGAGGCGGTTGTCCTTGAGCAGTTGCTCAATGCGTCCGAGCAGATTCGGCTGGCGCAGTTGCGCGCCGGCGAGGTTGACCGACAGCGGGCCGAGGCTGTCGTAGACCTGATTCCATTCGAACATCTGCCGGCACGCCGTCTCGAGCACCCAGTCACCGATCTGCAGGATCATGCCGTTTTCTTCGGCCAGCGGTATGAAGTGCTCGGGTGGTACGTCGCCAAAAGTCGGGTGACGCCAGCGGATCAACGCTTCGGCGCCAACCAGACGATGGTCGGCCAGACTGATTTTCGGTTGGTAATACAGGAGCAGTTCGTCCCGCTCGATGGCCCGGCGCAGTTCGTGTTCAAGCGCAATGCGTTCGCTGGCCTGGGCGGTGAGGTCGCGCGTATAGCTTTCGACGCGGTTGCGGCCCTTGGCCTTGGAGCGATACATCGCCGCGTCGGCGTTCTTGACCAGCGTGGCGACGTCGCTGCCGTCGCGCGGATACAGGCTGGTGCCAATGCTGGCGCTGATGAAAAACTCATGCTCACCCGCCTGGAACGGTGCGCCAAAGCAGTTGAGCAGCTTGCTGGCGATATTGTCGGCATCACTGGCTTGCTGCAGGCCGGGCAGCAGGATGATGAATTCATCGCCGCCCAGACGTGCAACGGTATCGATATCGCGCAATTGCTCTTTCAAGCGGATGGCGATGCCCTTGAGCAGCAGGTCGCCAACCGGGTGACCGAGGCTGTCATTGATGTGTTTGAAGCGGTCGAGATCGAGAAACAGCACGGCGCCCTGACCGCCGTTCTCCTGTTGACCATTGAGCGCCATCTGCAAACGACTTTCGAACAATGTGCGGTTCGGCAGACCGGTAAGCGGGTCATGATGCGCCTGATAATCGAGCTTGGCCTGGGCATGCTTGAGGCTGGAAATGTCGGCGAACACCGCGACAAAGTGGGTGATGAACTTGTCGCGATTGCGCACCGCACTGATGGTCAGCCAGCTTGGGTACAACTCGCCGTTCTTGCGCCGGTTGGAGATCTCGCCTTGCCAGTGACCTTCGGCGGTCAACTGGTGCCACATTGCCGCGTAAAAGGCGCTGTCATGCAGGCCGGAAGCGAGCAGGCGTGGGGTATGGCCGAGAGCTTCGCTTTCGCTGTAACCGGTGATCTCGGTGAAGGCGCGGTTGACCGCGCTGATGTGCTGTTGGGTATCGGTGATCAGCACGCCCTCGGCGGTGCTTTCGAACACGGTGGCGGCCTGCTGCAGTTTTTCCTGCATCAGATGGCGCTCGGTGATGTCACGGGCGATGGTCAGCATGCAGTCTTCTTCGCCGATCGGCAGCGGCCGACTGGACACTTCGCAGAGGCGAATCTGCCCGTCACTGCGGCGGATATGGCAGGTGAAATCGCGGACGAAGCCGTCGCGTTGCAGCAGGTCGAGCATCTGCTTGCGCTCATTGAGATTGACCCAGATGCCCAGATCAAGTGTCGAGCGGTCCACTGACATGGCGCTGTTGAAGCCGGTAATGCGGCTGAAGCCCTCGTTGACTTCCAGCAGCAGACCATCGCTTTGGCGCGACAGCAGCAAGCCATCCGGTGAAGCGTGGAAAGCCTTGGCGAATTTCTCTTCAGAGGTTTGCAGCTGCTGCTGGGTTTCCTTGAGCTGGGTGATGTCGCGGACGACGACCACCAGCGCCGCGGTGGCGTCCAGATCGAATGGCTCGGCGGAAATCAGACCGGTGAACACTTGGCCGTTGTTGCGACGAAAAGGCATCTCCAGGTTGCGGATGCTGCCCGCCTGCAATCGCTGGAGCAGTCCCGGGCCGACGCCGGGAATTCCCCAGATATTAAGATCGGTCGCGGTCTGCCCGAGGACGTCCCTGGCTTTCAGTCCGATCTGCTCTTCAAACGCTTCGTTGACTTCCAGCAGGCAGCCATCGGACAGCCGCGCGATCACCAAAATGTCCGGGCACTGTTGAAAGACCGAGGCGAATTTCTGCTCCGAGAGACGTAGCGCTTCTTCAGTGCGCTTGATCTCGCTGATGTCGATCATCAAACCGCGCATCACCGGTTCGTGACCATGTTCAATCAGGCTGACGATGTCGCGCACCCACAGACAGCGGCCGTCGGCAGTGATGACCCGGTAATCGACAATGTGATCACGACCTTCACGCAGGGCCTCTTTGCAATAGTTTTGCGTGCGGGTCAGATCCGCCGGGTGAATGATGTTGTGCCAGAACCCGGGTATCAGCCAGTGAGATTGCGGATAGCCGAGCAAGTCCTCGGCATGGGGCGAGACATAGCTGTAGGTGAAGTCGCTCATCCGCGCTTCCCAGGCAATGGCCGACAAGCTTTCTACCAAGCCACGGTAGTGATATTCGCTGCTGCGCAGCTCCTGTTCGAGATCGATGCGACGGGAGATTTCCGAGCTGAGGCGGCGGTTGATGCGGATCACCACGGCAAGGATCGTCATCAACAGCAGCAGCCCCGGTAAACCGTAGATCAACAGATCGGACCAGAATGTCCGATGATCGAGGACGTTCCCGACCCACTGCTCCTGAATACTGCTGATCTCATCCGGGCTCATGTCGGCCAGCACTTTGTCGAGAATCCCCACAAGCACTTTGTTGTCGCGCGGCACGGCCATCGCCAATTGGTAGCGATAAGGGGTTTCACCGCTGACATACAGGCCGTCGAGCTTGAGCTGGCGCAAGCTCCAGACACTGGACGCGAGATCGCCGACGACCGCGTCGACTTCATCGGTGGCGAGTGCCTGCAACGCCGAGCTGACGTTGGGCATTGCCACCAGATTAAGATCCGGATGATGAGTGCGCAGCAGTTCGTGGGGCGCGTAATTTTCCACCACAGCGATTTTCAAACCGTACAGATCGCCAATCTTGCGCGGCTGCGCGCCACCGATATGAGCGAGGATAACGATCGGAAAATCCAGATAGGGACGGGTGAACGACAGGTAGGTCTGGCGTTCAGGGGTCGACATGATGCCGGGCAGCAGATCGATCTTGCCGCTTTTCACCTGTTCCAGCACCACGGTCCAGCTGACCGGTTCGATTGGCGTCAATTTGATCGCCAGGCGTTGGCGAATCACGCCGATATAGTCGGCGGCCAGGCCCTGATAGCGGTTCTGATCGTCACGAAACTCGAAAGGTGGCCACGACGCGTCGACACCCAGGCGCAAGTCCGGGTGCGCCGTCAGCCAGCTGCGTTCTTCATCGGTCAGAGTCAGCGCGTCAGCCGTTGCGGTCCAGATCATCAGTGACAGCAAAAAAAGCACGGGCGCCAATCTGTGCATAACGCTCTCGTTATGGCTCGGGGATGATTGGTTCGAGTGTAGACGGGGTATGCAGGGCAGGGGCGGTGCGGAGAATTTAATCTGCCATATAAACAAAACCCCCGGCCTGGGCCGGGGGTTCTGGTATCACTCGTCGAGGAAGGAGCGCAGATGCTCGCTTCGTGTCGGATGGCGCAGCTTGCGCAGCGCCTTGGCTTCGATCTGACGGATCCGCTCACGCGTTACGTCAAATTGTTTGCCCACCTCTTCGAGCGTGTGGTCGGTGTTCATGTCGATACCGAAACGCATGCGCAGTACTTTTGCTTCACGGGCAGTGAGGCCGGACAGCACTTCGCGAGTCGCTTCTTTGAGGCTCTCAACGGTGGCGACATCGATTGGCGACTGCATGGTCGAGTCTTCGATGAAGTCGCCCAGATGGGAGTCTTCGTCATCACCGATCGGGGTTTCCATGGAGATCGGCTCTTTGGCGATCTTCAATACCTTGCGGATCTTGTCCTCAGGCATTTCCATACGTTCGCCCAGCTCTTCCGGAGTCGGTTCGCGACCCATTTCCTGCAACATCTGCCGGGAAATGCGGTTGAGCTTGTTGATCGTCTCGATCATGTGCACCGGAATACGGATGGTGCGGGCCTGGTCGGCGATCGAGCGAGTGATCGCCTGACGGATCCACCAGGTGGCATAAGTCGAGAACTTGTAACCACGACGGTATTCGAACTTGTCCACCGCTTTCATCAGACCGATGTTGCCTTCCTGGATCAGATCGAGGAATTGCAGGCCGCGGTTGGTGTACTTCTTGGCGATCGAGATCACCAGACGCAGGTTGGCTTCAACCATCTCTTTCTTCGCGCGGCGGGCCTTGGCCTCACCGATCGACATGCGACGGTTGATGTCCTTGATTTCTGCGATGGTCAGACCGGTTTCGGTTTCCAGCGCGATCAGTTTCTGCTGGCAACGAATGATGTCCGGCTGCACGCGACCGATGGCTTCGGCGTACTTGCTCTTGCCTTTGGCCAGAGCGTCGGACCAGCTTTCGTCGACTTCGTTTCCCGGGAACTGACGCAGGAAATCGGCGCGCGGCATACGTGCATCACGTACGCACAGTTGCATGATTGCGCGCTCTTGCTGACGCAGACGATCCAGGGCGCTGCGAACACGCTCGACCAGGCCTTCGAATTGCTTCGGTACCAGTTTGATCGGCATGAACAGCTCGGCCAGTGCGAGCAACTCGGCAATCGCTGCCTTGTTGTTGCGACCGTGCTTTTTCAGGGCCTTGCGAGTGACTTCCATCTGGTCGGCGACGGCGCCAAAGCGCTGCGCAGCGATGACCGGATCCGGACCGCTTTCGGCTTCTTCTTCATCATCGGAAGCGTCGGCTTCATCGTCGTCGGTATCGTCGTCTGCCTTGACGGCTTTCGGGTCAACCGGCGGCGGCACTTCTGCCGCCGGCGGCGCAATGCCGTCGTCCGGGTCGATATAACCGCTCAGAACGTCGGACAGGCGACCACCTTCGGTGGTGACACGCGTGTACTCGGAGAGAATGTGGTCAACCGTGCCAGGGAAGTGCGCGATAGCGCTCATCACTTCACGAATGCCTTCTTCGATCCGCTTGGCGATTTCGATTTCGCCTTCACGAGTCAGAAGCTCTACCGTACCCATTTCACGCATATACATGCGCACAGGGTCAGTGGTGCGACCGATATCGGTCTCCACCGCTGCCAACGCAGCGGCTGCTTCTTCCGCAGCGGCCTCGTCGGTATCGGCGTCGGCCAACATAAGGGCGTCCGCATCCGGAGCACTCTCGTGTACGGGGATCCCCATGTCGTTGATCATGCGGATGATGTCTTCCACCTGCTCCGGATCTGAAATATCCTCGGGCAGGTGGTCGTTGACCTCGGCGTAAGTCAGATACTTCTGCTCACGACCCAGTTTGATCAACTCAATAATACGAGACTGCTGTTGCGCTTTTCCGGACATAACACCCTATCCACTGAAGGTCTTGGCGGGCAAAAAACAAGCCGAGGATTATACCTGAGCTATGACCTCACGCGCCAGTTGAGGTCGGGTTTGATGCGCAAACATTGCGACTTAAAAGGTCGCGCAGTTGATTTTTCTCTTCGACGCTCAGTTCGCTTTGCCGCGCTTTCCTGAGTAACTGTTCGAGATTTCGCTCGCGTTGGCGGGCTGACAAGCTAGTAATGGTGTCGAAAAACTGTTGTTCAAGGTTTTCTCCGTCAATCAGCCATTCCTTTTCCGCCAGTGCCTTGAGCAAGCGTCCCTGTTCAGTGCCGTGCCATCGCGCGATCAACTGAAATGAGTTTAGCTGGGGATTCTTCTGTACGGCTTCAAGCAGTGCCACAAGTAACTGGGCATTGGTCTGATTTTCGTCGGCAATATGACCGGCATCTTCGACGCGCCTGGCCAATTGCGGGTGATGAAGCAGTGTGCGCAGGGCGGTCAGGGTCGGCGACTCGACACCGATCGGCGTGCGCGGGCGTTGCTGATCGCGATCGCCGCCACGCTTGCCGTTCTTGTCCCAAGGCTTCTTGTCCCACTTCTTGCCGCCGGCGCCGGGTTTTTTTGACGTCCATTCCTGCTGCGGCACATACATGTCCTGCGCCTGATGGTAGTCGCCGTAGTCCGGCATGGCGTCGTAATCGATACCGGGATCGTAAGCCGGCGGCGCCTCTTGTGGCGCGCTCTGCGCGAGCTGGCTGACGGTTTCGCTGCTCAGGCCGGTGATTTCGCTCAGGCGCTGACGCATCAGAATTCGCAGGTTGGCGCCCGGTACCTTATCGATCAGCGGCGCGGCGAGTGTAGCCATGTGCGCCTTGCCTTCGAGCGAGCGCGGGTCGGCTTCTTCGGTCAGTTGCTGGAAGAAGTAGTCGGCGAGCGGCTGCGCATGCTGATTGATCCGCGCTTTGAAAGCATCGGTGCCCTCGGCGCGGACCAGGGTGTCCGGGTCTTCCCCTTCGGGCAGAAACAGGAACCGCGCACGCCGCCCGTCCTGCAGGCAGGGCAGGGTAGCTTCGAGTGCTCGCCATGCGGCGTTGCGACCAGCCTGATCACCGTCGAAGCAGAACAGCACGTTCGGCACGACGCGAAAAAGCCGCTTCAAATGTTCTTCGCTGGTGGCGGTACCCAGCGTGGCGACGGCATTGCGCAAGCCTTGCTGGGCGAGGGCGATGACGTCCATGTAACCCTCGACGACGATGATTTCGTCGAGGTTGCGATTATTCTTGCGAGCTTCATAAAGACCATAGAGTTCCTGGCCCTTATGGAACACCGGAGTCTCCGGTGAATTCAGGTACTTGGGCTTGTCGTCACCCAGCACGCGGCCGCCGAACGCGATGATCCGGCCACGGGTGTCGCGGATCGGGAACATCACGCGATCGCGGAAGCGGTCATAGCGTTTGCCGGTTTCGGCATTCTCGATCAGCAGGCCGGCGTCGATCATGGCCTTCTGTTGCAGGGTATCGCTGCTCAAATGCTTGAACAGGTTGTCCCAGCCCGGCGGCGCAAAGCCGAGGCCGAAGTCCCTGGCGATCTCGCCGGTCAGTCCGCGTCCCTTGAGGTAATCAACCGCGGCTTTACGCGCGGGATGGCTCTTGAGCGCCTGCCGATAAAAATCGGCGGCAGCGGTCAGCAGTGGATACAACGGCGAATCGGTCGGTTGCCGGGGTTTGCGCTCGCGACCGCTTTCTTCGCGGGGGATTTCCATGCCGGCGGCTTTGGCCAGATCTTCGACGGCCTGGGGGAAGTCCAGGTTGTCGTGATCCATCAGAAAGCCGAGAGCATTGCCGCCGGCGCCGCAGCCGAAGCAATAGTAGAACTGCTTGTCAGGGCTGACGCTGAAAGACGGGGTTTTCTCTTTGTGGAACGGGCAACAGGCGGTGTAGTTCTTGCCGGCCTTCTTCAGTTGCACGCGCGAGCTGACCACGTCGACGATGTCGGTGCGGTTCAGCAGGTCGTCAATGAAGCTCTGGGGTATCAGCCCGGCCATGGCGTTCTCGTCGTCTGCGCTGTAAAAAGTCCGTTGCGACAGGCTGTCGGACGCGGGTCTTTGTTGGAAGCACACAAAATGTGCGGCTCGACCGGTGTCGTCTGCATGATCGCTGTCGGGAAGTGTATCTGCCGAAAATCCACTGACGTTAGTACCTATCAGTCTTCGACTATTTGAAAGTGTTGCGCTGAGTCCGCTGACGGCCGGTAAAAGGCCTCGGATAGCTCAATAAAGCGGGCACACATGAGGTGCCTTGGGCTGATCGTCGTAAGAGGAATCAGTGGGTGTGCTCGTCAGTAGCCTTGAAAGGCTCGTCAGAAAAGACGTGCACCGCTGGCAAAAAAAGCCAGGCCTGACGCGGTGAAGCGGATTTGTCTCGGTCGCATCTGCGGCGTCGACGGTGAAGCATCAAGCGTTTTACGCAAATGCCATTAGCCCGGCAGTGAGCCGGGCTTAGGCAAGAAGCTTGCTACGAACGTCTGTGTATTAGTACAGACGAACGGCGCGGCGCTGTTCGCGCTGAACTTTCTTGGCGTGACGCTTGACAGCAGCTGCTGCCTTGCGCTTACGCTCAGAAGTTGGCTTCTCGTAAAATTCGCGGCTACGAACTTCAGCCAGTACACCGGCTTTTTCGCAGGAGCGCTTGAAACGACGCAGAGCTACGTCGAAGGGTTCGTTCTCTTTTACTTTGACGGCTGGCATCCAGAGCTACCTTCATTCATTACCGGGGTCAACATCCTCGCGGCAAAAGAGCACTTGAAGACGTCGGTTTTTAAGGGTTGCGGATGTTAACCCCTCATCGCTCGGAATGCAAAGCCTCTGATCGAAAACCGCTGGTCGGGGCATCACGCGGCGACTATTATGCGCGCCTTCGAATTCAGCCTAAACAAGGCGCAAACCCATGCTAGTACTGGGATTAGAAACCTCCTGCGACGAAACCGGCGTCGCATTATATGACAGTGAACGCGGTCTGCTGGCCGACGCGCTGTTCAGCCAGATCGACCTGCACCGCGCTTACGGCGGAGTAGTGCCCGAACTGGCCTCGCGTGACCACGTCAAACGCATGCTGCCCTTGATCCGTCAGGTGTTGGCCGAGGCCGACTGCGTACCCACCGAGATCGATGCGATCGCCTATACCGCAGGTCCCGGCCTGGTTGGCGCGCTTCTGGTCGGTGCTTCCTGTGCCCAGGCGCTGGCATTTGCCTGGGGCATTCCGGCGCTCGGTGTGCACCACATGGAAGGCCATCTGCTGGCGCCGATGCTGGAGCCGAAACCGCCGCAATTCCCGTTCGTCGCTTTGTTGGTGTCCGGCGGGCATACGCAGTTGGTTCAGGTCGATGGCATCGGCCAATACAGCCTGCTCGGCGAGACACTCGACGATGCCGCCGGCGAAGCGTTCGACAAGACCGCGAAAATGATGGGCCTTAATTATCCCGGCGGTCCGGAAATCGCCAAGCTGGCAGAGAAGGGCATTGCAGGACGTTTCACTTTCCCGCGTCCGATGTGTGATCGCCCGGGTCTGCAATTCAGTTTCAGTGGTCTGAAAACCTCTGCTCTCAACGCCTGGCAACAGTGCGTCAGCGCCGGGGACGACGGCGAGCAAGCCCGCAGCGACATTGCGCTGGCGTTCCAGCAGGCCGTGGTGGAGACTTTGACCATCAAGTGCAAGCGCGCGCTGAAACAGGCGGCCATGAAGCGTCTGGTGATCGCGGGCGGTGTCAGTGCCAACAAGGCTTTGCGGGTCTCCCTGGAGAAAATGCTCGGCGACATGCAAGGCGAGGTGTTTTATGCCCGTCCCGAGTTCTGCACCGACAATGGTGCAATGATCGCCTTTGCCGGCTGTCAGCGCCTGAAGGCCGGTCAGCAGGAATCCTTGGCGATCAGCGTGCAGGCGCGCTGGCCGATGGAGCAGTTGTCGCCGTTGTAATGGGCGCTCGGCAGCGGTATTCAAAAATGCCGTTCGCGCCCGGCAAACAGGTCGCGTAGATTGCCGCGGTGGCGCCAGACGATCAGCAGCGTCAGCGCGCTCATCGGCAGCAGTGCCGCCGGTTCCTGCCAGGCCAGCAGCGGCAGGGTCAGTGGCGTGGCAATCAGCGCCGCCAACGAGCTGGTACGGGTCAGATAGAAGGTCAGCAACCAGGCGCAAACGGCCAGCAACGCGGCGGGCGGATACAGGCCCAGCAGCATGCCGGCAGCGGTAGCGACGCCTTTGCCGCCACGGAAACGGAAATACAGCGGGAACAGGTGACCGATTACGGCGCACACGCCGATCCACGCCTGATCCTGCACCGACAGGCCCGCAGCCGCTGCGATCAGTACCGGCAGCAGGCCTTTGCACAGATCACCCAGCAGGGTCAGGATCGCCAGTTTGCGACCGGCCAGGCGCAGCATGTTGGTGGCGCCGGCATTGCCCGAGCCACTCATTCGCGGGTCCGGATTTCCGGTCAGGCGGCTGAGCAAAATGGCGAAGGACAGCGAGCCGAGCAGGTAGGCGAGAATCGCCAGTAACCAAAACATGCTAACTATTCCGGGCGAGGACGCCCTGATTCTAACGGCGCATTGCGCCCTTGTCGTGCAGCGGAGAGAAGTGCTTGGACAGAGTGTTTATCGAGGGCCTGGAAGTCGACACCGTCATCGGTGCCTATGACTGGGAGCGAGGCATCCGCCAGTGCCTGCGACTTGATCTGAGCTTCGCCTGGGACAATCGCCCGGCCGCCGCCGGTGACGACCTGACCCTGGCGCTTGACTACGCCAGCGTTTCCACGCGCATTCAGGCCTTTGCCGAGCAGGCGCAGTTTCAGTTGGTCGAGACCTTCGCCGAGCGTCTGGTCGAAGTGCTCATGAACGAATTCAACATCACTTGGGTTCGTCTGAAACTCACCAAGCCCGGCGCGGTGCCGGCGGCCAGGGGCGGCGTGGGTGTGGAGATCGAGCGCGGATGTCGCTGACTCAGGTCTACCTCGGGCTCGGTAGCAATATCGACCGAGAAACTCATTTGCGCGCCGGGCTCGATGCTTTGGCGACGTTTCTGGTGGATGTCCGCTGTTCGGCGGTGTTCGAAAGTCAGCCGGTGGGTATCAAGAGCGGTCCTTTTTTCAATTTCGTGGTGTCAGCGCAAACCGATCTCCCGCTGATGGAGCTGGATCGGCGACTGAAATTCATCGAGGCGGACAATGGCCGCTACGCCCCTGATCGCAAAGGCTTGCCGCTGGATATCGACGTGCTGTTGTACGGCGATCTGGCCGGCAATTTCGATGGTTTGGTGCTGCCGCGGGCAGAAATTCTGAAAAATGCGTTTGTGCTGTGGCCGCTGTCGCTGATTGCTCCGGATCGGGTGCATCCGGGTGTGGGAAAAAGCTTCGCGACGCTGTGGGCCGAGGCGCAGATTGATCAGGTGTTGGCGCCGGTGGCATTCGAGTGGCGAGGGCAGCAGCTTACGCCTCCGGATTTACACTGAGTTCAAGGGCGCGATCGCGAGCAGGCTCACTCCTACATTTGGGATGCGTTCCCCTGTAGGAGGGAGCCGGGTCCGGGCGGCGATCCGACGAAGCTTTAAGCAGACGCCGCGTCTTTGTAAGCCTTCAATGCTGAAAGCCGTTCGCGCTTCAGTGCTTCGCCCAGCGCCGGTCCCTTGAATCCCTTTTCCAGCAACGGCTGCACCGCCACACCACGCGCTGTGGTTGCAGCACCACGCAAGTAATCCGCCTGTGGATAACTCCGCTGCTCCAGGCCTTTGCGTCCACGGGCGTCCATTTCGCAGGCAGCAATAAACTCTTCAAAACGCTGCGGGCGACGGTATACATCGAAGCTTTGCAGCAATTCCAGCAGTGTCGAAGCCTTCAATTCCAGCGCCCGGTGGCCATGGGTGTGGTACTGGCCGACCAATAATGCCAATTCCTGGCAATCCTTCGGTGCCTTGAAGCGCTCGTTGACCGCCTTGATCAGCTTCAATCCGGTGTGCTCGTGGGCAATGTGCCGTGGCCAATCTTCGTGTGGCGTCAGCCCTTTGCCGAGATCGTGCAACAGGCAGGCCCAGCGCACAGTCATTGGCTGTTTATGCAGCGCCGCCTGTTGCAGCACGCTTAGGGTGTGCAGCCCGGTGTCGATTTCCGGGTGGTGTGTTTCTGGTTGCGGCACGCCGAACAGCGCGTCGACTTCCGGCATCAGCACTTTCAGCGCTCCGCAGTCACGCAGCACCTGAATGAACACCTGCGGCTGATTTTCCATCAAGGCTCGGGAAATTTCCTTCCAGCTGCGCTCAGCGGTCAATGCCTGCAGTTCACCGGATTCGCTGAGCTGGCGCATCAACTGCAGAGTTTCTGGTGCAACCGTAAAGCCCAGGCCTGCATAACGCGCGGCGAAGCGGGCGACGCGCAGCACACGCAAAGGATCTTCGGCGAATGCCGGGGAAACGTGGCGCAGGATTCGCGCTTCAAGATCGCGCTGGCCATGGTACGGATCGGTCAGATTCTGCTGATCGTCTTCGGCCATGGCGTTGATGGTCAGGTCCCGGCGGACCAGGTCTTCTTCGAGGGTAACTTCGGGGCTGGCGTAAAACGTGAAGCCGCCATAACCGCGACCACTCTTGCGCTCCGTACGGGCGAGGGCATATTCCTCGCCGGTTCGCGGGTGTAAAAACACCGGAAAATCCGCGCCAACCGGGCGGAAGCCCTGAGCGAGCATTTCTTCGGTCGTTGCGCCGACGACGACCCGGTCGATATCGGTGACCGGCAACCCCAACAGGCGATCACGTACCGCGCCGCCAACCTTGTAAACCTGCATAAAAAACCTCCGTTAGCCCGACAGGATAACCCTTGCGCCAGACTTTCGGAGGCCAAAACCGGCTCAAAGATGTATCACGGCCAGATCGAGTCGACCGTAATCCCCTTCGCTGTGTTCACTGCGAGGCGGAACGTGGTGGGTTTTCATGATCTGGTCGCCCTGCAGGGTTTCCAGGTGAATGTCGAAGCCCCAGAGTCGATGAAGGTGTTTGAGTACCTCGTCAGTTGAATCGCCCAACGGTTTGCGATCGTGCTGTTGATGGCGCAGGGTCAGCGAACGGTCGCCGCGTCGATCAATGCTATAGATCTGCACGTTCGGTTCACGATTACCGAGGTTGTATTGTGCCGCCAGAGTCTCACGGATGATCCGATAGCCGCCTTCGTCGTGAATGGCAGGCACCAGCAGGTCGTCTTTCTGGTCATCGTCGAGAATGCTGAACAGTTTCAGGTCGCGAATCACTTTCGGCGACAGGTACTGCAGGATGAAGCTCTCATCCTTGAAGCTGCTCATGGCGAACTTGATGGTCGACAGCCAATCGGTACCGGCGATTTCCGGAAACCAGCGGCGATCCTCCTCGGTAGGCTCTTCACACATGCGCCGAATGTCGCGATACATGGCAAAGCCCAGTGCGTACGGGTTGATGCCGCTGTAATAGGGGCTGTCAAAACCCGGCTGGAACACAACGCTGGTGTGTGAAGTGAGGAATTCCATCATGAAACCGTCGGTGACCAGCCCTTCGTCGTACAGGTCGTTCATCAACGTGTAATGCCAGAACGTTGCCCAGCCTTCGTTCATCACCTGGGTCTGGCGCTGTGGATAAAAATACTGGGCAATCTTGCGCACGATCCGCACGATCTCGCGCTGCCACGGCTCCAGCAGCGGCGCATGCTTTTCGATGAAGTAGAGGATGTTTTCTTGCGGCTCGGCCGGAAAGCGTGCGTTGTCCTTGTCGCTGTACTTGTCCGCACCTTTGGGAATGGTGCGCCACAGATCGTTGATCTGTTTCTGCATATGCTCTTCGCGATCCTTCTGCCGGCGCCGCTCTTCTTCGGCAGAGATCGGATAGGGACGCTTGTATCGGTCGACACCGTAGTTCATCAGTGCATGGCAGGAGTCGAGCAGGTCTTCCACTGCATCGATGCCGTGCCGCTCCTCGCATTGCATGATGTACTGCTTGGCGAACACCAGGTAGTCAATGATCGAACTGGCATCGGTCCAGGTGCGGAACAGATAGTTGCCCTTGAAGAAACTGTTGTGACCATAACAAGCGTGCGCCACTACCAGTGCCTGCATGCAGATGGTGTTCTCTTCCATCAGATAGGCAATGCATGGATCGGAGTTGATCACAATCTCGTAGGCCAGGCCCATTTGCCCGCGGCTGTAGGATTTCTCGGTGCTGAGGAAGTGCTTGCCGTAAGACCAGTGGTGGTAACCCAGCGGCATGCCCACCGATGCATAGGCGTCCATCATTTGTTCGGCGGTAATCACTTCGATCTGGTTGGGATACGTATCCAGTGCATAGCGGGCCGCAATACGAGCGATTTCGCGGTCGTAGGTCTGGATCAGCTCGAACGTCCATTCCGAGCCGGTGGAAATGGGTTGGCGCTTCTGCTCTTTGGCGGTCATGTCACTAACCTGCGCTGGAAGAGTTCACGGAAGACCGGATAGATATCTCCGGCCGAGACCAGTTGCTGCTGGGCAAACGTGTCAGAAAAGGCTTCGGCGATGCGTTCGTATTCGTACCACAAGGCCTGATGTTCGCGCGGGGTAATCTCCACATAAGTGTAGTACTGCACAAACGGCATGATCTGGTTGATCAGAATATCGCGGCAGATCGGCGAGTCATCGTTCCAGTTGTCGCCGTCGGATGCCTGGGCCGCGTAAATATTCCATTCGTTGCTCGGATAACGCTCGGCCATGATCTCCTGCATCAGTTTCAAGGCACTCGAAACGATGGTGCCGCCGGTTTCCCGCGAATAGAAAAACTCCTCCTCGTCGACTTCCCGCGCACTGGTGTGATGGCGGATGAACACCACATCGATCTTGTCGTAATTGCGCTTGAGGAACAGGTACAAGAGGATGAAGAAGCGCTTGGCGATGTCCTTGGTCGCTTGGGTCATCGAACCGGAAACGTCCATCAGGCAGAACATCACGGCTTTCGAACTGGGGTTCGGCTGTTTGATCAGCAGGTTGTATTTCAAATCGAAGGTATCAAGGAATGGCACGCGATGGATGCGCGCGCTGAGTTTTTCGATTTCCGCCTCCAGTTCCTGAATATCGCCGAAGTTGTCCGGTTCTTCGCGCCGCAGACGCTCCAGCTCTGCCTTGACCTCGCGCAACTTCGCCCGACTGCTGCCGGACAGGGCGATACGCCGTGCATGTGCCGAACGCAGGGTGCGGATGATGTTGATCCGTGACGGGTTGCCTTCGTTGCTGATCCCGGCGCGCACGGTTTTGAAGGTGTCGGTGCCACTGAGGTTGCGCTTGATCAGGTTCGGCAGTTCGAGGTCTTCGAACATGAACTCGAGGAACTCTTCCTGGGTGATCTGGAAGACGAACTCGTCCATGCCCTCGCCGGAGTTGCCGGCCTTGCCCGGGCCGCGTCCGCCACCGCCGCCCGGCGGACGGGCGATGTGTTCGCCTGCGGTGAATTCCTTGTTGCCGGGATGAACCACAGTCTGCTTGCCGCCGCGACCATGGTGAAGCACCGGTTCGTCGATGTCGCGACCGGGAATGCTGATCTGTTCGCCGTGTTCCATATCGGTGATGGAGCGCCGGCTGACCGCCTCTTCGACGGCCTTCTTGATGTGGTCACGGTAACGCCGCAGGAAACGCTGACGGTTCACCGTGCTCTTGTTCTTGCCATTGAGGCGTCGGTCGATCACATAGCTCATAGGCCCCTCCGGGGAGCTTCAAGTTTTGAGCTGCAAGCTGCAAGTACAAGCGAATGGCCCTTATTCGGGGGTTACGCGCTCTTCTTGCAGCTTGTGGCCTGTAGCTTGCAGCTGCCTCACTGCGACTTGCGGACCCGCAGGTACCATTCGGACAGCAGTCGTACCTGTTTATCGGTGTAGCCACGTTCAACCATGCGTGTAACGAAGTCGTTGTGTTTTTGCTGGTCCTCTTTGCTGGCCTTGGCGTTGAAGCTGATAACCGGCAGCAGATCTTCGGTGTTGGAAAACATTTTCTTCTCGATGACCACCCGCAGTTTTTCGTAGCTGAGCCAGGTTGGGTTCTTGCCGTTGTTGTTGGCCCGGGCGCGCAAGACGAAGTTGACGATCTCGTTGCGGAAATCCTTCGGATTGCTGATACCGGCCGGTTTTTCGATTTTCTCCAGTTCTTCGTTGAGCGCGACGCGGTTGAGGATCTCGCCGGTTTCGGGGTCGCGGTATTCCTGATCCTGAATCCAGAAGTCCGCGTAGAGCACGTAGCGGTCGAAGATGTTCTGACCGTATTCGCTGTAAGACTCGAGGTAAGCGGTCTGGATTTCCTTGCCGATGAACTCGATGTAGCGCGGCGCGAGGTATTCCTTCAGATAGCGCAGATAGCGCTCGCGGGTCTCCGCCTGGAACTGTTCCTGTTCGATCTGCTGTTCCAGTACATAAAGCAGGTGGACCGGGTTGGCGGCGATTTCATGCGGGTCGAAGTTGAACACTTTCGACAGTATCTTGAAGGCGAAGCGGGTCGACAGGCCGTTCATGCCCTCGTCAACACCCGCCGAGTCGCGATATTCCTGAATCGACTTGGCCTTCGGATCGGTGTCCTTGAGGTTTTCACCGTCATAGACGCGCATTTTCGAATAGATATTGGAGTTGTCCGGCTCCTTGAGACGCGAAAGCACAGTGAACTGCGCCAGCATCTTCAACGTGTCCGGCGCGCAGTGCGCCTTGGCCAGTGAACTGTTGAACAGCAGTTTGTCGTAGATCTTCACTTCGTCACTGACGCGCAGGCAGTACGGTACTTTGACGATGTAGATCCGGTCGATGAAGGCTTCGTTGTTCTTGTTGTTGCGGAAGGTATGCCACTCCGATTCGTTGGAGTGCGCGAGCAGAATCCCGGTGAACGGAATCGCGCCGAGACCTTCGGTACTGTTGTAGTTGCCTTCCTGAGTCGCTGTCAGGAGTGGGTGCAGCACCTTGATCGGTGCCTTGAACATTTCGACGAATTCCATCAGGCCCTGGTTGGCCCGGCACAGTGCACCGGAATAGCTGTAGGCGTCGGCGTCGTTCTGTGGGTATTCCTCGAGTTTGCGGATGTCGACTTTACCGACCAGTGCGGAAATGTCCTGGTTGTTCTCATCGCCAGGTTCGGTCTTGGCCACCGCGATCTGATTGAGAATCGACGGGTACAGTTTGACCACGCGGAACTGGCTGATGTCGCCGCCGAATTCAGCCAGGCGCTTGGTCGCCCATGGCGACATGATGGTATTGAGGTAGCGCCGCGGAATACCGAAGTCTTCTTCGAGAATCGCGCCATCTTCGGTGGCGTTGAACAGACCCAGAGGCGATTCGAATACCGGTGAGCCCTTGATCGCGTAGAAGGGCACTTTCTCAATCAGCTGTTTCAGCTTCTCGGCCAGGGACGATTTACCGCCACCAACGGGACCAAGCAGATAAAGGATCTGTTTCTTCTCTTCCAGGCCCTGAGCGGCGTGGCGGAAATACGAAACGATCTGGTCGATGCATTCTTCCATCCCGTGGAAGTCTTCAAAGGCCGGATAGCGGCGGATCACCTTGTTGGAGAAGATGCGCGACAGCCTCGAGTTGGTCGAAGTGTCGAGCAGTTCCGGTTCGCCAATCGCCAGCAGCAGGCGCTCGGCGGCGGATACATAGGCGCTACGATCCTTTTTGCACAGTTCCAGGTACTCCTGCAGGGAGAATTCTTCCTGGCGTGTGGATTCGAAGCGTTGTTGGAAGTGGCTAAAGATACTCATGACGTCACCTCGCTCGATACGTGGAGCCGACGCCGGATCACTCAGTCGATGCTGGCAACAGCCACAGTGGCAGCCGTTGTTTACCCCCCAGAACTCTCCCGCAGTGGACAACTGCGGAAGCTACTCCCGATGACCCGTGCGCCGGTGTACCGGCTCTCCCCTGTTTTGGATGGCCTGCGCTTAAGGATAGTTGGGAATTCGAGAGGTAAAGGCGAGATACGTAATTAGTTGTGGCAGACCGTTTGTCTGCCTCGCGCAGGCCCGCGGAAGCCGGGGGCTGCGCGTGACAAAAAAATTATTCCTCGCTGCCTTGCGCAGTTTCCGAAGGATAAGTCGTACGCCACAGCTCAAAGCCACCGTCCATGCTGTAGACGTCGGAGAAGCCCTGGCCCACCAGATAGGCGGCTGCGCCCTGGCTGGAATTGCCGTGATAGCAGACTACGACGGTCGGTGCATCGAGATCGGCGCCCTGAATGAAAGCGTGCAGAGAATGGTTGTCCAGATGCTTTGAGCCGGCGATGTGCGAAGCGGCATAAGTCGCAGGGTCGCGGACATCGACCACGACGGCGCCTTTTTCACGCAGTGCCTGGGCCTGCTCCGGGGGGATTCGTTTGAATTCGGTCATGGCTGTGTTCCTGTTGCTCAACTGATAACGCAGTCTAACGCGGTGCGCCGACTGGAGAAGTTTCGGGAATGGATGGCGCGACTGAAGGTGCGAGTCCTCCACGTTCATCGCATTTGCACGACAGGCGTTCACCGCTGTCGACGTTCATCAGGGTCAGGCTGCCACCCCAGACACAGCCGGTGTCCAGCGCCGAGATACCCGGCTCGTGGATATTGCCTTCCAGCGCCGCCCAGTGACCGAAAATGATGCGCAGGCCGCGAGTCTTGCGTTCCTTGTGCTGGAACCACGGTTTATAGCCGGGCGGAGCAGCGTCGAGACCTTCCTTGCTTTTGAGGTCGAGCTTGCCTTCGGCGGTGCAGAAGCGCATGCGCGTGAAATAGTTGGTGATGACGCGCAAGCGCTCGACACCTTTGAGGTCGCTGTCCCATTTCGCTGGATCGTTGCCGTACATGCCATCGAGAAAGGCCGGCAGCATATTGTCATCGCGTAACGCCGTCTCGACTTCAGCGGCGCACTTCAAGGCGCGGCGCAGTGACCATTGCGGTGGAATGCCGGCGTGGACCATGGCGACATCGCGTTGCTCGTCGTAGTGCATTAGCTTTTGCTGACGCACCCATTCAAGCAGTACGGCGCAGTCTGGCGCTTCGATGATTTCTCGCAGCGTGTCGGATTTTTTCAGGCGTTCGATGTTTTTTGCGGCGGCGAGCAGATGCAGATCGTGGTTACCGAGTACGCAAACCAGCGACTCGCGCATGCTGTACAGAAAACGCAGGGTTTGCAGCGATTGTGGGCCACGGTTGACCAGATCACCCACCAGCCAGAGTCGATCCAGCACCGGATCGAACGCCACTTGCTTGAGCAGGCATTTGAGCGGTTCGAGGCAGCCTTGCAGGTCGCCGACGGCATACGTCGTCATCAGTGCAGGGCTCCGGGCACGGCGAGGCGGAACGGCTTGATGATCGCGTCGAAATGTTTGCCGTCATCGGCGACCATTTCATAGGTGCCCTGCATAGTCCCGACCTTGGTGGTCATCACCGTACCGCTCGTGTACTTGTGGCTTTCACCCGCGGCGATCAGTGGCTGCAGGCCGACAACGCCTTCACCGCGGACTTCTTCGACATGTCCGTCACCATCGGTGATCACCCAATGTCGCGACATCAGGCGCGCGGGCTGCTCGCCATTGTTCTGCACGGTGATGGTATAGGCGAAGGCGAAGCGGTCGTGCTCGGGTTGCGATTGGTCTGCCAGATAGCGGGTAACGACACTGACATCGACCTGGTAACGGGAATCGGACATGCAAGGGGCCTTAAACGAAGCGGAACGCGGGGCGTAGCTGATGGGGAATCAGTCTAGGCAAGTATCGGGCAGTAAACCAGAGTGGTGTGCTGCCCGATAGCGTTCATCGCCGGTCAGTCGGCGACGGGGGCGGCCGGGACTTGTACGGCGAGTTGATCGGCCAGGCGCACGAACGCGGCCAGATCCAGTTGCTCGGGACGCAGGCTGCCGTCGACGCCGGCGGCTTCGATTTCGGCATTGCTGAGCAGTTGCTTGAGCGTGTTGCGCAAGGTCTTGCGGCGCTGATTGAACGCTTCACGCACCACGCGTTCGAGCAGGCGATGATCCTTGGCCGGGTGCGGCAGTACTGCATGCGGCACCAGACGAACGATCGCCGAATCGACCTTCGGCGGCGGATTGAACGCGCCCGGGCCGACGTTGAACAGGTGTTCGACGCGGCAGTGGTACTGAACCATGATCGACAGACGACCCCAGTCGCCACCGCCAGGACCCGCGGCCAGACGCTCGACCACCTCTTTTTGCAGCATGAAGTGCATGTCGCGAATGATGCCAGCGTTGTTCAGCAGGTGAAAAATCAGCGGTGTGGAAATGTTGTACGGCAGGTTGCCGACCACGCGCAGGCTGTTCGGCGCGGCGTTGAGCGTGTTGAAGTCGAACTTCAGCGCATCGCCTTGGTGCAGGTTGAAATTGCTCTTGCCGGCAAACTGCTGGTTGAGGATCGGGATCAGGTCCTTGTCCAGTTCCACCACGTCGAGCTGTGCGCCGGAGGACAGCAGGCCGGCGGTCAGTGCGCCCTGGCCCGGGCCGATTTCCAGCAGGCGATCATCGGCCTTGGCATGGATGGAACGCAGAATGCGGTCGATAACGCCGGCATCGTGCAGGAAGTTCTGGCCAAAGCGTTTGCGCGCCTTGTGTTGGTATTGCTCGTTCATAAACGGGTCTCGGCCATCTGGTAGGCGGTTTCCAGGGCGACTTGCAGGCTGCCGGTGTCGATCTTGCCGCTGCCGGCCAGATCAAGCGCGGTGCCGTGATCGACCGAAGTGCGGATGATCGGCAGGCCCAGCGTCACGTTGACCGCAGCGCCGAAGCCTTTGTACTTCAGCACGGGCAGGCCCTGGTCGTGGTACATCGCCAGCACTGCGTCGCAGTGCTCCAGATACTTGGGGGTAAACAGAGTGTCGGCAGGCAGCGGGCCACGGAGGTCCATGCCCTCGCCGCGCAGGCGTTCCAATGTCGGTTCGATGATGTCGATTTCTTCACGGCCCAGATGACCACCTTCACCGGCGTGCGGGTTGAGTCCGCACACCAGAATCCGTGGCTGGGCGATGCCGAATTTGTTTTGCAGGTCGGCATGCAGGATACGCGTGACCCGCTCCAGCCGCTCTGGCGTTATTGCATCGGCAATCTCGCGCAGGGGCAGGTGAGTGGTGACCAGTGCCACGCGCAAACCGCGTGTGGCGAGCATCATCACCACTTGCGCGGTGTGAGTCAGGTCAGCGAGAAATTCGGTGTGCCCGGAGAACGCGATGCCTGACTCGTTGATCACGCCCTTGTGCACGGGCGCGGTAATCATCCCGGCGAAGTCGCCGTTCAGGCAGCCGTTGCCGGCGCGGCTCAGGGTGTCGAGGACGAACGCCGCGTTGGCCTTGTCCAATTGCCCGGCCACCACAGGGGTGCTGAGCGGCGTATCCCAGACATACAGGCTGTTGGCAGGCGCCGGGGCGTCCGGCCAGTAATCAGGGCCGACATCCAGCAGATCGACAGCCAGCCCCAGCTGCGCGGCCCGCTCGAGGAGCAGGTCGCGGCTGGTGACAGCAATCAGGGGATGTGGCTGGGCTTGCGAGGCGAGCAGCAGGCACAGGTCGGGACCGATGCCGGCTGGTTCGCCGGGTGTCAGCGCGAAACGCTTGGGTTTCACTGCGCTGCCTGGTCTGCACCAGGAAGTTTGATCTCTACGTACGCTTCGTCACGGATCTGACGCAGCCAGGTTTGCAGCTCCTCGTCGTACTTGCGGTTACGCAGGACGGTCATGGCTTGCTGCTCGCGGGCCTGTTCGGTGCTGTCGGTGGCGCGACGGCCGAGGACTTCCAGAACATGCCAGCCGTATTGGGTCTGGAATGGCTTGGACAGTTGACCTTGCGGGGTCTTGGCCATCACTTCGCGGAATTCCGGCACCAGTACGTTCGGGTCGATCCAGTTCAGGTCGCCGCCGTTGAGCGCCGAACCCGGGTCTTCGGAGTAATTTTTCGCCAGGGTGGCGAAATCTTCCCCGGCGGTGATGCGCTCATACAGCGACTTCACCAGCGCCTCGGTCTTGGCTTCGTCGCGAATCGGACTCGGTTTGACCAGAATATGACGAACATGCACTTCGTCGCGCATCTGCGCTTCGCCGCCACGTTTGCCCAGCAGTTTCAGGATGATGAAACCGCCCGGCGTGCGGGCAGGTTGAGTGATGTCGCCAACGGCCATGCTACTCAGCTCGCGATCGAACGGCGGTGGCAATTGCGCGGCTTTAC
This sequence comes from Pseudomonas koreensis, assembly GCF_036668835.1. GTDB lineage: Bacteria > Pseudomonadota > Gammaproteobacteria > Pseudomonadales > Pseudomonadaceae > Aquipseudomonas > Aquipseudomonas koreensis_I. The sequence continues at coordinate 757,518 of NZ_JAZEVW010000003.1, forward strand.
GCCAGCCCATGTCGCCGCCTTCCAGTGCGTTGTCGCTGCCCGATTTCGCCACGGCCATCTGACCGAAGTCGGCGCCTTGCTTGAGCTGCTGGTAAACCTCCATGGCCTGACGCGCGGCGTTCTGAATCGCTTCAGAGTTGGCGCTTTCCGGGGTCGGAATCAGGATGTTGGCCAGGTGCAATTCTTCAGACAGTTGCATCTTGCCCAGATCGGAGGCGAGGAAGTTCTTCACTTCCTGCTCGGAGACCTGAATGCGCTCTGCCACACGACGCTGACGCACGCGGCTGATGATCATCTCGCGTTTGATCTGGTCGCGGGCATCGTCGTAAGACAGGCCGTCGCGAGCCAGCGCAGCACGGAACTGATCAATGCTCATGTTGTTGCGCTGGGCAATGGTGCCGACCGCCTGGTTCAGCTCTTCGTCGGTGATGCGGATGCCGGAGCGTTCGCCGATCTGCAACTGCAGGTTTTCGACGATCAGACGCTCGAGCACCTGTTGATCCAGCACGCCCGGAGGCGGCAAGCCGCCGCCACGCTTGGCGATAGTCTGCTGCACTTCGTGGACACGCTGGTCCAGTTGGCTCTGCATGACCACGTCGTTGTCGACGATCGCGACCACTTTGTCGATGGACTGTACGGCGGCGTTGGCCGCCGTACCCAGGAACAGCGCGCCCAGCATCAGCGGGCGCAGACAATCAGAAAGCTTGGTCTTCACGTTCACGATAACCTTGAATGCCTTTGTCGAGGAAGCTCTCTACTTTGGCGCCGGTGAGGCCGCCGAGTCCCTTCAGAACAATTTGGAGGAAGACGCCATGGTCGCCTTTTTCGTTTTGCGGAGCTTCCTGACTGAACTCGTCGTAAGAAACCCAGTAACGGTTGATCAGACGCAGTTTCCAGCAGCAGTTGTCGTACTCGAAACCGCCGAAGGCTTCCAGCGTACGGTTGCGGTTGTAGTCGTACTGCCAGCGGCTGATGGCGTTCCACTGCGGAACGATCGGCCAGATGACCGAGAAGTCATGCTGCTGGATCTTGTAGTAGTCCTTCACGTAGCCAGGCTGCCCCGGGGTGCCGTAGTCGCCGCCACCCACCGACCACTGACCGGTGTTCTGATCGTAGCGGACCTGGTCGTTGCGATAGCGATAACCGGCGTTGATAACCTTGTTCGGATTATCGGCAGGCTGGTAGTGGAACATTGCACTGCCGGAACGCGGGCTGCGGCTGTCCGGATCCCAGTTGTAGTCGGCAGTGGCGCGCCAGTCGCGGTTCCAGCGGTATTCGTATTCAAGCGCGTAAGGTGAAACGCTGGATTTGGAGTCTTCACGGGTTTTCGCATCAATGCCAGGCAACTGCACTTCGCGATTCTTGAAGTAGTAGGCCTGGCCCACGCTGATGCGCTGACGTTCAAAGCCGTTCTCTTCGATCCAGCGGCTGGTCACGCCCAACGACAGTTTGTTCTCGTCGCCGACGCGGTCTGCGCCGGAGAAACGGTTGTCACGGAACAGCGACGAATAGTTGAAGGTGTATTCGCTGGTATCGAATACCGGAATATCGGACTGATCTTCCTCTGGAACATAAAGATAGAACAGACGTGGTTCGAGGGTCTGGCGATAATTCTTGCCGAAGTAGGAAGTATCACGATCGAAGTACAAGCCGCCATCGATGCTGGCAATCGGTACGCCACGGTTCTGGTTGCTGTCGAACTTGCCGTAAAGTTTCTGGTTTTCCGGCGACAGTGCATTGATCTGCGACTTGCCGGTATTGTCCAGATCAAGCTGGTACTGAGTGTACTGATACTTAAGCGACGGCTTGAGGAAGCCATACGTCCAGTTCATCGGCAGACTGACGCCCGGCTTCAGATTCAGACGGTCGCCGTTGGCACGGGCCAGGCCGGTAATGTTGTTGTCCAGGCGCGACTCGGTGGTGATGCCGTCTTCCTGAACAAACGTGCCGCTGCGCAAGTCACGATCGAAACGAACCAGCTCGGTTTCGTAATCGAAGTTCAAGCCTTCCGGGTGGTACGGCAGTTGACCGTTGAAGGTGATCTGCGGCAAACGACCGTATGGCGTGATGTTCGAGACAGTCGCCAGTTGGTATTGCTGGGCATTCAGGCGCGCAGTGTAGCTGTCACCACGATAGGTGACGGAACCCTGCTGATTGACGTAGTCGTCGCTTTTGACACCGATCTGATCGGTCTGCAGATCCTGGAAATAATACGGATCGCTGATCTTGGTGTAATCAACCTGGGTGAGCACGCGGGAGTCGAGACCGCCCTTGTGCTGCCAGTTGTACATATAGCGCGTCTCGTTGTAATCGGACTGGCGCTTGCGATCGTCGTTCTCGTCGTTGAGGTACGACGCACCGAACTGACCTTCACTCGACTTGGTCAGGTAACGGAACTCGCCTTCGACCAGCATGCCGCGCTTGCTCATGTAGCGCGGATACAACGTGGCGTCATAGTTTGGCGCCAGGTTGAAGTAGTACGGCGTGACCAGCATGAAGCCGGTATCGCTGCCACTGCCGATGGTCGGCGGCAGGAAGCCCGACTGACGACGGTCGTCGATCGGGAAGTAGATGTACGGCGTGTACAGGATCGGGATGTCTTTGACGCGCAACGTCACGTTGGTCGCAGTACCGAAACCGGTGGCCGGGTTCAGGGTGATGTTGTTGCCCTTGAGCTGCCACGCGTTGCTGTTCGGTTCGCACGTAGTGTACGTGCCGTCCTTCAAGCGGATGATCGCGTTTTCGGCACGCTTGGCGTACAGCGCGTTACCGCGGATGCGCGATTTGTGCATCACGTATTCGGCGTTGTCGACCTTGGCTTCGCCGGTGTCGAGCTGCACATCGGCGTGATCGCCAACAATCAGCGCGCCGTTGTCGCGGATGCGTACGTCGCCATTGAGTTCGGCGCGGCTCTCGGCCTGGTAGAGGCTGGCCTCGTCGGACTCGACCTGCATGCTGCCCTGACGCAGGACGACATCACCGGCCAGCGTACCGACTTGATCATCGGTGTTATAGCGCGAGGCTTTTGCGCCGATAAAGGTCGGAGCGTCGCTTTTGCTCGTCTTGTCGTTCATGCCAGGACGAGTCGGCTCGATGTAGGCGCCGGAGCAGTAAGGCCCGGTCTCGGCCAGTTGGGCGGCCGTGAGCTTCTCGCGCGGAACCCAGTCGAGGTGACTGTAGTCTTCGCTACGGGATTTCAGACCGCGGCCCTTGGCTTCGGTGACGAGTGCGGTTTTCGGGCCGGTGTCGGCCGTCGAACCGTTCTCGCTCGGCGCATCGCCGGTGGCGCTGACGGCACTGCCGTCATGCACCGGGCGCGGCGGCAACGCAGCGGCCGGTGATTTGGGCGCACAGTCCCAACCACCCGTAGCCGAGACAGAGCAGTCATACTGCTCGGCGGCAACAACGAATTGACTGGCCAGAGGTTGCATAGCCAGCAGACTGCCGGTTACCAACAACGGAAATTTTTTACGAAACGCGGGGGATTTCAATGCCATCTTATTAGTCCGGGCTTCCTGCGTGCCATCTGCCCGCGGTGTGGGCCGCACGCCTCTCGATGGTCTGAAAAAGATGCTGGATAATAAAGCATGACCCGCTTGACGGCTAGCGCCGTCGGAGACCCTTGCAATGCCTGACCAAGATGTACGCTTGCAACACCTGAAAGTTTGGCTCGATGAGCAGTTGGCAAATCTGTTTGCACAACAAGGCTGGGGCACCGTGCCCCCGGCCACGTTGACCGCGGCCAGCAGCGACGCGAGTTTCCGCCGTTACTTCCGCTGGGAAGGCGAGGGTCGCAGCTTCGTCGTGATGGACGCGCCGCCGCCGCAGGAAAACTGCAAACCGTTCGTGGATATCGCCTTTTTGCTGGCGAAATCCGCAATCAACGTGCCGAAAATTTATGCCGAAGACCTCGAGCGCGGCTTTCTTTTGCTCAATGACCTGGGTAACCAGACTTATCTCGACGTGATCGATGGCGAAAATGCCGACGCTTTGTTCGACGATGCGCTGCAAGCCTTGCTGGCGTTTCAGCAATTGCCGATGGTTGCGCCACTGCCCAGCTACGACGTTGCCTTGCTGCGCCGTGAACTGGAACTGTTCCCGCAGTGGTACGTGAAACATGAGCTGGGCATTGAGTTCGATGCGGCTCAACAACAGCAATGGCAGCACATCAGCGATCTGCTGATCGACAGCGCGCTGGCCCAGCCGAAAGTGCTGGTGCACCGCGACTACATGCCGCGCAATCTGATGCTCAGCGAGCCCAATCCCGGTGTGCTGGATTTCCAGGATGCGGTCTATGGCCCGGTGACCTATGACGTCACTTGCCTGTTCAAGGATGCCTTCCTCAGTTGGCCTGAAGAGCGCGTGCGCGGCTGGCTGGAAAAATACTGGCAGCAAGCCTTGGCCCTGAATATTCCGGTGCAGGCTGATTTTGACGATTTCCTGCGTGCCAGCGACCTGATGGGCGTGCAGCGTCATCTGAAAGTCATCGGTATTTTCGCGCGCATCTGCCACCGCGACGGCAAGCCACGTTATCTGGCCGACGTGCCGCGCTTCTTCTCTTATATAGAAGCGGTGATTGCCCGTCGTCCCGAACTGGCGGAACTGCAAGCGCTGTTCAGCAGCTTGCGTGCTGGAGCGACGGCATGAAGGCAATGATTCTGGCGGCAGGCAAAGGCGAGCGCATGCGCCCGCTGACCCTGACCACCCCTAAACCGCTGGTGCGTGCCGGCGGCGTGCCGTTGATCGAATATCACCTGCGCGCCCTCGCGGCGGCTGGCTTCAACGAGATCGTGATCAACCACGCCTGGCTCGGACAGCAGATCGAAGACCATTTGGGTGACGGGGCGCAGTTCGGCCTGAGCATCCAGTACTCGCCGGAAGGTGAGCCACTGGAAACCGGCGGCGGGATTTTCCGTGCTTTGCCGCTGCTGGGTGACGATGCGTTTCTGGTGGTCAACGGCGACATCTGGACCGATTACGATTTCAGCGTCCTGCATCAACCGATCAGCGGGTTGGCGCATCTGGTACTGGCGGACAATCCGGCGCATCACCCCAACGGCGATTTCTCTCTGGTCGACGGCAAGGTGCAGGACGGCCAGCCGAATGCACAGACCCTGACTTACAGCGGCATCGCCGTGCTTCATCCGCAATTGTTCGACGGCTGCAGCGACGGCGCTTTCAAACTTGCGCCACTGCTGCGCAAAGCCATGGCGGCCGGCGAGGTCAGCGGCGAGCGAATGAAAGGGCACTGGGTGGATGTCGGCACGCATGAGCGGCTGGCCGAAGCTGAAACCTTGATAAAAGCGAGTCGCTGATATGTTGTGGCCAGGGACTCTGATTGGAGCCGGAGCGGGTTTTGCGATTGCCAGCATTCCGGGGGCCATGCTTGGGGCATTGTTGGGACAGGCGCTGGATCGGCGCCTGAATCTGCAAAGCTGGGGGCATTTGCGTGAAAAGCTCGGCGGCCGGCCGATGTTGCGCAACGACGAGCTGTTGTTTGTGCTGCTCGGGCGGCTGGCCAAGAGCGACGGTCGAGTGACGGACGGGCATATCCAGCAGGCGCGTAATGAAATGCGCGCGCTGGAAATGAGCCAGCCGGCTACCCGTCGGGCCATCGCTGCGTTCAACCGTGGCAAGTCGGGCAACGACCATCTGCGCGGTTATTTGCGCCGTCTGAGCGCGCAGCCGCATGCTGCTGAAGGTGTGTTGCGCGCCTGCTGGCGGATGGTCTGGGCCGATGGTCGCGCTGGCGTCAGTGAGCGTGAACTGCTGGCGCAGTGGGGCAAGTGGCTGGGCTGGACGCCGCAGCAGGTACAGGCGCTGGCCAGTGATTACGAACCGGGCAAGCGGCCGATCGTCAGCGCGGCGGTGAGTTATCAGGAAGCGATGAAGTTGCTCGGCGTCTCGGCGAGCAGCGAGCCGGCGCAGATCAAGCGCGCTTATCGGCGCCTGCTCAGTCGCCATCATCCGGACAAGATAGCCGGCAGCGGGGCGTCAGCGGCGCAGGTGCGCGAGGCGACCGAGCGTACGCGCGAATTGCACAGTGCCTATACGTTGATTCGCGAGCGGCGCGATTTTCGCTAGCCGTTAGATGGGTGTTGTCTGAGCTGGCCCCTTCGCAAGCAGGCTCGCGCCCACAGGGGATTGCATTTCAACAGACGAAATGCGATCGAATGTGGGAGCGAGCCTGCTCGCGAATGAGGCCAACTCGGTTTGACGGTCAGTCCGGATTTTGCGGATTCAACCAGCCACGCACCCGGCGTAACAGTTGTTCCGCCTCAGCGTTCTTGTCCGGCAACGCCTTGAGCGCCACCTGGCTGAACGCCGAGGTCTTCAGGCGTTTGCTCGCCTGCATGCGCTCCAGCGCCGCGTTGCGATCCAGCGGCTTGTCCATGTAGAAAATATCCGCCGTCGGCAGCTTCAGCGTCGGCGTCAGCTCGGCCAATGGCGGCAGCGCCTTGGCCGGTGCCTGCGCGTCAACCATGACGAATTTCTCTACCTGCGCCGTTTGTTTCTCGCTCAGATAGCGCCCCGCCCAGTAAGCGCCGGTGCCATGGCCGAGCACGACGATGCTGCGCGCGCTCTGCTGTTCGGCATAGGCAATCGCCGCGTCGATGCGCGCGAAGATGCGTTCGGCATCAGCCCGGGATTGTTCCTCGGTGGTTTCGGCGACGACCTGATCCGCCACCTCGGCCTCACCGCCAGCGGCCTGCTCGATCGGCTGCGCGGTGGTTGAATCCTTGCTGCCGGTTTCAGGTGCTTTCGCTGCAGCGGCGGGCTCGACGACACGGGGTGCAATGGCATCGCTTTGCAGATCGGGCAGGGTGATACTCAGGCTGCTCCACTGCGCATCCGGCAGTTTGCGCCGCAACGGGCCGATTGCCTGCGGCCAGTCTGCGGTTTCGCCGGTGCCGGGAATGATGATCACCGCGCCCTTGGGTTCGGCCGTGTTGGCCGGTTTCCACAGTGCCAGGAAAGTTTCGCTGCCGGCCTGCAGTTGTTGTTGCTCTTGCGCCGGCAGGAGACGTTCCAGTGCAGCGGCTTCTTCCTGACTACGCTCAAGCAAGGGCTGACGTTCGACCGGTTTCTCTTCGGCCGGTTTTTCTGCGGTGGCGGCAGGCGCCGGATCGGCGGCTTCGACGGAAAACGCACAAGGCAGGATCAGCGACAGGCACAATGCTGGCATTGCCAGGCGATTAACAAAGGGCATCGGTTATTCCAGGCCAGAAAGTATCCCGGCAGCCTAATGGGTTGGTCAGAATTTGTCAGTGTATGAGACTTCAATGAAGCGATTTTGCTGCCTGTGGGTTATCGGCTGTTTGTGGTTTCCCTTGATGGGCTGGGCCGCGCCTGCGCCGCCTGCGCACCTTGCGCCATTGTCGGCGAGCCAGCAGCAATGGCTGGCGCAGCACAATGAGCTGCGGGTCGGACTGGTCTTGCAGGCGCCGTACGCAACGTACGATCGGCGTTTACAGCGACTGTCGGGGGCCAATGTCGAGTTGATGAAGCTGTTGGCGAAAACGCTGAACATCGAATTGAGCTGGCGTAACTTTCAGGACCTCGGTCAGTTGGAAAACGCCTTGCGCGAAGGTGAAATCGATATCGCTCCAGGTCTCAGCCAGACCCCCAGCGCGCTGCGCCTTTGGCAATTCTCCGACCCGTACATGCGCGTGCCGCAACTGGTGGTTGGCGACCAGAAGGGCGCCGGCGTGGTCGATCTGGAAAAACTCGACAGCCAGACCCGCGTCGCCGTGCGCATGCCGAGCAGCACCGCCGACTATCTGCGCAGCAATTACCCGCATCTGAACCTGCAAGGCGTGCCGCTCGAGCGCCAGGCGTTGCAGTTGCTGTTGAGCCAACAAGCCGCCTACGCCGTCGTCGATGAAGCCCAGCTGGGGCGGCTGTCGGTCGAACCGGAGTTCGCCGAGCTGGTGGTAGTCGGTGACATCGGCCTGCCGCAACTGCTGCGAGTGGCGTCACGCCGCGATTGGCCGGAACTGGCCGGCATCGTCCAGAGTGTTTTGCGCGCGATCCCGGCCAAGGACCTGGAACAGCTGCACAACCAGTGGCTGCAACCGAAATATCCACGGTTGTCGGAATCGCCGGGGTTCTGGCAGAACCTCAGCCTGTTGTTTGCGGTGATGCTGCTCAGTTGTGTCGCTATCGTGTTCTGGCAGCGGCGTCAGCAGCACAGCCTGGAACAACGGCTGCTCGTCGCGCGTGAAGACATCGCCCAGCGTGCGGCGAGCGAAGAGGCCTTGCGTCTGACGCAGTTTTCCATCGATCAAAGCACCGTCGGCATCCTGTGGGTCAACTGGGACAGCCATGTACGCTACGCCAACCGCGCGGCGGAAAACATGCTCGGTTATCCCGCCGGTGGCTTGATCGAACGCCCGCTGATCGACTTTGAGCCGGGCCTGCACATGGATCGCTGGCTCAACCTGTGGAAACGCGCGCGGACCAGTGAAGAGGGCCCGCTGAGTTTCGAAACCAGTTGCGTGCGCGCTGATGGCAGTGTTCTGCCGGCGGACGTGTCGCTGAGTTTTCTGCGTTTTCGCGACAGTGAATACCTGGTGGTCTACCTCACCGACGTGACTGAACGGCGCCGCGCCCTGGCGGCGTTGCAGGAAAGTGAAGCGCGCCTGCAGGGCATCGCCGCCAACGTGCCGGGGCTGGTGTTCCGTCTGGAGCGGGCGCCGGTCACCGGGCAGATCGATTTCGCCTACATCAGCGAAGGCAGTGAAAATCTGGTCGGTTACGCCCCGGCCGCCATCGCCCATCGCGACATGGGCCTGCGCGGTCTGGTCCACCCGGACGACAAGGCCAGTTATCACCGCACTCAGGATCAGGCCCTCGACAGTGACAGCGACTGGTCATGGCAGGGGCGCATCCTCACGCGTCAGGGCGAGCAGCGCTGGGCCGAGATCAAGGCGATCACCCGGCGACTGGAGGACGGCGCGTATGTCTGGGACGGCATCGTCTGGGACATCAGCGAAAGCAAGCGCATCGAGCTGGAACTGGCCGCTTCGCGCGAACAGCTGCGTGAATTGTCCGCGCACCTTGAAAGCGTGCGTGAAGAAGAGAAGGCGCGGATCGCCCGCGAAGTCCATGATGAGCTGGGGCAGATGCTGACCGTGCTGAAACTGGAAACGTCGATGTGCGAGCTGGCTTATGCGCAACTCGATCCCGGTCTGCATGAGCGGCTCAACAGCATGAAGCGCCTGATCGCCCAGTTGTTTCAGCTGGTGCGGGATGTGGCGACGGCGCTGCGGCCACCGATTCTTGATGCCGGGATTGCCTCGGCGATCGAATGGCAGGCGCGGCGGTTCGAGGCGCGTACGCAGATTCCGTGTCTGGTGCGGGTGCCGGACAATCTGCCGGCGCTCAGCGATGCCAAAGCGGTGGGGCTGTTCCGGATTTTGCAGGAGGCCCTGACCAACGTGATGCGCCATGCCCAGGCGCACACGGTGGAACTGACGCTGGCGCTGGAAGGCGATGAATTGTGTCTGACCGTGAGCGATGATGGCGTAGGTTTCGTCGCCGCTACTGGTCGGCCGACTTCGTTTGGCCTGGTCGGCATGCGTGAACGGGTGCTGATCATGGGCGGGCATTTGCTGCTTGAGAGTGAGCCGGGGGAGGGCACCAGTCTGGTGGTGCGGGTGCCGGTAGGTGAGGTTTGAGAATTGGCGGTGTTTGGGCTGACGCCATCGCGAGCAGGCTCGCTCCCACAGGGGTTGGTGTGTACCTGAAATCTGGAGAAAAGATGTGATCCGTGTACTGGTAGCCGAAGACCACACCATCGTCCGTGAGGGCATCAAACAGTTGATTGGCCTGGCCAAGGACCTGCAAGTGGTCGGCGAGGCGAGCAATGGTGAGCAATTGCTGGAAACCCTGCGCCATGTGCCCTGTGAAGTGGTGCTGCTGGACATCTCCATGCCCGGGGTCAATGGCCTGGAGGCGATTCCGCGCATCCGCGCGTTGAACAATCCGCCGGCGATTCTGGTGTTGTCGATGCACGACGAAGCGCAGATGGCCGCCCGCGCATTGAAAGTCGGCGCGGCCGGTTATGCAACCAAGGACAGTGATCCGGCGCTGCTGCTCACGGCGATTCGCAAAGTTGCCGCGGGCGGGCGTTACATCGACCCCGAGCTGGCTGATCGCATGGTGTTCGAAGTCGGCCTGACCGATGCGCGGCCGCTGCATTCGCTGCTGTCCGAGCGCGAGTTCTCAGTATTCGAGCGCCTGGCCCAAGGCGCCAACGTTAACGACATTGCTCAGCAACTCGCCCTGAGCAGCAAGACCATCAGCACACACAAGGCGCGTTTGATGCAGAAGCTCAACATCACCTCGCTGGCCGAACTGGTCAAATACGCGATGGAACACAAACTCCTCTGACCATCACCGCGATCAACTGTAGGAGTGAGCCTGCTCGCGATAGCGTCTTCTCTGAAAACAATTCAGCGACTGATGCACCGCTATCGCGAGCAGGCTCGCTCCTACAATGGATATGCGTGCAGGCATATCTGTTAGCGACAAACGCTTTTGCCTGTTCTTGCCGCTTGCAGCTTGCCCCTTGCCGCTGCGTTTGCCAAAACGCGCCATCCTTGTAGGGCAATCCCTACCCCGAACTTTCCATCCGGCTTAAGCCATTCTCTCCTGCGCCCCGATTTGCGCGGCTGTCAGCAGCCACTAGGCTTACCCCAACAAGCAGTCATCAACAACAAAGGTGCGGGTATGAGCCAGGTCGATTCAAACGCAGGGGCCAGTGATGTGCTGGTCAGCTTTCGTGGTGTGCAGAAGAGCTACGACGGCGAGAACCTGATCGTCAAAGACCTCAACCTGGACATTCGCAAAGGCGAATTTCTCACCCTGCTCGGGCCGTCCGGTTCCGGCAAGACCACCAGCCTGATGATGCTCGCCGGATTCGAAACGCCGACCGCCGGCGAGATTCTGCTGGCCGGACGCTCGATCAACAACGTGCCGCCGCACAAGCGCGACATCGGCATGGTGTTTCAGAACTACGCGCTGTTCCCGCACATGACCGTCGCGGAAAACCTCGCCTTCCCGCTGACCGTGCGTGGCTTGAACAAAAGCGACGTCGGCGAACGGGTGAAGAAAGTCCTCAGTATGGTCCAGCTCGACGCGTTCGCTTCGCGCTATCCGGCACAGCTGTCCGGTGGTCAGCAACAGCGCGTGGCACTGGCCCGCGCCTTGGTGTTCGAACCGCAACTGGTGCTGATGGACGAGCCGTTGGGCGCACTCGACAAACAACTGCGCGAACACATGCAGATGGAAATCAAACACCTGCACCAGCGCCTCGGCGTGACCGTGGTCTACGTGACCCACGATCAGGGTGAAGCGCTGACCATGTCTGACCGTGTCGCCGTGTTCCATCAGGGTGAAATCCAGCAGATCGCCCCACCGCGCACACTTTATGAAGAGCCGAAAAACACCTTCGTTGCTAACTTCATCGGCGAGAACAACCGCCTCAACGGTCGGCTGCTCAGCCAGAGCGGCGAACGCTGCGTGGTCGAGCTGGGCCGTGGCGAAAAGGTCGAGGCGCTGGCGGTCAACGTCGGCCAGACCGGCGAGCCGGTGACCCTGTCGATCCGTCCGGAGCGCGTCAGCCTCAACGGTTCCAGCGATCAATGCGTCAACCGCTTCTCAGGGAGGGTGGCGGAATTCATCTATCTGGGCGACCACGTCCGGGTGCGCCTGGAAGTCTGCGGCAAGACCGACTTCTTCGTTAAACAACCGATTGCCGAGCTCGATCCAGCGCTCAGCGTCGGCGACGTGGTTCCGCTTGGCTGGCAGGTCGAGCACGTACGCGCACTCGATCCTCTTTCAGAGGCGCATTAAGCGCCCCGGCAATACCAACACCAACCCTGCACGTGGAGAGAACAATAAATGTTGAGATCCCTGAAGTTCACCGCCCTGACCCTGGGCCTGATGGGTGCGACCGGCGCAATGGCCGCCGGCCCGGATTTGACCGTGGTGTCGTTTGGCGGGGCGAACAAGGCTGCGCAAGTCAAAGCCTTCTATGCGCCGTGGGAAGCGGCGGGCAACGGCAAGATCGTCGCCGGTGAGTACAACGGCGAAATGGCCAAGGTCAAAGCCATGGTCGACACCAAGAGCGTGTCGTGGGATCTGGTCGAAGTGGAGTCGCCAGAGCTGTCCCGTGGCTGCGACGAAGACATGTTTGAGCAGCTCGACCCGGCGCTGTTCGGCAAGACCGAAGACTACGTCAAAGGCGCGATTCAGCCGTGTGGCGTGGGCTTCTTCGTCTGGTCGACCGTCCTGGCTTACAACGCCGACAAGCTGAAAACCGCACCAACCAGCTGGGCGGATTTCTGGGACACGAAGAAATTCCCCGGCAAGCGTGGCCTGCGCAAAGGCGCCAAGTACACCCTCGAATTCGCCTTGATGGCCGACGGCGTGGCACCGAAAGACGTCTACAAAGAGCTGGCGAGCAAGGGCGGTCAGGATCGCGCCTTCAAAAAGCTTGATGAGCTGAAACCAAGCATTCAGTGGTGGGAAGCTGGCGCGCAACCGCCGCAGTACCTTGCGTCCGGTGATGTGGTGATGAGCTCGGCCTACAACGGTCGCATCGCTGCGGTGCAGAAAGAATCCAACCTGAAAGTGGTGTGGAACGGCGGCATCTATGACTTCGACGCGTGGGCCATCCCGAAAGGCCTGGACGCCAAGCGTGCCGAAGCGGCGAAGAAATTCATCGCCTACTCGGTGCAGCCGCAGCAGCAGAAGACCTACTCGGAAAACATCGCCTACGGCCCGGCCAATACTCAAGCCGTACCGCTGCTGGCTAAAGACGTCCTGAAAGACATGCCGACCACCCCGGAAAACATCGCCAACCAGGTGCAGATCGACGTCAGCTTCTGGGCGGACAACGGCGAGCAGCTGGAGCAGCGCTTCAATTCCTGGGCGGCGAAATAACCGAGGGTTCGCTCTCCTGTGGGAGCGAGCTTGCTCGCGAAAGCGCCAGTACATTCAACATTGATGTCGACTGATGCGCCGCCTTCGCGAGCAAGCTCGCTCCCACATTTGGATCTGTGTGCATCAATCGATCGAGGTGGCTCGCCACCTCTGTAACGATCAAAGATTTGCGGAGTACGTCATGGCCATCGCCGTTCCCCTGAACGAGGGCGCCAGCCCCACCCTGAAGCAGAAGCTCAAGCGCGCCGAGCGGGTCAACCGCTGGAAAGCCCAGGCGCTGATCGCGCCGCTGGTGTTGTTTCTGTTACTGGTGTTTCTGGTGCCGATCGTGGCGCTGCTCTACAAAAGCGTCGGCAACCCCGAAGTGGTTGGCGGCATGCCGCGCACCGTGAGCGCCATCGCTGCCTGGGACGGCCGCGGCCTGCCCGCCGAACCGGTGTACAAAGCCGCCAGCGAAGACCTCGCCGAGGCGCGCAAAAACCAGACGCTGGGCGATCTGTCCAAGCGCTTGAACATGGAGTTGGCTGGCTATCGCAGCCTGCTGACCAAAACCGCCCGGGCGCTGCCATTCGCCAGCGAACCGGCCTCTTATAAAGAAGCCCTTGAAGGCCTCGATGAACGTTGGGGCGACCCGGCCTACTGGCAAGCGGTCAAACGCAACACCAGCAGCATCACCCCGTATTACCTGCTGGCGGCGGTCGACCATCGTATCGACGACCTCGGCGAACTGGCCCCGGCAACTCCGGACCAGGCGATTTATCTCGACATCTTCGCCCGCACTTTCTGGATGGGCCTGGTCATCACGGTGATCTGCCTGCTGCTCGCTTATCCATTGGCTTACCTGCTGGCGAATCTGCCTTCACGGCAGAGCAACCTGCTGATGATTCTGGTGCTGCTGCCGTTCTGGACCTCGATTCTGGTGCGGGTCGCGGCGTGGATAGTGCTTCTGCAATCGGGCGGCTTGATCAACAGCGCATTGCTGGCGATGGGCATCATCGACAAGCCGCTGGAACTGGTGTTCAACCGCACCGGCGTGTACATCTCGATGGTGCACATTCTGCTGCCGTTCATGATCCTGCCGATCTACAGCGTGATGAAAGGCATCTCGCCGACCTACATGCGTGCAGCGATCTCCCTTGGCTGCCACCCGTTCGCCAGTTTCTGGCGGGTGTACTTCCCGCAGACCTACGCGGGTGTCGGCGCTGGATGCCTGTTGGTGTTCATCCTCGCCATCGGCTACTACATCACCCCGGCGCTGCTCGGCAGCCCGAACGATCAAATGGTCAGCTACTTCGTCGCTTTCTACACCAACACCAGCATCAACTGGGGCATGGCCACCGCGCTCGGCGGGCTGCTCTTGCTGGCGACCGTGGTGCTTTATCTGATCTACAGCTGGCTGGTCGGCGCCAGTCGCCTGCGCTTGAGCTAAGGGGAATTTGAAATGCTCAGTCCTTACATGTCGCCCATCGAACGGGTGTGGTTCTACAGCCTGCGGATTCTCTGCGGTCTGATCCTGCTGTTCCTGATCCTGCCGGTGCTGGTGATCGTGCCGCTGTCGTTCAACTCGGGCAGCTTCCTGGTCTACCCGCTGCAAGGTTTTTCATTGCAGTGGTACCACGACTTTTTCGCTTCGGCGGAATGGATGCGCGCTTTGAAGAACAGCATCATCGTCGCCCCGGCCGCGACGGTGCTGGCGATGATCTTCGGTACGCTGGCAGCGATCGGCCTGACCCGTGGCGACTTTCCCGGCAAGTCGCTGGTGATGGCCTTGGTGATTTCGCCGATGGTGGTGCCGGTGGTGATCATCGGTGTCGCGAGTTACCTGTTCTTCGCGCCGTTGGGGTTGGGCAACAGCTTCTTTTCGCTGATCGTCGTGCACGCGGTGCTTGGTGTGCCGTTCGTAATCATCACGGTGTCAGCGACGTTACAGGGTTTCAATCACAATCTGGTGCGCGCCGCCGCGAGCCTCGGTGCTTCGCCACTGACCGCGTTTCGCCGCGTGACCTTGCCGCTGATTGCGCCGGGGGTGATTTCCGGGGCGCTGTTTGCTTTTGCAACTTCGTTTGATGAGGTGGTGGTGACGCTGTTTCTCGCAGGTCCCGAGCAGGCGACATTGCCGCGGCAGATGTTCAGCGGGATTCGTGAGAACCTGAGCCCGACGATTGCGGCGGCGGCGACGTTGCTGATTGCCTTCTCGGTCATCTTGTTGCTGACCCTGGAATGGCTGCGCGGACGTAGCGAAAAACTGCGCACTGCGCAGGTTTAAGATCAAGGTCAAAAGCCACCCCTCACCCCAGCCCTCTCCCCAAGGGGGCGAGGGGGAAAGGGAGCAGATAGTTGTGCGTTTCAAAACCCGAGTTCGACTCGGTATCTCAAGTCGGTGTACCTCTGACAGTCACCCTGATCAGTCCCCTCTCCCTCCGGGAGAGGGTTAGGGTGAGGGGCTCTTGATCTTGCCCTTATCCAGCATTCACCACCTGAATCACAGACAACCCCAAAACCCAGCTAATCTTGTGCCTAGCTCCCCTGTCCATAAGAGGCTGCGCCCAATGAATCTGTCCCAGTTCAAAATCGCTCACAAACTGATCACCGGTGCCGCAGCCATCGAACAACTGGCCGCCGAACTCAGCCGCCTCGATGTCGATAACCCGCTGATCGTCACCGACGCCGCGCTGGTCAAATCCGGCACCGTCGAGCTGGCGCTGGCGCAACTCGGCGGGCGTGACTATGAAATCTTCGACCGTGTATTGCCCGACCCGGAAATCGCCATCGTCCAAGACTGCATGCGCGCCTACCGCGAGGGCGGGCATGACGGCTTGATCGGGCTGGGTGGCGGCAGTGCTATCGACATCGCCAAGAGTGTTGCCGCCTATGCCGGTTACCACGGTGCGCTGGAAGATCTGTTCGGTGTCGATCAGGTGCCGCGCAAAGGCCCGCCGTTGATCGCCATCCCGACCACCGCCGGTACCGGTTCCGAAGTGACCAACGTGGCGATCCTTTCGGACAAGGTCGCGCAACTGAAAAAAGGCATTGTCAGCGACTATCTGCTGCCGGACGTAGCGCTGGTCAGCCCGCAGATGACTCTGACCTGTCCACGCAGCGTCACCGCCGCCAGCGGTGTCGATGCGCTGGTGCACGCCATCGAATCCTATCTGTCGGTGCACGCCTCGCCGATCACCGATTCCCTCGCTATCGGTGCAATCAAACTGATCGCCAGCGCTTTGCCCAAGGCCTACGCCAACGGCGCCAATCTGCAAGCCCGCGAAGACATGGCCACCGCCAGCCTCATGGCGGGCATGGCGTTCGGCAATGCCGGGGTCGGCGCGGTGCATGCGCTGGCCTATCCACTGGGCGGGCGCTTCAACATCGCCCACGGCGTGAGCAACGCTTTGCTGCTGCCCCATGTGATGACCTGGAACAAGATGGCCTGCGTCGAACGGATGCAGGATATTGCCGAAGCCATGGGCTTGAAAACGGCGCATCTGAGTGCCGCCGAAGCGGCGGACAAAGCCGTGCAGGCGATGGCCGACTTGTGCTCGGCGGTGGAAATTCCGGCCGGATTGCGCAGTTTCGGCGTGCCAGAAGCGGCGATACCGGCGATGGCCGTGGAGGCGGCCGGCATCGAGCGGCTGATGCGCAATAACCCGCGCAAGCTCAGCGCCGCGGACATCGAGAAGATCTACCGCGCGGCCTACTGAGCCGCTGCCGAACCCGTGTCATGGCACAACCCAATCATCGCGGTCACGGTGCGTGCGCACAAACTTGAGGTATACAATGCGCGCCATCGTGATTTAGCTCAGCACAGGTGCGTCATGCAGCCCTTCGTAATTGCTCCGTCGATCCTCTCCGCCGACTTCGCCCGCCTCGGCGAGGAAGTGGACAACGTTCTCGCCGCTGGCGCCGACTTCGTCCACTTCGACGTCATGGACAACCACTACGTGCCGAACCTGACCATCGGCCCGATGGTCTGCGCGGCGTTGCGCAAGTACGGCGTCACCGCGCCAATCGACGCACACTTGATGGTCAGCCCGGTGGATCGCATCGTTGGCGACTTTATCGAGGCCGGCGCCACCTACATCACTTTCCACCCGGAAGCCACGCTGCACGTTGATCGTTCGCTGCAACTGATCCGCGAAGGCGGCTGCAAATCCGGTCTGGTGTTCAACCCGGCGACCCCGCTGGACGTGCTCAAGTACGTGATCGACAAGGTCGACATGGTCTTGCTGATGAGCGTCAACCCAGGTTTCGGCGGGCAGAAGTTCATTCCCGGCACCCTCGACAAGCTGCGCGAAGCGCGGGCGATCATCGATGCCTCGGGGCGTGATATCCGTCTGGAAATCGACGGTGGCGTCAACGTCAACAACATCCGCGAAATCGCCGCCGCTGGCGCCGACACCTTCGTTGCCGGCTCGGCGATCTTCAACGCACCGAACTATCAGGAAGTCATCGACAAGATGCGCTCCGAACTGGCGCTGGCCCGCCCATGAGCGGGTTCGAGCAGCTGTTCCCGGGGAAACTGCCACGGCTGGTGATGTTCGATCTGGATGGCACGCTGATCGATTCGGTTCCGGACCTGGCAGCGGCGGTGGACAACATGCTGCTCACCCTCGGTCGCCCGCCCGCGGGCATCGACGCGGTACGCCAGTGGGTCGGCAACGGCGCGCCGGTGCTGGTGCGTCGCGCGTTGGCCGGGGGTATCGATCATTCGGCGGTGGATAACGCCGAGGCCGAACGCGCGCTGGAAATTTTCATGCAGGCCTACGGCGCCAGCCATGAGTTGACCGTGGTCTATCCCGGCGTGCGCGACACCTTGAAGTGGCTGCACAAGCAAGGCGTGGCCATGGCGCTGATTACCAACAAGCCGGAGCGCTTCGTCGCGCCGCTGCTCGATCAGATGAAGATCGGTCGCTACTTCAAATGGATCATCGGCGGCGATACCTTGCCGCAGCAGAAGCCCGATCCGGCAGCGCTGTTCTTTGTGATGAAAATGGCCAACATTCCGGCCTCGCAATCGTTGTTCGTCGGCGACTCGCGCAGCGATGTGCTGGCGGCGAAAGCGGCGGGAGTCAAGTGCGTGGCGCTGAGTTACGGCTACAACCATGGCCGGCCGATCGCCGAAGAGTCGCCGGCGCTGGTGATTGACAATCTGCGCGAGCTAATTCCCGGTTGCCTCGGTTCAGCCGCTGAGATAACGTTGCCCGACGCTGCTCAATCCCATTCTGGAAACGCCATCGTGGTGGTCACTCGCAAACTCTGGATGAAAGTCATCAAGGCCCTGGCCCGCTGGCGTTGGCGCGCCTGACTTGTTCCTGGCCGGCCTGCCGGCGCGTTTGCATACCTGACCGATTGCCCCTCACACCACGAGGCACCTCATGATCCGCGAAGAATTCCTGCGCTTGGCCGCTGACGGCTACAACCGCATCCCGCTGGCCTGCGAAACCCTGGCCGACTTCGACACACCGCTGTCGATCTACCTGAAACTGGCCGACCAGCCCAACTCCTATCTGCTCGAATCGGTGCAGGGCGGCGAGAAATGGGGGCGTTACTCGATCATCGGTCTGCCGTGCCGCACTGTACTGCGCGTGCATGACCATCACGTCAGCATCACCGTTGATGGCATCGAGACCGAAAGCCACGACGTTGAAGACCCACTGGCTTTCGTCGAAACCTTCAAGGCGCGCTACAACGTGCCGACCATCGCGGGCCTGCCGCGTTTCAACGGTGGTCTGGTCGGTTACTTCGGTTACGACTGCGTGCGTTATGTCGAAAAGCGTCTGGGCAAATGCCCGAATCCTGATCCGCTGGGCGTACCGGATATCTTGCTGATGGTCTCTGACGCTGTCGTGGTGTTCGACAACCTCGCCGGCAAGATGCATGCGATTGTGCTGGCCGACCCGACGCAGGCCGATGCCTTTGAACAGGGTCAGGCGCGTTTGCAGGAGTTGCTCGAGCAGCTACGCCAACCAATCACCCCGCGTCGTGGGCTGGACTTCAGCAAGCAGCAGTCGGCTGATCCAGTGTTCCGCTCAAGCTTCACCCAGAACGATTACGAAAAAGCTGTCGACACCATCAAGGAATACATCCTCGCCGGCGACTGCATGCAAGTGGTGCCGTCGCAGCGTATGTCGATCGACTTCAAGGCGGCGCCAATCGATCTGTACCGCGCCCTGCGTTGCTTCAACCCGACGCCGTACATGTACTTCTTCAACTTCGGCGACTTCCATGTCGTCGGCAGTTCGCCGGAAGTGCTGGTGCGCGTTGAAGATAATCTGATCACCGTACGCCCGATCGCCGGCACCCGACCTCGCGGCGCCACGGAAGAAGCCGATGTGGCGCTGGAGCAGGATCTGCTTTCCGACGACAAGGAAATCGCCGAGCACTTGATGCTGATCGATCTTGGCCGCAACGATACCGGGCGTGTTTCGGAAATCGGCTCGGTGAAGCTCACCGAAAAAATGGTCATCGAGCGGTATTCCAACGTGATGCACATCGTCTCCAACGTCACCGGCCAGTTGAAAGCCGGGCTGACCGCGATGGACGCACTGCGGGCGATTCTGCCGGCGGGCACCTTGTCGGGCGCGCCGAAGATCCGCGCGATGGAAATCATCGACGAACTCGAGCCGGTCAAACGTGGCGTGTACGGCGGTGCAGTCGGTTACTTCGCCTGGAACGGCAACATGGACACCGCGATCGCCATCCGCACCGCGGTGATCAAGAACGGCGAACTGCACGTACAGGCCGGTGGCGGCATCGTCGCCGACTCGGTGCCGGCACTGGAATGGGAAGAAACCCTGAACAAACGCCGCGCGATGTTCCGCGCCGTGGCGCTGGCCGAACAAACCCCGGACGCCTGAGACACGCAATTTCCCTGCTCCCACATGGGGTTTTGTGTCGAAGCATAAAAAAGCGGCGCCTGTGAAGGCGCCGCTTTTTTTACACCTGCAAATCAGAAATCCAGCACAACTCCGACATTCAAACCCTGCTGCTTGAAATCATCATCCTTGCGGAAGGTATAACCGCCGCGCAGCGCCAGATCCGCAGTGAGCTTGTGGCTGACGCCAAGGCTCAGACGGTTCAAGTGGCTGGCCGGTGTGTAGCCTTCCAGGGTGAAGTCATTCGCCGGCAGGGTGTTGAGCGCGATATTGACCTTCTGCACGTCATCTTCGTATTCGCGCTCGTGGGCGTATTCGCCGAATACCTGAGTCTGCGCGGTGAAGTTGTACTTGCCCTGCAAGCCAAGACCGAGGCGTTTCGAATCGCGGCTCTGATCGTCGAAAGTCAGCGCCGTGGCGCGGTTGCTGTTCTCTGAGTAGCCGTCGACATCGACGCTGGCGTAGTCGGCGCTGACGAAGGGCGACAAGTGCCACTCGCTGCCCGGCTGGGCAATGTCGTAACCGACGCGGGTGCTGAATGCCCACAGGCTGCCGTCGGTATCACCTTTCTCGGCACCTTCACTGGCACCCAGATCAAACTTGCGCTTGAGGTTGTCGTAGTCGAGTTTGCCGCCGGTCAATGCCGCGTCGGCCCACCAGCGGTTTTGCTGGAATTGGGCAAATGCGGTGGCCATGTAACTGTTGAGTTTGTAGTCCGAGTCGTTATGCCCGGCTTCCAGATTCTGCCGGTACAAACCTGCCGCCACACCCACGCGCCAAGCGTCATTCAGACGATAGCTGCCACCGACGTTGAGGTTATAACCACTGCCGTCGGCGCTGGCGCCGCTGCTTTGGCTGTCGACATCCAGATGCTGACCGCCCGCCGAGACGATCGCGCGCCATTGGCCGACCGCTTGCCAGTTTTCCCAATCGGCCTGCCATTGGCTGCGCAGTTCGTCCTGATGCGCGCGCACGGTGGAGTGGGCCATTTCCGGCAGCAGGGTCAGCTCCCACGGCGCCGCGAGCAGCGAATAGGCGTAGTCGGCAATCAGTTTTTGCCCGGATTCGGTCGGGTGTACGCCGTCGTTGTAAATCAGTTTGGTCGGATCTGGCGTAGCGCTGTTGATCCCGTAGCGGGCGTTTTCCGGGCAACCGCTGCCGCTGAAGCACGTTGCGGTCAGGTTCTGGTCAGTTGCCAGACCGAAGCGCCCCGGATCGGCGAAGACTTCCGAGAGCAGCACCGGAATGTTCAGCGGAATGACTTCGGCGTTGATGCCTTGCAGCCGTGTCACCAACTGGCTGTTGAATTGATTGGCGAGGGTGCTGCTGAACGTCTGCAGCGGCGTACCGTTGAGTGCCGGAGTCAGACCAACGTCGGGCAGCAGCCAGACCATCACGTACTTGGCGCCGGCGGTTTGCAGCGTTTGCACACTGTCGGCCAGCCGATCGGCCGCGGCATTGGCCTGGGGCAGGCTGAGAATACGCCCCTGCAGGAAATCGTTACCGCCCCCGGAGATGTAATAGAGCGCATTCGGGTCGGCGCGAAAGCCGTTCGATGGCAGGTAACCGGGGCGCGTGCGTTCGCCGGTGGCCGACTGGCTGGTGATCGAATCGAGAATCTGGTCGGTACGATAACCGCCCACCGCCCAGTTGTTGCCGTCGGGCTGACCGTTCTCGGCGCGCACGGCGGAGCTGGACGACGCTGTCTGATCTGCGCTAAAGCCCAGACGTCCGCCAAGCAATTGCGTGGAATTCAATGAATACACTTCACCGCTGCCGTCCTGATAGACCGGCCCGGTGCGGTTGGTATAACGCTCGGTCGAGCCTGCCGGGCCGCCAGTGTCGGCGAACGTGCCAGCATCGTTGAGGCTGTCGCCAAACACGATGAAGCTGGAATAAGGGTTTGGCGCTGCATTGGCCTGAGCACAGGCCAATGCGAGCAGGCATCCGGCCAGCGGTACAAACAACGTCTGTCTGATCATGAGCAAGTCCGTTTATTTATTGTTGTAGGTGAACGAAACGACAGTACCAAAAACTCCCGGCGTTTTGCCATCGGTCGCGAATCTCTGCGTAGGATTTATCCCCCCGTGCCCCGGCCATATTGCACGCTCCGTCCAGCTAAGTTACTGTGCCGGAACGCATGAACGAGACCTTTCCCGTGTTGATCACCAGCAAACTCCTGGATCAAGTCATCAAGGCACACGCCCGCTGGCGTTGGCGCGCCTGAATCTTTTCTGCCGGCCCCGCCGGATCTGTATCGCTTTGCCTTCCTTGCCTGTCTGAAATGCCGCTGTGCCGACGCACCTGATTGCGTCCGACATCGTGCAGCGCCCTGCGGGCAAGTGTTCTGAAGGCTGTTTTCAAATCAGAATTCAAGAGGTTCGACACGCCATGTTGCTGATGATCGACAATTACGACTCCTTTACTTACAACGTTGTGCAATACCTCGGCGAGCTGGGTGCCGAGGTCAAAGTGGTGCGCAACGACGAACTGACCATCGCCGAAATCGAAGCGCTCAACCCCGAGCGCATCGTGGTGTCCCCCGGCCCATGCACGCCGACCGAAGCCGGCATTTCCATCGATGCGATCAAGCACTTCGCCGGCAAGCTGCCGATTCTCGGTGTCTGCCTTGGCCACCAGTCCATCGGTCAGGCCTTCGGCGGCGACGTGGTGCGGGCGCGGCAAGTGATGCACGGTAAGACTAGCCCGGTATTCCACGAGGACAAGGGCGTATTCAACGGTCTCAACCATCCGCTGACCGTCACCCGCTACCATTCGCTGATCGTCAAGCACGAGAGCCTGCCGGATTGCCTGGAGCTGACCGCGTGGACACAACACGATGACGGTTCGGTCGACGAAATCATGGGACTGCGGCACAAGACCCTGAACATCGAAGGCGTACAGTTCCACCCCGAGTCGATCCTCACCGAACAGGGCCATGAACTGTTTGCCAACTTCCTCAAACAAACCGGCGGCACGCGCTAAGGACTTTGCATGAATATCAAGACAGCCCTGAGCCGTATCGTCGATCACCTTGACCTCAGCACCGATGAAATGCGCGACGTGATGCGCGAAATCATGACCGGCCAATGCAGCGACGCGCAGATCGGCGCGTTCATGATGGCCATGCGCATGAAAAGCGAGAGCATCGACGAGATCGTCGGCGCCGTGTCGGTCATGCGTGAACTGGCCGATCAGGTTGAGCTCAAGACCCTTGACGGCGTGGTCGATGTGGTCGGCACCGGCGGTGACGGCGCGAATATCTTCAACGTGTCGACCGCTTCTTCTTTTGTTGTCGCAGCAGCCGGTTGCACCGTGGCCAAGCACGGCAACCGCGCCGTCTCGGGCAAAAGCGGCAGCGCCGACCTGCTCGAAGCCGCCGGCATTTATCTGAACCTGACACCGGTACAGGTCGCGCGCTGCATCGACAATGTCGGCATCGGTTTCATGTTTGCCCAGACCCACCACAAAGCCATGAAATACGCCGCCGGCCCGCGCCGCGATCTCGGCCTGCGGACGCTGTTCAACATGCTTGGCCCGCTTACGAATCCGGCCGGTGTGAAGCATCAGGTGGTGGGCGTGTTCACGCAGGCACTGTGCCGGCCGTTGGCTGAAGTCTTGCAACGTCTGGGCAGCAAGCATGTGCTGGTGGTGCACTCGAAGGATGGGCTGGATGAGTTCAGTCTCGCCGCGCCGACCTTTGTCGCCGAACTGAAGAACAACGAAATCACTGAATACTGGGTCGAGCCGGAAGATCTCGGCATGAAGAGCCAGAGCCTGCACGGCCTCTCAGTTGAAGGCCCGGAAGCGTCGCTGGCGCTGATCCGTGATGCCCTTGGCAAGCGCAAGACCGAAAACGGCCAGAAAGCTGCCGAGATGATCGTGCTCAATGCCGGTGCTGCGTTGTATGCCGCCGACTTGGCCAGCAGTTTGAAACAGGGCGTGGAGCTTGCGCACGACGCTTTGCACACCGGCCTCGCTCGGGAGAAACTCGAGGAGCTGGGTGCCTTTACCGCGGTATTCAAAGTGGAGAATGAAGGATGAGTGTACCGACGGTTCTGGAAAAGATTCTCGCCCGCAAAGTCGAGGAAGTGGCCGAGCGTAGCGCCCGTGTCAGCCTCGGCCAACTGGAGACTCTGGCCAAGGCGGCCGATGCATCCCGTGGTTTCGCCCAGGCGTTGCTGGCGCAAGCGAAGAAAAAACAGCCAGCGGTGATTGCCGAGATTAAAAAGGCCTCGCCGAGCAAAGGCGTGATCCGCGAAGATTTCGTTCCTGCCGACATTGCCAAAAGCTACGAGAAGGGCGGCGCGACCTGTCTGTCGGTGCTGACCGATATCGACTATTTCCAGGGCGCCGACGCCTATCTGCAGCAGGCCCGTGCCGCGTGCAAACTGCCGGTGATCCGCAAGGATTTCATGATCGACCCGTATCAGATCGTCGAAGCCCGCGCACTGGGCGCGGACTGCGTGCTGCTGATCGTCTCCGCGCTGGATGATGTGAAAATGGCCGAACTGGCCGCAGTGGCTAAAAGCGTCGGCCTCGATGTGCTGGTGGAAGTGCACGACGGCGATGAGCTGGAACGCGCATTGAAGACCCTCGATACACCGCTGATAGGCGTCAACAACCGCAATCTGCACACTTTTGAGGTCAGTCTGGAAACCACGCTGGACCTGCTCCCGCGCATTCCCCGTGATCGCCTGGTGATCACCGAGAGCGGCATCCTCAACCGTGCCGATGTCGAGCTGATGGAAATCAGCGACGTGTACGCGTTTCTGGTTGGCGAAGCGTTCATGCGTGCGGAAAGCCCGGGCACCGAGCTGCAGCGTCTGTTCTTCCCGGAGCGTGGCGGTCCGGTAGTCAGCGGTTCGACCCTCGACTGATATCTTTCAGACCGAGTTGATCTTTTCGCGAGCAGGCTCGCTCCCACAGGACAATGCATTCCAATGTGGGAGCGAGCCTGCTCGCGAAGGGGCCTTAGAATTCTCTCAAGATTCCAGATCTGCCGGAGCCCTCCATGTCGCTGCCAACCCCCCTGACCATCGAAGCCGGCCTGCAAGCCGAGCAAGATCTGTTGGCTTCGGTCTGCGCCGGCAACGCCGAATTCGGTCTGCTGTTCTGGCAACCCAGCGATCGCGCGCTGGTCATGCCACGCCGCCTCAACCGGTTACCGGGTTTCGACCACGCTTGCGAAGTCTCCGCTGCGGCCGGTTGGCCGGTGCTGTTGCGTGAAACCGGCGGTGAGCCGGTCCCGCAATCCGCGGCGACGATCAACATTGCGCTGGTTTACGCGCCGCCGCGCAGCGAGGGCGATCTCAATCGTATCGAAACCGGCTACCGACGTTTGTGCGATCCGATCTGTCAGTTGCTGGATGAGTTGGGCGGCACGTCCTCGCTGGGCGAGATCGAAGGAGCGTTCTGCGACGGACGCTTCAACGTCAATCTGGACGGACGCAAAATGGTCGGCACCGCGCAGCGCTGGCGCCAGAGTCAGGGCGGCCAGCGTTCGGTCGGGCTGGTGCACGGTGCGATGCTGATGGATGACGAGCGTGAATCGATGGTTGCAGCGGTCAATCGCTTCAACGAGGCCTGCGGCCTGGAGCAACGGGTGCGAGCGCAAAGCCACATCGCCCTGCATGAGAAATTCAACGCGCCACAGGCTTTGGCGCGTCTCGATGAATTGTTTCGTCTGATGCTGGCGCAGATCTACGGCGCCTGATTTTCAGGATTCAGCGTGTACCGAAGACCACCATGGTCTTGCCTTTCACATCAACCAGGTTGCGTTCTTCCAGATCCTTGAGCACGCGACCGACCATCTCCCGCGAACAACCCACGATCCGCCCGATTTCCTGACGCGTCACCTTGATCTGCATGCCGTCCGGGTGGGTCATGGCGTCCGGTTGCTTGCACAGCTCGAGCAGGCAGCGGGCCACACGACCGGTGACGTCGAAGAAGGCCAGGTCGCCGACCTTGCGCGTGGTATTGCGCAGGCGTTGTGCGATTTGTCCGCTGAGTACGTAAAGAATGTCCGGGTCCTGCTGCGACAATTCGCGAAACTTGGCGTAGCTGATTTCTGCGGTTTCGCATTCAACCTTGGCCCGTACCCAGGCGCTGCGCTCCTGCTCCTGACCGGCCTGCTCGAACAGGCCCAGCTCACCAAAGAAATCCCCGGCATTGAGGTAAGCGATGATCATCTCGCGACCATCGTCGTCCTCGATCAGAATCGTCACCGAACCCTTGATGATGAAATACAGCGTGTCCGAGCGGTCGCCCGCACAGATGATGTTGCTCTTGGCTGCGTGGCGACGACGCTGACAATGCATCAGCAACTTGTCGAGATTCTTGATTCTGGGTGTTGGGGTAATAGCAACCATGGTTGTATCCCGAAAAGACTGCACGGAGATGTTTGGTTTTTTTATGAGGCGCTGAAGAGGGTCGCTGCAACAGCTGACGACACGGGCTAACACGGGCGCCAGCGAATTGGCGCCAGCTTAACAGACACTTCGTCGCAAATTCGAGAAATTACCTACAGCCTCAGGGTGTGCGTCCCAGGACGTCATTCCTGTCGGGGCAAATCGCTGTGCTAAGCTGGCGACCCTTTTTTTACAGTGGAGTCTGGGCGATGAAGGCACGCATCCAATGGGCTGGCGAAGCCATGTTCCTCGGTGAATCCGGCAGCGGTCATGTTGTAGTGATGGACGGTCCGCCGGACGCCGGTGGCCGTAATCTGGGTGTACGGCCGATGGAAATGCTCCTGCTGGGCGTCGGCGGTTGCAGCAACTTCGACGTGGTCAGCATCCTCAAGAAGTCCCGTCAGGCTGTTGAAAGCTGCGAAGCGTTCCTGGAAGCCGAGCGCGCCACCGAAGATCCCAAGGTTTTCACCAAGATCCACATGCATTTCGTCGTCAAGGGTCGTGGCCTGAAGGAAGCTCAGGTCAAGCGTGCCATCGAGCTGTCCGCCGAGAAGTATTGCTCGGCCTCGATCATGCTCGGTGCGGCTGGCGTGGCGATTACCCACGATTACGAAATCGTCGAACTCGGTTGAACCGACATTCAACTATCATAAAAGCAGTGCAGACTCTGGCGATCCCCCGCTGACGTCTGCATAATGCGCCACTTTTTTCAGGGCAGTGATCGGTCAGCCGACGGGTCATCCGCCTGAACAGACAACCAAAATCGCCATCGCGAAGAGGTGTTAACCGTCCTACGCAGGTGCGTCGTTCGCACTTGACGGGCATGCTTGATCACGCGGCCGGGCCGCATACATAGAGAGTTTTTAACGGTGAAAAGCAAACTCAAGCTCCACGGGTTCAATAACCTGACAAAGACCTTGAGCTTCAACATCTATGACATCTGCTACGCGGAAACCCCGCAAGACCAGCAGGCTTACGTCGAGTACATCAATCAAGAGTACAACGCGAAACGCCTGACGCAGATTCTCACAGAAGTTGTCGAGATCATTGGTGCCAACATCCTGAACATTGCCAGTCAGGACTACGAACCTCAGGGCGCCAGCGTCACGATTCTGATCTCTGAAGAGCCGGTGACCCCGACCGACAGTCAGATCGAAGAATCGCCGGGCCCGTTGCCCGAAATTATCCTGGCCCACCTCGACAAGAGTCACATCACGGTGCACACCTACCCGGAGATTCATCCGGACGATGGTATTGCAACCTTCCGTGTGGACATCGACGTGTCGACCTGTGGGGTCATTTCACCGCTTAAAGCGCTCAACTTCCTCATTCACCAGTTCGATTCGGACATCGTGACCGTGGATTACCGTGTGCGCGGCTTCACCCGTGACGTTGAAGGCAACAAGCACTTCATCGATCACGAAATCAACTCGATCCAGAACTACTTGTCCGAAGACACTCGCGACGCGTACCAGATGACCGACGTGAACGTGTATCAGGAAAACCTGTTCCACACCAAGATGCTGTTGAAGAACTTCGAACTGGACAACTACCTGTTCGGCGACGCCACCAGCAACCTGTCGCCTGAGCAGCGTGCTCAAGTGACGGACCGGGTAAAACACGAAATGCTCGAAATCTTCTACGCTCGCAACATGCCTGCGTAAGATTCCCTGGCACAAAAAAGGCGACTCCCTCACGGCAGTCGCCTTTTTTCATGTTCGAAGCACAGCCCCCTGTAGGAGCGAGCCTGCCCGCGAAGGGGCCATTGGCCGCAACACCTATCTCAAATTCGATAGGTACTCTTGGTCATCACCTTGGCCAAAATACTCATCCCGAATTTCACCGGCGCCGGAAAGCGAAAACCACCCGCATCCAGGGCACTCTCCGCATGATGTTCTTCGTCGATGCGCATCTGTTCTAGAATCGCCCGGGACTTCTCGTCTTCGGCCGGCAGTTGCTCAAGGTGTTCGTTCAGATGCTTGCACACCTGATGTTCGGTCGCCGCAACAAAACCGAGGCTGACCTTGTCGCTGATCAGCCCGGCAACCGCACCGATCCCGAACGACATGCCATAAAACAACGGATTCAGTACGCTGGTATGGCTGCCCAATTGGTGAATGCGCTGTTCGCACCAGACCAGATGATCGATCTCTTCTTCGGCCGCATGCTCCATGGCCTCGCGCACTTGCGGCAGTTTGGCGGTGAGCGCCTGCCCCTGGTACAGCGCCTGGGCGCAGACCTCGCCGGTATGGTTGATGCGCATCAGGCCGGCGACGTGGCGGGTGTCCTCGTCGCTCATTGGCGTGTCCGGCTGCAGGATGGCCGGTGACGGACGGTATGGCTGACCGCTGAAGGGCAGCAAAGTCCGCATCGCGGCATCGGCTTGCAGCAGGAGACGGTCAATCGGCGAGTAGTGACGTTGGGTAGTCATGCTGACCTCCGGGAAAAATCTCGACGGCCAGTTTAACCGAATCAGGCGGCGAAGGTTTGCGTTGGGTCATTGGCCATGCGGGTGTTGCTTGTTGTGGGAGCGAGCCTGCTCGCGAAGTCGTGGTGTCAGGCGCTGATCTGTAGAGCATGCCGACGTCTTCGCGAGTAGGTTCGCTCCCACAGGTTTTGCCGTGAATCAGCCCGGCGGCCAATTCATCTGGCGCTGACCGAGTACGTGCATATGAATGTGATAGACAGTCTGCCCACCGAGTTCGTTGCAGTTCATCACCACGCGGAAGCCTTCCTCGCAGCCCAGCTCCAGCGCCAGGCGTTGCGCGGTGAACAGGATATGCCCGGCCAGTGCCTTGTCGTCTTCGGTCAGGTCGTTGAGGGTGCGCACCGGTTTCTTCGGGATCACCAGGAAATGCACCGGTGCCTGCGGGGCGATGTCGTGGAACGCCAGAACCTGGTCGTCCTCGTAAATGATCTTCGCCGGAATCTCCCGGTTGATGATCTTGGTGAACAGAGTATCCACTGCTGTTTCTCCGTTATAGGGGCTGAGTCGAGTGTACCGTGTTGAATTCGGAATTTTCAGCGCGGGCAGTAAGCTTTGTTGATCATGCCGACGATGGTCCGGTTGAGCCAGCGCGAGCCGAACCGCGGCAAAAAGGTCAGCCAGCGGTTACGTCGTCCCGGAATGATGATGGCGCGGTTCTTGTCGAGCGCGCGCACGGTGTAGAGCGCGACTTCCTCGGGGCTCATCAGTTTTGCTTTCTCATCGAGTTTTTTGCTGTTGAGCTGTGCCGTCCGGAAAAAGGCCGTGCGTGTCGGGCCAGGGCAGAGCACTGAAACCTTTACCGCACTTTGTTTGAGTTCAACCCGCAAGGCTTCGGAGAAATTCAACACATACGC
The DNA here is from genome assembly GCF_036668835.1 of Pseudomonas koreensis. Taxonomy (GTDB): domain Bacteria; phylum Pseudomonadota; class Gammaproteobacteria; order Pseudomonadales; family Pseudomonadaceae; genus Aquipseudomonas; species Aquipseudomonas koreensis_I. Next base: position 787,093 of record NZ_JAZEVW010000003.1, read on the forward strand.
CTTGCTCGCGTAATAAGTGCTCATCCACGGTCCGGGACTGAAAGCCGCTACCGAGGCGACATTGAGGATCTGCCCGCCACCCTGCAGCGCCATGCTGTTGCCGATCGCGTGGCAGAGGCGGGTGAGGGCGAGGATGTTCACCTCGATCAGATCCTGCTCGGTCATCCAGTCTTGCGCGAGAAACGGACCGCAGGTGCCGATGCCGGCGCAATTGACAAGCAAATCGATCTGCCGGTCGCCTTCCTCCAGTTCCAGCAGGAAGCCGGACAGGCGCAGCGGTTCGCCCAAGTCGCAGGCGCGGAACAGCACTTCTACGCCAAAGCGTTGAGTCAACTCCAGAGCAATACTTTCCAGCTGATCACGCTGTCGAGCCACCAGAATCAGGCTGCGGCCGCGGCGGGCCAGCGCTTCGGCCATGGCCAGGCCGATGCCGCTGGACGCGCCAGTGATCAGAGCGTAACGGGTCATGCAATTCTCCATCGCAACAGCTCCGCGCCGGCGACGCGGGTGTCACGGCGGGGAGCGCTGTTCATTCTTGCGCAGAGTCTACAGGGGGCTGCGCCGCTTCGGCTGCATCGTCGCTGGAAATCACGGGCGGTTCGACTTCCACGTCGATCTCGTCGGTGGTCACCGAACCACTGTCATAGCTGCTTTCGACGCTGCTTTCGTATTCCTGTTGAATGGCCGAGATGCCACCGAGCATCCCGCCGACGAAAATCAGTGCGAAGAACACGATCCACAGCGAACACAGGACTTTGACGGCGGTGCTGTTGGGCGGCGGCGGTGGTCCGTAACGGTTGGCACCGGCGTTGCCTGGCACGACCATGATCACCAGCGGAAAGAAGCTGCCCACGAACGGCACCAGGTTCAGCAGCCAGAGCCAGCCCGACCAGCCGATGTCATGCAGGCGCTGGACACTGAACAGGATGCTGACGATCAGGAATGCGATGAACAGAAAGAAAGCGAGGATCCCGCCAATGATCAGGCCGGTGGTGGAGTCTCCCGCGACCAGCCCCAGCCCCAGCAGGGCGAACACGCCGACGATCGGCAGCGTTACCAGGCTCAGGACCATTGTCCACGCCAGAAAACGCAAGCGGCCGATTCGCCCTTCGACGCTGAACGGCTTGAGCGTGGCGAACGCCGGCAGACTCTCACCGACACTGGCGCGCGGCGGTGCGTAAGGGGAGTCAGGTTCCGCCACGGCCGCGGATTGCTCGTGGACGTCGGACAGATTAAGTTCGATGGCGGTTTCGGTTTCGACCCGTGCATCGATGCCGGTCTTGTTCAGCGCCTGCAGGTAGGTCTGCGCATCGCTGTGCGACAGGTCACGCTTGAGGGCGACGGTGCGGCCATTGAACAGGCGCTCGATGGCGGCAACATCGCTTTTGAACAGATCCGCCAGATTGAGTTTGGCGGTGGTGAGATCGATACCGGGCTGCAGAGCGCCGTCGAAGACGATCTTGTAACGGGGTTCGCTCATGGTCGAGGCATCCTTGTCGCGAATTGTTTGAAAGATCAGCAGTGTAAGGCCAGTCCATCAGCGCTGGCCTGGTTTTTTCTCAGCGTGGCCAGCGGCTCGGTAACTTTGCCGCGCGAATTTGCGCCTGGCGGTACTCGGCGTCCAGTCGTGCAATCAATTGATCGACTGTCGGCAAGTCATCGATTTGCCCCACACCCTGACCCGCCGACCACACGGTTTTCCAGGCTTTGGCTTCGTCGCTGATCGGCTTGAGCTTGTCGCCGAAATTCACCTCGCCTTTCCCTTGCAGGGCGGCCATATCGAAACCGGCCGCTTCCAGGCTCTGGCGCATGAAACTGGCTGGAACTCCCGACACCACTGGAGTATGGATGATGTCCGCGGCCCTGGCTGTCAGCAGCATCTGCTTGTAAGCGTCAGGCGCATGACTTTCGCTGGTGCCGATAAATCGCGTACCGAAGTAGGCCAAATCCGCGCCGAGCAATTGTGCTGCGAGAATCTCATGGCCATGGTTCAAACATCCTGCAAGCAAAAGCGTCTTGTCGAAGAACTGGCGGATTTCGGCGATCAGCGCAAACGGGCTCCAGGTGCCGGCATGCCCGCCGGCGCCGGCCGCGACCGCAATCAAGCCATCGACCCCGGCTTCGGCGGCTTTCTCGGCATGCCGCCGCGTCGTTACATCGTGGAACACCAGGCCGCCATAGCTGTGCACTGCATCGACCAGCTCCTTCACCGCACCGAGGCTGGTGATCACGATTGGCACCTTGTGCTCGACGCAGATATTCAGGTCAGCCTGCAAGCGTGGGTTGCTGTTGTGCACGATCAGGTTCACCGCATACGGCGCCGGGTTTTCCAATGCGGCGAGTCCCGCCTCGATCTCTTCCAGCCAAGCCTTGAAACCACTGCTTTCGCGCTGGTTCAACGCGGGAAAACTACCCACAACGCCGTTGCGGCAGCAGGCGAGTACCAGTTGCGGGTTGGATATCAGGAACATCGGCGCAGCCACTACGGGCAGACGCAGACGTTGTTCGAGCAAAGCGGGCAGCGACATTGGAGTACCCCGAAATGGCATAGTTATCGAAACTAGAACGGCCGGACCACGACCAGAATTACGATAGCCAGCAATAGCAGAACCGGCACTTCATTGAACCAGCGATAAAAGACATGGCTGCGGGTGTTTTCGCCACGTGCGAAGCGTTTTACCTGCGCGCCACACATGTGGTGGTAACCGATCAGCAGCACGACCAGGGTCAGCTTGGCGTGGATCCAGCCGCCCTGGCTGAAGATCGTCGGGTTGAGGTAAATCAGCCAGCCGCCAAAAATCAGGGTGGCGATCATCGCCGGGCCCATGATGCCGCGATACAACTTGCGCTCCATGACGCTGAAGCGCTCCTTGCTGACCGTGTCTTCGCTTTGCGCGTGATAAACGAACAATCGCGGCAGGTAGAACAGCCCGGCGAACCAGCAGACGACACTGACGATATGCAACGCTTTGATCCACAGATAGAGCATTTTGGTTATTCCCTCATTCACGGTAAGCCAGATAGTAGAGGCTTGAGCGTCCGCACGTCACCTTGACGGTTGTCGCAGGGGCGTGCGGCCCCTATCATCGACGGCTTTCCAGTGGTTTCGTTGAGGGCAGGTTTATGGTCAAGGTCGGTATCGTCGGCGGCACGGGTTACACCGGTGTCGAACTGCTGCGTCTGTTGGCACAGCATCCGCAGGCAGAAGTGGTGGTCATCACTTCCCGATCCGAGGCCGGTCTGGCCGTGGCTGACATGTACCCGAACCTGCGCGGCCACTACGATGGCCTGGCATTCAGCGTGCCGGACGTGAAAACCCTCGGTGCTTGCGATGTGGTGTTCTTCGCTACCCCGCACGGCGTTGCGCACGCGTTGGCAGGTGAGTTGCTGGCGGCGGGTACCAAGGTGATCGACCTGTCGGCAGACTTCCGCCTGCAGGACGCCGAAGAATGGGCCAAGTGGTACGGCCAGCCTCACGGCGCACCTGAACTGCTGGATGAAGCGGTCTACGGCCTGCCGGAAGTCAACCGCGAGCAGATCAAAAAAGCACGCCTGATTGCGGTGCCGGGTTGCTATCCAACCGCGACGCAACTGGGTTTCCTGCCATTGCTGGAAGCCGGTCTGGCTGACGCTTCCCGCCTGATCGCCGACTGCAAGTCCGGTGTCAGCGGCGCAGGTCGCGGTGCAGCGGTGGGTTCGCTGTATTCCGAGACGTCGGAAAGCATGAAAGCGTATGCGGTGAAAGGTCACCGCCACCTGCCGGAAATCCGCCAGGGCCTGCGTCGTGCGGCGGGCAAGGATGTCGGCCTGACATTCGTCCCGCACCTGACCCCGATGATTCGTGGCATCCACTCCACGCTTTACGCGACGGTGGTCGATCGTTCCGTGGATCTGCAAGCACTGTTCGAAAAACGTTACGCCAACGAACCGTTCGTCGATGTGATGCCGGCCGGCAGCCATCCCGAAACCCGTAGCGTGCGTGGCGCCAACGTCTGCCGCATCGCGGTACACCGTCCACAGGATGGCGATCTGGTGGTGGTACTGTCGGTGATCGACAACCTGGTCAAAGGCGCGTCAGGGCAGGCAGTGCAGAACATGAACATCCTGTTCGGCCTGGACGAACGCTTCGGTCTTTCCCACGCCGGCATGCTGCCTTAAGAGCAGCAGCGAGCTATAAACCGCAAGCTTGAAGCTCACCGCTTGAAGCTTGCCGCTGGTTTCTAATAGTTGACCAATTTTCTAGGACAAGCGGATAATGCGCGTCATCACGCATTATGGCGGCGTAACGCCGGGAGATAGTCAGCATGAGCGTCGAATCCTTCACCCCCACGGCTTTGCAATTCACCCACGGTGCTGCGCACAAGGTGAAGAGCCTGGTCGATGAAGAGGGGAATGATCGCTTGAAGCTGCGCGTATTCGTTACGGGCGGCGGTTGTTCAGGTTTTCAATACGGTTTCACCTTCGATGAAGATGTGGCCGATGACGACACCATCGTCGAGCGCGAAGGTGTGAGTCTGGTGGTCGATCCGATGAGCTTCCAGTACCTGGCCGGTGCTGAAGTGGATTATCAGGAAGGTCTGGAAGGTTCGCGTTTCGTGATCAAGAACCCGAACGCCACCACGACGTGTGGTTGCGGGTCGTCGTTCTCGATCTGATAGCAGCGTCTTTACAGAGCTTTAGCTTCACGTGCTGAAACGCCGCAGACCTCACGGTTCTGCGGCGTTTTGTTGTCTGCGATTGACTCAGGCCGGATAGATGGCGCCGAGCACGCGAAGACCGCGCGCGCCGGTGACGCTCGGGCGGTTGGCGGCGATGCCTTCGAGACAGCAATGAGCCAGCCAGGCGAAGGCCATCGCTTCGACCCAGTCCGGGTCGACGCCATGGGTGGCAGTGCTGGCGACCGTAGTGCCGGGCAGCAGCGCGGCCAGTCGCGCCATCAGCGTCGAGTTGTGCGCTCCGCCGCCGCAGACCAGCAGTTCCTGGGTATCGGTTTGAGCGCTTTGCAGCGCGGTGACGATGGTCAGTGCGGTCAGCTCAAGCAGTGTCGCCTGCACATTCTCCGCGGCAAGCGTTGGAAAGCGTGAAAGGTGTTGTTCAAGCCAGGGCAGGTTGAACACTTCGCGCCCGGTACTCTTGGGGCCTTGGGTGATAAAGAACGGGTCGCTGAGCAGGGCTTCGAGCAATTCAGGTTCAACAGTGCCTGTCTTCGCCCAATCGCCATTGCGGTCGTAGTTTTCGCCGCGTTGCTGCTGAATCCAGGCGTCCATCAGAACATTCCCCGGGCCGCAGTCGAAACCGGCTACAGGCCTGGTCGGCTCGATCAGACTCAAATTGCTGAAACCGCCGACATTCAAGACTGCCTGATTACCGGTACGCTCTTCGAACAAAGCCTCATGAAAGGCGGGTACCAGCGGCGCACCCTGGCCGCCGGCCGCGACGTCGCGACTACGGAAGTCACTGACGACCGTGATGCCGGTCAGTTCGGTGAACAGGGCCGGGTTGCCGATCTGCACCGTAAAACCGCGCGCCGGTTCATGGCGAATGGTCTGGCCGTGACTGCCGATCGCACGAATGGCTTCAGGTTTGAGGTGCTGGTTGCTCAGTAGCGCGTGTACACCCTGCGCGGCGAGCTTCACCCAGTGTTGCTGAGCGATGGCCGAGCGGGCAATTTCGTCAGGGCCGCTGGCGCACAAGCCAAGCAGCTCGGCGCGCAGGGAATCTGGCATGGGGATGTAATGGGTGGCGACCAGTCTGATCGCCGAGGTTTGCTCGATCAGGGCAATGTCCAGCCCGTCGAGACTGGTTCCGGACATTACCCCGATATACAAGGCCATGAGTTAACGCTTGCTCGAAGCCAGCATGGTGGCCTTTTCTTGGTCCATGCGTGCCATCAAAGGCTGACTTTGAGCGAGGAAACGAGCGCGTTCGGACTTGGCGATCGGATCGGCCATTGGCAGTTTCTGGCCCAGCGGATCGACGTGCACGCCGTTGACCTGGAATTCATAGTGCAAGTGCGGACCAGTCGACAGGCCTGTGGTGCCGATGTAGCCAATCACCTGTCCTTGTTTGACGGTGCCGCCAGTCTTCACGCCTTTGGCGAAGCCTTGCATGTGGCCGTAAAGCGTGCGGTAAGTATTACCGTGCTGAATGATCACGGTATTGCCGTAACCGCCGCGGCGGCCGGCGAGGAGCACTTTACCGTCACCGGCAGCCTTGATTGGCGTGCCACGTGGCGCAGCGTAGTCAACGCCTTTGTGGGCGCGGATCTTGTTGAGGATCGGGTGCTTGCGGCCCATCGAGAACTTTGAGCTGATGCGGGCAAAGTCCACCGGAGTGCGAATGAACGCCTTGCGCATGCTGTTGCCATCGGCAGTGTAATAACTGCTGTTGCCTTGCTTGTTGGTGTAACGCACGGCGGTGTAAGTCTTGCCGCGGTTAGTGAAGCGGGCTGAAAGGATCGGTCCATTGCCGACCGCCTTGCCATTGATCACTTTCTGCTCGTAGATCACGTCGAATTCGTCGCCTTGACGAATGTCCTGGGCGAAGTCGACGTCATAGCCGAAAACGCTGGCCATATCCATGGTCAGGCTGTGCGACAGGCCTGCACGGGCAGCGGATTGTGACAGCGAGCTGTTGATCACGCCGTGAACATAAGCGGTGCGAACGGTCGGTTTCGCGGTAACGCGATTGAACGCGTAGCCCTTGTCATTACGGGTCAGGGTGATGGTTTCGACGTCGCTGACCTTGCTGTGCAGGCCGGTCAGTTGGCCTTCCGGGCTCAATTCGAATTCAAGCTTCTGGCCGCGCTTGAGCTGGGTGAATTGTTTGGCTTGTTTGTCGCTGGCCAATACTTCATGCACAGAGGCGCCTGGCAAACCGACTTTTTCAAATAGCGTAGACAGCGTATCACCCTTGGCTACCACGACTTCGCGATGGCCTGGGGCTTTTGCTTTTTCTTCAACTGTAGGTGCAGGGGCAGGGGCGGCATCCGCGGTTTCTGCGGTGCTTTCGTCAGTATTTTCGATTTGCGCAAACGGCGATGCGACGGGTTCATTTGTGGCTTGAGCCGCATCAGCAGCGTCTTGATCTTGTGTCAGTTGTTCAGCGGGACTTTCCAGTTCAAGGCTCAGGGTGGTCTTTTTGGCTTCAACGTCACTGGAAGGGAATACCAGGAGCGCCAGGCTGAGAAGGGCGGCGATTCCACTTGCGGCAAGCAGGTGGGTCTTCGGGTAAAGCGGGGGCGCTTTAGACGGTTCTGTGGTCATAGGTAATTTTGACTTTGAAAAATGATGAATTGGAAAAGATGAATGACATGATGAAGATGAAATAACTGTATAAAATATAACCAAATCATCTCTGAAGCAAGTCTGCAGACCGTGAGTCTGTAGATTGGTGTCCGTGCGCCGGGCAAAACTTGTAATTGGTGCGCGTTCTTGTATGGTTGGTTCCCTTTGAATCTGAGCCTTGCGGGTCTGTTATGAAGTCGGTTGAAGAGCAGCTAGCGCTGATAAAACGTGGTGCGGAAGAACTACTGGTCGAGTCCGAGCTGATCGAGAAGCTCAAGCGCGGCCAGCCTCTGCGTATCAAGGCTGGTTTCGATCCGACCGCGCCTGATCTGCATCTGGGTCACACCGTGCTTATTAACAAGCTGCGCCAGTTCCAGGAGCTGGGGCATCAGGTGATCTTCCTTATCGGTGATTTCACCGGGATGATCGGTGATCCTAGTGGCAAGAGCGCTACGCGCCCGCCATTGACTCGCGAGCAGGTTCTGGAAAACGCCGAAACTTACAAGACTCAGGTGTTCAAGATTCTCGATCCGGCGAAAACCGAAGTCGCGTTCAACTCCACCTGGATGGATCAGATGGGGCCGGCGGACTTCATTCGTCTGACTTCGCAGTACACGGTCGCACGCATGCTCGAGCGCGACGACTTCGACAAGCGCTACACCACCAATCAGCCCATCGCAATTCACGAGTTCCTTTATCCGCTGGTACAGGGGTACGACTCGGTGGCTCTGCGTGCGGATGTCGAGTTGGGCGGTACCGATCAGAAATTCAATCTGCTGATGGGGCGCGAGCTGCAGCGTGGTTATGGTCAGGAGGCTCAATGCATTCTGACCATGCCGTTGCTCGAGGGGCTGGATGGCGTGAAGAAGATGTCCAAGTCGTTGGGCAACTATGTCGGTATCCAGGAAGCGCCGGGTGTCATGTACAGCAAGCTGGTTTCGATTCCAGATGCGCTGATGTGGCGCTACTTCGAGCTGCTCAGCTTCCGTTCGATGGATGAAATCAATGCATTGCGAGCCGATGTCGAGGCGGGCGCCAATCCGCGTGACGTCAAGATCAAGCTGGCGGAAGAAATCGTCGCGCGTTTCCATGGCGAAGAGGCTGCGGCCAACGCTCACCGTGCTGCAGGCAACCGAATGAAAGATGGCGAGCTGCCGGATGATCTGCCGGAGATCGAATTGGCATCATCTGAGGATATGCCGATTGCGGCTGTCCTTAACAAGGCGGGGCTGGTGAAGAACTCGGCGGCTGCGCGCGACCTGCTGGCGTCTGGCGGTGTTCGCGTTGATGGTGAAGTGGTTGATCGCTCCTTTATATATGTACTGGGTGCGACCCACGTTTGCCAGGCCGGAAAAAAGGCGTTTGCCCGGATCACACTGAAATCCGAGTGATCTTTTAAATAAGTGTTGACGGCGAATTTCAGATGTCTATAATTCGCCCCACTTCCGGCGCAGTCGAAACGGAAAACTCCTTGAGATTCAATGAGTTAAGTAGGTTTCGACAGCAAGCGGCTTCGGTTCATCGAAGCCGAAAGGAAGTTGAAAAAGAGGTGTTGACAGCAGCGTGTAACGCTGTAGAATTCGCCTCCCGCTGACGAGAGATCGGAAGCGCAAGTGGTTGAAGTTGTTGAAGAAATCTTCGAA
>NZ_JAZEVW010000004.1:0-635034 GCF_036668835.1 Pseudomonas koreensis
TTTCAGAAGCTTTCGAAGATTTCTTCAACAACTTCAACCACTTGCGCTTCCGATCTCTCGTCAGCGGGAGGCGAATTCTACAGCGTTACACGCTGCTGTCAACACCTCTTTTTCAACTTCCTTTCGGACTTCGATGAACTGAAGCCGCTTGCCGCCGAAACCTACTTAACTCATTGAATCTCAAGGAGTTTTCCGTTTCGACTGCGCCGGAAGTGGGGCGAATTATAGACACCTCAGATCTGCCGTCAACTTCTATTTTCATAAATCTGTCATATCAGTCAAAAAAGCCCACAAGTACGAAGGCCGAGCTCAACGAGGTCGGCCTTCTGCGCTTCCGCCCCGCTCCTTACAAGCTAGGGAAAGCGAATTGCGAGGCTTCATGGCTGGCACGCTGCGGCCAGCGCTGGGTGATCGCCTTGCGCCGCGTGTAGAAGCGCACGCCATCAGGACCGTAAGCGTGCAGGTCGCCGAACAGCGAACGTTTCCAGCCGCCGAAGCTGTGATAAGCCACCGGCACCGGCAACGGTACATTGACGCCGACCATGCCGACTTCGATCTCGTCACAGAACAGACGTGCCGCTTCGCCATCACGGGTGAAGATGCAGGTGCCGTTGCCGTATTCATGATCGTTGATCAGTTGCATGGCCTCTTCCAGGCTGTTTACCCGTACCACGCAAAGGACCGGCCCGAAGATCTCTTCTTTATAGATGCGCATCTCTGGGGTCACGTTGTCGAACAGGCAGCCACCGAGGAAGAAGCCCTCTTCGTGACCGGCGACGCTCAGACCACGGCCATCGACGACCAACGTCGCGCCCGCCGCAACGCCGTCATCGACGTAGCCGCTGACCTTGTCTCGCGCCTGACCAGTCACCAGCGGCCCCATGTCCAGACCGCAGGAAGTGCCGGCACCAATTTTTAGCGCCTTGATCTGTGGCACGAGTTTGGCTACCAGTGCATCCGCCACTTGATCACCGACACACACGGCAACGGAGATCGCCATGCAGCGCTCGCCGCAAGAACCGTACGCCGCGCCCATCAATGCGCTGACCGCGTTATCCAGATCGGCATCCGGCATCAGCACCGCGTGGTTCTTCGCGCCGCCCAGTGCCTGGACGCGTTTACCTCGCTTGGTGCCTTCGGCGTAGATGTATTCGGCAATCGGCGTCGAGCCGACAAAACTCAGCGCCTTGATTTCCGGTGCTTCGATCAACGCGTCCACCGCTGTCTTGTCACCGTGAACCACGCTCATCACGCCTTTCGGCAGACCGGCCTCCAGCAGCAGTTGAGCGATCAGCAGCGTCGAACTTGGATCGCGCTCGGACGGTTTGAGGATGAAGCAGTTGCCGCAGACGATCGCCAGTGGATACATCCACAGCGGCACCATGGCCGGGAAGTTGAACGGGGTGATCCCCGCCACGATGCCCAGGGGCTGGAAGTCCGACCAGGCGTCGATGTTCGGGCCGACGTTGCGGCTGTATTCACCCTTGAGAATTTCCGGGGCGGCGCAGGCGAACTCGACGTTCTCGATGCCGCGCTTCAGCTCACCGGCCGCGTCTTCGAGGGTCTTGCCATGCTCTTCGCTGATGAGTTGCGAGATACGCGCTTCGTTCTGCTCCAGCAGTTGCTTGAAGCGGAACATCACCTGCGCACGCTTGGCCGGCGGCGTGTTGCGCCACGCGGGGAACGCAGCCTTGGCGGCATCGATGGCTTTCTCGATGGTGGCCTGGCTGGCCAGTGGCAGTTTGTGAATGGCCTGACCGGTAGACGGGTTGAACACATCCACTGCGCGACCGTTTTCGGTCACCAGTTCGCCATTGATCAAATGCGGAATAACGCTCATCGAACACTCCTGAATTCTTGTGCGCCGACGCCCGCAAGGAGCGCCTGCCATTGGTGCATCTATATAGAAGAAAAAATCAGTCGAGCTTGTTCAGCACTTCGCCGACTGCGTCGAACAGACGATCGAGGTCCTGCGGCTTGCTGTTGAAGGTTGGGCCGAACTGCAGGGTGTCGCCGCCGAAGCGCACATAGAACCCGGCCTTCCACAGCGCCATGCCCGCTTCGAATGGACGCACGATTGCATCGCCGTCACGACCGGCAATCTGAATCGCGCCGGCCAGGCCGTAGTTACGAATGTCGATGACATTCTTCGCCCCTTTCAAACCATGCAGCGCATTTTCGAAATGCGGTGCGACCTCGGCGACGCTCTGCACCAGGTTTTCCTTTTGCAACAGGTCGAGTGCGGCCAGGCCAGCGGCGCACGCCACTGGGTGCGCCGAGTAGGTGTAGCCGTGGGGGAATTCGACCGCGTATTCAGGGGTCGGCTGGTTCATGAAGGTCTGGTAGATCTCGGAGCTGGCAATCACTGCGCCCATCGGAATCGCGCCGTTGGTGACTTGTTTGGCGATGCACATCAGGTCCGGGGTCACGCCGAAGCTCTCGGCGCCGAACATCGAACCGGTGCGGCCGAAGCCGGTGATCACTTCGTCAAACACCAGCAGGATGTTGTGCTGATCGCAGATCTCGCGCAGGCGCTTGAGGTAACCCTGCGGCGGTACCAGTACGCCGGCGGAACCGGCCATCGGCTCGACGAAGACTGCAGCGATGTTCGACGCATCGTGCAGTTCGATTAGCTTCAGCAACTCATCCGCCAAAGCGATCCCGCCCTGCTCTGGCATGCCTCGAGAAAAAGCGTTGCTTGCCAGCAAGGTGTGCGGCAGGTGATCGACATCCATCATCGCCTGACCGAACAGTTTGCGGTTGCCATTGACGCCACCGAGGCTGGTGCCGGCGATGTTCACGCCGTGATAGCCACGGGCACGGCCGATCATTTTGGTTTTGGTCGACTGACCCTTCAGGCGCCAGTAGGCGCGGACCATTTTCACCGCGGTGTCGGCGCATTCGGAACCGGAGTCGGTGAAGAACACATGGTTGAGATTGCCCGGGGTCAGCTCGGTGATTTTCTCCGCCAGTTGAAACGACAGCGGATGGCCGTATTGAAAGCCCGGCGAGTAATCGAGGGTGCCCAGCTGTTTGGCCACCGCTTCCTGAATTTCCTTGCGGGTGTGCCCGGCGCCGCAGGTCCACAGACCGGACAGCGAGTCATAGATCTTGCGGCCCTTGTCATCGAACAGCCAGCTGCCTTCGGCACCGACGATCAGGCGCGGGTCGCGCTGAAAGTTGCGGTTGGCGGTGTACGGCATCCAGTGCGCGTCCAGCTTCAGTTGGCTGGCCAGTGGCGACGGCGCGTTTTCAGGCATGTTCATCGGGCAAAACCTCGCAGGGCATAAGCGACAGGGAGATAAAAAGCGTTATTGCAGCTAAGTTGCCACGGCGATAAAGTCGGTGAAATCCAACTTTTCTAACCTTCAGTTAGAACATTGCTAAACAAAGAGCCCAATAAATGAGCAGCCGCCGCCCCGATCCGCTGGCCCAGGTCAGTGACTTTGATATTCGCTTGCTGCGGATTTTTCGCAGCGTGGTCGAATGCGGTGGCTTTTCCGCAGCGGAAACCGTGCTGGGCATCGGTCGCTCGGCGATCAGTCAGCAGATGAGCGATCTGGAGCAGCGCCTCGGGTTGCGCCTGTGCCAACGCGGTCGCGCCGGGTTTTCGCTGACCGAAGAAGGCCGCGAGGTCTATCAATCGGCGCTACAACTGCTGAGTGCGCTGGAAAGTTTTCGTACCGAAGTCAACGGCCTGCACCAGCATTTACGTGGCGAGCTGATCATCGGCCTGACCGACAACCTCGTCACCCTGCCCCACATGCGCATCACCCATGCCCTCGCGCAGTTGAAGGAGCGCGGGCCGGATGTGCAGATCCAGATCCGCATGATCGCGCCCAATGAAGTCGAGCAAGGCGTACTCGATGGCCGTCTGCATGTCGGCGTGGTGCCGCAGGCCAGCGCGCTGTCGGGGCTGGAGTATCAGCCGCTGTACAGCGAGCGATCGCTGCTTTATTGCGCTGTCGGCCATCCATTGTTTTATGTCGATGACAAACAACTCGATGACCAGCGCCTGAACAGTCAGGACGCCATCGCACCGACGTTCCGTTTACCGGCGGACATCCAGGCGCATTATCAGGCACTCAATTGCACCGCCAGCGCTTCCGATCGTGAGGGCATGGCGTTCCTGATCCTGACCGGGCGCTACATCGGTTACCTGCCGGATCACTACGCCAGCCTCTGGGTTCAACAGGGTCGTCTGCGTGCGCTGAAATCAACGACACGTTTCTATGACCTGAGCCTCGCATCGGTCACGCGCAAGGGGCGTCGCCCTCATTTGGTGCTGGAAAGCTTTCTGGAAAGCCTGGCTGCGACGCGCTGAAAATCCCCGCAAGGCCCTGCAGCGCTGGGCCTTGCGGGCAAAAACACAGAATAACCTGAGCAAGTGGACAGCTTTTTGCAAAGCAGGATCAACCCGATCCCTGAACAAGAAGCCCAGCGCCATGCAGCCAGATTCCGAATCGTCCAGTGAACTGATCTACGGCCTCGACGACCGTCCAGAACCTCTCGCAGCAACCCTTGCCGCACTGCAACACGTCCTCGCCAGTTTCGTCGGCATCATCACCCCGCCGCTGGTGATCGGCTCGGCGCTCGGCCTGACGGCGCACCTGCCGTATCTGATCAGCATGGCGCTGATGGTCTCTGGCGTCGGCACCTTTATTCAGGCGCGGCGGCCGTTCGGCATTGGTGCCGGGATGATTTGCCTGCAGGGCACCAGTTTTGCCTTTCTTGGCGCGGTGCTATCGGCCGGATTTCTGGTCAAGCAGCGCGGCGGCAGCCCGGAAGACATTCTGGCGATGATCTTCGGTGTATGTTTTTTCGGTGCGCTGGTGCAGATCGTGCTTAGCCGGTTCATCGGCCAGTTGCGCCGGGTCGTCACGCCACTGGTGACGGGTATCGTCATTACCCTGATCGGCATCAGCCTGATCAAGGTCGGCATCACCGATCTGGGCGGTGGCTTCAATGCGCCGGACTTTGGTGCGCCGGGCAATCTGGCGTTGGGCGTGTTTGTGCTGCTGACAATCATTCTGCTCAACCGCTCGAACACCCCGTGGGTGCGACTGTCGGCGATCATCATCGGTTTGCTGCTGGGTAGTCTGGCGGCGTGGTTCAGCGGGAAGTTGGTGCCGCAGCCGTTGCCTGAATTGCCGCTGGTGAGTTTTCCCACGCCGTTCAGGTTCGGTTTCAGCTTCGACTGGACGGCTTTCTTGCCGGTCGCGCTGATTTATCTGATCAGCACCATTGAAACCGTCGGCGACCTCACCGCCAATTGCATGCTGGCTCGCCAGCCGATCAGCGGTCCTTCTTATATAAGCCGTTTACGCGGTGGCGTATTGGGCGACGGCATGAGTTGCATGATCGCCGCGACGTTCAGCGCATTCCCTAATACAACATTCGCGCAGAACAACGGTGTGATCCAGTTGACCGGTGTCGCCAGCCGTTATGTCGGGCTGTACATCGGCGCAATTCTGTTCTGCCTCGGCCTGTTCCCGATGATCGGCGCGGTGCTGCAGCAGATTCCGAAACCGGTGCTGGGTGGCGCGACGCTGGTGATGTTCGGCGCCGTCGCCGCAGCCGGCGTGCGCATCCTTGCGCAGTCGCCGCTGGACCGGCGCAGCATGTTGATCATTGCGACTTCATTCGGCGTCGGCCTGGGCATCGCCGCGCAACCGAACCTGCTGCACTTGTTGCCGAAACTGGTGCAGAACCTGTTCGACTCGGCGATTACCAGCGGCGGGCTGACGGCAATCGTCCTGTGTCTGTTGTTGCCGGAAGGCAAAACTGTTGAGACAAAAAGCCCCGCGTCACTGAACAAGATCGAACAGGCGTAACTGTTTTTCCGCGCAAGGACTTGTCGGATGCCTGTGGGTGCGCTATCAACGCAATTGGTTGCACCCACAGACAAACCCGGAAGTGCCTATGACCTTTGAAGTCCCCGCTCACGGCGGCAAGCCCGCCAGCCGCATTCGTCAGAAGAACGAAGAGACCATTCTCAAAGCCGCCGAAGACGAGTTCGCCCGTCACGGGTTCAAAGGCACCAGCATGAACACCATCGCCCAGAATGCCGGGTTGCCGAAAGCCAACCTGCATTACTACTTCACTAACAAACTCGGTTTGTACGTGGCGGTGCTGAGCAACATCATCGAGTTGTGGGACAGCACCTTCAACACCCTCACCGCCGAGGACGATCCGGCTGAGGCGCTGACCCGCTATATCCGCGCCAAAATGGAGTTCTCCCGACGCCAGCCACAGGCCTCGCGAATCTTCGCGATGGAAGTGATCAGCGGCGGCGAATGCCTGACCGAGTACTTCAATCAGGACTATCGCGCCTGGTTCCAGGGCCGCGCCGCCGTGTTCCAGGCCTGGATCGATGCGGGCAAAATGGACCCGGTCGATCCGGTGCACCTGATCTTCCTGTTGTGGGGCAGCACCCAGCATTACGCCGACTTCGCCACACAGATCTGCCGCGTCAGCGGGCGCAGCAAGTTGACCAAACAGGACATGGAAGATGCCGGCAACAACCTGATCCGCATTATCCTCAAGGGCTGCGGCCTCACTCCTTCTGTATAAGACGTTTTATGCCTTTTACCCTCAGCGGTTTTTGCGAGTACCGCGAAGAGATTCGCAAAAGCCGCTTCATCACCCTGGCCGCGCCGATCGACAGCCCAAGCGATGCGCAGGCGTTTTTCGAGCAGCACAGCGATTTGAATGCCACGCACAATTGCTGGGCGTGGAAACTCGGTGCGCAATACCGCAGCAGCGACGACGGCGAACCCGGCGGCACCGCCGGGCGCCCGATTCTGGCAGCAATCGAGGCGCAGGATTGCGATCAGGTCGCAGTGCTGGTGATCCGTTGGTACGGCGGTATCCAACTCGGCACAGGTGGTTTGGCCCGGGCATACGGCGGTGGCGCGAACAAATGCCTGCAAGCTGCAGACAAGATCGAACTGATCAGTCGCGTGCCGCTGAGTTGTGCCTGTGGTTTTTCCGAACTGGCGCTGGTCAAGCTGCGCGTCGCCGATCTCGGTGGCCTGGTGCTGGAAGAACATTTCACCGCCAACGGCGTCGAATTGCGTCTGGCGCTGGGTGCGGCCCACATCGAATTGCTGCAAAGCCAATTGGCCGATCTGAGTCGCGGGCGGATTTTGCTGCAGCGCTAGAACACTGCGAGCTTTTAGGGCGCAGCCGTTTCCCCTTATTCCGCCAAGTTGCCCACATGCGCTGTGCACCCGACTGTGGATAACCTGAGTACATTTGTCTGTAACCCTTCTGTTACGCGGCTTTGCGCGGTTTGTTCACTTTTCGTTCAATTTTCCTGACGAAACGTAAATTCCCAGCCCAAACAATCAGTTAGCGATGTTTAGCACCATTAGAACAAAGCACCGCAGTGCTTATGCCGAGCTTTTTGGCTTGCGCACAATAACTGTGGAACAACCTGTGGATAACCCGTTCATGACCGGCGCAGTCGCAGGTTCTGCCTGCTTCGCAACGGTTTGCTCGTTTTTTGATCAGTTACCCATGGGCAAAACTGGAGCCCGATCAATACCTTTGCGCTGAATTGGTGCTGCGTTTGCGTCCTTTTATTAATCCGAAGCTCTACATCAGGCGCCGCCAAACGCGGCCCGCGAGCGTTCCTGACTCAATGGCCAGGAAATTGCTTTATCCACAGGCACAACTCCAAGCAGTCGAGCCTGTCATGCCCATCGCTCCGCCCGTCCCGCGCCTGCAACTGCGCCATATCAGTAAACGCTACCCCGGTTGTCTGGCCAATGACGCCATCGACCTGAGCATTGCGCCCGGTGAAATCCATGCGCTGCTCGGCGAAAACGGCGCCGGCAAAAGCACCTTGATGAAGATCATCTACGGCGTCACCCAGGCCGATGCGGGCGACATGCTCTGGCAAGGTCGGCCGGTGAAAATCCGCAACCCGGCGAAGGCGCGACAGCTGGGAATCGGCATGGTGTTCCAGCATTTCTCGCTGTTCGAAACCCTCAGCGTCGCACAGAACATTGCACTGGCGATGGGCGCGGCGGCTGGCACGCCGCAACAACTGGCACCGAAGATCGCCGAAGTGTCGCGGCGTTATGGCATGGCGCTAGAGCCGGAACGACTGATCCACAGTCTGTCGATCGGCGAGCGCCAGCGCGTCGAGATCGTGCGTTGCCTGATGCAGGACATTCGGCTGTTGATCCTTGATGAACCCACCTCGGTGCTGACGCCGCAGGAGGCCGACGAGCTGTTCGTCACCCTGCGTCGGCTCGCCGCCGAGGGCTGCAGCATTTTGTTCATCAGCCACAAACTCGGCGAAGTTCGCGCCCTGTGCCACAGCGCTACGGTCTTGCGCGGCGGGCGTGTGGCCGGACATTGCCGACCGGCCGAATGCTCGGATCAGCAACTGGCGCAATTGATGGTTGGCGAAGCGGCGGCGATGATTGGTGAATATCCCAAGGTCAGCGGCGGCGCGGCGTTCTTGCAGGTGAACGGGCTGAGCTGGCACAACCCCGATCCATTCGGCTGCTCGCTGCGCGACATCGACTTGCAGGTACGCAGCGGTGAAATCGTCGGCATCGCCGGGGTGGCCGGCAATGGTCAGGATGAATTGCTGGCGCTGCTCAGCGGCGAACAGCGCTTGCCTCGAACAGACGCCGCCGCCATTCGATTCGGCGCGCAAAACGTCGCCGATCGGCGCCCGGATGCGCGGCGCAAACTCGGTCTGGCGTTTGTCCCGGCCGAACGTCTTGGCCACGGCGCAGTGCCGGAATTGAGTCTGGCCGATAACGCTCTATTGACCGCTTTCCAGCAGGGACTGGTCAGCCGCGGCATGATCCAGCGCAGCAAACTCGAAACCTTTGCTGAGCAAATCATTCAGCGCTTCGGCGTGAAAACCCCGGACACGCAGACCGCCGCTCGCAGCCTTTCCGGGGGCAATCTGCAGAAATTCATCCTCGGCCGGGAAATTCTTCAGCAACCGAAATTGTTGATCGCCGCGCACCCGACCTGGGGCGTCGACGTTGGCGCTGCCGCGACCATCCACCGCGCGTTGATTGCTTTGCGCGATGCCGGCGCGGCGATTCTGGTGATTTCCGAAGACCTCGACGAGCTGTTCCAGATCAGCGACCGCCTCGGCGCGTTGTGCGGCGGGCGTCTGTCGCCGCTCCACGACACCGGCGAAACGCAACTCAGCGACGTCGGCGGCTGGATGGCCGGGCAGTTCGCGCACTCTCCTTCATCGGCCACGGTTTAACGGAGTTTTCCTGACATGCTGCTTTCCCTCGAACCGCGCGGCCAGCAATCGCGCCTGATGCTCTGGTGTTCGCCGTTACTGGCCGCCGTGCTGACCCTGGCGTGCGGCTCGCTGCTGTTCATCGCACTCGGCCATGACCCGCTGCAAACCCTGCACACGCTGCTGATCTCGCCAGTCAGCGATCTCTACGGCATCTCCGAATTGCTGGTCAAGGCATTGCCGATTCTGCTCTGCGCACTCGGTCTGGCGGTGGCCTATCAGGCGCGGATCTGGAACATCGGCGCCGAAGGTCAATTGCTCCTCGGCGCCCTCGCCGGCAGTGCCGTGGCGGTGCACATCATCGACTGGCAAAGCCGTTGGGCGCTGGTGCTGATTGTGCTCGTTGGCATGCTCGCCGGCGCCGCTTGGGCCGGGCTGACCGCGTGGTTGCGCACGTGCTTCAACGCCAATGAAATTCTCACCAGCATCATGCTCAACTACATCGCACTGAACCTGCTGTTGTTCTGCGTGCACGGGCCGCTGAAGGACCCGGCCGGGTTCAACTTTCCCGAGTCGGCGATGTTCGGCGACGCCAGCCGCTTGCCCCTGTTGCTTGAAGATGGCCGCGTGCATGCCGGGGTGTATTTCGCCCTCCTCGCGTTGGTGGCGGTGTGGGTGCTGCTGCAGAAAAGCTTTATCGGTTTCCAGATCAAAGTGCTCGGTCTGGACAAGCGTGCGGCAGGATTCGTCGGCTTTCGCGAAAAGCGTTTGATCTGGCTCACACTGCTGATCAGCGGTGGATTGGCGGGGCTTGCCGGGGTCAGCGAAGTCACCGGACCGATTGGCCAATTGGTCCCGCAGGTCTCGCCGGGGTATGGCTACGCGGCGATCACCGTGGCGTTTCTCGGCCGGCTCAATCCAATCGGCATTGTGTTTTCCAGTCTGTTGATGGCGCTGCTGTACCTCGGCGGCGAGAGCGCGCAGATGACGCTCAATTTGCCGCAGGCAATCACCCAGTTGTTTCAGGGAATGATGCTGTTTTTCCTGCTCGCCTGTGACGTGCTGATTCTCTACCGGCCGCGCCTGAATCGGCGCTGGACCCGGCGCACGTCGTCCACCGCCATAACTGCCGGAGCGCTGTGATGGACATCGATCTGTTGAGCAATATTTTCTACGCCATGGTGCGCTGCGGCACGCCGCTGTTGCTGGTGGCGCTGGGTGAACTGATCTGCGAGAAGAGCGGCGTGCTCAACCTCGGTCAGGAAGGGATGATGCTGTTTGGCGCGGTGATCGGTTTTATCGTCGCGCTCAGCAGCGGCAACCTGTGGCTGGGCGTGCTGCTGGCAATGCTCGCGGGGATGCTGCTGTCGTCGCTGTTTGCCGTGGTTGCTTTGGTGTTCAATGCCAATCAGGTGGCCACCGGGCTGGCGCTGACGATTTTCGGCGTGGGACTGTCGACGTTTGTTGGCGCGGCCTGGGTGGGCAAACCGCTGGCCGGGTTTGAGCCGTTGGCGATTCCGTACCTGAGTGACATTCCGCTACTCGGGCGCATGCTGTTTGCCCAGGATCTGCTGGTGTATCTGTCGTTCGCGCTGTTTGCGCTGGTGGCGTGGGTGATCGTCAAGAGTCGTGTCGGGCTGATCATTCAGGCGGTCGGCGAAAACCCCGATGCGGCCAGCGCGATGGGTTTGCCGGTGCTGACCGTGCGTACCTTGGCGGTGCTGTTTGGCGGGGCGATGGCCGGGCTGGCCGGCGCCTATCTGTCGCTGGCGTACACCCCAATGTGGGCAGAAAACATGACCGCCGGGCGCGGCTGGATTGCCCTGGCGCTCGTGGTGTTTGCCAGTTGGCGAGTGTGGCGGTTGTTGCTCGGCGCGTATCTGTTCGGCCTCGCCAGCATCCTGCATCTGGTGGCGCAGGGCTTGGGGCTGGCGATTCCTTCGAGCCTGCTGGCGATGCTGCCGTATGTGGCGACGATTGTCGTTTTGGTGCTGCTGTCGCGGGATGCGTTGCGTACGCGGTTGTATGCGCCGGTGTCGTTGGGGCAGCCTTGGCAGGCAGGACATTGATGGTTGTCAGGGCGGGCCTGCTCGCGAAAGCGTCCGCACAGGCAACAGCTGTTCCAGATCAAACAATCTTGAGAGTTTCAGGAAGCAAGCACAGTCAGGACTGGGGTATGCTGCGGGCCGATGCTTTTGCGCCGGGCGCTGCAACTTTGCCTCGGGCAGGCCTGTCCATTGAATCCTGAATGCTGACTCTCAAGGAACCCATCATGTCTCAGGCAAAAAACGCACTGATCATTGGCGCCTCTCGGGGCCTGGGCCTCGGGCTGGTGAAAACCCTGCTGGCCGATGGCTGGCAAGTCACCGCCACCGTGCGCAATCCGCAAAACGCCGAGGCCCTGCAAGCGCTGGGCAGCGTGCGGATCGAGAAGCTCGACATGGATGATCAGCAGGCGGTGATCGCCCTCAGTCAGCAATTGAAAGGCGAAACGTTCGACCTGCTGTTCGTCAACGCCGGGGTCAAGGGCCCGGAGGTACAAACCCCGGGCGGCGCGACCCTGGCCGAAGTCGGCAAGCTGTTTTTCACCAACGCAGTCGCGCCGATCAATCTGGCCCAGCGCTTTGTCGGGCAGATCCGCGATGGCAGCGGCGTGCTGGCGTTCATGAGTTCGGGGCTGGGCAGCGTGACGGTGCCGGACGCACCGGAGCTGGCGTTGTACAAGGCGAGCAAGGCTGCGCTGAACTCGATGACCAACACCTTCGTCACGCAACTGGGCGAGCAGAAACTGACCGTGCTGTCGCTGCATCCGGGCTGGGTGAAAACCGACATGGGCGGTGATGGCGCTGACCTCGATGTGCAAACCAGTACCCGCGGGCTGATTGATCAGGTCAACGCGTTCAGCGGCAAGGGCGGGCATCACTTCGTCAATTACAAGGGTGAAACGATTCCCTGGTAAGCGCTGAAAATCCCAATGTGGGAGCGAGCCCGCTCGCGAAAGCGGTGTGTCAGATATTCGATGTTTCGACTGATGTGACGCCTTCGCGAGCAGGCTCGCTCCCACAGGGGGTGTGTGGTGAATGGTCGGGTCGGGCTTGCCCGGCGCAGCGATTTGTTTGAAACTGCGCGCCTCGTCCATTGCGGCGAACCTGGATCAGCAGACAGGGCAACACTGAGCTGGCAACCCTGAACCCAACTTTCAGAGGAGCCGGCGGCCATGCCTGCGACCCGTATCTGGTTAAAAAACCCTCTCGCCATTTTCACAGCCAACGGGCTCGATGCCCGTGGCGGTCTGGTCCTGCAAGACGGTGTGATCGTCGAAGTGCTTGCCGCCGGCCAGCAGCCCTCGGCACCGTGCAGCGAAGTGTTCGATGCCCGCGAGCATGTGATCCTGCCAGGACTGATCAACACCCATCATCATTTCTACCAAACCCTGACCCGCGCCTGGGCACCGGTGGTCAATCAGCCGTTGTTCCCTTGGCTGAAAACCCTGTACCCGGTATGGGCACGCCTGACTCCGGAAAAACTCGCCCTCGCCACCAAAGTCGCGTTGGCCGAGCTGCTGCTGTCGGGCTGCACCACCGCCGCTGACCATCACTACCTGTTCCCGGACGGCCTGGAAAACGCCATCGACGTGCAAGTCGAAACCGTGCGCGAACTGGGCATGCGCGCCATGCTCACTCGCGGTTCGATGAGCCTCGGCGAAAAGGACGGTGGCCTGCCACCGCAGCAGACCGTGCAGGAAGGCCAGGTGATTCTCGACGACAGTCAGCGCCTGATTCACGAGTACCACGAGCGCGGCGACGGTGCGCAGATCCAGATCGCCCTCGCGCCGTGCTCGCCGTTCTCGGTAACGCCGGAAATCATGTCGGCCAGCGCTGAACTGGCGAACAGGCTCGACGTGCGCCTGCACACGCATCTGGCCGAAACCCTTGATGAGGAAGATTTCTGCCTGCAGCGTTTCGGCCTGCGTACCGTCGACTATCTGGACAGCGTCGGCTGGCTCGGCCCGCGCACCTGGCTGGCACACGGCATCCACTTCAACCCGGACGAAATCGCCCGTCTCGGCCAGGCCGGCACCGGTATCTGCCATTGCCCGAGTTCGAACATGCGCCTGGCGTCGGGCATCTGCCCGAGTATCGACCTGACCGACGCCGGCGCGTTATTCGGGCTGGGCGTTGACGGTTCGGCGTCCAACGACGCCTCGAACATGATCCTCGAAGCGCGTCAGGCGCTGTACATCCAGCGCCTGCGTTATGGCGCCGAAAAGATCACGCCGGAACGCGTGCTGGGCTGGGCGACCAAGGGCTCGGCCAACCTGTTGGGCCGCAGCGACATCGGTGAACTGGCGGTCGGCAAGCAGGCGGATCTGGCGTTGTTCAAGCTCGACGAACTGCGCTTCTCCGGCAGCCACGACCCGATTTCGGCGCTGCTGCTGTGCGGCGCAGATCGCGCGGATCGGGTGATGATTGGTGGCAAGTGGCGGGTGGTGGATGGACTGGTTGAAGGCCTGGACCTCAAAGGCCTGATTGCCGATCACAGCCAGGCGGCGCGCCAGCTGATCGCCGGGACCTGATCTCCCCACATGATCGTTCCCACGCTCTGCGTGGGAACGATCATCGGGAGGGCATCTGTTTTCAGAGACCGAGCAGCGACAGCATGATAAATGTCGCAAACAGCACAAAGTGGGTCATGCCTTCGATGGCATTGGTCTCGCCGTCGTTGAGGTTGATTGCGCTGACGATCAGGGTGATGAAGATCATCACCGTCTGCACCGGAGTCATCGCCATCTGAAACGGCTGACCGGTGTACAGTGCCATGGCTTCCATCACCGGCACGGTCAGAATCACCGTCGACAATGACGCGCCCATCGCAATATTGACCACCGACTGCATGCGGTTGGCCAGTGCCGCGCGCAATGCAGTGAGAATTTCCGGCGCGGCGGAAATCGCCGCCACCAGAATCGCCGTGATCACCGGCGGCGCCCCGGTGCCTTCCAGGCCGAGATCGAGGGTCTTGGACATGATCTCGGCGAGCGCACCGATCACCACCACACCGCCGACCAGAATGCCGATCGACAGGCCCAGGCTGAGCGGTTTCGGTTCTTGCTCGATGGGATCTTTCTTGCGTCGTTTGTCCGGGTAGCTGTAGCTGAAAAAATAGCTGTGCGGCCCGACCTGCATGCGCAGGAACAAGGCGTAAAGCACCACCATCGCGCCAATGGTGAACGCCGAATAGAGCTTCCAGTTCGCTTCGGGAATGAACTCCGGTACCACCATCGACACGCCCATGGCAGTGAGAATCATCACGCTGTAGCTGCGCGCCGAATCGTCGTTGTAGGACTGCTCGCCATGCTTGATCCCGCCCATCAGCGCGGCGAGGCCGAGGATGCCGTTAATGTCGAGCATTACCGCTGAATAGATCGTGTCGCGCACCAGCGTCGGCGAGGCTTCGTTGCTCATCATGATCGCCAGGATCACCACTTCCACCAGCACGGCGGCAAGGGTCAGAATCATCGTGCCGTAAGGGTCGCCGACTTTTTCCGCGAGCAATTCGGCGTGATGGGCGACGCGCATCGAAGCGGCGACGATGAAGCCGATCAACACCAGGCCGCCGATCAGCGCGACCATCTGGCCGCTGTGCAGCAACCAGTGTTCCAGCGGATAAGCGATGCACGCGGCAATGATTGCCAGCAGCAGAAAGCTTTCTTGTTTGAGGATCGAGAACATGGTGGGCCTTTTGCCGAAAGGAGCTGATGAAGCTACTGACTGCCGCGCGGCGCTAACGTTTCGTTACATCTTCGCGCACCAAGCCATGGCAGCCGTTTTAGCAGTTGCCCTTTTATTGGCCTTGCCGGCCTCTTCGCAAGCAGGCTCGCTCCCACCCTGAAATGCGATCCCCTGTGGGAGCGAGCCTGCTCGCGAAGGCCGCACTGCGGTTTCGAAACGATTGTTGTCCTGTTGGTCAGCAATTTGCATTGGCTCTGGGTACACACAACAAAACGGAGCTCCACTTCATGCAAATACGTCCGCTGCACAAACTGCTGTGCGCCGCCATCGGTCTGGGCATCAGCCTGAGCGCCGGCGCTGCCGATCCGCTGAAGGTCGGTTTCGTTTACATCGGCCCGATCGGCGACCACGGCTGGACGTATCAGCATGAACAGGGGCGCAAGGCGCTGGCGGAAAAATTCGGCAGCCAGATCACCACCAACTATGTGGAGAACGTCGCCGAAGGCGCCGATGCCGAGCGGGTGATCCGCAACATGGCCAAGGACAAGTACGACCTGATCTTCACCACTTCCTTCGGCTACATGAACCCCACCGTGAAAGTCGCCAAACAGTTTCCCAAGGTGACCTTCGAACACGCCACCGGCTACAAGCAGGACAAGAACCTCGGCACCTATCTGGCGCGCACTTACGAGGGGCGTTACGTCGGCGGCTTCCTTGCGGCAAAGATGACCAAAAGCAAAAAGATCGGCTACGTCGCCTCGTTCCCGATCCCGGAAGTGATCCGCGACATCAACGCCATCCAATTGGCCCTGAACAAATACAACCCCGGCACCGAGATCAAAGTGGTCTGGGTCAACTCCTGGTTCGATCCGGGCAAGGAAGCCGATGCAGCCAACGCGCTGATCGATCAGGGCGTCGACGTGGTGTTCCAGCACACTGACAGCCCGGCACCGATTCAGGCCGCAGAACGCCGTGGCGTGTACGCGGTGGGCTATGCCTCGGACATGGCGCACTTCGGGCCGAAAGCGGTGCTGACATCGATCGTCAACGACTGGGCACCGCACTACATTCAGGCGACGCAGAGCGTGATCGATCACACCTGGAAACCGCAGGATTACTGGGGCGGACTGAAGGAAGGCACGGTTGAGTTGCCGATCAGCGATCTGGTACCGGCGCCGGTGAAAGCCGAAGCCGAGCAGATCATTGCCGACATCAAGAGCGGTGCGCTGCAGCCGTTCACCGGGCCGATCAAGGATCAGGCCGGCGTCGAGAAAATCCCGGCGGGCGTGAGTGCGACGAATGCCGAACTGGCGTCAATGAATTACTACGTGGAAGGCATGAAGGCTGAGATGCCGAAGTAATCCTCTGCCATCTACACAGTCCCCTGTGGGAGCTAGCCTGCTAGCGATGACGGTATTTCAGCCGACGACTTTGCTGAATGACACACCGCCATCGCCAGCAGGCTGGCTCCCACATTTGGAACTTCAGCGCTCTCTCAAGGATCGTGCATGAACAGCCTTCCGATCATCGACATCAGCCCGCTCTACGCCGACAACGAAAATGCCTGGCCCGCCGTGGCCGAGAAGATCGACCAGGCCTGCCGCGAGTGGGGTTTCTTCTACATCAAGGGTCACCCGATATCAGCGCAACGCATCAGTGCCGTGCTCGATCACGCGCAACGATTTTTCGCCCTGCCCGCTGCGGAAAAACTCCAGATCGACATTACCCAAACCCGCCATCATCGCGGCTACGGCGCCATCGCCACCGAGCAGCTCGACCCGAACAAACCCAGTGACCTGAAAGAAACCTTCGACATGGGCCTGCACCTGCCCGCGGATCATCCCGAGGTTCTCGCCGAAAAACCGTTGCGCGGGCCCAACCGTCATCCGGCGCAGGCAGGCTGGGTTGAATTGATGGAGCAGCATTACTTGGACATGCAGGCGCTGGCGCAGACACTGTTGCGGGCAATGACCATCGCGCTGGGGATCGAGCGCGACTTCTTCGACAGCCGTTTCGTCGACCCGGTCAGCGTGCTGCGCATGATCCATTACCCGCCGCGCCACACCGCCAGTGCCGCCGAGCAGCAAGGTGCTGGTGCGCATACCGATTACGGCTGCATCACCCTGCTGTATCAGGACAGCGCCGGCGGCTTGCAGGTCAAGAATGTAAAGGGCGAATGGATCGACGCGCCGCCGATTGACGACACCTTCGTGGTCAACCTCGGCGACATGATGGCGCGCTGGAGCAACGATCGTTATCGCTCGACACCGCACCGGGTAATCAGCCCGCTGGGCATCGACCGTTATTCGATGCCGTTCTTCGCCGAGCCGCACCCGGACACGCGCATCGAATGCCTGCCCGGTTGCCAGGACGCGCAGCACCCAGCGAAATATCCGACCACTACCTGCGCCGAATTCCTGCTGTCGCGCTTCGCCGATACCTACGCTTACCGGCGCGAGCAAGAGGCGGTGTGATGGATCGCTTGGTCAGGTTTTGCCAATTGTTTCGGCGAGCATCTGTAGAATGCCGTCATTGCACCTGATGAGAAAAGACTATGTACGACTGGCTCAACGCCTTGCCGAAGGCTGAACTGCACCTGCATCTGGAAGGCTCGCTGGAGCCCGAGCTGCTGTTCGCCCTGGCCGAGCGCAACAAGATCGCCCTGCCGTGGAACGACGTGGAAACCCTGCGCAAGGCCTACGCCTTCAACAACCTGCAGGAATTTCTCGACCTGTATTACCAGGGCGCCGACGTGCTGCGCACCTCGCAGGATTTCTACGACCTGACCTGGGCCTACCTGCTACGCTGCAAAGAACAGAACGTGATTCACACCGAACCGTTCTTCGATCCGCAGACCCACACCGACCGCGGCATCCCCTTCGAAGTAGTGCTCAACGGCATCGCCGCGGCGCTGAAGGATGGCGAGACGCAACTGGGCATTACCAGCGGTTTGATCCTGAGTTTCCTGCGTCATTTGAGCGAAGACGCGGCCGAGAAAACCCTCGATCAGGCGCTACCGTTCCGCGATGCGTTCGTGGCCGTCGGTCTGGACAGTTCCGAGATGGGCCACCCGCCGAGCAAATTCCAGCGCGTGTTCGATCGCGCCCGCCATGAAGGTTTCCTGACCGTCGCCCATGCGGGTGAAGAAGGCCCACCGGAATACATCTGGGAAGCCATCGACCTGCTGAAAATCCAGCGCATCGACCACGGCGTGCGCGCCATCGAAGACGAGCGCCTGATGCAGCGGATCATCGATGAGCAGATTCCGCTGACCGTCTGCCCGCTGTCGAACACCAAGCTCTGCGTGTTCGATCACATGTCGCAGCACAACATCCTCGACATGCTCGAGCGCGGTGTGAAGGTCACGGTGAATTCCGATGACCCGGCGTATTTCGGTGGTTATGTGACCGAGAACTTTCATGCGTTGCATGAACACCTCGGCATGACTCAGGATCAGGCCAGGCGCCTGGCGCAGAACAGCCTGGATGCGCGCCTGGTAAAACCCTAAGCCTCACCGCAAATCCCTTGTAGGAGTGAGCCTGCTCGCGATTGCGTTGTGTCAGATAAGAATCTTCAACTGACACACCGCTATCGCGAGCAGGCTCACTCCTACAATTGGATATGTGTTCAGTCTGAGATTGGGGTTTCAGTCAGCTCCTCAAGGGT
Organism: Pseudomonas koreensis; assembly: GCF_036668835.1. Classification (GTDB taxonomy): domain Bacteria; phylum Pseudomonadota; class Gammaproteobacteria; order Pseudomonadales; family Pseudomonadaceae; genus Aquipseudomonas; species Aquipseudomonas koreensis_I. The sequence continues at coordinate 18,622 of NZ_JAZEVW010000004.1, forward strand.
TTTCCCTCGCGTTTCCATCCCGAACAGCCACACCACCCCCGCCGCGATCGCAAAGCACGCCGCGCCCAGCGCAAACACCCCGCCCTGCCCGGTAATCGGGAATACCAGCCCGGTAACCAATGGCCCGAGCAGCGAGCCGACCCGGCCAATCGCCGAGGCAAAGCCTGAACCGGTGGCGCGTGCCGACGTCGGGTACAACTCGGGCGTGTAGGTGTAGAGCACCGCCCACATGCCGAACAGAAAGAACTGCATCAGCAACCCGGTGCTGATCAGCAGCGCCACGTTGCCGCCGAACACCGCGCTCTGCCCATACAGGAACGCCATCACGCCGCCGCCGAGCAAGGTCACGATGCACACCGGCTTGCGCCCCCAGCGCTCGACCAGCCAGGCGGCCATGAGAAACCCGGGAATCCCGCCCAGTGAAATCAGCACCGTGTAATACACCGACTGCGTCACGGCAAACCCCGACTGTTGCAGCAACGCACTGAGCCACGAAGTCAGCCCGTAAAAGCCGAGCAAGGCAAAAAACCACAGGCTCCAGATCATCGTCGTGCGCTGGCGATACTGCGGCGACCAGATCTGTTTCAGCGCAGCGAAGAAATTGCCCGGTGGCGTCACGGTGCGCGGCAATCGCAGCGGTGCAGGGAGTGCCGCACCGCCAAGCGAAGCACGCACCCGCGCTTCAATACCGTTCAACACCTTGTCCGCATCGGCGTCGCGCCCGGCCTGTTCCAGCCAGCGTGGCGATTCGGGTATGAAAAATCGGATCGCCAAAACAAACACCGCCGGCACTGCCAGCACCAGAAAGATGTCGCGCCAGCCAATCACCGGCAGCAGAAAATAAGAGAGCACGCCGGCTGCGACGAAGCCGAGCGGCCAGAAACCGTCCATCAAGGCGATGTAGCGCCCGCGACGTTGCGCCGGAATCAGCTCCGACAGCATCGACTGGGCAATCGGAAACTCCATGCCCATGCCGATCCCCAAAAGGATGCGGAACAGGGTCAAGGTCTCGACCGTTTGCGCCGTAGAACACAGATAACTGGCCACGCCCCAGAGCACGATGCTCCACTGGAATACCGGCTTGCGTCCGAAGCGATCGGCAAGCATCCCGGACAGCGAGGCGCCGAGCACCATGCCGAAAAAACTCGAACTGGCGAGCAGTCCGGCTTGTGCGCTGCTCAGGCCGAACTCGGCTTTGATCGAGCCGAGCAGGAACGTCATCATCGCCAGATCCATGGAGTCGAAGAAAAACGCCAGGGCGATGATGATGAAAATGATCCGGTGATAACCGCTGATCGGCAGGCGTTCCAGACGTTCTGCCGCGCTGTAGCGCTGTGTTTGCATGCTGCTTCCCCCCTTCCGAAATATCCCCGGAACGAGTGTGCGCGATAGCGATTCGGCGTTGTTGCTGGATGCGACCTGTTCGCAGCCGTCAACGACGCGAGATACGCAGGTGCAGTTCGGGCAGCCTGCGTGCACCGCTCTGCTACGCCAATTCCAGCTCGGTGTCTTTGGCGAAACGGTGCAATTCGCGTTGCCCGGTGGCCGTCAGTTGCAAGGCTCGGGAATCGTTGGGCAACGTCAGCCAGCCGGACTGCATGAACAACTGCAGCAATGCCGCGCCGAGTGAACCGCCCATGTGCGGACGCCGCTCACTCCAGTCCGGGCAGGCACACGCCACTTGCACGTTGCGATGGGCCAACGCCTGAATGTACACGCCGCGGTCGGCCAGTAACTTCGCGCCCTTTTGGGTGACCACGACGCGATGCTCCAACTGTTCGATCCAGCCGGCATCGAGCAGGCTCTGGTACAGATCGGCGGCCAGCGTACCGCCCAGGTGATCGTCACAAAACCGTGCGCGCAACAGCGACGACGGTGCGGTTTGCGGTTTGGCCAGCGGCGTGCTGCGCTTGAACACTTCGGGAACCTCGCGCGGCGCACTGGCAATGGTGGCGCTGGCGAGAGCTTCTATCGCCGCACCGACCTCGGGCGCCGCCAGGCGGAAAAACCGCTTGCGACCCCGGACTTCGACCCTCAACAGACCACCCGTGGCCAGCCGCGTCAGGTGCGCACTGGCCGAGGACGGCGACAGCCCCGCCTGTAGCGCAAGCTCCTCGGTCTGCCGCGCCGCGCCATCCATCAACGCCCACATCATCGCGCTGCGCTTGGGGTCGGCCAGCAACGTGGCGATCTGGCTGATGCAAGGTGCATGTTCCATGTGTTCACTCCCTGTTGAATCGTATCGTCTACTGCTCGGAGACATCTTGGCCGGTAATCGGTCGTCGGCCAAGACGCGAAAATCGCCATGAACCGGGGCGAGGCAAGCCACTGACGCAGCCTGCCCCGGCACAGCACCCGCAGCAGATGCGCACCGTCACGCCAGTACGGGCGACGGGGTGCGGTCTCCGGGCCGGGGTGTCGGTGCTGGCATGAGGCGGGCGCTAGTATAAGCCGGTTAGGCGCCGCGTCCTGCGCTCGGGCCTGCACAGGTGGTGATTGTTGCTGAGAGAAATTTCTCTATTTACCTGCGACTAATGATCAACTCTTGAAAAAACGCGAAATTGACTACTCAATTCAGCGCAACGGCTGGCGAGCATGTCCCGCAGAAGGTTCACCGGCTTACTCAATTGTGCGCGATGAGCGCACAGCAGATTCAGCGGTGCGCGCTCACAGAGCAGTTCCGGCAGCAGCACCTTGAGGCGCCCGGCGAGCACATCGGTGCCGACGTCGAGCCAGGATTTATAGGCGATCCCGGCGCCCGCCAGTGCCCATAAGCGTACGACGTCGGCGTCGTCGCTGAAACGGTCGCCGCTGACGGTCAGGCCGACTTCGCGCTTGCCATCATGGAAACTCCAATGGTCATGGACGCGACTGCCGAGCATGTACAGCAGGCAGTTGTGCTGAGCCAGTTGTTCGAGCTGGCGCGGCTCACCATGCCGGGCGAGGTATGCCGGGGATGCACAAAGCACACGACGGTTGTGCGCGGCGATAGGCAACGCGACCAGGCTGGAATCCTCCGGCTCGCCGTAACGTAGGGCGATGTCCACCGGCTGGCGGAACAGATCGGCGATGCGGTCGCCGAGCAGCAAGCGCACGGTCAGCCGCGGGTGCTCGCGCTGGAATTCATCGAGCCACGGCAGCAGCAGGTTGCGACCAAAGTCCGACGGTGCGGATAGCTGCAAAATCCCGCTGACCTGATCCTGGCCGCTGGCGAGCAGGCGCCGGCCTTCATCGAGGTTGCTCAGCGCCGCTCGCGCGTACTCAAGAAACCCCTCGCCCTCGGCGGTCAGGCGCAGACTGCGCGTCGAGCGGGCGAGCAAGCGCGCGCCCAACTGCTGCTCGATGCGCTTCAACGCCGCACTCGCCACCGCGGCAGACATGTCCATCACCCGCGCCGCTGCCGACAGACTGCCCAGATCCGCCGCCCGGACAAACAATTGCAAGTCATCGAAACGCAGCATGCTCAGCCCCGATTATCAAAATAATATTGAAAGAGACTGCTGTTTTAGCCGGTTTTATCGCCAACAGAAATAGCGAATCATCTGTCCATCGAATTTCTCGCTGCACTATTGGAGCCCGACATGTCCCAGCCCTTCACTGCCATCGCCACCCTGACCGCCAAACCCGACCAACAGGATGCTCTTGAACAGGCCCTGCGCGCGCTGGTTGCACCGAGCCGCGCCGAGGCAGGTTGCGGCCAGTACGACTTGCACCGCGACCTCGCTGATCCGCAGGTTTTCTACGTGATCGAGCATTGGGCCAGTGATGAGGCGCTGCAGGCGCACAACGTCAGCGCGCACTTCCAGCAGTTTCAGAGCAGTGCCGGCGACACCATCGAACACTTCCAGCTCAAGCGCCTCGGCGCGATTGCCTGATTTCTTCTTCTATTAACGTACGGAGCCTTTCATGAAAGCCATCGCCTATTACGCATCCCTGCCGATCAGCGACACCAACGCCCTGCAGGACATCGAACTGCCGGAACCGGTCGCCGGCCCGCGCGACCTGCTGGTGGAAGTCAGAGCCATCTCGGTCAACCCGGTCGACACCAAAGTGCGGCAGAACGTAGCGCCGGAAAACGGCGACGCGAAAGTACTGGGCTGGGACGTTGCCGGTGTAGTCAAAGCGGTCGGCAGCGACGTGACGCTGTTCAAGGCCGGCGACAAAGTCTTCTACGCCGGCTCCATCGCCCGTGCCGGCGGCAACAGTGAGTTGCACGTCGTCGATGAGCGCATCGTCGGCCATATGCCGAAAACCCTCGGGTTTGCCGAAGCTGCCGCGCTGCCGCTGACCGCGATCACTGCCTGGGAATTGCTCTTCGAGCGTCTGCAAATCAGTGAAGGCAACACCGACGAGGGCCAGAGCCTGCTGATCGTCGGCGCGGCCGGCGGGGTCGGTTCGATCCTTACACAACTGGCGAAGCAGCTGACTGGCCTGAAGGTCATCGGCACCGCATCCCGCGAACAAACCCGCGACTGGGTCAAAGCGCTGGGTGCTGACGTAGTGATCGATCATAGCCAGCCGCTGAGCGAAGAACTCAAGCGCGCCGGCCTCGATAACGTCACCCATGTCGCCAGCCTGACCCAGACCGACCAGCATCTGGAGCAACTGGTCGAAGCGTTGGCGCCGCAGGGCAAACTGGCGCTGATCGACGATCCGAAGTCGCTGGACGTGAGCAAACTCAAGCGCAAGAGCCTGTCGCTGCACTGGGAGTTCATGTACACCCGCTCGCTGTTCGAAACGCCGGACATGATCGAGCAGCACAACCTGCTCAACCGTGTCGCGCAACTGATCGATGCGGGCACCTTGAAAACGACCGTGGGCGAACACTTCGGCAGCATCAATGCAGCCAACCTGCGTCGCGCCCATGAATTGCTGGAAAGCGGCAAGGCCAAGGGGAAAATTGTTTTAGAAGGTTTCTGAGAAACCGGACGTCGCAGCCTGTGCCAGCGCTAGAGCGGCTGGCCGGGCTGCGAGATTTTTTGCCGTCAGTCCGATGCCCGGGCGTTGTCACAATTGCGATCGTATTCGGGTCTACAATCGAAGCCTCTGCGATACATCTTTTACACAAGGGAGGTCAGCAATGAAGATCCTGATAAAAGAAGTGGCAAAGTCTCAATGGCAGGTTCGCCTCGACCAGCATGTCGTGACCTTTCGCAGTGAAGCCGAAGCGCTGGCGTTCACTCGCACCCTCGAAGCGCGACTCTGCGCGCCCCATCGCATTCCCGAATACAGCCAGCAGCGCGCTGCCGGCTGAGACTGTTTACGCCTCGGCCTGGGCTTGCGCCAATGCCCGGGCACTCTGCAGGCGGCGGGTGAGCGAAGCGACGCTGACCACCAGCAACCCGCACAAGCTGATGACCATCGCCATCGGCACGGCGCTGCCATCGTGCAGCACGCCCACCAGCGCAGCCGCACCGGCGGCGATGCTGAATTGCAGACAACCGAGCATGGCCGACGCGCTGCCGGCCCGCGCCCCCTGGCCGTTCATCGCACAGGCGGATGCGTTGGGGATGATGCAGCCAAGGCTGGCGATGCAGATGAACAGCGGAATCAGCAATGGCCACAAGGCTTCCGGCCGCATCGCGCCGACCGCCAGCAAGGTAAGCCCTGCAAGAAAGTACACCCACACCGCACGCACCAGCAGAAACGCCGGGCCGCGCTTGGCCAACAACCGCGCATTGACTTGCGCCACCAGAATGAAACCCGCCGCGTTGGTGCCGAACAGCCAGCCGAAATGCTCGGCGGGCACGCCGTACAGCTTGATGAACACAAAGGGTGAACCGGCGATGTAGGCGAACATGCCGGCGATGGCGATACCGCCGGTGAGTGCGTGACCGAGGTAAACCCGGTCCTTGACCAGTCGCGTGTATTGGCGCAATGCACCCGACAGTGGCTGGCGCGGCACGTGCGCCGGCATGCTTTCCGGCAGGCCAAGCGCCACGGCCAGCGCCGCGAGGGCGCTAAAACCGGTCAGCACGAGAAAGATCGACTGCCAACCGCTGGTATTGACCAGCAGACCGCCGAGCATCGGCGCCAGAATCGGCGCCAGGCCCATCACCAGCATCAGTTGCGAGAAAACCTTCGCCGAGCCCACCGCGTCGCACTTGTCGGCGACCACCGCGCGGGAAATCACCATACCCGCGCAGCCTCCAAGCGCCTGGACGAAACGCGCGCCAATCAGCCATTCCAGACTTGGCGCATAGGCACAGGCCAAAGACGCCAAGGTGAACAGGCCGACGCCGCTGAGCAGTGGAATCCGCCGGCCGAACCGATCGGAAATCGGCCCGTAAGCCAGTTGGCCCAGCGATAGACCGAGGAAGTACGCCGCCAGCGTCAGCTGCACATGCTGCTCATCGGTGCCGAAGGCCAGCGCCATGGCCGGAAACGCGGGTAGATAGAAGTCGATCGCCAATGGACCGAAAGCGCTCAAGGCGCCAAGTATCAAAATGGTACGAAAGTTCATCAGGCATCCAGGTGGGCAAGTCGCAGCCCGACAGTCTAGCCGCGCCCGAACGCCTTGAACATTCCGATAGCTCGCTAACGATCAATTTCAGACGAGCTTCACCGTGTACCCTTCTTCGCTGATCGCTTCGATGATCTTTTCAGCGTCCAGTGAGCTTTCGACACCGACCTCTTTCGCAGCCAGATCGACACGCACGCTGGCCGCCGGATCCCTGGCCTGAACGGCGCTGGTAATGGCTTTGACGCAATGACCGCAGGACATGCCTTGAACGTTGAATACTTGCATGGGATGACTCCTTTGAGTGAGGTTGCCCGCAGTTTCGAGCTTGCCACGATGGCAAGGTCAAGTTCTGGCAAAAACTGCCGGGCTGGCAATCGGCGCCGCGCTCGGCCAAGCTGCGTACATCAATGACTTCAATTGCAGGAGATGCAGCCATGCGCTGGTCAGCTTTCAGCCTGTTTGGCTTTCTCGGTCTCTTTTCGGCAGTCGCGCCTGTGCAGGCTGTCGGGGAGGATTACGCGGTACTGATCATTTCCCGCGAACGCCTGGAAGTGGCGACCTCGTGCGAAATTGGCGTGTACATTCAGGATCAGCTTTCGGCGCGGCTGTTTCAGGAACAGAGCACCTCGTTCAACCTGCCGCCGGGTAATGTTTCTTTGCGCTTGAAGCTGTTGCCGGGGCAAGTACCCGGTTGCAATCCGGGCTTGCTCGCGCCCGGCTCGCAGGAAATAAAGCTGCAAGCGGGCGATATACAGAAATACCGCATAGCGATGAATCAGGAAGGCATGTACCTCAAGCGCGCCGATCTCGGCTACTGAGCCAACCTGAACCTGTGGGAGCGAGCCTGCTCGCGAATACGGTGTGTCATTCAGCGATGATGTTGACTGACCCGCCGCTTTCGCGAGCAGGCTCGCTCCCACAGTTGGTTTTGCGGCGAGTCAAATAATGGTGCTTGACCTTGCCCGCATGGCAAGGTTGATCCTTGCAGGCATCTACTGCAGGGAGTAAGACCCATGTCCGATTCCACCACTTTCGATCTGCCGATTGCTGGCATGACCTGCGCCAGTTGCGCCGGGAGGGTCGAGCGCGCCTTGAGCAAAGTCAGCGGCGCCCGCGATGTCAGCGTCAACCTCGCCACCGAACAGGCCCGCGTGCAGGCGCCGGACGACAGCTTGCCGGCGTTGCTGGAAGCGGTGGAGCGCGCCGGTTACAGCGTCCCCCAGCAAACTCTCGAATTGAGTATCGACGGCATGACCTGCGCGTCCTGCGTCGGCCGCGTCGAGCGCGCCCTGAACAAAGTCGCCGGGGTGAAAAGCGTCAGCGTCAACCTCGCCAACGAGCGTGCGCACCTGGAATTGCTTGGCCCGGTCGATCAGCAAAGCCTGCTCGACGCGGTGAGCAAGGCCGGTTACACCGCCAGCGTCTGGCAAGCCGAATCGGCGAGTACCGATAAACAGCAACAGCGCCTGAAGTACGAGCGCTGGGCACTGATCTGCGCGATCGCTCTGGCCCTGCCGCTGGTCGCGCCGATGTTGCTGCAACCATTCGGCCTGCACTGGATGTTGCCGGCCTGGGCGCAATTCGCCCTCGCCACGCCAGTGCAATTCATTTTCGGTGCACGCTTTTACGTCGCCGCGTGGAAAGCCGTGCGCGCCGGCGCCGGCAACATGGACTTGCTGGTGGCCCTCGGCACCAGCGCCGGTTATGGCTTGAGCCTCTATGAATGGGCCACCGCCGCCGGACGCATGCCGCATCTGTATTTCGAAGCCTCGGCGGTGGTCATCGCCCTGGTGCTGCTCGGCAAATACCTGGAAAGCCGCGCCAAACGCCAGACCGCCAGCGCCATCCGCGCCCTTGAAGCGTTGCGTCCGGAACGCGCCATTCAAGTGATTGACGGCCGCGAGCAGGACGTCGCCATCAGCGCCCTGCGCCTGCATGACGTGGTGCTGGTCAAACCCGGCGAACGCTTCCCGGTCGACGGCGAAGTCATCGAAGGTCAGAGCCACGCCGACGAAGCGTTGATCAGCGGCGAAAGCCTGCCGGTGCCAAAACAACCGGGCGACCCGGTCACCGGTGGCGCGATCAACGGTGAGGGGCGCTTGCTGGTGCGCACTCAAGCGCTGGGTGCAGAAAGTGTACTGGCGCGGATCATCCGTCTGGTCGAAGACGCGCAAGCGGCGAAAGCGCCGATTCAGAAACTGGTGGATAAGGTCAGCCAGATCTTCGTGCCGACGGTGTTGCTGATCGCTCTGGCGACGCTGATCGGCTGGTGGCTCTACGGCGCGCCGATCGAAACCGCGCTGATCAACGCCGTCGCGGTGCTGGTCATCGCCTGCCCCTGCGCCCTCGGCCTCGCCACGCCGACCGCGATCATGGCCGGCACCGGTGTCGCCGCACGCCACGGCATTCTGATCAAGGACGCCGAAGCACTGGAGCGTGCCCATGCCGTCAGCAGCGTGGTGTTCGACAAGACCGGCACGCTGACCTCCGGTACGCCGCGCATCGCCCATCTCAGTGCGATTGATGGCGACGCAGACACGTTGCTGAAACTGGCCGGGGCGTTGCAACGCGGCAGTGAACATCCACTGGCCAAAGCGGTGCTGGATGCCGCTGCCGAACGCGACCTGGATGTGCCAAATGTCAGCGACAGCCAGTCGCTGACCGGGCGCGGCATCGCCGGGACGCTGGACGGTTGCCGCCTGGCCCTGGGCAATCGTCGGTTGCTCGAAGAAAGCGGATTGAGCGCCGCGCCATTGAACGACAGCGCCACGGCCTGGGAAACCGAAGGCCGCACCCTGTCATGGCTGATCGAGCAGAGCCCGCAACCGCGCGTACTCGGATTGTTCGCTTTCGGTGACACGCTGAAACCCGGCGCGCTGCAAGCCGTGCAACAACTTGCCGCGCGAGATATCCACAGCCATCTGCTGACCGGCGATAACCGCGGCAGTGCGCGGGTGGTCGCCGAGGCGCTGGGCATCGCCATTGTCCACGCCGAAGTGTTGCCGGCAGACAAAGCCGCTACCGTCACCGAACTGAAGAAGACCGGCGTGGTGGCGATGGTCGGTGACGGCATCAACGATGCGCCGGCCCTGGCCGCCGCCGACGTCGGTATCGCCATGGGCGGCGGCACCGATGTCGCCATGCACGCTGCCGGCATCACCCTGATGCGCGGCGACCCGCGACTGGTGCCGGCGGCGCTGGAGATCAGCCGCAAGACCTACGCGAAGATCCGCCAGAACCTGTTCTGGGCCTTTGTCTACAACCTGATCGGCATTCCGCTGGCAGCGTTCGGTTTCCTCAATCCGGTGCTGGCCGGCGCGGCCATGGCCTTGTCGAGCGTCAGTGTGGTGAGCAATGCGTTACTGTTGAAAACCTGGAAGCCCGATGAATTGGAGGAACAGCGATGAACATCGGCCAAGCGGCCCGGCAAAGTGGCCTCAGCGCAAAAATGATCCGCTATTACGAGTCGATCGGTTTGCTCAAAGCAGCCCATCGCACCGACGCCGGTTACCGCGTCTACGGCAGCGATGACTTGCACACGCTGGCGTTCATCAAGCGCTCGCGGGACCTGGGCTTCTCGCTGGAAGAAGTCGGCAAATTGCTGACCCTGTGGCAGGACCGCCAGCGCGCCAGCGCCGATGTGAAGGCTCTGGCGCGCCAGCACATCGACGAGCTGAATCAGAAGATCCGCGAGCTGGGCGAGTTGCGCGACACCCTGCAGGATCTGGTCGAACACTGCAGCGGCGACCAGCGCCCCGACTGCCCGATTCTCAAGGAACTGGCGTCGGGCTGCTGCGCGCAACCCGCGCGCGCCTGAGCGCCAGCACTTTCAGCACGAGCAGTGTAACGAGGGGAATGCCGTGGAACAGCATGACCACGGCGCCCGGCGTCCACCCTTCATAGAACGGTGCGGCAATGAGCATGCCGATGCCGAAACCGGTCATTTGCAGCAAGGTCAGGACGCTGAAGATCGGCAGGCGCAGTTGTTCGGACTCGCGTTGCAGGCGCGACATCAGGCTGACTTCGGAAATGCCGTCACCCAGGCCTGCCGGCAGCGCAAACGACAGCAAGCCATACAGGCTGTGTTGCTGGAACATCAGAATGAACCCGCAGGACATCACAGCTACACCGAGAAAATATCGGCGCTGCAGATCGCTGTTGCCCGTAGCTTTGAGGCGACTGGCGATGCGCGCACCGAGCAGCTTGCCGCAGGCCCACACCGCCAGTGCCAGGCCCAGGGTGGTGCTCGCCGACTCGGGCGTCAGCAGTTTCGCAATTATCGGGAAGCCGACGTTGTGCGCGGCGCTGCCGAGGGTATCGGCCATGGTCACCGCGAGCATCGCCGCGACCACCGGGGCATTGCGCAGACCGCTTTTCAGGGCGGCCCATTCGCCGCGTTCGGGTGCATCGTTGACGGTCGTTGCGGCAAAACGCAGCGGCACAATCAACAGCGCGGCCAGTACATAGGTCAGCGCATTCAAGGCGAAAACCGCTTCAAAGCCAAACGCCGCCACCAGCAATCCAGACACCAGACTGCCGCCGACCATTGCTGCCGACGAGGCTGAAGTGATCCAGGCATTGGCCTTGAGTAACTGCGCCGGTTCGATCAAGCGCGGTAGCTGGCTGTTCACGCCAATCGCAAACATCGAATTGCCCAAACCGAGCACGAAGGCGATCAGGGGCAGCAGCAGCGCTTGTTGGCCGACCGGCACAATCAGCAGCAACGCCAATGCGCCGGCGCGCAGCAGGTCGAAGGCGATCAACGGCACCCGCCCGCTGCAGCGGCGGTAGAACGCGGTGCCGATCAGACTGGCAAAAATTCCGCCGCCGACGCGGCTGGCGAGGAAGATGCCGACGCTCATGGCGCTGTTGCTCAGCAGGTAGACGTAAGTGGCCAGCGCGACCATGTTGAGGAAGGCGCCGAAATCGGAGATCAGCCGGGCGCTGACGATCAGCTGGAGGTTGCGTGGGGTGGGCACATTCAGTCCTTGAGTGTGGTTGGAGCGGAGGACAGTAGACGCGAATTTGCCAGGATCCGGAAGAGCCCCTCACCCTAGCCCTCTCCCAGAGGGAGAGGGGACTGATCGGGGGATGCTGTGAAAATGCGCCGACCTGATAGTGCTTTACCGAATCCAAAATCAACGCGGTAGCCCATTCCATAATCGACTCGGTATTTCCGGTCGATGAAATACCCCAGACACCTCGGTCGGCCCCCTCTCCCTCTGGGAGAGGGCTGGGGTGAGGGTGCTTGTTGGAGTGAGACAAAAAACCCGGCCGAAGCCGGGTTTCCGTTCACGCGGTCACTGCATCCACGGCGGTGGAGGCGGTTCCTCGGACTTGCCTTTGGGCTCGTCGTCCGCCGCGCGAATGGCCTGCTTGCGTTCCTCGTCGAGGCGCGCCGCTTCGATCTCGCGCAGCACGCCGCCGACATCGGCCAGGTCTTCCGGATCATCGAACTCACCGGTCAGCACGCTGTTGGGGTGCAAGGTGCCGGCTTCGTACAGCGCCCACATTTCCTTGGCGTACTTGGTCTTCTTCAGCTCCGGGGCGAAGCGACCGAAGTACGAAGCCATGTTGCCAACGTCGCGCTCGAGCATGCTGAACGCGTGGTTGTTGCCGGCGGCGTCGACCGCTTGCGGCAGGTCGATGATCACCGGGCCGGTCGGGGTCAGCAGCACGTTGAACTCCGAGAGGTCACCGTGCACCAGACCGGTACACAACATCAGTACGATCTGCGAAATCAGGAACGCGTGATATTCGCGCGCCTGATCCGGCTCCAGCACCACGTCGTTCAGACGCGGCGCGGCGTCGCCGAACTCGTCGGCCACCAACTCCATCAACAGCACGCCGTCGAGGAAGTCATAGGGTTTGGGCACTCGTACGCCGGCACCGGCCAGACGGAACAGCGCCGCCACTTCGGCGTTCTGCCAGGCGTCTTCGGTCTCTTTGCGGCCGAACTTGGAGCCCTTGGCCATCGCGCGAGCCTGTCGGCTGTTGCGCACCTTGCGACCTTCCTGATACTCGGCCGCCTGGCGGAAACTGCGTTTGTTCGCCTCCTTGTAGACCTTTGCGCAACGTAACTGATTGCCGCAGCGCACCACATAAACAGCTGCTTCTTTACCACTCATCAGTGGGCGCAGCACTTCGTCGACCAGACCGTCCTCGATCAGGGGTTCAATGCGTTTTGGAGTCTTCATCAGCTTTTATTGTGGGTCCTTTATTACCAAACACGCGAATGTCACTCGTTATACGGCAATCCTCGCATCACGGGGAGGGGGTGCCGACCTGTGAACGTAGAGAATGCACACACTGTGCCGGATTACAGGGCCAACTCTGCGCTCGCGCATCGACCGATGCGAATCATAGCCGAGCCCGGCGTGTTTGTTGGCCGCCGTTTGCAAGGGCATTTGCGACAGAATCTGACATTGGCTGCCCGACGACCCTTCGGCAGATTTTTTCCGCGCCGCCTCAATTTCCCGTTTGCGCAGCCGAAGCCCTGAATGACAGAGGGATCTGTTCGACAATCGTTCCACAACAACCTGCGATGCCGCGCCCAGGGAAACGGGTGATCCACAACGTTTTCGGCTGCCAATAAACCACAAGTCATCTGCACTGCGTGGGCCTACAAGAAAATCTGGAGCGCGGATGAACATCAAACAGAAGTTGACGTGGGCGTTTGCAATCATCGCCTGCTTGCCGGTGGTGCTGGTCGCCACCCTCGTGGTGATGAACCTGCGCAGCGATGCCCGGGACAGTTTTGTCGACAGCAGCGGCCGCGAGATCCGTCAGGTCAGCAACGCCATGCAGTTGTTTTTTGACGGCATCAGCCAGAACGTCGATTACCTGGCGTCGCAACCGCTGATCAAGAACACCGACGACAGCCTCAAAACCTACATGAGCGCCAACGCCGAAACCATCCCGCAGGGCGAGATGGACAAAAAGGTCTTTGCGTTTCTGCAGGACCTGGGCAACGCCCACCCCGCTTACGCCTACGCGATTGTCGGCACCGCTGCCGGCGGTTATGTGTCGTGGCCGGACGATCCCAAGCTGAACAATTACGACCCGCGCCAGCGCCCATGGTACAAGGCCGCCCAGGCCAAGCCGGGCAAACCGTTTCGCACCGCGGCTTATTACTGGGCGCAGGACGATGCCACCTACGTCAGCACCGTGCGCACCATCGACAACAAACTCGGCAGCAATGGCGGTGTGGTCAGCATCGACGTGACGCTCAAGCAGCTCACTGAAATCGTCAAGCAGATCAAACTGGGTGACAGCGGTTACCTGATGCTGCTGGAAAACAGCGGCACGGTGCTGGTCGATCCGAAACAGCCGGAACACAACTTCAAGCCGCTCGACAGCCTCGGCGAGGGTTATGCGCAACTGGCCAAGGCCGGCAAAGGGCTGGTGGAAGTCGAACTCAATGGCGAACGCTACATGGCCAACGTCTGGCCATCGGAGCAACTGGGCTGGACTTTTGTCGGCCTGATCAAGCAGAGCGATGTGATGAGTTCTGCCACACAACTGACCTGGTTGATCGCAATCATTGCCGCCGTGCTCGCGGTGCTGTTCGCCGTGGTCGGTGCCAGTTTCGCCAGCCTCATCGTGCGGCCGATCCGCAGCGTCGCCAGTGGCCTGGAAGGCATCGCCCAGGGCGAAGGCGACCTGACCAAAAACCTCGATATCCGTGGCAGCGATGAAACCGCGCAACTGGCCAACTGGTTCAACCAGTTCCTGACGGCGATCCGCAGCCTGATCCAGCACATCGGCGGCGCGGCGGGAAAAATTCTCGCCACCTCGCAAAGCTCGACTCAGGTCTCCAGTGACATGGCCGAAGCGGCCGGGCGTCAGCGCGAAGCGGTCGATATGGTGTCGACGGCCTTCCATGAAATGGTCGCCACCGCCAACGAAGTCGCGCGCTCATGCAGTCAAGCGGCGGACTCGGCCGACAGCGGCCAGCGTCAGGCGCGGCAGGGCCAGCAACAGATCGACGCGGCGGTGCACAGCGTCGATCAGTTAAGCCAGGAACTCGAGCAATCGGCGCAGTCGATGCAGCAACTGGAGCGCGACAGCAACGACATCCAGTCGATCCTCGGCACCATCCGCTCGATCGCCGAACAGACCAACCTGCTGGCGCTCAACGCCGCCATCGAGGCTGCGCGTGCCGGTGAACAGGGTCGCGGTTTTGCCGTGGTCGCCGACGAGGTCCGCGCGCTGGCCAAACGCACCGCGGATTCGACGGCAGAGATCGACGGTTTGCTCGGCAATCTGGCCAAGCGCACCAGCCAGGTCACCCAACAGATGCACGCCAGCCTGAAGGTTTCGCAGCAATCGGTAACGCGCATCGGCGAGGCACGGGAAAGTTTCGGGCAGATCCGCGAATCGGTCGACGTGATCCGCGACATGAACACGCAGATCGCCACGGCCGCGGAAGAACAGCATCAAGTAGCTGAGGACATCAATCGGCACATCAGCCAGATTCATGGGGATGCGCAGTTGGTGGCGGAACTGGCTAATTCGGCGAGGATGGATTCGCAGAGTCTGGCGGGGTTGTCGAATGAGCTGGATGGGTTGGTTCGTCGGTTTCGGACCTGAGATTGTGGCGGTCCTAAAAGCCCCCTCATCGGAACGCCGCCCGCCCAGCCCTCTCCCAAAGGGAGAGGGGGCCGACCGCGGTGTCTGGCGTTTTACATCGACCTGAAATAACGGGTTGATTATGAATTGTAAAAATCCACCGGCTCGGTCGGTTTCGGATTCAACGCTGCTCGTTCAAGTCGGCGTATCTCGCCAGTATCCCCCAATCAGTCCCCTCTCCCCCCGGGAGAGGGTTAGGGTGAGGGAGAGCTCTTTCAGCGTTCAACAATGGCAGTCACGCCCTGCCCACCCGCCGCACAAATCGAAATCAACCCGCGCCCCTTCCCCGCCGCATCCAGCAACTTCGCCAGGTTCGCCACAATCCGCCCACCCGTTGCAGCAAACGGATGCCCCGCCGCCAGCGAGCTGCCCTTCACATTCAGCCGGCTGCGGTCGATCGAGCCCAGCGGTGCGTCGAGGCCCAGGCGGGTCTTGCAGTAGTCGGGATCTTCCCAGGCCTTGAGCGTGCACAGCACTTGCGCCGCGAACGCTTCATGGATTTCGTAGTAATCGAAGTCCTGCAAGGTCAGGCCGTTGCGCGCCAGCAAACGCGGCACCGCGTACACCGGGGCCATCAACAGGCCTTCGGCGCCGTTGACGAAGTCCACCGCTGCCGCTTCGCCGTCGCGCAAATAAGCGAGGATCGGCAGCCCCCGTTCCTTGGCCCATTCTTCGCTGCCCAGCAGCACCACCGAGGCGCCATCGGTCAGCGGCGTGGAGTTGCCTGCGGTCAACGTTCCTTTCGCGCTTTTTTCGAAGGCCGGTTTCAGGCTGGCGAGTTTATCCAGGGTCAGGTCCGGGCGCAGATTGTTGTCGCGGGTCAGGCCGAGGAACGGTGTCATCAGGTCGTTGTGCCAGCCTTCGCTGTAGGACGCGGCGAGTTTGTGATGGCTTTCGAGGGCCAGTTGGTCCTGTTCTTCACGGGGGATCTGCCAGGTCTGCGCCATCAATTCACAGTGCTGCCCCATCGACAGACCGGTGCGTGGCTCGCCGTTGCGCGGGAAATCCGGAATCAGATGCTGAGGCCGCAACTGCAGAAGGGTCTTCAGTTTGTCGCCAGTGCTCTTGGCGCGGTTGGCTTGCAGGAGAATCTTGCGCAGGCCTTCGCTGACGCTGATCGGCGCGTCCGAGGTGGTATCCACGCCGCCAGCGATGCCGCAGTCGATCTGACCGAGGGCGATCTTGTTCGCCACCAGGATCGCCGCCTCCAGACCGGTGCCGCAGGCTTGCTGGATGTCGTAGGCCGGGGTGGCCGGTGACAGGCGCGAGCCGAGCACGCATTCGCGGGTCAGGTTCATATCCCGTGACAATTTCAGCACCGCGCCCGCTACGACCTCGCCGATGCGCTGGCCGTGCAGGTTGTAGCGTTCGATCAGGCCTTCGAGGGCGGCGGTGAGCATGGCCTGATTGCTGGCCGTGGCGTACGGTCCGTTGGAGCGGGCGAAGGGGATACGGTTACCGCCGATGATCGCGACGCGGCGCAGCTGGGTCATGAATAACTCCTTTTCAAAATAATTGAATTCGATGCGGTCCCCTGTGGGAGCGAGCCTGCTCGCGAAGAGGCCGGCACAGTCAGCATTTTCAGCGACTGATAAACCGCCTTCGCGAGCAGGCTCGCTCCCACGAGTCCCGCGTTCCCCTGCAAGACCTGCTAAACCTCAATGTTGCAGCGTAGGCCTTATTGCGCTGATCGAACGATTGATTGCCCTCGGCAGTCCACACTTTGAACCCCAACTTCTGGAGAGCGTTCCATGTCTGACCGCTATATCGACTTCGCCAACTCGTCCCTCGGCCATCGTCTGGTCGGGGCGTTGGGCCTGCCGTCGCCGGTGCGGCTGGAACGCTGGCAGGCCGGGCGCCTGCGGCCGGTCGAGGGCGCGCTGCTGATCGGTGGCGGGCCGCTGGTCGAGCGCATCAGCATATTCGCCAATCGCTTGACCGATGGCATCTACCGCTACGGCGAACAACCGGCGAGCGCCAGCGAATGGATTCCGGGTCATGGGCCGAAACTCAAAGCGGTGGTGTTCGATGCCAGCGCGTTGCAGCACACCGACCAGCTCAAACAATTGCGCGAATTTTTCCAGCCGTTGCTGAAGAACCTCGAACACAGTGCACATCTGGTCATTCTTGGCCGCGCGCCGGAAACCCTCAGCGATCCGTTCGCGGCGAGTGCGCAGCGTGCACTGGAAGGTTTTTCCCGTTCGCTGGCCAAGGAGCTGCGTAGCGGCGGCACACTGCAACTGATCTATGTGGGCGAAGGCGCCGAAGATCAGCTGGAAGGCCCGCTGCGGTTTTTCCTCTCGCCGAAAAGCGCGTTCATCTCCGGCCAGGTGATTCGCCTCAGCCCCTGCGCCACGCCGGTCAGCGACTGGACGCGACCTCTGGCCGGACGTAAAGCGCTGGTCACCGGCGCGGCGCGCGGCATCGGCGCATCGATTGCCGAAACCCTCGCTCGCGATGGTGCCGAAGTAATTCTGCTCGACGTGCCGCCAGCCAGGTCCGATCTGGAAGCCCTCGCCGCTCGCCTCGGCGGACGTAGCATCACCTTGGATATCTGCGCTGAAGACGCTGCCGCGCAACTGATCGGACAGTTGCCGGACGGCCTCGACATTCTGGTGCACAACGCCGGGATCACCCGCGACAAGACCCTGGCCAACATGACCCCGGAGTTCTGGGACGCGGTGCTGGCGGTCAACCTCAATGCCCCGCAAGTGCTGACCAAGGCCCTGCTCGACAGCGGCACCCTGCGCGACAACGCGCGAGTGGTTCTGCTCGCCTCGATCAGTGGCATCGCCGGTAACCGCGGGCAAACCAACTATGCCGCGAGCAAGGCCGGGCTGATCGGTCTCGCGCAAGCCTGGGCGCCAACGCTGCTGCCCCGCGGCATCAGTATCAACGCCGTGGCACCGGGCTTTATCGAGACGCAAATGACCGCACACATTCCCTTCGGCCTGCGCGAGGCCGGGCGCCGCATGAGTTCGCTGGGCCAGGGCGGCTTACCGCAGGATGTCGCCGAAGCGGTGGCGTGGCTGGCGCAACCGGGCAGCGGCGCGTTCACCGGGCAGGCGCTGCGGGTCTGCGGACAAAGCGTTCTGGGGGCCTAGGCATGAGCATCGAATGGCACACGCTGGACCGCGAACCGAGCCTGCCCGCGCTGTATGCCAGGGCGGCGACACGGCGCAAGATCACCGGCACGCAATTGCCCGACCGAGGACTGCGCTGCTGGGTCGACATCGAAGGCAAACGTCTGGCGGGGTATCGCAAGGTCTGCGGCTTCACCGATGACGGTCTGCTGCCACCGACGTATCCGCACGTCCTCGCCTTCGCCTTGCAGATGCGGTTGCTGACTGACAACGAATTCCCGTTCCCGCTGCTCGGGCTGGTTCACTTGAGCAACCGTATTCGCGTGCTGCGACCGCTGGGCGCGATCAGCCGGGCGCAGGTCAGCGTACGCGTGCACAATCTGCAAGCGCACGCCAAAGGCGCAACGTTCGATCTGTTGACCACACTGGATGATCAGCTCGGGCCGTTGTGGGAGGCGCAGAGTCAGATGCTGTGTCGTGGGGTGAAACTCGACGGCGAGCCCGGCGAGCAAATCTGGCAACCCGCGCAAGCCCTGTTGGAGGTAGCACACTGGCAAGCGCCGGCGGACATCGGCCGGCAGTACGCGAAAGTGTCCGGCGACTACAACCCGATCCACCTGAGCACCGCCAGCGCAAAACTGTTCGGTTTCCCCACCGCCATCGCCCACGGTTTGTGGAACAAGGCGCGCACGCTGGCGGCACTGTCAGAGCATTTGCCCAAAGCCAATCTGGAAATCGCTGTGCATTTTCGCAAACCGGTGCGCCTGCCGAGCGAAGTGACCTTGCTGGCGAGTGCGCCGGGGTCCTGCGGCGAATTGCGACTGGTCGGTGTCGGAGATCTGGAGCACATGGTTGGCCAGTGGCAGCCGATTGCCTGAGCGGATCGAGCGGTAAAAAC
The DNA here is from genome assembly GCF_036668835.1 of Pseudomonas koreensis. Taxonomy (GTDB): domain Bacteria; phylum Pseudomonadota; class Gammaproteobacteria; order Pseudomonadales; family Pseudomonadaceae; genus Aquipseudomonas; species Aquipseudomonas koreensis_I. The sequence continues at coordinate 37,697 of NZ_JAZEVW010000004.1, forward strand.
CGTTAATTGTGTATATATAACTTAAGTTTTTCGCCCGTCACTCCCCACTGTTCAAAAAGTCGAAGCCTTGATTTTCAGGGCTTTTTTTTGTGCGTCTATTACCGCGGTATTAGTCCTTAGGCAGTGCGCTGCGGCACTTGTATAAAGGCGTTAATACCAACTTGAGAATGGTGCGAAATCACCCATCGACTGAGATTAGAGCCATGGACGAGGCATCGCCGACAGCAGAACGGCGGGCCATCGAAGGCAACGTAATGTTGTGACAGGTGCAGGAATCTCAATCATGAAAACTCAAGACGTGTGGTGCAAATCGGCAATCGCTCTGGCTCTGGTACTTTCTCTCGGTCTCACCGGCTGCAGCAGCGGCGGTGGCGGCCACCACAGCAGCTCGGGCAGTTCGGGCGGTGCGGCGGCGGATGGCACGGCTGGCACCGACGGCTCCGGTGGCACAGGCGGCACTGCTGGCGGTGGTGATACCGCAGGCACCGGCGGCACCGGCGGTACTGGTGGTGGAACCGGTGGTACTGGTGGAACCGGCGGCGGCACCGATCCGACCAACCCGACTGCCCCTACCAATCCGACCAACCCGACCACACCCTCGCTTGTCACCACCACGCTGGTGCAGGATGTCGGCAAAACCGTCAGCGGTGTCGGCGATGGCGTCGGCAAGATCGGCGATTCCCTGAGCAGCGTTCCAGTGGCTGGCGGCATCGTACAAAGTGTGGCCAACACGACGGGCAATGTGGTCAGCACCCTGGGTGATGGCGTCAGCAACGGCATCGGCAAACTGGCCACCGATCCAAAAGGCCTGACCACTACCGTGGCCTCGGTCGGCGGCGTGGTGTCGGATGTTGGCGACGGTGTCTCGGACCTGAGCGGCAAACTGGCGAGCGCCACCAGCAGCGTGCCGGTGGTGGGCGGCGTGGTCACCAAAGTGGCCCCGGTACTCGACGGAGTCGGGGTGAAAGTCACCATGCTCGGCGACACCCTCAACACCACCCTGAGCAACGGCCCGACCAGCCAGCTGACCAATAAAGTCGGCAGCGGCCTGGTTCCGGTGATCGCCATGGTGGAAAGCACCACCGATAAACTCGGCGATGCCACCGGCCTTGGCGATCCGCTCAAAGGCCTGGTGTCGCAAGTGGGCGGCGCGGTGAACTCCCTAGGCGGTAAAGTGACGGGCGCTGGAAGCGGCAATGCGCTGACCAACACGCTGGGCGGTGCGCTGAGCAACACCGGCACGGCGGTCGGCAAAGCCGGTGGTCTGGTGTCCAACGGCACCGGTTCGGGCACTGGCGGTGGTCTCGGGGGTGGTCTGGGTGGCGGCCTCGGTGGCACCGGCCTGCTGCAGACTGTCGGCGGTGCGGTGGCCAACGTCGGCACGGGTCTCAATGCTGGCAACACCAATGGCGTGGTCAGTGCCGGTGGTGTGACCGCTGGCGGTCTGGGCAACACCATCGCTTCGCTCAACACGGTGCTCGGTGGTTCGGGGACTCCGATCACCGCTACGACATCACCACTGGCTACGGTGGGGGCTGCGGTCGGCGCAGGCCTGAACCCGGTCACCAGCGCCGTCACCAGCGTCACTCAACAGGTCGGCGCCGCCACTGGCCTCGGCTCACCGGTGACAGGCCTCACCGGCCAGGTCGGTGGCGCGGTCAGCAGTCTCGGCAACACCATCGCCGCGACCAACAATCCGGTCACCACAGCGGTCGGTGGTCTGGTCACTAACGTCGGCGGCACCGTGGCGGCAGTCGGTGGCCTGGTCAACGGCGGCACTGCCACTGGCGGCACCACTGGCGGTCTGGGCGGGGTACTCGGTGGTCTGACCGGCACTCTGGGAGGCAACAAACGCTAAATTGCACCTGGCCGATTCGACGGCCTCACCTACAGCGCCTACGCTTGGTTGAGGGCGGAAGATTCCCACGAGTCTTCCGCCTTTTTTCTAAGGAAAATTCAGTCCAGCGCTGTGATCTGACCATGGAGTGTCCTATGCGCGTAATGGCATCCCTGCTGCTGCTCAGCCTCACCTCCACCGCCTTCGCCGACACCCTGCCCAGCTTTCTCAACAGCAACGAAACCATCCGCAACCTGCCCCAGCCGAACCTGCCGGCCGACGCCTATCGCCCGAGCGCCACGCCGCTACAAGTGCCGGACCCCGGTGCGACTGCCGCGCAGCCCTTGCTGATGGAAACCAAAGTCAACCTGAAGACCGTACAGATCGAAGGCGGCACGATCTATCCGCTCAACGAACTGGCCGAAGTCTACAAACCGCTGATTGGTCGGCAGACCAGCCTCGCCGACCTGATCGAAGTCACGCGCAACATCACCCGTCGCTATCAACAGGACGGCTACCTGCTGTCCTACGCTTTTTTGCCGCAACAGAACTTCAACGACGGCGTCGCCCGGGTAGTGCTGGTGGAGGGCTATGTGCGCGATATCCAGATGCAGGGCGACGTCGGCCGGGTCAAAGGCCTGCTCGACAAACTGGCGGCGAAAATCCAGGCCGAACGTCCGCTGACCCGCAAGACCTTCGAGCGCTACACCACGCTGATGACGCGCATCCCCGGCGTGACGATCCAGGCCCAGGTGCCGCCTCCGGGCACCACCGATGGCGCCACCACGCTGATCGCCCAGGCCAGCCGCAAACCGTTCACCAGCACCCTGAGCACCACCGAAGACAACCGCAACGGCCCCCAGGCCCTGCTCGGCGTCAGCAGCAATTCGCAGACGTCGCTGGGCGAGCAATTGAGCCTCAGCGGCCTGTTTCCACCGGGCGATGACAAAGAGCATTACTACCGACTCGACTACAGCCAGTTCCTCGACAGCGAAGGCACACAACTGAACCTCTCGGCCTCTCGCTACCGCGCCGATCCCGACACCGAAGTGCTGGTCAATGGCGGCGGACGACTCAGTACCCATCGCGAAAACGACCGCTACTCGATCGGTTTCAGCATGCCGCTGATCGCCTCCGCCAACGAACTGCTGACCGCCGGCTCACGCCTCTATGCGGTCGACGACAAGACCCGCTACGACGGCATCAACTTCCCGTTCAGCACCGAGTTGCGCACCGACGTACGCGCCCTCGCCTTCGAAGGCGACTGGCGCAAGGCCGACGCCCGCCAACTGCGCATCCTCAGCGCCGGCGTCTACCAAGGCTTCGACAGCCTCGGCGCGCACACCAACTACGACGACATCGACCTGGACTTCTTCCGCGTACGTCTGTCTGGCGTGCAGAGCGATAAATTCCTCGACAACTGGCAAGGCGTCCTCTCGGCCGCGCTGTACTGGAGCGACGACACGCTGCCCGACAGCGAACGCGCGGTATTCGGCGGCCAGAATTTCGGCCGCGGCTACCCCGACGACCAGGCCTCCGGCGACAAGGGCTGGGGCGTGGCGTACGAGGTCAACTACAGCTTCAACCGCGCCGGCAACTGGCTACGCATCCTGCAACCGTACGTCGTACTCGACCGCTCACGCAGCTGGTTCAACCAATTGCCGGTGCAAGCCAACAACCTGTCCTCGACCGCCATCGGGCTAAGGTTTGGCGACGCCAGGTACTACAACATATCGCTGGAAGTGGCCAAGGCCATGTCCGATGAAGCGCTGGACACGTTGAATCGCAAACCGCGGTATAGCGTTAGTTTCAGTTATCAGTTGTAGGGGGAGAGGATGTTCGCGAGAGGGGGCAGAGGCGAAAACTGTTTTGGCTGACCTGCCGTATTCGCGAGCAGGCTCGCTCCCACAAATGGAGTGGGTGGGTTCTGGAAAATATCGGGCGGCTGTGAGGACGCCATCGCGAGCAGGCTCACTCCTACAATTGGACTGTGTGCTTTTTCAGTTAGAGGTTAGGTGGCTGTGAGGCCGCTATCGCTGGCAAGCCAGCTCCCACAGGTTTTGCGCTGATTTCATGATCGGTGCGTGAGCAGTGGGAGGCAGCCTGCTGGCGATGAACGCGGTGATCTCGCGGATCAGGCCTGGTAGCCAAAAGCCGACCCTCACCCTAGCCCTCTCCCGGAGGGAGAGGGGACTGACCGAGGTGGATGTGAGGGATACGCCGACGTGAAATACCGAGTCGTACACGATTTCAAAGCCAACGCAGATCGGCTCCCTCTCCAGGGGGAGAGGGCTGGGGTGAGGGGCGAATAAACCACAAATCCCAAGCCGAACAACCGCTTCTAACCACTCAACAATGAGCGTTAGCTCGAGTGCTTTTGATCTTGCCTAACCAGCGACATCGGAAGGCTGAGTGGAGGGATTGATCCGGGCGTGGGAGCGCAGCGACCGTCTGGCGCAGCCAGACACAGCGGACGTAGGTGCAGCGCAGCAAACCGTAGCCGCTGCGCCCGGACCGATCCCGGAGCGAAGGGACCCGAGCCTGCGAGGGCCGAACGCAGGAGCAAAGCCTTTTGGTTCCTTTTTGGCGTCTGAAAAAGGGACTCGCCGTAAGGGCGAAACCGCCAGCCGCAACCCCCAAAAAAACGGATATACACCCAAAACCAACCAAAGCCCGGTCGGCCCACAGGCCGCCGCGTTCACCTCCCCCGAACCTTGGGAAACAAATTATCCAAAGTCTCAAAAAGCCGAACGTGATAAATCGGCTTGCGAAACAGATCCAGCACCTGCAACCGCAACATATCGCTGACATCCTCCATATCCGCATGCCCCGACATCACAATCACCGGCAAATGTTCCCGAGAAGTATGCTCACGCAAGCGCCGGATCAGCGACATCCCCGACTCCTCCGGCATGCGCAGATCAGTAATCACCAAAGCAATATCCGGATGCCGGGTCAGATGATGCAACGCCAGCTTCACCGACGTCGCGGTATGACAGACAAAACCCTCCCCCTCCAGCAACTCCGCCAACTCCAGCAACGCGTCCTCTTCATCGTCAACCAGAAGCAACTGTTGACGGGGCATAGGGAAGGAAGTCATGGGCGATCCCTGAAAACGGAAAGTAAACCGGAGTGTAGCCCGAGATCAGCCAACGGCGACCAACGCCGCGTTCAAGGTGTTGGCCGAGCCACAGCGGTCCCACCCAAAGTGGTCAGCACGTTGTTAAAGATCGCCAGCACCCGGTCGCCCAATGGGGTAACAAACGCCACAACCACCACCGCGACCATCGCCACGACAATCGCATATTCGATCGCCGAAGCACCCTCCTCGCTCTTGAACAACAAACGGGCCTTGGCCATCAGATATTCCAGATTCATGCCCAACATACGCCTGCTCCTTCGCGCCTCTGGCGCCGACATCACCACCGCGGCAAGGTTCCACCGTGCAACCTGAGCATTGTCAACAAACCCCCGCCCAACAACTGTAAGAACGGATTAATCACAAAGCATTAATCCTCCTCTCTCCAAGCCATTTCCTGCTGTTAATTGGCCAAGGCCCATACTTTAGTGGGTTATTTGCCTGTCATTAATGGCGCTTTTGTGTGGATCAGCTAGCGTGCAAATAGCGAAATAGTTGCATGTTCACAGCTGCCGGACTGGGAATTTCTCTCGTTAGCAAGTGCGATGGGTAGTGCAGCAGGAAAGGGAGAGCCGTCATGAACAGTCGCGTCACCATGGCCCTTGCCGCCATTCTTTTGCTGGGTGCCATTTTTGTCGGTTATTGGGGGCTGGTCCTCAGTCGACAGCCAGCCCCCGTCGCGCAAGCACCGATCGCCCCGGCGGTCAGCGTTGAAAACACTGTCGCGACCGCCGAAGACCAGACTCGTCAACCGGTGGTGGTGCTGCTGCACGATGTGCCGCCCTTCACCGCGCTGACGGCGACAGATGTGACAGTGGAAAAATTGCGCAGCGCACCGGCCGGTAGCTTGAGCAGTGTCGATCAGGCCATCGGTCGCACACCCTGGCGTTCCTTGAGCGCGGGCACCTGGCTCAACGATGAAAGTTTCAGCGCCGGCGGCACGCTGGCGCGGATGATCCGCAGCGATGAGCGCGCGCTGACCGTGGCAGTTGACGAAGTGATTGGCGCGGCCGGGCAATTGCTGCCGGGCGATTACGTCGATGTGTTGCTGTATCTGCGTCAGGACGCCAGCAACCCACAACAGTCGGCGCAGATAGTCCTGCCGGCGATGCGCGTGCTCGGCGTTGGTGAGCAGTACGGCCTGACCAACGACGGCCAACCGGCCACACCGGCGCTCAGCGCCGAAGACAGATTCAAACAGGATCAACGCCGACTCGCTGCGCGCACCGTGGTGCTCGCGGTGCCGCAGCAACTGCTCAGCCGCCTGATGCTCGCCACCCAGGCCGGCACCTTGCGCCTGGCCGTGCGCAGCAGCGAAGAACAACGTCTGGCCCGATATTGGGCCGGCGAACAACAGTCCTCCGCGCACCTCGACAACGCCAATAGTCAACTTTTCCAGTTCACTCAACTGGCCATGGGCGCCGCCGCGAAAGCGCCATCCGGCGTCGGGCCCGCCGGTAGCGCACGCCCGCCAGTGGAAATCATCCGTGGCAATCAGCTCAGCCAACAAAACCCATGACAGCACAAGGATCCAGGTGCATGCAGAGTCGTTGCAGGTCGACAGGGAAACACATGCTCCGCGTCTTGATGGTGATGGGATTGTCGACGGGTGCGGCATCAGCGGCCGTTGGCAGTTGCTCGACCCTCGGCCGGTTGCCGCCGGTGATCGAGATCGGCGAAGGCTTTCAGCAGGATGTGCAGTCGCCCGTGGCGATCACCCGTCTGGCGATCGGCGATCCGAAAATCGCCGACGTGCACGCCAACGGCAGTTCGTCATTCTTGCTCACCGGCGTGACGCCCGGTGCTACCAGCCTGATGGTCTGGACGGCCTGTTCAAGTGAGCCGCGCCAGAGCATGGTGTTTGTGCAAGGCGCCGCCACTGCGGCGATGACCGGCAGCCTGCCTTCAGACGATCCAAGCCTGCCGTCACAGGTGCAAACAGATATTCGTTTTGTCGAAGTCAGCCGGACCAAACTCAAGGAAGCCACCGCCTCGCTGATCGGCACGCGCGGCAATTTTCTTTTCGGCTCTCCCGGCACCCTGCCGCCGATTGACGGGGTGCCGCAGCCACGCCTGCCGGTGGATAACTCGCTGTTCAATTTCTCGTGGGTCGGCGGCAAGACCATGGCAATCATCAATGCGCTGGAAACCAGTGGCTTTGCCTACACCCTCGCCCGCCCGAGTCTGGTGGCGCTGAACGGGCAGAGCGCGAGCTTTCTTGCTGGCGGTGAAATCCCGATTCCAGTGCCCAGTTCCGGAAGCGACAACGTGTCGATCGAGTACAAGGAATTCGGCATCCGCCTGACCCTGACGCCGACCATCATCGGCCGCGATCGCATCGCCCTGAAGGTCGCCCCGGAAGTCAGCGAACTGGACTTCGCCAACGCGGTGAACATCGCCGGCACCACTGTGCCCGCGCTGACCATCCGTCGCACCGACACCAGCGTGTCGCTGGGCGATGGCGAAAGTTTTGTGATCAGCGGTTTGATCAGCACCACCAACAGCTCGCAGGTGAACAAGTTTCCCGGCCTGGGCGACATCCCGGTGCTCGGTGCGTTTTTCAAAGGCTCGCAGATCAAGCGCGAAGAGCGCGAGCTGCTGATGATCGTCACGCCGCATCTGGTGCAGCCACTGGCGGCGGACGCGCAATTGCCGTCGTTGCCGGGAGAAAAACTGCGCAACTACGACCCGAATTTCTACCGCATGTTTTTCCTTGAGAACGGCAATTTCGACAAGCGCAGCGGGTTATCGCAATGAGCCAGAACCTCAGCCAGACCTTCCTCGCCATCACCCGCAACAGCACTGACCTGGAGTGGCTGCAAGGTGCGCTCGCGCCGCTCGGCCAAGTGGTCAGCGCCGGTGGCGGCAGCCTCGACGAATTGCTGGCACTGGTCGACGTCACGTTCGCCAGCCTGGTGTTTGTCGGTCTCGATCGTGAACATGTGGTCGCGCAGAGTGCACTCATCGAAGGCGCGCTGGAGGCCAAACCGATGCTGGCAATCGTTGCCCTCGGCGACGGCATGGACAATCAGCTTGTGCTCAATGCCATGCGCGCCGGCGCGCGGGATTTTGTCGCCTACGGCTCGCGCTCCAGTGAGGTCGCCGGGCTGGTGCGGCGCTTGAGCAAACGCCTGCCGCCAGTGGCGCCGAACACGCAACTGGGCGGGCTGACGGTGATGTACGGGGTGCAGAGCAGTTCTGACGGCGCGCTGTTGGCCAACCACATGGCGCTGGTGGTGCAAAAAAGCGGTCAGCAAACCTTGCTGCTCGACCTCGGTCTGCCGCGCGGTGACAGCCTGGCCCTGCTCGGGCTGGAGAGTTCGTTTCATTTTGGCGATGCCTTGCGCCACTTGCGCCGGCTCGACGCGACACTGATCGACAGCGCCTTCACCAGCACCGAAGCCGGCCTGCGCATCCTCGCCTATGCAAGCAATGACGAGCCGCTGGAAAACACCAGCGCCGCCGAGCTGTACATGTTGCTCAGCGCCCTGCGTCAGCATTTCCAGCACATCGTCGTGAACCTCACCGGGCAGAGCGACAGCGAAGCGCTGCGCACCTTTGTCAGCCACTGCGACAAGTTGCTCTGGTACACCGACCAAAACATCCTCAACTGTCGGCGCAACCTCGCCGTGCTCAATCTGTGGCGCGAAAAAGGCATGAAGCTCGACCACGGTCGCTTGTTGATTGACCGCTACCTGAGCAGCGTCGCGCCGAACGCGGAAACCCTCGGCAAGACCTTCAACCTCGAAGTGATTGCCACCCTCGCCCTGACCCCGGAAGTGCGCCTGAACGCAAAAAACCAGGGCGTCAGCCTGTTCGAACTGGCCCCGCGCGAGAAACTCACGCAGAACCTGCGCGCCCTCGGCGAGCGCTTGGCGAAACGCTCCGAGGGTCTGACGAAAACCAAAGTCACCTGGTTCGACCGCTTGCGAGGCAGCTCATGAGCACAGAAAAACTGTTCGGCGCCGCCCCGCGCACTGGCAACGGCAACAGCGATCACGAAGGCCTGAAACTGGTGCTGCATCGCTACATCATCGATGCCCTCGAGGAGTCGGGAAAAAACCTGCTGGAAGGCTCGCGGCAGCAGCTCGCGCAATTCGTCACTGACAAGGTCGCCGAGTACATCGCCCGTCTGCACCTGGCGATTTCCCGCTATGAAATGGAGCGGCTGGCGGAAGAAATCGTCGACGAACTCACCGGTTTCGGCCCGCTGGAAGTGCTGCTGCGCGACCCATCGGTGACCGAGATTCTGGTCAACGGCCCGCATCGGGTATTCATCGAACGCGACGGCGTGCTGCATCAAAGCGATTTGCGTTTTATCGATGCACATCACGTCGAACGGGTCATGCAGCGGATTCTGGCGCCGCTCGGGAGGCGCCTCGATGAGTCTTCGCCGATGGTCGATGCGCGTCTGCCCGATGGCAGTCGAGTCAATGCGATCATTCCGCCGATCGCCCTCGACGGGCCGTGTCTGTCGATTCGCAAATTTCGCAAGGACATGCTCAAGAGCAGCGACCTGATGGCGATGCAGACCATCGACCTGGCGATCTTCGAGTTTTTTCAGAACGCGGTCGGCAAGCGCTGCAACATCCTCATCAGCGGCGGCACCGGCACCGGCAAGACCACGCTGCTGAACATTCTCAGCCAGTTGATCAACCCCCACGAACGTCTGGTGACCATTGAGGACGTCGCCGAATTGCAGCTCGGCCACCCGCATGTGGTGCGTCTGGAAACCCGTCCGCCAAATGCCGAAGGGCATGGTGAAGTGAAGGCCAGCGACCTGATTCGCAACGCCCTGCGCATGCGCCCGGACCGGATCATCCTCGGCGAGATTCGCGGCGTTGAAGTGGTCGATGTGCTCACCGCGATGAACACCGGCCATGACGGTTCGATGAGTACCGTGCACGCCAACAATGCTCAGGATGCGTTGCTGCGCCTGGAAACCCTGGTCGGTCTGACCGGCCGTTCGATCGCCGAACGCACTCTGCGTCAGATGATCTGCGCCGCCCTCGACGTGATCATCCAGCTGACACGTATGCCCGACGGGCGCCGCTGCGTCAGCGAAGTGGTTGAGGTGGTCGGCATTCGCGAAGACGTCTACGTCACCAACACCCTGTTCCGCCTCGATCGCCGCACAGGTTTTGGCTTTCTGCGCGAAGCAGTGAATCCGGCCGGCGACAAATTGCGTTTTGATGCGCATCCGGTCTGATGGCGAGGAGCTGCGAACATGTGGGCACCGCTGATTCTGGTCCTCGTCTGCCTGACCCTGCTGGGGCTGGCGATCCGCCTGTTCCTGCAAGGCCTGCGCAAGACCGCCACGGAAAAAGTCCTCAACCGGCTGGCGGCCGGGCAACCGCACCTGGCTGTGGAAAAACCGTTCTGGGTCGGGCTGGAGCGGATGTTTCTGCGCGCCGGACTGGGTCGCCCGACCGAGCGTTTCGGCCTGTGGCTGAGTCTGTGGGCAGTGGCCGTGGGCTTGGGTTATGTGCTCGCCGACTGGATCGGCCTGCTGCTGATGGTGGTCGTGCCGCCACTGGCGTTGCGGCTGTACATCGCCTTTCTGTACCAGCGGCGGATCAAGCGCATGATCGAGCAACTGCCGCAACTGCTCGATCACACCGTGCGCAGCCTGAAATCCGGACGCACCCTGAGCGACGCGGTGATGGGCAGCATCGACGCCAGCGACGACCCGCTGAAAGAGGCCATGGGCCGGGTGCAGCGCAACGTGCAATTGGGCGTGAATCTGCCCGACGCCGTCAGCGATTTTGCCGAGCTGTATGAACAGGACGAACTGCGCATGTTCGCTCTGGGCCTCAAGGTCAATCACCGCTACGGCGGCAATGCCAGCGAGCTGCTGGAGAACTTGATCAAACTGATACGCGAACGTGATCAAGGCGCGCGGCAACTGCGCGCCCTGACCGGCGAAACACGCATGACCGCCTGGGTGCTCGGCGCATTGCCGCTGCTGTTGGTGAGTTACTTCATGCTGACCAATCCCGGTTACATGCTGGGCATGTGGAATGATACGGGCGGGCGGCAGATGTTGATCAGCGCCGCCGCGTTGCAAGTGGTCGGCAGCCTGGCGCTGTGGCGCATGTTGCGGAGCGTCTGAGATGATCTGGCTCGCGGCACTCATGCTGCTGCTTGGCGCGCTGTTGCTGGTGATCAATCACCTGCTGGTCGAGCGGCGCCGGGTGCGGCAGGTCAACCAGCGCCTGCAAGGACAACTGGTGCGCGAAAACCGTTTCGGCAGTTGGCTGCGCGCAGTCGGCAGCAGCCGCTTCGGCCAGCGCTCGGTGAGCATCGACAGCGAAACCCAGACCCTGCTCAACCGCCTCGGCTGGCGCCGTGCCAGCGAGCGCTCGTTGTACGCCGCCTGCCAGATCGGCACGCCGTTGCTGACTTTGGTCCTGGCGATCTTTCTGCAGCAAGTGTTCTTCCCCCAGGCCGGCAATCGCTGGATCGTACCGATGCTCGCCACCGGCGGCGGTTATCTGCTGCCCAAACGCGTGCTCGCCTACGCCGCGGCTCGACGCCAGCGCACCCTCGCCGTGGAGATATCCACCTTCATTCCGCTGCTGCGCATCCTCTTCGAATCCGGCATGGCGGTGGAGCAGGCACTGCGCGTACTGAGCAGCGAAGCGCAAAAACTGCTGCCGGAACTGACCAGCGAACTGCACCTGATTCTGGCGCGGGTCGACAGCGGACTGGAACTCGGCCAGGAGCTGCACAAAGCGGCGGTGATGCTCGCCGTCGACGAGTTCAGCGATACCTGTGTGATCCTCGAACAATTGATTCACCAGGGCGGCGGCGCGATGAAATCGCTGCTGGCGCTCAAGCAACTGCTGGATGACCGACGCCTGACCCGCCTGCAGGAATACATCTCCAAAATGTCGGCAAAAATGTCGGTGGTGATGATGCTGTTTCTGTTTCCGGCCTTGCTGATCGTCCTTGCCGGCCCGGGCTTCACCGCGATTGCCCGGGCGTTCGCAAACTGACCTCGGCTCATGGAGAGCGTTTGATGAAAATACTGATAGTCATGGCAAGTCTGCTGCTGCTCGGCGGTTGCGCCACCGACGGCCAGGCACCGTGGACGGCGCTGCTGTCACCGAGCAGTTGCAGCAAGATGACCCAGGAGCAGGAACTGGCGCTGAATCTGGCGGACGATCTGGCCAACGACGGCAAACTGCACGCCAGCCTGGCCAACCTGCAAAGCCTGCCGGACAACCTCAGCGAAGTGCGCCTGCGCAAAGCCAAGGTCTACCGCCTGCTCGGTCGCAGCGAGGCGGAGCCGTTATATCGCAGCCTGCTCGGCGGCTGCCTGACCGCCCAGGCCGAACATGGCCTGGGCCAGCTCTACGCCGCCCGCAGCGACTACGGCCAGGCCCAGGCCCACCTGCAACGCGCCGCCCGACTCGCACCCACCGACGAGAAAATCCGCAACGACCTCGGCGTGGTCTACCTCAATCAATTGCGCCTCAACGACGCGCGTTTCGAATTTCTCACCGCCATCGAACTCAAGCAGAACAACGAATTGGCGACACTGAACATGGTCACCCTGCTGCTGTACCAGAACGACTGGCCGCAAGCCGCCGAGATCGTCAGCCGCGCCAAACTGACCCCGGAACAATTCACCCAGGCCCAACAACGCGCAGAACAACTCAAAGCACCGGCCAAAGCCAGACCCACCACCGGCAACCAGGTCGCCGCCGTGGCCGATCCACTGCCGCCGGCCCTCAAATAAGGAGACAGCCATGCATCCCCTCAAAGGCCTGTGCTACCTGACCCTGCTCACCCTGCCCCTCAGCGCCCCCGCCATCGACGCCGGCCCCGCCTCGGCGCAACAACAGGAAACCGAAGGCTGGCTGCTCCTGCAAAGCCGCAACAAAGTCGCCTCACCAAAACCGCAAACAGCTACCGCCACCGAACGCGACCTCGCCATGCAGCGCTGGTTGAAAAAGTACAAATACGAGATCCCGGATTTTTATGACCCGGATGCGGGTGGGAAGGTCGAGACCAAGAATTAGTGAGGTGGTGAGCTTGCGGACGCTATCGCGAGCAGGCTCGCTCCTACATTTGGATTGGGTGTGTTCAGTCAGTACTCGAGTTTTGAAAATCAAAAGCCCCTCACCCTAACCCTCTCCCGGAAGGAGAGGGGACTGACCGCGGGGGATGCGAGAGCTTCGCCGACTTGGGATATCGAGTCGTACTCGAGTTTTGAGAATCAAAAGCCCCTCACCCTAGCCCTCTCCCGGAGGGAGAGGGGACTGACCGGGGTGGATGCGAGCGCTACGCCGACCTGAAATACCAAGTCGAACACAAGTTTTGAACGGCACACCAATCGGCTCCCTCTCCAGAGGGAGAGGGCTGGGGTGAGGGGCGAATCCACCGTAAATCCCAAGCCGAACAACCGCTTTTCACCACTCAACAATGAGCGTTAGCTCGCGTGCTCTTGATCTTGATCTTGACTAACCAGCGACATCGGAAGGCTGAGCGCAGGGATTGATCCGGGCGTGGGAGCGCAGCGACCGTCTGGCGCAGCCAGACACAGCGGACGTAGGTGCAGCGAAGCAAACCGTAGCCGCTGCGCCCGGATCGATCCCGGAGCGAAGGAACCCGAGCCTGCGAGGGCCGAACGCAGGAGCAAAGCCTTTTGGTTCCTTTTTGGCGTCTGAAAAAGGGACTCGCCGTAAGGGCGAAACCGCCAGCCGCCACACCCCAAAAAACGGATATACACCCAAAAACAACCAAAGCCTGGTCGGCCCAGAGGCCGCCAAGGGTCAATGCGCCGTAACCCGCTGCCGCAACGCCGAACCACTGGGCGCCAAGGCCAACGCCAACTGCGTACGATTATGCATATGTGTCAACCGCAACACCTGCGACACATACAGCTTCACCGTGTTCTCGGTAATCCCCAACTCACAGGCAATCTGATAATTGGTCTGCCCCTTGCCCACCAATCGCGCCACATCGAGCTGACGTGGCGACAACTGACTGAACAGCGCCGGCGTCTCCTGCGCCTCGCCCCCGTCAGGCTCACCGCCCGCCCCATCGCGAGCCACCACTACCGGATTGCGCCTCACCTTGTCCAGATCCTGATAAAGATCGTCGATCGACTCCGACAGAAACTGTAACTTCTGATTCAGATGACCCAAGTGCAGATTCTTCTGACGCTCCTGCAGCGCCGCTTCCTGACGCTGCACGCCCTCAAGCAACTCATCCAGATTGATAGGCTTCTGATAGTAATCGGCAATCCCGGCACGCAACGCCTTGATCACATCCTGCTTGTCGGCACGCCCGGTGAGCATGATCGCCTCGAACGCACGATGCTTGCCTGCCAGCCGCTGCAACTCCTGAATCAACTGAATGCCATCCATGTCCGGCATGTGCAGATCGCTCAGCACCAGGCCAATCCCGGCGTCCTCACTGAATCGCTCGATCGCCTGCAGACTGGATTGGCAGGGCACACAGCGGTAACCGCTGCTTTCCAGAAATTCGCACAGTTCCTCGACCACCAATGGCTGATCGTCGACCACGAGGATTTTCACCGTAGACGTAAGCTTGTTCACGTGCCACTCCATTGCCCTGGGCCAAAGCTGACCATTCCTGTACTGCCAGCTTTCAGCGGTATAACCCGTTCCAGTTGAAAGTAGACCTACTTTCCGACTATGTACATAGGACTAGTGGCGCTTGGCGATCAATCAATCCATGGCAAAACAGACAGGGCACCGACCAGCACGAACGGTGCAAATGGCAGCTTTTTTGACTTGTCTGGCGCCAGATATCGCAAACGTTCTCTAAGCCGTTGACTTATATGGAGCCAGAGTCTTGGCGCCAGCAGAAGCCAGACCACGCTGGCGATGCCCGCGCCGATAAACACCCCAAGGATAAACAGACCGTTTGTCGCAAGGCCCAGAGCTGTCATTAATTTCACATCAGCGGCGCCCATGCGCCCAATGAAAAAACCCGGCAATGTCAGCGCGAGTGCAATCAGAACCGCCCAACCGCCCTGCCCTGCTTCCGCACCCAGCCAGGTGGTGCCGGTTGCCAGCAGATAAACCAGCGCCAACACAGCAGCCCCCAAAGTGAGCATGTTGGCGATGCGTCGGTGACGCGCATCTTGCGCGGCGCACAACACCAGCCAGAGCAACAGGATAAGACTGTGCATTCGCTAAAAGCCGTCCATTTTTGCTGAATGATTCTATGCTGATACTACGCAGTGACAGTCAGGGTAGACGCACTCATGAAATACGCCTTCCGGAAGTCGCAAACAGGTGCGGTGGCGATTGAGTTCGCTTTGGTGTTCATCATCTTTTTCGCGGTGTTTTACGGTCTGGTCAGCTACAGCCTGCCGCTGGTGATGATGCAGTCGTTCAATCAGGCCACGGCCGAAGCGGTACGTCGCAGTGTTGCGGTCGATCCGAACACCCCCGGCTACTCAACCGTGGTGATCAACACTGCAAATGCGACGCTGACTCAGCAATTGTCCTGGATTCCGCCGGTCTTCAACCTGGTGGTCGGCGTGGATACCAGCGCCCAATACAGCGCGACCGGCCTGCTGACGGTGCGAGTGGATTATCCGGTCAGCAAGTTGAATCAGGTCATGCCGGTTCTGGTGCTGCCGGGTATCGGCCCGGTCCCCAGTCTGCCCAGCCATCTGACCGCCACTTCGAGCCTGCAATTTTGACCTCGGGCGACAAATTTTTGGGGCGTTTGCTCAAACGCACCACATTCGCTGCTCACCCATTGCCCGACCCGCTCGGCTCGCCCGCCAGTGGCTTGCATCTGTACCTCAACGACGACGGAGACGTGGTGCAAATGGCCGGGCCGCTACGGCATTTGCTCGTGCAGCACAAACCTCACGACAGGCCCTTGCCGCTGAGCCTCTATGTAAAAGCGCACAGCACACTGGCAATCGAAGGTCGGCCGAAGGAGTGGCAAGGCCTCTTGCTTGATCTGGATTTCCCCAGCCTCGGGGAGCAGACCTTGCACCTGCGGGGTTGGGTGCAGCCGCTGGGCGAAGGCTGGCTGCTGCAATTGATCGATATCGGCGATCTGTTGCTCGAACGCCAGCAAGCGCGTCAGCGCGACGATTGCCAATCGATCGCCGCGCGGATCAGCGAGCAGGTGCGGGCGTGTAGCCAGACGCGCTTGCCGGAAATAGTCGGCGAACAACTGCAAGTGATCGCGCAGCGTTGGCACATCCCTTGTGTAGCGCTGGCGTTGCTCGATGATGAGGAACAGGGCTGGCAGGTTTATCGACAGTATCGCGCTCACGATGCGCCGAACCTCTGGGACGACGGCCAGCGTCTCGGCACGCCGCTTGATAGCCTCAGCAGCGCTGCGCCGCAGCGGATCGGCAGGCAGCCGGGTTTCGATGAGCGCTCGCGGGTGCAGGCACTGTTCGGCAATGCCGAAGGTTTCGCGGTGCCGTACAGCGATGAGCGTGGTGGGGTCGCCTGGCTGCTTTGCGCTTTTTACCCTGTCGAGACGGCCGCGCCGTACCTGAGCGAGCGTGACTGGACGGCGTTGCTCGGCGCCCTCGCCGGCCCCTTGCTGGGACGTCTGCGCGAACACCAGCATCAGCTACAACTGGAACGCGTCGAAGTGTTGCAAACCCTGTTGGGCAGCGGTTGGTGGGAGATTCTCGCCGACCGGCAGCGCATACAACTGCCCCCCACACTAGCCGCCGCGCTGCACCTGAACATTGACGAACCCGCTCTTGAAGACTGGCTGGCGCAGATCCATCCCGCCGATCGCGACGAGTTGCGCAGCCGATTGCACGCCTTGCAGCAACACGGCGAAGCCCTGACGCTGTCGGTGCGCCTGGCCGGCAGCGAACCTGCGCAGCCCGCAACGTGGTACCGGGTGCAAGGCCAGGTCAGCGGCAGCGGCGTCAACCGGCGGCTGGTCGGGTTCATGCTCGATATCAGCGACATCCAGAACCAGCAGCAACGCGCCGCGGCTGCGCATGCGCGGCTGGACAACCTTATCGCCAGTTCGCCTGCGGTGATTTACGTTCAGCAATACCGCGAAGGCGCGCTGATCCCGACGTTTTTCAGTGCCAGCCTGCAACCGCTGCTCGGCTGGAGCCTGGCCGATTGCAGCGATGGTGCGCTGATCGAAATGATCCACCCTGACGACCACGACCTGTATTTTGAACGTACTCGTCAGCTGCTGCGCGAAGGGTCGGTGCGTGGGCGTTATCGACTGCGTGACCGTGACGGCAGTTATCACTGGCTGCTCGACGAAGCCAGACTGCTGCGCGACGACCTTGGCCTGCCGGTCGAAGCGGTGGGTTTGTGGCTGGACGTCACCGAGGCGACGCTGGCCGCCGAGCGAGTGAAAAGCAGTGAAGAACGCTACCGAATCCTGGTCGAAGACTCGCCGGCAATGATCTGCCGCTATCGACCTGACTTGATTCTGACCTTCGGCAACCGCCCTTTGGCGACGTATCTGGAGTGCTGGCCGGAGGATTTGCCGGGAGTCGATCTGGGCAACTGGATGTCCGACGAGCAGCGCAGCGCGTTCGTTCAACGTCTCGCCGCGCTGACCCCGGAGCAACCGCTGAGCACCGCGGAAATCAGCCTGCAATTGCCCGGCCGCGAACACGCCTGGTGGGTGTGGTCCGATCGCGGCGTGTTCGATGAACAGGGTCGTTTGATCGAAGTGCAAGCGGTCGGCCGTGACAACACCGAGCTGCGCCGCTCCCAACAGCAACTCACGCAAAGTGCGAAAATGGCCACCCTCGGTGAAATGGCTACCGGCCTGGCCCACGAAATCAACCAGCCGCTGAACGTGATGCGCATGGCCATCGTCAATGTGCTCAAACGCCTGGGCAACGGCGACGTGCAGATCGACTACCTGACCGACAAGCTCAGCCGCATCGACGCGCAGGTCCAGCGTGCGGCGAAAGTGGTCGATCACATGCGCGTGTTCGGCCGGCGCTCGGAAATCGAACAGCAACTGTTCAACCCCGCCTATGCGATCGAAGGCACGCTGTCGCTGTTGGCCGAAGGCATGCGCGGCAAAGGCGTCGACCTGCGCATCAGCGAGACCGCGTTCGAGGTTCAGGTGCGCGGCTACGTCGATCAGCTGGAGCAAGTGCTGATCAACCTGATGGTCAATGCGCGCGACGCATTACTGAGCCGGCGTGAGAAGGAGTCAGCGTTCAAGCCATGGATATCGATGTACGTCGAACGCGATGAACAGCAGGTGCGGCTGTGGGTCGAGGATAACGGCGGCGGCATCGATGCGCGTCTGCTCGAACGCATCTTCGAACCGTTTTTCACCACCAAGCCGATCGGTGTCGGCACCGGGCTGGGGCTGTCGGTGAGCTACGGCATCATCGACAACATGGGCGGCCGCTTGAGCGTGCGCAACTCGGCGGAGGGCGCACGGTTCTGCATCGAACTGCCGATTGTCAGCGACGCCTAGATCACCAGATAGGCCTTGCCGGTCTGGCCGCAGGTCATGTTGGCACCGACTTTGACGTCCATCAGGTTAATGCCCAGGCCTTTGAGCAGGTTGTTGAGCAACGGGTCAAGCAGCGGACTGATGGTGCTGGTGACCACTGGCAGCAAACGGTTGGTGACATCACTGATCAACGAAGCGACCCCGGTGACGATCGCGCCCAGCGGATTGCTACCCACGGGTTGGTAGACGATCAGATTGATCCCCGCCAACGTGTTCGACAGGCTGCCGACGATGTTGCTGGTCGGCACAGCGGGCAGCACGCTCGGCGGCAGTTTCAGGTTGGCCGGGGTGGCGAACGGCGTGGTGCTGGAGAACACCAGATCTCGGGAACTCTGCGCGACGCTGGTATCGAGCTTGATGCCGATGCCCCCTGCCCCAAACGGAACGTGAGTGGCGGGATTACAGGTGCCGAGCAAGAGGATCTTGTGACAGGTGACGATGCCCAGATCGATCAATGGCAACGGCGCGACGGTCGGTTGGGCGGCGGAAGAAAAAGCGTTGATCGGGTCGATCTTGCCGAGTTTGAGGTCGGCCAGCGAAGTGACGGTATGCGCGGTCAGGCTCTTGGTTCCGCTGGTGCCTGTCGGGCAGCTGTAATCGGTCACGTAACTTTTCGCGCCGCCGGCGTCGAGGCTGATGTCGATCCTTGGCGATGCCAGCAATTGCGGATCAAGCTGCTCGCAACCGGCGCCCAGCAGACACAGCGCTGAGTTAAGCGTGCCGACCAGATTCAGATTTAGCAGCTGATTGAGCGTCGGGGTCAAACCACCCACGAGTCCAAGCACCGCATTCGTCAGTCCAGTCACCCCGGACAGCACCGGTAAATTTACCGAAAGCATCGTGCGCACCTGCGCCGTCCGCACATAAATCCGGTCGGCCCCCAGCGGGTCGAGCTTGGCCCGCGCCGGATCGCCAATCGCCGAAAACTGCGGCGGCTCGATCACCTTGACCCGCACCGTGACGTTCGCCAGCCCCAACACGCTGACCGGCAGCGTCGCCGCCACCGCACTCTTGCTGTTGGCCAGTTGCACCACGCCCTGTACCAGTTGCAGCAATTGCAGATTGGCATCCAGCCCCGCCGCTGTGGTGCCGGTCTGCAATTGCAGAATGTCGCCGAGTTTGACCGGTGCTGCGTTGATCGCCGCCACCTGCAACTGACCCAATGCAGTGGCCACCTGGGCGGTCGCGCCGTTGGCCTGCACCACCGTCGCCGCCGCCTGAATCAGCTGCGTGACGCTGGTCTGGGTATTGAGCAATTGCGTGTAGTTACCGGCGGCGACATTAAGGTTGATCGCCAACTGATCGAGGTATTTCAACAGGTTGATATCGGTGTTGAGCAAGCCGTCCCAACCGAGTGCGGTGAGATTGACGTTACCGCCCAGCAGGCCGGAAAACAGGGGATTGAGGAGGTTCGATTGCGCCGTGTCGATCGTCGCCAGGTTACTGCGGATATTCAACTGGGCCACCGTCGGCTGCGGCTTGGCAGCCACTGCCGAGGCATTGAGCGTGGTGTTCAGGCTGACCGGGTTGGCACTGAACAATGCCTGTACGCCGCCGGCAACACTGCGGGTGACGGTGCGACTGGCGGCGACTTTCACCGCGACCGCTTGGGTGGCATCCACGCTGAAGGTGCGCAGCCCGCCCGCCGTCGTGAGCAGGGTGCCGCAGGTGGTGGCGAGGGTGTTGCTGGCGTCGACGACATAGCCATTGCGCAGCGCGCTCTGCCCGGCGTAATTGGCGGCGCTCAGGCCCGGCAGGCAAGTGCCGCCACGGCTGACCGCTTCGAGCGCGGCGTTGTCGACCACGCGCTGCAACTTGCGTTGCTCCATGTACAAGCGACCGCTGTCGACTACCAGCAACAGCATGACCACCGCCAGGCTGAGCGTGGCCGCCGCCATCAACCCGATCGCCCCGCGTTGCCGGGCCGGACCGTTGAATCGCGAACGAGGTGACATGGCGCACTCCTTGGCCTTGACCTCCTGTGGGTGCTGGTGAGTGTAGACGGGGCTGAAGGCTGCGCATCCTTGCGAACAGAGAAACAACCCTGTGGGAGCGAGCCTGCTCGCGAAGGGGCCGTGTCAGACATATCAGTGCTGAATGACACACCGCATCGCGAGCAGGCTCACTCCCGCAGGGAGTGGGTGTGCAGGTAAAAGGGAGCTCCGCGGCTTCCTTTTCACTACCGATCAACGCGGCGGATAGTTGCTCAGAATCCGCGTCACGGTTTCGCGAATCGCACTGCTGCGGTCTTCCGGGTTCGGCCGGCTGGCGAGCATCTGCTCGTCGCTGCCGCGCCACACCAGTTTGCCGTCCTTGCCGTCGAGCAAATCGACCTGGATGGTCGCCACCTTGTAGGTGATGTTGCGCGTTTCGTTGTACATCGGCGCGCCCCAATAGCCGTTCCATGGGCCGCCCCAACCGCCGCCATAGTTGGTCGTCACTTGTTGCTGACGATCCTCCACGATCAGGTAGGTTTGCACATTCACGTCAGCCTTGGTGCCCGCAGGCGCCGGGCGCAAGCCGCGCTGATCGAGCTGATCGGCCACCGCCTGGCGGATGCGTTGCTCGGTCAGGTCGCTCTTGATCCGCGGATCGTCAGGACGATATTGCAGGGCGGGGTCTTTCCAGCTCCAGCTGCGATAGACAGCGAAGTCGCGGCTGGCATCGAAATCGTGATTGACCTGGTTAGCCGCGCAAGCGCTGAGCAGTGCGACGATGGTCAGTAAAGCGAGACGGCAGAACATGATTTTTCTCCGGTTGAAGACATGAACCTGCGGGCGTTGCGAATGCTGCGAAGTCAACCAGGAGGATACGCCGCCAAGGCCTTCTCCACAGCCTCGCGAATCGCATCACTGCGCTCGATCTGATTACCGGTGGCGGCGGTTTCGGCGCTGGCACTCCACACCGGCTGACCGTTACCGGCGTCGAACAGATCAACCTCGATCACCACGACCTGCTCTTGATACGTGCGCACGATCGGCACGCTGTTGTACATGCCGTAACCGCGCCCGTAACGATCGTAGCCGCCGTACCCACCGTAACCATAGTCGTCCCGGACCTGACGCAAGCGGGTTTCCATGCGCAGGTGGGCGCTGACCAGCACATCCGCCGGGCGGTTGTCGCGCAACGGGCGCAGACCGCGCTGATCCAGAGCATTGCTGACCGCTTCGGCGACTTGCGCCGAATCCGCCCACACCGTGCCCGGCGGCAGCTGGCCGTTGCGCCAGGCCCAACTGCGGTAGCGCGCGTAATCACGCGGCGGCGCCGGATAGGCACTGCGATCAAAGGTGGTGGCGGCTTGCGGCGGTGCCGGCGGCAACGGCCGCGATTGCGCCACGTAGGGGTTGCTGCCCTGACAGGCGGCCAACCCCAGACACATGAGCAATAACCCGGATTGAGCTTTCATGACGCGCTCCGATCAGATCGGCCGGCAAATCCAGTGCAAGTACCGCCCAAGCCCGGCAAAGCTTGGGTGACGGCGGTGAGCGAGCTCCATCTCGAGCAAATCCGCAAGGTCGGCGCGGGCCTGGAATTCCACCGGCATGTAATCGTGAAAAACCCGCACGCCACTCTGGCTTTCGACCTGCCACAGACCGTCGAGTTGCGTTGCCAATTCTCGCGGGTCGAGCGGCTGCTGCGGGGTCAGGCTCTGCTTTTCGCCAGCCATGACGTTCTTGCGCATTTTCTTGAAATGGCCTTTGAGCAGGTTGCGGTAAATCAGCGCGTCGCGGTTGTAGAACGCCAGCGACAACCAGCCGCCGGGCCGGGTCAGTTGATGCAGCACCGGCAAGATTGCGTGGGGCTCGGCCAGCCATTCGAGCACGGCGTGGCAGATCACCAGATCGAACGGTTCGCTGAGCTGGTCGGGCAGCGCTTGCCACGGTGCCTGAATGAACGTGGCGCGCTGCCCGGCATCGGCGAAACGCTGGCGGGCGCCTTCGAGCATCGGTTCAGCCGGCTCGGTAAACGTGACGTCGTGCCCGCGTTCGGCCAGCCACAGCGACATATGGCCGAGCCCACCACCGATGTCGAGCACGCGCAACGGACGCTCCGGCAGCGCTTCGGCCAGATCGGCCTGCAACACCGCGAGGCGAATCGCGCCTTTGGCTCCACCGTAGATTTTTTCGGCGAAACGCGTCGCCAACTGATCGAAATGCCGGTCGCCCATCAGCTGAACCGCCGTTCGCTGTCGGCGAGCTTGGCGCGCACCACTTCATTCATGTCCAACCCCAACTCGCTGCACAGCAACAACAGATACAGGACGATATCGCCGACTTCCTGCCCCGCATGGGCAAGCTGGTCGGCGGGCAACTGGCGCGACTGGTCTTCGGTCAGCCACTGGAAGATTTCCAGCAGTTCGGACATCTCGACGCTGGCGGCCATCGCCAGGTTCTTCGGGCTATGAAATTGCCGCCAGTCATTGCGGTCACGAATGGCGTGCAGGCGTTCGGTCAGTTCAACAAGGTTCATCGGGCTCTCCTGAAGGCGTATAGCTTCGGGGGGATACCCACCGAAGGCAAGGGTCGCAAGTGAACTATTGTGGAAGCGAGCCTGCTCGCGAATGCGGTAGTCATTCAACACTTGCCGGTACTGACACGACGCTTTCGCGAGCAAGCTCGCACACAGGGGACTGAGTAACCACAGCGACTGAGTAAACCTTCTATGATGCAGGGAACTCGGCCACTACCGTTGTGGCCCAAGGCTCAGCTCTTTCATCAGGACGCACACATGCAGGTAGAAAGCTTTTTCGAATGGCTCGGGCAGGTGCTCGGTTCAGTGATCCGCTTTATCGTCGATGGGCTCAGCGGCCTGTTCAACCTGTTGAGCAATGCCGGTGGCAACTTCGTCGACGGGCTCTCACGCACGCTGGGGATGGACACTTCGATCATCAGTATCATCGCGCTGATCGTCGGTTTGATGCTGTTGTGGTCAGCGATTCGCGCGTTCATGAATGCGTCGATCATTGCCGGGATCATCTGGCTGTTGCTGGGGTTGTGGTTGCTCAGCTGGATTATTCACTGAAAACACAAAACCTGTAGGCGTGAGCCTGCTCGCGATAGCGGTGGGTCATTCGAAACATTTTTGACTGACTCACCGCTATCGCGAGCAGGCTCACTCCTACAGTGGATCGCATTTCAAGTCTCATGAGTCGCTACAATGCCCGCTCCTCAAAGGAGCCTGCATGTCCACTCTGATTGCCGACTGGCGCGACCGCCTGACCCACCGCAAGGTCTGGGCGCTCGCCGCGCCGATGATCCTCTCTAATATCTCCGTGCCGCTGGTGGCGCTGGTCGACAGCACGGTCATTGGCCATTTGCCGCACGCCCATCAACTGGGCGCGGTGGCGGTGGGCGCCAGCCTTTACACGTTTCTGGCCTGGGCCATGGGGTTTCTGCGCATGGGCACCACTGGGTTTGCGGCGCAGGCCGCCGGGCGCAGCGATGGCGCGGCGTTGCGGCAGATCCTGTTGCAGGGCTTGCTGTTGGCGATGGGCCTGGCGCTTCTGCTAGGCGCATTGGGCGTGCCGTTGAGCGGGCTCGCGCTGCATTTCATGCAACCTTCTGCGGAGCTGGAGCAACTCACTCGCGAATTCTTCCACACGCGGCTGTTCGGCCTGCCCGCGGCGCTGGCCAGTTATGCGCTGGTCGGCTGGTTCCTCGGCACGCAGAACGCCCGCGCGCCGCTGGCAATTCTGCTAAGCACCAACCTGATCAACATTGTGCTTAATCTGTGGTTTGTCATGGGCCTGGACTGGGGCGTGGTCGGTTCGGCGCGGGCCTCGGTGATTGCTGAATGGAGCGGCGCCCTGCTCGGCCTGTTGCTGACGCGCAAAGCGCTGCGCGCGTATCCGGGGCACATCGTCTGGGCGGCATTGAAACGATGGCAGAGCTGGCGCCCGTTGCTGGCGGTCAACCGCGACATTTTCATCCGCAGTCTGGCGCTGCAATCGGTGTTTTTCATGATCACCGTGCAAGGCGCACGACTGGGCGATGCGACCGTGGCGGCCAATGCACTGTTGCTCAACGGCTTGCTGCTGACCGCTCATGCGCTCGACGGCCTCGCCCATGCCGTCGAAGCGTTGTGCGGCCACGCCATCGGCGCCCGCGACCGCCTCGCCCTGCGGCGTTCGCTGGTGGTCGCCGGAGGCTGGTCGCTGATCGCCAGCCTTGGTTTTGCCGTGCTGTTTCTGCTCGGCGGGCACTTGTTCATCGAGATGCAGACCAACATCCAGAGCGTGCGCAACACCGCATTCATCTACCTGCCGTACCTCGCCGTGCTGCCGCTGATTGCGGTGTGGAGCTATTTGCTCGACGGCTTGTTCATCGGTGCGACCCGTGCGCGCGAGATGCGCAACGGCATGCTGATTACCGTGGTGTTACTCGTGCCGTTCGCCTGGGCGTTGCAGGGTCTGGGCAATCACGGGCTGTGGATATCGTTCCTGCTGTTCATGGTGCTGCGCAGCCTCACCCTCGGCACGCAGGGCTGGTGGCTCAAGCGCAACGATGGCTGGTTCAACGGCGGCGTTCACTGAGTCGGCGTATGCCGGATGAAGCCGACCACCTGATCGAGCACCGGCGCCAGGCGTCGCAACGGGCGTGACAGGCTCGCGACCAATGTGATGTGGTTGGGGCGCGCGTAATACAGATCCTGCACCGGAACGCCGGCGGCGCGCAGCTTGCCGGCAAGACCGCCGGTGTTGCGCGTCGGATTGACCAGATCATCCTCACGGGCCGCAATCAGCAGCGCAGGCGGCGCACCGCGGCTGACGTGGTTGATCGGCTGCGACTGCGGCGGTGAATCCGGCCAGAAGAACACCGGGCGCACGGCCGGGTTCTCGATCGGCAGAAAATCATACGGCCCGGCCAGTCCGATCCAGCCGCGCAAATCCGTGGGCGCCAAGCCCACCGCCGCCAGCCACTCGCCGTCCAGCGCGAGCATCGCCGCGTTGTAAGCGCCGGAGCTATGGCCCATCAGATAAAGGTTTTGCGGGTTGCCGGAAAACTCACCGATGTGCGTTCGAACCCAAGCCACGGCACGTGCGCCGTCCTGAAGAAACGTCGGATAACGCACCTGTGGATACAAACGGTAATCCGCCACCACCGCGACGATGCCTCTCGATGCCAGCGCTTCGCCGACAAAACCGTAGTCGCGCCGCGAACCGCTGTTCCAGCTGCCACCATAGAAAAACACCACCACCGGCGCATCCGGCAATGACGTGTGCGGCACATACACATCGAGCTTCTGCCGCGGGTCGTCGCCATAAGCGAGGCCCGCGGTTTTGCTATAGGTGCCGTCCGGCGTCAGTGCATTGAGCACTTGCACCGGCGAACACGCGCACAGCGCGAGCAGCCACAGGCTGCCAAGCGTCGCGCCAAACCCTTGCCGGAATAAACCTGCCATCTGCGCCGAACCTCATCTCAGGGCTGATCGCCGCGCCACTGGCGCCGCACATGGTCAAGCCGTTCTTGCTGGGTCAGCCCCACCGGCGGCGGCACCAGCACCGCACGCGGATGCAACAAGCGTAGCCACAACCAGCCATCGAGCACGCTGCGATCGCTGAAGCCCAGCGCCAGACCTTGCTGAACATGGGAGGCCATCGTGGCGTATTCGGTTCCCAGCGATTGGCACCAGCGCCAGGTGTGCTGTTCCAGCAGACAGGTTTGCAGGCGCTCGCGCTGACGTCGGGTCAGGCTTTGCTCGATGTTCAGCGGCTCGACCAACAGCCCCGGATTGCGCAACTGTTGCCAGCCCTGGCTACCGATCGCCCGGTCGGCCCAGGTGCCGCCGAACCAGCGCAGCTGCCGTACCGGCCCGAGCCAGCGGCTCAGTTCGGCAGCATCGCAGGCATCGAAAAAATAGCTCGCGGTCTGCCGGTTGTAATAGCTGAGCAAGGCGCGGTGGCTCAGGCCGAACGATACCGTGAGCATGCGCTGCAAATGGCTGAGCAGTTGTTGTACCGGCGCCTCGCTGACGAGCAACAGCCCGCGCCAGGTATTAGGGTCGCGGTGACACAGCGCAGTCAGGGCCGGGCATTCGCTCAGATCGATCAGCAGTGGCCCGTGTGCACTGACCGGCTCGAACTCGGTGCCATCGAACAGACTGAATCGGCGCACTTCGCTGAACGCCTGGCGCAACACCGGCAAGGCCTGCGGTGCATCCAGACTATCGAGCAACAGCCACTGCGCCTCGGGCTCGGCGCCAGTCATGTTGCGCCACTCTGTTCGAGCGCCGTGACCAGCCGACAGCTGCAAACCGCCTGCGCACAATGACTGAAACTGCCACCGCCGGGGATCAGGCATAGCAACAGCAATGGCTCAGCGGACATCAGCAGTTGCTGCAGGCCGTGACTTTCCAGGCTGTCGGGCAACGGTGGCGGATCAGCGTCATGCCCGACAGCAGTGGACGATGGCTGCAGCACACCGCTGATCATCGGTTGATCCGGATCGCCCTCGAAGAAGCTCACCACCACTTCGACACCGTCGTTCAGCGTCGCCATGGACGACTGCGCCAGCGAGGGCGCCAGTGGCAGCCAACAATGACTGGGAGCAGCGCCTTCGCCCTGATAGAGCCAGTCGAACTGCACCGCCACCGGTCGCTGATGATCAGGCTGCGGCTCATCGACCGTCACCACCCAGGCCCGTTGCAGGCTGTGCATGCGCACGCGCGAGATTGTGCTCAGTGATGGGTTCGGCAACTGCACCGCGCCGAATACGCGATTAGTGTAAGGCGGCTCGAGAGCGGGATCGGCGCGGTGCTCAACGCGCGTCAGCAACCATTGGCGATTGCATTCGGCAAAGGGATGGCCGGCCAGACGCAGCCATCGTCCGCAGCGCAACGTTGACAGGTCACTGCAACCTTCGGCGTGCTGCACGGTTTGCAGACCTGACGGTCCTGGCTGCAATGCCTTGCGCAACTGCCATTGGCGCAGCGCCGGTGAAACGCACGGCTCGTCGTCTTCGCATTGATAGCGCGCCGCACCGGCCAGTGGCAGGTGCGCCGGATCATCGGTGAACACCACACAATGTCGGTCGCGCTCATGCTCAAAGTAATAATGAATCTGCGCCTGCGCGCACAAACGCTGCAGCAGTTGCAGATCCGACTCGCGGTATTGCGTGCAAAACGTGCGCGCCGGGTACTCGCCGCACAGTTCGAAACGGCGCTGGTTACCGACGATGCCGTGCTCTCTGAGCACTTGTTCGAGGATCTGCGGTACCGAACGACCGCTAAAGATGCGCTGACTCAGGCGCAGCGCCAGACAGGCGAGTTTCGGCCCCAGCCGGACCCGGCTCAAGCGCAAGCCGGTGCCGTGCTCATGCTGGACAAGGCTTTGCAATTGCCCGTGCACACCCTCCCCTGACGGCCCGAAACAGAGGAAAGCCGAACGGTGAAGCAGGCCGGCGAGGTCCAGATGCGGATCGTCGATCAACACATCGATCTCGAAGGCAAAGGCTTCGCTGAGGGCTTCGCTACCGGTAAAGGCCAGGACTTCGAAAGGGTCGGACAGGCCCGCTACATCGAGACGAAACGACGACTCGTTGACTGGATCGAACATGGGCGGATCTCTACAGGAGGGGCGGCCGGGGATTCTCGCCGAGAGCCATGGCCGAGTAGAGAGCTGAAGTACAACTTAGGAAATGACCTACGCGAAAAGCAGACCGGATGACTTTGCTGGCCTGGATCGGCAAGCATTTCGCGCAGATTTTGGGAGACATCCCACCAGATCATCCGAATTTTCCGCGGCTTGCGGGAAAGTTTCAGACAACCCGGCGAGATCGCCACCTGGCCTCAGGAAGACAGGTAGGAGGAGCGGGTCAGGCCCAGACGCAAGGCATCGAGAAATTGCGTGCGCTCGCTGGCACTGATGCGGGCACTGGCGCACTTGTCGCGGTAGTGCGTCATCAGTTCTTCCGGCGACAAGTGCACGTATCGCAGCATGTCTTCGATGGTGTCGTGGGTCTCGATGCCGGCGTGGTACACGCTGCCATCGGCGTTCTGGTAGATGTTCACCGAATCGGTGTCGCCGAACAGGTTATGCATGTCGCCGAGGATTTCCTGATAGGCGCCGACCAGGAACACGCCCAGCAGGTAGTCTTCGCCTTCGTTCAACGCATGCACCGGCAGACTGGTTTCGATGCTCTGCTCGTCGACGTACTGGTTGATCTTGCCGTCGGAGTCACAGGTCAGGTCCTGCAGCACCGCGCGGCGCAGCGGTTCTTCGTCGAGACGGTGCAGCGGGATGATCGGCAGCACCTGATCGATCGCCCAGGTGTCCGGCAGACTCTGGAACACCGAGAAGTTGCAGATGTACTTGTCCGCCAGCTTGTCGTTGAGCTCGTCGAGCACCTGGCGGTGCGAACGCTGACGCGCTTTGAGCGAGTTGTGCAGGCGACGGCACACGGCGAAGTAGCACTGCTCGGCGAGGGCTTTTTCCGCCAGGGTCAGCTTGCCGTCGGCGTACTGCGCAGCGACGTCGCTCATGTAGTGCGTGGCGCGCCAGTAGGTTTCGGTGACCATTTCGATGTCGGTCGGGCCGAGCAGGTCAACCAGCCACTGCACGGTTTCCGGCAGGCTTTCCTTGTTCTCGATCAGCGGGATTTCGTCATTGTGTTTCTCGACGTCTGTCACCTGCACCACGAGCATGGCGTGGTGCGCGGTCAGCGAGCGGCCGCTTTCGGAGAAGATATGCGGATGCGGCAGGCTCTGCGCGTCGCAGAATTCCTTGAGCATGCCGACCACGACACCGGCGTAATCGTCCATGTCGTAGTTGATCGAACTGGCATTGCGCGAGTGCGTGCCGTCGTAGTCGACACCCAGGCCACCACCGACGTCGATGTGATCGACCGGCAGACCGAGGTTGCGCAATTCGCCGTAGTAACGGATCGCTTCCTTGAAGCCGTGCTGGTAGTCCGCGAGGTTGGCGATCTGCGAGCCCATGTGAAAGTGCAGCAGGCGAATGCCCTGATCCAGCCCGGCGCCACGGAAACGCTCGACCACTGACAGCAACTGTGCCGCCGAGAGACCGAACTTGGATTTTTCGCCACCGGTGTCCGCCCACTTCGAGGAGGCCAGCGACGACAGACGCACGCGCAAGCCAACCTGTGGCTTGACCTTGAGCGAGGCGGCTTCTTCGATCACCAGGCCGACTTCGGATTCTTTTTCGATGACGATGAATACGTTGTGGCCGAGCTTCTGGCCCATCAGCGCCAGGCGGATGAACTCACGGTCCTTGTAACCGTTGCAGACGATGGTGCCGCCCTTCGGCGCCAGCGCCAGCACGGCCAGCAGCTCAGGCTTGGAGCCGGCTTCCAGACCGATGGAGACGTTCTGGGTGGCGATGATGTTCTCGATCACCGCTTCCTGCTGGTTGACCTTGATCGGGTACAGCGCGGTGTATTTGCTCTGGTATTCCAGGCGCTCGATGTTCGAATCGAAAGCGCCGGTCAACTGACGGACACGGTCTTGCAGGATGTCGGGGAAACGTACCAGCAACGGCAAGGACAAACCGCTCTTGCGCAGTTGGTCGACTTGCTCGAACAGGTCGATGGGCGAGCTGCTCGGGCCGTTCGGACGTACTTCGACGCGACCGGCTTCATTGATCGCGAAATACCCGGCCCCCCAATGGCGAATCCCGTAAACGCTGCGGCTGTCCGCAACTGTCCATTGGCTGCCATCGTCTTTACGTGTGCGTCGTACGGACATCGAAGTCCCCTATAAAGAAGTCAGAGTGCGTCGCCTGTTGCTCAGGCCGGCGCAGTCTAAAGAATGAAAATGACGGTTCGTCAGTGCCGCGGTAGACCGCACTGACTGCGTGGAGTTTAGAAACCGGTCATGAACAGGCTCTGTGAAAACCATGGCGACGCCGCCGGTTCTGCAATACTGCAAAGCCGAATCAAGCCGCCGGAGGGTTTCACAGAGGCTGCTAGCCGCCGGACTTCTTCGCTTTGAAACCGTGCTTGATCAGCTCTGCCAACAGTAGCTCGACGTGATCGCCCTGGATTTCGATGATGCCATCCTTCAACGCCCCGCCCGTGCCGCAACGTTTCTTCAACGTTGTCGCCAGCTCTTTGAGCGCGTCTTCGGCCAGGGGCACACCGGTAATGGTGGTCACCGTCTTGCCGCCACGCCCCTTGCTTTCGCGACGCACGCGGGCAATGCCGTCACCGGCCGGGACCACGGTTTGTTTGCAGATACAGGCGTCCACCGGCTTGCTGCATTCCGGACAGTGACGACCTGCGTCGGTAGAAAATACCAGGCCGCCCAGGGCGGCGAAGGATGCGGCTTTTTTGGCCACCGGCAATCCTCTCGGGAGGACAAAGACTGATCGCAACCTTGGGCAAGGTCAGCGACCGCGAAGCCCCACTCAGGCAGGGGCAGCGCAACTGCAGCGAACGCTTATGCAAAAGCGCTCGGCACAGCTTGAAAAGGTCGCGCAGTGTAACGGCAAAAATCGCGATTGCTAAGTGCCAATCGGCGCCAATTCATGCGTTCTTTGCGACGTCGCTTTGCTGGACCTTGAGATAGCGCTTCAGAGCTGCCAAAGAGTCCGGGCAATAAGGCTTTTGCAAGATTTCCTGCATGACCTGTTCGACGGGAATGAAGCGCGCTTCAAGGACTTCTTCCGGCTGCAGTTTCAGCGGACCGTCCCAGACAGCGGAAAACGCCGAACACCAGAGCCGGTTGCCGG
The DNA here is from genome assembly GCF_036668835.1 of Pseudomonas koreensis. GTDB lineage: Bacteria > Pseudomonadota > Gammaproteobacteria > Pseudomonadales > Pseudomonadaceae > Aquipseudomonas > Aquipseudomonas koreensis_I. The sequence goes on from NZ_JAZEVW010000004.1 coordinate 68,834, forward strand.
TGTCTTCGAAGTAGAAATGATCGTGAGCGGTGAGCTCGACGCCGCTGACGCCCAGCTCCTCTTCCAGCTCGCGAGCCGCCGACTCGGCATAGCTTTCATCCGCCTGGACCATGCCGCCCGCAGCGACATCCCAATAACCGGGATAGATCGCCTTGCTCAACGTGCGCCGGTGCACGCACAGCTCACCGGCGGAATTGAACAGCATGATGTAGGTCCCACGGCCGATCAGCCCGCGCTCGCGCAAATCGGAGCGCACCAGGGCACCGAGCAGGTTGTCGTGCTCGTCGACCCAGGCGATCTGTTCGGCATCGGAGGCGGCGCGATGGGCTGCCTCCCTGGCGTTGTGGCTCATTGATCAGCCCTGATTGAGCAGTTGACGCAAATCGATTACCGCGGCATTGGCCCGGGAAATATAGTTGGCCATGACCAGCGAGTGGTTGGCCAGCACGCCGAAGCCGCTGCCATTGAGAATCATAGGACTCCACACCGGTTCCTGCGAGGCTTCCAGCTCGCGAATGATCTGACGCACGCTGACCGTCGCGTTCTTCTTCGCCAGCACATCGGCAAAATCGACTTCGATCGCGCGCAGCAAGTGCGACAGCGCCCACGCCTGACCGCGTGCTTCATAGAAGACGTTGTCGATCTGCATCCACGGCGTCTCGACGACTTCCTCGTCGACCTGCGGCACTTCGCCGACGGCGGGCACTTCGGTTTTCAGCGCGGTATTGAGTTTGACCCGGCCAACACTGGCCGACAGCCGTTGCGACAGCGAACCGAGACGGGTGCCGACATCGCCCAGCCAGTTATTGAGGTTGTCGGCGCGCGCGTAGAACAGCGCGTTTTTCTGGTTCGGGTCGGACAGGCGCGACTGATAGCGGCTCAGGGAATTGATGCCTTCCTGGTATTCCGACTCGCTGGACGGCAGCACCCAGCTCTTGTTATCGAAGTTGAAACGCGGTTCGGCCTTGGCCAGATCGGCGTCTTCGGCCGACTGCGACTGCGAACGGGCAAAGTCCTTGCGCAAGGCACGGGTCAGGTCACGCACCTGCACCAGCACGCCGTATTCCCAGCTCGGCGTATTGTCCATCCACAGGCCCGGCGGGAAGCGGTCGTTGGAAATGTAGCCGCCCGGTTTGTCGAGCAAGGTGCCGGCGACGGTCTTCAGGGTTTCGACCGTGGTGTAGCCGACCACCATTTGCTTGCCTTCCTTCTCGGCCGCGACCTGGGCATTTTGCGCCACCGGAAACAGCGCCGGCTCCTGGCTCCAGTACCAGCCAAGACCAATGGTCACCAGCAGATAAATGCCGACCAGGGTGGCCAGCGCGCGGCTGAACAACAGCCCGCCGACGTAGCTGCGGGTGGCCGACTTGGGCTCGGCGGCACGTTCAGGCGCACTGCCCGCGCGGTTTTTCCAGTCCAGCATGGCGATATCCTTTCAATCACTTGGGTTCAACGGTTCGACCACAACCATACAACAACGTGCCTTGGCCGGGCACGCGCTATCAGGGCGCTGGCGCAAAACAAGCGCAGGGTGTCGCGAACGAAAGGATAGACGCAGCGATTCAGGCGTTGAAAATCCGCAACGACAGCTGCGCCTGCTCGCTGGCAAACAGATGTGCAATGCCTTGGGCATCTGTCCGGCGCTGACTGGGTATGCCGTCGACCGTGGCGATGCAGGCCTGCGCAGGCAACGGTTCGCCGGTCACGCTGTCGACCAGACGAAAGATTCGCGGGGTGCGGGTGGGCTGCTCTGGAGGATTGTCCATCAAATCGAGCACGGCCTGTTTAAACAATGCTTCGGCGCCTTGCCAGTGGCCATATTCGGCCTCGGCTTTGATCAGGCACCATTCGCCCTGTCTGATCTGCGCCAGGACTTCGCTGTCCAGATTGATCATCAAGCCCGCGCGCAGTTGATCCAGCCCTTCGAGCGATTGCCGCCCGTCCAGAAGACCTGCCACCTGCTCCAGCGCCTCCTCCACGGGACAGACATGCTGGCGCTCGTCATCGGTCAGGCTGAACTCACGGACCAGCCTCATCGCTGCCCCTCACCTTGCCACTCGTCCGAACCCATCGTCCGGCTGATTTCGTGGCGCCAGTAGATGCGGCGGTAGCTGAAATGGACTTTTTCCAGCTGCGTGAGGTGCGACGTGCCGCTGTCGAGGCAGTGCGGCATCAATATTTCGCTGCCGACCACCAACGCGTCCTCCAGCTCCAGCGTATAGAAATGCTCTTGCACGCCGCCGGCCGACGTGCGGTAAAACTCCACGCGGCATTCGCTCAACAGCTCTCCGCCAGACAGCGCCATATTCAGCAAGGGCGAGGCCTTGTCGAGGGTTTTGGTGATGATCAATGGTTTGTGCATCCGCCGCGCGGCGCCCTGGTCCTTGGGTATGTACAGGCCATGGCTGAGGGCCTGGACCATGATCTTGTCTTCGCGCCCACTCTGGTAAGTATTGCCCACCGACGCTTCGGTGAAAGCGCCGGCCGTGATCAGGCCCTGGCGGCTACCGTGGATGGTCATGAAGGCTGGGATGGGCATGGGATCGCTCCTTTTTCGGGTAGAGGTGGGGGGAAGTGATGGGATTCGAGACGGCGATCTTCGATTTCGTCGAAAGGAATCCAGGGCTCCGCCACGGCGAGAGTGATGAGGTAGCGCTCCTGATCGAGGTGCCTTGAATCTCTAAAGCGCGCAAGAATCAGCATTGCCTGGTATTTGTCGCCGGCCTGCCAGAATGACACCCCTGGAAGCACTCCTTGTCTGACGTATGCGCGCCACTCAGGGGTGTCCGCGATTGTCGGGTCACCCTGCGTACCCATCGGTTTCCAGCCTTTTGCGCACCATTGGGTCTGCAGATCGACAATTACCTTCATGGCGTCATCTATGAGCAAAGGCTCGATTTGCGGAGACATGCGAAGGTCGTCGACGACGTTGTCATCGAAACCGACTGATAAAAAACGGGCGAGAGGTGTCTCGAATCCAAATTGCGAATCAATAAAGCGCAGACGAGCATCGGACTTGGGACTACCTGCCCATATGTGACCGCGAATCAATGGGCTGAAACGGGTTGTCGAGCGCTCCATCATGCTTTCATACGTGCCGCCGATTTCCACGACGATCACCGGATCGTTCCATAACGGCCGCAGCGCTTGACGAGCAGCAACCAGCGCCAAAATGAAACCAAGCACAAGCAACGCCCAATATCGCCAGCGCAGATGAGAGAAGCGCAACTTCATGCCCCTACCGCCATTGCCGCAATTTCTCGAATGGACTGCGCCAGTGCGCCTTGATTGTCGTCATTGAGCATTTCATCAAAGCGTGCCGCCGCCCGAAGCACAAATTCCATTCGCTGATCGATATCAGACAGATCCGCCAGTGGATGGCTGTTGAAGTCGATTGTGCGGCCATCATCGACGCGGCGGCATTGACTGGTCAGGGTCAATTCGATGGCTTGAGCGACGCCAGACGGAAAGTCGGTGACATAAGCGAAATGATTGCCCCGCAAAAGCGCAACCAGATGAAGGTTTTCGTAAATGGTTGGCTGAAGAATGTTGCGCTGCTCATGTCTTGCCAAATGCTCCACGCTTTCGGCGATTTCCCCCGCTTCCATAGCTTCAAAGGCTTTTTCGATTTCAGCATGCTCACGACCGAAAACAAGTGTTTCATCACCCACTGGCCAAAGCACCGGCCACTTCGCATGACCGAAAATCTTTCGCCTGTCGCGAAGACACTTTTTCAACTCCGCCAACCCGCGCACCGCATAAAACTGATGCAACGGATAAACATCCAGAAACAGCGTGGTGTTGCCCATCGCCATCATTTCGAACACATGCTTGAACTGTCGCTGGACTATCGACTGTTCTTCGCCAAGCCCCCGAACATCCACGGCAGCAAGCGGATTGCGCGCCCGGGCCTGTTGATACTCGCCCAACGCAGCGGCCTGTTCCGGCATCTTGCCTGGAGTCAGCAATCCGGCTTCGCTGCGGCTATCGCGCAGACGTTGCCGCGCTTCATGTTCCTCGCGGATGCTTTCGATACTGTGCGCCGCGTGCAGCAAGCCGCAGCCCACCTGCTTGGAGGCAAACGCCGCCAGGCCCGCCCATTGAAAACGTGGGTCGTGCAGCCACAACCGGGCATAGGCCGCGTTGATCGCCCGATTGCGCGCGACCGGATCGGCAATCAACACGCCGTTCGGAGCGACGATTTTTTCGGCCGCGCGCTGATAACGCCGCCAGAGGCATTGGCAGGTCAGCACTGGCACTTCCGTCACCTGGACCCGCTCGCCATACAACAGCTCTTCGCCGCAGGCGCAGTCGTCGATGGGCATGATGCTGTGATTGAGGCGCTGTGAATCACTGGCGAGTTCGTTGAAACATTGGCTCATGGTGGATGGACGGCAGCTAGGGGAATCCCTGAACCGTACCAGCCAATCTGGTCGGTGAAAGCGCGTGGAAGAAAAATCAGAAACAGCTGTCAGACGCCACCCTTCAAGGCCGGTGAAATGTCGACAGCGCTGGCAGGATTGCTCGAAAAGCCCCGATATTCGAGCACTTGGCGCAAATCAGAGAAAAAAACAAAACCAACCAGTCAGAAACTGAATTGTGTCGCACATCAGATTATTGACGTACGACACTCGTCTAAGGGAAAAGAGGTGCTAGCATAGAGCCACCAGTCGACCTCAGCATGCAGCCTAACTAGTAGTCAGGATATGACCGAGCCAGAAGACCCCAGCCGTGAGCGTCTCAAGCACCACTTTGCCCAGCGGGTAATTCATCAGGCGCGGCAGATTCTCGAAATTTGGCAGCGCCTGCAGCGCAGCGAATGGTCAACCGTCGACCTCGCCGAACTGAGCGAGGCGAATTTGCGCCTGCTGCGTTTTGCCGAGCGCTTCGAACAGCCTGAGCACACGCAGCTGGCGCGACATATCAGCCAGTCGCTGGAAGCAGTGGACGCCAATCGCGGCCGCCTCAGCAGCGGGCTGATCACCGACCTCAATCGGTTGATGCAGCGCCTGTCGCGCACCGGGCTGCGGCATGGCGATCAGCTCGAGCAGACCTTCCTGCCGCCGCTGCGCAAACCAATCTATGTGCTGCTGCAGGATCACGACCGTGCTGAACGGTTGGCCAAACAACTTGAGTTCTTTGGCCTGAGCGCGCAAGCGCTGGACAGCGTTTCGGCGTTTCGCTCATCGATGGTCGAGCGCCTGCCGGCAGCGATCGTCATGGACGTGGACTTCAGCGGCCCCGGCGTCGGCCTGAAGCTTGCCGCTGAAGCCCAGGTCGGTCTCGACGAGCCGTTGCCGCTGCTGTTTTTCAGCCTGCATGAAACCGACACCCCGACCCGTCTCGCCGCCGTGCGCGCCGGCGGTCAGGAATTTCTCACCGGCACCCTCGAAGCGTCGAGCCTGCTGGAAAAAATCGAAGTGCTCACCTGCGTCGCGCAGTACGAGCCTTATAAAGTGCTGATCATCGATGATTCGCGCGCCCAGGCCTTGCACACCGAGCGCTTGCTCAACAGCGCCGGGATCGTCACCCGCACGTTGATCGAGCCGATCCAGGCGATGGCCGAACTGGCGGATTTTCAACCCGACCTGATCATCCTCGACATGTACATGCCGGCCTGCACCGGCACCGAACTGGCCAAGGTGATTCGCCACAACGACCGTTACGTCAGTGTGCCGATCATTTATCTGTCGGCCGAAGACGATCTGGACAAGCAGCTCGACGCCATGAGCGAGGGCGGCGATGATTTCCTGACCAAACCGATCAAGCCACGCCACCTGATTACCACGGTGCGCAACCGTGCCGCCCGCGCGCGCAATCTGAAAGCGCGGATGGTGCGTGACAGCCTCACCGGCCTGTACAACCACACGCACATCCTGCAATTGCTTGAGGACTGCTCGTTCCGCGCCCGCCGCGAGAACAAGCCGCTGAGTTTCGCCATGCTCGACATCGACCACTTCAAACGGGTCAACGACAGCCATGGCCATCCGATGGGCGACCGGGTGATCAAGAGCCTGGCGCTGTTTCTCAAGCAGCGTCTGCGCAAGACCGATTTCATCGGCCGTTACGGCGGTGAAGAGTTCGCCATCGTCATGCCCGACACTGATATTGAAGCAGCGCACAATGTGCTCGATGAGATCCGCCAGCGCTTCGCCGAAATCCACTATCCGGCGCAGCCGCAGGACTTGTGGTGCACCTTCAGCGCCGGTGTGGTGGAAATGCACGACGACTGCGACAGCCTGATGATGGCCAGTCAGGCCGACGAAGCGCTGTACCGCGCCAAGGGTGCCGGACGCAATCGGGTACAGACCGCGCGGCACTCAAAGCAAAGTGCCACTTTTTCATCGGAATCCACTGATTCGGTCATAACCCTGTAACAGAACCGCAATAAATTCAGGCGCTTACCATTTCTGCCGTTGGTAGCCGTCATGCGCCTGAAGTTGCTCACCAATCTCAATACGCTGCTGCTGGTCGCCGTGTGCCTGGCACTCGGCGCCACGCTGTGGTGGTCGCAAAAAGCCCTGGAGCGCCCCTATTTGCTGATGGAGCGATATCTGGGCTTGTCCCAGCAATTCCAGAACGAGGTCGCGCGCAACGTCGAGGATTACCTCGCCAGCGGCGACGCCTTGCGGTTGAGCAGCGCCAGCCAGGCTATCGATGATTTGCAGACCCAGATCGCTGAACTGCCGCCCGCGCTGGCCGAATCACTGCGCCCAAGCCTGTCCGGGCTGGCCGAATTCAGCAAGACCGACCTGCTCGCCGCCGGTAAACTGGCCGGTGATCCGCAGGCTTTGCTGCTGCAAGCCGAGCGCGAGTTGAGCGCCAGCCTCGAACAACTGAGCACGTACGCCAACGGCAACGCGAGCTATCTGACGCCGCTGCTGGTGGCGTCGCAGCATCTGGGCAAACTTTCGCTCGCACGGGACAAACTGGTCAGCAGCGGACGCAGCGAACTGGCCGCGGATGTCGAGCGCGAAGTCAGCAACATCCGCGCCCAGGCGCAAGCCATCGACGCCCTGCCCTTGCTCGGCGTGGTCAGTCAGAGCGCATCGGGCAGCGATGACTTCGCCGCGATGATGGGTATTGAGAACAGCGAAAAAACCGTCGCCGAAGACGCTGGCGTCGGCCTCAAACGCGAACTCAACAGCTTGCTCGGTCGTTATCCGGCGGAGCTTGAGCGCACCCGCGAACAGATTCAGAAACGCACTGATTTAAGTGTCGCGACCCATCAGAAAATCGCTGCGGTGCAACAAGCCATCGCTGCTCTGGAACCGGCGGTGCGCGCCCAGCACGGCCAGATCCAGGGCGAAGTGCGCTTGCTGCAAGGCGTCATGATCGGCCTGATTCTGCTGATCGCGTTGCTGATCGACACCTTGCAGCGCAGTCTGGCGCGCACTTTGACCAATCTCGCCCCCGCGCTGTCAACCTGGGCCGAGGGCGATTTCAGCAGTGACATCCGCTTGGGCAAGACCAACCGCGAACTGCATGACATCGAAGCCTCGCTCAATCGCTTGCGAGCGTATCTGGTGGATCTGGTCGGAACCATTCGCGGTAATGCCGAGCAAGTGGCGGGCAGCAGTCGCACCCTCGCCGAATTGAGCAATGACCTGCACAGCGGTGCTGAACATCAGGCCGGCGACACCGCGCTGATCCGCGATTCGCTGGGCGAACTGGAAGCGACCATTCAACAGGTTGCCGGCGATGCGCAGCAGGCAGCGGACGCCAGCCGCCACGCGGGCCTTGCCGTTGAACATGGTCAGACGGTGATCGGCCAGAGCCTCACCGGGCTGCATGCCTTGGTCGGCGAGGTACAGGGCAACGCGCAGATGATTGAGCACCTGGCTGAAGAGTCGGCCACCATCGGCGGCGTGCTGACGGTGATTCGCTCGATCGCCGACCAGACCAACCTGCTCGCCCTGAACGCGGCAATTGAAGCGGCGCGCGCCGGGGAAATGGGTCGCGGGTTTGCCGTGGTGGCCGAAGAAGTGCGTTCACTGGCGCAACGCACCGCCGGCGCCACGGCGGAAATTCAGACGTTGATCGCCGGCCTGCAAACGGCCGCACGGCAATCGGTCGAAGGCATGCGTGCGCAGGTCGAACACGCCGAGGCCACCGCCAATCAGGCGCAAGCGGCGGACGGTGCACTGGACAAGATCGTTGGCGCGATCCAGACCATTGCCGACACGGCGATCCGCATTGCCGATGTGACCGCGCAGCAGAGCGGCGCGGTCAGCGAGATTCGTGATCACAGTGAGCGAATTCATCAACTGGGTGGGGATAATCTGCTGCGCATTGGTCGCGGTCGCGAGCAGGGTGAGAATCTGCTCGTTCTGGGCGGACAACTGCATACCGCCGTTCAAGCCTTCCGCGTCTGACAGACCGCCTTCGCGAGCAGGCTCGCTCCCACAATGGAAGCACAACCCTGTGGGAGCGAGCCTGCTCGCGAAGAGGCCCGCCCTGTTATCGCAAATGACCAGATCAGAGCACTTGGTCACATACTTCGCGCAAACATCGGCCATCGTGCCGGCTATTGCATGGAACTGGACAGTCACAAAGGCTTTGCGGCATAGTCGCCGGGTTCTGACGATTGCTCATTCATGACAAGGACTCCGCAGATGGCGACCCTACTGGTGCTGCACGGCCCCAACCTGAACCTGCTCGGCACCCGCGAACCCGGCACCTACGGTTCAACGACCCTGGCGCAGATCAATCAGGATCTGGAGCGTCGCGCCCGTGAAGCCGGCCATCATCTGCTGTATCTGCAAAGCAACGCCGAGTACGAATTGATCGAGCGCATCCACGCTGCCCGCGGCGAAGGTGTCGACTTCATTCTGATCAATCCGGCGGCTTTTACGCACACAAGTGTCGCATTACGTGACGCGCTGCTGGGAGTGAGCATCCCATTCATCGAAGTGCATTTGTCCAACGTGCACAAACGCGAACCTTTCCGCCATCACTCCTACTTCTCCGACGTAGCGGTGGGAGTGATCTGCGGCCTTGGCGCCAGCGGTTACCGACTGGCCCTGGAGGCCGCGCTAGAACAGCTTGAAACACAGGCAACGACTTGAACAACAAGCGTTAAACGCCCCTGACCGACCCTTGGGAGTTGATGATTCATGGATATCCGTAAAGTTAAGAAACTGATCGAATTGCTGGAAGAGTCCGGCATCGACGAGCTCGAGATCAAGGAAGGCGAAGAGTCCGTACGCATCAGCCGTCACAGCAAGACTCCGGCTCAGCAATACTACGCGCCGGCCCCGATGCAGGCTCCGGCCGCTGCACCTGCCGCCGCTCCAGTCGCTGCTGCAGCCCCGGTTGCCGCTGCTGCCCCGGCGCTGAACGGCACCGTTGCCCGTTCGCCGATGGTCGGCACCTTCTATCGCAAATCTTCGCCAGCGTCGCCAGCCTTCGTTGAAGTCGGCCAGACCGTGAAGAAAGGCGACACCCTGTGCATCGTCGAAGCCATGAAGATGATGAACCACATCGAAGCTGAAACCAGCGGTGTGATCGAGTCCATCCTCGTCGAAGACGGCCAGCCGGTTGAGTACGACCAACCGCTGTTCACCATCGTTTGAACTGCGGAGAGCCTTTGATGACTGCGAAGTTGGAAAAAGTTCTGATCGCGAACCGCGGTGAGATCGCCCTGCGGATTCTGCGTGCCTGCAAAGAGATGGGCATCAAGACCGTCGCCGTTTACTCCAAGGCCGACAAAGAGCTGATGCACCTGGGTCTGGCGGACGAATCCGTCTGCATCGGCCCGGCGTCTGCCTCTCAGTCTTACCTGCACATCCCGGCCATCATCGCCGCCGCTGAAGTGACTGGCGCTACCGCCATTCACCCAGGCTACGGTTTCCTCGCGGAAAATGCCGATTTTGCCGAGCAGGTCGAGAACTCCGGCTTCGCCTTCATCGGCCCGAAAGCCGAAACCATTCGCCTGATGGGTGACAAGGTTTCCGCCAAGCACGCGATGATCGAAGCAGGTGTGCCGACCGTTCCTGGTTCCGACGGCCCATTGCCGGAAGACGAAGAAACAGCGCTGCGCATCGGTCGCGAAGTCGGCTACCCGGTGATCATCAAGGCCGCTGGCGGCGGCGGTGGTCGCGGCATGCGCGTGGTGCACAAGGAAGAAGACCTGATCGCGTTCGCCAAACTGACCCGCACCGAAGCTGGCGCGGCGTTCGGCAACCCGATGGTCTATCTGGAAAAATTCCTCACCAACCCCCGCCACGTCGAAGTGCAAGTGCTGTCTGACGGCCAGGGCCACGCCATCCATCTGGGCGACCGCGACTGCTCGCTGCAGCGTCGTCACCAGAAGGTTCTCGAAGAAGCGCCGGCACCGGGCATCGACGAGAAAGCGCGTCAGGAAGTACTGGCTCGCTGCGTCAAGGCGTGCATCGACATCGGCTACCGTGGCGCCGGCACTTTCGAGTTCCTCTACGAAAACGGTCGTTTCTACTTCATCGAAATGAACACCCGTGTTCAGGTGGAGCACCCGGTTTCGGAGATGGTCACGGGTATCGACATCGTCAAGGAGATGCTCAGCATCGCCGCTGGCAACAAGCTGTCGTTCACTCAGGATGACGTGGTGATCCGCGGTCACTCGCTGGAGTGCCGCATCAACGCCGAAGACCCGAAAACCTTCATGCCGAGCCCGGGTACGGTCAAGCATTTCCACGCCCCAGGGGGCAACGGCGTGCGCGTCGACTCGCACCTGTACAGTGGTTATGCCGTTCCGCCGAACTACGACTCGCTGATCGGCAAGCTGATCACTTACGGCGCGACCCGCGACGAAGCCATGGCGCGCATGCGCAATGCCCTGGACGAAATCGTGGTCGACGGGATCAAGACCAACATCCCGCTGCACCGTGATCTGGTCCGCGACGAAGGCTTCTGCAAAGGCGGTGTGAACATTCACTACCTCGAGCACAAGCTGGCCAAACAGTCGTAAGACTGCACCGGCGTGAAAAACCCGATCCTTGCGATCGGGTTTTTTTATGCCTGCAACAAACACATCAGTTCATCAATACCGTCGAAAAAGCCTGTTCCTCGATCATCGCGGCGGTGGCCCGACGTCCTGCCTGATCGACTACGCTGCCTGAGCCATCCTCATACAACGGCCTGCTGCGCACTCGCTGCATGAAGCTCGTCGCACGCGTCGAGACCGCGTCATTGGCATACCGCGCCCGTTGCAAAACCGGCGTATACAAACGCTCAACCTGACTGGCGGAGGTCTTGAACACAGTCGATACACCGTTCTGCAAATTCAACGAGACGGCATAATTGTTCCCGAGGCAAGAAGAATACGACCAGTAATCCCAGGTCGGTCGCAGCCCTTGCTGGCGCAACACACTCCTGATCGATCCGCCGATATCCGTGCCAGTCAACCAGTCGCCGCCGACCAGCGTAGCGCGAACATCCTTGGCCGAACCTCCCAGGCGCTTCATCACGTTCCGAACAGTGCGCTCGACCAGCGAGCGAATGTTGTGATCGAAATGGATGACCGCACCCACCTTCGTTAGCGGGTTGTACATCGAGGCGATGACACAGGTCTGCGCGTTCAGCGAAAACAGATAGTTGTCCCTGGACCCGGCGATGAACTTCGCCACCACCGCCTCCCCCTGCATTGCCCCGCGGTTGAGCAACGGTTCGACGTGCCCGGGAAACGCGTTGCGAAGGTTTTGCACTTGACCAAGATTGCGCACCTGATCATTGCCGCCGCGCAATCCGACCCGGTCATGCGTCCACTTACCGTTCGCGGTCAAACGGATGGGCCGCTGATAAATGGCCGTGGGTCGACGGGCATCAATCAGGCTGAGCCCACCGAAATGCGGGTTTTCCTTGACCTGGAAATAGCTGCCTCTGTTACGGATGTAGTAGGTCGGCTGAGGCTGCGCAGCACTTGCCGGACTGCGCCATGTGCCGTAAAAGACGCCTTCTTCAGTGACCCGCTGCAATTGTTCGGGTGTCTTGCCGACTGCCTGCCTGGCGCGAAAACGCACTTCCCGAACCGCTGGCAGCGTTTCCTTGCGAACGAGTGTCACGGCCTCAAGGCGTTCGGCCAACAAGGAGACCGGCCTCGTCGTGCGTCTCAGGTTTCTGGCCGTGCCTGCGAGCAATTTGACCGAACTGCCGGCGCCAGCCATGGCAAACAGCGCGCCCCAGGATGCTTCCAGCCAATGACCGAGCGCGCCATCAACATCGCCCTCCAGGTGCGCCGCGATTGCCTGAACGGCGCTGACAGCGATGAACACAACATCCAGCAGCAAGGCAAAAGGCGCAAATACCATGCAAAACGGTGCAGCGCCGAACATCAGTCCCTTGACCACTTGTCTCTCGATCATTTCCGCGCGGCTGGTGGTGATGTCCTCCACGTCGGTGACCGTGCGCTCGATGTAAGCGTTGAATTCGCTGCGTGCGTCCCCCACTCGTTGCGCTTCGAACAGCGTATCGACGCGCTGTTTCTTTGCCGCTATCGCTCGCAACGAGCGCGACACCGTATTGCGCGCAGCAACGGGGCTGCGCGCCATCAGATAGTCATGCAATGTAGCGGCAACGTCGCCCTCCAGTGACAGATACGGCCGCACCGTCAGACCGTCGGGCGCGTCCGGCGTGTATAGCCACCGGGACGGCTCGGGGTGGCAGCAGATAAAGACGTATACCCCGAGCACGACGTTATGGCGCACGGTAAGCCTGAACACCCCGTCACTCGTCGCAATGTCGGCGCCCGGCGAATGCGCTCCCGGCGCAGGCAGTTGACTCAACAGCGAAACCTGACGAACCAGAGCTGAATACACCGCGTCGCTCAATCGTGCCTGACTTCTGGCAATGCGCAGATCGCGATCCATTTTCGACAGCAGCACATTGCGGTAGCCGAACCGGCGCGACTCGTAGATTTCATCGCGAGCGTCCAGATATTGGCCACGGATTTCTTTCGCGTATTTTTCACCCAGCCAGGCCCCACGCATGTACCGCGCCAGATCGGCGCTGCGCACCTGACTCAGATCCTGACCGACTGACGAGCGCACACCTCTTTTCGGATGTTCGATGCCAGCGTTGTCGTCGTAGCCGTAGATCGCCAGGTCGAGCAGACTGGCTGATGATTGCTTCCTGCGGTCGACAATGCCGGGGCTGTAATCGATCAACACGGTCGCCGGGTCGACCGGCTCGAGCACATTCTTGCTGCGCATGTACGGCGCAATCGCGGCGGCAACCGTGCGCCTGGCGAAGTCGACGAAAACTTCGAAACCGCCCAGCAATTCACTGAAAGCCTGCTGATGCACTATCAGCTCCTGATTCAGACTGCTGATGCGCCGGCGGGCATCAAGGCCAAGCGTCGTGTACCAGCGCAGCGAGTTGTCTTCCTCGATACGCTGCAGATTTTTTGCCAGGCCCATTTTTACCGCTGTTTCGATGCATTCGGCGAACGGCAATGGGTCACGACGGATGTCGCTGGTCATTCCCCAGAGTGCCGGGCTCGCCGACACGGCTAACAGGTAATCGCGCGCCGTACGATGTGCAGTTGGCGCAAGTTGCTGCAACAGGTATTCGCGCCCGGATTCGCTCTGCGTCCAGCTCCAGACTTCTCCGGTCAACGCCGCCAGCGAACGCAAGCGCACCCACTCCTGGCCGTCTGGCTTGTTCGGCGCGTACAACAAGAGATCCTCAACCTTTTGCGCAGTCTCTTCGCGATAACACACCAGCAGCTCAGCACACTGCATGCCATTGGGCAGCGTCAGCGCGGCGAACTGCAAACGTGCTTGCATGACATCCGCCGCCCACGCCTGCTCGAGACGCTCATGATCGGCCACAGTCAAATGCCCGGCGCAACGCGCGACGAACGCGCTCTGCTTGAGCCGCGCGGTAAGCCAGTCGAACGAGGCTTTGTGTACGTCAATGCGCTCGTACTGTCCGGGGAGGATTTGCAGGTAATCCGCCGGATAGTCCTGCTCTGCCAGCATGTCGGCAACGAATGTCGGCGTCAGAGGCTGATTACGTTGCGAAGCACCACTGGTAACGTCCAGCACTGCAGCAAAATCCTTACCGATCGGCCCGGCTGCGAGCAATTCGCTCAGGCTGCGGTTTTGCGTCGGCTCGCCAACGGCCGAGCGCCATTTCAAGCGCACCTCGATCCGGTCCGGCTCCACTTCGATGTCAAGCTTGAGCTGAAGGTAATCGATCGCTTGTTGACGGGCGAAGGCGCGCAGCGATCCATAGCCTTCCAGCAGATCATCAAGCGCGGCCTGCCCCAGCGCCGTCTGTTGCTGATACTGGCGCAACCTGGCACGGTCCGGTTCGTTCAGCACTCGCAGCCAGTGCGGCAAATTCGCGTATGACTGCGCTTGAAGCAATTTCTTTTCCGTACCGGTTGCCAGCGAGGTCAACCGATACCGGCGAGTGCTTCGGCGATGAATCCTGTCGATTTGCCTGCGCAAGCGATCCAGTGTCAGCGCCGCGAGCCGGTCTGCGTTGAACAGCGCGTCGATGTCGTCGATAAAACGCTGCAGCTTGCGCAAGACGAGGCGATCGAACGCCGCCTCCTGCCCCTTGGTTTCCCAATGTTCTTGCAGGTAGTTCTTGTACTGAACAAGGAAATGCCCGGCAACGCTATCCACTGTCTGGATGACCGCCTGACGATGGCTGGCGGCCAATCCGCGGTCGGCGCCGCCTGGCCAGCGGTACGGCGAGTCGCGGATCGCCAGGTACATCAAAGACTTGCCATCGATCATTTTCTGCATAACCGCATCAAGCAGGACCTGCACAAATCCCGGATCGATATTGCCGTCAGGGTAATGATTGCGCAGTTCGGTCAATGCGAAATCTTCCATGGCCTCCAGCAAGCTCATCTGGCTGCTCAGGCGCTTGTCGATCAGCGCCTGCCAACGCGTAATCCGCAGCAAAACCTCCTGCACCGTCCCGGTAGAGGCAGCGGCGGTTGCCGTTTCTTCTACAATCCCTTGTTGACTCGCCATATCCCAGCCCGTCGTTGCGTAGAAATGAGCGTGTACTGTATTTGCCGACAAACACGCTCAGGCGATACACAGGTATATCGCGCCCGCCAATGTGTAACAGCAAAGCGGCTTGTCCACTTTGCCGGCGACCTGGCGTAAACTGCGCGCTTTTGCAGCTTCGGGCTGCCCCACAGATTTTTGAAGGTAACCGCCATGCCCTGGCTGCAAGTCCGTCTCGCCATCACCCCGGAACAAGCCGAAACCTACGAGGACGCGTTCCTTGAAGTCGGCGCCGTGTCGGTGACTTTCATGGACGCTGAAGATCAGCCGATCTTCGAGCCAGAACTCAACACCACCCCATTGTGGTCGCACACCCATCTGCTGGCCCTGTTCGAGGGCGGCACCGAACCGCAACCGGTGCTTGCTCATCTGGAGTTGCTGACCGGCAGTCCGCTGCCCGAGCACCACAGTGAAGTGATCGAAGATCAGGATTGGGAACGCAGCTGGATGGACGGTTTCCAGCCGATGCGTTTCGGTCAGCGCCTGTGGATCGTGCCGAGCTGGCACGCCGCGCCGGAGCCTGATGCGGTCAACCTGCTGCTGGACCCGGGCCTGGCCTTCGGCACCGGCACGCACCCGACCACTGCGCTGTGCCTGGAATGGCTCGATGGCCAGGATCTGAAAGACTGCAACGTGCTCGACTTCGGCTGCGGCTCGGGGATTCTGGCGATCGCGGCGCTGCTGCTTGGCGCGAAACAAGCGGTCGGCACCGACATCGACGTGCAGGCGCTGGAAGCGTCGCGCGACAATGCCGGGCGCAACAATATCGCCGACGAGTTGTTCCCGCTGTACCTGCCGCACGATCTGCCGCAGGTCAAAGCCGATGTGCTGGTCGCCAACATTCTCGCCGGCCCGCTGGTTTCGCTGGCGCCGCAGCTGTCTGGCCTGGTCAGGACCGGCGGGCGCCTGGCATTGTCCGGCATTCTCGCTGAACAAGGTGACGAAGTCGCCGCCGCTTATGCACAGAACTTCGATCTCGACCCGATTGCCAATCGCGACGGCTGGGTGCGCATCACTGGCCGTCGGCGCTAATATGAGCGCCTGCATAAACCGGATCGCCGCATGACCGACAGCTTCGTCACTCAGTGCCCGCATTGCCAAACCAGTTTCCGTGTCAGCCACGCCCAGTTGAGCGTGGCCCGCGGAGTGGTTCGCTGCGGCTCCTGCCTGCAAGTGTTCAACGCCGCCAAACAGTTGCTTGAACAACACGCCGGCAAGGATGCGCTGACGCCCGTCGCGCCGCCGCAGGCTGAAGCGCCATCGCCTTCTATCGATGAAGCACCAGCGCCGCGCGCGATCAGCCAAAGGCAGTGGAACGCTTCGGAGCTGGATCTCGACAGCCTCGATCTGGATCAGGAACTGGCCCGTCTCGAACAGCGCGAAATCCAGCCGGCCACCGAACTGGGGCATCCGCGCGAGGACGCCCTGAGTGCGCGCCGCGACAGCCCCGAACCGGATGATGCGGCATGGCCCGGCAGCCTGTTCAGCGAACCGGTTGACGAGCGCACATCGAAGCCGGATGTCGAGACGGACATCGAAGCCATCGAAATCCTCGAACCCGAGCGCACCGAACCCTCGCTGTCGCTGGAGCCGGTGGATCTGGATGACGAACCGCGCATCCCGCAGCTGCGCCTGCACGACCCGATCGACCCGAATGCCCGCCATGAGCGGCTGTCGGCCAGCGACGACAGCGATGATGACGATTTGCCGTCGCTCGCGCCGCTGCGCAAAAAGCGCGAACGCGCAGAACCCGGCGTACGCGCCGACCTGCAAGACCTCACCGACGACCCGCTGCAACTTGGCTGGCAGAAACGCCGTTCGCCCTGGGGCCGACGCCTGCTCTGGCTGCTGCTGGTGCTGATCGCGGCGGGCGGTCTGGCGGCGCAGTACATCGCCTATCATTTCGACGAATTGGCACGGCAGGATCAATACCGCCCGTGGTTCCAGCAAATCTGCCCGCAGATCGGCTGCACGGTGCCGTCCAAGGTCGACATCGCCAGAATCAAGAGCAGCAATCTGGTGGTGCGCAGCCATCCCGAGTTCAATGGTGCGCTGGTGGTCGATGCGATCATCTACAACCGAGCGACGTTTTCCCAGCCGTTTCCGTTGCTGGAACTGCGCTTTGCCGACCTCAACGGCCATCTGATCGCCAGTCGTCGCTTCAAACCCGGCGAATACCTCAAGGGCGATCTTGAAGGTCTGCCGGAGATGCCGCCGCAGACGCCGATCCACATCGCACTGGACATCCTCGATCCAGGCCCGAAAGCGGTGAATTACAGCCTGAGTTTCCACTCGCCCGAGTGAAGCCCGCGAGGCTTGTGCATTGACGGCGGTTTTCTGACTTCGCCGCGCTCGACCAAACCAGTGGCGATAACGAAATTACTGTTCAGATTTTGTTCAATTCAGCCTTTAACCAGTCATCGAGAGCGGGTATCATGCCAACCCTTTTTCGAACTCTCATGATCCGGCCCCACCTCAGGGAAGTCCTATGTCGGCGGTACGCATCGGCCCATACACATTGCAGAACGGCTTGATTCTCGCCCCGATGGCGGGGGTCACCGACCAGCCCTTTCGTCAGCTGTGCAAGCGTCTGGGCGCAGGCCTTGTAGTCTCGGAAATGGTCACCAGTGACATGAGCCTGTGGAACACCCGCAAGTCGCGCATGCGCATGATCCACGAAGGCGATCCCGAGCCACGCTCGGTGCAGATTGCCGGGGGTGATGCGCAAATGCTGGCGGACGCGGCCCGGGCCAACGTAGAACTGGGTGCGCAGATTATTGACATCAACATGGGTTGCCCGGCGAAGAAAGTCTGCAACAAGGCCGCCGGCTCCGCGTTGCTGAAAGACGAAGCACTGGTGACCGAGATCCTGCAGGCCGTGGTGGCTGCGGTGGATGTACCGGTCACGCTGAAGATCCGCACCGGCTGGGATCGCGAGAACAAGAACGGCCTGACCGTGGCGAAAATCGCCGAACAGGCCGGGATCACTGCGCTGGCCGTGCATGGCCGCACGCGCGCCGATCTGTACACCGGGGAAGCCGAATACGACACGATTGCCGCGATCAAGCGGGCGGTGTCGATTCCGGTCTTCGCCAATGGCGATATCGATTCGCCAGAGAAGGCCCGTTACGTGCTTGATGCCACGGGTGCCGATGGCCTGTTGGTGGGTCGCGCCGCTCAAGGGCGGCCATGGATTTTTCGTGAGATCGATCATTTCCTGCGGACCGGCGAGAAATTGCCGGCGCCGGAACTGAACGAAGTGGAACGCATTCTGCTGGAACATCTGGCCGCCCTTCACGCTTTCTATGGGGATGTGATGGGCGTGCGCATTGCGCGCAAGCATGTGGGCTGGTATCTCGCAACCTTGCCGGGCGCCAGGGAGTTTCGCGCCCGTTTCAATCGTTTGGATGGTACGGAAACACAATGCGCCAACGTTCGGGAGTTCTTCGCCGAGCGTTACAAGAGCCTGACAGGGGACGAAGAAGGGGTGGCCGCATGACGATGATGACCGAGACTTTAGTGAGTGGAACAACACCCGTGAGCGACAACGTGAATTTGAAACAGCACCTCAACACGCCGAGCGAAGAAGGCCAGACCCTTCGCGGGAGTGTCGAGAAGGCGCTGCACAATTATTTCGCCCACCTTGAGGGCGCGTCCGTCACGGATGTGTACAACCTGGTGCTCTCCGAAGTCGAGGCTCCCCTGCTCGAAAGCGTGATGAACTACGTCAAGGGCAACCAGACCAAGGCCAGTGAGCTGCTGGGACTCAACCGCGGCACGCTGCGCAAGAAACTCAAGCAGTACGATCTGCTGTAAGCATTCAATCAAACCAGAAAGGCGCCCGCGTAAAAAACGGTCGCCTTTTTTGCTGACTTCCTTTGCTTTTGATGGAAATTGAGATGACCGACCAGACTACCCGCCTGCCGATCCGCCGCGCCTTGATCAGCGTTTCCGACAAGACCGGGATCCTCGAATTCGCCAAAGAGCTGGAAGCTCTCGGCGTCGAGATCCTCTCCACCGGCGGAACGTTCAAGCTGCTGCGCGACAACGGCGTTGCCGCAGTGGAAGTCGCGGATTACACCGGTTTCGCCGAAATGATGGACGGTCGGGTGAAAACCCTGCACCCGAAAATCCACGGCGGCATCCTCGGTCGTCGCGGTATTGACGACGCGATCATGAGTGAACACGGCATCCAGCCGATCGATCTGGTTGCGGTCAACCTGTACCCGTTCGAAGCCACCATCAACAAGCCAGGCTGTGACCTGCCGACCGCCATTGAGAACATCGACATCGGCGGCCCGACCATGGTCCGTTCGGCGGCGAAAAACCACAAAGACGTGGTGATCGTGGTGAATGCCAGCGACTACACCAGCGTGCT
Source organism: Pseudomonas koreensis (assembly GCF_036668835.1). Classification (GTDB taxonomy): domain Bacteria; phylum Pseudomonadota; class Gammaproteobacteria; order Pseudomonadales; family Pseudomonadaceae; genus Aquipseudomonas; species Aquipseudomonas koreensis_I. The sequence continues at coordinate 88,220 of NZ_JAZEVW010000004.1, forward strand.
GGAAAGCCTGAAGGCCGGCGGCCTGACCTACGCCCAGCGTTTCGACCTGATGCTCAAGGCTTTCGAACACACCGCGGCCTACGACGGCATGATCGCCAACTACATGGGCACCGTGAATCAGGCGGCTGAAACCCTCACCACCGAAGGCCGCAGCGAATTCCCGCGCACCTTCAACAGCCAGTTCATCAAGGCCCAGGAAATGCGCTACGGCGAGAACCCGCACCAGAGCGCGGCGTTCTACGTGGAAGCCAAGCCTGCCGAAGTCGGCATCGCCACCGCGACGCAACTGCAGGGCAAAGAGCTGTCGTACAACAACGTGGCCGACACCGACGCCGCGCTGGAATGCGTGAAGAGCTTCGTCAAGCCGGCCTGCGTGATCGTCAAGCACGCCAACCCGTGTGGCGTAGCCGTAAGCCCGGACGCCGAAGGCGGTATCCGTCAGGCTTACGAACTGGCCTACGCCACCGACACCGAATCGGCCTTCGGCGGCATCATCGCCTTCAACCGTGAACTGGATGCCGAGACTGCCAAAGCGATCGTCGAGCGTCAGTTCGTTGAAGTGATTATCGCTCCGAGCGTGAGCGCAGAAGCCCGCGCCATCGTCGCTGCCAAAGCCAACGTGCGCCTGCTGGCCTGCGGCGAGTGGTCGGCAGACCGCGCCGCCGCGTGGGACTACAAGCGCGTCAACGGTGGCCTGCTGGTACAGAGCCGCGATATCGGCATGATCAGCGCCGATGACCTGAAAGTCGTGACCAAGCGCGCCCCGACCGAACAGGAAATCCACGACCTGATCTTCGCCTGGAAAGTCGCCAAGTACGTTAAATCCAACGCCATCGTCTACGCGAAAAACCGTCAGACCATCGGTGTCGGCGCCGGCCAGATGAGCCGCGTAAACTCGGCGCGTATCGCCGCGATCAAGGCTGAGCACGCGGGTCTGCAGGTCGCCGGTTCGGTGATGGCCTCGGACGCGTTCTTCCCGTTCCGTGACGGTCTGGACAACGCGGCCAAGGTTGGCATCACCGCAGTGATCCAGCCGGGTGGTTCGATGCGTGATGCTGAAGTGATTGCTGCTGCCGATGAAGCGGGCATTGCAATGGTCTTTACGGGCATGCGCCACTTCCGTCACTGAAATACGGCAGCTACAAGTCTCAAGCTGCAAGCTGCAAGAAAGAGCAGGCATGTGTCGCTCTTTCTTGCAGATGCACCCTTATTAATTCAGAGCCATAAGCTGTAGTTAAGAGCCACACATTCGCTCTTGCTTGCAGCTTATAGCTTGCAGCTTTCTCCGAAGGAGTCTTTCTTTGAACGTTTTGATCATTGGCAGCGGTGGCCGTGAACATGCCCTGGCCTGGAAAGTGGCTCAGGATCCGCGCGTGCAGAAGGTTTTCGTCGCGCCGGGCAACGCCGGTACGGCGATCGAAGCCAAGTGCGAGAACGTCGCCATCGATGTGCTCGCACTTGAGCAACTGGCCGATTTTGCCGAGAAGAACGTTTCCCTGACCATCGTCGGCCCGGAAGTGCCGCTGGTCGCCGGTGTCGTCGATCTGTTCCGCTCTCGGGGTCTGGACTGCTTCGGTCCGACCGCTGGTGCTGCGCAGCTCGAAGGCTCGAAAGCGTTCACCAAGGATTTCCTCGCGCGTCACAAGATCCCGACCGCCGACTACCAGAACTTCACCGAGATCGAGCCAGCGCTGGCCTATCTGCGTGAAAAAGGCGCGCCGATCGTGATCAAGGCCGATGGCCTGGCCGCCGGTAAAGGCGTAATCGTCGCCATGACCCTGGCTGAAGCCGAAGACGCCGTGCGCGACATGCTCGCCGGCAACGCGTTCGGCGACGCCGGTTCGCGGGTGGTCATCGAGGAATTCCTCGACGGCGAAGAAGCCTCGTTCATCGTCATGGTCGACGGCAAGAATGTCCTGCCGATGGCCACCAGCCAGGACCACAAACGCGTCGGCGACGGCGACAGCGGCCCGAACACCGGCGGCATGGGTGCTTACTCCCCTGCCCCGGTGGTCACCGCCGACGTGCACCAGCGCGTAATGGACCAGGTGATCTGGCCGACCGTGCGCGGCATGGCCGACGAAGGCAACGTCTACACCGGTTTCCTCTATGCCGGCCTGATGATCGACAAGGCCGGCCATCCGAAAGTCATCGAGTTCAACTGCCGCTTCGGTGATCCGGAAACACAACCGGTGATGCTGCGTCTGCAATCGAGCCTGGTGTTGCTGGTCGAAGCCGCACTGGCGCAAGCGCTGGACAAGGTTGAAGCGCAGTGGGATCCACGTCCGAGCGTCGGTATTGTGCTGGCCGCCGGTGGCTACCCGGGCGACTATGCCAAGGGCGCGGCGATCAACGGTCTGGATGCAGCGGCAAGCCTGGAAGGAAAAGTGTTCCACGCCGGTACCGCACTGAAAGACGGCACCGTCGTCACCGCCGGTGGCCGTGTGCTCTGCGCGACTGCCATGGGTGCTACCGTGGGTGAAGCGCAGCAGCAGGCGTACAAGCTGGCAGCGGCCATCGACTGGGAAGGCTGCTTCTACCGCAAGGACATTGGCTACCGCGCCATTGCCCGTGAACGTGGCGAAACGCAAGAATAAGCCGAGTCATGCCCGGCGCGGGATGTCGTTCCTCGCCGGGCTGTTCTGCCGCCGCGCGTCGTTATATTCTGGCATCAACCTACGAAGGGATTTCGCCGTGCGCTGGCTCAGGATTGCCATAAGCTTCACCGTCACGCTGCTGACCTTGCTCTGCATGCTCCCGGCCCTCGCCGGTCAAGGCAGTGGCTGGTCGGTATTGCTTGACGATCAGGGCAATCTGCAACTGAGCGATATCCGCTCTGCCCGCTACACCAATCAATTCAGCCCCATCGAACTCGACCGCCTCACCGCGGCCGCGCCCGATGGCGCCTTGTGGCTGCGTTTCAGGCTGGCGCCGGGAAAGCATGAACAGGTACTGCGCATCTTTGCTCCGGACCTTTCGCAGCTCAATCTGTATGTGCTCGACGGCGACAGGCTGATCGAGCAACGCAACACCGGCACCGACCAGCCTCAGGCCGAACGACCGCTGCCGAGCAGCGACTTCATGCTACCGCTGCCGCAGAGCGAAAAATCGCTCGACGTCTACCTGCGCATGGTTTCCGATCATCAATTGCGCCCGCACGTCACCCTGCAATCGGCGGTGACGAGTGCGGCCGACCACCATCAGACGCTGCTGTTCGGCCTGCTGTTCGGCTGTCTGGCCATGCTGCTGTTGCACAACCTGGTGCGCTACGCCTATTCGCGTTCGCGCAGCAGCCTGTGGCTGGCGGTCTGCGAGGGTTTGCTGGGGCTGAGCCTGTTGCTGCTGCTCAATCTGGCAGGTCCGTGGCTGCCGAACTGGCATGCGGTACAGACCCCGGGCGCGTACCTGGCGCTGCTGCTGACCGCGCCGGCCGGTTTGATGTTCGCTTACCGTTACTTCGCTCCGCTCGGCCCGCACCCGCTGAACAAACTGTTGCTCGGCGACATCCTGCTCATCGTCACGTGCAGCCTGCTGCTGTTATTCGTCAACACCCTGCCGCTGAACATCATCACTTACGCGCTGGTGGCACTGGCCGGCCTGAGCATGTTGTTCGTCGGCGTCTACCACTGGCAGAAAGGCTACCGCCCGGCGCGGCTTTTCGTTGCGGCGATGGTGGTGTTCAACATCGGCACGCTGATCATTCTGCCGGCGCTGCTGGGGCTGACATTGGTATCGCCGCAAGGCCTGATCATGATTCTGATGGTGTTCATCTGCATCAGCGGCTTGCTGATGAGCGTCGCCCTGGGCGAGCGTCAGCGCAGCATCACCGAGAGCCGTTTCAGCGTCAGTCGCGATCTGGCCGCGAGCAACGCCGAGATCAACGCCAAAGCCGAGTTCCTCGCCAAGATCAGCCACGAAATCCGTACGCCGATGAACGGCGTACTGGGCATGACTGAACTGCTGCTGGGCACGCCGCTGTCGGTCAAGCAGCGCGACTATGTGCAGACCATCCACAGCGCCGGCAATGAACTGCTGACGTTGATCAACGAGATCCTCGACATCTCCAAACTCGAGTCCGGACAGATCGAACTGGACGACGTGCAATTCGACCTCAACGCCTTGATCGATGACTGCCTGAGCATCTACCGCGCCAAGGCCGAACAGCAGAACGTCGAGCTGATCAGCTTTATCCAGCCGCAAGTGCCGCGTGTCATCAGCGGTGACCCGACCCGTCTGCGCCAGACATTGCTGAGCCTGCTGGAAAACGCCCTGAAGAAGACCGACGAAGGCGAAGTGCTGATCGTCGTCGCCCTCGACGAGCGCAGCAACAAGCCGCGTTTGCGGATTGCCGTGCAGGACAGCGGCCAACCGATGGAACAGGAAGAACGCGACGCGCTGATGCACGCCGAACTGCACAGCAAGCACTTCCTGTCGGCCAACCGCCTGGGCGGCAATCTGGGGCTGGTGATCGCGCGGCAACTGATCCGCCTGATGAATGGCGAATTCGGCATCAAGAGCGGCGCCACGCAGGGCAGTACCTTGTGGCTGACACTGCCGCTGGATCCCGATCGCCTCGAACACCCGACCTCGGACCTCGACAGCCCACTGCAAGGCGCGCGGGTGCTGGTGGTCGATGACAACGACACCTGCCGCAAAGTGCTGGTCCAGCAGTGCAGTGCCTGGGGCTTGAATGTCAGCGCCGTGCCGTCGGGCAAGGAAGCGCTGGCTCTGCTGCGAACCAAGGCGCACTTGCGTGATTATTTCGATGTAGTGCTGCTCGATCAGAACATGCCCGGCATGACCGGCATGCAATTGGCGGCCAAGATCAAGGAAGACCCTAGCCTCAATCACGACATCCTGCTGATCATGCTCACCGGCATCAGCAATGCGCCGAGCAAGATCATTGCGCGCAACTCGGGGATCAAACGCATCCTCGCCAAACCGGTGGCAGGCTACACCCTGAAAACTACCCTGGCCGACGAGCTGAACCAGCGCAACAAAGGCCAGACCGTGTTTCAGCCGCAAGTGCTCACGGCGGCCACGGCGGCGAAAGTACCCAGCGATTTCCGCATCCTCGTGGCCGAAGACAACACGATTTCGACCAAAGTGATTCGCGGCATGCTCGGCAAGCTCAACCTGCAACCGGACACCGCCGCCAACGGCGAAGAAGCGCTGCAGGCGATGAAGGCACAGCGTTACGACCTGGTGCTGATGGATTGCGAAATGCCAATTCTCGACGGCTTTTCGGCAACTCAGCAATTGCGCGCCTGGGAAGTCAGCAACCAGCGTGTTCGCACGCCGATCGTCGCGCTGACCGCGCACATTCTCGCCGAACACAAGGAGCGCGCACGCCAGGCCGGCATGGACGGGCACATGTCCAAACCGGTCGAGTTGTCCCAACTGCGCGAATTGATCGAGCATTGGGTGGCCCAGCGCGACCAACAGAACCGCACCTCGACGCAACCTTCGTAAGCCGACAGGCTTTGCGGTGCCTGATAGACTCCTTACGATTCCCCCGCCAGTGAGCCTGCATCATGCTCCATGTGTTGTTCAGCGTTTACCTGAAGATGCTTGTGCTTTACAGCCCATTCTTCGTGTTGTCCTGCTTTATCAGCCTGACCCGCGGTTATTCGCGCAAAGAGCAACGGCGTCTGGCCTGGAAAGTTGCGGTCGCCACGCTGGTCTCCAGCGTCTTGCTGTATCTGTTCGGGCGGGTGATCTTCGACGTGTTCGGCATCACCGTCGATGCGTTCCGCATCGGTGCAGGCAGCGTGCTGTTCATTTCCGCACTGGGCATGGCGCAGGGCAAGCCGGCGGTGCAGGCCGACAACGTGCAGCAGGATGTGACCATCGTGCCGCTGACCATTCCGCTGACGGTCGGCCCCGGTACCATCGGTGCATTGCTGGTCATGGGTGTCAGCCAACCGCATTGGGACGACAAGCTCACCGCGATCATGAGTATCGCCCTGGCCAGTTTTACGGTCGGCGTGGTGCTGTATCTGTCGAACCGCATTGAGCGGATTCTCGGTGATCAGGGCTTGCAGATCGTAAGCCGCTTGATGGGCCTCTTTGTCTGCGCACTGGCTGCGCAGATCATCTTTACCGGAGTCAAAGGTTATCTGGTGCCTTGAGCGCTGGCAGCTGTAAGCACGGGACACACTAAAACGCCGCGAGCGGCAACGTTCGCGGCGTTTTAGTGTGCAGGCTCAACCCGTCAAGGCAACTGTTCAGTTACGGCCGCTAGCGTAGCTGTGGCGTCGCTGTCCTGCGCGGCCCCAAACGCCAGCAACCATTGCTCCAGCGCGAACAGATACAGGCGACCCGACACGCTGAGCGCCAACTCGCATGCGCTCTGCTCTTGGGCGTTGCGCACGATCAGACTGCGGCCATTGTCCGGATCGGCAAGCAGCAGCTCGTCATCAACCCGTGACATCAACCAATGCCCACAGTCCCCTACGTCGAGCGCGAGCAAGCCTGGCTCCGACGCTTCGCTGGCGGACGGACGCCGCGCATCGACAACAATGCAATCCAGACGTTGCCAGCTATCGGCCGAAATCCGATAGCCCTCCGTGTGTGAACCAAAGCTCAGGATCAACGTGTCCACGCCGTCAACCAGCAGCGGCAGGACCTCGGTGAGGTCATCGCTCACTTGCAGCGTCATGACTTGCGCATCACGATGAGCATGGCTGCCCGGCAACCAGACGCTGTCGGTCGTTCCGGCACTGAAAACCAGCTCGTCGGTCGAGTCGAGCAACAGCGGATTGTCGGTATCGCGCGTACCGAGGAATGTCGCCCAATGACCATCCTCCCGGGCCGACACATCGAACAGCCGATTCAGCGTCGGTACGTAATATTGGTAACGGTTGCCGGTATTTTCGACGGGCAGGAAGGCGGCATGAGATTGTCCGTCCAGCAGTTGCTTCAAACGCTCGCACAATTGTGCGGGCGTTTCGCCGAGGCGCCAGGACCAGCGATTCTGCGTGCCGATGATTCGCGCCGGTTGTTGATCCTGCAGTTGCAGCGTCACGCCTTCGCGGGTGCGCCCGAGCAGGCCATCACCCTGCGGCAGGACTTCGCTGAATGTCCACGATGACCAGACCGGCTCGGCCTGTGGCAAGGCCTGGCGATGCTGCACGACGCTGCTGTCGCCGAACGCTGCGCGCATGTCGTCGCAAGACACCAGCCTTTGGCGCCAGATAGCTCCGGCTTCGCTATCCAGCAGCCAGACGGCTTGCCGGTCCGGCGTCAGGCCCAATAACGTCAGCTCACGGTTGCCAGGCGTTTGCGCCAGTACGAGCTTTTCGTCCACGCACCACGCGGCCAGAAAGGGCTGGCCTGGCTGGGCGCGCAAACCGATGATCTTAAATGCTGCGCTGTTGTATTGCCTGGCCAACGCCGGCAGTGCGACCAGCCAGTCGGTATGTTGTTGCAGCCAGCGTTGGCTGAGGCCGACGAACTGCAGCACATCCCTGTCTATCTCGGACAACCAGTTATCCTCACGGGCACTCAGGTCGATCTCGAACAGTCGGCCATCGCTCAACGTGGCGAGATAGCTGTCACCGACACGTCTGATGTCAACTACATCCCGCGCCAGCGCTTGCTGCATGAAAACATTGTCACGCAGTTCGATGCCATGGCTGAGCATCTGGCTTTGCTTGCTGTAGAACAGCCGTGCCGTGGCCAGATCAGCGGATCGCGGCATGAGCAACACTCTGTCCGCGTCACTGTCCGGGTCAGCGCGGAAGTAGCGGCCGTTTTCCGCGCCGATCCAGGCTCGCTCAAGCAGTTGGTCGAAGGAATAAGCCTGCGCATGAATATACGGTGCGTAACGCCAGGTGCTGATGGCTGAAACCATGCCGGGGGTTTCGTCGGCATAGGGGCGAGGCTGTTTCTGGCGATGACGGAAAAACACGATCCGGCTGCCTTCTTCAGGTATGAGCGGGGAATTTTCCAACCCGCGCGACCTTAGCGTGATGTCGGTCAGCGTCACGTCCTTGTCAGCCAGGTGAAATTCCAGCGTGGTTCGCACGTTGAGGTTTTTGCGCTCAACCAACTGCTGCGAGACGCGCAGAGTGCCGTCTGCGAGTTGCACGAAAGCGCTGATTTTCGTGCCGGATTCCAGACTCAGCAAACGATAGCGCTGCACGACCAGCCCGCTGAGCACATCTACGCGCCAGACGGTGGCGTGATCGGGATGATAAAACCACGCTTGATCTGCAGTGGCGGCGCCCAGCAGCAAGCCGTCGTTAACCTCGCCGGGCAGGTTGCGCGCATATAACAGGCGTCTGCGCGTGCCATCGTAAAAAGCCGTTGTCTTCAGCGGGCGGCTGGCCGGACTGAACGGCACGTTGAATCGCTCAAGCCTCAAATAGCCGGCGGCCAGACGTTGCTCGTCACCGAGTTTGCGCAGTCGCGCAAGGACATCGCGCGAGTGATGGGTATCGCCAAGGGTGACGGACACCAGGCGCAATGCGTTGTGCTGCCAGTCCAGCTCGTACAGTTCACCCCCGGCCAGTTCGATCAGCCCCTCGAAAGCCGACAGCACGATGCCGTCAATCGTCAAATGGCGCCCCGCCAGATGTAACCGTGGGCCGCCGTCGTCCGCAATCACTGCATCAGCAAAGCTGACCTGCTCGAGGTTGACCCAGGGCGCATGCGCCAGCCATTTGCCACCGCCGTTAAATTTCACCCCGCTCAAACCGGGAGTCAGGCGCAACTGACAGTGACCGGGCGTGGCGGTGATTTCATAGGAAATTTTTTGCTGCCACTCCACCGGCAACGTCGGCACCACCAACTGACGGACATGCTCGTCAAGCTGCACGCCGATCGTGGTCGGTTTATAGATCGGGTGCAGCTTGTAGAGAATATGTTTGAGCGACGGCGTGCTGTGCAGATGAAAACGTCGGTTGCCTCGCTCGTCGTATTCGAGCTTGTCCGCCACGCTGTTGCGCAACTGCGGGTAGCGGGTGTGGATGCGCTCATCGAGCTGTACTTTCAGAGTTTCGCCCAGTGCCGTGAACGGATTTAAATACGACAACCAGTTCGGGTCGGGATGTTCACTGGCGCTACGCGGTTCAACCTGTTCTCCCGGCAAGGCCTCGTAGACATGACCGGCGCCCCCCAGTTGATAGTCGTAACCGTAATAGCAAAGCGGTGTGCAGGGCAGCACCACGGTATGCAGCGCAGCATCGTCGCGGATATCCAGCATTGCGCTCTCGCCCAGACCGAAGGCCTGGCGAATGTTCAGCGATCGGTGGATCTGCTTCGGATCATCGTTGTACTGCGGTAACTCAAGCGGGCCGCCGCCCCACGGATAAAAACGCTGGCTGTCAAAACGAACCTGCCGGTCTTGCAGATCGAGCTGGGTAATGACGGCTTCGGCCGGAAACTGCAGCGTCCCGTCGGCAAAGGTAAAAGCGCCTGGCCGGTAAGCGTTGTGGATGGCACGCAAATGATTACCGACCGCCGTAGCCTTGTCGGCGATCTGCCCGAGATTGCTGGCAATCGCGGTGGCCCCGATGCCGATACCGAGCAACGGCACCGATAGAAAAGCGGCCGCCGCCCCCGCCGCTCCACCTGCCGCCAGCGCAGCAATGTCCAGCCCCAACGCAGCCACATTGAACGCCAGCGACGTGGAAAAGCGCGAGCGCTGCTCGTGGTTCTGCGCCAGCGAAAGGTTGTAGATGTCGAAGCCGATGTTGACCAGCGAGAAGGCAAAGCCGACACCAATGGCTGCCGGCCCGAGCACGCGCCCGGCCAGTGATGAATGACGCAACAGCAGCGCTTGCTCACTGGCGGCCACCTGCCGCACCAGGTTGATCACCTGAGCGGTATCGCTGACCACGCCGAAACCCAGTTGGGCATAACTGACGTAGACCTGCACTTGCAGCGCAATCGACAGGGCTGGCAACTGCTCGCCAGCCTGGTGATCGCGCTGGCGCATTTCGGTGACCAGGGTCTGGATCGCAAAGGCAAAGCTCAAGCGACTGCCGCCGTCAGACTCAGCCGAGGCCGCGGATTTTGCCGCTTTGACCAACAGCTGCACATGGTCTTTGAGCTTGTTGAATCGCGGGTCGATTGTACTGACCCTTCGCGCCTGACGCGGGTTTTGCGCATCGACCAGGGTCAGCGAAAAAGCGCCGTCCGCCTGCGGCTTGAGGGTGTCGAGCAACGGCAGATATTCGCGCCCGAGCGAGTGCTCACTGCGCAATTGCTGCGTGGCCTCGCCAAATGCCTGCGCCCAGTACCGTGCATCCACTTGCGCCAGGCTGGTGCCCATGCGCGCGTTTTCGCTGAGCGAGCGCTGGCGCGCCAGCGCTTGTCTGGCCCAGACCGAGGTACGGCGCGAATCGCTCGAAGGCGAGTGCAGAAAACTGTCGACGCGCAAGCCCGCCGACAGCTTGCGCGTGGCAATCTCCTCGGTGTTCAGCTCGACCACGTTGAATCGCGCTCCGGCCATGTCGCCCAGCCCGTAAAGCCTGGCCAGTGCGCTATCGCCTGCACTCAGATAACGCTCCACGCCAAGCCTGGTCTGGGCTCCTGTGGCGAACGCGTAGATGGCAAAGTTCGGGTCGTAGAAGCGATAGACGAACCGGCCGTCTACCTGCACCTTGGCCATCAACAACGCGTGATCGCCGGTGTCGAGCAACAGGACGGTAGAGGCCGTTTTCGCCTCCAGCTTCTGCATCAGCGAGTCCAGATTCTGCACGCCAAGAGGCTTGCCAATGGTATGGGTCGGCACCGTCCGCAATTCGTTCAGCGCACTGAGCAACGCCCGTGAGCTGGTGTGTTGAGGATCGATGTTGGCCGCAGCGACATGCCCGACCAGCGTGCGCTCGGCCGACTCGCCGGCGACCACCGCTGCGCCCATCAACAGCGCCAGCGGATAGCAGCGGCGCCCAGGGTCGCTCGTCCCTTGCATGAGTAAGTCCTGCGACAGTTGCCGGGCCGAGGTCGCGCCGGCGCTGATGAACATTTCCCGCACCTGCGCACTGCGCTGAATGATCCGGGTGCGGTATTCACGCTGCGCGGTGCGCTTGATCTGCCCGATACGCTCGCTCCATTGCCGCACCGTCAGCGCTTCGAAGAGCGCCTGGACCTTGAGTTCACGCGCAGTCAGCACTTCATGCGCCTCACCCGGCGTCAGCGCTGTCGCGAATTCCGGGCGCTGGTGAATGGCTTTTTCGATAGCGTCAAAACGCGCGAAAGTGCCGTCGCCATCGGTTGCCACGGCAAGCTCACGCACGGTCTGCCAGATGCCCGCAAAGCCCGCATCGTCCAGACTGTCTGCACCGAAAATCCCGCCGAGCATGACCCGCTGTAGCGGACTGAGTTGTTGCAGCGGCAGCGCGTCATGGGCAATCCGACTGAACAGTTCGTTGAGGTTACTGGACGTTTCGGCGCCATGGGAAACCGGCAGCTCGCTCTGCGGTTGCGCAGCAATCAACTGCCGCGTGTCGAAGCCGATGGCAAAAGCATCGGTGAAGGTGATCTCACCGCTGAGTTTTTCGCGCATGGCCCGGACAAAGGGCTCGCCGAGGTCATCCATCCATTGCTGCAGCACCGACGTCAGCAATACCGGCTTACCGCCCACCACCGGCCAGCCCTGCTTGAACGTCAGCGTCTGTTGCGGTTTGAGCAGATCCGCCAGTTGGCCGGTATAACGCGACTTGAGTTTGCCGCTGCGCCACTTTTCCTGCTCTTTGGCCAGCCACTGCGCCTCATCGTCATTGACGGTCCAGCCGGAGATCATTTCTTCTTCGGTCTGGACGTTGTAACCCTCGGCCAATTTCAAGTGTTGCTGAACCTTGACCACATCATGTGCGAACAGGCGAGTTTCAACATAATTCCTGACCCCGGTCACCGCCGCTCCGGGTCCGGTCAGCGCAATGGTGCCGCGCGCTCCGACGCGAATGCCATCACGGTAATAATTCAGAATGGCCTGGCTTAAACTACCGAGAAAATCTTGCAGCGTTTGCGTCAGTCGGCCCCGTTCGATGTGTTCGTTCATTACATTTTCGATGACGTCGAGCAATCGTTCTGACTGCGACCAATCCACCGACGAGGCTACGGCCGACTGTTCTACGGCCTGAAGGCAGTCGTAGTTGAACCGGATCAACTGCATGACCGCGAGCGTCATTTCGCTGTGCGGCTGGGCCAGCATGTAGGCGTTCATTTCCCGGTCCAGTTGCGTACCCATGCGCAAACCATGAGCCGGGCTGCGGCTTTCAAGCGGGGCGACGAATATCTGCGTCACGCCGGGCTTGCCGCGGGCAAAGGCCAGCAACGCATCCAGATCGGCAGCAGGCAAGGTATCGGTGCGGTCGGCATAGCGCAGGCGATCGCGACTTGGCAGCAATGTTTCATCGTGATTGAGCAAAAGTTGCAACAGGCCCAAGCGTTGCACGTCATCGAACTTGCTTATATCGACGCCACCCAACTTCTCAGCCAACGGCGGCAAGTAGTCCATGTCGCTGTAACGCCCACCCTCCAGATATTGCGCCTGCAAGCGCACTACATCACTGGCGGCGGCGAAGTTGCCGCGCATCGCCACTTCACGCTGATAGACATCGGCCAGAAAATGCCCGTGAAGTTCTTGGCGAACATCGCGCAACTGCAAATCGCTGCCGGCCATTTGTTCATGGGTCTGCAAACATTGCTGCCGGAAGTTCTCCAGTGTCGCCCGGTCTTTGCCGTAAGCGCGCACCATCAATTCGATCCGGGCCTGATCGGCTTTGCCTTGCCATTGTGGTTGTTGCAGAAAATCGAACATCTCGCGCTTCAAGACTCGCGCACGATCTTCGATCATTTGTGCCAGCGCACCGGGGCGGCTCACGGTGTCGCCGCCCGACTCCATCGCATCCACTCGCGCGCTGTCGGAAATGACCCGATTCATTTCGAAAGCCAGCAAGGCATCGCTGTCATACCAGAGATTGAACTGGTAGCCCTCTGTGGCCAGAACCTTACGCCAGACATTCATGTAATCACGCTGGATAGCGCCGACCTGACTGCCGCCGACCCATACAAAATGCATTGTTTTTGGTACTGGCGCGGGTACGTCACTGAACATGCTCACCGTTGCCGCCAGGCGCGCCGCGTAATCGCGCAGCCCGTTTTCGATTCGATCAATGGCCACCGGCATGGGCGCCGTCTTGCGCTTGGCCAGGCGTTCGAAGTTGTCGAGGAAGAGCGTTACGACTTGTAGTTTTTCAGTGAAATCCGAGGCCCTGCCGGCGCTCTCGTAAAGCGCTGCCAACTCGGCATATTCGCCAGTAGCGGAAAACTCCTTCAAGGCGCGTTGCAGCGCTGAATAATCTTCGGCAGAAATAAGATCCGCTTCGCCGACATACTGTCTCATGACACCCATAAGCCTTCATTCCTGATTCAGTAAAGTGAACCTGGACGAAGTTATGCCGCTAATGCAGTGACTTCAAAAAACACAAAACTCAAATGATTACCGGAGAAACATTGAATAACAGTCACGTCGCTCACGCGCACCATCCGGCAACAAATAAGTTGGCCGCCAGTCATTGGCCAGACAGCCAAAGCGGTGTTCTAGACGCAGGCATCGTCGATTTCAAAGGACAGGATTCAGACAGGAACTTTGACCGTATGTCACGCCGAGACAAGTTGCTTACAACTTGCCTCGGCGTGCAATTCAGGCAAGCGGCTTTTCGCCGTACCAACGCGGTGTGTAAACCCATTCACCACCACTGGCACGGGGAAACGTGCAGGTGGTGGAAGAGCCGATCAGCACCATCGTGCGCATGTCGACCTGATCCGCCGTCAGCGCGCCGAGGGTAGTGGTGCGCAAGGTCTGGCCCGGACGGCCGATATCGCGCCCCAGCACGACCGGCGTTTGCGGGGTGCGGTGCTGCGCAACGATTTCCAGCGCCCGGCCCAATTGCCACGGACGCGCACGGGAGATCGGGTTATAGAACGCCAGCGCCAGATCTGCCTGCGCAGCGAGGTCCAGGCGTTTTTCGATGATCGACCACGGCTTGAGGTTGTCCGACAGCGACATCACGCAGAAGTCATGCCCCAGTGGCGCACCGGCCTGTGCGGCGGTGGCCAGCGAAGCGGAGACGCCGGGGAGAATTTCCAGATCGACGCTGTGCCACGCCGGGTCGCTCGATTCGTGCAACGCTTCGAGCACGGCCGCGGCCATGGCGAACACACCGGGATCACCCGAGGACACGACGATCACCGAACGCCCTTCGGCAGCGAGGCGGAAGGCGTGACGGGCGCGCTGCATCTCTTCGCGGTTGTCGGTGCAATGCTGCACCTGATCGTCGCGGAAGGGGCCAGCCATGCGCACGTAGGTTTCGTAGCCGAGCACATCGGTGGCGCGGGCCAGTTCGGCCTTCACCGCCGGCACCATCAATTCGGCAGCACCGGGACCGAGGCCGATCACCGCGAGACGACCGCGGGGGCGGCCGACGTGTTCGATGTCCAGCGGCTCGGCGACCACCGCAATAGCCAGACTCTGCACAAGATGAATCTGCGCTTGCGGTACGGCAGCCAGCGCGATTGCCTGCACATCAGCTGCAGCAGCGACAAAGCGCAGCGGCACGCCTAATTCGAGCGCCGCTTCGCGCAAGGTTGCCGAGGCCATTTCGCTGTCAGCCGCCAGCAGGCAGGCCAGCGATTGCGCGGCGACTTTCGCCTGCTGCAAAGCGCTGCGCACGGCCTTCGCCAGGTCGGCGGTTTCCGCACTCACCGCCACCGCGACGCTGCGCGGGTAAATCAGTAATTCGTCGGTGCTCGCTTGACGCTCGGCACTGCCGACATGAATGGTGCGTTGCGCCTGTGGATCCTGCGGCAACTGCGCCTGATCCAGCCACGGCGCCGCGCCTTCGATGCGCACGCTGTGGCCGGCGAGCAGGTCTGAGACAAAGCGCTTGCCCGATTCCAGATCGCCCAGTGCATAACCTCTCGGTGGATTGAGCAGGCAGGTACCAAAGCGCAACTCGCCACTGGTAGTGATCGCTGCTGCCACCTGCAATCCGGCAGCGATGTCGCGCGCCATGACGTTGACTCCGCCGAGGCCGCCCAGCAACGGCACCACTGCGCTGCCATCCTCGGCGACTGCGAGTACGGGCGGCTCGGCGCCCTTTTCCAGCAACAGCGGCGCCAGCGTGCGAATGACAATCCCCGCCGCACACAGGGCGATGATCGGCGTGTCTTGCTGATACAGCGCACGCAGGGCCGCGCCGAATTCCTGATACGTACAATCGGCACCGTCAACACGTCCGGCGAGGCCGTGAATCTGCGCCGCCGGGTACACCTGCTGAATGCGCCGCGCGGTGGCCAGGCTGCCCTGACCGAGAATGACGATGGCGGGAGTGATCTGCGTCATCAACCTTGCCACCGTTCGCCGGGCACGATGATCAGCGAGAAGTATGGCGAGGACATCGGCTCGACCTGATCCATCGGCACGATTTTCTGGTTGGCCATGGTCGCGCGCTCGACGTACAGCGCACGCTCAGCGAGGCCGAGTTCTTCGAGCACCTGACGAACCTTGGGAAAGTTGCGCCCCAGCTTCATGATCACCGCCGCGTCGGCATCGGCCAGACGTCGCTTCAGCTCTTCGTGCGGCAACACACCGGAGAGCACCGACAGGCTCTGATTGCGGTAAACCAGCGGCGCCCCGAGCACCGAAGCGCCGCCGAGCATCGAGCACACGCCCGGCACCACTTCGGCCTCGTAACGGCTGGCGAGGCGATCATGCAGATACATGTAGGAGCCGTAGAAGAACGGATCGCCCTCGCAGATCACCGCGACGTCGCGCCCGGCATCCAGATGCTCGGCGACCGCCACGGCAGCTTCGTCGTAGAAATCGCTGATCACTTGCTCGTACGACAGCGGCGCCGGCAACGCCTCGGTGGTCACCGGGTAGACCAGCGGTAGCAGGTTCTGCGCCTCGACCAGATGCGCTTCGATGATGCCGAACGCATTGCCCTTTTTGCCTTTGGCGACGAAGTACGCCACCACCGGTGATTCGCGCAGCAGGCGCAGGGCTTTGACGGTAATCAGTTCCGGATCACCGGGGCCGACACCGAGGCCGATCAGACGTCCTTTGGCCTGCATCATTCCACCTCCGTGGCGAGCGCGTTGACCGCCGCTGCGGCCATGGCGCTGCCGCCGAGGCGGCCCTGCATGATCACGAACGGCACGCCACGGCTGTCGGCGGCGAGTGCGGCTTTCGATTCGGCCGCGCCGACGAAGCCCACCGGAAAGCCGAGAATCAGCGCGGGTTTCGGTGCGCCGGCGTCGAGCATTTCCAGCAGATAGAACAGCGCAGTCGGCGCGTTGCCAATCACCACTACGCTGCCCTCAAGGTGCGGACGCCACAACTCCAGCGCCGCGGCAGAACGGGTGTTGCCCAGTTCGCGAGCCAGATCAGCCACGCTGTCGTCACGCAAGGTGCAGATCACCTCGTTATTGGCCGGCAGGCGCGCTCGGGTCACGCCTTCGGAGACCATCCGCGCATCACACAGGATCGGCGCGCCGGCGGCCAGCGCATCGCGCCCGGCCTTGCCGGCACCCTCGGAAAATTGCAGACCGTCGACGGCTTCGACCATGCCGCAGGCGTGGATCACTCGCACCGCGAGTTTTTCCAGGTCGGCCGGGATGCGCGCCAGATTGGCTTCACGGCGAATGATCGCGAAGGAGTTGCGATAAATCTCCTGACCATCGCGGATGTAATCAAGCATCAAGGGGGCTCCGGGCGCGGGCGGCGAGCAAGGTCGCGGCCGCTTCAATAGTAAGGTTGCAGGCGTGCAGCGCGCCGAAACCCGGCAGCGCTGCATCGCGAAAATAGAGATCGTAGTGACCGGGACTGACGGCCAGCAGCGTCGCCGCGGCACAGTGCGCTGCCGCGCAGGAGCGCGTGCAGCCGCTCAGATGTACATCGACCGCTGCGGGCAGCCGCGCCGCCAGTTGTCGGGCGTCGCCCTTGGTGTCGGCCAGACCTTTTGCGCAACCGCTGGCACCGGTGCAGGCGATCAGACGCGCCAGCGGTTCAGTGACCTCGGTCAACAGACCCAATGCCTGTAATCGACGCAGCACCTCTGCGGCGTCCGCCGCCGTGACATTGGGCAGCAGCAGGCTCTGCCAAGGCGTCAAGCGCAGGCTACCGTCACCGAACTGGCGGGCCAGTTGTGCGGCACCGCGCAGCATCATCGGATCGAGGCGGCCCAGTGGCGGCACGGCGCCGACATACACCTGCCCGGCAATGCTTTGCGGATGTACGCCAATGTGCAGAACGTCGTGCGCGGCTTGGCGCTTCCAGCCACTGTTGGCGCTGACCTGAACGCGGTTTCTCAACTGCTCAAGAAACGCCAGCACGGGGAGTTCTTCCAGCACATGGCGCATGCGTGTCTGCTCGGGACGCGCCAGGACGAGAAACAGTTCCAGCACCGCCACCACCAGTGCGTGGCCGTTTTCCACCGCCACCGAACCCAGCGCACGATCCGTCGGGCAGCCGGCCAGGCCGAAGGCCAGCCGGATTTCGTCGCCGTGCTCGAACGCCGACAACCACAGGTCATGGGCATGCTCGAGCATCGCCAGCGCTTCGCCCCCGTCCAGTTGCACGGCGAATTTGGCGCTCAACTCATGGAAACGCGAATGGCTTTGCAGGGTGTCGAGAATGCGCTCGGCGAGGGCGCGGGTGTCGAAGCGCATCTGCCGATCGATCCCGGCGGCGGGACTGAGCATCAGATTGCGCACGTCGTCGCCGCCTGGCGTGCGTGGACCGAGACCGACGGCGAGCAGGCTGTCGATCAGTGCCGCCGACTGCGCGCCGATTCCGCGGATCTGCAGATTGGCGCGATTGGTCGCCTCGATCGCGCCGCTGGCAAAGCGTTCGGCGGCGTTTGCCACGGAGTCGGCCTGATCGGCACTGATCGAACCGCCATTGAGTTTGATCCGGCAGATCCCGCCATCCAGCGCCTGGACGATACGCAGCAACCCCGGACAGGCCGAGGGGCGTACAGCGGTGGAAGTCGGGTGTTCGTTCAAGGGGCTGACCGGTTGTGTGGCAAAGGCGCTTCGCAAGCGAAGGTGCGGTATTATGCCTGCTTTGTCCGCCGGCATGAAAAGTCTGCCCGTCGGAACGCAACAGGGACGGGCAGAGCCACAGGCTGAACGTTGCAATCACAGACGCTCAGGTCAAGCTGATGATTTGCTCCCGGCACCGCTCTCCCAATAATGAAACAACCGCTGCCCGGGAAAAGTCATAGTCTTCCGACTCCAGCAGCGCCTTGCTTGCGCTGATAGACATGTTTCCGATTAAAGCTCCAGCACTGAAACGGCGCTGAATAACCGGCGCCTCTCTGAGGCCGGTTGCCTGAAAGCTTATGACCACCGTAGTGATGCTGGCTTGCGCAGTGACGAGAGTGAGCAGGAAGCGGACCCACTTTTCCTCTTTCACGACATGCTTTTCAAGCACCTGGAGCGCAGCAGGTGTCTGCTCCAGTCGCAGCCCCTGAAGCCAGCCATCGGTAATAACAGCCATATCCGGATTCACCCGGTGCATGGCCTGCTGCGCCAATGTCAGCAAGGTGAAACTGGCCGGCGCTGGCACTGGAAAATGTATCTCCGGCTCCCCCAGCAGCAGTGCTCCGGTCACGCTCATCGCCCTGTTTCTGGCCTGAGTCCACGAAGCGATAGGCGAAAAATCCGCGACGTTGCGGTCGGCCACTGTTTGCGCGTAAAGCAGCGCATTCAGTACGTCAGTCTTCTGTGCATCAGGCAACCCGTTTGCCACCAGAACCAGCGTTCCAGCGCAAACGAATGCATTACAATCCAGTCCGGTGCTCATTTGGCCACTCCTGAAAAGCCAGAGGTTTTCACCTCTGGCCTTAAGCGAAATCAGGCCTTGGGGCCAAATTCGATGCTCAACGCTTTCTCGCGCATGGCGGTCAGCGCCTTGACGATCAGGGGCTCGGCGATCAGATAGTCTTCTTCATCCATTTCCATGGTGGCCGCGCCGTTGTAAACCTCGACACTGGTCGGCGCCCATTCCACGAACAGCACTTTGGTCTGCTGAGCGCTGGTGAAATATTGTACTGCCGCAACCGCCATGGTGATTCCGCCCTCGGCATCCTGCACGGCGCTGGTCATGCAGAAGTTGCCGCCTTCGGCTTTCTTCGAGTTTCTTTCGAACAGTGCCAGTGCTTCCGGCTCATTCTTGAGCGCCTCCATGGTCGAGTCCGCCACGGTCGACAGCACTTTCAGGGCTGCCTGCCCTTGGCCGACAGCAGCACCCACCGCGGCGTGAATAATCGACAGTGCAATATTGTCCATCGTCACTTTTTGCGACTCGGCCTGATAACGGTTATAGGGCTGACTGAACGCGAACCAGCCCGCCAGTTTCATAAGACGCATGAACTCATTGTAGCGCTGCTCTTTTTGCGAAGCCGCCGGATACTTCAACAACGCTGCGAGATCGGCATACATGTAAGTATTCTTGACGATCCGCTTACTTCGCTTGGACATGCTTGCATCAAAACCGGCAATACCCGAGCCCATGATGGCCGCATTAAGTTCGTCCTTATCGATCGGCAGTGCATTACCCACACGGGCGGTTCGCGCACTCCGCACAGGCTGCGCGGCGATAAACGCGTTGCATTCTTCAATCAAGGAAATACGCTCAGCGGCGCACATTACTTGCTCAACTTCCATATTCATTACTTATATTCCTTTTTCAATATTAACGCACCCCTATGGCGCAAAACAAAACTACCTGCGGAGCAAAGAACAATCAAACCACACTTTATTCAACTTGTGTCCACACCCGCAGATACCCCACAACTAAAGCATCAACCTGCCAATTCAATCTCCCTCACTCGCAGTTCGGCTACTGCGGCATTCAGACGTTCTCGGTACTTGTCGATCTGCGCTCGCTTGATGACGAAACGTCTGGACTGGATGTCCAGTTGCGAGCCGTTGTGCTGCAGATTCCAGAACAGATAGGTCGAGGCCCACTCGGAACTCAGCAAACGTACGTTACTGATCACTATTTCCAGTTCCGTATAACGGTTGTACTGCGCCGGAGAAAACCGGAAATCACCAAACTTGCGTGTACTCGTGGTAAACACGTCGATAGCCGCCGGGTCGAACTCCAGCAACTGAAATGATGCCTTCATGGCGCTTACTTTTTCTCGACTCAATAGCTTGGAGAGTGAGTTCGCCCAGATCTCGACAACATCGCCGGAGAAGCGTTTGTCAGAGAAAATAACCGGCTCATGCTCCAGCCCCCAACCCACCGACCAGAGATGGCCCGAATAAAATTCAAACCAGTTGGCGGACTCCAGCTTTCTATTGAAGCGCAGGTCTGCATTATGCTCTGCCCAGCGCATGCTGTTTTTTATGAAGCGTTTGTCTTCCCTGCTCACTTCAGAGAAAAACGATAAAAGATTGCCGTCCTGTACCACACTGTTACTTTTATCGGACAAGACCTTATTGACTTCACTCACGGAAAACCTCATTGATCAGGTTATTGTATTTGCCTGACGTTGTTCGTAGGCACTTGAGCAAACTAACAACAAGAAAACCAACTTTCCAAATACAACCGATACATTTGATTTCTATCGACTGGCAAAGAGAATGCAGTCAGTGCACAGCCATCGCGTTATCATGTCGGCCGCTAATACTGTGGATAAATGAGGATCGGAATGAGCCCTTGGCTGACGGTTGTGGGAATCGGTGAAGACGGCTTCAAGGGCCTGGGCAAGCAGGCCCGGCGTGCCCTGATGGGCGCCTCGCGGATCGTCGGCGGCCAGCGCCAGCTGGATCTGCTACCGGTTTGCATTGGCGGCGAGCGGCAATTGTGGCCGAGCCCGTTTTCCCTCGCGCCCGTGCTGGAACGTCGTGGTGAAGCAGTCTGCGTGCTGGCCAGCGGTGACCCGATGTTCTACGGCGTCGGCGCCAGTCTGGCGCGGCAGGTGGCGAGCGACGAAATGCTGATTCTGCCCGCACCGTCGTCCTGTTCGCTGGCCGCCGCGCGCCTCGGCTGGCCGTTGCAGGACGTGGTTACGCTGTCGCTGGTGGCTCGACCGTTGGCGGCGCTGAATGCACATCTGGCCAGTGGCGTGCGTCTGTTGCTGCTGAGCAACGACGGCGAGAGCCCGGCGGCGGTCGCGCAGTCGTTGCGTGAGCGGGGTTTCGGCGCCAGTCGCATGAGCGTGCTTGAGCATCTGGGCGGCGACGCCGAGCGGCGAGTCGACGCGATGGCCAGCGGCTGGCCTGATGCGCCGGTAGCCGACCTGAATGTCATCGCCCTCGAATGCCTGGCAGATGCCGATACGCGCGGCTTGTCGCGTCTGGCCGGGCTGCCCGATTCGGCATTCGAGCATGACGGCCAACTGACCAAACGCGACGTTCGCGCAATCACCCTCGCCCGCCTCGCGCCAACGCCCGGTGAATTGCTCTGGGACGTCGGCGCAGGCAGCGGCTCGATCGGCATTGAATGGATGCGCGCGCACCCGAGCTGCCGCGCACTGGCCATCGAAGCCGATGCTGGTCGCCAGCAACTGATCGAACGCAATCGCGATGCCTTGGGCGTGCCCGGTTTGCAGCTGATTCGCGGCAAGGCACCGCAGGCGCTGGCCGGGCTGGAGCGCCCGGACGCGGTTTTCATCGGCGGCGGCGTGACCCGCGAAGGCGTGTTCGAAAGCTGCTGGCAACAGCTCAAACCCGGAGGCCGTCTGGTCGCCAACGCGGTGACCCTGCAAAGCGAACTGACGCTGATGAACTGGCGTGAGCGCTACGGCGGCGAGCTGACGCGCATTCATGTCGCCCAGGCCCAGCCGCTCGGCGACTTCGACACTTGGCGTCAGGCCTTGCCGATCACCCTGCTCGATCTGGTCAAACCCCTCGATGCGTGACGAAACCGCCGAACAACCCGCGCCCCTGCGCAGCGGCCTGACCACCGGCAGCTGCGCCACCGCCACCAGCCTCGCCGCCGCACGCCTGCTGCTCAGCGGCACCTTGGCCGATGCGGTGCAGATCGTCTTGCCCAAAGGCAAGCAGGTGCAGATGCGTCTGGAGTTCTGCCGACTGAATGCGCACGGCGCCGAAGCCGGCACGATCAAGGACGCCGGCGACGATCCCGACGTGACCCACGGCGCGCTGCTGTACTCGCAGGTGCGGTTGCTGGCCGAACCGGGCGTGCGCTTCATGGCCGGTGTTGGCGTTGGCACCGTGACCCGCCCGGGCCTGGTGCTGGCAGTAGGCGAACCGGCAATCAACCCGGTGCCGCGCCAAATGATCAGCGATCACCTGAACCTGCTCGCGGTGGAAACCGGCTACGGCGGCGGGTTCGAAGTCACGGTGAATGTCGAAGGCGGCGCAGAACTGGCGCTGAAAACCATGAATCCACGCTTGGGCATTCTCGGCGGGCTGTCGATCCTCGGCACCAGTGGCATCGTGCGGCCATTCTCCTGCGCGGCCTACATTGCTTCGATCCATCAGGGCATCGACGTGGCGAAAACCAACGGTTACCTGCACATCGCCGCCTGCACCGGCAACGCCAGCGAAGACACCATGCGCCGGGTCTACGACCTGCCGGAAATCGCCCTGATCGAAATGGGCGACTTCGTCGGTGCGGTGCTCAAGCACTTGCGCAAAGTGCCGGTAGGAAAACTCAGCCTGTGCGGCGGTTTCGGCAAGATCAGCAAACTCGCCGCCGGGCACATGGACCTGCATTCACGGCACTCGAGCATCGACTTGCCGCAACTGGCTGACTGGGCGGCAGCGATCGGCGCAGACGCAACCTTGCAGCAAGGCATTCGCACGGCCAACACCAGTCAGCAGGCGCTGGCCATGGCGGCTGCGGCAGGGGTCGGTCTCGGTGATGAAGTCTGCCGCCATGCGTTGAATTTCGCCCGCAGCGTGGTGCCGGCGCAGGTGCAGGTCGAGGTGTTCGCGATCGATCGTCAGGGCGGCATTGTCGGGCATGCCGGAGGTTTTGCATGAAGCGGATTTTGCTGCTGGGCGGCGTGACTGAAGCGCTGGCGATTGCCCGAACTCTTGGGCCAGAACACATTTACAGTCTCGCCGGGGTTGGCCGGGTGCCGACAGATCTGACCTGTCAGGTGCGTGTCGGTGGTTACGGTGGCGCTGAAGGTCTGGCGCAATTCATTCATGACCAAGGCATCGATCTGCTGCTCGACGCCACGCATCCCTATGCCGCACAGATCAGCCAGAACGCCGCGACTGCCGCGCAACTGACCGGTATCCCCTGCTGGGCATTACGCCGTCCGGCGTGGCAGCCGCAGCCCGGTGATGACTGGCGCGAAGTCAGCGACTGGGCCGAGTTGATCGCTGCGCTCAAACCGTTTCGCCGACCGCTGTTCACTCTTGGCCGTGAACCACTGCAGCATCTCGATGAAATCCCCGCCGACCAGTTCTGGACCCTCCGCGCCCTCGACGTTTATCCCGGCAACGAACGCTGCGAAGTGATTGGCGCCCGTGGGCCGTTTCTGTTGGAGGATGAGCGCGCACTGTTCGAACGGCGGCAGATCGATGTGTTGATCAGCAAGAACAGCGGCAGCAACGCGACCGAGCCGAAGCTGCAAGTGGCGCGCGAACGCGGGGTGCCGGTGTTGGTGTTGAAGCGGCCGGGGCTACCGGGGGTTTATCGGGAGTTTCGATCAGCGTCTGAAGTCCTTGAAGCCCTGACGACGTCAGACTTTTCCTGACTTCGAATTTATTTGCGAATTTACCTGCAATTTTTGAGGACACAGCCGACTGTCTTTCACCACATCCTCACCCCAATACTTCGGTTCCTTTAATCCCGACAAGCAGACAGCCAAGAAAAGCGGCTTGCCAGCTTGTATCCCAAGGAATACGATCCCGACATGATCGCTTTTGAACGATCCCGCATATTTTCCGAATGGCTCGACGCCTTGAAAGACATCAATGGGAAAGGCCGAATCATCTCAAGAATCAAAAAAGCCGAAAATGGCAACTTCGGTGATTGCGGGTTCGTCGGTGACACTGTTTATGAAATGCGTGTTCATTATGGCCCTGGTTACAGGATGTACTTCACACGCAAAGGTGAAGTGATTTATCTGCTGCTGATCGGGGGCGACAAATCGACACAAAAAAGAGATATCAAACGCGCCGTGCAGATGGCTCACACATCGGAAATGAGGAGTAGATCATGAGCGAAGAATTCGCCCGTTTTGATGCCGCCGAGTACCTCAAAACTCCCGAGGACATGGCGGCGTATCTGGATGCCTGTTTTGACGACGATGAAGGCGACGGCGTCCTTATCCGTGCAGCGCTCAATGACATCGCCCGGGCTCAAGGCATGACACAAGTGGCACGGGATGCAGGTTTGGGCCGCGAAAGTCTTTATAAAGCGCTGAGCAGCACTGGCAATCCCGAATTCGCAACTATCATGAAAGTCATGAAGGCTCTTGGCTTGAGATTGCATGCCGTAACACTTTAAAAGCACTGCGACACCAAACCGCACGACGCTTTTTTACTTATCGGCCCTGATCAGGCTAAATAGCCCGCGCCTGATCGCCCACTCCAACGGATCTGTCCCATGAACCGACACCGGCTAGCAATTGCCTGGATCGCCTGCTTTGCAGTGCTGTTCAACATGCTCGCCATGCCGATGAGCGGGGCGATGGCGCAGGCGGCCAGTTCACCGGCCGAGCAATTGCTCTGGAGCAGTTTCTGCACCGGCAGCGGCACGAAGATGGTCGCTATCGATATCGGCGCCAGCGATCAGCAAGCGCCGCTCAACGACACTCATTCGAACATGCAGCATTGCTGGTGTTGCTCGGGCTCGGCGCCGTTGGTGGCGCTGCCGGGGCATTCGCCGCAGCTGTATTTCGCCCGCTACGAGAGCAACCACAGCGTCGCGCCCGTCTCACTGCAAACCCCGACACCGCGCCAGCAATGGCCGAGTCTCAACCCCCGAGCTTCCCCTCTGGTCTGATTTGTTCGCGCAATAACCCGCGTTTCAAATCGTTCTGGAGAACTGCCATGTTGAACAAACTCATCGTCGTCGCTGCGCTGCTGTTGCCGGCGTGCTTTGCCCATGCCCATGAATACAAGGCGGGAGCGCTGGAAATCGCGCATCCGTGGTCGCAGGAACTGCCGCCGAATGCGCCAACGGTCGCCGCCTATTTCATCATTCACAACACCGGCAAGACCGACGATCGCCTGCTCAGCGTCGACTCGCCCATCGTCCCCGAAGCGCAACTGCACGAACACATCATGCAGGGCGATCTGATGAAGATGCAGCAGGTGCCGAACGTGGCGATTCCGGCTGGCGGCAACGTGACCTTCGCGCCAATGGCCTACCACGTCATGCTGCTCAATCCGCGCGATCGCAGCCTGCTCAGCGATGGCAAACGCTTCCCGATGACGCTGCATTTCGAAAAGGCTGGCGACGTCACCGTCGAAGTCGCCGTGCAGAAAAAACCACCGGAAACCACGCAGACGCACGCGCACGCTCAGTAGCCATCCGGCAGACCTCGCCCATGCGCTCGCCAGGCAGCAGGCCCACCCGGCAACGCCGTCAGACTGAACACCTGACCCGCGGCAGCTGGATCGCTCTGTTCGCCATGTTGATGATCTTCATCGGCCCACTGATTTCTCAGTCGATGCCGATGGATCAACACGCCTCGACCTCGATGCCGATGAGCATGGACATGTCGATGGCCATGCCCGGCATGGACCACAGCAGCCATGATGCGCAACCCGCTGCCGAACACTGCCCGCCGCAATCCTCGCACCACGTGCTGTGGGAAAAATGCGGCTACTGCAGCCTGCTGTTCAACTGCCCGGCGCTGACCGGCGCAGGCGACTTCGTCGCGTTCAACGTCCCGCCGCAGAACACCTTCACCCCGCCCTCGCCACGTCAGGGTCACGCCCGGCAACCCTTGTTTCCCGGCGCCCGCACCCGCGCCCCGCCCATCGCCGCGTAAACACACACCGCTGATTGCACACGGTTGAGAAGACAGCTTCAGGCTGCCGGCCGTGTCGTTTACGACTGTTCGATGGAAATTGTCATGTCCAGGTTTGTTGCTGTTTCCCGCTCGGGCTCTGCCCCGGCGTCTTTCGCTTTGAACGAATCATCGATTCGTTTCAGGCACGCTACCGCCGTGCTTTGCGGCGTCCTGCTATCCCCGTTGGTGCTGGCCGATGAACACGCCGGCCATGATCAAGAACTGAGCCCGACGGTGATCACCGCGATCGCACCGAGTTCGCCGCTGACCATCGTCACCAACCCCAAGGACCCGCGCCAACCGGTGCCGGCCAGCGACGGTGGCGATTACCTGAAAACCATTCCCGGTTTTGCCCTGGTGCGCAATGGCGGCACCAACGGTGACCCGGTGCTGCGCGGCATGTTCGGCTCACGCCTGAATATCCTCACCAACGGCAGCATGATGCTCGGCGCCTGCCCCGGGCGGATGGATGCGCCAACCTCGTACATTTCCCCGGAAACCTACGATCAACTCACAGTGATCAAAGGCCCGCAAACCGTGCTTTGGGGGCCGGGTGCATCGGCCGGCACGGTGCTGTTCGAGCGTGAGCCGGAAAACTTCGGCGAACTCGGCACCCGGGTCAACGCGAGCATTCTGGCTGGCTCCCATGGGCGCTTCGACAAGGTGATCGACGCCGCTGCTGGCGGCCCGCTGGGTTACGTGCGGGTGATCGGCAATACCGCGCATTCCGACGATTATCGCGACGGCAACAACGACATCGTCGCCTCGCGCTATGACAAGTGGAACGGCGATATCGCACTCGGCTGGACCCCGGACGCCGACACTTTGATCGAGCTCACCGCCGGCAAGGGCGATGGCGAAGCGCGCTACGCTGGACGCGGCATGGACGGTGCGCAATTTCTGCGCGAAAGCCTCGGTCTGCGCTTCGAGAAATCAAACATCACTGACGTGCTGGAGAAATTCGAAGCGCAGGTCTATTACAACTACGCCGACCACGTGATGGACAACTACACCCTGCGCACACCGTCCGGCACCGGCATGATGGCAGGCCCGATGGCGTCGAATGTTGATCGCCGCACCCTCGGCGCGCGGATCAAGGCGACCTGGCGCTGGGCCGATATTCAGCTGATCACCGGCCTTGACGCGCAGACCAACGAACACCGCCAGCGCAGTGCGATGGGTATCGACACTTACAAGGCTCGGCCGTACAGCAAGGACGCCGATTTCCATAACTATGGCGTGTTCAGCGAAATGACCTGGTATACCGCCGAGCGTGATCGGCTGGTCAGCGGCGCGCGGGTCGACCGCGCCTCGGCCAGGGATTACCGGCAAACCACCGGCTCGGGAATGCTGTCGCGGCCCAACCCGACCGCTGACGATACGCGCGCCGACACCCTGCCCAGCGGTTTCATACGTTATGAGCATGACCTCGCCGACAGCCCGACCACGCTTTACGCAGGGTTGGGCCATGCCCAGCGTTTCCCGGATTACTGGGAACTGTTTTCCGCAAGCAACGGCCCGGTGGGTTCGGTCAATGCCTTCGATGCGATCAAACCGGAAAAGACCACGCAGTTCGACTTCGGCCTGAACTACAAGCGTGCCGACCTCGAAGCCTGGGCGTCCGGTTACGTCGGCGTGGTGCGCGATTACATCCTCTTCGATTACACCCCGGCGATGATGGGCATGAGCACCTCGCGCGCCGAGAACATCGACGCGCGGATCATGGGCGGCGAAGTCGGTGCTGCCTACAAACTCACCGACCACTGGAAAGCCGACGCGACCCTCGCCTACGCCTGGGGCAAGAACAGCAGTGACGGCACGGCGCTGCCACAAATGCCGCCGCTGGATGCACGTTTCGGCCTGACTTACAGCGAGGATGACTGGAGCGCCGGTGCCCTGTGGCGGGTTGTGAGCGCGCAACATCGTATCGATGAAAACAAGGGCAACGTGGTGGGCAAGGACTACGACCAGAGCGCAGGTTTTGGCGTGTTTTCGCTCAACGGTGCCTACCGGATCAACAAGCACTGGAAGGTCAGCAGCGGCGTCGACAACCTGTTTGGCAAGGCGTACGCCGAACATCTGAACCTGGCGGGCAACGCCGGATTCGGCTACCCCGCCAACGATCCGCAAGCGATTAATGAACCGGGGCGCACGCTCTGGACCAAAGTCGATATGAGTTTCTAGCGGTCAACACCATCCCATGTGGGAGCGAGCTTGCTCGCGAAGAGGGCGGCACAGTCAACATCGATGTCGTCTGGCACGACGCCTTCGCGAGCAAGCTCGCTCCCACAGGGACTGCAGTGATTGATCAAATACAGAACAACGAAAAGAACCAAGCCAAGCGGAGCAAACCTGATGAAACAGCCCCAACCGAATTTCTACAACCTGGCCTGGCGTTGGCATTTTTACGCCGGTCTGTTCGTCGCCCCGTTCATGGTGATGCTGGCCCTGACCGGGATCATTTACCTGTTCAAGCCGCAACTCGATTCGTTGATGTACAGCAGCCTGCTCAACGTCCCCGCCGGCCATCACACGGTGCCGGCCGATGACCTGCTGCAACGGGTAAAAAACGCCTATCCGCAAGGCCAGGTCACCCAGTACCTGCCGCCGCTGAACGCCGAGCGCAGTGCACAGTTTGTGGTCAACAACGCCGGCCACGAACTCAACGTGTTCGTCGATCCGTATCACGGCGATATCCTCGGAGAGCAGGATGCCAAGCAAAACCTGCAAGCCATCGCCCGCGCCATTCACGGCGAGTTGATGATCGGCACCGTCGGAGACCGGCTGATCGAAATGGCCGCCGGCTGGGGCGTGGTGCTGGTGGTGTCGGGGCTGTTCCTGTGGTGGCCGCGCGGTCAGGCGGCGGGCATTTTGTGGCCGCGTTTGAACACGCGCGGCCGCGTACTGTGGCGTGACCTGCACGCCGTCACCGGATTCTGGGGCGCAACATTGCTGCTGGTGATGCTGCTCAGCGGCATGACCTGGACCGGGTTCTGGGGCAAACAATATGCGGCGGTATGGAACGTATTCCCGGCAGCAATGTGGAACAACGTGCCGACCTCCGATATTGAAGCCCGCAGCCTCAACAGCGCCACGCGCCAGACCGTGCCGTGGGCAATGGAAAACACGCCGATGCCAATGTCCGGCGACCACGCCGAGCACATGGCGCACGCGGGTGCCCATGCCGGCCCCGCCGCGCCGACCATCAGCCTGCAAGCGGTACAGGACATCGCCACCGAGCGCAAAGTCGAACCGGGCTACAGCATCACCCTGCCGACTACCGCCACCGGCGTGTTCACCATCGCGGTGTTCGCCGACGACCCACGCAACGACGCCACTCTGCACGTCGATCAGTACACCGGCAAGGTCCTCGCCGATGTGCGTTTCGAGCAGTACGGCACGGTGGCCCGCGCCACGGAAATCGGCGTGATGCTCCACGAAGGCAAGATGTTCGGCACTTTCAATCAGATCGTCGTGCTGCTGATTTGCCTGATGATTCTGCTCAGCGCCGTCAGCGGCGTGGTGATCTGGTGGAAGCGTCGGCCCGAAGGCAAATTCGGTGTACCGCCGCTGCGTCATGATTTACCGAAATGGAAAACCGGCGTGGCGATAATGCTGGCGCTGGCGGTGGTGTTCCCGCTGGTGGGGGCATCGCTGGTGGTGGTGTCGTTGCTTGACCGTTTCTTTGTCGCCCGAAGCGTCCAGCGAACCGTGAATTCTACAAACTGACCCAACGCGCGGGCAGTATCCGCCGCCCGCGCTTATTACACTTCAACAACTGCCGACCTTCAGATGACCATTACAGTTATTGAGATCACGCACCTGAGTCACGTCAACCGTAACGTCATCCTGAGGGCCGAAATATCCGCTGCTTTGTTTACATCGAACTTTGATAACGCATTGACGGTGACCTGATTCGGAAGCTTCAGGAATGACAACCGAACCACTTCTGATCGACTCACATGAATGACGAGCTTCGCTATCTGCCCAGGCTTGCTGGCAGGTCGGAAATGTATAGCCAGCACTGACGTTGAACGGCAAAACGAACAGCGAGCAGATCATGGCGACGCCAGCTCCAACTCTAATTGTGTTCATCGCATATGTCCTTTTTCGTGGTGAAAATATTAGCTCTGCGATGTCAGCCTATCGTCAAAACCAAACTTGCCGACACTGTCACACATGACAGTTCTTAAGAGTATTTAGCGATCTCGGCAGTTTGGTTATACGAAATTCAACCTACCGAGCAACGGTGCTCCAGTTACAGCTCGTCTCTGACCCGCACCGTGCCCTTGGCTGTTGGCTGATCGCGACGAGTTCGCCAGCCACTGCTCAAGCGCCCGGCGTGGCGCCAATACTGGCCTGCCTCCAACACCTGCAACTCGCCAAGTCCCGTGAGACGGGAGACAAATTGTCCTGGACTCAGGCGACTGACCCATCGCCCGTTTTCGAAGATGACAGGGCGGGTCAACAACAACTGCTTTTCGGCGTCGGAATAAACGGGTGTGTACTTGAGCAACGCCTGATCGGGCGTCGAGTAGTAATACGTCTGGATATCGAACCCTTTGGCTTTCAGTTCATGGGTGTGTTCATAAACCAGCGCGGGCGCGGCGAAATTACCCCTGACTTGTTCATCATCGACCACCAGCGAGCTATTGCCCGACAGACTGAATTGATGGCTGGCCACGATTGCATAACCGTCCGGGAAGCGCGGCGCCGGTCGGCGCCAATCGGTCGCAGGGTCTTCGGCGGTACGGAACAGTCGCAAAAGGAGGTTTTCCTCGTTGACGAACCACGCAATCGGTTCCATTGGAACAAAACGCTGCTGCGTCTTTTCAGCAAGAATCGCACCTTCATAACCCGACCGAGTAAGCGTTTCGCGGTCTGTGCGTTGCTGGGCATAGCGAGCCGCATCGTCGGGATGCTGGAAAATCGGCCCCAGTGCCGGAACCGGATGTTGTTGCCAACGAAGCATTCGGGACGCGTCAGCGAGCCCCGGTTTCCAACGTTCATCCACCCGACCATTACGCGACCAGTAAGCACTGGTTTCGATCACTTCAAGATCCCCGGCCCGAGCCATGCGCCCGATGTAATCGACGAGACCGAAAGTCCCTTGGGCAATGTCGCGTTCATCGCCCGCCGCCTGTTCCATCGAGACAAAGGCATTGGGGCGCAATTCGACCTGCCCGAAGCGATCGTAGAAAGTGCCAGACTCAAAGGCGTGCAGCTGCAGTTTCAACAGTGCTCCGTCGGCGCAGGAGAAGTAGATCGGCTTGTAGCCCTGTGGCGTCGACGCCTGCCGGCACGCCTGCTGAACGTCGACGGGCGAGATCAGCACATGTCGGATATCACCCAACCGTACGCCCACTGGTGGCAGAGCGGCGCGCACGTAAATCGAATCCAGCAGACAGTCCGAAGGCAACCGCCCTTGTTCGAAGATCCGGTCCAGCGCGAGTGCCGAGCGTTGTGTCGTCAGCGGCAGACTGGCAAGAAACAGCTCATCGGCAGTGTGAAGAATGACGCCAAAGGTCTGGGTATCTCTGCTCACCGCCAGTTCATGCACGTATCGGGCGGCCGCATCTGCCTGAAGGAATAAAGGGCTGCATACCGCCGCGCCGGCAGCTTTGGTGTAATCGTCAATGGCCTGCAGATCAGCCGCGAACGGCACCCAGCGAGCGACTTGCCGAGGCAGCCCCCAAAGATCGCTGCCCGTGACGACTTGCAAGTAGCCAGTTCTGGCCAGCGAGTCGATCCAGTCAATCGGTTTCAATTCCCCGCGGTACAGGCGCTGCTTGATCGTCTCGCCGTCCAGCGATGCGGGCAGCGTATTGCTTGCCGTCAACGCAATCGACAGATCGGCGCGCAAGCGCTCCCACAACCCAGGCTGATAGCGAATCGTCGCACCGTCCGGCGCAAACAGGTATTCATCCCATACGACGAGTTTGCGCGTGAATGCCGAATACAACGTGTCGACTGACAGCATGTTCAAGTAGATCTGCTTTTCGATTGGCGAGAACGCAGCCGAAAGTTCCCGCGCGACTCTGGAACGGTACCGCGCGACGATCCGACAACCTTCGGGAAACAGTCCAGCGGAGCGGCTTTCATCGGCAAGGATCTCCGTGCTGTCGAAATTTTCTCGCGTGACTTCGATCGGCGAAGTGGCGAGGAAAAGACCATCAGGCCGTTTCAGAATCACGCCACCCCAGGGTTTTTCCATGAGATTGGGCAAAAGTGATCGGGCGTGAATCGTCGCATCGTCGGCGCTGTGGAAAACCGGGCCGAGGGCGCGTCGTTGCAGATCTGCGAAGGGCTGCCAGGTTATGTTGACGATACCCGACCGGCCCCAGCACTGGCTCGTTCGCAGCACCATCAATTGACCACTGTCGGCGACAATGTGGACGAAATCCGACGGTAACAATCGATGCGCAGCGAGATCGTTATCAAGGGTTTCGAGGGTCATTTTCGAGCTGTTGTCGTGGAACAATTTGCTGGTGCTGTTGCGCACGTACTTCAGCAGAGCACCGTCGCCCGTCGCGATGAACAGCGTTTTGTGCAGGTCAGAGGCAACGACCGGCCGCCGGGCCGATGAATACATCGCAACGGCCAAGGTATCAGGGGAAATGAAAAAATGCCCCAGCCAGTCCGCAGGATGGCGCGAGGGATTTTCGACATGCTTGTGCATATAAAAAACGGCATGCAGGTCGAAGCCATCCGGATATTCAAACCAGGGAACCGTTAGCCGAGCGCCAAACACCGATGCCAGGCGAAACAGGTTGTCGCCTGAATCACTGACAGGTATCAACTCGGTGCCGATGTACTCCTCTCGATCCCGGTGTTTGAGGATGAATCCGAACCACGTTTTGTTTTCCTCGTGCAAACGCCTGTCAGCCGCGTATTGACTTAGCGCCACACCGTCAGCCGAGGGGAAAACCGCACTGAAAAGCACCTTTTCAGGACGCTTCCAAGGCAACGCCGTGACGGCAGACAGATGCACTCCCGGTGACGGAGACGGCGGCAAAGAGGGTTCAGGTAATGACGGCGACGGCAGCGTGGTCCGGGTCGGCGCAGGCTCGGTTGGTCCCGGCAGGGAAGACATTGGCAGGCTCCAGCCGGAGTGAAGCTGGCCTCGGTAGCCCCACAGTGGGTGATCGATCAGGTTCGACAGTTTCCCGGCCTGCGCTTGTTCACGCACAAAGTCCTGCGCCCGTTTGCTGCCGCTTTCCAGCTCAAGGGCCAACCAGCCCGGCTGCTGACGCGTACCGAGGCGATTGGACAGATCTTTGGCCGCCACAGTTGAGTAGGGTGCGAATCCGATCAGGCTGTTGCCGGCACCGGAGCAATACAGCACGCCACCGTCGAGCAACGTCTGGCGCACTTCGTCGACACTCAGCATCTGCTGATTCAGCAGGGCTTCATTCCCTGTCCAGTGCAGAGACTGAACATGCACCGGATCAAGTTGCGACAGCGCCACGTGGCAGACATAGCGCGCGTGCACGAGGTGGTCGTCGGGAAACACCGCTCGTCCATGATTGTCCTTGGGAAACAGCCGCCCGTGACTGAGCGTATCAATATCCCCGGGCAATGGTTCGGTCACGACAAAGCGTTGATCGCTGCGCTGGAAAACATAACCGACGTACTGCCGGTCGCGACGAATACCGACTTGCTCGTGGGCGTAGTGGGCGGCGTCATCGGCGGACAGAAAATCCCGACTCAGCTGCGGCCAGCGGAAGTTGGCAAACGGTTGCCACTCAAGATCGACTGCCCCCAGGTTCGCCCAGAGCGCGCTGCCACGCACCACTTCCAGCCTGCCGGCCAATAGCAGCATCGAGACGAATTCACGCGGACTCAGCGTGCCGGCCAGCATCCTGGCTTGCACACCGTTGTCGCCGATCGTTGCGTCGGGGTGCACAACGCTCAATGCCGCCTCGATCGGATGGTCGCTGAAGCTGTACCTCAACATGGCGTGATCGCTGGCTTGCATGTACACCGACAAGGTCCGCCCGACCTTCGCCAGATGTTTGCTGCGGCCGTGGGCTTCGATGGCCTGGGCGATTTCATGCGGGGTGAAAAAATTTTCGTACAGCCACGGCTGGGCAGGCGGAAACTGCGCAGGGTCGGGGCGTGAGGCAAAGTAGAAACCCTCCAGCAAATAGCCCTTGGGCAGTTGCAATTGCCCTCGAGGGTCGACCGGAAAAAACTGCTCGGGATCCCACGCCGACAGCCCGGTCGGACGCGCATGGGTCGCGACATACTCTTCACCGCTGAGTTTTTTCAACAGCAGCCCAGCGGTCTGTGCCCCTCTGGATTTCAATGCCGCGAGCACGGCGCGCTCGGCGTTGACGCAGACACGGGTGAGCAGTGGCAGCTCGGTCGGCACACCCGTGGAGAACGGCTCGCCCGGCTTCCAGTCCCTGGGTACCTGGCCGACGGAGTAGCCCCAATCGGCATTCGAAACTATGACTTTGAGCTCCCCCACCGTCGCCAGTCCATGAATCAGCCACAGAACTTCAGAAGCCGGCCAGGGATCGTCAGAGGGCGCGTGAGCGTCAAGCGAGAGGTAGAAGTCGCGTTCCTCGGAAGAGCCGCTCGATACATATTTGAGCAATGTACCGTCGGGCCCCGACAGATAAGCGCTGCGGAAAAAATCTCGCGCTTGCACATCGCCGCTGAAGTCGCGCCGCGAAAAGAAACTGATGAACAGCCTGACCAGCCTCTCATGCTGATTCGGGTTGGCCTCGCGCACCTGATCATGGATCGATGGATGACTGTGTACGCTGGCGATGCATCGGTAGCCCAGAGGATGAAGCATCGCGCCAGTGGAATCGGTTTGCAGAATTGAGCCAAAGTCGAAGCTGGTCGATTCACCCGCTATCGGCGAGGTGGCCACGAACTTCCCGTCCGGACGCAGCAGGATCACGCTGCCATATTCCTTGTCCGCGTTGAGCGCAATCCGTGTGTGAACCCAATAGGCGGCGTCTTCTTCAGTCAGAAATGCCGGGCTCAATGGGGGCAGCCTGAATGTTGCGGAAGCACTCGCGGTGCGGCCGGACCGGCCAGACACATTATTCATAAAAACCTGCGCAGAGAATCGGGATGAGCCAGGGAGTGTGGGTCGCCGGCTGAGTCGGGTTGCGGTGTATATCTATCGTTTGTGTATCCGCATTTGAGCCCCGCCCCCACGCCCCAATCTGGCGCACCCGCGCGCACCACCGACCGAATGCGTTCCCCTTCTGGTGCACGGTTACTGCGACCAAGCGCTCTGATACGACATTTTCTTGCTGAAACCCGACCGGGCACAGCCCTTGCAAAACATCCTTCATTCGTCCGCATCTGCCAACCATAAAAACTCAATGTTCATGGAGATCGCACAATGAAGCGTCGCAGTTTGATCAAGGCTTTCACACTCACGGCAAGCATTGCCGCGATGGGCATGACCTGGACTGTCCAGGCCGCCGAGACCATCAAGGTCGGGATTCTGCATTCGTTGTCCGGGACCATGGCGATCTCCGAAACGTCGCTCAAGGACATGGCGCTGATGACCATCGACGAGATCAACGCCAAGGGCGGTGTGAACGGCAAGATGCTAGAACCGGTGGTGGTCGACCCGGCGTCGAACTGGCCGCTGTTCGCCGAAAAGGGCCGGCAGTTGCTGACCCAGGACAAGGTCGCCGTAGTGTTTGGTTGCTGGACCTCGGTGTCGCGCAAATCGGTGCTGCCGGTGTTCGAAGAACTCAATGGCCTGCTGTTCTACCCGGTGCAATACGAAGGCGAAGAGATGTCGCCGAACGTGTTCTACACCGGCGCAGCGCCGAACCAGCAGGCGATTCCTGCGGTGGAATATTTGATGAGCGAAGAAGGCGGCAGCGCCAAGCGCTACTTCCTGCTCGGCACCGACTACGTCTACCCGCGCACCACTAACAAAATCCTGCGCGCGTTTCTGCATTCCAAAGGCGTGGCCGACAAGGACATCGAAGAGGTCTACACGCCGTTCGGTCACAGCGACTATCAGACCATTGTTGCCAACATCAAAAAGTTCTCGGCCGGTGGCAAGACTGCGGTCATTTCGACAGTCAATGGCGACTCCAACGTGCCGTTTTATAAAGAACTGGCCAACCAGGGTCTGAAGGCCACCGACGTACCGGTTGTAGCGTTCTCGGTGGGTGAAGAAGAGCTGCGCGGCATCGACACCAAACCGCTGGTGGGCAACCTCGCAGCGTGGAACTACTTCGAGTCGGTCGAGAACCCGGTGAACCAGAAGTTCGTCGCGGACTGGAAAGCCTACGCGAAGAAACACAACTTGCCGGGCGCCGACAAAGCGGTGACCAACGACCCGATGGAAGCCACTTATGTCGGCATTCATATGTGGGCGCAGGCCGTTGAAAAAGCCAAATCCACCGACGTCGACAAGGTCCGCGAAGCCCTCGCCGGGCAGACTTTCGCCGCACCATCGGGCTACACGCTGACCATGGACAAGACCAACCACCACCTGCACAAACCAGTGATGATCGGCGAGATCCAGAGCGACGGTCAGTTCAACGTCGTCTGGCAAACCGAAGGCCCGGTGCGCGCGCAACCGTGGAGCCCGTTCATTCAGGGCAACGACAAGAAGCCCGATTATGCGGTGAAGAGCAACTGAGTCTGACTTGGGTTTTGTGGTGAGGCGGAGATCTTTTCCCCCTCACCCCAACCCTCTCCCCCAAGGGGGCGAAGGGGAAGGGAGCTGATCGCTATCGCTTTCAGAACCTGAGTTCGGCGCAGGAATGTCAGGTCGACGCTGGATGACCTGACAACTCGGTCAGTCCCCTCTCCCTCTGGGAGAGGGTTAGGGTGAGGGGCGGACTCAAAGCCGGACACCGCTCCATCGGCCACCGCAAGAAAGGACACACCACTAATGCCCACTGCCATACACCGTTTGCTTCTTGCCATCGCAGTCTTTCTGCCGCTACTGGCCCACGCCGGCGACGCCGAAGACTTCGTCGCGGCCAACCCGACGCAACAGGCCAGACTGCTGGAAGCCTGGGCGGCGCAGCCCGATCCGGCGCGCATCGAACTGCTCGGTGCCTTGCAACAAGGCGAGCTGAGCATCGATGGCCAAACCAAAACCCTGCGCCTGAACAATCGCCTGCGGGGTCTGATCGACACCGCGATGGCCAGCCATCAATTGCTCGCCGCCGACGGCAAAATCCGTCTGGGCGCCGCGCAGCAATTGCAGAAAAGCGCGAAACCCGCGCAGCTGAAATTCCTCGACCAGCAACTCGCTGGCGAGAAAGATGAAACCGTCCACGCGGCCCTGAGCCTGGCGCTGGCCAATCTGCAACTGGTCGACGCCGATCCGGCTGTGCGCCTCGCCGCCGTGCGCCTGCTCGGCGAAACCGGCGATCCGCTGGCGCGCACACGCCTCGAAGGCCTGCTCGAGCCAGGTGTGGAAAGCGATGCCGGCGTGCGTACTGCTGCTGAAACCAGCCTCGCTCAGGTCAAACGCAAACTGCTGATCGGCGAAGTCCTTGGTCAGGCCTTCAGCGGCATGTCCCTCGGCTCAATTCTGTTGCTCGCGGCGCTCGGTCTGGCGATCACCTTCGGCCTGCTCGGGGTGATCAACATGGCCCACGGCGAAATGCTGATGCTCGGCGCCTACTCGACCTACGTAGTGCAATTGATGTTCCAGCGCTACGCACCGCAGGCCATCGAGTTCTATCCGTTGATCGCATTGCCGGTGGCGTTTTTCGTCACGGCGGCGATCGGCATGGCGCTGGAGTGCACGGTGATTCGTCACCTCTACGGTCGCCCGCTGGAAACCCTGCTCGCGACCTGGGGCATCAGCCTGATGCTCATCCAACTGGTGCGTCTGGTATTTGGTGCGCAGAACGTTGAAGTCGCCAACCCGGCGTGGCTTTCGGGCGGCATCCAAGTGCTGCCGAACCTGGTGCTGCCGTACAACCGCATCGTGATCATCGCGTTCGCGCTGTTCGTGGTGGTGCTGACCTGGCTGCTGCTGAACAAGACCCGCCTGGGCCTGAACGTGCGCGCCGTCACTCAGAACCGCAACATGGCCGCTTGCTGCGGCGTGCCGACCGGACGCGTCGACATGCTCGCGTTCGGCCTCGGTTCCGGCATCGCCGGTCTCGGTGGCGTGGCGCTGAGCCAGATCGGCAACGTCGGACCCGATCTCGGCCAGAGCTACATCATCGACTCGTTTCTGGTGGTGGTGCTCGGCGGCGTCGGGCAACTCGCCGGTAGCGTGCTCGCGGCATTTGGCTTAGGGATCGCCAACAAGATTCTCGAACCGCAGATCGGTGCGGTGCTCGGCAAGATCCTGATCCTCGCGCTGATCATTCTGTTCATTCAGAAACGTCCGCAAGGCCTCTTCGCACTGAAAGGACGGGTGATCGACTGATGAACCAGCCTCTGTTAGTCACGGCCACACAAAAGGCCGGACCGAAAGTCACGATCGCGGTCGGCGCGGTGGTTCTCGCCTTGCTGGTCGCCCTGCCACTGCTGTCGTTGTTGCCGGCGGAAAATGCCCTGTCGGTCTCGGCGTACACCCTGACGCTGGTCGGCAAAATCCTCTGCTACGCCATCGTCGCCCTGGCGCTGGACCTGGTCTGGGGCTACGCCGGGTTGCTGTCTCTGGGCCACGGTTTGTTCTTTGCCATCGGCGGTTACGCGATGGGCATGTACCTGATGCGCCAGGCCGCGGGTGATGGATTGCCGGCGTTCATGACCTTCCTGTCGTGGAGCGAATTGCCGTGGTACTGGGCCGGCACCAGCAGCTTTGTCTGGGCGCTGTGTCTGGTGGTGTTGGCGCCGGGTCTGCTGGCGCTGGTGTTCGGTTTCTTCGCCTTCCGCTCGCGGATCAAAGGCGTGTATTTCTCGATCATGACCCAGGCCCTGACCTTCGCCGGCATGCTGTTGTTCTTTCGCAACGAAACCGGGTTCGGCGGCAATAACGGTTTTACCAATTTCCGCACGATCCTCGGTTTCGGCATCACCGAACCGGGTACCCGTGCGGTGCTGTTTCTGGCCACCGTGTTGCTGCTGGTGGCCAGTCTGTTCATCGGCTGGCGTCTGGCGCAAAGCAAGTTCGGCCGGGTGCTGACGGCGCTGCGCGATGCGGAAAACCGCCTGATGTTCTGTGGCTACGACCCGCGCGGTTTCAAGCTGTTCGTCTGGGTGTTGAGCGCGGTGTTGTGCGGTCTGGCCGGGGCTTTGTATGTGCCGCAAGTGGGCATCATCAACCCGAGCGAAATGTCGCCGACCAACTCGATCGAAGCGGCAGTATGGGTGGCCCTCGGCGGGCGCGGCACGCTGATCGGGCCGCTGCTCGGCGCCGGTGTGGTCAACGGCATGAAGAGCTGGTTCACCGTGGCTTTCCCGGAGTACTGGCTGTTTTTCCTCGGCGCGCTGTTCATCGTGGTGACGCTGTACCTGCCCAAAGGCGTGATCGGTCTGCTGAAGAAACGAGGTGAACAATGAGAGTAACCGCCAGTGCTGAATTCATGCTCGAACCGGCGTTCTTCCCGGTCGAGCCGAACAAGGACGAGGGCACCAGCCGCGACTCGATCGGCCTCGGCCAGCGCGTCGGCCCCGGCCTCGACACCCGTCACGGCACAATCCTGACCCTGGAAGACATCAGCGTCAGCTTCGACGGCTTCCGTGCGCTGAACAATCTCAACCTGTACATCGGCGTCGGCGAACTGCGCTGCATCATCGGCCCCAACGGCGCAGGCAAAACTACACTGATGGACGTGATCACCGGCAAGACCCGCCCTAGCCACGGCAAGGCCTGGTTCGGCGAAACGCTGGATTTGACGCAAATGAGCGAAGTGCAGATCGCCCAGTCCGGCATTGGCCGCAAGTTTCAGAAACCGACGGTGTTCGAAGCCTTGAGCGTGTTCGAGAACCTCGAGCTGGCGCAGAAAACCGACAAGTCGGTGTGGGCCAGTTTGCGTGCGCGCCTCAGTGGCGAGCAAAAGGATCGCATCAGCGAAGTGCTGGAAACCATTCGCCTGACCACCTCGGTCAATCGCCCGGCGGGCCTGTTGTCCCACGGCCAGAAGCAGTTCCTCGAGATCGGCATGCTGCTCATGCAGGACCCGCAATTGCTCCTGCTCGATGAGCCGGTGGCGGGCATGACCGACGCCGAAACCGAGTTCACTGCCGAGCTGTTCAAGTCGCTGGCGGGCAAGCATTCGCTGATGGTGGTCGAGCATGACATGGGCTTTGTCGGCTCGATTGCCGACCACGTCACCGTGTTGCATCAGGGCAGCGTTCTGGCGGAAGGCTCGCTGGAGCAGGTGCAGGCCGATGAGCGCGTAATCGAGGTTTATTTGGGGCGATGAATCGGCCAGCTGCTAGCGGCAAGCTTCAAGCAGCAAGTAAAAGCCTGCCATACCGCCCTGCCCTTGCTTTCGGCTGGAAGCTTGAAGCTTGAAGCTTGAAGCTTGAAGCTTGAAGCTTGAAGCTTGAAGCTTGAAGCCCAACTAACGGAGTTCAGATGCTACAGGTCCA
This sequence comes from Pseudomonas koreensis, assembly GCF_036668835.1. Classification (GTDB taxonomy): domain Bacteria; phylum Pseudomonadota; class Gammaproteobacteria; order Pseudomonadales; family Pseudomonadaceae; genus Aquipseudomonas; species Aquipseudomonas koreensis_I. Next base: position 128,698 of record NZ_JAZEVW010000004.1, read on the forward strand.
ACAACTTCATCAGTACTACGGCGGTAGCCACATCCTGCGCGGCCTGAGCTTTGACGTGAAAGTCGGCGAAGTCACCTGCCTGCTCGGGCGTAACGGCGTAGGCAAGACCACCCTGCTCAAATGCCTGATGGGCCTGCTGCCCGCCAAAGAAGGCGCGGTGAATTGGGAAGGCAAACCGATCACCACGCTCAAGCCGCATCAACGCGTGCATGCCGGAATCGCCTATGTGCCACAGGGTCGAGAAATCTTCGGGCGCCTGACCGTTGAAGAAAATCTGCTGATGGGCCTATCACGGTTTCCCGGCAGCGAAGCCAAAGAAGTGCCAGGTTTCATCTACGAGTTGTTCCCGGTGCTGCTACAAATGAAACAGCGTCGCGGCGGTGACCTGTCCGGTGGTCAGCAACAGCAGTTGGCGATTGGTCGCGCGCTGGCCAGTCGTCCGCGTTTGCTGATTCTCGACGAGCCCACCGAAGGCATCCAGCCTTCGGTGATCAAAGAGATCGGCGCAGTGATCAAGAAACTCGCGGAACGCGGCGACATGGCGATTTTGCTGGTCGAGCAGTTCTACGATTTCGCCGCCGAACTGGCCGATCAGTACCTGGTGATGTCGCGCGGCGAGATCGTCCAGCAGGGTCGCGGTGAAAATATGGAGGCCGAAGGTGTTCGCGGGCTGGTAACGATCTAGTACAACGAACTAACCTGTAGCTTCCTAACGATAATCACACATCATGAATTCGACTGTTGCACCTGCCCTGTTTACCCCGAGCTGGCACGCCGAGCTGGAGCTGGCCTATACGCGTTTCGGCGATTGCACCCGGCCGGTCATGCGCCGGCACCTCGGCCCGCTGCGTGTGCAAAAGCACCTGTACGCCGAAGGCCCGGAGGTCTGTCAGCACATCATCGTCCATCCGCCGGGCGGGATTGCCGGCGGTGATCGCCTCGACATCAGTGCCCGCGTCGAAGCCAACGCCTGGGCGCAGATCACCAGCCCCGGCGCCGCCAAGTGGTACCGAGCCGGCGGGTCGGCTTATCAGCAACTCGATCTGCATGTGGCAGCCGGAGCGACCCTGGAATGGCTGCCGCAGGAAACCATCGTCTACAGCGCCGCGCAGGCTGAACTGAGCACGAACATAGACCTTGAAGGCGATGCGCGGCTGTTCTACTGGGATGTCGTGGCGCTGGGAAGGCCGGCCAGCGGCGAGCGTTTCGACCTCGGGTACTTTCAGGCGCACCTGGATATTCGTCGTGACGGCCGCTTGCTCTGGCATGAGCGCCAGCGCATTGTCGGCGCCGATGGCTTGCTCGATTCTCCTATCGGTCTGGATGGCCAGCCGGTGTTTGCGGCGTTGCTGGTAACCGGCGAGATTGATGCTGAACTAATGCAGCGCTGTCGCTCGCTGGGCCATGCAGTGCGTGGGGATCTGACGCAGTTGCCGGGGTTGCTGGTGGCGCGGTGTCTGGCGAGCGAAGCGTTGCTCGCCCGTGCTTGGCTGGTTGATTTATGGCGATTGCTCAGACCTGCGTTGCTCGGACGCGAGGCTGTCGCGCCAAGAATATGGAGCACCTGAAAATCCAGACCCTCACCCCCCGCCCTCTCTCGGAGGGAGAGGGAGCCTGACCGAGTCGTCTGAAATGAATTCATCTGCCTGAAAAGTACTGCTGACTGAACTGGCCATTGAAAACAATCGAGATCAGTTCCCTCTCCCTCGGGAGAGGGCTAGGGTGAGGGGCCGCTCTGACTGGCACCCCGCCCTGTGCGAACACTACTCAAATCTGCCCTGATGGAACCCGAACCATGGACCTGACTCCACGCGAAAAAGACAAGCTGCTGATCTTCACCGCCGGCCTCGTTGCCGAGCGGCGTCTGGCCCGTGGCGTGAAACTCAATTACCCGGAAGCCATGGCCTATATCTCCGCCGCGCTGCTCGAAGGTGCGCGTGACGGCCAGACCGTCGCCGAGTTGATGCATTACGGCACCACCCTGCTCAGCCGCGAGCAAGTGATGGAGGGCATCGCGGAAATGATCCCGGAAATCCAGGTCGAAGCAACGTTCCCCGACGGCACCAAACTGGTCACCGTTCACCAACCGATCGTCTGAGGCGCGCCATGACCTATTCCATTCGCGATGCCGTCCACACCGACCTGCCGGCGATCCGCGAGATCTACAACGACGCCGTGCTCAACACCACGGCGATCTGGAACGAGCAAGCCGTCGACCTCGGCAACCGCCAGGCGTGGTTCAGCGCGCGACAGGCTCAGGCTTACCCGGTTCTGGTGATCGTCGACAGCGACGACGCCGTGCTCGGCTACGCTTCGTTCGGTGACTGGCGCCCATTCGACGGCTTCCGCCACACCGTCGAACATTCGGTTTATGTGCGTAGCGATCAGCGCGGCAACGGTCTCGGCCCGCAACTGATGACGGCCCTGATCGAACGCGCGAAAACCTGTGGCAAGCATGTAATGGTGGCCGCCATCGAGAGCGGTAACGCCGCCTCGATTCGTCTGCACGAGCGCGCCGGTTTCAGCATCACCGGGCAGATGCCACAGGTCGGTACCAAGTTCGGCCGCTGGCTCGACCTGACTTTCATGCAACTGACCCTCAACCCTGGCGCGCAGCCACCTGACGCCGACAAGGAGTGACACCGATGAACGCTGCCCAGTTGCGCCGCGTCAACGCTGAAAGCTTTGCGCATTACCGCCAGGGCCTGATCGATCTGTTACTCGACGCCGTCGGTTATGGCGCCAGCGTCGGCTTCATGGCTGACCTGGATGCAGCGCAGGCGCGCGTCTATTTCGACGAAGTTCAGGACAGTGTCAACAAGGGCAGCGTGCTGCTCTGGGTGGTGGTCAAGGACGAGCAAGTGCTGGCCAGCGTGCAATTGGGTTTGTGCCAGAAAGCCAACGGCCGCAATCGCGCCGAAGTGCAGAAACTGCTGGTGCGCGAACACGCGCGGCGGCGCGGCCTCGGCCAGCAGCTGATGCAGGCGCTGGAGCTCGAAGCGCACAAGCACCAGCGCGGCCTGCTCTACCTCGACACAGAAGCCGGCTCGCCGGCGGAAGATTTCTATAAAGCCCTGGGCTACACGCGCGCCGGGGAAATCCCCGACTACGCCTGCGACCCCCACGGCATGTATCGCCCGACCGCTCTCTATTACAAGATTCTGCAAGGAGCCCAGTGATGATTCCTGGCCAATACCAGATCCAGCCCGGCGACATCGAACTCAACGTCGGTCGCCGCACCGTCAACATGAAAGTCGCCAACAGCGGCGACCGGCCGATCCAGGTCGGCTCGCACTATCACTTTTTCGAAACCAACGACGCCCTGCTGTTCGACCGCGCCGCTAGCCGCGGCATGCGCCTGAACATTCCGGCCGGCACGGCGGTGCGTTTCGAGCCGGGGCAGAACCGTGAAGTCGAGCTGGTGGATTACGCCGGACATCGGCGGGTGTTCGGCTTTGCCGGACGCATCATGGGGGATCTTTAAAAGCAGCTTTAAGCTGCAAGCCACAAGCTGCAAGAAAAGGCAGGTTGTGGTGCTGACACTTTTGCTTTTACTTGAGGCTTGCAGCTTGAAGCTTGCAGCTCAGTTCCGAGGAACGAGGAAATGAAGATCTCCCGTCAAGCCTACGCCGACATGTTCGGCCCCACCGTCGGCGACAAGGTGCGCCTGGCCGACACCGAGCTGTGGATCGAAGTCGAGAAAGACTTCACCACCTACGGCGAAGAAGTGAAATTCGGTGGTGGCAAAGTCATCCGCGACGGTCAGGGTCAGAGCCAGTTGCTCGCCGCTGAAGTGGTCGACACGCTGATCACCAACGCCCTGATCATCGACCACTGGGGCATCGTCAAGGCCGACGTCGGCCTCAAGGACGGACGCATTGCGGCAATCGGCAAGGCCGGCAACCCCGACGTGCAGCCCGACGTGACCATCGCCATCGGCGCCGGCACCGAAGTGATTGCCGGCGAGGGCATGATCCTCACCGCTGGCGGCATAGACACCCACATCCACTTCATCTGCCCACAGCAGATCGAAGAGGCGCTGATGAGCGGCGTCACCACCATGATCGGCGGCGGCACGGGACCTGCCACCGGCACCAATGCCACCACTTGCACGTCCGGCCCCTGGCACCTGGCGCGCATGCTCCAGGCGGCCGATGCCTTCCCGATGAACATCGGCCTCACCGGCAAAGGCAACGCCAGCCTGCCCGAGCCGCTGATCGAACAGGTCAAGGCCGGCGCCATCGGTTTGAAGTTGCACGAAGACTGGGGCACCACCCCGGCGAGCATCGACAACTGCCTGAGCGTTGCCGATCAGTTCGACGTGCAGGTGGCGATCCACACCGACACCCTCAACGAATCCGGCTTTGTCGAAACCACCCTCGGCGCGTTCAAGGGCCGCACCATCCACACCTATCACACCGAAGGTGCCGGCGGCGGGCATGCGCCGGACATCATCAAGGCCTGCGGTTTCCCTAACGTATTGCCGAGCTCGACCAACCCGACCCGGCCGTTCACCCGCAACACCATCGACGAACACCTCGACATGCTGATGGTCTGCCACCACCTCGACCCGAGCATCGCCGAAGACGTCGCGTTTGCCGAAAGCCGCATCCGCCGCGAAACGATTGCCGCCGAAGACATTCTTCATGATCTCGGCGCGTTCTCGATGATCAGCTCCGACAGCCAGGCCATGGGCCGTGTCGGCGAAGTCATCACGCGCACCTGGCAGACCGCCGACAAGATGAAAAAACAGCGCGGCCCGCTACCACAAGACGGCGAAGGCAACGACAACTTCCGCGCCAAACGCTACATCGCCAAGTACACCATCAACCCGGCGATCACCCATGGCATCAGCCATGAAGTCGGTTCGGTGGAAGTCGGCAAATGGGCCGACCTGGTGCTGTGGCGTCCGGCGTTTTTCGGGGTGAAGCCAACGCTGATTCTCAAGGGCGGAGCGATTGCCGCGAGCCTGATGGGCGACGCCAATGCTTCGATTCCGACCCCGCAACCGGTGCATTACCGCCCGATGTTCGCCAGTTACGGTGGCTCGCTGCACGCCACCAGCCTGACCTTCATCAGTCAGGCGGCGCAGGACGCCGGATTGCCAAAAGCATTGGGCTTGAAGAAGAAAATCGCCGTGGTGAAAGGTTGCCGTGACGTGCAGAAAACCGACCTGATCCACAACGATTATCTGCCGCACATCGACGTCGACCCGCAGACCTATCAGGTCAAGGCCGACGGCGTGCTGCTGTGGTGTGAGCCTGCGGAAACCTTGCCGATGGCGCAGCGTTATTTCCTGTTCTGATGGCCGTTGCGCTGTCGGGAACGGTCACGTTGGCCGTCCCCGGCAGCGTAAGTTGATCAGTCAGGAAATGCCCACGACATCTGCTGCTCGTTGTAGTTGTAGTCCAGACGCAGCTCGGCGCCTGCCGGGATATCCTGCGACGCGAATACCGTGTTGAGGATAAAGTCGCGGGTCACCTGCTTATCGCCCACCCATTGTTGCGCCTCGATATCGAAAGGCACCGCGACAACGTTGTAGCCATCCCGTGCCTGACGAATCGGCTTGCCCGCTTCGTTGTATTCGAAATTGGAGTTGATCCGGGAAATGATGTTGTCGCCCAGTATCGCCAGCGGGTCGGGCAGCATCTGGCCCGGACCATATTGCAGGCGCATTCCGGCGAGCATGCTGAACGTTTGTTCATAAGGTCGTACGAACCTTGCCGGCGTGATGACGCCACCGTAAACGCCGATTGCCTCGCCTTTGGCGAGGCGCCGGTTGGCCACCACCATCGACTGGCCGATCAACGCCTTTTCGCCGGGGACTTTTACATCGGCCTCGGTGAATACCCGCCATTGCAGTTTCTGTTCATAGAGCAGCGCGACATCTTCATGCCCTTCAAACTTGATGTAGGGCTTGATCTGTTCCGAGGCATAAAGCTCACCATCGGCCAGACGTACTTTGGTTTCCAGTTTGCGAATGCGAATGGGTCTGCCGGCAACGTCTCGCAGCGGGTACTTGCCATTGTTCGCGCGGTTGTAAGTGCCGAGCTGATTCCCGAGGAATGAGTAACGCGTTTCGCTGCGCATCGCCCTCAGTTCGTCGGCCGTGTAAGGCTTGATCGGCATCGATTCGGAAGCCAGGTAAAACTGCTCCGAGGCCCCATCGTCATTGCGCGGCAACTCCTCCAGGGCCATTTCGAACTCATCGTCACTGCGTCGAGGCGAGCGGCGACTCTTGCGCGGCATGACCGTGTGCGGCGCGGAAACGGCGAAATCCTCCAGCGGATACCAATGGTTGCTCGCTGGATCGTGCGCCAGCACTGGCCCCGAGGGTTGCAGTTCGCTCGCCAGGCGGGCCCGGTGCAGCCCGGTTTGCGCATCGACAGCGAGCAACACCGTGCCGCCCCCTTGAACATCGGCGTATTGCCGCCCCTTGAACACCCGCACGCCCTGCGCATCGGCCTGCGGCAACGCGATTGAAACGGGAATCAGATAGTGCTGCAGCACAGGGACGTCGGCGTTGACGGTGTCACCGGCAGCGGACGTCGATGCATGCACCTGCACCCTTGAGGTCGTAGCCGTGTGCGAAGAGTCGATGGTGTTGCCGGCAGCTTCAGGCGTATCGCCTGGAATTCTGCGACTAACGGGGTCGGGCGTGAAGCGGGTCGTCTGCGCTCCGGGCGAGGTCGAATCGGTGGGCGTACGTGGGCGTTGAGGCACATCGACGTTGGTCGTGCCGGGCGTCGGCGGTTTGGGTTTGACTGGCATGAGTACGTTTCCTTGTAAGAACGGCGCAGCGCCACGGCATCAAGTGGCGCTGCGTGAATCGGCGTCCTTTGCCGATCCTCAGCGCAAACTAGCAGACCGATCCGCCCGTTCAAAACAGAAAAACATGTGCAAACAATAACCGTGGATGGCGGGGCTACTCGACCAGCAAGCGCCCCAGACGCTGGCGCAACATGCGGTTTTCCGCGCGCAATTCACGCACTTCTTCGAGCAGGTCCAGCGCCAGGGCGACGCCTTCCCATTCCAGCTCCAGGTCGCGCCGCAGCTTGGCGGCGCGTTTGGCCAAGGCCAGTTCGTAATCGGTGAAGCGCCATTCACGCGGCGGCCCGCCCTGAGGTTCGAGGATGCCGTGTTCGACGATCTCGATCACGTAGACGTCCGACAGATCGGCCGCCTCACAGAATTCTGCCATGTCCAGTTGAACGCTCAGGGGGGTGCTCATGATGGGCTACTCCGTCGAATTCAGAAGTTCTCTCGCGGGTTGAACGCGGCTTTTTTCGCCAGTTCCTGCCACAGCGCCTTGACCTCATCATCGGCCGCTTTCGGCATCACTGCCTTGAGTTGCACAAACAGATAACCGCGCTCGCCGCTCTTGCTCTTCAAGCCGTGGCCCTTGGCGCGCATGCGCTGGCCGTTCTGGCTGCCGGCCGGCACCTTGAGGTTGATCTTGCCGGTCAGCGTCGGTACCGCCACCTCGGTGCCCAGCGCCAGCTCCCACGGTGCCAGCGGCAAGGTGATGATCAGGTTGTCGCCTTCGACATCGAATTTGGGGTGCGGCGCAAAGCGGATGGTCAGGTACAGATCACCGTTGGCCCCGCCGCCGACACCCGGCGCGCCCTGGCCCTTCAAGCGAATGCGCTCGCCATCGGCAACGCCCGCCGGAATCTTCACGTTGAGGCTCTTGCTGGTGTTGCTGACGTGCTGGCCATGCGCGTTGTATTGCGGCACCTGGAAGGTGACCTTCTTCGACTCGTCCGACAGGGTTTCCTCAAGAAACACCGGCAATTCCATTTCCACGTCCTGCCCTCGCCGCCCACGGGATTGCCGGCCTTCGCCGCCACCGAAACCGGGGCCGCGATTGCCGAAGATCGAACTGAAGAAGTCCGAGAAGTCGCCAGTATCGGCACCGCCGCCACCGAAGCCGCCACGGCTCTGCCAGCCCGGTGGCCCCTGGAAGGGCTGACCGTGCTGACCATAACGGCGCAATTCGTCGTATTCGGCGCGCTTGTCGGCGCTTTTCAGCGCTTCATAGGCTTCCGAGGCGTCCTTGAATTTGGCCTCGGCGTCCTTTTCCTTGCTGACATCGGGGTGGTATTTGCGCGCCAGCTTGCGATAGGCCGCCTTGATCGCCTTGTCGTCCGCTGTCGGCTCCACGCCGAGTATCTTGTAATAGTCTTTGAAGTCCATTGAAGGATCACCATCCGTTATCGATTTCGCGCCGTTGCCAGCCTGCGCCCGATTGGCACGTGCCGGGTTGACCGATCTCAAGATTGTGACCGGGTGGCGCCGCAGAAGTTTATCGGCAGTGGACGGCGGTTCTGCTGACCGCCGGTGTATCTGCCGGCCCATGCCAGCAAGTTTGGGGCGAACCGCAGGGTTTCAAGGCAACCGGGATGCGAAATAGCAGATGACCGGCCTTCGAATCTGGCGCGCACTGACATACACTGCGCGGCCGTTTTTTTGACCGGAACCGAAAGACATGAAAGACGCCTCTCCAGCCCGTGCCTGCGGCATCGACTTCGGCACGTCCAACTCCACCGTCGGCTGGCTGCGCCCCGGCATGGACACCATGATCGCGCTGGAAGACGACAAGATCACCCTGCCCTCGGTGGTCTTCTTCAATATCGAGGAACGACGCCCGGTCTATGGACGTCTGGCGCTGCACGAGTATCTGGAAGGCTACGAAGGCCGCCTGATGCGCTCGCTGAAAAGCCTGCTCGGTTCCAAGCTGATCAAGCACGACACCAGCGTGCTCGGCACGGCGATGCCGTTCAAGGACCTGCTCGGGCTGTTCATCGGCCAACTCAAGAGCCGCGCCGAAACCGCCGCCGGTCGTGAGTTCGAGCAAGTGGTGCTGGGTCGCCCGGTGTTCTTCGTCGATGACGACCCGCTGGCCGACCAGGAAGCCGAAGACACCCTGATCGAAGTCGCTCGCAAGATCGGTTTCAAAGAGGTGTCGTTCCAGTACGAACCGATCGCCGCAGCGTTCGACTACGAGTCGACCATCGAGAAAGAAGAACTGGTGTTGATTGTCGACATCGGCGGCGGTACGTCGGACTTCTCGCTGGTGCGCCTGTCGCCCGAGCGTCGCGCGATGGATAACCGTCACGACGACATCCTCGCCACCGGCGGCGTGCACATCGGCGGTACCGACTTCGACAAACAGCTGAGCCTGCAAGGTCTGATGCCGCTGTTCGGCTACGGCAGCCGCATGAAGAGCGGCGCGTACATGCCGACCAGCCATCACATGAACCTGGCGACCTGGCACACCATCAACTCGGTGTACTCGCAGAAATCCACGCTGGCCCTGGGCAGCATGCGCTACGACATCGAAGACACCGGCGGCATCGACCGGCTGTTCAAGCTGATCGAGCAGCGCGCCGGGCACTGGCTGGCGATGGAAGTCGAAGAAACCAAGATTCAGCTGACCCACACCGACAGCCGCCATGTGCCGCTGGATCGCATCGAAGCGGGGCTGAGCGTCGAGCTAAGCCGCACGCTGTTCGAATCCGCGATCGAAGCCTTGCTTGAGCGCGTGCGCGGCAGCGTTACGCAGCTGTTGAATGACGCCGGCGTCGCGGTCGATCAGGTTGATACGGTGTTCTTCACTGGGGGCTCCAGCGGCATTCCGGCCCTGCGCAACAGCGTCTCGGCCATGCTGCCGCAGGCCCGGCATGTCGAAGGCAATATCTTCGGCAGCATCGGCAGCGGCCTGGCGATTGAAGCCATGAAACGCTATGGCGTTTAGGGGCAGCTACAAGTTTTAAGCTGCAAGCTGCAAGTAAGAGCAAAAGCAAAAGCCACTGCGGCTCTTGCTTCTGCTTTTTACTTGCAGCTTGAAGCTTGAAGCTTGAAGCTTGAAGCTGCTTTTCTAAACCATTCCTCCCAGCTTCAATTCGCTCTTCAGGTACGCATAATAAATCGGTCCCGCCACCACCCCCGGCAAACCGAACGCGGCTTCGAACACCAACATCGCCAGCAGCAACTCCCACGACTTGGCACTGATCTGACCGCCGACGATGCGCGCATTAAGAAAGTATTCAAGCTTGTGGATAAAAATCAGGTAGCCCAGCGCTGCAATCGCTACCCAGATCGACAGCGACAGGCCGACGATGGTGATCAGCGTGTTGGAAATCAGGTTGCCGATCACCGGCAGCAGGCCGAGCAGGAAGGTCAGCACGATAAGGGTCTTGGTCAGCGGTAGCTTGATGCCGAACATCGGCAAGACCACCGCAAGGAAGATCCCGGTGAAGAAGGTGTTGAGCAGGGAAATCTTGATCTGGGCGAAGACAATGTTGCGAAACGCCTGCACCAACAGATGCAGACGATCAAACAGTGCCGCAGCCAGTGGCTTGCGTTTGGTCACGTCGGGGATGCGTTGCAGCGCAATGATCGCGCCGAGCACCATGCCGATCAGCAGTGTGACGAACATGTGCGCGGCGTCCTTGCCGACCAGTTGCAGGTCGGACAGGTGCTTGCCCATCCATTCGCCAATCGCTACGCGAAACTCCGCCGCACTGGCCGGCAGATAGGCGTCGATGAACGGCGGCAATTGCCCGCGCGCACGATCGACCACGCCCATGAACTTATCGAGGGAAGCGCCGGGATTTTCCGCTTCGTGCAACAGAAAACTGATCGCGCCGGCGAAGATCAGCGCCAGTACACTCACCACCAGCGTGCCCAGCAATGCCACCGCCAGCCAACGCGCGCGCCGACCTTCGATCAAGCGCTGCAACTGCGGGGTCAGCATGTTGACCAGCTCGAATACCAGCAACCCGGCCAGCAGACTCGGCAACAAACGCAGCGGCAGCACCAGCAGCAAACCGCCGAAAATGATGATGCAACTGACCCAGAACACGACATGACGCTGAGAAAACGTTGGCATACAGCCTCAAAACGAACGGCGTAAAAGGATGGGCAGTCTGCCAGCGATCCGGGGAGAGCACTAGGGATATGCGGGGTTTCGGATTTTCGCGCATGGCTTGCGAATTTTTCCCTCACCCTGGCCCTCTCCCTTTGGGAGAGGCCAGGGTGAGGGTCAATCTGGAGACGATCACATTATTGGGCGCACCATCGCACCGCTTATTTCTTCTTCAGACAATCACTCATGAACGCCTTGCGCGCATCGCCGGTCAGCGCTTTGGTTTTCGCGTCGGCATTGCAGGTGCTCATTTTCTGCTGCTGCGGAGTCAGGACCTTGCCGTCGTTGGCTGCCGGGGCGGCTTTGAGGCAAGTGCTCATGAAGGTTTTGCGCTCGTCGCCTTTCAGACTCTTGGCGGTCGCATCGGCATTGCAGGTGGTCATCTTGTTCTGTTGCGCCGTGGCGGCGAAACCCTGGGAACACAGGAGCAGACCGATCATCAACAACGGCACACGCAACATCTTCATGGAGTTTTCTCCTGGTTGCCGCACCGATGGATGCGGCCTCGGCACAAGTGTAGCCAAATCCTGTTACATCTTCCTGCCGTCCAGGTGACTGCGGCGATATTGCTCCGGCGTACACCCGGCCTGACGGGCGAACATGGCGATGAACGCCGAGCCACTGCTGTAACCGAGATCAAAAGCGATTTCCTGCACTGAGCGTGACGTCTCCAGGGCCTCGATCGCAGCCAGATAGCGCAGACGCTGGCGCCACTCACCGAAACTCATCCCCAGCTCGCGAACAAACTGCCGGGCCAGCGTGCGCTCGCTGACATGCACCTGCAGCGCCCAGTGTGCCAACGGCTGATTATTGCCCGGCTCAGCTTGCAGCATGTCGAGAATCGTCAGCAATCCGGGGCTGCTGGCGTATGGCAGGTAGCACTCGTGCACCGGTGCCTGTTGCAGTTGATCGACCAGCACCTGGGCCAGGCGCTGATCGGCATCGAGTTGCGGGATCTTCACGTCGCGGGCGGCGAAGTCCTTGAGGATCGCCTTGAGAATGTCGCTGATCGCCAGAGTACAGGCTCGCGTCGGCAGGTCCGCGCAGACCTTGGGATCGAGGCACACCGCGCGGTAGTTGACCGGTTGATGGCTATAGAAACTGTGCTCGACCTGCGGCGGCACCCACACGGCGTATTGCGGCGGTGACATGAAGCGGCTGCCATCGACATCCATGTGCAGCACACCGTGCGCCGCGTATTCCAGCGTGCCCCACGGGTGTCGATGCGGCGCGGCAAATTCGTGAGCGTTGAAATCGGCGTAGCGAAAGTACACCGCCGACGGCAGCTCGCTGAAATCCAGCAGATCGATATGTTTGCTGTTCATGCTGTCCGGTTGCAGAGGCAGGTTGTCCGGTTCGCAGTATAGGGCTGCATCCAGACAAGGGATAATCGCCGTTCATCAACGTACTGGTTTCAACTCATGCAATACGCGTTTCCACTGCTGGCGATTTTTATCTGGGCCGGCAATACCGTGATCAACAAACTGGCGGTCGGGGCGATTTTCCCCGCCGAGATAGGTTTTTACCGCTGGCTGCTGGCGGGTCTGCTGTTCACCCCGTTCATGCTCAGAGCGTTGATCGCGCACTGGCCGCAGATTCGCCCGAACCTGGGCAAAATTTTCGTCCTCGGCGTATTGGGCATGGCGGTGTATCAGAGCCTCGCCTACTTCGCGGCGACCCTGACCACTGCGACCAACATGGGCATCATCCTCTCGCTGATGCCGTTGATGTCGCTGGCCATGGCGATCATCAGCCTCGGGCAACGCCTGACCGCCGGGGCGCTGGTTGGCGCGGTGCTGTCGTTCGCCGGGGTTCTGGTGGTGGTGTCGTCCGGCAGCTTGGGTGCCCTGCTGCAACACGGGGTGAATCTGGGCGATGCGATGATGCTGATCGCCACGCTGGCCTACGCGATCTACAGCACGCTGCTGAAAAAATGGCAGCTGCGTTTGCCACCGCTGGTGCTGTTGTATTTACAGGTGCTGGTGGCGATCGTCGTGTTGTTTCCGCTGTACGCCGCTTCGCCGAAAACCGGATTGACCGTGCAGAACATTCCGCTGGTGCTGTATGCCTGCCTTCTGGCATCAATGCTCGCGCCGCTGGCATGGATGCAGGCGGTGCAGCGTCTGGGGCCGAGCCGCACGACGCTGTTCTTCAATTTGCTGCCGTTGATCACCGCGTTGATTGCGGCAGTGGTGTTGAAGGAGCAGTTGGCGATGTATCACTTGGTCGGCGGGTTGCTGACTTTGGGAGGGGTGGTGTTGTCGGAGCGCTGGACCACGGTGTTGGGGCGCAAAATCAGTGTCGCCTGATCCGCCCTATTCGCGAGCAGGCTCGCTCCCACAGGGGAGACGCATTTCAATGTGGGAGCTGGCTTGCCAGCGATGAACGATAACGCGGTCTGCCTGCTAACAGCCGGCCGCCTCCAGCCGCGCCGCATGCTCGACAAACAGCCGCACCGGATCCGCGCCCTTGCCGACCAGCCCCAGCGACTGGTTGACGATGTCGAAGTGGTCCAGCGGATAGTCATCGCCAATCACCGTGCCCAGATGCGAGCTGTAGCGCCCGACCATGCCGTCGCACTGCCCCGGCTCGCGCACGAAGGTTTTCGCAAACAAGCGGCAGCTGCGATTGGTCCCGTCGAACAGGTTGCCGCCCCGATCAGTCTTGCCCGGCTGCAACGTGCCCGACCAGGAGTAATAGCGTACGCCGTTGACCTCTTCCGGCCCGTGCCCGCCCCAGGTTTGCGGCAAGCCCTGTGGATAACGCTGATTGAACAGCGCCACACCCGCCGTGGTCAGCGAATGGTGCGAGGCGTGAATATCGACCGGCAGTTTCGGCCCGTGGTAACCGGTGTCGAGCAACGCCATGAGCCAGCCGACCCAGCGCAGCAGAGCTTCGAGGAGACGGCCCCTGGCGCTGTCGGCGGGATAATGTTTTTCCAGATGGTCAGCCAGTTCCGAACCGTGATTCGGCCCGGCCACGGACGTCACCGAGGCGACCAGATCCGGGCGTTTCGCGGCCACATAACGCGCGGTCAGCGCGCCCTGGCTGTGGCCGAACAGGTTGACCTTCGACGCACCGGTCTCGCGCAGGATTTCATCGATTCGCACCAGCAACTGCTCGCCACGCACCTCCGTCGAATTGAGCGGCGAGACCTGCACGGCAATCACTGTCGCCCCTGTGCGGCGCAACGCCTTGATGACGCCGAACCAGTACGGGTAGAGCAGCAGCCGGACAAACCCGAGCATGCCCGGCACCAGCACCAGTGGATAACGTGTCGACATCGGTGGACATCCTTGTGGTCGGTGAGTGGATGCAAGGTGTGCAAAACGCCCGCCAAGCATCCACGCGGATCATGACAACTGCACCACCAGCCTACTTCAGGCCCACTACCCCCGCCACAATCAGCCCCACCGAGAGCAGTTTGACCAGGGTCAGGCTCTCGCCCAGCAGGGCGAAACCGAGAAACACCGTGCCCAGCGAGCCGATTGCAGTCCAGATCGGGTAAGCGATGCTCACCGGCAAGTCGCGCATCGCCAGGGTCAGAAAATAAATCCCGCCAACCGCAGCAATCACGGTGATCAACGACGGCCATGGGCGAGTGAAGCCATCGGCGTACTTCATGCCCATGGCAAACGTCACCTCAAACCCGGCGGCGATCAGCAAGAACAGCCAGGCCATCAGAAGGTCCGGGCGAGGTCGAGCAGGCGTTGCTCGGCCTCGGCCACCGACACCGCAAAGGTGCGCTCGGCAGACTCCTCACCCTCGGCGGCGACGACCGTGACGTCGTTGATGCCGATGAAACCCAGCGCCGTGCGCAACCACGGATCGGCATGGTTCAAGGCCTCCAGCTCGCCGCCCGGACCGAAGCCAAAGCCACCGCGACTGGTGACGATCAGGGCTTTCTTGCCCTGCAACAATGGCGTGTACTGGGCGACACCGTTGTCCAGCGTGTGATCGAAGGTGAGCCCAAGACGGACAATCTGATCGACCCAGGCCTTGAGACCGCTGGGCACGTTGAAGTTGTACATCGGCGTGGAAATCAGCAGCAGATCGTGATCGAACAACTCGCCGACCAGTTGATCGCTCAACGCCAGATCCGCTTGCATCACCAATGGTCGCGCTTCAGGCTCGGGGTAAAACGCTGCCGCCACAAAGGCTTCGTTGACCGCAGGAATCAACGCGCGCCCGACCTCACGGCGAACCACCTGCGCCCCCGAATGACGCGCCTGCCAGGCACTCAAAAACCCTTCAGCCAACCGCCGCGAAGTCGACCGTTCACCCCGCGGGCTGCCATGCACCACAAGAATCCTGCTCATCTATAAATCTCCTGACTAGAATCTAACCACTTGACGCTTGCAGCTTGAAGCTGGCCGCTGCTTCATTTCAAATGAGCAAAAATCAGTCGGGATGAATTTATTTCATCCATGGAGTTGCGCATGTTCGCTTCGTTGCCGCTGACCGCCCTGCGTGCTTTTGAATCAGCTTCGCGGCTGCTGAGTTTCAAGGCTGCTGCCGAAGAGCTTTCCGTCACGCCTACTGCGATTTCTCATCAGGTCCGCGCGCTGGAGGACTGGCTCGGCGTCGCGCTGTTCGAGCGTCTGCCGCGCCAGGTGCGCCTGACCGAGGGTGGCGAACGCCTGTTTCGCAGCCTGCATGGCGCGCTGCTGGAGGTGGCGCAAAGCGTCGATACCCTGCGCCCGCAACGCAGCGGCAGCAGCCTGACGCTGTCGACCACGGCCGCGTTCGCCGCGCTGTGGCTGGTGCCGCGGCTCGGCCGTTTTTATGCGCAGCATCCGGACATCAACGTGCGCCTCGACACCCATTGCGAAGTTATCGATCTGCATCAGGACGCCAGCGTCGATCTGGTGCTGCGCTACAGTCTCGACGACTACCCGAATCTTTATGGCCTGTGCCTGTTCGATGAATCGTTCGGCGTTTATGGCTCGCCCGAACAAGTGGCGCTGGCCGCGCGACGCACGCCAACGCTGATCAGCGTGCACTGGTATAACTCGAAACTTTATGCGCACGGCTGGCAAGCGTGGTGCGCAAAGTCTGGCGAGAATTGGCTGAGTCCTACACCGGCCATCCGCGAATACGACGAAGAACATTACGCCCTGCAAGCGGCGATCGCCGGGCAAGGTCTGGTGCTGGCGAGCAATATTCTGGTGTCGCAAAGCCTCGCCAGCGGTGTGCTGGTGCCGTACCGCGGCGAGATTCAAGTCGATGGCGCCGGCTACAGCGCCTTGTGCGTGCCGGGCCGCGAGCGGCATCCGCCGGTGCGGGCCTTTTTCGCCTGGCTGCGTGAAGAAGCGCAGCGCTGCGGGTTGACGCCCCGGTCGGTGCAAATCGCATAAAACTTTTCGCCGCGCGCATCACTCACAGCATGGGTAGCGACCGCGTCAGCAGAACGTGGCGCCCATCGGATTAGCCTCCTGGAGAGACTCACATGAGCGACGACCTGCATTTGTCAGATGTACAAAGCCTGCGCGAACGTGCGCGCCAACACGTCGAAAACGGCGCCGTCACCGAGAGCTACAGCGCCAACCGCGAAGAGGTGCTGCGCTTGCTCAACGAATCGCTGGCCACCGAGCTGGTGTGCACCTTGCGCTATAAACGGCATTACTTCATGGCCACCGGCCTGAACGCCAAAGCCGCCGCCGATGAATTTCTCGAGCATGCAGTGCAGGAAGCCGAGCACGCCGACCGCCTGGCCGAGCGCATCGTGCAACTGGGCGGTGAGCCGGAGTTCAATCCGGACGTACTGTCGCGGCTGTCTCACGCGCAATACGTCGCGGGCAATACGCTCAAGGAAATGGTTTACGAGGACCTGGTGGCCGAGCGGATCGCCATCGACAGCTACCGCGAGATCATCCAGTACCTCGGCGACAAGGACCCGACCACCCGGCGCATTTTCGAAGACATTCTGGCCCAGGAAGAAGAACACGCCGATGACATGGCGGACATTCTGAAAGACCTCTGATCCATTCGAAACCGCCATCGCGAGCAGGCTCGCTCCCACATTCGAACGCGTTACTTCAGTTGAAATGCGTTCAAGTGTGGGAGCGAGCCTGCTCGCGAAGGGGCCGTCAAAGGCAACCGGTTACCGGGTGGGTTTGACCGTGACCGGCGCCTTGCCCTGCTTCATCTGTTCCAGCAACGGCGCGCACTGGTTCGGTTCGCCACCACTCGGCGCTACCAGCGCCAACAGCCCGGCCGCCGGCGCGGCGATCACACCCAGCGCAACCATGCCCGCGCCGCGCAACATCAATGGCACAGCCTTTACCCCGGCATCCGGCTTGATGAACTTGCCACGCACATACAGCGGCGAGCGCAGGGAGATCAGACGCCAGCCCTTGGATTGCGGTGTCACCGTCAGGTCCAGTTGCTCGGTGGCCATGTTTGCCGTGCCATCGATGTAGATGATTGCGTTCTCGGTATCGAAGACAAACAGCTGCGTAGTCGCCAGCCCGGTCTTGATATCGAAGTCGGCAGCAGCGCAATTGATCTTCACTTCCTTGTCGCCAAAGATCTTGCCGACCACATAATTGCCGACGTTAAGCCCGGCCAGTTCCATCAACTCGCGGCTGATCGCGCCGTCGTTGATCAACATTTTCAACTTGCCGTTGGCACCACCCAGCAGCTTGGCCACCGAGTTGCCGCGGCCGCTGATATCGGCGTCGCCGTTGAGCTCGCCGAAACTGGTCTTCATCGGTTCGAAGGTTGGGAACAATTCCTTGAGCTTGAACTTGCGCGCGGTCAAGCGGGCCCGGCCTTCCAGCGGTTCGGTGCGACCGTTGAGGCGAATCTGCGCATCCAGATTGCCGCCGGCCACGCCAAAGCGCAGCGGCTCAAGGCTGAGTTCGCCGTCGTCGAGTTTCAGATGAGTGTAGAGGTCGGTGAACGGCAGCTTTTCGCTGTGGACGATGCGCTTGCCGGTGAATTCAACATCGGCGTCCATCGCGCGCCAGCGATCGGTCTTGAACTCTTCGACCGGCAGCACCTTGTCGGTCGGTTGCTTGCTCGCGCCGCCACGGGCCTTTTGCTCGGTGTTGGAATCGGCGCCAATCAGCGGCGCGAGATCGGCGAACAGCAATTGATTGGAGAGCAACGCGCCGCTGAGTTTTGGTCGAGGCTGGCTGGCAACATAGGTCAGGTCGCCATGAATGTCGCTGTCGCCGATCTTGCCGTTGAATTTCTCGTACGTGAACTTTGCCCCTGCCTCGTCATGCAGCTTGGCGATCAGATGGCCGTCGGTGGAGTACGGCGGCGTGTCTGGCAGGGTCACGCCGGTCAGCGGGTAGAGATTGCCGAGGCTGGCGCCGGCCAGCTTCAGGCGCAGGTCGAGAGCGCCGAGGTTGCGCGGGTCGGTCAGGGTGCCGGCCAGTTCGATGCGGGTATCGCCGATCTGCGCTTGCGCCTGCAACGGGAAGGGCTTGCGCGCATCCTGCAATGCCAGCAGCCCGCCGATCTTGCCTTGGCCGGTCAGATTCTGGCCGTGATACTGGCCTTTGACCTTCAGCGCAAACGCATAATCCTGCGGCGCGCCGCCCTTGTCCTGCGCAGTTTTCGCCGCTTTGGCGCCGACGATGTCGCTGTACGGAATCGGCTTGCCGAGCGGATCGATCAGCACATCGAGACGGGTCTTGAGGGTCTGGTCATCGAGCGTGACGTGGCCCTTGTCGAACCCGATGGCGCCGATGTCGACCACCCAGTTCGACGGTTCAGCGTTGGGATCTTTCGGGTCGAACTTGAACACCCAGTTGGCGCGACCGTCGGCCAGGCGTTGCAGCTCGGCATTGGGTTCGGTCAAGTCGATGCGCGGAATCACCACGCGCTGCGCCAGCAAAGCCAGCGGCGAAATGCGCAGCTCGACCTTTTTCAGGGTGACCATCTGCGGCTGTTTCGACCAGTCCGGGTTACCCAGGCTCAGGTCTTCGGCGACTACATGCGGCCACGGCACCCAGGCGCGCCAGCCGCCTTCTTCAGGCTCGCGCTGCCAGATCACGGCCAGATTGCCATTGATGGCAAACGCGCGGTGCAGTTCTTCGGAGACTTTGCTGTTGATCGTGGGTTTGATCCGGTTCCAGTCGAAAAACACGATGATCAGAATCAGTACTGCGAGCAGCAATACAAGGGTGGCGAAGGTCCAACTGAAGATTTTTCCAGTGCGCGTCATGCACAAAGCTCCTGATCACGGCCGCACGCCTGGATCCCGACGCACAGTTTGAAACGGCAGACCGAAGCGGCCCCATGCAGTCTGTGACTGGCGAAAGGCCCGCAGGTTTAATTGAAAGGCAGTTTAAGCCATAAAAAGGCCAGCAAACCTGACCAATCGGTCGAGCAGTGTTACCGCGACCCGCACTTTTGCGAGGCGCGAGTGAGTCGAAAATACCCACCGCGGTGCAAAACCGCCGGCCGCAAAGGCCCGATCTAGAGCCCTCGAAGCGAACAATCAATTCTGTTGATTATTACCATTGCGTTTATGAACTTTTATATCGACTTATCGAGAGTAGCATTGCCCTCGTACCCACTTTATCGCCCTCCCAAGGAGCAACCCATCATGAAACGCCAATTACTGCTCAGCCTTACCCTGTCGATGCTAGCCAGCACTGCTTTCGCCCTGCCCGCTGCCGATCAGGCGACCCCGCAAGTCAAATCCAGCTACTCGGTATTCAGCCAGACCGTAGCTGCCGATGGTTCCGACCGCACTCCACAAGGCCAGACCCTGGCTGAAGGCGGCCGTGATCGTCTGGAAGAGAAAGGTCTGGTGCAGGACGGCTCCGATCGCACTCCACAAGGCCAAGCCCTGGCGTCCGACGGTAGCGAACGTACTCCACAAGGCCAGACCCTGGCGTCCGACGGTAGCGACCGCACTCCACAGGGCCAGACCCTGGCATCCGATGGTAGCGACCGTACCCCACAAGGCCAGACCCTGGCTGACGATGGCTTCGATAAAACCCCACTGGGTCAGGCAATCGCTGAAGGCGGTGGTGAACGTGTGATCGAACGCAACAGTGCCTTGAGCTAAGCCCATGGTGGCCTCGAAAAAAAGCCCAATCCCCGGATTGGGCTTTTGACTTTTCTGCCCCGCTGCAACGCCTGCCCCGCCTTCTCCCGTTCGACGCCGGCAAAGCCGATTTGCTAGAGTGCGACGCTTGTCCTGCCAAAGAACACGCCCTGCGATGCTGCCCCGCGCCGAACAGAAACAACAGACCCGCAACGCTCTGATGGACGCTGCCCGCCACTTGATGGAAAGCGGCCGCGGTTTTGGCAGCCTGAGCCTGCGTGAAGTCAGCAAAACCGCCGGCATCGTACCCACCGGTTTCTATCGACATTTTGCCGACATGGACGAACTCGGCCTGGTGCTGGTCAGCGAAGTCGGCCAGACCTTCCGCGAAACCATCCGCCTGGTGCGCCACAACGAATTCGTCATGGGCGGCATTATCGATGCTTCGGTGCGGATCTTCCTTGATGTAGTCAGCGCCAACCGTTCGCAATTCCTGTTTCTGGCCCGCGAACAATATGGCGGCTCGCTGCCGGTGCGTCAGGCGATTGGCCGCTTGCGCGAGAACATCAGCGCCGACCTCGCCGCAGATCTGGCGTTGATGCCCAAACTGCAACATCTGGACATCTCCGGTCTGAGCGTGATGGCCGACCTGATCGTCAAATCCGTATTCGCCACCCTGCCAGACATCATCGACCCGCCGGCCGAAGCCTTGCCCGAGCATCTGACCCCGCAAGCGAAGATCACCCAGCAGCTGCGCTTCATCTTTATCGGGCTCAAGCACTGGCAGGGGTTGGGCAGTACCGAATAACCGCAGCCACCCCCATCTCTATGTAGGAGTGAGCCTGCTCGCGATAGCTGTACGCCAAGCGAAGCATCGCTATCTGACACACCGCTTTCGCGAGCAGGCTCACGCCTACAAAGGTGCAGCACCGCCGCATTGATTTGGTGCATGACAAATTCTTCACGCACCAAAAGCTTCCAGAAACCTCCCGCCTGTTGAAAGATCGGCCTCGCGCCGACAGCCATTTCCTACGGATCGGCCGATTGGCGCGGCCCTTGCTCTAGCCTGATCATTGTCCATAGCTGGAAGATTTCCGATGCTGGTGATTCACCGCAGAATCGACCCTCAACCCGTCTGGGCCGCCGAGTTGCACCTGACCTTCGAAGCGCGCAGCAAGAGCCGCTTGCGCTGTTTCAGTGCCGAGGGCGAAGACGTCGGGTTGTTTTTGGAGCGCGGCCAGCCACCGCTGTATGACGGCGAATGCCTGCAAGCCGAGGACGGCCGCATCGTCCGCGTCTGCGCCCGTTCCGAGCAACTGCTGCACGTCACCTGCGCCAACGCGTTTGAACTGACCCGCGCCGCCTATCACTTGGGCAATCGTCACGTTGCCTTGCAAGTCCGCGATGGCTGGTTGCGCCTGCTTGATGACTACGTGCTCAAAGCCATGCTTGAGCAACTGGGGGCCCAGGTCACCGCCATCGAAGCGCCGTTCCAGCCGGAACACGGTGCCTACGGCGGCGGCCATCATCATTCACGCCATGGCGACGAAGACTTCAACTACGCGCCGAAACTCCATCAGTTCGGCGTACGCCTGTGAATCCGGCCTGGGCGCTGCTGCGCCTGGCCAGTCCGCAGTTGCCGATTGGTGGCTACAGCTATTCCCAAGGCCTGGAGATGGCAGTGGACAACGGCCGGGTCAATAACCCCGACAGCGCACGCCGCTGGATCAGTGATCAGTTGCTGCTCAACCTCGCGCGCTTCGAGGCGCCGCTGCTGCTTGCGCACTGTCAGGCGGCCGCCGAGGAAAACTGGGCCGAGTTGCTGCAGATCTGCGAACGCCATCGCACCAGTCGCGAAACCCGCGAGCTGCATCTGGAAAGCCGACAGATGGGCTACTCGTTGCAGCAACTGCTCAACGGCTTGCCGGAGCTCGACGCGCCTGCGCGTGCCTTTCTTGAGCAATGCGCCGAACCGCACCTGGCCCTTGGCTGGGCGCTGGCCGCGCGCGCCTGGCAAATCAGCCCGCAGGATGCCCTCGCCGCGTGGCTGTGGAGCTGGCTGGAAAACCAGCTCGCGGTGCTGATGAAAACCCTGCCGCTGGGCCAGCAAGCCGCGCAGCGCCTGACGAGCGAACTGCTGCCGCTGCTGCAACAAGCGCAGCAGGACGCGACCCGCATTGATCCCGATCACCTCGGCAGCGCCGCATTCGGCCTGTCCCTGGCGTGCATGGCCCATGAGCGCCAGTACAGCCGCCTCTTCCGCTCTTAGGAGAAACATCAGATGAATACACAACCTCTGCGCGTCGGCATCGGCGGCCCGGTCGGTTCCGGCAAAACCGCATTGACCCTGGCCCTGTGCCTGGCCCTGCGCGAGCGCTACAACCTCGCTGTGGTGACCAACGACATCTACACCCGCGAAGACGCCGATTTTCTCGTGCGCAACGAAGCCCTCGCCCCGGAGCGGATCATCGGCGTGGAAACCGGCGGCTGCCCGCACACGGCGATCCGCGAAGACGCCTCGATCAACCTCGAAGCAGTCGATCAACTGAACCGGCGTTTTCCAGGCCTCGATCTGATTCTGGTGGAGTCCGGTGGCGACAATCTTTCGGCGACCTTCAGCCCGGAACTGTCCGACCTGACCATTTACGTAATCGACGTTTCTGCCGGCGACAAGCTGCCGCGCAAGGGTGGTCCGGGTATCTGCAAGTCCGACCTGCTGGTGATCAACAAGATCGACCTGGCGCCGCTCGTGGGTGCATCGCTGGAAATGATGGACAGCGACACAAAGCGCATGCGCAACGGCAAGCCGTTCGTTTTCAGCAACCAGAAAACCGGCCAGGGCCTTGAGCAGATCATCGCCTTCATCGAACGCCAAGGCCTGCTGAGCGCAGCCTGATCCACCTATCAACAAGGAAGCTTATCCATGACACTCAAACGCATTCTTGGCGCCGTTGCGCTGCTGCTGACCCCGGCGCTGGCCTTTGCTCATCCCGGCCATGGCGACAGCGGCCTGATCGCCGGCATCAGCCACCCGATCGGCGGCCTCGACCATTTGCTGGCAATGCTCGCCGTCGGTTTGTGGGCGGCGCAACAGCAAGGCGCGGCACGCTGGGCGCTGCCATGCACGTTTGTCGGCACCATGCTGCTTGGCGGCGTGCTGGGTTTTGAAGGGCTGCAATTGCCGGCGCTGGAAAGCGGGATTGCCGCGTCGGTGCTGGCGCTGGGTCTGGCGGTGGCCCTGGCGGTCCGTCCGCCGCTGGTCATGGCGGTGGCCGCGACTGCCCTGTTTGCGCTGTTCCATGGCGTGGCGCACGGGCTGGAACTGCCGGAGATGAGCAGCCCGTGGGCGTATGCGGCTGGTTTCGTTGCCGCGACTGCAGCGTTGCATGCCGTCGGTTACGGCGTGGTGCGCTTCTTGCCTCAAGCTGCTGCACCGTTAGTGCGTCTTGCAGGTGCTGCCTCAGCAATCACAGGCGCGTGGCTGCTGGCAGGCTAATTTCCATCGTCTGAACTGGCCTCATCGCTGGCAAGCCAGCTCCCAGAGGTTATTGGGTAAGTCCACCATTGGGTGAGCACCCAATATCCTTGTGGGAGCTGGCTTGCCAGCGATGACGGCCGATCAGACACCAAACCTTTAACGGCTGCCTCTCTGCTACCATGTCGCGCAATCGCCCCAGCCCGTGACGCCCGCCCATGCCCCACGCTTGCCGTTCCACCGCCCTGCCCGAATTGTCCGCCCTGTTTGCCAAGGTGCAGCAGCATTTTCTGCACGTCATCGTGCCGCTTTGGCAAGGGCCGGGCTGGAATGCCGACATGGCGTTGCCGTACGAGGCGTTGGACGCCGCACAGCAACCGCTGCCCGTGCAGCGCTATCGGGCCATGGCCTGCGCACGGCAGCTGTACCTGTTTTCCAGCCTGATCGGGGTTGTGGATAACGCTGAAGTTCGCGCGGCGGCGCTGTTTCGTTCGCTGCAACGGCATTTTCACGACGCCGAGCACGGCGGCTGGTTCTACAGTATCGATGCCCAGGGCAAGCCGCTGGATCAGCGCAAAGACCTCTACACCCACGCCTTCATTCTGTTCGCCTGCGCGCATTACTGGGCGAAGTCCGCTGATCCGCTGGCCCAGTCGACTTTGAATGCCGCGCTGGAAATCATCGGCCGTCGCTTCGCCACCGGCGATGGTTTGTATGAGGCGTGTCTGGATCGCGACTGGATGACGCTGCAAACCGGTCCGCTGCAAAACCCGCTGATGCATCTGGCCGAAGCGTTCCTCGCGACGCTGGCCGTGCGCGAAGACCCGCAGACGCAAATGGACCTGCGCGAGTTATGCACAGCCATGCACAAGCACTTCGTCGATCCGCAATATGGCGTGTTGATGGAGAAGCCGCTCGGCGCTGTGGATAACTGGTACGAACCGGGCCATCAGTTCGAATGGTATTTCCTGCTGCAATCCTCGCCGCTGCTACGCGATTCGAAATTGCACCGGGCGCTGGATCGCGCATTTGCCTTTACCGAGCAATACGGCGTGCTTGAAGCCTGCGGCGCGGTGCGCGCCATGCTTGATCTGGAAAGCAACGGCCGGCCACGGGATTCGACCCAGCGAATCTGGGCTCAGGCGGAATACCTGCGCGCGCTGACGTTGCGCCCGGACAGTGACGCGGCGGTGCTGCGCCAATTGCAGGCGTTGCAGCAGCGGTTTCTGCATGCCAGCGGCTGGTATGAGTGTCGGGATGAGCAGGGGGAAGTCAGTCGCAAGGACATGCCTTCCACTACGCCATATCACTTGGCGACGTGCTACAGCGGTCTGGCTGAATATTTGCGCTGAGCTATAGATCGCTTTCGCGAGCAGGCTCGCTCCCACATTGGATTGCGTTCCCCTGTGGGAGCGAGCCTGCTCGCGAATGGCTTCAGCGCGGTGTCAGGCCTTGTTCCGCTCAATGGCAAACCCGGCCCAGGTCTGGCTCACCGGCATCAGCTCAAGGCTGTTGATGTTGATGTGCGCTGGCGTGTTCATCACCCAGAAAATTGTTTCGGCGATGTCTTGCGGCTGGATCGGCTCGGCGCCCGCGTAGGTCGCGTTGTAGCGCTCCTGATCACCGGCGAAACGCACCAGCGAGAACTCGCTTTCACACAGCCCCGGCTCGATGTTGCTGACCCGCACGCCGGTACCCTGCAAGTCGCAGCGCAGGTTCAGCGAGAACTGTTTGACGAAGGCCTTGGTCGCGCCATACACGTGGCTGCCCGGATACGGGTAATTACCGGCGATGGAGCCAAGGTTGATGATGCCGGCGCCGCGGCCATGTCCGATCAGGCGCGGCAGCAACAGACGCGTGGCGTACATCAGACCCTTGACGTTGGTGTCGACCATGGTGTCCCAGTCATCCAGATCGCATTTCGGCGCCGGATCGACGCCGAGCGCCAGGCCGGCGTTGTTGATCAGGCCGCGCAGGGTGGCGAACGACGGCGGCAGATTGGCAATCGCCGCCTCCATCGCCTTGCGATCACGCACATCAAGCACCAGACCATGCACTTCGGTCTGCTTCGACAGTTCGGCGCACAGCGCATTGAGGCGATCTTCACGACGGCCGGTCAGCACCAGTTTCCAGCCAGCCTCGGCAAAACGACGGGCACAGGCTTCACCAAAACCGGAGGTCGCGCCGGTGATAAACAGGGTGTTGGACATCGTGTTCTCCTTGCTTCGGCCACCACGGCAGCCCTTGGAATAGAAAATCAGCAGGCAGCATGCCCGCCCGCGCTTTTACGGGCAACTGCCACGCGCTGTACAAAAAACAATCAAGCGTGCCAACGCCATAGCCGCCGTGGCCTGTAGCCATGTACGCGCATGTTATCCACAGTCCGTTCCACAGTTTTCGGGGGCAAGTGAAAATGCGCAAAGCCCCGCCACGCAAGGCTTTGCGGGCGAAACAGAAAGTTTTTTGCTTGACCCGGCAGCGGCAGTTATGCACGACAGGGCATCGTGCACGATAAAGCGCTCAGCGCAGTGATTGCGCAAGGCCAGTGCTGACGGCCCTTGGCGCGGTCTTTCCAGAGTTTAATCACAGACTTATCCACAGGCCTGGGTACGGCAGATGAGACGTGCTCACGGCACGATAAAAGGGTTGACAATGGCGCGTGTCGCTCTCTGCAAATCGCCTGTTCAAAAAATGATCAGGCCGCTGCAAGCCACGTAGATTATAGCCTTCAGCCGAATACACCCACGTTATTCACAGCCAGTTCCACAGCAAACGGGGACAAGTCAAAACTGTGGAAAAACAGCTGTTTGCAGCGTCTATATGTCGCGCTTTGGCAGCTTGGTGGATTTGTTTTCCACAATTGCCGAATTCACTCCTACAAGGGGTCGCGGTGGATTCAAGAGATAAAAAAACCCCGACATTTGCGTGTCGGGGTTTGCGGACAATCTGTGATTAATCAGTGCCCGCCCAGATAGGCGTTACGCACCTCCTCATTCACCAGCAGCTCTTTACCGGTGCCGGACAGGCGAATCTCGCCGTTGACCATGACATAGGCGCGATCCGACAGCTTCAGCGCATGATTGGCATTCTGCTCGACGAGGAAAATCGTCATGCCGGTTTTCGCCAGCTCACGCAGCGTTGCGAAGATCTGCTTCACCACGATCGGCGCCAGCCCCAGGCTCGGTTCATCGAGCAGCAACAACTTCGGTCGGCTCATCAATGCCCGCGCGATGGCGAGCATCTGCTGTTCACCACCGGACATGGTCATCGCCCGCTGGGTGCGCCGCTCTTCGAGCCGGGGAAACAGCTCGAACATGCGCTGCATGTCCTCTTTGGCGTATTTGTCGCCAATCGGGATAGTGCCCATCAGCAGGTTTTCCTCAACGGTCATGTCGGGGAATACCCGCCGCCCTTCCGGCGATTGCGCAATGCCGTTGGAAGCGATGTAGTGCGATGACTTGTGGGTGATGTCGACGCCCTGGTAGAGAATCTGCCCACCCGCTGCGCGTGGCTGGCCGAAAATCGACATCAGCAAGGTTGATTTACCGGCACCGTTGGAGCCGATCAGGCTGACGGTCTCGCCTTCGTTGATCTGCAGCGAAACACCCTTGAGCGCCTGGATCGGGCCGTAGAACACATCGAGGTCTTTCAGTTCGAGGATGGGTTGGGTCATGCCACTTCCTCTTCGTCGGCGCCCAGATAGGCCGCGATCACTTTCGGGTCGTTGCGGATCGCTTCCGGCCCGCCTTCGGCAATCACGATGCCGTGGTCCAGTACCACGATGTGGTCGGAAATGCTCATCACCATGCCCATGTCGTGTTCGATCAGCACCACGGTCAGATCATGCTCGTCGCGCAGCAGCCGGATCATCGCGCTCAGCGCTTCGGTTTCCTGAGGGTTGAGGCCGGCGGCCGGTTCGTCGAGGCAAATGATCTGCGGCCGCGTGCACATGGCCCGGGCGATTTCCAGACGACGTTGCTGACCGTAGGACAATTCCCCGGCGAGGCGGTTGGCGCAGTCGACCAGATCGACCACTTCCAGCCAGTAGAACGCGCAGTCCAGCGCATCGCTCTCGGCTTTTCGGTAGCCCTTGGTGTTGAGGATGCCAGCCAGCATGTTGCGGTTGACCCACATGTGCTGGGCCACCAGCAGGTTTTCCAGCACCGACATTTCCTTGAACAGGCGAATGTTCTGGAAAGTCCGCGCCAGACCGGCACGGTTCACCAGATGGGTGCCGCCGAACATCTTGTAGTACAGGCGACTGAGGAAGGATTTCGGCGAGACGAAGTCGGTCGGTTTGAACGACTCGCCCAACAACTGGATGACGTTGGTCTGCTGGCCGCGCACGTTGAGTTCGATCTTGCCGCCTGAAGCCTTGTAGAAACCGGTCAGGCAGTTGAACACCGTGGTCTTGCCGGCACCGTTCGGGCCGATCAGGGCGAAGATCGAGTTGCGTTTGACCTTCAGGCTGACATCGCTCAAGGCCTTGATGCCACCGAAATGCATCATCAGTTTTTCAACGGAGAGTACGACTTCACTCATGGCGCAGCCCTCTCGTAGTGAATGGCACCTTTGCGTGGTTTGACCCCGGAGCGGCTGATGCGGATCAGCCCGCGTGGTCGCCAGATCATCATCAGCACCATCAGGATGCCGAACAGCAGCACACGATATTCAGCGAAGCCACGCAACAGTTCCGGGGCGACGGTGAGCACGAACGCAGCGATCACCACGCCGATGGTCGAGCCCATGCCGCCAAGCACGACGATGGCGAGGATCAGCGCCGATTCGAAGAAGGTGAACGAGGTTGGGTTGACGAAGCCTTGATAGGTGGCGAAGAACACCCCGGCCAGACCCGCCGTCGACGCACCGATGGTGAACGCCGAAAGCTTGACCAGTACGTGATTGAGGCCCATCGAGCGGCAGGCAATCTCATCTTCGCGCAACGCTTCCCAGGCGCGGCCGACCGGCATCTTCACCAGACGATGCTTGATGTACAGCACGGCCAATACCACGAGGAACAACACCGCGTAGATGAAGTAGTACTTCACATCAGGGTTGTAGGCGATGCCGAAGAACTCGTGAAACGGTACCCCGCCATCCTTTGCGCGCTTGCCGAACTCCAGACCGAAGAACGTCGGCAGTGGCGCCGGCATGCCGTTCGGGCCGCCAGTCAGCGACAACCAGTTATTGAGGATCAGGCGAATGATTTCACCGAAGCCCAGGGTCACGATCGCCAGGTAGTCGCCGTGCAGACGCAGCACCGGGAAACCGAGGATGCAACCGGCAAGGCCGGCGGTGATTGCCGCCAGTGGCAGCACCGTCCAGAAACCCAGACCGAGATACTGGTACCCCAGCGCCAGGCCATAGGCGCCAATGGCGTAGAACGCCACGTAACCCAGATCAAGCAGACCAGCCAGACCGACCACGATGTTCAGGCCCAGCCCCAGCAGCACGTAGATCAATCCGAGAATGACCACCCCCAGCAAATAGGAGTTGGAAACAAACGGAACAATGATCGCCAGCACAATCATCAGCGGGATGATCCAGCGCAGCCGCGATTTGTAATCCGGCGGTAGCACATGCACGCCGGAGCCGCTGCTTTCGAAGCTGTCGAGGATCTTCAGGCCTTTTGGCGTTTGCAGGAACAGGCTGAGGGCAAAGCGCCCGGCCATGACGATGGCGATGATCCAGGCCACGCGGGTCGATTCCAGATTGAAGCTGTAGCCGTCGAGCACCACGCCGACAATCGGTCCGAACACGATCAGGGCAATCAGGCCGGCGAGAATCGCCTCAACCAGGCTTTTTTTGATATCGATGGATTTTTCAGTGGTTGTTGAAGACATCGTTTACACCTTCGACACAAGAGGACGGCCCAACAGACCTTGCGGTCGGAAGACCAGAACAAGTACGAGCAGCGAGAAGCTGAACACGTCTTTGTAGTCGGAGTTGACCAGGCCGGAGAACAATGACTCGGAGATGCCGAGGATGATCCCGCCGAGCATGGCGCCAGGCAGCGAACCGATGCCGCCGAGTACCGCGGCGGTGAACGCCTTGATGCCGATGATGAAGCCGGCATAGAAGTCGAAGGTGCCGTAGTTCATGGTGATCAGCACGCCGGCCAGTGCGGCCATGGCTGCACCGATGATGAACACGTAGGAAATCACTCGGTCGGTGTTGATCCCGAGGATCGAGGCCATCTTGCGGTCTTGCTGGGTGGCGCGGCACATGCGCCCCAGCTTGGTGTATTTGATGATGTAGGTCAGCAACCCCATGCCGACGAAAGCGGCGATCAGGATGAAGACTTTGGTGTAGGTCAGTTGCACGAAGCCGCTACCGACTTCGACACGCCAGGCACCGGTCAGCAGGGTAGGCACGCCCTGTTGTTTGGCGCCCTGGGCGATCTGTGCATAGTTTTGCAGGATCAGCGAGATACCGATGGCGCTGATCAGCGGTGCCAGTCGGGTCGAGTTGCGCAGGGGCTTGTAAGCGACGCGCTCGATGACCCAGCCATACACCGCCGTCACCACGATGGTGAAGATCAGGGTGCCGAGCATCAGCAGCGGGAAGGATTCGATACCGAAGTAAGCCAGCAGAGCCAGACTGATTGCCGCCAGGTAAGCGGAAATCATGTAAACCTCGCCGTGGGCGAAGTTGATCATGCCGATGATGCCGTAGACCATTGTGTAGCCGATGGCGATCAGGCCATAGACCGACCCGAGGGTCAGACCGTTGACCAGTTGCTGCAGGAAAATACCATCCATAACGCAATCTCACGCAGTGAGAACCTGCGCACACTGGGCGCGCGGTTCTTCTAGGAAAATTACAGATTTACGTCGGAGCAATGTCGGAGAGTGATCAGCCCGCCCCACGCAGGCCCCTTGTGGGAGCGAGCCTGCTCGCGAAAGCGGTTGAACATTCAACACAGAGGTTGCATGTCAGTGCGTCTTCGCGAGCAGGCACGCTCCCACAGGGATTTGCATGATCAGATGATCACCTCAGCCCTTACTTCTGTTTTTCCAGCTGGTGGTATTTGCCGTCCTTGTCCCACTGGTAAACCACGTAGTCGGAGACTTTCAGGTCGCCCTTGGCATCCCAGGTCTTCTCGCCCATGACGGTTTTCACCGGGTTGGCTTTCAGCCACTTCGCCGCCGCTTCGCCGTCGTTTTTCTTTGCGCCGTTGAACGCAGCGGCCAGGGTCTGGACCGAGGCGTAGGCGTACAGGGTGTAGCCTTCAGGCTCGGTGCCAGCCTTGCGGAAAGCATCCACTACGGTTTTGCTGTCAGGCAGCAGGCGCGGATCGGCGCCGAAGGTCATCAGCACGCCGTCGGTGAATTGCGGGCCACCAGCGGTGGTCACCAGTTCGTCGGTCACAATGCCGTCATCGGACATGAACTTGACGTCTTTCAGGCCTTGTTCACGCAGCTGGCGAACCAGTGGACCGGCTTCCGGGTGCAGGCCGCCGAAGTAGACGACGTCGGCGCCGGCACCACGGATTTTGGTGACGATGGTGCTGAAGTCTTTCTCGCCACGGGTCAGGCCTTCGTACAGCACCGGTTTGACGCCGCGTTTTTCCAGCTGAGCCTTGGTGGCGTCTGCCAGGCCTTGGCCGTAGGTGTCCTTGTCGTGCAGCACGACGACTTTCTTGCCTTTGAGCATGTCGACGATGTAGTCGCCGGCGACGATGCCCTGCTGGTCATCACGCCCGCACATGCGAAACATGGCGCTCAGACCGCGCTCGGTGACTTGCGGGTTGGTCGAGCCTGGAGTAATCGCGATGATCCCGGCTTCGTCGTAGATTTCCGAGGCTGGAATGGTCGAAGAAGAGCAGAAGTGACCGACCACGCCGGCGACTTTCTGGTTGGTGAGGTCCTTGGCGACCGTTACGGCCTGCTTCGGCTCGCAGGCGTCATCGCCCTTGACCAGAACGATTTTCTCCCCGTTGACGCCGCCCGCCGCGTTGACTGCGTCGGCCGCCGCCTGTGCCCCTTTCATGTACTGCTCGCCAAACGCCGCGTTGGCGCCCGTCATTGGACCTGCTACACCGATCTTGATATCAGCTTGAGCAAACGCAGAAACACCCAGCGCAGCAGCTACTGCGAGGGCCAGAAAGCCTTTCTTGTAAAACGTCTGGGACATGAGGTGGTGCTCCAAGGTTTTTTTTAGTTGGCACTGCGACTTCACTTCACTCAAAGCTCAGAGCAAGGCCCGTGCCAGCGGTTTTTTATTCTTCAAAAAGTCGCTGCTTTCTTGTTATTTCGACTGTTTCGTTCCCATTTTCATTGGGCGTGCAACCGTCTAAACCGCGGAAGGTGAAACCATTGTTTTTTTCAGGCGCAACCTGCGTGCGCCATCATTGCAACCGCAGCGGCAAACGACGTGCAACCAGCCTGTAACAGCCCGCGTCACCGAACTGCACACTGCTGGTGCGGGACTGCTACAACCCGCACCATTACAGGCTAGTCGCTCGATTGAAAAGCGCCGCTTCCGGCAACAAATTTCAACACTCAAATGACGATGCGCAGGCACTGGCCCGCGTGATACAGCGAAAAACCGGCTTCGTACAGGCAACTG
The DNA here is from genome assembly GCF_036668835.1 of Pseudomonas koreensis. GTDB lineage: Bacteria > Pseudomonadota > Gammaproteobacteria > Pseudomonadales > Pseudomonadaceae > Aquipseudomonas > Aquipseudomonas koreensis_I. The sequence continues at coordinate 160,684 of NZ_JAZEVW010000004.1, forward strand.
CGCAAGCCAACGCCGGCCAGGGGCTGCATCGGTGCAAAGGGAATCGGCAGCGCCTGAGCGTCGCCGTTGCACAAATAGTCGGCGAAGGCTTTGCCGACCACGGTGCCGGTGGTGACACCGCGGCCGTTATAGCCAGTGACGGCCACCAGTCCCGGTGCCGGTTCGAACAGACGCATCAGGTGATCGGGCGTAAAAGCAATGCGCCCGGTCCAGGTGCATTCCCATTCGACCGGCTTCAGATTGGGGAAATAATGCTGCTGCACCCGGTCGGCCCAGGCCTTGAGAAACCAGGTCGGTTTCTGATTGCCATTGCCGAGGCTGCCCAGCAACAGGCGCCCGTCCTTGTCACGGCGGATGCTGCTCAGGACCTGACGGGTGTCCCACGACCCCTGCCCGCCGGGAAGAATTTCCTGTGCGGCGTCTTCGCTCAGCGGGACGGAGGCGACCTGATAGTAGTAACCGGGAAAAAAATTGCGCTTGAGTTCGGTCCAGTCGCCTTCGGTGTAGGCATTGGAGGCGATCACCACTTGCTCGGCAAGCACCGAGCCTTGCCCGGTCTGCACCGACCATTGCTGGCCGACGCGTTCGAGGCGGGTGACCGGCGAATGATCGAACATCTGCCCGCCGAGCCCGAGTACGGCGTTGGCCAGCCCGGTCACATACGCCATCGGGTTGAGCGTGCCAGCGCGACGGTCGAGAAGCGCGGCGGCGATTTTCTGCGTGCCGGTGGCTTGTTCACAGGCCTTGCCGGTCAGCAGTTCGACCGGCGCGCCACGGCGCTGCCATTGTTGCTCGCGACTGCGCAGGTCGGCCTCGCCCTTGGCGTTATGAGCCATGTGCAAGGTGCCTTCGCGGCGCAGTTGGCAATCGATGTTGTATTTGTCCACCAGGCTGAACACCAGCGCCGGCGCCGCACCGAGCATGCGGTTGAGCTGACTGCCGACCGCCTCGCCGAAACCGGCTTCGATCTCGTCAGGCGGGATCCAGAGGCCGGCGTTGACCAGCCCGACATTGCGCCCGGAACCGCCCTGCCCGGCGCGATGGGCCTCGACAATGCAGACGCTTTTGCCTTTTTCCAGCAAGTGCAGCGCCGCCGACAACCCGGTGAACCCGGCGCCGATCACGCAGACATCAACCTTGACCTCACCCTTGAGCGCGGTGTGTTCCGGGCGTTGTGGCGTGAGCTTTTCCCACAGACATTCTTCGCGTAACGGCATTGCCAAGCTCCTGTCGGAGCAGCTGCAAGCTTCAAGCCCCAAGCAGCAAGCCGATCAGCCTGTCGCTTGGGGCTTGAGGCTTGCCGCTGCTTAATCGAATGTGATGCCCTGGGCCAACGGCAGCTCAAGCGAATAGTTGACGGTGTTGGTCTGCCGGCGCATGTACGCGCGCCAGGCGTCGGAGCCGGATTCGCGGCCGCCACCGGTTTCCTTTTCGCCACCGAACGCGCCGCCGATTTCCGCGCCGCTCGGGCCGATGTTGACGTTGGCGATGCCACAGTCGCTGCCGACCGCCGACATGAAGCGCTCGGCCTCGCGCACATCGGTGGTGAAGATGCACGACGACAAGCCTTGCGGCACGGCATTGTTCAGGCGCAGTGCTTCCTCGAAATCGCTGTAGCCAACCACGTAGAGAATCGGCGCGAAGGTTTCGCTGCAAACCACGTCGCTCTGCTCGGGCATTTCGACGATGGCCGGCGACACGTAGTAGGCGTTAGGGAACCGATCTTCAAGTTGACGCTGGCCGCCGAACACCCGACCGCCCTCGCTCAACGCCTGCTCCAGCGCATCCTGCATGTTTTCGAAGCTGTGCTTGTCGATCAGCGGGCCGACCAGATTGCCTTGCAACGGATGGCCGATACGCACTTTCGAATACGCGGCTTTGAGGCGAGTGACGATTTCTTCTTTCACCGACTCATGGGCGATCAATCGGCGCAACGTGGTGCAACGCTGCCCGGCAGTGCCGACGGCGCTGAACAGGATGGCACGCACGGCCATGTCAAGATCGGCGCTCGGCCCGAGGATCATCGCGTTGTTGCCACCCAGTTCCAGAATGCTGCGGGCAAAACGCGCGGCGACTTTTGGCGCCACTTCGCGGCCCATGCGCGTGCTGCCGGTGGCGCTGATCAGGGCGACACGCGGATCATCGACCAGCGCTTCACCGGCATCGCGACCACCGATGATGACCTGGCAAAGGCTCGCCGGCGCATCGCTGAAATTCTTCACCACGCGATCAAACAGCGCCTGACAGGCCAGCGCGGTCAGCGGGGTTTTCTCCGACGGTTTCCACACCACCGGGTTGCCGCAGACCAGCGCCAGCGTGGTGTTCCACGCCCACACCGCGACGGGAAAGTTGAACGCACTGATCACCCCGACCACGCCCAACGGATGCCAGGTTTCACGCATGTGGTGGCCCGGACGCTCGGAAGCGATGGTCAAACCGTACAACTGACGCGACAGGCCGACAGCGAAATCGCAGATGTCGATCATCTCCTGCACTTCGCCCAGACCCTCCTGGGTGATCTTGCCCGCCTCCCACGAGACCAGCTCACCGAGATCGGCCTTGTATTCGCGCAACACTTCACCAAATTGGCGCACCAGCTCGCCGCGACGCGGGGCCGGTACCTTGCGCCATTGCTCGAATGCATGATCGGCGCGACTGATGTGCTGCTCGACTTCCGCCGCGCCTTCCCAGTTCACGGCGGCAATCCGGCTGCCGTCGATCGGCGAATGCACCGGCACTTTGCCGTTCTGGTGCAGGGCCGGGTTCACTCCGAGACGATCAAGCAATGCGGCAACCATGGGTCACTCCTCAAGCGAAAAAACTGAATGTGTGCGGTCGCCTTTTGCGACCGGGGCAGGCCTTTAGTTGTAGCGTTCAATGGCGAAGGCAACAAACGACCTTTACGCCAGATATCATTCCGTTTATTCATGCTGAGCATAGAAAGACAAGAAAAAGGACTGGCCATGCTGAACAAACGCCACTTGCCCTCGATCACCGCATTGCAATGCTTCGAGGCTGTGACCCGGCACCTGAGCTTCACCCGCGCAGCGCAAGAGCTGAACCTGACCCAGAGCGCCGTGAGCAAACAGGTCGCGCAGCTTGAAGAATTGCTGCAGCACTTGCTGTTCCGCCGCGTACGCCGGCGCTTGCAGATGACCCCGGCTGGGGATTTGTACTTGGTGGAGGTGAGGAAAATCCTCACCCAGGTTGAGATGTCGACGCATTACCTGCGTTCCTACGGCGGCGAAACCGAAGTCCTGCGCGTCTCCACGCCGTCGACCTTCGGCGCGCGCTGGCTGGTGCCGCGCCTGAAAGGCTGGCGCCTGCGGCATCCATCGATCCATCTGGACCTGTGCAACGAGCAGGAGGCGGACGATCTGCTGCAAGGGCGCAGCGACCTGGCGTTCTATTTCGGTCAGGGCGCGCGACCGGGAACTGAGTGCCTGAAACTGTTCGGCGAAGAGCTGGTGCCGGTCTGCGCACCGGGCAGCCTGCCGGACACGCCGTTTACTGATCCGACGCAACTGACCGATCTGGTCCTGCTGCAAAATGCTTCACGTCCGCAGGCGTGGCACGACTGGTTCGACAGCCAGGGTTACCAGACCGAACACAGCTATCACGGGCCGCGTTTCGAGACTTTCTATATGTGCATTCGCGCAGCCCAGGTGGGCTGCGGCGTGGCGTTGTTGCCACGGTTTCTGGTGGAAGAGGAATTGGCCGACGGCAAACTGGTCATTCCCTGGGCGCATGCAATGCCCAGCACGGATGCCTATTACCTGGCATATCCGGAACACGCGGCGGAAGTACCCAAGGTGCGGGATTTTGTGACGTGGATGCTGGAGCAGATTGATAGCCCCTGAACACCTCCCTGTTAAAGCTGTCGAGTGCAACGAGGCTGCGATCTTTTGATCTTGAAAACAACATCGGAAAATCGAAGCCCCGCTCCACTCGGAGTTTTTTACAGGATGGTTATCCAGCAATAACGAACAGGCCTTCCACAATCCTGGATTGGGCCAGACGCGCGCGCAGATCATCATCAATGGCGCAATCATCAGGCTCATATAACCGAACACGGCGATACGCGTCGATGGGATTGATTTCCTGCCCCAGATATTCCCACACAACCCTGGAGCACGCGGGAGCGCGATGATCCGCAGCGGAAACGCCCATCTTCAACCCATTGAGCCGCGTGATGCAGCTCTTGAAGCTTGGAATAAGAATGGTCTGGCAAATTTCGTTAGAGGTAAGCGATTCATAATCTATAAAAAACAAACGATCCCGAAGGTGATAGGCAATACCCAGATATTGGTAGCGTTCGAAGCCTTCTGCTGTTTCAGAAATCTGCAAGCGCTCGTTTCGCTCATATACGATTTCATCGCCCTCTGCCCGCACATGTACCAGAGAGCACAAAATAGAGCCGGGCTCAGTCATCGCGTGGTAATACTCGTAGTAATAACCAATATGCGCCTTTAACTCCGACGAAGACTGCTTGCGTAGATGTTCATGCATCATTTGTGAAGCAGCCATTTCCCCTGAAGATTTATTCTTACCGGCCTTCAGGCCGGTCAATGCAATGAATTGTTCGGCCGGCAGCATGATTTCGCACTCTTCGACCCCAAAAAAATCACAGATGCGCTTTAGATTAAAAGGCGTAGGGAAACTTTTCCCACATAGATATTTATTGAATTGCCCACGATTGATGCGAATTTTCCTACAGACCTCCGCGACAGATCTGTAATGACTACATAGCAGCTTTAAGTTAGCCGGAAGAAATCCGCTCATACAACAACCTAATACAGACGAGAAAGGCGCAACCATAGCAGCAACTCGCATCACATTTAAGCAACTTGCGAAATTGCATCAAATCAAATATGGCGGGATATTACGACGCCTGAATGACTTCAGGACTGACCACACCACTGATTTGCCAGCACTCTAAATAGCAAGGAGCTTTGAATGCTAGATGTCATCAACGACTTTCTTTCCAGCAGGGTATTAATACCTTTTGTTCTTGGTCTAGGGGGTTATTTCACGATTCGATCGAGGTTTGTTCAACTCAGATACTTCCCTCATATGTTCGGTGTTTTACACGGTAGCTGGCGCGCAGACGGCCACCATTTGAGCTCACTCCAGGCGCTGACACTCAGCCTTGCCGGGCGCGTAGGTACCGGAAATATCGTCGGGGTCGGGATAGCAGTGAGTATGGGTGGGCCCGGCGCCGTGTTCTGGATGTGGATGACTGCACTTCTGGGCATGTCCAGCAGCTTCTTTGAATGCACGCTGGGCCAACTCTACAAACGCAGCGATAGCAAGGGTCTCTATAGAGGTGGCCCGTCCTGGTACATACAGCATGGTCTGAACAAGCGCTGGCTGGGGTTGATCGTGGCCATGCTGATGCTGGTGACATTCGGATTTGCCATCAATGGTCTCGAATCCCATGCGGTATCGCACTCCCTGAAAGACGCATTTGACTTGTCGCCCATGTGGTCAGGACTCGCGCTTTCCCTGATGCTGGGCATCGTATTCATCGGTGGTATAACGCGCATCGCAGCAGTAGCCGATCTGTTGGTCCCTCTTAAGGTTCTCGCCTACATCGGCGTGACGGCGTATGTGCTGGTTCTGCAGTTTGGACAAGTACCGATAATGCTGATGACCATTATCAAAAGCGCATTTGGTCTGGATCAGGCGTTCGGCGGTCTGGTTGGCAGCGCAATCATCATGGGAGTCAGACGTGGAGTATTTTCCAACGAAGCCGGGCTGGGCAGCGCTCCCAATGTTGCGTCGGTGGCGAAAGTCAGCCATCCCGTTGCACAAGGTGCTGTTCAGGCATTGAGCGTTTTCATCGATACGTTCGTGGTCTGCACCTGCACTGCGCTGATGATCTTGTTATCCGGCTTTTACAATCCGGGATTTGAAGGTGACGGTATTGCCCTGGCCCAAAACTCCTTGGCAGCCGTGGTAGGTGAATGGGGAAGAATGTTTATAAGTATGGTACTGGCATTGTTCGTATTCACGGCAATGCTCTATAACTACTATTTAGGAGAAAACAGCTTGCGGTTCATGTTCGGTGACCCTACGAAATCGCTGATCATCTATCGACTCCTGGTATTGGTATTGGTGTTCTGGGGGGCCAACGAAGATTTATCCACAGTTTTGGCTTTTGCCGATATCACCATGACTTTACTCGCGCTCGTAAACCTGACGGCGATGGCCCTCCTTTTCAAGATTTGCCTGCGTGTCTTGCATGATTATGAACTCCAACGTCGCGATGGAATCAAGACACCCGTTTTTGATTCGAAATTGTTTCTTGACTTAGACCTGGACCCAATTGCATGGCCACCAACACCAGCGCATAAAGAATAACTAAACGTAGCGATCCGGCTTTCCAATCGAAAGTCGGTTGGCTGCCAATCCAAGCCAAATCAGCGCTACAGAGTAATTAGCTGAAGCAATCACCTTGCAAACAATCAATATTCTCAAAATTCCAGCATCAAGAGCATTGAACTCTTCTATCTCTTGCATCCAAGCCACCTTTACGGACTCAATGGCATGAATCGTTTTTATCCGCTGAAAGCAAACGCAACCAACATTCCAACGTTCTTCATAGACTCATATGCAGCACGTGATCAGTTATTTGAAGATGCATGCTTCAGAATCCGCGCCGCGACAGGCCTTCTGGAGACGTTCACATCGGTCGCTATCAAAGGCACCGATGACACCGACTTTTACCGCCTCATACTTCCTGCCTATTTGTTGCTTCAGGACGGCGTAGATACGTTGGAACAGATTTCTTTCAAGGGAGACGGTCTACATGCCTAAGATAGCGACCGATGAGATGATCAGAGCAGCGATGTTCAAGGCGGTGGAAACAAGCTTGATACCAAGGCACTCGTTACTCGCCGAGTATTTGAAAAGCTGGGAGTGCATCGAGCAAGTGCTTCACGCTGCGCTTGAGGTACAACCGAAAATGAACAATTTTTGCGGCTTGAGATGTATGGCCTCAGAGGATCTATCGCCTGAAAGCAAAAAAGCGCTGGCAATCTCCACCGCCGATATGCGCCACTAGCGCCATCGATATAGACCGCGCAACGGCGCGGCGCACATGGAGACCCCGTTATGAGCGAGAGTGTGTTTGCCGATCGCATCGTGCAGAACCTGCTCGACACCGACTTCTACAAACTGACGATGATGCAGGCGGTGCTGCACAACTACCCCAACGTCGAGGTCGAATGGGAGTTCCGTTGCCGTAACAGCGAGGACCTGCGCCCGTATCTGGCCGAGATCCGCTTTCAGATCGAGCGCCTGGCCGAAACCAGCCTGAGCGGCGATCAACTGAATTTCCTTGAACGCATCAGTTTCCTCAAACCGGACTTTCTGCGTTTTCTCGGGCTGTTTCGCTTCAACCTGCGCTACGTGCAAACCGGCATCGAGAACGGCGAGCTGTTCATCCGCCTGCGCGGGCCGTGGCTGCATGTGATCCTGTATGAAGTGCCGCTGTTGGCGATTGTCAGCGAGGTGCGCAACCGCCATCGCTATCACGATATGTCGCTGGAACGCGCGCGCGAGCAGCTGTACCGCAAATTCGACTGGCTGAGCGCCAACGCTTCAGCCGATGAACTGTCGCAGCTGCAAGTCGCTGATTTCGGCACGCGCCGGCGCTTCTCCTATGGTGTGCAGGCCGAAGTGGTCAACGTGCTCAAGCACGACTTCCCCGGCCGTTTTGTCGGCACCAGCAACGTGCATCTGTCGCGCGAACTCGACATGAAACCGCTGGGCACCATGGCCCATGAGTGGATCATGGCCCACCAGCAACTCGGTCCGCGCCTGATCGACAGCCAGATTGCCGCGCTCGATTGCTGGGTCCGCGAGTACCGCGGTCTGCTTGGCATCGCCCTCACCGACTGCATCACCACCGATGCCTTCCTCGGTGATTTCGATCTGTTTTTCGCCAAGCTGTTCGACGGCTTGCGCCATGATTCCGGTGACCCGGTGGCTTGGGGCGAAAAATGCATCGCCCACTACCACAAACTCGGCATCGACCCGATGAGCAAGACCCTGGTGTTTTCCGACAGTCTGACGCTGCCAAAATCGCTGGAGATTTTCCGCGCGTTACACGGTCGCATTAATGTGAGCTTCGGCATCGGGACCAACTTCACCTGCGACATTCCGGGTGTCGAACCGATGAGCATCGTGCTTAAAATGACCGCCTGCAACGGCCAGCCGGTGGCGAAGATCTCCGACGAGCCAGGCAAGACCCACTGCAAAGACCCGAATTTCGTCGCCTATTTGCGACATGTGTTCCAGGTTCCTGCCGATTCCAGTCTATCTAGCAAGGAGTGAATTCATGCAAGCCGTACAGCGTGAGATTGCTGAGCAGCTCAAGGTGCAACCGCCATTCGCCGACGACCAGGCCCTGCAGGCCGAAGTCGCCCGGCGTCTGACGTTCATTCAGGATTGCCTGGTCAATTCCGGGCTCAAGACTCTGGTACTCGGTATCAGCGGTGGCGTCGACTCGCTGACTGCCGGCCTGCTGGCGCAGCGCGCCATGCGTGAGTTACGCGAAAAGACCGGCGACGCTGGCTACAAATTCATCGCCGTGCGCCTGCCGTACGAAACCCAGTTCGACGAGCACGACGCTCAGGCTTCGCTCGATTGCATCGCCCCGGACGAAATCCACACCGTCAACATCGGCCCGGCCGTCAAGGCGCTGGCCGCGCAGGTGGGTGCGTTTGAAGGCAAGCCGGCGGCGTCGGTGGATTTTGTGCTGGGCAACACCAAGGCACGCATGCGCATGGTTGCGCAGTACACGATTGCCGGCGTGGCGGGCGGTCTGGTGATTGGTACCGACCACGCGGCGGAAGCAGTGATGGGCTTTTTCACCAAGTTCGGTGATGGCGCTTGTGACCTCGCCCCGCTCAGCGGTCTGGTGAAAAATCAGGTTCGCGCAATTGCCCGTAGCTTTGGTGCACCGGAGTCGCTGGTCGAAAAAGTGCCGACGGCGGATCTGGAAGATCTATCGCCGGGCAAACCGGACGAGGCGGCGCATGGCGTGACCTACGCCGAGATCGATGCGTTTCTGCACGGTAAAACCGTGCGTGACCAAGCGGCGAAAATCATTGTCGATACGTACAACAAGACCCATCACAAACGGGTCATGCCGTTTGCGCCTTGATTTTACAAAGGCATGAAAAAGCCCGCTGGGGAGTGATCCTCAGCGGGCTTTTTTTTGGCCAGATCATCTATCGATGCTGATGGCCCCTTCGCGAGCGAGCTCGCTCCCACAATGACCCGTTTGTTCACAAAATGCGTGACCGACACAGCATCCTGTGGGAGCGAGCTTGCTCGCGAAGAACGATGACTCGGATTACTTGACGACGATGGTGCCTTTCATCATCGAGATGTGGCCCGGGAACGAGCAGAAGAAACCGTAGCCGCCATCAGCCACTTTCGATACGTCGAAAGTCAGCGAGTCGGTTTCCTTGGCGCCGATGATCTTGGTGTGCGCGATGATGCGCGCATCGCCTTCCTTCAAGTAGTTTTTGTCGATACCGGCTGCCAGGCCGTCGGTCGCGATCGGCTGCATGTCGGCTTCTTTGCTGATCACCAGGTTATGGCCCATGACGTTTTTCGGCAGACTGCCGGAGTGGGTCAGTTCGACGATGAACGTCTTGCAGCTCTTGTCGATCACGATTTCCTTGGTGTTGAAGGACATCTGATCGGTGGAGTCAACGGTGGTTTTGCACTCGGCGGCCATTAATTGGCTGCTGGCCAGCGCCAGCACGGATACCGCAACAACTTTGGAAAACATGGTGAATCTCCAAGGCAGGGTTAACAAAAGCACTAGTGGTGGAAAGACTGCCTGAAATCTTCGCAAGTTCCTATGACTTGTGTCAAAAATTGTATACAACTTTCAGGCTATGACACTCATGGAAACAATCTAACGGCCAATTCAGGCGGCCGCACTTATGATCGGCCCATCAACCGAGACGGAGTACGATCATGTTCATCAACGGTCTGTTACGCAGTTTGCTCGCCGCCTACGCCTGTGGCGCCAGCGGTACGTTCGAATCACCTGAGCGCGAAGTCTAGCCCTTGGATCAAGGCGTGCCAGCCATTACCCTGTGACGGATCGACTCAGGAGTAAGGCATGTCTCTGAAATCCGTTTGTGTGTTTTGCGGTGCCAATGCGGGCGCTGATCCGGCTTACAGCGAAGCGGCCGTGGCCCTCGGCCGGGCACTGGCCGAACGTCAGCTGACGCTGGTTTACGGCGGCGGTGCCGTCGGTTTGATGGGCATTGTCGCCGACGCCGCGCTGGCCGCTGGCGGTGAAGTGATCGGGATCATTCCGCAAAGCCTGATGGACAAGGAAATCGGCCACAAAGGCCTGACGCGTCTGGAAGTCGTCGACGGCATGCATGCGCGAAAGGCCCGGATGGCCGAACTCAGCGATGCCTTTATCGCCCTGCCCGGTGGCCTCGGCACGCTCGAAGAGCTGTTCGAAGTCTGGACCTGGGGCCAGCTCGGCTACCATCCCAAGCCGCTCGGCCTGCTGGAAGTGAACGCTTTCTACAGCAAACTTACCGATTTTCTCGACCATATCGTCGGCGAAGGCTTCGTTCGCGCGCCACACCGTGACATGCTGCAAGTGAGCGAATCGCCGCAAACCCTGCTCGACGCCCTTGATCTATGGCGGCCGACCGTCACGCCCAAGTGGGTCGACCAAAAACCCGGTTAACCCCCCGGCACCGATACAGGGCAGAATATGCGCCGCTCAACCTCACCTTCGACCTAGAGGATCGCCCATGGCCAAACCCAATTACTCCTTCGCCAAACGTCAACGAGACCTGGCAAAGGAACAGAAGAAAGAGGAAAAGCTTCAGCGCAAGAAACAAACCGCTGAAGAAGCGGCACTGAACCCTGACGGTGAAGTGGCGACGCAAGATGATGTTGATGCACCCGATGCACCCGATGCACCGAAAGACCAGGCGCCCGACGCCTGAGCCCCACCGGGTTTGATCAGTGCATCGAACCCTGCGGATTTGTGACAGGGCTGGCGGTTCTGCTGCCGGCCCTCACAGTCAACGACACACAAAAATTCCCCTGTGGGAGCGAGCCCGCTCGCGAAAGCGTCAAGTCAGCCAACCCATTCCTATCTGATACACCGCGTTCGCGAGCAGGCTCGCTCCCACATTTGAAATCATCAATTCTGCGGCATCACCGTGACACTCACTTGCGGGTCATGATTGCCGCCCCCCAGAATCACCCCGCGCAACGGTGAGACATCGGAAAAATCCCGCCCCCACGCCAACGTGATGTGCTCCAGCGCCGGCTGCACATTGTTGGTCGGATCGAAATCCACCCAGCCCAGCACCGGACAGAACACCGACACCCAGGCATGCGAAGCATCGGCGCCGATCAGCCGTGGCTGTCCCGGCGGTGGCTGGGTCAGCAGATAGCCGCTGACATAACGCGCCGCCAACCCCCGCGAGCGTACGCACGCCAGCATCAAGTGCGCAAAGTCCTGACAAACCCCGCGCCGGCGTTCCAGCACTTCCACCAGCGGCGTCGCCACCTGGGTCGCCTCGGCATCGAAGGTGAATTCGCTGAAGATTTTCTCCATCAAGTCTTGCACGCCCAACAGCAACGGCCGGCCGGGCGGGAAACAGCTGTGTGAAAACTCGACGAAGCTGCGCTTGAGATGCACATACGGCGACTGGAACCGATAACGGCAAGCTTCGAGCACACCGGCAGGCAACGGCTGACTGCTGTAGGTCAGCGCATCGCGGGTAAGCTCCCAAGCGGGCGATTGATGGAAATCCAGCGCCGGCCGCGCCAGTACCTCGACGGTCAGCCGTGCGCCGACCTGCAGTTGGTCATGCGGGCGCTCGAACGCCAGGCGGGTCAGCGGATTGCCGAATACATCCCGTTCATCGCGGCGCGACGTAGGCTGCGGGCTAATCAGCAATTGCTGCTCAGTGCAGCGCTGCCAGGCGCACTCACGCGGCCACAGATGCGCCAGTTGTTGCGCCAGCGAAACCGGGCTGTCGTAGTGATAACAGGTGTCGTGGAAGATCTGGTAACGAGCATTCATCAGACGGACACCGTGCGCTGGCTGACATCATCGACGTGAGCAAAATGCCGCAGCGCCAATCGATCGGAAACCTGGCCGCTGGCCTCGGCGATGTCCTGCAGCAGATCGGCCAGTCCCTCGAGCGCAGCGCGCACGCTGGACTCACCAAACAACGGATTTTCCAGGCAACCCAGATCGAACCGTGCCAGACGCTCGACCAGTTTCGGCAGGCCGGCCTCCCGTGGCACGCCGAAATCATCGTTCAGGCGCTTCAGCGTGCGCGTCACCAGTTTCAGCTGGAACAGCACCGCATGCGGGTTTTGCTCATCGAGCAGCAGCAAGTCGAGCACCGGGATCAACTGCGCCACGGCCAGATAGCGTGAGCGGTAAGTGATGCTGCTGTTACCCAGCTCCAGCAGCCATTCCAGCCCGGCCTGATCACAGGCCCCGGCGCCGCGCAAAAATGCGGCGAGGCTGCTGCTGAGAAACTGCAGACGCTCGATGCGCCGGCCAATCATCAGGAAGCGCCAGCCCTCATCGCGGGTCATGTCATCCAGAGCGAAACCGGACAGCGCCGCCAGCGACATCACCAGACGGTTGAGGAAATCCAGCAATTCGGCAAAGTCCGGCTCATCGGTCTCCAGCTCCATCGCTTCGCGCTGCAATTCCACCAGCGCCTGCCAGTTCTCCCGCGAAAGCTTGCCGCGCACCTGTGACGCCGCCCACTGCAAACGCTGCAGGTTGGAACGCAGGCTGAATGACCAGTCGTCGCCGAGTAAGGCTGCGAGCAGGCGTTCCGGCAGTTCGCCTTCGTCGGGCAGCAGCGACAGCCGCTCGCCGAGATCGACCGCGGCCTGCAGCGCTTGCGGGTCATCGCCATCGACATGCCGGGCGAGCATGATCCGCAGCAGACGCGCGCTGTCATCGCAGCGCTCGCAGTAGCGACCAAACCAGAACAGGTTCTCCACGACCCGCGACGGCAGGTACGGATCACGCCGCACCAAATCATGGACGCCGACATTACGCTGGCTCTTCCATTGTTCGCCATTCGGCGGCCGGTCACCGAGCACCCAGGTGTCCTTGCTCGCCCCGCCACGCTGCATCGACACCACCTCGGCATCGGCTTCGGCGGCGACCCGGGTCAAACCGCCGGGCAGTACCCGATAGCCATCAGCGCTGGCCACCGCGTACATGCGCATGCCGATGGCCCGCGGCTGCAACTGGCCTTCGTCGGCTTGCCAGACGGGCGCCTGGGACAGCTGCGCCAATTCCTGCGCGACATAGGCGTAGGGCCGGGCCTGTATGCGCGCGGCCAGCTCGACACGTTGCGGCTCAGTCAGATCGCGACCGAACACCGGGGCGAAACTTTGCGAGGGAAACGCCGGTTTGATCAGCAGCTGCGGCAGCTTTTCCAGCGCCTGCGCGAGCACCGGCGCTTCGCCGCACCACCACGTCGCAATCGACGGCAGGATCAGTTCTTCGCCAAACAGGTATTGATTGATCTTCGGCAGAAATCCGAGCAACCCCGGCGACTCCAGTACCCCGCTGCCCAGCGCATTGGCCACCAGTACCCGGCCTTGCCGCACTGCTTCGAGCAGGCCGGGCACGCCAAGCGCCGAGTCCGTACGCAGCTCCAGCGGGTCGCAGAAATCATCATCGAGCCGACGCATGATTGCGTGCACCCGGCGCAGGCCGCTCAGGGTCTTCAGGTAGACCGTGGCATCGCGCACCGTCAGATCGCCGCCCTCGACCAAGGGATAGCCGAGCTGGCGAGCCAGGTACAGATGTTCGAAATAGCTTTCGTTAAAGCGCCCCGGCGTGAGCAACACTACCAACGGCGCGTCATCCTCGCACGGCGCCTGCCGCGCGAGGGTCTCTTGCAAGGTGCGGAAAAAACCGGCCAGATGCTGCACCTTGAGATCGCGGTACAACTCGGGGAACGCGCGCGAGACGATGGTGCGGTTTTCCAGGGCATACCCGGCGCCGGACGGCGCCTGGGTGCGATCAGCCGTGACCCACCAGCGCCCGTCCGGAGTCCGTGCCAGATCCACCGCGTACAAGTGCAAAAAGGTCTGTTCCGCGGTTGCGACGTGCTGGCACGGCCAGAGGAAGTTGTTGTGTCCAAATACCAGTTCCGCTGGCAACAGACCTTCGCTGATCAGCCGCTGAGGGCCGTACAGGTCGGCCAGTACCGCGTTGAGCAGGCGCGCGCGCTGGGCGATGCCGGCGGACAACTGCTGCCATTCATCCGCAGCAATCACGTGTGGCAGCAGGTCCAGTTCCCACGGCCGATCCGCGCCTTTGGGGTCGGCATAGACGTTATAGGTCACGCCGTTTTCCTGAATCTGCCGCGCCAGCAGTGCCTGGCGCTGAATCAACTGCGCCGGGGTGCTGCGCTGCAACTGATCGAACAGCCGCTGCCAATGCGCGCGCACCGCTCCACTGCCGTCGAGCAGTTCGTGATAAGTGCCCGCAGTCAGCGGGTAGCGGTCTAGCAGGTCAGGCATGGAAAGCTCGGCAGACAGCAAGGAACGGTCAGACTAACGCAGGCACATGACGCCCGGATAGACGAAAAATCTACTCGTCGCGCAGGACACGGAAACGTCGCAAATCGAGGGTCATCGGCAGCTCGTCAGTGATTTCGACAGGGGGTGCCAAAAGTTTCCCCGGCGTGTGTCCGACGCGGAAAAACCGCGCCATGCGCCGGCTCTCCGCTTCGTTGGCGTTGACCGGAAACGTCTCGTAATTGCGCCCACCGGGATGCGCAACGTGATATTGGCAACCGCCCAGCGAACGGCCCATCCAGGTGTCGAGCAGGTCGAACACCAGCGGTGCGTGCACCGGGATCGTCGGTTGCAGGCAGTTGGCCGGTTGCCAGGCGCGATAGCGCACGCCGGCGACGAACTCGCCGACACGCCCGGTCGGGTGCAGCGGCACGGCAACGCCGTTGCAGGTCAGCAGATAGCGCTGCGGCGGCAAGCCGTTGAGCTTGACCTGCAAACGCTCCAGCGATGAATCGACATAACGCACCGTGCCGCCTGCCGCGCCCTCCTCGCCCAGCACATGCCAAGGCTCCAGCGCCTGACGCAGCTCCAGCTCGATGCCGTTGACCGCATAATCGCCGACCTTGGGAAAACGAAACTCCAGGTGCGCGGCGAACCATTCGGCGCGCAACGGATACCCGGCGTTATTGAGTTCAACGATGACGTCGGCAAAGTCCTGCTCGATAAAGTGCGGCAGCAGAAACCGATCGTGCAGTTCGGTGCCCCAGCGTGCCAGTTTCGGCGGCGCATAAGGCTCGCGCCAGAACCGCGCCACCAGCGCCCGCAGCAAGAGCTGCTGGGCCAGGCTCATGAGCGCATGCGGCGGCATTTCAAAGGCGCGCAGTTCCAGCAGGCCGAGGCGCCCGGTGGCGCCGTCCGGCGAATAAAGTTTGTCGATGCAGAATTCGGCGCGATGGGTATTGCCGGTGACGTCGATGAGCAAATTGCGCAGCAGACGATCAACCAGCCACGGCGCGCAGGCTTCGCCCGGTGCAGGCATCTGCGCGAAGGCAATTTCCAGCTCGTACAACGAATCGTTGCGCGCCTCGTCGACCCGCGGCGCCTGGGAGGTCGGGCCGATGAACAAGCCGGAGAACAGATACGACAACGACGGATGGTTGTGCCAGTAACTGATCAGGCTGCGCAACAGGTCCGGGCGACGCAGGAACGGTGAGTCCGCCGGCGTCGCGCCACCGAGCACGAAATGGTTACCGCCACCGGTGCCGGTGTGGCGGCCGTCGATCATGAATTTCTCGGTGGTCAGCCGGGTTTGCCGTGCCTGTTCATACAGAAATTCGCTGCGTTCGACCAACTCGCTCCAGGTCGCCGAGGGCTGCACGTTGACTTCGATCACGCCGGGATCAGGGGTGATACGGAAGTTACTCAGGCGCGGATCGCTCGGCGGCTCATAGCCCTCCAGCAGCACCGGGCAATGCAGTTCTTCGGCGGTGGCTTCGATGGCCGCAACCAGTTCAAGATAATCCTCGACCCGCTCCAGTGGCGGCATGAACAGATACAAACGCCCTTCGCGCGCCTCGGCACAAAATGCCGTGCGGGTCAGCCAGTCGGCGGATTCGTCGATGCCCGGCGCACGCTCGTCAGCGGTCGCGGCCTCAGCGTGCCGGTTGAGCTGCGCGGCGTCTGGAAGCTCGGGGAAGTCCTGATTCGGATCCTGCGCGTGAATGAAGGGATATTCGGCCGCTTTCACCCACGGCTGCGAAGCCAGCGGCAGACGATAACCGAGCGGAGAATCCCCCGGCACCAGCCGGCAATGTTCCTCACGCAGATACCAGCGCCCGCTCTGCCACTGATCGCCCTTGGCGGTGCGCGCCAGCGGCAGCACCTGGCCAATCACCTTGTTCAACCCCTGACTGAAGACCTTGCGCAGGCGTGCGCGCTCCAGCGGCTCCTCCAGACGTGAATCTTCGGCGCTGACATTGCTCGGCAACGCACCTTCGCGCCACAGGTAATAGAAATTGTCTTCGTAGGCTGGAAAGACAAAACGCGGCGGCAATTTCAGCCGTTCGGCGACACTCGCCAGAAAGCGCCCGGCCAGTTCGCCGTCGGCGCCGTAGTCTTGCTGCTCGTCGGCGATCAGTGCGGTGTTGTGCCAGATCGGCACGCCGTCGCGGCGCCAATAACAATTGAGCGACCAGCGCGGCAATTGCTCGCCGGGGTACCACTTGCCCTGGCCGAAATGCACCAGCCCCTGCGGCGCGTAGTGCGTGCGCATACGCTCGAACAGTTCGGCGGAAAGACGTCGTTTGTCGGGCCCCAGCGCGGCGGTGTTCCACTCGGCACCGTCCGGATCGTCGATGGAAACGAACGTCGGTTCGCCGCCCATGGTCAGGCGCACGTCACCTTCCAGCAGGTCGGCATCGATCTGCCGCCCCAGCGCCTCGATCGCCCGCCATTGCTCGTCGGTATACGGCTTGGTGACCCGTGGAGCTTCCCAGATGCGCTCGACCGACATTTCATGGCTGAACTCACATTCACAGGGTTCCACCAGGCCACTGATCGGTGCCGCCGAGGACGGATCGGGACTGCAAGCCAACGGGATGTGCCCTTCACCGGCAAACAGCCCTGAAGTCGCATCCAGACCGATCCAGCCGGCGCCGGGCAAGTACACCTCGCACCAGGCATGCAGGTCGGTGAAATCCACCTCGGTGCCGGACGGGCCATCAAGGCTTTTCACGTCGGCGGTGAGCTGGATCAGGTAACCGGAAACGAACCGCGCCGCCAGCCCGAGGTTGCGCAGCAATTGCACCAGCAGCCACGCCGAATCGCGGCAGGAACCGGAAGCGTGTTCGAGGGTGTGCTCCGGGGTCTGCACGCCCGGCTCCATGCGGATCAGGTAACCGATGTCTTCGCTCAGACGCTGGTTAAGGGCGACGAGAAAATCCACCGCCGGTAATGGCGTGCGGTCGATGGCGTCCAGATACGCTTTGAATTTTGGCGTCAGCGGCAGAGTTTCGAGGTACGGCGCCAGCTCTTTGCGCTCGTCGGCGGCATAGGCGAACGGGATCTTTTCGGCGTAAGGCTCGAGGAAGAAGTCGAACGGATTGAACACCGCCATCTCGGCGAGCAGGTCGACTTCGATGCGCAGCTCATCGGTCTTCTCGGGAAATACCAGGCGCGCGAGGTAATTGCCCTGCGGATCTTGCTGCCAATTGATGAAATGCTCCTCGGGCGAGACTTTCAGCGCATAGGACAAAATCCGCGTGCGGCTGTGGGCAGCCGGGCGCAAGCGCACGATCTGCGGGCCGAGTTCGACAGCGCGGTCGTAGCGATAATGCGTGACGTGGTGCAATGCGACATGAATCGACACGGCGTGCCTCCTGCGAGCCTGGGCGTATTGGAAAGCGCGCAAGACTTATGCCATGCACAGGCTTGCGCACTTTCGCGGAATGCTCAGGGCAGTACAGCACCAAAATCGGGCGACGCGAGGAAATGCTTTGGGCAGATTGCACGTAAATGTTGCTAAGAGCCCCTCACCCTAGCCCTCTCCCAGAGGGAGAGGGGACCGACCGAGTTGATTATGCGAGCTACACCGACCTGAAACTTCGAGTCGAACTTCGATTCTGAAAAGCACAGCGATCGGCTCCCTTCCCCCTCGCCCCCATGGGGGAGAGGGCTGGGGTGAGGGGGATGGATCTTGCGGCCTATATAAATCCAACGGCAGAAATGCAAAACGCCAACCCGAAGGTTGGCGTTTTCTTTTAACGAGGCACCACCGGCTTGCGCGTCGGCTTCGGCCCTTTGCCTTTGGCGGCGTCCTTGCGTTCCTTGGCGGCCTGCTGGTTGCGGGCGAATGCCGCAGCCTTGGCTTGTTCACGCTTGTCCCACGGGTTGCCGCCATCACTGGCACGCGGCGGCAGGCCGTTGTGCTGGGTGAGGATCTTGGTGGTCTTCTCTTTGCCTTCCTTCGCCACTTTATGGCTGCCGGCCGGCGTCGAGTTCTTGCGACGCGCGCTTTGATAACTGTCGGTGGCCGGCTGATGGGCCGGGATCAGTTGATCCTTGCCCGGGCCGATCAGATCGCCACGGCCCATGCGGATCAGCGCTTCACGCAGCATCGGCCAGCCTTTCGGGTCGTGATAACGCAGGAACGCCTTGTGCAGACGACGCTGATCCTCGCTCTTGACGATGGTCACGCCGTCGCTCTTGTACGTCACCTTGCGCAGCGGGTTCTTGCCCGAGTGGTACATCGCGGTGGCGGTGGCCATCGGCGACGGGTAGAACGCCTGCACCTGATCGGCGCGGAAGCCGTTGCCCTTGAGCCACAGCGCCAGGTTCATCATGTCTTCGTCGGTGGTGCCCGGGTGAGCGGCGATGAAGTAGGGAATCAGGTACTGCTCTTTACCCGCTTCCTTGGTGTACTTCTCGAACATGCGCTTGAACTTGTCATAGCTGCCGATGCCCGGTTTCATCATCTGGTTGAGCGGACCTTCCTCGGTATGCTCCGGGGCGATCTTCAGGTAGCCGCCGACGTGGTGGGTCACCAGCTCCTTGACGTATTCCGGCGACTCGACCGCGAGGTCGTAACGCAGGCCCGACGCGATCAAAATCTTCTTCACGCCCGGCAACGCACGGGCGCTGCGGTACAGCTGAATCAGCGACGAGTGATCGGTGTTCAGGTTCGGGCAGATCCCCGGGAACACGCACGACGGCTTGCGGCACGCGGATTCGATTTCCGGGCTCTTGCAGGCGATGCGGTACATGTTCGCGGTCGGCCCGCCGAGGTCGGAAATGACCCCGGTAAAGCCCGGAACCTTGTCGCGGATCTCTTCGATTTCGCGAATGATCGATTCTTCGGAACGGTTCTGGATGATCCGGCCTTCATGCTCGGTGATCGAGCAGAAAGTGCAGCCACCGAAGCAGCCACGCATGATGTTCACCGAGAAACGGATCATGTCGTAGGCCGGGATCTTTTCCTTGCCGTACGCCGGGTGCGGTACGCGGGCGTAAGGCATGCCGAACACGTAGTCCATTTCTTCAGTGGTCATCGGAATCGGCGGCGGGTTGAACCAGACGTCGATCTCGCCGTGCTTCTGCACCAGCGCACGGGCGTTGCCCGGGTTGGTTTCCAGGTGCAGCACGCGGTTGGCGTGGGCATACAGAACCGGGTCGTTACGGACCTTTTCCATCGACGGCAGACGGATCACGGTCTTGTCGCGGGTCATCCGCGGGCTGGCCAGGATCTGTACGACCTTGGCTTCCTGCGGGTCTTCGACCGGGCCCTTTTCCTGTTCGATGGCGCAAGCCTGAGTGTCCTGAGTGTTGACGTACGGGTTGATGATCTTGTCGACCTTGCCCGGACGGTCGATGCGCGTGGAATCGACTTCGTACCAGCCCTGCGGCGTGTCACGGCGAATGAACGCCGTGCCGCGTACATCGGTGATGTCTTCGATCTTGTGGCCGTAGGACAGACGCTGGGCGACCTCGACGATGGCCCGCTCGGCGTTGCCGTACAGGAGGATGTCGGCGCTGGCGTCGATCAGGATCGAGTTGCGCACCCGGTCCTGCCAGTAATCGTAGTGGGCGATGCGGCGCAGCGAAGCTTCGATGCCGCCGAGTACGATCGGCACGTGCTTGTAGGCTTCCTTGCAGCGCTGGCTGTAGACCAGGCTCGCGCGGTCCGGACGCTTGCCGGCCATGCCGCCGGGCGTGTAGGCGTCATCGGAACGGATTTTCTTGTCCGCGGTGTAGCGGTTGATCATCGAGTCCATGTTGCCCGCTGCGACGCCGAAGAACAGGTTCGGCTCGCCAAGCTTCATGAAGTCGTCTTTGGACTGCCAGTTCGGCTGGGCAATGATCCCGACGCGAAAGCCTTGCGACTCCAGCAGCCGGCCAATGATCGCCATGCCGAACGACGGATGATCGACGTAGGCATCACCGGTAACAATGATGATGTCGCACGAATCCCAGCCAAGCTGATCCATCTCCGCCCTGCTCATCGGCAGGAATGGCGCTGGTCCGAAACATTCGGCCCAATATTTTGGATAGTCAAATAACGGCTTGGCTGCTTGCATGTCGACGACCGGTGTTGAAGTGAAAAATCGCGGGCGCGGAATATAGCACAAATTTTGACCAATTCCGACGACAGTGGTCGGTTTCTCTCGCTAGCTGCGCCACGCGTCAGTAAAGCATTTTCGCCCCCGCCGTTTGCACCTGACACACCTGGCAGCGCAAGACGCTGCCTGCATGACCGCGTCCACTGGCAGGAAGCCAAACGACAACCCTCCCCGACCTCTGCCGGGGATTAATGATCAAGGATGGAAAACATGCCTGCAAAACCGCCCATTCGAGGCACCGTATCGGTCGATGTCCACACACGCCCCGGTTCATCACCACAGGGGCCGGCGCTACACCCCGACGGCACGCTGCGATTCACTCCAGACGTGGAAATCCAATCGGGCAGACCCGTGGCCGACGGCGACCTCGACGCAATCCGCCCGGCTCCTGCACTCGCCATCAAGGTACAGCCCGCGCCCCTCGTGACTGAAACCCCGACACCCATGACGCACCCGCTTGAGTATTACCGCCTGGCCACTTCTGACGCGCTGCCAGCAGCAGACGCATCGGGCTTGCGCACACACAAAGGCCGCCGCTATGCCGACCTGAGCGACGGCGGCATCGTCCTGGTCGGGCTGGATGCTGACAGCGGATTGCTGCGCGCAGGGCTGGCCAGCGAGCGTAGCGCTTCCGGCCCGGTCCTGCTGCGCGATGCTGACAGCGGGCTCTGGCACATAGCTGATGATGCTGAAGTTACCGGCCTGCCATTGACCGAAACAACTCTGCGCGACTGGCGCACGGAGCTGGATTTCAGCACTGCCCGGCCGGACAGTGACGGTTTGTTCAGCCACGATGGCAAACGCTATGTAGTCATTCACGACCACGCCTATCAGGCGCTGCTCGATACGCAGGCGTCGACGCCTGCGCAAACGGTCTGGCGCATCGTCAAAGCCAGGGACGCAGTGGCCACGGACAGCGAAAACGTTTACCACGCCAGCCGCAGCGGCGAGTCCCGCGCCATCACGCGCAACGCGCAAAACGCCTGGGTGCTGGTTTCCCCGGGACTGAGCGGTGGCATGCGCCGCCGTGAGACGGCTCAGGCCAACATGGCAATACTGTTGCAACGTTATGCGCCTTTTGCCGCCGCGCATCAGGAACTGGTCGACTCCGCCACGCGCTTCGACAGTCTCTGGAGCGAGGCTCGTGCGCAAGCGGACGGCAGCGCAGGGAAAACCGCAACCCTGATCGCCGTCGAAGTTCATTTGCTCAAGCACATCAGAAAGCAGACGGATTTCATCCAGTCCATCGTCGATAACAAGGACTGGATGATTCATCTGAAAGCCGGCGGGGTTTACAAGGAAGAGCTGCACACGTTCCGCCTGGACCGCGTGCGTTATCTGAACCGGCTCATGGCCGTCATGGACCTGCGCGCCGCTCCGGCGTTCGCGACGCTGAGTGCAGACACCTGCAAGAAAATGATCACCCACCTGAACAAGAAACTGAAGCTGCTCGAGGACCGCCAGGGCGTCATGGAACAGGTCAGGAAAGCTTCCCCCGGCGCCGAGCCCACACTGATCGAACTCAGCCAGGAAGTGCCCACCGCCGAGCGCATCAACTTCAACAAACTGACGCTGTACGTCCATCTGTTTGCCGGCACGCCAGACCATTCGCCCAATACCACTATGCCTTCGCTGGCTTCCATCGATCTGGTCACCGGCGAACTGAAGAACATCCCGGAACGCTCGCACCCCCTGGCATTGATGCTGACGCTTGATCAGATCAGAAGCGACAGAAGTCGTTTTGAATCACAGGCGTCTGCCGAGGGAGTGAAAGCTGAGTATGCGCGGGAAATCATCGCATTGATCAACCCGATCGAAATCCGTATCGAAACCCGGCTGAACGAACTCTTCGCCACGTTCGATCGCAATACCGAACTGCCGAACCTGGATCAGAACATCGATTTCAGCTTTCTGCCGCCCCGGCCAAACGACAGCGTGACGACCGCGCCGCCGGTGACCCGCAAGGTGTTCCGCACCCGCCGCCATGGCACCTCCAGAGTCCTCATCGGCGACACCGAAATCGCTGCGGACGGCAGCGTCGTCATCAAGGTCGCCAACCCGCTGCAACCCCACGGCCCGGCCGAACGCTATGAGCAGCGCCACGGCGAATGGCTGCCTGTTCACCCGCCCATCGCCCACACACCGAAACCGCAGCTGATTGCCGAAGGCAACCAGCTGTTGACGCAGTTCGAAACGCACAGCGCCGACGCCAGAGCCAGAGAGGCGCAAAAGGACAACCCGACCGAAATTCTTGAAGACCTGGAAAAAGCCGTCGAGACACTGCGCGAGCAGGCCAGACGCCTTCAAAACCTCGAAAAAGCGCAACACGATGCTGAACTCACAACCTTCGTCGAGCGCTTGCAAAGCGCCGCCGATACCTTGTCCGCGCAAGGGCAACAGCTGCTGGTGCGGATGTACAAGAACAAGGAGGTGCTGGACATCATGCGTCTGAACTGGCTGCTCGATCACGCCGAGCTCAAAGCACTGAAAACGGTTGACCGCAAACAGCTGGGCAAAGGCAAGGAGAAATCCTTTCTCGACGTTTACTCGATCAGGGATCGCGCTGACGATGCGCCGTTGTGGGAAGCGCATTTTCATTATGAAAAACAGAGTAGCGAGCCACTGAACTTCACCATCAGGGGTAGCCATCTGAAAACCCTGGAACAGAGCAAGCGCGGCAGCGAGTCGCAACGCCGCGACGAGCAGGCTGGCCTGCCTCACGTGGCCATCTGGCGCCAGACCTTCGACGGCAGGACCGCGAAAAGGATTTTCGTCCTCGCCAGTGAAGCAGCCGCAGCAACCCGCTGATTCAATCAAACCGGCAATGATGCCAAACCGACCGACGGTGTTCGGCCAGCCCTTACTCGTCGTCGTCGAAGTTGTAGCTACCCGGCGCGAGGTTCTCGAAACGGGTGTATTTACCGATGAACGCCAGGCGGATAAAGCCGATCGGACCGTTACGCTGCTTGCCGATAATGATTTCGGCGATGCCTTTGTGCTCGGTTTCCGGGTGGTACACCTCGTCCCGGTATACGAACATGATCACGTCGGCGTCCTGCTCGATTGCACCGGATTCACGCAAGTCGGAGTTCACCGGGCGCTTGTTCGGGCGCTGTTCGAGGGAGCGGTTGAGCTGCGACAGGGCCACTACCGGACAGTTGAATTCCTTGGCCAGGGCTTTCAGGGATCGAGAGATCTCGGAAATTTCGTTGGTGCGGTTATCACCACTGGAGCCCGGGATCTGCATCAGTTGCAGATAGTCGATCATGATCAGGCCGACGTCACCGTGCTCACGCACCAGTCGTCGGGTCCGCGCGCGCATTTCCGACGGGCTGATGCCGGCGGTGTCATCGATGAACAGCTTGCGGTCGTTGAGCAGGTTGACCGCCGAAGTCAGGCGCGGCCAGTCGTCGTCTTCCAGTTGGCCGGAACGCACCTTGGTCTGGTCGATACGGCCGAGCGACGAGAGCATACGCATGATCAGCGATTCGCCTGGCATCTCGAGGGAGTACACCAGGACGGCTTTCTCGCTGCGCAACACGGCGTTTTCCACCAGGTTCATCGCGAAGGTGGTCTTGCCCATCGACGGTCGGCCGGCGACGATGATCAAGTCGGCCGGTTGCAGGCCGCTGGTCTTTTCGTCGAGGTCGGTGTAGCCGGTGGACAGGCCGGTGATGGCATTGTCGGTGTTGAACAAGGTGTCGATACGATCGATGGCCTTGGTCAACAGCTCGTTGACGCCAACCGGGCCGCCGGTCTTCGGCCGCGCCTCGGCGATCTGGAAGATCTGCCGCTCGGCTTCGTCGAGGATCTCTTCAGCGGTACGGCCTTCAGGGTTGAAGGCGCTGTCGGCGATTTCGGTACTGATGCCGATCAACTGGCGCAACGTCGCACGTTGGCGGACGATTTGCGCATAGGCCTTGATGTTGGCGACCGATGGCGTGTTTTTCGCCAGCTCGCCGAGATAACCGAGACCGCCCACCTGGGACGTCTGACCTTCCTTGTCCAGTTGTTCGGACAGGGTCACGACGTCGATCGGCATGTTCTGATCGGCCAGTTTGGCGATCGCACGGAAGATCAGGCGGTGGTCATGTCGATAGAAATCGCCGTCGGAGACTTGATCAAGCACGCGTTCCCAGGCGTTGTTGTCCAGCATCAAACCGCCGAGTACGGCCTGTTCGGCCTCGATGGAATGTGGCGGCACCTTCAGGGCAGCGGTTTGCAGATCGTATTGCTCGGGAGCGGAGATATCGTTCATGGCCACTTGATAATCAGGTGAAAAGCAGGAATTCAGAAAGACAAAGGGCACGACCTGTAAACAGGATCGTGCCCGATGTTAACCGCCTGACGGACAAGCCGCCAGCCGATCCGGTGTTGCTTAAGCTGCTACCACGACAACGCGTACGGTGGCTTCAACTTCGGCGTGCAGGTGCACGGCTACGTCGAATTCACCCACGTTGCGGATGGTGCCGTTCGGCAGACGAACTTCGCTCTTCTGCACTTCAACGCCGGAAGCGGTCAGTGCGTCAGCGATGTCGTGAGTACCGATCGAACCGAACAGCTTGCCTTCGTCGCCAGCGGTGGCAGTGATGGTCACTTCCAGCTCGGCCAGTTGGGCAGCACGGCTTTCAGCCGATGCCTTACGGTCTGCGGCGGCTTTTTCCAGCTCGGCGCGACGCTCTTCGAACGCAGCCAGGTTGGCAGCGGTCGCAGCGGTAGCCTTGCCGAAAGGCAGCAGGTAGTTACGGCCGTAACCGGCCTTAACGTTTACTTTGTCGCCCAGGTTGCCCAGGTTGGCGATTTTTTCCAGAAGGATCAGTTGCATGTGAAAATCCTCTAACTTTTAACCTTCACCGTTCGCGCTGTCGGTGTCTTTCGACACGTGACGACCGCGAAAATCAATCAGGCTGTCGACAATGGCCAGAACCACGAGCAACGGATAGATCAGCTGCATGAACAACAGCAGCGTGACGTACAACCCCACCAGCCAGAAACCGGCCAGTCGCTTCTGCCCGACCAGCCCGTGAATCAGGGCCAGCCCGGCGAACACCAGCGGTACACTGCACAACGGCGTCAACATGGCCATCTGTGCACCGAGATTCGGGCCCAGAAGCATCAACGCCAGCAGTAACATCGCCGGCCCCAGCGGAATGCGGATGGCGCGAAACTCGCGACCAAAACCGCCCGGGTTGTACAACAACGCCTGCCAATGCCGCCCGACAATCAGGCTCAGCACGCTGACGATTTGCAACAATGCCGCAATCAGTCCGGTCAGGACGGGTGCGATCAGGGACGCGAAACGCGCTTGCTCATCCACCGACAATTGCTTGTAGGTTTCACCGAGAAGCGCTGGCATGACCTTTATCAAGGCCTGCGCGAGCATCTCGATCTGGGCCGCAAACGCGACCCCGAGCACCACTGAAAACACCACGCCCATTGCTACGCTGACCAGCAGCGTACGGACCCAGGACTCGCTTGCGCGCAAAACCAGCGCAAGCCCCGAAGACCCCAGCAGCACCAGAAGTGCCCGTGGGTCATCGGCATACAGCCACCAGACTAACGCCGGCAGCAGCCCCAGAGACAGAACACCCAGGGCGTCCGTCAGACCGCGCCGCAGCAGCACAAGGCTCCCCGCGGCAGCACCCAACCAATACAACAACGGCAATGTTGCACATCCGGCCACCACGAGAGTGGCCTGCATACGGCCGCGCATGATGAACTCAGCTAAGGCGCGCATGCATTCAATCCTTTGCTACTTGTCGACTGCCCGGTCTCAGCGGCCGTGGCTGTCGGTGTAGGCCAGCAGGGCCAGGAAGCGGGCGCGCTTGATAGCGGTGGCCAGCTGACGCTGATAACGAGCTTTGGTACCGGTGATGCGGCTTGGAACGATTTTGCCGGTCTCGGATACGTAGGCTTTCAGAGTGTTGAGATCTTTGTAATCGATCTCTTTCACGTCTTCAGCGGTGAAGCGGCAGAATTTACGACGACGGAAGAAACGTGCCATTTGATAGGCTCCTTAATAAGGTCCGTGGATTACTCGTCAGCGTTATCGCTGTTGTCGCTGTCATCACTGTCGGTGCCTTCGGCGCCTTCGTGCTCAGGACGGTCGCGACGCTCACGGCGCTCACTGCGGTTTTCTTCAGCCTTGAGCATCTCGGACTGGCCAGTAACGGCTTCGTCGCGACGGATGACCAGGTTACGGATCACTGCATCGTTGTAGCGGAAGTTGTCTTCCAGCTCGGCCAGGGCCTTGCCAGTGCACTCAACGTTCAGCATCACGTAGTGAGCCTTGTGAACATTGTTGATTGCGTAGGCCAGTTGACGACGGCCCCAATCTTCCAGACGGTGGATTTTGCCGCCGTCTTCTTCGATCAGCTTGGTGTAACGCTCAACCATGCCGCCGACTTGCTCGCTCTGATCCGGGTGGACCAGAAAGATGATTTCGTAATGACGCATGAATGCTCCTTACGGGTTGTAGCCTGCCGCTCAAAAACGGTCAGACAAGGAGTGAATGACACTTATGGACTTGCTGGCCCGGGGCACATGCGTGCCTGCCGCCACAGCAAGGGGCGCAATTGTAGAGAAGGGACCGCGGGGGTGCAAGGTAATTGGTGAATAAATGAACAGCAGCTATGAGCTACAAGCCTCAAGCTGCAAGCGGACCGCTTTTGACTTGAGGCTTGAGGCTTGCAGCTTATGGCTTGCGCGAAGCGCGCGCTTTGGCGCCACGCTGGCGCTGGGCTTCGAACAGGCAGACGCCCGTTGCCACGGAGACGTTGAGACTGCTGACGCTGCCAGCCATCGGCAGGTTCACCAGATAGTCGCAATGTTCGCGAGTCAGGCGACGCATGCCTTTGCCTTCGGCGCCCATGATCAGAATGGTCGGGCCGGTCAGGTCCTGGTCATAAATGCTGACTTCGGCCTCCCCCGCCGTACCGACTACCCACAGGCCGCGCTGCTGCAGTTTCTCCAGCGTACGAGCGAGGTTGGTAACCGCCACCAGCGGGATTACTTCCGCCGCGCCGCAAGCAACTTTACGCACCACAGGCGTCAGGGTCGCCGACTTGTCTTTCGGTACGATCACCGCCAGCGCGCCAGCCGCATCGGCCGAGCGCAGGCAGGCGCCGAGGTTGTGCGGGTCGGTCACGCCATCAAGCACCAGCAGCAGCGGCGCGCCTTCGGTGCGATCGAGCAACTCGTCGAGCATCGCTTCGCCCCAGACCTGGCTCGGACTCACTTCCGCTACCACACCCTGGTGCACGCCTTCGACCCAGGCGTCCATTTCGCGGCGCTCGGCCTGGCCGACCTGAACACGATTTTCGTTGGCCAGCTCAACCAGAGTCTGCACACGCGGATCGTTGCGGCTTTCCGCCAGCCAGATCTGCTTGACGCGTTTCGGGTGGTGACGCAGCAAAGCTTCTACCGCGTGAACGCCGTAGATTTTTTCCAACTGACTCATGACTTCGCCTTCGGTTTACGGGCTCCGCCACTTTTGGCTGGAGCGGAACCCGCTTTTGGCGGGCCCTTGCGGTGCTTGCTCGGTTTGGCTGGCTTGCCGCCGGTCACCTTGTCAGGCGCCGACCGTCCGGTCTTTCCCCCAGACGCCGCTTTACCACCGCTTTTCGCATCGGCGAGCAAGGCCTTCTTCATTTCGCGGCTTTTACGCAGCTCGGCGTTTTTCGCCACAGCGTCGCTCGGGCGATAGGCTTCGGCAACCTTTTCCTTGGCCGGACGGCGGCTGGCGCTTTTCGCCGGAGCCTTGTCTTCCGAAACCCTGGCAGCCGGTGCAGCGGTTTCAGCGCCACGCTTTTTCCGACCGATCGGCGCGCTGATGGTTTTTTCTGCCATCTCGAAGTCGATCTTGCGCTCGTCGAGATCGACGCGCATAACCCGCACTTCAACGGTATCGCCGAGGCGGAAGCTGCGACCGGTGCGTTCGCCTGCCAAGCGGTGATGCACAGGGTCGAAGTGGTAGTAATCACCCGGCAGCGCAGTCACGTGCACCAGGCCTTCGACGTAGATATCGGTCAGTTCGACGAACAGACCAAAACCGGTCACCGCGGTGATCACGCCCGGGAACGACTCGCCGACGCGATCCTTCATGAACTCGCACTTGAGCCAGTTCACTACGTCGCGCGTCGCTTCGTCGGCGCGGCGTTCGCTCATCGAGCATTGCTCGCCGAGCTGTTCCAGCGCCGCTTCGTCGTACGGATAGATACGCGCCTTCGGAATGGTCATCGCACCGGCACGGCGAACGTGCGGGGTATCCTGCTTCGAATGGATCACGCTGCGGATCGCGCGGTGCGTCAGCAGGTCCGGATAACGACGGATCGGCGAAGTGAAGTGGGTATAGGCTTCGTAATTCAGGCCGAAGTGGCCATCGTTTTCAGCGCTGTACACCGCCTGGCTCAGCGAGCGCAGCATGACGGTCTGGATCAGATGAAAATCCGGACGATCCTTGATGCCCGCCAACAAGGCCTGGTAGTCCTTCGGCGACGGACCGTCCTTGCCTTTATGCAGGGACAGGCCAAGCTCGCCCAGGAACGCGCGCAGTTTTTCCAGACGCTCCGGCGGCGGACCGGCGTGAACGCGATACAACGCAGGAATTTCGTGCTTCTTGAGGAATTCGGCGGTGGCCACGTTGGCCGCCAGCATGCATTCCTCGATCAGCTTGTGCGCGTCGTTGCGGATAGTCGGACGGATTTCGGCGATCTTGCGCTCGGAACCGAAGATGATCCGGGTTTCCTGCGTTTCGAAATCAATAGCACCACGTACGTGACGGGCCGCCAGCAATACTTTGTACAGCGCGTAAAGCTGCTTCAGATGCGGCACGACGTCGGTGTACTCGCCGCGCAGCTTGCGCGCTTCGGCCACCTTCGGCGTTTCCAGCATCGCGCTGACCTTGTTGTAGGTCAGACGGGCGTGGGAGTGAATCACCGCCTCATAGAAGCAGTAGTCGGTCATTTCGCCAGACTTGGAGATGGTCATCTCGCAGACCATGGCCAGACGATCAACCTGCGGGTTCAGCGAGCACAGGCCGTTGGACAATTGCTCCGGCAGCATCGGAATCACGCGCTCGGGGAAGTACACCGAGTTGCCGCGCACCTGCGCTTCGTTGTCCAGCGCCGAACCGATTTTCACGTAACTGGAAACGTCGGCAATCGCCACGTACAACTTCCAGCCGCCGGAAAACAGACGCAGCTTGCCCGGTTTGGCTTCGCAGTAAACCGCGTCATCGAAGTCGCGGGCATCTTCGCCGTCGATGGTGACGAACGGCAGATGGCGCAGGTCAATGCGCTTCTCTTTGTCTTTTTCTTCAACTTCCGGCTTGAGCTTGCCGGCTTCCTTCAGTACGGCTTCAGGCCAGACGTGCGGAATGTCGTAGGTACGCAGGGCGACATCGATCTCCATGCCCGGCGCCATGTAGTTGCCGACCACTTCGACCACATCGCCTTGCGGCTGGAAGCGCGGCGTTGGCCAGTGGGTGATTTTCACCTCGACGAACTGACCGATCTGCGCGTTGGCGTTGCGGCCCGGCGTAACCAGCACTTCCTGCTGGATCTTCGGGTTGTCGGCAACCACGAAGCCGATGCCGCCTTCTTCGAAGTAACGACCGACGATAGTTTCGTGGGCGCGGGACACCACTTCAACGATCACACCCTCGCGACGACCGCGACGGTCGAGGCCGGAAACACGCGCCAGCGCACGGTCGCCATCGAACACCAGACGCATTTGCGCCGGGCTCATGAACAGGTCGTCGCTGCCGTCGTCCGGCACCAGGAAGCCGAAACCGTCACGGTGACCGCTGATGCGACCGAGGATCAGATCGAGCTTGTCCACTGGCGCATAGGTGCCACGACGGGTGTAGATCAGTTGAGCGTCGCGCTCCATGGCGCGCAGACGGCGGCGCAGGGCTTCGATCTGGTCTTCGGTCGTCAGACCGAACTCTTCGACCAGTTGCTCGCGGGCAGCCGGCGAACCACGATCGGCGAGATGCGCCAGGATCAGTTCGCGGCTAGGAATAGGGTTTTCGTATTTTTCCGCTTCACGAGCGGCCTCGGGATCGAGGGACTGCCAATCGGCCATTAGAGAGTTTTCACCTTGTCTATATGCGGGTTAGTTTGGCATAGGCGCCATGAAACGGGAAATTTCCGGCTATATAAGGCGCAACTGATGCCATGATCTGCCGTCCGAAAGCCATTTTGACCACCACCGGTAAAAAAAATCATATTTTTTGCCGACAGGGGTTTACAGCCAAAAAGACCCTCCGTATAGTGCGCGCCATTGACGACGCAGATGCGTTGACGATACTGCCCAGATGGTGAAATTGGTAGACACGCCAGCTTCAGGTGCTGGTGACCTTACGGTCGTGGAAGTTCGAGTCTTCTTCTGGGCACCAATTTCGAGCTTGAGACTAGATCAGTTTCAAGGCTCACACAAAACCCGCGAAAGCGGGTTTTTTGCATTCTAAGCCCGGGTTTTCTTAAAACCGATTTATTAAAATTAAATCAGGGGTTTACAGATCAAAATGCGCTCCGTATAGTGCGCCACATCAACAGCGGCAACGCTCGAGATGATTGCCCAGATGGTGAAATTGGTAGACACGCCAGCTTCAGGTGCTGGTGACCTTACGGTCGTGGAAGTTCGAGTCTTCTTCTGGGCACCAATTCAAATCCAAGGTTCAGGCCTTGAATTTCACAGAAACCCGCGAAAGCGGGTTTTTGCGTTTCTGGCTTCCGTAAATTCCAACTCACACCCCACGTGCCGATCGGACCGCGAAGCGCACTTGAGAAACAATATCGTTTATCATTGTTGCAAGTTTTTGCAATGCGACAGTGAGGAACCCTGCGAATGACGTTTCGAAATACCCTGCGCCGAGGCCTGACCTTCACCCTCCTCGGCCTGGCGCTCGCCACTCCCCTCACCCAGGCAGCCGATGCGGTTTCCCTGACCCTGTACAACGGCCAGCACAAAGAAGTCGGCGATGCGATCGCCAAGGCTTTCGAAGCCAAGACCGGCATTCATGTCAACGTTCGTAAAGGCAGCAGCAATCAGCTCGCCAGCCAGATCATTGAAGAAGGCGACCGCTCCCCCGCCGACGTGATCTACACCGAAGAGTCGCCGCCGCTGAACAACCTCGGCGAACAAGGACTGCTGGCCAAGGCCGATGACGCAACTCTCGCGGTATTGCCGGAAAAATACGTCGCCGCCAACGGTACCTGGATCGGCGTCACCGCTCGTGTGCGCGTGGTTGCGTTCAATCCGAAACTGATCGACGAAAAAGACCTGCCGAAATCGGTGATGGAATTTTCCGAGCCGCAATGGCAAGGCAAGGTGGGTTTCGTGCCGACCAGCGGCGCATTCCAGGAACAGGCCGTGGCGATCATCAAGCTGCACGGGCGTGACGCCGCCGAAGAATGGCTGACCGGCCTGCGCGCGTTCGGCAAGACTTACAGCAACAACATGGTCGCGCTCAAAGCCGTGGAAAACGGCGAAGTCGCCACCGTACTGGTGAACAACTACTACTGGTTCGCCCTGCAACGGGAAAAAGGCCAGCTCGATTCGCAACTGCACTACTTCACCGGCGGTGACGCTGGCGGCCTGATCACTGTATCCAGCGCTGCGGTGCTGAAATCCAGCAAACATCCAAAAGAAGCCCAGCAATTCCTCGCCTACATGGCCAGCGAAGAAGGTCAGCGCGTGATCACCCAGACCACCGCCGAATATCCGCTGCACAAAGGCATGGAATCGGATCGCGGGCTCAAGCCATTCAGCGAGCTGGAAGCACCGAACGTGACGCCGGCCGATCTGGGCAATGCCGAGGAAGCGCTGGAACTGGAACGCGAAGTTGGCTTGAACTGATGACAGCATCGTTATCCGCCCCCGCCGCGCGCGGGGGTTACGTGCCAAAACGCAAACGGCCATCAATCTGGCTGCTGCTACCCGTGTTGCTGCTGGTGGTGTTGAGCCTGTTGCCGCTGGCCTATGTCGGGCTCAAGGCGTGGCAGGCGGGTTGGGCCGAGGCGCTGCATTTGCTGTGGCGCCCGTATGTGTTTGGCTTGTTGCGCAACACCCTGGCGTTGATGGTCGGTGTGACGCTCACTTGCGGCGTGATCGGCCTGTCGCTGGCCTGGCTGCTGGAACGCAGCAATCTGCCGGGGCGGCGTTTGTGGGGCGTGATTCTATGCCTGCCGTTCGCAGTGCCGGCGTTTGTCAGCAGCTTTACCTGGGTTTCGCTGAGCGCACAGTTCGAAGGCCTCGGCGGGGCCATTCTGGTGATGAGCCTGTCGAAGTATCCGCTGATTTTCTTGCCGGTCGCGGCGACGTTGCGCAACCTTGATCCTTCACTCGAGGAGTCCGCACGCACACTGGGGCAGAATCGTTGGGGCGTGTTTTTCCGCGTGACCTTGCCGCTGCTGTGGCCATCGCTTTTGGCCGGCTCGCTGTTGATTGCGCTGCACATGCTGGTGGAGTTCGGCGCGCTGTCGATCATTGGCCTGCAAACTTTCACCACGGCGATCTATCAGCAGTTCGAGCTGGAATTCAGCAACGCCAACGCGGCGATGCTCTCGGCAGTACTGCTCGCGCTGTGCCTGCTGTTGCTGTGGCTGGAACTGCGCGTGCGTGGCAAGGGCCGGCATGTGCGCACCGGCCAGGGCGCAGCGCGCCAGGCCGAACAGGTCCACCTGGGACCATGGGCGGCACTCGGTCAGTTGTATTGCCTGGCGTTGGCGATTGTCGGCAGCGGGATTCCACTGGGAATGCTCGCTTACTGGCTGGCGGTTGGCTCTTCTGCGGCGTTTCCGGTCGCGGCGATTACCGAAGCGCTGTTGTCATCGCTGGCATTGTCACTGGGCGGCGCGGCGCTGTGTCTCGTATTGGCGGTTCCGGTAGGACTGCTGGTGGTGCGCTACAAAGGCCAACTGGCGATCTGGGCCGAGCGTCTGCCGTATCTGCTGCACGCGCTGCCGGGACTGGTAATTGCCCTGACGCTGGTGTATTTCGCCCTGCACTACGTGCCGGTGCTGTATCAGACCTCGGGACTGCTGCTGATTGCTTATGCACTGCTGTTTCTGCCGCTGGCGCAGGCGCCGATCCGCACCGCGCTGAACAAGGCTGCACCCCAGCTTGAGGAGGCGGCGCGCACGCTAGGGGCTTCGTCGTTCTCGGCTTTTTGCCGGGTGACACTGCCAATCATTTTCCCGGCACTGGGCGCGGCGTTTGCGTTGGTGTTTCTCGATGCGATGAAGGAATTGACGGCGACGCTGCTGTTGAGTCCGACCGGACTCAATACGCTGGCGACTGAGGTCTGGGCGCATACGGCGAATGTCGAGTTCGCGGCGGCGGCGCCTTATGCGGCGTTGTTGATTGTGGTGTCGGGGTTGCCGGTTTATCTGCTCACGACGCGGATGTATCTGAGCCGTTAATACCGCTTTCGCGAGCAGGCTCGCTCCCACAATGGATTGAGTTTCCCTGGGGGAGCGAGCCTGCTCGCGAAGAGGCCAGCCCAGCCACCATCAAGCCCTGAACTGCCCCAGGCTCGCTTTTAGCTGCGCCGCCAGACCATCCAGCACCTTGCCACTGGCCGTGGTTTCCACCACCGCCTGCGCGGCTTTTTCAGCCTGGGCGTGAATCGTCTCGACCCGCCCGCGAACTGCCTGCGCACCCTGCGCCTGATGCGCTGCCGCTTGTGTCGCGAGGCCAATCGCCGCGTGCACCTGTTCAACCGAGGCCTGCACCGACTGCTGCAGTCGAGCACTATCACGCAACACCAGCAAGCCCTCACTGGCCTGACGCCCGGCCTGCCCGATAGCCTCGACCGCTTCGCGCGCGCCCTGCTGCAACGCGACGATGTGTGCCTGGATATCGCCGGTGGAGCTTTGCGTTTTGCTCGCCAGTGCGCGTACTTCATCCGCCACCACGGCGAAGCCGCGGCCGGTCTCGCCCGCGCGCGCCGCTTCAATCGCCGCGTTCAAGGCCAACAGGTTGGTCTGCTCAGCGATGCCGTGGATCACCGTCAGCACCACTTCAATCTGTTCACTCTGCTGCGCCAGCCGCTCGATGACTTTCGCTCCGGTGTCGACCTGCCCGGCCAGCGCTTCGATCAGACCGCCGACTTTGGCCGAAGTGCGGGTGTTTTCATCAGTCGCCTGACGGATCTCCACCACTTGCTTGAGTGCGGCCTGCATCGCATGACTTTCCGATTGCGCCTCGTCGGCCATTTGCGACAACGCGCGCAGGCTCTCGGCAACTTCATCGCGCTGCATGCCGGCAGCCGCATCGGCGCCGGCGTTGCGCAGAGTCATCGCGCCAATCTCGACGCCGGTGCGCTGCGCTACATCACCCGCCTCGCGCACGATCGGCTGCAACTTGTCCACAAAGCGGTTGACCGCCGAGGCCATGTCGCCGATTTCATCCTTGCTGTTGATCTGTACACGCTTGGTCAGATCGCCCTCGCCCGCCGCCAGATCGTCCATCGCCGCATTGAGCATTTTCAGGCGATTGACCACGCGATGACCCAACACCACCGCCAGCAACAGCAACACCGCACATCCGACCAGCGACAAGCCCAGGCCGATGCGCCAGCGCAGAGTCGCCGCTGCGTCTTGAACGGTTTGCGCGGTATTGGCTTTCATCTCGCCAGCCGTGGACTGCGCCGACTGCAGGCGCGCCTGCATGGCTTTCGCACTGTCCGCTGCGGCGCCTTTGAGGCTGTCACCGACCAGTTGATCGCTGCTGGCGATCAGCGCCGAGAAACGTTTGTCGAGTTCGACCAGATCGGTTTCCACCGAGGCTGTGGAAACGCCCATTAGCACCTTGCCGATCTCCACACCGTTGGGATTGATCGACGCCTCGAGGTAATACACCGAGGGATCGTTTTTCGCTGCATCGAGGACTTTATCCAGCGCCCGCTCACCCTGCCCCTTCTCCAGCAAGGCCTTGTTGATTGGGTTTTCCCGGTTCAGGTAACGGGTCAGGTGCTGGCCGGTGGCATCGTCATACACCACGAACAGCACGTTGGGATTGCGCTGGGCGCGGCGGGCAAATTCCGACAGGGTCGGTACGTCGCTGTCCCACATCGCCCGCGGAGCAACGGAGGCGAGCAACTGCGCCATATCGTTGGCGGAGTCCTTGAGGTCCTTTTCCAGCGTGGCACGCAGTTGCGCCTGCTCTTCCTTCAGGCGTGAAGACAGGCCAGCGGTGAGTCGCTGCCGGGTACTGGCAGACAAAGCGTCGAGACTGGAAGTGACTTCCCGCCCGGCCTGCTCCAGTTCGCCGGACAGCTTTTGGCTGTCGGTTCCCAGGCGCGTCGCCAGATCCGCTTCCAGCGCCGTGACGGTGCTCCGCGTCAGGGCAACGGCCACCAACACCTGCACCAAAAGGGCGATACCCAAGGTAACGAACACGGGCCGCAGCAAACGGCTTTGTAACAGTGAGAGAACGGCCGACACTTTGAAATCCCTCTACGTCTGACGCCATTAATTTGATGGCACTCTTGTAGACAGATTCACAGCAAAGGTCATGCCGTCCAACAGGCATAAACGACAAAGGCCCCGATTAAGGGGCCTTTGTTTTTTACATCAACGACTTATCAAGCAAACGGATGACGCAGAACGATGGTTTCGTTGCGGTCCGGGCCCGTCGAAATAATGTCGATCGGTGCGCCGATCAACTCTTCAACGCGTTTGATGTAGGCGCGAGCATTGGCCGGCAGCTCTTCCAGGGTCTTGGCACCCACGGTCGATTCGCTCCAGCCCGGCACTTCTTCGTACACCGGCTGCAGGCCAACGTAGCTGTCAGCATCGGTAGGAGCAACAGCGTTGCCCTGCGCGTCTTTGTAGCCGACGCAGATGTTGATGGTTTGCAGACCGTCGAGTACGTCCAGCTTGGTCAGGCAGATGCCCGAGATGCTGTTCACATCAATAGCGCGACGCAGGATGACAGCGTCGAACCAGCCGCAACGACGGGCGCGGCCGGTAGTGGCGCCGAACTCGTGACCTTGCTTGGCCAGGTGGGCACCGACGTCGTCGAACAGCTCAGTCGGGAACGGACCGGAACCGACGCGCGTGGTGTACGCCTTGGTGATGCCGAGGATGTAATCGAGGAACATCGGGCCAACGCCCGAACCTGTCGCCACGCCACCCGCGGTGGTGTTGGAGCTGGTCACGTACGGATAGGTACCGTGGTCGATGTCGAGCAACGAACCCTGGGCGCCTTCGAACATGATGTCCTTGCCGGCACGACGCAAGTCATGCAGCTCGGCAGTGACGTCGAGCATCAGCGGCTTGAGCAGTTCGGCGTATTCCTTGCACTCGGCCAGGGTCTTTTCGAACTCGATGGCCGGCTCTTTGTAGTAACCGACCAGCATGAAGTTGTGGTAATCCACCAGTTCACGCAGCTTGTCTTCGAAGCGCGGCATGTTCAGCAGATCGCCGACACGCAGGCCACGACGGGCAACCTTGTCTTCGTAGGCCGGGCCGATGCCGCGACCGGTGGTGCCGATCTTCAGCTCGCCACGGGCCTTTTCACGGGCCTGGTCCAGCGCAACGTGGAAGGACAGGATCAGCGGGCAGGACGGGCTGATACGCAGGCGCTCGCGCACCGGTACGCCTTTCTCTTCCAGCTTGGTGATCTCGC
Source organism: Pseudomonas koreensis (assembly GCF_036668835.1). GTDB lineage: Bacteria > Pseudomonadota > Gammaproteobacteria > Pseudomonadales > Pseudomonadaceae > Aquipseudomonas > Aquipseudomonas koreensis_I. Next base: position 198,009 of record NZ_JAZEVW010000004.1, read on the forward strand.
GCAGCAGGGCGTCAGGTGCGACGACCACGCCGTTGCCGATCAGGCACTGCACGCCTTCGCGCAGCACGCCCGACGGGATCAGGTGCAAGACGGTTTTCTCGCCGTCGATCACCAGCGTGTGGCCCGCGTTGTGGCCACCCTGGTAGCGCACTACGGCGGCAGCATGTTCGGTCAGCAGATCAACGATCTTGCCTTTGCCCTCATCACCCCACTGGGTGCCCAGGACTACGACATTCTTACCCATAACACTTGTCCTCATTCGCGCAAACTTGGTGCCGGCGATGGCCGGCAGGAAAACTCAAGAAGCCAGTGGCGATACTTGCCAAAGCCCGTTCTGCTGAATCAATTGCCGGTCGCAGTCCGCATCACGGGCGGCGGCCAAAGGTTGTCCAGGCAAGGCCTGAACGACACGCTGACCCTCACTGCGCAACTGGCAAACCTGCTGCCAGAGTGCCGCATCCGTACTGTCAGGCATCCAGATACCGCCAGACGGTAGCTCGATCTCAGCACGCCCCAGGGTCACCAGGGTTTTCAAATCGGTGGAAAAACCGGTCGCCGGGCGGGCACGCCCAAAATCGGCCCCGATGTCATCGTAGCGTCCGCCCTGAGCGATGGACTGACCCACGCCAGGCACGAACACGGCGAACACCACACCGGTGTGATAGTGGTAGCCACGCAATTCGCCCAGGTCGAAGTACAACGGCAGATCAGGGAAGCGCACTGACAGACGCTCGGCAATTGCCAGCAAGTCTTCCAGGGCCGCCAGCACCGGCGCTGGCGCATTGACCAGACGCTCGCGCGCGGCGCTCAACACTTCACGACCACCGCACAGGTCTACCAATGCGCGCAGCATGTCAGACAGATCTGCCGGCAAACCTTCGGTCAGGGTAATGACCTCGTCGATGGCCTTGCGTTGCAGCGCATCGAACAACAGCTGCTCGACTTCACCGGACAAACCGGCAGCACGCGCCAGACCCCGATAGATGCCGACATGGCCAAGGTCCATGTGCACATCCGGAACGTCGGCCAGTTGCAGCATGGCCAGCATCAGGCTGATCACTTCAACGTCGCTGCTCGGGCTGGCCTCGCCGTACAACTCGGCGCCCAACTGGATCGGGCTGCGCGAAGACGACAAGGCCCGCGGCTGGGCGTGCAGTACGCTGCCGGCGTAGCACAGGCGGCTCGGGCCTTCGCGGCGCAGGGTGTGGGCATCGATGCGCGCGACTTGCGGCGTGATGTCGGCGCGGAATCCCATCTGCCGACCCGACTGCGGGTCGATGACCTTGAAGGTGCGCAGATCCAGGTCCTGGCCTGCACCGGTCAGCAGGGATTCCAGGTACTCGATATGAGGAGTTACGACAAACTCGTAACCCCAGCTCTGGAACAGATCCAACACCTGACGACGCGCGACTTCGATGCGCGCCGCTTCCGGTGGCAGTACTTCTTCGATGCCATCTGGCAGCAGCCAGCGGTCTACCGTTGCCATTACGCCATTCCCCTTTGATCCGGGCGGCCAGCCTGCGGGCGAGCCTTGAGTGAAGCAGAAAATGGTCGATCCGTTCAAAACGCACGCGCATGAACGACGCGGCGAAAGGCCTGTTACCGGCTTCGCCCACCACTTTCCTCGAAAAACGTTCGGGCCATTCAACCCGATGCCTGCAACAAAAACAGCAATCAAACGTGCAGACGCAAAAAAGCCGGGAATTTCCCGGCTGCCGCATCATACACACGTTTTCCCAAAGGATCACCCCGCCCGAGGATTTAGCCGCCGGGCGGAGCGATTCAGGTCAACGTCGCATCAAGGCTTGGCTTTTTCCAGATAACGGAAGAAGTCGCTGCTTGGGTCGAGGACCATGACGTCGGATTTGTTCGCGAAGCTTTCACGGTAGGCACGCAGGCTACGGTAGAACCCGTAGAACTCCTGATCCTGGCCGTAGGCCTTGGAATAGATCGCAGCGGCCTGGGCGTCACCATCACCGCGAACCTCTTCGGATTCACGATAGGCTTCAGCCAGCAGCACGCGGCGTTGACGATCGGCGTCGGCACGGATGCCTTCGGCCAGCTCGTTACCCTTGGCGCGGTGCTCGCGAGCTTCACGCTCACGCTCGGTGCTCATACGTTCGAACACGCTGCGGTTCACTTCTTTCGGCAGATCGATGGCCTTGACCCGGACATCGACGACTTCGATACCCAACTCCTTTTCCGCCATCTTGTTCAGCGATGCAGTGATGTCAGCCATCAGTGCGTCACGCTCACCCGACACCACTTCGTGCAGGGTGCGCTTGCCGAACTGGTCACGCAGGCCCGATTCCAGACGACGCGACAAACGCTCGTCGGCAATCTGCTTGAGACCGGAAGTCGCGGTGTAGAAGCGCTCGGCATCCTTGACGCGCCACTTGGCGTAGGCGTCGACCATCACGGCTTTCTTTTCCAGGGTCAGGAAGCGCTGCGTCGGTGCGTCCAGCGTCAACAGGCGTGCGTCGAATTTACGCACCTGGTTAACGTAAGGCACCTTCACATGCAGACCCGGCTGAACATCGGCCTGAACAACGCGACCGAATTGCAGCAGCACCGCGCGCTCGGTCTGAGCGACGATGTAGAAGCAATTCCAGCCCACCAGTACCACGACGACGCCAACGATCAGGGCGATCAGCGATTTATTGCTCATCAGCGGGTCTCCCTTGTACGCGTCTGCGGCACGTCAGTGACATGCGGCGTGACGTCGGTGTTGTTGCTGGCGGCCGAACCGGTTACCGGTGCATTACCCGAGCTGTTCTGGATCATCTTGTCCAACGGCAGGTAGAGCAGATTGCTCTGGCCGTTCTTGTTGCCCGTCACGAGTACCTTGCTGGTGTTGCTGAAGACTTCCTGCATGGTGTCCAGATACAGACGCTCGCGGGTGACTTCAGGTGCCTTGCGATACTCGGCGACCAGTTTGGTAAAGCGATCGGCCTCACCCTTGGCGCGGGAGATCGTTTCGTCGCGGTAACCGTTGGCATCTTCGATGATGCGCTGCGCCTGACCACGGGCTTCCGGCACCACGCCGTTGGCGTAGGTTTCGGCCTGGTTGCGCGAACGCTGCTCGTCTTCACGGGCGCGGATCACGTCGTCGAAGGCTTCCTGCACTTCGCGCGGTGCCGCTGCGCTCTGCACGTTGACCTGGGTAACGGTGATACCGGTGCGATAGGTATCGAGGAAACGTTGCAGACGCTCCTTGATTTCGCTGGCCATCAATTCACGACCTTCGGTCAGCACCTGGTCCATGGCGGTCGAACCGACCACGTGGCGCAGGGCACTTTCAGTCGCGTGCTGCAGACTGATTTCCGGCTGATCGACGTTCAGCACGAAGTCCTGCAGGTTGCTGATCTTGTACTGCACGGTCAGCGGCACTTCGACGATGTTTTCGTCTTCAGTAAGCATCTGACCCTGCTTGGAGTACGCACGCTCACGCGTCACGTTTTCCATGTACTTCTTGTCGATCGGCGGGAAATAGATGTTCAGGCCCGGGCCGACAGTCTCGTAGTACTTGCCGAAGCGCAGCACGACGGCCTGCTCCTGCTCGTCCACCACGTAGACGGCGCTGTACAGCCAGACGGCCGCCAGCACGACCAGGCCGATGCCGAGCAGGCCGCCGAAGCCGCCACTGCTCTTGCCCGAACCACCGCCGTCATCACCACGTTTCTTGCCACCACCGAACAACCCGTTCAGGCTTTCCTGCAGCTTTCGGAAGGCCTCGTCGAGATCCGGCGGCCCCTTGCGGTCGCCGTTATTGCGGCGCTTGCCACCCCAGGGATCCTGATTGTTCGAGTTGCCACCCGGCTCATTCCAAGCCATAGCGCTCTCCATCTGATAAAGCAAAGACGCACCCACGGCGCGCCGACCAATGCTACAGAATGCCTGCCGTTGCGGCACAACCGCTTTTTCAGGCTTTTATTGCAAAGTGTGTTGCTCGATGAATTCCATCGGCTGCAATCCTTCGCGGCTTACCAGTCGATTCAACTCGATCCGGGGCAAACGAACGGTCAGCAGACTGACACCTTCTTCGTCGTGCTCTTCTTTCTGCACCGCGCCGAGTTCGAAAAACTGCGCACGCAGTCGGGCGAATCGTTGCGGCAATCGCAAGGTACCGACAAACAGATCACTGCCGAGCAATTCGGCAATCGCCTGTTCAAGCAATTCCAGACCGCTGCCATCACGCGCCGACAACCAGACCCGCTGGGGCTTGCCGTCCTCGTCGCGCTGGATTTGCGGCTCGACACCTTCGAGCAAATCGAGTTTGTTATAGACCTCGAGGATCGGCAAGTCCTGGGCACCAATCTCGCCCAGCACCACCATCACCTGCTCGATCTGCAACATGCGATCCGGTTCCGCCGCGTCGATGACGTGCAATAACAGATCAGAGTTGCTCGACTCTTCGAGGGTAGACCGAAATGCTTCAACCAGCTTGTGCGGCAAGTGCCGAATGAAACCTACCGTGTCCGCCAGGACAATCGGGCCCAGGTCATCCAGATCCAGACGACGCAGGGTCGGGTCGAGCGTGGCGAACAACTGGTCAGCCGCGTAGACCTCGGATTTGGTCACGTTGTTGAACAGCGTGGACTTGCCGGCGTTGGTATAGCCGACCAGCGATACGGTCGGAATCTCTGCCCGCGAACGGCCGCGACGCGATTGCTCGCGCTGGCTGCGCACCTTCTCCAGCCGGCCCTTGATCTGACGCAGGCGCACCCGCAGCAGACGCCGGTCGGTTTCGAGCTGGGTTTCACCGGGACCGCGCATGCCGATGCCGCCACCCTGACGTTCAAGGTGGGTCCAGCCGCGGACCAGCCGGGTGCTCATGTGGTCAAGCTGGGCCAGTTCGACCTGGAGCTTGCCTTCATGGGTACGGGCGCGTTGGGCGAAAATATCGAGAATCAGACCGGTGCGGTCAATCACGCGACACTCGAAAACACGTTCGAGGTTGCGTTCCTGGCTAGGCGTGAGGACGTGATTGAAAATCACCAGATCGGCTTCTTCAGCCTTGACCAGGTCGCGTAGCTCTTCGACCTTGCCGCTGCCAATCAGGTATTTGGCGGTTGGCCGATGACGCGGCACGTTAAAAAACGCAACGGTCTCGGCGCCGGCCGAATTAGCCAACTCCTGAAACTCCTGCGGATCTTCGCGCGCCTCAGGGTCCTGTCCATCCAAGTGAACGAGGATCACTCGTTCACCACCACCGTGGCGCTCAAAGAACAAAGGAGACTCCTATCAGGCGTTACCCGGAGCTGGCTCTGCGTCGCCCTGTTCGTTTTCGGTTGCGCTAGGCAGACGAATCGGACGAACCGGCACTACGGTCGAGATAGCGTGTTTGTAAACCATCTGGCTGACGGTGTTCTTCAGCAGGATCACAAACTGGTCGAACGACTCGATCGTGCCTTGCAGTTTGATACCGTTGACCAGGTAGATGGAAACCCCGACTTTCTCTTTACGTAAAGTATTCAGGTAAGGGTCTTGTAGCGAATGCCCTTTTGACATGTGCCGCACTCCTTTAAGGATTCAATAATAAAAAATAGGTAATTCAGATGGCTTCGGCCGTCACACCCCCAAGGATAGACGGCAATTGCAAGGACTCAGCTCAATATGGAGATGGTCCCAAGGTATTTCAAGGCGCGTGGCAGATTGTCGCAATCAAGACTGTCCAGCCAGTGTAAATCTTCCCAGCTGCGCAGCCAGGTGAACTGGCGTTTGGCCAATTGGCGCGTAGCGATGATGCCGCGCTCCTGCATTTCGGCCAACGTCAGCTTGCCATCCAGGTAGTCCCAGACTTGGCGATAGCCTACCGCACGTATAGACGGCAACCCGGCATGCAGGTCACTTCTATTACGCAGGGCTACGACCTCGTCGATGAATCCCTGTTCCAACATATTTGTGAATCTTTGTTTGATGCGCTCATGCAATACCTGGCGTTCTGCCGGGGCAATGGCCAGGTTCGCGACAGTATAGGGCAATTGTTGCAGTCCCGAAGCGCCTGCTTCGGCACTTTGCGCAGATTGTTGCTGACGCAGGTCGGTCATGCTTCGACCACTGACTCGATAAACTTCGAGGGCACGGCTCAGGCGCTGCGGGTCGTTGGGATGAATTCGCGCCGCCGACACCGGGTCGATGATCGCCAATTGATCGTGCAGCGCCTGCCAGCCTAGGCGTGCGGCCTCTTCTTCGATTTGCGCGCGGACTTCGGGATCGGCGGCGGGCATGTCCGCCAGACCATCGACCAAAGCCTTGTAATAGAGCATCGTGCCGCCCACCAGCAGCGGAATTTTGCCGCGCGCGGTGATATCGGCCATGGCTTGCAGGGCATCGCGGCGAAAATCCGCAGCCGAGTAGGCTTCGGCCGGATCAAGAATATCGATCAAACGGTGCGGATGTTCGGCCAGCAGTTCTTTCGAGGGCTTGGCGGTGCCGATGTCCATGCCGCGATAGACCAGCGCCGAATCGACACTGATCAGCTCGCAGGGCAGCACCTTGGTCAGCTCGATGGCCAGGTCGGTCTTGCCCGCAGCGGTCGGGCCCATCAGGAAAATCGCTGGAGGAAGCAGGCTCATCAACGACCGCGCAGGAACAGTTTGTCCAGATCGTCCAGGCCCAGTTGGGTCCAGGTCGGTCGGCCATGGTTGCATTGACCGCTGCGCTCGGTGTTTTCCATGTCTCGCAGCAGGCCGTTCATTTCCGGCAGGGCCAGGCGCCGATTGGCGCGAATCGCGCCGTGACAGGCCATGGTGCCGAGCAATTCGTTGAGGTGCGCCTGAATACGGTCGCTGGTGCCGTATTCCATCAGATCCGACAGCACGTCACCGACCAAGCGGTTGGCCTCGGCCTGCTTGAGCAACGCCGGGATCTGCCGGATCGCCAGGGTTTCCGGGCCCAGCCGCTGCAATTCGAAGCCCAGCCGCTGGAACCACGCGGCGTGCTCCTCGGCGCAATCGGCTTCACGCTGACTCACCGCCAGCGACTCCGGCACCAGCAACGGCTGACCACTGAGGCCTTCACTGGCCATGGCAATCTTCAGGCGTTCATACATGATCCGCTCATGGGCAGCATGCATGTCCACCAGTACCAGGCCATGGGCGTTCTCGGACAGAATGTAGATGCCCTTGAGCTGCGCCAGTGCATAGCCGAGCGGCGGAATATCTTCCTGGCCGCTCGGTAGCGCGCTGGCATTGGCTTCGGGCAGCGGCGCAAAGAATTCTTTGTAAGCGGCTTGAGCCTCGGCCGCGGGCACGGTCGATTGCGGGCGCGGCGTGTACTGATATTGATAAGCGCCGCCAGCACTGGCACCGGACGAGGTATTGAACGCCGGTTGCGCCTGCGGTTGCTCAAGCAATGCATTCGCCGCAAGACGCATCTCGCCTTGCGGGCCAAATTCACCCGCCTCGACTCCGCTCGGTCGCACGATGGCCGTGGTCACGGAGCCGGCCAACTGGTCTTCCGGACGCACATCACCCAGCGCACGGTGCAGGGTGCCATAGAGGAAGTCATGGACCATACGCCCGTCGCGAAAGCGCACTTCGTGCTTGGTCGGGTGCACATTGACGTCGACCGCCGCCGGATCAACCTCGAAAAACAGCGCGAACGTCGGGTGGCGGCCGTTGAACAGCACGTCGCGATAAGCCTGACGCACCGCGTGGGCGACCAGTTTGTCGCGTACCGCGCGGCCGTTGACGAAGAAATACTGCAAATCCGCCTGACTGCGGTTGAACGTCGGCAAACCGACCCAGCCCCACAGGTGCAGACCATTGCGTTCGATTTCGATCGGCAGCGCCTGTTCAAGGAAACCCGAGCCGCAGATCGCCGCTACCCGCCGGGCACGAGCCGCATCATCGTGGGCCTCGTGCAGGCTGAGAATGGTTTTGCCGTTATGACGCAGATGAAACGCCACGTCGAAACGCGCCAGCGCCAAACGTTTGATCACTTCTTGCAGGTGATCGAATTCGGTTTTTTCGGTTTTGAGAAATTTGCGCCGCGCCGGGGTGTTGAAGAAAAGATCGCGGACTTCCACCGAGGTGCCGACCGGGTGCGCGGCGGGCTGTACGCGGGGCGCCATGTCGCGCCCCTCGGTCTCGACCTGCCAGGCCTGATCGGCATCACGGGTGCGCGAGGTCAGGGTCAGGCGCGCCACGGAGCTGATCGACGCCAGCGCCTCACCACGGAAACCCAGGCTCATTACCTGCTCGAGGTCTTCGAGGTTGCGAATCTTGCTGGTGGCGTGACGAGCCAGCGCCAGCGGCAGGTCATCGGCGGAGATGCCGCTGCCGTCGTCACGCACCCGCAGCAGCTTGACGCCGCCCTGCTCGACATCGACATCGATACGTTTGGCGCCGGAGTCCAGGCTGTTTTCCAGCAATTCCTTGATCACCGAGGCCGGGCGCTCAACCACCTCACCGGCGGCAATCTGGTTCGCCAGCCGTGGGCTGAGTAGTTCGATGCGGGCGTTGTTCAAAACCTGATTCATTCTTTCGACGCCAGTTCGGTGCCTGGAATGGTCAAGTGCTGGCCGACTTTCAGCTCATCGGTCTTCAGGTTGTTCGCCGCGCGCAACGTGGCCGGCGACACTTGATAGCGCACGCCGATCATCGCCAGCGTCTCGCCCGGGCCGACGCGGTGATCACGCGGGCCTTGAGCAATCTTGCCGGAATCACGCAGCCAGGCGATGTAGGTGCCCGGTGGCGGATTCTGCTGGAAAAACTGGCGCACGCCGCTGCTGATCGAGCGGGCCAGCGCTTGCTGGTGGCTCGACGCGGAGAGTTTGTTGGCTTCGTTGGCATTTGAGATAAAGCCGGTTTCGACCAGAATCGACGGGATGTCCGGCGATTTCAGCACCATGAACCCGGCCTGTTCCACGCGCTGTTTGTGCAGCGGCGTCACGCGGCCGATATTGGTCAGCACCTTCTGACCGACGTTGAGACTTGAGGTCAGCGATGCCGTCATCGACAGGTCGAGCAGCACGCCGGCCAGCATACGGTCCTTGTCGTCGAGACTGACGTTGCCGGCACCACCGATCAGGTCGGAACGGTTTTCGCTGTCGGCCAGCCAACGGGCGGTTTCCGACGTGGCGCCGCGATCGGACAGGGCGAACACCGATGCACCAAACGCGGCAGCGGATGGTGCGGCGTCGGCGTGAATCGAGACGAACAGGTCGGCGCCCTTCTTGCGCGCGATTTCGGTACGCCCACGCAGCGGGATGAAGTAGTCGCCAGTGCGGGTCAGTTCAGCGCGAAAGCCTTTCATGCCGTTGACCTGGCGCTGCAATTCTCGGGCGATCTGCAATACCACGTCTTTTTCACGCTGGCCGCGTGAGCCGGAGGCACCAGGGTCTTCACCGCCGTGGCCGGCATCGATCACGACAATAATGTCGCGCTTGCCGGCCGGGGCTGGCGGCAGTTTGATCGCCGGCTCAGTCGGGGTCACCGGCACTGCCGGCACGGTTGCCACCGAAGGCGTAGGCGCGGGCGGCGGCGCGGCATCGGCCGGGTTGTCGAACAGATCGACCACCAAACGATTGCCGTACTGCGCGTTCGGCGCCAGCGAGAAGCTTTTCGGGGTAACGGCTTTTTTCAGGTCGATGACCACGCGCAGATCGGTCGGCGTACGCTGAGCCGAACGCATCGCGGTGATCGGCGTGTTGGCGGTCTGCACATTCAGCGGCGCACCAAGAGTGGCGCCGTTGATGTCGATGACCAGTCGGTCCGGTGCAGTCAGCGTAAATACACTGTGCTGGACCGGGCCGCTCAGGTCGAAGACCAGTCGCGTGTTGTCCGGCGCCCGCCACAGGCGCACGCTGTTGACCTTTGAATCGGCCACAGCGTTGACGGTTACTGCCATCAACATCAGTCCAGCGGCAGCCACCAACGCGCGAAAGCGCATACCAAACCCCATCATTTAATTGGATTCCAATGCCAAAGCGGCACACCAGGCCTCGCCACGCGAGCCCTGGGACAAAATTTTCAGCGAACGCCCGCTGTCTTGCGGGCTAATGGTAATGGTCAGGTCAGGCTTTGGCAAAAAGCCTGCACCTTTATCGGGCCATTCGATCAGGCACAGCGCATCGTCTTCGAAGTAGTCGCGGATGCCGAGAAACTCCAGCTCTTCCGGATCGACCAGGCGATACAGGTCAAAGTGGAAGGCACTAACGTCACCGATCTCGTAGGGCTCGACCAAGGTGAAGGTCGGACTTTTTACCGCGCCGACATGCCCCAGCCCGCGAATGATGCCACGCGAGAGCGTGGTTTTGCCCATGCCCAGGTTGCCTTCGAGAAAAATCAGGCCATGACCCTGGGTCACGCGGGCGATCCGTGCGCCAAAGTCGCTCATCGCCTGTTCATCGGCCAGGTACAGGGTTACTTCAGACACGGTGCTTGCTCCTCCAACAACTGACGAATGGCTGGAATCAGATCACCGGCCGCCAGCCCACGGCCGAATTTGCCTTGTTGCAGCCCGGCATTGGCGTGCAGCCACACGGCGAGACTTGCGGCATCGAAAGCCTGCATGCCCTGCGCCAGCAGTGCGCCGATCAAACCGGCCAGCACATCGCCGAGGCCGCCCGTGGCCATCGCCGGATGGCCTTGATGACACAGCGAAAGGCGCCCGTCGGGATGCGCGATCAGGCTGCCTGCGCCTTTCAACACGACCACCGCTGCATGTTTTTTGCTCAATTCAAGCGCCGCCGTCGGACGATCCGCCTGCACGTCGGCAGTACTGACGCCCAACAAACGCGCCGCCTCCCCCGGATGCGGGGTGATCACGCTGTCCTTGGGTAATTGAACGAAACCGCTGGCCAGCAGGTTCAATGCATCGGCGTCCCACACCTGCGGCAAGGGTGCGTTGGCCGCGGCAGACAACAATGCGCGGCCCCAACTGGCTTGCCCGAGGCCCGGGCCGACGACCAGCGTCGAGACCTTCTCCAGCAAGCCCATCAATTGATTGGCCGACGAGGTGCCGAGGGCCATGGCTTCCGGTACCCGGCTCAGCGCCGCCGGAACGTGCTCCGGACGCGTTGCCAGCGACACCATGCCCGCGCCGCTGCGCAGGGCCGTTTCCGTACTCAGCAGGATCGCCCCGCCAAAACCGTGATCGCCGCCGATCAGCAGCACATGGCCAAACCGGCCCTTGTGCGCCGTCGGTGCGCGCGGGGCTGGCAGCGGAAGATTAGCCGGATTGAGGCGTCGGGCGCGGACAGCAATGTCACTATAAATGTCGGCGCTGGCCTGCAGATCATTGAACACCAGCTCACCAATGTGATCGGCGGCATCGCCAGTGAACAGGCCGACCTTGAGAGCAATAAACGTCACCGTGAGATCAGCACGTACCGCGACACCCAGGGTACGCCCGGTGTCGGCGCAGAGTCCGGAAGGGACATCGACCGCCGTTACCGGCAGGCCGCTGGCGTTGATTGCATTGATCGCAGCCACATAAGGCTCGTGCACTTCGCCACTCAAGCCTGTGCCCAGCAAGGCATCGACAAGCACGCCGCGCAGCTCGCACTCACCAGTCCAGCGCTGCACAGCAACGCCTGCGGCCAGTGCCTCGGCATGCGCAAGCGCCGCATCCCCTTGCAAGCGCTGCGGATCGCCCACTGCCAGCACGCGTACAGCCCAACCGGCGCGAAGCGCCAGCGCGGCGATCAGGTAACCGTCGCCGGCATTGTTGCCATGCCCGGCCAGCACCGTCAGTTCGTTCGCGTCCGGCCATTGCCGCACCAGCGCGCGCCAGGTCGCGCGGGCCGCGCGCTGCATCAATTCGAAGCCCGGCGTGCCGACGGCAATCAGCCGGGCGTCGAGTTCACGTACCTGGGCGGCGCCGTACAGTGCGTCGGGTAATTCATCTTTCGTCTGCGGCATGCGTCTTCGGGCTCCGATGTCTGGCAGAATTATACGCACCTCAGCTCCGGTTTCTCTCGCCTCATGTCCGCCATCACCACAGACCTGCCCGCCCTCGCCCAATCGATCAAGGAATGGGGCCGCGAGCTGGGCTTTCAGCAAGTCGGCATCAGCGGCCTGAACCTCGCCGAACATGAGCAGCACCTCGAGCGCTGGCTCGCAGCGGGCTATCACGGCGAAATGGACTACATGGGCGCCCATGGCAGCAAACGCTCGCACCCCGAAGAGCTGGTGCCGGGCACTTTGCGTGTGGTGTCGCTGCGCATGGACTACCTGCCCGGCGACACACAAATGGCGCAAATGCTCACGCAACCGGAAAAAGCCTACGTCTCGCGTTATGCCTTGGGCCGCGATTACCACAAATTGATCCGTAAACGTGTTCAGCAATTAGCCGACAGAATTCAGGCGCAGATCGGCCCGTTCGGTTTCCGCGCCTTTGTCGACAGCGCCCCGGTGCTGGAAAAAGCCATCGCCGAACAGGCCGGGCTGGGCTGGATCGGCAAGAACACCCTGGTGCTGAATCGCAAGGCCGGCAGTTATTTCTTCCTTAGCGAATTGTTCGTCGATCTGCCGCTGCCGGTGGATGAGCCGCACGGCAGCGAACATTGCGGCCGTTGCACTGCGTGTCTGGATATCTGCCCGACCAATGCCTTCGTCGGCCCGTATGTGCTGGATGCGCGGCGCTGCATTTCTTATCTGACCATCGAGTTGAAGACCGCCATCCCCGAGGAGCTGAGGCCGCTTATCGGCAATCGGGTGTTCGGCTGCGATGACTGCCAGATCGTCTGCCCGTGGAACCGTTTCGCCAAACCTTCCACGGAAAGCGATTTCAAGCCACGGCACAACCTCGACAATGCCGAACTGGCCGAGTTGTTTTTGTGGGATGAAGAGACGTTTTTGAGCAGCACTGAAGGCTCGCCGTTGCGGCGGGCCGGGTATGAGCGCTGGTTGCGCAATCTGGCGGTGGGGCTGGGCAATGCGCCTTCAACGATACCGGTGCTGGAAGCGTTGAAGGCGCGACGGGATTATCCGTCGGAGTTGGTGAGGGAGCATGTGGAGTGGGCGTTAAGCCAGCATTCGGCTCTGATCCATACCCAGGCCACTATATTGCCAACGGACGGAACAGGTGACCCGTAGACCTAAAACGGGACCACCCCGCTAATCACCATTGCGGGTCGTGAGTACCGACTTGCTTGATGATGATTTGTCTGGTGTTGTCATTCACCAGAAAAAAAGTACGGTGATCATGCGTCACACGCATGTGTGCATGCATGAATCCCTTATGCTCACCATTAGGTTTGAAGTTTTTGTAGTTAGGATAGTTTTCGTACAGGCCCGTGGGGAAAACCTTCGCGGCCTCTCGAGGATGCGTATTGTGGTTTATGATCTCTGCCTTGTACTCGTTGTACTTCGCAAGCTGTGCTTTTCCACGTTTTCCCTCATCGAGATAATTGTGACTGGCAAAATCTTCAATAACCGTCCAGTTTGCTGGCGGCTCCGCCTCAGCAGCAGCGGCACCGGCTTTGCTTGATTTGGAAAACTCTTTCTTGTAAGGCATGCCGAACGTCGCGTATTCCTTTTCCACGATCCTGCCCGGCGGCTCGTCAGCCAGTTTCACAAGATACTGGCGCGGCTTCAGTGTTTGCGCGACTGCGTGCCGAACCGCCAGTGCACCCGCAGCAGCCGACGCAATACCCAGCCCCATACTTACCCAGCCGAGTATTTCGCCGACCTGGGATTGTGGGTCATACGCATAGGCAATCTCGCTGCCAATGGCAGTCACCCCTGAAGCGACGCCCAGCCCCATTGCCAACAGGGCTAATGGCGTAGCAGCACCCAGGGTCACGATACTGGCGACAATCCCGATAATCCCCAGCGCAATCCCCGCAATCGACTGCCAGGAAATATGTCCCGTAGGGTCAATGCGATTGACTGGATCACCCAGGCAGTATGCATAGGCATTCAAACCTCCCGCACCAAACGGACTCATGCTGTCGGGACTGGTGAACCGCATCAGGGTCGGGCTATAGGCCCGGTAACCGTTGCCGAGCAGGTACAGACCTGTGATTGCATCCGGTTGCTCGCCATTGAAACCCGCCAAACTGAACAACGCGCCTTCGGCTGGACGATGTCCATAAGGGCTGTAGGCATTGTCTTCCCATTGCTCCCCGTGTAACTGGGCCAGCACAGTTTGCTGTTGATCCGCCCCGAAGATCCGGCTGCCGACGTTAGCCCCGAATTGCTGTTGCCCCAGTATCAATCCACCATCGCGTACGACACTGCGCGAATCCTCGCCACGAATTTCGCTACTGACTGCCGAGTGGTGATAGTAGCGTTGCACATCCGGCATGCGCGGTTGCGACAGTTCAACGATTCGGTCAAAGCCGTCGTAATGGAAACCACGCACTACATCCCCTCGAGCATTGCTCACCCGGTTCAGCCGACCGAAGGCGTCATAAGCCAAATTACGCGCCTGATCGTCCTTGATCATTCGACCGTCGGCGTCGTACTCCAGAGTGACCGGCGCGGGATAGTCAGCATGGGAGTGCGTTACACCAATAAGCTGCGCCGGATCGATTTCGCTGAAACTGAAGGTCGTTACGTTGACGCCTTGGGGAAAGGTGGTTTGCAGCGTCAGGATGTTGTCCTGCGCGTCGAAGATAAATATTTGCTGAGCGATCTCCTTGCCGTAGGGATCCCGTGGCCGCTGGCTGCCATCGCAGTCGTACTGTTTGAGGCGCCCGCGCACGTCGTAAGTGAAACGCTCATCACGCAGCACGAAAGCGCCGCGCCTCAAAACCTTCTGCCCCAGTTTACCTGCCACGGTGTAGCTGGAGCTCAGCGTCTGAGTGGGCAAACCGCCGACTTCAAAACCTCGAGTTGTTTCACGCCCTATATCGTCGTAGGTCAGACGCGTGGTCAACAGGCGCTTGGTCGAAGTGTCGCGTGTTTCGATCCTCTCCAGCAGGCCGCGTTTGTCATAGAAATAATCAGCCTGCACCGCACCTTGCTTGAATGAGGTTCTTCGCCCCCAGTTGTCGTAATCGGTCTGGTGCTTTGTACCGAGCACATCCACGTAGGTAAGGGGCAAACCGGCGAAAGAATAGGTATGGGAAACCGTCTTGCGTTGTTCGCCATATTGACTGGTTTCCGACTTCAGGCGTCCAGAGGGGAAGTACTCGAAATGACGCTCGCGACCCTGTTCGATGCAGCTCTTGGTTTTTCCGTTCTGGACATCGTAGGTGAATCGGGTGGCCAACCCGTCTTCGTCCCCCTCGGTCACGGCCTTGCGCTCAGTCAACACTCCGCCCAGTTCAGGGGCATGGACGAACTCGATTTTCTGGCCCGCAGCATCTGTTGAGGACTTGGGCAGGCTGCGCCCAGCCTCGTAACTGCTGACCGACTTACGCCCCCCCACAGTAATCTCGGTCACACGGTTCAAACCATCGAACCTCTGTTGTCCCAGTGGCAAACCCGCCACTTTGATTTCAACCGGCAGCTCACCAGTGCTATGGGCAGCAAATGTGGTTTCCACGGCATGGCCGTCCGGCAGAACACTGCGAACCATCCGGTCGAACACATCATATTCGTAGCGGGTGATGTTGCCGGCGGGATCGGTCTGACTCAGGGTTCGGCCCAAACCGTCATATCCATAAACGGTTTTACCCAGGCTTTGATCCTTGAGATCGAACATCTCGACGCTGTCCGGCTTACCGAAAGCATTGACGGCGGCAACTGTCTTGCCCATGCCCTGCTGCCAGTTTTGCTGCTGGCGGCTGATCGGGTCAAACACACTATGCTCGATGCGCCCATCGCCATGGCGGGTCTCTGTGACCTGTCCCCAATTGTCGTAAGAAAACTCCGTCCTGACCTCCCGCAAAAGGCCTTCCCACCAGTCACCGTGAATGACCTGCACCGGCCGTCCCGACTGGTCATGAAACGTGCTGTAGACCGTGCGCATCGGGCAGTTGCCCTGCGTGTCGGGGTTGTCGCAATCCTTTTCCTGAATCGCCATGATGCGGCCCAAACCATCGTATTTGGCGATCTGCATACCACCTGATGAGTCTGTCGTGGTCATCCTCGCAGGCTTGTTATCTTTGGCAGCCTCATAGTTCCAATGAGTAGCGGAGGCAAACGCCGTACCGGGTGAGAATGTCTTGCGCAGACGGCGGCCAAGTTTGTCGTATTCATACTCGATGACGCGGTCGTCAGCATCTTTCTCGGACATTATCAGTCCGTTCAGGGTCGAGAGCGTTTGCTCACTCGAACTGGTGGTGTCGTCAAAACCGTGCACGGTTTTTTTCAGCACCAGGCTGGTACCGTCGAGTACATACGAGTACTCGATGCGAGTTGTCGTGGCATTGCGGACCACGCTTTGGTGTAGCAATAATCCGTGCCTGGCAGGGTCCTTGGGTGTATTGAGATAAGTCATGTCGACTTGGGAGCGAAGAGTCTCACTTCCGTCCACCAGTTCGAAAAACTCCTCCTGGATGGGCACGACATTAGCGTGCGTCGCGCCTTCGAGAACGGGATGCAAAGCGTATCGATAGCGGGTAACGGTAGAGGCGCCGCCGCCAACCGCAGGCACTACGGTCTTCTGCTTTAGAAAGCGGACAAACCCTAGGGGATCTTTCGGACAGTCTTCTGATTCGGAGTCTGGGTAGTATTCAAACTGCGTGGTCACACCGTTGGCACCCACCTGCTTGACCAGGTTGCCGATAGAGTCGAATTCAGTGGTAGATATCTCGGTGCGCTTCTTATTGGTCGTGCGGTCTTCATAACTGAGGGCATGGGACCTGGGCATCCTGAATTGCGGGTCCTGCCCGGTAAATGGCTTGGTGACGTCACAGTGATATTCGGTAGAAGCCGACGTCACCGCATTACCACATTGCGTCACTTCAGAGACCAACAGATGAAATTTGTTGTAAGTGCGTTTGGTGTGAGTATGAAGCTTATTTCCCACAATCAACTGTTCAGTGGAGCTGTACTGATATTTCGCCTGTGCCCGGTAAAGCAGGTCAATGTCATCCTTGCTATCCGCTTCTACACCATAGCCCAGGTAGTTTGGATCCGAGTAGGTGTAAGTCTTGATTATCTTTCGCTGCCCTTGCTTGGCAAAAATATCATGCGCTATCACGTACGGTACGTGTTGCATTCCACCAGGAAACATGTGGCCGTCGCGCTTGTAGCGGATGATTTCAACGGTCCCAAGCGGCGAATCAACACGACTGACATAATTGATACCGTGAATGATTTCGTACTGCAGATCCCAACTCCCACCGACCGGTAAGGCTATGGCGGTGACACGATCGTTACTGAATGTCAGCGAGAATTCTGTGCTGTCCGGCATGTCAGGATTCTGAGTAAACGTAAGCTTGCCAGCAGTACTGCCGACCTTGAGCAGTACTCTTTTTGCATCCCTTATCTCAACGAGTTTTGGTTGCTCATTGAACAAGGCATACTTCAAAGCGATGCTAGCGCCGTTCGCAGCGATAATTTTCTTGGGCACCGCGATCCGGGTAGCACCAAAAACCTCAAGCTCTTCTCGCCGGCCATCTTTGTAGTGAACGGCATACTGCCCGACACCCGTTTTCAGAACCTTGGCGCTCTCCAGCTTCATTTCCCTGAAAAATAAAGCTTTAGAAGTTTCAGAGGCTTTATAGGTCTCACCGTTGGCCAACGTCATGACCTTACTGCGCAAGTCATAACGACTGCTCGCGAGCGACCAACCTGTGCCATAACCTGCGTTACGCGTGTCAATTGGGTTGAAGCCTAGCGAAAGATTGAATGATGGTCCGTTAAGATCGGTAGAGCGAATGGCACCCAGTGTCAGAGCCACGGCATAGATACCCGTACGGGGATCTACGCCACCAGCGACAAATCCGCCGAAATTGAATGCATTGGAACGTACTGAATCCGTAGCTTGACTGTTCATGGATAACTTCCTGTTATTATCAAAAAGCACACAAGCAAGCGTCCCGCTTACATTGCAGAGAACAACGAATAGGGGTAATCGCAAAAAACCTAGTCAACTCAATGTGTAAGAGCGATTAACAATATCGGGATTGATACGAACGTTGTGCTCGGTACCGTATTCATCAAAAACCTGCAGATTCAATTGAGCCGTGCGAGCAGGTTTGTTCGGATAGTCTTGTGTCAAATGGCTAAGTATCGATATCGTCCCAGGATCCTGGGCCAAAGAGCGGAATCCTGTTGAAGTACGGGCGGTGACCTGCACACCATAAATCGGTCCAATAAAAGCAACATAACCTCTCACCCCAGGAGACAGATTTAGGGCATTACCCGATGAGAAGAACTCGGTTGCAAACTCTTCGTCATATCTGGCATCGAAACTCGCCCAATCCAGCAAATTGATCTGCCGTCCTTCCGCATGTAAAGAGAGACTGTGTAATTCGGTTCGTTCAAAAAGGCTGGGCAGATCAAGAACTCTGGTTTTTTTCATCACAAAGTTTGAGATTGGATACTGCTTGGGGGCGATTGCCTCCAGGGTAACGCTGCTGTCATAGCCATGACGACCATCGCTTCGATACTTTACTCCTTGCAATGTAATTTCAGCTGCAATCTGAATCGAACCCGGACGACTGCTGGTGACCCAAAACTCAAAAATCTGCACACGTTCCGAAGGATCCGATATCCGGTTATCGGGCGCAGGCACCAGCGGCAAAACGCGGGCTGCACCACCTGACATATTGTGCGCAAAGCGGTTTTCCTGAGTTCCGACACTCCAGCTATCACCCAATGGTGCGGAGGTGTCATAGCTGATCAACTTGAGAGTCTCAAGGGCCGGATGCCCATAAAGCGACACCTCCTCAGCGTTCGAATTTTCTCCCGAAACCAGCACCAATACCCTGACTTGCATACGACCGTTGGCGTAAAGCGCCTTATGACGAATTGTTGAAGTGTCAAACTTTACTTGAAATCGCTGAACACTCAAATCTTGTTCAAACATATAAAACCCTTTAACCAACTTATTTACGCAGCACGACATTGCTGTTTGAGCCGTTATTAATACACGCACCGCATTCAAATAAAACAGGGGTTTTATTTCCACTTGTAATGATTAAAAAATAATTCCCAGACAAACAAAACCCGAAACAGCTTAGCCAGAGACAGAAAACAACCTCAACACCGAAACCAACCAAACAGCCAACACAATGCAATACCGAAAACTTTCACACACAAAAAAGCCCACTCACACGAAATCGTTTGCAAAACGAGACTGGAAGTGGACTTTATTCATATTGTTACTTGTTACTGAAGCGCGATTATCACATCAAAAGAACTTCATACCTCATCACTATCAGACCCCACGCCGCTGTCCGAAAACTCGGAAAGCTCGAAAGCCTCATCAAACACCTGATCCTGAATCCTGATAGCGATTTCGCTATCCATGCTGGCGTTCTGGAGATATTCATTAATACGTAGCAGTGCTGCCTGGCTTAACGGATTACCCCTCAGGTCTACATACGTGTCTTGGGTATCCGGGATGTCAAAAAAATCATCCCCGATATCAACTATATTGTTGTCGCGTAAATCAAGGATTTTGAGCCTGCTCAAGCGCTCTACACCGGAGGGAATACTGGTCAGCCCAGTGTTAGCCAAGTACAACTCTTTGAGTTGATGCATGAATCCCACATGAGGAACGACAACCAACGGATTTCCGTCAAGCCTCAATAGTGTCAACGTTTCGATTCTCGAAAGACCCTCCGCTTCGGCTTCAGACAGTTGAAGTAAACAGTCTTTCAAGATCAAGTGCCGCAAGTCACGCATTTGGAAAATGCCCGGAGCGAATCCATCCATGCGTACTTTTTCAAGAACCAAATAACTCATACTGGGGAAACTTTCGAGAAATCTACCCAATTTCACGCCTGGATTGCGCGCCTCCAACACGAGCTCCGTCACGTGCTCTAGTCTAGTGCTTATTTTGGGCAACTCAGCGTTGAAATCGATGAACGAACTGAAACTTTCACCTGCTGCGTCTTCTACTGAAAGCATTTTTTGCTGCCAAACCAATAGTAATTTTTCGCTGAACCTCTGACGCAGCCGCGACTGTTCAGCAAATGCCTCGGCGCTCCATACCACTCCCTCTGTTGGATGTGGAGGCACCTCAACACGCCACACTTCCAATTCATGACGTAGCGTGGCGAACTCATTTTCCAGACGACTTAAAACTCCAGAGGGATCGTGCTGTAAGCGCTTGTCGATGAACGCCGCCATGTCGTCGTTCGAAATCTCTGGGTAAAGATCACGTATGCGACTTTCAAAAGACTTCGTCGATTCAGGGCTTACGTCGGCTCCGCCGCGCAACAGCCCCTCTTGCCGGTTTTGCGTTGTACCCGCCTTGACGGTGGCTGGAAGCGGTGCCAAGCGCAGCAGTTCGCTCACCACTTGCCGCGATGGTGGAGGCTGAGTACGGATTAATTTTTGCAGCGCCTGGCCAGCCCCGACTGAAATGCCGAGCGTTTTACGATGCACTGGCAACAACAAGGACCAGAGTGTCGTATACAGATTTTGCGCACCCTGAAGAGACGGCGGGCCGCCGCTTGCCACCATGTAAGCATCATGATGACGAATCAGCAGGTGCCGATCCGATGACTGGGCATCGCCGATAGCCGCGAAGACGTCTCCGTCAATCGCGCCTTGATGAATCTCTATACGAACCTGCTGCGGCCAATCCACGAGATTTCCGATCATATGCAGTACTAACCGGTCACTGTCCGGATTGACTAGCGCCTCCAAATAAATGCCTTCCAGGGCCCTTGCCAAGCGAACTTCTCGCAAAGCCACGAGAGTCGCAAGCGCCACTCTCTGTGGGATGCCAGGCTGGTTATGCAGATGCAAACGCTCGGCAGCACTGGTATCACGCCATATCGCCTGTGCAGCCGTTTTCGGTAGATCAGGGAATACACGGCGCATCCGCAAAGTGTTTTCATCACAATCGGACTCGAAGGCATCCTCAACTTCTTTGAAGCGCGTGAAACTCTCATTGGCTCCGCGGCCCTCCGCCTGAACTTGTTGATCAAGTTCGAATCGCCTGAGGGTGTCTTCCAGCAAAAAAGGCACAGGGCGATCATGCGCGATCAGATGACGCAGCTCTGCTTCGTTGACCCCGCTCACTGCCAGCAGGCGTACAACCGTGGTGTCGGAAAACTGCGCAACGGAGCGTCCCGATCGGCGAAAAAGTTCTGCGGCCTGCGCTGTAATTGAATCGGAGATAGTGAAACCGTCACTCTCCAGTGCGACCCAAAACCGGGACTCGCCATCCCGCTTCAATAGGGGCCCGGAAGGCGTGCGTTCTCTGGCCAGCGTGGCACGAAGCAGACCGCTCTCAGCGTCCGGAACCACTTGCACGATATGGTCACTGGCGACGGCGACATACCGACGCTGCTTCAAAATCCGGATGCCCTGCGCATCGGCATCGCCGAGGTTTTCAGGTGTGGGTATCCAGTAATCCGTCAGCGAAGACTTCGCGGCAAGCAGCTCAAATTCGCCAATTGCGGAAGAACTCGGGTTCGCGCTCACGCTGATCGCCGGCATCACTACGACGGCGTCTGGTTCGAAGGAAGGACGTAACGGTTCGAGGCGGCTGGGTATGGGCAGATGCGGCATTGCTGGAGAGGTGAACGGTAGCCGGTGAGAGCCATCCGCATTGACTTCAGGCGTTTTGGTTGGGGCAGAAACAGGTTTGACCTTTGGCGGTTTTCCAGCCATGTGTGCTCATCCTTGAGGTGGGATTGTGCTGCCCCTTTCGACAAAGGGGCGAGCGTCTGGAGCTGGTAAGGGCACTTTTATGCAAACTACCCACCATTGAACATCACAGCTTATCGGTAGCTGCACCGCATGAGGCATACAGATCTACTACTTCCACCGACATTGCATCAGTGAAAGCACTCATCAGCCGCGCTGCAGATACAAATTGCGCTCATAAAAATTAACGCGAATCGCCAGCTTATGTTCAGTGCCGTATTCATCAATGGCAACAAAGTGAAGGGTGCCTCCAAATTTGCTTCGACCCGCAGTTGTGCTCGAATATTCGGAGAGGGCTTGCACAACGGTCAGTTCTCCATCGTGGTCATTAACCTTTACATGATAATTTTCATCATTCCACGACGGAGCGTCAGGGAAGAAAGCGTACGCATACGGGTCGCCCTTCGCCGGCAAGGAAACAAACAATTCTTTTGTTTCGGGGCGAGCCAGAAACACGCTCATGTAATTGGTCATTGGTTCGTTGAGTTTATTTCCCCCTGCAAACAAATGATCGGCACCTTTTTCGATTCCATCTACAATCCAGTCGACCAGTTTGATCTGCTGCCCCTGCGGATAGAGTCCCAAATAATAGTTGAAGATACGATTGCCGTAGTGCTCATTGCCGCGACGGGTCTGGTACCAGCGGAACTGTTCAACGGCATAGGTCACAGGTGTTTGTGCTTCGAGGGTGACGCTGCTGTCATGAACGCTGGTAAGCGTGGTGCCGTTGCTAAGAAGCTTTTCCCCATTCAGGAACAAACGCGCAGCAACCTGGGTGGTGCCGGCGACCGCTGAGGACACCCAGAACGTGCGGACCTGCGGATGCAGGCTGTCATATTCTGATCCGTCGTCGTCAACATTTGCATTATTGGACGAGCCTGGTGCTTCAAGAGTGTATTGCCCTTGTTCCGTACTGGCCGTCCAACCGTCGCGCAAGGTTTTCCCTGTGTTGTAATGAATCAGCTGAATACTTTCCATTACATCGGCCGGTATGTGTACTGCGCTGCCATTGACGTCCACCCCGGAAACCAGCACTTGTACCTTGACCTGCATTCGGCCATTACCGAATAGCGTTTTGTTGTAACTACTATCACTGGCATCGAACTTGACCTTGAAACGGGCAATAGCTTCGAGTAGGGGAGGGATAGAGGGGTGGTCGCTTGCAGTTTCGATACTTTCACTCATGACGAAAATCCTTTTAAGAAATGCATTCTTGACTGACATCGCAGATGCCACGCAGAGAAATACATCACTTTAAAAAATCGGCAAAATGAAAAATGTAAGAAACATACCCTTGCAATGTCGTAAAACTATAAAGTCATACCTGAATAAAAATCTTCAATGTTCATCGTTATAAACAAACTTTGGCATTTCCCAATGAAAACGAATTGCCAGCAGACGTAACAAGAACCCGCCGAACAGCGTAATCAGGATGGCTTGTTCGCCAGGGACATTCAGATAAAGACACAGCATGTAGCACCATGCTGCAGCAAACGACACGCTCGCATAAAGTTCGCGCCGAAAAATCAACGGAATGTCGTTGCAGAAAATATCGCGAAGAATGCCGCCGAATACTCCGGTGATCACCCCACTGACTGATGCCACCAGCATGCCGTGGCCCATTTCCAGCGCGGTCATGCAGCCGATCAGGGTGAACGCCACCAGACCGACTGCGTCGAGCACCAGAAACAATGAGCGCAGGTGGCGCATCCAGCGCGCGGTGAACACGGTGAACATTGCCGCAACCGAGGTCAACACCAGATATTCCGGGTGTTTGACCCATGTCAGCGGATAATGCCCCAACAGCACATCACGAACCGAACCGCCACCCAACGCGGTGATGCAGGCAATCAGCACCACACCAAACCAGTCCATACCGCGACGACCGGCAGACAAAGCCCCGGTCATGGCTTCAGCGGTAATGGCAATCAGATAGAGCATCAGCAACATGGCGGCGATCCCGGCAGAGAGGCGCGCAGTCTAGCCACTTCGCACCGGTATCAAAAGAGATGACGTTAGCCTCGCTCCAGCCTGAAGCTTCGTTCTTTGAAGTCAGTGCGGATAGCCCGAGGTAGTACTTGTAAATACGTTGTTTTCTCTAATATTTGCGGCCCAGACAAAAAATTACCAATGCTCAATTAACATCATCGGCCCGGCAGGTTCGGAAATATCAAAGAAAGGCAAAATGCAGGAGCAACCCGCGGCCGCTCCTGCGCAAACCTGATCAATATTTGATGAAGTGCTTGCGGTAATGCTGCAGCTCGGCGATCGATTCGCGGATGTCGTCCAGCGCCAGGTGCGTGCTGCCCTTCTTGAAGCTGTCGCGCACGTCCGGCGCCCAGCGTGCGGCCAGTTCCTTGAGGGTGGAAACGTCGAGGTTGCGGTAGTGAAAATAGCGTTCCAGCGCTTTCATGTGGGTATAGAGGAAGCGACGGTCCTGACAGATGCTGTTACCGCAGATCGGCGATTTGCCCTTCGGCACCCACTTTTCCAGGAAGGCGATGGTTTCGGCTTCGGCTTCGGCCATGCTGATGCGGCTGTCGCGCACACGCTGGGTCAGGCCCGAGTTGCCGTGGGTGCGGGTGTTCCACTCGTCCATGCGCGCGAGGACTTCGTCGCTGTGGTGGATAGCGATCACCGGGCCTTCGGCCAACGTGTTGAGGTCGCTGTCGGTAACGATGGTGGCCATCTCGATGATGACGTCGTTATCCGGGTCCAGACCGGTCATTTCAAGGTCGATCCAGATCAGGTTCTGCGGGTTTTGCATATTCGGGCTCCTGGGCAATGCTGCGCAGTTTAGCCTAGGCCGCTGGCCGGGCGTGCTAAACTCGCGGCCGTTTTACCTAATCGCTGCATTCTTCAGACGGAACACCCATGGCCAAACGCCAACTCAATCGTCGTCAAAACTGGCGCATCGAAAAGATTCAGGGCGAGCGCGCCGCCCGCGCCGCCAAACGCGAGTCCTCGGCGGTCGAAGCCCTTGAGGGCGGCGACCTCGGCCCTGAACAACACGGCCTGGTGATCGCGCACTTTGGCGTACAGGTCGAAGTCGAGGCCGTTGACGGCGAACTGGCGGGCCAAGTGTTTCGCTGCCATTTGCGCGCCAACCTGCCGGCACTGGTAACCGGCGACAAAGTGGTCTGGCGCGCAGGCAACCAGGGCATCGGCGTGATCGTCGCGCAATTGCCGCGCACCACCGAGCTGTGCCGCCCGGACAGCCGGGGCCAGCTCAAACCGGTCGCAGCCAACGTCGACATGATCGTCATCGTCTTCGCCCCGCTGCCCGAGCCGCATGCCAACCTGATCGACCGCTATCTGGTCGCCGCTGAACACGCAGGCATCCGCCCTCTTCTGCTGTTGAACAAATTTGACCTGATCGACGAGCAGAACGCCCCGGCGCTCAACGCGCTGCTGGCGGTGTATCGCACGCTGGGTTATCCGGTGCTGGAAGTTTCGGCGCATCACGGCAATGGCATGGAACAGCTGCAGCAGCAACTGGACGGGCGCATCAGCGTGTTCGTTGGCCAGTCCGGCGTCGGCAAGTCCTCGCTGGTCAACAGCTTGTTGCCTGAGGTGGAAACTCGTGTCGGGCCGTTGTCCGAACTGTCTGGCCAAGGCACGCACACCACGACCACCGCGCGGCTGTTCCACTTCCCCGGCGGCGGTGAACTGATCGACTCGCCGGGTATCCGCGAGTTCGGTCTCGGTCACGTCAGCCGTGCCGATGTTGAAGCAGGCTTCATCGAATTCGATGATCTGCTCGGCACCTGCCGCTTCCGCGATTGCAAGCACGACCGCGAGCCGGGCTGTGCGCTGCTCAAGGCGCTGGAAGATGGGCGCATTCAGCAGCAGCGGATGAACAGCTACCGCTCGATCATCGCCAGCCTGCCTGAAAACGGCTATTAAACAGGCCTGTCGGCAGCCCTTCGCGCAGGGTTGCCGACTGTCAGTTTCTGCCTGACCCTTCGAAGCATTTTTAAACGTCGGAGTTTTCTGTAAGGCTTTCGCACGCCTGCTTGAAGGATATTTCTGTTTTGCCGCTCAGACCTTGTGAGCGCGTTCCAGATGCCTACATTCGGTTCCTCTTTCGCCTCTTGCGATCTTCGAGGAACGCCATGCAAACCTATCACCTGTTCATCAGCCATTCGTGGAGCTATGCCCACGCCCACGACAATCTGGTGCGCCTGCTTAACGCGAAACCGGGGTTTACCTACAAGAATTTTTCGGTGCCAACGCACAATCCGATCCTTGATGCTCGTACCGATCAAGAACTTGAGCAAGCCATCGAAAACAAGATTCGCCCCTGCTCGGCGGTGCTGATCATGGCCGGCATGTATTCGACGTACAGCAAGTGGATCAACAAGGAAATCGAGATCGCCAAACGCATGGGCAAGGTGATCATCGCCATCAAACCGTTCGGCGCCGAGCGCATTTCGACCGTGGTGCGCAACGCGGCACACGCCGAATGCGCGTGGAACACCAACAGCATCGTCAGTGCGATTCGCCTGCATACGGCGGTGTGAGCATGCGCAAGGGACTGTTTATCGGCATCAACCATTACGCCCACGTTTCACCGTTGAGTGGATGCAACAACGATGCGATGGCCATGGCCTCGGTACTGGAACGTCACGCCAACGGACGCCCCAATTTCAGCTGCAAAGTGCTGACCTCGGCCGAAGACAACCTGACACTGGCGACCCTGAAACAGCAGATTCAAAGTCTGTTCTCAGGCGATTGCGACGTAGCGCTGCTGTACTTCGCCGGCCACGGTCAGTTCGATACCAGCATCGATGAGGGTCTGCTGATCCCGCAGGACTTCAAACACGGCGGTGAAGGCATTCGCATCAGCGACATTCTGCAATGGGCGGATCAAGCACCGCACATCAAGAACAAGATCATCATTCTCGATTGCTGTCAGGCCGGTGCAGCGGGCGCCCTGCGCAACTTGCGCGGCGGAAGCAGTGTGATCGGCGAAGGGATGACCATTCTCACCGCGTGCAAGAAAGAACAGTACGCCCTGGAAAGCCGCGGTCACGGCGTGTTTACCGATCTGCTGTTGCAGGCGTTGCACGGCGGCGCGGCGAATGTGCTGGGCAAGGTCACGCCGGGCAGTGTGTATTCGTTTGTCGACAACGCCCTGGGTGCGTGGGAACAACGTCCGGTGTTCAAGACCAACGTGTCGCAGTTCGTGCCATTGCGCGAAGTCGCGCCGCTGATCGCCGAAGAAACCCTGCGCAAACTCAAGGACTGGTTCCCCGAGCCCAGCTCCGTGTTCCGGCTCGACCCCAGCTACGAGCCCACCGAAGCCACATTCGATGCCGACCACGGCGCGATTTTCAAGCAACTGCAGATGTGCAACCGCCACAGCCTGATCGAACCGGTCGACGCCGAACACATGTACTACGCCGCCCTCCACTCCACCGGCTGCCGCCTGACGGCCCTCGGTGCGTATTACCGCGAACTCGCTATCAAAGGACACTTCTGATGCCCGTATTCATCAGCTACCGCCACATGGACCGCGCGCATGCGATTGCTATCAATGCCCGCCTGACCCAGGCGAAGATCAAGACTTACCTCGACGTGCTCGACCCGGAATCGCAGACCACCGACGACATCACCGGGGTGATCACGCGCAACATTACCGAGTGCACGCATTTGCTGGCGGTGGTTTCAGAGAAGACGGCGTTGTCGTGGTGGGTACCGTTCGAAATTGGCGAAGCGACTATCAGCAATCGCCGGATCTGTTCGTTCAAGACCGGCCCGGCGGAGCTGCCGCTTTATCTGGATAAATGGCCGAAGCTGAGCACCACCAGTGATCTGGATTTTTTCATCGATGCCTATCGCGATGAAGTCCTGAGCAAACGCTCGATGGCGCTCGATTCGATCAATGAATCGATCAAGGGCAGCTACAAGCGCAATGCCGAGTTCTTTCATGAACAGCTGAAAAACCGGATTCGGCGCGGTTTCTAGAACGTCGTCACGCCTGAAAGCCCCTCACCCTAACCCTCTCCCAAAGGAGAGGGGACTGACCGCGCGTTTTTTGAGAAGTACGCAGACTTGAGATATTACGATCGAACTCTGGTTCTGAAATCCCTGAAGATCGGCTCCCTCTCCCTCGGGAGAGGGCTGGGGTGAGGGGCTGAGATCTATGCGGCACATTAATCCTCAAGCCGAAAAGATCAGGCAAAAAAAACCGACATCACTGTCGGTTTTTTATCAATCACTGCTTCGGCGCTGGCGCCGCCCCACCCGGCGCAGCCGGCTTCGGCGCGGCATCATCAAACAGATTCAGCCGCTCACGCAGTTCATGCGCAGGCACCGGTTGCTGATCCGCCGGCAATGCATTCGGATCAGCTGGCGCCGCCGGTGCAGCACCGTTCTGACTCTGATCCGCCGGTTTGGCAGCATCGGCACCCTGCGCACCCTCGATGGCCGCTTGGGCCTTCTTGGTCAGCACGACGATATCGATGCGGCGGTTGACCGGGTTGAACGGGTTCTCGCGATCAAACAGTGCCGACGAGGCATAACCGACCACCCGCGCCACTTGCGCATCCGGGTAGCTGCCAGCGACCAAGGCACGCCGGGCGGCGTTGGCGCGGTTGGCCGATAGCTCCCAGTTGCCGTAGTCGCCGCTGCCGATGTACGGCTTGGCGTCGGTGTGGCCGCTGATGCTGATCTTGTTCGGCACCGCTTTGATGGTGTCGGCCATGGCCAGCAGAATATCTTCGAAGTACGGTTTCAGACGTGCAGACCCTGAGTCGAACATCGGCCGGTTCTCGGCGTCCATGATCTGGATGCGCAAGCCGTTGGGCGTGATTTCGAAGAGAATCTGGTCTTTGAATTTCTGCAGCTGCGGGTTCTCGTCAACCTTGTTCTGCAATTCTTGCAGCAACAGCTCCAGACGCTCCTTTTCGACCTGCTCGGCCATGCCTTCAACCTGCTCGGTGTCGACCGTGACCTTATCGGGTTGCGGCTGCGACTTCACTTCCGGGTTGAGGGTATTTTCCGGCGCCAGGGTCGGCGTGCCGCCCAGATCGATGATGTACGGCGTACCGCTTTCGGAGAAGCCGACCGGGTCCTTGAAGTAACCGGCGATGGCGATTTTCTGTTCCGGCGTCGCGGTGGACAGCAGCCACAACACCAGGAAGAACGCCATCATCGCCGTGGCGAAGTCAGCGAAGGCGATTTTCCACGCCCCGCCGTGGTGCCCGCCGGCAATGCGCTTGACGCGCTTGACTATGATCGGCTGATTATTTTCCATGACTTAACGACCGCGAACCGCTTGTTCCAGCTCGGCGAAGCTCGGACGGTGCGCCGGGTACAGAACCTTGCGCCCGAACTCGACCGCCAGCGACGGCGGCATGCCGGAAGCGGAGGCAACCAGCGAGGCCTTGATGGCTTCGTAGACGTTGAGTTCTTCCTTGGCATCGTGAGCCAGCGAGTGCGCCAGCGGGCCGAAGAAACCGTATGCCGCGAGAATACCGAAGAACGTACCGACGAGTGCCGCACCGACGTGCAGACCGATCGACGCCTGGTCGCCCTCACCCAGCGAGGCCATGGTCACCACGATACCGAGTACCGCCGCGACGATACCGAAACCGGGCATGCCGTCGGCGATGCCGTTGACCGCATGCGAGGGGTGCTCAAGGTCTTCCTTGAGGCTGTACAGTTCCATGTCGAACAGGCCTTCGAGCTCGTGCGGAGCCATGTTGCCGGAGGACATGATGCGCAGGTAATCGCAGACGAACGCGGTCATGCGTTCATCCTTGAGCACCGCCGGGTACTTGGCGAAGATCGGGCTCGCGGCGGCATCTTCGATGTCGCCTTCAATAGCCATCATGCCTTCACGGCGGCTCTTGTTGAGGATCTCGTAGATCAGCCCGAGCACTTCCAGATAGAACGTGTGGGTGAAACGCGAACCGAACATGCTCAGGGATTTCTTGAGCACGTGCATGGTCATGTAACCGGGGTTGGCCTGCAGGAACGCGCCCAATGCCGCACCGCCGATGATCATCACCTCGAAGGGCTGGATCAGGGCGGCAATCTTGCCGTGGGAGAGCACGTATCCGCCGAGCACGCTCGCGAATACGACGATGATGCCGATAATTTTAGCCATAGGTAGAAGGTACTTGTTTAAGTCGGGTTCAAGGTCATATTCGGAAGTTAAAAAATCTCTTCTTCTACTTATCGGCAAAACTGCGCCAGACTATAGCCAGTTCAGGCGAAAAGCCAATTTAGCCCATGCCGGGCGCGTCTACAGTCAGTGAAGATCCCGTCCAGACATGGCTAATGAAACGAACGTCCCACACGCAAAACCGACCACGCTCGACGGTTGGGTCAAGCTTCTCGACGGCGTCCGGCTGCCTGTCCCGCAAGCGGCGCACGACAAAGTCTGCCGGGCGATCCGCGACAATCGCAGCTCGTTACGCGACATCGCCGATCTGATGCAGGACAGCCCGGCGCTGGCCTTGAGCATCCTGCGTGAGGCGAATCGTCACACCCACGGCACCATGGCCACGCCCGCGGAAAATCTCGAGGTCGCGATCAACCGCCTCGGCCTTGCGCGCACCGAAGAACTGCTCACACGCCTGCCCGCCGAACCGCAGATGCAGATCCCCAAGGCCCTGCGCCAGTTGCAGTTGATCAGTCAGCACGCAACGCAACAGGCCAACGGCTTTTTTGCCAGTCGCCTGGCGCGGCTGTGGCAGGACATCCATTGGGGCAGCCTGCTGTTTCTCTCGCCGCTGTGGCCGCTGGCGCTGACCTTTCCACAACTGCTTGAGGAATGGGAGCTGCGGGTTATCCACAAACGCGAACCGGCGCACCTCGTCGAAAAGCAATTGTTTGGCGTGCGCCTGCTTAAAATTGCCGATGCGCTGGTCGAGGCCTGGCATCTGCCGATCTGGGTCCAGCAAGGCTATAAACTGCTGCTCAACGAACAGCGTGAACTGGTGAAGGTGTTGCGTATCGCCCGCGATAGCGAACATCCGCTGCGTCAGCAAAACCGCCTCGACGATGACCCGACCCTGCGCCGCTGGCTCAATCAGCCGGCCAATACGGTACTGCTGGCTAACGGGCTGGCGCTGTCGGCGCATCAGGCCTGGGACAGTCCGCACAGTGAGCGCTGGCAGTACCTGACCAGCCTTTATCTACAGATGTCCAGGGACGAGGTGCAACAGCAGTTGCACCAGCAAGCGGCGAATAGCGCGCGCCAGCATGCCATGCCGGATTTGTGGCACCCGGCGGTTGCGCTGCTGTGGCCATGGGGCACGCGACGCCTGCCGGCGGGGATGTTGCCTGCGGCGGCGCCATCCTCTGATGACCTCAGCGAATGGCGTCGGCAATGCGCCGAACTGCTCGCCGAACCCAGCCGTTTCACCAACGCCATGAGCCTGACCGTCGCCGCGCGCGATGCGCTGGCGGCCAGCGGGATGCGCCGGGTAATGATTCTGATGGCCGACCGCACGCACTCGACGCTGCGCGTGCACCAGACTGCCGGCCTGCCTAAGGAAGCCGGCGCGCTGAGTTTCGTCGTCAGTCAAAGCAAGGTGCTGCAACGCCTGCTGACGCAACAGGCGCAGGTGCGCATCACCCCGGAAAACACCGCGCAGTTTTCCGCGCTGTTGCCGGCGAGCCTGCGCACGCTGTTCCGTGGCGAACATCTATTCCTGCGCTCGCTGGTCAACAACGGCCGAGTGATCATGATCGTCGTCGCCGACCAGGGTGGCGGGCCGTTCGCCGATATCAGCGTGCAAGCCTTCGCCAAGACTGCGCAGTGCATCGAAAAAGCCCTGCACAGCTTTAGCAGCCGTGGCCGATGAGGCTGCGCTACAATCCTCCCCTTTGTGCTCTGGAGACCTCGCATGTCTGACTTCTCTGGCTTGGGGCTCGTCATCGAGCCGAGCGACCTGCTCCCGCGACTCGAGTCCCCGGAACTGATTCTGGTGGACCTGACCAGCCCTGCGCGCTACACCGAGGGTCACCTGCCCGGCGCACGTTTTGTCGACCCGAAACGCACCCAGCTTGGCCAGCCCCCGGCACCGGGCCTGCTGCCGGCGAAAGCCGATCTGCAAGCGCTGTTCGGTGAACTGGGGCATCGCCCGGATGCGGTTTATGTGGTGTATGACGACGAGGGCGGCGGCTGGGCCGGGCGCTTCATCTGGCTGCTCGATGTCATCGGCCACGACAAATACCACTATATGGACGGTGGCCTGCCGGCCTGGCTGGCGGAAGGTCTGCCGATGTCGATTCAGGTACCGCCAGCCGTCGGTGGCCCGGTGGCGCTGACCCTGCACGAAGGGCCGACGGCCACTCGTGAATACCTGCAAAGCCGCCTCGGCGCCGCCGATCTGGCGATCTGGGATGCACGCGGCCCGCTGGAGTATTCCGGTGAAAAAGTTCTCGCGGCCAAAGGCGGACACATTCCCGGTGCGGTCAATTTCGAATGGACCGCTGGCATGGACAAGGCGCGCCAGTTGCGCATCCGCACTGACATGCCGCAGATCCTCGAACAGCTCGGCATCAGCAAAGACAAAGAAATCATTACCCACTGCCAGACCCATCACCGGTCGGGCTTTACTTATCTGGTGGCCAAATCCCTCGGTTATCCGCGGGTCAAGGGCTACGCCGGTTCCTGGGGCGAATGGGGCAACCACCCTGACACGCCCGTCGAGATTCAAGCTTCCAAGGAAAATCAATGAAAGAGCGTCTGTTTATCCTCAGCCAGTACCTGCTGCCGCATCACCTGCTGTCGCGTCTGGCTGGCTGCATTGCCGAGTGCCGCGTGCGCTGGTTCAAGAATGCCTTCACCCAATGGTTCGCAAAGCGCTACCAGGTGGACATGTCGCAAGCGCTGGTCGAAGACCTGACCGCGTACGAGCACTTCAACGCCTTCTTCACCCGCGCCCTGAAAGATGGCGCGCGTCCGCTGGACCCAACCCCGGGCGCGATTCTCAGTCCGGCCGACGGCGCGGTCAGTCAGCTCGGCCCGATCGAGCACGGTCGCGTGTTCCAGGCCAAGGGCCACAGCTTCAGCGTGCTCGAATTGCTCGGCGGTGACGCGGCCAATGCAGCGCCGTTCATGGGCGGCGACTTCGCCACCATTTACCTGTCGCCGAAGGATTACCATCGCGTGCACATGCCACTGGCCGGCACTCTGCGTGAAATGGTCTACATTCCGGGGCGGATCTTTTCGGTGAATCAGACCACTGCCGAAAACGTCCCGGAACTGTTCGCCCGCAACGAGCGGGTAGCGTGCATTTTCGACACCGAACGCGGGCCGATGGCCGTCGTTCTGGTCGGCGCGATGATCGTCGCATCGATCGAAACCGTCTGGGCCGGCCTGGTCACGCCGCCGAAGCGCGAGCTGAAAACCTTCCGCTATGACGAAGCCGCCCGCGCGCCGATTCATCTGGAAAAAGGTGCTGAACTGGGGCGCTTCAAGCTCGGTTCGACGGCGATCGTGCTGTTTGGCCCGGATCAAGTGAAGTGGGCTGAAGAGCTGGTGGCCGGTTCGCCAGTGCAGATGGGCCAAGGCCTGGCACTGCCAAAAGCCTGATTGGAGCGCAGCGGGGGCAGCACAGTGTTGCTCCCACACTGCGCGATTTGCTGCTATGGTTTTTGGCATGAGCCAGACCCATTCCGCATTCCCGTTGCGTGCCCCGACTCCCAGTCAGCCGCGCCTGTCTTTTTGCGAAGCGAGCCCGCGCGACCTCAAGCGCTGGATCGCCGGCCTGCCCAAAGCCAACGTCGGCGAAACCGCACGCCAGTTGTATCAGGGGCTTGGCGAACTCAACCAACTGCTCACGCCCAGCGACAACCGCCTCGCCCTGCTCGAACTGCTGCGACCCGAGGTGTATTTCGTCTGTCAGCATCTGGAGCGGCACTTTTTGCATCAGGCGATCATGCTCGACGAGCGTTCGCGCAAGATCAGCAATCTGTGCCAGGCCCTGCAAGGCCATCTGGCGATCGGCTATATACAGATCGTCCTGCGCATTGCGCCGAAGTACCGCAAGGAGCGCGCGGCACTGGTCAGCACCGCCCTGCAACGGGCCACGCATGCCTTGAAAGGCCAACTGCTGCGCGCCACCCAGCTGTACAGCGCGCCGCCGGAGCAACTGTGGTTCGAACTGCATCAGCTGTATCGCAACGCGGTTGAACTGCAACTGCAACATCGACGCGTGCACGACGATTTGGCCAGCCTCACACCTGAACTGAGCCAGGAACAGACCTACATCGCCGCGCTGCTGTTGGGCAGCGCTCGTTGCAATCAGTTGCGGCAGAACCAGATTGCGCGGTTGGGCGAAGCGTTGGAGCCATGGAGCACCCTGCTCAAGTTGCAGCCCGCCGGGCCAGACACAGGCCTGTTTGCAATCAGCGCCGAACTGGATGTCGGCCCGCGTTATCGCAGCATGTTTCGCAGCGAGCAACGCAGCAGCCTGCTCAGCTTCGATCCACAACCGCTGGTGGCTGCCATCGAGGCGCATCTGAATCAGCAGTCGGCCGTGACGCTGCCGATTCCCACAGGCCTGAGCCTCGATACCCTGCAACATTTGCACGCCACCTGGGGCCAGACTGCCGAGCGCAGCTTCCAACGCACCGCCGGCCAAGGCAACCTCACCGTGTGCGTGGGCATGAGCGCCCTGCACTTCTACCTCGGTGGCGGACGCACCTTCAGCGAATTACTCAAGCACCCCGGGGCGCGCCCGGCGAATTTCAGCCAGGTGGTCGCCAAAGGCGAAAAGGACAGCTGGAGCCAGGCGTACGACGCGGCGCCACAAAGCAACGATGAGTATCTGCCCTACGAAGAAATCCAATACGACCAATTGATCGAAGACGAGGGCAGCGAAGCCACCGCCGATTATCCCACCTACGCCCTGCCCGTGATCAATCACAGCCCCGGCGGTTATTGCCTGGCATGGCCGAATGAAATCCCTGCCGAATTGCAGGCAGGGGAAATGCTCGGCATTCAGGACAGCGCCGGCCAGGGCTGGAGCATCGCGGTGATTCGCTGGATACGCCAGGTGCGCGGGAGCGGCACGCAGATGGGCATCGAACTGGTGGCGCCGCATGCCCAGCCCTGCGGCTTGCAACTGGTACGTTCAAAGGATGACCACAGCCAGTATCTGCGCGGCTTGCTATTGCCGGAGATCAGCGCAATCGACTTGCCGGCAACCTTGCTCACGCCGCGGCTGCCATTCCAGGAAGGTCAGAAAGTGTTGATCAACACCCAGGGCGAAGAACATCGCGCCGGGCTGGACCGACGCGTGGCGAGTACGCACAGCTTTAACCAGTTCGCCTATCGCTCGCTGGAGGCTGCGCAGAATGGCGGTAGCGAAGAGGATTTTGATTCGTTGTGGAAGTCACTTTAGACCGCGGCGCTGCCTTCGCGAGCAGGCTCGCGCCCAAAGGAGCCTCATTCCAATGTGGGAGCGAGCCTGCTCGCGAAGAGGCCAGCTCAAGCAATGAAAATCTCAGACCTGCCCATCACGATCGCGGAAGCCCAGCAGATACAGCACACCATCCAGACCAAGCGTCGAGATCGCCTGCTTCGCCGATTGCTTGACCAGCGGCTTGGCGCGGAACGCCACGCCCAAACCGGCAATTGCCAGCATCGGCAGGTCATTCGCGCCGTCGCCCACGGCAATGGTCTGCTCCAGACGCAAACCTTCCTTGTGCGCCAATTCTCTTAGCAGATCAGCCTTGCGCTGGGCATCGACAATCGGTTCGATTGCCACGCCGGTGCACTTGCCGTCGACCACTTCCAGTTCGTTGGCGAACACGTAGTCGATGCCGAGTCTGGCCTGCAGTTGCTTGGCGAAGTAGGTAAAGCCGCCGGACAGAATGGCCGTTTTGTAACCCAGCCGCTTGAGTTCGGCGAACAGCGTTTCCGCGCCTTCGGTCAGGCGCAACGAAGCGCCGATCGAGTCGAGCACGCTGACGTCCAGACCTTTGAGCAGAGCCAGACGCTCCTTGAAGCTGGCGCGGAAATCCAGTTCGCCGGCCATGGCGCGTTCGGTGATTTCCGAGACGCGGTCACCGACGCCGGCAGCCTTGGCCAACTCGTCGATCACCTCGGCTTCGATCAGCGTCGAGTCCATGTCGAACACGGCCAGACGCCGGTTGCGGCGGAACAGCGAATCTTCCTGGAAAGCGATGTCGACGTTCAATTCCTGAGCAACGCTGAGGAACTCGGCACGCAGCGCTTGCGGGTCGGCTGCCTCACCGCGCACGGAAAACTCGATGCAGCCCTTGCCCTGATCGGCCGGGGTGTCCAGTGCCATACGTCCCGACAAACGGTCGATATGGTCGATATTCAAGCCATATCTGGCGGTGATCGAACTGACCGCCTGCAATTGTTCGGCGGTGACCTTGCGGGTCAACAGCGTGACGATGTGGCGTTTTTTGCCCTGATTGCCCACCCATTGCTGGTAATCCGCTTCGGACACCGGGGTGAAGCGCACCTGCTGGTCGAGCTCGTAGCCTTTGAACAGAATGTCCTTGAGCACGGCTTTGCCTTGCTCGGAGTCGGGGATTTCAACCAGGATGCCGAACGACAGGGTGTCGTGGATCACCGCCTGACCGATGTCGAGAATGTTCACCCCACCTTGGGCCAGAACACCGGTAATGGCTGCCGTCAGACCCGGTCGGTCGACTCCCGTGATGTTAATCAGGACGATTTCGCGCAACGCGCACCCCCGCAACTGGAAAAAAACCGCATTCTACGCACTTTCAGTGACCATCGGGCACCGCCAGCGCTTTGCCGGTCTGGGGCCTGTCGCTATACTGCGCGTCAACTTCACGGACAAAGAGCCGAGCTCAGTGAACCGGCCCACGCCTGTTAAAACCGATAACTTCTTCCTGCTGATCTTCCGTGCACTGCGCCACCGCCGTGTACCGATTGCATTGCGCATTGCCAGCCATAACGTGATCCTGGTCGCTCTGGCCCTGGTGATCTATGCCGGCGTGATGGGCCTGCAATTCAAGCAGGCCATGCACCAGCAGGCCGATGCGCTGGGCGAAAGCCTGACCACGCAGACCGCGACTTCGGCCACTGAGCTGTTGGTGTCCAACGACATCCTCAGCCTCAATGTGCTGCTGAACAACCTGACCAAGAACAAACTGGTGGCCCATGCGGCGATCTACAGCGTGGATAACCGCATCCTCGCCGAATCCGGTCAGCGCCCCAAGCACAGCCTGCTCGGCGAAGCCGAAGGGTTGTACGAGAGCAAGATCACCTTCCAGGACGTGACTGCCGGGCAACTGCGCATCAGCCTGGACATGGACCAGTTCCAGCAGCCGATGACCATCAGCCTGCAAAGCATGGGCATTCTCAGCGGTATTCTGCTGGCGCTGTCGCTGGCCCTGAGCTTGCGCATGGGCCGGCATCTGTCGACACCATTGCTGCAGTTGCGCGTATGGCTGCGGCGGATCGACGAACACACGCCGGGGATCGATCGTCAGGATGAAATCGGCGATCTGGCGCGGCAGCTGCACGCCAGCTACGCCCCGGAGCCCGCGCCGGAACCTGCGCCCGTGTTCGAAGACGAAGAAGACGAACCCGAATTCGAGGTGCGCAATCTGCGCGACCCAAGCTTCGACGAAACCCGCCCGATGGCCGCTCAAAAGCCTGCACCGCGCCATCTGGTCAGCACCATCGAGGACGATGAGGACGATGATGCGTTTGCCGATCTGCGCGACGAATCGCTCGACGACGCGACGCAACCGCTCGTGCGCAAGCCCACG
Source organism: Pseudomonas koreensis (assembly GCF_036668835.1). Classification (GTDB taxonomy): domain Bacteria; phylum Pseudomonadota; class Gammaproteobacteria; order Pseudomonadales; family Pseudomonadaceae; genus Aquipseudomonas; species Aquipseudomonas koreensis_I. The sequence goes on from NZ_JAZEVW010000004.1 coordinate 235,430, forward strand.
CCGAGCGTGCCGCAGCACACCGCCGTTCTGGCCGTGCAGCTCGGCTCGCAAGAGCAACTGCGGCGGTTGCCGCGTGCGCGTCTTGAAGAATTGCAGGAGCGCTATCGCGATTGCCTCGAGCAGGCCGCTTCGCTGTATCAGGGCGAGATCGAAACGCTCAACGATGGCAGCACGCTGATGTTGTTTCACACCGAAGATTGCGGTGACGATTACCTGACCAACGCGATCTGCTGCGGTGAACTGCTGCGCGCACTGGGTCATCAGTTGCAGATCGAGGTGGCGGACAGCGGCATCACCCTGCAATTGCAGCTGGGCCTGACGCTGGGCGATGAGTTGTTTGGCCTGAGCCAGATCGACCTGTTGCTGACCGATTCGGCGCAGGATGCCCTGGCGCTGTCGCAACACAGCCGCAACCTGCTGCTGGTCGAGCGCAAGATCAGTGACGATGCGCTGATTCGCCAGCGTGCACGGATTCGCCCGATCGCCAGCCCCGAAGGCGCATGCTGCGTGGAGCGGTTGATGGAGCCGTATCCGTCGATGCTCGAGCGGCAACTGGCGCGGATGCATGAGCGTCGGGCTTAAGCCTTAGGCCTGAAAAATGAAAGCCCGCAGATGAGGGATTGTCTGCGGGCTTTTTTGTGTGCGGTGTTAATGAGGTCGCGTTCATCCCCTAAAAACCCCTCACCCTAGCCCTCTCCCAGAGGGAGAGAAGACCGATTGGGGGATATTCGAGAATTACATCGACATGAACGTTTGGCTGTAAATCCATAATCGCCAAGATCTCTCAGGTCGATGTAAGACGCCAGACAGCTCGGTCAGTCCCCTCTCCCTCCGGGCGGTCCGACGTTTCGGGAGGGCTAGGGTGAGGGGCTTTCGATCTTTCACGCAGAACCCCAGACACAACAAAGCCCGCACAAGGCGGGCTCTGTTCTGACTCGAAACAGGCTTAGAAGCGAAACACTTCCATATCCGTACGAATCGGCGAGGCCATCGGAATCTTCGGCTGCTTTTCGGTTTCCGCGGCCGGGGCTGCCGGCTTGGCGTCCCGCTTACGCGGCGCCTCGGCCACCGGTGGCTGATTGGCCAACGGCTTGAGCGCCACCGACAACTGCTCGGCCAGACGCTGCAACAGGATGCCCTGCGCCTGCACCTGCGAAGCGGTACTGCCGGCATGCAGCTCCTGCAGATGAACAATGCGGTTATCGCGCACCTGACCGCGACGGTCGATCAAGCGCCACTGCGCATCGAGAATCGCCGGTTGCTTCGCACCGGAATCCAGACGCGTGATGGTCAGCAGCACTTGTACATCCGGAGTAAAACCGGTCGTCGCCGGAGCCAGCACCACACGCTGGCTGTCCAGATGACCGGCGACCTGACGCATCAGCAACTGGTCGATATCCGACGAAAGGCTGCCGGCCCAGCGACCGTCCGTCGCCGCCTGCAGGCTGCCGTCGGGCTGGCGCTGCAGCAAAGTCTCTCGTTGCAGGTAGTCCGCTACGACTACCGGCCCCAGCAAAACCGCCATGCCTGCGCTTTGCGCAGGCTGAGCCGGACTTCCGCTGTCCAGCTGATACAGCGACACCGGCTGGTGTACGCTGCAACCCGCCAGGCCAAGAACGCCGGCGAGCAACAAAAAAAGAGGAAGGCGCAGAGCAATCATCATCCCGTCCAGGTGGCCGCCACAAGGCTGACCACAGTGAAAGTACTCAATAAATATGAAGAACGCTCGGCCACGCCGGCGCTTGAAAGGCCATATCATCCGTGAATATGCGTTCCGACTCCAGCGCCAAAGTGTCGATCCACGTGTTTAATCGCAGATCGAGCGCTCTAGGAGGGCATTCTCGCCTAATTGAGGTTTTCGACGAGCAGCGCATCGACCCTTTGAAAGCCCCTCGGGAGTTTATTTCCGCGGCGACCACGCTCACCTTTGTAGTGTTCGAGGTCATCGGCCTTCAGTGACAGGGTGCGTTTGCCAGCCTGCAACACCAGAGTGGCGCCTTCCGGAAGGACGGCGATGTCTGTCACGTATTCCTCGCGACTGGCGACGCGTTCACCGGAGATACCGATGATCTTGTTGCCTTTACCCTTACCCAATTGTGGCAGATCGCTGATTTTGAAGATCAGCAGGCGACCTTCGGTCGTGACCGACGCCAGCCAGTTTTGTTCACGGTCGGCGACGGAACGCGGGGCGATGACCTTGGCGTTGTTCGGCAGACTTAACAAAGCCTTGCCGGCCTTGTTCTTGGCTTGCAGGTCTTCACCCTTGACCACGAAGCCGTAGCCGGCGTCGGAGGCGATCACGTACAACGCGTCGTCTTCAGGCATCAGCACGCATTCGAACGAGGCACCCGGCGGCGGCGTCAGACGACCGGTCAATGGTTCGCCCTGACCACGGGCCGACGGCAAGGTGTGCGCGGCGACTGAATAGCTGCGGCCTGTGGAGTCGATAAACACCGCAAACTGGTTGGAGCGCCCGGCTGCAGAAGTCTTGAAGCCGTCACCGGCCTTGTACGACAGACCCGTAGCATCGATGTCGTGGCCCTTGGCCGAACGCACCCAGCCTTTTTCCGACAGCACCACGGTGACTTTCTCGTTCGGCAGCAGATCGTGCTCGGTCAGCGCCTTGGCTTCAGCGCGCTCGACGATCGGCGAGCGACGATCATCGCCGTAGGTCTCGGCGTCTTTCAACAGCTCGGTACGCACCAGCTTCTTCAGCTTGGCTTCGCTGCCGAGCAGCGCTTGCAGTTTGGCTTGCTCCTTGAGCAGTTCGTCCTGCTCGTCGCGCAGCTTCATCTCTTCCAGTCGCGCCAACTGACGCAAACGGGTATCGAGAATGTAGTCCGCCTGGATTTCGCTGAGGGCGAAGCGCTCGATCAGTTTGGCCTTGGGGTGCTCCTCGGTACGGATGATGTGGATCACTTCATCCAGGTTGAGGTAAGCGATGAGCAAACCGTCCAACAGGTGCAGGCGGCGCTCGACCTTGTCGAGGCGAAATTGCAGGCGACGACGCACGGTGAGTACGCGGAATTCCAGCCACTCGACCAGCAACGCGCGCAGGTTTTTCAGCTGCGGCTTGCCGTCCAGACCGATGATGTTGACGTTGACCCGGTAGGTCGACTCCAGCTCGGTACTGGCGAACAAGTGCTGCATCAGCGCGTCGTGATCAACGCGGCTGTTGACCGGGATGATCACGATGCGGCATGGATTTTCGTGGTCGGACTCATCACGCAAGTCAGCGATCTGCGGCGCTTTCGACGGTTTCGCCTGCATCAGCGCGGCGATCTGCTCCAGCACTTTGGCACCGGAGACCTGATGCGGCAGCGCGGTGACGATAATGTCGCCGTCCTCGACGTGGTACACGGCGCGCATGCGCACCGAGCCCTTGCCGGTTTCGTACATTTTCAGCAGGTCGGCACGCGGCGTGATGATTTCCGCTTCGGTCGGATAATCCGGGCCCTGAATATGCTCGCAGAGCTGTTCGACCGTGGCTTTCGGCTCATCGAGCAGGCGCACGCAGGCGGTGGCGACTTCGCGCAGGTTGTGCGGCGGTACGTCGGTGGCCATGCCCACGGCGATACCCGTGGTGCCGTTGAGCAGAATGTTCGGCAGGCGCGCCGGCAGCACCAGCGGTTCCTGCAGGGTGCCGTCGAAGTTCGGGCCCCAGTCGGCAGTGCCCTGGCCCAGCTCGCTGAGCAGCACTTCGGAATAGCGCGACAGCCGCGCTTCGGTGTAACGCATGGCGGCGAAGGACTTCGGATCGTCCGGTGCGCCCCAGTTACCCTGGCCGTCGACCAGCGTGTAGCGATAGCTGAACGGCTGGGCCATCAGCACCATCGCTTCGTAGCACGCCGAGTCACCGTGCGGGTGGAACTTGCCGAGCACGTCACCGACGGTACGCGCCGACTTCTTGTGCTTGGAATCGGCATCCAGCCCCAGCTCGCTCATGGCGTAGACGATACGCCGCTGCACCGGTTTCAGGCCGTCGCCGATATGCGGCAGCGCGCGGTCCATGATCACGTACATCGAGTAGTTGAGGTAGGCATTTTCGGTGAAGTCAGCCAGCGACCGGCGTTCTACGCCGTCTAAGCTGTCTGCAAGGATGTCGCTCATGCGGGCCTCATCGGTTCGTTGTCTGGCGCAGCAGCATGGTGCCACCGCGCTGAGTAAATTCAAGTCTGTTCAGGGCGCTCATGCCGAGCAGCACCTGATCGCCATGCAGCCCCGGCGCCACCAGTGCGCGAACGTCGCGCAAAACGATGTCGCCCAGTTGCAGGCGGGCAATTTTGGTTCGGTAGCCCTGGCTGAGGCCATTGGCCGTGCTCAGGGTCACACCGAAACCTTCTTCGAGCTTCAAACGCTTGGCCAGATCCGCCGGGATCGACACGTCGGTCGCCCCGGTATCGAGCATGAACTCCACCGGCTCGCCGTTGATCTGCCCGCTGGCGACGAAATGCCCTTGAGCATTGCTCGCCAGTTTCACTTCGATAAACCCTTCGCCCTGCTCGGACGTGACGACGATGTTCGGATTCTGCTGGCGCTGTTCCCACTGGCCGAAAAAACGCGTGGCCAGAAACAGCGCCGCGCACCAGGCGAGCACCATCAGCACCCGCCCGGCGCGTTTGCCCGGTGGCTGCTGGCTCATGGCCGGGCACCCCAACCGCCGTCTGGCGCGGCGAAACGCCAGACGATCGGGCGGACCTCACCGTCTGCACGCGGACCGAAATTATTGTCGACGCCCACCCAGGCACCATCGGCATCAATGATCAGCGCTTCTTCGAGTCCGTAGTTCTGCGCGTAACGGCGATTGGCTTGCAACAGTTCGGCGGCATACGACCAGCACTGCTCGACCTTGGCCGTCAGCGCATCGCGACGACAGATCTGGAACGCGTTGCGCTCAAGGGTGAACAGCTTGCCGTTGAACAACGCAATATCGGAAAAATCGCGATCCACCGCTCTGGCATGGGGGAACTGCGGCGGCTGCATCTCTTTGCCGCCCTCGCTGAGCAGCACGCAGCGACCCTCGCAATCCCACACCGCCTGCTGGCGCTTGATCAACAGCAAGCCACGGCTTTGACGTTCGGCGGCGAGCCACATCTGATCGCCCGCCGGGTTGATTGCCAAGCCTTCGAAAATCGCATTGAAATGCAGCAGCATGCCGCTGGCCCGCGCTTCACGCACCATCATCGGTGAAATTTTCAGCCAGTTGGCGGGGCCAATGAGGGGCACCTGCAGGACCGCCGCATGGCCTTCGCTGACCAGGTAGCGATTGCCCGCGCGGTCGCAGCTGATGCCTTCAAAATCCAGGTCGCCACCGCGCACGAACGACGCCGCCCAGTTGCGCGAGCGCAAGCCCCATGGCAAACCGGTATCCGGCACCAGCGGCACGTCGATGCGCATGGCTTCGGCCTGCCAGACCTGAGCGGTGGTATCGAGTCGGTAGATCTGATCGTCATCGCGATCCGATACCGCCCACAGTGCGTCGCCGCACATCGCCAGCCCCGACAGATTGCCACCGCGCATGCCTTCAACGGCATGCTCGGACAGCACGCGCAGTTCCTGCAACGGCTCGGCCGACACGCTCATCGCACTCAGCAGCAACGCACACGCCAGGGCCAAGCCACAACGCATCAGGCCAGCACCTCGGCGAGGTTGCCTTTGGATTCGAGCCAGGATTTACGGTCGCCGGCGCGTTTTTTCGCCAGCAGCATGTCCATCATTTCCGAGGTTTCGGCGAAATCTTCGCCGAGCGTCAATTGCACCAGGCGCCGGGTGTTCGGGTCCATGGTGGTTTCGCGCAGTTGCGGCGGGTTCATTTCACCCAGACCCTTGAATCGGGTGACCTGCGGCTTGCCGCGCTTCTTCTCAGCGACCAGACGATCAAGAATGCCGTCGCGCTCGGCCTCGTCGAGGGCGTAGTAGATTTCCTTGCCCAGGTCGATGCGGTACAACGGCGGCATCGCTACATAGACGTGACCGGCATCGACCAACGGGCGGAAGTGCTGGACGAACAACGCGCAGAGCAGCGTGGCGATGTGCAGGCCGTCGGAGTCGGCGTCGGCAAGGATGCAGATTTTGCCGTAGCGCAGCTGGCTCATGTCCGCCGCGCCCGGATCGACGCCAATGGCCACGGCGATGTTGTGCACTTCCTGGCTGGCGAGCACTTCGCTGCCGTCGACTTCCCAGGTGTTGAGGATCTTGCCGCGCAAGGGCAGGATCGCCTGGAATTCCTTGTCGCGCGCTTGCTTGGCGGAACCGCCAGCGGAATCACCTTCGACCAGAAACAGCTCGGAACGCATCGGGTCCTGCCCGGCGCAATCCGCCAGTTTGCCTGGCAATGCCGGGCCTTGGGTGACGCGTTTGCGCTCGACCTTCTTGCTCGCTTTCAGACGACGGCCAGCGTTGTTGATCGCCAGCTCGGCCAGGGCCAGACCGGTTTCCGGGTTGGCGTTGAGCCACAGGCTGAACGCGTCCTTGACCACCCCGGAGACGAACGCCGCGGCTTCACGCGACGACAAACGCTCTTTGGTCTGGCCGGAGAATTGCGGTTCCTGCATTTTCATCGACAGGACGAAAGCGATGCGCTCCCAGACGTCTTCCGGCGCCAGCTTCACGCCTCGCGGCAGCAAGCTGCGGAATTCGCAGAATTCGCGCATCGCATCGAGCAGGCCCTGGCGCAAACCATTGACGTGGGTACCGCCCTGCGCCGTCGGAATCAGGTTGACGTAGCTTTCCTGCACCGCGTCGCCACCTTCCGGGAGCCACAACAGCGCCCAGTCGACCGCCTCTTTATTGCCGGCGAACGCGCCGCAGAACGGCTCGTTCGGCAGGCGTTCGAATTCGCTGACCGCGTCGACCAGATACGAGCGCAGGCCGTCTTCGTAATGCCACTCGACTTTTTCACCGGTGCCTTTGTCTTCGAAGCTGACCAACAAGCCCGGGCACAGCACAGCCTTGGCCTTGAGCACATGCTTGAGGCGGCTGATGGAGAATTTCGATGAATCGAAGTATTTCGGGTCCGGCGCGAAGTACACGCTGGTGCCGGTATTGCGCTTGCCGACGGTGCCGACGATTTCCAGCTCGGAGGCCTTGAAGCCATCCTTGAAGGTCATCTGGTATTCATTGCCGTCACGTTTGACCCGCACGCGCACTTCGGTCGACAGCGCGTTGACCACGGAAATACCCACCCCGTGCAGACCGCCGGAAAACTGGTAGTTCTTGTTGGAAAACTTGCCGCCCGCGTGCAGCTTGGTGAGGATCAGTTCGACGCCTGACACGCCCTCTTCCGGATGGATGTCGACCGGCATGCCACGGCCGTCGTCGCTGACTTCCAGCGAGTGGTCGGCGTGCAGGATGACCTGGACCGATCGGGCGTGGCCGGCCAGGGCTTCGTCGACGCTGTTGTCGATGACTTCCTGGGCGAGGTGGTTCGGCCGACTGGTGTCGGTGTACATGCCGGGGCGTTTGCGCACCGGGTCGAGGCCCGAGAGGACTTCGATGGCGTCGGCGTTATAGGAGCTAGCGCTGGGAGTGGCCATAGGGTCTCGTCGTCAGTCATTCATTGAATAGGGGCAAGACTTCACAGTGCGGTGAAATCGATTGCCTGATACGTATCGGCGCCAATGCCGGCAAAACTCAGCAATGCCGGCAATTGCCCGGCAAAGCCCTGGAAACTGTGATCGCCACCGGCCTGGATGCGCAGGGCACAGGCGCGGTAATACTGCTGGGCGAGGCGATAATCCAGCGTTTCGTCGCCGGTTTGCAACCAGACCTGATAGCGCTGCGCATCCTGCGGTGCTGGCACTTCAAGTTCGGCCAGCGCCGCGACGTGGTCGTGGGTCAGATCCCAGGTTTCATCGGTATACAGGTTTTTCTGCGGGCCCAGATAGCCGTCGAACATCCGGTGCGGGCTGACCGCCGGGTTGACCAGCAAGGCTTTCAGGCCATGGCGCGCGGCCAGGTGAGTGGCATAGTAGCCGCCGAGCGAACTTCCCACCAGCAGCGGCCGGCCGAGTTCGGCAATCGCTTGCTGCAACTGACCGATGGCTTCGCGCGGATGATGATGCAGGGCCGGCACCCGCAGCTGCTCGCTCAAACCCAGCCGCTCCATCACCGTCACCAGCTGACAGGCCTTTTTCGAGGCCGGCGCACTGTTGAAACCGTGGATATAGAGGATCGAACCGGACATTTGAGTTCCCTGACTGTCGGCGAAAGACAGCGGAGTTTACAGGGAGTCAGGGCAATCGTGGGTGTTTGTGAGGACGCCTTCGCGAGCTGGCTCGCTCCCACAGGAGAAACACATTTCAAGGTGGGAGCGACGGTGCGACGATTCGACCTGCTCGCGAAGAGGCCAGCGAGCCTCAGTAGCCGTTGGAACCGTAATCAACGGTGAAAGCAAAACCGCTGACCCGCTCGACACCCGTCTCCAACCGCCCATCCGGCCAGAGCCGCAACCAGCGATACCCCGGCGCCTGCTCACCGACCTTGAAATCCACACTGCCCGGCTCGAACTGGATGCAGGTCGAAGGCGAGGCCATCAGGCGCACGCCATTGCGCTCGCGATCGATTTCCTGATGCACATGCCCCCACAACACCGCGCGCACCTGCGGAAAGCGATCCAGTACGTCGAAAAACGCCTCGGGATTGCGCAAACCGATCGGCTCCATCCACGCGCAGCCGATCGACACCGGATGATGGTGGAAACACACCAGATGATGGCGCTCCGGCGCTTCGCTCAGCGAGCGGGCCAGCAATTGCAGCTGATCGTCCTGCAGAAACCCAGGCACCGAGCCCGGCACGGCTGAATCGAGCAGCGTCACTCGCCAGTTGCCGATATCGACCACCGGTTCGAGCAAGGTGCTCTGTACCGCGGCCTCGGCCATGATCATCGGTTCATCGTGGTTGCCTGGAATCCACCGCGCTGGTGCATCGATCTGCGCGCTCATCTGCCGGAATGCCTGATAGGACTCCAGCGTGCCGTCCTGGGAAATATCGCCGGTGGCCAGCAGCAGATCGATCTGCGGCTGCTGCTCCAGCACCAGGTCGATGACTTTTTGCAGGCTCTCGCGGGTTTTCATGCCCAGCAGCGCACCGTCCGCTTCAGCGAACAGATGGCTGTCGGACAACTGCACCAGCAGCGCCGGATCGGCGGTGGTCAACGTGGATACGCTCGGCAAAGGCGTTCTCCCAAGGCAAAGCACGGATTCGGTAGGTGCCGCAATTATGCTGGGGGTTCAGGCAAAGAGGAAACCGGCGAACCGGACGCAGTTCACAACTAGCGTACGACTTCGTACTCATGCCCCAACGCCAGGCAGTGACTCAGCCATTCCCCCAGGAACAGATTGAGCTGAGCCTTTTCATCCGGCTGGTACATCGAAGCGTTCGGGTAAGGATAGATGCCGCGAAAGCGTCGTGCATGTTCGGCACTGACCACTTCGGCCATGCGTGCGTCGTGATAGACCTGCACTTCGAGTTGCGGCACCGGCAGCCAGGGCAGGCTGTGTTCCTGACGCACCTGCAACGTCGTGGTGTACGGGCAGGTCTGCAGCACTTCGAGGGCGAGCACGCCGAGCATCTGCTCGCCCTGGGTCACGGCGATGCGCCGCGCCTCGGGCTCGCTGCGCATGTCCGGCAGCAAGCGCATCAGGCGCGCGTAGTTGGCCTCGCAGGCGGCTTGCAGCCCCACGAGGTCGACTCGATAACGATCGCGCAGCTTGTTTACAACCATAACCCCCTCACTTCGGCGCGGTTCAGCGCCAGCCACTGCAAGGCGATGATGCTCGCCGCATTGGCAATGCGTCCGTCACGGACGGCCTGCAAGGCATCTTCAAAAGCCCAGACCGTAACGCGGATATCTTCTGCCTCTTCTTCCAGGCCATGCAGGCCACCCACACCCTCGGTGCTGCAACGCCCCAGATACAAGTGCACGAATTCGTTGCTGCCACCCGGCGAAGGGAAATACTTGGTCATCGGCCACAGCGCCTTGATGTCCAGCCCAGCTTCCTCCTGCGCTTCGCGGTGAGCAACTTCTTCCGGTTGTTCATCCTTGTCGATCAGACCGGCAACCAGTTCGACCAGCCACGGATTGTCGGCCTTGCCCATGGCGCCGACGCGAAACTGTTCGATCAGCACCACTTCGTCGCGCTGCGGATCGTAGGGCAGCACGCACACGGCGTCGTGACGGACAAAAATCTCCCGGTTGATCTCGCGGCTCATGCCACCGGCGAACAGTTCATGGCGCAGGTGCACACGATCAAGCTTGTAGAAGCCCTCGTAGCATTTTTCGCGGCGCACGATATCGACGGCGGTCGGAATGGCGTTGGCAAAATCGGTCATGAGCATCCTCTCTTTACTGCAAATCCATGACGAGGTTGCATTGAGTGATCGGGCAACCTCGACTTCGCGCCATCCTAACGCGCCCGCACCGTTTGATGCAGCCCCTTTACCGTCAGCGGGATGGACGGTGACGGCGAAACCCACTCTAATTAGCTTAGTGGCGAACTGACTGCTTCGTTGAGAGTCGAAGCGGTAACTTTTTTGCCTTCCCCTGCTTTCGAAAGGACGCCCATGTCGCTTTTCAAAATTGCCTCTGTGGCCGCAATCGCCCTGACTTTGGGCGCCTGTGCCAGCCTGTTCCAGCCCAACTACCGTACGCCGCTGGAAACCAAACGCGATGCCTCGGAACAGCTCAAACCCGGCTGCGCCAACCCTGAATGCCCGCTGGTGAACATCGATACGTTGCAATTCCCGGACGAACCGGCACTGGACGGCATCATCGAAAAACGCCTGCTGCAGATGACCCGCACTGAGAAAAACGCCCCGGTCGCGCCGACACTGGCGGCTTATCGCGAACAGTTTCTGGCCAGCGCCGGCCCGCGCTACAGCAGCTACCTGCAAGCGAAAGTACGCGAGCAGCATGACGGCTTGGTGATCATCGAGCTGTCGAGCTACCTCGACACCGGCGGTGCCCATGGCACGCCGGGTCGCGGCTTCATCAACTATTCGCGCCAGCAGCACAAGGTGCTGAACCTGTCCGACATGTTGTTGCCGGGCCAGGAAGAAGCCTTCTGGAAAGCCGCGCAGGTTGCACACAACAGCTGGCTGATCAGCACCAAGCTCGATCAGGAGCCGGAATTCTTGGCGAACTGGCCGTTCGTGAAAACGCCGAACGTGGCGCTGACCTACGGCGGCGTGATCCTCAAGTACGACGTGACCACCATTGCGCCTTACGCGCTGGGCCACGTCGAACTGAAGATTCCTTATCCGCGCCTGAACGGCATTCTCAAGCCTGAGCTGTTTCCCGGCCGTAACTGAAAGCCCGGCCCAGCACCAGCTGCAATAGCCCTGCCAGCACCAGCGCCGGCAGGGTTGCGCCGACATCCGGATACAGATTCGCCAGCAAGTGGTAAGTGCTCACGCCACCCAGCCACGCCAGCAACGCCGGCCAGCGCAACGCCGCTGATGCTACTTGGGCGCTGCGCTTGCGCAGGATGAAGTGATCGACCAGCACCACGCCGAACAGCGGCGCAAACACCGAGCCGATCAGCAAGAGGAAATTCTGGTACTGCGCCAACGGTGCCAGCATGGCGATCAGCGTGCAGATCACGCCGATGGCCAAGGCCAGATGCTCGACTTTCAGACGCAACAGAACCCCGCTCGATACCGCTGCCGAATGAATGTCGGCGAAGGCGTTTTCCGACTCGTCGAGCAGAATCAGCAGCAACGGAATGCCCAGCCCGGCGCCAGCCAGTGCCAGCAACAGCGCGTTGACTTCACCGCTCGGCGCGAAAGCCAGGGTGTAGGCGACGCCGAGGCTCATCAGCCAGAAATTGCCGATGAAGAAACCCACAGCGGTGCCGCCGAAAACGTTCTTCGCACGCTTGCCGAAACGCGAGTAGTCGGCAATCAATGGCAACCACGACAACGGCATGGCGATGGCAATGTCGAAGCCCACGGCGAAGCGCATCGAACCATCCCCGGCGCGCGCCCAGAGTGCGGCCAGATCGGCTTTGGCGAACAGATTCCAGGTCAGCCAGAGGCAGGCCGCGAGCAACAGCCAGATGCCCCACTTGCGCAGGATCTGCCGCACGAACGTCAGCGGTCCACTCACTGCCAGCAAGGTCGCCAGCGCACCGAAGAACAAAGTCCACAGGATCGGATTGGCCCACAGTGAACCTTCGCTGAACGCACGGGTGCCGAGCAGGCTGGCAGCGTCGCGCATGACGATGATTTCGAACGAGCCCCAACCGATTAATTGCAGCAGATTGAGCAGCGCCGGCAGGCTCGCGCCTTTATTGCCGAGGCTGAGTTTCAGCGCCGCCATCGACGACAGGCCAGTGTCGCTGCCGATCACGCCGACGGCGGCCAGCAGCAACACACCGACCAGCGTGCCGAGGAAGATCGCCAGCAGCGAGCCGGACAGGCCCAGGCCAGGCGCGAGCAAGGCGCCGGTCTGCAAGACCATCAGGCCGATGCCGAGGGAGAACCACAGGGAAAACAGATCGCGACCACCGAATACACGTTTGTCCGCAGGTACGGCGAGGTCGGGGGAATAAGTGCCGGGTTGAATGCTCAAGGGTGCTGATCTCACAGTAGTGATAGCTACAAGTTGCAAGCCACAAGCTGCAAGAAAAAGCAGGTTTCGCAACTGCTTTTATCTTGCAGCTTGCCGCTTGTGGCTAGACTTTTTTATAAAGCTGACTGCCTTCCTGCCTGAACCGCTCGGCCTGTTCCGCCAGGCCTTTGGCGACGTCCACGTCGACCGCGTCGATGCGCTGGTTGGCCGCGTATTCGCGGACTTCCTGGGTGATTTTCATCGAGCAGAACTTCGGCCCGCACATCGAGCAGAAATGCGCGACTTTCGCCGAGTCTTTCGGCAGGGTTTCATCGTGGTAAGACCGCGCGGTGTCCGGGTCCAGGCCGAGGTTGAACTGGTCTTCCCAACGGAATTCGAAGCGCGCCTTGCTCAAGGCGTTGTCACGAATCTGTGCGCCCGGATGCCCTTTGGCCAAGTCCGCCGCATGCGCCGCGATCTTGTAAGTGATGATCCCGGTCTTCACGTCATCCTTGTTCGGCAGACCCAAGTGTTCCTTCGGCGTCACGTAGCACAGCATCGCGCAACCGAACCAGCCGATCATCGCCGCACCGATACCGGAGGTGATGTGGTCGTAACCCGGCGCGATGTCGGTGGTCAGCGGGCCGAGGGTGTAGAACGGCGCCTCGTCGCAGCATTCCAGCTGCTTGTCCATGTTCTCTTTGATCAACTGCATCGGCACGTGGCCCGGGCCTTCGATCATGCATTGCACGTCATGCTTCCAGGCGATCTTGGTCAGCTCGCCGAGGGTTTCCAGTTCGCCGAATTGCGCTTCGTCGTTGGCGTCGGCAATCGAGCCCGGACGCAGGCCATCGCCCAGCGAGAAGCTGACGTCGTAGGCCTTCATGATTTCGCAGATTTCGTCGAAATGGGTGTAGAGGAAGTTCTCTTTGTGGTGCGCCAGGCACCACTTGGCCATGATCGAACCGCCACGGGAAACGATGCCGGTCACGCGTTTGGCGGTCAGCGGCACATAACGCAGCAGCACGCCGGCGTGGATGGTGAAGTAGTCGACGCCCTGCTCGGCCTGCTCGATCAGCGTGTCGCGGAACAGTTCCCAGGTCAGGTCTTCGGCAACGCCGTTGACCTTCTCCAGCGCCTGATAGATCGGCACGGTACCGATCGGCACCGGCGAGTTACGGATGATCCACTCGCGGGTTTCGTGAATGTGCTTGCCAGTGGACAAGTCCATCACCGTGTCCGAACCCCAGCGAATGCCCCAGGTCAGTTTCGCCACTTCTTCTTCGATCGAAGAACCCAGCGCGCTGTTGCCGATATTGCCGTTGATCTTCACCAGGAAGTTACGCCCGATGATCATCGGTTCCAGTTCGACGTGGTTGATGTTGGCCGGAATGATTGCGCGGCCGCGGGCGATTTCTTCGCGGACGAACTCCGGGGTGATTTCTTTCGGGATGCTCGCGCCGAAGCTGTGGCCGGCGTGTTGCTGCTTGAGCAGGCCGGCCGCGCGGGCCTCTTGCAGCTTCATGTTTTCGCGGATGGCGACGTATTCCATCTCGGCCGTGATGATGCCTTTGCGCGCGTAGTGCATCTGGCTGACGTTGGCCCCGGCCTTGGCCCGGCGCGGGTTGTTGACGTGAGCGAAACGCAGCTTGGTCAGCTCGGCATCGGCCAGACGCTGCTGACCGAAATTCGAACTCAGGCCCGGCAGACGCTCGGTGTCGCCACGGTCATCGATCCACGCCGAACGCACATCGCCCAGACCTTTGCGCACATCGATCACTACGTTCGGATCGGTGTACGGACCGGAGGTGTCGTAGACGGTGACCGGCGCGTTGATTTCGCCGCCGAAGTCGGTCGGGGTCACGTCGAGGCTGATTTCGCGCATCGGCACACGGATGTCCGGGCGCGAGCCCTGAACGTAGACTTTTTGCGAACGGGTGAACGGCTTGACCGATTGCTCGTCGACCTTGGCCGAGTCACTGAGGTTGATCGCGTTTTTTTCTTTTGTCGTCATCACGGGCTCTCCAGACAGCATCCAGCAGTGGATTGTCGGAGGAGAACCTGAGAGGCACGGACGCACCAGAACCGGTGCTGTGCATTCGTCATGAGGACGTTCGATTGTCGAACAATTTCCCGGACGAAGCACAAGAGGACTCGCCGGGTGACGAGAAATCTTGTTCCCTACGCAGGCGCTAACCTGATCAGGTTCAACGGGATCCGAAATTATTCGATCTCAGCCTCATAGCAAGGCACCCCGACAAGAACCCGGCCAGTCTAGACACAACCGCCGAGGAACGCCAACACCGCAGCGAACGCCGTGATGAATGGCGTAAATACACCGGTGTACCCGATTGTTGCCGAAGCAATGCGCAACTACACTCGCTGTGCCTTGCCCAGCCTTGACGCTGTGCGGGCTGCGCCTTACCTTTGGCGCCCGGATTATTTCCATAATATTAATGCTAGGGATCGCCTCATGCTGCGCAAACTTTCACTGGCTGTTGCCGTGTCTTGTGCGTCCACCGCAATGGCCTGGGCGGCCGAAGCGCCCTTGTCGACCAAAACCGATCTGGTCAGCGTCTATCAGGAAGCGGTCGACAACAATGCCGATCTGGCCGCCGCCCGCGCCCAGTACGGCGCGCAGAAAGAAGTGGTGCCACAGGCCCGCGCCGGCTTGTTGCCGAATCTGTCCGGTGGCGCCGAAGTCGCCGACGTGCGCACCTCGATCGACCAGCCTTCGGCGATTGCCAATCGCAGCGCTCATTCGTATCAGGCGACCCTCGCCCAACCGTTGTTCCGCGCCGATCGCTGGTTCCAGTACCAGGCCGCCAAGGACGTCAACGAACAGGCCGCCCTGCAACTGTCGGCGACCGAACAGAACCTGATCCTGCAAACCGCTGAAAGCTATTTCAATGTGCTGCGCAGCCAGGACAACCTCGCCTCGACCAAGGCCGAAGAAGCCGCCTTCAAGCGTCAGCTCGACCAGTCCAACGAGCGCTTCGATGTCGGCCTTTCGGACAAGACCGACGTGCTGCAATCGCAAGCCAGTTACGACACCGCACGGGCCAACCGCATCGTCGCGCAGCGCCAGGTCGATGATGCGTTCGAAGCGTTGATCACCCTGACCAACCGCCAGTACAACTCGATTCAGGGCATCGTCCACAGCCTGCCGATTCTGCCGCCAGCGCCGAACGATGCGAAATCCTGGGTCGACACCGCGGCGCGGCAAAATCTCAATCTGCTCGCCAGCAATTACGCCGTCAGCTCGGCCGAGCAAACGCTCAAGCAGCGCAAGGCCGGGCACTTGCCGACCCTCGATGCGGTGGCCAAATACGAAAAAGGCGACAACGACGCGTTGGGCTTCGCCAATCCGAATTCGTTTGGCGCGCCATATGGCGGCAACGTCGAACAGAGCACGCTGGGCCTGCAACTGAACATCCCGATCTACAGCGGCGGGCTGACCAGTTCGCAAGTGCGCCAGTCCTACGCGCAACTCGATCAGAGTGAGCAACAGCGCGAATCGCTGCGCCGTCAGGTGGTGGAAAATACGCGCAACCTGCACCGCGCGGTAAACACCGACGTCGAGCAGGTGCAGGCGCGCCGCCAGTCGATCATCTCCAACCAGAGCGCGGTGGAAGCCACGGAAATCGGTTATCAGGTCGGCACGCGCAATATCGTCGACGTGCTCGACGCGCAGCGTCAGCTGTACACCTCGGTGCGCAACTACAACAACACCCGCTACGACTACATCCTCGACAATCTGCGTCTGAAACAGGCGGCGGGCACGTTGAACCCGGGGGATCTGCAAGACCTGCGGCGCTATCTGAAAGCCGACTACAACCCGGACAAGGATTTCCTCCCGCCGGATCTGGCGTCGGCAGCCGAGGCGCAATTGAAAGCACGGCCTTGAAACAAAAAAAAGATCGTCCGAGGCATGCCCGGACGATCTTTTTTTATGCCCGACTTATTTGATCAGCCTGCCCAACCCCTCCAGCAAACGCTGTAACGCGCCCTGATTACGGCGCATCACCGCCAGCCCGGCCTCCGCCATGCGCTGCGCATCACGTGGCAATTCGAACAAGCGCTGCACCTCGACCGCCAGCCCTTCAGCATCGTCTACTTCGGCCAATGCCCCGGCTTCGCGCAGTTGCGCGGCAATGTCGAGAAAGTTGAACAGGTGCGGGCCACTGATCACCGGTTTTGCCAGCGCTGCCGGCTCGAGCAGATTGTGCCCGCCGTTGGCGACCAGGCTGCCGCCGACAAAAGCGCTGTCGGCCAGGGCGTAGAGAAACAGCAATTCGCCCATGGTGTCGCCGAGCAGCACCGAGGTCTGCGCATCGACAGGGGCGCCGGACGAGCGACGCACCGTGGCGAAACCTTCGCGCCGGCACAGCTCGAACACCGAGTTGAAACGTTCCGGGTGGCGCGGCACCAGAATCAACAAGGCGTCGGGGTGATTGGCCAACAGGCGGCGATGGGCGTCGAGCACCACTTCGTCTTCGCCTTCGTGAGTGCTGGCGGCAATCCAGACCGGACGCTCGAGTGCCTGCCACTGAGCGCGCAGTTCGGCGGCGCGTTGCAGCAGTTGCGGGTCGATGATCAGGTCGAACTTGATCGAACCGGTGACTTCGACGGTTTCCGGTCGCGCGCCCAGATCGCGGAAGCGCTGAGCCTCGGCTTCGGTCTGCACGGCAAACAGACTCATTTCAGCAAGCATCGGCGCGGTGAGTTTACTGAAGCGACCGTAGCCTTTGGCCGAGCGCTGCGATAAACGTCCATTGGCCAGCGCCACCGCAATCCCACGCTTGGCGCATTGGTGAATATGGTTGGGCCACAACTCGGTTTCCATGATCACCGCAAGCTTCGGTTGCGCGCGATCCAGAAAGCGCGCCGCCGCACACGGCAAGTCATACGGCAGATAGCAATGCTGGATGCGCGGCTCGTTGGCGAACAGGGCCTGAATCCGTTCCGAACCGGTCGGGGTCATGCAGGTCACGGTGATCGGCAACTGCGGATAACGCTGCAGCAAGGCGCGGATCATTGGTGCGGCGGCAATGCTTTCGCCCACCGACACGGCGTGAACCCAGATGCCGCCGGGCTGCAGTGTCGGCATGTTGCAGGAGAAACGTTCGCCGATCCGTTTGGCATACGCCGGCGCCTTGCGCGCGCGCAGCCACAGCCGAATCGCCACCAATGGCAGCCCCAGGTAAAACAGCGCGGTGTAGAGAGTTCTATTCATGGCGGCGGAGTTTATCGGCTTTTGTCGCCGATCGCGCGCAAGTGCACGGCAAATCGTTCGGCCAGCCAGCGCGCGGCCGGGCCGAGCGGTTCGTCACGGCGCCAGACCAGTTCCACCACCAGTGCCGGCGGCGTCCATTCGCTGGCGAGTTCGACCATCTGCCCTTGATAGGCCGAATACTGCACCACATGGCGTGGCAACCAAGCCCAGCCAAGGTTGCGCACCAGCCATTCGGACATCACATAGAAACTGTCGGCGCGCCACACTTGCGGGCTGGCCGCTTCGTTGCCGGGGTAGACGCTGGTTTGCGTCGACATCAGCAACTGCCGGTGCTGCGCCAGTTGCTGGCACGTCACGTAAGACTGCGCAGCCAACGGATGATGCATGCCGCAAACGGTGACCATCTCCACGCTGCCGAGCACGCGACGTTCGAGCGCTTCGGGAATTTCATCGTGATAGAACAGCAGGCCGAGATCGGCACGGCGCTCGACCAGTTTGTGCGCGACTTCACCTTGGGCGGCGCTGGTCAGCTGCACTTCGAGGCTGGGAAACTGCTCGGCCAGTTCACCGAAACTTTCCACCAGCGCCTGATACGGCATCGCCTCGTCCTGCGCCACGCGCAACTGCGCTTCCTGACCGCGCAGCATCGCCATGGCGCGGCCGTTGAGGCGCTCGCACTGACGCAAGACTTCCCGGGCTTCTTCCAGCAACGCTTCCCCGGCCTCGGTGAGCGTCGGCTGACGCCCGCTGCTGCGCTCGAACAGGCTTACGCCCAAGTCATCTTCGAGCATGGCGATGGCGCTGCTGATGGCTGATTGCGCCTTGCGCTGCAGACGCGCCACAGCAGAGAACGAACGCTGTTCGGCGACCTCTACAAATACGCGCAACTGGTCCAGGTTCCATTGCATGTGGCTTACCAACCCATCTACTGAACAGATAGGTAATGACTTTACCCCATCTGGCGAACCTTTAGAATTTCGCCTCAGTGAGCAGCATTTTATTTGAGGATTGAAACCATGAACGCCTACGCCTACCTCGCTATCGCGATCTGCGCCGAAGTGATCGCCACCGTATCGATGAAAGCCGTTAAAGGCTTCAGCACACCGTTGCCGCTGATCCTGGTCATCGTCGGCTATGCGATCGCGTTCTGGATGCTGACGCTGGTGGTACGCACCGTGCCGGTCGGCGTGGCCTACGCCGTGTGGGCGGGAATGGGCATCGTGATGGTCAGTGTCGCAGCGCTGTTTCTGTACGGGCAGAAACTGGATATCCCGGCGATGCTGGGGATGGCGCTGATCGTGCTTGGCGTGGTGGTGATTCAACTCTTTTCAAAAACCGCCGGCCACTGAGGGCAGCAACAAGCTCCCAGCGATAAGCCGCAAGCACGACCGATTTGACGCTTCAGGTTGCAGCTTGCAGCTTGAAGCTTGAAACTTGCAGCTTCTCTATACCCCGAGGTCGCTGCATGCCATCCGTTATTTCCACCGACGTTCTGATTGTCGGCGCTGGTGTCGCCGGCCTCTGGCTGAACGCGCGTCTGCGCCGTCAGGGTTTTTCGACCGTGCTGGTGGAAAGCGCCAGCCTCGGCGGCGGGCAAAGCGTGAAGTCGCAGGGAATCATTCATGGCGGCGCCAAATACGCCTTGCACGGCGCATTGACCGGGGCTTCGGAAGCGATCGCCGACATGCCGCGGCGCTGGCGCGAAGCCTTGGCCGGCAATGGCGAGCTGGACCTGACTGGCGTGCGCCTGCTGTCCGAAGCCCACTACCTGTGGTCGCCGGGCACTCTGGCCGGCAACCTCACGAGTTTTTTCGCCAGCAAAGCCGTGCGTGGCCGCGTCGATCAGGTCAAGGGCGATGAACTGCCGCCGGCCCTGCAAGACAAGCGCTTCAAGGGCAAGGTCTACCGTCTCGCCGAACTGGTGGTCGACGTGCCAAGCCTGATCCAGCGGCTGGCCGACCTGGCCGGCGATGGCCTGCTCGCCGGACAGACCATCGAGCCGCTGCTGGAGGATGGCGTACTGGTCGGCCTGACGGTCGACGGCCGCGCCATTCACGCCCAGCGCATCGTCCTCAGTGCCGGTGCCGGCACCGCGCAGTTGCTTGAAGCACTCGGCCTCAGCCAACCGGCGATGCAACGCCGGCCGCTGCACATGATCATCGCCAAAGGCCCGGACCTGAAACCGCTGTACGCCCACTGCCTGGGCGGCGGCACCAAACCGCGCATCACCGTGACCACCCACCCGGCCGCTGACGGTCAGTGGGTCTGGTACATGGGCGGCGACATCGCCGAAAGCGAAGGCGTGCATCGCGAGCCGGCCGAGCAGATCGCCACCGCGCAAAAGGAGATCGCTCAGTTGCTGCCGTGGATCGACCTCAGCACCACACAATGGGCGACCCTGCGCGTCGACCGCGCCGAACCGCTGCAGACCGGGCTGACCCGGCCGGACAATGCGTTTCTTGCCGAACAGGGCCGCTTGCTGGTCGGCTGGCCAACCAAACTGGCGCTGGCGCCGGACTTTGCCGATCGGGTCATCGCCGCACTGGAGCGCGATGGTATTGCGCCGCAAGTCACTGAACCGCTGCCGCCGCTGCCAAAACCGCCGCTGGGCGTTCCGGCCTGGGAGCAACTGCTGCCATGACCATCGCCAACCTGCATGATCTTCATCGCCCATTGGGCAGCACCGGTCTGACGGTTTCGCCGCTGGGCCTGGGCACGGTCAAACTCGGCCGCGACCAAGGGGTGAAATACCCCAACGGCTTTCAGATTCCCGACGACGACGCCGCGCGCATGCTGCTGCGTCAGGCCCGCGAGCTGGGCATCAACCTGATCGACACCGCCCCGGCCTATGGCCGCAGCGAAGAACGCCTCGGCCCGTTGCTGCGCGGCCAGCGTCAGGACTGGGTGATCGTCAGCAAGGTCGGCGAGGAGTTTGCCGAAGGCCTGTCGCGCCACGATTTCAGCGCAGCGCACACGCGAATGTCGGTTGAACGCAGTCTGCAACGTCTGGAAACCGATTTTATCGACCTGGTGCTGGTGCATTCCGACGGCAACGATCTGGCGATCCTTGAGCACGAAGAGGTTTACACAACGCTCGCGGCGCTCAAGGCCGAGGGCAAGATTCGCGGCTTCGGCTTTTCCGGCAAAACCGTCGAGGGCGGTCTCAAAGCGCTGGAGCAAGGCGACTGTGCGATGGTCACCTACAATCTGAACGAACAAAACGAGAAGGCGGTCATTGACTATGCTGCTGCCCACGGCAAAGCCATTCTGGTGAAAAAGGCCTTGGCCAGCGGTCACGTCTGTCTGAGTCCGGGCGTGGATCCGGTGCGTGCCAGCTTCGAGTTGCTGTTCGCGCAAGCTGGCGTAGCCAGTGCTATTGTCGGCACGATCAATCCGCTGCACCTCGCCCACAACGTTGCGACTGTTGCCCAGGTCCTTCGTGGTCACTGACGCCGCCTCGCGGCCTTAAGCAGGAGCCGATATGCCGCGCACGCTCATCCGCAAGAACCCGAGCAACTTCAAGACCCTGCCGCTGTTCGTCGAAGCCACTGCCGAAGGCCTGAGCTACCAGAGCGTCGGCATGCCGCTGAATTTCGCGCAGACCTTGCAGCGACGCAAACCGGTGAGCGTGGCCGACGCCGAACATTTCTCGCTGGAACTGGCCAACCTCGGCGTCTCGGTGCGCCTGACCCTGCACTGGCAGAATCGCGATTATTGGGTGCTGGTGCGCCAACGCCGACAGGATCGTGGCGACGTGGTGCTGAAATTGATCTCCGGTTACGTACCTGCTCACGAATTGAACATTCCACTGCACACAGCGATTCAGGAAATTGCCGAAGAGTGCCTGCTTGAAACGCCGGAAGGCTGGCTCGGCGGGCGCTTCAATGACACCTGGTTGCCGGCGCCCTACTCGGCGGCCCTGCACTATCGCGAAGCGCTGCCCTTTCGCCTGACTCCGTTGTCCGGTTCAGCGCGGCCGGTGCGTTGCGCCAGTCTGCAATTGCTGGAACGGCCGCGGGCCTATGTACATCTGCCGACCGCTTCCCTGCAATTGATCTACGATTTGCGCCTGGACGTGCCCAAGGAGGCCAAGTCCCTGAGCCTGTTCCACGTCGATGAGCGGCTGGAAGGTGATCAACTGGTGGCCCGCCTCGACCGCAAGCGCCCCGACCTGTACCTGATGCCGCTCAAGGACGGCGCGCCAGTGGCCGAGTTGTTCACGCTCAAACGCGACAAACTGGTTCCGGCCAGTACCCGCGGGCTTTATCTGGCCGAGAGCTTCGCCACTCAGCAAGGCTGGGTGGTGCGCGAGGAGCGGATTCGCTGGAAAGACTGGCTGGTGCAACAAGGTCTGCAACCGGCCAAAGCTCCGCGTTCAGGGCTCAAGCAATTAAGCATCAAGGCACTGCGACTGGTTGGCCTGGGCAAAAAGAAACCGGCCAGGCCCTGAGTTAACGCCGGCGGTCGAACCAGGTGCGCAGCGTGGCGAAGAAATGGAAGTAACGGTTCTCGCGCTTGCCCATGCCACGCTTGGGCGAGAACGACTCTTCGGCGAAGGCGCCGGTAATGCGTACCCGTGACGCCTGTGTCGGCAGCGTGCAGATTTTCGCCCCGGCCTGCTGCAGTGCGTATTTGAGCAAGCGTTCGGAGTGCAGCTTTCTGCCGGTGGCCTTGCAGAAGTCGAAGATCCGCTCGATGCGTTTGCCATACGCGACGTAAGTATCGCGTCCGCATACCGCGAACCGATCATTCAGCCCGCCCCACCATTGCCAGTCCGGAATATAGGCGTGGTGCCGCCGGGCCTGGGCATGATTGAACACGTAGCCGGGCAACGCCGTATGGAAGAAGTTGTCCGGGCGTACGTAAACGACGAAGTCCGGGTCGAAGGCTTCGATCATCGTGGTCACGGTGTACAGCGAATTGAGCTGATAAATCAGATTGCGCAGCGACGCATAGTCATCGGCCCAGGTGTCGCCGAGCGACTTGACCCGTTCAAAATCCCAGCGCTCCAGCACGCCTTCGGTCGAAGTCAGCGTGCCAGCCATCGCCTCGAAAGGCTGATAATTATCAGCCGTCAGCGTGCCTTTTTCACCGGAGCGCGCGTTCTGTACCTCATCGACCTTGTACAGATGGTAGAAACATTGCACCTCGCTACCCGAAGGCAACTGGGCCAGGACGTTTTGTTCGATGGAGGGGAAGCAGATCGGCGAATTTCTCGGGATACCGAAAAAAGCCACGGCGATTTTCAACACTCAATAGCACCTTTTTGATAGTCGTTCGGGCCTGCCGGCATCCGGACACACGATGTCGCTTACTTTCGTCGAAACAGCTTTTGCCACCAGCGTCGCGGTTGCAGCGCTATGGCGATGATATTCGCTTGGCGCAGCCAGTCGCGCTCGTAGTCCCAGGCGTGCCCACCCCAGAGTTTCCCGGCTTCGTTGGAAAAACCCAGGGTCATCAACTGATAGGTATAACCGGCCTCACCGCGCAACCAGTCGAACAGCACCAGCGTATTGAAACCAGTGGACGGCCCGACATAGCGTTTACCGCCCGGACGGTCCACCGGGTAATGCCACAGCGGCGGCAGCGGGATGCGGTCCCAGTACATGGCCACGCGCGGCATCGGGCACATCGGCGCGGCGCAGCCCACCAGCATGCTGAAACAGCGTTCGGCCGAGCGCTCGAACATGTGCTGAACGCGTGGCCCGTAAGGCAAACCAAAAAAATACGCGTCCGGCGCGTTGTAACCGTGCACGAACACATTGACGCTTTGCTCGTTGAGCAGCGTGGCCTTGATGCAGGTATTGAAGCTGACCACGACGTCATCGGCGCCAATGTTCAGCGCCTGAAAATCCGCGGCAGTGATGGCCGGGTTATTGGCAATCAGCACCACCCGCGCCGCACGGCCCAGGCATTCGCGCAGCTCTCCCGGCAATGCCTCGAACACAGCCTGATCGCCACCGGGCAGCGCATCCAGCGCCATGGGTAGATCCTTCATTTCAGACCGGCACCTTCATCCCGTAACGCACTTTCACCCACCACTGCGTGAATGCCGACGGTGGCTGCCATGGGCGCATTTCGCGCTGGATTTCTGCCGCCAAGGCTTGCCCGACACGGGCAAACGAATAGCGGCTCTCGGCAAACGCCTGGCCATTGCGGGCAATGCGCTCGGCAAGCTCGGGATCGCCCTGCAGCAGTTTGATCTTCTCCACCGCTTCTTCTTCGCTGCGATAGAACACGGTGTTGTGCATGTCTTCGAAACCGAGCAAGCGGTCTTCTTCGCCCTGGCTCCAGGCCAGCAGCACGCAGCCGCAGGCCATGGCCTCGAAGTTCTTGATCATGAACTCGTTCATGCCGATGTCGGCACTGACGAAAATGCGGATGCGGTTGAGGGTTTGCAGGTATTCATCACCGGATTTGGTCCGGGTCACCAGCATCCCGGTCCGCCGCGAAAGCGACTCGAGCATGGCCTTGCGCTCGGCGTACTCGGTGCTTTTCAGGCTGCCGAGAAACCCGATGGGAATGTCGCGCTCGACGCCGGTGTTGTGCAGCATCTGCTCGTCGTAACCCTTGGAGACGAACGCCGTGTCGATACCCTCGGCGAGCATCTTGCGTGCGACGACAGCCCCGGACACCAGCGCCCTGCAACTCGGCAGCCGCCGGTACAACCGCGAATACACACCGCGATATTTACTCGCCGGCATGTAGTTCTGATAGGCGTCGTGCTCAAGAAAGATCAATCCGGGAATGCACTTGAGCACCCGTAACTGCGGAGCCAGGCGCTTGACGCGGGAGAAGATCACCACACGATCGAAGGTCTGGTATTGCACCGAGGCCAGAAACGGTCCCAGGTTCATCTGCTGCTGTTTGGTCAAACGATAGATGACACATTCATCACAGTTCTGCTGCACGATGTCGTAAAGCCGGTCAAGAATGACCCGCTGTTCGTCCATCACCAGGAGCATGACTTTCATAGATTATTGACCACGCGACATTGGCAGGCACGCGCAGCGGATTCAAACCTGCCAACTTCAACGGAAACGGTGAGATCCCCAAGGCAAAATCCGTTCACACGCAGTACACAACGGTAAAGATTCATCTGGTCAGCGACTGCGGATCTTCTCGACAATCGCAGTCGTCGAGCTGTTTTCCACCAGTCCCAACACCTTCACGGTGCCGCCGTAAGCGCTGACGATATCAGCGCCGACCACCTGATCAATGCCGTAATCGCCACCCTTGACCAACACGTCCGGCTTGACCTCGCGCAGCAGGTTTTCCGGGGTGCCTTCGGAGAAGCTGATCACCCAGTCCACCGCACCCAGCCCGGCAAGGACCGCCATGCGCCGGTCCACGCTGTTGATCGGTCGGCCCGGCCCTTTCAGGCGGCTGACCGAAGCGTCGTCGTTGACCGCGACGATCAAACGATCGCCCTGCGCCCGCGCCTGCTCCAGATAGGTCACATGGCCGGCATGCAGAATGTCGAAGCAGCCGTTGGTGAAAACGATTGTCTCGTTGTGCGCGCGGGCATCGGCCACGGCGAGCAGCAATTGCTCCAGACCCAGTACACCGCGCTCGGAACCTTCTTCACGCTGGATGGCGCGACGCAGTTCCGGGGCACTGATGGCGGCCGTTCCGAGCTTGCCGACCACGATGCCGGCGGCCAGATTGGCCAGCGCGACCGCATGGGGCAGGTCTTCACCGGCGGCAATCGCTGCGGCCAGGGTGGAAATCACCGTATCACCGGCACCGGTGACGTCGAATACTTCGCGGGCTCGCGCTGGCAGGTGCAGTGCCGGTTGCTCCGGGCGCAGCAGGGTCATGCCGTGCTCGCCGCGGGTCACCAGCAGCGCACCGAGGTCGAGGTCGTGCATCAGCGCGGCGCCCTTGCTCACCAGCTCATGCTCATCGGCGCAGCCGCCGACGATGGCTTCGAATTCGCTAAGGTTGGGAGTAATCAGGCTGGCGCCACGATAGATCGAGAAATCCTTGCCTTTCGGATCGGCCAGCACCGGGATGTTTTTCGCGCGGGCGGCCTGGATCAGCGCCTGATGGTTTTTCAGCGCGCCTTTACCGTAATCGGAAAGTACCAGCACCTTGATGCCTTCGAGCAGGTCATCGACCTGCGAGCCCAAGGCCAAAGCATCGGTGGCAAACGGCTCTTCGAAATCGATACGCAGCAATTGCTGGTGCCGGCTCATGACCCGCAGCTTGACGATGGTTGGCTGGTGCGCGATGCGCTGGAACAAGGCTCTAACGCCTGCACCCTTGAGACTGTTGCTCAGGCTGTCGGCGGCTTCGTCATCACCGGTCACACCGACCAGCGAGGCCGGCGCACCCAGCGCGGCAATGTTCAGGGCAACGTTGGCGGCACCGCCCGGGCGGTCTTCGATTTGCTCGACCTTGACCACCGGCACCGGCGCCTCAGGGGAAATCCGTGAGGTTCCGCCATGCCAATAGCGGTCGAGCATGACATCGCCGACTACCAAGACCGGGGCTTGATCGAAACGCGGCATGGACAACTTCATGGAGCAACCCACATACAAAATGAACAGGGGCGCGATATTACCACAGGGTAAAGCGCCGTCCGCCTCATTCTGAAAGGTCGCGCACCCAGAACAATTCGTGGCGCCGCACAGCCTTGCGGAAAAACTCGTTATTGCCTGTGACAGGCCAGCGCCGGCCTGCCAGCCCCTGCTGGATCCAGCGGCGCAGTCTGCGCTTGAACACCTCGGCGCCCTGCAGATCATGCTCCATGGCCAGTGCCATGGCTTTGTCCAGTTGCACCGGCGCCGACAGCTGCGGACTCCACAAGCGATCGGCCGGCAATGGCTCGATGGCTGGCGGCAGCGCAATACCGCAACCCGCAGGGCCCATCGGCCAGCGATCGTTGTCGTGCAGATGATTGGCGTACATCAGCAGCGTGCCTGGCTTCCACTGGCTGCGGCTGACCGCCTCGAGCAGCGCTTGCGTCGACGCCACATGGTCGCTGTGCGGATCGAGTTGGGGATGTGGTGTCACCAGCACTTCGGGACGATAATGCTCAAGCAGTGCGATCAGATCGCCGAGCAGATTTTCCCAGGTCGGCTGGCCGTCGCTATCGGCGGGCAGGCGCAACGGATTGTGCCGCCGCACACTGCGCACGTCGCTTTCCTGCGATTCGCGGGAGCCGAACGCTGTCGTCGGCGCTGCGGCCATCGCCGGCAGTTGCAGGCAGTAATACCCCAATTGCACGCAGCGCTCGGCGGGCACGCCACCCCAGAGCGGAATCACCAGACTGTCCCAACTGCGCAAACGCCCCTTCAGACGCGCCGCTGCGGCTTGATCGAGCCCTAGCCGCTGGTAGTTTTCGGCCTCGATTTCGCCTTGGGTCAACGTGACGATACTGACGTCATCGCAGCGGCTGTAAAGGCCGAACGCCGCCAGCTCGGCGTCATCGGCATGCGGCGCGATGACCATCACCCGCTGCCGGCTGAAATCAGGGTTGGCCATGATCCACAGCACACCCTTGCTTGCTGGCACGCAATGGCGACCGCGCAGGGTCAGCGAACCTTGCGCCAAGGCCATTTCCTGCCCGGACAGATTGACAAAGCGCCGACCGCGCACTGCGCGCTCGAATTCCTGACGATCATCGCCGACCTGAACATACGGGTCGAGCCAGCGCCCCAGCCACGTGGCCTTCAATTCCAGCTCAAGCACCAGCGTCTCGCCCGGCGCCAACGGCTCGCTCAGGCGCACCACACCGCCGTCGACGCTCACGGCCTGCCGCGCGGTCTGCGGGGGAAAGTTGTATTGATAGTCGTCAGATGGCCGATAGAACAGATGATCGGCGAACCATGCCTCATGAGCGATCCAGGCCAGCACCAGCAACAGCGGCACCAGCCACCATTTGATCAGAATCCCGATCAATAACAGCGCCAGCAGAAAGCCGATCAGGAACAGGCGCTTGTTGCGCCGGTGGGCCTTGAGGAGTTGCTGCTTGCGTGCGCTCATCGATTCAGACCTTGTAGACCGGCACCGTGTGGCACCAGCGATCCTTGTATTCACGATCGGCACGGCCGAACGAATAACGCAGCGGTTTGCCCAGCGCCTGGGCATCCGCCCACGCCTGCTGGGTGTTGACGAAACTCAGCACGCTGCCGGGGCTGAATTCGCGGCTTTGCGGATCGACGCCACCGTTGATGTACTCCAGCGAAACCCACTGCGGTGCCTCGACGCGATACAACACCTGAATGGCCACCGGCGCTGAATCGAGCATCGCCACCGAGCCGGTCATGAACTCGCGCAACAAGCTGAACACTTCAACCAGCCCGGCTTTGCCCGGCACTTCAAAACCCCAGCGGCGCTGAAACAGATCGCCGTAAGCGGCGGCTTGTTCCTGCGCGCTAAAGTCGGACATCGGCACCAGCGACCCACCCGCTTCTTCCAGCAGACGCTGCTCGCGGCGCTGGTTATAGCGGAATTTCTTCGAATACTCTTCCGGTAATCGGGCCAGGGCCAAGCCTTCAGGTTGCGGTTTCAACGTGCTGATCTGCGTGGCATTGAGCTGGGACACGTAAGCCATGCGCTGGCGTACCGGCACAACTACGTCGGCAGCAATGGGGAGGATGATTTCCGCGTTGCCCATGTCGAGCAAGCCGCGCTTGCCCTCGCGCTTGAGCACTTCCTTGGACAACGCCACATGCCGGCCCCAGCACGGCACGGCGGCGACGATTTCACCACCGACCAGCCAGCCCAGATAACGTAACTCGATATCCACGAAACTGGACAAGCGCTCGACCACGTCGGGATGCGTCGCAAAGCTGCCGCCGAAACGCTGCCAGGCCTGGGCATAGCTGTCGCGGTCGATCTCGGTCCAGCCACGCTCACGAAAGCTGCGAAACACCGTCAGCATACGTCAGTCGCGTGGGTCGGCTGAGGTTCGTCACCTTCTTCGAATTCCTTGGCGTGCAGTCGCGCGTAATAGCCGTTTTGCTCGAGCAATTGCACATGGGAGCCACGCTCGACAATCCGTCCTTCGTCCATCACAAGAATCAGGTCGGCTTTTTCGATAGTGCTCAAGCGGTGCGCGATCACCAGCGTGGTGCGGTTTTGCACAACGTGATCCAGCGCGGCCTGAATGTGCCGTTCCGATTCGGTATCGAGGGCCGATGTGGCCTCGTCGAGAATCAGCAACGGCGCATCCTTGAGCAAGGCGCGGGCGATGGCGATGCGTTGACGCTGACCACCGGACAACAGCACGCCGTTTTCGCCGACCATGGTTTCGTAACCCTGAGGCATCTTGGCGATGAACTCGTCGGCGTAAGCCTCGCGAGCCGCGCGCTTGACTTCATCCAGCGGCGCACCAGCCAGGTCGCCGTAAGCGATGTTGTTGGTCACGGTGTCGTTGAACAGCGTCACAGCCTGGGTCACCAGCGCGATCTGGCGGCGCAGGCTGCGCAGGGTAAAGTCCTGGACTTCGACGCCATCGAGCAGTATCTGCCCGTGCTCGTGCTGGTAGAAGCGCGGAATCAACCCGGCGAGCGTCGACTTGCCGCTGCCCGAACGCCCGACCAGCGCAACCATCTGCCCCGGCTCGACGCTGAAACTGATGTCGTTGAGCACCGGTTTGTCGGTGTCCGGATACTGGAAGCTCAGGTTGCGTACTTCCAGGCGTCCTTCGAGGCGATCGCGTTCGACGCTGCCCTGATCCACTTCCGCTGGCTCATCCAGCTGCTCGAAAATGCTTTCGGCACCGGCCACGCCTTTCTGAATCGTCGAGCTGACTTCCGACAACTGCCGGATCGGCTTGGGCAACAGGCCGGCCATGGTGATGTAGGCCACCAGATCGCCCGGCGAGGCGTCGCCGCGAAGGTAAAGCACGAGGAACATCACCACGGCCATGGCGCTGTATGTCACCAATTGCAGCATCGGCGTATACACCGCACCTGTCTTGGTCATCGTCAGCTGCTTGTCGGTATTGCTCTGGCTGGCATCGCGAAAGCGTTGCTTCTCATAGGTTTCGCCGCCGAAGCTGCGCACGACGCGATAACCATGGATAGTCTCGGAGGCCACATGCGTGACGTTGCCCATCGATACCTGGATCTTCTTGCTCTGCTTGCGGAATTTCTTGCTGGTGCTGTTCACCATGATGCCGATGACCGGCAGGATCGC
This sequence comes from Pseudomonas koreensis, assembly GCF_036668835.1. Taxonomy (GTDB): domain Bacteria; phylum Pseudomonadota; class Gammaproteobacteria; order Pseudomonadales; family Pseudomonadaceae; genus Aquipseudomonas; species Aquipseudomonas koreensis_I. The sequence goes on from NZ_JAZEVW010000004.1 coordinate 265,366, forward strand.
CACCATCACCAGGGTGAGCTTCCAGTTCATCCACAACAACGTGCAGAACAGAAAGATCACGGTCATGCCTTCGCGGATGACCACTTTGATCGCGTCCGTTGCCGCACCGGTGACCATGGTCACGTTGAAGGTGATGCGCGAAATCAAATGACCAGAGTTGTTCTTGTCGAAGAAGCGGTTGGGCAATTCCAGCAGCTTGTTGAACAGCACCACCCGCAGGTCATGCACCAGCCCCAGAGAAACCCGGGCGAGAAAGAAGTTACCCAGATACGAACCCACGCCCTGCAACAGGGCGATGAACACAATCATCAACGGCACGGTTTGCAGCAATTGCAAATCGCCCAGATAGGGGTTGCCCGGGAACAGGCTGGCTTCAGGATTGGCCAGCCCGTCGACGAAGTACTTGAGGATGTAGGCGAGCATCGGCTGGGTCGACGCGAAAATCAGAAACCCGACGATGCTGAGGAGAAAAAGACCGGCATAGGGCCGCACGTAAGCCAAAAGGCGGAAGTAGATCGCCAGCGTTGACTGGGCTTTCGGTTCAGGACTGCTCATGGTGATCCGCACAATTCAGTGAGGCGCGGATGATATCACAGGCCTTTTTTCCCCGATAAACATGACGGCGCGCCAGCCCTTGACCAAGTCGGTTAAGATACGCCGCTAACGATGGGGAGCCCGCTATGCAATCGATTGACCACAGCACTTACGAGGCACTGCGCAAAGGTGCACAGGTTCTGGAGGCCGACGGTTCCGGCGACAAAGTGCTGAGGCTGGCCGACGGTCGCATGCTCAAACTGTTCCGTCGCAAGCGCTTGCTCAGCTCGGCGCTGTTCTTCCCCTACGCGCAGCGCTTTGCCAACAACACCCGGGCGCTTCAGCAACGCGGCATTCTTTGCCCGCAAGTCATCGCGGTCTATCGCATCCCGAGCATCGAGCGCGACGGTGTTTACTACAGTCCACTGGAAGGCAGCACGGTGCGCCAGCTACAAGGCTCAGCTGAGGATGGCGACTTACTGAGAAAGCAATTGGGCAGCTACTTCGCCCTGCTGCATGAAAAAGGCGTGTATTTTCGATCGCTGCACTTCGGCAATGTGGTGCTGACCCCGGACAACCAACTGGGCCTGATCGACATCGCCGATCTGCGCTGCCAAAAACGAGCCCTGAGTGACAGCAAACGCCTGCGCAACTTCGCGCACTTGCTGCGCTACAAGGAAGACCGTCGGTGGTTGCTCGGCGACGATGCCGGCGACAGCTTTATCGAAGGCTACCGCCAGGCGCTGCCGAGCAACCGCCAGGCGCCACTGATCTCGCGCCTGCGGCCGTTGCTGGTGTAAGCCTCAGCGTCCGATGACTACGATCGCAGCACCCTTGCGATTCTCGAAGTGTTCAAGCACGTGCATCTGATGCGCCGCCAGCCACTCCTTCAGCCACGGCTCATCGCCCTTCGCCTCGATCACGAAATAGCGGAATTTTGCCGCATGCGTCGGCGACATCGCTTCTTCGCGGGTCAGGCTGGGCAGCACATAACCGCGACCGGCGTAATAACTGATCCGGCCGTCTTCGAAGTAGGTCGGCACGCCGCGCTCGATGTGACTTGACGCCCAGCGCCCGGCGGCAACGTAATGCGTTTTGCCGACCCCGGTAGACACCACGTTCGCCAGCATCATCAGCACGCCAAGAATCAACAGAGCCTTGCCCAGCCGCGGAAACTGGCGAACGAACGCCGCCAGCCCCATCGCCATCACCGGCACGAACAACAGGTTGAGGAAGCTCAAGTAGCGGGCGTTCATGAACTGTTGCTTGATGAAAAACAGCACCAGCACCACCACATACAACAACGCCGCCCAGGCGAACGGGCGGTAATCGCGCCAGTACGTGCCGAGCACGCCCCAATTGCGGCGCAGTACGAACGGCACAGCGAACGGCCCCATCAACTTGACGAACGAGATAGTCATCGTCGCCACGATGCCGAAAAAGATGATACGGCCAGCCTCGTCCCGGGAATATTTGTTGATCAGCGAGTTGCCGAACTGATCACACAACATCTGGAAGGAAGCCAGCACACCGCGAGGCTCGATCATGTCCAGATAAAGCATGACCCGCGCCGACATCAACACACCCGTTACGACCACCAGCAGCAGGCCTGCGATCGGCAGAATCGAGAATTGCACGAATTGCATGCGACGGTTCGGCGTCCACAGATTAGGCAGTTGCCACAGGGCCAGAGCCGGCACCAGCAGCAGCGCCTCAAGGCGAAACAGCGCTGCAGCAGCAATCGCCAGATGAATGGCGGCAGCCCACAGCCAACCGCCGCGCGATTGCCAGCGCGACGCAAGCCAGAGCGTCAAGGTGCAGAAAAACCAGAAGCCGCATTCGCGGATGATGTCGTTTCGAAAGGCATTGACCGCCGGCATCGCCAGCATGACAAGGCAGGCCCAGCGCGCCAGATCAGCAGAGCGCTGGCGCACGCAATCGACCATCAACGCGCTGGTACCGGCGAAAAACAGACCGCACCAGAGATACGCGCTCAGTTCCAGCGGCAAACGCAAAACACTGTGCGTGGCGGCGAGCAATAACGAAAACCACGGCCAGTCGAACGTAGCCCAAGCTACATTGGGCCCGAGTTCGGTGACCTGTTGCGCAATATCGATGTACAGCGCGGCATCACGCCCTATTGTCGCCGTGCCCAACACAGCGATCAGCGACAACAGCACACTGCCAAAGAATGCCAGCCCTACAGGATATTCCTCGATGATCCGGGAGACTTGAGCCCCAATCTTCATGCTCACAACCCTCACCCAGCCACCTCATCCATAATCAGGTACACACTCTTCCCTGCGAATTACCGAAATAATGATCGCAATGCCTTGCGCGCGTAGGACCAGCGCTTGATCGTGCGCCAGTCAGCACGCAAGGCCTTTACATAGAAGTCCTTGGCCAATTGGTATTTGCCGTGCGAGTAGCAATCGCGAAACAATGACAGACAACGCTGTGCCAGAAATGCCTGACGCAAATCCTGCATTTGTTCAGGCATGCGCCGGCGGGAAAACACTTCGTTGACCACCTGATCGGTGCCGGCCGCAAGGCTCTGGCGCAAATCATGGCGCATGCTGTCGGCGTGCTTGTAAATGAGCGCCAACGGTTCGTTCACGACACTGCAGGGAAAACGCGCCAGAACCTGGGCAAATACCGGCAAGTCTTCAACGTTGCGCAGATGTTCAGGATAGTTGCCCGGGCCGAAAACGCTGCGATGCATCGCGCACGCGCCATTTGAAATGGATACGGTCTTGTCCAGCAAGTAACCCTGCAACCGCTGTCGCGGTTCCGCCGGCAGTGGCCTGGCGGCCTGCAAGCTGCGCTTGCCATCAGCGAACACCGACCAATGCGACCCGATCACCATCAGGCTCTGCGGGTTACCCGCGATGTGTTGCGACAGCGCCGCCAATGCGCCGGGCGCCATCTCGTCATCGGAATCGAGAAAAACCAGAAACTGCCCGGTGGTTTCCTCGATGCCAAGATTGCGCACCGAGGACAGTCCACCATTGGTTTTGCGCAGCGCACGAAAGCGCCCGCCATGCTTGAGCAAGAGCTGTTCGACAACCTGAGGCGTGTCGTCCGTCGACCCGTCGTCAATGACCAGTAGATCCGCCTTCGCCTCGTCCAGCTGCGCCAACACCGACTCCACTGCACGTGAGAGAGTTCGCGCGTAGTTGTAGACCGGAATGACGACGCTGATCAGTGTTTCAGTCAAGTTCGTATCCTTTCACACCCTCTTTCACGACCAGAATATCTTCCATGATCAGGTATTCCAGATCCGAACCGAAAAACATGTTCAGCGCATCGGTTGGCGAACAGATCATCGGCTCGCCACGACGATTGAGCGAGGTGTTCAGCGATACACCGTTGCCGGTGAGGTTTTCCAGCGCCTTCATCATGTCGTAGTAGCGTGGGTTGTATTCACGCTTGAGTACCTGGGCGCGAGAAGTCCCGTCTTCGTGGACGACTTCCGGTACACGGGTTTTCCACTCTTCCGCGACTTCGAAGGTGAACGTCATGAACGGTGCAGGGTGATCGATCTTGATCATCTGCGGCGCAACGGTGTCGAGCATCGACGGGCAGAAAGGCCTCCAGCGCTCGCGGAACTTGATCTGATGGTTGATCCGGTCAGCCACGCCGGCGACGCTCGGGCAACCGATGATCGAACGACCGCCCAAGGCACGCGGGCCGAACTCCATGCGCCCCTGAAACCAGGCGACCGGGTTGCCGTCGACCATGATTTTAGCGATCTGCTCCGGCATGTTGTCGAGCTTGCGCCAGGCCGGCTTGTTGGCGTGACGGGCGCACGCGGCGATCACGTCTTCGTTGCTGTAGGACGGACCGAGATAGACGTGTTCCATCTTCTCCACCGGTACGCCACGAGCGTGCGACACGTAGGCGGCGGCGCCCACTGCGGTGCCGGCATCGCCGGACGCAGGCTGCACGAACAATTCCTTGATGTCGTCGCGGGCGATGATTTTCTGGTTCAGCTTGACGTTCAATGCACAGCCACCGGCGAACGCCAGCTTGCCGGTTTCCTTGAGTACATCGCCCAGATAGTGGTCGATCATCTGCAACGCCAGCTTCTCGAACAGCGCTTGCATGCTCGCGGCGTAGTGGATGTAAGGCTCGTCAGCGATATCCCCTTCGCGCTTGGGGCCAAGCCATTCGATCAGCTTTGGCGAGAAGTAGAAGCCTTTGCCCTTCTCCTTGTAGCGACGCAGGCCGATCACGTTCGCGTAGTCGGTGTTGATCACCAGCTCGCCGTTCTCGAACGAGGCCAGACGTGAAAAGTCGTACTTGCTGGCATCACCGTAGGGCGCCATGCCCATGACCTTGAACTCGCCGTCGAGCATTTCGAAGCCGAGGAACTCGGTGATTGCCCCGTACAGACCGCCGAGGGAATCCGGATCGAAGAATTCCTTGATCTTGTGGATCTTGCCGTTTTCGCCATAGCCGAAGAAGGTCGTGGCGTACTCGCCCTTGCCGTCGATCCCGAGGATTGCGGTTTTTTCCTTGAAGCCGGAGCAGTGGTAAGCGCTGGAGGCGTGGGCCAGGTGATGTTCGACCGGCTCGATCTTGATCTTTTTCGGATCGAAACCCAGTTGCTCAAGGCACCAGACGATCTTGTTGCGATAGCGCTTGTAGCGGCGGTTGCCCATCAGGATCGCATCGAGGGCGCGATCCGGTGCGTACCAGTAGCGCTTGGCGTAGTGCCAGCGGGCCTTGCCGAAGAGGCTGATCGGGGCAAACGGGATCGCGACCACGTCAACATCGGAGGGCTTGATGCCGGCCTGTTCCAGGCAGAACTTCGCCGACTCGTAGGGCATGCGGTTCTTTGCATGCTTATCGCGTACGAAGCGCTCTTCCTCAGCCGCCGCCACCAGCTTGCCGTCGATGTACAAGGCTGCTGAAGGGTCATGGCTAAGGGCGCCGGACAGGCCAAGAATCGTCAATGCCACAGGGGTCTAGCCTCTTTAGTCTGCGTACAGGCGCGATGCGCCTTGAAAAATTGATGTATCTCCGCACAGGCGAGAGACAGCTAAAGCGCGGGATTATAGCGTAAACGAGAGGGGAATTACCCTGTGCGATTGGCCGAGGATGAATCGGCCACCTCATTCGGTAACCGCTGGTCAATGACCCGATACAACGCACTGCCTTGCGGCCAGTTACGCATGAATCGCGCACGGTCACGGACGTAAGCCTGCGCGAAACTGCCGACAGAGCCGTGCTGGCACATCGAGTCCAGATCGATCAATGCCCAGCGATCCTCCTGCCAGAACACGTTGTGGCCCTTGAAATCACCGTGACTGATGCGCTCGCTGATCAATTGCGCGAACAGCAGTTCCAGTGCCTGCAGCTCCGCCTCGGGCGCGTCCCCACTTTCGACATAGGGCGCAAAGCGCTCAATGATGTCCGGTCCTGGCAGGAACTCGGTCACCAGACAGGCGCGACCGCGCAGCCACAGGAAGCGCTTCTCCAGCACGGCCAGTGGTTTGGGTGTGGCGATCCCGAGAAACGCCAGGCGATTGCCTTCGCGCCATGAGTGCCACGCACGGCTCGGCCGCCAGAAGCGCTTGAGCCAGTGCGCGAACCCCTTGATGTTATAGCGCTTGATCACCAGCGTACGCTCGCCCACCTGAACCTTGCCGACGCTCGCAGCGCCGCCGGTCTTGTAGAGATGCCCCTGATCAAGCAATGCATCGGCCTGTTCCAGCACCGGCACCATCGCCGCTTCTTCTTCGCGGCGGATCGCCCGCAGGCCGAATGCGCCGCGCCGTACGCTGAACAGCGTACATTCGCGGCCGACCTTGAGCAGGAAGTCCTTCAGTCGCCAACGGCGCACTTTGTCGATCTGTTTTTGCAAGGCTTCCAGCGGCAATGCGTGCTCGCTGTTGCTCAGCAGGTAATACACCAGCAACTCTTCGGTGAACGGTTCCAGCGCCTTGGGCAACTGGGCGAAAAACACCCCGAGATTTTCCAGGACCTTTTGCCGCGATAACGGCTGCCCCGCGGTTTGCGCGCGAATACCGGCGCCGTCGATCAAGTACAACTGGCCGCCATGGCGCAGCAGATTGTCCAGGTGCAGGTCTTCCTGCCAGAGGCCTTTGCCGTGCAATTGGCCAATCGCGCCCAGCGCCTCGGCCAGCACCGCGGACTGCTCGTCGGCCAGCGCCGGCAGGGATTCGACTTGCGCCCAGGCCTCGCCAAGGCTTTCGGCGTTTTCAAGAAACTCGAACAGCAGCCAGCCGCCCTCGCCACTGGTCAGCCCATCGGCCAGCAGCAGCGGTGTGGTCATGCCTTGCTCAGCCAGCAGACGCACGCCTTGCAGCTCACGCTGAAAATGCCGCGCGGCCTTGCTGCCAACCAGCAGCTTGGCCAGCACCGGACGGCCGCGCCAGACGCCGGCGCCCACATAACGCTGCCCCGGCAATACCCGCAGCAGACTCAACAGTTGCAAGTCGGCGCTGCCGGCGGCATCGGCCAGCGTTACCGTCAGCGGAAGCGCCGGGGTACGCCCGATATCGGCAAGTTCGGACAATCGCATCAGCGCGTCTCCTTGTGCGTGCGACGCGCGGTCAGCCGGGCGAGCCAGCTGTCGACCAGCGAGCTATCGCCAGGCTGATCCAGATATGCCGCCAGCAACTCGCGCAGTTGCGCCTCGGTCCACTGCGGCGCACGGCGCTGCAGCGGCTCCAGATCCTTGATGCGATCGCGCTGGCCGAACAGCAACGGCCGGGTCTTTTCCAGATCGATCAATTGCGCCTGGTACCCGTCACCCACGGCCCGCAAGAAAATATGCTTGGGATAAAAACAACCGTGCACCTGACGCACACCATGCAGGCGCTGCGCCAGCAGCCCGCAGGCACGCAGGATCGCCGACTGCTGCGCTCGGTCGAGTTGCGCCCAGCGTTGCAGCAGCGAATCCAGATCGCTCCAGCCTTCCAGCGCGCGGGTCAGCAGAATGGCGCGAACTTCACCGTTGACCTTGCGCTCACCGAAGAACGCCGCTTGCAGCGCCGGTATGCCGAGCTTGCGATAGCGGCTGATGTTGCGAAACTCGCGGGCAAAACTGGGCTCGCCGAACGGCGCATGCAACGTGCGCGTCAGATAGTTGCTCTGGCGCTTGAGGTAATACCCCTGCCCCTCCAGATTCAGACGAAACACACTGCTCCAGCCTCCGCCGGCGGTGTTGGGTTCGTCGACCGCCTCAAGCTCTTTTGCCCACAGCGCATCAAAAGTGTCCAGGCCATGGCGCGCCAGCAGTGCGCGGTCATCGTCGGCCAGAAAATCATTCATTCACGTCCCTCGAAAAATCTCACCACGTGCCGAATCCGCTTCTTGTCGGCGCTATCAAGCCGATCGCACTGGCGATACTGCTTGTAAAAGCGCAGGCGCTGGGTGTTAGACAGGTGATATTTGGCGAGCTTGTCGAGACAGGCCAGATCCTTGGTGATCCGATACTTGAGCCAGAAGCCGCGCCAGAACTCGCCATTGGGGCAGTCGATCAGGAAGATGTGCGCCTGATCGTCGATCAACAGGTTGCGCCATTTCAGATCGTTATGGGTAAAACGGTGATCGTGCATTGTCCGGGTATAACCGGCCAGTTGCCGACTGACGCCATCGACCCAGGCGCGATCCTTGAGTTTCGGATCCTTGCGTTCGGCAAGCGCCGAAAGGTCTTCGGTATGCGGCAGTTCGCGAGTGATCATCGCGCCGCGATCGTACGCTGCACCGCGTCGTTCCAGGCCCCAGGCGACCACTTCGGCAGTGGGAATGCCCCACTTGGCGAAGCGCTTGAGGTTCTGCCACTCCATCTTCACCCGCGGCTTGCCGAGGTAACGGCGCAAGCCTTTACCGGCGCCGACGTAGCGTTTGACGTAGTAATTGACGCCGTTGCGCTGCACGCGAATCACCTCGGACAACGGGTCACGGGTCAGACGCTCGCCTTGCAGGGCAAACACCGCTTCAAGGCTGCCGAAATCTTCGGCGAGATCGCTGTAGGCGGGCTCCAGAATCCACCCCGCCATCAGAGCGCATCCCCGTAGCGCTGTTTGCGCGCGTAGAGCTTGTCGGCCTTGCCTTGCAGCCAGCTGAGCAACGCTGCTTCCTCAGCGAGGACCTGCCGCAGCGGTTGCTGGAAATAGCCTTTGAGGAAACGCAGCTTGTCGCGGCGGGTCAGGCCGATGTCCAGCGCGGAGAAATACAGCGCCGCCAGATCCTTGTTGCGCCAGCGCTGGGTAATCGCCGTGCGGGTCTGGGCGCGGTGCAGGTCGATCACCGACAGCTTGAAATCTTCCGGCGTGACCGGTTTATCGGTGTGCAGCAGGAAGTGACAGATGTAGCAATCGCGGTGATTGACGCCGGCACGGTGCATCATGCCGGTCATGCGTGCGACCTCGGCAATCAATGCGCGCTTGAGCTTTGGCTCGGGCGGTTGCTTGACCCAGTCGATGCTGAAGTCTTCCAGGCTGATGGTCGGCGCCAACTCTTCGGTAACAATGAACGAATGCTGATCCGCCGGGTTGCTGCCCTTTTCGCCATAGGCGACAGCGGTCATGGTCGGTACGCCGACTTCCTGCAGACGTTGAATCGCCTGCCATTCCTGGCCCGCGCCGAGTACCGGCAGCTTGGCGGTCAGCAGGTTCTTGAAGATTTCGCCCCAGCCGATGCCACGGTGGATCTTCACGAAAAATCCGTGGCCGTCGACTTCCGTGCGCAGTGTCCGGCGTGCTTCCAGCTCGCGGTAGACCTCGCCCTGCAAGCCTTCGACTTCGGCGAACGGATCACGTCCGGCCCAAAGGCTTTTGAACGGTTCAGCCAGCATCAACTTCATTAAGCGTGCTCCGCCAGAATCACATCGGCCGCGTGCTGCGGCATGCTGTAGAGGTCGGCCGTCTCGGCGAAGGCCAGACCATTGCGGCTCCAGGCCGCCCGTGCAGCGTCGTCACTCAACATGCCAGTCAGGTATTGCGTCAACTGCGCCTGCTCGAACGGTTCGTCCAGTACTCGCCCGGCGTCGGCCTCGGCAATGTAATGGGCGTAACCGCAGACCGCACTGACCAGTACCGGCAGGCCGGCGACCAGCGCTTCAAGCAGCACGGTGCCGGTGTTTTCGTTGTACGCCGGGTGGATCAACAGATCGGCGCCGAGCAGGAACCGCGGGATATCGCTGCGGCCCTTGAGAAACGTCACGTTGTCGCCCAGGCCCAACGTCGCGCTCTGCATCTGGAATAACTTGGGGTCATCCTGGCCGATTACAAACAGCCGGGTGCGTTTCTTCAGTTCGGCGGGCAGCGCGGCGAGGGCCTTGAGGCTGCGATCGACGCCTTTGGTCTTGAACCCGGAGCCGATCTGCACCAGCAGCAGCTCGTCGTCCCCGAGATTGAATTCAGCACGGAAACCGGCACGAATTTCATCGGCATTCGCCGGGCGTCGACGATCCTGGGCAATGCCCGGCGGCAGCAGATGGAAGCGTTCGAGCGGGGTGTCGTAATGCTTGATGAACAGCGGCTGCTGCACTTCGGAAATCATCAGCACTTCGGTTTTCGCATCTTTCGCAAACACGGCGCGCTCGTACTCGGCGAAGTGGCGGTAACGACCCCAGCGGCGGTACAGCGAATTACGCAAGTTCTGCGCCTTGTCTTCGAAGCAGCCGTCGGCCGCGTAATAAACGTCGAGGCCCGGCATCTTGTTGAAGCCGATCAGCCGGTCGACCGGACGCCTGGCCAGATCCGCTGCCATCCACGCACTGAGTTTTTCGTTGCGACGATGGTTGAACACTGCCTTCACTGGCGCCACCAGCACCTCGAAACCCGGCGGCACGTCGCCTTCCCAGATCAGCGTGTAGACGCGGATCTGATGGCCGCGCTGCTGGCATTCGAGGGCAATGCGCATGAAGTCGCGCTGCAAGCCACCGAACGGGAAATATTTGTACAGGACGAATGCCAATTGCATCAGCGCAGCTCCTCAGCCATTAACAACGTGCTCAGTCGGCTGGCGACACGCTCGGGGTTTACACGCGTGAAGCACAGCGGCTGTTCACGCTTGAGGTCAAACTGACGGGCATCCTGCGCGGTCGGTTGATAAGTACATTTCTTTTGCATGCACGGCGCGCATGGAAAGTCGCTGGCCAGGTGAATCTGCAGCTTGCCGTAGGCTCCGGTCAGACCCGGATTGGTCGGGCCGAACAGCGAGATGGTCGGCACGTCCAGCGCCGCGGCCAGATGACCGAGGCCGGTGTCCACTGCGACGCAGGCTTGCGCGCCAGCGAGAACCTTGCCGACGCCGGCCAGATTCAGCTTTGGCAACACTTCGGCATGCTTGAAGCCAGCGGCAATCCTTTCGGCCCGAGCCTTTTCCTGCTCATTGCCCCACGGCAGCTTCACGCTGACGCCAAGGTAGCCGACCCGTTCGGTCAGCTCGCGCCAGTAGATTTCCGGCCAGTGCTTGGTGTCCCAGGTGGTGCCATGCAGGAACACCACGAAGGCGTTCTTGCGCGGCAGCTCGACCAGGCGCTCGACGTTGAGGCCGTAATCGCCCAGGCCTTTAGGCAAGTCATAGCCCAGCGCGATGGCGAACAGTTGCCGCACCCGCTCGACGGCGTGCTGCCCACGCGCCACGGCCAGTTTGCGATCATAGAAACGCGCCGCCAACGGCTCGCGGGCCGAGGTTTTATCGAGGCCGGCCACCGGGGCTTTGACGTAGCGGGTCAGCCAGGCACTTTTCAGCAGGCCCTGAGCATCGATCACCAGGTCGTACTTGTTGGCGCGCACGCTTTGCTTGAAGCGCTTCCACTCGCCGCTGCTGAGGGTTTTCCACAGATTCTTGCGCCAGCGGCGGATCGCCACCGGGATCACTTTGCCGACCGCCGGGTGCCAGGTCGGAATCTCGGCGAAGCCTTCTTCCACCACCCAGTCGAACTTGATCCCGGGAATCGCCCGGGCCGCGTCGGTCAGCGCCGGCAACGCATGAATCACGTCGCCCAGCGATGAAGTCTTGATCAACAGTACCCGCAACTTAATGAACCTCGACCACGGAGCCATGCAACTTGTGCAAGGCGTCGTTGACGGCGTCCGGCATCAATTGGCGCAGGCAGTTGTAATGGCCGAACCGGCACGTACGGTCGAAGCACGGACTGCATTCGATGCCCAGACGCACGACTTCGACCTGCTCGGCCAGCGGCGGGGTGAAGCCCGGCGAAGTCGAACCGTAGACGGCGACCAGCGGGCGGTTCAACGCGGCGGCGACGTGCATCAGGCCGGAGTCGTTGGACACCACTGAGTCGGCGCACGACAGCAGGTCGATGGCCTCGGCCAGCGAAGTACCACCACTGAGGTTGACAGATTCCTCACGCAGGCCCGGGATCAAACGCGCACGGATGTCTTCGCCGACCGCGTGATCGTTTTTCGAGCCGAACAGCCACACCTGCCAGCCTTCGCGAATGCTCGCTTCGGCGACCTTGGCGTAGTGCTCGGACGGCCAGCGCTTGGATTCACCGAACTCGGCGCCGGGGCACAGGGCCAACACCGGGCGGTCGAGGCTCAGGCCAAACTTCGCCAGCGCCGCTTCGCGGGTCTGCGGATCGATTTGCAGGCTCGGGCGCGGATAGGGTTTCGGCAGTTCAGCGTTCGGCTCGTAGGCCAGGGCCATGAAGCGCTCGATCATCAGCGGATAACGTTCTTTATCCAGCGTGCGCACATCGTTGAGCAGGCCATAACGGAACTCGCCACGCCAGCCGGTGCGCTTGGGAATGCCGGCAAAAAACGGCACCAGCGCCGACTTCAACGAATTGGGCAACAGGATCGCCTGATCGTACTGCCCGGCGAGGGATTTGCCGATGCGCCGACGCGTCGCCAGTTCCAGCGCGCCATGGCCGAGCGGGAAGCTCAAGGCCTTGCGCACTTCGGGCATGCGCTCAAGGATCGGCCGGCTCCACTCGGGCGCCAGTACGTCGATCTCGCATTGCGGGTGGCGCTGTTTGAGACACTGAAACAGGGTCTGCGCCATCACCATGTCACCGACCCAACTGGGCCCAACGATCAAAATATTCATGTGCTTTCCAAAAACGAACCGGGGAGGCAATTACGCCTCCCCGCCTCGAGAATTCTACAAACACTGTAGATCTTCTGTGGGAGCGAGCCTGCTCGCGATGGGGTCTTCACATCCAACATTATTGTCGTCTGATACTCCGCTATCGCGGGCAAGCCCGCTCCCACAGGGTTATGCATCTGTTTCAACATCTGCATTTCAGCGCAGATTACTGTGGGAGCGAGCTTGCTCGCGAAGGGGCCATCACATCCGACATCGGTGTCGTCTGACACTCCGCCTTCGCGAGCAAGCTCGCTCCCACAGGGTATTGGGTGCTGCACAAACCGCTTTCAGCTTAGCCCCATCTCTTTCCAGATTCGCATGACCTGCCGGCGCTCTTCGGCAAACTGGTCGCCCGGGATCACCCCGGCGTCCTTCTGCAGGGCCTGCCGGTGCGCGGCCGAGCGGTAGGCTTTGTAGGCCTCGCGCAGCAGGCTGGCATCTTCGGCAGGCATCAGCCCTGCGTGTTCCAGTTCTTCCAGAATGCGGATGTTATCGGTCCAGCGCAGCAGTGGCGGGTGGCTTTGCGACCACGCCAGAGCCGCGTATTGCACCATAAATTCAATATCGACGATACCTCCGGCGTCCTGCTTGAGGTCGAAGGGCGCCGCAGCCTCGAAAGCATTGGCCGCCGTGCCGGCGACGGTGCTTTTGGTACCTAGGTTGTCGCGCATCTTCGCGCGCATCTCGCTGACTTCCTGCTGCAACTTCGTCAGATCGCGGGCCTTGCCCAATACCTGCGCACGGACTTTCTCGAACGCCTGACCGACATCCTGACTACCGACCAGCACCCGCGCCCGCACCAACGCCTGATGCTCCCAGGTCCAGGCTTCGTTTTCCTGATAGCGCGCGAAAGCGCCGAGCGAGCTGACCAGCAGCCCCGCCGCACCGGACGGCCGCAGCCGCATGTCGACCTCATAGAGCTGGCCCGAGTTGGTCTGCGCCGTCAGCAGGTGAATGATCCGCTGCCCCAGCCGCGTAAAGAATTGCGCACCATCGATCGACTTCGGCCCGTCGGTTTCCGCCTGCGGATCGCCGTCGTGAACGAACACCAGATCCAGATCCGAACCATGCCCCAGCTCCAGACCGCCGACCTTGCCGTAACCGACAATAATGAAGCCGGGGTCGCACAAAGTACCGTCGGTGCGCAGCGGTGTGCCGTATTTGGCCACCGTCTGGCGCCAGGCCAGGGCCAGCACTTGTTCGAGAATCGCCTCGGCCAGCCAGGTCAGGTAATCGCTGACCTTCATCAACGGCAGGCTGCCGGCAATTTCCGAGGCGGCGACGCGCAAACGGTGCGCCAGTTTGAAATGGCGCAACGCTTCCATCTGCTGTTCGAGGTCGTCTTCGGGAATCCGCGTCAGCCGTTCGCGCAACTCGGCGGCCAGCTCCGGCGCCAAAGGTGGCTTGAACAGGCGACCCTCATTCAGCAGCTCGTCGAGCAGCAGCGGGAAGCGGGTGATCTGTTCGGCGATCCATGGGCTCGCCGCGCACAGCGTCAACAAACGCCGCAGGGCACCGGGGTTCTCGGTCAGCAGCACCAGATAAGCCGAACGCCGAGCCACCGCCTCAACCAACGGCAGCACCCGTTCAAGCACCAGATCCGGATTGTCATGCTCCACCGCCTGTGCGAGCAGACGCGGAATGAACGCATCGAGTCGCTCTCGACCCAAGCGCTGCATGGCGCGCAATTGCGGACTGCCGCGCAAACCGGCCAGTGCTTTCAGGGCTTTGCTCGCATCGGCAAAACCGGCCTCCTGCAACTGACGGCAGGCCGCTTCCTCGTCCTGCGCTTCTTCCCACAGTGGCAGCCATTCGCCGCCCACCACCACTTCGTTTTCAGCGCCCTCTTCCTCGTCGGGATCGGCGATCACCTGAGCGAAGTGCCAGGCCACACGGCCGCGCCAGAACATCAGTTTCTCGTGGAAAGCGTCCCAATCGGCGAAACCGAGCATGAAGGCAATGCGCGCCTGATCCTGTGCGCCGTCCGGGAGCATTTGGGTCTGGCGGTCGGCGATCGCCTGAATGGCATGTTCGGTGTAACGGAGGAATTCGTAGCCTTCGCGTAACTCGGTGATCACTGCCGGCGGAAGATAGCCCTGCCCTTCCAGCGTGCTCAATACCTTTAATAGAGGACGCTGTTGCAGGCTCAGGTCGCGCCCGCCGTGGATCAACTGAAAGGCCTGGGCGATGAACTCGACCTCGCGAATGCCACCGGCGCCCAGCTTGATGTTGTCGGCCATGCCCTTGCGCCGCACTTCCTGCTGGATCAACTGCTTCATGGTGCGCAGTGCTTCGATCGCCGAGAAGTCCAGATAGCGCCGGTAAACGAACGGCCGCAGCATATCGAGCAATTGCGCACCCGCCGCCTGATCGCCGGCCACCACCCGCGCCTTGATCATCGCGTAGCGCTCCCAGTCGCGGCCCTGGTCCTGGTAATACTGCTCCAGGGCGTTGAAGCTCAGCACCAGCGCGCCGGAGGAACCGTACGGACGCAGGCGCATGTCGACACGGAAGACGAAGCCGTCGACGGTCATCGGGTCGAGCGCCTTGATCAGGCGCTGGCCGAGACGGATGAAGAATTCCTGATTATCCAGCGAGCGCTTCACCCCAACGGTCTCGCCGCCCTCGGGGTAGGCGAAAATCAAGTCGATGTCCGAAGACAGGTTCAACTCGACGGCGCCGAGCTTGCCCATGCCGAGAATGACCATTTGTTGCGGCAGACCGCTGCGACGCCCGGTCGGCGTACCGAACTGTTCGCAATGACGGCTGTACAGCCATTGATAGGCTTGATCGATCGTGGCGTCGGCCATGTCCGAGAGGTCGCGACAGGTCTGGACCAGATCGGCTTGGCGGGTGAGGTCACGCCAGATGATCCGCACCTGCTGCCGGGCGCGCTGACGGCGCAGCGCGCGGCCGAGCTCATCTTCGCTCTGCGCGGCATTTACTGCGGCAGCAATTTGCATGCACAGTTCTCCCGGCGCAAATGCCCGGTCGAGTTCGCCGGACTGCACCAGCGACAGCAACATCAAAGGGTCACGAACGCTCTGTTCAATAACAAACTCGCTGGCAGCGGTGACGCGGGCGAACTGCGCCCAGCGCTCGGGCGTCCAGTTCGCCAGACCGTGATCGTCATCCAGCGCGGCGACGGCCGTACGGAACGACTGCTCGGATCGATTGACCAACGGCAGGAGAATGGCGGGCAGTTCGGCAAGCACGGGCAGGGTCATGGTCTATCCTTGATCGGCGTGTAAACGGCCGCTTGTAGTGTTTGGCGAAAAGCCGCTACGCGCCGGAATGTCGAACAAAAGTTAGAAATAGCTGAAAATTCATTGTCGTTGGCAGCGAATATCAAAGTTTCACCTTTTTCGGATGGCAAAAGACCAACCTTAACGATTATTCTCACAACGCAGTTGGAGGCCACGAGCCATTCCTCTGTAGTTTTACTACTCGTCTATACATTCGAAAGGCTGAAATGCCGGAAGATTTGTAGTAAAACTACACGCCGCCGGAACAACCAGTCGGCAATCCAAGAATTTTAAATCGTCTGCCCACAAGGCCAGTCGCAAACTCAGGCAACCGATTCTGGAAGCCTTTCCGCCCTGGAGCAAGCCATGCAAGACCTCGATCCCGTCGAAACCCAGGAATGGCTGGACGCCCTGGAATCGGTTCTCGACAAAGAAGGCGAAGACCGTGCTCACTATCTGATGACCCGTATGGGTGAACTGGCGACCCGCAGCGGTTCGCAGCTCCCTTACGCCATCACCACGCCTTACCGCAACACGATTCCCGTTACCCACGAAGCACGCATGCCTGGCGACCTGTTCATGGAACGCCGCATTCGCTCGCTGGTACGCTGGAACGCGATGGCCATGGTAATGCGTACGAACCTGAAAGATTCTGACCTGGGTGGTCACATCTCCAGCTTCGCTTCCAGTGCGACGCTGTATGACATCGGCTTCAACTACTTCTTCCAGGCCCCGACCGACGAACACGGCGGCGACCTGATCTACTTCCAGGGCCACACCTCGCCAGGCGTGTACGCCCGTGCATTCATGGAAGGCCGCATCACCGAAGACCAGATGAACAACTTCCGTCAGGAAGTCGATGGTCAAGGCCTGTCGTCCTATCCGCACCCTTGGCTGATGCCTGACTTCTGGCAGTTCCCGACCGTATCGATGGGTCTGGGTCCGATCCAGGCGATCTACCAGGCACGTTTCATGAAGTACCTGGAACACCGCGGTTTCATTCAGCCGGGCAAACAGAAAGTCTGGTGCTTCCTGGGCGACGGCGAGTGCGACGAGCCGGAATCCCTGGGCGCGATCTCCCTGGCCGGCCGCGAGAAGCTGGACAACCTGATCTTCGTCATCAACTGCAACCTGCAGCGCCTCGACGGCCCGGTTCGCGGCAACGGCAAGATCATCCAGGAACTCGAAGGTGTGTTCCGCGGTGCACAGTGGAACGTGACCAAAGTCATCTGGGGCCGTTTCTGGGACCCTCTGTTGGCCAAGGACGTCGATGGCATCCTGCAGCGTCGCATGGACGAAGTCATCGACGGCGAGTACCAGAACTACAAAGCCAAAGACGGCGCGTTCGTTCGCGAGCACTTCTTCAACACGCCTGAACTCAAGGCAATGGTTGCCGATCTGTCCGACGACGAGATCTGGAAACTCAACCGTGGCGGCCACGACCCGTACAAGGTCTACGCGGCGTACCACGAAGCGGTCAACCACAAAGAACAACCGACCGTCATCCTCGCCAAAACCATCAAAGGTTATGGCACCGGTGCCGGCGAAGCGAAAAACACGGCGCACAACACCAAGAAAGTCGATGTCGACAGCCTGAAGTTGTTCCGCGACCGCTTCGACATCCCGGTCAAGGACGAAGAACTGGAGAACCTGCCGTTCTTCAAGCCTGAGCCAAACAGCGCCGAAGCCCGCTACCTCGCCGAGCGTCGTGCCGCACTGGGCGGTTTCGTGCCGCAGCGCCGCGCGCAGAGCTTCAGCGTACCGACTCCGGATCTGGACACCCTCAAGGCCATCCTCGACGGTTCCGGCGACCGCGAAATTTCCACCACCATGGCGTTCGTGCGGATCCTCGCGCAACTGGTCAAGGACAAGGAAATCGGCCCGCGCATCGTTCCGATCATTCCGGACGAAGCCCGTACCTTCGGTATGGAAGGCATGTTCCGTCAGCTGGGTATTTACTCGTCCGTCGGCCAGCTCTACGAGCCAGTCGATAAAGACCAGGTGATGTTCTACAAGGAAGACCAGAAAGGTCAGATCCTTGAAGAAGGCATCAACGAAGCAGGCGCCATGAGCTCGTTCATCGCTGCCGGCACTTCGTACTCCAGCCACAACCAGCCGATGCTGCCGTTCTACATCTTCTACTCGATGTTCGGTTTCCAGCGCATTGGCGACCTCGCCTGGGCTGCCGGCGACAGCCGTACCCGTGGCTTCCTGATCGGCGGCACCGCCGGCCGCACCACCCTGAACGGTGAAGGTCTGCAGCACGAAGACGGTCACAGCCACCTGCTGGCCGCAACCATCCCGAACTGCCGCACCTACGATCCAACCTACGGCTACGAGCTGGCGGTGATCATTCAGGACGGCATGAAGAAGATGACCGAAGAGCAACAGGACATCTTCTACTACATCACCGTGATGAACGAGTCGTACCAGCAGCCAGCCATGCCGGCCGGTGCCGAAGAAGGCATCAAGAAAGGCATGTACCTGCTCGAGGAAGACACTCGCGACGCGGCACACCACGTCCAGCTGATGGGCTCCGGCACCATCCTTCGCGAAGTGCGTGAAGCGGCGAAGATCCTGCGTGAAGAGTTCAACGTCGGCGCCGACGTGTGGAGCGTTACCAGCTTCAACGAACTGCGTCGCGACGGCCTGGCCGTAGAGCGCAGCAACCGTCTCAAGCCTGGCCAGAAGCCTAAGCTGAGCTACGTCGAAGAGTGCCTGAGCGGCCGCAAGGGTCCGGTCATCGCCTCTACCGACTACATGAAGCTGTTCGCCGAACAGATCCGTCAGTGGGTACCGTCCAAGGAATTCAAAGTCCTGGGCACCGACGGTTTCGGCCGCAGCGACAGCCGCAAGAAACTGCGTCATTTCTTCGAAGTCGACCGTCATTTCGTGGTGTTGGCAGCCCTGGAAGCACTGGCTGACCGTGGTGATATCGAACCTAAGGTCGTGGCTGAGGCCATCGTCAAGTTCGGCATCGACCCGGAAAAATGCAACCCACTGGACTGCTGAGGAGACATTTTGTGAGCGAACTCATTCGCGTACCTGACATCGGCAGCGGTGAAGGTGAAGTAATTGAACTGTTTGTGAAGGTCGGTGACCGCATCGAAGCCGACCAGAGCATCCTGACCCTGGAATCGGACAAGGCCAGCATGGAAGTGCCAGCCCCGAAAGCCGGCGTCATCAAAAGCCTGAAAGTGAAGCTGGGCGACCGCCTGAAAGAAGGCGACGAACTGCTTGAGCTGGAAGTCGAGGGCGCTGCTGAGGCAGCCCCTGCTCCGGCGGCGGCTCCGGCTGCCAAAGCTGAAGAAAAACCGGCTGCGGCACCTGCTGCTGCCGCGCCTGCCGCTGCACCTGCTGCCGCTTCGGTACAGCAAGTACACGTGCCGGACATCGGTTCGTCGGGCAAGGCGCAGATCATCGAGATCCAGGTCAAGGTCGGCGACACCGTCGAAGCTGATCAATCGCTGATCACCCTTGAATCCGACAAGGCGAGCATGGAAATCCCGTCGCCTGCCGCTGGCGTGGTCAAGGCCATCAGCGTCAAGCTCAACGACGAAGTCGGCACTGGCGATCTGATTCTGGATCTGGAAGTGGCGGGTGCTGCGGCGCCTGCTGCGGCCGCTCCGGCTCAGGCTGCCGCGCCTGCTGCCGCCGCTGCGCCAGCTCCGGCTGCCGCTCCAGCCGCACCGGTCGCCGACAGCGTTCAGGACATCCACGTTCCGGACATCGGTTCGGCCGGCAAGGCCAAGATCATCGAAGTACTGGTCAAGGCCGGCGACACCGTCGAAGCCGACCAGTCGCTGATCACCCTGGAATCCGACAAGGCCAGCATGGAAATTCCATCGCCTGCCGCTGGCGTGGTCGAAAGCGTTTCGATCAAGCTGGATGACGAAGTTGGCACCGGCGACCTGATCCTCAAGCTGAAAGTCAAAGGCGCGGCACCTGCTGCTGCCCCGGCTCCAGCGGCCGCTGCTGCACCGAGCGCTCCGGCACCCGCCGCTGCTGCCCCGGCTGCCGCTGCACCTGCTGCTCAAGCTGCCGCACCGGCCAAGCCAGGCGCGAAAGTTCACGCAGGTCCCGCCGTACGTCAACTGGCCCGTGAGTTCGGCGTCGAGCTGAGTGCTGTCGGCGCCAGCGGCCCGCACGGTCGTATTCTGAAAGAAGACGTGCAGACCTACGTCAAAGCGATGATGCAGAAGGCCAAGGAAGCACCGGCCGCTGCTGCTGGTGCAACCGGTGGCGCGGGTATCCCGCCGATTCCGGTCGTCGATTTCAGCCGTTTTGGCGAAATCGAAGAAGTGCCGATGACTCGCCTGATGCAAGTCGGCGCTGCCAACCTGCACCGCAGCTGGCTGAACGTGCCACACGTGACGCAATTCGACTCGGCAGACATCACCGAGCTGGAAGCCTTCCGTGTGGCGCAGAAAGCCGTGGCCGAGAAGGCTGGCGTCAAGCTGACCATCCTGCCGCTGCTGCTCAAGACCTGCGCGCATCTGCTCAAGGAGCTGCCGGACTTCAACAGTTCGCTGGCGCCAAGCGGCAAAGCGATCATCCGCAAGAAATACGTGAACATCGGCTTCGCCGTCGACACCCCGGATGGCCTGCTGGTGCCGGTGATCAAGAACGTCGACCAGAAGAGCCTGCTGCAATTGGCAGCCGAAGCGGCTTCGCTGGCTGAAAAAGCCCGCACCAAGAAGCTGTCCTCGGACGAGATGCAAGGCGCCTGCTTCACCATTTCCAGCCTCGGCCATATTGGCGGCACCGGCTTCACGCCGATCGTCAACGCGCCGGAAGTAGCGATCCTCGGTGTGTCCAAGGCAACCATCCAGCCAGTCTGGGACGGCAAAGCCTTCCAGCCGAAACTGATGCTGCCACTGTCGCTGTCCTACGATCACCGTGTGATCAATGGCGCCGCTGCCGCACGCTTCACCCAGCGTCTGGGCAGCCTGCTGGGCGACATCCGCACCATCCTGCTGTAATCCAAGCGGCCCTCCGGCAACGGAGGGCCGCTTGCTGCACCCTTTCGAGCGCCACACGCTCGTACCTCAACCCCGTCATCTGGCGGGGCTTTTTTTTGCTCAAGAAAAACCTTTTTCTTCCTTTTCCTACAAGTCGCGTTGATATCGGCCACAGCACTGGTCGGCTTGGCACCGATCTTTTTGCCCGGCACGCAACTAACCTAGGCACAGCCACCACAACTAATAAAGTTAGCTAACCCAGCTGATTCAAGTTACTTCGAATGGATTCGACATGTTAAAACCAACTATCGGGCCGATCGTCGGCCACGTTACAACTAATCATGCACGTATATTCCTGCGTGGCGACCGTCAGAACAATTCGCGGGTGTTTGCCGGAGTACGTTATCGCGCAGCCGGTGCACAACAATGGACAAAGGGTAACTTCGCGCGCTTGAGTGATTTACGCGATATGTCTCACGTGTTCGTCCTCAACAACTTGAGCGCCGACACTGAATTTGAATATCAAGCCGGCTGGTTCAGTCCGATGAGCCCGGTGCACACACCGGACAGCATTGCCGAACTGCCACTGCAATGGCCGCGAGAGATTCATCGTCTGCGTACCCGCTCCAGCAAGCCGATGCAGCCGCGAGCTTATATTGTCGGCTCTTGTCGCTATTTGCGCATGACTGCGGGGGTTGCGTCCCTGCCGCAGCTGGGCGACCGGATCTTTGCTTCAATCAATCAAGTGATCGAGGGGATTGAGCCACCGATCAGTGCGGTGTTGATGACCGGCGACCAGATCTATGTTGATGATCTTAATCTGATCGCGCCGGATCGTGAGTACAAGGATATTCTCAGCAAGTACCGCGCGGCTTTCTCGCAACCCAATATAAAACGGCTGATGTCTGGCACTTCAACTTACATGATCCTCGACGATCATGAGATTGAAGACAACTGGCCAGCCAATGCCAACAAGTCCGACGTCGATTTATTCCGCAACGCAATGGCGGCCTATGAGTTGTATCAGGCCAGTCACAGCCCGGTACATCCACTGACAACTAACGGTGAAATAGACCGATCGTCGCTTGAGCATTACTGGTATCAATTCAGCGACGGCGATATCGAATGGTTTGTGACCGACAGTCGTACTCGCCGCAACTTGTCTGCCGATGGTCGTCGCATTCTCGATGAGGCGCAGGAACAGGCCCTGCTCAAATGGCTGAGCCACAGCGAAGCGCGGGTCAAGTTCGTGGTAACCAGCGTGATGTTCTACCCGGACCGCAAACTTCATGGCGATGACGCCTGGAAAGCCTTTCCCGGACAACGCCTGCGCCTGCTGGAAACGATTCGCACGCAAAGGATCAAGAATGTCGTGTTCATTTCGGGTGATGTTCACGGTTCGCTGACCGCTCGCCTGAGTCACAGCGAAGACCCCGACTTCGAAGTCCACACCGTGGTGTCGTCACCGCTGTGCAACAGCAAACTGCTGCCGTATGCCAAAGCCTCGACGTTTATTCTCGATCAGCCATTGGTGCGCACCGCTGCGGGGGATTATCGGCATGAGCTGACCAGCACCGTGGTCAGCGAGGACAATTTTGCCCATCTGGTGGTCGAGGCCGGGCAGATTCAGGTCAACTATCACGACCGTGACGGCAAACGCCTGCAATCGATCGTCATCCCCCTACGCTGATCGGTGGGTGCACTGGGCGCCGTTGCCGAGCATCAACCGCTCTGGAACGGCGCTCGGTCATGCTCCGCGCATTAGTTTTGTGCACTGGCTGGAGAAATGTTCAGTCCAGCCGACATATTCTTATAGCACTTGGCCTTCATCTCTCTTGTCAGTCGGGGCCGCAATGATGCAACCTTGCCGCAGGCAACAGTTAAGAGGGCGCGAGCCCGGCGCGTTCAGCATATTTCCAAGCGAGTTCCCTTCATGAAGAGCCAACCCGATGCCGCCAGCCGTATGGCGGCCGAGGTAGTGACGCAGTTGCCTGTGCCCTCGCGGCTCGGCATGCTGCGTTTCGAGCGCTTGAATGAAGCCAGTTGGGCCATGCTGTTTCTCGACCCCAACTGCGAACGCCAGTTCGGCCAGCCGGCGGTCGAGCTGTGTGCACTGGTCGGCTCGCCGTATGCCAGCCTGATGGAACCGGAAGCGCGCTACCAATTGCATGACGCGATCCAGCAACAGCTCACCATCAGCCCACATTACCTGGTGCGCTACACCCTGCACACCGCCTCCGGGGCGCTGAGCATCCTCGAGCTGGGCGAAGCCTATAAACAGCACAATCGGCATCTGCTGCGCGGTTACCTGCTGGCGGTCGACGATGTGTTCGACGAGCCGCCGCTACTGCCCTCCGTCGACCTCGAAACGCAGAACTCGCGGTTGCAGATCGCCCTTGAACTCAATCAGCGTGCCCAGCAGGAGCAACTGCAGCATCTGGAACGCGTGCGTGCCCAGCAGGAGCTGATTCTACTGCTCGCCCGCCAGCGCTACAGCACGCACAACTCCTTGCAGGAAGCCGCCGAACTGATCACCCGCTGCGCTTGCGATATTTATGAAATCGACTGCGCCAGCCTGTGGAATCTCGAGGGCAATCTGCTGGTGCCGATCTCGGCCTACCATCGCGCAACGCAGGAATACATCCTCCCGGACGTGATCGACATCGGCGGCTTCCCTGATTACATGGAGGCACTGCACGGCAGCCGCGCCATCGATGCACATAACGCGATGCGCGACCCGCGCACCCGCGAGATGGCCGAAGCCCTGCGCCCGCGTGACGTCAACGCCATGCTCGATGCGAGCATCCGCGTCGACGGCCAGGTCGTCGGCGTGCTTTGTCTGGAGCAGACCGGTGTGACCCGCGCCTGGCAGTCCGACGAGATTGCGTTTGCCGGTGAGCTGGCCGATCAGTTCGCGCAAGTCATCAACAACCATAACCGTCGCACCGCCACCAGCGCCCTGCACCTGTTCCAGCGTGCGGTCGAGCAAAGTGCCAACGCCTTTTTGCTGGTCAACTGCGACGGTGTGGTCGAGTACGTCAATCCAAGCTTCACGGCGATCACCCAGTACACCACCGAAGAAGTCCACGGCCAGCGCCTGTCGGAACTGCCGGCACTGGAAAACCTCAGCGAACTGCTGTTCGACGCGCCTTCGGCGCTGGCGCAAAGCAACAGCTGGCAGGGCGAGTTCAAAAGCCGACGAAAAAATCTCGAACCGTACTGGGGCCAGTTGTCGATTTCCAAGGTGTACGGCGACAACCGTGAGCTGACGCATTACATCGGCATCTACGAAGACATCACCCAGACCAAACTGGCGCAGCAGCGCATCGAGCGCCTGGCTTACACCGACAACCTGACCAACCTCGGCAACCGCCCCGCATTCATCCGCAACCTCGACGAGCGCTTCGCCCGCGACAGCGATACGCCGATCAGCCTGCTCTTGGTGGACATCGACAACTTCAAGCGCATCAACGATAGCCTCGGCCATCAAACCGGCGACAAACTGCTGATCAGCCTCGCTCGACGTCTGCGCAACAGTCTCAGCCCGAGCGGCAGTCTGGCGCGCTTCGCGAGTAACGAGTTTGCCGTGTTGCTCGACAATACCGACCTCGAAGCCGGGCAGCGGATTGCCAGCCAGTTGCTGCTGACCCTCGACAAGCCGATGTTCGTCGATAACCAGTTGATCAGCGTCACCGGCTCGGTCGGCCTGGCCTGCGCACCGCTGCACGGGCGCGACCCGCAGACGCTGATGCGTAACGCCGGTCTGGCGTTGCACAAAGCCAAGGCCAACGGCAAACACCAGTTGCAGGTGTTCACCGAAGCGCTGAATGCCGAAGCCAGCTACAAGCTGTTTGTCGAGAACAACCTGCGCCGCGCCCTGACGCAGAACGAGCTCGACGTGTTCTATCAGCCCAAGCTCTGCCTGCGCAGCGGTCGCCTGCTGGGCATGGAAGCGCTGCTGCGCTGGAATCACCCGGAACGCGGGATGATTCGCCCGGACCAGTTCATCAGCGTTGCCGAAGAGACCGGGCTGATCATTCCGATCGGCAAATGGATCGCTCGCCAGGCCTGCCGCATGAGCAAAGCCCTGACCGCTGCCGGCCTGGGTAATCTGCAAGTGGCGATCAACCTGTCACCGAAACAGTTTTCCGACCCGGACCTGGTTGCCTCCATCGCCAACATCCTCAAGGAAGAAGCGCTGCCGGCCAATCTGCTCGAGCTGGAACTGACTGAAGGCCTGCTGCTGGAAGCCACCGAAGACACGCACTTGCAGCTTGATCAGCTCAAGCGTTTGGGCCTGACCCTGGCGATGGACGACTTCGGCACCGGCTATTCATCGCTCAGCTATCTGAAGAAATTCCCGATCGACATCATCAAGATCGATCGCAGCTTCATCCACGAGATTCCGGACAACCAGGACGACATGGAAATCACCTCGGCGGTGATTGCCATGGCCCACAACCTGAAACTCAAGGTTGTCGCTGAAGGCATCGAGACCGCCGAGCAACTGGCATTCCTGCGGCGTCACCGTTGCGACGTCGGCCAAGGCTACCTGTTCGACCGGCCAATCCCCGGCGCCGAGCTGATCCCGGCGCTCAAGCGCTATCCGCGCGGGCCGCTGTGCCTATAAGCCACCGCAGTCCCCTTGTAGGAGTGAGCCTGCTCGCGATAGCGGTCTGTCCGTAACTTCTTTGCTGACTGACCCACCGCTATCGCGAGCAGGCTCACTCCTACAGTACCCATACATTTGGGTAGTGATTAACCGGGCATCATTGGGCACACTGGCGGTCTGACTTTTCACATCCAACCTGACTGAGAGGAACGCTCATGGTTCTGCGCTCGGAAATTCTGGTGAACAAAAACGTGCTTCCAACCAAAGAACAAGCCCTGCCCGGCCGCGAAACCGCGATGACCCTGCCTGAAAAGCATTTCGTCTTCGAAGACACCCCACTGCTCGGCCCGTTCTTTCAGGACGTCGACTTCGCCATCTTCGGCCTCGGCTGCTTCTGGGGTGCGGAACGGCGCTTCTGGCAGCGCGAAGGTGTGGTCAGTACGGTCGTGGGTTATGCCGGCGGCTTCACGCCGAACCCGACTTACGAAGAAGTCTGCTCAGGCCTGACCGGCCACGCCGAAGTGGTGCTGGTGGTGTATGACAAGGCCGTTGTCAGCTACGAAGAGCTGCTGGCGATGTTCTGGGAACTGCACAACCCGACTCAAGGCATGCGCCAGGGCAACGACATCGGCACGCAGTACCGCTCGGTGATCTACGCAACCTCTCCCGAGCAACTGGACGCCGCGCTGAAAAGCAAAGCGCTGTACCAGGCAGAACTGGCGAAGGCCGGGCTGGGCGAAATCAGCACCGAAATCGACCAGGCGCCGACCGTGTACTTTGCCGAGGCGTATCACCAGCAGTATCTGGCGAAAAATCCGGAAGGTTATTGCGGGATTGGCGGCACCGGCGTGTGTATGCCTGACTAAAGCTGCGAGCTGCGAGCTGCGAGCTGCAAGCTGCAAGTGCTGTGTTCGCTTCAGCTTGTAGCTTGTAGCTTGTAGCTCGAAGCTTGTAGCTCGAAGTCATTCCGCTATGAGCCAATCCATCTGCCAGCCACCCTGAGTCTGGCCAAGCTTCTTCGACAACCACGGCAGCAACTCGCGCAGTTCTTCCTCCAGCCCCCACGGCGGATTGGCAATCGCCAGACCCGAGCCGTTCAGACTGTTCGGCGTATCCAGCGGATGCACCAGCAGTTCCACGCGCAACAACTTCGGCGCCCCGGTGCCGGCCAGGTCCTGATAGAAACGCCGCAACGCGCGCTGATCCTTGACCGGGTACCAGATCGCCGCCACAGTCTGGCGCATGCGCCCGATCGCCTCTTTCATCGACGCCGCGCAGCGCTGCATTTCATCGAGCTGCTCGAACGGCGGGTCGATCAACATCACGGCGCGCTTTTCCTGCACCGGCAACATCGCCCGCGCGACATGCCAGCCCTCGCCCAGATGCACCTTCACCCGACGATCACCGGCCATGTTGTCCTTGAGCAACACGCCGTCTTCGGGGTGTTTCTCGTTGAGCATCACCCGATCCTGCGGGCGGGTCAGGCGCCGCGCCAGCTCCGGCGAACCGGGGTAATAGCGCAACTGGCCATCCGGGTTCATCTCGTGCAGCACGTTCATGTAGTCAGCGGTCAGCGCCGGCAGGTCCGGCTGATCCCACAAACGCGCGATGCCTTCCAGATACTCGCCGGTACGACTGGCCTGATCGCCCTGCAAGTCATAAAGACCGATGCCGGCGTGGCTGTCGAGATAGGCAAACGGCTGCTCCTTGCGCGACATCAGGGCGATGAGGCGGGTCAAGGTCAGGTGTTTGAACACATCGGCGTGATTGCCGGCATGGAAGGCGTGACGATAATTCATGGCTGCTCCTGCGAAGGGCGCAAAGTTTACCTTTTACCGCGTGGCAAGTCAGGGGTTGGCGGCCGAGCGGACGAAAGCCTGCCCTCACCCTGGCCCTCTCCCGAAGGGAGAGGGGACTGAAGGTGGTGATCTTGCGGGTTGCATCGACCTGAAAGATCAGTGTGATCTCAGGCTTGGCCAATCGAAAATCAGCGCAAGTCACAGGTCGGCGCATATCACCCAGCCACTTCGGTCAGTCCCCAGAAAGAACAACTCATATCAAGCCTGCCCAAGCCAAGTTCACCATTGAAACCGCAGGTCGGCGAACGTCTCCCAGACAACTCGATCAGTCCCCTCTCCCTCTGGGAGAGGGTTAGGGTGAGGGGCTTTGCTTTTATGGCATCGCACGCAAGCGCGAGCCGATCACATCCAGCACATCGCAGCCATCACGCAAGGGAATCACGCAGAGCCGGGCGAAGTCGCTGAGGATGAGCGAGTCGCATTCGACCGAGCCGCGCATGCACATGTTTTCCAGAACCTGAATCACGGCGCGCAGGCGGTGATTGGCGGCGTCCATGAGGATGTCGAGGGGGACGTGGGTGTCGATGAACAGGGTCGGCATGTCGCTGCAGTTGTCGGTCAGCGCCATGAAGCGATTGTCCGGGTGAGGGATGATTTTTTTGTAGGGTGGATCGGGATGCATATTCGTCATTTGTCAGCTCCATGATTGATAAAGGTGAGCCGCCAATTAACCGTCCTACAGGTTTGGGTGGCAGCTGTGCGCAAGAGTAGGAACCGAGCAATCATGGACCTCGGTCACGCCGAAGCGTGTCCCACGCACAGCCGCCGCAAAACGATCTTACGGACTTGAATCAAGCGCCGTAAAAAATCCAACGAACTGTAACGCCATGAAAGCGAGGGTTCCTACACCCTGTCACCACTCCCGCAGTGACAACGAAAAGACTATCCCTGCAACACACCGCCCACCAGTTCACGCAATCCGCCGCACTTCGAAGGAAATCTCCGAGTCCGTTGCCCCGAAATGTCACTCCAGCTCTGCCAGCAAATAGACCAGCATCGCCGATTGCGAAGAATCTTCCGACATCGAAAGCTGAAAAAACTGCCTGACCTTGCAGCGCAGAACAGTCTCGGGAAAGGCTTCAAATATCGCCGGGCTTTCTTCGCTCAACCACTGCATCGCATTGGCCGTACGGACGGCAACGCCCTCCACTGCCAGCACCGACTCCGGCACCTGCCACCACGGAAAGACCTTGCCCGAAGTCTGCGCCGCGCCACCGATGTGCAGCGCCTGGCCGTTGATCAGAGCGCGACTGACCAGCGGAAACAGTTTCCATGCCTCCACCTCACCAAAGTGCAAAATCGGCAATAAAAAGCGCCCGTCCCAAAAGCGGAAGAACACCGTTTTGCCGTTCGGCATCAGCACTTGAGTCAGGCTGCGGAAATGCTCGACCAGCACCTCCAGGCTTGCCGAAGACACCACCAGCCACCCCCAATCGCGCGACTCGGTGTCGGCGACCCAATGCAAAAACTCACTGTCGAGGCTGACAGTTCCCACGCAAGGCATCACCGCATCCCACTCGGCATACACCGTGTCAGCCCACAGCGGACTCGCCGCGTCGAGCCAGGCCTTGGGTGGTTTGGCCGCGCTGGCATGGCTGAACACCGCGAACAATTGTTCGCAGTCCTGCAACGGCGCTTGCGCCAGCCAATCGGCAGGTGAGAGGGAATCAGGCGGCACAGACACCGTCCTTGCAGCGCTCGCATTCTTCACAGAATGGCGCATCGCCCTTGAAGCTCATGATTTGCGCGGCCGTCAGCACGGCAGCCGGCGCGGCGGCGAGTTTTTCCGGCAACCCCGGCACGACCGGCGCGGCGCTGAGCGCTGCCATCGGCGCGCCACCGACGACGATCGGCACGCTGCTGAAAATCCCGCCGGGACCGATGTTGATCCACTGCCCGCCCGCCTGAATCGTCGCGCTTGCGCCGCCATCGATGACCACTTGCTGGCCAGCGCTGACGTGAAACTGAGCGCTGGCGCTGAGGGTTTGGCTGCCGACACGAATATGCCGCTCGCCACTGACGGTCAGATGATCGTCCTGCTTGACCTCGGTCTGCCGCTGGCCGTGGGTGATGCGCTGTTCATCGGCTTTCAACTCGTGCCGTGCGGTGCCGGTGACGACAATGCTGCGCTGGTTGTCGACCTGCACTTGCTGGTCGTGCAACACATGTTGGGTCCAGTTGCGCTGGGCGCGCAGGTAGATTTCCTCGGCGCCTTTCCTGTCCTCGATGCGCAGCTCGTTGTAGCCAGCACCGCCGGGGCTGCTGTGGCTGCGAAAGATGCTGCGGGTCTTGTCGGCCGGCAAATCCAGCGGCACGGGTGTCGCGGCGTTGGGCAGACAACCCATTACCAAAGGTTTGTCGGCGTCAGCATCGATGAAACCGACCAGCACCTCCATGCCGACTCGCGGAATCAACACGCTGCCATAACCGTCGTGTGCCCAACCGGTGGCAACGCGCAGCCAGCAACTGGAATGCTCGTTCAGTTCACCGTCGCGATCCCAGGCCAGTTGCACCTTGACCCGACCGTACTCGTCGCAGTGGATTTCACTGTCTTTCGGCCCGGTCACCACAGCGGGTTGATAGCCGAGCATGCGCGGCTTGTCCGGCCCCAACGGCGGGCGGAAGAACACGTCCCACGGCGTGGCGAGAAAAGTATTCCGGTAACCCTGGAAGCCTTCGCCATCGCTGGTCACCGATTCTTCCAGCACCTGCGGCTGGCGCCCATGGTGTTCGACGGCGGTCAGCAACCACAGATCGTTCCAGTCCTGCCGCGGATGCTCGGTCAGTTGCAGGAAATGTCCACAGACCAGCGCGGATTCATCGCTGATGCCTTCGGCCTGACGATAATCGGCGATATGCCGTTCCAGCGCCCGTTGAGCAAGGTGCTTGCCGGTTGCCCGGTCAGTGAAATTGGCGGGGAAATGATAATCCTCCAGCACCGGCCGCTGTTCGCTGTCGACACGGCTGTGCAGTTGCAGGTTTGGTTTTTCGAAGTTGTAGTCGCGCCGGGTGACGACGCTGGTGCGGGTCTGCACGCGCACGTTAAAACGCTGCACTGCCGGCGCGCCAGTGGACATGCCGCTGCCCGGCCGGTACAGCGTCGGTTCGGGCAGACGCGCAAATACCGTCTGGTCATCGCCGAACACCAGCAGATGGCCCTGCGGGCCGTGCTGAAAGTGGTAATGAATGCCGACCTCGGCGCACAGTCGCTGAATGAACGCCAGATCGCTTTCGGCGTACTGCACGCAATATTCACGCTCCGGATATTCACTGCCGAGGCGAAATTCAAAGGCATCGCGCAGGATCGAATGATCCTTGAGCACCCGCGCAACAATCTGCGGCACCGTCTGATGCTGGAAAATCCGTTGATTGATGCGGTGACCGAGATAGGCCAGACGCGGCACCAGACTGACGTGATAGCGCGTCAGACGTTTCCCGGAATCACCCTGCCCGACCTGATCAATCTGACCGTGGATACCGCCACCATGTGCATCGAAACTCAGAAACGCCTGACCGTGCAGTAGGCTTTCGAGGTCCAGATCCGGCCGCTCACAAACCAGCTCCAAATCAAAACGATAGGGTTGGCTGATGGCTTCCTTGCCCGTGAACTCAAGCACTTTGAGCTCATCCCGGACGCCTTCGAGGGTCAACGTGAAACGCGGTTGATTGGCAGGCGCGAACATCCGATGTCTCTCTGCAGTTTGAGGGCGGGCGATTCTGCATGAGGGGCAAGGGGTGGAGAGCGGGTGACGGGAAAATCAGATTTGCCCTACTTGCGCTGGCGAAAAAACCTCGAAAACCGACGCCTTCGACTACAGACAAATCCCTCAGCAACACCACTGAACCCTGTAGGAGTGAGCCTGCTCGCGATAGCGGTGTATCAGTTGGCATTTTTTTCACTGACACACCGCTATCGCGAGCAGGCTCACTCCTACAGGTGTTGGTGGCGAGTCAGAGAAATCACAGGCAATAAAAAACGGCCCGCTTCCTTTCGGAAACGGGCCGTTTGATGTGAGCCGAAGCTCAGCGCCTTACTTGTTCAGATTGAAATCTTTTTCCGCTGCCTGGAAGCGCTCGACCATGCCGCGGGTCGGTTCGCCCGCCTTGCTGACAAAGTAGATCGCCAGGCTGGCGAAGATGAAGCCCGGGATGATTTCGTACAGACCCAGCAGTTCGAAATGCTTCCACACCACCACGGTGACGGCACCGACGATGATGCCGGCCAGTGCGCCGTTGCGGGTCATGTCTTTCCAGATCACGGAAATCAGCACCACCGGACCGAACGCGGCACCGAAACCGGCCCAGGCGTAGGACACCAGGCCCAGTACGCGGTTTTCCGGGTTGGCGGCCAGCGCGATGGCGATCAGCGCAACCAGCAGGACCATGGCGCGACCGACCCAGACCAGTTCCACCTGGGAGGCGGATTTACGCAGGAAGGTTTTGTAGAAGTCTTCGGTCAGGGCGCTCGAACACACCAGCAACTGGCAGCTCAGGGTGCTCATCACGGCAGCCAGAATCGCCGACAGCAGGACACCGGCAACCCACGGGTTGAACAGGATCTTGGCCAGTTCGATGAACACGCGCTCAGGGTTTTCGGTGACCGCGCCCGCCACTTCCGGGTGCGCCGAGAAATAAGCAATGCCGAAGAAGCCCACGGCCACGGTACCGCCCAGGCACAGGATCATCCAGGTCATGGAAATGCGACGCGCCTTGGCGATCGATTTCACCGAGTCCGCGGCCATGAAACGCGCAAGGATGTGCGGCTGACCGAAGTAACCCAGACCCCAGCCCATCAGCGAGATGATGCCGATGAAAGTGGTGCCCTTGAGCATGTCGAAGTTGCTCGGGTCCTTGGCTTCGATGGCCAGGAACGTGGTGTCGACGCCGCCGGTGGCCAGCAGAACGATGATCGGCGTAAGGATCAGCGCGAAGATCATCAGCGTGGCTTGTACGGTGTCGGTCCAGCTCACCGCGAGGAAACCGCCGATGAAGGTGTAGGCAATCGTTGCCGCCGCACCGGCCCACAGCGCCGTTTCGTAGGACATGCCGAAAGTGCTTTCGAACAGGCGAGCACCGGCGACGATGCCGGAAGCGCAGTAAATGGTGAAGAACACCAGAATCACGATCGCCGAGATGATCCGCAGCAGGCCGCTCTTGTCTTCAAAACGGCTGGCGAAGTAGTCCGGCAGGGTCAGGGCGTCGCCGTTGTGCTCGGTCTGCACGCGCAGACGGCCGGCAACGAACAGCCAGTTCAGGTAGGCACCGATGACCAGACCGATGGCGATCCAGCTTTCGGACAGACCGGACATGTAGATGGCGCCCGGCAGGCCCATCAGCAACCAGCCGCTCATGTCGGAGGCACCGGCAGACAGCGCGGTGACGACGCTGCCGAGGCTGCGACCGCCGAGAATATAGTCAGAAAGGTTGTTGGTGGAGCGATAGGCCATCAAGCCGATCAGCACCATTGCTGCGATGTAGATCACGAACGTGATCAGGGTTGGATTGCTTACGCTCATTGAGTTACGCCCTGGCTTTGTTTTTATGTAGCGGCGGTGATGAACCGCACGCAAACGACGACGTTTGGCAGACGATCCTGGATCCCGCGCATTTATGACTGATGTTTCCCCAGGAAAGCCATCAGCCGGTACACCGGATCAGATCCGGTTGCACCTTGGGCGCGAATGCTATGCAACAAATCAAATGAGGTGCAACCAATTTCATGAGAATAAGTTGCACCCAGTCGGAATTACCGACAATCGCCGCGTTTTTGCTCCCTTTTGTAGCAGTCATGGCCCTTTGCTAGAAGCAAAAGCACCAAGCAGGAGCAGTACTTTCGTCGCGGAATTTATTTCCTGACGAGTTGCGGTTTTTTCCGACAAAAAAGGGTTGCACCCGGTTGCACCTCATTCGGCGCACGGCTAATCTTGGCGCCAGCTGATGCCACGCAACTGTGGCAACCATGAGGATAAAAATATGGCTACCACCACCCTTGGGGTCAAACTCGACGACCCGACCCGCGAACGCCTGAAGGCTGCCGCAACCTCGATCGATCGCACGCCGCACTGGCTGATCAAGCAGGCAATTTTCAATTACCTGGAAAAACTCGAGGGTGGTGCAACCCTGACCGAGCTGAACGGCTTGTCCGCCAAGGACGCCGACGACGCCGGTGAAGTCCACACCGATCACGCCCATCAGTGCTTCCTCGAATTCGCCGAAAGCATCCTGCCGCAATCGGTGCTGCGCGCCTCGATCACCGCCGCTTACCGTCGCCCTGAGCCGGAAGTGGTGCCGATGCTGATCGAGCAGGCACGTCTGCCGGCAGCGATGGCCGAAGCCACCAACAAGCTCGCCGCGACCATTGCGGAAAAACTGCGTAACCAGAAAAGTGCTGGCGGCCGTGCCGGCATTGTTCAGGGCCTGCTGCAGGAATTTTCCCTGTCGTCCCAGGAAGGCGTGGCGCTGATGTGCCTGGCCGAAGCGCTGCTGCGTATTCCGGACAAGGGCACTCGCGATGCGCTGATCCGCGACAAGATCAGCACCGGCAACTGGCAGCCGCACCTGGGCAATAGCCCGTCGCTGTTCGTCAACGCCGCGACCTGGGGCCTGCTGCTGACCGGCAAACTGGTCTCGACGCACAACGAAGCCGGCCTGACTTCTTCGCTGAGCCGCATCATCGGCAAGAGCGGCGAGCCGATGATCCGCAAGGGCGTCGACATGGCCATGCGCCTGATGGGCGAGCAGTTCGTCACCGGCGAAACCATCGCCGAAGCCCTGGCCAACGCGAGCAAGTTCGAAGCCAAGGGTTTCCGTTATTCCTACGACATGCTCGGTGAAGCGGCGCTGACCGAACACGATGCACAGAAGTACCTGGCGTCGTACGAACAAGCCATTCATTCGATCGGCAAAGCTTCCCACGGCCGTGGGATTTATGAAGGCCCGGGCATCTCAATCAAGCTGTCGGCGCTGCACCCGCGTTACAGCCGTGCGCAGTACGAGCGCGTGATGGACGAGCTGTACCCGCGCCTGCTGTCGCTGACCCTGCTGGCCAAGCAATACGACATCGGCCTGAACATCGATGCCGAAGAAGCCGACCGTCTCGAGCTGTCGCTGGATCTGCTCGAGCGCCTGTGCTTCGAGCCGCAACTGACCGGCTGGAACGGCATCGGTTTCGTTATCCAGGCGTACCAGAAGCGTTGCCCGTACGTGATCGACTACGTGATCGATCTGGCACGTCGCAGCCGTCACCGCCTGATGATCCGCCTGGTGAAAGGCGCGTACTGGGACAGCGAAATCAAGCGCGCCCAGGTTGAAGGTCTGGAAGGCTATCCGGTCTACACCCGCAAGGTGTACACCGACGTTTCCTACATCGCTTGCGCACGCAAACTGCTGTCGGTGCCTGAAGTCATCTACCCGCAGTTCGCCACGCACAACGCCCACACCCTGTCGGCGATTTACCACATCGCCGGTCAGAACTATTACCCCGGCCAGTACGAATTCCAGTGCCTGCACGGCATGGGCGAACCGCTTTACGAACAAGTTGTAGGCAAAGTTTCCGAAGGCAAGCTGAACCGTCCGTGCCGCGTGTACGCACCGGTTGGCACCCACGAGACCCTGCTGGCGTACCTCGTGCGTCGTCTGCTGGAAAACGGCGCGAACACTTCGTTCGTCAACCGCATCGCCGACCAGTCGATTTCGATTCAGGAACTGGTGGCCGATCCGGTGGCGCAGATCGAGCAGATGGCGACCGTGGAAGGTGGCTTCGGCCTGCCGCACCCGCGCATCCCGCTGCCGCGTGACCTGTACGGTGCCGAGCGCGCCAACTCCAGCGGCATCGACATGGCTAACGAACATCGTCTGGCCTCGCTGTCCTGCGCGCTGCTGGCAACTGCCCACAACGACTGGAAAGCCGCACCGATGCTCGGCTGCGCATCGAGCAACGAAACGCCGGCAGCGGTGCTGAACCCGTCGGATCACCGCGATGTGGTCGGTCACGTTCAGGAAGCCACCGTCGAAGACGTCGACAACGCCATTCAATGCGCGCTCAACGCCGCACCGATCTGGCAGGCTACCCCGCCGGCCGAGCGCGCGGCGATTCTGGAACGTGCCGCTGACTTGATGGAAGGCGAAATCCAGCCGCTGATGGGCCTGCTCGCTCGCGAAGCCGGCAAGACCTACGCCAACGCCATCGCCGAAGTCCGTGAAGCGGTCGACTTCCTGCGTTATTACGCGGTGCAGGCACGCAACGATTTCAGCAACGACGCCCACCGTCCACTGGGCCCGGTGGTGTGCATCAGCCCGTGGAACTTCCCGCTGGCAATCTTCAGTGGTCAAGTCGCTGCGGCGCTGGCTGCCGGCAACCCGGTACTGGCCAAACCGGCCGAACAGACTCCGCTGGTGGCAGCTCAGGCCGTGCGCCTGATGCTCGAAGCCGGCATTCCGGAAGGCGTGTTGCAACTGCTGCCGGGTCGCGGTGAAACCGTCGGTGCCGGTCTGGTGGGTGATGAGCGCGTCAAGGGCGTGATGTTCACAGGTTCCACCGAAGTCGCGCGTCTGCTGCAACGCAACATCGCTGGCCGTCTCGACAGCCAGGGCCGTCCGATTCCGCTGATCGCCGAAACCGGTGGCCAGAACGCAATGATCGTCGACTCCTCGGCACTGACCGAACAAGTTGTGATCGACGTGGTGTCCTCGGCCTTTGACAGCGCGGGTCAGCGTTGCTCGGCGCTGCGGGTCCTGTGCCTGCAGGAAGATTCCGCCGATCGCGTCATCGAAATGCTCAAAGGTGCCATGGCCGAAAGCCGTCTCGGCAACCCTGAGCGCTTGTCCGTGGACATCGGCCCGGTGATCGACGCCGAAGCCAAGGCTGGCATCGACAAGCACATCCAGGCCATGCGCGACAAAGGTCGCAACGTGTATCAGGTCGCGATCGCCGACACCGAAGAGGTCAAACGCGGCACCTTCGTCATGCCGACCCTGATCGAACTGGAAAGCTTCGACGAACTGCAACGCGAGATCTTCGGCCCGGTGCTGCACGTGGTGCGCTACAAGCGCAAAGAGATCGATCAACTGATCGGCCAGATCAACGCTTCCGGTTATGGCCTGACTTTGGGCGTGCACACCCGTATCGACGAGACCATCGCCAAGGTGATCGACAACGTCAATGCCGGTAACGTCTACGTCAACCGCAACATCGTTGGTGCAGTGGTCGGCGTGCAGCCATTCGGCGGCGAAGGCCTGTCGGGTACTGGCCCGAAAGCCGGTGGCCCGCTGTACCTGTACCGTTTGCTGGCGACACGTCCTACAGATGCCATCGAACAATCCTTCGCTCGCGGTGATGCCGTTATTGCCCCGGACGTTCGTTTGCGCGACGCCATGAGCAAACCGCTGAACGCACTGAAAGCGTGGGCCGATAGCAACAAGTTCGCTGACCTGAGCACCCTGTGCGCGCAGTACGCTGCGCAATCGCAAAGCGGGATTACCCGCGTGCTGGCCGGCCCGACCGGTGAGAAAAACAGCTACGCCATCCTGCCGCGCGAACACGTGTTGTGCCTGGCCGAAGTTGAAGGCGATCTGCTGACGCAACTGGCAGCGGTACTGGCGGTGGGCGGTTCGGCGGTATGGCCGGAGTCCGACATCAGCAAGGCCTTGTTCGCACGCCTGCCGAAGGAGATTCAGGCGCGGATCAAACTGGTCTCCGACTGGAACAAGGACGATGTGGTGTTCGATGCGGTTCTGCATCACGGCCACTCCGACCAGTTGCGCGGCGTCTGCCAGCAGATCGCCAAGCGTGCTGGCGCGATTGTCGGGGTTCAGGGCTTGTCCCAGGGCGAGACCAACATTGCGCTGGAGCGTCTGGTGATTGAGCGGGCGTTGAGTGTTAACACGGCTGCGGCAGGTGGTAATGCCAGTCTGATGACCATCGGCTAAAAGCAGCTGCAAGCTTCGAGCGACAAGCTGCAAGTAAAAGCAAACTGCTCTTGCTTGCAGCTTGCAGCTTGCAGCTTGCGGCTTGTGCCGCCCCATCACCCTTATCTATCTTCCTTCCCCGTTTTTATGGGCATACCTAGACTGCGGCATACTTTCTTTAAGGTAAGCCACCATGTCCGAGACGCTGCTCAGTTCCCGCAATCTGGCTTTCGAGCTGTACGAAGTCCTCGATGCCGAGGGCCTGACCCGGCGTGAGCGTTTTGCCGAGCACAACCGCGAAACCTTCGACGCCGCCATCGGTACCGCGCGCAGCATCGCCGAGAAGTACTTCGCCCCGCATAACCGCAAGGGCGACGAGAACGAGCCGCGCTATGAAGACGGCAAGGCGATTCTGATTCCCGAAGTGAAACCGGCGGTGGATGCCTTCCTTGGAGCGGGATTCCTCAACGCCGCAAGAAGTTTCGAGGCTGGCGGCATGCAACTTCCTACACTGTTGTCGCAAGCGTGCTTCGCGCACTTCCAGTCGGCCAACGCGGCGTCGACCTCGTACCCGTTTCTGACCATGGGTGCGGCGAACCTGATCGAAAGCTTTGGCACCGAGGAGCAGAAGCAGCGCTTCCTGCAACCGATGATCGACGGGCGCTTCTTCGGCACCATGGCCCTGACCGAGCCGCATGCCGGTTCGTCGCTGTCGGATATTCGTACGCGCGCCGAGCCGGCATCCGACGGCACTTATCGCCTCAAGGGCAACAAGATCTTCATTTCCGGCGGTGACCATCCGCTGTCGGAAAACATCGTGCACATGGTCCTCGCCAAGCTGCCGGACGCCCCACCGGGGGTTAAAGGCATTTCGCTGTTTATCGTGCCGAAGTTTCTGGTCAACGACGACGGCAGCCTCGGCCAGCGCAATGATGTGTTGCTGGCCGGGCTGTTCCACAAGATGGGGTGGCGCGGCACCACATCCACAGCGCTGAACTTCGGCGATAACAGCGAATGTGTGGGTTACTTGGTGGGCAAGCCGCATCACGGCTTGAGCTACATGTTCCAGATGATGAACGAGGCACGCATCGGCGTCGGCATGGGCGCGGTGATGCTCGGTTACGCCGGCTACCTGTATTCGCTGGGGTACGCCCGCGAACGGCCGCAAGGTCGGGTGCCGGACAGCAAGGACCCGACCACCGCACCGGTGGCGATCATTCAGCACGCGGATGTCAGACGCATGCTGCTGACGCAGAAATCCTACGTCGAAGGTGCCTTTGACCTCGGCCTGTACGCTGCACGCCTGTTCGATGACACCACCACTCTCGAAACCGAAGCCGAGCGCAAACAGGCCCATGAGTTGCTGGATCTGCTCACGCCGATCGTTAAATCCTGGCCCTCGGAGTTCTGCCTGAAAGCCAACGAACTGGCGATCCAGATTCTCGGCGGCCATGGTTACACCCGCGAATACCCGGTTGAGCAGTATTACCGCGACAACCGTCTGAACCCGATTCACGAAGGCACTCACGGCATTCAGTCGCTGGACCTGCTCGGGCGCAAACTGGCGCAGAACGGCGGTGCAGGCTTGAAACAACTGATCCGCCTGATCGCCACTACGGGCGAACGTGCAACCGCGTATGAATCGTTGACCGCTCTGCGTGAGCCGCTGGAAAAACTCGTGGCGCGGCTGCAGACCGTGACCCTCGGTTTGCTCAGCGATCTGGCGCAGGGCAAGGTCAACAGCAGTCTGGCGAACTCGGCGCTGTACCTGAAGGTGTTCGGGCATACGGTGATTGGCTGGCGCTGGCTGGAACAGGCGATTCGTGCCGAAGAAGGGCTGGCCAAAGGTA
This sequence comes from Pseudomonas koreensis, assembly GCF_036668835.1. Classification (GTDB taxonomy): domain Bacteria; phylum Pseudomonadota; class Gammaproteobacteria; order Pseudomonadales; family Pseudomonadaceae; genus Aquipseudomonas; species Aquipseudomonas koreensis_I. The sequence continues at coordinate 304,429 of NZ_JAZEVW010000004.1, forward strand.
ACGCGGCGGACGTCGACTTCTATAAAGGCAAGTTGCAGGCGGCGCGGTATTTTCTGACGTGGGAAGTTCCGGGTTGTCAGCATGAGCTGGACTTGCTTGAGGCGCGGGATGATACGTGTCTGGGGATGCAGGAGGCGTGGTTCTGAAAGCCGACCCTCACCCCAGCCCTCTGCCAGAGGGAGAGGGGGCCGAGTGGGGGATATTCAAGAAGTACACCGACCTGAAAGTGCCTTGCCGAATCCATAATCGACTCGGTCTTTCAAGTCGGCGCATGACGCAAAACCACTCGGTCAGTCCCCTCTCCCTCTGGGAGAGGGTTAGGGTGAGGGGCTTTTCAAGCTCAACATTCAACTCAACTTGAACCCACCCATCTGCCGCGCCAGATCATCCGCCAGCGTCTGCAGCATCCGGCAATCCTCACGACACGCGCGAACCTCTCCTGCCGTCGCCCGTGCCAGATCGGAAATCCCCTGCACGTTGCGATTGATCTCCTCGGTCACCGCCGACTGCTCTTCGGTCGCCGTCGCCACCTGATGGTTCATGTCGCTGATGCGCTCGACCTGTCCGGTAATCGCCGTCAACGACGCGCCGGTGCGCTGACTCGACTCAACCCCGGTGCCGGTCGCTGCCTGCCCGGTGCGCATTGACGACACGGCGTTTTCCGCGCCTTGCTTGAGGCTGCCGATCATTTGTTGAATTTCGTCCGTCGAGGCCTGGGTGCGACGCGCCAGGGTTCGCACTTCGTCGGCTACCACCGCAAAGCCTCGCCCCATATCGCCAGCGCGCGCGGCTTCGATTGCGGCATTGAGCGCGAGCAGATTGGTTTGTTCAGACACGCCACGAATCACCGCCAGCACCGAGTCGATGGACGCGACCTGCTGCGCCAGCTCACCGACCGCGCCGGCCGCCACGCCGATCTCGTCGGACATGCTTTCAATATGCCGGATCGAGCCGCCGACCACTTCCCGCGCCTGCAACGCTTCATCGCGCGCGGCTTGCGAGGCGAACGCGGCGTTGCCGGCATTCTGCGCGATTTCCTGCACGGTCAGGCCCATTTCGTGGACCGCCGTGGCGACCATATCGGTCATTTCCTGTTGACGGCCGGAGCGCTCGGCGGTGTTCTCAACCACTTTCGCCACTTGGCCCACGGCCCTGCGCAGATGCTCGCTGGTGGTCAGCACCTCGCTGATCATCGCGCGCTGACTGTCGAGGAATCGGTTGAAGCCGCGGGCAAGGTCACCCAGTTCATCGCCGCGGCTGGTATCTAACCGCTGGGTCAAATCTCCACCACCGCTACCGATTGCTACCAGCGCCGCTGTTACCTGACGAATCGGCCGCACCAGCCCTCGCGCCAACCAGACCACCAATGCGAGGCAGATCAAGGCCACCAACAGACCAATACCGCCGCTCATCCACATGGCTTTACGTGCTTCGGCGTAGATCTGTGACTGTGGCACTTCGGCCACCAGGGTCCAGCCGAGATCGCGCAGCGGCAGGCTGAACGCGAGAAAGTCTTCGCCGTCGCGCTGGAAGCTGCTGTTTACCGCATTCTTATGGCCCAGCAGCGCTTGCGCTGCATCGGTGCCGATCTGCTCGCTCAAGGTGCGCTTGCCGCTGAACTGCGCCTCGGGATGCACCTGAATCAAACCGTCGGAACGCACGAGATAGACCTTGCCGCGCTCACCGAAGCTGAAGTTGTGAATCAGCTCGGACAGCTCTTTCATGCTCAGCCCGAGCCCGGCAACGCCGACCACTTTGCCAGCCTGCTCGACCTTCAGATCGATGAACAACGCCAGCTCACCGGTCGCGCCGTCGTTATCGATATTAAGGGTGCGTGGCTGATTACTGTCGAGAAAGGAATAGAACCAGGCATCCGCCGGTTTGTCCCGGCTGAGGGTCCGATCCAGACCTTTTTCGGTGATGTAATGATTGGATTCGGTGCCAATGATCAAGGCGGTAAAAGCTTTATGTTCGGCGCGGATGCCTTCCAGATATTGCGCGAAGCCGGCCAGTTTGCCGCTGTCTTCGCCTGCCGCGAGCCAGTCGCGGACCATGGAATTGCTGGCGATGTCCTTGGCCGCCGTCAGCGGCTGCACGAGGATGCGTTCGATATCGTTGCGCGTCGCTTCAATGCTTGACGGCAGCGCTTGCTCGACCAGATAGGACTGGGCGAGGCGATTGACCACCAGGGTATAAATGCCAACCACAATCAGAATGCTGAACAGCAGGGCTGCGCCCATGCCGAGAATCAGCTGCCATTGAATACTGCGTCGCCACCACTGCATGGAGCACCCCCAAAGAATAAGTGGCTGAAACACTGCAACAGCCGTGCCGATTGTATACAGCGCAATCGACAATCTATTCTTTGGTTGTGCCCAAACCGTCAACCTTGATTAATGGTCTTGGCGATGGTGTCGACCGTGGCGCTGACTTGCTCTTGATAACGGTCGAGTTCTTCCTGGTGCTGCTTCTTCATTTCAATCTGCTGCGAGCACAGATTCATCGCCGCCAGCACCAGCAAGCGGTCGCCGATCAGGGTCGGGTATTTGCGCTTGGTGTCTTCCAGCGTGGCCTTGAGCATCATGGCCGCGTCCAGCAGGGTCTGTTCTTCCCCGGCCGGTGCCTTGATCGAATAGTCCTCGCCGAGAATGGAGATGACTTTTACCCCTGCTGTGCCGTGGTTCATGCGCTGACAGGGCCGGCATTGACGCGATCAACCAGTGCCTGGATGCGGGCAGCGGTGGCGCCGTGTTTTTCTTCCTGCTCCATCAGGTTCAGTTGCAGACTTTCGTTTTCATCCTTGGCCTGGGCCAGTTCCGTGGACAGGGTCTGGTTGGTCTGCGCGAGGGTCTGGTTCTGTTGCACCAGGTCGCTGACGAGCTGTTCCAATTGGCTGAGGGATGCTTCCAACATTTTGATCTTCCAAGCGTTTTTCAAAGGGCGCGTACGATAAAGAAAAGTCACCACGGATGCCAGGGTTAAACCGGCGCAAGGCCTTGATTTTCCTGGCGGGGGACCGTTCCCGCGAGCTTAAAAGACTGTGATCTGCCGATCTGGTTCCTGCACTTCGTCGCCCCGCGCCCACTGCGACAAATACGCGCACCACCTCAAGACTTTAGTCGTATGACCGATAAGTCAGCCATACAGCAGCTCAACCCGCATGGATGCGGCCCTTTTTCGGTATCCGCCCATGTCCCTTCGCAATATGAATATCGCCCCCCGGGCGTTCACCGGTTTCGCCTTGATCGGCGGCCTGATGTTGATCCTCGGCGTCTTCGCCTTGAATCAGATGAGCAAGATCCGCGCGGCGGGCGAAGACATCGCCAACGCCAGCGTGCCGTCGATCAAGGCCCTGGACGATTTCACCCAGTTGACCCTGCGTTTGCGCGTGTTGTCGTATCGCTTGCTGATCAACCGCGAAGCGGACGTGCAGCAGAAAACCATCGAGCTGTTCGACATGCGCAACCGCCAGATCACCGAGGCGCAACGTGCTTACGAGCCGCTTATTTCCAGCCCGGAAGAACGCTCGGCGTACGATCAGTATGTGCAATTGCTGACGCAATACCGCCAGCTCGAAGAGCGGATGAAGACCCTGTCGCGCAACAATCAGATCGACGCGTTGCAGCAAATGCTCAACACCGACCTGTTGGCCAACTCGGAAGCGGTAAATACCGCGCTGGCACGCCTGCTGGACATCAATACCCAGCAGATCGCCGACATCGATCAGGGCGCCAAGGACCAGTATTCGATGTCCTTCAATCTGGTCGTCACCCTGTTGCTGATCGCCTCCGGCCTGACGCTGCTGTTCGCCTGGCTGCTGACCGTGAGCATCACCAAACCGATCGCCAAGGCACTGGATGCGGCGGAAACCATCGCCGAAGGCAACCTGACCCAGCCGATCCATGTCGATGGCAGCGATGAGGCCGGGCGCCTGCTCGCCGCCATGGCCAAGATGCAAGCGAAACTGCGTGACACCCTGCAGCGCATCTCTGGCTCGGCCACGCAACTGGCCTCTGCCGCCGAAGAGCTGAACAGCGTCACCGACGAAAGCGCCCGTGGCCTGACTCAGCAGAACAACGAAATCGAACAGGCGGCCACCGCGGTCAACGAGATGACCAGCGCCGTAGAAGAAGTCGCGCGCAACGCCGTCAGCACTTCGGAAGCCTCGAAAAATGCCACCACCTCGGCTGGCGACGGTCGCGATCTGGTTCAGGAAACCGTCAGCGCCATCGAACGCATGAGCGCCGATGTGCAGAGCACGGCGTCGTTGATCGGTGATCTGGCCAATGAATCTCGCGATATCGGCAAGGTGCTCGACGTGATTCGCGGCCTGGCGGATCAGACCAACCTGCTGGCGCTGAACGCAGCGATCGAAGCGGCCCGCGCTGGCGAGGCCGGGCGTGGTTTTGCGGTAGTCGCCGATGAAGTCCGCGCGTTGGCTCATCGCACGCAGCAGTCGACCAGCGAGATCGAGCGGATGATCGGCAGCATTCAGAGCGGCACCGAACACGCCGTAGACTCGATGCGCAACAGCACCGAGCGCGCCGAATCGACGCTGAACATCGCCCGTGGTGCCGGCATGTCGCTGGACACCATCAACAGCGCCATCGTCGAAATCAACGAGCGCAATCTGGTCATCGCCAGCGCCGCCGAAGAGCAGGCGCAAGTGGCACGCGAGGTCGATCGCAATCTGGTGAACATTCGTGATCTGTCGGTGCAATCGGCGACCGGGGCGAATCAGACCAGCGCGGCGAGCAATGAGTTGTCGCGGTTGGCGCTGGATCTGAACAACATGGTTGGGCGGTTCAGCCTCTAAGGTCAAAAGCTTACCCCCTCACCCCAACCCTCTCCCCCAAGGGGGCGAGGGGAAGAGGGAGCAGATCGAGGGCTTCTCAAACCTGAGTTCGACTCCGGTCTGTCAGGTCGGCGTGACTCGCACAAACACCGAGGTCAGTCCCCTCTCCCTCCGGGAGAGGGCTAGCGTGAGGGCAGCAGTCGTGCGCCGAGCGCAAATCCCGATGCCTCGCTGAAAAAGCTTTTTGACAGCATCACATTTCAACAGGTTAGAATCGCTGGCACGCAGACTGCATGGTCAGTTTGTGCCCGTCTTTACGCTTCTGGAGTACTGCCTTTGAATGCGACGACCATCAACAGCCTGTTCTTGATCGGCGCGTTGCTGGTAGGCGCAAGTATTCTGGTCAGCTCACTCTCCTCGCGTCTCGGCATTCCGATTCTGGTGATCATCCTCGCGGTCGGTATGGCCGCCGGGGTCGATGGCGGCGGGATCATTTTCGATAACTACCCGACGGCCTATCTGGTCGGCAACCTCGCGCTGGCGGTGATCCTCCTCGACGGCGGTTTGCGCACGCGGGTGTCGAGCTTTCGCGTGGCGTTATGGCCAGCGCTGTCGCTGGCCACCGTCGGCGTGTTGATCACCACAGGGCTCACTGGCATGGCCGCGGCCTGGCTGTTTGACCTGAACCTGATTCAAGGCCTGCTGATCGGCGCCATTGTCGGTTCGACTGACGCCGCAGCGGTGTTTTCGCTGCTCGGTGGCAAGGGCCTCAACGAACGGGTCACCGCCACGCTGGAAATCGAATCCGGCAGCAACGACCCGATGGCGGTGTTTCTCACCGTCACCTTGATCGACATGCTCGCCAGCGGCCAGACCGGCCTGCACTGGAGCCTGCTGACCCACCTGATCCGCGAATTCGGCATTGGCGGGGTGATTGGTCTCGGCGGCGGCTGGGTGATGCTGCAACTGGTCAACCGGATCAACCTGGCGACCGGTCTGTATCCGATTCTGATGATTGCCGGCGGGCTGGTGGTATTCGCTTTGACCAACGCCTTGCACGGCAGCGGTTTCCTTGCTGTTTACCTGTGCGGTCTGGTGATCGGCAACCGCCCGGTGCGCAGCCGGCACGGCATTCTGCACATGCTCGACGGCATGGCCTGGCTGGCACAGATCGGCATGTTCCTGGTACTGGGGCTGCTGGTCACCCCGCACGATCTACTGCCGATTGCCGTGCCTGCGCTGGGTCTGGCGCTGTGGATGATTCTGTTCGCGCGACCATTGTCGGTGATGGTCGGCCTGCTGCCGTTCAAGGCTTTCCATGGTCGCGAGAAAGCCTTCATTTCCTGGGTCGGCCTGCGCGGCGCAGTGCCGATCATTCTTGCGGTGTTCCCGCTGATGGCCGGGCTGCCGAATGCGCAGCTGTATTTCAATCTCGCGTTCTTCATCGTGCTGGTGTCGCTGCTGCTGCAAGGCACGAGCCTGCCGTGGGTGGCGAAACTGTTGAAAGTGACGGTGCCGCCGGAGCCGGCGCCGATTTCACGCTCGGCGCTGGAGGTCCATGTCACCAGCGAGTGGGAGCTGTTCGTCTACAAGCTCGGCGCGGAGAAATGGTGCATCGGTTCGCCCTTGCGCGAGCTGAAAATGCCCGAAGGCACACGCATCGCAGCCCTGTTTCGCGGCCAGCAACTGCTCCATCCGTCGGGTAGTACGGTGCTGGAAGTCGATGATTTGCTGTGTGTTATTGGCCATGAACACAACCTCGGCGCCCTCGGAAAACTGTTCAGCCAAGCGCCGCAGCGCGGCCTCGATCTGCGCTTTTTCGGCGACTTTGTGCTCGAAGGAGACGCCCAGCTTAAAGCGGTTGCTGCGCTTTATGGCCTGCCGGCCGAGGGCATCGATCCGGACATGACCCTGGGCGCCTTCATAGCGCAGAAAGTCGGCGGTGCACCCGTCGTCGGCGACCAGGTGGAGTGGAACAACACCCACTGGACGGTGGCGGTCATGGACGGGAACAAGATCGGCAAAGTGGGCGTCAGATTCCCCGAAGGAAGTCGCCCGGGCCCCGGGCTCTTCCTCTAAACTGCGTCCACTCTCACTTGCTTGACCGGTCTCTATGCCTACCCTGCGCTCCTTTTTCGCCGTGGCCCTGCTGGGCCTGAGTCTCACTGTCGGCCCGTTGTATGCCGCCGAACCACCGTCCAGCGATGCCGTGCAGGCGAGCCTCGACAAGCTTGCCGACAGCAAACTGCCGGATGCCGATAAAAAGGCTTTGCAGGGTGTATTGCAAAGCACCCTCACGCAGCTGGCCAATCGCCGGGATTACGAGCAGAAGCTGGTCGATCTCAAGCAGCAATTGGCCAGCGCCCCCAAGCAGACCATCGAAAACACCCGCGAACTGGCACGCCTCAAAGCCACTGTAGTGGTGCCGGTGGCGCAGCGTTTCGCCAAGGAATCGATTGCGCAGCTGGAGCAGATCCTCACCGAGCGTTCGACCCAGCAAAGCGACCTGCAAAAGGCCCTGGCCGACGCCAACAGCCTGATCATCACCGCGCAGACTCGCCCCGAGCGTGCTCAGGCAGAGATTTCCGCCAGCCAGACGCGCATTCAGCAGATCAACAACATCCTCAAATCCGGCAAGGATGCGGGTAAAACCGTTAGCGCCGAACAGCGCGACCAGTTGAACGCCGAGCTGGCAGCGCTGAATGCACTGATTCCGCTGCGCCGTCAGGAACTGGCCGGCAACAGCCAGTTGCAGGATCTGGGTAATGCTCAACATGATTTGCTCTCGGAGAAGTCCGACCGCCTCGACCGTGAAATTCAGGAACTGCAAACCCTGATCAACCAGAAGCGTCTGGCGCAGTCGCAGGAAACCGTCACCCAGCAGTCGATCGAAGCGCAGAAGGCCGGCGGCAGCAGCCTGCTCGCCAGCGAAAGTACGGCCAACCTCAAGCTCTCCGACTATCTGCTCAAAAGCACTGACCGGCTCAACGAAGTCACCCAGCAGAACCTGCAGACCAAACAGCAACTCGACAGCCTGACCCAGAGCGATTCAGCGCTCGACGAGCAAATCAACGTGCTCAAGGGCAGCCTGTTGCTGTCGAAGATTCTCTATAAACAGAAACAGGCGCTGCCGCACCTCAAGGTCGACCGCGATCTGGCTGATCAGATCGCCGATATTCGTCTTTATCAGTTCGAAGTCAGCCAGCAGCGCGAACTGCTCAGCAACCCGGCGACCTACGTCGACAACCTGCTGGCGACACAGCCGCCGGAACAGGTCACCCCGCAACTGCGCAAAAGCCTGCTGGATCTGGCTAACACCCGCGCCGATCTGCTGGAGCGGCTGAACCGCGAATTGAGCGCCGTGCTCAACGAGTCGATCACCCTGCAGCTCAACCAGAAGCAATTGCTCAGCACCGCGCAGAGCCTGCGCGCGACCCTCGATGAACAGATGTTCTGGATTCCCAGCAACAAGCCACTGGACGTCGAATGGATGCGCGGCGTGCCGGAACGTCTGGAGCGTCAAGTCAACACCCTGCCCTGGGCATCGAGCCTGAGCGAGCTGGTCGACGGCCTGATCCAGCGCCCGCTGCTGTTCCTGCCGCTGGCGCTGCTGATCGGTGCGTTGCTGTGGCGGCGCAAGAATCTCTACGCGCGACTGAACAAGGTCCACCAGGACATCGGTCATTTCAAACGCGACAGCCAGTGGCATACGCCGCAGGCGATCCTGATCAACATTCTGCTGGCGATGCCGGTGGCGCTGGGCCTGGCGCTGTGCGGGCTGGCGTTGCAGATCGACGCACGCGGGCAGAACGCCAATATGGGCGCGGCACTGCTGCAGATGGGTCAGGCGTGGCTGGTGTTCTACACCGCCTACCGGATTCTGGCGCCGGGCGGCGTGGCTGAATTGCACTTTCGCTGGGAAAAACCGCAGGTCGAATTCCTCCAGGGCTGGATCCGTCGCCTCGGTCTGGTGGTGATGGCGCTGGTGACTATCGTTGCCGTCGCCGAACTGCAGCCGGCCGCGCTGGCCGACGATGTGCTCGGCATGCCGGTGGTGCTGACCTGCTACGCCTTGATGGCGTGGCTGCTCAGCCGCTTGCTGATCGCCAGCCCGACCCACGAAAACACCTCGTTGTTCCGCAAGGCCGTCGGCGTGTTGTTCACCCTGCTGCCGATCGCCCTGTTTGTCGCGGTGTGCTTCGGCTATTACTACACCGCACTGAAACTCAGCGATCGTCTGATCAACACCCTGTACCTGCTGATGTTCTGGCTGGTGATCGAGGCCACGTTCGTGCGTGGTCTGAGCGTTGCCGCCCGGCGTCTGGCTTACCAGCGCGCGCTGGCCAAACGACAGGCGGCGAAAGAGGCCGGCGACGGCGAAGCGGTGATCGAAGAACCGACGCTGGACATCGAAAAGGTCAACGAACAGTCCCTGCGCCTGATCCGCCTGGCCCTGCTCGGCGGCTTCATCGCCGCGCTGTACTGGGTCTGGTCGGACCTGATTTCGGTGTTTTCGTACCTCGACAACATCACCCTCTACGAATACACCAGCGGCACCGGCGCCAACATGAGCATGGTGCCGATCAGCATCGGCGACATGCTCGGCGCGCTGATCATCATCGGCATCACCTTCGCCCTGGCGCGCAACCTGCCCGGCCTGCTTGAAGTGTTTGTATTGTCCAAGCTCGATCTGGCCCAGGGCAGCGCCTACGCGACCACGACCCTGTTGTCGTATGTAATTGCCGGCGTCGGCTTCGTTTCGACCCTGTCTACCCTTGGTGTGAGCTGGGACAAGTTGCAATGGCTGGTGGCGGCGCTGTCGGTCGGCCTCGGCTTCGGTATGCAGGAGATCTTCGCCAACTTCATCTCCGGCATCATGATCCTCTTCGAACGTCCGGTGCGGATCGGCGACACCATCACCATCGGCAACCTGTCAGGCACGGTGAGCAAGATCCGCATCCGCGCCACGACCATCACCGACTTCGACCGCAAGGACATCATTGTCCCGAACAAAACGTTCATCACCGGCCAGTTGATCAACTGGTCGCTGACCGACACCATCACCCGCGTCACCCTCAAACTCGGCGTGGACTACGGCTCGGACCTGGATCTGGTCAAGGAACTGCTGCTCAAGGCCGCCCGTGAAAACCCGCGCGTGCTCAAGGAACCGGAGCCGCACGTGTACTTCCTCAATTTCGGCGAAAGCACCCTTGATCACGAGTTGCGCATGCATGTGCGCGACCTCGGCGACCGCAACCCGGTGCTTGATGAGGTCAACCGCTTCATCAACCGCGAGTTCAAGAAGCAGCACATCAACATCTCGTTCCGGCAAATGGAGATTTATCTGAAAAATCTTCACGGTCAGGAATACAAGATGGTGCCGGTGGAGCCGGAGAACAAAACCATCGCGCCGGTCGTCGATGCGGAGAAACCGTTGCCGGAACCGCCGCCGAGCAAACTCGACTAACCGCTATGGTCCCAGCAGAATGCTCGGACATTCTGCTGGAGCCGGCCCGTGAAAGCCCTCGACGAACTGACTTTCGACAATCGCTTCGCCCGTCTGGGCGACGCGTTCTCCGCCCACGTACTGCCCGAGCCGATCGACAATCCACGGCTGGTAGTGGCCAGCCCGGCCGCACTGGCCCTGCTCGATCTGGACCCGGCGACCGCCGAAACCGAGGAATTTGCCGAACTGTTTGGCGGCCACAAGCTGTGGGCCGATGCCGAACCACGGGCGATGGTGTATTCCGGGCACCAGTTCGGCGGCTATACGCCGCAACTGGGCGACGGTCGTGGTTTGTTGCTCGGCGAGGTCTACAACAACGCCGGCGAACATTGGGACCTGCACCTCAAGGGCGCCGGGCAGACGCCGTTTTCGCGCATGGGCGATGGCCGCGCAGTATTGCGCTCTTCGATCCGCGAATTTCTCGCTTCCGAAGCGCTGTATGCGCTGAATATCCCTTCCTCGCGTGCAGCCTGCGTGATCGGCTCCGACACACCAGTCTGGCGGGAAAAACAGGAGCGTGCGGCGATGGTGCTGCGCCTGGCACCGAGCCATATCCGCTTCGGCCACTTTGAATATTTCTACTACACCAAGCGCCCCGAGCAGCAAAAGCAGCTCGGCGAGCACGTCCTGGCGATGCACTTTGCCGAATGCCTCGAACAACCGGAACCGTATCTGGCGATGTTCCGCGAGATCGTCGAACGCAACGCCGAACTGATCGCCAAATGGCAGGCCTACGGCTTCTGTCACGGCGTAATGAACACCGACAACATGTCGATCCTCGGCATCACTTTCGACTTCGGCCCGTTCGCCTTCCTCGACGATTTCGATGCGAACTTCATCTGCAACCACTCGGATGATCAGGGCCGCTACTCGTTCAGCAATCAGGTGCCGGTCGGCCAATGGAACCTGAGCGCCCTCGCCCAGGCACTGACGCCGTTCATCAGCGTCGAAGCCCTGCGCGAAACCCTCGGCTTGTACCTGCCGCTGTTCCAGGCGCATTACCTCGACCTGATGCGCCGCCGTTTCGGCTTCACTTCTGCCGAAGACGACGACCAGCAACTGCTGGAAAACCTGCTGCAGCTGATGCAGAACAGCGGCGTCGATTACACGCTGTTCTTCCGCCGCCTCGGTGAAGAGTCAGCCGAACAGGCCGTCGCCCGCTTGCGTGATGACTTTTTCGACATCAAGGGTTTCGATGCCTGGGGCGAACGCTATGTGGCCCGCGTTGCTCGCGATGGCGATACCGATCAAGAGCAGCGCCGCACGCGGATGCATGCGGTCAATCCGCTGTACATCCTGCGCAACTACCTTGCGCAAAAAGCCATCGACGCCGCCGAGCAAGGCGATTACTCCGAGGTGCGTCGACTGCACGCCGTGTTGAGCAAACCTTTTGAACAGCAGGCGGGGATGGAGAGTTACGCCGAACGGCCGCCGGAGTGGGGCAAGCATCTGGAGGTCAGTTGTTCTTCCTGAGGCAGAATCAGGTAAACACGTCGATGGGCACATTGAAGCGCTCAGCCAACCAGCGAATCTGGCGCTCGTTCAGCTTGCGCTTGCCACTGAGAACTTCCGAAACGACGGATTGAGGACCGACGCCCGGCAAATCGCTTTGGGTCAGGCCGTGTTCGCGCATCATGTAACCGAGAACCTCTTCGCCACTCGCTTGGGCCATGGGGTGATGGGTGTGATCCCACTCCTCGATCCAGTCACCGATGATATCGACAAGGCTCATCAAAGGATGCGACTCATCGTCGCCCGTAATCTCTAGAAGTTCGTCGAGCACTAGCACCAAGGTATCGTAGTCATCTTCATTTTCTGGACGATGCAGCGAATGGGGGAAGACTCCCGTATTTCGATATTCAGAACCCTTTAAAGGCTCCGAGAGTGAGAGGCGGTTGATTGTTTTGACGGTCATAAAGATGGATATCCAAAAGATGACTTGTTCAAGTCCGCACAAGATTACTGATTCGATCGGATACAGATAGTCAGCCTCCGCACTGACGCACGTAGGCCATTTCCTCTAATAGAGAAGGTAATGACCTACGGACCTATCCTTGATAATGGTGACTTTGCCTCCAGATCAGTCTCATAGACTTCGCTGGAGAGCCCATCATGCCCGAACCACTCCTCATCCCCTGCCCGTCCTGCAACGGCCTCAACCGCATTCCCGCCGAGCGCCTGGCTGATCAGCCCAAATGTGGGCGCTGCAAATCGGCGGTGTTGTTGAGCAAACCCTTCGAACTCAAGCAAGGCGATTACGCCAGTCAGATCAAGGGCGATCTGCCGCTGCTGGTGGATGTCTGGGCGGACTGGTGCGGGCCCTGTAAGTCATTTGCGCCGGTGTTCGAGCAGGCGGCGGCGCAGTTGGCGGGCAAGTGTCGGCTGGCCAAGCTCGACAGCGAGGCCAATCAACAGTTGTCGGCGCAGTTGGGGATTCGCTCGATTCCGAGCCTGATTCTGTTCAAGAACGGCAGGGAAGTGGCGCGGCAGAGTGGCGCGTTTCCGTTGCCGCAGTTGATGGCGTGGTTGCGCAGCCAAGGAATCTGACCCAACACAGATCCAATGGTAGGAGTGAGCCTGCTCGCGATGGCGTCGTGTCAGTCAACGCAAGCTTTGAATGTAACGGCCTGATCGCGAGCAGGCTCACTCCTACAGGGCATTTACGCGGGGTTCGATGGATCAGTGGCCTTCGAGCAGGTCATGCAGCTCGACGAACTGCTGGGTCAGCTTGTGCCGTGGGTCGAGGTGGATCAGCGGCATGCTGGCCTGATGGGATTCGCGCATGCGCACCGAGCTGGACAGGTACACCGGCAGCACCGGCAGGCCTTCGGCAATCAGTTCATCAAGGATCTGCTGCGGCAGACTGGCCCGTGCCTGGAATTGATTGACCACGATGCCCTCGACTTCCAGGCCTTCGTTGTGGTCATCCTTGAGCTCTTCGATTTCGGCGATCAGTCCGTACAGGGCCTGACGGGAAAAACTGTCGCAGTCGAAAGGTATCAATACCCGATCGGCGGCGATCAGCGCTGAAACCGCGTAAAAATTCAGCGCTGGCGGCGTGTCGAGGTAGATTCGATCGTAATCTTCAGCCAGTTCATCAAGCAATTTACGCAGCTTGTTGATCTTGTGTTTGGCCTCAAGCTTGGGCTGCAGGTCGGCCAGTTCGGCGGTGGCGGTGATGATATGCAGGTTGTCGAACGGGGTTTCGTAGATGTCGGCCTGGTTCTTCTTGGAAAACGGCCCGGAGGACAGGGTCTGTTTGAAGAAATCAGCGATGCCCATCGGGATGTCGTCGCCGGTCAGCCCGGTCAGATACTGAGTGGAGTTGGCCTGGGCATCGAGGTCGACCAACAGTGTGCGATAACCCTCGCTGGCGCTGACCGCCGCCAGATTGCAGGCAATGCTCGACTTGCCTACGCCACCTTTCTGATTGAACACCACGCGCCGCATGACAAAACCTCCGTGTATCAAAGAATGACCGAGTGTAGATGCGCGCGACCTCGCTTCGCTACCTTCACGGACGTGGACTACAACCTCTGGGGCAAATATCCGCAGTCAGAAGACGCGACAACCGCCATTGATCGCCGAGAAGGCCGACAGACACGCCGGTGAGAATCTGGATAATGGCCATGTGACAGTCGCCCGGCGAACCGGTCGGTACATTTCGCTGGGCAAAATGTAACCAGCATTTGCTACACACCCGTCGCACCGGGATAATGCGCGCCACCCGGCGCCGAGCGCCACGTCAGGCCTGCCGCGGCCTGGGCGATTCAACGCGTCAATAATTGCCCGCAGGGGCGGGATGAACGTCCGTGATCAACTTCAACATCGCCCAATGGCGCGCGTGGGCCCCCGGGCTCGACAGCGTGGACGCCTGGCAGGCCTGGAGCCGACAACCGGTCGTGCTCCAGAGCAGTGATGCCGCGCCCGATGTGTCGTTTTTGCCGGCCATGCAGCGCCGCCGCCTGAGCCGGCTGGCGCGGATGGCCTTCAGCGTCGGCTGGCCGCTGGCCGACGGACGGGACAATCTGCCGCTGGTGTTCGTCTCGCGCCACGGCGAAACCCCGCGCACCTTCGACATCCTTTGCGATCTGGCAAACGAACAGCCACTGTCGCCCACCCAGTTCAGCCTCTCGGTGCACAACGCGATCATCGGTTTGTGGTCGATCATGCGCGGCGAAACCAGTGAAATGACCGCGCTCGCCGCCGCTGGCGACGGTCTTGAACACGGCATGCTCGAAGCTGCTGCCCTGCTGGCTGAAGGCGCTCCGGCGGTGCTGCTGGTGATTACCGAGGAGCAACCGCCAGCGGCCTATTCGGCGTGGGTCGATGACGTGCCATTCCCTTATGCGCTCGGGCTGCTGCTCACGCCGGGTACCGACTGGCGGCTGACCTTGAACAGCGCCCCGCAAACACGGTCCAAGACGCACTGGCCACACGCGCTGAACCTGCTGCGAACCCTGCTCGGCCAGCAACCCCATTGCCAACATGCGTGGAAAAATCGTGTATGGACCTGGCAACGCAACCCGTGACCGAGAAAAACCGCGACGCCTATTACTGGCGCTTGCTGGCCACCGCCGCAAGCTTCGCCCTGTTCGGGTTGGGCGGCCTGTGCCTGCGCGTGCTGATATTTCCATTACTCAACTGCCTGCCCGGCGATGCCCTTGCGCACCGGCAACGCGCACGCAAAACCGTTAGCCGGTTGTTCTGGTTTTTCGTGCGTTTCATGGCCCGCACCGGTGTCTTGACTTACGAAATACAGGGCGCCGAGCACCTCGGTCGACCGGGGCAGATGATCATCGCCAATCACCCGTCGCTGATCGACGTGGTGTTCCTCATCGGTCTGGTGCGCCAGGCCAATTGCGTGGTCAAGAAAAGCCTGTGGGAAAACCCCTTCACCCGTGGCCCGCTGCGCAGCACCGAATACATCAGTAATGACGGCAGCATGGACATGCTCGACGCCGCCGCCCAATCCCTGCAAAACGGCCAGACCCTGATCATCTTCCCAGAGGGCACTCGCACCCAGCCTGGGCAGGCGCCGGCCTTTCATCGGGGGGCCGCTGCGATTGCCCTGCGCGGTGCGAAAATACTCACGCCGGTGATCATCAAGGTCAGCCCGACCACCCTGACCAAAGCCGAACCCTGGTACCGCATCCCCAAGCGCCGCGTGCACTTCAGTTTTCGCGTGGGCGCCGATATAGACCCACAGACCTTCGCCGCGCAGGGGCCCGCACCGCAGGCCTCGCGCAAGCTCAACGATTATTTGCATGACTATTTCATTAAGGAGCTCGCCGAAGATGAGCGAATTGAACAACCCTGACCTGCTGCGCGACATCAAACTGCTGATCATCGACGCCCTCGGTCTCGAAGACATCGGCCCCGACGACATCGGTGACGAGCAGACGCTGTTTGGCGAAGGCCTGGGCCTGGACTCGGTCGACGCGCTGGAGCTGGGCCTGGCCATCCAGAAAAAATACGGCATCAAGATCGACGCCGACGCCAAAGACACCCGTAACCATTTCTCCAACGTGGCGAGCCTTGCGGCTTTCGTCACGGCCAGACAGGCAGCTTGAGACCGGACCATGCAAACTCGTGACGATATTTTCAACACCCTGCGCGATGCCCTGGTCGAGCTGTTCGAGCTCGATCCGGCCCGCGTAAGCATGGACGCCAATCTGTATCAGGATCTGGAGATCGACAGCATCGACGCGGTCGATCTGATCGATCACATCAAACGCCAGACGGGCAAGAAAATCGCCGCCGAAGAATTCAAGTCGGTGCGCACCGTCGGCGACGTGGTCGAGGCGGTCTACCGTCTGGTTCAACCGGCCGCATGAGCCGATTGATCGGCCTCGGCCTGCTGCTGGCCGGCCTGCTGTACCCCTTTGCGGTGTATTTCGGCATGGAGCACTTCGCGCCGTGGCAGTTCGGCCTGCTGTTGGGCAGTCTGTGGCTGGCGCGGGTACTGAGCGGTGAGCGCAAACCCGGCAGCGTGTGGATGGCTGGCGTCGCGATTGCCTTCTGCGTGCTGCTGGCGCTGTTCGACAGTCCGCAATTGCTGCGCTGGTACCCGGTGCTGATCAGCGGCTTCATGCTGGTGCTGTTCGCCTCGAGCCTGACGTTCGGCATGCCGATGGTCGAGCGGCTGGCGCGCTTGCGTGAGCCGGATCTGCCACCCGAGGCGATTCGCTACACGCGCCAGGTCACGCTGGCCTGGAGCGTGTTTTTCTTCTGCAACGGTTTGTGCGCCGCCCTCCTGACCCTGTGGGCGCCGCTGGATTGGTGGATGTTGTACACCGGCCTGATCTCCTATGGATTGATCGGCCTGATGTTTGCCATTGAATGGCTGATACGACAACGGGTAAGAGGCCGTACATGAACTGGATAAAACTTGAGCATCTGTTGCTCAAGGCCCAACCGCTGCGGGCCGTTAGCTTCGCACCGGGACTTGATCATGCCGCGCTGTGCGAGCAGGCGCTGAGCGTCGCCGCCGGCCTGCGGGCAAACGGTGTGCGGCATCTGGCTGTGCATCTGGAAGACGCCGCCGAACTGGCTATCGCGCTGCTGGGTGCCTGGCGCGCAGGCGTCAGCGTGCTGTTGCCTGCAGATCTGCAAGGGCAGACGCGCCAGCGCTGGGCGGCCGAGGTCGATATGTGGCTGACCGACCAGCCTGGCGATACTCGACTCGATGAAATTCAGCAGCCGCCATTAGCGGGCACGGCGCTGGATCTCGATCAATGCCGACTGAGCCTGTGCACCTCAGGCTCCAGCGGCGAACCCAAGCGCATCGACAAGTCCCTGCGCCAACTCGCCAATGAAGTCCAGGCACTGGAACAGTTGTGGGGCACGGATCTTGGCCAAGCGTGCGTCATCGGCAGCGTCGCCACCCAGCACATCTACGGCTTGCTGTTTCGCGTGCTGTGGCCGCTGTGCGCCGGACGCCCGTTCGTGCGCAAACAACTGGCATTCCCCGAGGACATGCAGCGCGCCAGCCGCGAACATCCGGCCTTCGCCTGGGTCGCCAGCCCGGCATTGCTCAAGCGCATGGGCGACAACCTCGACTGGCCGGCGCTGAGCGCGGTGCGCCGGGTATTTTCCTCCGGTGGCGCGCTGCCGCTTGAGGCCGGGCAAAGCCTGCATCAGCGCTTGCAACAATGGCCGACAGAAATTCTCGGCAGCTCGGAAACCGGCGGCATTGCCTGGCGTCAGGGGGAAGCATTGTGGCAACCGTTCGCTGCGGTCGAACTGAGTCAGGACAGCGACGGCGCGCTGCTGATCGCCTCACCCTATTTACCTGCCGGGCACATCGAGCACAGCGCAGATGCTGCACGATTCGCCGCCGATGGGCGCTTTGAATTGCTCGGGCGCCTCGACCGGATCGTCAAACTCGAAGAAAAACGCATCTCCCTGCCCATGCTCGAACAGGCCCTGATTGTCCACGAGTGGGTCGCCGAAGCACGTCTGGGCGTTGTCCAGGAAAACCGCGCCTCCCTCGGCGCTTTGCTGGTGCTCAGCAACGCCGGTCTGTTTGCATTGCGTGAACACGGCCGCCGCGGTTTGACCGAGTCGCTGCGCGAACACCTCAAGGCGCATTGCGAAGCGCTGGCCCTGCCACGGCGCTGGCGGCTGCTGCGGCAACTACCGCTCAACAGCCAGGGCAAACTGCCCCAGGCCGAAGTCGACACCTTGCTGGTTGCGCCGCGCCCGAAAGCGCCAGAAGTGCTCGAACAGATCGAAACGAACGGTGAGTGGAGTCTGCAACTCAGCGTGCCGCCCGACCTGGCCTACTTCAGCGGGCACTTCCCCAAAGCGCCGGTTTTGCCCGGTGTGGTGCAAGTGGAATGGGCACTGAATCTCGGTCGTCAATTGCTGAAACTCGACGGTGCATTCGCCGGCATGGAAGTGCTGAAATTCCAGCAACTGGTGCGCCCGGGTGATGAAATTCAATTGCACCTGCGTTTCGATGCCGAACGGCGCAAGTTGTATTTTGCTTATCGCAATGACACGGCGACGTGTTCCAGTGGACGGATCTTGCTGGGTGTTGAACATGGTTGATTTCGGTGAGTGCTGCGCACTCAATCGCGAGCAGGCTCACTCCCACAGGGTTTGCGGTGTGCCAGAGGAGAACGGGCATGCATAAGCCTTGCGCCGTGATTCCGGTCTACAACCACGAAACCGCAGTCGGCAGCGTGGTCGATGCCCTCCTCGCCCAGGGCCTGCCGTGCATTCTGGTCGATGACGCCAGTGCGCCTTCCTGCGCGCGCGTGCTCGATGGCCTGGCCCAGCGTGAAGACGTGTTTCTGGTGCGTCTGACCGCCAATCAGGGCAAGGGCGGCGCGGTGATGACCGGGCTGCGCGAAGCCTCGCGGCTGGGCTTCAGCCATGCCCTGCAGGTCGATGCCGACGGTCAGCACGATTTGCAGGATGTCGCCCGATTCGTCGCCGAATCCCGCGCGCATCCCGAGGCAATGATCTGCGGTTATCCGCTGTTCGATGAAAGCGTGCCCAAGGGCCGTTTGTATGCGCGCTACCTGACCCATGTGATGGTATGGATCAACACGTTGTCGCTGCAGATCCGCGATTCGATGTGCGGCTTTCGCGTGTATCCGCTGGCGCCGACGCTGGCGGTGATCGACTCGGCGAAAGTCGGCAAGCGTATGGATTTCGATTCCGACATCCTGGTGCGCCTGGCGTGGCGCAACCAACCGATGCGCTGGCTGCAAACCAGTGTGCATTACCCGCTGGATGGGGTGTCGCACTTTCGCCTGTTCCATGACAACGCGCTGATTTCCAGCATGCACACGCGACTGTTCTTCGGCATGTTGCTGCGCTTGCCGGTGATCCTCTGGCGCCGGTGCAAACCATGAGCGAAGAAGCCGACAACAAGCACTGGGCCGACCGCGAAGAGCGCGGCAGCTTCCTGCTGATGAAACTCACCGCGGTGGCTGCCAAGGTTCTTGGTCGCCGTCTGCTCAGCCCCTTGCTGTACGGCATCGTGCTGTACTTTTTCCTGTTCGGCCGCATCGCCCGGCGCAGCGCCTGGCAGTACCAGCAGCGCTTGGCCGATTGGAGTCAGCGCGATGATCTGCGCCCGAGCCACTGGCGCGTCTTCAGCCAGTTCATGACGTTTGCCGATTCGTTGCTCGACAAACTCGACGTGTGGAACGGCAAGCTGCGCATCGAGCAGATCGAAATCATCGACCCGGCGTTGTTGCGCAAGCAGTTGCGCGGCAGTCGTGGTCAGCTGTTGGTCGGCGCGCATCTGGGCAACCTCGAGGTCTGCCGCGCGCTGGCGGAAATCGGCGAAAAAGTCACCATGAACGTTCTGGTGCACACCAAGCACGCCGAGCAATTCAACCGTTTGCTCGGCGAGGCCGGCGCAACCAATCTGCGCCTGATTCAGGTCAGCGAACTCGACCCGGTGATCATGCTGCAGCTGCACGAACGGCTGGAGCGCGGCGAGTGGCTGGCGATTGCCGGCGACCGCGTGCCGCTGCACGGCGGGCGCAGCGTCACCGTCGACTTTCTCGGCCACCCGGCGCCATTTCCGCAAGGGCCATGGTTGTTGGCCGGCCTGTTGAAGTGCCCGGTCAATCTTTTGATGTGTCTGAAACAACCCGACGGCCACTATCGCCTGACCCTCGAACCGTTCGCCGACGCCGTGGTGTGGACGCGCCGCGAACGCGAGCAGGTCATTCATCAGTGGGCCAGTCTTTATGCGCAGCGCCTGAGTCACTATTGCCTCGAAGCGCCACAGCAATGGTTCAACTTCTACCCTTTCTGGAAAACCGATGACCACGCCAATTCCTGAGCCGGTAACCTTCGGCGAACGCCCCTTGCGCATCGAAGACGTGCTGGCCCTGGCCAACCGTCAGGTGCCCGTGCAGTTGCAGAACGATGCCGATTACCGCGAACGCATCGCCAAAGGCGCGCGGTTTCTCGATTCGTTGCTGGACAAGGAAGGCGTCATCTACGGCGTGACCACCGGTTATGGCGATTCCTGCGTGGTGGCGGTGCCGCTGCATCACGTCGAAGCATTGCCGCGTCATCTCTACACCTTCCACGGCTGCGGCCTCGGTAAACTGCTCGACGCGCAAGCCACCCGCGCGGTGCTGGCGGCGCGGTTGCAGTCGTTGTGTCACGGCGTCTCCGGGGTTCGGGTCGAGCTTCTCGAGCGTCTGCATGCGTTTCTCGAATACGACATCCTGCCGCTGATTCCCGAAGAAGGCTCGGTCGGCGCCAGCGGCGATCTGACCCCGCTGTCCTACGTCGCCGCAACCTTGTCCGGCGAGCGCGAAGTGCTGTTCCGTGGCGAGCGCCGTCAGGCCGCCGATGTGCACCGCGAACTGGGCTGGACGCCGCTGGTGCTGCGCCCGAAAGAAGCGCTGGCGCTGATGAACGGCACGGCGGTGATGACCGGCCTCGCCTGCCTGGCTTTCGCCCGCGCCGACTACCTGCTGCAACTGGCCACGCGCATCACCGCGCTCAACGTGGTCGCGCTGCAAGGCAATCCCGAGCACTTCGATGAACGCCTGTTCGCTGCCAAACCGCATCCAGGGCAAATGCAGGTGGCCGCGTGGTTGCGCAAGGATCTGGCGATCGACGCACCGACCGCGCCGCTGCATCGCTTGCAGGATCGCTATTCGCTGCGCTGCGCCCCGCACGTGCTCGGCGTGCTGGCCGACAGCCTGAACTGGCTGCGTTCGTTCATCGAAACCGAACTGAACAGCGCCAACGACAACCCGATCATCGACGCCGAAGCCGAGCGCGTGCTGCACGGCGGGCACTTCTACGGCGGGCATATCGCCTTCGCCATGGACAGCCTGAAAAATCTGGTGGCCAACGTTGCCGATCTGCTCGACCGTCAACTCGCGCTGCTGGTCGACGAGCGTTACAACCACGGCTTGCCAAGCAACCTCTCCGGCGCTCCGGCGGATCGGGCGATGATCAACCATGGCTTCAAAGCCGTGCAGATCGGCACCAGCGCGTGGACCGCCGAGGCGCTGAAAAATACTATGCCGGCCAGCGTGTTCTCGCGCTCCACCGAGTGCCACAACCAGGACAAGGTGAGCATGGGCACCATCGCCGCCCGCGATGCGATCCGCGTGCTGGAGCTGACCGAACAGGTCGCCGCCGCCACCTTGCTGGCCGCCAACCAAGGCGTCTGGCTGCGCGCACAAGCTGACGATGCACGCGCGCTGCCGCCGGCGCTGGCCGCCATGCATGAAGAACTGAGCAAAGACTTTCCGCCGGTCATCGAAGACCGCGCGCTGGAAGGCGAGCTGCGCCTGTGCCTGCAACGCATTGCCGCGCAACACTGGAGGCTGCATGCGTAGCGCCGGAGTGCTGCACGCCGACACGGAAATCCTCGTGCCGTTCTTCGACGTCGACACCATGCATGTGGTCTGGCACGGGCATTACGTCAAATACCTGGAAGTGGCGCGGTGTGCGCTGTTGGACAAGATCGGCCACAACTACACGGCCATGGTCGAGTCCGGTTACGCCTGGCCGGTGATCGACCTGCAACTGCGCTACGTGCGCGGTGCGGTGTTCGGCCAGCGGCTGAATGTGCGCGCCAGCCTGGTCGAGTGGGAAAACCGTCTGAAGATCCATTACCTGATCACTGACCTGCAAACCGGCGAGCGCCTGACCCGCGCCAGCTCGGTGCAGGTCGCTGTCGAAGTCAGCCGCCGCGAGATGCAGCTGGTGTCGCCGAAAGTCTTTACCGACGCCGTAGAAAGGATGCTGCTATGAACGTTCTCGTCAAAAGCCTCAGCGCCTTGGCGCTGCTGCTCATCTCATCGCTCGCCCAGGCCTTCGACCTGCAGCAACTGAGCGCGCAACTGGCGAAGCCGGACGTCATCCACGGCCAGTTCGTCCAGGAAAAACACCTGCGGGCCCTGCCGCAGCCGCTGATCAGCAAAGGCAGCTTCGTCCTGGCGAAAAATCACGGTTTGCTGTGGCTGTTGAAAACCCCCTTGCAGCAGGACTACCGCATCAGCGCCAAGGGCATCGCCCGGCGTGACGGCGCGGGCTGGCAATTGTTGCCGAACAAGAGCGCCGGTGCCGAGCAGAACCGTTTGTTCCTTGCCGTACTGCAAGGCGACAGCAGCGGCCTGCAACGGGATTTCGAACTGGCTCTCAAAGGCGATGCGCAGCAGTGGCAACTGACCCTGACCCCGCGCTCGCTGCTGCTCAAGCAAGTGTTCAAGCAGATCAATATCGACGGCGGTACGCTGGTGCAGACTATCGAACTGCTGGAAACCCAAGGCGACAGCACGGTGCTGCGCATGCAGAACAGCACGGCCGACCAGCCATTGAGCGACGCGGAGCAACATGACTTTGCCGAGTGAACGCAGGCTGCCGTGGCTGTTTCTGATCCTGCTGTTGGCGGTCGTTGCGCTGGCCGGCTGGCAGTGGCGCGCCGGTCCGCCATTGTCGGCGAACCTCATGGAACTGGTGCCCGGCACCCAGCCTGACGCCCTCGAACAGCGCGCCGAGCAGCGCATGCAGGAACCACTCAACCGCGAAATGCTGGTGCTGGTCGGCCACGCCGATCGCCAGCAGGCGGTGGCCATGGCGCAGGCGCTCGGCGAGCAATGGCAGGCCAGCGGCTTGTTCGAGAAAGTGCAGTGGAACCTGCAAGCCGATCTGCCGGCCCTGCGCGCGCAACTGCTGCAAGGGCGGCTGGCGATGCTCTCGGCCGATGATCGGCAATTGCTGATCGAGCATCCCGACGCGTTCATTCAGCAACGGGTTCAGGCGCTGTTCGACCCGTTCAGCGGCTTCAGTCTGGTCTCCAGTCAGGAGGATTGGCTGGGCCTGACCGGGCGCATCCAGAACAGCCAGCCGCAACACGGCGCGGTGCAACTGGACATCGGCAGCGGCGCGTTGATCGCGGATGCCGACGGCAAGAGCTGGGTGTTGCTGCGGGCGCGTACCCGCGGCAACGCCTTCGACATGAACCTGCCGCTGCAAGTCGCCGATCTGCTCGCGCAAGGTCGTGCGCAAGCAGCGCAAGCCGACGTGCAACTGCTGGCCGCCAGCGGCTTGCTGTATGCCGCCAACGGCCAACAGCAGGCGACCCGGGAAATGACCTGGGTTGGCGGCGGTGCCACGGTCGGCATCCTGTTGCTGCTGTTGCTCGCGTTCCGCCGCTGGCGGGTGTTGCTGGCGTTCGTCCCGGTGCTGGTCGGCATGTTGTTCGGTGCGGTCGCTTGCGTCGCACTGTTCGGCCACATGCACGTGATGACCCTCGTGCTCGGTTCCAGCCTGATCGGCGTGGCGGTGGATTATCCGCTGCACTATTTATCGAAAAGCTGGAGCCTGAAGCCGTGGCGCAGTTGGCCGGCCTTGCGTCTGACCCTGTCGGGGCTGACCTTGAGCCTGATCACCAGCGCCATCGGCTACCTGGCGCTGGCGTGGACGCCGTTCCCGGCGCTGACGCAGATTGCCGTGTTCTCGGCGGCCGGACTGCTCGGCGCCTATTTATCCGCCGTGTGCCTGCTGCCGGCGTTGCTGAACAACCTCGAACTGCGCCCGGCACGATGGCCGCTGCAACTGGCCGAACGCCTGGTCACGCTGCGCGAAAGACTGCTCGAACGCGTCCGCACCCCGGTGTTGCTGGCGCTGCTGATTGCTTTCTGCGCCGGTGGTTTGATGCAGCTGCAAAGCAAGAACGACATCCGCCAGTGGGTCGGCGCACCGCAGCAGCTCACCGATGAAGCGCAGACCATCGCGCGCATCACCGGTTATCAGCCGACCAGCCAGTTTTTCCTCGTTCGCGCCGCCAATCAGGAGCAATTGCTCGAACGCCAGGCGGCGCTGAGCGAACGACTGCAGCAACTGGTCAATCTCGACAAGCTGCAAGGCTATCTGGCGCTTGATCAATTGGTCAGCCCGCCATCTCAGCAAGAGCGGGTGCGCGCCGCGCTGAATCAACTGCCGCAGCACTGGCAGCCACTGCTCGACCTCGGCGTGCCGCTCGCGGCGCTGCAAGCCGAGCTGCAGCATTTGCAGACGGTGCCTGCCGAGGACATTGACGCCGCACTGGCCGGTCCGCTCGGCGAGCCGTACCGTACGCTGTGGCTCGGCCCCACCGACGATGGCGTCGCAGCGATCACCAGCCTGCAAGGCCTGAACAACCCGGCGCTGCTGCGGGTGCAGGCGCTGGACTTGCCGGGCGTGCGCTTGGTCGACCGTCTCGGCGAATTGAATGAAGTCTTCGCGGCCACGCAGATCAGCGCCGCCGAACTCAAGCTCGCCTCCTGCGTGCTGATCGTGCTGGTGCTGATGTTGCCGTTCGGCCTCGGTGGGGCGCTGCGCATCGTCGCCCTGCCGTTGCTCGCGGCGCTGTGCAGCCTGGCCAGCCTCGGCTGGCTCGGTCAGCCGCTGACATTGTTCAGCCTGTTCGGCCTGCTGCTGGTGACGGCGATCAGTGTCGACTACGCAATTCTCATGCGTGAACAGGTCGGCGGCGCGGCAGTGAGCCTGCTTGGCACCTTGCTCGCGGCAGTGACAACCTGGCTGTCGTTTGGTCTGCTGGCGGTGTCCAGCACCCCGGCGGTGAGCAATTTCGGTCTGTCGGTGAGCCTCGGTCTGGCGTTCAGCTTCATGCTCGCGCCGTGGGCCGGACGCCATACGCACAGCGCCGCTGCCACGGAGCCGCACGCATGATGATCGCGGCTTTCTGGCTGTTGGCTTTGGCCTTGTTCGCCGGGGCGACCCGCGTTGGCCGCCACTTCGGCCTGATCCCGATTGTCAGTCAGTTGCTGTTGGCGAGCTTCGGCCTGCCGCTGTTGATGTACGTCTGGATCGAGCCGGGCTGGCAGCTCAGCGGCGTGCAACTGATAGCGCCAGACTGGCTGAAAAGTCTGTACAGCCTGAGTTTCGCCCTGCTGCTGGGGCACATTCTCAGTGATGTCATCGATCTGAAGCTGGATCGGCAAAGCCTGAAGATCGCCGTACCGAGTTTCGCCGTACCCTTCGCTGCGGGTCTCGCAGCCGCTTATTGGCTGCTGCCCGCGCAGCCGTGGCTCAGTTCGCTGGCGATCGGGCTGGTGTTCGCGATCACTGCGATCCCGGTGCTGTATCTGTATCTGCGCCATATCGATTACCCGCCCGCCGCTACTCGCCGCTTGGTGCAGACCGCGATCCTCATTGATCTGGCCTGCTGGACACTGTTCGGCCTCGCTCAGGGCAGTCTGCACCTGAGCAGTCTGTTGCTGCCGCTGGCCCTGGCTGGCGTGCCGTTGCTGCTGCGCCTGTTCGGGGTGCGTCGGCCGCTGACGTTCAGCCTCGGCTTCTTTGCGCTGCTGGTGATGGCCGAGCATTACAAACTCAACGCGCTGATTCTCGGCATCGGTTACCTGCTGTGCATGGCCGCCCTGAAAGTGCCGTTGGTGCTGCCGTTGCCGGCGCTGTGGATGAACCGTTTGCAGACGTGGCTGGCGATTCCGCTGATCCTCACCTTTGGCATCGTCCAGATCGATGTGCACAGCGCGTTCGCCAGTCTCGACGCGCGGCAATGGGCGGCGCTGCTGCTGTTGCCGATTGTCAGTAAACTGCTCGGCAACTGGCTCGGCCTCGGCTGGGCCGGGGCTTCGTTCGCAGGGGCCAGCCGCTGGCGCGAAAGCGTGCTGCTGAACATTCGCGGCCTGAGCGAAATCGTTTTTCTGAATCTGCTGTTGCAGCAACAACTGATCAGCCCGGCGCTGTACTTTGCCTTGATGCTGATGGGCCTGATCGCAACGCTGTTGCCGGCGCTGATCGGTCTGCACCGCGCACCACTGAATATCAAATCTCATTTGTCCCGGAGCTCCCGTGCCAATCGCTGAACTGCAATCGCGTCAGGTGGTGATCATCGGTGCCGGCCCGTCCGGTGCCATCGCCGCCGCCCTGCTCAAGCGTAAGGGCCATGATGTGCTGGTGATCGAGCGCCAGCATTTCCCACGCTTTTCCATTGGTGAAAGCCTGCTCAGCCATTGTCTGGATTTCGTCGAAGAGGCCGGCATGCTTGAGGCGGTGAATGCCGCCGGCTTCCAGCGCAAGACCGGCGCTGCCTTCGCCTGGGGCGAGCGCTACAGCGCCTTTGATTTCAGCGACACCTTCACCGACGGCAAGCCGACCACCTTTCAGGTACAACGCGCAGATTTCGACAAACTGCTGGCCGATCAAGCGGCGCTGCAAGGTGCGGAAATCCGTTACGGCGATGCCATCGTCAACGTTGATTTCGAGCGGACCCGACCACAGCTTGATGTCCGTCGCGAGGACGGCAGCGAGTACCGCGTCGAAGCCGATTTCGTGCTCGATGCCAGCGGCTACGGGCGGGTGTTGTCGCGCTTGCTCGATCTGGAGGCACCGTCGAATTTCCCCGTGCGTCAGGCCGTGTTCACGCATGTCGAAGATCACATCGACAATCCGGCCTTCGACCGCGAGAAAATCCTCGTCACCACCCACCCTGAACACCGCGACGTATGGTTCTGGACGATTCCGTTCAGCAACGGGCGCTGTTCGGTGGGCGTGGTGGCCGCGGCTGAACACTTCAACGGTCGTGATACTGATCTGGACGCCTGCCTGCGCGGCTTCATCAGTGAAACGCCGAGCCTGGCCGGCGTACTGAACAACGCCGTTTGGGATACCCCGGCACGCACCCTCGGCGGTTATGCGGCGAATGTGAAAACCCTGCACGGGCCGGGCTTTGCCTTGCTTGGCAATGCTGCGGAATTTCTCGACCCGGTGTTTTCCTCCGGCGTGACCATCGCCATGCGCTCGGCGAGCATGGCCGCCGCGGTGCTGCACCGTCAGTTGCAGGGTGAAGCGGTCGATTGGCAAAGCGAGTTTGCCGAGCCGCTCAAGCGCGGCGTCGACACCTTCCGCTGCTACGTTGAGGGCTGGTACGCCGGCACCTTTCAGGACGTGATTTTTTATGAAAATGGTCAGGCGGATATTCGCCGGATGATCTGCTCGATTCTCGCCGGTTACGCCTGGGACGAACGCAACCCGTTCGTCAGCGAAGCGCGCCGACGCCTGAAAATGATTTCCGAACTCTGTGCAAAGGATGCCACATGAACCACTTGAGCGACAGCTACGTCGAGGAAACCCGCTTCGGTTTCTGGTTCCTGCGCAGCCACACCTGGCAGCACCATGTACTGCGCGTGGCGATCAATGATCTGCGGGGTTTGTTCACCGAGGCGCTGCCGCAAAACCCGGTGTTGCTTGATGCCGGATGCGGCCAGGGCAAATCGTTCGCTCATCTTCGCCAGACCTTCGCCCCGCAGCGCCTGATCGGTGTCGACGCCGATCGGCACAGCCTCGAGCTGAGCGCTGCAGAAGCGGCGCGCCTGGAGCTGGAGGTCGAGTTGATCGGCAGCGACTGTGCCAGGCTCAATGTGCCGGACGCCAGTGTCGACCTGCTGTTCTGCCACCAGACGTTCCATCACTTGGTCGAGCAGGAAAAAGCCCTCGCCGAGTTTTATCGCGTACTGAAGCCGGGCGGCTATCTGCTGTTCGCCGAGTCCACCGAGGCTTACATTGATACCTGGGTGATCCGCTGGCTGTTCCGCCATCCGATGCATGTGCAGAAGAGCGCGGCGCAGTATCTGGAAATGATTCGCGGGCAGGGGTTTGAGTTTGCCGAACGCAATGTTTCCTACCCGTATTTGTGGTGGAGCCGGTCGAAGGATTTTGGTTTGCTGGAGCGCTTCGGGTTGCGCAAACCTAAGCCGTTCGGGCAGCGGGAAGAGACCTTGGTCAACGTTGTGGCGCGTAAACCGCTTGAAGGTGATCGTCGATGCGACACATAACCTGTGGGAGCGAGCCTGCTCGCGAAAGCGGTGGGTCAGCCAGCCTCTTTGTTGAATGTGCCGGCGTATTCGCGAGCAGGCTCGCTCCCACAGGGATTGTGGTGTGGCTGATAATGGTGTGCTGTTCCCTGTTGTTGAGTGCCTGCGCCAGCCAGGCGCCGCTGCCCGCGGCCAACCCGACTTTGCCCCTGCCGCTGCAACTGCACATCGAACGCCAGCAGGCCGGGCAGCGTCAGGACTGGCTGTTGGTGATCCAGCGCGAAGGCCCGGGCATCCGCTGGTCGATGATGGACCCGCTGGGCATCCCTCAGGCCCGTCAGCAATTGATCGACGGTCATTGGCAGGCCGATGGTCTGCTGCCGCCGAACCCCGAAGCGCGGGAATTGTTTGCCGCGCTGTTGTTCGCCCTGACCCCGTCCGGCGAGTTGCTGCGCAACTACCCCGCCGCGCAGCAACAGGACCGGCAACGCTCCCTGCCAGCACGCTGGACCATTGACTATGCACAACCGTTGAGCTTCGAACTGAACCTGCCGCAAGGCCCGCATTATCGCGTTTCCCCGCTCGGTGACTCTACGCCATGACCGCTTACCTGAATGCTCTGGGCGTGATCTGCGCCCTGGGCCGTGACAAACGCGAAGTTGCACGCAAGCTGTTTGCCGGCGATTGCTCGGGCATGCGCCGCGAATCGGCGTGGGTGCCGCAACGTGAGCTGCCGGTGGCCGCGGTGCCCGGTGAACTGGCGCCGATTCCAGTCGAGCTGGCCGAGCACAGCACGCGTAACAATCAATTGCTGCTCGAAGCCGCGCTGCAAATACGCGATGACATCGAGCAGGCGATCCAGACCTACGGCCGCGAGCGCATCGGCGTGGTGCTCGGCACCAGCACTTCAGGCATCGACGAAGCCAGCCGGGGTCTGGCGCACTACATCCGTGAGCAGCATTTCCCGGCTGAATACGACTACCGGCAGCAGGAACTCGGCGCCCCGGCGAATTTTCTCGCCGAGTGGCTGCAACTCAGCGGCCCGGCGTATGTGATTTCCACTGCATGCACTTCCAGCGCTCGGGCGTTGATGAGCGCTCAGCGCCTGCTCGATCTGGGCCTGTGTGACGCCGTGTTGTGCGGCGGTGTCGACAGCCTGTGCAAACTGACCCTGAACGGCTTCTCCTCACTGGAAGCCATGTCAGAGGAGCGTTGCAATCCGTTCTCGGCCAACCGCAACGGCATCAATATCGGCGAAGCGGCGGTGCTGTTCGTGATGAGCAAACAGCCAGGCGCAGGCCCGGCGATCGCGCTGCTCGGCGCCGGCGCCAGTTCCGATGCGCACCATATTTCCGCGCCGGAACCGAGCGGGCGCGGCGCCCTGCAAGCGATGCAGAAAGCGCTAAGTCGCGCGCAACTGCAAGCAGCGCAAATCAATTATCTGAACCTGCACGGCACCGCGACCCAGCACAACGACGCCATGGAAAGTCTCGCGGTCGCGGCGCTGTTTGGCGAAGGCGTCGCCTGCTCCTCGACCAAACCGCTGACCGGCCACACCCTCGGTGCTGCCGGCGCGCTGGAAGCGGCGTTTTGCTGGCTGAGCCTGAGCGCCGACAACCACAAGCACGCGTTGCCGCCACACATCTGGGACGGCGCGGCCGATCCTGCCTTGCCTGCACTGAACTGGGTGACCGCGAGCACACGCCTGTCGTCCATTGCACCGCGCTACCTGATGAGCAATTCGTTTGCTTTCGGCGGCAATAACGTCAGCCTGATTATCGGAGACGCCCCATGACCCCCTGGCCGCTCGCCGAACTGCTGCCGCATGCCGGCGACATGATTCTGATCGACGCGATCGAGCGTTTCGACGATGAGCAGATTTTCACCCGCCTCACGGTCCAGCCGGACGGCCTGTTCAGCCTCGCCGACGGCAGCCTGCCCGCATGGGTCGGCATCGAGCTGATGGCGCAAAGCGTCGCCGCGTTCGCCGGCTGTCACGCGCGGCAGAAAGGCAATCCGGTCGAGCTGGGTTTTCTGCTCGGCACGCGCAAATTCGAGTGCAACGTCGAAGCTTTTCCTGCCGGCAGCGAACTGACCGTCCACGGCCTGCGTTCGCTGGAAGATGACAACGGCATGGGCGTGTTCGAATGCCACGTTCACGGCGAGGGCATCCATGCCAGTGCGCGGCTGAATGTGTTTCGTCCGCCGCAGGCCACTCAATATCTGCAACAAACCAAGGAGTCGAACGATGACTGAATCGGTACTGGTCACCGGCTCCAGCCGTGGCATCGGCCGCGCCATTGCCCTGCGTCTGGCACAGGCCGGGCACGATATCGTCCTGCATTGCCGTAGCGGCATGGCTGAAGCGCAAGCCGTTCAGGCGCAAATCCAAGCGCTGGGGCGCAACGCACGCATCCTGCAATTCGACGTGGCTGAGCGCGATACCTGCAAAGCCATTCTCGAAGCCGACGTCGAAACCCATGGCGCCTATTACGGCGTGGTGCTCAATGCCGGCCTCACCCGGGACGGCGCCTTCCCCGCGCTCAGCGATGACGATTGGGACGTGGTGCTGCGCACCAATCTTGACGGTTTCTACAACGTGCTGCACCCGGTGATGATGCCGATGATTCGCCGCCGCGCCGCTGGGCGGATTGTCTGCATCACTTCGGTGTCCGGGCTGATCGGCAACCGTGGCCAGGTCAATTACAGCGCCTCCAAAGCGGGTGTGATCGGCGCGGCGAAGGCATTGGCGATCGAGCTGGGCAAGCGCAAAATCACCGTTAACTGTGTCGCCCCGGGCCTGATCGACACGGCGATGCTCGATGAAAACGTGCCGGTGGAAGAACTGATGAAAATGATCCCCGCGCAACGCATGGGCACCCCTGAAGAGGTGGCCGCTGCGGTGAATTTCCTGATGTCGGCGGAAGCCTCGTACATCACCCGTCAGGTTCTGGCGGTCAACGGAGGCTTGTGCTGATGAAGCGCGTCGTCGTCACCGGCATGGCCGGCATCACCTCGCTGGGCAGCGACTGGGACACCATCGCCGGCCACTTCGCCAGCAACCGCAGCGGTATCCGTCGCATGCACGAGTGGGACCGCTTCAGCGAACTGAACACGCGCCTGGCCGGTCCCATCGACGACTTCGTAGTGCCCGCGCACTGGACGCGCAAGCAATTGCGCAGCATGGGCCGGGTTTCGCGGCTGGCGGTCGGTGCCTCGGAAAGGGCCCTGGCCGATGCCGGGCTGCTCGGCAACGAATCGATCAAGGACGGCCGCATGGGCGTCGCGTGCGGGTCGTCCACCGGCAGCACCGATGAGATCAAGGCGTTCGGCAACATGTTGCTCAACTCGGTGGCCGAGGGGCTCAACGCCAACTCCTACGTGCGGATGATGCCGCACACCACGGCGGCCAACATCAGCATCTTCTTCGGCCTCACCGGCCGTTTGATCCCGACCTCCAGCGCCTGCACCAGCGGCAGCCAGGGCATCGGCTATGCGTATGAAGCGATCAAGTTCGGTCGCCTGCCACTGATGCTCGCCGGCGGTGCCGAAGAGCTGTGCCCGACCGAAGCCATGGTCTTTGACGCGCTCTACGCCACCAGCCTGAAAAACGATGCGCCGCAGACCAGCCCGCGCCCATACGACAAGGGCCGCGATGGTCTGGTCATCGGCGAAGGCGGCGGCATGCTGGTCCTTGAAGAACTGGAGCACGCCCTCGCCCGTGGTGCGCACATCCACGCCGAGATCGTCGGTTTCGGCAGCAATGCCGACGGCCAGCACACCACGCGCCCCGAGCAAGTGACCATGCGCCGCGCCATGGAGCTGGCGCTGGAAGACGCTGGGCTGACGCCGGATGCGATCGGTTATGTAAATGGTCATGGCACCGCTACAGAACAGGGCGACATTGCCGAAACACTGGCAACCAGCAGTTTGTTCGGCGAACGCATGCCGATCAGCTCACAAAAGAGTTTTCTCGGCCACACCCTTGGCGCCTGTGGTGCGCTGGAGTCGTGGTTCAGCATCGAGATGATGAACCGCGACCTGTACGTGCACACGTTCAACCTCGACGAGGTCGATCCGCACTGCGGCAAGCTCGATTACCTGCGCGGTGAATTCCGCCAGATGCATCACGACTACGTGATGAACAACAATTTCGCTTTTGGTGGCGTCAACACCTCGTTGATTTTTCGCCGCTGGCACTGACCGCAATACGTTTGGAGTGAAGGGAATGACTCAGTTTCACCGCATCGCTGCTCTGTTGGCACTGCTTCTGGTACTCGGCGGTTGCACCAGCAAACCGGTGTACAACGCCAAGGAAGAATTTTCGCCGAACCTGGGCTTCACCCAGCAACAGATGAGCCGCGCGATCGTCACAGCGCTCAATGATCGGCAATGGGTGGTGCAATCGGTGCGCCCGGGCATGATCAAAGCGGCAATCACCGTGCGCGGACGCCATCACGCCGAAGTCGACATTCCGTTCAGCCCGACCTCGTTCGAGATCGACTACCGCAGCAGCTACGGCCTCAATGCCAAGGACGGCAAGATCCACGGCAACTACAACCGCTGGGTCAACCGCCTGCGTGACAACGTACTGAAAGAACTGTCGATCAACCCGGATATCGAAGCCGTCAACAACCTCGGCATCATCAAACAGGGCGCTGATGAGCCGACCTACCTGAGCTTCCGTGAAGGCGTCAAACGCGCCACTGACGCTGGCCTGCTCGATGGCAGCGTGAAGTTCTACCTGGCCGGCGAAACCCTGCCCAAGCAAGTGCGCAAACTCGACACCGTGAGCAGCAGCCGCAAGACCAACGGCTCGAACAAGTCCGACGAAGACGCCTGCTTCTGGGCCCTGCAATCAGCCCTTGCCACCCTGCAGAACGCCGCAAAAAACGCCGACGCCAACGCCGTGATCAACATCGCCAGCGTCGACCAGCGCGACCTGTACAAAGACACCGAGAAATTCCAGTGCCGTGCCGGGACATTGGTGTCGAGCGTCGCGCTGCGCGGAGATCTGGCGCACGTGGATTGATGGGATTGTAGAAACGACAAAGGGCGCCTTTCGGCGCCCTTTTTATTTTCTGCATCTACACTCGCCCTAGCGAACCGTCGCCTCGCGCCTGCCAGACCGGCGAGCGGCACGCGCATTCTCTTTCACCGTCAAGGAGATGACCATGCAAGCGAAAGCCCTGATCGCCGCTGCGCTTTTCAGTCTGCTGCCTGGAGCCAGCCACGCGACCAACCTGATGTACATGCCCTTCGAAACCGTGCTGTCGGATGCGATTCGTGCCGGGCGGCTGGATGGCAGTGTGAGGTTCTACCTGATCGGCAACGGGCCGCAGGGCACTCAGCAGTTGTTGCGGCGGGGCGTGGTCAGTGATCTGAAGACCAACGGTTTCAACAAGAGCGATCACCATTCCTGCGAGTGGGTGTTGCAGTCGAATCTGATCAAGTTGCAGGCCGATGCCAAGCGGGTCGGGGCGAATGCGGTGGTCAATATCGTCAGTTATTACGACCAGCGTGTGCGCAAGGATTTGAATACCTACGAGTGTCGGGCGGGGATCTTTGTCACGCGGGTAGCGTTGAAGGGGGATCTGGTGCGGTTGCCCTGAAGGCTGTGGTGTCGCAGCGGATGCCTTCGTGAGCAGGTTTGCTCCCACCTTGGAATGCGTTCCCCTGTGGGAGCGAGCCTGCTCGCGAAGGGGCCATCAGCGGTCACATGGAGTCGACCTTGCGCGTCAGCAGTTCGACAAATGCCTTGGCCATCGGTGATTTCTGGTCTTTGCGCTGCACCAGCCACACCGCCGAAATCGCTTGCGGATCGAGCAGCGGGCGGTAGACCACACCGTCGATGCGCATCCGCTGATAGGACGCCGGCAGCACCGAAACCCCCAGCCCCGCAGCCACCAGGCCGATGATGGTCATCGCCTCGCCGGCTTCTTGGGCAAAGTGCGGACTGAAACCGGCGTCTCGCGCCAAACTCAGTAGCTGCGCGTACAAGCCACTGCCATAGCTGCGCGGAAAGAATACGAATGGTTCAAGCGCCAGCGCCGAGAGAAACAGCCCTTGCTCGGAGCCCTGCGCCAATGGATGCGTGGAACTGAGCACCGCGACCAACGGCTCGCGCATCAATTCGACCACGCTCAACGAATCCGGCAACCCCAGCGGACGCATGATGCCGACCTCGATCGACTCGTCGACCAATGCATCGGCGACCATGGTGCTGCTCATCTCGCGCAGGTTCAGATGCACCGCCGGGAAACGCTGGCGAAAGGCGAAGATCGCCTGCGGAATCGTCGAATTGAACGGCGCCGACGAAGTGAAGCCGATCTTCAATTCGCCCAGTTCCCCCAATTGCGCCCGCCGCGCGACATCCGCAGCCTTATCGACCTGCGCCAGCACCAACCGCGCCTCCTGCAGAAACAGCCGGCCGGCTTCGCTGAGCTCGACCCGACGATTGGTCCGCTCGAACAAGCGTGCGCCGACCTCTTGCTCCAGTGCTTGAATCTGCTGGCTCAGCGGTGGCTGGGAAATGCCCAGCACCTGTGCCGCGCGGCCGAAATGCAGTTCTTCGGCGACGGCAATGAAGTAGCGTAGATGGCGCAGTTCCATGGATTTCTCATTAGGTCGTTAAAGCTATCAAACAAGACGAACAATATATTGGATAGAAACATTAGCCAGCTATATGATTTTTTCATTGCCAGCCTGGCTGTGCTTCCCCGAGGTCTGAAGTGAAAACTGCCGTTGCGCCATTAGCCCATGAAGTCCCGCCTACTGCAGCGGACGATGCCATCGCCGAGTTGCAAGAGGTCTTTATCGAAAAAGGCACACCGGCGTTCATGCGCACGGTGTTGGCGCTGTTCTGCGGCGGTTTCGCGACCTTTGCTTTGCTCTATTGCGTGCAGCCGATGATGCCGCTGCTGTCTCATGAATACGGGATCAACGCGGCGCAGAGCAGCCTGATCCTTTCGGTGGCAACCGGCATGCTCGCCTTCGGCCTGCTGATCACCGGGCCGATTTCCGATCGGGTCGGGCGCAAACCGGTGATGGTCGCCGCCTTGTTCGCCGCTGCGCTGTGCACCATGGCCAGCGCGATGATGCCGAGCTGGCATGGCGTATTGATCATGCGCGCCCTGATCGGCCTGTCGCTCAGTGGCCTGGCGGCGGTAGCGATGACTTATCTGAGTGAAGAAATTCATCCGCAACACATTGGTCTGGCAATGGGTTTGTACATCGCTGGCAACGCCATCGGCGGGATGAGCGGACGTTTGATTACCGGGGTGCTGATCGACTTCGTCAGTTGGCACACGGCGATGCTGGTGATCGGCGGTCTGGCGCTGATTGCGGCCGCAGTGTTCTGGAAGATCCTTCCCGAGTCGCGCAATTTCCGCTCACGCTCACTGCACCCGCGCAGCCTGCTCGACGGTTTCACCATGCACTTTCGCGACGCCGGTCTGCCACTGCTGTTTCTTGAGGCGTTCGTATTGATGGGCGCATTCGTCACGCTGTTCAACTACATCGGCTATCGCTTGCTGGCAGCGCCCTATCACCTCGATCAGGTGTACGTCGGTTTGCTCTCGGTGGTGTACCTGTCGGGAATCTACAGCTCGGCAAAGATCGGTTCGCTGGCGGACAACCTGGGGCGACGCAAAGTGCTCTGGGCGACGATTGCGCTGATGTTCGTCGGCCTCGCGCTGACGATGTTTGCACCACTGCTATTGATTATCGTCGGCATGCTGATCTTCACCTTCGGCTTCTTCGGCGCGCACTCGGTGGCCAGCAGCTGGATCGGCCGCCGCGCGACCAAGGCCAAGGGCCAGGCATCGTCGTTGTACCTGTTCAGCTATTACGCCGGGTCGAGCATTGCCGGCACGGCGGGTGGAGTGTTCTGGCATTTGGGCGAGTGGAACGGGATCGGGTTGTTCATTGGCGCGCTGTTGCTGATTGCGCTTGGGGTGGCGTTGAAGCTGGCGAAGCTGCCACCGCTGCAAGGTGTCAAAGCCTGATACAAAACCCTTGTAGGAGTGAGCCTGCTCGCGATAGCGGTGGGTCAGCCAGCACTTTCAGCGACTGACTCACCGCTATCGCGAGCAGCCTCACTCCTACATTTGATCGGCGTTCGACATGCGATCGTGGAACAAAAACGCCCGGCATAAACCGGGCGTTTTTTATTGTGCGCTGATCACTCGTGATACTGCGCCGACAGCTCATGCACCGCGCGCAAAAATGCACCGGCATGCTCCGGGTCAACCTCAGGCGTGATGCCGTGGCCGAGGTTGAATACATGGCCGCTGCCCTTGCCGTAGCTGGCCAGAATGCGCCCGACTTCGGTGCGGATCGCTTCCGGCTTGGCGTAAAGCACGGTCGGGTCCATGTTGCCTTGCAGCGCGACCTTGTCGCCGACACGGGCGCGGGCGTTGCCGATGTCGCAGGTCCAGTCCAGGCCCAGAGCATCGGCGCCGGCCTCGGCGATGCTCTCCAGCCACAGGCCGCCATTCTTGGTGAAGAGGATCACCGGCACCTTGCGGCCATCGTTCTCACGGATCAGGCCGCTGACGATTTTCTTCATGTAGGCCAGCGAGAATTCCTGATACGCCGCGGCCGAAAGGTTGCCGCCCCAGGTATCGAAAATCTGCACCGCTTGCGCACCCGCCATGATCTGACCGTTGAGGTAGGAGGTCACCGACTGCGCCAGTTTATCCAGTAGCAGGTGCATGGCTTGCGGATTGTCGTAGAGCATCGCTTTGGTCTTGCGAAAGTCCTTCGACGAACCGCCTTCGACCATGTAGGTCGCCAGGGTCCACGGGCTGCCGGAGAAGCCGATCAGCGGTACGCGGCCGTTCAGCTCGCGGCGAATGGTGCTGACCGCGTCCATCACATAACCGAGGTCCTTGTGCGGATCAGGAATCGGCAAGGCTTCGATGTCAGCCATCGTGCTGACGACTTTCTTGAAGCGCGGACCTTCGCCGGTCTCGAAGTACAGGCCCTGGCCCATGGCGTCGGGGATGGTGAGGATGTCGGAAAACAGGATCGCCGCGTCCAGTTGCGGATAGCGGTCGAGCGGTTGCATTGTGACTTCGCAGGCGAATTGCGGATTCATGCACAGGCTCATGAAGTCGCCGGCGTGGGCACGGCTGGCGCGATACTCCGGCAGATAGCGACCGGCCTGGCGCATCATCCACACTGGGGTGA
The DNA here is from genome assembly GCF_036668835.1 of Pseudomonas koreensis. Taxonomy (GTDB): domain Bacteria; phylum Pseudomonadota; class Gammaproteobacteria; order Pseudomonadales; family Pseudomonadaceae; genus Aquipseudomonas; species Aquipseudomonas koreensis_I. Next base: position 341,705 of record NZ_JAZEVW010000004.1, read on the forward strand.
CGTCAACGGGTTGCTTGAGCAGGGCGCGGAGGAAGCGGTCGTTCTTCAGGGCAGTCATGTCGGCATCCGGAAAAAAAGTGCGGGCATGGTCTCAAAAGACAGCGGCAAGCGGCAAGCTACAAGCGGCAAGTTAAAGGCAGGATTGCTTTGTAGCTTGCCGCTTGAAACTTGAAGCTTGCCGCTGGCGTCGTCAGACGCCCAGGTAATCGAGGATCCCTTCGGCCGCATTACGCCCTTCGAAAATCGCCGTCACCACCAGGTCGGAACCGCGCACCATGTCGCCACCCGCAAAGATTTTCGGATTGCTGGTCTGGTGCTTGTACTGACCTTGCTCAGGCGCAACGACGCGGCCCTGGCTGTCGGTCTGGATTTCGAACTGTTCGAACCACGGCGCCGGGCTCGGGCGGAAACCGAACGCGATGACCACGGCGTCGGCCGGGATGATCTCTTCGGAACCCGGAATCGGCTCGGGGCTGCGACGGCCACGGGCGTCCGGTTCACCGAGACGGGTCTCGACGACTTTCACGCCTTCGACCTTGTCTTCGCCGACGATGGCGATCGGCTGGCGGTTGTAGAGGAATTTCACGCCTTCTTCCTTGGCGTTCTTCACCTCTTTGCGCGAACCGGGCATGTTCGCTTCGTCACGACGATAAGCGCAGGTCACCGATTTGGCGCCCTGACGGATCGACGTGCGGTTGCAGTCCATCGCCGTGTCGCCGCCGCCGAGTACCACGACCTTCTTGCCTTTCATATCGACGAAATCTTCCGGCGACTTTTCAAAGCCCAGGTTGCGATTGACGTTGGCGATCAGGAAGTCCAGCGCGTCGTAAACGCCCGGCAGATCCTCACCGGCAAAACCGCCCTTCATGTAGGTGTAGGTGCCCATGCCCATGAACACCGCATCGTATTCGGCGAGCAGTTGCTCCATGGTCACGTCTGTGCCGACTTCGGTATTCAGCCGGAACTCGATGCCCATGCCGGTGAAGACTTCGCGGCGATTGCTCAGCACGGTCTTTTCCAGCTTGAACTCGGGGATACCGAAGGTCAGCAAACCACCGATTTCCGGGTTCTTGTCGAACACCACAGGGGTTACGCCACCGCGCACCAGCACGTCGGCACAGCCCAGACCCGCCGGGCCCGCACCGATGATCGCGACACGTTTGCCGGTCGGTTTGACCTTGGACATGTCCGGGCGCCAGCCCATGGCGAACGCGGTGTCGGTGATGTACTTCTCGACCGAACCGATGGTCACCGCGCCGAAGCCGTCGTTGAGGGTGCAGGCACCCTCGCACAGACGATCCTGCGGGCACACCCGGCCGCAGACTTCCGGCAGGGTGTTGGTCTGGTGCGACAGCTCCGCGGCCTGGAGGATGTTGCCCTCGGCCACCAGCTTCAGCCAGTTGGGAATGAAGTTGTGCACCGGGCACTTCCATTCGCAATACGGGTTGCCGCAACCCAGGCACCGGTGGGCCTGATCGGCCGACTGCTGGGGTTTGAACGGTTCGTAGATTTCGACGAACTCTTTCTTGCGTTGACGCAACAGTTTCTTCTTCGGATCCTTGCGCCCGACATCGATGAACTGGAAGTCGTTATTCAGACGTTCAGCCATTACTAAAACCTCTTACACGACAGCTCCAAGCTACAAGCTTCAAGCTGCAAGAAAATCACATTAGTCCGGTACAACGCGTACTAGCTTCAGCTTGTCGCTTGAAGCTAGTGGCTTGCAGCTGCGTCGTTACTGCGGACTCGCACGAGTACTAGAGAGCAGAGATTTCAGACTCGCTGCCTTCGGTTTGACCAGCCAGAAACGACGCAAGTAATCATCGAGGTTTTCGGCGAGCTCACGACCCCACTCGCTGTCGGTTTCCGCGACGTACTCGTTCAGCACGTTTTGCAGGTGGCTGCGATAGGCTTCCATCGCCTCGCCGCTGATCCGCTGGATTTCCACCAGTTCGTGGTTGACCCGGTCAACGAAGGTGTTGTCCTGATCGAGCACGTAGGCGAAACCACCGGTCATGCCTGAGCCGAAGTTGTAACCGGTCTTGCCCAGTACGCAGACGAAACCACCGGTCATGTACTCGCAGCAGTGATCGCCAGTGCCTTCCACGACGGTGTGGGCACCGGAGTTACGCACGGCGAAACGCTCGCCTGCGGTGCCAGCGGCGAACAGCTTGCCGCCGGTCGCGCCGTACAGGCAGGTGTTGCCGATGATGGCGCTTTCCTGAGTCTTATAGACGCTGCCCTTGGGCGGCACGATGGTCAGCTTGCCACCGGTCATGCCTTTGCCAACGTAGTCGTTGGCATCGCCTTCGAGGTACATGTTCAGACCGCCAGCGTTCCACACGCCGAAGCTCTGACCAGCCGTGCCTTTGAAGCGGAAGGTGATCGGCGCTTTCGCCATGCCCTGGTTGCCGTGCTTGCGGGCGATCTCGCCGGAGATCCGCGCGCCGATCGAACGGTCGCAGTTGCAGATGTCCAGTTCGAACTCGGCACCGCTGAGGTCGTTGATCGCCGCCGAAGCCATTTCGACCATTTTCTCGGCCAGCAGACCTTTGTCGAACGGCGGGTTGCGCTCAACCCCACAGAACTGCGGTTTGTCCGCCGGGATGTGGTCGCTGCCCAACAGCGGCGTCAGGTCCAGGTGATGTTGCTTGGCGGTCTGGCCTTCGAGAATTTCCAGCAGATCGGTACGACCAATCAGCTCTTCGAGGGAGCGCACGCCGAGCTTGGCCAGCCACTCACGGGTTTCTTCGGCGACGTAGGTGAAGAAATTCACCACCATGTCGACGGTACCGATGTAGTGATCCTTGCGCAGCTTCTCGTTCTGAGTGGCGACGCCGGTGGCGCAGTTGTTCAGGTGGCAGATACGCAGGTATTTGCAGCCCAGCGCGATCATTGGCGCGGTGCCGAAGCCGAAGCTTTCAGCGCCGAGAATGGCGGCCTTGATCACGTCGAGGCCGGTTTTCAAGCCGCCGTCGGTCTGCACCCGGACCTTGCCGCGCAGGTCGTTGCCGCGCAGGGTCTGGTGGGTTTCGGCGAGGCCGAGTTCCCACGGCGCGCCGGCGTATTTGATCGAGGTCAGCGGCGAAGCACCGGTGCCACCGTCGTAGCCGGAGATGGTGATCAAGTCCGCATAGGCCTTGGCCACACCGGCAGCGATGGTGCCGACGCCCGCTTCTGCTACCAATTTGACCGAAACCAGCGCCTGCGGGTTGACTTGCTTCAAGTCAAAGATCAACTGCGACAAGTCTTCGATCGAGTAGATATCGTGGTGCGGTGGTGGCGAAATCAGCGTTACGCCCGGCACTGCGTAACGCAGCTTGGCGATCAGCCCGTTGACCTTGCCGCCCGGCAGTTGCCCGCCCTCGCCCGGCTTGGCGCCTTGGGCGACCTTGATCTGCAGCACTTCGGCGTTGACCAGGTATTCCGGAGTCACACCGAAACGGCCGGTGGCAACCTGCTTGATTTTCGAGCTTTTGATGGTGCCGTAACGCGCCGGGTCTTCACCACCTTCGCCGGAGTTGGAGCGCGCCCCGAGGCGGTTCATGGCTTCGGCCAGGGCTTCGTGAGCTTCCGGTGACAGCGCGCCCAGCGAGATACCGGCGGAGTCGAAGCGCTTGAGCACCGACTCCAGCGGCTCGACTTCATTGATGTCCAGCGGTGTGTCGAGGGTCTTGACCTTGAACAGGTCACGAATCATCGACACCGGACGGTTGTCCACCAGCGAGGTGTATTCCTTGAACTTGGTGTAGTCTCCCTGCTGCACCGCGGCTTGCAGGGTGTTGACCACGTCCGGGTTGTACGCGTGATATTCGCCACCGTGGACGAACTTCAGCAGACCGCCCTGCTGGATCGGCTTGCGCGGACTCCAGGCTTCGACGGCGAGGGCTTTCTGCTCGGCTTCGATGTCGACGAAACGCGCGCCCTTGATCCGGCTCGGCACACCACGGAAGCTCAGCTCGCAGACTTCTTCGGACAGGCCGATGGCCTCGAACAGCTGCGCACCACGGTACGAAGCGATGGTCGAAATGCCCATCTTCGACAGGATCTTCAGCAGACCTTTGGTGATGCCCTTGCGGTAGTTCTTGAACACCTCGTAGAGGTCGCCCAGCACTTCACCGGTACGGATCAGGTCACCCAGCACTTCATAAGCCAGGAATGGATACACCGCCGAGGCGCCGAAACCGATCAGTACGGCGAAGTGATGCGGGTCACGTGCGGTGGCGGTTTCAACAAGGATGTTGGAATCGCAACGCAGGCCTTTTTCGGTCAGACGGTGGTGTACCGCACCGGTCGCCAGAGAGGCGTGGATCGGCAGCTTGCCCGGGGCGATATGGCGGTCGCTCAGGACAATCTGGGTACGCCCGGCGCGCACGGCTTCTTCAGCCTGATCGGCAACGTTGCGGATCGCCGCTTCGAGACCGAGGCTTTCGTCGTAGTTGAGGTCGATGATCGCCCGTTCGAAACCCGGACGGTCGAGGTTCATCAACGAGCGCCACTTGGCCGGAGAAATGACCGGCGAGCTGAGGATCACTCGCGAGGCGTGTTCCGGCGACTCCTGGAAAATGTTGCGCTCGGCGCCGAGGCAGATTTCCAGCGACATCACGATCGCTTCGCGCAGCGGGTCGATCGGCGGGTTGGTCACCTGCGCGAACTGCTGGCGGAAATAGTCGTACGGCGTACGTACACGCTGCGACAGCACAGCCATCGGCGTGTCATCGCCCATCGAGCCGACGGCTTCGTAGCCTTGCTCGCCGAGCGGGCGCAGCACCTGATCGCGCTCTTCGAACGTGACCTGATACATCTTCATGTACTGCTTGAGCTGATCGACGTCGTAAAACGCCGAGCCGTGATCGTTGTCTTCCATGGTCGCCTGAATACGCAGGGCATTCTTGCGCAGCCATTGCTTGTACGGATGACGGGATTTTAGACGGTTGTCGATCGCATCGGTGTCGAGGATCTGCCCGGTTTCGGTGTCCACGGCAAAGATCTGACCCGGGCCGACGCGGCCCTTGGCGAGTACGTCTTCGGGCTGGTAGTTCCACACGCCGATTTCCGAGGCGAGGGTGATGAAACCGTTCTTGGTGGTGACCCAGCGCGCCGGACGCAGACCGTTACGGTCGAGCAGGCACACCGCGTAGCGACCGTCGGTCATGACCACGCCAGCCGGGCCGTCCCACGGCTCCATGTGCATCGAGTTGTACTCGTAAAACGCACGCAGATCCGGGTCCATGGTTTCGACGTTCTGCCACGCTGGCGGAATGATCATCCGCACGCCACGGAACAGGTCGATGCCACCGGTGACCATCAGTTCGAGCATGTTGTCCATGCTCGAGGAGTCGGAACCGACACGGTTGACCAGCGGGCCGAGCTCTTCCAGATCCATCAGATCGTTGCTGAACTTGGTCCGACGAGCCTGAGCCCAGTTGCGGTTACCGGTAATGGTGTTGATCTCGCCGTTGTGGGCGAGGAAGCGGAACGGCTGCGCCAGCGGCCATTTCGGCAGGGTGTTGGTGGAAAAGCGCTGGTGGAACACGCAGATCGCGGTTTGCAGGCGCTCGTCACTCAGGTCCGGATAGAACGCGGCCAGATCGGCCGGCATCATCAGGCCTTTATAGATGATGGTCTTGTGCGAGAAGCTGCAGATGTAGTGGTCAGTGTCTGCGGCGTTGGCCACCGACGAACGGCGACGGGCGCTGAACAGCTTGACCGCCATGTCCTGATCATTCAGACCTTCGCCACCGATGTAGACCTGCTCGATCTGCGGCAGGCGCTCAAGGGCCAGGCGGCCGAGGACGCTGGTGTCGATCGGCACTTTGCGCCAGCCGATCAGTTGCAGGCCTTCAGCGAGGATTTCGCGGTTCATGTTCTCGCGAGCGGCTTCGGCCTTGGCCGGATCCTGATTGAAGAAGACCATGCCCACCGCATATTGCTTGGGCAATACGACGCTGAAGGTTTCCTGGGCAATGGCTCGCAGGAACGCATCAGGCTTTTGAATCAGCAGGCCGCAACCGTCACCGGTCTTGCCGTCGGCATTAATCCCACCGCGGTGGGTCATGCAGGTCAGGGCCTCGATGGCCGTTTGCAAAAGGGTATGACTGGGCTCGCCCTGCATATGGGCTATCAGGCCGAAACCGCAGTTATCCTTGAATTCATCTGGTTGGTACAGACCTGCTTTCATAGACACTTTCTCACCAGGCTGCCTCTTTTCGAGGCAAATTTCTTTTCAATTCAACCACTTGCGTTCCGCGCCGAACGTACGCCGGCTTCGCGGGGGCAAAAGGGTGGTCATTGTACACAGCGACACAGAGGCTCACAAATTTGACGACGAACTGTCGCAAATTCATGTCGCATTTGTGAAAGGTTTAAAACGATCTGCTGTGCTAGTCAAAACTTTTTTAAATTCTGACCGCAACGACTCAAAAACTACTGTGACGCAGACACCACAAGGCACGCGACCTTTTCAGGAAGCGCGCACTTATGGAGATTTTGAGGTGCCGGGAGAGGCGGCCTGGGTAAGGCCGCCGAATCTTCAGCGAGTTGTTGCCAGTTCCTGTTGGACGCTGGCGACAGTGCGAGGCCAAGGTTTACCAGCCTGAACCTTCGCTGGCAAGGCCTTGATGGCAGAAACGGCTGCATCACGATTGGCAAAATTGCCATAGGTGATCACATACAGCGGCTTGCCGTTGAGGACTTTCTTGAAATAACGGTACTCGCCGCCCTGCTCCTTGACGAAGTTCTGCGCGGCGGTTTCCGAGCTGGTGCCGAGGATCTGCACCACGTAGTTGCTGGTCGGCTGACCGGCGTACCAGCTGCCACCGGCGGCCTTGGCAACGGTGATCGGCTTCTCGACCGGTTTCGCCGCGGCGACTGGTTTGGCCGGGGCTGGCGCCGGTTTGGCGGCAGGTGCGACCGGAGCGGGCTTGGCGGTAGCAACCTGTGTCGGTGCTGGCGTCGGCTTGGCGGCTGGCAACGGCACCGGAGTCGGCGCCGGACCGGCCGGCACGCCTGCAGGCGGCGCGGAAGTGGTCACGGTCGGCGGGGTATCGCTGGAGCCTTCCAGTGGTACGCCATCGTCGCCTTCGGTGATGCCACCGGCCGCTTCGGCCAGCGGCCCGCGCATGACCGGTTGCGAGTTGCCGACCAATGGCAGCGGCATCGGCTGGGTGTTGCCAGCGAATTCGACGTTCGGGGCCGCGCCATTGGCGGGCGCCTGGCCCAGAGGCAACTGCGCCTGTTCATTGGCTGGCGCGCCGGTGGTTGGCGCCTTGTTGCGACCCGGCATCAGCCAGGCGGCAGCGACCGCGACCACCACGACGGCGGAAATCGCCAATACGTGTTTCTTCGGCATGTTGAACCCCATACTTGGACGCTTCACCGCAGAGCGGCTGGCAATCATGACTTCGATCAGAGCATCGCGAGCGACCTGGTTGATGTTGCCCGGCCAACCCTCGGAGCTTTCGTGAATATCAGAGATCTGATCCGCGGTGAAAAGTTCGACACCCCGGCCCGCGCCTTCGAGCCGCTGGTCGAGATATTCGCGGGTCTCTTCTTCGGTGTACGGCTGCAGTTCGATGACATGGAAACGCTCTTCTTCAAGCTGCAAAGCCTCAAGCTGAGCGATCAGCGACGACTCGCCGAACAGGAACACATGCGGACGCCCTTCCGGCGTTCCGGCACCCAGCGCCATCAGCGCTTCGAGCGCGGATTCGTCGAGCTGCTCGGCGTCATCCACCAACAGATAGACTTCCTGGCCGGTCAACGCGAGCTGAACGACCTGTTCGAGAATCGCACCGACCTCAGCCTGGGCAACGTCCAGCGCCTGCGCGACCTGGCGCAGCACTCCGGCAGCATCGCCGGCGCCACGGGCGGAAACCACCACGCTTTGCACCGACTGCTTGTTGGTGCTGGCGACCAGTGCCTGACGCAGCAAGGTCTTGCCGCTGCCCTGCGGGCCGGTGACCACGAGCAACAACTGGCTGTAGCGCGCCAGATGATGCAGCTGACCGAGCACCGGCTTGCGCTGGGCCGGGAAAAATTTGAAGCCTGGCACCCGCGGCGCGAACGGGTCGTGACTTAACTGGAAATGGCCGAGAAACGCCTCGTCGGCATGCAAACTAGTCATCGGAATCTTATTAACCTTTAAGCTGAGCCAGGGCGCGGTAATCCGCTCCCAGCGTGGCCTGTAGAACCTCTTTCGGATAATCGTCGGTCACGACCGCTTCACCCATCCGGCGCAGCAGCACCAGGCGCAGACGACCGTCGATCACTTTTTTATCAATTGCCATGTGTTGCAGAAAATCCGCTTCGCGCATTTCTTCAGGCGGAATCACCGGCAGACCGGCGCGCTGGAACAGACGAATGCCGCGATCGCGCTCCTGCTCGCTGATCCAGCCGAGACGCGCGGACATCTCCAGCGCCATCACGGTGCCAGCCGCGACCGCTTCACCATGCAGCCACACACCATAGCCCATATGGGTCTCGATGGCGTGGCCGAAGGTATGGCCGAGGTTGAGCGTGGCGCGCACGCCGGTTTCCTTTTCATCGGCGCCGACCACCGCAGCCTTGGCCGCGCAGGAGCGCTCGATCGCGTAGGTCAGGGCTTTCTGGTCCAGCGCGCGCAGGGCGTCGACGTTGTCTTCGAGCCAGGTCAGGAACGGCTCATCGCAAATCAGACCGTATTTGATGACTTCGGCCAGACCGGCGGACAGTTCACGCTCGGGCAGGGTTTTCAGCGAGGCGGTATCGATCAGCACTACGTTCGGCTGATAGAACGCGCCGACCATGTTCTTGCCCAGCGGATGATTGATGCCAGTCTTGCCGCCCACCGACGAATCGACCTGGGACAACAGCGTGGTTGGGATCTGAATAAAGTCGACGCCGCGCTGGTAGCAGGCAGCGGCGAAACCGGCCATGTCGCCGATCACACCGCCGCCCAGAGCGATGATGGTGGTACGGCGGTCATGCCGAGCGGTCAGCAGACCGTCGAAGATCAGTTGCAGGGTTTCCCAGTTCTTGAAGGCTTCGCCGTCCGGCAACACCACGGAAATCACCGAAAACTGCGCCAGACTGCGGGTCAGACGTTCGAGATAAAGCGGCGCAACGGTCTCGTTGGAGATGATTGCCACTTGCCGCCCGTGGATGTGCGGCGCCAGCAGTTCGGGCTGGTCCAGCAAACCTTCGCCAATATGAATCGGGTAGCTGCGCTCGCCCAGGTCGACCTTGAGTGTCTGCATGTGTCCCCACAGTGAAGATGGAAGCAGGCGTCCTGCCCTGAATTATTGGTTATCTGCGGCCTGTAGCGAGTGTGACGCCGCTTGCCGATCATCCGCCACACCCTCGGCAGGCTGTGACAGGACGCCGAGAATAGCGCATTTCGCGAGCCGCTTTAACGAGGCGGCAGCTGCGCCAGACGGTCGAGAATATCGAGCACCACCATGCGCGGCGGCCGTTCGTCGGTTTCCACCACCAGATCGGCAATTTCCCGATAGAGCGGATCGCGGATCGCCAACAGGTCACGCAGGGTTTTCGCCGGATCGGCGGTGCGCAGCAACGGCCGGTTGCGGTCGCGCGAGGTGCGGCCGACCTGCTGTTCGACGGACGCGTGCAGGTACACCACCCGCCCTCCCTCGAACAGGGCCTTGCGATTGGCGTCACGCATCACCGCACCACCGCCAGTTGCCAGCACCACGCCATCGAACGCGCAGAGCTCGGCGATCATCGCCTGCTCACGATCACGAAAGCCTGGCTCGCCTTCCTTGTCGAAGATCCATGGGATATTGGCACCCGTGCGCAGCTCAATTTCCTTGTCGGAATCCTTGAACGGCAGGCGCAACTCTTTGGCCAGCAATCGGCCGATGGTGCTTTTGCCAGCACCCATCGGTCCTACAAGTATCAAATTTCGCACAGAATCAACGACTCACAGCAATCGCCTGGTTATTCATGATACGCGGAGTGAGAAATACCAGCAGCTCGGATTTTTTCTCCGAAACCACATCACGCCGGAAAAGGCGGCCAAGATACGGCACATCGCCAAGAAATGGCACCTTATCTACAACCTTGCTCTGAGTATTTGAAAAAACACCGCCAATCACGATGGTTTCGCCGTCGTTGACCAGCACCTTGGCGTTGACCTCGTTCTTCTTGATCGGCGGCACATCCTGCACTTTGTTCAGGTAGTCCGGTTCGTCCTTGGTGACCTTGACCTCCATGATGATTCGGTTGTCCGGTGTGATCTGTGGCGTGACCTCCAGCGACAGCGAGGCCTCCTTGAACGACACCGAAGTCGCGCCACTGGAACTGGCTTCCTGATAGGGAATTTCCGTGCCCTTGAGGATTTTTGCGGTTTCCTTGTCGGAGGTGACCACTTTCGGTTGCGAGACGATTTCGCCGTTGCCGGTCTTCTCCATCGCCGTCAATTCAAGGTCGAGCAGCACGTTGTCGGTGATGAAGGCGATGCCGATCCCGGAAGTGTTGTTGACGGTGCCCATGTCGACGAACGGCGAGTTGGTGCTGGTGCTGCCCGGCGTACCAATGGTGGAGGATGAACCGTTGACTCCGGAAGCGTTCCAGTTGCCCTTGTTCTGCACCGAGCCGCCCCAGCGCACACCGAGACTCTTGTCGTAATCGACGTTGGCCTCGACGATGCGTGCCTCGATCATCACCTGACGCACCGGAATATCCAGTTGTGCCACGATCCGCCGCAGTTCGTCGAGGCGATCCTGGGTCTGATAGGCAATGATGTTGTTGGTCCGCTCATCGACGGTGATCGAACCACGCTCATCGATTTTCGCTTCGGCGCTGGTCACCGACTGGAACAGCTTGGCGATGTCCGCCGCCTTGGCGTAATTGACCTGCAGCAGCTCACGGCGCAGCGGCGCCAGCTCGGCAATCTGCTTCTGCGACTCGAGTTCCTGGCGTTCGCGGGCAGCGATCTCATCGGCAGGCGCGACCAGCAGCACGTTGCCGATCTTGCGTTTATCCAGACCCTTGGTTTTCAGCACCAGATCCAGCGCCTGATCCCACGGTACGTTTTGCAGGCGCAAGGTAATGCCACCCTGCACCGTATCACTGGCCACCAGATTGAGGTTGGTGAAGTCGGCGATCAGTTGCAGCACCGAACGCACGTCGATGTCCTGGAAATTCAGCGAGAGTTTTTCGCCGATGTAGGCCTGACGGTCGGCGTTGCGCTTTTGCAGGTCATCGACACTCATCGGGCGGACGCTGACGGTCAGTTTGTTGTCGGTCTGAAAGGTCGAGTAGTCATAAGTGCCGCTGGGCTCGACGGTGATCACTGTGCGATCGCCACTGACCGCAGCATTGACGAACTGCACCGGCGTTGCGAAGTCCTTGACGTCGAGGCGCACCCGCAGCTTTTCGGGCAATTGCGTGCGGGCGAAGCTGAGGATGATCTTGCCGTCGTGTTCCTGAATATCCGGGGCGATGGTCGGGTCGGACAGATCAATGACGACATTGCCCTCGCCCTCGGTGCCGCGCTGGAAATCGACGCCACGAATGCCGCGGGTTTTCGCTGCAAATGCCTTGGCTGCTGGCGCTGCCGCCGTGCTCACACGGGGCGCAACGGCGGCGGGACGCGAGGCAGGCGCCGGCGCGCCCTGACCCACCACCACGAACAGATTGTTGCCCTCGATGCGCGTGGTGTAAGGCGCAAGCTGGGTGAGGCTGACGATCAGCCGCGTACGATCCTTGGCTTCGACCACCGTGGCGGTACGCGCATTGCCGCTGCCCAGATCGAGATTCCTGTTGCTCAATTGACTGGCAACACCGGGCAGATCCACCGCGATGCGCGCCGGCGATTCGGTGGTATAGCCCTTGGGCGCCGGCGGCGGACTGTCGAACGACAGCTTCAGTTCGACGCGATCACCCGGCAACGCTGCCACATCCAGCGCTTTCAGGTTGGCCGCGTTTACCATCGGCGACATCAGCGCTATCCATAGCGAAAAACCGAGGGTGGAGAAAATCCTGTTCATTGTTCGACTTCCACTATGAGTGCTCTTTCAAAGGAATGGTGCGCGGCCGTTCGAGCCAGGCGCCCTGCCCGTCGGGCACGATTTCGACGACGTCGACCTGTGTCGCGCTGATGGCGACGATGCGCCCGTCGTTGCGCCCCAGGTAATCGCCGACTTTCAACCGATGCACCCCGCCCGCCCCGCGCAGCAGCGCGAACGAGCCCGAAGCATTGGCAATCGTGCCGACCATCTCGAACTGCTCGATGTTGAAACCTTCCAGATATTGCTTGACCCGGTTGGGGTCGGGCTTGACGTTGCGCGAGCCGTGTTTGCGCCCGGCCAGATCAACCCGCACCTGGGGTGAAAACGGACTGCGCAGGTTTGCCGCGCTGTAAGTGAATGTCGGGTAAGACCGGAATGTCGGCGTTGGTTCAATCTTGCCGGCCGGACGCAGGCGCACTTCATTCATGTAGGCATCAAGATCACTGAAGTCATCGCTGCCGCCACACCCGCTCAATGCGAGCAGCGTCATCGCCCATGCCATGTAACGAATCGGGGTCATTTTTGCAGCCCCTTGTCGTTATAGCGATAAGTCTTGGCGAGGATGCTCATGCGCAGCTTCGGTCCGCCTTCCTTGCTGGCAGGTGCGAGATCGAAATCGTGAAGGGTAACGATGCGCGGCAATCCGGCTACACCGCTGACGAATGTGGCGAGGTCGTGGTAAGCGCCGGTAACCGTGATCTGGATCGGCAGCTCGATGTAGAACGGCTGGGTGACTTCCGGCAACAGCTTGATCTCTTCGAATTCCAGGCCGCTGCCCAGGCCGGTACGGGTGATGTCTTCGAGCAGGCCCGGCACTTCGGTGTCGCTGGGCAACTGCCGCAACAACTCACCGAAGGTATTCTCCATCTCTTTCATCTGTTGGGTGTACAGCTCCAGATTGGCCGACAGGCGCGCCTTGCTGGCGAACTGCTCCTTGAGCGTCAGCTCTTCTTCACGCTTGAGGTCGTGCTGGTTTTCCAGATCGCTGATAAAAAAGTTATAGCCAAGCGCCAATACCAGCACCATCAACAGTGCGCCGGCAATGAACTTCACCGCCGCCGGCCAGGAACCGATGTTGCTGGTGTCGAGGTCGTTGAAATCGACGCTGCGCAGGCTTTCCAGCCATTCGGACGGCTTCATTGGTCGTCCTCGACAGTCTTGGGCCGGGTCTGGCGCACGGTCAGCTCAAAGGTGTTGGCCTGATCGACTTGCCCGGCAGTGGTCGCCTTGACTTCGTTAAGGCTCGGCGCATCGAACCAGTCCGACGCCTCGAGATTGCGCATCAGGTCGGAAACGCGATTGTTGGATTCAGCAGCGCCGCTGATCGACAGGGCTTTGCCGGCCATTTTCACTTCGGTGAAATACACACCGTCCGGCAGCGTGCGCGCCAGCTGATCGAAAATCCGCCCGCTGATCTGCCGGTTGCCCTGCAAGTCCTGGATGATGCGCATGCGCTCGACCAGCTGCTGACGGCGTGCCTTGAGTTCGCTGATCTGCTTGATCCGCTCGTCGACCACGGCGATCTGCTTGCTGATGTAGTCATTGCGCGCCACTTGCCGGTCGATGGCGGCACTGATGATCTGATCGGCAATCAGCAAGGCACCGACCGAGCCGACGAGCACGCCAGTCAATGCCAGCAGGAACCGCTTGCGCCGCTCTTCCCGACGCTCCTCGCGCCAGGGTAGAAGGTTGATCCGCGCCATCAGTCGAAACTCCTGAGCGCGAGCCCGCAGGCGATCATCAGCGCCGGTGCATCGCTGGCCAGCGCACCGGCATTGACCTTGCTGCTCAAGGACATGTCGGCGAACGGGTTGGCCACTTGCGTCGGCGTGTTCAGGCGCTGCTCGATCAAGCGGTCCAGGCCCGGCACCGAGGCCGTGCCGCCCGCCAGCAAGATGTGATCGACGGCGTTGTATTGCCCGGAAGCGAAGAAAAACTGCAACGAGCGTGACACCTGCTGCACCAGAGCCTCGCGGAACGGCTGCAAGACTTCACTGACGTAATCGTCCGGCAGGCCGCCCTGTTTTTTTGCCAGCCCGGCCTGCTCGACAGTCAGCCCGTAACGCCGCTGGATTTCCTCGGTCAATTGCCGACCGCCGAACAGTTGTTCGCGGGTGTAGATGATCTTGCCGTTGTGCAGGACGCTGAGCGTAGTCATGGTCGCGCCAATGTCGACCACGGCCACGGTCAGGCGCTCCTGGGACGCCGCCAGTTGCGTCGCCAGCAAAGCGTATGAGCGTTCCAGCGCGTAAGCCTCGACGTCCACCACGCGCGCTGTCAGCCCGGCCAGGGCCAAGGCGGCTTCGCGCACTTCGACGTTTTCCTTGCGACAGGCCGCCAGCAGGACATTGACTCGCTCGGAATTGCGTGGCGATACACCCTGGACTTCGAAGTCGATGGCGACTTCGTCCAGCGGATAGGGAATGTACTGGTCGGCCTCGATCTTCAGCTGGTTTTCCAGCTCGTCGTCGGACAGCCCGACGTCCATCTCGATGACCTTGGTGATCACCGCCGAGCCTGCCACCGCTACCGCCACGCTCTTGAGGCCGGTACGCGCCTTGCTCAGCACGCGACTGAGGGCCTGCCCGACGCCTTCGAGTTCGGCGATGTTCTTTTCGACCACCGCATTGGCCGGCAAGGGCTCGACGGCATAGGCCTCGACCCGGTAGCGCTCGCCCTGACGGCTCAGTTCCAGCAGCTTCACTGACGTGGAGCTGATGTCGATCCCCAGCAATGTATTGGCTTTTTTATTGAAGAGTCCCAGCACTACCAATTCCCTATGACTTTCCGTGAGTTACGGACTCTGTAATACGCATTGCGTTCCTTCACCCCCATCTTGACAGAAGCGCAAATGACGCCTCCTGCGGAAAAGTGCTTATAATGCCCAGCGTTTTTTTCCGCTTTTTTACTGCCCGCGCGGACCGTTCTGTGTGTTACCGGAACCCCGTCGCCAAATTCATTCTTTGCTCTGGATGTCCAAAAGCCTTGATTCGTCTGCTGAAATTTTTCGGTTGGTCCATCGTCGCCGTTTTCTGCGGACTGCTATTAGGTCTCAGCGGCGCGTTTCTTTACCTTAGTCCGGGTTTGCCATCTGTGGAGGCTCTGCGAAGCATTCAGTTGCAGATTCCGCTGCGGGTCTACAGCAGCGATGACAAGTTGATCGCAGAATTTGGCGAAATGCGCCGCACACCGATCCGTTTCGCCGACATTCCACCCAATTTCATTAATGCGTTACTAAGTGCTGAAGACGACAATTTCGCCAACCACTATGGCGTCGATCCGAGCAGCCTGATGCGCGCCGCGACCCAACTGGTCAAAAGCGGACACATTCAGTCCGGCGGCAGCACCATCACCATGCAGGTGGCGAAGAATTTCTTCCTCACCAGCGAACGCAGCTTCTCGCGTAAAACCACGGAAATTCTTCTGGCCCTGCAGATCGAACGTCAACTGACCAAGGACGAGATCCTCGAGCTGTACGTCAACAAGATCTATCTGGGCAACCGTGCCTATGGCATCGAGGCGGCGGCGCAGGTGTATTACGGCAAGTCGATCCGTGACGTCAGCCTGGCACAGATGGCGATGATCGCCGGCCTGCCGAAAGCCCCGTCGCGTTTCAACCCGCTGGCCAACCCGGCGCGCAGCAAAGAGCGCCGCGACTGGATCCTTGGGCGCATGTACAAGCTCGGCAAGATCACCGAGGCCGATTACACCGCAGCGATCAACGAGCCGCTGAACGCCAGCTACCATGTACCGACCCCTGAAGTGAACGCGCCGTACATCGCCGAGATGGCCCGCGCCGAAATGGTCGGCCGCTATGGCAGCGACGCCTATACCGAGGGTTTCCGCGTCACTACCACGGTGCCGAGCAACCTGCAGGAAATGGCCAACACCGCGCTGCACGAAGGCTTGATGACCTACGACCAGCGCCACGGCTACCGTGGACCCGAGTCGCGGCTGCCGGGCAAGACCCGCGAAGCCTGGGCCAGCGAGCTGACCAAACAACGCACCATCAGCAGTCTGGAGCCGGCGATCGTCATCCAGGTCGACAAGAACGGCCTGCAAGTGCTGACCCGTACCGGCGAAGAACATGTCGCCTGGGACACCATGAAGTGGGCGCGGCCGTTCCTCAACACCAACAGCATGGGTGCCAATCCGCATCAGCCGGCGGACGTCGCGCAGGTTGGCGATCTGATTCGCGTGCAGCGCCAGAAAGACAATTCGCTGAAGTTCAGCCAGATCCCGCAGGCACAAGGCGCTTTGGTGTCGCTGGATCCGCAGAATGGCGCGATCCGTTCGCTGGTCGGCGGTTTCGCGTTCGAGCAGAGCAACTACAACCGCGCCATGCAGGCCAAGCGTCAGCCGGGTTCGAGCTTCAAACCGTTCGTCTACAGCGCCGCACTGGACAGTGGCTACACCGCTGCGACTTTGGTCAACGACGCGCCGATCGTGTTCGTCGACGAGTACCTGGACAAGGTCTGGCGTCCGAAGAACGACACCAACACCTTCCTCGGTCCGATCCGTCTGCGCGAGGCGCTGTACAAGTCGCGTAACCTGGTGTCGATCCGTCTGCTGCAGGCGATGGGCGTGGGTAAAACCATCGACTACATCACCCGCTTCGGCTTCAACAAGCAGGACCTGCCGCCGAACCTGTCGCTGGCATTGGGTACCGCAACCCTGACGCCAATGGAAATCGCCACCGGCTGGAGCACCTTCGCCAACGGCGGTTACAAGATCACCCCGTACATCATCGACAAGATCGAAAGCCGTAACGGTGACACGCTGTTCGTGGCCAACCCGCCGACTGTTCCGCAAGGTGGCTCGGCGACGGACGGTATCGCCGCGCCCGACACAGAGTCGTTTACGGTCAATGCCGCACCGGTTCCGGGCGAAGCGCCAGGCAATCAGGCAGTGCCGCAAGCGCCAGCCGTGGCCGAGCGGATTGTCGATGGTCGCACCACCTACATCCTCAACAGTATGCTGCAGGACGTGATCAAGCTCGGCACCGGCCGCCGCGCCCTGGCCATGGGCCGTAGCGACATCGCAGGCAAGACCGGTACCACCAACGAATCGAAAGACGCGTGGTTCTCCGGTTATAACGCCGATTACGTGACCACCGTGTGGACCGGTTTCGACCAGCCGGAAAGCCTCGGCCGCCGCGAGTTCGGCGGCACTGTGGCGCTGCCGATCTGGATGAATTACATGTCGGCCGCGCTGAAGGACAAGCCGCCGCACGTGCAGCCAGAACCGGAAGGCATCCTCAGCCTGCGCGTCGACCCGGTCAGTGGCCGTGCCGCGTCGCCGAGCACACCGGGCGCGTACTTCGAACTGTTCAAGGCTGAAGATACCCCGCCGTCGGTGAACGAGCTGGGCAACGGCGTCGTACCGGGCAGCCCGCTGCCGGCGGATGAACAGGCGCCGATCGATTTGTTCTAGAGGGGCAGGGGTAGGGGCAGCTGCAAGGGGCAAGCTACAAGCTGCAAGTAAAAGCGGGGAATTGCGTACTGCTTGTAGCTTGCAGCTTGCAGCTTGTAGCTTGTAGCTTGTAGCTTGTAGCTTGTAGCTTGTAGCTTGTAGCTTGTAGCTTGTAGCTTGTAGCTTGTAGCTTGTAGCTTGTAGCTTGTAGCTTGTAGCTTGTAGCTTGTAGCTTGCAGCTTGCAGCTTGCAGCTTGCAGCTTTTAGCCCATAAAAAAACCCAGCACCAGGCTGGGTTTTTTATGGGCGGCTGCTTTTAACCGTTGAACACGTCATCCACGCTTTTCAGCGGGTAGTTCTTCGGATACGGCAGGGTGGCCACACCGGTCTCGATCGCCGCTTTGGCCACAGCGTCGGAGATCAGGGTGATCAGGCGCTTGTCCATTGGCTTGGGAATGATGTACTCACGGCCGAACTCCAGCGGAGCACCACCGTAGGCATCGCAGACGTCCTGTGGCACCGGCAGCTTGGCCAGTTCGCGCAGGGCGTTGGCCGCGGCGACTTTCATTTCTTCGTTGATGCGCTTGGCGCGAACGTCCAGGGCACCGCGGAAGATGAACGGGAAGCCGAGTACGTTGTTGACCTGGTTCGGGTAGTCCGAACGGCCGGTGGCCATGATCACGTCGCTACGCGTGGCGTGGGCGAGTTCCGGGGAGATTTCCGGGTCCGGGTTGGAGCAGGCGAACACGATCGGGTTTGGTGCCATCGACAGCAGGCCTTCAGCGCTCAGCAGGTTCGGGCCGGACAGACCGACGAACACGTCAGCGCCTGCCAGCGCGTCAGCCAGGCTGCGCTTCTCGGTGGCGTGGGCGAACACGGCCTTGTACTGGTTCAGGTCGTCACGGCCGGAGTGAATCACGCCAGTACGGTCAACCATGAAGATGTTTTCGATGCGTGCGCCCATACTCACCAGCAGTTTCATGCAGGAGATGGCGGCAGCGCCGGCGCCCAGGCAGACGATCTTCGCTTCTGGCAGGGTTTTGCCAGCAATTTCCAGGGCGTTGATCATGCCGGCCGCGGTAACGATCGCGGTGCCGTGCTGGTCATCGTGGAATACCGGAATGTCGCACTGTTCGATCAGCGCGCGCTCGATCTCAAAGCATTCTGGCGCCTTGATGTCTTCGAGGTTGATACCGCCGAAGGTGATGGAGATGCGTTTGACCGTATCGATGAAGGCCTGCGGGCTTTCCGAGTCGACTTCGATGTCGAATACGTCGATACCGGCGAAGCGCTTGAACAGCACGCCCTTGCCTTCCATCACTGGCTTGGAGGCCAATGGGCCGAGGTTGCCCAGGCCGAGAATCGCGGTGCCATCGGAAATCACTGCAACCAGGTTGCCCTTGCCGGTGTACTTGTAGGCCAGTTCGGGATCGCGGGCGATCTCGCGCACTGGTTCAGCTACGCCGGGGCTGTACGCCAGCGACAGGTCGCGAGCGGTAGCAGTGGCCTTGGTGAGCTCGACACTCAGCTTCCCCGGACGAGGATTGGCGTGATATTCGAGAGCGGCAGTTTTCAGATCAGACATTTTGGCATTCCGCTTTTTACTGTTGGACAGACTGGTCAGCGAGGATACGCGCCTCGCAAAGTCCCCACAAGACTGGGCAGTCACCACTGTCAAGCGCCCTGCCCTACGACTTTGGGCCAAGAGCCACGGCGCACAAGGGCTGGACTGTTCACAATCGGCCTGAAAAATGTCTACAATTTTTCTTCAGCGCGAACCCTGCAGCATCGAAGGATCGGTCAATGGCAACAGCCAGCGTGCTTGCTCAGGCTGCAAGCCGCCGCGGCGCGAGCGATCGACAATCCAGCCGCGCGCCTCGATCTGCTGGCCCTTCAGCGCCTGCAAACGAGCATTGTCGAATTGTCGAACCAGATTCGGTGCAATGCGCAGTACAAGCGCGTCCTGCAACTCGATCCAGATTCCACCGCGATTGCGTTGCACGTTGCTTACCCGACCGCTGACCACGGCGAAGCCGGAACGCTGAATCTGCTGCGCCTTGAGTACCGGTGATTGCCGCCAGATGCCCCGCCCGGCCTGCCGCGCCGACGTTTCAGCGACCTGCTGACAGGCAACCAGATCGACGTTCGGCGCAACGGCCACCTGAAAACCGAGGCCATCGGCGAGCATTTGCGCTTCGAGATTGGCGCCGCTGGCGCTGTAGACATGCGCCAGCGTTCGGCCGTAGTGGTCCTTTCCCTGCCGTCCGGGATGCAAGCCGACACGCCCGCCGCTGTCCGCCACCAGCGCTTCGAGGCGTTTGCGCGCCGCCACGGCGAAGGGTTCGTCGCTACGGCCCTGCTTGCCCAGCTCCGGCGTGTTGAGGCCGATCATCCGCACGCTGCGGCCATCGCTCAGGCGCAGCGTGTCGCCATCGACCACCCGCTGCACACTGACGCTGGTCAGTCCGGCGGGCGCTGGACAGAACGCCTGCGCCCCCGAGAGCCAAATCGCAGACACAAAAAAGGCGCCCGCAAGGGACGCCTTTTTCATCAGTCTGGAGAAGTCGATACGACCTTCCAAAATGATCAGCCTCAGGCTTTTTTGCCGACGCCGAAAGTAGCGAAACGGTCTGCGAACTTCTGCACGCGGCCGCCGGTGTCCAGAGTCTTCTGCTTACCGGTGTAGAACGGGTGGCATTCGTTGCAAACGTCGATCGCCAGGGCTTTGCCGTAGGTCGAACGAGTTTCGAACTTGTTACCGCAGCTGCAGGTAACAGCGATTTCCGGGTAGTTCGGATGGATTTCGGCTTTCATGGTGTCTTCCTCAGGCTAGCGTGCCGCCACCCAACACTATTGTTGAATACCGCACGTAATTAGGCCGCGGATTCTACCAGACCTTTTCAATCGCGCAAGCTGTCACCGAGACCGACCGTCTGCTAGGCTCCCGGCCTTGAACGCATTACCCTGTGGGAGCGAGCTTGCTCGCGAATGCGTCGTATCAGTCAATGTTCAAGCGCCTGATACACCGCCTTCGCGAGCAAGCTCGCTCCCACAATTGATCTGCGTTCAACCCTTCTTTTGCGTTTATAGAGATCCCCCCGCGTGCCCGACGCCATACTGCGCCTTGCCTTGCCTTCGCCCCTGCGCCGCCTGTTCGATTACCGGGCGCCGGCCGGGGTGCGGCGTGAGCAATTGCAGCCGGGCATGCGCCTGCGGGTGCCGTTCGGGCGGCGCGAGATGATCGGGATTCTGGTCGAGGTCACCGACACCAGCGAAGTGCCGGTGGAAAAACTCAAACCGGCGCTGGCACTGCTCGATACCACCGCGCCGCTGCCGCCAGCGCTGTTCAAGCTGTGTCTGTGGACCTCGCAGTATTACCAGCACAGCCTCGGTGACACCTTGAGCTGGGCGTTGCCGGTGCTGCTGCGTCAGGGCGAACTGGCCGAGGCCCGCCAGGAGCGTTTCTGGTCGGCGGCGCCCGGCGCCAGCCTCGATGATCCGCGCATTGCCCGCGCCCCGCGCCAGCGAGAAGCCCTGGCAACGCTGGCCCAGCATCCGCACGGTGTCGCCCATCAGTTGCTGAGCAAACTGATGCTGAGCAAGGACAGTCTCGATCTGCTGCTGGCCAAGGGTCTGGTGCAGGTGGAAATCCGCCGCCACCTCCCCGGCGCGCGCCATGAACACTGGCTGGCGCAACCGGAACTGCCGCTCAACAGCGAGCAACGTGCGGCGTATGAAGCGATCCGCGCCGGTTTCGACAGCTATCACGCGTTTCTGCTGGCCGGCGTTACGGGCAGCGGCAAGACCGAAGTCTACTTGCAGCTGATCCGTGAAACCCTCGAAGCCGGTAAACAGGCGCTGGTGCTGATCCCGGAGATCAACCTCGGTCCACAGACCCTGGCGCGCTTCGAACAGCGTTTCAATGCACGCATCGCCCTGCTGCACTCGGCGGTCAACGATCGTGAACGCCTCGACGCCTGGCTCGCCGCCCGCGACGGCGAGGCTGACATTATTATCGGCACCCGCTCGGCGCTGTTTACGCCGATGAAAAATCCGGGGCTGATCATCATCGATGAAGAGCACGACGGCTCTTATAAACAGCAGGAAGGCTTGCGCTACCACGCCCGGGATCTGGCGCTGGTGCGAGCACGTCAGGAAAACATCCCGATCGTGCTCGGTTCGGCCACGCCGTCGCTGGAAAGCCTGCACAACGCCTACACCGGGCGTTACGGCCTGTTGCGCCTGAACGAGCGTGCCGGCGGCGCCAAACAGCCGCGCTTTCTGCGCCTGGATGTGAAAAGCCGTCCGCTGGACAGCGGCATTTCCGGGCCGATGCAACAAGCCATCGGCCAGACCCTCGCCAACGGCCAGCAGGTGCTGGTGTTCCTCAACCGCCGCGGCTTTGCCCCGACCTTGCTCTGCCACGATTGCGGTTGGATGTCCGAATGTTCACGCTGCGATGCGCGGATGACCGTGCACCAGCGCTACGGTGAGTTGCGCTGCCACCATTGTGGCAACGTCGAACGCACGCCACGCCAGTGCCCGAAGTGCAACAAGGTCGACTTGCGCCCGGTGGGTGCCGGTACCGAGCGCGCTGAGGAACGCCTGGCGATTCTGTTCCCGGATTACCCGGTGCTGCGCGTCGATCGCGACAGCACCTCGCGCAAGGACGCGATGAATCAGCTATTCGCGACGATTCAGAAAGGCCAGCCGTGCATCCTCGTCGGCACGCAGATGTTGGCCAAGGGTCACCATTTTCCGCGGGTGACGCTGGTGTCGATTCTCGACGCTGACGGTGGCCTGTTCTCCGGCGACTTCCGCGCCAGCGAGCGCATGGCGCAGTTGATCGTACAGGTGGCCGGACGCGCCGGACGGGCGGAAGAGCCGGGCAAAGTGATTATTCAGACGCACCTGGCCGATCATCCTTTATTGGTGCAACTGACCGAGCAGGGTTATTTCGCCTTTGCAGAACAGGCGCTGAGTGAGCGCCGCGCCGCCGGGCTGCCGCCGTTTGCCCATTTGGCGCTGTTGCGCGCTGAAGCGCACAAACCGGGGCAGGCGGAAGGCTTCCTCGATGAAGCCTGCAGCGAGGCCGAGCGCTTGCTCAGCGAACTGAATCTGAGCGGTATCGAATTGCTTGGGCCAGTGCCGGCGCCGATGGAACGCCGCGCCGGGCGTTATCGCGCGCAATTGTTGTTGCAGGCGACCGCACGGGCGCCGCTGCATCGGTTGCTGGCGAGTTGGTTGCTGGCGCTGGAGCAGATGCCGAGCGGGCGGGCGGTGCGCTGGTCGCTGGATGTTGATCCCGTCGACTTGTACTGATTGATCGATTGCTATCGCTGGCAAGTCGAACCGTCGCACCGCAGCTCCCACAGGGACTGCGCCGCTCTTGTGGGAGCTGCGCTGCACCGGGTCGACTTGCCAGCGATAACGACCTATTTGTCACCACATATCCACAACCGGCCTGCTAAGGTTGGCAAGCCCGGCTCCGCCACGGATAATGCCCAGTTTTTCCACCCGCGCACCGATGCGCCCGCCGCGCTTGCGGTCGAAAGAGAAGACCATGAAAGACACCATTCGCCAGCTGATCCAACAAGCCCTCACCCAACTCGTCAACGAAGGTGTGTTGCCTGAAGGCCTGTCGCCGGCGATTCAAGTGGAAAACGCCCGCGACAAGACTCACGGCGACTTCGCCAGCAACATCGCGATGATGCTGGCCAAGCCGGCGGGAATGAAACCGCGTGATCTGGCGGAGAAAATCATCGCCGCGCTGCCGGCTGACGAAAACGTCACCAAGGCGGAAATCGCCGGTCCGGGCTTCATCAACTTCTTCCAGAACACCCAGGCGCTGGCCAACCGTCTCGATGCCGCGCTGGCCGACGCCCATATCGGCGTGCGCAAGGCCGGCCCGGCGCAGCGCACCGTGGTCGACCTGTCCGCGCCGAACCTGGCCAAAGAGATGCACGTCGGCCACTTGCGTTCGACCATCATCGGCGACGGCGTCGCTCGCGTCCTCGAATTCCTTGGCGACGAAGTGATCCGCCAGAACCACGTCGGCGACTGGGGCACGCAGTTCGGCATGCTCATGGCCTATCTGCAGGAAAACCCGATCACCAGCGACGAACTGTCTGATCTGGAAAACTTCTACCGCGCCGCCAAGCAGCGTTTCGACGAGTCCGCAGAGTTCGCCGACCGCGCCCGCGGTCTGGTGGTCAAGCTGCAGGCCGGCGATACCGAGTGCCTGGCGCTGTGGACCCGGTTCAAGGACATCTCGCTGTCGCACTGCCAGAAGATCTACGAGTTGCTCAACGTCAAACTGACCATGGCCGACGTGATGGGCGAAAGCGCCTACAACGACGATCTGGTCAATGTGGTCAATGACTTGAAAGCCGCTGGCATGCTGGTCGAGAGCAACGGCGCGCAGTGCGTGTTCCTCGACGAGTTCAAGAACGCCGATGGCGATCCGCTGCCAGTGATCATCGTCAAGGCGGACGGCGGTTATCTCTATGCCACCACTGACCTCGCCGCCGTGCGCTACCGCAGTGGCAAGCTGAAAGCCGATCGTGCGCTGTACTTTGTCGATCAGCGTCAGGCCCTGCACTTCCAGCAAGTCTTCGCGGTGGCACGCAAGGCCGGTTTCGTCACCCATCCGATGGAAATGGAACACATGGGTTTCGGCACCATGAACGGCGCCGATGGCCGTCCGTTCAAGACTCGTGATGGCGGCACTGTGAAGCTGATCGACCTGCTGACCGAAGCGCAGGAACGCGCCTACAACCTGGTCAAAGAGAAAAACCCGCAGCTTGCCGAAGACGAGTTGCGTAACATCGCCAAGGTCGTCGGCATCGGCGCGGTGAAATACGCTGATCTGTCCAAGCACCGCACCAGCGACTACAGCTTCAACTTCGACCTGATGCTGAATTTCGAAGGCAACACCGCGCCGTACCTGCTGTATGCCTACACCCGCGTCGCTGGCGTGTTCCGCAAGCTTGGCAAGGACTTCAGCGAAGTCGACGGCCAGATCGTCCTCGAAGCGGCGCATGAACAGGAACTGGCGGCGAAACTGGCGCAGTTCGGTGAAGTGCTCAACAACGTCTCCGACAAAGGCACGCCGCACATTCTCTGCACTTACCTGTACGACGTCGCCGGCCTGTTCTCCAGCTTCTACGAGAACTGCCCGATCCTCGCCGCCGACACCCCGGCCCAGATGCAGAGCCGTCTGCGTCTGGCCGCGCTGACCGGTCGCACCCTCAAGCAAGGCCTGGAGCTGTTGGGTCTGGAAACTCTGGAGCGTATGTAAGTTGGCTGCCAAGAAAAAACCTGCACCCAAGCGCGGCGCCAGCCGCTATCAGGCTCCGGCCAAGCAACCGGTTCCGGGCTGGCTGTGGATGGCCATCGGCCTGACGGTCGGCGCGTTCATCGTGTTTTTGATGAAGCTGGAGCCGGGCAAGGGCAGCGACACGGTCAAGCGTGAGAAGGTCGAGCAGGCGCAACAGCAGAAAGCGACGAAAATCGCTGAAGCCAACAAGACCCCGCCAAGCCCGACGCAACCGGTCAAGCCCAAGTACGACTTCTACACGCTGCTGCCGGAATCGGAAGTGATCGTGCCGCCGGATGCCGTGCCGGAGAAGACCCTGCCGACCCCGCAAGTGCCGGCCATCCCGACCACGCCGGTCACCCCGGCGGAAGCGGCGAAGATCGACACCGCGCGCGCTCAGGCTGCACTGGCCGGGATTACCCCGCCGCCCGCGCCACCGGTGAGCAAAGCGGCGCCGGTGACCAAGTTCTTCTTGCAGGCCGGCTCGTTCCGCAAGGAGACGGACGCTGACAAAGTGCGTGCGCAGATTATCCTGCTCGGCCAGGCCGTGGCGGTTGAGTCCGGCACGGTGAAGGATGAAACCTGGTACCGCGTTTTGGTCGGCCCATTCAGCAACCGCGAACAGCTGACCACCGCGCAGAAACAACTGGCCGGTGCCGGCTTCAGCAACCTGTTGTTACAACAACGCCAGAGCCGCTGATACAGACAGATTTACCGCGTCGCCAATATTCGCGAGCAGGCTCGCTCCCACAGGAACAGCGCATATCCTGTGGGAGCGAGCCTGCTCGCGAAGGCGCCATCACCAGCACTACATCATTCTGATCTGCGCTGCGCCGTTCGTCCCTCCGCACCCTCCCCGGTTGAAATCCCTTCCAGCACCCCCATATGAATGGGCATAAGGCACTTTCGCCCCGCTGTGTGGAGACTCTTCCCTTGACCACCATCGTTTCAGTCCGCCGTCACGGCAAAGTCGTCATGGGCGGCGACGGCCAGGTTTCTCTCGGCAATACCGTGATGAAAGGCAACGCGAAAAAAGTCCGTCGCCTGTACCACGGCCAGGTCATCGCCGGTTTTGCCGGTGCCACTGCCGACGCCTTTACGCTCTTCGAACGTTTCGAAGGCCAGCTGGAAAAACATCAGGGCCACTTGATCCGCGCCGCCGTCGAACTCGCCAAAGAATGGCGCACCGACCGCTCCCTGAGCCGCCTCGAAGCGATGCTCGCGGTCGCTAACAAGGATGCCTCGCTGATCATCACCGGCAACGGTGACGTGGTCGAACCCGAAGATGGCCTGATCGCCATGGGTTCGGGCGGTGCTTTCGCCCAGGCCGCGGCTAGCGCCCTGCTGAAAAAGACCGACCTGTCGGCCCGCGAAATCGTCGAGACCGCACTCGGCATCGCCGGCGACATCTGTGTATTCACCAACCACACCCAGACCATTGAGGAGCAGGACCTCGCTGAATAAGCCTGTCGCGGCCTGTGTGCCACGGCTTGTTTGTGCTTGAGGACCGTCAACCATTATGTCCATGACTCCCCGCGAAATCGTCCACGAACTCAATCGCCATATCATCGGCCAGGACGATGCCAAGCGCGCCGTCGCGATTGCCCTGCGCAACCGCTGGCGCCGCATGCAGTTGCCTGAAGAGCTGCGCGTTGAAGTGACGCCGAAGAACATCCTGATGATTGGCCCGACCGGTGTCGGTAAAACCGAGATCGCCCGTCGCCTGGCAAAACTGGCCAACGCGCCGTTCATCAAGGTCGAAGCGACCAAATTCACCGAGGTCGGCTACGTCGGCCGCGACGTCGAATCGATCATCCGTGATCTGGCCGATGCGGCGATCAAGATGCTCCGCGAGCAGGAAATGACCCGCGTGCGCCACCGCGCCGAAGACGCCGCTGAGGATCGTATCCTCGACGCGCTGCTGCCGCCGGCACGCATGGGCTTCAGCAATGAAGAAGCACCGGCGAGCGATTCCAATACCCGTCAGCTGTTCCGCAAGCGCCTGCGCGAAGGTCAACTGGACGACAAGGAAATCGAGATCGAAGTCGCCGAAGTGTCCGGCATCGAAATCGCCACGCCGCCGGGCATGGAAGAGATGACCAACCAGTTGCAGTCCTTGTTTGCCAACATGGGCAAGGGCAAGAAGAAGTCGCGCAAGCTCAAGGTCAAGGAAGCGCTGAAACTGGTGCGCGACGAAGAAGCCGGGCGTCTGGTCAACGAAGAAGAGCTGAAGGCCAAGGCGCTGGAAGCGGTCGAGCAGCACGGCATCGTGTTCATTGACGAGATCGACAAAGTCGCCAAGCGCGGTAACGTCGGCGGCGCCGATGTCTCCCGTGAAGGCGTGCAGCGCGACCTGCTGCCGCTGATCGAAGGCTGCACCGTGAACACCAAGCTGGGCATGGTCAAGACCGACCACATCCTGTTCATCGCCTCCGGTGCGTTCCACCTGAGCAAGCCGAGCGATCTGGTCCCGGAACTGCAAGGCCGTCTGCCGATCCGCGTTGAACTCAAGGCGTTGAGCCCGGAAGACTTCGAGCGCATTCTCAGCGAACCGCACGCCTCGCTCACCGAGCAATACTGCGCGTTGCTGAAAACCGAAGGCCTGCATATCCAGTTCCAGCCGGAAGGCATCAAGCGTCTGGCGGAGATCGCCTGGCAGGTCAACGAGAAGACCGAGAACATCGGTGCCCGTCGCCTGCACACCTTGCTTGAGCGTCTGCTCGAAGAGGTGTCGTTCAGTGCCGGCGATCTGGCCAGCGCCCACGACGACAAGCCGATCCTGATCGACGCCGAATACGTCAACAGCCACCTGGGCGAATTGGCGCAGAACGAAGACCTGTCCCGCTACATTCTGTAGAGCTACAAGCTACAAGCTACAAGCTACAAGCTGAGTTAAGCTTGCAGCTTGTAGCTTGCAGCTAAAGGCTGTCTTTCATGATTCCTACCGACATCAAACTGCACAAGGCCTCGAAAACCCTGACGCTCACCTACGCGTCCGGTGAAGAATTCACCCTGCCCGCTGAATTTCTGCGTGTGCACTCTCCCTCCGCCGAGGTCCAGGGCCACGGCAAACCGATCCTGCAATTCGGCAAGCTTAACGTGGGTCTGAGCAAGCTGGAACCGGCGGGTAACTACGCACTGAAACTGACCTTCGATGACGGTCATGACAGTGGTTTGTTCACCTGGGAATACCTCTACGAACTCGGCAAGCGCCAGAACGAACTCTGGGACGATTATCTCGCCGAGTTGCGTGCCGCCGGAAAATCCCGCGATCCGAACGAATCGTTCGTCAAGCTGATGCTCTAGTCCGTGGCTCTTGCTCTTTAGAGGGCATTTTCTAACTTCATCTGTTTGAATGCTCCGCTGCATGGCCGAGGATCGGCCTGCTTGCGAAAAAAATTAAACTCGGGTAACCAATGGAGCTGGCAAGTTCCCTGCAATGCTCTACGACTGTAAAGCAGCTATGCAGAATCAACGGTCACCCGAGCAGTAGTACCTGGCATTGGCTGTGGAACTGCACAGCCGCAAACCGGGTACTCGTCTCAGGACAATGGAGCGTCGTAGATGAGTAACAAGAATAACGATGACCTGAAGTATCAAGCCTCGGAAAACACCCTGGGGCTTAATCCCGTCGTTGGGCTACGCGGAAAGGATCTGCTGGCCTCTGCTCGGATGGTGCTGAAACAGGCCATCAAACAACCGATCCATAGCGTTAAACACGTGACCCATTTCGGCCTTGAGCTGAAGAACGTGCTGTTCGGCAAATCCGAATTGCAACCGGCCGGTGACGACCGTCGCTTCGCCGATCCCGCGTGGAGCCAGAACCCGCTCTACAAACGCTACCTGCAAACCTATCTGGCCTGGCGCAAGGAACTCCACGCCTGGATCGATGACAGCAGCCTGACCCCCAAAGATATCGCCCGTGGTCACTTCGTTATCAATTTGATGACCGAGGCCATGGCGCCGACCAACACCGCGGCCAACCCGGCGGCGGTCAAGCGTTTCTTCGAAACCGGTGGCAAGAGCCTGCTCGACGGCCTCTCGCATCTGGCCAAGGACCTGGTGCACAACGGCGGCATGCCAAGCCAGGTCAACATGGGGGCGTTCGAGGTCGGCAAGAGCCTCGGCGTGACCGAAGGCGCGGTGGTGTTTCGCAACGATGTGCTGGAGCTGATCCAGTACCGGCCAATCACCGAGCAGGTCCACGAACGGCCCTTGCTGGTGGTGCCACCGCAGATCAACAAGTTCTACGTATTCGATTTGAGCCCGGACAAGAGCCTGGCGCGTTTCTGCCTGCGCAATAATGTGCCGACGTTCATCGTCAGCTGGCGCAACCCGACCAAGGCTCAGCGTGAGTGGGGCCTGTCGACCTATATCGATGCGCTGAAAGAAGCGGTCGACGTGGTCACCGCGATCACCGGCAGCAAGGACGTGAACATGCTCGGCGCCTGCTCCGGCGGCATCACCTGCACCGCCCTGCTCGGCCACTACGCGGCGATCGGTGAAAGCAAGGTCAACTCGCTGACCCTGCTGGTCAGCGTGCTCGACACCACTCTGGACAGCGACGTCGCCCTGTTCGTCGACGAGCAGACCCTCGAGACGGCGAAGCGCCACTCGTATCAGGCCGGAGTGCTTGAAGGCAAGGACATGGCCAAGGTCTTCGCCTGGATGCGCCCCAATGACCTGATCTGGAACTACTGGGTCAACAACTACCTGCTCGGCAACGAGCCGCCGGTATTCGACATTCTGTTCTGGAACAACGACACCACGCGTCTGCCTGCCGCGTTCCACGGCGACCTGATCGAGATGTTCAAAAATAATCCACTGATCCGTCCCAATGCACTGGAAGTGTGCGGCACGCCGATCGACCTCAAGCAGGTCACCGCCGACATCTTCTCGCTGGCCGGCACCAATGACCACATCACCCCATGGAAGTCCTGCTACAAGTCGGCGCAGCTGTTCGGCGGAAAAGTTGAATTCGTGTTGTCGAGCAGCGGCCATATCCAAAGCATCCTCAATCCGCCGGGCAATCCGAAATCGCGCTACATGACCAGTGAAGAAATGGCCGCCAATGCCGATGAATGGCAAGAGAACTCGACCAAGCACACCGATTCCTGGTGGCTGCATTGGCAGGCATGGCTGGCCGAGCGCTCGGGCAACCTGAAAAAGGCCCCGACGAAACTGGGCAACAAGGCGTATCCGGCAGGCGAGGCTGCACCGGGCACTTACGTTCATGAAAGATAGCGGCAAGCCACAAGCAACAAGCCGCAAGCTGAGCAGCTTCTGCTTGAAGCTTGCGGCTTGCAGCTGCTCCTCTCTAACCCGAAGGGTTTGACCCATGCCGCAACCGTTCATATTCCGCACCGTCGATCTGGATGGCCAGACCCTTCGCACGGCGGTGCGCCCCGGCAAGCCGCACCTGACGCCGTTGCTGATTTTCAACGGCATCGGCGCCAACCTGGAGCTGGTGTTTCCATTCGTCGCGGCGCTGGACCCGGATCTGGAAGTGATCGCCTTCGACGTTCCCGGGGTCGGCGGTTCCTCGACGCCGAACCGGCCGTATCGCTTTCCCGGCCTGGCCAAGCTGACGGCGCGGATGCTCGACTACCTCGACTACGGTCAGGTCAACGTCATCGGCGTGTCGTGGGGCGGTGCGCTGGCGCAGCAGTTCGCCTACGACTATCCCGAGCGCTGCAAGAAGCTGGTACTGGCGGCCACCGCTGCCGGTGCGGTGATGGTGCCGGGCAAACCGAAAGTGCTGTGGATGATGGCCAGTCCGCGGCGCTACATTCAGCCGTCCCACGTCATTCGCATCGCGCCGATGATCTACGGCGGCTCGTTCCGGCGCGACCCGACACTGGCGGCCAGCCACGCGGCGAAAGTGCGTTCGGCGGGCAAGCTCGGTTACTACTGGCAACTGTTCGCCGGCCTCGGCTGGACCAGCATTCACTGGCTGCACAAGATCCATCAGCCAACGCTGGTGCTGGCCGGCGATGACGACCCGCTGATCCCGCTGATCAACATGCGCGTGCTCGCCTGGCGAATTCCCAATGCGCAGCTGCACATCATCGATGACGGCCATCTGTTCCTGATCACCCGCGCCGAAGCCGTGGCGCCGATCATCATGAAATTCCTCCAGGAGGAGCGTCAGCGCGCGGTGATGCATCCGCATCCGACGCCGCTCGGCGGCTGAACGCAGCGGCAGGCTTTATGCAGGGCTTTACCCATGAGTGCGCGGCAGGACGCCGCGCAGGCAGCAACCCGTAACAGCGTCTATGGTGTTCTGGTTCGGTGAGTTTGTTTTTGCCCTGAAGACGAAGGAGTGTTGAGTCATGCGCGACAAACCAGCGACGGGCGTGGTGCCCAGCCCCGCCGTGTTTATCAACGCACAAAGTGCGATCACCGGCCTGCGCGGCCGCGACCTGCTCTCGACCCTGCGCAGCGTCGCCGCCCATGGCTTGCGCAACCCGGTGCACACGGCAAGGCATGCCTTGAAGCTGGGCGGTCAACTGGGCCGCGTGCTGCTCGGCGAAACCCTGCACCCGACCCATCCGAACGACAGCCGTTTTGCCGATCCGGCGTGGAGCCTTAACCCGTTCTATCGGCGCAGCCTGCAGGCGTATCTGGCCTGGCAGAAGCAGGTCAAGAGCTGGATCGACGACAGCGACATGAGCCCCGAAGACCGCGCCCGCGCGCAATTCGTCTTCACCCTGCTCAACGACGCCGTGGCACCGTCCAACACGCTGCTCAATCCGCTGGCAGTCAAAGAGCTGTTCAATTCTGGCGGCCACAGTCTGGTGCGCGGCCTCAGCCATTTGTTCGACGATCTGCTGCACAACGATGGCCTGCCACGCCAGGTCACCCGGCAGGCATTCGAGGTCGGCAAGACCGTCGCCACCACCACCGGCTCGGTGGTATTTCGCAACGAAATGCTTGAGCTGATCCAGTACCGGCCGATGAGCGAAAAGCAATACGCCAAGCCACTGCTGGTAGTGCCGCCGCAAATCAACAAGTACTACATTTTCGACCTGAGCCCGCACAACAGCTTCGTCCAGTACGCACTGAAAAACGGCTTGCAGACTTTCATGATCAGCTGGCGCAACCCGGATGTGCGTCATCGCGAATGGGGCCTGTCGAGCTACGTCGAGGCCGTGGAAGAAGCGATGAACATCTGCCGGGCGATCACCGGCGCCCGCGAGGTCAACCTGATGGGCGCCTGCGCCGGCGGCCTGACCATCGCCGCGCTGCAAGGGCATTTGCAGGCCAAGCGGCAGTTGCGACGTGTCGCCAGCGCAACCTATCTGGTCAGCCTGCTCGACAGTCAGATCGAAACCCCGGCCACGCTGTTCGTCGATGAACAGACCTTCGAAGCGGCCAAGCGGCGTTCGTATCAGCAGGGCGTGCTCGACGGTCGCGACATGGCCAGGGTCTTCGCCTGGATGCGCCCCAACGATTTGATCTGGAGTTACTTCGTCAACAACTACCTGCTGGGCAAGGAGCCGCCCGCTTTCGACATTCTTTACTGGAACAACGACAACACGCGCCTGCCGGCGGCATTGCATGGCGATCTGCTGGACTTTTTCAAGCACAATCCGCTGACCCATCCCGGCGGACTGGAAGTCTGCGGCACGCCGATCGACTTGCAGAAAGTCACGGTGGACAGCTTCAGCGTCGCCGGTATGAACGACCACATTACGCCGTGGGACGCGGTGTATCGCTCGACCCTGCTGCTGGGCGGCGACAAGCGCTTCGTGCTGTCCAACAGCGGCCACGTGCAGAGCATCCTCAACCCACCGAGCAACCCAAAAGCCAACTACGTCGAAAACGCCAGAATGAGCAGCGACCCGCGCGCCTGGTACTACGACGCCAAACGAGTCGACGGCAGCTGGTGGCCGCAGTGGCTGGAATGGATTCAACAGCGTTCGGGCGAGCAGCATGAGACCCGCATGACCCTGGGCAACCCCAACTATCCGCCGATGGAAGCAGCACCCGGTACCTACGTGCGAGTGCGCTGACGTTCAACGACATTTTTCTAAGAAGACTGGATGAAAACCCGCGACCGGATTCTCGAATGTGCGCTGCACCTGTTCAACGAAAAGGGCGAACCGAACGTCTCGACCATGGAGGTCGCCAATGAAATGGGGATCAGCCCCGGCAACCTCTACTACCACTTCCACGGCAAGGAACCGCTGATCCTCGGCTTGTTCGAACGCTTTCAGCAGGAACTGGCACCGCTGCTTGATCCACCGTCGGATGTCGAGCTGGCACCGGAGGATTACTGGCTGTTTCTGCACTTGATCGTCGAGCGCCTGGCGCAATACCGATTCCTGTTTCAGGACCTGTCGAACCTCGCCGGGCGCCTGCCGAAACTGGCCAAGGGCATACGTCATCTGCTCAACGCGCTGAAACGCACGCTGGCGTCATTGCTGGCGCGGTTGAAGGCAGCGGGGCAACTGGTCAGCGATACGCAGGCATTGGGACAACTGGTGGAGCAGATCACCCTGACGCTGCTGTTTTCTCTGGATTACCAGCGGATTCTCGATCGTGAGGGTGAGGTGCGGTTGGTCGTATACCAGATCATGATGCTGGTGGCGCCGCATCTGTTGCCGCCGGTGAAAGTGGCGACGGAGCGGATGGCCTTGCAATACCTTGAGGATCACTAACGGCAAAAGCCCCTCACCCTAACCCTCTCCCAGAGGGAGAGGGGACTGAATTGGGGGATGTTCGAGAGCTACGCCGACCTGAGCGAGCTTCGTTGAATCCGAAATCGACTGTTGACTGCGGATGACAAATCCATAATCGACTGGATTTTTCAGGTCGATGTATAAGGCAACACACCGCGGTCGGCCCCCTCTCCCTCTGGGCGGTCCGACGTTTCGGTAGGGCTGGGGTGAGGGGCCGCTTGGAATACAAAACCAAAAACGCCCGACCTTCACAGGCCGGGCGTTTTGTTTTGCCCTGATGAATCAGGACTGACTGGATGGCGTCGACGGGGTCGATGCTGCAGTCGGGGTGGCTGCTGCCGTGGGTGCCGCAGCGGAGTTCGCCGCGTTGGCCGGAGCGGTTGGAGCAGTCGATGCCGCCGCGGCCGGTTTTGGCGCAGCGGCTTTCGGTGCCGCCGGTTTTTTCACCGCAGGCTTTTTCACTGCAGCCGGCTTGGCTGCAGGCTTGGCGGCGGCGGCTTTCGCCGCTGGTTTGGCCGCTGGTTTCGCTGCCGTTTTAGCCGCCGGTTTCGCCGCAGGTTTAGCGGCCGCAGGTTTAGCGGAAGCCTTTGCCGCTGGCTTGGCGGCGGCCGTTTTCGCTGCCGGTTTGGCTGCGGCTTTCGCTGCAGGCTTGACCGCCGCTTTCGCCAGTGGCTTGGCTGCGGTTTTCGCCGCAGGCTTGGCCGCTGCAGTCTTGGCTGCCGGTTTCGCCGCAGCGGTTTTCGCCGCTACAGGCTGGGCCTTCAGACCGGTGAGTTTTTCGATCTGTCTGGTCAGCGTGTCGACCTTGGCGTTGAGCGCTTTGACCTCATTGCGGCTCGGCACACCGAGGCGTGAAATCGCGCTGTTCAGGCGCTTGTCGAAAGCCCCTTCCAGCTCGTCCCACTTGCCCATTGCGCGATCTTTCACGCCGCTGATGCGCGACTTCGCCGAAGAGGTGGAGTCCTCGACTTTTTTGCCGACTGCGGACTTGGTGAGCTTCTCGGCTTTCTCGCCGTCTTTGACCAATGTATCGAAGAGCTTGCTGCCGTCAGTGTCGATCTTCGAGTACACGCCTAAACCAGCCAGCCAGATTTTGCGGGAGTACGACTCGACCTTCCCGACCCACGAGCTGCTTTCTTTATCGGTGTTCTTTTTACCAGCCATCCCGTTCTCCTTAAGATTTACGCGCGACGCGTTCGAGCAATGCCGTCAGCTCATCGAGCTTAGCAGAGAGTGTCTCAACGTCATGTTTAGACGCAATGCCAATGCGATTCAAGGCGCTTGCTACGCGGCCGTCGAAGGCCTTCTCGACCTTGTCCAGCTGAACTTCGACACGACCTTTGAAGGAGCTGACTTGAGTGGCGGCCTCGTCGATCTCGACGTTGGCCGCGACCAGTTTTTCGGTGACAACTTTTTTACCTTTCTTTTCAACGATTTGACCGGCTTCGATCAGCTCTTGAAAGTACTCGCTGCCCTCTTGCCCGACCTTGGCGTAGGCACCCAGGCCCGCCAGCCAGATCTTGCGGGCATAGGATCTGACGTCGCTCAGGGTCGAAGTCGAAGCGTCGATTTTTTTCTTCAAAATAACTTTGGCCATGGTGCACCTCACGCGCAGAAGGTTTGAGGAACTGCCCGGACGGGTGTCGGGCTCAGGCACAAAGTAGGTAGAAAAATTAGAAAAGGCACCCTAACAACTGACATGAACAGCAGGGCACCACCGAACAAATGTGGGAGCGAGCCTGCTCGCGAAAGCGGTGTATCAGTCAATATTCAAGTCGACTGACACAGCGCTTTCGCGAGCAGGCTCGCTCCCACAGGGGGTTCGGTGATTGAAGAATCGGAATCAGGCCAGCGCTTTGTCGAGGGCCTTTTCGATCTCGGCTTTGATCATGCCGCTCATGGCCGACATCATCAGGCCCAGTTCGACGTCGACCCTGATCGAATCGTCCGCCACATGCACTTCGCCTTTCACGCCCGAGCGCTTGAGGTTCAGGGTGTCGCCGGACCACTGCGGTTCCAGGCCGTATTGTTCATTGAGCTTTTTGGCCAGTTTGTCGGCCTTCTCGCGGGCGGCTTCCTTGCCCAGGGTGTGGGCACGCTCAACACTGATTTTGGCCATCGAATGACTCCTGATAGATGAAGGTGTGTCGGTAGATCTTGACCACCGCTGCGGCAAATCGTCCCGAAGGTGGCCCATCTTACCTTTAGCCATTCGAAGACAAAGCATGGCTTGGGGATTAGAATGTCGCGCATTCTCTTTTGGTGACAGCGATATGACTGATCAGCGCAAAGGCAGCGATGCCGAACCCACCACTCACTTCGGCTTCAAAAACGTTCCGGAAAGCCAGAAAGCGGAAAAAGTCGCTGAGGTTTTCCACTCGGTAGCCGCCAAATACGACCTGATGAACGACCTTCTGTCGGGCGGCATGCACCGTCTGTGGAAGCGCTTCGCGATCGAACTGTCCGGCGTGCGCAGCGGTAACCGCGTGCTCGACATCGCCGGCGGCACCGGCGACCTGACCCGTAAATTCTCGCACCTGGTCGGCCCGACCGGTCAGGTGGTGCTGGCCGACATCAATGAATCGATGCTCAAGGTCGGCCGTGACCGCCTGCTGGATCTGGGGGTCGCCGGCAACGTCGAATTCGTTCAGGCGGACGCCGAAAAACTGCCGTTCCCGGACAATCATTTCGACTGCGTGACCATCGCCTTTGGCCTGCGCAACGTGACGCACAAGGAAGACGCGCTGCGCTCGATGCTCCGCGTGCTCAAGCCCGGCGGCCGCCTGTTGGTGCTGGAGTTCTCCAAGCCGACCAACGCGTTGATGTCGAAAGCCTACGACGCTTATTCGTTCGCCTTCATGCCGCTGATGGGCAAGCTGATCACCAATGACTCGGAAAGCTATCGTTATCTGGCCGAGTCGATCCGCATGCACCCGAATCAGGAAACCTTGAAGTCGATGATGGTCGACGCCGGTTTCGACCGTGTGACCTACCACAACATGACTGCAGGCATCGTCGCCCTGCATCGCGGCATCAAG
Source organism: Pseudomonas koreensis (assembly GCF_036668835.1). Classification (GTDB taxonomy): domain Bacteria; phylum Pseudomonadota; class Gammaproteobacteria; order Pseudomonadales; family Pseudomonadaceae; genus Aquipseudomonas; species Aquipseudomonas koreensis_I. The sequence goes on from NZ_JAZEVW010000004.1 coordinate 378,168, forward strand.
CCCTGATGTTGCTCACCGGGCTGCTCGCCAGCGTTGAACTCGGCCTCAACCGAGTGCTGCGTCTCGACAGCACGGCGCTGCCGCGGTTGGCGCATTTGACCGGCAAGGTGATTGCCGTCGACTGCCGCAGCCCGGCATTGCAATTGTTCATTCTGCCCAGTGACGAGGGCTTGATGCTCGCTTCGCAGTGGGCAGCCGGCGTCGACTGCACCTTGCGTGCGCCGGCTTCGAGCCTGGTTAAACTGGCCCTGAGCAAAGACAAGACGGCGGTGCTGCACGCGCCGGAAGTCGAACTCGACGGCGACAGCGGCGTGCTGCTGGAGCTGGCCGGTGTGTTGCAGGATCTTGAGCTGGACTGGGAGTACGAACTCTCACGCTGGCTCGGCCCGGTCGCCACGCAACTGCTCGGTGGCCATCTGCGCAGCCGCGCGCGCTGGTATCAGCAAGGATTTGCCAGCCTCAACCAGAATCTCGCCGAATACCTCGCCGAAGAATCGCGCACCCTCGTCGGGCAGCGCGAAGCCGAAGCGCGCTTCAACGAACTGGACCGGATCAAACTAGATCTGGAACGACTCGAGGCGCGTTTCGAGCGCCTTTCCCGATCCCTTGACCCAAGCGATAACGCATGAAGCTGCTTGCCGTCCGCCGTCTGTTGCGCATCCAGCGCGTCGTGATCCGCTACCGCCTCGATGACCTGCTGTTCGCCCTGCCGCTGCCCTGGTTTCTCCTGGCGCTGCGCTTTGTGCTGCCGTGGCGCTGGTTTCCGCGCAAACGCCTGGAGCTGAGCCGCGGCGCGTGCCTGCGTCTGGCGTTGCAGGATCTGGGGCCGATCTTCATCAAGTTCGGGCAGATTCTTTCGACCCGCCGCGACCTGCTGCCTGAAGACATCGCCGATGAGCTGATGCTCCTGCAGGACCGGGTACCGCCGTTCGATTCGCAGCTGTCGATCAAGCTCATCGAAGAACAGCTGGGCAAGAAGATCAGCGAAGTGTTCAGCCGTTTCGACGTCGAGCCGCTGGCCTCGGCTTCGGTGGCGCAGGTGCATGCCGCGCAGTTGAAGTCCGGTGAAGAAGTGGTGGTCAAGGTGATCCGGCCGGGTCTCAAACCGATCATCGCGCAGGATCTGGCGTGGCTGTTCATCCTCGCCCGCGCGGCCGAAAAACTCTCGGCCGACGCGCGTCTGCTGCACCCGGTCGACGTGGTGCTGGATTACGAAAAAACCATTTACGACGAACTCGATCTGCTGCGCGAGGCGGCCAACGCCAGCCAGTTGCGGCGTAATTTCGAAGGTTCGCCCCTGCTTTACGTCCCGCAAGTGTATTGGGACTGGTGCCGGCCGAAAGTGCTGGTGATGGAGCGCATCTACGGCATTCAGGTCACCGATCTGGCGACCCTTGCCGACCAGCGCACCGACATGAAAATGCTCGCCGAGCGTGGCGTGGAAATCTTCTTCACCCAGGTTTTCCGTGACAGCTTTTTCCACGCCGACATGCACCCGGGCAACATCTTCGTCAGCACCGTCAACCCGTGGAGCCCGCAATACATCGCGATCGACTGCGGCATCGTCGGCAGCCTGACCCCGGAAGACCAGGATTATCTGGCGCGCAACCTGTTCGCCTTCTTCAAGCGTGATTACCGTCGCGTGGCGCAACTGCACATCGATTCGGGCTGGGTGCCGGCGGAAACCAAGCTCAACGAATTCGAAGCGGCGATCCGCACGGTCTGCGAACCGATCTTCGAAAAACCGTTAAAGGATATTTCATTCGGTCAGGTGCTGATGCGCCTGTTCCAGACTGCGCGACGCTTCAACATGGAAGTGCAGCCGCAGCTGGTGCTGTTGCAAAAGACCCTGCTCAATATCGAAGGCCTCGGGCGTCAGCTGTACCCGGATCTGGATCTGTGGAACACCGCGCAGCCGTTCCTTGAACGCTGGATGCGTGAACGCGTCAGCCCGAAAGCCTTGCTGGGCAACGTGCAGAGCCAGTTCGAGCAGATACCGCACCTGGCCAACATGGCCCGCGACCTGCTCGAACGCATGTCCCAGCCACATGCCAACGACCCGCCGCCGCCATGGCATCGACGCAAGGACGACTGGTTCCTGCGCCTGCTCGGTTGCGCGCATCTGGCCGGCGGGGCGATCCTCGCCGCCGGTGGCCCGCTGACCGATTGGGCACACTGGCCGGCCGGAATCATGGTGGCGGTCGGTTTGTATCTGGTCGTTCGTCGATAGCACGAATCAGCGGCAAGTTATAAGCTGCAAGCCTCAAGCTTGATGACACAGGTACACCGCAACCTGATTTTACTTGCAGCTTGAAGCTCATGGCTTGCTGCTGCTTTTCGAGATTTGAAGATGAAAAACTGGCTGGACGAGATCAAGTGGGACGCTGACGGCCTGGTGCCGGCGATCGCTCAGGATCACAAGACCGGACGCGTGCTGATGATGGCCTGGATGAACCGCGAAGCGCTCGAGCTGACCGCCGCGGAGAATCGTGCCATCTACTGGTCACGTTCCCGTGGCAAGCTGTGGCGCAAGGGCGAGGAGTCCGGCCATGTGCAGACCCTGCATGAGATGCGTCTGGATTGTGATGCCGATGTGATCATCCTGATGGTTGAACAGATTGGCGACATCGCTTGCCATACCGGCCGTCAAAGCTGCTTTTACCGCGTCTTCGAAAACGGCGACTGGAAAACGGTCGACCCGGTACTGAAAGACCCGCACGCCATTTATTCCGCAGGACACAAACATGAGTGACACACTCACCCGTCTGGCCGAAGTGCTCGAAGAGCGCAAAGGCGCAGCCGCCGACAGTTCGTATGTCGCCAGCCTGTACCACAAGGGGCTGAACAAGATTCTGGAGAAGGTCGGCGAAGAGTCGGTCGAAACCATAATTGCCGCCAAGGATGCCGCCATCAGCGGCGACTGCAGCGATGTCATCTACGAGACCGCCGACCTGTGGTTCCACAGCATGGTCATGCTTGCCCAACTGGGGCAGCATCCGCAGGCCGTGCTCGATGAACTGGATCGCCGCTTCGGCCTGTCCGGACACGTCGAGAAAGCCTCGCGTCCGTCCGCCTGAACAACTATTCGAGAGGAACAGCAACATGGGCATTTTTGACTGGAAACACTGGATCGTCATCCTGGTTGTCGTGGTGCTGGTGTTTGGCACCAAGAAACTGAAAAACCTCGGCACCGATGTCGGCGAGTCGATCAAGGGCTTCCGCAAAGCCATGAATGACGACGAAAAACCGGCCGAACCGAGCGTGACCCCGCCGGCGCAGCCAGTGCCGCCGGTACAGCCGCAGACTACTGCGCAGGCCAACCCGCCGCACACCATCGACGTGCAGGCGCAGAAAGTCGAAGAGCCGATCCGCAAAGACGTGTGAGCACTGACTAATGTTTGGTATCAGCTTCTCTGAACTGCTGCTCGTCGGCCTCGTCGCCCTGCTGGTGCTGGGCCCCGAGCGTCTGCCGGGCGCTGCGCGCACCGCCGGCCTGTGGGTCGGTCGGCTGAAGCGCAGCTTCAACGCGATCAAACAGGAAGTTGAACGTGAAATCGGCGCCGACGAAATCCGTCGGCAGCTGCACAACGAGCACATCCTCTCGCTGGAGCAGGAGGCGCGGAAGATTTTCAATCCGGTTCAGCAGGAGCCGACGCCGGTTGAGCACGTGGGCGAGCAGACGATTCACAGCGCTGCCGCTCCGACTCCTGCACCTGTTGTAACACCGCCGGGACCCGCAACGATTACCACAGACACATCGGTTGAACACGTAGCGCCCTCCACCGCGCCGACTGCACCAGCGCCTCACGACCCAACATTGCCGCCGCGAGCCCCATGAGCGATCTTCCGGAAAACGACCAGCACATGCCGCTGGTTTCGCACCTCACCGAGTTGCGCACCCGCCTGCTGCGTTGCGTGGCGGCGATCTTCATCATTTTTGCCGGGCTGTTCGCGTTCACCCAGCAGATCTACACCTTCGTCTCGACGCCGTTGCGCCAGTATCTGCCGGTCGGTGCGACGATGATCGCCACCGACGTGTCGTCGCCGTTCCTGACGCCGCTGAAGCTGACGATGATGGTCTCGCTGTTTCTGGCGATCCCGGTGATCCTGCATCAGATCTGGGGCTTCATCGCACCGGGCCTGTACAAGCATGAGAAGCGCATTGCCGTGCCGCTGCTGGTCTCCAGCATTCTGCTGTTCTATACCGGCATGGCCTTCGCCTATTACTTCGTTTTTCCGCTGATCTTCAAATTCTTCGCCGCTGCCACCCCGGCCGGCGTAGAGATGATGACGGATATCGCCAGTTACCTCGATTTCGTCATGACGCTGTTCTTCGCTTTCGGCGTTGCGTTCGAAATACCGGTGGCCGTGGTCCTGTTGGTGTGGATCGGCGTGGTCGATGTCGCCTACCTGAAGAAGATCCGCCCGTACGTGATCATTGGCTGCTTCGTGGTCGGCATGATCCTCACGCCGCCGGATATCTTTTCGCAGACCCTGCTGGCCGTGCCGATGTGGATGCTGTTCGAGATCGGCATTCTGTTCGGCGGTCTGATCAGCAAGCGCGAACGCCCCGAAGACAATCCGGCCGACGATCACAACGACCAGCCGCCAGCGACCCAGGCATGAACCTGCTGCTGCTCGAAGAAGCCGACTTCATTGCGGCGGACCGTGTGGTCCTGCGTGATCGGCGCCTGACCCATATGCAGGAAGTCCATCGCTCGCAAGTCGGTGACAGCCTGCGCGTCGGGCGCATCAATGGGTTGATGGGTTCGGCAGAGCTGCTGCGCCTCGACGCAGGCGAAGCTGAGCTGCGCGTCAGCCTCGATCAGCCGCCGCCAGCGAAACTGCCACTGACCCTGGTACTGGCGCTGCCACGGCCGAAAATGCTCCGGCGGGTGTTTCAGACCGTGGCGACCATGGGCGTCGCCAAGGTGATTCTGGTCAACAGCTACCGGGTCGAGAAAAGCTTCTGGCAGACGCCGTTTCTCGAGCCCGAGGCGATTCGTGAACAACTGATCCTCGGCCTCGAACAGGCCCGCGACACGGTGCTCCCAGAGATCATCATCGAGAAGCGCTTCAAGCCTTTCGTCGAGGATCGGCTGCCGGCGATCAGCGACGGCACCCTCGGCCTGGTCGGCCATCCGGGCAATTACCCGCCCTGCCCGCGAGCGCTGAGTGAACCGGTGACCCTGGCGATCGGCCCGGAAGGCGGCTGGATCCCTTACGAGATCGATCTGCTGGCCAGGTCCGGCCTGCAACCGGTGCAGCTCGGCGAACGGATCCTGCGCGTCGAAACCGCCGTCACCGCCCTGCTCGCCCGCTTGTTCTGATTTTCCGCCCCAGACAGATGGTGTTACAGATTGCCATCATCCAGCCGATACATTGCTCATAAGTCCAATTTAGTGGTCCGAAGGGAGTGGTCGCATGTACCGTTGGTTAGCCGAGAGTCTTGGGAACGTCAGCGTCAAACGCAAGCTGGGGATCGGCTTCGGCCTGGTGTTGTTACTGACGCTGTTGATCACGTTCACCGGCTGGACCGGTATGAGCGGCATCATCAGCCGCGGCGATAAACTCGGTTTCATTTCCAGCCTCAACGAGCTGACCAAGGACCTGCGCCTGGCGCGCATGGACTACGACATGCGCCGTGGCGAGCAAGGGCCGGGCGCGGTGAATGAATTGCTGGCCAAGCTGGAAAGTGGTCTGCAATCGGCACGCGGCATGATCGAACAGCCCGCCGATGCGGCGATGGTCGACCAGCAACTGGCCGCCGTTGCCGAGTACAAGCGCGCCTTCGGTGACATGACCCAGGCCACCGTGCAACGTGAGGACGCCCGCAGCAAACTGGGCGCGAATGCCGACAACGCCGTGGCCAAGGTCGGCGAAGTCGAGCAGGCGCTGTTGCAAGGTGACAGCGTGGCGCAATACAACGCGGTGATCGAGCTGAGCAAGCTGTTGCAGCAGGCGCGTTATCAGGTGCGCGGCTACACCTACAGCGGCAAGGCCGATGCCGAGCAACCGGCGCTGACCGCGATTGAAAACGCCCTGAAAAACCTCGAAAGCCTGCCAGGCCGCGTGCCGGAACAGCACATCACCAACCTGCAGCAAGCCACCGACTCGCTCAAGGCCTACCGTGCTGCAGTCAGCCAGTTCCGCGATTCGCAGGTGAAAAACGCCGCTGCGCTGGCGGCCATGTCGGCACAGGGTGACATCCTCATCGCCGTCAGCAAGAAGCTCACCGAATCGCAAACCGTGGTACGTGATACCGATGCCGCACACGCCAAGAACATGTTGCTGGTCGCCACCGCGCTGGCGCTGATCTTCGGTTTGATTGCCGCTTGGGCGATCACCCGGCAGATCATCATTCCCCTGACCCAGACCCTAAAAGTGGCAGAACGCGTTGCTGCGGGCGACCTCACCCACAACCTGGTCTCGCTGCGCCGCGATGAACTCGGCCAGTTGCAGCGCTCGATGCAAAGCATGACCCAAGGCCTGCGCGAATTGATCGGCGGCATCAGCGATGGCGTGACGCAGATTGCCAGCGCCGCCGAAGAGCTGTCGGCGGTGACCGAGCAGACCAGCGCCGGGGTCAACAATCAAAAGGTCGAGACCGACCAGGTCGCCACCGCCATGAACGAAATGGCTGCCACCGTGCAGGAAGTCGCGCGCAATGCCGAGGAAGCTTCGGAAGCCGCTGTGGCGGCCGATCAGCAGGCCCGCGAAGGCGACAAGGTGGTCGGTGAAGCCATCGCGCAAATCGAGCGTCTGGCCGCTGAAGTCAGCCATTCCACCGAGGCCATGGGCGAACTCAAGCGCGAAAGCGACAAGATCGGCAGCGTCCTCGACGTGATCAAATCCGTGGCCCAACAAACCAACCTGCTGGCGCTCAACGCCGCCATCGAAGCCGCCCGTGCCGGTGAGGCCGGTCGTGGTTTTGCTGTGGTGGCTGACGAGGTGCGCAGCCTCGCCCAGCGCACGCAGAAGTCCACTGAAGAGATTGAAGAACTGATCGTCGGCCTGCAAAACGGCACCCAGCAAGTGGCAACGATCATGGACAACAGCCGCACCCTGACCGACAGCAGCGTCGAACTGACCCGCCGCGCCGGCGGCTCACTGGAAAGCATCACCCGCACCGTCTCGGCGATTCAGGCGATGAACCAGCAGATCGCTGCCGCCGCCGAGCAGCAAAGCGCAGTGGCCGAGGAGATCAACCGCAGCGTGTTGAATGTTCGCGATGTGTCGGACCAGACTTCTGCGGCAAGTGAAGAAACAGCGGCGTCGAGCGTTGAGCTGGCGCGGCTGGGAACGCATTTGCAGACGTTGGTAGGCCGGTTCAAGGTTTGAGGTGATTGATTGCCTGGGCTCGATTGCGACCGAGGTGAGGCTATCGCTGGCCCTGCTAGCGATTGGCGATGTCATGGCTGACCCGCGATCTGCGGCAACTGCTGATTGATCTGCAGACCCTTCCCCTCACCCCAGCCCTCTCCCGAGGGAGAGGGAGCCGAGCACCGATAGACGCCCCACCGTGGTCAGTCCCCTCTCCCTCTGGGAGAGGGTTAGGGTGAGGGGCTTTTGAATCACGCATAAAAAAACCCCGCTGACTCAGCGGGGTTTTTTCATCAGGCCAGTTGCGCCTGCAGGGTCGCCGGTCGCAACGGCAGCAACGGTGCGTGCGGGTCGGCTTTCACCGACGTGCGCCATGCGTCCAGCCACTCGGTCAGGCCTTCAGCCCAGACCTGCTCGTGCAGACGCGCCAGGGCTACCGGGTCGCTCAGTAGTTGCAAGCGATCATGGTTGCTCAACTCGGCCGGGCCGACCTTGACCGCATGACGCACGCGTTCCTGACGCAGCCATTCGATCGGCTCGGCCTGACCGTGGCGGGAGGTCGCCAGCGAGCACGCCAAGGCGTTCTGCTGCGGATCGACCACCGCGCGGACGAAGCCGTCGTTCAGTGCGTGGTAGCGGTTCTCGTGGGTGTACTGGTCAGTTGCCAGCAGCGCCTGTGGCGGATTGTATTCCTCAGGGATGAGGAACAGGCTCGCGTCACGGGTCTTCAGGCCAAGGCCAACACGACTGGAAATCACCGACACCGGGATCGACAGCATCAGCGAACCGACGATCGGCACCAGCCACCAGAGGAAGCTCGGGTTCAGCCAGATCACCAGCAGCGCCCAGCAGAAACCCAGCAGGGTCTGCGGACCGTGGCGCTTGACCGCTTCGCTCCATGGCGTCGAGTCGTCGTCACGCTGTGGCGAGTTCCAGGTCGCGGCCCAGCCGAGGAACGCGGCGAGGACGAAACGGGTGTGAAAAATCATCCGCACCGGCGCCAGCAGCATGGAGAACAGCATCTCCAGCAGCATCGACAAGGTCACCTTGAACTTGCCGCCGAACTCTTTCGCGCCCTTGGCCCAGATCAGAATGATGCTCAGCAGTTTCGGCAGGAACAACAGCACGATCGTGGTCGAGAACAGTGCAATGGCTTTGTCCGGGTGCCATTGTGGCCACAGCGGATAGAGCTGACGCGGTTCGAGGAAGTACTGTGGCTCCATCAGCGTATTAACCGCCAGCAGCGCGGTCGACAGCACCAGGAAGAAGAACCACAACGGCGCCGACAGGTACGACATCACGCCGGTAAGGAACACCGCACGGTGTACCGGGTGCATGCCCTTGACCAGGAACAGGCGGAAGTTCATCAGGTTGCCGTGGCACCAGCGACGGTCACGCTTGAGTTCGTCGAGCAGGTTCGGCGGCAACTCTTCGTAACTGCCCGGCAGATCGTAGGCAATCCACACGCCCCAACCGGCGCGGCGCATCAGCGCGGCTTCAACGAAGTCGTGAGAGAGGATCGCACCGGAGAACGCACCTTTGCCCGGCAACGGCGCCAGGGCGCAGTGGTCGATGAACGGCTTCATGCGAATGATCGCGTTGTGACCCCAGTAGTGCGATTCACCCAACTGCCAGAAGTGCAGACCGGCGGTAAACAGCGGGCCGTATACGCGGGTGGCGAACTGCTGCATGCGCGCATACAGCGTGTCCATGCCCGACGCACGCGGTGCGGTCTGGATGATCCCGGCGTCCGGCGTGGCTTCCATCAGGCGCACCAGACTGGTCAGGCATTCGCCGCTCATCACCGAGTCGGCGTCGAGCACGACCATGTACTTGTAGTCACCGCCCCAACGACGGCAGAAGTCGTCGAGGTTACCGCTCTTGCGTTTCACACGACGACGACGGCGGCGGTAGAAGATCTTGCCGAAGCCTTTGGCTTCGCGGCAGACGTCAAGCCAGGCCTGTTGCTCGGCCACGCAGATGTCGGTGTCATTGCTGTCGCTGAGCACGAAGAAGTCGAAGCGATCCAGGTCACCGGTAGCGGCAACCGATTCGAACGTCGCACGCAGACCGGCGAATACACGCGGCACGTCTTCGTTGCAGATCGGCATCACCAGCGCAGTACGCGCATCTTTGGGAATAGGCTCGTTGCCGGCGCTTTTCCCGGAGATACGGTATTTATCGTGACCAGTGAGCAACTCAAGGAAGCCCATCAGCGCAGTCCAGAAACCGGCCGAGACCCAGCAGAACAGAATCCCGAACAGAATCAGGATGCTGGTTTGCAGCGCATACGGCAGCACTTGCGTGGCGGTTTGCAGCAACGGCTGGTGCAGCACTTCTTCGAGATCGACGAACGACCAGCCCTGATACGGCATGATGCCTTTCATGTACCAGCCAGCGACGATGGTCTGGCCGAGCATCAGCAGCAACAGGATGTAGCGACGGATCGAGCCCACGGTGCGCCAGCGCGCGGCCGGCAGGACGTTTTCGTCCTTCGGCGGCTGCGGTGGGTTGGTGCGCCCGGTCAGACGGCGCCAGCCACGCACCAGGATATTGGTGCGCCATGGCTCCGGCACGACCTTGGTGCGACGGATCGGCGGGGTGGCTTTCATGCTGATCCGGCCGCTGGCGTCGAGCACCAGCATTTCCGCTTCTTCCAGCTCTTCGGCGGTGCTCAGGGCCAGGCGCTTGCCCACCGAAGCCTGGGCGGCTTCGGCAGGCGCGTCGAACGTCGAGGACGACAGGCGTTGATGCAGCTCGCTGAACGACTGGCAGCCCGCGAGTTCCGCGCGCTGCTCGTCGGTCATCGGCAGATGCGCCAGATACTCGGACAGAGTCTCTGGCTGTACTTGAGAGTTACTCATCGGCAGGCAACTGATAGCTCCAGGTCTCGGTCAGGACTTCTTCAGTCGGTGCCGATTCCGGTGTGGCTGGGGCCGCGTCCGCAGCGGCTGGCTGCTTGGCGTCTTTGTTGGCCTTGTCCTTGGCCTCTGCTACCGGCTTGGCTTCAGCCTGTTTGGCCTCGGCCGCCTTGGCTTCCTTGTCGGCTTTCTCTTGTTGCTTGGCGGCAACCTTGTCGGCTTTGGCCACCGACGAGTTCGAAGCCGGCACCGCAGACTTGGCCAGATCGGCCGTGACCACCGGCTGAACCAGTGCGGCACGCATCTCGGTCGACTTGCTCGCGTCCTTGATTTTCATCCGCAGGGTCAAGCGCCAGCCCTTGGTTTCCGGGTTGTAGCGCACGCTGTTTTCCACCAGTTCGGCGTTGTCGCCGACACTGACCTGGCTGCGCACATCGGCGTCTGGCGCCAGAGCGGCCAGCGATGGACCTTCGAAATCGACCAGATAAGCGACGCTGCCATCCGGCTGGCGAATCAGGTTCGATTGCTTGACGTCACCGGTAGAGCGCAGGGTTTGTGCAACCCAGGCACTGTCAGGTGCATGCAGGGCGGCTTCATCCATGGTCCAGTGCAGGCGGTAGGCGAAGTCCAGTGGCTGACCCGGCTCCGGCATTTTTTCCGGGCTCCAGAACGCAACGATGTTGTCGTTGGTTTCATCGGCGGTCGGAATTTCTACCAGATCGACAGTGCCCTTGCCCCATTCGCCCTTCGGCTCGATCCAGGCGCTTGGACGCTTGTCGTAGCGGTCATCCAGATCCTCGTAGTGGCTGAAGTCGCGGCCACGTTGCAGCAGGCCGAAACCACGCGGGTTCTCGACGCTGAAGTTGCTCACGGCCAGGTGTTTCGGGTTGTTCAGCGGGCGCCAGATCCACTCGCCATTGCCGGCATGGATCGACAGACCGCTGGAGTCGTGCAGTTCACGACGGTAGTTGAGCACTTTCGACGGCTGGTTGGCGCCGAACAGGAACATGCTGGTCAGCGGCGCGATACCCAGTTTGCCGACCTTGTCACGCAGGAACATCTGCGCCTTGACGTCGACGATGGTGTCGCTGCCCGGACGCAGGATCAGGCGGTAGGCACCGGTGGCACGCGGCGAATCGAGCAGAGCGAAGATCACCAGGTGCTTGTCGCCCGGCTTCGGCTGTTGAATCCAGAACTCGCGGAAACGCGGAAATTCCTCGCCCGACGGCAATGCAGTGTCGATCGCCAGACCACGGGCCGACAGACCGTAGGTGTGACCCTTGCCGACCACGCGGAAGTAACTCGCGCCGAGCATGGTCATGATTTCGTCTTGCTTGTCAGCCTTGTTGATCGGGTACAGCACACGGAAACCGGCATAACCCAGTTGTTCGGTGGCCTTCGGATCGAATTTCAGGTCGCCGAAATCGAAGCGGGTCGGATCGTATTTGATCTCTTCGACGGTGTTCGCTGTGATTTCGTTGATTTTCACCGGTGTATCGAAATGCATACCCTGGTGATAGAAGGACAGCTTGAACGGCGTCTTCTGATCGGCCCACTCAGCCTTTTCGGTGAGGAAGCGGATTTTCTGATAGTCCGCGAACTTCATATCGCGGAATTCGTTCGGCAGGTTGCTGCGCGGGGCTTCGAACTTCTGCCCGGCCAGCTCTTTGGCCTTGGCCGACACATCGTCAAGATTGAACGCCCAAAGCTGACCGGCGCTGAGCAGGCACAGGAGCGCCGAACCCGCTACCAGGGCACTTCGCATGCGTTTGGCAGACATTTTTGCTGCATTACAGGGACTAACAATCACGAGCAACCCTCGCCGAAAACAGATCAATAAACCAACGGCCAGATGAAGTGCCTGTGGGGATTTCGGCGATAAAAAACCGACCTTCCAGCGCACCCTTGCCAAGTTGGCGAGCATTGTTCCGACTCCGCTGGGGCAAAATGATTCCCCAATCGGATCCGGACAAGTCTCTACCTAAGTCAAAACGGACCAACGAACGCCGATCCCCGTAGCGCGCGATTATCTAGTAGCCCGCATGACAACGCATCAGGGGTAACAAAGTATTTATCGCGTAAACACCCTAAAAACAGTCGAAATTTCCTAAAGAAGGTGTTTCAAGCATTTTCAGGTCTGTAACAAAAAGGTCACCGGGCCATCGTTGACCAGATGCACCTGCATATCGGCGCCGAATCTACCTGATGCCACAGTGCCATGCACCTGTTTCGCTTTGCTCAATAGATAGTCGAACAACTCCTCGCCAAGGGCCGGCGGCGCCGCGCTCGAAAAGCTCGGGCGCAAGCCGCTTCTGGTATCGGCCGCGAGGGTGAACTGGGAGACCAGCAGCAACCCTCCGCCGACATCGGCGAGGGACAGGTTCATCTTGCCCTCGGCGTCACTGAATACCCGATAGTTAAGCAGCTTATGCAGAAGTTTGTCGGCGCTGACACGCGTGTCGTCGGGTTCTACTGCGACCAGCACCAGCAAGCCTTGATCGATCGCACCGACGACATCACCGTCGACCTCGACTCGCGCGCCGCGCACCCGCTGTAACAGCCCCTTCATGCTTCTTCAGGCGGCAGATCGAGCAGACGCTGAGCCATTTTGCTCGCCGCGCGCACCAGCGCATCGGTAATGCCCGGCTCGGACGCCGCGTGGCCGGCGTCGCGGATTACCTGCAATTCGCTGTTCGGCCAGGCCTGATGCAGTTCCCAGGCGTTGTCGAGCGGGCAGATCACGTCGTAGCGACCGTGAATGATCACGCCCGGCAGATGGGCAATCTTGGCCATGTCGCGAATCAGCTGGTTCGGCTCAAGGAAGGCATTGTTGGTGAAGTAATGGCATTCGATCCGCGCAATCGACAACGCGCGCTGCGGCTCGGAGAAGCGATCGACCACCAGCGGGTTCGGCCGCAGGGTCGCGGTGCGCCCTTCCCATGTGGACCACGCCTTGGCCGCATGCATCTGCGCGATCTGGTCGTTGCCGGTGAGGCGTTTGTGGAAGGCGTTGAGCAGGTCGTCGCGCTCGTCCAGCGGGATCGGTGCGATGTAGTCCTGCCAGTAATCGGGGAACAGACGGCTGGCGCCGGCCTGATAGAACCACTCGATTTCCTGCGGGCGGCAGAGAAAGATCCCGCGCAGGATCAAGCCATGGACGCGCTCCGGGTGGGTTTGCGCGTAAGCCAGCGCCAGGGTCGAGCCCCATGAGCCGCCGAACAGCACCCATTTGTCGATGCCCAAATGTTTGCGGATGCGCTCGAGGTCTTCGACCAGATCCCAGGTGGTGTTGTTTTCCAGGCTGGCGTGAGGCGTCGAGCGTCCGCAGCCGCGCTGGTCGAAGGTGACAATGCGATACAGGTTCGGATCGAAATAGCGGCGGCTCTGCGCGTCGCAACCAGCGCCGGGGCCACCGTGGATGAACACCACTGGCAGACCTTCCGGCGAGCCGCTTTCATCGACGTACAGCGTATGGGTGTCATCGACAGCCAGATCGTGCCGGGCGTGGGGTTTGATCTGCGGAAACAAAGTCTGCATTGCGCGCTCCGTAAGGGGTCGAGGTCATCCCTGGGGGGACTTCTATTATTCTGCCGTTGGGCATCATAAACCCGATTTACGTCAATGAGCATGCTCCCTCGTTGTCACGCCTTGTCAGCCATGTGCCAATGCGATTTTCGCCTGCACACGAAACCTGTGGGATCTGTATCGTTATTTTGAGTAGTGGCCCGTGCCCCAGGCGAGCAGGCCCTCGAGCAGTTCCTTGAGCACCACCTGCGTCGGCTCGGCCAGGTCGGCGCGGTAGCGGAACGGTTCGAATTCTTCCATGTAGGTCGATTGGCACAGTTCCAGTTGCACCGCGTGGATGTTTTCGGCCGGGTTGCCGTAGTGGCGGGTGATGTGGCCGCCCTTGAAACGACCGTTGAGCACGTGGCTGAAATTGCTGTGCTGCGCGCAGATCGCTTCCAGCTGCGCGGCCAGTTGCGCATCGCAGCTGGCGCCATTGAAAGTGCCGAGGTTGAAGTCCGGCAGCTTGCCGTCGAACAGGTGCGGGATGATCGAGCGGATCGAGTGCGCATCGAACAGCAGCGCGTAGCCGAATTCAGCCTTGAGCCGCGCCAGTTCTTCTTGCAGCTTGCGGTGATACGGCGTCCAGATCTGCTCCAGATAGCTCGCGCGTTCCTCTTTCGACGGCTCCAGGCCTTCATGGAACAATGGAATGCCATCGAACAGCGTCGCCGGATACAGGCCGGTGGTGGCCCCGGCGTACATCGGCTTGTCATCGGATGGCCGGTTGAGGTCGATGACGAAGCGCGAGTACTCGGCCGCCAAGGTACTGGCACCCAGCGCTTCGGCAAACTCGTAAAGCTGCGGGATGTGCCAATCGGTGTCCGGCAGGCTTTTCGCCGCCGGGATCAATCCGGCCTCGACCGCAGGCGTCAGGCGTACCCCGGCATGCGGCATGCTGATCAGCAACGGCACGCGACCTTGTTTGAAATGCAGAACCTTATCCACAACCGCTCTCCTACAGATTTGATTCAACGCCGTGACGCACGACGCGTTTGTCCACGTCGCCGCCGAGCCAATAAGCCAGATCCGCCGGACGATCGATCTGCCAGGCGACAAAATCGGCGACCTTGCCGACCTCCAGCGAACCATGGGTGGCAGCCATGCCCAGCGCTTGCGCCGCGTGGATCGTCGCGCCGGCCAAGGCTTCTTCCGGGGTCATACGGAAACAGGTGCAAGCCATGTTCAGCATCAGGCGCAACGACAGCGCCGGCGACGTGCCGGGGTTGAGGTCGCTGGCAATCGCAATTTTCACGTTGTGCTTGCGCAGGGCGTCCATCGGCGGCAGCTGGGTTTCGCGCAGGAAATAGAACGCGCCCGGCAGCAACACGGCGACGGTGTCGGCTTCGGCCATGGCGATGGCGTCGGCTTCGTCCATGAATTCCAGATGATCGGCAGACAGCGCTTTATAGCGCGCGGCGAGACTGGAACCGTGCAGCGATGACAGTTGCTCGGCGTGCAGCTTCACCGGCAAACCGAGCTTTTGCGCGGCGACGAACACGCGTTCGACCTGCTCCGGCGAGAACGCCAGGTATTCGCAGAAGGCATCGACCGCATCGACCAGGCCCTCGGCGGCCAGCGCCGGGAGCATCTCGTCGCAGATCAGATCGATGTAGTCGTCGGCGCGATCCTTGTATTCCGGCGGCAGTGCATGAGCGGCCAGGCAGGTGCTGCGAACGCTGATCGGCAATTCCTGCTGCAGACGACGAATGACCCGCAGGATCTTGCGTTCGTTGGCCAGGTCGAGGCCGTAGCCGGATTTCATTTCGACCGTGGTCACACCGTCGCGCATCAGGCTTTTCAGGCGTTTGGCGGCGCTGGCAAACAATTCGTCTTCAGTAGCGTCGCGAGTCGCCCGCACGGTGCTGGCGATGCCGCCACCCTGCGCAGCGATCTCGGCGTAACTGACGCCTTGCAGACGTTTTTCGAATTCGCCGCTGCGGTTGCCGCCGAACACGGTGTGGGTGTGGCAGTCGATCAGCCCGGGCGTGACCCAGGCGCCTTGCAGGTCATTGACCGCCGGGTATTCGCCGGACGGCAATTGCTGGCGCGGGCCGATCCACTCGATCAGCGCACCGGAAGTGACGATGGCGGCGTCCTCAATGATCGAATAAACGCCATGGGCCATGGTTGCGACGTGGCAGTGTTGCCAGAGGGTTTTCACTGTTGGCCTCCGTAGGGGTTGGTTTGGGCGGCGGCCTTGAAAAGCCCCTCACCCTAGACTCTCCCGGAGGGAGAGGGAACTGACCGGGTAGTTCTGTCGAGATATGCCAACCTGACTATCCAGTTGAACTCAATTCTGAAAAGCATAGAGATCTGCTCCCTTCCCCCTCTCCCCCCTGGGGGAGAGGGCTGGGGTGAGGGGGAGCGATTTCAGCAACAACAAAGCTCTCCCTGAAAATCCACTTACAGGCTAGGCAGCAACTTCGCCGGAACCAGCTCAGTCAGACACCGCGAAGCCAACAGCTCAGTCGCCGCATTGATATCCGGCGCAAAGAACCGATCCTTCTCATAAAACGGTACTTCCTTGCGCAATATCGCCCGCGCCTGTTCCAGCTTCGGCGAGGTCTTCAGGCCGTTGCGCAGGTCCAGCCCCTGCGCCGCCGCCAGCCATTCCACGGCGAGAATGCCGCGGGTGTTCTCGGCCATCTCCCACAGACGCTTGCCCGCTGCCGGGGCCATCGAGACGTGGTCTTCCTGGTTAGCCGAGGTCGGCAGGCTATCGACCGAATGCGGATGCGACAGCGCCTTGTTCTCGCTGGCCAGTGCCGCAGCAGTCACCTGCGCGATCATGAAGCCGGAGTTCACGCCGCCATTGGCAACCAGGAACGGCGGCAGTTGCGACATGTGCTTGTCCATCATCAGTGAGATACGGCGTTCGCTCAGCGAGCCGATTTCAGCGATGGCCAACGCCATGTTGTCAGCGGCCATGGCCACCGGTTCGGCGTGGAAGTTGCCGCCGGAAATCACATCGCCTTCAGCGGCAAACACCAGCGGGTTATCCGACACCGCGTTGGCTTCGACGGCCAGCACTTCGGCAGCTTGACGGAACTGCGTCAGGCAGGCGCCCATGACCTGCGGCTGGCAACGCAGCGAGTACGGGTCTTGCACCTTGTCGCAGTTCTGGTGCGAGGCGGAGACTTCGCTGCGCTCACCGAGCAGATCGCGGTAAGCCGCAGCGGCATCGATCTGGCCTTTCTGCCCACGCGCCGCATGAATGCGTGCGTCGAACGGCGAGCGCGAGCCCAGCACGGCTTCAACACTGAGACCTCCGAGCGTCAGCGCACCGGCGAACAAGTCTTCACCCTCAAACAAGCCACGCAGCGCAAACGCGGTGGAAACCTGAGTGCCATTAAGCAGCGCCAGACCTTCTTTCGCGGCCAGCGTCAGCGGGGTCAGACCGGCAATTTTCAATGCCTCGGTTGCTTGCATCCACTCGCCCTTGTAGCGCGCCTTGCCCTCGCCCAGCAGCACCAGCGACATGTGCGCCAGCGGCGCCAGATCGCCCGATGCACCGACCGAGCCCTTCAGCGGAATGTGCGGATAGACCTCGGCATTGATCAACGCGATCAACGCATCGATGACCACGCGACGGATGCCGGAGAAACCCCGGCTCAGGCTGTTGACCTTGAGCACCATGACCAGCCGCACCAGCGCATCGCTGATCGGCTCGCCGACACCGGCGGCGTGGGACAGCACCAGCGAACGCTGCAGGTTTTCCAAGTCTTCGCTGGCAATGCGCGTCGACGCGAGCAGGCCGAAACCGGTGTTGATGCCGTAGGCCGTGCGGTTCTCGGCGAGGATCTGCTCGACGCAGGCCACGCTGGCCTCGATCTGCGCGGCGGCGCTGTTGTCGAGGCTCAGCTTGACCGGACGCTGGTAGACGTCACGCAGTTGGGCCAGGCTCAGTTGGCCGGGAATCAGGTTCAGCGCAGTCATGTTTGTGCTCCTTTTGAGAGTTTCTTATTAACTGACCAGTCGCTCCGGAAATGTCCGTTGTCCGTCGCCGCTCGTCTTTTGGAGAGCCGCGCCTTGGCACGCTGGCAGGGGTAGTGTCAGTGCAGATTCGGTAAAACCTTGTGCGGCAGATTCGGGTCTTTCAGCACGCTCGCTGCGGCGGCGATATCCGGCGCCAGCCAGCGGTCCTGATCGTAGGCCGGGACTTTTTCGCGCAGCAGGCGCCAGGCGACATCGGTGCCGGCGCCGAAGCGTTGCTCCTTTAGAAATTCAAACGCCTGGGCCGCCAACAAGTATTCGATGGCGAGGATCTGCGTGCAGTTTTCCACGGCGCGATGCAGCTTCAGCGCAGCGTTGGTGCCCATGCTCAGGTGGTCTTCCTGCAGGCCCGAGGTGATGTAGTTATCGAGCACCGCCGGTTGCGCCAACTGGCGGTTTTCCGCGCACAGCGAGGCGGCGACGTATTGCACGATCATCATCCCGGAATTGACGCCCGGATTGGCCACCAGAAAGGCCGGCAGGCCGCTGACGTGCGGATTGATCAGGCGATCGAGTCGGCGCTCGGCGATCGAGCCGATCTCGGCCATGGCGATCGCCAGCAGGTCGGCGGCCATCGCCACCGATTGCCCGTGCGGGTTGGCTTGCGACATCACCCGGAAATTGTCCGACGTGCCGAGCAGCAACGGGTTGTCGGTGCAGGCGTTGAGTTCGATTTCGACCTGCCTGATCGCATGCTCCAGTTGATCACGCGCGGCGCCGTGAACCTGCGGGATCGAGCGGATGCTCAAGGCGTCCTGAGTGCGAATGCCTTTGCTCGTGGCGATCACTTCGCTGCCGTCGAGCAGCGCGCGCAAATTGCCGCCAACCTGCTGCATGCCTGGATGCGGTTTCAGTGCGATGATTTCCGCATCGAAGGCGTCGATCTGGCCGCGCTGGGCTTCAAAGCTCATCGCAGCGATGACGTCGGCCCATTGCATCAGCCGCGTCGCATCGGCAATCGCCAGGCAACTGAGGCCGGTCATGCACGGCGTGCCGTTGACCAGGCACAAACCGTCCTTGGCACCAAGCTGCACCGGTTGCAAGCCTTCTGCGGCCAGTGCCTGTTGCGCCGGCACAATTTGCCCGCGATAGCTGACGTTGCCGACGCCGAGCAAGGCGATACCGATGTGCGCCATGTGTGTCAGGTAGCCCACCGAACCTTGCGACGGCACCTGCGGGGTGATGCCGCGATTGAGCAGCGCCAGCAGGCCTTCGACCACTTGGCGGTGGATGCCGGATTTGCCGTGGCTGTAGTTGTGGATCGCGGCGCAGATGATCGCCCGAGTCTGTTCGTCTCTGAGCACCGGGCCGACACCACAGGCGTGGCTGAGCAAGGTGTTGCGCGAGAGCTGGCTGAGTTGTTCGCCTTTGAGCGAGACGTTGGACAGTCCGCCCAGACCGGTGTTGACGCCATAGGCCCGCTCGCCACTTTCGACGATGCGCTGAACGATGGCCTGCGCGTTGTCGATTCGCGCCCAGGTGCCCTCCGACAGCTCCAGTTGCGCACCGCGCCGGGCCACGGCGACCACGTCCTGCCAATGCAGGTGGTCGCCGGTGATGATGATTTTTTCAGCCTGGGACATCTAAAACCTCAACCTTGATATTGATGCAGCTTCACCGGCGCCATCGCTGGCAAGCCAGCTCCCACAGAGTCATCAGTGCTCACACAATCCCTGTGGGAGCTGGCTTGCCAGCGATGGGGCCAGTCGGTGCAACGCTTTGTTCAGATCAGACTACTGCCGCCCGCCGCTGCACGAATCGGTCGACATACTCATCCGCCGGCGAATGCAGGATCTCCCGTGGCGTACCGACCTGAATCAACTTCCCATCCTTGAGAATCGCAATGCGGTTGCCGATGCGCACGGCCTCGTCGAGGTCGTGAGTGATGAACACGATGGTCTTGTGCAGGGACTTTTGCAGCTCCAGCAACTGGTCCTGCATCTCGGCACGGATCAGCGGGTCGAGCGCACTGAAGGCTTCGTCCATCAGAATGATGTCGGTGTCCGCCGCCAAAGCGCGGGCCAGACCGACACGCTGGCGCATGCCGCCGGAGAGCTGGTGCGGGTATTTGTTTTCGTAGCCTTTGAGGCCCACGGTGTTGATCCAGTGCAGCGCGCGCTCGGTACACAGCTGCTTGCTCTCGCCGCGCACTTTCAAACCGTAGGCGACGTTGTCGAGCACGCTTTTGTGCGGCAACAGACCAAAGCTCTGAAACACCATGCTGATCTTGTGCCGGCGAAATTCGCGCAGCGCATCCATGTCGTATTGCAGGATGTCCACGCCGTCGACGAGGATCGCCCCGCTGGTGGGATCGATCAGCCGATTGAAGTGGCGCACCAGCGTCGATTTGCCCGAGCCGGACAGGCCCATGATCACGAAGATCTCGCCGGTGCCGATGCTCAGCGACAGGTCATTCACTCCGACCACACAACCGGTTTCATTCAGTACCTGATCCTTGGTCTTGCCCTGGCCGACCATCGCCAACGCATCCTTGGCCCGGTTGCCGAAAATCTTGAAGACGTTTTTGACTTCGATCTTGCTCACGGTTGCGTTGCTCATTTGCTCACCTCATGCCGTGGCCGACCATACGCTTGAGTAATGCGGTCGATGACCACTGCGAGAATCACGATCGCCAGACCGGCTTCAAGGCCACGTCCGACGTTAAGGGTCTGAATCCCCACCAGCACATCTTCACCCAGGCCACGGGCGCCGATCATCGAGGCGATCACCACCATCGACAGGGCCATCATGGTGGTCTGGTTGATCCCGGCCATGATGCTCGGCAGGGCCAGCGGCAGTTGCACGCCGAACAGTTGCTGCCAGCGATTGGCGCCGAACGCGTTGATCGCTTCCATCACTTCGCCGTCAACCTGGCGAATGCCCAGATCGGTCAGACGAATCAGCGGCGGCGCGGCGTAGATCACCGTGGCGAAAATCGCCGGCACCTTGCCCAGGCCGAACAGCATCAGCACCGGAATCAGGTACACGAAACTCGGCATGGTCTGCATGATGTCGAGCAGCGGCATCAGCACCGAACGCAGGCGATTGCTGCGCGCTGAGAGAATCCCCAGCGGGATGCCGATCAGCACCGAAATGATCGTCGCGACCATCATCAGCGCCAGCGTCTGCATGAGCTTGTCCCACAGGCCGACCGCGCCCACGAGGAACAGCAGACCGACGATGACCGCCGTGGTCAAGACTTTGCGCGTGGCGTGCCAGGCGACCACACCGACGATCGTCAGCATCAGCCACCATGGCGCTGCGCGCAGCAGGCCTTCGAGGTTGACGATGGCCCACAACAGCGTGTCGGAGATATGGCGGAACACATCACCGTAGTTGGTGACCAGCGAATCGACCCAACCGTTGACCCAGTCGGCGATGGAAAAGGTAAAGCTCTCGGGAAACATAAGCGGCTCTCAGTCAGCAATCTCATTCCAGCGTTTACGGCGTATCTCCCGGCCAGCCTCGCGATTGACCGGGAGGTATCGACCTACAGCGCCGCGTCGATTTTCCTGGCTGCGTCTGCACTGACCCACGCATGCCAGACTTCAGGATGTTCCTTGAGGAAGATTTTCGCCAGTTTCGGTGACTCGATACGTTCCTTGGCCATGCGGCCCAGATTCTGGTTCAGCAGATCTATCGGCAGGTTGACCTTTTCCAGCACGGCGACCAGTTCCGGGGCTTCGTCGTGGAAGGTTTTCGACAGGCCGACCTTGATGCTCACGCTCTTGTCGACGCCCGGTTTTTCTTCCAGTTTGACCAGGTCCACCTGGCCCATCAGCGGGGTGGGCGACCAGTAGTAGAACAGGATCGGCTCGCCACGCTTGTAGCTCGACAGCACCGCCGCATCCAGCGCAGGTCCTGTGCCCGGACGGAAGTTGGTGTAGCTGTTTTCCAGGCCGTAGCTTTTCAGCATTTCGCTGTTATCCAGCTCGCAGGTCCAGCCGGCCGGGCAGTTGTAGAAACGGCCTTTGGACGGTTCCTCGGCGTCCTTGAAAACAGCGGCGTATTTGCCCAGGTCAGCGATATTTTTCAGGTCTGGAGCTTTCGGTTCGAGTTTGCGCTTGGCGTCGCCGTCGATGACGTAACGCGGCACGTACCAGCCTTCGATTGCACCGACGATGGGCGCGCCGACGCCGACCACCTTGCCGGCCTTCTCGGCCTTGTTCCAGACCTCGCTGCGGCCGACCCATTCTTCGGCGAACACTTGAATGTCATTGCTGCTCAAGGCGTTTTCCATGGTGATGGAATTGCCCGGCAGGCTGTCGGTCTTGCAGTCGTA
This sequence comes from Pseudomonas koreensis, assembly GCF_036668835.1. Classification (GTDB taxonomy): domain Bacteria; phylum Pseudomonadota; class Gammaproteobacteria; order Pseudomonadales; family Pseudomonadaceae; genus Aquipseudomonas; species Aquipseudomonas koreensis_I. The sequence continues at coordinate 400,194 of NZ_JAZEVW010000004.1, forward strand.
GCCTTTCTCCAGCACCACTTGCAGCACGTCGGTCAGGAGCATGCCGCTTTCCCAGTTCAGGCCGGCGAATTTCACCGGTTTGCCCGATTCGCACCAACCGGCAGCCTGGGTGGCGCCGGCACTGGCCAACAGGCCCATGGACAGCAATGTGGTCAGCAGGGTCTTGTTCGATTTCATTGTAATGACGCTCCTAATCATGAATGGGCTTACGGCAGTTCAAGAGGCATCCAGCCCTGTCCACGTCCAGATCAGGCCTGCGCCGCAGCGCGACCGGCCCCGCTTGTTTCGGGTTGTACTTGGCTGCTCTGCTCGACTGGCAGAATCAGCTGATCGGGCACTGCGCTGTGCCATTTTTTCGCGCACACGTAGTAAACAGCGGCTGGCAGCACCAGACCGATGATCCAGGAGATATCCACGTCACCGAGGGCGGCCACCAGCGGACCGGTGTAGAACTTGGTCGAGATGAACGGCAGCTGCACCAGCACACCGAACACGTAGACGCTGATCCCCAACAGGTTCCAGCGACCGTAGCGTCCCTTCGGATCGGCGAGCGCCGGCACGTCGTAGCGCTCACGGGTGATGCAGTAGTAGTCGACCAGGTTGATCGCGCTCCAGGGTGTGAAGAACGCGAGCAGGAACAGGATGAAAGACTTGAACGCACCGAGGAACGAGTGCTGACCGAGCAGCGCGATCAGCGTGGCCGCGCCGACGATTACCAGCACAAACACCAGGCGCTGCATGCGCGTAACGGTCAGGTGGCCTTTGAAACCACTGATGATCGTCGCAATACACATGAAACTGCCGTAGGAGTTGAGCGTGGAGATGGTCACCTTGCCAAAGGCGATGCTGAAGTACAGCAACGCCGCAGTGGCACCGGTACCGCCGAGACCGACGATGTAAGCCACTTCATGCCCGGCGAACTGGCCGTTGGCCGAAGCCGCCGCGAACACGCCGAAGATCATCGCCACTTGCGCACCGATCACCGAACCGGCACCGGCGGCGAAAAAGGTTTTCACCGCCGAGGTGTTGCTCGGCAAATAGCGCGAGTAGTCCGCGACATACGGGCCGAACGCGATCTGCCAGGACGCGGCCAGCGACATCGCCAGCAGGAAGCTGCTCCAGCTGAAGTGACGGATTTGCAGGAGCGCGCCAACGTCGGTCTGGCTCATCAACCGCCAGAACAGAAAGACGAAAGCAATCACGCCGATGATGCTGGCGACCCGGCCGATGAAGTGGATCACCCGATAGCCGAGCACCGTCACCAGCACGATGACGCTGGCAAAAATCAGAATGCCGACGCTGTCACTGACACCAAACAACTGCCCCAGCGCTTGCCCGGACAGCACGGTGCCGGTCGCGGTGAAACCCAAATACATCAGGCACACCAGCACGATCGGAATCGCCGCGCCATAAACGCCGAACTGCACGCGGCTGGAGATCATCTGTGGCAGACCGAGTTTCGGCCCTTGCGCAGCATGCAGCGCCATCACGCCACCGCCGAGCAATTGGCCGATCAGCAAGCCGATCAACGACCAGAACACATCACCGCCCAGCACCACGGCCAAGGCCCCGGTGACAATCGCGGTGATCTGCAGATTGGCGCCCATCCACAGGGTGAACTGGCTGAACAGACGACCGTGTCTTTCCGCTTCCGGGATGTAGTCGATCGAACGCTTCTCGATCAACGGTTTGTTGCCTGCACGATCGGTGTTGACAGCCATGATTCAACCTCTGTGGATTGTTTTAATAGTTCACTGAGCTTCGGTAGGGCTGCTTTTCTGTGGGAGCGAGCTTGCTCGCGAATAGGCCAGAACTTTCAACATCTGTGCTGGCTGACAGATTGCCTTCGCGAGCAAGCTCGCTCCCACATAAAGCCAAAGCGTGTTACTTGCCCCCGGTGATCATCGGCAGATTCAGCCCCTGCTCTTTGGCGCAATCGATGGCGATCTGGTAACCGGCATCGGCGTGACGCATGACCCCGGTCGCCGGGTCGTTGTGCAGTACGCGGGCAATGCGTTCGGCCGCTTCGTCCGTGCCGTCGCAGACAATCACCATGCCCGAGTGCTGCGAGAAGCCCATGCCGACGCCACCACCGTGGTGCAGCGAAACCCAAGTCGCGCCGCTGGCGGTATTGAGCAGGGCGTTGAGCAGTGGCCAGTCGGACACGGCGTCGGAACCGTCCTGCATCGATTCGGTTTCGCGGTTCGGGCTGGCGACCGAGCCGGAGTCGAGGTGGTCACGGCCGATCACGATCGGCGCCGACAGCTCGCCGCTGCGGACCATTTCGTTGAACGCCAGACCGAGTTTGGCGCGCAGCCCCAGACCAACCCAGCAGATCCGTGCCGGCAGCCCCTGAAAACTGATGCGCTCGCGGGCCATGTCCAGCCAGTTGTGCAGGTGCGCGTCGTCCGGGATCAGCTCTTTGACCTTGGCGTCGGTTTTGTAGATGTCTTGTGGATCACCCGACAGCGCCGCCCAGCGGAACGGACCGATGCCACGGCAGAACAGCGGACGGATATAGGCCGGCACGAAACCTGGGAAATCAAAGGCGTTTTCGACGCCTTCTTCCTGAGCCATCTGACGGATGTTGTTGCCGTAGTCGAAAGTCGGGATGCCCTGCTTCTGGAATTCCAGCATGGCTTTGACGTGCACGGCCATCGACTGCTTGGCGGCTTTGATCACAGCGGCCGGTTCGGTCTTGGCGCGGGCGCGGTATTCGTCCCAGCTCCAGCCGGCTGGCAGGTAACCGTTGAGCGGGTCGTGGGCGCTGGTCTGGTCGGTGACCATGTCCGGGCGCACGCCGCGCTTGACCAGTTCCGGCAGGATTTCTGCGGCGTTACCGAGCAGAGCGATGGAGATCGCTTTGCCTTCTTTGGTGTATTTGTCGATACGCGCCAGGGCGTCGTCGAGGTCTTTGGCCTGTTCGTCGACATAACGGCTTTTCAGGCGGAAATCGATGCTCACCTGCTGGCATTCGATGTTCAGCGAGCACGCGCCAGCCAAGGTTGCCGCCAGCGGTTGTGCGCCGCCCATACCGCCCAGACCGGCAGTCAAAACCCACTTGCCGGTGAGGTTGTCGTTGTAGTGCTGGCGACCGGCTTCGACGAAGGTTTCGTAGGTGCCCTGAACGATGCCCTGGCTGCCGATGTAGATCCAGCTGCCGGCGGTCATCTGGCCGTACATGGCCAGGCCTTTGGCGTCGAGTTCGTTGAAGTGCTCCCAGCTCGCCCAGTGCGGCACCAGGTTGGAGTTGGCGATCAGTACGCGCGGGGCGTTGGCGTGGGTCTTGAACACGCCGACCGGCTTGCCCGATTGCACGAGCAGGGTCTCATCGTCGTTGAGGTTGGTCAGGCTTTCGACAATCTTGTCATAGCACTCCCAGTTACGCGCCGCGCGACCGATACCACCGTAGACCACCAGCTCTTTCGGGTTCTCGGCGACTTCCGGGTCGAGGTTGTTCATCAGCATGCGCAGCGGCGCTTCGGTCAGCCAGCTCTTGGCGGTCAGCTTGTTGCCGCGCGATGCACGGATTTCGACGTTACGAACCTTAGTAGGCTTATTGTCAGTCACGAAAAAGACTCCTCAGCGATCAATTCAAACCAACCCTGGCAGTGGGCAAGCAGCCTGTGCGCTTCGATGCGCGACAAGCGAATCAGTGGACGCTGCGGAGAGTCTCAAGCGACTCATACGCATACGTCTTTACTTGTACATACAAGCATATGCAATCAAGCGGCCAACTTGCTGGAGGGGCGTTCAAGAAAAATCGCGCAGAGGGCTGTAGAGCGCCTGGATCAAGGGCTCAAGCGTGGATGAAATATTTCGAGGGTATGGATTGACGCAACTGGGGATTATTACGAGAGCGTGGTTTTGCGCCACGCTGGGGCGTTCGGTAACAAGTTGGTGCGTGCAGGAAACAGCTTTCGGGATCGTTCCCACGCTCTGCGTGGTAACGCCGCCACGGACGCTCCGCGTTCGCTGGTGACGAAGAATGTCACGGGATGCATTCCCACGCAGAGCGTGGGAATGATCGAGAGAAAGGCGTAATTAGCGAGCTGTCAGCTCGATCACGCAACAAGCGGCATAGGTCGAGACTTCGATCAACCCGGTGTTACCGTCCAGTTGCAGACAATCATGTCGCCCCAACTGAGACGTGCTGCCACCAACCCCCACTTGCAGCAAGTCACTGACACTGAACACCAGTACCGTCGATGCCGAGCTGAAAAACCGCTGCTCACCGTTCAGCCACTGCAACCGCGCGCTGTAACGCTGCGGCGCGTAGATCAGATTGAAGTCGCGAATCGCGCCGCCGAGCAACGTGCACGACACCTGACTTTCGCCACTGAAGGCGAATGGGTCGAGGGGTAACAGCGGCCGACTATCGTCACCGTCAACGCTCAGGGTCATGCCATCGCCCTGCAACACGGTGATCACTCGCTGGTACCCAGCGAACGTCGAGAAACCGCCCGATTCAGCGATGTCGGCAATCGATAGACGCCAGCCGAAACCATCAAGACCGGCACCTGCGTCACGGGTGATTTCTTCGGTGCTGCCGCCGCCGTTTTTCCACGGCATACGCGGGTAGCCTGCGGCGCGCAGAACCTTCACTTCGTTACTCATTTATGAAACCGCCCTTCCAGACGATGACGGGAACCCGGATGGATCAAGCGCGCTGCGGTCACTGGCTGCCGACCGGACCACGTGCGGCGGCGAATCAGCAGGCACGGCTCGCCCTTTTCGATCTGCAACAATTTGCACTCGGACGGCTCAGCGAGAATCGCCTCGACCACGTGCTCGCCCTCGGTCAGCGGGGCGACCTGGTTGAGATAGGCGTAAGGGGTTTGCAGGGTGAAATCCTGCTTGAGGTATTCCGGGGCGACCAGCGCGTTGACGAAGCGGTCTTCGATTTGCACGGGAATGTCGTTTTCGTAATGCACGATCAGCGAGTGGAACACCTTCTGCCCCTCGCGCATGTCCAGCGCCAGCGCGCGCTCGGAACCGGCGGCCTCTTCTTCGAGGGTGATGACCTGGCAGGTGTGGCGATGGCCACGGGAGGCGATTTCATCGGCGATGTTATGCACTTCAAACAGCGCCGACTGGCTCTTCGGCTCGGCAACGAAAGTGCCGACGCCTTGCATGCGCACCAGCAGGCCGTCGGCGGTCATCTCGCGTAAGGCGCGGTTGATGGTCATGCGGCTGAAGCCCAGCTGGCTGACCAGTTCGCTCTCGGACGGCACGCGGTAATGCGGCGGCCAGTTACCGCTGTCGATCTGCTGGGTGATCATCTGTTTGACGCGGGCGTACAAGGGCGCCGGACTGTCGCCCATGTTCGCGGCCAACGGGGAGACTGGAGGCGGAGTCGGCACGGTGGATCCCTGTTCTTGGATGAAAGTGGCTAGCTTGCCGGAGTTTACCGGGCAGGCAAACGTCTGTATATGTATATACAAATAACACACGATGGGGTGCCGAACCATGTCCGCCTTCTTTGCCGAACGCGCACTGCTGCCTAATGGATGGGCCAATAATGTACGTCTTGAGGTCAGCGCCGATGGCTTGCTGACCCAAATCCAGGCCGATGCCAGCGCAGACGGCGCCGAACGGCTGAGCGGCCCGTTGCTGCCGGGCATGCCGAATCTGCACTCCCACGCCTTCCAGCGGGCGATGGCCGGGCTGGCCGAAGTGGCCGGCAACCCGAACGACAGTTTCTGGACCTGGCGCGATCTGATGTATCGGCTCGTCGGAAAAATCAGCCCGGATCAGCTCGGCATCATCGCCCGTCAGCTGTACATCGAAATGCTCAAGGCCGGTTACACCTCAGTCGCAGAATTTCACTACGTGCACCACGACAGCAACGGCCAGCCGTATGCCGACCCGGCCGAACTGGCCTTGCGCATCAGCCAGGCCGCCAGTGACAGCGGCATCGGCCTGACCCTGCTGCCGGTGCTCTACAGCCACGCCGGTTTCGGCGGCCAGACGCCCAATGACGGCCAGCGACGGTTTATCAACAGCACGGAAAATTACCTGAATCTGCAATCGCGCTTGCAGCCATTACTGGCGCAGCAAAAGGCGCAATCGCTGGGCCTGTGTTTCCACTCGTTACGTGCGGTGACACCACAACAGATCAGCGAGGTGCTGGCGGCCAGCGACCCAAAATGCCCGGTGCACATCCACATCGCCGAACAACAGAAGGAAGTCGACGACTGCCTGAGCTGGAGCGGGCGTCGGCCGCTGCAATGGCTGTATGAAAATGTCGAGGTCGATCAGCGCTGGTGCCTGGTCCACGCGACCCACGCCAACCAGGAAGAAGTCACGCTGATGGCCAACAGTCGCGCCATCGCCGGGTTGTGCCTGACCACCGAAGCGAATCTGGGCGACGGGATTTTCCCGGCAGTGGATTTCCTCGCTCAGGGCGGGCGCATGGGCATCGGCTCCGACAGCCATGTATCGCTGAGCGTGGTGGAAGAATTGCGCTGGCTGGAATACGGCCAGCGTCTGCGTGATCAGCGCCGCAATCGCTTGTACGGCGCGGATCAGCCGATGGTCGGGCGCACGTTGTATGACGCCGCACTGGACGGCGGCGCGCAGGCGTTGGGGCAGCCGATCGGCGCGCTGGAAGTTGGCAAGCGGGCCGACTGGATTGTGCTCGATGGCAACGATCCCTACCTGGCGACGGCCAGCGGCGACGGGATCTTGAATCGCTGGTTGTTCGCCGGTGGCGATCGGCAGGTGCGTGATGTGATGGTGAATGGCCAATGGGTGGTGCGCGGCGGCAGGCATGCCGGCGAAGAAGACAGTGCGCGTGCCTTCACCCAAGTCCTGCGCGACCTTTTAGGCTGACACAAACCCCCAATGTAGGAGTGAGCCTGCTCGCGATAGCGGTGTGTCAGTCACATATTCATTTTCTGACACACCGCTATCGCGAGCAGGCTCACTCCTACAAGGTTTTGCAGTGTTCTTCAGTTCGAAGTTTTAGCCATCTGCCGATCCGTCGCCCGCCAGATCAGCCGGGTGGTGTCATACCCTTGCTGACGCGCCTTGCTCAGCAAGTCCTCGCGCACCACACCGTTGACGGTCGGTGTGCGCGACAGCAGCCACATGTACTTGCGGCTTGGGTCGCCGACGATGGCGGTCTTGTAGTCGTCGCTGACGTACAACACCCAGTATTCGCCTTTGGCGACGCCCGGCAGCAGGCGCGAGAACCAGTTGTCGAACTCGACCCACAGCTTGTCGGTCTTGCCCGGCACTTGCGGATAAGCCGTGCCCTTGGCCTCTTCCCATTGCCAGTCCGGGGTCAGGCAGCGGTTGAGCACCGCCACGTTGCCGTCAGGCTTGAGGGTGTAATGCGCTTCGGATTGCGCGCAGTTGCGCTGGAAGTACATCGGCAGACGCGCCAGTTCGTACCAGGTGCCTTGATAACGCTTGAGATTGACGCTGTTGACGGTTTTCGGTGCCAACGAATCGACGCCGGAAGTGGCGCAGCCGGCCAAAACCAGGCCGGCAAAAAGAACTAACAATAACCGCTTCATTTTTTTCTCCGTGGGCGCGAAGCCCCGGTTTACTTCAGGCCTTGGCCGGAAAACATCAGCACTTTGTCACCGGCGTACTGCACGCTGATAAAGCTGTTCTTGTCGCCCCAGGTGCAACTGGACATGCCGAGCGCGCCCGAGCAATCAGTCGGTTTGCCCAGCAGGGTCTCGACTTCGGCCTTGGCCATGCCGGCCGAGAGCTTCGAGTAGTTTTCCTGATTGACCTTGCTGCATGCGGCCAGCAGCACGCAAAAGCACAGAAGGGCGAGAGATCGCAGCGACATGGTGTAACTCCTGGAGCGGAAGGGGGCTGGCATGGTGCCAACCAGAAGCTTAGAAGAGAAAACCCTCCGCTGGTTCCCTGACAAGATGGCTATTTGTTCATCCGCTCGTCCGGCATTTTTCGGTTAAATCAGACACTTTGTAGGGCTATTGAGCATTTCGTCGATTTTCCGCCAGCACGTCTAATCTTTGGCGCGCGCCGGTCGAAATAAGAGCAGCGCAACGCCAGGGAATATGGCAAATTGCCGCCCTTTCCTGACCAGCCCTTGCTCGGTAGTTCATTCGATGACCAGAAACCTGAAATTCAGCCACAAGATCTTGTTGGCTGCCGCCCTCGTGGTGGCCGTTGCGTTCGCCTGTTTCATTCTGTTCAACGACTATCGACAACGTCAGGCTCTGAGCAGCAGTACCGAAGCGACCATGCAGGAACTGGGCAGTCTGACCACCAGCAACATCCAGACCTGGCTGGAAAGCCGCATCCAGCTGTTGCAATCGTTATCCCAGCAAGTGGCGGTCGACGGCAACGCGCCGGCCAGCCTCAAGCGCATCATCGACCTGCCCGCCTACACCGGCAATTTTCAGCTCAGCTATTTCGGCGGCGCGGACGGCGTGATGTTCTCGGTGCCGGCCGGCAATCGCGCACCGGATTACGACCCGCGCGCCCGCGGCTGGTACAAAGCGGCCAATAGCGCACAACAGACGATCGTCACCGAACCTTACATCGCTGCCTCATCTGGCAAACTGGTGATTACCGTCGCCACGCCGGTGCAACGTCAGGGCCAGATGCTCGGCGTCGCCGGTGCAGATATCGATCTGACCAGCGTCAGTGCAATCATCAACTCGCTGAACTTCGGCGGTCACGGTCACGCCTTCATTGTCAGCGCCGAAGGCAAAATACTCATTCACCCGGACAGCAAACTCGTACTCAAGACCCTCGCCGAGGCCTATCCGAATGGCGCACCAAAAGTCAGCCCGGGCCTGAAGGAAGTCGAATTCGACGGCAAGACTCAATTGATCTCCTTCACCCGCGTCAATGGCGTGCCGTCGGCTGACTGGTACGTGGCGCTGGTGCTCGATAAAGACACCGCTTTCGCCATGCTCAGCGAATTTCGAACCTCAGCGCTGATCGCCATGGCCATTGCCGTGGTCATCATTCTGGCGTTGTTGGGCATGCTGATTCGTGTGCTGATGCAACCGCTGCTGACCATGGGCCGCGCCATGCACGATATCGCTGAAGGTGAGGGCGACCTGACCAAGCGTCTGGTCATCCATGGCAACGATGAATTCGGCGCACTAGGCACCTCGTTCAACCGCTTCGTCGAGCGTATCCACACCTCGATCCGCGAAGTGTCCTCGGCCACCGGTCAGGTCAACGAAGTCGCCCTGCGCGTGGTCGCCGCATCGAACTCATCGATGTACAACTCCGACCAGCAAGCCAGCCGCACCAACAGCGTCGCCGCCGCGATCAACCAGCTCGGCGCAGCCGCCCAGGAAATCGCCCAGAACGCCGCCCTCGCCTCGCAGCATTCCAGCGATGCGCGCGGCCTCGCCGTCGAAGGTCAGCAGGTGGTGGATAAGACCATCCACGCCATGCAGCAGCTGTCGGCGAAGATCAGCGACTCCTGCGGCAACATCGAAACCCTCAACAGCAACACGGTGAACATCGGCCAGATTCTCGAAGTGATCACCAGCATTTCCCAGCAAACCAACCTGCTTGCCCTCAACGCGGCGATCGAAGCGGCGCGGGCCGGTGAGGCCGGGCGTGGTTTCGCCGTGGTTGCCGACGAAGTGCGCAACCTCGCCCACCGCACCCAGGATTCGGCGCAGCAAGTGCAAAAGATGATCGAGGAACTGCAAATCGGCGCGCGTCAAGCGGTGAGCATCATGACCGAGAGCCAGCGCGAGAGCGAAAGCAGCGTCGGCATCGCCAACCAGGCCGGCGAACGCCTCGGCAGCGTGACCCAGCGTATCGGCGAGATCGACGGCATGAACCAATCGGTCGCCACCGCGACTGAAGAGCAGACCGCCGTGGTTGAGTCGATCAATGTGGATATCAGCGAGATCAACACGCTGAATCAGGAAGGTGTGGAAAACCTGCAGGCGACATTGCGCGCGTGTTCGGATCTGGAGCAGCAGGCAGCGCGGTTGAAGCAATTGGTGGGTAGTTTCCGGATTTAAAATGCTGCTATTGACCCTATCGCCAGCACGCTGGCTTCCACAGTGGTGCGGGCACGGCACCGGGAGCCTCCCTGCTGGCGATGGGGGCATTAGCCACGACAGCGCCCAAATTGTAATACGCTGGTCAGGCCCCACTGACAGTGGACTGAATTAAGACTAAACTCAGTCCTCATCAATTAGGCGAGGCTCAATCATGAAGCTTTCATCGCAAATCAAACCGATCAGTTACCTGAAAAGCCACACGGCCGATATCGTCAAATCCATTACTGAAAGCCGCGAACCGCTGGTAATCACTCAAAACGGTGAAGCCAAGCTAGTGGTTATGGATGTGAAAAGCTTTGAAGAGCAAGAAGACACAATGGCGTTGCTGAAACTGTTGGCGATGGGTAATCGGGAGATCGAAGAAGGCAAGTTCAGTGAGGCTGAAGACGTTTTTGCCGAACTGGACAGGGCCGATCATCAATGAGTTTAAAGGTCGTTATTCTTCAGTCCGCACAAGCAGATCTCAAAGAGCTTCGCACATACCTCGTCAGGCAGTTCTCGACGCAAATCTGGCAAAGCACTTATGCCGATCTCAAAACCGCAATTCTTGGTCTCGCCGATCAGCCTTACTCAGGATCGATTCCTGGAGAAATCGAGAAACTCAATCTTGGCCAGTATCGGCAGATTATCTCTGGCATGAACCGCGTGATTTACGAAGTGCGGGAAGCCACAGTGTTCATTCATATCGTTGTCGATACGCGAAAAAGCTTACCGGCGCTTTTGATGAAACGACTTCTAAGAGGCAATCCCTGAATCAAAACCGAGAACCGGGCTGACCAAGAAACTCCAATTCCTCAGCCGTAGACTCCCGCCCCAACACCGCATTGCGATGCGGAAACCTCCCAAACTGCGCAATCACCTTCCGATGCCGCTCGGCATAATCCAGATTATCTGCAAACACCGCCCTCTGCGCTTCCGGCTGTTCCGCCACCAGTTCGATGAATCGCGACACTGCCTCGTTCTGTGCCGCGAGGTTTTCGCAGTGTTCGAATACCAGATAAATGAACACACGCTGGATCGGTTTCAACTGCCGATCGAAATCCGCGGCAATGCCTTGGGCGACGAGTTTCTGCGCGCGCAAATCACCGGAGTAGGCTTTAGGGGTGTTGCGATGGATCATTCGCGGCAATTGATCAAGCAACAGCACCACCGCCAGCCAACCTTCGGGACATTGCGTCCACTCGGTCAATTCGCCGGCCAGGGCCTGATCGACAAAGACCCCGAAACGCGTCTGCGCTTCGAGGTCCTGGCTGTCACGCTTGCCGAACCACAACTTGCCCTTGTCAGCCGATATCTCATTCGGTGATTCGGCATTTCCGAACCACCAATCGAGCAACGGCTGCCAGGGCGCGTTCATGGTTTATTCCTTGTGGTAGGCCGTAGCGCGAGCGACTTCTTCTTTCGAGCCGAGGAAAACCGCTACACGCTGGTGCAGGCCTTCGGGCTGAATGTCGAGGATGCGCTGGTGGCCGTCGGTGGAGGCGCCGCCCGCTTGTTCGACGAGGAACGACATCGGGTTGGCTTCGTACATCAGGCGCAGTTTGCCCGGTTTGGACGGCTCACGGCTGTCGCGCGGGTACATGAACAGACCGCCACGGGTCAGAATGCGGTGTACGTCGGCAACCATCGCCGCGACCCAACGCATGTTGTAGTTCTTCTTCAACGGGCCTTCTTCACCGGCCAGCAGCTCGCCGACGTAGCGCTGTACCGGGGCTTCCCAGTGACGCTGGTTGGACATGTTGATGGCGAATTCCTGCGTGGTTTCAGGAATGGTGATGTCTTCGTGGGTCAGTACGAAGCTGCCCATTTCACGGTCGAGGGTGAAACCTTTGACGCCGTCACCCAGGGTCAGCACCAGCATGGTCTGCGGACCGTAGATCGCGTAACCGGCGGCCACTTGCTGGGTGCCGGGTTGCAGAAAGGCCTTTTCGTTCAGCGGCTCGTTCTGGCTCAGGTATTCGTTCGGGCAACGCAGTACCGAGAAAATGGTGCCGACCGGCGCGTTGATGTCGATGTTCGAGGAACCGTCCAGTGGGTCGAATACCAACAGGTAGGCGCCTTTCGGGTATTTGCCCGGGATCTGGTAGGCATTGTCCATTTCTTCGGACGCCATGCCGGCCAGGTGACCGCCCCATTCGTTGGCTTCGAGCAGGATTTCGTTCGACAGCACGTCGAGTTTCTTCTGCACTTCGCCCTGGACGTTTTCAGTGCCCATGCTGCCCAGAACACCGCCGAGGGCGCCTTTGGACACGGCGTGGCTGATTTCCTTGCAGGCACGCGCCACCACTTCGATCAGGAAGCGCAGATCGGCAGGAGTGTTGTTGCTGCGGGTCTGCTCAATCAAATAGCGACTCAAGGTAACGCGGGACATGGACGGCTCCGGTGGAATGGGGGGGGGCTAAAAACCCGCGCAGTTTACAGGGAGTCTGAAAACCTAGCGAGCGAAGACGCCCGCTAACGTGCGTCGGGGCGTATTTGCCTGCATCAGACGTGATTGTCGGTGGAGAGTTCAGGTGGCGGATTTGAGCGTAGACCGGTTCGGGACTATTGGTGCCTGGCTGATGCGGCAGTTTGGAGATTTTTGTAGGCTGGTAGACCGCTATCGCGAGCAGGCTCACCCCTACCAGGACCGCATTCCACATGAAAAAATGCGGTCACTGGTGGGAGCGAGCCTGCTCGCGATTGGCGGGCAGCGCCAGCCTTCTCAGGTGTTGGCGGGCGGCTTGCGCAACAGGCTGAACGCCATCGCACCCAAAAAAACCACGCTGAGCAGCAAGACCGCCCACAAACCGATCTTTTTCCAATTGGTCCCGGCCACCGCAGCCGTGGTTGCCGTCGAGGTCTGCGTCAGCACGGCTTCGCTCTGCACCGAGGCCTTGCCCAGCGTCGCCAGCATCTGCGGTTTGAAATCCGGAATCAGCGTGGTCAACGGCAGGTTCGCCGTTTTCACCGTGGCATTGCCCAAGGCGAGGCTGTACGGCCCATCGCCCCGGGCGAGGAAAATCACCTGCGTGGCGCGCACCGCGTATTTCAGATCCGGCGCCTGCTCACCCAACCCACCGCCCCGCTCGTCCACGGTCAGCTTCAACTGATGCACGGTCTGCCCGGCGAGGGGGATTTCGTTCTGCACCACGTCCTGATTGTTCTGAGTCAGGCGATACAACAAGCCACTGCTCAGCGTCTGCCACGGCAAACTGCTCTCGCGGCGGCCGGCCAACGTGACCGGCGCCAGACTGTTCGGCTGTTTCAGTTCAATCTGCACGCGCTCGACATTCAGCCCCATCGGCAGCTGCCAAATGTATTCCCCGGCCTTGGTGCTGCTGCCGGCCACGGTTTGCGACCAGACCAACGGCAGCGGTAAATGACGCGGGTCGCTGCTTTTCAGTTGCGCCGAAGTAAGGATTGGCGCTGAACCCGGCGACTCCCAGAGCAGGCGCACATACCGCGCGGTCTGCCCCGGCAGGGTCACTTCGTGCTGTTCGATGCGCTCATCGGAGAACGTCAGCCGTGCAACCTGGCCTTCGCCCCACGCCTGCCAATGCTGCAGGTCGTCGCTGGCTTCGATGCTGAAACGCTGGAAACCGTCGCGCTCGCTGGTCCAGTCGAGAATCAACTGCTGCAACGGCGCCTTGATCGCACTGGCGTCGAGCAGCCAGCCGCGCAGCACTTCTTCGCCGGCCTCGAGCTGGGAAGAAGGCTGCACTTCGACCAGCGTGCCATTAGTGGTCGACTGCACGCGCACGTTCGGCGCGCGTTCGCTGGCATCCGCGGCGTTGTACAGCGGGAACCATTTGACGTCGTGCAACTGACCGTCATCGCGGGTCTGCGCGGATTCGCGGGCCAGCGCGTAAGCCTGCGGTTCACCGGCGGCGTTGAACACGCGCAAGTCGCCGAGATCAGTCTGGCGCGCCTGCAATTGCACGCTCAGCGGCAATTCGAGGCGATACCACGGGCCGTTGCCGCTGACCGACAGTGGCACCTGCGTGGCGAAGTCCGCGGGTTTTTCCTGGGCGCCGGCAGCCATCACCACGCCCAACGCCAACCAACCCAGATTCAGCATGCGACTCAAGAGACAACTCCTTCGGTTTCCGTGGCGGGTTTGTCCGCCGCCGGTTCGGCTTCGACGCGCTTGGGCGGCAACGGGGCAAAATAGCCCACCACCAGCAGCAACACGCCGACGCCGATAAACGAGACGATCCGGGCGAGGCCGCCACGGTTGCTCAGTTCGACAAAAATCAGTTTCGCCACCACCAGCGCAATCAGCGCCGCGCCGATCAGCCACACTTCGCGGCGATGGCGCAGATGACCGCCGATCATCAGCCCCAGCGCCATCAGCGTCCAGACGATCGACAACCCGGCCTGCACCAGCATCGAGGCGAGCAACGTGTCCAGTTCGAACGGGATCCCAGCCCAATGATGCGCGGTGCGGGTCACCAGCGCCGTGCAGAAGGCGAACAGCGAAACCCCGGCGATCAGTTGCGTGGCGGTGTCGGCGTAGTTCCGGCGGATCGACAGTTGTGCCAAAGCACTGCGCGACCACACATAAACGCCGAACAAGGCAAACAGCAGCCCCAACTCCAGAGGGTTGAGCAGCGGCACATAAGGCAGCGGTTCGGCGTTGCCATCGCTGACACCGTTGGCCAGCCAGAACCACGCCAACATCAACACGGCCAGCGGCGCAGCGGCGTACAAACGGTACTCGCGGGCAAACGCCGCCACCGGCCATGGCCACGTACGCGGTGCAGCTGCGAGCAAAAGATAGACGCTCGGCAGAATCGCCCAGCCCAGCCAGCGCCAGGCGTTGTACTGCTCGGACAACAGCAGCAGACCGTAACGCAACTCCAGCGCCAGCACGCCGATCAGCAGCCAGCAACCGAGTACATGCGCGGAACTTAAAGCGCGTGCCGGCAGCATCGGCGCGAGGCGGCGCAGGCTGAAGAAATGCGCGGCAAATACTAGCGTCCAGGCCAGCCAGCCGAAGTCGGCCGCCGGGTGATAACGCGACTGCCATGCACCGAGCAATACCAGCGCAGCCGCGGGAATCAGCAAAGTGCAAAGCAAACCCAGCGCCGGCCATTTCAGCCGCAGTGACGCCAGCGTCCACAGCGCCACACTGAGCGCCGCGAGCAATAACAACAGCGTCGCTTGCAGATTGGCCGGGGCAAAGCGCAGCACCTCACTGACCCACGCCAGCGTCCACCAAGCAGCGCCCCATACCAACAATATTTCGGACAAGCGCTGCAAACTCAACGCATCAAACGCCGAGGCATGGTTGCCCAGTTGCAAGCGCCACGCGCCGACCATCGCCGCCAGTCCCAGCACCAGCGGCGTCCAGAATCCACCATGGGCCAGCGGCTTCAAGCCTTCGCTGGACAACGGCCCCAGCAGCTCCGGGCCAGCCAGCAAAAATGCAGCGCCGCCGATCACCTGCAACAGCAGGCCAAAAACGAAGCTGACGCGCTGCTGCAGATACAGGCTCAGCCAGATGATCAGCAAACCACTGGCCGCCCACACCGCACTCGCGGTCTGCCACGGCAGGACAAACAGCACTGCCAGATTGATCAGCACCAGACCGGCCAACAGCACCACGGACAAGCCGCGCAGCAGACGCACGTCGCTGCGTACCATGTCATCGCGCGCCGCCAGCAACATGCCGGCGATCAATGCCAGACCGATCAGCGATGCGCTGAGCAAACCACTCCAGCCCGCGCTGAACACTGCTGACGAATCCTCGCCCGCGCCTTGCAGCCGCAGCAGGAACAACGCGCCGCCGAGCAATTGCACGGCAAACGCGCTGAACAGGAACGTGCGCGATTGAATGCGCAGGCCGACCCACAACGTTGCCAGCCCGGCCAGCGCCCAACTGATCGCTGTGCCTTGGGTGAAGAAAAACAGCGGTGCCAGCAGGTACAGGAACGTCAGGCCCAGGCTCGCCAGCACGGGCAATGCCTGGCGCTCCCACGGCGCGGTCTGCTCCACTGCCGCGTTGCGCAGTTGATAGAAGCTGAACAGCAGCGCACCGCCGAGCATCAACGCGCCCAGTGGCGCACCGTCGAGCAAACTGTTTTCGCCGACGCGCAATTCACTGAGGAAGGCCAGCGCCGAGCCCAATTGCAGCAACAGCGCAAAGGCCCGGGCAAACGGTCGATGCTGGCGCAGGCCTAGCCAGAAAATCCCCGCGCCCTCGACGGCCCATGCCGCTGAAGTCCAGCGCGCATCGAGCCCCAACGGAATCGCCAGACTGGCAAAAATCACCCCGAGCGCCAGACAGGTTTCGCCCAGCAACACTGCGCGCCCACCCATCAATAGCCTGGCCAGCGCCATATAGAGCATGCCTAGCGCCAGGGCACTGAACGCCGCCGCAAATTCCAGGTGCTGAACGATGGCGAACTGCAAACCGAAACCAATGATCGGCGGGCCGAACAGCATTGTTCCGTCGACGTAATCGCCCTTGCGCGCCGACCAGTGCAACAGCGCCTCGCGATCGACGTCCGCCGGGGCATCGGCCAGATCGAGCAGCTTGCGTCGGGCAAACAGCAAGCCGATGGTCAGGTACATCAGGAAAAACAGGATCAGGAACGGCTCGGTGCTCCACAACAGCTCAGGAACATAAGAACGCAGACCCCAGGCGAAACCGATGCCAAAGGTGCCAACGAAGCCGATCAGATTGAGCAGGCGCCAGGCCTTGAACCAGGCAATGGCCAGAATACCGGCGTTGAGCAGCGCGAAATAACTGAACAGCGCGACGTGATTGCCTTCCCCCGTCGAGGTCAGGATCGGCGCAGCAAAACCGCCCAAGGCTGCCGCAGCGGCCAACCCCAAGGCATCCTGGGTGATTGCCAGAATGGCCGAGAACACCGTCACAGCCACCAGCAGGCCCAGCGCGGCTGAAGGATCGAGCAGCGGATGCAAGCGCATCGCCGCGAACACCGTCAGGTACAGCACCGCGATCCCGGTGCCCTGCAGCATCAACGCATAGTTTGTGTTGCGCCGGCGTAACCACCAGCCCAGCGCAAGCAGGCCCAACGCGGCAACCGCAACCCCGGCGTAACGCAATTCGATCGGCACCACCATACCTTCGGTGGCGTAACGCAGCAAAAACGCCAGACCGAAAAACAGCAGCACCACGCCCACGCGCAGCACCGTGTTGCCGCCGAACAGCCAGTTGCGTGCCGCGCTGATGCCACGCTCGATCAGGTTCGGCCCACGGGGTTCGGCAGGTTTTTGCGGTTCACGAGGGGCCGGTTCGGCGCGCCAGACGTCGTCCGGTAGCGACTGGCTGGTTTCCCGGGTGGCGGCGGCGACCGGCTCGAGTTCGGGCGGCAGTTCCCAGATCAGTTCAGGCGCAGCGGCTTGTTCGAGGACTTCGACAGGCTCGGCTACCGGCTCAGCGACGGGAGCGGAAAACGGCGGTGGCGCAGCATGGAGCGGCGCGCCTTCGAGCAGAAACAGTCGCTGCTCGACGCCTTGCAAGGCGACTTTCGCTTGTTCGAGTTGCTGCTGTTGCGCAGCCGTCAGTTTGCCGAGCCGCGCAATGCGGATCGTCTGCGCAATCGCCAGCCCGAGCAGCGCGCCCAACAGCGCAGCGCTGAACGACTCGTCGAGCAGTCCACCGAGCACCAGCCCGATCAACATGAACATCCATTGCATGGTCGATATCCCTAAGCAGCCCCGGGGCGGGGCGAGTCCGGCGATGGCTTCAGTCTAGGCACAAACCCTTGTAGGAGTGAGCCTGCTCGCGATAGCGGTCTGTCAGTCAGTCAACGAAGATGTTGAATGTGATGACGCTATCGCGAGCAGGCTCACTCCTACATTGGATTAGTGATGACTGAAGCAACCGGTAACCGGCGCTCAGTATATCGATCCGGCCCAACAAACGTTGGGCCTTGCGCAGATTTGTTGCGGAAAGTTACTCCAGCGCTTTCCAGATATCGGTGGCGTACTCACGAATGGTCCGGTCAGACGAGAACCAGCCCATCCGCGCGGTATTCAGCACTGCCGAACGCCACCAGTTATTGGAGTCATGCCAGTGCGCTTCCACGCGCTTCTGCGCTTCCCAGTACGAATCGAAATCGGCGCAGACCAGGAAACGGTCGTAGTCGATCAACGAATCGATAAGCCCGGTGTAGCGCGAGGTATCGTCGGGCGAGAACACGCCGCTGCGGATCGCTTGCAACACATCGTTCAAGCGATGGGACGCGGCGATGTCCGGCAAGGCGCTGAACTCGTGGTTCTGCTTGCGCGCCTCAACCTGTTGCGCACTGAGGCCGAAAATAAACATGTGCTCGGCACCGATGCGCTCGGCCATTTCCACGTTGGCGCCGTCGAGGGTGCCGATGGTCAACGCGCCGTTGAGACCGAACTTCATGTTGCTGGTGCCCGACGCCTCGAAACCGGCGGTGGAGATCTGCTCGGACAAGTCCGCCGCCGGAATGATGCTCTCCGCCAGGCTGACGTTGTAGTTGGGCAGGAACACCACCTTGAGCAAGCCGCGCACCGTCGGGTCGTTGTTGACCACCCGGGCGATGTCGTTGGTCAGTTTGATGATCAGTTTGGCCTGGTGATAACTCGCTGCGGCCTTGCCGGCGAAGATTTTTACCCGAGGCACCCAGTCGACTTCCGGCTCGGCACGAATCGCTTGATACAGCGCGACGGTGTGCAACAGGTTAAGCAACTGACGCTTGTATTCGTGGATGCGTTTGACCTGCACGTCGAACATCGCCGCCGGATTGACGGCAATGCCCAGACGCTCGTGAATCAGGTAGGCCAAGGCTTTTTTGCTGTGCAGGCGCTGTTCGGCAAACGCTTTGCGGAACGCGGTTTTCTCAGCGAACGGTTCCACTTCGAGCAGGCGCTCTTCGGGATGATCGAGTATCTCCGGGCCCACAGCATCGACCAGCATCGAGGTCAGCTCGGCGTTGGCCTGGAACAGCCAGCGGCGGAAGGTAATGCCGTTGGTCTTGTTGTTGATCCGCTCCGGGTAGAGCTTGTGTAATTCGGCAAAGACAGTTTTGCGCATCAGTTGCGTATGCAGTCCGGACACGCCGTTGACGCTGTGCGAGCCGAGGAATGCGAGGTTGCCCATGCGCACCCGGCGGCCGTTGTCTTCTTCGATCAGCGACACCGCACGCAGCACGTCGAAATCATGAATGCCCTTGGCCCGCAGCGAGTCGATGTGCTGGGCGTTGATCAGATAAATGATCTGCATGTGCCGCGGCAGCATGCGCTCCATCAGGCCGACCGGCCAGGTTTCCAGTGCTTCCGGCAACAGCGTGTGGTTGGTGTACGACAGCGTGTCGACCGTTACCTGCCAAGCCGCATCCCACGCCACGTCGTAGACGTCGACCAATTGACGCATCAGTTCGGCGACGGCAATCGACGGGTGGGTATCGTTGAGCTGAATCGCTGCGTGGTCACCCAAGGTCAGTACCGAGGTGTGCATGTTGCGGTGACGGCGCAGCAGATCCTGCAGCGACGCGGCGACGAAGAAGTATTCCTGACGCAGACGCAGTTCCTGACCAGCCTCGGTGCTGTCTGCCGGGTAGAGCACGCGCGAGATGCTTTCGGCGCGGGCCACTTCGGCGACTGCGCCAAGGTGGTCACCGGCGTTGAAACGCTCCAGGTGCAGCTCTTCCATCGCACGCGCACGCCACAGCCGCAGGGTATTGACGCTGGCGCCGCGCCAACCGACCACTGGGGTGTCGTAAGCAATTGCGCGCACGGTTTCCGCCGGCGACCAGACCTGACGGGTCTTGCCATTGGCGTCGGTGACGGTTTCGACGCTGCCGCCGAAGCCGATCGGGTACACCACCTCCGGCCGTTCGAATTCCCACGGGTTGCCGAAATCCAGCCAGTGTTCGGTCTGCTCCTGCTGCCAGCCATCGACAATCGCCTGACGGAACAAGCCATGCTCGTAACGAATGCCATAGCCATGACCGGCAATGCCGAGGGTCGACATGCTTTCCATGAAGCACGCCGCCAGGCGCCCGAGGCCGCCGTTGCCGAGCGCCGCGTCGGGCTCCAGCAAACGGATGCGCTCCAGATCGACGCCGAGTTCAGTCAGCGCCTCACGGGCAACGTCGAGCAGGCCCAGGTTGCTCAGGCTGTCGTAGAGCAAGCGGCCGATGAGAAATTCCAGCGAGAGGTAATACACCCGCTTCTGACCTTTACGGTAGATCTGCCGGGTGTGGTCCATCCAGTGTTCGACCATGTGATCACGCGCCGCCAGGGCGATGGCTTCGAACCAGTCATGGTCAAAGGCGTGATCGGGATCCTTGCCCACCGCGTAGGTGAGCTTGGTCAGGACGGCGTCGCGGAATGCGGCCACCTCTGCTTCGCGAACTAGTGGTTCTTGAGTCATCAATAGGACCTCGAGCGAGCGGGGAATTGTCTGAGCCTAGACGGTCTGACCGACGGTAACGGCTCTGGTTCGGCTGTATTTCCGGAGACTGTGAAGTGGCCCGGCATAACCTTGGCGGATGAACCAATGAATGCAGGGGCCGTGCCGAATTGCCCGGCGAAGTGCAGGTAGCTAGAAAAATCTGGCGAAAGGTTGTTCAAAAATCCACCCGTCCCGGTATGATCGCGCGCCCTGATGCACACACCCTGGTAACTCCCGATGATGAAACCCAACCTGATCGCCGCCGCCGAGATCGATCGTCTCGATACGTGGGCCAAATATTCGGCGCCGATGTGCGGCTCGTGCATGTCCAGCTGCTGCACGCTGCCGGTCGAGGTGAAGATCAAGGATCTGGTACGCATCGGTGTGGTCGATGAGTTCGAACTGGGCGATCCGCCGAAGAACATCGCCAAGCGTCTGCAAAAGGAAGGCCTGGTCGAGCGTTTCAATCAGAAGTCGGGGATTTTCACCCTCCAGCGCATGAGCAACAACGATTGCTATTACCTGGATCGTAAAAGCCGCCTGTGCACCATTTATGACAAGCGCCCGGACACCTGCCGCAACCACCCGAAAATCGGCCCGCGGCCGGGGTATTGCGCGTACAAGCCGAAGGAAGTGGAGCGCGTGCAGAATTTCCGCGCGATCGAGAAGTTCTGACCGGCGCTGCATCTTCGCTAGCCGTCAGACCTCAGCCCCTCACCCCAGCCCTCTCCCGAGGGAGAGGGAGCCGATCTTTGTCGCTTTCAAACCTGAGTTCGACTTGGTTACTCAGTTCAGCGTATGCCTCAAGCATCCCACAATCAGTTCCCTCTCCCTCCGGGAGAGGGCTAGGGTGAGGGAAGACAAACAAAAACGCCCCCGGTCTCGCGACCGGGGGCGTTTTTTATTCCAGGGCTGGATTACGCCTTGGCTTTCTTGGCAGCGCGGGTACGCTCGCTTTCGTCGAGGATCTTCTTGCGAAGACGGATCGACTTAGGCGTGACTTCGCACAGCTCGTCTTCCTGGATGTATTCCAGAGCCTGTTCCAGGGTGAACTTCACCGGTGGAACCAGAGCGATGGTTTCGTCTTTACCCGAAGCACGCATGTTGTCGAGCTTCTTGCCTTTGGTCGGGTTTACACCCAGGTCGTTGTCGCGGCTGTTCTGACCAACGATCTGACCGTTGTAGATCTCCTGGCCGTGTTCTACGAACAGCTTGCCACGAGCCTGCAGGGTTTCGAGCGAGTAGGTCAGTGCCTTGCCGGTTTCAACCGAAACCAGAACGCCGTTCTGACGGCCGGACATGTGGCCCGACTTGACGGTGTCGTAGCGATCGAAGATCGAGGTCAGGATGCCAGCACCGTTGGTCAGGGTCAGGAACTGGTTACGGAAACCGATCAGACCGCGAGCAGGGATGTTGTATTCCAGACGTACACGGCCCTTGCCATCCGGGACCATGTTGCTCAGGTCGCCTTTACGCAGACCCATCTCTTCCATGACCTTGCCCTGGGATTCTTCAGGGATGTCGATGGTCACGTTTTCGAACGGTTCCTGCTTCACGCCGTCAACTTCACGGATGATCACTTCAGGACGGCCCAGGGCCAGCTCGAAGCCTTCGCGACGCATGGTTTCGATCAGTACCGAGAGGTGCAGCTCACCACGGCCGGAAACCTTGAACTTGTCAGCCGAGTCGCCTTCTTCAACGCGCAGTGCAACGTTGTACAGCAGCTCTTTGTCCAGACGGTCCTTGATGTTACGGGACGTCACGAACTTGCCTTCTTTACCGCAGAATGGCGAGTCGTTTACCTGGAAGGTCATCGAAACGGTTGGCTCGTCAACGGTCAGCGGCTTCATCGCCTCGACGGTGTCCGGGTGGCACAGGGTGTCGGAGATGAACAGCGAATCCATACCGCTGATGCAGACGATGTCGCCGGCCGCAGCTTCTTCAACGTCAACGCGGTGCAGACCGTGGTGACCCATCAGTTTCAGGATACGGCCGTTGCGACGCTTGCCATCGGCACCGATCGCGACAACCGGAGTGTTCGGCTTGACGCGACCGCGAGCGATACGGCCAACACCGATAACACCCAGGAAGCTGTTGTAGTCCAGAGCGGAGATCTGCATCTGGAACGGACCGTCGCGGTCAACGGCCGGAGGCGGAACGTGGTCGACGACTGCCTGGTACAGCGCAGTCATGTCTTCGCCCATGGCGGTGTGGTCCAGACCGGCAATGCCGTTCAGGGCCGAAGCGTAAACAACCTGGAAGTCCAGTTGTTCTTCGGTCGCACCGAGGTTGTCGAACAGGTCGAAGATCTGGTCCAGAACCCAGTCCGGACGCGCGCCTGGACGGTCAACCTTGTTGATCACCACGATTGGACGCAGGCCGGCTTCGAAAGCCTTCTTGGTCACGAAACGGGTTTGCGGCATAGGGCCGTCTTGAGCGTCAACCAGCAGCAGAACGGAGTCGACCATCGACATTACGCGTTCAACTTCGCCGCCGAAGTCGGCGTGGCCCGGGGTGTCCACGATGTTGATGTGGTAGCCGTTCCAGTTGATGGCGGTGTTCTTCGCCAGAATGGTAATACCGCGCTCTTTTTCCTGGTCGTTGGAGTCCATCACGCGCTCGTCGTTGAGCTCGTTGCGCTCCAGAGTGCCGGATTGACGCAGGAGTTTGTCTACCAGGGTGGTTTTACCATGGTCAACGTGGGCAATGATGGCGATGTTGCGTAGATTTTCGATCACTTGTGTATCTCGATCAGAGGATTCGGTTTGCTGACAAGTCTTGGCAGCGATTAGCAGTAGTGTCCGGCATGGCCGTTACAGCTTGACGGCGGTGTCGGGGGGCCGGTGACGCAGGCCACAGGCAAACAGCCCCGGGCACTTAGCTCGGTCGATAAACGCGCACATTGGCATGCCCCTCACTGAGCAAATGGTGAGCATGCAGGCGACTCATCACGCCTTTGTCGCAATACAGCAGGTACTGGCGAGTCGGATCCAGCTCCTTGAAACGAGCGTTCACTGCATAGAACGGCATCGTCTGTACTTCTACGCCAGCGAGTTCCAGCGGCTCATCCTCGGCCGCATCCGGGTGACGGATGTCGATCACGATCTGGCCGGCCAGTGCTTCACTGACTTCTTCAATCTGTACGTCCTGGCCCAATTCGTCGATCACCCGATCGATTGGCACCAGTTTGGCGTTGGCGAGCGCGCGCTCGAGCACCGCCATGTCGAATTGCTGCTCTTCGTGCTCAACCCGACCGCGTTTGGCGGCCGTTTTCGGGTTGACCGAAATGACCCCGCAGTATTCCGGCATGTGCCGGGCGAAATCGGCGGTGCCGATCTCGTTCGCGGTGTCGATGATGTCCTGTTTGTGCGCCACGATCAGGGGGCGCAGGACCAACTTGTCGGTCACGCAGTCGATCACCGACAGGTTCGGCAGGGTCTGGCTCGAGACCTGGGAGATCGCCTCGCCGGTAACCAGCGCGTCGATGTGCAGGCGCTCGGCGATGTTTGACGCCGCGCGCAACATCATACGCTTCAATACGACGCCCATATGACTGTTATCGACTTTGCCGAGAATTTCGCCCAGCACTTCTTCGAACGGAACACTGACAAATAGCACGCGTTGCGAGCTGCCGTACTTCTTCCAGATGAAATGCGCGACTTCCATCACGCCCAATTCGTGGGCACGCCCGCCCAAATTGAAGAAGCAGAAGTGCGTCATCAGGCCACGGCGCAGGATCTGGTAAGCCGCCACGGTCGAGTCGAAGCCGCCGGACATCAACACCAGCGTCTGCTCCAGCGCACCGAGCGGGTAGCCGCCGATGCCGTTGTGCTGGCTGTGGATGACGAACAACCGTTTGTCGCGAACTTCGATACGGACTTCGATTTCCGGCGCTTTCAGGTCGATTCCGGCCGCACCGCACTCGCGACGCAACTTGCTGCCGACGTATTTTTCGACGTCCATCGAACTGAACGTGTGCTTGCCGGCACGCTTGCAGCGCACCGAGAAAATCTTTCCGGCCAGCGCAGCACCGTAATGCTGCTTGCACTTCTCGGTGATGTCGTCGAAGTCGCCCAGCGGGTACTCGTCGATCTGCAGAAAGTGCGCGATACCCGGCATGCAGGTAAGGCGCTCGCCCATCTCTTTCAAGGCTTTGGGGTCGGTAACGCGGGTTTCCAGCTCGAGATTGTCCCACACGCCGTTCACCACCACTGCCGGGTCCAGGTCGCGGAGCACGGTGCGGATGTTCTTGGCCAGCTGGCGGATGAACTTCGTCCGGACAGGGCGGCTTTTGATGGTGATCTCGGGGAAGACTTTTACGATTAGTTTCATGAAAACAGCGCGCGAACGGCCAGCCGAAAAAGGGGGGCGCGGATTATAGCGGAAATTGCTCAAGGTTTAACCAGTTAATGTGCAGAAGGTTTTGCATGCACCAAAACGGGTCATTTTCGATTTGCGCCGCCACATTAAAGGGCGATATTTTCCGAATCAGCCCGCTTGCGGCGCTTATAAGCATGAAATTGGGGCAAATAACCCATGCTGGGGCACTGGCATGCAATTTGCTCCCTTGTGAGGCAGGTTGCCTTGGCAGAGTATTCGCGCCGGCATCACCCAACTTTAAGGGCATCCACTACTAGCCCTAAGCCACCCGGAGGACAGTATGTCGAAGACGGTTCAACTCATCAAAGATCATGACGTCAAATGGATTGATCTGCGCTTCACGGACACCAAAGGCACTCAGCACCACGTGACCATGCCGGCTCGCGATGCGCTGGATGAAGACTTCTTCGAAGTCGGCAAAATGTTTGACGGTTCCTCCATCGCTGGCTGGAAAGGCATCGAAGCCTCCGACATGATCCTGATGCCGGTTGACGAAACTGCCGTTCTCGACCCGTTCACCGAAGACGCTACCCTGATCCTGGTGTGCGACATCATCGAACCTTCGAGCATGCAAGGCTACGACCGCGATCCACGTGCGATCGCCAAGCGCGCCGAAGAACACCTGAAAGCCACCGGTATCGGTGACACCGTGTTCGCCGGTCCAGAGCCTGAGTTCTTCATCTTTGACTCGGTGAAATTCAAGTCGGACATCTCCGGCTCGATGTTCAAGATCTATTCCGAGCAAGGCTCGTGGATGTCCGACCAGGACGTCGAAGGTGGCAACAAAGGTCACCGTCCAGGCGTCAAGGGTGGCTACTTCCCGGTTCCGCCGTTCGACCACGACCACGAAATCCGTACCTCCATGTGCAACGCACTGGAAGAAATGGGCCTGACCGTTGAAGTTCACCACCACGAAGTGGCGACTGCCGGCCAGAACGAAATCGGCGTCAAGTTCAACACCCTGGTGAAGAAAGCCGACGAAACCCAGACCCTGAAGTACGTTGTCCACAACGTTGCTGACGCTTACGGCCGCACCGCGACCTTCATGCCGAAGCCACTGTACGGCGACAACGGTTCGGGCATGCATGTACACATGTCGATCTGGAAAGACGGCAAGAACACCTTCGCTGGTGAAGGCTATGCCGGCCTGTCCGATACCGCTCTGTACTTCATTGGCGGCATCATCAAGCACGGTAAGGCCCTGAACGGCTTCACCAACCCGGCTACCAACTCGTACAAGCGTCTGGTACCAGGCTTCGAAGCGCCGGTCATGCTTGCCTACTCGGCTCGCAACCGTTCCGCATCGATCCGCATTCCTTACGTGTCGAGCCCGAAAGCCCGCCGTATCGAAGCACGCTTCCCGGATCCGGCTGCCAACCCGTACCTGGCCTTCGCAGCACTGCTGATGGCTGGTCTGGACGGTATCCAGAACAAGATCCACCCAGGCGATGCGGCTGACAAAAACCTGTACGACCTGCCGCCTGAAGAGGCGAAAGAGATCCCACAGGTTTGCGGCAGCCTGAAAGAAGCCCTGGAAGAGCTGGACAAGGGCCGCGCGTTCCTGACCAAGGGCGGCGTATTCTCCGACGATTTCATCGACGCTTACATCGCGCTGAAATCCGAAGAAGAAATCAAGGTTCGCACCTTCGTGCACCCACTGGAATATGAGCTGTACTACAGCTGCTGATCCGGTAGCGCTGCGTAAAGCGGCGTGACAAGAAGAGGCCTCCTTCGGGAGGCCTTTTTTATTGCCTAGCGCAGCGCATTTTCCATGTGGGAGCGAGCCTGCTCGCGAAAGCGGTGTGTCATTGAAGATGATGGTGACTGATGCGACGCCTTCGCGAGCAAGCTCGCTCCCACAGGGGATCTGTGGTGCCTGAATGATCTTTGGATGTGTCGCCAGTTGGGCCAACCGCCCTGCATATCCTATGCTGCACCCATCGTTTCCAAACCCCGGTCGATTTCATGGGTCGCACGCTCCTCTACATACTGCTGCTGATCGCCCTGCCCGCCGCTGCGCAGATCTACAAGTACACCGACGCCAACGGCAACACGGTCTACAGCGATCATTCGCCGGACGGCGTGAAGGCGCAGCCGGTCGAGCTGCCACCCTTGAACCGCGTCGAACCGCAAGCGCCAGGTACGCCGCCCGTGCCAATGCCCAAGGCCGAGACGCCACAGCCTCCGCGCAATGCCTACGAAATCCTTGAACTGGCCGGCCTGCCCACGGAAGAAGCCCTGCGCGCCAACAATGGCACCTTCACCGTCAACGTGCTGCTCAAGCCGCGTCTGCAGCCGCCACATCAATTAAGACTGGTACTCGACGACGAACCCTACGGCCAACCGAGCAACGTGCCGAGCCTGCAACTGGTGAACGTCGACCGCGGCGAACATCGGCTTGCGGTGCAGGTGATCGACGGCCAGACCGTCATCCAGCAAAGCCCCCCCGCGGCCTTCACCGTGCAGCGGGTGCACAGACCATGAAAGGTGTGGTCCTGATCCTTTGCCTGCTCGCCTTGCCCGCCTCGGCCGAGGTGTTCACCTATATCGATGCCCAGGGCAAACGCGTCTATACCGACCAGCCACGCGGCAATGCCAAACGTGTGCCGATCGCCACCAGCAATCGCATGTCTGCCACCCCGACCGTCGCTGCACCGAGCAGTAAAACCAGGAACGCCACACCGCAGCCACCGTTTCATTACGACATGCTGCGGGTTCTGGTCCCGGAACCGGATGCGACTATCCGCAGCAGTGCCGGGGAACTGATTGTCAGCATCACCAGCGAGCCGGGTCTTCAGGAGGGTCACCGCTACCGCTTGCTGCTGGACGGCCAGCCCACTGGCGAGCCCGGCCTGAGCCCGGTTTTCCCGCTGAGCAATATCGATCGCGGTAGCCACAACCTGTCGGCAGAAATTCTCGACGCTGACGGGCGCACCGTCGAACGCACCGCCAACCAGCCCTTCCACATGCTGCGCATTTCGCTGGCGCAGAAACGCCAGGTCAAACCCTGCACCAAAGACGATTACGGCGTGCGGCCGGAATGCCCGCTGAAAGACAAACCTGAAGAAGCGAAAAACCCCTTCCTGCGCTTCTTCTGACGCTACCGAGCTTAGCGCACTATATTGGTGCGCTAAACTGCACCCTACACAAATTCCAACCCATTTTGGTTCGAAACTTCACGTTCAAGCTGGCTTCGTGCCATACAAACGCGCGTCAAACGCCTGTTTCAGGGGGTTAAACGCTTCTTTTCGGAGCCTTGGTTTGGTTTTTGCATTTTCCCGTTATCAGCGCTTAGTTCTCGCGCACGCCTTGCTCCAAAAGGGGTCCAGATGACCATAAGCGACGCAATCCACCGTTTGCTGCTCGACAACCTGACCACCGCGACCATCCTGCTCGACGCGCAATTGCGCCTCGAGTACATGAACCCCGCGGCGGAGATGCTGCTGGCTGTCAGCGGTCAGCGCAGCCATGGCCAGTTCATCAGCGAGCTGTTCACCGAATCCCCCGAGGCGCTGAACTCCCTGCGTCAGGCGGTCGAGCAAGCGCACCCGTTTACCAAGCGCGAAGCCATGCTGACTGCGCTGACCGGCCAGACGCTGACCGTGGATTACGCGGTAACGCCCATCCTCAGCAACGGCGAAACCCTGCTTTTGCTGGAAGTCCACCCGCGTGACCGCTTGCTGCGGATCACCAAGGAAGAGGCGCAACTGTCCAAGCAGGAAACCAGCAAGATGCTGGTGCGCGGCCTCGCCCATGAAATCAAGAACCCGCTCGGCGGTATTCGAGGCGCCGCGCAATTGCTGGCCCGCGAACTGCCGGAAGACAGCCTGCGCGATTACACCAACGTGATCATTGAAGAGGCCGACCGCCTTCGCAATCTGGTCGACCGCATGCTCGGTTCCAACAAGCTGCCGTCGCTGGCGATGTGCAACGTCCACGAAGTGCTCGAACGTGTCTGCCAACTGGTCGAGGCCGAGAGTCAGGGCTGCATCACCCTGGTGCGCGATTACGACCCGAGCATTCCTGACGTATTGATCGACCGCGAGCAAATGATCCAGGCCGTATTGAACATCGTGCGCAACGCGATGCAGGCGATCAGCAGCCAGAACGAGCTGCGTCTGGGCCGCATCAGCCTGCGCACCCGCGCCATGCGCCAGTTCACCATCGGCCACATCCGCCATCGTCTGGTGACCAAAATCGAGATCATCGACAACGGCCCGGGCATCCCGGCGGAACTGCAGGAAACCATTTTCTTTCCGATGGTCAGCGGACGCCCGGACGGTACCGGGCTGGGCCTGGCCATTACCCAGAACATCATCAGTCAGCATCAGGGCCTGATCGAGTGCGAGAGCCATCCAGGCCACACCACGTTCTCGATCTTCCTGCCACTGGAACAAGGAGCCACATCGACATGAGCCGTAGTGAAACCGTGTGGATCGTCGATGACGACCGTTCTATCCGTTGGGTTCTGGAAAAGGCCTTGCAGCAGGAAGGCATGACCACCCAGAGCTTCGACAGCGCCGATGGCGTGATGAGTCGCCTGGCGCGGCAGCAGCCGGACGTGATCATTTCCGACATCCGCATGCCCGGCGCCAGCGGTCTGGACCTGTTGGCGCGGATTCGCGAACAGCACCCGCGGTTGCCGGTCATCATTATGACCGCTCACTCCGATCTGGACAGCGCGGTTGCCTCGTATCAGGGCGGCGCCTTCGAATACCTGCCCAAACCGTTCGACGTCGACGAGGCCGTTTCGCTGGTCAAGCGTGCCAATCAGCACGCTCAGGAACAGCAAGGCCTGGAAGTCGTACCGGCATTGACCCGCACCCCGGAAATCATCGGCGAAGCGCCGGCGATGCAGGAAGTGTTTCGCGCCATCGGGCGTTTGAGCCATTCCAACATCACCGTACTGATCAACGGGGAATCCGGTACCGGTAAAGAGCTGGTCGCCCACGCCTTGCACCGTCACAGCCCACGCGCAGCGTCGCCGTTCATTGCGCTGAACATGGCAGCGATTCCCAAGGATCTGATGGAGTCGGAGCTGTTCGGTCACGAAAAAGGCGCGTTCACTGGCGCGGCGAATTTGCGTCGCGGCCGATTTGAACAAGCAGACGGCGGCACCCTGTTCCTCGATGAAATCGGTGACATGCCGGCCGATACCCAGACGCGTCTGTTGCGCGTGCTGGCCGACGGCGAGTTCTATCGGGTGGGTGGGCATGTGCCGGTCAAGGTCGACGTGCGCATCATCGCCGCGACGCACCAGAACCTGGAAACTCTGGTGCACGCGGGCAAATTCCGTGAGGACCTGTTCCACCGCCTCAATGTAATTCGCATCCACATCCCGCGCCTGTCGGATCGTCGTGAAGACATCCCGACCCTGGCCAAACACTTCCTCAGCCGCGCCGCACAGGAACTGGCGGTCGAGCCGAAGCTGCTGAAAAGCGAGACCGAGGAATACCTGAAAAACCTGCCATGGCCGGGCAACGTGCGTCAGTTGGAGAACACCTGCCGCTGGATCACGGTCATGGCCTCCGGGCGCGAAGTGCACGTCAGCGATTTGCCGCCAGAACTGCTGAATCTGCCGCAGGATTCGGCACCGGTGACCAACTGGGAGCAGGCGCTGCGTCAGTGGGCCGATCAGGCCTTGGCGCGCGGCCAGTCGAGTCTGCTCGACAGCGCCGTGCCAGCGTTCGAGCGGATCATGATCGAGACGGCTTTGAAACATACGGCTGGCCGCCGCCGTGATGCCGCGGTATTGCTGGGTTGGGGGCGAAACACCCTGACGCGCAAGATCAAGGAATTGGGGATGAAGGTTGATGGGGGTGATGAAGATGACGGGGAAGAAGGATAAAGCTTCGTTCGCTTGAGGTTGTCGGTGTATTCGAGATCCGTCCCTTCACCCCAGCCCTCTCCCTAAGGAGAGGGAGCTGATTTAGGTTGGATTCAATTCCCGAGTTCGGTCCGACTTTTCAGGTCCGCGTAACTTCAACCGGCAACTCGGTCAGTCCCCTCTCCCTCCGGGAGAGGGGCCAGGGAGGGCCGCCGTGCACCGCATCAATGCACAATGACCCGTGATCGCGCATAGCCGTATCGCCACAATCACTCCTGAAAACACTGATAAATCCTTTATTCAAAAACGCGAAAGCCCCGAGTCCTGGGGCTTTCGCGTTCCCAAAGCGTTTTTTTGTCTCAGCAGATTAAAACCTGGCACGCCGCCTGCAATACCTATCTCAGGTGATTCGTTTCACCACCCGTTTCGGGGACCTTGGTACAGGCAGGCCGGGGATTCCCCTCTTTACATCGGGCTCACAGCGCAACGCGGCGAGCCCAACCTTTTGGGATCCTTGGTACAGGCAGGCCGGGGGTTCCCTCTTTATACCGGGCCGACGCGATACGCGAAGCCCACACTTTTGGGAACCCTGATACAGGCAGGTCAGGGATTCCCGCTTTTACACCGCCACTGCGCCCCAACGAATTACTCAAGCCGTGGGCGCTTGGGCCGGTGATGTAATGGCGGGTTCTGCCGCCCCCCGTCATATTTTCGTATTTCCGCTTCCAGCCAATCGAGCATTTTTCCAGGACTTGATTCAAATTCGACGATTGTGCTCAGCCACGCTCGCTCCACCGCATCCGCCTGACTGAAATTTTCCAGAACCCGCCAGACACGGCGCTGCAAAAGCGGGCGCTCAACATGAAATTCGGACGTGCGACTCAGCGTGCGTATACCGTTCAGCAGCGTACTCCAAGGACCTTCGAAACTATCCCAGAGTCTGGCATTTTCAGCCGCCTGCGCTTGCGGAACATTTCGCAACCAGAGCGCTGCCGACCGATCAGTATGTTGCTCTGCGAGCCAAATATCGCTGCCAGTCTTGATACGGGCATGGATCAGACGTCGAAGAGAAGACGGATCGTTTATCGGGTTGCCGTTGAGATTAAATCCCGCTCTGAGCTCAACGGACTCGGGAATCGATTTGATCCGATTGTTTGAAAGATTCAATACTGTCGTTGGAAGTTGCGGGGTAATGCCTTCCGGGAATTTTTCCAGGCCGGTATTGGACAGATCCAGTTCTCGCAACGCGGTCAGCGTCTTGACTGACGGCGCAAAGTGCAGAGGGTTGTCAGCCAGCTTCAATACTTCCAGATGCTTCGGCCCTCCCTCGGAATCCAGCCCGGCTGGCGGCTTGAATATGCCGGTATCTGTCAGATCGAGATATCGCAACTCGGCCATGTCGGAGACATCGGGCGCGGCTCTCAATACATTGCGCTGCAACTCAAGTACCTGCAAACGTCGCAAATCGGACAGTTGACCGACCAAGGCCGAAAGATCTCGATCTTTATAAGAGCTGCCGAGCTTAAGTACGCGCAATTCGTTCATGCCCATTACTGAAAAATCAGACAGTAAGGAACATTCTTGCAAATCGAGCTCTCGCAATCGGGCAAAGTTCTTGAATTGCGCGGCCGTGCGCGACGTGACTACGTCCGGGAAGTATTTCCCCCTGAATCCGCTACCCACGGAAGTCGGCCCGTTGTGCGACGCAAGCTTCAATGATTCAACATTGGGAAACTGAGCCAGGAAGGTGTCTAGATCATCCCATCCCCAGCGCAATATTATCGTAAGGTCGGAAATAGAGTTGAACTGACCTGTCGCAAGCTCACGAACAAGATAGGAATTGAGCTCGAGCTGGAGTTTGAACCCTGTCATACGCCCGTTGCGGTAGACACGTTCATCAGGCTCACCCAGCCACTTGTACAGTCGCCGCAGCTTGGCTTGCACGGTTTCAAACGGTTTATAGTTGTGGTGAATTCTATCCACCAAAACGTCCCAGCGCTTGATCGTGCTGTCCAACTCGGAAAACCCGATCTGAACGCGCCTGAGCTCCACGTCTGAAATATCTTTGTCGCCGATCAGAGCAACGAAGTCGTCCGCCTGCTGATCGGTCGCTTCCGGCAGATATTTTTTCACCTGAGCTCGGGTCGCCTGTTCAACAACCAGGCGAGGGTGCCAGAGACCGCTGGCGGCGTCGCGCAGCAGCACCGGACCTGAAGGCAGCAACTCGCTTGGTCGACGGGCCCGGTACAGTCCGGTATGCGGATCAGCAGCAACCATAGCCATGCCGCCGATTTGCAGGTCAGCGTATGTGCGTTGGTTAATAACCCGAAGACCTTCATTGTTGACTGGCGCACGTATAGCGCGACCGTCAGTGACATAGGCAGCAAGCGACACGTCCGGAGCAATCGGCCGTGCATCAAGGGGCGCCGCGTGAACCACTACGGTATGCGACGGCGAGACGGCTTCGATATCGGCACCAATGGATGACGGAGCTGGGCGCAGCAAAGGATCGAGCAAAGCGCCCATCTCGAAGCCACGCGGCCTGGCAAATCCACCAATGCGGTGTCCAGGTCCGTCGGTCGAGCAGGGCTGGCTGGTGTATCGATATCAACGCGGCTACTGCCGCCGCGGGGTGGTTTGACCGGCATGTTTTTCATCCTTGAAGAGCTTCCCCCTGCAGGTGCGCAAGGGCAGCTTGTGGTCGGCATCCTGCCGTTTGAGCGTGAGAGCAGACGATAGCGCGCGCTTGCGGTGGCTGGGGGTGGGAAAGGTCAACGGCAGCGGTGGGAAATGCCGTTAAAAAACGTCGGAGGTAACGATGAAGTTCAGATCATTGCTCTCGCAATCGAACTTCCAGCCGCCAGCGGTCATCGACCTCGCTTCCGATCCAGTCGCCCCGCAACGGCCGCGCCGCCAGCACCGTCAGCAGCAAACCACCATCGCTTTTGCGGGTGCGCCAGTTCACATCCCTGCCGTCGAGCTTGAGCTGGCCCTTTTGCGGCTGACCTTGCGCCTGAAACAGCAATGCGATGGTGCCGTCGATGATCTCGCCATGCAGCTTCGGCTCGTTGTTGAACCACACCACCAAACCGCCGTCGGTGACCTCGACGCGCTCCAGCACGCTCGGATCCGGCGTGGTCAGTCGACCGATCATCAGGCCGATCATCATTCCGACGATGGCCAGCGAACCGATCACTCGCGGGAATAGTTTCGAACGGTCGTCCACAGGCGGCGTAGAATGCCGCTCATCTTTACCTTCGGAGCCGTGCATGTTTCACGTCATCCTTTTTCAACCAGAAATTCCGCCGAATACCGGCAACGTTATCAGGCTGTGCGCCAACAGCGGCTGCCACCTGCATTTGATCGAACCGCTGGGTTTCGAGATGGACGACAAGCGCCTGCGCCGTGCCGGTCTCGACTACCACGAATATGCCACGCTGCAACGCCATGCGGACCTGGCCAGTTGTCTGCAAAGCCTCGGCAATCCGCGCTTGTTCGCGTTTACCACCAAGGGCTCGCGGCCGTTTCACGACGCGGCGTTCATGCCGGGTGATGCGTTTATCTTTGGTCCGGAAAGCCGTGGCTTGCCGCCGGAAGTGCTCGACACACTGCCGCCGGCACAGCGTCTGCGCCTGCCGATGCGTGAAGGATGCCGCAGCCTGAACCTGTCCAACACCGTCGCGGTCGCCGTGTACGAAGCCTGGCGCCAGAACGACTTTAAATAACACCGCAAAACAAATGTGGGAGCGAGCCTGCTCGCGAAGAGGGCGCGTCAGATGACGGATTCGTCGACTGATACACCGCTTTCGCGAGCAGGCTCGCTCCCACATGGGGACACGCTGAACCGTTATTGAACGGTTGGCGTCTCGCCGCTTTCCTGCATGCGCTGCAGTTCTTGCGCGTACAGGGCGTCGAAGTTCACCGGGGCCAGCATCAGCGCCGGGAACGAGCCGCGGGTGACCAGGCTGTCGAGGGTTTCGCGCGCGTACGGGAACAGGATGTTCGGGCAGAACGCACCCAGGGTGTGGCTCATCGAAGCGGCGTCGAGGTTCTTGATCAGGAAGATACCGGCCTGCTGCACTTCAGCGATGAAGGCCACTTCCTCGCCATTTTTCACGGTCACGGACAGTGTCAGCACGACTTCAAAGAAATCGCCTTCCAGCGCTTTCTGACGGGTGTTCAGATCCAGCGCGACCGCCGGGTCCCACTGCTGGCGGAAGATCGCCGGGCTTTTCGGGGCTTCGAAGGACAGGTCGCGTACGTAGATGCGCTGCAAGGAGAATTGCGGTGCGGTTTCTTCTTCGCTGGCTGCAGTGTTCTGTTGGTCAGTCATCTCAGATCCTTATCGATCTTGGGTCTATTAGGGAGTGCTGTACGTGGGTGCAGCCGTTCAGCCCTTGAGCAGCGCGTCGAGTTTGCCGGCGCGCTCCAGAGCATATAAATCATCACAACCGCCGATGTGCTTTTCGCCGATCCAGATCTGCGGCACGGACGTGCGCCCGGCCTTCCTGGTCATTTCGGCGCGCAGCTGCGGCTTGCCATCGACCTTGATCTCTTCGAAGGCCACGCCTTTGCTGGCGAGCAGGTGCTTGGCGCGCGAGCAGTAAGGGCAGTAATCGCTGGAGTAGACGACGACGTGGCTCATATCACTTCACCAGTGGCAGGTTGTCGCCTTTCCAGCTGGAAATCCCGCCGGACAGCTTGGCCGCAGTGAAGCCGGATTTCATCAGCTCGCGGGCGTGAGTGCCAGCAGTCTGACCGAGGGCGTCGACCAGAATGATGGTCTTGGACTTGTGTTTTTCCAGCTCGCCGGTACGGGCAGCCAGTTTGTCCTGCGGAATGTTCACCGCACCAACGATGTGGCCAGCGGCGTAATCCTTGGCCGGACGGATGTCTACCACCACGCCTGCATCTTTGTTGACCAGTGCGGTCAGTTCGCCGGTGCTCAGGCTTTTACCGCCGCCCTGCATCGTGTGCGCCAGCAACAGTGCCAGCAATACGACGAAGATACCGACAAGAATGTAGTGGTTAGTGGCAAATTCAATCAGGTGAGCAACCATCGAAGGAGGTTCCAGGGCGTTAAAATGTCGGCCAGTATACACAGCCACTATGGTCGGCCAAACCCCGTCCGGCGGTGACGCGGTCGGAACTTCGCTTTAAACTCCAACTCCGTTTTGCATCGCCCTCTTCTTTATTAGCCACGAGTGGATTCCATGACGACTACGCCTAAACCTTTGGTCCTGATGATTCTCGACGGCTTCGGTCACAGCGACAGCCCCGAATCCAACGCCGTGTTCGCGGCGAAAAAGCCTGTTCTCGATCGCCTCTGGGCCACGGTGCCGAACGGCTTGATCTCGGGCAGCGGCATGGACGTCGGCCTGCCGGACGGGCAGATGGGCAACTCCGAAGTCGGCCACATGAATCTTGGCGCCGGGCGCGTGGTGTATCAGGACTTCACCCGCGTGACTAAAGCGATCCGCGACGGCGAGTTCTTCGAGAATCCGACCATCTGCGCCGCAGTGGATAAAGCCGTGGCCGCCGGCAAGGCCGTGCATTTCATGGGCCTGCTGTCGGATGGCGGTGTGCACAGCCACCAGGATCACCTGATCGCCATGGCCGAGCTGGCGTTCAAGCGCGGCGCGGAAAAAATCTATCTGCACGCTTTCCTCGATGGCCGTGATACGCCACCGAAAAGCGCTGCCTCGTCGATCGAGCTGCTCGACGCGACTTTCCAGGCACTCGGCAAGGGCCGCATCGCCAGCATCATCGGCCGTTATTTCGCCATGGACCGTGACAACCGTTGGGATCGCGTCGCCCAGGCGTACAACCTGATCGTCGACGGCAATGGCGAATTCAACGCCGCCACTGCTCAGGAAGGTCTTGAGGCCGCCTACGCGCGCGGTGAAAGCGACGAATTCGTCAAAGCCACGACCATCGGTGAACCGGTGAAAGTCGAAGACGGCGACGCCGTGGTGTTCATGAATTTCCGTGCCGACCGCGCCCGCGAGCTGACCCGCGTGTTCGTCGAGGACGACTTCAAGGAATTCGAACGCGCCCGTCAGCCGAAACTGGCCGGTTTCGTCATGCTCACCCAATACGCCGCAAGCATCCCGGCACCGTCGGCCTTCGCTGCTGGCAGCCTGGAAAACGTCCTGGGTGATTATCTGGCGAAAAACGGCAAAACCCAGCTGCGCATTGCTGAAACCGAAAAATACGCCCACGTGACCTTCTTCTTCTCTGGCGGTCGTGAAGAACCGTTCCCGGGCGAGGAGCGCATCCTGATCCCGTCGCCGAAAGTCGCTACCTACGACTTGCAGCCGGAAATGAGCGCACCCGAGGTGACCGACCGCATCGTCGATGCCATTGAAAACCAGCGTTACGACGTGATCGTGGTCAACTACGCCAACGGCGACATGGTCGGCCACAGCGGCGTGTTCGACGCAGCGGTCAAAGCCGTCGAATGCCTGGACACCTGCGTCGGGCGCATCGTTGAAGCCCTGGAAAAGGTCGGTGGCGAAGCGCTGATCACGGCCGACCACGGCAACGTCGAGCAGATGGCCGACGAATCCACCGGTCAGGCGCACACCGCGCACACCACCGAGCCGGTGCCGTTCATTTATGTCGGCAAGCGCGACCTCAAGGTACGTGAAGGCGGCGTACTGGCCGACGTAGCGCCAACCATGCTGATGCTGCTGGGCCTGGAAAAACCGGCGGAAATGACCGGGACTTCGATCCTCGTATAAACGACACCAGCCCCTGTGGGAGCGAGCCTGCTCGCGAAAACGGTTGGCCAGACAACAATGATGTTGCCTGGCACGCCGCTTTCGCGAGCAGGCTCGCTCCCACATGGGGTTTTTGGTGTTTTTCAGGCCAGTTATCACACAGCCCCAATTGGGCGTTTTTTTTGCAGCCTCGGGCGGGCATACTAGGCCGTCCCTTACCCTGGTGCCGCCCGCCCCTATGCTTCGCGTCCTGATCGCCCTTGCTCTGACCTGTCTGCTCCAGCCGGCCTTCGCCGACGAGCGCGCGCAAACCCAACAGCAGTTGGACGCCACGCGTCAGGATATCGCCGAGTTGAAAAAGCTCCTCGGCAAGCTGCAGGAAGAGAAATCCGGCGTGCAGAAAGAGCTCAAGGGCACCGAAACCGAGATGGGCAAGCTGCAGAAGCAGGTCGACGCCCTGCAGAAAGAGCTGCAGAAAAGCGAATCCGAGCTGCAACGGCTCGATGCAGAGAAAAAAAAACTCCAGAGCGCGCGCACTGAACAGCAGCGACTGATCGCCATTCAGGCCCGAGCCGCCTACCAGAACGGCCGGCAGGAATACCTCAAGCTGCTGCTCAACCAGCAGAACCCCGAGAAATTCGCCCGCACCCTGACCTATTACGACTACCTGAGCCAGGCCCGCCTGGAACAGCTGAAGAACTTCAACGAAACCCTGCGCCAACTGGCCAATGTCGAAAAAGACATCGGCCTGCAGCAGGCGCAGTTGCTGGTACAGAAAAGCGACCTCGACACTCAGCGCGAAGCACTCGAGAACGTCCGCAAGGAACGTCAGCAGGTGCTTGCCAAGCTCAATGACGACGTAAAAGCGCGCGACCAGAAACTCGCCGCCCGCGAGCAGGATCAGGCAGACCTGTCTAAAGTCCTTAAAACCATTGAAGAAACCCTGGCCCGCCAGGCTCGTGAGGCAGAAGAAGCGCGACAGAAAGCGCTGATCGCCCAGCAGGAAGCGGAAAAAAAGCGCTTGCGTGAGGCGCAGGCTGACAACAGCGACGCCCCACGAAAACCCGTCAGATCAACCCCCGGCGCCCTGGTGTCCAGCAGCGGCGAGACGTTTGGCGGGCCTTTTGCTGCAACCCGGGGAAAACTTCCATGGCCGGTTGATGGTCGATTACTCGCACGCTTCGGTGAAAGCCGCGGCGACGATGCCCGCACCAAGTGGGACGGCGTGATGATCAGCGCCTCCGCCGGCAGCCAGGTGCATGCCGTCCACGGCGGCCGCGTGGTGTTTGCCGACTGGCTGCGCGGTGCCGGGCTGCTGGTGATCCTCGATCACGGCAACGGCTTTTTGAGTCTGTACGGCCACAACCAGACGCTGCTCAAGTCGGCGGGTGATGTGGTCAAAGCGGGTGAGTCGATCTCCACTGTCGGTAACAGTGGCGGTCAGGACACACCAGCGCTGTATTTCGCAATTCGTCAGCAGGGTCACCCGAGTGATCCGGCGCAATGGTGCCGTGCGCAAGGATAAGCGCACCGCCTAATTCAGGAGTTCGTTCGACATGCTGCATTTGTCCCGCCTTACCTCGCTGGCCCTGACGATCGCCCTGGTGATCGGCGCGCCTCTGGCGTTCGCCGCGCAACCGGCTCCGGCCGTCGCTCCGGCAGGCACTGCCGCGACCGCCAAGGCCCCGCTGCCGCTCGAAGAGCTGCGCACCTTCGCCGAGGTCATGGACCGGATCAAAGCCGCGTACGTCGAACCTGTGGACGACAAGACCCTGCTGGAAAACGCGATCAAGGGCATGCTCAGCAACCTTGACCCGCACTCGGCCTACCTGGGCCCGGAAGATTTCACCGAATTGCAGGAAAGCACCAGCGGTGAATTCGGCGGCCTGGGCATCGAAGTTGGCGCCGAGGATGGCTTTATCAAGGTCGTCTCGCCAATCGATGACACCCCGGCGTCGAAGGCCGGCATTCAGGCCGGCGACTTCATCGTCAAGATCAACGGCCAGCCGACACGCGGCCAGACCATGACCGAAGCCGTTGACAAGATGCGCGGCAAGATCGGTCAGAAAATCACCCTGACCCTGGTCCGCGATGGCGGTACGCCGTTCGACGTGACCCTCGCGCGTGCGGTGATTCAAGTGAAGAGTGTCAAGGCACAGTTGCTGGAGTCGGGCTACGGCTACATTCGCATCACCCAGTTCCAGGTCAAGACCGGCGACGAAGTCTCCAAAGCGCTGGCCAAGCTGCGCAAGGACAACGGCAAGAAACTCAACGGCATCATTCTCGATCTGCGCAACAACCCGGGCGGCGTGCTGCAATCGGCGGTGGAAGTGGTTGACCACTTCATCACCAAGGGCCTGATCGTTTACACCAAGGGCCGCATCGCCAACTCCGAACTGCGCTTCTCGGCTACCGGCAAGGACGAAAGCGAAGCAGTGCCGATGGTCGTGCTGATCAACGGCGGCAGCGCCTCGGCCTCGGAAATCGTCGCCGGCGCCCTGCAGGATCAAAAACGCGCGGTGGTCATGGGCACTACCAGTTTCGGTAAGGGCTCGGTGCAGACCGTGCTGCCGCTGAACAACGACCGCGCGCTGAAGATCACCACCGCGCTGTACTTCACGCCGAACGGCCGCTCGATCCAGGCACAGGGCATCGTGCCGGACATCGAAGTGCGCCGCGCGAAGATCACCAACGAAGCCGACAGCGAATACTTCAAGGAAGCCGATCTGCAGGGCCACCTGGGCAACGGCAACGGCGGCGCGGACAAACCAAGCGGTTCCGGCGGCAAGGCCAAAGCGATGCCGCAGGATGACGATTACCAGTTGGCCCAGGCTTTGAGCCTGCTCAAAGGCCTGAGCATCACGTCCGGCCGTTGAGGATGTCGCTGCGTTTTCTGTTCGTTCTGCTGTGCTGTCTGGCGGGTGCTGTTCACGCAGAGCCCGCCAGCCCGCCCCCCCACAAAGCCTACCTGACGCTGATCATCGATGACCTGGGGCAAAACCTGCCCCGGGACCGTCGCGTGCTCGCCCTGCCCGGCCCGGTCACAGCCGCGATCATGCCCGACACCCCGCACGCCACCGAGTTTGCCCGCGAGGCCCATCGCGCCGGCAAGACCGTCATCCTGCACATGCCCATGGACCCGGCCACCGGGCAGTATGCCTGGCATCCGGAACTGCCGATCGAAGAACTTGAAAAACGCCTGAACGCCGCCTTCGCGAAGGTCCCGTTTACCGCTGGCATCAACAACCACATGGGCAGCCGCATGACCGCACAACCCGCGGCGATGGCGTGGTTGATGGCTGAATTGCAGCGGCGACACAAGTTCTTCGTCGACAGCCGCACCAGCGCCCAGACGGTCGCCGCGCAGCAGGCGCAGAAGATCGATCTGGCGAGTGTCTCGCGGGACGTATTCCTCGATGACGAACGCACGGAGGCGGCAATCACCACGCAGTTGCA
Organism: Pseudomonas koreensis; assembly: GCF_036668835.1. Lineage (GTDB taxonomy): Bacteria > Pseudomonadota > Gammaproteobacteria > Pseudomonadales > Pseudomonadaceae > Aquipseudomonas > Aquipseudomonas koreensis_I. The sequence continues at coordinate 440,985 of NZ_JAZEVW010000004.1, forward strand.
GACGGCAATCAGCCTGGCGCACAAGCAGGGCTCAGCAGTGATGATCGGTCATCCGTATCCGCAAACCCTCGCGGTGCTCGAGCGTGAAATGCCGAAACTGAAGGCGCAGGGCATCGACTGGATCGATATCCGGCAGATGATCAGCGTACGCAGCAACCGCGCCATGGCCGGCCATGGCAAGGACGGCGTTTACCGGTAAAACCTGTGACGTTGGCAAGATGCATAAATACCACCCGATAACCGTCCCCGTTTCCGATAGTGCGACCTGCAACAGGTCGCGACGCCCTTGCGTCGCCTTTCAACTATCAGGAGATGCAATGCCTACTCATGAGACGACCGCTTTGCCAACCAGGCAAACGCAACCCATCCGCAATGACAACTTGCTGATCAATTTCACCACGGAATTCCTGCGCATCTGGGATACCGCTGGCTCCCGAGCGAAACCGGCGGCCTTCTGGCGGCCCACGCCACCTGCCGATGTGCTGCCGGGTTATTTCCCGTTGGGCGACGTGGCAATTAATGACCATGACAACATCAATGACAGACATGCAGTGGCCGTGGTTTGCGAAGCGGCGACACCCAGTGCGGATCCCGCAAAAGGCAGCGCGCTGCGCCGGCCTGACGACTACGAACTGATCTGGCAAGACACAGGTTCAGGTTCGAAAAAGGACGGGGCGATCTGGCGACCCATTCCTCCGCAAGGGTACGTAGCGCTCGGTTCGGTCAGCTCCGACGGTCGCGCAAAGCCTTCCTTGAACGCTGTCCGCTGCGTCCGCGCCGACCTCGCGATTGCTTCTGGCCTCAATGCACCGGTGTGGACAGACAAGGGCAGTGGAGCCCGGCAAAGCATCAGCACGTGGAGTGCCATTCCGCCTTCGGCGCCTGCGGATGAAATCCATCTGGCGCCAGGCACCTTCGTCGGCGTGAAGGGTTATTCCAAACCCGCCAATTTCAATCTTTATTCCCTGCGCATCCCGATTGTGATTGAGGTCAATGCGCGCCCCGCCGCGCCAGTCCTTGCCGATGTAACACCACCCACCCTGCAGACGCCCGAGCAACCTGCTTACAGCGCTCGACTGCCATGGTTCATCGTGAAAGACCCAAGGCTCTCCCGACGCCAGCAGCTCGATCAGTCATCTGAGTATCTGCTACAGCGCACGGATCATTATCAGCTCGTTGGCCATAGCCACAACACGGAAAACAACAACAGGACTGTCCGCTGGGTCGCACCCCGCCTGCAGCAAAACAACAGACTGCGTATGCTCAGCAACGCCACCTGGATCGAATTCGGTGCGCAGTGGCAAAGCAACCTGTCGCAGCCCTTTATGTTTTCGGCGCGGTTGAACAATGATTTTACCCTGTGTGAAACGCACTCGAACGAATGGCTCAACCCGGCACCTGTCGACGTCGCGGCTATCGTGGCCAGCAACAGCGCGATGGCGGTTTATCTGATTCAGAGTGACTATAGGCTGCTTCGCGCGGACGGTACGCAGATCGGCAGCGCCGTCCGCTACACCGATGGCAAGAACCTGCACTTCAGCGTCTACACACCACCGCAACCGAACGCGACGGTCCTGCCTGCTGAGGCCGCTCACCTGGAAAGCACAACAGTCGATCACGAAGCAGATAACGAAGTCGCAGCGTTGCCAGCAAGCACAGAGCTGCCAGTGACTACAGATAGCGTCCCATGATCTCGTCGACAACACCGTCCTTGCGCATTTGATCAAGCGCAGCCTGCAACCTGGCAACGACTGTATCTGACACATCCTTGTTCAGCGCCAGGTACAACTCGGCGCTGTTGAAGCGCAGCACAGTCTTCAGACCGGTCACGCCATCCTGCCGGGCCAGATAGCGCCCGGCGGGATCACCGGTGGCCCACAGATCGATCTGCCCGTTGACCAGTTTTTTCGCATTGTCCTGATCGCGCAGCACCACGATTGGCTTGAGACCTTGCTTGGCCAGGGTCTCGGCAATGGCATCGCCCTTGTAGGCGCCGATCCTGTATTTGCGCGCGTCTTCCAGTGTGGCGAGGGTGATCTTGCTGTCCGCCTTGGCCAACAGAATCCAGTCGTCCGGCCCGATCGGACCGACCCATTTGAAGAGTTTTTCGCGATCCGGCAGACGCGCCATGACAAAGGCCCCGTAGCCGGGATTTTCCAGGGCAAGTTTGTACACCCGCTCCCAAGGGAAGCGCAGCGTGAGGCTGTAGGTGAGGCCGGCACGCTGGAACATTTCGCGCACGATATCGGTAGCGATGCCGCTGATGTTCTCGCCCTGGGCGAAGTTCTTGCCGTTTTTCGCCATGTTGTATGGCGGGAAGTTTTCGGTGAGAAGCACCAGATCGGTGTCGGGAGCGTTTTCGGCGCGGGCGGTGTGGATGAACAACATCGAGGCGCTGGCGAGAACGAGAAGCAGGCGTTTGATCATGTCGGGCTACCGAAATCCATGGCGTGCCCAAGAGTGCCTTGGGTGCGCCATGGTGTCCACTGGCCTGTACCTTTTTGCGTTGCGACTAGCGCATCACGATGCCGCGTTTGGCCATATAGGCCTTGGCTTCCTGCACGGTGTATTCGCCGAAGTGGAAAATACTCGCCGCCAGCACGGCGCTGGCGTGGCCTTCGAGAATGCCGTCAGCCAGGTGCTGCAGATTGCCGACGCCGCCGGAGGCGATTACCGGAATGCCCAGCGCGTCGCTGATTGCGCGGGTCACGCCGAGGTCGAAACCGTTCTTCATGCCGTCCTGATCCATGCTGGTCAGGAGAATTTCACCGGCACCGAGGCCTTCCATTTTCTTTGCCCACTCGACTGCGTCGAGGCCGGTTGGCTTGCGCCCGCCGTGGGTGAAAATTTCCCAGCGCGGGGTTTCGCCGGGGCCGGAAACCTTTTTCGCGTCGATGGCAACGACGATGCACTGCGAGCCGAAATGCTGCGCCGCTTCGCCGACGAATTCCGGGTTGAACACCGCTGCGGTGTTGATCGACACCTTGTCCGCACCGGCATTGAGCAGGTTGCGGATGTCCTGCACGGTGCGCACGCCACCGCCGACGGTCAGCGGGATGAACACCTGGCTGGCCATGCGTTCGACGGTATGCAGCGTGGTATCGCGGCCATCGACACTGGCGGTGATATCGAGAAAAGTAATCTCGTCGGCACCCTGCTCGTCGTAACGACGGGCGATTTCCACCGGGTCACCGGCGTCACGGATGTTCTCGAACTTCACACCTTTGACGACCCGGCCGTTGTCCACGTCCAGGCAAGGGATGATGCGCTTGGCTAACGCCATAAGACTTAATCTCCGATTAAGAAGCTTCAAGCTTCAAGCTGCAAGAAAGGGCGCATTGCGATCGCGCTTCTAACTTGCAGCTCGCAGCTTGCAACTTGAAGCTGCTTTTATCTGGCCGCGTAGCCATCACAAAAAGCTTGAGCCTCTGCAACATCCAAAGTGCCCTCATAGATCGCGCGGCCCGTGATCGCGCCGATGATGCCCGGCGCCTTGGCATCGAGCAGCGACTTGATGTCACCCAGATTGTGGATGCCGCCGGAGGCGATCACCGGGATCTTCGTCGCCGCAGCCAGCGCAGCGGTGAACGGTACGTTGCAGCCCTGCATCATGCCGTCTTTGGCGATGTCGGTATAAACGATCGACGAGACGCCGTCGGCCTCAAACTGTTTGGCCAGGTCGATGACCTGCACGGTACTGATTTCTGCCCAGCCATCGGTGGCGACGAAACCGTCTTTGGCGTCGAGGCCGACGATGATCTTGCCCGGAAACGCGCGGCAGGCTTCGGCGACGAAGGCCGGATCTTTCACGGCTTTGGTGCCGATGATCACGTAGCTGACGCCGGCCTTGACGTAATGCTCGATGGTTTCCAGCGAACGAATGCCGCCGCCGATCTGGATCGGCAGGTTCGGATAGCGCTTGGCGATCGCAGTGACCACTTGGCCATTGACCGGCTGGCCTTCGAAAGCACCATTCAGATCGACCAGATGCAGACGGCGGCAACCGCCCTCCACCCACTTGGCAGCCATGCTCACCGGGTCATCGGAGAACACCGTGGAATCTTCCATGCGGCCCTGGCGCAGACGTACGCAGGCACCGTCCTTGAGATCGATAGCGGGAATAATCAGCATGCTTTTTCCTTCGTCAAAGAGCTGCAAGCTGCAAGCTATAAGCTGCAAGCACGCATGTATGGCTGTTTCTTGCAGCTGGTAGCTTGAAGCTTGCCGCTGCTCTTAATTTTTTTCGAGCGCCCACAGGTCGCTTTCAATGCTTTCAAACCGCTCTTTGAGGTGGGTCTGCACATCGAAAATCGCCCTGTTGTAATAGTGCGGAGCAATTTCGCGGGTAAACAGCTCAAGAATTTCCGCCGCTTCGAACGAACCCAGGTCCAGCTCGAAACGGTCTTCCATGAACCGCTGAATCTTGCGACTGGCCTCGCTCTCCTGTTCGGGAGTGAGGGTCAGAATCGGCGGCTTGGACTTCTTGACGGCCATTTACCAGCGACCGTCCCACGCGGCGAAGTTCTGCAGCAACTGCAGGCCATGGGTATGGCTTTTTTCCGGGTGGAACTGCACGGCGAAACGCGAGCCATCGGCCAGCGCTGCGGCGAAATCGACCCCGTAGTGACCGCCACCAACCACCTGCCGCGCGTTGGCGGCGGCAATGTAGTAGCTGTGCACGAAGTAGAAACGCGCCATGTCCGGAATGTCATGCCACAGCGGGTGGCTGACCTTCTGCTTTACCTCGTTCCAGCCCATGTGCGGGACTTTCAGGTGCTCGCCGTCTTCATGCAGGTCTTTGCCGAAGAACTTCACCGCACCCGGAAACAGGCCGATGCAGTCGACGCCATCGTTCTCTTCGCTGCTATCGAGCAAGGCCTGCATGCCGACACAGATGCCGAGAAACGGCCGATCCTGACTGACTTCACGCACCAGCGAGTCGAAACCGAGGCGACGAATCTCCGCCATGCAATCGCGAATCGCGCCCACACCGGGAAACACCACGCGGTCAGCTTCGCGGATCACGTCCGCATCGCTGGTGATCAGCACCTTGCCAGCGCCGACGTGTTCCAGCGCCTTGGCCACCGAGTGCAGGTTGCCCATGCCGTAGTCGATAACTGCAACCGTCTGCATTACAGCACGCCTTTGGTCGAAGGCATCTGCCCGGCCATGCGCTCGTCCAGCTCGACGGCCATGCGCAGCGCGCGGCCGAAAGCCTTGAACACGGTTTCGATCTGGTGGTGAGTGTTGGTGCCGCGCAGGTTGTCGATGTGCAGGCTGACCAGCGCATGGTTGACGAAGCCCTGGAAGAATTCCTGGAACAGGTCAACGTCGAAGCCGCCGACAGTGGCACGAGTGTACGGCACGTGCATCTGCAGACCCGGGCGACCGGAGAAATCGATCACCACGCGCGACAGCGCTTCATCGAGCGGCACGTAGGCGTGACCGTAGCGACGGATGCCTTTCTTGTCGCCTATGGCTTTGGCGAACGCCTGGCCGAGGGTAATACCGACGTCTTCCACCGTGTGGTGGTCGTCGATATGCAGATCGCCCTTGCATTCGATATCCAGGTCGATCAACCCGTGACGGGCGATCTGATCCAGCATGTGCTCAAGAAAAGGGACACCGATATCGAATCGGGCCTTTCCGGTGCCATCAAGGTTGATCGAGGCTTTGATCTGGGTTTCCAGAGTGTCGCGCTCGACAGACGCCTTACGTTCGGCCATCACCAGCTCCGCAAAATCATTGGGCGAAAAAGGCAGCCATTATAGGCACGCAGGAAGCAAACAGAAACACGAGAGGTGAGATGGCTGACGGATAGAATGCCCGGCGGTCGCGGGTAGACATGTCCATACAAGCTATTACAGACACACAAAACAACTGTAGGAGTGAGCCTGCTCGCGATGAGGGCCTTCCAGTCACCATGTTTTGTGACTGTCAGACCGCTATCGCGAGCAGGCTCACTCCTACAGAGGTACAACATTTTTACTTAGTGAAACAGTACCGCCGTCTTCTGCAGGGTCACCCACACACCCCACGCCAACGGAATACCGACCACCAGCCACGCAGCGATGGCCAGCGGCTTGCTGCCCGGTGCGGCTTTCCACTCAAGGACCGTGCTGGCATCAGCACCCTTGTCGTGGCCCAGCGCCTGTTCGGCCGCCAGTTCAGCGTCGGTCATGAAGTATTTGTCGGCCACCGGGCGCACCATCAGGTTGCACAGGAAGCCCAGCACCAGCAGGCCGGCGAGGATGTACAGGGTGATATCGTAAGCGGCAGCGCGTTCAACGCCGATGCTCAATTGATATTCACGCAGGTAGTTGACCAGCACCGGACCCAGCACACCGGCAGCAGCCCAGGCGGTCAGCAGACGACCGTGGATCGCGCCGACCATTTGCGTACCGAACAGGTCCGCCAGGTACGCCGGCACCGTGGCAAAACCACCGCCGTACATCGACAGGATGATGCAGAAAGCGCCCACGAACAGCGCAACGTTGCCCAGATGACCCATGTTCGGAATCAGCGCGTACAGGGCAAAACCCAGGGCGAAGAACACGAAGTAAGTGTTTTTGCGACCCAGGTAGTCCGAGAACGAAGCCCAGAAGAACCGGCCGCCGATGTTGAACAGGCTCAGCAGACCGGTAAAACCGGCGGCGATCGCGGCGATCGAAGCCAGTTGACCAGCATCGAGTTGACCGAACGGCACGTCAACGCCCAGCAGCTTGCCGCCGAACACTTCCTGCAACAGTGGCGAAGCCATGCCGAGGATGCCGATACCCGCGGATACGTTCAGGCACAGCACCAGCCACACCAGACGGAATTGCGGGGTTTTCCACGCGACGTTCACGTGGACGTGACGGTTGGTGATCATCGCATTCGAGGCTTTCTTCGCCGGCGCGGTCCAGCCTTCAGGCTTCCAGCCGGTTGGCGGCACGCGGTAGGACAGTGCGCCACCGATCATGAACACGAAGTAGATCGCAGCCATGGCCACGAAGCTCTGCCAAACGCCCACGCCTTCAGCCGAAGCGAAGTGGCTCATCAGCGCTGTTGCCAGCGGTGCGCCGACCATCGCGCCGCCACCGAAGCCCATGATCGCCATACCGGTCGCCATGCCGCGCTTGTCCGGGAACCATTTGATCAGGGTCGACACTGGCGAGATATAGCCCAGGCCCAGACCGATACCGCCGATCACCCCGGAGCCGATCCACATCAGCCAGATCTGGTGGGTATAGATACCCAGTGCCGAGATCAACAGACCGCCACACCAGCACAGTGCCGAAACCACGCCTGCCTTGCGTGGCCCGGCATGTTCCAGCCAGCCACCCCAGATCGCTGCCGAGCAGCCGAGGAAGATGAAGAACAGCGTGTAGATCCAGCCGAGCATGGAGATCGGCCAGTCGCAGTTCGAGGAAAATACCTGTGCGATGAAGCTCATGTCCGGTGCGCAAGCCACCGGCGCAGTGACGCCCAGTGCCTTGGACAGCGGCAACCAGAACACCGAAAAGCCATAGGCCATGCCGATGCACAGGTGAATGGCCAAAGCGGCCGGTGGAACCAGCCAGCGGTTGAAACCGGGCTTGGCGATGATGCGTTCCTTGGACAGGAACGCAGGCTGGTCGGCGCGCAGGCCGTCCGCCGTGATGCTCGTGCTCATTGTGTATCCCCCAATTGTTAGTATGGTTCGCCAGCCACTGCTCACCCTCGGCCTTATGCACGCAGGCATGACCGTTTTTTTCAGGTGAAGCTCCTTGAAGGCGCGACGTTAAGTCGCAGACGGGCGGACGAACTGGCGAAGGTTACCATTCTCAGGTGACAGAAAAACCAAACTGATATCACCTTTTTTCAAGTCATCTGTTCTCGTACCACTCAGGAAACGACCATGCCGATCACCGTTCAGGTGCTACAAGACGCCAGTTATCAGGATCAGCAGGACTTGCAGAAGATCTATCGCGACGCGCCAGCATGGCTGTTAGCGCCGTTTTCCGGGGAGTCCGCACTGATCGAAAGCAGCCTCGCCGACGGTTCTCTGATTGCCGGACGCTTCAACGATCGCCTGCTCGGTGCCGGGCGTCTGCAAAGGCACCACAATGTCTGGTACTTGTCCCATTTATGCGTGCGAAAAGTTACCCGCCGTCGCGGAGTCGCCGAACGGTTGGTGAACCAAGCGCAGGAAATGGCGTCGCAAGCGGGGGCTGAACTGCGCCTGCTCGCGCCCGTCGGGCAGGTCGAGGCGCAAGCGCTCGCGGGAAAATTGCACATAATCCTGGACGTACTGGCAACAGGACGCCACAGCGAACCGGGCCATTGCAGCGCTATACTCCCCGGCTAAATTTACGAATTCGACTCATTACAAGGACTCGCCCATGAAAGCGTTCGGCAAAATCCTGGGTCTGGTGCTTCTCGGGTTGTTGCTGATCATCGTGGCGGCAGGCTTTGCCCTGACCCACCTCTTCGATCCCAACGACTACAAAGACGAGATCCGCCAGATAGCTCGCGACAAGGCCCACATCGAGCTGACGCTCAATGGCGATATCGGCTGGAGCCTGTTCCCGTGGCTTGGCCTGGAATTGCACGAAGCCAGCGTCGCCACCCTGGCCAAACCTGCCGAACCGTTCGCCGACCTGCAGATGCTCGGCCTGTCGGTGCGCGTGCTGCCGCTGCTGCGCCGCGAAGTGCAAATGAGCGATGTACGCGTCGAGGGCCTGAACTTGCGCCTGAACCGCGACAAGAACGGTCACGGCAACTGGGAAGACATCGGCAAGTTGCCGGTTGCGCCTGGTACAACGCCGCCGGCCAAGACCGACACGCCTGCCAGCGAACCGACCGTTGCCGTGGAAAAACCGGCGCAGCCGATCCGCCTCGACATCGACAGCCTGACCGTCAACAACGCTCGCGTTGAATACACTGACGAATTGACCGGCAAGCAATTCAGCGCCGAAAGCATCCAGTTGAGCACCGGCCCGGTCCACGACTCGACCAATATTCCGGTTAAAGCCACCGCGTTTCTCGGCACCAATCAACCGGTGCTGCGCGTGCGCACCGAACTCAGCGGCGAGTTGCGCTTCGAACGCGCCGTACAACGCTACAAGTTCGAAGACCTGAAGCTGTCCGGCGAACTGGCCGGCGATCCGCTGCAAGGCAAGACCATGACCTTCTCGGCGCAAGGGCAGTTGTTGCTGGATAAAGCCGCGAATGTCGCCGAATGGACCGGCATCAAGCTTTCCGCCAATCAGCTGCGCGCCTTGGGCGAACTGAAAGCCAACGACCTCGACAAGACGCCGCAGATCAGCGGTGGCATCTCTATCGCCCAGTTTGATTTGGCGAAATTCGTCGACAGCATCGGGCAGACACTACCTGCTATGGCCGAAGGCAGTCTGAGCAAGGTCGAACTGGTCAGCCGCATCGCGGCCACGCCCACCAGCGTCGCCTTTGACAACATCAACCTGAAGCTCGACGACAGCAGCATCAGCGGCCGTATCGCCGTCGAAGACTTCGCCAAGCAATCGCTGCGGATGATCCTCAAGGCTGACACCTTCAACGCCGACCGTTATCTGCCGCCGAAATCGGCACAGGCCAACAGCGCCACGCAAACGCGTCAGGCCGAAGTCGCCAGCACCGAGGCCGGTGCCGTCGCAGGTACCACGCCGCTGCCGGACAAACCCAGCAAGACCGCCTGGAGCACCGAGCGCCTGCTGCCGGTCGAACGTCTGGCCAAACTTGATGTGGACGCTGACCTTAGCTTCGGCCAACTGATCCTCGACAAGCTGCCGATCGACAACGCCGCGCTCAAGGCCAGCGGTCAGGGTGGCCTGCTGACCCTGACCAACCTCAGCGGCGATCTGTACAACGGCGGATTCGTCGCCAATGGCACGCTCGATGTGCGCCCGAGCGCGCCGGTGCTGAATCTGCAGACTCGACTCAATCGCGTTCCCGCAGAAAAGATCATCGAAAGCCAAGGCAAGAACCCGCCGGTCAAAGGCCTGGTGACACTTACCAGCAGCTTCACCGGCAGTGGCAACAGCCAGCAGGCGCTGATCGATACGCTGAACGGCAACGCCAGTTTCGTCATCAACAACGGCGTGCTGCTCAATGCCAACCTTGAGCAGCAACTGTGCAAAGGCATCGCCACGCTCAATCGCAAGGCCCTCAGCGGCGAGCCGCGCGGCAAGGACACGCCGTTCGAAGAACTCAAGGGCAACCTGACCGTACGCAACGGCGTCGCCAGCAACCCGGACCTGAAAGTGCGCATCCCCGGCATGACCGTCAACGGTGACGGTGACATCGACCTGCGCGTACTCGGCATGGATTACCGCGTCGGCATCATCGTCGAAGGCGACACCAGCGCCATGCCTGACCCGGCCTGCCAGGTTGGCGAAAAATTCGTCGGCGTCGAATGGCCACTGCGCTGCCGGGGGCCGCTGGAACTCGGCGCCAAGGCCTGCCGCATCGACAATGATCGCCTCGGCCAGGTTGCGAGCAAAATGGCCGGCGACAAGCTCAGCGAAAAGATCGACGAAAAGCTGGGCGACAAAGTCAGCCCGGAACTGAAAAACGCATTGAAGGGGCTGTTCAAGCGATGACAGCGGAGCAGTTTTCCACCGCGGTGCTCGACTGGTTCGACCGCCACGGCCGCCACGATCTGCCCTGGCAACAGAACATCAACCCGTATCGGGTGTGGGTGTCGGAGATCATGTTGCAGCAGACCCAGGTCAGCACCGTGCTCAATTATTTCGAGCGCTTCATGAGCGCGCTGCCGACCGTCGAAGCGCTGGCCGCAGCGCCGGAAGACGAGGTGCTGCATCTGTGGACCGGGCTGGGTTACTACACCCGCGCGCGCAATTTGCAGAAAACCGCGAAGATCGTTGTCAGCCAGTATGGCGGCGAGTTTCCGCGCGACGTTGAAAAACTCACCGAACTGCCGGGCATCGGCCTGTCCACAGCTGGCGCCATCGCCAGCATCAGCATGGGCCTGCGCGCGCCGATCCTCGACGGCAACGTCAAACGTGTGCTGGCGCGTTTTACCGCGCAGGAGGGTTACCCCGGCGAGCCAAAGGTCGCCAAACAGCTGTGGGCCAACGCTGAGCGCTTCACGCCGCACGATCGGGTCAACGCCTACACCCAGGCGATGATGGATCTCGGCGCCACGCTCTGCACGCGCAGCAAACCGAGCTGCCTGCTGTGCCCGCTGGAGCGTGGCTGCGAAGCGCACATGCTCGGCCTGGAAACCCGCTATCCGATTCCCAAGCCGCGCAAAGCCATCCCGCAAAAGCGCACGCTGATGCCGATGCTCGCCAACGGCGAAGGCGCGATTCTGCTTTATCGCCGCCCTTCTACGGGGCTGTGGGGCGGTTTGTGGAGCCTGCCGGAGCTGGATGACCTCGACGACCTGCAACATCTGGCCGATCAGCATTCGTTGACCATGGGCCAGCAGCAGGCGCTGCCAAGCCTTGTCCACACCTTCAGTCATTTCCAGTTGTCCATCGAGCCCTGGCTGGTTCAGGTGCAGGAGGCCGCCCATCACGTGGCCGAGGCCGACTGGCTCTGGTATAACCTCGCCACCCCGCCGCGCCTGGGCCTCGCCGCCCCGGTCAAGACCTTGCTCGAACGCGCGGCCGCCGTCTTGAATGCAGGAGAATTGCCATGACCCGCACCGTAATGTGCCGCAAGTACAAAGAAGAACTGCCCGCGCTGGAACGCGCCCCGTTCCCGGGTGCCAAGGGCCAGGATATTTTCGACCACGTCTCGGCGAAGGCCTGGGCCGACTGGCAGAAACACCAGACCCTGCTGATCAACGAAAAGCGTCTGAACATGATGAACGCCGAAGACCGCAAATTCCTTCAGGGCGAAATGGACAAGTACTTCTCCGGCGAGGAATACGCCAAGGCCGAAGGCTACGTGCCGCCGTCCGAATAACCCGGGGTTTTCGTAAGCGACGGAATTAATTTAAGAAATTTTCAAAAAGTCGTTGACGTAAATCCGAAAAACCCTTTTAATGCGCCCCGTTGCCCAGATAGCTCAGTCGGTAGAGCAGGGGATTGAAAATCCCCGTGTCGGCGGTTCGATTCCGTCTCTGGGCACCAAATACCGAAAACCCTGAATCGCAAGATTCAGGGTTTTTTTATGCCTGCGATTTGGTAAAGGTGCGTCCCGCCCCTTGATCCGCGCTACCATCAGCACCCCTTACGGAAGAGGGCAATCCCCGCAATGAACCAGAAACGAACCCGCGTGCCCCTGCCCCATCCGCCGCCGCACCGGGAAAGTCCGGTGTCCAGAGGGCTGGCAATCATGATTAGCCTGTTTCTGATCGGTACCGGCGCGTTGCTGGGCTACTCGGCCATCGACGGCGTTATCCACGAGACGATCACCACCGCCACGCGCGGCGGGCCGACCAAGGTCTACACCCTCGCCGGGCAGCCGGGCGCGTACTGGTTTCACGTCGTACTCCAAGGTCTGTTCGGCGTGTTGCTGCTGGCCGCAGGCCTGGCGTGGCACAGACTGATGCGCATTGACAAACCCGCAGCCAGAACCCAACGCAAATCGCGTTCGCGCTAACGGTTGTCGCCACGCGTACGAAACGGACTACAGACGCCTCCCCGGTAAAGCCTTGGTCCTCGGCAACGTCCTGCAATGGCAATCTCTTCTTCCTGCGGACTTCACCGTCTCCCCCGACATACTCAAGCGGCGACAATCGTCATGCTCTTGCGTCTGTTCACCCTGACGCGGAAGACCCGATGAGCCAGCTAACACCTGCTGACACGCAAGATCCGAAAATCGATTCACTGCTGGGCGAACTGGGCGAGCTGATTCGCCAGGCGCGGCAAAAAGTGCTGCGCGCGGTTGATACGATTCAAGTGCAGACGTGTTGGCAGATCGGCCGGCATATTGTTGAGTTTGAACAGAAAGGCGCTCAGCGGGCGGGCTATGGCCAGCAGTTGCTGGCGCTGCTGGCGAAGGATCTGACGGGGCAATTCGGGAAGGGGTTTGATGAACGCAATCTGCGATATATGCGCAGCTTTTATCAGTCTTTTCCAATTTGGAACGCAGTGCGTTCCGAATTGAGCTGGACCCATTACCGCCGCTTGCTACGCGTCGAAAACGAAAAAGCGCGCCTCTGGTACATGAACGAATGCGCCGACCTCAACTGGTCAAGCCGCGCCCTTGATCGGCAAATCCTGACGCTCTACTACGAGCGCCTGCTCATGAGCCAGGACAAAACCGAAGTGGTCGAGGAAGCGACCACCAACATCAATGCGATGAAATGCAATCCACGGGAATTCATTCGCGATCCGGTCATGCTCGAATTCCTTGGCCTGCCCTCGGCGGGAAAAGTCAGAGAGAGCGGGCTCGAACAAGCTCTCATCGATCACCTGCAGAGCTTTTTGCTCGAACTGGGCAAAGGCTTTTCCTTTGTCGCTCGGCAACAACGCATCAGCACCGACGGCGTTGACCTCTATATCGATCTAGTGTTCTACAACTACCTGCTCAAATGCTTCGTGATCATCGACCTTAAACGCGGCAAGCTCAGCGCCCGCGACGTCGGGCAGATGGACATGTATGTGCGCATGTACGACGAGCTCAAGCGCAGCGAGGGCGACAAGCCGACTGTCGGCATCATTCTGAGCGCCGAGAGCAACGACTCGGTTGCGCGCTATTCAATGCTCAAAGGCAATGAGCAACTGTTCGCCAGCAGTTACAAGACGATACTGCCTAGCGAAGAAGAGTTACGCGCCGAACTGAACCGCGAACAGGCGCTGATTGAAGAACGCATGCTCACCCAATCCGCTGAATAAACCGGCTGGATTGTTCACAGACACCACTGAGACTATCGTTGGCAACTCTCCGCCGAGGTCGAGCGCCATGAGCAGTCAGCACACAACCGAACTGGAAGACGCCGAATGGAGCCAACCGGTTCTGACAGCAAGCGAAGGTATCGCCTTCAACGAAACCGCCGACGACGGCTATGCACTCGGCGGTTTCACCTGGCGCCACCCCTCGCCCGACCCGCAACGCTCGGTGATCATCATCAACGCTGCCACTTCCGTACGCTGCCGTCACTATTCACGTTTCGCGGCTTATCTGTTCAGCCACGGCTTCGACGTAATGACCTATGACTATCGAGGCATCGGTGAATCACGCCGCACTTCGATCAAAGGCTTGAATGCGTCATGGACGGATTGGGGCGCGCTGGATTTCGAAGCGATGCTCAAACGTGCGCAGCGGGAGTTTCCCGGGCAGCCGATCGATGTGGTCGGCCACAGTTTCGGCGGTTGCGCGGCGGGGCTGGCCGAATCCGGGAGCGTCATCCGACGGCTGGTCACCGTCGGCGCGCAGTTCGCGTACTGGCGCGACTACGCTCCCGAGCAGCGCTGGCGCATGCTGGGCAAATGGCATGTGGTCATGCCTTTGCTGACGCTGCTCTGCGGCTTTTTCCCGGGTAAGCGGCTCGGCTGGCTGGAAGACACACCAAAGGGCGTTGTACGCGACTGGAGCACGCCTGCCGCGCGTTTCGAACAGCGCCCGAGCGGTCGCGTTCTGGTGCAGAAGACCGGTGCCCTGCCCTTCACCAACGTCCGCGCGCAAACTCTGGCCATCAGCATCAGCGATGACCCTTACGGCACGATCCCGGCCATCGAGCGCCTGCTCGACTACTTCAGCAACGCGACAAAAATTCACCTGCGTATCGAGCCGCGGGACATTGGCGAACGACAAGTCGGACATTTCGCCTTTTTTCGCAGCGCATACCAAGCCACACTATGGCCCATCGCTCTGACCTGGCTGCAGACCGGCGCACTGGCCTCCGATACACCCGGCCGGCAAGTCCCGCGCAGCTGAGCCCTTCCCAACGCACGACGGAACACATCATGGCCTCCGCCAACAAGCAGCAAAAACGCGCCGCCCGGGCCAAGACCAAGGCCAAGCAGAACCGCACCAAACGCGCCGAGACACCGGTCGAGCTGGACCCGAACGATGACCGCATCGACTTCGAATCGGTGGACCTCACCGAGCTGTTCAAGAAAATGATCGACGCCGAGAAGATCAGCCAGCAAGCGATGTGCAGCGCCTTCCTCGAAGACCCACTGCTGGAACTGGTCTATGAACAGGAAGGCGAAGAAGGCGCGATGGATTTCATCCTTGCCGCTTTGATCGAATATCGCCAGTGGTCGCAGGAAACCGACGAGGCCGGTGCGCTGGCGTGGATCGAATCCCCGGCCTTCCAGGCCGACTATGTGGCCGCGTCCGACGCGATTGCCGCACAAACCCAACAGAAGAACTGAGTTCCCATGGCATCCCTGAACAAGCAACAGAAACGCGCCAAACGCGCCAAGGCCAAAGCCAAGCAAATTCGCATGGTCGGTCGTAAACCGCTGGATCAGGACGAAGACCTCGGTCACCTCGCCGAACCGATCCCGGAATACACTCTGGCAATGTTCAGCAAAATGCGCGACGCCGAAGCCGTCAGCCGCAACGAGATGTTGCTGACGCTGCTGCGCGAACTGGCCTTCATCATCGTCGATCATCCTGAACTGCTCGACATGGAAAACGCCGACAACGAAGGCATGGCCGCCACGCACCTGGCCGCCGACATGCTGATCGACTACCGCATGTGGGCCGACGGCATGACAATCGAAGAAGCCCAGGCCTGGCTGAGCGAACCGCAGTTCATCACCGATTTCGGGGTGGCGCTGGATGCTTATGGCAAATCGGTGGAAGATAGCGAGCCCAAAGCCGAATAAATCCTTTTGTGCCTGACCTTCATGCACATCCAATACAAGGAGGTCAGGTGAAAAAGACGGACTCATACAAAGACGAGCAGTTGTCAAAGCCGAGCGACTCGGCATCCCTTCAAAGCGATATTCATAGCTCCAAGGAGCCAACGAAGTGGGATGAATGGTTCGACGCAGATAACTGCAGCTCAGACTTTATGGCGTCGCGAGACCAAAGCTGAATCAGGATCCAAGGCAACCATCATCCGACTTGTAAATAAAACGGCCGCTAGTCATCCCTGACAGCGGCCGTTTTCACATCACGCGTTGCGACTCAGTTCAACACCACCGCACCACGTTTTTCCAGCTTGCGACGACGCGATACCAGCAGGCCGGCAGCCACCACCAGCAAGCTCAGCAGGCCTGTGGCGAGAATTTCCACACGGTGGGCTTCCTGGAACAGCATGATGGTCAGGGCCGCGATGATGAAGATGATCACCGCGTAGGTCAGGCCCGGGAACAGCCACATGCTGAAGACGATTTTCTCGCCGCGTGCCACGCGCTGCTTGCGCATGCGCAGTTGCGAGAAGGCGATCACCAGGTAGACCAGCAGGGCGATGGCGCCGGAGCTCGCCAGCAGGAACTCGAACACCGCTGCCGGAGCGACATAGTTGGCGAAGGTGCAAAGGAACGCTGCGCCGGTCGACAACATGACTGCCCAGTAAGGCGTGCCGCTCTTGTTGGTGCGGGTCGACATCGCCGGGGCATCGCCGCGCTTGCCGAGCGAGAACAGCATGCGCGAAGACGTGTACAACGCCGAGTTCAGGCAACTGGTCACCGCCACCAGCACGACGATGTCGACGATCATCTTGGCGTTCGGGATGCCCATGCGCTCGAGCACGGTCTGGTAGGAACCGAGGTTGGCCAGCGTAGGATCGTTCCACGGCACCAGCGCCACGACGATGAAGATCGACACGAGATAGAACAGGCCGATCCGCCAGATTACCGAGTTGGTGGCCTTGGAGATCTGTTTGCCCGGGTCTTTCGATTCCGCCGCCGCGATGGTGACGATTTCAGTCCCCATGAACGAAAACATGGTGGTCAGGATCGCGCCCAGCACGGCGCCCATGCCATTGGGCAGGAAGCCACCGCTGTCGAAGAGGTGCGAAACGCCGCTGACCTGGCTGGTCGGCAGGAAGCCGAAAATGGCGGCGAGGCCTAGAGCGATAAAACCGATGATCGCCAACACTTTGATCAACGCGAACCAGAACTCGAACTCACCGTAGTTCTTCACGCTGAACAGGTTGGTCACGGTCAGCAGCAGGGTGATGACCAGAGCGAACGCCCAGATGTCCACGCCCGGGAACCACGCGTGCAGGATGGTCGCCGCGGCGTTGGCTTCCAGTGGAATCACCAGTACCCAGAACCACCAGTACAACCAGCCGATGGTGAAACCGGCCCAGTGTCCGATCGCGCGGTCGGCGTAGGTCGAGAAAGAACCGGTGTCCGGCGAGGCGACGGCCATTTCGCCGAGCATGCGCATCACCAGCACCACCAACGTACCGGCAGCAGCGTAAGCCAGCAGCACGGCCGGGCCGGCGGCAGCGATGGCGTGGCCGGAGCCAACGAACAGACCGGCGCCGATCACACCGGCGATCGACAACATGGTCACATGACGCGGTTTGAGCCCCTGTTCGAGGCCATTGGAGCTTGGGGTACTGCTCATAGAGACTACCTTTGCAAGGAAAGCGGGTGCATCCGGCCGGTCTGAAAATTCTTTCTCGTAAAAAGAATCCAACGGGCTGTTCCTTATTCTGCACGCAAGATTTGCGCCAAAATATTTCATGCCCTTGGGTGGCGGGGGCTCACAGGCGCCTTCTATGCTCGACGCAAGTCCTTGAGTTTAATGGCTATTCGCCAGAGCGTTACCCTGCGACTCACTTTAAGGACGAATCCGCGCACCAGAAACACACACAAAAAGTCGGCAACGCACAGAAAAAGGGCGAATCAGCAACGTTCGGCCGGATAGCGCTTCCAACACCCCTCCAAAGCTGGCAACATCGCGCCTTTTTTTACGCGACACCCACGGGCGTGCTTGATCAAACACCCGTTCGGTTGTTGATGGGGCGACAGTCTGCTGCGCCGATGCGACACCCTGCCACAGGCCACCCGATTACCGCTCGTAGCGCTGTTGGCTGTCATTGAAACGCTATGCTAGCTTGGCCGCCTCGCCTGGAAGGCCCGCCAACAGCAGGAGCGCAACATATATGAGGAACGCACATGGCTGAGGCCACGCCCGCGCTGGAAATCCGCAACTTGCACAAACGCTACGGACAGCTTGAGGTGCTCAAAGGCATATCGCTGACCGCCCGCGATGGCGACGTGATCTCGATCCTCGGTTCCTCCGGTTCCGGCAAGTCCACTTTCCTGCGCTGCATCAATCTGCTGGAAAACCCGCACCAGGGCCAGATTCTGGTGGCCGGGGAAGAACTCAAGCTCAAAGCCGCGAAGAACGGCGAACTGGTTGCCGCCGACGGCAAACAGATCAATCGCCTGCGCTCCGAGATTGGTTTTGTATTTCAAAACTTTAATCTGTGGCCGCACATGAGCGTGCTCGACAACGTCATCGAAGCCCCACGCCGCGTGCTCGGCCAAAGCAAAGCCGAAGCCATCGAAGTCGCCGAAGCGCTGCTGGCCAAGGTCGGCATCGCCGACAAGCGCCACGCCTATCCGGCGCAACTGTCCGGCGGTCAGCAACAACGCGCGGCCATCGCCCGCACATTGGCGATGCAGCCGAAGGTGATCCTGTTCGACGAGCCCACCTCCGCGCTTGACCCGGAAATGGTTCAGGAAGTACTTAGTGTCATCCGCGCATTGGCCGAAGAAGGCCGCACCATGCTGCTCGTGACCCATGAAATGGGCTTCGCCCGTCAGGTCTCCAGCGAAGTGGTGTTCCTTCATCAGGGCCTTATAGAAGAGCAAGGATCGCCACAGCAGGTGTTCGAAAACCCGCTTTCGGCGCGCTGCAAACAATTCATGTCCAGCAACCGCTAACGGAGCAACATGCATGCAGAATTTCAAAAAGGTCTTCCTCGCTGCCGCCGTCACCCTGGCGTTCAGCGCCGGTGCCATGGCTGAAACCCTGAAGATGGGCATCGAAGCGGCCTACCCGCCGTTCAACAACAAAGACGCTAGTGGCCAGGTTGTCGGTTTCGACAAGGAAATCGGCGATGCCCTGTGCGCGAAGATGAAAGTCGAGTGCACTGTCGTTACCTCCGACTGGGACGGCATCATTCCGGCCCTCAACGCGAAGAAGTTCGACTTCCTGATCTCCTCGCTGTCGATCACCGAAGAGCGCAAGGGCGCTGTGGACTTCACCGACCCGTACTACTCGAACAAGCTGCAATTCATCGCGCCGAAAAACGTCGATTTCAAAACCGACAAGGACTCGCTCAAAGGCAAGACCATCGGTACCCAGCGTGCGACCCTGGCCGGTACCTGGCTGGAAGACACCTACGGTGACGACATCAAGGTCAGCCTCTACGACACCCAGGAAAACGCCTATCTCGACCTGACCTCCGGTCGTGTCGACGCAATCCTCGCCGACAAATACGCCAACTACGACTGGCTGAAAACCGACGCTGGCAAGAACTACGAGTTCAAGGGCGACCCGGTCGTCGAAAGTGACAAGATCGGCATCGCCGTGCGCAAGGGTGACAACGAACTGCGCAACAAGCTGAACGCCGCGCTAAAGGAAATCGTCGCTGACGGAACCTACAAGAAAATCAACGACAAGTACTTCCCGTTCAGCATCTATTGATCTGACCTGTGGGACTGGCGCTGTGACCAAGCGGCGCCG
This sequence comes from Pseudomonas koreensis, assembly GCF_036668835.1. Lineage (GTDB taxonomy): Bacteria > Pseudomonadota > Gammaproteobacteria > Pseudomonadales > Pseudomonadaceae > Aquipseudomonas > Aquipseudomonas koreensis_I. Next base: position 460,548 of record NZ_JAZEVW010000004.1, read on the forward strand.
GCTCCCGACTTTGCCTGCCGCAATTTGAACAGAAATCCATGATTATCGACCTCTACGGATTCGGCCCGGCGCTTGCTGCCGGCGCGCTGATGACCGTCCAACTGGCGCTCACCGCCTTGTGCCTGGGCCTGGTGCTCGGCCTGCTCGGCGCCTTGGCCAAGACTTCCCCGTACAAGCCGCTGCAATGGCTTGGCGGCACTTATTCGACGCTGGTACGCGGCGTTCCGGAATTGCTCTGGGTGCTGTTGATCTACTTCGGTACGGTCAACCTGATGCGCGCCCTCGGCGAGTACTTTGGCAACCCCGACCTGCAACTCAATGCCTTCGCCGCCGGCGTGATCGCCCTGGGCCTGTGCTTCGGCGCCTACGCGACGGAAGTGTTTCGCGGCGCGATCCTCGCCATTCCCAAGGGCCATCGTGAGGCCGGCCAGGCCCTGGGCCTGTCGAAATGGCGGATCTTCACCCGCCTGATCATGCCGCAGATGTGGCGCATCGCCCTACCGGGCCTGGGCAATCTGTTCATGATCCTGATGAAAGACACCGCGCTGGTTTCGGTGATCGGCCTGGAAGAAATCATGCGTCACGCACAGATCGGCGTGACCGTGTCGAAACAGCCGTTCACCTTTTATATGGTCGCTGCCGTCATGTATCTGGGCCTGACGGTGCTGGCGATGACCGGCATGCACTTCCTGGAAAAACGCGCCGCGCGCGGCTTTGCGAGGAGCGCCCAATGAACTGGGAAGTGATCATCAAGTGGCTGCCGAAACTGGCGCAAGGCGCTACTCTGACGCTGGAGCTCGTCGCCATTGCGGTAATCGCCGGCTTGCTGCTCGCCATTCCGCTGGGCATCGCCCGCTCTTCGAAGCGGTGGTACGTGCGCTCGCTGCCTTACGCCTACATCTTCTTTTTCCGTGGCACGCCGCTGCTGGTGCAACTGTTCCTGGTGTATTACGGCCTGGCGCAGTTCGACGCGGTGCGTGAAAGCGCGTTGTGGCCGTACCTGCGCGATCCGTTCTGGTGTGCGACCGTGACCATGACGCTGCACACGGCGGCGTACATTGCCGAGATTCTGCGCGGCGCGATTCAGGCGATTCCACCCGGCGAGATCGAAGCCGCGCGGGCCTTGGGCATGTCCAGACCCAAAGCAATGTTCTACATCGTCCTGCCCCGTGCCGCGCGCATCGGCCTGCCGGCCTACAGCAACGAAGTGATCCTGATGCTCAAGGCCAGCGCGCTGGCGAGCACCGTGACCTTGCTCGAGCTGACCGGCATGGCGCGCACGATCATTGCCCGCACCTATTTGCCGGTGGAGATCTTCTTCGCCGCCGGCGTGTTCTATCTGGTCATGGCCTACGTGCTGGTGCGCGGCTTCAAGCTGCTGGAGCGCTGGTTGCGCGTCGATGCCTGTCAGGGCCGCTGAATCTTCCGGCGTGCTGACGGGCGAGGGCCTACTCGCCCGCTTCACCGCGCTGGATGCCTTTTTGATTGAACATCAGGCGCTTTGGAAACCTCGTCCGTTCACTCATCTTTCGCTTCCTTGGGAAGTGTCCTACCCCAAATTGGCTTCATGGCTACGCGGGCGGTCACTGGACGACGCAGAGAACGCTCATAACCAACCCGCTGACCTTGCCGATGCGCCTGAACCGTTTGCCTCATTGGCAACGTTATCGGCGAAATTGAGCGCAGTCGGTTCGCTGCCGGGGCATGCGCTGGAAACTGCCGGCCATCGATTGAATGTCGATGTACCGGGGCGCAAATGGCAACAGATCGAGGCGTTTGCCAGCCGTTTGGCTTTTTCATTGCCGCCGACGCATTGGCTGGACTGGTGTTCGGGCAAAGGTCATCTGGGCCGGCGGTTGCTCAACGCAAAACAGCAACTGACGTGTATTGAGTACGATCCTGCGCTGGTCGCCAGCGGTCAGGCATTGAGTCAGCGTCACCATTTGCATGCTCTGCACATCGAACAGGACGCGCTGGCGGCCGACGCATCCGCCGTGTTGAACGCTGCGCACACCCCCGTCGCGCTCCACGCTTGCGGCGATCTGCATGTCCGCTTGATGCAACTGGCCAGCGCGACCGGGTGCCAGCAGATGGCGATTGCGCCGTGTTGCTATAACCGCACCGATCACAGCGAATATCAGGCATTGTCGTCGCCCGGCCTGCGATCTTTCCTACGGCTATCGCTGGAAGATCTGGCCCTGCCCATGAGCGAAACCGTCACCGCTGGTGCACGGGTCCGACGCCAGCGCGACACCTCGATGGCGCGACGCCTGGCCTTCGACTTGCTGCAACGGCAGTTGCGCGGCGTCGACGAATACTTGCCCACCCCGTCATTGCCGAGCGCCTGGCTGGATAAACCGTTCTCCGATTATTGCCGCGATCTGGCAGCACTCAAAAACTTATCCACAGTCGGCTCGACGGATTGGGCTAGTCTGGAAGCCGCCGGCTGGCAGCGACTGGCTGAAGTCAGAAACCTGGAATTACTGCGCGGGCTATTCCGCCGACCACTAGAGCTATGGCTGAATCTGGATCGAGCGCTTTTTCTGGTCGAACAAGGCTATGCCGTTCGTCTCGGCACTTTCTGCGAAACGCCGCTGACGCCGCGTAACTTGCTGCTCTTGGCCGAGCGCGAATAACAGCCCGTCAACCTGTGGATAACTCTGTTGATGAAATTTTCGTGGATCCAACATATCCGCATGTTTCGACCTGTCTGATGCTGTGGTCATTTTTTGTTCACATAAATAAAAAACCGGCAAAACAGCGATTTGCATACAAAATGAGAATTCCTGCTAGAAAACCGGCCTAAGCAGACGATCAAGGCTTCGCGTTGTGCATAAGCCGTCAATCAAAACGGCATAACCGCCGAATTCCGGGCATCCAAAGCGAATAGTTGCGAGCATCTGCCAGCCTTGCTATACAAGGCCTCACCGCCTCGCCGGCACATGCCTGAACAATAAAAACCGACCGACAGGAAGCGACCGTGACGTTCATCTCTTATGCACAGAACTTTGAAGACGTCCGCCTGTGGCGCGCGCTCAAGCAGTTCGAACACGGTTTCTACATCGACGTCGGCGCCAACGACCCGAGCCACGACTCGGTCACCAAAGCGTTCTACGATCATGGATGGCACGGCATCAACGTCGAACCGATGCAGAATTACTACGACGCGCTCCGCCAGCAACGCCCGCGCGACACCACCGTGCAATGCATCGCCAGCGACCAGCCCGGCGCCGTAACCTTCTACGGCATCCCGGACACCGGCCTGTCCACCGCCGACCCCGTCGTTGCCCAGCAACGCAAAGATCTCGGCATGAACGTGCACGATCTCACGGTCGAGGCCCGCACCCTCACCTCGATCTGCGAACAACACGCCGCCGACCGGCCCATCCACTTCCTCAAGATCGACGTCGAAGGCCACGAAGAAACCGTCCTGCGCGGCATGGACTTCAGCCGCTTTCGCCCATGGATCATCCTGATCGAAACCCCATGGCTACGCGACCCCACCTGGGAGCACCTGGTCACCGACGCCGGCTATCAGTCCGTCATGTTCGACGGCCTCAACACCTGGTTCCTCGCCGACGAGCACCTCAACCTCAAACCGGCGTTCGAGATTCCACCCTGCACCCTCGACAATTTCCAGCTCTGCCGCGGCCACGCCCTTGCGCATCCGCTCAGCGTCGACGCACCCGACACCGCCAAACGACTCGCCGACGCCCTGCACCGCGCCGAACAGGCTGAAAGCCAACTGCATACACTGCAAAACAGCCGCACAGTGCGAGCCGTGCAGAAGCTGCGAAACGTACTGCGCAGAGCCTGAGTTGCGACAACGCAAAAATAGTCTGAATTCAGGGGTTTACAGGATCTTCCCAATCGCTATAATCGTCGCCCACACGCCGGTATAGCTCAGTTGGTAGAGCAACTGACTTGTAATCAGTAGGTCCCGGGTTCGACTCCTGGTGCCGGCACCATACAAAACGAAGCCCCTGCAGAAATGCAGGGGCTTCGTTGTTTCTGGGGTTTTATTATTTAGCACACCCCCATTTGTATGTTCTGCCCTCTAGGACTTCAAGCAACTCACCCGTTCTCCTCCCCTGTCAAAGCTAAGCGTTTTGTCGCAAGCAGCTTTCTGTCTTTATGCTAAATTATGAAATAGCAATAATTATGGCGTACACATAAAAAGGTGTAATCGCATGAGTAGCATTTTTCAGCGTCCAGAATTGGCAGACTCAATGGCAAATCAGCTTCTCAACCCGGGCGTGCTCGATGAAGGCCTGCGTTCAGGCTTGTTTCTATCTGGCTTGCGCCGCACCGGTAAAACGACGTTCCTGAGGAATGACCTTATCCCGGCCCTTGAGGAAGCGGGGGCTTTGGTCATCTACGTTGACTTGTGGAGCGACACCCTCGCCAACCCAGCCACGCTCGTGCACAACGCCATTCAAAAAACCCTGAAAGATCTGCAAACGCCGGGCTCCTCGGTTCTAGAGACATTCAGACGCGTCAGCAATGTCGAAATTGGCGCCGCAGGATTCAAGTTCGGCTTCAAACTCGACAGCATTGGCAGCGCCCACGGACCGACACTGGCGCAAGCACTCACAGAAGTCGTGGATCAAGCAAAGACAGATCTGGTATTGATCATCGATGAAGTGCAACACGCCATTTCTTCCGATGACGGCAACCAGTTATTGCTGGCGCTCAAAGCCGCTCGAGACGCAATCAACCCACGCCCACATACACCAGGCTATTTTCTGTTCATCGGGAACGGCTCCCACAGGGCGCAAGTCAGCGAACTGACCGCCAAACGCAACCACGCCTTCTCCGGCGCCACGTCAGCCGCCTACCCGTTGCTCAAAGGCGATTACGTTGAATTCCTGCTCAACCGACTCGCAATGACAGTGAAAAAGGAGAAACTGCCTTCCCTCGAAGTCGCCATCGATGCGTTCGATACCTTGGGAAACAGACCTGAAGAGATGCTCAAAGCCCTGCGTCAACTATTGCAGCAAGAGGGTGAACCCGATCTTTTTCTGCCCGTAATAGCCAGCACGTTACGCTCGGCAGCGGCGAGCATTGAGCTGGAAAAAGTCGAACAACTGGGCAGCCTGGCCCAAGCCATCTTCAACAAAATCGCCTCAACGGAAGGCGACGCTCGGGGTATTTTTTCCACTGACGCAGCGGCGGAGTATTCAAAATCAGTAGGGCGAGAGGTGCGTGTCGAGGAGATTCAACCAGTGGTGATTGCGCTGGTTGCCGAGAACATCATCATGCGACGCGGGCACGGAATTTATGCGATTACAGATCAGTTTGTTCAAGAGATCTGGCTGGAAGAGCGGGCTTTGATAGAGGGGAGTTAGGTTACGGGCTGGTCCACATCGTTGTGGTTTGCGCCAAGTACGATTGGCGCCCTTCGACTCGCGCGATCACAGCGATATGATGGATGCACACGATCGACGCGCCAAAAACAAAGGTGTGTTTCCCAAACCACCTACAACGAAACAACCTCAGCCAAATAGCATCTTCTGCCAATGATCCTCACCCACAATGGCAATCGACGCTCCCGCCTCACGCAGCTCGACGGCCTTCATGATCTTCGTTCCATAAGTACTATGGCGCCACTGCTCATTACCCACGCTACCAACCACCAGGTAATGCACCTTTTTACTGATGCTGCCCCCAATCAGACCGCCTCGCTCTTCGACCAGCGCCTGGCAATCCTTACGCGGCCCGAAGGCCATCACGCCGGTAAAGACGAACATTCGGCCATCCCAAACCAGATCGGGGACCGGTGAGTTGAAAGGAAGATCTGTAGGAGTAATGGCCGCAGTACCGCCATCCTTCGGCCTCTCAATACCCACTCCAGAGAAACTACGCAGAATGTTCAGCAGCTCTTGGGACTCATCCACGTCTAGAGCATTGTCCTGAAGCATGCACGCCAAACGCGAATAGAGCAGATTGATCACCGGGTCGTTCAAATGAGCGAGATTGTCCTCCAACCACTGCTTTAGAAAAACCGCCTCAGTGATGTTCACGATACCGTCGGCTGTAATCCCAGCGGCCAACCCGACCAAAGCATCGGCGGCGCGACGATCGATACGGGATCGGTGGAAGAATTGGCTGTTCTCAAACTCACGGTGTAGATCCATTACGCGCTTTCCTTGAATAGTGCACTGGCTCGATACCGAAGCATATGCAAGCAAGTTGATGTGGTATTCAAAGCTAGCATCACTGCGCGCAGACACCGCTTTTGAAATGAGAAAAAATAGATCTGGCCCCGGCCCTGCTTTCCCATACAAAGCGAAGCCCTTACGGAAAATGCAGGGGCTTTGTTAATTCTCGGGTGTGGATACTTCACCCGCATTATCTGGTGTTCCGACTGGTGGTGAAAGCGTCACTTCGGTGACGCGTGCAGCTTTTCCAGTATTCATTTGCCGTACAGACTCCAGCAAATCCTGCTGAAATTGTTCTTTCTCACGGTCCATCGTTTCTCCCTTTTACAAGTCGCTTGTGAACAGAGACCGCGTCATATTTGGACGCTGCGCTCCGAACTGCTTCAGATGACGATCCTTCCAATGTAAATGCTGAACTACGCCGCCTCCACCGATAAAGAAATCCGCCGCCCTAACTGCTGCAAGGCGCGCTCGACATTCTCGATTTTAGAGTGGTGCAGGAAATCAACTAGCCGATCGACCTGGGGCCGTTGCACACCAAGACGACGCGCCAGTTCGGCTTTGCTTACACCTGACTCCAATAGCGAATTCCAAAGCGCAACTTTCGCGGCAGTCAGTGCAGGAAGGCGCAATACAACACCGTTTTCCTGCTCTTCTGTGTGAGCAGTTGGGATCAACCGGCGATCATCCACATAGATGGAAAATGCCGTCTCAATCGCATCGATGGCGGTAGCCAATGCCTCCCCCAGAGTGTCGCCGACAGCGTGCATCTCTGGAATAGCAGCACAAGTCAGCCAGACGCTTCCCGGCTCTTCGTGAACATCCAAGGCGTATTCGAACATCACGCTTCCTCTCATGTGTACAGCCGAGGCCTCAATTGAACACCAGCTGTTCCGTTATCGTTTTGACGCAAGGCATTTCATTTCTCAAACCTGATTAATCTCAAACACAATCGAAATCTTGCGCTCGCTCGCATTCCACACATACCGCAAATGCTTCCCCTGCTTCGGAATCGAAACCGCCGGCGGCCGAAGCGCTGCAATACACTCGTGCCCAGCCAATCGCACGCTGTTATAGAGCAAGCCCCACGACTCGGCGTCGCGCAGCTGCCGCGCGAACGCTTGCGATGGGCCGTAAGCTTCCGGGTCAGGCTGATGCAGACTTTCGAAGCCTTGGCGAACATCATGCAGCGGCTTGACCACTCGATTGACGTAAGTGCGCATGGTCAACTCAAGGTCGGCTTCCTGCGTCGCAGCGAGAAAACGCTCCTGATGAAAACAGGTCTCGGCAATCGCCGCTGCCTGGCTGCTCGCGGCGTAGTAGACGCCGAAGGTGCCGTCGCTGAAACGGCTGCGTTTGCCGACGTGGGTGAAGGCGGCCATTACCGGGCTGGAGCCGGGGCCGGACAGGCGATCTTCAGGGCGTACCCGGGCGAGTACGCCGGCCTGTTCGATCAGGCGATCGTTGGTCAGCGCTTCGATGGCGTAGGCGATTTCGAGGTCTTCGGGGTCGAGCACGTCTTCGAAGAGGGCAATCGGCGGGAAGCTGCTGTTGACGATGCGATACGCCCGCGGCCACGGCACATCGACCAGCGCCGGGGTCTTCAACCGCGCACTCCGTCGAGGTAGCGGCGCACATCGGCGATGTCGATCACCCTCCCCGCCAGCATGTAATCCAGCGCCGTCTTGCCATTGAATGGTGCTGCCGTGTTCGGGCTGCTGACCCAGGTGTAAGCGCGTTCGCGGCTGTTGCTGAAGATGATGCTCAACGCCTTGTGAATGCCCATCAGGTATGAAATGCGCTCAAGGGTATCATGAGGCAAACGGATGTTAGGCGGCAGGTGTTTGTATTTGTAGAACGTGGTATTGCCGACGCCGCCAAGTAAGGTGCGTTGCTGCTCGGCGCTGCAGCCCCAGTGCTCCATGAGGTTGAAGAAAAACTTCAGCGCAACGCGGCCGGCTTCGGGGGCGTCGAGTTGTTCCCGGGGTGTAAGGGCTGTGGAAGAGGTCGGCATGTCTAATCCTTCGTGGCTGATCAGCAAAGTGAGCTTAGTACAAATATGAATAGATTCAATTGAATGGTCCACATACGGAATTTTAATTCTAAACCTCAGGTTGACACCTCAGTGTTTCCAGCACAAAATCGAGCCCAAGAGCGCGAAACCGACTGCCTTCAGGTGGCTATAGTCGGCGTTAGGAACCCCGTTGATGACCTGAAAATCAGCGCTCGGGTGAGACCTCTTCTCCCCTGCTTGAGGGAGCACAATATCAAGCGACATACATGAAAGGGCAGCCTTAAACGGCTGCCCTTTTTCGTTTTTGCTATTCGTAACGCTGATATAACAGTTCACCGTGCCGATGCTTGTTCAAGCTTTTCCTGTCGCAGTTCATGAAATTCCACAGCACGTTTCCGCGCTCGATGTGGATCACTACCAGCATCTGATATTTAGTGTCGTAGGCCCCGATGAAGGAAAGTCGAAACGAAGCGTCGTCGTAGCGAACCTTCCATATCTCAAAGGGTTTCGTCAGGGTATCTCGTGCAAATAAGGTGAACCGCTCACGCGCATTCGGGCGCTTTTCCACCGCATGAAGCAAATGTTCACGCTTCACCAGAATCGGCTCGTAAGGCGTTTCGATCAGAACGGCGTCTAGACCATGATCAAGACCAAAGCCTCTGGCTACTTGCTCCCACGCTGCATTCAGGCTCGATGCACTCGGTAATTCACTCACCGAAGAAAACAGTAGTTCTGGGTCAATATCTCGAATGTCCGGCAACCCTAGGTCTTTCCAGTTTTTTTGATCGGGTAACGCCCTGCTTACCTGCAAACCCATGGCATCGACTCGCTAGCTTCGCGGATGCCGGCATTGCCTGGATATCCATCGCCTCGGACTAAAAGTCCCGAAAAATAACTGCCTGACATTCCAGCTATTTTTGCTTTGGCGGTAAATCAGCCCGTTCGCTTTTTTCGATAGGACGCTTCCGTCAGAGATACAAAACAGCGACGTATCGGTGTGGGAAAAAACTCGAAATGCTGTAATCCTTGCGCGTAAAAAACCGTTTCAGTCGCACTCGAGACATCGACTTTCTTGACCCCCATCACCCCCACCCCACCAAAAACCCCGATCCTCTGTCAGCCTCCAGCCATCGGCGGGGAAATCAATTCGCTACCAAGTCCGCGACAACTATGCTCAGGTACGGGAATATAGCCAGCATATGGCGCCGGTTCGGTCGTCTCGTAAACAACAATACCCAGCCCACTTCAGAGGGCATTACCCATGGATAGCAGAACCTTACGCAACCTGATGCGCATCGTGCAGACCGGCTCGTTGTCGGCGGCGGCGGAGCATTCGTGTCTGACCGTGCAGGCGTTGGCCGCGCAGTTGAACAAGGTCGAAGAACAGTTCGGTTTTCGTTTGTTTCGACGTTCCAACAAAGGTCTGACGCTGACGCCGCAGGGCACCGAGCTCACGCCTTACATCGACAAAGTGTTGATTGCGACGCGACAGATGGAAGAAAAAGTCGAGGCCTTGAAAGTTCCGGGCCAGCGCACGTTGAAGGTGGCGTTGAACAATACCCTGGCGCCTGACTTCAACCGGCGCATGATCGGGCGGCTGATCGAGGTGTTTCCGGATTATCAGATGGAGTTCAGCTACGCCGAGTCGATGGAGAATCTCAGCAAGCTGAAAAATGAGGATTTCGACCTAGCGGTATTGATCGGTCCGCAGCGCCCGGGCTTGCCGAGCATTGTGCTGCCGGACGTGCAGGTCCAGGTGGTCGGTGCGCATTGTGGCCAGGAAAACGATCCGCTGACGTTGCTGGGCAACAAGTTTCAGGTGCGTCCTGCGGAAGATTGTCCGTATTCCCACAGCTTTTTGCGCTTTCTCGATGCCGGGCTGGGCAATCACGAGAATGGTCAGCGCATGGTTTATTCGTGCAGTGAAACCCTGACGCTGTCGTTGATCACGCAGATGGACGCGGTGGGCATGGTTTCGCGTGAGGCCGCGCAGAAAAACGGCCTGACGATTTTCCCCGGTTTCGAGGATTTCCTCGAAGTGCGCCTGGCGGTGAACAATCCGGAGTTGTCGAGCCAGGCGTTGAGCGATGTCGTCGACTTGCCGTTACATGAACGAGCCGAGCGCAATGTACGCGGCCGTCCCCACCGCCACACTGAGAAAGAGGTTTTTGCTGAAATACGCACATAGCAGGGTCGGAATCGCGGCATAGAATTCCGGGCGATCGAGCTGTATCTGCCGGTCCTTGATCAACAAGGGGGTCAGGCTGATCGCGGCGACGATCGCCACCGGCAAGTATTCCAGCGCCCGCGCGATAAACGGCGGCCAGTGTTCGGTGTTGATCTGCAGCGGCAGCGCGCGTGGCAGGAACGTTACCGCCATCATCAGCGCCACCACCAGTATCAGGAACGTTTGGTCAGGCATACACCGACTCCGCAGCCCACAAACGTGGCGATAAACACATTGAACGGCGAGCTGCCCATCAGGCTCAACGCGCCCATGCAAACTACCGCAGCGGCGGCAGCGATGAGTTTGTTGCGCGTGTTGCACAGCGATACCAGCACATACAGCATCATCGCCGTGAGGGCGTAGTCCAGCTGATATTTGATCAGGTGCGCGGCGTATTGCGCACACACCGCGCCGAGCAGGCCACCGAGCACCCAAGAGGTGTGGCAGAACAGGTTGAAGCCAATCAGATAACGCACGTTGACCGGGGCGCCAGTGCCGAGCTTGACGCTGTGGAACGCAAAGGATTCATCGGTCAGGCCACCGGCGTAGCACCAGCGCTCCAAGCGGCTCAGGCCGAGCGCACGCAAGGCCTTAGCCATGTACACCGACATCAGCATGTGCCGCGCATTGATCAGAAAAGTCGTCAGCACGATGGTGGTCAGCGATGCGCCGCTGGAGATCAGCGCCAGCGCGGCGAATTGCGAAGCGCCGGCATAGACGAACAAGCACATAGCTACCGGCAGCCACATCGGCAGCCCGGCATTCACGGCCATCAGGCCGAACACGAACGCCACCGTGAAATACCCGGCGACCACCGGGCTGGCTTCGGCAAACGTGCGCGACGGCTGATGTTCGGCCATCAACGGCGCACTGCCGGACGTTTCATTCATAGGTCCCTCTCAAATGTCCGTTCGCCGTGAGGCTCGCAAAAACCCTGGGCGGCCCAAAAACGCTTGCCCGCGAGGTTAGCATCGTCGACGAACAGAAACATCCGCAACACCCCGACCCGTTTCATGTCGGATGACGCCGCTTCAACCAGGCGTTGACCGACGCCCTGGCTGCGATAACGAGGACTGACCGCCAGATGATTGATGGTGCCGCGACTGCCGAGCATGCCACCCAGCACCGCGCCGACGATTTCGCCGGCAATGTCGAAGGCCAGATAGGCCGTGGTGGTTTTCTGGATCAATACGCCGCGCAGGCATTTGGCGTCCTGCCATTCGCAGAAGGACACTTCGTCGAACTGACGGAAGAAGCGCTCCATGCGCTGCGCATCCTTGGCGGTGGCGCGGCGCAGCACTACGGGCGTCGAGCATTCGACGCCATCGATTGGGGTGATCTGATTAGCGAACAATGTCGAAAGCGGTCCCGGGCCGCGAGAAGGAAATCGCCAGAATCTGCCGGAATGCCATGGCATGGGTGTGCGTATTGCGCGCCGGGGTCACGTAATGGCGCATGTCACGGTCGAGGAAATACGTGGTGTCGAGAATTTCCTGGTAAGTGGTCGACGCCAGTTGATGCTCGTGGATGTCATACAGCCGACTCTCCGCACCCTCGACGTTATTGCGCCCCCAGAAGTGCACACCGCTGAACGGGTAGCCGTCGCAGTGGATGCCTTCCGGGGTGATTTCCAGCTGTTTGCCGGGTTTGATCTCGATGCGGATCTGATGGATCTGGCACTGCCAGATGTCATCGTGCAGCTCTTCCGGCAGTACGCTTTTATACACTTCGAAGTCCGTGTCGATCAGGCTGCGCATCACCGGCGAATTCATCACTTCTTCAGAGAAATCCTGGAAGTGCCGCACGACGCCGCCGACATAGGCATTGTTTTCCTTCGACTGCACGTAAGCACGATGTTCGAGTTGCTTCAGTTCGCGAGTCTTCGGGTTGTATTCGAAGTCGCTGTAACGACGGTAACGCATGCCGGCTTCGGCCTGACCGTAGTAACTGTCAGGCTCCATGTTTTCCCAACTTTTGGTCAATCTGACGAAGTCGGCAAAATGACCGTAGAGATTGAAGTCACCACCCTGGACGTTGACATATTTGTCGCGCCGTAGCGATTCGCCCACTTCTCTATTCAAAACGATCATTACTCAAATCTCCGCTGCGTTGAGCGGCCTAATCTATTAGGTGGAGAATTTGCGTCCATGAGAAAGAATTTCAGGCATTTGAAGCGCTGTTTGAAACGGCGTTTGCAGCGCTTGAAAAGCAACTTTTACATGACAAAAACACGGGTTTTTCCGGTTTTCGTCGAAAAACCGGTGAAAAAAAACCCCGAGCGAATCGGGGTTTTCTCATTTTCGTTACAGCTGCCCGGTCATCAGAAGATGTTGATCGGGTAATCGACGAATACACGCAGCTCGTTGCCGCTGACGTTGTATTCGCTGGATTTCTGCGAAACCCGCAGGATCGAGCTGCGCAATTTCACGCTGAGGTCTTTGGCCGGGCCACTTTGCACGACGTACTTGAACTGGTTGAAGATCTCGCGCTCGGTGCCGCCTTCGCTGGTCGACGTGGTGATGTTGTCGCCACGCACGTAGGCAAAGTTGTAGCTCAGACCCGGAACGCCAAACGAACCGAAGTCCAGGCCGTAGCCCAACTGCCAGCTACGTTCGTCTTCGGCGTTGAAGTCGGACCAGTAGGAGTTGGCCAGGTAGATGGAGTTACCACCGTCGCCGACACGACCCTGATCTTTCTGGTAACCGCCATAGGCGTAACCGAGGTTGCTGTCGCCGGTAGAACGCTGGTGCGCCACGGTGAACGAGTGCGGGCCGGTGGCGAAAGTCGCTGCCAGGCTCCAGATCTTGTTGTCGTCGCCGGTAACACCGTTTTCGCGAACGTACGAGTTGTCGAGCTTGGTGCGATAGCCGTTGAAGTCCAGGGTCAGTGACTGGTCCTTGTTAAACGGAATCACGTAGTTGGCGTTCACGTACTGTTTCTTCAAAACGTCTTCAACGTCGGAGGCGTACAGCGCACCCTTGAAGTGTTCGGTGAACTGATAGCTGCCGCCCAACACGTTGATCGCTTTCAGACCACCGCTGTCACGGCCTTCATCGCTCTTGCGCGATTCGGCGGTGAAACGCCCGGCGTTCAGTTCCAGGCCTTTGATTTCACGGGAAGTGATCAAAGTACCGGTGTAGCTTTCCGGCAGCAGACGCACGTTGTCGTAGCTCAGCACCGGCAGGGCCGGCATCTGGTCACCGTAAGTCAGCACAGTGTTGGACACCCGGAATTTGACCGCTGCGCCGCCCTTGGCGATGTCATGGGCCGCGCGACCGTCGTTTTCCTGCTTGAAGAAGTCGATACCTTGCGCGCCAGTGCGGCCCTTGCCGCCGTCCAGACGCAGCGCGTACAGACCAAACGCGTCGACACCGACACCCACGGTGCCTTGGGTGAAGCCGGACGAGAACGTACCGATCGCCGCTTGACCCCACTCGGCTTTGTCCGCACGACCGTCCTTGTAATCACGATTGATGTAGGCGTTGCGCAACAGCACTTTCAGGCTGCTGTCTTCAACGAAACCCTTGGATTCGGCCTGGTCGTTAGCCATGGCCTGTGTAGCACTCAACATCCCCAGTGCGATCAGACTGATTCGCTTGTTCAACATTTTGTTTTCCTTATTACGGGTTGAAACGCGCTGTGTCGAACGGCTGAAACGGCGCTTTTGCACTCTTGTATTCACCCCGAAACAAAAAGACCCGCCGACGATAAGTCATGGCGGGCCTGCTCCTTGTTTTGAGTCATGGCGGTTAGCCACAGGCGTTGGGCCGAATCGTAGCCGCGCCCTGAACAGTGTGTCAATTTCAAGAATCGTCTTTAAATAGGCAGAAATCGTCTAAGAAACGCAAATTCTTAGCTCCGCTGTTGCAGAAAACGAGGGTTAGACAGGTAGTTTTGAACTGTAGGAGTGAGCCTGCTCGCGATAGCGGTCTGTCAGTTGCAAATATCGTCGACTGGCATACCGCTATCGCGAGCAGGCTCATTCCTGCACTCGTTTTGGGTCGGGCATAAAAAAGCGCCGCCTTCCCGGCAGCGCTTTTTCCAGTCCCTGTTGTCTTTCTTATCCTTCCATCACAGCCCACAACGCATCCAGTTCGGCATCGCTGAACAGGTCAGCCGGATAGCGCTCGATCATCATCCGGCGCGGATCAGGCTCTCTGATCTGACGCGTTCCATTGGATTTCAACCAGTGCGCCACACGCTTAAGCGTTTCGCCGTTAACGGCCATGGGATGCAAAGTCCGCTCGCTGATTACGTTCACTTCGGCGTTCATTTCAGCGCTCTCTCCCGTTCGTGAGCGGCTACGTTATCCAAGATTCATGACAGAACTGTTGAAGTTCTTCTCCCTCCCTAGTGCAACAGAAACAATACAAGAGCTATGCCAAGGTTTCGGCCCGGGTGAGCGGCGCAGGCAAAAAAAGCCCGCGGTCCTTTTGGGCCGCGGGCTTTGGGTTCCTGACCGCTACGTTAAAAAACGTCAGGCTTTTTTTCCTGCCAACTCAGGCTGTTACGACTCAACTCATTCTTTGTGCGGCGCCGGTTGTTGTTGGGTAAGGCAGTGAATATTGCCGCCGCCCAGTAACAGTTCGCGGCCCGGCACCATCACCACTTCGTGCTGCGGGAACAGCTTCTGCAGGATTTCCCGCGCTGGCGCATCCATCGGATCGTCGAAGCTCGGCGCGATAATGCCGCCGTTGACGATCAGGAAGTTGACGTAGGAACCGGCCAGGCGCGCTGACGGGTTGCGCTCCTGG
This sequence comes from Pseudomonas koreensis, assembly GCF_036668835.1. Lineage (GTDB taxonomy): Bacteria > Pseudomonadota > Gammaproteobacteria > Pseudomonadales > Pseudomonadaceae > Aquipseudomonas > Aquipseudomonas koreensis_I. The sequence continues at coordinate 475,704 of NZ_JAZEVW010000004.1, forward strand.
GTGCCGTCCACCGGATCGACGCCGGCGCACTCTTCCTCGGTCGCATACAGCGGCCCCGGAATCGGCATCTTGTGCACCGTGAACGGGCGGCCCTTGGCGTCGGTGCTGCTTTGCAGCACGTTCATTGCAGCCTGGCAGCGCGGGTAGTTCGGATCCTGCGGATCGTCAGTCCAGGCGAGCAACACTTCGCCCGGGCGCACGTAGCAGCAGAAGTTATCCACATGGCCATCGGTTTCATCGTTGAACAGACCGTCCGGCAGCCAGATGATCTTATCCACAGCCAGATTGGCGCTGAGCACCGCTTCGATTTCTTCACGGCTCAGGTGTGGATTGCGATTACGGTTGAGCAGGCATTCTTCAGTGGTGATCAGCGTGCCTTCGCCGTCGACATGAATCGAACCGCCCTCCAGCACAAACCCTTCGGTGCGGTAACGCGGGCTGCGTTCGATCTCGAGGATCTTGCCGCCGACCTGCGAATCACGATTCCACGGTGCATACAGGCCGCCATCGAAGCCACCCCAAGCGTTGAAATCCCAGTTCACGCCGCGCACTTCACCGCTGTTATTGATGACAAACGTCGGGCCGCTGTCGCGCACCCACGCATCGTCGCTGGACATCTCGACGACGCGGATATTCGGTACGTCGAGGCGCGCGCGGGCATTTTCATACTGGCCGGCAGACACGGCGACCGTCACCGGTTCGAAACGGGCGATGGCTTTGGCCACCGCGGCGTGGGCGGCCTGCGCCGGTTTGCCGCCCAGCCGCCAGTTGTCCGGGCGCTCGGGCCAGATCATCCAGGTCTGGGTTTGCGCTGCCCACTCGGCCGGCATGTAGAAGCCGTCGGCGCGCGGGGTACTTTTCAAGGTGGTCATCGGGATCAGGACTCCAGGGAACCGTCGAGGGTTTTCAACGCACCGTACAGGTTCGGACGGCGGTCACGGAATGAACCCCACGCGCTGCGAATGTGTTCGAGCTCGTCGAGGTTGAAAGTGTGCACAAGAATACCTTCTTCGGTTTTATTCAGCTCCTGCACTTTTTCGCCGAACTGGTTGGCGATGAATGATGAGCCGTAGAACGTGATGTCATAGCCGTCCTGTTCTTCGCGGCCGATGCGGTTGCTGGCGACTAGCGGCATCAGGTTGGCGCCGGCATGGCCCTGTTGCACACGCTGCCAATGGTCGCGCGAGGAAATCGTCTGATCGTGCGGTTCGCTGCCGATTGCGGTCGGGTAGAACAGGATCTCCGCGCCCTGCAAAGCCATGCTACGTGCCGCTTCCGGGAACCACTGGTCCCAGCAGATACCCACGCCGATTTTCGCGTAGCGGGTGTTCCACACTTTGAAACCGGTATCGCCGGGGTTGAAGTAGTACTTCTCGTGATAGCCAGGGCCGTCCGGAATGTGGCTCTTACGATAAATCCCGAGGTTGCTGCCGTCGGCATCGATGATCGCAATGCTGTTGAACCGCGCGCGGCCGGCCAGTTCGTAGAAGCTGATCGGCAATACCACTTGCAGCTCTTTGGCGATGTTCTGGAAATGCTTGATCGCAACGTTGTCCTCGACCGTCGTCGCCAATTGCAGGTAATCCGGGTTGGGCTTCTGACAGAAGTACGGCGCCTCGAACAACTCCTGAATCAGGATGATCTGCGCGCCTTTGGCAGCAGCTTCACGCACCAGTCTTTCAGCGATTTCGAGGTTGGCGTGCAGATCCCACGAACAGGCCATTTGAGTGGCGGCAACGGTAACGATACGGCTCATGAATCATCTCCGGGCAGGTGCTTCGACGGTCGGAAAGTCGACCGAAAAGTAAACGCGCGCGCCGGACAAGAAATCGCCATGCCGGAGCAATGGCGACTTTATAGCCGATAAATATCGGCTTTAGAAGCACTATAAACGCCATACGTCTAAATAAAACCACAAAATACCGATATAAATCGAACTTACAACCTAAAATAACTGTGGGAGCGAGCCTGCTCGCGAAGGCGATCTCACAGTCAACAACGATGTCGATTGATCGATAGCTTTCGCGAGCAGGCTCGCTCCCACAGGGGATCTGCAATATTTACAGGCCTTCGCTGAACACCCGGTCAAGCATGTCCACGAAGAAATCCACGCTCTGGCGCGATGTGACCATCGGCGGCTTGATCTTGAGAATGTTCAGATCATCTCCGGTCGGCTGCATGAAGATGCCCAGCTCACGCAGGCGATCACACAGTAGCGCGGTCTCTTCGGTCGCCGGTTCCAGCGTGTCGCGGTTGCGGATCAGTTCAAGCCCCAGATAAAACCCCGAACCATGCACCGCTCCCGCCAGCAGATGTTTATCGATCAACGCTTCGAGCCGCGCCTTGAAATGGCCACCGACCACCTGGGCGTTTTCCCAGAGTTTTTCTTCTTCCATGACATCCAGCACTGCCATGCCGATCTGGCAACTGACTGGGCTACCCCCTGCGGATGAGAAAAAATAGCCCTCGGCCTCCAGCGCCTCGGCGATTTCCCGCCGCGTGATCACCGCGCCCAGTGGCTGGCCGTTGCCCATGCCTTTGGCCATGGTGATGATGTCCGGCACCACGCCCTGTTCTTCAAAGCCCCAAAAGAAATGGCCCATGCGCCCGTAACCGACCTGCACTTCATCGGCGATGCACACGCCGCCTCGGGCGCGCACCAATGCATAGACCTGTTGCAGATACCCCGGCGGCAGCGAGATGCCACCGGCGTTGCCGTACACCGGCTCGCAAATGAACCCGGCCAATTGGCGCTTTTTCTCAGCCAGTTTGTGTAACTGCTGTTCGACGCTGCGCACGTAATCCGGCGCTGAATCGAGACCACGGAATTCACCACGATAAGTATTTGGCGCGGTCACCGGATGCACCCAGTCCGGGCGACTTTCGAGGGCTTTGGGGTTGTCGGCGATCGAAGTCGATACCGCATCGGCGCCGACCGTCCAACCGTGGTAGGCCTCCAGCACGCTGAGCATGTCGCGCCCGCCGCTGTAGGCCCAGGCCAGGCGAATCGCCAGATCGTTGGCCTCGCTGCCGCTGTTGACCAGAAACACCCGGTCCATGCCCTCCGGCGCCAGCTTCAGCAGGCGTTCGGAAAACTCGGCGACCGCCGCATAGTTGAACCGCGAATTGGTGTTGAGCAGCGACCACTGCCGCGCCGCCACCGCCGCCATGCGCGGGTGACCGTGACCGAGCACCGCGACGTTGTTGAGCATGTCGAGATAGGAACGACCGTGCATGTCGATCAGATGATTGCGCCAGCCGCGCTCGATACGCGGCGGGTCGACGTAATAGTGTTTTTGCGTGCGGGCGAAACTGGCATCGCGGCGTTCGAGCAGGGTTTTGCCGTCCAGTTCCGGCTCGGCATCACAGGCCAGCCCCAGCACCGTGGCCGGCGACGGGCACAGAGCCTGCCAAGCGGCTGCCCGCGAAGGACTGCAAAACAACGGCGCCGGCACCATTGCGTCTCGGCACAATTGCACCATCAACGGGCCGCTGACCGAACCCAGCGCCTGACCTTTGGCCAGCGTCGAACCGCTTGGCAACGAGGCCGTCACGCCCCACAGACGTACGCTGAGCAGCGGGCTGTCCAGACACAGCGCGCCGTCAGCCGTCTCGCGCAGGACAGCGGCGAACGGCGCTTGCACGACGCTGCCATGGGGAACACGCAGTTCAACGTGCAACGGGAAAGTCTGCGGCTCGACGGCGCTGTCAGGCTGTGTACGGGACAACCGATACTGACCATAACGGCTCGCCGCGAGGCCATGCACGGCCGCGGCTTCGTCCAACAGACGCTGATCAATACCCGTTTGCTGCCAGTTGCCGGCCTCGAAATGCGGGCTCAGTACACCCAGGTCGATCAGGGCAAACTCGCGTCCGACCAGGCTTGGCAGCAGCGCTGCAAAATCGCCACTGTTGATCGCCGGCAGGCTGTGCCCCAACGAGGTCAGGATCGCCGCTTCCATCAGCGCCAACGGCACCGAAGTGGCGACATGGAAAATTTCCCACTCGTGGCTGAGGTTGTCGCGGCTGTAGGTATTCGTTGGATCGATGCTGACCTGCTGCTCGCCACTGAGCACCAGCACCGCCGCGCGCGCGACGATCAACGGCCACAGCGCCTGCAATTCTTCATATTGCAGCGGATTGACCGCATGGTAGGCCTGCACCGCCGGGAGGATGACAAACGGATCGCCGTCGGCGTGATGCAGCAACGCGGCGCAAGTGACTGACAGATCGGTGATGCGCCAGGTGCGCACCAGATCGCCGAAATCGATCACGCCCTGCAACAGCCAGTGACGCTGGGCATTGCGCGTCCAGACGACATTGTCATCGGTGATGTCCATGTGGATCGCCTGCACCGGCAGTTTGTCTTGCAGCGGCTGCAAACGGCGCCCGGCCTGTTCGGCAGCCTCGGCGATCAATTTGCGTTGCTGTTCGTCCTTGATCACCGGCAAGAGATGCGCAATCAGCGCGCTGGCGTGGCGCGCGTCCCACTGCAAGGTACGCGCAAGGCCGGGATGGTCGAATCCGGCGAGGGCTAAATCCATCTCACCGCACAGCCGGCCGAAGTCTGCCACTACCTTGTGGCCAAGATGCTCGAGATGCGTCAGCGACTGGCCCTCGATGTAATCGAGCAGCCGCACGTGCACCGCTTCACCGTCGGCCTGCAGCGTCAGCAAGTCCTCGCCGTTTCTCGCTGCAATGACGCGCGGCACCGTAATCGCCGAGTGCTCGGCCAGATATTTCAGACCCGCGTGCTGGGCTTGCAGCTCCAGCAGTGCGTAATCACCCCGACAGACTTTCATCACAAAGCGCCCACGCGGGCTGTCGACACGGTAATTGAGATCCTGCTGACTGCCGAGTGCGTGCAGTGCGCCGCTGAGCCCGTAATGCTCCGCCAGCCATTGCTGCGCTTGCGCCTGCGAAACCTGCGGGCTGGGCAAACTGGCGCGGTGAATCAACGTGGCTAGCGGCATGGAACGACCCCTGAAATTTTATTAGGCGCTTATATCGCCATTGCTTCAAAGGTTGCGCAACCCCCAAGCGCACAAAGGCTTCACGGCGAATTGAATGCCAGCACTCGCGCCATCCGGCACTTTGCGCAAGAATGGCGGCCATTCACACCTGACTACGGAAATCCTCATGAATGTAATCACCACCGATCTGCCCGGTGTTCTGATCATCGAACCCAAGGTGTTTGGTGACGAGCGCGGTTTCTTCTACGAGAGTTTCAACGCCAAGGCGTTCCAGGACGCGACCGGCCTCGATACGCAATTCGTCCAGGACAACCATTCGCGCTCGCAAAAAGGCGTGCTGCGTGGCCTGCATTACCAACTGCAGAACACCCAGGGCAAACTGGTTCGGGTGACGGTCGGCGAGGTGCTGGACGTGGCCGTGGATATTCGTCGCAGCTCGCCGCACTTCGGCAAATCGGTGGCGGTGCGCCTGTCGGCGGAAAATCATCGCCAGCTGTGGGTGCCCGAAGGTTTTGCCCATGGTTTTGTGGTGTTGAGCGAGTTCGCCGAATTTCTTTACAAGACCACCAATTATTACGACCCGTCGTCCGAACGCAGCATCCGCTGGGACGATCCGGCGCTGGGCATCGACTGGCAACTGGACGAAGCGCCGAAACTGTCGGCCAAGGACCAGGCCGCTGCTCTGCTCAAGGACGCTGACGTCTTCGCTTGAGGCCGGGCATAATGCGCCTGTTACTTCAGGCGCAACCGGCTCATGAAACCGAATCTTCCCCGCAGACCCCGCTGGCGCAGCCTTGCTCTGCTCGCGCTGTGTCTGGCGCCGCTGTTGTGGCCGCTGGAGCATCTGGCCGAGCGCTATTACCGCAGCGAGCTGGCCGGGCAGAACCGTCAGACCCTTGACCTGTACGTCGCCAACCTGCTCGGCACCCTGCACCGCTACGAAGTGTTGCCGCAGATTCTCGGCGACTTGCCGGCGCTGCGGGCCGTGCTTGGCGCGCCGGATGATGGCGTCAGCCAAGGCAATGCCAATCGCCTGCTGAAGAACATCGCCGCGCAGACCGGCGCAGAAGTGATGTACCTGATGGACACCAGCGGCCAGACGCTGGCGGCGTCGAACTGGGACAAACATGACAGCTTCGTGGGCCGTAATTTTTCCTTCCGCCCGTACTTCAGTGAAGCCATGGCCGGGCGCCTCGGGCGTTTCTTCGGTCTCGGCACGACATCTGCCAAGCGCGGTTACTTCTTCGCTGCCGCTGTGCGCAACGGTGAAAAAGTCATTGGCGTGCTGGTGATCAAGGTCGACCTCGACCATACCGAAAGCCTGTGGGGCAAAACCCCGGAACAACTGTTGGTCACCGACCACAACGGTGTAGTGATTCTCACCTCGCGGCCGGAATGGCGATTCCGCTCGACACGCAATCTGAGCGACAGCGAACGCTCGGCGATCACCGCGATCCAGCCGTACCCGACGCGTGAGCCGCGGCCGCTGAATCTCAGCGCCGACGCCTGGCTGATCCAGACTCATGACATCGCCGAAACCGGTTGGAGCGTCAGCATTCTCGCACCGCGCACGCTGATCGACCGCCCGGTGCGCACCGTCGTCGCGATTGGCGGGGCGACGCTGCTGGTGGTGATGCTGCTGGTGGGTTTGATGATGCAGCGTCGGCGGCATTATCTGGAGCGCATCGCCTTCGAGGCCAAGGCACGGCGCGAGCTGGAAGGTCGGGTTGCCGAGCGCACCAGCGACCTCGAAGGCCTCAACCGACGCCTGAAGCAGGAAGTGCTCGAACGTGAAACCGCGCAGCAGGAGTTGGTCCGCGCGCAAGATGATCTGGTTCAGGCCGGCAAACTGTCGGCGCTGGGTACGATGTCGGCGAGCATCAGCCATGAACTCAATCAGCCGCTGGCGGCGATCCGCAGCTACGCGGAAAACGCCGAGGTGTTGCTCGATCATCAGCGCACCGACGACGCGCGCGGCAATCTCAAACTGATCAGCGAACTGACCGGGCGCATGGCCTCGATCATCGCTCACCTGCGCGCCTTCGCCCGGCGCGACCGCCACGCCCCGGAAAGCGTCGCCCTGCAACCGGCACTGGACGATGCGCTGGCCCTGCTGGCCAAGCGTCGGCGCAGCATGGAAGTCGAACTGATCCGCGATCTGCCCGCCGCCACGCTGTGGGTCGAGGCTGGTGAAACCCGCTTGCGCCAAGTCCTCGGTAACCTGCTCGCCAACGCCCTCGACGCCCTGACGGAAAAAGGTCCGCCGCGCAAACTGTGGCTGAGTGCCGAATCCACTGCCGACGGCGTCAATCTGTACATTCGCGACAACGGCCCGGGGTTCTGCATGGAAGCCCTTGGCCGGGCCAGCGAGCCCTTCTACACCACCAAGACCCGCACGCAGGGTCTGGGCCTGGGGCTGGCCATTTGTGAAACGCTGATGCGCGCCTTCGGCGGTGAACTGTCGTTCGCCAACCACAAGCAAGGTGGCGCCCTGATTACCCTGCGGCTGCGCGCCGGCGCGCCCGGGGTCAGCCTGCAACCCTCCGAGGACCGAAGTGCATGACCATCGACAATCGCATTCAGGTGGTGTTGATCGACGACGATCCGCACCTGCGTCAGGCCCTCGGCCAGACGCTGGATCTGGCCGGCCTGAAAATTCTGCCCTTGTCTGAAGCCAAGGGTCTGGCCGCGCAATTGGAGCGCGACTGGCCGGGCGTGGTGGTCAGCGACATTCGCATGCCGGGCATGGACGGCCTCGAACTGCTGAGCGAATTGCACGCACAGGACCCGGAGCTGCCGGTGTTGCTGATCACCGGCCATGGCGACGTGCCGCTGGCGGTGCAGGCGATGCGTGCCGGCGCTTATGACTTTCTCGAAAAACCCTTCGCCAGCGACGCTCTGCTCGACAGCGTCCGCCGTGCGCTCGCCCTGCGTCGGCTGGTTCTGGATAACCGCAGCCTGCGTCTGGCCCTCAGCGATCGCAATGAACTGAGCGCGCGGCTGGTCGGGCATTCGACGCCGATGTTGCGTCTGCGCGAGCAGATCGGCGCGCTGGCGGCGACCAAAGCTGACGTGCTGATTCTTGGCGAAACCGGCGCCGGCAAAGAAGTGGTCGCCCGCGCCCTGCATGACTTGTCCAGCCGCCGCAACGGCCCTTTCGTGGCGATCAACGCCGGCGCACTGGCCGAATCGGTAGTGGAAAGCGAACTGTTCGGCCACGAACCCGGCGCGTTCACCGGCGCGCAAAAACGCCGGATCGGCAAGTTCGAATTCGCCAACGGCGGCACGCTGTTTCTCGATGAAATCGAGAGCATGAGCCTGGACGTGCAGGTCAAATTGCTGCGCATGTTGCAGGAGCGCGTCGTCGAACGACTCGGTGGCAATCAACTGATCCCGCTGGACATCCGCGTCATCGCCGCAACCAAGGAAGACCTGCGCCAGGCTGCCGATCAGGGGCGTTTCCGTGCCGATTTGTACTACCGCCTCAACGTTGCGCCGCTGCGCATTCCGCCGCTGCGCGAACGCGGCGAAGATGCGCTGCTGCTGTTCCAGCACTACGCCGATGAAGCCAGCGCCCGCCACGGTCTGCCACCCCATGAACTGCAACCGGCACAACGCGCCTTGCTGCTGCGTCACACCTGGCCGGGCAATGTGCGTGAACTGCAAAACGCCGCCGAACGCTTTGCCCTCGGTCTGGAACTGGCGCTGGACAACGGCGCCGAAGGCAGCGCCGGCGCACCGATCGAAGTCGTCAGCGGCGGGCTTAGCGAGCAAGTGGAAAACTTCGAAAAAACCCTGATCGCCGCAGAACTGGCACGCTCACACAGCTCGGTGCGCAGCCTCGCCGAAGCCCTGGGCATTCCGCGCAAGACGCTGCACGACAAGTTGCGCAAACATGGCCTCAACTTCGGTGACAGCAGCCAGGGGGACGAAAGCGAATGAGCGGTAACACTGACTATCTGCAATCGGTTCTGCACCACGACATCCCGCTGACCGCCGAGATGGGCCTCACGGTACTCGAGTGGCGCGAACAGCAACTGAGCCTGCACTTGCCGCTCGCGCCCAACGTCAATCACAAGAGCACGATGTTTGGTGGCAGCCTCTACTGCGGCGCGGTGCTGGCCGGTTGGGGCTGGCTGCATTTGCGCTTGAAAGAAGAAGGGATTACCGACGGGCACATTGTGATTCAGGAAGGGCAGATCAGTTATCCACTGCCGGTGACCGGCGATGCCACGGCGATTTGTCCGGCCCCCGAAGCGAAAGTCTGGAAGAAGTTTCTGGCGATGTATCAGCGCTATGGACGGGCGCGGCTGACGCTTGATACGCGGATCGTCAATCAGGGCAGTGAAGAGCATGCCGTGACGTTTACCGGGCAGTACGTTTTGCACCGCTGAAGATCAAAAGCCCCTCACCCTAACCCTCTCCCCGAGGGAGAGGGGACTGATTGGGGGATGCTTCAGAAGTACACCGACCTGGAAGGCGCTTTGCTGAATCCACAATCGACGTGATCTTTCAGGTCGATGTATGACGCAAGACAACTCGATCGGCTCCCTCTCCTGGGGGAGAGGGCTGGGGTGAGGGCAATCCCGGATCAGAACCTTAACCTCGAGCCAACTCCAACAACCGCCCACGCCACGAAGCCTTCGCCGGCAACGCCAAAAAGAACTCATTCAACAGCGATTCCCGCGCTGGATAACAAAACGCTTCGCCCCGCAGATCCAGCACCTCGCCCCCCGCGCCTTCCAGCACGCCCTGTGCCGCCGCCGTGTCCCACTGCGAAGTCGGCGCCAGTCGCGGATAACAATCCGCTGCGCCTTCCGCCAGCAAACAGAACTTCAGCGAGCTGCCAATGTTGGCCAGCTGCAACTCGCCCAGACTGGCACTCAGCCCGGCCAGCAATCGCTCCTGCTCGGGGCTCGAGTGTCGGCGGCTGGCAACCACGGTGAAGGCTTCGCCCGGTTGCAGCGTTTCACGCACCTGGATTGCCACCGGCGTACCGTGCTTGTCGCAACGCCACGCCCCCAACCCGGTGCCGCCGACGTAGTAGCGACCACTGGTCGGCATTGACACCACACCAAACACAACCCGGCCGTTCTCGATCAAGGCAATGTTGACGGTAAATTCTTCACTGCCACTGATGAATTCCTTGGTACCGTCCAGCGGGTCCACCAACCACCAGCGCTGCCAGCCGGCGCGCACGCTTTGCGCGATATTGGCGTCTTCTTCCGACAACACCGGAATGCTCGGGTCCAGCGCGGTCAGCCCATCGACTATCACGTGATGCGCGGCCATGTCGGCTGCGGTCACCGGTGAATCGTCGGACTTTGCCGTGACTTCAACGCCCGCGCGCCAGAACGGCAGAATCTCCTCGCCAGCCTGTAATGCCAGGGCAACAACAGGTGCCATCAACGGGTGGGGGAAATTCATCGTCATCTCACTCAAGATTAAAAGAGCCGCGCTGAGTCAACAGGTCACGCGTCAGATACAGCGCCGCCAATGCGCGCCCCTCGGAAAATTGCGGATTGAGCGCCAGTGCCGACAGCTCGCGCAGGTTGACCTTGTCGACGCGCATCGGCTCAGGCTCGTCGCCCTCCAGGCGCTCCTCGTACAGATCAGTGGCCAGCACCACCTGAATCTTCTGGCTCATGTAACCGGGCGACAACGACAGCTCGGTCAGATGTTCCAGTTGCCGCGCGCCGAAACCGGCCTCTTCCTTGAGCTCGCGCTCGGCGGCTGCCAGTACATCCTCGCCCGGCTCGATCAGGCCTTTGGGCAAGGATAATTCGTAGGCATCGGTACCGCCGCAATACTCTTCGACCAGCACCGCATGTTCGGCATCGAGCATCGCCACGATCATCACCGCGCCGTAGCCCGCACCTTTGCCGACCAGCCGCTCGTATGTGCGTTCCACACCATTGGAAAAGCGCAGCTTGAGTTCTTCGACCGCGAACAGACGACTGGTGGCGACGATCTCGCGGGCGAGTACGGTGGGTTTCTGGCGCATGCAAAGCTCCTTGGCGTGAACGCGCTACTATAACGCGGCTTTCCCGATTGTTTACCTCGGATATCCTTCTACCGCTCGAGACGTTGCCATGCCTTCATTACCGTGGTCCGACATCGATACCGTCCTGCTCGACATGGACGGCACGTTGCTGGATCTGCACTTCGACAATCACTTCTGGCTCGAACATCTGCCCCAGCGTTACGCCGAACTGCATGGGGTCAGCCGGGCCATGGCCGAGATGGAACTGCAGCCGCTGTTCGAGCGCCACGCCGGCCAGTTGCAGTGGTACTGCCTGGACTTCTGGAGCGCCGAACTGAAACTGTCGGTGCGCGAACTGAAACAGGAAACCGCGCATCTGATCGCTTTGCGCCCGGATGCCGACACCTTTCTCGAGGCGATCAAACGCGCCGGCAAACGAGTGATCATGATCACCAATGCGCACCGTGACTCGCTGTCGCTGAAACTGGAGCGGATCGAACTGGCGCCGTACTTCGAACGGCTGATCAGCTCCCACGATTATGGGTACCCGAAGGAAAATCCGCAGTTCTGGAATGCCTTGCAGGCGGACATCGGTTTTGACCCGGCACACAGCTTGTTCATCGACGACACCTTGCCGATTCTGCGCAGTGCGCGGGATTTTGGCGTGGCGCATCTGCTCGCAGTGAAACAACCGGACAGTCGCAAGGGACCGAAGGACACCGCCGAGTTTGCTGCGGTCGAGGACTATCGGGATTTGATTGCCGGGCTGTGAAACGGCAGTGCGCCCTTCGCGAGCAGGCTCGCTCCCACAGGGAGATGCGTTTCCCAGTGGGAGCGAGCCTGCTCGCGAAAGCGGTTTCGAAAGTTATTCAGGAATACGCAGTGTCTGGCCTGGATAGATCTTGTCCACATCCTTGAGCATCGGTTTGTTGGCCTCGAAGATCTTGTTGTACTGGTTGGCGTTGCCATATACCGCGAGGGAAATCGCGCTGAGGGTGTCGCCTTTCTTCACCACGACAAATCGCGCCGCCGCAACCACCGGCCCGGTCACAGTGATCTGGTCATCGACGCTGCCAACCCCTTCAATGTTGCCCACCGCCAGCAGAATCTTCTCTTTCTCTTCCTGACTGGCGACTTCACCGGTCACCGTAACCTTGTCGCCGTCCACGGTCGCCTGTACGTTGGGATTGCCCAGCCCGACCTTGCTGATGTGTTCCTTCAACTGCTCGCTGGCATTGGCATTGCCGGGTGTCAGCAGATCCAACAGCTTTTCACCGGCTTCCTTCACAAAGCTCAAAAGACTCATAGCGCACACTCCTTGATTTGGGTTCCAGACGCCCAAGCCTAGACCACCCCGGCCAAACCCGATTCCAGTCCGACCAATGACCCTGTGCGCACGCACGCGGTAGAATCGCCTACCCCGCCAACCTTTCCCGGAGCGAAGATGGACATCAAGCAACTGAAATTCCTCATCGCCCTCGACGAAACCCGTCACTTCGGCCAAGCCGCTGCACGTTGCCACATCACCCAGCCGACCTTGTCGATGCGCCTGCGCAGCCTGGAAGAGGAACTCGACCTGCCGCTGGTCAATCGTGGTCAGCGCTTTGAAGGTTTCACCGCGCCGGGCGAACGCGTGCTGGCGTGGGCGCGCACGGTACTGGCGGCTTATGACGGCTTGCAGGCGGAAGCAGCGGCGTGTCGCGGCAATCTGATCGGCACGTTGCGCCTGGGCGTCGTGCCGCTGTCGAGTTTCGATCCGCTGCCGTTGATGCAACGCCTGCACGCTGCGCACCCGGAGTTGCGTTTTGAATTGTCATCGCTGAGTTCCGAGCAGGTCCTCGAGCATCTGGCCAACAATCGCATCGACATCGGCGTGTCGTATCTAGAGCGCCTGGACAGCGAGCGCTTTGATTCGCTGGCCTTCGACGAAACGCGCATGGGCCTGCTTTACGATCAGCGTTCTTTCACCTTTGGCGACGAGCCGCTGAGCTGGGAAGCGCTGATCGAACTGCCGCTGTGCATGCTCACCAGCGGCATGCATTTTCGCCAGTCCATCGACCACAACTTCCACAGCCGCGGCCTGACCCCAAAGCCATTGCTGCAAACCGACGCCGTGCACCAATTGTTACAGGCCGTACATGGCGGCTTTTGCTGCGCGATCATGCCGCTGGATGGCGGTGCCGAAACCCTGGCCGATCACCTGCGCCTGCAACCGATCGAAAATGCACGCACCCTGGCGCCGCTGGGCCTGATCATGCGTCGTGGCGCGCCGCGTTCGGCGCTGGCGGAAGCCTGTTTCGCGCTGTATCAAAAATCGCCAAAACAGGCTTGATCGACGGCATCTATCGGTAGATCGGTAATAGCGATTAGACGCGACATCTTGCCGCGCCTAGTCTTGACCTAGATCAAACCGTCGGTGATGCCATGAACGCCAAGCGCCCAGCCTGCGCGGCGCCAGCCCTCGAAACGCCCGCGCCTGCCGCCAGCCAGACCTACAGCTACAGCGATTTGCCCCGCGAGGAATCGGCCAGCACTGCGCTGGCCGAAGAAGTCGCGTTGGCGATCGCCTACAACGGCATCAGCCAGGCGGTGATGCTGGTGACGCCGACGGATCTGGAAGACTTTATCGTCGGCTTCAGCCTCGGCAGCGGCATCATCGCCGACGACAGCGATATCTACGATCTGCAACTGACCGGCTCAGGCTCGGCGCAATACGCGCAGGTGACCATCGCCAATCGCGCCTTCTGGAACCTCAAGCAACAGCGTCGGCAATTGGCCGGCACCAGTGGTTGCGGTTTGTGCGGTGTGGAAGCGGTGGAACAGGCGCTGCCGGATCTCAAGGTCTTGCCCGGCGCGCCGCTGCCGCCGATTGCCTGGCTCGACGGCCTGCGCCAGCGCATCGGCGCGTTTCAGCCGTTGGGTCAACATTGTGGTGCGGTGCATGCCGCGGTGTTCATGAATGCCAGCGGCGAGTTGCTGCTCGGTCGCGAAGACATTGGCCGGCACAACGCACTCGACAAGCTGATCGGCGGACTGATTCGGCAGAAGATTTCCACCGAGGGCGGGCTGGCGATCGTCACCAGCCGTTGCAGTCTCGAACTGATCCAGAAGGTCCTTCGTGCCGGTATCCAGACCCTTGTCAGTCTGTCGGCACCGACCGGGCTTGCCGTGCAATGGGCACGGCGCCACAACCTCAATCTCATCCACCTGCCGCAGAAAAGTGCGCCGCGGGTGTACAGCCCCGCGATGGAGAATCAAGCGTGAGCCAACATCATCAAGCCGACCAGAAACCTGTCCCGCGCTACAAGCCTTACAAAGGTGCCGCCGGCGGCTGGGGTGCCCTGATCAGCGTGGCCCAGGCCTGGTTGACCAGCGACAATGCGCTGAAGAACCTGCGCATGATGCTCAAGACCAACCAGAACGGCGGCTTCGACTGCCCCGGTTGCGCGTGGGGCGATTCGCCGGAAAGCGGCATGGTCAAGTTTTGCGAAAACGGCGCCAAAGCGGTGAACTGGGAAGCGACCAAGCGCCGCGTGGACGCGAAGTTCTTCGCCAAACACAGCGTCACTGCGTTGCTGGAGCAGAGCGACTACTGGCTGGAATATCAGGGCCGTTTGACTGAACCGATGGTCTACGACGCTGAAACCGATCGCTACAAGCCGATCAGTTGGGAAGATGCTTTTGCCCTGATCGGCAAGCATTTGCGCAATCTGCCGAGCCCGGATCAGGCCGAGTTCTACACCTCCGGTCGTGCCAGCAACGAAGCGGCGTACCTGTATCAGCTGTTCGTGCGCGCTTATGGCACCAACAATTTCCCTGACTGCTCGAACATGTGCCACGAGGCCAGCGGTGTCGCACTGGCGCAAAGTGTCGGCGTCGGCAAAGGCACGGTGACGTTCGATGATTTCGAGCACGCCGATGCGATTTTCGTCTGGGGTCAGAACCCTGGCACCAACCATCCGCGGATGCTTGAGCCATTGCGTGAAGCGGTGAAGCGCGGCGCGCAAGTGGTGTGCATCAACCCGTTGAAGGAACGCGGCCTGGAACGTTTCCAGCACCCGCAACACCCGATCGAAATGCTCACCAACGGCGACAAGCCGACCAACACCGCGTATTTCCGCCCGGCACTGGGCGGCGACATGGCGGTGCTGCGCGGCATGGCCAAGTTTCTGCTGCAATGGGAACGCGACGCGCAGAAGGCCGGCGAGCCGGCGATTTTCGATCACGACTTCCTCAATGCACACAGCGCCAATGTGCTCGAATACCTCGGTGTGGTCGATGACACATCGTGGGAGCAGATCGTCGAGCAATCGGGCCTGACCCTGGTCGAAATCGAACAAGCCGCGCGCATGTACGCCAAAGGCAAAAACGTGATCATGTGCTGGGCGATGGGCATCACCCAGCATCGCCATTCAGTGCCGACCATCCAGGAAATTGCCAACCTGATGCTGCTGCGCGGCAACATCGGCAAGCCGGGCGCCGGCCTGTGCCCGGTGCGTGGCCACAGTAACGTGCAGGGCGACCGCACCATGGGCATCAATGAGCGTCCGCCGGTGGCGTTCCTCGATTCGCTGGAGCGACGCTTCCAGTTCAAGGTGCCGCGCCACAATGGGCACAACGTGGTCGAGGCGATCCATGCGATGGCCGAAGGCCGCGCCAAGGTGTTCATCGGTCTGGGTGGCAACTTCGCCCAGGCCACGCCGGACAGCCCACGCACCTTCCAGGCGCTGCGTAATTGCGACCTGACCGTGCAGATCAGCACCAAGCTCAACCGCAGCCACTTGGCTCACGGCAAAGACGCGCTGATCCTGCCGTGCCTGGGCCGTACCGACATCGATATCCAGAGCGAAGGCCCGCAAGCGGTCACCGTGGAAGACTCGTTCAGCATGGTTCACGCCTCCAACGGCCAGTTGCAGCCGCTGTCGAACCAGATGCGCTCGGAGCCGTCGATCATTGCCGGCATCGCCGCCGCGACATTGGGCAGCAAGCCGGTGGACTGGAACTGGCTGGTCGCCGATTACGCACGCATTCGCGAACTGATTGCCGACACCATTCCGAACTTCAAGGACTTCAACGAGAAGGTGAAAAACCCGGGTGGTTTCTACCTCGGCAACAGCGCCGGCGCACGCAAGTGGAACACGCCGTCGGGCAGGGCCAATTTCCGTCCGAACCTGCTGCCCGTGGATCTGGTGCACGAACGCACCCGTGCTACCGGACAGCTGCCTGACCTGATCCTGCAATCGATGCGTTCCCACGACCAGTACAACACCACCATTTACGGTCTCGATGATCGTTATCGCGGCGTCAAAGGCCAACGCGACGTGTTGTTCGTCAATGAGGCCGACATCATTAGGCTGGGCTTCCGTCCGGGGCAGAAGGCTGACATCGTGTCGCTGTGGGACGATGGCCGCGAGCGCCGGGTGAAAGGTTTTACATTGTTGGCGTTCGATATTCCTGCCGGGCAAGCGGCGGCGTACTATCCGGAAGTCAATCCGCTGGTGCCGCTGGAAAGTACCGGTGATGGCAGCCACACGCCGACGTCGAAGTTCATTGCGATCCGGCTGGAAGCGGCGAGTGAGACTGGGTTGATCATGGCTAAATCGGCCTGAAGGGGTGTCAGTACCGGCCTATTCGCGAGCAAGCTCGCTCCCACATTGGAATCCGTTTCAAATGTGGGAGCGAGCTTGCTCGCGAAGGCGCTGGGACATTCAATACATTTCTTCCTGCCTGCAAGTTTTGAACGCCCACAAAAAAGGCCGTTTTTGCATTAAAACGACCTGTCCGAAGTAGCTAAAGACCGGCGAAAATCGGTTAAGTTCCGGTGAAAAAACAGTAACTTGCGATATTGTATACAAGTCGTGTTATTCGTCGGATTTTGATTGTCATGCCCATTGCAGAGCCTCAGGATCGGCGCCGTCATCCCTTTGAGGCTCATCCTCTATGAAGTTCTCCTCGATTCTCTTGTTGTCCCTTGGCCTGGTCAGTGGCTTCGCTTCTGCCGGCGGCACCACCGAAGCAGGTGTGGGCGGCGCATTGGGCGGGGTTCTTGGCTCGGTCGTCGGTCAATCTCTAGGCGGCAATACAGGTTCCACCATCGGCGCAGCCCTGGGCGGCGCGGGTGGTAGCGCGGTCGGCGCCGACAAACGCAGCCGTGGCGAAGCCGCCATTGGCGGTGCATTGGGCGCGGCCGGTGGTAACGTCGTTGGTCGCAGTCTGGGTGGCACCACCGGCAGCCTGATCGGCTCCGCGGCAGGTGGCGGTGCAGGGGGCGCGCTGGGCAACTACATGGGTAACAAGAGCGATGACGATGATCGTCATTACGACCGTCGCGATGATCGCCGTTACTATCGCGATCGTGGTCACCCAGGCCGTGGCCACGCTTACGGCCACCGCAAGCATCACAAGTACTATCGCCACCGCTAAGGCGCAGGCTTGAACAAAAATCGCAGCCCGAGGGCTGCGATTTTTTTTGCCCGTTTCAAACGTCCAATCGCTCAAGCGCTGTGCGCAAACCGGGCGGAATCGGCACCGGCTGATTGCTCGCCCGATCCACGAAAACATGAACAAAGCGTCCGGCCGCACAGGCCTCTGCCTCGCCGACCTTGAACACGGCTAATTCGTACTGCACCGAACTGTTGCCCAGCTTGCCGACGCGCAGTCCGATTTCAATCAGGTCCGGGAAGGCGATCGAGGCGAAATAATCGCAGGCTGAACTGACCACAAAACCGACCACTTCGCCATCATGGATATCCAGACCGCCGACCTGGATCAGATACGTGTTCACGGCGGTGTCGAAGAAGCTGTAGTAAGTAACGTTATTGACGTGGCCGTAGGCGTCGTTGTCGTGCCAGCGCGTGGTGATGGGCTGGAAGTGCGGATAGTCGGTGCGTTGGGGGGTCGGGTTGGACATTGATCAGCAATTCCCAAATAGTGTGGCTGGTATTAAAACCGAAGCGCCCCTTTCGCGAGCAAGCTCGCTCCCACAAGAAACCGAGAGTCAATGTGGGAGCGAGCTTGCTCGCGAAGGCGATTATCTGCGCCCTATTATTCAGTGATCAGCAAACCTCTTGCCCTGCGCCGCCAATTCGCCAATCAACCGCGCCGGCTTCCACTGATCACCCTGGCGCGTTTCCAGCGCCAGCAGGCGTTGATGAATATCCGCCAGCCCTTGCTGATCCGCCCAGGCCATCGGCCCGCCCTTGTCGACCGGGAAGCCGTAACCGTTCAGGTACACCAGATCGATGTCATGGGCCGACTCGGCAATGCCTTCCTGAAGAATCTTCGCGCCCTCGTTGACCAGCGCCAACAGGCAACGCTCGAGGATTTCCTCAGGTCCGATGTCGCGGCGCTGGAAACCCAGCCCTTCGCTGACCTGCAACACCAGTGCGTCGACTTCAGGGTCATGCTCAGCCTGCCGACTACCGGGTTCGTAATGGTAATAACCGTTGCCGGATTTCTGCCCGAAGCGGCCCAGCTCGCACAGACGGTTATCGACCTGCACTTCTGGCGCATCCTGACCCTTGCCCGCCAGTTCGCGGGCACGCCATTCCAGATCGATGCCGACCACGTCGTACATGCGGAACGGCCCCATGGCGAAACCGAAACCCTGCAGCGCTGCATCAACCTGATGCGGGTAGGCACCTTCGAGCAGCATCTTGCGCGCTTCCAGCACGTACGGATGCAACATGCGATTGCCAATGAAGCCATGGCAATTTCCAGATACCACGCTGACCTTGCCCATGCGCTTGCCCAGCGCCAGTGCCGCCTGCAGCACGGCTGGCGAGGTCTGCGCACCGCGGACGATCTCCAGCAGTTTCATGATGTGCGCCGGGCTGAAGAAGTGCAGGCCCAGCACTTGCTCCGGACGGCGGGTGGCCGCAGCGATCGCATCGATATCCAGCGCCGAAGTATTGCTGGCCAGCAGTGCTTCAGGTTTGAGCAGGCCATCCAGCTCGCGAAAGATTTTCTGCTTGAGCTCGAGATTTTCGTACACCGCTTCGATTACCAGATCGACATTGCGTATCGCCGCATAGTCGGCGGCGGCACTGACCCGGGCGATGCGCGCGTCAGCCTCGGCCTGATCGATCCGTCCCTGGCGCACGTTGTGCGCGTAAGTTTCGGCGACAGCGGCGAGCGCCTGTTCGAGCATCTGTGGATTGTTATCCACCCATTGCACCGCAACGCCGGCATTGGCCAGGCACATGACAATGCCGCGGCCCATGGTACCCGCACCGATCACCGCGGCTTGCTGAATATCGAAGGATGTCTGGCTCATGTTGTTCTCTTGTTGGCGATCCAAAGACTGGATTCACCATAGTCAGCCGATGACGCTTTTTGAAGTTTATTACCGTGATGGTTGGTATTCAGCGCATGGATACAGACTCGCTCCCACAACGTCCCGGTCACCCAGTTAGATTGTCAGCGGCCCAACTGCGCACTTCAGCGTAGGGATACTCCTCCAGCGCCGCGAATCCGGAAATCGTCCGCGCCTTGAGTTTGGTGAACAGCGGCACGCTGATCCCGCACAAGAATCGCGTCAGCCGCTCGGCCGTTGGCACTGAGCCGGTGTGCTGCTCGTGCTTGTGGATAAATTCGCCACACAGCTGCGCAAATTTTTCATCCACAAGCGCTGGCAGTTCCGGCACTGCTGGCAACCGTGCAACGTGGCCGTGACACACCGAACAATGCCCACACTGTTGCGGAGCATTGTGGTCGCCGAAGTATTCGGCCAGGCGATAACCCAGGCAGCGTTCGCTGGCGAACATCGCAAGCATGGCGTGAATGCGAGTGATTTCAGCGTGTTCATGGCGGGTGAAATAGTCGTGTAACTCTGCGCTCAAGTCTTCGCTGTCGAAATCGCTGCGCAGCAGGCTGTAGACGTCGGTCATCTGCTTGCTTTCCAGCTCGATCCAGCCTTTTTCCTGAAAATAATCCAGCGCCTTCACCACCCGGCTGCGCTCGGCGGAATATTGCGTATACATCGCGTCGAAATTCACCGTGGCCCACGAACGTGCACGGGTTGAGGTCTGGATCAGTGCGGCAACGAAGTCCCGGCGTTCGCCGTCGAAACGCTCAAGCAGTACCTCCGGCTCCAGCAAGTATTTGAAGCGGTAGTCGGCGTAATAGGCGTAGCGCGGCGCGATCAAACCGCGCAGCTCCAGCTGAACCAACAAGGTCTTCAGCGGCAACGAGCGGATGTTGCTCTGATCCGCCAGCGGTCCGAGCATGAACTCCCACTGCTCCTGCACTGCCGAGGCCTTGATTTCATCCAGCACGTAACGAATGCCTTCACGCTCCGGGGTGTCACCGTAGACGAAGTTTTCCAGCACGTTGAGGCTGTCACGATTGGCCAATACCAGGCAATCGGATGGCTGCCCGTCACGACCGGCGCGGCCGATTTCCTGACTGTAGTTTTCGATGGACTTGGGCAGGTCAAAATGCACCACGTTGCGAATGTCGCTCTTGTCGATGCCCATGCCGAACGCGATGGTTGCCACGATGCAATTGGACTGCCCGGCCATGAAGCGTTTCTGGATCGCTTCGCGTTTGTCATGAGGCAGACCGGCGTGATACGCCTCGGCCTGAATGCCATTGCGTTCAAGGTGCTCGGCGATGTCTGCGGCGGTTTTCTGCAAGGTCACGTAGACGATGCTTGGCTGCCCCGCTCGCGCGTTCATCCACTCCACCAGACGCCGGCGCTTGTCTTCACCGCGCACCGGTTCGACCAGCAGATTGAGGTTGGGCCGGTAGAAGCCGGTGGTTACTACATCTTCTTCTGCGATATTGAATTTGGCCTGCATGTCGGCGATGACATTCGGCGTTGCCGTAGCCGTCAGCAACAGGGCTTGCGGGATGTTGAACTGACGTTGGTAGTCCGGCAGCTTGAGGTAGTCGGGCCGGAAATTGTGGCCCCACTCGGAAATACAGTGCGCTTCGTCCACGACCAATAACGAGATGGGCACCTGCTGCAGAAAGTTGCGAAAGCGCTCGTTCTTCAAGCGCTCTACCGAGACCATGAGGATCTTCAATTCACCTGAGCGGGCGCGAGCCATCACCGCACTGGCGTCATCACGGTTCTGCGCCGAATCGATGCTGCCGGCCGAGATGCCATGGCGCTGCAAAAAGGCCAGTTGATCCTGCATCAACGCCAGCAGCGGCGACACCACCAGCGTCAGGTGCGGCAACAACAGCGCCGGCAGTTGATAGCAAATCGACTTGCCGGAACCGGTGGGGAAAATAGCCGCCGTCGAGCGCCCGGCCAGCACCGCACTGATCGCGGCTTCTTGTCCGGGTCGAAACTGTGAGAAACCAAAAACCTGTTCCAGGGTGTTGTGCATTCGCTGTCACTCCGTTGACTGCTGCCATGCCAACAGCCTAGCGGGCGATTGCAGCGAGTCGAGAAAAGGTCGGGGTCAAATCGATTCGGAATGATACCGCGTGGTGAAACGCTCAACGCAAGCGCACGCGGAACGCGATTAAAAAGAGCCGATTCCGTTCAAGCGAGTGTCAGACGCCTGGACACTTCCTACTGGATCCGAGGCACACGTTATGAAGGTCGATCACGAATCGTCTGCCTCACAAGTAGGAATATTCACTGGTCGATTCTTTGGCAAAACAAACCGCGAAAACGTGTAGGAATGATCGCTCAATTGACGAAAAAGTCCCTACGAAAGCTGTCCACTGCGGCTGTCTTGTCTCACCGTAAAACGTCCTTCTATAGTGACCGGCGCGGCCTGACACACCACCAGCCCGCCCGGACGCCTCAGCACAGGACACGCCTGACCATGATCAACCGCTACCGCCCGCTCAAGACCCGTTACAGCGAAAACCCCGTCCTGCTTATCGACAGCCATGCCAGCCCGCGCGACCTTATCGACGCCGCCGATCAGCGCTTGCGCGCCGCCAGTGACCTGCTGGAAACACTTTACTGCCTGTGTTTCAAACAGGCCGATGTGAAAGACATTCCCAATATCGTCAACGCACTTTATTTATTGGTACAGGACGGTTGCGACTTGCTTGAAGTCGCCAAACAGAACTCACCACAAACAACTTATAACTAAACAGCACTACAAACGCAGAAACAACAGAACGCTTTATTTATTAACCCAACCACCACTAACTTGTTTGCTCTTACAACTAACCAAGGGCAACACAATGACTGTTTTAACAATCTTCTTCTGCGGCACCGGCTCGAACAAGTTTGATGTCACCCATGAAAACTTCTGGGACGGCGAACTGGTTTCGACACTGGCCGCCAACCATGCGGGCCGCGAGTTCGCCGAATGGATCGTCGTCGACGGACCGGGCAGCGGTAACCTGCAAGCCGACGATCTGTTCACCAAAACCGTGGAATATGGCCTCACCGGCACGCTGTTTGGCAAAGGCTGGGAAGAAAACGTGCAGCATGCCATGAATATCATCAAGGGCAAATGCAGCTGGCAGCGCGAACAACTTACCGAACAAGAATACAACCGTCTGAAAGCCGCCGGCATTCCTATCGACGATGTAAAAGTCGAAGGCTCGTGGCTCTGGCGTAAATATAACTACGGCGAACGCAGCGTGACCCAGCAAACGTTACAAGAGCAAATTATCAAGACATTCCGCAAGGACGGCGTAATCCCGACCCAGGTCAATCTGGTGGGCTGGAGCCGTGGCGGGATCAGCTGCCATATGTTGGCGAACGCGATGTTGAATGATCCACAGCTGAAACATATTCCGGTGAATGTCTTTGCGCTTGATCCTGTGCCGGGCATTGGCAACTTCCAGGACCAACGCGTCAGGCTCGGTGCCAACGTTAAAGAGTACGTCGCGTTCTATGCCCGCGATGAGCGCTCCAAAGGCTTCAGCTGCGTCATTCCACAGACCACGGTCGGCACCAAAACCTCCATCTACCCAATGGCCGGCCGCCACGCGACCATGGCCGGCAACGCCACCGCCGCCGGTGGCGTACCGACCAGCAGCAGCGATCTGAAAACCTTCATCGAACCGGGCCGCGTCGTCCGCCACTTCGCCGAAACCTGCCTCACACGCTGGGGCGTGCAACTGAACAAAACCCTGAACCTCAGCGAAACCGACCTGCTGCGCCTCACCGGCGCCATTGCCAGCGACGAAGCGCGCTACAAACTGATGCACAAGGTTTCCTACACCTACTTCACCGAACTCGATCAAGGCGAACGCTATGTGTCGCTGGGCAGCAAAGGCGTGCCGTTCTCGGCGGTGAAGGGTTCGATCTACACGCCGGCAACGGGATTGACGACCAGCGTGCTGGAGTTGGCGGCGTATAAACATCTGCGTTGAAAAGTGAAGAGCCGTTGATAGCAACGTCCGATGAGATCTTCATACCGGTCCTACGCAGGCAGACTCTTTGTCTTCTATCGGGGTTTGGGGAGGAAACCTATAGTCGTGGCTGTCGCTGCCAAATCAGCGGCTCGGGCTTGGTCACCCGATTGGATCGTGTATACGCATGCGCTGTATGCTGCGGGCACTCAATTGCCTGCAGTTTATGGTGACTGTGTTTGGGACACCTTCGGGTGTGCCGGGTATGTGCACGATCCTCACCGGTTGACCAACCCGAACACAGTTGCCTCCTGTCGCTTGGTCACGATGTGGTGGCTTCATTTGAAGCATTTGAGGATCCATCAATTGAAAACGTTTAACCAGTTTCTCACCGATCGCTACCACCCACTCGAATCCAGCCTCAACGACACCAAGCCCCTGCTCATCGACACCGCCGCCAACCCGCAGGACATCCTCGAATGTGCTGTCCAGCGTCTGCGCGCTTCCAGCGACCTGCTCCGCACCCTGTACTGCCTCAACTTCAAACAAGCCGACGTCGAAGACATCCCCCACATCACCCACGCGCTATATCTGTTGACGCAGGACGGCTGTGACCTGCTGCAGGTCGCGCAGCAGCGGATGCTCAACTGGAAAGAACCGACCTGATAACAAGCTGCCTGCCTTTAACTTAAGAACATGATTGCTGGACACCCGGCGTCCAGCCCAAGGAGTGAATTTTGCAAACTACTATTGATTGCGTACGATGGAAGCCATTGTTCAGCCAAGGACTTGTCTTCATGATCATTGAAACCATCGATCACAGCACCCTTACCCACCTGATTGATAACGGTTCTGTTAGCAGCACAAGCATCATCGCCAAACCCGGTGGCTGGTCGATCCAAATTCAGCAAGGAAGCAAAACATTTGCACTGGCAGCGCAACGCAGCGGTCAGGTGCGTCTGTTCAAACGACTTGAAACCCTAGTCAGCTATCTGCAGGGTTTAGGTATCAGCCGCTTTGGAGTGGATGCTTCAAACTACGATCCGCTGCAACTTAAAACCTATGCTCGTCCGGATCGCTCCGAAGCTCTGAAACAGGCACATGAAGCCGCTGCGTATGAAGAATGGTTCAAGCAGCAAGTTCAGATCAGCATCGACGATCCAAGACCAAGCGTTAGCGATGAAGATGCTCGCCGAATATTCGCTGCCAAGCGTGATGCCTTGCGTCAACGAGCACGCTGATGAGGCTGGTCTGGCGCCAACAAGCGCTTGATGACCGAGACCGAATCATGAATCGCATCGGGCAAGACAATCCTGAAGCGGCTGCGGATCTGGACGACGTTTTCGAATCAAAAGGGGACATCGCCCGACAGCGTCCCACCTTATACAAAAAGGGCAAAGTTGAAGGCACTAGGGAAATAGTCGCTGCCTCCAACTACGTCATCGTCTACACGATCAAAGATGAATACGTGGAGGTGTTGCGAATTATTCATGCCCGGCAGCAATGGCCGTGATGGCGTACTGGAGCCTCTATATCGAGCGGGAAGTGCAATTATTCTGGCGCCATCACTACTCGAGTGAAGGAATATCAGCGTTATGGCCAAAAAGACCGCGCCCCTGCTTCCGAAAACTGCAGCGCTGCTGAGCAATCTGGGCGACCGTCTGAGATTGGCACGTTTGCGCAGAAAGCTGACTGCCAAAACAGGTCGCCGAACGAGCCGGAATGTCAGTCATGACACTACAGTCTCTGGAAACAGGTGCTACGGGGGTGACGATAGGGGCTTATGTGTCAGTAATGCAGGTTCTGGGTTTGGAACAAGACTTGAACCTGCTGGCATCTGCAGATGACCTGGGCCGCTCTATGCAGGATGCACGACTGACCGGTTCCAAACATACAAACAACGGGAAGCGAGCACGAGTCATTGCCAGCGGCGGCAGCGTCAATGCTTGTGGCTCAACGGAGCAAAACTCGAGTTATGGAGAGCTATCCATTGAGTCCAGCCGCAAGTTTCCACTCAATACTTTTTCTCTGTCCGAGCTTTTAAACGATGTGAATAAATTGAAGAAGGAAGACTAAGAACTGAACCACAAAAAAGCCGCCCCAAAGGGCGGCTTTTTCATTCACAACAACCGATGCTTACAACTTCGGCCCTGCAGCCTTGATCGCGTCGCTCACTTCGAACTTCTTGAAGTTCTCAATGAACAGACCGGCCAGTGCTTTAGCGGCTTCGTCGTATGCGGCCTTGTCAGCCCAGGTGTTGCGTGGGTTGAGCAGAACGGTGTCGACGCCCGGGACGGCCAGTGGCACGTCGAGGTTGATGGTGTCGAGGTGTTCGGTGGCGGCACCGATCAGTGCGCCGCTCTGGATCGCTGCGATCACTGCGCGGGTGGTCGGGATGTTGAAGCGTTTGCCGACGCCGTAGCCGCCGCCGGTCCAGCCGGTGTTGACCAGGTAGACCTTGGAGCCGAAGCCGCGGATGCGCTTGATCAGCAGCTCTGCGTATTCGCCGGCCGGGCGCGGAAAGAACGGTGCGCCGAAGCAGGTGGAGAAGGTCGACTTGATGCCGCTGCCCGAACCCATTTCAGTCGAGCCCACCAGTGCGGTGTAGCCGGACAGGAAGTGGTACGCCGCTTGTTCTTCGTTGAGGATCGACACTGGCGGCAGCACGCCGGTCAGGTCGCAGGTCAGGAAGATCACCGCGTTCGGCTCGCCACCGAGGTTCTTCTCGGAACGCTTGGCCACGTGCTCCAGCGGGTAGGCGGCACGGCTGTTCTGGGTCAGGCTGACATCGGCATAGTCGGCGTGCTTGGCGTCGTCGATGACGACGTTTTCCAGCACCGCGCCGTGCTTGATGGCTTTCCAGATGACCGGCTCGTTCTTCTCGGAGAGGTCGATGCACTTGGCATAGCAGCCGCCTTCGATGTTGAACACCACACCTTCGCCCCAGCCGTGTTCGTCGTCACCGATCAGGTAACGGCTTTCATCGGCCGACAGGGTGGTTTTACCGGTGCCCGAGAGACCGAAGAACAGGGTCACGTCGCCTTCTTCGCCGATGTTGGCGGCGCAGTGCATTGGCAGCACGTCAGCGGCCGGCAGCAGGAAGTTCTGCACGGAGAACATGGCTTTCTTCATTTCACCGGCGTAACGCATGCCGGCGATCAGCACTTTCTTCTGCGCGAAGTTGATGATCACGCAACCGTCGGAGTTGGTGCCGTCACGCTCAGGCACGCACTCGAAGTTGGCCACGTTGAGCACTTGCCACTCATCACGACCAGCCGGGTTGTACTGGGCCGGATTGATGAACAGGCAACGACCGAACAGATTCTGCCAGGCAGTCTGGGTGGTCATTTTCACGGCCAGGTAGTGATCTTCCGCAGCGCCTACATGCACGTGGGAGACAAAGTGCTCTTGCGCATTGTTGAAGGCTTCAACGCGAGCCCACAGAGCATCGAACTTGTCGGCCGGGAACTTGCGGTTGATCGGGCCCCAGGCAATAGCGGCCTGGGTGGAAGGCTCTTCAACGATGAAACGGTCGACTGGCGAACGGCCGGTGCGATGACCGGTGCGGACTACCAGAGCGCCGGTATCGGCAAGCTCGCCCTCACCGCGTTGCAGGGCTTCTTTTACCAGATCATCAACACTCAGATCGGTGTACACGGCGTTATTGGCTTGCGTCATGAGGTTCCCCGTCGGCCAGTGGCCGAGTGTGCTCCAAACGTTTTGTAGTAGAAAGTCGTGCACTACTACCGCGAAAAAAGTGGGCCGGATTATGCCAGAAAAGCCCAAAAAGAGTAGGGTCCTCCCGTCGTAACGGCGAAATTCCGTCGCTACGCAGTGAATTTACCTGCGCTGAACCGTTTTAGTGCCGGGTATCTGACGGCGTGTCGACACCCGCGCCAGCGAACAATTGAGCGATATCGGCCGAGTCGAACACGTACTGCTGATTGCAGAACTGGCAGTCGATCTCGACTTTGCCGCCCTGTTCAGCCGCCAGCGCCAGCGCATCCTCCAGCCCAAGACTGACCAGCGCATTGCCGGAGCGTTCCCGCGAGCAGCTGCAGTTGAAGCGCAAATGCTGCACATCGAACAGGCGCACTTGCTCTTCGTGATAGAGGCGATGCAGCACGGTTTCGTTGTCCAGGCTCAGCAGTTCATCGGCACCCAGAGTGCTGGCCAGCGCGGTGAGATGCTGCCAACTGGCGGCGCGATCTTCTTCATCCTTCAAGCGATCGGCAGGCAATTGCTGCAGCAGCATGCCGCGGGCACGACGGCCGTCGGCGAACAGCTTGAAGCGAGTACCGACCTGTTGCGACATGAGGAAGTAATTGGTGAAGCAGTCCGACAGGGTTTCGCCGTCGAGATCAACGATGCCCTGATAACGCTGGCCAACGGTCGGGTCGACAGTCAGGGCCAGCACTCCGTTGGGCATCAGATCAGCCAGGGTAGCGCCGGCGGCAATCTGCTCGGCGTCGTAGCGTGCCAGGCCACGAATCTCGCGTTCGCTGGAACATTCGATCATCAATAGCGGAATCGGCCCTTCGGAGCGCGCCTGCAAAATCAGCAGCCCGTCGAACTTCAAAGTGCCGACCATCAGCGAGGCCGCCGCCATCAATTCGCCGAGCAGCTGCGCCACCGGCTCCGGGTACGGATGCTTGGCAAGAACCTCGGCGTAGCTGCGCTCAAGCGCGACCAGTTCGCCGCGAGTGTCGCTGTCGTCGAAGATGAAACGTTGGGTGAAATCGGTATCCGTTAGGTCGGTCATAGGTTCGGGTATCTGAAAGTGATGACAAAATGATTACAAAACGTGAAAATTTGCGGTTCTTGGCACCCTTTTTGGTGCCGGCGTTTTGGCCATGGGAGGCATTTTATGAACAATCCGGGTTTGTTCCAATCAAGGTGGAACCTCGGCCGGCTGGTTCTTTGTAACGTAGTGCCATTGGCGCTACTGGCTTTCTGGTTATGGCCTACGGGCCAGATGCTGTGTGTGATTTTCGACGAGTGGCTGTTCCGCTCGCTCAACGCACCGCTGGCCAGCAACCCGATATGGCTCCACATCTGGGCAATTGCAAGTCTGCGCCCGTTCGACATTGTTGTCGGCCTGATTTTGCTGACGCTGCTTATCAAGGGCGACTGGGTGTTCAAGGCGATCGACGTGCGCCGCGCATTTTTTGGGTTCTTCTCGATACTGCTGCTGATGGTGGTGATCCGCGCGCTGTTTTCCAAATTCGCCGATCACATGGGCTGGCAACACAGCAGCCCGTCGATGGTCCTCGAAGGCGCGGTGCATATCAGCGATTACTTTCCGCACCTGGAAAAAACCTGGGAGCTGAAGGATCGCTCAGGCCAGAGCTTCCCCGGTGATCATGCTTCGGTGCTGTTGATCTGGGCGTTGTTCATGGCGGTGTTCAGTCGCACGACCGGTCAGTTTCTGACCGTTTGGGGCTTGGCGCTGTTGTTCATGCTGCCGCGCCTGGTGGCCGGTGCGCATTGGGGCCAGGACGATTACATCGGCGGCGTGTTGCTGGCGGTGTGGGCGTTGGGTTGGGGTTATTACACGCCGTTCGCTTATCATGCGGCGAATTTCTGGTTGAAGGTGACTGCGCCGTTTTTTTCGCTGCTGAGCAAATTGCCGATGGTGTCGCGGATGAGTGTTGTGCGTCGCGCCTGATACCGCGTCGCCTTCAGCGAGTGCTGCGCACTCGAATCGCCAGCAGGCTGGCTCCCACAGTAAACCGAGTTGCTTGAGCATCATGCGGTCAATGTGGGAGCCAGCCTGTTGGCGATGAGGCCGGCACTGGCAGCACACTCAGACTTACTCGCTGTTGCTGCTACCTCGAAACTTGAACAGATCCCGCCGCTGCTTCTTGCTCGGCTTGCCATCGGTGCTCACGCCCAGCGCTCCCGCCTTGCGCATCGCCGCAGCGGCTTCGCGCTTGGCAATGCTCGCCTCGGTCTCGCTGTACAGCGTCTGCGCTTCCGGCGCCCCGCGCCGCACAATCGATAACGCCTCAACCCGCACCGTGCGCTCTTCAAAACCGGTACGAATTTCGAATTCGTCGCCGATACGCGGCTCCTTGCCTGGCTTGCAGCGCTCTCCGCGACAGTGCACTTTGCCGCTTTCAATCGCCGCCTTGGCCAAGGCGCGAGTTTTATAAAAACGCGCGGCCCACAGCCATTTGTCGAGACGGACCTTGTCGTCCTCTTCCTGTTTTTGCGCCATATGAATTCCTCGTTCAGCCAGTAGTCGGAACTGTACTACCGTTTCTGTCGGGCGCAAGAATCCGGCCCTCCAGATAGACTGTGATCTAGGCCGGCTATGCGGCATGGAGTGTTCGAGTGATTACAATTTTCCCCTCTTCGTTGACCGCGCCCAAAAGCGGTTGCCAGGGCTGCCAGCAAAGCGAGCCGCTGGACTTCGATTTCGCATTCGCCTACCAACCGATCGTCGACCTGCGCGACCAATCGGTGTTCGCCCATGAAGCGCTGGTGCGCGGCGTGGCCGGTGAAGGCGCGATGTCCGTGTTAGATCAGGTTACAGAAGCAAACCGCTACCGTTTCGACCAGCTCTGCCGGACCCGCGCCATCGAAGGCGCGGCCGCGCTAAACATGCAGACATACTTGTCGATCAACTTCATGCCCAACGCCGTCTATCGTCCAGAGTTATGCATTCGCAGCACCCTGGAGGCCGCCAAGAAACATAATTTTCCGATCGACCGGCTGATTTTCGAAACCCTGGAAAGCGAGCACGTAGATAACTATCGCCATTTGACCAATATTCTGCGTGAATACCGCGAATTCGGCTTCAAGACCGCCATCGACGACTTCGGTGCCGGGTATTCGGGGCTCAATCTGCTGGCTGATTTCCAACCGGACCTGATCAAACTCGACATGGCGTTGATTCGCGATGTCGATCGTGACCGTGTTCGTCAGGCGATCGTTCGGGGGATTGTCACAATCTGTGCGGAGTTGAACGTTACAGTCATCGCCGAAGGCATCGAGAGCGCCGGTGAACGGGATTTCCTGGCGGACTGTGGAATATTTCTGATGCAGGGCTACTGGTTCGCCAGGCCTGCATTCAAAGCGTTGGCCCAGGTGTCGCCTGAGGCCTGGGCACGTTAATCGTTGGTTTCTTTCTTTGAAGACATTTGATCATTTGACCGTTGTCGGTCTGCGCGAGTGGGTGGCGCTCCCGGATTTGGGAGTCGCCGGCCTGCGGGCGAAAATCGACACCGGCGCCAGCACCTCCAGCCTGCACGCCACCGACATCGAGCCGTTCGAACGTGACGGCGAGAAGTGGGTGCGCTTCACCGCGCACCTCGGCACGGTGGTGCAGTTGCGTCATCGCCGCTGCGAAGCGCCATTGGTAACGCGCAAGACCATCAAAAGCTCCAACGGCCATGCGCAGGTGCGCTACGTGATCAGCACCACCCTGGCCTTGGGCGATCGAGTGTGGCGGGTCGAGTTCACCCTCGCCTGCCGCAAGTCCATGCGCTATCGCCTGTTGCTCGGTTCCAAAGCCCTGATCGATGGCCACCTGGTGGTCAATCCGGGCATCAAATATGTACAAGACAAGCCGGTGTTCCCGGTATCTACCTTTTCCACAGGTGTTGCATGAAGATCGCTGTGCTGTCGCGTAATCCGCGTCTGTATTCCACCCGCCGTCTGGTCGAAGCCGGAACCGAGCGCGGGCATGAAATGGTGGTGATCGACACCTTGCGCGCCTATATGAACATCGCCAGCCACAAGCCGCAGATCCACTATCGCGGCAAACCGCTGGAAGGCTTCGATGCGGTGATTCCGCGGATCGGCGCATCGGTGACTTTCTACGGCTGCGCGGTGTTGCGCCAGTTCGAAATGATGGGGGTGTTCCCGCTCAACGAATCGGTGGCCATCGCCCGCTCGCGGGACAAGCTGCGTTCGCTGCAACTGCTGTCGCGTCGTGGTATCGGGTTGCCGGTGACCGGGTTCGCCCACTCGCCGGATGACATTCCCGACTTGATCGACATGGTCAACGGCGCGCCGCTGGTGATCAAGGTGTTGGAAGGTACTCAGGGCATCGGTGTGGTGCTGTGTGAAACCGCGACCGCTGCCGAGTCGGTGATCGAGGCGTTCATGGGCCTGAAGCAGAACATCATGGTCCAGGAGTACATCAAGGAAGCGGGCGGTGCGGATATTCGTTGTTTCGTGGTCGGCGACAAGGTCATCGCGGCAATGAAGCGCCAGGCCAAACCGGGTGAGTTCCGTTCCAACCTGCACCGGGGCGGCAGCGCCAGCCTGATCAAGATCACCCCGGAAGAACGCATGACCGCCTTGCGTGCGGCCAAGGTCATGGGCCTGGCGGTGGCGGGTGTGGACATCCTGCGCTCCAACCATGGGCCGCTGGTGATGGAAGTGAATTCGTCGCCGGGACTGGAAGGGATCGAGACCACCACCGGCAAGAACGTGGCGGGGATCATCATTGAGCATCTGGAGAAGAATGGCGGGCCGAATATGACCCGCACCAAAGGTAAGGGCTAAAGCCAGCTTCAAGCTTCAAGCGGCAAGCCCCAAGCGACAAGTAAAGTCGCTCTTGCTTGCAGCTTGCAGCTTGCAGCTTGAAACTTGCAGCTGCTTCTATACCGCGTCTCGCGGCAACATCAACCCCAACGGCAATCTCACCCGCGCCTCAAGCCCACCTCCGGACCGATTGCGCAGTTCAACATTGCCGCCATGCATCGAAGCAATCCGCTTCACGATCGCCAAACCCAAGCCAGTACCCTTGCCACCCCGCGCACGGTCGCCACGAGTGAACGGATTGAAGATCGCCTCCAGCTCCGACGGATCGATCCCCGCGCCGCGGTCCATCACGCTCAGCACCACATACGGCGCGCTGACGTCTCCGGACACATAAGCCGCCACTTCGACGTGACCGCCGGCATGGTTCAAGGCGTTGCCGATCAGGTTGTTGAGCAGGCGTTTCATCGATACCCGACGCAGCGGAAACGGCTGGATCGGCTCCAGGCGCAAGCGCACCTTCTCTTCATTCTGGTTGTACGGCGCCGCGACTTCACGCACCAGATCGCTGAGATCGACCTCCTCCACCGACTCGTCGCGACCGTCACGAATGAACGCGAGGAACTGGTCGAGAATGGCGTCCATGTCTTCGATGTCGCGGACCATGTCATCGGTGAGGTCGTTGCGGTCGCCCATCAACTCCAGCGACAGCCGCAGCCGGGTCAACGGTGTGCGCAAGTCATGAGACACGCCGGCCAGCATCAGCTCACGCTCGCGTCCGGCCTGTTCGACGTCTTCGGCCATCTGGTTGAAGGCGCGATAAACCTCGGTCATCTCACTTGGCGTGTCACTGATCGGCAGCCGCACGCTGCGGCCCTGACCGAGTTGGCGCGCGGCGTAGACCAGACGTTTCAGAGGCTGATTGAGCTGGCTGACGAAAATCCATGCCGAGGCCGTCGACAACAGACCGATGGCCAAGAACCAACCGAGCACATTCCAGATCTTTTGGCCGCGCAACGGGTGCGGGTACAACGGCACCTTCAGCCAGCCATCGCCCAGGCTTGGCGCGCGCACCCACAGCGCCGGCGGCGAATGCATACGCAAGCGCACCTCGGTATCGGCGCCCAGTTCCGCCTGCATCTGCCGTTGGTAGATTTCGCTGTACGGCCAATGCTGTTCGCCTTCCGGCACACCGGCGCCGACCACGCGAATCAGGGTCGCGGCATCCGCGATTTTCGCGCGGTTTTCTTCATCGGCGGCCCAATAGGCGCGCAGCGTCAGGGCGACGCCGTGGCTGTATTGACGGTCCACCAGCACGTCCTCGTTCATCAACAGATAAACCAGGGTCAGCGCCTTGGAAAACAGCACGACGATGAGCACCAGCCAGAGGGTGCGGGAGAAAAAGCTTTGGGGGAACCAGACGGGGGTTTTCATCTTTAACCGCTACACACTTGCAGGAGCGAGCAATGCTCGCATATTGCGGATTGCGAGTCTGCGGGCTGGCCGTTCGACCAAAACCTGCAGACCCGCTCCTACAAATCACCGATCACTTGCTGGCGGTGCCATCCGGTACGAACACGTAACCAACGCCCCAGACAGTCTGGATGTAGCGCGGTTTGGACGGATCAGGTTCGATCATCCGGCGCAGACGCGAGATCTGCACGTCGATGGAACGCTCGAGGGCATCCCATTCGCGGCCACGGGCCAGGTTCATCAGCTTGTCGCGGGTCAGTGGCTGACGGGCGTTCATCACCAGCGCCTTGAGCACTGCGAATTCACCGGTGGTGAGCATGTGCACTTCGTCACCGCGCTTCAGTTCGCGGGTCGCCAGCGACAACACGTAATCACCAAAGGTGACGTTTTCGTCTTCGCTGCCCGGCGCGCCCGGTACCGGGGCAGCCTGGCGACGCAGCACGGCTTTGACCCGGGCCATCAGCTCGTCCGGGTTGAACGGCTTGGCCAGGTAATCATCGGCGCCCAGTTCCAGGCCCTTGATGCGGCTCAGCTCGTCGCCTTTGGCGGTGAGCATGATGATCGGGATCTGGTTGTTCGCGCCACGCAAGCGGCGGCAGGCAGTCAGGCCATCTTCGCCCGGCAGCATCAGGTCGAGCACGACCAGATTGAACACTTCACGCGCCAGCAAACGATCCATTTGTTCGGTGTTCGGTACGGTTCGGGCACGGTAGCCCTTGCTGACGAAAAAACGTTCCAGCAGGCTGCTCAGCCCCGGATCGTCGTCAACGATGAGAATTTTTTCGCCTTCAGCAGTTTGTGCAGTGCTGCTCATTGGATGCTCCTTTTAGCTCGGCGCGCATTATGGCGTAGCTGCCGTTATACGCACCGTGTGCATTGTTAGCAGATTTTTCCTTCACTGCCAGAAAACCGGGGTTTATGCCTACAGACTGCAACGCCCCCGAATGACAGAACGCTGGTTATAATGCGCGGCGTTTTGTGCCAGGCAACGTCTGAATCGTTACCGCAGGTGGCAGGCTTTTTTCCTCGCCTCGCGCAGTAATCGTTCGATTTCACGGGTCAATGGGCTGCCTCTTGATCCAGGCAGCGGCAATTCTCTAGCCGCTCAACCAGACTCCGGGCCTTTATTTCCGTGCCCGCGGGCCTGCTTTCACACTATGTCAGGTGGTTTTATGGACAGCATCAACAGCCGCATCGCCGAAGAACTCGGTGTACGCCCACAACAGGTCGAAGCGGCCGTCGCGCTACTCGATGAAGGCTCTACCGTTCCCTTCATCGCCCGTTACCGGAAAGAAGTCACCGGCAGCCTCGATGACACCCAGTTGCGTCATCTGGAAGAGCGCCTGCGCTACCTGCGAGAACTCGACGAACGGCGTATCAGCATCCTCGCCAGCATCGAAGAGCAAGGCAAACTCACACCGGCGCTTGAGCGTGACATCAAGCTCGCCGACACCAAAACGCGACTCGAAGACTTGTACCTGCCGTACAAGCAGAAGCGCCGCACCAAGGGCCAGATCGCCCTCGAAGCCGGCCTTGGCGAGCTGGCTGACGGTCTGTTCAACGACCCGACTCTGGCCCCCGAAGCCGAAGCCGCGCGCTTCGTCGATGCCGAAAAAGGCGTGGCGGACGTCAAGGCTGCGCTGGAAGGCGCCAAGTACATCCTCATGGAGCGCTTCGCCGAAGACGCCAGCCTGCTGGAAAAATTGCGTAACTACCTGAAACAGGAAGCCACCCTCAGTGCCCGCGTAATCGCCGGCAAGGAAGAGGAAGGCGCCAAGTTCCGCGATTACTTCGAACACGATGAACCGCTGAAAAGCATGCCGTCGCACCGCGCGCTGGCGATTTTCCGTGGCCGCAACGAAGGCATCCTCAGCTCCGCGCTGAAAGTCGGCGACGAACTGCCGGGCACCATGCACCCGTGCGAAGGCATGATCGCCCAGCAATTCGGCATCCAGAACCAGAACCGTGCGGCAGACAAATGGCTCGGCGAAGTGGTGCGCTGGACCTGGAAGGTCAAGCTCTACACCCATCTGGAAACCGACCTGCTGGGCGAGCTGCGCGATGGCGCCGAAACCGAAGCGATCAACGTGTTCGCTCACAACCTGCACGACTTGCTGCTGGCCGCACCGGCCGGCCCGCGCGCTACCCTCGGCCTCGACCCGGGCCTGCGCACTGGCTGCAAAGTGGCCGTGGTCGATTCGACCGGCAAGTTGCTTGATCACGCCACGGTTTACCCGCACGTGCCGCACAACAAGTGGGATCAGACCATCGCCATCCTGGCCGCCCTGTGCGCCAAGCATTCGGTGGACCTGATCGCCATCGGCAACGGCACCGCCAGCCGCGAAACTGACAAACTGGCGATCGAGCTGATCAAAAAATACCCGGCAATGAAAATGACCAAAGTCATGGTGTCCGAAGCCGGCGCATCGGTGTACTCGGCGTCGGAACTGGCGGCCAGGGAATTCCCCGATCTGGACGTATCGATCCGTGGCGCGGTGTCGATCGCTCGCCGCTTGCAGGATCCGCTGGCGGAGCTGGTGAAGATCGATCCGAAATCCATCGGTGTCGGCCAGTATCAGCACGACGTTTCGCAGCTGAAGCTGGCGCGGGGTCTGGACGCGGTGGTCGAGGACTGTGTGAACGCCGTGGGCGTGGATGTGAACACCGCTTCGGTGGCACTGCTGGCGCGCATCTCCGGTCTCAACGCCACACTGGCGCAAAACATCGTCGCGCACCGCGACGAACACGGTGCGTTCAAGACCCGTGCGGCGCTGAAGAAAGTCGCGCGTCTGGGCGAGAAAACCTTCGAACAGGCCGCCGGCTTTTTGCGCGTGATGAACGGGGACAACCCGCTGGATTCGTCCGCAGTGCACCCGGAAGCCTACCCGCTGGTGCAGCGTATCGCCGCCGAAACCGACCGTGACATTCGTTCGCTGATCGGCGATGCCGCGTTCCTCAAGCGTCTCGATCCGAAGAAATTCACCGACGAAACCTTCGGTCTGCCCACCGTGACCGACATCCTTCAGGAACTGGAAAAACCCGGCCGCGATCCGCGTCCGGAGTTCAAGACCGCCGAGTTCCAGGAAGGCGTCGAAGACCTCAAAGACCTGCAACTGGGCATGATCCTCGAAGGCGTGGTGACCAACGTGACCGCGTTTGGCGCGTTCGTTGATATCGGCGTGCATCAGGACGGTCTGGTACACATTTCGGCGCTGTCGGAGAAATTCATCAAGGACCCACGCGAAGCGGTGAAGGCCGGTGACGTGGTGAAAGTGAAGGTCATGGAAGTCGACATCCCGCGCAAACGCGTCGGCCTGTCGATGCGCATGGGCGACACGCCAGGCGAGAAAATCGACGGTGCCCGTGGCTCGCGTCCGGGCTCGGCACAACGCCAGCCGTCGAACAATGCGCCACGCAAGGAAACCGTCAGCGCAGCGCCGGTGAACAATGCGATGGCCTCGCTGTTCGCCAACGCCAAGCAGTTGAAGAAACGCTGATGGAGCTGCCGGCCGGGCTTGTCGAGAGCGCGTTTTTCAAGCTGTTGGGCTGCCGCCTGCACAGCCTGGAAACCGGGGTGGCGCAAGTCGCCCTGGCGCTGGAGCCGCAGCTGCGCAATCGCGGCGGCAAACTCCACGGCGGCGCGCTGTTCAGCCTGGTCGACATCGCCATGGGGCTGGCCTGTTCCAGCAGCCACGGTTTCGATCAGCAGAGCGCGACCATCGAATGCAAGATCAACTACATCCGCGCCGTTTCCGACGGCGAGGTGCTGTGCACGGCGCGGGTGATCCACCCGGGCCGCCGCACGCTGGTGGTCGAGGCCGACGTGATGCAGGGCGACAAACTGGTCGCAAAAGCGCAAGGCACCTTCGCTGTCCTGTAGCTAGACGCCATCAATTTGAGTTAATTTCGGCGCAACGAACCTTGTGGGAGCAAGCTTGCTCGCGAAGGCGGTGTGTCAGGCAACCGAAATGTTGGCTGATAAACCTTCTTCGCGAGCAAGCTCGCTCCCACAAGGATTGTGCAGTTCCTGACTGACCGGCAAATGGCCTGCCGCTACAAAACCAGGCGATAACGCCAGTTTCAACTTCACCCTTGTAGACCGTCCTGCCCACCCCCATATTGGGGCGACTGACGCGTGAAGGAATCCAAATTGAGCGAACTTCTCAACCGCCGCCTGGCTCTGCTCGGCGAGCGCGCTAACCTCTCTCTGCTCGAGCAGTGCCTGCACGGTATCGAACGTGAATGCCTGCGCGTGACCAGCGAAGGTCGCCTGGCGCAAACGCCGCACCCCGAAGCCTTGGGTTCCGCGCTGACCAACGAACAGATCACCACCGACTACTCCGAGTCGCTGCTGGAATTCATCACGCCCGCCCTGCCCGACCCGGCCGACACCCTGGCGAGCCTGGACAAGATTCATCGCTTCGCCTACAGCAAACTTGGCGACGAGTACCTGTGGAGTCCGTCGATGCCGTGCCCGTTGCCGGCCGAGGAAGACATCCCGATCGCCTATTACGGCACCTCCAACATCGGTCAGCTCAAGTACGTCTACCGCAAGGGTCTGGCCCTGCGTTATGGCAAGACCATGCAATGCATCGCCGGGATTCACTACAACTTCTCGCTGCCGGAACAGCTCTGGCCGCTGCTGCGCGAGTCCGAGGGCTTTGTCGGCACCGATCGCGATTTCCAGTCGGTTTCCTACATTGCGCTGATCCGCAATTTCCGTCGCTACAGCTGGTTGCTGATGTACCTGTTCGGTGCCTCGCCGGCGCTGGATGCGGGATTCCTGCGCGGTCGTTCACATCAGCTCGAACAGCTCGATCCGGACACCTTGTACCTGCCGTACGCGACCAGCCTGCGCATGAGCGACCTCGGTTACCAGAGCAACGCCCAGGCCGGTCTGACGCCGTGCTACAACGATCTGGCGAGCTACACCGACAGCCTGCGCAAAGCCGTGGCCACGCCGTACGCGCCGTACGTAGAGGTCGGCACGCACAAGGATGGTGAGTGGGTGCAGCTCAACACCAACATCCTCCAGATCGAAAACGAGTACTACTCCAATATCCGCCCGAAACGCGTGACCTACACCGGCGAGCGGCCGATTCAGGCCTTGATGGCGCGCGGCATTCAGTACGTCGAAGTACGTTGCCTGGACATCAACCCGTTCCTGCCGATGGGCATCGACCTGACCGAATCGCGCTTCCTCGACGCGTTCCTGCTGTACTGCGCGTTAAACGACAGCCCGTTGTTGACCAATACTTCGTGCGGCAACGCTACGTCGAACTTCCTCAGCGTGGTCAAGGAAGGCCGGCGTCCGGGCCTGCAATTGCAGCGCGACGGCCAAGCGGTCGAGATGAAGACCTGGGCGGCTGAGTTGCTTGAGCAGATCGCTCCGCTGGCCGCACTGCTCGATCAAAGCCATGGCGGCGATACGCACAGCAAGGCGCTGGATGCACAACTGGCGAAAGTCGGCGATCCGTCGCTGACACCGTCGGCGCAGGTGCTGGCGGCGATGGCCGAGCACAAGGAAAGCTTTGCGCAGTTCTCGCTACGCCAGAGCCAGGCCCATGCCGAGTTTTTCCGTAGCGAGCCGTTGGCGGCGGATGAGCAGGCGAAGTTCGAGGAAGTGGCGCGCTCGTCACTGGCGCAACAGGCAGAGCTTGAGCAGAGCGAGGTCGGTGATTTCGATGTGTTTGTCGGGGCGTATCAGGCGAGCATTCTGGCGATCAGTAACTGAAAAGCCCCTTTAAAAGCCCCTCACCCTAACCCTCTCCCGGAGGGAGAGGGGACTGACCGCGGTATGGGTGCGAGGTACGCACACCTGCAATACCGCGCCGAACTCAAGACTTGAAAAACATGAAGATCGGCTCCCTTTCCCCCTCGCCCCCTTGGGGGAGAGGGCAAAGATCTAACGTCGAACGCAACTTCCGAAATATCCACAATCCCCCGTGCCTTAGATTTTTCCGCTCATAAGCTCATTCTAAAAAGTTATTTATTTACCGATTCTTAGATCATTTAGTCTCCATCCACGCCGACGTTCGGTCGCCTGATATGGAGCTCTTCAATGAAACTGAATGTCCCGCTTCGCCTGCTCGCCGCCGCCACTCTGGCTGCCGCAAGCTTTCTGGCGCAGGCTGCCGACCTCACCGTCGCCTACCAGACCACCGTTGACCCGGCGAAAGTCGCCCAGGCCGACGGCGCTTATGAAAAAGCCACCAAAGCCGACATCGCCTGGCGCAAGTTCGACAACGGCGCCGACATCATCGCCGCCATCGCCTCCGGTGACGTGCAGATCGGCTACCTCGGTTCGAGCCCGCTGACCGCCGCGATCACCCGCAAAGTCCCGGTGCAAACATTCCTCATCGCCACGCAGATCGGCGCCGCTGAAGCACTGGTGGCGCGCGATGGCTCCGGCATCAAGACGCCGCAGGATCTGATCGGCAAGAAAATCGCCGTGCCGTTCGTGTCCACTGGGCACTACAGCCTGCTCGCCGCGCTGAAGCACTGGAACATCGATCCGTCGAAAGTCACCGTACTTAACCTCGCCCCGCCCGCGATCATCGCCGCCTGGAAACGCGGTGACATCGACGCCACCTACGTCTGGGATCCGGCACTCGGCGTGGCCAAGGAGAATGGCAAAGTGCTGATCACGTCCGGCGAGCTGGCCAAGTTTGGTGCGCCGACTTTCGATGCGTGGATCGTGCGCAAAGACTTCGCCGAGAAGCACCCGGAAATCGTCACCGCATTCGCCAAGGTCACCCTCGACGCCTACGCCGATTACCGCAAGGACCCGCAAGCCTGGCTGGCGACTCAGTCCAACGTCGACAAGCTGGTCAAGCTGTCCGGCGCCAAGGCCAGCGACATTCCATTGCTGCTGCAGGGCAACGTTTACCCGCTGGCGGCGGATCAGGTCAGCGACCTCGGCGCGCCGACCACCAAAGCCATCACCGACACCGCCGCGTTCCTCAAGGAACAGGGCAAGGTCGAAGCCGTGCTGCCGGACTACGCGCCGTACGTCAGTGCCAAATACATCACCAACTGATCGGGAGATTACAGCGATGGCCTTGCTACAGCTGGAGCGCATCAGCGCACAGTACCCAGGCAGCCCTACACCTGTGCTGGCGGATATTTCTCTGACCCTGGGGCCGCAGCAGTTGCTGGTCGCCCTCGGCCCGTCCGGCAGTGGCAAGACTTCGCTGTTGAACCTGATTGCCGGTTTCGTTGAACCAAGTACCGGGCGCATCACCCTTGACGGCGTACCTGTCAAAGGCCCGAGCGCCGAGCGTGGCGTGGTGTTTCAGGACGACGCCTTGCTGCCATGGCAGGACGTGCTGGCCAACGTTGCGTTCGGTCTGCAACTGGCCGGTGTCGCCTGGGACAAACGCGAAAAAATCGCCCGTGAAATGCTCGCGCTGGTCGATCTCTCGGGGTTTGAAAGCCGCCGTATCTGGCAACTGTCCGGCGGCCAGAAACAACGCGTCGGCCTCGCCCGCGCTCTTGCCGCTGACCCGCGCGTGTTGCTGATGGACGAGCCCTTCGGCGCTCTCGACGCGTTCACTCGCGAGCAGATGCAAGAGCTGTTGCTGCAAGTCTGGCAGCGCACGGCCAAACCGGTTTTCCTGATTACCCATGACATTGAAGAAGCGGTGTTCCTCGCCACTGACCTGATTCTGCTGGCACCGAATCCGGGGCAGATCGTTGAGCGCCTGCAGCTTGATTTTGGTCAGCGTTACGCTGCTGGCGAGTCCGCCCGCGCGATCAAATCCGATCCGCGTTTTATCGAAACCCGTGAACACGTGTTGAGCAAGGTGTTCTCGCAACGCAGCGCCGGACAACGGCAGGAGCGCGCATGAGCAGTTACGACGTTTCTTCGGCTGCGGTAAAACCGGTCAGCGCATCGGTGGTGATTCCCGTGCGTCGTAGCCTCAGCACGCGCTGGATCAGCTTTTTGACGCTGTTCGCTTTGGTGGCGATCTGGTGGGCGGTAACGGCCACGGGTTTGATCGAACCGCTATTTCTGCCGCCGCCTTCTGCGGTATTGCAAAAAGGCTGGTTGCTGGCGACCAGCGGCTATATGGATTCGACGCTGTGGCAACACTTGGGCGCGAGCCTCGGCCGCATCGGTCTGGGCCTGGGCTTTGCCATCGTGACCGCCGTGCCGGTAGGCATCGCCATCGGCGCCAACCGCATCGCCAGGGGCGTGCTTGACCCGCTGATCGAGTTCTACCGCCCTATTCCACCGCTGGCCTATTTGCCGCTGATTGTGATCTGGTGCGGCATCGGCGAGTTGTCGAAAGTACTGCTGATCTATCTGGCGATTTTCGCGCCGATTGCCATCGCCACCGCGACCGGCGTACGCACCGTTGACCCGGCGAAGTTGCGCGCGGCGCAGTCTCTGGGTGCGACTCGCGCGCAATTGATTCGCCATGTGATTGTGCCCAGCGCCCTGCCGGACATTCTGACCGGTGTACGCATTGGCCTGGGGGTTGGCTGGTCGACGTTGGTCGCCGCTGAATTGATCGCGGCCACCAGTGGCCTGGGCTTCATGGTGCAGTCGGCCGCGCAGTTCCTGGTCACCGATGTGGTGGTACTGGGGATTCTGGTCATCGCCCTGATCGCCTTCGCCATGGAAATGGGCCTGCGCGCCCTGCAGCGCAAGCTGGTGCCATGGCACGGCCAGGCGCACTGACAAATTTCCCGCGAATCCCCTGTAGGCCTTCGCCTGCTCGCGATTGCGGTGTGTCATTCACCACAGCGTTGACTGCCAGCCTGCAATCGCGAGCAGGCGAAGGCCTACAAAAG
This sequence comes from Pseudomonas koreensis, assembly GCF_036668835.1. Taxonomy (GTDB): domain Bacteria; phylum Pseudomonadota; class Gammaproteobacteria; order Pseudomonadales; family Pseudomonadaceae; genus Aquipseudomonas; species Aquipseudomonas koreensis_I. The sequence goes on from NZ_JAZEVW010000004.1 coordinate 517,701, forward strand.
CTTGAACCCCGAATTGAAGAGAACGACCATGAGCAGCCTCAACATAACCCCGCTAAGCCCGGCACTCGGCGCGCAGATCAGTGGCGTCGACATCAGCCAGCCACTGAGCCTGGAACATCGCGATGCTATTGAGCAGGCGTTGCTGAAGTATCAAGTGCTGTTCTTCCGCAATCAGCCGATCGAGCCGGCGCAGCAGGCACGTTTTGCGCATTATTTCGGCGACCTGCACATTCATCCGATCTACCCGAACGTGCCCGAGCAGCCCGAAGTGCTGATCCTCGACACCGCCGTCACCGACGTACGTGACAACGCGATCTGGCACACCGACGTGACCTTCCTGCCGACCCCGGCGATGGGCGCGGTGCTCAGCGCCAAGTTGCTGCCGGAGTTTGGTGGCGACACCCTGTGGGCCAGCGGCATTGCTGCATATGAGGCGCTGTCGGCGCCGATGAAGGCCTTGCTCGAAGGACTGACCGCGACTCACGATTTCACTCGCTCGTTTCCACTGGAACGCTACGGCAACACGCCCGAGGCGCTGGCACAGTGGGAAGAAGCGCGGCGCAAGAATCCACCGCTGTCGCATCCGGTGATTCGTACGCACCCGGTCAGCGGCCGACGCTCGCTGTTCGTCAACGAGGGCTTCACCTCGAAGATCAATGAACTGGCGGAGACCGAAAGCGAAGCGATTCTGAAATTTCTGTTCGCCCATGCGACGCGGCCGGAGTTCACCATTCGCTGGCGCTGGCAGAAAGACGATATTGCGTTCTGGGACAACCGCGTGACCCAGCATTACGCGGTAGACGATTACCGCCCGGCGCGGCGGGTGATGCAGCGGGCGACGGTGTTGGGGGATGTGCCGTTTTTTCGCTGAGCCCGTTCAAGATCAAAAGCCCCTCACCCTAACCCTCTCCCAGAGGGAGAGGGGACTGATCGGGGGAGTGCTTTAGAAGTGCGCCGACCTGATCCTGCCATGCTGAACTCATAATCGACTCGGTATTTCGGGTCGATGTATTGGGCAAGACACACCGGTCGGCTCCCTCTCCCTCCGGGAGAGGGCTGGGGTGAGGGTGACTCACTCCGCCGTCGAAGGCTTCTCCCACAGATTGATCCCGCCCTCCTGGGCAAACCGATCAATCTCCGCCAGCTCTTCCGCGCTGAAATTCAGATTCTTCAACGCGCCGACGTTTTCGATGATCTGCTCCGGCCGGCTTGCGCCGATCAGTGCTGAAGTCACCCGTGAATCGCGCAGCGTCCACGCCAGCGCCAGTTGCGCCAGGCTCTGGCCGCGACGCTTGGCGATCTCGTTCAACGCCCGCACGTGAGCAATGTTGGCCTCGGACAGGTGCGAAGCCTGTAACGAGCCGCCGCCCGGACGATTGACTCGTGCATCCGCCGGCACGCCGTTGAGGTATTTGTCGGTGAGCAGACCTTGCGCCAGCGGGGTGAACGCAATCACGCCGGTACCGAGTTGTTCGGTAGTGTCGAGCAGATCTTTTTCCACCCAGCGATTGAGCAGGTTGTACGCCGGTTGGTGGATCAACAGCGGTACTTTCCACTCTTTCAACAGTTCGGCCATTTCGCGGGTTTTCACCCCGGAGTACGACGAGATGCCGATATACAGAGCCTTGCCCTGCTGCACCGCCGTGGCGAGAGCGCTGGCGGTTTCTTCCAGTGGCGTGTCCGGGTCGAAGCGGTGCGAGTAGAAGATATCGACATAGTCCAGACCGAGGCGTTGCAGGCTCTGGTCGAGGCTGGCCAGCACGTACTTGCGCGAGCCGCCGCCCTGGCCGTAAGGGCCGGGCCACATGTCCCAACCGGCCTTGCTGGAGATGATCAACTCGTCGCGGTACTGCTTGAAGTCTTCACGCAGCAGACGACCGAAATTGATCTCAGCGCTGCCGTACGGCGGGCCGTAGTTGTTGGCCAGGTCAAAGTGGTTGATGCCCAGATCGAAGGCGGTGCGCAACAGTGCACGCTGGGTGTCGATCGGCGTGCTGTCGCCGAAGTTGTGCCACAGGCCCAGCGACAATGCCGGCAGCACCAGACCGCTGCGACCGACGCGGCGGTAAGGGATGGAGTCGTAGCGGTTTTCGGCAGCGGTGTAGGTCATCGAATCCTCTCTTGTCTGTCTTGAATGGGTGTCGACTGCTTCGTGAGCAGGCTCGCTCCCACAAGTGAATGCCTTTCAAAGGTGGGAGCGAGCCTGCTCGCGAAGGGCGTTACGCAAATCTGTTTTTCGGTCGCGCCAGACCGAGGTTCTGGCGCAACGTCCGGCCTTCATACTCCGTTCTGAACAGTCCACGCCGCTGCAGTTCCGGAACCACGCCGTTGGCGAAGTCTTCCAGCCCGCCCGGCAGGTGCGGCACCAGCACGTTGAAACCGTCCGCAGCGCCTTGTTCAAACCACTCCTGCAACTGATCAGCAATCTGCCCGGGCGTTCCGACCAGGCTGTAATGCCCACGCCCGCCGGCAATTTTACGACCCAGTTCAGCAAGACTAAGGTGCTCGCGCCCCGCCAGTTCAGTGAGTAATTTTTGCCGGCTCTGCTGACCGCTTTGCGTCAGCGGCAACTCCGGCAATGGCCCGTCCAGCGGATACTTCGACAAATCGAAGTTGCCCAGCATACGCCCAAGCAAGGCCACGCCCACCTCGGGTTCGACCAATTGCTGAAACGTTTCACATTTTTCCTGCGCTTCGGCTTTGGTGTGGCCGACCACAACGAAGACACCGGGCATGATTTTCAGCGAATCGGCATTGCGACCGTACCGAGGCAGGCGCCCCTTGAGGTCGGCGTAGAACGCCTGCGCGTTGGCCAGAGAAGTCTGCGCGGTGAATACCACTTCAGCCGTCTGCGCTGCTAGCTCACGTCCGGTTTCGGACGAACCGGCCTGGATGATCACCGGTTGCCCCTGCGGCGAGCGGGCGACATTCAACGGTCCTTTGACCCGAAAGTGTTCGCCGACATGATCCAGCACATGCAGTTTTTCCGGCTGGTAATACGCGCCGCTGGCCTTGTCGCGCACAAAGGCGTCGTCCTCCCAGCTGTCCCACAGGCCGGTGACCACTTGATGAAATTCGCGCGCGCGGCTGTAGCGTTCAGCGTGGCCGATATGTTCGTCACGGCCAAAATTCAGCGCTTCGGCGGCGTTGTCCGAAGTGACCAGATTCCACCCCGCTCGCCCGCCGGACAAATGATCCAGCGAAGCGAATTTGCGCGCGACGTGGTACGGCTCGTTGTAACTGGTGGTCGCCGTGGCGATCAGGCCGATGTGCTCGGTCACTGCACTGAGGGCCGAGAGCAAGGTCAGCGGCTCGAAGTGATCGGAGCGCGCCATGCGACTGGCGATGTCGTGAGTCGGTGCGGCGACGCTGTCGGCGACGAACAGCGCATCGAATTTCGCCGCTTCGGCAATCTGCGCCAGCCGCTTGTAATGGGCGAAATCCAGCCCGGCATTCGCCGGCACATCCGCATGCCGCCAGGCGGCTACATGGTGCCCGGTAGCCATGAGAAACGCGCCGAGTTTCATCTGTCTGCTCATCTCAGAAATCCTTGCGCAGTTGCACGCCAAAATAGCGCTCGTCGTCCCGTGGCACTGCGCGGTAGATGTAGCTGCCGCCACTGGCGAGCAACGGCGAGTAGGACTTGTCGGCGAGGTTTTTGCCGAGCACCGCAACGCGCCAGCCATTGCTGTAATCGGCCAGTGCAACGCTGGCGTTCCACAGCCCATAGGCGCCCTGTTTGGTATCGGGGTTCTGGCTGATGTCGTACTGCACTTCGCTTTGCCAGCTGTAATCGGTGCCCAGTTCGATGTCCAGGCCGTTGTCCAGCGGGATGGCGTAATCGGCGCGCACGTAACTTTTCCAGTCCGGGCTGAAGGGCAGCGGTTTGCCGTTGACGTTGCACGACGCCGCCGCGCCGGCCGGGCAGGCGAATTCGTCGATGCGTGCGCGGGTGTAGGCCAGCGCGCCGGAAAACTTCAGTTGCTGAGTGGCCTGCACGGTGTAATCGAGTTCGACGCCTTCGGTGCTGACGCTGCCGGCGTTGATCAGGCGCGTCACCACCTGCCCGGCGACGGTGTCGAAGAAGTTCGCCTGATAGTTGTCGTAGTCGCTGTGGAATATCGCCAGGTTGGTCGTCAGGCGATTGTTCCAGGTGGTCGCCTTGATGCCCGCCTCCCAAGTGTTGGAGGTTTCCGGTTTCAGCGCTTCGGTGTCGCGCGGCTGCATGTTGAAGAACACGTTGTAGGCCGGGCCTTTGTAGCCGCGCGAATAAGTCAGGTAAGTGGTCACCGTATCGCTCAGGTCGTACTGCACACCGAGACGCCCGGACCAGCCGTCTTCATCGACAGATCCTGAACTGCGGGTCGCCGGCTGGATACCGCTGACCGTGGTCGGCGAAGTGGAAACGCGACGATGATCATATTCCAGATCATCATGGGTATAGCGCAACCCGGCGATACCGCGAAAGTCGGAAGTGAAGTTCAGCGTGCTCTCGCCGAACAGCGCATAACTGTCGCTGGTGGTGCTGTAATCGGCGACGCCACGGTCGGTGCGCGTGGTGGTCGTCAGCGTGCGCTGATAGCTCTCGTCGTCCTTGCCGTGCATGTAGAACAGGCCGCCCACGTATTCGAGAAATTCGCCCTTCGGCGAGGCCAGACGCAGCTCTTGCGAATACTGGTCGAACGCCAGATCGCCCTTGTCCGCCGTGCCAGGGAACGCCGCGGTCACGCTGCCGAGACGGTCGCCGTCCTGATATTGGGTGTTGTCCCAGCCGCGCCATGCAGTGATCGACGTCAGGGTGTAGTCGCCCAATTGCCAGTCGAGCTGGCCGGACAGGCCTTTGTTGATGTCTTCGATGTGAGAGCGGGTGTCGGTGTTGATGTCGCGGTTGTGGCTGGTCGCATTCACCGGGCTCAGCGCATTGCTGAAGGCCGGCGTCAGGGATTGGCTGACCACGCCATTGGGCGCATCGTCGTGGGACTGCATGTAATCGGCGATCAGGGTGAACGTGACGTCGTCATTCGGCGTGAATTCAAGCTTGCCGCGCACGCCGCGATGGTTGTAACCGTTGACCTCCTGGCCGTTGTGCTGGTTATCGACGTTGCCGTCGTAGGTGCCGAACAGCGTGCTGATCGAGCCTTTAAGGGTGTCCGGGATCAGGCTGCCGCCAATGCCGAAACGCGTGCGGCTTTCGTTGCCGCTGTAGTACGACTGCTCAGCGTAGCCATGCGTCTCGTTAGTCGGCGCCTTGCTGGTGATGTTGAGAACGCCGGCCGAAGCGTTTTTGCCGAACAATGTGCCCTGCGGGCCGCGCAACACCTCGACGCGCTCAAGATCAAGCAGATCAAGCGTGGCCTGACCCGGACGCGCATACACCACGCCATCAATCACCGTTGCCACGGTTGGCTCGACACCCGGCGAGGTGGAAATCGTGCCGACGCCGCGCACGAATAACGAGGTGTCCTTGTTCGAGGCGCCGGTGCGGAAATTCAACGAAGGCACCTGCTGAACGATGCTCGCCACGCCGTTGCGGTTATCGCGCTCAAGCTGCTCGCCGTCGATCACCGAAACTGCGACCGGGACTTTTTGCAGCGACTCCTCGCGGCGGGTCGCGGTAACGGTCACCGACTTCAGCGTCGGCTCTTGATCGCTGCTGTCAGCCGCCAGTGCGTTGGGCAACGGCAGCGCCGCCAACCCTGTCAATAACCAGCCTGCGGCGCGAATCGACTGCGCCAGTTTGTGTGTCGCCTCAGGAATGTTGTGCATGTTCTGCCCGCTCGAAATTGGCCCTGATCCGCTGCCGTTCTGCGACGACAGCGCCTGATTCGGTGTCTTGGGCATTCGCTCGAGCGAGTAGCAGACAATGCGCTGTGTTAGCGCTAACATCGGCAGTATTGGCAAGGAGGCCATAGAACTTCCAATAATGAAAAATTACTTTTATATGCGATTTGGTTTTTAATGAGGAGCGACGCGTGAGCGCAGACAAGCCCCGCAAACGCCGTGGCGCCGGCCGTGTGACCCTTGATGCCGTCGCGCGCGCAGCTGGCGTTTCGGCGATCACCGTATCGCGCTATTTCAACCAGCCCGAGCAGGTTTCGCCCGAGCGCCGCGAGCGCATTGCGGCAGTGGTGGCCGAGTTGGGTTACGTGCCGAATCTGGTCGCCGGCGGTCTGGCTTCAGCGCGCGGAAAAATTGTCGGTATGGTCATCCCGAACATCTCCGGGCCAATCTTCGCCAATACTTTGCAAGGCTTCAGCGACACCCTCAGCCGCCACGGTTATCAGCTGTTGCTGGCGTCGAGTTACTTCGATGTCGAACAGGAAGAAAACGCCGTGCGCGCGTTTCTCGGCTGGTCGCCGGCCGCGCTGGTGCTGACCAGTCACTTTCACAGTGCAGGCACGGAAAAGATGATCGCCGAAGCGGATATCCCGGTGATTGAAACCTGGGATTATCAGCCGGATCGCGAGCCGATGCAGATTGGCTTTTCGCACTTCGAGGTGGGGGTGACGGCAGCAACGCATCTGCTCGAAAAAGGCTACCGGCGCATCGCCTTCGTGCAGAACAGTGCGCCGGGGGATTTCAGTGCACTGGAACGCCGCGACGGCTATGCCGCGACCCTGCGCAAATCGGGCCTGGAACCGTGGGTCTTCGCGCCCGACGCCGACCGCGCACCGTTCGATGCCGGCAAACAGGCAATGGAGGCGCTGATGAACGCTTCACCACGCCCCGACGCAATCTTCTTCGCCAACGACAACCTCGCCGCCGGCGGCCTGCTCGCCGGGCAACGCGCAGGCCTGAAAATCCCCGAAGACTGCGCCGTGCTCGGCTTCGGCGACTACCCCTTCGCTGAAATGCTCCTGCCCAGCCTGAGCACGATCAAACCACCGGCACTGGAAATCGGCGTGCTCGCCGCAACCCGCGTACTGGAAAGCCTCGGGGTACTGCCGTGCGACGAAATACAGCGGCTGAATCTGTTGCACTGCCAGGTTATCGAGCGGGAAAGCACCTGATCTCCAGGATCTCGCTCAGCTCGACAATTCGCGCAAGGCAGCCGCAGCCAGGAACCCTGAACGCGAGTTGTAGCGCTGATCTCGCCTGACTGTTTGATCGATACGCTCCAACAGTTGCTCAGGCAGTGTGGCGTTGAACCGCACTGACTTGCCGAAATATGGCGTGATATCAAAATCGACCACGCCCCAGATTCCTCCTGCGTAATCCGGATTATCAAGATGCGCATCAATGTCTTGCACCTGCGGCAGCGGCGCTCCGTCGGCAACCAGACCTTCATAGTGAAGCGCCAACGCTTCCCGAGTACTTTCAAAAGCCTCAGCAACCGTAGCGCCCGCGGAGAAGCAGCCGGGGACATCCGGGATAATCACTCCGTAGTCCGAGTCGGCATCCTTGTGCAGAACGACCGGGAATTTCATGTGGGTGAGTCCTTCCTCTGACAGGCCAATCAAAGGGCCTTCGTTTTCAATGGTGAGCCTCATTTCAAGCCCGCCTGTTTCAAAATGCTGTTGATCGTCCCCGTGGGCAGATCTGAGTCAGGGTGCTTGATCGTTACCCTTCCCAGCTTGAACGGATGCTTGTATTGATGATGGCTGCCTTTCACTGCCACCAGATACCAACCATCATTTTCGATCATCCTGATCATTTCCCGACTGCGCATTTCCTTCGCCCTGTTCGACAGCTAGAGCTTCTTACAATAGGTGGCCCAGGCGGTTTATATACACACCATACACACGCTGACAAATATTAGCTTATGGAGCAGGCGTGCGCTCATGGGGGAGATCATCGGTAGGTGCGGACCAGCAAGCAAAACATCTCAGCCGTCAGGCATTACTAAACGAGTCGCAAAATGTGTCGACAGGGCAACCCTGTGCGCAAAAGCAAGGGCGGGATTGGCTATGCTCTAAGTACACTGAAGCGGCCCATTCGCGAGCGGGCTCGCACACAGGGATTTCGTGCGTACATAGATTTATGTTCAGCCTAGGTCCATTGTGGGAGCGAGCCTGCTCGCGATAGCGCTCTTTCAGGCAATAAACATCCACCAGACAGAACCCGCCATGCACACCGCCATCATCATTTTCTTCGGCCTGGTCCTGCTCGCGCTGATGCTCTACATCGGTGAGCGCATCGGCTTCAGTCGGCAAACCATGGCCTACGGCTTCGCCGCGCTGTGGCTGGCGTTGACGTTGATCAACGGCGCGGTGGGGGTGGTGCATGCCGGCCAGTCCGTTGGTTCGGAAATAGCGATTGGCAGTGCGGTGTTCGGCGTGCCGATGGCGGCGATGGTGTTGTTCATGGTGCTGAGCGCCGAGTCCTGAACAGACCCGACGCTCAGCCGCCGTCAACGCACCAGGTGCAGGAACTGCATGTGCCGTTCGTACTGGTCGAGGATGTCGTTGATGATCTGCTCTTTGGTGTAGCCGACCAGATCGTAATCCTGACTGCCCTCGCTCAAATGCACTTCGGCGCGATAGTAGCGGCGGTTGTTGAGTTGCTTCGAACCCATGCCACCACGGGCAAACGACGGCGTGAAGTAGCCGCGCATCTGCACTTGATAGATGAATGGATGCTGCTCGCCGTGGCCGATTTCCAGGCTGACGCTGTCATGCGCCGGGTCCGGCTGGGTGACCACGTTCAGGCCTTTCTCGACGAACACCGCCGTGACTTCTTCAATCGCCGGGCGCACCGTGGTGTCCATGAAGCGATATACCTCGTCGCGCGACGGGAAGTGCACTGCCTGGCTCAAGCGCTGGCGCCAGCCCCCGGTGCCACGCCGCGAGCCGGAAACCGGGGCCAGCGAATGCAACTGCGCAATCTGCTTCTGCGACTCCAGGTAGAACGCCTTGTGCAGGCCCCACATCATCAGCAGCAGAATCAGCGAGAACGGCAATGATGTGAGTACAACCGCTGACTTCAGCGCATCGATGCTGCCGGAAAACAGCAGTGCGCTGGTGATCAGCGCAGTCATCGCGCCCCAGAACACCCGCAGCCATTTCGGCCCGTCCTCGTCAGGGTTGCCGCCCTTGGCCGACAGCGTCGAGAGCACGACGGTGCCGGAGTCCGCCGAGGTGACGAAAAACACGAAGCTGATGAACACCGTCACGGCGATCACGGTTTTGCTCCACGGATAGGTTTCCAGCAACAGATAAATGCTCATCGACGGGTTATCGATGGCCGACATACCCAGCGCGCTCATGCCATGGTTGAGCACTTGATCGAGGGCGCTGTTACCGAATATCGACATCCACGCCAGGGTGAAACCGAGCGGAATCAACAGCACGCCGAAGACAAATTCGCGGATGGTGCGGCCACGGGAAATCCGTGCGATGAACAGGCCGACGAATGGCGACCATGCGATCCACCAGGCCCAGTAGAACACCGTCCAGCCGCCGAGCCAGTCGCTCGGTTTGTTGTAGGCATACAGGTCAAAACTCTTCATCGGCAGGGCGCCGAGGTAATCGCCGAGGTTCTGGATCAAGGTGTTGAGCAGGTGCTGAGTCGGCCCGGCGAACAACACGAACAGCAGCAGCGCACAGGCCAGCAGCATGTTGATGTCGGACATTACCCGCACGCCTTTATCCACGCCGGAAACAGCAACGATGATCGCTGCGCCCATCATCAGCGTGATCAGGCCGACCTGAATCCACTGGGTATGAGCGATGCCGAAGAGATAGTCGAGACCGGAGTTGAGGTGCAGCACGCCAAAACCCATGTCGGCACCGAGACCGAACACCGTGGCGATGATGCCGAAGCCATCCACGGCGTAACCGATCGGGCCGTTGATGCGTTTGCCGATCAGCGGATACAGCGCCGAGCGTAGCGCCAGCGGCAGGTTGTGACGGTAGGCGAAATAGGCCAGCGCCATGCCGACGAAGGCGAACACGCCCCAGCCGTGCAGGCCCCAGTGCAGAAACAGAATCTGCATCGCCTGACGCGCCGCCTCTGCGGTGCCCGCCTCGCCTTGGGGCGGCTGAATCATGTGCGTCAGTGGCTCGGAAACGCAGAAGAAAAACAGCGTGATGCTGATCCCGGCGGCGAACAGCATGCCGGCCCAGGACAGGTAACTGAATTCGGGCTCGTCGTGATCGGCACCGAGTTTTATCTTGCCGTAGCCGGACAAGGCAGTGACCACCACGAAGATCAGATACACCGTCATCGCGAGCATGTAATACCAGCCGACCGTGTTGGCTGCCCAGTTCTGCGCTTGCAGCAACCAGGCGCCGGCCTGCTCGGGCATCGCGATAACAACGAGACCAAACAGCAGAATGACCGTCGCGGCGAAGTAGAACACCGGCGGATTCATCCGCACCAGACCGCTGGCGGGGGTGGACGATGCACTCATGAAACGTGCACCTCGAGGGGTTGAAACATGGCTGAAATGATCGGACTCAGCAAAGGCAAGCCTCCTGTTGTGAGCGGGCAGCGAACCACCGGTTTAACTTGAATGAACGTTCAAGTTAAACATGGATAGGGTGGTAAGGACTAATCGCAGGGCTGGGCGGTAGTTTTCCTACCGCGGCCCGAGGAGGGGTATGACGCGGGTTTCAGGGGATTCGTTCACTGGAGAATTGGCTGAAGGCCATTATCTCGATTTGGCCTGAAAACCATTCGCGAGCAAGCTCGCTCCCACATTTGAAATGCATTCCATTGTGGGAGCGAGCTTGCTCGCGAAGAGGACAGTAGCCGCGAAGCAAATTCAGAGGCCTACTTCTGCGTCCCGTCATCATGCTGCAGATTCGCCTGCGTCAGATTCGCCCCCGCCGGCACGCTGCGCGTCAGCCACACATTGCCGCCGATGGTCGAGCCCTTGCCAATGGTGATTCGCCCGAGAATCGTCGCCCCGGCGTAAATCACCACATCGTCCTCAACGATCGGATGGCGCGGATGGCCTTTTTGCAACTGGCCGTCCTCATCCGCCGGAAAGCGTTTGGCCCCCAGCGTCACGGCCTGATAAATCCGCACCCGCTCGCCAATGATCGCCGTCTCGCCAATCACCACACCCGTACCGTGGTCGATAAAGAAACTGCGGCCGATCTGCGCGCCCGGATGGATATCGATACCCGTCGCCGAGTGGGCAATCTCCGCGCTGATCCGCGCCAGCAGCGGCAAACCGGCGCGGTACAAATGATGGGCGAGGCGATGGTGAATCACCGCCAGAATCCCCGGATAGCACAGCAGCACTTCGTCGACACTGCGCGCAGCCGGGTCGCCGTGATAGGCCGCCAGCACATCGGTGTCGAGCAAGGTGCGCAGGCCAGGCAAAGCCAGGGCGAAATCCTGAACGATCTGAATCGCGCGGGCTTCGACCTCGCTGTCGTCCTGGGCACTGTGCCGCGCTGCGTAACGCAGTTCCAGACGGGTCTGCGTGAGCAAGGCATTCAGCGCGACGTCGAGGGTGTGGCCGACGTAAAAATCTTCACTCTCTTCACGCAGGTCCACCGGCCCCAGACGCATCGGAAACAGCGCGCCGCACAGTGTTTCAAGAATCTGCGCCATCGCTGCGCGCGAAGGCAACTCGCGACCACCCTGCTCGCCGGAAGCCCGGCCATTCTGTGCCCGCCACTGGTCGCGTGCGCTGCGCAACTGTCCGACGATGGTGTGCAATTGCCAATGACTGGAACGCTCGCTCACGGTAGAGACTCCTCACGGGCGGCCGGACTGTCTGGCCGCGTCAACGGCGCCCACTTTACGGCATGACTACGATGGCAAATTAAGAACCGATAGTGCTGACGTAAGTCCACCTGGCTATAAGCGATTGGCGGTTGCCCCTGCAAAAGCGCGTGCCTATAGTCGTTTCATCTTTCTCCGCCAGTACGAACCATGATCAAGAATCAGCTGGAACGCTTTAACCGTCTAGACCTGCTCGGCCACCCTACGCCGCTGGAAAAACTCGAGCGTCTGTCCACATGGCTCGGCCGCGAGGTGTACATCAAGCGCGATGACCTGACGCCGTTGGCCATGGGTGGCAACAAGCTGCGCAAACTTGAATACCTCGCCGCCGATGCGCTGGCACAAGGCGCCGACACGCTGATCACCGCGGGCGCGCTGCAATCGAACCACGTTCGTCAGACGGCTGCGCTGGCCGCCCGACTCGGTCTCGGCTGCGTGGCACTGCTGGAAAATCCGCTGGGCACCGAGGACAGCAATTACACCGGCAACGGCAACCGCCTGCTGCTGGACCTGTTCGATGCCAAAATCGAGCTGGTCGACAATCTCGACAATGCTGACGAACAACTGGCCGCCCTCGCCGTGCGTCTGCGCAGCAACGGCAAAAAGCTCTATCTGGTGCCGATCGGCGGTTCCAATGCGCTCGGTGCGTTGGGTTACGTGCGCGCCGGGCTGGAACTGGCCGAGCAGATCAAGGACACCGGACTGGAGTTCGCCGCCGTCGTGCTGGCCTCGGGCAGCGCCGGCACGCATAGTGGTCTGGCCCTCGCACTGAGCGAAGTGCTGCCACAACTGTCGGTGATTGGCGTGACCGTCTCGCGCAGCGAAGAAGATCAGCGGCCGAAGGTCCAAAGCCTTGCCGAGCGCACCGCGGAGCTGCTCGGTGTCGAGTTGCCGGCCAGCTTCAAAGTCGAGTTGTGGGACGAGTATTTCGGCCCGCGTTACGGCGAGCCGAACGCCGGAACCCTGGCAGCGGTGAAACTGCTGGCGGGTCAGGAAGGTCTGTTGCTTGACCCGGTCTACACCGGCAAGGCCATGGCGGGATTGCTCGATGGCATCGGGCGCCAGCGCTTTGATGAGGGACCGATCATTTTCCTCCATACCGGCGGGTCGCCAGCGTTGTTTGCCTACAAGGATTTTCTATAACTGATCGTTCCCACGCGGAGCGTGGGAACGAGCGGCGCAACGGATCAGGCCACCTGGGCGTTCAACGCCCTGCGCAACGCCACCAGCAATTTCAAAATATCCTGCGGATCCAGTCGCTGCGGTGTTTTTACGTCCATGTCATCTTCCTTGTTGTGGTTTGGCCGAGGGAGTCTGGCCAAAAGCTGCCCGTCCTTGGAGGCCTTTCGTTAAAAAAAGATCCGTCCTACAGCGCAAAGGAAAATAGCCTTCTTATTCCTTCCCGGCAAACCGACAAGATAGTTTTTTGCGTGATATCAATATGCTTTAACGGTATTTAAATTCCAGTTTTTATACCTATAAAGTCAGTGCCTGCCGGACAGCCAACCCGCTGTCCATGGATTGCTTCACCGTCGTTTACCAAGCGACGTCAGGACACGGCATGACTTTCGATTACGCATTCATCCTCGGCACGCTGCCGGCGTTTCTCAAAGCCGTCGGCGTCACGCTGCAGGTCGGTTTGATCGCCATTGGCACCTCGTTGCTGGTGGCGCTGCTCAACGCGACGATCCTGGTGTTTCGCACGCCGTACCTGCGCAAACTGGTCGGTCTTTACGTGGAACTGGCGCGCAACACGCCGCTGCTGATCCAGTTGTTCTTCGTCTACTTCGCCTTGCCGGCACTGGGGATCAAAGTCTCCGGTTTCACTGCGGCGATCATCACCATGACCTTTCTCGGCGGCGCCTATCTCACCGAAGTGCTGCGTGCCGGCGTCGATGCCGTGCCGCAGGCGCAGCTCGAATCGGGGCGTTCGATCGGCCTGTCCCACGGCCAGTTGCTGCGCTACGTGATTCTGCCGCAGGCGGGCATTCTCAGCCTGCCGTCGCTGTTCGCCAATTTCATCTTCCTGCTCAAGGAAACCACCATCGTCTCGGCAGTGGCGGTGCCGGAAATCCTTTACACCACCAAAAGCTACATCGCGCTCTACTACAAAACCTACGAAATGCTCGCCGTGCTGACGCTGATCTGCGTGCTGCTGTTTTTGCCGCTTTCGCTGTTGCTCAGCCGTCTGGAAAGGAGGCTCCAGCATGGCCAGTTCGGGTCTTGAGTTGCTTTGGGTGTCGTTGCCGCAACTGGCCAAGGGCGCCGGGCAAACGTTGTCGATCTCGTTTCTGAGTATCGCCATCAGCACGGTTGGCGGCGTGTTCTACGGCGTGTTGCGCACGCTCAACGTGGGCTGGCTCAACGCGATTCTGCGGGTGTACCTGGAGCTGTTCCGGGCGATTCCGGTGTTGGTCTGGCTCTATCTGCTGTTTTTCGGTTTGCCGATTTTCTTTGGATTGAGCCTGCCAAGCTTCTGGTGTGCAGTGCTGGTGCTGTCGCTGTGGGGCGCCAGTGAGGTCGGTGAAGTGGCGCGCGGTGCGTTGCATTCGTTGCCACGCGGCCAGCGTGAAGCGGGTCTGTCGATCGGTCTCAACGCCGTGCAACTGTACGGTTACGTGCTGCTGCCGCAAGCGCTGAAGCGCATGACACCGCCGACCATCAATGTCTACACACGGATCATCAAGACCAGTTCGTTGGCGGTGCTGATCGGTGTGGTCGATGTGATCAAGGTCGGCCAGCAGATCATCGAGCGCACCTACGAATCGGTGCTGATTTATGGCGCGCTGTTTCTGTTTTTCTTTTTCATCTGCTACCCGCTCTCGGCCGCTTCGCGCGTGCTGGAGCGGCGCTGGACGCAAACATGAGCGCACTGATCGAGTTTCATGGCTTCAACAAATACTATGGCGAGCAGCAGGTACTCGATGGCATCGACCTACGCGTGCAGAGCGGCGAAGTCATCGTCATTCTCGGCCCCAGCGGCTGCGGCAAAAGCACCTTGCTGCGTTGCCTCAACGGTCTCGAACAAGCCCACAGCGGCAGCCTGAAATTTGTCGGGCGCGAGCTGCTCGACAAGGCCACCGACTGGCGCGAAATCCGCCAGCAGATCGGCATGGTGTTTCAGAGTTATCACCTGTTTCCGCACATGAGCGTGCTCGACAACCTGCTGCTCGGCCCGCTCAAAGTGCAAAAACGTCAGCGCGGCGAAGCGCAGCAGCAGGCCGAAGCCTTGCTCGCGCGGGTAGGCCTGGCGGACAAGCGCGACGCCTTCCCGCGTCAGCTCTCCGGTGGCCAGCAGCAACGCATCGCCATCGTCCGCTCGCTGTGCATGAACCCACGGGTAATGCTCTTCGACGAAGTCACCGCGGCCCTTGATCCGGAAATGGTCAAGGAAGTGCTGCAGGTGATTCAGGGTCTGGCCCGCGAAGGCATGACCCTGTTGATCGTCACTCACGAAATGGCCTTCGCTCGCGCGGTGGCCGACCGCATCGTGTTCATGGATGCCGGGCGCATCCTCGAACAGACCCCGCCCGAGATTTTCTTTACGAACCCGCAAACCGCACGCGCGCAGCAGTTTCTGGAGAAGTTCTCCTTCGTGGCAACCCTGCCGAAAACGAAACCGACCAAGGAACTGGAACCGCTATGAAAACTGCCGCTTTGTTACTGCCCCTTTTGAGCCTGGCCTTGCTGGCCGGTTGCAGCAAAACCGAAGAACCCACGAAGCCGAAAGTCGCCAGCGAGCGTGCTGCGCCCGCCGGTTATCTGGAGAAGATCAAGGCTCGCGACAAGCTGATTGTTGGCGTGTTCACCGATAAACCGCCGTTCGGCTTTGTCGATGAGAGCGGCCGTTACGTCGGTTTTGATACCGACATCGGCCGGCGGTTTGCCAAGGATCTGCTCGGCGATGAAAACAAGGTCGAATTCGTCGCGGTGGAACCGGCCAGTCGTATTCCGTTTCTGCAAAGCGACAAGGTCGACCTGATCCTCGCCAACATGACGGTGACCCCGGAGCGCAAGGAAGCGGTGGAATTCACCAACCCCAATCTCAAGGTCGCCGTGCAGGCCTTGGTGCCGCAGGGCAGCTCGGTGCAAAAGCTCGATGATCTGGCGACCCGCACCACCATCGTCACCACCGGTACGACCGCCGATATCTGGCTGACCAAGACTCATCCGGACTGGAAGCTACTCAAGTTCGAAAAGAATTCCGAGTCGCTGCAAGCCCTGGCCAATGGTCGTGGCGATGCCTACGCGCAGGACAATCTGGTGCTGTTCAGCTGGGCCAAGCAGAATCCGGGCTATCGCGTGCTGGAAGAAAAACTCGGGGCCGAAGCGCCGATTGCGCCGGCGGTGAAGAAGGGCAATCTCGAACTGCGCGACTGGGTGAACAGCGAGCTGGCGAAGCTGGGCGAGGAGAAATACCTGCTCAAGCTGTATGACCAGTATGTGCGCAAGGAACTGAGCGATGACACCCGGCCTGAGAGTGTGATCGTTGAAGGGGGCAAGTGGCAGGGGTGACTGCCTGTTGGATTGGCGGTGAGGCTTGCCCCTCACCCCAGCCCTCTCCCCAGGGAGAGGGAGCCGACCGCGGTGACTTGCGTCCTGCATTGACCTGAGTCGATTGCGGAGTCGGTAAAGCCGTCTAAAGTCGGCGTAGTTCTTATAAACAACTCGGTCAGTTCCCTCTCCCTCCGGGAGAGGGCTAGGGTGAGGGGCTTTTGGCTGTAGCGCCTAGTCAGGCCAGTTCCACGCCGGCTCATCCAGCACCCGCTGCCCAACCATCTCGGTCTGCCCCAGCGTCTTCTCCAGCACGATGCAATTGCATTCAGGGTCTTCCTGCAATGCCGAAATCAACCGCCGTGCATGTGACACCACCCACACCTGACACTGCTCCGAGGCACGAATGATCAGCCGTGCCAGTGCCGGCAGCAGATCCGGGTGCAGACTGGTTTCCGGTTCGTTGAGCACCATCAATGACGGCGGTCTCGGCGTCAGCAGCGCAGCCACCAGCAGCAGATAACGCAAGGTCCCGTCCGACAGCTCTGCCGCCGACAACGGCCGCAGCAAGCCTTCCTGATAGAACTCGATGGCGAAGCGTCCACCGGCGAGCGGTGCGATGTTCAGCCGCGCACCGGGAAAGGCATCGCTGATCGCCGCGCGCAAGGCTTCGGGGTCGCCGATTTCGATGATGGTCTGCAAGGCGGCCGCCAGATCGCGCCCGTCGTGGTGCAGCACCGGCGTGCGCGTGCCCAGTTGCGGCTGGCGCACCGGCGCGTCGGTATCGCTGCGAAAGTGATCGTAAAAGCGCCAGCGGCGAATGAACTCGCGCATCTGAAACACCTCTGGCGAGCTGCGCAGGCTGCCGATCTGATCGAACAGGCTGTCGAAGTTCGGCGTGTGTTGCGCCAGGACATCCCATTTGCGCTCGCTGCGCGCGCGGATCATCGGCCCATCGCGATCCACCAAAAGGCTCGCCGGGCGATACAGCGGTCCGGCCCAGATGCATTCGCGCTTGATTTGCGGGTCGAGGCTGAAACGCGAGGGAATTGGGAGCGAATGCTCGGGCAGCATGAAATGACCATTGGAATCAGGCAGACCAAGGCTGATCGAATAACTGAAATCCTCCCCGGCAAAGCCCAGGCGCAATCGCTTCACGCCTTGACGCACCGTCGGCTCGATCGCCACTTCACCGTTGCGCATGCGCCGGCTGATGGTTTCCGGCCCGGCCCAGAACGTCGAGTCCAGCCCACCCTCGCGGGCCAGCGCATTGACCACGCCGCCCTGCGCGGTTTCCGCCAGAAGGCGCAGTGCGCGGTAGAGGTTGGATTTGCCACTGCCGTTGGGCCCGGTGATCAGGTTCAGACGCGCGAGCGGGATCACCAGCTTGTTGATCGAACGGTAGTTGGCCACCGCGAGGGTGTTGAGCATGAAATCCTTCTCCGGTTACTGCAAAACGTCTGCAGCATACCCGCAATGAGATAAATCTGTGCTTGACCCCCGCAACCGTGGAACCCTGTTCTAAGCTCTGAAGTCGTATCGTCTCGACAGCAGCGTTAAAGGCCAAGGAGTGTGCATGGCGGGTCCCGGATTTAAAGTGCTGATGGCGTTGGGCGCCATGGTCTTGCTCACCGCTTGCGGCGACAAGAAACCCGCTCAGGAATACTTGCCACGGGTCTTTGTGCAAGAGGTCAAACCCCAGAACTACGCGGCAGCGGTAACCCTCACCGGTGACGTGCAGGCGCGCGTGCAGACGCAGTTGTCATTTCGCGTGGGCGGCAAGATCATCCAGCGCATGGTCGACGTCGGTGACCGCGTCACCGCCAAACAAGTGCTGGCAAAGCTCGACCCCAAGGATCTGCAGACCAATGTCGATTCTGCCCAGGCTCAGGTCCTCGCCGAACAGGCCCGCGTGAAACAGGCCGCGGCGGCCTTCGTCCGCCAGCAAAAACTGCTGCCCAAGGGCTACACCAGCCAGAGCGAATACGATTCCGCCCAGGCAGCCTTGCGCAGCAGCCAGAGCGCCCTGAGCGCCGCGCAGGCACAACTGGCCAACGCCAGGGACCAGCTCAGCTATACCGCGCTGATTGCCGATGCGCCCGGAGTAATTACCGAACGTCAGGCTGAAGTCGGGCAAGTGGTGCAGGCCACCGCACCGATTTTCAGTCTGGCCCGTGACGGCGACCGTGATGCAGTGTTCAACGTGTATGAATCGCTGCTCGCCGAACGCCCGGCGGACAATTCGATCGTGGTCAGCCTGCTCGATAACCCCGAGATCAAAACCACCGGTACTGTGCGTGAAATAACCCCGGCGGTGTCGGCGCAATCCGGCACCGTGCAGGTCAAGGTCAGCCTCGACAAGCTGCCGCCGGGCATGCAACTCGGTTCGGTAGTCAGCGCCACGGCAAAAGGTTCGGGCAAGTCGGCGGTGGAACTGCCGTGGTCGGCGCTGACGAAAAACATCAGTGAGCCGGCGGTGTGGATGGTCGATGACAAGGGTGAGGCGCAGCTGCACACGGTCACGGTCGGTCGCTATCTGACCGGTAAAGTCATCATCAGCGAAGGTCTGAAGGGCGGCGAAAAAGTCATCGTCGCCGGAGGACAGTTGTTGCACCCCGGGATGAAGGTCGAGATCGCCGAAAACACTTACAAAGACCTGCAACCGGGAGCGCAGCCATGAAGCGTCTCGGACTGTTTTGCCTCGCGTTGCTGCTGGGCGCCTGCTCGGAAAAGGAAACGCCGCCGGAACCGGTGCGTCCGGTGTTGTCGGTCAAGGTCGAAGCATTGAGTGAAGAAAACCTCGGGCGTTTCGCCGGCAGCATTCAGGCTCGCTACGAGAGCAACACTGGCTTCCGCGTTGGCGGGCGCATTGCCAGTCGCAACGTCGATGTCGGCGCCGAAGTCCAGAAAGGCACGCTGCTCGCCACCCTCGACCCGTCCGACCAGCAAAACCAATTGCGTTCGGCCGAGGGCGATCTGGCCAGGGTTCAGGCGCAATTGATCAATGCGCAGGCCAACGCGCGCCGACAGCAGGCGCTGTTCGATCGCGGCGTGGGCGCACAGGCGCAACTGGACGTTGCCACGACTGATCTGAAAACCACCCAGGCCTCGCTGGATCAGGCGCGCGCGGCGGTCAACCAGAGCCGGGATCAACTCGGCTACACCGAACTGCGCGCCGATCACAAAGCCGTGGTCACCGCGTGGAACGCCGAAGCCGGGCAGGTGGTGACCGCCGGCCAGCAAGTCGTGACGCTGGCCCAGCCAGACATCAAGGAAGCGGTGATCGATCTGCCGGATACCCTGGTTGATCAGCTTCCGCCCGACGTGGTGTTTTCAGTGGCCGCGCAACTCGACCCGAGCATCAACACCACGGCGATCATCCGTGAAATCGAACCCCAGGCGCAGAGCGCCACGCGCACCCGCCGGGCACGCTTGACGCTGACCGACACGCCGGACGGTTTTCGCCTCGGCACGGCGATCAGCGTGACCCTCAGTTCGGCGATCAAACCGCGCATCGAATTGCCCGCCACCGCGTTGCAGGAGGTCGAAGGCAAACCGCGGATCTGGGTGATCGACACGCAAAGCAAAACCGTCAGCCCCCGCGACGTCACGGTGATCAGCCGCACCGACAGCAGCGTGGTGCTGGCCGGCGGCGTGAAGAACGGCGAGCGCGTGGTCAGCGCCGGCGTCAACAGCCTCAAACCCGGACAATCGGTAAAACTTGACGAGGACAGTCAATGAAAGGCTCTTTCAACCTCTCCGAATGGGCCCTCAAGCATCAGTCATTCGTCTGGTATCTGATGTTCGTCGGATTGCTCATGGGCGTGTTTTCCTATTTCAATCTGGGCCGCGAAGAAGACCCGTCGTTCACCATCAAGACCATGGTCATCCAGACCAAATGGCCCGGCGCGACCCAGGACGAAACCCTCAAGCAGGTCACCGACCGCATCGAGAAAAAACTCGAAGAACTCGACTCGCTCGATTACGTGAAAAGCTACACGCGCCCCGGCGAATCGACGGTGTACGTGTACCTGCGCGACACCACCAGCGCCAAGGACATTCCGCAAATCTGGTACCAGGTGCGCAAGAAGATCGACGACATTCGCGGGCAGTTTCCCCAAGGGATTCAAGGGCCGGGATTCAACGATGAGTTTGGCGATGTGTTCGGCTCGGTCTATGCGTTTACCGCCGATGGCCTGACCATGCGCCAGTTGCGCGATTACGTGGAGCAGGCCCGCGCCGAGATCCGCAGCGTGCCGGGGCTGGGCAAGGTCGAAATGGTCGGCCAGCAGGACGAAACGATTTACCTGAACTTCTCCACGCGCAAACTCGCCGCGCTGGGTATCGATCAGCGTCAGGTGGTGCAAAGCCTGCAATCGCAGAACGCGGTAACGCCGGCCGGGGTGATCGAGGCCGGGCCCGAGCGGATTTCCGTGCGCACGTCGGGGCAGTTCGCCTCGGAGAAGGATCTGGCCGAGGTCAATCTCAAGCTCAACGACCGTTTCTATCGTCTGGCCGATATCGCCGATATCCGTCGTGGCTACGTCGACCCGGCCACGCCTGAATTCCGCTTCGACGGCAAACCGGCCATCGGTCTGGCCATTGCGATGCAGAAGGGCGGCAACGTTCAGGAGTTCGGCAAGGCCTTGCACCAGCGCATAGACGAATTGACGGCAGACTTGCCGGTCGGCGTCGGCGTGCACACGGTGTCCGATCAGGCGGTAGTGGTGGAGGAAGCCGTCGGTGGCTTCACCAGCGCCTTGTTCGAAGCGGTGATCATCGTGCTGGTGGTGAGCTTCATCAGCCTTGGCGTGCGCGCCGGTCTCGTCGTGGCGTGCTCGATTCCGCTGGTGCTGGCGATGGTGTTCGTGTTCATGGAATACAGCGGCATCACCATGCAGCGGATTTCTCTCGGTGCGTTGATCATCGCCCTCGGCCTGCTGGTCGACGATGCAATGATCACTGTAGAGATGATGGTCACGCGCCTGGAAATGGGCGAGAGCAAGGAGCAGGCGGCGACGTTCGCCTACACCTCGACGGCGTTTCCGATGCTCACCGGTACGCTGGTGACGGTCGCCGGGTTCGTGCCGATCGGCCTCAACGCCAGCTCGGCCGGTGAATATACGTTCACACTGTTCGCAGTGATCGCTGTGGCGATGATCGTCTCGTGGGTGGTAGCGGTGTTCTTCGCACCGGTAATCGGCGTGCACATCCTCAGCGACAAGGTGAAGGCGCATGACGCCGAACCGGGGCGCATCGGTCGTGCGTTCAACGGCGGCCTGCTCTGGGCCATGCGCAATCGCTGGTGGGCAATTGGCGTCACCGTACTGCTGTTTGTGCTGGCGGTGTTCTGCATGCGCTTCGTGCAGAACCAGTTTTTCCCCGCGTCGGACCGTCCGGAAATTCTCGTCGACCTGAACCTGCCGCAGAACGCTTCGATCGACGAAACCCGCAAAGCGGTGGACAAGCTCGAAGCCACGCTCAAGGGCGACCCTGACATCGTGCGCTGGAGCACCTACATCGGCCAGGGCGCGATCCGTTTCTACCTACCCCTCGACCAGCAATTGCAGAACCCGTACTACGCGCAACTGGTCATCGTCAGCAAGGATTTCGAGGCCCGCGAAGCGCTGAGCCAGCGCCTGCGCGAGCGTTTGCACAAGGACTTCGTCGGTATCGGCAGCTACGTGCAGGCGCTGGAAATGGGCCCGCCGGTCGGGCGGCCGATTCAGTACCGGGTCAGCGGCAAGGACGTCGATCAGGTGCGCAAACATGCCATCGCCCTGGCCACCGAGCTGGACAAGAACTCGCACATCGGCGAGATCATCTACGACTGGAACGAACCGGGCAAAGTCCTGCGCGTCGACATTGCTCAGGACAAGGCGCGCCAGCTCGGGTTGTCGTCAGAAGACGTGGCGAACCTGATGAACAGCATCGTCAGCGGCTCGCCATTGACTCAGGTCGATGATGATATCTACCTGATCAACGTGGTCGGCCGCGCCGTTGATTCCGAACGCGGCACGCCGGAAACCCTGCAGAACCTGCAGATCGTCACGCCAAGCGGCACCTCGATTCCGCTGTTGGCGTTCGCCACCGTGCGTTACGAACTGGAGCAGCCGCTGGTGTGGCGACGTGATCGTTTGCCGACGATCACCATCAAGGCCTCGGTGCGCGACGAGATCCAGCCCACCGATCTGGTGAAATTGCTCAAGCCATCGATTGACGCTTTCGCGTCGAAACTGCCGGTCGGCTACAAGGTCGCCACCGGCGGGACGGTCGAGGAAAGCGGCAAGGCCCAAGGGCCGATCGCCAAGGTCTTGCCGTTGATGCTGTTCCTCATGGCGACCTTCCTGATGATCCAGTTGCACAGCGTGCAGAAGATGTTCCTGGTGGCCAGCGTCGCGCCGCTGGGGCTGATCGGCGTAGTGCTGGCGCTGGTGCCGACGGGCACACCGATGGGCTTCGTGGCGATTCTGGGGATTCTCGCGCTGATCGGCATCATCATCCGCAACTCGGTGATTCTGGTGACGCAGATCGACGAGTTCGAGCAGAAGGGCTATGCGCCGTGGGATGCGGTGGTGGAAGCGACCGAGCACCGCCGCCGGCCGATCCTGCTGACCGCCGCCGCGGCGAGCATGGGCATGATCCCGATCGCTCGCGAAGTGTTCTGGGGACCGATGGCCTACGCGATGATCGGCGGGATCGTGGTGGCGACGTTGCTGACGCTGCTGTTTCTGCCGGCGCTGTATGTGGCCTGGTACAAGATTCGCGAGCCGCAGAAGGACTGATTCAAAAACAGCCCCTCACCCTAGCCCTCTCCCGAAGGGAGAGGGAACTGACCGAGGTGTCTGTAGCTCTACATCGACCTGTGCCACCGGGTTGATTGAGGATTCAGCGATGATCGAGCAGGTCGGCGCCATGCTTGAGCATCCCCCCATCGGCCCCCTCTCCCTTTGGGAGAGGGTTGGGGTGAGGGCTCTTACTGGCTCAACATTTACGCCAGACACTCGCCAGCCAAGGCTGCTGCTCCCGCGGCAATCCCGCCGGCCGGTAGTAATGCTCCAGCTCGACAAACCCCGCCGCCGTCAGCAAACCTTGCCAGGCCTCAAGATCGTGATACGAGCCATAGCGCGGCCCGTTCCAGCCCTCACGGTTGTCCCCGCGTGGATTGGAGCTGAACAACACCCCACCCGGTTTCAACGCTCCGTGCAATTGCCTGAGCACCCGCGGCAACTCCTGCAACGGCACATGAAACAACACCGCGTTGGCGAAGATCCCGTCGAAGCGCTCCGCCGGCAGATCCAGCTTGAGGAAATCCTGCTGCAATACCTCGCAGCCGCTGTCCTCGCGAGCCATCCGCGCAAATTCTGCAGAACCGTCCAGCCCGACGGCGAGGTGACCCATGCGCGTAAACGTCTGCAAATCCCGCCCCGGCCCGCAGCCGAAATCCAGAAGGGTAAACGGCGTCGGCCCTTGAATATGCCGCAGCAACGCATCGATGTTCTGACTGACATCGTGATCGCGGGTGCCTTCACGGAAGTCCTCAGCCACTGTGTTGTAATGGCCGAGCGTGATGGCGGTGATCTGTTCGAGGTCGCTGGGCGTCTGCTTCATCATCGATGCTGTTTTTGGCGGAGGGAGATAGCGGACTATAAGCTTTTTCGCCGGTAAAAAAACGCCGCCTGCGCTGCTGCCAGCGCAGGCGGTGATAGATGACTGGACTCAGTGCTGCTTCGCACCCAGGCAATCGATCGAGCGGTCCATCATCGCTTTGGCCATTTCCAGCAGATGCCAGACCGAGAACACCATGGCTCGATCCGCGCCTCCAAGTTGATCGCCGCATTGATGCACAGTCACCGAAGCGCAGCGCAGCAGATCGGCGACATACAACTGGGCATCCTCCAGCGTCACGTCTTCGCTGATGCTGTAGACACGTTTCTGTCCCGCCGCTGTGACGTGATTGCCGGCCAGATGTGAGTCAACGGCGCGGCACAGTGCAGAGCGATCCTTGAGCAAATCCTCGGTGAACCGCTTGGTGGAGGTAAGGCTGAGTGGCGGATCGGCAAGATTTTTTTCCACGGGTAAACTCCTGACTTCAAGTGGGGAGCCAACCATTTCGCGACTAAACGAGCAGGACGGCGGCGGCACGCGGATCAGTCGCCGGCCGCCGGTTATCGGCGCACCCGAAAGTGCCCTGCGCACAGCCAACATCGGGCAGCTTGAAGCTCTGCCCAGGTCAGGCCTGACCGCACGCCCAGCGAATCCGGACAACTGAATCCGGTCACCGCCAAGCAGTGACGAGCGGAGATTAGCTACAGGATATTTCGGGTACAAGCGGGCAAATCATTCTAGGAAGCGTCCTGCAAACCCGCGTGGATCGGGCTGGCGAAACGATAAGTTTCGCGTAGGAAGCGTCTGATTTTCACTAAGGATATTGCCTAAATGTTTGCGATCACCTGGATCAGATTGATGGCCACCTGCCGCTATCGACCTTAGCGCTTATTCAGCCCGCGCGCCAGCCTGTCTCCCCCTAACTGAATCACCGCCACCAATGCCACCAGCAAGACAATCACCGTCAACATGATCTGGCTGTCAAAGCGCTGATAGCCGTAGCGATAAGCGATATCCCCCAAGCCCCCTGCGCCAATCGCCCCGGCCATGGCCGACGAGTTGATCATCGTCACCAGGGTGATGGTGAAACCACCGACAATTGCCGGTAACGCCTCGGGCAGCAGCACATGCCAGACGATATGCCAGCGTCGGCAACCCATCGCCTGCGCGGCTTCGATCAAGCCATGATCCACTTCGCGCAGACTGACCTCGGCGATCCGCGCAAAGAACGGCGTCGCGGCGATGGTCAGCGGTACGACAGCGGCCCAGACACCGTAGGTGGTGCCGACAATCATGCGGGTAAACGGAATCAGCGCGACCATCAGAATCAGGAACGGGATCGAGCGGAACAGATTGACGAAGGCGCCCAATGCCCGGTTCAACAGGGGCGCCTCATAGATCCCGCCCTTGTCGCTGGTGACCAGAATCACCGCCATGGGAATCCCCACCAGCAACGCGATCAGCGAGGACACGCCAACCATCAGGAAGGTGTCGATAAAACCCTGCAGCAAGCGATCAAACCACATAACCCAATACCTCCACGCGTTGTGCCCATGGCGCGGCGCGCTCGCGCAATTGCTCGGCGCTGAACGAAGAACCGCTGACCGCTAATAACAGTTGTCCCAATGCATGCCCCTGAATCCGCTCCACGCCGCCCTGCAACAGGTTGACCCGACCGCTCAGTGCAGCGAACAGCGCTGCGAGATCCGGTTCGTCGCTGGCGCTGCCCGTAAACTGCAAGCGCAGCACTACAGCGTCGTTGGCAGAAGTGGGTTGCGCGAGCAAACGGCTGTGCAATTCTTCCGGCAAGGCGTGTTGCAGCGGCGCAAGCAGGGTCTGGCTGACCTCGTGCTGCGGATTGCCGAACACCTGCCAGACCGGGCCTTGCTCGACAATGCGGCCATGCTCAAGCACGACGACGCGGTCGCAAATCTCGCGAATCACCGCCATTTCATGGGTGATCAGCACGATGGTCAGGCCCAGGCGTTTATTGATTTCGCGCAGCAGGGCGAGGATCGATTGCGTGGTCTCCGGATCGAGCGCCGAAGTCGCTTCGTCGCACAGCAGAATATCCGGGTCGTGCACCAGCGCACGGGCGATGCCGACGCGCTGTTTCTGTCCCCCCGAAAGCTGTGCCGGATACGCCTGATGCTTGCTTTGCAGACCGACCAACTCGAGCAGTTCGCGGACCTTTTCCTCGCGTTGCTGTTTCGGTACGCCCGCGACTTTCAGCGGCAACTCGACGTTCTGCCAAACGGTCTTGGCCGACATCAGATTGAAGTGTTGGAAGATCATGCCGATGCGCCGACGCAACGCAACGAGACGGTCTTCGTCGAACTCGCCGATGTCGACCTGATCGATCAGAACGCGCCCCGATGTTGGTTGCTCAAGGCGATTGATCGTGCGGATCAACGACGACTTGCCGGCGCCGCTACGGCCGATGATGCCGAACACCTCGCCACGCTGAATCGCCAGATCGATGCCCTGCAAGGCGGCGACAGGGCCTTGCCGGCCGTTGTAGGTTTTGCCCAGCCCGATGAAGCGCACATGGGCGCGATTCAGTTCGGGATGCAGCTCGGTTTGTTTCGCAGTGTGTGGCTCTGGAGTTTCCAGTCGCCGTTGGATCGCGGCGGTCATGCTCAGCTTTCCCAACCGGCTTGATAGAGCTTGCCGTGAGCTTTGTCCAGCGCTGCGCGAACGGCTGGCGAATGCTGGTAGATGTCGACGAATTTGATTAGGCGCGGATCGGTTTTGCTCTTCGGCTGAATGACGAACTGAATCACGTATTCCTTGTGATCGAGGCCGTCGAACAGCAGCGCCGAACCGGCATCGAAGGTCTTCGCCAGACGAATGTAGGCCGGGTAGCCCTGGACCAGATCGGCGTCATCGTAGGCGCGCACCAATTGCACGGCTTCGACCTGGAGGATCTTGATCTTTTTCGGATTGGCGACGATGTCATCCTCGGTGGCCTTGTAGCCGACGCCTGGTTTGAGCGTGATCAAACCGGCCTTGGCCAGCAGTTGCAGACCGCGGCCGCTGTTGATCGGATCATTGGCGATGGCAACGCTGGCGCCTTCCGGTAATTCGTCGAAGCTTTTGTATTTTTTCGAGTACAGGCCGACGTTGTTGATGATCCCCGGCGCGAACGGCACCAGGTCAAAACCCGACGCGGCTTTGGCGTTTTCCAGAAACGGAATGTGCTGGAAATAATTCACGTCGATATCGCCGGCAGCGAGGCTGACGTTCGGCGCGATCCAGTCGGTGAACTCCACCAGTTCGACCTTCAGGCCTTGTTTCGAGGCCTCTTCGACGGCCGCTTCCAGCGGAATGGCGAAGGCGGCGGTGGTGCCGATTTTCAACGGCGCGTCGGCGGCAAATACTGCCGAGCTGAACAGGCCGAGGGCCAGGGCCAGTGCTTTGACTGGGTGGGAGAGCAGTTTCTTGGTCATGATGAGTATCCAGTCAGTGCTTGGGATTTGTGGTGTCCGTTGTGGCCTCATCGCGAGCAGGCTCACTCCTACAGGGGGAACGCATTCCAAATGTAGGAGTGAGCCTGCTCGCGATGCTTTTAGCGGCGAAACGCGGAGCCTGTATGTCGCTCAGGCAACTGCGCCTCGCCGTGAAACAGCTTTTCGCGCAAGGTGCCGCTGTCGTACGCGGTCTTGTACGAACCGCGCCGCTGTAGTTCGGGAATCACCAGATCGATGAAATCCACGTAGCTTTCCGGCGTGACGATGCGGGTCAGGTTGAAGCCATCCAGTCCGGTTTCGGCGATCCACGACTCCAGTTCATCGGCCACTTGCTCGGCCGAGCCGACCACCGTGATGTAGCGGCCACCGAGTGCGTGCTGGTCGAGCAATTTGCGTCGGGTCCAGTCGTTGTTCTGCAGGGTCTTGGTGGCCGACTGGATGGCGTTGCTTTTCACGTACTGGATCGGTTCGTCAATTTCATAGCGAGAAAAGTCGATGCCGGTGGACGCGGAAAAATGCGCAACACCGGCCTCGGCGCTGGCGTAGCCAAGGTACTCGGCATGCTTGGCCCAGGCGTCTTCTTCGCTGGCGCCGACAATCACATTGAGGCCCATGAACACCTTGATGTCCTCGGGGTTGCGCCCCGCCGCAACGGCACTGGCACGGACCTTGTCCACTTGCGCCTTGGTCGATGGCTTGTTCTGGCCGCTGATGAACACGCACTCGGCGTGGCGTCCGGCGAACTGCAAACCGCGCTCGGAACTGCCGGCCTGAAACAGCACCGGCGTACGCTGCGGCGATGGCTCGCACAGGTGATAACCCTCGACCTGGTAGAACTCGCCCTTGTGCTCGACCTTATGGACTTTGTCCGGCTGCGCGTAGATGCGCTGCTCGCGGTCGTTGAGCACCGCGTCGTTTTCCCAGCTGCCTTCCCAGAGTTTGTAAAGCACCTGCAAGTATTCATCGGCCTGATCGTAACGCCGGTCATGTTCGGCCTGCGCGCCGAGGCCCATGGCTTTGGCGGCGCTGTCCAGATAGCCGGTGACGATGTTCCAGCCCACCCGGCCACGGCTCAAATGATCGAGCGTCGACAGACGCCGGGCGAACAGATACGGCGCTTCGTAGGTGAGATTGGCGGTGAGGCCGAAGCCGAGGTTTTTGGTCACAGCAGCCATTGCCGATACCAGCAGCAAAGGGTCGTTGACCGGCAACTGGATCGACTCTTTCAGCGTGACGTCGAGCGAGTTCTGGTAGACGTCATACACACCGACGATGTCGGCGATGAACAAGCCGTCGAACAGGCCGCGCTCAAGCAACTGCGCCAGTTCGGTCCAGTATTCGAGGGTGTTGTAACGGGTCGAGGTATCGCGCGGATGCGTCCACAAGCCGTGATTGATGTGGCCGATGCAGTTCATGTTGAACGCGTTGAGCAGAATCTTCTTTTTCGCAGCGCCCATCAGATTGTCCCTCGCAGCGGAGGGTTTTCATCGTTGAGGTAGTAATTGCCAACCGCGTGATATTTCCAGCGCACCGGGTCATGCAGCGTGTGCACCCGGGCGTTGCGCCAGTGACGGTCGAGGCCGTGCTCGGCGAGGGTGGCCTGGCTGCCGGCCAGTTCGAACAGGGTGCTACCCGCCGCGAGAGAAATTTCCGTGCTGATCGCGCGTGCTTCGGCGACGGCGATCGAGGCCGCTGCAACGGTTTCGGCAGTGGTGTCAGCCTGTGCGGCATCAAGGAATTCGCCGGCACGTTCAAGCAGGGCTTCGCTGGCGTGCAGACGGATACTCAGGTGACCGAAGCTCTTCAGGGTCAGCGGGTCCTCGCTGGCCTTGTCGTTGCCGGAGTCGATCCACGGCCGCGTCTTGCTGCGCACGAAATGCAAAGCGTCCTCATAAGCGGCGCGGGCGATACCGGTATCGATGGCGGCATGAAGGATCTGCGCCAGCGGCCCGACCGTGGTCGGCCGTTCGAAGGCACTTTGAAACGGCAGCACGTCTTCAGCGGCGACGTAAACATCTTCGAACACTACCGAGCCGCTGCCAGTGGTGCGCTGGCCGAAACCGCTCCAGTCGTCGATCACGCTCAGACCTTTGCTGTTACGCGGGACAAAGGCCAGTTGCTGCACGCCATTTTCATCCACCACCGAGGTCGGAATGCGCTGCGCATAAATCGCCCCGGTCGCGTAGAACTTGCGGCCGTTGATGCGATAGCCGTCGCCGTCGCGCGTAAGGCGGGTGACGCGGTCGTGTGCGGTTTTGGTGCCCAGTTCGGCCAAGGCATTGCCGAAACGCTGGCCGGCGAGAACCTCGGCGTACAGGCGTTGTTTCTGCTGCTCGCTGCCGTTGACCCGCAGCACTTCCAGTGCATAGAAATGGTTTTGCGGAATCTGTCCGAGCGAACCGTCGGCCTGAGCGATCAGCGCGATGACTTTGGCCAGGGTCACGTTGGACACCCCCGCGCCACCGTACGCCTTGGGCACGCTGATGCCCCACAGGCCGGAGCGGGAAAACACTTCAAGTTCGGGCAGCGGCAGGCGCCGTTCACGATCGCGCAGGGCGCTGTCACGTTGGAAATCTTCGGCCAGGTCGCTGGCGACGATCAGGGCTTGCTCATCGCTGGTGATGAGCGCGACGGGTTGGGAAAAAGTCATGTGCTTCTCCAGAGATCTGGTCAAAAGTGTTCTGGTCGTCAGATCCAGGAGTGACGGGCAGGCAGCGTGCCGTTGAGGCGATACGCGCCGACCGCGTGATATTTCCAGCGCACCGGGTCGTGCAGGGTGTGCACCCGAGCGTTGCGCCAGTGGCGGTCGAGGTTGAATTCGGCGAGGGTCGCGCGGCTGCCGGCCAGTTCGAAAAGCTTTTCGCTGGCGAGCAAGGCAATCTCGGTGGTTAGCACTTTCGCTTCGGCCACGGCGATCGAGGCACGCGCGGCGGAGGCCGCGGTGATCGGTGCGGCATGCACCTGATCGAGCACTTGGCCTGCCTTGCGCAGCAGCGCTTCGGCGGCATGCAATTCGATTTTCAGCTTGCCGATTTCGGCGATCACGTAGAGGTCATCGCTGGCGCGATCGACCTTGGCATCGATCCACGGCCGTGCCCGGGTTTTAACGAAGTCGATGGCATCGTCAATCGCGCCACGGGCGATGCCGGCATCGATGGCCGCCTGAATCAATTGCGAAACGGCGCCCTGGGTGTTCGGCGTTTCGTTGATCTTCCAGTTGTCGATGACCAGGCTCGACTCGACGCGCACGTTGTTGAGCAAAATCGTGCCGCTGGCGGTGGTGCGCTGACCGAAGCCCGACCAGTCGTCGACGATGCGCAAACCCGGCGTGCCGCGCCGGACGAACGCCAGCACTTGCTTGCCTTCATCGTTGAGCGCTTTCACCGCCACCCAATGCGCAAACAGCGCGCCGGTGGAATAGAACTTCTGGCCGTTGATCACATGGTCATCGCCATCGGCGCTGATCCGCGCTTTCAGTTCCAGGGTGTTTTTGCTGCCGCGTTCCGGGCCGGCGTTGCCGATGCGCCAGCCTTGCAGAACGCTGTCAAACAACTGTTGTTTCTGCGCCTCGCTGGCGCAGCCAAGAATCAGGTGAATGATGCCGAACTGGTTCTGCGGAATCTGCCCCAACGCGGGATCGGCAGCGGAAATGATCGCAAAGACTTCCGCCAGCGTGACGAACGAAACCTGCGGGCCACCGTATTCGCGCGGGATGGCAATGCTGCCCAGGCCACTGCGGGTGAACTGTTCAATTTCCGACCACGGCAACTTGCGCTGACGATCGCGTTTCGCCGCCTGGACGCGGGCGACCTGCGCCAGTTCACGGGCAGCCTTGATGGCTTGGGCATCGTTGCGCAAGACCTGCGCGGGCAACAACAGCGGGGCGATGTCCAGATCCGACTGGACGTTTGCATCGGCCAGACTGGACATCAGTGCCACTCCCTGGCTGCACGCAATGCCCTGGCGATCTGCACTGGGGTGATTGTGTTCCGGACCATACGACCTACCTCACATTTCATTGAAAACGCCGCAAGGTGCGGCGAACGATAGAATGTCCGGTGGTCCGGTGCATATACCCTAAGCGCGTATAAATATTAAATAAACTAACTTTTAGGAATAAGCATAGAAGGCGGGAGCGAACCCCCGTCACCTCTCGACAGCATCAATGCTCGCGTGCTTCGGCCGCTTTGAGTTCCTGTTTCAACGGGACGGTCAGGTAAGGATTGACGCAGCCGATCTTCAGCGTTCGCGGCGGTGCCCAGCGGGAGTTATTGCCGACCCGATCGAGGATGCAATAGGTCACGTCCAGGCGCAGATCTTCGCCCGCTTCGACAATTACCGCTGGCGGCACCCAGACCTGGATCGGCAAGCCGATGTCAGCTGCGGTGACCGGTGCCAGGTCCATCCGCACATCACCCCAACGCAAGGTAATGGCGTCATCTTCAGCCATGTTGAGGTACGGCTCGATGCTCAGTGGCACGCCGCGTTTGATCTGGTTCGGATTGACGCCCTGGCGGCGTATGGCCTCGGGGATCGTCACCGGCGCCAGTTGCTGGTTTTCGTCTGCGCTCAGGGCCGATGGCTGGCCGCCGGGGCAATCGAGTTTGACCAACACTCGTGTCGCCGCCGAGAACGCCGGGCCCTGGCCGACCTGCATCACGCGGTAATGAATGCGCGCAGTGCCGTTGTCAATGAAGCTCTCCGGTACACGCAGGCTGACCGCCGCGCCGACATCCTCGGCGGTCAGAACTCTGGAGGCGACGTAACACTTGTTCCAGAACAACTCGATGAGGTCGCCGCTGTCCATGTCGGGGTAGGGCGCGACCTCGATCAACAGATGGGCAGCGGCGGCCAGATTGATGCCGGTTTTCTGCGCGGGCGCCAGGCTCGGCGCTGCCAGTTCGGGGGTATGCGAAGTGCGGGTCATCGATTTCTCTCCTTGAAGCCTTGCAGCGAAGTCCGTTTCTGAAAGAACAAAAGGCGTGACAAACCGGCAAAAAAGCGTCGAACTTTCATTCAAGTTGAAGACGGGGTTATTGAACTGGATGGCGCCGGTTATCGACTAGATAAGAGGGTGTCGGGAGGAGTGTCAATAGACGAGCTTAGTTAATCCGTGAATTACAAGTTAATCAGAAAGTTCCTACGGTGCGGACTCCGAATGCCTAGCCGGCGAGGCGAATCGGGCCACGAGCCCTATGGCTTTTTTGCCCGTTTCTGCTTGGCTTTAGGGGTAGTTAATCAAACCGAAGGGATCGAGTTACAGGCGCAACTCAACTGTTGCGTAATGTATGCAAATGCGCCTGTTACAGGTTTTTTAATTTGCTTTGTATAAAGCTGGATAAGGCATCTTCCATCCCTGGAAGTTGCCGCAACGCAATTAATAGAGACTCAGGCGTGATTCAGAAACTTGCTGAGAAACTGTTGCGTGCGCTGTTCTTTCGGATTGGCAAACAATGCCTTGGCTTCACCTTGTTCGACAATGACGCCCTTGTCGAAAAACACCACACGGTTGGCCACGTCGCGAGCAAAACCCATCTCGTGTGTGACGATGACCATGGTGCGTTTCTCTTCAGCGAGGCCGCGGATGGTCGCTAGAACTTCGCCGACCAGTTCCGGGTCGAGCGCCGAGGTCGGCTCATCGAACAGGATCACTTCCGGCTCCATCGCCAGTGCCCGGGCAATCGCGACGCGCTGCTGCTGCCCACCGGAAAGACGACGCGGGTAAGCATCCTCTTTGCCGGCGAGTCCGACCTTGGCCAAGAGTTTTTTGCCCAGCGCAACAGCCTCGTCGCGCGGGATCTTCTTGACCACGATCGGGCCTTCGATGACGTTTTCCAGTGCGGTGCGATGGGGGAACAGGTTGAAGTTCTGAAACACGAAACCCACGTGCTGGCGCAGATTGCGCACCAGGCTCTGTTGCTGGTTCAGCGGGCGGCTGGTATCGATTTCGATGTCGCCAACCTTGATCCGGCCGCTGGTGGGTTGTTCAAGGAAATTCAGGCAGCGCAGGAACGTGGTTTTCCCCGAACCGCTGGGGCCGATGATCGCCACGACCTCGCCTTCCTTGACCTCCAGATCGATGCCGTTGAGCACGACCTGCTGCTTGAATTGCTTGGTCAGTTTTTCCACGACAATCATGGGCTCAGGACTCCTGGTCGTGCCGATTGACCCGCTCTTCCAGCTTGTTCTGCAGGTGCGACAGCACCGTGGCCAGAATCCAGTAGATCAGCGCGGCGGCAAGATACATGGTGAAGACTTCAAAAGTCCGGGCGGTGATCAGTTGCGCCTGGCGAAACAGCTCCGGCACCTGAATGGTGGCGGCCAGCGCAGTGTCCTTGACCAGCGAAATGAAGCTGTTGCCCAGCGGCGGCAGCGCCGTGCGCATCGCTTGCGGCAGGATGGCCCGGCGCAAGGTCTGCGCGCGGGTCATGCCGATGCTCGCAGCCGCTTCCCATTGACCACGTTCGATCGAACCGATCGCGGCGCGGAGGATTTCACAGGCATAGGCGGCCATGTTCAGCGAGAAGCCGATCAGTGCCGCCGGCAGCGGATCAAGCTCGAGACCCAATTGCGGCAAGCCGTAATAGATCACGAACAATTGCACCAGCAACGGCGTGCCGCGAAAGAACGACACGTAGATGCGCGCCAGCCAGCTGACCGATTTGAAGCGTGACAGGCGCATCAGCGCCAGACCGAAGCCCAGCAGCAGGCCGAAAAACATGCCGCCGAGGCTGAGGATTACCGTGTAATACGCGCCCTTGAGCAGGAAGGGCGCGGAATCCAGGGCGAGTTGGAAAGCTTCTTCCATTATTGAGTGACGTCAGCGTTGAAGTATTTCTTCGACAGCTTTTCCAGCGTGCCGTCGGCGCGCAGTTCGTCGAGAGCCTTGTTCACCGCCGCCAGCAGTTCTGGCTCGCCTTTGCGCAGGGCAATCCCGGATTCCTGGCGCGAAAACGCTTCACCGGCGGCGACGGTTTTCGGGGCTTTCTTGGCGTATTCCAGCGCGGCCAGACGGTCGATCAGGATCGCATCGGTGCGGCCGTTGTTGAGGTCGGCGAACTTGGTCGGATCATCATCGTAGGTGCGTACGTCAGCACCTGGCACGTTGGCGCGAACCCATTGTTCATAGTTGGTGCCCAGGCCGACGCCGACTTTCTTGCCGGACAGGTCAGCGGCGGTCTTGATGTTCAGCGCGGCTTCTTTGCTTTTCAGCACCAGCGCCTGAATCCCGGAGACGGTGTACGGTTTGGAGAAGTCATACTTCTTCTTGCGCTCCTCGGAGATGGTCACCTGGTTGACCACGATGTCCAGACGCTTGGATTCCAGCGCGGCGAGAATGCCGTCCCACTTGGTTGGCTGAACCTTGGCTTTGACGCCGAGTTTTTGCGCCAGCGCTTCGGACAGTTCCACCTCGAAGCCGGACAGTTTGCCGTTCTCGTCGACGAAACTGAACGGTGGATAAGTGCCTTCCAGGCCGACGTTGAGCACGCCTTTGTCCTTGATCTGTTGCAGTTGCTCACCGGCCACGGCCTGGCCGATCAGACCGGCGCCCAGCGCAAGACCCAGCGAACCGACCAGCAGAGTGCGACGTAGTGCGGAAAAATTCATGACAAGCCCCTGTGTTTTCTTATGGAAGACGCTTAAGGAATGTAGGCACATTCGGGAATTTGACGACAGCGCTATCCTGCCTCAAAGCAGCTTATGCGTCTCGCCGAAATTCGCCTGCGGCGTGACTATAGGATGTCGGATATAGACTTGAAAATACTCGATATTTTAATTGTTATTCTTTTTTAGTATATGGATCGTTCCCACGCCCCCCAATCAGTCCCCTCTCCCTCTGGGAGAGGGCTAGGGTGAGGGGCTTTTCAAGGCACACACAAAAACGCCGATGACCATCACTGGCCCTCGGCGTTTTCATATCTGCAGCGAATTAATCGAGCGTCAAATCAGAACGCCGGCAATACCGCGCCGCTGTACTTCTTCTCGATGAACGCTTTGACTTCAGGGCTGGTCAGCGCCTTGGCCAGTTTCTGGATGGCGTCGCTGTTCTTGTTGTCCTCACGGGCAACCAGGAAGTTCACGTAAGGCGAGTCAGCGCCTTCGATCACCAGCGCATCTTTTTGCGGGTTCAGCTTGGCTTCCAGCGCGTAGTTGGTGTTGATCATGTCCAGATCAACTTCTTTCAGCACGCGCGGCAGCAGGGCCGATTCCAGTTCCTTGAACTTGAAGTTGTGCGGGTTCTTGGCGATGTCTTTTGGCGTTGCCAAGGCGTTTTTCGGATCTTTCAGTTCGATCAGGCCAGCCTTCTGCAGCAGGATCAGCGCACGGCCGCTGTTGCTGCCTTCGTTCGGGATGGCGATGGTGGCGCCGTCCGGCAATTCAGCCAGAGTCTTGTACTTGCTCGAGTAGCCACCGAACGGTTCAACGTGTACGCCCTGCACGGTCACCAGGTATTTGGACTTGTCGTCCTTGTACTTACCCTCGTTGAAGCTGTTCAGGTACGGCAGAGTCTGGAAGTAGTTCGCGTCCAGACGCTTCTCGCCCACTTGCACGTTCGGCTGCACGTAGTCGGTGAAAACCTTGATCTCCAGATCCACGCCTTCTTTGGCCAGGGTCGGTTTGATCAGCTCAAGAATTTCAGCGTGCGGAACCGGGGTCGCGGCGACCACCAGTTTTTCACCGGCGTGTGCGAAAGAAGCAGTCAAAGCAGCCGCCAATGCGGTAAACAACAGAACCTTTTTCATGCAGTGTCCTTATCGAAAATCACGGTCGTCATCGACGACGGCATCTAATACGTGTGCCAGTGAAGTGATATCGCTGGCGTGAGGCGGACAATACCCGGATTTTTTATTCCCGGACAATAACGTTTATTCAGCTTCATATTCCATTTCGTTCATGTTGAACAAGATGGCTATAACCCGTCGCTCAAGCGAATCAGCAAATCTTTCAAGGTTTTACGTTCCGCCGGGCTGCCGCCGATATGGATTTGCGCGGCCAGCCGTTCGATCTGCTGCTGCGGCCCAGACACCTCGGGCAGGTTCAGATGCTGCGGCAGGATTTCTTCGCCGGTGCTGACCAGCAGGGCAAAGTGGATGACATTTTCCAGCTCTCGCGTATTGCCCGGCCAGCTGTGCTGTTCGAGCGCATGCTGCGCGGCTTCGCTGATCAAGGGCACGGGCAGATCAAGACGCTGGCTGTAGATGCCGAGAAAATATTCGGCCAGCGACAGGATATCGCCCGTTCGCGCGCGCAGTGCCGGCAGCTCGAGTTGGCCCTCGCTGAGATAGTGATAGAGCCGCTCATGGAATTTCCCCGCATCGACGGCTTGTGCCAGATCGATGCTGGTCGCAGCCACCAGACGCACGTCGACCGGGCTGGGTTGATGCGCGCCGACGCGAGTGACTTCGTGATTCTCCAGCGCGGCGAGCAATTTGACCTGGATCGGCAGCGGCAAATCGCCGATTTCGTCGAGGTACAACGTGCCGCCATTGGCCGAGCCGAACC
Source organism: Pseudomonas koreensis (assembly GCF_036668835.1). Classification (GTDB taxonomy): domain Bacteria; phylum Pseudomonadota; class Gammaproteobacteria; order Pseudomonadales; family Pseudomonadaceae; genus Aquipseudomonas; species Aquipseudomonas koreensis_I. Next base: position 554,456 of record NZ_JAZEVW010000004.1, read on the forward strand.
AGCCGGCGCGACTGCTGGCCGAACCGCTGTAGCTGCCGGCCGCGTAGCCGAACAGTTCAGCGTCGGCGTACGTTGGGCTGATCGCACCGCAGTTCACCGACACGAACAGCCCGCTGCGATCACTGGCGCGATGGATATGCCGCGCGAGCAGCTCCTTACCGGTGCCCGTCTCGCCACGGATCAATACCGATATCGCGCGTGGCGCCAGTTGCTCCAGCTCTTCACGCAGTTGGCGCGAGCGTGGATCGACGAACACCAACGCTTTGGCGCGAATGCTCAGCGGGCTTTTTTCCGCATCGGGAAAGGTCAGCAATGGCTGACCGAAAGTTTCGAAACTCATGGCAGGCTCCCGCCCTGAACCGCCTGGCAGACGGGGGCGTTGAAATATAAAAGTCAGGCGCGACGGCGGGCGTGATGTTCCAAGCGATTTTGCAGGCGATACAGATAGGCAAAACCCTGCTCCCAGCGCTGATGTCCGGATTTGACATTGATATGCCCGGCGCCGGCGAGAATCCCCGCTTCCGCGCCCCAGTTGCGTGCCAACTCCAAGGCGCGCGGCGCACTGACGGCAGCGTCGTTATCGGAGCTGACGACCTGGCTCGGGAACGGCAACAGATCGGTGGGAATCGGCGCGAAGTTGCGCAGCGCCGGTGAGCATGCAGGACGCTCCACATCCGCAGGGGCGACCAGCAACGCACCGCGCACCTGACGCAGGTATTGCAGGGGCGCGGTCGCCGCCCAATGCGCAACGGTGATGCAACCCAGGCTATGAGCGATGAGGATCACCGGCGTGCTGTCGGCGGCAATCGCCTCGGCGAGCGCCGCGACCCAGTCTTCACGGCGCGGCGTCAGCCAGTCGGCCTGCTCCACCCGCGCACTGTTCGGCAGGCTGTTCTGCCAGTGGGTCTGCCAATGATCTTCTGGCGATCCTTGCCAGCCCGGCACAATCAGGTAGCGGATTGATTCGTTGCGCATGGGAAGCTCTCCTGCGTCGTGTCTGTTCTCGGTCGAGTATAGGGACGGGATTTATATTCGTTAAGGAATAAGAAGCTATTTATTAATACCCAAATTGAATATCAGATTTTCGCATGGCTTTTGTTTTTTCCCCTCACCCCAGCCCTCTCCCGGAGGGAGAGGGCGCCGATTTGCGTGGGCTTTGAAGTTGCGTACGACTCGGTATTCCACGTCGGCGTAACTCTCCCATCCCTCACGGTCAGTCCCCTCTCCCTCTGGGAGAGGGTTAGGGTGAGGGGCTCTTCTAAAGTCATATACAAAAAAAGGGCCGCACCCTGCCAAGGAAACGGCCCCGGAAAACTGTTGAATCTGTCACCGCGCAGTAATCACCGACAATTTGGTAATTCCCGCCCGCTCAATCGAAGCCATGGCCCGCGCCACTTCGCCGTAGTTCACCCCGTCGTCGGCCTGCAGTTGCACGCGCACCTCCGGGTCCTCGGCCTTGGCCGACTTGAGGTTGAATTCCAACACCTCCGGCTGAATTTCGTCCTTGTTGATAAACAGCTTGCCGGCTCCGTCGATACTGACCACCAGCGGGTCCTTCTGCTCGACCGGCGCCACCGCTTCGGTCTTGGGCAGGTTGATCGGTATCGCGTTGGTCAGCAGCGGCGCAGTAACGATAAACACCACCAGCAGCACCAGCATCACGTCCACCAGCGGCGTCACGTTGATCTCGCTGAGTACCTCATCAGTGTCTTGCGTGGAGAACGCCATATCAGGAGGCCTCCTTCACTTTTGCCGTGTTGCCCGGCGCAGAAGCTTTGTGTGCGGTCGGGTGAATCAACACGCGAAACGCGCTCTTCTGCGCCAGGCTATAGAAGTCGTGGGCGAAGTCGTCCAGGTCCGCCGCGGTCAGTTTCAGACGGCGCAAAAAGTAGTTGTAAACCAGCACCGCCGGTACCGCGACGGCGATGCCCACACCGGTTGCAACCAATGCAGCACCGATCGGCCCGGCCACGGTTTCCAGGCTCGCTGAACCCGCCGCGCTGATGCCCTTCAACGCCTCCATGATTCCCCACACCGTGCCGAACAGACCAATGAACGGCGAGGTGCTGCCAATACTCGCGACCACCGCCAGACCGGTTTCCAGCGAACGCCGCTCACGGACGATCTGCTGGCGCAGGGCACGCTCCAGACGATCCTGATGGTTGATCGCCTGGCTCAGGTCATTGGCCTGTGGCGTCTCGCCCACCTGAATCGCTGCGTAACCGGCCTGCGCCACACGCGCCGCAGCGCCGGGCTGGGTTTCGCTCAACTCGGCGGCCGCATCAAGACTCGACGCCGCCCAGAAGCGTTTATGGAAACGGCGGTCCTGCGCCTTTAAACGCCCGAACTGCAACGCCTTGAGCAGTGCCAGCCCCCAGGTGGCGACGGAAAACACCACCAGCAGCCAGATCACCGCGCTTTCGATGGATTCCAGTGGAGAAGCCAGTAACGTCATGATGTATTCCCTCGTGTAAACGTTTCGCGCGAATTTGATTGCGGTTTAGTGAATCTTGAAATCGATGGGCACGCTGACCCAACCGTCCTGGGCGACATCGCCCTGCTTGGCCGGGACGAAACTCCAGCGTTTCACGGCGTTGAGTGCCGCATCGTCGAGTTGCTGGCGACCGCTGCTTTTCTGAATCTGGATCTCGCCCGGTTTGCCACTGGCCAACACGTGTACGCGCAACAACACCGTGCCTTCCCAACCGCGACGCTGGGCCAGCGACGGATATTCCGGCGCCGGATTTTTCAGGTAAGCGGCGCTGGCCGAGGCCGGGGTGACCGGGGCCGGAGCGGATGGCGCCGGTGGCGCTGGCGCGGCGACCGGGGCTGTCGGTTTGGGCGGCGCCGGCGCTTGCTCGACCGCTTTAGGCGCCGGTTTGGGTGGCTGCTTGGCCACCGGTTTGGGTTTCGGCACGGGTTTGGGCGGTGGCGGCTTCACCGCCAACTCGTCTTCCACCGGCGGCGGTGGTTCGACCACAGGTGCGGGTGGCGGCGGCACCACAACCGGCGGCGCGGGCGGTGCCGGGCGTGAGAATTCGATGGTCATCAGCGGAATTTCTGGCGGCACGATTGGCAGCGCAGGGGTCGGGTGCTGATTGATCCAGTAGATCACCGCGCCATGCACCACCAACGCCAGCACCGCGAGCAAAACGGTTTCGCGGCGACTCAGAACGCCCTTGGGCGCACGCTGCAAACGCAGCTGCCCCAACGGCACACGGTGCGGCCGGCCGAGGTCGATCAGTTCGCCACCCGGCGTTTGCCGCCACAGCCATTCCCCTGCGCTGGCGGCGGTCTGGACATTGCCCATTGTTTGACTCCCTGCGGTCTTTTTACGGTTCTTGCACAACAGCTGAACAACCGTTTGTTGAATCCCCTCACGGTTGAGCGCTGGGTGAATCATTGGTCTTGCTGCTTATCTCCGAAAGTAATCTTTAATGTTATGGATAGGTCTGTATGGAATATGAAAAACGATCATTTTCGCCAAAGCCTTGCGCCACGCGGGCTGCAGCGAGGCGTAAAAAATCGCATGCCTTGCCGGCATTGAAAGTATTCATTCAGCGCATCGGATTCAGCTGACCCGGTTTCAAAGGACAGGACCAAAACAGCGTTGTTAGTCTAAAAATTACATTCATCCGAGCAACAAAAAAGGCCGATACACTTTCGCGTACCGGCCTTTTTGTTTGATCAGCTGTTATTGCTTGATGAATTCTCCCGCCAGACCTACCACATCACCGTCAAAGTTGGTGCGCGCGCCAACCGCGCGAACTTTTGAATAATTGTGATCTGGCGAAAACAATGTCCATGCCTGATAACCCGAGCCCTCGTTCAAAGCTGCGAAGGTGATGACCGTAGGCTGCCCCGTGCTGTTCTGGAAATGGTAATGGCCATACGCGATGTCGTAGTTCACGCCGTTCTGGCTGAATTTCCCGCTGAATGTGCCGTTGGAATCGTTGCCATCGGTAATTGTCAGCTTGGCGCCCGCGTTGGCGTTTACATAATTGCCATTGATGCTCGACATGATGCGATTTCCTTTATCGTTTAAATGGGTATCTTCCGATGAGAGCAAGTTTCTTTCCTGGAAACTCGCGACACAGATCATGGTTCGACATCGATTGATTGTCCACGGGAGCAACTAACTGAATCGGCATAAACACTATTCAAGAGACGTCTAAGTTATTGCGAAATAACTGTAAGCATATTCCGATTGGTTACGATTAAAAATCATAACGCCCAGTAACCCCAAGCGTACGCGGCGTGCCGAGCAGGCCTTCATAACCGCCATTGCCGCCGGTCCACAGGGTCGTGTAGTAGGTTTTGTCGAAGGCGTTTTTCAGCCACAACGAAACATCCCACTGGCCCTGATTGAAATCGCCACGCAGGCCTGTGGAAAAGTTGACCACGGCGTAGCTTGGGATCTGGCCGTAGTCGGAGTCTTCAACCGTGCCCACGGCTTTGGAGCGGAACGCATAGCTGCCAGTGACATAAGGTTCGAAGCCGTTGTCCAGATTCCATTTGTATTCGCCGTTGGCGTTGCCGATCCATTTCGATGCGCCGACCACTTGATGGCCGCTGAGGTCGCAAGAGGCCGGCGCACCCGGCGCCTGGCTGACTTCCGGCGGGCACGGCGCATCCTTGTAGGAGAGATAGCTGACGTCATTGTACGAGCCGTTGAAGTTCAGCGTCAGGCCACGCAGCGGCACCACGGTGCTTTCGAACTCGATGCCGCGCGAGCGCACGGAACCGGCGTTGGTCAGGTATTGCACGCGGTTGTCGGCGTCATAGGCGTTGGTCTGGTAGGCGTTGACCTGAGTCCAGAACACGTTGGCGTTGAGCTGCAAACGGTGATCCCACAAGGTGCTTTTGAAGCCAAGCTCGGCGTTGTTGGCGCGCTCAGTGCCGATCAGCAGCGAGTCGGCACCCGCGGTTGGCGCGGAGCCGACCGCAAGGTTGACCCCGCCGGACTTTTCGCCGTGGGACAATGTCGCGTAGCCCAGCACGTCATCGGTGATGCGATAGCTGAGATTAAGCAGCCCCGACGGGCTTGAGCTGTACTGATTCAAGTCTCCGGAATCGTAGGCGCCGGCGCGGCCGCGACGCGCATTGGCTGCCGCGCCGGCCACGGCCGTACCGCCAACCGGGGCATTGCGGTTGACCCAGGCATTTTTCTCTTCGTAGGTGCCACGCACCCCGGCGGTGAAATCCAGCCGCTCGGTCAGGTGCCAGGTGCCTTGGGCAAACAGAGCAAAGCTGTCGGTCTTGATGTGGCCCTTGCCAACGCTGGTGACATTGGCCAGCGCACCCGCCGGCGTGCCGTTCCAGATGTCCGCCTGCGGGCCGTAATAGGCGAAGGATTTGTTATCCAGATCAGAACCGAAATAGTAGGCACCGACCACGTAATCGAAGAATTCACCCTTGGGCGAGGCCAGGCGAAATTCCTGCGAATACTGTTTGTCTTCCACCGAAACCCCAGCGTTGTAACTGGCCGGCACGTTGAGGCCGTCGTCGTTGCGCGGGGTGAAATTCCAGAAGCGATACGAGCTGACCGAGGTCAGGGTGAAATCGCTTGGCAACGTCCAGTTGGCTTCTACCGAAGTGCCGCCCTGATGCACGGTGACGTGCTGATCGTTATCCAGATTAACCTTGCGATGTGTGCCGTTGACCAGCGTCGCGCCGGCCGCGCTGGCGCGGGATTGATAAAGGTTGACGCCGTTGATGGTCGGGCCGGTGTTGTACAGCACGCGAGTGCCGGCGCTGGAATCCTCTTCGTTGTAGTCACCGATCCAGCGCAGGTTGAAATTTTCGTTGGGCTTGAACAGCAGTTGCGCGCGAAAGCCCTCGCGCGAGCCGCCATTCAAGTCGTGGCCGTCGTATTCGTTCTTGATGTCGCCGTCGCTGCGTGTGCGATACGCGGAAAAACGCCCGGCCAGTTGATCATTCAGCGGCCCGGAAATTGTGCCCTTGGTCTGGAAATAACCGTCCTCGCCGACCGAGGTTTCGATGCTGCGCTCAGGGGTAAAGGTCGGCGCACGAGTGCTGATATTGATCACCCCGGCGGTGGTGTTTTTACCGAACAGCGTGCCTTGCGGCCCGCGCAAGACTTCGAGCTGTTCGATATCCATCAAGTCGAACACCGCCATCCCCGGGCGGCCCAGATAAACGTTGTCGATGTACAGGCCGACGCTGCCTTCCAGACCATCACTGGCCGGATTGTTGCCCAGACCGCGAATCGACACGCTGGACTGCCGCGCATGCATGTAGGCGACGTTGACGCTGGGCACCAGTTGCTGCAGATCCTGAATCCGATAGACCCGCTGAGTCTCCAGATTCTGTCCGCTGACCACACTCATTGGCGTCGGTACATCCTGCGAACTTTCCTCGCGTCGACGGGTAGTCACGGTCACGGTTTCCAACTGCGAACTGCTGGCCGAAGCTTGGCCCGGAGGAACAGGCGTCGGGGTTTCGGCTTCGGCGGCGTAGCCGTGAGTCCAGCTCGCGCTGCCGGCAAGAAACAGCGCAAGGGGCAGGCGTTTGAGCCGTCGGGGTGGTTGGGTTGAAACGTGGTTCAACGGGCTCATGGCGCGGCTCCTGGTCAAAAAACACACGGGCTTCATCAGCACTGCATATTCTTTTAGGTTATTTATTTATGGATTCACAAATATTTACTGCATAAGAGATTGCCTTTATAAGGAGTCGACCTAATGCATATCCAATGCATTTCCCGGATATTTTTTATGTGAAAAATGCATATCGATCTGCGCCAACTTCGTCACTTCATCGCCTTGGCTGAACAACGCAGCTTCGTTGCTGGCGCGCAGGCGGTGAACCTGTCGCAGTCGGCGTTCAGCCGCAGCATTCAAGCGCTGGAACACAGTGTCGGCTGTCAGTTGGTCGATCGCGGGCGCAAGGAATTGCCGCCGACCAAACAGGGCCAGGTCTTGCTCGAACATGCGCGGCGGCTGGTCAGTGGCGCACAGCAAATGGCCAACGAGATCAACCAGTTCAACGGGCTCGAAGCCGGGGAGTTACGTTTCGGTTGCGGGCCGGCGCCCGCGGCGGGGCTGATTCCGCGGGCGATCGGCGCGTTCATCGGGCGCTACCCGAAAGCGCGTGTGCAGTTTCAGGTGGATGACTGGCAGAGCCTGAGCAAGCGACTGTTGAATGAGGAGTTCGAATTCTTCGTCGCCGACACCCGGCAGTTCGAGGCGGACCCGGACTACCTGACCCATCGCCTGCGCGCGCGCAAATGGCATTTTTGCTGCCGGGTGGGGCATCCGCTGGCGGCGTTTGAACGGATCAGCGCCAAGCAACTGATGAGCTATCCACTGGCAGTGAGCATTCGTCCGCCAAACCTGCGCAAAGTCATCGTTGACCTTAGCGGTCGGCAGGATTTCACCCCGAGCGTCGAATGTGAGAACAGTTCGAGCCTGCTCAGCGTGGTGTTGCGCTCGGATGCGATCGGGATTGTCGGGGCCTATTCCGATGCGTTGCATCTGGCCAAGGGTGAACTGGTGTGTCTGAAAATCGAAGGCTTGGCTGATGATCTTGAGGAGCTGTATACCCGCTACGGAATTGTCAGCCGCGCCGGGTACCGGTTATCGCCGCTGGCGGAGGCGATGATTGAGCAGATCAAGGCGATTGATACGGTGGATGAAGAGGTGTGTTCGCTGGAGAATTTTGCAGTCTGATTTACCGCCATCGCTGGCAAGCCAGCGATGGCGTCAGTGCAGGCCGCGATGCATGCCCTGCATAAAACCCATTCCCCAAACGCACTTGCCGAACACCCTCGCCGACAGCGAAAACCCTCACCTGTCCCATTGACCGGTGAACCTCATGCCCACCCCGCCCAACCCCGTGCGCAACGTGCTGTACATCATGTGCGACCAACTGCGCCGCGATTACCTGTCCTGCTACGGCCATCCGCATCTGCACACGCCGAACATCGATCGCCTCGCTGCCGCCGGCGTACGGTTCAGCCGCGCTTACACCCAAGGCACGATCTGCGGTCCTTCGAGAATGTCGGCCTACACCGGGCGCTATGTCAGTAGCCATCAAGTAGCGTGGAACGCGGTGCCGTTGCCGCTGGATGAACTGACCATCGGCAATTACCTGCGCCCGCACGGCATTCGTACCGCTCTGGTCGGCAAGACTCACGCGACCGCAAACATCGACGCCTTGCAGCGCCTGGCAATCAACCCGGACAGCCAACAGGCCGAAATCCTCAACGAAGTCGGATTCGAACCGTTCATGCGTCATGACGGCATCTACCCCGACGATCCGCAGTTCGACGACAAACGGGAATCCGCCCCCTATACCCGTTACCTGCGCGAACAGGGTTTCGACGGCCGCAATCCTTGGCATGACTGGGCCAACGCTGCTGAAGGCGCGAACGGCGAAATCCTCAGTGGCTGGAAAATGCGTCATGCGAATTTGCCAGCACGAATTCCCGAGCAACACTCAGAGACTGTCTACACTACCAATCGAGCCATCGACTTCATCACCGAGCAAGGCGAGAAATCGTGGTGTTTACACCTCTCGTACATCAAACCGCACTGGCCTTACATCGTACCGGCGCCATACCATGACTTGTACAGTACGAAATCGATTCTCGAACCGATCCGCGCAGCACCCTCCGAAGCCAGCAAACACCCGGTATACAAGGCGTTTCGTCAACATGAGGAAAGCCTCAACTTATCCCGGGACTCAGTACGATTGACTGTAATCCCTACCTACATGGGCCTGATCAAGCAGGTGGATGACCAACTCGGAAAGCTGTTCGATTTTCTTCAGAGCAACGGCCGTTGGGACGACACGCTGATCGTGTTCACCAGCGATCACGGCGATTTTCTCGGAGATCACTGGCTGGGCGAGAAGGAGTTTTTGCTCGAGCAAGCGGTCGGCGTGCCGCTGATCGTGCGCGATCCGCGCGCGGCGGCGAATGTCACCCGCGGCACGGTTGATGAGCGACTCGTGGAAACCATCGATGCACTGCCGACATTTCTTGCTGCGCTGGGATTGCCGGGCGCTGAGCATCGTCTTGAAGGGCGCTCCTTGATTCCCCTTCTGCACGGGGAGAATTCCGATTGGCGCCGCTATGCAATCAGCGAATACGACTACGCCTTCCAGGCGCCGGCGCGCGAGCGTCTGGGCCAACTGATCGACCGCTGCCGCATGACCATGGTGCGCAGCGAGCGCTGGAAATACCTGGCGTACGACGGCTTCCGGCCACAATTGTTTGATCTGCTGAATGATCCGCACGAGCTGCGCGATCTGGGCGATGACCCGGCGTACGCGGCCGTGCGCGAGGAGCATGCGGGGTATTTGTTTGAATGGCTGCGCGGGTTGAAGCGGCGCACGACGATCAGCCATGAGGAGATCGATTTGCGCGGGCAACGGTTTCGTTATGGAGAGCCGGAGACCGAAAAGGTTGTTCAGATTGGGGTCTGGTAGCGGGAAGAGCCCCTCACCCTAACCCTCTCCCGGAGGGAGAGGGAACTGAATGGGGGATATTTCAGAGGTGCACCGACCTGATCCAGCTTCACCAATCCATAATCGATAAGGTCTTTCAGGTCGATGCATAACGCGAGACAACTCGGTCGGCTCCCTCTCCCTCTCGGAGAGGGCTGGGCGGGCGGCGTTCCGATGAGGGGCTGTTGATCTTCAGTCACGACCTTTGATGGTTTGACTGCGCTGCCCATTCGCGCCCACCGGCACTTCACCCTTGAGCGTCACCCGACGCACCACCCGATCCTGCGTGCCGTAATCATCGATCGCATAATGCTGCGTCGAGCGGTTGTCCCAGATCGCCACGTCACCGGCCTTCCAGCGCCAGCGCACGGTGTTTTCCTGGCGGATCACATGGCTTTGCAACAGCCCGAACAGATGCGCCGAGTCTGCCTGCGAATAACCCTTGATGCGTTTGACGAAATGCCCCAGCAGCAGGCTCTTTTCACCGCTGATCGGATGCACGCGGACGACCGGGTGCTCAGTCTCGTACACCGTCGAGGTGAAGACCTTGCGGTAGCGTTCAAGCTTCTCTGCCGAGACGTCCGGCTTGGCGCTGGCGTAATCGTATTCGTTGCTGTGCACGGCGATCAGTTTGTCGGCCAGTTCACGCAACTCGCTCGGCAGGCCGTTGTACGCCGTGGCGGTGTTGGCCCACAGCGTGTCGCCACCGAACGCCGGGGCCACCACCGAGCGCAGGATCGAGGCTTTCGGGTAAGCATCTACGAAGGTCACGTCAGTGTGCCAGGAGTTGGCGCGCTGACCTTCGGCGCCGTCCAGTTCGAGCAGATAACGGGTGCCTTCGCGCGACGGCACGGTCGGGTGCGCCACCGGTTCGCCGAGCAAATGCGCGAAGGCTTCCTGACGCTGATCGTCAAGCTGGGTCTGCTCGCGGAAGAACACCACCTTGTACTCGACCAGTGCCTGCTGGATGGCTTCGACCGTGGCGGCGTCCAGCTCACCGGACAGGTGCACGCCACGGATCTCGGCGCCGATACGACCGGCCACCGGGTGGATTTCCAGCGCGTGGACAGCGGGTTTTACAGCGAGTGCGGCATTGCTCATGGGTAGACCCTCATCGACTGCTTGCGGTTGGCGGCAGCGAAACAACGCTCTATCTATATGCTATTTACATCTAACAGATATTCGTATGCTTCGTTGACGGAATAAGAGCTTGCATTTAAAACCTCAGGCAACCCTCGCCGCAAATGCCTTCGAGCTATTTTTAGGATGCCGGAAAAGCATATGGATCTTCGCCAGTTGCGCTACTTCATCGCCCTTAACGAACACCGCAGTTTTGTCCGTGCGGCGGACGCCATGGGCATCACTCAACCGGCGTTCAGCCGTAGCATTCAGGGGCTGGAGCAGGAATTCGGCTGTGTGCTGGTGGACCGCGGCAACAAGGATCTGCGCCCCACTCCCGAAGGCCAGGTAGTGCTGCAGCACGCCCTGAGCCTGGTGCAGGGCGCGGCTCTGCTCAGCGCCGAAGTGACGCAAATGACCAAGCTCGATGCCGGTGAAGTGCACTTCGGTTGCGGCCCGGCGCCGGCGGTGAAACTGGTGCCGGATGCGGTGGCGCAATTCATCAATGCGCACCCGAAAGTGCGCACCTGTTTTCAGGTAGATAACTGGGAAAAGCTCAGCCGCGCGCTGAGCCGCGAGGAGATCGAATTTTTCATCGCCGACATTCGTCATTTCGAGTCCGACCCGAATTTTCAGACCCAGGCGCTGACCCCCAAACGCGGGGTATTTTTCTGCCGTCCGGGGCATCCGTTGCTAGCCAAGGAAAGCCTGTCGACCAACGACATGTTCGACTATCCGCTGGCGACCACGCTGATCCCGCCGGGGATTCGCAAACTGTTGGCGAACCTCAGCGGACGCACCGATTTTTCCCCGACCATCGAAACCGAGCATTTCCCGGCATTGGTCAAAGTGGTGCTGCAATCGAATGCGATCGGCGTGGGCACGGAGGAGGCGTTTGTCGAGGACATTGCCAAGGGTTCGCTGGTGCTGCTGCACTGGCGGAATTTGCCGCATAACCTGGAGAGCATGAACGCACGCTGCGGCATCGTCAGCCGCACCGGGTTTCGCCTGTCGCCGGCGGCAAGGGCGATGATCGAAACGCTGGTGGCGGTGGATAACCAACAGATAAGCGTCGCTGTTTGAGGACCTCTTCGCGAGCAGGCTCGCTCCCACCCTTCAAATGCATTTCCAGGTGGGAGCGAGCCTGCTCGCGAAAGCGTCCGATCAGCCGCTGAATAATCAGAGCCTGGCGGCAGAGAGTTCAGGCGCCACCCAATCGCTCACCTTGAACGGCTTGCGAATCAGCTTCTGCTGCGCCGCCAGGTCCACCGAATCCTGCAGTTTGCCGAGGAACACCGGGTCAAGCGTCGACTGGAACACTTCACTCAAATTCTGATCCTGCAGATCCTGGGTGAGGATCACCGGCGGGTAACTGGCCAGCCCCGACACCAGTTGCACGTAAGCGCCCTTGTTGCCTTCTTCGCTCAGCCACGCAAATGCTTGCTGCTGTGCCTTGAGCAGTTTCGCCACCACCTCGGGGTGCGCGTCGACAAACTTTGCCGTGCCCAGCAGCACGGCCTGCACACTCCCGGCCCCGCCCAGGTCCTTGGTATTGAGCGGCAACTCCGCCAGTCCTTTGGCTTGTAGCGCCGATAGCGCGGAGCTGCCCCATGAAGCATCGATCTGCCTGGCCGCCAACGCTGCGACCGCCGCGTTGAAGTCCAGATTGATGACCTTCAAATCCTTTTCGCTCAAGCCCTGACTGGCCAGCGCCGCGTCGAAGGAAAGCTGTGTCGCGGTGCCACGGAAGATCGCCACGCGTTTGCCTTTGAGATCCTGCAGGGTCTTGATCCCCGACCCCGGCACCACGCCAAGGTACTGCTTGACCCCGCGCGCCGTGGCGCTGAGCAGGCGGGTGTCCAGCCCGTTGGATTTGCCAATGATTGCCGCCAGATCGCCCAGATACGCCAGATCGACCTGACCGTTGGCGAACGCTTCATTGATCACCGGCCCTGCGCCTTTGAAAAAGCTCCACTGAATCTTGATGCCTTGTTCGGCAAAGGCCTTTTCGAAGATCTGCTGATCGCGCAGCACATCGACCACGCCGCCGCCACTGTGCTGGGTACCGGCGCTCAGGTCAGGCACGGCAATGCGGATTTCCTTCAGCTCTTCCGCGTGGGCGCTGAACGCCAGCAGGCCAGCCAGCGCGGGAACGGCAATCAGACTGAAAACTCGTTTGAAGGGAAGGTTCATGGATGCAGCTCCTTGATCACGACTGGGCGTTGAGGAGCCGAAAGTAGGCCGAAGCAGGACCTGCGCTTAAATACTATAAATGCACATTTTTATAACTTTAAGAGCTAAGCGAGCACGGCCAAGGCTTGCAGCGGTGTATGCATGGGCAGCATCGAAAATATTCTTCGAATGCATTGGATGCGCCTGTGCTGGAGGCCTTAAATGGTCTGGCTTATCTCCCAATAGCATTGACTCGTTATTTGTTAGATCAATTTTGCATACGGTCCGTCTGCATCCGACAACGGAGGTCAACCATGGCCCGACACTCCCAACTCAGCCTGCCGCTACCGGCGCCACCGCTCAAGCGTCAACCGATATGGCCTGGTCTCAACCAGCGTGTTTTGCCGTGGCTGCTGCCGCTCGCTCTGTTCGCGCTGTGGTGGCTGGCCGCACGCAACGCCTGGATGAGCGAGCAGATTTTACCGGCGCCTTCGCTGGTCTGGGACAGCGCCGTCGAGCTGGCGCAAGGCGAACTCTGGAGTCATCTGTGGATCAGTCTGCAACGCTTGATCTGGGGCCTGCTCGCAGGGATTTCCATGGGTGCCGCGCTAGGCGCTGCGCTGGGTTTCAGCCAACGGCTGGAGCGGTTGATTCTGCCGACATTTGCCGGACTGGCGCAGGTGCCGACACTGGCCTGGATTCCCTTGTTCATGGTGTTTTTCGGCATTGGCGAAGTGCTGAAACTGGTGGTGCTGATCAAAGCAATCGTAGTGCCGGTGACCTTGCACACGCTGGTCGGGGTGCGCGATGCGCAACCGAAACTGCGTGAAGCCGCAGAGGTCCTGCGCCTGCCGCCACACCTGTTGATCCGCCGCCTGGTTTTGCCCGCCGCCCTGCCCGCGTTCATGGCAGGTGTACGTCTGGCACTGGCCGCCGGGTGGACCTCGCTGCTGGCCGTCGAACTGCTGGCTTCCAGCGAAGGCATCGGCTACCTGATGGTCTGGGCGCGGCAGTTGTTCATGCTCGACATCGTGTCCGTGTGCATCGTGGTCATCGGTTTGATTGGCGTAGCCATGGACCGCGGTATCGGGCTGCTCGATCGCAAACTGGTGCATTGGCCGCATCCAGCGACTGCCGAAATTCGTCGAGGCCCGCGTTACGAAGGCTGGCAACGACTGCAACCGTGGCTGCTGCCGCTGAGCTTGCTGGCGCTGTGGCAATTGGCGACTGAGCAGCAATGGGTCGACAGCAATATTCTGGTCAGCCCACTGACGGTTGTGCTCACCGCATGGGAAGGTCTGCGCGACGGCACGCTGAGCAGCGGCCTGGCCCTGAGCCTCGGTCGCACAGTCGGCGGCTTGCTGCTCGGCGGCGGGCTCGGTTTCGCCGTCGGCTTGCTGCTGGGCCTGTCGCGCACCAGCGAACGCTTGCTCGGCCCGACGCTGGCGGCGATCCGGCAAATTGCGATTTTTGCCTGGGTGCCGCTGCTCACGGCGTGGTTCGGCCTCGGTGAATTGGCCAAGTGGGTATTCGTTGCCCTCGCCGCGTTCTTTCCATTGTTCATCGCCACGCAACGCAGCGTCGCCAACCTCTCGCCGCAACTCAACGAAGCCGCGCACGTGTTGCGCCTGAGCCTCGGCCAACGCCTGCGCCGCCTGGTGTTGCCCGGCGCTGCGCCGGGCATTTTCGCCGGCCTCAGGCTGAGCCTGATCTACGCCTGGCTCGGCACGATCGGCGCCGAATATTTCATGCCGTCCAACGGTGGCATCGGCAGCCAGATGATCGGCGCGCAGCAACTGCTGCGCATGGACCTGATCATGGCCGGCATGCTGCTGGTCGGCCTTACCGGCGCCCTGCTCAACCTGATCGGCCAACGCCTGGAAATTCGCGCGACCCGCTGGAGACACGCATGAACGCACCGATTGTCAGCTTCACCCACGTAGGCAAATCTTTCGACGTTGATGGCTTCGAACTGGAGGCGATTCGTGAATTCAATCTGGACATTGCCGAGGGCGAATTCGTCGCCATCGTCGGTTCCAGCGGCTGCGGAAAATCGACCTTGCTGCGCTTGCTGGTTGGACTCGACACGCAGTTTCGCGGGCAGATCAGCGTGGACGGCCAGCCCGTGGAGGGCATCGGCCGCGAACGCGGCATCGTCTTTCAGGAGCACCGTTTGTTTCCCTGGTTGAGCGTCGCCGACAACATCGGTCTGGGCCTGGTCAACGAGCCGCTGAGCGCCGCTCAGAAGCAACAGCGGATCAACGACTTCATCGATCTGGTCGGCCTGCGCGACTTCACCCGCGCCTATCCGCACCAGTTGTCCGGCGGCATGGCGCAGCGTGTGGCGATCGCCCGCGGACTCGTTGCCAGCCCACGGATTCTGCTGCTCGACGAACCCTTCGGCGCCCTCGACGCACTGACCCGCCAGCAGATGCAGGACGAACTGCTGGCGATCCGCGAACGCGCAAAAATCACCACGATTCTGGTCACCCATGACGTCGAAGAAGCGATCTTCCTCGCTGACCGCGTGGTGGTGATGGAGCCGCGTCCGGGGCGGATCAAGCAAGTGGTCGACGTTGCCCTGGCGCATCCGCGCCAGCGCAGCAGTTTCGATTTTCATCAGTTGCGTGAAGAGCTGCTGCACGAACTGACCCGTAATGACCATTACCAAGCGAGCGTACCGGTGCAGATCCGCGATCTGCCGCTGACGTTCATTGCCTGCTGAACAGGAGTTTTGCAATGCCGCAACGTCCCAACTTTCTGGTGATTCTGGCCGACGATCTAGGCTTTTCCGACATCGGTGCGTTCGGCGGCGAAATCGCCACACCGAACCTCGACGCGCTGGCCCAAAACGGTTTGCGCCTGACCGACTTTCACACCGCACCGACCTGCTCGCCGACCCGCTCGATGCTGCTCACCGGCACCGACCACCATATCGCCGGCATCGGCACGATGGCCGAAGCCCTGACGCCCGAACTGATCGGCAAACCGGGTTACGAAGGCTATCTCAACGACCGCGTGGTGGCGTTGCCGGAGTTGCTGCGCGAGGCCGGTTATCAAACATTGATGAGCGGCAAATGGCACCTCGGCTTGACGGCCGAACTGGCGCCGCATGCGCGCGGTTTCGAGCGCTCGTTTTCGCTGTTGCCGGGCGCGGCCAACCACTATGGTTTCGAGCCGACCTACGATGAGCAAACGCCGGGCCTGCTGAAATCCACCCCGGCGCTGTACATCGAAGACGATCGATTCATCGACGAACTGCCCAAGGATTTCTATTCCTCCGATGCCTTTGGCGACAAGCTGCTGCAGTACCTCAAGGAGCGCGACCAGACCCGACCGTTCTTCGCTTATCTGCCATTCTCCGCCCCGCACTGGCCGCTGCAAGCGCCTGCCGAAATCGTCGAGAAATACCGCGGCCGCTACGACGCCGGCCCCGACGTGCTGCGCCTCGAACGCCTGGAAAAACTCAAGGTCCTCGGCCTGATCGAAGCGGACGTCGAGCCGCATCCGTTGATTCAGCTCAGCGCGCAGTGGGAGGCGTTGAGCGAGGAGCAGAAGCAGATTTCCGCGCGGGCCATGGAGGTCTACGCGGCGATGGTCGAGCGCATGGACTGGAACATCGGCCGCGTCGTCGATTACCTGCGCCAGCAGGGCCAGCTCGACAATACGTTCATTCTGTTCATGTCCGACAACGGTGCCGAAGGCGCGCTGTTGGAAGCGTTCCCCAAGTTCGGCCCGGAACTGATGACTTATCTGAACCAGCATTACGACAACAGCCTCGACAACATTGGCCGCGCCAACTCCTACGTCTGGTACGGGCCGAACTGGGCACAGGTGGCGACCGCGCCGTCGCGGTTGTTCAAGGCCTTCACCACCGAGGGCGGCATTCGTGTGCCGGCGTTGCTGCACTATCCACAACTGGCGCTCAAAGGGCAGATCAGCCACGGCTTCGGCACGGTGATGGACATCACTCCGACGATTCTTGATCTGGCTGGCGTGCGTCACCCGGGCAAACAGTGGAAAGGCAAAGCGATAGCGTCGTTGCGCGGCAAATCGTGGCTGGGCTTTTTGTCCGGCGAGACCGCGCAGGTGCATGACGAGCACACGGTCACGGGTTGGGAACTGTTCGGACGCCGGGCGATTCGGCAAGGGTCGTGGAAAGCGGTCTGGATTCCTGGGCCGGTGGGGCCAGCGACGTGGCAGCTCTATGATTTGAGCAGTGATCCGGGGGAGATCCACGATCTGGCGTTGAGTCAGCCGGGCAAGCTCGCTGAGTTGATCGGGCATTGGCAGCGGTATGTGGAGGAGACCGGGGTGATCTTGAGTGCTTCGCCGTTTCAGCCCGATTGAAACAAGATCAAAAGCCCCTTACCCCAGCCCTCTCCCAGAGGGAGAGGGGGAAAGGGAGCAGATTTTCAAGCTTTTCAAACCTGAGTTCGGCTCGGGGTTTCAGGTCGATGTAACACGCACAAACACCTCGGTCAGTCCCCTCTCCCTTTGGGAGAGGGCTAGGGTGAGGGAAATCTGTCAGGCCTGCACCGCCTCCCCGGACGCCGCACTTTCTTCCCGGCGCACAAACCGGTTCGCCCGCCCAAACGTACCGAAATCATTGAACCGCACCCCCATCTCGCGCATCACCTTGTGCGCCACCGGCACGGTCATCTGGCGGATGTAAAACGGCTCCTTGACCACGAAATGATGGATCCCGTGGCTGCTGCCGAAGTTGAAGCAGAACGCCTGCAACGGCCACAGCCACCACGGGTTCAGCACCTGACATTGCTGCAGCACATTGCCCGGCTCGACGTCGCCGTAGTAATGCATATTCGAACTGATGAAGTGCAGGCAAAACGTGCGCAGCACATTCGGGCCGATGATCACCACCACGGCAATATCGATGACCTGCATCACCGCCAACGTGCTCGCCGACCATTCGATCGGCGCCCCCAGCAGAGCGGCAACGCCGTTCGCTGCGTGGAAACCGAGAAACACATACCACGCGCCCCAGTGCAGCAGCGCCAACGGCGCGTAGACCTTGAACACCCGCTTGAGTATGCCGAGCTTGTGCGCCCAGGTCCTGGCCCGCAGCAGGCGGATAAAGGCCGACATCATGTTGTCGCCCACCATCAACAACCGCGCAAAACCCCAAGGCTCACCGTTGGTGATTGCACGCTCTTCCATGTCGGCTTCGGTGCCGGAAACCTTGTGGTGATTGAGGTGCAACTGGCGCCGAATCCACGGGTTGATCGTACTCGGCCGCGCCAGCCACACCAGGCCCATCATCAGGTTGTGCGGCACGCGCTGCTTGCGGAAATACATGCTGTGGATCAGGTCGTGTTCCAGCTCATGAGTCAGCGAGGCAAAAAACGCGTTCAGCAACAGGCACGCCCACCACGCCATGTGACCACTGATATACAAGGCAGCCGAGCCGATCATGCCGACCAAAGCAAACGCCAGAATCCCTGCGCCCAAGGCGTCCTGATGCTGAAGAATCGGGTAGCGCTCGCGCAGCTCCACACCTTTGGCCAGCACCACCTCGCGAATATGCGCTGAGCGCTGCGCCGCATTGAGCCGCTGGGGGCTTGCAGAAGTACCGTCCATGCTTCCATCCTCGGGTCTAAGATGTGTGAATCGTGCCTTGCCGGGGCGCCAATCGCGCTAGCCAAGAACGCCAACCTGTTGACCGGACGCGCCAATCAGCATGAAGGAACCGACCTCCCTCGCCAGCTGGACCCGTGCCTTGCGCAAGCAACTCGATGCGCTGGGGCTGGACAGCATCGCCCTGTGCCAACAGGCCGGCCTTGACCCGAGCCTGATGGACGATCCCAATGCGCGCTATCCGTTGTCCGGCACCACACGGCTGTGGGCGCTCGCCGTTGAGGCCAGCGGCGATCCGGCGCTGGGCTTGCGCGTGTCGCGCTTCGTCAGCCCGACCACTTTCCACGCCCTCGGCTATGCATTGGTCGCCAGCGGCAGCTTGCGCGAGGTGTTCGAACGTATCGTGCGCTATCACCCGGTGGTCAGCGATGCGCTGGAACTGCAGCTGAGCCGCAGTGACGATCGCTATCAATTCCGTTTGAAAGTCCCTGTGGGCAATCCGGCGCCGGCCTTCGAAGCCATCGATGCCTTCACGGCGATCTACGTGCGCACCTGCCGCAATCGCCTCGGCCGCGATTACGCGCCGCTGGCGGTTTATCTGCGCCGCCCTGAACCGACCGATGCCCATCAATGGCACAAAGTCTTTCGCGCACCGGTGCATTTCGGCTGCGTCGAAGATCGCCTGGAGTTCGCCCTCGCCGACTTCGACAGCCACCTCGACGACGCTAACCCGGAACTGGCCGAACACAACGAAGCGGTACTCAAGCGCACCCTGGCCCAGCTGCAACCGCTGACCTGGGAGCGCAAGGTCCGCGACGCCATCGAAGAACAATTGCCCGAAGGCGAACCCAGCGCCGAGCGCATCGCCCAGGCCTTGCACCTGAGCTTGCGCAGCCTGCAACGGCATCTGGCCGATGAAGGCTGCCGCTTCGACACCCTGCTCAACGAAAGCCGCGAAAACCTCGCGCTGCTGCACCTGCGCGATCCGCAGTGTTCGTTGAGCGAGGTGAGTTATCTGCTCGGCTTCGCCGACACCAGCAGCTTCAGCCGCGCCTTCAAGCGCTGGACCGGGATGACGCCGGGGCAGTTTCGTGATGGCTTGCGTTGAGTTACAACCAGCACAAGCTATGAGTCAGTGGAAGGACTCAAGTGTGGAAATTTTCCTTCTTGAGCATATCGAGAGTGGGACGGGCTGGTCGACGAACCGCGTCTAGTACATAGCCGAAGCCATTCAAGATTACCTCTACCTTACGCAGACCAATGTCAGAGACCGTGTTGTTCTCGATGCCGGAGATGGTCGCGCGACTCATACCGTACTTCAGAGCGAGGGCTTGCTGAGACAGCCCATTCGCTTTTCGGAGAGTTCTAATTAATTTGCCTATGTTTTCCATCTGAGCCGCCTGCATTATTTACGATGCATTTTTTTATTTTCAGCCGATATGCATTCTATTGAATGCATTTTCTTGCGAAAAAATGACCATCATCCTCTTTTCAAATGATCAATGTCGCACCAAAAAACCCAACTCAAACACAGTGCCCGCCGCATCACTCCTCACCCCCACCTGCCCCCCATGCAACTGCATGATCGACTGCACGATCGCCAACCCCAACCCACCCGAATCCCCCGGTTCCGCCCGCGACGGATCAACGCGGTAGAAGCGGTCGAACAGTTTGCCTAGATGCTCGGGCGCGATAATGGGGCCGTGGTTGTGTACTTGCAGCCAGGCCTGGCCTGGCTCGTCGCGGCGGCGCAGGCTGATAACGGTGCCGGGGTTGGCATGGCGCACGGCGTTGGCCAGCAGGTTGCCAAGCGCCCGTTGCAGCAACTGTTGATCGGCGAGCAGTTCGCCGTGCAGTTGGTTGTCCAGGCGCAGGTCGCGATCGTCCGCCAGGGCTTCGAAGTAATCACACAGCTCATCGCCAACGCTGCGTAAATCCAGCTTTTGCAGGTTCAATGCGCGCTCGGCCTGTTCGGCGCGGGCGAGGAACATCAGGTTCTCGGCCATGCGCTTGAGTCGTTCGAACTCTTCCATGTTCGAGGCCAGCACTTCCTGATATTCCGCGGTGCTACGGGGATGATTCAGCGCCTGGCCATTGCTCGCCAGCAAGGTGTGCAACGGCGTGCGGATTTCGTGGGCGAGGTCGGCGGAGAATTGCGACAGGCGCTGCACGCTGTCATCCAGCCGCGCGAGCATGCCGTTGAGCGCCTGCACCGGTTCGCGCAGTTCTGTCGGTGTGCCCTCGGCAGGTAAGCGTTGATCAAGGCTACGCAGATCGATGCCGCGCACCGCTGCGCTCAACTGGCGCAACGGTCGCAGGCCGCGGCGCAACAGCAACAGGCCAAGCGCAAAAGCGAGCAACGCGCCGAGGCCGACGGAGAGATACAGGCGCAAGCGGTAACTGGAAAGCATCTGCTCACGCTCGCTCAGCACCTTGCCGGCGATTACGGTAAGGGATTCACCGTTCGGGCCCTGCGCCTGACCGGACAACAGCGCCACTTCGGCACCGTCAGCGGCCTGCCACGTCAGCACGTCGCGACGTTGTGGCATCTGCTCGCGAGCAATCGCCTCCAAGCGTGGCAACTCGCGCTGACGCGGGTTGATCGCGATCACGCTGGAGCCGTCCGCGCGGCGCACCAGCAGCAGGCTGTCGAGATTGCCGAGCATGTTCTGGTACAGCCGCGGCCGCGCTTGCAGGGCATCAAGGCTGTCACTGTCGGCGAGCAACGCGCGCACCTGTTCGAGGCGACCGAGCAGGGCCATATCGTCACGGAAGGCCAGCTCCGAGGCCAGCGAACGATAGAGGAACACGCCAATCGCGCTCAGCACCAAGGCACAGACGATGGCGAAGGCCATCGCCAGACGCCAGGCGATCGACTTACTCCACATCGTCGGGCGCTTCCAGCTGATAACCGACACCGCGCACGGTGTGGATAAGTTTTGGCATATACGGATCATCAACCTTCGAGCGCAGACGGCGCACCGCCACTTCGACCATGTTGGTGTCACTGTCGAAATTCAGATTCCACACCTGCGAGGCGATCAGCGTGCGCGACAACACTTCGCCCTGGCGGCTGGCGAGCAATTGCAGCAGAGCGAATTCCTTGTTGGTCAGGGCGATGCGCTGGCCACCACGACTGACGCGGCGGCGCAGCACATCGATCTCCAGATCGGCGATCTGGTAAGACTCGGCCTCGCGCATCGGCCCGCGGCGCAGCAAGGTGCGCACCCGCGCGAGCAGTTCGGCGAAGGCGAAGGGTTTGAGCAGGTAATCGTCGGCACCCAGTTCGAGGCCGCGTACGCGGTCTTCAATGGCGTCCTTGGCCGTGAGAAACAACACGGGAGTGGCGCCGCGCTGGCGGATCAGTTGCAGCAATTGCCAGCCGTTGAGACCAGGCAGCATTACGTCGAGGATGATCAGGTCATATTCCTGCTGCTCGATAAAGTAGCGGCCATCGAGGCCATTGAGCGCCACGTCCACGGCAAAACCCGACTCGCCCAGACCCTTGGCGAGGAAATTCGCGGTTTTGGCTTCGTCTTCTACAACCAGCAAACGCATGGCACACCTCGTTCATTAAGGCACACAGGCTAGGCGCCTTCGGCGGCGTTGCCCATTACAAACTTGTAATCCAACTGACGAGGTTCTGACGAGGACCGGCCGTTAAGGTGACGACCTTCGCTTCTGGAGCTTGTCCATGACCGTCAAATACCTCGTTGCAAGCCTGATGATCGGCCTGAGTGGCGCCGCTGTCGCCAGCCCGGAATTGCCGCGTCACGCCGACCTCGATCTGAAAACCGCCCGCTGGCTCGCCGACAAGGCGATGAGCACCTGTACCGGCACGGTGTCGGTGCTCGACCGTGGCGGCAATCTGCTGGTGACCCTGCGCGGCGATGGCATCGGCCCGCACAACACCGCCGCCAGCCAGCGCAAGGCCTACACCGCGCTGTCGACCAAGACGCCGACGCGACTGTTCGCCGAGCGTGCCCGCAGCAACCCGGAAACCGCCAACCTCAACACCCTCGATGAACTGCTGTTGCTGGGCGGCGGCATCCCGTTGTTCGCCGGCAGCGAACTGGTCGGCGCCATGGGCGTAGCCGGTTCCGGCGGCGGCGAGCAGGACGAAAACTGTGCCCTCGCGGCCGCCGACAAGGCTGGCCTGAGCATCACCCCTTCCCACTAAGGAGAACCACCATGACCACCCTGCGCATGACCCTCGCCGCCCTTGGCCTGAGCGCTGTTTCGAGCCTGGCGCTGGCCGCCGGCAACCCGTTGAGCGTACACGTGCTCAACCTGGAAAACGGCCTGCCCTCGCCGGGCATCAACGTCTCGCTGGAAAAGCATGTCGGCACGGACTGGCAGCCGCTGGCGCAAGGCACCACCAACGAACAGGGGCGAATCGCCGAATTGTTTCCGGCAAGGCAGCCCTTTGAAGCGGGTGAATACCGCGTGGTGTTCAAGACCGGCGAGTACTACAAGAAGATCAAGCACGACACGTTCTTCCCGGAAATCCCGGTGATCTTCCAAGTGAAGCAGACCGACCAGCATTACCACATCCCGCTGCTGCTCAGCCCGTATGGTTTCTCGACCTATCGCGGTTCCTGAAAACAGCACAGAACCCTGTGGGAGCGAGCCTGCTCGCGAAGGCGTCAGGTCAGTCAACATTTCTGTTGAATGATTCACCGCATTCGCGAGCAAGCTCGCTCCCACACGGATAATTGGTGTTATTCAGAGTGTGGCCAAGGCACGCAATCGCGCGACATCGAGGATTTCGATCTCGCCGTATGCCAGACCAATGACCCCCTGCCCCTGCAGATCCTTGAGGATCTGGTTGGTGGTCTGCCGCGACAGCGACAGCATCGCGGCCAATTGCTCCTGCGGCAGTTGCAGCACTCGGCGCGGTGCGTCGAGTTCGCCGTAGCCTTCGGCAATCATCAGCAAACGATGGGCCAGCCGCGCGGGGGCCGGCAGCAGGCTCAGCTGTTCGAGACTGATGAATGCCAGACGTAACTTGTGGCTCATCAGCAGCGCCAGATGCCGCCAATATACGGGTTGCTCGTCGAGCAATTTCAACAATGCCGCCTGCGGAATGTTCAGCAAAGTGCAGGCCCCGACTGCATAAGCATCATGGGTGCGTGGCTGACCATCGAACAGGCAGATTTCGCCAAACCAGTGCGGCACCTCGACCAGACTCAACAACGCCTCTTTGCCCTGCTCGCTCACCGCGCCAATGCGCACGGCGCCATCGAGCACCGCGTACAAGCCGCACGGTGCGTCACCGCGCTGAAACAGGCGCTGTCCCGCCGTCAGCCGCCGCTCACGGCTCGCCGCCAGCAGACTATCCTGAAAGGATGCCGGCAGATGACTGAACCAGTGCCCGGTCAGCAGCCGTGAACGTATGTGCATAAAACCCTCCTGGATTGTCGCCTGCCCGACAGAGCGAACCCTGTTGTCGAGGGATGATGCGACTAATCCCACTGGAGGAACAACAATGAAAAGCCTCGTCGACCATCTCAGCCAATACGCCGCCTACCACCGCGACCCGCGCAACATCGCCAGCCACTTTGTCGGCATTCCGCTGATCGTCGTCGCGGTGGCGGTGTTGTTGTCGCGCCCCGAATGGTCGCTGGGCGGCTTGTGGATCTCGCCCGCCGTTCTGCTGGCGCTGGCCTCGGCGTGGTTTTATCTGCGCCTGGAACTGAAGCTCGGCGTACTGATGACGGTGCTGATGGGGCTGTCGGTCTGGGCCGGGCATGTACTGGCGCAGCAGAGCACGATGGTCTGGCTGAGCAGCGGCTTGGGGATGTTCGTGATTGGCTGGGTGATCCAGTTTGTCGGGCATCACTATGAAGGGCGCAAACCGGCGTTTGTCGATGATGTGTCGGGGCTGATTGTCGGCCCGTTGTTTGTGGTGGCCGAGCTGGCGTTCATGCTCGGGATGCGGCATGAACTGAAAGCGCAGATCGAGGCGCGGTCCGGAGGGGTGCGGGTCAATCCGAATCGTGCGGCTGTCTGAATCGCTTTCGCGAGCAGGCTCGCTCCCACAGGGGACTTGTGGCGATCACAGATCCAGTGTGGGAGCGAGCCTGCTCGCGAAGCTTTTGACTTTAAAGGTTGGCGACTTTCTGCCAGACCTTCGGTTTGAAGAACAGGGTTTCACCCTTGGCCAGGCCGATCAGGCTGTCGTGATCCTTCACCACTTCGGCCTCGATCAGATCGCTCTGCCCCTCAACCTTCAACGTCACCCGCGTGGTCGCGCCCAACGGCCGGATATCGCGGACTTCAGCGGCATGGTGATCCTCCAGCTCATGTCTGGACAACGACACCTCATGCGGGCGGAACAGCACGTGGTTGTCGTCGCTGAGCAGCAAACGATTCGAATCGCCGAGGAAGTGATAAACAAAATCACTGGCCGGATTTTCGTAGACGTCGCCCGGTGAGCCAATCTGCTCGATCACGCCCTTGTTCATCACCACGATACGGTCCGCGACTTCCATCGCCTCTTCCTGATCGTGAGTCACGAATACCGAGGTCAGGTTGATGTCTTCGTGCAAGCGCGCCAGCCAGCGGCGCAGCTCTTTGCGCACCTTGGCGTCGAGGGCGCCGAACGGCTCGTCCAGCAGCAGCACTTTCGGCTCCACCGCCAACGCACGGGCGAGCGCGATGCGTTGGCGCTGACCACCGGACAGTTGCTCCGGGTAGCGATCCGACAACCAGTCCAGTTGCACCATGTTCAGCAGTTCGTGAACCTTGGTCGCGATCTGGCTTTCGCTCGGGCGCTGGTTTTTCGGTTTCATGCGCAGGCCGAACGCGACGTTGTCGAATACCGTCATGTGCCGGAACAGAGCGTAATGCTGGAACACGAAACCGACGTTGCGATCACGCACGTCGTGGCCGGAGACGTCTTCACCGTGGAAAACGATGTTGCCCTGATCCGGGGTTTCCAGACCGGCAATGATCCGCAGCAGAGTGGTTTTGCCGCAGCCCGACGGGCCCAGCAGCGCGACCAGTTCTCCGCTCTGGATGTCCAGGCTGATGTTGTCCAGCGCCTTGAACGCGTTGAAATTCTTGCTGACGTTACGCACTTCGATCGACATGAATTATTCCTCCGCGGCGCTGGCGCGCAGGCGGTTGATACGGTTTTCGCTCCACTGCTTGAGCAGCAGGATGAAGAGCGCCAGGATCAGCAACAGGCTCGCCACGGCGAACGCGGCCACGTGGTTGTATTCGTTGTAGAGGATCTCGACGTGCAGCGGCAAGGTGTTGGTCACCCCGCGAATGTGTCCGGACACCACCGACACCGCACCGAACTCACCCATGGCGCGCGCGGTACACAGCACCACGCCATAGATCAGGCCCCATTTGATGTTGGGCACGGTGACATGCCAGAACATCTGCCAGCCATTGGCGCCGAGCAGACGCGCGGCCTCCTCTTCCTGGGTACCTTGTTCCTGCATCAGCGGAATCAGCTCGCGAGCCACGAATGGCACCGTGACGAAAATCGTCGCCAGCACAATCCCCGGCAGGGCGAAGACGATCTGGATATCGTGATCCTGCAGCCACGGCCCGAACAGGCCCTGCGCGCCGAACATCAGCACGTAGACCAGACCGGCGATCACTGGCGACACGGAAAACGGCAGGTCGATCAGCGTCACCAGCATGCTCTTGCCGCGGAACGAGTATTTGCTCACGCACCACGCGGCGCTGACGCCGAACACCAGGTTCAGCGGCACCGAAATCAGCACCGCGAACACCGTAAGTTTCAGCGCCGACAGCGCATCCGGCTCGAAGATCGCCGTGAAGAACGCACCGAGGCCGTTCTTCAAACCCTGCGAGACGACGATGAACAACGGCAGCAGCAGAAACAGGAAAAAGATCAGCCAGCCAAGACCGATCAGGACTCTGCGTGAAGTGGCACTGCCACGCCGCGCAGCGTTGGCCGCCGAGGCGGCCGCAATAGACGATTGGGACATGTGCGCGCCTCCTTATGGGGTTTCGATGCGCCGCTGCAGCAAGTTGATCAGCAGCAACAGGACAAAGGAAACCACCAGCATCAACACGCCGATGGCCGTGGCGCCGGTGTAATCGTACTGGTCGAGCTTGACCATGATCAGCAGCGGCAGGATCTCGGTTTTCATCGGCATGTTGCCGGCGATGAAGATCACCGAACCGTACTCGCCAACGCCACGGGCAAACGCCAGGGCAAAACCGGTCAGCCATGCAGGCAGCAGCGCCGGTACGAGGATATGGCGAAACACCTGGATCGGCTTGGCCCCGAGGCACGCGGCGGCTTCTTCGACTTCGCGAGGAATGTCGGCCAGCACCGGTTGCACTGTGCGCACCACGAACGGCAGAGTCACAAAGGTCAGCGCCAGGGTGATACCCAGCGGCGTGTAGGCGATCTTGAAACCCAGATCGGTGGCGAACTGCCCGACCAGTCCGGTCGGGGCATACAGCGCGGTCAGCGCGATACCGGCCACGGCCGTGGGCAGCGCGAACGGCAGATCGATCATCGCGTCGATCACCTTGCGCCCGGGGAAGGTGTAGCGCACCAGCACCCAGGCCAGCAACGTGCCGATAATGCCGTTGATGATCGCCGCGCACAGCGCCGTGCCAAAGCTCAGCTTCAACGCCGCCAGCACCCGCGGTGCGGAAATGATCGCCCAGAACTGCTCCCAGGTCAGCTGAGCGGCGTGGACGAACATCGCCGCCAGCGGGATAAGCACAATCAGACTGAGGTACACCAAGGTGTAGCCCAGCGTCAGCCCGAAGCCGGGTATGACGGGGGAGATACGACGCGACATAAAAGTCCCTGGTTAAAAACGCATCAATGTGGGAGCGAGCCTGCTCGCGAAGGGGCAGTATCAGCCAACATCCCTGCCGCCTGAAATACCGCCTTCGCGAGCAGGCTCGCTCCCACATGTCATGTGCCCAGACATCAGGCCGGTTTAGATGAGATTACTGCGCCTGATAAATCTGGTCGAACACGCCGCCATCGTTGAAGAATTTTGGCTGCGCGGATTTCCAGCCACCGAAGTCCTTGTCGATGGTCACCAGCTCCAGTTTCGGGAACTGCTGGGCGTATTTCGCGGCCACGTCCTTGTCACGCGGACGGTAGAAGTTCTTCGCCGCGATCTCCTGACCGGCCGGGCTGTACAGGTGCTTCAGATAGGCTTCGGCGATCTGCTCGTTGCCTTTCTTCTCGGCGTTCTTGTCGACCACGGCCACGGGCGGCTCGGCGAGGATCGACAGCGAAGGCACGATGATGTCGAACTTGTCGGCGCCACCGTCTTCTTTCAGTGCCAGGAACGCTTCGTTTTCCCACGCCAGCAGCACATCACCCTGACCGTTGTTGACGAACGTGATGGTCGAACCGCGTGCGCCAGTGTCGAGAATCGGCACGTGCTTGAACAGGGTCTGTACGTATTCCTTGGCCTTGGCTTCGTCACCGCCGTTGGCTTTCAGGCCGTAGGCCCAGGCTGCGAGGAAGTTCCAGCGCGCACCGCCGGAGGTTTTCGGGTTGGGCGTGATCACCGAGACGTCGTTCTTGACCAGATCGCCCCAGTCCTTGATGCCTTTCGGGTTGCCCTTGCGCACCAGGAAGACGATGGTCGAGGTGTACGGCGTGCTCGCTTCCGGCAGACGCTTCTGCCAATCGGCAGGCAGGCTCTTGCCGAGCTTGGCCACTTCGTCGATGTCGCCGGCCAGGGCCAGGGTTACGACGTCGGCGCGCAGACCGTCGATCACCGCACGCGCCTGTTTGCCCGAGCCACCATGGGATTGCTGGATTTTCACGGTGTCGCCGGCGTGATCTTTCTGCCAGAACTTGATGAATTCGGCGTTGTAGTCCTGATACAGCTCGCGAGTCGGGTCATACGAGACGTTGAGCAGTTCGTAATCCTTGGCAACCGCGGAACCGGCAAACACGGCACTGGCCAGCGCGGCCAAAGCGTAACGGCGAATCGACGACATGGTGAAAGCTCCTGGAGTTCTCGGTGGTGGCTTTGTTCTTATGGACTGCGTAATCGGCTGCCGGTTAAAGATCGCCGCCTGCGCCAGCTCTTGTCTGAAGCTCCCCGCAGGAGCTGACGCAGGCTGCAATCTTTCAGCCCGGTTGCTTGCCGGGTTGCTGCAAGCGGAATTTCTCTTTGCGTTCGATCTGCACGACCTGGGCGTTGTGCACAGTGATTTCCACCGCGCCAAAACGCAGATCGCGCAGGGCGCTCTGGATTTCCCGCAAGATCGTGCTTTCGTCCTGACCGTCAACGCTGCGAAGGGATGCGCTCATGGTGCTGCTCCTTTGAAGGGGATATGCCTGGCAGTGGGCGGCACTGCGTTCGGCGTGGGAGCAATATAAGAGAGGTACGGATATTCTTAAAAAGACTATTTAAGAATGTTTATATAACCAGAAAATCAGCTCTTCCCACCCATCCCGAGGGAATGCTCAATCTCCTGCGCCGGCACTGGCCGGCCAAACCAGTAGCCTTGCCCCAGATCGCATTCCTGTTCGAGCAGAAATTTCGCCTGCTCAACCTGCTCAATACCCTCGGCGTGCACCTGCATGCCCATGCTGCGCGCCAGTGCGATGATCACCCGGACAATCGCCACGTCATCCTCATCCCACGGCAAACCGGCGACGAAGCCCTGATCGATCTTGAGTTTCTGTACCGGCAAACGCTTGAGCCGCAACAGCGATGAATAGCCGGTGCCAAAGTCATCAATCGCCAGGCGGATACCCAGCTCACGCAAACGATGCATCTGCTCAAGCGCGACTTCCGGATCGTCCATGACCGCACTTTCGGTCACTTCCAGCTCCAGAAACGCCGGTTCCAGTCCGGTGTCGTGCAGCACCTGCGCCACCTGCTGGTACAGCTCGCGGCGGGCAAACAGTCGCGACGACACATTCACCGCGACAAACGACAGCACCACGCCGGCCTGCTGCCACTGGCACATCTGCCGGCAAGCCTGCTGCATGACCCAGGCATCGATTTCAGCAATCAGCCCGGTGCGCTCGGCAATCGGGATGAATTCTGCGGGCGAGACCAGACCGCGTTGCGGATGCTGCCAGCGCACCAGGGCTTCTACGCCGATCAGGCGGCCGCTTGGCAGGTCATGCACCGGTTGGTAGTAAACCCGCAGCTCCTGTTGCGCCAGCGCGCGGCGCAATTCAAAGGCGAGTTCCACGCGTTGTTGGGCGTGGGCAGTGAGTTCTTCGGTGTACAAGGCGTACCCGTTGCGCCCGCTGCTTTTGGCCTTGAACAAAGCGGCATCGGCATTGCGCAGCAGTTGCTCGGCGCTCAAGGCATCGCTGGGGAACAGGCTGATGCCGATGCTGGCGTTGATCAACAATTCGTGGACATCCACGCGGAACGCGTCCTTGAATGTATCGAGCATGCGTTGCGCCAGCGCCGCCGCCTGCACCGGCTGTGGACAACTTTCGGCGAGCACGGCGAACTCGTCTCCGCCGAGCCGCGCCAGGGTGATGCCAGGACCGAACAACCCCTGCAAACGCGCCGCCACGGCCTTGAGCAAGCGATCGCCCACGTTATGGCCGAGGCTGTCATTGATCATTTTGAAGTGATCGAGATCGAGCATCAGCAGCGCGCAACCGCGCTTGTGGGTTTGCGCCCAGGCCAGCGCCTGTTCGGTGCGGTCGCCGAACAGCAGGCGATTGGGCAGATCGGTCAGCGGATCATGGTGGGCGAGGTGTTTGAGTTCCTCCTCGGAATGCTTGATCGCACTGATATCGGAAAACACCGCGACGTAATGGCTGAGCCGACCGTGATCATCGTGAATCACGCGGATGGTTTGCCACTGTGGATAAATTTCGCCGCTTTTGCGCCGGTTCCAGATCTCCCCGCTCCATTCGCCCTGCGCCTGCAACGTGGCGAACATGGCTTGATAGAAACCCGGCGGATGATGGCCGGACTTGAACAGGCTCGGCTGCTGGCCGATAACTTCTTCGCGTTGATAACCGGTGATCGCCATGAACGCGCGATTGACGTGGACGATCAGCCCCTGATGATTGGTGACCAGCACGCCTTCGCGAGTGCAGTCGAACACCGCTGCCGCCTGACGCAAACGCTCGCGATCGGCGTGACGCTCGCGCAACCGTGCGCCGATGCCGAGAAAACCGTACAGGCGCGCCCGCGCCAGAAAGATCAAGCCGGCACTCACCGCGGCAAACAGGTAACCGTTGATCAGTTTCCATCGCGCGATATCGACGGAGTCATTGAAGAAACTGTTTAATAAATGATCAACACCTTGCAGCCAAACAGCAGCGATCACGAGATAGAGCAGCGCTACGCGCAAGGCATCGCGGTAAGTGGCAGGCATTCGACTGTCCATGTCCCTACAAAAAGGTTGGAATTATAGGTCAAGAAACATCCAGCGACGCTTTCCTTGAAGGGCGACTGGTTTTATCCGTGTGCTTGGTGATAATGCAACGGCTGTTTTTATCTTTATCGAGGGCCCTATAGCCTATGTGGTACGAAGGTTTTCTTGGCTTGTCGGCCTGGTCGCTGGTCGCGGTCACCCTGCTGATGACTCATGTGACGATTGTTGCCGTCACGGTCTATCTGCACCGTTATTCAGCGCATCGCTCGCTGGAGCTGAATGCCGGTCTGAAACACTTTTTCCGCTTCTGGCTGTGGCTGACCACAGCGCAGAACACCCGCGAGTGGACGGCCATCCACCGCAAACACCACGCCAAATGCGAAACCGAAGATGACCCGCACAGCCCGGTAATCAAAGGCCTGTCCACGGTGCTGCGCACCGGTGCCGAGCTGTACCGCGCCGAAGCGCAGAACCCGGAAACCCTGCGCATCTACGGCAAGAACTGCCCGGAAGACTGGATCGAGCGCAACCTCTACAGTCGTTTCCCGCTGCTGGGCGTGGCAATCATGGGCGTTATCGATCTGCTGCTGTTCGGCACCATCGGCATCACCATCTGGGCGATCCAGATGATGTGGATCCCGGTGTGGGCCGCCGGTGTGATCAACGGTCTGGGCCACGCGGTCGGCTATCGCAACTTCGAATGCCGCGACGCCGCGACCAATCTGGTGCCTTGGGGCATCCTGATCGGCGGCGAAGAACTGCACAACAACCATCACACCTACCCCAACTCGGCCAAGCTGTCGGTGAAAAAGTGGGAATTCGACCTCGGCTGGGCGTGGATCAAGGTCTTCAGCTTCCTCGGTCTGGCCAGGGTTCAGCGAGTTGCGCCGATCGCGCACCGGGTCGAAGGCAAGGGCAGCCTGGACATGGACACCGCCATGGCGATCCTCAACAACCGCTTCCAGATCATGGCCCAGTACCGCAAGCTGGTGATCGGTCCGCTGGTCAAGCAGGAGCTGGCCAAGGTCGATCACTCGGTCCGCCACCAGTTCCACCGCGCCAAGCGCCTGCTGTCGCGCGAGACCAGCCTGCTGGAAGACCGTCATCATCTACGCATCCAGACCATGCTCGAGCACAGCCAGGCATTGAAAGTCATTTACGAAAAACGTCTGGCCCTGCAACAGATCTGGGTCAAGACCAGTTCGAATGGCCATGACATGCTCGCCGCCATCAAGGACTGGATTCACGAGGCCGAGGCCAGCGGCATTCAGTCCCTGCGTGAATTCGCCGACCAGTTGAAAACCTACTCGCTGCGTCCTGCAGCAGTCTGAGACCGTTGATCGGTGCACTCGCCCAGGCGAGTGCACCGTTTTGAACTTCGCCGAAAATCACCTATCTCAAAGACACTTCGCCACCCCGGCGGGCTGTATTGTGGCCGCTGTCGAAATCGCGGCACGCCCTTTGAGATTTGTGCCGATGGTCAACAACAATCCAAAAGACTCATCCGTCCCGCAGTGGCCCGAGGCCGCGCAAACCCTGATGGCGCTGATGCATGCGCAAGGTGAGGTTGCACGCCTGAGCGAGCGCGAACAGTTGTTCAGTTCCTTGCTGGTCAGCGTCAACGCTGTGCTCTGGGCATTCAACTGGGAGACCCGTCAGGTGCTGTACGTCAGCCCCGCCTATGAACGGATTTTCGGTCGCTCTGCCGGGCTGCTGCTCGGTGACTACAACCAGTGGCGCGACAGCATTTACCCCGATGATCTGGACTATGCCGAGCGCAGCCTCGCCGAGGTGCTGCACAAGGGCGCGGTGGAAGATCGCGAGTACCGGATCATCGCCGCCGACGGTCAGGTGCGCTGGCTCAGCGACAAATGCTTCATCAATCGCCAGGACGATCCAGACCAACCAGTGATCATCGTCGGCATCGCCGAAGACATCACCGACAAGAAGCACATGGAAACCGAGCTGCAACGCCTGGCAACCACCGATGTGTTGACGCAAAGCAGTAACCGCCGACACTTCTTCGAATGCGCCAACCGCGAATTCGAAGAAGCACGCCTGCGCGGTACGCCGATGGCGTTTTTGCTGCTGGATATCGATGACTTCAAAGCGATCAACGACAGCTACGGCCACCCGGAAGGCGACAACGTGTTGCAACGGATAGCCGAGTGCGGACGCAGCTCATTGCGCCGGGGCGATCTGTTCGGGCGAATTGGTGGTGAGGAGTTTGCCGCGGTGTTCCCCGGATGCGCCCCAGAGATGGCCATGCAAGTGGCGGAACGCTTGCAGCTGGAGATTCAGCGTTTACGGTTCAGCCATGACGGCCAGACGTTCGGCATCACCGTGAGCCAAGGGCTGACCAGCCTCACCGACGAAGACAAAAGCCTCGACAACCTGTTCGCCCGTGCAGATGCGGCGATGTATGAAGCCAAGCGCCAAGGCAAGAACCGCATCATCTCTGCCTGACGCAATACACAGCCCCACCCGGATTAACTGTAGGAGTGAGCCTGCTCGCGATAGCGGAGTATCAGGCAATAACCCTTCGACTGACCCTCCGCTATCGCGAGCAGGCTCACTCCTACATTGGGATTTATGCGCTCCGGTTATTTGCGCATCCGCATCAGCTCCGGCAAACCAATCTTCAACAACCGCGCGGTACGACTCTTCGCCAGTTCCTCGACACCCTCATGCTCGGTCAGCCGCGCCATCTGCGCTGCCATGTTCATCACCAGCGCCTCGCGCGAATACACGCCTCCGCCGAGTTGATAAACCGAGGCGATCAGCTCGCGCAGTTCCAGCGGCAGACGCCAGCGCGTGCGCAGCGCAGAGCCATAGGCCGCACCGAACTGTGCCAGCGCTTCGC
Source organism: Pseudomonas koreensis (assembly GCF_036668835.1). GTDB lineage: Bacteria > Pseudomonadota > Gammaproteobacteria > Pseudomonadales > Pseudomonadaceae > Aquipseudomonas > Aquipseudomonas koreensis_I. Next base: position 588,006 of record NZ_JAZEVW010000004.1, read on the forward strand.
CGACTTCCTCCTGCTCGTCCAGTGCCCCGCCCGACTGCTGCCACTCCTGCAGACAGCGCAGCAGGGCCAGATCGCCGAGGCGGTGCAGCATGCCGGCGCAATAGCAGCGCTCCTGATCCAGATCGAGCAACCGCGCCAGAGTGCGCGCATATTCAGCAGTGTGCAGGGACAAACCCCAATAACGCTCGGCGTAGTCCGCCAGACACGGATCGCTGAGCCGGGCACTGCGCTTGAGCGCCAGGCCGAGGATCAGATTCATGCTTTGCCCGGTGCCCAGCCGATGCAGGGCTTGCGCCAGTGTCTGCACCGGCGCGCCATGGTGCTGCGCCGCGCTGTTCGCCGCGGCGATCAGTACAGCCGTGATCTGCGGATCGGTGCGAACCTCTTCTTCGAGCAGCTTCAGGTCGAGGCCATCGGGATTGAGGCTGCGCTTCACCGCCACTTGCACATCGGTCATCAACGGCGCGCCGTCGGTTTGCTCACGGCGCCGCTCAAGAAACACCGCCAGGGTCATGCCCGGCGCAAGGGCCGGCACTTCACAGAACACCTCCTGCCCGGCGTTGAGCAGCAAACCCTGCAGACGCTCGGTCAGGCCCTCCATGTTCAATGGTTTGGTCAGATACGCCGTCGGTGCGAGCGGGATGGCTTCGCGCACGCTGGCACTGTCGTTGCGGCTGCTCATCAAAATGAATGGCAGCGGCGGGTTGCGCTTGCGCTGACGCACGCTGCGCAGCACGTTCAAACCATCGACGCCGGGCAATTCCCAATCGACGATGGCCAGGTCATAGGGAATTTCGGTGAGCATTGACAGCGCTTGCTGACCATCGGCACACAGATCCAGCCGCGCATCGCAACGCACGTTCAGTAGCACTTGTTTAAGCAGATCGCGCGACCATGGGTCGGCCTCGGCAATCAACACGCGCGGTACGGCGGGTAATTCAACGGCAATCATGCACGCACTCCCTGGCAATGCCTTGAACCTTAGCCAATGCTGGCCAATCGAGACAGCGCTAAACGCCGATATGTTTGCGCCGGCATGAAAAAACCCGCCGAAGCGGGTTTTTTGTCGAACCGATCACACAATACCGGGCTTATAGCTCCGAGAAGCATTCTTCGATGATTGCCAGACCTTGGTCCAGTTGCTCGTCCGGCGAGGTCAGCGGTACGAGTACGCGCAGCACGTTGCCGTAAGTGCCGCAGGACAGCAGGATCAGCCCCTTGTCGCGAGCCTTGGCCACCACGGCCGCTACGGCAGTCGGGTTTGGCTTGTGGCTGTCACCGTTCTCGAACAGCTCGACTGCGATCATTGCGCCCAGAGCGCGCACTTCGCCAATGACCGGGTATTTGGCCTGAATGTTTTTCAGGCCAGTGACCAGACGCTCGCCGACGGCCTTGCAGCGGTCCAGCAGGTGTTCTTCTTCGAACACTTCCATCACCGCCAGCGCAGCGGCGCAAGCGATCGGGCTACCGGCGTAGGTGCCGCCCAGGCCGCCTGGAGCGATGGCGTCCATGTATTCGGCTTTGCCGCACACACCGGCCAGCGGGAAACCGCCAGCGATGGATTTGGCGAAGGTGGTCAGATCGGCAGCAACGCCCATCTGCTCCATGGCGAAGAACGTACCGGTACGGCCAGCGCCGGTCTGCACTTCGTCAGCGATCAGCAGGATGCCGTGCTGGTCGCACAGCGCGCGCAGGCGCTTCATGAATTCTTTCGGCGCGACGTAGAAACCACCTTCACCCTGTACCGGCTCGATGATGATCGCAGCGATGTCTTTCGGCTCGGCGTCGTTCTTGAAGATGCGTTCGATGGAAGCGATCGAATCGTCGATGCTCACGCCGTGCAGCTCGTTCGGGTACAACGCGCGGAAGATGCCGCCTGGCATCAGGCCCATGCCGGCCGAGTACGGTACGACTTTACCGGTCAGACCCAGGGTCATCATGGTGCGGCCGTGGTAGGCGCCGGTGAAAGCGATCACGCCAGCGCGGCCAGTGGCGGCACGGGCGATCTTCACGGCGTTTTCGACGGCTTCGGAACCGGTGGTGACCAGCAGGGTTTTCTTGGCAAAATCACCCGGGACCTTGGCGTTGATTTTTTCGCACAGCTCAACGTACGGCTCGTAGGCCAGTACCTGGAAGCAGGTGTGGGTCAGCTTGTTCAGCTGCTCGGTCACGGCGGCGATGATTTTCGGGTGCACGTGGCCGGTGTTGAGTACCGCGATACCACCGGCGAAGTCGATGAACTCACGACCTTCAACGTCGGTTACGGTCGCGTTCTTCGCGGACTCGGCGAAGATCGGGTGAATCTGGCCAACACCGCGTGGTACAGCGGCGGTACGACGGGCCATCAGTTCAGCGTTAGTCTTGCTCATTACAGTCCTCATTCGCCGCTCATCGGGCGGCGTGGTTCAAGGATGAAGCGGGAGGAATCGGCGGTGGCAGCATGCGATGATCGACTGCCACGGCGTTCCCGGCCGCAGAGAAAATGCAGGTTTCAAACCACGCAAAGGGACAGCGCTCTCGTGCCCTTTGCGTTTACTACGATCTCTTGCAGGGCTTAGATGCCCAGGCAGAGGTATTTGATTTCCAGATAATCTTCGATGCCGTACTTGGAGCCTTCACGGCCCAGGCCCGAAGCCTTGATGCCGCCGAACGGCGCGACTTCGTTGGAGATCAGCCCGGTATTGACGCCGACCATGCCGTATTCCAACGCTTCGGCGACGCGGAACACACGGCCAAGGTCGCGCGCATAGAAGTACGAGGCCAGACCGAATTCAGTGTCGTTGGACATCGCGATCACTTCGGCTTCGTCTTTGAAGCGGAACAGTGGCGCCAGCGGGCCGAAGGTTTCTTCCTTGGCCACCGCAGCGTTTTTCGGCACGTTGGTGAGGATGGTCGGTTCGAAGAAGTTACCTTCCATCGCCTTGCCGCCGGCCAAAACGGTCGCGCCTTTGCTCACCGCGTCAGCGATATGCTCTTGCACCTTGGCCACGGCTTTTTCGTCGATCAGCGGGCCAGTGGTGGTGCCGTCTTCCAGACCGTTGCCGATTTTCAGTTTGGCCACGGCCACTTTCAGCTTCTCGGCGAACGCGTCGTAGACCGCGTCCTGAATGTACAGACGGTTGGCGCAGACGCAGGTCTGGCCGTTGTTGCGGTACTTGGAGATGATCGCGCCTTCGACGGCCTTATCCAGGTCCGCGTCGTCGAACACGATGAACGGCGCGTTGCCGCCCAGTTCCAGCGAGACTTTCTTGATGTCCTTGGCGCATTCGGCCATCAACTGGCGACCGATTTCGGTCGAGCCGGTGAACGACAGCTTGCGCACGATCGGGTTGCTGGTCAGCTCGCTGCCAATGTCGCCGGCACTGCCGGACACCACGCTGAACACGCCCGCCGGAATGCCCGCGCGCTGGGCCAGTTCGGCGAGTGCGAAAGCGGAAAACGGGGTTTGCGAAGCTGGTTTGAGCACCATGGTGCAACCGGCGGCCAGGGCTGGACCGGCCTTGCGGGTGATCATCGCCGCCGGGAAGTTCCATGGCGTGATCGCGGCGGTGACGCCGATCGGCTGCTTGATCACGATCAGGCGCTTGTCCGGCTGGTGGCCCGGAATCACATCACCGTAGATGCGCTTGGCTTCTTCAGCGAACCATTCGATGAACGACGCGGCGTAAACGATTTCGCCCTTGGCTTCGGCCAGCGGCTTGCCCTGCTCAAGGGTCATCAGGCGCGCGAGGTCGTCCTGGTTTTCGATCATCAGTTCGAACCAGCGACGCAGCTTGCCGGCACGCTCTTTGGCGGTCAGCGCACGCCAGGCCGGCAGCGCCTTGTCAGCGGCTTCGATGGCACGACGGGTCTCGGCAGCGCCCATCTTCGGCACGGTGCCGAGGATTTCGCCAGTGGCCGGGTTGTTGACCTTGATCGTCTGACCGTTGTCCGCATTGACCCAAGCGCCATCAATGAAGGCTTGCTGGCGGAACAACTGGGTGTCTTTAAGCTGCATGTCGGCTTTCCTTAACAGCACCGCGGCCAGCGCGGAGCAAATTATGATTGTAGAAAGGCGCCTCGAGAGGCTGCCGTCAGGGAAATCAGTGACCGGGTGTGGCGCATCAACAGTGCACGATTCAATACACCAGCGCTTCGACACCCAGCAAAGAGCGTTTGAAATCTCAAACGGATCGTAGGATCAAAGGGGTTAAAGGACAATAGGTCGTTCGAAAAAAAGAACAAAAACGCCGTTTTTCAGATCAACGCACCAGAAACCCGTACCGCAGGAAAAACCTTAGATCAACCCCGGCAAAGCGCCAAGCGAGGGTTTTGCAGGACGTTACCGCTTTCTGGAATGCAGCGATTTCACCGACACGCCCCCTGACAAAACCCGCCGAAACCCGGCATGGACGCCCCGAGTCGACCTAGGTATGATGTCGCCCGCTGCACCAGTAGCTCAGCTGGATAGAGTACTGCCCTCCGAAGGCAGGGGTCGTGGGTTCGAATCCCGCCTGGTGCACCATATAACGAAGCCTCGGGTGATCACACCGGAGGTTTTTTTTCGTTTTTTTGAACGATTCTGCTGCACACGCCGGTCAGTGCCTGGCGCCCTCTGAATACTCCAATGTTTTAAGTTAGTATTCCGCCCCGATATCATCCATGTGATTGCCTGCGCAACGCGCGGCTGGGCTAATGGCAGCCTCGTTACTCCGCAAGGGGCCTGTGCATTCACCAAGCAGCCACAGAGGGTGATCAAATAATAAAAATACCGAACCGACTTTTTGGCTATCGGTTCTTGAGAACAACACTCACCGCATTTTTACTCTGGAGTTCCTAGGGAGGGACCAGTGCAATATGTTCTGCTGACATATTTTGTGTTTCTTGGACTAACAGCGTTTACCTCTAGATTTGTCATCAACAAATTTCGGGGCGAGCATCCTGTGTCGCTCATATTGGCGATGATCATTCTTTACCTCTTCGGATGTGTTCAACTGCTTGGCGTCGGGGTGAAGGTAGTGCTTGCCTGCGCAGCCATTGGCGGTATTGCCGGCGTATGGACACTGGTGAGGGGAGGAGCAGAGCGTTTTTCCATAGCGCGCCAGGCAATAGAACTGGCGGTACTGTTCGCACTGGCGCTGGTCCTGTCATGGGGTTCGCAGTACTGGGTATGGGATGAGTTTTCCCATTGGGGTGCTGAAGCCGAGTATCTGTCTCTGACGAATAATCTTCCTACGAACAAGGAAGTCCAGGTTTTCCCCAACTACATCCCAGGAATATCGTTGCTGCGGTATTTTGGCGAGAGCTTGCTACATGGTAGCGGTGTCGCCTCGGCCTACTTCATTACTTGGCTTCTGGGTCTTTCCACCATTTACTGCGTGTCGAACTCCGAGTCTCGTATCAAGTGGGCAATCACCACCATTACCCTGTTTTTTGCCTACCTGGCTTTTTATCAGGCATTGACGCTGACATTGCTGATTGACCCGTTGCAATCGCTACTGTTCTTGTGCGCATTACGCTTTGCCTACAAAAATGACCGCGACAGCTTCACGATTGCCTTGCTGGCGGTCATAGCGGTAGTGCTGCTCAAACATGTCGGCATCATCCTCGCAGTATTCGCATGTGCCTATTACGTCGGCATGCGCATGTTTGCCGACAAACTGGAGATCAAAACCATTCTCCCTCGGTCGCTGGGATTATTGGCAGTGACTCTGCTGACTTATTTATCCTGGGAGTGGTATGTCGCGATACATGACTTGACGATTAAGTTCGAAGGCATGTCGGTGATGCTTACAGGCGCGGGGCTGCTAAGCAATGTCTCCATCGGATTGCATCATGTTCTGGGCAACCTGTTTCCCCACTCAGCGTTCTTGCCACCCGCCTATCCAGTGGAGTTTTTGACACCGGGGATCCCGCTGTGGATGTTCATCTGCATCACAGCGGCCGCCGCGCTGGTGCTGACTTACAACCGGAGCAGTAGCCAAAAGGAACTGGCGCTCACATTCGCTTTCCTTTTGCTGACCACCGTTGGCTATCTGCTTTTCCTGTCTTATGTAGCTGTGGCCTCAGGATGGTTCAACGACCATGTGTCGTTTTCCAGATACTTCATCGTCACCTTGTTTGCCACATTCTTTCTTCAATATTTCGTTGCAAGAGACGGCCTTTCAATCCTGCGCTGCCTGCTGATTGCAGTCATCATGATTGGCGCCGCGTATGTCAGCGCTCCACCACTGAGCTCGTTCTTCGTTCAGGAAAAACGACCACCCGTTCCACTTCACGAAGAATACCGGTTGAAAGCAGCGCCGTTGCTTAAATACACGACCGGTACCGAGCTGATCATTTACATTGATGGCAAGGATTCAAGCTTCGGTCATTTCATTTTCAGATTGAAAACTCAACCGCTACGCTACTTGCCGTACACCCGCACATGGTTCATGAACCAGCCAACGACCGACAACGCCAAGAACATTGATCTGTTCAAACGCACGCTTTGTCAGGCTGATTACGTTTATGCCGACAGCCCCCCGGAAGATTTCTGGAAGCGCAATGGCGAAGCTTTCGATATTGTTGGCGGCCATGTCTATAAAGTCGTCCGTAAAGACTCGAAGTATTGCACTGCCACACTGCTGGAGAAATGACTCGCACACCCGCTAAAGCGTTCAACTGACAAAAACAAAGACCCCGCCATAGGCGGGGTCTTTGTTTTCAATGTTGATGACGGCTGCGGCACTCAACTTTTAGGGTTGAATTGTCCCAGGCACGCCCTGAACAGAATCTCCAATACCGACAGATTGCCCTTGAAGGCGCTGATCTTGGTGGGCACTTCACCTTTTGGATAACGACGTACCGTCGGCAACTCGACGCACTGAAAGCCCAGCTTCGGAGCGCGATAGGACAGATAGGCCAACAGTTCATACGTCATGAATACATCACGAAAAGGCGCCACGCGTGGATCGAGCAGCAGTTTGCGGCTGTAGGCGCGAAAACCCTGGGTGGTGTCGGTCCATTTGAACCCGGAGCTCAGGCTCAGCAACGGCGCATGGATGAAACGGATCGCAAAATCTCGCGAGGCAGGCGTGTTTTCTGCGACGCCCCCTGCCACGAAACGTGATGCCTGAACAAAATCCACCCCTTGCTTCATCGCTTCGATGAAGCGAGGAATGGCATCCGGGTCATCCTTGTCATTACCGTCAATGGTTACAATGCCTTCGTAACCCTGATCCAGAGCGAAAGCGTAGGCGCAACGCAACTGCGCGCTGAGCTTGCCTGGACCGGTCTTGACCAATAACCCGCGCGCACCTGCCTGCTGCAACGCATCCAGCGCCAGCGAGCCATCGGTGCTGCCCCCGTCGACAATAATGATGTCAGCGTGGGAAGGAATATCGCATGCGGCCATTCTCGCCAGTAGATTCTTGATCCGTTCGCCTTCGTTGATCAGCGGAATAACCACGCAGAAATCACGCTGCCGGCCCAGCCACAGCGGTGTATCGAAAGTGGGTACGTGCCAGGAGCTACGCACGACAGGATCAATCAGGGAGGACGTCATCTTGTGTTCCATCAGGCCACGCGCGCAGTGATCAAAGCCACGCCGGCGATTACCAATAAAATCCCTGCACCGGTTGTCCAGTGAAAGGGCTCTCGAAAAATCAACACCGAAGACAGCGCCACAGCCGCCACGGCGCCTGCAGTCAGCACCGGGTGTGCAACGTTCAAGGGCAAACGTGCAAGCGCGGCGGCGTACAACAAGAACGCCGTGCCGTACAAACCCAGTCCAAGCCAGAACGGCCAATTGCTCAAGGCTCCCAGCGGATCGGTTGGAGAAGGGAAGCGGCGTGGCGGGGTCATTGCAATCTTGATCAAGACACTCGCTGACGCGTTGGACATGATTCCCAGCAACAGGATCATCCATTTCATGGCCTGCGCTCCTCGTCCCGGACCCGGTAGCAGTCTACGGCCTTGATCAATGCACGCTCGATCGAAGCCAGGTGTGGCTCGGCAGAAGTGGCGACCATTTCGATGGATACCAGATGATTCGGCAGATATTGCCGTACCGCGGCACTCATGCTCTCGTGGTTTGTAGAACCATCGCCCAATGGCAGCAGGTTCGGCTCACTCGCATGGATATGGCCAATCAATGAGGCGCTGTCCTCAAGCACTGCCATGGGCCGCTCATCGTTGATTGTCAAAGCGCCGGTATCCAATTGCATACGGATGGCCGGGTGTGCGGTTTGCCTGACCACAGCAGCCGTTTCAGCACTGGTGGTCATGAAGTTGGCGCCGTAACAGGTCGGATTCGGCTCCAGACAGATGAATACGCCGCATGTCCTGGCGATATCGCCCAACTGACGGAAGAACACCACCGCTGCCTCCAGCGCCTGCTGATCGGTCAAACCGCTTCTATCACGGTTCTTCGGCGAGCCGAACACCAGTCGGGTGGCGCCCAGACGTCCCGCGACACGACATACGCCGGTCAGATGCTGCAACAATGCCGACTGGCTTTGCGGGTCACCGAACACGTTGAGACCACTGGTACCGAATAGCAATGACTGCATGCCGGTAATCTCGACGCCATGTTGAGCCCACCAGGCCTTCACCCGTGCAATATCCGCATCGGTTGCCTTGCTGCAGTCGGGAAAGTATTTGCCAGGAGCGATGTCGATTGCATCAATGCCATAGGCTCGCAGCAGCTGCGCAACGGCATCGTCTTCAATGACATCCCAGGCGATGTTGGAAATGGCCAGTCTCATGGTTTTACAACCGCCCCGCGCGGCTCGGATTGGGCATACGCTCTGACGGCCAACAGGGTCTCGCGCACGCTGTACTGATAACGACCTTCGCCACCGAACACATGCGCATACTTGGTCTGCATGTCGTAAAAGCCGACGGGATTGTCCAGGGCGTTGGCGAACTCTCGCGCAAAACCGTCCTTCGCAATGGCAGCCACACTGACAGGTTGCGCTGTCAGATGGACTAGTTTGATGCCCGCCTCGAGTGCCAGCTGAATATCGAACCAGAGATTGATCATCGGGTAAAACTGAAAGACGCCGCGGCTATCAATGGCACGCAGATTGTTATCATTGAGGAAGTCGAAAATGACATTCTTGCGCAGACCTGGCCCTACCAATCCGGGAAGACGTACGATCAAGTGCTCGGGAAAGTGCGCCTCCACAAACTTTTCCAGCAGACGACGGTTCAAGCCATAGGCGTGCAAACCGGACTCGTCCACCGGGGAATCTTCATCGACACCTACCGATGACTTGAAGACGTCAACCGTACTGATGAGGATAAAACGGCGGCACTTGAGCGTCTTCAGGTGCGCAATCAACCCTTCGATCTTCGAGCGGTCTGCTTCAGGTTCTCGGTTGGCGATCCACTTTTGTGCCGGCGCGCCGGCACATACGACGGTGTCGAATGATTGTCCTGCGATATCGGCGATATTGGTCGAACGATAAAGAGACTGAAATTGCGCCTGTTTGAGCAGAGTGGTGCCCACGAATCCGGAAAAACCAATCAGTGCGTTGTTCATTTACCGCTCCTGCATGTTCCGGGGCTCGCTCGAAATGAACACAAGCGAATCGAGCCGTTCCAGAACGTCGTAAATATTGTCAATTTTGCCGCCCAGGATCGAAAAGCATCCCGGCAATGCTACATGCTGTTCGAATAGAATCGGCCGACCGTCATCGCCTTCGTTTTTAACCAGCACGGTTTTTACTTCAAAAAGCGAATCCTTGTACTTGGCTTGCGACACTGCCGGTATATAACGAGCGACGTCACGAACCATCCGGTCTACGCGACTGAGGCGCTCGTATTCCGCCAGTTTCCGGTATGGATCGATCCCCTTCGCGTCGGTCCAGTGCAAATGCGGGGTATAGCGGACGTGGGACAGCGTATGCAGACCGCGCGCCGGAAAAGGCATCATCGAGAAGAACGGCCCATCCATTACGGTAACCCCCAGATTCACCAGGGCGTCGGGCATCTGCATCAGAGCCATTTCTGTGACTTCCTGCTTCAGTCCTGTGCTGACGCCGGGAAAGTCGCCACCCAGTTGGTTCAACCCGCTGTAGCTGCAATTGAACACGTAGCGAGCAGTCATTTGCTCGCTCACACCGTCGGGTCTGGCCAACGTGACCTGCAACGCATCGGTAGCTCTGGAAATGGCTTTGACGCACGTCTGATAACGAATTTTCACCCCGCTCTCGGCAAGCTCCCGCTCTGCCCAGGCGGCCAGACGGGTGGAATCGAACGCATGCTCTTCCACCAGAAACACGTCCTCGATGAGACGGGGCTCGAACAACGCTCGCAATGGCGGTGCAGCAGGTTCGATGGCTGCGCCGATCTCGCGGCAGAAACGCTCGAATTGCCCCGCCGTGCATTTTGAATTACGACGCGCGATTGCATAGAGCTTGGTGAAATCGGTTTTCACCGCCATTGGCCAATCGCGAACGAACCTGGGCAGATTGATACGACTGCGGTAAGCCGTCGTGAAGCTGCGCGGATAGTGGAAACCGTTATGCACTCGGGCCTGATTGTTGTAAGAGGCGCGTTGCATCAGACGCTCCTCTCGTTCAATCAACACCACATTCTTCAGATTCCGCTGTTTGGCCATATAAATCGCGATCGCGGCACCGTAGAACCCGCCGCCGATGACCACCACATCCTTATGAGGATGATCCATCAAGAGGCCTGTTCGCTAACAGTGAACGGCGACTTGGCTGCCTTGTCGGCAACTTCTTCTATGTTGAGCTTTTCCAGCCGGGTCATGCGCGCGCTGGTGAATTCCTGGCCAACATGGTAGCGCGGCCCCTCATTCGAAAGACTGACCATGTTGAGGATGTACTCACCCAATACCAGCAGCACCAGCGAAATCAGAAAGAACATGCCCGATTGTTGCAGTGAAAGACTGACCCAGCCCGGCGCGACATCGATTTTCAGCATGGCAATGATCATTACATAGACACCGTAGACCAGATTCGCCAAGGCACCGAACATCGAGAGTCCGGTCACCAGACGCATGGGCGCCCGAGTGGTCGACACCAGAAGACGCATCCCCCGATCAATACTGTCGCTCAGGCTTTTTTTCGGGGCGGATTGGGCGGCAGCATGGTATTCAAGGTAGGCGCGCGCAAAACCACCGGTGGCCGGAAGGTGACGATAGGAAAGCGTCGGCTGGGGATGCTGAAGAATGTAGTTGATTACGGTTTTGCTGAGAATGCGATAGGACGGCGCCTCTTTGGCCAAATGTACTCCGTTGCACCAGTTGTACAACGTATGAAACAGGGTGAAGGCCGTACGGTAAGCCAGGCTCTGCTGTGGTTTTTCGCGATTGTTGGCAAAAACCACGTCGGCCCCTTTGACCGACTTGTCGAGCATTTGGGGGAGGAACCGTATGTCGTCCGCCAGTGGGTCGATGACTGCGACAAAATCGCCCAACGCACTTTCCATGCCGACCCAGGAAGCTGAATCGGCGTCGACTTCCTTGGTCAGCGCGTAAACTTGCAGATTAGCCATGCCTTGCTCACTAGTCAGGCGTTTCATGACCGTGATGGTGTCATCTTCGGAAGCATTGTCGACAATGATGAATTCGAAATCACTGACAATCGGCGCAATCACCGAGGTCGCCCTGGTAAGAATCGACTCGATGGATTGAGACTGGTTGCGAACGACAAACACGACAGAAAGGAAGCACGGATAAAAATCCATTTAATTTTTCACTTTTTAAGCTGGCTGATAATAAACGAGGAACTTTTGACGCGCCGGAATCGAAGTATCGCATTTTATACAAATGCAGTCAGATTCAAACGTCATCCTCGCCGTCCTGCCCTGTATCCGCCAGGTTTGGCCCGGCTTGAGCATCGTCAGATTCCTCGTCGGTCGCCTCCGCTTCCTTTCGGGTTTCGAGGATTGCCTGACGAATCTCCTTGCCTTTGACCGGGCAGTTGAGCAATTGGGCAATTCGGTCGACTCGTTGTGTCATGCCAGCCTCTGGCGCACTGAAAAGTATCTTAATAGTGCGCGCTTTTTCCTGCTCAGGCCAATGCTCAGCGGTGATAACGCCGCACCGCGCTGCTGTTACGCAGGACATGGCCTTTGATTTTTTCCATCAGTTCGGCGCGGGTCAGGCCGGCGGGCAATGCATCGGGGGCCAGATCCAGAGCGTAGATCTGGATGATGTAATGGTGCGCGCTGTCGCCCACAGGCGGGCATGGGCCCATGTAGTGGGTGTTGCCTTTGCTGTTGGTGCCGCCGACGCCTTCGAGGGCGGATTTGGCGCCGACGCCGGCGGCGATCTGGCGGGTCGCCGGTTTGATGCCGTAGTGAATCCAGTGGTCAACGCCCAGGCCTTTCTGGCCGTCCGGGTCATGCATGACGATGGCGTAGCTCTGAGTTCCGGCCGGGCCGGCGTTCCAGCTCAGCGCGGGCGACTGGTTCTTGCCACCGCAACCTGGAGCGTCGCTGGCGGCGGCCGAGGTGAACAGGCGGTTATCGGAAACCCCCGGAATGCTCAGGGTAAAGCGTTCCTGGGCCTGCGCCGGAAACTGCACGCAAAGGGCGACGGCAGCCGCCGCCAGCCAAGGGTTGATAGAGGTCAATCGGGTCATCCGGGAGCACCTTGTGCAGTGGGGCCGTCGTCGGCCTGCAAACTATAGCCGTACCGTTCGTGCCGTGGCAGTAGCAAATGGCTGAACCTCGAATTGCCGCACGCGTTCACAACAAAAACGTCTGTGAGGAAATCACCATGCCCCTGCACCGTGTCGCCCGTTTCACCGATGTTCCGCAAGATCGAGGCCTGCAAGTAGAAATCGGCGACTGCAAGATCGTGCTGTTGCGGACCAACGGCCAATTGCGCGCGTTTCAGGGGCTGTGTCCGCATGCCGGTGCGCCGTTGGCGGAGGGCGCGTTGTGCCATGGGCGGTTGATCTGCCCTTGGCATAAAGCCGCGTACCGCGCCGAGGATGGTGCCCTGTGCGAGCCGCCTTCACTCGACAGTCTCAAGCGTTATCCTCTGGAGTTGCGCGGCGATGAAGTGTGGGTCGATGACCAGCCGCTGCACGATCCACACATGCCGCCTGCCGACGATCCGAGAACGTTTGTCGTGGTCGGAGCCGGTGCGGCAGGTACCGCGTGTGCAGCCGCGCTGCGGGAGAAAGGTTTTGGCGGACGAATTGTACTGGTCGACGGCGAAGCGGATGCGGGCTACGACCGTACGGTGCTGAGCAAATTCGTTCTCGCCGGCGAGATGTCGCCAAAAGAAGTACCGCCCTTGCGTGATGAGGCGTTCTACCAAGCGCAGCGCATCGAACGGGTGCAAGGCGAAGTCAGCTCACTCGAGGCGCCGAATAAAACCCTTCATCTGAATAACGGCGGAGTTCTGCGTTACGACGCTGCGGTACTGGCTACCGGCGGCGCGCCGAACCCGCTGAAGCTGCCTGGCGCCGATCTGGCCAATGTCTTCGTGCTGCGCTCGAAAACCCACGCCGAACAGATCATCGGCGCCGCTCAAGCGGATCAGCGCGCGGTGATCATCGGCGACAGCTTCATCGCCCTCGAATGCGCTTCGGCGCTGCGTCAGCACGGCCTCGACGTTACGGTACTGGCCCGCCATGAGACTCCTTTTGCCAAGCAGTTCGGCGAAGCCGTCGGCAAGGCGATTCGCGCGTTGCACGAGGCGCATGGGGTGAAGTTCATCACTGACCATGAGGCCACGGAAATTCTTGGTGAGGACAGGGTCGAGGCGGTGCTGCTGGACAACGGTCTGCGTCTCGCGGCTGACCTGGTGCTCGCCGGGATCGGCGTGCACCCGGCCACCGAAGCGTTCGCGTCATTGCCCAGGGAAGACGACCAATCATTGCGCGTCGATGGCGGCATGCGCGTTAGCGAGGGGTTATGGGCCGCCGGCGACATCGCTACGTTCCCGTTGAACGGCCAGCCGCAACGCATCGAGCACTGGCGCCTGGCGCAACAACACGCGCGTATTGCGGCCGCCAACATGCTCGGTGGCGATGAGCATTACCTGGATGTGCCGTATTTCTGGACCTTCCACTTTGGCAAGAACTACGACTATCTCGGTCACGCCGGGGCGTGGGAGGAAGTCGAGTTTGATGGCGAGCCGGAGAAACCACCGTTCATTGGCCTGTTCGCCAAAGACGGCGTCGTGGTCGCGGCGGTGGCGTGCGACAGGCAACGCGCGATTGCGCTGCTTGCCGAGCGGATGAAACAGCCGCTTTCAATGGCCGAAGCGTGGAAGCTGATTCGCAATTAGCTGCACCGATCGTTTCTCGCGAACTGATCGTTCCCACGCTCCTGCGTGGGAATGCAGCCCGTGACGCTCCGCGTCACTGGACGCGGAGCGTCCCAGGAGGCATTCCCACGCGGAGCGTGGGAACGATCAGGTTGGTGCGGTTAATGGATCAGGGTTTCGCGCTGGTCGTCATCTTCGGCATGCAAAAAGATCACCCGCGGATGCTCCAGCGGCGCCAGCGGTGGCGGCAGCTCTGCCGGTTGTACCGGCCAGAAATGCGTTTCCACATGACTGATGTCGCCGTCCTGATCGTTGTGGATGGTCATCACCCCCGGCGTGCGCAGTTTCTGCAAGCGATCATCACACAGCTTGAAGCTTTTGCTCAGCCCTTGATCGTCGATCACTGGCGAGGGCAAACGGCGCTGGGCGAAGCTGCGGCTTTTTCGCTGTTGATAACGCGCCCAGCCAATCAGCACCACCGCATTGGCCAGCGCCACCCATAAATAGATCTGCAGAGTGCCCAGCGCATCGAATGCCGAGTTGTCGATGCGCGGCCCGCCGACGTGCGTTTCGACCAACGGCCACAGGCCGCGAATCAGCAGGAACAGCAGGCCGATCCACGCCACCAGCGTGACCAGCACATCGATCACGACCAAAAAAGGTCGCTGGCGGGTCCGGATGATTTTCATTTGATGACCTCCTCTTCGTCGTCGCCGATCGGTTTGATGCCCCTGTCAGGACTGACCCAGCGCGCACGTTGCTGATGTTGGCCGAACAAGACTTTGGGGAAGCTGACCAGCGTGGTCAGCAGGCTGACGAACCAGAACGCGATCGGGTACCAGACCACCCAGAACATCGTCTTGCCCAAACCCGGCTCGTAGCGGCGATCAATGATGATGCTGACGGCGAACTGCACCAGGCAGACGAACGCCAGCAGCAGTCCGGTAAACGCCGGTGGCATCAAATGATGCACCGCGATCGCTTCGGGCAAGACCATGAACTTGCCCACGCCCCAGAAAATCACCGAGAGCAGGAAGGTGAATGCCCAACCGGTCGACAGGCAGTATTCGAACAGCAGCGGCCACAGATAACGATGGCGGTACTGCCAGATGCCACGAATGTTCTTGAACAGCACTTCGGCACCGCCCTGAGCCCAGCGCAGGCGCTGCTTCCACAGACCAGCGAGAGTTTCCGGCATCAGAATCCAGCACAGCGCTCGCGGCTCATAGAAGATGCTCCAGTGATCGAGTTGCAGCTTCCAGCTGATATCGATGTCTTCGGTGATCATGTTCGGGCTCCAGTAGCCGACCCGGTTCAGCGCCGTGCGGCGGAACGCGACAATCACACCGGACACGGTAAAGATCCGCCCGAACACCCGTTGCGTGCGCTTGATCAGGCCGATAATCGACGAGAACTCGCCGACCTGCACCCGCCCGACCAGCGTCGATCGCGTGCGAATCCGCGGGTTGCCGGTCACCGCGCCAAGGCGTGCGTTATCCAGCATCGGTGCGACCAGATAGGCTGCGGTGTTCGGCGCCAACAGCGCGTCACCGTCAATGCACACCAGATACTCACTGCGCGCGGCAATGGCGCCCATGCGCAGAGCCACGGCCTTGCCCTGGTTCTCCGCCAGATGCAGCACGCGCAGGCGTGGATCTTCCTTGGCCAGCGCATCGAGGACTTCGGCGGTGTTGTCCCTGGAACCGTCGTTGATCGCGATGACTTCGATGTTCGGATAATGCTGGGCCAGCGCCGCGTGAATGGTGTCAGCGGCGTTTTCACCTTCGTTGTAGCAAGGGATCAGGATCGAGATCAGCGGCTCGCCTGCCAGCGGCGGCGGCAAGGTGTCGTCTTTCCATGGCCAGTGGCGCTCCCAGTGCAGCCAGAAATACAGGCCGCCGGCAATCCACAGGCCCGACATGAACAGTGGGTAGAAGAACACGAAGTCCATCAGGAACTGCCCGGTGACCAGGAAGATCAGGCCCAGCGGCACGCCGAGGACGAGCGCCAGAACCAACAGGGCTAACAGTCTATCCAGCATCTCAGGGATTCCATTTGTTGGAGAGTGCAGGCCGTACGGTTTTCAGGTCCGGCAGGTTGTCGAGAAAATTGTCCGGGTAATAACCGAAGCTGGTCGCACCCTGACGCTTGAGACGGCCCATCCAGTCGGCCAACTGTGCAGCGTCGATATCGGCCTGGTCCTTCCTGGTCCAGTCCCGCGCCTGCAATTCGAACACGGTGCGGTTAAGCGCGCCGGGACGTTTGCTGACCGTGGCGACCAATCTTTCCAGCCACGGGCCCGACTCTGCCTGAGTCTGCTTCTCCATCAGCGGCATCGCCATCGGGGCGGTCCAGTCATAGGTCGCGAGGAAGTCATCGAGGTTCTGCGCAAACCAGGCTTCGCTGTCGGGGTTGAGCATCGGTTCAGCAAAAATGTTGCGCGCGGTCTGCACTTGCGGACCGCGAATAGCGCGGACCTTGGCCGTCAGCTCGTTGGTGAAATCGATGAGGTAGCGGCTCTTGAAGCGCGTCCAGCGTTGCATCGCTGCCGGGTCATCGCGCAGCGCGGCAATCGAACCCGGCAGACCCTGAGCGGCGTACGCGTTCAGCGCTTGCGGACCGGCGTCTTCGAAGTCCGAAAGCACCGCGTCATCGTGGTAGAGAATGCCGTCGACCGAGGTTAGTCGCGCCACGTCCTCGTAGATCTCGCCAATGATCCGCCGCACCTCGGGGTCGAACGGTGACAGGCGTTTGTACTGATCCGGATCCACCGAAGTGGTGGCGGTTTTCGGGTCCCAGCGCGTCACCCGCGGCAGCGCGGCGTCCAGCTCGAAGCTGAGCACCGGCATCCACGCGTAGACTTTTACGTGAGCCCGGGTACGCAACTGCCAAGCGACACGGTCGAACAGATCGGCGCGCATCGGCAAGTGACGATTGGGGAAATACAGCGAGTGCACCAGACCGTCGCCCTTGGGATCGGCGAAGGCCTGCAGGAACACCGTGTTGGCGCCCAGGTCGGCCATGCGCTGCACCAGTTTGCCGAGGTTGATGTCCTGCTGTGCCGGGTCCGGGTCGTAGACGTTGTCCAGATCGACATGCACCACGCGCATGGCCTGCTGCGCCTGCACACCGACCACGCTGTTGGCGAAATGCTCGCCGTCCGGGTCGGAGGCGACCAGGAAACGCGGGCTGCTCATCAGATTGTCGAGGGCGTCGAGACCATCGTCCAGCGTCAGGGCCATTTCGTAGCCCTGCTCGCCGACCACCGCCAGTGACGTGCCGTCCGCCGCACCATACGGCCAGACCCACACCCGCGGTTTCTTGCCGGTGGTCTTGCGGATCTTCTCGGAAATATCACTCACGTCCGTGCGAATCCGTGCGCGGAATTCAGCTTCGGATTCATAGCGCTTGGTGACCGGGTCGTAACGTCGGGCCGCGGCGGCCGGCTGCAGGTTACCCTGCGGGTTGGCGAGGATGCCCTTGTGGTTGGCATCGGTGTGCGCGGCGATTTCCACCAGACCGGATTGCGAGATCTCGCGCACCTGATCCCAGGTCAGGAAGTCGGAACGCGCGCGCGGCGTGCCGGCGAAATCCACCGGTTGATTGAGCGGCGTGTCGACCCAGCTGCCGACCGGCGCCAGCAGCGCGTGCCAGTTGTAGGCGCGCAGCACCGGCAGTACGCGGGTGTAGAAGCTCGCATAACCGTCGTCGAAACTCAGCAGCACGGCTTTCGCCGGCAGCTCCGGGCCACCGTTGCGTGCGGCCATGATCTGGTCGACCGTCACCGGCTGGTAGCCGTTTTCGCGCAGCCACGCCAGTTGTTCGATCATGCGCTCGGTGCGTACCGCCACCACGGCCTGATCGGGATCACGGTCTTCGACATCGTGATAGGCGATTCCGAAAACATGGTTTTTCGGCCACGGCTTTTCACTGGCGACCACCGGGCGTTCGGAGGGCGGCGTGAAGGCCGGGGCCTGCTGGGCACAGGCGCTGATCAGCAGCGCTCCCAGCAGAAGGATCAAACGCGAGGTAAAAGGCATCTTAAAACTCTTCTAGAAGCGCAAAGTCAGGTCGACGAGCAGACGCAGATCGGTCTCTCGATCCCCGTCGTAGGGCCGGTTGATAACACTGAACAGGCCGCCGACCTCGAACACGTCGTTCCATGCATAGCGTTGGCCGTAGCCAAGCAGGGCCATGGCGCCGGTACCGTGATCACGCTGACTGTATGTCCCCGCACCGGCCTGGAATTGCTGACTCCAGGCCGTTTCGTAGCGGTGGTAGAGCACGTGATTGACGTTGACCAGCGGCATCACGCTGAAGTCGGATTTGGGATTGAAGTACGGCACGTCATCGGATTTCGAGTTGTGGCTGCTGCCGACTTCCAGACCGGCATCGACCTGCAGTTTCGGCGAGCTATAGACCCCCTCACGACCGGTCAGCAAGGCTTCGACGCGGCTGTTGCCATCGCTGAAGTGCGACGGGCTCACCGACAGGCGCCACTCGCGGCTTTCGTTGGCGCGCCAGCGCAGGAACGCGCTGCCGCCATTGGCCTTGATATCGCTGTTGAGCGCGCGCAAAGGCGTCTCGGCCGACAGGTATTCGAGGCTACCGCCGTACTGCCAGTGATCGTTGATGTCGCGGGCCAGCGCCAGCCGTGCGCCCTGCTTGTCGCCGAAACCGTAGTCGTGGTTGGACACTTCGGCTTCAAGGGTCATGTCACGGGTGCGCCGCTCCAGACCGACACGCTGAAAGCGATGATGGCCGGTGCCTTCAGCGAAATCGCCGGTGGCATAACCGACTCCGGCGAACACGCGCCAGTCTTCATTGATCGGCGGGCTGTACAGGGTGCTCTGGATGCCGAAGTCGCGACTGCCACTGACCGCGCCGGCATCGCCACTGCCGCCGCCGTTGGCCTTGCCGCCGTAGGCTTCGACGCGCAGTTCGGCCATGTCGTGGACTTCGCGTTCACGAGCCAGACGCTGCACCTGACGGTTGTCCGGGTTACGCGCCAGCACGTCATCGACCAGCGCATCGTTCTGCCGCCATTCCTGCAATTCCATGGCGGTGCGCGCTTGCGCAACCTCCAGACCGATGTCGCGCGGGGCGATACTCTCGGTTTCCTTGAGTTGGTTTTCCGCGCGGCGCGGCCATTGCCGGGCCAGGTACAGGTCGGCCTGGGCCAGACGCAACCCGACATTGCCCGGCGCCTGATCGACCAGAGTCTGCAAGCGTTCCTCGCCGTGGGGCAGGTCGGAACTGTAAGTGCCGGCCTGCGCCGCCAGTTGCTGGGCGTCTATCCATTCATCGTTGGGATTGCCAATCGGCAGGCCCTTGAGCTCGACGCGCGGGCGCTGTGATTTGGCAAGGTCTTCGGCGACCTTGCGCGCTTCTTCGGCGCGATCGCTTTCCAGCAACGAGTAATACAGTGCCGTGGTGTCTTCGAGGCGATCACCACTATCGGCGTCCGGTGCCGAGAGCACCTGGCGATACAGGTCGGTGGCGATTTCCGGCTGACGCTGATCAAGATAGGACGCCGCGACCCAGCGCAACGCGTAGGTCGGTATTTTCACGCCTTCGCCTTGCAGCTTCTGGTATTCGCTGATGACCTCAGCCGTGCGTGCCCGCGCCTTGAGCGCGCCCATGCGGTCGATGCGCCAGCGGACCACGTCGTCGTGAGCCGTAGCATCCGGCGTCCAGGTGGCGAGCAACTGGTCGTAATCGGCCAAGGCGCGGTCGGCGATGACGTAGCGTTCTTTTTCGCTGCGCGTGGCAAGTTCGGCGAGGCGCACGCGTTCGGCAGCCAGATCGCCTTCGAGGCGGCGCAAGGTGACCGGATCGATCAGCCCCGGACGTTGTCTGGCCAGGCGTAGCGCCGGCTCTGGCAAGCGCGCCTTTTGCAGCGCGACCACATATTCGCGGGCGACCTCCGGTTTGCTGCCGGCGCGGATGAACGCCTGATCGTATTCGAACAAGGCGTCGTACTGTTTGCCGGCGCGGGTCAACGCATAGCCCAGCGCCAGGCGCCGCGCAGGATCATCGGGTTTGGCGGCGACCAGCGCTTTGGCGTGTGTCACCGCTTCATCGGGTTTGCCGGCATCCGCCTGGGTCAGGGCCAGGCCCAGTTGCAGGTCGGCGTTGTCCGGCTCCAGGGCCAAGGCCTTGTTGTAGATCTCAGTGGCTTTATCCCAGCGCTTGAGGTTGCGATAGGCCCGCGCGGTGGCCGTCAGCGCCTGCACCGGCAGCACGCGGTCGCGGCCCTGGCTCTCGTAGACCTGCACCACTTCGGCGTCGAATCCGGCCCAACTGGCGATTTGCAGGTGATCGCTGATTTGCCCGGTGCTCGCCTGACCCGGCGGCATCTGGCGAAGCAGCGTCAGCGCAGGCGTGTAATGCCCGACACGGGCGTCGCGCACCATCTGATCATAGGGTGTGTCGGCGAACGCCAGGGCCGGCCAGAGCAACTGGCTGCACAGCGCGACTCGAAACAAAGGGCGTAAACCACGATGTAATACAGAACCATCAATACGCGGCATTCGTCAGCATCCTTACATGGCCAGCCGGGTCGCGATGCCCCTCTTTGCCCATTCGTAACGGTGGCCAATGGCAACATCCATGGCCACGCTTAGTCAGGCAGTGTTGCACGCAAGCGCAGACCAGTTTCCGCAACGCAATAATTGTTCAGAATCCACGTAATGCGGGGTAGGAGGCTGCGCAAATCCCGAACGCCAGACAGCAAAACGCCCGGCGTCTGTGGGTGACAGAGGCCGGGCGTTTCTATTAATGCCGCTGGATCACTGCACTTGCGTGACGCCGGCGAACTTGCTCATCAGGAAGCCGACGAACTGCTCAACGGTCATTTTCTGGCCGTTGAATTCGACCTGATTGGCGGCGTAGTGCAGTTTGGTTACGACGTTGGTGCCGTCGACCACCGCCAATTGCGAACCGACGGCCATACCAGCAAACATGTCTGCTGCTTCCTTGGACTGATCGACAATGGCTTTGGCGTCGGTCTGACCATCCAGTTGCGCCTGCACGCTGAGCAGATCCACCAGCATCGGTTTCGATACCTGAATATTCAGATCCAGCAGTGCGATCAGTTGCTTGCCCAGTTGATCCGGTGGCAGATCCATCGACTGCGGCTTGGTCAGGTCAATGACCAGATTGGCGCGGCTTTCGCCGTTGGCGGTGTTGAACGAAAGGTTCTCCAGCGCCAGTTGCGGGCCGGCCGCGAGCAGTTTCTGCAGGTCGGCTTTGACCTGCGCATTTTCCGCTTCGGTCAGGTTCAGCTCCGGTGCCGGCAAGCCCTGCGCGGCCGCTTCGGCGGCGGCTTTTTCATAAGGCTGCAACTTGGTCTGGTAGATCTGCATCAGCGACATCGTCGACGGAATGTCGAGGTTCTTCAGGCTCATGGCCATGGCTGCCGAGCCGACTTTCTTGTCGTTGAGCGTCACTTCGCCAATCTTGTAGTCAGCGCGGCCGGAGGCATTGCTGGCGTTTTCTTCGGTGCGGTTCTTCATTTCGAAGTTCTTCATACCCAGCACCATCGGCTGCGCACCGAAGGTGGTTTTGCTGCTGGTCACTTCCAGGGTGTTTTCACCGGTGTAGTAGCCATAGCTGCTCTTGGCGAGGTTGCTGGCCAGGGTCAGGCCGTTGATTTCGACCTGCACCGGTGTCTGGTCTTCGGCCACGGTGACCAGTTTCAGGTTGTCCATGTAACCGTCCGCCTTGACCTTCTGCGCCTGGGCGCTGGCGGAAATGTCCATGGTCAGGCCGGAAAACTTCAGGTTCGACTGAGCATCCAGCGCGGTTTCGAACGGCACCAGGTCCAGCGTGCTGGTGGTCGATTCGTCGTAGCCGATGTTGGTCACGCCTTTGAGCGGTGCGGCGCCCTTGGTCGCGGCGAACCATTTTTCCGTGGTCGGGCTTTTTTCCAGCTCGTAGTTGCTGGTGGCCATGACCGGCAGCCACTTCAGCGACACCAGCCGCGAGAATGGCAGCGGGCCGTGCTCGATGTGGTCGACAAACAGCAGCTCGACCGGCGCATCGCCAAACATCTCGCCTTCACCTTTGAGACGGTAGTGCGCGGTGCTGGTAAAGGTGTGGCGCTCCAGCGACACCAGTTCCAGCGACGCCGTGCCGTTGGAGCCGGCCATGGCGGTCTGCAGCTCTTTGTTGGCGTTGCTGACGGCGTTGTTCAACACGCCCTCGATCTTGGTCCCGGTGTACCAGGCCCCGCCCGCGCTGATCGCGCCGATGGCAACAACAATTCCGAGAAGCACGCCTGCTGATTTATTCATGAATGACCTGATCGATTTCCGTGGCTGTGAGTGTGGTCGTCTTCCCTGAACCCGTGACCGGGTCGCGGCTCGACTGCGCTGAATTCAGCGATGGAGATTAGCACCGGGCACGGGGTTGGGCCCAATGTTTAAAGGTTAAAGAGTGTCCATGGGGGAAATTGACCGCTGACAAGGTTGGAGAGTTTCAGCGTTTGTCACGCCGCCTTCGCGAGCAGGCTCGCTCCCACAAGGCCAGCGCTGAGCCTGTGGGAGCGAGCCTGCTCGCGAAGGGGCCGGCGAAGATCAGGAATACTCGGCCTCGATCTCATCCAGTTGATGATCAAAGCTCTTGAGCCGCGCCGTCCAGGTATAAACCAGCACTTCAAAGTCACGATCGATCACCGCACCCTCTGGCCCCTCGGCGCGTGGGTCGCAGAAATCCAGTTGATAGCGTTCGCGGGCCATGGCGGTAGCAACGTCGGACAGTTCGCGGGCGTTGCTCAGCCAGTGCCAGCCCTCGTCGGCGATCTGCTTGTCGAGTTCCAGACACTGTTTCTTCAGGGCTTCGAGGCTTTTTTCCAGCGGAGTGCCGGTGAGTTCGCCCATGACTTCAGCGAAGGTGCGCCCGGGCTGCCAGTAGCTGCCCCAGAAATACCGGTCGAACACGGTTTCGACCCGGCGCAGGGCGACTTTGGTGTCCCAGATCAGCACCAGGACCTTGCCTCGTTCCAGCTGGCGTTTCTTGACCCGCTGCACCTGAACCGAGGCCCACGCGACCACGACGATCGCCATCACCGCGATCAGCGCCACGGCGCTGTCGAGGAAGATCATGGCCGTGTCGATCTGGTGGGCCAGCATGATGCCGTAGAAATAGGTGGCCGATAGCAGCACCAGCGCTATCAAGGCGCACCAGAAGCCCAGAGCATAAGGGTTTTTCATTATTGGTTTCCCCCGGACCAGCGCTAGCGATGCCTGTGAGAGGAGCGCGTTGCACGGGGCGCCCCTCCCACACTTCAAAGCATAGCAATGACCTCAGGGTTTGCCGGGTCTTGGAGCGTGCGTTCGTCCGCTTTCCCAGCCGCCGCCCAAGGCGAGGAACAAATCGATCTGGCTCATGGCGACTTGCGTGTTGGCGGCGGCCAGTTGCGCCGTGACATCCGTATAAGTGCGGGTCGCTTGCAGGTCGGCGAGGAACGACTCGCGGCCAGCCTGGAAGAAGCGGTGAGTCTGCTCGGCAGCCAGCTTTGCCGATTGCTCGGCCTCGGCCAAGGCGTCGCGGCGTTGCAGCAGCGCGCTGTACTGAGCCAGGCCGGTCTGGGTTTCGCGGATGGCGTTGAGCACCACGCCATCGAAATGCGCCAGCGCGCCCTGGGTGTTGGCCTCGGCTTCGCGGATGCGCGCGCGAGCGCCGTTGGTCGGCACTTTCCAGTTCAGCGAAGGACCGAAGCCCCAGCGGTTGGTCGACGGATCACCGAGGTCATCGATGATGCCGACCGTGCCGATCGTCGCGCCGATGCTGATGTCCGGGTACAACTCGCCGGTGGCGATGCCAATGCCGGCCGTGGCCGCGGCCAGACGCCGTTCGGCCTGACGGATATCCGGGCGCCGCTTGAGCAACGCGGCGCCATCACCGACTGGCAGCAGCTGAGCGATTTTCGGCAGCTCGGCGCAACTGGCGGTGCCCGCCGGCAATTGATCGACCGGTTTGGCCAGCAGCATCGACAGCCGGAACAGACCGGCCTGACGCGCCGCTTCGTAGCGCGGCATATCGGCGCGCAGGGATTTGAATTGGGTTTGCGAACGGGTGACCTGGGTTTCATCGCCGCGCCCGGCATCACGCAAACGCTGGATCAACGACGTGCTTTGCGATTGCAGGTCGAGGGAATGCTGAGCGATCTCGCGCTCTTCGTTGGCGGCACAGACCTGGGTGTACGCGCGCACAACATCCGCTACCAATGTGATGCGCGCGGTATCGGCGGCGGCCTGAGTCGCATCGGCATTGGCTTTTGCCGCTTCGATGCCACGTTGCAGCGTGCCCCACAGATCGAACTGATACGAGGCGCTGATGCCGATATCGGCAATGTTGGCCACTGGCACTTTTTCCGGCAGCAGGAATGCCTGTCCGGATTCCTGCAAACGCTGGGCGCCCATTTTCACCCCGCCGCTCCAGCCGCCCGCAGCTTCGGCCTCATCGACCTGCGCACGCGCGCGCTGCAGGTTGGCTGCCGCCACGCGCAAATCGGTATTGGAAGCCATGGCCTGCTGCACCAGCTGATCCAGCCGCGGATCCTGATACAGCCGCCACCAGTCCGCCGGCACTGGCGCCGACACCACCGGTTTGCCGGCCACCGCCAGTTCGCCCTGAATGTCCTTGCGCTGAATCGCCGCGTCGCCCGGCACCTGATAATCCGGCCCGACCATCTGACACGCCGAGAGCATCAGGCCCAGCCCGGCGATGATCAGCGCCCTGTTCATTGCGCAGGCTCCTGCTGTTGATCATCCTCAATGATCGATACGGTGGCGGTACGCCCGGCGATCATGCGGAAATCCGCAGGCACCTCATCAAACGCGATACGCACCGGAATCCGCTGCGCCAGACGCACCCAGCTGAACGCCGGGTTGACGTTGGGCAACAGGTTGCTGCCGCTGGTGCGGTCGCGGTCTTCGATGCCGGCAACGATACTTTCGACGTGGCCGCGCAGCCTGGCGCGGTCGCCGATCACGCGGATATCCACCGACTGACCGACATGAATGCCGTCGAGTTTGGTTTCTTCGAAGTAGCCGTCAATGTGGAAAGAATTGCTGTCGACCACCGACAACACCGGACGCCCAGCGGTGACGAATTCCTGTGGACGCGGCGCGCGGTCGTTGACGTAACCGTCGACCGGGCTGCGGATCACCGAACGGTCGAGGTTGAGCTGCGCGCTGTCCACCGCCACCAACGCCTCGGCCAGCGCCGATTGCGCACGGGCCACGCGCGACTGGCTTTCTTCCAGTTGCTCGGCCGGCACCAGATTACCCAAGCCACGGTTACGCTTGGCTTCACGCTGCGCCTGGGCGAGGGTTTCTTCGCGATCGGCGACAGCAGCCTTGGCCTGGCGCAGGGCCAGTTTGAAACGGTCCTGGTCGATGCTGAACAACACCTGCCCGCGCTTGATCAGCTGGTTGTCCTTCACTTCCACCTGCTGGATCAGCCCGGACACGTCCGGGGCGATCTGGATGATGTCGGCGCGGATATGGCCGTCGCGGGTCCACGGCGCAAACATGTAATACATCACCATGCGCCAGACGAGAACCACGGCAAACGTCACGATCAGCAGGGTCAGGACCACGCGACCAATAGTCAGAAACGGTTTTTTCATGTCATCAGGTATCGACTGAGTGAGTCCACGCCGTACAGCAGCACGGCATAGAGCGCCACGTTGAACAATGCCCGGTGCCAGACCAGACGGTAAAAGTGCAGGCGTTGCAGCACGCCATGCACCAGCAAAAACAACACGTAAGTGATGCCCATCAACACCAGCAGCGTCGGCAGAAAAATGCCGCTGATGTCCAGATCACCGATCATAGGGGCGCTCCATCGGGCAGCGGTTCTTCGGGCTCGGCGCTGGAGACGAATTCGACGCCCGGCAGCAGCGCCAGACGCAAACCGCTCAAGGCGTGCAGCAGGTGCAGGCGGGTTTCATCGTCGCCCTGGCCATTGAGCGCACGGCGGGTACGGTCTAGCGTCATCAGCAGACCACTCGGCGCTGGCAAGCGCTCGCCAGCCTTGAGGCAGGCGCGGAAATACTCGCCGACCTCGCTGACCACTTGCTGCAGCAAGGCCTTGGGCGCACCGCTCACCCGCGGGGTGTAGGCCAGCAAGTCGAGCACATTCAGCCCCACGCGCACTTCGCGCATGGCGATGCCGGTGTCTTGGCCGGTCAGGGCCAGACGCGGCAAATGCTGCATCAGTCGATCGAGCAGTTGCACGCCCAGTTGCCGGTGTTCGGCGAGGCTGGCCGGCTCGGTCATACGGACGATGTCCTTCCAGCTGAAACGGGTCAGGCGCTTGGCCGCCAGCTCCGCGCCGAACGGCCGCGCCACGAGGGTCCAGATAAATGCGAACAACAGCCCCAACGGCCCCGCCAGATTGGAATTCACGAAGGCGAAAAAGTCGGCATCGTAAGCGCCCTGAATGCTGATGAACGACGAGGTATTGACCAGCGTCAGCAGCATGCCGAGATAAAAACGCGGCTGCACGGTCAGCGTGCCGACGCAGATGAACGGCACGGAAAACGCCAGTACCAACATGGGAAAGTCATGCAGGTTGGGCAGGATCAGAAACAGATAAAGGCTGGCGAACAGCACCGACATGCCGGTCCAGAAAAAGAACCGGTAAATCTGCGGTGCCGGGTCATCCATCGAGGCGAAGAAACTGCACGCGACCGCCGCCAGAATCACCGCGCTGCCGCCGTCTGGCCAGCCGAGCAGGATCCACAGCACCGATGCGACGATGATCGCCAGAATCGTCGAAGCCGCCGAATACAGCATCAGCCCGCGATCGATAAACGGCGTCAACCGGCCGAGGCGCCAGTGGCGATACACCGCGCGCCAGCTGTCCTGGCGTTCGTACAGAATCGCGTCCTGCAGACTGCGACAGTCCTGCCACAGGTCGATGAATTCACCGAGGCGATACAGCGCGTTGGAGAACAGCAACTGTTTGCGGTCCTCCAGCGCCTCAGCGCTCGGCTGCAACGCGTCGAGCTGATCTTTCAGCGCTTGCCAGCGACCGAGGTCAGCATCTGCATGGCTCAGCCATTCACGGGTCGCCGTCAGCAGCGGCTGAAATTGCTCGACCAGTTCCAGGGTTCGCCGCTCGAGGGCATACAGCGAATCTTCCAGCGCATCGATCACCGGCAACAAGTGAATCATCCGCCCACGCAGTTCCTTGGTGTTGCGCACGGTCTGCGCACGCGCGCCTTCGTGGGGCAACTGGCCGATCATCAATTCAAGACTGTTGAAACTGGCGACCATGGCCATGCGCAAAGCCGTAACTTCTTCGGGCTGCACATCACGGCTGAGAAACTTCTGACTGTAGGTGGTGGCGTCGGCAAACCACTTGCCCACCGCATCGTTGAACACCGGTGCCAGACGACGCGGCCAGAACATCGCACCGACCACGGCAGCAACGGCAATGCCGAGAAAAATCTCTTCAGTCCGCGCCTCGGCCACATCCCACACCGCCAGTGGATTATCGACCACCGGCAGGGCGATCAGCGGCAGGGTGTAACCGGCGAGCATCAACGCGTAGCTGTTGGCGGTACGCAGGTGCAGGGACATGAACAGCAGGATCCCGGTCCACAAGGCGATCACCACTACCAGCACATACGGGCTCTGCACGAACATCGGCACGAACAGCACCGCCGCTGTCGCACCGAGGAACGTGCCGATCGCGCGGTATAGGGCCTTGGAACTGGTCGGCCCGAGGAACGGGCTGGAGACGATATACACCGTAGCCATCGCCCAATACGGACGCGGCATCTGCATGAGCAGGGCGATGTACAGCGCAATCATCGACGCTGCAAAGGTACGGACCCCGTAGAACCAGTCCCGGGCCGGCGGAATGCCAGTGAAAAAACCGTTCAAGAATTGACCACCACAGGCGGACTGGCCGCCTCAAAAGCCCTGAGTACCCGAAGCGTAGCTTCCAGATCACTGCGCTCGATGCCATCGAGCACTTCATGGCGCAAGCGCACCAGCTCGACCTCCACCGCTTGCACCAGCTCGCGACCGCGGTCGGTCAGGCTCAGGCATTTGGCGCGGCGATCCTGGGCATCTTCAGTACGGCAGACGTAACCGGAATGACACAGCTGATCGAGCAGGCGCACCAGCGACGGGCTCTCCATGCCAGCGGCCTGAGCCACCTGAACCTGGCGCACACCTTCGCCAAGACGCCCGATCATCAACAATGGAACGGCGCAGGCTTCGGAAATTCCATAGTTCACCAGCGTGGTCTGGCAGATTTTCCGCCAATGCCGCGCGGCCACCACCATGGCGCTGCTGATGTTCATCTGGAGATTGTCGAGGGAATCGGACACGGGAAACGGACACTGTTAGTTTGCTAACTATCAATATCGCATTGGAGAGGAAATTCAGTCAAGTTTTGAAACAAATCTTCCGAACTGCAGCTTGCTTATCCATTAGTCACGCCTTCGTACGGAATGACACGCTGTCAGCCCGCAATCCATTACCTTCCGAACTCCTCGGATAGCCGCTCGATATAATTGAACACCTCCTCGGGCACGCTGTACTGAAATTGCTTGCGGCGATGCTTTGAAACCTTGCCTTCGTTGTCCAGGCACATCATCACCAGCTTCGAGAGGTCGCTACCCCGAACGTCAAAACGGTCATTCACCGCTTTGATCACAAAGTCGTATTTTTCAAGAAATTCGGTTTCCTCGCGTAGCTCCACTTCCAATGCTCGCAGGGCCATCTGCAGGGTAAATTCTGCACACTGGGTAGCGTCCCAAAATTGATAGATAGCGTCGTGACCGATGAAGTCAAACGTCAGTTGGTCGGAGTCCAGCCAAGTGACATTCCAAAACTCCCTTGCTGGTTTCGAGAACTCCTTTAGCGCTTCCAGATAGCTGGACTCCTCGTGCTTCATCGCTACCGAAACCGGCAACAACAAGCCATTTTGCAGAGCACCGGACTGGCAAAGGATCTGGTGAATCAGGAAACGTGAGAGTCGCCCGTTGCCATCCATGAACGGGTGAAGAAAAACAAATCCGAAAGCCACAACTGATGCCGCTATCAACGGATCGACCTGCTTTGCTGAGTGATTGGCGAACGCCATCAAGTCGTCCATGAGTTCACGACACAATTGCGCAGCTGGCGGCACATAGCTGACTCCCGCTGCGCCTCTCAAGCCGTTATGTAGATGGTTCTGTTCGTGCCTGAAAAGCACAGCTTTATCGAAAGGGTTCGATACCGTGCTGTTTTGCAATTCGACCAGATAGTCTTCGCTCAACTCTGTCCGCTCATGGGCTTGACGCAAAAGTCGCACGAAACGCTGGGACTTTTCTTCGCTTGGCTCCTCTTTTTCGATAGCGAAAGAATCGCGAGTCTCATGCAGATAGGCCCAACTGATCGCGCGATCCATCATCTCCGGCGGCAACGTCGCCATGAAATTCCGGGCTCGCCCGATAATGTCCAGATCGAGGAGCTCCTGAAGCTTCGCCGTCCGTTCTACGGTGGCGCAATAGCGCAATGAACCCAAGCCATTGAAGTCGACTCGCCAACGACTATTTCGAATCGCAGGCCCGGTGACGTAACGCTTGGGATCAAATAAGGCGACCACGCTGCCTCGAACCGGGACGGAATATTTCAGCTCTTTCCCAGTAAAGCTTTCCCATAAAAAACAGGCCTTACGGATAAAAACTCCGTTTGGGGATCTTCCTAGCTCACGTAACAACTCCTTTGCATCAACGTATTCAAGCGCCTGAGCAAGGATGCACAGGTTTATTCCTTCATGTTTCAACGCAAACAGGATGTGCTCAAGCGTTGAACCTTGCATTGGCGCGACGGCGCCAGGGACTGCGAGACACTCACCGATCAAGGTGATGCGGGTGACCGGTTTCACCATCGCAATGCGCTTGGGGGTAAACGCCCTTAGCTTTAGCGAATCACGCAGGTGGGCATATCCAACAGTTGGCATCATCGTCTACCGCAGAAAAATTCATTGCGACGATTAAAGCCCAGTTTTTTTTACATCGCGCATGTTTTTTTTACATTTCAGCCCTTTCCTACAATTTTTTTTACACGCTACGCCCCTTACGCAACATCACATCCAACTGATCCACCACTTCCGCCCAATCCGCATCCTCTAGAATGTCTTCGCGCAAGAACTGCGCCTGGCTCTGCGACCAGAAAAATGCATCGGCCAGATGCAAATCCGGCTTGAGCGGGGAATGGCTGGCAATGAATTGGTCGATGCTGATCGGGTCGTCAGCCAGACCGAGCTGTTTGAACAAGGCCGGGAGGCTGTGTTGTGGATTTTCCATGCTGCAACTCCTCTGGCATTCAGGCGCGGCGTTGAACCGCTTGATCCAGTGGAGTTGAGCATAGCTGGCGCTGTTGGTTCAGGGCTTTGCGACGTCCGGCGTGGCCTCAGCCATCTGCTGCGCCTGATACACCGACTGCCATCCGCCGCCCAGCGCCTTGTACAAGCCAACCATTGCCAGCGAGACGCCAGTGGAGCTTTCGACCCACTGTTCCTGGGTCGCCAGCAAGGCGCTCTGCACGGTGAGGACGTTGACGAAGTCGGACACGCCTTCGACGTATTGTTGCTGCGCGGTGCGCAGGGCGATCTGGTTCTGGCGCACGGCTTCGGCGAGGCTGTCGCGGCGGCGCTGGCTGGCGTTGTACGCGGTGAGCTGATCGTCGATTTCATGCCAGGCGCGCAGCACGGTTTGCTGATAGGCGATGGCCGCTTCCTGCTGTTGCGCTTCACGCAGTTGCAGCATGCCGCGCAGGCGTCCGCCGTCGAACAGCGGCAGGCTGAATTGCGGGCCAATGCCGAACGCGCGCGAGCCCCATGAACCGAAATCGCTGAGTTGCATAGCTTGCGAGCCAAGGTTGCCGGACAAGGTAATCCGCGGATAGAAATCACCCTTGGCCACGCCGATAGTGGCGGTGGCGGCGTGCAAGCGTGCTTCGGCCTGGCGGATGTCGGGGCGTCGTTCGGCCAGTTGCGATGGCAGGCCGATCGCCACTTGCAACGGCGACTGCGGCACCGCTGCGTCGGTGGATAACTCTTCGGCCAAGGCCTGCGGCGGCTCACCCATCAACAGGCTGATTGCGTTGATCAGTTGCGCCTGACGCTGCTCCAGCGCCGGCAGGCGCGCCTCGATGGCGGCGACTTGCGCGGCGGCTTCGGCGACGTCCAGATCCGTTGCCACGCCGTCGGCCAGCCGCAGTTGCGAAAGCTTGAGGCTATGGCGGGCGACGTCGAGGTTCTGTTCGGTGACGGCGCGGGTATTCTGCACGCCGCGCAACTGGATGTAGTTTTGCGCGGTATCGGCCAGCACAGTCAGCAAGACGCCACGGCGGTCGTTTTCGGCGACTTGCAGGTTGGCGTCGGCGGCTTCGGTTTCGCGGCGCACGCGGCCCCAGAAATCCAGCTCCCAGGACGCAGAGAACCCGGCGTCCCACAGGTTGAAAGCCGAATCGCCGTCATGCCCGGAAGGATCGTTGAGGCCTTTGCCACTGTTGCGCTTGCGTGCGTAGCTGCCGCTGGCGGCGGTGTTCGGGTAACGCTCGGCGGTGATCACCTGACGGGCCGCGCGGCTTTGCTGCAGGCGGCTGCTGGCCAGTTGCAGATCGAGGTTGCTGCGCACAGCACGCTGGGTGAGTGCCGAGAGTTGCGGGTCGTTGAAGACCTCCCACCAGCGTTCGTTGAGCGGTTCGCTGACGGCCTGGCTGGGGGCGGATTTGGCGGGTTTGGCCCAGTCGGCGATTTGCGTGGCTTCGGGTTTCTGGAAATCGGGGCCGACGGTGCAGGCGCTGAGGCACAGGGTGAGCAAGGCACTTGAAGTGATTCGCTGCCACTGGCCTCTTCGCGAGCAGGCTCGCTCCCACAGGGGTTTTGTGGTGTTGCCGAGATTAATTGTGGGAGCGAGCCTGCTCGCGAAAGCGGCAGTCGATTCAACGCAAATCATCGCTGTACCACCTCGCGATCGGCCTTCACATCCGCGGTATGAATCCTCGCCTCCACCGACATCCCCACCCTCAACCGTTCGGCCAATGGCTGGCCCGGCTCCAGCATGATTTTCACCGGAATTCGCTGCACGACTTTGGTGAAGTTACCGGTGGCGTTGTCCGGCTTCACCGCGGCAAATGTCACACCGGTCGCCGGTGCAATACTTTCGACGCGACCGCTCAATGCCTCGCCGCCAAGACTGTCGACGCGCACCTGTACGTCCTGCCCCGGCTGCACGTCGGTCAACTGGGTTTCCTGAAAATTCGCCACCACGTAGGCCTGCTGCAACGGCACCACCGCCAGCAGTTTGCTGCCCGGCGTTACATAGGCACCGACACGCACCGCGCGCTCGCCAATCATGCCGTCCTGCGGCGCGGTGATGCGCGTGTAGGAGAGGTTGAAACTGGCGATTTCCAGCGCCGCTTGCGCATGTTTCAGACTGCCTTCGGCGGCGTCACGCTGGGCCGCGAGGATTTCCACTTGCTTGCGCTCGGCAGCCAGTTTCGCCGTCGCCGTGTCGAGCCGCGCCGAGGCCTGATCGATCCGCGTACGCGCCTGTTGCGCGTTCTGCACCGTGCCGGCACCGACACCGGCGAGGTGGTTGTAGCGGTTCAGTTCCTGCTGGGCGAAGGCCATCTCAGCCTTGGCCGACACCACCGATGCCTGGGCCTGGGCGATCAGCGAGGTCTGGCGCTCCAGCGTCGCCTGGGCATTTTGCAGTTGCGCCCGTGCGACCAGGGTTTGCGCGTCCGCCGCTTCAGCCGCGGCACGTAAATCGCGGTCATCGATCAGCGCCAGCAATTGCCCGGCCTTGACCTGCTGGTTGTCCTCGACCAGCACTTGCTTGATGAACCCGGCGACGCGTGGCACCACCAGCGTGTAATCCGCCGAGACAAAGGCATCGTTGGTGCTTTGCTCGGTCCGTTTGCCAAACAGGCCGGGCAGCGCCAGGTACACCAGCACGCCGACGGCCAGCGCAGCGGCGACAGCCACTGCGAGTTTTTGCTTTGCTTGAGTCGTCATAAAAACCTTCAGTTCCAGTGCAGCAATCAAGTCGGCGCGCGCGGCGGATAGATCCGCGTCGGCAGCCAGAAAATCAGCAGAATCAGCGCCAGCGCGACGCCGGCCATGCATATGTAAAGATCCGACGAGGTCAGCACCACGGCCTGTTCGTGCAGGCGATGGGCGAGGCCCGGATCGCTATGATCGGCCAGCGGCGAATTGCCGAGGCTGTCGACCAACATGCTCGAATGAAAATGCAGGCGCGAAGTGGTCAGCGCCTCGATCACCCCGGTAGCGATCACTGCCGATAGCCCTTTGACGGTGTTGAACCACGCCGAGGCGAACGGCCCATCCAGCGGAGTGATGCTGCCGGTAGACAACATCAGCAACGGCAGCACGGCCATCGGCTGGCCGAAAATCTGCAACCACTGCAGCACATAAAAATCATCGCGAATCCACGCCGAAGTCAGGTGCGACCCGCCCAGGCACGACAGCGCCAGCAGGCTCAAACCGATCCCCAGCACCCAGCGGCAATCGACCCAGCGCAGGTTGCACAGCGCCGCCACCAGCGGCAGCGCGAGCAACTGCGGCAACGCTGCGATCAGCATGATCGGCGCGGTCTGCACCGGGCGATAACCTTGCACCTGGGCCAGATAACTCGACGGAATCAGCACCACGGCGAGTAACACCACCAGCACACCGGCCAAGGTCATCAGGGCGAACGAAAGATTACGAATGCCGAGCATCTGCAATTTGAAAAACGGAATCGGCTGCGACCACTCGTTGATCAGAAACGCCACCAGCAACAGCGAGCCGGCGCCGAGCAAGGCGCAGATCAGGTTCGATTCGAACCAGTCCAGGCGATTGCCTTGCAGCAGGCCGATGACCAGCATGCAGATCGCCGGAAACCCCAGCAGCAAGCCTTTCCAGTTGAAGGTTTTCAGGCGCTCAAGGCGCAGTGGATCCTGCGGAATACCATAGGCCACCGCCGCCATGGCGATCACGCACGGCACCACGATTTGCCAGAACGTCCATTGCCAGCCGACGTACTCGGTCCACAAACCGGCCAGCGGCGTGCCCAGTCCCGGGCCGAAGGTCGCGGTCAGCGCATAACCGGCCAGTCCGTACAGCTTGATGTTCGCTGGCAGAAAGCGCAGCGCGACGGTCATCAACATCGGCGGCAAAGCCCCGCCCGCCAACCCCTGCAAGGTGCGCATCAGCAACAGGCTTTCATAGTTCGGCGCGAACGGGCACAGCACACCGAGCAAGGTGAACAGGCTGATCGCGCACAAGGTGAAACGCCGTAGCGAGAAAGTCACCGAACACCACGGCGCAAACGCCATGGCCGCGACCGAGGTGGCGGTGTAACTGGCGACCAGCCAGGTGCCCTCGTCGTAACCGATGTGCAGCGCGCCGCGAATATCGGCGAGGGCGACCTTGGTCACCATTTCGTTGAGGCCCGACACCAGCACCGCCAGCAGCACACCGACCAGACCGATGATGATCCGCGCCCCGAACACCGGTGGCGCGGCCGCCGTCGCCGGAGTGGCCGCCGCGATAGGCGCCGCAGCCGTCAGGGATGTCATGAATACACACTCCGGAGAGAAAAATACCGGAGCATTTTAGTGGGGCTTGGCAATGCCGAAAATTGACTTATTGGCAGGTTATAAGTGCATCTGGTGCAGTAATTAACTTCCCTGTGGGAGCGAGCTTGCTCACGAAGGCGTCAGGCCAACATCATTTGTGATTGATCCACCGTTTTCGCGAGCAAGCTCGCTCCCACAGGGTTTGATGTGGGTTCGTGAATCAGGGCTGCGCCGCCAGCCACGTTTCATCACAGCAGGTTTTCAGGGTTTCGCGCAGCCAGCGGTGTGCCGGGTCCTTGTCGAAGCGCGGGTGCCAGGCCTGGGTCAGCATCAGCATCGGCAAGGGGATCGGCAGGTTGAACGAGCGCAGCTTCAGGCCCAGGCGGCGGACGCTCAGCAGGGCTTCCTTGGGCACCGGCAAAATCAGGTCGGAATCCGGCAGGGCGAACATCGCCGCATGGAAGCTCGGTGCGATCACCGCCACCCGCCGCTCCAGGCCCAGCGCATTCAGCGCCGTATCGATCGGCCCCCGCGCGATGCCCCGGCGCGACATGCTGATATGGGAAAACCCGGCGTAGCGCTCAGCGGTGATTTCACCGTCGAGCAGTGGGTGATCTTCGCGCACCAGCCCGACGAAATGCGTCGAGAACAGGTTCTGCACTTTCACTTCCGGGGTCACCGGCCGGGTATTGCTGACGCTCAGGTCGATGCGTCCTTCGCGCAGCGCCTCGTCGTCGCCGTCGCCTTCCGGGACGAAGCGCAGTTCGCAGTGCGGGGCGAGTTTGTCGAGGGTGTCGAACAACTTGCCGCCGTAGACGCCGACGAAAAAGTCATTGGCGCGAATGCTGAAGCGCCGACGCAGGGTGCCCAGCTCGACGCTGTCGGCAGAACGGAATAGCAGCGCGGCCTGCTCGACGACGTCGCGCACCTGTTCGCGCAACTCCAGCGCCTTGGGCGTTGGCACCAGACCGCGGCCGGCGCGCACCAGAATCGGATCGCCGATGGCTTCGCGGATCCGCGTCAACGTGCGGCTCATCGCCGCCGGGCTGAGATTCATTCGCCGCGCCGCACCGACCACACTGCCCTCGTCGAGCAGAGCGTCGAGGGCGACCAGCAGGTTCATGTCCGGGAGTTGCATGCTGAGCACTCTTGGCTGATCGGGATTGATCTGGGCGCAATGCTAGCAAATATCCTTCATGTTCGGCGGTGGCAGGACTGACGCCTTCGCGAGCAGGCTCGCTCCCACCTTTGGAATGCGTTTCCCTGTGGGAGCGAGCCTGCTCGCGAAAGGGCCGGCCCTGCTATCGCAAATTTCAGCGCTGCATACCCCAACGCTTCACCGTCACCCGCTCCAGCGAATCGAACACCAGATTTTCCACCAGCAAGCCGATCAGAATCACCACAGCCAACCCGGCAAACACCTTGTCGGTGTACAGCTCGTTGCGGTTCTGGAAGATGTACCAGCCGAGCCCGCCCTTGCCGCTGGTGGCGCCGAACACCAGTTCTGCCGCGATCAGGGTGCGCCAGGCAAACGCCCAGCCGATTTTCAGCCCAGACAGAATCGACGGCAGCGCCGCCGGAATCAGAATGAACAGCACCAGGCGCAAGCCCTTCAAACCGTAATTGCGCCCGGCCATGCGCAGGGTTTCGGAGACGCCCATGAACCCGGCATAGGTATTCAGCGCCAACGCCCACAGCACCGAATGCACCAGCACGAAAATCAGGCTGTTCTGCCCCAGGCCAAACCACAGCAGCGCCAGCGGTAACAGGGCAATCGCCGGCAGTGGATTGAGCATCGAAGTCATCGTGCTGAGCAGATCGCGGCCCAACTGCGTCGACACCGCCAGCGTGGTCAGGGCGAAGGCGAGGACGATACCGATCAGATAACCCTTGATCAGCACCACCAGGGAAATCCATACCTTGGCCAACAGCTCACCGCTGAGCAAGCCGTCGAGCAGCGCATGGCTGGTCTGCAGAAAACTCGGCAGCATCAGGTCGTTGTTCTGGATCCGCGCAACCACTTCCCAGATGATCGCCAGAACGATCAGGATCAAACCTTTGCGCAGCCAGCCCTGTTGCCACAGCCGCGTACCGAGCGCCAGTTCACGCTCGACCGGCACTGCCGTCAGCGGCTCCAGCTCGATTTCGAATTCTTCCCGCACGGATGATGAATGGCTCATCGGGTAATCCTCCTGGCCGCTCAATAGGCGATGCGAATGTCGTTGAAGTCGTGATCACGGTCGGTGTCGGGCGACTGGCCTTCATCGAACAGCAGCCGGTGAATGCGCCGCGCCGACTCCTGAAACGCCACACCGCCAAGGCTGTGCAGATCGTATTGATGGCTGTGCACTTCGGCGCGCACGCGCCCCGGATGGGGCGACAGCAACAGAATGCGATTGCCGACCACCAGCGCCTCTTCGATCGAATGCGTGACGAACAGCAAGGTGAAGCGCACTTCTTCCCAGAGCAGCAGCAATTGCTCCTGCATCTTGCGCCGCGTCAGCGCGTCCAGCGCAGCGAACGGTTCGTCCATCAGGAGGATTTTCGGCTGCATCGCCAGCGCCCGGGCAATCGCCACCCGTGCTTTCATGCCGCCGGACAGGGTGTGTGGGTAGGCATCGGCGAACGCCGCCAGCCCGACCTTTTCCAGATAGTGCCGCGCACGTTCTTCGGCGTGTTTTTTGTTCAACGTTCGCGAGGCCAGCAGCGGAAACATCACGTTCTGTTTGACGGTTTTCCACGGCGGCAGTTGATCGAATTCCTGGAACACCACAATCCGGTCCGGCCCCGGCGCATCGACACGCTGGCCTTGCAAGCGAATCTCGCCTTCAGACGGCTGAATGAAACCGGCGACGGCTTTGAGCAAGGTCGACTTGCCGCAGCCGGACGGGCCGAGCAGCACGTAGCGGTCGGCCGGGTCGATTTCAAAACTGACCTGATGGGTGGCGCGCACCACGCGTTGCGGCGTGCGGTATTCAAGGCTGACGTGATCGACCGCCAGCAGCACTTCGCTGCGGGCGACCGGGTTGCTGGCCGCGTGGCCTGGCAAGGGAGCGTTCATGGTTTGATCAATCTCCGCGAATCAGAAAGGCGCATCGCCCTGAATGGTCGTGCGATACAGCTTGCGGCGCAGGTGTGCAGGGCAGCCGGCAGCGAGGTGGATCAGCGAGCGGTTGTCCCAGAACACCAGGTCATGGGGTTGCCACTGATGGCGGTAGATGTTTTGCGGCAGCACGCTGTGGGCGTAGAGCTCACTCAGCAGTTGCTGACTTTCGTCTTCCGGCAGGCCAACGATGCGCGTGGTGAAGCCTTCGCTGACGAACAGGGCCCTGCGGCCGTTTTCCGGGTGGGTGCGCACCACCGGATGCACGACTTCGGCGACTTGAGCGAGTTGTTCCGGAGTCAGGGTCGGGCGCCAGTTGCCCTCGAACCTGGTTTCGCTGTAACGCGCGGTGTACGAGTGCGCAGCGAAGCGGCCTTCGACAGCCTTGCGCAACGCGGCGGGCAGGCTGTCCCAGGCTTTGTGCATGTCGGCGAACAGCGTGTCGCCGCCCTCCTCTGGCAACTCCTGAGCGTGAAGCATCGAACCGAGGCTCGGCAGCTCTTTATAGGAGAGATCGGAATGCCAGAACTTGCCGGCGTCACCGAGGCCGATGTTCTGGCCGTTCTCGATGATGTTGGAGACGATGAGGATTTCCGGGTGATCGGCCAGCAGGAACTGTTTGAGCACGTGGATCTGCAGCACACCGAAGCGGCGGCTGAAATCGATCTGCTGTTGCGGGCTGATCTGTTGGTCGCGAAACACCACGACATGGTGATCGAGGTGCGCGCGATGAATGCGCGCGAAATCCTCATCATTGACCGGTCGGCTCAGGTCGAGGCCAACGATTTCGGCGCCGACGGCACCGCTGAACGGGCGAATTTCAAAAGTTTGCGGCGCGGCGGTCGCGGCGCTCGGGGTGGCAGTAGCTGCGGACATCTTTCCATCTCCCACGCACGGCGCGCTCAGGGGCGCGCTCGTCGATCAGACACTTACGCTTGATTGCGTGTCGGTGCAGGTCGTGCGGCGCGCCGATTGGTCGGCAGGTACGCAGGGGGATGACTTTATAGATATAAGAATTGGAAATTAAATACCGTTAGAGAATAACGATATGGCGAATGGTGAGGAATGGATGGAATGATGAGTGACGGTTTTTGTCACTTACTGACAGATGCATCGATCCGACTGACGCCTTCGCGAGCAAGCTCGCTCCCACAGTGGATCTCCAGTGACCGAACATTTTGTGTTCGGTAAAGGACCAATGTGGGAGCGAGCTTGCTCGCGAAGAGGCCGCAAGCCGCGCTGAAGACCTAGCGTTCGTGCAACGCCTCTGCCCGCGCGCGAATGATCGGTTTGAGCAGGTAGCTCAACACCGACTTCTTGCCTGTGATGATATCCACCGAAGCGACCATCCCCGGAATGATCAGCAGCGGCTTTTCATCGGTGCCCAGATGGCTGCGCTCGGTGCGCACCTTGATCATGTAATAGGTGGTTTTCTTGTCTTCATCGGTGATGGTGTCGGCGCCGATCTGCTCGAGCTGCGCCTTGAGCCCGCCATAAATGGTGTAGTCGTACGCGGTGAATTTGACGATCGCTTCCTGTCCCGGATGCAGGAAGGCGATGTCCTGCGGACGGATCTTCGCTTCGACCAGCAGGGTGTCGTCCAGCGGTACGATTTCGACCATGTCGCTGCCCGGCTGGATGACGCCGCCGATGGTGTTGACCAGCAACTTGTTGACGATGCCGCGCACGGGTGAGGTAACCAGCGTACGGCTGACGCGGTCTTCCAGCGCCTTGCCGGTGGCCTGGGCCTTGTTCAGATCGGTGCGCGCTTCGTTGAGCTGGGTCAGCGCTTCGCTGCGGAATTTGCCGCGGGTCTCGTCGATCTTGCGCTGCACTTCCTTGATCGCCGATTCGGCACGCGGGATGGCCAGGGTGGTTGCGTCGAGCTGACCACGGGTTTCGACTTCCGCGCGCTTGAGCCGCAGCACTTCCACCGGCGACACCGCACCTTGCGCCACCAACGGCTCGGACATGTTGATTTCCTGCCGTTGCAGGCCCAGTTGCTGGCGATACTGCGCCTGCTTGGAGCTGAACTCACGCAGCTCTTGCTGACGCTGGATCAACTGCTCCTGCAAGCCGCCGATTTCGTCGTGCAGCTGCTGGCGACGGCTGATGTACAGCGACTCTTCACTTTTGGCCTGACCCGGCACGGCTTTGAGCACGTCCTCGGGGAAACTCAGCGGACGGTCGTCGACTTCCGCGCTCAAGCGTTCGACACGCAGCAGCATCGACAGGCGATCGGCCTCGGTTTCGCCCACGTTGGAAGCAAAACGCGTGTCGTCGAGACGAATCAGCGGCGCGCCGGCTTCGACGATCTGGCCTTCCTTGACGAACAGCTCCGAGACGATGCCGCCCTCGAGGTTCTGGATTTTCTGGATCTTCGACGACGGAATCGCCTTGCCGTCGCCTTTGGTCACTTCGTCGATCACGGCGAAGTTGGCCCAGAGCATGAGGAACACGAAGAAGCCGATGATCGCCCAGATGGTCAGGCGCACGACGCGCGGGGCGTCTTCGATCAGCGCCTTGTTGACCTCAGGCAGCGGCTGGCCCTGCAGCGAAGCAGAACCCTTGAAGTAACGACGGATCGATTCCTTGACACCGGACTTAAGCAACACTGATCTGCCCCTTCTTCAACGCTTCCATCACCGCGGCTTTCGGGCCATCGGCGAGAATCTGCCCGCGATCGACCACCAGCAGGCGATCAACCAGCGACAACAGCGAGGCCCGGTGCGTCACCAGCACCACGGTCTTGTTTTCGATCACCGCCGCGAGGCGTTGCTTGAGGCGTTCTTCGCCGGTGTTGTCCATGGCGCTGGTTGGCTCATCCATCAGCAAAATCGGCGGATTGAGCAGCAGCGCCCGGGCCAGGGCAACGTTCTGCCGCTGGCCGCCAGAGAGGTTCTGCCCGCGCTCACCGACCTGCAGTTCGTAACCTTGCGGATGCAGACGAGCGAATTCGTGAACCCCAGCCAGTTCGGCCGCTTGCAAAACCAGTTCGTCTTCGACATAACGCGCGCCGGACACCAGGTTGTCGCGCAAGGTGCCGGCCAGCAGCTGGATGTCTTGCGGGACGTAGCCGATGTTGTAGCGCAGTTCGCTGACGTCGATCTGGCGGATGTCGACGCCATCGACCAGCAGCGCGCCGTCGTCCGGTTGATAGAGGCCGACCAACAGTTTGGCCAGTGAACTCTTGCCCGAGCCGCTGCGGCCGATGATGCCGATCTTCTCGCCGGGACGGATCACCAGGTTGATGTTTTTCAGCGCCGGGTTCTGTTGCTCCGGGTAGGTGAAGCTCAGCTGACGGCACTCGATGGCGCCTTGCAGCACCTTGCGGCTCAGCGGGCGTTCTTCGAAATTGCGTTCCTGCGGCAGCTCCATCATCTGGTCGACCGAGGTCATGGTCACCCGTGCCTGCTGGTAACGCGTGAGCAGACCGGACAGCGAGGCCAACGGGCTAAGCGCGCGACCGCTGAGCATGTAGCAGGCGATCAGCCCGCCCATGCTCAGGTTGCCGGCGATGATCTGGTAGACGCCGAAGACGATCATGATCACCCCGGCCAGTTGCTGGATCAGCAGGGTGATGTTCATCGCCAGACCGGAAAGCATTTTCACCCGCAGCTCGAGGCGGCTAAGGGTGCCGATGGTCTGCTCCCACTGATACTGACGCTCGCTTTCGGCGTTGTTGACCTTGACCGCGTCGAGGCCGGCGAGGGTTTCGATCAGGCTCGACTGGCGCTCGGCACCGAGGGCCATGGTGCGCTCCATGGTCGCGACCAATGGCTTCTGCAACGCGTAGCCAATCAGCAAGGCGATCGGGAAGGCCAGCACCGGGATCCACACCAGATGCCCGCCGAGAATGGCGATCACGATGAAGATCAGGATGGTGAATGGCAGATCAATCAGGCTGGTCAGGGTCAGCGAGGCGAGGAAGTCGCGCAGGCTCTGGAACTCATGGATGTTCTGGGCGAAGCTGCCGACCCGCGCCGGGCGGTACTTCATCGCCATGCCGACGATGCGTTCGAACAGCGTCGCCGAGATGATCAGGTCGGTTTTCTTCCCGGCCAGGTCCAGGCACAGACTGCGCAGGCTTTTCAGGATCAGATCGAAGATGTACGCGCCGGTAATGCCCAGCGCCAGCACCCACAGGGTCGCTTCGGCCTGGTTCGGCACCACGCGGTCATACACGTTCATCACGAACAGCGGCGCGGCCATGGCGATGATGTTGATCAGGAAACTCGCGGCGATCGCGTCGGCGTAGAGCCAGCGCGAGCGCTTTAGGGTGTCGCGAAACCACGAGCGCGCACGCGGGATCAGCGTGCCGTGGTTGACGTCGAATTTATGTTGCGGCTGAGCGAAGAAGACTTTGCCGATGTAGTCGTCCGCGAGCACTTCGCGGCTGACAACCGACTCGCCGCCATCGCTTTCGCTGAGCAGTACCCGAGCGTCGTTGTCACCCTGCCAGCCGAGCAGAACGGCACTGCGGCCGTCCTTGAGCAGCAGCAAGGCCGGCATGGCGATCGCCGGGATTTCTTCGAGTTTGCGCTGCAGCACCCGCCCTTGCAGGCCGGCGCGAGCCGCCGCACGCGGCAGCAACTCGACACTCAGGCGTTGTTTGGGCAGCGGCAGGCCGGTGGTCAGCATCGCTGCGCTGGCCGGCTTCTGGTGCAGCATGCACAGGGCGAGCAGACCGTCCAGCAACGGATCGTCATGCAACGCGCGTGGATCATGGCTGAGTTGAACTCGACTGACTTCTGATTCCACGCTCGACACTCTTTGACAGTTGAAAGGGATAACTCAATTCATCCCAGGCAGCTGGACCTTGGGCTTCACATCGTTCTGCACAACGGATGCCAACGGCGCGACCACGCCCTGACTTCTGAGCAATTCGCCCATGGTCGCCTTGATTCGGTATTGAGTAAATAACTGAATGTTCTTGATTTCGGCCAGACGGCGCGACGCGGTGAACAGCTCGTTTTCGCTGTCGAGCAAGTCCAGCAGGGTCCGTTCGCCGAGGCTGAACTGACG
The DNA here is from genome assembly GCF_036668835.1 of Pseudomonas koreensis. Classification (GTDB taxonomy): domain Bacteria; phylum Pseudomonadota; class Gammaproteobacteria; order Pseudomonadales; family Pseudomonadaceae; genus Aquipseudomonas; species Aquipseudomonas koreensis_I. The sequence goes on from NZ_JAZEVW010000004.1 coordinate 630,958, forward strand.
CTGGTAGGCGGTGCGCACCGAGGTGCTGTGATCGACGTATTGCTGGGCGATCGGCACCTGCGCATTGGCGTTGTTCAGCGCGTTCCAGGCCAGGCCAAGCTCTTCGTTCAACTGGCGCAGGGCGTTGTTGCGGATGTCCAGCGCCTGGTTGGCGAGGTACGACTTGGATTCCAGATCAGCCTTGTTGCTGCCACCCGAATACAGGTTGAAGCGCATGCGCAGCATGGCTTGCCATTCATTATTATGACCGTTCTGACCATCGAGGTCGTTGTCGGCGGTGCGGCCCAGCTCGGCATCGAAACGTGGATAGAAGGTCGACTTGGCGGTGGCGTACTGCTTCTCGGCAGCGGCAATATCGGACTCGGCCGAACGCAGGATCGGGCTGTTTTCCAGCATCTGCGCACGGGCCTCATTAAGGTTGGCCGGCATCATCGCCATGAACGGCGCCGGGCGCTCCAGTTGATCGGGCATCTGGCCGACGGCGCTGAGGAAGTTGGTTTCCGAGTCGGCCAGGTTGGTCTGCTCGGTGATCAGGTTGTTGCGGGCCTGGGCCATCCGCGCTTCGGCCTGATCGAGGTCAGCGCCGCTGCCCACGCCGCGCTGGGTGCGCAACTGGATCTGGTCGTAAATGCGCTGGTGGCTCTTGAGGTTTTCCTCGGCCAGACGCACGAATTCACGGCGTGTCAGCACATCCAGATAAACCTGAGCGACGGTCAGCGCGGTGCGCTCGGACGTGCCGAGCAACGAGTAGGCACGTGAGCTGACGTTGGCTTGTTGACGCGCAACCTCATTGGAGGTCGCAAAACCGTCAAAAACCATTTGCGAGAGACGTAAACTTGACTCGCTGCGATTCAAGGTCTCCCAGTGATTGCCACCGCCGTTGGCGCGAGTGGTCACGCTATCAGTGCCTTCACGGCCGTAACCGCCGAGCAAATCGACCTTGGGCAGGTATCCGCCCTTCGCCGCTTTCAACTGATAATCCGCCGCCAAACGACTGTTGACCCCCGCCTGAATCTCCGGATGGACATCCAGTGCCTGTTGCATGGCTTCTGGTAAGGATTGTGCTTGTACGAATGAAGCGGCGAAAGCGAAGGGAGCAACGAGGAGCAAAAGCGAACGCATGGTTGGAATTTCCCAGAACTTCTTGTCTTGAATCACAGCAAAAACGTGGCGCTGCGTCGGATGATGGCAACCCGAAAGACCGTATGTCGGAAAGTTCAAAAGAGGAACTGGATGACAGGCTGAAGGACAGGTCGCCGCGGAAATATCAATGTGACATTAGTGGGACGATTGTTTAGGATGGCACCCAGAAGGTCAATAGTTTGGCATTAAGTTAATCGCGAAAATTTATAGCCAATTTATTGACTAAATACAGCGTCAACAAGTTATCCATTTTATAGAAACACGTCCAGACTGAAGTGGCGCCGACGCCCGTCAGGTCCATGGAAGTCAACTGAACGCGACACCCCGGAGAGTCTTCAATGAGCAGTGTTGTTGCCATCGTCAAAAGCATTGTCGGTCAGGTTTTCGTGGTGTCCCCAGAGGGCGTGCGACGCGTACTCGTTGAAGGCGATCGGCTGTACGTCGGCGATCAGATCGACACCGGTCTGTCCGGCGCCGTATCGCTGGAACTGGCCGATGGCCGTACCCTGGATCTGGGTCGCGATACGCAGTGGAGCGCCAGCGCGCCTGACTCCAGCACCGACCTGGCTGAAGCCACCGCCCAGGCTGCGCCGTCGGTTGAAGAACTGCAGCAAGCGATCGCCGCCGGCGTCGACCCGACCACCGCCCTTGAATCCACCGCTGCCGGCCCAAGCGCCGCGGGTACCGGTGGTGCAGCCGGAGGCGGTCACAGCTTTGTCATGCTCGACGCCACCGCTGGCCGCGTCGACCCGACCATTGGCTTCCCGACTGCCGGGATCAACGCTGCCGGGCAAGTCGCCCAGGACACCACCGGTGGCCTGACCACTGATACCACCACCAACGCCCTGCGCGCCTCGACCCTGAGCCTGAGCGCCACGCCGACCATTACCGAAGCCGGCGGCGTGCTGGTGTACACCGCGACCCTGACCCAGGCGCCGCTGACTGACCTGACCATCACCCTGTCCAACGGCTCGGTGATCATCATTCCGGCCGGCTCCACCACCGGTAGCGTCAACGTGCCGCTGGCGCCGAACGACACGGTCTACAACGACCCGACGCAGATCGACGTGACGGTCACCGGTACCACCGGCGGCAACGGCATCACCGTGACGCCGCCGACCACTCCGGCTACCACCCAGGTCACCGATACCGTCGATACCACCACCGTCACACTGACGACGGCCCCGAACGTTACCGAAGGCGGGCAGATCATCTACACCGCGACACTGACCAACCCGGCGCAAACCCCGGTGACCGTCACTCTGTCGAACGGTTCGACCATCACCATCGGCGCCGGTCAGACCACTGGCAGCGTCAACGTGCCGACACCGGCAAACGACGTCTATAACAACGGCAGCACCGTCAGCACCACCATCACCGGCGCTACCGGCGGCAACTTCGAAAACCTCGTGCCGAATCCGACCCCAGCGGTGACCACCATCACCGACTCGGTCGATAACACCGGCCTGACCCTGACCGCGACCAACAACGTCGTCGAAGGCGGGCAGATCACCTACACCGCGACCCTGACCAACCCGGCGCAAACCCCGGTGACCGTCACCCTGTCAAACGGTTCGACGATCACGATTGCCGCTGGCCAGACCACTGGCAGCGTCAATGTGCCGACTGCGCCGAATGACGTTTACAACAACGGCGGCACTGTCAGCACCACCATCACAGGCGCTACCGGCGGTAATTTTGAAAACCTGGTGCCGAATCCGACCCCAGCGGTGACCACCATCACCGACTCGGTCGATAACACCGGCCTGACCCTGACCGCGACCAACAACATCGTCGAAGGCGGCCAGATCACCTACACCGCGACCCTGACCAACCCGGCGCAGACGCCGGTGACCGTCACCCTGTCCAACGGTTCGACCATCACCATTGCCGCTGGCGAAACCGTCGGCACCGTCAACGTGCCGACTGCGGCCAATGACGTCTATAACAACGGCAGCACCGTCAGCACCACCATCACCGGTGCTACCGGCGGCAACTTCGAAAACCTGGTGCCGAATCCGACCCCAGCGGTGACCACCATCACCGATTCGGTCGATAACACAGGCCTGACACTTACCGCGACCAACAACATCGTCGAAGGCGGCCAGATCACCTACACCGCGACCCTGACCAACCCGGCACAGACTCCGGTGACCGTCACCCTGTCCAACGGTTCGACCATCACCATTGCCGCTGGCGAAACCGTCGGCACCGTCAACGTGCCGACTGCGGCCAATGACGTCTATAACAACGGCAGCACCGTCAGCACCACGATCACTGGCGCTACCGGCGGTAATTTCGAAAACCTGGTGCCGAACACCACACCTGCGGTAACCACTATTGCCGATTCGGTCGACAACACCGGTCTGACCCTGACCGCGACCAACAATATCGTTGAAGGCGGCCAGATCACCTACACCGCGACCCTGACCAACCCGGCGCAAACCCCGGTGACCGTCACCCTGTCGAACGGTTCGACCATCACCATCGCGGCTGGCGAAACCGTCGGCACCGTCAACGTGCCAACTGCGGCCAATGACGTCTATAACAACGGCAGCACCGTCAGCACCACCATCACCGGCGCTACCGGCGGCAACTTCGAAAACCTGGTGTCGAACACCACGCCAGCCGTGACCACCATCACCGACTCGGTCGACAACACCGGTCTGACCCTGACCGCGACCAACAACATCGTTGAAGGCGGCCAGATCACTTACACCGCGACCCTGACCAACCCGGCACAGACTCCGGTGACCGTCACCCTGTCCAACGGTTCGACCATCACCATCGCGGCTGGCGAAACCGTTGGCACCGTCAACGTGCCGACTGCGGCCAATGACGTCTATAACAACGGCAGCACCGTCAGCACCACCATCACCGGTGCTACCGGCGGCAACTTCGAAAACCTGGTGCCGAATCCGACCCCAGCGGTGA
>NZ_JAZEVW010000005.1:0-572692 GCF_036668835.1 Pseudomonas koreensis
AGGCGTTGAGCTAACCAATACTAATTGCCCGTGAGGCTTGACCATATAACACCCAAGCAATTTGAGTCGAACAGACCAGATTGCGGTGTATGAAGACGAAACGAACCGAAAGTTCGATGTTCACAAAACACCTGACTGTCACATACCCAATTTGCTGAAGCGAGGCCATCTGGTCACGACTCAGTACCCGAATTTCTTGACGACCATAGAGCGTTGGAACCACCTGATCCCATCCCGAACTCAGCAGTGAAACGATGCATCGCCGATGGTAGTGTGGGGTTTCCCCATGTGAGAGTAGGTCATCGTCAAGATTAAATTCCGAAACCCCAATTGCGAAAGCAGTTGGGGTTTTGTTTTGCCTGCGAGAAAGTTATTTACGCGCTGTACCGAACAAATTTGCACAGTTATTTTCCAATCACAGCACTAGAATAGCCCCACCTTTTTCGGAGCCAGAGCCTGTATGTCAGAGTCGGTTGACGCCTCAGGGCTGTCAGAATTACCGCTGGAAGACCTGGTAGCCTGTCATGAGTGCGACCTGCTGATGCGCAAGCCTCAACTCGCTCATGGCGAGAAGGCCGTCTGCCCGCGTTGTGGTTACGAGTTGTATGCACACCGTCATAACGTGGTGCAGCGCAGCCTTGCTTTGGTCATCGCGGCATTGTTGTTGTACGTCCCGGCAAACTTTTTACCCATCATGCAGCTCAATATCCTCGGTCAGTCTTCGCAGGACACCGTGTGGAGCGGTGTTGTGGGGCTGTTCAACACCGACATGCAGGGCGTTTCGATTGTCGTTTTCTTGTGCAGCATGGCCATACCGCTGCTGAAGCTGTTGTGCCAGTTATTCGTTTTGCTGACGATCCAATTCAATGCAGGCCGCAGTTACGGTTTGCTGCTTTACCGTATTTACCACCACCTCAGAGACTGGGGAATGCTCGAGGTCTACCTCATGGGTGTTCTGGTGGCGATCGTCAAACTGGCTGACATGGCGGCGATTACCGTCGGCCTCGGTTTGGCGTGTTTCATCGGCTTGTTGCTGGTACAGGTCTGGCTGGAAGTGGTGATGTCGCCGCACCAGATCTGGCAAGCGTTATCAGGAGAGGATGCCCATGCGGGCGATTGATGCAGGCATTCTGGTGTGCACCGAGTGCCACGAACTGAACAAGCAGGAAGCCGACACCGATGAGCAGACGTGCACCCGTTGCGGTGCGCTGGTACACGCCCGGCGTCCGAATAGCCTGACCCGCACCTGGGCGCTGCTGATCACCGCTGCGATCATTTACATCCCGGCCAATGTCTTGCCGATCATGACGGTCAGTTCGCTGGGGCAGGGTGATCCAAGCACGATCATGTCCGGGGTGATCCAGTTGGTGCAGCACGGCATGATTCCGATTGCAGCCGTGGTGTTCATCGCCAGCATTCTGGTGCCGACCTTCAAACTGGTCGGCATCGCGTTGCTGCTGTTTTCAGTGCAACGACGTCAACCGTTATCCGCGCGCCAGCGTATCTGGATGTACCGCTTTATCGAATTCATCGGTCGCTGGTCGATGCTAGATATTTTTGTGATCGCCATTCTGGTGGCGGTCGTCAACTTCGGCCGACTCGCCAGCGTCGAAGCCAATCTTGGTGCCATCGCCTTCGCCACTGTGGTGATTCTGACGATGCTCGCCGCAGTAACTTTTGATCCCCGGCTGATCTGGGATAACACGGAGTCGGACGCCGACCATGACTGATTTGCCTGTAGCGAAAACCCGACCGGCCTCGAACTGGTCTGCCATCTGGGTGTTGCCTCTGATCGCGTTGATCATCGGCGGCTGGCTTGGCTGGCGTGCCTACTCCGAAACCGGTATCGAAATCCAGGTTCGCTTTGAAAGCGGCGAGGGCATCCAGGCCAACAAGACAGAAGTGGTCTACAAAGGCATGCCGGTCGGCAAGGTCAAGACGCTCAAGCTCGACGATGAAGGCAACTCCAAAGGCGTGATCGCCACCGTCGAAATGAACAAGGACGTCGAACAGTACCTGAAGACCAGCACGCGGTTCTGGCTGGTCAAGCCGAGCGTGACCCTGGCTGGCATTACCGGCCTGGAAACTCTGGTGTCGGGTAACTACGTCGCTATCAGTCCGGGCGAAGGCGAGCCGACGCGCAAGTTCAAGGCGCTGGCCGAAGAGCCTCCGCTGTCTGACGCCAAGCCCGGTCTGCACCTGACTATCAAGGCTGACCGTCTCGGCTCGCTGAATCGTGGCAGCCCGGTGTTCTACAAACAGATTCAGGTGGGTCAGGTTAAAAGCTATCTGCTGTCGGAGGACCAGAGCACCGTTGAGCTTAAGGTGTTCATCGAGCCGACCTACGCCAAACTGGTGCGCAAACACACACGTTTCTGGAATGCCAGTGGCATCAGCATCGACGCCAACCTGTCCGGGGTAAAAGTGCGTAGCGAATCGCTGGCCAGCATCGTCGCCGGCGGTATCGCCTTCGCCACACCAGAAAACCGCAAGGACAGCCCGCCGACCGATCCAAGCCTGCCGTTCCGTCTCTACGAAGACTTTGATGCGGCCGCAGCGGGTATCCGCGTCAAGGTCAAACTCAGCGATTTCGAAGGCCTGCAGGCCGGTCGTACGCCGGTGATGTACAAAGGCATTCAGGTCGGCAACCTGAAAGCCCTCAAGGTCGATCCGGACCTGAACAGCGCCACTGCCGAGCTGACCCTCGATCCTCTGGCCGAAGATTATCTTGTCGACGGCACACAATTCTGGGTGGTCAAGCCGTCGATTTCTCTGGCGGGTATCACCGGGCTGGAAGCGTTGGTGAAAGGTAACTACATCGCTGTGCGGCCGGGCGACAAAGGCGCGGCGCCGAAGCGTGAATTCGAAGCGCGACCGAAAGCGCCGCCACTCGACCTGCGCTCCCCGGGCCTGCACCTGGTACTGTTTACGGATACCCTCGGTTCGATCGATGTCGGCAGTCCGATTCTGTACAAGCAGGTCAAGGTCGGTTCGGTGCAGAGTTACCAGTTTTCCAAGACCCGCAAGCAATTGATCATCGGTGTGCACATCGAAAAGGAATACGAAAACCTGGTCAACGCCTCGACGCGCTTCTGGAATGTCAGTGGCGTTACGCTGACCGGTGGTTTGACCGGCGGGATTCAGGTCAAGAGCGAGTCGCTGCAGACGCTGATGGCTGGCGGCATCGCCTTCGAGACGCCGCAAGCCAAGGCGCCGTTGCAGAAGCGTATTCCGCGTTTCCGCCTGTTCGCCAGTCACGACGATGCCAACCAAAAGGGCGCCGTGGTCACCATCAAGGTTGATCGCGCTGATGGATTGCGCAGCGGCACCCCAGTGCGCTTCAAAGGGCTGGACGTCGGCAAGATCGAAAGCGTCGACCTGGCCGACGATCTGCAATCGGTCATCCTCACCGCACGCATAACCGAAGTGCCGGAGAAGATTGCCCGGGTCGGCAGTCAGTTCTGGGTGGTCAAACCGGAACTGGGCCTGATCAAGACCGAGAACCTGGAAACCCTGGTCACCGGTAAGTACATCGAAGTACAGCCAGCGGCGAAGAACCTCGGCCCGCAGAAAAACTTTGTCGCCCTGGCAGAGGTTCCGGAAGTGACGAAGCAGGAAGCAGGGTTGAGTCTGGTATTGAGCGCGGCGCGACGTGGCTCGCTGAAGCCTGGTGTGCCGGTCACCTACCGCGAAATTACCGTGGGCAAAGTCACCGGTTATGAGCTCGGGCAGACCGCTGACCGGGTGCTGGTGCACATTCTGATCGAGCCGAAATACGCGCCGTTGGTGCGCAGTGGCAGCCGCTTCTGGAACACCAGTGGCGTCGGCTTCGATTACGGTTTGTTCAAAGGCGTGACGGTGCGCACTGAATCACTGGAAACGCTGATTCAGGGCGGCATTGCTTTCGCCACGCCGGACGGTGAGCGCATGGGTAACCCGGCGCGGGCCGAGCAAACGTTCCCGTTGTTCGACAAATTTGAGGATGAGTGGCTGACCTGGGCGCCGAAGATTTCGCTCGGTAAGTAATTCTGTGGTGTATGAAGTGGCGCCATCGCGAGCAGGCTCCTCCTACAGGGGGAACGCATTCCAACTGTAGGAGTGAGCCTGCTCGCGATAGGGCCCTAAAAACCAGCACAAACCCCAAGCCATAAAAAGGGCCGCGATCCAAACAGATCGCGGCCCTTTTTATTGTGTTCAGTCAAAAACGATCAAACCGCATCCAGCTCCGGCTCGTCTGCCTGAACATTCAACGTGGCCTTCACCACATCATGGCGACGGATGTATTTCCAGTCCGCCTCATCAATGTAGATCCCCGCCGGGCCGCTGCCGCCCTCAAGGTCGATGGCAACACTGGCGCAGACCTGTGGCTTCACACTCGCCAGAATCGGCACGAAGCCCAGTTGCAGACTGGTTTCAAGCAACGCCGCCTGATTCTTCTCGTCAATGTCCGCCGCCTCGTCGAGGTAGTACGGCAGACGCACGCGGCCGGCCAGGTCGCGATCCATCAAGTGCAGCAACAAGTACATGTTGGTCAGCGCCTTGATGGTCATGGTCGTGCCGTTGGACGCCGCGCCGTCGATGTCGGTGTGGATCACCGGTTGGCCGTTGACCTTGGTGATCTCGAAGGCCAGTTCGAACAAGTCCTTGAGGCCGAGCTGGTTGTGGTTCGCCGCCACCAGCCGTGCCAGGTATTCCTTGGCCTCTTCGTTCTTGTTGTCCTGCTCGGCGCTCTGGCTCAGATCGAACACCGACAGGGTTTCGCCTTCTTCGTACTGACCGGCGCTGTGGATGATCTGATCGATGTGCTTGAGCGCTTCCTTGTTCGGCGCAAGAACGATGCGGAAGCTTTGAAGGTTGGAGACCTGACGCTTGTTGATCTCGCGGTTGAACAGCGCCAGTTGATGCTCGAGGCTGTCATAGTCGCTGCGGATGTTGCGCAGGGTCCGCGCGATATCGGTGACCGCCGCGCGGCGTGCCTTGCCCAGGGTCAGTGCTTCATCGGTGCGGTGCGCATAAGCGTTGATCAGCAGCGACAGGCGGCGCTCCATGTCGTCTTCGCTGTCGAACTTGGCCACACCTTTGAGGCGCACCTGCGCATACAGCGCTTCGATCTGGCCATCGGCACGCAGCAGCCCCTGCCAGCTGTCCTGATAGTCGTTGAGCAGCGGCAGCAGGTTGTCCATCGAATCGTCGACCGGGTCCATGAACGGCGTGCCGAACGGCAGATCCGCCGGTAGCAACTGACGGCGGCGCAGGGCGTCGTCGAGCGTGCGTTGCTTGGCTTCCATGTCGGCGATCTGCCGGCCAACCAGTTGCAGCTTGGCCGACAGTTGCTGGACGCGCTCGGTAAAGGCATCGCTGGAGCGCTTGAGTTCGTCCTGTGCGGCTTCCATTTGCGCCAGTTGTTCGAGCTTGTCGCTTTCTTCGGCGCTCAGGGTTTGCGTGCGACGGAAATCCTCCAGCGCTTTCTGCGCGTCCAGCACTTGCTGGTACAGCGCTTCGGTCTGGGTCTTGCTCGCGGCGCGGTCGGCGGCCACGGCTTGCTGGGTTTTCAGCTGCTTGAGTTCTTTTTCCAGACGCTCTTTCTGATCGCGCAACGCGGCTCGGTCGGCCAGTGCTTGCAGGGCCGGTGGCTCGATGTGAGAGATGTCGATCGACAGGCCCGGCACTTCGAAGCGCTCGCCTTTGAAGCCATCGAGAATCAGCTCGACCGATTTCACCCACTCGCCATTCTCATCGAGGGTGATGCCATGTTCGCCCAGCGGCAGGCTGAACAGCGCGCTGTTGAACAGACGCATCAGGCGCTCGACGTCCTGTTGCGAGAACTCTTCGCGCAGACGGGCGTAGCTGTTGTTGTCAGCGTTATCGAGTTGCTGCTTCACCGACTTGAGGCGTTTTTCCAGATCGCGCAGACGTTCTTCGAGATCTTCGGCGCTGAACTGCCGCGACTGCGCCAGCGCACCGGCCAGTTCATCGTGCGCATCTTTGGCGGCGAGCAATTGTTGCTCAAGCACTTTGACGTCATCGACCAGCGCGAAGCGGTTCTTCAGCACCGACAGCTCGCCGAGCCAGCGCTGGATGCCGGAAATCTCCCGCTCCAGACGCATCAGTTCCTGAGTGCCGCCACGCTGATCGTTTTGCAGGTCGTCCTGCTCGCGACGGTAGTGCTCGGCCTGCAGGGTCAGCTCTTCCTTGCGCGCGGTTGCATAGTCAGACCAGGTGCCTAGCAACGAATCGAGCAGCGGCGACAGGCGATGCAGTTTGCCGCGCAGCACGTCACGCTGTTTCACGCCGTTGGCCAGCGCTTCGACCAACGGACCGGCGGCGACCAGCGAGTTGTAGTCCTGCTCCATGCGCCGCACATCGCGGAAGGCTTCTTCGCACGCGGCGATGTAATCGACACTGCCGGAACGCAGGCTGTGCTCGAAGGCATCGAGGAACAACTGCTTGAGCTTGGCTGCGGTGATTTCGCGCATGTGTAGCAGGTTGATGAACAGCGCGCGGAACGTCTTCAGGCTCTGCTCGCTGGTCGAGCGCAGCGGGATCAGCGTCAGGTCGAGCGGGATCGACGTGTGACCGCCGACCAGCAAACGACGCAGTTCGTCAGGCTTGAGTTCGTAGGCTTTCAGGCCTTCTTTCTCGAGGTTGCTGAACAGCTCTTTCTGGCGCAGGCAGGTGTCGTTTTTCTGATAGTGGGCCAGATCGAGTTTGCCGGCGTAGGCGAAGAACTGGTGGCCGAAACCACCGCCCGGGCCACGACCGACCACGCCAATTACATGCGGACCGTGCGGCAGATTGACTTCGACGAGGATGTAGCTGGTGTCGGAGGCGAAGTAGAAGCGCCGCGATTGTTCGAGGCTGTATTTGCCGAAACTCATGTCCGACATGCGCGCCAGAATCGGGAACTGCAAGGCGTTGATCGAGGCCGACTTGCCGAGGTTGTTCGCGCCGTAAACCGACAGCGGTTCTTCCAGCGGGAACAGGCCGAGGCTGTAACCGGCGGTGTTCAAAAGGGCAAAGCGGCGGATGCCGTAGCGTTCCTGGCTCATGCGTCGGACTCCTGTTCTTCGGCAATGGCGCGGGCCAGTGCGTCTTCTTCACTTTCTTCGGCAAACTCACTGAGGTCCAGCGGGTCGTCGGTTTCGAGGAATCTGGCTTCAGCCGCTTCGTCGATCAGCACCGGTGCCGGCAGCGGCAGGACGCTGTGCACGCTGGCCGCCAGGTCGCGGTCCTGCTGAACCGACAGGCACACATCGAGGAAACGGTGCATCGGCGGCAGGAAGCGGTACACGCCGTTTTCTTCGCCGGCGAAACCCAGTTGAGTCATGCGGCGCATGATCTTTTCTTCGAGCTCTTCGACGGTCTGCACTTCGGCCTGAATGAACAGGTCGCGGTACTTGTCGAGCAGCGACGGCAGTTCTTCACGGCCGAGGCTGCCGCCGTCGAGCACGGCGATCGGGTCGCGGCCCTGATCGGCCAGATGCTCAACGAGGATGAAGGTGAACAACGCCAGACGCTGGGCGGTCTTGTTCACCGCAGCGGCGGCCATGTCCGGCACGAAGTAATAGAAACCACGGGTGTCGCAGACCAGTTCAAAGCCCAGCGCCTTGAACAGCGTGCGGTACTGGTCCTGGAAGTTCGACAGCTGGGTGTACAGCTCCGGATCACGGCGGCTGACGTGATAACCCTTGAACAACTCGCGGAAGATCGGCGCCAGTTGCGACAGTTCGGAAAGATCAAGATGCATGGGGGATGCTCGCAGAATCCTCGGCGGCGGTGTCGCTGGCCGAGAGCAGGGCGAAGGAGCGCAGGCTGACCTGATGCTCGTGAGTGTGGTATTCGCGGCGTTCCAGACGCTCGCGCTTGAAGCGTTTTTCCCGCGACAGGCGCGAGAACCAGTAGAGCAATTCGTCGGTGGCGCCGTCCGGTTCCTGCTCCAGCAGCCAGGTCATCAGATCCGGCATCGGCAGCGATTCTTCGCAGCGGTCGACCATCTCGCGCACGGTGCGCGGCGCACGCGGTGCATCGCCAGCCTTCTGGGTCTTGTGCGCCTTGGGGAAGCGCGCCGGTTTCGGCTCGAAACGCGCCAGCGCATAGACGTAGGCTTCGACCTGACTGGCGCTGCCGAGGAAGGTACTTTGCGGGCGGGTGAACAATGGCATCGCCGCTTGCGGCACGGCGTCGATGCCTTTACGCCGGATCGCCGCCAGCGCCAGTGCCGCGCCACGGGTCACGGCGTTGTGCCGGCGTGCTTCTTCACGCAGCGGCAGCAGCAGTTCACGGGCGTGACGCAGGGTTAGCTGGGCGCTGGTCTGCATTTCGAGGATGCGCGCGTGGGTGCGCAGCAACATGTCGTCATCGACCAGATGGCCGAGGCGCTGCTGTTCGCTGAGCATTTTCAGCAACACCGTTTCGACCTTGCGCACGCCTTGTTCGAACGCGCCGTCGGCGTTGACCAGATCGATCATCGGCTCGACGTATTCGTCCCACGTCGCCAGTACTTCGGCGTAGCGCTGACGCAACGGAATCTGCCGGTCGCTGGTCTTGGCGCGTTCGGCCACAGCGACCAGCGCCTGTTCGTCGTTGTCGAGTTTCTTCAGTACGTCGCGCACACGCATGTCGAGCAGGCGCAACTGGCGGGCGAGGTCGTTGCCGTCGCGGACTTCAAAGGCGTCCTGAATGTAACCGGCCAGCCGTTCGAGGTGACGCAGGTAGGCTTCGATTTCCAGGCACAGGCCCAGCCGGTGTTCGCGGCGCAGGTAGGCGAGGAAGTCGTGGATTTGCGCGTTCAGCTCGAAACGGTTCGGGCTTTTCGCCACGGGCACCAGAATGTCGAGGCGAATCCACACGTCGAGCAGGCTGGTGATGTCCTGCGGCGTGCTGTCGAGTTGTTGGGCGGCCAGTTGCGTGCGCAGTTCGTTGAGGCTCAGGGTGCCTTGGTCGAAGTGCTCGCACAGTGGCTCCAGAAGTGCCCAGTGTTCAGCGAGGGCGCGCAAGACGCGCTTGGGTTCGATCATCGGAATGGCCGGCTGGTTGGCGGTTAAAAGCCGCGATTGTACTGCATCGAAGCCGATGCGATTCACTCTCGGGACGGACTGCTGCCTTTCTTTTCAATCAAGTGCATCGATCAACAGCAGGCGATCTTGAGCGAAGGGCGGTAGAATCAGCGCACTTTCAGTTATCCACAAGTGGCCGACCCTTGCTAATCGAGTCCCGCCGCCGCGCCTATTTGAACGCCATGCAGGTGGTCAACTGGCTGCCGCGCACCGAATTGCCCTTCGCCGCGCCGTCCCGTCCCGAATTGCTGGACATGCCCGAGCCCGAGCCTGAAGTGTCCGTCGCGCTTGCGCCCCAGGCCCAGGAGCCGGTGCCGCCGGCGGCCGCGCGTCCAAGCGAGCGAGCAAAAATCGAAGTGCCGCGGCCCTCGCTGACCAGCACTCGCAACGGAGCCAAACCGGTTGAAGAAGTGGATGCTACGCCGGTCGTCGCCAAACCCGCGCCGGTGCCGCCGCCACGTTTTGCCCTGCAATTGCTGCGCGCCGGGCGCTGCCTGCTGCTGGTCGAGTTACCCACAGGCGAAGCGTTCCAGAGCCGCGATCCGGCTTATCTGTTGCTCAAAGACATGCTGCGCGCCGCCGGTCTGCCGGATGCGCCGCAAATCGTCGGTGAGCCGGTGCGCTGGCCGTGGCTCAATCGCGGCACGCTGGACCAAGGCCCGGAAGCAGCGCGCGACTTCGTCCAGGGTTTTCTCTCGGTACAAATGGAGGCGGCACCCTGCGCCTGTCTGTGGCTGATCGGCCTGCCGGCCGTGCGCTTTGCCGGCGAAGCAGACGCCGAGGCGTTCAATCGTGAATTGCAGATCGAAGGTCTGGGCTCGGCCTGGGCGATCCCCGGTCTGGAATTGTTAATGGAAGAGCCGCAGCGCAAAGCCGCTGTGTGGCAAGCCATGCGTCGGCTGATGGCGCGCTGGAAAGAATCTGATGAGTGATGCGGTAACCTTTCGCCCGATGACCGAGGCGGATCTCGACGCTGTCTTGAAGATCGAATACGCCGCCTACAGCCATCCATGGACTCGGGGGATTTTTCTCGACGGCCTCGGCAAATACCAGATCTGGCTGATGTTCGAAGGACAGCAGCAGGTCGGGCATGGTGTGGTGCAGATCATTCTCGACGAGGCGCACCTGCTCAACATCACCGTCAAGCCTGAGAACCAGGGACGTGGGCTGGGGCTGACGTTGCTGGAGCACCTGATGTCGATTGCCTACAAGGCTGACGCTCGGGAATGCTTTCTGGAGGTGCGCGACAGCAATACCGCAGCGTTCAGGTTGTATGAGCGGTATGGCTTCAACGAGATTGGCCGGCGTCGGGATTATTATCCGGCGGTGGGTGGGCGTGAGGATGCCGTGGTGATGGCCTGTACCCTTGTTGACTGAAGCTTAGAAGCATCGCGAGCAGGCTCACTCCTACAGGGGAACGCATTCCAAACTGTGCGAGCGAGCCTGTCAGGCAACGAAGATCAGCGCTTGCCATCCAGCGGATCCAGATCCGCCAGTTCAGCTTCGTCCAGCCCGTCACCGCCGCCGATGTCATTTTCACCGACCTCGCTCAAATCCCAATCCGCCGGATTGCCCTCGCCAATTTCCTCGGCATCGCGGGCGCCGTCGTCGCGAATCAAGGTTTCCGGACTCAGATCGTCGTCAGTCGGCTGATGATCATCGACCGAACCGCCAGTCAGACCTGCCTCACGTACGCGTTCACCGGGCATCAGCTGTTCGCGTTCACGTTCAGGAATCTCATCACCGATCTTCGCGCTGGGCTCTTCGTCGTCGAAATCAAGCTCATGCACCGAACCCATGCGGTCTTCGTTATCATCGATGGGCTCCGGTTGCGCCGCATCGTAAGGGCGTCGTGAATCAGTCATGGCAAATCCTCATACTGTGGGCCTTACTTGGAGTGGACTCATCCGGCGCACGAGAATTCCAACGGAAACACTTTGCCCCACCGGCGTGACTCCGACGGGCGGTCGTCTATCAAACCAGCGCATCTTTCTTGAGGCCTTATCCATGCACGACTTACAAGACCTGATTGATAACAACGAGCGTTGGGCTGACGCGATCACCAAGGAAGACCCGGATTTCTTCGCCAAACTGGCGCGCCAGCAAACCCCCGAATACTTATGGATCGGCTGTTCCGACGCACGGGTGCCGGCCAACGAAATCGTTGGCATGCTGCCTGGCGATCTGTTCGTGCACCGCAACGTCGCCAACGTGGTGCTGCACACCGACCTCAACTGTCTGTCGGTGATCCAGTACGCGGTGGACGTGCTCAAGGTCAAACACATCCTCGTCACCGGCCACTACGGTTGCGGCGGTGTGCGTGCGTCGATGCAGGACCGCCAGTTCGGTCTGATCGATGGCTGGCTGCGTTCGATCCGCGATCTGTACTACGAAAAACGCGAAGAACTGGCCAGGTTGGCGACCGAAGAAGAGCAGGTCGACCGGATGTGCGAACTCAACGTGATCCAGCAAGTGGCCAACGTCGCGCATACCAGCATCGTTCAGAACGCCTGGCATCGCGGGCAGAGCCTGTCGATCCACGGTTGCATCTACGGCATCAAGGATGGCCGCTGGAAAAGTCTCAACACCACCATCAGTGGTTTCGAGCAACTGCCGCCGCAGTATCGCTTGCGCCCGATTGGCCCGGCGTAAAGCCGCTTAGCCTCGGCCCGATTGCCGCCAGCGCTGGAGAAAGTGCAGGCCTTCCAGGCTTGGCGGTTCATCGTGACCGGTGATCCAGCCACGACAACGTGAGGAGCCGCAACCGCAGGCAAACTGGCGCAACAGTTTGTCTTCGGTGGCGGCGTAATCAATACTCAGATGCTCGCCGCGCTGAATGTCCTTGAGCGACCACAGCCACAACTCGGTCATGTCGAGAAACGCGTTCGGGTCGCAGGCATGTTCGAGCAGTCCGCAAAAGCGAGGGTCGTACAGGTGAATGCCGCTGAGCAGTTGGCGGGTCTGTCGGCAGCGATAGGGCAGCAATTGCCCCGACACCCGGCACATCCGATGCGTACCGAGAAAATCCCGGCGCGCGACGATTGCCACAGGGTTGGCGTAAGGGTCACGAATGATTTCGAAGTCGGCACTGGACGGAAATCCAAGACGCACGGGCAGGCCGGAAAAGGGGTAGATGCCTTCGGTATCGTGCGGGACAGAGCCTGCCACGGCGTGGGTATTCATAATCTTCCTTTGTCGCACGGCTATGCGACGTTGCCGGGACGACGTCCTGTCGGCCCTTGTTTACAGCCATGGATCCAATCTAGTGGTTACAGGTATAACCGGTCTACTGTCAGATGTGACAGGCGTGATAGACGTATTCCCGCGTCAGCCAGGGCTGACACGGGATGAGTCGGCAGGTTTACAGGTGCGGAGCAGGAATGGCGGTCGCCGGCAGGGGCGCTTTCAACTGTTGCAGTTGCGCCTTGATAGGCGTGCTAGCGCATTTGCCTGCGGCCTGCTCCGCTGTCAAATCGCGGATCGAGGTGTAGAACAGCTCGCAGGTTTTGACTTTCTGCGTCACCTGCCAGGTTTGCGTGCAAGTGTTGAGCGTAGTCTGCGCGTTGCTGCCCGGTTTGCTGCCCATCCCGGCCTGCCAGCAGGCGGCGCTCAAATCCTGACCCATGACTTTCAGGCCCGCGGCATCGGCCTTGGCCTGCGCATCGTCGCCGGTGTAGCTTTTCGGATCGGCGGCGTACCAGATGTAACTCGGATGGTTGGACCCCAGCACCGGCACCTGCACGCCCTCGCTCGGGCTGATGGTCGCCAGGCCCAATACGCCGACGGTCGGCCCGTATTGCTGTTTGATCCAGTTACGCACCGGCGCACCGAACGCGACCATCGGCAGCGTCGTGCCGCTGGCGGTCTGGCTGAACTGCTTGACCAGCGTGGTCTGGTAGTCCTTGAAATAGTCGTACACGCCTTCCAGGTCGCTACCGGCATTGGACGGCGCGGCGATCGGAGCGATGTCGATGATGGTCTGATAAGCCGGCGTCTGCTCGGCAGGGATGCCGTTGTCAGTCAATAGCGTGGCCCAGCGATCGGTGGTGTTCGAGCGCAAGTAATCCTGCGCCTGAGTCAGCGAGTAATCCGGCGGAAAGTGCAGCAACTCGACACTTTTGCGGTTTTCCAGGGCCATGCCCAGCGGCAGGAACAGATACCAGCTGTAAGCCCATTTGCCATCGGCGTTGAGCTTGCTGGCGCCGCTGTAGGCCAGATCCCCAGCATCAAGCAGTGCGGTCAGCGGTTTGTCATAACCCTGCGGCACACCAGAGATTTCGGCGTAAAGCTGATCGTTGTCGGTTTTCACCAGCACTTTGGCGTTGGCATAGCCATCGCGCTGCACACTTTGGGTCAGGTAATGCGCAACGGTCTGCTCCAGCGTCCAGTTGCGGTAACAGATGACGTGACAATTATTGGGATAAGCGAAGAGGCGCGTGACGCGTTCGGTGCTGCCCAGTTTCAGGTCGACATCGGCGTGGGCGGCGGCGCTCAGCGTCAATGCGGTGAGGGCCAGTGCGGCGGGGGAAAGTCCTGCGAACTTGAACATGCTCAGATCCTTTTCAGCGTGGGGTTCCCCGCAAGTGTCGGGGGCGCTTCATAGTGGATCAGTGACGTTTGACAGAAAAGCGGTTGCTCGTGGATTCTTGCATGAGTGCTGTTTAGTCTGGCAGCACACACGCCCTGTTACGACTGGGACAATCAGTGCGAAGCCCGGCGCGCCTTCGCGCTGCTAGACTGCTGCAACTGTCTTTTCACGAGTGAGCCATGAAACCTTCCACTGCTCTCGATTTGCAAAGATCCGCCGTCCGCGAAGTGATCGGTCGCTTTCGTGTGGCCAACCCGCGCGTGTTTGGCTCGGCATTGTTCGGAACGGACCTGGACGGGAGCGATCTGGACCTGCTGGTGGATCCGCTACCCGGCACCACGCTGTTTGATCTGGGCGGACTTCAGGTTGAACTTGAGGATTTGCTGGGCGTTGCGGTCGAGGTGCTGACTCCCGGAGACCTGCCACCGAAATTTCGCCAGCAGGTGCTTGATCAGGCGCGACCGGTATGAACGAGAATCGGCTGGCTGATTATCTCGAACATATCCGTCAGGCCGCGAGCGATGCGCTTGTCTTCGTTGAGGGATTAAACAAGGAGGAATTCGCCGAGGACAAGCGAACCCAACAAGCCGTAATCATGAGCCTGATCATCATTGGCGAGGCAGCGACCAAAATCATGGATCGTTATCCTGAGTTCACTGTTGAAAACGCTCAGGTGCCATGGCGCAGCATGCGCGGGATGCGCAATCGAATTGCCCACGGCTATTTCGATATCAATCTGGACGTAGTGTGGGAAACCGTCCAGGCTGCTTTGCCTGCACTGCTGGACTCCCTTCCCACCAATCAGGGTTGAATGCACCTGCCCAAGAGCAGGTGCATTCACATCAGCTTACGGCATCACCGGCGGCGTATACGCCAGCGTCGTCCCCAACGCCCACAGCAACAGCAGCACCAGCGGCGTGTGCACCAGCAATTGCACAAAGGAGAAGCCGATCAGATCCCGCGCCTTCAACCCGAGCACACCGAGCAGCGGCAGCATGTAGAAGGGGTTGATCAGGTTCGGCAGCGCTTCAGCGGCGTTGTAGATCTGCACGGCCCAGCCGAGGTGGTACTGCAAGTCGTTGGCGACCTGCATCACGTACGGTGCTTCGATGATCCACTTGCCGCCGCCCGACGGAATGAAAAAGCCAAGAATCGCCGAGTAGACGCCCATCAGCAGCGCATAGGTGTCATGCGAAGCGATGCTGACGAAGAACGTCGAGATGTGATGCGCCAAGGTCTGGGCGTCGGCGCCTTTGACCGTGGTCATCAGCGCAGCGATCGAGCCGTACAGCGGGAACTGGATCAGCACGCCGGTGGTGGTCGGCACGGCGCGGGCCACCGCATCGAGGAAGCTGCGCGGGCGCCAGTGCAGCAGGGCGCCGAGCATGATGAACAGGAAGTTGTAGGTATTGAGCCCGGAAATCGCGGTGATCGCCGGTTTGCTCGAAAATTCATGGAACAGCCAGCCCGCCGCCAGCAACACCAGCACGATGATCAACAGCGGGCTGTGTTCCAGCCATTCGCCCGGTCGTGTGCGCGGTTGCAGCGGTGGCAGGTTGAACGCCGGGTCGATGCCGCAGGCCTTGGCATCGCGCGCCGAGTTCGGGCCGGGTGCGGTGGCGTAAGCGATGATGATCGAGATCACGATCAGCGCCAGCAACATCACGCCCGACTGCCAGAGGAAAATCGTTTCGGTGAACGGAATCACCCCGGTGATCGACAGAATCGATGGCGGCAGGCTGGCGGGGTTGGCCTGCAATTGAGCAGCCGAGGATGACAAACCCAGCGCCCACACCGCGCCAAGGCCCAGATACGCAGCGGCGCCGGCGGCGCGGTAATCCATCTTCAGGTCGGTACGGCGGGCGAGGGCGCGCACCAGCAAACCGCCGAACACCAGCGACAGACCCCAGTTGAGCAAGGACGCGACCATCGAGATCAATGCCACCCAGGCCACGGCGGAGCGGCCGTTTTTCGGGATCCGCGCCAGTCGGTCGATCAGTTTGACCGCAGGCGGCGAGCTGGCGACCACGTAGCCGCCGATCACCACGAAGGCCATCTGCATGGTGAACGGGATCAGGCTCCAGAAGCCGTCGCCGAAGGCCATCGCTGCAGCGGTGGGTTTGGCGCCCATGGCCAGCGTGGCGAGGGCCACGATAATGACGGCCAGCGCAGCGAATACCCAGGAATCGGGAAACCAGCGTTCGGCAAAACTTGAACAGCGCAAGGCAAAGCGCGCAGAGCGGCTATCTTCGATATCAACGGCCACGGGATGTACCTCGGATTTTTTATGGTTATGTAGATCTCTGGCCACAATCTCAACATTGTCAGCGCCCCTTGTGGGAGCGAGCTTGCTCGCGAAGGCGTCAGGTCAGTCAACAGTAATGTTGAATGTACCGGCCTCTTCGCGAGCAAGCTCGCTCCCACAGGGATTGATGGTGGTTTGTAAGCTGTGGCCCAGCAGACAGGCACTCACAGTAAATCAAGCGCCGCACATTTGTTGAGCAGGTTTTCGCAAACCATGACTATGGTCTAACGGGTTGTCCCCCCGTCCATTTGCGTAGACCATGGGCGCCTTGGTTTTTTGCCTGATCCAGAGTTCTTTGCGATGACTGCCCAAACCCCGGCCAGACCTGCGCCGTTCAGCCGCTCCGACTACAAGACCCTTGGCCTTGCGGCCCTTGGCGGGGCGCTGGAAATCTACGATTTCATCATTTTCGTATTTTTCGCCCTGACCCTCAGTCAGTTGTTCTTCCCGCCGGAAATGCCTGAGTGGCTGCGTCTGCTGCAGAGCTTTGGCATCTTCGTCACCGGTTATCTGGCGCGGCCGCTGGGCGGCATCCTGATGGCGCATTTCGCCGACCGTTTGGGCCGCAAGAAGGTTTTCAGCCTGAGCATTCTGATGATGGCGCTGCCGTGCCTGTTGATCGGGATCATGCCGACGTATGCACAAATCGGTTATTTCGCACCGCTGCTGTTGCTGGCGTTGCGCATCCTTCAGGGCGCAGCCGTGGGTGGCGAAGTGCCGAGTGCCTGGGTATTCGTCGCCGAACACGCCCCGTCCGGTCACCGCGGTTACGCCCTTGGCTTTTTGCAGGCCGGGCTGACCTTCGGCTACCTGATCGGCGCATTGACTGCGACATTCCTCGCCCAGGTCTTCACTCCAGCGGAAATTCTCGATTACGCCTGGCGTTATCCATTCTTGCTCGGCGGAGTGTTCGGGGTGGTTGGCGTTTATCTACGCCGCTGGCTGAGCGAAACACCAGTATTCATCGCGATGGAGGCGCAGCGCGAGGCGCGGGTCGAGTTGCCGCTGCGCACCGTGCTGCGCGAGCATCGGTTAGCGATGTTGCCGGCCATGCTGCTGACCTGCGTGCTGACTTCGGCGGTGGTGGTGTTCGTGGTCATCACGCCGACGATGATGCAGAAAACCTTTGGCATGACCGCCAGCCACACCTTCGGCCTCAGTGCGCTGGGCATCGTTTTTCTCAACATCGGTTGCGTGCTTGCCGGTCTGCTGGTGGATCGCATTGGCGCCTGGCGCACGGTCATGCTCTATAGCCTGTTGCTGCCGCTGGGCATCGGCGTGCTGTACGCGAGCCTGATCGCAGGCGGGCAGTGGATTGGCCTGGCCTATGCCGTGGCCGGGCTCGGCTGCGGGGTGGTGGGTGCGGTGCCTTCGGTGATGGTCGGGCTGTTTCCAGCACGCATTCGCGTGTCGGGCATTTCCTTTACCTACAACATTGCCTACGCCGCGTGGGCGAGCATTACGCCATTGTTGCTGATCGGGCTGATGCCCTGGAGCCCTTGGATCTGCGTGATGTTCTGCGCGGTGATGGGCGTGGTAGGCATGCTGACGGCAGCTTATTTCGGCGCGCGCCTGCCTCGCACAGGGCCCTGTCAGGCCGCCGGCGCTGCCTGAGCCGAAACCGCTGAACTATTTTCGACTGACGGGTCTCGCGGCCGCTTCAGAAAAGCGCCGCAAGGCCGATGGCTAGGTTGTACGCCGCGTTCAACCCTGTCATTGGTGCTTTCCCATGTTCAATAAACGCTTGAAGCAAGAGCTGGCCGCTCTCCGTGAAGAACTCTCCAGCCTTGTGCAAGTGAAGGAAAGCCTGGAAAGCGAGATGCTGGCGCTGACCCTTGAGCCCGACGGGCGGATTCGGTCGGTCAACCAGAATTTCCTTGGCGAAATGGCCTATAAAAGCCAGGACCTGATCGGTCGGGCGATCGAAGACATTGTGCCAGCGCACGTCAAAACCAACGAATTCCACCTGCGCTTCAAGAACGCGATGACCCGTGGCGAGCATTTCGCTGGCGCCGTGCGTTTGGTGCGCGGCAATGGTGAGGAAGCGTGGCTGCGCTCGATCGTCCAGCCCGTGCGTGCTTCCGATGGCCGGATCAGACACATTTCGTTCTACGCCAGCGATCTGACCCGCACCATCGAAGCCTCCCGCGAGCATGAAAACCTGATCGGTGCGCTGGTGCGTTCCACCGCCGTGATCGAATTCGATCTCAACGGTAACGTGCTCACCGCCAACGATCGGTTTCTCAACGGCATGGGTTACAGCCTGGCGCAGATCAAGGGCAAACATCACCGCACGTTCTGCGCGCCGGAGGAATACAACAGTGGCGAATATCAGAATTTCTGGCGGCGCTTGAACAATGGTGAGTTCGTCGCGGGTCGTTTCAAGCGTATCGACAGCCATGGCCGCGATGTCTGGCTGGAAGCGTCCTACAACCCGGTGGTTGATGCCAACGACAAACTGTACAAGGTAGTGAAGTTCGCCACGGTCATCACCGATCAGGTCAACCGCGAGCAAGCCGTTGCCGACGCGGCCAGCATTGCCTACAGCACCTCGCAACAAACCGACAGCACGGCGCAACGTGGCACCACCGTGGTCACCGAGGCGGTCAACGTCATGCGTGATCTGTCGCGACACATGCAAGCGGCGGGCGAGGGCATTGAGGCACTGAACGAGCAGTCGCAGGTGATCGGCACCATCGTCAAGACCATCAGCGGCATTGCCGAACAGACCAACCTGCTGGCGCTTAACGCTGCCATTGAGGCGGCGCGCGCCGGTGAGCAGGGCCGTGGTTTTGCCGTGGTGGCCGACGAGGTGCGACAACTGGCCTCGCGCACCAGCCAGGCGACCGAAGAGATCGTCACCGTGGTGCGGCAGAACCAGGAGATGGCGCGCAATGCCGTGGCGCTGATGACCGACGGCAAGCTCCAGGCCGAGCAAGGGCTGGCGCTGGCGGCGGAAGCGGGGACGGTGATTGTCGAGATTCAGGACGGTGCGCAGAAAGTCGTGGACGCGGTGGGGCAGTTCGCCAATCAGCTGTCGCACTGATCAATACTGATCTCCTGTGTGAGCGAGCCTGCTCGCGAAGCGGTGTGTCAGTCACCGGCAGCGTCGGCTGAACGAACGCTTTCGCGAGCAGGCTCGCTCCCACAGGTTTTATGTTTCTTCAGTGGCAGCGCTACAATCGGCTCCTTTTCCGCGGAGCAGACCTCATGAGCGATTCCCACCGCCGCCCGGTGCCCCTGAACAAAGCCTACCGTTTGCTCAATCACGGCCCGACCGTGCTGGTCAGCGCGGCGCACGACGGCCAGCGCAACATCATGGCCGCCGCCTGGGCCATGCCACTGGATTTCGAACCGCCAAAAGTCGCCGTGGTGCTCGATAAATCCACCTGGACCCGCCAGTTGCTCGAAGCCTCCGGCACCTTCGTACTTAACGTCCCGTGTGCCGATCAGGCCGACATCGTGCAAACCGTCGGCAACACGTCGGGCCTGGAAATCACCCAGAGCCAGGGACGAGACAAGTTTCAGGCCTACGGTCTGCAGACCTTTATCGGCGAACAGGTTGCCGCGCCGCTGCTCGATGGCTGCGTCGCCTGGCTCGAATGCCGCCTGCTGCCGGAACCACGCAACCATCAGCAATACGACCTGTTCCTCGCCGAAGTCATCGCGGCCCATGCCGATGAGCGCGTGTTCAGCGAAGGGCGCTGGCATTTCGACGGGCATGACGGCTTGCGCACGCTGCACCATGTGGCTGGCGGGCATTTTCTGAAGATTGGTGATGCGGTGGATGGCAGGACGTTGTCGGTCGATTAGCCGAGCTTGGCGGGCTTGATAAGACTCTCTGCGGGAATTCCGAATAATTCGTGGAGCTTCCATATCATGGGAAGCGTCAACGCACGCTTGCCATTAAGGACTTCATACACTCGGTTCGTCCTGCCAATGGCGGGTGCCAGATCTGCTGCCGAGAGTCCCGATTGTTCCATACGGAACTTGATGGCTTCGATTGCATTAGGTAAGTCAAGGGGAAACTGTTTGGCCTCATAAGCTTCGATAAGGGTGATCATTACGTCGAAGTAATCCCCTTCAGGCGTATCTGGTTCCGGCTCATTGTCAAAAAATGCCGACACCTCTTTGAGTGCTGCACGGTATTCCTCTTCCGTATGAATTGGATGAATGTTCACGGGTTACTCCATTACGACGGTATCAGCGTCGATTGCATCGTATTGCTTGTGGGTGCCGACAAATTTTATGTATATGGCACCGAAGCGATAGGCCACGGCGACGATCAAGCGAAAGTCATTGCCCTTGATGTTGAAGACCACTCTGCGACTTTTCAGAATGCTCGCATAAGCAAAATGTGCCTTGATGTCCGAGGGTGTTGACCATTGTGCTTTTCTCGCTTCATCAAACCACGCCAACAGCGGTTGCTCTGACTCGGGATACTGCTTCCAAAAGTTTTTCAGCTGGCTGACAGCGATGATTCTCATGAAGCGATCCTAGTCCCGTCTTGGGACTGGCGCAAGGTTGTTGGGATTCGTTGGACATACGGTTCGAATATTTGCGTCTTCATAAATGCCAGCCGATTCCGAAAGTTATTGTTCGCTGAACGGTCATTTACTGTATCCGTCTCAGTTGATCTTCGGGGTAGGAAAAAGCGACGGGGCACAGATGAACAGAACCTATCGGTAACAAAAAAGGCCTACCACCCGGTAAGCCTTTTCTCTTCGCATCGTAGCCTCAGTCCCCCAACGCTTCGCCTTCACGCCGTGGATCGGCACCACCCTCCAACGACACTTTCCCCTGCGCATCCTTGACCCGCACGATGGCCTGGGTGCCGCTGGTCATGTCGATTTCGCTCACCGTATGCCCTTTTTCTGTCAGCGCCTGTACCAGCGCCGGGCTGAACTGGCCTTGTTCCAGTTCGGTCGGGCCGTTGCGGCTGCCGAAATTGGGCAGGCTGATCGCGCTTTGTGCATCGAGGTTCCAGTCGAGCAGGCCGAGGGTGGTTTTGGCCACGTATTCGATGATTTGCGAACCGCCGGGTGAGCCGACCGTGGCGACGAATTCGCCGCTTTGGCGATCAAAGATCAGGGTTGGCGCCATCGACGAGCGCGGGCGTTTACCGGGCTCGACGCGGTTGGCGACTTTCTGGCCGTTCTCTTCGGGGATAAAAGAGAAATCGGTCATCTGATTGTTGAGCAGAAAGCCCTGAACCATCAGGTGCGAGCCGAACGCGGCCTCGATGGTGGTAGTCATCGACACCGCACCGCCGAGGTCATCCACCGCCACCACTTGCGAAGTCGAGATGCGCAATGGCGAACGGTCCGGCGCGTACGCCACTTGCACACCCGGCGGGGTGCCCGGTTTGGCAGTGCCCATACTGCGTTCGCCGATCAGGCTGGCGCGGCTGGCCAGGTAACCCGGGTCGACCAGGCCTTTGACCGGCACCGGCACGAAGTCGGTATCCGCGACATATTGCGCGCGGTCGGCGTAGGCCAGCCGTTCGGCTTCGGCGATCAGGTGCACGGCTTGCGGATCCGGTTCCATGCCGGCCGGTTTGTCGGTCTTGACCGGTTTGAGCGGTGTCAGCGACAGGCGCGGATCACGGGTTTCCAGGGCCTGCAACGTGCCGAGAATCTGCGCCACGGCGATCCCGCCCGACGACGGCGGCGGCATGCCGCACACCTGCCAGCGTTTGTAGTCCGTGCACAGCGGCGCACGCTCCTTGGCCTGATAGCGTTGCAGGTCGGTCAGCGACAGGCTGCCGGGGTTGGCGTGACGCTGGACCTTGGCGACGATTTCCTCAGCAATCGGACCTTTGTAAAACGCGTCTGCACCTTCATTGGCGATGCGCTTGAGCACTGCGGCCAGGGCGGGATTCTGCAGGCGCGTGCCGACGGCTTTGACGCTGCCATCGCTGTTCAAAAAGTAGGCGGCCATGTCGGGCGACTGGC
Source organism: Pseudomonas koreensis (assembly GCF_036668835.1). Classification (GTDB taxonomy): domain Bacteria; phylum Pseudomonadota; class Gammaproteobacteria; order Pseudomonadales; family Pseudomonadaceae; genus Aquipseudomonas; species Aquipseudomonas koreensis_I. The sequence goes on from NZ_JAZEVW010000005.1 coordinate 21,904, forward strand.
GCAGCGCCGAATCAGCGGCAAGCAGCGAATACAGGCGTGGCGAAACCGCGAAACCCTGCTCGGCCAGTTTGATCGCCGGCTCGAACAACCTGGCCCACGGCAGGCGACCGTGTTGCTTATGCGCCAGCTCCAGCGCACGCAACACACCCGGCGTGCCGACCGACCGACCGCCAATCTGCGCCTGCGGGAAAGCCATCGGTTTGCCGTCCGCTTGCAGGAACAGCTTCTCGGTAGCGCCGGCCGGTGCCGTTTCGCGCCCGTCATAGGTGCGCACCTGTTTACCGTCCCACAAGACGATCATCGCGCCGCCGCCGATCCCGGACGACTGCGGCTCAACCAGCGTCAGCACTGCTTGCATCGCAATCGCCGCATCAATCGCCGAACCGCCCTGACGCAGCATCTCGCGACCGGCTTCAGCCGCCAGAGGGTTGGCAGCGGCGGCCATGTGTTGGCTGGCGTGACGGGTTTGCAGATCGGTGCGGTAACCGGAAGCAGCTTCCGGCGCCAGCGGCAACGTCGAGGAGGGCGGGGCGTTGCACGCGGTGAGGGTCAGGGCACTGATAAGCAGTGTAAGAACTGGCAGGCGAAAGCGGCTCAAGGGCTGGGTTGAAAACACGCGGGCTCTCCGTCCGTGGATTAAAAGTCTCAGGGACTTTATCGACCGCTCGGTCGCGACGCAAACCGGGTGAGGTTTGTTTGCTCTATTGATCGCTGTGGTCCTTTTCTACAGATGTGTGGTTGATGCGGATTTTTCGTACGAGCTATTCAGGTAGACAATCGACGCAGGTTTGCCTGAGCATATCCTCTTGGCGATTCCCCAGGATGGGCTTCACAAAAGGACAGTCTGTTGTTCACTCAGCTTGCTTCGAGTCGGCAACGAATATGAGCATCTGAATGCCGTGAGATTGAGGGGCAGAGCGATGACGAATGCCTATAGTGATTGAAATGGGCGGGTGACTATAATCAAGACATGAAAGAGTTAACGCTTTACCTCGACGACCTCACCCCTGACCAGCTTTCCATGAGGCGGCTTGCGGAGTACCTGCGAGCCCTATCTATGCTCTATGGTTGCGAGGAATCGGTTCATTTTGATCGAGTGGAGCCAGGGTCAGCCCAGCTCAGGTCCTTTGTCGAGGAGAAAGCTTACCCTCTGGTACTGAATCAGGTGCGGGAGGTTTCTGGCGGTCTCGGAAAAAAATCAGCTATGGCAGCCTACAAAACCCTTTCGTCATACATGGCCGTCGACGGGACAGGAGCATCAATCAGATCTGATGGCGATCAGATCTTCCAATTCCCACACGTTAAGTTGGAAGCGCCTCCACTCAGAATTATCAAGCCGTCCAGCATCCAGGGCCGACTATATAGCGTAGGGGGGAGGGATGAGACGGTTCCGGTCAGAATTGAAGGTGCAGACAATGAGAGCCTTTTGTGCGAAGCCGACGTAGCTGTTGCAGAGCGACTCGCTCAGCTTCTCTTCAAGCCCGTTCGACTCCATGGTGATGGTGAGTGGGTTCGCTCCGATGACGGTGCATGGAAGCTGGTGAAGCTGAAAATAAGCTCCTTCGTCAAATTGGAAGATATCGGCTTCAAGGAAGCTGTAGCCCGGCTTAAAGCTGCTGGAGGAGTCGAATGGAACGAGATGTCCGGCGCTCATTCCGATATTTTGGAAACCAGGGGTTAGGATTGAAAATCGTCGTTGATACAAACATCCTGGTCCAGATCATGCAAAACGAAGGCGCTAAAGAACTTCGTGATCCTGAGACGGATCAAGCCGTTGATAATGCTTTTATGCGGGCTCAGGCGCTTGTTGAGCGAATAGAGGCAATCAAGGGCGTTGTCGTTATTCCTGCGCCGGTATTGGCCGAGTACTTGATGGGTATCAGCCGTGACAGCTATCAAAAACATCTGGATATCATCAATGGCGTTAAATGCATTGAGGTGTCTTCATTTGATCAATTGGCCGCAATTGAGTGCGCCATGTTGGTTAGCAACAAGGAAATGAAGCAACTCGATCCTGACTCCAAGATGGCTAAGCTAAAATATGATCGGCAGATTTTAGCTATTTCGGTGGCGGCTGGCGCAAAAGAAATCTGGACTCATGATAAGCAGATTTACCGCAGAGCTGGATCAGTCGGCATTCTGGCCAGATCCCTTTTCAATATCGAAGCTAATCCTGAACAGCTCAGTTTTCACAACGATATGCAGTCCACCAGCATTTGAACCGAAGCTCGGCTTAGCGCCGGGCTTTTTGTTCTCACCCGAGCCCACCCTACAACGCCAACCTTCGGGGCCCAATATCAAATCTATTTAGCGATTCCTCGCGGGCCTTATCGAGCCGGGAGCGTAAGCGGGGCAGCTTGGCTGCTTTTTGCCAAGCGCCGATTACTAGCCATTACCGAGGCACGATCGAAACCCATGACTCTGTGAGGACAGAAGCAGGCCGGTTTATCTCGGGCATAAAAAAACGGCCTACCTTTCGGTAAGCCGTTTTTAGTACTTGGTGGCTACACAGGGACTTGAACCCCGGACCCCAGCATTATGAATGCTATGCTCTAACCAACTGAGCTATGTAGCCAAGTGGCGCGCATTATTCCCCTGAAATGGAAAAGCGTCAAGCGTAAATCCAAAATATTTCTTCTTATTTTCAACCGCTTATCCTCCGGCCCCGAAAATCGGGGGCGGGGAGGGTGTCAGCGCAGGCGGAATCTGGCGGTATTGGCGCTCAAGGCTTGGCTGCCCTGGCTCAAGGTGTCCGCCGCAACGTTCACTGCCCGTGCGCCTTCGAGCAAGCGCATTGCCGCCTGATCGACCTGCTGGATATTGCCGCTGACTTCATCGGCGGTACTCGCCTGCTCCTCAACCGCGGTGGCGATCTGCGCCAGGGTGTCGGTGACGCTCTGCACGGCGCTGGCAATTTCGCCCAGGCGTTCGCCGAGGCCGATGACGGCGGCGGCATCCGATTGAGCCTGCCCGCAGGCGGCTTCCATCAGGCTCACCGCTTCGTTGACCGTGGCGCGCAGGCTGTCGACGGTCCCGGCGATCTGTGCGGTGGACGACTGGGTGCGTTGCGACAGGCTGCGCACTTCGTCGGCAACGACGGCAAAGCCACGGCCCTGTTCACCGGCACGTGCGGCTTCGATGGCCGCGTTGAGTGCCAGCAGATTGGTTTGCTCAGCGACGCCACGAATGGTGTCGACGACCAGTTGAATCTGCTGGCCTTGTTCGCTGACCCGGCCCAATGCCGCGGCTGTTTCGTTCAAGCGCTGATTGAGCTGCTGAATGCTCGCCGTGGTGCGCTGGCTGTCGCGGCTGCTGTCGGCAGCGATGCGCCGGGTATGCTGGGCGCTGCCGGAAGCCTGTTCGCAACTCTGCGCCACGCCTTGCGAGGTTGCGGCCAGTTGTGTGGCCGCTGCGGCGATCTGGCTGATCTGCAATTGCTGCGCCTCGACTTCGCTGAGCGCACCGCTGGAATGATCGTTGAGGCTACGCACCGCGTTGCTCAGTTGCGAGGTCTCATGATCGACACCGAGCATGCTGCTGCGCAATTGCACCACGGCCACGTTGAGCGCGGTGCTGATGGCCGCCAGCTCGTCACGGCCAACCACCGGCACTTGCAGGCTCAGGTTACCGTCACGCAGGGCTTCGGCGAGCAGGGTGATGCCGCTGGCACTGTGACGGATCGAGGCTTGCAGGCAGATGAACAGGTACAGCGCGGCCAGCAGCAGGCAACCGAAGATCGCCGCGACCAGGATGAACTGATGGATCGCCGAGCTGTGATACGCGTCGAGCCGTTGATCCAGCGACACCAGCGATTGCTGGCGCAAAGACGCGAGATCGGTCAGCAGAGCGTCGAGGCTGCGCTCGAAGTCTTCCGGTTTCAGATTGATGCTGCCGCCGAACACGCCGTCGTCGAGCACTTTCAAGCCGCTGTCGAGGTGTTTGAGGCTGTCATGGTACTGGCTGGCCCAGCTCTGCTGGTCTGTCGGCAGGCGTGCTTCAAGCAGCGTGGCAGTTTTGACCAGTTGCTCGCGGGCGTCGCCGATGCGGCTGCGCAGGTCGCGCAATTGCAAGCGGCTTTGCAGAGTGAATTGGCCGGAGACGACCGAGGCTTGGCCAACGGCAGCCAGACGGCCTACCCGTTCGATCAGGTCCGGCGCGTGTTGGGTCGAGATCTGCGTCAGCAGATAGGTTTCCAGCCACGGTGCAAGGGTCAGGCGATTGTCCATGACGATCTGCTCGCGCAACGCTTGCAAGGCGCTGAGCGCGTTGGTAAAGCGGTCGTAACCGTCCGGCCACCAACCGACGCTGCTCAGGCTTTTCGAATCCAGGCTGGCGAGGGTGGTTTGCAGTGCTTGATAACGCGTCAGCGTTTCGCCTTCGGCACCTTCGTTTTGCAGCGCGGTGCCCAGATCGGTAGTGGCTTGCAGCACGGCAGGTTGTACCGCGTCGAACGCGGCCATGGCCGCCAGTGTGGCTGGCGTCGGTTGCCGGTTGGTTTCTGTGGCGCGCCACCGGGCGGCACGGTCCCGTTGCGCGGCAAGCAGGTTATCGAGCGCATCCAGCGCCAGCAACTGACGCACGCCGGCGCGTTCGCCGGAGATCAGGTTGAGCTTTTCGCGATAGTCCTGGCCGATCATCAACAGGCTACCGGCCAACGGCAGAATGAACAGCAGAAACAACAATTGGAATTTACGTGCGAAACCGAATCGCCCCAGCAATTTGATTCCCGGCGAAAGAAAAGCCTGCATGCCCCATGACTCCCCTGGACACCACGCACCATTGGCGTGCATCGCGGTCGTTCGACCTGGATGTTGTGCCCTGCTAAAAGGCCTCGAAAGTTCACTCTCGCCCGCTCTGTAGGCCGGCTCTGTAGCGAAACTTCCCATTGTCGGTCGCCTTTGTAAGGCGACCGCGTTCAAGCAGAGAAGCAAGGCAAGATTCAGACCATGGCGTTGCGCTATCACCTTGCAGTCGACGACCCGTCAGTTAGTTAGCTGGCTAAGGGGATAGCGCAGACGCACCGAAAAATGGCACATTGACGCACCTGCCTGCGGGCACCCCTCTGCTGTCCGGAAAATTCCATGGCTATCAGCAACGTTCAGACCGCCGCTGCCTCGGCGACTGCTGCTCCGCAAAGCAGCCCACTGGTGATGCGCATCATCGGCGCGGTGGCGCTGGCGCATTTGATCAACGACCTGATCCAGTCAGTGTTGCCGTCGATCTACCCGATGCTCAAGGCTAATTACGGCCTGACGTTTACCCAGGTCGGCCTGATCACCTTGACCTTCCAGTTGACCGCGTCGCTGTTGCAGCCGTGGGTGGGTTATCACACCGATCGACACCCGAAACCGTGGCTGCTGCCGGCCGGTTCGATTTGCACGCTGATCGGCATTGTGATGATGTCGATGGTCGGCAGCTTTCCGTTGATTCTGCTGGCGGCGGCACTGATCGGCATCGGTTCTTCGACGTTCCATCCAGAGGCGTCGCGGATTGCGCGCCTGGCCTCGGGCGGGCGTTACGGTCTGGCGCAATCGACCTTTCAGGTCGGCGGTAATGCCGGCTCCGCATTTGGCCCGCTGCTGGCGGCGGCGATCATCATTCCGTTCGGTCAGGGCAACGTCGCGTGGTTCGGCCTGTTCGCGGTGTTTGCGCTATTCGTGCTGTACCGCATCAGTCGCTGGTACGCCCATCACTTGAACCTGTTCAAGCTCAAGGCCGGCCAGGCTGCGACGCACGGACTGTCGAAGGGCAAGGTGACCACTGCGCTCGTGGTGCTGGGGCTGTTGGTGTTTTCCAAGTATTTCTACATGGCCAGCCTCACCAGCTATTTCACCTTTTACCTGATCGAGAAATTCGACCTGTCGGTGGCCAGCTCGCAGTTGCACCTGTTCCTGTTTCTCGGCGCGGTAGCGGCGGGGACATTCTTCGGCGGGCCGATCGGCGACAAGATCGGCCGTAAGGCAGTGATCTGGTTTTCGATCCTCGGCGTGGCGCCGTTCACCTTGCTGATGCCTCACGTCGACCTGTTCTGGACCAGCGTGCTCAGCGTGGTGATCGGCTTCATTCTGGCTTCGGCGTTTTCGGCGATCGTGGTGTACGCGCAGGAATTGGTGCCGGGCAATGTCGGGATGATAGCCGGGATTTTCTTCGGCCTGATGTTCGGTTTTGGCGGGATCGGTGCGGCGTTGCTCGGGCATCTGGCGGATATACATGGGATCGAGTACGTGTATTTCCTGTGTTCGTTTTTGCCATTGTTCGGCGTGCTGGCGATCTTCCTGCCGCGCACCAGGAAGGTCTGACTCCACACAGATTCAATTGTAGGAGTGAGCCTGCTCGCGATAGCGGTTTGTCAGTCAGAACATCTGTAGCTGATAAAACGCTTTCGCGAGCAGGCTCACTCCTACAGGGAAATGTGTTGGGCTATAAATTTCAGGCACAAAAAAGCCGCGTATCAAACGCGGCTTTTTCTTGTGCGGGTGTTGCTTAGACGTTGAAGCGGAAGTGCATCACGTCGCCGTCCTTGACGATGTAATCCTTGCCTTCCAAGCGCCATTTGCCAGCTTCTTTGGCGCCGGCTTCGCCCTTGTACTGGATGAAGTCGTTGTAGGCGATGACTTCGGCACGGATGAAGCCTTTTTCGAAGTCTGTGTGGATCACGCCAGCGGCCTGTGGGGCGGTGGCACCGACCTTGACGGTCCAGGCGCGGACTTCTTCGACACCAGCGGTGAAGTAGGTCTGCAGGTGGAGCATTTCGTAGCCGGCGCGGATCACGCGGTTCAGGCCAGGCTCTTCCAGGCCCAAGGCCTCGAGGAACATGTCCTTTTCTTCGCCGTCGTCGAGCTCGGCGATTTCCGCTTCGATCTTGTTGCACACCGGAACGACCATGGCGCCTTCTTCTTCGGCAATGGCCTTGACCACGTCCAGGTGCGGGTTGTTCTCGAAGCCGTCTTCAGCCACGTTGGCGATGTACATGACCGGTTTGGTGGTCAGCAGGTGGAAGCCCTTGATCACGGCTTTCTCATCCGCGCTCATGTTCTTCATCAGGCTGCGTGCCGGCTTGGCTTCGGTGAAGTGCGCGATCAGTTGCTCGAGCAAAGCCTTCTGAACCACGGCGTCCTTGTCACCGCCCTTGGCGTTGCGCGCGACTTTCTGCAGTTGCTTCTCGCAGCTGTCGAGGTCGGCAAAGATCAGTTCCAGGTCGATGATTTCGATGTCGCGTTTCGGGTCGACGCTGTTGGACACGTGGATCACGTTGTCGTCTTCGAAGCAGCGCACCACGTGAGCGATAGCGTCGGTTTCGCGGATGTTGGCCAGGAACTTGTTGCCCAGACCTTCACCTTTCGACGCGCCGGCCACCAGGCCTGCGATGTCGACGAATTCCATGGTGGTCGGCAGGATGCGCTTGGGATTGACGATTTCCGCCAGTGTTTGCAGGCGCGGATCCGGCATCGCCACGATGCCGCTGTTCGGCTCGATGGTGCAGAAGGGGAAGTTTTCGGCCGCGATACCGGATTTGGTCAGGGCGTTGAACAGGGTGGACTTGCCGACGTTAGGCAGGCCGACGATGCCGCAATTGAATCCCATGGTGTTTCCCCTCGGGTAAAAGTCAGGCCTTCTGGCTGTGCAGGTTTTTCATCGCGCGGTTCCATTCTCCGGCGAGGATATCCGGCAGCACGCCGAGGGCAAAGTCGATGCTGGCATCGAGTTTTTCCTGTTCGGCGCGTGGCGCACGACCCAGGACGAAATTTGAAACCATACTGGCAACGCCCGGGTGGCCAATGCCAAGCCGCAGGCGGTAGAACGTATTCTGATTACCCAGTTGCGCAATGATGTCGCGCAACCCGTTGTGACCGCCATGGCCGCCGCCCTGCTTGAGCTTGGCAACGCCCGGAGGCAGGTCGAGTTCGTCGTGCGCCACGAGGATTTCTTCAGGCTTGATGCGGAAGAAACCGGCGAGTGCCGCCACGGCCTGGCCGCTGCGGTTCATGTAGGTCGTGGGGATCAGCAGACGAACATCCTGACCCTGATGCGAATAGCGCCCGGTCAGGCCGAAATATTTGCGATCGGCCACCAGATTCACGTTCTGGGCGTGGGCGATACGCTCAACAAAAAGGGCCCCTGCGTTATGCCGGGTCTGGTCGTATTCAGCGCCTGGATTTCCCAGGCCAACGATCAGTTTGATGGCAGTCACGATAGGGGCCCTTCCTTTGAGTGGTGAATAACATCGCCGCAATCTGTGACAGCGGCGAAAGTGGACGAAAAATGCTCATTTACCATGAATGTAAACTCCGCGTTCTCGCCCGCTTTCTCGCTACGTTCCAGTCCGCGATGTTACTTGCTCACTCAGGCTAGACAGAGTGAATTACTCTGCTGCGCCTTCTTCGGTAGGTTCTGCAGCAACACGTGGAGCGTGGACGTTGGCAACAGCCTTGTCATCGCCGTGTGCCAGAGCAACGAACTCAACACCTTTAGGAGCCTTGAGGTCCGACAGGTGAATGATGGTGCCGATTTCTGCTTTCGACAGGTCGACTTCGATGAACTCAGGCAGGTCTTTCGGCAGGCAGGTCACTTCGATTTCAGCAACAACGTGCGAAACTTCGCCGCCTTTCTTCACTGGCGCTTCTTCGCCAACAAAGTGCACAGGCACGATGGCGGTCAGTTTCTGGCCGGCAACAACGCGTACGAAGTCAGCGTGCATCACGTGGCCTTTGGCCGGGTGACGCTGCAGAGCCTTGATGATGACGTTTTGCTTGGTGCCACCAACGTTCAGCTCGATGATGTGGCTGTAAGCCGCTTCGTTTTCGAGCAGTTTGGCAACTTCTTTGGCCAGCATGCTGATGGATTCAGGGGCTTTGTCGCCACCGTAAACTACAGCTGGAACCAGGCTTGCGAGACGACGCAGGCGGCGGCTCGCACCTTTCCCCAGGTCGGAACGCACTTCAGCATTCAGAGTAAAATCGTTCATTTTGTATCTCCAAAATAGCCATGACCGCGTGGCGTTTGCGACCAGCGCCGAACACGGTATGGGCAAAAAAGCCCCGCCCCGGCAGAGATGCCGGGGCGGGGCGCTTTTCGTCAACGAGACATTTCGCGAAGGGCAGGGCCCTTAACGGAACATCGCGCTGATCGATTCTTCATTGCTGATGCGGCGAACCGCCTCGGCAACAACCGGTGCGATATCCAGTTGACGGATACGCGCACAGGCTTGTGCTGCAGCGGACAGCGGGATGGTGTTGGTCACCACCAGCTCGTCCAGCACGGAATTTTCGATATTCTCGATGGCCCGACCCGACAGCACAGGGTGTGTGCAATAGGCAAAGACCTTGGCTGCGCCATGCTCTTTCAGGGCCTTGGCCGCGTGGCACAGGGTGCCAGCGGTATCGACCATGTCATCAACCAGAATACAGGTACGCCCCTGGACATCACCGATGATATGCATCACTTCAGAGTGATTGGCTTTCTCACGGCGTTTGTCGATGATCCCGAGATCGACACCCAGCGACTTGGCAACAGCCCGTGCACGCACGACGCCACCAATGTCCGGGGACACGATCATCAGGTTTTCGAAGCGCTGATCTTCAATGTCATCCACCAGAACCGGGGAGCCGTAGATATTATCTACCGGAATATCGAAGAAGCCCTGAATCTGGTCAGCATGCAAATCAACCGTGAGAACACGGTCAATGCCGACTACGGTAAGCATGTCAGCGACGACTTTCGCGCTGATAGCTACACGTGCGGAACGCGGACGGCGATCCTGACGGGCATAACCAAAATAAGGAATAACAGCAGTGATACGAGTAGCCGAGGAGCGGCGGAAGGCATCAGCCATCACTACCAGTTCCATCAGGTTATCGTTGGTCGGAGCGCAAGTCGGCTGAATAATGAAGACGTCTTTACCGCGAACGTTTTCATTGATCTCGGCTGTGATTTCGCCGTCGGAAAACTTGCCGACAGAGATGTCACCGAGAGGGATATGCAGCTGACGTACGACACGCCGAGCCAGATCGGGGTTAGCGTTCCCCGTAAAGACCATCATCTTGGACACGCGCAGTACCTAGAGGCTGAGGGTAACCTGGATGAGTAGAGAAAATGGCAGGGGCGGCTGGATTCGAACCAACGCATGGCAGGATCAAAACCTGCTGCCTTACCGCTTGGCGACGCCCCTGTATCTGTTGCATCAAGTGCCGAGCACCTGGTTCCTTTAGAGCAGACTTTGCAGCTTGCGGTGCAACATCGAAACGTTGCTGCCTTTGGCTACAAACCCTGTAAGGGTCTCTGTCAGAAGGGCCGAGACTTTATCAGCTTCAGCTTTGCTTGGGAAGCCCCCAAACACACAACTTCCAGTTCCGGTGAGTTTTGCTTCGGTAAATTTACCTAACAAATTCAATGCGTTACGTACTTCTGGATAACGCCTTGCAACCACCGGCAAGCAGTCATTTCGACTGTTTCCCTCGGGAACGGGGCGCACTTTAATGGGCGGGGTGTTACGTGTCAACAAAGGATCGGAAAAAATTTCTGCCGTACTAACAGAGACTTGCGGCACGAGCACCAGATACCACGGTTCTTCCGGGTCGACCGGGGTGAGTTTCTCGCCCACACCCTCGGCGAACGCCGCGTGGCCACGCACGAAAACCGGCACGTCGGCGCCGAGCGTCAGGCCCAGCGCGGCGAGGCGATCTTCATCCCAGCCCAGCTGCCACAGGTGATTGAGGCCGAGCAATGTTGTGGCCGCATTCGAACTGCCGCCACCTATGCCGCCACCCATGGGCAGCACCTTGTCGATCCAGATGTCGATACCGAGCGTACAGCCGGAGTGTTGCTGGAGCATTTTCGCCGCGCGCACGATCAGGTTGCTGTCGTGCGGCACGCCGGTGAACTCGGTGTGCAGTTGAATCACGCCGTCATCGCGCACGGCGTAAGTGATTTCATCGCCGTAATCGACAAATTGAAACAGCGTCTGCAATTCGTGATAACCGTCGGCGCGGCGACCGAGGATGTGCAGCATCAGGTTGAGTTTGGCCGGCGAGGGCAGGGTCAGGCGTGCAGCGGTCATTGATTACTGCCCCAGCTTGCGCGGTTGCCAGGTCTTGATCACCAGCGTCACGTCGAGGTCCGTGCCGTGCAGCTTGATGCGCTCGGGCAACCAGTAACCATTCTGTTGGGTGTAAGCGGTGTATTCGACTTTCCAGCCATCCTGTTCGAGGCTGGCCAGACGGCTGTCGGCGTCCAGATTCAGGCGGCTTTTGCTTTCGGGAGCCGGCAGGCCACGCACCCACCAAGCCAGGTTCGATACCGGGAGTTTCCAGCCCAGTTGCTCTTCGAGCAGGGCTTCCGGGGACTGCGCTTCGTAGCGGCCCTGATTGGCGACTTCCAGCGAAACCTTGCCCGGGCGCCCGGTCAGGCGTGCCGCGCCACGACCCAGCGGGCCGGACAAGCGGATGTCGTAATAGTCCTGACGCTGAAGCCAGAACAGCGTGCCGCTGCCGGAATCCTTCGGGGCGCGGATGCCGATCTTGCCGTCGATCTGCCAGCCATCGAGGGCGGTCAGTTGTTGTTTGTTGGCGGCCCATTGAGCTGGGCTGCCGTGGCCCTCGACCGATTCGCGAGTACCAAAACCCGAGCAGCCGGCGAGCAGGGCGATGAAGCTGAATACAATGACGTGGCGCAAGAACATGGGTTAAAGAGTCTCGGATCCGGTCAGGCGCTTGATGGTGCTGCGCAGAATGGTGCTGTCGGGCTGGTCCTTGAGGAACTTGCCCCACACTTGTTTGGCTTCGCGTTGATTGCCTTTGGCCCACAACACTTCACCCAGGTGCGCGGCGACTTCGTGATCGGGGAAGCGCTCCAGTGCCTGACGCAGATATTTCTCCGCGTCGTCCAGATTGCCCAGGCGGTAATTCACCCAGCCGAGGCTGTCGAGGACTGCCGGGTCTTCCGGATTGATCTGGTGGGCCTGCTCGATCAGGGTTTTCGCTTCGGTGTAGCGGGTGGTACGGTCGGACAGGGTGTAGCCCAGCGCGTTGAGCGCCATGGCGTTGTCCGGGTCACGCTTGATGATCAGTCGCAGGTCTTTTTCCATTTGCGCCAGATCATTGCGTTTCTCCGCGAGCATCGCGCGGGTATAAAGCAAATTCAGGTCGTCCGGGTATTGCACCAGCGCTTGCTGCAGAACCGTCCAGGCCTTGTCGTCCTGTTTGTTGGCCGACAGGGTTTCCGATTCGATCAGAAACAGCTGGATCGCGTAATCCGGTTGTTCGTCACGTTCAGCGCCGAGTTTTCTCTGTGCTTCAGCGGTCTTGCCGTTGCTCATCAGAATGTCGGCCTGACGCAATTGCGCCGGCAGATAGTCGTTGCCCGGGCCGACCTGGGCGTACTCGATGAGTGCACCTTGGGGGTCGTTGCGTTCTTCGGCGATACGACCGAGGTTCAGATGTGCCGAATCGACGTGGCTTTCACGGGCAATCAGGTCTTCCAGATAACCCTTGGCCTCGTCCCAGGCCTTGGCTTCCAGGCATACCAGCGCCAGCGAATAACGCAGTTCGTCGTCTTCCGGGTATTGCTGGACGAGGCTTGAGAACTCGGCCTTGGCATCGTCCATGCGGTCCTGTTCAACCAGCATGCGCGCGTAAGTCAGGCGCAGGCGCTTGTCGTCCGGGTATTTCTTGATGCTTTTCTGCAACAGCGGCAGCGCTTCGTCGCCACGGTTGAGGATTTGCAACAAGCGTGCACGCAGCAGAATCGGCGCGATCTCGCCGTCTTCCGGCGGATTGTCTTCGAGCAGGGCCAGCGCGCCTTTGTTGTCACCGTCCTGTTGCAGCAGCAAGGCCTTGCCGAAAATCAGCTGGCTGTTGTTCGGATGGCGCTGCAGCAAACGGTCGAAACTTTTCATCAGACCGTTGCGGGTTTCCTGATCGGTGTCGGCGGCCGACAGCGCGAGAAAATCGAAATGGGTGTCGCCCTTGCCCTGCAGGACTTTCTCCATATACACCATGGAGTCGTCATAACGCCCGGCGCGTGCCAGTTGCACGGCGGCGGCGCGTTGTGCTTCGAGATCGTCCGGAGCGTTTCTCGCCCAGATCAGCGCGGTATCGAGGGCCGGTTGATCGGCGCCCAGGTACTCGGCGATGCGAAACGCACGCTCGGAAATGCCCGGATCTTGCGTATTGATGGCCTGGGTCACGTAGTTGTCCAGGGCAATGTCGAAGCGATTGCGCTGGCCGGCGAGTTCGGCGCTCAACAGGCTGAAAACGGTTTCCTCGCTGAACGAGCCGTAGACCTTGGGCTTTTCGGGGGCGGGCGTGGTGTCTTCGACCGACGGCGTGCCGCTCGGCGAAACGGGAGCCAAGGCCTGGCAGCCGCTGAGGAAGACAAAAGCGAGGAGCAACGCGGAAGATCTATTCATATAGGAAGAGGACGGCTAAACCTGCGGTCGGATCATCATGACACAAGCCTTCGGCCAAACATAACCGAGTCTCGATTGTGGCCATTATAGGGGCCGACAATTGGGACAATAGTCAGCGGTAGTTGTTCTGGATCTTTCGAAGTAGGACAATTGCCGGCTTCACGTCACCACCAGCGACCTTGAATGGCCTTCCTTGCACTCGGTATCAACCACAAGACTGCTTCCGTAGACGTCCGCGAGCGCGTGGCCTTTACGCCAGAACAGCTGGTGGAGGCCTTGCAGCAGCTCTGCCGACTGACCGACAGCCGCGAAGCCGCGATCCTCTCCACCTGCAATCGCAGTGAGCTGTATATAGAACAGGATCAGCTGTCGGCGGATATCGTGCTGCGCTGGCTGGCCGATTATCACAAGCTCAGTCTCGATGAGCTGCGCGCCAGTGCTTATGTGCATGAAGACGATGCGGCCGTTCGTCACATGATGCGCGTGGCCTCCGGGCTCGATTCGCTGGTATTGGGCGAGCCGCAGATTCTCGGCCAGATGAAATCGGCTTACGCCGTAGCTCGCGAAGCCGGCACCATCGGCCCGTTGCTGGGGCGGCTGTTTCAAGCCACCTTCAATGCCGCCAAGCAGGTGCGCACCGACACCGCGATCGGCGAAAACCCGGTGTCGGTGGCGTTTGCCGCGGTCAGCCTGGCCAAGCAGATTTTCAGCGACCTGCAGCGCAGCCAGGCCTTGTTGATCGGCGCCGGCGAGACCATCACTTTGGTCGCCCGGCATTTGCATGAGCTTGGCGTCAAGCGCATCGTCGTTGCCAACCGTACGCTGGAACGTGCCAGCCTGTTGGCCGAGCAGTTTGGTGCGCATGCGGTGCTGCTGTCGGATATTCCGGCGGAGCTGGTGCGCAGCGATATCGTTATCAGCTCGACCGCCAGTCAGTTGCCGATCCTCGGCAAAGGCGCGGTCGAAAGTGCGCTGAAGCTGCGCAAGCACAAACCGATCTTCATGGTCGATATCGCCGTTCCGCGCGATATCGAGCCGGAAGTCGGCGAGCTGGACGACGTTTACCTGTACAGCGTCGATGACTTGCACGAAGTCGTCGCCGAAAACCTCAAGAGCCGCCAGGGCGCGGCTCAGGCGGCGGAAGAAATGGTATCGGTCGGCGCCGACGATTTCATGGTGCGCCTGCGTGAACTGGCGGCTGTCGACGTGCTCAAGGCCTATCGTCAACAGAGCGAACGCCTGCGCGACGAAGAACTGCAAAAGGCCCTGCGGCTGCTGGCCAACGGCGGCAACGCCGAAGATGTGCTCGGGCAACTGGCCCGAGGTCTGACCAACAAATTGCTGCATGCACCCAGCGTGCAGTTGAAAAAGCTGTCTGCCGAAGGCCGCCTCGATGCGCTGGCCATGGCCCAGGAACTCTTTGCCCTTGAGGGCTCACCGGATAGTTTTTCGGATAAAAAACCGCAATGAAAGCGTCACTGCTCAACAAGCTGGACACCCTCCAGGACCGTTTCGAGGAACTGACCGCGCTGCTCGGCGACGCCGAAGTCATTTCCGATCAGACGAAGTTTCGCGCCTATTCCAAGGAATACGCCGAACTCGAGCCGGTCGTGCAGGGGTATAAAAAGCTGCTCGGCGTACAAAGCGATCTTGAAGGCGCACAGGCGCTGCTCAAGGACAGCGACCCGGACATGCGCGAAATGGCCGTGGAAGAAGTCCGCGAAGCCAAGGAATTGCTGATTACTCTGGAATCCGACCTGCAGCGCATGTTGCTGCCCAAGGATCCCAACGATGGCCGCAACGTGTTCCTGGAAATTCGCGCCGGCACCGGTGGCGACGAGGCGGCGATCTTCTCCGGCGACCTGTTTCGCATGTACTCGCGTTACGCCGAACGCCGTGGCTGGCGTGTGGAGATCCTCTCGGAGAACGAAGGCGAACACGGCGGCTACAAAGAAGTCATCGCGCGCATTGAAGGCGACAACGTTTACGGCAAGCTGAAGTTCGAGTCCGGCGCGCACCGCGTACAGCGCGTACCCGCCACCGAATCCCAGGGCCGGATTCATACCTCGGCGTGCACCGTGGCGGTATTGCCAGAGCCGGATGAGCGCGAAGCCATCGAAATCAACCCGGCGGATTTGCGCGTCGACACGTACCGCTCCTCCGGGGCCGGTGGTCAGCACGTCAACACCACCGACTCGGCGATCCGCATCACCCACATACCGACCGGCACCGTGGTCGAGTGCCAGGAAGAACGTTCCCAGCACAAGAACCGTGCGCGGGCGATGGCCTGGCTGTCGGCCAAACTCAATGATCAGCAAAACGCCGCGGCGGCCAACGCGATTGCCAGCGAGCGCAAACTGCTGGTCGGTTCCGGCGATCGTTCCGAGCGCATCCGCACCTACAACTATGCGCAGGGCCGGGTCACCGACCATCGCGTCAACCTGACCCTGTATTCGCTGGATGAAATTCTTGCCGGTGGCGTGGAAGCGGTGATCGAGCCGTTGCTGGCCGAATACCAGGCGGACCAGCTCGCGGCGATAGGTGAATAAATGACCATCATCGCCAGCCTGTTGCGCGCCGCTGAACTGCCGGATTCGCCGACGGCGCGTCTGGACGCCGAATTGCTCCTCGCCGCAGCGCTGGGCAAATCGCGCAGCTTTCTGCACACCTGGCCCGAGCGCATCGTCCCGAGCGAGGCGGCGCTGACTTTTGCCGAGTATCTGCAACGCCGCCGTGGCGGCGAGCCGGTGGCCTACATTCTGGGTCAGCAGGGCTTCTGGAAACTCGATCTGGAAGTGGCGCCGCACACGCTGATCCCGCGCCCCGACACTGAATTGCTGGTGGAAGCGGCGCTGGAACTGCTGCCTTCGACCCCGGCAAAAGTGCTCGACCTCGGCACCGGCAGCGGTGCCATCGCCCTGGCCTTGGCCAGCGAACGCCCGGCGTGGCAAGTGACTGCCGTGGATCGCGTACTCGAAGCCGTCGCGCTGGCCGAGCGCAATCGCCAGCGCCTGCACTTGAACAACGCTACGGTGCTGAGCAGCCACTGGTTCAGCGCGCTGGCCGGTCAGCGTTTCCAGTTGATCATCAGCAACCCGCCTTACATTGCGGCGGCCGATCCGCATCTGGTCGAAGGCGATGTACGCTTCGAACCCGCCAGTGCGCTGGTGGCCGGTGAAGACGGTCTCGACGATCTACGTTTGATCGTCGCCCAGGCGCCAGATCATCTCGAGGCTGGTGGCTGGCTGATGCTCGAACATGGCTATGATCAGGCCGAAGCGGTGCGCGATCTGCTGCTGACCCGTGGGTTTACCGAGGTTCACAGCCGCACCGATCTCGGTGGTCATCAACGCATCAGTCTGGGGCGTCTGCCGTGCTGAATGATCAGGAATTGCTGCGCTACAGCCGGCAGATTCTGCTGCAACACATCGACATCGACGGGCAACTGAAGCTCAAGGACAGTCGCGTGCTGATTGTCGGCCTCGGCGGTCTCGGTGCTCCGGTGGCGTTGTATTTGGCCGCCGCCGGTGTCGGTGCATTACATCTGGCGGATTTCGACACCGTCGACCTGACCAATTTGCAACGACAGATCATTCATGACACCGACAGTGTCGGGATGAGCAAGGTCGATTCGGCGCTCAAGCGCTTGGGCGCGATCAATCCCGAGATTCAATTGATTGCCCACCGTCAGGCGCTCGATGAAGACTCTCTGGCAACCGCGGTGACGGCGGTGGATCTGGTGCTCGACTGTTCGGATAACTTTTCCACCCGCGAGTCGGTCAATGCGGCGTGTGTGGCAGCGGGCAAACCGCTGGTCAGCGGCGCGGCGATTCGCCTGGAAGGGCAGTTGTCGGTGTTCGATCCGCGGCGTGCGGAGAGCCCGTGTTATCACTGCCTGTATGGGCATGGCAGCGAAACTGAATTGACTTGCAGCGAAGCGGGCGTGGTCGGGCCTTTGGTCGGTGTGGTCGGCAGCCTGCAAGCACTTGAAGCGTTGAAGATGCTTGTCGGTTTCGGCGAGCCGCTGGTGGGGCGCCTGCTGCTGATCGATGCGCTCGGTTCGCGTTTCCGCGAATTGCGCGTCAAGCGTGATCCGGGCTGCAGCGTCTGTGGGTCGCACCATGCGTGAAGCGCCGATCGGCGTGTTCGATTCCGGTGTCGGCGGCTTGTCGGTACTGGCGGAAATCCAGCGCTTGCTGCCCAATGAATCGCTGCTCTATCTTGGTGATTGCGGGCACATTCCTTACGGTGAGAAAACCCCGGAATTCATCCGCCAGCGCTGCAGTGCGATGGCCGGGTTTTTCCGCGAGCAGGGCGCCAAGGCGTTGGTGCTGGCCTGCAACACCGCGACCGTGGCCGGCGTGGCCGACCTGCGCCGGGATTTCCCCGATTGGCCGATTGTCGGCATGGAACCGGCGGTCAAACCTGCCGCCGCCGCGACCCGCAGCGGTGTGGTCGGCGTACTCGCCACCACGGGCACCTTGCAGAGCGCCAAGTTCGCCGCGCTGCTTGATCGCTTCGCCGCCGACGTGAAAGTCATCACCCAGCCGTGCCCCGGGCTGGTCGAGCTGATTGAAAACGGTGACTTGCACAGCCCGCAATTGCGCGTGTTGCTGCAAGGTTACGTCGCGCCATTATTGGCTCAGGGCTGCGACACAATCATTCTTGGCTGTACGCACTATCCCTTCCTGAAATCGCTGCTCAAGACGATGATCGGCGACGATATCAGCCTGATCGACACCGGCGCGGCGGTGGCCCGGCAACTGCAACGGTTGCTTGGTGAGCGTGATCTGCTTGCTGCAGGCCCAAGCCAGCCTGTGAAGTTCTGGACCAGCGCCGATCCGCTGTCCTTCAGAAAAATCCTGCCGCTGCTGGGCCAACCCGCTGCTGATGTGCAAAACTTCGACTTGTAAAAAAAATGTGAAATAAGTCGAAATAAGCTGAACTTCTGTTCGAGCGCAGATTTCTATAGCGACAGCAGCAACTAAAAACCAAACGATCGTTCCGGAAAAGGAAGTTTCAAAGTGAAGCGACTATTCTGCTTGGCCGCGATTGCGGCCGCACTGATGGGGCAAAGCATTTCTGCACAAGCCGCTGGCGTTGAATTCGCCGTTGGCGGTACCAGCGATTCGACCATGACTTATCGCTTAGGCATGAATTTCGACTGGGACAAGAGCTGGCTGCAGAGCGACGTTGGTCGCCTGACCGGCTACTGGAGCGGCGCTTACACCTATTGGGAAGGTGACAAGACGTCGAGCAACAACAGCCTGTCGTTCTCGCCGGTATTCGTTTACGAATTTGCCGGCCAGTCGGTCAAACCGTACGTTGAAGCGGGTATCGGTGCGGCGTTCTTCTCCAACACCGAATATGAAAGCAACAAACTCGGCGGCTCCTTCCAGTTCGAGGACCGCATCGGTTTCGGCCTGCGTTTCAATGGCGGCCATGAAGTCGGGATTCGCGCGACGCACTATTCCAACGCCGGCCTGTCCAGCGACAACGATGGCGTAGAGAGTTACGCGCTGCATTACACGATGCCGCTGTAACCGCTAGACGCCTGAACCCTTGTGGGAGCGAGCCTGCTCGCGAAAGCGCTATTTCATTCAACATCTTCGTTGAACATGAAACAGCCTCCGCGAGCAGGCTCGCTCCCACATTGGTTTTTGGATGTACCTGAAGTCAGCGGTAGGCGGTGGCGATGCCGCGCCGTTCCTCAATGCACTCCGGTGCACCCATCTCGAATTCGCGGCAGATCAGCGGGCGTTTTTCGTAGATCGTGCACATCATGCTGTCGCGATCCAGCGCCGCGCACCAGCCGTCGTCCAGACGCAGCATCACTTCGCCGCCCCACTCATCGGTATCGATAAAACGCTCAGGCACGCCCGTGTCGGTGATCAGCATGACTTCGAGCTGGCAGCAGCAGGCTGCGCAGGTCGAGCAGGTGACCGCCGGTTCGGCGATTTGTTGGTGAGGAATGGTTTTCATGGCGCCAGTGTAAGGCAGCGGCCGCTGTGCGTGTGAAAGCGCTGACAGACGCTCACTGCGCCAGGCGCCGGCCCATGACATGCAGCAACGGAAATACAAACGCCCAGAGCACACCGATGCCAATCAACGTCGGCCAATCGCCGTAAGGAAATTGCACCCCGGCCAGGCGCCCTCCCGCGTAATACGACAGTGCACCACCGACTGCCCCCAGCGCGCTGGCCAGCCACCACGGCCGAGCGCTCCATTGCAGACAATGGCGCAACGTCGTCGCCAACAATGCCCAGAGCAACATCAGCCACAGCGGAATCAGCGGCGACGGGTCGCTGAACTCGAACACGCTCAGCGCACGCAAAACACTGTCCAGCGCCGTACCGACAATCACCACGCTAAGCACCAGACGGCCCTCGGTCGCCCAACTGCTGAGCCAGCGCAGATGAATCACCAGCACCGCCAATGCCAGCAGCAACCACAGACTGTTGCCGCCTAATACGCAGGTCAGCCAGCCGAGCTGAAACAGCACGGCGTTGGCGACATTTTTAAGCATCGAAGCGTCCAAGCAGCGGCGCGGTGATCGCCGCCGGTTTGGCCAGCAGCAGTTGCGCCGTGCCAATCGCGCGCTCGAGGAAACCGCCCTCGCAGTAGCACAAGTAGAACTCCCACAAGCGCAGGAAATAATCGTCATAGCCCAGCTCGGTCAAACGGCCGTGGGCCTGACGAAAGTTTTCATGCCACAGGCGCAGGGTCCGCGCGTAGTGCAAGCCGAAATCTTCCATGTGCAGCAGGTTCATGTCGGTGTCGCGGCTGACCACGTCGAGCATCTTCTGCACGCTGGGCAAGGCGCCGCCGGGGAAAATGTAGCGCTGGATGAAATCGACGCTACGGCAGGCCTGTTCGTAGCGCTGCTCACGAATGGTGATGGCCTGGATCAGCATCAGCCCGTTGCTCTTGAGCAACTGCGCGCACTGCTTGAAGTAGGTCGGCAGGAAGCGATGGCCGACTGCTTCGATCATCTCGATCGACACCAGTTTGTCGTACTGCCCGGTGAGGTCGCGATAGTCCTGCAACAGCAGGGTGACGCGATCCTGCAAGCCCAATTGTTCGATGCGTTGCGCGGTAAAGGCGTACTGCTCTTTCGACAGGGTCGTGGTGGTCACGCGGCAGCCGTAGTGCTGCGCCGCGTACAGCGCCATGCTGCCCCAACCGGTGCCGATCTCCAGCAAGTGATCGTCGGGTTGCAAGGCAAGCTTCTGGCAGATGCGCTGCAGTTTGTTCAGTTGCGCCTGTTCGAGGCTGTCGTCGGGGCGCAGGAATTGCCCGGCCGAGTACATCATGGTCGGGTCGAGAAACTGCTCGAACAGGTCGTTGCCCAGGTCGTAATGTGCAGCGATGTTCTTCTGCGAACCCTTGCGAGTGTTGCGGTTGAGCCAGTGCAGGCCTTGCACCAACGGCCGACTGATGCGTGCCAGGCCGCCCTCCATTGCATCGAGCACGTCGAGGTTGCTGACGAACACGCGCACCACCGCGGTCAGATCCGGCGAACTCCAATAGCCGTGGATGAACGCTTCGCCAGCGCCAATCGAACCGTTGCCGGCGACCATGCCCCACAGCGCAGGATCGTTGACGTGGATTTCCCCCAGCAGCGTGCTGCCCGGAGTGCCGAACAGCAGGCGTTCGCCATCCTCGATCACCAGCAGTTGTCCGTGTTTAAGCAGGCTCAATTGGCGCAAGACGCCACGGCGCAACAGCGAACCGGTCAAACCGTTGGTGCTGAGCCAACCGGCCGACAGACTAGAGGATTTCATGGCGGTGCTCCTTGGGAGACACAGTGGCGGTTTGAAAGCTGCCGTCGGCAGTCTGATGGGTGAAAATCGGCGCGCGCTTGAGTAACAGGCGCAGCGCCTGCCAATAAATGGCCAAAGCGGTTTTTGCGGTCATCCACGGGAAACGTCGCAGGTAACGGTGCAGGCTGTGGCGATCGAGGCGTTCGCGTTGCAGATTGAGCGTGGCGTCGAACAGTTTCTGCTCGCCCTGCCAGTCGGCCATGTGCACGCCGAGGTTTTGCGCGGCGGGGCTAAAGCTCATGCGGTATTCGACATCGCGTGGCAAAAACGGTGACACATGAAAAGCTTTGGCCACGGCGAAGTGCTGATGAAAATCGTCCAGGCTCAGCGGTGCGCGCGCCGGCAACACGTAGTGATAGCGCTCGCGCCACGGCGTATTGGTGACTTCGCAGACAATCGCCGCCAGTTGCCCGTCCGCCTCATGGCAGTAAAAGAAACTGACCGGATTGAACGACAAGCCCCAGCTGCGCACCTGGGTCAGCAGGCAGATCGAACCCTGCGGCTCATGGCCGATGGCTGCGCCGACCTGCTGGCGCACGGCATCGATCAGGCGCATGCCTTGGCCGGTGAAGGCCTTGAGGTAGTCGGTCTCGCGGAATGAAAACGCTGCAAAGCGACTGCGGCCGGCCAGCGGCGACAGGGCGAGAACCGCGTCCTGCTCGCTCAGGTCGAGGTACAGCAAGCCGATGCGGTAGCGGAATTCATGGCGACGCGGCGAAAAACGCCGGTGGCCGATCCAGCCGCTGTACAGGGCGCTGTTCATAGGGTTTCCCCGAACGCGGCGGCCACGCGCAAACCGCTGACCACTCCGTCCTCGTGAAAACCGTTGGCCCAATACGCGCCGCAATAATGCGTGTGCTGCGCGCCGTCGAGTTCGCCCCAGCGCTGCTGTGCCGCCACCGCGTTGAGGCTGAATTGCGGGTGCGCGTAGGTGTAACGGGCGAGCACTTTGTCCGGGCTGATACCGGCGCTCTGGTTGAGGCTTACGCAAAACGTCGTGTCGCTTTGAATGCCTTGAAGAATGTTCATGTCGTAGGTGACGGCCGCGTGGGTGTGGCCGGCGCCGCTGAGCCGGTAGTTCCAGCTCGCCCACGCCAGTTTGCGTGTCGGCAGCAGGCGCGTGTCGGTGTGCAGCACCACTTCGTTGTCGGCGTACGGCAGGGCGCCGAGGATCGCCCGTTCGGCATCGCTCGGTGTCGCCAGCAGTTTCAGTGCCTGATCGCTGTGGCACGCAAACACCACGCGGTCGAAGTGCTCGATGCCGGCCGGGCTGTGAGTGACCACGCCATGGGTGTCGCGATCGACGCGGGTCACCGGGCAATGGGTGCGAATCCGTTCCTTGAACGAAGCGGTCAGCGGCGCGATGTAGGCGCTCGAACCGCCCTCGATGACCTGCCATTGCGGACGGTCGCTGACCGACAGCAGTCCATGATTTTTGAAAAAGCGCACAAAGAACTGCAGCGGGAAATTGAGCATTTCCGCCATCGACATCGACCAGATCGCCGAGCCCATCGGTACGATGTAATGCAGGATGAAACGCTCACTGTAGCCGCCGGCCTTGAGGTATTCGTCCAGCGTGGTATCGGCGGCGATGCGCAGTTCGAGCAGGTCGCGCTGGGCTTCTTTGTTGAAGCGCAGAATGTCGCGCAACATGCCCCAGAACCCCGGCGACAATAGATTGCTGCGCTGGGCGAAAAGACTGTTGAGATTGTTGCCGTTGTATTCCAGACCGGTGTCGGGATCGCTGACCGAGAAACTCATCTCGGTCGGTTTGAACGCCACGCCCAGTTGCCCGAGCAAGCGGATGAAGTTTGGATACGTCCAGTCGTTAAATACGATGAAACCAGTGTCCAGCGCATAGTCACGCCCGTTCACCGTCACCGGCACGGTATGCGTGTGGCCGCCAACCCAGTCGCTGGCCTCGAACACCGTGATGTCGTGGCGGCGATTGAGCAGGTAGGCGCAGGTCAGCCCGGCGATGCCGCTGCCGATAATGGCGATTTTCATGTCGGGTCCGTCAATGGCGGAGATTTGCGCACCATGCGTTTGCCGATCGCCAGTTGCACACGCGACGGCAGCTTCGACAGAGGCCACAGCGCAGCCATGAACAGCGCCGGAAAGGCGATCTCCAGTGGTCGGTCCTTGAGTTTGGCGAAGATGTGCCGCGCGGCTTTATCCACAGGCCAGCTCAGCGGCATGGGGAAATCGTTTTTCGCGGTCAGCGGCGTATCGACAAAACCAGGGCTGACCACGGTGACTTCGATGCCTTCGTCGGCCAGGTCAATGCGCAGTGATTCGAACAGATAACGCAGGCCGGCCTTCGACGCGCCATAAGCTTCGGCGCGTGGCAGCGGCAGGTAAGTCACCGAACTGGCAACACCGACCAGATGCGGCGCGGTGCCTTTGCGCAGCAGGGGCAGGGCTGCTTCGATGCAGTAGCTGCTGGCGAGCAGATTGGTGCGCACCACGTGCTCGATGATCGATGAGTCGAACTGTTTCGCGTCGACATACTCACAGGTGCCGGCGTTGAGGATCACCGAATCCAGCGAGCCCCAGTCTTCGGCGATCTGCTCGCCGATCTCGCGCACGGTCTGGCTGTTGGTCAGGTCGCCGGGTACCACCAGCACTTGGCCCGGATAGCGTTGCGACAAGACTTTCAGCGGCGCAATCTGCCGCGAACTGACCGCCAAATGCGCGCCGGTTTTCAGAATTTCCTCAGCCAGTGCCGCGCCGATGCCACTGCTGGCACCGGTCAGCCAATAACGCCGTGGAGGTGTACGACTCATCCCATTCTCCTTTTTAGCCAGGCGATGACCCGGCCCAATACGGGTAAATGCTCATACAGCAGCGCCCCGGCATCGAAATAATCCCGATGGCGATAAACCTTGTCGTGCCACAACAGATGCGAGCAGCCGCTGACGCGAATCACTTGCCCGCTCGCCAGACGCGGGTGGCGATAACTCATGACCCAGCGCAAGTAGCCTTCGCCGTCCGCGATCTGGTCGTAACCGTGAAAATCGAAGCGCAGCTCGCTGACGTTGGCGTACAGCTCGTTGAAGTAATCGCGCAACTGTTGCAGGCCCTGCACTTCGTGCAGCGGGTCGGTGAAATGAATGTCGTGGCTGTACAGCTCGCCGAGGCGGTCCAGGTTGTCTTTGTTCAACGTGGAAAATTGCCCGGCGAAGCGGTACAGGAACTCACTCATCACGGCCTCCGGCGGGCAGGCGCGACGGCAGGTTCTTGAACGCGGCCAGAGCACGCTCGCGCGAGGTGCTGAGGTTGACGATCGGCGCTGGATAATCAGCAACGCCAAACAAACCGCCGAGTTTGGCCGGGTTGTGCACGTCTTTCTTGTTCAGGCCGCTCAGCTCCGGCAGCCAGTGCTTGATGAACAGGCCTTCGCTGTCGAATTTTTCCGACTGGCTCAGCGGATTGAAAATCCGGAAGTACGGTGCCGAGTCGGTGCCGGTCGAGGAGCTCCACTGCCAGCCACCGTTGTTCGCCGCCAGATCGCCGTCGATCAGATGCCGCATGAAAAAACGCTCGCCTTCGCGCCAGTCAATCAGCAGGTTTTTGGTCAGAAACATCGCCACGACCATGCGCAGGCGATTGTGCATCCAGCCGGTTTCGAGCAATTGGCGCATGGCTGCGTCGATGATCGGCAGACCGGTGCGCGCCTCTTGCCAGGCGGCCAGTTCGGCCGGCGCGTCACGCCAGGCCAGCGCTTCGGTTTCCGGGCGAAACGCGCGATGGCGCGAGACCCGCGGATAACCGACCAGAATGTGTTTATAGAATTCGCGCCAGAGCAGCTCGTTGATCCAGGTAACTGCGCCGACCTTGCCGCTTTCGAATTCGCCCTGATTGCTGTGCAGCGCGGCATGCAGGCACTGACGCGGCGAGATCACCCCGGCCGCCAGATAAGCAGAAAGCTGGCTGGTGCCAGGTTTCGCCGGGAAGTCGCGCTCGCTCTGGTAATAGTCGATTTGCGCGTCGGTGAAGCTGTCGAGACGGTGCCGGGCTTCGTCTTCACCGGCCGGCCACAGCGCTTGCAGGGTTTCGCTCGGCGTGGCGAACCCCTTGATCGATGCGGGAATCGGATCACTGTCGACGTGCAGCGCGGCTTGTTTGCCGGGTGCCTTGATCAGCGCTGGCAACGAGCGGTGCAGGCGTTCGTAACAGACCTTGCGAAATTGGCTGAACACCTGGAAATAGGTGTCGGTCTTGGTCAGCACGGTGCCGGGTTTGAACAGCAACTGATCGAGGTAGCTATGGAATTCGATGCCTGCGGCTTTCAGGGTTTGGCTGACGGCGGCGTCGCGGCGGCTTTCATGGACACCGTATTCCTCGTTGACGTGGACTGCCTGAATTCCTAGTTCCTTGCACAGTTTCAGCAGTTGCGCGGGCGCCTGATCCCAATGCGTCGCGGTGCGAATCAGCAACGGAATATTCAGCGCGGCGAGGCTTTGGCTCAGGACGGTGAGGTTGCGCAACCAGAAGTCGACCTTGCACGGGGCATCGTCATGTTCCAGCCATTGCTGCGGACTCAGCAGGTACACGGCCACCGTCGGCCCGCGCGCAGCGGCGGCGGCCAAAGCGGTGTTGTCATGTAGGCGCAAGTCGCAGCGCAGCCAGATCAATTGCATGTCGGAACTCACCGCGTCCATTTAAATCAATCCACGCTGAACAAGTGCCTGGTGGGCCAGAAGCACGTCTTCTGCCAGGAGTACATCAGCCATCTCAGAGGTTTTTACGGACAACTCGGCGTGGTGGATGCATACCGTTGGTCCGACGATGATTTTCGGGCAACCGACGCCGTTGAGCAGCTTTGGCAACTGGCCCAGGTTCATGGCTTTGCTGGAATACAGCAGTACGCCACGCGCCTTTAGATGTTCCACCGCCAGGGCCAGTTCGGCGGCGGGTAGCGGCCAGTCGAACACTTGCACCGGGCAATCGGTACTGCTGATCAACCAGGCGCACAGCCACAGATGTGGTTCCAGTGGCAAGTCGGAATGATTGATCAACAGCAGCGGGGCGCCGTGGAACTGGCGGTTGTTGTGGTAGATGCGCGTGCCGAACTTGCTGCGCAGCCAGGAATAGAAGAACACTCGTTCCATCTGCGCGCCGAACTGGCCCTGCCAGCGCTGCTCCAGTTCCGTCAGCAGCGGCATCAGCAACTGCTCGCAGAGGGTGCGCGGCGGATACAGCGCCATGGCCTGATTGATGCTGTCGTCGAGCAAGCGCTCATTGAGCTGGGTGACCGCGCTCATCAGCGTCTGGTGCAATTGCTGCCAATCGTTCTCTACCGTTTCACTGAAGGCCTGCGGCGTGTCGAGCAACGGCTTGACCTGACTGACCGCGACGCCGCGGTTGAGCCAGGTGAGAATCGCCAGAATGCGCTGCACATGTTCCGCCGAATACAGGCGATGGCCTTTGGGCGTACGCTGCGGCACGACCAGCCCGTAGCGGCGCTCCCAGGCGCGCAGGGTGATCGCGTTGACACCGGTCTGCCGCGCCACTTCGCGGATTGGCAGCCAACCCTCGTCGAGGGCCTTTTTAAAGTCGGCGCCGAGATCTTCCTGGGCGCTGCTGTCGGTTTTATCGTTCATTAGATAGCGTTTCGCAGACTGAGGTTTTCCGGGTGCGGTTGCAGGTAAACCTGCTGCGCAATGTACGGATCCGGATGGAGGCGAAAGTGATGCTTGAGCAGGGTCAGCGGCACCACCAGCGGCACGATGCCCTGGCGGTACTGGCCAATGACGTGCTGCATTTCTTTTTTGTCTTCAGCGCTCAGCGATTGTTTCAAATAACCGCTGATGTGCAGCAAGACGTTGCAGTGGGTGCCACGGGTCGCGCATTTCTTCAGGGCGGCCATCAGCTCGCTGAAGTAGCGCGGGCCGAGTTCGGCCGGATCGCTGTCGGCCATGTTGCCGAGCAGTTTGCCGAGGGCTTTGTATTGCAGCGGGTTGTGCGCCATCAGCAGGTATTTGTAGCGCGAGTGAAATTCGGTCAGTACGCGACGGCTCAGGCCTTGTGCGAGCACTTGCTGCCAAGCGCTGTAGGCGAGGACGCGGGTGATGAAGTTTTCGCGCAGGACCGGGTCGTTCAGGCGTCCGGCTTCTTCTACGGGCAGGTCGGGGTGTTTGGCGCAGAAGGCCTGGGCGTAAATGCCGCGACCGCCGCCGTTCACCGGGGCGCCGTTGGCGTGGTAGACCTTGACCCGCTCGAGGCCGCAGGACGGTGATTGCTGCATGAAGATGTAGCCGCAGAGGTCGTTGAGTTCGGCGGCCATCTGCTCACCGTATTCAGCCAGTGGGGCGGTGACGTTGATCGCAGGGTTTACGGTGCCGACGGCTTGCGGGTGTTCGGGATCGCCGACCAGTCGGATCGGTTCGCGGGGGATGCCCATGCCGATGGCGACTTCGGGGCACAGTGGGGTGAAATCAAAGTATTCGGTGAGGGTGCGGCTGCACAGGCGCGATTCCTTGTGTCCGCCGTTGTAGCGCACTTCGGCGCCGAGCAGGCAGGCGCTGATGGCGATTTTTGGCTTGGACGTGGGGGTAGCGGACATGGGCACCTCGCGATCTATACCTGTACAGGGGGTTTTGTCTGTACAACTTTTTGTCAGCATAGATGGGTTGGTGTACAAGTCAAATAGTTTGTACAAGATTTAAGGGTTGGAATGGTGGCTTTTTTTTTATGTGGGAGCGAGCCTGCTCGCGAAGGCTTTCTTTCAGGCGGTGAGTTTTGCGTACATATCCGTTGCTGCGGTAACGGCTGCTTAGGGTTCCGCCCTTACGGCGGGTCACCTTTTTCAAACGCCAAAAAGGTAACCCAAAACGCTTGCTCCTACGTTCGGCCCTCGCAGGCTCGGGTCCCTTCGCTCCGGGATCAATTCCTCCACTCAGCCTTCCGACGTCGCCGGTGACGCAAGATCAAGATCAAGAGCACGCGAGCTAACGCTCATTGTTGAGTGGTGAAGAGCGGGCGGTTGGCTGTTGAGCTGCGGTGTGGCTGCCCCTCACCCCCAGCCCTCTCCCGAGGTAGAGGGGGCCGATCTGCTTTGGTTTTGATATTCGCGTACGACTCGGTATTGCACGTCGGCGTACCTCTCACATCCACCACGGTCAGTCCCCTCTCCCTCCGGGAGAGGGCCAGGGTGAGGGTTGGCTTTTGCTGTGCCTTGGCTGGCAAACCTGATTTGCAGGACGAGCGGGTTATCGTCCATCGCCCGCGAGCTCGCTCTCACAGGATTTATTTCCACCCCAGAATCCACTGTTCGGCATTTTTCAGCACTTGCCAATCCAGCCGTTCGCTGCGTTTGGTCAACACAGCCTGCAGTTCTATTTCCAGCACGGTGCCTTCTTCATCGCGGAACAGTTCGGTGACGAGGAAGTGTTTTTCGCGATGTTGCGGTTGGGCTGCTGTCCATTTCGACAGCAGCAGTTTGCTCGGGTTGAGGCGGTTCATTGCAAGTGTTCGTGCAGGCGGCGGGCGGCTTCCTGGCCGCTGAGCCAGGCGCCTTCGACGCGGCCGGAGAGGCACCAGTCGCCGCAGGCGTAGAGGCCGAGGTCGGCGTCGGCGAGGGTGCCCCACTCGTGGCCGGTGGCCGGGCGGGCGTAGAGCCAGCGGTGGGCGAGGCTGAAGGTGGGGGCAGGCATGGCGCTGTGCAGGAGTTCGGCGAAGGCGCCGTGCAGGTGTTCGATCACCGCTTCCTTGGACAGGTCGATGTGTTGCCGGCTCCAGGCGCTGGTGGCGTGCAGGACCCAGGTGTCGAGCGTGGTGTCGCGTCCGGGTTTGCTGCGGTTGCGGGCCAGCCAGTCGAGTGGGCTGTCTTGCACGAAGCAGCCTTCAATCGGGGTGTCCAACGGGGTTTCGAAGGCCAGAGCGACGGCCCAGGTCGGGTCCATTTTGACCCCGGCGGCGGCCGCAGCGAGTTTCGGTGCGGCGGCGAGCAGGGCGGTGGCTTGTGGCGCTGGTGTAGCAATCACGACGTGGCTGAACGGGCCGTGAGTGAAGCCTTCGGCGTCCTGCAGATGCCAGTGTTGTTCGCCGCGGAAGACTTCGGTGATGCGGCAGGCGAACTGCACGTTCAGGCCGTCGAGCAGGCCGCGGGTGATGGCGCTCATGCGGGGGGCACCGACCCAGCGGGTCTGCTCGTCCGGGGACATGTTCAGTTGCCCGCCCTGATACGAGTAGAGCTGCGGCGCCCATTCGGCGACCCAGCCCTGGCTTTGCCAGCGCTGCACTTCGGTGACGAAGCGGCGGTCGCGGGCGGTGAAGTATTGCGCGCCGAGGTCCAGCGAACCGGCGTCACTGCGTTTGCTCGACATGCGTCCACCGCTGCCGCGGCTTTTGTCGAAGAGTTGCACGGTGTGCCCGGCCTCTGTCAGAGCCTGGGCGGCGGAGAGTCCGGCGATGCCGGTGCCGATGATTGCGATAGGTACAGTCATAGGGGCCTCGTTTACCTTTCTGTACAGACTACGCCGTCGATTAAACCTGTACAATTATGTTTTTTGGTATAACTTCTGCCATTCTCGTTTCGTTAGCTTGGCCTATGGTTAAACAATAGAGCCCGCCCGATGGAAAAGATCCCTGCTTATAAAAATAGACTAGTGATCCGGGTTAAACGCCACGCGAGGAAGATGTCATGCACATATTGCTGACCGGCGGTACTGGTTTGATCGGACGTCAGCTCTGCCGTCATTGGCTGGAGCAGGGCCATCGTCTGACAGTGTGGAGTCGCAGTCCCGATAAAGTTGCGAAGATCTGCGGCGCGTCGGTGCGTGGCATCGCCCGTCTGGAAGACCTCGGCGAGGAGCCGCTCGACGCGATTGTCAATCTGGCCGGCGCGCCGATTGCCGATCGGCCCTGGACGCACCGGCGCAAGGCGTTGCTGTGGAGCAGCCGGATCAAGCTCACCGAAAGCCTGTTGACCTGGCTCGAGACCCGAACGCAAAAACCGGCATTGTTGATTTCAGGCTCGGCCATCGGCTGGTACGGCGACGGCGGGGAGCGCGAGTTGACCGAAGAGTCGCCGCCGGTGATCGACGATTTCGCCAGTCAGTTGTGCATCGCCTGGGAAGAGACGGCCCTGCGTGCGGAAAATCTGGGCATGCGTGTGGTGCTGGTCCGAACTGGTCTGGTGCTGTCGGCCGAGGGCGGCTTTTTGTCGCGCCTGCTGTTGCCGTTCAAGCTCTGTCTGGGCGGGCCGTTGGGCACTGGGCGGCAGTGGATGCCGTGGATTCATATCAACGACCAAATCGCCCTGATTGATTTTCTTCTGCACCGCGAGCTGGCCAGTGGTCCTTATAATGCCTGCGCGCCTAAACCGGTGCGCAATCGCGAATTCGCGCAGACGCTGGGCAGCGTGCTGCACCGTCCGGCGTTCATGCCGATGCCAACGCTGGCGCTGAAAGTCGGCCTCGGTGAGATGTCATTGCTGTTGCTCGGCGGCCAGAAGGCCCTGCCGGTACGCTTGCTGGAAGCGGGCTTCACTTTCCAGTTCACGGATTTACGCGCGGCTCTGGACGATCTTTCCAGCCGCCTCTGAAATAGGACGTTGCATGACCGATCACGCCTTGCTTCTGGTCAACCTGGGTTCCCCGGCCTCGACCTCGGTGGCCGATGTGCGCCGCTACCTCAATCAATTTCTGATGGACCCGTACGTCATCGATCTGCCATGGCCGGTGCGGCGTTTGCTGGTGTCGCTGATCCTGATCAAACGCCCGGAGCAGTCTGCGCATGCCTATGCCTCGATCTGGTGGGAGGAGGGTTCGCCGCTGGTCGTGCTCAGCCAGCGTCTGCAACAGCAGATGAACCAGACCTGGAAGCATGGCCCGGTCGATCTGGCGATGCGTTATGGCGAGCCGTCGATTGAAACCTGCCTGCTACGCCTGGTGAAGGCCGGGCACCGGAAAATCACCCTGGCGCCGCTGTATCCGCAGTTCGCCGACAGCACCACCA
Source organism: Pseudomonas koreensis (assembly GCF_036668835.1). Taxonomy (GTDB): domain Bacteria; phylum Pseudomonadota; class Gammaproteobacteria; order Pseudomonadales; family Pseudomonadaceae; genus Aquipseudomonas; species Aquipseudomonas koreensis_I. Next base: position 53,095 of record NZ_JAZEVW010000005.1, read on the forward strand.
CCACGGTGATCGAAGAAGCACGACGCGTGCTGCGCGAGCACAAGCTGGATGTGCAGCTGTCGATCCTGCAGCCGTTTTACGACCAGCCGGAATACATCGATGCACTGGTGGCCAGCGCTCGCCCGCATTTGCAGCAGGATTTCGATCACCTGCTGCTGAGTTTCCACGGTTTGCCGGAGCGGCATCTGACCAAGCTCGATCCGAGCGGCAATCATTGCTTGAAAGGCGTCGATTGCTGCCAGACCGCGTCACCGGCGGTGCTGGCGACCTGTTACCGCGCGCAGTGTTTCCGCACCGCCGCCGAGTTCGCCAAGAGCATGGGCCTGGCGGACGGCAAGTGGTCGGTGTCGTTTCAGTCGCGCCTGGGACGGGCGAAGTGGATCGAACCGTACACCGAAGCGCGCCTGGATGAACTGGCGAAAAGCGGCGTGAAGAAGATTCTGGTGATGTGCCCGGCATTCGTTGCTGACTGCATCGAGACGCTGGAAGAAATCGGTGATCGCGGCAAGGAGCAATTCCGCGAAGCAGGTGGCGAGGAACTGGTGCTGGTGCCCTGCCTGAATGACGACCCGCAATGGGCCAAGGCATTGGCAGCACTCTGCGAACGAGCGCCGCTGGCCCTCTAAAGGCCAAGAGCTTCGCGAGCAGGCTCGCTCCCACAAGTTGAAATGCATTCCAAACTGTGGGAGCGAGCCTGCTCGCGAATGCGGTGAGTCAGGCGACGAACATCTATTGGCTTAGATCAGCGGCTCATCCGCTTTCTTCTGCTTCCAGCCATCATTGCCCGGCAGGATCAGGTTCAGCGCAATCGCCACCACCGCGCACAGCGCGATACCTTTGAGGCCGAAGTCGTCAGGGCCGGTGCCGGTGCCGACCAGCACACCGCCAATACCAAATACCAGCGTCACCGAGACGATCACCAGATTGCGCGCTTCGCCCAGGTCGATCTTGTGGCGGATCAGGGTGTTCATCCCCACCGCCGCGATCGAGCCGAACAACAGGCACAGAATCCCGCCCATCACCGGCACCGGAATGCTTTGCAGCAGCGCGCCGAACTTGCCGATGAACGCCAAGGTGATGGCGAAGATCGCCGCCCAGGTCATGATTTTCGGGTTGTAGTTCTTGGTCAGCATCACCGCGCCGGTCACTTCGGCATAGGTGGTGTTGGGTGGGCCGCCGAACAGCCCGGCAGCGGTGGTAGCAATGCCGTCACCGAGCAGGGTGCGATGCAGGCCCGGCTTCTTCAGGTAATCGCGACCGGTCACGCTGCCGACGGCAATCACGCCACCGATGTGCTCGATCGCCGGCGCCAGGGCCACCGGAACGATGAACAGGATCGCCTGCCAGTTGAACTCCGGCGCGGTGAAGTGCGGCAGGGCGAACCAGGGCGCCGCCGCAATCTTCGCGGTGTCGACCACGCCGAAATAGAACGACATGGCAAAACCCACCAGCACCCCGGAAATGATCGGCACCAGACGGAAGATGCCTTTGCCGAACACCGCCACGATCAACGTGGTCAGCAGCGCCGGCATCGAAATCAGCATCGCGGTCTGGTAGGGGATCAATTCAGAACCATCGCCAGCCTTGCCCATCGCCATGTTCGCGGCAATCGGCGCCATGGCCAGGCCGATCGAGATGATCACCGGACCGATCACCACCGGTGGCAGCAGACGGTCAATGAACCCGGTGCCTTTGATCTTCACGGCGAGGCCGAGGAAGGTGTAGACGAAACCGGCCGCCATCACCCCGCCCATGGTCGCGGCGAGGCCGAACTGGCCCTTGGCGAGAATGATCGGGGTAATGAAGGCGAAGCTCGACGCCAGAAACACCGGCACCTGACGCCCGGTGACGATCTGGAACAGGATTGTCCCCAGACCCGCGGTAAACAGTGCCACGTTCGGGTCCAGGCCCGTGATCAGCGGCATCAGCACCAAAGCGCCGAAAGCCACGAACAGCATCTGGGCGCCGGACAGCACCGTGCGCCAGAGCGGATCGTTGAACTCTTGCTGCATGCTTACGCGTCCTTCTGCTTGGTGCCGAAAATCTTGTCACCGGCGTCGCCAAGCCCAGGAATGATGTAGCCATGCTCGTTCAAGCGTTCATCGATGGACGCGGTGTAGATGGTCACGTCCGGGTGCGCCTGCTCTACTGCAGCAATGCCTTCTGGCGCGGCGACCAGGACCATGGCGCGGATGTCGCGGCAACCGGCTTTCTTCAGCAGGTCGATGGTCGCAACCATGGAGCTGCCGGTGGCGAGCATCGGGTCGATGATCATCGCCAGACGTTCGTCGATTTCCGGCACCAGTTTTTCCAGATAGGTGTGCGCTTGCAGGGTTTCTTCGTTGCGCGCAACACCGACAGCCGAAACCTTGGCCCCCGGAATCAGGCTGAGCACGCCTTCGAGCATGCCGATGCCGGCGCGCAGGATCGGTACGACGGTGATTTTCTTGCCGGCGATCTTTTCCACCGACACGGTGCCGCACCAGCCGGCGATGTCGTAGGATTCGAGCGGCAAGTCTTTGGTCGCTTCATAGGTCAACAGGGCGCCGACTTCCTGAGCGAGCTCACGGAAATTCTTGGTGCTGATGTCAGCGCGGCGCATCAGGCCGAGTTTATGGCGGATCAGCGGATGGCGGATCTCGAGAATGGGCATGGAAAAACTCCGGCGGCGGGCAAAAAAACCGGCCTAGATTAATCTATCCGAGGGTGATGTCCTATAGGACATACAGTACGTTAGTCCATAAAGGCTTGATTCAGCCGTTGCGGATGCGTACCTTTGCCCGCTTTTCCGAATCCGAAGCCCCCCTGGAGAGCGCCATGTCCGCTGATCTCGAGCATATCCGTCAAGTCATGCGAGAGGCTGACTGCCTGTACACCGAAGCTGAAGTCGAGGCGGCCATCGCCCGTGTCGGAGCACAAATCAACGAACAACTGGCGGACACCAACCCGGTGGTGTTCTGCGTGATGAACGGCGGCCTGATCTTCTCCGGCAAACTGCTGACGCATCTGCAGTTCCCGCTGGAAGCGTCCTACCTGCACGCCACCCGTTATCGCAATGAAACCAGCGGCGGTGACCTGTTCTGGAAGGCCAAGCCGGAAGTCTCGTTCATTGACCGCGACGTGCTGATCATCGACGACATCCTCGACGAAGGTCACACCCTGGGCGCGATCATCGACTTCTGCAAACACGCCGGCGCCCGCAAAGTGCACACCGCCGTGCTGATCGACAAGGACCACGACCGCAAGGCGCGGCCTGACCTGAAAGCCGATTTCGTCGGCCTGCCGTGCATCGACCGCTACATCTTCGGTTATGGCATGGACTACAAGGGTTACTGGCGCAACGCCAACGGGATTTACGCCGTCAAGGGCATGTAATCCCTGGCATCCCCCAATCCCTGTGGGAGCGAGCCTGCTCGCGAAGGCATAGTGTCAGTCAGCTTTATTGAAACTGACACACCGCTTTCGCGAGCAGGCTCACTCCCACAGTTGTTTTGTGTGTGCTGATCCATCCGTGATACCCATGCTAGAGTGCTCGGCCCCGCCCCCCGGAGCCTGTCATGCGCCTCTTGACCCGCAGCTTTGCCGCGCTGTTGCTGTCCCTCAGCCTGCCGTTGTCCGCCGCGCCGATGCACAGTCAATTCCTGCCGCCCGATGATCTGACCGTGCGCGATGCCGAGCCCGAGCAGCAACAACTGATGCAGGTCAGCGAGTACTCGGTGGTGGTCGGTGCGCAGCGCCAATCCAACCAGCAGCCGATTCCGGTGACCTCGTCGTTGTTGATCCGCCTCAAGGGCAAGTCGCTGAACAAGGGCGCGACCATCAGCCAGGTGCTGGTGAGTTTCGACGCTGAAAGCAAAAGCCTGAAAAAACCGGCCTACGACGACAAGAGCAAAACCCTGACGCTGTTTTATCCGCTCGCTCAGTACCGCGTGGTGATGGATCTGCTGCGCAACGACACCGTGTATGTGCAGTTCCTCGGTTACGCCAATGGCCATATCTGGGCCGATTTGCACACCGGTGCGGTGCGATCGCGTTGAGCAGGGCGGCCGGGCAGGGGTAAACTGCCTGCCCCGTGTCATGTCTGCGAGCTGGAGTCGGCAATGCGTAAAGATAAAAAACAAGTGATTGGTGACGAGATCGGCGATGAGCAGATCAAGCTGTTCCTCGATTTTGAGCCGGTCGACGCCACTTCGCCTTCGCTGCACAAACTGGTCAAGGCGTATCGCGGTCTGCGCATCGATGATTTCGAGCGCTTTCTGGGCTTCTTCGTCGCGGCCGGTTACGACGTTGATGGCAAGGATGCGCAGGGCAAGACCTTCGTTGAGCTGATCGCCGATCAGCGCAATGCCCCGGAATACATCGAGTTGATCGACAAGGCTCGCGGCTGAGGCATTCGATACATTTGCCAAGGCATAAAAAAACGCCCCGCACTCATTGAGTACGGGGCGTTTTTTATGCCGCGGGATCAAGCGTAGCTTGGCGTCTCGCTGTTTTCTTCTACCAGTTCCAGCGCGATGTTGTTCTGCGTGTTGATCTTGCGATACAGCGCAGCATCGGTTTCCAGGACTTTCTCACGGGCCGGGAAGATCTCGGCCAGTTTGCCGGCCCATTCGCCCTTGGCTTTGTCCGCGAAGCACTTCTCGATCAGTTCCAGCATGATCGAAACGGTCACCGACGCGCCTGGCGAAGCGCCGAGCAGGGCGGCGAGGGAGCCGTCCTTCGCGGCGACCAGCTCGGTACCGAATTGCAGGATGCCGCCCTTTTTCGGGTCTTTCTTGATGATCTGTACCCGCTGACCGGCCACTTCCAGGCGCCAGTCTTCAGCTTTCGCCTGCGGGTAGAAACGGCGCAGGGAATCCAGGCGCTGCTCCATCGATTGCATCACTTCGCTGACCAGGTACTTGGTCAGGTCCATGTTGTTTTTCGCCACCGCCAGCATCGGCCCGATGTTGCCGGCACGCACCGACAGCGGCAGGTCCATGAAGGAGCCGTGCTTGAGGAACTTGGTGGTGAAACCGGCGTATGGTCCGAACAGCAGGGATTTCTTGCCGTCGACGACGCGGGTGTCGAGGTGCGGCACCGACATCGGTGGCGAGCCCACGGCCGCCTGGCTGTAGACCTTGGCCTGATGCTGCTTGACCACTTCCGGGTTGTCGCAACGCAGCCACTGGCCACTGATCGGGAAGCCGCCGAAGCCTTTGCTTTCTTCGATGCCCGAAGCCTGCAGCAATGGCAATGCTGCGCCGCCAGCACCGAGGAAAACGAATTTGGCGTCGACTTCGCGTGTGTTGCCGTTGTTGACGTCCTTGATGCTGACAGTCCAGCCGTTGCCGTTACGCTTCAGGCCAGTGACGCGCTTGCAGTATTTGACCTGGGTGTCCGGGGCGCTGGTCAGGTGCTTGAGCAACTGATTGGTCAGGGCGCCGAAGTTGACGTCGGTGCCGTTCATCACGCGGGTCGCGGCGAGGACTTCGTCCGGCGAGCGACCCGGCATCATCAGCGGCATCCACTCGGCCATCTTGCCTTTGTCTTCGGTGTATTCCATGTCGGCGAAGGCGTGGTGCTTGCTCAACACATTGAAACGTTCCTTGAGGAACGACACACCGCCGTCGCCCTGAACGAAACTCAGGTGCGGCACCGGGCTGATGAAGGATTTGCACGAGCCGAAGGTGCCTTTTTTGGTCAGGTACGACCAGAACTGCTTCGACACCTCGAACTGGGTGTTGATGTGCACGGCTTTCTTGATGTCGACGCTGCCATCGGCAGCCTGCGGCGTGTAGTTCAGCTCACACAGACCCGCGTGGCCGGTACCGGCGTTGTTCCAGGGGTTGGAACTCTCGGCGGCACCGGAATCCATCAGCTCGACGACTTCCAGCTTGATTGCGGGGTCGAGCTCTTTTAGCAGTACGGCCAGGGTGGCGCTCATGATGCCGGCCCCTACCAGAACTACGTCGACTGCTTCGTTATGCGCCATTTAACGCGTCTCCAAAATCTGCAGCACCAAATTGTCGGCATGGCTGCCAGGCGTTCCGGGACAGGTCAGTGATGTCCGGGCGATCCGTGGTCAGGTTCGCCATGTCCGAATCTTCGCAATTTTTCGCAACTTTGACGGATGCGTGCGGCCTGGCTTCAAGGGTTCCATGAACTCATTTCTGCGCAAGGCTGGCAATTCGACTTATGGTCGAGACATCCGTTTTGTGCAACCAAATCCGTAGCGGACAGGCTTCAGGCTCCGGTATTCGAGGTATACCCGGTCCTGTGTCGTTGGGCTGTTCCAGACGCTAATGGTGCATGTTCAGACGCAAAACTATTCATTTGCTCGCCACACTCTTGTGAAGTTGTGAAAACCCGTTTTTTTCACGCTCTTTTGAAGACGTGAACCTCAAAAAAGGGCTGCCTTGGCCTGGCACCTGCCCGCAAAGGGCAAAAACACGCGGTGGCCGTGCGTCATGACAGCTCTGCAGATTCGCGAAAAGCGGGTTTTTGCCGAAAGAACAGGCAAGCGCGCCAACTTCACTCGATCTGTGTGGGCGGCTCTCTGTGGGCGATTTTTGATGTCGATGCATGCGCACTGACGCTGTTGCGGGGCCCGATCAGGAGACGTCCTTATAATCGGGGGGAGATTGTAGCGAAGAAACGCGCGCAGTTGCTCGTGTTTAATGACTTTTATTAGGCATCCGGTCAGATGCTCAACATCGCCTGGACCCGTGTGCGAGGCTGCGACGCTATGACGCGGGCACTGGCCGGCAGTGGCTGGTGCAACCAGTTGAGGCGGATTTCTTCGATTTCTACCCAGCCGTCGCCCATCGGTTGCAGGCTGCACTGCTTGAAGGCCTGGCAGTGGCCGTTGCGGTCGAGCAGGGCAAAGCAGCGATGCAGCGGACGCGGGGCGAACAACGAGATCAGATAACGCATGGCGGCGCTCCTTGTTTGAGAACTGATTGCAGCTTGCCGCCGGGCCGTGACGTCGCGGTGTATGCGCGGTGAAGAATCTGTGACAGGAACCGCTTTCGACCGGGTTTGTCAGACATTTCAGTATTCACTGTGCGGCGCTGGTTACCCGCAGTGGCCCACCGCTATACTGCCGGCCTGTTTGTGCCTGATTCTGGAGAGAAGAGCATGTTGCAACGCCTGTTGTTCGGTTTGATCACTGTGGCCGGTTTGACCCTGGCCGGCTGCGCCCACAGCCCGCAACAACTGAATCCGGAGCCGAAGCTGACCACGCAACTGCCAGCGGTCGGCCGTGGCCAGCCGGTGATCGTGCGTGTGGTCGACGGTCGTCCGTCGCCAACCCTCGGCACCCGTGGCGGCCTGTACCCGGAAACCAGCGCCATCACCGTGCAGCGTGAGCAGATCCTGCCCAAGTTGCAGGCTCAGGCCGAAGCCGCCGTGCGTCTGCTCGGCTTCACCCCGACCACCAACGCGCCGAACGCACCGCAGCTGACCGTGACCCTGGCCGAGCTGAAATATCAGTCGCCGAAAGAGGGTATGTACGTGACTGAAGCGACCATCGGCGCGACCTTCCGCTCCGACGTGCAGAACGCCAATCGCCGTTACAGCGGCCGCTACGGCGCTTCGCTGGACCAGCGCTTCGGCATGGCGCCGAACCAGGAAACCAACACCAAACTGGTCAGCGATGTGTTGAGCGATGCGTTGACGCGTCTGTTCAAGGATCCGACGGTGGGGCAGGTGCTCGCTGAGTAAGTTTTTGCGGATGTGAAAAAGCCCGGGGCCAGTGATGGTTTCCGGGCTTTTTTCTGGGACCTGAAATCCTACTCCCTCACCCCAGCCCTCTCCCCCAGGGGGGCGAGGGGGAAAGGGAGCGGATCGGGGGCTTTTCAAAACCGGAGTTCGGCGGGTTATTTCAGGTCGATGCATCTCGACCAAACACCTCGATCAGTCCCCTCTCCCTTCGGGAGAGGGCTAGGGTGAGGGTGCTTTTGCTTTTTCAGGCAGCCTGCGAATAAAAGTCGAGCACACTCACACCTGTCAGCAAATCAGTCTCCGGCAAATCCGCATGCTGATGCCCGCCCAGTGCGCAATACACCAGCCAATGCCGGTCCTGCACATTGAACGCAAGGCTGCCGACCAGACTTTGCTGTTCGTCGTAGGGCGTGATGAGATAAAGGCGATCCTGGTTTTCCGCGTGCAGCATGGTGCAATCCATTGAGGTTTCGAGGCGCGCAGGGTGAAGCATCCACATGACGATGCCGTGACACAGGACAGCCATCGGTCGATTGTCAGGTTATTTGTCGCAAAGGCTGGGGCAGGGCGGTCGGGTTTGGGTAGAATCCGCGCCGCGGTCGTCGGTCTGGCGTCTGCCGAACCGGTCTAGATTGAGGTCTGTGATGTCGCTGCACTTGATGACACTGTTTACCGCCCATCCCGCCAAATTGATCAATCTGCTGGCGCTGCTGCTGGCGTTTCCCGGCAGTTGGCTGTTGCACGCCACTCGTCGCCGTGAACAACGCGCGCAGGCCAGCCTCGCCGCTCAGCGTCAGGCGCAGCCGAATGCCGAGCCGATCCTCGATTGGGCGACCTTGCGCATGAACCGCTTTTTCTATCGTTTCGGTTTTGCCTGCCTGGGCCTGGCCTTGCTGGTGTCGTGGATCAGCACGCGTTTCTGACTCGTTAAGGCATGAAAAACGGCGCCCGCAGGCGCCGTTTTTGTGTCTGGCTCACACCGCTTACAACGGCAATCCAGCCTTGACCCGGTACTGATTGCGCACCGGCGTCGCATATTGCAGCACCAGATACGGACGATGCTCCGCGGGGCAGGCGTCCAGCCGGCTCTGCCATTCTTCCTCGGCCTTGGCCAGTTCGTCAGCCGGGAACACCTCAGCCGCCTGCGGCACGTTCAGTTGCGGGTCGGCATCGGCCCACTGCGCATACGCCAGGTAATGCACGGGAAACAACCGGTAACCGCCGAGAATCTGCTTGTCCATTTCCGTCGCCAATTGCTTGGTGTCTTCGTAGACCTCGGTGATCGGCGCGGCGAAGTTGATGTGCACACGGCCCTTGTAGCCGGTGATGCCCTTGGCAATGCTCACGTCATCTTCGCCCGGCGCCTTGCAGTAGGTGCCGGTGGTGGCGCGGATGTACAGCTCGCGGGCCTTGGCCTGATCGCACGGGTCGTATTCATAGCTGATAGACACTGGCGTGACATTGAGCGAGCGGATCACTTCGCCGAACGGCTCGTCCTTGCGGCTCATGTGGAACATCTTGAGGATCGCCGACTCGGTGCGGTCGTCGCCGTCCTTCGCCCGGCCTTCTGCCTGAGCAATCCAGATCGAGGCGCAATCGTTGCGGATCGAGTGGTTGATGTATGCCGATAGCAGCTGATACGCGGCCATCTTCTCGCGTCGACCGGTGATCGAGCGATGCACGATGAAACTCTTGTTCAAACGCATCAGGTCGCTGACAAAAGGCTTTTGCAGCAGGTTGTCGCCAATCGCGATGCGCGGTGTCGGCAGGCCGGCGTGGTACACGGCGTAGTTGACGAACGCCGGGTCCATCACGATGTCGCGGTGGTTGGCGATGAACAGATAGGCACTGCCGGACTTGAATTGCTCGACCCCGGTGTAGGTCACGCCGTCGGTGGCGCGCTCGATGGTGTGATCGACGTAAGACTCGATCTTGTCTTGCAAAGTCGCCACGGAAACCACGTCGGCGAACTCACGACGCAGCCGATGGGCTATAAGAGGTTTGAGCATCCAGCCGAAGGCACCGGCAAAACGCGGGAAGCGGAAGTGGGTGAGGATATCTAGAAACGCCTTGTCGCCGAGCAGTCTTGCCAGTACCACAGGTACTTCGCTGTCGTCGTAAGGTCGGATGGCATCGAATTCGCCCATCATGCTCTCTTGTTGGAAACGGCTAGGGTAAGTAAAGGGTTTGATCGAAAACCCGCGGGGCACGGTCTGAAAAAGTAGCCAGACACCAATAGCCCTGCAAATAGACCGGCGATTATACGCACAAGTCACTTGGGAGACCGCGATGCTGGAAGATGCAGTGTACGAATGTCCGTATTGCGGTGAAGAAGTCGAAACGACGCTGGATCTGTCCGCTGGCGATCAGACTTACATAGAAGACTGTCAGGTGTGCTGCCGACCGATCACCTTTGTTTTGCAGGTGCATGAAGATGAATGGCACCTGGAAGTCTTCAGCGAAAACGAATGAGGGGCGCGCATGCAGCGAATCTACGAACCGGCCAGCCTGATGGAAGGCGAAATGCTCAAGGGCATGCTCGCCAGCGAAGGCATCGAGGCGCACCTGATCGGCCGCGATCTGCTCGGTGGCACGGGCGAGTTGCCGATGTTCGGGTTGTTGGGGCTGTCGGTGGATAACGATCAGGCCGAATACGCCCGCGAGCTGATCACCGCGTACAATGCCGCGCTGCCGCTGCCCGGCGATGAACCGGAGAGCTATCCCGGTACGCTGGTCTGTTAGGCTGGCGTCGGTTTTTATTCAAGAGTCGTGTTGCCCCATGTGTGGACGTTATGCCCTGTTTCGCTGGAACCGCGACTTCGCGGCCCTGCCAGGTTTTCCCGCCGATCAGCAGGCGCAGTGGAACATTTCCCCCAATGATTCAGTGCTGATGCTGCGCGCCGGTGAAGGCGGTCAGCGCACGCTGGCCCGCGCGCGTTGGGGGCTGACGCCGCGGTGGCTGACCGACCTGTCGAAAACGCCGGCCCACGCCCGCGCGGAAACCGTGGCCGAGCAACCGATGTTCCGCGAAGCGCTGCGCTTGCGCCGCTGCCTGCTGCCGGCCAACGGTTTTTACGAATGGCGCGGGACCCAGCGTAAACGTCCGTTCTGGCTGACGCCGGGGGAGGGTTCATCGCTGTTTTTTGCGGCGGTCTGGGAGGCGTATCCGGTGCAGGAACAGGTCTGGCTGAGCACCGCTGTCATCACCCAACCGGCGGCCAGTCAGCGCCGACCGTTGATTCTCGATGAGGCGGGGCAGGCAGCATGGCTTGATCCCGAAACACCGCTGCATGTTTTGCAGGGATTGCTCGCCAGTGAGCCGGCGGCGCTGCGCGAGCGGGTGCTGGCGAATCTGGTGAATGATCCGAAATTGAATGGGCCGGAGTGTTTGACCCCGGGTTAAGTCTGTAGAGCAAAAGCCCCTCACCCTAGCCCTCTCCCGGAGGGAGAGGGGACTGAATGGGGGATTTTTGAAGATATGCGCCGATTAGCGTGTATTTCGCTGAATCCATAATCGACACGATTTTTCAGGTCGAAGTATGACGGGAGGCAACTCGGTCAGTCCCCTCTCCCTCCGGGAGAGGGCTAGGGTGAGGGGCTCTTGATCTTCAGACCTTGAACTGATTGATCAACCGCCGCTGCTGCTCCGCCAGTTTGGTCAACCCGGCACTCGCCGAACTCGATTCATCCGCACCGCCCGCCACTTCGTTGGCCACCTGACCGATATTGATCACGTTGCGATTGATGTCATCGGCCACCGCACTCTGCTCTTCCGCCGCGCTGGCGATCTGCGTGTTCATGTCGTTGATCACCGACACCGCATGAGTGATGGTCTCCAGCGCCTCGGCCGCTTTCGCCGCGTGTTGCACGCTTTCGTCAGTGCGGTTCTGGCTGTCTTCCATGACCCGCACCACATCGCGAGTGCCTTGTTGCAGTTGCTGGATCATGCTCTGGATTTCTTCGGTGGCTTGCTGGGTTTTCTGTGCCAGGTTGCGCACTTCGTCCGCCACCACCGCAAAGCCACGCCCTTGCTCGCCTGCGCGCGCCGCTTCGATTGCCGCGTTCAGCGCCAGCAGGTTGGTCTGCTCGGCAATCCCGCGAATCGCCGTGAGGATCGCGTTGATGTTCTCGCTGTCCTTGGCCAGCGTTTGCACCACGTCAACCGCTTTGCCGATCTCCTTGGCGAGCACGCCAATCGAATTCGAGGTATCGCGCACGATCTGCATGCCTTGAGTGGCGGCCTGATCGGCGTGGCTCGCGGCCTGCGCCGCCTGCGTCGCATTACGTGCGACGTCCTGCGCCGTGGCGGTCATTTCCTGCACCGCTGTCGCCACCTGATCAATTTCGGCCATTTGTTTCTGGATGCCGATGTTGGTGCGAATGGCGATGTCGGCAGTGTGTTCCGAAGAATCGCTGACGCTCTGCACCGAGGTCACCACCTGAGTGATCATCGCCTGCAACTTGGCGAGGAAGGTGTTGAAGCCCTTGGCGATCGAGCCGAGTTCGTCGCTGCGGTCACTGCTCAGGCGGCGGGTCAGATCACCTTCGCCCTGGGCGATGTCATTGAGCATGGCGACCATTTGCTTCAGCGGTCGGGCAATGCCATGACCGACCAGCCAGATCACCAGCAAACCGAGGCCGGCGATCAGCAAACCGACCATGGCCATGCCAAAGGTGTCGGATTTGCGCTGGGCATCGAGGTCGGCCTGCAGCGTTTGCAGGTCGGCCATCACCGCGTTGAGCGGCAGTTGCAGCATCAGCGTCCAGCGCGCGTCGGTCTGACCGATGCCAAACGGCAGGTACAACTCGATCCGGCCCTTGTCCTTGTTCACCGAGTAGGTCACTTCGCCGCGTTTGAGGTTGGCCATGTTGGCGGTCTGTTCGGCGTCGAGAATGTCGCTGACCTTTTCGCCGAATTTGCTCGGATCCTTGGTGTAGGCAACGATCCGGCCATTGCCGCCGACCAGGGCCATTTCCCCGGCGCCGCTGTAGAGTTTCTGGTTGGCGCCCAGCAGCATCTCTTGAATGAAGTTCACCGACAGATCGGCGCCGACGATGCCCTGGAACGCGCCGTTGAGCATGATCGGTTCGATGAACGAGGCGAGCATGACGACCTTGTCGCCAACCTTGTACGGTGCCGGGTCGATCACGCAGGACTTTTTGCTTTCCTTCGAGCACAGGTAGTACTCGCTGGCGCGCACGCCGGTGGACAGTGTTTTCTGGTCGTCGACGTCGACCAGTTTGTCGAGGCCGAGGGTGCCGTCCTCGTTGCGGAACCACCATGGCAGAAATCGCCCGTTGCTCGCGTCGATCCCGACCACGCTGGTGCCGACATAGGCTGCGTCGTTGTGATCGAGGGCGTTCTTTTCCCAGCCGATGTACGTGCCGAGAATCTTTGGATTCTTTTCGACGTTCTCTTTGATCAGGCTGATCAGTTGCTCGCGGCTGACGCTCAGGCGCGGCTGGCCATCGGCGCCCGGCGTACCCAGCAGGGCGTTGACGCGAACCAATCCGCCGGCAATCAGCAGCGGCGCTTCGAGCTCGCGCTGGATCTGGCTGACCTGGGTTTGCGCCAGCGCGGTCAGGCGCTGCTCGATGACCTGCTCGAACTGCGCCTGGGTGCGTTGTTGCACCATTGCCTGAGTGCGCGCGCCGGCAAACAGCGCATACAGCACCAGCGCCGCGACCACGCTGAGGACAATGGCGCCGGCCAGGGCGGCGACGGAAAACTGGATCGACTTGAACTTCATGGGAGCTCCGCAGGCAAGAGAATATCTGCGAAAGATTTATCGGCGGCGGCTGCTGGGCCATGAGTGGCGCTGGTCGGAATCGGCCTTACATGTCGTAAATCGGCTGCTGCGTGACGCTGCGGCTGTGTGGCTGGCGGGCGCTGGGTTTTTTCGCGACATTACGCTGCGGGAAATGTCTGAAAGTCACTTCAACCTATCCTTTGTATCTGGCATCGATGCAATTACCCGCCTAGGATACGCCACAGGTTTTCAGGGAGCTTTTCAATGAACAAGACATTGGTTGTTAGTGCACTGAGCGCAGCGCTGTTGCTGGCCGGTTGTCAGTCGGTCAACACCACCAGCGGCGGCGCCGTCGGAGTGGAGCGCAAGCAGTACATGTTCAGCATGCTGTCCTCGCAAGAGGTCGACCAGATGTATGCCCAGTCTTATCAGAAAACTGTTGGCGAGGCGTCCAGCAAAGGTGTGCTGGACAAGACCAGCCCCGAGGCCAAGCGAGTGCAGGCGATTGCCAACCGCTTGATCGCCCAGGCGCCGAATTTCCGTCCGGATGCGGCGCAGTGGCAGTGGGAGGTCAATCTGATCAAGAGCGACGAACTCAACGCCAACTGCGGTCCCGGCGGCAAGATCATTTTCTACACCGGGCTGATCGACAGCCTGAAACTCACCGACGACGAAATCGCTGCGGTCATGGGCCATGAAATCGCCCACGCCTTGCGCGAGCACGGTCGCGAAGCGATGTCCAAGGCTTATGGCATCGAGATGGCCAAGCAGGGCGCCGGTGCGTTGTTCGGTCTCGGTCAGGACAGCCTGGCGCTGGCCGACACCGTGGCCAACTACGGCATGACCCTGCCCAACAGCCGCGCCAATGAAAACGAAGCCGACCTGATCGGTCTGGAACTGGCCGCCCGCGCCGGCTACAACCCGAATGCCGCAATCACCCTTTGGGACAAGATGAGCAAGGCTTCGGAAGGTTCGCCGCCGGAATTCATGAGCACCCACCCGGCCTCGTCCAGCCGAATCGCCGCGTTGCAGGCGGCGATTCCGAAGGTCATGCCGCTGTACGAAAAAGCCCCCAAATCCTGAATAAAACAGCGGCAAGCTTCGAGCGGCAAGCTACAAGTCAAAGCAGATTCGCGTGGCTTGCAGCTTTCTCTTGAAGCTTGCAGCTTTTTCTTGAAGCTTGTAGCTAGAAGCTTGCAGCTGCTTCAAATCCAGCCACTGCTCTGCATCGCTTTGTACACCGCGACAATTGCCAGAATGAAAAACGCCGAAGCCGCCAGGCGTCGGATCAAGGTCAGTGGCAACTTGTCCGCTGCAAAATTACCCGCCAATACCACCGGCACGTTGGCAATCAGCATGCCCACGGTGGTGCCGATGATCACCAGCCACAATTCCGGATACTGCGCGGCGAGCATCACCGTGGCGATCTGGGTCTTGTCGCCGATTTCGGCAAGGAAGAATGCAATCAGCGTGGTCAGAAACGGGCCGAACTTGCGCGCGGTGCTGGCTTCGTCGTCATCGAGCTTGTCAGGGACCAGCGTCCACAATGCCGTGGCGGCGAAGCTTGCGGCGAGAATCCAGTGCAGAACGCTGTCGGAGAAGAAACTGCCGAACCAGGCGCCGACCGCACCGGCTGCCGCGTGGTTAGCCAGCGTCGCGGCGACAATCCCGGCGATGATGGGCCAGGGTTTGCGGAAGCGAGCGGCAAGAATCAGCGCGAGCAGTTGCGTCTTGTCGCCGATTTCGGCCAAGGCAACGATTGCGGTGGGAACGAGTAACGAGTCCAGCATCAGGGATTTCCTAAGGGGCGGGTCGACACGGCTATGACACGTACAGCCTTCCCGCCCCGGGTAAGGTGTGCGTGTCATAGGTCTTGTCAAACCCTGCGATCCGTCTGGTGCGGACGCTTGGGTCGCATACGCCATGATCTGAGGATCAAGTATGTTGACGTATGCCGGACGAGCTTGGCGCTCGTGGGAGACTACTCCCCTAGGACGGAGCGGATTCTGCCTAGGCAAATCCGTTTGGGCAAGCGACTTTTTGCAAAGCGCTCTCAGCCGCGCTTGGCCCGATAGATCCGGAAACCATTGCCTTCGGCCTTGATTGCAGAGACGCCCAGGTGCTCTTCGATCAATGGCTGGTATTTCAGGAAGCTGTTCGCGACAAGGCGCAGTTCGCCGCCGTTTTTCAGATGCTTCGCCGCTTTTCGTAGCAAGTTCTCAGTAGCGAAATAATCCGTGTGCACGCCGACATGGAACGGCGGGTTGCTCAGAATCGCGCTCAAACCCATCGGTGCAGCATCAATGCCGTCACCGGTCAGTACTTCGGCTTCCAGGCCATTGGCGGCGAGGGTCAGACGGCTGCTGGCGGCGGCAAATGCATCGACGTCGAGCAATGTCACCTGATTGTGCGGGTAGCGACGTTTGACCGCCGCGCCGAGCACGCCGGCACCGCAACCGAAATCGAGCAGATGGCCGCTTGGCAGCTTGTCCAGATGCTCCAGCAGCAGGGCGCTACCGCGATCGAGGCGACCGTGGCTGAACACCCCTGGCAGGCTGATGACTTTCAACGGGCCTTCGGCCAAGGGCAGTTCGTAGGTCTGCGCCAGGCTTTCCAGCGATTTGGCTTCAGGTGCATTGGCCACGGTGACTTGCCAGAGCTGGCAATGCCGCGCGCTGTCGAGCTTGCGTGGTTTGCCGAACGGGTTGAGCTGTTTCGCCGCACCTTCGATGCCGCTGCGTTTTTCCCCGACCAGAAACACATCTCGACCGGCCAGGCGCGAGGCGACGGCGTTGAGAATGTAATCGGTCAGGTCCTTGGACTTGGGCAGAAACACCACGGCGCTGTCGAATTCACGCGCCGGGATGTTCACGCCAAAATCGCTGCGACCTTCGAAACGGGCCTCCAGTGCGGCTTGATCGCCGGCGTGCCAGCACCAGCCAAAGGCATTCGGCAGGCGCCCAAGCAAGTCGTCGGCGGGCAAACCGGCGAGCAACAGCGAACCTTGAAACCATTCAGGCTGACGAAGCAGTACTTCACTGCGCGGATCCATAACTGCTCCTCGAAAAAAAAGTGCCGCAGTTTATCAACTGACGACCCGCAGCGCCTTAGCGCTGAAGAACGCCTGCGCGTTTTCACTGAGTTGGCCGACGATGCGCTGGCGTGCTTCGCGGCTGCCCCAGGCGTTGTGCGGGGTGACGATCAGGCGCGGAATGTCGTTTGCCAGCAGCGGGTTACCCTGAGCTGGCGGCTCGACGCTCAGTACATCCGTCGCCGCGCCGCCCAGATGCCCGTTGCGCAAGGCATCGGCCAGTGCCTGCTCATCGATCAGGCCACCGCGTGCAGTGTTGACCACGAACGCACCGGGTTTGAGCAAGGTCAGCTCGCGTGCACCGATGAAATGGCGGGTGTGTTCATTGAGCGGGCAGTGCAGGGTCAGGGCGTCGATCTGCGGCAGCAGTTCATCCAGTGGCACGCGGTCGGGGCGGGCAGGGCGCCCGGGAATCTGCCCGAGCAGCACGCGCATGCCGAACGCTTCGGCCAGCCGCGCCACGGCGCCGCCGAGTTCACCGTGACCGAGCAGGCCGAGGGTTTTGCCTTCGAGTTCAACAATTGGATAGTCGAGCAGGCAGAACTGCTTCGCCTGCTGCCAGCGACCTTCGCCGACCGCTTTCTGATAGTCGGCCAGACGTGTGGCGAGGTTGAGCAGCAGCATGATCGTGTGTTGCGCCACGGATGGCGTGCCGTAGCCCTGGCAGTTGCACACCGTGATGCCTTGCGCACGCGCGGCGGCGAGGTCGACGTTATTGGTGCCGGTGGCGCTGATCAGGATCAGTTTCAGCTGTGGGTTGGCCGCCATGGCGGCCGCGTCGATCACGACTTTGTTGGTGATCGCCACGCTGGCGCCGTGCAGACGTTCGGCAACCTGCTGCGGCGTGGTCTGGGCGAACAGCTGCAGATCGCTGAAACAGTCGCGCAGTGGATTGAGGTCGAGGTCGCCGAGATCCAGCGACGGGTGATCGAGGAATACCGCGCGGTGCGTGTTCGTCATCAACTGTACCTTTTGTGCGAAGAGCGTAGGGCGTACTCTGCCGAGCCTACCAGATGAAACAAATTGATACGCCTGGCCGAAAGGAGCCCCCATGTACTGGACCGAGTTCTTGACCGTTGCACTGATCCACCTGCTGGCCGTCGCCAGCCCCGGCCCGGACTTTGCCGTGGTGGTGCGCGAGAGCGTGACCCACGGTCGTCGCGCCGGTACATGGACGGCGCTGGGTGTCGGCACGGCGATTTTCCTGCATGTCGGTTATTCGCTGCTGGGCATCGGCCTGATCGTGTCGCAGTCGATCGTGCTGTTCAACGCCTTGAAATGGGCGGCCGCAGCCTATCTGCTGTACATCGGCTTCAAGGCGTTGCGCGCGCAACCGGCGAAAACCGTGACGGATGATTTGCACAAGGAAGCGGGTGTGCGCACTGCGCGTGGCGCCTTCACTTCGGGGTTCGTGACCAACGGCCTGAACCCGAAAGCCACGTTGTTTTTCCTTTCGCTGTTCACCGTGGTGATCAATCCGCACACCCCTTTGGCGGTGCAGGCCGGTTACGGCGTTTACCTGGCCGTGGCCACCGCGATCTGGTTCTGCCTGGTGGCAATGCTGTTCAGTCAGCAGCGCGTGCGTGCCGGTTTTGCCCGCATGGGCCACTGGTTCGACCGCACCATGGGCGCAGTGCTGATTGCTCTCGGCGTGAAAATCGCGTTTACCGAGATGCATTGAGTGGCGGGTGATTGATTCGAGATTCAAGGCGCTTGGCAGACTGTGGCCCCTCACCCTAGCCCTCTCCCGAGGGAGAGGGGACCGATCGGGGGAAGTTGGAGAAATACGCCGACATGAACGACTTTCTCCGAACCCACAAGCGCCTCGGTCTTTCAGTTCGGCGTTTGGCTCGGCACAACTCGGTCAGTTCCCTCTCCCTCTGGGAGAGGGCTAGAGTGAGGGGCTTTTGGAGCGGTTCAGATTTTGTCTGGCGAAGCAACCTTTCGCTGCTGCTCTCACAGGTTTGCCCGCCCCCCGGTGCGCATGGCCCCTGATTCAGTCATTGGATGCTGGCGCAAAGCTAGCATTTGTACGGCTGTGCAAATCATTCCTTTGGCTGATTTGACTGTCATGCAGGCGCACTAGAGTAAGGATCTCTCCGCCAACACCGTGCAGTCAGAAAAGGGATTCTTATGTTGCAGACTCGCGTCATTCCCCCGGCCGACGGGGCCTACCAGTATCCATTGCTGATCAAACGGCTGCTGATGTCCGGCGCCCGGTACGAGAAAACCCGCGAGATCATCTACCGTGACCAGTTGCGCTACAGCTACCCGACGCTGATCGAGCGCGTCGCACGGCTGGCCAATGTGCTGACGACGGCGGGTGTGAAGGCCGGCGATACGGTGGCGGTGATGGACTGGGACAGCCATCGTTATCTGGAATGCATGTTCGCGATCCCGATGATCGGCGCGGTGATCCACACCATCAACGTGCGCCTGTCGCCGGAGCAGATTCTCTATACGATGAACCACGCCGAGGATCGCTTCGTGCTGGTCAACAGCGAGTTCGTCGGCCTCTATCAAGCGATTGCGCCGCAGTTGACCACGGTCGAGAAAACCCTGCTGCTCACCGATCTGCCGGAGAAAACCGCCGAGTTGCCTAACCTGGTCGGCGAATACGAGCAACTGCTGGCTGCTGCGAGCCCGCAGTACGATTTCCAGGACTTCGACGAAAACTCCGTCGCAACCACGTTCTACACCACCGGCACCACTGGTAATCCCAAGGGCGTGTATTTCACCCATCGGCAACTGGTCCTGCACACCATTGGCGTGTCGACGATCATGGGCTCGATCGACAGCGTGCGTCTGCTTGGCACTAACGATGTGTACATGCCGATCACGCCGATGTTCCACGTTCACGCCTGGGGCTTGCCTTATGTGGCGACCATGCTCGGACTTAAACAGGTTTATCCGGGGCGTTACGATCCGGAGTTTCTCGTCGAGTTGTGGCGCAAGGAAAAAGTCACCTTTTCGCATTGCGTACCGACCATCCTGCAAATGCTTCTCAACGCCAAAGGCGCGCAAGGCGTCGATTTCGGCGGCTGGAAAATCGTCATCGGCGGCAGCGCGCTGAATCGCTCCCTGTACGAAAACGCCAAGGCGCGCGGCATCCAGCTCACTGCTGCGTACGGCATGTCGGAAACCGGGCCGTTGGTCTCGTGCGCACACCTCAATGACGAGCTCATGGCCGGCACGGAAGACGAACGCACCACTTACCGGATCAAGGCTGGGGTACCCGGGCCATTGGTGGAGGCTGCGATCGTCGACGGCGAGGGCAACTTCCTGCCGGCGGATGGTGAAACCCAGGGCGAACTGGTGCTACGCGCGCCGTGGCTCACCGAGGGCTATTTCAACGAGCCACAGAAGGGCGCCGAACTGTGGAGTGGCGGCTGGTTGCACACCGGCGACGTCGCTACGCTCGACAGCATGGGCGTGATCGACATCCGCGACCGGATCAAGGACGTGATCAAGACCGGCGGCGAGTGGATCTCGTCACTCGACCTCGAAGACCTGATCAGCCGTCACGTCGCGGTACGCGAAGTAGCAGTGGTGGGGATTGCCGATCCGCAGTGGGGCGAACGCCCGTTTGCCCTGCTGGTGATTCGCGAAGGCCATGAGATCGGCGCTCGGGAGCTCAAGGAACACCTCAAGCCATTCGTCGAACTGGGGCACTTGAGCAAGTGGGCGATTCCGAGTCAGATCGCCCTTGTTACCGAAATTCCCAAGACCAGTGTCGGCAAGCTCGACAAGAAGCGTATCCGCCTCGACATCAGTGAATGGCAGGCCAGCAACAGCACCTTCCTTTCGACACTTTGAGTGTCCGCTGGCGCGCTGAAACCGGCGCGCCAGACCCACCGAGCAAGCGCTTGGCTTGTGAAATCGAAAAAATCAGCCATCCTTGCCGTGCCGACTTGTGTCGGACTGGCGAAAGGACTGTTCCAGAGTGGTTGGCGACTGCAAATCACACTTTAGAGGGATCAAGCAGTACCCCCTGCTGGCTATAGTCCGCTCAAGGACTTTTTGAAAACGGAGCACACGCACTGATTGGGGCGAGCAACTTTGAAGCGGTTTCGGGCAGCCTTGGCTTCCGGCCCTTCACAGCGTTTTTGAAAGTACTCACTGCCATAACAATAATGCACATGGAGTAGCGTCGATGACCTCAGTAAACCAGTTCTGGCGCCGGGCGAAACTGCCTCTGGCAGTCAGTCTTGCCTCCTCGCTCGCCGGGCCCGCATTCGGCGTCAGTTTCAACGTCGGTGAAATCGAAGGCCAGTTCGACTCGTCCCTGTCGATCGGTGCCAGTTGGTCTACTCAGAGCCCGAACAAGAACCTCATCGGCGTCAACAACGGCGGCCACGGGCTGTCGCAGACTTCCGATGACGGCCACGCCAACTTCAAGAGCGGCGAAACCTTCTCCAAGATCTTCAAGGGCATCCATGACCTTGAATTGAAGTACGGCGACACCGGTGTGTTCGTCCGTGGCAAATACTGGTACGACTTCGAACTCAAGGATGAAAGCCGCGAGTTCAAGGACATCAGCGACAGCAACCGCAAAGAGGGCGCCAAGTCCTCGGGCGGGCAGATCCTCGACGCCTTCGTCTACCACAACTACGCGATCGCCGATCAGCCGGGCTCCGTGCGTCTGGGCAAGCAGGTGGTCAGCTGGGGTGAAAGTACCTTCATCGGCGGCGGCATCAACTCGATCAACCCGATCGACGTGTCCGCATTCCGTCGTCCCGGCGCCGAGATCAAGGAAGGCCTGATTCCGGTCAACATGTTCTACGTCTCGCAGAGCCTGACCGAAAACCTTTCGGCCGAAGCCTTCTATCAACTGGAATGGGATCAGACCGTCGTCGACAACTGCGGCACCTTCTTTTCCCAGCCAGACATCGTGGCCGACGGTTGCGACAGCAACCTGCGCGTGCTGAACAAGCGTTCGCAGATTCCGGCCATTGCCCTGGGCCCGCTTGCCAACGCCGGCGTCGACGTCAACCAGGAGGGCGTACTGGTGCGCCGTGGCCCGGACCGCGATGCCCGCGACAGCGGTCAGTGGGGTGCATCCCTCAAATACATGTTCGAGCCACTCGACACCGAGTTTGGCGCCTACTTCATGAACTACCACAGCCGTGCGCCGATCTTCAGCGCCACCGGTGCACCGCAGTCGGTCTACAACACGGCCGCTGGACTGCCAGGGCCGTTTGCCGCACTCGCACCACTGCTGGTCGCAGGCAACTCGAACTACTTCATCGAATACCCGGAGGACATCCGCCTCTACGGTCTGAGCTTCTCTACCACCCTGCCTACCGGTACGGCGTGGAGCGGTGAGATCAGCTACCGTCCGAACGCACCGGTGCAACTGAACTCCACCGATATTCTGTTCGCTGGCGTACGTCCATTGGGCGGCGCGCTGACCAACGCTTCGCTGCTCACGGGTGTGCCGGGTCAGGATCTGCACGGTTACGAGCGCAAGGAAATCACCCAGATCCAGACGACCTTCACGCACTTCTTCGATCAGGTCATGGGCGCCAGCCGTCTGACCCTCGTCGGCGAAGTCGGCGCGACCTATGTCGGCGGTCTGGAAAGCCGTTCGGAAAAACGTTACGGCCGCGATCCGGTCTACGGTCCGGGTGAATTGCCGGCCACTGGCACCACCAACACCTGCGCAAACATCCTCAACGCCAGCACCATCAACGGCGCAGGCCCGGGTTCGCCACAAAACAACCGCAGCCGCAATTGCGACAACGACGGTTTCACCACCTCGATGTCGTGGGGCTACCGCGGTCGCGCCATCTGGGAATACAACGACGTCTTCGCCGGTGTGAACCTCAAACCAAACGTGGCCTGGTCCCACGACGTCAGCGGTTACTCGCCAGGCCCAGGCGGCAACTTCGAGGAAGGTCGCAAAGCAGTCAGCCTGGGCGTCGATGCCGAGTACCAGAACACTTACACCGCGAGCCTGGCTTACACCAACTTCTTCGACGGCAAGTACACCACCGTGGATGACCGCGACTTCGTTGCGCTCAGCTTCGGCGTGAACTTCTAAGCACTGCATTTCAGGACGAACGAATTTATGAAAATAACAAAGAGTCTGTTCCACGCCGGTGTTCTGGGTCTGTCGCTGTTGGCAACCAGCGTCATGGCCGCCGTGCCTGCCGCTGAAGCCGACAAACTGGGCAAAAGCCTGACGCCGATGGGCGCGGAAATGGCCGGTAACGCCGACGGTTCGATCCCGGCCTGGAAACCACTGCCGAAGAATGCCGGCAGTGTCGACAGCAAGGGCTTCCTGTCCAACCCTTACGCCAGTGAGCAGCCGCTGTTCACCATCACTGCCAAGGATGCCGACAAGTACAAGGACAAGCTTGCGCCGGGCCAGTACGCGATGTTCAAGCGCTACCCGGAAACCTTCAAGATGCCGGTCTACCCGTCCCATCGCGGTGCCACCGTGCCGGATGACGTATTCGCCGCCATCAAGAAAAACGCCACCAGCACCAATCTGGTGTCGGGCGGCAACGGTCTGGAAAACTTCGATACCGCCGTGCCGTTCCCGATTCCGAAAACCGGCGTAGAAGTGATCTGGAACCACATCACCCGCTATCGCGGCGGCAGCGTGACCCGTCTGGTGACCCAAGCCACGCCGCAACCGAACGGCTCGTACAGCCTGGTGTACTTCCAGGACCAGTTCGTGTTTCGCGACAAGATGAAGGACTACGATCCGGCGAACCCGGGCAACATCCTGTTCTACTTCAAGCAGAAAGTGACCGCGCCGGCACGTCTGGCCGGTGGCGTACTGCTGGTGCACGAAACCCTCGATCAGGTCAAAGAGCCGCGTTCGGCGTGGGTCTACAACGCCGGTCAGCGTCGTGTGCGCCGTGCACCGCAAGTGTCCTATGACGGTCCGGGTACCGCGGCGGACGGTCTGCGTACGTCCGACAACCTCGACATGTACAACGGTGCCCCGGATCGCTACGACTGGAAGCTCGAAGGCAAGAAAGAGATGTACATCGCCTCCGACAGTTACAAGCTCGACGATCCGAAACTGAAGTACTCCGACATCATCAAGGCCGGCCACATCAACCAGGACCTGGCGCGTTACGAGTTGCGCCGCGTCTGGCATGTGACTGCGACGCTGAAGGAAGGCCAGCGCCACATTTACGCCAAGCGTGACTTCTACATTGACGAAGACACTTGGCAGGCCGCGGTGATCGACCACTATGACGGTCGTGGCCAACTGTGGCGTGTAGCCGAGGCGCATGCCGAGAACTACTACGACAAGCAAGTGCCGTGGTATGCCCTGGAAACCCTCTACGACCTGCAGTCCGGCCGCTATCTGGCGCTGGGCATGAAGAACGAAGAGAAGAGTGCGTATGACTTCGGCTTCACCGCCACCACCAGCGACTTCACCCCGGCCGCTCTGCGTCAGGATGGTGTCCGCTAAACCACGGTAAACCCGAGGCCGCATCCTCGTGAAAACGCCCCGACCGGTTCGGGGCGTTTTTGTGTCTGTAGTCTTTTTGTAGCCATTTGTAGCAGCAACCTTCATAACCGGTTCGATTAAGGCTAGGCTGCGGACATCTGCAACGCCGCCAACCGCCATTCGAACAAGAGCCGGCCATGACTGATCTGTCCCCGATTCCGGGTCCTGCAAGTGCTGCCGTCACGGCATTGGACGGGCGTTTTTTTCGCCCGCCACTGCCCGACGGCTACGTGCTGCGACCGCGTCTATGCGAGCGCTTGCAAGCGGGGCTCGGCGGGCGCCTGTTGCTGGTCAGCGCTCCAGCGGGGTTCGGCAAGAGTTCGCTGGCGGTGGAGTTCTGTCAGAGTCTGCCGGCGCGCTGGCAAAGCCTGTGGCTCGGATTGAGCGCTCGCGACAGTGATCCCGGGCGCTTTCTAGAGCGTCTGCTCGAAGGTTTGCAAGATTACTTTCCAGCGTTAGGTGCCGGCGCCCTCGGGCTGCTGAAAATGCGTCAGCGCCATCAGCCGTTCGCCTTCGAAGAATGGCTCGACGGGCTGCTCGACGAGCTGGCGCTGCATCTCGACGCAGCCGCACCGTTACTGCTGGTGCTCGACGATTATCATCTCGCCCAAGGTCCGGTGCTCGACCGTTGCCTGCAGTTTTTCCTCAATCATCTGCCCGATGGCCTGTTGGTCATGGTCACCAGTCGCCACCGCCCGGACTGGCATCTGGCGCGCCTGCGCCTGTCGCGGCAGTTGCTGGAGCTGCATGAACAGGATCTGCGCCTGACTCACGACGAGGCGTTGGCTCTGCTCGATCGCCATAGCACTTCACTGCGCGGCGAAGCGCTGGAAAACCTGATCCAGCGCAGCGAAGGCTGGGTCGCCGGTTTGCGTTTCTGGTTGCTGGCCGTGTCCGAGGCGGGCAGCAAGGCGGCATTGCCGCAAGCGCTGAATGGTGGGGAAGGACTGATCCGCGATTATCTGCTGGAAGAAGTCATCGATTGCCTGCCGGCCGAAGTGCAGACATTCCTTTATGACACCGCGCCGCAGGAGCGTTTTTGCAGCGAGTTGTGCGACGCCGTGCGTGAAGCCCATGACAGCGCCGAGATTTTGCGTTTCCTGCTGGCTCATCAGGTTTTTCTGGTGCCGCTCGATGAACACGGGCATTGGTATCGCTATCACCATCTGTTTTCTGATTTGTTGCTCAGTCGTCCTCCGGCGCAGGCGCTGGTGCCGACTGCCACGTTGCACTTGCGCGCCTGTCGCTGGTTCAACGCGCAGGGCCTGCTCGATGAGGCGGTTGAACAGGCACTGCGTGCCGGTCACCTCGATGTGGCGGCAAATCTGGTTCAGAACCTGTCCGAGGAACAACTGCTCGCCGAGCAGAATGTCGGCATGTTGCTGCGCTGGAAAATGGACTTGCCCGACAGCCTGCTGATCAGCACGCCGCGGCTGATCGTTCTGTACAGCTGGGCACTGGGGCTGGCCTGCCAGCTCGATGCCGCCGAAGATCTGTCCAGTCATCTGAGTCGCTTTCTGCCGGCGCCTTCGGCCACTGCCCAGAAATCGATGCTGGCGCAGTGGCTGGCGCTGAGCGGGATCATCGCCCGGGGGCGCGGCCATCGTGAGTTGACGATCAGATATTGCACTGAGGCCCTGGAAAGCTTGCCGGCCAAACGTTACGGGCAACGGCTGATGTGTTTGTCGACCCTGTCCAATCTGGCGATTGCCGACGGTGACCTGTGGCGCGCCCGCGGCCTCAACCGTGAGTCTCTGGAACTGGCGCAGCGCGTGGGCAATCCGCTGTTCGAAGCGCTGGCGCATTACGACCGGGCGCGGGTGCTGCAATCGCGTGGCGAAATCCTCCGTGCGCTGGACGAAGTGCATCAGGGCCTGGAACGCTTGCGCGGTCTGTCGCCGCAACGCCTGTATGCGGTGCGCGCGCGGCTGACGTTGTACGAAGGTTTTCTGCTGGCGATGCGCATGCAGTCCGACGCGGCGCGAGTGCGCCTGCTGGCGGGCCTTGGCGAAGCGCGCGCCTGTCGCGATATCAGCGTGTTGATCGGCCATTGCGTGATTGCGCGTCTGGACGGTAGCCGTGGCGAATTCGCCAAGGCATTCGCCGAACTCGCCGAAGCCGAACGCTTGATGCACATCTGGGACGTACCGCCGATCTATTACCTGGCGATGATCACTCTGGTCAAATGCGAACTGTGGCTGGCACAGGGGCGTACCGATCTCGCCGAGGCCTGGCTCACGCGCTTGAGCCAGACCTATACCGGGGAGCAGGCCGCGGCACCGCCCGAATTCCATCCACAACTGCCACTGCATGTCGAACTGCAGCAGGCGCTGCTTGATGTCATTCAGGGGCGCCCGATGCTCGCCGAGGGGCGTCTGGACGCGTTGCACCAGAACGGTCAGCAAAGCGGACGCCAGTTGCTATGCGTGATGGCGTTGACGCAGAAAGTCGCGCTGCTTCTGACCGGCGCGCGCGAGGCAGAGGCGCGCAAGGTGTTCATTCAAGCGCTGGAAGCCGCTGGCGGTGGTGTCTTGCAGCCATTTGACCGGTTAGTGAAAGACCACGCGGATTGGCTACGTGCGCATGTGCACAACTCGCCAATGCGGGCGGCTCAACAGTTGCTCGCGCAGCTTGCAGCGCCGGCAGCAGCGGGCAGGGACACCAGCGCCGCAGAGCAATTGAGTACCCGAGAGCTGGCGGTATTGCGGCTGATTGCTCAAGGTTGTTCGAATCAGCAGATCAGTGAGCAGTTGTTCATTTCCCTGCATACCGTAAAAACCCATGCCAGCCACATCAATAGCAAGCTGGGAGTAGAGCGGCGCACTCAAGCGGTGGCCAGAGCCAAGGAGCTGGGGCTGTTGGCATAGCGCCATGCAGCGGTTGCAAAAAAAAACGCCCCGAGAGGTTCGGGGCGTTTTTTTCATTAGCGCGTTGCGCGTTGCGTTCAACTCATGTCAATCAAGCCACAAGGTTCTGCTCGGAGAATGCGTTCACACCGACCAGATGAATCTCGAAGTCAGCGCCGGCATTACCGGAGACATTGCCTGACAGTACCTGATCGACAAAGCGCAATTGCCCGGCGCCGGTGAAGTCGCCCGCACCGATAAAGGTGAAGGCGTCGAGGCCGGCAGTGCCCAGATTGGCGTCGAACGCCGAGAAATCGATCTTGTCACCCTGCAGGCTGTTGAAATCATAAATGACGTCGCGCTCGGCGCCTTTGCCCACTTCGCTGATGTCGGTGAACGCAAAGGTATCGGCTCCGCTGCCACCGGTGAGCATGTCAACGCCGCGACCGCCGATCAATGTGTCGTTGCCGGCGCCGCCATTGAGCACGTTGTTGCCATCGTTGCCAGTGAGGACGTTATTGAGTTCGTTGCCATAGCCCAGCAGGTTGGTGCTGCCGGTCAGTTGCAGGTTTTCCAGGTTGGCGCCCAGGGTGTAATTGATCGAGGAGCGCACCGTATCGATTTCGTTGCCCAGCGTACTGGTCTCGACAATCACGTCACCGGCATTGTCGATCACATAGGTATCGTTGCCCAGGCCGCCGATCAAAGTGTCCGCACCCGCCCCCCCATCGAGAACGTTATTGCCGGCATTGCCGGTGATGACGTTGCTGAGGGCATTGCCGGTGCCGTTGATATTGTCGGCGAAACGCAGCGTCATGTTTTCCAGGTTGGCGCTCATGGTGTAATTGGCCAGCGAGGACAGCACGGTATCGATCTCGGTCAGTGAAGTGCCGTTCTCGATGATGACATCACCGACATTGTCGACGAAGTAGGTGTCGTTGCCGGCGCCGCCGTCCATCGTGTCCGCGCCTTCCTGGCCGTTGATGATGTTATTGCCGCTGTTGCCGATCAGGATGTTGTCCAGACCGTTGCCCACCAGGTACAGGTCGCTGCTGCCCAGTAACTGGCCGTCTTCGACGTTCGCGGTCAGGGTATAGCCGACATTGCTCAGCACGCGGTCGTGGCCTTCGCCGAGGCCTTCGATGATCAGGTCACCGGCGTTGTCGATCACGTAAGTATCATCGCCTGTACCACCGGCCAGCGTGTCCGCGCCGAGCGCGCCGTCCAGACGGTCGTTACCGGCACCACCCTGCAGCGTGTCGTTGCCCGCGCCGCCGAGCAGATAGTTGTCCTGGCCGTTGCCTTGCACGATGTAGTTACCGGTACCCATCAGCCACACGTTTTCGACGTGGCTGAGGTTGCCCGGGTTGAGGTTGATCGTGTTATTGGAAGCTGTAGCGTTGTAGTAGATACGCAGGGTATCGGTGCCTTCGCTGGCATTTTCCTGAACCAGCGACAACTCACCTGACTGGTCGAGATAATAGGTGTCGTCACCGGCGCCACCGATCATGGTGTCCAGCCCCGCGCCGCCGTTGAGCACGTTATTGCCGCTGTTGCCGGTCATGACGTTGTTCAGGGTATTGCCGTTGGCATTGAGGTTGGCCGAGCCGGTCAACACGACGTTTTCCAGATTGGCGCCAAGGCTGTAGTTGAACGAGGTACGAACGGTATCGATCTCATTGATCAGGGTGCTGCTTTCGACAATCACGTCGCCGACGTTATCGATCACATAGGTGTCGTTGCCCAGACCGCCGATCAGGGTGTCGGCACCTGCACCGCCATCCAGAATGTTATTGCCGGCGTTGCCCGTGATGACGTTATTCAGCGCGTTACCGGTGCCGTTGATATTGTCGGCGAAGCGCAGCGTCAGATTTTCCAGATTGGTACCGAGCGTGTAGTTGGACATCGAGGACAGCACGGTGTCGATCTCGGTCAGCGAGGTGCCGTTTTCGATGATCACGTCGCCGATGTTGTCGACGAAATAGGTATCGTTGCCCGCACCGCCGTCCATGGTGTCGGCGCCTTCCTGGCCGTTGATGATGTTGCTGCCGGCATTACCGGTCAGGACGTTGTCCAGTCCGTTACCCACCAGGTACAGGTCGCCGGTGCCCAGCAACAGGCCGTCTTCGACGTTGCCAGTCAGCGTATAACCGATGTTGGTAAGGACGCGATCACGGCCTTCGCCACTCAGCTCTACTACCTGGTCACCCGTGTTGTCGATGACGTAGGTATCGTCACCGCTGCCACCGATCAAGGTGTCCGCCCCGGCGGCGCCGTCCAGGCGGTCATCGCCGTTGCCGCCTTGCAAGGTATCCGCCGACGCGCTGCCGAGCAGATAGTTGTTCAGGTTGTTGCCCTGCACCGTGTAGCCCCCAGTGCCCATCAGCCAGACGTTCTCGACGTTGGCCAGATTGCTCAGGCTCAGGTTGACCACGCTGGTCAGCGGCGTGGAGTTGTAATAGATGCGCAGGGTATCGCTGCCTTCGCTGGCGTTTTCCTGAATGAGCGAGAGTTCGCCGCTCTGGTCGAGGTAGTAGGTGTCGTCGCCATTGCCGCCGATCATGGTGTCCAGGCCCGCGCCGCCGTTGAGCACGTTATTGCCGCTGTTACCGGTCATCACGTTGCTCAGGGTATTGCCGTTGGCATTGAGGTTGGCGGTGCCGGTCAGCACGATATTTTCCAGGTTGGCGCCCAGGCTGTAGTTGATCGAAGAGCGCACGGTGTCGATCTCGGTCATCGATGCACTGCTTTCGACTATCACGTCGCTGGCGTTATCGACCACGTAGGTATCGTTGCCCAGGCCACCGATCAGCGTGTCGGCACCGGCGCCGCCGTCGAGAATGTTGTCGCCCGTGTTACCGGTCATGACGTTGTTCAGCGCGTTACCGGTGCCGTTGATGTTGTCGGCAAAACGCAGGGTGAGATTTTCCAGGTTGGCGCCGAGCGTGTAATTGGCGAGGGAGGACAGCACCGTGTCGATCTCGGTCAGCGAGGCACCGGTTTCGATAATGACATCGGCCGCGTTGTCGACGAAATAAGTGTCGTTGCCGGCGCCACCGTCCATGGTGTCGGCGCCTGCCTGGCCATTGATGATGTTGCTGCCGGCATTGCCGATCAGAGTGTTGTCCTCGCTGTTGCCGACCAGATACAGATCACCGTTGCCCAGCAATTGTCCGTCTTCGACGTTGGCGGTCAGGGTGTAACCGATATTGCTCAGTACACGATCACGGCCTTCGCCGCTGCCTTCGATGACAACGTCGCCGGCGTTATCGATCACATAGATGTCGTCACCTGTGCCGCCTGCCAGGGTGTCGGCACCCGCTGCGCCATCCAGCCGGTCATCGCCGGCCCCGCCCTGCAGGTTGTCGCTGCCGGCGCCGCCGAGGAGGTAGTTGGCCAGACTGTTGCCTTGCACGGTGTAGTTGCCGGAACCCATCAACCAGACGTTTTCAACATCAGTGAGGTTGCCTTGATTGAGGTTTACCGTGTTGGTCGAGGCCGTGGCGTTGTAATAGATACGCAGGGTGTCATTACCCTCGCCGCCGTTTTCCTGAATCAGCCCGAGTTCGGCCGACTGGTCCAGATAATAAGTGTCATCGCCAGCACCACCGATCAGGGTGTCCACACCCGCGCCGCCATTGAGTACGTTGTTGCCGCTGTTGCCGGTCATCACGTTGTTGCTGATGTTGCCGTTGGCGTTCAGGTTGGCGGACCCGGTCAACACTATGTTTTCGACGTTGGCACTCAGGCTGTAGCTGACAGAAGAGTTGACAGTGTCGGTGCCGCCACCCACTTCGATGTTTTCAATAACGACGTCGCCAGCGTTGTCGACGAAGTAAGTGTCGTCGCCGCCGCCACCGATCAGCGTGTCCGCGCCGGCACCGCCATCGAGAGTGTTTTGCCCCCAGTTACCGGTGATGCGGTTGTTCAGCGCGTTACCGGTACCGCTGAGGTTACCGGTGCCCATCAACGTCAGCAGTTCGACGTTGGCCCCCAGGGTGTAATCGATGTAGCTGAGCACCGTGTCGATTTCATTCGACAGGTTGCTGGTCTCGATAACGGTGTCGCCGACATTGTCGACAAAATAGGTGTCATTGCCGGTGCCGCCGACCATTGTGTCGGCGCCACCGAGGCCGTTGAGAATATTGTCCAGCGCGTTGCCGGTGAGGCTGTCGTCGTTGCCGCTGCCGACGGCGTTTTCGATCTTCGCACCGTAGGCGATGGCCAGGCCTTCATTGAATGCAGTCAATGTATCGAGATCGAGAAACGCCTTGCCGATCTGACTGAAGGCGCCTTCATTCAAATCGATACGTACGGAATTCAGCTGATTGGAAGCATCGATGGTGTCAGTGCCACCAGCGTCCCAGATGGTTTCGAAAACCGACTGATTGTTCGCCCACGAGTAGGTGGTGTTACCGGCCTGCCAGGCGTTGTTCGCACCATACAGACTCTGGATGGCCAGGATGTCCAGCAGCATCGGCGTCGTGGGCTGGTACGAGTAGTTGTCGTTGTAGCTCATCACGGTAAAGCGCACATCGTCCAGCGAAGCATCCAGCACTGTGGTATTGGCCACACTGGTGGCGAACGGGTGCTTGAGACCGATGGCATGGCCGATTTCGTGCAGGAAGGTCAGGTAATCGTAGGACCCTTTATCCGGCACTGCCTGATTGGTCTCGGGGCCGATCCAGACGTCGCCGGACCTTGGCGCACTGCCGGGCAGATAAGCCCAGGCCACGGTGCCGCTGTCCATCAGCGAATAGCCGCCGAAGCGCAGATCGCCGACATTGAACACATCGTCGGTGGTCTGGCTGAATTTGATATTCGCCACCGAACTCCACGAGCTCAGGGCGCCGAAGACGGCGTTTTGCTGATTGGCGGTGAGGGAAAAAACCGCGTTGTATTCGTTGTTGGCACTGTAATTGGTCGCAAAATATGACGATCCCGCGTTGATGAAACTGAAGGTCAGTTCGGTCGGCGCGCTTTTATCGGTCCATCTGATGCTTTCCCACTGAGAGCCCGAGATCAAGCTGTCTACGGCTTTGTTTCCAGTCAATGCGGAGAAAGTGCTGTCAGTCGATTGAGTCGGGCGAGGCATGTGAATATTCCTGGATGGACCGCGGCCTGTCCAAGATACGGCCGCTGAAAAGTAAGATTTTGCATCAAAAACGCGTCGCGTGACATCATATTGACACTATTTTTTTGACTGGCCGACATGTGGCTGTCAGGAACTCTGTATCGACCAAAAGCGTGGATTACTGAAGAGGGCATACGTATTCTGCGAATTTGCCACGCTAATGGGAGTCATCATGCCTGCCGCCTCGCCAACGCTGATCCGCGAAACCTTCGCGGTCGGCCCGCTCCAGTGCAACTGCACGATCATCGGCGACCCGATCACAAAAAAAGCCATCGTCGTCGACCCTGGCGGCAATCCCGACCTGATCATGGCGCGCCTCGATGCGCATGGCCTGAAGGTCGTCAGCATCATCCACACCCACGCCCATCTCGATCACTTTCTCGCTTCCGGGCAGATGAAAGAAAAAACCGGCGCGACCCTGCATCTGCACAAGGAAGACCAGTTCCTCTGGGACAACCTCGAGATGCAATGCCAGATGTTCGGCGTACCGTACACCCCGGTGCCGTCGCCTGACCGTTGGTTGAGCGATGACGAAGAGCTGGCTTGCGGCTGCGGTGTGGCATTGCACACGCCGGGACATACGCCAGGTTCCATGAGCTTTTGGTTTTCCGAGGCTAAGCTGTTGATAGCCGGCGACACGCTGTTTCGTCGCGGCGTAGGGCGCACGGATTTATGGGGCGGCGATCAGGCGACCATCGTGCGTTCGATCAAGCAGCGGCTGTATACGCTGGATGAAGACGCGACCGTGGTGACCGGCCATGGGCCAGACACTCGCTTGGGTGACGAGATGCGTGAGAACCCGTTCGTGCGTGCCTGAATTTTTTGTAACGGGTGTGCGGCGGAATTTTTAGGCATTGTCATGATCCAACGCCCGCACGGGTCCATTCATCGATGGCCGCTGCACCATAGAATGCAAAAAATGTAGGAGCTCTCCATGTTCACCACGCGTCGTTTGATTATTGTCGCTACTGCCGTGGCCTTGCTGTCCGGCTGCGCCTCGCCCAATCCGTATGACAATCAGGGGCAGGCTGACGGTGGCTCGCAAGGCATGAGCAAAACCGCCAAATACGGTGGTCTCGGCGCCTTGGCCGGCGCGCTCGCCGGTGCCGCCATCGGTCACGACAACCGTGGCAAAGGCGCCTTGATCGGCGCCGCCGTCGTCGGTGCCTCGGCCGCCGGTTATGGTTACTACGCCGACCAGCAGGAGAAGAAACTGCGCGCGAGCATGGCCAACACCGGCGTTGAAGTGCAGCGTCAGGGCGACCAGATCAAGCTGATCATGCCGGGCAACATCACTTTCGCGACTGATTCGGCGAACATCGCTTCGAGCTTCTACCAGCCGTTGAACAACCTGGCCAACTCGTTGAAAGAGTTCAACCAGAACCAGATCGAAATCGTCGGCTACACCGACAGCACCGGTAGCCGCCAGCACAACATGGACCTGTCCCAACGTCGTGCGCAGAGCGTGGCGACCTACCTGACGTCGCAAGGTGTCAGCGGTGCCAACCTGTCGGCCCGTGGCGCGGGTCCGGATAATCCGATTGCCAGCAACGGTGACGTCAATGGCCGGGCGCAGAACCGCCGGGTTGAAGTCAACCTGAAGGCGATTCCAGGTCAGCAATACGGTGGTCAGCAGCAACAGCAGCCAGGTACGGTGCAGCAGTATCCGTAAGCGATTGTCTGAATGAAGAAATGCCCGGTCCTGTGATCGGGCATTTTTTTGTGTGGCCTGTGCCGGCCCCTTCGCGAGCAAGCTCGCTCCCACAGGTATTGGTGGTGTCCCCAAAATCTGTGTTCCACACATAACCCCTGTGGGAGCGGGCTTGCCCGCGAAGAGGTCAGTGTTGTCACCGCAAAATCAGCCGATACAAAAAAGCCCCCGGACCACACACTTGTCCGGGGGCTTTTTTATCAGCGAAGGCTGATTACTTCTTCAGCCCATAATGCTCATCGAGCATGCCCGGCGAGTTCGGGCTCTTTGGCGCGTAGTCGCGCGGCGGCTCTTGATCGCGCGGTGGCGTCAGGCGTTCGCGCGGCGCTTGCGCGGCGTCGGCATGCAGAGCGGCGATCAGGCGCTGGCGGGTCTGTTCGTCGAGGGCCAGACGATTGGCGCCCTCGGCAAGATGGTCCTGCACTTCCTGATAGCTCTGAGTGAGCTTCTTGACCAGCATCGCGGTGCTGTTGAAGTGGGTGACCACCTCGTTTTGATAACTGTCGAAACGCTCCTGGATATCATCCAGTTGACGCTGCGTACGGCTCGGTGCGGCGTTCGGCGCAACGCGCGCGATCAGGAATCCAATGGCGACACCCACAACCAGGGCAAGAGTCGGTAACAACCAAACTAAGAGCGAGTGTTCCACGAGTCCTTCCTCTATAAACGGCTTTGCTTTACGTTAACGGCTCGAACCTGCGCTGTATACCGCGATTCACTCGCAATAGATCGGCACAGACAATTTGCTAGACGAGTCGACCCGATTCGAGGTCACGGAGTTCCTCCCTTGCTGATGCGTGAAACCCCTGTAGTGATTGCCGGCCCGGTGGGTCAATTGGAAAGTCTTTACCTGGACAACGAGCAGCCGCGTGGCATCGCACTGATCTGCCATCCGAACCCGGTGCAGGGCGGCACCATGCTCAACAAGGTCGTCTCGACGCTGCAGCGCACCGCGCGCGACGCCGGCCTGATCACCTTGCGCTTCAACTATCGCGGCGTTGGCGCCAGCGAAGGCACCCACGACATGGGCACCGGTGAAGTCGATGATGCCCAGGCCGCCGCTGCCTGGCTGCGGGAAAAACACCCGGACTTGCCGCTGACCCTGTTCGGTTTTTCCTTTGGCGGATTTGTTGCAGCAAGTCTCGGCGGCCGCCTCGAAGCCGAAGGCGTGCAGCTCGAGCACCTGTTCATGGTTGCGCCGGCGGTGATGCGCCTGAGCGAGCAGGATCAACTGCCACAGCACGGCGAACTGACCGTGATCCAGCCGGAAACCGATGAGGTCATCGATCCGCAACTGGTCTACCAATGGTCCGAACAACTCCAGCGCCCCCATGAGCTGCTGAAAGTGGCAGAATGCGGACACTTTTTTCACGGCAAGCTGACCGATCTCAAGGATCTGATCCTGCCGCGTCTCTCGAATTGATTGCAGTCTGACAAGCGATTACCCATGACCAACCGTACCCGCATCCTCACCGGTATCACCACCACCGGCACGCCGCATCTGGGCAATTACGCCGGCGCGATCCGCCCGGCGATCCTCGCCAGCCGCGACAGCAACGCCGATTCGTTCTACTTCCTGGCTGACTACCACGCCCTGATCAAATGCGATGACCCGCTGCGCATCCAGCGCTCGCGTCTGGAAATCGCCGCGACCTGGCTGGCCGGTGGCCTGGATGTTGACCGCGTGACCTTTTACCGTCAGTCCGACATTCCGGAAATCCCCGAGCTGACCTGGCTGCTGACCTGCGTTGCCGCCAAGGGCCTGCTCAACCGTGCGCACGCCTACAAGGCCTCCGTGGACAAGAACGTCGAAACCGGCGAAGACCCGGATGCCGGTATTACCATGGGCCTCTACAGCTACCCGGTGCTGATGGCGGCGGACATTCTGATGTTCAACGCGCACAAGGTGCCCGTCGGTCGCGATCAGATCCAGCACGTGGAAATGGCCCGGGATATCGGTCAGCGCTTCAACCATCTGTTCGGCCAGGGCAAGGAGTTCTTCACCATGCCCGAAGCGCTGATCGAGGAAAGCGTGGCGACCCTGCCAGGCCTCGACGGTCGCAAGATGTCGAAGAGCTACGACAACACCATCCCGTTGTTCTCCAGCGCCAAGGAAATGAAGGACGCGATCTCGCGGATCGTCACCGATTCCAAGGCCCCTGGCGAAGCCAAGGATCCTGATAACTCGCACCTGTTCACCCTGTTCACGGCGTTCGCTACGCCGGCACAGGCGGAAGAATTCCGCAGCGAACTGCTCGGCGGTCTGGGTTGGGGCGAGGCGAAAAATCGTCTGTTCCAGTTGCTCGACAACGAATTGGGCGAAGCGCGCGACAAGTATCACCAGTTGATCGAGCGCCCGGCGGATCTGGAAGACATTTTGCAGATCGGCGCGAAAAAAGCCCGCGCCGTGGCTACGCCGTTCCTCAATGAGCTGCGTGAAGCGGTGGGACTGCGTTCGTTCGTCAATCAGGTGCAGGTTGCCGCGACCACCAAGAAGAAAGCCGCCAAAGCCGCACGTTTCGTCAGCTTCCGCGAAGACGACGGCAGCTTCCGATTCCGTCTGCTGGCGGCCGATGGTGAGCAATTGCTGTTGTCGCGCAATTTCGCCGATGGCAAAACCGCCGGGCAAGTGACCAAGCAGCTGCAGTCCGGCGAACCGCTGGACGTGCGCAACGATGACTTGAGCTTCAGCGTGTGGCTGCAAGGCGAATGCGTCGGCGACAGCCCGGCGTTCGCCGACGCGGCTGCGCGGGACGCGGCCATCGCCGCACTGCGCGTCGCGCTGACCCCGGCTCAGGACTGATCGGCGGCACGACCCGACCAAGGGCCGATTGCCATTCCTGCGGGCCGTCGCTACAGTGACGGCCCGTTTTTGTTGCCTTGCTAACGAATTATGACGCCCCTAGAACGATATCAAGCAGATCTGAAACGCCCGGACTTCTTCCATGACGCTGCGCAGGAAACGGCTGTGCGTCATTTGCAGCGTCTGTACGACGACCTGATCGCCGCTGACCAGAACAAGCCGGGGTTCCTTGGCAAGCTGTTTGGCAAAAAGGATCAAACGCCGGTCAAGGGCCTGTACTTCTGGGGCGGCGTCGGTCGCGGCAAGACTTACCTGGTCGACACCTTCTTCGAAGCGCTGCCGTTCAAGGAAAAGACCCGCACCCACTTCCACCGCTTCATGAAGCGCGTGCACGAAGAGATGAAAACTCTCGGCGGCGAGAAAAACCCGCTGACCATCATCGCCAAGCGCTTCGCGACCGAGTCGCGGGTGATCTGCTTCGATGAATTCTTCGTCTCCGACATCACCGATGCGATGATTCTCGGCACCTTGATGGAAGAATTGTTCAAGAATGGCGTGACCCTGGTCGCGACTTCGAACATCGTGCCGGACGGTCTGTACAAGGACGGCCTGCAGCGCGCGCGCTTCCTGCCAGCGATTGCGTTGATCAAGCAAAACACCGAGATCGTCAACGTCGACAGCGGCGTCGATTATCGTCTGCGCCACCTCGAACAAGCCGAGCTGTTCCACTATCCGCTCGACGAAGCCGCTCACGAAAGCCTGCGCAAGAGCTTCAAGGCGCTGACACCGGAGTGCACCGCGGCAGTCGAAAACGATGTGCTGATCATCGAAAACCGCGAAATCCGTGCGCTGCGCACGTGCGATGACGTGGCCTGGTTCGATTTCCGCGAACTGTGCGACGGCCCGCGCAGCCAGAACGATTACATCGAACTGGGCAAGATCTTCCACGCCGTGTTGCTCAGCGGTGTCGAGCAGATGAGCGTCACCACCGACGACATCGCCCGACGCTTCATCAACATGGTCGACGAGTTCTATGATCGCAACGTCAAGCTGATCATTTCTGCCGAGGTGGAGCTGAAGGATCTGTACACCGGCGGCCGCCTGACTTTCGAATTCCAGCGCACGCTGAGCCGGTTGCTGGAGATGCAATCCCACGAATTCCTGTCACGGGCGCACAAGCCTTAAACCGTTTTCGGCAAATAAAAAAGGGCCTGCGATTGCAGGCCCTTTTTTGTGCTCGGTTTTCATCAGGCCGGGTCAGGCAGCCTGCTGAAACTGCTGCCGATACTGATTCGGCGACAATTCGGTGTGCTGGCGGAACAGCCGTGCGAAGAAGCTCGCGTCGTCGTAACCGACCTCGTAGCTGATGGTCTTGATGCTTTTGCGGCTGCCCGACAGCAAGCCCTTGGCGGTTTCGATGCGCAGGCGTTGCAGGTAGTGCAGCGGCTTGTCGCCGGTGGCGGTCTGGAAGCGGCGCATGAAGTTGCGGATGCTCATGCCGTGTTCGCGGGCCACGTCTTCGAAGCGGAACTTGTCGGCGAAATGTTCTTCAAGCCAGTGCTGGATCTGCAGGATGATCACGTCCTGATGCAGCTTCTGCCCACCGAAACCAATGCGTCCCGGCGAATAACTGCGCTGCACTTCGTAAAGAATGTCGCGGGCCACGGCTTGCGCCACGTTGGCGCCGCAGAAGCGCTCGATCAGATAAATGTACAAGTCGCAGGCCGACGTTGTACCGCCGGCGCAGTACAGATTGTCGGCATCGGTCAGGTGCTTGTCCTGATTCAGATAGACCTTGGGGAAACGCTCGGCGAAGGCATTGAAAAAACGCCAGTAAGTGGTCGCTTCCTTGCCATTGAGCAAACCCGCTTCGGCCAGCCAGAACACCCCGGTCGCTTCGCCGCATAACACTGCGCCGCGGGCGTGTTGCTCACGCAGCCACGGCAGGACTTGCGGGTAACGGCTGCACAGCGTATCGAAATCATCCCAGAACGCCGGAAGGATAATCACATCGGCGTTTTCCAGGCCGCCATCGACCGGCATCACCACGTCACTGAAACTGTTCACCGGTTTGCCATCGGGGCTGACCAGGCGCGTTTCGAACGCCGGTGTCAGGCCCTGGCCCAGTTGTTTGCCATAACGCAGGCTGGCCAAGTGAAAGAAATCCTTGGCTTGCATGAGAGTGGAAGCGAAAACCCGGTCGATTGCCAGGATGCTGACGCGCCGCAAAGGCGTGGAGACGTGCTTGGACATAATTCAACTTTTGTTTTGTTTTTATAAGGGAAAGTGGTCACCAGACGGCTGGATCGTCTTATTTTTTGTCGGATGTGTCCAGTGTCCCGTGACGCTGGCGGCGCATAGTCTCTGAAGGACGTATCCCTCCAACAAGAAAGACAGGTGCCGCATGATCCCCAGAACCTTGTTCAGCGCAGAGCACGAATTGTTCCGCGACAGCGTACGAACCTTCCTCGAAAAAGAAGCCGTGCCGTTCCACGCGCAATGGGAAAAACAAGGCCACATCGACCGTCAGCTGTGGAACAAGGCGGGGGAGGCGGGGATGCTTTGCTCGCACCTGCCGGAGGAATACGGCGGGCTGGGCGCGGATTTTCTTTACAGCGCGGTAGTCATCGAGGAAGTCGGAAGGCTGGGGTTGACCGGGATCGGTTTCTCCCTGCATTCGGACATCGTCGCGCCTTACATCCTGCATTACGGCAGTGAAGCGCTGAAGCACAAATACCTGCCGAAACTGGTCTCCGGCGAGATGGTCACGGCGATCGCCATGACCGAGCCGGGTGCCGGATCTGATCTGCAGGGCGTAAAAACCACAGCCGTGCTGGACGGCGACGAGTATGTGATCAACGGCTCGAAAACCTTCATCACCAACGGCTTTCTTGCGGACCTGGTGATCGTGGTCGCCAAGACCGATCCGAAGGCCGGCGCCAAGGGCACCAGTCTGTTTCTGGTGGAGGCGAACACCCCGGGCTTCGAAAAGGGCAAGCGTCTGGAAAAGGTCGGCATGAAGGCGCAGGACACGTCGGAGTTGTTCTTCCAGGATGTGCGTGTGCCCAAGGAAAATCTGCTGGGGCAGGCCGGGGCAGGGTTCGCTTACCTGATGCAGGAATTGCCACAGGAGCGCCTGACCGTGGCGATCGGTGGGCTGGCCTCGGCCGAAGCGGCGTTACAGTGGACGCTCGACTACACCCGCGATCGCAAGGCATTCGGCAAGGCGATCGCCGATTTCCAGAATACCCGCTTCAAACTGGCCGAGATGGCCACGGAAATTCAGATCGGCCGAGTGTTCGTTGACCGCTGTCTGGAGCTGCACTTGCAGGGCAAGCTCGACGTGCCGACGGCGGCGATGGCCAAATATTGGGGCACCGACCTGCAGTGCAAGGTGCTCGATGAATGCGTGCAGTTGCACGGCGGCTACGGCTACATGTGGGAGTATCCGGTGGCCCGGGCGTGGGCCGATGCGCGAGTGCAGCGGATCTATGCCGGCACCAATGAAATCATGAAAGAGATTATTGCGCGGTCGCTCTGATGAGCATTCCCACGCGTTGCGTGGGAATGCGCCGGGGACGCTTCGCGTTCCGCTGTGGAGGTGATCTGACTGGCCCCTTCGCGAGCAGGCTCGCTCCCACAAGAGAACACAGTACCTGTGGGGGCGAGCCTGCTCGCGAAGCTTTTAGCGGCAAATCATGGGGCAGGATTCGGATGATCCTTGTGAATCGCCTCGATCCCGGCCAGCACTTCATCGGATAGCTTCAGGTCAAAACTGGCGATGTTGCTATCCAGCTGCTCAAGCGTCGTCGCGCCAATGATGTTGCTGGTGACGAACGTTTGTTGATTGACGAACGCGAGGGCCATCTGCGCTGGATCCAGACCGTGCTCGCGGGCCAGGGCGACGTAACGGCTGCACGCTGCCTCCGACTGCGGGTTGAAATAGCGGCTGAAGCGGCTGTAGAGGCTCAGGCGACCTTTCGCCGGGCGCGCGCCGCCTTCGTATTTGCCCGAGAGGAAGCCAAACGCCAGCGGCGAATAAGCGAGCAGGCCGCACTGTTCACGGATGGCGATTTCCGCCAGGCCCACTTCAAAGCTGCGGTTGAGCAGGTTGTACGGGTTCTGGATCGACACCGCGCGCGGCCAGCCACGCGCTTCAGCCAGCGCAAGAAAGCGCATGGTGCCCCATGGCGTTTCGTTGGACAGGCCGATGTGACGAATCTTGCCAGCCTTCACTTGCTCGTCGAGCGCTTCGAGCGTGTCTTCCAGCGGCGTCAGGTTGGCTTCGATCTTGTGCTGGTAGCCCAGCTGTCCGAAAAAATTGGTGCTGCGTTCCGGCCAGTGCAGTTGATACAGATCGATGTAATCCGTCTGCAGGCGCTTGAGGCTGCCGTCCAGTGCTTCGGTGATGTGCTGGCGATTGTGGCGCAGATTCTTGTCGCGGATGTAATCGATGGTGTTGCCCGGGCCGGCGATCTTGCTGGCGAGGATCCAGTCGGCGCGGTCGCCGCGACTCTTGAAGTAATTGCCGATATAGCGCTCGGTGGTGGCGTAGGTTTCGGCTTTCGGCGGCACCGGGTACATCTCGGCGGTGTCGAGGAAATTGATCCCGGCCTCTTTGGCGCGTTCGATCTGGGCGAAGGCTTCAGCTTCAGTGTTCTGCTCGCCCCAGGTCATGGTGCCGAGGCAGATTGCACTCACATTCAGGTCGGTACGGCCTAGCTGGCGATAGTCCATCGGGTGCTCCTTGGGCAAAACAATCATAAAAGCAGGTTGAAATATTTTTCGCAATCTGCATAATTGCCGACCTCTTTCTGCAGTGGAAGTGATGCGCCGCCGCCGAAGAATCTTGCCGTTGAACGGACGCGCCGACCCGAGCCCCCGAAAGCGTCTGTATCCGGCTGCCTTTGACTTGTCAAAGTACGCACTATTCAGTAAGATCCGCCGTCTTATTTACAGGCGGCCCCTGAGGCTATAAAGAATGAAAACTTTTACTGCTAAACCGGAAACAGTAAAGCGCGACTGGTTTGTCGTCGACGCTGCTGGTCAGACCCTGGGTCGTCTGGCCACCGAAATCGCGAGCCGTCTGCGTGGCAAGCACAAGCCTGAGTACACTCCTCACGTTGACACCGGCGACTACATCGTCGTCATCAACGCCGAGCAGATCCGTGTTACCGGCGCTAAAACCACTGACAAAATGTACTACTCCCACTCCGGTTTCCCGGGCGGCATCAAGTCGATCAACTTTGAAAAGCTGATCGCCAAGGCCCCTGAGCGCGTGATCGAGACCGCGGTTAAAGGCATGCTGCCTAAAAACCCACTGGGTCGCGACATGTACCGTAAGCTGAAAGTCTATGCGGGCGCTGCTCACCCACATACTGCTCAGCAGCCCCAAGAACTGAAGTTTTAACGGAATAGTACATTATGTCGGCGACTCAAAATTACGGCACTGGCCGTCGCAAGACCGCAACCGCACGCGTTTTCCTGCGTCCGGGTACTGGTAACATCTCCATCAACAACCGTTCGCTGGATAACTTCTTCGGCCGCGAAACTGCCCGCATGGTAGTTCGCCAGCCGCTGGAGCTGACCGAGACTGTCGAGAAGTTCGACATCTACGTCACTGTGATCGGCGGTGGTGTAAGTGGTCAGGCTGGCGCAATCCGCCACGGCATCACTCGCGCTCTGATGGACTACGATGAAACCCTGCGTAGCGCTCTGCGCAAAGCTGGCTTCGTTACCCGCGACGCCCGTGAAGTTGAACGTAAGAAAGTGGGTCTGCGTAAAGCGCGTAAGCGTCCGCAGTACTCGAAGCGTTAATACCGCTTCCACGTTCAAAAAAGAACGCCCGATTCCTCACGGAATCGGGCGTTTTTTTATGCCTGCATTTTTTCCAGAAAGAATTGCGCTGTGACAACTTGCCTCATTCGCAGACCCCCTATACTGCAAGGCTTAGGGGTGGACAGCTCCGGGTAATTCCCTTGTCAGAACTGGGGCTTTTCATTACCATTCGGCAAAATTTTTATAAGTAGCACGTGGTTTATTTAGTAGACGCCTGATTTAACAGGCCAAAAAAGCTGATGGGAGAGGACTGAATGAGCAATGACGGCGTGAATGCAGGCCGGCGTCGCTTCCTGGTAGCTGCCACATCCGTGGTGGGTGCTGCAGGAGCGGTGGGGGCTGCGGTCCCGTTCGTAGGGTCATGGTTTCCCAGCGCCAAGGCGAAAGCTGCTGGCGCACCGGTGAAAGTGAATGTCAGCAAAATCGAGCCAGGCCAGCAAATGATTGCTGAATGGCGCGGCCAGCCGGTGTTCATTGTCCGCCGTACCGAGGAAATCCTGGGGAATCTGAAAAAGATCGAGGGCCAGCTCTCCGATCCGACCTCGAAAAACTCTACGCAACCTACCTATGTCGATCCTGAAGTGCGCTCGATCAAGCCGGAAATTCTGCTGCTGATCGGGATCTGCACGCACCTGGGTTGCTCACCGACTTTCCGTCCCGAAGTGGCACCTGCTGATCTGGGCAAAGACTGGGTAGGCGGTTATTTCTGCCCATGCCACGGTTCCCACTACGATCTGGCTGGCCGCGTCTACAAGTCGCAACCTGCGCCTTTGAACCTGCCAGTTCCCCCGCATTCCTATGAAACCGATGACCTGATTGTCATTGGCGTCGATACGGAGAAAGCGTGATGAGCAAGTTCATGGATTGGGTTGATGCGCGCTTTCCTGCAACCAAGATGTGGGAAGACCATCTCAGCAAGTATTACGCTCCGAAAAACTTCAACTTCTTCTATTTCTTCGGCTCCCTGGCGTTGCTGGTGCTGGTCAACCAGATCGTCACCGGTGTCTGGCTGACCATGAGCTACACGCCGTCGGCAGAAGAAGCGTTTGCTTCCGTCGAATACATCATGCGCGACGTCGAGTACGGCTCGATCCTGCGTCTGCTGCACTCGACCGGCGCTTCGGCGTTCTTCATCGTGGTGTACCTGCACATGTTTCGTGGCCTGCTCTACGGTTCGTACCAGAAACCGCGCGAGCTGGTCTGGGTGTTCGGCATGCTGATCTACCTGGCGCTGATGGCCGAAGCGTTCATGGGTTATCTGCTGCCATGGGGCCAGATGTCGTACTGGGGCGCGCAGGTGATCATCTCGCTGTTCGGTGCGATTCCGCTGATCGGCGATGACCTGACCCAGTGGATTCGCGGTGACTATCTGATCTCCGGCATCACCCTGAACCGCTTCTTCGCGTTGCACGTCGTAGCACTGCCAATCGTGATTCTTGGTCTGGTGGTGTTGCACATTCTGGCGCTGCACGAAGTGGGTTCGAACAACCCTGACGGCGTCGATATCAAGAAGCACAAAGACGAAAACGGCATCCCGCTGGACGGCATCGCTTTCCACCCGTACTACACCGTGAAAGACATTGTCGGTGTCGTGGTGTTCCTGTTCATCTTCTGTTTCATTGTGTTCTTCTTCCCGGAAATGGGTGGCTACTTCCTCGAAAAGCCGAACTTCGAGCAGGCGAACCCGTTCAAGACGCCTGAGCATATCGCACCGGTCTGGTACTTCACGCCGTTCTACGCGATCTTGCGCGCGGTGCCGGATAAGCTCCTCGGCGTTATCGCCATGGGGGCGGCGATTGCGGTGTTGTTCGTGCTGCCGTGGCTGGACCGCAGTCCGGTCAAGTCGATGCGCTACAAAGGCTGGCTGAGCAAGATCTGGCTGGTGGTGTTCTGCATTTCGTTCGTGATTCTCGGCATTCTCGGTGTGCTTGCGCCGACGCCGGGCCGGACGTTGCTGTCGCAGGTCTGCACCTTCCTGTATTTCGCCTACTTCATTCTGATGCCGTTCTACACCCGGCTCGAGAAGACCAAACCGGTACCGGAAAGGGTGACTGGCTGATGAAAAAGTTATTGCTTGCTCTGATTTTTGCTGCGCTGCCTTCCCTGACTTTTGCAGCCGAGGGCCATGGTCCGGAACTGGAAAAAGTCGACATC
Source organism: Pseudomonas koreensis (assembly GCF_036668835.1). Lineage (GTDB taxonomy): Bacteria > Pseudomonadota > Gammaproteobacteria > Pseudomonadales > Pseudomonadaceae > Aquipseudomonas > Aquipseudomonas koreensis_I. The sequence goes on from NZ_JAZEVW010000005.1 coordinate 97,600, forward strand.
GATGTGTCCGACAAGGCGGCTTTGCAGGATGGCGCACGGACCTTTGCCAACTATTGCATGGGCTGCCACAGCGCCAAATTCCAGCGTTACGAGCGGGTCGCTGATGACCTCGGTATTCCCCACGAATTGATGCTGGAAAAATTGGTGTTCACTGGCGCCAAGATTGGCGACCACATGAACATCGGCATGCAGCCGGCCGACGCCAAGACCTGGTTCGGCGCAGCGCCGCCGGACCTGACCCTGGTGGCCCGCGTGCGCGGCACTGACTGGCTGTACGGTTACCTGAAGTCGTTCTACGAAGATCCGGCGCGTCCATGGGGTGTGAACAACAAGGTGTTCCCGAACGTCGGCATGCCTAACGTACTGGTCGGCCTGCAAGGTCGCCAGGTCGTAGGTTGCAAACAGGTGCAGATCGTCGAAGACGGCAAGAAGCAATATGATCCGCTGACCGGCACGGCTTTGACCCATGAAGCCTGCGATCAACTGACCATCGTGCCCAAATCCGGTGCTCTGAACGAAGAGCAGTTCGATGAGAAGGTCAAGAATCTGGTAACCTTCCTGGCTTACTCGGCTAACCCGGTTAAGCTGCAACATCAGCGCATCGGTACTTATGTCTTGCTGTACCTGGCGTTCTTCTTTGTGTTCGCCTATCTGCTCAAGCGTGAATACTGGAAAGACGTGCACTGATACGCTTCAAGCATTGCTGTTAATCGCGCGCGCCCAAGGGCGCCTCCGATAAAGCAGGGTCTGCTCGGTCAGACTCTGTGGGGGCGCCCTCTGGGCGCGCGCGTTTTTCCGGTTCCGACAATTTCAACAAGCGAGGAGGATCGCCATGGGCGTGACCAATCGGTTGGCCTGTTACTCCGACCCCGCCGACCACTATTCCCACCGAGTGCGCATCGTGCTTGCAGAGAAGGGTGTCAGCGCCGAAATCATTTACGTGGAAGCTGGTCGCCAGCCGCCTAAACTGATTGAGGTGAACCCTTACGGCAGCCTGCCTACGCTGGTCGATCGCGACCTGGCGTTGTGGGAGTCGACCGTGGTCATGGAGTATCTGGACGAGCGTTACCCGCACCCGCCGTTGATGCCGGTTTATCCGGTGGCGCGTGCCAACAGCCGTCTGCTGATTCATCGCATACAGCGTGACTGGTGCGGTCTGGTGGATCTGATTCTTGATCCCAAGGCCAAGGAAGCCGCGCGGGTGGTGGCGCGCAAGGAATTGCGCGAAAGCCTGACGGGCGTGTCGCCGCTGTTTGCCGACAAGCCGTTTTTCCTCAGTGAGGAACAAAGTCTGGTTGATTGCTGCCTATTACCCATACTCTGGCGTTTGCCGATCCTGGGTATCGAACTGCCGCGGCCGGCCAAGCCGCTGCTTGATTATATGGAGCGCCAGTTTGCGCGTGAGGCTTTCCAGGCGAGTCTGTCTGGTGTCGAACGCGACATGCGCTAAGGCTTAAGGAGCCGCTATGAACTCCAGTCGACCTTATCTGGTCCGCGCGCTCTACGAGTGGATTGTGGATAACGATTGCACCCCGCACATGCTGGTCAACGCTGAATACCCAGCAGTGCAGGTGCCGCAAGGTTTCGCCAGCGACGGGCAGATCGTGCTGAACATATCGCCAAGCGCCGTGCGTCATCTGCACATGGACAACGATGTGGTGACATTCGAAGGTCGCTTCGGTGGTGTGCCGCACAGCCTGTACGTGCCGATCAGCGCGATTCTGGGCATCTATGCCCGGGAGAATGGTCAGGGCATGGTGTTCGATCTCGAGTCGCCGCTGGATGACGAAGACGATATCGAGCAGGATGACGACCAGCCGCCACCGGACAGCGAGCCACCGCGCCCCAGCGGCCGGCCAAGCCTGAAAGTGGTGAAGTAATAAAAAAGGCGATCCGGATGGATCGCCTTTTTTTTGTGTCTGCGGTTCGGCGGTCAGTCGATGTACTCGAACAGCTTCACGATCTTCTGCACACCGGAAACGCCCTGAACCAGATTGGTTGCCTGAGTGGCTTCCTGTTTGGTCAGCAGGCCCAGCAGGTAGACGATGCCGTTTTCGGTAATGACTTTGATGCGCGAGCCGGGAATGCTGGCGTCGGTGAGCATCTGCGTCTTGATCTTGGTGGTCAGCCACGCGTCATTCTGGCGGGCCAGCAGGGACGAAGGCTGCAGCACTTGCAGCTCGTTGTGGACTTTCTTGACCCGTTGCACATTGGCAGCAGCCTGTTCGGCCTTGGCCTTGAGGTCTTCGCGCGGGGTCTGGCCGGCGAGCAGTACCACGCCGTTGAAGCTGGTGACGACGATGTGCGAATCGTTGTCCAGGGCCGGGTCAGCCTTGGCGATGTTTACGCCGACCTTGGTTTCGATCAACGAGTCGTCGATTTTGCTGCCGAAGGTGCGCGTGCCGCGGTCGTCTTCGATCGGCGCTTCACGGCTGGCATTCACCACCGAGGTGCAGCCGCTGATGCCGAGGCACAGAGTCAAGGCCAGAAGGCCAAGGCGATTAGGGGTCATTCTTCACTCCCGAACAGTTGGCTGTCGATCAGATCGCAAAGGCAATGGATCGCCAGCAAGTGGACTTCTTGAATACGTGCAGTCACATTGGCCGGTACGCGAATCTCGACGTCCTCAGGCAACAGCAGCGACGCCATGCCGCCGCCATCGCGTCCGGTCAAAGCTACGACAATCATTTCGCGATCATGTGCGGCCTGGATCGCTTGAATAATGTTCGCCGAGTTACCGCTGGTCGAAATCGCCAGCAGCACGTCGCCGGGCTGGCCCAGTGCGCGGATCTGCTTGGAGAACACTTCGTTGTAGCTGTAGTCGTTGGCGATCGAGGTGATCGTCGAGGTGTCGGTGGTCAGCGCGATCGCCGGCAGGCTCGGGCGTTCGCGCTCGAAGCGGTTGAGCAGCTCCGAGGAAAAGTGCTGCGCGTCACCGGCGGAGCCGCCGTTGCCGCACGAGAGCATCTTGCCCTCGTTGAGCAGGGCGTTGACCATGATCTGGCTGGCTTGCTCGATGTGCGGTGCAAGTACGTCCATCGCCTGTTGCTTGGTGTCGATACTGGCCTGGAAAAGCTGGCGAATTCGGGATTGCATGTCCATCTGTGTGACCTTAAGTGGCGCGGCTGTCCGGCACGTGAATGTGCAGCCCGCAAAGCAAAGAGCAAAATGTGTCGGTGGAATTGTCCGGGTCGCAACGCCGGCGATCAACTGTCGAAAGCATTCTGCAACCAGTTCAGCTGATTGGGGTGGCTGTCGATCGCCACCACGTCGAAGCGGCAGGGAGAATTGGCCCAGCGCGATTCTCGCTGAAGAAAATACTGCGCGGCGAAAATCAGTTTCTGCTGCTTGCGCGCATCGATGCTGGCAAGCGCGCCACCCCATTGAGTGTTCTTTCTATAGCGAACTTCGACGAATACTACTGTATCGCCATCAAGCATGACCAGATCAAGCTCGCCGCGTTTGCATAACCAGTTCTGCGCCAGCAGGCGCAGACCCTGGTTCTGCAGATGCTCGAGCGCCTGGCGCTCGGCATCCTTGCCGCTTTGCGAGCGTGACCTGTCGGGCATCAGCGCGGGGTGTCCGGCAGGCGCTGCACCTGACCGCTGACGAACTGCGCCCAAGGCAACTGACGGACGACGCGTTGGGTCTGGGTCATGCCGAGGCTGCCCGACTCGCCGTCGATGCGGCTGTCCGGCAGGGCTTTGAGCTGGCCCAGACGCGGTGCCAGGCGATAGGCGTCCACGCCCATTGCGTACAGACGGCCGAGGCTGCCGGCGGCTTGCGGCCACTGCGCAACCACTTGCTGACGCAGCGGATCGCTGGTGTCCAGCAACCATGGGGTTTCGCAGAAGCGAATGCCGTTCATGTCGTTGTACTGGTTGATGTCACCGCTGGCGCTGTACACGTGCGAAGTCGCGTAGACCGGAACGTCACCGGCGTACTGGAAGTTCAGGGTCGGCTTGATCTGCTGCGCCTGTTGTGGCGTGGCGGCAAGGAAGATGAACTCGATGTCCTGACGACGCGAAGGCTGCGCGGCGACGTTGGTGCCGGCAGCATTCTGCAGGCTCTTGGCGCGGGCCTCACTCTGGCGCAGCTGGAACATGTCGGCGATCTGCTGGGCCAGTTGCACTGGCTGATCAACGCGCTCGGTGGCGACGATGCTGCCACCGTTGGCCTGCCAGTCCTGACTGAACGCACGCAATACGCGGTCGCCCCATTCGCCTTTCGGCACCATGATCGCGGCGCGATGCAAGCCATCGGCGCGGGCACGACGCGACACTTCGCGGGCTTCGTCTTCGGCAGCCAGACCGAACTGGAACAGCTGCGCCGGGCCTTGATCGCCTTCGCTGTAGTTCAGCGCGAGCGTAGTGATCGGCAGTTGCGGGCGGGTGCTCAGTTGCTTGACCAGCGGTTTTTCCAGCGGGCCAACCACCAGTTGCACGCCGTCAGCCTGGGCCTTGCGGTAGAACTCGTCCATCGAGGTCAGCTTCGAGCTGTCGTAGAACTCGATGGCTGGCGGTTTCTGTCCGGCCTGTTGCGCCTGGTAGTGCGCCGCCATGAAGCCTTCACGCAAGGCTTTGCCGACCGCGGCCAGTTGGCCGTCTTGTGGCAGCAGCAGGGCGATCTTGCTCAGAGGCTGGCTGGCCAGTTCCTTGAGTTTGGTCAGCGGCAGCGGCAGGTTGATTGCGGCCGGGTGCTTGGGATTCTGCGCGCGCCAGTTATCGATCGCCGCTTGCTGCTGCTCCAGCGTGCCAGCGGTTTTTACCGCCAGTGCCAGAGCCATCCAGCCGCCGAGGTCATCGGTAGTGTTGGCTTGCAGCTGGTCGGCCGGCAACGAGCCGATCAGGGTCCAGATCGCTTCGTGGTTCTTGCTCGCGGCTTCACCTTCGAGCATCGGCGCGATGAACACGCGTTCGCGCGCAGCAGCCAGAGTCTGGCCATCGGCTTCAAGGGCGCGGGCGTGCACGGTGCCGGTGCGTACTTGCTGTTCTTCCGGCATCTCGCCGAGCTTCTGCAGGCTTGGATGACTCAGGGCGGTCAGCGCCGCTTTCGGCTGATTGCGGGTCATCGCCAGTTCGGCGGAAAGCGTGTTGGCGAAAATCTGCTGGCCGGGCTTGAGTTGCTCGACCGGCACTTGTTGCAGGATTTGCGCGGACTGGCCGGCATTGCCCTGGCGATAGGCAAGGTCGGCGGCGCTCAAGCGCAACAGTGCGGCTTTTTCCGGGGTTTTAGCCTGGGTCGCCTGTTCGAGCAGTTGCTCGATGCTGGCATCCGGAGTCCGTGGAAGTTCGCCGAGGCTGGAGGAAGGGGAGCTGGCGCAAGCCGCCAACAAGGCAGCGAGGCAGAGGGCAGTGAACAGCCGCAGGCAAGCGATCATGTAAGTGTTCCTGATACTCGATCAAATTAGCGTGGAATTGTACCCAAGCACTGGCCGGGGCGCGATGTTACTGGCGTGAAACGGGCAATTTAGCTGAAGCAAATGTTGCGGCGGCGCACAACTGCGCGAAAATCCGACCTCGGCGCGAGCGCATCGCAAACCTCGTGACGCGCTACAATGGCCGCTTTTACCGATCACGAGGTGTGCGCTTTGACTGCTCCAGGTTCCCTGAATTCCGCTGCTGGCTCGCTTTATGTGGTGGCGACGCCCATCGGCAACCTGGACGACATCAGCGCCCGGGCCCTGAAAATCCTTCGCGAAGTGGCATTGATTGCCGCCGAAGACACGCGGCACTCGGCACGGCTGATGCAGCACTTCGGGATCGGTACGCCGCTGGCGGCCTGCCACGAACACAACGAACGGGAGGAAGGTAGCCGCTTTATCACCCGTCTGCTGGCCGGTGACAATGTTGCGCTGATCTCCGATGCCGGTACGCCGCTGATCTCCGATCCGGGTTATCACCTGGTACGCCAAGCCCGTGCGGCAGGCATTAATGTGGTGCCGGTGCCGGGCGCCTGCGCGTTGATCGCGGCGCTATCGGCGGCCGGTCTGCCGTCCGACCGGTTTATCTTCGAAGGCTTTCTGCCGGCCAAGTCGGTGGGGCGCAAGGCCCGTCTCGAAGCCGTCAAGGAAGAACCGCGGACGTTGATCTTCTACGAAGCCCCACATCGCATTCTTGAATGTTTGCAAGATATGGAAGCGGTTTTCGGCGGCGAGCGTCAGGCCTTGCTGGCCCGGGAAATCACCAAGACCTTCGAAACACTCAAGGGCTTGCCGCTGGCCGAGCTGCGCGCATTCGTCGAAGCAGACAGCAATCAGCAGCGCGGCGAGTGCGTGGTGCTGGTGGCGGGCTGGACCGCGCCGGAGTCCGAAGACGCGGTCAGCAGCGAGGCGATGCGCATCCTCGATCTGCTGCTTGAGGAAATGCCGCTCAAGCGCGCCGCTGCGCTTGCCGCACAGATCACCGGTGAGCGCAAAAACGTGCTTTATCAGGTCGCGCTGGATAAACAGAAAGGCGTGTAAGCCGTCGCCCATAGCGGTCTTGCGGGTTTTAGCGCTTGTTCTTCGGCCGCTCTGCCGTTAACCTTCGCGGCGGAGAGTCGATCGGACAGTCGCTGCCCTCTATGAAAATTAGGGGGGGGAGGAAAGTCCGGGCTCCATAGGGCGAAGTGCCAGGTAATGCCTGGGAGGCGTGAGCCTACGGAAAGTGCCACAGAAAATAACCGCCTAAGCGCGCAAGCGCCGGTAAGGGTGAAAAGGTGCGGTAAGAGCGCACCGCACGTCTGGCAACAGTTCGTGGCTAGGTAAACCCCACTTGGAGCAAGACCAAATAGGGTCCCAAGGCGTGGCCCGCGCTGGGACCGGGTAGGTTGCTAAAGATGTCCAGTGATGGCCATCGTAGACGAATGACTGTTCAAGACAGAACCCGGCTTACAGATCGACTCTCCACCTTTTCTTTCCCTGCTTGAATCAATGGCATCAGGGCTGTGTAATATCAGCAGGCCTGAGCTGAAAGCCCGGCAGCGGCGAACGCGGTAATAGCCATTTCCCACCTCGCTTCAATCAACAGCAGAAGCGCATTTGTAATACCGAAAAAATCTTACTCTTAACAAATTACTTTAACTTTCGAGCGCAGCTTTCAGTGCTGCATCAGGTTATTGGTCAAATACCTCCGTCAGATTCTCGTTGTGCCTCCTTTTAAGCTGCTAAATCTCCGTTCTGTAAGGGTTTTCCTTTAATCCGCGCCTTGACGGTGTGGTGGGCGCATTCCTATAGTGTGCGCAAGTGGCGGAAAGTGGCATGAAGTGGTTTTTTTGAGCTCAAAACGATAAAAATTGGAGAAACGCAGACGTGTTTCGCGGAGCTAACGCTATCAGTCTCGATGCAAAGGGCCGTCTCGCCATGCCGAGCCGGTACCGTGACGAGCTCGATTCGCGCAGTTCCGGCCAATTGATCGTGACCATTGATGCCGTAGATCCATGTTTGTGTGTCTACCCGCTCGACGAGTGGGAAATCATTGAAACCAAGTTGCGCGCACTGCCTTCGCTTCGCGAAGAGAACCGTCGCCTGCAACGTTTGCTGATTGGTAATGCCGTCGACCTCGAACTCGATGGCAGTGGTCGTTTTCTGGTTCCGCCGCGTCTGCGCGAATACGCCAGGCTGGATAAGCGCGCGATGCTGGTGGGCCAACTGAACAAGTTCCAATTGTGGGACGAGGATGCATGGAATGCGGTGTCTGCCGCTGACCTTGCTGCTATTCAACAACCGGGCGCGATGCCTGATGAACTGCGTGATTTGATCCTGTGACTATTGATAGCGGCTTTAACCACATCACCGTACTGCTTGACGAAGCCGTTGAGGCTCTCGCCGTACGTCCTGATGGCTGCTATCTGGACGGCACGTTCGGGCGCGGCGGGCACAGCCGGCTGATCTTGAGCCAGCTCGGCACGGACGGTCGGCTCATCGGATTCGACAAGGATCCTCAAGCGATTGCCACCGGGCAAACGCTAGCGGCCGAAGACGGCCGCTTTGTCGTTGTGCAGCGCAGCTTTGCCGAGCTCGGTTCGGTGGTTGCCGAGCAGGGCCTGACCGGCAAGGTCAGCGGCATTCTGCTCGACCTCGGTGTGTCGTCGCCGCAGCTCGATGATGCCGAACGCGGTTTCAGTTTTCTCAACGACGGCCCGCTGGACATGCGCATGGACCCGTCCCGTGGCATCAGCGCGGCCGAATTCGTCAACACCGCGCCGGCTGAGGAAATCGCCCGGGTCTTCAAGGAGTACGGCGAAGAGCGTTTTTCCGGGCGTATGGCCCGTGCCGTGGTCGAACGTCGCGATATCAAGCCCTTCGAGCGCACCGCCGATCTGGCTGAAGTGCTGAAAGTCGCCAACCCGGCGTGGGAAAAGGGCAAGAACCCGGCCACCCGTGCATTCCAGGGGTTGCGTATTCACGTCAACAACGAGTTGGGTGATCTGGAAGCCGGCCTTGAAGCCGCACTGGATGCGCTGGAAGTCGGCGGTCGTCTGGTGGTGATCAGCTTCCATTCGCTGGAAGACCGCATCGTCAAACTGTTCATGCGCAAACTGGTCAAGGGCGAGGCCGACAATCTGCCGCGTAACCTGCCGGTGCGCCACGTGGCCTTCGAACCGAAAATCAAAATCCACGGCAAAGCGCAGACGGCCTCCGACGCCGAACTCAAAGCCAACCCACGTTCCCGTAGCGCGGTCATGCGTGTCGCGGAGAAGTTGCGGTGAGCAAGCTTTTCGCCAAGCCATTGCCTGGCGGCAGCTTTCTGATGCTGCTGCTGTTTATCGGCGTGCTTTTTTCGGCCATCGCCGTGTCGTACAGCGCGCACTGGAACCGTCAGTTGCTCAACACCCTTTATAACGAACTCAGCGTGCGCGACAAGGCGCAGGCCGAGTGGGGCCGGTTGATTCTCGAGCAGAGCACCTGGACCGCGCACAGCCGCATCGAAGTGCTGGCCACCGAACAATTGAAAATGCACATTCCCGGCGCGGCTGACGTGAAGATGGTGGCGCCATGATGAAACTCGAAGGCGCACTGTTCCCGTGGCGCTTCCGCCTGATGGTGGCACTGCTCGGCCTGATGGTTGCGGCGATCTGCTGGCGCATCATCGATCTGCAAGTGGTCGACCGTGACTTCCTCAAAGGGCAGGGTGACGCACGCAGCCTGCGGCACATCCCGATTCCGGCGCACCGTGGCCTGATCACCGACCGTAACGGCGAGCCCCTGGCCGTCAGTACCCCGGTGACCACGCTGTGGGCCAACGCCAAGGAAATGCAGTCGGCCAAAGAGAAGTGGCCGGCACTCGCTGCCGCGCTGGGGCAGGACCCGAAAGCCCTGACCGAACGCCTCGAAGCACAGGCCAATAAAGAATTCATCTATCTGGTGCGCGGGTTGACTCCTGAGCAGGGTCAGGCTGTGCTCGACCTGAAAGTGCCGGGCGTTTACGGCATCGAAGAATTCCGCCGCTTCTACCCGGCCGGCGAAGTTACCGCGCACATGGTCGGCTTTACCGACATCGACGATCACGGTCGTGAAGGGGTCGAGCTGGCCTATGACGAATGGCTGGCCGGGGTCCCGGGCAAACGACAAGTGATCAAGGATCGCCGCGGGCGGCTGATCAAGGATGTCCAGGTCACCAAAAACGCCAAGGCCGGCAAGCCCTTGGCGTTGTCGATTGACCTGCGTCTGCAGTACCTGGCCAACCGCGAGCTGCGCAATGCGATCATCGAGAACGGCGCCAAGGCCGGCAGTCTGGTGATCATGGACGTGAAGACCGGCGAGATTCTCGCCATGGTCAACCAGCCGACCTACAACCCGAACAACCGTCGCAACCTGCAACCGGCGATGATGCGTAACCGCGCGATGATCGACGTGTTCGAGCCGGGTTCGACGATGAAAGCCATCTCGATGAGCGCGGCGATCGAAACCGGCCGCTGGAAACCGAGCGATACCGTCGAGGTGTATCCGGGCTCGTTGCAGATCGGCAAATACACCATCAAAGACGTGTCCAAGAGCGAAGGCCCGGTGCTTGACCTGACCGGCATTCTGATCAATTCCAGTAACGTCGGCATGAGCAAGGTCGCCTTCGATATCGGCGGCGAAACGATTTTCCGCCTCGCGCAGAAAGTCGGCCTCGGTCAGGACACCGGCTTGGGCTTCCCCGGCGAACGTGTCGGCAATCTGCCGAATTACCGCGAATGGCGCAAGGCTGAAACTGCAACCTTGTCTTACGGCTATGGTATTTCCGTGACCGCGATCCAGCTGGTTCACGCCTTTTCGGCGTTGGCCAACAACGGTCGTCTGGCGCCGCTGACGCTGATCAAAACCGACAAGATGCCGCAGACCACGCAAGTGTTGCCCGAAGCCGTGGCAAAAACCATGCAGGGCATGTTGCAGCAAGTGATCGAAGCGCCACGCGGCGTGTTCCGTGCGCAGGTGCCGGCTTATCACGTCGGCGGCAAGTCGGGTACCGCGCGTAAAACCTCGGTCGGGACCAAGGGTTACGCCGAGAACTCCTACCGTTCGCTGTTCGCCGGCTTCGGTCCGATGAGCGATCCGCGTTACGCCATCGTCGTCGTGATCGACGAACCGACCAAGGCCGGTTACTTCGGTGGTCTGGTGTCAGCCCCGGTGTTCAGCCGCGTGATGTCCGGCACCCTGCGCCTGATGAACGTGACCCCGGATAACCTGCCGACCACGCAACAGGCCAGCGCCACCCCGGTCATTCCGCTGAAAGCCAATGGAGGGCGCGGCTGATGTCATTGAGTCTGAACAAGATATTCCCCCACGCCGGCCACGATCTGTTGATCCGTGAATTGGCGCTGGACAGCCGCAACGTGCGCGCCGGCGATCTGTTTCTCGCCGTGCCCGGCGGTAAATTCGACGGCCGTGCCCACATCGCCGATGCCCTGCAACGCGGTGCTGCAGCCGTGGCGTATGAAGTGGAAGGCGCCACCGTGCTGCCGATCACCGACGTGCCGCTGATTCCGGTCAAAGGTCTGGCGGCACAGCTGTCGGACATCGCCGGGCGCTTTTATGGCGAGCCGAGCCATCACCTGAATCTGATCGGCGTGACCGGCACCAACGGCAAGACCAGCGTGACCCAATTGGTGGCGCAGGCGCTGGATCTGCTCGGCCAGCATTGCGGCATTGTCGGCACCCTGGGTTCCGGCTTCTATGGCGCACTGGAAAGCGGTCTGCATACCACGCCGAATCCGATCGCCGTGCAGGCAACTCTGGGCGATCTGAAAAAGTCCGGCGCCAAAGCTGTGGCCATGGAAGTGTCGTCCCACGGTCTGGATCAGGGCCGGGTGACCGCGCTGGCGTTTGACGTGGCGGTGATGACCAATCTGTCCCGCGATCATCTCGATTACCACGGCACCATGCAGGCGTATGCCGAGGCCAAGGCCAGGCTGTTCGCCTGGAATGACCTGAAATGCCGCGTGGTCAACCTCGATGATGACTTCGGTCGGCAACTGGCCGCTGACAAACGCGAATCGCGCTTGATCACTTACAGCCTGCTCGACAGCAGCGCTTACCTGTTTTGCCGCGAAGCGCAGTTCGACGACCACGGCGTGCGCGCCACGCTCGTCACGCCGCAGGGCGAACATCACCTGCGCAGCACACTGCTCGGGCGTTTCAACCTGAGCAACGTACTCGCGGCGGTCGGCGCCTTGCTCGGTCTGGATTACGCCCTCGACGAAATCCTCAAAGTGCTGCCGAAACTCGAAGGTCCGGCCGGGCGTATGCAGCGTCTGGGCGGCGGCACGCAGCCGCTGGTGGTGGTCGATTACGCCCACACTCCAGACGCGCTGGAAAAAGTCCTGAGCGCACTGCGCCCGCACGTCAAAGGTCAGTTGCTGTGCCTGTTCGGCTGCGGCGGTGATCGCGATCGTGGCAAGCGTCCGTTGATGGCCGAAGTGGTCGAGCGCTTGGCTGATCAGGTGCTGGTCACCGATGACAACCCGCGCAGCGAAGACCCGGCCGTGATCTTCGATGACATCCGCGCCGGTTTCACTGCTGTGGATAAAGTCACCTTCGTCGCCGGCCGTGGTCAGGCGATTGCGCAATTGATTGCCGGCGCAACCGCTGATGACGTGATTGTGCTCGCCGGTAAAGGCCACGAGGATTACCAGGAAATCAATGGCGTGCGCCATGCCTTCTCCGATCTGGTCGAAGCCGATCATGCCCTGACCGCGTGGGAGGTGGCCCATGCTTAAGGCCTTGCAGCTTAGCCAACTGACCAACGCGCTCGACGCCCGTTTGATTGGCGGCGATGCCAGCTTCAATGGCGTCAGCATCGACAGCCGCGCGATCCAGCCGGGACAGTTGTTCATTGCCCTGACCGGTCCGCGTTTCGATGGCCATGATTATCTGAACGACGTTGCTGGCAAAGGCGCGGTTGCGGCGCTGGTCGAGCGCGAAGTCGCCGACAGCACGCTGCCGCAATTGCTGGTCAAGGACAGCCGTCAGGCGCTGGGCCAGTTGGGCGCGTTGAACCGTGCCGCGTTCACCCAGCCGGTAGCCGCTGTGACCGGTTCCAGCGGCAAGACCACGGTCAAGGAAATGCTCGCGAGCATTCTGCGCACACGCGGCCCGGTGCTGGCCACCCGTGGCAATCTGAACAACGACCTCGGCGCGCCGCTGACCCTGCTCGAACTGGCCCCGGAACATACGTCGGCAGTGATCGAACTGGGTGCCTCGCGCCTCGGCGAAATCGCCTACACCGTTGGCCTGACCAAGCCGCACGTCGCGATCCTCAATAATGCCGGCACCGCTCATGTTGGCGAGTTCGGCGGGCCGGAAAAAATCGTCGAAGCCAAAGGCGAAATCATCGACGGGCTCGCGGCTGATGGCATCGCCGTGCTCAACCTTGATGACAAGGCCTTCGGTATCTGGCAGACCCGTGCAGGCGCTCGCAAAGTGTTGACCTTCGCCTTGAGCAACATTCAGGCAGATTTCTACGCCAGCGATTTGAACACCGATGCACGCGGTTGCCCGGCCTTCAATCTGCATACACCTGAAGGCAGCGAGCGCGTGCAGTTGAACCTGCTCGGCACCCATAACGTCGCCAATGCCATGGCCGCCGCCGCTGCCGCTCACGCTCTTGGCGTGTCGCTGTTCGGCATCGCCACCGGGCTGGGCGCGGTGCAACCGGTCAAGGGTCGCACCGTCGCGCAGCTGGCGAAAAACGGCATGCGCGTGATCGATGACACGTACAACGCAAACCCCACCTCGATGTGCGCCGCCGTTGATATACTCGCCGGCTTTTCCGGCCGCACCGTCCTGGTGCTCGGGGATATCGGCGAGTTGGGCGAGTGGGCGGAGCAGGGGCACCGTGACGTGGGCGAGTACGCCCGAGGCAAGGTTTGCGCGCTATACGCTGTCGGGCCGAACATGGTCCACGCCGTGAACGCTTTCGGTGAGCAGGCGCATCACTTCGGCACGCAAGCCGAGCTGATCCAGGCCCTCGACGCCGAGCAGGACACAAACACCACCATTTTGATCAAGGGTTCGCGCAGTGCAGCGATGGAAAACATCGTTGCGGCTCTGTGCGGGTCCAGTCTGGAGAAACATTAATGCTGCTGCTGCTAGCGGAGTATCTGCAACAGTTCTACAAAGGCTTCGCGGTCTTTCAGTACCTGACCCTGCGCGGGATTCTCGGTGTGCTGACCGCGCTGGTCTTGTCGCTGTGCTATGGCCCGTGGATGATCCGCACCCTGCAGAACCGTCAGATCGGCCAGTCCGTGCGCAACGACGGCCCGCAATCGCACCTGTCCAAATCCGGTACGCCGACCATGGGCGGTGCGCTGATCCTGTCGTCGATCGGCGTCAGCACCTTGCTTTGGGCCGACCTCAGCAACCGTTACGTCTGGGTGGTGTTGCTGGTGACCCTGCTGTTCGGCGCCATCGGCTGGGTCGACGATTACCGCAAAGTCATCGAGAAGAACTCGCGTGGCCTGCCGAGCCGCTGGAAATATTTCTGGCAATCGGTGTTCGGCCTCGGTGCGGCGATCTTCCTTTATATGACCGCGTCCACCCCGGTGGAAACCACGCTGATCCTGCCAATGCTCAAGGACTACAGCATTCCGTTGGGCGCCGGTTTCATCGTACTGACGTATTTTGTGATCGTCGGTTCGAGCAATGCGGTCAACCTGACTGACGGCCTGGACGGTCTGGCGATCATGCCGACGGTGATGGTCGGCGGCGGTCTGGGGATTTTCTGCTACCTGTCGGGTAACGTGAAATTCGCTGAATACCTGCTGATCCCTTACGTACCGGGCGCGGGCGAACTGATCGTGTTCTGCGGCGCGCTGATCGGTGCCGGCCTCGGCTTCCTGTGGTTCAACACCTATCCGGCGCAAGTGTTCATGGGCGACGTTGGCGCGCTGGCACTCGGCGCGGCGCTGGGCACCATTGCGGTGATCGTCCGTCAGGAGATCGTCCTGTTCATCATGGGCGGCGTGTTCGTGATGGAAACCCTGTCAGTGGTCATTCAGGTTGCGTCCTTTAAGCTCACCGGTCGCCGTGTGTTCCGCATGGCACCGATCCATCACCACTTTGAACTCAAGGGCTGGCCCGAGCCGCGCGTGATCGTCCGTTTCTGGATCATCACCGTGATTCTCGTGCTGATCGGCCTTGCCACCCTGAAGCTGAGGTAGAACGAGTGTCTCTGATCGCTTCTGACCACTTCCGCATCGTTGTCGGCCTCGGCAAGAGCGGCATGTCCCTGGTTCGCTTCCTGGCGAACCGGGGCGTGGCGTTTGCCGTGGCCGACACGCGGGACAATCCACCGGAACTGGCCACGCTCAAGCGTGACTATCCGCACGTGGAAGTGCGTTGTGGCGAGCTGGACGTGGAATTCCTCTGCCGTGCCGACGAGCTCTACGTGAGCCCCGGCCTGGCGCTGGCGACTCCGGCCCTGCAAGCTGCTGCGGCGCGTGGCGTGAAAATGTCCGGCGACATCGAGTTGTTCGCGCGTAACGCGCGGGCGCCGATCGTCGCGATCACCGGTTCCAACGCGAAAAGCACCGTCACCACACTGGTCGGCGAGATGGCCGCTGCGGCCGGCAAACGCGTCGCTGTTGGCGGCAACCTAGGCACGCCGGCGCTGGATCTGCTCAGCGATGACGTCGAGCTGTATGTGATGGAGCTGTCGAGTTTCCAGCTGGAAACCACCGACCAGCTCAACGCCGAAGTGGCCACCGTACTGAACATCAGCGAAGACCACATGGATCGCTACAGCGGTCTGCCGGCCTATCACCTGGCCAAGCACCGGATCTTCCGTGGCGCGAAGCAGTTTGTGGTCAACCGTCAGGACGCCCTCAGCCGTCCGTTGATCGGTGAAGGTCAGCCATGCTGGACCTTTGGTCTGAGCAAGCCGGATTTCAAGGCGTTCGGCATTCGCGAAGAAGATGGCGAGAAGTACCTGGCCTTCGAATTCCAGAACCTGCTGCCGGTGCGTGAACTGAAGGTGCGCGGCGCGCATAACCAGTCCAATGCCCTTGCGGCGCTGGCGCTGGGGCATGCGGTCGGTCTGCCGTTCGCCGCCATGCTGTCGGCCCTGCGTAATTTCACCGGCCTCGAACACCGCTGCCAGTGGGTGCGTGATCTCGATGGCGTTGCCTACTACAACGATTCCAAAGCCACCAACGTCGGCGCCGCTCTGGCCGCCATCGAAGGCCTCGGTGCGGACATCGACGGCAAGGTCATTCTGATCGCCGGCGGCGACGGGAAAGGCGCCGAGTTCAATGACCTGCGTGAGCCGGTGGCGGCCAACTGCCGCGCCGTGATCCTGATGGGCCGCGACTCGGACAAGATCGGCGGCGCCATCGGTGATGCCGTGCCCCTGATCCGCGCGACCTCGCTGGTCGACGCCGTCGCGCAATGCCGCGCCGCCGCCCAAGCGGGTGACGTGGTGCTGCTGTCGCCGGCCTGCGCCAGTTTCGACATGTTCAAGAATTATGAAGACCGTGGTCACCAGTTCGTCCGCGCTGTGGAGGAATTGGCATGAACCTGAGAAACATCATCAAACCGTACCCGTCGCCGTTGATCACAGGACGTGGCATCGACCTCGACTTCCCGATGCTCGCCGGGTGTCTGGCGCTGCTCGGTCTCGGTTTGATCATGATTGCCTCAGCGTCCACTGAAGTGGCAGCGGCGCAGTCGGGCAGTCCGCTGTATTACATGATTCGCCACCTTATTTATGTGGTGCTGGGCCTGGGCGCGTGCATCGTCACCATGATGATCCCCATCGCCACCTGGCAACGCCTCGGCTGGATGATGCTGATCGGTGCGTTCGGTTTGCTGGTGATGGTGATCATCCCGGGCATCGGCCGCGAAGTGAACGGTTCGATGCGCTGGATCGGTTTCAGCTTCTTCAACGTGCAGCCCTCGGAAATCGCCAAGGTGTTTGTGGTGATTTACCTCGCCGGGTATCTGGTGCGTCGCCAGAAAGAAGTGCGCGAGAGCTGGATGGGTTTCTTCAAGCCGTTCATCGTGCTGCTGCCAATGGCCGGTCTGCTGCTCATGGAGCCGGACTTCGGTGCCACCGTGGTAATGATGGGCGCGGCCGCAGCGATGCTGTTTTTGGGCGGGGTCGGGCTGTTCCGCTTCTCGCTGATGGTGGTGCTGGCGGTCGGCGCCGTGGTTTTGCTGATTCAGATGCAGCCGTACCGGATGGCGCGTCTGACCAACTTTGCCGACCCGTGGGCCGACCAGTTCGGCGCTGGCTATCAGTTATCGCAGGCATTGATCGCGTTCGGTCGCGGTGAATGGCTGGGTGTAGGCCTGGGCAACAGCGTGCAAAAGCAGTTCTACCTGCCGGAAGCGCACACCGACTTCGTGTTCTCGGTACTGGCCGAAGAACTCGGCGCGGTCGGTTCGTTGTGCACCGTCGCGCTGTTCGTGTTCGTGTGTATTCGCGGCATGTACATCGGCTTGTGGGCCGAGAAGGCCAAGCAGTTCTTTGCCGCTTATGTGGCTTACGGTCTGTCGTTCCTGTGGATTGGTCAGTTCCTGATCAACATCGGTGTGAACGTCGGCCTGCTGCCAACCAAGGGTCTGACCTTGCCGTTCCTCAGTTACGGCGGCAGCTCGCTGGTGATTTGCTGCGCCTGTCTGGGCCTGTTGCTGCGCATCGAGTGGGAGAGTCGAACCCATCTGGGCAGCGAAGAAATGGAGTTCCATGAAAGCGACTTCGCCGAGGAGCCGACTCATGGGCGCTAACGTACTGATCATGGCCGGCGGTACCGGCGGCCACGTGTTCCCGGCGCTGGCTTGTGCCCGCGAATTTCAGGCGCGCGGCTACACCGTGCACTGGCTCGGCACGCCACGCGGCATCGAAAACGAACTGGTCCCGGCGGCGGGTTTTGAATTGCACCGAATCAACGCCAGCGGCCTGCGCGGCAAGGGCAAGCTGTCGCTGCTCAAGGCACCGTTCATGTTGCTGAAATCGGTGTGGCAGGCACGGGCAATCATGCGTCGCCTGAAGCCGGTGTGTGTGGTCGGCTTCGGTGGTTATGTGACCGGGCCCGGCGGCCTCGCCGCAAAACTGGCCGGCGTACCGGTGATCGTTCACGAGCAGAACGCCGTCGCCGGCACCGCCAATCGGTTGCTGGTGCCGTTCGCCGCCCGAGTGTGTGAAGCGTTCCCCGACACCTTTACTCTGTCGGACAGCCGCCGTACCACCGGCAATCCGGTGCGCAGCGAGCTGTTCCTCGATACCGCGCGTCCTGCTCTGGCCGGGCGTAGAGCGCGTTTGCTGATCCTCGGCGGAAGCCTGGGCGCAGAACCGTTGAACAAATTGCTGCCTGAAGCCCTGGCCCAAGTCGCCACCGACCTGCGCCCGGAAGTGTTTCATCAGGCCGGCAAGAACCACGATGAACTGACTGCCGAGCGTTACCGCACCGCGGGTGTGGAAGCACAAGTGCAGCCGTTCATCAAAGACATGGCTCAAGCCTATGGCTGGGCTGACCTGGTGGTATGCCGCGCTGGCGCGTTGACCATCAGTGAGCTGGCTGCCGCTGGTCTGCCCTCGATGCTGGTGCCTTTGCCCCACGCGATCGACGATCACCAGACCCGCAACGCCGATTATTTGGCCCGCGAAGGCGCTGCCTTCCTGATGCCGCAAAGAACGACTGGCGCCGCGGACCTTGCCGCGCGCCTGACAGAGGTCTTGATGCAACCGCAACGACTCGAAGCAATGGCCCAAGCGGCCCGCCGTCTGGCCAAACCCGATGCCACCCGTAGCGTGGTCGATACCTGTCTGGAGGTGGCCCATGGTTGAGAATCAGAAAGCCATGCCTCAACCGGAAATGCGCCGCATCCGTCGCATCCACTTCGTCGGTATCGGCGGCGTGGGCATGTGCGGTATCGCCGAAGTGCTGCTCAACCTGGGCTATCAAGTTTCCGGTTCCGACCTGAAAGCTTCGCCGGTCACCGAACGCCTTGAATCGTTTGGCGCGCAGATCTTCATCGGCCACCGCGCCGAGAACGCTGCGGCCGCCGATGTGCTGGTGGTGTCGAGCGCGGTGAACACGTCCAACCCGGAAGTGGCGACTGCGCTTGAACGTCGTATTCCGGTGGTGCCGCGTGCGGAAATGCTCGCCGAGCTGATGCGCTATCGCCACGGCATCGCCGTCGCCGGTACCCACGGCAAAACCACGACTACCAGTCTGATCGCTTCGGTGTTCGCTGCCGGCGGCCTCGATCCGACGTTCGTTATCGGTGGCCGGCTGAATGCCGCGGGCACCAATGCCCAGCTCGGCACCAGCCGTTACCTGATCGCCGAAGCCGATGAGAGCGACGCGAGCTTCCTGCACCTGCAACCGCTGGTGGCCGTGGTCACCAACATCGACGCCGACCACATGGCGACTTACGACGGCGACTTCAACAAACTGAAGAAAACCTTCGTCGAGTTCCTGCACAACCTGCCGTTCTACGGGCTGGCGGTGATGTGCCTGGACGATCCGGTGGTGCGCGAAATCCTGCCGCTGGTCAAACGTCCGACCGTGACCTACGGCTTCAGCGAAGACGCCGACGTGCGCGCGATCAATGTGCGCCAGCAAGGCATGCAGACCTTCTTCACTGTGCTGCGCCCGGACCGCGAGCCGCTGGAAGTGTCGGTGAACATGCCCGGCAACCACAACGTGCTCAACTCGTTGGCGACCATCTGCATCGCCACCGATGAGGGCATCAGCGATGAAGCGATCGTTCAGGGGCTCTCGGGTTTCCAGGGCGTGGGTCGACGCTTTCAGGTCTACGGCGAACTGCCGGTGGACAACGGCCACGTGATGCTGGTCGACGACTACGGCCATCACCCGACCGAAGTCGCCGCGGTGATCAAAGCCGTGCGCGGTGGCTGGCCGGAGCGCCGTCTGGTGATGGTGTATCAGCCGCATCGTTACAGCCGCACCCGCGATCTGTACGACGACTTCGTCAATGTACTGGCCGATGCCAACGTGTTGCTGCTGATGGAAGTCTATCCGGCCGGCGAAGAGCCGATCCCCGGCGCCGACAGCCGCAAGCTGTGCAACAGCATCCGCCAGCGTGGTCAGCTCGACCCGATCTACATCGAACGTGGCGTCGACCTCGCGCCGCTGGTCAAGCCGCTGCTGCGTGCCGGCGACATCCTGCTGTGCCAGGGCGCCGGTGATATCGGTGGTCTCGCGCCGAAGCTGTTGAAAAGTGAATTGTTCGCTGGCGCCGTGGCGGCGCCAGTCGAGGGGAAGTTGAAATGACTGCTGCCTACGCCAAGCTGTTTTCCACCATCGCGCCGAAAGACTTCGGCCGAGTCGCCGTGCTCTTCGGCGGCCTGAGTGCCGAGCGTGAGGTTTCGTTGAAATCCGGTAACGCCGTGCTCGAAGCATTGCAGAGCGCTGGCGTGGACGCGTTCGGCATCGATGTCGGCGAAGACTTCCTGCAGCGTCTGCTCAGCGAAAAGATCGACCGTGCGTTCATCATTCTTCACGGTCGCGGCGGCGAAGACGGCAGCATGCAGGGCCTGCTGGAGTGCGCGGGCATTCCGTACACCGGCAGTGGCATTCTGGCCTCGGCACTGGCCATGGACAAACTGCGCACCAAGCAGGTCTGGCACAGCCTCGGGATTCCGACGCCGCGTCATGCCGTGCTGTGCAGCGAAGCCGATTGTATTTCGGCGGCGACGGAACTGGGCTTCCCTTTGATCGTCAAACCGGCGCATGAAGGTTCAAGTATCGGGATGGCCAAAGTGAGTTCTGCGTCCGAGTTGATCGACGCATGGAAAGCGGCCAGTACCTACGATTCACAAGTGTTGGTCGAGCAATGGATTCAAGGTCCGGAGTTCACCATCGCCACTCTGCGTGACCAGGTGTTGCCTCCTATCGCCCTGGGTACACCGCACTCGTTTTACGACTACGACGCCAAATATATCGCCAACGATACCCAGTACCGCATTCCGTGCGGGCTGGATGCCGCCAAGGAACAGGAACTCATGGATCTCACGGCCAAGGCCTGTGAGGCGCTGGGTATCGCCGGTTGGGGCCGGGCCGACGTGATGCAGGACGCCGACGGGCAGTTCTGGTTCCTCGAAGTCAATACCGCACCGGGCATGACCGATCACAGCCTGGTGCCGATGGCGGCGCGGGCTGCCGGTCTGGATTTCCAGCAACTGGTACTGGCCATTCTGGCGGCCAGCGTTGAAGACGCCGGCACCCAAGAGGCGCGAGGTTAAGACCATGCAAGGCGCTCATCTGCGACATCAGCCCCCCGCACCCGGCCGCAAGCCGGTGCCGCGTGGCGCCAGCCGAATGGTGGCGAAAGAGCCGATGTCCGCGCGCCTGCCGAAAGCCAATTTCGGTTTTCTGAAAAGCCTGTTCTGGCCAGTGCTGCTGGTGGCGCTGGGTTTTGGTACGTACGAAGGCGCGCAGCGTTTGCTGCCGTACGCCGACCGGCCGATCAGCAAGATCGCGGTGCAGGGCGACCTCAGCTACATCAGCCAGCAGGCGGTGCAGCAGCGGATCGCGCCATTCGTGGCGTCGAGCTTCTTCACCATCGACCTGGCCGGGATGCGCACCGAGCTTGAGCAGATGCCATGGATCGCCCACGCCGAAGTGCGTCGCGTGTGGCCGGATCAAGTGGTGATCCGCCTCGAAGAGCAACTGCCCGTCGCGCGTTGGGGCGACGAGTCGTTACTGAACAACCAGGGCCAGGCGTTCACGCCCAAGGAACTGGCGAACTACGAACACCTGCCGCAGCTGTTCGGCCCACAACGGGCGCAGCAGCAAGTGATGCAGCAGTACCAGGTGTTGAGCCAGATGCTGCGCCCGCTGGGTTTTTCGATTGCACGCCTTGAATTGCGTGAACGCGGCAGCTGGTTCCTGACCACCGGTGCCGGCAGTTCCGGCCCCGGCATCGAGTTGCTGCTGGGACGCGGCAATCTGGTGGAAAAGATGCGCCGCTTCATCGCCATCTATGACAAGACGCTGAAAGAGCAGATTACGAACATTGCGCGCATCGATCTGCGCTACGCCAACGGCCTCGCTGTTGGCTGGCGGGAACCCGTAGCGCCGACGACAGCCCAACCCGCTGTCGCAAAGAATTAAGAAGAGGCAGGACCCATGGCAAACGTGCAAAGCGGCAAAATGATCGTCGGTCTCGATATCGGCACCTCCAAGGTGGTGGCGCTGGTCGGCGAGGTGTCCGACGACGGCTCGCTGGAAATCGTCGGGATCGGTACCCATCCGTCCCGTGGCCTGAAGAAGGGCGTGGTGGTCAACATCGAGTCCACCGTGCAGTCGATTCAGCGCGCGATCGAAGAAGCCCAGCTGATGGCCGGCTGCCGCATTCACTCGGCATTTGTCGGTGTGGCCGGCAATCACATCCGCAGCCTGAATTCCCACGGCATCGTCGCGATCCGTGATCGCGAAGTCAGCTCGGCTGACCTTGAGCGGGTACTGGATGCCGCTCAGGCCGTGGCGATCCCGGCTGACCAGCGCGTGCTGCACACCCTGCCGCAGGATTACGTGATCGATAACCAGGAAGGCGTGCGCGAGCCACTGGGCATGTCCGGCGTGCGTCTGGAAGCCAAGGTTCACGTGGTCACCTGCGCCGTCAACGCTGCACAGAACATTGAAAAATGCGTGCGTCGCTGCGGTCTGGAAATCGACGACATCATTCTCGAGCAACTGGCCTCGGCTTACTCGGTACTGACCGACGACGAGAAAGAACTGGGCGTGTGCCTGGTCGACATCGGCGGCGGCACCACCGACATCGCGATCTTCACCGAAGGCGCGATCCGGCATACCGCGGTGATCCCGATTGCCGGTGATCAGGTGACCAACGACATCGCCATGGCGTTGCGCACCCCGACCCAGTACGCCGAAGAGATCAAGATCCGTTACGCCTGCGCGCTGGCCAAACTGGCCGGCGCCGGCGAAACCATCAAGGTACCAAGCGTTGGCGACCGTCCACCGCGCGAGCTGTCGCGTCAGGCCCTGGCCGAAGTGGTCGAGCCGCGTTACGACGAACTGTTCACGCTGATCCAGGCCGAGCTGCGTCGCAGCGGCTACGAAGACCTGATCCCGGCCGGCATCGTGCTGACTGGCGGCACGTCGAAAATGGAAGGCGCCACTGAACTGGCCGAGGAAATCTTCCACATGCCGGTACGCCTCGGTGTACCGCATGGCGTCAAAGGCCTGGATGACGTGGTGCGCAACCCGATCTATTCCACTGGCGTTGGCTTGTTGATGTACGGCCTGCAAAAGCAGTCCGACGGGGTTTCGTTCTCCGGCATCGGCAGCCGCGACAGCTACAGCAACGAAGAGCCACAGGCGCCGTTGCTGGACCGCTTGAAGAAGTGGGTTCAGGGCAACTTTTAAAAGCAGCTTGAAGCGACAAGCTTCAAGCGGCAAGCAACTGCAGTAGATACACCGCAACAAACAGCAGTAGGCGAAAAAACTAGAGAATGTAAGGAGAGGGAAAATGTTCGAACTCGTAGACAACATCCCCGCAAGCCCGGTAATCAAGGTTATCGGTGTCGGCGGTGGCGGCGGCAACGCTGTCAATCACATGGTCAAGAGCAACATCGAAGGCGTTGAGTTCATCTGCGCCAACACCGATGCTCAAGCGCTGAAAAACATCGGCGCGCGGACCATTCTGCAACTGGGCACCGGCGTGACCAAAGGTCTGGGCGCGGGCGCCAACCCTGAAGTGGGTCGTCAGGCCGCTCTGGAAGACCGTGAGCGCATTGCCGAAGTGCTGCAGGGCACCAACATGGTGTTCATCACCACTGGCATGGGCGGCGGTACCGGTACCGGTGCAGCGCCGATCATCGCCGAAGTGGCCAAGGAAATGGGCATCCTGACCGTTGCGGTCGTGACCCGTCCGTTCCCGTTCGAAGGCCGCAAGCGTATGCAGATCGCCGACGAAGGCATCCGCATGCTCTCGGAAAGCGTCGACTCGTTGATCACCATTCCTAACGAGAAGCTGCTGACCATCCTCGGTAAAGACGCCAGCCTCTTGTCGGCTTTCGCCAAGGCAGACGATGTACTGGCCGGTGCCGTTCGCGGTATCTCCGACATCATCAAGCGTCCGGGCATGATCAACGTCGACTTCGCCGACGTGCGTACCGTGATGAGCGAAATGGGCATGGCGATGATGGGCACTGGCTGCGCCAGCGGTCCGAACCGTGCACGTGAAGCCACTGAAGCGGCGATCCGCAACCCGCTGCTCGAAGACGTGAACCTGCAAGGCGCACGCGGCATCCTGGTGAACATCACTGCAGGTCCTGACCTGTCGCTGGGTGAGTACTCCGACGTCGGTTCGATCATCGAAGCCTTCGCTTCCGAGCACGCCATGGTCAAGGTCGGTACCGTTATCGATCCGGACATGCGCGACGAGCTGCACGTCACCGTCGTCGCTACCGGTCTGGGCGCGAAAATCGAGAAGCCTGTAAAGGTCATCGACAACACCGTTCACACCTCCATGGCTTCGGCGCAGGTGCAACAACCGGCTCCGGCCCGTCAGGAAGCGCCAGCGGTGAACTACCGTGATCTGGACCGTCCGACCGTCATGCGCAACCAGGCTCAGGCCGGTGCTGCGGCTGCCGCGAAGATGAATCCGCAAGATGACCTGGACTACCTGGACATCCCGGCATTCCTGCGTCGTCAGGCCGATTGATGGAATGTATCAGGCCTATGAAGGTGATTGGTGTTCAGCAAAGGCATGGTCTGCTATCATCGCCAGCCTTTGTTGATACCAGTTCGCAATTTGCGCTGAAGCGGCCCAAGCCATGATTAAACAACGCACACTGAAAAATATTATCCGTGCCACAGGTGTAGGCCTGCACTCCGGTGAGAAGGTCTACCTGACCCTCAAGCCTGCGCCTGTCGACACTGGCATTGTGTTTTGTCGCGCTGACCTCGACCCTGTGGTGCAGATTCCTGCCCGCGCGGAAAACGTCGGTGAAACCACTATGTCGACGACGCTGATCAATGGCGACGTCAAAGTGGACACGGTAGAGCACTTGCTCTCGGCCATGGCTGGCCTGGGCATCGATAACGCCTACGTCGAGCTCTCCGCGTCCGAAGTCCCGATCATGGATGGCAGCGCTGGACCCTTCGTATTCCTGATTCAATCGGCAGGCCTGGAAGAACAGGACGCCGCCAAGAAATTCATCCGCATCCTGCGTGAAGTGACAGTGGAAGACGGCGACAAGCGCGCCACTTTCGTGCCTTTCGAAGGGTTCAAGGTGAGCTTCGAGATCGATTTCGATCACCCGGTTTTCCGGGACCGCACCCAGAGTGCAAGCGTGGATTTTTCCAGCACTTCGTTCGTAAAAGAAGTCAGCCGCGCCCGTACCTTTGGTTTCATGAGTGATATCGAGTACCTGCGCAAGCACAACCTCGCACTCGGCGGCAGCGTTGAAAACGCAATCGTGGTCGACGCCGATGGCGTGTTGAACGAAGACGGTCTCCGCTATGAAGACGAATTCGTCAAACACAAGATCCTCGATGCAATTGGCGACCTGTACCTGCTGGGCAACAGCCTGATTGGTGAGTTCAAAGGCTTCAAGTCCGGTCATGCACTGAACAACCAGCTGCTGCGCAAGTTGATTGAGCAGACAGACGCTTGGGAAGTGGTGACGTTCGAAGACGCCAGCACCGCACCGATCTCTTACATGCGCCCGGTTGCGGCCGTGTAAGTAAAAAACCTCTCTAGTTTTTTGAAGGCCATCCCAGGATGGCCTTTTTTTATGCCTGTGGTTTTTGTGTTGCCTGCACTGGCCTCATCGCGAGCAGGCTCACTCCTACAGGGGAATGCATTCCAAACGCAGGAGTGAGCCTGCTCGCGATAGGGCCGGAGAGGCCCCAACAAACCTATCAGGAAGCCACCACCACCCGATTGCGGCCGCCTTCCTTGGCTTGATACAACGCCTTGTCCGCCGCAAACAGCAACTGCTCCAGCGTCATCTCGCTGGCCGTCGTCCAGGTCGCAATGCCGATACTCACCGTCATCGCCCGTTCAGCCTCGTCCACCCGCGGCAGTTGCTCGACTGCCTGGCGAATATGCTCGGCAATGCGCTGCGCGCCCTGGCTGTCGGTCTCGGCCAGAATCACCGAAAACTCCTCACCGCCATAGCGCGCCACCAGATCCGCCGGGCGTCGCACGTTTTCGCCAATCACCCGCGCCAGGGTTTTCAGTGCCTGATCCCCGGCCTGATGACCATGGCGGTCGTTGAAGGCCTTGAAGTGATCGGCATCGATCATCATCACTGACAAGGGCTGGCCTGAGCGTTGGGCGCGAAACCATTCGTGGCGCAAGGTCTGATCGAGCATGCGTCGGTTGGCCACGCCGGTCAGATCATCGGTAGCCGCCAGTTGCGCCAGCTCGCGTTCGGCACGCTGGCGCAAGCGCAGCTCGCGAGCGAGCAGCCAGGTCAGCCAGAGCAAGCCCACGCACAACACGCCGGTGGCGCCGCTGATCAGCAGCGCGGTGCGTCGCCAGGTGCCGAACACTTCGTCGCTGGACAGCGCGACCATCACGGTCAGCGGCAGGTTGCCGACTCGCGAATAGGTATAGAGGCGCTGCTGCTGATCCATGCTCGAGGTGCTGGTGAAACTGCCCTTGCCGTCCTTGTCGCTGAGAATTTTCACCACGTTGGGACGGTTGCCGAAGCTCTTGCCGACCGAATCGCTTTGCAGATAAGGCTTCTGCGCGAGCAGTACGCCGTCACTGTTGATGATATTCAGAGTGCTGTCTGTGCCGATGTCGAGGCTGTTGAACAATTGATCAAAGTAATCGAGCTTCAGCGACGCCACGGCCACGCCGGCAAACTCGCCGGTTTGCGTGGAGATGCGGCGGCTGAAACTGATCCGCCACTGATTGGCTTCATTGCAGTCGCAACGGGTCTGGAACGGTCGGCTGATGAACATGCCGATGTCGCGGTTGAAGGCGTGGGCGAGGAAATAATCGCGGTCGGCAAAATTGCCCGGCTTCGGCTCGACTCGCGAAGAGTCGGCGACGACATTGCCAAGCGTGTCGAGCAGCAGGATATCGCCCTTGTAGCGCGCCGTGGTCGAGCGGTCGAACAGTGCCAGATGACGAATCTGCGGCGAGACGTTCTGCAGGTCGTCCCGTTGCGCGGCGGCAATCAGGCCTTGCAGCGTCAGGTCATACAGCTCGACCGTGCGCAGCACATCGGCGTCGATCAGTTGCGCAATGGTCGTGGCACTGCGAGTGGCGGATTCCTGAGCGCTGGCGTGCTCGCGGATGAGCAGGAAGGTGACAATGCACACGATCGCGATCACGCTGAGCAGGCTGCCGCAGATCAGCAGCCGCTCGGGGCGTTTGGATTTGCCCGAGGTGGACGGGGTACGGCTTACGATCATGGTGGCTATCGATTGAGAGTGATGTGCTCAGCGTAGTAAACCAGGCACCAAATAACATTGTGGAAGCGAGCCTGCTCGCGAAGGCTGTTTGTCAGCCTATACAGATGTTAACTGATCGGACGCTTTCGCGAGCAGGCTCGCTCCCACAGGGGGAAAGGCAGGTGGCTGAGATAATTGCGCTAGCTGCAATGAATAACACGGTGAAATGGGCGGATAGGGTGCGCTTGCGAGGGCGCTATTTGAATCAGATGACGCCTCAAGGTCTTGGGGTGGTTGGTGTTCCAGCCGTTGCATAGCAAGCGCGTAGCGCTCAGACCACTACGAAAAAAGGCCGCTGAATATCAGCGGCCTGTAATGACGACGGTTGAACGGGAAGAGCCAAACAACCGCGTCGAGGGAAACGGTGGCGCGGTGTGCGACTCAGCTGTCGGTTTCGCCGACTGAAGTCGGGGAAGTGGCAGTCTGCGGGGCTTGCGTGGCATCTTGTGTCTTGGCCATCACTTCGGCCTGATGCTGATCAAATGCTTGCGCGCGGGCGATATTGTGCGCCACGAATGCTTGCGATTCTTCAGCCATGGCCATCGGCGACAGGAACAATGAGGACAGAACGAATGCGCTGGCAATACCCATACTGTTGGACATCTTGAAAACCTTCTCGCTTGGCGAGTGCTGTTTGGTGCGGGCAAAGATAAGGTTGCCGGGCGATGGGAAACAGCGTGATTTTCATAAATGACTGTTGCGTGGGAGGTAAAAGTCCAGGATCGCGGTGTAGCCAAGAGCAACCCCCTCACCCCAGCCCTCTCCCCCAAGGGGGGCGAGGGGAAAGGGAGCCGATCGGGGGCTTTTCAGAACCTGAGTCCGGCTCAGAAAATTCAGGTCGACGTAAATTCAACATCCACCTCGGTCAGGCCCCTCTCCCTCTGGGAGAGGGTTAGGCGGGCGGCGTTCCGATGAGGGGCTTTCAGATCGGTAAATGCATTCCAAAGGTATTCACCCCCCGATCACTGCGCACAAACACATCCCCACCATGCATCAACGCGATCGCCTTGACGATCGCCAGCCCCAAGCCATGGTTATTGCCACTGTTGCGGCGCGACGCATCGACCCGATAAAAACGCTCGAACAAGCGCGGCAGATGTTCACTGGCAATCGGCGATCCTGGATTCGCCACGCCGATGCTCACCTGATGCTCTTCGACCTGAATGCATACCTCGATCACCTCACCCGGCTCGGTGTGCTGCACGGCGTTGCTGAGCAGATTGATCAACGCTCGACGCAAATGCGCGACTTCGATCTGCACCTGCGCGTCGCCGCTGACCTGCACCTGAACTTGCGCGTCCTCGAGGATGAAATCCAGATACTCGAGGGTCGTCGCCACTTCATCGGCCAGCGAAGTGGACGTCAGTTTGGTCGCCTTGTTGCCCTGATCGGCACTGGCCAGGAACAGCATGTCATTGATGATCGAGCGCAGCCGTTCCAGCTCTTCCAGATTCGATTGCAGCACTTCGAAGTAATGCTCTGCAGAGCGCCCGCGAGTCAACGCCACTTGCGTCTGGCCGATCAGGTTGGTCAGTGGTGAACGCAATTCGTGGGCGACGTCGGCGTTGAATGATTCCAGGCGCGAATAGGCCAGTTCGACGCGCTCCAGGGTCGAGTTGAACGACTCGACAAACTGCGCAAGCTCCGGCGGCAATGGCGACAACCGCAAGCGCCCGGCCCTCAACGGCGGCGCCAGACGCTGGGCTTCCTGGGACAGTTTGATCAACGGTTGGAGGCCAATTCGCGCCACCCAATAGCCCAGCGCTGACGCCAGCAGCACGCCGACGATCGCCAGACTGACCAAGGCAATCAGCAACTGATGTTGGGTCTGGTGAAAGGTCTCGGTGTCGATGCCGATCATGAAGCGCAGCGGCGGGCGCTGGTCCTTGGCCGGGAACTGGCTGACCAGTACTTTCAGCGGCGCGGGCTGATCCGGCAATTGCAGGTCGCGCATGCCCAGCGGGCCGTTGGCGACCGCGCGGATCTGTGGCGTGAGGTTGCCGTATTCGTATTGCGGGTTACCGCTGGTAATCCAGAAGCTGATGCGTTTGTCTTCCTCGCCGAGCAGCTTGAGCTTGTTGTTGATTTTCACCCAGTGCTCCGGCGTGCCGTAACGGCCGACGGTGGATTCGAGCACGCTGTAGCGCGCGTCGAGTTCGGCTTCGGGAAGCAGACCCAGGCCCTTGTCGACTTGTTGATAGAGCGCACCGCCAATCAACACAAACACCAGCAGCGCCACCAGCGTGAACATTCCGCTGAGGCGCAGTGCGATGGAGTTACTGGACACCACGGCTCTCCAGCACATAACCCATGCCACGAATGGTGTGCAGCAGTTTCTCGTCGAACGGACCGTCGAGTTTGGCGCGCAGGCGTTTGATCGCGACTTCGACGACGTTGGCGTCACTGTCGAAATTGATGTCCCAGACCATCTCGGCAATCGCGGTTTTCGAGAGGATTTCACCCTGGCGGCGGGCGAGCACACTGAGCAGCGAGAACTCCTTGGCCGTCAGGTCCAACCGGGTGCCGGCGCGGGTGGCTTTGCGGCTGATCAGATCAATCCACAGATCGGCAATGCTCACTTGCACCGGTTCGTGGCCGCCACTGCGGCGGGTCAGCGCTTGCAGACGCGCGACCAGTTCGAGGAAGGAAAACGGTTTGCCGAGGTAATCGTCGGCGCCGTCGCGCAAGCCTTTGATGCGGTCCTCGACGCGCTCGCGGGCGGTGAGCATGATCACCGGCGTTTGCTTGCGTGCACGCAAGGCACGCAGCACGCCGAAGCCATCGAGGCCTGGCAACATCACGTCAAGGACGATCACCGCGTAATCGCTTTCCAGCGCCAGGTGCAGGCCTTCGATGCCGTCGCGGGCCAGGTCCACGGTGTAACCCTGTTCAGTGAGGCCGCGGTGCAGATAATCCGCGGTTTTTTCCTCGTCTTCGATAATCAGAACGCGCATGACCGCCTCAGTCTGTGGTCGCCAATGCCGTTGCCGGCACAGGTCGGGGCCGGTGAAACAGCCGCTCAAGCCATAAGTATATGACCGGCGTGGTGAACAGCGTCAGCATCTGGCTGACCAGCAAACCGCCGACCACGGCGATCCCCAGCGGTTGGCGCAACTCGGCGCCGGTGCCGTAACCGAGCATCAGCGGCAGGGCGCCGAGCAGGGCGGCGAGGGTGGTCATGATGATCGGCCGGAACCGCGTGATGCACGCCTCGAAAATCGCCTCCTGCGGCGACAGGCCCCGATGACGCTGCGCTTCGAGCGCGAAGTCGATCATCAGGATGCCGTTTTTCTTGACGATGCCGATCAGCAACACCAGCCCGATCAACGCCATGATCGAAAAGTCCTGGCCGCAGATCCACAACATGATCACCGCGCCAAGACCTGCCGCCGGCAATGTCGAAATGATCGTCAGCGGGTGCACGAAGCTCTCGTAAAGCACGCCGAGAATGATGTACACCGCGACCAGCGCCGCGAGGATCAGCCACGGCTGACTGGCCAGCGAGCTCTGGAACGCCTGCGCCGCACCCTGGAAATTGCCGCTGATCGCAGTCGGCATGCCGATCTCTGCCTTGGCCTGATTGAGCAGAATCACCGCATCACCCAGGGCTACACCGGGCGCGAGGTTGAACGACAGATTCGCCGCCGGGAACATGCCGTCGTGGGCAATCGACAGCGGGCCGATGGTCGGCGCATCGAAGCGGGCCAGCGCCGACAGCGGCACCATCTCGCCACTCAGCGGCGAACGCAGGTAGAAATAATTCAGGCTTTCGGCCTTGCCGCGCTGTTTGGTGTCCAGTTCGAGGATCACGTTGTACTGGTTGACCTGAGTCTGGAATTCATTGATCTGCCGTTGGCCGAAGGCGTCGTACAGCGCTTCGTCGACATCACTGGCGGTCAGGCCGAAACGCGCGGCGGCGCTGCGGTCGATGCTGATGTGGGTGATGCTGCCGCCCAGTTGCAGGTCATTGGAAATGTCGCGAAACGCCGGGTTGCTGCGCAGTTTTTCGGTCAGGCGTTGCGTCCACGTCGCGAGGGTCACCCCGTCGTTGCTTTTGAGTACGTATTGGTACTGCGCACGGCTCGGGCCGGAGCTGAGGTTGATGTCCTGACCGGCGCGCAGATACAGCACGATGCCGGGCACCTTCATCAGTTGCGGACGGATGCGGTCGATGAACTGGCTGGCGCTGACGTCGCGATCGCCGCGTTTTTTCAGGGCGATCCAGAAGCGCCCGTTGGCGATGGTCTGGTTGCTGCCGGAGACTCCAACCGAATGGGAGAACGCCTGCACCGCTGGGTCGGCGGCGACGATTTGTGCCATCGCCAGGTGTTTTTTCACCATGTCGCCGTAGGAGATATCCGCAGCCGCCTCGGTGGTGCCGAGCACGAAACCGGTGTCCTGCACCGGAAAGAAACCTTTCGGGATAAAGATGTAACCGCCGATGGCCAGCGCCAGCGACAGACCGAACACGCCGATCATCAACTTCTGATGGGCGAGGGCGCGGCGCAGCCCGCGTTCATACCAGCCGAGCAAGCGTTCGCTGAAACCCGGTTTATCGTGGGCGTGGTGCGTCGGTTTGCGCATGAACAGCGCAGCCAGCGTCGGCGCCAGCGTCAGCGACACCACCACGGAAATCATGATGGTCGAGGTCGCGGTCAGGGCGAATTCCTTGAACAACCGCCCGACCACACCACCCATGAACAGCAGCGGAATAAACGCCGCCACCAGCGAGAAGCTGATCGAGACCACGGTGAAGCCGATCTCGCCCGCGCCTTTGATCGCGGCTTCGCGCATGTCGTCGCCGGCCTCCAGATGCCGGTGGATGTTTTCCACCACCACAATCGCATCGTCGACCACGAAGCCGACCGCGACGACGATCGCCACCAGTGTCAGGTTGTTCAGGCTGAACCCGAGGACGTACATCAAGGCGAAACTGGCCACCAGCGAAACGCCGAGCACCGCCGAGACGATCAGCGTTGCGGACAATTGGCGCAGGAACAGCGCCATCACTGCCACCACCAGCAGGATCGCGATCAACAAGGTGATCTCGACTTCATGCAGCGAGGCGCGGATGGTCTGGGTGCGGTCGATCAGGGTTTTCACCTGCACCGAGGCCGGCAGCATGGCTTCGAGGCCGGGCAGGGCGGCTTGTATACGGTCGACGGTTTCAACGATGTTGGCGCCGGGCTGGCGCGAGATCACCAGGTTCACGCCCGGACGATCACCCGCCCACGCCTGCACGTAGGCATCTTCTGCACCGTTGACGACTTTGGCGACATCGCGCAGGTGCACCGGGGCGCCATCCTTGTAGGAAACGATGAGCTGGCTGTAGTCCTCGGGATAGAACAACTGGTCGTTGGTCGACAGCGTCGAAATGCTCGACTCGCCGTACAGCGCACCCTTGGCGAGGTTGAGACTGGTCTGCTGGATGGCCAAGCGAATGTCGGCGAGGGTCAGACCAATCGCCGCCAGTTTGTCCGCCGAGGCCTGCACGCGAATCGCCGGACGTTGCTGACCGGTGATGTTGATCTGGCCTACGCCGTCGATCTGACTGATCTGACGCGCCAGCAGGGTTTCCACCAAGTCGCTGAGTTCGGTGCCAGGCATCTGCGTCGAGCTGACGCTGAGGATCAGCACCGGGCTGTCAGCCGGGTTGACCTTCTTCCAGGTCGGCAGCGTCGGCATGTCCTTGGGCAACTTGCCGGCGGCGGTATTTATCGCCGCTTGCACTTCCTGGGCGGCGGTGTCGATGCTTTTGTCGAGGGTGAACTGCAGGGTCAGCAGGGTCGAGCCCAGCGCACTGCTTGAGGTCATCTGAGTCATGCCGGGGATGGCGCTGAACTGCACCTCCAGCGGTGTGGCCACCGATGACGCCATGGTGTCGGGGCTGGCGCCGGGCAACTGCGCCGACACCTGGATGGTCGGAAATTCGGCTTCCGGCAGCGGTGCAATCGGCAAGCGCGGGAAGGCAATGATCCCGACCAGCACCAGCGCGATGGTCAGCAGAATGGTCGCGACCGGGTGATCGATGCACCACGTCGAGACGCCTTTGTGCGCCTTCATCGAGTCGGCTCCGCTTGCACCACTTGCGGCGGTTCGCTCATGACTTGCACGGTCGAGCCTGGTTTGAGCCGCGACTGGCCATCGCTGATCAGTACATCGCCGGCGTTCACGCCTTTGATGATGTCCTGACCACTGCCCTGATAAACCATTTGCACCTGCACGGCTTCAACCTTGTCGCCGTTGACCCGGTAAACGAAGTGTTGATCAAGGCCGCGCTGTACGACCGTGGGCGGTACGACCAGCGCATCCTTGTCGAGGGCAGTCTGAATTTTTACTGTGACCAGCAGGCCGGGCCAGAGCTTCTGGCTGGCGTTGGCGAATTCGGCCTTGGCGCGGATGGTGCCGGTGTTGGCGTTGATCTGGTTGTCGATCAGGGTCAGATGACCTTCGCCAAGCAGGTTGGCGGTTTCGCCATCGGTGTCAGCGCCGATATAGGCCTTGACCGGCGCGCGCTGCGGATCGTTGATCAGGCTTTGCAGGGTTGGCAGCATTTGCTGGGGCAGGGAAAACTCGACGGCGATCGGGTCGATCTGGGTCACGGTAAACAGGCCGGCGGTGTCGGTCATGCGCAGGAAGTTGCCTTCATCGACGGTACGAATGCCGACCCGGCCGGTGACCGGGGAGCGAATCTGCGTGTAGGACAGTTGCACCTGCGCCGCGTCGATCGAGGCTTGGTTGCCTTGCGCTGTGGCCTTGAGTTGATTGACCAGTGCCTGCTGCTGGTCGTAGGTCTGTTTTGACACGCCGTCGTCGACGCTGAGCAGTTTGTAGCGTTTGAGGTTGACCAGAGCGACTTGCAGTTGCGCCTGGCTTTCGCCCAATTGCGCGCGGGCCTGATCGAGGCTGGCGCGGATCGAGCGGTCGTCGATGGTTGCCAGCAGGTCGCCTGTTTTGACCCGTTGGCCCTCTTTGACGAGGATTTTGGTGAGGATGCCGTCGATCTGTGGGCGTACCACCACGCTGTGCAGGGAGAGGACCGAGCCGATGCCGCTGGTGTAGCGGGGGACGTCTTTGGCGCTGACCGTTACCACTCGCACCGGGATGGCAGTGGGGGTCGCCAGTTTGGTCGGGGGTGGTTTTAGTGCAAACCAGAGGCCTGTGGCTGCCAGCAGGATGAGCAGGGTGACGAGCAGGGCTTTGTGTTTGTCGATTCGCATGCGGTGTGGCGCCGATGGGTTTGGAGTTTGGGCAGATTGGAGCTTTATATACGGGTTTGGGGGTCAGGAGGGTGACGGCTGGCTGACAGCGCTGTCAGTTTGGGCTGGTTACTTGGCGGCCTTAGGGCCGACCATGCTACTGGGGTTTTGGGTGAATATCCGTTGCTTCGGGGGGTGCGGCTGGCGGTTTCGCCCTTACGGCGAGTCACCTTTTCCAGACGCCGAAAAGGTAACCGAAAAGGCTTGCTCCTACGTACGGCCCTCGCAGGCTCGGGTCCCTTCGCTGCGGGATCGATCCGGGCGCAGCGGCTACGGTTTGCTTCGCTGCACCTACTTCCGCTGTGTCTGGCTGCGCCAGACGGTCGCTGCGCTCCCACGCCCGGATCAATCCCTCCACTCAGCCTTCCGATGTCGCTGGTTAGGCAAGATCAAGGGCACTCGAGCTAACGCTCATTGTTGAGTGGTTAGAAGCGGGTGTTTGGCTTGGGATTTGTGGTGGATTCGCCCCTCACCCCAGCCCTCTCCCCTGGAGAGGGAGCCGATTTGTGGGCTGTTCAAAACTTGTGTTCGACTCGGTATTTCACGTCGGCATAGCTCTCGTATCCCCCACGATCAGTCCCCTCTCCCTCCGGGAGAGGGCTAGGGTGAGGGTTGGTTTTTGGCCGTTATCTTGTGTCTCATCCTGCACATATTTGCCAGCCGAAGGTTCTGCCTTTTTCTCCAGCGGTGCAAAAAAACGCTGAGCATTGCCGGTCCAAAGCCAATTAACCCACTACGCTTCTCAAGATTCGCCCTCAAACGCGGATAACGCTTGTATAGCTCGGATTTTTTTCCGGGCCGATCACTGCGGAGTGACCTTGAAATGAAGCTGAAAACCGTAATGCCGTACGTGCTTCTCTTGCTTCCATTGACCGCGTTGGCCGCGCCTGGCAGTCAATCCGGGGAGATTCGGTTTACCGGGCAGATTGTCGATGCGGGCTGTGCGGTTGGGCGGGTCGGTGCGCTGGCGGGCAATGAGTCGCGGCGGGTGGAGCTTGAGCCGGGGTTGGCGTTCGATGTCGATACTTACCGCAATGCATGCAGTGGGCAGTCGCTGCCGATCTCCATGCGTTACGAAGCGCTGAAGACCTCCAGCGACAAAGGCATCGTGACCGTCACGTATCTGTAAACCGTTCGGCGTTCGGCGCAATTCTTCGAGTGCCGAGCCAGGGCGTGCGGGTATACTGCGCGCCTTCGCGGCTCACTGATCGGGCCCGACTTGCTGCTTTGTGGAGCTTTTATGACTTCCCCGACCCTGCCACCGGTTGACGACGCGGTGAGCGCTGTCCCGGTTGAATTGGCCGACGCCAACGACGCCAAAGCCGAAATCCCGGCGTTCAAATTCCCGTTCAAGCCGGGTGACCTGGCCGCTGCCAAAGGCTCTAATCAGCCTTGGTACAAGAACGGCGCGAAGAACGGCCACACCAAAACCCCGGGCATGGCGCCGCCGGGTACGCGTCGTTCGATGGGCAAGCGCTGAGGTTTATTCGCGCCCTCGGTCATCGCGGTGATTTCCAGCACAGCGCCTTGGGCCGGCCCCTTCGCGAGCAAGCACGCTCCCACAGTTTTTCGGTCGTTCATGAGATAGGTGCACGACACAAGTCCCTGTGGGAGCGAGCTTGCTCGCGAAGACGTCCAGATAAGTGCTAGAGAATCCGGATCAAGCCGCCCGCAGCGATATAAACGCATAGGTCTGCGCCGGTTCAGTCACCACCTGCGCTCCGGCCGCGGCGACTTGCCCGGCAACATCCTCCCCTGACAAATGAAACAGCCACTCACTCGACGCAGTCGTTGAGGGTTGCTCGCTCACCTGATCGATCATCGCTGCAAACGCACTCATATTCGGCAGATACGCAGTAAAGCCGTCACCCTTCAGCGCCGTGGTGCGGATCCCGAGCAATGCGCAGATCGCATCCTTGCTTTGAATGTCATCGCGATCGGCCTGACGCGAGCGCTCGATCAACTCGATCAGTTCCTGATCAACCAATTGGCCCCCGGCAATCAACAAGGGTCCCTGTTCCCACGATTCTGGCGGGCAATCCTTGGCCGCTGGGTTGAGCGGGATGTGCGGGTTGATCTCCGCCGGGTAAATCCGGCACACCAATGGCCGACGCTCGTAAATCCGGCAGAGCTTGTCGTCGTCAAGATTCCGGCAGGGGCCGACGTTGTAGGCGGCGAAGGTGATCGCCACATGGGCATCGGTGCTGCCGCTGCGAACCCGCACTGAACGGCGTTCGGCGTGCTCACGTTGCTGCATCGGCAGACCAAGGCCGTTGCCGAGAAAGGCCTCGACCAGCACGATCACCTGTCCACCGTCCGCCGCCCACATGCGCGCCTCGGCCAGGGTCAGCGGGACATGGTGGTCGGTGCAGCATTTACCGCAGCCTACGCAGGAAAACGTCGTATTCATTGAGCGATCTGTCTTCAATCAGGGTGTGAATCGGTGGCGGAAAACCACCGTACAGGCCTGCATCGAAGCAAGTTGTGCGCCACTCAGCGGGTTTTCGCGGTCGGGCGGATCGAGTCCCACTCGGTGACAAATGCGCTTTTCGTGGATTTGCTGTACAGGCACAGTTCGGTGCCTTGCTGGCCCTTCATGTGTTTTTGCGGGTACTGGCCTTGCAGGAGCACGGCGGTGTAGCCGACGCGGTCGTCGAATTGCGCCGGGGTGCCGACCGGTTTGGCGTTTTTCAGGCCGCTGGCCTTGGTGCAACTGGTGAGCACGGTTTTGTCGTAGGCGGCCCAGGCGTCGGGGCTGGAGGCGTGGGCCTGGGAGGCGAGGGCGGTGAGGCAGAGCAAGCTGGCGATGAGGGTTTTCATGGGGGGGCATCCTTGGTTGTGGGTGGCCAAGGTTGGAGTCTGCCTTAGAAGGGAAGTTGCCTGGGCTGGCCTCATCGCGAGCAGGCGCACTCCTACCGTTTGGAATGCGATCAAATGTAGGAGCGAGCCTGCTCGCGAAAGCTGTGGATCAGTCCGGCACCAATTCCCGGCGAACCACATACATCCCCGCGCTCTCATACAGCCGCTGCGCCCGCAGGTTGTTTTCCAGCACCTTCAGATCAACGAACCCTTCGCGTCGCCGCTGAAATACCTTGAACGCATTGAGCAGCAACGCGCAACCCAGTCCGCGCCTTTGCAATCGCGGATGCACCACCAGATTCTTGATGTAGGAACTGGTCCAGCACTGCGCCACACCCACCACGCCATCGGCATCGCTGGCGATAAAACACAGCGCCGGATCATATTCGGGGTTGCTTTCAAAACGCTGCTGCCAGACCTCAAACGCCGGCACCCGGCCACCGCCCTCACAGTAGCCGAGTTGCATCAGCGCGTGCACATTGGCTGCGGTTTGCGGGTGGTAAGTGCTGACCTCAACCCCGTCCGGCCAGCGGATGTCCGGCAGATCTGCGCGCAGATCGCGGCGCATCAGCAAGCAGAACGTCTCAGCCAAGACTCAATGACCTTGCGCCGCGACGTGTTTGGCCGCTTCGATCAGGCAATGGGTCAGTTCCGGCGAGGAGAATTTGGTCAGCACGCCGTTGGCCCCGGCCAGTCGCGCTTTCTCGCTGTTCATCGCGCTGTCGAGCGAGGTGTGCAGCAGCACATACAAATGCGCAAAGTCAGGCGTTTCCCGCAGGGTGCGGGTGAAGGCGTAGCCGTCCATCTCGGACATTTCGATGTCGGAGACGATCAGGTTGATCTGTTGCGCAGTGCCTTGCAGGTCGAGCAGGCAGTCGATGGCCTCTTTGGCGCTGCGTGCGGTGTGGCATTGCAGGCCGAGGTTGCGCAGGGTGTGCACCGATTGCTGCAGCGCCACCTGACTGTCGTCGACCACCAGAATCCGCGCGTTGCCGAGCACTTCGGCGTCTTCCATGGTCAGATCGGTCGGGGCCATTTCGATCTGCGCCGGCGCGATGCTGTGGATAACTTTTTCGATATCCAGCACCTGCACCAAAGTCCCGTCCACCGAGGTCACACCAGTGATGTAAGCGCGCGAACCGCCGGAGCCGAACGGCGGCGGTTTGATGTCAGTGGTCAGGCAATGAACGATCTTGCTCACCGCCTGAACGTGCAGACCCTGCTTTGAACGGCTGACATCGGTGACGATCAGGCAGCCACCGTTCGGGTCTTCCAGTGGTCGCTCGCCGATGGCCCGGCTCAGGTCGATCACCGACAGCGAGGCGCCGCGTAGCGTGGCGATGCCTTTGACGTGCGGGTGCGACTCCGGCAGCTTGGTCAGCGGCGGGCAGGGGATGATTTCGCTGACTTTCAGCAGGTTGATCGCCATCAGCTTGCCGCTGCGCAAGGTAAACAGGAGAAGCGAAAGTGAATCTGCGCGGGCTTTTGTCGAGGACATTTGGACCTTCTGTGGAAAAAGGTGATGGGCGAGCGTGGAATCGCCAGAAACCATTGATGCCGGGTTATCGGCCTGAAAGGGGTGGGCTTTAGATTTGTCGTCACAGATCAAAAGCCCCTCACCCAAGCCCTCTCCCAGAGGGTGAGGGAGCCGACCGTGGGATTAGAATAATTACGTCGACCTGACCCTGCTGCACTGCATCCATAATCGACGCGTTTTTTCAGGTCGATGTATAACGCAAGACACCTCGGTCAGTCCCCTCTCCCTCCGGGAGGGCTAGGGTGAGGGTGCTTTTAGCTCTTCATCCCCAACCTTTTGGCCATCCGCCCAAGGTTGGCTCTATCCAGCCCCAACTCCCGCGCCGCACTCGCCCAGTTATCCTGATTGCGCTCCAGCGCCGCGCTGATCAACTGGCGCTGAAACTGCTCGGTCGCGCTGCGCAGATCGCCGCTGATCGACGGCAATTCCCCTACACTGACTTCAATCTGACTGGTGTTATCCACAAAATCACGTGGCAGATCCAGATCCGCCGCACTCAGGCTGAGAATCTTCGGCCGCACCTTGCAGTTGCCCAGCGCCTTCAGCGCGCTGCGGCCGATCAGATGTTCCAGCTCGCGTACGTTACCCGGCCAAGTGTAGGCGAGCAGCGCTTCCTGAGCGTCGCTGTTCAGGCGCAGGCTGTTGAGGCCCATGCGTGAGCGGTTTTGTTCGAGGAAGAAGCCGCTGAGCAGCAGCACATCGCGTCCGCGATCGCGCAGCGCCGGGACCTTCAGCGGGTAGACGCTGAGGCGATGATAGAAGTCGGCACGATAGCGGCCGCTGCGTACTTCTTCGGCGAGGTCGCGGTTGGTCGCGGCGATCAGGCGCACGTCGACCTGATGCTCTTTGTCCGAGCCCAGGCGCTGCAACTGCCCGCTCTGCAACACCCGCAGCAATTTAGCCTGTACGGTCAGCGACAGTTCGCCGACCTCATCGAGGAACAGCGTGCCGCCATTGGCCAGTTCAAATTTGCCGCGGCGGTCGCTGGTGGCGCCGGTGAAAGCGCCGCGCACGTGGCCGAACAGCTCGCTTTCGACCAGCGTATCCGGCAACGCGGCGCAGTTGAGGCTGATGATCGGCTTGTCGGCGCGCGCCGAGGCGGCGTGAATCGCCTGCGCGACCAGCTCTTTGCCCACCCCGGTTTCGCCGGTGATCAATACGGTCAGATCGCTACCGCCGACCAGATTGATCTCGTCGACCAGGCGTTTATGCGCTTTACTCTGACCGATCATCTCGCGCTGCTGCTGACCGCTGGCCTGACGATAGACCTCGGCGCGCTGATGCTCGTCTTCGGCGCGATTGGCCAGCCGTTCGATGCGTTCGGCGGCGTTGACCGTGGCCGCGGCGAGGCTGGCGAAAGCTTGCAGGGCGTCCAGTTCGATCGGCTCGAAACGTTCGGGATCGAGCGCATCGAGGGTGATCAGGCCCCAGAGTTTTTCATCGACGAATAACGGGCAGCCGAGGCAGTCGTGAACTTGCAGATGATCGTCGAGGCCATCGACCAGTCCGTCATAAGGATCAGGCAGTTCGCTGTCGGCGGCGAAGCGCGTCGGCCCGGCACCGGCCAGCAGAATGTCGAAGCGCGGATGTTCGCTGACCTTGAAGCGGCGGCCGAGGGTGTCGGTGCTCAAGCCGTCAACGGCCAGCGGCACCAGCGATTCGCCATCCAGGCGCAACAGCGCCGCGGCGTCGCAGGGCAACAGGGCGCGCATGGCTTCGAGCAGGCGCCGATAGCGCTCACCCTCGGGCAGTTCGCGCGACAGGTCGGCAACCAGAGGGAGCAGGGCAGTAAGCAGCGATTTGGCAATCATGGTGTGTAGTCAAATGGACCTGATGTAGTCGAGAAGACTATAAGTCGGCTTGTGTCGTTATGACTACATAAAAATCAAGCGATTGAT
The DNA here is from genome assembly GCF_036668835.1 of Pseudomonas koreensis. Classification (GTDB taxonomy): domain Bacteria; phylum Pseudomonadota; class Gammaproteobacteria; order Pseudomonadales; family Pseudomonadaceae; genus Aquipseudomonas; species Aquipseudomonas koreensis_I. The sequence continues at coordinate 138,024 of NZ_JAZEVW010000005.1, forward strand.
TAATAAGAGAAAATTAACTGGCACGAAAACTGATACTCCACAGATAACTTTCAATAAAGCTCAGGAGTCACCCTCATGCTCAGTGCTCAGGATCGTGCCATCGTCAAATCCACCGTGCCTCTGCTGGAAAGCGGCGGCGAAGCGTTGATCACCCACTTCTACCGCATGATGCTTTCCGAATATCCCGAGGTGCGCCCGCTGTTCAACCAGGCCCACCAGGCCAGCGGCGACCAGCCGCGCGCACTGGCTAACGGCGTATTGATGTACGCCCGCCATATCGATCAGCTCGATCAGTTGGGCGATCTGGTGGCTAAGATCATCAACAAGCACGTCGCCCTGCAAATTCTCCCGGAACACTACCCAATCGTCGGCACCTGCCTGCTGCGCGCGATCTCCGAAGTGCTCGGTGATGAGATCGCCACGCCAGAAGTGATGAGTGCCTGGGGCGCAGCGTACGGCCAGTTGGCGGACATCCTGATCGGCGCCGAAACTGCCATTTATGATGAGAAAGAACAGGCGGTGGGCGGCTGGCGCGGGGCGCGTGAGTTCATCGTTGCGGCCAGGGTTGAGGAGAGTGCGGAGATCACTTCGTTCTACTTCGAACCGGCCGACAAGGGCCCGATTCTCGCCGCAGAACCCGGTCAATACATCGGCATGAAGCTGATCCTCGACGGCGAAGAGATCCGCCGCAATTACTCGCTGTCGGCGCTCTCCAATAACGGCCAGTACCGCATCAGCGTCAAACGCGAGCCGGGCGGGCGTGCTTCCAATCACTTGCACGATCATTTGCAGGTCGGGGCGAGCATTCAGCTGTTCCCGCCATCGGGCGAGTTCACCTTGTCGGCCAGCGACAAACCGCTGGTGCTGATCAGCGGCGGCGTCGGCATCACCCCAACCCTGGCGATGCTCGAAGCGGCGCTGCAAACCGAGCGGCCGGTGCATTTCATCCACTGCGCGCGCAATGGCAGCGTGCACGCCTTCCGCGACTGGATCGACGACCTCGCCGCGCGCCATCCGCAACTCAAGCGGTTTTACTGCTATGCCGAGGATGACGGCGTAAGCCCGGCGGCGGACAAGGTCGGGATGCTGAGCCAGGAGCAGCTTGGCGAGTGGTTGCCTGCGCAACGTGACGTCGATGCGTATTTTCTTGGGCCGAAAGGTTTCATGGGCGCGATCAAGCGCCATCTGAAAGCGCTGGGTGTGCCGGAGAAGCAGAGCCGTTATGAGTTCTTCGGGCCGGCTTCTGCTTTGGAGTGATCTGAAAACCGAGTCGTCTGCATTCGCGAGCAGGCTCGCTCCCACAGGATTTGTGTTCGACGCAGATCCAGTGTGGGAGCGAGCCTGCTCGCGAAGTTTTTTGCGCGACGCAAATTTATCCGCCTGGTGATTAATGGTTCCTTAACCGCTCTATCGTTTATTGCCCCGGTGTAGACTTGCGGCGACTTTCAGCCGCAAGCCAGCTGAACCATGGACAAACAAGGGAAAGGCAATGAGCGAGGAAACGATTCGATTGGGCCGTGAGCGGCGCTTTCTGGTGCTGCTGGGGGTGATCTGCCTGGCGCTGATCGGTGGTGCCCTGTACATGCAGGTCGTGCTTGGCGAAGCGCCGTGCCCGCTGTGCATTCTGCAGCGTTATGCGTTGCTGCTGATCGCGCTGTTCGCGTTCATCGGCGCGGCCATGCGCAGCCGTCGCAGCATTACCGTGTTCGAAGCGCTGGTGGTGCTCTGTGCGCTTGCCGGCGCCGCGGTCGCCGGGCATCACGTGTACACGCAGTTCTACCCGGCTGTCAGCTGTGGCGTCGATGTGCTGCAACCGATTGTCGACGATCTGCCGCTGGCGAAGATCTTTCCGCTGGGCTTTCAGGTCGACGGCTTCTGCTCGACGCCGTACCCGCCGATCCTTGGCCTGTCGCTGGCACAGTGGGCGCTGGTGGCGTTCATGCTGGTGGTGATTCTGGTGCCGTTGCTGACCTCGCGTAATCGAAAAGCACTGCGCTGAGTCAACTTTTCGCAAGGGTGGCCGATACACAAAACGCCCCGATTGGCGGTTCAGCCAATCGGGGCGTTGCACGTTTCAGAATGAGGCTGAACTCATCCTGACGGACGGCAATCAAGGGTGTGACACGTGTGCGACATGTTGTCACACAGAGGGTGTCGCAGAGGCGCCCACAGACTCCGATTGCCGCGTTGTTACAAAAAAGGATTGGTCGGTCTGACGGGTTTTTTGCTTTAGGACGTGAGTGCCAGAGCAGGCAGTTTTAACAGCTTCCGGCAGATGGCCAGAAGCCTTGGGTTATCGGGCTTTGCGTCGTTCCGCTGTACGGAAAAAACTTTCGGAGCTGTCTGAACTGACGCGGGTGCGCTTACAGGTTTTGCGAGAATTGTTGAGAATGTTTTTCAACAACGAGCGGCACTTTTGCAAAAATGGCGAGGGATTGTTGCCGTAAAAGATAAAAATTATTTCGGGATAAGACATGGTGTATAGGGCGCTACCTATCTACAATCGCCCGCACTGAATTCCCGGCGCTGTTCAGCCTTTATTAAGGAACTGATCAGAAGGTCGGGTGTCGAGCGAGCCGCGAGGCTTTCGAGACACCCAGGTGTCGGTGCCTTTCCAACTTTCCGCACCAAATGGAATTGGTCTGTAACAAGGCCTTTGACCACGAATTCGAATAAGAACTGAACGCTGTCCCAAGGTTTTGTCGAGCGTCTGGCGCGCGACGGGCGGCCCTTATTCAATCCAAAGAAAATGCCAACCCTTGGCAGGGTGAAGTGTTGGCGATCAAAACCCAACTGCATTGCGCAAGCTGCTTTAGAGGTCGTGAGATGAGTAAAAACAGGTACCCCAGATTACTAGGCCTAGTGCCGCTGCTCGGCACGTTGTTGCTGGGAGGCTGCAACATGACCTTGCTCAATCCAACGGGCCAGGTTGGCCTGGAACAGCGAAACCTGATCATCACCGCGACCCTGCTGATGCTGTTGGTCGTGGTGCCGGTTATCGTCATGACCTTCCTGTTCGCCTGGAAATACCGCGCGTCGAACAAGAACGCCGTCTACACCCCGAAATGGTCGCACTCGACCAAGATCGAAGTGGCGGTCTGGACCATTCCGGTCCTGATCATCATCGCTCTGGGTTACATCACCTACATTTCCACCCACGAACTGGACCCGTATCGTCCGATCCAGTCCGACGTCAAGCCGGTGACCATCGAAGTGGTCGCGCTGGACTGGAAGTGGCTGTTCATCTACCCGGAACAAGGCATCGCCACGGTCAACAAGATCGTGTTCCCGGCGCACACGCCAATCAACTTCAAGATCACCTCTGACGCTGTGATGAACTCGTTCTTCATCCCGGGTCTGGGCGGCCAGATCTACGCGATGGCGGGCATGCAGACCAAGCTGCACCTGATCGCCGACCGCAACGCTGAAATGGACGGTATCTCCGCCAACTACAGCGGCGCCGGTTTCACCGGTATGAAATTCAAGGCTATCTCCACCACTCAGGAAGATTTCGACGCCTGGGTAAGTGAAGTCAAGAAGTCACCTAAACAGCTTGATCAAGCTGAGTACGCGGCCCTTGCCAAACCGAGCCAGAACAACCCAGTCGAGCTCTACTCGTCGGTCACGCCGAACCAGTTCCAGATCATCGTCGACAAGTACGAAGGTATGAAGCCGGGCAAGCCGCTGAAGCACGAGAAGAAAGAGAAAGAAGTGGCGGCCACGGATATTGACGCGGGTTCGCATTCAGCTGCCGGGGCAGAGGAGTAAACGATGTTTGGTAAATTAAGTTGGGAAGCAGTCCCATTCCACGAGCCGATCGTGATGGTGACCATCGCCATGATCGCCCTCGGTGGTCTGGCGCTGTTCGCTGCGATCACTTACTTCAAGAAGTGGACGTACCTGTGGACCGAGTGGCTGACGTCGGTCGACCACAAGAAAATCGGCGTGATGTATATCATCGTCGCCATGGTCATGCTGCTGCGCGGTTTTGCCGACGCGATCATGATGCGTACCCAGTTGGCCATGGCCACCGAGGGTTCGCCTGGCTACCTGCCACCTGAACACTATGACCAGATCTTCACCGCTCACGGTGTGATCATGATCATCTTCATGGCGATGCCATTCTTCACCGGCCTGATGAACCTTGCAGTGCCGCTGCAGATCGGCGCGCGTGACGTGGCGTTCCCGTTCCTCAACTCCCTGAGCTTCTGGCTGCTGGTGTCCGGCGTTGTGCTGATCAACCTGTCGCTGGGCGTCGGTGAATTCGCCAAGACCGGTTGGGTTGCCTATCCGCCGCTGTCGGGTCTGCAATACAGCCCTGGCGTGGGGATGGACTACTACATCTGGGCGCTGCAGCTGTCCGGATTGGGTACGACGCTAACCGGGGTCAACTTCCTCGCGACCGTACTGAAAATGCGTACCCCTGGCATGAAACTGATGGACATGCCGATCTTCACCTGGACCTGCACCTGGGCCAACGTTCTGATCGTGGCTTCGTTCCCGATCCTGACCGCGACCCTGGCACTGCTGACCCTTGACCGTTACATGGATTTCCACATTTTCACCAATGAACTTGGTGGCAATCCGATGATGTACGTCAACCTGTTCTGGGCCTGGGGCCACCCTGAGGTTTACATCCTGATCCTGCCGGCCTTCGGCATCTTCTCGGAAGTGATCTCGGCCTTCACCGGCAAGAAACTGTTCGGCCACCACTCGATGATCTACGCCTCGGGCGCGATCTCGGTACTGGGCTTCATGGTTTGGCTGCACCACTTCTTCACCATGGGTTCGGGTGCCAGCGTCAACGCCTTCTTCGGTCTGGCGACGATGCTGATTTCCATCCCGACGGGTGTGAAACTGTTCAACTGGCTGTTCACCATCTATCAGGGCCGTCTGCGTTTCACCAGCCAGGTGATGTGGACCCTGGGCTTCATGGTGACCTTCGCCATCGGCGGCATGACCGGCGTACTGCTGGCCATCCCGGGTGCTGACTTCGTGCTGCACAACAGCCTGTTCGTGATCGCGCACTTCCACAACGTGATCATCGGCGGTGCGGTATTCGGTTACATCGCTGGCTTCGCGTTCTACTTCCCGAAAGCGTTCGGCTTCAAGCTGCACGAAGGCTGGGGTAAAGCAGCGTTCTGGTTCTGGATCTCGGGCTTCTTCGTCGCGTTCATGCCGCTCTATGCACTGGGCTTCATGGGCATGACCCGTCGTCTGAACGCCACCACCAACCCTGAGTGGGTACCGTACCTGTACGTTGCCATGTTCGGTGCGGTGATGATCGCTGTCGGTATCGCCTGCCAACTGATCCAGCTGTACGTCAGTGTGCGTGACCGCAACAAGCCAGAGAACGTTTGCGATCACGGTGACCCGTGGAATGCACACACCCTGGAATGGTCGACCTCGTCGCCACCACCGTTCTACAACTTTGCTGTGCTGCCTAAGGCTGACTGCATCGACCCGTTCACTGAAGCCAAGGAAAACGGTACTGCGTACCAGCGTCCGGCCAAGTACGAGCCGATCCACATGCCGAACAACACCGCCACTGGCGTGGTGATGGGCGCACTGTTGACCGTCTTCGGTTTCGCGATGATCTGGCACATCTGGTGGTTGGCGATCGCCAGCCTGGCCGGCACCGTCATCTACTTCGTGATCCACGCTGCACGTGACGACCAGGGCTATATGGTTCCGGTTGAAACGATCGAGCGTATCGAAGCCGAGCAGCACAAGCGTCTGGTCGCGGCAGGGAAAATCCCGGCCGGTGCCACCCGTGTTGAAACCTCGTTGGAACAGGCTTAAACCATGTCGAACTTAGTGACCAATGTTGGACACGCCCATGGTGACCATGGGCACGATGACCATCACCACGACTCGGGCGAGATGACCGTATACGGTTTCTGGCTCTACCTGATGACCGACTGCATTCTGTTTGCGTCGATCTTCGCGGTGTACGCAGTACTGGTAAACAACGTTGCCGGTGGCCCGTCGGGCCACGACATCTTCGAACTGCCTTACGTGCTGGGCGAAACCGCTCTGCTGTTGTTCAGTTCGATCACCTACGGCTTCGCCATGCTGGCGTTGTACAAAGGCAAGAAGCAGGCAGTCCTGGGCTGGTTGTTCATGACCTTCCTGCTCGGCGCAGGCTTCATCGCCATGGAGATCAACGAGTTCCACCTGCTGATCTCCGAGGGCTTCGGTCCTAGCCGTTCGGGCTTCCTGTCGGCGTTCTTCACCCTGGTCGGTACTCACGGTCTGCACGTTTCGGCCGGTCTGATCTGGATGGGCGTGATGATGTACCAGGTCAACAAGCACGGCCTGACGGCGACCAACAAGACCCGTCTGAGCTGCCTGAGCCTGTTCTGGCACTTCCTGGACGTGGTGTGGATCTGCGTATTCACCGTTGTTTACCTGATGGGGACTCTGTAATGGCTAATGCACACTCCCATGACAGCCATGATGCTGGCCACGGCAGCGTAAAGTCGTACGCCATCGGCTTCATCCTGTCGGTGATCCTGACCGTCATCCCGTTCGGCCTGGTGATGTACCCGAGCCTGCCGAAGGCGACGACGCTGGCAATCGTGCTGTTGTTCGCCGTGATCCAGGTGATCGTTCACCTGTATTACTTCCTGCACCTGGACCGTTCCATTGCTCAGCGCAACAACGTGATCGCCTTCGTCTTCACGGCGATCGTGATCGTGCTGCTGGTTGGCCTGTCGCTGTGGATCATGTTCAGCATCCACACGTACATGATGGCGAAGTGAGGTAGACCCGATGTCGCTCAAGCACTTTATCCAAATCACCAAACCGGGGATCATTTTCGGTAACGTGCTTTCTGTGGCAGGCGGGTTCTTCCTGGCCTCGAAAGGGCATGTCGATCTGGCGGTGTTTCTGGCCGCCATGATCGGTACTTCCCTGGTCGTGGCCTCCGGTTGCGTGTTCAACAACTGCATCGACCGCGACATCGACCTGAAGATGGAACGCACCAAGAACCGCGTGCTGGTCCAGGGCTTGATCTCCCTGAAACTGGCACTGGTTTACGCGACCATTCTGGGTGTTCTCGGCGTTGCCTTGTTGTACAAGGTGGCCAACCCGTTGGCTGCCTTGTTCGCAGTAATCGGCTTCGTCATCTACGTCGGCTTCTACAGCCTGTACCTCAAGCGCAAGTCGGTTCACGGCACGCTGGTGGGCAGTCTGTCGGGCGCCATGCCGCCAGTGATCGGTTACGTTGCCGTCACCAACAGCTTCGACATGGCCGCGCTGACCCTGCTGGTGATGTTCAGCCTGTGGCAGATGCCGCATTCCTACGCCATCGCGATTTTCCGCTTCAACGATTACCTGGCTGCCTCGATTCCGGTGCTGCCAGTGAAGCGCGGGATTCAAGTGGCGAAGAAGCACATCCTGCTCTACATCCTGGCGTTCCTTGTGGCGACCCTGATGCTGACCTTCAGTGGCTACGCCGGCATGAGCTACCTAGCCGTCGCCGCGGCCATGGGCATGTACTGGCTGTACATGGCCTGGACCGGCTACAAGGCAGTGGATGACACGGTCTGGGCACGCAAGCTGTTCGTGTTCTCGATCTTCACCATCACCGCGCTGAGCGTCATGATGTCCCTGGACTTCAAGGTGCCAAGCGAGCTGCTGCTGACGTACGCGCCGTAAGGTTTACAGGCTTCACGAAAAACCCCGCACATTGAGAGATGTGCGGGGTTTTTTGTTGGCGGCTCTAATGCCTATTTGCATGCCGCCTGCTCCAACAGCTTGCCGCGGTGGCTTGATGGGTGTGTAACGGCATTTATGGGGGCGGAGAGACAGTCACCCGTCTCATGAATTCGTCAAACAGCGGAACGGTGAATGCGATAAGTGCATATTCCGGACTGTAGATCATGCCCTTTTTGATCAGGCTGTCGCGTACTGGGCCCAGGCTCGTAGCGTTTCTCCCTAGCGCTTTCGCAACGTCAGCAGAGCGCTGCGGTCCTTCTCCCAACTCTGCAAGGCAACGCATGTAATCTCGTTCAGCCGGGGTTGTGCGATCAAAGCGGACCCTGAAAAACGACTCGTCAAGTTTACGGATACTTTCCTCCGTTGCTGCCTGCGCATCTGCCTGGGTTATAGACTGTCCCTTGGCGATGTTCCAAGCGGTATAGCCCCACTCCTGCAGAAAATAGGGATAACCGTGGGTCTTTTCAAAAATCTCGCGTAGCGCTTCGTCAGAGATACTGGCGCCTTCCTCTTCAACAGGGTCACGCAAGGCTTTCCAGGCATCTATCTCTAACAGAGCGCCCAAGCGAGGAAATTCGAATAGCCGCTCAGCATAACTTTTTGCATCGCCCGCTTGCCCAGCAAGCTGCGGAAGACCCGCGCCAAAAAGGATCAGAGGCAGAGCTGCCTGGTTGACTGCATGGATGCCGCGGATAAGCGCGCCAAGCTCTTCTTTCGACAGGTACTGTAATTCATCAATCAATATGGCAACCGGTTGACCTGCGTCGCGAGCGGCCTCTGCTGTCGCTATCAAGACGTCTCGCAGATCGTCTTCAAGATGCCCGCTGTCGGCGTAGCCGGTTTCGGAATCTCCCCCAAGCGTAACTTCGGCGCCTCCCGCTGCTATTGTGATATTGCCGATAAAGCTACGGAGGATACGTATTCCTCGTTTGACTGTCTCGACTGTGTTCTGCATTCGATCCAATCGTAATAGCAAGCGGCGTAACACCGGAATCAGGAGCTGCTTCAGCTCGGCGCCGTCATGGGCTTCCTGCATTTCAGCCAGGTAGCCCAATGCTAAAGCACGGTCTTTGATTTGATTCAGAAGCACCGTCTTTCCGACGCCACGTAAGCCGAGAATCATCAACGATTTCGCATGTTTACGCCGCTTCGTACGAGCCAATGCGGTGTCCGCCGTTTCCAGCACCTCGGATCGTCCTGCTAATTCGGGTGGGGAAACGCCTGCTCCGGGGTTGAATGGATTGGTATTTTTGTCCACAGCTTGATCTCATACGAACTTATTTATAGTTATAGTGATAAACGCATATAACTGCAAATAAGTAGCTAAGGTCGTCCCGATAGAAGGGGCGGTTTACGTCTAAGCTAGAAGCTGTGTGACCCTAGACTCGCGCTCAAAGGGAAACAATCGTAGCGATGTGCCGCGTAGCGTCATGTCGGTGCGGTGAGCAAGCTAAAGCGCTTTGAAATCGGGTACCCAGAGGCTTCTTGCGAAGCCTTGGTAAAAGTTCTAGATTTGGATCCAAATGTGTCGTTGGTTCGTTCGCAATCGTGGTGCGGCCTTCAACTGTCGAAACAAGTGACCTAAACCAAAGGCTGGGCGCAATGACCGAACGGATGACCTGCGATGAGCGCTTTATCGCCCTGGCCGAAGAACTGAACTACGACATTTATGGCGAGAACACCGCCGGTGGCAATTACGCGCCGCTGATTCGGCATCACGATGAGCTGTACATCAGCGGGATGGTGCCGCGGGTCAATGGCAAGATTCTGTATCCGGGTCGGGTCGGGCTGGAATTGACCCTCAAGGACGCGCAAGCCGCCGCGAGCATCAGCGCCATGCGTTGCCTGGCGCTGATCGTCGATGCGGTGGGGTCGCTGGACAAGATCCGCACGTTGTTGCGGGTGACGGTGTATGTGAAGTCGACGGCTGATTTCGTCGACCTGAGCGAAGTGGCCAACGGCGCTTCGGATGTGTTCAGCCATGTGCTGGGTGATGCCGGACGGCATACGCGCACCACCATTGGTGTGTATCAGTTGCCGAAGAATGCGGCGATTGAAGTGGACATGATTGCGGCGGTGCATGCTTCGGCTTGAGATCTGTGGTGGCTGTTTCCCTCACCCTAACCCTCTCCCAGAGGGAGAGGGGACTGATCGGCTTGGTTGGGCGTGATGCGTCGAAACGAAAATACCGCGTCGAATGCAACTTTTGAACAGCCCACAAATCGGCTCCCTCTCCCTCGGGAGAGGGCTGGGGTGAGGGGCTACGATCGAACCAACACCGCGAATTACCCAGCCGAAAAAAAGCCCCGCCTGATCACTCAGCCCGGGGCTTCTTCACAAGCACTCGGCGGCTTACTGCGCCGCGATGCTGTACCCATCAAACGCCGTCTTCTGCTGCAGCGCAGTAATGATGTTTTTACGGTTCACAGCCTGTTCCGTCCCGGCATTATCCAGGAAGGTTTCGCTTTCCAGCTCGGCTTCATCGCCTTCACCGACGAAGTTAAAACCAAGGAATTCCAGCGCTTCACGGTCCACGTTCAGGCGCGAACGCGGCGTGCGCAGCGGCAGGGTCACGCTGGCGCCGTCCTTGCTGATGGTGAAGATTTCGACTTCTTTCTTCTTCGCAGCCTTGCCCTTGCCACCGCCCGGATTGCTGATCGCCTGATGGGTCTGGTTCAGCACCTTCAACGCGAGGCCGTAGACGATTTCCTGAAACGCCGGGTCGTCCTTGAAGCTGGACAGAATGCGCCCGATCGAGAACTTGCTGCTCAGGTCCTCCAGCGCGGCGAGGTCCGCAGCCTCGGCGTCTTTCAGTGCTTTGAGTTCGCCCATCAGTTCGTAGGCCTTGTCGTCATCGAAACTGTCGTGAGCCTGACGAATGGCGGCGCGCAGTTCGCGGATCTGGTCGCTCTCGCGGGTCGACTGGAACGCGTCGAGGACCATCTCACTGATGATTTTGGCTTGTGGCAGGTGTTGTGAAAGATTGATGGAGTTTTCGTATTCCGCTTTGGACGACTGGGTGGCTACGGATTCAGCGGTGTTGAAATCGGACATTGAAATTTCACTACTTTTAACTTGAATGGAGACGAACAAGCCCAGGGCTTTTTCAGGCCGACTAATTTAGGGGAGCGGGGCGACGTTGTCACGGAGCAACGGGCTGGTGGTCGGGTTTTTTCCCTGCGTGGCTATTTTCCGTCGAATGCATCCACGGGTTTACCCCATGTGCGCATCGCAAATTCGACGAACCTTCTCAGCTTCGGCAAACGATAACGATCCGGCGCATACAGCAAATGCATCGGCCGACTCGGTGGCGGGTAATCGGCGACCACCTTGACCAGTTTGCCTTCGCGCAGGTCCTGTTCGACCAGTGCATCGGGCAGCATCATGATGCCCATGCCGTTACGCGCGGCCTGGTGCAAACCGGCGGAGCTGTTGATCAGCAGCGGCCCGCTCACGTCGACGAGGACTTCGCCCTCCGGGCCGCTGAGGCGCCAGCGCTTTTCCACCGATTGCCAGTCATCACCGGCAGGGTAGGCAAACGACAGGCAGTCGTGTTGCTGCAAGTCCTGTGGCGTGTGCGGCATGCCGCGTCTGGCGATGTATTGCGGCGAGGCGCAGACCGTCAAGGTGTAGTCGATCAAGGGGCGGGCGATCAGGTTGGACGACTCATCGAAACTGCCCAGCCGGAACGCAACATCGAGGCCATTCTCCAGCAGGTCCGGGCGGCCATTGGTCAGTACCACGTCGAGTTTCACTTGCGGATACAGCAGGGCGTATTCGCTGAGCGCCGGAGTCAGCCGCTCGACGCCAAAGGTCAGCGGCGCGGCAATGCGCAGCAAGCCGCGTGGCTCGTCGAGGGCCTGCTCTGCGAGGCGTTCGGAGTCGGCGACAAGGCCCAGAACGTCCAGGCAGCGCTGGTAGTAAACGCTGCCGAACTCAGTGAGCCGCTGGCGGCGGGTGGTGCGCTGCAGCAATTGCACACCGAGCCGTTGCTCCAGCGCGCGCAGGTGATTGCCGACCATGGTGGTCGACATGTCGCACTGCAAAGCGGCCGCAGTCATGCTGCCGCCCTCGACGACTTTGACATACACGCTCATTGACTGGAACAAATCCATTATCAAGCCCGGCTTTCAAATGATTGAAGTTTTGCCGAGTTTATCCAGTTTCGCTGGCTAACCATACTGCCAGCACACCGACCCGAACTGGAGTTTCACGTCATGACCGCCGCGCTGATGAACACCTATCAACCACTGGCCCTAAGCTTCACCAAAGGCCTGGGCACGCGCCTGTGGGATCAGGCCGGTCGTGAATATCTGGATGCTGTGGCCGGGGTGGCGGTGACCAACGTCGGCCACTCGCATCCGCGCATTGTCGCGGCGATTAGCGAGCAGGCGGGATTGCTGCTGCACACCTCCAACCTGTACAGCATCGACTGGCAGCAACAACTGGCTAGACGTCTGACCCGGTTGGCCGGCATGGAGCGCGCGTTCTTCAACAACTCCGGTGCCGAAGCCAATGAAACCGCGCTGAAACTCGCGCGTTTGTATGGCTGGCGCAAGGGGATCGAACAGCCGCTGGTGGTGGTCATGGCCAACGCGTTTCATGGCCGCACCCTTGGCACCCTGTCGGCCAGCGATGGCCCGGCGGTGCGCCTGGGCTTCAACGAACTGCCGGGGGATTTCGTCAAAGTGCCGTTCGGCGATCTCGCCGCATTGGAGCAAGTGCAGCGTAAACACGGCGAGCGCATCGTGGCGATTCTGGTCGAGCCGATTCAGGGCGAAAGCGGTGTGCAGGTCGCGCCGCCCGGTTACCTCAAAGCCCTGCGCGATCAGTGCAATCGCCACGCGTGGCTGCTGATGCTCGATGAAATCCAGACTGGCATGGGCCGCACCGGGCAGTGGTTCGCCTTTCAACACGAAGGCGTCGTTCCCGACGTCATGACCCTGGCCAAAGGCCTCGGCAATGGCGTGCCGATCGGCGCTTGCCTGGCACGTGGCCGCGCAGCGGAACTGTTCACCCCGGGCAGTCACGGCAGCACCTTCGGCGGCAACCCGCTGGCCTGCCGGGTCGCCTGCACGGTGCTGGATATCATTGAAGAACAAGGTTTGCTGGACAACGCGCGGGTACAAGGTGAGCGCCTGTTGGCCCGGTTACGCGCAGAACTCGCCGACAACCACAATGTGCTGGCGATTCGCGGACAGGGACTGATGATCGGCATCGAGCTGAAACAACCGGTGCGCGATCTGACCATGATTGCGGCGCGGGATCATGGCTTGTTGATCAACGTCACCCGCGGCAAGACCATACGGCTGCTGCCACCGTTGACGATTGATGAGCGGGAGGTGGGGATGATTGTCAGAGGGGTTGGGCGAGCACTGGCCTCTAGTCAATCGTCGTAATCACGGCATCGCAACAGCTGGAGCACTTACTGCTTCAGCTGTATTCATCATTGCGCAGTAATCTGCAAAGGAAATCATTACCACAGGATCGGCACTTCGCCTGATAACGAGCAGGGGCGTGCGGTCGTTGATGACCTGATCCATGGATTTTGCAAGGCACGCTCGGACTTTGCTGTAGGCGATGGTTTGCATGAGTTAGACCTTTGGTGGGTAGAGCACAATTCGGCAGGATTCAATTGTGTTCAGTATCACCCAGGTATTCTGGAGACGTTTCCGAGAGGTTTGTAATCCTGATCGCCAGTACTTGTCAGCAACTGAGCTGCTGTCGAATGGAACCTCACCGGCCATCCCTTAATCCGGCTCATCCCCCAACTCCGGCGCCAACATCCGCGTCTTCACCGCCCCATTCGAATTGTGTTGAACAATCTCGCTCGGCTGCCCCTGCTCATTGAAAAACACCTGACCGATCCCCGCTGAATTCCACAACCGTTCCCCAGCCTCGGCATGTTCGGGCGTGTACGGCACGATGCGCATCTGCCGGCGTTTGGTGAACCAGTTCAGTGGTGAGCGCGGTGAGTAGAGCCAGCGGTTGAGGCGGTCGAACCATTCCAGCAGGGTCGGTGGGAATTCGTTCTTGATGCCGCTGCTGGTGATCTGCCAGATGCGCGGGCCGGCCTTCCGATGGCGGATCAGCACTTCATAGACGAAGGAATAATGCACGTCACCCGACAGCACCACGTAGTTACCCGGTGTGCGCGAGTGGCGGAAAATGTTCAGGATCACCTGCGCGGCGCCGCGATGGGCCATCCAGTTTTCCGCATCGACCAACAGCGGATAACCGCACCAGCTGAAAACCTTCTGCACGGTCTCGATCAGCTTCACACCAAAGATCGGTGCCGGGGAAACAATGATCGCCGACGGGTGATCGAGCAGTTCCTGCTGCAGTTCGCTGAGCGCTTCCCAATCGAGCAAACCCGAAGGCTGCTTGAGCGCCATTTCACTACGCCAGCGCCGCGTGCGCGTGTCGATCACCACCAGCGCCGGGCTGCTCGGCAGGACGAAATGCCACTGCTGAAAGCGCAGCAACTGATCGATCAGATCGTCCTGCACCGGTTGGTCCAGATAACCGTCATCACCGCTGGCGCTCAGCTGTCGGGTCTTGGTCAATACTTCTTTGAACGCATCGGGATTGTTGCCCCAGCCTTGGCACAACAGATAAGCGATCAGCGCGTTGCCGATGATGCGCTTGGAGAACGGATGGCCATAGGCGGTTTCCTCCCACTGCGCGGAGAGATTCCAGTCATCGGTAATGTCGTGATCGTCGAAAATCATCAGGCTCGGCAGATGCGCCAGCGCCCGGGCAACGTTGCCCAAGCCGGTCTTGAAGGCATCGATGCGCGTCTGTTCGAGGCGGTAGCGCTTCAGGCGCGGCGGCGTCAGTGTCGGTGCCTGCGGATTGATCAGCGACCACGGTGTCGGCGACCACACCAGCAGGTACATCGCCATGACTTCGGCGAAGGTCACCAGATGATTGTCGGCGCTGCTGCTGGTGAAAATCGGCTTGCGCGCACCGCCGAAAAATCGCTCGCGCAACGTCTCGTTGCTCTCCAGCGCCGGTAACAAATCCGCACGGTGATAGTAGCTGGCCGGGTGTTCGTAGAGCTTGGCGCTGTCGCTGACCACCGCGCCTTCGAGGTGTTCGTCGAACAGGCCGAGCCGTTCGATCAATGCATGAATCGCGCGCAGCATCGGCCCGGCGACATCGTCGGCGTAGACCTGATCACCGCTCATCATCAGCAGCGCCGGGCGTTGTTGCGGATCGGCTTCCTCAGCCAGCAACTGATCAACGCAAAGCAGGCCATCGGTGGCCGGGTGATGCGGCTTGCGGCAGGAGCCATGCAGCAACTGATCGATCCGCGAGCGCAGGACGAAGTTCGGACTCGTCGCATTGGCGTACAGCAGATGCGGCCCCCAATCGGCAACACCCGCGGCGTTATCAATCAGCAGGTCATAGTCGATACGTGTATCGCAGGGCAGGGCGCTGTCGAGAGCAACATCAATGAGGTGAACAAACGCGTGGCGGCCTACAGGAATGACCGTGCATTTCCCGGCATCGAGAGGAATGTCTCCTACACCTTGCAGGCGCAAGGTCAGCGCCAGTTCGCGGCTGCCGACCAGCCACATGACCAGCCGCGTTGGCTGCAGATGGCGCAACAGCGGGCCGGCCAGAACCGGCGGCAGCAAAGAGGGATCAGTCAGGTGTTCAGACATCGAAGGGCAAAGCTCAAGGCGCACAGGCTGGCGATGATAACGCAGCCGGCGCCTTGAGCGCTTAAGCGAGGCTTAAGAGGCGGCTTTTTGTACTTTCAGCGCCAGCAAGCGCCATTCCCCAGCGGTCGCGTCAACCCGCGGCTGCTCTTGCACAGAGCAATCGAAACGGTAGGTGACATCGTCGCCATTCATGTTGCGCGCGGTGACGCTGTTGCTGAACGTGTAGACCTGATTTTTGAAGCGATGGCTGACCAGCGCTTTGCTGTCGGCAAAACGCGCCGATGCGGGATAGCGCAGGGTGCTGGTCACGAACGGGCTGCACATCACATAGGCAATCATCGACTTGTCTGCCTGATCGTCGCTGCGCAATTTTTTGTTCAGCGCAGCCAGGGCCATGCGACCCTCATAGTCGCTTTGATTCAGCACCGTCTGTACCGCCATGGTTTTTGGCGCCCGGCTGGCGTAGTTCGGCAACAACGCCGAGTCGGCAGGGGAAGGCGCTTCGTCCGGCTCGATGGCCGCAAACGCTGGCGCATCTTTCAGCTCGGCGGTGGGCGTGACTGCCTCAGCTTCAGGCAACACAGAGGTCGGCTCGACGTTTTGCGCCACGACACTCTCGGGCTGCTCGGCTTTATACGCAGAAGGAAACAGCGACAGCGTGATCGACAACACCACCAACCCGACAATGAAACCGCCCGCCGCGCCAACGATGTTGCTGTAGAAAATATTCCAGCTACCGCGGTTCTTCACCACCCAGCGCCACATCAAACCCCAGACCGCGACAAACGCCAGAAAACGCAGAAACTCCATTTGATCCTTTCCCTTGAACCTTCATAACCTGAAAACGGCACTCATCGACGGTGTGCCAAAGATGGCCGGCAAGATAACAAAATAGACGCGCCGTCCGGTTACGGTTGCGGAAAATAATTCGCCGCCAGAAACACCAGAGTGACCATCCCCGCAGCGAAACCACAGACCCCCGCGAGCAGTTGCCGGGCAACCGGATGCGCTGGCTGTCGCCGCTTGGCCATCCACAACCACACCCCCGCCAGGACGCCGGCGCTGGTCATGAAACTCACCAGGCTGCCATGCAGTCCGGGCGTTGCCATGGTAGTGCCGAACAGCCCGTCATAAATCAACGTGAAGACGATGCCCGCCACCACAGCGCTGCCAGCCCCGGCAAGGTTGGCCAGCAGCAGATTCCAGTTCCCACGCTGGCGCACGACCCAAAACCACATGGCAGCCATGACCCCTGCACACAACAAAGCATCCATCGAATTTTCCTTCTTTCCACGAGACAGAGACGACGACTGGAAGCGTCAGTAGAGAGTGGACGGCAAGATAGCAAAATAGTAGCGTCGCGCCATGCCTTCTATTAGGTGGACTGCGCATCGCTGATCAGAAGAAATACCGGGATGTTTTCTCAAGCAATGCCCGCGCGGCATTCAAAGAATGTCTCGCAAATACCCCTTGATCGCGAGCAGCGGCTGCCCCAACTGCTCCAGCGATTGCGCCTGACTCAACTGCGCCGACAATTTGCTCAACTCCCGCCCCAACGGCTTCTCAACCCCGCCCAACGCATCCATCGCCAGGCTCAGGCATTCGTTCATCTTGAACTGAATCGCCTGCACATCGCCGCGCTTGAGCAACAGCTCGAAAATGTCCTTCTGGTAATCACCCATGACCATGTCATCATGCAGAATCGGGCTCAGGCCTTCCTCCTCGTAGGCGAGTTTGAGGGAGAAGAGGGCGATGGTTTCCAGTGAGGTTTCCATGGGGTGTCTTGTCAGTTGAATGGAGGACTTGAGTCCGGAGTGCGCACGATATGCCCGCGGCAGGTCGTTGTGCGGCGTGATTATACGAGCGGCTGGCGCAGCGTTTACATTCATTTTGATGTGGCGGTTTGATTAGAGCGGTCTGAACATCAGTGGAGTAACTACCATGGAATACGACGAAAAATTGATCGACGACGCCGTCCTTGCCTTGCTGGCGGCTTACGCCTCCGACCGTGGTCATACCTGGAAAGGCTATGACTTCGAGATCATGAACCGTTTGCACGAGCAGGATTTGATCAGTGATCCGGTTAACAGGAACAAATCGGTTTGGCTGACGGAGGAGGGGTTGGAGCGGGGGCGGGCGATGGCGGCGCGGTTGTTTGGGGGAAGTGCTCAGGCTGAGCCTGCAAACGACTCCGACACCTGAGTCCGTGCATGTCACGTGCGACCCGCGCGGTGGTGAGTCTTCAGCGTTGCGCGTCCACTTTAATGCAGACGAAAAAAAGGCCTTGCAAAGCAAGACCTTTCTTAATTTTGGTGCCCGAGGGAGACTATCGGGTTCCATATAATACGTGGCTTGCAGGCTGATTATACAATCTGGGATACAAGTAGGGATACAGGCCCCGGCTCGCTGGCTGGCCTATCGTTCTGGCGGGGCCAAGCGATAGGTGTAAAAAGCGGTACCGCCCATGACGATCGCACCCATCGTGCAGAAGAGGATCAGACCTTGGATGCTGAGTAAAAATTTCAGGGTGTCATTGAGTTTTGGTCTTTTCTTTATAGCGCGCTCCATAACGCTCGCGCGGAGCTTGGCCGCCAACTCAACCTTCATTGCGCTATGGGCAGCGCGCCGGATGTTCTCTTCAACCCTGTTATTGGGTAAGTCCGTGATGGCGTCCTTGTAAAAGGCAGTGGCGTCCTGGCAGTAGTAGTCCTTGTTCGAATCATTATTTTTCTGAGCATCTATGCAGATCTCGATGTAGTCCAGTGCTCGCTGATCAAAGGTGTCCTGTTGCTGCATCAGATATTCGGCAAAGAAGTCTTCTGTGTTCTTTCCGAACTCACCGACCAACAACGTCAGGTAGAAACAATAAGACCCCATCACAAGCACACCGACCGCGGCCATCAGCGTCGCCCTGCTCCATGGGCGCTTCGCAGCCTTCAGAGCAATCGTTTTCGCCAGCCCGACGCCTTCTATGAGGGTGTCCATTGCTTCTTTAACTTGGCCCATCACTCTGTCTCCACTTAGATAACGCCTGCTGACCCACCAGATGCTGGTGTGATTAGGTCAGGCAAATGACAGAGACGATATCGGCCGCTGCCACGGATACCTGATGTTGGCGAGTATCGAGGCGAGGTTTGCGAGGCGTAGCTGAAACTCGCTGGGGACCCTGAGGGATTCCGTAAGGTACGGGGTCGGAAACCCGCGAGACTGTGGTAGCGGGAGATGCTGCAGCTTACCGAAATTTCAAAGTTGAAATTGAAAGGATCTTGAAGAAGAAAGGACATCGTTACCGTACCGGTAATGGTGGCCTTGGATCGATTGTTTCGTAGTGCAGATGCACAGGTGAACAGGCAGTTCACCCGGTTCACCTGTTCACTAAGCTGGGGGTTCTCCCGCTAACACGGTCCGGCGGGTTTTCGACCCCGTGTCTAAAGGAAAACCTCAGGGGCCCCAGCCACTCGGAGGGACACACACCTGACGTTCGCTGGTGGGATTGATGCTTCCGGGGAGCGGGGGGATACATCCCTCCAAATGTGGTGTAACTCATGTAACTGGTGTAACGAATGTCGCTAAGTGATTGTATTTATTGAGTATTTCGTAAGTTACACTTACTTCGCACACCAGCCTAGAGACGTGTATCCCTGCTATCTGGTGTAACACTTCTGATGCGTGAGAAATCAATGAGCGAGGTCACGCGTGTGATGCTGAAGGAAAGAGTGCTCGCGCTCCCGGCCTGCTCAATAGATGCGGTTAGCGGTCTTTATTCAGGCCGCCAGCTCTGCGTGCGATTAGTCGGCTGTAGCAACAGGCCGCTTTAGGCCAAAAGCAGACATCGGCAAGCGACCGCTGTCGGCCAAAAGAAGAGCCTCAATAGGGTCGTGCCAAAGCAAGTTCGTACAGGAGGGGGCTTACCTTGGAGCCAAACTGCCGTCGATCATCGACTCTTGCGCCTCGCTAATGTCATCCGATCCCTTAGCGCAAAACTGCACGTCCCGCGTGAACGCATTTCCAAGATGGCCGATCCTGAAAACATCGCCGGTCGCTAACCCCTGTGTCAGTTTATTCTCGCTGATCTCATAAAAATCACTCAGGCAGACCCAAGTATTTTTGTGGAAGCAAGTGGAGTTAGCAGGAAAGAAGAAAGCAGCAAATCTGTTGGCGCTTTGACATCCGAAGTCATTTCGGTAGTGATGCCCTTGCGATGTGGTTTTGGCCACCAGAACAATTCCATTTTTCAAGTTACCCAGCACAACCAAGTACTTGTCTTTGGTTGTGCCATCAGCAAACAAGAAATCTTTATGGAGATATACTGTTCCTGGGGTCACATCATTTCCTTAATGTGGCGACCAACTCTGCTCGATCGGCGGCAAGCCTCATAACGGCGTCCTCCTCCTGCCTGCGTACAGCCATCCGGTACGGGATGTTCTCTTGCTTTCGCCCCTGAACCTCGTAGATTTGATGCCACGGCAGGTTTTCGAGGTGAGTTTCTTCCACCATTTGCTCCGCGTCAGAATTTCTAAATTGATCTGCCAAACTATGCATGATCCGAAGCTCACGCTTCGTAAAGTGAGACGAGTCAAATTCGCTCAAAGCCTCAACTCGAAGCATCTGACCTTTCGCCGTAGATAGGAACTCGAACGAGCAGTTTCCATCCCAGTCTTGCTCTGGGCGCCTGAGTTCCTCGAATAGTTCGGTGGGTACAGGCCCCATAGGCCACGCAAAATACTCCAGCCCGGTGACGGGCCGGCCAGTATCTCTAAAATGCGTAAAGTCTAAGAAATACAGGAGCTTAAAAAGCTTTGTCTTTCCCAGCTTTCGCGTATTTTTCGCAAAAAACTTGACCGCTTCGATCAGCTTTTCACGTTCATGGTTGATTAGCATAGGTGTCAGGATAGCTCAATGCGAGACCTCAGCTCTACAGCACTCGACCATTGGCATGGCTATGAGCTCGCACGCTTGCGACACGGTTATCGCAGGCTAAACGACTAAGGCCGAGCCAGGCTTAGAGATTCGAAGGCACTCTGGGTTGTAGCAACAAAGGCTGAGTACATCTGTGGACAGTGGATTTGCCAGATACCCACATCTGGGGTACTGTTTGGATGAACAGTGTTCTGAGAGGCGACGCTAGGACGTCACTACGCCATGCATCCTAGAAGACGAAGACATTTTGCCACCATTGGAATTAGAATCAGCGACCTTCTGGTTCTGGAGGTGCGAGGCTCTAATCAGATCGTTCAGATCGTTCAGACCGTTTAGCGCGTCTACTGATCGTGCAGAAGAGAGTTTTCAGGTAGCCCTAGTGCTATTAATCATTCATGGAAGTAGGTCGCAATGCACGAGACGCTGAAGATCAAGATCGATTTTGCCAAGGAACGTCGCAGACCTGCCGAAATATTCCAGGCCATGAGCAGCTACATAGAAGCTTACCAGGCACTCGGGCAAGTTATTGCAACGAGCGTTGGCGCAACAGACGACTTTGAACTTCGATTGGAAAATGTCGAGACGGGATCGATAGCGAGTTTGCTGAAGTCCGTTCCAGGGAGGGTAAGAACGTGGGTAGAAGATGCTGTTTTTGATGCCGGTGTGAAATTAGCGGATGAACTTTCTGAAATCGACTCAACCAGCACAGAAGAAGACGTAGACCTCTTGGCGGCTAAGCTCGAAACTCACTTGAGTCAGTTTGATTTTGGGCAAACAGTGGATCCAATGATCGATCGAAAAGCTTTGGCAATGGCTTTGAGTAAACTTTCGGAAGCCAACAAACGATTGCTTCCAGAAGAGAGTGCTACGGCTACCCTGACTGAAGCTCACTGCGTAACTCCTATCAACACGCATTGGCGCTTCAATGCTAATCCCAAAGATATGTTTTTGGGAACAAAGGAAAGCCATATTGGTGTTGATAAACTTTATGTTAGGGCTCCTGTCAATATAGGCAAGGGTGCATGGGCCATGTTAAGTGTCAGCACTGGGAGTCGATACAATGCCAATATTTCTGATCTCGGCTGGCTAGAAGGGTATCAGGATGGGCTGATAAAACCTATCGGCCCAAAAGATGTTATGGAGGCTGAAGTTGCCTATGAAATTTACACGCCGCCCGCTGGGAAAGGTAAGCCTTTCATATCCAGCGCGAAAATTAAAAGGGTGATTGACATCCATCGAGATGTGGGGCTTCAGCATGAACCCAGACCTCTCCTCTAGAGACCGGAAGGCTATTTTAGCCGAACTTATGTCCGAGTACCTTTTCATCGTGATTCCCTTCACGATGCTGGTACTCATTAAGCTGTATGCTTACACATGGCAGGAAATTGTGCTTTCAGCTGATTGGTCGCTGGGGTCTTGCATAATTTTTGGACAGGTAGCAGTAAAAATGACGAGGTCGGCCATCAAGCACCGTACTACCGATGATAGGTTTCTGGCCTGGTATGCTTCCAAACGCTTCTTCATGGTAGCGGTGTCTTTGTTGTTCTATTTTGGGATGATTGCGCAGCCAACCTTGAAGCTGGGATTTGCGCAATTTATTGTGTTTGGGCTTGCCAGTTACTTTCACTTCAAAGATGGCGTGGCGGCGAGAGTCCTTGAAGCGCAAACATAAGTCTGAAAAGTCTTAAAGAAAAGCATTGCTGACGGATTTCACTTAAGGTGGGTGTCCGAGTTTTTTGCAACGAGCAGAGTGGCAAGGAGTATGAGGTTAAGGATGTAGTCCTCATCTTAAACTCGCCGGTGGAACGCACGAAGCTTGCTATAGTTGCTTGTGGGCGATGATGTCCGAAAAATAGCATCCGACCGCGAGCGTCTGTGCTCGGCGCAAAAGCGAATGCTTCATCTGAGTATTCGGTTAAAGTATAAAAACTTATTCAATGGCATCGATAAACTTCGTTCGTTTAGGGTTGCGGCCGGGTGTATTTGACTTTGTACTCAATTCGAGCTTAGCTTGTATCAACCAGATAATGATTTTAATCAAGCATTTTGTCGCGTGTGCTTGCGGCAGTAAACCTTCTCTATTTATCGTTTTATCACCGCGTTGGGGACTGATTATGCTCAGTGATGACGGCTATGCAAAACTCTCTCACCCGCTATTGGACACATTTAGTCAAATTGAGGCATCACAGCCTGGTCTTGCTTCTTGTCTTGATGCTTTGGGTTTATATCATCCCACGCAATATGTTCTTAGATTGAGTTATTCAGTACACAAGCTGGTCGATAGCGTCACTAAAAAAAAGAACGGTGATATCACTTGGGAAGAGTTTCAAGCTTTTTCGACATATCTCCACGAAACCGTTCACTGGTGGCAATTCATTGGCTCAACCATAGGCTTTATGTTGAGCATGGGTTATCCCGCGCAAACGCATAATAATATGGAAGCGCTGCAACACCTCGCAAAATCGAAGAAAGCCAAAAAGCCACTCATGGCGTGGGCTGAGTCGGAGATGCGCAGAGGCAAAGATCATACGGATCCAGACATTGCACATGCTAACACCGTAACGAACAATACGTTGGATATAGCGTTTTACAGATCGCTGATCATGAATGCTTCGGCCATTAAACAGGTGGCAACTTTAAATTATTTTGAGTCAAAGGCTCATGCTTTCAACGTTGCATACAATGCAACATTAAATATCCTAAAAA
Organism: Pseudomonas koreensis; assembly: GCF_036668835.1. Lineage (GTDB taxonomy): Bacteria > Pseudomonadota > Gammaproteobacteria > Pseudomonadales > Pseudomonadaceae > Aquipseudomonas > Aquipseudomonas koreensis_I. The sequence goes on from NZ_JAZEVW010000005.1 coordinate 161,042, forward strand.
GCATGTTTGATCCTGAGTCGGAGTTTCTTCCTAATCCTGACGCTTGGCACGATGATTTTGAGAGTAACAAGGTCGCCAAACTTAGCGGGTTTTTCTATGGGGGCCCTATAAAGCTATATCCTATTCGAGGGTTTGATATAATTGAAGGTCAGGCTAGGTTTATTCAGCTACAGTTTCTGTCATCTGTAACCAAAAATAAGATAACGTTCGAGCAAGTTGATAAAGAGGGTTACCTACAAGGAGTATATGGTGAGGCGTTCAGGTTGTTTCTGCAGTTGACAAATAGTGAGGCACCTAAGCTAATCGATAGCCCTCTTGTAGCGCTGTATCTTCTTATTTGTGATATATCACTTAATCCTTCAGAAGGTTTCCCAAAGGCTGTAACTTGCACTAAGGATTTCATTAGTGTTGCCGATTGTAATTATCGGTTTCTAGCACTTTGCAGGGCTGTGAAAGAAAACTCCTACTTAAAATTTCATATTAAGGATTACAGCAAAAAAGAATACCTCGAGGTGGCGCAAATACTGACGCAGAGCAGTGGCCTCGAGCATCCATATGAAATACCTACATTGATATCTACATGGAAAAAAGACAGAGGCTCAATCCAAGAGCTATTAAGGCAGCAAGACAGTTTTGATTACGATCCAGAAAGTATTGCCATTCGCGTCCTCTTCTCGCATTTTATAACTTTTAACTTGGACAAGCTTGAGGCTCCAGAATTTTTCTGTTGGGCAGGAAAAAATTTTACGTTTGGAGAGGAGTTTAGGAAGTATCAAGATATCTGGTTGAGAAATTTATCATTGTATAGTGATCATTCTGAAGAGCAGACGATTTTGCCACGTATGATTCCTGGAAAAGCTGAAGCCAATATAAAAAAGACGTTCAATGCGTTTTACGCTGCGAACCTTGTATATAACTTGAGTAGTCAGTGGGTGACTGGGCAGGGGGAATTTAAATATGAGTTCTCTTGGCTTACAGAGCGAGAAGATTCTGGAGTAATAAAGGATAAAACAAGTCGCATGTTTGAAAGTATTTTTAGTATCCATCCTGACGATATTAGCTGCTGAATCGTTTTAGTCGGCCCTTGATGGTAGGTTTTGATTGTATTGGCAGATATGTAGCTTTTTAGGGTGAGGGGCTTAAGTAGGATATGGCTGGTGTGCACTGGAAGGGAGTTTAGTTGGCGGACTATGTCGATAATTGCGGCCTTGGGTTATTTGTATGTGGAAGACCCGGAATTAATAATTCTATTCATTTCAACGGTATTTATTCTGAGATTTGATGCGCAAGTTGAAATGAGGACGCTAGGCACGTCAAATATCAAATGCTCAATTGAGTCAAATTCAGCCTGAAGTAGACGTCAGCTATTGGTCGAAAGTGGTCGCTCCAGAACGTCCGCTTTTGGCCGTAAGCGGACATTCACAAGCGCTTGTTTGTATACGGCCGCTGACATACGTAGGCTGCGAAATCCATCGTGCTGGCTATTGCGTAGGTCCAGTTCAGACGGACCGGGTCTATTGATTTCTGATAAGGTCGCTTCATAGATGATCATGACAAGGAGTCAATTGTGGCGAAGCCAGCAGCACGTTTAACCGATCCGACCAGTTGCCCGATGCCTGGACATGGCGCCAAAGCCATCGCCTCAGGCTCTCCTGACGTTTTCTTCGATGGGCTAGCCGCCGCTCGTAAAGGCGACACCTGCACGTGCGGTAGCGCGTTGGTTTCCGGCGTCTCAGCGACCGTTTTTATCAACGGGAAAAACGCAGCTTTGGTTGATACTGTCGGAACGCACGGTGACGTTGTAGTCGGCGGCTCCGGCACCGTGATCATCGGTGATTCGCATACGCCTGCTCCATTCGTCCCTCCCATGCCTCTTGCGATCCAGAAGACCTATGGTCAAGCGTTCAGCGTTACCGACAGCGAAACGGGTACTCCGTTGGCATTCCGTGACTTCGTGGCGACGGTCAACGGTGTAGAAACCACAGGCGTTACCGACGCCAACGGTATTGCTCACGTTAAGACGCCGTCCCCCGATGCGAAAATTTCACTGCACGTCATGTTCAGCGCTCCGGCACGGACACTCCATGAGCTGGCGGAGGGCGTGTGATGACCAATCTATTCGCGACTCAAGCGACCGCCCAGGAAATCAAGCCAGGCGAGTTCATGTGTCCGATACCTATTACTGTGAATGATCGAGCTGCGACGCGTGAAGCGATCATCAAGAAGGTCCGTTCACTGAACACGACGTTCGTAGAGCGTTCTTCTTGGGGGGCCTTGAAGGGCAAGCCAGATATGGTGATGGATTGGGACTACACCATGATCGCCCTGCACCACGCCGGCCGCAGCCACAGCTGCACACCTGGTGCCGAGCAGATGCAGGAAATCCAGAAGGGGCACCTAAGCCAGAAATATGACGATATCGGCTATCACTTCGGTATTGATTGCACCGGGCAAGTTTATGAGGGCCGCGACATACGCCTTCAAGGTTCGAGTGTCCTGAAATTCAATACAGGCCTGATTGGCATTGTTTTACTGGAAAACCTGACAACAGCGGAGGAGGGCGGGGATTGGGTCTCGAAGGGCCGTGTTGCGCTTGATAGCCTCGGATACAGCACGACCAATGTGATACCTGCTGCTCAGATCACCGCGTTGATGCATCTGATCGACGCGCTTAAAAGTGTGTTTGTGATCAAGCATTTTGGCGGTCACCGGGAATACCCAGGTCAAGCATCTGAAGGCAAGATCTGTCCCGGAAATATCGGCATGGAGTTGGTCAGGAATCTCAGAGCAAAAACTCAACTACTCCCACCTCCGGCGCCGCAACAATGAAGAAGCTGATTGCGCTGATGGTTTTGATTCTGGTGAGCGTGCTTTACCTCGGATATTACGAAGCGCTGGAAGATGGTGACATAGAAACCATCCTGTTCATCAAGAAGCATCCGACGTTTCAGATGAAGTTTTACAACATCCACGCCAATGACGGCGAAATTCGGCGAGTCGAACGACTTACGGACGAGGAGCGAAACTGGATCATTGATTACTGCAGATATCGGCTGGGCATCGACACCGATCTGAAAACACAAAACGATGTTGAAGTGTGCAGAAAAAAATAGTTGGCTGGGATTCAAAAAAGGCTTCTTCGGAGGCCTTTTTTTATCGGCGACAATTTGCTCAGCAGGTCTTTGTCTCGTGGGTGCCGTGCTTGGTTTCGAATCTTCCTGCGTCTGATCCTCGGCGCGGTTGTTGAAGGCAAGCTTCTGCGTCCCCGGCATACGAAAACCCAACAGCCCACTTTTCCACAGACGAAAAAAAAGGCCTTGCAAAGCAAGACCTTTCTTAATTTTGGTGCCCCGAGGGAGACTCGAACTCCCACTCCTTTCGAAAACGGATTTTGAATCCGCCGCGTCTACCAATTCCGCCATCAGGGCTCAATGGCGGCGAAGTATAGAGAGGTCATTACCGTTGGTCAATCACGTTTCATGGTCAATTTTTGATATTTCCGCTAGACTTTCCGGCCCTGCTAGACGAACCCCATCATGCGCGTTGCTGACTTTACTTTCGAGCTTCCTGATTCGCTGATCGCCCGCCATCCTTTGGCCGAGCGTCGCGGTAGTCGCCTGCTGACCCTCGATGGGCCGAGCGGCGCCCTGGCACACCGTCAATTCACTGATTTGCTTGAGCATTTGCGCCCGGGCGATTTGATGGTGTTCAACAATACCCGGGTGATTCCGGCGCGGCTGTTCGGGCAGAAAGCGTCCGGCGGCAAGCTGGAAATTCTTGTCGAGCGCGTGCTCGACAGCCACCGCGTGCTGGCGCATGTGCGCTCGAGCAAGTCGCCGAAGCCGGGTTCGAAGATTCTTATCGACGGCGGTGGCGAAGCCGAGATGCTGGCGCGTCACGATGCGTTGTTCGAACTGGGCTTCGCTGAAGAAGTGCTGCCGCTGCTCGATCGTGTCGGGCACATGCCGTTGCCTCCTTATATAGACCGCCCGGATGAAGGCTCGGATCGCGAGCGTTATCAGACCGTGTACGCGGAGCGCCTGGGCGCGGTGGCGGCGCCGACGGCGGGGCTGCATTTCGATCAGCCGTTGCTGGAGGCGATTGCGGCCAAAGGCGTCGAAACTGCGTTCGTCACGCTGCACGTTGGTGCGGGGACGTTCCAGCCGGTGCGCGTCGACAAGATCGAAGATCACCACATGCACACCGAATGGCTGGAAGTCGGCCAGGACGTGGTCGATGCGGTGGCAGCGTGCCGCGAGCGCGGCGGTCGAGTGGTCGCGGTCGGCACGACCAGCGTGCGTTCGCTGGAGAGTGCGGCGCGCGATGGTGTGCTCAAGCCGTTCAGTGGCGACACTGACATCTTTATCTACCCGGGCCGGCCGTTTCATGTGGTCGATGCCTTGGTGACCAATTTCCATTTGCCGGAATCGACGCTGTTGATGCTGGTTTCGGCGTTTGCCGGTTACCCCGAGACCATGGCTGCCTACAAAGCCGCGGTCGACAACGGTTACCGCTTTTTCAGCTACGGTGATGCGATGTTCATCACCCGCAATCCCGCTCCAACTGCCCCTGAACAATCAGGCCCAGAGGAAACAGAATGAGTCGCGAATGTCGAATGTCCTTTGAGCTGCTGGCCACCGATGGCAAGGCTCGCCGTGGTCGCCTGACCTTTCCGCGTGGCACCGTCGAGACCCCGGCGTTCATGCCGGTCGGCACCTACGGCACGGTCAAGGGCATGTTGCCGCGTGACATCGTCGCCACGGGCGCGGAGATCATTCTGGGCAACACCTTCCACCTGTGGCTGCGTCCCGGCACGCAGGTGATCAAGGAGCACGGCGACCTGCACGATTTCATGCAGTGGAAAGGTCCGATCCTGACCGACTCCGGCGGCTTCCAGGTGTTCAGCCTCGGTGCGATGCGCAAGATCAAGGAGGAGGGCGTGACCTTCGCCTCGCCGGTCGATGGTGCGAAAGTGTTCATGGGCCCGGAAGAATCGATGCAGGTGCAGCGCGATCTCGGCTCCGACATCGTGATGATCTTCGACGAATGCACGCCATACCCGGCTGACGAAGATGTGGCTCGCGTATCGATGGAGCTGTCGTTGCGTTGGGCCCAGCGCTCGAAGAACGCCCATGGTGACAACACCGCGGCGCTGTTCGGCATCGTCCAGGGTGGCATGCATGAAAGCCTGCGCATGCGCTCGCTCGAAGGCCTCGACAAGATCGGCTTCGACGGCCTCGCCATCGGCGGTCTGTCGGTGGGTGAACCGAAGCACGAAATGATCAAGGTGCTCGATTACCTGCCGGGGCAGATGCCCGCTGACAAACCTCGTTACCTTATGGGCGTTGGCAAACCGGAAGATCTGGTTGAGGGTGTGCGCCGCGGTGTGGACATGTTCGATTGCGTGATGCCAACCCGTAATGCCCGCAATGGGCATCTGTTCATTGATACCGGCGTGCTGAAGATCCGTAACGCGTTCCATCGCCATGATGAATCGCCGCTGGATCCGACCTGCGATTGCTATACCTGCCAGAACTTCTCGCGCGCTTATCTGCATCACCTGGACAAGTGCGGCGAAATGCTCGGCAGCATGCTCAATACCATCCATAACTTGCGCCATTATCAGGTGCTGATGGCTGGTTTGCGCGAGGCTATTCAACAGGGTACATTGGCCGCCTTTGTCGATGCCTTCTACGCCAAACGCGGACTTCCCGTTCCGCCTTTGGACTGAGTTTTCTGACCCCAAGATTCAACATTTGCAACTGGAGTGCTAAATGAGCTTTTTTATCTCTAACGCCATGGCTGACGCAGCTGCACCGGCTGCTGCAGGCCCAATGGGCGGCGGCTTCGAGTGGATTTTCCTGGTCGGCTTCCTGGTCATCTTCTACCTGATGATCTGGCGTCCACAGGCCAAGCGCGCCAAAGAGCAGAAGAACCTGCTGAGCAGCCTGCAGAAAGGCGACGAAGTCGTGACCACTGGCGGCATCGCCGGCAAGATCACCAAGGTTGCCGATGACTTCGTGGTTCTGGAAGTCTCCGACACCGTTGAAATGAAGTTCCAGAAAGGCGCCATCGCCGCCACGCTGCCAAAAGGCACGCTGAAAGCGATCTAAGAGCAACAACTTCTACTCAATCGACGGGGCGCGCAAGGCGCCCCGCGTTCATAACGGGCGGCGTGATGCTGAACAAATACCCTCTGTGGAAATACATTCTGATCCTGGCGGTGCTGGCGATCGGTCTGATTTATTCCGCTCCCAATCTTTACCCCGATGACCCGGCCATTCAGATCAGCGGCGCCAGCACGGCTCTGCAGGTCAATCAGGCCGATCTGGATCGCGTCAGCACGGCGCTGAAAGAGTCCGGCATCAACGTCAAGGCAGCCACGCTGACCGCGGGCGGCAAGGGCGGTCTGATCCGTCTGGGCAAGGCCGAAGACCAGCTGCCGGCCAAGGACGTTGTGCGCAAGGCGTTGGGTGATGACTACGTCGTCGCGCTGAACCTGGCACAGACCACTCCGCAATGGCTGCGCAATCTGGGTGCGCACCCGATGAAGCTGGGTCTGGACTTGTCCGGTGGTGTGCACTTCCTGCTGGAAGTGGACATGGACAAAGCCCTCGATGCACGCCTGAAAGTCTACGAAGGCGACGTCAAGAGCCTGCTGCGCAAAGAGAAACTGCGCTATCGCAGCCTGCCGCAACTGGGCGGTGCCATTCAGCTGGGCTTCGCTGACGAAGACGCCCGCGAACAGGCCCGCAGCCTGATCCGCAAGAACTTCAACGATTTCGACATTGTTCCGGCTGACCTCAACGGTCAAGCGGTGCTGCGTCTGGCGATGACCCCGGCCAAGCTGGCGGAAATCCGTGAATACTCCATCAAGCAGAACCTGACCACGGTGCGTAACCGTGTCAACGAGCTGGGTGTTGCCGAACCGATCGTGCAGCGTCAGGGCGCCAACCGTATCGTGGTTGAACTGCCAGGCGTGCAGGACACCGCCGAAGCCAAGCGTATTCTCGGCAAGACGGCCAACCTTGAGTTCCGTCTGGCCGCTGAGCCTGGCGCTTCGAAAGCCACTTCCGAGTCGTTCGAATTCCGTGAGGGCAATCGTCCGCCAGCGCAGATCGAACGTGGTCTGATCATCACCGGTGACCAGGTCACCGACGCCAAGGCCGGTTTCGGCGAGCACGGCACGCCGGAAGTGAACATCCGTCTGGATGGCCACGGTGGCGAGCTGATGAGCCGCGCAACCCGTTCCAATGTCGGTCGCAGCATGGCGGTGATCTTCATCGAGCAGCGCCCGGTGACGACTTACACCAAACAGGTGGTCAACGGCGTCGAGAAAGACGTGCCGGTGCAGACCTTCAAGGAAGAGAAGAAGATCATCAGCCTGGCGACCATTCAGTCGCCGCTGGGTGCGCAGTTCCGTATCACCGGCCTGAACGGCCAGGGCGAATCGTCCGAGCTGGCGCTGCTGCTGCGTGCCGGTGGTCTGGCGGCGCCGATGTACTTCGCCGAAGAGCGCACAATCGGTCCGAGCCTGGGTGCTGACAACATCACCAAAGGTATCGACGCGTCGCTGTGGGGCATGCTGTTCGTGTCGCTGTTCATCATCGCCATCTACCGCTTCTTCGGCGTTATCGCCACTGTCGCACTGGCGGTGAACATGGTGCTGTTGCTGGCGCTGATGTCGCTGCTGGGTGCCACACTGACCCTGCCGGGCATCGCCGGTATCGTGCTGACCATGGGTATGGCGGTCGACGCCAACGTGCTGATCTTCTCGCGGATCCGTGAAGAGATCGCCGCCGGCATGACCGTGCAGCGTGCAATCAACGAAGGCTTCGGCCGGGCATTCACCGCGATTCTCGACGCCAACCTGACCACCTTGCTGGTCGGCGGCATTCTCTTCGCCATGGGCACCGGCCCGGTGAAGGGCTTCGCAGTGACCATGTCCCTCGGGATCTTTACCTCGATGTTCACGGCCATCATGGTGACCCGCGCAATGGTCAACCTGATCTTTGGCGGGCGTGACTTCAAGAAGTTGTGGATTTAAGGGGCTGCCATGTTACGTACAATCAACTTCATGGGCGTTCGCAACTTCGCGTTCGGCGTCACGGTTTTTCTCACGCTGCTGGCGGTATTCAGCGTTGTCACCAAAGGCATGAACTGGGGCCTGGACTTCACCGGCGGTACGCTCATCGAGCTGACCTACGAGCGTCCGGCCGATGTCACCAAGGTCCGCGAGCAGTTGGCGACCTCGGGTTACCACGACGCCATCGTGCAGAACTTCGGCGCCACGACTGATCTGTTGGTGCGTATGCCGGGTGAAGACCCGCAGCTCGGCCACCAGGTTGCGGAAGCGCTGCAGAAAGTCGGCGGCGACAACCCGGCGACGGTCAAGCGTGTCGAGTTCGTCGGCCCGCAGGTCGGTGAAGAGCTGCGCGACCAGGGCGGCCTCGGCATGCTGCTGGCGCTGGGCGGCATCCTGATCTACCTGGCTTTCCGCTTTCAGTGGAAGTTCGCGGTCGGCGCTATCGTGTCGCTGATCCACGACGTGATCGTGACCATCGGCATCCTGTCGTTCTTCCAGATCACCTTCGACCTGACGGTGCTGGCGGCAGTGCTGGCGATCATCGGTTACTCGCTGAACGACACCATCGTCGTGTTCGACCGGGTTCGCGAGAACTTCCGTGTCCTGCGCAAGGCCTCGCTGATCGAGAACATCAATATCTCGACCACCCAGACCCTGCTGCGCACCATGGCGACGTCGATCTCGACCTTGCTGGCGATCGCGGCGCTGCTGTTCTTCGGCGGCGACAACCTGTTCGGCTTCTCCATCGCGCTGTTCATCGGCGTGCTGGCGGGTACGTACTCGTCGATCTACATCGCCAACGTAGTACTGATCTGGCTGAACCTGACCACCGAGGATCTGATTCCTCCGGCCAACACCGAGCAGGAAGTCGACGACCGTCCATAACGGCCCTCGAAATCCCGGCTGTCAGGTCACTAAAGGCGCGAGTTGAACTCGCGCCTTTTTTTGTGCTCCAAGGCTGGGAGAAGCGCGGGCGCATCCCGCATGTGATGGTCAGGAGGTTCATGTGAACAAGTCGTTGCTGGTTGGTGCGGTATTGGGTGCTGTCGGTGTTACAGCCGGGGGTGCTGTTGCCACCTACAGCCTGGTTAAAAGCGGCCCTGAGTATGCGCAAGTGCTAGCCGTTGAGCCGGTCAAGACACAGATCAAGACTCCACGTGAAGTGTGCAAGGATGTAACGGTGACCCGTCAGGCACCGGTAAAAGATCAACACCAGATCGCCGGGACCGTGGTCGGCGCGCTGGCCGGTGGTTTGCTGGGCAACCAGATCGGCGGCGGCACCGGCAAGAAGATTGCCACGGTGGCCGGTGCGGTCGGTGGCGGTTATGCGGGCAACAAGGTGCAGGAGGGCATGCAGGAGCGTGACACCTACACCACCACGCAAACCCGCTGCAACACGGTCAATGACATCAGCGACAAGGTCGTCGGCTACGACGTGCGTTACTCGCTCGATGGCAAGGAAGGCAAAGTGCGGATGGACCGCGATCCGGGCAACCAGATTCCGGTCGACAAGGAAGGCAAGCTGATCCTGTCGCAGAATGAGCCGGGTCAGTAAGGCGCCACTGTTTTGAAAAGAAGCACCCTGCGGGGTGCTTTTTTTGTGCCTGGGATTTATGGCTGCCCGCGATCCTCACCTGTGGGAGCGAGCCTGCTCGCGAATGCGGTCCAACAGTTGATATTTCCTTTGCTGACACGCCCCATTCGCGAGCAAGCTCGCTCCCACAGGGTTTTGTGGTGTTTGGGAATGCGGGCATAAAAAAAGCACCCCGAAGGGTGCTTTTCTGATTCGTCCGAAGCTTAGCGCTTCAGCGAAGCCGGCAGGTGCGGCTGGATCGCCGTCAGGACTGCCTTGAAGCATTTGGTGTTGCCGGCAACGATGTGGCCTTTTTCGAGGAAGTCGTGACCGCCGGTGAAGTCGCTCACCAGGCCGCCGGCCTCTTGAATCAGCAGGGCGCCTGCCGCCATGTCCCACTCGGACAGACCCGACTCCCAGAACGCATCGAAACGACCGGCAGCCACGTAGGCCAGGTCCAGACTCGCTGCGCCAGCGCGGCGGATGCCGGCGGTCTGGCCTACCAGGGAGCGAAACATGCCCAGATAGTTGTCGAGGTTGTCCATCTGGTCGTTACGGAACGGGAAACCGGTGCCCAGCAGGGCGCCGTCGAGGCTGGTGCGGCCGCTGACGCGCAGGCGACGACCGTTCAATTGTGCGCCGCGGCCACGGCTGGCAGTGAATTCTTCCTGGCGCACCGGGTCCAGAACCACGGCGTGTTCCAGGCGACCACGGTATTTGCAGGCGATGCTGACCGCGAAGTGCGGAATGCCACGCAGGAAGTTGGTGGTGCCGTCCAGCGGATCGATGATCCACAGGTACTCTTCGCCTTCGATGCCGGTGCCGGCGTGCAGGCCGGTCTCTTCACCCCGGATCGAGTGATTCGGATAAGCCTTGCGCAGGGCATCGATGATTTTCTGTTCAGCGGCGCGATCGACCTCGGATACGTAATCCTTGGCGTCTTTTTCGTCGACCTTGATGGTATCCAGGCGCTCGATGGAGCGGAAGATCAGTTCACTGGCGCTGCGGGCGGCGCGCAGCGCGATATTCAGCATGGGCTGCATGGATGTGTCACCTAAGGTTGTTAAAGAAAGCCGCGCATTCTATCAGAACTTTTCTTCAGGTGAAGGACGCTGTTCGCTTTCATAGCTTAACGGTAGGCTGTTCTGTAAGATTTGCCCCCCTTTCCAATGTCCGAGAGCGCCTCCCTTGCTGCAGAACATTCGTGTCGTCCTGGTCAATACCAGCCACCCCGGCAACATCGGCGGGGCCGCGCGCGCCATGAAAAACATGGGTCTGTCGCGGCTGGTGCTGGTCGAGCCACGCCAGTTTCCGCACCACGAAGCCGATGCCCGAGCATCCGGTGCCGGAGACATCCTTGAAAACGCGCAAGTCGTCGCCACGTTGGAAGACGCACTGGTCGGCTGCAATCTGGTGCTCGGCACCAGTGCGCGGGATCGCCGTATTCCATGGCCACTGCTCGATCCGCGCGAGTGCGGGACCAAAGTCGTGGAAGAGGCCGGGCAGGGCGCCGAAATCGCTTTGGTGTTCGGGCGTGAAGATTCCGGCCTGACCAACGAAGAGTTGCAGCGATGTCACTTCCACGTGCACATCCCTTCCGACCCGACGTTCAGTTCGCTGAACCTTGGAGCGGCGGTGCAGGTGTTGAGCTACGAAGTGCGCATGGCCTGGCTGGCCTCGCAGGGTCAGCCGAGCAAGGTCGAGAAAGAAGAAGTGGCTTCGGTGAAAAGCGCCGAGCTGGCGACCATGGATGAGCTGGAGCGCTTTTACGAGCATCTGGAGCAAACATTGGTCGCGATTGAGTTTCTCGATCCGGAAAAGCCGCGCCACTTGATGGCGCGCCTGCGCCGGTTGTACGGACGCAGCTCGGTCAGCCGGGCGGAAATGAATATTTTGCGGGGCATTCTCACGGAAACCCAGAAAGCGGCCCGTGGTGAGCTTCTTAAGCGGAAGGACTGAATGATGTTTGAGCGTTTGCGTGAAGATATCCAGAGCGTATTCCATCGAGACCCGGCGGCGCGTAACGCTTTTGAAGTCCTGACCTGCTACCCCGGCATGCATGCGATCTGGATTCATCGCCTGGCCGGCATGCTCTGGCGCAACGATCTGAAGTGGCTGGCGCGACTGGTGTCGAACTTTGGCCGTTGGCTGACCGGGATCGAGATTCATCCGGGTGCCAAGGTCGGGCGGCGATTCTTCATCGACCACGGCATGGGCATCGTTATCGGTGAGACCGCCGAGATCGGCGATGACGTGACCATCTATCAGGGCGTGACCCTTGGCGGCACTAGCTGGAACAAGGGCAAGCGCCACCCGACGCTGGGTGACGGTGTGGTGGTCGGTGCGGGCGCCAAGGTGCTCGGTCCGTTCACGGTCGGTGCCGGTGCCAAGGTCGGTTCCAATGCTGTGGTGACCAAAGAAGTGCCGCCGGGCGCCACCGTGGTCGGGATTCCGGGGCGCATCATCGTCAAGTCCGATGAAGAGCAGGACGCCAAGCGCAAGGCCATGGCCGAGAAAATCGGTTTCGACGCCTATGGTGTCAGCGAAGACATGCCTGACCCGGTGGCGCGCGCCATCGGCCAGTTGCTCGATCACCTGCAAGCGGTTGACGGTCGGCTGGAAGGCATGTGCGGCGCATTGAAGGATCTGGGCAGCAATTACTGTGCGAAAGATCTGCCTGAGCTGCGTGAAGAAGACTTTGCCTGTGTGAAGGGCAAAGACGAATCCAAAGCCAGCTAGACCGCAGCGCGGCCTTCGCGAGCGGGCTCGCTCCCACAGATGAACGCATTCCAATGTGGGAGCGAGCCCGCTCGCGAAGAACGATAACGCGGTACCTCTGGCTGCATGCCGCCAGCCTTTGCTATAGTGCGCGCGCTCTTTTGCGGGTAAACCCGACTAAAGCACTAGGTCTTATAGTTGACTTAAATGCTCGGGAATTGCATACTCCCGCCCATTCTGAACTCCGTGGTAACTGTCCATGCGACTGACTACAAAAGGCCGATACGCCGTGACCGCCATGCTTGACCTGGCGTTGCACGCGCAGCACGGGCCGGTGTCCCTGGCCGATATCTCCGAGCGCCAAGGCATCTCCCTGTCCTACCTCGAACAGCTGTTCGCCAAACTGCGCCGCAGCAACCTGGTTTCCAGTGTTCGCGGTCCGGGTGGTGGCTACCAGTTGTCCCGCGACATGCAGGGCATCCAGGTCGCCCAGGTGATCGATGCGGTGAACGAATCGGTCGATGCCACCAAGTGCCAGGGCCAGGGCGATTGCCATTCCGGCGACACCTGCCTGACCCACCATCTGTGGTGCGACCTGAGCCTGCAGATTCACGAATTTCTAAGTGGTATCAGCTTGGCTGATCTTGTGACTCGCCGTGAGGTGCAAGAAGTAGCCCAGCGTCAGGACCAGCGCCGTTGCAACAGCAAGGCGCCACGCCTGGACAAGATTGAAGCGTCCGCCGTCGAATGACCGCCAGAGAGCCAACGGCACGCCAGCCCTGATTTAGGAGATAGTCCATGAAATTGCCGATTTACCTTGATTACTCTGCGACCACCCCGGTTGATCCGCGTGTTGCGCAAAAAATGAGTGAATGCCTGCTGGTTGACGGAAACTTCGGCAACCCGGCGTCGCGCTCCCACGTGTTCGGCTGGAAGGCTGAAGAGTCGGTCGAAAACGCTCGTCGTCAGGTGGCCGATCTGGTCAATGCCGATCCGCGCGAAATCGTCTGGACCTCCGGTGCCACCGAGTCCGACAACCTGGCAATCAAGGGTGCGGCACATTTCTACGCCTCCAAGGGCAAGCACCTGATCACCAGCAAGATCGAACACAAGGCCGTTCTCGACACCATGCGCCAACTGGAGCGTGAAGGTTTCGAAGTAACCTACCTTGAGCCGACCGAAGACGGTCTGATCACTCCGGCGATGATCGATGCGGCCCTGCGCGAAGACACCATTCTGGTGTCGGTCATGCACGTGAACAACGAAATCGGCACCGTCAACGACATCGCTGCAATTGGCGAACTGCTGCGCGCCAAGGGCGTGCTGTTCCACGTCGACGCCGCTCAGTCCACTGGCAAGGTCGACATCGACCTGCAGAAACTGAAAGTCGACATGATGTCGTTCTCCGCCCACAAGACCTACGGCCCTAAAGGCATCGGCGCGCTGTACGTCAGCCGCAAGCCGCGTGTGCGCATCGAGGCGACCATGCACGGCGGCGGTCACGAGCGTGGCATGCGTTCCGGCACCCTGGCGACTCACCAGATCGTGGGTATGGGCGAAGCGTTCCGTGTGGCCAAGGAAGACATGGCCGCTGAAAACGTACGCATCAAAGCCTTGAGCGACCGTTTCTACAAGCAGGTCGAACATCTGGAAGAGCTGTACGTCAACGGCAGCCTGACCGCCCGCGTTCCGCACAACCTGAACCTGAGCTTCAACTACGTTGAAGGCGAGTCGCTGATCATGGCTCTCAAGGATCTGGCGGTATCGTCCGGTTCGGCGTGCACCTCGGCGTCGCTGGAGCCTTCGTACGTATTGCGCGCCCTGGGCCGCAACGACGAACTGGCACACAGCTCGATCCGCTTTACCTTCGGCCGCTTCACCACCGAAGAAGAAATCGACTACGCCGCGCAGAAAGTCTGCGAGGCCGTTACCAAGCTGCGCGCTCTGTCGCCGCTGTGGGACATGTACAAAGATGGCGTCGATATCTCGAAAATCGAGTGGGCGGCACACTAACCAAAGAAGCCGCCGGATACAGGTCCTGTAGCGACGCGGCGGTTCACGCAGCGCAGTTGCAGGGTCTCAAGAGCGGCCCTGATGAGTGAGGATTGAGAATCATGGCTTACAGCGAAAAGGTCATCGACCACTACGAAAACCCGCGCAACGTCGGCAAGATGAACGCGGAAGACCCTGATGTCGGCACCGGTATGGTCGGCGCTCCGGCGTGCGGCGACGTGATGCGTCTGCAAATCAAGGTCAACGATCAGGGCGTTATCGAAGACGCCAAGTTCAAAACCTACGGCTGCGGTTCGGCCATCGCTTCCAGCTCCCTCGCTACCGAGTGGATGAAGGGCAAGACCCTGGACGAAGCCGAAACCATCAAGAACACTCAGCTGGCCGAAGAACTGGCCCTGCCGCCAGTGAAAATCCACTGTTCGGTACTGGCTGAAGACGCTATCAAAGCGGCTGTTCGCGATTACAAGCAGAAGAAAGGCTTGATCTGACTTTCTGGATCTGGCGACGAGTAAGGAGTCAACGATGGCTATCAGCATGACAGAAGCGGCTGCTCGACACGTGCGGCGCTCCCTCGACGGGCGCGGCAAAGGTGAAGGGATTCGTCTGGGTGTTCGCACCACGGGCTGTTCCGGCCTTGCCTACGTGCTGGAGTTTGTCGACGAGGTGGTTGCGGAAGATCAGGTGTTCGAGAGTCACGGCGAAAAAGTGATCATCGACCCGAAAAGCCTGACCTACCTGGACGGCACCGAGCTCGATTTCGTCAAGGAAGGGTTGAACGAAGGCTTCAAGTTCAACAACCCCAACGTACGCGGTGAATGTGGCTGCGGCGAAAGCTTCAACATCTGAGGCTTGTCGTGGGTATTCCTTGTCATTTCGCTTTATTCGAGCTGCAACCGAGCTTCCGTCTGGATCTCGAGCAGTTAGCCACGCGCTACCGTGAGTTGGCGCGCGGTGTTCACCCTGACCGCTTTGCCGATGCTTCCGAGCGCGAGCAGCGTTCTGCGCTCGAGCAGTCGGCACGGCTCAACGACGCCTACCAGACGCTCAAGAGCCCGGCCCAGCGCGCACGCTACCTGCTGAAAATCAGCGGGCATGAAGTGCCGATGGAAGTTACCGTCCATGATCCCGAGTTTCTTCTGCAGCAGATGCAATGGCGCGAAGAGCTCGAAGATTTGCAGGACAGTGCCGATCTCGACGGTGTCGCGGTATTCAAGCGTCGCCTCAAGGCCGCTCAGGAACAGCTCAACGAAAGCTTCGCAGCCTGTTGGGATGATGCAGCGCAACGCGAGCAGGCTGAACGCCTGATGCGGCGCATGCAGTTCCTCGACAAGCTCACCTACGAAGTGCGCCAGCTAGAAGAGCGCCTCGACGATTAACCCAGTGCTGCCCTGATTGCACGCCTGATAGACAGACAAGACCTGATTACCATGGCTCTACTGCAAATCGCCGAACCCGGCCAAAGTCCTCAACCGCACCAGCGCCGTCTGGCTGTCGGCATCGACCTGGGCACTACCAATTCGCTCGTCGCTGCGTTGCGCAGCGGCGTCTCCGAACCGCTGGCTGACGCCAACGGGCAGGTTATTCTGCCGTCCGCTGTGCGTTATCACGCCGATCGCGTCGAAGTCGGCGAATCGGCCAAGCTGGCTGCCTCTTCCGATCCTTTGAACACCGTGCTGTCGGTCAAGCGCTTGATGGGTCGTGGTCTGTCCGACGTCAAGCAATTGGGCGAGCAGCTGCCGTACCGCTTTGTCGGCGGCGAATCGCACATGCCGTTCATCGACACCGTACAAGGCCCGAAAAGCCCGGTCGAAGTGTCCGCCGATATTCTCAAGGTCCTGCGTCAGCGTGCTGAAGCGACTCTGGGCGGCGAACTGGTCGGCGCGGTGATCACCGTTCCGGCGTATTTCGACGATGCTCAGCGCCAAGCCACCAAGGATGCGGCAAAACTGGCCGGTCTGAACGTGCTGCGTCTGCTCAACGAGCCGACTGCGGCCGCTGTGGCGTACGGGCTCGACCAGCACGCCGAAGGTCTGGTAGCTATTTACGACCTGGGCGGCGGCACTTTCGATATTTCGATTCTTCGATTGACCGGCGGTGTGTTCGAGGTTCTGGCCACGGGCGGCGACAGCGCGCTGGGCGGCGATGACTTCGATCACGCGATTGCCGGATGGATCATCGAGAGCGCCGGCCTGTCCGCTGATCTCGATCCGGGCGCGCAACGCAATCTGCTGCAAACCGCTTGCGCGGCCAAAGAAGCCCTGACCGATGCGGCCAGCGTTGAAGTGGCGTATGGCGACTGGAAAGCCCAACTGACTCGCGAGGCGTTCGATGCGCTGATCGAGCCAATGGTCGCACGCAGCCTGAAAGCCTGCCGTCGCGCCGTTCGCGATTCCGGTATCGAGCTGGAAGACGTGCATGCGGTGGTCATGGTCGGCGGTTCGACCCGTGTGCCACGTGTGCGCGAGGCCGTTGCCGAAGCGTTTGGTCGCCAGCCGCTGACAGAAATCGACCCGGATCAAGTGGTGGCCATCGGGGCCGCGATCCAGGCTGACACCTTGGCTGGTAACAAGCGCGACGGCGGTGAATTGCTGCTGCTTGATGTGATTCCGCTGTCTCTGGGGCTGGAAACCATGGGCGGCCTGATGGAGAAGGTAATTCCGCGTAACACCACCATTCCCGTCGCCCGCGCTCAGGATTTCACTACCTATAAAGACGGCCAGTCGGCCATGGCGATCCATGTGTTGCAGGGCGAGCGCGAGCTGATCAGCGACTGCCGTTCGCTGGCGCGCTTCGAATTGCGTGGCATTCCGGCGATGGTCGCCGGTGCAGCGAAGATTCGCGTGACTTTCCAGGTCGATGCCGACGGTCTGCTCAGCGTCTCCGCCCGCGAATTGGGTTCGGGTGTCGAGGCGAGCATTCAGGTCAAGCCGTCCTACGGTCTGACCGACGGCGAAATCGCCAAAATGCTCAAGGATTCGTTCCAGTACGCCGGTGACGACAAGGTCGCCCGCGTTCTGCGTGAGCAGCAAGTCGACGCCCAGCGCCTGCTCGAAGCGGTGCAGGGCGCTCTGGAAGCGGATGGCGAGCGCTTGCTCGACGCCGAAGAGCGCATGGTCATCGAACTGCAGATGCAGGAACTGGCCGAACTGATGAAAGGCACCGATGGTTATGCCATCGAGCAGCAGACCAAGCGTCTGTCGCAAGTGACCGATGCTTTTGCTGCCCGCCGCATGGATCAGACGGTCAAAGCCGCTCTGTCGGGGCGCAACCTGAATGAAATCGAGGATATCTGATGCCGCAGGTCATTTTTCTGCCCCACGAGAAGTTCTGCCCTGAAGGCATGGTGGTCGAGGCTGCGCCTGGCACATCGATTCTCGAACTGGCCCACGAACACCACATCGAGATGGAAAGTGCCTGCGGCGGCGTCTGCGCCTGCACCACTTGCCACTGCATCATCCGCGAGGGTTTCGACTCGCTGGAAGAGGCCGATGAGCTGGAAGAAGATTTCCTCGATCGTGCCTGGGGTCTGGAAGCGCAATCGCGTCTGGCCTGTCAGGCTATCGTTGGTGAGGAAGACCTCACCGTCGAAATTCCGAAATATTCGCTTAACCATGCGGCCGAAGCGCCGCACTGACTGGTAAGACTGTCATGAGCTACGGTTGGAATGATGTTCAACGCATTGCCGAAGAGCTGGCCGAGGCCCACGAGGGCGTCGATCCGTACTCGGTAGGTTTCGTCCGTCTGCAGCAGATGATCCTTGAGCTGCCTGACTTCGACAGCACTTCTGGCCGCGTCGGCGAGAAGGTGCTCGAAGCGGTTCAGGAGCTTTGGGCCGCAGAATTGGACTGATCGTCTCGCAGGTTAGGCAATACCCAAGAACCCGCGTATAATTCGCGGGTTTAATTTTTCGCAAATTACCGTTTCTGGAGTTACACCATGGCTGTTCAACGTACTTTCTCCATCATCAAGCCTGACGCCGTTGCTAAAAACGTGATCGGCAAGATCACCACTCGCTTCGAAGACGCTGGCCTGCGCGTTGTAGCTTCGAAACTGAAGCAACTGTCCAAAGCCGAAGCCGAAGGCTTCTACGCTGAGCACAGCGAGCGCGGTTTCTTCGGTGACCTGGTTGCTTTCATGACTTCCGGTCCGGTTGTCGTTCAGGTTCTGGAAGGCGAAAACGCCATCGCTCGCAACCGTGAGCTGATGGGCGCTACCAACCCTAAAGAAGCGGCTGCCGGCACCATCCGTGCTGACTTCGCCGAGTCGATCGACGCCAACGCCGTTCACGGTTCGGACTCCGAAGCCGCTGCTGCTCGCGAAATCGCTTACTTCTTCGCAGCTACTGAAGTAACCACTCGCTAAGCATTGGCTTAAGAGTGAAGGTGAATCCATGACGACATCGACTGTGAAAACCAACCTGCTGGGTCTGACCCAGCCGGAAATGGAAAAATTCTTCGACTCAATCGGGGAGAAGCGTTTCCGTGCCGGTCAGGTAATGAAATGGATTCACCACTTTGGCGTCGATGATTTCGACGCCATGACGAACGTCAGCAAGGCCTTGCGCGACAAGCTCAAGGCCATTGCCGAAGTGCGTGGTCCGGAAGTGGTCAGCGAGGACATCTCCAGCGACGGCACCCGTAAATGGGTGGTGCGCGTGGCGTCCGGCAGCTGCGTCGAGACCGTGTACATTCCCCAGGGCAAACGCGGCACGCTGTGCGTTTCGTCCCAGGCAGGCTGTGCCCTGGATTGCAGTTTCTGCTCCACCGGCAAGCAAGGCTTCAACAGCAACCTCACCGCCGCCGAAGTCATCGGTCAGGTGTGGATTGCCAACAAATCTTTCGGCAGCGTCCCGGCCACCGTCGACCGCGCCATCACCAACGTGGTGATGATGGGCATGGGCGAGCCGTTGCTGAATTTCGACAACGTCGTCGCCGCCATGCATCTGATGATGGATGACCTCGGCTACGGGATCTCCAAGCGCCGCGTGACCCTGTCCACTTCGGGCGTGGTGCCGATGATCGATGAGCTGGCCAAGCACATCGACGTGTCCCTGGCGTTGTCCCTGCACGCACCGAATGACGCATTGCGTAACCAATTGGTGCCGATCAACAAGAAATATCCGCTTAAGATGCTGCTCGAGTCGTGCCAGCGCTACATGTCCGCCCTCGGCGAGAAACGTGTGCTGACCATCGAGTACACCTTGCTCAAGGACGTCAATGACAAGCTTGAGCACGCGGTGGAAATGATCGAGTTGCTGAAAGACATCCCGTGCAAGATCAACCTGATTCCGTTCAACCCGTTCCCGCATTCCGGGTACGAGCGGCCAAGCAACAATGCCATTCGCCGCTTCCAGGATCAGTTGCATCAGGCCGGTTTCAACGTCACCGTACGCACCACCCGTGGTGAAGACATCGACGCTGCATGTGGTCAATTGGTAGGGCAGGTGCTGGATCGCACCCGTCGCAGTGAACGTTATATCGCTGTGCGTGAGTTGAGCGCCGACAGCGATCTGGCTCAGAACGCCACGAACACTCACTAAGAGAGGATCTCTATGTCCCTGCGCTTTGCGCTGCTGTTGCTGTTGGCCAGCCTGTGTGCTGGTTGTGTCCTGTCGGGTGACTACAACCCGATGAAGACCAGCAAGGGCCGCGATGAAGCGCGGGCTGCCTACGTGCAGTTGGGTCTGGGTTACCTGCAGCAGGGCATGACCGAACGGGCCAAGGTGCCATTGAAAAAGGCACTGGAACTCGACAACTCCGATCCTGACGCCAACGCCGCGCTCGGTCTGGTGTTTCAGTCTGAGATGGAACCTCAACTGGCCGACGAGCACTTTCGCAAAGCCTTGTCCTCGCGTCCCGCCGATGCGCGCATTCTCAACAACTACGGCAGTTTTCTCTACGAAGAGCAGCGTTATAAAGAAGCCTACGAGCGATTTGAACAGGCCGCTGCCGATACCCTGTATCCTGAACGTTCGCGGGTGTTCGAGAACCTCGGCATGACTGCGGCGAAGCTGGGGCAGCGCGATCTGGCGCAGCAGCAACTGGAAAAAGCCCTGCGTTTGAACCGTCAACAACCGCGCGCGCTGCTGGAAATGGCTGAGTTGTCCTTCGAAGACAGGCATTATGTGCCCGCGCGTGACTTTTACGACCGTTTCAGCCAGTTGACCGAACAGAATGCACGTAGTCTATTGCTCGGCGTTCGGCTGGCAAAAGTGTTTGAAGATCGCGACAAGGCCGCCAGTTACGGCCTGCAATTAAAACGACTCTATCCCGGTACGCCGGAATATCAGCAATACCTGTCGGAGCAATGATGAAAGCGGCGCATCCCGAAGTTGTAGCAGCGAATCGCGTAAACCCCGGTGAGACCCTGCGCCAGGCCCGCGAAAGCAATGGCTGGTCGCTGGCCGAAGTGGCCCTCAAGCTCAACCTCACCGTGACTTCCCTGAGCAATCTTGAAGCCGGCGCATTCGACAAACTGCCGGGGCATACCTTCGCCCGCGGTTACATCCGCGCCTATGCCAAATTGCTCGGCATGGACCAGAGCGTACTGGTCCAGCAATTCGACCAGTCCACCGGCACCGATTCCCAAGGCAGCAACGTTCACGCCCTCGGTCGTATCGAAGAGCCGGTGCGGGTTTCACACACCATTTTGCGTATCGTCAGCCTGCTGTTGCTGATCGCGGTCATCGGCGGCGGCTTCGTCTGGTGGCAGGATCAGACCTCGCTGCGCACCAAGGATCTGGCCGCTCTGACGCCGGAACACGTCGAAGTCGAAGGCGCGGACGGCACCACGCAGATTCATCCGATCGACGAGCCGGAAGACCAGGCTGTCGAAGAGAATCAGGCCGACAGCTCGACCGCACTGGCGCTGCCACAATCGGAAACCAGCGCCGAATCGACCGGTGCCGAAGCCCCTGCGCCGGCCACCGTGCCAGCAGCACCGGCGGCTCCAAGCGTCGCGCCGACCGCTCCAGCTCATACCCCGGCGCCAACCGTTGCCGCGCCCGCCGTTCCGGCGCCGAACGTCGCAACGCCGGCGCCAACCGTCGCCGCTCCAACCGCGCCTGCTGCACCCGCGGCCAGCCCTGAAGCGGTTGCCCCGGTCGCCGGCGAAGGTCAGGTCCAGTTGCAGTTCAGCGCCGATTGCTGGGCGCAGGTGACCGACGGCCGTGGCAAGGTGATTTTCAGCGGTCTGAAACATAAAGGCGACAGCGTGACCGTGGCCGGCAAGCCGCCGCTCAACGTTCGTCTGGGTGTCGCTCGCGCCGCACAGGTCAGCTACAACGGCCAGCCGGTCGACATCGCTCCGTTCACCAGTGGCGAGACTGCTCGCCTGAAGTTGGGTCAATAAGTCATGCACGGCGAATCTCCAATCAAACGTCGCGTTTCGCGCAAGATCTGGGTCGGCAACGTACCGGTGGGCGGCGACGCGCCGATCGCGGTGCAGAGCATGACCAACAGCGACACCAATGACGTCGCCGCCACCGTTGCGCAGATCAACCGTCTGGAAGCTGCCGGCGTCGATATCGTCCGCGTTTCGGTGCCGGACATGGACGCCGCTGAGGCGTTCGGCAAGATCAAGCAGCTGGTCAAGGTGCCGCTGGTTGCCGATATTCACTTCGATTACCGCATTGCCTTGCGCGTGGCCGAACTGGGTGTGGACTGCCTGCGCATCAACCCGGGCAACATCGGTCGCGAAGATCGTGTGCGTGCGGTAGTCGATGCAGCGCGTGATCGCGGCATTCCGATCCGCATCGGGGTCAACGCCGGCTCGCTGGAAAAAGACCTGCAAAAGAAATACGGCGAGCCGACGCCGGCGGCGCTGGTTGAATCTGCCTTGCGTCACGTTGAACACCTCGAGCGCCTGAATTTCCAGGACTTCAAGGTCAGCGTGAAGGCCTCCGACGTGTTCATGGCCGTCGAAGCCTACCGCCTGCTGGCGAAAGAAATCGTCCAGCCGCTGCACCTGGGTATCACCGAAGCCGGTGGATTGCGTTCGGGCACAGTGAAATCTGCCGTCGGCCTAGGTATGCTGCTCGCCGAAGGGATTGGCGATACTATCCGCATCTCGCTGGCGGCCGACCCGGTCGAGGAAGTGAAGGTCGGGTACGACATTCTCAAGTCTTTGCATCTGCGTTCCCGTGGCATCAACTTCATCGCCTGCCCGAGCTGCTCGCGGCAGAACTTCGATGTGGTGAAAACCATGAACGAGCTGGAAGGGCGCCTTGAAGACCTGCTGGTGCCGCTGGATGTCGCGGTGATCGGTTGCGTGGTCAACGGCCCCGGCGAAGCCAAGGAAGCCCATATCGGCTTGACCGGCGGCACGCCAAACCTGATTTACATCGATGGCAAGCCGTCGCAGAAATTGACGAATGACAATCTGGTGGATGAGCTGGAACGGCTGATCCGCGAGAAAGCGGCCGAGAAGGTCGAAGCTGACGCAGCGGTTATCGCGCGCGGCTGATCGAACGAATTAAGGAATTTTTGTGAGCAAGTCTCTGCAAGCCATTCGTGGCATGAACGACATCCTGCCCGAACAGACCCCGCTGTGGCGTTATTTCGAGGGCACTGTTGCGCGTCTGCTGGACAACTACGGTTACAAGCAGATCCGCATGCCGATCGTCGAGTTCACCGAGCTGTTCAAGCGCTCGATCGGTGAAGTGACCGATATCGTCGAAAAAGAGATGTACACCTTCGAAGACCGCAACGGCGATTCGCTGACCTTGCGTCCGGAAGGTACGGCGGCGTGCGTGCGTGCAGTGCTCGAGCACGGCATTACTGGCGGCGGTCAGGTGCAGAAGCTCTGGTACATCGGCCCGATGTTCCGCCACGAGCGCCCGCAAAAAGGCCGTTATCGTCAGTTCCACCAGATCGGTCTGGAGGTGTTCAACCTCGACGGTCCGGACATTGACGCCGAACTGATCATCATGACCTGGCGCCTGTGGGGCGAGCTGGGTATCCGTGATGCGGTCAAACTCGAACTCAACAGCCTCGGCACCAGCGAGTCCCGCGGGCGTTATCGTGAAGCGCTGGTCGAGTATCTCTCGGCGCACCACGACAAGCTCGACGAAGACAGCCAGCGCCGCCTGAAAACCAATCCGCTGCGCGTGCTCGACACCAAGAACGCCGACACTCAGGCGGTACTGGTCGATGCGCCGAAAATGGCCGACTACCTCGATGACGAGTCCCGTGCTCACTTCGAAGGGCTGAAGGCGCGGCTCGACGCGGTGGGCATTCCGTACGTGCTCAACCCGAAACTGGTACGCGGCCTCGATTACTACAGCAAAACCGTTTTCGAATGGGTCACCGACAAACTCGGCGCCCAGGGCACCGTGTGCGCGGGCGGCCGTTACGACGGTCTGGTCGAGCAGATGGGTGGCAAGCCGACCACCGGCGTCGGTTTTGCCATGGGCATTGAACGTCTGGTGCTGATGCTCGAGACCCTTGAGCAGATCCCGGCAGAAATCTCCCGTCAGGTCGACGTCTACCTGTGCGCCTTCGGTGAGCAGGCGGAGCTGGCCGGTCTGGCCCTGGCCGAGCGGGTTCGCGATCAGCTTCCAAACCTGCGCCTGCAAGTCAATGCCGGCGCCGGCAGCTTCAAGAGCCAGTTCAAGAAAGCCGACAAGAGCGGTGCGCTGTACGCACTGATCCTCGGTGACGACGAGATGGCCCAGCAAGTGGTAGGTTTCAAACCCCTGCGTGGCCAGGGCGAACAACAAAGCATTGCCTGGGATGCGCTCGCCGCTCACCTGGCCACCTGCGTCGTGCAGGGTTGAAGCTGTCTTAACAGCCGATTTAGCGATTAAGGAGTATTGGGGTGTCGAGTACCGAAGACGAACAGTTGGCGGATTTGAAGGACTGGTGGACACGCAACGGCAAACCTCTGGTCACCGGCGGCCTGTTGGCGCTGGTCATCGTGTTCGGCTGGCAGGCTTATCACAAGTATCAGAGCAACCAGTCGCAAGGCGCCTCGGTGCTCTATCAGCAACTGCTGGAAACTACCCTGACGCCTGACGGCAAGCCAGACGCGGCGCGCGTTGCCGATCTGGCCGGCAAGCTCAACAGCGAATTCGGCGGTTCTGCCTATGCGCAGTACGGCAGCCTGTTCGTCGCCAAGGTCGCGGTTGACAGCGGCAAGCTGGACGACGCAGCCACCGAGCTGAAAGCCATCGTCGACAAACCGGCCAACCCGGCGCTGGGCGAGATCGCCCGTCAGCGTCTGGCGCAGGTGCTGGGTGCGCAGGACAAGACCGAAGACGCCCTGAAACTGCTCGACGGCGATGCCGACAAAGCGTTCCTGGCCACTCGCGAAGAACTCAAGGGCGACCTGCTGGTGAAGCTGGGCCGTACTGACGACGCGAACAAGGCGTATCAAAAAGCCAAGGCGGCACTGTCGGATGAAGCGGCAGTCGGTGGCCTTCAAATCAAGCTCGACGACCTGGCCAAAGGGGATGCGTGACGTGATCCGTTGGAAGCATGCAGCATTGCTGGCTCTGGCCCTTCTGGCCGCGGGTTGCAGCAGCAACAGCAAGAAAGAATTGCCACCGGCTGAACTGACCGACTTCAAAGAAGAAGTGGTTCTGCAAAAGCAGTGGAGTCGTTCGATCGGTGACGGTCAGGGCGAAACCTACAACATGCTGGTGCCGGCGATCGATGGTGACACCATCTACGCCGCTGATGTCACCGGCGTGGTCATGGCCATGGATCGCAGCAATGGCGACGTGAAATGGAAACAGGACCTTGAACTGCCAGTTTCCGGCGCCGTTGGCGTTGGTTACGGTCTGGTGTTGATCGGCACCCTGCGTGGCGAAGTCGTCGCTCTGGACACCAGCAACGGTGAAGAGAAGTGGCGTGCTCGCGTCAACAGCGAAGTCCTCGCGCCGCCGGCCAACAACGGTGATGTGGTGGTGGTGCAGACCCAGGACGATCGTCTGATCGGTCTGGACGCCTCTACCGGCAACCAGCGTTGGGTATATGACAGCACGCCGGCGGTACTGACCCTGCGGGGCACCAGTGCACCGCTGGTGACCAACCGCCTCGCGCTGGCTGGCCTGTCGACCGGTAAAGTGGTCGCCCTGGACATTTCCAACGGCGTGCCGGTGTGGGAACAGCGCATCGCCATTCCACAGGGTCGTTCGGAACTGGAGCGCGTGGTCGACATCGACGGCGGTCTGCTGCTGTCCGGCGGCACGCTGTACGTGGCCAGCTATCAGGGTCGCGTCGCGGCACTGGACGTGGAAAGCGGTCGTCAACTCTGGCAGCGCGATGCCTCGAGCTACGCCGGTATCGCTCAGGGTTTCGGCAGCGTCTACGTGAGCCTGTCCTCGGGCACCGTTGAAGGCGTCGATGAGCGTTCCACCACCGCGTTGTGGAGCAACGATGCGCTGGCTCGCCGTCAGCTGTCGGCTCCGGAAGTGTTCTCCAGCTATGTTGCAGTGGGTGACCTGGAAGGTTATCTGCACCTGCTGAGTCAGGTTGACGGTCGTTTCGTCGGCCGTGAGCGCATCGACAGCGACGGCCTGCGTGCCCGTCCGCTGGTGGTGGGTGACACGATTTATGTGTATGGCAACAGCGGCAAACTGGAAGCCCTGACCATCAAGTAACAACTATGCTTGGGGTTAACCCCCCAGGCGGCCCCAGATTCATGGGGCTTGCAGCGCTATCAGGCGTTGCCCCGAGCACCAGCCGCTGCCTCGCAGCGGCTTTTGTATTTTCTGAAATAACGAAGTGGAGAGCCGCATGGTTCCCGTAATCGCCCTGGTGGGCCGACCGAACGTCGGCAAGTCCACCTTGTTCAACCGCCTGACTCGGACTCGCGACGCCATCGTCGGCGACCTGTCCGGTCTGACCCGTGATCGCCAGTACGGTGAGGCCAAGTGGCAAGGGCGTTCCTACATTCTGATCGACACCGGCGGTATCTCCGGTGACGAACATGGTATGGACGAAAAAATGGCCGAGCAGTCGCTGCTGGCCATTGAAGAAGCAGACGTTGTGCTGTTCCTGGTAGATGCCAAGGCCGGTTTCACCGCCGCCGACCAGATGATCGCCGAGCACCTGCGCAAACGTAACAAGCGTTCCCACGTGGTTGCCAACAAGGTCGACAACATCGATCCGGAAATGGCCCGCGCCGAATTCGCCCCGCTGGGCATGGGCCACGCGATCCCGATCGCCGGTGCTCACGGCCGTGGCATCACGCAGTTGCTCGAAGCCGCCCTGAGCGACTTCCCGCGTGATGATGACGAGCCGGCGGAAGGTGAAGAGGAAGAGATCGTTGCCGAAGGCGAGGAAGCCAAGCGCATTCCTGGCCCGAGCGAAAAAGACGGGATCAAGATCGCCATCATTGGCCGTCCGAACGTCGGTAAATCGACCCTGGTCAACCGCATGCTCGGTGAAGACCGAGTCATCGTGTATGACCAGCCAGGCACGACCCGCGACAGTATCTACATTCCGTTTGAACGAAATGAAGAGAAGTACACGCTGATCGACACCGCCGGTGTCCGCAAGCGCGGCAAGATCCACGAAGAAGTCGAAAAATTCTCCGTGGTCAAAACCCTGCAGGCGATCAAAGACGCCAACGTGGTGATCTTCGTCATGGACGCCCGCGAAGGTGTGGTCGATCACGACCTCAACCTGCTGGGCTTCGCCATCGAGTCGGGTCGTGCGCTGGTCATCGCGATCAACAAGTGGGACGGCATGACGCCGAGCGAGCGCGACTTCGTCAAGGTCGAGCTGCAACGTCGACTGTTCTTCGTTGACTACGCTGACATCCACTTCATCTCGGCACTGCACGGCACCGGCGTGGGCAACCTCTACGCTTCCGTACAGAACTCGTTCAAATCCGCTGTCACCCGCTGGCCGACCAACCGTCTGACCCAGATTCTCGAAGATGCGGTAGGCGAGCATGCGCCTCCGATGGTCAACAACCGCCGGATCAAGCTGCGTTATGCGCACTTGGGTGGTGCCAACCCGCCGATCATCGTGATCCACGGTAACCAGATCGAGAAAGTGCCGAAGTCGTATGTGCGCTATCTGGAGAACACTTACCGCCGTGTGCTGAAGCTGGTCGGTACGCCGATCCGCATCGAGTTCAAGGGCGGCGAGAACCCGTACGAAGGCAACAAGAACACGCTGACCGACCGCCAGGTCAACAAGAAGCGTCGCTTGATGTCGCACAACAAGAAAGCCAGCAAGAAACGCCGCGACAAGAAATAAAAAAGCAGCTTCAAGTTTCGAGCTGCAAGCTTCAAGTAAAAGCGGTAAAGCAAAAAGGGCTCTGTAGGAGCCCTTTTTTGTGGGCGCGGGTTTTTGCTTGCAGCTTGCAGCTTGAGGCTTGAAACTTGCGTTTCACCTGCAAGGGGCCTCCGATGATCACCAGCAAGCTGCCGAATGTCGGCATCACCATTTTCACGCAGATGTCTCAGCTCGCGGCGCAGACCGGGGCGATCAACCTGTCTCAGGGTTTTCCGGATTTCGACGGCCCGCAGTCGCTGCGTGATGCAGTCGGTCGGCATATCGCCAGCGGCCATAACCAGTATTCGCCGATGACTGGCCTGCCGGCGCTGCGTCAGCAGATCGCCGCGAAAATTGCGCGCAGTTACGGCGCCACGGTCGATGCCGATCACGAAGTGACCGTGACGCCCGGTGCCACTCAAGCGATCTTCTGCGCCATTCAGGCGGTTATCCACAGTGGCGACGAAGTCATCGTTTTCGACCCGGCTTACGACAGTTATGAGCCGGCGGTGGAACTGGCCGGCGGTCGCTGCGTGCATGTGCAGTTGGGCCTGAAGGATTTTTCCATCGATTTCGATCAGCTCAGCGCAGCGCTGACGCCGCGCACGCGAATGATCATTCTCAACACCCCGCACAACCCGAGCGGCGCGCTGATCAGTCGCGCCGAACTGGATCAACTGGCCGCGTTGATTCGTGATCGCGACATCTATGTGATCAGTGACGAAGTCTACGAACACCTGGTATTTGACGGTGTGCCGCATGTCAGCGTGCTGGCTCACGAGGAGCTGTACCTGCGTGCGTTCGTGGTCAGTTCGTTCGGCAAGACCTATCACGTCACTGGCTGGAAAACCGGCTACGTCATCGCACCGCCAGCGCTCACTGCCGAGCTGCGCAAGGTGCATCAATACGTGAGCTTCTGCGGTGTCACGCCGCTGCAATACGCATTGGCCGACTACATGGCTGAGCACCCTGAACATGTCGAAGAACTGCCGGGTTTCTATCAGGCCAAGCGCGACCTGTTCTGCGACCTGCTGGCGCCGTCGCGCTTGCGTTTCACTCGGGTCACCGGTACCTATTTCCAACTGGTCGATTATTCGCAGATTCGCCCCGACCTGAACGACGTCGAGATGGCCCTGTGGATGACCCGCGAGCATGGCGTGGCAAGTATTCCGGTGTCGGTGTTCTACCAGAAACCACCGCAAGGCCAGCGCCTGGTGCGTTTGTGCTTTGCCAAGCGCGAGGAGACGCTGCGTGAAGCGGCGGCAAAACTATGCGTGATCTGAGTGCGTTACCCGATCTGAATCTGGCGCTAATCCAGACCAGCCTGGCCTGGCATGACCGCCAGGCCAACCTTGAGCATTTCGAGTCGCTACTGGAACAGGCGCGTGGCGCCGATCTTATTATCTTGCCGGAGATGTTCACTACCGGTTTTTCCATGGAATCGCAAACCCTCGCCGAAGCCGAGAACGGCCCGACCAGCAAGTGGCTGCGAGTACAAGCAGCGAAACTCGACGCGGTGATCACCGGCAGCGTGATCATTCAGGCCGCCGACGGTAGCCATCGCAACCGCCTGCTGTGGGCACGCCCTGACGGCGAGGTGCTGCATTACGACAAGCGTCATCTGTTCCGCATGGCCGGCGAACATAACCACTACACCCCCGGTGATCGTCAGGTGCAGTTCGAATTGAAAGGCTGGCGCATTCGCCCGCTGATTTGCTACGACCTGCGTTTCCCGGTGTGGAGCCGCGACGCCCAGGACACCGACCTGCTGCTGTACACCGCCAATTGGCCCGGTGCACGGCGTTTGCACTGGAATCGCCTGTTGCCGGCCCGGGCCATCGAAAACCTATGCTATGTGGCGGCGGTGAATCGGGTTGGCACCGATGGCAAAGGCTTCGCTTACACCGGCGACAGTCAGGTGCTGGATTTCCAGGGCGAGACGTTGCTGGCAGCGGGGGAGGCGGACGGCGTGTTCAAGGTGGTGCTGGAGGCGGCGCCGTTGGCCGCTTACCGCGAGCGGTTTCCGGCGAATCTGGATGCCGACACATTTGAGTTCACCTGATACTCGCAGCGCGCGTCAGGACGCCTTCGCGAGCAGGCTCGCTCCCACAGGTAAATGCATTCCAAATGTGGGAGCGAGCCTGCTCGCGAAGGGGCCATAAAAGTCAGCCAGATACCTGTAGGCAAAAAAAGGCCCCGCAGCTTTCACTCCGGGGCCTTTTGCATTTCAGCGGTCAATCAAGCCGCTTTCGCCTCTGGCTGGCTCAGCGAGCGGTTCAGTGCGCTGAACAGCGCCTTGAAGCTGGCCGTGGTGATGTTTTCATCGATCCCCACGCCGTGCACCGCACGTTCGCCGTTCACGCGCAGCTCGATGTAGGCCGCCGCTTTGGCGTTGGTGCCGGCGCCGATCGCGTGCTCGTTGTAGTCCATGATTTCCACCGGAACCGGCAGGCCGGCGACCAGTGCTTCCAGCGCACCGTTGCCCTTGCCGCGCCAGTGCAGGTTGGTTTCGCCCTGACCCTTGCTCGCCACTTCCACTTCGACGGCGCTGTTGCCGTTTTCTTCCTGCAGGCGATGGCTGACCAGTGCGTACGGGGTGTTGGCTTGCAGGTATTCGCTGATCAACAGCGAGTGAATCTGCTTGGCAGTCATTTCCAGGCCGAGACGGTCGGTTTCACGCTGCACCACTTGGCTGAACTCGATCTGCATGCGGCGCGGCAGGCTGATGCCGTATTCCTGCTCCAGCAAGTAGGCGATGCCGCCCTTGCCCGACTGGCTGTTGACGCGGATCACCGCCTCGTAGCTGCGGCCGATGTCGGCCGGGTCGATCGGCAAGTACGGGACTTCCCACAGAGCGTCGGGTTTCTGCTGGGAGAAGCCTTTGCGGATCGCATCCTGGTGCGAGCCGGAGAACGCGGTGTGGACCAGGTCGCCAACGTACGGGTGACGCGGGTGAACCTGAATCTGGTTGCACTCCTCGACGACTTTGCGCACGCCATCGATGTCGGAGAAATCCAGTTGCGGATCGAGGCCCTGGGTATACATGTTCAGCGCGACGGTGACGAGGTCGACGTTACCGGTGCGCTCGCCATTGCCGAACAGGCAGCCTTCGACACGATCGGCGCCGGCCATCAGGCCCAGCTCGGTGGCTGCGACGCCGGTGCCACGGTCGTTGTGCGTGTGCAGGCTGATGATCACACTGTCACGACGGTTGATGTTGCGGCCGAACCATTCGATCTGGTCGGCGTAGACGTTTGGCGTCGCGCATTCAACGGTGGCCGGCAGGTTGAGGATCATCTTGTGCTCGGGCGTCGGGTTCCACACCTCGATCACCGCGTCACAGACTTCCTTGGCGAACTCCAGTTCGGTAGCGCTGAAGGTTTCCGGCGAGTATTCGAAGGTCCACTCGGTCTCCGGCTGCATCGCTGCGTATTTGACGAACAGTTTGGCCGCATTGACCGCGATGGCCTTGATGCCGTCCTTGTCCTGATTGAACACGATACGGCGGAACGACGGCGAGGTGGCGTTGTACAGGTGAACGATGGCTTTTTTCGCCCCGCGCAGGGATTCGAAGGTGCGCTCGATCAGATCTTCACGGCCCTGGGTCAGCACCTGAATGGTGGTGTCATCCGGGATGTGGCCCTCTTCGATCAGGGTGCGCACAAAGTCAAAGTCGGTTTGCGAAGCCGCCGGGAACGACGCTTCGATTTCTTTCACGCCCACTTGAACCAGGGTTTTCCAGAAGCGCAGCTTTTTCGCCGCGTCCATCGGTTCGATCAGCGACTGGTTACCGTCACGCAGGTCGGAGCTGCACCAGATCGGCGCGGTGTCGATGGTCTTCGACGGCCAGGTGCGATCCGGCAGGTTGATGACGGGAAACGCGCGGTATTTCGAAGACGGGTCTTTGAGCATGCTCATCGGGAAATTCCTTGTTGTCTGGGCCGAAAAGAGGCGGCCTGCCGGTTGAACGATTGTTCTTGGAAAAGCGTAGGACGAGGCGCAGCGATTCAGCCTGGCAGTCGTGCGCTGACGAGGCACAGGCTGCGGTGCTGGCGAAGCTGAATGAGGGTGTGAGAGGTTTTCATGCCCTCAACCCTAACCGCGAGGGGGGAGGATGGCAAGCAGTCGAAAAAAATTGAGAGGAATTCTCGGAAAGCCGTGTTTTGCAGGAATTTATTGCGCTTAAGGCCTAGGAAGTTTTCGATGTTTGCGTGAGGCTAGATTGAGGCGCAATTGATTTTTTGAAAATTCATTGAGTATGGTGGTGTTTTATAGGCCGCCTTCGCGAGCAGGCTCGCTCCCACAGGGGATCTTTGTTGTGAATAAGATCCAGTGTGGGAGCGAGCCTGCTCGCGAAGAGGCCGGTCGCCTCAACACATATTCAAGGTTGGAAAGCGCCAATGAAAATCGCCGGATCCACCCGCGCATCATTCAGGCTGACATTCCAGTGCATGTGCGGTCCGGTCGCCCGGCCGGTCGCGCCAACCTTGCCGACCACTGCGCCACGCGCCAATTGGTCGCCGACCTTCACATCAATCTTCGACATATGGCAGAACATGCTGATAAAGCCTTGCCCATGGTCGACAAACACCGTGTTGCCATTGAAGAAGTAGTTACCGGTAAGGATCACCTTGCCCGCCGCCGGGGTCTTGATCGGCGTACCGGCCGGCACGGCGAAATCGAGACCGGCGTGAGGGTTGCGCTCTTCACCGTTGAAAAAGCGGCGCACGCCGAACTTGCTCGACAGCGGCCCGTTCACCGGTTTGTCCAGCAGCAGGTTGCTCGGCGTGTTCGGGCTGAAGCTGCGATAGGCCTTGATCTGCTCGGCCAGCTCACCCTCGATGCGTTTGAGGTTCGACTGGTCCGGGTTGACCTGCTGCTTGTTCTTCAGGGTGATGCGCTGCTCCGGGTATTTCTTGCTGCCCACGGTGAAGGGCAGAGTCCGGCCGCCGCTGCTGATCTGCTGCGCACCGGGTTTGACCGTCAGCGGCACGCCGACGATCGCCAGCCAGTTGTTCTGCTCTTTCACCACCAGCACCGGTTTGCCCTGATACGTGGCTTTCGGCGCTTGTGCTGCCGCGCCCAGATCCACCACGGCTACGCCGCCCGGCACCGGTTTGTTCAGCAGGCGAGTGATGTAACTGTCGGCGTGGGCATTGAAGGTCAGGCACAGCAACAGCAGCGGAGCGAGAAAGCGCGGCATGGATCAGTCCAGTAGAGAGAGGGTGACGGGCGTGAGGTGGTTGTCCTCGACACGCACTTGCAGTTCGCCTTCGCCCAGCTTGGCCTTGAGGCGCTGGCCGGTGTGGGTCTGCGCGGCGTCGCGGATCGCGTGGCCGCGCTCGTCGAGCAGAATGCTGTAGCCGCGACCGAGGGTTGCCAGCGGGCTGACCACATGCAGGGTCTGCATCTGGCTGTGCAGTTGCAGATGACGGTTTTTCAGGCCTTCACGCATGGCGCGGGGCAAGCGGTCGGCGAGACTGTCGAGACGCTGGCGCAGCATCGCCAACTGACGACCCGGATGTTGCCCGGCGAGGCGGGTTTCCAGACGGATCAGGCGCTCGCGGCGAGTATTGAGATGACGCTCGAACGCGCGGCGCATGCGCATGTCCAGATCATCCAGACGCTGCGCCTGTTGGCGCAAACGCTCGCCGGGATGCCGCAAGCGCCGGGCCATGCCTTCCAGGCGCAGACGGTCACGCATCAAGCGGTCGCGCATGCGCATCACCAGACGGCGATGCAGGCTTTCGACCTGACGGATCAAATGGCTCGAATCCGGCGCAAGCAGTTCGGCCGCGGCGGACGGCGTCGGCGCGCGCACGTCGGCAACAAAGTCGCTGATCGACACATCGGTTTCATGGCCGACTGCGCTGACGATCGGTGTGACGCAGGCATCGACAGCGCGCGCCACGGCTTCTTCGTTGAAGCACCAGAGGTCTTCCAGCGAACCGCCGCCACGGGCGAGGATCAGCGCGTCGAAACCGCGCGCGTCGGCCATTTTCAGCGCACGGACGATTTGCGCGGTGGCTTCGCGGCCCTGCACGGCGGTGGGAATCAAGGTCAACTGTATCTGCGGCGCGCGACGGCGGAACACACTGATGATGTCGCGAATCACCGCGCCAGTCGGCGAACTGATGATGCCGATGCGCTGCGGATGAGCCGGCAGCGGTACTTTGCGCTCGGCGCTGAACAGACCTTCGGCGCTGAGTTTTTCCTTCAGCGCATCGAAGGCCAGGCGCAACGCGCCGTCACCGGCCGGCTCCACGGTGTCGAGAATCAACTGATAGTCGCCACGGCCTTCGAACAGCGAGACCTTGCCGCGCACCTTGACCGCCAAACCGTCCTTCAGCGCCTGACGCACCCGCGCGGCGTTCTGCCGGAACAACGCGCAACGCACCTGGGCGCCGCTGTCCTTGAGGGTGAAATACACATGCCCCGACGCAGGGCGGGCAAGGTTGGAGATTTCGCCTTCGACCCAGATGTTGCTGAACACGTCTTCGAGCAACACCCGCGCGCGGCCGTTGAGCTGGCTGACGGTCAGGACTTCTCGGTCCAGGCCAAGTCTTGCAAAGGGATCTTTAATCATGGGGTGCAGTTTAAAGGCATTTGCCCGCCAATCACCATGACACCCACACAAAACCCTGTGGGAGCGAGCTTGCTCGCGAAAGCTTTGTGTCAGCCGACAACAATGGCGCATGACAGTCCGCATTCGCGAGCAAGCTCGCTCCCACAAAGTTGACTCCGCTTCTGTGGTCGTGCCGCGTGGTTCTGGCTACAGTCAGCCCAGTCTTATAAAGGATGCGGGCCGATGGACATTATGGAGCTGTTGGGGGCGTGGTCGTGGGGCGCCGGTGGTTGGGCGGCGATCGGGCTGGGCATTGCTTTGGCCTACATCGTCTTCGGCATCGCCGGGTTCGGTACAGCGCTGGTCGCGGGGCCGATTCTGATCCTGTTCATGCCGCTGTCGAAGATCGTGCCGCTGCTGGTGCTGCTGGATTTCGTCGCAGCGTTCGGCAATTTGCTGCCATCGCGGCGCGACGTAGCCAAGCCCGAGTTGTTGCGGCTGCTGCCGTGCATGGCGGTCGGTTGCACGCTGGGGGTGATCTTTCTGCTCAACCTCAAGTCCGATGTGCTGCTGTTATTGATGGGGTTGTTCATCAGCGCCTACGCGGTCTATAGCCTTTGGGTCAAAGCGCGGCCGGCGCAGTTGTCGGCGGCATGGGCCGTGCCGATGGGTACGGTGGGCGGATTGTTCGGTGCGTTGTTTGGCAGTGGCGGGTTTCTCTACGCGATCTATCTCAACAGCCGCTTATCCAAAGAAGCCGCGCGGGCCACGCAGAGTGCGCTGATCAGTTGCAGCACCGTGGTGCGCCTGAGTCTGTTCGTTATCGCTGGGGTGTATGCCGAGCTACCCTTGTTGATATTGGCGCTGTGCCTGTTGCCGGCGATGGCGCTGGGCTTGTGGATCGGTCGACGGCTGAGCATGAAGTTGTCCCGCGAAGCGTTTGTGCGGCTGGTGACGTGGCTGGTGCTGGCCAGCGGGATTGCTCTGATCGGGCGTTATTTCAGCACTTGACCGGATTTTGTCAGGGATTAAGCTGCCGGCCCTTCAGGGACCCTTCGCGAGCAGGCTCGCTCCCACAGGTGACCGCATTCCAATGTGGGAGCGAGCCTGCTCGCGAAGGCGTCAGAAGCCACACCGCAGGAACTTTCATGAACACGCAAAGCATCATCGTCCCGAAAATCTCCACCCTGCCGGTGCACGAACCCCGGGCGCGGGCGATCGTGCGTTGGCTGGTGCGCAAGAACATCGTCGAAGAACAACTGACCACCTGCGGGCGCACCGGCAACCGTATGGCACACGCCATCGCCGACGGTGCCCGCGCGGTGGTGCTGCACCCTGAGGCGCTGCCGTTCGGTGAGCCAATCAATGGCCTGGAAATCATCACCAAGCGTTGTATCTATACCCCGGCCAAGGGCTTCCTCGAAGAAGCCGGCTGTGCCGAATGCCGCCGCGAAGTCGGCGAAGCGCTGTTCGAAAGTCTGGAAGACTGGTTTCCCGGCCGCACCGACAATTTCACCTGCCCCGAATGCGGGCACGAAGACGACATCAACGGGTTTCTGTTCTTGCAGGAATGTGCGTTTTCCAACCTGGGTTTCATCTTCAACAACTGGCTGGAGGCCGGGTTCAAGCAGAGCTTCATCGACGAGTTTGCCGACTGGCTCGATCAACCTGTCTCGTGGGTCAAGGTGGAGCTGTAGGGCCGGGCTTTTCCATCTATCAATTAGGCTGAGTTTTACATTGAACAGCAGGGGGTGTCTGACTATAATGGCGCGCTTCCATTTTCCCGCTCGGGAGCCCCCGCGATGCTGCGTATCAGCCAAGAAGCTCTGACATTCGACGACATTCTCCTAGTGCCCGGTTATTCCGAGGTACTTCCCAACGAAGTCAGTCTCAAGACCCGTCTTACCCGTGGCATCGAACTGAACATTCCTCTGGTTTCTGCCGCCATGGACACCGTTACTGAAGCCCGTCTGGCAATTGCCATGGCTCAGGAAGGTGGCATCGGCATTATCCACAAGAACATGACCATCGAGCAGCAAGCTGCCGAAGTGCGCAAGGTCAAGAAGTTCGAAGCCGGTGTGGTCAAGGATCCCATCACCATCGAGGCCGATGCCACGGTGCGTGATCTGTTCGAACTGACCCGTCTGCACAACATTTCCGGCGTTCCGGTACTGCACGATGGCGACCTGGTCGGCATCGTCACTTCCCGTGACGTACGTTTCGAAAACCGTCTGGAAGCCACTGTCCGCGAAGTGATGACGCCTAAAGAGCGTCTGGTCACGGTCAAGGAAGGCGCCAACAAGAACGACGTCCGTGAACTGCTGCACAAGCACCGCATCGAGCGCGTGCTGATCGTCGACGACAAATTCGCCCTCAAAGGCATGATGACCGTCAACGACATCGAAAAAGCCAAAGCCTACCCGCTGGCCAGCAAGGATGACCAAGGTCGTCTGCGCGTCGGCGCGGCGGTCGGCACCGGCAAAGACACCGGTGACCGCGTCACTGCACTGGTCAACGCTGGCGTGGACGTGGTGGTGGTCGACACCGCGCACGGTCACTCCAAAGGTGTGATCGACCGCGTTCGCTGGGTCAAAGAGAACTTCCCTGAAGTGCAGGTGATCGGCGGCAACATCGCCACCGGCGCCGCTGCCAAGGCCCTGGCCGAAGCGGGCGCCGACGCAGTCAAGGTCGGTATCGGCCCTGGCTCGATCTGCACCACCCGTATCGTCGCCGGTGTCGGCGTGC
Organism: Pseudomonas koreensis; assembly: GCF_036668835.1. GTDB lineage: Bacteria > Pseudomonadota > Gammaproteobacteria > Pseudomonadales > Pseudomonadaceae > Aquipseudomonas > Aquipseudomonas koreensis_I. The sequence continues at coordinate 197,971 of NZ_JAZEVW010000005.1, forward strand.
CGCAAATCAGCGCGATCGCCAACGTCGCCGCCGCCCTTGAAGGCACCGGCGTGCCGTTGATCGCCGACGGCGGTATCCGCTTCTCCGGTGACCTGTCCAAGGCCATCGTCGCCGGTGCGTCCTGCGTGATGATGGGTTCGATGTTCGCCGGTACTGAAGAAGCCCCGGGCGAGATCGAACTGTTCCAGGGCCGTTCGTACAAGGCTTATCGCGGTATGGGTTCGCTGGGCGCCATGTCCCAGGCCCAGGGTTCTTCCGACCGTTACTTCCAGGACTCCTCGGCAGGCGCCGAGAAACTCGTTCCGGAAGGCATCGAAGGCCGTGTGCCGTACAAAGGCACCCTGAGCGCGATCATTCACCAGTTGATGGGCGGTCTGCGTTCCTCGATGGGTTACACCGGCAGCGCCAACATCGAAGAAATGCGTACCAAGCCTGAGTTTGTGCGGATCACCGGTGCCGGCATGGCCGAATCCCACGTTCACGACGTGCAGATCACCAAGGAAGCGCCAAACTATCGGGTCGGCTGACGCCGACAGCTCTAAGCCACAAGTTACAAGCTGCAAGCGGTGCTGCATCAGTGCAGGGCCGCTCGGCTTCCGATTACTTGCAGCTTGCAGCTTGAAGCTTGCAACTGCTTTTCAGAGTTTCTTTCATGGCCCTCGACATTCACGCTCACCGCATCCTGATCCTCGACTTCGGTTCGCAATATACCCAGCTGATTGCCCGCCGCGTGCGCGAGATCGGCGTGTACTGCGAACTGCACCCGTTCGACATGGACGAAGATGCGATCCGCGAATTCGCCCCTAAAGGCGTCATCCTCGCCGGCGGCCCCGAGTCTGTGCACGAAGCCAACAGCCCGCGCTGCCCACAGGCCGTGTTCGATCTGGGCGTGCCTGTTTTCGGTATCTGCTACGGCATGCAGACCATGGCCGAGCAACTGGGCGGCAAGGTTGAAGGTTCCGAGCTGCGTGAGTTCGGTTACGCCCGCGTTGACGTGGTCGGCAAGAGCCGTCTGCTCGACGGCATCGAAGACCACATCGACGCCGATGGCCTGTTTGGCCTCGACGTGTGGATGAGCCACGGTGACAAAGTCACGAAGATGCCGGAAGACTTCCACATCCTCGCCAGCACTCCGAGCTGCCCGATCGCCGGTATGTTCAACGACGATCGCGCTTACTACGGCGTGCAGTTCCACCCGGAAGTGACCCACACCAAGCAGGGCGGTCGTATCCTTTCGCGTTTCGTGCTCGACATCTGCGGCTGCGAAGCCCTGTGGACACCGTCGAAAATCGCTGAAGACGCGATCGCCAACATCCGCGCCCAGGTCGGCACCGACAACGTCCTGCTGGGCCTGTCCGGCGGTGTCGACTCCTCGGTAGTTGCTGCGCTGCTGCACAAAGCCATCGGTGATCAACTGACCTGCGTGTTCGTCGACAACGGCCTGCTGCGTCTGCACGAAGGCGAGCAAGTGATGGCCATGTTCGCCGAGAACATGGGCGTCAAGGTGATCCGCGCCAACGCTGAAGAGCAGTTCCTCAACAACCTGGCCGGCGAAGCCGACCCGGAGAAGAAGCGCAAGATCATCGGCCGTACCTTCATCGACGTCTTCGATGCCCAGTCCAACAAACTGGAAAACATCAAGTACCTCGCTCAGGGCACCATCTACCCGGACGTGATCGAGTCGGCTGGCGCGAAAAGCGGCAAGGCCCACGTGATCAAGTCGCACCACAACGTGGGCGGTCTGCCGGAAGAGATGAACCTGAAACTGGTCGAGCCTCTGCGCGAACTGTTCAAGGACGAAGTCCGTCGTCTGGGCCTGGAACTCGGCCTGCCGTACGACATGGTCTACCGCCACCCGTTCCCGGGCCCGGGCCTGGGCGTGCGCATCCTCGGCGAAGTGAAGAAGGAATACGCCGACCTGCTGCGTCGTGCCGACCACATCTTCATCGAAGAACTGCGCAAGGCCGACTGGTACCACAAAGTCAGCCAGGCCTTCGTGGTGTTCCAGCCGGTGAAATCGGTAGGCGTGGTCGGCGACGGCCGTCGTTACGCCTGGGTCGTGGCCCTGCGTGCTGTAGAAACCATCGACTTCATGACTGCGCGTTGGGCACACCTGCCGTACGAACTGCTGGAAACCGTCTCCGGCCGCATCATCAATGAAATCGAAGGCATTTCGCGCGTCACCTACGACGTGTCGAGCAAGCCGCCAGCGACGATTGAGTGGGAGTGATCCCGCTGCACCCTGATCGACGCATCGAGTAAACAAAAAACCCTTGGCCACAAGCCAAGGGTTTTTTGTTTCCTGATTCTGACAACGGCTCAGGTAGGCAGGCGACTTTGCAGGGTCAGGCCGATTTCGATCAGCCGCTGGGATAACGCGGCGATGTCACGGAACATGATGCCGCTGATTCGAGGCAACGACTGCGCCCATATGTAAACCTGGCCATCCCTTCTGCGATTGACCGATGTTCGCACGATGTTGCTTGAGCTGTCGCGACGTACCAGTGTGTAGGCGTTTTGGCTCTTTTCGATCAGAAACATGCCATTGCGATGCAGCAGCTTTTCCTGCGCCGCGGGTGTCCATGGCGGCGTAGCTGATTCGATCTGCAAACGCAGGTCAGCGTAGAGCATGTCGACTGAGGCACGGGTCGTTGCGCCGTTGTCAAACGGGCCGCGCGCGATTTCCAGCCCGGGATCGATACCGACGCCTGCTTCCTCGGCGGATGAAACCTCCTCGATCCGTAAACCGATGCCGCCCATGTGTTCGCTGATGCCCGGCAGGTTTCTGAAATTATTGGTATTCGTTGCTTCGCTCAATACAACCCATTTGCCCGGTTTGTTGAGGATGTCGTCACCCCACATGATTCGGGTGGTCAGGCGAGCGTGCATCATCTGTTCTTCAATCGAGGTGAGCGGTACCTTCGGCTTGTAATTTTGCGCCATGTCGAGGCCGTGAACCCGGACGCCGTTGGCCTGCGCAGTCCTGACCAGCTCAAGGACGTTGAACCGTTCATCGGGGTCGGTGCCAAGGCTGGCCAGATAGGTACGCAGATCCTGTGACATCTCTCCCGACACGTGAAAGTCGTTGAGATCAGTCTGAGCAAAATCACTGAGCAATCCACGCACGTAAAGGGTATCGATGTGCCGTGCGAACATCGGCATGTTTTCGATCATGAACCCCATGCTAGTGATGCGATCCAGCGTCTCGCCAATCACTAGCCCCCTGCTGTTGGCGAAAATACCATCGATCAGTTCGTCTACTGTCATCGCGCAGGTAATTGGCGGGATGACCGGCCGGGCGGGCAGGTTGGTCCAGTTCAGCTCCGAGTAAAATTCCTTGGCCTCGTTGAGCAGAATGGCGCGCCTTTCGCCGAAGTAGGCCGCGAACACCTCAGCAATCGGCCGATTGCCGTGAGCGGCGCTGGGCAGCGTAGCGAAGGTTTCAGGCAGATTCATCGCCCATCTTCTTAGCGCTGCCATGTCCATCCCCATGACTTCGTGGAGGGGCGTCACCAGACGCAGCGGACGAGCAGACCCGGGAACCGGTTCAACCAGCGGCAACTCCGCCGAGGGCGTTGACGTGGACGGCTCGGGCGTCGTTTCAATATCCATTGTGCAAGACTTGCCCACGCATTGACCGCCGCCCCTGAGCCGCAACGCAGGGATGCGCTCCCACTTGCCGCCAGCCCCGAAGCGGACCGGCAGCGAATAAGCGAACTGATTGGGACGCTCGGGATTGACGACCGCCCAGTGGCCGCTCTCCTCGGAATCGGCAAAGTAGCGCACGTAATACGCATCGTCGCCGATTTTGATCGCGTAGCGTGGCTCCTTGTCGAGACGGTAGATACCTTCAAATTTCCCCGGGGCCGACTCAACGGCGTCCGATACAAGTACCTCATTGCATTGATAGCGGGCGGGAATCCCCGGCGCGGAGGGGCCCTGGTGTGCAGCGGCAGTCGTCGAGGCCTGGACGGATGTGGTGGAGGGCGTTTCGATGGGAATGTCGTTGGCCAATTCGGTGCTGGCTTCTTCAATCAGCGCGGCAGGGGGCGGCTCCACAGGCGGCAGGAGAGGCGTGCCCGACGAAGTGAACTCGATCAGCCCGGCCATTTCTTCGGCCTCGGCAAACTCGACTTGCGGGCCGACTTCCAGTTGCGCGCCCGTGCCGATCAGAAACGGCACGTCCAGGACGATTTCAATAGCGTTGAGCACCGCATTGGTAAGTCCTGTTTTGCGTTCGGCGGGGGTGATGCCGTTGACGGCCTGATCGATGTTCAGTCCCATGTTGGCGATGCTGGCGCCGATCAACGGCAACGCCGCCGGCCAGCCCACCGCCGCCATCGGGCCGAAGACTTTAAGGCCCGCGCTTAGATAACCTATCCAGAGCTTTTTGCGCAGGTCGCTGTTGGAAGTCAGCGTCAGATGGGCTTCAGCAACCATGGCGCTGCGTGTCGATTCGCTTAACCAAGTGAACGCGTCCCCGGCGACGGCGACGTTGCTGCGATTGATCATTCGGTGATCGCTGCGTCCCCATGTGCTCACCAGGCGGTTCATCAGATCGGTGAGGTTTTCGCTGATGCGGTGACGCTCGGCGAGCGGGAAATGCTTGAGCAATGCGCTGCGTTTGTCCTCGGCATTCATCTGCTCAAGCAGCCACCCGTGCAGATCCGTCTCGGTTTCCATCAAGCGAAAAGCCGGGGCTTCGCCTGGCAAGTAAAGGGTCTGCCGGCCGCTGTCTTCGACCAGACGCAGCACATCGGTAGCGACGTGGCCATCGAGATCCAGCGCACGTACTTCTGCGCCGACCGGGTAGGTCGCTCGCAGCATTTGCAGAGTAACGGGCCAGGTGATCGGTCCGATGACCGAGGCGATGATGCGCTGAAAATCATCGCTTTCAAGGTCGTGCTGTTGCAGCGCCTGCACCGCTTGACTGAGGAAGTTGCACTTGCTCAGAACACGAAAATCATCCGCTGAGGTTTGCCAGAAGTTACTCAATTGCTCGCTGTAGCGCGTGCTGAAGTCGACCTCCCAGAACACCTTCAGAACATCGCTGCCCAGCAAGCGCACTTCATTGCCTTGATTGAAATTTTCGCCGTCCGGACCCTCCGAATAGAAGCCACAGTAGAGACCGAGCAGGTCGGCGTTGTCTTGATCGGTCGCGCGAAAGCGATGGATAACCAGTTGCGTGAGGGTGAGGGTTTCGTAGGGCTTTTCCAGTAGATGTTCCCAACCGGTAAACGTCAGCGTGCTGCTCTGCGCGGTTTTGAAGCGGTGGAAATACACCCGGTCGGGGTCAAGGCCGGACAGACCTTTGGCCAGCAGCAGTTCGTTGGCAACTTGACGCGCGGCGTCAAACAGACCCGGGCAGGTCTTCACGAGGGTCGTGGCGAGGGCTTTCAGGGCGGTTTTGTCTGCTGCGTTGGGCAGGAGACGGCGTTCGGGAGCGGTCATGGGCTTTTCATCCTTGAGAAACAAGGATCGAGCATGGCCGGTTGGCTCAAGGCGAGTGCGTTAGCCGGCTATCGCCTGAGGTCTGGTTGATGGTTGGCGAATGCAGTCGCGTGTATCAACGCCGCGCCACATCCGAAAAATAGAACTTGTCCAGCGTATGCCGTGATTCGGTGTATTCGAACTGCCGGCCGTCCTGCAGGAAGGTCTGGTTGCTGACCACGATGACGTGGCTCTGGCCGTCGAGGTCCAGATGCAACTGATCGTCTTTGCTGCGCGGTACCGCTTCGATGGTGCGCTGGGCGTAGGCGATCTGTAATTGCAGGGTCTGTTCGATGTGGGCGTAGATCGACTGCTCGGCGATGTCCAGCGACAGGCCGGGAATCACGTCGCTGACGAAATGGTTGATGTCGAGGATCACCCGTTTACCGTCAATCCGCCGCACGCGCTTGATCCGCGTGATCAGGCTGCCGGGTTCGGCGTGGATGTGGTCGAGCAGGGCGCCTTCGAGGGCGAACTGGCTCAGTTCGACCACTTCGGTGCTGACGTCGTTGCCCAATCGCGGGTAAGTCTCTTGAAAGCTGACGATGCCGCCGAGCTGAAACTCGATCGGGTTGGTCGAAAGTACGAAGGTGCCTTTGCCGTGGATTTTCTGGGCGAAGCCGCGTTCCTGCAGCAGTTCGATTGCCTTGCGCACCGTGCCGCGGCTGGCCTGATAGCTGTCCATGAGTTCGGTTTCGGACGGCAGGCGGGCACCGCGTTCCAGGCGTTCAGTGGTGATGCTGGCCAGCAGATCGTTGTAGATCTGGTTGTATTTGCTCATGGATGGGCTCGGTGCCGAGGCTGCTCAAAGCTTCGAACCTTAAGGCCAGGGTAGGGCTTTGTCCATGTGGACGATAGAAATCGGCTTAGGGGCAAGTAGGAAAATTCGTCGCTGGTCTGGCAGGAATATGCAAAAACAAACTCGTCTGTACGAGTTGTTGCATTAACTCGTCTGTACGAGTATTTTTCGCTTCGGCGTGCTGCCAATAACAACAATCCACAGCGGAAGAACGAGCATGAGCCACGACTACCCGAACATCGCCAGGGACTTGCTGCAAAGCCTCGGTGGCGCCGACAACCTCGAACAGGCCGCTCATTGCGTCACGCGTTTGCGTCTGGCTCTGAAAGACCCGAGCCTGGTCGACACCGCCACGCTCAACCAGATCGATCTGGTCAAAGGCTCGTTCTTCACCGGCGGTCTCTATCAGGTGGTGATCGGTCCGGGGGAAGTGGAAAAGGTTTACGCGGAACTGCGCAAGCAGACCGGTCTTGCCGCGTCGACGATTGCCGACGTTAAACAGAAGAGCGCGGAAAAGATCAACGCCGTGCAACGGCTGGTGCGGGTGTTCTCCGACGTGTTCATGCCGATCCTGCCGGCGCTGATCATTGCCGGCCTGCTGATGGGCATCAACAACCTGCTCGGCGCCAAGGGCATGTTCATCGAAGGGCAGACGCTGCTTGATGCCTATCCGAAACTCGACGGGCTGTGGAGCCTGATCAACCTGATGGCCAACACCTCGTTCGTATTCCTGCCGGCGCTGGTGGGCTGGTCGGCGGCCAAGCGTTTTGGCGGCAGCGAAATTCTCGGCATCGTGCTCGGTTTAATGCTGGTGCACCCTGACCTGCTCAACGCCTGGAACTACGGCAAAGCAGTGGCCGGACTCGACGGGCAGCAACTGCCGTACTTCGACATTCTCGGCTTGTTCCAAGTGGAGAAGGTTGGCTATCAAGGGCAGATCCTGCCGATCCTGCTGGCTGCTTATGTAATGAGCGTGATTGAAAAATGGCTGCGCGCCCGCGTGCCCAACGCGATTCAATTACTGGTGGTGCCGATCACCACCATCGTCGTCACCGGCGTGCTGGCGCTGGCGATCATCGGTCCGGTGACGCGGCATATCGGCATCTACATTACCGAAGGTCTGGTGATGCTGTTTGATCTGGCGCCGTTGGTGGGCGGTCTGATTTTCGGGCTGCTGTATGCGCCGCTGGTGATCACCGGCATGCACCACATGTTTCTCGCCGTGGACCTGCAATTGATCTCGAGCCAGGGCGGCACCTTCATCTGGCCGATGATCGTCATGTCCAACCTCGCTCAGGGCAGTGCGGCGCTGGCGGTGTTCTGGATGACGCGCAATGCGCGGGACAAGAGCATGGCTTCGACCTCAGCGATTTCCGCTTATTTCGGCATCACCGAGCCGGCGATGTTCGGCGTCAACCTGCGCTACAAGTTTCCGTTCTATGCGGCGCTGGTCGGCTCTGCGCTCGGCTGCATATTCCTGTCGTTGAATCGCATCCAGGCCTCGGCGATTGGCGTCGGCGGGCTGCCGGGGTTCATTTCGATCATTCCGCAATACATCCCCATGTTCGTCATCGGCATGTTGATTGCCATGCTCGTGCCGTTCGTCCTGACCTGCGCGCTGAGCATGAAGATTGTCCGCCCCGGTTATCGGGTTGCCTGAGATATCTGAAGGAGTTGTGCCATGCAGGACTGGCAGCGTTCGGTGATCTACCAGATCTATCCGAAGAGTTTTCATAGCCACGCCGGCAACCCGACCGGGGATCTGCTGGGGATTGTCGCCAAGCTCGATTATCTGCACTGGCTGGGTGTCGACTGTCTGTGGATCACGCCGTTCCTGCGCTCGCCGCAACGGGACAACGGCTACGACATCAGCGATTACTACGCCATCGATCCGAGCTACGGCAGCATGGCCGACTGTGAATTGCTGATTGCCGAAGCGGGCAAGCGCGGGATCAAGCTGATGCTCGACATCGTGGTCAATCACACCTCGATCGAACACGTCTGGTTTCAACAGGCGCGCAGCAGTCTCGACAACCCTTACCGGGATTTCTATATCTGGCGCGACCAGCCAAACAATTGGGAATCGAAGTTCGGCGGTTCCGCCTGGGAATACGAGGCGCAAACCGGTCAGTATTACCTGCACCTGTTTGACCACACTCAGGCCGACCTGAACTGGGACAATCCGCAGGTGCGCGCCGAAGTCTTCAAAATGATGCAGTTCTGGCGCGACAAGGGCGTGGGCGGCTTTCGCCTGGACGTGATCAATCTGATCTCCAAGCCCGAAGATTTTCCAGAAGACGCGAGCGATGGCCGGCGCTTCTATACCGACGGACCCAACGTGCATGCGTACTTGCAGCAGATGCATCGCGAAGTCTTCGAAGGCTACGATCTGATCAACGTCGGTGAGATGTCATCGACCAGCCTCGAACACTGCATTCGCTATTCGAATCCGCAGTCGAAAGAGCTGTCGATGACCTTCAACTTTCATCACCTGAAAGTCGATTATCCGAACCTGCAGAAGTGGGTTCGCGCTGACTTCGATTTCCTCCAGCTCAAGCGCATCCTCTCTGACTGGCAGACCGGTATGCAGGCCGGTGGTGGCTGGAATGCGCTGTTCTGGTGTAACCACGATCAACCGCGGGTGGTCTCGCGGTTTGGCCATGACGGCGAGTTTCGCGAGCTGTCGGCGAAGATGCTCGGCACCGCGCTGCACTGTCTGCAGGGCACGCCGTTCGTGTATCAAGGCGAAGAGCTGGGCATGACCAATCCCGGGTTCGAGTCGATCGAACATTATCGCGACGTCGAGACCCTGAACATCTTCCGCCTCAAGCGCGAGGCGGGTAGCAGCGATGCCGACAACATGGCGGCGATCATGCAGAAGTCCCGCGATAACGGGCGCACGCCGATGCATTGGGACGCCACGCCGAACGCCGGCTTCAGCGCCGCTGAGCCGTGGATCGGTGTGCCGGCCAACGCCGCGCAGATCAACGTCGCGGGGCAGCTGGATGACCCGGATTCAGTGCTGCATCACTACCGCACGCTGATCGCACTGCGTCGCAGCGAGCCATTGATCACGGACGGGCTGTACCGCCAGCTATTGCCCGAGCATCCGCAAGTCTGGGCGTATCTGCGAGAGGGCGACGCCGAGCGCTTGCTGGTGGTGAACAACTTCTACGGCACGCCGTGTGAGATCGAATTGCCCGCAAGCGTCATCAACGAGTCCATGCACCAGCGAACCGTGATCAGCAATTACCCGGGCGCCGCGCCGTGCACTCGACAGCTGACGTTGCGACCTTACGAGTCGTTCGTAGTGCACCTGATCGATCCCTGATTCCTGACCCGTAAACCACGTTTGAAAAAACACGCAGAACACTGCGCGGGGGAGCTTTGCGCGCTGATTTTTTGCAACCACACAATAAAAACAATGGGGTGGCTCATGAAAACAACAATAAAACACAGCCTTGCGGTGACAGGTCTTTGCCTTGCATTGCCAGCGTCGACACATGCGCTGGAGTTCGGCGGTTACTTGCGCAGCGGTGTCGGTACGTCGGTCAACAGCAGCAGCCAGTCGTGCTTTCAATTGCCCGGTGCGCAGACCAAATATCGCTTGGGCAACGAATGCGAACAATACGGCGAGCTGGAGTTGCGTCAGGATCTATACACGCTGGAGGACGGTTCGGTGTTGAGCGTCGACGGCATGGCTTCGCTGTACAACCGCTACGACCGCAAACCTGCCTTCAAAGACCACACCGGCTCGATCCGCTTGCCCCAGGCCTACGCGCAATGGTCGGCGATGCCCGCGCTCAACGGCGGTTCGTTGTGGGCCGGGCGCCGTTACTACAAGCGTAACGACATTCACATTTCCGACTTCTATTACTGGAACCAGAGCGCCACCGGCGGCGGCATTGAAGATGTGTTGATCGGCGATCTGAAGTACAGCTACGCGTTCTCGCGCAAAGACAACCTGTACCAGAAGGACTACATCAATCGGCACGATTTCAACGTGGGTGGGTTCAAGAGTAACCCCGGCGGCGAACTGGAATTCGGTCTGAGCTACATCGACAAACCCGACAGCCGCGACGCGCATCGCGGCTGGGCGATCACCACGCAACATGTGCAGAGCGGATTTCTCGGCGGCAAGAACAAACTGGCCCTGCAATACGGCGAAGGACCCGGTACCGGATTGGGCTATACCGGTGACGTAAGACTTGGCGACAGCAATAAAAGTTATCGCGTCGTCGAGTTTTTCGACTGGCAGCTGACGCCGCGTTTCGGCGGACAAATCGCAGCGGTGTATCAAAAGGACATTCGTGCGCAGGGCCCCGATCAGAACTGGCTGTCGCTGGGCGTGCGCCCGGCCTATGCGCTGACCGAGCAGTTCAAACTGGTCACCGAACTGGGCCACGATCAGGTCGATGCCCCGGGCGGTACGCGCAAACTGAGCAAGTTCACCGTTGCCCCGACCTGGTCGCCGAAAGGCCCGGCCTTCTGGGCGCGGCCCGAGGTGCGGTTGTATTACACCTATGCGACGTGGAACGAGGCGGCAAAACGCGCGGCCAATCAACTGGCGAAAGGCTCGGCACTGTCTGACAGCGGGGCCTTCGGCAACGCTCGCCACGGTGCGAACGTCGGATTGCAGGTCGAATACTGGTGGAAATAAGCGATGCTGACGGCAGCGTCGCGCTCCGTCGGTACTTCAATACGAACATTGCAGGTGACGTCATGGCCACACCCCAACCCTTACAACTGCTGGCGCCTTTGTCCGGCGTGCTGATGGCGCTGGACCAGGTGCCCGATCCGGTGTTTTCCGGGCGCGTGATCGGTGACGGTCTGTGCATCGACCCGACCTCGTCGACCCTGCGCGCGCCCTTGGCCGGCGTGGTCAGCAACGTGCAGGCCAGCGGGCATGCCGTGAGCATCACCGATGAGCACGGCGTGCAGGTATTGCTGCACATCGGTCTGGATACGGTGAACCTCGCCGGGCAGGGTTTCACCCGTCTGGTCGAAGAAGGGCAGCAGGTCGCCGCCGGACAGGCACTGATCGAATTCGATGCCGACTACATCGCCCGCCACGCCCGCAGTTTGTTGACCTTGATGCTGGTGGTCAGCGGCGAGCCGTTCACCTGGCTGGTCGAGCCGAGCGGACTGGTCGAACGCGGCCAGCCGTTGCTCGAAATCAGCGCAGCCCCAACACTGAGCGAAACAGCCAGCGCGCCACAAGGCCAGGCGCTATTTTCGCCGACGCTGACCTTGCCCAACCGCAATGGCCTGCACGCGCGCCCGGCTGCGGTGTTCGCCCACGCAGCCAAAGCGTTTACCGCAACGATTCATCTGCATAAACAGCAAGCGCAGGCCAACGCTAAATCGCTGGTGGCGCTGATGGCGTTGCAGACTGCGTTTGGCGACTGCGTGCAGATCAGTGCGGTGGGCGATGATGCGCAAGCGGCTATCGACACGCTGGCCCGCTTGTTGGCCGAGGGCTGCGGTGAGCCGGTGACAGCGCAGGCGCCCGTCGCGGTCGCCGCCACCGAGCCACTGACCCTGCTGCGTGGGGTTTGCGCCTCTCCCGGCTCGGCGCTGGGCCATGTGGTACAGATAAGCGAACCGAGCTTCGACGTCGACGAGTTCGGTGCTGACGCCGATAGCGAACGTGAAGCGCTGGCCAATGCCCTGATCGAAGCGGATCTGGCCTTGCAGCATCTACGCGATACCGCCGCGGGTGAGGCTGAAGCGGAAATCTTCAAGGCCCATCAGGAACTGCTCGAAGACCCGGGCCTGCTCGATCAGGCCGCAGCGTTGATCGACACGGGCAAAAGCGCGGCCTTCGCCTGGCGCACAGCAACCGAAACCACCGCAGCGATGTTTCGCCAACTCGGCAATGCGCTGCTGGCAGAGCGGGCGGCGGACCTGACCGATGTCGGGCAACGTGTGCTCAAGCGCCTGCTGGGCATTGACGAGCAGACATTGAATTTGCCGGAAGGCAGTATTCTGATCGCCGACCAACTGACCCCGTCGCAAACCGCCCGCATCGATACCAGCAAAGTGCTTGGCTTTGCCACGGTCGGTGGCGGTGCGACCAGCCATGTGGCGATTCTGGCGCGAGCGTGCGGCCTGCCGTCGATCTGCGGTGTGCCGGTGCAAATGCTCGCCTTGAGCAACGGCACCAAGGTTTTGCTCGATGCCGACAAGGGCGAATTGCAGGTGCAGCCGGACGCGGCGACGATCGAGCAATGGCAGGCGCGCCACGCACAACAACGGCAACGTCATGCTCATGACCTGGAGCACGCTGCGCTGGCGGCCTGTACACGTGACGGGCATCACGTCGAGGTCTCGGCCAACGTCGCCTCACTGGCGGAAACCGAGCAGGCCGTGGCCATGGGCGGCGCCGGTGTCGGGCTGCTGCGTTCGGAGTTTTTGTATCTGGGCCGCAACCACGCACCGAGCCATGACGAGCAGGTCGCCACTTACAGCGCCATCGCTCGTTGTGTCGGGCCTGAACACAATCTGGTGGTGCGCACCCTCGACGTCGGTGGCGACAAACCGCTGGCCTACGTGCCGATGGAAAGTGAAACCAATCCGTTTCTCGGCCTGCGCGGTATTCGTCTGTGCCTGGAACGTCCGCAGTTATTGCGTGAGCAATTTCGCGCCATGCTTGGCTGCTGCGCACTGACGCGCCTGCACATCATGCTGCCGATGGTCACGCAGTTGGCGGAGCTGCGTCTGGCGCGGCAAATGCTTGAGGAAGAAGCGCTGGCGCTGGGCCTCATAGAAACGCCGAAACTGGGCATCATGATCGAAGTGCCGGCGGCCGCGCTGATGGCCGACCTGTTCGCGCCGCTGGTGGATTTCTTCTCGATCGGCACCAACGACCTGACCCAGTACACCCTGGCCATGGACCGCGATCATCCGCGTCTGGCCAGTCAGGCGGACAGTTTTCATCCGTCGGTGCTGCGCCTGATTGCCGCGACGGTCAAGGCTGCGCACGCTCACGGCAAGTGGGTCGGGGTGTGTGGTGCGATGGCTTCGGAGCGTCTGGCGGTGCCGCTGTTGTTGGGCCTGGGCGTGGACGAGTTGTCCGTGAGCGTGCCGATGATTGCCCCGATCAAGGCCACCGTGCGCGAACTGGCGCTGGCCGATTGTCAGGTCATTGCCCGGCAGGTGCTCGGCCTGGAAAGCGCCGGACAAGTGCGCGAGGCGTTGCAGCTGTTTCACGAAGCGAGCGTCGAAACCGCGCAGGTTATGGAGAACTGAACATGTTCGATCAATTGCAAAAAGCCTTCTGGAAAGCCTTGACCCCGGACCTGGTGCCGGACACACCGAGCGTGCAAGCCACGCCGGACGATGGATTGAGCGCCGCCATCGTTGCCGCGTTGGGCGGTGTGGATAATCTGCAATCGCAGCAGCCGGTGGCGTTGACGCGGGTGCGGGTGACGTTGCGCGATGTGTCGCGGCTGGATGAACAGGCCTTGAGCGATGCCGGCGTCGCTGGCGTCATGCCCCTCGAAAACGGCGTGGTGCACCTGATCACCGGGCTGCGCGCTTAGCTTTCAACTGATGTGCGGCGGCGGGTCGCTCTTACTGTTTCTCAACCGCAGGTGTATCGTATTCGCCTTTTGCGGGCCCCTGGGCCTGTCGCTGATACGTGAGGTAGTTGAGTTCATGTCGTTTACCCGTCGCCAAATCCTCGGTGGCCTGGCCGGTCTTGTTGTCGTTGGCATGGGGGCGGGGGGCGCGTCGCGTTACTGGCTCGGCAAGATGGCCGACGCCGAGGCGGGCCACGACTATGAGCTGATCGCCGCGCCGCTGGACGTCGAACTGGTGCCAGGGCACAAGACTGAAGCGTGGGCGTTCGGCCCATCGGCACCGGGCACCGAGCTGCGCGTACGTCAGGGTGAATGGCTGCGGGTGCGCTTCATCAACCACTTGCCGGTAGCGACTACCATTCACTGGCACGGCATTCGTCTGCCGTTGGAAATGGACGGCGTGCCTTATGTATCGCAATTGCCGGTGCTGCCGGGCGAATACTTCGATTACAAATTCCGCGTGCCGGATGCCGGCAGTTATTGGTATCACCCGCACGTCAGCAGCAGCGAAGAGCTCGGCCGTGGGCTGGTCGGGCCGCTGATCATCGAAGAGCGCGAGCCGACTGGTTTCCAATACGAAAAGACTTTGAGCCTGAAAAACTGGCACATCGACGATCAAGGCAACTTCGTCGACTTCAGCATCCCGCGCGAAGCGGCGCGTGGCGGTACGGCGGGGCGCTTGTCGACAATCAATGGCGTGCCGCTGCCGGTAATCGATTTGCCGGCGGGGCAGATCACCCGCGTGCGATTGCTTAACCTCGACAACACCCTGACTTATCGCATCAACATTCCCGGCGTCGAAGCGAAAATCTATGCGCTGGACGGCAACCCGGTCGAGCCGCGGCCGCTGGGCAAGGAATACTGGCTCGGCCCGGGCATGCGCATTTGTCTGGCAATCAAGGCGCCAGCGGCGGGCGAAGAATTGTCGCTGCGCAACGGCCCGGTGCGCCTGGGCACATTGCGTTCGGTGGCCAACAGCGATGTACCGACGGACTGGCCAAGAGCCCTGCCGGCCAATCCGGTGGCCGAGCCGGACCTGGCCAATGCCGAAAAACTCAACTTCAATTTCGAGTGGGTCGGTTCGGTGTCGGTCAATGTCGACAACGGCAAACCGCCGAGCCTGTGGCAGATCAACGGCAAGGCCTGGGATATCACCGACAAGACTTGCGCCGATCGACCGATTGCCAGCCTGAAACTGGGCCAGAGTTACATCTTCGAATTGAAGAACATGACCCAGTACCAGCACCCGATTCACTTGCACGGCATGAGTTTCAAGGTGATAGCGTCGAACCGGCACAAGGTCATTCCGTACTTCACCGACACCTACCTGCTGGGCAAGAACGAGCGCGCGCAAGTGGCGCTGGTGGCCGATAATCCGGGGGTGTGGATGTTCCACTGCCATGTGATCGACCATATGGAAACCGGCCTGATGGCCGCCATCGAGGTGAAGTGATGCGTCAGATTCGCCCAGCGGCGATCATCGACCGCAGCCGCGACTGCGACTTCATGCGCGAAGCCCTCGCCCTCGCCGCACAAGGCGCAGCCCTTGGCGAAGTGCCGGTGGGCGCGGTGCTGGTGCAAGGCGGCGAGATCATTGGTCGCGGCTATAACTGCCCGATCAGCGCCAGCGACCCGAGCGCCCATGCAGAAATGGTCGCGATCCGCGCCGCGGCTCAGGCTGTGGATAATTATCGCCTTCCGGGCAGCACGCTTTATGTGACGCTGGAACCGTGCAGCATGTGCGCCGGGCTGATCGTGCATTCGCGGGTGGCGCGGGTGGTGTATGGCGCGCTGGAGCCGAAAGCCGGGATCGTGCAGAGCCAGGGGCAGTTTTTTACCCAGGGCTTTTTGAATCATCGAGTGTTGTATGAGGGCGGGGTGTTGGCTGAAGAATGTGGTGCGGTGCTGACCGAGTTTTTCCGCGCCAGACGCACCAAAAGCCCCTCACCCTAACCCTCTCCCAGAGGGAGAGGGGACCGACCGAGTTGAATGGACCAAGTCAGCCGACCTGAAATACCGAGTCGGACGCAAGTTTTGGAAAGCTCAACAATCAGCTCCCTCTCCCTGGGGAGAGGGCTGGGGTGAGGGGTAGGCCCACCGCGGTCATGGGGAAATACGCTTACTTCCTGGCGACAATAACCGCCCGCATCGGCGCCGGCAGTCCTTCGATGGTTTTGCTGTGATCCTCCGGATCAAGGAAATCGCTCAGCGACTGATACTTCATCCACTCCGTCCCGCGCTGCTCCTCGACCGTCGTCGTGCTGACATCCACGCAACGAATATCGGTAAAACCCGCGCGGCGCAGCCACAATTCCAGCGCCGGCACCGACGGCAAGAACCACACGTTGCGCATCTGCGCGTAGCGGTCTTCGGGCACCAGTACCTGATGCTTGTCGCCTTCGACCACCAGCGTTTCCAGCACCAGTTCGCCGCCTTTGACCAGGCAATCCTTCAGCGCCAGCAAGTGCTCGATCGGCGAGCGACGGTGATAGAACACGCCCATGGAAAACACCGTGTCGAAACCTTCGAGGTTCGCCGGCAGGTCTTCGAACGGAAACGGAAGGTGCCAGGCGTTCGGCTCGGACAAGTAGCGCTGCACCGCCTGGAACTGGCAGAAGAACAGCCAGTTCGGGTCGACGCCGATCACGCTGTCCGCGCCGGCGCCGAGCATGCGCCACATGTAATAACCGTTGCCGCAGCCGACATCGAGGATGCGCTTGCCCTTGAGGTCCAGATGCGGGGCGACGCGCGACCATTTCCAGTCCGAGCGCCATTCGGTGTCGACGTGCACGCCGAACAGATCGAACGGGCCTTTGCGCCACGGCGACAGGCCCATCAGCGCGGTGCGCATCTGCGCGCGGGTTGCGTCGTCGCAATCGGTGTCGAGTTTCAGACCGTTGAGCAGGTCTACTTCGCTCGGCTGGATCTTCGGCAGGGCGTCCAGCGCACTTTGCCAGCGCTCCAGATCGCCGTGGCCTTTTTCCATTTTCTTGTCGAGTTGATGCTGCAGGGTATTGGCCCATTCGGCCAGCGGCGTACCAGCCAGACGGCGGGCGAGGGGGGACAGATCAATCATGGCAAGGCAATCAACGAGGCAAAGTTAAGACACTGGAACCACGGCACGACTTTCGAGAACCCGGCGGCCAGCAGGCGTTCGCGGTGTTCTTCGAGGCTGTCGGGCTTCATGACGTTTTCGATGGCGCTGCGCTTCTGCGCGATTTCCAGTTCGCTGTAGCCATTGGCGCGTTTGAAAGCGACGTGCAGATCGGTAAGCAGCGCATGCTCCTCGGCATCGTTGAAGCGCAGCTTCTCCGACAGAATCAGCGCGCCGCCCGGCAGCAACGACCGGCGAATGCGCGACAGCAAAGCGGTGCGCTGATCGGGGGCGATGAATTGCAGGGTGAAGTTCAGCGCCACCACCGAAGCGGGCTGGAAGTCGAGAGCGAGAATGTCGCCTTCGATGACTTCGACCGGCAGCAATTCCTGGAACATCGAATCCTGACCGTTGAGGTACTCGCGGCAGCGCTCGACCATCGCTGCCGAGTTATCCACAGCAATCACTCGACAGCCGTCGGTGCGCACGTGACGGCGCAGAGCCTGAGTCACCGCCCCCAGCGACGAGCCAAGATCGTAGAGCACGCTGTTGGGTTGGGCGAATTGCGCGGCGAGCACGCCGAGGTTTTCGACGATGGTCGGGTAACCCGGCACCGAGCGCTTGATCATGTCCGGGAACACCCGCACGACGTCTTCATTGAAGGCGAAGTCAGGCACCTGGGCCAAAGGCTGGGCGAATAGGCGATCGGGTTCTTTGCTCACGGCGGTTTCCGGCGGTGTCGATGGAAAAGGCCGGCATTTTAGCCAAAGTGGCGCGGGGATGCTTGGGTTGTCTGATAAAGCACCGTTCGGGCGGATAAACTTCGCCGTCAGGGATATCGCTTTCGCGAGCAGGCTCGCACGAGGGATCGCGGTGTCCTGTGGGAGCGAGCCTGCTCGCGAAAGCGTCAGTGCGGTTGCCGCGATCAATTCACCGAAATGGCGCAGTCAAAGGTGTCCACTGGCAGCACTTCCGGTGCCCACGGTTGTTGCGAAGTCAGGCGCAAACGCCCGGTGCCGGCGGCGAAGGCCTGAAAGCGCCAGGTCGAAACGCCCGCCGAGCCGACCACGCCGGCGTCTTCAGGATTGCTGTAAACCTCGGGACTGAGCGCGCGCAGAACGCCGCCAGCGGAATCCTGAATCGCCCAGCGGTAGCCGGTGGTCGGGTTGCTCGGCAGGGTGATGATCAGGTTTTGTCCGGTGCTGAGCCGCACCGGGCATTCGCTTTGTTTTTCCACGGTCACGTTGTGTTTTGGCTGCGTGGCACAAGCGGCCAGCAACGAGAGGGCGAAGGGGAGAAACAGGCGAGTGGGGGACATGGGGTCAGAGGCTCCGGCGGTTACGACGAACGGCGAGCATAACTGAAGATCGGGTTACGTGTGACAGTGCCAAGCCCTCACCCTAGCCCTCTCCCAGAGGGAGAGGGGACTGACCGGGGGATATTGGAGAGGTACGCCGACCTGAGCGTGCGCCAGCGAATCCATAATCGACCCGGTATTTCTGGTCGGTGAATAGCGCAAGACCGCTCGGTCGGCTCCCTCTCCTGGGGGAGAGGGCTGGGGTGAGGGGGTACGGGCTACGGCTCAGAACAGAACCTTCGCCACATCGGCAAACCGCTTGGCAAAGTGCACGGTTATCCCTTCCTTCAGATAATCCGGCAATTCCTCAAAGTTGCCGCGGTTAGCTTCCGGCAGGATCAATTCGAAGAGCTTCTGCCGCCGCGCCGCAATCACCTTCTCGCGCACCCCGCCAATCGGCAGTACATGCCCGGTCAGCGTCAGTTCACCGGTCATCGCCACGCCTTTCTTCGGCGGTTGGTTGCGCGCCAGAGACAGCAAGGCACTGGCCATGGTCACGCCGGCGCTCGGGCCGTCCTTCGGTGTCGCGCCTTCCGGCACATGCAAGTGGACGAAGGCTTCGTCGAAGAACTTCGCGTCACCACCAAATTGCTTCAGGTGTGAGCTGACATAGCTGTAGGCGATCTCCGCCGACTCTTTCATCACGTCACCCAGTTGCCCGGTAAGTTTGAAACCACGGTTAAGCGTGTGGATGCGTGTGGCTTCGATCGGCAATGTCGCGCCGCCCATGCTGGTCCAGGCAAGGCCGGTGATCACGCCGGTGCCGGACAGCACTTGTTCGTTGCGGAACACCGGATGGCCCAGTGACGCTTCGAGGTCTTTCGGGCCGAGTTTGATCACGGCCTTCGGATCGTCGATCAACTTCATCACCGCTTTGCGCACCAGCTTGCCCATCTGTTTTTCCAGCTGGCGCACCCCGGCTTCACGGGCGTAGCCGTCGATCAAGGCCTTGAGGGCGCTGTCGCTGATGCTCAGGCTGCCCTTGGACACGCCGGCTTTTTCCAGCAGTTTCGGCCACAGGTGACGCTTGGCGATGGCGACTTTTTCTTCGGTGATGTAGCCCGACAGGCGAATCACTTCCATCCGGTCCAGCAGCGGGCCGGGGATCGAATCCAGGGTGTTGGCGGTGCACACGAACAGGACTTTCGACAGGTCCATGCGCAGGTCGAGGTAATGGTCGAGGAATTCGACGTTCTGCTCCGGGTCGAGGGTTTCCAGCAGCGCCGAAGCCGGATCGCCCTGGTAGCTCTGGCCCATCTTGTCGATCTCGTCGAGCATGATCACCGGGTTCATCACTTCGACGTCTTTGAGCGCCTGCACCAGTTTGCCCGGCTGGGCGCCGATGTAGGTGCGGCGGTGGCCCTTGATCTCGGCTTCGTCGCGCATGCCGCCGAGGCTGAAGCGATAGAACGGCCGGCCGAGGGATTCGGCGATGGATTTGCCGACGCTGGTTTTACCCACGCCCGGCGGGCCGACCAGCAGCACGATCGAGCCGCTGATCTCGCCTTTGTACGCACCAACAGCGAGGAATTCGAGGATGCGATCCTTGATGTCGTCCAGACCGGCGTGATGCTTGTCGAGGATTTTGCGTGCGTGCTTGAGGTCGAGTTTGTCCTCGCCATACACGCCCCACGGTACCGATGTTGCCCAATCCAGATAATTACGCGTAACCGCGTACTCCGGCGAGCCGGTTTCCAGGATCGACAGTTTATGGGTTTCTTCCTCGAGGCGTTTTTGCACCTGCGCCGGCAGGGTTTTGCCTTCGAGGCGCTGCTGAAACTGTTCGAGGTCGGCGCTGCGGTCGTCTTTGGTCAGGCCGAGTTCCTGCTGGATGACCTTGAGTTGTTCCTTGAGGAAGAACTGGCGCTGATGTTCGCCGATCTTGCGGTTAACCTCAGCGGAAATCTCTTTCTGCAGCCGCGCGACTTCGACTTCCTTGCGCAGCATCGGCAGGACTTTTTCCATGCGCTTGAGCATCGGCACGCAGTCGAGCACGCCTTGCAGCTCGGCGCCGGTGGCCGAGGTCAGGGCGGCGGCGAAGTCGGTCAGTGGCGACGGGTCGTTAGGGCTGAAGCGGTTGAGGTAATTCTTCAGCTCTTCGCTGTACAGCGGATTGAGCGGCAGCAGTTCCTTGATCGCGTTGATCAGCGCCATGCCGTAGGCCTTGACCTCGTCGGTCGGCTCGGTCGGCTGGTGCGGGTATTCGACCTCCACCAGATACGGTGGGCGGTGGTGCTTGAGCCAGGTCTTGATGCGCACGCGGCTCAGGCCCTGGGCGACGAACTGCAGTTTGCCGTTCTCGCGGCTGGCGTGGTGGACTTTGACCAGGGTGCCGTATTCGGGCAGGGCGCCGGTGTCGAAATGGCGCGGGTCTTCCTGGGGCGTGTCCATGAAGAACAGGGCCAGGGAGTGGTGTTCGGATTTGCTGACCAGTTCGAGGGTTTCGGCCCACGGCTCTTCATTGACGATGACCGGCAGGACCTGGGCCGGGAAGAACGGACGGTTGTGGATCGGGATGATGTAGACCTTGTCCGGCAGGTTTTGCCCGGGCAGTGCCAGGCCGGTGCCGGAGGAGGTGTGTTCGATGTGGTCGGTTTCGTAATCGTCGTGGTTGTCCGGGCGATCTTGCTGGTCGGTCATGGGGCACCTGCGCAATGGGGTATGGGGTCTTAGATGGGGCAGGGGGTGGGTGGTTTCAATGGGGGGGCGTGTTTCTGCTTGTGTGTTCAGGTTTGCAAAGTTTTTGACCTTGTTAACCTTGGCGGCATTTGGGCGGTGGCGAGATCCTTCAGGTCGGCACGGGTGCCTATTGGAATCTAACAATGTCTGTGCATCAATAGCAAAAAACCCTAGTATTGGTTAGCTTTAACTATTAAATGGAGTTTTGATGGATCCCTATCGTAATCCGTTCGCCCCCGGGGCTGGTTTTCCACCACCGGAGCTTGCTGGCCGAGACCCTGTTCTCGAAATGGCTCGGATTTCCTGCGGTCGAGCAGTGAGGGGCAAACCTGCACGGTCGCTGATGCTCCTTGGCCTTCGTGGAGTGGGCAAGACGGTACTCCTGAATGAGATCGGCAATATCGCCAGACAAGAGGGGATGCTCGTTTCCCAGCTCGAAGCTCCGGAGAAAAATACACTGTCCACTCTTCTTTACCCTGAACTGCGACGCGTAATGCGTTCACTTTCGGGATTCGAAGGAGCAAAGCAAATTGCCAGCCGGGGTATGAGCGCCCTGCGCAATTTTGCCTCGATATTCAAAATCGCTATCGGTGGCGTTGAGGTGGGCGTTGAGGGTGCTGAACCTGGGCTTGCTGATAGCGGCGATCTGCAACATGATCTTCCAGACCTGTTCGGTGTGATTGGCGAGGGCGCTAAAGCCGCTGGCAAGGGATGGGTGCTGCTCATCGACGAGGTTCAGTACCTCTCGGAAGGCGATCTGTCGGCACTTATCGTTGCGATGCATCGAATGGCCCAGCGCGGGTTGCCTGTGGTTTTGGTTGGGGCAGGACTACCACAGGTTGCCAAATTGGCTGGTGAGGCGAAGTCCTATGCAGAGCGACTTTTCCTCTACCCGCCTGTAGGCGCGCTGGACGAAGAAGCAGCAAAACTTGCTGTTCGAAAACCCGTCGAGGAGGAGGAGCAGACGATCGAAGACGCTGCCCTCCAAGCGATTGTCGCGCGAACGAGGGGCTATCCGTTTTTTCTGCAGGAATGGGGTTCAACTTCATGGGATGTTGCTGCCGGCCCCATGATCACGCTCGCTGATGTCGAACGCGCTTATCCAGAGACTATCGCCGGACTCGATGCCGGCTTCTTCAAGGTTCGTTATGACCGGCTTACCAAAGCCGAGATCCAGTTTGTGATGGCGATGGCCACCCTTGGTGATGGGCCCTATCCTATGGCAGGTATCGCCAAGGTGATGGAGCGTGATCAATCATCGTTAGGCCCGGCCCGGGCCAATATCATTTCCAAAGGTATGATCTACAGCACCGACCATGGTTACCTTGATTTCACCGTTCCTCTTTTCGCGGAATACCTTCGTCGTCGTGGCGAATGAAATCAGCGGTAGCGCTTGATGTTGTTAGCTACCTGATTCTATCCAGACAAGTTTCACCACTTAGCCTGGTGCGGCTGCACTAAAAAAGGCGATGTTCCTCACGGAACATCGCCTTTTCATTACCGCCAACTAACGCTTATTCCGGCAATTTGTACGCAATGATGTAGTCACCCATCTTGGTACCCAGCGAACCGTGACCGCCGACAACCAGCAGCACGTATTGCTTGCCGTCCTTGCCGGTGTAGGTCATCGGGGTCGCTTGACCACCGGCCGGCAGACGCGATTTCCACAACTCTTTACCGGAGTTGACGTCGTACGCGCGCAGGTACTGGTCGAGGGTGCCGCTGAGGAAGCCGATGCCGCCTGCGGTGACGATCGAGCCGCCCATGCTTGGCACGCCGAGGGTGAAGCCGATCGGGATCGGCGAGCTGTCGCGGCTGGTGCCATTCTTGCGTTTCCACACGACTTTGCCGGTGGTCAGGTCGATACCGGCGACGTAGCCCCAGGCCGGGGCCTGGCACGGTACGCCGAGTGGCGACATGAACGGGTGCATGATCACCGCGTATGGTGCGCCAGTGTTTGGCTGCACGCCCGAGGTTTCGCTTTCGCGTTTGCTGCCGGCTTCGACTTGCTCGCGCGGCACCATTTTCGACACGAAGGCCATGTAGTTCGGGCTGGTGAACAGCATCTGGCGAACCGGGTCGACCGAAACGCCGCCCCAGTTGAACACGCCTACGTTACCCGGATAGATCAGGCTGCCCTGTTCCGATGGCGGGGTGTACTGGCCTTCGTAACGCAGTTCCTTGAACTGGATGCGGCACAGCATCTGGTCGAATGGGGTCGCACCCCACATGGCTTTTTCGTTCAGTTCCGGGGCCAGCAGGTTGAGGTCCGAACGGGCCTGGGTCGGTGCGGTGTGGTCGCCTTTGACAGCGCCTTGCGGTACCGGGATTTCCTGGATCGGGATGATCGGCGTGCCGTCACGACGGTCGAGGACGTACAGGCTGCCCTGTTTGGTCGGGGCGATCAGCGCCGGTTTCACGCCGTCGGCGGTTTTCATGTCGAGCAGGGTTGGCTGGCTGCCCACGTCCATGTCCCACAGGTCGTGGTGGGTGAACTGGTAGTTCCAGCGCACTTTACCGGTGGCCAGGTCCAGCGCAACGACGCCGGCGCTGAACTTCTCGGCGCCCGGGGTGCGGTTGCCGCCCCATTGGTCCGGGGTCTGGTTGCCCAGTGGCAGGTAAACCATGCCGAGCTTTTCGTCGACACTGGCCAACGACCACATATTGGCCGAGTTGCGGCTGTAGGTTTCGCCCGGGGCCAGAGGCTCGGTGGCGTCCGGCTTGTCGCTGTCCCAGTTCCATACAAGGTGGCCGTCGCGCACGTCGAAGGCGCGGATCACGCCGGATGGCTCGTTGGTCGACTCGTTGTCGGTGACGTGACCGCCCATGATCACCAGATCACGGGTAATCGCCGCTGGCGAGGTGGAGTAGTAGCCGCCGGCGGTGAACGGGCCGATGCCTTGGGTCAGGTCGACCACGCCGTTGGTGCCGAAACCTTCACAGATCTTGCCGGTGTCGGCGTTCAGTGCGATCAGGCGCGCATCAGCGGTTGGCAGGTACAGACGACGCGGGCAGGCCTGGGCAACGGCTTGGCCGGCCTCGGAGATCACTGCGGAGCCAGCGTTTTCCGACTTGGCATAAGCGGCTTCGTCGTAGTAGGACACGCCACGGCAGGTCATGTGCGCAAAGCCTTTGAAGCCGACCGGGCTTTTGATCTGCGGGTCGAAGCGCCACAGTTCTTTACCGGTGTCCGGATCCAGCGCCAGCACTTTGCTGTGCGCGGTGCACGCATAGACCATGCCGTTGGCTTTGAGCGGGGTATTTTCGTTGGTCAGCTCGACCGGGTCATCCTTGGTTGGCAGATCGCCGGTCTGGATGCGCCAGGCTTCTTGCAGCTTGCCGACGTTGGCCGGGGTGATCTGCTTGAGCGGCGAGTAGCGGTCACCGAATTCGGTGCGACCGTAGGCCTGCCAGTCGCCGTCCGGCATGGCCGGGGCGGTGCTGGTCGTGCCGGCGGTTTCACGGCCCAGTTCGCCAAAGGTTTCGCCTGGATGGGTGAACAGGCTGGCGACAGCGGTAACGCCGGCCAGAACCACGGCCACGGTCAGGCCCGCAGTGCCCATTTTGGCCGGGCCATTGAGCAGCAGCGGACGGCGGAACCACGGCAGCAGCATCACGAAACCGAGGACAAACCACAGCGCCAGACGCGGCACCAGTTGCCACCAGTCCAGACCGACTTCCCACAGCGCCCAGACGGTGCTGGCGAACAGTACGATGGCGTACAGGCCCAGCGCCGCACGACGACGCATCAGCAGCAGAATGCCGCTCAAGGCGATGCCGATACCGGCCAGCAGGTAGTACAGCGAGCCGCCCAGCGTGCTCAGCTTGATTCCCCCGGCCAGCATGGCCAGGCCCATCAGTAGAAGCAGGATGCCGAGCAGGGCGGGTAGCAGCCGACCCCGGCTCGAAGCACTTTCGGTGCTCATAATGTGATTCTCCGTGACGTTTATGTAGTCCCGCGCTGTAGTCACTTTAGATGACGATTTGGCGCAGGCATGGTTCAGATAAAAACTTGTTCGGCTAACGAAATGCATTTGTGTAGGAGTGAGCCTGCTCGCGATAGCGGTTTTTCAGTCACTGGAGAGGTCGCCTGGAACACCGCTATCGCGAGCAGGCTCACTCCTACAGGAGGTTGCGTATTCTTTAGAACGACGACTGGATCTTGATCCCGCCGATCAGGGCGTCGTCGACGTCGTTCACGCCACCAGGGTGGCGGATGTATTGCAGGTTCGGGCGTACGGTCAGCCAGTTCGTCACGTGCACGCCGTAGTACAGCTCGGCGCTGTATTCGGTATCTTGCGGCGGCAAAAAGGACGGATCGTCGTAGTCATACACGGCGTTGGCGCGATTGCTCGCTTCGGCGTTTTTGCGATAGGCCGGGTTGACGTGCACACGGGCCAGGGCGAAACCGATGTCGTCTTTGGCGCGCGCATCGAACGGGCCTTTGTAGGTGAGGCCGGCCTGCACGTAGTTGTCGATCGCGTTGGTTTTCTTGTCGTGCATCGTGGCGTTGGCGAACACGCTCAGGCCGCGGCTGTTATCGCTGGCCACGCTGGTGATCTGCTGCTGAACGCCCAGCCACACGCCGTGTTTGCTCGACGCACTGCGGTAGGCCGCGCCGCTGAGGGCTGCTGGCC
The DNA here is from genome assembly GCF_036668835.1 of Pseudomonas koreensis. Lineage (GTDB taxonomy): Bacteria > Pseudomonadota > Gammaproteobacteria > Pseudomonadales > Pseudomonadaceae > Aquipseudomonas > Aquipseudomonas koreensis_I. The sequence continues at coordinate 223,610 of NZ_JAZEVW010000005.1, forward strand.
GGTCGTTCTGGTCTTTGTAAACGTCCGACGCCTTGGCGTTGCTGTAGTAATAACCGGCGCGGTATTCGCCCGGCAGGCCGTTGAGCTTTGGCGTCCACACCAGTTCGATCGGCAGGATCGCCCCTTGGGTGCCGCTGCCGCTGAGTTTGAAGCCGTTGCCGCGATCGAGGTTTGACGGGTTCTGCTCGTAAGCGCCGACCTGTGCGTACAGCTCCGGCGTGAGGTGATATTTGACCCGCAGTGCCCACTGGCTGACCGGCCAGTTGTACCAGATGCCGCCGACCCAGTTGCCGACCTGCGAGCCGCAGAACGCCAGGTTCTGGAAATCGCAGGGGAAGCTGTTGAAGTCTTCGCCTTCGCCGAAACGGCCGGCCTTGATGTCGAGCTTCTGATCGAAGAACTTCTGCTGATACCACATCTGTGTCAGGCGGGTGGTCTGGCCACGGCCCCAGACTTCCTGAGCGGAAGTGAAACCACCGACCCGTGGATCGTTGATGCGGTCGTTGCTGATGTTGTTGCCGCTGCGCTTGGTGATGGTCAGCTGAAATTCGGCGTCGTCCCAACCGAGGATCTTCTGCAGGTCCAAGTGCGTGCCGAGGCCGAACTGGCCGCTGTAACGCGCAGTGCGATCGTGGTCGTAGCCGCCGTGCAGGTTGCTGCCCATTTCGCCGGTGTAATCGAGTTTGAAGTCGTAGCCTTTTTCCGAAAGTTCGGTGCGCCTGCCGTTCCAGTCACCGAGCATGTACGGTGATTCACTGTCGAACGCGGACGCCGCTTGCGCGCAAGCCGCAAGGCCCAGCGCGGTGCAGCCGCCAACGATGCGCAGGGCGGAGATAGCGCTGTCTCGGGAGAAGGAAAAATCAGCCATGGAAAAGTCTTTTTCTAATATTTTGGGAGTGCAATTTCGGCGCTTCAAAATGACGCAGGCAGTGAAGCGATTCAGCGGAAGGGCGGCAGGATAATGATCTGTAACAAATTGAGAAAGGGCTTTTGCAGACATGCAGCGTTTCGGATTCGGTAACAGTGCGGCAAACGGGCGCATTGTCGCTCGCTTGCCGGCCTGCGATGTTCTCGGGTTGACCTACATTTACAGCGAGGCCTTTCGCCCGATCACCCCCTCGGCTAAGGTGCGCGGCTTTACGCATTTTCACTTCGCTCAAAGGCCTGGTATGAACGAACCCACCCCTGATCCGCTGCACGGCGTGACCCTTGAACAGATCCTCAACGCGCTGGTGACCCACTATGAATGGTCGGGGCTGGCCGAGCGCATCGACATCCGTTGCTTCAAGAGCGATCCGAGCATCAAGTCGAGCCTGACCTTCCTGCGCAAAACCCCGTGGGCGCGAGAGAAAGTCGAGCGTCTGTACGTGAAGCTGATGCGCACCAAGCGACCGCTTTGAGATGGACGCAACCTGGCGTCAGCGCCTGATCACCTGCGCCGCCGTGTTGGGCTGGGCCGGATTGGCCATTCAGTTGTACCTGATCTTTTTCGCCCGTTTGAGCGTCGGCGCCGGTCTGCTCGGCGGGCTGGTGAGCTTTTTCAGTTACTTCACGGTATTGACCAATACGCTGGTGGCGACGGTGTTGACCTGTGCCGTCACACCGCGCGAGTCGGCGATACGCCGCTGGGTTCTCCAGCCGTGGGTGAGCAGCGGGGTGGCGGTGAGTATTACCGTGGTCGGCCTTGCCTACAGCATTCTGCTGCGGCATTTGTGGCATCCCGAAGGCTGGCAATTCATCGCTGACGAATTGCTCCACGACGTGATGCCGCTGCTGTTTCTCGTGTATTGGTGGTGCTGCGTTCCCAAAGGCACGTTGCGCCTGTGGCATTTGCCGCTGTGGCTGATCTTTCCGCTGGTGTACTTCATCTACGCCTTGCTGCGCGGGCATCTGCTCGGCGCGTATGCGTATCCGTTCATTGATGTGGCGGTGCTGGGTTATCCACAGGTGTTTATCAATGCCGGGGGGATATTGGTGGGGTTTGTGCTGATTGGCCTGTTCGTAGTTGGCCTGGATCGTAGAAAGACCGCACGAAGTTGATATTCAATGTGGGAGCGAGCTTGCTCGCGAAAGCGGTGTATCAGTTTGCATGAATGTCGACTGACACACCGCTTTCGCGAGCAAGCTCGCTCCCACAGGGGAAAATGCAGGGAGGCGATTATTCTTCGTCGGAGCCTTCGGCGCGCCAGTAGCCGGCAGCCTTGATGAACTGCTCATCGAGCCCGTGCTCATCGATCAGCACCCGGCGAATCTGCCGTGAGACCTTCGTTTCGGTCGCGACCCACGCATACAGATTGCCCTTGGGCACCTGCAGTTGTTTGACGGTGGTCAACAGGTTGTCCTTGCCGCCCTCGCGCAACACCCAGATCACATTGACCTGCGCGGCGCTTTCCAGCCGTTGCTGTTCGGCACCGTTTTCCACTTCCACGACCACCAGCGCCTTGCGATTGGCCGGCAGGCCTTCGAGGCGGCGGGCGATGGCGGGCAGGGCGGTCTCGTCGCCGATCAGCAGGTAGCTGTCGAAGATGTCCGGCACGATCATCGAGCCACGCGGGCCACCGATGTGCAGGAACTGCCCGGGCTGTGCTTGTTCCGCCCACGTCGAGGCAGGGCCGTCGCCGTGCAGGACGAAATCGATGTCCAGTTCCATTTTGTCCAGATCGTAGCGACGCGGGGTGTAGTCGCGCATTTCCGGTTTCGGGCCTTCCTCCTTGCCGGCGCCGAGCACCATCGTTTCCAGCGCTGCCGCCTGTTCGGCGTTCTGCGGGAACAGCAGTTTGACGTGATCGTCCGTGCCCAGGCTGATGAAACCCGCCAGCTCCGGCCCGCCGAGGGTGATGCGGCGCATGCGCGGCGTCAGGTCGACCACGCGCAACACTTGCAGTTTGCGACGTTTGATTTCATGCATGACGCGGTGAATGGTTTGAATATCGACGGCGGTCATTCGGCATTCTCCGGTGCAGGTCGAGCGGCGGGACCGTCGACGATGGCTTTGGCGGTGTTGTTGAGCAGGTCGCGCACGCGCAGGATTTCTTCCGCGCTCCAGCGACCGTGGTGCATTTGCAGAGCGTGGCGCAGGTTGTGCACCGCCTCGTGGATTTCCGGCGGCCGGTCGTGACCGCGCAGCGAGCGCTTGCTGACGTCGATGCGCATGCGCACACCGTCCAGCGCCACCGCTTGTTCCTCAAGCGAGACACGACCGGCGTCGGTGACGCTGTAGCGTTTCTTGCCGCCCTCGGCGTCGCCGCTGATCAGTTCGCTTTCTTCGAGAAAGGTCAGGGTCGGGTAGATCACCCCGGGGCTCGGGCTGTAAGCACCGTCGAACATACTTTCGATCTGGCGGATCAAGTCGTAGCCGTGGCACGGCTGTTCGGCCACCAGTGCCAGCAGCAGCAATTTCAGATCACCGGGAGCGAACACCCGCGGGCCACGGCCACCGCGTTCGCGGCCTGGGCGGCGGTCGAAGCCGTCGCGGGAGTCACCGTGCTCGCGGTGGGGGGAATGATGGTCTCTCATTTCAGTCTGCTCTCGTCGTGTTTAGATACAACTTAAGATATATCTTAAACTTGGCGCAAGACGTTTTTTCCCAACGGTCTGCGTGGCTGACGAGCGGCAGGCGCCAGCGAAACGCAAGCACAAAGATTCTGTAGGCGGAACCGCGCGCAATGACCTGAAAGTTAAAGTCATGACTCTAGTTGTTGTAGAGTATAAATACTAATAGTTGCGAAGTTGCTGTCTGGACGGAGTGAAGTTGCTGTATGGGTTTTTAACTTAAACTGTCTGTAGGGCATCGCTTACAGTTACTGTTTGAAATATCGCTATTTCGCTGTTTTTTCTTGCGTGTCATGGGGTTGTTTAACTACGAGGTTGTCGGAAGTTACCTGCTTACTTTCCAGAGCCGACAGCCGATGATGCGCCCACATTGAAAGTTCTAGTTGATCTGGCTTAACTCGGGCGTCGACTCGGGCAGTGTCTGCTTGAACTTTCAATGTTCATCCCCCTATCAAGAAAACAGGTACATAACGATGTTCAAGAAACTCGCAATCGCCGCTCCACTGGCTCTTCTGGCAATGACCACCACCGGTGCCTTCGCCGCCGGTGAAGCGTCGCACTCGATCAGCCTTGTCGCGCATGTGCCGACCAACGGTTTCTATGTCGTGCCGACTGACCCTGATCTGGTCAACAAGGACCAGGATATGAGCTACCAGCCGACCACCGGCAAGATGCGCGACGTCAACGGTTTCTTTGACGTGCGCAACAACAACGGTTCGGTTCACGCCAGCCTCGAAAGCCTGCCGAAACTGGTGTCCGGCAGCACCGCGATCGACCTGCGGGTGATGTTCAACAACAAGGAGCTGAACCTGACCCCGCAAATGGTCGTGGGTGAAGCCGAGTCCGACGTCAACTTCCGCGCGCCGCTGAACATCAGTGCCGTGGGCAGCAACTTCCAGCCGGGCGACTATACCGGTTCGGTCGCGATGATCTTCGACGCCGTGACGCCATAACAGCGCTCACTTGATCGATCGATCAGGCACCCAGGCCCAACGTTCATGTTGACGCTTGACCGTCGGGGCAGACGCTTTATCTGCCTCGGCGGACTTCCATTTGTTTGTTATCCGAGTACGCGTTCATGTTCCCGATGACTCCCATCGCGGCGGCGCTTGCGCTGTTGTTTTGTGCCAGCGCAGCCGTGGCATCCAACACCGCCGGAACCACGCCACGCAGTCTGTTGGCACAGGCGAAAGGTTTGCCGGCGGATTTCGAGGAGCATTTCTTTGATGTGCCGCTGGCGGTGCGGGTCGAAGTCGACCAGCAGCCGCTAGGCGAGGCCATGGTGGTGTTGTCGCGCGATGATCGCATCACCCTGCTCGAATTCACCGACACCAGTGAAAACCGCTTCGGCCCTGCCGAACGGGAAAAATGGGCGAGCTTTCTCAAACCCGGCGTGCCCTTGGGCGCGTGCAGCGGTTCCTGCCCGGATCAGTTTCTGGCCGTGCACTACAGCCTGGAAGATTCACTGGTTTCGATTGCCACCGAAAACGCCGAACGCGACGTCGAGGCCAAGCGCTATTACGAGCAGCCCGACGGGGGCAGCAGCGGCCTGATGGTGCGCAACCAGCTCAACCTCAACGGCGGTCAGGATCAGGACCTCGGTGGGCGGTTCGGCCTTGAGGCCAGCGGCAGCCTGGGCAACTGGAGCCAGACGCTCAATTTGCAAATGGCCCGTCTCGGCGGCCCGGACGACAAGCTTTATCACGCTGTACATGAACTGCACACCCAGCGCGAACTGCAAGGCAGTTTTTTCCGTCTGGGCTATTTCACCCCCAATTCCGAAGGGCTGACACGCCAACCGCGCACGTTCGGCACCAGCCCTGACACCGCCGTCGGCGTGATGTACGGCAGCTCCGACAGCCTGGCCATCAACAGCCCGATGCCCAGTGTCTACCCGATCTATGTCACCGCCAATCGTCAGGGCTCGGTAGAGATCTGGCGCGACGGCTTGCTGATCAATACCCAATCGGTACCGGCCGGGTTGCAGACCCTCGATACCCGGCCATTGCCCGGCGGTATCTACGAAGTGGAAGTGCGCCTGATCGAAGACGGCCAGATCACCGCCACAACCCAGGAGCTGGTGTACAAGCCCAGCAACTGGCGCAACCTCGACGAGCGCTGGCGCTACAACGTTTTTGCCGGCGAAGAAAGCAAACTGCTGAGCAACTGGGACACCCAGGCCAGCGGCAGCCCCACGGCCGGGGCGGCGGTCAACTATCTGCTGCACCCGCGGGTCATTCTCGGCGCATCGGCGCGACAGATCCGCGAAAAACTGCAGTACGGCACGTCTATCGACTGGACGCTGGCCAATCACGTCAGCGTCTATGCCAACGTCTACAAGACCGAGGATTACGGCACCGGCCTTGATCTGCAAAGCCTCTACAATTACGGCGCCGGCAGCATCGTCGTCAGCCACAACCGCAGCTGGCTCGACACCACCAACACCTACGAGACCTTGCCGGACGGCACTCGCGTGCGTCCGCGCAACGTGTTTGTCGGCCAGACCAGCAATTCATCGCTGGCACTCAATCACCGCATCAGCAGCAAGAGTTCGGTCAATGCGCGGCTGGCGCACAGCGAAGGCAATGTCGAAGGCATGGGCGTGGATCTGGGCTGGACCCAACGCACGACGCTGCTGGGCAGCGATGCCAGTTGGCGCCTGTCGATCTTCGATCGGCCGGGCAGCTACAGCAGCGGCGATGCGCGCAATCGCGGGGTCGATCTGAGCATCAATATGGCACTCGGCGCACCCGGCGAGCAGATCACCGGCAGCATCGGCTCGCGTACCGCCCGCGACGGCCAGCGCGACAACAACGCCTCGCTCGGCTGGCGCAGGGACTTCAAGGATCACGTGCTGCAGAACGTATCGGTCACCGCGCTCACGGATACCTATGGCCTGGGCATGTCTGGCCTGACCAATTTGCGCACCGACGCGGTCAATGGCGATGCGTTTGTCCAGCGCTCCTCGTACAACGGCAATTACACCGGCGGCCTCAACGTCGACAGCACACTGGTGTTGGGCGGCGAGCAGATGCTCATGACCAGCCAGAGCGATGTGCGCGGCGCCGGGCTGATCGTCGATGTCGAGTCGGACATCGAAGACATCACCCTGCGTGCCGACGACTTCAGCGGTGGCGGCGCGGCGTTGAAGCCGGGGCGCAATTTCATCCCGATCACGGCGTACCAGAACAGCTCGGTGAGTTTCGACTTCGAAGGCAACAACGTTCCGGCAGCAACGATCGAGCCGGCGCGCACCCGCTATCACCTGAACAAGGGCGGCGTCGAGTACCGCAAGGTGCGCGTGATGAAGACGTTCACCGTGCTTGGCCGTCTGGTCAATGCGCAGGGGCAGCCGCTCAAGGGCCACCACGTGATCAACCACGCCAGCCGCGGCGTGACTGAAGTGGATGGGTTCTTTTCGATGGAAATGAACGCCGGTTCGCCGACCCTGGAAGTGCGTCAGGGTAATCAGTTGCTGTGCCAGTTCCGACTCAACGAGGCCGACCATCGCAGTGAAAACAACGTGCTGATGATCGGTGATCTGCGCTGCACGCCGGACACCCTGGCGGATGTTGCGACCACTGAACAGAAGGCAGGTTGAAAGTATGAAAAGAATCGCAGGCGCTTTGGGCTTATCGCTGGGCTTGGTCATGTCCACCGCACAGGCCGCCAGCCAGGAAATTCGTGCGACGTTTCGCCCGGATTCCTCGCAGCCGAGCAAGAACGTGTTTATCAACCAAACGCCGAACAGCGGTTACTGCGCGAGCTATCCGGAGCAATGCGCGGACAACGCCACATTCAGTATTCAACTGCCGATTCGCTTCACTTCCAACGGCCCGATCAAACCCAATTGGGGGGTTGGCTTGAAGGTTCCTGCCAACTGGAGGCGGCTGACAGTCATTAATGCGGACACGCAGGAAGTGGAGACCGTTGAAATGCGCATCACCGGTATTGGCTCCAATTATGTTTTGAGTGATCCGGCGCATGAACTGGTCGGTGTGAGTGACCCATTGGAGGGCCATCAAGGACTCTGGGAAAGCAGCAGTTGGGTATACGCAGCCTCACCCTGTCAGTACAGCGGAGTCGGTGCTTACGGCCCTGCTTCGTACCGTTTTTTCTGGAAAGCACCCGCAGAGGGTTACTGCACGAAGAAGACGATGTACGCCATTCCGTCGATGTACTTCGACACGCTCGACTTCGCTTATGAACTGCGTACTCCCAATCCGTTGGGTATGTCCTCCGGGCTGTACACCGGCTCGATGACCTATAGCGTTGGGGGGGGCGGCGATTTCGACATTGGGGGCGGGTTTCAACCAGACGACAGCAGCCTGACCCTCGACTTCGTTCTCGACGTCCAGCACACCCTCAAGGTCGACCTGCCGCCGGGTGGCAACAACGTCACCCTTGAACCTGAAGGTGGCTGGGCGCCTTGGATAAACAGCGGGCGCAAGCCGACGCGGATCTTTCGCGATCAACCGTTCCACATTTCGGCGTCTTCGCGCTTCAAGGTACTTATGTTGTGCAATTCCACTGGCGGAACGGCATGCAAACTGGGCAGCCCAAAGGGAGATACCACCGAGGTCGAAGTCTTTCTGACGTTACCTCCAGGCATCAGCGGCCCAGGCGGTGGCAATGTCACCCGCTCGCCTCTGCGCTTCAACGCTTGGGCGGGGCCCTACCAGCCCGAAATCTATGTCGATCGCAAACCCGGTTCGCTGTTGTTCGAAATGACCCCCTTTGCTATCGATTATCTTCTGCGGCCCGGCAAGACTGATCGGCTGCGCGGCAACATCACCATCATCTGGGACTCGGACGTATGACCGTTCGGGCAAGGTCTTACTCAAATTCAACGGAGTTGAAGAAGATGAAACGTGGTTTTCTGCTGGGCTTGCTCAGCGTGTTTTGCCTGTCGGCCCAGGCCGGCCCGCAGATCAATGTCGGCACCGTGTACGACTATCTCGATGCCGATAAGAGTACTTACCTCAAGCGTGTGTTCAACAGCGGCGACGCCACCGCGTTCGTCAAGGTCAACGTGCTGGAAATCGTTTATGCCGCCGACGGCACTTCGCAAGAAATCGCCGTCGAGAACGCCGCCGACGGCGCCTCGCGCAACGGCCTGATGGCCAGCCCGGCGCGGCTGATCGTGCCGGCTCAGGGCATGCAGGGCACACGTCTGCTGTACATGGGTGAGCGTGATCGCGAACGTTATTTCCGCGTGCGTTTCGTGCCGGTGGTGCCGGAAAAGGAGGATGAGTTCGTGGTCACTAACGAGGAGCGCGAGGACTACAAGAACTCGCTCTCAGCCGGGGTCAACGTGATGACCGGCTTCGGCACGATTTTTTTCGTCCGGCCCAAAGACGCGCGTTTCGACACAGTGGTCAATGACAGCGCCCACCGTTACGAACTGCGCAACAACGGCAATACGGTGATCATCGTTGACGAGTTCAAGAGCTGTTCACTGACCAAGGACAGCGACTGCGGTGCGACCACCAAGCACCATGTGCTGGCCGGCAAAACCTTCAACTTCGACAAGGAGAAGGGCCGCGAATACCGCTTTTTCCTGATTGAAGGGGCCGAGAAGAAAGCCGTGAAAATCGCCAGCCGCTAGGTCCGTTTCCTTTGACGCATCGGGTATTCAACATGATCAAGCAATGCACCGCCGCCGCGCTGATGGTCGCCACCGGGCTGACCGGCGCAATGGCATGGGCGGCTCGGGAAGAGCACACCTTCGAAGTGTCGCTGAGCATTCCCAGCCGGCCGTTCTATGTCATCCCTGCCGAGCCGGACTGGATTCACCGGCCGCAACAACTGTTTTGGGATTATCCCAAGGCAACCTTGGGCAGCCTTGAGAAAAACTTCGATGTGCGCCACGACAGCAGCGCCATCGACGCGCGTCTGCTGTTCGAGCCGTATCTGGAAAACGGCCGGCCCAATGAAGCGATCATGCTGCGAGTGACGTTCAACAACGTAGAGCTGAGTTCCCAACCCGTTCCCCGGCAAGTGGTTTCCCGGGATGAGGCCGCCAATGGCAAGCGCGTCGCGCTGAAGATCGAACCGATCGAGCCGGCGGGCGGTTACCGCTCCGGTGACTACAACGGCAATGTGCTGGTCATGTTCAGCGCCGCCGCACCGGCCGGCGAGCTGGAACCATGAGCCTCAGGCGACCGACCGGGGTTTCGACCGGTTTGTTGTGTGTGATTCGGAAATCGGAAGTCAGGTAGCAGACTGCACACGGCCGGTCTCTGCCGGTCCGGCTGCGTACAACCTTGACGTTGTCAGAGGCTAGCTCGGGCCAGTGCCTCGCGAGTCAGGCGTCGTGACAGTTCATTGCGCTGATAGCCGATGCCGACCACCAGCTCTGCATAACGCTCCTCACTCATCGGCGCGTCGTCGAACAAGTCCGGCGCGTCAGCGATGTCCAGTTGCTCAGCCAGGGTCTGAATCTTTCGTGCCAGCGTGTGCGCATTGGTCTGCTCATGGGGGGAGGCCCATTCTGCCTTGGCCTTGCGCAGATCCTTGAGCAGGCTGAGCCTGGAATCGAATGCAGCAGTGTTGCGCGCGTATTGGTCCGGGTAGGTCTTTTCCAGATAACCCTTCCAGAAATTTTCGGAATACAAAGCGATCATGCCGTTGACCAGGCCATCACCCTGTTCACCTTTGGTGATGGTGGCGTATGCCATGTCGACCTTCTTTTGGGTCACCCCCGAACGCTCCCGGTAAAGCATGCCTTCTGATTGCCAAGGCAATTGCAAGCGCTCAGCCAGGCCCGTTTCGAATGCCATGTGGACTTCGACTTCGTCCGGCGCGGGATTGCCCGGATGATCTTTGTTCAGTTGCGCCTGGGTTTTGTATTCGAACGCGGCTTCGTCGGCTACCCGATTCAACCGCGCCGCGGCTCTGGCCAACCGGACCAGTTTGTCCTCGAGAATGGCGGACGATGTCGCTTCGCTGTAAGCCTTGGACACCAGCACTTTCATCCCCAACGAGTTCAACAGTTGCGCACCGAAATCGCCGCAGTCATCCGGTGTCGCAATCTGCTGGAACATTTTCTCGCGCAGTTTCGCGTCCAGCGCTACCGCATCGACCATTTCCCAGACGCGTTGCGTCAAGCGCTTGCGACCCTCATCACTGCGGTAATCAGCGCTTTCTCTGAGCTTGCGAATCACACTGAAAAAACCGGCGCTATCCGGTTCCGCCATCAGGTCGTGCCAGGATTCTTCGCGGTATTTACTCAAGAATGCCGAAGGGCTGAAGATGTCGGGTTGGTCGGGAAACGAACGCCAGTGGCTGATCTCGTTGCCGGCTGCAGGGAAATAATCCTGGACGAACGCCAGGCCTACGGATTCGCGGTAACCGCCAAGACGAACGCGATCCTCGTTGGTCAGTCGCGACGTATCGAACCGCACACGGCTAAGGATGCGTGCCTGCGCAGAGCCGGATGCGACCACGGGCAACATCTTGATCGGCGCTGCGCGCATATCCAGCATGAAGCTTGGCGGTCGCTGTTTCTCAAGTGCGCCGACGCTGAACAAACCCTCCGGCCACGTCTGGATACGGGTATTGGCCAGACTCAGTTCGGTCAAGTGGTCCATCGCTCCGACATCCGGTGGTAATTCCAGCGGATTGCCGTACAGGTTCAGCGTGCGTAACTGGGTCAGTCTGCCTAGTTGTTGTCTTGATTCGGCGTTCAGCCTGATTGCGTTGTCGGCCAGGTCCAGCACCTGCAAAGGACGCATCAGCCCGATGATTTGCGGTAGCGCCTGCAACTCACACTGCCGAGCGCTTAATTGGCGCAGGTTGGGCAAACTGCTCAGCAGCGCACTCGGATCCGACGAAAGACGCGCCCCGTCGAGTTTGAGCGCGGTGATGCGATCAAAGTACGCCTTCATTTTCGGCCGTCGGAGCAGGTCTTTCCACCAGCGCTCAAGATCATGGCTCACCAGATCCGAGGACAGATCGAGCGTATAGCCTTGATCTGGATGGGCGCTGCGCTCGCCGAACATTTCGCTGCGGCGCTCGAAGCACTCTTTCAGGCGCTCCTCGATAAAGTCGCCGCCCTTGTGCAGGTAATCCGGGGACAAGCCCGGATAACCGGTTTGCGGATCGACCTCGGTATAACTGCTGCGCCATTCGGTCAATTCGTTTTGCAGATCCTTGCGTTCCTGCTCAAGCCGCGCGATGGCGTCTTTCGGCTCGCCCTTGCGCGTCAGTGCTTCAAGAAATGTGCTGGCTTCTCTTTCCGTCATCGCCGGATACAAATCGCGGATCCTTTCCTCAGTGGTCGAGCGGCGCAGAAACCTCGGCAAGCCCAGCAGTGTTTCGGTTTCGACGCTCACCACCGGCCTGACCGGCGGTTCGGCGAGAACTGTGCGGCGCTCGGCAGGCGCGGCGGCCAGTTCCATCAGCCAGACCTTCAGCGCAGCACCCTGGCCGCGTCGATAGCCGATGCTTGTCAGCGTTTCTACAGGCAGGGCACCCAAGATCGCTTCATGAAACTCGGCGGGGGCATGCAGCGAGCGGGCGTTGGCGTCGAACACTTCGTAGCGACCGTGTTCGTTTCTGATCAGACGCCTGAGCGTTTTCGCGTTGTCAGGGCCGCTGCTGCAACGCAATGGACCGTCAAAGGTGCCGTCGCGCACCTCGATGCGCAGATCGCCGAAGGTGTCGGTGTGCAGGCGCAAGGTTCCGAGGGCGAGGCGTTCGCTGTCGGCGCTCAGTTGATTGCCGCGATAGAAACCCTCGTAGGCACGGCTGCTCCTGGCTTCGAAATCCAGTTCGCGCGCCTGATTTTTCAGACGCAACGGCAAGCGTTGTTCGTTCAGGGTGCGCTGCCGTTCGCTGGCACTGGCCTGGCCGAGCAGTTTTTCACCCAGCGGAACCGGCAGCTCGGGAAAGGTCTTGCGGACCACTTGCAAGTCGGCCTGGCGGGTGCGATCAGCCGCTTGATAAAGACGCTTGGCGACGTCGTCGCGGCGTTTGTCGACGGCATCGGCAAGCACATTGCGCAGCGCTTGCACCCGTTCGGCGGCGGGCACGTCACGGCCCAATAATGTGCGCATCTGCCCCTCGTCAAGAAAGGTCAGCAGACGCTCCGGCAACTGCCCGGCGTTGAGCGCTGACTGGGTAATGGTCAGCGTGTCGGCGGCGCTGGCCATCGGGTTGCCGTACTGGCGCGAATAACCGTCGAGATGGTCATACTGCACTTTCAACGCGCGCTCGTATGGCCAGCCGGGCAGGCTGGTGGCGATCGGTTCGAACCAGTCCGACTCGACCGCAATCGGTTTTCCGGCGCGGATGTTGGCACTGGCAAGCTTCGCATCGTCGTAGGCCGCGTAACGCTTGAGGCCATCGGCCAGCAATGGCGGCGGCGGGCTGCTGTCGCTGTGCATCCGGCGCAGGTGATGGTGGCCGGTGCCGCTGCTGATGCGGATCTGCTCCAGCTGTGTGGGCGAGAAGCGCTCGGCGCGGTGGCCCAGACGCGGCATCAGTGCGCTGTCGTGCCAGTCGGCCGGGTTCTCCGCCTCATGCCGCCAGGCGCCGTGTTCGTTGTGCTCAAGGAGCGGTTTGTAGGCGTTGGCGCGTTCAGGGTGTTTGACCCGCCAGGTTTTCACGTCTGGGCGTGTCGAGGCCTTTTCCACGCTGAAGAGTTTGCCGTCCAGCGGCAGGATGCGTTCGTGGCCATGCTCGTGCAGGCCATGCGGGTCGGGTTTCGACGCCGCATCGAGTTGCAGATCTGTTCTTTCGTAGGGGCCGAGATCGGGGCTCCACAACGATGCTTTGCCATCAGGCAATCGCACCGGTTTCATGTCGTCCACCAGCGGCGATAGCTTGACCTTGAAGGCGCCGGCAATTTCCGCACCCGCACCGAAGGCAGCCAGTTCGATGACGTTGGTCACCACGCTGATGACATGCTCGCCGGCTTCCTGCCACAGGCCTTCGGCCAGGTCGACGATACCTTCGATAACGTCGCTGGTCAGTTGGTACGCGGTGTAAACCATCATCAGCTCGCCCAGTCCTGGCACAAAAGGGGTGGCGATCAGCAGAGCGACGTTGAAAATGTCCGAAACGATTTTCTTGAAGTTATCCCACCAGGCCCAGCGCGCATGACTGTCGGTGTCGGCGGTGGACACGGCGATTTGCCGAGTGTCGTTGAGAATCTTGTTGAGCTTTTGCTGATAAGCGTGGCGCCAGTAATCGCCTGGCACTTTCAGTCGCGCGAATTGCAGGTGCGGATTGTCCACCGGGTCCTTGCGCCATGCCGGGCGCTGATCGGTCGGGTCGACACGCGGGTGATAGCGGGTGACGAACAGGCGCTGCTCGAGTTCGGCAAAAAAATGCCCGCGTTGCTGCTGATCGACAAACTGGCTGAAGAACTGCCGGTAGGTCTGTTGCGTCGCCTCACTGAAGCGGTCTTCGCGAAGCTGCCGGGTCAGCTCCTCGCGAAAGGCCTTCAGCGAGGCATACTCCTTGAGTGGGTGATCCGGATCGTGCGGGATGTAGACGATCAGACGACGAATGCCGCGGCTGTCCGGTTGCGCATGGCTCAGCAGCAGAACCCCGGTCAGGCGCGTGCCGAGCAGTGACAGATCGGCACATTGCATCGAGCGCCCGTTGAGCATCAGCGGGCGCTTTTCCTCGCTCAGGTTCAAGAGCATCTTGTACGCGTCGTAGTCGATGTTCTGCTGAATCAACGCCAGATGTGCGGCGACGACGAGGGCGTCTTTCTGGCTTTGACCGACCTTGTATTGCAGGACGCTTTCAGCCAACGGCTCACCGGGCAGCAGATAGCTTTGCAGGTGCTTCTGGTACTGCGCGCCGAGGTCCAGGTCGCGGCACAGCTTTTGAAAGTCGCTGATGGGCATGGCGCTCTTGATCGGCAAGACGTCGAACAGCCCGCGTTCATCGGGCTTGCTGATGTAATCCGAACCCTGCCCGGCCGTTTCACTCTTGGCAAAGTTGTGCAGCGCGGCATCAAGCAGCGACACCGTACGGGTGACGGCGCCCTCGGACAGATTGATCGCGTACCAAGGGGTTTCAACGGGTAGATAAATGCGTAGAAAAGTGCTTCTGACGTCCAGCTCGATGCCGTGAACGGCCTTGATCTTCGCCTTGAGCAACGGTTCGGCGAAAGCGTACAGCTCGGTTTTCGCCAACAGGTGATCGACCTGGTTCTGCGAACTCCACGCCTTGAGATTGGCCGCCGCGAGTTTTTTCAGCCAGGCGGCGGGCGCCGAGTTGTACCAGGGCTGCGCCTTCCAGGGCACGTCGGCCAGGACGCGGACGCGGCCGACAGTGGCGGTTTTGAAACTGTCGTTGACCGCAGATTTGATGAATTCGTAGTGCCGGCCTTTGTCTGGTTGTGCGGCAGGCAGGGAAGCGAGAGACATGGCCAATCATCCTTGATTGTTGAGGAGTGATCAGCCTACCCACGGCAGGACAAAACAAAAGTTCAAAGATCGGGTGGCAAAGGGTGCTGCGGCTCGCCTATCCGCCGAAAATTCGAATCTGAAAAATACATGAATACCACCCACCGCGAGGAAAAAGCCTCACGCTGATTCCGAATCTCCCGACACGATTTGTTACCTCGCTGTAAGACGCGACGCCTCGTTCAGCGCCACGCCCGCGGTCTGCGTCGGCTGGCATTGTGAGTCGCTGCCCGGTTGCAGATAGGGCGTCAGAATCGGCGCCATGCCCTTGAGCACCTGCGTGGGCAGGGCCGAGGTGAACTTGAAGTTTTCCGCCGAGCGCCCCGGAACGAACGCGGTGAGGGTGCCGAAATGGTGGTCGCCGATATAGAACACAAAGGTCGCGGTACGGTTGATCGACTTCGAACTGATGATGCGCCCGCCCGAGCCGATGGCCGCGATGCGGTTGTCGCCGGTACCGGTCTTGCCGCCCATGGCCAGCGGTGTGCCATCGGCCAGTTTGAAACTGCCGGAAACACGTTTTGCCGTGCCTGCATCGACCACTTGCGACAGCGCCTCGCGCATCGCTCTGGCAACTTCCACCGGCATCACCCGTTTGCCGACATGCGGGTCGTTGACCACTCTGGTTTCGTAAGGCGTACCGGCCGCGAAATGCAGGCTGTCGATGCGCAGCGTCGGCATGCGCACGCCGTCATTGAGGATGGTCCCGATCAACTCGGCGAGGGCGGCGGGGCGGTCGCCGGAACTGCCGATGGCGGTGGCCAGTGATGGCACCAGATGATCGAACGGGTAGCCGACTTTTTGCCAGCGCTGGTGAATATCCAGAAACGCTTCGATTTCCAGCATGGTGCGGATGCGGCTGTCGCGGGCGCCCTTGTGCCGACTCTTGAACAGCCAGCTGTAGACTTCCTGGCGTTCGAAATGGCTGGCCTTGACGATCTCGCTGAAGGTGGCGTCCGGGTGGTGCAGCAGGTAGCCGATCATCCACAGGTCCAGCGGATGCACTTTAGCGATGAAGCCCTGGTCGGGCAGGTCGTAACTGCCGGGGCCATAAGCATCGTAGAGGCGGATCAGGCGGTCGTCGGTGAGCTTTTCATTGAGCTTGGTGCCCTTGAGGTGCGAGCGCACGAAGCGGTTGAAATCTTCCTGACTGGCCTCGGGCAGCAGATAGCGATGCACGGCGGCCATGCGGATCGGCGTCGGGCGCATGCTGTCGAGGAAGGTATCGAGACGCGCCTGGGTGTCCTTGTTCCGGTACTTCTTCCAGAACTTGAGCAGGAATGAAGTGCCTTCACGATCAGCGAAACTGGCCAGGTATTCCTGACGACGCGGGTCACGATCATCCTTGAGCAGTTCAGCGTTCGGACCGGAATAGGTGGTGTAGCGGACGATGTCGCGCATCAGCCGAATGAACGGCAGATTGATCGATTCACGAAGAGAATCGCGCAGGGTTGGCAGGCGACCGTTGTCCTCTTTGCGAAAGTTGTGGAAGGTGTGCAAACCGCCGCCGGTGAAAAACGCCTCGCCGGGGCTCGCCGAATATTTGCGATCCAGCGCGGCGGCGAGCAGCTTCGACAGGTCGTGATCCTTGTTCTGCATCAGGTAGTCGATGACCCAGCGGCTCAGCCGGTCCTGATCGGGCACCTCGACTTTCTTCAGCTCGGCCGCGCTCATTGCGCCGTACTTGTCGTGCAGCTCGGCGATGATTTGCAGGTAGGTGGTGAGCACGCGCATTTTCGCCGTCGAGCCGAGTTCCAGTTTGCTGCCTTCATTGATGTCGAACGGCTGATCGGTGCTGTCGGTTTGCACCCGTACGCGCGAGCCGTCGGCAGTCAGTTCGAACAGGGTGAAGCTGTAGCGCACCTGGGTGGTGCTGGTCGGCGTCAGCAGGCGTTCGCCGAGCAAGCCGATTTCGGCGGCGTAGGCCGGGTCGGCGAGTTTTTTCAGGTACGCCGTGGCCTGGGTCTGCAGGTCGCCCTGCAAAGTGCTGGTGGCGGACAGGTCGAGGCGATCGAGGTCATACAGCGGCCGATTGAGCATGCTCGCCAGACGACTGCGGGCGGCGCTGATGCCCTTGTTAGTTTCGATCGGCTGGATCGTCGGTTGAGTCTGCCAGTCGCGGTACGACACGATGCTTGCCAGCGCGGCATCGGCGAGTGCGCTGTCGATCACGCCGTTCTGTTTGAGCAGGCGCAGGTGGCTGTCGGTCAGGCTGGCGAGATCCTCGCGGCCCTTGGTCAGGTAATACGACGGGCGACGCTGAGCAATCATCAACGAGAGCATTTCACGCAGGGCCAGGCCCTTGTCGGCCATGGCCTGCGGGTCGGTGGCCGGGCTGTTCAGTTGCTCGTTGGCCTTGGCGAAATCACTGCCGTACCAGACCCGCAAGCCTTCGGCCATGCCATGCACTTCACCGTGTCCCGGCACCGCCGACAGCGGCACGCTGTTGAGGTAGTCACGCACGATGTTCTGCCGTGCGCCCAGCGTCTGCGGCCCGTCTTGATAAGCGCGGACGCTGGCGGAAAACATCTGCCGCAGTTTTTCCGCGCCCGACGCGGTGAGGCCTTCAGGCGAGTGCCGATACTTTTCCAGTTGCGTCGCCAATGTGCTGCCGCCCGCCGACTGACCGGGCAGATGCAACAACTTCGCTATCTGCGACCACGCCGCCATGCCGAAACGCGGCCAGTCCACGGCCGGGTTAGCCAGCGGTTGTTTCGGGTCGAGCAGGAAGCGGTTCTCGATGAACAGCAGGCTGTTGACAACCACCGGCGGGATGGCGGCGAAATCGGCATACAGTTGCTGCGGATAGTTGTAACGGTACAGCGGTGCGGCGCGGCAATCGGTGATCGACAAGCCGGCCTGAATTTTCTCCGAATAGGGCACGAACAGGCCTTTGTCGGTGTAGCTCAGCAGCGCCGGCGAAAACCGGGTCTGTTCAGTAATCACGTAATTGCGCTTGAGCAGACGCGGCAGGAATTCATCCAGCGAGCTGTACCCCAGACGCAGGTCGAACGGCCCGTTGCCCGGATAACGAATCGCTTCGCTCGGCCCCGGCTCCAGTTTGTAAGTCAGCGACGCCGCGTACTGGCTCAGTTCCCGCGCCTGAAAGCGCGAGGTGCGCATTTCTCGGGACGCAGCAAGCCCCACCACGATCACGATGATCAGCAGCAACAACCAGAAAGCCTTCCACCCGTGCCGATGGCGACGAGGTTTTTCAGGGACAGGCGCTTGATCCATACGTTCAGTCGGAACCACGGTTTTACTCGAATCGGTTTGCCACAAAGCGCCCATAGTCGATTGATCCATACACGCAGATTGATCGGACTTGTCTGAAGCTTAGACGGTGGTTGGCGGTGGGGAGGGGAATTGTGCGAGCGCCGAGGAGAAAATCGGTCTGAAGATGTCGAGCGATACCAGATGCGGGCATTGTCCAGCTGAAAAACAACAAACGAGCGAAACGGGGGAGGTTTAAAACAGCGTTCGGTGGGCTGTAAGCAAGTATTGATTTCATTCGGTAATACATACAGCTGGTTACGCTTGATTGATTTTTAATGAGGGAATTGTGGGGTTTACTTTACTTGTTAATTAAACAAGGAAGACTCTGCAATGCAAGTAAATCGTTTTATGCCCGGTGCTATTTCTTCATCTTCCAAGGGCTCGGAAGAGACAGTTTCAGATGGCGTGGAACTTGCTGTTACACCACACGTACTGGGCGATTTTGGCGGTGCTCTGTCCTGGCCCATACCGTTGAGCTTGAAACAGCGATCAGACGTATTGAATTCAATCAAAGTGTTCAAGGCAGGTCGAGGTAATAAATGGGCGCCAGGGCTACAACTGCTGGATTATCTGCACTCTGCCCGCAAGCTGCCGGTGGAAATACTGGCGGACCCGGCCCAGGCCCTGAATGCACTGGTTGCCAGCGCTGAAGGACAGGCTTTGGGGCTGGCGGTGCAAACACAACTCAAGGGGTTTGCCACTGATGTCAGCATTAATGAATATGCTCTGGCAGCGCTGCAACTCAGTCTGGATCCCCGGTCCATTGATAACCCTGCGCGCAACCGGTTCGCGGGTTTCGATATTGCCGATCGGCAACATTGGGGAATGCCGATTTCGGCCATGTTCGGCCAACTGTGTGAACACTTGACCAAAGGATTTATCAGCACACCCGAAGTGGCGGGATTGGCTGCCTATGCACTGTTGGCCAAAAATACACCGGTGTTCCTTGTCCAGAACATTCCTGACGATGTCCGATATGGCGGGCCGGCATGGTTCAATCTGGCCGTTGCGGCATTGATCATCGACGCGCAAACGCCGGGCAAAGTTGCCAGCATGACTTTTGCGCAAGTCATGCTCGAGGCGCAAAGTGCCGCTGTCGCGGCTGATCCGGCCGTCACCCGTCACGCACAGACACTGGTGCTTATCGATTGGGGCGTGGTCCATGGCTTGGTGGCAAGGCAAGGGGACGAAACCTGTACCGATGCGCAACTCGACGTACTGAAAGCCGAGTTCAATGCTCGGTTGGTCGATCGACTGAACTCGCCCATCCTCCTGCAAAGCACCTTTCCCAGTCGTAAAGATATTGCGGTGGCCGGGCTTAAAAAACAGTTTGGCGAAGACTACCCGATTGAGAAACGGGTCCTTGAGTGGGACAGTTCCGCGAAAGCACTGGCTCAGCTCGCGCCTCTGCCAGCAACAACCTTTGGGCCGGTTGGCCTGTATTCGCTGCTGGACGTAGCAATGATGGACGGATCATGGCAGTGGAAAACCAGTGATTCGCTGTTGAAGTACCGTATTCATGAGATCAACGAACTGGACCTGCGTGTATGGAGGAACTTCAGCAGTCAGTTCGAGACCACCCTCAAGAACCTCAAGCAAGGCGCCAGACTCAATATCAAACATCTGATATCCGAGTTGCCGCTGCAAGACAGGGAAAATCTCGAATACGGCAAGATCACTTTTTATCAGCACAAGACGTTCAGATTGAGTATTCAGTTCTGGGGCAGACATCTTCGTTTCACCAGCACCGGATTAACACTGAGAGTCGAGCGAGGTGACGACAAGAAAGTTACGGTTTATCACATTGATCTGGCCGCCGGTTCGATTAGCAAAAAAGAGACCGACCCGGCTACAGAAACCGATCGGTACGACCTCCACGTGCCGAGCATCGTATATGCCACTACGCCTTTTACTGTCGCTGACGAATCGCTCGCGGCAAAATTTGAGCACAGTCCTTTGCAGGCAACGACGGTAGCGGTGCCTGTCAGCTATTGCAGTGAAAGGACGGCGGCGATCGCCGATGTTTTCGTCGAGCATCTCGAATACGACAGCGACGATATCCTGCAAGCCGCCAGAGGCCAGACGACCTATGACAATGAAATCGCGGTACTGGAATCCCGTCTGGATTTTCTCCTCAATCTGATCCCTTTCAAATCGGCGATCAGCCATTTCATCGACGGTAAATACGCAGACGGTGCCATCGATCTGTTTCTCGACGTCCTGGGTTTTGTCACAGCCGGCGTGAGCGCTGCGGCGAAGTTGACGCAAGTGGTGGCCAGGACCGCATCGGTTATCAGCAAGGCGCTCAAGGCCGCGAAGATTATCGGCATGCTGGTGATCAGCGAACTCAATCCGCTCAGTGCAGTGGTGGCAGGAGGGCAATTGCTGGGTAAAGGCATCAAACACCTGGGTGTAACGGGTCTGCGGCAATTCAACAGACTGCGCGGCGCGGCGCCCGCTTATGACCTGTTGATTGGCTTGAGCAAAGAGTATGGCCCTGCCGCAATCGGTAGCTTCAAAGTCGGTGAACAGAGTTTTACCGGGGTAGGGGTGCTGAAGGACGGCAAATGGTATCGATACAACAGCGAGACACGTCGGTTATATGGCATCCCGGGCGACTTTCGGCCCACCGGGACAGGAGGTTTCGCCAACGACGTCATGGGCAGTCTCGCCGTTAAATCGTCGAGCATTGCCGGGCTTGAGGCCAATGCCCATGGGATTTATCGAAGTGCAGACGGAGAGCGTTTTTACATCCGCAACATTGATGCGGCCGGCAAAGAGGCCATATTCAGAATCAGAAATGATTTCACACTGAGCGACGACCTCACCGACGTGATTATTGTTGATCGTGTGACTAACCGAACTTACGGAAGCAGGCTTCGGCAAGTTGCTCCGGATCAATGGCAACCCTTGTCACTGCGTGGCGGCAATCTACCGTCGACTGTGGCGAATTATCCCGCCGCCGCGATTGTCGATGAAACGGCTGATGTCGCCAGCCGAATCGTCCACACCTCGACCAATCCACTGAGCCTCGAATCGGCATTCACCCGTGAACGTCTACCCAACGGCTTGTGGGACCCCGTCATAGAAACCGTCAACAGCCGCCAAACGGCACACCTTGCCGGCGATTGGGGCGAGATATCGCAAGTGCCCTATACGTTCCAGCGCACCAGCATTCATCAAGCACTGTCGACGACAGAACTGAACCGGGTATCGGTGACAACAGGATTGATGCAATCAACAAAAGTCAGGTACAGCGCCGAGATTGCCGCGCAAATTCAAAGGAAGGAGGGAGGGGCGAATTTCATTTTTGTCATGGAGCGCATCAAGCCTGCGGATTCGCTCGGGGCTGAGATCAACGCCTTGAGAATCCACGACCCAAAAGTCGACAAACTCCCTGAGCAGGCGAATGCAGTGCTGGGCTACTGGGCGCCGCAGGGCGGCTATGTGGATATACCGATTCATCCGGCATGGGGTGAACCCGACCACCTGTTCACGGCTGACTTCGGCGGTTGCGCGTTGGTTGCCGATCAGATGGACGCCAATCGGCTGCGGGTCAGGCACGTCGAAGGGGCAAAGGAACTGGCTCAGTACAACGGTCTTGCCAGAGCGGACCATGGCTGGGGCCAGAGCCTGTCCATGGAGTTTCACGATTATGGCTTGCGGGTCAATGACAAAGGCCAGGCCGATGCCATCCTCACAGGGTTCGCATTCATGAAATATGACCGCACGGCACTTGCCTGGAAACTTCATTTCCAGTCCAGCCAGGGCGCTGCAACCATAGCCCGGCATTCATCGGTGAAACCCGCATGGGGAACGCGGCCCGATACACTCGTCGCGCTTTGCTCCACTGCAAAAGTGGCGAAAGTGGTGACCCGACCGGTTACGACCATCCCCGGTGCGGTGGCCGGTTGATGTGACGCTGCACCGTCCTTGTGCAATACTCGCCGCCTTTTTTGGTGGCGGGTTTTCCTACCTTTGCCAGTTGATCAACTCGGTCTGTTGGCAGATTCGCGACAACTCCCGCTGAATCTTGTGGTTTATAGAGTGAAAAGACCTGCAACAAGGTTTTTATACTGACGTCCCGCTGATCTTTCAGGGTTGCCCTGCAAGACGCGTCTGCCCACGAAGCCGACGCGGTTTCCTGCCCAGCCAAGGCCTATCGGCCAACGCTTCGAAACCCGGTGGTCATATCCAATAACAAGACGAGGTTGTACCCCTATGCCAGTTGGCAATCCTCTGCCGCACGGCGACACCGCTCAGGGCGGTCCGCTCAAACGTGAACTCGGCGAACGGCATATCCGCCTGATGGCGCTCGGCGCCTGTATCGGCGTCGGTCTGTTCCTCGGTTCGGCCAAAGCCATCGAAATGGCCGGCCCGGCGATCATGCTCTCCTACATTCTTGGCGGTCTGGCGATTCTGGTAATCATGCGCGCCCTCGGCGAGATGGCGGTGCATAACCCGGTGGCCGGCTCGTTCAGCCGCTACGCGCAGGACTATCTCGGCCCGCTGGCCGGTTTCCTCACTGGCTGGAACTACTGGTTCCTGTGGCTGGTGACCTGCGTGGCGGAAATCACCGCGGTGGCGGTGTACATGGGCATCTGGTTCCCCGATGTGCCGCGCTGGATCTGGGCGCTTGCCGCGCTGATCAGCATGGGCTCGATCAACCTGATTGCAGTCAAGGCTTTCGGCGAGTTCGAATTCTGGTTCGCTCTGATCAAGATCGTCACGATCATCGCAATGGTCATCGGCGGTATCGGCATCATCGCGTTCGGCTTCGGCAACGATGGCGTGGCGCTGGGGATTTCCAACCTGTGGGCGCACGGCGGTTTCATGCCCAACGGCGTGACCGGTGTGCTGATGTCCCTGCAGATGGTCATGTTCGCCTACCTCGGTGTCGAGATGATCGGCCTCACCGCCGGTGAAGCGAAGAACCCGCAAAAAACCATTCCCGACGCGATCGGCTCGGTGTTCTGGCGGATTCTGCTGTTCTACGTCGGCGCGTTGTTCGTGATCCTGTCGATCTATCCGTGGAATGAAATCGGTACCCAGGGCAGCCCATTCGTGATGACTTTCGAGCGTCTGGGCATCAAGACCGCTGCCGGTATCATCAACTTCGTGGTGATCACCGCCGCGCTGTCGTCATGCAACGGTGGCATCTTCAGCACCGGACGCATGCTCTACAGCCTGGCGCAGAACGGCCAGGCCCCGGCCGGTTTCGCCAAAACCTCGAACAATGGCGTACCACGCCGCGCCTTGCTGCTGTCGATTGCCGCCTTGCTGCTGGGCGTGCTGCTCAACTATCTGGTGCCGGAAAAAGTCTTCGTCTGGGTCACCTCGATTGCCACCTTCGGTGCGATCTGGACCTGGGTAATGATCCTGCTGGCCCAGCTGAAATTCCGCAAAGGCCTGAGCGCCAGCGAACGTGCCGGCCTCAAATACCGGATGTGGCTGTACCCGGTCAGCTCGTACTTCGCCCTGGCGTTCCTGCTGCTGGTGGTCGGCCTGATGGCGTACTTCCCGGATACGCGCGTGGCGCTGTATGTGGGGCCGGCGTTTCTGGTACTGCTGACGGTGTTGTTTTACGTGTTCAAGTTGCAACCGACCGAGGTAGCGCAGGGCTCGGTGCGCTCGGCTTCTTGAATCGATAGTCAGTCGTAAAGCGGGCGTACATTTCTGTACGCCCGCTGTGTTTCAGGCAGCCACCACTTCCTGCGGCTCAAAACTGTCCGCCCGTGCCATCTGCCACATCCGCGAATAAAACTCGCCGTTCACTTCCCCGGTGAGCAATTCCCCCGGTTTCAGAAACACATGCAACTGCGAGAACAGCTTGATCTCGGTTGCCGACATACGTCGTACCAAGTGCTTGGCCGACAGTTGCGACGGATGCTCAAGCCCTGCGGCGGCGAGCATTTCCGCCAGCGCTTTGAGCGTGTTGCGGTGGAAGTTGAATACCCGCTGGGCCTTGTCCGGCACCACCAGTGCGCGTTGGCGCAGCGCGTCCTGAGTGGCGACGCCGGTCGGGCATTTGTTGGTGTGGCAGCTTTGCGACTGGATGCAGCCGATAGCGAACATGAAGCCGCGCGCGGAGTTGGCCCAGTCGGCACCGATGGCCAGCACGCTGGCGATGTCGAAGGCGCTGACAATCTTGCCGCTGGCGCCGAGTTTGATCTTGTCGCGCAAGTTCAGGCCGACCAGCGTGTTGTGCACGAACAGCAGGCCTTCGCGCATCGGCACGCCGATGTGGTCGGTGAACTCCACCGGCGCGGCGCCCGTGCCGCCTTCCTTGCCGTCGACGACGATGAAGTCCGGAAGAATCCCGGTTTCGAGCATGGCTTTGGCAATGCCCATGAACTCCCACGGATGGCCGAGGCAGAACTTGAAGCCCACCGGTTTGCCGCCGGACAGTTCCCGCAATTGCTGGATGAAATGCATCATTTCCAGCGGCGTGGAAAACGCGCTGTGGCGAGACGGCGAGACACAGTCTTCGCCCATCAGGATGCCGCGGGTTTCAGCGATTTCCCGAGTGACCTTGTGCTTGGGCAGGATGCCGCCGTGGCCGGGTTTGGCGCCTTGGCTCATCTTGATTTCGATCATTCGCACTTGCGGGTTCTGCGCCTGCACGGCGAAGCGCTCCGGATCGAAGCGGCCGTCGCTGGTGCGGCAGCCGAAGTAACCGCTGCCCAGTTCCCAGGTCAGGTCGCCGCCGTGTTCGCGGTGATACGGGCTGATGCTGCCTTCACCCGTGTCGTGGGCGAAGTTGCCGAGTTTCGCGCCCTGATTCAGCGCGCGAATCGCGTTGGCGCTGAGTGAGCCGAAGCTCATCGCCGAGATATTGAACACCGAGGCCGAGTACGGCTGGCTGCACTGTGGGCCGCCAACGGTGACGCGAAAACCGCTCGGATCGCTCAGTGGCGCCGGACGCATCGAGTGGCCGATGAATTCGAAACCCGATTGGTAGACATCGATCAGCGTGCCGAACGGTTTGTCGGCGGTTTCGTTTTTCGCCCGCGAATACACCAGCGAACGCTGCGCGCGCGAGAAGGGCAGGGCGTCACTGTCGGATTCGAGCAGGTACTGGCGGATCTCCGGACGGATGCCTTCGACCAGATAACGGATGTTGCCCAGAATCGGATAATTGCGCCGCACCGCGTGCGGGCTCTGCAGCAGGTCGAACAGACCGATCAGGCTCAACACGCCGGTGACGGAGGTGATCGGCCACAGCCAGTCATGTTCGAGAAAGGGCAGGCTGGCGAGGGTGAACACCACGCAGACGGCAAAGAAGGCGTAGCGGCTCAGCAGTGACAGGCTCATACGGTTTCCTTGGGTTCGGACTCAAAATAATCAACGCTGCAATCCCTTGTGGGAGCGAGCTTGCTCGCGAAGACGGTGGATCAGCCAACATGAATGTTGGATGTGATGGCCTCTTCGCGAGCAAGCTCGCTCCCACAGAGAGCAAAAATTATTAAAGATCAGGCGTTCTGTGCCTGAAGAAATCGAAAACAGCTCGGACTGGGATTTGCGGGCTACCCCGGCCGCGTAATTCCCTGGCCGGTTGCTTGCTGCGCATACTGGCCCACAGACAGAGGCCGGGCAATCTTTCCGCACCCGGTGCGATAACAAGGAACACTCATTAAAGTCGAACTCGCCGCAACTGGCGGGCCGTGACAACGACACGGCGTACAACCTGCAACGTGCCTTGGCAGCCATCTCGGTCTGCGCGGCTGACACGCGATTGCTGGTGTTTGCGCAAACCCACCTGACGGGCTTCCCGAACAGCGTGACCGTGGCGCAGATCGCCGAACCGGTCGACGGCCCGAGCGTCAGCGCCGTGCTGGCGGCAGCGCGCGAACGGGGTATCGCCGGTGATCGGCATGGCCGAGAACGACAACGGTCGCTTTTACAACACCTCACTGGCGGTTTCCGTCGCCAGCCGCCGGAGCTGGATTTTCAGGAAGCGAGCTGATTCTGCCTCAGGCGGCCGGGCGGTTCTGGCGCATGGGCAATTCGACACGGAACGTCGTGCCCACGCCCGGTTCGCTGCGCACCTGAATGTCGCCGCCATGTTTTTTGACGATGCCGTAAGACAGCGACAGGCCAAGGCCGGTGCCTTGACCGACCGGTTTGGTGGTGAAGAACGGATCGAAGATTTTCTGCAGCGTGTCCGGCGCGATGCCCGATCCGGTGTCGGCGACCTCGACCCAGGCCATGTCTTGCTGCAGGCCGGTGCGCAAGGTGATGGTGCCGCGCTCCGGCCCCATGGCCTGAGCCGCGTTCACCACCAGGTTCATGATCACCTGATTGATCTGCGACGGCAGGCATTCGATGTCCGGTAACGGCTGGTACTCCTTGATCACGTCAGCCTTGTATTTGAGTTCGCTGGCGACGATGTTCAGAGTCGACTCGATGCCTTGCTGCAAATTGGCCCACTGCCATTGCTGATTGTTATCGACGCGGGAAAAATCCTTGAGGTCTTTGACGATCTGGCCGACCCGGCCGATGCCTTCCTTCGACTCGCGAATCAGCAGCGGAATGTCTTCGAGGAGAAAATCCAGCTCTGCCTCTTCACGTAGACGCTGCAGTCTGGCGGCCGATTCGCTGTCGAGGTTCGGCGCGCAGCCCTGATAGGCCTCGAGCAGCGACAGCAACTGCTTGAAGTAGCCGTCGAGGGAACCGAGATTGGAAGATATGAAGCCGATCGGGTTGTTGATTTCGTGGGCAACGCCCGCCGCCAGTTGGCCTAACGAGGCGAGTTTTTCCGACTGCACCAGTTGTCCTTCGAGTTGCTTGCGCTCGTCGATTTCCCGTTGCAGGGCTTCGCTGGCCTGCTTGAACTGCACGGTGCGCTGATCGACCAGGTGTTCCAGATGATGCATCTGCAATGAAGCCTTTTCGGTCATCTGCCATTTGGTCAGCAGGGTATTGGCCATCTGCTGCACTTCGATATTGTCGAAGGGTTTTTTCAGGATCAGTAACCGGTCGTGTGCCTGCAAACGGTCAAGCAATTCATCCCAGGAATAATCCGAATAGGCCGTGCAGACCACGACCTGCAACTGCGGGTCGTGCTGCCAGAGGTGTTCAATGGTTTTCGCCCCGTCCCAGCCGTCAGGCATACGCATATCGACAAAGGCCAGTGCGTAGGGGCGCTGTTCCTGCAGGGCCTTGATCAGCTTGCCCAGACCTTCCTCGCCACCGTACGCCGAATCCAGCTCCAGCAGCGGTCGCTGGGGCCGGGTCTGCGCGCCGAACAGCGCGGCCTCCATCTCGTCCAGCTCCGCTGATTGCGCCGTCGCGGGGGTGAGAATCTTGCGAAAGTCTTCATGAATCGACGGCATGTCATCGATCAGCAGAATACGGCGGTTCGACAGTTCGCTCATGCGTGCTCCGTTACGGTAATCAGCGGTATCTGCAAGGTAAACAGCGCGCCTTTGCCCGGGCCGTCGCTATGCGCGCTGAGATGGCCGTTCATCTCGATGGCGGCCAGGGCGCAGCTGTGCAGGCCGAAGCCGTGGCCTTCCTTGCGGGTGGTGAAGCCGTGGGCAAAGATTCGCGTCATGTTCTCGGCGGCAATGCCCTCGCCGTCGTCCTTGACGCTGATCTGCAAAAAGCTGTCATCGACGGTCTTCACCGCCAGAGTCATGGTGCGCGGGCGATTACTCAGGTCCGACATTGCGTACTTGGCGTTACTGATCAGGTTGACCAGGATCAGCAGCAGCCGGTGCTTGTCGCCCATCACTTGCGGCACGTCGCCGTAGTCCCTGACCACCGTGACGTGATGGCGGGTCAGCGCGCCGGCGTTCATGCGCAAGGCGTCTTCGAGCAGTTCGTCGATAAACAGCGGCTCGGTCATGCTGCTGGCGCCGGCATAGGATTGCTGGGTGGCGACGATGTCCTTGATGTGGTCGACGCTTTTGCTCATTTGCGTCAACTCGTCGGTCATCTCCTGTTGTTCCTGAGCGATGGCGCCGACCAGCTGGTTGAGGTAGCCGGGGAGCAATTTACCTTTCGCATCCTCTTGCAGGAATACGCCGAGATCGTCGGGGTGTTCGTTGATCAGTTGCATGGCTTTGCCCACGCCCTGAGTCTTGCTGTTGCGTAACTTGCGCGCGATCAGGTCAGCAGAAATGTTGACGCTGTTGAGCACGTTACCGACGTTGTGCAAAACGTTGGTTGCAATCTCCGCCATGCCGGCCTGACGCGCCGCGTCGAGCAGTTCGCTCTGCGCGCTTTTCAGTTCGCGGGTGCGCTCCTCGACCCGTTGCTCGAGCACATCGTTGGCGGTTTGCAGCGCCGCATTGACCCGGTTGATTTCGGAAAAACTGCCGATCAGGCGAATGGCCAGAACCACCAGTGACAACACCAGCAGTACGGAAAACAGCAGCATGTAGAAATGGTATTGCCGATCGATTTTCTCGGCGCGCTGCTGGTCGCGGTCGAGCAGGGTGGTGATGGTGTCCAGGCGTTCGGCCACGGGGATCGCTTCGATGCTTTCGAGCAACTGATTGACCACCGGTTGTTCTCGCCCGATCAGGGCAATATGGTTGCTGAGAATCCTGATCGGTGCCTGGAATTCCTGCGGCAACCGCTGTGCATTCACCGCCAGTTTGTTCAGCCCCAGATCGATTTCTGCGGCGCGCTCGGCACTGGTGACCTGGGCGTATTCCAGTGCGCTGAGCAGCAGGTCGTAGGTGTCGGTAGTGATGTTCTGCAACTGCAGTTTGTCGAAGTCAGGCAGGTTGGCCAGTTGCTGCTGGATATCGTCCTCGGCGGTCGGCAGGAACGCCAGCGAGTTGCGCAGAAGGGCATTGTGCGATTTGAACTGCTCGACCAGGCGGGTTTTCTCTTTGATGGCCTGCAGAAAATCATTGTGCGCCTGATTCCATTGCGCCCCGTGGTTGCGCCCGAAACCGGATTCGATAGCGTCGAAACGCTCCCAGAGCTGGTTAATGGCATTGAGCGGTGAGACCAGTGGGTCGTAGTTGTGAGAAATCGCTACCCTGGCCTTGAGGATCTCGTTTTCCCACAGCGAATCCTGCTGTTTGATCTGCCGGATCAGATCCCGTGATTCGGTATATGCCATGGTCTGGTCTGAACTGGATTTGATGTACAGAAACAGCAATATCGAGGCCAGCACCGAGGCGATCAGCGTCAGCATCAGAAGGCTGCGGCGCCGCGAAACATTCATCATGGCTTGCCCTCCCATTGGCCGCTCAGGGTCTTGAGAAACAGCACGATCAGGCTTTTGTCTTCGGCGCTCGGCATGCGTCCCAATTGATACTGGAACATGATGTCCACCGCCTGTTCGAGGGTCGCCGCCGAGCCGTCGTGAAAGTACGGCGCGGTCAAGGCGACATTGCGCAGGCTGGGCACCTTGAACACTGAACGATCAGCCTCGTCGCCGGTGACATTGAAACGCCCCTGATCGGCCTCGGTTGCGTGGCCGCGATCGGCAATGTAGTCGCCGAACACACCGAATTTCTGGAACATGTTGCCGCCGATGTTGACCCCTTGATGGCAGGCAATGCAGCCGTATTCCTTGAAGCGCTGATAGCCTTGTTTTTCTTCGTAGCTGATGGCGGCGGTGTCACCCAGCAGGTACTGGTCGAAGCGCGAACCGGGGGTCAACAAGGTGCGTTCGAAGGCCGCCAGCGCTCGCTGGATATTGGTTTTGGTGACTCCGTCCGGGTAGATCGCGGCAAACTTGCGACGATAATCAGCGTCCTCGTCGATACGTTTCACAACGGTGGCCCAGTCACTGCCCATTTCATGCGGACTGGTGATGACCACGTCAGTCTGCTCTTCGAGCGTCTCGACGCGGCCGTCCCAGAACTGCCGAAAATTGAGGCTGGCGTTGAACACCGTGGGCGTATTGACCGCTACCGGCTTGCCGTCGAACCCCAACGACAACGCGCGATTGTCGGCACCGTTCTTTTCCAGTTGGTGGCAACTGGCGCAGGACAGGCTGTTGTTGCGCGATAACCTGGGGTCGTGAAACAACTGGCGCCCAAGGGCAACGCGCTGCGGATTCTGCGCGATGGCGTCAGGCAGCGGCTTGAGCGGTTCGTCCAGCGGCTCGGCCCTGGCGCCGCCAGCGAATGCGCATAGCAGCAATGCGCCGATGCAGGGCCAGAGGCTTTTCAAGAGACGGCTCAGTGGCTCCATGGCGCGTTTTTTCCCTGAGCGAGCCATTGGGCGAACGCCGCTGCCGGCAGCGCCTGACTGAAGTAATAACCCTGGCCTTCTTCGCACTGGTGATCCTTGAGAAACGCCAGTTGCCCGGCGGTCTCGATGCCTTCGGCGATGACCGTGAGCCCCAGACTCCTGCCCAGGCTGATGATCGCGTCGACGAGGGCGGCATCATTGCTGTCGCTGCTCAGGCTGCGGATGAATGACTGATCGATCTTCAGCACATCGATGGGAAACCGGCGCAGGTAACTCAGGCTCGAGTAGCCGGTGCCGAAATCATCGATGGCCAGCCGCACGCCCAGCGCCTTCAAGCGATTGAGCGCGGTCATCGTCGCTTCGACGTTCTGCATCAATACCCCTTCGGTTATTTCCAGTTCGAGGACCTGCGCGGCCAGCCCGGACTGCTCAAGCACGCGCCCGACGCTTTCCACGAAATCATGCTGACGAAAATCGATCGGCGAAATATTCACCGACAGGCTGATCGGCTGCAGCCCCGCCAGTTGCCATTCACGCGCCTGACGGCAGGCTTCGGCGAGCACCCACTGAGTCAATGGCGCGATCAGCCCGCTGTCCTCGGCCACGGCGATGAAATCGCCCGGATAGATCAGCGCTTGCCCCGGCTTCTGCCAGCGCACCAAGGCCTCGGCACCGACCACGGCGGCGCTGCGCAAATCGATTTTCGGTTGGTAGTGGAGGACAAATTCGTGCTGCTGCAGGGCGCGGCGCAGGCCTGATTCGATACTGTGCTGTTCACGCGCGCGCTGGTTCATGGCTTCGATGAAAAAAGCGCTGGTACCGGGACTCTGTTCCTTGACGTTGTGCATCGCCGTTTCAGCTTTCTTGATCAGTTCGATGGCCTCCAGCCCATCCTCGGGATACAGGCTCATGCCCAAACTGGCAGTCACGCTGATCTCGTGGCCAGCGATCGTCTGCGGTTGGCGAATGGCCGCGAGCAGTTTCTCGGCGATGCCATGGGTCTGCTGCGGGTGGTTGATGTCGCCGAGCACCACCACGAATTCGTCGGCGCCGTAACGAAACACCGAGTCTGAATCGCGTACGCAGGCGGACAGTTGCTGGCCGGTGCGCTTGAGCATTTCGTCGCCGGCCGGATGCCCCAGTGCATTGTTGATGCGCTTGAAGCGATCGAGGCCGAGAAACATCACCACCAGCTGCTTGTCGTGCCGTCGGCAATTTGCCAACGCCTGGGTCAAACGATCGCCAAGCAGGGTGCTGTTGGGCAGCCCGGTGAGCGAGTCGTATTGCAACAGGTGCGAAACCTTGAGCAGTTCCTGAACCCGTGCCTCGATCGTGTGTTCAAGGCTGAGCATCTTCAATGCCGCGTCCTGAGCGAGCTGCCACTTCCAGGTCAGGGCATTGGCCATCTGGCGGATTTCGAGGCTGTCGAAGGGCTTTTTCAGGATCAGCAATTGATCGCCGAATTCCAGCCGCTCGGCCATGGCTTCCCAGCTGTAATCGCTGTAGGCCGTGCACAAGGCGATCTGCAGGTTCGGATCGACCCGCCACAGTTGCTCGATGGTTTCCAGGCCATCCCAGCCGGGCGGCATGCGCATATCAATGAAGGCCAGCGCATAGGGGCTGCCTGCGGCCAGTGCGTGCTTGACCAGGTCGAGGGCGTCCTGGCCTTGATAGGCCGAATCGAGCTGAAAGGTCAGATGCGGCGTTTGCGCATCGCCGAACAGCGTTTGCTCCAGTTGCTGCAACTCGACTTCGTCCTGAGCGCGTGGGGCGAGGATCTTGCGAAAGTCATCGTGGATCGCCGGTGTGTCGTCGATGATCAGGATGCGTCGGTTGCTTTGCGTGAAGGGTGTCTTCATTCCCTTTGCCCCCCGGCACCGGGCAGGAGGCCCCCGGCACTGAGCGTTCGGGGCGTTCGCGATACACACGCCGTTGTCATCGGGAACATCCTTTTCCTCATCTCTTATCTGTTCGACGACCGCAGTCGTTTTCCCGTTTGAGCGTAGTTGGCGCCTCGCCACTTCGCCTGCGACTGCCGGCAGAAGTTTTGCGTGAAAGTGTAAAAAAATCATCTAGCCTTGAAGCAGGCGCCGCGACACCGGGGGGTGTGCTGCGCATCGTTCATGTCCACTGTTTTGCTTGAGGCCTTGCCATGGAAGAGCCAATCACGCCCACGCCGAGCCAGCGAGCGAAGGTGCTGCTGGTCGACGACGAAGAATCCATTCTCAACAGTCTGCGCCGCTTGTTACGCGGTCAGCCCTATGATGTTCTGCTGGCCACCAGCGGTGCCCAGGCGCTGGACCTGCTGGCGCAGCAACCGGTGGACCTGGTGATGAGCGATGCGCGCATGCCCGGCATGGACGGCGCGACGTTGCTGGCGCAGGTGCGCGAGCGCCACCCGGGCACCCTGCGCATCATGCTCACCGGTTACGCCGACCCGAGCGCCATTATCAAGGCGATCAATGACGGGCAGATCCACCGTTACATCAGCAAACCGTGGAACGACGAAGAGTTGCTACTGATCCTGCGTCAGGCGCTGGAGCATCAACATTCGGAGCGCGAGCGGCAACGCCTGGAGCGTCTGGCCCGGGCGCAGAATGCCCAGCTCAAACAGCTCAACACTTCGCTGGAAAAGCACGTCGCGGCGCGCACCGCCGAGTTGCAGCAGACCGCCGACATGCTCGATCTGGCGTACGAAGAACTCAAACGCAGCTATGTGACCGGCACCGAGGTGTTTTCGCTGCTGGCCAACCTGCGGTTGCCGCCCGCCAAACAGACCAACCGGCAGATCATCGAATTGGTGCGCGGCTACTGCAAGGTTCATGGCCTGGACGAAGCGTCCAGTCGCGACCTGACCATGGCCGCGGCGTTGTACAACATCGGCAAACTGAGCTGGCCGGACTCGATGATGGTTACGCCGTCGGATTTGCTGCATTCGGCAGAGCGCGAGCGTTATCGCGGCTATCCGAAGCAGAGCGAATCGCTGCTGATGACCCTCGATCCGATGAAAGATGCCGCCCGGCTGATCCTGCACCATCAGGAGCATTGGGACGGCAGTGGTTTTCCCGACCGGCTCAAGGGCGAGGCGATTCCGTTTGGCTCGCGGTTGCTGAAGCTGGCGGTGGACTTCGTCGAATTGCAGCGCGGCTTGATTCTCGAGCGGCAGATGAACAACGACGAAGCGCTGCTGTACCTGCGTCAATACAGCGGCCGGTTGTACGATCCGGATCTGGTCGAGGCGTTCATCGAGGTCTGTGTGACATTGCTCAATGACGTCGCCCTGATCGACCCGCAGGTCAAAGTGTTGAGCACCCGCGAGCTGAGCGCCGGAATGATCCTGGCACGTAACCTCAATGCCGATAACGGCATGCTTCTGCTCAACACAGGCAAAGTGCTGAGCGGCCCGTTGATCGAGAAGCTGATTGCCTTCGAAGCGATGGAGGGCGGCAAGTACCGGGTCTTCGTCAGAGAACCCGAGGAGCCAGAGGCCGCGCTGGAGGCACACGGCTAACGCGCATGACGGCGGAGGGTCGGGCATGGGATCCTTGGTTTTTTGCCCCAGGGATTTTCCGCCTCATGCCGCTGACTTCTGACGCTTCGCCCCGCACCCTCCGTATCGCTGCTGCGCTGCTGCTCAACCCACAAGGGCAGACCTTGCTGGTGCGCAAGCGCGGCACCACAGCGTTCATGCAACCGGGCGGAAAGATTGAAGCTGGCGAAGAACCGGTGCATACCCTCGCGCGTGAGCTGGAAGAAGAACTCGGGCTGCACATCGATCCTGCGCAAGCGGAATTCCTTGGCGAGTTTTCCGCACCAGCAGCCAACGAGCCGGGGTTTGTCGTATACGCCGAGATTTTCCAGCTGACCATCGCAGTTGACGTCTGCCCGGCGGCGGAAATCGAAGAAGTCATCTGGGTCGATCCAGCCACTGATCCTGCGGTCGACCTGGCGCCATTGACACGCGAACACATCCTGCCGTTTTATCGCCGTTCACTGAGCGCACTCGCCTGATCATCCACGCAAGGGACTTTGCCATGATCCCGCTTGAAGACCTGCTGATTTTTGCCGCCGCTGCGTTGTTGATGGTGCTGACGCCGGGGCCGAACATGATTTATCTGATCTCGCGTTCGATCTGTCAGGGCCGCCAGGCCGGTGTGACGTCGTTGCTGGGCGTGGTTGGTGGATTTTTCGTGCATATGTTTGCGGCGGCGGCGGGTTTGACCGCGGTGTTCCTGGCCGTGCCGATGGCCTATGAAGTGTTGAAGTGGGCCGGTGCCCTGTATCTGCTGTGGCTGGCCTGGCAAGCGGTGAAGCCCGGCGCGCGTTCGCCGTTCGAGGCGCAGCAGTTGCCGCCAGATTCGTCGCGCAAGCTGATCACCATGGGCTTTTTGACCAGTGCACTGAACCCGAAAATCGCAGTGTTTTATTTGTCGGTGTTTCCGCAATTCATCAGCCCTGAACACGGCTCGGTATTCGCGCAAAGCATCGTTCTCGGCCTGACCCAGATCAGCGTCAGCTTCAGTGTCAATCTACTGATCGCGTTGTTTGCGGCGGGCATTGCGGCGTGGTTTGTGCGCAATCCAACGTGGCTGTTGCTGCAGCGTTATGTAATGGGGTTTGTGCTCGGCGCTCTGGCCGTGCGCCTGATGCTTGAACAACGCAGGACAGCCTGAACATGTGGATCGAACGGCTGGACGCCAGCCACGCGCTGGCCTATCGCGAACTGATGCTCGAAGCCTATGACCGCCATCCGCAAGCTTTCACCTCAAGCGTGCGCGAGCGCGCGGTGATGCCGTTGAGCTGGTGGGAAGGGCGCCTGACCAGCAAGCTCGACGTGATATCGGGCGCGTTCGAGGATGGCAAGCTGGCCGGGATCGTCGGCTTGGCCTTCGAACCACGGGAAAAAGCCCGGCACAAAGCGACGCTGTTCGGCATGTACGTGTCGACCGACTTTCGCCAGCGCGGTATGGGTTACGCCCTGGTGCAAGCGGCGCTCGGCGAAGCGCGAGAACATCCTGCGCTGAAGCTTGTGCAACTCACGGTCACCGCCGGCAACGACGCCGCGTTCAACCTCTATCAGCGTTGCGGCTTTATCCAGTTCGGCCTTGAACCGCTGGCCGTACGGGTGGGCGAAGAGTATTTCGACAAGATCCACATGTGGCGTGAAATCTGAGCCGCGCAGATGATCGTTCCCACAGGGATCGGCGGCGTGACGGATTTAGCGCACGGCGCTGACCCCATCCAGGGTCGAGAACGAAGTGTCTTTCGCCGTCAGCAGAAAATCGCGCATATACGGCGCATCGAGCATATCCGTGCGAATTGCCGCATACAGCGTTGCAAACAAGCCTTTCTCGCCGAGTCGCTTGCCCTTCACATACCCGCGCGAACTGTATTCGTGCAGCGCCCAGTGCGGCATGCCGCAGACACCGCGGCCGCTGGCGACCAGTTGCATCATCATCACCGTCAGTTCCGAGGTGCGCACCTGCGCCGGTTCGATGTCGGCCGGTTCGAGAAAACGCGTGAAGATGTCGAGGCGATCACGCTCCACCGGATAGGTGATCAGGGTTTCGCTGAGCAAGTCTTCCGGCACGATATACGGCTTGCTCGCCAGCGCATGCTGATTGGCCACTGCGAGCATGGCTTCGTAGGTGAACAGCGGCACGTAGGTGATGCCGGCAATGTCCAGCGGGTCCGACGTCACCACCAGATCCAGATCGCCCCGGGCCAACGCCGGCAGTGGTGCGAAGGAAAAGCCCGAAGCGAGGTCGAGTTCAACCTCAGGCCAGGCGTCGCGGAACTGGTCGATGGTTGGCATCAGCCATTGGAAACAGCTATGGCATTCGATCGCCATGTGCAGGCGACCGGCCGTGCCACCGGCCAGACGGCCAATGTCGCGTTCGGCGGCGCGCAGCAGGGGCAGGGTTGCATCGGCCAGTTGCAGCAAGCGCAAACCGGCGCTGGTGAAACGCACCGGTTTGGTCTTGCGCACAAACAGCGCCATGCCCAGGCGCTCTTCGAGTTCCTTGAACTGGTGCGACAGCGCCGACTGCGTCAGGTGCAGGCGGTCGGCGGCATCGACGAGGCTGTCGGCATCGCGCAAAGCATGAAGAGTCTTCAAATGGCGAATTTCAAGCACCAGCGTGGCTCCATGAAAAAAACTTGTGATCAGCAGGGTTTTGTTGAGTTTGTCTCATGCTCATTATGTTGTCGACCACGGCGTATCTGGAGCTCACGACCCTCCCATTGTGTTCGCTGTCATTACGGGTGGTGGGCAAGTTCGCGCGGCTGGGTTCAAACCCGCTGGAAATGCCCGATGACAACCGACTGTTTGCCGATTTTCGCATAGGGCAGCGTCGCATCATCGGCATGGGTCAGGAATCGGTGCTGCGGCAATTTCAAGTGCGCGGTTTCAAAGCGCTCGAACACCGGTGTCGCGTCGCGGTAGTGAAAGTGCGCGTACCACAGCAACTGCTCGGGTTCGCGCGTAAGGTTCCAGATCTCGTATTCCTGCATGTAGTCCGGATGGCCGGCACGCCTGCCGAGCAATTTGATCGGCAGCGTTCGGCGTATGTCCACGACGCCTTGACCGATCAGGTCATCAAGCATGCCATCGGTAGGCTTCAGGCTGGTCAATGAGCGTTCGGTGCGCAGGGTGCGCCCGGCAACGCTAAGCTCGGCGGCTTCATCACGCAATCGCTGGATCAGCGGATGCTGCGCAGATCTGCTGGCGATGCGGTCGGCGCGGGTGTTCAGCTCACTGGCCTGGGAGTCCATCATGTGTTGCAGATCGACCGGCAGCATGCCCCGGTCGGCATTGCTGTGCACGCTGGCGCGGTAGGCAGGAATTCTGTCCAGACGCTGCTGGGCATCACTGATCAGAGCAGCGAGGGTGACGGGTGGTGCCTCGGGTAATGGAGCCTGAGGGCCGATCTGACGCGAGCGACCGTCGGCGCCTTGCTCCCAGATCTGCACTTCACCCTCTCTGAGTTTGCGTTCGTAAATCCGCCGCTGCGACTGCGTGTCGAAGCGTTCCGTGCCGTACAGCAGGTTGCCGTCCTCGGTGGTGAAAACCCGTTGGGCCGGCTGGCCGGGTGTTTTCGGCGACGGTGGATCGATGACGCCTCGGCGGGCGCGACCGGCCATCTGCTCCAGGCCATCAAGCAGCGGTTCGACGGTGTCCTGATGAAAATGCTCTGGATAGGCTGTCCTCCAGATGGTCATCTGCCGCCGGAAGCGGGTGTAGACGTCCAGACACTCCTCAAGCATGCGGCTGCGATTCTGCGCAGTGGTCTGAATGTTCGGCAGGTCGTACTGGGTGGTCGCGGCCTGTCTGGTCTGCTTCCAGAGTTCATCTGTGCGCTCGCGGAAGTACATCCAGGAAACGTCATTGTCATAGCTGTAATTCTTGACCAGATCCAGGCGAATGTAGGTTTTGTGATAGAGCAGACGCGCGTCGCTGTGTTGGCTGTTGATGAGCTCGACAATGCCGAACTGAGTGGCCTTGTCGGATTTCAAGGTGATGCGTTCACTCCATTGATTGACTTTGGTCCTGAGGTCTTCCAGTACCTCGAACTTTTTCACGTAGTCCAGTTGCAACTCGCGAATCTGAGCAAACATTGCCAGTCGCCGCGTCCGTGCGCCTGGAGGTAAAGCGTTGACTGTCCTGCTCAGCCGCATGACGTCTTCCAGGACCAGGACAGACGCTGCGGACACTTGACCCGAGCGCATGGCGTATCGCGAAGTCAGTCGTTGAGCAAGGGAGCTTTGCACCCGGTTGACGGAGGCTTGCTTATTGCCGCTGGTGAGCGGTTTCAACTCCGTCAAAGCCTGATAGCGTTCAACACACAGGCGAATATCTTCAAGGCATGCGGTTTCGGCTGCAGGCAACAGGGCACGCTGGTTGGCGGAGCTGGCATTCTGGAAAGCCAGTATCGCGGTCTTGTGTGCCTCGACCTTGCTGTCGATGACATGGGCCAGGCGTTCAGTCTCGAATTCGAGTTGCTGATGCCGACGAAACGTGCGCTCTGCCCACCAGCGTGGCAAGCGCTGGCGAATCACCGGTGGCCAGTACGGGTCCAGCGCATCGGCCAGATGCCCGGCGACGTTGCCGCCGCCACGCAAGCCATCTGCGCTGGCGGTTCCAT
Organism: Pseudomonas koreensis; assembly: GCF_036668835.1. Lineage (GTDB taxonomy): Bacteria > Pseudomonadota > Gammaproteobacteria > Pseudomonadales > Pseudomonadaceae > Aquipseudomonas > Aquipseudomonas koreensis_I. Next base: position 262,170 of record NZ_JAZEVW010000005.1, read on the forward strand.
AGACGCCGTACCAGGTGTCCCACTGGCCGGTCTCATCCAGCGCGATCGGCTGTTTGTAGGTCTTGCGCGAGTTGCCGAACAGGCGCCAGTTGCGCGAGCCCGTGCCCAGTTCTACCTGATAGATGCGCCCCTGACGTTCGATGAAATCACCGTCGACATGCCGGTAAACGCCTCGGTAGAGACCGTGAGTGACAGGCTCGATTCCGGCCAGCGACAGCGGTTGTTCGTAGTCGTAGCCCTGGAAACGGGCCAGTACATGCCGGGCTTGGCGCTGCGTTTTGCCATGCAGAGCCGCGACGTTGCCCAGCAGCGTATGCAACTGGCGTGCACGCGTCAGCGCGCGCGTGGTGCGCGAGAGGGTCGAAGCCACCGCTTCGCCCGGGAGCAGGTCCATGAACGCGTCGATCAACGAGAGAAACATTGTCTCGAGTTCCGCCAGGCCATCCGCCACATCGCCGCGCAGAAACGCTGCCACGGCCTGATTGGCCGCAGTCCAGGCGTCGTACAGCGCCACGACGGTGCCGACGAAAGGCACCATGCCCAGCGCCATTTTTATGTAGTTGAACGCGCGTGGCCCTTTCAGTGCGTAGCGCTCGAAGAACAGTTCATCATTGGAGCGCGAGCTGCCGCGATGAGCTTCGATCAAACGCCCCTTGTGCGCGTCGAGCAGGTGCGCGGCCAGCGAAGTGCTCGCCGGCCAGCGGGGGCCAATGTCGATAATGGCGTCGAAATTTTTTTCAACCGCCTGACCGATGCGGCTGACATGGGCGCGGACATCGCCGTGCAGGGCCTTGCCCGCCAGGTAGCTGATCCAGTGATCACTTGCGCACAATCTGAACAGCCCTTTACGCGCTGACTCGAGACTGTCGTAGCGGCGGAAAAAACGCTGATCAGGGCTGTCCGGCAGATACAGCACAGTCGTGCCGCTGATCTGCTCTTCAATGAAGGTCACGCCGGACAAGGTTACGGGGCCTTCACGCGGGGTGTCTTTGCCGCCGGTTTTAAGCGAAACCGGCAGTAGCACGATGCGCCTGCCATTGGCGAGCCAGGCGTCTGCGGTATTGGCGTCGATCGCGATGTTGACCACCTCAGCCTCATCACGGGCGAGGTGTTTCTGTGCCCGGGCGTTGTCGCACTGGATTTTCAGCAGCAGGCGCCAGGGTTCGATAAGGCTTTCGCGTCGATTTTGCCTGACGAACAGCGCCTCGCCGGGCGCGCCATGGAAGGCTTCATGGATCCTGCGCTCATAGGCCTTGGGCAGGTCCAGCTCCGGCAGGACTTTACGCAGATAGCTCAGGTTGATGCCGTTGAGCAGACGGCTGCGATCCTGTCGGCGTGCGGCGTTGACGTCCAGGCGCATGAAAATCAGGCGCTTCGACAGTGAGTCATTGAGCACTGATTGAACGTTGTCGATATTCAGTTGGGCAAGATCCTCAAGGGACATCCTGCTGCGCGTGGCGCCCGGCACGATTACGGTTTTACGCCGCGGGCCGGCGGGGCTGGGTTCCAACACCGTTTCGGTTCCAGTCGAATCGGGCAACTCGACCTGCACGGAAAAATAGCCCTCGGTGGCGAAATCCTTGCGCAGGCGCGCGTGCAGATGTTTGCGGGTGAAGTCGTCGCGCGGTTCCAGTGCCAAGGTCATCAGCGCATGACTTTTACGCATCGCGTCGATGTACGCCTGAATATGTTGTTTGAGTGCGATCCGCTCGTTTTTCTGCAGATGCACCAGCCAGCCCGGCAGATGAGTGGCCAGCACGCCGCTGCGCTCCTGCTCCTGCACATGCGCAAACATCAGGCCTCTGGCCGCGCTGACCGGGACCTGCATAGCGGCTGTGCAATCCTGACGGAAAATCTCCAGTGCATCGGCGTGCTCGGGTTGGGCGCGCAGACGGGTTGCCTGTGTTTCGCAATTGGCGATCAGCGCGTTGAGACAATGCTGCAGCGGGTCCGTGGTAATCGCGTTGAGTTGCAAAGCGGACTCGCTGTCCTGATCGCCAATTTTCAAAAGGGCGAGCGCCAATGCCCGGCGATCGCTGAAGCGCTGCAGGCCACCGCCGTTGCCGGGGCAGTAAAGCAGCAGACTCGTGTCGGACGCGCTGTCCGTCAGTGCCGCTTGCCGGGTGAATACCAACGCGCCCTTGAGCGTTTCGCGCTGCTCCGTGGTGGCTGCGTCGCGGGTTTCGCTCAGCGACAGGGTCAGGCTGGCCGCGACCAGATCTGCATCGCGTGTGCCCGCCACAGGGTTGTCCAGCACAGCGTTGAGCAGGTCGTGTTCAGCGCTGTCGATTTGCCCCAGTAGCGCTTGCAGCTTCGCCTCGGCATACAACCCATTCTTGTGAGCCTGATAAATCGCAGCGAGCGTCGTGGCGGCGGCAGGGGCGTCGAGCAACGAGGTGCAGGCGTTCTCGCAGGCTTGCTCGGCAATTTCCAAGGCTTTCAGTGCGTCCTGACATTGTCGAAATCGGGCGCCGTCGCGGTCGTTGGCCAGCAAGTGTTCGAGAGCCTCGCGCTCGCGCTTGAGCGCGGCATGCCTTGTGGCGAGCGGAATGCCAGCGGACAGGCTGCCGAACAACGGACGGTCGTCACTCGCGAGCGTATCTGGGGCAATGAGCGTTTTGGTCGGTGCTGCGACGATGATCGCTGTGCTGCGTTGATGGTCAATCAGCTCGACATGCAGCAGCGCGTGCGCACCGTGTTCGCGCAACCCGGGTTTGCCCCGGTTGGTATTGCGCAACGCACTGATTTGCGCCTGTTGCCGGTCGGCGAACAGATCGCTGGCGCCGGTGATCATCGGGTCTGTCGCTGCGCGGTAATCGAAGCGCAGGTTCTCGCGCGGCAGACCGGTGGGAATCTGCGCCTGGCCAACCAGCCACGTTTGCAAATCCGCTCGATTGTTGAACGCCTGAATACAGATCGGGCGGCAGGGCAGGTAGAGCAGCGTTCGCGCTGTTACCTGGTCACCCGCGCGGATGACCCAAGCCCCGGGGAATTTGACTCTGCTGTGGTTGCTCAGCACCAGAGCCGGTTTTTCCAGATGAATGGGCTGATCTTTGAAAGTCAGTGGAGTGGAATCTGAATCGACGATTTGCTGAAGCAGGTCGAGCTCTTCGGCGTCGATGATTTTACTGGCGTAAGCGGCGTCAGCGCTCGCTTGGAAATGCGCTCGATACAGGTCGCTGGCGCGCGTGCGTCGCGAAACCGGCGTGCCCGGCGCACGTGCTTCCCAGAATTCGGCCCAGCGTGTGGCGTGGGCGCGCTGCGGGTCGAGCGGCTTGAGCTTTTCCAGCAGTTGCGACGGCTTCAGGGCGTACAGAGGATGACCGGCCATCAGACCGACAACGTGGCAGTGCTGGTCAAGCGAGGGTTCCAGCATCGGATGTTGTACGACAAAAGCGCAGGCATCGGTAAGGCTGACGAAACGCTCTGGCTGCGTTTGGCTGGCAGTGAAGCCGAATCCGGTCTTTTCGCCGTTCAGTTGCAGTTGTTGTTGCAGCGACGCGTTGATCGTATCGCGCAGTGCGGGACTGCTAGCAAACAATTGGCGCAAGCCATTGCTGCTGTCGCGCCAGCGCTGATTGGCCTGTAACAGCAAACTTTCGTCGATGGTTTCGGGCAGTGCCAGGGTCTTCGCGAACGACTCTGGGGAGGGCGGCAAATCGAGGATAAGCGGTTCGAGCATGGTGGATGACTCGCAAGGGGGAGCGGGGCATCCGCTCCTGTGCGGTTCATTGAAAAGCGTTCACGTCGGACCATGGTGGTACATGGGTATTGTTTGCCGGCTGAATGACCGCTCGGCACTCTTCATCAAACTGTCATCGAACTGTGGCAGCGCGCTTGAACAAACATCATCAGACTCGCGGCTTACTGGGGTTCTGCGTTTCGGTGTTTTTCATGGGTAAGCATTTTCTTTCTGTCGCGGCCGTGTTGGCCGCGCTTTTGTTCGGTTCGACGGCAGGGGCGGCGGCGCGTTGCGACGTCAATGTGCCGACTGAGCGGGCCGATCTGGCGCAGGTGAGCATCGCCTATCAGAGCATTGGCCGCGCCTCGGATCCGGCTTTGCTGCTGGTGATGGGCCTGGGTGGGCAATTGATTCATTGGCCGGATGAGGTGGTGGTCGCGCTGTGTCAGCAGGGCTTTCGAGTGATCCGTTATGACAACCGCGATGTCGGCCTGTCGACCTGGCGTCAGGCGCCGGTTGAAGCCAACCTGACCTTTGAAGTGCTGCGCTACAAACTCGGCCTGCCGGTGGCGGCGCCGTACAGCCTGACCGATATGGCCGGCGATGCGCTGGGTCTGATGGACGCCTTGCATATCGAGCATTTCCACATACTCGGCGCGAGCATGGGCGGGATGATTGCGCAGCATGTAGCGGCGATGGCGCCGCAGCGGGTCGAGAGCCTGACGTTGATCATGAGCACTTCCGGCGCCGAAGGGTTGCCGGCACCGAGCGCGGCGCTGGTGCAATTACTATCGCGCCGTGGCGCACCGAATCGTGAAGTGGCGCTGGAGCAACAAGCGGATCTGCTCGCGGCGCTGGGCAGCCCCAACGTTACCGATGATCGCCAGGTCCTGCTGCAACAGGCCGCGGCCTCCTATGACCGGGCATTCAATCCCGAGGGTGTGAAGCGGCAGATCATGGCGATTCTCGCCGAACCGAGCCGGGTGGCGCTGCTCAACCAGTTGCGGGTGCCGACGCTGGTGGTGCATGGCACGGCGGATCCGTTACTGCCAGTGATGCATGGCGTGCATCTGGCGGCGCATATTCAGGGTAGTCAGTTGAAGCTGATTCCGGGGTTGGCGCATCGGTTTCAGGAGGCGTTCAAGGAACCGTTGCTGGCGGCGGTGCTGCCGTATTTGCAGGCGCATCGTGAGGATACGTCGCATTGGGCGCGGGTTGAGCCGGTGGCGGGTGGGGATGTGCTTTAGGGTGGTTTTTGATCTTAACTATGAATACGTACCCAAACAGTCACCAACACCGTCGCCGCCATCAACCAGGCCACCGCCGCCACAGCCAGCGAAGCCTCCAGCCGCATCCGGTCCACCATCACATACAACGTCGCCAGATAAACAAAATACGGAATGATCGACCACATGCCGAACACGATGGTGGTTTTCAGATCATCAACCGAGCGCCCTTTGCCAACGATGTAATGCGCAATCAACGCAAAGGTCGGAAACAGCGGCACCAGACCTGCGATGTAATAGTTTCTGGTTTTCGACAGCGCCGCGAGGATCAGCACCACGGCGGCGCCGATCGCGGCTTTCAGAATCAGGTCCATCAGTGGCTCAGCCCGTATTTTTTCACTTTGTCGAACAGCGTGGTCTTGGCCATGCCCAGTTCCAGGCTCGCCTGGGTCAGGTTGCCGCCGCTGCGTTGCAGGGCGTCGCTGAGCAGGTTGCGTTCGAAGGCTTCCACCGCTTCGGCAAACGCCAGGCCCTGGCCGCTGCTGGCGCCGGATTTCTTGAACGCCGGCAAGCCGAGGGCGAAGCGTTCGGCGACGTTGCGCAGTTCGCGCACGTTGCCCGGCCAGTCGTGGCTCATCAGGTTCGACAGCGTCTGGTTGTCCAGCTCCGGCAAGGCACGGTCGAAGCGCAGCGCCGATTGCTGGGTGAAGTGCTCGAACAGTTGCAGGATGTCTTCGCGGCGTTCGCGCAGCGGCGGCAGTTCCAGGGTCACGACATTGAGGCGGTAGTACAAGTCGCTGCGAAACTCGCCAGCCTTGCTTGCGGCGTCGAGGTCGGATTTGGTCGCCGCGATCACCCGGCAATCGACCGCCACGCTCTGGTTCGAGCCGAGGCGTTCGAGGGTGCGCTCCTGCAGCACACGCAGCAGTTTGATCTGCAACGGCAATGGCATGCTTTCCACTTCGTCGAGGAACAGCGTGCCGCCGTCGGCGTGTTCGATCTTGCCGATGCGGCGCTTGCCCGCACCGGTAAAGGCGTTGGCCTCGTGGCCGAAGATCTCGCTTTCGAACAGATTTTCCGGCAGGCCGCCGCAGTTCAGCGCAACGAACTGTTTGCTGTGGCGGCGGCTGAAATCGTGCAGGCAGCGTGCGACCAGTTCTTTGCCGGTGCCAGTCTCGCCCTCGATCAACACGTTGGCCGAGGTGTCGGCAACGTTGGCGATCAGCTCGCGCAGGTTCTGCATGGCGGGCGAGCGGCCGATGATCCGCCCTTCGAGGGAATCGCGTTCGGCCAGTTGCCGGCGCAGCGACGACACTTCGCGGGCGAGGCTGCGTTGTTCCAGAGCGCGCCGCGCGACATCGACCAGCCGCTCTGGGGAGAACGGTTTTTCCATGAAGTCATAGGCGCCTTTCTGCATCGCACCCACCGCCATCGAGATATCGCCGTGGCCAGTGATCAGCACCACCGGCAGGCTGCGATCGCGGGCCTTGAGGCGGGTCAGCAGTTCCAGGCCATCGATGCCCGGCAGGCGAATGTCGCTGATGACGATGCCGGCAAAGTTGTCGCCGACCTGCTCCAGCGCTTCTTCGGCACTGCCGACGCCGATACAGGGAATGTCTTCCAGGGTCAGCGCCTGTTGGCAGCCGAGCAGCACATGGGGGTCGTCTTCGACGATCAGCACACTGAGATCGTTATTCATATGGGCTCGGCAGGAGTAGGGCTTACCAGCGGTAAACTGAGGACGAAAGTGGTGCCACCACTGGCCGGGTGCTCGACACCCAGATGCCCGCCGGTGGCAGCTGCGAGGCTGGCGGAAAGGGTCAGGCCCAGGCCCAGGCCTTGCGCGCCGGGCTTGGTGGTAAAAAACGGTTCGAACAGATGCTTGCGCGCTTCGGCGTCGATGCCGTGGCCGTTGTCCCGCACGCGCAGGCGGTATTTGCCGTCGAATTCTTCGCCTTCCAGCCACAATTCGGGTTGCGCTTGTGCGTGCATGGCGTCGAGGGCATTGCCGATCAGGTTGACCAGAATCTGCTCCAGACGGGTCTGGTCGATGTGCAACTGCACGTCGGCGAACTGCCGGTGAATCTGCAGCGTTGGATTTTCCAGGCGTGCGCCGAGCAATTGCAGCGCCGCCTCGACGGCTTTGCCAAGGCTGGCCTGGCCGTGGTTGTCGCCGCGCCGGGCGAACGACCGCAGGCTGGCGGTGATGCGGCCCATGCGATCGATCAAGTCATTGATGGTCTTGAGGTTGGTGCTGGCGACATCCAGTTGACCGCGCTCAAGGAAGCGCACGGTATTGCCGGATAGCGTGCGCATCGCCGCCAGCGGCTGGTTCAATTCGTGGGCGATGCTCGTGGACATCTGGCCGATGGCGGCGAGTTTACCGGCCTGCACCAGTTCATCCTGGGCGCGGCGCAAAGTCTCTTCGGCCTGACGGCGTTCGCGAATCTGGCTCTTCAACCGTTCGTTACTGGCGCGCAGATCGGTGGTGCGTTCGGTAATCCGACGCTCGAGTTGACTGTTGGCTTCCTGCAGGGCTTCACGGGCGGCAAGGCGGGTGGCGATGACTTTGCGCCGCTCGTTCCAGGCGATCAGCAGGAAGGCGAGGAAGGCAAACGCCACGGCGACCAGAATGCCTTGGTTGATCGCTTCGCGGCGCAAGTCCTGCAACGGGGTGAGCAGGGTGAAATTCCACGGCGTGTCGCTCAGCGGCCGGGTCTGCGCCAGATAACTGATGTCGTCTTCGTCGGACTGCACTTCGCTGTTGGCCGGGAAGGTGAGTTTTTCCACGCCTTCGTCCAGCGTTTCGCGGGCCAGCGGTTGCAGTTCATTGAGCGGGAACCAGTAATACTGCAGGCTGCGCGCCAGTTTCTCTTTGATCTCGTCGCTCAGCGGGATCACCGACTTGAGGCGTCGGGCCGGATCGCTGGAGAGAATGATGATGCCGTTCTCGTCGCTGACAAACGCTTCCAGACGCGCGCGCTGCCAACGTTCTTCCATGGCTTCCAGGCGCACTTTGACCACCGCGACGCCGATGATCTTGCCGTGCTCTTCGAGGCCGTGGGCGAGGTAATAACCGGGCTCGCCGCTGGTGCTGCCGATGCCGTAGAAGCGTCCGGGTTCGCCGCGAACGGCTTTCTGAAAGTAGGCGCGAAAGGACAGGTCTTCACCGAGGTAGCTGTCGACATCGCGCCAGTTGCTGGTGGCCATGACGCGGCCGGTGGTGTCCATGACGTAGATGGCCCGACTGCGGCTGCGCCGGTTCAGGCCTTCAAGGTAATCGTTGACCGTGCGCCGGGTTTCCGGGGTCGGGTCGGCCAGCAGCTGCGAAACACTGGTTTCGAGTTCCAGCAGGCTGGGCAGGTAGGTGTATTTGCTGATCTCGCTTTCCACCGCGCGGGCGTGCAGTTCCAGCTGACGCTGGCCGTTCTCGCCGAGGCTGCGGATACCGAAATGCTCACTGGTCCAGAAGCCGATGAAACCCAGACCGATCATCAGCGCGATGACCAGCGGCGGCAGGAACAAATGACGAATCAGACGGGGCTTCACGGCAAGTGATGGCGGCGCTGCGCGATAAAGATTGGGGTCGCATTTCATCACAGTTGCCTTGGGTCAACCACACTTGCAGGCTCACCACTGTCCCTGTGGGAGCGAGCTTGCTCGCGAAGAGGCCGGAATGCTCAACATTGATGTTGAATGTCAGTCCGCTTTCGCGAGCAAGCTCGCTCCCACAAGGATCAATGTGATGCCCTGGATGCTCGGCTTTTTAGTGCTGCAGGATTTTCTCGAGGAAGTGCTGCGCGCGTTCGGAGCGGGCGCTGATGTCGCCGAAGAACTCCTCTTTCGGGCAGTCTTCGATGATCTTGCCGGCGTCCATGAAGATCACGCGGTCGGCCACTTTACGGGCGAAGCCCATTTCGTGGGTCACGCACATCATGGTCATGCCTTCGTGGGCCAGTTGCACCATCACGTCGAGCACTTCGTTGACCATTTCCGGGTCGAGCGCCGAAGTCGGTTCGTCGAACAGCATGACGATCGGGTCCATCGCCAGCGCACGGGCAATCGCCACACGCTGTTGCTGACCACCGGAGAGTTGCCCCGGATGCTTGTGGGCGTGCGCCGAGAGGCCGACGCGCTCAAGCAGTTGCAGGCCTTTTTTGGTCGCCTCTTCCTTGCTGCGGCCCAACACCTTGATCTGCGCGATGGTCAGGTTTTCGGTAATGGTCAGGTGCGGGAACAGTTCGAAATGCTGGAACACCATGCCCACGCGCGAACGCAGTTTCGGCAGGTTGGTCTTCGGGTCGGCAATCGAAGTGCCATCGACGACGATGTCACCTTTCTGGAACGGCTCCAGCGCGTTGACGCATTTGATCAGCGTCGACTTGCCCGAGCCCGACGGGCCGCAGACCACGATCACTTCGCCTTTCTTGACCTCGGTGCTGCAATCAGTCAGCACCTGGAAGTCCCCATACCACTTGTTGATGTTCTTGATAGAGATCATACGGCGAACCTTTTTTGCAGACGCTTGACCAGCAGCGAGGCGGAAAAGCTGATGATGAAGTAGACGACACCGGCGAAGATCAGGAACTCGTTGGAACGGCCGATGATGTCGCCGTTCGAGCGCGCGGAGTTGAGGAAGTCGACCAGGCCCACGGTGTAGACCAGCGAGGTGTCCTGGAACAGGATGATGCTCTGTTGCAGCAGCAACGGCGTCATCTTGCGGAACGCCTGAGGCAGGATGATCAGGCGCATGGTCTGGCCGTAGGTCATGCCCATCGCTTGCGCGGCGGCCATCTGGCCTTTGGGAATCGACTGCACGCCGGCCCGGACGATTTCACAGAAATACGCCGCTTCGAACATCATGAAGGCCACGACGCACGAGGTGAATGCACCGATTGGCGTGTCTTCGCCGGTGATCCAGCGCAGCACGAACGGCACCGCCAGGTAGAACCAGGTGATCACCAGCAGCAGCGGGATCGAACGGAAATAGTTGACGTACGCGCCGGCAATGTTCGACAGCAGTTTGCTTGACGACAGGCGCATCAGCGCCAGGATCGTGCCGAGCACGATGCCGCCGATCACGCCCATGACCATCAATTGCAAGGTCATGACCATGCCGTTCCACAGGCCCGGGATCGCGGGGATGATGCCGCTGAAATCGAAGTCCATTATTTACCCCCCACGGAGATCAGGCCGGGCACGGCGACTTTCTTCTCGACCATGCGCATCAGCAACATCAGGCTCATGTTCAGGGTGAAGTAGATCAGCGTGGCCAGGGTGAAGGCTTCAAACAGGTTGGCCGAGAACTCGGCGGTCTGTTTGGTTTGCGCCAGCAGTTCCATCAAGCCGATCAGGGACGCCACGGAGGAGTTCTTGAAGACGTTGAGGAATTCCGAGGTGAGCGGCGGAATGATGATCCGGTACGCCTGCGGCAGCAGTACGTTCCAGTAGATCTGCGGCAGCTTGAAGCCCATCGCGCGGGCGGCGGATTCCTGGCCGCGTGGCAGCGCCTGGATACCGGTGCGCACCTGCTCGCAGACACGGGCAGCGGTGAACAGACCCAGGCACACGACAACGCTCAGGTACGCCGAGGTGGTCGGGTTGAGGTCTTGTTTGTACCAGTCCTGCAGGTTCTGCGGCAGCAGGTCGGGTACCAGGAAGTACCAGATGAACAGCTGAACCAGCAGCGGCACGTTGCGAAACAGCTCCACATAGCAGGTCGCGATGCCCGCTACGATCCGGTTTGGCACAGTGCGCATGACCCCCAGAATGGAGCCCAGCAGCAGAGCGATGATCCATGCCACGACAGCGATGCCAATGGTCCAGCCCAGACCGGCGATGTACCAGTCGAGATAGGTCTCGCTGCCTACGCCGGTGGACTTGAAGAACACGCCCCAGTCCCAGTTGTAATTCATTAGGGTCTCCCCTCGAAATCGATCGATGTACAAGCACCCGCTTGGGGAAGTTCCTTTCCCGTCCGACGAGGAACGCCGGACACACGCGATCGGCTCGAAAACCGCCAGGTCGAGTGTTCCACAGCAAAGCCAGCAGGCAGTAACAGACGTCTGAGGGAGGGTCGCTCCCTCAGACGATAAGGTTAGTCAGGAATCAGATTTTTACGTCAGGCGCCGGCTTGTCGCTCGGGTTGGCGATCAGATCCTTCACCTTGTCGCTCATCGGGAAGTTCAGGTTCAGGCCTTTTGGCGGGATCGGGCTTTCGAACCACTTGCTGTAGATCTTGTTGATCTCGCCAGACTTGTACAGGCCGACAATGGCGTCATCGACAGCTTTCTTGAACGGCGCGTCGCCTTTGCGAACCATGCAGGCATAGGCTTCGAAGGACTGCGGCGTGCCAGTGATGACCCAGTCAGTCGGTTTCTTGGCCTTGGCTTCTTCACCAGCCAGCAGGGCGTCGTCCATCATGAAGGCAACGGCGCGGCCGCTTTCGAGCATGTTGAAGGATTCGCCGTGGTCTTTGGCGGAGATGATGTTCATGCCCATCTGCTTGTCGGCGTTCATCGCTTTGATGATGCGCTCGGACGTGGTGCCGGCAGTGGTCACGACGTTTTTGCCCTTGAGGTCGGCGAAGTCGTTATAGGACGGCTTGCCTTCCTTGTCTTTCTTGACCAGCAGACGGGTGCCGATTTCGAAGATGTTGACGGTGAAGTCGACCTGCTGGGCGCGCTCGGTGTTGTTGGTGGTGGAACCACACTCGATATCCGCGGTGCCGTTCTGGATCAGCGGGATACGGGTTTGCGAGGTCACCAGGTTGTACTTGACCTGCAGGTCTGGCTTGTTCAGGTCTTTTTTCAGGGCTTCAACGATCGCCACCTGAATGTCGTGGGAGTAGCCCACTGGTTTGCCAGAAGCATCTGCAATGTAGGAGAACGGAATTGAGCTGTCGCGGTGAGCGAGCGTGATGGTGCCCGAATCGTTGATTTTCTTCAGGGTGCCGGTGAGTTCGGCGGCGAAAACTGGCGTGCTGATCAGAGCGGCAGCAATGGCTGCGCCCAGGATATGGGGAACGATGCGCATCAAATTTTCCTCGACATTGTTTTTTTTATGGAGCCAGTTTGTCGGCCCTTTTGTGCTTCGAATGCCTGACGGCTCCTGAAGTGTTGGCTCAGCGGGCATTCGTCGAGAGAGTGTAGAGCATGAGTCGTGCCAGAGCAGGCAGCGATGGTTAAGTGCTTGTTTTATAAGGGTATTAAACTTTTGTGATGGTATTTTTGTGAATGCCTGATCCGGTTTACCGAATCGACCATTGAGTCTCGTTCGGAAAACCGAACGCCGCGCCTCACCGCCACACAGGCAGCCATCCGAACACAAACAGAAGATGCGACAGCGCGCATATTCCTCCGAACGACAGCACCAGCGCGATCATCGGCGTACCGCCCCATACCCGATAGCGTGGGCTACCGAAGCGTTTGCGTGATGCGCGTGCCAGCAGCGCCGGGGTGATGACCGCCCATAAGGTTGCGGCCAATCCGGCGAAACCGATGGCGTGCAGAAAACCTTCCGACCAGATAAAAGCGCAGAACATCGGCGGTGCAAACGTCGCGATGGCGGTTTGCAAGCGGCCGCCGGGGCTGTCGTCAAACCCCAGCACATCGGCCAGATAATCGAACAGACCGAGGGTGACACCGAGAAACGAGCAGGCCACGGCGAAGTTGGAGAAAAATGTCAGCAGCAGATCAATGTTGGCGCTGTCGAGCCGGGAGCCCAATGCGTTGATCAGCACATCGATATTGCCGCCGCGCTGGGCGATGTCCTTGAATGCATCGCGGGGAATGTTGCCCATGCTGCATAGCATCCACACCAGGTACAGCAGCAATGCGACCAGCGTGCCGCTGACCAGACAGGCACGGATACGCTGCGGATCCTTGCCGTAGTGTTTCATCAGGCTTGGCACGTTGCCGTGGAAACCGAACGAGGTCAGGCAAAAGGGCAGCGTTACCAGCAGATAAGGCCAGTAATGACTTTCGGAACTGGTCAGATCGAGCAGCGTAGTGCTTTGCACGTGCCCCAGCAAACCGCCGAAAGTCAGGAAAAACGCGAGAATCTTTGCCCCGAACACCAGCGTGGTCATGCGGCTCACTGCGGTCGTGCTGAGCCAGATGATGAACGCCACCATCAGGGTGAACAGCAGGCCACCGGCGCGTGACGAAAACTCGACACCCATCGTTTGCGCGGTGTGATGAATCACCGATCCACTGGCGGAGATATAAGCGTAGGTCAGCGTGTACAGCACAAACACGATGCTCAAGCCATTCAAGCGGCTCCAGCCACGACCGAGCAGATCGCGGGTAATCGTGGAAAAACTCGAGCCTTCGCGGTAATTGAGATTGGCCTCAAGAATCATCAGCCCGGAATGCAAGGTGCAGAACCAGGCAAACAGCAGCACGGCGACCGAGCCGTAGAACCACAGTCCGGACATGATCACCGGCAGCGAGAACATGCCCGCACCGACGATGGTGCCACCGATGATCATGGCGCCGCCAACGATTGAGGGCGCGCGTTCGGCAGCGGGCATGGAAGACATTGGAGTGACGCGCATGGCAAGGCCTGCAATCTGAATGGTTAGGGATGCATCAACACGGATCTTCTGTGGGCGCGAGCCTGCTCGCGAAGGCGGTCGTTCAGTCAACAGTGATGTTGAAGCCGATGGCCTGTTCGCGAGCAGGCTCGCTCTTACAGGAATCGAAGGTTTAACCGCTCTGAAGCAGGTGCATCAGATACCGCACGTTCGCCAGTAAAAATTCGTCCTGTCCCGGTAGCGCATCGAACGACAGACCCACCGGCAACGCACCTGCCGCCGCCACCGGAACACTGATGCTCGGCGCCGCCAGGTTGCTTGCCGGGTCGGTATTGCGCACGAAGGTTTCGAAGTGGCTTTCATTCGGGCAATCGCTGAGCAGCGGTGCACTGCAAGTGACGGTCGGGTAGGCCAGCAGATCCAGTCGATGACGAGTGAAGAGGGCGCGGTATTCCTGCTCCAGACGCAGTTTGCTCATCAGTGCCTGCACGTAGTCGGTGTAGGAAATCGCAGGGCTTTCCAGTTGGGCGGTGAGGATCTTCCTGATCGCCGGGTCACGGATCTGCGCGAGGATGTCGAGGAACTGCTCGCCGCGTCCTGCGTTCATCAGAAACCGCGGAAAATCGATAAAGAATTCATAGATCGGCAACGGAAACTGGATGCTCTCATTGATCTCGCCAATGATTGCATCGTCGACCGGCACGATGATCGCACCGCGCTCGGCGAGGGCATCGATGGCTGCGCGGCAATCGCGCTGCACGTTGTCGGCGAGATCGGTCCAGAGAAAACCCTCGGGGATGCCGATGCGCAACGGCCGGGTCTCAGGTTGCTGCAGGCTGCCGGTCAGTTGCGCGTGAACGAACTGGCAATCTTCCACCGTACGGGTCAGCAGGCCCGGGGTGTCTTTGGTTTGCGACACCGGGACGATGCCGTCGACCGGATAAACGCCGGTGGTGGGACGAAAACCGACGGTGCCGCAGAATGCGGCCGGTATGCGCACCGACCCGCCGGTGTCGGTGCCGACCGCGCACGCCACCAGTCCGGCAGCGACCGCCGCAGCACAACCGCCACTGCTGCCGCCGGCACTGTGGCGTTGGTTGACCGGGTTGATCACGGCACCGTGGCAATGGTTGGCCGATGTCACGCCGAACGACAATTCGTGCATGTTGTTCTTGCCCATGATCTGCGCACCCAGTTGCCGGAAGCGCTCGACGATGCCGGCATCGGCCTGCGGGACATAGTCAGCCAGCCCGGGCGTACCGGCAGTGGTTGGCAGGCCGCTGACGTTGATGTTGTCCTTGAACGACACAGGCAGGGCATACAGTGCGCTGCCGGTATCAGCGGCGCGGTTGGGTGCCGTCGGGGCGAAGGTGATGAAACTGTTGAGGTGTTGCAGGTGCACATGACGCTCGCGCAGGGCGTGCTGCCAGGTGTCCGGGCAGTGTTGGCCACTGCGAAATCCGTTGACGAGCTGTTCAATGGAAAGCTGGCTGTACATGGAGGATTCTCGACGCTGGAAGGAGTTGGGTCAGCAGTAGCGGTACTGCGGGTGCAAGTCGTCGAGCGGGTTACCCGCAATCAGATCACCGCCCAGACTGCTGATCACTGCACAGGCACCATTGAGCGCGGTTTGAATCGCGCCCTCCGCCCAGCCACCGGTGAAAGAGGCGCCGCAACCGGCCAGATACAAACCGGTATCCTGCTGCGGATCGAGTGCGGTGCGGAATTGATAGAACAGGCGTTCGGAGTAGATGTCGTCGCCGGGAAAATTGAGTTTGAAAGCGCCCAGTGCATGTGGGTCGGTCAGCCAGTCGTACTCCAGCACGTAGCGCTGGTAGTCACCGTTAAGCGGGAGCAGGTGGCTGGCAAATTCCGGTGCACTCATTGCCAGTTCATCAACGAGTCGCAGGCAGCGTTGCACCTTGTTCTTCATCGACACCATTTTGTGCGAGTCGTCTTCCCAGGTGTAACTGATCAGTACCACGCCCCAGGCGTCAGGGTCGTGTGGCGCGTAGTCGAGGCAGTACACGCCCTTGACCAGGGTGTCGGTCTGGATGTTCTGGGGCAAACCGTGCTTGAGCCAGAACTTGTCCCTGGTCAGGATGAACAGCTTGGACGAGCCGACCATGTGCGTTTCGTTGATCGCCCGCGCGACGTCGCGATTGACGAACGCCTGGTTCTGCGTGAGCTTGAGGTTCACCTGCAGGGCGCGGGTCGTGGTGGTGGTAATTACCCGGTCGCAGGCATAGGTTTCGCCGTTACTGCCGGCCAGCAGAATTTCGCCGTTCGCGCCTTTGTTGATCGATTCGATGCGTGTGCGGCAGATCATGTCGCGCAGCGCAATGCCATTGAACGAGGTGTCGGCAATCCGATCGGTCAGGCTCGAAATCCCGTTGGGCACCAGCCGCTGGTTGACCTCAAGTGCATTGACCACCAAGCGCAGGATTTCCGTGAAAGAGGCGCGGTACACCGATTGAAAACCGCCCGAACCAATGCCCAGCGAGCCGAACAAGTGGAAGTCTTCGGGTTTACGCCACGGCTTGCCACCGGGAGGATTATTGCCGGTGAAGATGCGCACCATCGCTGAATAGAACGAGCTGTCGCCGAAGCAATCCAGATAGCGTTGCCATTCCGGTTGCACCTCGGCGTAATTATGCTGTTTGAGCAGTTCTGTCAGCAGCAGCGGCGGGGCGAGACAGGTACCGTCGTCAAGGGTGACGCCCTCACTGAGAAACGCGTTCCAGCCCTGATGCACGGTGCTGAACAGCGCCGGCGGTGCCTGCATCGCCGCCCAGTGATGGGCTTGGCCACGGTAATGGATTTCGGTGTCGACAACGCCCGGATCGGGAAACGCTTCGGTGGTTTCAATGCCAAAGCGGTGCAAGTAATGGAACAGTCCGACTTCGCTCGGAGGAAACCGCATGGCACCCATTTCCGCGATGAATTGCGGATGAGCCGGATCAAAGCACTGAGTCAGAAAGCGTCCACCGACGTGCTGTTCTTCAGCTTCGAACAGGGTCACGCGGCGTGCGCCGGCACGCAGCAATTCATAAGCCGCCACCAGCCCGGTCAAGCCGGCGCCGACGATGCCGATGTGTTTTTCAGCGCTGTGCGGCGGCAGGCAGCCGACGGCGCTGTGGGCGTTGCGCAGAAACTGACCGTAGTCATACAGCAGATCGACGTAGGGAAAAGACAGGCAGTCGGACGCCTGTTTACAGCCGTTGGGGATAGCGTTCAAAAGAAATTTCTCGATCGATCAGATGATGAGTTGCAGGCTTTCGAGGGCACGCGCGGGGCTGAGCAAGAGGATTTTCTTACCCTGAATTTTCCAGCAGCCATCGAGGTTGATCAGTTGGTGTTCGACGGTGACCGGGTAGTGCCATTCGCGGTCGCCGCGAGCCTCGCAATAGAGCATGTTGGAGCTGGCGAAGGCGCTTGGCGAAGCTTCCTCAAGTGTGATGCGCGGGCGCTGGGCGATATGCAGGCTGCGGCTCCTGGGCTGCTGGGAAAAGTTGCGCGCGTTGGCCAGCCGGTTGATCCGCAGCGTGGTCAGGAAGCGGTCTTCATACACCAGCGACGATTCGTGCAACGGGCTGCGTTGCTCGCGAGTCATCGGGATCCAGTAGTGGTAATCGTCACTGAGCAGTTGTTGCCAGGCGTCGAAATCCTGCTGGTCGAGCAAGTGCAACTCGGTCTCGATCAATTGCTCGATGGCGCGGTGATTAGATTGATCGGGTTGCATGGTCGTCCTGCATCAAGTGCTGCCAACTGTTATAGAAATTACGCATGGCCATTTCGCTGGTGCCGGACACCACCTGGGTCTGCGCATAGGATTCATTCGGGCTGAACAGGCGGGCGACGTTGACCCAGTCGTTGGCGTCACTGCCCAGGCCTTCCATGGCCCGTTCGTACATTTCGACGTCATCATGGGCGACCATCGAGCACGGCGAATTGATCAGGTTGTTGTACTGCACGGTTCTTTCCAGCAACTGCACAGGCGCGCCTTGCAGCTCGAAGATCCACGATTCAACAATGGTTTGGCGGGCGCTGACCGGCTTGATCACGCGCAGCGTCTGGATCGGTCCCTTGACCATCAGGTTGGGGAAATACACGGTGTTGTGGCGAGTGTCGTCGAGGATCGCCCGGGCCTGCTCTTCACCGTAGCTTTCGACCATCGCCTCCCAGTAACCGGGAATATCGGTGTACGCCTTGTGAATCGAATTGCTGACGCCGGTGTGCCCGTGCCCGTTGGGCCAGACGCGAATGCCCATGCCGGCGAAAAAATCGTAGGACGCCATGAATGGCGAGAACAACTCGACCGCCATCGGCGGCTTGCCTTGATCGCCGGTTTCCTGCCACAGACGTATTGCTTCGCCGGCCGAAGACTCGTGGGCGATCATCGGGTGGCAGGTGTCGGTCTGATTGTCGACGACCATTTTCCAGTTGCAGCGGTGGCGGTGCAGCAGCGGCTGGCCGATCACTTTCAACTGACCTAGCGGCGAACGCATGACCATGTTGTCGAGCGTCGACAGCGACTCACCGAAAAACGCCTCAAAGCCGATGCCCTCTTCCGTCAGACGGACAAACACGAAGCCGCGATAGTTGTGCACCGCCGTCACGGGACGCATGCCTTTGTGCGCGGAGCAACTGCTGAGGTCGCAGTCGTCGTATTCCTTTTTCACCGGAATGCTCAGCAGCTCGCCGTCAGTCTTGAATGTCCAGGCGTGGTAGGGGCAGCGCATGAAGCGGCCGACATTGCCGCGCGCTTCAGCGAGGACTTTCACGCCTTTGTGCGGGCAGCGGTTGTGCAGCACAACGATTGCGCCGTTCTTCTGCCGCACCATCGCCAGCGGCTGCGCGGCCAGGGTGGTGGTGAAATAGTCGCCGGTTTCGGGGATCAGGCTGTCGTGGCCCAGGTAACACCAGCTCGCGGCGAACACGCGCCGCTGTTCCTGTTCGAAAAGTGCCTGATCGAGGAACAGGGATTTATGCACTTCTCTGCCATTGAAGTAATTGTCCAACGCAGTGTCCTCTTCAGATTGCCAGCTTCAGGCGGGGGCTTTTCGCTCGCGAAACGCAGGGGTAGATCCGTGCGCTGCAAGCCGCTTCCTGTTCGCTCATGATGAAATCGCGGTGCTCGACTTCGCCTTCCAGTACATCTAGCGCACACACGCCACATTCGCCGCGGCGGCAGTCATAGAGCGGGTCGAGGCCGGCGGCTTCGAGGGCTTCGAGCAACGACTGCTGTGGGCCGACGTTGATGTTCACGCCGGAATCAGCCGCCTCGATCACGCAGCCCTGGGCGTCGCTGTCCGCGGCTACGTTGAACACTTCCAGATAAACGCGCTCGCGCGGCAACCCGGCGGTTTGGGCGTGACTGAGGACTTCGCTGAGCATCGCGGCCGGGCCGCAGACATACAGTCGGTCTTGCGTCGTGAGGTCGGCCAGCACCTGACTGATCGTCGGTCGACTGCCGGACAGGTGCAGTTGCAGGCGCTCCTGCAGTTGCGTTTGCAGAAGCTCGACATAGGCAGCGTCGTCGCGGGTCTTGGCAAAGTAATGCAACAGCGGCGTGCGCTTGAGCGAGGACAAGTGACGCAGGATGCCGGTCAGCGGCGTGATGCCGATGCCGCCGGCAATGGCGATGTCGCGACCCTGCTCGGTCTCGAGTGGATAATCAAAGGTATTGAACGGGCCCTCCAGCTCCACGCCGTCGCCGACGTTCAGGTTGTGAATGTACGAACTGCTGACGCTGTCCGGCGAAAGACGGATGGCGAAGGTCAATCGCCCCTCGTCGGCCTCGTCGATGTGCACGGTCGAGTAATGGCGCCACTCGTCCAGGCCGGGAATCAGCCATTTGAAATGCGCACCGCCATGCGGCGTTTCGGGTTGGTGCGCCGGCCCCTGAACGGTGATTTCCTTGATGGACGGCGACAACATGCGGCACTGGCTGACGGTGTACTTCATGCCGGCTGTTCCACGCTGATCGGTGTTTCGTGCAGGTACTGCCACTGGACGTCATGGTGGTGGATGCGCACGATAGCCACCGACACCCGCGAAGTTTCCTGCTGATCGAGTCGATGGGTTTCCTTGTAGCGCAGCGCCACGGTCGTGCCTTCCTGCCATACCGTGTGCAGATCCTCGATCACAATCTCCAGGCCTTTACGGGCGCCGACCGCACCGCTGAACAACTGCTCGACCTGCTCGCGGGCAATGACGGCGGCTGAGGTGGTGACCATGCTGAAATGTTCGGCAAACACAGCCATCAGCGGTTCGAGCGTGGCTTCACCCGTGCCGTCGGCATCGGTGAAGACCTGCTGAATCAGTTCGTGCACGCGGTGAATGCTGTGGCGGGCTTGTTCAACCAGGTTGTTGTTCATGGCATTCCTTTGGAGGGTTCAATTGGCTCATCTGAAAAAGCGGGAACAGCCCGATCAGTGCTGCCAGCGCGAAGGTGGCGTGATAGGCCGCGGTGATTTCGAACTGCTTGAGCAGGACGTTGAAAATCATCAGAAACAACGCGGCACCGAGGCTGAACGACATCTGCCGGTTGATGTTCCAGATCACGCTGGCCTTGTGCGTATCACCACCGGCAAAGTCCATCAGCGATGTGGTTTGTGCCGTGTTGGCGCCGATGCCGCCGCCAACGCCCATCAAGCTGTAAGCGATGACAATCACCCACAGGTCCGCCGGGTCGTTGACCAGTATCAGCGTGGCGATGCCGGCGCTGTGCAGCAGCATCCCTGAGATGAACAGGCGTTTGGCGCCGATGCGGTTGTAGACCCGGCCGCAAATCGTCATGGCGATGAACGCGCCGATGGCATAGACAATCATGAACATGCCGGTCAGGCGGGCGCTGAAATGCAGGGTGTCCTGCAGGAAGAAAATGCTCATCAGATTGACCCCGGTGAACACACCGGGAATCGCGTAATAGATGAGGATCGAGGTGCTGAGCTTTTTGCTTTTGAGCAGGCCCAATTCAATGATCGCATTGCTGCAGCGGCGGTAGTGCAGCAGGTACAGCGCGACGAACAGCAGACCGGCCGCGACGCAGATCAGCGCGAGCAGCGCCGGGGAGTCGCCACCGTACAGCGACATGCCCATCAGCAGGCTGGCGAGTGCGGCGCTGACCAGCAACAGGCCTTTGATGTCCGGGCGGGGCAGGCTGGCCGGTTTGCTTTCCTTGATCCAGAACCACGACAGCCCGGCGGCGATCAGCGAGAACGGAATGTTGCTGTAGAACACCCAGCGCCAGGAACTGCTGTCGACAATAATGCCGCCAACGGTCGGTGAGATGGCCGGGGCGATCAGTGCGACGGCCATCACCAGTGTGGAGATTTTTGCCCGCTGTTCACCCTGAAACAGATTGAAGGTCAAAGCCTGGCCGACCGGAATCAACAACCCGCCGCCTATTCCTTGCAGGAAACGCCAGGCAACCAGTTCGTGGAAGCTGTCCGACAGCCCACACATCCACACCGAACCTGTGAACACCAGCATCGACGCCGTGAGAATCCCGCGGCTGCCAAAACGTCCGGCCAGCCAGGTGCTGACTGGAATAATCAGAGTCAGACCAAGGATATAAGCATTGGCGACCCATGCCACCGATGAAGTACTGACCTGCAAAGTTGCCGATATACTTGGCAGGGCTACCGCCGACATGAATATGTTTATACAGTCAATAAAGAAGCCGATCAGAAAGATCAGCGCGATCTTGTAGCGATAGTTCATTGCATATCCTCTTTGCCGCGCAGGATAGGGGCGGTGGACTCGAAGTGTCGATACGACTATGCTTAAAACAATGTTTGACAGGATTTAACAGTGAGCCAACACTTCATGCACTCTCACCTTAATCGGGTTCAGACGTTTCTCGCCGTGGTCGATTTTGGTTCTTATACCAAGGCTGCGAATTACCTCAGCATCAGCAAAGCCATGGCCAGCCTGCATGTCAAGGCGCTTGAGGAAGTCCTGTCGGCGACGTTGCTGATCCGCAATACCCGCAACATAGCCCTGACGGAGATAGGGCAGGACTTTTATGAAGAGTTCAAGGGTATTGTCGCGGATATCGACAATGCCTTTGACAATGTATTGAAGGGTAATAATCGGGTTTCGGGTAAGTTACGGATTAGTTCAACCAGCGAGTACGGCGAAAAGTTTATCCTGCCGTTGATACCGTTGTTTTCCCAGCGCTATCCGGAGATTCGCCTGTGCTACAACTTTAATTCTTCGTTGAATGACCTGGTCGCAGAAAAACTCGATCTGGTGGTACGTCTGGGTAATCTGGCGGACTCGGCGTTCAAGTGTCGCAAGTTGGCGGACTACGAAATTGTCCTGGTGGCGACCGAGGCGTTTCTCGCCCGCCATCCAGTAGCAGAACCGCAAGACCTGAATCACCTGCCGTGGATTGCCAACAGCAATCTTCAGGCGCCGACGCAGTGGACGTTGCGCGACGGGCAAGGGCGAAGCGTGGAGGTCAACGGTACCAGTCACTTCGAGTCGAATTCCTCGACAGCGATCCGTTCGATGACCTTGTCATCGCTGGGTGCTTCGGTACTGCCGGCATGGATCGTCGAAGACGATATTGCCGCCGGGCGTCTGGTGCGTCTGCTGCCTGACTATTCTCTGCCATCACAGTCGATCAATGTAGTGTTTCCCAACACAGCGCACCTGCCGCACAAGTCACGGGCTTTCATTGATTTTCTATTGCTTCACCTGGCTCGGTGATACCGACCTGAAAGCCCCTCACCTAATCCTCTCCAGGAGGAGAGGGGTCTGGGGCGGTCCGACGTTTCGGGGGGCTGGGGTGAGGGGGAAAAGATCTGAATGACCCCATCAGGTTCTGCAGAGCCCACAAAACAAAAAGCCCCTGAATCTCAGGATTCAGGGGCTTTCGTTCAAGCGTTGCTCACATCACGCCGCTTCGATCTTGCGGTTCTGCTCAACCTTGCCCAGATACGTCGCCAGCTTCTGCTGCTCGTCCGCTGTAGTGAACAACCCGAGCTTGGTGCGACGCCACAGAATGTCGTGCGCCGTGGTCGCCCATTCTTCGCTGCACAGATAATCGACTTCACGGGTGTAGAGACCGCCGCCGATGTGTTCGCCCATGTCAGCCAGGCTTTCCACGCCTTCGAGCATGCGCCAGGTGCGGCTGCCGTAGGTCACGGACCAGCGACGGGCAATTTCCGTCGGGACGAAATCGAACTTGTCGCGGATCAGTGCGCTGAGTGCCTGTGGGGTGGTCATGTCTTCGCCGCCGGGCAGAGTCGCTGTGGCGGTCCAGCTTGGGCGCATCTGGGTGAAGAACGGCATCAACTGCGCCATCGCCGACTCGGCGAGTTTGCGGTAGGTGGTCAACTTGCCGCCGAACACCGACAGCAATGGGGCTTCCTGCGCGTTGCCCGACAGCGCCAAGGTGTAGTCGCGGGTCACGGCCGATGGATTATCCGACTCGTCGTTGCACAGCGGACGTACGCCCGAGTAGCTGTGCTGGATGTCGTCGCGGCTGAGCTGCTTCTTGAAGTGCTCGTTGACCACTTTCAGCAGGTAATCGGTTTCAGCTTCGGTGATCGTCACTTTCGCCGGGTCACCGGTGTATTCGCGGTCGGTGGTGCCGATCAGGGTGAAGTGGTTCAGGTATGGAATGGTGAAGACGATGCGCTGATCTTCGTTTTGCAGAATGTGCGCATGCTCGCCTTCGTACAGCTTCGGCACAATGATGTGGCTGCCCTGAATCAGGCGGATGCCGTATGGCGATTCCATCTTCAGATCGTCGCGGATGAATTTGGCAACCCACGGGCCGGCCGCGTTGACCAGGGCTTTGGCTGTGATCGAAAACAGGCTGCCATCAGCGCGTTCCAGGTGCAGATGCCACAAGCCTTTGGCGCGACGTGCGTTGACGCAGCGGGTCTGGGTGTGCACGTGGGCGCCTTTTTCGCGCGCGGCCATGGCGTTCAGTACCACGAGGCGGGCATCGTCTACCCAGCAATCGGAGTATTCGAAGCCTTTCTTGATTTCACTTTTCAATGCGCTGTCGGCGCCGAACTTCAGGCTTTTCGAGCCTGGCAGTTTTTCGCGCTTGCCGAGGTTGTCATAAAGGAACAGGCCGGCACGGATCATCCATGCGGGGCGCAGGTGCGGACGGTGCGGCAGCACGAAGCGCATCGGTTTGACGATGTGCGGCGCCTTGGCCAGCAGCACTTCGCGTTCGGCCAGTGCTTCACGCACCAGACGGAATTCGTAATGTTCGAGATAGCGCAGGCCACCGTGGATCAGCTTGCTGCTGGCCGACGAGGTGTGGCTGGCAAGGTCGTCCTTTTCGCAAAGGAATACCGAGAGCCCGCGACCGGCGGCATCCGCAGCAATCCCGACGCCATTGATCCCGCCACCAATGACGGCGATATCGTAGATCTCGGAGATAGGGGGCGTTCGCAAGGTAGAGGTGGACATTGGCTGGCCTCGGGTTTTTTTGATTTTCTATATTTGAAATCGAACATGAATGTTCATTTGCGAAAATGGTAGCCCATAAAGACGCGCACAGCCAGTCGCCTTCGATTGAAAAAACTCATCGAAGGGCGGGAAAAGGAAAATTATCGAACATGGAATGCGCGCGAAAGCGCCAGAGGTGTGCTGCTTGTAGGGGGCGTCTTCGCGAACAGGCTCGCTCCCACAGTTTGAAATGCATTTCAATGTGGGAGCGAGCCTGCTCGCGAAGGTGTCAGTACAGCCAGCGAGGAAGAGGGATCAGACCACTTCGAGGCGAATCTTGTGCTGACTCAGCAGCTGCGCCAGCGCTGGCACCGGTGGCTGATCGGTTACCAGGCAGTCGATCAGGCTGATCGGCCCCAGCCGGATCATCGCGTTACGCCCGAACTTGCTCGAGTCCGCCGCCAGAATCACCTGGCGCGCATTGGCGATGATCGCCTGACTCACACGCACTTCCTGATAATCGAAGTCGAGCAGGCTGCCATCCTCGTCGATGCCGCTGATCCCGACCAAGGCGAAATCGACCTTGAACTGATTGATGAAATCCACGCTCGCCTGACCGACCACCCCGCCGTCGCGTCGCACATTGCCGCCGGTCAGCAGCACGTCGAAATCATCCTTGGCACTGAGCATCGAAGCCACATGCAGGTTGTTGGTGATGATTTTCAGATGGCTGTGGTTGAGCAGAGCGCGGGCGATCGATTCGGTGGTGGTGCCGATGTTGATGAACAGCGAGGCGTGATCCGGTATTTGTGCGGCGATGGCTTCGCCGATGCGTTGTTTTTCATCGCGCATCTGATCGGCGCGCATCGCATAGGCGGTGTTTTCGACACTGGAATCATAAGCCGCGCCGCCATGATAGCGACGCAACAAATTGGCTTCCGCGAGCTGATTGATGTCGCGGCGAATGGTTTGCGGGGTAACAACGAACAGCGTGGCCATTTCCTCGATGCTCACATAGCCGCGTTCGCGGACCAGCTCGAGGATTTGCTGCTGACGGGGAGGCAGATTCATGGGGCTTCCTTTGGGCTGCCGTGCAAAATTTGCCCATGATGACGCAGGATTCCGCTCCCGACCAGTTTCCAAACAGCGTGAAAGCTACTGCGCTCGGCAATCCTGCGTTAAAAACAGGCTCGGACTGCTCATTTACAAACCCGTAAACTCCGCGTCCTCGCCTGTTTTTGCCTTGTCTTGCCTTCGCTCGCTACGCTTTCACGCTGTTTGGGCTATTTCTGTACGCAGGCTTGGCTTATTCAGCGTCCTCACGCGCCCAGTCACGGGTGCGGCTGACGGCTTTTTTCCAGCCTTTGTACAGCTTCTCTTTCGCCGCTTCGTCGAGGCTCGGTTCGAACTCGCGCTCGATCACTGCTTTGCCGCGCAGTTCTTCCAGGCTGCCCCAGAAACCGCACGCCAGACCGGCCAGATACGCCGCGCCAAGAGCGGTGGTTTCGCGCATTTGCGGGCGCTCTACCTGGGTGCCGAGAATGTCGGCCTGGAACTGCATGAGGAAGTTGTTCGCCACCGCGCCGCCGTCCACACGCAACGCTTTGAGGCGTTCGCCGGAGTCCTGTTGCATGGCGTCGAGCACGTCGCGGGTCTGGTAGGCGATCGATTCCAGCGCGGCGCGGATGATGTGATCCACGCGCACGCCGCGGGTCAGGCCGAACAGTGCGCCGCGGGCATACGGGTCCCAGTACGGCGCGCCGAGACCGGTGAAGGCCGGTACCAGATAGACGCCGTTGCTGTCCTTGACCTTGTTGGCGAAGTATTCGGTGTCGTGAGCGTCGTTGACGATTTTCAGTTCGTCGCGCAGCCACTGCACGGTCGAACCGCCGTTAAACACTGCGCCTTCCAGTGCGTAAGCCACTTCGCCGCGTGGGCCGCAAGCGATGGTGGTGAGCATGCCGTGCTGCGATTTCACCGCTTTGTCGCCGGTGTTCATCAGCAGAAAGCAGCCGGTGCCGTAAGTGTTTTTCGCCTGACCCGGCTCGACGCACATCTGGCCGAACAGCGCCGCTTGCTGGTCGCCGGCGATACCGCCAATGGCGATGCCACTTTTGGTGCGGCCATAGATTTCTGACGAGGCTTTGACCTCCGGGAGCATTTCGCGCGGGATGTCGAGGATTTCCAGCATCTTCGAATCCCATTCCAGCGAATGGATGTTGAAGAGCATGGTGCGCGAGGCGTTGGTGTAGTCGGTGACGTGCACCTTGCCGCCGGTGAATTTCCAGATCAGCCAGCTATCGACGGTGCCGAACAGCAGTTCGCCGTTGCGCGCACGCTCGCGGCTGCCTTCGACGTTGTCGAGGATCCACTTCAGCTTGGTGCCGGAGAAGTACGGGTCGGTGACCAGGCCGGTGGTGTCGCGGATGTAGTCTTCGTGACCATCACGCTTGAGCTGCTGGCAGATCTCGGTGCTGCGGCGGCACTGCCAGACGATGGCGTTGTACACCGGCCGGCCAGTGGTCTTGTCCCACACAACGGTGGTTTCACGCTGGTTGGTGATGCCGATGGCGGCCACCTGATCGTGATGCAGACCCGCCTGGGCCAACGCTTCGACCATCACCGCGCTCTGCGTGGCAAAGATTTCCATCGGATCGTGTTCGACCCAACCGGCCTGCGGGTAGTGCTGGACGAACTCGCGCTGCGCGGTGCAGACCACGTTCGCATCGCGGTCGAAGATGATCGCGCGCGAGCTGGTCGTACCCTGATCGAGGGCAATGATGTAGTTCTTGTTCTGAATGTCGGTCATGTCGATTGCCTTGGACGAAATAAGGGAGAGTGGGCCATGGCGCAGGCTCGGAAGGGCAGGAGCCGGCGCCGACTGTTTCAGGACGTTCTGGGTTTGCCGTCAATGGCCGGTTCTGCATCCTTTGTAGCAGGTGTGGCGCCGGTCAGGTGGCGGGCGATGAGCCCGCGGTACCCGGCGGCGCCGAGGCAGGCACCGACAATCGGTGCAAAAATCGGAATCAGGAAGTACGGAATGTCACGGCCGCCAGTGAAGGAAATTTCACCCCAGCCGGTGAAGAAAGTCATCAGTTTCGGACCGAAATCGCGCGCCGGGTTCATCGCAAAACCGGTCAGGGGGCCCATCGAGCTGCCGATCACCGCGATCAACAGGCCAATCAGCAGGGGCGCCACGGGGCCGCGGGGCAAGCCGTTGTTGTCGTCGGTGAGGGCCATGATCACGCCCATCAGGATCGCGGTGATGATCATCTCGACCAGAAAGGCCTGAGCGGTCGACAGCGCCGGA
The DNA here is from genome assembly GCF_036668835.1 of Pseudomonas koreensis. Taxonomy (GTDB): domain Bacteria; phylum Pseudomonadota; class Gammaproteobacteria; order Pseudomonadales; family Pseudomonadaceae; genus Aquipseudomonas; species Aquipseudomonas koreensis_I. The sequence goes on from NZ_JAZEVW010000005.1 coordinate 289,346, forward strand.
TTCGGGAATGTCGAGAACACCGAGGCCAGCTCAAGGCTGGCGGCCGAGCCACGAACCATCTGGTGAGTTTGTTCGAAATCGAAGAACAGATTGCTGTACAGCGTGTAGACCAGCAGCGCGCCACAGAAGGCGCCGGCAATCTGCGAAACAATATAGAACGGCAGTTTGCGCTTTTCGAAATCGGCGAAAATCGCCAGAGCGATGCTCACGGCCGGGTTCAAATGCGCGCCGGAAACCCCGGCAGTCAGGTAGATCGCCATGCTCACGCCGACGCCCCAGATGATGCTGATTTCCCAAAGGCCGAAGCTGGCGCCCGCGACTTTGAGCGCGGCAACACAACCGGTGCCAAAGAAGATCAGCAGGGCGGTGCCGAGAAATTCGGCCAGGCATTGGCCCCAAAGCGATGGTTGCGGTAAAGCAGTGGTCATTGAATACCTCGGTTTTTGTTGTTGTCTGGCGCGCTGCCAACAGGGCAAGGCGCGATATCCGCCGGTTAGGAATCCCCATTCCGTCCCCGGGTACTGCAATATCGATAATTCTTACATTATTCAGTTTCGAAAAAATATAGACAAGAAACAAACCTGTCAAAGGTCGAAAGTGAACTGTCAGTCACAATAAAACTATTCGTGGCGTGAATGATCCCTCGCCGAAGGAGCTGTCTGGTTGGCCTGGAGTCGCTGCAGGTCGCGGGAATCGTGGCGTGCACTAGAGCCTTTTGCACGGTGATCGCCTAAAATCCGGCGCAGGTTTTTTCCGTCACTGCCGAGCCCGGAGCTGCCATGACCCCTGCGTTGGACTTGTTGAAAAAAGTTCGTGCCGAACATCGCGTGCACAGTTACGAACATGACCCCAAAGCCGCTTCGTACGGGCTCGAAGCCGCAGAGAAACTGGCGCTTGAGCCGGCGCAGGTGTTCAAAACACTGCTGGCAGCGAGCGAAAAAGGCGAATTGCTGGTGGCGGTAGTGCCGGTCGTCGGAAGCCTTGATCTCAAAGGTCTGGCGCACGCGGCAGGGGTGAAGAAAGTCGAAATGGCTGACCCGGCGGCGGCGCAGCGCTCCACCGGTTATCTGTTGGGCGGCATCAGTCCGCTTGGACAGAAGAAGCGCCTGCGCACGTTCATCGATAACTCGGCGCAAGGCTTTGCGACCATTTATGTCAGCGCCGGGCGCCGAGGACTGGAGGTCGAGTTGGCGCCGGCAGTGCTTGCCGAACACACTCAGGCGAAATTCGCCGACATCGGCCGACCCTGAAGGGCCCCGGTACTGTATGAAAGAAAATCGCCGGTTCTGTCACTGGCGCCGCCCGCCGCACGGTTGCATGCTGTGCAGACTGACTTAGGGAGAAGGTTATGCAGCTTGCGTTTCATCAGGTCGACGCGTTCAGTGACCGGCCGTTCAGTGGCAATCCGGCCATGGTTTATCGGCTCGACGCGTGGCTGGCCGACGAGTTGATGCAGAAGATCGCCGCCGAGCACAATCTGGCGGAAACCGCGTTTCTGGTGCGCGAAGGCCAGGCCTGGCATATCCGCTGGTTCACCCCGACCACCGAAGTGCCGCTGTGTGGGCACGCGACACTGGCTAGCGCCTATGTGCTGTTCGAGATCTACGGCGAAACCGCCGAGCGTATCGACTTCATCTGCAAATCCGGGCCGCTGAGCGTCAGCCGTGAGGGCGATCGGTTGTGGCTGGATTTCCCGACGATTGTGCCGACCGAGATTGGCGTGACACTGGACGTCGAACGCGCGTTGGGCGTCGAAGCAGTGGATGTGCTCGGCTCCAATGAGTTGTTCGTGGTGCTGGAATCAGAGCAGGCGGTGCTTGATTGCACGCCGGACATGGTGGCGCTGGCGAAGCTGCCGTGGCTGGGCGCGATCGTTACCGCTCGCGGCAACCAGCATGATTTCGTCTCACGCTATTTCGCCCCGGCGATTGGCATCAACGAAGATCCGGTTACCGGATCGACCCACTGCAGCCTGATTCCGTATTGGTCGAAACGACTGGGCAAATCGAGCCTGACCGCGTGCCAGCGTTCGGCGCGGGGTGGGGAGCTGTTCTGTCGCCTGGAAGGCGAGCGAGTGAAGATCGGCGGCAATGCGACGCTGGTGGCGAGCGGAACACTGAGTTTAGGCTGACATAAAACAGACTGTGGGAGCGAGCCTGCTCGCGAATACGGTAGGCCAGTCAGATCATTTTTGACTGATACACCGCTTCGCGAGCAGGCTCGCTCCCACATTTTTACCCGAATTGGATCAGAGGGCCGTGCTGTGCCGCCGAACGCCGTTTTCCACTGCCGGAATCTGCGCCGCCGTGCTGCCGGATGCCTGGAACAGCACCAGATGCTCGGCCACTACCCGAATCCCGACATCGGCACCCACCTGATGGTCCGCATGGCTGGGGAATATCGATTCCAGCTGCGCACCGGTCGGTAGCTGCAAACGATACAGCGTCGAAGCGCCCAGGAACGTCTTGCCGACAATCCGCGCCTTCAGTGCGCTGTCCGGCGCGTAGACAATGTCGTCCGGACGCAGCAACACATCCACCGCACCGCCGATTGACCAGGTGTAAGCACGATTACCGCGCAGTTCACCGAGTTCGGTCTGCACCGATTCCGGACTGGCGAGTTGCCCGCGAATGAAATAGCCCTGACCGATGAAACTGGCCACATAAGGCGTCGCCGGCTCGTGGTAGAGGTTATACGGGGTATCCCACTGTTCCAGCCGCCCTTCCTTGAACACCCCGACGTGATCGCTGACGGCGAAGGCTTCTTCCTGATCGTGGGTCACCAGAATCGCGCTGGTCCCACGTGCCTTGAGAATGTCGCGCACCTCATGACTGAGCTTGCGGCGCAGTTCGCCATCAAGGTTGGAAAACGGCTCATCAAGCAGCAACAGTTGCGGCTCCGGCGCCAGGGCGCGGGCTAGGGCGACGCGCTGTTGCTGACCACCGGACAGTTCGTGCGGGAAGCGCTTGCCGAGGTTCTTCAGGTTGACCAGTTCCAGCAACTCTTCGGTGACGCGCTCCTTGGTCGGGTGCTTGCGAATGCCGAAGGCGATGTTGTCGGCGACGCTCAGGTGCGGGAACAGCGCGTAATCCTGAAACACCATGCCGATCCGGCGTTTCTCCGGCGCCAGAGTAAACCCGGCGCTGGACAGGGTTTCGCCACCCAGGGTGATTTCGCCTTCATGCACCGGCTCGAAACCGGCGATGGCGCGCAACGTGGTGGTCTTGCCGCAGCCGGAGGAGCCGAGCAGGCAACCGATGTCGCCGGCGTTGAGGTGCAGATTGAGATTCTGCACCACACGTTGATCTTGATAGCCGCAAGCGAGGTTGCGCAGGTTCAGCAGTAATTCATGACTCATGCGTGGTGATATGCCGGTTCGACGAGGAACTCGAGCAGGGCCTTCTGTGCGTGGAGACGGTTTTCTGCCTGATCCCAGGCGACGGAACGCGGGTCATCAAGCAGGTCGAGACTGATTTCTTCGCCGCGGTGCGCCGGCAGGCAATGCATGAACAGCACGTCCTCGGCGGCGAGGTCGAGCAGGGCACGGTTGACCTGAAACGGCGCAAACAGCTTGAGGCGCTTGGCAGTTTCCTCTTCCTGGCCCATCGAAGTCCAGACATCGGTGCTCACCAGATGCGCGCCACGCACAGCATCCTGCGGATCGCGAACGATGGTGACACGGTCACCGGCACCGGCGACGAACTCGGGGTTCGGCTCATAGCCTTGCGGGCAGGCAACGCGTAACTGGAAGTCAAACTGGATCGCCGCTTCTATATAGCTGTTGCACATGTTGTTGCCATCGCCGATCCATGCCACGGTCTTGCCCTGAATCGAGCCGCGATGTTCGAGGAAGGTTTGCATGTCAGCCAGCAACTGGCACGGGTGCAGGTCGTCGGACAGGCCGTTGATCACCGGCACGCGTGAGTTGGCGGCGAATTCGGTCAGGGTGCTGTGGGCGAAGGTGCGGATCATCACCGCATCGAGCATGCTCGACATGACGATGGCGCAGTCACCGATCGGCTCGCCACGGCCCAGTTGCGTGTCACGCGGCGACAGGAAGATTGCCTGGCCGCCGAGCTGGATCATCCCGGCCTCGAAAGAGATACGGGTGCGGGTCGAGGATTTTTCGAAAATCATGCCCAGCACGCGGTTTTTCAGAGGCTCGAACAGTACGCCGCGCTTACGCAGGTCCTTGAGCTCAACGCCTCGACGGATCACGCTGACCAGCTCTTCGGGCGTGCAATCCATCAGGGAGAGAAAGTGCCTTGCGCTCATCATTGACTACCTTTTTGCTACCAACCGCAGATGCTCAAAGCCTTGTTTAACGGAACAACGGGCGAGACCTGCGGCGTAAGCCGCACGGGGCGACGGAATAGGGGAAGGCGCGATATTGACATTAAATGTCGCGTTACGCCAATAGGCTACGGTTTACGCGAGAATCGAAGGGCGCACTGCTGCTTGCAGTCGCGCATTTGAAGCCGGGTTCAGAGCAGCAGCGAGCCTCTTTGTACACCGGCCCCGCCGCGCTTGGCAATGCGTCGCGCCGCGCACGGCAGGGGTTTGGTCGGTTTGAAGCGCGGTAACGGCGGATTCTGTTGGTCGGATGGCCGGGTTGAAACATTTGCTAAAGCAAAGTGCTGGGTTATAAATAACATTCGAGCGACGCAGGAAGCCTCCGCATGGAATCGAAAGAACAATTGTTAATGGAACTGCTGGGCCACACGGCTCGCTCCTTGACCCACCTCACCGCGTCGGTCACTTCGATGTCGTTCGAACTGCTGCGCAGTGAGGACGAAGTGGTGAAGACGGCCGGTCGACACATGATTGACCGCATGGCCACCATCAGCGCCGGGCTCGATGAACATTGGCGCCTGATCGGTGAACTGACCGGCGTGCACGTCGCTCACGAGCAGATCGAAACCATTCAGGAAATCCAGCTGGCGCCGCCACCCCAGTTGCCGTCGAACTGACGGCTGCAGCGGTATCGGCACGCCTGATAAGCCCCGATTCACAAGACGAACGTCGCTGGCGTCAGGGTGCTGGCGGGGCCATAGTTTTGTTCCCGCGGGCGCGATCGCCCGCCCCGAACAAGACAGAGACTGGCCATGACCAAGACTCTCCATCACCGTGCCTGCCACCTGTGTGAGGCCATCTGTGGCCTGACCATCGAGACCACTGAAACCGATGGCCATGTCGCAATCACTTCGATCAAGGGCGATGCCCTCGACACCTTCAGTCGCGGCCACATCTGCCCTAAAGCGGTAGCACTACAAGATATCCAGAGTGACCCCGATCGCCTGCGCCAACCGATGCGGCGCGTCGGTACCGAGTGGCTGCCGATCGGCTGGGACGAAGCGTTTGCGCTGGTGGCGACGAAGCTGGCGGCGATTCAGGAGCGTCACGGGCAGAACGCCGTGGCGGTGTATCAGGGCAACCCGAGCGTGCATAACTATGGGCTGATGACCCACAGCAACTACTTTCTGGGATTGCTGAAAACCCGTAATCGCTACTCGGCGACGTCGGTTGACCAGTTGCCCCATCACCTCAGCAGTTATCTGATGTACGGCCACGGTTTGCTGCTGCCGATTCCTGACATTGATCACACCGATTTCATGTTGATCCTCGGCGGCAACCCGCTGGCCTCCAATGGCAGCATCATGACCGTGCCGGATGTCGAGAAGCGCCTCAAAGCGATTCAGGCGCGCGGCGGCAAAGTGGTCGTGGTCGATCCGCGCCGCAGCGAAACAGCAGCGATGGCGGATCAGCATTTGTTTGTGCGCCCGGGTGGCGATGCCGCGCTGTTGTTCGGTGTGCTCAATACCCTGTTCAGCGAAGGTCTGACCCGCGCCGGTCATCTGCCGGTCGATGGCCTCGACGAGGTGCGCGCTGCGGTGGCGACGTTTACTGCGCAGGCGATGAGTCCGTTGTGCGCCGTTCCGGCCGAGCAGATCCGCCAACTGGCACGCGACTTTGCCGCTGCGCCAAGCGCGGTGTGCTATGGACGCATGGGCGTTTCGACCCAGGCGTTCGGCACGCTGTGCCATTGGCTCGTGCAGTTGATCAATCTGGTCACTGGCAACCTCGACCGCGTCGGCGGTGCTTTGTGCACTGAGCCCGCTGTCGATCTGGTGGCCTCGACCTCGGGCGGCCATTTCAATAAATGGCAGAGTCGCGTCTCGGGCCGTCCCGAATACGGTGGCGAGTTGCCGGTGTCGGCGCTGGCCGAAGAAATGCTCACCGAAGGCGAAGGGCAGATCCGCGCATTGATTACCGTCGCCGGCAATCCAGTGCTGTCGACCCCGAACGGGCGGCAACTGGAGCAGGCGCTGGACGGACTGGAGTTCATGCTCAGCATTGACCTGTACATCAACGAAACCACGCGCTACGCCGATCTGATCCTGCCATCGACCTCGGCACTGGAAAACGATCACTACGACACCACGTTCAATCTGTTTGCGGTGCGCAATGTCAGTCGCTTCAATCGCGCAATCCTCGCCAAACCTGAAGGTGCGCTGCATGACTGGGAAATCTTCGTCGGCCTCGCCAAGGCGTTTGCGGCGCAGACCGGCAAAGAACTGAAACCGACCATGCCGCCGTCGAAGATGATCGACATGGGGCTGCGCATGGGACTGTATGGCGACGGGTCCGCACACAAACTGTCGCTGGCGACGCTGTTCGATCATCCGCACGGGATCGATCTGGGCGCTCTGAAGCCGAATCTGACCGCGCGCCTGAAAACCCCGAATCAACGGGTCCAGGCCGCACCACCGGAAATCCTCGCCGATCTCCAACGCTTCGCCGCGTTGCAGGCGCCCGCCGTGGATCAACTGCTGATGATTGGCCGACGTCACGTGCGCAGCAACAATTCGTGGATGCACAACTACCATCGTCTGGTGAAGGGCAAACCGCGTCATCAGTTGTTGATGCATCCGGCCGATCTCGCCAGCCGCGGGCTCAGTGACGGCCAGCGAGTGCGCGTCAGTTCGCGGGTCGGGCAGATCGAAGTGGAAGTGCTCGGCAGCGACGACATGATGCAAGGGGTGGTCAGCCTGCCGCACGGTTGGGGCCATGCACGACCTGGCGTGCAGATGGCAATCGCCAGCGGCCAGCCCGGCTCGAGTGCCAACGACCTGACCGATGAATGCCAGCTGGATGAGTTGTCCGGCAACGCGGCGCTCAATGGTGTGCCGGTGACAGTGGTGGCGGCTTGAGCATGTGTCTGTCGGGGAGACCGAGCAGCGCGCTCGGGATTCCGTTACAATGCGCCACCGTGCCGACCCATGAGTCGGAAAGTTCAGCCGAGGTGCTCCATGGATATCATCGAAACGATTAAAGAGCAGATTGCCAACAACACCATTCTGCTTTACATGAAAGGCTCGCCGAATGCCCCGCAGTGCGGCTTCTCCGCAAAAGCTGCGCAGGCTGTCATGGCCTGTGGCGAAAAGTTTGCATACGTGGACATCCTGCAGAACCCGGAAATCCGCGCCAACCTGCCAAAGTACGCCAACTGGCCGACTTTCCCGCAACTGTGGGTCGGCGGTGAGCTGATCGGCGGCAGCGACATCATGACCGAGATGGCCGCTGACGGTTCGCTGCAAAGCACCATCAAGTCGGCTGTCGAAGCCGCAGCGGCGAACAAGTCCGAAGCCTAAGCAGGCTTCTGTAGGAGCGAGCCTGCTCGCGAATGCGGTCTGTCAGTGACGAAGCTTTTGGCTGACACGACGCTTTCGCCAGCAGGCTGGCTCCCACAGGGATTTCAGCAACGACTGAAGTTCAGGCAATAAAAAGCCCCGCACCTCAAAAGAGGGCGGGGCTTTTTAGTGTCTCGCTTTCAGCGGGCGCTGACTTACTCTTCGCCCATCTGCGATTGCAGATAGTTCTCCAGACCGATCTTGTCGATCAGGCCCAGTTGGGTTTCCAGCCAGTCGATGTGTTCTTCTTCGGATTCGAGAATGTCTTCGAGCAATTCACGGCTGCCGAAGTCGGCAACGGTTTCGCAATGGGCGATGGCGGCTTTCAGATCGGCGTGGCCGGTCTTCTCGATACGCAGATCGCACTCAAGCATTTCACGGGTGTGCTCGCCGATGTGCAGCTTGCCCAGGTCCTGCACGTTCGGCAGGCCTTCCAGGAACAGGATGCGCTTGATCAGCTTGTCCGCGTGTTTCATCTCGTCGATGGATTCTTTGTATTCATGCTTGCCGAGCTTGTTCAGACCCCAATCTTCATACATGCGCGCATGCAGGAAGTACTGATTGATGGCGACCAGCTCATTGGCGAGGATCTTGTTGAGATGCTGGATGACGGTAATGTCGCCTTTCATGATCGGAGTCCTGCCCTGTAATCGCGGTATATAAGGCGGAGTTTGAGCTTCACACTTATAAGTGTCAAACCTAAGTTATTGAATAATATATGAAAATTAATCGGAATAAGAATGTTTGTGTTCCGCGTCTTGACGCTAAGCAGTTGATTTACAGACATAAAAAAACCGGACATACGTCCGGTTCTTTGAAATTGGGCTGATCAGGCGGCAGTAAATTCTGCAGGGTAGGGAATCGCGGCCTGAGCGGTTTGCAGCTTGGTCAGGGTTTCGCGTACTACTTCCTTGGCCAGGCAGGCACATTTGCCGCATTGGCTGGCGACGCCGGTCGCCTGGCGAACTTCTTTGTAGCTGCAGCAACCTTCATAGATCGCTTCGCGGATCTGTCCGTCGGTGACGCCAGTGCAGAGGCAAACATACATAAGTAAGAACCGTCGCTGGTTGTGACTCAATTGCGATGGATCTTAATGTTAACGAGAATGATTGTCAAAGTGCTTTCCGGCAGCTTTTGGTCTCATTTGGTCCATGACTGACGAACGGTGTTTGAGCGCCGTTTGCCTGTCCTTATAAATACTCAACGGACAGCCAACGTGGAAAATCCGTTGAGGACAGGCCAAAAACGCAGTGTATGATGGTCGTCCCTTGCGAAGAGGGTTCGTGTCACAGGGCTGTCGCCTGAGGGTGACAGGCTGGCCCGGACCCTGAACTTCAAGTCTTTACACCAGGAGATATCAATGAGCGTACTCGTAGGCAAACAAGCCCCTGACTTCACCGTCCCGGCCGTACTCGGCAATGGCGAGATCGTTGACAGCTTCACCCTGTCCTCGGCCATCAAAGGCAAATACGGCCTGGTATTCTTCTACCCGCTGGACTTCACCTTCGTCTGCCCGTCCGAGCTGATCGCTCTGGACAACCGCATGGCCGACTTCAAGGCACGCAACGTCGAAGTGATCGCCGTGTCGATCGACTCGCATTTCACCCACAACGCCTGGCGCAACACCCCGGTCAACAATGGCGGCATCGGCCAGGTGAAATACACCATGGCAGCCGACATGAAGCACGACATCGCCAAGGCCTACGACGTTGAGTCGGAAGGCGGCGTGGCGTTCCGTGGCGCGTTCCTGATCGACGACAAGGGCGTTGTCCGCTCGCAGATCATCAACGACCTGCCACTGGGCCGTAACATGGAAGAGCTGATCCGTCTGGTCGACGCACTGCAATTCCACGAAGAGCACGGCGAAGTCTGCCCGGCCAACTGGAAGAAAGGCGACAAAGGCATGAACGCTTCGCCAGAAGGCGTTGCGGCTTACCTGACCGAGAACGCTGCTGCCCTGTAAGGCGCAACGTCGAGGTATAAAAAAACCGGCCCACGTGGCCGGTTTTTTCATGCGCGGGATTTGATCGACAAGGATCAGTCGTCGAAATCTTCCCAGCCGCCCATCTGCTTCCAGCGGTTGACGATGCCGCAGAACAGCTCAGCGGTTTTCTCGGTGTCGTAACGCGCCGAGTGCGCTTCACGACCGTCGAAATCGATACCGGCGGCCTGACAGGCTTTGGCCAGCACGGTTTGACCGTACGCCAGACCGGCCAGCGTCGCGGTGTCGAAGCTGGAGAACGGGTGGAACGGGTTGCGCTTCATGTCCAGACGCGCAACCGCGGCGTTGAGGAAGCCCAGATCGAAGCTGCTGTTGTGCCCGACCAGAATCGCCCGCTTGCAGCCGTTGGCCTTCAGCGCCTTGCGAATGCCACGGAAAATGTCGGTGAGCGCGGTTTCTTCGCTGACGGCCATGCGCAGCGGGTGATCGAGTTTGATCCCGGTGAACTCCAGCGCCGCTGCTTCGACGTTAGCGCCTTCGAACGGCTCGACGCGGAAGAAGTAGGTGTGATCCGGGTATACAAAACCCTTTTCATCCATGGCGATGGTGGTCGCGGCAATCTCCAGCAAGGCATCGGTGGCCGCGTTGAAGCCACCGGTTTCTACGTCGACGACAACCGGCAGGTAGCCGCGAAAACGTGCTGCCATCGGATGGCGGGAACCGCCGCCGCCATTTTGACCGTCCAGCTCGTCGTCGAAATGCTCTTCACTCACGCGTGTTCCTCCAGCAGGCGCCAGCGCAGTTTTTCACCGGCGCGCAGCGGGATAACGGTCAGCTCGCCGAAAGGCAGGCTGGTCGGGGCGGTCCATTCTTCACGAACCAGGGTGATACGGTCGGTGTTCGTTGGCAGGCCGTAGAAGCGCGGGCCATTGAGGCTGGCGAAGGCTTCGAGCTTGTCCAGCGCGTTACGCTGTTCGAACGCTTCGGCATACATCTCGATCGCGGCGTACGCGGTGTAGCAGCCGGCGCAGCCGCAGGCAGCTTCTTTGGCGTGCTGGGCGTGCGGGGCCGAGTCGGTGCCGAGGAAGAACTTCGCGCTGCCACTGGTGGCGGCGTCGAGCAGGGCTTCCTGATGGGTGTTGCGCTTGAGGATCGGCAGGCAGTAGAAATGCGGCCGAATTCCGCCCACCAGCATGTGGTTGCGGTTGTACAGCAGGTGATGCGCGGTGATGGTTGCGCCGACGTTGGCCGAGGCCTCGTTGACGAACTGTACGGCATCGCCGGTGGTGATGTGTTCGAACACTACCTTCAGCGTCGGGAAACGCTCGACCACACGGCGCATGTGCTCATCGATGAAAATCTTTTCGCGGTCGAACACATCGACGTCGCCACGGGTGACTTCACCGTGGATCAACAGCGGCATGCCGACGTCGGCCATGGCTTCCAGCGCCGGGAAAATCTTGTCGATGCTGGTCACGCCGGAATCGGAGTTGGTGGTCGCACCGGCCGGGTACAGCTTGGCGGCATGCACGAAACCGCTGGCCTTGGCTTCACGAATTTCTTCGGGCTGGGTGCGGTCGGTGAGGTACAGCACCATCAGCGGCTCAAAGCGACTGCCGGCCGGGCGGGCGGCAAGAATGCGCTGGCGATAGCCGTCGGCTTCAGCGGCGTTGCGCACCGGTGGCACCAGGTTCGGCATGATGATCGCGCGCCCGAAGGTGCGGGCCACATCGGCAACGGTATTGGTCAACACGGCACCATCGCGAAGATGAATGTGCCAGTCGTCGGGACGCAGCAGGGTCAGGCGGTCGGACATGGGGGGCTTCCAGGCGGGTCAAACTGAGGCGAATGCTACCGGAAAAGACTCTTGCAGGCACTCGCTATCAAGTTTTGCAGCAAGCGTCCGATATCCCGAAGGTATGCCGTAAACATTGTGTGAATCGGTGTTTGTGTTTCACAAGCCAATGGAGCCTCCCGTGCGCCAGCGTTATCTAGCCTTGCTCAGTGTGTTTGCCAGCCTCCCTGCGATGGCGCTCACCTACCAGACCCGTCTGGAGAACATTGAGTGGACGGTCGCCGGCGACAAGTTCGAGTGCCGTCTGACCCAGCCGATCACCGATTTCGGCTCGGGCGAGTTCGTGCGCAAGGCAGGCGAACAGGCGATTTTTCGCCTCAACGCCTACAACGCCATGCTCGGTGGTGGCTCGGCGACCTTGCTGGCGGCCGCCGCACCCTGGCAGCCGGGGCGTGGCGACATCAATCTGGGCAGCGTTCGGCTGGGCAGCGGCAATGTCCTGTTCAACAGTTCGCAGTCGCAGGCTGGCGGGCTGATCAGCGGCCTGCTGGACGGTCGCAGTCCGGTCGTGCGCCGTGCATCGGGCGATGGCCGGGTCTCGGAAGTTCGTCTGCTGCCAGTCAAGTTCAGCAAGGCCTTCAACGATTACCAGACTTGTGTGGCGAAGTTGTTGCCGCAGAATTTCGATCAGATCAAGCAGTCGCAGATCGGCTTCCCGGGCGAGGGCGTTGATCTGGACCCGGATGCCAAAGCCAAGCTGCAGGTGATGCTCGAATACATGAAGGCTGACCCGACGGTGAACCACATCGAACTCGACGGCCACTCGGACAACAGCGGCAATCGCCTGACCAATCGTGAGCTGTCGCGCCGCCGGGCGCTGGCGGTAGTCGACTTCTTCAAGGCCAATGGCATTCAGGAGTCGCAGATCACTGTGCGTTTTCACGGCGAGCAATATCCGATCGTGCCGAACACCAACAAAGCCAACCGTGCGAAGAATCGTCGCGTCAACGTGAAACTGGCGCGCGTCGCACCGACGACAGCCCCGGCCCCGGCACCCCAAGCGAGTACGCCCGCCACGGCTGCAGCAACTTCCTGACTCGCCGGTCATCGTCGCGCTCTCGACAGATTCTGTCGCTTTGTCGTCTTAAGCTGTCGCGCCTCTGTAAATTATCGCGTTTGAGCGGTAGACTCCCCGGCTTTCCGTAGAACCCCGTGGAGTGATGGCATGGCGGACGTAAACAAGGTCGTTCTGGCGTATTCCGGCGGCCTGGACACTTCGGTGATCCTCAAGTGGCTGCAGGATACTTATAACTGTGAAGTGGTGACCTTCACCGCCGATCTCGGTCAAGGCGAAGAGGTCGAGCCGGCCCGCGCCAAGGCCCAGGCCATGGGCGTCAAAGAAATCTACATCGACGACCTGCGCGAAGAATTCGTGCGTGATTTCGTCTTCCCGATGTTCCGCGCCAACACCGTTTACGAAGGCGAGTACCTGCTGGGTACTTCCATCGCACGTCCGCTGATCGCCAAGCGTCTGATTGAAATTGCCAACGAAACCGGTGCCGACGCCATTTCCCACGGCGCGACCGGCAAGGGGAACGACCAGGTACGTTTCGAACTGGGTGCCTACGCGCTCAAGCCAGGCGTAAAAGTGATCGCCCCTTGGCGCGAGTGGGACTTGCTGTCGCGCGAGAAGCTGATGGACTACGCCGAGAAGCACGCGATCCCGATCGAGCGTCACGGCAAGAAGAAGTCCCCGTACTCGATGGACGCCAACCTGCTGCACATCTCCTATGAAGGCGGCGTGCTGGAAGATACCTGGACCGAGCACGAAGAAGACATGTGGAAATGGACCGTCTCCCCGGAGAACGCTCCTGACAAAGCGCAATACCTGGAACTGACCTACCGTAACGGCGACATCGTTGCGCTGGACGGCGTTGAAATGACTCCGGCCACCGTGCTGGCGACGCTGAACAAGATCGGTGGTGCTCACGGTATCGGCCGTCTCGACATTGTTGAAAACCGTTATGTCGGCATGAAGTCCCGTGGCTGCTACGAAACCCCGGGCGGCACCATCATGCTGCGCGCGCACCGCGCCATCGAATCGATCACCCTGGACCGCGAAGTCGCTCACCTCAAAGACGAGCTGATGCCGAAATACGCCAGCCTGATCTACACCGGCTACTGGTGGAGCCCTGAGCGTCTGATGCTGCAACAGATGATCGACGCTTCGCAGGTCAACGTGAACGGCGTTGTGCGCCTGAAGCTGTACAAAGGCAACGTGATCGTCACTGGCCGCAAGTCCGACGATTCGCTGTTCGATTCCAACATCGCGACCTTCGAAGAAGACGGCGGTGCTTACAACCAGGCCGACGCCGCGGGCTTCATCAAGCTCAACGCGCTGCGCATGCGCATTGCTGCCAACAAGGGCCGCAAGCTGTTCTAGGCATCACGCGCTGAGCACCACAAAAAGGGCGGCCTTGTCTTCGAGACAGGGCCGCCCTTTTTGCATCACTGGGTGGCTGCTTCGACTGAGCAATTTTGCCAGGCACCGGCGCGTGGCAGTGGCTCATTTTCAGATTGTTCCCAAACGCGTCACCGCTTGTGAGCAGAGGTTGTAAACGATGCACAGCGTTTTGCCGGAGCCTTTCTTGAACTGCCTGGCTTGCAGTAGCGGATGTTGGGTGAGCAAGACATCCGATACGTGACTGGAAAGAAATACGATCACTCGTGATGTCTTGCGATCGAGGTTGCGGACGTTATTCAAAATCGTCGCCAGTTCCTTGGCTGCATCGACATTCCGTGCATCGATCAGATGCAAATGACTGACCCACGTCGGCAACTGAATATTGTGCTGAATGATCTGACTGGATCTCGCATTGCTATTGCTCGGCGGGTCGGCCGAATTGTGGACTTTGCACGATGCTTTGCGCTCGACACTGCCAGGCGCGCAGGAGACGACACAACTGGATAGCCCGAATGTACCTTGATCGCAGCGCTGCGGGGATGATGTGCTTCGCTTGTTGTCGCGTTCATTGGTATCTATCACTTTAAGAAAATTCTTGTCTTTATCAAAGTCCGAAGGTGAATAGAGGGAGCGATAATTGAAATTCAAAGTGATAAAGAAAAGAAACAGTAAATAAAAAGGAAAGCTGATCAGGAACCACACGTATATCTCCCTGTCCTTGTTGTCGAGAAATGGCAGGGAAACCGCCGCGGATGTTTCCGAGATGGCTGCGAATATGGCGATTACCGTCATTGGGTTGGCGATCTTGTTTTTGAGTTTTATCATCTTGGTGCTCTTTGTTTTAGTTTTGATTGATGTTTGTGCTGGTTGAGTTTTTTTTATTTGGATTTCAAGAGTTCATATTTATAGAAAAAATATTGTGTTGGGTATAAATATCTTGTTTCAAGTGTTTATGTTGTTGAGGGTTATTTGTATGCCGGAGAAATAGTGGTTTCTGCATGTGCCTAATCGTTAAGGCATATGTTTGGGTGCGGATTCTGCGGCTTGAATCGCCGCTGGGACGCAGAAGGAGATCGCGATGAATCCTGCTGCCATTGCTGTAAGACGTACCCTGTAACAAAAGTAAAGGTGAAATTTCGTCGTAGGGCGATCAGTAAAAAGTGATAGATGTTCAGGAAGTCATCGATTTTTTGTAGGATTAATCCGCGATCGCCGTAGGGCATGTCTCTCGATGCAAGTGCATGTCAACCCTGGCATGCCATGGAGCAAGTGAGTGGGATATTGTGCGTGCTCTAAAAATTCGAACAGCGAAACTGGACTTGCCATGAATAAAGTGCTGATCGTGGATGATCATCCTGTCATTCGTCTTGCGGTGCGTATGCTGATGGAGCGCCATGGCTACGAAGTCATTGCAGAGACGGATAACGGTGTGGATGCGTTACAACTTGCTCGAGAACAAATGCCGGATATTGTCATTCTGGATATCGGCATTCCAAAACTTGACGGTCTGGAAGTTATCGCGCGCCTGAGCTCGACCGCCATGCCCATAAAAGTACTGGTGCTGACTTCGCAGGCGCCCGGGCACTTTTCAATGCGTTGCATGCAATCGGGGGCCGCTGGCTATGTGTGCAAACAGCAGGACCTCACCGAATTGCTCAGTGCAATCAAGGCCGTGTTGTCCGGCTACAGCTATTTTCCCAATCAGGCCTTGCATACCGTGCGCACCAGTCTGGGCAATGCCAGCGAAGCGGACATGGTAGATCGTCTGTCCGGTCGGGAAATGATGGTGTTGCAGCAGTTGGCACGAGGCAAGACCAACAAGGAAATTGCCGACGGCATGTTTTTGAGCAACAAGACCGTAAGCACCTACAAAACGCGTTTGTTACTCAAGCTCAATGCCCGTTCGCTGGTCGACCTGATCGAGCTGGCGCAGCGAAACGGTCTGGTCTGAATATGCTGAAAGCTGACAAGTCATGGGCCGGCCGGATTCAGTGAATACAGAATGTGAAAAGCCTCCGGTACGGGAGGCTTTCAGGTATCAAAGATCAAAATCGTAATCAGCCAATTGCCTTTGCAGTCGGCGCTCCTCAAGCAGGTTATCGATGGTGCGGCGCTTGCTCAGGTTGGTCTTTGCAACTTCGACCACGGGCTCTGCTTCGTCGGAATCAACGACAATAAAATCGTCGTCTGCATCCACGGGTACTTTGTCGTCGCTCATAAGGTTAACTCCCGGCCAAGATTGCCTTTGGCGCTCCTTATATCGACATTCCGATGGCGGGTAAAAAAGTTTTTTTCAATCGGCTTATCAATTTTCCCAATAGCCGCTCAATCGTCCGAAGTTTTCGCTTTGTACTCGCACAGGTCTTCTATACGGCAACTGCCGCAGCGCGGCTTGCGCGCCAGACACACATAACGCCCGTGCAGGATCAGCCAGTGGTGGGAGTCGAGAAGAAACTCCTTGGGCACAAATTTCATCAGTTTATTTTCCACTTCAACCACGTTTTTACCCGGCGCGATGCCGGTGCGGTTGCTGACCCGAAAGATATGCGTATCGACGGCCATGGTCAGTTGCCGAAACGCGGTATTGAGTACCACGTTGGCGGTCTTGCGGCCCACGCCGGGCAAGGCTTCCAGTTCTTCACGGGTTTGCGGTACTTCACCGCCGTGGCGTTCGACCAGCAGACGGCAGGCTTCGATGACGTTTTTCGCCTTGCTGTTATAAAGGCCGATGGTCTTGATGTATTCGGACAACCCTTCAACGCCCAAGGCATGGATCGCGGCCGGCGTATTCGCCACGGGAAACAGCTTGGCCGTGGCCTTGTTGACGCCCACGTCCGTCGACTGCGCCGATAGAATCACCGCGATCAACAGCTCGAACGGCGATGAATATGCCAGTTCGGTTTTCGGCTCCGGATTGTCTTCGTGCAGACGGCGGAAAATCTCCAGACGTTTTGCGGCATTCATGGGCGATGCATTTCCTTTGAATTCAATTTCGGGCGAACCAGCGCCTGACGCGCTGCCAGCAGCAGCGCCAACACGATAAAAGCGCCGGGAATCAGACTGATCAGGGGCAGTCCGTGGCTGAACAGGGCGCTGCCTTGCCAGCTGTCAAAAGGGTTACGGCCAAGGGTGCCGCTCCCAGCGACCTCGCGCAATATCCCCAGCAGTAACAGCAATGCGCCGAACAGAGCGCAGAGTTTGCCGCGCCCAGTCAGTGTCTGGCGCCAGAAGCCATTGTATTCCAGCACCACACATTGCAAGGCGATCAAACTGGCATACAGGCCGAAGGCTTGCTGCCAGGGCAGAAACCAGCGTTGCGCCAACACATCAGCGCAACTGCTGAGCGTGGCGGCGAGCAAGACGCTGACCAGTAATCCATCTGTTTCCGTCAATCGTGGGCGTAACGCGCGCATGCACAGACCGTACAGGCCCACGACAACGCTGAATACCAACAACGTGCCGATTGCGCTGACCACTGAACCACTGCTGCCCAGCAGCAACGGCAGCATCATGCAATGGGCCAGACCCGGCGACGGCTTCATGTTCCGCTCCCCAGCAGTGCGGCGCGATGGTCATCAAAATAACGCAGGGCGTCATGCACCGCATTGATGACTGCGCGTGAAGTGATGGTGGCTCCGGCAATCTGATCGAATTCCCCGCCATCCGTCTTGAGTGCCCAACCTGCTGTCGTCGGCGCATCGCTCGACTTGCCGGTAAACGTCTGCAGCCAGGCATTCGGTCGGTCCGCCAGATGCCCGCCAAGCGCTGGTGTTTCGTGCTGTTCTAACGTTTTCACGGCGAGCAATCTGCCATTCGGCTCGATGGCGATCAACAATTCGATGGCGCCCACATAGCCCTGGGTCTGACTGCGCAACAGTATTGCGACGGGCTTGCCACTCCGGGTCGCGCGATAGCCTGCGCTCAACTGGCTGTGGTCCAGTTGGGTATCGGTCAAGCTCAGTGGTTGTTGCAGCGGCTGATTGTCGTAGCTCTCAGGCGCCAGCATGTCGAGCCATTTGAGGCTGTCGAGCACATGCTGCGCGGCGGCGATTTCTGGCGCGCTCACACGCTGTACAAGGTAAGTCGCGGCGATACCGCTGATGGCCATAAGTAGCACGATCACGGTGCTGGCCCTGCGCTTCATGGGCTCACCTTGATCTGGCGATTTGCGACGAATCGCTCCAGTGCTGGCACGCAGAGATTCATCAGCAACACCGCAAACGCCAGCCCGTCCGGGTAGCCGCCCCACGTGCGAACCACATAGGTCAGCAACCCGACTCCAACGCCGAACAGCAGGCGTGCCAGTGCGGTTTTCGCGCCGCAAACCGGTTCAGTGACAATGAAGAACGCGCCGATCATGGTCGCGCCGCTGAGTAGGTGAAACAGTGGCGAGCCATGTGAATCCGACCCCGAGCCATTCCAGCACAGCAGGCTGATCATGAACAGACTGGCAAGCATGCCCAGCGGTGCGTGCCAGCTGAACACCCGACGTTGCAGCAAAAACAGGCCGCCGGCCAGAAAGGCCAGGTTCACCCACTCGGCAGGGCTTGCGCCAAAATGCCCGAACGCCGGATGGCTGGCGAACAGTTCGTCGATGGTCAGGCTGGTGTTGACGCGCAGAGTGTCCAGCGCGGTCGCCTGCGCCCAAGCGTCTGGCGCCTGACCTGAGCCGAAGGTCTGCTGCAGGGTAGTTGCCAGATCCAGAGCGTGCGTCGGCCACTGCGTCATCGCGCGCGGGAACATGATCATCACCAACGCAAAACCGAGCATCGCCGGATTGAACGGATTTTTTCCCGTGCCGCCGTACACGTGCTTGCCAAACAACAGGCCCCCGGCGGTTGCCGTCACCGTCAGCCACCAGGGGCAATAGGCGGGCAGTGCCACCGCCAGCAAGGTCGCGCTGACCAGCGCACTGCCGTCGCGCAGCGCTGGCTGCAGAGGCCGTCGACGCAGTTGCGCAACGCCCGCTTCGACAATCAGCGCAGTGACGACTGCCAGCATCAAGTTGATCAACACGCCCCAACCGTAAAACCAGAGCAGCGTCAGCAGTCCTGGCATCGCGGCCAGCAGCAGGGTTTTCATCGCCTGTTGCAGGCGATCGTCCGCTGCCTCAAGGGGCGGCATGTTCGGCTACCTGGCGCTCGGCGGCTTGCAGTCGCGCGCGGGCCTCTTCAAGAATCTCGGCGGGGGTGTCGGCGTTACGTTCGAGCTTGCCGTATTCTGCGCGACACATCGCCAGTTGGATCTTGGCGCGCTTCAAGTCGGCGTCTTTGGCGGGTGGCGGTGCTGGAACCGTGGGTACGGCGGTTTTTTCCAGTTGCGCCAGCGCCTCTTCGGCCGCTTCGAACTGGCGTTGCAGGACGATCAATTGCGCCTGCTGCTCGAAAGTCGGCGGATGGCCGAAGGCTTTCAGCGATTTGTGCAGTTGCGCGCGGCTCATCGCGACATCGACTTTGGCTTTCTTGACGGCTGCATCGGCGTTCGCCGCTTTTTGCGCACGCACCCTTTCAAGGGCCGCCTGCACCGGGTCGGTGGCGCTCACTTGCGCTTGTGCCGGCCTTTTCGCCCGCGCCTCACGCTCAGCCTGTTTCTCCTGCTCTTCGCGATGCAGACGCTCGTTGCGCCGCTCGAAACGCTGCCGCGCGTGATCACGTTTGGCGGCACGGGCGCGTTGCTCGTCGAGGCTGAAGGCCAGCCCGCCCACCACCGGCAAGGTCTCGGGCGGCAGCGGGTGCATTTCGATGCAGTCCACCGGGCAGGGCGCCACGCACAGGTCGCAACCGGTGCACTCGTCGATCAGGACGGTGTGCATCAGTTTCGCTGCGCCGACAATCGCGTCCACCGGGCAAGCCTGAATGCACTTGGTGCAGCCGATGCACTCGGCTTCGCGAATAAACGCCACCTGTGCCGGCGCCGTGCCGCGGCTGATGTCCAGTTCCAGCGCCGGCACTTTCAACAGCTCGGCCAGCGCGGCGACGGTTTCCTCGCCACCGGGCGGACACTTGTTGATCGGCTCGCCGGCGGCGATGCCTTGCGCGTAAGGTTTGCATCCGGGATGGCCGCACTTGCCGCACTGGGTCTGCGGCAGGAGGGCATCGATGCGTTGAATCAGACTCATGTTTTGATCAGTCCACTGAATCCGAGAAAAATCACTGCAATCAATCCGGCGCCGATCAGATCGATCGGCAGGCCGCGAAAGGGCAGGGGAATGTCGTTGCCCGCCGTGCGTTCACGTAAATCGCTGAAGAGGCTCAATACCAACCAGAACCCCAGCCCGGCACCGATGCTCAGCGCCATCGCGTGAAGCAGCCCTTGGTCATTTTGCGCATTGATCAATGCCAGGCCGAGGACGCCGGCATTGCCCAGCAACAGCGGCCATAACCCGTCGAAGGGCAGATTCGGCAAGCCGCGCGCCAGGCTTTTCAACAACGGCGCGATCAGCAAAACGCTTAACGGCAGAAACACAAACAGGCGCAGGGATTGGAGTTGCAGCGGCACCAGCAGCCAGTGCCAAATCGCGTAGCCGAGCACGCCGACAACAACCATCAGACACAAGGTTGCCAGCCCCAACGCATGCACCTGGCGCCGGCTGCCCGCCAACAGTGGATCGACGCCCAGCGGCCAGTGCAACACGAAGTTGTTGAGCAGCGCGGCACTGATGAGCGTTAGCACGAATTCGGTCATGGTTCTGCCAGCGATACGGGCGGGTGTCTCTCAAGGTTAGGCCTTAT
The DNA here is from genome assembly GCF_036668835.1 of Pseudomonas koreensis. GTDB lineage: Bacteria > Pseudomonadota > Gammaproteobacteria > Pseudomonadales > Pseudomonadaceae > Aquipseudomonas > Aquipseudomonas koreensis_I. The sequence goes on from NZ_JAZEVW010000005.1 coordinate 309,969, forward strand.
CCGGCCGCCTATGAAAAATCCCACCGGCATGCAGGGCACGCCGGTGGGATCGATTTACCGCACAGTCTTACTTGATACGTTGACCCGGCTTGGCACCGCTGTCGGGGCTGAGCAGGTAGATCTCTTCACCGCCAGGGCCGGCCGCCATCACCATGCCTTCGGAGATGCCGAATTTCATTTTCCGCGGCTTGAGGTTGGCGATCATCATGGTCAGGCGACCGTCGAGCTTCGACGGGTCCGGGTAAGCACTCTTGATGCCGGAAAACACGTTGCGTTGCTCGTCGCCGATATCGAGGGTCAGGCGCAGCAGCTTGTCGGCGCCTTCAACATGCTCGGCCTTGACGATCAGCGCCACGCGCAGGTCGATGGCGGCGAACGCGTCGAAGTCGATTTCCGGCGACAGCGGATCCTTGGCCAGTTCGCCATTGCCGGCCGGAGCGGCTGCGCCGGTGTCGGTCTGGCTGGCGCTGAGGTCTTCTTTCGAGGCGTCGGTCATGGCTTGCACTTTTACCGGGTCGATGCGGGTCATCAACGGCTTGAATTCGTTGAGCTGATGGTTGGCCAGCAGCGTGGTGTGGTCGTTCCAGTTCAGCGGCGCAACGTTGAGAAACGCCTCGGCATCGGCGGCCAACAGCGGCAGCACCGGCTTGAGGAAGATCACCAACTGGCGGAACAGGTTGATGCCGGTGGCGCAGATCGCCTGGACTTCGTCCTGCTTGCCTTCCTGCTTGTTCAGCGACCACGGTGCCTTGTCGGCGATCCACGCGTTGGCGCGGTCGGCGAGGGCCATGATTTCGCGCATGGCACGGGCGAAGTCGCGCGCTTCATAGGCGTCGGCAATGCTCGGCGCGGCAGCGAGGAAGGCCTCGGTCAGCTCCGGCGCGGCATTGTTGTCGACCAGCAGACCGGCGTTGCCCTTGTGGATAAAACCGGCGCAACGGCTGGCGATGTTCACGACTTTGCCGACCAGATCGGAGTTGACCTTCTGCACGAAGTCTTCGAGGTTCAGGTCGAGGTCATCGACGCCACGGCCCAGTTTCGCCGCGTAGTAGTAACGCAGGTATTCCGGCGACAGGTGATCCAGATAGGTACGGGCCTTGATGAAGGTGCCGCGCGACTTGGACATTTTCTGACCATTGACGGTCAGGTAACCGTGTACGTTGATCGCGGTCGGCTTGCGGTAGCCGGCGCCTTCGAGCATCGCTGGCCAGAACAGCGCGTGGAAGTTGACGATGTCCTTGCCGATGAAGTGGTACAGCTCAGCGGTCGAGTCCTTGCCCCAGAACGCGTCGAAGTCCAGCTCCGGCGTGCGGTTGCAGAGGTTCTTGAAGCTGGCCATGTAGCCGATCGGCGCATCCAGCCACACGTAGAAATACTTGCCCGGCTCGCCCGGAATCTCGAAGCCGAAGTACGGCGCATCGCGGGAAATGTCCCACTGTTGCAGGCCGGCGTCGAGCCATTCGGCGATCTTGTTGGCGACCGCGTCTTGCAGGGTGCCGCTGCGGGTCCAGGCCTGCAGCATGTCCTGGAAGTCCGGCAGCTTGAAGAAGAAGTGCTGGGAATCCTTGAGCACCGGGGTGGCGCCGGAGATTGCCGACTTCGGATCTTTCAGGTCGGTCGGGGCGTAGGTCGCGCCGCATTTTTCGCAGTTGTCGCCGTACTGGTCTTCGGTGCCGCATTTCGGGCAGGTGCCCTTGATGAAGCGGTCGGCCAGGAACATTTTCTTTTCCGGGTCGAAATACTGGGTGATCGAGCGTTGGGCAATGTGCCCGGCGTCACGCAGCTTGAGGTAGATCTGGCTCGACAGCTCACGGTTTTCTTCGGCGTGAGTGGAGTGGAAGTTGTCGAAATCAACCAGGAAGTCGGCAAAGTCGGCGCTGTGTTCAGCCTGCACGTTGGCGATCAATTGTTCCGGGGTGATGCCTTCCTTTTCCGCGCGCAGCATGATCGCCGAACCGTGGGCGTCGTCGGCGCAGACATAGATGCATTGGTTGCCGCGATGCTTCTGGAAGCGCACCCACATATCGGTCTGGATGTATTCCAGCATGTGGCCAAGGTGGATCGAACCATTGGCGTAGGGCAGGGCGCTGGTGACGAGGATCTTGCGTGGCTCGGACATGTAGGGCTTCGCTACTTGATGAAACGGAGGTCGGCCACTATAAAGCGCCGGACAAGATATTTCACCCCTGCAAATCGTTGCCAGGCATGCCGTCCGGAGGATAGAAGGGGTAGGATAGCCGCCATCTTTTCCAGTCTTGTTATCGGAGTTGCCCATGAGCGCCGTCACTCGCGCAGCGGTGGAAGCCGTCCTCAGCCAATACACCGACCCTTACCTGAACCAGGACCCGGTCAGCGCCGGTTGCGTGAAAAACATCGAGATCATCGGTGACCGCGTCGACGTGCAGTTGGAAATCGGCTACGCCGCGGGTCTGTTCAAGAGTGGTTGGGCGCAATTGCTGCAACTGGCCATCGAAAACCTCGACGGCGTGGTCATCGCCCGGGTTGAGGTCAACAGCGTGATCGCCGCGCACAAGGCCCAGGCGCAGATTCCGGGGCTGGCCAACGTCAAGAACGTGGTTGCGGTGGCCTCGGGCAAGGGCGGCGTGGGCAAGTCGACCACCGCTGCCAACCTCGCTCTCGCGCTGGCTCGCGAAGGCGCCCGGGTGGGGATTCTCGACGCCGATATCTACGGCCCGAGTCAGGGCATCATGTTCGGCATTCCCGAGCGCACCCGCCCGCAGGTCAAGGACCAGAAATGGTTCGTGCCGCTCAAGGCCCACGGTGTCGAAGTCATGTCGATGGCGTTCCTCACCGACGACAACACGCCGATGGTCTGGCGCGGGCCGATGGTCTCCGGCGCGCTGCTGCAACTGGTCACGCAAACTGCGTGGGGCGATCTGGATTATCTGGTCATCGACATGCCGCCAGGCACCGGCGACATTCAACTGACCCTGGCGCAGAAAGTCCCGGTGGCGGGCGCGGTGATCGTCACCACGCCGCAGGACCTGGCCCTGCTCGACGCGCGCAAAGGCGTGGAAATGTTCCGCAAGGTCAACATTCCGGTGTTGGGCGTGGTGGAAAACATGGCCGTGCACATCTGCTCGAACTGCGGGCATGCCGAGCATCTGTTCGGTGAGGGCGGTGGCGAGAAGCTTGCCACCCAGTACGGCGTGGAACTGCTGGCCTCGCTGCCGCTGTCGATGCTGATTCGTGAACAGGCCGATGGCGGCAAACCAACGGTGATCGCCGAGCCGGACAGCCAGATCGCCATGGTCTACCAGGAGCTGGCCCGCCACGTCGGCGCGCGGATCGTGTTGCAGGAAGCGGCGACGCCGGCGATGCCGAATATCACCATCAGCGACGATTGATAAATTTAAAGCGCTGAACGAACCCTGTGGGAGCGAGCTTGCTCGCGAAGGTGGTGTGTCATTCAACCCATCAGTTGTCTGACACGACGCTTTCGCGAGCAAGCTCGCTCCCACATTGGTTTGTGGCGTGGCTTAGATACGCAAGCCGCCATCCATCTCCAGAATCCGCCCGGTGTAGTAGTCGTTTTCGAAGATGTACGCCGCCGAATGGGCGATCTCTTCCGGTTTGCCCATGCGCTTGAGCGGGATGCCCGAGGTCATTTTTTCCAGCGCTTCGGGTTTCATGCCCAAGGTCATTTCGGTTTCGATGAAGCCCGGCGCAATGCCGGCCACGCGAATGCCGTAGCGCGCCAGTTCCTTGGCCCAGGTCACCGTCGCCGCCGCGACACCGGCCTTGGCTGCGGAATAGTTGGTCTGGCCGACATTGCCGGCGCGGGAGATCGACGAGATGTTGATGATCGCGCCGCTGTTCTTCAGCTCGACCATTTTCGCCGCCACCTCACGGGTGCAGAGGAACACGCCGGTCAGGTTCACGTCGATCACCGCTTGCCATTGGGCCAGGCTCATCTTGCTCATCTCGCCGTCCTTGACCTTGAGCAGCAGGCCGTCACGCAGAATCCCGGCGTTGTTGATCAGGCCGTGAATCGCGCCAAAGTCAGCGGCAACCTGGGCGACCATGTGCTCGACCTGTTCTTCGTTGGCGACGTTGCACAGATAGCTGCGCGCCTCGACGCCTCTGGCTTTGCACGCCGCGACGGCGTCGTCGAGCTTTTCCTGATTCAGGTCGACCAGCGCGAGCTTCGCGCCTTTGCCGGCGAGGTACTCGGCCATGGAGCGGCCCAAACCCTGGCAACCGCCGGTGATAATGATTACTTTGTCGTTGAGTTGCATGCGCGTGCCCCGATTGCTGGTCTGATGGTTTTTATTCTTGGCGGCTCCTGTTCCGCCCCGGTCGTGGCCGGGTTGCGCAGGAGCATTGCCCGATGGCGTGGCCGAAACCTGTTTTCGCGCGCCTGTCCGTTTTTTCGACGGATTCTATTCAAGGAGTCATAAATTGAGCGTTGAAGTGGCGAAGAATGCCCGAGAATTGCTTCTCAAGGAATACCGTGGAGTGCTCTCGACCCACTCGAAATCGATGCCCGGTTTTCCGTTCGGCTCCGTGGTCCCGTATTGCCTGGACGAGCAGGGCCGGCCGCTGATCCTGATCAGCCGCATCGCCCAGCACACCCACAACCTGCAAAAGGACCCGAAGTGCTCAATGCTGGTCGGCGAGCGCGAGGCCGATGACGTGCAAGCGGTGGGGCGTCTTACTTATCTGGCCGAAGCGCAGAAGCTCGAAGACCCGGCCACCATCGAGTCAGCCGCCGAGCGCTACTACCGCTACTTCCCCGATTCACAGAACTACCACAAGGCTCACGATTTCGACTTCTGGGTGCTAAACCCGGTGCGTCACCGCTATATCGGCGGTTTCGGTGCGATTCACTGGATTGATCAGTTGACCCTGGCCAATCCGTTCGCCGGCAAGGCTGAAATCAGCATGGTCGAGCACATGAACAGCGACCACGCCAAGGCCATCGCCCATTACGTCGAGCTCGCCGGTTTGCCGAACAGCGTGCCGGCACAACTGGCCGGGATCGACAGCGAAGGCATGCATTTGCGCATCGGTCAGGCGTTGTACTGGCTAGGCTTCCCAAGCCCCTGCAATACGCCGACACAAGTGCGCGAAGCCTTGGTTTCATTGGCTCACGCCGAGGTCTGGGCAAAAAAAGCGGATTCTTAAGGTTGAATTCACGCAAGGGCGACGTCATCTAAGGCTTACTGCAAGGCATTTCTTGCGTTGAGGACAATTTGATGTGCCCTTTTCTGTTGCTCTTTCTGCTGTTTCCAGTGCTGGAGCTGTTCGTATTCGTCAAAGTGGCAGGGGCGATCGGGTTTTTCCCGGCCCTGCTGCTGATTATTGTCGGCTCGATGTTCGGCGTGTTCGTGCTGCGCATCGCCGGCCTGGCCACTGCCCTGCGTGCCCGCGAAAGCCTGAACCGCGGCGAACTGCCAGCGCAGACCATGCTCGAAGGTTTGATGCTGGCGCTGGCCGGCGGTCTGCTGATCATCCCGGGCTTCATCAGCGATGTGGTCGGTCTGGTCATGCTGCTGCCGTTCACCCGACGCTTGCTGGCGAACAAAATGCGCCAGCGTGCCGAAGACCAGGCCATGCGCCAACGCGCCTTCGCTGACGACCTGCAACCCCGTGGCGGTCCGGCACCGCGCGAGCCGTTGGGCCGTGAGCCGAATGTGATCGAAGGCGAGTTCGAACACCGCGACCACAAGTAACGTCAGCATCGACACGGCACCTTCGGGTGCCGTGCTCGTTTATGGGGCCAAATCACCGGACGGGGTTAAAATTTTTTTTGCCCCAGCTCTTGTAATCAGCTTGTACGCCCCTATGTATCGGTCACCGAAAGGTTTCCGGTGATTACACCGGACAGACTTGCGCGGTTCGCTCGACGAGCCGCACCCGGCACAGGCCGGATTTGTTAAACCCGCCGGGACTACACCGGCCGATGAAAACCACAATTAGGAGAGATCGACAATGAAGCTTCGTCCTCTGCATGACCGCGTCGTCATCCGTCGCAGCGAAGAAGAAAAGAAAACCGCTGGCGGTATCGTCCTGCCAGGTTCGGCTGCTGAAAAGGCCAACCACGGTGTAATTCTCGCTGTAGGCCCGGGCAAAGCTCTGGAAAACGGTGAAGTGCGTGCACTGTCCGTGAAGGAAGGCGACAAGGTTGTGTTCGGTCCTTACTCCGGCAGCAACACTGTGAAAGTCGATGGCGAAGACCTGCTGGTAATGAGCGAGAACGAAATCCTCGCCGTTATCGAAGGCTGATACTCCCGTTCATTTTCCCGTTACTACAAAGTATTTAAGGAATATCGATCATGGCTGCTAAAGAAGTTAAGTTCGGCGATGCCGCCCGCTCCAAGATGCTCAAAGGCGTCAACGTTCTGGCTGACGCGGTAAAAGCGACCCTGGGCCCGAAAGGCCGTAACGTGATTCTCGAGAAGAGCTTCGGCGCTCCGACCATCACCAAGGACGGCGTGTCCGTCGCCAAAGAAATCGAACTCGAAGATCGCTTCGAAAACATGGGCGCGCAGCTGGTCAAAGACGTTGCCTCCCGTGCCAACGATGACGCCGGTGACGGTACTACCACTGCTACCGTTCTGGCTCAGTCGATCGTCAACGAAGGCCTGAAAGCCGTCGCTGCCGGCATGAACCCGATGGACCTGAAACGCGGCATCGACAAGGCGACCATCGCCATCGTCAAAGAGCTGAAAGCCCTGTCCAAGCCATGCGCTGATTTCAAAGCCATCGCTCAGGTCGGCACCATCTCCGCCAACTCCGACAACTCCATCGGCGACATCATTGCCGAAGCCATGGAAAAAGTCGGTAAAGAAGGCGTGATCACTGTTGAAGAAGGCTCGGGCCTGGAAAACGAACTGTCGGTTGTAGAAGGCATGCAGTTCGACCGTGGCTACCTGTCGCCGTACTTCGTCAACAAGCCGGACACCATGGTTGCCGAGCTCGACGGCCCGCTGATCCTGCTGGTCGACAAGAAGATCTCGAACATCCGTGAAATGCTGCCCGTTCTGGAAGCCGTTGCAAAAGCCGGCCGTCCGCTGCTGATCGTTGCCGAAGACGTTGAAGGCGAAGCCCTGGCGACTCTGGTGGTGAACAACATGCGCGGTATCGTTAAAGTTGCTGCCGTCAAGGCACCCGGCTTCGGCGATCGTCGCAAGGCCATGCTGCAGGACATCGCTGTTCTGACCGGCGGTACCGTGATCTCCGAAGAGATCGGTCTGAGCCTGGAAAGCACCACCCTGGAGCACCTGGGTAACGCCAAGCGCGTGACCCTGTCCAAGGAAAACACCATCATCGTTGACGGTGCTGGCGTGCAGGCAGACATCGAAGGCCGTATCGCCCAGATTCGTGCCCAGGTTGCCGAAACTTCCTCCGACTACGACCGTGAAAAACTGCAAGAGCGTCTGGCCAAGCTGTCCGGCGGCGTTGCAGTGATCAAGGTTGGCGCTGGCTCCGAAGTTGAAATGAAAGAGAAGAAGGCCCGCGTTGAAGACGCCCTGCACGCTACCCGTGCAGCCGTTGAAGAAGGCGTTGTACCTGGCGGTGGCGTAGCGCTGATCCGTGCTCTGGAAGCCCTGACCGAACTGACCGGCGACAACGCTGACCAGAACGTCGGTATCGCTGTGCTGCGTCGCGCTGTTGAAGCGCCGCTGCGTCAGATCGCTGCCAACTCCGGTGACGAGCCAAGCGTCGTTGTCAACGAAGTGAAGAACGGCAAAGGTAACTTCGGTTACAACGCTGCTTCCGGCGAATACGGCGACATGATCGAAATGGGCATCCTGGACCCAACCAAGGTAACCCGTTCGGCTCTGCAAGCCGCAGCTTCGATCGGCGGTCTGATCCTGACCACCGAAGCAGCTGTTGCTGACGCACCGAAGAAAGAAGGCTCGGCTGGCGGCGGTATGCCAGACATGGGCGGCATGGGTGGCATGGGCGGCATGATGTAAGCCAGCCTTACCCCTGTAACGAAAAACCCCGCCGGCGCGAGCCAGCGGGGTTTTTTATTACCCAAGTTCAGCATCACCCGAACCCATGTGGGAGCGAGCTTGCTCGCGAAAGCGTCGTATCAGCCAACATAAATGGTGGATGACACACCGCATTCGCGAGCAAGCTCGCTCCCACAATTGGATCTGTATTTCAGGCGTTGATTGGTGGTGCCAGGATGCTGGCATCCGTCCTCATCGCCGGGCGATACAGCACCCAGTAATATGCCCCCAGACAAATCAGCCAGCAGAAAATCGCCGTCCACACGTTATGGGAGAAGAAGTGCGCGCCCTGCATCATCCGGCTGATCGAAAATACCGAGCCCAGCGCGAATGCAAACACAAATGCCTGCCGCGCCAGACGTGGACGACGATCACGCAAGACAAAGAACAGCGCAAACAAGGTGAAACCCGTCGCCGCATGCCCGCCCGGCCAGCAACGGCCCGGCTTGTCGGTCGGCGGGCGGTGTTCCATCAGTTTGCTGTAGGTTTCATGTCCACCGAATTGCTCCAGGCTCCACGGGCATTGCACCGCCGTCACGGCTTTGACCGGGGTGACGAACGAAGTGGCCAGGCCCAGCGACAGCACCAGGCAACCCAGCTCACGCTTGAACGGTTTGAGTCGGGCGAGGAAAAACGCGCCGATGAAACCGAGGATCGCGAACACCGAGAAGGCGATGACCACTTGTTTGGCGCGGTCATGCAGAATGTCTTCGAGAAAATAGCTGTGCCGTCCGATGAAGTCGCCGGCGACCGGGTCATAGAACAGTCGGGCCAGATCCATGTCCAGATCGGTCAGTTCGAGCAATACCAGAATGATCGCCGCAACCGCGGGTATGCCCAGGCATAACCAGAGGTTCAGCGGCCGGGAAACGGGACGGGCAGAGGTCAACGCCATGGGCAATTCCTTGGTCGGCAAGCATGTTCAGGGGAGCGCAATCGCGCGGAGTCTGCGCGCCGTGGCGTTGCCGATTCGTTAACCGTAAGTGAAAAAAACGTTGGCGGGCGGCATCAGCATTTTTATCGTCAAACAACCCGACACACGCCTAGCCCTGAGCCACACTTGGCCGTAAGCTGCGCGGGCCAAGACGGCCGTAACCCCGTTCGGAGGAGGTGCCCATGCGAATTCTGTTGGTCGAAGACAACCGCGACATCCTGGCCAATCTGGCCGATTACCTGGGCCTCAAGGGCTACACCGTCGATTGCGCGCAGGACGGTCTGTCGGGCCTGCACCTGGCCGCCACCGAGCATTACGACCTGATCGTCCTCGACATCATGTTGCCGGGAATCGACGGCTATACCCTGTGCAAACGCCTGCGCGAAGATGCGCGTCGCGACACACCGGTGATCATGCTCACCGCGCGCGACCAACTGGACGACCGTTTGCAAGGCTTCAAGTCGGGTGCCGACGATTACCTGATCAAGCCTTTTGCCCTGTCCGAACTCGCGGCACGGGTCGAAGCCGTGATGCGTCGCGCTCAGGGAGGGGGCCGCCGCGCCTTGCAGGTCGCCGATCTGAACTATGACCTCGACACACTGGAAGTGACCCGTGAGGGCAAGCTGCTCAAGCTCAACCCGGTCGGCCTCAAGCTGCTGGCGGTGCTGATGCAGAAAAGTCCGCACGTGTTGCGTCGGGAAATTCTCGAAGAAGCACTGTGGGGCGATGACTGCCCGGACAGCGACAGTCTGCGCAGCCACGTTCACCAGTTGCGTCAGGTGATCGACAAGCCCTTCGCCAAGCCACTGCTGCATACCGTGCATGGGGTGGGTTACCGGTTGGCCGACGTGTAATGGAGTTCAAGCAAAGCCTTTCGCAGCGGATCATCATTGCCTTTGCCTTGATGAGCGCACTGGTGGCCGGCGCGTTTGCCATGGGCATCGTCGCGACCGTGCATCTGGTCGAGGAGAAACTGATTTCGGCGGGGCTGGGCGGCGACTTGCAGCGCTTGTTGCTGATGGACAATGTCTCGGACTGGAGCCACCGCCCCGAACCGGATCAGCTGTTCTATTTCAGCGGCGGGCCGGGCGATTTCGATCTGCCCAAGGATCTGCGCCATCTCGATGCCGGTTTTCATGAAGTGTTCCGCGAGCAGTTGTCGTATCACGCGATGGTCGAGATTGTCGACGGCCGCCGCTATGTACTGCTGCAGGATCAAAGCGATTTCGAAGAGCGCGAGCGCGTGCTGTTTGCCGTGGTGCTGGTGGGCTTCGTGCTCAGTCTGGCGCTGGCGGTGTTTCTCGGCTGGGTGCTGGCACGCAAGGTGATGGCGCCGGTGGTAAGGCTGGCGCGGCAGGTCCGTCATCGCGATCAGTTGCTCGGGCTGGCACCGCCGTTGGCACCGGATTATGCGGCGGATGAAGTCGGTGAACTGGCGGTGGCGTTCGATGCCACGCTGGGACGCTTGCGTCAGGCATTGACCCGCGAGCGCTTGTTCACCAGCGACGTCAGTCATGAGTTGCGTACGCCGTTGATGGTGCTGGCCAGTTCCTGCGAGTTATTGATGGAAAACCCGACGATCGACCAGCGTGGGCGCAATCAGGTCGAACGGATCGCCCGAGCCAGTCAGGAAATGCGCGAACTGGTGCAGACCTTCCTCATGCTCGCACGCTCCCAGCGCGAAGACGCCGGCTCGGCACCGCAGCAGAATCTTGCGCAGGTGGCCGATAGCCTGCTGTGCCTGTGGCGCGAGCCGATCGAAAGCAAAGGCCTGCAATTACAGTTCGAACCGGGAAATCCGCCGTCCACCAGCTACAACGCAACGCTGCTGACGGCGGTGATGGGCAACCTGCTGCGTAACGCGTGCCATTACACCGAGCACGGATTCATTCGCCTGACGCTCACCGCGAACGGCTTCTTGGTGGAGGATTCCGGCGTCGGTATTCCGGAAGAAAAGCGCGAAGCGATGTTCGAGCCGTTCGTGCGTGGCAGCGAGAAGCGTGGCGAGGGGCTTGGGCTGGGCCTGTCGCTGGTGCAACGCATCTGCGAAAACCAGGGGTGGACCGTCAGCTTGAGCACGATGCAACCCAATGGCTGCCGATTCGAAGTAGATCTTGGCGGTAATGCCAGCAAATAGTGGCTCGAGGCTACTCCCGCCTGCCTGTCTAAATCCTGTATAACGTTGTAATACTTTGCCGGTTTACCTGACATTTTTTTCACAATTGGATGACCTGACGCTGACAAGCCGCTGACTAAGGTGGCTTCATCAGACATTCAGGAGTCCAGATGATGTCCGGCCCGATCAAACTCGATTTTTCCGAAAAGTACGACGATCAACACGCACAGCGGTACCTGCGCAAGCACAAGGAAACCTTGGGCCGTCGCCTGTCGCATTGGCGCGATGAGCAGTTGGCGCGCAAGGCCTTGTCGCTGGCGGGCGATCCCGGTCTGGTGCTGGATTTGCCCTGCGGTGCCGGGCGTTTCTGGCCAATGCTCGCGGAAAAACCCAACCGGGTGATCATCGGCGCGGACAATTCCGAATCGATGATCAAAACGGCATTGCAGGGCCAGCCAGCCGACGTGGTCAAGCGCGTGCAGCCGCTGCACACCTCGGCGTTCGACATAGCCTTGCCGGACAACTCGGTCGACAGCATCTTCTGCATGCGTCTGCTGCACCACATCGGTGAGTCCGAGCACCGTCAGGCGATCCTGCGCGAATTCGAGCGCGTGAGCCGCGACAGCGTGATTGTTTCATTGTGGGTAGACGGCAATTTCAAGGCCTGGAAGCGCAAGCGCGCCGAGCTGGACCGGCCGAATCGTGATTACCAGAATCGTTTTCTGATTCCGGCGGCGACGATCGAGAAAGAATTTGAACAGGCCGGTTTCCGCATACAGGAACAACTGGACTTTATACCGCTCTATGCGATGTGGCGGGTTTACGTATTACGCAAGAGGTAAAGGATGGCAGTGCAAGCAGCAGTTGAAGCGAACGTCGCTTCGCAAGATGGTTTCGATTATTACTGGGCCCAGCGTGGCGAATGGGTTGAAGAACCCAACGTGCGCCGCGGTGGCGAAAGCGGTGTACAGCGCATCGTAGGCCGCGACGGCCAGTTGCTGTACGCAAAGCGCCAGACCGGACACATCTATCGCAGCTGGTTGCACCCGTTCGGTCGTCCGACCGTATTGCGTGAACTCGATGCGCTGACCGGCGTAAGCAAGCTTGGCGTGCGCGTGCCGCAAATCGTTTTTTGTGGTGCCCAGCCTGATCCGCAACACAAATGGCGCGCGCTGCTGGTGACCAAATCCCTGGACGGTTTCCAGGAACTGGAACACTGGCTGGCCGCTGCCGGGGGTCGTGATCAATGTGGCGACGTGGTCTTTGATCGCGTGCTCAAGGATCTGGCGGAAAACCTGGCGCGCATGCACAAGGGCCGTTGGCAGCACAGCTGCATCTACATCAAGCACGTATTCGTGCGGGTGACCGGTGAAGGCGAGTCGGCCAAGGTCGAAGTGGCACTGATCGATCTGGAAAAATGCCGCCAGCGCCTGACCGCCTATCGCGCCGCGCAGCACGACATGAAGCAACTGCGGCGCCATTCGTCGTTCCGCGATGCCGACTGGAAAAAACTCGTCTATTTTTATGAGACGGCGTTTGGCAGCGCTATCAAAGGTTTATAGCGATGAAACTCGAAATTGCACGAGGTTTGTTTCTGGTTGGAGCCTTGGCAGTCGCTTCATTGGCGGTGGCTGCCTGGGAGCAGCCACGCATGCAGGTCATCGGAGCGTCCACGACGGACGCTCATTGCACACTGCCACGGGTGGCGAAAGCCTCCGTGGCGACCCAGCCCGATCATGACTTGCTGTTGTTCATGTTCGGGCTTTCTCAAGGGATGAGGCCACAAAGTTGAACCGATTGAAGCCCACGTAAAAGGCCTCGCAGATGCGAGGCCTTTTTTTTGCCGAAAATTGATGAAGACATGCGAACCCCTGTGGGAGCGAGCCTGCTCGCGAATGCGGTGGCTCAGTCGCATTGATGGCGACTGACACACCTTCGCGAGCAAGCTCGCTCCCACCGGGGAGATGGGTGCTACTTGGGATCGGGTTTCGCCAGCAGGGTATAAACGCACGGCAACACGAACAATGTGAACAGCGTGCCAATCGACATCCCCGTCGCAATCACCATGCCGATATCGAAGCGGCTGACCGCCCCCGCGCCCGTCGCCAGGATCAGCGGCACCATGCCGAACACCATCGCCGCCGTCGTCATCAGCACCGGGCGCAAGCGAATCGCCGCGGCTTCTTCAACCGCTTCGCGCGCTGTCAGGCCTTTGTCCTTGCGCAACTGGTTGGCGAACTCGACGATCAGGATCCCGTGCTTGCTGATCAGGCCGATCAGCGTCACCAGCCCGACCTGGGTGTAGATGTTCATGCTCGACCAGCCGAGGAACAGCGGAATCAGCGCCCCGCAGATCGACAGCGGCACCGTTACCAGAATCACCAACGGATCGCGGAAACTCTCGAATTGTGCCGCCAGCACCAGAAAGATGATCGCCAGCGCCAAGGCAAAGGTGACCCACAAGGCGCTGCCTTCCTGAACGAACTGCCGGGAAGCCCCGCCATAGTCAAAGGCAAACCCGGCGGGCGCTTCTTCGCGCGCGATCTGCAGAACGGTGTCGATGGCTTCACCCATGCTGACCAGCGGGAAACCGGAAATCTTCGCCGCGTTGAGTTGCTGGAACTGGTTGAGCTGACGTGGCCGCGCGCGGTCGCTGACCTTGATCAGGGTCGACAGCGGCAGCAGTTCGCCTTGGGTGTTTTTCACGTAGTAGTTGTTCAGCCAGTCCGGGTTGTCGCGGTAAGGCCGTTCGACCTGCGCGATCACCTTGTAGCTGCGCCCCTCGATGGTGAAACGGTTGATCTCCGCCTCGCCCAGCAATGTCGCCAGCGTGCCGCCAAGGTCCTGCATCGACACGCCCATCTGCGCCGCCTTGGCGCGATCGATATCAACCACCACTTCCGGTTTGTCGAACGCCAGATCAAGGTCGACGAAGGCAAACTTGCCCGACTCCATCGCGCGTTTCTTGATTCGATCAGCGACTTGCAGCAGCAGCTCGTAATCGTTGGCGGTGTTGACCACGAACTCGAACGGCAACCCTTCGCCGGTGCCGGGCAGGGAGGGCAGGTTGAAGCCGAAGATCTGCAACCCCGGAATGCTTTCAAGTTTGCCCTGCACCTCGGGCAGGATTTCCATCTGCGTGCGGCTGCGCTCGTTCCACGGTTTCAGCAGGAAGCCGCCAATCCCCGCCTGCACACCGTTGTAGCCGTTAATCTGGAACGAGGAGTAGTACTCGGGGAATTCCTTGAAGATCGTGATGAATTCGTCGGTGTAGGTGCTCAGGTAATCGAGGTTGGTCGGCTGCGGCGCACTGGCCATCATGAAAATGATGCCCTGGTCTTCATCCGGGGCCAGTTCCGACTTGGTGAACTTCAGGAACACGGGAATCAGGCACAGCACGATCACCGCAAACACCAACACCACTGGCCGCGTGTTCAGCGTGCCATGCAGCATGCTCTGATAGCGACGTTTGAGGCTGTCAAAGACCCGGTCGAGACGATGTGCCAGGCCGCTGGGGTTCTGGTCATGCCGCAGCAGGAACGCGCACATCATCGGCGACAGCGTCAGGGCAACGACCCCGGAAATCACCACTGCACCGGCCAGAGTCAGGGCGAACTCCTTGAACAGCGCGCCGGTCAGCCCGGTGAGAAAACCGATCGGCGCATAGACCGCCGCCAGGGTGATGGTCATTGACACCACCGGCATGGCGATTTCGCGGGCGCCTTCCAGCGCGGCGTCGAACGGTGTCTTGCCTTCTTCGATGTGGCGATGGATGTTTTCCACCACGACAATTGCATCGTCGACCACCAGACCGATGGCGAGGACCATTGCCAGCAGCGTCAGCAGATTCATCGAATAACCCATCATCTGCATGAAGAACATCACGCCGATCATCGACAGCGGAATGGTCACCACCGGGATCACCACCGAACGCAGCGCACCGAGGAACAGGAACACCACGACGATGACGATCAACACCGCTTCGAACAGGGTTTTCACCACTTCGTCGATCGAGGCCTGAATGAACAGCGTGGCGTCGTAGGCGATTTCGCTTTTCAGGTTCGGCGGCAGCTGTGCTTCGAGTTCCGGCATCAGCTTGCGCACTTCCTTGATCACGTCCAGCGGGTTGGCGCCCGGTGTGGCCTTGATGCCGATGTACACCGATGGCGTGCCGCCGAACGAGCTGATGGAGTCGTAGTTTTCCGCGCCCATCTCGACCCGCGCGACATCGCTGAGCAGCACGCGACTGTCGCCTTCGACCTTGAGCGGAATCGCTGCGAAGGCTTCGGCGGACTTCAGCTCGGTGTTGGCGTTGATGCTGGTGACCGTGTACTCGCCTTTCACTTCCCCGGCCGCGGAGAGAAAGTTGTACTGGCGCACCGCGTTGGTGACGTCGGCGGCGCTGAGACCAAAACCGGCGAGTTTCACCGGGTCGAGCCACAGACGCATGGCGAACACCTGGTTGCCGAGGATCTCCGCTTCGGCCATGCCCGGCAGCGTCGCCAGTTTTGGCTGGATCACCCGTGACAGGTAGTCGGTGATCTGCGGGTTGCTCAGGTCCTTGCTGAAGAAGCTGATGTACATCAGCGCCGAGGCGTCGGCGGATTCCTTGCTCAACACCGGGTCTTCGGCGTCCTGCGGCAGCTTGTTTTTTACCTCGTTGGCCTTGGCCAGCAACTCGGTGAACAGGCGGTCGGTGTTGGCGCCGATCCGCGCATAGATGGAAATCACCGAGAAGTTCTGGCGACTGACCGAGGTCATGTAGTCGATGCCCTCGGCACTCGCCAGACTTTGCTGCATCGGCTGGGTGATGTAGCCCTGAATGGTTTCGGCATTGGCCCCGGGATACGCAGTGGTCACCGTGATCAGCGCGTTTTCCATTTGCGGGTACTGGCGCAGCGGCAGCTTGCTCCAGGCCTGGAAGCCGAGCAGCACAATCAACAGGCTGACCACGGTGGCGAGCACCGGGCGGCGGATGAACGGGTCGGTAAAAGCCATGGGGATTCCTTGATCAGTCGGCGCGAGGCGGACTGTTCTGCTCGCCGAGGGTCTTGTCGTCGCTGATGGCGATGTGTGCACCGTTGTCCAGTTTGATCTGGCCGGCCGTCACCACTTGTTCGCCGCTCTGCACGCCCTTGTTGATCATCACCAGGCCATCGCGGCGCTCACCGGTTTCGATGAAACGGCGTTCGGCGATCAGCACCGGTTGGCCTTTGTCGTCTTTTTCGACGCTGCCGTCCTCGGCTTTCTTCTGCCCGACCACGTACACCGAGTTGCCGTAGAGGGTGTAGGTGATCGCGCTCTCCGGCACCACGATGTGCTTTTGCGGCTCCGGCAGGAGCACGTCGAGGCTGGCGAACATGCCCGGCAGCAGCTTGCCATCGGGATTGTCCAGGGTCGCGCGGACCAGAATGTTGCGCGTGCTGCTTTCGACGATCGGGTTGATCGCGCTGATCTTGCCGGCGAAGTTCTGCTTCGGGTAGGCGGCGACGGCGATCTGGACCGGTTGACCGATGGCCAGTTTCGGCACCGATTGTTCAGGCAGGTAGAAGTCGGCGTAGAGACTGCTCAGATCCTGCAGTGTGGCGATCTTGGTGCCGCTGGCGAGGTAGTCACCGACGTCGACCTGACGGATGCCGATGGTGCCGCTGAACGGCGCAAGGATGCGTTTTTTCGCCAGCGAAGCGTTGAGCTGATTGACCGTGGCCTTGTTCTTTTGCAGCACGGCGGAGAGGCGGTCGTACTCGCCTTTGGAGATCGCGCGGCTGTCGACCAGTTGGCTGCCGCGGCCGAAATCCAGTTGTGCCAGGCCGAGATCGGCCCTGGCGGTTTCCAGCAGCGCGGTTTCGACGGCGCTGTCGAGTTGCAGCAGCGGCTGCCCGGCCTTGACCTTCTGTCCCGATTCGAACTTGAGTTCGGTCACCGTGCCAGCCACTTCCAGGCTCAGCTCGACACCTTGCAACGCCTTGAGCGTGCCGACGGTTGGCAGGCGCATCTGCCACGGCTGTTCGCTGGCCCTGGCCACGGCGACGCTGATCGGCGGCTTCGGCTTGGAGAAGCCCTGGATCATCGTGTAGATCGAAAAGGCTTTGTAGCCGCCCAGCACCAGGACGATCAGCAAAACAACACCCAACATGATCAGCATGCGGCGACGCAGCATATTTCCAGTTCCTTGGATAAATCAGGTGAGACAGGCGGGCACATTACTCCGAGTACAAGGGGTATTCCAACTGGCAGTTATTACAGGTGATGAAAAGGGCGAGGAGGATTGAATCCCGCTCGCCCTTGAGGTTGTATCGGCACTGCCGCGTCTGGCTCAGGCCATCAGATGCAGATGGTTGTCCCAGAGCCCTGCGGGCAATTCCAGCGGTTTGGCCAGCAACTCCGCCTGACGGCAATCGTAATAACGGCAGCGCCCTTGCCCTGAGGTCACGACAAAACCGTCCTGCACCGCACCGACGCCGGCGCAATCGGGCAGCGGTGCATCGAGGCGCACTGCGCCGCTGTCCAGATCCCAGATGAAGAAACGGTTGCCGCGCGGCGCGGTCAGCGCAACGAGCCGCAACTCGCTGTGCACCGCGACGCTGGCGGTGTAATGCCCCATCGCCTGCAACTGCTGCTCGGGCACCGGAAACGCCGTGAACGGCTGCCCCGGACGCTTGATCGCCAACAGCTCCGAACGCTCATGGGAGGGACCCATGAATTGCTGGCCGGCGACGATGGTGCCGTCACTGGCGATGCCCAGGTGGCGCACGCTGTTCATCTGCTGGGCGAGGGTTTCCTTGCTCAGCAAGGTGCCGTCGCGCTGCATCAGCACCAGGCTCGGCTCCATGGCGTTGAGGTTCATGTCGACGCGGCTTTCCGCTTCGGTACGTATTCCGCCGTTGGCCACTACCAGCGTCTCGCCATCGGGCATCCATGACACCTGATGCGGGCCGAGACCGTGGGTGGAAATTTCGCCGTTGTGCACCAGCTGCGCGCCTTCGAACTTGTACACACCGAGCAAGCCGCGACCGGGATCAGTCGTGTCGTTCTCGGTGGCGTACAGGTATTCGCCGTCCTTGTGCACCACGGCGTGGCCGTAGAAATGCCGGTTCGGCTGGGAGGGCACGGTTTGCAGCAAGCTGCCGTCGCGCAGGTCGATCAGATAACTCTCGGTACCCGGGCGCCGGGCCACGAACAACGCGATCGGCTGCGTCGGGTGGTTGATGATGTCGTGGCAGCGCTGGCCGACCTGCGTGGCGAACACTCGCGTACCGTCGAGCCGATAACCGACGGCGTAGTGCCTGCCGTCGGTGTCGTCGCGCGCCGACAACAGCAGCGGGCTCTGATCCTTGCGTTTGAACAGCGTCCAGCCGCCCAGCGTCACTGCTCCCAGCAGCACACTACCTAAAGTCAGAGCCTGGCGTCGCAGCATGGCACTTGCCCTCATCAGTCACCGTCGTTGGCGTTGAAGCCCAGTTGAATGCCCAGCGCCTTGGCCAGTTCGCCTTCATGCAGGCGATGGACGACGTTGAGGCTGTCGTAGATATCGTTCAATTGCTGGCGACCGGCGTCGTCTTCAAGCATTTCGCCGAGCGAGCGCTGTGTGCTGTCGAACAGTTTCAGCGAGGCGGCGTAGGCGGCGTCGATCTTGTCGGCCAATGGCTTCTGCTCGGCTGGCAACAGACCGCGCAGGCCTTTGTTGTCGACACCTTCCCAGACGGTTTTGGCCGCTGCAAGGCTGGCTTCCAGTGCGGTCAGCGACGACTGGCTGCGCCAGGCATCAGCCTGGAAGGGTTGCGGCACACCTTTGCTCTGGCGGCCCATCGGCGTGCCGAGCTTTTTCTTCAGGGTATCCAGTGCGGTGACCTGCACGCGCAGCAGATCGGCGATTGCTTCGTGGGAGTCGGCATAACGCTGATTCGGGAATTTGCTCATCTGCGCGAGCATGCCGTCGGTGGTGTTCCAACCCTGCAGAATCTCTTCAGCCAATTGCTTCTGGCGTTCGCCAATGGCGATCAGCAGCGGGCAGTATTTGGCTTTCTGCTCGGCATTGGCCACGTCAGGCTTGGCATCGAAGAGGATGTATTCGTAGGCCGACAGGCCCTGAACCACCACACTCGACTTGGCCAGTGCCGCGGCATCGATCTGTGGCTGGGCGACGACCAGTTGCTCGACCTGACGGCCGACGAGGTTTTTCTTGTCCGGCCAGAACTGCACCTGCCATGAACGATTGCCCTCGGCCAGCGGACCGATCAGCAATGGTTGCAGCTCGGCCCAGGCCTTTTGCGCGTGAAGGAAGTCGGCGCGCGCGGTTTCCAGGGTTTCCTTGCCCTGGCAGTAGGCGAGGGCGCTAACCGCCAGTTGCTTGTCGGCTTCGACCCAGCGGGTGTAGGTCGGCAGGATCACCGATTTGGCGATGGCCGCCGAGGTGACTGCTTGCGGGTCCTGCGGCGAGCAGGCGCCGAGGGCGAGCGCGGCAAGGCTGGTGAACAGTAGCTTGGGACGGAACATGTCGGGCTCCCGATTCTTTCTTCAGTATTTAAAGTGAGTTCAAAAATGCCAGCAACGCAGCACGCTGCTCGGCATTGAAAGACAAAACCTGTTGCTGCGCGGCTTGCGCTTCGCCGCCATGCCAGAGCACGGCTTCAAGCAGATTGCGCGCGCGGCCGTCATGCAAGAACTGGGTGTGACCGCTGACCGCTTGCGTCAGGCCGATGCCCCACAACGGCGGCGTGCGCCAGTCGCGGCCGGAGGCCTGGAATTCGGTGCGATTGTCCGCCAGACCGTCGCCCATGTCGTGCAGCAGCAGATCGCTGTACGGGCGAATCAGCTGATTGGCCAGTTCCGGTTCGGCGGCGTTGGCGGCGGTAGTGTATTTCGGCGTATGGCACGACTGGCAACCCGCCTGGAAAAACAGGTTCTTGCCCGCCAGCACCTCGGCATCGTTGACGCCACGGCGCGCTGGCACTGCGAGATTGCGGCTGTAGAACAGCACCAGCCGCAGAATGTTGTCGCTGACTTCCGGTTCGCCATCCGGGCCTTTGCCGTTCGGTGCCTGCTTGCAGGCGGTTTGCGCCTCGGTGCAATCGTCGAACGGGCGCAGGCTGGTGGTCAGGCCCATATCACCAGAAAACGCGTGAACATTTTGTTGATTGAGGTTCGGTTGCCCGGCTTTCCAGCCAAAACGGCCGATGACGGTCTTCTGCAGTTCATCGTCCCAGACCCGGTTCGGCCTGCCCTTGATGCCTCGGTTGTCTTTGGCTTGTGTGGCGGCGTTGGCGAGAATCGCCTCTTCGGGGATCGCTTCAAGCAGACCCAGGCCAATCATCGGCGGCGCTACTCGCGCAGAGAGTCGTGTGTCCGGGTGCATCGGCCCGTAGCCCAGTTGCGTAATCTGCAGGACCGGCTTACGCAGCTCGACCTCAGTGCCATCCGCGAACCGCACCGGCACCGGCGTGTAGTCGACGCGTACCTTGCCTTCCGGCGCAACGCCGGGCACGGCCATGTCCTGGAATTGACCGCCATAGACCGGTTCAGGCACGACGCCAAGTTGCTCGATGACTCTGGCGTAGGGCGGCGCATCGGGAATCGACAGCCTGACCAGCATCGACACTGCATTGGTTGCGTCCGGCGCCGGTGGATGACCGCGACCGTCTTTGATGTGGCAGTTCTGGCAAGCGTTGGTATTGAACAGCGGGCCGAGGCCGTCGCGCGCGGTGGTGGTTGACGGCGCGATCACCCACGGGCTGCGAAAGAAGCTGTTGCCAACGCTGAAATCCACCCGTCGCGAGGGTGGGAGGTTGGCCGACGGCAGGGAAAACGCGTTCTGATCACTCTTGCGCACCGTCGCCGCGCCACCCGAACGCGCCTCACCGGGCTCGGCCTGGGTGAAACGCGGGGCGTCATCGCAGGCACTCAGGCCCAGGGCCAGCAACAGTGCGGACAAGCGAAGAGGCAGCGAGGGCATCAGACATCCTGCAGACGGGCGAAAACAAAGGCGCAAAGTCTAACAGGGCCGGGGAGTTTGAATAAGAGGAATTATCGTTTGCTTGATACAGCGCAAGCCGGAAAGCGCACGCGCCCCCCTGTAGGAGTGAGCCTGCTCGCGATAGCGGTGGATCAGTCACCCATTCATCAACTGACAGTCCGCTATCGCGAGCAGGCTCACTCCTACAGGGGACAGTGAACAGCAGACATTTAGCGGTGATCCCGCAGGGCAGGTTTCGGGCAGGTATGAAAAAGGCGACCCCGAAGGTCGCCTTTCTTTGGTTCGGACGCAGTGATCAGAACTCGTGATCGGCGTTGTCCGGGTTCAGGTCGCTGATGCCCAGTTTGCCGGCAGCGGCTTCGATCGAACCGGTCTGCTTGACCAGCGCGGCGATCGCGTCACGAACGATCTGGTTACCCGCCGTGTTGCCAGCCGCGATCAACTGGTCGTAGTGCTCACCCTTGTTGGCGTGATCGACCATGACCTGGATTTTGGCTTCGGTTGCGGCCAGATCGGCTTTCAGTGCGGTGTCGGCAGCCGGATCAGCCTTGGCCACCAGCGACGACAGGCTCGCGCCGGTCATCTTGGTGCCGTCGACGCGGGTGTACTCGCCCAGGTAAACGTTACGCACGCCTTTGGCATCGTAGAAATGCGAGTAGTGGGTGTTGTCGCTGAAGCAATCCTGCTCGTCTTCCGGGGAGTTGGCTTCCAGGGAAACCTTCATGCGCTCGCCCGCCAGTTCGCCAAGAGACAGGCTGCCCATGCCGAACAACATTTTGCGCAGACCGGATTCACCCGGCTCGGCTTCCAGCGTGGCGCGGTAGTTGTCGGCCACGTTCGGCTTCCAGTTGCCGACCATTTCTTCCAGGTCGCTGACCAGCAGCTCGGTCACGGCTTTCAGGTAGGCACGGCGACGATCGTTGTGACCGCCGGTGGCGCCGGCGCCTTCCAGGTAATCGGAGGCCGGACGGTTGCCAGCGCCTGGGCCGGTACCGTTGAGGTCCTGGCCCCAGAGCAGGAATTCGATGGCGTGGTAGCCGGTGGCGACGTTGGCCTCGGAACCGCCCAGCTCGTTGAGGCTGGCGAGTTTCTCGGCGGTGATGTCCTTGACGTCGACCTTGTCTTCGCCAACCTGAACTTCAGTGTTGGCAATAATATTGGCGGTGGCGCCCGGGTTACCCAGCGCGTGCTCGTAGGATTTGTCGACGTAGTCGATCAGACCTTCGTCCAGCGGCCAGGCGTTAACCTGACCTTCCCAATCGTCAATGATGGTGTTGCCGAAGCGGAACACTTCACTTTGCAGGTACGGAACGCGCGCGGCGACCCAGGCAGCCTTGGCGGCTTTGAGGGTGTCGGCGTTCGGCTTGGCGAGGAACGCGTCGATGGCGGTCTGCAAGGTTTTCGCAGTGGATTCGGCATCGCTGTAGACGGCGAAGACCATGTCGGCGTAGTGCGCGACCACAGCCTTGGCGGCGGCATCGTCGACTTTACCGGCAGCAGGCGCAGGCGTAGCGGCAGGGGCTGGAGCAGCGCTGCTGGAAGCCGGCGTCATTTCGGAGGCTTTTTCTTTGTCCTTGCCTTCGCCGCAACCGGCGAGGGAAATAGCGATGGCCAGCAGACTGGCGGTAGCCAGAGGCATACGAATCATGGCGAACATCCTGCTTCGGTAGTTGAGTGGACTGGCGCCGAGGGCGCGCAAAACTGCGACATAATGCAAATCTTTCGCATTATGTGTAAAGGGTTGTGGCTGGAAATATTTCTTGTTTACCACATGGACGCGCGGGACCAAGCGCACAAGCCCGAATGGCAGGAGGCGCCGCGTTCACGGCGTTTCAGAGAATGGCGGCGTTGCTGCGTTGCGCCTGCTTGAGATAAGCGCTCAACTCACGGGCCGGCAGCGGTTTGCTGTAGTGATAACCCTGACCCTCGTGGCAGCCTTCGGAGATGATGTAGGTCTCCTGCTCGGCGGTTTCCACGCCCTCGGCGATCACCTGCATACCGAGGCTCTTGCCCAACTGGATGATCGCGCGAACGATGGTCGCATCGTCGTCGTCATCGAGCAGGTCCTGGACGAAGCTCTTGTCGATCTTGATCTTGTCCAGCGGCAGGCTTTTCAGATAGCTCAGCGATGAATAACCGGTGCCGAAGTCGTCGATGGCAATCAACGCCCCGGAGCGGCGCAGGCTGAGCAAGTGCTGCGCAGCGGTGCTGATGTCTTCCATCAGGCCGGTTTCGGTGACTTCCAGTTCCAGACTGCGCGGCGGCAAGCGGTACATCTGCAGCAGGTTGTTGACCACCCGTGGCAGCTCGGCGTGGTGTAACTGGACCGTTGACAGATTGACCGCCATGCGCAGATCGGCAAAACCCTGATCGTGCCAGTCGCGCAGCTGCTTGCAGGCCTGATCCAGCACCCACTCGCCGATAGCGATGATCGTGCCGTTCTGCTCGGCCAGCGGAATGAACAGGTCCGGCGGCACCAGACCGTGTTCCGGATGCTGCCAGCGAATCAACGCTTCGACCCCGACCACGCGGTGGTCGCGGTAGCTGATCTGCGGCTGATAGACGAGGTAGAACTGATCGCGGATCAGCGCATCGCGCAGGTCTTTTTCCAGCTCGCGGCGGCGACGCATCTCGCTGTCGACACTGGCGATGTAGAACTGGTAGCGGTTGCGCGAGCGAGTCTTGGCCAGGGTCATGGTTTGCTCGGCTTTCTGCAACAGCTTCTCGGTGCTGTCGCCATCCTCAGGAAACAGAGTGATGCCGATGGTTGCACGCAGGCGGATCTCCTGGTGGTCAAGGGCGAATGGCGCCTCCAGATCGTCGAGGATGCTTTGCGCCAGTTCCGCCGCTTCGTAAGGCTGTTCGATATCGGCCTGGACCAGCGCGAACTGGTCGCCGCCAAGGCGGGCGAGGGCGCCGAGGCGACCACTGTGGGCGCGCAAACGGTCGGCCAGGGCCAGCAGCAATTGGTCGCCGGTCTGGTAGCTGAACTGCTCGTTGATGCCTTTGAAATCATCCAGCCCCACGCACAACACCGCGACGCGGCGTTGCAGCTTGCCGGCGTCGACCAGAATCTTGTCCAGTTGCTGCTGCAACTGCTGGCGGTTCGGCAGGCCAGTGAGGAAATCGTACTGGGCCATGCGCAGCAGGCTGTTTTCCGCTTCGTGGCGCAGATGGGTGTTGCGTTCGATCGATTCCAGCAACTGGTTGGCGGTGTTGATCCACACGCCCAACTCGTTTTTCTCGTGGCCCTTGAGCTGCGGGATCTTGTGTTCGCTGGGGCGATCCGGGTTGATCTCGGTAAGGTGCTCGATGATCCGCGACAGCGGTTTGGTCAGCAGCCAGTGATAAACCAGATACAGCACCAGGCCCATGGCCAGCGCCCGCAAGACCCCGGATATGAAGATGATCACCGAACTGACGAGAAAACCTTCGCCATAGGTGGCGGTGTCGAGGGTAATGCTCAGGTCGCCGTAGTACTCGCTGTACGGCCCGCGCCCGACCAATTGGGTGGTGAAGGTGCGTTCCTGCCCCAGGATCAGGTCGGTCAGCCAGCGGCTGTTGGAATGCTGCAGCTCGCGGGATTTCTGCGCGAGCATGGCTTCATTGGGATGGCCGATCGACGCCTGACGCACGGCATCGTCCTGGAACAGGCCTTCGATTACCTGCATGCCCATTTCCCGGTCCAGGCTGTACACGGCCTGAGTCGACGGGTCGCGGAACATGTCGAGGATGCGCTCGGCGTCGCCGGCCACCGCCTGACGGGTCTTGTAGGCATCGAAGACGATTTGCGCACAGCTCAAGACCACGCCGACGATCAATGCCGACAGGAGCACGACCCGGAGCAACTTCACCGACAAGCTGTTCTTGAGTTCCAGCTTCAAAGGGGTATTCCTTGTTCCGTGCGGGTAGCGTCAAGTTGCCATGAGTATTGGCAATCCCGGGGTGGCAGTCAAAGGGACAATCGGGCTCAGAGCGATTCGCCTGCGTCTTGGCCGCAATGCTGCCAATTGGAGTATTAGCTCTGAATTAACTGTGTCGGTAGCGGCTGCCCTCAACTTGAGCCTGCACATGATATTTTTTGCGCTCTGTGATGGTAGCTTCCCGTGCGCTTCCGACAAACGGCACGAAGCTGTTTCCAACGTGAGAAAAACGCCATCCGCGAACATAAAAAAACCCGGCAATAGCCGGGTTTCTTGTCTGGCGTGCGGCTTAAGCGGTGAAGGCTTTGCCTTCGAACTGCTCGGCCACGAACTTCCAGTTAACCAGGTTCCAGAACGCTTCTACGTACTTCGGACGCACGTTGCGGTAGTCGATGTAGTAAGCGTGTTCCCAGACGTCGCAGGTCAGCAGCGGGGTGTCGCCGCTGGTGATCGGGTTGCCGGCGCCGATGGTGCTGGCCAGCGCCAGGGAACCGTCAGCCTTTTTCACCAGCCAGCCCCAGCCGGAACCGAAGGTGCCGATCGAGGTTTTGCTGAATTCTTCCTTGAACTTGTCGAACGAACCGAAGGCTGCATTGATCGCTTCAGCCAGCGCGCCGGTGGGTTGACCGCCGGCGTTTGGCGCCAGGCAGTTCCAGTAGAAAGTGTGGTTCCAGACCTGAGCGGCGTTGTTGAAGATACCGCCCGAGGAAGTCTTGACGATTTCTTCCAGGGTCTTGCCTTCGAACTCGGTGCCTGGCACCAGGTTGTTCAGGTTCACGACATAGGTGTTGTGGTGCTTGTCGTGGTGGTATTCCAGGGTTTCCTTGGAAATGTGCGGCTGCAGTGCATCGTGTGCGTAAGGCAGCGGCGGCAATTCGAAAGCCATGATGATTCTCCTAATCAGGTCTGTTGCGGTGAGCGCAAGGCCGATCACGGGCGGCCAGAAATGCACCGGCGAGTTTTTACTCTTTGCGGCGCAGGGTCTGGATCATAGCACCGGGGTTGCGGCATAACCACGCAACAACTGTGTGGGATAGAGGTTCCAGAGCCGTTTGGAATAAATCAGCTCGCGATAATCAACTGCCCGGCCACCGTGAACATCATCAGCGCGACCACCAGATCGAGAATCCGCCAGGTACTCGGCCGAGCCAGCCACGGTGCCAGCCGTGCCGCGCCCAGGGCCAGGGTGAAAAACCACAGCAGCGAAGCACTTGCCGCGCCCACCACATAAGCCCCCGGCACCGATTGCTGGGCGCCGAGTGAGCCGATCAGCAATACGGTATCCAGATAAACGTGCGGATTGAGCAGGGTCACCGCAAGCGCACTGAGCATGACCGCGCGCAGCGAACGTACGGTCTGGTTTGCGCCTTGCTCCAGGCTTTGCTTCGAACAGGCCCGGCGCAACGCCTGGCTGCCATACCAGATCAGAAACGTCGCGCCGCCCCAGCGGGCGATCCCCAGCAGCGTCGGGTTCTGCGCCAGAATCGTCGCCAGGCCGAACACCCCGGCCGCCACCAGCAGTGCATCGCACACCACGCACAGCGCGGCGACCGGCAAGTGATGTTCACGGCGCAGGCTCTGCGCCAATACAAAGGCGTTTTGCGTACCGATCGCCATGATCAGCCCGAGGGCCACCAACAGGCCGTTAACATAGCTTTGCCACATGAAATGTACTCCGCGTCATAAAGTGCTTGCTGGCCATTCTCCGGTCGGACGGGGTATAAGAAAAACCAATATTGCTGATCGCTCATTAGGAAAACTGATGTTCGACTATAAATTGCTGTCTGCCTTGGCCGCGGTGGTTGAACAGGCCGGTTTTGATCGGGCCGCGCAGGTACTGGGTTTGTCGCAGTCGGCGATTTCGCAGCGGATCAAACTGCTCGAAGCACGGGTCGGTCAGCCTGTGCTGATTCGCGGCACACCGCCGGCGCCGACCGAGATCGGCCGACGCCTGCTCAACCATGTGCAGCAGGTGCGTTTGCTGGAGCGCGACCTGCAAAGCGTGGTCCCGGCGCTGGACGAAGAGGGTCTGCCGGATCGTCTGCGCATCGCGCTGAACGCCGACAGTCTCGCCACCTGGTGGGGGCAAGCGGTGGGGGATTTCTGCGCTGCCCAGCATTTGCTGCTCGACCTGATCGTTGAAGACCAGACGGTCGGCCTCAAACGCATGCGCGCCGGTGAAGTGGCGGCCTGCCTTTGCGCCAGCGAGCGACCGGTGGCCGGGGCACGCAGTGTGTTGCTCGGGGCGATGCGTTATCGCGCTTTGGCCAGCCCGGCCTTTATCGAGCGCCATTTCCCTCAGGGTGTGCGCGCCGAACAACTGCCGCGCACGCCGGCGCTGGTGTTCGGCCCGGACGATTTTCTGCAGCATCGCTATCTCGCATCGCTGGGCGTCGATGGTGGTTTCGAACACCATTTGTGTCCGTCTTCGGAAGGTTTCATCCGCTTGGCCGAAGCCGGAATCGGCTGGGGACTGGTGCCGGAACTGCAAGTGCGCGACCAGTTGCGCAGCGGTGCATTGCGCGAGTTGCTGCCAGATAAACCGATCGATGTGCCGTTGTACTGGCATCATTGGCGCAACGGCGGGCAATTGCTCAACCTGCTCACCGAGCAATTACTGCGCTCGTCACCGCAATGGCTAGTGGCTTAACAGCAGCTGCGAGCGTCAAGCTGCAAGCGGCAAGCGCAGCGTTTTAACTTGCAGCTGATGGCTTGTAGCTTGCAGCTGTATTCCTGGAGTTTTTGATGAAGATTTTGGTTACCGGCGCGAGCGGCTTCATTGGCGGGCGCTTTGCGCGTTTCGCCCTGGAGCAGGGCCTGGAGGTGCGCGTCAACGGGCGCCGTGCCGAGAGCGTCGAGCATCTGGTGCGCCGTGGCGCCGAGTTCGTGCCCGGCGATCTGACCGATGCCGAACTGGCCCGCGAGCTGTGCGCGGATGTCGAAGCGGTGGTGCATTGCGCTGGTGCGGTGGGTGTGTGGGGGCGTTATCAGGATTTCCATCAGGGCAACGTGCAAGTCACCGAAAATGTCGTCGAGGCCTGCCTCAAGCAGCGGGTCCGACGTTTGGTGCACCTGTCGTCACCGTCGATCTATTTTGATGGCGGCGACCATCTCGGTCTGACCGAAGAACAAGTGCCCAAGCGCTTTCGGCATCCGTACGCGGCGACCAAATATCTGGCCGAGCAAAAGGTCTTCGGTGCCCAGGAGTTCGGTCTGGAAACCATCGCGTTGCGCCCGCGCTTCGTCACCGGAGCCGGTGACATGAGCATCTTTCCGCGCCTGCTCAACATGCAGCGCAAGGGCCGTCTGGCGATCGTCGGCAATGGTCTGAACAAGGTCGATTTCACCAGCGTGCACAACCTTAACGAAGCCATGCTCAGCAGTCTGCTGGCGGCGGGCTCGGCGTTGGGCAAGGCCTACAACATCAGCAATGGCGCGCCGGTGCCGCTGTGGGATGTGGTCAATTACGTGATGCGCAACATGGATGTACCGCAAGTTCGCAAATATCGCTCCTACGCGCTGGCCTACAGCGTTGCCGCGCTCAACGAAGGTGCCTGCAAACTCTGGCCGGGGCGTCCGGAGCCGACGCTGTCGCGGCTGGGCATGCAAGTGATGAACAAAAATTTCACCCTCGACATCAGCCGCGCCCGGCATTATCTGGACTACGATCCGAAAGTCAGCCTGTGGTCGGCCCTCGACGAGTTCTGCGCCTGGTGGAAGGCTCAGGACATTCGTTGAAACCATTCGGTCGGCCGGCAATGAACCGCACACCCGGATGGGGGTCAATGCCTGCGGCTGCGGCGGTTATACTTCGCAGCATTTAGCCATCACCGCGTTTCTCAAAGGTTGCCTCAATGTCCATGCGTAACGATGCTCACGACGACGATTTCGATAACGTGCCCAGCCTGCGCGCCGACCCCTTCGACGACGATGACATTCCCACCACCGCCCGCACCTCCGTGCACTCGCGCACGCCGCCGGTGGTCAAGGTCAAGGCGGCCAGCACCGGGCCTTTGTGGGCGTTGGTCGGCGCATTGTTCTTTGCCTTTATCGGTCTGGCCTGGTGGAGTTTCCAGCAGATCTCGCTGATGGAGCAGCAACTGGTTGCGACTCAGGAAAGCTTCGCGCGGATCAGCGAAGAAGCGGCCGGGCGCCTGCAGGACATTTCCGGCAAGGTTGTGGCCAGCCAGTCCAACGTCAGCAGCGACAGCGAAGCGCTGAAGCTGCAAATCAAGCAACTGGAAGGCAAGTTGCTTGATCAGAGCAAACAGCAGCAAGGCGTCGCTGGGCAGGCCAGCGATCTGGACAAGCGTCTGGCGCAGATGACCGCGCAGACCAACGAACTGCAGACCGCCAACAGCCAGTTGCAGGCACAGGTGAAAACCTTGAGCACGGAACTGGCGACCCTGAAAAGCACACCGGCTGACACCAGCAAGCTCGATGCGGAATTGAAAGCGTTCGATGCGCAGTTCAAGAGCCTCGGCGCCGATATCGTGGCCTTGAAGAAACAGGGCAACCCGAGCGCAGCCATCGATCGACTCGAGCAGGAAATCGTTGTGCTCAAAAGCGAGCAGGACAACCGCCCGGCAACCCCGCAGGGTGGCGGCAACACCGCTGAGTTCGACGCCTTCCGTGCGCAGATGACGCGCAACCTCAACACGCTGCAGGCGCAGATCCAGAACCTGCAACAGCAGATCAACGCGCGACCTTGATAGTCGATTGGCTGTGGTGGGGCATGCCTCACCACAGCCACCGCGTAACGTTCAGAAACCCTCTGAATGTCCCTACATCAGCCCAGGCCGTCTACGCTCTTGAAACACTTACAAGAACGAGGGATGCGCTATGGGTTTTTTGCATAAAGTGGCCTGGCTCGGCCTGATGTTATTGGCCAGTGTCGGCCATGTCAGCGCCGCCACCGATGGCAAGGACGACAGTCAGGCTGCCGTCGCCCTGCTGGAAAAAGCCCTGGCTTATTACCACGATAACGGCGACAAGGCGTTCGCTGCGTTCAGCCGGCAGGGTGAGTTCGTCGACAAGGATCGCTACGTCTTTGTGGTCGATACCAAGGGCGTGATGCTGGCCAGCGGCGGGCCTTCAGCGGCATTGATCGGCCGCGATGTCAGCGAAGTGCTTGGCCCGGATTTGCAAAAGGCCTTCAAGGATGCCCTGAAAGTGCCCGAAGGCAACGGCATCCAGCAAGCCGAATACCGTTGGCAGAACTGGGCCGACGGCAAGGTCGAGCGCAAGCACGTATTTTATCAGCGCGTCGGCCAGCGGATTCTGGCGGTGGGTTATTACTTGCCGCGCGCTTCGGCGGAGCAGGCCAAAGCACTGCTGGATAAGGCCGCAACGGACCTCGGTAAAGACGAGAAGGGTACGCTGACCGCGGTCAATTCGCTCAAGGGCGGCTATCTGCAGGATGACCTGTATGTGTTCGTGGTTGACCTCAACACCCGCCGCTACGTGGCGCATGGCACCAACCTGCGCCTGATCAACACCGATTTCGCCAAGGTCAAGGACCCGGAAGGAAAACCGGTGGGTGAACCTATTCTGGCGCTGATCGGCAAGCAGGATGAAGGCGAGTACGAATATCGCTGGAAAAACCCGGTAACCGGCAAGATCGAGGACAAGCACGCCTACCTGAAAAAGGTCGGGCATTTCCTCGTCGCGGTGGGTTACTACAGCCCCTGACCGAAACACCGCCCCTCCCTTGTGGGAGCGAGCCTGCTCTCGAAGGCGTCGTGTCAGCCAACATCCTGGTGAATGACACACCGCTTTCGCGAGCAGGCTCGCTCCCACAGGGGTTTGTGGTGTTGCGGTTATTTCGCGCCGTGCTCCCGCCCGCGCAGCAGGTTGTTCGGCATGGCAATCGCTGCCGCGAGCCCCAACAACGATACCGCTGCACTTACCCACAGCAAATGCCGGAACGTCACTAGCAACTCCGCCCGCAGCGCGTTCTGTGCATCGCCGGGCGCTGCATTCAGGCCATCGAGCAGGACATTGCCCGAATGCCCCTCGCTGAGCAGCGAACTGCTTGCCAGGTGGGCGAAACTCGAATGCTGCAGCAGCGCCAGCAACAGTGCCGACATCAATGCCACACCCACCGCGCCGCCGAGGGAGCGAAACAGGTTGGTGGTGCTGGTGGCCACGCCGATGTCGCGTTGTTCCACCGAGTTCTGCGTGCCGACCAGCGACGTCGGGAATTGCATGCCGCCGGCAATGCCGCTGAGCAACATGAACACGCCGCTGAGCAGCGTCGCTTCCGGTGGGCTGAACGCCATGCCGAGAATCGAGATCGGCATCAATATCGCGCCGCTGAGGATCTGCGGTTTGTAGCGCCCGGTGATCGAGGTGCGGCGACCGGCAAAATACGCGCCGATCGGCAGCCCCATCGCCAGCGGCAGCAAGTGCAGCGCGGCGCTGTCGGCACCGGCCCCGGTGACGCTCTGAAAGCGCAGCGGCATCAGCACGATCAGCGAAATGGCCTGGAAACTGGTGAAGAAAATCGTGCACCAGCACAGCAAGGCGCTGCGGTTGGCGAACAGGTGCATCGGCAGCAACGGCTCACGCGCACGCCTTTCATGCCAGACGAACGCCGCCAGCACCAACACGGCACAAGCAAGCAGACCGAGCACTTCGCTGCTGCGCCACGAATGCCCCTGACCGACCTCCGTGATCCCCAGCAGCAGGGCGGTCAGACCGATGATCATCAGCACCGTACCGAGGTAGTCGATCACCGGTTTGCGCTGCGGTATCGGCAAACCGCGCAGGTTGCGCCGGGCGACCCACCAGGCACCGAGGCCCAGCGGCAGATTGATCAGAAACACCCAGCGCCACGACAGGTATTCGGTCATGTAGCCGCCGAGCACCGGCCCGGCAACACTCGCCACCGCGTACATGCTGCTGAAATAGCCCTGATAGCGACCCCGTTCACGCGGCGGCACAATGTCGCCGATGATCGCCTGACTCACCGAAATCATCCCGCCGGCGCCAATGCCCTGAAGAATGCGCGCCAGCACCAGTTGCTCCATGCTCTGCGCCATGCCGCAAAACAATGAAGCAAGGGTGAACAGGCCCATGCCGAACAGCATCAGTTTGCGCCGCCCGTACAGATCGCCGAGCTTGCCGTAGATCGGCACCGCCACGGTCATCGCCACCATGTACCCGGAAATCACCCAGGCCAGCAGGCTGACGTCCTTGAATTGCGCAGAGATGGCCGGCATCGATACGGCAACGATGGTCTGATCGAGCGCGCCGAGAAAGATCGCCATCATCAAGGCGACCAGCACGCTGCGAATGGCCGGTTTGGGTGTTTCAGGCGGGTTCAGAGTGGTCACGGAAAACCTGCGGGCAATGATGGACCCGCAAGACATGGCGAGCGGGGATGCTCGCCAGTGTAAATCGATAGCAGGCTATTCGATAGCCTCGTACGCAAGCCCGACGTAATTTTCTGCGATGGTTTTTCGCCCGGCTTCCGAGTCGACGAAGTAGTCCAGTTCCGCGGCGCTGATGCGCTGGTTGAACGCGTCGTGATCATCGAAGCGGTGCAGCATCGAGGTCATCCACCAAGAAAAACGCTCGGCCTTCCACACGCGGCGCAGGCAGATTTGCGAATACTTCTCCAGCAAGTCGGTGCGCCCGTCGCGGTAAACCTTCAACAGAATATTGAACAGCGTGCTGACATCGCTGGCCGCCAGGTTCAAACCCTTGGCGCCGGTGGGCGGGACGATGTGCGCGGCGTCGCCGACCAGAAACATCCGCCCGTACTGCATCGGTTCGACGACAAAACTGCGCAGGGGCGCGATGCTTTTTTCGATCGACGGACCGGTGACCAGTTTCTTCGCCAGTGCGCTCGGCAAGCGGCTTTTCAATTCGTCCCAGAAGCGCTCGTCGCTCCAGTCCTCGACGTTGTCATCAGCGGGTACTTGCACGTAATAGCGGGTGCGCGTTTGCGAACGCATGCTGCACAAGGCAAAACCGCGTTCGTGACGGGCGTAAACCAACTCGTCGTGTACCGGCGGGGTGTCGGCGAGAATGCCCAGCCAGCCGAACGGATAAACCCGCTCGAAGACCTTCAGACAGTCGGCCGGAATCGATTGCCGGGCAACCCCGTGGAAACCGTCGCAACCGGCGATGTAGTCGCAATCGACGCGCCAGGTTTCGCCATCCTTTTCAAAAGTGACGAACGCTTCGTCGCTTTTCATGCCGTGGGGAACGACATTGCTCGCTTGATAAATCGTCGGCGCGCCGGCCTCCCGACGAGCGGCCATCAGGTCGCGGGTGACTTCGGTCTGGCCGTAGATCATCACGGTCTTGCCGCCAGTCAAAGCGTGCAGGTCGATGTGCACCTGGCGCCCGTCGAGGGCCAGTTCGAAACCGCCATGGACCAGCCCTTCGGCGTCCATGCGCTGACTCACCCCGGCCTGACGCAACAGCTCTACCATGCCTTGTTCCAGCACGCCGGCGCGGATGCGCCCGAGCACATAATCGGGCGTTTGCCGTTCGAGGATAAGGGTGTCGATGCCAGCGTTGTGCAGCAACTGGCCGAGGAGCAAACCGGACGGGCCGGCGCCGATGATCGCGATTCGGGTTTTCAGCGTTTTCATTGTTTTTATGGCTCGCAAGCGTCACGCGGCAAACGCCGGTGAGGGTTTTTTATGGATCGAGTGCTTGCATTTTTCCCTTGCGGGTCTGTCAATTGAAGGTGAAAACTGAGCCGATACCTGTACATTCTGCCAATCGGTGCGATTATCGCCCACAACCCCGAGGCCTGGATTGAAGTGATGAACAAGCCTGAGCTGCCTTCGATTCCCGTGTTCAAGCTCTACGGTGAAAGCCTGGACTGGCCGACCCCTGACTTGCTGCACTGTGAAACCATTTCCTCACGCAGTCGCGAACATGAATGGGAAATCAAACCCCATCGCCACGCCGATCTGTGCCAGTTGCTGTTCGTTTTCAAAGGTCAGGCAGAGCTTGAAATCGAAGGCCAGCGCACGCAATTGCAAACCCCTGCGATCCAGGTCCTGCCACCGCTGTCGGTGCATGGCTTTCGTTTTTCCGAGGACGTCGAGGGCTTCATCGTTACCCTCGCCACACCGTTGATCAACCATTTGCAGGCGCAACTGGGCGATGCGGTGCACGCGCTGGCCAGCGCCGAGCATTACCCGGCGGGCGCGGACGGCGACTACCTCAACAGTCTTTTCAGCGCCTTGCAGGCCGAGTACAACGGCCATCAACCCGCGCGGGAAATGCTCATGCATTCGCTGGTCAGCGTGATCATGGTCTGGGTCAGTCGCCAGGCGATCGTGCGGCACAAAGCCAGCCAACGGCCGCAGCGTCAGCGCGAATATTTGAATGGGTTTATTCAGTTGGTCGAAGAAACCTATCGCCAGCATGTGAAGGTCGAGGATCTGGCCCATCGCCTGGGCATTTCCGTCTCGCACCTCAACGGCACTTGCCGCGAGCTGGCCGGGCAACCGGCGTTGCAGATCATGCACGAGCGCCAGTTACTCGAAGCCAAGCGCTTGCTGACCTACACCAGCATGACCATTTACGAGATGTCGGAGCTGTTGGGATTTTCCGACCCGACCAACTTCACACGCTTGTTCCGGCGCCGGGTGGGGATATCGCCGAAAGCCTTCCGTGATCGGCTGAAGGCCGAGCAGTAATCCTGACAGCACCGCCAAATACACTGTGGGAGCGAGCAGGCTCGCTCCCACAAGGGGCGAATTCCGGCGCTCTAATCAACGCAATGCATTGAGCGTCGCATTATGCGGAATACAGCGCTCGTAATTGCAGCTCGCATACTCGCGCGGCAACTGCCGCATTTGTTCGACCCGCCAGGCCGCGGTGCCGTACAGCGCCAGCGTGGCGGCGCAGGTGATGAAAATCGCGAAATACCTTCTTGTTTTGATGTTCATGGCGATGACCTCTGAACGACATACCCTGCGGTACTAGTTTCAGCATAGGTCAGTGGGGGGCAGCTGCAAGCTTCAAGTTGTAAGCTGCAAGTTGAGTCATGACGGCGCTAGCTTGTCGCTTCTGGCTTGCCGCTTGCAGTTTCGTCCCATTGCGGATTTTCGGGGAAGCGTTCCACCAGAAAATCCAGCAGGCTGCGCAGTGCCGCCGGCATGTGTTTGCGTGAGGCGTACACGGCATAAATGTTCATTTGCCGCGGTTCGGCATGGGGCAGCAGGCGCACCAGTTCGCCGCTGTGGATATGCACCCCGGCCTGATAGGTCGGCAGCATCGCCACCCCGGCGCCGGCCAGGGTGGCGCGCAGCAGGGTGCTGGCCTCGTTGGCGCTGATGTTGCCCTGCACCGGCACCGAAACCGCTTCGTCATTCTCTTCGAAATGCCACAGGCTTTTGCCGAAATAAGAATGGGTCAGGCAGTTGTGCCGACTCAACTCCTCGACCCGCACAGGCGCCGGGTGCTCCTGCAGATAAGCCGGCGCTGCGCAGACCACGGAACGGCATACAGTCAGGCGGCGGGCGATCAGATTGGGGTCGAGGTCGTTGCTGGTGCGAATCGCCAGGTCGATGCGTTCATCCACCAGATTTACCGTGCGGTCGAGCATTTGCAGATCGATGCTCACCCCCGGATAGCGCCTGACGTAGACCGCCATCGCCTCAGCCAGTTGCGCCTGTCCGAAAGAGGTGCTGACGCTGATCCGCAGCAGCCCGCGCGGCGCGGCATCGGGTTCGCTGACGGCGGCCTGCATGTCGCTCGACAGTTCGAGCATCTGTCGGCAGCGCGGCAGGATCTCGTTGCCCGCGGCGGTCAGGCTCAACTTGCGTGTGGTGCGGTGCATCAGACGCGCGCCGACCCAGTCTTCCAGCTCGGCCAGATAGCGCGACACCACCGGCCGCGACAGGTCCAGATGGTCGGCCGCCGCCGACTGGCTGCCCAGATCGACCACACTGACGAATACCCGCATTGCTTGTAACCGATCCATGATTTGCCCGCTTTCAGAAACAAACTATGTTCAAGCATCGCATTTTTTGTACTGAGTCAGGCAACTAAGCTCTGTCCATCGCCAGCAACGGCATTCGCACAGCGGAGCAACAGATGATCGGCTTCACCACACTTAAACGCGTTGTACTCGCCACGGCCGCCCTCGGTTTTGCGGCGCACGCAGCGGCGGCCAACCTGACCCTCGACGTCTACAACCCGGGCACCCAGGCGATTTTTCCGGTGACCTCGGTACTGGTCAGCGGCGAAAAAGAAGCGATTCTCGTCGACGCACAGTTCGGTAAATCCCAGGCGCAACAGGTGGTGGAAAAGATCCGCGCCAGTGGCAAGCAACTGACCACGATCTACATCAGCCATGGCGACCCGGATTATTACTTCGGCCTCGACACCCTGACCCAAGCCTTCCCGAATGCCAAGGTGCTGGCCTCGCAGCCGACCGTCGACCACATCAACCAGACCGTCGCCGGCAAACTGGCTTTCTGGGGCCCGAAAATGGGCGCCGACGTTCCGGCGAAAACCATCGTGCCGGATGTGCTCAAGGGTGACAGCCTGATGCTCGAAGGGCAGAAATTGCAGGTGATCGGCCTGCAAGGCAAACAACCGGATCGCAGCTTCGTGTGGATTCCATCGCTCAAGGCCGTGGTCGGTGGCGTGGTGGTCGCCGAGAACATTCACGTATGGATGGCCGACACCCAGACCGCGCAATCCCACGCCGACTGGCTCGACACGCTGCGTTCGATCGAAAGCCTGAAACCGACCACCGTAATACCGGGCCACTACCTGGGCGACAGCAGCCGTTCGCTGGCCAGCGTCAAGTTCACCGCCGACTACATCAAGGCATTCGACGCCGAAACCGCAAGCGCCAAGGATTCCGCAGCGTTGATCGCCGCGATGAAGAAACGCTACCCATCGCTCGGCGAAGAAAGCTCGCTGGAACTCAGCGCCAAAGTCGCCAAGGGCGAAATGGCCTGGTAAAGCGAATCCGCATACGCAGCACTCTCAAGCCAACTGGAGAACATCATGAGCAAAATCGCAATCATCGGTGCCACCGGCCGTGCCGGCAGCCAATTGCTGGAAGAAGCCCTGCGTCGTGGGCACAGCGTTACCGCCATCGCCCGCGACATGTCGAAAATCGGCAGCCGTGCCGGTGTGATCAGCAAGAATGTCGATGTGCTCGATGCGGCGGCGCTGCAGGACGCAGTGGCCGGTCACGATATAGTGATCACCGCCGCGCATTTCGCCACAGTGCCAGCGGCCGCGATTGTCGGGCCGGTGAAAAGCGCTGGGGTGAAACGTCTGCTGGTGGTGGGCGGTGCCGGTTCGTTGTTGTTGCCGGATGACACGCGGGTGATCGACAGCGCGGGGTTTCCGGCCGAGTACAAAGCCGAGGCCAGCGCCGGGGCGGCGTTTCTTG
The DNA here is from genome assembly GCF_036668835.1 of Pseudomonas koreensis. Lineage (GTDB taxonomy): Bacteria > Pseudomonadota > Gammaproteobacteria > Pseudomonadales > Pseudomonadaceae > Aquipseudomonas > Aquipseudomonas koreensis_I. Next base: position 347,288 of record NZ_JAZEVW010000005.1, read on the forward strand.
AAGCGTTGCGACAGGAAGGCGATCTGGACTGGACGTTCCTGTCGCCGTCGGCGGAGTTTGTTGAAGGGGAGCGCACAGGCACGTTTCGTGTCGGCAAGGATCATTTGCTGGTGAGCAGCGAAGGGCGCAGCTGGATCAGCTTTGCCGATTATGCAATTGCGCTGATTGATGAAGTGGAAACGCCGAAGCATGTGCGTCAGCGGTTTACGGTTGGTTATTGATTGAGGTGACGTAGAGGGATTGGTCTGGCTTCAGATCTTTCCCCCTCAACCCAGCCCTCTCCCCCAAAGGGGGCGAGGGGGAAGGGAGCCGATCTTCATGCTTTTCCAGGCCTGAGTTCGACTCGCTATTGCCGGTCGGCGCAGGTAGACCAAACAACACGGTCAGTTCCCTCTCCTTGGGGAGAGGGTTAGGGTGAGGGAAAGGCTTCACCGCAAATGAGCCTGCTCGACCAGCCAAAGCATCAGCTCTTCCAGCTGCGGCGACGGCTGCGCTCCGCCAGGCACCGCCACGTAATACGCCAGCCCCGTCTTTACCTTCAACTCGAACGGCATCACCAGTCGCCCGGCGTGCAAATCATCACCAATCAGCGACCAGTCCCCGATCGCCACTCCCGTGCCATGCGAGGCCATCGACATCGCCTGATCCAGCGTCTCGAAATGCTGGCCGTCGTTGACGTTGTTCAATTGCAGTCGCGCCGCCGTCAGCCACACCGTCCAGTCGTGGGTGTCGGGGGTCGGATGCAGTAATAAATGCTGCTGCAGATCTGCAGGTTCCAACAGCTCCGGTGGACCTTTCAACAGTGCCGGTGAGCAGACCGGTGTCAGTTGCTCATCGAACAGGTGCAGCGCGGTCGACGAGTTGTCCGGCGGCGTGCCGTAGATCACTGCGGCATCGAAAGGCTCGCGTTGAAAATCCACGCCGTGGGCCAGTGTCGTGGTGAGCTTGACCGGCACGTCCGGACGTTCCTTTTGCCATTGCACCAGGCGTGGCACCAGCCAGCGCATCACGCAGCTCGGCGCTTTGAGTTGCAGGGTTTCGCGCTTGGAGCCGATCTGCTCATTGGCTTCGCTGATCAGCGCGAAAACCTTCTCCACCCGTGGCAGCCACTCGCGTCCTTCGGCCGTCAACTCCAGACCTCGCGCCAGACGGATGAACAGCTCATAACCCAGATGATCTTCAAGCCCGGCGATCTGCCGGCTCACCGCACCCTGTGTGATGTGCAACTGCTCGGCGGCGCGGGTGAAGTTGCAGCACTGCGCGGTGACCAGAAACGTGTGCAGGGCGGGCAGGGGAGGCAGTCGCTTCATGTGGATCCAAGGTATGACGTGAGGACATGGCTAGTATGACTTTTAATCGATTGTTGCCGCTAGCGGCCGCCCGTTCAATGAGCCTATTCCACCGGCCCCTGTGGGAGCGAGCTTGCTCGCGAAGGCGATTTCATATCCAGCATTGATGTTGGCTGATCCGACGCTTTCGCGAGCAAGCTCGCTCCCACATTGGCACGGCGTATTGATCAAACAACAGGGGCAATCGACATGGCGACGTGTGGCGAAGTACTGGTCAAGTTACTCGAAGGTTACGGGGTCGAGCAGGTGTTCGGCATTCCCGGGGTGCACACCGTTGAGCTGTATCGCGGGCTGGCCCGTTCGAGCATCAACCATGTCACGCCTCGGCATGAGCAGGGCGCCGGTTTCATGGCCGACGGCTATGCGCGCATCAGTGGCAAACCGGGTGTGTGTTTCATCATCACCGGCCCGGGCATGACCAACATCACCACGGCGATGGGCCAGGCCTACGCCGACTCGATCCCGATGCTGGTGATCTCCAGCGTGCAGAGCCGCGGCCAGTTGGGCGGCGGGCGCGGCAAGCTGCACGAATTGCCGAACCAGAGCGCACTGGTCGCTGGCGTCGCGGCGTTCTCTCACACCTTGATGTCGGCGTCGGAATTGCCCGGCGTGCTGGCCCGCGCATTCGCCTTGTTCCAGGCGGGCCGGCCGCGTCCGGTGCACATTGAAATTCCCCTGGACGTGCTGGTCGAAGACGCCGATGAATTGCTCGCCAGCCTGCCGGTGCACATCGACCGCGCCGGTGCCGCGCCGGCCGCCGTCAGCCGCATGACCGAATTGCTGGCCGGCGCGCAACGGCCGCTGATCCTTGCTGGTGGCGGTGCCATCGATGCCGCCGCGGAACTTGGCGAATTAGCCGAACTGCTCGACGCGCCGGTGGCATTGACCATCAATGCCAAAGGCCTGCTGCCTTCCACGCATCCACTGTTGATCGGCTCGACGCAAAGCCTGGTCGCCACCCGCGCGCTGGTGGCCGATGCTGATGTAGTGCTGGCGATCGGCACCGAACTGGCCGAGACCGATTACGACGTGACCTTCGCCGGCGGTTTCGAGATTCCCGGCAAGCTGCTGCGCATCGATATCGATGCCGATCAAACCGTGCGCAACTATCCGCCGCACGTCGCATTGGTCGCCGACTCGCGCAACGCCGCGCAGGCCTTGCTCAGCGCCTTGTCGCACAAAGCGTTGGCCGAGCGCCGCAACGATTGGGGCCAGGTGCGCGCGGCGCGTCTGCGTGATGATCTGGCCGCGAGCTGGGACACAGCGACCCTGGCGCAGACGCGTTTCCTTGAAACCGTGCTGCAGGAATTGCCTGACGCGGTGTTCGTTGGCGATTCGACGCAACCTGTATACACCGGCAACCTCACCTTCAACCCTGAACGCCCGCGACGCTGGTTCAACTCGTCGACCGGATACGGCACCCTCGGTTATGCCTTGCCAGCGGCCATTGGTGCCTGGCTCGGTGGGCCACTGGAGAAAGGCGTTCGCCCGCCGGTGGTGTGCCTGATCGGCGACGGCGGCTTGCAATTCACTCTGCCGGAACTGGCCAGCGCGGTCGAAGCGCGCACGCCGGTGATCGTGCTGTTGTGGAATAACCAGGGCTACGAAGAGATCAAGAAATACATGGTCAATCGCGCCATGGAGCCGGTCGGTGTCGACATCTACACCCCGGACTTCATCGGTGTGGCCAAAGCGCTCGGTTGCGCCGCAGAAGCGATCAGTTCGGTAGCGCAGTTGCGCAGTGCGCTGCGTGCCGCCAGTGATCGCCAGGGCCCGACCGTCATCGAAATCGATCAGAACCAGTGGATGCAGGCGGTGGCCCAATGATCAATTTCCCAACGACCCTCGACGGCCTCTACATCAACGGCCAATGGTCGGCTGGCCACGAGCATTTGCGCGTGATCAACCCGGCCACCGAAGCGCTGCTGACCACGGTCAATGGCGGGGATGAACGTGCGGTCGAGCACGCGGTGACCGCCGCGGTTGCAGCATTCAAGGACTGGTCGAAAACCACGGGTGCCGAGCGCGCTGTGGTCCTGCGCAACATCGCCAACGGCGTGCGCAACGGTCGTGAGCACTTGATGAACCTGCAATCGAGCAACAACGGCAAGCCGTTGTTCGAAGCGGCGATCGACGTCGACGATGTCATCGCTACCTTCGAGTATTACGCCGAACTTGCCGAAGGCCTCGACGCGCAGGTCGACACGAATGTGCCGTTGCCCAGCGACGACTTCAGTGCACGTCTGCGTCGCGAACCGTGCGGTGTGGTCGGGTTGATCGTGCCGTGGAATTTCCCCATGGTCACCACCGCCTGGAAACTCGCCCCGGCGCTGGCTGCCGGTTGCTGCGTGGTGCTCAAACCCTCTGAAGTCACGCCGCTGCCGGAGCTGGAACTGGCGGCGATCATCGCCGAGTCCGGCCTGCCCGACGGCGTATTCAATCTGGTCTGCGGCACCGGCCTGGCCGTCGGCGCGCCGCTGTCGGCGGACCCGCGCATCGCCAGGATCTCCTTCACCGGCAGCAACGCCGTCGGCGTGCAGGTGATGCAACGCGCAGCGGAAACGGTGAAAGGCGTGAGTCTTGAGCTGGGCGGCAAGTCTTCGCTGCTGGTGCTCGAAGACGCCGACCTGGAGCTGGCGGTGGAGCTGGCCTGTGGTGGCGGTTTCTTCAATGCCGGGCAGATGTGCTCGGCCACCAGCCGAGTGCTGGTCGCCGATGAACTGGCCGATGAATTTCTTGAACGCCTGCAACAACGTGCGCAAGCGATTCGCGTGGCCGACCCGTTCGACGCGGATGTGGAAATGGGTGCGCTGGTCAATCAGGCGCAATACCAGCGCGTGCTCGGCCACATCGATCGCGGCCTGAGCGCCGGGGCCAAGTTGGTCTGTGGTGGCAATCGTCCGGCGCACCTGCCACGCGGCTTTTTTTTGCAGCCGACGGTGTTCACCGAAGTGCCCCTCGACAGTGCGCTGTGGTGCGAAGAGATTTTCGGCCCGGTGTTGTGTGTGCGCAGTGTCAGCAGCGAAGCCGAGGCGATTGCGCTGGCCAACGACAGCCAATTCGGCCTGGTCGCCAGTGTGGTGACGCGTAACGCCGAGGCCGCCGAGCGGGTGGCCAACGCTTTGCAGGCCGGGCTGGTGTGGCTCAACGCGCCGCAAGTGATTTTTCCGCAGACGGCGTGGGGTGGTTACAAACAGAGCAGCATCGGCCGCGAACTGGGTCCGTGGGGCCTGGCCGCGTTTCAGGAGATCAAACACGTGATCCGGGCGCTCTGAACGCCCGAAAGAGGGCAGCGCATGCCTCGCAACGAGGCATGCGTCGGCGTCATGGCATCAATGAGTTTTTATCGCGGTGTACTTCTTCAATATCCCCCAATCAGTCCCCTCTCCCTCCGGGAGAGGGTAAGGGTGAGGGGCTCTCGACGATCACACCGAAAGCCGCAACCGCGCCAGATCCCGCAACGGCGGCGCGCCAAACAGGCGGCTGTACTCTCGGCTGAATTGCGACGGGCTCTCATAGCCCACGCGATACCCCGCGGCCGACGCTTCCAACCCTTCAGTCAGCATCAAGCGCCGCGCCTCTTGCAGGCGCAACTGCTTCTGGTACTGCAACGGACTCATCGCCGTCATCGCCTTGAAGCGGTGATGCAGGGTCGAGACGCTGAGGTTCACTTCCTTGGCCAGATCATCGATGCGCAGCGGCTGCTCGAAGTTGCCGTTGAGCCATTTGATCGCTTGGCTGATGCGATGGCTCTGGCTGTTGGCAATCGCGATTTCGTACAAGCGATGGCCCTGCGGACTGCGCAGCAGGCGGTAGAGAATCTCGCGGCGGATCAGCGGCGCGAGCATGGCGATGTCTTTCGGCGCATCGAGCAGCCGGGCCAGGCGCAGCACCGCGTCGAGCATCGAACTGTCGATGCGCTCGACGTACAGGCCACGCCCGGTCGGCCGGGTCGGTACGCCCATCGGGCCGGCATCGGCGATCAGCGCGGTGATTTCGGTCGGGTCGATATCCAGGCGCACGGCGAGGATCGGTTCATCCGGCGAGACATTGACCACGCGCCCGCTCAGCGGCATCGAAACCGATACCACCAGGTAATTCAGCGGGTCGTAATTGAAGAATTCGTCGGCCAGCCGCACCTCTTTGCGACCCTGCGCCATGATGCACAGCGCCGGTTGCGCGAGCACCGGGGCAAAGTCGTGGGATTGGGTGTGACGCGACATGAACAGCGAGCCGATGGCGGTCTGGTAGCTGCCATCGTCGCTGGTGTTGCGGCGAATGATCGCCGCCAGCTCCGCGCGCTGTTTTTCCATGTCAGCAGTGGGTTCGGCTTGAAAACGATCGAATGACGTCATGCACGGCATCCTCGGCAAGTGAGGTGGAATGCAGCAGAGCATAAGTTTGTGCAAGCGCGAGCGGTAGACACATTCTGTCAAATGCTTGCCTGATCCTGCCGGCGCATGACGGACTACCCAGCCACAGCATGGCGCAGCCCGGCAAACTTGCTTGATACGCCGTATGACAAGCCTGTGACACCGATTTACAGCTTGTTACAGGTGCAGGGCGCACTGGCGCAGGATTGGGCAACTCGACGACAGGAATCGACTAACGGCGCAAACGCCTCGGCCCTTAATCTTTGCTTCAGTCGCAGCCCGCCCCCGGCTGCCACGCGATTTCATGGAGGGTTGATCATGTCCAAGCAGATGCCTGTCAGTCATATGGCTTTCGTTCGTGCCCAGCCCGGGCGTTCGGCGGAACTCGGTGTGCGCCTGAGCGCGTTGATCGAAGTCTCACGATCGGCACCCGGTTGCCTGAGTTTTTCCTTGCAGCAATCGCAATGCGATCCAGAGCTGTGGCTGGTGTCCGGGTTCTGGAGCAGTCAGCCAATGATGACCGCTTATTTCAACAGCCCATCGATGGAAGTGTTCGCTGAGCTGGTGCAGGACCTGGTGGTCAACAGCCTCGATTTTCACACCTTCCGCGACGTCTCGGCGGCACAAGCCCTGCTCCAGTGCCCGGCGCCGGTACACAAACTCGTCGGTTGAGGGTTTAATGGCCGGCTTATTTGTCTGAGCCGGGATGTGTGACATGGCACGTAAAGAGTTCGAACGCTTCGAAGCAGTTTCCGCAGTGGTCCCCGTCGAGTTGGGCGGCAACAAGGGTTATTACGCGGCAATCGCGGTCAAGGCCCTCGTCGATGGCGGTGCACCACGCTTTCACACACTGCTCGACGAGCGAGTGTTCCCCGGTGCCATTGCCGCCGACGACGCCGCCATCAACGAACTGGACAAACTCAAGGGCGTCACTGATGACGCCGAGTTGATCTGGTAAGCACTTACTTGCTGGCGCCCGGACGCCACATTTTGAACAACGCCTCGGGCCCCAACTGGAAGTAGTCCGCCGGCCCGCCGCCGCGCAAAATCGGTTGTGCCGCGGCGGTGTCGTAGATGCCGTCCTTCAACAACCATTTGGCGATGTGCACGGCGACCACTTCGCCGAGGATCAGCCAGCTCGGCACTGTTTCGCCATCGACGCGCTGCAACTGAATGATCTGCGTGACCTTGCATTCGAAGGACACCGGACTTTCTGCCACGCGAGGCACGGCGATCACCTTCGACGCTACGGTCGTCAATCCCGCCAGTTCGAATTCGTTCACCTCAGGCGCGACCATCGCGCAGCTCTGATTCATCTGCTCGGCCAATGGACGCGTGGCGAGGTTCCAGGCGAATTCGCCGGTCTGCTCGATGTTGTTCAGGCTGTCTTTGCGGCCGACGCTGGAAAAGCCAATGATCGGCGGAATGTAGTTGAACGCATTGAAGAAACTGTACGGCGCCAGGTTGAGCTGACCTTCGGCACTCTGCGAAGAAATCCAGCCGATGGGCCGCGGACCGACGATGGCGTTGAACGGATCGTGCGGCAGGCCGTGTCCGTTGGCGGGTTCGTAGAAGTGGATGTGATCGGGCATGGCGTGGTCCTGCGAAGTGTTTTCGAGCGCTACATAGTGCAAGCCCACGTCGCAGATTTCCAGCCAGATGCAAACCCTTGGGGGAGCCAGCCTGCTGGCGATAGCGGTGTATCAGTTACAACTGCATTGGCTGGTATGGCGCTATCGCGAGCAGGCTCGCTCCCACAGGGGATGTTTGCGATGCCCCGGAATGATCAAGCCCGGCGAAGGCCGGGCTTTGGCGCAACTGCGGTGACTCAGCTGATCGCTTGGGCGGTACCGGTTTTGTCGAAACCATCGGCGGCGACGGTTTTGCCGATGTGGGTCTTGTCGAAACCGTCGGCGGCATAAGTGCCCGAATGGCTGGTTTCGATGGCTGCAGTTTCGCCGGAAATGAAGTCGGCGGATTTGGTTCGGTCCGAACCATCGGCAGCGAAGGTATTGGCAGCCAGTACGGACAGGGTCAAGGCAAGCATCAGTCGGGTTTTCATGGCGGTTACTCCGGATTCGTTGGCGTGTGTGTCTTGCATGGGTTTGATTTTACGCCGGATAAGTTGATTGAAAAGCGCATATTCATGCTGAAAGCTATCGATTAAATTGATATTAAGAGCGGCGCGGATTTTTCGCTTTCTTCGCAGGAGCGAGCGTCGCGCAGGTCTTCGATCAGGTGATTGCAGAATGAAGTGGCTGCATTAATTAGCGATTAATCGCTGTATTGCGCTGCGTGACAGATTTTTCATGCTTTCCCGACTGCTTTTTCACTGTCGCACCGCCAGTCTGCCCTCGGTCATAAAACCAAGAACCGGCCGTCACACACTGGAGCGTCTCTGCGATGAATAAACTTCCCCAAATCACCCTGGCCTTCTGGGTCATGAAAATCTGCGCGACGACCCTGGGGGAAACTGCAGGGGACTTGCTGTCGATGACCCTTGATGTCGGTTATGCCATGAGCTCGCTGATCCTGATCAGCGTGTTCGTGCTCACGCTGATTACGCAGCTGATGGCCAAGACCTACAAGCCGCTGCTGTACTGGATCGTCATCCTTTCCACCAGCACCGCCGGTACCACCATGTCGGACTTCATGGATCGCACGCTTGGCCTGGGGTACGCCACTGGCTCGATGATCCTCATTGCAATCCTGCTGGCGATCTTCGCAGCGTGGCGCCTGAGCGGTGACTCGCTGAATGTCAGCAAGGTACAGAGTTTCCGTGGCGAGATGTTCTATTGGATGGCGATCCTGTTTTCCAACACCCTCGGCACAGCGCTGGGCGACTACCTGGCCGATGATTCAGGCCTGGGTTTTGCCGGTGGCGCACTGCTGATCGGCTCGACCATTGCGGTGGTCGTGCTGCTCAAATACTTCACGAAGATTTCCACGGTGCTGTTGTTCTGGGTGGCGTTCGTGCTGACCCGGCCGTTTGGCGCGACTCTGGGCGATTTGATGACCAAGTCCCATGAGAAGGGTGGTCTGGACTTCGGCACCATCGGTTCATCGGCGGTGCTGGCGGGGATTCTGCTGGCGATGATCGTTGGCGCTTCGTATGCGCAGAAACGTTATGGCAAGCCGCAGGTTGCCGAGTTGACTTGATACCGGGTTGCCGCCTTCGCGAGCGGGCTCGCTCCCACACTGGATCTGTGATCGACACGAATCCTCTGTGGGAGCGAGCGTGCTCGCGAAGGGGCCATCAACGCCGCCATTGCAGCGGCTGTGAAACCCGATCAGTCAGTGACGATGCGCGAATGCTTCTGGGTGTCTTTCATGGTGATGTACACCAGCAACGACACGGCAATGCACGCGGTCACGTACCAGTAGTAACCGGTTTCCATGCCGATGCTCTTGAACCACAGCGCGATGTATTCGGCGGTGCCGCCGAAGATCGACACGGTCAGTGCGTACGGCAGGCCGACGCCCAGTGCGCGGATTTCGGTCGGAAACAATTCGGCTTTGACCACCGCGTTGATCGAGGTGTAGCCGCTGACGATGATCAGCGCCGCCATGATCAGGAAAAACGCGCCCCACCAGGTCTGGATGGTGTGCAGGGTCATCAGGATCGGCACGGTGAAGATCGTACCGAGCACGCCGAAGGCGATCAGGATCGGGCGACGACCGATCTTGTCCGACAGGCCGCCGATGATCGGTTGCAGGCACATGAACAGGAACAGCGTGGCGGCGGAAATGGTGGTCGAGTCGGAAATGCTCATGCCGACCGTGTTCACCAGGTACTTCTGCATGTAGGTGGTATAGGTGTAGAACGCCAGGGTGCCGCCCATGGTCAGGCCGACCACGGTCAACAACTCTTTCGGATGGCGCATCAAGGTGCGCATGGCGCTTTCTTTGGCCTTCTCTTTTTTGGTGAACGACTCGGTTTCTTCCATGCCGCGACGCAGGTAGAGCGCAACCACGGCGCACAGCGCGCCGATGGCGAACGGGATGCGCCAGCCCCATGCGTACAGTTGCTCGGTGGTCAGCGTGTTTTGCAGCACGATCAGTACGCCCAGCGCGATGAGCTGGCCGGAGATCAGGGTCACGTACTGGAAGCTGGAGAAGAAACCGCGACGTTCCTTGGTCGCCATCTCCGAAAGGTAAGTCGCCGAGGTGCCGTATTCGCCACCGACCGACAGGCCTTGCAGCAGACGGGCGAACACCAGCAGGATCGGCGCGCCGATGCCGATGGTTTCGTAGTTCGGGCTCAAGGCGATCAGCAGCGAGCCGAAGCACATCAGGTACACCGAGGCCATCAGGGCTTTCTTGCGGCCGACTTTGTCGGCGTACATGCCCATCAGCCAGCCGCCGATCGGACGCATCAGAAAGCCGACGGCGAAGATCGCTGCAGTGTTCATCAACTGCGCGGTAGTAGAACCGGCCGGAAAAAAGGTTTTCGCGAAGTACAGCGAGAAGGCGGCATACACATACCAGTCGTACCACTCGACCATGTTGCCGACAGAGCCGCTGAAGATCGATTTGATCCGGCTCGCAGTGGTTCGCGGTTTGGCCGGCGCGGCCGCCGACCCGAGTGGCAGGGCGTTGGAGTTATCCATTGAAGGATCCTTCGTTTAATTGTTTTTGTGGAGCGCGTCGGAACGCAGCCTGCCGGGGCTATAGCAGGAGCTGTGCCAACGGGAGGAGGGCCGGTTTAGAGGGGGTGTCGGGAAAGCGTGAGCGGAATGTTGCCGAAGGATTCGAATCCATGAGCGGATTTCCGCTTATTGAGGCGCAAGCCCAAAGCCCCTCACCCTAGCCCTCTCCCGGAGGGAGAGGGGTCTGACCGAGGTGCTCTTGGAAGTAACGCCGACCTGGAATATCGAGTCGAACTCAGGTTTTGAAAAGCATGAAGATCAGCTCCCTTTCCCCCTCGCCCCCTGGGGGAGAGGGCTGGGGTGAGGGGGATGGTTCTCAGCCCACACAAAATCATTCGGCCAGAAACATCTCCCGACTCAACCCATGCCGCTGCATCTTTTCATTGAATGTGCGGCGCGGCAGTTGCAGTTCTTCGAGCACCGCTTTCACATCACCTTTGTGCCGGGTCAACGCCGCGCGCAGGCATTGCGCTTCGAAAGCTTCCTGCTGCGCCGCCAGCGATTGCCCCGGATCGATTCCAGCGACAGGTTCATCCAGGGCCAACACCTGACGCTCGGCGACGTTGGCCAGTTCGCGCACGTTACCCGGCCAGTCATGGCTGAGCAGGTGACTCAGTTGCGCACCGCTCAACGGCGCAAATGTGCGGCCCAGGCGTTCGGCGGCCTGGCGAGCAAAGGTGTCGAACAGCAACGGAATGTCTTCGCGGCGCTCACGCAACGGCGGCAAACGCAATTCGGCGACGTTCAGGCGATACGCCAGGTCTTCACGAAAACGCCCGGCGCGGGCTTCGTCGAGCAGATCGGGTTTGGTCGCCGCGACAATGCGCAGGTCGACGCGAATACTCTGGTTCGAGCCCAGCCGTTCAAGCTTCTGCTCCTGCAGGACCCGCAGCAACTTCACCTGCTGGGCCAGCGGCATGCTTTCGATCTCGTCGAGAAACAGCGTGCCGCCATCGGCGTATTCCAGCTTGCCGATGCGCTTGCCCGAGGCGCCGGTAAACGCGCCGCTCTCGTGGCCGAACAGCTCGGCTTCGAACAGTTGCTCCGGGATCGCCGCGCAGTTCAGCGCCACGAACGGTTTACCGGCGCGCGGGCCGAAATCATGCAGGCAGCGCGCGACCAGTTCCTTGCCGCTGCCGGTTTCGCCACGGATCAGTACGTTGACCGGCAACGTCGCCAGATCCAGCACTTGTCGGCGCAATGTCTGCAGACCCCGGGACACGCCAAGCAACGTCGCATCCAGCTTCGCGCGGTTGTCGGCCAGTTGGTGCAGGGCGCGGTTTTCCAGGACCAGGCGGCGTTTGTCCAGCGCCCGGCGCAGGCTGCCGAGCAGCATTTGCGGGCTGAACGGTTTTTCCAGAAAGTCGTAGGCGCCGTCGCGCATGGCTTCGACCGCCATCGGCACGTCGCCGTGGCCAGTGAGCAAGATCACCGGCAGATCGGCGTCGCGCTTCTGCACTTGCGCGAGCAGTTGCAAACCGTCCATGCCGGGCATGCGTACGTCGCTGACAATCACCCCGGCAAAGTGTTCGGGGAGCACGGCGAGGCACTCTTCTGCGCGGCTGAACAGTTGCACCTGGAACCCTGACAGGCTCAGCCATTGCTCGACGGCGCTGCGAATGCTGCTTTCGTCGTCGACCACCATTACCGAGTTGAGCATCAGATGTGTGTCTCCTGATCGATTGGCAGGGTCAGGCTGAACACCGCGCCGTGGTCACCATTCTCGGCGCTCAGGCGACCGCCGGATTCATGGACGATGGCGAAGGATACGGCCAGCCCCAGGCCCAGGCCGTCACCTACCGGTTTAGTGGTGAAGAACGGATCGAACACCTGGCCCAGATGCTCTTCGGCAATCCCGCCGCCATTGTCGCTGACGCTCAGGCGCCACAATTGTTCGTCGGCATCCAGACGGATCTCCAGACGTTTGCACGCTTTGCCCTGCATCGCATCCAGCGCGTTGCGCAGCAGGTTGATCAGCACCTGTTCGAGACGAATCGCATCACCGCGCACCCACGCCGGACGGGTCAGGTGCAGCACCAGACTGACCTGCTCGTCACGCAGCCGCGCATCGAGCAATTGCAGCGATTGATCGACCACTGTCGCCAGATCCAGACGTTCACGCAAACCGCTTGGGCTCTTGCGGGCGAAAGTCTTGAGGTGGCCGGTGAGGGCAGCCATGCGCGTGAGCATGTCGTCCACCGGTTTCAGCGCCTTGTACGCGTCATCGACGCGGCCATGTTCGAGCAGCAGACGCAGGGTTGCCAGTTGCATGCGCTGGGCGGTCAGCGGTTGATTGATTTCGTGAGCCAACGCCGCAGACATCTGCCCCAGCGCGGCGAGTTTGGCTGATTGCACCAGACCCTCCTGAGCGGTACGCAAGGCGCGGGTGCGCTCTTCGACCAGACGCTCGAGTTCCTCGCGATTGCGCTGACGGATCTTGGCCAGCCGCCAGCGCTGATTGAGGAACAGCAACAAAAACACCAGCGCCAGCCACACCCCGGCGGCGGCCAGCGCGGCGTTGCGCAAATCTTCGAAAGCGACTTGCGGGCGGCGCAGCAGGTGCAGAGTCCAGCCTTCGGTCGTCAGTGGTAGCGACTCCCAAAGATAGTCGGCAGTGCCGTCCGGGCCTTCGACCCGGCGCAGGTCGCTGTTGTCATCGAAGCGCCGTAGCGGCAAATGGGTCAGCGGCACCAGTGATTGCTTGTCGTACTGGCGCGTGGCTTTGATCTCGGCCAGATCATCGGTGCTCAACGGCCGCAAGGCGCGATAACGCCAGGCCGGCTGGTTGGAGATGAAGATAATGCCGCGCGCATCGCTGACCAGCAGCGTGTCGCTGCCCTGGCTCCACTCGCGCTCCAGCTCCGGGAATTCCAGTTTGACCACCATTGCACCGAGGAACTCGCTGTTCTCCCCTAGCACTGCGCTGGAAAGGAAGTAACCGGGAATGCCGCTGGTCACGCCCACCGCGTAAAAACGCCCGGTGCCTTGAGTGCGGGTCTGGCTGAAGTAGGGACGAAAACCGTAATTATGACCGACGTAACTGCTGGGCAAGCGCCAGTTGCTGGCGGCCACGGCCAGCCCTGTGTGATCGAGCAATTCCAGGGTCGAGGACTGTGCCGCACCGTTGATCTTTTCCAGCTTCAGATTCAGTGCCGCTTGCTGTGCGGCATCGACCGGGCCGGCCAGGGCCGAACGCAGTTGCGGATCCAGCGCCAGCACGGCGGGCAGGGCGCGATAGCGATCGATCAGGGTGTGCAGTGAGTTGGCGTACAACCCCAGTTGTTGGTTGGCGCGCGCGGCATCTTCTTCCAGCGCCTGACGCTCGGCATGGCGCATCGCGAGGGTCGCGGCCACGACCGTGCCGGCGATGATCAGCAGAAAATACAACGACAGACGCAGGGTACGGGAAGTCGGCAGCATGCTGGGCGCAAACAGTCAGGAAAGTCGGGCCGAGACCATAGCATGGCCCCGGCCTGAAACGATAAGCACCGTAGCGCCAGACTTTCCTAAAGGTGGACCACCTGCTTGTTCGTGCGCCTGCGAGCGGGATCGTCTCGCTTAAACCCGCTGGTCTGTGCGCCAACAGAGGCCGTCGAATTTCTTCGCGATGGCTCTGGATCATCCATGGATCGCATCCCGGATATTTTCTCGAGCATGCCCATGCTTCGCCAACTGATCCCGGCCAGCTCTTCCGCCCCCAGTACCTGTCCATGCAAAGCGTCCAGTGCCGTTGTCGTCGGTTTATCCTTTAATTGCATCTTGGCGATCAACTGGTCTGTGGTGTCCAGCAATGCTCCAGCGCGCTTGTCATTCTCTGCCTTGAGCTTGGTGCCTCTCAACTCATCGACGTATCCGCCCACCACTGGCCCTAGAATCATGCCGGCGACGGTCGCAGCCGCGTTGACCCCGGCGGTGGTCAGGTTGAAAACCCGGTTGGCATCCTGCGTGACCTCGACAGGCGGCATTTGTCCATTACTATCCGGGTCCCACGTGCCGGGGGGAGACCAGCCGGGGTTGAACATTGAGGCGTGTATTACGAGTTGCGCGGATATAGTCAAAACCGAGCTGACGACGGCTGCGTTGGCAGGAGACGATGTCCCCACAGGCAGCAGCGCTAGCCCGATCCTGGAGTTGACGACTGTCAGCGTTGCCGACTTGACCCGCTCGCGCCATGTTTGATCGGGTTCAGGGGGAAGGTGCCCGGGGGGATTAGCCTGGGGATCGGTTACCAGATCGGGCGCGCTTGCCGAAGACGGTCGGCGCGAGGAGCCAGGAGTGGAGATGGCAATGGTGGTTTGTGATGCACTGCCGGTTTGTGCAGGTACTTTGGTCGCCCCTTGTTGGTCGACAAAGTTGATCGGGTTGTTACCGGTCATGCAATACAGATTCAAGCCATCTGCGATTCCGTGTCGGTCCGGTTGCGTCCAGCGCCCCAGCCACGGCGCATAATAGCGCTCGCCATAATAGTAGAGACCGCTGCGATCCAGCTCCTTGCCGCTGTACCGAATGACTTTGTAATCGACCTCTATATCAGAGCACAACGTGAAGGCGGCTGTAGCGCCGAACGGAAAGAATTGCTCGTGGCTGATCATTTGCCCGAGCTGATCAAGTTCGATCAGGCATGAATTCAAGTGATCGTTCAGACCGTAACGCAATTGCGTACTGCCAACGTTTGCCGGATCGTTTTCCCAGTAAAGACAACGCACCGTACCCGCCCCGGTGGTGACGGTGATGGCATGCAGCTCTTCACCATTGTCCTTGCAGGAGATCTCAAGCCCCGGCAGGTAACGTACCTGGTGAAAGTGGCTGGTGTTCCTGCCGTAGTGCTCATAGCGTTTGCAGACTCTCACGCCCTGGCTGTACCAGCAGTGCTCCGCATCTTCCTGACCGTCGGAACGGGGGATCATCACCACCGATTGCAACTGATCGCGGCTGTTCCACCGCAACGGCTGGCCCGGCAATCGCTCCAGCAGATTGCCGTGCGGATCAAACAGTTGGCCGAAATCCGGCAGCGGATCGCCTGGCTCATGCAATACGCCTCGATTGCTGTATGGGTCGATCATCACATGACGGGTATGACTTGTTCCCTCACGTATCTGAGTAATCTTGATCAGATTGCCGCCATCGTCATATTCGTAGGTCTGCAGGTAGTTACGCAGGTCTCTGGGGTCGCAGGATTGCGGGCGGGCCAGGTTTTTTGGCATTGCGGCGGCGCTGCAACCGGTAGCGCTGCTCAGTTGATACAGCGAATCGTAGGTGAAGGTACGGGTGCCATCGCAGCGCTGGTTGGCGAAGAAAACCGGCTTGACGGCGGCATCGAAGATCCGGGTGATCATTCCCATGGGATCGTACTTGTACTCAAGGTCCTGAATGGGCGGTTCGCTGCTGTTTTGTGACCATTGCCTGACGAGGAGGGAATTGGCCGGGTCGTAATCCCAATGAACGCTCACGCCGTTGCCATTTTGTTGCGTGAAAAGCTGTCCGGCGGCGTTGTATTGCGCGTCGATAAGCACCCTGCGCTCGACCCCGTCTTTCAGGATCAGAGAGGTGGCTTTGATTTGCCCGGCCAGATCATAAAGCATCGTCTGTTGATGCTGGCCGGCATCCGTCAGCGCTATGACCGCACCCAGCGGACCATAGGTGCGTTGGCTGGTGAACGATTTGGCATCTTGAAAGGTTCGGGTTTCTCGCTGGGAGTGGCCGGCGAGGCTATAGCTGTGCACTTCAAGGCAGCCTGAGGGATCAGTCAGTCGCTGATGTCGTCCCCGCAAGTTGTTGCCGGCATCCGCCAAGGCATCGGCGTATTCGAATATTTCATCGTCCTGGGGGGTGGCTGTGTTCTTTACGCTCAGCAGGCGCAGTTGCGGGTCGTAAGTCATGAGCCAGACCGCACCGCGGCCATCCCAGCGCTGCAGTGTCTGACCCGCCCGCCCTGGCAGGCTCAGACGCATACCGGCATCGACGCTGTCTGTTCTCAATGGCTGATCCGACAATGAGTAGACAGTCGCCAGGCAGGGGGCGGGAAGACGTGGATCCCATTGGGCAACGCTGCGTCCGGCCAGATCATGTTCCGTGCACGTGGTCCGGGTCATGGGCAGGTCATCGGCATTCTTGCGCCAGTAGTCGACCCGCCGCACAGTCAGCCCACGACTGTCGGTGGCTGTCAGGGTTGGCGTACGATGATGAACGTGGCTGCTCATGACAGCTCTTCTGCGGTGTCGTTGAAATCCTCACTGATGAGGTACCACGGGTGATGAGTCTCACGGGAAAAATGCCCCATGGGATTGATCAGGCGCACCACGCGGCGCAGCACGTCATAGAACAATCGATCGAAGTAGCCATGCTCACGCAGGGAGACATCGTTGACGTAGCGATAGGTATCGGCGAAGAACGGCCGGAACTGGCGCACCGGCAAGCCCTTGTTGTTGTATTCGACCCGGGCGCTGATGCGCCAGCGCGACTTGCTGAAGACTTCACGCAACTCGCCATCCTCAACGATCAGCGAGCCATCGGTGTCCACCGCATAGGCCATGCCGGGATCCACCAACTGTTGGGTTTGCAGCTCGCGGCCAAAACCGTCCACGCAGGTTTTGACAATCTGGATCTGCACGTTGTCGGTGGGGTAGCGGTCGGCGCTGAGCATCACGGTGTGTACCGGCTCTCGGTGAGCCCGTTCAATGGCCATGAGCAATTGCTGTTCTTCAGGCGCCAGGGCGTGGAGTCGCGCAAGCCGGCGACGTGCGCTGGCGCGGATGTGCCCGCCGGGCAACAGATCACCTTGCTTGATCGACCGGGTTTGAAGCGCGGAAGAGGGGATCGCTCCCATCCAGCTGAACAGGTCATTGTGCAGGGTACTCGCAGCGTTTTGTACGGTGTCCTCCGGATACCGGATGGCGTATTCCGGACTCATATCGGGCAACGGCCGGTAGTCGATCAGCTGGTCGAACCCGACGTCCATGCCGTTCTCGGTCCCATGAAAGCTGATCACCAGTGGCTGACCGGAGGGCTCATAGATGACTTCTTCGGTATTTTCATTTGCGTCGATGATTCGCAGGGGTTTCAGTGCGTGGTAATCGAACTCCGCTACCTCAACGGCGCAACCGTCGGGCAGTACCGTGCGAATGACTGTCAGATAGTGTTGATCGTATTCGGCTTTGGTCACACCATGACTTGGCGTTTCGTTGAAATCGAGCACTTTGTAAAACGCTTCCAGATCGCCGTACCGAGCCAGATTGAACCGCGATGACCAAAGGTTTTGTTCCTCGCTCGGCGTCGCTTCGAACAGCAGCGGCATGGGTGAGTAACCAATTGCCTCGACGGCCTCGCGAATGTTCAGGCCCGGCACAATGCTGTAAGCGTCCAGCGCGGTCTTGTCCAGCAGGGCAAGCTCCAGAGAATGCGACAGGGCTTCGAATCCGGCGACGCCGTCACCCAGTTCAATACCCTCTACGTCCACATAGCGCTGTATGGATTGGGAAGTCAGCACCCGTTCGATGGCCCATTCTGCCGAATCCTGCAGCTTTCTCAGGGATTCAAAAGATACCTGTGCCGGGTTCAGCTCGCCGGGGAGCGTACCTTTGGCTAATTTCAGCGCGTTGTCCCGTGCCTGATATCGCAGGCCCAATCGCCATTGCTGCGGCTCAACCAGGTTGATCAGGCGCGCACGGGTTTCACTGATGTAAAAGTATTGCTGCGCCTCGTCGTGGGCGTCGCCCCACCATCGAATCAGGTGGGGCTCTGTGAAGGGGGGCGGGCTCTCGGCGGTCAACCTGCGCGCATAGCACACCGTAAGTGCGTGCATCACCGCGCCAAAAGCGTCCCAGCGCAAGATCACGTCGTGGCGGCACAGCGGGTCATCGATAAAACCGTCGTACTGATAACTGATGGTTTCTACCTCTAGCGACAGCAGCACGGCTGCGTCGTAGTGCCCTTGCGGCCGCACCTCGCGCACCAGATAACGCTTCTCCTCTACCGAGTACAGCGCGGCAGCACCAGGCGCCTGCGCATCGGTCCGATAGGCGAGGATTTCCGTTCGAGCGACCGAGCCGACCAGTGCCTGCGAGATCCGATAGCGACTGTCGGAATCCTCCGGAGCGACGGGCTCATCGATTTCACCTTTGGGGTGGTAACGACTGAACAGGGTTTCGCCCAACGGGCAGGCTTCGACGTCTGCGCTGAAATAATCGTCGCGCGAACGATTCATTTCCTGACCGTTGTGAAACCAGGTGCACGTTTGCACCGGCTCGCTGAAGCCTGGGTCTGAAGGATCTGTTCCAACCTCGCAGTCCAGTTGCTGCAGATAGCCGAACCCGCGAAATTCCCGTGCCCTGCCGTCGTAGAACCCCTCGCGCCAGGTAAATGACTGGGTCAACCGGTTGTCGGTAATTTCGTCGTGCTGCTCCTGTTTTTTCACCACAGCTAGCGGAAACGGCAGATGACATACCGGTGCACGTTCAAGCGCCAGCAGCCGCTCCTTTTCATCCAGCCATTCCTGAGCCGAGCTGCGATAAGTCACGCTGCTGGAACAGCCCATGTTGTTGTTACTGTTGACCAGCAGGTAGGGCTTGGCCGCAACGAAATCGTAGCGCCAATGCCGAGGCTGGATATGCGGCACCGTCAGAATCAGGCTGGCGCAACCGAGGCCTTGCAGATCGGCGAAACTGACCTGGCACAAACGGTCATAGCGCACATCTTCAGGCCACGGCACGCTGACGGGAATCTGTTCCAGACCATTGCCGCCGCGGTTCAGGTAAATCTCGAAGCCATCGGATTGCAGATAGATCAACGCCGGCGCGCCGGAGCCATCGAGGTCGGCCAAGCGTACTCGCGAGGCGTCGAACTCTTCATAGGTGAAAGGCAGGGCACTGATCTTGCGACCTTTACCGAATTTACCGTGACCAAGATTCGGCCAGCAGCGGACCTCGTCATGGCGGATGCGGCACAGCTCAGGCATGTCGCTGCCGAGCAGGTTACCCAGAAGCACCAGTTCGGTTTGCGAGTCGCTGAAAACCGGCAGACGGTCGTCATCGTATTCATGAGGTATTTCTTGTGCGGCGGCGAAGCCTTTTTCACGCAGGCTGGCATAGAGACGCACACGGTCGGGGCTGATGGAGGCCGCTGACATCAGGCCATCGCCGCAAAAATCGCCCATGATCAAGCCCAGATTCTGGTGTTCCACGGGAAATTTATCGAACGCGCTGAACAGTTCGAATTGTCGCTGCGCATTCAACGCGTGGAACCCGAAGTAACCCAATCGGGTGGTGATCAGGTCCAGGCGCCCGTCTCCGGTCAGATCAAGCAGTTGTGCCACGGCGCGGTTACGATCTGCCACCGGGATCTTGTCCAGCAAGGCCCATGGGCCGTAACCGATCAGTTCAGTGCCAGGCGCCGCGCGCAGCGGTTCACGGTAATACCAGGCGTTGTCGTAGCGGCAAAGAAAGCCCGGCACGCCCTCGCCATACAGATCGACGCATTGGTAGAACCCGCCATCTTCGATGCCCGGTTGAGTCTCTTTTTCCAACAGGCGTGCAGGTGTCTTATTGATCTCGAAGGGCGAGTATTCGAACTCTACCGGCGGTGAATGCTCGACATTGCCTTGCGCATCGAAGGCCTGATAGTGCGCCGCGGTGATCTGGCTGTAGGCACTCTGCGCAACGTTTTGGATCGGTCGATATTCCAGCAGCAGGCGACGGGCGAGCTTCGCCTCTGCAGCGACGCCCTCGGGGAAGTGATGAAACATCAACACTTGCTGGCACAGCCTGCGAGTGCTCAATTCAAAACCCTGGCCATAGGTGAAAAACGGATCAGGTCGTAGCTGCCAGCGGTTCACTTCTTCGTAGCTCGGAACCTCCGTCAGCGAATGGCTGCGCTCGCCGTAATCGAACACCAGTTGAAAATGCCATGGCAGATCCGTCGGCCGCTCGGTGTCCCAGCTATAGAGGCGGTCGCTCGCCGTGGCATTGCCGTAACACACCCGTCGCAGATAACGCTGGGCGCGGTAGTCGTGAATGGGGTCTTGCTCGTCAGGCTGATCGTCGGGTTTGTACTCGTAACAGATATGTTCGCCATGGGCGGTCATGCTTTCACACAGCAGCCAGCTACTGATGCGCGCTTCGTCGTCGGGGTCAGCACGGCGTGAGTCGGTGGTTTTGCCGTAGACATGCAACGTGCCGTCGGCCACATGCACCAGCCAGAAGGGCGCTCCACCGTCAGCCGGATGCCAGCATTCGCGCAGGGAGAAATCACTTTCAATCCGCGCCCGGTAAGACACCACCGTGTGCTCGGGAATGGCCAGGTCGCGGTATGTGGTTTCCCTGCGCGATTTCAGGTTGCCGTCATCATCCAGCTCGGGCATCCACACCTCGCCGTCATGACCGATGATGTTGTCGTGCTTGGTGTAACGCGGTACGCCCTTGTTGGTGCGTCGGCTGATCAGGCTCAGGCCAGCCAGATTCCAGCCCAGCCCAAACGCGCTGTTACCGCTCTGGCTGCTGCATGACAATGTCAGCTGCGGATCAAACCCGCGCCCGGCCGACGCCGGGATGGGCAATTCGATTCCTGCGGTGCCGGTCGGGCCAACGGCGCTCCAGCTCTTGCCGATGGTGGCGATCGATGAGCTTCGGGCGATGGAAGGAGCAGTGATGCTGAGGTCTTGGTCGGCCATGGTCGAATCCATCCGCGCTACGTAGGGCGTATGGATAGACGCTAACAGGAGTGAGCGGGAAATGGACCTGTCAGATCTGACAGGTGCACAAGATCACTTTTTGTGCATGGCCAGCGTTCTTGTCGCGATCGATTAGCACAACAAAAACGGCCGGGGCATCTTTGCGGATGCACCGGCCGTTTTCATGACACCAGAAGCTTACTGCACTTCTACCGCCAGGCTTTCGCTGATCTTCTGTTGCCAGATAGCAGGACCGGTGATGTGCACCGACTCACCTTTGCTGTCCACCGCCACGGTAACCGGCATGTCCTTGACCTCGAACTCGTAGATCGCTTCCATGCCCAGTTCGGCGAACGCCAGCACTTTGGACTTCTTGATCGCTTGCGCAACCAGGTAAGCGGCGCCGCCGACTGCCATCAGGTACACGGCTTTGTTGTCCTTGATCGCCTCGATTGCGGTCGGGCCGCGCTCGGATTTGCCGATCATGCCCAACAGGCCGGTCTGCTCGAGGATCTGCCGGGTGAACTTGTCCATCCGCGTTGCGGTGGTCGGGCCGGCCGGGCCAACCACTTCGTCACCGACCGGATCAACCGGGCCGACGTAGTAGATGAAGCGACCTTTCAAATCCACCGGCAGGGTTTCACCCTTGTTGAGCATCTCGACCATGCGCTTGTGCGCGGCGTCGCGACCGGTGAGCATCTTGCCGTTTAGCAGCACGGTTTCGCCCGGTTTCCAGCTCTGGACGTCTTCAGGGGTCAGGGTGTCGAGGTTGACGCGACGGGCCGAAGGGCCAGCTTCCCAGACGATTTCCGGGTAGGCGTCGAGCGGCGGCGCTTCCAGCGAAGCCGGGCCGGAACCGTCGAGCACGAAGTGCGCGTGACGGGTGGCGGCGCAGTTGGGGATCATGCACACCGGCAAGGATGCGGCGTGGGTCGGGTAATCCATGATCTTCACGTCGAGCACGGTGGTCAGGCCACCGAGGCCCTGGGCGCCGATGCCCAGCTGGTTGACCTTCTCGAACAATTCCAGACGCATTTCTTCGATGCGGTTCTGCGGGCCACGGGCCTTGAGCTCGTGGATGTCGATGGATTCCATCAACACTTCCTTGGCCATCACCGCGGCTTTCTCGGCGGTGCCGCCGATACCGATGCCGAGCATGCCCGGCGGGCACCAGCCGGCGCCCATGGTCGGAACGGTCTTGAGCACCCAGTCGACGATCGAGTCGGACGGGTTGAGCATGGCCATTTTCGATTTGTTCTCGGAACCGCCGCCCTTGGCCGCTACGTCCACTTCCACGGTGTTGCCCGGGACGATGGAGTAGTGAATCACCGCCGGGGTGTTGTCCTTGGTATTTTTACGAGCGCCCGCCGGGTCGGCGAGGATCGAAGCCCGCAGGACATTTTCCGGCAGGTTGTAGGCGCGACGCACGCCCTCGTTGATCATGTCGTCCAGGCCCATGGTGGCGCCATCCCAGCGTACGTCCATGCCGACGCGCACGAACACGGTGACGATACCGGTGTCCTGGCAGATCGGGCGGTGGCCGGTGGCGCACATGCGCGAGTTGATCAGGATCTGCGCCATCGAATCACGGGCCGCTGGCGATTCTTCGCGCAGGTAGGCTTCGTGCATCGCCTGGATGAAATCCACGGGGTGGTAATAGGAAATGAACTGCAGGGCGTCGGCAACGCTCTGAATCAGGTCGTCTTGCTTGATCACGGTCATGAGTCGCGCTCCTCTAAAACACGATGGGGCAGCTACAAGCTTCTAGCTTCGAGCGGCAAGTTAAAGCATTACGCGGACAGCTTGAGCTTGCCGCTTCAGGCTTGCGGCTTGTAGCTGTCCCTTTGTGGCGCGACGCTAAAAAGGCGCGGCAGTATACCGCGCATCAAAGGGGCGTACACGCGTTGGCGGTCATTCTCGGCGGCAGCTGCAAGCTGCAAGCATTGAGCGGCAAGTCGAAGCAGTCCGCGGACAGCTTTAGCTTGCCGCTTGAAGCTCGCGGCTTGTAGCTGCCCGTCTGGGCCAGGCAGGCCACACTTTTGACGCCATTTTCCCGGCCCGAAAATCGGTGGTCATTTAGCGACCGGGCCTCTAAAGTGGCAACCGGTCTGTAGAGTAGGACACTCGGTCAGCTTCTTATCGCACGGTGAGTCAACGATTGACCCATAACGCCATTCAACGTCTTTTGCTCAAACGCTTCGCCCTCGCTGCAGCCACCTATGGATTGGCTTTGCTGCTGCTGTGGCTGGCGTTTTTTACCGGGCATTACCAGCAATCCCTCAGCGCCGTGAGCATCGGCAGCGCCCTGGTGGTCATCAGCCAGGCGGTGCTGTTCGCCTTGTTCTGGAGCGGGCGCAACCTGCGTTTCGCCGATCCCAGCCTGACCGAAGCGCAAGTGCTGCTCGGGCTCGGCTGGCAGACCTGGCTGATCGCGCATCTGGACGAAGCCCGCGGCGTGTTCCTGGTGTTTTACGTGATGATCCTGTTGTTCGGGCTGTTCCACCTCAGTCGGCGAGCGTTCGTTCGCTGTGCCTTGCTGGTGTTCTTCAGTTTCAGTGCGATCACCTTGTGGGACGGTTATCAGTTGCGCCTGCGCGAGCCGGCGCTCGCCGCGTTGCAGGTCTGCGTACTGGCCCTGGTGCTGGCGTGGCTGGTGCTGTATGCGCGCTTCGTTCAGGTTTCGCGGCAACGCCAGCGCCAGCGCCGGTTTGCCTTGCAGGCGCATCAGGACACCTTGCGCGGGATGATGCGCCAGCTTGAGGATCTGGTTGCCACTGATGAGCTGACCGGGCTGTTCAACCGCCGGCACTTCCTGCGCCTGGCCTCACGCGAACTTAACGCGATGGACAACGACGTCGTGCACGGCCTGGCGCTGATCGACCTCGACCATTTCAAGCGCATCAACGACCTGCACGGCCACGCGGCCGGCGATCAGGTATTGCAGGCCTTCGCCGGTGTCGCCCAGGCGTGCCTGCGCGACGGCGATGTGCTGGCGCGTTATGGTGGTGAGGAATTCGTTGTGCTGCTGCCCGATTGCGACGCCGAACGGCTGACCGCGTGCTGCGAGCGTCTGCGTATTGCCTTTACTGACGTGGAACTGGTGGGCTTGAATGTGCGCAATCTGAGTCTGTCGGCCGGCATGACTCTGCTCGGCCTGGGCGATGATCTGGACGACGCCTTGCAGCGCGCCGATCAGGCGCTTTACCGGGCCAAGCGCGACGGGCGCAATCGCTGTTCCGCCGCGTGGGAGAACGTCGATGCCTGAACTGCGCGTCGGTGAGCGGCACTTGTCGGTGGCGGCGGGCAGCAACCTGCTCGATGCGCTCAACCAGAACGGCGTCGCCGTGCCTTACAGCTGTCGCGCCGGCAGTTGCCACGCGTGTCTGGTGCAATGCGTGCAGGGCTTGCCGGCCGATAATCGTCCGGACGCCCTGAGTGCCGAGCAACGTCGGGACGGCTGGCGCCTGGCCTGCCAATGTCAGGTGACCGAAGATCTGCAGGTCCACACGTTCGACCCGATCACCGATGGTCGCCCGGCCGTGGTCGAGGCCCTGGACTGGCTCAGCGACAGCGTCCTGCGTCTGCGCCTGACTGCGCAACAACCGCTGCGCTATAGCGCCGGGCAGCATCTGGTGCTGTGGCTCGGGCAGATTGCGCGGCCCTATTCGCTGGCGAGCCTGCCGCAAGAAGACCGTTTCCTCGAATTCCACCTCGATTGCCGCCAGCCCGGCGAGTTCAGCGATGCCGCCCGAAAGCTGCAGATCGGCGACCCGCTGCGCCTCGGTGAATTGCGCGGCGGTGCCTTGCATTACGACCCGGACTGGCACGACCGACCGTTATGGCTGCTGGCCGCCGGCACAGGTCTGGGCCCGTTGTTCGGTGTGCTGCGCGAAGCGTTGCGGCACGATCACCAAGGCGTCATCCGCGTCATTCACCTGGCCCATGACGAACGCGAACACTATCTGGCCAAACCCCTGGCGGCGCTGGCGGCGCAGCGCGACAACCTCAGCGTCGAGCTGTGGACGGCGGCCGAGTCAGCCGCCGCTTTGGCGCAACTGCGCCTTGTTTCCCGGCAAACCCTGGCTTTAGTCTGCGGCTCGACCGCCAGTGTCGACGCCTTCGCCAAGCGTTTATACCTGGCTGGACTGCCGCGCAACCAACTGCTGGCCGACGTATTCCTGAGCCGTGGTTGAACGCTGATTTTTTCAGACGCGAGACACGCCATGACCGAAGCCATCCTGTTGCAACGCGAACGCGGTTTACTGACCCTGCGGCTCAATCGCCCTGACAAGAAAAACGCCCTGACCCGCGCCATGTACAGCCGCCTCGCCGAGGCACTGCAACAGGCCGACAGAGATCCTGAAATCAACGCCGTGCTGATCAGCGGCAGCGCCGAGTGCTTCACCGCTGGCAACGACATTGCCGACTTCCTCCAGCAACCGCCGAGCGACCTCGACAGTCCGGTGTTCCACTTCATGCTCAATCTGCTCGAATGCCGCAAACCGGTGATCGCCGCCGTGGCCGGTGCCGCCGTGGGTATCGGCACGACCATGCTGCTGCATTGCGATCTGGTCTATGTGGCCCGTGATGCGCGCCTGCGCATGCCGTTCGTCAATCTCGGGCTGTGCCCGGAATTCGGCTCCAGCCTGATTCTGCCAAGGTTGCTCGGGCAGGCCAAAGCGGCGGAGCTGCTGTTGCTCGGTGAAGGCTTCAGTGGTGAACAGGCCGCCTCGTGGGGGATTGCCACCGAGGCGCTCGGCAGTGGTGATGCGGCGTTGAGCAAGGCGCGGGAAATGGCGCTGCGATTTGACGAACTGCCGGCTGAGGCGGTGCGCATCAGCAAGCAATTGATGCGAGCGCCGGATCGTGAGGTGCTGCGAAAGGTCATCGAGGAGGAGGGCGCTTTGTTTACCCAGCGGCTCAAGTCGCCGGAAGCGTTGGTGGCGTTGAACGGGTTTATCAAACGGCATTGAGATTTTCGCCGACTGTGCCAGCCTCTTCGCGAGCAGGCTCGCTCCCACAGGGAAACGCATTCCAATGTGGGAGCGAGCTTGCTCGCGAAGAGGACAGATCAGTCGACAGATCTTCCTGAGCAGTAAACAAAAAGCCCCGCCATTCACATGGCGGGGCTTTGGTTTTTCAGCAACCGGTCACTCAGACCTGCGGATCACCGACATGCAGGATCTTCATGCCGTTGGTGCCGCCGGTGGTGTGGTAGCTGTCGCCCTTGGTCAGGATGACCCAGTCGCCTTTTTCCACGACGCCGCGCTTGGTCAGTTCGTCGATGGCTTTCTGGCTGACTTCGTGCGGTTCCAGCGAGGCCGGGTCGAACGGGATGGTGTAGACGCCACGGAACATCGCCGCGCGAGCCTGGGCTTCGCGGTGCGGGGTGAATGCGTAGATCGGCACCGAGGAGCGGATACGCGACATGATCAGCGGGGTGAAGCCACTCTCGGTCAGGGCGATGATCGCTTTGACGCCCGGGAAGTGGTTGGCGGTATACATGGTCGCCAGCGCAATGCTTTCGTCGCAGCGGGTGAATTCCTTGCCGATGCGGTGGCTGGAGGTCTTGCCGGTCGGGTGTTTCTCGGCGCCGACGCAGATGCGCGCCATGGCCTGCACGGCTTCCAGCGGGTACAAACCAGCGGCGGACTCTGCCGAGAGCATTACGGCGTCGGTGTAGTCGAGCACGGCGTTGGCCACGTCGGACACTTCGGCGCGGGTCGGCATCGGGTTCTGGATCATCGACTCCATCATCTGGGTCGCGACGATCACGGCCTTGTTGTGGCGGCGTGCGTGCAGAATGATCTTCTTCTGAATGCCCACCAGCTCGGCGTCGCCGATTTCCACACCCAGGTCACCACGGGCAACCATTACCGCGTCGGAGGCCTTGATCAGGCCGTCGAGGGTTTCGTCATCGGCCACGGCTTCGGCGCGTTCGATCTTCGCCACCAGCCAGGCAGTGCCGCCGGCCTCGTCGCGCAGTTGACGGGCGTATTCCATGTCGGCAGCGTCACGCGGGAAGGACACCGCGAGGTAGTCGACTTCCATTTCCGCAGCGAGCTTGATGTCGGCCTTGTCTTTTTCAGTCAGGGCCGGCGCAGTCAGGCCGCCACCGCGACGGTTGATGCCTTTGTGGTCCGACAGTGGGCCGCCGATGGTCACGGTGCAATGCAATGCATCGTCAGTCTGGGTATCAACGCGCATCACCACTCGGCCGTCGTCGAGCAGCAGCTCGTCGCCCACGCCGCAGTCCTTGACCAGATCCGGGTAGTCGATGCCGACCACTTGCTGGTTGCCTTCGGTCAACGGATGGCTGGTGGAAAAGGTGAACTTGTCACCGATCTTCAGCTCGATCTTCTTGTTGGCGAATTTGGCGATACGGATTTTCGGGCCTTGCAGGTCACCGAGCAGGGCGACGAAGCGGCCGTGCTTGGCAGCCAGGTCACGCACCAGCTTCGCGCGAGCCTTGTGCTCGTCGGGGGTGCCGTGGGAGAAGTTCAGACGGGCAACGTCCAGACCAGCCAGAATCAGCTGTTCGAGAACTTCCGGCGAGTTACTGGCCGGGCCAAGGGTAGCGACGATTTTGGTACGACGGACGGACATGCAAAGACTCCTGAGTTCAAGCGCTAGCGAAGGCTACTATGCTCGAAGGGTGTAGTCATTGTTCGTTTGCACTACTTATCGTTTTCTTTATTGAACGCGGCAACTTCGGGACAAACGCGCCTGAAGATTTCCGACGATGGGTCGATACAGAGCACAAGACAGGAGAACCCCCATGCGATTGTTGCCCATTGCCGCCCTTGCCCTCAGCGTCCTCGCCGTGACGGGCTGCACCCGTTGGTCGATGAACCATCATTTGAACAACGCCTACAGCGCCTACGAGCGGGGCAACTGCGAGCAGGTCATGCTTGAGCTGTCCAAGGTCGAACGCGCCAGCCGCGCCCGCCCGTACGTGTGGCCGGAAGTGTCGATGATGCGCGGCCAGTGCCTGGAGCGGCAGAAGCTCTACATCGACGCGGTGCAGACTTACCAGTTCATCATCGCCTCGTACCCGAACAGCGAATACGCCTACCGCGCCCGCGCGCGCCTGGAAACCTTGCAGAGCCTGGGCCATTACCCGACCCGCAGCGCCGCGACCGTGGTACGCCCGACGCGTTTCTGATGACAACGATGCGGTACAAAATCTGGCCGTGTGTACAAGCTCAGCTATAGTCAGATAACCCGGATCCAGCACACCTGCAATGATCCGGAGCAACACCTGCAACTGGTCAGCGGTAAGGTGACGGCGACTTGGCGACCGGCACACCGGAAGCGGGGAGAGCGGCCCGAGTACGGGCACGTTCCGAAGCAAAGGTGCGGCTCCGTGAAGAGCCTTGCATGGCGAACTGCACATGTTTACCGACCGCCGAATCGAACGGCACCAGCTGCCTTACTTCCTCAGAGTGTTCAACACTGTCACCGACAAGCCCATTGGCTTTCTGGGCAATCTGTCCCAGGACGGGCTGATGTTGATCAGCCAGTTGCCGATGATGGTGGGCGTCGACTTTCAACTACGCCTGAAAATCCCTATGGATGGGAACAGTCAGCAAGTGATCGACCTCAATGCCTGCTGCCTGTGGTGCCACGAAGACGCAACCCCCCAGCACTATGACGCCGGCTTCAGCCTGCAACGGGCACCGCCGGAGTATGGGCAATTGGTCGAGGCACTGAAGCAGTACTTCAGTTTTCAGCCGTTGCCTGCTTCTGCCTGAAGGCTGCGGCGCTTTCATTATTGCTATCGCGAGCAGGCTCGCTCCCACAGGAGATCTCGTTGACCATAAATGTTGTGGTCAGCGCCTGTCACTGTGGGAGCGAGCCTGCTCGCGATGGCGTCAGGAAAGACGCCTGACATCTAAAGGCCAGGTCGGCTTGATCCCCCGTTCGTTATCCGCTGTAGCCACGTGTTCACGACTGAAGGACATCAGCATATTGCGGTGTGGGAAAAGTTACCGCTTGTCGGGACTGTCAGATCTTACAGGTGTCGGCCGAGGCTGAACTGGGTATTCAGTAGTCAGGCTTCACCCATGACTTACAGACATCCCGTCGAGGAGAAATCATGGAAGAGTATGAAGAGAGCGCCGATAAGGATTCCGAGCAGGAAGCGAACAGTTCTCCGTTGACACAATCATCGCAAGACGAGGTCCTGGAGCAGCGTCATGAAATTACTGCGTATCGGAGCTATCAAGGAACGGACTATTGGTGCGTTCTGGATGTTTCCGGTGAGTTTACTGCGGATGGGAGCCGATTCAGGTGCAGAACATATCGTTATAACGCCAAGGCTAATGGAGCAAGGAAGGGCAATTTGCATGTCCATGCGTCCAGCCAGAACTCGTGGTTGCGCGACTGGGATGACGTAGGCATTCAAGACGGCAATTGGCATGCGCTGGAGGATTCAGGGTGGATTGACTCACCGAATGGAAGCGCGAACGTCTACTTTCGGTATATATACGACAAGGCTGGTGCGGACGTACAGCTTGATACCCAGGTCAATTTCCACTTCAAGCCCGCCACGCCGTTTATTACCAGTCCTTCTGGAAATGTGACAACTTCACCGTTCCCGGTCAGGGGAACAGGCGGCGTATATGGATCGGCATACCTCATTGTACATAATGCGGACGGAGGTGCTGGACTAGCGGCCGCGGTCATCGAATCCAATGGAAACTGGACGGCGAATGTATCATTCCCCAGTGGTATCAAGACCTTGACCTTGTACGCCAAACAGTCTATCCGGAACATTGTTTCCGACGAGTCCAATCGTGTCGCTGTGAACCTGGTCGTGACTGCCGTCAGCATTGATTCTCCAAAGGACGGTGACTCGATACGAGAGCGCAAACCGGTGATCTACGGTAAGGGCCATACTGGCGCGACAATCAATATCCACAGGGCTAATAACGGAACGCCGATCTATGGAACCGGCACCGTTCGGAACGGAGAGTGGAGCATACCGCTGACGACACCGCTTCCCGCTGGACCGTTCACGATGGTTGCCGGCCAGATTTATGCTGGAGAAACGATATGGTCCAGCAACGTATCTGTTTCCGTTTTGCTTTATTTGCCTGTCATTACCCAGCCTGCCGACCAATCCGTACAGAGCCGTTCATTCTTGCTCAGCGGAACCGGAGGCGAGGCCGGGGCCACCATGAAGATCCATGTCGATCTGACTGATGTGGTGGTCGGCACGCTTGCATCGGTAACAGGCGATGCCTGGACTGTACCGGTCGTTATCCCGGCCAGTATCCTACCCGGGGAAATTCGCCTTGCCGCTGAGCAGACGTTGGGAACGCTCTCCGGTAGAAGCATTTATCGGTCATTCAAAATAAGGCCTGACAGAGTTGCGTCGCTGTCCGCCACGGTCGACGGCAATGCGAAGGTCACTGTCAAAGGCTCTGGAACCGTAGGTCTTACGCTTGATATCCACTACGTAGGTAACCAAACGCCTGTCAAGTCGTTCACCGTGGACAGCAATCCATGGAGCAAGGATTTCCCTGATTGGTTACCCAGTGCTACGCGATACAGTATTGGCGCGCGACAAAGCACGCCAGGGGGCGACAATCAGCCCATCTATTCGGACTGGACGGAAGTGGCGGCGACCTTCACTGTCGCAGTGCCTGTGCCGACATTAAACCATCGCGTGAGTTCGGAGGGCATTCCCACCTTCTCGGGAGTGGGCAGGAACTGGCCTGGACAGGCG
Source organism: Pseudomonas koreensis (assembly GCF_036668835.1). GTDB lineage: Bacteria > Pseudomonadota > Gammaproteobacteria > Pseudomonadales > Pseudomonadaceae > Aquipseudomonas > Aquipseudomonas koreensis_I. The sequence continues at coordinate 378,055 of NZ_JAZEVW010000005.1, forward strand.
GCTTGCCAAATAGAAGTCCGGTTGAACAACACTGGCGTTCCCATTGTACCCATTGTCGAAGTGATGGGAGGTGAAACCTGGTCCAGTGCGGCATCTGAACGTTGGGCTCCCGGCACTTATTCGGTAACCGCCAGGCAACTGTTTGGGACGCTGCCATCGACATGGGTGCCGGCTATTGCCGTCGACATACCAGCACCCTTGGTCGTCATCGAGAAAGTGGCCGAGAATGGATCGTTCCCGCAGTTCTCTGGCCAATGCTGGCCGGGAGCTTTGGTGACGATCACGTTCAGTGACAACGATGATTCCCATCCCGTTCCGGACATCGATACTGACGGGAAATGGACATTCCAGCGGCCGGCAGCCTTCAGCCCGGGCAAGTTCACGGCCAGCGCCACGCAGACCTTCGGCGGGCAAACCTCCCACCCGGTGTCCATGTCGTTCGATGTCCCGATGAGCGTACCGGTAATTACTCCACCACCCGGTGGGCAAACGGAATACTTACCTGTGCTGCACGGCACGGGCGGGATCGATGGCTGCCTGATTCAGGTGTTGGACTTTGTGACCCATGAGGTGCTCGGGGCGGTGGATGCCACAGCTGACAGCTGGACGGTGGAACTCACGGAGCTTGATTACATAAGTCATACCGTTTTCGCCAGGCAGAGCCTAGGTAACATTGAGTCGGTCGGTAAGCCGGTCATGTTCACCGTGGTTCTGTTTGCACCAACGCTCAACCTTGCACTCTCGCGCACGTCCGTCCCCCGGACCTTCATGGTTGAGGGCTATGCGCGACGGGGGAAGGAGTCCGACCGGACTGAGGTCGAGTTGTACCTCGGCGAGGCTCTGCAGCCTCGTATCCATCCGCGTTTTGCCGATGGCTATTACAAACACCGTGTCACGTTACCGCTGGGCCCCTGCGAGCTAAAAGCCAGACAGTTCTTCAAGGATCAGATATCGCCGTTTACCGGTGATGTGGAAATCACGGTCGTTCCCGACAAAGCGCACATCGAAACGCCCGGCGTTGATGAGGCTGTGGGGCAGCTACTGAATGTCTGCGGATTCGGATACCCCGGCGACACGGTCGTGGTGGCGCTGGCCGGCGCTATCGAAACACTGCTGGGAACGGCAGTCGTCGAAGAGAACGCTACCTGGTTCTGTCAGGTTGTCCTCCCCGAAACGGCGGGTGAACTGTCCATTGTCACTGAGCAGCGCAATGGTATTTACGTCTCGGGATGGTCGACGCCCAGAAAGCTCCAGTTGCTTGACGTAGAGCCCCGGTTTACGGCGCCCTCAGAGGGCGCGTGGACGTCTCGAACACCCGGATTCGCTGGGGACGCACGGACACACGCAAGCGTTGATGTCTGTGCGTGGTATGACTCGGGGACGAACTGGGCCGAAAACCTGGACGGCTCTGATGGCAGTTGGGCCGGCACGCCTGAGCATGGTTTGCCTGAAGGCCCGAACTGGGCTCGGGCCGTACAGATCATCGCTGGGAAACGCTCCATGCCAGCCGACAGCAAACGATTCGAAGTGGCGTCGCCTGATGAGGCTCCCACGCAAGCCCCTCAACCGCCACTAATCTGACCGGCGGTCATGTCTACTGTCATTTATGACAGTAGACGTTGCACGGCTGATGCTGCCAAATATCTTGCAGGAACAACGAAAACTCGACCGTTCGCTCACTTTGCATCGGTGTTTGCCCCCAGGAGTGTCAGCATGACTCAGACTCCCGTTCAAATCGCTCAAAAGATGTTCACTGAAACGGTTCGCAAGCCCAAGCGTTCGTCTTCGACGGCACTGGCACGTTTTTTCGAGGCGGGAGGGTCGGTCGCCGTACTGGCGCAAAAGGGCGTCGACGGGTTGATGCACGACTATGCTCTGAACCAGCAAGAGGCCAGCGAGTTTCAGCAGCGTCTTAATGTCTTGTCGACGGTGGTGCTAAGGCACTTCATCGAACATCAATTGACCTGCAAGGACGCCAAGGGGGTCGCGCGAGGGGGGCTCGATAACGGGCCGACTTACAGTTTGCTGTTCGAGCCGAACTTCGAAAAATTGTGCGTGCCGGGTGCAATCGAGGCCATTCACTCGCCTGTGGCGTATCTGACCGCCCTGTTTCATTGGGCATTGCACCGGCTCGGTGTGACAAACGGCGGATTTCCACTGAGTGACCGGCGCACGGATCTCGAAACATTGAAGATCGATGTCAATGCTGTCCATGGCGTGGTGTCGTCGGTAGAAGTGATCAGTAACATCATGGAAAACTTCATTACCGACACGCTCGGAACCATTCAGAATCTTGACGAGGCGTTTAGCGAGCAGGCTTTTCCCAGAGCGCTGCCCTTCCACTGGCCCTGGGTCACGCTTGATCAGGTGATGAAAGGGCATGGCGAGTCGGTTGGCAGTGTGGTGCGACTGTGCGATTTGCAGTATCCGTACTTTCTTCGCTCCGCACCGTGGAGTGTCAAGTCGGATGCGGCACTGATTCAGGCATCGCGACTGAGTCCTTCTCAGCGAATCCTGGTAACTGAACACGCCTATTTTCCGGACGGAGCTGCAGAGTTCTATCCGAAATATTTCGGTCTCCAGCCGGAGCATGGGAGCAATCTGGCGAATGTCATCCTTTTCAACGAAAGAACGAAGCTTGATACCGCGAGTCTGGAGGCACTGCTTTCATTAGAGGGTTTCTCAACTTCGCTGTCTGCAAACGCACCGGGCTATGGCGACGCCGAGACCCCCGTGAACGGCAAGGATTTCGGATCGGTTTTCATTCATGAAGCAAAGGATCCACCCATCACCATTGGTCACTCTGGCACGGGAGGTTTCCTCAATCGCTTCGTGGACATGACCGACGACCGCATTGACCGCATCAATCGAATACTGCGACTCAGTGACTGGTTGGGGCTGGAGCGCCATGAAACCGATCAACTCGTTGTCGCGGCAATGCTCGCCGAACATCCGTCGCCCGCCCCGACTCACTATTGGATAACGCCAAATACCCTGCGGGCCCTTGGCCTGTTCCAGCAGTTGCGCGAAGGGTACGGCTGTACGGCAGAGGAATTCGCCGTGTTCATCGCGCAGATTTCTGTTTTCGGACGGGGCACGGAACGTTCGCAATACGACCGGATTTTCAATGGCACCTCTTTCAATACACGTCCGTTGGTGCTCGATGACCGAACTGTTCCGATCATCCCGGTGACTGCTGAAGATCTGCTCACGGTCAATCAGTTATGCGCGGGTCTGGGCATTGATTTGCAAGCTTATTTTTATATTGCCAATCTGGTCGCTGCCGCTCATGGTCTGACTCATCTCAAGCTTAGCCTGCCGATTGTTTCCAGTTTTTATCGTCTGGTCAGACTGCCCCGGTTACTCGGCATCACATCAATCGAGGCGATCCTGTTACTGAATCTGATGGGAGGTCAGGCATGGGTAGACGCGTTAGCCGGCTTGCCACAGATCAACAGCCAACAATTGGTGGATACACCGGACGTACTCAGCGTGATCCACGCATTAATGGACTGCGTGCAATGGGCTTATACCGCTCAGTTATCCGTGGGCTGGGTGGTGCAACAGGCAACGGCCTGGCCACCGGCACAACCTGATGCCAGTCAACTCACCTTGTTCGATCAATGGCGTCGCCAGGTCCCTGCGGCTCTGATGACGGAAGACACACTGAAAATGGCTGGCGTGGCTCCATTGTCCAACAATCGTCAGTGGTTGCGCGCGCTGGTGGCATTGGTGGACGAATACGGGCTGATTCGTCATATCGTTGAATCAGCGGATAAAAACTATGAAGCCCATGCCCGGGAGATGACGGGACGGGCCGTGGTGCAGGAGACGGGTAGCCTCGATATCGCGCTGGTCGAGCTGATTGTGGCGGTGCTGTTACGTTGCCGCGCCGGTCAGAATATTGTCGTGCAGGAGGGGTTGGCCGCGTATAGCGGTCTGAAGCCCGATCTGGTTCTGCAAGTGCTTGGCTGGTCGGGCGCGAATGTGCATTACGTATTGGCTCAAGTGCTCGCAGTGCCGCAGGTCGCTAACGACAGCAGTATTGTCCGGCGGCGGAAGGAGCAGCCGGGTGATCCTGTTCTGCAGATGTTGGCCGAGTTCTCACGACGCAGCGCCGCGGTTGCGATGCTGGAACTGAGCGGTGAATTCCTGACTTATTTCATCACGACCGGATACAGCCAATGGTTCGGTGAAAAACAAGTCGCTGCGTTTGACCTTTCAACGCTGTACTACCTGACGATCTACAAGCGTGCCCTGGCCATGAGCAGTCAGCCTGAAGCCAGGCTGATTGATTATCTGCGCCGAATCAACGCACTGCCAGCCCGATTGGGAAATCACGGTCTTGAGCTGGTTCAGGAGCGGGCGGCAGCATGGTTGGCTGAACTGTTCAATTGGAGCGTGAGTGACGTGCAGGCCTGCGCCACCTATGTAGACCCGTCAAAAGGCCTGATCGTAACCATGCCACAGTTAGATGTGCTGACGCGCGTATGCTTGCTTGCCAAAAAAACCGGTCAGAATGCCAAGACCCTTCTCGAACTCGGGACGTTGCCTGCGGACAGCGAATACGCTCTCTACGCCCAGGTGGCAGACCGCGTCAGAAGCAGCCTGCCGAACGTTGTCGAGCCGACTTATGTAGCCAGCATCAGGCCCGTCGGCGTGGATGTAGTCGTCGGTTGGACTACCGTTCCTCATCCCGTCAAATTGATCGCCAACAAACCTGATGAATCGGCAGAATTTACCGTGACGGTGAATAATCGCCTGGGCGTTCCACGGCTGAACGTCAATGTTCATTGCGCCAGCGCGCTGGGCCGGTTTGAGCCTTCAATGGTCACTACGGACATCACCGGCACGGCAAAGGTGAAGTTTTTCCCGGATGGCCGCATGGGCACCGTAACTCCCGCTTACAGGCTCGACCTGGATGACGAGATGGCTGCGCCGAACATCGAGATCGGCCCGGATTTGGCCACACTTCAGGTAAAACCCGAAAACCCTTTCCCTTCACCCGCCAGTACCGTGCTGGTCGGTACTGCGGTGACCTGCCGCGCCGTTGTTCGAGACGACTACGACAACCCCATATCCGGTGCCTCGCTGATCTGGACATTTGAACCGCTGATCATGCTTGAGACCAAAACCATCTCGGACAGTCGAGGGTATACCGAGGTGACATTCACCAGTACCGAGGAGGCCAGGGTCAGCGTCAAGGCGACGGCAGAAAACCTGTCTGCCGCCAGGTTCCGGGATGTGACGTTTGTCGAAACCCTTCCTTCGCGCCGGCGAGTGTCCACCCCGCAAACAACAACAGTGACGGGAGATGATCATGCTCAATGAACAATCGGGTCAACTGTCTGCCCTGCGCCGCGATGCGTTGATTGATTTTTGCCTTCACGCAAAGCATTCCAAGGCGAATCTGCCGGTACCGATGAAAATTCAGTCGGCGGACGATTTATGGGAGTGGTTGCGCTCCGATCCGCTGAACAGCGCTGAGATTGAAACCTCCAGGGTGGCGGAAGCAGTGAGCTGCCTGCAGGCTTACGTTCATGCGGTGTTCCAGAAGCTCGAGCCTGGTTACGACAATCGCGAATTCGATGCCGATCTGCTGGAGGAGTGGGACATTGCCGGCAGTTACAGTCCCTGGTCGGCCAGCATGCTGCTGCGGTGTACACCGGCGGATTACATCACGCCTTATGTGCGCATCCGTAAATCCGAGTTGTTCAAGGCACTTGAGAGTCACGTGAACCAGACATCGATCACCGACGATTCTGTGCTCAAAGGCGTGCAACGCTACCTGCGTAGCTTTGAAGAAACCTGCAACCTGAACGTCTTGACCGGCTACCTGGACGGTGCAAATCCGCTGAACACTCGCTACTACCTGGTGGGCAGACAGCGCGTTGCACCTTATGGCTGGTTCTGGCGTGAGGCGAGAATCGAACTTGCGGTCGACTCGCCTTCTGTCAATCCGACCGCGTGGCGAGAGTGGAAAGCGGTAGATATTCCCACCGATGTGAGTGTGCTGGACTGTCGAATGGTCTATTGGGAGGGGCGGCCGTGCATGGTCTGGGTTCAGTGGCGAGCGGGTATTTTCAATAACGCTGGTCAGTTGCAAAGTCCCCATGAGCTGGAGGTCATGGTGGCGTTCATAGCACTGGACGATAGCTGGTCGCCGCCCATTCGTTTGCATCTGCTCCAGACGGACAAGGACGTTTCAAAGGGTTGTCGGCTGGTGGCGGTCGTACTGCGCGACGAAATCGATGCCCTGTACCCCAAAGGTCGGCTGGCCGTGCATTTGACCAATGCGCAGCCCGGCACCAGTTTACCGTCGCGGCAATCTGTCGCGATTTATGAAACCCGTGATTCGCTGTTTCGCAAAGTAAAGGACGAAACCGCTGTCATGGATTACTTGGCCAATCATCTGTTTCGCGATTCCCGCACGCTTCAGCAAAAAATGCAGCCCACGCTTTTCCCTTCCGTTGACAGCCAGATTACACAAGTCGGCACGTTGGCAGAGTACCTGGGCATCAAGGCTTATATCGTTCGCAATGCCACGGACTATTCGCTCTGGGTCCAGGGCTTTTGCGCCCATGTGTCACGTGTCAGCGCCACGGATGTGGAGTTCACGCTGGACGTTCAAAATGATACCGGTGATGACCCAAAGCCCCTCGTTGCCAATTACCCGAGCACAGGAGGATGGGCAACCCAATGGCAGGAAATCAAAAGACCAGCGTTCAACAACACCACGATTACCGTGAAACTCACGGGTACTAACAGCGGAGAGGGCTTCGGTGAGCGAACCGTCACCCTGACGGTGCCTGCTGCGCTTGGAAGTCATGGGCCTCTACCGTTTATTCATGACACCGATGCGCAGGGCGCTCAGTTTCTGGCATTCAATCAACCAGCGAATGCACTGAAGCTGAAATACGTTCGGCTCAATACGTTGATCGGTCACGAACTGGTACTGCGCGCCAGCGTGTCGATCGGGGCATTGCTGCATCGGGCGACACAGTTCCCGCAAGAACCTCCTTTGCCAGACGAAGAGACCGAACCGAATGGCCCGTTCGACAGCGCCAACGGCCTGTTTTTCTGGGAGTTGTTTTTTCATCTGCCGCACTTGATTGCCGCCCGCTTGCGTGACGAAAACCGCTTTGAACAAGCCCAGCGCTGGCTGCATTACATATTCGATCCGAGGTCTCCAGCCAAACCGGCGCAAGGCGATATTCCTGCGGGACCTGCCTACTGGCAATGCCGGCCGTTGGATACCCCGAAGCCCGATATCGCTTATGAAGTCTTTGCGCCGACGGATCCGGATGCCATTGCCTATTCCTCACCCCAGCACTACCAGATTGTTATTTTCCTCGAATATGTGAACAACATCATGGCTTGGGGTGACTGGCTTTTTCGTCAGATGACCCAAGACTCATTGACAGCTGCCAAGCTGCAGTATGTCCGGGCCAAATCGCTGATGGGACCAAAACCGGATACACGCAGTATCAATCTCTGGACACCGCAAACACTCGGTGATCTTGTCAAAGAGATGGAGACGCGGCCCGCTCTGGCAGAGTTTGAAAAGACATTGCTGCTGCAAGCTGAGGAGTTGCCTGTCAGTGCCCCGCGCGCTCGGCATCCGGGCGTGTATGGCACGAGTTCTTTCAAAATACCGCTCAGTCCCCGACTGCTGACCTTCTTTCGGCTGCCCGATGAGCGGATCGATAACATCCGCCATGGCAGGACAATCGACGGAAAACGTGCCGCGATTCCTCTTTTCTCCGCCATGGACCCAATGGCTTTGCTGAACCGTTTGGCAGCCGGCAATTCCGGGCCGGTGCGACCCATGGGCGGACAACTGAGGGTAGCGGCGTTTCGCTGGCCTGTATTGTTCGATTGCGCGTTGCAGATGGTGCAGCACTTGCGTGATCTGGCTGGCGAGGTGCTGCGCCTGCTCGAGCAACAGGACCGTGTCGAGCAGGAAGAAATGCAACAGCGTCATCTCACCGAACTGGGCGACTTCGCCCGTCGGGCGCAGGAGGAATCCATCGCACGCGAAGTCGAAAGTCTGACGGCACTGCAACACAGCAGAGGCATGGCAGAAGAGCGTGAGCAGCATTACGCCGATCTGTACGACAACCACATTTCGCCTGATGAATTCAAAGTCATGGAACATGTGGAAGCGGCCTCAGGCTTTGTCTCCTTGGCCACCGGTTTCCAGATGGGGGCGGCGGTCATCCATGCGTTTCCCAATATCTTCGGTGTCGCCAATGGCGGTTCTGAGCCGGGACATCTGGTCGGCGCCGTGGGGTTCGGCTTCCAGATCGCAGCCGATGTGTCACGGGGCAAAGCCGACAAGACGGCCACCTCCGAAAGTTACCGTCGCCGTCGGCATGAATGGCTTTTGATGCGAAATCAGGCCGTTGCGGAAAAAAACGCGATCAGTGCCCAGATCGCCGCCCAGGAGCGGACCATCAATGCGGCAAGGATTAACCTGGAACATACCCTCGCGGCCAACGCTCAGACGTTGAAGTTGTTTGAGTTCTTGCAATCGCGCGCGACCAATCTGGAGTTGTATCAGTGGTTGATGGGGCAGCTGCAGACCTTGCATTTTCAGGCATATGACGCTGCTGTGGCAGTCTGCCTGAGCGTTCAGGCAGCCTTACGCGCGGAAACCTGCGAGTTCGATGCCTTTGCGCTGAATATTGATGTGTGGCGCGACCAGCGTCGCGGATTGACGGCTGGCGCTGCATTGCATGCCGGTTTGTTACGCATGCGTTCGGAGTATCTGCAACACCATGAGCGGCGCCAGGAAATCGTCAAGACGGTTTCGTTGCAGCAGCTTTTCGACGACCCGGCAACCCGGCAAAACGGCTTTGATTGCTGGGCGGATGCGCTCAATCACTTGGTGACGACGGGCGCACTGGATTTCGAATTGACTCAACAGCTGTTCGATCGTGATTACCACGACCACTATTGCCGACAGATCGTTCGCATTGAAGTCACGCTGCCGGTACTCATCGGCCCCTTTGAAAATGTCGTGGCAAATCTGCTGCAGGTCGGCAGCTACATCGCCACAAAACCGTCCTTCGAATCGTTGGAGTATCTGCATTCCGCAGAAGGGGTGGCGCCTGCCGATGTGCTGATCAATCTAAGCAGTGGGCAACAGGTTTGCCTGTCCACCGGACTGGATGATTCCGGTGTGATTTCTCTCAGGCCTGACGAAGGCATGACCCTGCCATACGAAAATACCGGCGCCGTGTCGCGCTGGCAGATCAGGTTTCCCTGGCATCTGAAGAAAAAACCGGTGCTTTTGTCGCTGACAGACATTGCGATCAAGATCCATTACACGGCCAAGGTTGGGGATCTGGCTTTTTCCAAAAAGGTTCAGGAGCTGGTGAATCAGGCGGATGGGAAGATCCAGGCGAAGGAGAAGCAATCATGAGCATGAGAGCGATCGACACGGATCACAATTTCGTGAAAAACCACGATATGCAGCAAGGCTATAAGCATTGGGACGATGTGAGCAATGCCGGGGGCGTCGTCATCAGGGATGACCGCTGGGGTGACGAAATGGTATCGATCATGACGCTTACCAATGCGGCGGCGGTCCGTCAAATGATGATCGTGCCGATCGAGCAGCAAGCGGATGCTCGTTATCACTTACGTTTTCTCTACGAAAACACCTACCCGTCATCAGCCGGCCAAGTGGTGGTCAACAAAAAAGGCAGTACTCAAAAGCTCGATATCGAATTACCGGCGAAGACTGGACTGGACAACGCCGATCCGTTGACCGTTGATCTGCTCGAGAGGCAAGTAGAACTGCCGGAGACGTTGGGCCTGCAAGCCGGCGATGAGCTTGAGATCAACCTGATCAGCCCGAAAAAAATAGCGGGCGACGGTGGTTCTGCGGAAGTTCGCCTGACCGGGTTCTTCCTGAATCTGCATCTGTCTGCATTGGAGCTGGACGCCGTTGTCATTGATGACCGCCGCTTCGTGTCAGGTAGTGTTTTTCCTGTTTGCCTCGGAGCCACCGGGAATCAAAGGCATACGTTGGGTTTCGAGGTGAAGCCCGAAAGCCTTTGGCATGATGCGAGCCTGTGGTTTGTGGACAATCCGTTGGACTCAATCACCAGTGAGCCAGTGATGGGTAAAAGCCAGCCGATTGATCGGCTCTGGTGGCTGGATTGTCCGGATTTGCCAGGTGATGAGCCTCGCGAACTGGAGGCTATGATCTACTCCAAGTACTCGGCGCCACCTTGCCCGCTGCGGGTTTCCTGGGGGCATCATCGGCTGGAGCTGATCGCCCTCAAGGAAGCGCAGACGTACCCGGTCATTGAGTATGCCCAATCGGTCGAGCTGCAAGTTCAAGTCCGGTCTTTTTACACCCAGGCACCGGTAGCACGAGAAGTCTGCTGGAGTACCGGGGATGGGAAGAATACGATCCTGCACCGAGTGTCTACCGATGCTCACGGTCGAGCGTCCTTCCAATACACGCCAACGGACGCAAACGTGAGCGAGATTACGGCTTCCGTTACCAGTCTTCTGTCCGAAAAGGGTGAAGCCACGCTTACCTTCAAGGTGCGGGCGTTTGATGTCGATCCGTTCAAAACTTTGCGGGCCCGGTTTGATAACGGATCACCCGTTATCTGGGGAGAAAAACCCAGCTACCCGGAGCGAGGAGAGCCATTCCTCGTCAATCTGGACATTCCTGCAGACCATCCTCTAAACGATGCTGACTTTTCCCTGGTCTGGGGAGAGGGCGATTTGCCAACGGACCTGGGAGCAAGCTGTCAACCTGCCTTCGGGGATCCAGCGGCGGTCGCTGGCAATACGGTGCTCTGGACGGTAAATTTCGAGGACAAACGCGACGGTTTTTTCCACTGGGTCCTTGGTTGTTCCAGGTTGCAGCATGCATCGCCCGGCAATGCCCTGTCATTGGCGTACAACAGAGTTCAGATCGGTAAGACCTGGGGGCCAAACAAAACGCCGGTCAAGGATGAAGACGACGTCGTCACTTGCATGGTGCAGGTGCAACGGCGCGATCGCCAGCCTGTCACCAACGCAGACGTCGAGTTTGAGACGCCGACCGGTACGGTCAGATCCCTCACTGGCATGAATGGCTGGGCGAGTGTGGATCATCAGCCAGACATTGCCGGTGAATACGAGATCACCGCGCGGGTCCAGCGCCACGAGGGTGCTCCTGTGGCGGAACATCTTTTTTCCGTCAAGGCGTTGCCGACCAGTGCCTGGAAAGAACAAGTCGTCTTTTCTATAGATGGGAAGCCGCTTAATAGGGCGCTGCTGGGTGTGATCTGTCGACGAGGAAGGACATATAGACTGCGTATCGATCCCGTTGCAGACAGCAGCTTTATCAACCAATTGATCGCGTTGGATTGGGGCCCGCAAGTGGACCCTTTGCCAGGGTTCACAATGAATCCGTTACCCGGTGTAACCCGATCAATGGATGCCAGCGGCCTCGAATGGATAATCGGCTCGGGCACCGATATCAGTGGACTGTCGAGTCTGATGTTCACCAGTTCGCATGTGCCGGAAACACGTGAATTCCCTCTGCGGTTGCTGGGTGACAATCTCGCAACAGAAACCCGGGTGATGCTTGATCATGTTTCGGCCGTACCGGGTACCGACACGCTTTACCCCTGCCTTTGGGCCAGCCACCAATGTGCACTTATGCCGTACGGGGTCAGTGCGTTGCACGGATTGGCGGTGAAGACCGCCATTGCACCGATGCCATCCGGGTTGGAGATCGTTCCCCCGCTGACCATCGATATTGTCATGACGGCAGGTGGGGCGCGCAGGGAGCTGAATTTTGCCGATAGCTCGGAAGATGCAGAAATGACGTTGACCGAGACCGTCATGATCGGTGACGAGCAGCTGACGGCGCGTACTCAATTGAAGCTGGGCCACAATAAAATCAAAGTGGTTGCTGCACGCGGGCCGGCCATTGATCCGATATTGGACAAGGGCCAGCGTGCACGCGTGCAAGCGCGCTTCTACTCGGCTTTTGAGAATCGACCGGTTGAGTCTGCGCAGGTTGGATGGCAGGTCGGGAGTGCAGATCCGGTCAATTCGCCGACCGGTTCAAATGGCTGGTCAGTGTATGACGCACCGGCGCAAACCGCGCCTACCAGTGACGTATGTGCGACTGTGCTCAACCTTTATGATCAAACAACAGCCGAACAGCATTTTAAACTCAAGACCTTGTCGACCGACCCATGGACTAGTCTGCGGCTGACCACTGCTTCGTCCGATCAGCTTTGGGCGCAACGCGCGCTTTTCCCGAGGCGCGGCGAGAGCTTCAGCTTTTGTCTTCGGGCCGACGACAATAACCCGTTGCGCCATCAAACGCTGGCAGTTGGCCTGAGTCATCCAGACCCAAGCGAGCTTGAGCTTGAGTTCGTCGAGCAATTGGGTGAGTTCCGCGATTGGACGAGCGAGGGACTGGAGTGCTCGTTCAGCGCGGGCGATGTCAAGGACGGCAGCGTGTCTGTCCGATTGGCTGCCAGTCGCTTGCTGGAACTGTCTCCTCCCCAGCCCATGTCATTGGGCTCCCACGCCATTGCCGCGAACATCACAGCGAGTTCCGGTGTGCTTCAGATAGTCCAGTGGGGCGAGCCTGTTGTTTGCAAGTTGGGGGTGACGAGTGCCTTGACTGGCCGGGCTATGGCAAATGCGCAGGTCAAGTGGGAGCGAGGGGAGCATGAGCCGGTGATTACGAACACCGATTTTCGTGGCTCGACCTGGTTCAGCTTCCTACTCGACTTCCCCGGTCCAGGCGCAGTTCGTGCTTCGGTAGTGGGCGGCGCTGATTCGGCGTATGTCGAGTTTCATTATTCGATGAATGAGCCTCGCAAGATGGAAACCCTTCTCGCCGATACGCCAAGCGGACATCCGGGGCAGGAGGTCTCCGCACACGCAGTTGTGATTTCCGCTCGTACAGGCAAGCCCTTGATGGGTATCGAGGTGGAGTGGGAATATCCGGGCATCAAGATTGCCCCGACGAAAACCGATGACACCGGCAAGGCCAATGTCACGTTCAGGTTACCGCCGATCAGGGAAGGGTGGTTGACTGCCCATGTGAAGGGGGGCTACGCCGGATGGGAGGCCAGAAGGATGATGTTTACAGCGATTCCGAATTCGAACACGTGGTTGCAGGAGTTTACGCTTTGGCTCAATGGCGAAGAGGTGGACCTCGACGGAGGAGAGCTGATTCTGACACGCGCCTTGGCCTACGACCTGGAATTAAGGGTGAGGAAGCACAGCTGGTTGATTGGTTGGGCGAAGGTGGCGCTGGAAGATGTAACTGGGGTTGAGGAGTTGGGCTTGAGATTTGAGCCTGAACTGAAAACCTTGCATTCGGTCGACGGAGAACCTATTCGTTGGAACGTTTCAGCAGAGGTTTCCGGGCCAGTTGGCGAGTTTATGCTGAAGTTGACGAGCCCGGATCTTCCGGATCGTTTGTTGCCAGGGCATTTATCTGATTTTGACCTCGATAGTCAGTTTGAGGTGGAATGCAACGGCGTTTTGACGGCGCTCGGTGAAACGGCTTTTCCTTGCCTTGGCGCTTATAACGGTATCCGTATACGGGTAAAGCCCAATAGTCCATTGATAGGACGTGAGGTGGTGTTGGTGTGGGAAGGCGATAGCGCTGAAAGTCTCGCTATAGAGTTATATCCGCCGCATAGAGACACGCTGGGTACAGATTGGATTATGTGGACGCTTGACTGCAGGGAAAGTACAAAATTTGGAAATTTTTCATGGCGTTTTCAAGATGCCTCAGGAACGTGGATCACGAACTCACCGCTGGCAATGTCGATGGGACATCACATGGTGTCCGCTGAACGATGGGAAAACAAATACGATGGCCCGATCTATTTTTATGATGAGTACGGAATCAGGGCAATTTCAGGTTTCTTGAATGTACCGGCTGCAAATGTGGAAGTAGCTGTCTATCGAAATTATTCAACATCACCAGAATTTCGCTTCACCGACGTCAAAGGAGAGGTAGTTATCACGACGACCACGGGTGAACCTATCAGCTTTAAAATCACAAATCGTTACAACGGCACCGTTGTATAGGTCGTGTGATACATCTGTATGGCTGGTTAATTCTATTCGGGGGACGCGTTTCCGTTAAAAACCTCCGGCTCTTTTAAGCGCGTAGTACGCTGGCAACAGTTCAGCGCTAAGCTCCAAAGGCCGAACATCCACCACCGCAACTCCATGAGCACTCAACCGCTCATGGAGTTCTCCCCGCTCGTTCAGATAATTCACCGCCCCGCAGTAAGCCAGTGCCTGGGGTAACGCTTGCACCGGGGTGTTGCGCAGCGCATCGAGCGTATCCTCGCGCAGGCTTGCCACCAGCACCCGGTGTTGAGCGCTCAAACGTTTGACCGCGCCGAGCAATTCTTCATCATTTTCATCACGTAAATTGGTCACCAGCACCACCAGCGCCCGGCGCTTTTGTCGGGCCAACAGCTGGTTGACGGCTGCCTGGTAATCAGCCGGGCGCTGTGTGCTGTGCAGATCATAAACCGCATTGAGCAGTACGTTGAGTTGCCCGGCTCCTTTGACCGGAGCCACGTAACGCTGATCACCGGCAAACGTGCTCAACCCCACCGCATCGCCCTGGCGCAGAGCCACGTATCCGAGCAGCAGACAGGCATTTAACGCATGGTCGAAATGCGAGAGCTCGCCGTCCTGACTGCGCATCTGCCGCCCGCAGTCGAGCATGAAAATGATCTGCTGATCGCGTTCGTCCTGATACTCACGGGCAATCGGTGTGCGTTGACGGGCAGTGGCTTTCCAGTCGATCTGGCGCAGGCTGTCGCCTTCGCGAAATTCGCGCAATTGGTGAAATTCCATGCCCTGACCGCGGCGTTGCCGTTGGCGCACGCCGAGCTGGCTGAGCCAGTTGTCCACGGCCAGTAGTTCACCGCCGTAGAGCCGGGCGAAGTCGGGGTAGACGCGGGTCTGGTCGTCGACGTTGAGCAAGCGCTTGCCGATCCACAAGCCCAATGGGCTTGGTAGATTGATTTCGCAGCGTGCAAACGTGAAATGGCCGCGCTTCAACGGACGCAGGCGGTAGCTGGCCTGGCTGAACCGGCGGGGTTGCAGCTCAATCGTCAGCGGCAGATGTTCGAAGCTCAGGCCATCCGGGACATGGTCGAAAAGGTTGATGTTCAGCGGTGCATTGAAGTCGTGTTCAATCGTCAGCGGTACGTCGGCCCAGCGCCCGAGCGAGAGGCTGCCCGGCATCTGCCGGCTGATACGCACTGGCGGCATTCGCTGCAGGCGCAGCGCATCCAGCACCGCCAGGGCCAGCAGCGCCAGCAGCAAGCCCCAGTTGATCGAGATCAGGCTGGCCGGGATTGCCAATTCCAGAGCCTGCAAAGTGCCCAGCGCGATGCCAATGACCAGCAGCGCCGCGACCCAGCCCAGCAGCAGTCGTGAGGGTTTCACAGACGCGGCGCCGGTACTTGGTCGAGCAATTGCGTCAGCACCTGATCGACCTGCAGGCCTTCGATATCCAGCTCCGGCGCAAGGCGCACGCGATGGCGCAGCACGGCCAGCGCGCAGCCTTTGATGTCATCCGGAATGACAAACTCGCCGCCGCGCAACAACGCCCGGGCACGCGCGCAACGTACCAGCGCAATCGACGCGCGCGGCCCGGCGCCGAGGGTCAGCCCCGGCCAGGTGCGCGTGCTGCGCGCCAGTCGCACGGCGTAGTCAAGAACCTGATCGTCCAGCGGCAGATCGCTGGCGATGCGCTGCAAGGCTTGCACATCTTTGGCCTGCAACACGGTGCGCAGCGGTTGCACGTCGAGCATGTCGGCGCGGGTCGAGCGGCTGACCTGACGGACCATGTCCAGTTCCTGGTCGGCGTCGGGATAGTCCATGCGCACCTTGAGCATGAACCGGTCGAGTTCGGCTTCCGGCAGGGGATAAGTGCCTTCCTGCTCGATCGGGTTTTGCGTGGCCAGCACCATGAACGGTTGCGATATCGGCAGGGCACGACCTTCGAGGGTGACTTGCCGCTCCTGCATCGCTTCGAGCAGCGCCGCCTGGGTTTTCGCCGGGGCGCGGTTGATCTCGTCGGCCAAAAGTAAATTTGTGAACAGTGGGCCTTTGCGCAGCTTGAACTGCTCGGTTTGCAGGTCGTATACGGCATGGCCGGTAACATCGCTGGGCATCAGGTCGGGGGTGAATTGAATTCTCGCGAACTCGCCGCCGAAGCAGCGGGCGAGGGCGCGCACCAGCAGGGTTTTACCCAACCCCGGCACGCCTTCGAGCAAGACATGGCCGCCGGCGATCAGCGCCGTCAGCACATCGTCGATCACCTGATGCTGACCGATCAGCGCTTTGCGCAATTCGCCGCGCACCGCTTGTGCCACCTGGCTGGCACGCTGGCGTTGCTGCACGGCGTGGCTGGCGCTGCCGGGCTCGATCTGTTCAGTCATAGCGTGTTCCTCAAGGTTTGCAGGTGGGCGACCTGGCGGCAGAACTCAGCGCTGGACAGGCGCCGCTTCGGTGCCGGGCTCAGGGCCTGGCTGATGGCGCGGGTGGGTTGCCGGGTCAGGCGCGACAAGGCTAGCCATTGTTCGGCAACGTTCAATTGGTCGAAGCCGGGATGGCGGCGGCGCGCGCGGCGCAGCACGTCTTGTTGCAAGGCTTGCAGCAGCGCCTGCTGACCGTTGTGGCGCAGCAGGAAATCGGCACTGGCGCGCAAATGCTCCTGCAACTGTCGACGCCCGCTCGAGGCTGGCGCCTGAACCGGGCCATGACGCATGCCGACGTGCCATAACCACAGGACGATCAAGACGAGCAGGGCGACGAGTGCTTGCGCAAAGAAGCGCCAAAGCAAGGTCAGCAAACCGTCGTGTTCGCTGTTGTAGACCAGCGTGACGTCGGTGTCGGCGCTCAGATACCAGAGCAGCCAGGCGTTGTCGTAATCGGCGATGGCATCGGTTTTCCACAGCTCGGCGTCGGTCACCACGGTGATCGAGCCGAGGCCGTGAGGCAATTGCATCATGTGCGTAGCCTTGGCGCTGTTGGCCCAGGCTTGCGCGAGATTTTTCGGATCGTCGAGGTGGAAGTCGGTATCGAAGCTGGCGTAGGCCGGTGCGTCTTCGTCTTCAAGATAGAGTTTGGTCAGGTGCGGGAAACGGTCGGGTTCAACGTCTGCGGGTACGTCTTTCAGATCCTTGCTGAGGGACTGATGCAATTGCACCCGATCGAGCAGCAGGTCGTTGCTCTGTTTGCTCTGTTCGTCCCACAGCGATTCGGCGACGAACACCAGGCGCCCGCCGGCGCGGGTCCAGTTCAACACCTGATCGACCTGACGTGGCGTCATTCGTGAACGGTCGTTGAACAGCAGCAGCGTATGTTGGTGCGGGTCGATGTCCGGAAGCACCGCGAGGCTTTCACCATGACTGACACTGAGCCCGCGTTGGCGCAAAAACAGTTCGGCCGCGAGATACGGATTGGCCTGCGCAGCGGGCGAGGGGCCGTGATCGATTTGTTCCTGATACGGCGTGGCCTTCATAAACAGAAAAAAGCCCAGCGCGCCGAGCAAAGCGACCAGCAATGCACCGACCCACGCCAATGCGCGGCGACTCAACGGGCCGTCTCCTTGCCGAACAGAACGCGCCAGCCATCGCACAATTCCAGCCGCGCAGACGCTGTCGGCGCGCGATGTCCGTAAGCCATGTTCTGCCAGTGAGCGGTCAGACTGCGGCTGAAGGCGAGCAGTTGCGGATGCTGTAGTTGCTCGACTTGCGCCAGTACCTGATTTTCGGTGTCGGCGGGTTTCAGTTGCAGGTCAAAGTCGTGCAGCAGGTGACTGAGCAAGCCGCGATAGAGCAGGCTCAACGCCGCGCGCGGTTGGCTGTGCCAGAGTTGTTCGGCGCTGGCGGCGATATCGTCGGGCAGACTGTCGCGGTGCACATCCAGACCGAAGGCCTGCTGTGGCACTGTGCGTTTGGGCCTGGCTGGCAGGCGCGGGCGACGGCTGACAAAAGCTTGCAGAAAGTCGCGATAGCGCCAGACCAGCCAGCCGCTCAGCGCAATGACCGTAGCCCATAACAACACCTCAATGAGTTTTGCCAAACCATTAAGGTGCTGCCCGTCGAGCCAGCCCAGCAGGGTTTTCAGCCACTGCGGTGCCTCGCCGAATTCCGAGCCTCTGGCCGGTGCGGCCGGGTCTTCGCCGAAGCGATAGCGGGTAACGGACTCTTTGTTCTTGAACGGTGGCTGTTCGAGTAATGCCTTGATACTTTCTTGCGAGGCCTGACTGGTCAGCGGCTGATTCAACAGGCGTGGAGCCTGCGGATCGTCATTCGGCGCGGCGGCCCAGACTGGCGGCACATTCGGCAACACCAGACACACCGCCAGCAGTAGTCCCAACACCGAATGGTTCAGCCGCTGACGCAGGCGGCGGAATACCAGTTCGATGTCCCAGGCTTCCAGTTGTGTGCGCCGGTTCAGGTACAGGCTGAAACCGCACGCGACATACACCGGCCCCCACACCACCAGCACCAGCGCATAGAAGGCATTGGTCAGGTGTTCCAGCCAGCGCCATTCATGATCTTGCGCAAGGATCAGTGACTGCCAGTCCCAATCGGTTTCGATCTGCTGCGGCAGCAACAGGTAGAACAGCACCAACAGACCGATCCACAGCGCAGTTTCCAGATGCATGCCGATGATCGTCAGCCATTGCGCGGCGCCGGCGTTGCGTTGCAGCAGCACTTGCAGGCGTTGCTGGCGGGCACTGCCATCGAGGCCTTCGAGCTGCAGCACCGGCAGCAGAAAGCTGCGGCTCAGGCTCAGTCGGCGCCAGGTCAGGCTGGCCAGCAGTTGCGGCTTGAGCAGGCGCGGCCATTCACGCAAGGCCTGGCGCAGTGTCGGCGTTTCGCCGAACAACGCCTTGGAAAGGATGTACAACGGCAGCCTTTCGTAAGCCGGTTTCAGCCACCAGAAGATGAATACTGCCAGCGACGGCGAATCCCACAGCATCAGGCTGAGCAGGGCGAACAGCGGCAACGTGATGATCGCCCAACTGGTCATCAGCAAACGCCGATGCTGTTGACTCATGAGCACGCCCAGGTCCATGGCTTCCCATGTTGTGCGCGGGCGTATTTCGACGGTTGCGTCACTCAGGCGCATGACGGGTTCTTCCGGCAAACATCAAGTAAACCGCGACCAATGCCCACAGCCCGGCACCGACCAGATATTTGGTCGACGGCGTGACGCTGGTTTTAGAAGACCAATAGGCTTCGATGAAGGCTGCGATCAACAGGAACAGCATCACGCCGCACACCAGCAACACGCTTTTGCGCGCCGCCCGTTGTAACGCTTCGCCGCGGCTCAGGCGCCCCGGGGCAATCAACGCCCAGCCGAGTTGCAGGCCCGCCGCGCCGGCCAAGGCAATAGCGGTGAGTTCGAATGCGCCGTGGGCGATGACGAACGACCAGAAGGTCTGGCCGTAACCGATTTCGCTGAGGTGCCCGGCTACCGCACCGATGACCATGCCGTTATAGAACAGAAAGAATGCGCTGCCGACGCCCAGCAACAGACCGCTGGCGAAGGTCTGAAAGGCAATGCCGATGTTGTGCATCACGTAATAACCGAACATCACCCAGTCTTCGCTGGCCGCGCGTTCGACAGGGCGGCCGAGGTGACCGGCGACCGGATCGTACATGCCTTGCATTTCGCGCACCTGATCGGCGGGGATCAGGTTGTAGATCAACTCCGGAAACGCAAGAACCAGCACGCCGACGCCAATCAGACTGCCGAAAAACAGCAGGCCGGCGGCGAGTACAAACCGCCATTCGGCACGCACCAGTCGCGGGAAGTCAGCCAGGACAAAGCTCAGCAGATTGGCGCCGAGGTGGCTGCGATGACGGTAGAGCTGTTGATGCCCGCGCAGGACTTGCTGCTGCAACGAGTCGATCAGGAAACTGCTGTAGCCGCGCTCTTGCGCCAACGCCAGATGCTGGCAAAGCCTGCGGTAGGCTTTTGGGAAACCGGTGACTTGCGTGGTGTCCTTGCCATGCTCAAGACGTTCGAGCGCCAGGGCGAAACGCTCCCACTCGGCCTTGTGGCGGCTTTCAAAAAGGCTTTGTTTCATGTCGGGCCCAACAGGCCGCGGGCGATGCCGTTGAGCTCGGCGACGGCTTTGGGCGCAGAAACGTGCAGTGGCTGGGCCAACAGCGCCGCGAGTTCATTGACCCGCGCTGGCGATAGCTCGCTCTGGCGCTCGGCAAAGGCCAGCACCGCGCGTTGTTCGTTGAGGGTCAGCGGGGTCGGCGCGCGCCGCGGTTCGGCCTCAGGCAGTTGCGGCCGGGTCAGCGGGCGCTCGCTGTAGACCACCAGCGTGCCGGCGGCGATATCACCGAGACGTTTGAACGTCGGGTGATGCAGACAACTCAAGGCACCGAGAAAATAACCGAACGGCAGCAAGTCGACAAAGCGCAGCAGATTGCGCAGCAGCGAGGCCGACCAGCCCACCGGTGTGCCGTCGTCGTGCACCACACGCAAACCCATCCATTGCTTGCCGGGAGAGCGACCCTGGCGCAGCACTTCGAACAGCACCATGTACCACCAACTGATCGTAAACAGCAGCAGCGAACCGAGGCCCATGCCGAGCTTGCCGAGAAACGCCAGCGCCATGAACAACACGCCCATGATCAACCCGCGCAAAGCCAGATCAATGGTGAATGCCAGCGCGCGTACCATCAACCCGGCCGGGCGCAAGGGCAGGTCGATACCCTCCGGCGTTTCGACCTGATGCCGCGTATCCAGCGGTATGGTCAGCGGTGCTTTCCCTGGCGGTGCTGTGGGCTCGAGCATGGGCTACCTGATGTTCGCCGGTTTGGGTGTAAGTGAGGCCGATGCTAGCAGCCTCTCGGGGGAAAACGACATAGCTATGTATTGCACTGCATGTAAAAGCAGCCGGTTGCAAATCCCACAGGGGAAATGCATTTGCAGCTGTAGGAATCTGGAGAAATGACTGTTGGATGGCTTCAAGGCTGGCCGTGGCAACCCGGGAGCGCCTAGACTTCGCCGATCTTAAGTTCAGGAACCGCCCGTGACTTCCATTTTCTGGTACGACTACGAAACCACCGGCATCAATCCGCGCAACGATCGCCCGTTGCAGGTGGCCGGGATTCGCACGGACCACTCACTCAACGAAATCGACGAGCCGGTCAACCTTTATTGCCAGCCGAGCGAAGACATCCTGCCGCATCCGGCAGCGTGCGCGATCACCGGCATCACGCCGGGCCAGCTTGCGGAAAAAGGTTTGAGCGAAGCCGATTTCATGACCCGTGTACACGCGCAACTCGCGGCGCCGGGCACTTGTGGTGCGGGCTACAACACCCTGCGTTTCGACGACGAAATGACCCGCTACAGCCTCTACCGCAATTTCTTCGACCCGTACGCGCGTGAATGGCAGGGCGGCAACAGTCGCTGGGACCTGATCGATGTGGTGCGTGCCGCCTATGCATTACGCCCCGATGGCCTGGTCTGGCCCACCGACGATGAAGGCCGGGTGACCCTCAAGCTCGAACGCCTGACTGCCGCCAACCAGATCGATCACGGCCATGCTCACGAAGCCTTGTCGGACGTGCGCGCGACTATTGCGTTGGCCAGGCTCATCCGTGAAAAACAACCGAAGCTCTACGACTGGCTGTTCCAGTTACGCAGTAAACAGAAAGTCATGGATCAGATTCGCCTGCTGCAGCCGATGGTGCATGTGTCCGGGCGATTCTCGGCGGCACGCAGTTATGTCGGCGTGGTACTGCCGCTGGCCTGGCACCCGAAAAACCGCAACGCCCTGATCGTCTGCGACTTGCACCTCGACCCGCAGGGACTGCTGGATCAGGATGCGCAAACCCTGCGCCAGCGTTTGTACACCCGTCGTGATGAGCTGTCGGAAGGCGAGTTGCCGGTGCCGCTCAAGCTCATTCATGTCAACCGTTGCCCGGTGGTGGCCCCGCTTGCAGTGTTGCGTGCAGAAGATCAGCAGCGTCTGGGCCTGGACATGGCTTTGTATCAACAGCGCGCACTGCGGCTAACTGACGCACAACTAGTCTGGAAAGATAAAGTTACCGAGATTTATGTCGCTGAAGATTTCACTCCCAGCGAAGATCCGGAACAACAGTTGTACGACGGATTTATCGGAGATCGCGATCGGCGCCTGTGCGAGCAAGTGCGAAATGCCGACCCGGCTCAACTGGCACAAGAGCAATGGCCGTTCGATGATGAACGTTTACCCGAATTGCTCTTTCGATATCGCGCGCGCAACTTTACCGAGACCCTGACCGGCGAAGAGCAACAACGCTGGCGAATATTTTGCCAGCAGCGTTTGACCCTGCCTGAATACGGCGCGCCGAATACCTTGCAATCTTTTACCGAGGCCGCCGAGCAATGGGCAGTTAACGCCAAACCGTTGCAGAGAGAGGTACTCAATGACTGGCAAAATTATGTCCAGGCATTGCGCAAACGTTTGGATCTTTGAATTCGAACATGCCTGGGCTTAAATGCCAGGCATAAAAAAACGCCAGCGTTCGCTGGCGTTTGTTTTTCACAGATTGCTCTGCGAAAGGCTTGCCGCTTAGCCCAGCAGGGTAGCCCAGCCTTCAACCACGTCACCGCCCCACTTGGCTTTCCACTCTTTCAGAGTCTTGTGGTTGCCACCTTTGGTTTCGATGACTTCGCCATTGTGCGGGTTTTTGTATTGTTTAACTTTGCGTGCACGCTTGGTGCCGGTAGTTTTCACTGCGCCGCCACGTGGTGCCTTGGTTTTTGCTTCCGGATCCAGCAGCGCGATGATGTCGCGCAGGGATTTGGAGTATTCACCCATCAGGGTGCGCAGTTTGCCTTCGAATTCCAGCTCGGCTTGCAGTTTGTCGTCTTGCGACAGGTTCTTCAAACGAGCTTGCAGCTCTTTGATGGCTTCTTCGGTGGCGCGATATTCGTTGATCAGGGACATGGTTACTACCTTGGTGAAATGTTGAATGGCAGGGGGACAGTGTCGCAATAATAGTCAGGGTGTTTCATCAAGTAAACATTTAACCCGGGTTTTTATTTGAATTAGTTACGAGAGACTGCCGACTTTTGAATATTCCGTTAAATAATGTGATCGGTTCGTCACAGATATTCACAGTTGCCTGGTCGAATGCCGCCTCCAGCGTCTGAGCAGTCGACGTTGAGTGCCAACTAATGGCGTAGCGCCCGCCGTGGCGAGGCCTGCTGCCGATCAATACTGCAGTTTTCCCGCGCAGTCGCTAGAATGGCGGCCTTTGCGAAGTTCTGGAGTTCCCCCTCATGCGCACTTTTCGTCTGGTGATCTCTTGCCCGGACCGCGTTGGCATCGTTGCCAAAGTCAGTAATTTTCTGGCCTCTCATAACGGCTGGATCACCGAAGCGAGCCACCACTCCGACAATCAAGTGGGCTGGTTCTTCATGCGTCACGAAATTCGTGCCGACTCGCTGCCGTTCGGTATTGAAGAATTGCGCGAGAAGTTTGCGCCCATCGCCGAAGAGTTCTCGATGGACTGGCGCATCACCGACACCGAGCAGAAAAAACGCGTGGTGTTGATGGCCAGCCGTGAATCCCACTGCCTGGCGGACTTGCTGCATCGCTGGCACAGCGACGAACTGGACTGCGAAATCTCTTGTGTGATTTCCAACCACGACGACCTGCGCAGCATGGTCGAGTGGCATGGCATTCCTTATTACCATGTCCCGGTCAATCCGCAGGACAAGCAGCCGGCGTTCGCCGAGGTGTCGCGGTTGGTCAAGCAGCACGACGCCGAAGTGGTGGTGCTGGCGCGCTACATGCAGATCCTGCCGCCTGAGTTGTGCCGCGAATACGCGCACAAGGTCATCAACATTCACCACAGCTTCCTGCCGTCCTTCGTCGGCGCCAAGCCGTATCACCAGGCCTCTTTGCGTGGCGTGAAACTGATCGGTGCGACCTGCCACTACGTTACCGAAGAGCTGGACGCCGGGCCGATCATCGAGCAGGACGTGGTGCGGGTCAGCCACAGCGACAGCATCGAAGACATGGTGCGTTTCGGCCGTGACGTCGAGAAAATGGTGCTGGCCCGCGGCCTGCGCTACCACCTCGAAGACCGCGTGCTGGTGCACGGCAACAAGACTGTGGTGTTCTGATCAAACCAGCAGGCTTGAAAAAAACAGGGTCTGGGCGTTGAATCGCTCAGGCCCTTTTTTATTCAAGCCACTCGGAGCAAGCCGATGAGCGATCCACGCGACAAAGCCACCTCCAAGGCCCCGACGACCTTGGGTGAAGGCTGTTTGAGCCGCTATGACCCTGAGGACATGAGCCCTGACGACGGTACGGAATTTCCCGGAGCCGCCGAGTTGTGGGAACAGCTTCAGGATCAGCAGGACGACGCTAAGAAGCCTGCCTGACATTCATCAGCTTCTTCAGCAGCGGCCGGCCGAGCATCAATACGAACACCGGGCCACCGACCAGCAGATAGAAGTAATACGTTACCACCCGCCAGATCAGGATCGCTGCCGCTGCGGTGGATTTGCCCACCATCGGTGCCAGCAGCGCCGCTGAGGTCAATTCCGCGGCGCCGGCGCCACCCGGCAGCAGGCTGAACTGCCCGGCGCCCAGCGAAAGCATCTGTATCAGAAAGCTCCACGCCCACTGCAAGTCCGCGCCCAGGCCGCGTAGCGCCAGATACAACACGCTGTAACGCAGCAGCCAGTGCACGCAAGTCAGCGCGAAAACTTTGCCCAGCGTCTGCCAAGGCAACTTCAAGGTGTCGGTGAACGCGGCGAGAAAATGCAATAACTTGCGCGCCCAGCGCCGACGCGTGCTCGCCCTGACGTTCATGCCCGCCAGCAATCGCCCGCTCAGACGTATCAGTGCGCGGTGGTAGCGCGCGATCAGCACACAACTGAACAAACCGCCAAACAGCGACACTGCACTGAGCATCAACAGCCACTCGAGGCGATCGCTTAGATGCTGGAACAACGCATAAATCAGGATGCCGCTCAGGGCACAGAGAAAAAACAGCAGATCGCTGAGCTGATCCATGGCAAACACCGCACTGCTGCGCGCCGGACGCACACCGAAGCGCGCCAGCAAAGCCATGATGGTCAATGGCCCACCGCTGCCGCCAGGGGTGGCGCAGTAGGCAAACTCAGCGGCCATGACCACGCCGAGGCTTTTAACGGGTGGCACCCGTTCACGCTGGTCGCCGAGCAACAAGCGCAAACGCAGGGTGTTGATGCCCCAGCAGAGCAGAATCATGCCAAACATCACCAGCAGCCAGCGCAGCGGGAAGCTTTGCAGGCGCGCCCAGGTTTCGCCACCGCCGAGCACGACTGGAATCAGCACTGCGACGAGCAGGCCAATCAGCAACAACAGGCTGCGTTTCATGCGGCGCGTTCCAGTTGGGCGCGCTGTTGAGCGAGCCAGTCGATCTTGGTCATCGGTTCGCGTCCATCGGCCAGTAGGCGTTCGAGGGTTTGCAGCCAATAGTTGCGCGAAAAAGGGTGGCGCATATCCGCCGGGTGCAAGCCCAGGCGAATCACCGGCGCCTGACGCCAGCGTTGTTCGCGCTGATCGCTGAGCACTTTAGACAAGCCGCGGCGCCAGGCACTGCGCGCGCTCCATACCAGTCCCGGTGCGTCGATGGCGGTGAAGTCCGGTAGTCGATAGATGTGCTGTGGATCGCTGGTGTACTGCAGCGGCAATTCGCGCAATGCCTGGCGCGTACCATCGCTCATCAGCCAGGCGGGGGCGACGAAACCGTGCACCGGCCAGTCGTGGCGTTGGAACACTTCAAGACCGGAATGCAGGCGGGAGAGGGCGGTTTCGCGGGACAAGCGATAGAATTCGCCTTCGTGGGTGTAGACCCGGCGCATGAACCAGTCACGCGGTGTTCTCGGGCCTGGCTCCTGGTCGTCGTGATAGTAACCGTGCAGGGCCAGTTCATCGCCCCGGGCCAGTCGCCCGTCAAGCAAGCGGCGGAACGCCGGGTGCGCATCAAGGACGTTGCGCCGATGAAAATCCGGCACGACCAGCCACGTCATCGGCACTGCGCCCATGGCCTCGACCGCTTCGACAAACGGCTGATAATCGGCCCACGTTTCCGGCGCCACGTCATGCAAGACCAGTAGTACGGCGCGGCGATTGTTCGATTCAGCCATTGGCCACCTTGGGGATCGCGTGGCCGAGTACGGCGTGATAGTGACTGAGCAGACTGTCGACCACATTGTCCCAGGCGTAATGCTGCTCGACGTGCTGGCGCGCTTGTCGTCCAAGATTTGCGCAGCCGCGACTGAACAGTTCGCGCACGGCATTGGCCATTGCCTGCGGGTTATTTGGCGTACAGAGCAGGCCGCAGGATTCATCGACGATTTCTTCGAAGGCTCCCGCTGCCACGGCAACCACCGGAATGCCGCAGGCCATGGCTTCGAGAATCACCAGGCCGAAGGTTTCCTGATCCCCGGCATGCACCAAGGCGTCGGCGCTGGCCATCAATTGCGCGACGCGCGCCGGAGGGCAGAACTCGTCGATGACGCTGACGTTGTCCGGGACGATGGCCGGCATCGACGAGCCCACCAGCAGCAGGTGATAACGCGGGCCGAGGCGTTGCATGCACTTGAGCAGCACCGGCAGGTTTTTCTCTTTCGAACCGCGCCCGGCGAAAATCAGCAGGCGCGTGTCCTCGGCGATGCCCAGTTCCGCACGCAGATTGCGCTCGCATGCGCCTGGATGAAAGGTTTGCAGATCGACGCCCAGCGGCTGCACGAAGACGTTGCGCACGCCCAGACCAGTGAGCTTGTCGGCCATCACCTGGCTCGGGGCCAAGACCCGGTCGAAGTTGCCGTAGAGTTTGGTCACGTAGGCCTCGACATTCGGCGTGACCCAGTGGCCCATCCGGTTGCCGACCAGCAGCGGCAGGTCCGAATGATAGAAGCCGATCACCGGCACATCCAGTTGCCGCCGCGCATCCAGCGCCGCCCAGGCGGTCAGGTAGGGATCGCCGACTTCGATCAGATCAGGCTGCAAATCCTGCAGCACGTTGCGCCATGGCGCCAGACGCAGCGGGAAGCGGTAACCCTTGCCAAAGGGCAGGGCAGGGGCCGGAACTGTGTAAACGCCGTCGTTTTCGCCATAGCGGGCACCGGGAATCAACAGGCTGTGACGAATGCCGAGCCTGCCCGTCAACCGACGGTGCTTGGCATCCAGATAAGTCCGCACGCCGCCGCTGGCCGGGGCGTAGAACATGGTGATGTCGGCGATATGCACGGTGATCATCCCTCCGCTGCTGGGTTCTCCCTTGTTGACCTTTATCGAGAATAGATGTTCGGTCGGGATTGCGCGGTGGGTTTGAGGAGCGCCCTCACCCTAACCCTCTCCCGGAGGGAGAGGGGACTGATCGGGGGGGATGTTTGATCCAAGTCGACCTGGTGGTACGAGTCGAACTCAGGTTTGAAAAGCTCGAAGATCTGCTCCCTTTCCCCTCGCCCCCTTGGGGGAGAGGGTTGGGGTGAGGGGGAGGCTCTTGATCTTCAGATTCTGAAGCTGCCGACCAGTTGTTTCAGCCGCGCAGCCTGCTGCTCCAGATCCGAACAGGCACGCAAGGTCGCCTGCAGGTTTTCCACGCCTTCCTGGTTCAGCGTATTGATCTCGGTGATGTCGACGTTGATCGATTCAACCACCGCGGTCTGCTCCTCGGTCGCGGTCGCCACCGACTGGTTCATGCCGTCGATTTCACCGATGCGCTGGGTCACGCTGTTCAAGCGCTCGCCGGCAAGGTTGGCGATCTCGACGCTGTCCTGGCTGTGGCGCTGGCTGTCGCTCATGGTGCTCACCGATTCGCGGGCGCCGACTTGCAGCTCCTCGATCATGGTCTGCACCTGCTGCGCCGATTCCTGGGTACGGTGGGCCAGATTGCGCACTTCATCGGCAACCACGGCGAAACCGCGCCCAGCCTCACCAGCGCGCGCCGCTTCGATCGCCGCGTTGAGCGCCAGCAGGTTGGTCTGCTGGGAAATGCTGGTGATCACTTCGAGAATCTGCCCAATGTTCACGGTTTTGCTGTTCAGCGACTCGATGTTGCTGCTCGATGCACTGAGCATGCTCGACAACCGGTTCATCGCTTGAATGCTGCGATCGACCACTTGCTGGCCATCTTCGGCGAGGCCGCGCGCATCGCTGGCCTGATTCGACGCTTGCGCGGCGTTGCGGGCGATTTCCTGAGCGGCGGCGCCGAGCTGGTTGATCGCTGCCGCCACGCTGTTGGTGCGCGAGGCTTGCTGATCGGAGTTGTACATCGACGAGTTCGAGGCAGCGACCACGCGCAGAGCAACTTCGTTGACTTGGCCGGTGGCCGACGAGACTTCGCGGATCGAACCGTGAATGCGCTCGACGAAGCGGTTGAACGCGGTGCCCAGCACGCCGAATTCGTCGTTGTTGACGATGGTCAGGCGCTTGGTCAGGTCGCCTTCACCGTCGGCGATGTCTTCCATGGCGCGGGTCATGACGTGCAGCGGCTGAATCAGGATGCGGATCAGCATGCCCAGCAGCGCCAGAATGATCGCCACGGCAATCACCGTCGCAATCACCGCCGAGGTGCGGAATTCGCTGAGCATCGCAAACGCCTGGTCCTTGTCCACCGACAGGCCGATGTACCAGTTCACCGACGGCAAACCCTTGATCGGCGCGAAGGTGACGATGCGGGTCTTGCCATCGACGCTGACTTCGCTGAAGTCGCTGCTGATGCGCGGCGTGTCCTGCGGATAGGCTTCTTTGAGTGATTTCATCACTAGCGCCTTGTCCGGGTGCACAAGAATCTTGCCGTCGGCGCTGACCAGAAATACATAACCCATGCCGTCGAAATCCCGCGCGGCGAGGGTGTCGACCAGCGATTGCAGGCTCAGATCACCGCCGACCACGCCGACGCTCTGGCCAGCCTTTTTCGAGGCGGTGGCGATCGAGATGATCAACTGCCCGGTGGCCGCATCGATGTACGGCTCGGTCAGGGTCGAGGTGCTGCTGCTTTCGGCGCCCTTATACCAGGGACGAACGCGCGGATCGAAACCGTCCGGCATTTTCGTGTCGGGGCGGATGGTGAAATGGCCGGTGGCATCGCCCAGGTAGGTGGCCATGAACGTCGAGGTCAGGGTTTTCTGCTCAAGCAGGCTGGCGACGTTGGCCGGTTCCGGATTGGCGGCGATGTTCTGGGCGGCGTTTTCGATCAGCAGAATGCGACCGGTCAGCCAGGTCTGGATATTGCCCGCAGTGACCTCGCCCATTTCTTCGAGGTAGCTGTTCAAGTCATCGCGGATCGCGTTGCGTTGCAACCAATCGTTATAAAGGGTGAACGAGGCGAAGGCGGCGATGACGACGAGGGCGGCGGCAAGCAGGATTTTATGGCTGAAGCGCAGATTTTTGTTCATGGCTTGGGGTTCCGCTAAGGTCTTAATGTCCCGGGCGTGCTTTTATAGGGGCACGTGAAACGGGCAAGGGTCAAAACAAGCTGATATTTCCGTCTCTCCTTAGGGAAATGTCCGGCTGACTCGGGTCGGGTCTCTCAACCTTTCTATCGGCCATGCAGCATCAAAGATTAACCATTGGGTGACAAAATGCCTGACTCCTTGCAACTCGTAATCGGCGCCGATCCGGCCGGCCAGCAGACTGCTCAGGCGATGCGCCTGGCTAACCGCCACGGCTTGATCGCTGGCGCCACCGGCACCGGTAAGACCGTCACCTTGCAGCGCCTGGCCGAAGCCTTCAGCGACGCCGGTGTCGCGGTGTTCGCCGCCGACATCAAGGGTGACCTGTGCGGCCTCGGTGCCGCCGGCAATCCACAGGGCAAGGTTGCCGAGCGCATCGCCGGCATGCCGTGGCTCAACCACACACCGCAGGCGTATCCGGTGACCTTGTGGGATATTCATGGCGAATCCGGGCATCCCCTCCGAACCACGTTGAGCGAAATGGGCCCGCTGCTGATCGGCAGTCTGCTGGAACTTACCGACAGTCAGCAGTCGGCGCTGTATGCGGCGTTCAAGGTCGCCGACCGCGAAGGTCTGTTGCTGCTTGATCTGAAAGACCTGAAAGCCCTGCTCAATCACCTCAAGGACAATCCGCAACTGCTCGGCGAAGATGCCGCGCTGATGACCACCGGTTCCAGTCAGGCGTTGCTACGGCGGTTGGCAACCCTTGAGCAGCAGGGTGCAGAAGCCTTGTTCGGCGAGCCGGCGTTGCAACTGGAAGACATTCTGCAACCGACCGCCGATGGCCGTGGGCGGATTCATCTGCTCGACGCCAGCCGCCTGGTGCACGAAGCGCCGAAGGTCTACGCGACGTTCCTGTTGTGGCTGCTGGCCGAACTGTTCGAGCAATTGCCGGAGCGTGGCGATGCTGACAAACCGCTGCTGGCGCTGTTCTTCGATGAGGCGCATTTGCTGTTTGGCGACACACCGAAGGCGTTGCAGGAACGTCTGGAACAAGTGGTGCGGTTGATTCGCTCCAAGGGTGTTGGCGTGTATTTCGTCACCCAGTCGCCCGCCGATCTGCCGGATGACGTGCTGGCCCAACTGGGCTTGCGTATCCAGCACGGCTTGCGTGCGTTCACCGCCAAAGAGCAGAAATCGCTGCGTGCGGTGGCCGACGGTTTCCGCCCGAATCCGGCGTTCGACAGCTTGTCGGTATTGACCGAGTTGGGGATTGGTGAGGCCTTGGTCGGCACCCTGACCGAAAAGGGCACGCCGGAGATGGTCCAGCGTGTACTGGTCGCGCCGCCGCAATCGCGGATCGGGCCGCTGAGCGCAACCGAACGCACCGTGCTGATCGCCGGTTCGCCGTTCAAGGGCCGTTATGACAAGCCGATTGATCGCGAGTCGGCGTATGAAATCCTCATGGGGCGTAAAGGCCTGGCGCCGGAAGCTGAAGTGCCAGCAGGAAAACCCGCGCCTGAAGAACCAAGCCTGGCCGACCGGGCCGGGGAGTTTCTCGGCACGGCGGCGGGGCAGGCACTGAAGTCAGCCATGCGCCAGGCGGCCAACAATCTTGGTAAACAGTTGGTGCGTGGTTTGATGGGCTCATTGCTCGGAGGCAGCAAACGCCGCTAAATCCGAACTATCGGGAATCCAAATGTGGGAGCGAGCCTGCTCGCGAAAGCGGTCTGTCATTCAACTTTGATGTTGTCTGACAGGACCGCTTTCGCGAGCAGGCTCGCTCCCACATGGGTATTGCGCATTCAAACAAAAGTCAGGATTTGGCCTTGGCATGCGCCGCCAGTCGTTCCAGCGCCGCACGCAAACCCGGATCACTGATCCCGTCGGCGGTTTCCTGAATCGTCGCGGCGGCATCCGTCGACAGATCCATGGTGTGCCCGGTCGCGCCACGCTGCACGGTCGGCGGCTGCACCTTGAACAGAATCCGCGTCAGGCTGGCGAACTCGTCGAACATCTGCAATTGCCGCTGCAAGCGTTTTTGCTGATAGCGCAGACGCGTGGCCCAGTGGCCGTCGGTGACAATCAGCAGCAGACTGCCCTCGCGCCATGACGCCACATGGCAGTGTTCGCGGGCGGCGGGTTGCAGCTGGCTTTCGAGCAGACGTTGCAAATGCCCCAACCGTTGGGCATGGCCGAGGATGGCTTTGAGCGGCTTCGCTTCGCGTAACAGAACGGCGGGTGCTCTGGCCGTGAGAGGGCGAAATGCCATGATCGAACACCTGAAGGAACAGAGGCGCCATGGTAGCAGAAAGCTGCGGAACCACTCGCCCATTGCTTTTGTCCCTGCTTTGCTCATTAAATCAATGACTAACTTCTTGCCTTGGTGGCTTGAAGTTGAGCAAAACGCCCTTATTTCAAGTGAGCCCCGTCAAAGCGCAGTGCCAGCATCGTGGAACATCGCCACTTTCCTCACCACCGTTTCCGGGTAGAATGCTCGTTCGCATGCGGCCATGAGGGCTGCACGGGCGACTCACGGGGCCGCCCTCCATCCCTTTAGTGTGGAAGATCCTGCCGATATGTTTGCGCCTTTGTTAAAGAAACTTTTTGGAAGCAAGAACGAGCGTGAAGTCAAACGCATGCTCAAGACGGTGCAGCTCGTCAATGCCTTCGAAGAGCAAATGGTGGCCCTTTCGGACGATCAATTGCGCGCCAAGACCGCTGAGTTCAAGGCCCGCATCGCCAAAGGGGAAACCCTCGACAAGCTGTTGCCGGAAGCCTTTGCCGTCGCCCGCGAGGCCGGCAAGCGCGTCATGGGCATGCGCCACTTCGACGTGCAACTCGTCGGCGGCATGACCCTGCACGAAGGCAAGATTGCCGAAATGCGCACCGGTGAGGGTAAAACCCTGGTGGCGACCCTGGGCGTTTACCTCAACGCACTGTCCGGCAAGGGCGTGCATGTGGTGACGGTGAACGACTACCTGGCCCGTCGTGACGCCAACTGGATGCGTCCGCTGTACGAATTCCTCGGCCTGACCGTCGGCGTCGTGACGCCGTTCCAGCCACCGGAAGAAAAGCGTCTGGCCTACGCCGCCGACATCACCTACGGTACCAACAACGAATTCGGTTTCGACTACCTGCGCGACAACATGGCGTTCAGCATGGAAGAAAAATTCCAGCGCGAACTCAACTTTGCCGTGATCGACGAAGTCGACTCCATCCTCATCGACGAAGCGCGTACTCCGCTGATCATTTCCGGTCAGGCCGAGGACAGTTCCAAGCTGTACATGGAGATCAACAAGCTGATCCCGCAGCTGGAGCTGCACGTCGAAGAAGTCGAAGGTCAGGTCACCAAGGCCGGCCATTACACCGTTGACGAGAAGACCCGCCAGGTCGAACTCAACGAAGCCGGTCACCAGTTCATCGAAGACATGCTCACCCGCGTCGGCCTGCTGGCCGAAGGCGAGAGCCTGTACTCGGCGCACAACCTCGGTCTGCTGACCCACGTTTACGCCGGTCTGCGTGCGCACAAGCTGTTCAACCGCAACGTTGAATACATCGTGCAGGACGGTCAGGTCGTGCTGGTCGACGAACACACCGGTCGTACCATGCCCGGTCGTCGTCTGTCCGAAGGCCTGCACCAGGCCATCGAAGCCAAGGAAGGTCTGAACATTCAGGCCGAGAGCCAGACCCTGGCCTCGACCACCTTCCAGAACTACTTCCGTCTGTACGACAAGCTGTCCGGCATGACCGGTACCGCCGACACCGAAGCGTTCGAATTCCACCAGATCTACAACCTGCCGGTCGTAGTCATTCCGCCGAACAAGCCGTTGGCGCGTAAAGACTACAACGACCTGGTGTTCCTGACCGCCGAAGAGAAATACGCGGCGATCATCAATGACATCAAGGAAGGCATGGCCCAGGGCCGTCCGATCCTCGTCGGTACGGCGACCATCGAAACTTCCGAGCACGTGTCCAGGCTGCTCGCCAGGGAAGGCATCGAACACAAGGTTCTGAACGCCAAGTTCCACGAAAAAGAAGCTGAAATCATCGCTCAGGCCGGTCGTCCGGGCGCCCTGACCATCGCCACCAACATGGCCGGTCGCGGTACCGACATCCTGTTGGGCGGTAACTGGGAAGTGGAAGTCGCGGCGCTGGAAAACCCGAGCCCCGAGCAGATCGCGCAAATCAAGGCCGACTGGCAGAAGCGTCATCAGCAAGTGCTGGAATCCGGCGGCTTGCAGGTGATCGCTTCCGAGCGTCATGAATCGCGTCGTATCGACAACCAGCTGCGTGGCCGTGCCGGCCGTCAGGGTGATGCCGGTTCGAGCCGCTTCTACCTGTCGCTGGAAGACAGCCTGATGCGTATCTTTGCCTCTGACCGGGTGAAGAACTTCATGAAAGCCCTGGGCATGCAGCCGGGCGAAGCGATTGAGCACCGCATGGTGACCAACGCGATCGAGAAGGCGCAGCGCAAGGTTGAAGGTCGCAACTTCGACATCCGCAAGCAATTGCTCGAGTTCGACGACGTCAACAACGAACAGCGCAAAGTGATCTATCACATGCGTAACACGTTGCTGGCCGCCGACAACATCGGTGAGACCATCGCTGACTTCCGTCAGGACGTGCTCAACGCTACCGTCAGTGCGCACATTCCGCCGCAATCGCTGCCTGAGCAGTGGGACGTCGCCGGTCTGGAAGCCTCGATTGCCAGCGATTTCGGTGTGACCCTGCCGATCCAGCAGTGGCTCGACGAAGACGATCACCTGTACGAAGAAACCCTGCGCGAGAAGCTGATGGCCGAGCTGATCGCCGCGTACAACGAAAAAGAAGATCAGGCCGGTGCTGAAGCACTGCGCTCGTTCGAGAAGCAGATCGTGCTGCGCGTACTGGACGATCTGTGGAAAGACCACCTGTCGACCATGGATCACCTGCGTCACGGTATCCACCTGCGTGGCTACGCACAGAAGAACCCTAAGCAGGAATACAAGCGCGAGTCGTTCACGCTGTTCTCCGAGCTGCTTGATTCGATCAAGCGCGACTCGATCCGTGTGCTGTCGCACGTTCAGGTTCGCCGCGAAGATCCGGAAGCCGAAGAGCAACGCCTGCGTCAGGAAGCCGAAGCGCTGGCCGCCCGCATGCAGTTCGAACACGCCGAAGCGCCGGGGCTGGATCAGCCGGAAGCACTGGGTGAAGAGGTCGATGTCGCCCTCGCCACCGCACCGGTGCGCAACGAGCAGAAGCTGGGCCGCAACGAACTGTGCTATTGCGGTTCGGGCAAGAAATACAAGCATTGCCACGGGCAGATTCAGTAAAACCCGTCGCACTCGCTGAACTACCCGCGCCGCGACCGGCTTCTGCCGTCGCGGCGTTTTGCCATTCACACCACCGTCGCGGCGAGTGACGGTGCTGACTTCATTGAGAAAGGAGCGCATTCATGGCTGTTGGTCTTGGTCCGTTGCCAACGTTGCACCCGGTTGCCGGTTTTGAACTCGGTATCGCCTCGGCCGGCATCAAGCGCCCCGGGCGCAAGGATGTTGTAGTGATGCGCTGTGCCGAAGGCTCGACCGTGGCGGGCGTATTCACCCTGAACGCGTTCTGCGCCGCGCCGGTGATCCTCGCAAAAAAACGCGTGCAGAATGCCGTGCGCTACCTGTTGACCAACACCGGTAACGCCAACGCCGGCACCGGCGAACCGGGACTGGCGGCTGCCGAGCGCACCACCGCGAAACTCGCCGAGCTGACCGGTGTCGATGCCAGCCAGATCCTGCCGTACTCCACCGGTGTGATCGGCGAGCCGTTGCCGGTCGAGAAGATCGAAGGCGCACTGCAAGCGGCGCTCGACGATCTGTCGGAAAACAACTGGGAAGCCGCTGCTACCGGGATCATGACCACCGACACCCTGCCGAAGGGCGCCAGCCGCCAGTTCGAGCATGACGGCGTGACCATCACCGTGACCGGCATCAGCAAAGGCGCGGGCATGATTCGCCCGAACATGGCGACCATGCTCGGCTACATCGCCACTGACGCCAAAGTCTCGCGCGATGTGCTGCACAACCTGATGCTCGACGGCGCCAACAAGTCGTTCAACCGCATCACCATCGACGGCGATACCTCGACCAACGACTGCTGCATGCTGATCGCCACCGGCAAGGCTGCACTGCCGGAGATCACCCGTGCTGAAGGCGAGTTGTTCGGCAAGTTGAAGCAAGCGGTGTTCGACGTGTGCATGGACGTGGCCCAGGCCATCGTGCGCGATGGCGAAGGCGCAACCAAGTTCGTTACCGTTGAAGTCAACGGTGGCGGCAATCACCAGGAATGCCTCGACGTGGGCTACACCGTGGCTCACTCGCCGCTGATCAAGACCGCGCTGTTCGCCTCCGACCCGAACTGGGGTCGAATCCTCGCCGCCGTTGGTCGTGCCGGTGTGCCAGACCTGGACGTGAGCAAGATCGACGTGTTCCTCGGCGAGGTGTGCATTGCCAGCCGCGGCGCCCGTGCGGCGACCTACACTGAGGCCCAGGGCTCGGCGGTGATGCAGCAGGAAGAGATCACCATCCGCATCGAGCTGGGTCGCGGCGATTGCAGCGAAACCATCTGGACCACCGACCTGTCGCACGAGTATGTGAAGATCAACGCTGAGTACCGCACCTGATTCAAGTTGTTGGAGTGGGCTGCCGGCCTCTTCGCGGGCAAGCCCGCTCCCACGGTGATTGCGGTCGTTCACAAATGCCGTGTACACCACCAAAACCTGTGGGAGCGGGCTTGCCCGCGATGACGGACGACCAGACGCCAGACATTCTGGATATTTCCCTGACGAAAAGGCGCCACCACTATGTCCCTGCACCTGATCATCGGCGACAAACTGCTGTCCTCCTGGTCCCTGCGCGCCGCCCTGGCGCTGGAGCTGACCGGTGCACCTTACAGCGAAGAACTCATCCGGCTCGGTAAGCCCGATACCCGCGAGCTGCTGCTCAAGCATTCGCCGACCGCCAAGGTACCGCTGCTGAAAACCACCCGCGGCACCATCGCCGATTCGCTGGCGATCGCCGAATACCTCGCCGAGCAATTCCCTTCCGAACAGCTCTGGCCGAGTGATGTGTTCGCCCGCGCTCAGGCCCGCTCGGCCTGCGCGCAGATGCACAGCGGCTTCTTCGCCATGCGCAATCACATGCCGTTCAAGCTCAATCACGACGCGCCGCTCAATCCGGTGCCGCCAGAAGTGAAGGTCGACATCGAGCGCATGCTTGCCTTGTGGGCAGAATGTCGTGCAGCGGCGACCGAAGAGGGGCCGTATCTGTTTGGCCGCATTAGTCTGGCCGACGCCTTTTTCGCACCGATCGCCGTACGCCTGCGTACCTATCAAGTGCAACTGCCGGCCGCCGACGAAGCTTATGTTGAAACCATCTACCACTGGCCTGCGTTCAAGGCGTGGCAGAAAGCCGGACTGGAGGAGTCGAAACCGTGAAACGCGTTCACGTCGCCGCTGCGGTCATTCGTGATACCAGCGGCAAAATCCTCATCGCGCGCCGTGCCGACACTCAGCATCAGGGTGGTCTGTGGGAATTTCCCGGCGGCAAGGTCGAGGCTGATGAATCGGTGGAAAAGGCACTGGCGCGGGAATTGAAAGAGGAGCTGGGCATCGTCGTTGGCGCCGCCCGGCCGCTGATCAAGGTGCGCCACGATTATCCAGACAAACAAGTGTTGCTGGATGTCTGGGAAGTCTCGGCATTCAGTGGTGAGCCGCATGGCGCCGAAGGCCAGCCATTGGCCTGGGTGACAGCGAAGGAACTGGTGAATTATGAGTTCCCGGCGGCCAACCAGCCGATCGTTGCCGCGGCGCGCTTGCCCGCCGAATACCTGATCACCCCCGAAGATCTGGAAACCCCAGCGCTGCTGCGCGGTATCCAGAGGGCGATAGCTGGCGGCATCAAGCTGATTCAACTGCGTGCGCCGAATGGCTACGACCCCAAGTACCGTGATCTGGCGGTGGATGCGGTCGGCCTGTGTGCCGGCAAGGCGCAACTGATGATCAAGGGGCCGTTCGAATGGCTCGGCGATTTTCCCTCGGCCGGCTGGCACATCACCTCAGCACAGTTGCGTAAATACGCGGCGGCGGGGCGGCCATTGCCGGCGGAGCGCTGGCTGGCGGCGTCGTGCCACAACGCCGAAGAGCTGGCGCTGGCCGAGCAGATGGGTGTGGATTTTGTCACCCTGTCGCCGGTGCAGCCGACGCTGACCCACCCGGATGCGCGGCCGTTGGGTTGGGAACAGGCTGAGACATTGATTGAGGGTTTCAGCAAACCGGTGTTTTTGCTCGGTGGGGTAGGGCCGGCGGAGCGGGACAAGGCCTGGAGTGTCGGGGCGCAGGGTGTGGCGGGGATTCGCGCGTTCTGGCCTGAGTCCTGATCTGCAGTGAGGCTTCTGGCCCCTTCGCGAGCAGGCTCGCTCTCACAGGGATTGCATATCTTCAGTTGTAATGCAGTCGAATGTGGGAGCGAGCCTGCTCGCGAAGGCGGAGTGTCAGACGCTACTTATCCTGGGGCTTTGGGGCCGCCTGCCACAAAATCTCCGCCACCCCCTGGCGCCGCGCAATCAACCTTGCCGCAACAAACAACAGATCCGACAACCGATTGATATACGCCAGGCCAACCCCGGCCAGCGGTTCCAGCGCATTCAGATGCTGGCAACGCCGCTCGGCACTGCGCGCCAGGCTGCGGCACACATGCGCTTGGGCGATCAGCATCGAGCCGCCCGGCAGAATGAAATTCTCCAGCGGCCCCAACTCTTCATTCCACACGTCGATCGCCGCTTCCAGCCGTTCGATTTCTACTGCGTTCAACGCCTGATACTCCGGCATTGCCAATTCGCCACCCAAATCAAACAGGCGATGCTGACAAGGCGCCAAGACCTCGATCAGTTCATTGAGTCCTGGGCAGCTTTCACGCTCGGCGATCAACCCGGCCAGCAACACACCGACCTGACTGTTCAGCGTATCGACTTCGCCGATCGCCTCGATCCGCGGATGATCCTTGGGCACGCGACGGCCATCGCCCAGGCCGGTTTCGCCGGTGTCGCCGGTGCGGGTGTAGATTTTTGACAGGCGAAAGCCCATGGGTTACCTCGGTAGTTGATTGTTTTCAGCGGCGATGGGTGTTGGCTGGGTCAGTGGCAGGCGCAAGGTGAAGCAGGTGCCCTGGCCCGGCGCGGACTGCACTTCCATCTGCCCTTTGTGATTGTTGGTGATGATGAAGTACGACACCGACAGGCCCAGCCCCGTGCCCTGGCCGATTTCCTTGGTGGTGAAGAACGGCTCGAAGGTACGCTTGCGCACGCTCTCGCTCATGCCGATGCCGTTATCTTCGACCTGAATCTCGGCCCAGGGCGGATTGAGTCTGGTGCGCAAGATGATGCGCCCCGGCTCGCGGTCGTCTTCGCGTTGGTGAATCGCCTGCGCGGCGTTTTTCAATAGATTGAGCAGCACTTGCTCGAGCTCGTTGGCGGTGCCCGGCACCGGGCCCAGCGCCGGGTCGAACTGACGGATGATCGCCTGGCCCTTGAAGTCGAAACCGATGGCCAGATCGAAGTCGTTGCCGGCGATTTCCACGGCTTGATCGATCAGTGCCGGCAAATCGCACGGCGCCATTTGTCGAGTGCTGCGGCGGCTGAAACTGAGCATGTGCGTAACGATCTTCGCCGCCCGCGCACCGGCCTGTTGAATGCCGTCGAGCAGTTGCGGCACTTCGCGACCCTGCAGGTAGCGGTTGACCGTGTCCAGGTCGATACCCAGTTGTTCGGCGGTTTCCATGTTCTTCGGCAAATCCGTGGACAGGCGTCGGCGGATGTTTTGTACGTTGTGCAGGATTGCACCCAGCGGATTATTGATTTCGTGGGCCATGCCAGCAGCGAGGCCACCGACCGAGAGCATTTTTTCCGACTGGACCATCATTTCTTCCAGCGACAGGCGCTGGGTGATGTCGTCGATGCGAATCACCACCCCGCGCCCGGCACCGCCCATCAGCGGATAAAAGGTCAGCGCGTAGTGCTTCGGCTCTTCATCCTTGAACCAGGTGACCCGCTCGATTTTCGCCACGGTATGCTGTTCGACGGTCTGCTTGAGTTGCGGCAGAAACGGCTTGAGCGGTTCGAAGGCAAGGAAGATCGGCTGGTTCAGCGCCTCATCCAGACGCGTGCCGGAGAGGGCGCTGGCTTCCTGGTTCCATTGGGTGACGTAGAGCTGCTCATCGAGGGCGATCAGCGCCGAGGGCATCGAGTCGATGATGCTGTTGAGGTAATTCTGGAAACCGGTGAGCTTCTTCTCGATCTTGCTGCGCACCTGAACTTCCAGTTCCAGTTTGCGATTGGTGTGGCGGGTTTCTTCGGCCAACCCCTGGGCCTGATCGTAAGCCGCCTGCGAATCATCGCGGGCACGCTTGAGCTGCTGCTCACGCGCTTCGATGCGCGACAGCATGGTGTTGAAGGCCTCGGCCAGGCTGCCGATTTCGTCGTGGTTGCCGCGCGCGGCGCGCAGGGCGTAATTTTCTTCTCGGGTGACCTGCCGCGACAGCTCCTCAAGCTGATGGATCGGCCGGGTGATCAGGCGTTTGATCTGCCGGGCAATCACCAGCCACAGCAGTACGCTGAAAATCAGAATGCCCAGGCTTGCGGTCAGGGTGCCGGTGTAGAAAGCCATCGGCAGCTCGCTGCTGGCAACCAGCAGCAAATGGCCCGGTGAAGTGCCGGGACGGGGCAGGGTGATCAACTGGTTGCTGCGAAATTCGGTCAGTTGCCAGGCCTCGACGTGGCGGTAATGCTCCGGCAGGCTGAGCCTGTCGCCGCGCTGCACTTGCGCCAGACGTTGCCCTTTGCC
Source organism: Pseudomonas koreensis (assembly GCF_036668835.1). Classification (GTDB taxonomy): domain Bacteria; phylum Pseudomonadota; class Gammaproteobacteria; order Pseudomonadales; family Pseudomonadaceae; genus Aquipseudomonas; species Aquipseudomonas koreensis_I. The sequence goes on from NZ_JAZEVW010000005.1 coordinate 418,376, forward strand.
GTCGTAGAGGGCGGCGGCGCGCAGCGGTGAATAACTGTCGAGCTCCTTGAGCAGGCGTTCGGCACTTTGCGGTGATTGCAGGGCTTCGCTGACCAGGCTCGGGTTGGAGATCAGCCGGCCGATGGTCTGCAAGGCTTGTGGGGCCATGCTTTCCTGGGAGATGTAATAGGCGGCGCTGATAAAGGTCAGGTTGGCGACCAGCAGAACCGTGGTCAACAACACCAGCAGGGCGGCCAACAGTTTCTGGCCGACCGGCAGGTTTTCGAGGCGCTGGCGCAATGGCATCAGGTTTATCGCAACAAAGGAACAAGTTGCCAGCGTAGCCGCTGCTCAGTCGCTGGGCAATCCGAGGCTGCGCAGATGGCTGATCAGGCGCTGTTGCAGCTGTTGCAGGTGCGGCAGGTTTACCCGGTGACGTTCGGCAACGTTGCAGGCGTGGCCCAACAGGTAGCTGATTTCTGTGCGGCGCTGATTGGCGACGTCCTGGTACATCGAGGAGTAATTGGCCGCGGTGGCCTGTATCACCCGCTCGACTTCCGTTTGCAGATTGTCCGCCGCCGCCGGTTGGCCACAGCGCTCAAGCAACTCGGCCAGCTCGCCACACAGCGTGGCGACTTCACAGTGATGCTCGATCAATCCGCCGTTGCGGCAGTCGTGCAACACCGTCAGCGGGTTGATCGCGCAGTTCAGCGCCAGCTTGCGCCACAGGCGAGTGAGGATGTCTGCGGTCCATTCATGAGGAATGTTCGCCGCTTGCAGATCGTCCAGCCAGATCGGCGTCAATGGATTTGCGGCATCACCGAGCCAGGTGAAACCATGGCCGGCAAACACCACCCGCCAGTCGCCATCACGGAACGCACCTTCAGTGCTCGAGGCGCTGATGCAGCGTGCATGCGGCACTCGGGCGGCGACCGCGTCCTGACTGCCGAGGCCGTTCTGCAGCAGGATCAGCTCGGCATCCGCCGCCAGACGCGGGGCGATTCGGGCGACGGCGCTTTCGGCGTCGTAGGCCTTGCACGCGACCAGCAGACGGCGGATCGGCGTGGGGTTATCCGCGGTTTCAGCGGGAACTGCATGGGTACTGGCTTGTCCGTTTTCTACCAGGGTCAGTCCACCGGCAGCCTCGTAGCTGCGCAAACGCGTTTCGTCGCGCACGATCAACCGCACCGGCAGGCCCGCGCGGGCCAGGCGGGTCGCCCATAATGTGCCGAGACTGCCGGCGCCCAGTACATGCCAGGGAGTCGACATCAGTTTTTTGCTCGATTGCTTGCAGGCATGTGCGGCGCGCCGTATCGGTGGGAAAAGACCCGTTATAATGAGCCCGATTTTAACCGCAAGCCAAGCGCGCTCCATCACCATCGAGCGCGCCTTTTTATTGGAGAGATTACATGCCGTCGTTCGACGTGGTATCCGAACTGGACAAACACGAGCTCACCAACGCGGTCGAGAACGCCGTGAAGGAACTCGACCGTCGTTATGACCTGAAAGGCAAAGGCAGCTTCGAGTTCAAGGAAAAGGACCTGACCGTCAGCCTGACCGCCGAGGCCGGATTCCAGCTCGAAGCAATGATCGAAATCCTCAAGCTGGCGCTGGTCAAGCGCAAGATTGACGTGCAGTGCCTTGAGGTCAAGGACGCCTATGCCTCGGGCAAGTTGATGAAGCAGGACGCCGTGCTCAAGGAAGGCATCGACAAGGAACTGGCGAAGAAGATTGTCGGCCACATCAAGGAAGCCAAGTTGAAAGTGCAGGCCGCCATTCAGGGCGAGCAAGTGCGTGTGACCGGCAAGAAGCGCGACGACCTGCAGGAAGCCATCGCGGCACTGCGCGCCAAGGAATTCGGCATGCCACTGCAGTTCAACAACTTCCGCGACTAAGCTCTGTCGGATGGCCTGTGGGAGCGAGCCTGCTCGCGAATGCGGTGTTTCATTCAGCGAACAGTTGACTGACACAGCGCTTTCGCGAGCAGGCTCGCTCCCACATTATTTTGTGTACACCCCGGGAAGCCGGAAATCAGGAGATGGAACATGGATTTGAATGCTGAGGTGGACAACCTGGTCAAGGCGTCCCAGGCGTGGATTCCGATGATCATGGAGTACGGCAGCCGCGTGCTGCTGGCGGTGATTACCCTGGCCATCGGCTGGTGGCTGATCAACAAGGTCACGCAAAAGCTCGGCGGTCTGCTGGCACTGCGCAATGCCGACCTGGCACTGCAAGGCTTTATCAGCAGCCTGGCGAACATCATTCTCAAGGTGCTGCTGATTGTCAGCGTCGCGTCGATGATCGGCGTCGAAACCACCTCGTTCGTCGCGGCCATCGGTGCGGCCGGTCTGGCCATCGGTCTGGCGTTGCAGGGCAGCCTGGCGAACTTCGCCGGTGGCGTGCTGATTCTGCTGTTCCGGCCGTTCCGTATCGGTGACTGGATCGAAGCCCAGGGCGTGGCGGGTACTGTCGACAGCATCCAGATTTTCCACACCGTACTGCGTACCGGCGACAACAAGACCATCATCGTGCCGAACGGCAATCTGTCCAACGGCATCATCACCAACACCAACCGTCAGCCGACCCGCAAGGTTGTGTTCGATGTCGGTGTCGATTACGAGGCGGATCTGCAAAAAGCCCGTCAAGTATTGCTGGACCTGGCCAAGGATGAGCGCGTATTGCAGGACCCTGAGCCACAAGCGGTGATTTCGACACTGGGCGACAGTTCGATCACGGTTTCCCTGCGTGTGTGGGTTAAAACTGCCGATTACTGGGACGTGATGTTCATGTTCAATGAACTGTCGCGCGATCGCTTGAAAGCTGCCGGGATTGATATTCCTTTTCCACAGCGCGTTATTCGGGTAATGCAGGAACCGGCCCTGAAATGATAGGTTGCTAATTAGTTGCCTGACTTCGCAGTCAGGCGACTATTGAAAGAAGCGTAATAAAAAAGGCCCATCCGAAGATGGGCCTTTTTTTATGCTTGCAAACTAACCACTGACAATTACAGGATGTTCAGTGGGTATTCGGTGATCAGGCGGAACTCTTTGACGTCGCCTTCGCCTTCGTCAGCGTTGGCAACGTGCCAGGCTTGACGGATGCGGAAGGACAGGTCTTTTGCCGGGCCAGACTGAACAACATACTTGGCTTCGAAGTTGGTTTCGTGGTGTTTGCCATCTTCGCCATACAGGCCAGTGTAAGCGCTGCCCGCTGGAGTGTTGGTGCCGTCGATATCCCAACCTTTGACGTAACGAACCATGAAGCTCAGACCAGGCACGCCGTACTCGGCCATTTTCAGGTCATAACGAGCCTGGATGGACTTCTCGCCAGGGGCGTTGAAGTCAGAGTACTGGATCGAGTTGGCGAGGAAGATCGAGTCGCCGCCACGGTTGTTCTTGCCCACGCCGATGTAGTCGAACGGGGTATCGCCGTTGACCTTCTGGAAGCCCAGGGTGAAGGTGTGCGCCTTCAGGAACGACAGGGCAGTTGCCAGCGAGAAGGCGGTGTTGCTGATCTCGCCCGCTTCGGCGCTACCGGTGTCGGTGGTGCGGTAGATGTTGAAGTCGGTGTTCAGCGAAGTATCACCACTGAAAGGCGTGGTGAGGTTCACGTTGGCGTAGTACTGGTTCCAGATGTCTTCCAGCTTGGCGCCGTACAGCGATGCACTCAGGTTCTCAGTGATCGCGTATTTGCCACCGAAGTAGTCGATGGTGTTCGCTTCAACACCGGCGTAAGTGGCGAAAAGGCCGCCATCACGGGCGTTCTTGTCCTGGCTGGAGCCGGAGTAGAAGTGGCCGGCTTCGAGGTCAAGATCTTTGACTTCGCTGCTCTGCAACTGGAAGCCAGTGGCAGTTTGCGGAAGGATACGGGAACCGCCAACAGCGAACACTGGAGAAGTGCTTGGCTGCATGTCGCCGAATTTCAGCTCGGTTTTGGAAACGCGGAACTTGATCGAAGCGCCTGCCTTGCCCTGACTGTCGTTGACGTCACGAGCGTAGCCGTTGGCCTTGACGGTATCGCTACGGCTCATGTTGCCAGTACCGGAAGTACCGTCACCGCCATCCAGTTTCAAGGCCAGATAGCCGTAGGCATCAATACCTACACCCACGGTGCCCTGGGTATAACCGGAGGTGAAGTTGCCGAGGAAACCCTGGGTCCAGTCTTTCTGGTCGCGGCCACCATTCTTGTTGTCACGGTTGAAGTAGTAGTTCTTCAACGTTTCGGTGAGTTTCGCGCCCTCAACAAAACCTTTGGCTTCTGCCTGGTCATCTACAAACGGTGCGGCCGTAGCCAACTGAGAACCGGCAGCTGCTGCAACTGCCAGTGCGATCATGCTCCACTTCATCACGCGCATCGTGATTTGCTCCTTTGGTTTTAGAAGAGTACTGCCGTCCCACCTGTTTTATTATCTGGGCGGCTCTTTCTTTTTGTGTCGGCGCAAACTTATATCACGCCGACAATGTTGGCGATACTTGCGAATTCAACCTTTCAGCTTCTTTACGACGTTGTCGCGAATGACTGGGTGGATGTCGCAAATTCACAGTACCAACGCAGCCGGACTGACAACTTTCTCGCTGTTCATGGGCCTTTTTGCATCGGTAAAAAAGAGTCCCTGGCAAAACACTTGAATCTCCATCGGGCAACCCTGCCACTGTTTTTATGGGGCTTAGGCATCCACTTCCGGTGGTGCGCTTATAGTCCATATGAGTACGAATGCAACAAGCGTGCTCAAACCGCGTTTTCCTTGCGGTTATTTTTTTCAACGCCCGCCCGCGGTTGTGAAAACCTTGTGAAACGGGGGCTTCGAGGCTGTTTTTATCAGCGCTTGACGTCAGCCCTGCCATGGTGTTGCCACGCTGTTTCGCGCACGTGACAACCAAAAACGTTACCCGTTCACCCCGTCAGTGAGTATTCGGCGGATGCCCGACGCACTGAGCGTAGACGCGTTGTACGATTTTGGTGCAAAAAATTTTCTGTCCCTGATCGACTTCCCGCGGCGTTGAGCGCTTGAAAGGCCGAGCATAGGGCGTGTTTCGATCATTTACCGGGATGGCGACGGGTATCGGTTCCGCGTTGGTGCGCAGCGCTCGCAAATGTCCCATGTCGGGGCGTCGGCGCGACGATGGCAGGCAGCGCGTCGTGAAGGCTCGCGCATTCGCAGGTATGCTGCACGCCTGTCGCTTGGCGGCTGCCCCATGAGGATCGCCGCTAAGCTGAATATGTCGATCACCGGGAGTGCGCGCAGTGTTTACTTTAGATTCACGACTTCAACAGGACACGCTGGTCATCGGTGACTTCCCGCTCTGCCGCTTGCTGCTGTCCAACGATAACCAGTACCCGTGGTTCATCCTGGTGCCGCGTCGCGAGGATATCAGCGAGTTGTTTCAATTGGATGTCGCCGACCAGCAGCAACTCTGGCAGGAAACCACTACGCTGGCCGAGCTGCTCAAGGATTCGTTCGATGCCGACAAACTGAACGTCGCCACCTTGGGCAACGTCGTCAGCCAGTTGCACATGCATGTCATCGTGCGCAAACGCGATGACGCTGCGTGGCCGGCACCGGTCTGGGGCAAACACCCGGCCCGGCCGTATAGCGCAGAGCAAGTCGCCGCCATCCGCGAGCGCTTGCGCCTGGTACTGACCGACGATTTCAGTTTTGTGGAGGGCTGAGTCATGACTCTGGAACAGCGTGTTACCGATCTGGAGAGCCGGTTGGCCTTTCAGGACGATACGATTCAGGCGTTGAATGACGTTCTGGTGGCGCAGCAGCGCGTGGTCGAGCGCCTGCAGCTGCAGATGGCGGCGCTGCTCAAGCGCCAGGAAGAAATGGTCGGGCAGTTCGGCTCTTTCGAAGAAGACGCGCCGCCGCCGCATTATTGATTTCATGCAGGCATAAAAAAACCGCGAGCAGCCGGGCTGTTCACGGTTTTTTGCTTTGGGTCAGCGGCGCGGCAGGGCGGCGATGACGTCCTCGGCTTGCAGGCCCTTGTCGCGGTTCATCACCGAGAACTCCACGCGCTGGCCTTCGACCAGAACGCGGTGACCTTCGCCACGGATCGCGCGAAAATGCACGAAAATATCATCGCCGGAATCGCGCGAGATAAAGCCGAAGCCTTTGGAGGTGTTGAACCACTTGACGGTGCCGGTATCGCGGTTGGTCATGTCGTAGCTGGTCGGCGCGGCGGCCGGTGAAGAGCGATAGAAGCTCACCGCCAGGTGCACGACCACCGCAACCAGTGCGATCACCAGGCTGAACAGCACGGCAGGCTGGCCGGCAATGACCGGCATCGGTGCGATCAGGGTCAGGGTTTGCAGGACGACAGTCAGTACCAGAAGAGCGCTGACCAGGTTTTGCAGATGCTGACGCAGGCCTTTGTTCCAGTAGGGAATTACTGGCGCAAGGATCAGGTTCAGCAGGCCGAAAAAGGCCAGGTAGAGTGCATCGGGTTGTTGCAGGTAGGGAACGGCTTCGGATTTCAAGCTGGGTATGAACGACAGCAGCAAGGCCGCTGCGCCCATCAGCAGGTGGACGATTTTCAACATTTTGATTGGCTCACGTTTATGACGGCTCACAAGGAAGAGCTGAAGGCGAACGGTTCGCTTCGAAACAAAAAAAGAGGCGGTGGACACGTGCACGGCATCAGCCTATGCGCGAACACCCCGAAAAACGGGGCATGGCGACACATCGCCTATTTAACAGCAAAGCCTGCGGCGACTCAAATCAGCCCGGCCAGTGGCAGTGCGTCGGTCGTTTTGTCGCAGTGCAAGCGTTTGATCGGGGCTGCGGGGTGGCGGCAGCCTTGCTAGAGTGGGCCGGCATCTTTTGGATGAAATCAACCGCCCTCAGGAGGTCACCATGGCAATCGATATCGGTATCAGTGAAGAAGACCGCAAGTCCATCGTCGAAGGACTGTCGCGTCTGTTGTCGGACACCTACGTGCTGTATCTGAAAACCCATAACTTCCACTGGAACGTCACCGGCCCGATGTTCCGTACCCTGCATCTGATGTTCGAAGAGCAGTACAACGAGCTGGCGCTGGCGGTGGACTCGATCGCCGAGCGCATCCGCGCCCTGGGCTTTCCGGCGCCGGGTGCCTATGCCACCTACGCACGTCTGTCTTCCATCAAGGAAGAGGAGGGTGTGCCGAGTGCCGAAGACATGATCAAACAACTGGTCGAAGGCCAGGAAGCCGTGACCCGCACGGCGCGCGGCATTTTCCCGCTGCTCGACAAGGTCAGCGATGAGCCGACCGCCGACCTGCTGACCCAGCGCATGCAGGTGCACGAGAAGACCGCGTGGATGCTGCGGGCATTGCTCGAAGCCTGATTGCCGTACGCAGGCCTTGCCTCTCAAGGCCTGCGTACCCGAGCAAAGTCTTACTTGTATCGTTGGCTTATCCTACGGCGACGGTCTACAAGTCGTCTGGCTATAACTTTGCGTCTGCGCTTTTATGAAAGCCACAGGATGTGACTTTTTCAAACAAGCAGAGATGGCAAAGGAGCGTCAGCGATATGGTTGAAGGAGACAGGCGCGGCGACCGCAGGGTCGGCGCGCCACATGATTTGAAGGTCGATCCGTTCGTCAGCGGATTCGACATGGCGCTGATCAGGCCCTTGTCGAGGTCCGTGCGCCTGAACGGTTACGCCACCTGCCTGCGTCTGGAGCAGGTTTACTGGAACATCCTCGGCTCGATGGCGGCGGACAACTGCTGTTCGATCAGCTCGCTGTTGTCTCACGTCGATCGTGAAGTGCATCTGCGGCACGGCGGGGTGAAGAATTTCAGCGCACTGGTGCGGGTTGTGTGTGTGATGAACGGCATTGGTCAGGAGGCGCGGTCCGATTCGCTCTGATACGGCGCTTGCAAACGAGGTCGCGGCCTGTGCAGCTTAGCGGCTGCACAGGCCGCATTTAATCGATATAATCCCGCTCTTTCGCCGCAAAGCCCTGCGCGCGGCAGCAATCTGATCGCCGAGACACCTCCATGCCGATGTACGATTACCAATGTGCTTCCTGTGGTCATCAGTTGGAAGCCATTCAGAAGATCAGCGACGCACCGCTGGTCGACTGCCCTGCCTGTCAGGCGCCCGAACTGAAGAAGCAGCTGTCGATGCCGGGTTTTCGCCTCAGCGGCAGCGGTTGGTACGAGACCGATTTCAAGACCGGAGCCAAGAAGAATCTGGCCGGTGGCGACAAAGCTGACTAGGGTTCAAGCCCTGAACTAACGACACGCGTGAGTTTCCGCATTGCTTGAGCAACGGGATCTCCACCGAATATCGAATGACGAGAAGCGAACCATTATCATGATGCGCAGCCACTATTGCGGCCAACTGAACGAAAGCCTGGAAGGTCAGGAAATTACCCTTTGCGGATGGGTTCACCGTCGTCGCGACCACGGCGGGGTGATTTTCCTCGATATTCGTGATCGTGACGGTCTGGCCCAGGTGGTCTTCGATCCGGATCGCGCCGAGAGCTTCGCCGCCGCCGATCGCGTGCGCAGCGAATACGTGGTGAAGATCACCGGCAAGGTGCGTTTGCGTCCTGCTGGCGCAACCAACGCCAACATGGCCTCGGGCATGATCGAAGTGCTGGGTTACGAACTGGAAGTGCTGAACGAATCGGAAACCCCGCCGTTCCCGCTCAACGAGTTCTCCGACGTCGGCGAAGAAACCCGTCTGCGCTATCGCTTCCTCGATCTGCGCCGTCCGGAAATGGCCGAGAAGCTGCGTCTGCGCTCGCGCATGACTACCAGCATCCGCCGTTTCCTCGACGAAAACGGCTTCCTCGACGTCGAAACACCGATCCTGACCCGTGCCACCCCTGAAGGTGCGCGCGACTATCTGGTGCCAAGCCGTACCCACGCCGGTTCGTTCTTCGCCCTGCCGCAATCGCCGCAACTGTTCAAGCAACTGCTGATGGTGGCCGGCTTCGACCGTTACTACCAGATCGCCAAGTGCTTCCGCGACGAAGACCTGCGCGCCGACCGTCAGCCGGAATTCACCCAGATCGACATCGAGACCAGCTTCCTCGATGAAAAAGAGATCATGGGCCTGACCGAACAAATGATCCGCAACCTGTTCAAGGAAGTGCTGGATCTGGAATTCGGCGAATTCCCGCACATGACCTTCGAAGAGGCCATGCGCCGCTACGGTTCGGACAAGCCGGACCTGCGTATTCCGCTGGAACTGGTGGACGTTGCCGACCAGCTCAAGGAAGTCGAATTCAAGGTGTTCAGCGGTCCGGCCAACGATCCGAAGTGCCGCATTGCCGCACTGCGCGTTCCAGGCGGGGCGAGCATGCCGCGCAAGCAGATTGACGACTACACCAAGTTCGTCGGCATCTACGGCGCCAAGGGCCTGGCCTACATCAAGGTCAACGAGCGTGCGGCCGGTGTTGACGGTCTGCAATCGCCGATCGTCAAGAACATCCCTGAAGACAAGCTCAACGTGATCCTTGATCGCGTCGGCGCGGTCGATGGCGACATCGTGTTCTTCGGCGCCGACAAGGCCAAGATCGTCAGCGAAGCCCTGGGCGCGCTGCGCATCAAGCTCGGTCACGACCTCAAGCTGCTGACCTGCGAGTGGGCGCCAATGTGGGTTGTCGACTTCCCGATGTTCGAAGAGAACGACGACGGCAGCTTCTCGGCACTGCACCACCCGTTCACCGCACCGAAGTGCACCCCGCAGGAACTCGAAGCCAACCCGGCCGGCGCACTGTCGCGCGCCTACGACATGGTGCTCAACGGCACCGAGCTGGGTGGCGGTTCGATCCGTATTCACCGCAAGGAAATGCAGCAAGCGGTATTCCGTCTGCTGGGCATCAACGAAGCGGAACAGGAAGAGAAGTTCGGCTTCCTGCTCGACGCGCTGAAGTACGGTGCACCGCCGCACGGTGGTCTGGCCTTCGGTCTGGACCGTCTGGTGATGCTGATGACCGGCGCCCAGTCGATCCGCGAAGTGATCGCCTTCCCGAAAACCCAGAGTGCTGCCGACGTGATGACGCAGGCTCCGGGTGTGGTAGATGCCAAGGCCTTGCGCGAGCTGCACATTCGTTTGCGCGAAACGCCAAAGGCTGAGTAAGACGGGCCTGAAGGCGCATCTTCGGATGCGCCTTTTTTCTTTCTATAAAGAGCAGGTCGAGATTTTTGTGTTTGCTGGCCGCTGCACACGCAGGGCGGGCAACGTTTCAAAGAGAATTCGGAGCGAGTTATGGCAGGTCATTCCAAGTGGGCGAACATCAAGCACCGCAAAGAACGTCAGGATGCCAAGAGAGGCAAGATCTTCACCAAGTGGATCCGCGAACTGACCGTTGCGGCCCGTCAGGGCGGTGGTGATCCGGGCTCCAATCCGCGTTTGCGTCTGGCCCTGGACAAGGCGCTAAGCGCGAACATGAGCCGCGACATCATCGACCGCGCCGTTGCGCGCGGCGCTGGTGCGACCGAGGCGGACAACGTTGAAGAGCTGACCTACGAAGGCTACGGCCCCGGCGGCGTGGCGGTGATGGTCGAATGCATGACCGACAACCGCAATCGTACCGCTGCGGCTGTGCGTCACGCGTTCAGCAAATGCGGCGGCAACCTCGGCACCGACGGTTCGGTAGCGTACCTGTTCGAACGCAAGGGCCAGATCAGCTTCGCGCCGGGCGTTGATGAAGACGCGCTGACCGAAGCGGCGCTTGAGGCTGACGCCGATGACGTCGTCACGCACGAAGACGGTTCGATCGACGTGTTCACCTCGTTCACCAGCTTCTACGCAGTGCGTAATGCCCTGGAAGCCGCTGGGTTCAAGGGCGACGACGCGGAAATCGTCATGCAGCCGACCACCAGCGCCGAACTGGATCTGGAAGGTGCGGAGAAGGTGCTCAAGCTGATCGACATGCTTGAAGACCTGGATGACGTGCAGAACGTCTATTCCAACGCCGACATTCCGGAAGACGTCGCCGCTCAGCTCGGCTGATTAGCGACTAGTCTTCCCTGTGGGAGCGAGCCTGCTCGCGAAAGCGGTGTGTCATTCAGCACCTGTGTTGCTGATAGACCGCCTTCGCGAGCAGGCTCGCTCCCACATTTGTTATGGGTTGATTTGAAAATCGTGCTTTTACCGAATCTGCAGGCGTTATGACTTTAATTCTGGGTATCGACCCCGGCTCGCGCATCACCGGTTACGGGATTGTTCGCGATACCGGACGTGGCGGCTGCATTTATGTGGCTTCGGGCTGCATCCGCACCGGCGCGGGCGAGCTGCACGAGCGTTTGCAAATTGTTTATCGCGGCGTGCGCGAAATCATCCAGACTTACGGCCCGGTCACCATGGGCATCGAAAAGGTCTTCATGGCGAAAAATGCCGACTCGGCGCTCAAGCTCGGGCAGGCCCGTGGCGCGGCTATCGTTGCGGGTGCCGAAGAATGCCTGGAGATTGCCGAATACACCGCCACTCAGGTCAAGCAGGCCGTAGTGGGCACCGGTGCCGCGAATAAAGAACAAGTGCAGATGATGGTCATGCACATGCTAAAGCTGACCAGCAAGCCGCAGATCGACGCTTCCGATGCCCTCGCAATCGCCATTTGCCATGCGCACACGCGTTCCAGTCTGCTACCGCACGGCCTGGGGACCGCACGCAGTCGTGGCGGGCGCCTGCGTCTCTGATAGCATCAGCAGCAATTTTCCTGAAAGCGGATTCATGCGCCTGTGTTGCCGGCGCGAATTTCGCCTTTCGACAGTCGCCAGCCCACGGCTGGCCAACGCTCAAGGATCTGAAACGTGATTGGACGCTTGCGCGGCACCTTGGTTGAGAAACAGCCGCCGCACCTGATTCTGGATGTAAACGGCCTTGGGTATGAGCTGGAAGTGCCCATGACCACCCTCTATCGGTTGCCGTCGGTCGGTGAGCCGCTGACCCTGCACACGCATCTGGTGGTACGCGAAGATGCGCAGTTGCTTTATGGTTTCGCCGGCAAACGTGAGCGAGACTTTTTCCGCGAGTTGATCCGGCTCAATGGGGTCGGGCCGAAACTGGCCCTGGCACTGATGTCGAGCCTGGAAGTCGACGAACTGATCCGTTGCGTGCAATCGCAGGACACTTCGGCGCTGACCAAGGTGCCGGGTGTCGGCAAGAAGACTGCCGAGCGCCTGCTGGTCGAATTGAAGGATCGCTTCAAGGCCTGGGAAACCTCGCCGGCCATGTTTGCCCTGGTGCCGAATCAGCCGGACGGCCCGGCGCCGGTCAATACCGCCGAAAACGATGCGGTCAGCGCGCTGATTTCTCTGGGCTACAAGCCGCAGGAAGCGAGCAAGGCGATTTCCGCCATCAAGGACAAGAATTTGAGCAGTGAAGACATGATCCGCCGCGCCCTGAAGGGAATGATTTAAGTGATTGAAGCTGATCGTCTGATCGCCGCTGCGCACAGCCCGCGCGAGCGCGAAGAAGTCCAGGACCGCGCCATTCGCCCGGTCAGCCTGGCCGACTACATCGGCCAGCCGACCGTGCGCGAGCAGATGGAACTGTTCATCCAGGCTGCGCGTGGGCGCAGCGAGTCGCTGGACCATACGTTGATTTTTGGCCCGCCGGGGCTGGGTAAAACCACGCTGGCCAATATCATCGCCGAAGAAATGGGCGTGTCGATCAAGAGCACCTCCGGCCCGGTGCTGGAGCGTCCGGGGGATCTGGCGGCGCTGCTGACCAATCTCGAACCGCACGACGTGTTGTTCATCGACGAAATCCATCGCCTGTCGCCGATTGTCGAAGAAGTGCTGTACCCGGCCATGGAAGATTTCCAGCTCGACATCATGATCGGCGAAGGACCGGCGGCGCGTTCGATCAAGCTCGACCTGCCGCCGTTCACCCTGGTCGGCGCCACCACCCGTGCCGGCATGCTGACCAATCCGCTGCGCGACCGTTTTGGTATCGTCCAGCGTCTGGAGTTCTACAGCACGGCGGATCTTGCGACGATCGTCAGCCGTTCGGCGAGCATTCTCGGCTTGCCGCTTGATCCGGAGGGTTCGTTCGAGATCGCTCGTCGCGCTCGTGGCACCCCGCGAATCGCCAACCGTTTGCTACGCCGGGTACGTGACTTCGCTGAAGTCCGCGCCAAGGGTCACATCACCAAGTCGGTGGCGGACCTGGCGTTGAACCTGCTGGATGTCGACGAACACGGTTTCGATCATCAGGACCGGCGCCTGTTGCTGACCATGATCGAGAAGTTCGATGGCGGCCCGGTCGGCATCGACAGCCTGGCGGCGGCGATCAGTGAAGAGCGCCACACCATTGAGGACGTACTTGAGCCGTATCTGATTCAGCAGGGCTACATCATGCGCACGCCGCGGGGCAGGGTCGTGACTCGACATGCGTATCTGCATTTCGGTTTGAACATCCCGTCACGCATGGGTGAGATGCCCGTGGCAGACGAGTTTCTCGATGCTGCGGACGATTGATACACATTTGTTGGCGATTTATTCAGGGTTTGTACTGTCAGAGCACGGTACTTTTGCAGTAAAGCTCTGAAACCACGAAAAACAGTTGTCTCGCCGGATTGGCAACCTGAGGAGTAAGCACTAGAGTATGCGCGCGCAAAACGGGCTTGGGCCGTTCGCACATCGTTGTCGCGTTTATTACGAGGACACCGATGCGGGCGGCATCGTGTATTACGTTAATTACCTCAAGTTTATGGAACGGGCTCGAACCGAGCGGCTCCGCGAGCTGGGCTTTGCCCAGTCTGCGCTTGCCGGGGAGGACCTGTTGTTCGTCGTGCATTCCAGCGAAGCGCGCTACCACGCGCCGGCGCGACTGGACGACGAATTGCTGGTAAGCGCTGATGTAACCGAATTGAACCGTGCCAGCCTGCGCTTCAAGCAGCAGGTCAGGCGGGCGACGGATAATGTGCTGCTCTGCGAAGGGCAGTTTCTGGTGGCCTGTGTGCGCACCGACAGTTTGAAACCCCGGGCCCTTCCCGAAGACTTGCGGGCGGCCTTCGCCGACGCGGTCGGTCCGGGTACACACTCAAAGCAGGAGATAAAGCGTGGAAGCTAACGTCGTCGACCATTCCTCCATGTGGAGCCTGGTCAGCAATGCCAGCATCGTGGTGCAGTTGGTAATGTTGACCCTGGTGGCCGCATCGGTGACCTCATGGATCATGATCTTTCAGCGCAGCAACCTGCTGCGTGCCGGTCGACGCGCCCTGGAGAGCTTTGAAGAGCGCTTCTGGTCGGGTATCGATCTGTCCAAGCTGTACCGTCAGGCGGGCAGCAATCCGGACCCGGATTCGGGCGTCGAACAGATCTTCCGTGCCGGCTTCAAGGAGTTCTCCCGTCTGCGTCAGCAGCCAGGCGTCGATCCTGAAGCAGTGATGGAAGGCGTTGCGCGTGCCATGCGCGTCGCCATTTCGCGCGAAGAAGAGAAACTGGAGCAGAGCCTGCCGTTCCTCGCCACCGTCGGTTCGGTCAGCCCGTACATCGGTCTGTTCGGTACCGTGTGGGGCATCATGAACTCTTTCCGCGGTCTGGCCAGCGCTCAGCAAGCGACCCTCGCCACCGTGGCACCGGGTATTGCCGAAGCACTGATCGCCACCGCGATCGGTCTGTTCGCCGCGATCCCGGCCGTTATCGCTTACAACCGTTTCGCTGCGCGCAGCGAAACCTTGCTGGGCCGTTACTACACCTTCGCCGATGAATTCCAGGCGATCCTGCACCGCAAAGTGCACACCAGCGAAGAATAAGCAGGTATTTCCCGATGGCTTTAATCGCTCGAGCTCGCAAAAAGCGCAAGCCGGTCGCCGAGATGAACGTGGTGCCCTACATCGACGTGATGTTGGTGCTGCTGGTCATCTTCATGGTGACCGCGCCGATGCTCAATCAGGGCGTGAAAGTTGATCTGCCCAAGGTTTCCAGCGAAGCCTTGCCGCAGGACAACAACACCCAGGTCCTGACCATTTCGATCAAGGCTGACAAGACCTACTACTGGAACCTTGGCAGCGAAGTTGACACCGAGAAACAGCAGGATCGCGCCATGACCCTGCCGCAGATGACCGACGCGGTGACCAAGATCATTCGCGCCGGCACCGAGGGCGGCAAACGCACCCAGGTGTTCATTCGTGGCGACAAGACTGTCGACTACGGCGCCGTCATGGGTGCCATGGGCGGGTTGCAGAAGGCCGGGGTCGGTAACGTTGGTCTGATTACCGAGGCCCCCTGATGCAGCAACAGCGAGAGCCGTCCGCCTCGGAAAGCTACTTCTGGCCCAGCGTTCTGGCGATTGTCCTGCACGTGCTGGTGTTCGGCATGCTGTTCGTCAGTTTTGCCTTCACGCCTGAACTGCCGCCGGCCAAGCCGATCGTCCAGGCGACCCTGTATCAGCTGAAATCGAAAAGTCAGGCAACCACCCAGACCAATCAGAAGATTGCGGGTGAGGCGAAGAAATCCGCCGCGCGCCAGACCGAAGTCGAACAGATGGAACAGAAAAAGATCGAGCAGGAAGCGGTGAAGGCGGCGGAACAAAAGAAAGAGGAAGCGGCTCAAAAGGCCGAGGAAGCCAAGAAGGCCGACGAGGCGAAGAAAGCGGACGAAGCGAAAAAGGCTGATGAAGCCAAGAAAGCCGACGACGCGAAAAAAGCCGAAGCGAAAAAGGCCGAAGAGAAACAATTGGCTGATATAGCCAAGAAGAAAGCCGAAGACGAAGCCAAGAAGGCCGCTGAAGAAGAGGCCAAGAAAGCCGCTGCGGAAGAAGCCAAGAAGAAAATCGTCGAAGACGCGAAAAAGAAAGCCGCCGAAGACGCCAAGAAGAAAACTGAAGCTGAAGAGGCGAAGAAGAAAGTCGCCGAGGACGCGAAGAAGAAAGCTGCTGCCGATGCTGCGAAGAAGAAAGCGCAGGAAGCGGCACGCAAATCCGCCGAAGACAAAAAGGCTCAGGCCCTGGCAGATCTGCTTTCCGACACGCCGCAGCGCCAGCAAGCCTTGGCCGATGAGCAGGGTGACGAAGTCGCGGGCAGTTTCGATGACCTGATTCGTGCACGAGCGGCAGAAGGCTGGGCACGTCCACCTTCGGCACGCAAAGGCATGACGGTGGTGCTGCAGATCGGCATGTTGCCGGACGGCACGGTGACTTCGGTCAGCGTGGCCAAGTCCAGTGGTGATGGTCCGTTCGATGCTTCGGCAGTCGCGGCAGTGAAGAATATTGGACGTTTGACAGAAATGCAGGGAATGAAGCCGAGCGATTTCGCTCCGTATCGTTCATTCAAGATGACATTCACACCTGAGGATCTAGCCTTGTGAGAAACCTTCTTCGAGGAATGCTGGTCGTGATCTGCTGCATGGCAGGGATCGCGATGGCAGAGGAAAAGAACATTCTGGTCACCAGCGGCAGCGATCGGGCAACGCCGATCGCCGTCGTGCCGTTCGGCATGCAGGGCGGTGCGGTGCTGCCGGATGACATGGCTGAAATCATTGGCAACGATTTGCGCAACTCGGGCTATTACTCGCCGATTCCAAAAGCCAACATGATCAGCCAGCCAAGCCAGCCGAGCGAAATCATCTTCCGTGACTGGAAGGCGGTGGGCGCTCAGTACATGATGGTCGGCAGCATCGCTCCAGCGGGCGGTCGCCTGCAGGTGCAGTGGGCATTGTTCAACGTTGCCACCGAACAGAAAGTGGCTGACGGCAGTGTTTCAGGTACGACCGACCAACTGCGTGACATGGCGCATTTCATTTCCGATCAGTCGTTCCAGAAGCTGACCGGTATCGACGGGGCCTTCTCGACGCGCCTGCTGTACGTGACCGCAGAGCGCTTCTCCGAGAAAAACACCCGCTACACCCTGCAGCGTTCCGACTATGACGGCGCCCGTGCAGTGACCCTGCTGCAATCGCGTGAGCCGATCCTGTCGCCGCGTTTCGCACCGGATGGCAAGCGCATCGCGTATGTGTCGTTCGAACAGAAGCGCCCGCGCATCTTCATGCAGAACATCGACACCGGTCGCCGTGAGCAGATCACCAACTTCGAAGGCCTGAACGGCGCGCCAGCCTGGTCGCCGGATGGCACGCGTCTGGCGTTCGTACTGTCGAAAGACGGTAACCCGGACATCTACGTCATGAACCTCGGTTCGCGTCAGATCACCCGTGTGACCTCGGGTCCTGGAATCAACACCGAACCGTACTGGGGCAAGGATGGCTCGACCATCTACTTTACCTCCGACCGTGGCGGCAAGCCGCAGATCTATAAAACCAGCGCCAGTGGCGGTGGTGCCGAGCGTGTGACTTTCGTAGGCAACTACAACGCCAACCCGAAACTGTCGGCTGATGAAAAGACTTTGGTGATGATCCATCGTCAGGATGGCTTCACCAATTTCAAGGTGGCAGCTCAGGATCTGCAGCGGGGTAGTGTAAAGATCCTCACTGATAGCACTCTGGACGAGTCACCTACTGTTGCGCCCAACGGCACCATGGTAATCTACGCCACCCGCCAACAGGGCCGGGGAGTCTTGATGCTCGTGTCCATTAATGGGCGCGTGAGGCTCCCGCTTCCTACCGCTCAAGGCGAAGTCAGAGAACCGTCCTGGTCCCCTTACCTGAAGTGAGCGGGCGCTACACGTTTTACTTAACACACTGGGGTTCATTAGGAGTTTCACGATGGAAATGCTGAAGTTTGGTAAATTTGCTGCGCTGGCTCTGGCCATGGCTGTAGCTGTAGGTTGCTCGTCCAAAGGCGGCGACAACGCCGGTGAAGGCGCTGTTGATCCAAACGCTGGTTACGGCGCAAACACCGGTGCCGTTGACGGTTCCCTGAGCGAAGAAGCTGCTCTGCGCGCAATCACCACCTTCTACTTCGAATACGACAGCTCGGACCTGAAGCCAGAAGCCATGCGCGCTCTGGACGTTCACGCCAAAGACCTGAAAGCAAACGGCGCTCGCGTTGTTCTGGAAGGCAACACCGACGAACGTGGTACTCGTGAGTACAACATGGCACTGGGCGAGCGTCGTGCGAAAGCCGTTCAGCGCTACCTGGTACTGCAAGGTGTTTCCCCAGCTCAGCTGGAACTGGTTTCCTACGGCGAAGAGCGTCCAGTTGCTACCGGCAACGACGAGCAGTCCTGGGCCCAGAACCGTCGCGTCGAACTGCGTAAGTAATTCGATATGCGAACGTGCCGTCGTGCTGTAACTGTTCTGGCTCTCAGCCTCGCGCCGCTTGCGGCGTGGGCTGCGGTTCCTGTGGTCGATGACAACTCCGGTTATAACAATAGCGGGAGCAGTTATCCGCCTGCGGGTTACGGTACGAACGGCGCCTATGCCGGGGGAGCGGCTTCGGCCCCTGCCTCGGCACAAGGCATGCTGTTCAACCAATTGCAACAGATGCAGGATCAGATCTCGCGCCAGCAAGGCGTGATCGAAGAACTGCAGAATCAGGTTGCGCGCATGAAGCAGGAATCCCTGGCGCGATACCAGGATCTTGATCGGCGCATAGGATCCGGCGTTGCACCAGCCGCGACTCCCGAGAATTCTTCTGCCGGTGGCGATGCAAGTGCTGCTGCCGGTGCTGCCGCGGGTGCGGGGGCTGCCACGGCTGCCCAAGCGCCTGCCGCAGGTAGCGAACCGGCTGATCCGGCCAAGGAAAAGCTGTATTACGATGCCGCTTTCGACCTGATCAAAGCCAAGGATTTCGACAAGGCCAGCCAGGCGTTTGCCGCTTTCCTGCGTAAGTACCCCAACAGCCAGTACGCGGGCAACGCCCAATACTGGTTGGGCGAAGTGAACCTGGCCAAAGGCGATCTGCAAGGTGCAGGTCAGGCGTTTGCCAAGGTTTCGCAGCTGTATCCCAAGCACAACAAAGTGCCGGATTCGCTGTACAAGCTGGCTGACGTAGAGCGCCGCCTCGGTCACACCGACAAGGTCAAAGGCATTTTGCAGCAGGTGGTGTCCCAGTATCCGGGGACTTCCGCCGCGCAACTGGCCCAGCGCGATCTGCAACGCATGTAAGCAGCTTGACCCGTTTGGAAGAAACCCGCGCTTGTCGCGGGTTTTTTCGTTAGAATTCACGCCCTTTTTCTGAAACACGCTTCTTGTGCTCCACGCGTTGGCGGGATTGCCTGAAGTGCCTGACGGAGGCGGACAGCCTGTTTAGCTGTTACGCCCGTGGCGACTATGCAAGACACATTGAGAATCACCGAAGTTTTCTACTCGTTGCAGGGGGAAACGCGGACTGCCGGGCTGCCCACGGTTTTCGTGCGCCTGACCGGTTGCCCCTTGCGTTGCCAGTACTGCGACAGCGCCTACGCCTTCAGCGGCGGCACCGTTCGCACCCTCGACGACATCCTCGAGCAGGTCGCCGGGTTTCGCCCGCGCTACGTCTGCGTCACCGGTGGTGAACCGCTGGCCCAGCCGAACGCCATTCCTTTGCTCAAGCAGTTGTGTGACGCCGGCTATGAGGTCTCGCTGGAAACCAGCGGCGCTCTTGACGTCTCGGCTGTCGATCCGCGCGTCAGTCGCGTAGTTGACCTGAAAACGCCGGGCTCGAAAGAAGCCCATCGCAACCGCTACGAAAATATCGAACTGCTCACGCCTAACGATCAGGTGAAGTTTGTCATCTGCTCGCGCGAGGACTACGACTGGGCGGTTTCGAAACTGATTCAATACGGTCTCGACCGCCGCGCCGGGGAAGTGCTGTTTTCCCCCAGTCACCATGACTTGAATGCGCGTGAGCTGGCGGACTGGGTGGTGGCGGACAACCTGCCGGTGCGCCTGCAATTGCAGCTGCACAAATATCTTTGGAATGACGAGCCGGGGCGCTGAGATGACTGAACATAGGAACACTACCGAAAAACGCGCAGTCATCCTGCTGTCCGGCGGCCTCGATTCGGCCACCGTGGTGGCCATGGCTCGCGCCGAAGGTTATGCCTGCTACACCATGAGCTTCGATTACGGCCAGCGCTCGCACGCCGAATTGCACGCCGCTGCACGCGTGGCTCGCGATCTGGGCGTGGTCGAGCACAAGGTCATCGGTCTTAATCTGAATGGCATGGGCGGCTCGGCACTGACCGACACCAGCATCGACATTCCAGAAGAACTGGGCGAGGGCATTCCGGTCACTTACGTGCCGGCACGCAACACCGTGTTCCTGTCGCTGGCATTGGGCTGGGCAGAAGTGCTCGGAGCTCGTGACATCTTCATCGGCGTCAATGCAGTGGATTATTCCGGTTACCCGGATTGCCGCCCGGAGTTCATCGAGTCGTTCGAGCGCATGGCCAACCTGGCAACCAAGGCCGGCGTGGAAGGCAACGGTTTCCGCATCCAGGCGCCGTTGCAGAACCTGAGCAAGGCGCAGATCGTCCAGGCTGGTGTGAAGCTTGGCGTTGATTACGGCTTGACCGTTTCCTGCTATCAGGCCGCCGATGACGGCCGCGCGTGCGGCAAATGCGACAGCTGCCGCTTGCGCGCAGAAGGCTTCGCGGCGGCTGGTGTAGACGATCCAACCCCTTATTTTTGATTATTTTCAAAAAGGTGTTGAATAGTCCTTAAAAATCAGTATTATACGCGCCACCACACAGCGGGTCGTTAGCTCAGTTGGTAGAGCAGTTGGCTTTTAACCAATTGGTCGTAGGTTCGAATCCCACACGACCCACCATATTTGGCGGTTTAGAAAATCCGGAAGGCCCACGAAAGTGAGGATTTCCGGGTTTTTTTTTGCCTGCAATTCGGTCATCGCCTGTTTCGCTGACCCCTCGGCTGACGCAGGTCAGAATCATCTTTTGTATCAACGGGATATTCTGTAGCCTTGCGCAGCTTCAACGCTGTCCGTGCCTGATATTACTCACTCTCCCGGCGGTACCCTCAAGCGGTCCGGAGCCGGGTGTATACTCGACTTTCGCGCGAATGCGCCTGCAGGTCTTGCGAACATGACGCAGATTTCCGAACGCCTTCTGGTTCAAGCCCACCTCGACGCCAAACAGCCCAAACCGCTGACGGCAGAGGAAGAGGCTTATTACCGTTCCGCCATTGCCGCCGAGCTCAAGGCTCAGGACGCGGTGCTGGTGGCGCACTTTTATTGCGACCCGGTGATTCAGGCCCTGGCCGAAGAAACCGGTGGTTGCGTATCCGACTCCCTGGAAATGGCGCGTTTCGGCAATGCCCACCCGGCCAGGACCGTGGTGGTCGCCGGCGTGAAGTTCATGGGCGAAACGGCGAAAATTCTTAACCCGGAAAAACGCGTGCTGATGCCAACCCTGGAGGCGACCTGCTCGCTGGACCTGGGTTGCCCGGTCGATGAGTTCTCGGCATTCTGCGATCAGCATCCGGAGCGCACCGTGGTGGTCTACGCCAACACCTCGGCAGCGGTAAAGGCACGTGCCGACTGGGTGGTGACCTCAAGTTGCGCGCTGGAAATCGTCGAGAGCCTGATGGACAACGGCGAGACGATAATCTGGGGCCCGGACAAGCACTTGGGCACTTACATTCAGCGCAAGACCGGTGCCGACATGCTGCTCTGGGACGGTGCCTGCATCGTTCACGAAGAGTTCAAGTCCAAGCAGCTCGAAGACATGAAAGCGCTGTACCCGGACGCGGCGATTCTGGTGCACCCGGAGTCGCCGACCTCGGTGATCGAACTGGCCGACGCCGTCGGCTCGACCAGCCAGTTGATTGCCGCCGCGCAAAGCCTGCCGAACCAGACCCTGATCGTGGCGACCGACCGTGGCATCTTCTACAAGATGCAGCAGCTGTGCCCGGACAAGGTCTTCATCGAAGCGCCCACCGCCGGTAACGGCGCCGCGTGCCGCAGTTGCGCGCATTGCCCGTGGATGGCCATGAACACCCTTGAGCGCACGCTCAAGAGCTTGAAGGAAGGCACGAACGAGATCTTTGTCGATCCAGCGTTGATTCCGCAGGCGATCCGGCCATTGAAGCGCATGCTCGACTTCACCCAGGCTGCACGGATGAAGCTGGCCGGTAACGCCTGAGATTCCACAAACAACACAATACCTGTGGGAGCGAGCTTGCTCGTGAAAGCGGTGTATCAGCACCCTATGGATCGGCTGATACGACGCCTTCGCGAGCAAGCTCGCTCCTACATTGGTTTTGGGTGTTCGGAAGTTATCTGGTCTTCTTCGGTATCCGCACAACGTGGCTATCCGAATAAATGTCATGCCAGGTGCGCTTCTGCTTGTCATACAGCGACCAGAAGAAACCCAGCCCGACACACAGCCACGACGCGATCGACACCATGAAGCGCAACAGCGCCTGCCACAGGCTGATCGCCGTGCCGTCGGCGTTCTGCACGCGAATGCCCCACACCTGCATGCCGAGTGTCTGCCCGCCATGGGTCCAGAACTTGGCGAAAAAGCCGAACAGCACCAGCAGCAGCACCGTCGAGTAGAGCGGATCGCCATCGAGCTGCCCGGCATCGGTCATCACTCGCAGGCGTTCTTCGCCAATGATCGCGGCCTGAATCAGCTTGTAGACGAAGCCAGTGACGATCAGCAGCGCAGTGCACAGCAGAAAGTCATAGAACATCGCCGCCAGACGTCGACCAAGACCGACGGCAGGAAAGTCGCCCTGTGGGGTGAGCAGGTTTTTCGACATGGCAGCCTCTGGACGCGAATGGAAGCGGCATTTTACGGATTCGCGCGCACAAAAAAGCCCCTGATATCAATATCAGGGGCTTTTTCGTAGCAGAAATCAGGCTTCGGCTTGTACTTCGTCAGCCTGCATGCCTTTCTGGCCCTGCACAGCAACGAAGGTCACTTTCTGGCCTTCTTTCAGGCTTTTGAAGCCGTTGCCCTGAATGGCGCGGAAATGCACGAACAGATCCGGACCGCTTTCAGGAGTGATAAAACCAAAACCTTTCTCGTCGTTGAACCACTTGACGGTACCGCTCTGACGTGTGGACATTTCTTATTTCCTTTGACGCATTAAATTAATGACAGTCTCTTTCTCATGAAAGAGTACTGGGGCTGGTTGCAGGAGAGTAAGAAGACGTCGAGCGGGATGTAGCTAACTTGTAGGCTACTGCCCAGGTCACGATTCCAAGCTGACCCATGCAAACACAGTGAACGAACTCTACGCCAACTACGGGAGAAAAAACAAGCCCCGCGAAGCGCCCGGTTTTACTGCACTTGCTGGCATTTTGGCAGTTTGTTAGTGCAGCCTTACAAGGTTGGTTCGTTCGCTGGTTTTCAAAGGTTATAAGTAAAGTTCATATTCGAATCAAATGCCGGGTAATGCACTTTTTTGTGGCGATTGCGTTACACATTAGTGCATGCATAACGCAATCGCGTTACTTATAGAAACAGTCAATCAGCCGCGGTAGTAGCGTTGCGGAACAAATGGCATTTTGCTTACAAGCATTTGCACCTTTTTCCCACGCACGATGGCCCAAACCGGGGTTTCAAGGGCGGTATAAGCGCTGTCGAGGTAACCCATTGCCAATGGCCCGCCCAACGTCGGGCCGAAACCACCGCTGCACACGCTGCCGATGATCTCGCCGGCTTCGTTGACGATTTCTGCGCCTTCACGCACTGGCGTACGTTCCTGCGGCAGCAGGCCGACGCGTTTGCGGGCGATGCCGTTCTGTTGCTGCGCAAAAATCTGTTCCGCACCGGGGAAACCGCCGGCCCGCGCGCCATCCGCGCGACGCGCCTTCGAAATCGCCCAGAGCAGGCTGGCTTCGATTGGGGTGGTCTCGGTGTTCATGTCGTGGCCGTACAGGCACAGGCCGGCTTCCAGGCGCAGCGAATCACGAGCGCCGAGGCCGATGGCCTGGACCTCCGGTTCGGCGAGCAGGGCGCGAGCCAGTTTTTCCGCATCGGCGGCCGGTACCGAGATTTCGAAACCGTCTTCACCGGTGTAGCCCGAACGGCTGACGAAGCAGTCGATACCCAGCAGATTGATACGCGCGAACTGCATGAACGTCATCTTCGCTACGTCCGGAGCCAGTCGTGCCAGCACGGTAACGGCTGCCGGACCTTGCAGCGCCAGCAGCGCGCGCTCTTCGAAGAGCGCCGTAATGGTGCACTCATCGCCGATGTGTTGCTGCAGATGTGCCAGATCCTGATCCTTGCAGGCGGCGTTGACCACCAGGAACAATTCGTCGTTGCCGAGGTTGGCGACCATCAAGTCGTCGAGAATGCCGCCGCTGTCATTGGTGAACATCGCGTAGCGCTGCATGCCCACCGGCAGGTCGATAATGTCCACCGGCACCAGGGTTTCCAGGGCTCGGGCGACGTTTGCGCCCCTCAGGCGGATCTGGCCCATGTGCGAGACGTCAAACAGGCCGGCCTGTTCGCGGGTGTGCTGGTGTTCTTTCATCACGCCGAGCGGGTATTGCACGGGCATGTCGTAGCCGGCGAAGGGCACCATGCGCGCGCCGAGTTCGAGGTGCAGCGCGTGGAGCGGGGTTTTCGAGAGTTGTTGTTCGGTGGACATGCGTGGCTCCTTTGAAATTCGGTTCAGGTGAAGGGCAAGATCAAGAGCCCCTCACCCCAGCCCTCTCCCGGAGGGAGAGGGGGCTAGTTACGTTCAGCATTCGATAATGTTGACCGCCAGGCCGCCGCGGGCGGTTTCCTTGTATTTGCTTTTCATGTCGGCGCCGGTCTGGCGCATGGTGCGGATGACTTTGTCGAGGGAGACGAAATGCTGGCCGTCGCCGCGCATGGCCATGCGCACCGCGTTGATCGCTTTCACCGAGCCCATCGCGTTGCGCTCGATGCACGGCACCTGTACCAGCCCGCCAATCGGGTCGCAGGTCAGGCCGAGGTTGTGTTCCATGCCGATTTCCGCGGCGTTCTCGACTTGCTGCACGCTGCCGCCGAGCACTTCGCACAATGCGCCGGCAGCCATCGAACAGGCCACACCGACTTCACCCTGACAACCGACTTCCGCGCCAGAGATCGAAGCGTTTTCCTTGTAGAGAATGCCGATCGCTGCAGCGGTCAGCAGAAAACGCACAACACCGTCGTCGTTCGCGCCGGGGATAAAACGCATGTAGTAATGCAGCACGGCCGGAATGATCCCCGCCGCACCGTTGGTTGGCGCCGTGACCACGCGCCCGCCGTTGGCGTTTTCTTCGTTGACCGCCAGCGCATACAGGTTGACCCAGTCGAGCACTGACAGCGGATCGCGCAGCGCCGATTCGGGGTTTTTGCACAGTTGCCGATGCAGCGCCGCCGCCCGGCGTTTGACCTTCAGGCCGCCCGGCAAGATTCCTTCGTTACGGCAACCCGCCGCGACACAGTCCTGCATGACCTGCCAGATCTTCAGCAGCCCGGCGCGAGTCTCCGCTTCCGGGCGCCAGGCGCTTTCGTTGGTCAGCATCACCTGGCTGATCGACAGGCCGTAGGTGCCGCAATGTCCGAGCAAATCCTTGGCGCTTTTGAACGGGAACGTCAGCGGTGTGGCATCTTCGACGATACGGTCGGCACCGGCCGCATCCTCATCGACGACAAAACCACCGCCCACCGAGTAGTACTCGCGGCTGCGAATCTGCAGCCCCGCCGCATCGAAGGCGCGGAAAATCATGCCGTTGGGGTGGTAGGCCAGCGGTTTGCGAATCATCGCCAGGTGTTCTTTCTCGTTGAACGCAATGCTGTGTTCACCGAGCAGATTAAGCCGGCCGTTGCCGCGAATTTCTTGCAGGCGGGCGGCGACGGTTTCGGTATCGACGGTGTCCGGGTGTTCACCTTCGAGGCCGAGCAACACGGCCTTGTCGCTGCCGTGTCCCTTGCCGGTAGCGCCGAGCGAACCGTACAACTCGACGCGCACGCTGGCGGTGGCTGAAAGCAGGTTTTCACGACGCAGACCTTCAGCGAAACGCGCGGCTGCGCGCATCGGGCCGACGGTGTGGGAGCTGGAGGGGCCGATGCCAATCTTGAACAGGTCGAACACGCTTAACGACATGGGGGCTCCTGCGGAGCAGTTGCTAGCTTCAAGCTGCAAGCTGCAAGTAAAAGCGGAACGGGTTTTTCCTTGCGGCTTCTATAAGGCCTCAGTGCATGCAGCAAGACACAAGCCGCAAGTAAAAGCAGATCAGCCCTTACTTGCAGCTTGCAGCTAGAAACTTGCAGCTGCCGCTCTTAAGCGTAGCTTTCGATCGACGGGCAGGCGCACACCAGGTTGCGATCGCCGAAGACGTTGTCGACGCGACCGACCGGTGGCCAGTATTTGCCTTCCACCAGCGACGCCACCGGGTACACCGCTTGCTCGCGGCTGTACGGGTGGGTCCACTCGCCCACCAGTTCCGCTGCGGTGTGCGGGGCGTTTTTCAGTGGGTTGTCGTCCTTGTCCAGGGCGCCGTTTTCCACCGCGCGTATTTCTTCGCGGATGCGGATCATGGCGTCGCAGAAGCGATCCAGTTCTTCTTTGGATTCGCTTTCGGTCGGCTCGATCATCAGCGTGCCGGCGACCGGGAACGACATGGTCGGGGCGTGGAAACCGAAGTCGATCAGGCGCTTGGCGACGTCATCGACGCTGATGCCGCTGCTGTCTTTCAACGGGCGCAGATCGAGAATGCACTCGTGCGCCACCAAACCGTTGCTGCCGGTGTACAGCACCGGATAGTGCTCTTCGAGGCGACGGGAAATGTAGTTGGCATTGAGGATCGCCAGTTGCGAAGCGCGTTTCAGGCCGGCGCCGCCCATCATGCGGATGTACATCCAGGTGATCGGCAGAATGCTCGCGCTGCCGAACGGTGCCGCGCAGACCGCGCCTTCCTTGCGTTCCATCTGGCCGTGGCCAGGCAGGAATGGGGTCAGGTGCGACTTGACGCCAATCGGGCCAACGCCCGGGCCGCCACCGCCATGCGGGATGCAGAAGGTCTTGTGCAGGTTCAGGTGCGAGACGTCGCCGCCGAACTTGCCCGGTGCGCAGAGGCCGACCATCGCGTTCATGTTGGCGCCGTCGATGTACACCTGGCCGCCGTTGTCATGAATGATGCCGCAGATTTCGCGGATGCCTTCTTCGAACACGCCGTGGGTCGACGGGTAAGTGATCATCAGCGCGGCGAGGTGTTCGCGGTGCTCGATGGCTTTGGCGCGCAGGTCTTCGATGTCGACGTTGCCACGCGCGTCGCACGCGGTGACGACTACGCGCATGCCGGCCATGTTGGCGGTGGCCGGGTTGGTGCCGTGGGCCGACGACGGGATCAGGCAGATGTCGCGGCGTTCATCGCCACGGCTCTGGTGGTAGGCGCGGATCGCCAGCAGGCCAGCGTATTCGCCTTGCGAACCGGCGTTCGGTTGCAGCGAGATCGAGTCATAACCGGTAGCGGCGCAGAGCATCGCTTCCAGCTCGTCAGTCAGTTGCTGGTAACCGGCGCTTTGTGCGGCCGGGGCGAACGGGTGCAGGGCGCCGAATTCGGCCCAGGTCACCGGGATCATTTCACTCGCGGCGTTGAGTTTCATGGTGCACGAGCCCAGCGGGATCATGGTGCGATCCAGTGCCAGGTCCTTGTCCGCCAGTTTGCGCAGGTAGCGCATCAGCTCGGTTTCCGAGTGATAACGGTTGAACACCGGGTGGCTGAGAATCGGCGACTGGCGAACCAGCGACGCAGGAATGGTGCTTTGTACCGAAGCGGCCAGCGCGGCGAAATCCGGCAGGGTCTTGCCGTCAGCGAACAGGCCCCACAGGGTTTCGATATCGGCTTGCGTGGTGGTTTCGTCGACCGACAGGCCCAGGCGTTCGGCATCGATGACGCGCAGGTTGATCTGCGCCGCGTGCGCCTTGTCATGCAGCGCGGCGGTGTTCGCGCCGGTGGCCACAGTCAGGGTGTCGAAGAAACTGGTTTGTTCGACGTTAGCGCCCAGAGCAGTCAGGCCCTTGGCCAGAATCGCGGTCAGGTGATGCACGCGGTTGGCGATCTGGGTCAGGCCTTTCGGGCCGTGATACACGGCGTACATGCTGGCGATGTTGGCCAGCAGCACCTGCGCGGTGCAGATGTTCGACGTGGCCTTTTCGCGACGAATATGTTGTTCGCGGGTCTGCATCGCCAGACGCAGCGCCGGCTTGCCGAAGCGGTCAACCGAAACCCCGACCAGACGGCCCGGCATGTCGCGCTTGAACGCATCTTTGGTGGAGAAGTACGCGGCGTGCGGGCCACCGAAGCCCAGCGGTACGCCGAAGCGTTGCGCCGAACCAACGGCGACGTCAGCGCCGAACTCGCCCGGGGCGGTCAGCAGGGTCAGGGCCAGTAGATCGGCAGCGACCGCGACCAGTGCATTGGCGGCGTGGAAGCGTTCGGTCAGTTCGCGGTAGTCGAATACATCACCGTTGCTGGCCGGGTATTGCAGCAGTGCGCCGAAGAACGGCGTCACGTCGGTCAGTTCGTGCTCATCGCCCACGACCACGTCAATGCCCAGCGGCTCGGCGCGGGTGCGCAGCACGTCGAGGGTTTGCGGGTGGCTGTGGATCGAGGCGAAGAACTGGTGGCTGCCCTTGTTCTTGCTCAGGCGTTTGCAGAAGGTCATGGCTTCAGCAGCGGCGGTGGCTTCGTCGAGCAGGGAAGCGTTGGCGATCGGCAGGCCGGTGAGATCGCTGATCAGGGTCTGGAAATTCAGCAGTGCTTCGAGGCGGCCCTGGGAAATTTCTGGCTGGTACGGCGTGTACGCGGTGTACCAGGCCGGGTTTTCCAGCAGGTTGCGCAGGATTGGCGACGGCGTGTGGCAGTTGTAGTAGCCCTGGCCGATGTAGGTTTTGAACAGCTGGTTTTTGCCGGCGATCGATTTGATCATCGCCAGCGCGTCGGCTTCGCTGAGGCCGTCGTCCATGCCGAGCACGCTGGTGCCCTTGATGCTTTCCGGGATGACGCTGGCGCTCAACGCTTCGAGGGAATCGAAGCCGAGGCTGTTGAGCATGGCTTGCTCGTCGCCGGCGCGCGGGCCGATGTGACGGGCGATGAATTCGTTGGCAGTGCCGAGGTTGATTTGGCTCATGTCGCTACTCCTCAGGCTTCGGCTTGGGCTTTGATCAGACGGTCGTAAGCGTCCTGATCGAGCAGTTTGGCAACGGCGGACGCGTCGCTTGGCTGAAAGCGGAAGAACCAGCCTTGGCCCAGCGGATCTTCGTTGACCAGTTCCGGGGCATCTTCCAGTGCCGGGTTGACTTCCAGTACGTCGCCGTCGAGCGGCATGTACACGCCGCTGGCAGCTTTTACCGATTCCACGGTGGCGGCTTCGGCGCCTTTTTCGTAGGCCTGCAGCTCAGGCAGTTGCACGAACACCACGTCGCCCAAGGCGTTCTGCGCGAAAGCGGTAATGCCGACAGTAACGCTGCCGTCAGCTTCGGTACGCAGCCATTCGTGATCTTCAGTAAAACGCAACTCGCTCATGGAAACTCCTCAGGGGCCAGACTCGTCTGGTGGACGCGGTGGAAAGCGTGGGCGGTGGTGCCCTTATCAATGAGGAGATGATTAGCAAGAATGCGGCCAATAAGGTTTTTGTGTTTGTAATCAATGACTTAACGGTTATTGAGCGCGAGGCTAAAGTGATGCCTGTAGCGAAATCGCTACAGGCGCAGGCGGGGAAAAAAGCTGAACCGGATCAAAGCCTTGCACAGCGGTGATCGAGGGCGGGTGTAGCGATATCGTTCCGCTGTAGCGGTTTCAGTACAGATGGAGGTCGTTTTCAAGATCGCCACGGTCCCCTGTAGGAGTGAGCCTGCTCGCGATAGCGGTATGTCAGCTAAAAATGTGTCGGCTGATACACCGCTATCGCGAGCAGGCTCACTCCTACAGGGGGCGGTGGTGTGTTCAGGGCTTGTTGGGTATGCCGTACTTGCGCAGCCGGTGGGCAATGGCCGTGTGCGAGGTTTGCAAACGGCTCGCCAGTTGTCGGGTCGACGGATAGCTCACATAGAGCTTTTCCAGCAGACCGCGCTCGAACCCTTCGACAGCCTGTTCAAGGCTGTCGACGTCGGTGTCGGTCTGCCGCGCCATTGAGGTGCCGGCGATGTCCAGATCGCCGATGTCCACCAGGCTGCTTTCACAAATCGCCGCCGCGCGGAAAATCACGTTCTGCAACTGGCGCACATTGCCCGGCCAGCGGTTGCCGAGCAGCGCCGGGTAAGTGCCCGGTGCGAGGCGGCAGACCGGCCGCTGGATCTGCGCACAGGCCTGCTGCATGAAATAGCGCGCCAGCAACAGAATGTCCTGGCCGCGTTCGCGCAGCGGCGGCACTTCGACGTTGAGCACGTTTAGGCGATAGAACAGGTCTTCGCGGAACAGGCCTTCGCTGACCATTTTTTCCAGATCGCGGTGGGTGGCGCTGAGGATGCGTACGTCGACCTTGACTTCGCGATCACCGCCCACCCGGCGGAAACTGCCGTCGTTGAGAAAACGCAGCAACTTGGCTTGCAGGTACGGTGACATTTCGCCGATCTCATCGAGAAATACCGTGCCTTGGTTGGCCAGTTCCATCAGCCCCGGTTTGCCACCGCGCGCCGCGCCGGTGAAGGCGCCGGGGGCGTAGCCGAACAGCTCGCTCTCGGCGAGGTTTTCCGGCAGGGCTGCGCAGTTGAGCGCGAGAAACGGCGCACTGTGCCGCGCGCTGATCGCATGGCAGGCGCGGGCGACCAGTTCTTTACCGGTGCCGGTTTCGCCCTGGATCAACAGCGGCGCATCCAGCGCGGCAACCCGTTGCGCGCGCGCCTTGAGCGTGCGGATCGCCGGGGATTCGCCGAGCAGCGCATCGAAACCTTCGGCGTGGTCATGGTGCAGCGCCGAGAGTTGTTCGCCGATGCGGTTCGGTTGATACAGGGTGAGCAGGGCGCCGGCATCGGTGATTGGCGTGGCGTCGAGCAGCAAGGTCTGGCCGTTGACGGTGATCTCGCGCAGCGGCAGGCGAAAGCCCTGTTCGAGCAAGGCGTCGAGCAGCGCCGGATCGTCGAACAGTTCCGCGACGCTTTCCCCGGCCGGTTCGCGACCGTACAAGGCAATCAGCGCCGGGTTGGCCAGCAGCACCTTGCCGGCGCTGTCGAGGGCCAGCACCGGATCGGTCATCGCCGCGAGCAGGGCATCGAGTTGCAGATGTCGACGCTGGCCGGGAAGGATGTCGACTACCGTCACCGCCTCGACGCCACGGACCCGAAACAGCGCATCCTTGAGCTCTTCGAGCACTTGCGCGCTGAGGGTCGGCGCGTCGATGTAGACGTTCGGCGGGATCATCTCCACCGCATCCAGATTGAGATTGCGCCCACCGAGGATAGCCAGGACTTCCTGGGTAATGCCGACGCGGTCGATGAAACTGACGTGGATACGCATGGGACGGTTCAGTGATCTGCAGGGCGAGGAGGGCGCAAGTATGCCTTGGGCTTGGAGGCAGGTGAAAGCAAAAGCACCCTCACCCCAGCCCTCTCCCAGGGGGAGAGGGAGCCGACCGCGGTGTCTTGGGTGATACTTCGGCCTGAAAGATCGAGTCGATTAAGGATTCAGCGATGCAGTATCAGGACGGCGTAATTCCGAAGCATCCACCCTAGCCCTCTCCCTCCGGGAGAGGGCTAGGGTGAGGGGCTTTTGATCTTTATTCGAAATGCTCGGGATTGACCGGATCCCCCGAATGCATATTCAACTTCTGCCGAATATCCTCGAACATCAGATCGTAATGCTTGTGCACCGAACCGATCTGGCTGTGAGCCTTGGGAATCCCGTATTTCTCGGCGATCCGGGTCACGTCACGGGCGAAGTTGTAAGCCTCTTCCTTGGGCAGGAAAAATGTCTCCTTCATGTCCTTGTTCTGCATGCTGCCATGCAGGGTGAACTGAATGCCTTTGCCTTTCTGCGGATCGGTGAACACTTCGTAGTCGAGGCTCACGTTGTAACTGACGTCATCGTCCGTCAACGCATGCCGCTCGATGTGCAAATGACCAGGTTCGAATTGGGCCATTGAGTTACTCCTTTCAAGGCATGGGAGAGGGGCGGACGCTTGGCTCGCCCCCGGAGCTTATGGTTATCGGTAGCTGATGCCGGACTTGGCCGTGGACACCCGCGTACCCGCGGTGCCCTGCACGATCGCTTCGATATCGGCCAGCGAGCCGATCACCGCGACCTTGCCAGTATGGCGCGCGAATTCGCAGGCTGCCTGGACCTTCGGTCCCATGGAGCCAGCGGCGAAACCCAAGCGTTCGAGTTCATCCGGGTGGGCTTCGGCGATGGCTTTCTGCGTCGGTTTACCGTAGTCGATGAACGCCGCGTTGACATCGGTAGCGATCACCAGCAGATCGGCCTCCAGCTGTTCAGCGAGCAGCGCCGAGCACAGGTCCTTGTCGATCACCGCCTCGATGCCCTTGAGGTTGCGGTTTTCGTCGTACATGGTCGGGATGCCGCCGCCACCGGCGCAGATCACGATGCTGCCTTTGTCGAGCAGCCACTTGATCGGACGGATTTCAAAGATGCGTTTCGGCCGAGGACTGGCGACCACTCGACGGAATTTGTCGCCGTCCGGGGCAATTGCCCAGCCTTTCTCGGCAGCGAGTTTTTCCGCTTCGGCTTTGTCGTAAACGGGGCCGATCGGTTTGGTCGGGTTCCTGAAGGCCGGGTCGTTGGCGTCGACTTCGACCTGGGTGAGCAGGGTGGCGAACGGCACTTCGAAGTCGAGCAGGTTGCCCAGTTCCTGTTCGATGATGTAGCCGATCATGCCTTCGGTTTCGGCGCCGAGCACGTCCAGCGGGTAAGGGCTAACGGAAGTGTAGGCCGCCGCTTGCAGCGACAGCAGACCGACTTGCGGGCCATTGCCGTGGGCGATGACCAGTTGGTTACCGGGATGGATCTTGGCGATTTGCTCGGTGGCGATGCGGATGTTGGCGCGCTGGTTGTCAGCGGTCATCGGCTCGCCACGACGGAGCAGGGCGTTACCGCCCAGAGCTACGACGATACGCATGGTGCATGTCCTTCTAGAAAACAGTGAGTTCGTGCAGGACGAATGCGATCCCTGTGGGAGCCGGGATTGCCCGCGATGGCGGTGTATCAGTCAGTGTCTATGTCGGCTGACACACCGCAATCGCTGGCAAGCCAGCTCCCACAGGGACCGGGTCGATCAGTTAGAGATCAGCCAGGGTCGAAACCAGAATCGCCTTGATCGTGTGCATGCGGTTTTCCGCTTGCTCGAAGGCGATGCAGGCGGGCGACTCGAACACGTCGTCGGTCACTTCGATGCCGTTTTTCAGGTGCGGATACTGCTCGGCAATCTGCTTGCCGACTTTGGTATCGCTGTTGTGAAAGGCCGGCAGGCAGTGCATGAACTTGGTGCGCGGGTTGCCGCTGGCTTTCATCAGTTCGGCGTTGACCTGATACGGCAGCAATTGCTGGATGCGCTCGGCCCAGGCCTCCACCGGCTCGCCCATCGATACCCAGACGTCGGTGTGGATGAAATCGACGCCTTTAACCGCGGCTTTCGGATCTTCAGTCAGAGTGATACGTGCGCCACTTTCTTCCGCATATTTATGGCAACGCTCAACCAGATCATCCAGTGGCCACAGGGCTTTCGGCGCGCAGATGCGCACGTCCATGCCCAGTTTGGCGCCGATCAGCAACAGCGAGTTGCCCATGTTGTTGCGCGCATCGCCGAGGTAGGCGTAGCTGATTTCGTGAATCGGTTTGTCGGCGTGTTCACGCATGGTCAACACGTCGGCGATCATTTGCGTCGGGTGATATTCATCGGTCAGGCCGTTGAACACCGGCACCCCGGCGAACTTGGCCAGTTCCTCGACGATTTCCTGCTTGAAGCCACGGTATTCGATCGCGTCGTACATGCGTCCGAGCACGCGGGCGGTGTCTTTCATGCTTTCCTTGTGGCCGATCTGCGAGGAGTTCGGGTCGATGTAGGTGACATTGGCGCCTTGGTCGTAGGCCGCTACTTCGAACGCGCAACGGGTGCGGGTCGAGGTTTTTTCGAAGATCAGGGCGATGTTGTTGCCCTTCAGGTGTTGTTGCTCGGTGCCGGTGTACTTGGCGCGTTTCAGATCGCGGGACAGGTCGAGCAGGTAACGCAGCTCACGTGGGGTGTGGTGTTCCAGGCTCAGCAAGTTACGGTTGTGAATATTAAACGCCATGATGATTCTCCTTGCCCGACACTGTGAAAGCTACTGCGCTCGGAAATACTGCGTTAAAAACAGGCTCGGAATGCTCATTTACAATCAGTAGACTCCGCTTCCTCGCCTGTTTTTGCCTTGTCTTTCCTTCGCTCGCTACGCTTTCACAGCGCCGGGTCGTGTTAAGAAAAAGTTAGTAATCGATCGGGTCGCGGATGATCGGGCAGGTCATGCAGTGGCCACCGCCGCGGCCGCGGCCCAGTTCGCCGGCGCTGATGGTGATGACTTCCACGCCGGCCTTGCGCAGCAGGGTGTTGGTGTAGGTGTTGCGGTCGTAGCCGATGACCACGCCCGGTTCCACCGCCACCACGTTGTTGCCGTCGTCCCATTGCTCGCGTTCGGCGGCGAAGCTGTTGCCGCCGGTTTCCACCACGCGCAGCCTGGGCAGGTTGAGCGCCGCGGCGACCGTGTCGAGGAAACTGCCTTCTTCGCGGCGAATGTCGATGCCGCCCTGTTTGCTTTCATCAGGACGCAGGGTGAAGGCGACAATCTGGTTGACCACTTCGGGGAAGATCGTCACCAGGTCGCGGTCGCAGAAGCTGAACACGGTGTCCAGGTGCATCGCTGCGCGGGATTTCGGCAGGCCGGCGACGATGACTTTTTCCACCGCTTTGTTCTTGAACAGGTTCAGCGCCAGTTGGCCGATGGCCTGACGCGACGAACGTTCGCCCATGCCGATCAGCACCACGCCATTGCCGATCGGCATGACGTCGCCGCCCTCAAGGGTGGAGCTGCCGTGATCCTTGTCCGGGTCGCCGTACCAGATCTCGAAGTCGGCGTTGGTGAACTGCGGATGGAATTTGTAGATGGCGGTGGTCAGCAGGGTTTCCTGACGGCGCGCCGGCCAGTACATCGGGTTGAGCGTCACGCCGCCATAGATCCAGCAGGTGGTGTCGCGGGTGAACTGAGTGTTCGGCAGCGGCGGCAGAATGAAGCTGGAATGGCCGAGGAAGTCGCGGAACATCTGGATGGTCTTGCCACCAAAGCTGTCCGGCAGGTCATCGGCGGAAACCCCGCCAATCAGAAACTCGGCGATGTGCCGTGGCTCGAGGCTTTTCAGCCAGGATTTGACTTCGCTGATCAGGCCCAGGCCCACCGAGTCGGCGGTGACCTTGCGCTCGAGAATCCAGTCCAGCGCTTCGGGGATGGCGACGATGTCGGTGAGCAGGTTGTGCATTTCCAGCACGTCGATGCCACGCTCGCGCATCTTGGTGACGAAGTCGAAGTGATCGCGCTTGGCCTGCGCCACCCACAGCACGTCGTCGAACAGCAGTTCATCGCAGTTGTTCGGGGTCAGCCGCTGATGGGCCAGACCTGGGGAGCAAACCATGACTTTACGCAGTTTCCCGGCTTCGGAGTGGACGCCGTACTTCACTTTTTCCGTGGTCATTTCAGTGTTCCTCCAGATGACAATTCAATCAGGGGTTACAGCGTCAGGAAGCCGTCGTAGAGACCGTAGGCCGCCACCACGGCGCCTATGACCACTGCGGCGAAAATCAGCTTCTCGACATTGGTGAAAACCGGTTGTTTGAGTTCCAGCTTGGCCTTGGCGAACAGGATTGCGCCGGGTGCGTAGAGCAGGGCCGAGAGCAGCAGGTACTTGACCCCGCCGGCGTACAGCAGCCACACCGCATAGATCAGGGCGATGCCGCCGATGATCAGATCCTTGCGTCGCTCGGCGGCGAAGCCTTCGTAACTCTCGCCACGCACCGCCAGCAGCAGGGCGTAAGCCGCCGACCACAGGTACGGCACCAGAATCATCGACGTGGCGAGGTAGATCAGCGACAGGTAGGTACTGGCCGAAAACAGGGTGATGATCAGGAAAATCTGCACCATCGCGTTGGTCAGCCACAGGGCGTTGACCGGTACGTGGTTGGCGTTTTCCTTGCGCAGAAACTCCGGCATGGTGTGGTCTTTGGCGGCGGCGAACATGATCTCCGCGCACAGCAGCACCCACGACAGCAGCGCCCCCAACAGGGAGATGATCAGGCCGACGCTGATCAGCACCGCGCCCCAATGACCGACCACGTGCTCAAGCACGGCGGCCATCGACGGGTTCTGCAGTTTCGCCAGTTCCGGCTGGGTCATGATGCCCAGCGACAGCACGTTGACCAGCACCAGAAACAGCAGCACGGTGATGAATCCGATCACCGTGGCTTTGCCGACGTCGGAACGTTTTTCCGCCCGCGCCGAGAAGATGCTCGCGCCCTCGATGCCGATGAACACCCACACGGTGACCAGCATCATGTTGCGCACCTGGTTCATCACACTGCCCAGATCAGGGTTTTTCACGCCCCAGATGTCGGCGGTGAAGATGTCCAGTTTGAACGCGAAGACCGCGATCAGCACGAACAGCAGCAGCGGCACGACCTTGGCAACCGTGGTCACCAGGTTGATGAACGCCGCTTCCTTGATCCCGCGCAGCACCAAAAAATGCACGCCCCACAGCAACACCGAGGCGCCGATGACCGCCGCCGGCGTGTTGCCTTCGCCGAAAACCGGAAAGAAGTAACCCAGGGTGCTGAACAGCAACACGAAGTAACCGACGTTGCCCAGCCAGGCACTGATCCAGTAGCCCCAGGCGGACGAGAAACCCATGTAATCGCCGAATCCGGCCTTGGCGTAGGCGTAGACACCGCCGTCCAGGTCCGGCTTGCGATTGGCGAGGGTTTGAAAGACAAACGCGAGGGTGAGCATGCCGACGGCGGTGATGGCCCAGCCGATCAGCACTGCACCGACGTCAGCACTGGCGGCCATGTTTTGTGGCAACGAAAATATCCCGCCACCGATCATTGAACCGACGACCAGTGCAACCAGTGCACCGAGTCTTAGTTTTCCGGGCGCTTCAGACATTTGCATGACTCCATTGCAGGAGAGAAGAGATCACAGCGTAAATCTGTTGTCTGTTCAAACAGCTGACATAGATCAGTGCATGGTCACATTCCATTGTTAATGAATGACTTAGGCAACCACTAGTGGCATTAGGCTTTCGTCTGTGAGGCCCGTTCTAGAAGCTTTGTGGCTATGTGGATGGGAATGGCTATTATTACTTTCGAATTATCACGCTAGTTCTTTTCTGGCGTTTGGCAAATTTTCCGCCGCTGTTTTCAGTACAGAATTGATTTATCAGGATCAGCGCACAGAAATGTCTTAACGTGCTATGCGTTATCGTTCTCGGCTATATATAAAGGGCTAAGCTGAACCTTTATCTGATAAGCATCATCTAGTTTTAAGGTTTTTAGCCGGCCATTGTTACAAATCAACTTCACCACGGTTTTACGAAGGAGACTTGCATGTCGCAACCGACACAGAAGCTGCGACTGGGCGCGCTGATCGCGCTGGTGGTGGGGTCGATGATTGGTGGGGGGATTTTCTCGCTGCCGCAGAACATGGCGGCACGCGCCGATGCCGGAGCGATTCTGATCGGTTGGGGCATCACTGCCGTCGGCATGCTGACGCTGGCCTTCGTGTTTCAGACGCTGGCCAATCGCAAGCCGGAGCTGGACTCGGGTGTGTACGCCTACGCCAAGGCCGGGTTCGGCGACTACATGGGCTTTTCTTCGGCGTGGGGATACTGGATCAGCGCCTGGCTGGGTAATGTCGGTTATTTCGTGTTGCTGTTCAGCACCCTCGGCTATTTCTTTCCGGTGTTCGGTCAGGGCAACACGCCGATCGCCATCGGCTGCGCCTCGGTGCTGCTGTGGGCGGTGCATTTTCTGGTGATGCGCGGGATCAAGGAGGCGGCGCTGATCAACCAGTTGACCACCATCGCCAAGGTCGTGCCGCTGATCATGTTCATCGTCATCGCGGCGGTGGCGTTCAAGGCGGATATTTTCACCCGCGACATCTGGGGCACCAGTAATCCGAATTTCGGCGGGGTGATGGATCAGGTGCGCAACATGATGCTGGTCACCGTGTTCGTGTTCATCGGCATCGAAGGCGCCAGCGTGTACTCGGCGCGGGCTGAGAAACGCAGCGACGTCGGTCGCGCCACGGTGATCGGTTTTATCGGCGTGCTGGCGCTGCTGGTGCTGGTCAATGTGCTGTCGCTGGGCATCATGACCCAACCGGAACTGGCCAATCTGCAGAACCCTTCACTGGCGGCGGTGCTTGAGCACATCGTCGGGCCGTGGGGCGCATTGCTGATCAGCGTCGGCCTGGCGATTTCGCTGCTTGGGGCGTTGCTGTCGTGGGCCTTGCTCTGCGCCGAGATCCTGTTCGCCACCGCCAAAGACAAGACCATGCCGGCGTTCCTGACCAAGGAAAACAAAAATCACGTGCCGGTCAATGCGCTGTGGCTGACCAACGCGATGATCCAGATTTTCCTGCTGATCACGCTGTTTTCGGCGGGCACTTACACCAGTCTGATCTACCTGGCCTCGTCGATGATTCTGGTGCCGTACCTGTGGTCGGCGGCTTACGCGGTGCTGCTCAGCGGGCGTGGCGAAACCTACGAACACGCCTCGGCCGAACGCAGCAAGGACCTGCTGATCGGCGGCATCGCCCTGGTTTATGCGGTTTGGTTGCTGTACGCCGGCGGGGTCAAATACCTGCTGCTGTCGGCGCTGTTGTATGCGCCAGGGGCGATTCTGTTTGCCCAGGCCAAGCGTGAGGCGGGCGAGCCGTTGTTTACCACGGTGGAGAAGGGGATTTTTGCCTGCGTGGTGATTGGCGCGGGGCTGGCGGCGTATGGGTTGTATAGCGGGGTGTTGAGTTTGTAGGCGGGTTTGCTTTGGCAGGTCAGGCCTCATCGCGAGCAGGCTCACTCCTACATTTGGAATGCGTTCCCCTGTAGGAGTGAGCCTGCTCGCGATAGCGGTTTCCAATTCACCACCGTGGGCGGTGTGAACCCAGGTCTATGGCTGGCAAGTCCCATTGGACCG
The DNA here is from genome assembly GCF_036668835.1 of Pseudomonas koreensis. GTDB lineage: Bacteria > Pseudomonadota > Gammaproteobacteria > Pseudomonadales > Pseudomonadaceae > Aquipseudomonas > Aquipseudomonas koreensis_I. The sequence goes on from NZ_JAZEVW010000005.1 coordinate 457,275, forward strand.
GCGTCCCGCCAATCTCTACCGGCACGCGCAACCGCCGCGCCGGGCCCCACGCGGTCTGTTCAATCGCAGGAGCCTGATCCAGCGCATCTTCGGCCCGCAACGGCTCATTCGTCCCCGGCCCATGCTCGATCAACAATTTCGCCGTACGCGCCAGCGACAACCGCGCCGAACCCCCGCGTCCGTTGGCCAGTCGTTCAGTCAGCAACCTCAGCGCACTCGCTGCCATCAGATACCCGGTCGCATGGTCCAACGCCTGCACCGGCAAGGGCGTCGGTTTGTCTGCCTGCTTCCAGCGTTGCCCGGCCTCGGCGATGCCGCTGCTCATCTGCACCAGGCTGTCGAAACCGCGCCGGTTGCGCCACGGACCGCTCCAGCCATAGGCATTCAGGCTGACGTCGATCAATCCCGGCGCCAATTGCTGCCGACGTTCAAAGCTGAAGCCGAGATGTTCCAGGGCATCGGCGCGATAACCGTGCAGCAGGAGGTCGGCTTCTTTCAACAGATTCTCGAACACCGCGCGATCCGCTGGATCATGCAGATCCAGGCGCGCGCAGCGCTTGCCCAGGGTCATTTCCGGGACGACGCCGGGTTCGTTCCACGTCGGCGAGTCGATGCGCAACACATCCGCGCCCAGCCCGGCGAGAAAACGGCTGGCCGTAGGGCCGGCCAGTACGCGAGTCAGGTCCAGCACCTTGATTCCGGCCAGGGGGCGCGCGGCCGAGCCTTGCCATGGCAGGGTTTTGCCATCCACCTGTTCAGCAAAATGCACCAGCGGCTCGGCATTCACCGCAAGGCCTTGCGGGTGCTGCTGCCACTGCGCCCAGCTGCGCATCTCGGCGGCGCACCCGTGGGCTTCGACCACCGCTTGCTCCAGCGCCGTGCTGGTCCACAGCGCGATTTTGGTCGCCATCGCCGTACGGTCGGCACAGGCACCGAGCACCCGTTCAGCGGCGGCGCGGTGATGCGGGGCGTTGGTGTGCAGGCGAATCCAGCCGTCTGCGGTGGCGTAGTCACCGGCGACCGGGTCCCACAGCGGCGGGACTTGCCAGCCGATTGGCCGGATCGAAGAACTGAACCAGAACGACGCCAGGCGACGATCGACGGCGACGGTCGGTAATTCACCGGTCTGCTGGCGGAGCAATTCGCTGACCGCCTGACCGGCCGCGGCGAGGCTGGCGCAGGCCAGATCGGTGACGGCAAACGCTGAGGGCAGGGCGCCATGCCCGTTGAACGCGAATGGCGTGGGTGGCAAGCCGAGTGCGGTTTGAATGGAGGTGAGCAAGTCAGTCATCGAAAACCCTCCGGAGCGAGAGGGCGATGATAGTGCAAAAGACACGCGGTTTAGATGAAACCGCAGGATCAACACTCGCCCCTGTGGGAGCTGGCAAGCCAGCTCCCACAGGGATTTGTGGTGTTCCTGCTCTGGGGATTACACGCGGAACTGATCCATCAATTTCATCTGCTGGCTCGCCAGGCTGTTGAGCTGGCTGCTGATCGCGGCGGATTCAGTGGCCTGCCCGGTGAGGGTTTCGGTGACGGTGCGGATCGCCGAGACGTTGCGGTTGACCTCTTCGGCCACGGCGCTCTGTTGTTCGGCGGCGCTGGCGATCTGCAGGTTCATGTCGCTGATCACGGTCACCGCATCGCTGATCTTGCCCAGCGCGTCGACCGCCTGACGAATCTGCCCGGCGTTGTTGTGCGCCTGGGTCTGGCTCGAATGCATGGTCGCGACCACGCCACGGGTGCCGGTCTGGATGCGCTCGATCACCAGGCGGATTTCCTCTACCGAATCCTGGGTGCGCTTGGCGAGGTTGCGCACCTCGTCAGCGACTACGGCGAAACCACGGCCGCTCTCACCGGCGCGGGCGGCTTCGATGGCGGCGTTGAGGGCGAGCAGGTTGGTTTGCTCGGCGATGCTGCGGATCACTTCCAGCACCGAGCCGATCTGCTCGCTATTGACCGCCAGCGCTTCGACTTCGCTCACCGCTTTGCTGACTTCGTCGGCCAACTGGTTGATGTCACGAGTGCTGCGCTCGATGATCGCCATACCGTCCTTGGCCGACTGATCGGCACCTTTTGCAGCATTGGCGGCGTTCGAGGCGCTGTTGGCGACGTCGTGGGCGGTGGCGCTCATTTCGTTGGACGCGGTGGCGACCTGGTCGATTTCGCGGAACTGCACCTGCATGCCTTCGCTGGTCTGCCGGGCGATTTCCGAAGACTGGTCGGCAGTGCCACGGGCTTCGGTGATGCTTTGCTTGATCTGTGCGATGGTCGGTTGCAGCTTGTCGAGAAAGCGGTTGAACCAGTTCACCAGCTCGCCCAGCTCATCCTTTTTGCTGTAGTTCAGGCGCTGGGTCAGATCGCCTTCGCCGCTGGCGATGTTCTTCAGCATTTCGGCGACGCTGTTGATCGGGCGCGTAACGCCGGAAGCGGTGAGCCAGATCAGCAGCAGGCCGACCAAACCGGCCAACACGGCGACCAGGAGTGCGGTAATCACGCCGGTTTCCTGGGCGTCGTCGAGCACCGCTTGCAGTTTCACCGAGTCGGCCAGCAGCACGTGTTTCGGCAGGTCAATGACCACGCCCCAGGCGCGCGAATTGCCTATCGGGTCAACCGGATACACCGCGCGGATGAGGTCACCCTGTTCGAGGATCTTCGGCGTGCCGGCAGTCAGCAGTTGCAGCACGTCCTTACTGTCGACGCCCGGCGTGTCGCCGATCTTCTTGCCGACCTTGCTCGCATCGGCGCTGTCCGCCGCGAGCACGCCGCTGCCGGAAACGATGAGCATGTGCCCGGCGTTGTTGAACAGGTTGCGCTGCGACTCGACGGCGGCGGCTTGCAGAGCGTCGAGGGCAATGTCGATACCGACCACGCCGAGGGCTTTGCCGTCGACCATCAACGGTACGGAAATGGTCGTCATGAGCATTTCCTTGGTCCCGACGGTGTCGGCATACGGGTCGAGCAGGCAGGTGCGCTTGTTGTCGCGGGGACAGGTGTACCAGCTGTTATAGGGCGTGCCGCTGACGCTGAGGGTGGTCTTGGTCAGGTCTTCTTCGACCATGATCGTGTTCAGCGCAGCACCGCCGGCGCGGCTCCAGTAGGTGGCGAAGCGCCCGGCTTCGTTGGACTGGCGCGCGGCGTCATCGACGAATTCGCTGTCCTTGCCATCCAGACCGTTGGGTTCGAAAGCCAGCCAGATGCCCAGCACCTTGTCGTTGCGCTCGAACGCGGTTTTCAGGCTCTGGTTCAACTCTTCCCGCAGGGCACCAGCGTCGAGTGAACGCTTGGCAGCCATGACGCGCAGGTCCTTGATCTGGTCGGCCAGCGCAGTGATCACCAGCAGGCTTTCGCCGAAGGTTTTCTGCACGCGCACCGCTTGTTCGGCGGCTTTGGCCTGCAGCAGATTCTGCACGCTGGCGGTGAGCAACTGGTTGCTGGAAGTACTGACCAGTTCGTCGTTCTGATTGGTCTGGTACATGTTCATGCCGACGATCAGCGCAACCACACCGAGCAGGCACAGGCCGCTGAGCAGGACGATTTTCAGGCGAATGGAGAGTGAGTCGAACATCGGGCGTCTCGTAAATGGAAAAGGAAAAGTGACTGTCGGGTAAATGAACTACCCGGTTCGCCAAATCCATTCAGCGCCATGTCTGCTCATCGGCGAGCAACGAAATGGCATGAGGCGGCTGCCGACGAACGGTCAGCGCTAAACGTTTGCGCAGGAGATTGTGCCGAAAACAAGAATAATTACAGGGATGTTTCAGTGTGCAGCGGGGAGGTTTTCCGGGCGCGACCAGATCCACAGATTGCCCAGCGCCATGCCGGCGATCGCCAGATAGATCGGCCAGCCATGGTCGAGCAGCACCAGCATCAGCGTTGCGCACAGCAGCATGCTCAGCGTCGCGCTGACCTTGGCCTTGCGCGCGATGATCTTGCCGTTGCGCCAGTTGCTCAGGATCGGCCCGAACAGGCGATGGTTTTCCAGCCAGGCACTCAAGCGCGGCGAACTGCGCGTCGCCGCCCACGCAGCGAGCAGGATGAACTCGGTGGTCGGCAGACCCGGCACGACAATCGCGACCAGCCCGATGCCGAGGCTGACATAGGCGAGCAGGCCGAACAGCAGGCGGACGAGTTTTGAGGGGGAAGGTGCGGGCATGGGCTCAGCGGTGGCTTCTGAAGCGGAACGGAGATCTTACAGACTTACGCAGCACCCTGTAGGAGTGAGCCTGCTCGCGATAGCGGTGCATCAGTCGACATTGATGTTGAATGAAAGGACGCCATCGCGAGCAGGCTCACTCCTACAAGGAAGTTGTGGTGTGTCAGGCAGGTTCGGCTTGTGGGGCGTAAGCCTGCTCCAGCAGCACGGTAAAGCGATTGAATGCATCGAGCGCGCCTTGCTCGGCTTCGGCTTCTTCTTCAGCCGTAAATTGCAGTGCATCGAGGGTGCGCACAAAGCTCTTCCAGCCTTCGGCACGGCCGCCTTCTGGCTCGCCGAGATGACGCGCGCCAAAGCTTTCGCTCAGCTCCAGCGCCACCGCGCGTTTGATCAGAAACGCTGCACCGAGCTTGGAGCCTTCAGAGACAAACAGCCAGCCCAGCGCGCGCGCCTTGCTCGGTTTGTTCACAGCACCGGCCACCGGTGCCGGGATTTCGGTGTCGAGGTCAGCCAGGTCTGCCCTGGCAGCTTCGGCGCGGCAACGGGCCGGCAGGTCAGGAATGATCGCGGTCAGTTCGGCATCGTTGTACAGCGCGACCAGTTCCGACTGGAACAGGTACTGCGCGACGACAAAACGGGCGAAGCTGGCGCGCGTCTCGAACGGTGCATGGGCTTTCACCAACGCATCGAGCTTGCTGTGCGGCTCATGGGTGATCTGGTTCAGGCGTTGTGAACGCAGGGCTTTTTCCGAGGCAGTCATGGGGTGTCCTTGATAAATGAGGCGCTTGATAACAAGACGTACGGGCGGGCGCCGAAGCGTAAAAAAACCTCACTGCGCGGCGATAAAACGCGCAGTGAGGTCGGCCGGATCAGATGTCCCAGATCAGGTTGATCGCGAAGTTGCGGCCCGGCTGGGTCAGGCGATCAAGGTTGGCCGGTTGCGTTACCGAGGCTTCGCCGACGCTGTCGTAACCACGCACGTCATCCCACAGCCAGTATTTTTTGTCGGTCAGGTTGTAGAGGCCGCCGCTGACGGTGACGTCGTCGCTGACCTTGTAATAGCCGGCCAGATCGAGAATGCCGAAGCCCGGCGTCTTGAACTGACTGCTGACGCCGTCCGGCGACTTGAAGTTGCTGTCGTCGACGCGGTCCTTTTTCTTCACTACGGTCCAGCTCAGCAGGCCACCGTAATGGTCCTGGTCGTAACCGAGGCCGAACACGCCGGTCAGCGGGTTGACGCTGTTGATCGGCTCGCCGGTATCGTTGTTGCGACCGTAGGCGTAGGCGATCGAGCCCTGGGTGTACAGGCCTTGGGGCGCACCGAACGCATCCAAATTCAAGCGGCCTTTGACTTCCGCACCCTTGATGGTGGCGCGCTTGATGTTGTTGCTCTGGAAGGTCAGTTGATCGTCGCCCGGCTTGACCGCGTCTTCGTTGATGAAATCGCGGTACTTGTTATAGAACACCGCCACGTCGAACGAGCCGTGCTCGAAATTGCCGCGCAGGCCGGTTTCGAAGCTTTTGCTTTTCTCCGGTTCGAGATCGGAATTCGGTGCGACGGTGTACCCGGTGGTGTTGTTCTCGAAGCGCCCGTACAGCGACTTGGCGGTCGGGGTGCGGAAGCCTTCAGCGTACTGGCCGTACCAGGTGTAGTTTTCCGTCAGGGCATAGGTCAGGCCGAATTTCGGCGAGACTTTGTGCCAGGTCTTGTTCTTGTCGCTGACGGTGCCTTGGCCGTCGGCGGCCACGGTGTTGAGGAATTCCTGAGTGATGTGCGGCTTGAGCTGGGTGTAGTCGTAGCGCAGGCCCGGCAGGAAGGTCCAGTCGTTCCAGCTGATCTGGTCCTGGGCGAACAGGCTGTAGGTGTTGATGGTCGGGTCTGGGAAATCGCTGGCCTTGGCCAGCACGTCCGCGGCACTGGTCGCGCCAATCGCCGTGCAACCACGGCCGACGGCCAGACAGGTGCCGTCGCCGCTGCGCGAGCCGGTGACTTTCTGCTGCTTGATCGTGGTGCCGTAGGTCAGCACATGATCAGTGGCGCCAATGGCGAAGGCCTTGTCCAGTTGCGCATCGAAGACCCACTGTTTTTCTTCGTAGATCGTGTCGCGGGTGCGCAGCACTTTGCGGGTGATCGGGTAGTAATACTCTGTGGTGCTCTGGTCAGTCTTGGCGATCTGGTAATTGAGGCTCCACTTCACATTGTCGACCAGGAGGCTGTCGAGGGCGAACGTGTGCTCGAGGCCAAAGCGCTCTCGGCTGATGGTGTCGTTGCCGGTGCGCCACTGGTACATGCCGCCGGGCAGCACGCTGTCGGGGATGGTCGGCGCACCATTGAAGTACGGGCCGCCGTAAGCGCTTTTCTGATCGGTGTCACGGTCGTCCTTGTACTTTTCGTAGGTCAGGCCCAAACGCGAGTCGTCGTTGTAGTTCCAGCCGAGCTTGGCCAAAACGTTGCTCGCGCGCACGTCTTCCGGGTTGGCGGCGGTGCGCTCAAGGCCGGTGCCGTTGTTGCCGCCATAGGATTCGGTTTCGTGGCCGTCGCGCTGGCTGTAATGCAGCAAGCCGTCGAACTCGCCGGAGCGCCCGGCGACGGTGGCGGATTTCAGCCAGCTGTCGTCGGCCGAGCTGTAACCGGTTTTCAGGCGCGCGCCGAGGTCTTTGCCGGGCTTGATGATGTCGTCGGCATCCAGCGTGTAATAGCTGACCGCGCCGCCGATGGCGTTGCTGCCGTAGAGCACCGAGGCCGGGCCGCGCAGGATCTCCACGCGTTTGACGATTTCCGGGTCAACGTAGTTGCGCTGGCTCTTGGCGTACGGGCCGTTGAAGAAACCGTTGGGGATTTCCACGCCATCGACCTGAGTGAGGATGCGGTCGCCGTCGATACCACGGATGTTGTAGCCGCTGATGCCGCCGCGCTGGCCGGCGCCGCCAACGGAAACGCCCGGCTCATAGCGCACCAGTTCCTTGATGGTGTTGACGTTGTGGCGGTCTAGGTCTTCGCGGGTCTGCACGGTGACGGTGGCCGGCACGCTGTTGACCGACTGTTCCTGGCGGGTGGCGCTGATGGTTACCTGATCCAGGTTCAGCGTGCCGCTGCTGTTGCGCTTTTCGAGCACGACGTTGTTGTTGCTCAGTTTGCGAAAGCTCAGGTTGGTCCCCACCAACAGACGCTCAAGGGCTTGCTCCGGTGGCAGCGAACCGCGCACACCCGGCGATGCAACGCCCTGGCCCAGTTCCGCCGGCAGGCCGATCTGCCAACCAGTCACAGCAGTAAAAGCGTTCAACGCTGAAACCAAAGGCTGCTGGCCGATGGCAAACGCGTAATCGCCCATGCTGCGCGCCGGCTGCTCGGGCGCAGCCAGCAGCGGCGCGGTGCCGGCCATGAGGATGGCCGCGGTCAGCAGCGACAGTACGCGGGAAGGGGAAGCGGTCTGGCGGGTAAGGCGTGAGGACATCGATAGCGCTCCGTGTCGCACGAATCTTTATAGGTGCTGATTGGCATCGCTTGATGCGAATCAATTGCATTGGCTATAACGAGACGTACCGACGCGAGCTATCGAGTAAAAATAATTCTCATTCAGTTCAGGATGACCAACGCGGGGAATTCTTGCAGCCGCGCCGAAGTGATGTGCGCGAGCGAACGGACCACGTCGAGCGGCTGATCGAGGCGGTAATTGCCGGTCACGGCGACGTCGGCCAACTGCTCGTTGGTGTTGATGATCCAGCCCGGATAATAGCGGCGCAGTTCGGCCAGCACCTGATTCAGCGGGCAGTTCTCGAACACCAGGCGCCCCTGCACCCAGGCCAGATCGGTATTGGCGTCGAGTCTGGCCGGGCGATCAAAACCGTTGGGGCCAATGCGGATGCTTTCGCCGGCGCTCAGGCGTACCCGTGCATCGTTGTGGGTGGCGCGCAGGTCGACATCGCCACGCTGCACGTTGACCTGCGCAACCCCGTCGAGATAACGCACGGCAAACGCGGTGTCGCGCACGCTGGCGCTGACCGGGCCAGCATCGATTTCCAGCGCCTGACCGCGACCGCTGGCAACCTCGAAAAACGCCTCGCCCTGAAACAGCCGGGCCACACGCTGCTGATCGTTGATCGTGCTGGAAAACGCCGAATTGGTGTTGAGCAGGACTTTCGAGCCGTCCTCCAGTTGCAGGCGCTGGCGTTCGCCTACCACGGTCAGGTGATCGGCCTGCAGGCGCATCGGCAGGTTGCTGAAACTGAACAGACCGAGGATCAGCACCGCCGCCGTGGCCAGCGGTTTCCAGTGCGGGCGCAAGCGTTGCAGGAAGCTGACTTTCGCCGGTTTCGCCGCCAGGGCTTGTGCGCACAACGCCACTTGCGGACCGTCCCAGATCGCCTGGGCCTTGGCGAACGCATCGGCATTCAACGGATCGGCCGCCAGCCAGGCGTGGAACTGCCGGGCCTGCTCATCGTCCGGGCTGCCGAGCACGATGAGCCAGTCCAGTGCCTGGTCCATTGCGTTGGCAGCGTCCTGCGCCGAATCCGGCGAAGGCGAGCGGTGGGTGTCCGTCACGGTGTTTCCTCAGGGCTTCTGGCGAGAAGCAGTTTCTAGCTTCAAGCTGCAAGCTGCAAGCCGGATGCCTTTCTGCTTTTTGTTTTTACTTGTAGCTTGCAGCTCAAAGCTTGCCGCTGCTGTTATGTCGTTCGGCGACGCCGATGCAGATCGACATGATCAGCTTCAGTTCTTTTTGCACGGTGCTGAGGGAGACGTTCAGTTGGTCGGCGATTTCCTGGTAGCTGTTCCCGTGCAAACGGCTGAGGATGAAAATCTGCTGCTGGCGCGGGCTGAGTTGACCGAGGCTCACGTCCAGGCGCTCCAGCATCTGTTCGGCGTGGGCAGCGTCTTCGGCGCTGCTGGCGGGGGCGGCGACGCTGTGCACGATGTCCGGTGGCACATCATCGATCATGGTTCGCGCCTGGATCTTGCGCGCACGCAGATGATCCAGCGCCAGATTGCGCGCGGTCTGAAACACAAACGGTTCGAGGTGATCGATGGCCCGCTCGCTCAAGGCGCGAGTGACCCGCAGGTAGGTTTCCTGCAGCAGGTCTTCAGCGGTGCTGTGATTGTTGACCATGCGCTCCAGCGTGCGCAGCAGGGACGTGCGCTGGGCAAGGAAGACATGATTGAAGCGCGATTGACTCACGGGGGGACCTGATCCATTTCAAGCGAATGATAATGCTTATCATCTGGCTGAATGGTCAAGCGATGATTTCAAATTGAAATCGGCAACCCCTGTGGGAGCGAGCTTGCTCGCGAAGACGGAGTGTCAGGCGCTTGAATGTCGACTGAAGAACCGCTTTCGCGAGCAAGCTCGCTCTTACAGGGTTTGGGGCCAGCCGCAATTATTCGGCGTTACACAACGCCAGGCAGTTATCCAGCATGCGGTTGGAGAAGCCCCATTCGTTGTCGTACCAGGCCAGCACTTTCAGCAATTTGCCGCTGGATTTGGTGTGGTTGGCGTCAAAGATTGACGACAGCGGATTATGGTTGAAGTCACTGGAAACCAGCGGCAGCGTGTTGTAACCCAGAATCTTCGAGTGCTGGCTCGCGGCTTTGAGCAGGGCGTTGACTTCGTCGGCGCTGGCTTCTTTCTTCAGCTGCACGGTCAGGTCCACCAGCGACACGTTGATCACCGGCACACGCACGGCCATGCCGGTCAGTTTGCCGGCGAGTTCCGGCAGCACCAGGCCTACCGCTTCCGCGGCGCCGGTCTTGCTCGGGATCATGTTCTGCGTGGCCGAACGCGCGCGGTACGGGTCGGTGTGATAGACGTCAGTAAGGTTCTGATCGTTGGTGTAGGCGTGAATAGTGGTCATCAGACCGCTTTCGATGCCCAGCTCGCGGTGCAGCACCTGCGCAACCGGCGCCAGGCAGTTGGTGGTGCACGATGCGTTGGAAATGATCTGGTGCGACTGGCGCAGAATGTCGTGGTTGACGCCGTAGACCACGGTGGCGTCGGCGCCTTTGGCCGGGGCCGAGATAATCACTTTGCGTGCGCCGGCGCTAATATGCGCGGCGGCTTTGGCGCGGTCGGTAAACAGACCGGTGCATTCGAACACCACATCAATCTTTTCCGCCGCCCAGGGCAGTTCGGCCGGGTTGCGAATGGCGCTGACCGCAATGCGGTCGCCATTGACCGTCAGGCTCTCGTTATCGTGCGCCACTTCAGCGTCGAAGGTGCCGTGAACGGTGTCGTATTTGAGCAGATGGGCATTGATCGAACTGTCGCCCAGATCGTTGATGGCGACGATCTGCAGATCCTGTCGATAGCCTTGGGTATACAGTGCGCGCAGGACATTACGGCCGATGCGGCCAAAACCATTGATTGCGATTCGAAGAGTCATTGAACAGCGCCGCCGTCGTTTTGTTGTTGGAATTACAAGATTATTCGCATAAAAATAGAAAACAAGCCTTTTTAGTGGCAATATTTTGTTTTATCTACAACGAGTGACCTGAATCAACTGGTCCGAATGGTCAAAAAAGCCGTCTGTCATTCCACCGACATCGGCGTTTGATCAGCATAGACAATCAGGTCGCCATATCCGTTAGCCTGGAGTTCTACACATGCATCCCCGCGTTCTTGAGGTCACCGAACGGCTTATCGCCCGCAGCCGCGCCACGCGTCAGGCTTACCTTGCATTGATTCGCGGCGCCGCCACCGACGGGCCGATGCGCGGCAAGCTGCAATGCGCCAACTTCGCCCATGGCGTAGCCGGTTGCGGCAGCGAAGACAAGCACAGCCTGCGGATGATGAACTCGGCGAACATCGCCATTGTGTCTTCGTATAACGACATGCTCTCGGCGCACCAGCCGTACGAAGTGTTCCCCCAGCAAATCAAAAATGCCCTGCGCGAAATCGGCTCGGTCGGCCAGTTCGCCGGTGGCACCCCGGCGATGTGCGACGGCGTGACCCAAGGCGAGCCGGGCATGGAACTGAGCCTGCCGAGCCGCGAAGTGATCGCCATGTCCACCGCGGTGGCGCTGTCGCACAACATGTTCGACGGAGCGCTGATGCTTGGCATCTGCGACAAGATCGTGCCGGGGCTGATGATGGGCTCGCTGCGCTTCGGTCATCTGCCGACCATTTTCGTACCGGGCGGGCCGATGGTCTCGGGGATTTCCAACAAGGAAAAAGCCGACGTGCGGCAGAAGTACGCCGAAGGCAAGGCGACCCGCGAAGAGCTGCTGGAATCGGAGATGAAGTCCTATCACAGCCCGGGCACCTGCACGTTTTACGGCACCGCCAACACCAACCAGTTGCTGATGGAAGTCATGGGCCTGCACTTGCCGGGCGCGTCTTTCGTCAACCCGAACACGCCGCTGCGTGACGCGCTGACCCGCGAAGCCGCGCACCAGGTCACGCGCCTGACCAAGCAGAACGGCAACTTCATGCCGATCGGTGAAATCGTCGACGAGAAGGCGCTGGTCAACTCGATCGTTGCCCTGCACGCCACCGGCGGCTCGACCAACCACACTTTGCACATGCCGGCGATCGCCATGGCCGCGGGCATTCAGTTGACCTGGCAGGACATGGCCGACCTCTCCGAAGTCGTCCCGACCCTCAGCCACGTCTACCCCAACGGCAAAGCCGACATCAACCACTTCCAGGCGGCGGGCGGCATGTCGTTCCTGATCCGCGAACTGCTTGGCGCCGGCCTGCTGCACGAAGACGTCAACACCGTGCTCGGCCACGGCCTGAGCCAATACACCAAAGAGCCGTTCCTCGATAACGGCGAGTTGGTCTGGCGCGAAGGCCCGGTCGACAGCCTCGACGAAAACATCCTGCGCCCGGTGTCCCGTGCCTTTTCGGCCGAGGGCGGTCTGCGTGTGATGGAAGGCAACCTCGGTCGCGGCGTAATGAAAGTTTCGGCGGTGGCGCTGGAAAACCAGATCGTCGAAGCGCCGGCGATGGTCTTCCAGGATCAGCAGGATCTGGCCGACGCGTTCAAGGCCGGTCTGCTGGAGAAGGATTTTGTTGCGGTGATGCGCTTCCAGGGCCCGCGCTCCAACGGCATGCCGGAGTTGCACAAGATGACGCCGTTCCTCGGCGTGCTGCAGGATCGCGGCTTCAAAGTGGCACTGGTGACCGACGGGCGCATGTCCGGCGCGTCGGGGAAAATCCCGGCGGCGATTCACGTCAGCCCCGAAGCTTATGTCGGTGGCGCTTTGGCGCGGGTGCAAGAGGGCGATATCATCCGCGTCGATGGCGTCAGAGGCACCTTGGAACTGAAGGTCGACGCCAACGAATTTGCCGCGCGCGAACCCGCCAAAGGCCTGTTGGGCAACAACATCGGCAGCGGTCGCGAACTGTTCGGCTTCATGCGCATGGCCTTCAGCTCGGCGGAGCAGGGCGCCAGCGCCTTCACTTCTGCCCTGGAGACGCTTAATTGAAACTGGCTTTGGTCGGTGACATCGGAGGCACCAACGCACGTTTCGCGTTGTGGCAAAACCAGCAACTGCAATCGGTTCAGGTGCTGGCCACGGCCGACTTCGCCAGCCCGGAAGAGGCAATCAGCCTGTATCTGAGCGGGCTCGGTCTGGCGCCGGGGGCGATCGGCTCGGTGTGCCTGTCGGTGGCAGGCCCGGTCAGCGGCGACGAATTCAAGTTCACCAACAATCACTGGCGCCTGAGTCGCAGCGCGTTCTGCAAGACCTTGCAGGTCGAGCAGTTATTGCTGACCAACGATTTCTCGGCGATGGCGCTGGGCATGACCCGCTTGCAGCCGGGCGAATTCCGGGTGATCTGCGAGGGCACGCCGGAACCGTTGCGTCCGGCGGTGGTGATCGGCCCGGGCACCGGGCTGGGCGTCGGCACCTTGCTGGACCTCGGCGAAGGCCGGTTCGCGGCATTGCCGGGCGAGGGCGGTCACGTCGACCTGCCGCTGAGCAGCCCGCGCGAAACCCAACTGTGGCAGCACATCTACAACGAGATCGGCCATGTCAGCGCCGAGACCGCATTGAGCGGCGGCGGCTTGCCGCGACTGTACCGGGCAATCTGCGCAGTCGATGGACATGAACCGACCCTCGACACGCCGGAAGCGATTACTGCGGCCGGTCTGGCGGGTGACCCGATTGCCCTCGAAGTGCTTGAGCAGTTCTGCTGCTGGCTCGGCCGCGTGGCCGGCAACAACGTGCTGACCACTGGCGCGCGCGGTGGGGTGTATATCGTCGGCGGGGTGATTCCACGTTTCGCCGATTTCTTCGCCAACAGCGGCTTCGCCCGCAGCTTCGCCGACAAGGGCTGCATGAGCGATTACTTCAAAGGCATCCCGGTGTGGCTGGTGACGGCGCCGTATTCGGGCCTGGTCGGCGCCGGCGTGGCCTTGGATCAAGCCCTCCCGACCTGAAATGCAATTCCCCTGTGGGAGCGAGCCTGCTCGCGAAAGCGGTGTATCAGTCAACAAATGTGTTGAAGGGAAAACCGATTCGCGAGCAGGCTCGCTCCCACAGTGGGTTTTGTGGTGTTTGTAAAATCAGCGCTTAAGGCATAATCCGCCCCAATTCCAACAACAAGGATGCCTTCGAAGTGAGCTCAGTCAACAAGTCGATATTGTTGGTCGATGACGATCAGGAGATACGCGAGTTGCTGGAAACCTACCTGACCCGCGCCGGGTTTCAGGTACGCGCCACCGCGGACGGGGCCAGTTTCCGTCAGGCGCTCAACGAGGCGCCGAGCGATCTGGTGATTCTCGACGTCATGCTGCCTGACGAAGACGGCTTCAGCCTGTGTCGTTGGGTGCGTCAGCATCCGCGTCAGGCGCAGGTGCCGATCATCATGCTGACCGCCAGTTCCGACGAAGCCGACCGCGTGATCGGGCTGGAACTCGGCGCTGACGATTACCTCGGCAAACCGTTCAGCCCGCGCGAACTGCAAGCGCGCATCAAGGCCCTGCTGCGCCGCGCGCAATTTGCCCACGAACGCAGCGGCAGTGAAGTGCTGGCTTTTGATGAATGGCGGCTGGACATGGTCAGTCATCGGCTTTTTCACGCCGACGGCGAAGAGGTGATTCTCTCCGGCGCCGATTTTGCCCTGCTGAAACTGTTCCTCGACCACCCGCAGGAAATCCTCGACCGCGACACCATTGGCAATGCCACCCGTGGCCGCGACCTGATGCCGCTCGACCGGATTGTCGACATGGCCGTCAGCCGTTTGCGCCAGCGTCTGCGTGACACCGAAAAACCGCCGCGACTGATCCGCACCGTGCGCGGCAGCGGCTATCAACTGGCAGCCAACGTGGTTGCCGGCAATGCTCACTGAGTCGCTGCGCAGATTCGCCGCGAAAGTCCCGGTGCCACGCTCGTTGCTCGGGCGCATGTTGCTGCTGACCCTGCTTGCGGTGCTGTTTGCGCAAACCCTGTCGAGCGTGATCTGGGTCTCGCAGCTGCGCGCGACGCAGCTCGAAGGGCTGGTCACCAGCGCGCGTAGCCTGGCCCATTCGATGACCGCCAGCGTCAGCTATTTTCGCTCGCTGCCGGTGGCCTACCGGCCGCTGGTGCTCGACCAGTTGCGCAGCATGGGCGGTACACGTTTTGTCGTGACTTTGAATGATAAACCGCTGGGCATGGACGTGCTGCCGGTCACCCCGCGCAAAGCAGCGGTGATGCAAGCGGTGGATGAAGTGCTGCGCCAGACCCTGGGGCATGACACGGATATTTCGGTGACCTTCGTCAGCCCCGAGGACCTGCGGATTTTCAACGCCGGGTTGAAGCTCGATGAGCTGCCGCGCTCGTGGGCGCATTACGCGTTGACGCTGGAGCCTGTCAATCCGCCGGTGCTGGTCACGCAGATTCAAATGGCCCCGGGCGAATGGCTGTACATCGCCTCGCTGCTGCCCGAGCCCTACACCAGTCTCGAAGAACAAGGCCTGCCGTCGCAGCAGGTGTGGTTCATCGTTCTTACCAGCGGTTTTCTGCTGTTGTTCATCGGCCTGTTGGTGCACTGGCAGAGCCGCCCGCTCAAGCGTCTGGCGCGCTCGGCGCGGGATTTGTCGCTGGGCGCCGACGTCGAGCCGGTCGCCGAGGGCGGCGGCAGTGAAGTGGTGGAAGTGGGCCGCGCATTCAACACCATGCGGGAACGCATCAGCCGTTACCTGACCGAGCGCAGCCAGTTGTTCAGCGCGATTTCCCATGACCTGCGCACGCCGATCACCCGTTTGCGCTTGCGCGTCGAACTGCTCGAAGACGAACAGCTGCAAGCCAAGTTCGGGCGTGATCTGGACGAGCTGGAGCTGTTGGTCAAAGGCGCGTTGCAATGCGTGAAAGATACTGATATCCACGAGAACATCGAACCGGTGGATCTCAACCATGTGCTCGATTGCCTGGTCGAGCCGTATCTGGCACCGAACGGCAACGGCCGCGTGACTCAGCAGGGCCGTGCGCTGACGGCGTATCCGGGCAAGCCATTGGCGTTAAAACGCTGCATCGGCAACCTGATCGACAACGCGTTGAAGTATGGGCAGAACGCGCATCTGCACATCGATGACGATGACAGCGCGTTTGTCTTGCATGTTGATGATGAAGGCCCGGGTGTGCCGGAGCAGCGCTTGGAGCAGGTGTTTGAGCCGCACTTTCGGTTGGCGGGGCAGCAGCAGGGGTATGGGCTTGGGTTGGGCATCGCGCGCAATATTGCCCACAGCCATGGTGGGGAAGTGACGTTGCAGAATCTGCGTGAGGGTGGGTTGCGGGTGACGTTGCAGTTGCCTCGGTCTGTGGATTAACCGCGAAAAGCCCCTCACCCTAGCCCTCTCCCAGAGGGAGAGGGGACTGACCGAGTTGTCTCGCGTTACGCATCGATCTGAAACACCGTGTCGATTATGGATTCGGCTCAGGACTTTCAGGTCGGCGAGACTCTTCAGCATCCTGCGGTCGGCCCCCTCTCCCTCCGGGAGAGGGCTGGGGTGAGGGTGCTTTTGCTGTTTTTTGTCACGGATCGGTGACAAACCCCGTCCCCTTCGTTACAAGCCCACCCCGGCCCGTTGTTTAGACTGCCCGCAGTCCTAACAACAAAAAAGGGTCACTCCATGGACACCTTTCACCAAGGCTTCAGCAGTTGGCTGAACGCGCCTGCCCATCAGCAATGGCTCGCCGCCGAAGGCCTGCGCCTGCTGGATTTCGCCAAGGCAGCGCGACTCCCCGAAGGTTTCGGCAACCTCGACGAACGCGGCCAATTACCGGCCAATGCGCAAGCCGAAACCATGAACACCGCACGCATGACCCACAGCTTTGCCATGGCCCACATTCAGGGCTTGCCGGGGTTTGCCGACCTGATCGACCACGGCATTACCGCGCTGCGCGGGCCGTTGCGTGATGCGTTGCACGGCGGCTGGTTCGCGGTCGCCGAACACCGCGACGACAACACCGGCAAGAATGCCTACCTGCATGCCTTTGTCGCGTTGGCCGCCAGTTCCGCCGTGGTTGCACAACGCCCCGGCGCTCAGGCTTTGCTGGATGACGCGATCGACATCATCGACACGTATTTCTGGAGCGAAGAAGAGGGCGCCATGCGCGAATTCTTCAACCGCGACTGGAGCGAAGAAGAAGCCTATCGCGGCGCCAACAGCAACATGCACGCGACCGAAGCGTTCCTCGCACTTGCCGATGTCACTGAGGATCCGCGCTGGCTGGTGCGCGCCCAGCGCATTGTCGAGCGAGTGATTCACGGCCATGCTGCGGCCAACGACTACATGGTCATCGAACACTTCGATCGCGACTGGCAGCCGCTGCGCGAGTACAACCACGACAATCCCGCCGACGGCTTCCGCCCTTACGGCACCACGCCGGGCCACGGTTTCGAGTGGGCGCGGCTGTTGCTGCACCTCGAAGCGGCGCGGGTCCAGGCCGGCATGCTGACGCCGGGGTGGCTCGCCACTGATGCGCAAAAACTCTTCGACAACAACTGCCGCCACGGCTGGAACGTCGACAGTGCGCCGGGCATCGTTTACACCCTCGATTGGCACAACAAAGCGGTGGTTCGCCATCGTTTGCATTGGACCCACGCCGAAGCCAGCGCCGCCGCGAGTGCCTTGCTCAAGCGCACTGGCGAGGCGCAATACGAGGCCTGGTACCGACTGTTCTGGGAATTCTGCGAACTGCATTTCATCGACCGCTGCAATGGCAGTTGGCATCACGAACTCAATCCGCAAAACCAGCCAAGTACCGATATCTGGCCGGGCAAACCCGATCTGTATCACGCCTGGCAGGCTGTCTTGATCCCGCGATTGCCGCTGGCACCGAGCATGGCCACGGCTTTGGCGCAGTCATCCTGCGGCAGTCCTGTGTAACCATGTCGTGACATTTACGCGTCCCTTCGTTACCTGCGAAGGGAAACGCTCTGTTTAAACTCCGTGCAGCGCAAGCACCAGACTTGCAATGCATAACAACAAGAAAGGTACATCTCGAATGAATGCGATTTCTCGCCTCGCTACTGTCATTTCTGTCGCCTCCCTGTTCCCGCTCGCAATCCTGCCGCTCAGTGTTTCCGCTGCCGAATCCAAAGGTTCGGTCGAAGTCGTGCACTGGTGGACTTCCGGTGGCGAAAAAGCCGCTGTCGATGTGCTTAAGGCTCAAGTCGAAAAAGACGGTTTCACCTGGAAGGACGGCGCTGTCGCCGGTGGTGGCGGTGCGACTGCCATGACCGTGCTGAAAAGCCGTGCCGTTGCCGGCAACCCGCCGGGTGTTGCGCAGATCAAAGGCCCGGATATCCAGGAATGGGCGTCGACCGGCCTGCTCGATACCGACGTGCTGAAAGACGTCGCCAAGTCGGAAAAGTGGGACAGCCTGCTCGACAAGAAAGTCTCCGACACCGTCAAGTACGAAGGTGATTACGTGGCGGTTCCGGTGAACATTCACCGTGTCAACTGGCTGTGGATCAACCCGGAAGTGTTCAAGAAAGCCGGGATCACCAAGAACCCGACCACCCTCGAAGAGTTCTACGTCGCTGGCGACAAGCTCAAAGCCGCAGGCTTCATTCCGCTCGCCCACGGCGGTCAGCCTTGGCAGGACAGCACCGTGTTCGAAGCCGTGGTGCTTTCGGTCATGGGCGTGGATGGCTACAAGAAAGCCCTGGTCGACCTCGACAACAAAGCGCTGACCGGCCCGGAAATGGTCAAGGCGCTGACCGAGCTGAAGAAAGTCGCGACTTACATGGACGCTGACGGCAAAGGTCAGGACTGGAACCTCGAAGCGGCCAAGGTCATCAACGGCAAGGCCGGCATGCAGATCATGGGTGACTGGGCCAAGTCCGAATGGACCGCGGCCAAGAAAGTCGCCGGCAAGGACTACGAGTGCGTAGCGTTCCCAGGCACCGACAAGGCATTCACCTACAACATCGACTCGCTGGCCGTGTTCAAGCAGAAGGACGCGGGTACTGCGGCCGGTCAGCAGGACATCGCCAAAGTCGTGCTGGGTGAAAACTTCCAGAAAGTCTTCAGCATCAACAAAGGCTCGATCCCGGTACGCAACGACATGTTGAACAACATGGACAAGCTCGGCTTCGACTCCTGCGCACAGACCGCTGCCAAGGACTTCCTCGCGGACGCCAAGTCCGGCGGCCTGCAACCAAGCATGGCACACAACATGGCAACCACGCTGGCGGTGCAGGGTGCGTTCTTTGACGTAGTCACCAACTACATCAACGACCCGAAAGCCGACCCGGCCGATGCGGCGAAGAAACTCGGCGCGGCGGTTCAGTCAGCCAAATAGGCGCCTTAGTGGCGAGCTGCAAGCTACGAGCTTCAAGCTGCAAGTTAAAAGCTTGCGCGATGTTGGTCTTGCAGCTTGCAGCTTGCAGCTAGTAGCTGTTCTTCTCTTTCTTTTGTGGATTTGCTCATGAGTTCTGTTGCTGTGTTCAGCAAGGCCTCGCCGTTCGATGCATTGCAGCGCTGGCTACCGAAACTGGTGCTGGCGCCGAGCATGTTCATCGTGCTGGTGGGCTTCTATGGCTACATCCTGTGGACGTTCATCCTGTCGTTCACTACGTCGACTTTCCTGCCCAACTACAAGTGGGCTGGTCTGGCGCAATACGCACGGTTGTTCGACAACGACCGCTGGTGGGTCGCGAGCAAGAACCTCGCGGTGTTCGGCGGCATGTTCATCGGCATCACCCTGGTGATCGGTGTGTTGCTAGCGGTGTTCCTCGACCAGCGCATCCGTCGCGAAGGCTTTATCCGCACCATTTACCTGTACCCGATGGCGCTCTCGATGATCGTGACCGGTACCGCGTGGAAATGGCTGCTCAACCCGGGCATGGGCCTGGACAAATTGTTGCGTGACTGGGGCTGGGAAGGCTTCCGTCTCGACTGGCTGATCGACCCGGATCGCGTGGTCTACTGCCTGGTGATCGCCGCTGTGTGGCAAGCCTCGGGCTTTATCATGGCAATGTTCCTCGCCGGCCTGCGTGGCGTCGATCAATCGATCATTCGTGCCGCGCAGATCGACGGCGCGAGCATGCCGCGCATCTACTGGAAAGTCGTACTGCCGAGCCTGCGTCCGGTGTTCTTCAGTGCGGTGATGATTCTGGCGCACATCGCGATCAAGAGTTTCGACCTCGTCGCGGCGATGACGGCCGGTGGCCCGGGTTATTCCTCCGACCTGCCAGCGATGTTCATGTATTCGTTCACCTTCAGTCGCGGCCAGATGGGCATGGGCTCGGCCAGTGCGATTCTGATGCTCGGTGCGATCCTCGCGATCATCGTGCCTTACCTGTATTCCGAGCTGAGGACCAAGCGCAATGACTAGTCTCGCTGCCAAACCTGCGATCAGCTTCAGTCGTATCGCCATTTACGCGGTGCTGATTTTCGCGGTGATTCTGTATCTGGTGCCGCTGGTGGTCATGTTGCTGACCAGCTTCAAAACGCCCGAAGACATCAGCACCGGCAACCTGCTGAGCTGGCCGACCGTGGTCAGCGGCATCGGCTGGGTCAAGGCCTGGGCCACGGTGGATGGTTATTTCTGGAACTCGATCAAGATCACCGTGCCGGCCGTGATCATCTCGACCGCCATCGGTGCGTTGAACGGTTACGTACTGTCGATGTGGCGCTTCCGTGGTTCGCAGCTGTTCTTCGGGCTGCTGCTGTTCGGCTGCTTCCTGCCGTTCCAGACCGTGCTGCTGCCGGCCTCGTTCACCCTCGGCAAGATGGGCCTGGCGAGCACCACCACCGGCCTGGTGTTCGTGCACGTGGTTTACGGCCTGGCGTTCACCACGCTGTTCTTCCGTAACTACTACGTGAGCATTCCGGATGCGCTGGTGAAAGCCGCACGCCTCGATGGCGCGGGTTTCTTCACGATTTTCCGCCGCATCATTCTGCCGATGTCGACGCCGATCATCATGGTCTGCCTGATCTGGCAGTTCACCCAGATCTGGAATGACTTCCTGTTCGGTGTGGTGTTCTCCAGCGGTGATTCGCAACCGATTACGGTAGCGCTGAACAACCTGGTCAACACCAGCACCGGCGCCAAGGAATACAACGTTGATATGGCAGCGGCGATGATCGCCGGCCTGCCGACCCTGCTGGTCTATGTGGTCGCAGGCAAGTATTTCGTGCGCGGGCTGACGGCCGGCGCAGTCAAGGGGTAATCATGGCAACGCTCGAACTTCGCAACGTCAACAAGACCTACGGTGCCGGCCTGCCGGACACCCTGAAAAACATCGAACTGTCGATCAAGGACGGCGAATTCCTGATCCTCGTCGGCCCGTCGGGCTGCGGTAAATCGACCTTGATGAATTGCATCGCTGGCCTGGAAACCATCACCGGCGGCGCGATCATGATCGGCGATCAGGACGTCAGCGGCATGAGCCCCAAGGATCGCGACATCGCCATGGTGTTCCAGTCCTATGCGCTGTACCCGACCATGAGCGTGCGCGAGAACATCGAGTTCGGCCTGAAGATCCGCAAGATGCCGCAGGCAGCGATCGACGAAGAAGTCGCGCGCGTGGCCAAGCTGTTGCAGATCGAACACTTGCTCAATCGCAAGCCGGGCCAGCTCTCCGGCGGGCAGCAACAGCGCGTGGCGATGGGCCGTGCGCTGGCACGTCGGCCTAAGATTTACCTGTTCGACGAACCGCTGTCCAACCTCGACGCCAAGCTGCGCGTCGAGATGCGCACCGAAATGAAACTGATGCACCAGCGTCTGAAAACCACCACCGTTTACGTGACCCACGACCAGATCGAAGCGATGACCCTGGGCGACAAAGTCGCGGTGATGAAAGACGGAATCATTCAGCAGTTCGGCACCCCTAAGGATATCTACAACGACCCGGCCAACCTGTTCGTCGCAAGCTTCATCGGTTCGCCGCCGATGAACTTCATTCCGCTGCGTTTGCAGCGCAAGGACGGCCGTTTGCTGGCGCTGCTCGACAGCGGCCAGGCGCGTTGCGAATTGCCGATGAGCATGCAGGACGCCGGACTTGAAGACCGCGAAGTGATCCTCGGCCTGCGCCCGGAGCAGATCTGTCTGGCGAACGGCGAGGGCAATGGCCTGCCGAGCATTCGTGCTGAAGTGCAAGTCACCGAACCGACCGGTCCGGACACTCTGGTGTTCGTCAATTTGAATGACACCAAAGTCTGCTGCCGACTGGCGCCAGACGTGGCACCGCAGGTGGGCGAGAGCCTGACGCTGCAATTCGATCCGTCGAAAGTGTTGTTGTTCGACGCCAAAACCGGCGAGCGTCTGGGCGTTGCGGGCCAGGTGCAGACAGAAACCCGGTCGGCGAACGTGGCGCAATTCAAAGGCCGCTGAAGTACAAGGCTGGAATGCAGTCCTGTGGGAGCTGGTTCCACAAAAAAGGAGCACGCGGCGAATGGCCTGTCATTCGTCGCACTTTATGTAAACCGCGTTAGATAAAAACAGTTAATAACAATAAAGACGAGGATGTAGGGATGAAAATGAAACACGTCAATGCCCGGTTGATCTGCCAGGTTTCAGCGGCGGCTGCACTGGTGCTGGCCGGTAACGCGATGGCGGCGGATGCGTTCAGCTCCGACTCCAAATGGATGACCGGTGACTGGGGCGGAGAGCGCACCAAGCTGATCGAGCAGGGTATCGACATCAAGGCTGACTACGTTGGCGAGATGGGCGCCAACCTGCACGGCGGCTATGACGACGACAAGACTGGCCGCTACAGCGACCAGTTCGGCCTCGGCGTGGCGCTCGACCTGCAGAAACTGTGGGGCTGGGACAACACCCAGGCGAAAATCCAGCTGACCAACCGTAACGGCTACAACATCTCCAACGACCGCGTTGGCGATCCGCGTGCCGGCACCCTCAGCTCCTCGCAAGAAGTCTACGGTCGTGGGCACATGGTGCGTCTGACCCAGTTGTGGATTCAGCACCAGTTCTTCGACAACAAACTCGACGTCAAGGCCGGTTACTTCGGTGAAGGCGAAGACTTCAACACCTTCCCGTGCGACTTCCAGAACCTCGCGTTCTGCGGTTCGCAAGTGGGTAACTGGGCGACCAACATCTGGTACAACTGGCCGGTCAGCCAGGCCGCGATTCGTGTGAAGTACAACATCAACGACGAGCTCTACGCGCAAATCGGTGCGTACAACCAGAACCCGTCGCAGCTGGAACACGGCAACGGTTTCAAACTCAGCGGCAGCGGCACCAAGGGTACTGTTCTGCCGGTCGAACTGGTCTGGTCGCCGAAGGTCAACAGCCTGCCGGGCGAATACCGCGTCGGTTACTACAAGAGCACGGCTGATGCCGACGACGTTCGTGAAGACGTCAACGGTTTCGACGCAGCCACCACGGGCGACGCCTACAAGTCGCACAACAGCAAAAGCGGTTACTGGTTCGTCGCGCAACAGCAACTCACCAGCCACAACGGTGACGCCACTCGCGGTCTGAACATCGCGGCCAACGCGACCTTCCACGACAAAGACACCAACTTCATCGACAACTATCAGTCGGTGATGTTTGTCTACAAAGGTCCGTTCGATGCCCGTCCGAAAGATGACATCGGTATTGGCGCAGCGCGTATCCACGTCAACAAGGACGTCAAGCGCAACGCTGAGCTGCTGAACGCCTCCAACGGTGTATCCGACTACGACAACGCCGCGTTCTCGCCGATTCGTGAAACCGAATACAACTACGAGCTTAACTACGGCTTCCACGTCACCAACTGGCTGACTGTGCGTCCTAACCTGCAATACATCACTCATCCGGGCGGTGTGGATGAAGTGGACAACGCTTTGGTCGCTGGCCTGAAAATTCAGTCAACGTTCTAACGCGTCTGCGATAAGCTCCTCTCTATGTGCGCATATTTGCGGACAGCGAGGGGGCGTTCTCAATTGTTTTACCCGCCGCGTTGTCGCCTTAAGGCGAGCCAGGCAAGGCGCAGGCCGATGGGAATGGTTGTTCCCTTTCCAAGGCCTGCAACGCAGCCTGGCTCGCTTTAAGGCACAACCCGAAGGGCCGGGCCTGCTGTTGTGCAGGGCTGCGTTGCTCGAAGCTTATTTGGAATGACCAAATACGCTTCTCGCGCCTTGCCCTGCACAACAGCAGACCCGGCGCGGTGGGAAAAACAATTGAGAACGCCCCCTAGGCTGTCCGCTTTTTTTTGGAGGGTCTGCGCAGCCCATGAAAGTTGAATTCGGAACCGTGGCCAATGCATGAGCATCCGCTACAACGCTTCTTCAAATCCCTGCGCGAGCGACCGGTGTTCGCCTGGGAACGCTATCAGCTGCGCGATGTGCTGGTGATCGATCATCCGTTGTGTCAGGCGGTGTTCAGTCGGCAGGGCGCGCAATTGCTGCACTTTCAGCCGCGAGGGCAAAAACCGTGGTTGTGGTGCGCGGCGAAGTGGCCGCATGTCGGCGCGATCCGCGGTGGCGTGCCGGTGTGCTGGCCGTGGTACGGCCGCCATCCCAGCGAAAATGCGTGGCCGTCGCATGGCTGGGCGCGACTGCTCGACTGGAAACTGCTCGACAGCAGCAGTACCGAGGATGGCGTGCGTCTGCACTGGCAATTGCAGCTGTGCGACTGGCAGGTCGACCTGCACGCGCATCTGGGCGAGCGCATGGAGTTGCGCCTGAGCACCGAGCACCAGGACGACATGCCGTGCCAGTTGAGCCAGGCTTTGCACGCTTACTGGCGTATTGGCGATGTCGGTGAGATAGCGCTGTCTGGGCTCGAAGGCGCGCAGGGTTATGACCAGTTGAATCGTCAGGTTTGCCAGCAGGAAGGCGAATTGCGCGTGGACGGCGGCTGTCAGCGAGTGTTCCAGCATGACGGCGAATTGCAGCTCAAGGATCACGCCTGGCAGCGCGAGTTGTGCATCGATACCGGCGACAGCGGCGACACCGTTGTGTGGCATCCGGGCGCGCGGCCGTTGCTCGGGGTGAGCTGGGATGAGATCTCCGAGTTCGTTTGCGTAGAAGCGGCGGCGGGCGGGACCGACAGTTTGCATCTGGCGCCGGGCGAGAAGGCGCATTTGAGTTTGCAGGCGTGGGCGGCGGCTTGAGTGTGTCAGTTGGAGCGCTGGCCCTCACCCTAGCCCTCTCCCAGGGGGAGAGGGGACCGAATGGGGGATGCTGAAGAATTACGCCGACGTGAAAGTGCAGTGCTGAATCCATAATCGACTGGATCATTCAGGTCGATGTACGACTCAAGACACCTCGGTCGGCCCCCTCTCCCTCTGGGAGAGGGCTGGGGTGAGGGTTGGCTTTTTGCTTTTGATGCCTCAGTTGAACTCATCTCCAACCGGGTACCGGCTGGCATTCAAGCTCTCTTTGATCTTGCGCAGATGCGGCTGGAAATCCACTCCGCGGCGCAAGGTCATCCCGGTCGCCAGTACATCCAGCACGGTCAATTGAATGATCCGCGAGGTCATCGGCATATAGATGTCGGTGTCTTCCGGCAGCGGAATGTTAAGGCTCAACGTACTGGCCTTGGCCAGCGGCGAATTCTCCGCGGTCAGGCCCAATACCGAAGCACCGTTCTCGCGGGCGATACGTGCGACTTCCACCAGCTCACGGGTGCGCCCGGTGTAGGAGATGATCACGAACAGTTCGCCGGTGTGCGCCACCGAAGCGATCATCCGCTGCATCAGCACATCGGCATGCGCGGTCACCGCCAGGTTGAAACGGAAGAACTTGTGCTGCGCATCCAGTGCCACCGGGGCTGAGGCGCCGAGGCCGAAGAAGTGAATCTGCCGGGCCTGGATCAACAGGTCGACGGCGCGGCTGATCAGGTTCGGGTCGAGTGCCTGACACGCGCTGTCCAGCGAGGCGATGGCGCTGCCGAAAATCTTCTGCGTATAGGCTTCGGGATTGTCGTCGGCCTCGACCGCGCGGCTGACATACGCCGCGCCGCTGGCGAGGCTCTGCGCCAGTTGCAGCTTGAGTTCGGGGTAGCCGCTGACACCGAACGAGCGGCAGAAACGGTTGACCGTCGGCTCGCTCACCGATGCTGCCTGGGCGAGGGCGGCGATGCTGAAGCGGGTGGCCTGCTGCGGGTTGAGCAGAATCACCTCGGCGACCTTACGTTCGGCCTTGTTCAGCTCTTCAAGGCGACTCTGGATCTGTTCCAGTAAATTTCGCACGCGGTCCATATGGAATTCCTGATTCACCGACGCAAAGGTGCGTCGGGCTATGCAAATTGGGCCTTTGATATGGCCCGTAACGGTGGCCTATCCTACTGATGCGTCCGAGGGTCCACCACTCGGAATCTGTATTTTGCGAAAATGTTGTGGTTATTACTACATTTTCCCTTGAGTGATGCCTTGAAAAAAGGTATTTGTAGCTTAACTTGATAAAAGAACAAACATCATGCCTTCGATTACGGTTGAACCGTGCACCTTTGCCTTGTTCGGCGCCCTTGGCGATCTCGCCCTGCGCAAGCTGTTTCCTGCCCTTTATCACCTCGATGGCGCTGACCTGTTGCACGAGGACACGCGCATCATCGCGCTGGCCCGTGAAGCCGGTAGCGAGCAGCAACACATGGCGTTCATCGCCGCCGAACTGCGCCGCTACGTCGGCAAAGAGCTGAACGAAACCGTGGCCGAGCGCTTTCTCGCGCGCCTGACCTACCTGCATGTCGACTTCCTCAAGGCTGACGATTATGTCGCGCTGGCAGAAATGGCCGGCAGCAGCCAACGCATGATCGCCTACTTCGCCACGCCGGCGGCCGTGTACGGCGCGATCTGCGAGAATCTGGAAAAAGTCGGTCTGGCCGAGAACACCCGCGTGGTGCTGGAAAAACCGATCGGCTCTGACCTCGAGTCGTCGCGCAAGGTCAATGACGCCGTGGCGCAGTTCTTCCCGGAAGACCGCACCTACCGCATCGACCACTACCTGGGCAAAGAGACCGTTCAGAACCTGATCGCTCTGCGTTTCGCCAACAGCCTGTTCGAAACCCAGTGGAACCAGAATTACATCTCCCACGTGGAAATCACCGTGGCCGAGAAGGTCGGTATCGAAGGCCGTTGGGGCTACTTCGACAAGGCCGGCCAGTTGCGCGACATGATCCAGAATCACCTGTTGCAGCTGCTCTGCCTGATCGCCATGGACCCGCCGGCCGACCTGTCCGCCGACAGCATCCGTGACGAGAAAGTGAAAGTGCTCAAGGCGCTGGCGCCGATCAGTCCCGAAGGCCTGACTACGCAAGTAGTGCGCGGCCAGTACATTGCCGGCCACAGCGAAGGAAAATCCGTTCCGGGTTACCTCGAAGAACCCAATTCCAACACCCAGAGCGATACCGAAACCTTCGTCGCCTTGCGTGCCGACATCCGCAACTGGCGCTGGGCCGGCGTGCCGTTCTATTTGCGTACCGGCAAGCGCATGCCGCAGAAGCTGTCGCAGATCGTCATCCACTTCAAGGAACCGTCGCACTACATTTTCGCCCCGGAGCAGCGCCTGCAGATCAGCAACAAACTGATCATCCGCCTGCAGCCGGACGAAGGCATTTCCTTGCGCGTGATGACCAAAGAGCAGGGCTTGGACAAAGGCATGCAACTGCGCAGCGGGCCGCTGCAACTGAATTTCTCCGACACCTGGCGTAGCGCGCGGATCCCCGACGCCTACGAGCGGTTGTTGCTGGAAGTGATGAACGGCAATCAGAACCTGTTTGTCCGTAAAGATGAAATCGAAGCCGCGTGGAAGTGGTGTGACCAGCTGATCGCCGGGTGGAAAAAATCCGGTGACGCGCCCAAGCCGTACGCGGCCGGGTCGTGGGGGCCGATGAGCTCCATCGCACTGATCACGCGGGACGGGAGGTCGTGGTATGGCGATATCTGATGTGCAACTGCCCGCGGGCGTAAATGCCCACCCATTCAACAGCCCGGTGTTGTTGGCCGAAGGTCTGGCGCTGAACGTGGCCGCGCAATTGCGCGAAGCCATCGGCGTGCGCGGCAACGCCGTGCTGGTGGTGTCCGGCGGTCGTAGCCCGGTGGCGTTTTTCCAGCACCTGGCGAAAGCGGATCTGGACTGGTCGAAAGTCGTCGTGACCCTTGCCGACGAGCGCTGGGTGCCGGTCGAACACGCCGACAGCAATGCCGGACTGCTCAAGCAATACCTGCTTAAGGGCCCGGCAGCCAAGGCGCAATTCCTCAGCCTCTACAGCGCGGCAGCCAATCTTGAACAGGCCGCCGAGCAGGCTGACCGTTTGCTCGCCGAGCTGCCGCCGATCGACGTGCTGGTGCTGGGCATGGGCGACGACGGCCACACCGCATCGCTGTTCCCCGACAGTCCCAATCTGACTGAAGCCTTGCAGGCCGACGGCACGCGCCGCTGCTGGCCGATGCTGGCGCCGAGTGTGCCGCGTCAACGCCTGACCATGAGCCGGGCGCTGCTGGCCTCGGCCAGACACAAGATCCTGTCGATTTCCGGTCAATCGAAACTGACCACCCTGAATGCCGCGCTGGCATCCGATGACGTCGCGGCCATGCCGGTGCGCGCATTTCTGCAACCCACGTTAGAGATTTACTGGTGCCCATGAGCCAAGGAACAGCCGCTATGACAATTGCATCCCCCACCGTTTCCATGGCGGACAAAGTTGCCCTGATCGACAGCCTCTGCGCCAAGGCGCGGATCCTGCCGGTGATCACCATCGTCCGCGAACAGGACGTGCTGCCGCTGGCCGACGCCTTGGCTGCCGGTGGCCTGACCGCGCTGGAAGTGACCCTGCGTTCGCAATTCGGCCTCAAGGCCATCCAGATCCTGCGCGAACAGCGTCCGGAACTGATGACCGGTGCCGGCACCGTGCTCGATCGCAACATGCTCGCGGCGGCGGAAGCGGCCGGTTCGCAATTCATCGTCACCCCAGGCATCACCCGTGACCTGCTTGAAGCCAGCGTCGACAGCCCGATTCCGCTGTTGCCGGGCATCAGCAACGCGTCCGGCATCATGGAAGGCTACGGCCTGGGTTATCGCCGCTTCAAGCTGTTCCCGGCTGAAGTCAGCGGCGGCGTGGCGGCGATCAAGGCACTTGGCGGCCCGTTCGGCGAAGTGAAATTCTGCCCGACCGGCGGCGTCGGCCCGGCCAACATCAAGAGCTACATGGCGCTGAAAAACGTCATGTGCGTCGGCGGGAGCTGGATGCTTGATCCTGAATGGATCAAGAACGGCGACTGGGCGCGTATTCAGGAGTGCACCGCCGAAGCCCTGGCGCTGCTGGACTGATCCCGCCGGATTCAATTGTTACCTGACACTTCGTTGTGTGTTCTACGGCTTTACGGTGCGCTTGGTCGGTGCACCGTTTTTTTTGCCTGAAAAAAAGCGCCAGGAAATCACGCGATACACAGTTACCGCACGGCCGTTTTTGTGTGGCGCTAATCTGCGTTCATCTTACGGAAGAGAGAACGCCTCATGGACGCCCATCAGACTGTAGCTTTATCAATTGAATCTCTGCCCCCGCAACAGTTGCCCGTCGCGCATAGCTTTAAACAGCGCCAAACCTCGCCAGGCGTACGCAACATCAGCCGAGGCCTCGAAGGCCCGCCGCTGCTGTTGCGGCTGGCATTGGTCGATGCGATGACCAGTGAGCCGATCGTCGGCGCGCGGGTGCGGATCGAGCAGTACATCGGTGCCGAGACGTTGTGCGGTAGTCAGTCGACCGACAGTCAGGGCATCGTTCGTTTCACCAGCCTTTACCCGGATCGGCACAGCGCCTTCGCTTGTCTCGCTCTGAGTGTCGCCCTCGCCAGCGACGACCAACAACCGCAGCTCTATCAGGAAGCCTGGGCAGGTAGCGTGCATCTGCCGGGCGTCTGCAATTGTGCAGTTGTAGATGACGATGCGGCGCGGCTGGCGGTGCGCCCGATCACAGACCATGGCCTGGATGACGGCTACTACGCCAGCCTGACAATCGGCATCGACACCTTTGCCTTGTCAACGCAAATCGGCGTGGCGGGCTACGACAAGCAGCCCATCTCGCCGTTCTAGCGCAGCTCTTGCAGCGCACGTACCAGCCGCTGCATGTCGGCAGCGGTGGTGGTCAACCCCGGTGTGACGCGGATGCTCGGCCCGCTGGCGGCGCCATGACGGACCACGGTGAACAGGTTGTATTCGTTGAGCAGCCGCTCGGCCATCGCCTGTTGATCGTCGTGCCGGGTGAAACGCAGCGAAGTGATCCCGCAATACAGACGCGGATCGTCCGGGGTCATCACTTCGATGCCCGGCAACTGCCGTACCGCGCCTACCCAGAGGTTGCGCAGGTACTTGAGGCGTGCACCCTTGGCGGCGGCGCCACCGAGCGCAGCGTGTTCCTCGAACACCAGCGGCAAAGTCATCAGCGCCGGAATGTTCGGAGTGCTGTACGAGGTGCGTGCACGCACGTCATTGGCTGGGAAATGCATTTCGCCCATGTCCGGATCGATGTCGGCCAGACGTTGCGGTGCGATGTAGAGGAAGCCGAGCGTCAGCGGGGCGCCAATCCATTTGTGCAGGTTGTAGCCGGCGAACGCGATGCCGAGGGCGTCGAGATCGAAATCGATCTGGCCGAGGGCGTGGGCGCCGTCGAGGATGATGTCGACGCCATGTTCTTTCGCCAGCGCAGCGATGTCCGCTACCGGCATGACCAGACCGGTGCGGTGGCTGACGTGAGTCAGGGCCATCAGTTTCAGTTTTGGCTGGCGAGTGAACGCTTCGCGGTAGGTCTCCAGCAGGCTGCCAAAACTGGCCGGGTGCGCATGGGCGATCTCGATCACCTCGGCGCCGCGCTGCCCGGCCAGCCAGCGCATGGCGCCTTTGACCGTGTCGTATTCGAGATCGCTGATCAGCACCTGATCGCCAAGCTGTAAACGGTTGTAGTTGCGGATCAGCGATTGCAGGCCTTCGGTGGCGTTGCGGGTGAAGGCCAGGCTTTGCGCGCGCACGCCGATCAACTCGGCCAGCTGCGCGCGGATCTCGAGGTTGTCGTGCTGCTCGAAACGCTGGCGCACGTACACCGAGTTGCTGCTGTTGATCAGTTCGATATTGCGTTGGTATTCCTCGATCACCGTGCGCGACATGCGCCCGAAATAACCGTTCTCAAGGTTCACGGGGCCGGGCTGAACGTCGTAACGGTCGGCGAACGTTCGCCAGAAGTCTTCGTCACGGGCGCGGCGGGTGTTATCGGGCATGGTCGACGAGCTCTTGGAGAGGAGGGCGCTTCAATGGCGCGGTGCGGGTTTGCCATGTTTGGCGCGCAGCGGTTCGAGCAGATCGGAGAGGCCGTTATGGTCGATCTCGTGCATCAACGCGAGCAGGCCGCCGAGTTCGCCGTGGGGAAAACCCTGACGGGCGAACCAGTTCAGGTAAGGCCCCGGCAGGTCGGCGATGATCCGGCCCTTGTATTTGCCGAAAGGCATTTCGCGGGTAATCAGCAATTCGATTTTTTCGGGATTCATCGTTCTTCGTCTGGCTTCAAAGCTAACGGGGAAAATACAGGCATTCTGCATGCAGGCCAAATGACAGATCATGCAAAAAACCAGCATGCAGATGGTTCAATGTTTTATAAGCTACTGAAATTAAACGATTTATTCTCTAAAGCGAAGCTGGCACGCACACTGCAATATTCCTTGCATCTTCAACCAACCGCAAGGAATTGGAAAATGACTGACGTAAACAAAGAGGCCATTTCTGTACTCAACGACCTGATTGAAACCTGCAAGGACGGTCAGGAAGGGTTCAAGACTTGCGCCGAAGACATCAAGCACCCAGAACTGAAAACCCTGTTCGTACAACGCTCCGCCGACTGCGCTACCGCCGCTGCCGAGCTGCAGGCACAAGTGCGTTCGCTGGGCGGTGATCCGGAAACTTCCACCAGCGTCAGCGGTGACCTGCACCGTCGCTGGGTTGACGTCAAAGCCATGTTCACCGGCAAGGACGAAGAGGCTGTGCTGAACGAAGCAGAGCGCGGTGAAGACCATGCACTGAAGGCTTATCGTGAAGCGCTCGAGAAGATCAACAAGCACAACCTGGTGGGCATCAAGGATCTGGTTGAGCGTCAGTACCACGGCGTACAACGCAACCATGACCAGGTGAAAGCCCTGCGTAACCAGGCTCGCGCTAACTCGTAAGGGTTAGTTGGGCTGATAAAAAACGCCAGCGTGTCTGGCGTTTTTTTGTGTCTGGCCGAAAAAGCCCCTCACCCTAACC
The DNA here is from genome assembly GCF_036668835.1 of Pseudomonas koreensis. Taxonomy (GTDB): domain Bacteria; phylum Pseudomonadota; class Gammaproteobacteria; order Pseudomonadales; family Pseudomonadaceae; genus Aquipseudomonas; species Aquipseudomonas koreensis_I. Next base: position 489,037 of record NZ_JAZEVW010000005.1, read on the forward strand.
CTCTCCCAGAGGGAGAGGGGACTGACCGAGGTGGATGTTAGAGATCCGCCGGTTTTGGTGATCTGAGGTGAACTCAAGTTCTGAAACCATGAAGATCAGCTCCCTTTCCCCCTCGCCCCCCTGGGGGAGAAGGCTGGGGTGAGGGGGAAGCAATCTACCTGACACACCACCATCCATCAGCCAATACTGATCGCCGGCAAAGTCGGCAACGTCACCGTCTGTTGTTTGCGTGGCGCGAGAATCTCCGCCTCGCCATCCACCACCAGTTCATCACGCTGATTGAACACGCGGGTAGCGATGCGTACGCGAAACTTCGGCAGTTTCTCGAGAATTTCCAGGCGCACGGTCAAGGTGTCGCCAATCTTCACCGGCTTCTGAAAGCTCATCTGCTGGCCGATATAAATGGTCCCCGGTCCTGGAAGCTCGCACGCTACCGCCGCGCTGATCAGCGCGCCGCTGAACATGCCGTGGGCGATACGCTCCTTGAACATGCTCGCCGCGGCAAACTCGGCGTCCAGATGCACCGGGTTGTGATCCCCCGACATCGCGGCGAACAGTTGGATGTCGCGCTCTTCGACGGTCTTGCTGTAGCTGGCGGTCTGGCCGACTTCGAGGGCTTCGTAAGGGATGTTGGTAACCTGGGTCATCGTTGTCGATTCCTGTGGCGGACTCAGTCAATCCGCAAAAATTATTCGCTGCGATGCGGGCGCGGATGGCTCAGGGCCTGATCGATCCAGGCCAGCACATCGGCGATCACTTCGCCGCGGTTGGTTTCGTTGAACAATTCGTGCCGGGCCTGCGCGTAGATCTTCAGTTGCAGGTGCTGGCTGCCGGCCGCGCGCAAGGCGTTGGCCAGATCTGTCAGACGCTTGCCTTCACTCACCGGATCACATTCGCCGCCGATGACCAGCAGCGGCAGGCCCGGATCGATCTGCGCGAGATTGGACGCTTTGCTGATCTGCTGCAAGCCGCCGAGCAGGTCGATCCATAATTGATTGGTGCAGCGAAAGCCGCACAGCGGGTCGCTGATATAGCGGTCGACTTCGGCCGGGTCACGGCTGAGCCAGTCGAATGGCGTGCGCGCCGGTTTGAATTTGTTATTGAATGCGCCGAACGACAGCCACTCGATCAATGCGCTGCGGCCCTTGCCGCCCTGACGCAGTTTCTCCAGGCGGGCGATCTGCCGCGCGGCGCGGTACAGCGCGACCGGTTGAAAATTCGAGCCGCTGAGAATCGCTCCGTGCAGGCTGGCGCTGTGGTGCAGCAGATAGCCCTGGGCGAGGTAGCTGCCCATGCTGTGCCCGAGCAGAATGATCGGCACGCCGGGGTGTTGCTGGCCGATGTGTTGGTTGAGACTGGCCAGATCGCCGAGCACTTTGCACCAACCGTCAGCATCGGCGTAATGGCCGAGTGTGCCCTGACTGGCGGTTCTGCCATGGCCACGCAAATCCGGTGCGTATACGCCATAACCTTTGTCGCAAAAGGTTTCGGCGATCCGTGCGTAGCGGCCGCTGTGTTCCGCCATGCCATGGGCCACGAAAATCAGCGCTTTCAACGGCCCCGCGGGCAGCCATTGATTGACGAAAAGCCGGCTGCGGTCACTCGCGTCCAGCCAGAAGGTGTCATGGATCATGGCGCTTCCTTTGCTCAGAGTCCGCACATTGTATAGCGCGTCTGATCAGCCCACGCCACGGCAGGAAGATTCACACGATCAATGACGGCTTTGCTCATATTTGCCTGAATGGCCATAGCTGCTAGTGTCCGTGAAGCTCCGCTTTGCAGAAATGACAGAAGCGGCTCCCGGATCGGCTCAGGTAAAGAGGACAACAACAATGCAACCTGATTTCTGGAACGACAAGCGCCCGGCCGGCGTACCGCTGGACATCGACATGACTGAGTTCAAGTCGGTGATCGAAGTGTTCGAGCGTTCCTGCAAGAAATTCGCTGATCGCCCGGCGTTCAGCAACATGGGCATCACGCTGACCTACGCCGAGCTTGAACGCCAGAGCGCCGCGTTCGCCGGCTACCTGCAGGCGCATACCGATCTGGTTCCGGGGGATCGCATCGCCGTACAGATGCCCAACGTCCTGCATTATCCGATTGCCGTGTTCGGTGCATTGCGCGCCGGTCTGATCGTGGTCAATACCAACCCGCTGTATACCGCGCGGGAGATGCGTCATCAGTTCAAGGATTCCGGCGCCCGTGCGCTGGTGTACCTGAACGTGTTCGGGCAGAAAGTCCAGGAAGTGCTGCCCGACACCGACATTCAATACCTGATCGAAGCGAAGATGGGCGACCTGATGCCCACCGCCAAGGGCTGGCTGGTCAACACCGTGGTCAGCAAAGTGAAGAAAATGGTCCCGGCCTATTCGCTGCCGCAGGCGATCTCTTTCAAAAGCGCATTGCGCATGGGCCGCGGCCTGGGAATCAAACCGCTCAAGGTTACCCTCGACGACATCGCCGTGCTGCAATACACCGGCGGCACCACTGGCCTGGCCAAGGGCGCGATGCTGACCCATGGCAATCTCGTCGCCAACATGCAGCAAGTGCGCGCCTGCCTCGCCCAACTCGGTCCGGACGGCCAGCCGCTGTTGCGTGAGGGCCAGGAAGTGATGGTGGCGCCGCTGCCGCTGTACCACATCTATGCGTTCACCGCGAACTGCATGTGCATGATGGTTTCCGGTAACCACAACGTCCTGATCACCAACCCGCGGGATATTGCCGGCTTCATCAAGGAGCTGAAAAACTGGCGCTTCTCGGCGTTGCTGGGTTTGAACACCTTGTTTGTGGCGCTGATGGAACACCCGGATTTCAGGACGCTGGATTTCTCCAGCCTGAAACTGACCAACTCCGGCGGTACCGCGCTGGTCAAGGCCACGGCCGAGCGCTGGGAACAGGTCACCGGTTGCCGCATCACCGAAGGTTACGGCCTCACCGAAACCTCGCCGGTGGCCTGCACCAATCCCTACGGCGACCAGTCACGCCTGGGCACGGTCGGCCTGCCGGTGCCCGGTACGCTGTTGAAAGTGATCAGTGACGACGGCGCCGAGCAGCCGTTGGGCGAGCGCGGCGAGCTGTGCATCAAGGGCCCGCAAATCATGAAGGGCTACTGGAACAAGCCCGAAGCCACCGCCGAAGTGCTGGATGCCGAAGGCTGGTTCAAGTCCGGCGACATTGCCGTGATCGACCCCGATGGTTTTGTGCGTATCGTCGATCGCAAGAAAGACATGATCATTGTCTCCGGCTTCAACGTGTATCCAAACGAAATCGAAGACGTGGTCATGGCTCACCCGAAAGTCGCCAACTGCGCGGTGATCGGCGTGCCGGACGAGCGCTCGGGTGAGGCGGTGAAGCTGTTTGTGGTGGCGCGCGAAAGTGGCGTCAGCCTCGAAGAGCTGAAGGCCTACTGCAAAGAGAATTTCACCGCCTACAAGGTGCCGAAACACATCGTCTTGCGTGAGTCATTGCCGATGACGCCTGTCGGCAAGATTCTGCGGCGGGAGTTGCGGGATATCGCATAGGCCTGAACCGCAGCGCTGCTGACATTCGCGAGCAGGCTCTCTCCCACAGAAATAGTTGTTTTCTGTGGGAGCGAGCCTGCTCGCGAATCTTTCATGCCCATGAAAACCGGGGCTTTTGCGAGGTTCTAGGATTTTTGCTCTAAAATGACTGCTAGATAGTCTTGAGTCACCAATATGACTGTAGGGGCCGCTTTTGGCTCTAGTCGACCCTCGGCAAAGCTGCTACTCTCGGCGCGCTTTGTGACTTCTCGGCCTGTGTAAAAGCCAGATTCACCAATACAAAACACACACCAATAATAATCGCATCAAATGCGGTGAAGAATTCGCGTTGCTGAGGAGTGGGCTTCCATGATCGAAGACTTTTGGAAGGATAAATACCCGGCTGGAATCGCTGCCGACATCAATCCGGACGAGTATCCGAACATTCAGGCAGTGTTGAAGCAATCCTGCCAGCGCTTCGCCAACAAACCGGCTTTCAGCAACCTCGGCAAGACAATCACCTACGGTGAATTGTACGAATTGTCCGGGGCGTTTGCCGCGTATCTGCAACAGCATACCGATTTGCAGCCCGGCGATCGAATCGCCGTGCAACTGCCCAACGTGCTGCAATACCCGGTCGCCGTCTTCGGGGCGATTCGCGCCGGGCTGATCGTGGTCAACACCAACCCGCTGTACACCGCGCGGGAAATGGAACATCAATTCAACGACTCCGGCGCAAAAGCGCTGGTGTGCCTGGCGAACATGGCGCACCTGGCTGAAGCCGTGGTGCCGAAAACCGGCGTCAAGCACGTCATCGTCACCGAAGTCGCCGACCTGTTGCCGCCGCTCAAGCGCCTGCTGATCAACAGCGTCATCAAGTACGTGAAGAAGATGGTGCCGGCCTATCACCTGCCCAAAGCCGTCAAGTTCAACGACGTGCTGAGCAAGGGCCACGGTCAGCCCGTGGCCGAAGCCAATCCGCACAGTGGCGATGTGGCGGTGCTGCAATACACCGGCGGCACCACCGGCGTGGCCAAGGGCGCGATGCTGACCCATCGCAACCTGGTCGCCAACATGCTGCAGTGCAAGGCGCTGATGGGTTCCAACCTCAATGAAGGTTGCGAGATCCTGATCACGCCGCTGCCGCTGTACCACATCTATGCGTTCACCTTTCATTGCATGGCGATGATGCTGATCGGTAACCACAACATCCTGATCAGCAACCCGCGCGACCTGCCGGCGATGGTCAAGGAACTGTCGAAGTGGAAGTTCAGCGGCTTTGTCGGCCTCAACACCTTGTTCGTGGCGCTGTGCAACAACGAAGCGTTCCGCAAGCTGGATTTCTCCGCGCTGAAAGTCACCCTGTCCGGTGGCATGGCCCTGCAACTGGCCGCTGCCGAACGCTGGAAAGCGGTGACCGGCTGCGCCATCTGCGAAGGTTACGGCATGACCGAAACCAGCCCGGTGGCCACGGTCAACCCGATCCAGCATATCCAGATCGGCACCATCGGCATTCCCGTGCCATCGACCCTGTGCAAAGTCATCGACGATGCCGGTGTCGAGCAGCCGCTGGGTGAAATCGGCGAACTGTGCGTCAAGGGCCCGCAAGTGATGAAGGGTTACTGGCAGCGTCAGGAAGCCACCGATGAAATGCTCGACAGCGATGGCTGGCTGAAGACCGGCGATATCGCGCTGATCCAGCCGGACGGCTACATGCGCATCGTCGATCGCAAGAAAGACATGATTCTGGTCTCCGGTTTCAACGTCTATCCGAACGAGCTGGAAGACGTGCTGGCAACCTTGCCGGGCGTGCTGCAATGCGCGGCCATCGGCGTGCCGGACGACAAGTCGGGTGAAGCGATCAAGATTTTCATCGTCGCCAAGCCGGGCGTGACCCTGACCAAAGAGCAGGTCATGGACCACATGCGCGCCAACGTCACCGGCTACAAGGTGCCGCGCTCGGTGGAGTTCCGCGATGCGCTGCCGACCACCAACGTCGGCAAGATCCTGCGCCGCGAATTGCGTGATGAAGAGCTGAAGAAGATCAAGGCCAAGTCTGCCGCTTAAACACGAAGCCCCGCAGATGCGGGGCTTTTTGTTGGTGCTTGGTACGGCTCGGATCTCGCGGTGAGACTGCCCCTCATCGGAACGCCGCCCGCCCAGCCCTCTCCTGAGGGAGAGGGAGCCGAGCGGGTGCTTTTCAGAACCTGAGTTCGACTCGATATTTCAGGTCGGCGTACCTCGCCCTGACACCTCGGTCAGTCCCCTCTCCCTCTGGGAGAGGGTTAGGGTGAGGGCTACTGACGAAACGGCGCAAAATTCACATTGGTCCCCGCCGGCCGCATGTCCTGCAGGTACGAATCCTTGTCCGCACTCAGCTCCAGGCTCAACGCCGCCTTGCGCTTGCCTTCGTTGCGAATCACCAGCCCTTCGAGTTTTTCGCGCAGAAATACCGTCGGCACTTTCAGGTGCAGCAGTTCATCGGTCGCCGGGGTGTGCATCAGCAGGTGAATCCACTCGTACTGACCGATCGCCAGGCGCGACACCGGCAGGTCGAACCACCAGATGTTGCGGTTGCGGTTCAGTTCAGCGAAGTGGCAGTTGTTGGTGCCAAGCACGGCGCCGCCCAGTTCCTTGTTGCGACGGGCGATGGCCTGCGTTTTATCGAGTTTCATAACATTCCTGCGGATCGGTGTCTGGCGCCCAGCGCCCATGGGTGAGCATTCTCAAGGCAATGCCGGCAAACATAAAGCGCAACCTGCGCGCCGCGACGAAATGAGCGGCAAATAAATGAAACTTGCAGCGAAGCGCTCCAGTCAATCGTTACGTACCGACTTTCTTCCCTTTATGCATCACGGAGAAACACCATGAGTAGCACAGGCGATAAAGTAAAAGGCATGGCCAACGAAGCCGTCGGCAACATCAAGCAAGGTGTCGGCAAAGCTACTGACAACGACAGGCTGCATGCGGAAGGCAAGATTCAGGAGAAAAAAGGCGAAGCCCAACAAGCGGTTGGCAACGCCAAGGACGCGGTGAAAAAGGGCGTCGACAAGGCGTAATCCAGCCTTGAACGAATCACACGAGCGGCCATCCAAGGATGGCCGTTTTTGTGTCAAAAACCTGCGGATGCCGACGAAGATCGCCAAACAGGCTAACGTGATGTAAAAAACGGCCCCTGAGTCGCCACGACTTCAACCTGTACTGCGGCGAAAGGAGACGCGGATGATTTTTCCGGACATGAAAGGTCTGCCCCTGCACCGGGTGATGGTGCGCACGGTCACTGAATTCGTCGACGACGAAATGTCGACCTATGCCTCGGCACTGGCCTACCAGATGCTGTTCTCGTTGTTCCCGTTCATTCTGTTCCTGATCGCGCTGATCGGTTTCCTGCACTTGCCGGATTTCTTTTCCTGGCTGCGCCTGCAATCGGAACTGGTCCTGCCGCCACAGGCGCTGGAGCAGGTCAATCCGGTGATCGACCAGTTGCAGCAATCCAAGGGCGGCCTGCTTTCGATCGGTATTGTCATCGCCCTGTATACGGCGTCGGCCGGCGTGCGCCTGATGATGAGCGCGATGAACGCAGCGTATGACGTGGTCGAGGGCCGGCCGATCTGGAAGCGCTTTCCGCTGTCGATTGTCTACACCGTGGGCATTGCCGGCATGTTGCTGGTCGCAGCTGCGCTGATGGTGCTTGGGCCGCAGGTGATGGGCTGGATCGCCGCGCAAGTGGGGCTGGAGGACTTCATCGTGACCGTGTGGACGATCGCGCGCTGGCCGGTGATCGTGATTCTGATGATGATCGCCGTGGCGTTGATCTACTACGTCATGCCCGACGTCAAACAGGAATTCCGCTTCATTACCCCAGGTTCGGTGCTGGCCGTGGTGGTGTGGATCCTGGCGTCGTTGGGGTTCGCCTTCTACGTGAAAACCTTCGCCAACTACAACGCGATGTATGGCAGCATCGGGGCGATCATCGTGCTATTGCTGTACTTCTACATTTCCGCAGCGGTGCTGCTGCTCGGCGCGGAAATGAACGCGGTGATCGAACACATGTCCAGCGAAGGCAAGGACAAGGGCGAGAAAGCCCCCGACGAGCCCGACGAACATCCCAAACAACATGTCTCGGGCCTGGGTCGCGATCACTCGCTCAAGCCGGACACTGACGAAGTCTGATCATGATCCGTGAAATCCTCAAAATGGGCGACGAGCGTCTGCTGCGCATCGCCCCGCCGGTTCCGCCGGAAATGTTCAACAGCGCCGAGCTGTGGCAACTGATCGACGACATGTTCCAGACCATGGAAAGCGTCGGCGGCGTCGGCCTGGCCGCGCCCCAGATCGGCGTCGATCTGCAACTGGTGATTTTTGGTTTCGAGCACAGCGAGCGCTATCCGGACGCTGAAGCGGTGCCGCAGACGATCCTGATCAACCCGCTGATCACACCGTTGAATCCATATACGGAAGAGGGCTTCGAGGGTTGCCTCTCGGTACCGGGTTTGCGTGGGGCGGTGGATCGCTATCAGCAGATTCGCTATGAAGGCTTCGACCCAAAGGGCGAGCCGATTGTGCGTGTGGCCTCAGGCTTTCATGCACGGGTGGTGCAGCATGAATGCGACCATCTGATCGGCCGGCTGTACCCGTCGCGCATTACCGATTTCAGCAAGTTCGGTTTTACCGAAGTGATGTTTCCGGATCTTGATCCCAACGCTGACGACTGATCCAGCTCCTGCATTATCCCCTGTGGGAGCGAGCCTGCTCGCGAAGACGGTGCATCGGCCCACACATTCGGGACTGATAAAACGCCTTCGCGAGCAGGCTCGCTCCCACAATTGGTTTCAATGTGAGGTCGAAGAATTGAGCCCCATCGCAATCATCGGCTTGCTCCGCGCATACCGGCTCAAGCGTTCCGCCATCGCTTGTGGCAGCGCCGGGTCGAAACTGAACCCGCGCCGCTCATAGAATCCACGCAAATCCGGATGACAGAACAGCCACACCGGCTCGCTCACCGCTTGAGTGGCCGTCGTGATCAGCTGTGCGGCTATTCCCTGTTCGCGGCACTGCGGGTCAACCAGCAAGCCGGTCAACCAATGCCCACCCGCCACCGGGCGCAAGCACAACGCCGCGACGATGTCCCCGCGCCGAGCCACCCACAACTGCGCATCGCGCACGGCTTTCATCGAGGACTGGTGGCTGCGGTAGAACTTGTTCATCAACGGCCAGAGCGACGCGTCGAGCAAGGTGTAATGGGTATCGGGCATGGGCAGGGCTGTGCTGGACAAAGCGGCGATTATAAGAGAACGCGCGCCAATCGATAGCCCGGCGTGGGAGCCATCGCGAGCAGGCTCACTCCTATATTTGATCGTGTGAGTTGGCGGTACATCCCGGCATTCCTCGATTCAAATCCTGCGCTGAACCGATTCTTGTGCAAAAAATGCCAGATACTGGCTGACTAGTGGCCTTGCGCTGCGCCCGGCGCTGGCTATGCTCCTTGTAACTAACCATGTCGACCGTCATGTCAAAACCCGACTGACAGGCATCGTTGGCCCGTGATTCATGCTGCCAGAGTGCGCAACCCAAGGCACCGACACTGAACCAACAAGGAGCGTCGCCTAAATGGAAGTTCTTCAATGCGTTAGGGCTGGCCCGCATGCGGGCTATCAAGAGAAGGATGTCTTGATTAGAACGTCTCTGCATGGACGCTCCGATTGATCATCATTTATCACCTGACAACTTCCTCCCGTGGAGGAAGGCGTGTGCCTGTTCCACGGAACGTAGTGGTGGATCTTGAAAGACCAGAACTTTCATCAAATCGAAAGACCGCGCGGAAGGTGATACAACCATGTTCAACCTACATCACAAGGCTGACCTGCAGGAAATCGAGCGCTTCAGTTGCGCGCTGACCGAGACCAACGCCAAGTTGGCCGCGATCAGCCGCTCGATGGCCATGATTGAGTTCAGCCCTGACGGCATCGTCCTCGATGCCAATGACAACTTCTGCAAGACCATGGGCTACAGCGTCGATGAAGTACGCGGCAAACACCATCGGATCTTTTGTGAAGAGAGCTATTACCGCAGCGAGGACTACGTCAGATTGTGGCGCGACCTGGCCCGCGGCGAGCCGTTGAGCGGGACGTTTCTGCGCTTGGACAAGAGCGGCCGGGAGATCTGGCTGGAAGCCAGTTACATGCCGGTGTTCGGCCCCGACAAAGAAGTCAGAAGCGTGATCAAAGTTGCTGCAGATATCACCGCGCGCATCAACAAGGAACATGAAGAAGAATCGATGCTGGCGGCAATCAGCCGTTCGATGGCGGTGATTGAGTTCACTCCCGAAGGCAATGTCATCGCCGCCAACGATAACTTTCTGCAGACCATGCAGTATTCGCTCAACGAAATCGTCGGCCAGCATCACAGCCTGTTCTGTCACCGCAGCGAGTCCGAGTCGGCGCAATACAAGGCGTTCTGGGCGTCGCTCAATCGCGGCGAATATCACTCGCACCGCTTCGAACGCAAGAACAAGTCCGGGCACATGGTTTATCTGGAAGCCTCGTACAACCCGTTGTTCGATGCCAAGGGCCGCTTGTACAAAGTGGTCAAGTTCGCCAGCGACATCACCCGCCAGATGACTACGCTGCAGAGCGCCGCCGAATCGGCCCACAGCACCTCGGTACAAAACGACGCCTGCGCGCAAAAAGGCTCACAGGTGGTGCAGCAGACGGTGCAGATCATTCAGGACATTTCCCGTGACCTCAACGCAGCCGCGGTGAGTATCGATGCGGTGAGCAAACAGTCGGACATCATCGGCACCATCGTCCAGACCATTCGCGGCATCGCCGACCAGACCAACCTGCTGGCGCTCAATGCTGCCATCGAGGCCGCGCGCGCCGGCGAGCATGGCCGCGGGTTTGCGGTGGTTGCGGACGAAGTGCGCAGCCTCGCGGCGCGGACCAGCCAAGCCACCCTGGAAATTGTCGACGTGGTACGCCGCAACCACGACCTGTCACTGAGCGCAGTGTCGAGCATGCAATCGAGCCTGAGCCGCACCGGGCTGGGTGTGGAACTGGCGAACGAGGCGGGGGAGGTGATCCTGGAGATCCAGCAGGGTTCGCGGCATGTGGTGGATGCGATCAGTCAGTTCAATGAGACGTTGCAATTGAACTGACCCGTTTTCAACATCACCAATGACCCATGTGGGAGCGAGCCTGCTCGCGAAAGCGGCGTGTCAGCCAAGCATAAAGCGACTGATACAAAGCCTTCGCGAGCAGGCTCGCTCCCACATTTGATTCAAGGTGATCTTAAAAAGTCAAAGCGCAGCAAGAAACTTGTTCGCCGCGTTGCCCATCTCCTTCAGGATGCTGTCGCGCAGGCGCCGTTCAGCGATGGGCTATGTTTTCCAGCGCCAGATTACGCGTGCGCGGTCCAAAGCCTCCGATGGTCAACATCACGATCAACATGCTGCTGACAATAAACGCCAGCACGCCGGGCGTACCGAAGTTGTCGAGAAACAAGCCGATCAACAAGCTGCTGAACACCGTCGACAAACGACTGAACGAATAGCAAAAGCCGACCGCGCGGGCGCGGATGTTGGTCGGGAACAGTTCGCTCTGGTAGGAGTGATAACTGAAGCTCAGCCAGGCGTTGCAGAAGGTGATCATCACCCCACAGAAAATCAGCCCGACGGCACTGGTCTGCAGGGCGAACAGGGTGCCGAAGGTCATCGCGCCGAGGGCCGAGCCGACGATCTGCCATTTGTTCTCGAAGCGGTTGGCGAACTTGACGAACAACAACGGCCCGAGCGGGTAGGCGAGGGTGATGATGAAGGCGTACATCAGACTGTGGGTGACGCTCACGCCTTGACCTGAAAGCAGCGCCGGCAACCAGTTGCCGAAACCGAAGAAGCCGATCGCCTGAAAGATGTGGAAGACAATCAGCATCAGTGCGCGACGCCGGTAGGGCGGTTGCCAGATATCGGCGAAGCGGCCCTTGCCTTCGACATCGACGGGCACCGGTTCCGGCGCATCCAGCGCTTTGCCGTAATCCTTGGCGCAGCGCGCTTCGAGATGGTCGAGGATCCGGTTGGCCTCATCAAAGCGACCATGCTGCGCCAGCCAGCGCGGCGATTCCGGCAGACGCTTGCGCAGCCACCAGATAAACAGCGCAAACACCGCGCTGGCCAGCACCACCCAACGCCAACCGGAAATGCCGAACGGCGCTTGCGGCACCAGCCACCACGACATCAAAGCCACCGCCGGCACCGAGAGGAACTGCACGAAAAACGCAAAGGCAAACGCCGAGCTGCGCATGCGTTTGGGCACCAGTTCCGACAAGTAGGCGTCGATGGTCACCAGTTCGATGCCCAGGCCAATGCCCACCAGAAAGCGCATGCCGATAATGCCCAGCGCCGAGGTCTGGATGCCCATCAACACCGTCGCCACCGTGTACCAGATCAGCGCGAAGGTGAAGATCGCCCGGCGGCCGAACCTGTCTGCCAATGGGCTGAGCAGGCTGGCGCCGAGGAACAGGCCAAGGAACGTCGCCGAGGCGAATGCCGCCTGATCGGAAAAACCGAACACGCCCTGATTGCCGGTGGCAAACAGGCCGTCACGGATCAGGCCGGGGCTGATGTAGGCGGTCTGGAACAGATCGTAGAGTTCGAAGAAACCCCCGATCGACAACAGCGCCACCAGCCGCCAGATCGTCGCCACGGCGGGGAGGCGATCGATGCGGGCGGAAATCTCGGCGGCGCGTACCGGGTCGATGCCGTCGCTGGGCGCGGCGGCGAAGGCGTGAGCAGTCATGGGCAGATCCATTTTTTATTTGATGGAAAAGCTTAGCCTGCTATCGGAGTTCACGGATTGTGAATATCGGCGTTTAACAACGCACCACAACACTTTTCTCGCAATATTCGCTTACCAATTAACGATTTATGCTGCAGCGGCCGGATCCGGCAGTGCCGAGGCGGGCAAACCGAACACCCGGTCGAACAGCCAGTTGAAGGCAAACGTGTAGCACGGGATGAAAATGATCAGCGCCAGATCCAAAAGAAACGCCTGCACCAGGCTGATGTTCATCCACCAGGCGATCAGCGGAATCAGAAATACGATCAACGTCAGTTGAAAACCAACCGCATGGGCAATGCGCCGTTTGACCGTGCGGGTACGGGAGATCTGGCGGCTTTCCCAGCGTTCGAACAGCGAGGTGTAGATGAAATTCCAGGTTACAGCGATCGTGGTAATGATCACCGCCAACGGCCCGGTACTGCCCGGCGAGGTGCCGGACAGCAGCGCCAGACCGAGGGCGGAAAAGGTCATGCCGATGACTTCGTAAAGCGACACGTAGACCAGTTTGCGTTTGACGCCTTGCATGGGGATTTGCCTCTTTGTTGCCGAATTACAGCCAGCGGGGCTGGCGAAGGCGATGAAAGATAGCTTCAATAGAGCTGACAGAAAAAGTCAGCTCTTTTCAGTTTTGTTGATAGGTGTGCGGTTTGAATTTCAACAGCGACAGCATCGAATTGTTCCTTGCGGTGATCGAGCGCGGCTCGTTTTCCTCCGCTGCGCGTGCATTGGGCAAAGTCCCTTCGGCGGTGAGCATGGGCATTGGCAATCTTGAAGCCGAGCTTGGCTATCTGCTGTTCGATCGCAGTCATCGTGAACCGCAACCGACCGCCATGGCCCTGTCTCTGGTGCCGCACGCACGGCTGATCGCCGAGCAGCTCAAGCAGTTGCGAGTGCACGCCTTGGAATTGTCTCTGGGGCTGGAGAGCAAGTTGTCGATTGGCGTGGTCGCCGACATTGCCCGGCGTCGTTTGCTCGCGGCGATCAAGGTAATTGCCGAGCGCTATCCGCTGCTCGACATCGAAGTGCTGACGGCGCCGCAGGATGATGTGCTGGCGATGCTGCACAGCGGTCGAGTCGGTCTGTGCCTGGCGTTCGCCGGGTTGCGCATGAACGTGCTGGAGCGTTTCCAGTTTGTCGGCAATGAACGGATGATCGCCACGCTGGCGGCGGACAGCCCGATGTTGCAGGGCCAGGATGTGTTTCTCGAGGACCTGGTGCAGGTGCGGCAGATCATCGTCGCCAGCCGTGACCTGCCGATCAGCGAAACGCGCCCGCTGGTGGCGCAATCCTACTGGCGCACCGACAGCCTGGAAGCGGCGATGGATATGGTCGAGGCAGGTTTGGGCTGGGGTAATTTCCCGCTGTCGGTGGTGCAGCCACGACTGGACTCAGGGCGCTTGAAACGGCTGAATTTCCGCAACATCGAAAACGGTTTGGTGATGCCGGTGCATGCGGTATGGCTCAAGAGCCAGCCCTTGCAGAAGGGCGCCCAGGCCTTGGTTGACTTGCTCAGTCATTGAATCTGATAGAGATCCCCTGGGGGGGCGAGCCCGCTCGCGAAGCGGTGTATCAGTCGGCGTTTGCTTGTCTGGCACACCGCTATCGCGAGCAGGCTCGCTCCCACAGGTAAGGGGTCAGGTGCTCTCGCGAATCTTAAGCTCGAAACCCATGTCCTCCACCGGCCGCGGCACCTTGTTACCCGCCATCAGCGTCAGCATCTGTTCCGCCGCGCGTCGGCCGATCGCTTCGCGCGGGGTATTGATGCTGCTCAGGCGCGGCACCATGTGCTCGGACATCGGCAAGTCGTTGAAACCGAGAATCGCCACCTGCTCGGGGATCTTGATGCCATTGCGCAGCGCTTCGAGCAAGGCGCCCTGGGCGAGGTCATCGTTGCCAAAGAAAATCGCATCGACATCCGGATGCGCCGCCAGCAATTGCAGAAACAACTCGCCGCCCAGGCCCACCGATGAAGAGCGCGGCGTCAGCACTTCCAGATCCGGGTCGTAGCGGCCGGCCTTCTGCAACGCTCGGCGAAAGCCCTCACCGCGCAGCAGGGTGCGCTGATCGAGTTGTGCGCCGATGTAGGCCAGGCGTTTGCGTCCGCGAGACAGTAGATGTTCGGCGGCGGTTTCACCGGCGCTCAGTTGCGAGAAACCCACGCAATTGAGCCCGGCGCTGCTGTCGAGCTCCATCATGTACACGCAGGGAATATTGCTGGCCTCGATCATCCGCCGTGAACTCTCGGTGCGATCGAACCCGGTCAGCAGAAAGCCGCGCGGCTGATAGGCCATGTAATTGCGCAGCAGGTTTTCTTCTTCATCACGCGAATAGTGAAAGTTGCCGATCAGCACTTCGAAGCCCTTGGGCGTCAGCACCCGATGAATGGCTTCCAGCGTGTCGATGAACAACAGGTTGGACAACGATGGCACCAGCACGACAACCGAATGGCTCTGCGCCGAGGCCAGGGCGCGGGCGGCCGGGTTGACCACATAGTTGAGTTCGAGCGCGGCTTTCTGCACTTTTTCCACCAGTTCGGTGGCCACGGTGCTGACGCCGCGCAGGGCACGGGAGGCGGTAATCGGGCTGACGCCGGCCAGGCGGGCAACTTCATTAAGGGTGGGACGGCCGGTGGTGCGGGTATTTTTATCGTTCTTGGGGGAGGTCATCGGGCGGCTTGCCAAACAAAAATCAAGGCACTAAGGTAGCGCTGTCCTGATGCAGCTGCAAATGCGTGAGCGAGGTCCTGCCTGATCTTGGCTCTTTGGCGTTGGGAACGAACCTGCTGCAACCCAAAAAAACGACAAGAAGGCGTCGGCAACTTCTGCCTGTGCACTAGAGTCATAGCTAGCAAAGGTAGCGCTGTCTGCGCGCTGAGGTGTTATATGAGTCATCCCATCACCGCCCTGGTCATCATGGGCGTTGCCGGTTGCGGCAAGACGTGCGTCAGCGAGGCCCTGTGCCATTTGAGCGGCGCCACTGCCATTGAAGGCGATACTTTTCATCCGGCCGCGAACATCGAAAAGATGAGCGCGGGGATCCCCCTGAACGACGACGACCGTGCCGGCTGGCTCGACAGCCTGTGCGATGAACTGCGTCGCGTCGATGCGTCGGGCAAACGCCCGGTGCTGACCTGCTCGGCCCTTAAACATATCTATCGCGAACGCCTGCGCAGCGCCTTGCCGGGCCTGGGCTTCGTGTTCCTGGAACTGACCCCTGAAGTTGCCGCCGAACGTGTCTCGCACCGTCCGGGCCATTTCATGCCGGCCACGTTGATCGAAAGCCAGTTCGCCACCCTCGAATCGCCCAAGGGCGAGCCGCTGACTCTGGCGCTTAACGCCTCGGTGCACAGCGTTGAAGAGCTGGCACTGCAGGCTCATGTCTGGTGGCAGGCCCACGGTCTGAAACAGGCGGTATGAGTATGTTGAAAAAGACAGCGCTGTCCTTCCGACTTCTGTTCAACCCGCTTTAATAACAACAACAATCCAGGAGACACCCCCAATGTTCGGCATGTCCCACGAGACGTTCCTGCTGCTTGATGCAGTGGTCACGGTAATCGGTCTGATTATCCTGATCACCAAATTCAAGATTCACCCCTTCATCGCCCTGACCATCGCCGCCGCGTTCCTCGGCCTGACGTCGGGCATGCCGATCGGCACCATCATCAAAGCGTTCCAGGACGGCTTCGGTGGCGTGCTCGGTTTCGTCGGCATCATTCTGGCGCTGGGCACCATGCTCGGCAAAATGATGGCCGAATCGGGCGGGGCGGATCAGATTGCCCAGACCCTGATTCGTGCGTTCGGCAAGGACAAGGTCCAGTGGGCGATGATGTTCGCCGCGTTTCTGGTCGGCATTCCGCTGTTCTTCGAAATCGGCTTCGTACTGCTGATTCCACTGGTATTCATCGTGGCGCGCCGCACCGGTGTGTCGATCATCAAGATCGGTATCCCGCTGCTCGCCGGTTTGTCTGCGGTACACGGTCTGGTGCCGCCGCACCCCGGCCCGCTGCTGGCCATCGGCGTGTTCGGCGCTGACATCGGCAAGACCATTCTCTACGGTCTGATCGTTGCGCTGCCGACCGCGATCATCGCTGGTCCGATCTTCGGTACGTTCATCGCCAAGCACATTCCGGGTCACCCGAATCAGGAACTGGTCGATCAACTGGCCCGCGAAAACGATTCGACCGATCTGCCAAGCTTCGGCATCACCCTGGTCACCGTGCTGTTGCCGGTGTTCCTGATGCTGCTGAAAACCTTCGCTGACGTGGCGCTACCGGACGGCAACTTCTTCCGCACCTGGATGGACATGATCGGTCACCCGATCTCGGCACTGCTGCTGGCATTGCTGCTGTCGTTGTACACCTTTGGCTACAAGCAGGGCATCGGTTCCAATCAGATGCTCAAGTGGCTGGATGCGAGCCTGGCGCCAACCGCCGCGATCATTCTGATCATCGGTGCTGGCGGCGGCTTCAAGCAGATGCTGGTGACCAGCGGTGTGGGCGACGTGATCGGTCACATGGCGGTCAGCGCACAGATCTCGCCGATCCTGCTGGCGTGGCTGGTGGCGGCGGTGATTCGTATCGCCACCGGTTCGGCGACTGTGGCGACCATCACCGGTGCCGGCATTGTCGTGCCGGTAGTGGGCATGATTCCGGGCGTCAACCGTGAGCTGCTGGTACTCGCGACCGGTGCCGGTTCGTTGATCCTGTCGCACGTCAACGACGCCGGTTTCTGGCTGGTCAAGCAGTACTTCAACATGACCGTGGCCGAGACGTTCAAGACCTGGACCGCGATGGAAACCATTCTGTCGGTGGTCGGCCTGGGCTTTATCCTGCTGTTGTCGCTGTTCGTTTAAACAGCTTCTCGCAGGCACAAAAAAACCGCAGCGATGCGGTTTTTTTGTGGGTGGAGATATCACGTCTGAGCGCAAAACCCTGTGGGAGCGAGCTTGCTCGCGAAAGCGGTGGTTCAGTCAGTATTGATGTGGCTGACACGACGCCTTCGCGAGCAAGCTCGCTCCCACAGGGATTAATGTTAGCCGCCAGTTTTTGCGACTAAGCCATCCGCGCGGAACATCCCGCGAATCCCGCGCACGGCCTGGCGGATGCGGTCCTGGTTTTCGATCAGCGCGAAGCGCACGTGATCATCGCCATACTCGCCAAACCCCACTCCCGGCGAGACGCAGACCTTGGCCTCGGCGAGCAGTTTCTTGGCGAACTCCAGGGAACCCAGGTGCGCATACGCCTCGGGAATCTTCGCCCAGACGTACATTGACGCCTTCGGATTTTCGACCATCCAGCCCAGCTCATGCAGGCCTTTGACCAGTACGTTGCGGCGTTGGCGATACTGCTCGGCGATGTCGCGAACGCACTGTTGATCACCTTCCAGCGCAGCAATCGCGGCGACTTGCAGCGGGGTGAACGTGCCGTAGTCGTGGTAGCTCTTGATCCGTGCCAGAGCGTTGACCAGTTCCGGGTTGCCGACCATGAAACCGATGCGCCAGCCAGCCATGTTGTAGCTCTTGGACAGGGTGAAGAACTCCACCGCAATGTCCTTGGCGCCCGGCACCTGCATGATCGACGGGGCTTTCCAGCCGTCATAGACGATGTCGGCATAAGCCAGATCGTGGATCACCAGCACGTCGTACTGTTTGGCGAGGGCGATCACCCGTTCGAAGAAATCCAGCTCCACGCACTGCGCGGTCGGGTTCGACGGGAAGCCAAGGATCATCATTTTCGGCTTGGGAATCGAGCCGCGAATCGCCCGTTCCAGTTCGTCGAAGAAATCGACGCCCGGCACCAGCGGCACCGAACGCACCTGGGCACCGGCAATCACCGCGCCGTAAATGTGAATCGGGTAGCTCGGGTTCGGCACCAGCACGGTGTCGCCCTGATCAAGGGTCGCCAGCATCAAATGCGCCAGGCCTTCCTTGGAACCGATGGTGACGATGGCTTCGCTTTCCGGGTCGATATCGACTTCGTAGCGTTGCTTGTACCAGTTGGAAATCGCCCGGCGCAGGCGCGGAATGCCCTTGGAGGTCGAGTAACCGTGGGTGTCTTCGCGTTGGGCGACTTGCACAAGTTTTTCGACAATGTGCGGCGGCGTGGCGCCGTCGGGGTTGCCCATGCTCAAGTCGATGATGTCTTCGCCACGACGCCTGGCGGCCATCTTCAGCTCGGCGGTGATGTTGAAAACGTAAGGGGGGAGTCGATCGATGCGCGCAAAGCGGCGCGGCGAACCTTGTTCGGCCATTGTTGCCTCGGATAACGTAAGCGCCCGGAACCGTCCGAGCGACGCTGGTCACGGCGGTGACCTGTGGCGGACGATAAGGGTGCTGATGGCATACTGTCCAGCCTGTTTGTAAACATTTTTTCCGAAGGAAATCGGTCAATGGAATTCACCAGCGGCTTCTTGCTTAGCCTTTCTCTGTGCCTGGACATCGGCGTGGCCAACATCGCGATGATTACCCTGGCCATGCAGCGCGGGTATTTTCAGGGCTTTGCGCTGGGCCTCGGCACCTGCGTCGGCGATTTGGTTTATGCGGTGCTGGCGCTGGCCGGAATGACGGTTCTGCTGCAATACGAAACCGTGCGCTGGGTGCTGTGGATCGGTGGTTCGGCGCTGCTGATTTATTTTGCCGGGAAGATGATTTACTCGGCGATTCACCATGAAGCGCAGTTGGCGGCCACGGCAGAAGTGGGGCAGAACTCCCATCGCAAGGAATTTTTCCGGGGGATTTTTCTCGCCATGTCGTCGCCGAGTGCGATTCTCTGGTTTGCGGCGGTTGGCGGCACATTGATCGCCCGATCCGGCGGCAGTGGCGCGATTAGCTCGGCACTGTTTCTCGGCGGTTTCCTCTGCGCCGGGCTGCTGTGGTCGGCAGGTCTGTGCTTCGCCGCCAGCCACGGTGGCAAGCTGCTGGGGGACAAGCTGTTGCGCTACTCTTACCTGGCATCGGCGGCGATCTTCTGTTATTTCGCGGTCTACGTGATCCTTTCCGGTTATAACGAGTTTGTCGGTTCGGGCGCCGCCGAGCAGTTGCACACGCTGTAAACGAGCGAAACGGCTCGGGTTTTCTATACTCCCAGCCGAACCCACTTTTGTGTACCAAGGAGTCGCGCCATGGATGAGCAAACACACGTAGAAGTGGCAGAACCTCGCTTCGAACATGGGCCTTTTCTGCTGATTGCGGGATTCGGTGGACGATTCACGCAGGAGTCCACGGAAGACATTCCGGCGTTGTGGGAAAAACTCATCCCGCACTTGGGCAAAATCCCCGCGCAGGTGGGTGAAGTGACCTACGGCGTCTGCTGCAATGGGGACGGCGAGGGCGGTTTTGAGTACATCGCTGGTGTGCAGATCGACAAGCTTGATGATCTGCCGGAAAAATATCGCTGGGTTGAAATCCAGCCGCAGAAATATGCCGTGTTCGAGCACAAGGGATCACTGACGCGACTCCCCGACACCTTCCAGTACATCTGGAAAACCTGGCTGCCGCAGTCCGGCTACGAAGCGGCGGACGCCCCGGAATTCGAACGCTACAGCGCAGATTTCAATCCGAAACTGCTCACGGGCAAGCTGGAAATCTGGTTGCCGCTCAAACCCTGAGAGCTACCAATCGAGGCGGATCATGTCCGCCCCGGTTGATCTGCTTTATGCTTGGCAGCCTCAATTTCAATGATTTCCGAGTTGCCATGAACACCGTCATCCGTAACGTCACCGCCGCCGATCTGGACCGCTGCTACGCCATCGAAACCGTTGCCTACGAAGGCGACGAAGCCGCGACCCGCGAAAAGATCGCCACGCGCATTGCCACCTGGCCGGATGGTTTTATCGTCGCCGAGGTGGATGGCGAGGTGGCCGGTTTCGTCAATTCCGGCGCGGCGTTCGATGTGCAGATGTCCGACGAAGCGTTCAAGGAACTGATCGGCCACGACCCGAAAGGGCCGAACGTGGTGATCATGTCGGTGGTCGTGCACCCGGATTATCAGGGGCAGGGGCTGGCCAAGCGTTTGCTGGCCGAGTTCATCGAACGCATGCGCGGGATGGATAAAGCGACGATTCACCTGATGTGCAAGGAGCAACACATCCCGCTGTATGCCGGGTTTGGTTTTGCCTATATCAAACCCTCGGAATCCGACCACGGCGGCATGGCGTGGCACGAGATGACCCTGACCCTCTGATTCAACCCCGATCAAAACCTGTAGGAGTGAGCCTGCTCGCGATAGTGGAGTGTCAGACAACATCGATTTAACAAACACACCGCCATCGCGAGCAGGCTCACTCCTACAAAGGACCATGGTGTGTCAGTAGAGGGTTGTTGGCCAGAGTTCACGGATTCGGAATTTCACATATTCAGAAAAACAGCCCCATGCGCCGCTCGTACCCGATCCGGCCCTTGTACGCCTCGCCGCTGTCGACATAGCCATGTTTGACATACAGCGCGATGGCCGCTTCGTTGTCGGCATCCACCGACAGCTCCAGCCCTTTGACTTCCGGCCAGGCTTCACGCGCGACGGCGGGCAACGCTTGCAGACATGCCTTGCCGTAGCCCTTGCCTTGCGCGCGACGATCGACCTGCAACGCGTGCAATGTGGCGCTGTGTTCATTGGCCCAGTCGGGTAGCACCGGCGGACGCTTGAGCAGCAGAAACGCCACCGGCACCTCGTCCGCCAGCAGGGCGAAACCTTTTACGCCGGGGCCGGGTTTCGACAGCAGCGTGTGCAACGCACCGTGAATGTCGCCGGAGAACTTGATCTGTTCGGCATGGATTTCAATCGCCTCGACTTGCTGACGCTGCAAGGCGTTCAGGCTGTCGTACGGCACGAGTCTGGCTAACACGGGAATTTCCTTTTTCCTACAAAGAGTGAGCCTCGGATTCTAGCGATATTGGCGTCGTGAAATATTTTTGTTTGGCCTGTCGATCTGCGAAAAGCACAAACGACTAAGGGTGTCTTCCCACAGAAACCACGGAGAACACCATGAACGCACACAGCGAAATCCAGACCCTGATCAACACTTACCGCGAAGCGGTGATGACCAAGGACGTCGAAAAAGTCATGGCCCTGTACGCCGACGACATCGTCTCGTTCGATGCGATCAAGGCTTTGCAATTCAAAGGCAAAGTGGCGTACCGCGCGCATTGGGTCGAGTGCATGGAAATGTGCCCCGGCCCGCACGTTTTCGAGTTTCACGAAATCGCCATTGAAAGCGCCGACAACATTGCCTTCGCCCACTGGGTCGCCAACTGCGGCGGGACCAATGAAAAAGGCGAAATCCAGAGCTGCTGGATGCGCGTCACCGCGTGTTATCGGCAGGTCGACGGGGCGTGGAAAATCGTCCATGAGCATTGGTCGGCGCCGTTCGATCCGATGAGCGGCGCGACCCTGTTCGATGTGCAGCCCTGATCTTCAGCCATAGTTGAACCGTTCGAATCAGGAGAATGCCATGAAGTATTTATGCCTGGTCTACAGCGACGAGCGCCTGCTGCATTCGTCGCCCGACAGCCCCGAAGACGCCGAATGCTGGGCCTACGCCGAGTCGATCCAGGGCAGCGGGCGGATGGTTGCCGCCGAAGCGCTGGAGTCGGTGCAGACCGCCACCACGGTCAGAATGCGCAACGGCAAACTGTCGATCACCGATGGCCCGTTTGCCGAAACCAAGGAGCAACTGGCCGGGTTCTACCTGATCGACGCCAAGGATCTCAACGAAGCGCTGCAGGTCGCCGGCAACATTCCGGCTGCGCGGGTCGGCAGCGTTGAGGTACGACCGGTGCGGCAGTTGAATGTCTGAGGTGCGGGCGCGGGTCGAGCAGGTTTATCGCCAGGATTCGCGGCGAATTCTGGCGACGCTGATCCGCCTGCTTGGCGATTTCGACCTCGCCGAAGAAGCCTTGCACGAGGCGTTCTTCGTCGCGGTCGAGCGCTGGCAGCGCGACGGCGTGCCGGACAATCCGCGCACCTGGCTGGTCTCGACCGGGCGCTTCAAGGCGATTGATGTGTTGCGGCGGCGCGCACGGTTCAAAGCTTCGCAACCATTGCTGCTGGCGCAACTGGAAGAACTCGAACAGGCCGACTGGAGTGGCGAGGACGTGGAGGACGATCGCCTGCGGCTGATCTTCACCTGCTGCCACCCGGCGCTGGCGGCGGACGCGCAAGTGCCGCTGACGTTGCGCGAAGTCTGCGACCTGACCACCGAAGAAATCGCCCGCGCCTTCCTTTCCGCACCGGCGGCGATCGCCCAGCGCATCGTGCGCGCGAAAGCCAAGATTCGTGACGCGAAAATTCCCTATCAAGTGCCGACTCTGAAGGAATTGCCCGAACGCCTCGACAGCGTGTTGCGGGTGATTTATCTGGTGTTCAACGAAGGTTATTCGGCGTCGATCGGCCTTGAGCTGACCCGCGAAGATCTCACGCGCGAGGCCATTCGCCTCGGGCGCCTGTTGATGGAGTTGCTGCCGGAGCCGGAAGTAATGGGTTTGCTGGCGCTGATGCTGCTACACGAATCGCGGCGACCGGCGCGCACTTCGTCGAGCGGCGAGCTGGTACTGCTGGACGATCAGGATCGCGCCTTGTGGGACGCCGGGTTGATCACCGAAGGCTGTGCGCTGGTCGAGCGCGCGCTGAGCACTCGGCGGTTCGGCCCATATTGTTTGCAGGCGGCGATTGCCGCAGTACACGCCGAGGCGCCGAACGCAGCGCAAACCGATTGGGTGCAGATCGTCGGGCTGTATGACGTGCTGCTGCGGGCGCTGCCGTCGCCGGTGATCGAGCTCAATCGCGCGGTGGCGGTGGCCAAGCGCGATGGGGCGGGGGTGGGGTTGAGTCTGATTGAAGGGATTTTGCAGCGTGGCGAATTGCAGGATTACCACCTGGCGCATTCGGCACGGGCGGAGTTTTGTCGGCAGTTGGGGCGTGTGGCGGAGGCGCGCGAGGCGTATCAGCGGGCGTTGGCGTTGACCCGGCAGGAGCCAGAGCGGCGGTTTATTGAAGGGCGGCTTCTGGCGCTGGGAATGCCCTCACCCTAACCCTCTCCCAGAGGGAGAGGGGACTGATTGGGGGATATTGGTGAAATTTGCCGACCTGAGTGATTTGCTGTGAATCGGTAATCGACTCGTTGTTGCAGGTCGATGCATGACGCAAGACACCTCGGTCAGCGCCCTCTCCCTCCGGGAGAGGGCTGGGCGGGCGGCGTTCCGATGAGGGGCTTTTATTCAAGCCAAGCACTATTCCAGCATCTTCCCCAACAACCAGCTCCCCGCCGGCCCCGGTGGATACAGGCGTGACCACAGCGCATCGACAAACACCGGTTTCGGCCAGCCGCGCACGTTCAGTTCCACCAGCAAGTCATTGCCATAGCGCTGCGCCAGCCAGCGCGGCAGCGGTGCCCAGCCAAAACCTTTTTCGGCCATTTCCAGCAGCATCAGATAGCTCGGCGCCGACCACACACGGCCTTTGCCACGGCTGTCATACGGATTGACGATGGTTGCCAGGCGCAACTCGCGATGCTCCTCAAGCAGTTGCTGATCCACCTGTTCAAGCTTCGCCAGCACATGCTGGCGGTTGACGAATAGCGCAATCTCGGTGCGTTCGGCCACGGTCGAGGTCACCAGATCTGGCGGGTAGGCTTCCTGCATTTCGGCGAAGGCCAGATGCGCGCGGCCGCGCTGGACCAGTTCGATCAAGTCCTCGCACTCGGCGATTAGGCATTCCAGCTGCAGATCCGGGTAGCGCTGTTCGAACTCCACCAGCGCTGCCTCGAAACGATACGACTGATAGGTGTCGGAAATCGCCACCGTCAGCTTCGGCTCGACGCCTTGCGACAATTGCCGTGCGGTCATCTCCAGGCGATTGCTCGCCGCCAGAATCGCCTCGGCCCGTTGCAGCAGGACATGCCCGGCCGGGGTCAGGGTCGGCTTGCGGCTGCTGCGGTCGAACAGCACCACATCCAGATCGATCTCCAGGCTCGCCACCGCCGCGCTGATAGTCGACTGACTGCGCCCCAGTTTGCGCGCCGCCGCGGAAAACGAACCCTGCGTCGCCGCCTGCACGAACGCCAACAGCACTTCCTGCGAAATCATCAACTATCGCCTTGATCGATGGTTATTGGTTATGAAGTATCGGTTCGACGGTTGATCATGGCAACCATCTTCACTCAAGGAGTCACGCCATGACTGCCAACAAATCCATCACTGAACGTATTTTCCAGGCTATCGGTTTCGAGCTGCTGGCGATCCTGATCTGCACGCCGTTGCTGGCGTGGCTGTTGCAAAAACCGCTGCTCGACATGGGCGCGGTGACGGTGCTGATCGCGCTGCTGGCGCTGGGCTGGAACGTGGTGTTCAACCGGTTCTTTGATCGCGTGTTGGTACGTCTGAACATTGCCCATAACGCCTGGGTGCGGGTGGTGCATGCGCTGCTGTTCGAAGGCGGCTTGATCGTGATGGGCGTGCCGCTGATCGCCTGGTGGCTGTCGGTCAGCCTCTGGCAGGCGTTTTTACTCGACATCGGCGTGCTGCTGTTTTTCCTGCCGTACACCTACGTGTATCACTGGGGTTACGACGTGCTGCGGGAGCGCTTCGTATCGCGCAACGTCTGTCAGGGGTAAACGCAAAATCGCAGCCGACCAAGGCTGCGATTGCTGCGTTTCAAATCAGAGAAACATGCCGCCGGACGCCTCGACACGCTGGCCGTTGATCCACCGACCACCGTCGGACAGCAACAACGCCAGCGCGCCGCCAATATCGTCCGGTTGCCCGGCGCGACCGAGCGCCGTGTTGCTGGCGACCATCGCATTCAACGCCGAATTGTCGCGCACGGCACCGCCACCAAAATCAGTCTCGATGGCGCCCGGTGCAAGAATGTTCACGCCGATCTGCCGTGCCCCCAACTCCTTGGCTTGATAACGCGTCAGCACTTCCATCGCGCCTTTCATCGCTGCATAAGCGCCGTAACCGGGCAGGCTGAAGCGGGTCAGGCCGCTGGAAACATTGACGATGCGCCCGCCGTCGTTGATCAACGGCAGCAACTGTTGAGTCAGGAAAAACGGCCCCTTCAACTGCACATTCATCAGCAGATCGAACTGATCCGGCGTGGTATCGGCGAACAAGGCATGCACGCCAATCCCGGCATTGTTGACCAGAAAATCGAAGCGCTGACGGTCGAAGGTTTGCCGCAAGGCCTGCTCAACCCGCGCGCCGAATTCGGCAAAGCTGTCACTGCGGCCAACGTCCAGTTGCAGCATGACGGCTTTGGCGCCGAGCGCTTGCAGTTCGCTGACCAGCGCCTGTGCCTCGTCAGCGCGGCTGTGGTAGGTGCCAATGATGTCGATGTTTTGCGCGGCGAGGTGCAGCGCGGCGTTTTTGCCCAGGCCACGGCTGGCGCCGGTGATCAATGCGATTTTACGGTTCATGGGGCTTGCTCCGATTGCGTTGAGTGGGGATGGATCAAAGTTTATTTATCCGCCTCAAGCTGATAAACAGAGTGAAAACGGAATCACTGATCGGATCAGCCGAACAATCCCGGGGCGCCAAAATGAACAAGCTGGAACTGCTGCGCACCTTCGTGCGGGTCAGCGAACTGTCGAGTTTCACCCTCGCCGGCGAAAGCCTGGGCCTGCCGCGCTCGACCGTGTCCGAGCATGTGCAGGCGCTGGAAGCCCTGCTTGGCACGCGCTTGTTGCAGCGCACCACGCGCAAGGTGCAAGCGACTCAGGACGGGATGGTCCTGTACGAGCGCAGCAAGGATCTGCTGTCGCACATGGACGAGATCGAAGGCTTGTTCCGCCAGGACGAGGCCTCGCTGACCGGGCGCATCCGCGTCGACATGCCGAACATTCTCGCCCGGCGCCTGGTCATGCCGCGTCTGCCGCAGTTCATGGCTCGGCACCCGAACCTGCAGCTGGAAATCAGCAGCACCGACCGCCGTGTCGACCTGCTCAGCGAAGGTTTCGATTGCGTGCTGCGCGTCGGCGCGCAACCGGATCAATCGGTGGTGGCGCGGCACCTCGGCGACTTCTCGATGATCAACTGCGCCAGCCCCGCGTACCTCGAACGCTACGGCGTGCCACAAACCCTGGAAGACCTCGCGCAGCATCGGCTGGTGCATTACGTCGGGGTGCTCGGGTCGCGTTCGGAGGGTTTTGTCTACGAGGAGGGCGGCGAGGTGCGACGCTTGGCGATGGCCGGCAGCATCACGGTCAACAGCACCGATGCCTATGAGGCGGCCTGCCTCGGTGGTTTCGGCCTGACTCAAGTACCGCGCACCGGCATGCAGCCGCATCTGGAAAACGGCGAACTGGTCACCGTGCTGCCGCAATACACCGCACCGGCGATGGCGATTTCGCTGCTGTATGCGCGGCAACGGCATCTGCCGCTGCGGGTGCGGGTGTTCATGGATTGGCTGGGGGGTGTGGTTCAGTCGACGCTCTGACTGACACCACTCATCAAACTGTGGGAGCTAGCCTGCTAGCGATTGCGGTGTGTCAGTCACCATTGATATGAACTGACAGATTGCAATCGCTAGCAGGCTAGCTCCCACAGGGATTCTCATTTGCTCAGAAAATCTGGGTGAACAGCCAGTACAGGCTGCCCGACAGCAAAATCGCCGCCGGCAAGGTCAGCACCCACGCCATTAGCAAATTGCGGATGGTCTTCATCTGCAATCCACCGCCATTGGCGACCATGGTCCCGGCCACGCCGGACGACAGCACATGGGTGGTCGAGACCGGCAAACCGAACATGTCCGCCGCGCCGATAGTCAGCATCGCCACGGTTTCCGCCGAGGCACCTTGCGCATAAGTCAGGTGAGTCTTGCCGATCTTCTCGCCGACGGTCACCACGATGCGTTTCCAGCCGACCATGGTGCCGAGCCCCAGCGCGATGGCCACGGCAATCTTCACCCACAGCGGAATAAACCGTGTCGCGTTGTCGATCTGCTGTTTGAACAATTGCAGTTTGCTGCTGGTGTCAGCGTCGAAGTTGCCGACCTTGTTCTTGTCCATCAGGCGAATGCTTTCGCTGGCCAGGTACATGTCGTTGCGCACGTTGCCCATGGCTTCGGCCGGCACCTTGGCCAGCGAACCGTAGCCTCTGACTTGCTCGCCGATGTGCCCGGTCAGCGCGGCGAGGGCGGGAATCAGTTGTGGTGTGGCTTCCTTGCTGCGCACGTAATCGGAAAGGACCGGACGCGGATCGGCCGGTGCCGGCAGCGGTGCGCTTTTCACCAGCGCCTGCTGGGTGACTTGCGCCACCGCGGCGAACTGCAGCGATTGTTCTTCCGGCATGGTGCGGTTCAAAGCGTAGGCCATCGGCAACGTGCCAACCAGAATCAGCATGATCAGGCCCATACCTTTTTGCCCATCGTTGGAGCCGTGGGCGAAGGACACGCCGGTGCAGGTGGCGATCAGCAAACCGCGGATCCACAGCGGCGGCGGGGTGTTGCCTTCCGGTGCCTTGTACAGCGAGCGATTCTTGACGAAGGCGCGCAGTGCCAGCAGCAACAGCGCCGCGCAACCGAAACCCACCAGCGGCGACAGCAGCAAGGCATAACCGATCTTGGTTGCCTGCGCCCAGTCGACACCGCTGGTGCCGTCGCGGCCATGCATCAGCGCATTGGCCACACCGACGCCGATGATCGAGCCGATCAACGTGTGCGAAGACGACGCCGGCAAGCCCAGCCACCAGGTGCCGAGGTTCCACAGAATGGCAGCGATCAGTAACGCGAAAATCATCGCGAACCCGGCAGACGAACCGACCTGCAGAATCAACTCCACCGGCAGCAACGCGATGATGCCGAACGCTACCGCACCGCTGGAAAGCAGCACGCCGAGAAAGTTGAAAAAGCCCGACCAGACCACCGCCACATTCGGCGGCAGCGAGTGGGTGTAGATCACCGTCGCCACCGCGTTGGCCGTGTCATGGAAGCCGTTGACGAACTCGAAGCCCAGCGCAATCAGCAGCGCCACGCCAAGCAGCAGAAACGGCGTCCAGGTGGTCACCACCGTGCCGAGCTCGTGCATGTCGTGCATCAAGCTGTAAGCGGTGAAGAGCATGCCCATCGCCAGCACGGCGAAAAAGATCACGTAGGTGAACGGCCCGGGTTTCTTGTCCAGCGCGGGCCGGCCGCTAGCGGCAGAGGCGGGGCTGGCGGTCAGGGAGGGAGTAGCCATGAGCGGACAATCCTGAGCGAGGGAAGGAATGTCGCCCATGATCGTTGCAGAATGTTACAGAGAGACTGCGGCAGATCAGTGTTTGAGAGTTTAAGACCCACCACGGATCCGAAGACATATGAAAATCCCCTGTGGGAGCGAGCCTGCTCGCTCCCACAGGGGCTGTGTTGTGTGCGGGGGTACCTTAATAATCTCCACGCTTGCGAAACGCCCAGCGCCCGGCGATTACGGTGAACGTCGCCACCAGCGCGACCAGTACCCAGAACCCGTGCGGATCCTGTGATAACGGCACACCGCCGACATTCATGCCGAAGAAACCGGCGATGATGTTGATCGGCAGCGCCAGCACTGTCACCACGGTGAGGGTGAACAGCGTGCGGTTGCTCTGTTCGTTGAGGTTGGCGGCGATCTCTTCCTGGAGCAGTTTGATTCGCTCACCGAGGGCGGTGAGGTCGTTGATGATCAGCGCGAACTCCTCGGTGGACTTGCGCAGTTCCTTCACGTCCTCCTTCTGCAACCACGGCGGCGGACGGTTGAGCAGGCGCAGCAGCGAACCCGGTTCCAGCGCCAGCAAGCGTTGCAGGCGCACCAGCACGCGGCGGTTGGCGCCAAGTTCGGCGCGGTTGGTCGACAGCCGCGAGGAAAGCAATTCGTCCTCGATCTGATCGACGCTCAGGCTGGTCTTGCGCACGATCTGCGTCAGCACCTCGCCCTGATCGCGCAGCAGATGCACGAGCAATTCCGAGGGCGAGCGAAAGCGCTCGCCGGCCTTCACCGACGAGCGCAATTTGTCCACCGAGTGCAGCGGTTGCAGGCGTGCGCTGACGATCAGTTTGCTGCGCACGCAGACCCACAGCGTCGAGACGTCCGAGGAAACCATGCTGCTGAGGTTGAACACCACGTCGTTGACCACCGCCAGCAATGCCGAGTCGACATGCTCGATGCGCGTCGAGCGCGAGCCCTCGTGCAGCGCTTCGAAAAATTCTTCCGGCAATTGCAGATGACTTTTCATCCAGCGCTCACAGGCGGCGTGGGCCAGATTCAAGTGCAGCCAGAGGAATTCGCCGCTGTCGCTGTCGTCCTGCAAACAGCGCAACGCCGTCGCTGAATCGACTTCGCGACCGCGTTCGCCGGGTAGAAAACGGAAGCCGTAAAGCAAGCCGAACAGGTCTGGATCGCGATGGCTGATATCGAGGCTGTGGTTCATGGCGGCTCGCTGCGAGGAGGGCGGCTGATGCGGGTTTTACAGGTTCACCTGAGCGGCATCATCGCAATGTCACATGACCGTTATGTGACAGTAAAGCGGCGTCAAATCAATGCCTTACCGGCGGTCGGAAGGTTCTCAAGAAGCGCTCTGGCGCGCCGATCTCAGCTGAGTTAGGTTGCGCGCCATTGGCTTTGAGCCAAGGTTCGCCGACAGGGAGGTCCGGCCATTTTTCACGCTCGTTCCGGGCGTGCTCCACCCCTGTCGTGAGTATCTTCGATGCTGCAAAAATCCCTGAGAGCGCAAATGCTCGCCCTGTTGAGCGGCAGTCTGCTGGCGATGCTGTTGATCGCGCTGGCTTGCTTCCATTTCCTGTCCAATGGCGTACAGAGTTACAGCCAGTTGCTCGCCGGACCGTTGCACACCTCGCAACTGATCGACGAAGCCAACCTGCAATTCAAGGTGCAGGTGCAGGAATGGAAAAACGTTTTGCTGCGTGGCAAGCAGCCGGCGGATCTGGCCAAGTACTGGGGCCAGTTCGAAGACCGTCAGCGCGACGTGCAGAAAATCCTCGGTGAACTGGCCAGCCAGAACGGCATCGAGCCGAGCCTGAAAACCCGCATTGAACGCCTGCGTGACGAACACCGCCAACTCGGCGCGGCCTACCAGAAGGGCCGCGATGCCTACGTCGCCGCCGGCGGTGATCCAGCGGCGGGCGATGCGGCAGTCAAAGGCGTGGACCGCGCGACCAGCGATCAGATGAGCGAACTGGTGGCAGAACTGCGCCAGCAGGGCAGCGAGCAGTCGGCGCTGATCAGTGCCGACGCCGATCGCACGGTCTGGATCGGCTTGTTGGTGATGCTGGCGTCGGGGCTGTTGATCGGCCTGCTGAGCCTGTGGCTGGTCAACCGCAACCTGGTCGAGCCGATCCGTAAACTCATCGATTATGTGAGCCAATTGAGTCGCGGCCAACTCGCCGAACGGGTGACCAACGAGCGGCAGGACGAGCTGGGCAATCTCGCCACCGCGGCGAACACCTTGCGCGATTTCCTCGCCGACACCTTCACCCGTTTGCAGCGCAGTGCCAGCGATCTGGACAGCGCCAGCGGCGAGTTGAACGCCATCGCCACAACCATGGCCGGCGGCACCAACGAGCAATTCAACCGCACCGATCAAGTGGCCACGGCGATGAACGAAATGTCCGCCACCGCCCAGGAAGTCGCACGCCACGCCGCCGACGCCGCTCGCGCTGCCGACGATGCCGATCAGTCTGCGCAGCAGGGCGAGAAGGTCATGCAGACCACCATCCATTCGATCACCCAGATGCGCGGCGAAATCGCCAACACCGCCACCGTGATCCGCCGTCTCGAAGCCGACAGCGGGCGTATCGGCAAAGTGCTGGAAGTGATTCGCGGCATCGCCGAACAGACCAACCTGCTCGCGCTCAACGCCGCCATCGAAGCGGCACGCGCCGGCGAGGCCGGGCGTGGATTTGCCGTGGTCGCCGACGAAGTGCGCAACCTCGCGCAGCGCACGGCGGAGTCGATTATCGAGATCAACCAGATCATTCAGAGTGTGCAGACCGGCGCGGTGGACGCTGCGCATGCTATCGATAATGGCCAGGCGCGCAGCGATGAAAGCGTCGAGCAAGTGACTCAGGCTGGCGCGATGCTCGAACGCATCACTCATGCAGTGGAAGCGATTCGCGACATGAACCGGCAGATCGCTACTGCGGCTGAGGAGCAGACTTCGGTGGCCGAAGACATCTCGCGCAACCTCACCGAGATCACCGCGATTGCCAGCACCAACCTCGACAATGTGCAGCGCACCGAGAGTGCCAGCCAGAATCTGCATGGTCTGTCGGGGCAGTTGAATGAAGTGACGGCGCGGTTGAGTGCCTGATTTGTTGGGTGACCGGTTTGTCAGTGCGTTCGGCGTGATGGCTTGGCCCTCACCCTAGCCCTCTCCCAAAGGGAGAGGGGACTGACCGCGGTATGTGTTGGAGATACCTCGACCTGAAATGACGAGGTGAACTCAGGCTCTGAACGGATCACCGATTATCAGAGATCTCAAGGTGAACTCAGGCTCTGAACGGATCAACGATTATCAGAGATCTCGAGGCGAACTCAGGCTTTGAATGGCCCCCGATCTGCTCCCTTTCCCCCTCGCCCCCCTTGGGGGAGAGGGCTGGGGTGAGGGGGAGTCGATCTCCCAGACAACCCAAACCTCACGCCAGCCACCCAGCCACAAAAAAGCCGCACGATCGTTAAATCGTGCGGCTCTTTACCAGCGCTCTATCAAGTATCTTGCTTGTCGCTCAACACTTTGCCGGTAGTTGCATCAAAGTCCACATCGAACTCTTTGCCGTCAGCCGTCTTGAGTTCAACTTCATACTCATAACCGTTGAAGTGGTTATCCAGGTCGGTGTCAGTTATGGTCGCACCCGGATGCAGTTTCAGCGCGTCGGCGTTCATTGATTCCAGCGACTTGATCTTGCCATCTTTCACCAGTTGCGGGATCTGGTCGATGCGTACGTCAGCCTGAGCCAAGCCAGCAGTCAGAGTCAGGGCAGCGGCAGTAAACAGGGCAGTCAAAGTTTTCATCGGTTCATTCCTTGGTTGTGCGTTGAAGTGGTTGATCTGTGTAAGTGGGTTCAGATTAACCAGCGCAACTTAACTCACCCTTAAATCTCTGCCTCGCGATAAACCTGCTCGTTGTAGGAGCGAGCCTGCTCGCGAAGCAGGCGACTCGATAACAACTCAGAAACCGTTCTTCTTCAACACCTCATCAACACTACCAGCCGCCGGGCGCTTGTAAAACTTCAACAGTTCACTGGCGCGGTTGGTAAAGATGCCATCGACACCGGCCGCCATGACTTTCTCGTAATCCACCGGCTCATCGACGGTGTAGACATGCACCAGCATGCCCTGATCATGGGTGTACTGATTCATCCAGGGCTGCACCAGATCCGAATAGCTCTGGTCACCGCCATGGGTCAGCTTGGCCGACGGACCCGTGCCGATAGCGCCCTGGGCCTTGGCGAAGTCGACCCACTGCTTGAATTCAGCTTCGGACTTCGGTTCCTGTTTACCATAGTAAACGTTCTTGTCCTTCTCGCCGGAGGCGGCAAAGGTCACGTTCGATTTCGGCTCGATGCTGCCTTCGCCGACCCACAACAGCAGGATCTTCGGCACTTGCGGCATTTCCTTTTCCAGCAATTGCAGGCTGTTCTTGTCGAACGTCTGCAGGATCACCTTGCCTTTGCCCTGGCCGACACCGAGCGCGCTTTTCGCCAGTTTCGAACCGGCCGGGCTCAGCCAGCCGCGGTCCTGCAGTTTTTCCTTGAGATCATGTTCGATGCCGGGAAACAACTGCGGCTCTTTGGTTTCGATGTACAGGCCCGGCTTGTGCTGCGGATTGGCGCGGGCGATGTCGATGATTTCATCGAGGGTCAGAATCTTCAGCCCGGTGTAGGACGGGCGCGCGCGATCCGGGTACTTGGTGTTGAACCAGCTACCGGCGTCGAGGGTTTTCAGTTCGGCCATGGTGAACGCGGTGGCCGGGCTGTCCTTGCGCTCAGGAAATTTGCTCGCAACGTCAGTGGTGCGCTGCAGATTGTCATCGTGCAGGGCGAACAACACACCGTCCTTGCTGCGCTGCAAATCCAGTTCCAGGTAATCGGCGCCCAGGTCGCGGGCCAGTCGATAAGCGGCGACGGTGGATTCCGGCGCATCGAACGACGCGCCACGGTGAGCGATTACCGCCGGGTGCGGGATGCCATGGGTAGCGGCGATGGCCTCAGGGTCGCTGTGGCTGGCGGCCTGCGCCTGACCGAGGCCGAGCAGCAGAGTCATGACCAAAGCGCTTTTGGTAAAAGTGGCGGGCATGTTCGAGTTCCTTTCGCAGGCAATTTCAAAGAGCACTGTTTTAACAACAGAAGCGCTCGGGTGCCAGCGCGGGACCGACATAAACGTATTAAAAGCGAATTTTCCTGCGTGTTTGTGGCGCCGTTTGCAGTACGCTAGCCCCCGGCAGACACTCCGACAGAGGGTGCGCCGCTCAGTAGCCCTGCGTGTAAACCATCGATCATCATTCGCGAGGTTTACCATGCGCATCACCTCCCAACTCATCTGCCAGGCCGCAGACGACCTCAAAGGCTTCGTCGGCCTCAACCGCAAGACCGGTCAATACATCGTCAGATTCAGCGAAGATTCCTTCGGCATGGACGTCGCCGATGACGGCATCATCCCTGCCAGGGAATTCGTCTGGGCCCCCGCGACCGAACAGACCATGACCCTTAAACGCGAGTTGATCCAGTTGCTGCGGGATCAACACATCGACGAGCGGATCAACATCACCGAACCGCTGCGCGTTTACATGAGCAAGGTGGAAGTGCCGGAGATCGTGGCGGTGCGCAGTCTGGTGCGGGGCTGAATCCTTGTAGTGAACCGGTCGCCGCCATCGCCAGCAGGCTGGCTCCCACAATGGATTCATGGCGTGCACAAAAACCTGTGGGGACCAGCATGGATTTGAGGTATTCACAGAAACTTGTGGGGACCAGCAGGGAATCGAGGTATTCACAAATCCCTGTGGGAGCCAGCCTGCTGGCGATGGCGGCAACCCACTTCGCTGTCAGGCGGTGACCTCAATCCCACCGCGCTCCCGAGCCAAGCCGCCTTACCCCGGCGCCCGCTCATTGGCAAACATGCTCACCGCCTCCACCGCTTCACTGGCGCCATCGCGAATCTGCAGGATCACCGTGCCCGCCTGATTGGCCAGCTCGACCCCTTCCGCCGCTCGGCCACGGGTGCCTTCCATGCTCTTGATGGCCTGGCGGGTTTCGCTCTGGATCAGGCCGATCATGTTGGAGATTTCTGCGGTCGAGCCGCTGGTGCGGCCGGCCAACAGTCGCACTTCGTCGGCAACCACGGCAAAACCACGGCCCTGTTCACCGGCGCGAGCGGCTTCGATGGCGGCGTTGAGCGCGAGCAGATTGGTCTGGTCGGCGATCGCGCGGATGGTGTTGACGATGGCGGTGATCTGTTCGGAGCGTTCGCCCAGTTGCGCAATCAACGTTGACGACTGGGCGATGTCTTCGGCGATTTCGCGCATTTCGCTGGCGGCTTGCTGGATCACCTGCGTGCCTTGCTCGGCGACTTTACGGGTCGCCACCGAGATGTGATAAGCCGCGCTGGCGCTGCGTGCGTCCTGCTCATGCTGGACGACTCGGGCGGTGACGTCGGAGGCGAACTTGACCACTTTGCACAAGCGTCCGGCAGCATCGTAGACCGGGTTGTAGTTGGCTTCGAGCCAAACGATCTGCCCGTGTTTATCGACGCGTTCGAACTGCCCATGAAAAAGCTCGCCCTGATTCAAGCGGCGCCAGAAATCCTGATACGCACCGCTGTTGACCAACTCCGAGGTGCAGAACAAACGGTGATGTTTACCCTTCAACTCGGCGAGCGTGTAACCCATGCGCGTCAGAAAATTCTGGTTGGCGGTGAGGACATTGCCCTCCAGGTCGAACTCGATCACGGCCATGGCGCGGTCAATGGCTTGAAGCTTGGCGTTGGCTTCGCTTTCCTGTTGCACCTTGGCGGTCACGTCCATGGCGTACTTGACCACTTTCACCACACGTCCCGCAGCATCCTTGATCGGGTTGTAACTGGCTTCGAGCCAGATCGGCTGGCCCTGGCTGTTGATCCGCTCAAACGTGCCGGACTGAAACTGGCCATTTTTCAGGCGTGACCACAGTTCAGTGTATTGCGCGCTGCGGCCGAATTCCGGCGTGCAGAAACGCTTATGCGGCTGGCCGACGGCTTGCTCGGCGGTGTAGCCCATGGTTTTGAGAAAATTGTCGTTGGCGCGCATCACCACGCCCTCCAGATCAAACTCGATCACCGCCATTGAGCGATTGATCGCATCGAGCAGGCCGGATTGTTCAGTGAGGGTGCGCTGAAGGTCGTCAATAATGGATTTTTGGCGATTGAAGAACATGCTCGCAGTACTCTGGAAATTGGGAAGATCGAGGATTCAGTCCCTATTACCGCGCCGGCAGACCGAATGCGCGGTGCGGCATTCGGCGGTGACTGCTCAATGCCAGCGTTCCTTAGCTGGCAGAGTGCTAGTTATACAAAAAATCGCAAACTTGTACAAGAAGGTGCGTTTTTATAATTTTGTATAAGTTTTGTGGGGGGTAGACCGAGCGGTCAGCAATTTGCCGGATGGCGTCTTGAATGGCTACAAGCCTTGCGGGACGGGATTATAAGCATGTTGTCGGCATGATCCGGAGCTTTGTAGGTATTCTTATACAACGTGCGAAGCGGTTTGCACCGATACTCAGGCGCACTTAACCGGAACAATCTGCGCAAGATTGTTCCTGAAATACGTTGCAGGATTATTCAGGCGGCCAACCGTTCGTCGGTCGCGCTGGTTCGGCAGGAGGTTCAGACCTGATAGCGCGCCAGAAACATCTCCAGCGCCGATTCGGCCACGGTCTGCTGCGTCGCGGCATCCAGCGCGGCGCGGCCCATTGAAATCTGTGGCCAGAAACCAAAGGCCTTCAGCAGTCCCTGGACCTGATGCGCAGCAAATTCCGGGTCGACCGCTTTCAAGCGACCGTCGGCCTGCGCCGCGCGAATCCATACGGTCAGCGCTTCTTCGCGCTCGCCCATGCGCTCGATCATGTTCTGCGCGCGCTCGGGCGAGTGAATGGTTGCCGCGATCGCCACACGTGCCAGCGTCAGAAAGTTTTCATCGGCCATCATTTGCACTTTGGCCTGGAGCAGCGGCCACAGCTGCTCGCGCAACGGTACATCGCGGCGGTAGGCGACTGAGTGCTCGGCACTGATGCGCGCCCACAGTTGATTGAGGATTTCCGCGAACAACTCTTCCTTACTGGGGAAGTGGTTGTACACCGTGCGCTTCGACACGCCAGCGCTCGCGGCGATCTTGTCCATGCTGGTGATCTCGAATCCATTGGCACGGAATTCGGCAATCGCCGCCTGAATAATGGCTGCACGTTTACGCTCGGTGAGGCGCTGGGGAGCTGTCATAAGGTCGCTTAGGCAAAAAAGAGGAAATTACACTTGGCAGTTTACTTGGCGGCAGCTTTGATGCAACCTAGAAACTACACCCGTCAGTGTAATGTTGCGTTAATCCTCGCCGCTTACAAAACCGACAGTTCGGCCTCTGCGTGCAGCTTGGCCATCAACCGTCCCAACGTTGGAAAGCCGTGTAATGCGCGGTGTTCCGGAGTCATTCAGTCATGGCCAATCCAGTTTCGCTCACGGATAACACTTCCAAGCCTGAAGCCTCGCGCCAGGATCAAGGACTGTTCCGCAATCACGCACCAGTGCAGCGTGAAGGCCTGCGCAAAATGCTGCGAATCATGTGGAACATGATCTTTCACAAACCGCGCACTACCCGGCCCAGCGCCGCGATCCCTGTGCAGCCGCTGACCCGTGAAGATCTGTTGGCCGCACCGAATCACAGCGTTTATCGCCTCGGCCACTCGACCTTGCTGCTGAAAATGCGCGACAAATTCTGGATTACCGACCCGGTGTTCGCCGAGCGCGCATCCCCCGTGCAGTGGGCAGGCCCGAAACGTTTTCACCAGCCACCGATCAGCATCGACCAGTTGCCGCCGATCGAAGCGGTGATACTTTCCCACAACCATTACGACCACCTCGATTACGCCGCCGTGCTGAGACTGGCGGCGAAAACCAACCTGTTCCTCACGCCGCTGGGTGTCGGCGACACCCTGATCAAATGGGGCATCGAGGCCAGCAAAGTCCGCCAGTACGACTGGTGGCAGGGCGCGGAAATCGCCGGCATTCGCTTTATCGCCACACCCTCGCAGCACTTCTCCGGTCGTGGACTGTTCGACGGCAACAGCACGCTGTGGGCATCCTGGGTAATGATCGACGGCGACACCCGCATCTTCTTCAGCGGTGACAGCGGCTACTTCGACGGCTTCAAACGCATCGGCGAACAATACGGCCCGTTCGACCTGACCCTGATGGAAACCGGCGCCTACAACGTCGAATGGCCACACGTGCACATGCAGCCAGAAGAAACCCTGCAAGCACACATCGACCTAAAGGGCCGCTGGCTCTTCCCGATCCACAACGGCACCTTCGACCTGGCGATGCACGCCTGGCACGAACCCTTCGACCGCATCCTCGCCCTGGCCTGGGAACGCAGCGTCCCCATCACCACCCCGCAGATGGGCGAAGCGTTCAACATCGCTCAACCGCAACGCGGCAGTGCGTGGTGGATGGCGGTTGAAGAGGAGGGTGAGGTGGTGGCGCAGAATGCCTGACGGGTTCGCCTCAAGCGAATACCACTTCAATCCGGCCCTCTTTGCGTGATCGGGGGGCCGATTTGACTACGATCTGCACATCTCGTCCGAGACGAGACAGGCACTCCATCATTTTTGCCTCACTGATTCCGCGAAATTTGCCGCGCAACATTTCGGAAAGCTTGGGTTGTGAAAGTCCCAGAATTTCCGAGGCCTGAATTTGCGTGAGATGACGCGCCTTAATGATTGCGCCAATTTTTGCTGCGAGCTGCGACTTGACCTGCATTTCACTGGCATTGGGTAAGTCCAGATCTTGATAGACGTTTCCACTGCCTACTTCAATTTCAATCTCCATAGCTTTTTGATCCTTTCGCATGATCCTGGGCTGCTCGAAGTCTGTTTCTGATCAGATCAATGTCTGACTGGGCGGTTTTGATCCCGCTTTTCGACTTTTTCTGAAAGCAGTGCAAAACGTAAATTGCACAGCCGAAACGAACCGTATAAACGGCTCCGTAGGTGTTGGTATCGAAGTCTTCTATTAACTCCAGGACACCCGCTCCTCCAAACCCTTTCAATGGTTTTGCATCTGGATACTTCAAGCCACATTGAGCCAGATCCAATGCGTGACCAAAAACGTCTTGTACCTCCGTGGGCATCTGCTTGAGATCTTTCCTGCTACTGCAGACCCACAAGAGTGGCTTCCTTGCACTCATGCGAAAATATACCTATTTGGGGATAAAGTTCAACTTGCCCTTTCAATCAGCCATCGCAAAATCCCCACGCACCGCGGATTCTGGCTTCACCTCATTCAAACTCGCACTACGCCCCGGCCTGAATCCCGGAAAAAACACCAACCCCAGCGCTTCAAATCGATAAGCCAGCGCCAGCCGCGCTGCGTCCGCCACCTCTTGCTGCGCCTCGAACCGTTGAATGTCTTCAACCGGCACCTGCGCCTCGCGCGATAGTTGTTCCACGCTCCAGCCCAGCATCGCTCGGGCCTGGACGCAGTGCGTCGGGGTGAACTGGAAAAGGGCAATGCGTTCGAGAATGTGGTTCATCGCAAGAGAGGCCATGGTGTGCTCCGGGCTCAAAAGTGCTGATTGAAAATGTACTGTGTTTTTGTACAGTTGTTTTTGGCCAGGATCAAACGCATTTTTAGATTTGCCCTACTTCGCCGCCTCCAACCAGACGGACGGTGCCTGACCGAGCACGCGCCGGAACATCGTCGAGAACGCTGCCGGGCTTTCGTAACCGAAGTCCAGCGCAATGCGCGTGACCGCCTCGCCCTCGGCCAGCCGCGCCAGCGCCAGCACCACGCAGGCCTGCTGCCGCCACTGGCGAAAGCTGAGCCCGGTCTGCTGCCGAAACAATCTGTTAAAGGTGCGTAAGCTTATGTGTATCTGCTCGGCCCAATACTGCGGTGATTGGTGTGCGTTGGGC
This sequence comes from Pseudomonas koreensis, assembly GCF_036668835.1. GTDB lineage: Bacteria > Pseudomonadota > Gammaproteobacteria > Pseudomonadales > Pseudomonadaceae > Aquipseudomonas > Aquipseudomonas koreensis_I. The sequence continues at coordinate 528,480 of NZ_JAZEVW010000005.1, forward strand.
TTGTTCAGAAAGGTCTGACACAGACTGAAGAGCTTTCCTTCGGCTGGCATAGGGATATGTAAGGGAAGCACCTCGCTGCGTGTCAGCTCATGCAACAACAAGTCAAACAGTGCACCGTCACGTCCCGCCTGGTCGTAAATCAGCGGCGCTGCCACCGCCTCCATCAACAAATGACGCATCAACGGCGACACACTGATCACCTGGCAGCGCGAGCCCAGATCCACCGTACCGGGCTCGATATATAAACTGCGCGTGCTGACCCCGAGCATCAACACCTCGTGCGCCACCCCCGGTGGAATCCAAACCGCCCGCTGCGGCGGTACCACCCAATTGCCGTCATGGCTGCGCACCTGCATCACGCCAGTCGCGCCGTACAACAACTGCGCGCGCCGATGTGTATGAAAGGGCAGAAGTTGACCGTGGGAATAATCCGTACCGAGCGCCACCACTTTGCGCGGTGTGTCATCCAGTTGGCTGATCGGAACATTGCGCATGTGCGACTTCCGGTGGTTGGCGTAAACGCAAACATTATTGGCTGACATGCTGAAGCGGCCCAAGCGGCGAAACTCTATCGTCGAGCACTTTCCCACCACGGACGCCTCGACATGTTCTATCTACTGTTAACCTTTTTCGGCTGCCTGACCGGCATCAGCGCCGTGCTGTTCGGCTTCGGCGGCGGCTTCGTCATTGTACCGCTGCTGTATCGCCTGCTCACCGCCAGCCACGGCGCCGACGACCCAATCAGCCAATCGGCCATGCACATCGCCGTCGCCACCTCGACCTGCGTGATGATTGTCAACGCCCTGATCGCCACCGAAAAACATCGTCGCGCCGGCAATCTCATCCGCCATTATCTTTGGCCGTTGGGTGGGTTTATCGCAGTGGGTGCGGTCGTAGGTGCAATTGCGGCGGTGTGGGTCAGCGGCGAAGTGATTCGCTATGCATTCATCGCCTATCTCGGCGTGACCATTATTGACTGCCTGCTCAGACGCGGATTTCTTCTCCACACCGAAGGTGTCATCCCACGCCGACTCAGCCGTACAGAAACTTCAACCGGCGGCGTAGGCATCGGCGCCATCGCGACCTTTCTCGGTGTAGGAGGAAGCGTCATGACCGTGCCGCTGTTGCGCCGCTGCGGGCTGAGCATGTCGCAAGCGACCTCCACGGCCAATCCGCTAAGCGTGCCGGTGGCAGTGGCCGGGACGTTGACGTACATGGCGCTGGCCGGATTCAGCGAGACGGATCTGGGCGCTTGGTTTGTCGGGTATTTGGATTTGCTGGCTTTTGCAGCGCTGACGATTGGTTCGTTGTTGGGGATCAGGTTGGCCACACCGTGGATCGGGCGGATTCCGGATCGGGTGCATGCGTGGGTTTATATTGGATTGCTGATTATCGTGCTGCTGTTTATCTCGGTGAAATGAACCATTGCCAGACTACAGCGCGAGAAACCAAAATCGCTAACTGAACGCTATCTCCAGCAACGACCAGAGAACCAGGATGTTGATCTTTAATTGCACTGAAGCCGCCAGCAAGTTTTTCAGCCGTGTTCACAAAGGCAAAAAGGTCACGCCGGTGGACAACAAACCGCCGTCACCGACCATCGAAGATGACGAAGCCTCCAGTTCCGTAGAACAGTGGCTAGTCCATGCGATCACTGTGCAACGCAAGCATGTCTTGTTGGTTATCCATGTGAAAACCCGTTACTGCATGGTCTTCGCCAATGCGCAAAAGGCTGACACAGAAGGTTTCGTTGCCTGGTTTGCTGATCGTTGGCGTGAAGGATTGATCCGCGATGCGATCAATCATGGCCTTATGGATTGGGTCGATGCCGGCATCATGCCGCAGCGTATGGATCAAGTATGTCGCGACTATAAGTTTTATCGGCGCAGTCATCGCAGTGCACAAAAACATATTGATGAAATTGCCTGGTATTTCCAGGGCAATGCAGCCGAGTGGGGTTGTCTGCCACAGAGTGAGCGTGAAGAGATTGGTTTTGATGCCGCGATGAATGACACGCCCAGAAGCAGCAAAGGTCAGAAAGATACCTACTGGCCGAATGTTGAAATGGTCGCTCACTGGTTGCGTGAATATTGCGCTGTTGATGAAGCGGGTATCGAAAGTGCTTTGAAGCGACGCCTAGAGGCATGGCGAGAAATCAGGGCTTTTCATTAAGCGCCCATGTGCAGCCGAAATGTACGGTTGCACTCGATTCTCCAGCTTGGCCTCGCCATAATCCGCCCCGACTTTCTCCGAGCCAGCGTGCAAACTTCAGGCGCGGCCTCCGCCTCTTTCAAGGAACGATCAATGCTCAAGGGACTGATGCGCCTAGCGCCGTGCGCTGCTGTGCTGTTCTCACTGATTTCCACTGCCCATGCCGAAGATGGCCCGCGTGTCTTTACCGGTACGTTGGGCAAATCACCGATCGTGGTTGAGCTCAACACTGCACAACACGACGAAGTGACCGGTCGTTATTTCTATGAGAAGTACCACCGTGACCTGGCGCTCAGCGGCTCGCTGCAGGACAACACGCTAAGCCTCGTCGAAGGCAACAACCGTTACAGTGAAGACAAACCGCTTCCAACGTTGACGTTGAAATCCACCGCCAATGGTTGGCAGGGCGAATGGCGAAATCCCAAGGGCAAGAAGTTTCCGGTGCAACTGACCGAAGCCAAACTTCCTGCGCCATCCGCCACAACGCTGCCCTTTATTGCCACGTTGCCAAAGGACGATCCCTACGAGTATTTGCGCTTACAGGGGCTCAAGCTCAAGCCGGAAAAGAAAGAAAACTTCATGGGCTACGACCTGCAATGGTGGACAGAGCCTGAGTCGAAGATCTCGCTGTTCAGCGTCGAGTCTGGTTACCCGAAAGAAGAGCAGCAGCGCATCAACAACCACTTGCTCGGACGACTCTGGACTGAAGTCATCGACTATCACCGCTGCATGATGGATGGCGGGGAATACGCCGAGTTCGATCAAGGTGCTGCTCCGCAGTTTCTCTCAGCCGACGTGGTCAGTCTGGACATCTCCATCGGCTACAGCTGCGGCGGCGCTCACCCGGACTTCGGCAGTTCGCCGATCAACCTGAATGCGCACACCGGTGAATTGTTGAAGCTAAAAGACGTGCTGTGGATTGGTGAGCCCGATAGCGCAGCCACCGAATACGATCAACTGAAAGTCATGGCGCCGTGGCTGGTCAAACAGTTCACCACGCTGTACCCCGACGAAATGAAAAAGCCCGCCGAAGACGATGGCGACTGCGACTATACCGATGAAAGTGTTTGGGGTTACTCCAACTGGCACTTCACGCCGAAGGGGATTTACCTCGGCGCTTACTTCGCCCGTTACCAGCGCAACTGCGATAACCCCGATTGGCCAGTGCTGCCGTACTCGCTGGTCAACCAACACCGTGGCGAAGCCAAACTGCAACTACCCAAAGGCTAACCGTCACTCCAGACCCGGCGCTTCACGAATGATGAAGTGATCCAGGTTCTCGATATTGGCATTGAAGACCTCGAAAGGCTTTTCGGGGTTCTTCTTGCCAGGCACCTGCTTCAACTCCGGCGTCACCCCATAGAAGAAACAGAACAACGCCTTGTCGCTGTCCACCGCGTGCTTGATCTCTTCCAGAAACGCCTTGCGCTTGCGGTAGTTGTCGATCAGCTTCTTGTTCAGGTAAACGCTGACCGGGTACGGCTTCTTCTTACTGCCCTCGGGCTTCTTGAACCAGACCTTGTCTTCGAAATCGATACGAAAACTGGCGCTGTGGAAGTCCTCGATCTTCTTGATCCGCCCCCAGTAAATCAGCCCCTTGTTGTCCGTCAGATACTCAATCTTCTTGAAGAACGAACTGTACGGCGCCGAATGCTCGCCAATCTTCAACGGCATCCGCTTGAGCAACTCCTTGTCAGCGAAGTTGGAAACAAAACACTCCACCGGATGCGCAAACACACTGGTCTTGTCCGGCGCCGACTCACGCCCCGCTGACTCCTTGCCAATATCCGTTGGCACCCGCACCGGATCATCCCGCAACACATCCACCGCCCCCGCTGGCGCGACAGGCTTGCGCACATACTCACGCCGGGTCAGCAACAACTCCGATGGGAAATGCTCCTCACGCCCGTCATCCACCTCGCCATCCGCCGTCTCAACACCCGACGCCGACGCCTTCAAACTCGCATACGGACAACCCGTCACATGCTGCGTCGTGGGCAGATTCTTGAAGTGCGGCGTGCGCACGTAATTCACATTCTTGGCATTGAACGTACCCAACTCATTGGAAGCCTCGAACGCCGCACGACAGGCATCGTTGGGGCACTGGAAGTGTTCCTTCGCCGAGTCAAACGCCACCGTCTCATCGAAATTGAGATCGCGAACGTCATAGATCGACAACTTGTCCTCGAGGCTGAGGCAGTAGGCGAGATCGAATTTCATGGTGGGGCTCGGATCCTTGAGTGGGGGCGGTATTAATAGCGGCGCACGATTGATTACGCACCGAATTATTCACCAGTTGTAGGATTTTTCGCTAATCATGTAGGGTTTTTCTTGCGATTTGGTAGGCTTAATCTTCTGTTAAGAGGATCAACGGATGCCAGCTGTCATCGCCGAAAATGATTTGTCGAAGTGGTCTGATGAGACCGGGGTTCGGTACCACTTTCCGAAACAGTACAAAGCAAAGCTGTCGGAAGGAATGGAAGTGCTCTATTACAAGGGAAAGCTGAAGGATAAGGCGTTCTCCGATCGCCGTTTGAGCTCAGATCCTCATTATTTTGGTGTTGCGCGAGTGGCCAAAATTTATGCGGACGCCGACAGCACAGAGGGCCATCTATTTGCGGATATTGAGGGGTTCATACCTTTTGAAGCTGCGGTCCCGATCAAGGCTGATGGGGAGTACTTCGAATCCATTCCTGTGAGCTTAATAAATAACTACTGGCGTAGAGCCGTTCGGGAAATCGATCAAGCCGTGTTCGATAGGATATTTTCCGAAGCAGTTCTGAGCGCGCCGCGGAACGTCTGGGGTGGCCCAGAAAACAGTTTGCAAACGTTTGAAACCAGGGTAATTGGTACCGAAGGGAAAAAAGTCGAGTATTACGGAATAAGGTATGAGCGCAACCCTAGGCTGAGGGAGGAAGCAATAAAAATTCACGGGCTTCGATGTAATGCGTGCGGATTTGATTTCGAAAAGGCGTATGGCGAGCATGCGAAAGGCTTTATACATGTCCATCATGTGAAACCAATCTCTGAATATGACCAAGATCAGGTGGTTGACCCTAGGACTGACATGATCACCCTATGTGCAAACTGTCATGCAGTTGTGCATAAAAAACCGCAGCAATTGCTGAGTCTCGGAGAACTGAAAGCCATCCTCAGTGGGCGTTGGGTTTTTGACGTTAATTAAAGGCAGGTCGTTATGGATCGAGAAGACTGATACCGCCTCGTCCTTCAATAATATGTCATGAGGCTTTACGTTCGACATCTGTGCTCCCGAAGAAGCCACAGTTGAAGATCGGCTTCGCCGAATGGAATATAAAAAACTCGATTCAATCTCAATAAAAAGCCCCGATCAAATCGGGGCTTTTTGCTTTCTCGACTCGCCGACTCAAACCGCAATCGTCAAATCATGCCAAGCGAGACTGTTAGTCCCAGCTCAGAGCACCACCAGTTTGGTACTCAATCACTCGCGTCTCAAAGAAATTCTTCTCTTTCTTCAAGTCCATAATCTCGCTCATCCAAGGGAACGGGTTAGTCGTCCCTGGGTATTCCTCTTTCAAACCGATCTGCGACAAACGACGGTTCGCGATGAACTTCAGATAGTCCTCCATCATCGCCGCATTCATCCCCAACACCCCACGAGGCATGGTGTCACGCGCGTATTCAATCTCCAGCTGCGTACCCTGCAGAATCATCTGGGTCGCTTCTTCCTTCATTTCGGCATCCCACAAATGTGGGTTTTCGATTTTGATCTGGTTGATCACGTCGATGCCGAAGTTCAGGTGCATGGATTCGTCGCGCAGGATGTATTGGAACTGCTCGGCGACGCCGGTCATTTTGTTGCGGCGGCCCATGGAGAGGATCTGGGTGAAGCCGCAGTAGAAGAAGATGCCTTCCAGAACGCAGTAGTAAGCGATCAGGTTGCGCAGCAACTCTTTGTCGGTGTCCGGGGTGCCGGTTTCGAACTTCGGATCGGAGATCGAACGGGTGTACTTCAGGCCCCAGGCGGCTTTTTTCGCGACTGATGGGATCTCGTGGTACATGTTGAAGATTTCGCCTTCATCCATGGCCAGCGATTCGATGCAGTACTGGTAGGCGTGGGTGTGGATCGCCTCTTCGAACGCCTGGCGCAGGATGTACTGGCGGCACTCCGGGTTGGTGATCAGGCGGTACACGGCCAGCACCAGGTTGTTGGCAACCAGGGAGTCGGCGGTGGAGAAGAAGCCGAGGTTGCGCATCACGATGCGGCGCTCGTCGTCGGTCAGGCCTTCCGGGTTTTTCCAGAGGGCGATGTCGGCGGTCATGTTGACTTCTTGCGGCATCCAGTGGTTTGCGCAACCGTCCAGATACTTCTGCCAGGCCCAGTCGTACTTGAATGGCACGAGCTGGTTGAGGTCGGCGCGGCAGTTGATCATGCGCTTTTCGTCGACGGCGACACGGGCAGCGGCGCCTTCGAGTTCGGCGAGGCCTTCGGCGACGTCGAGGGAGTTCAGTGCAGCCTTGGCGCGGGCCACGGCGGCCGAGTCGTCGGCGGTCACGGCGCGGGCTTCGAGGGCGGCGGCACCGCCGGCGTTGTCGAGGCGGTCCATGTTGGCTTCGGAAGCGTGGCCGGCGTTGGCGCCTTTTACCGCTACTTCACTGTCTTCTTTGTCGAATTCGTCCCAGCTCAGCATGACGTGTCGTCTCCTGCGTGAGGGCCTGTGCCCGTGTGAAACCTGATGGGTTGGTTTTTCACACGGTCATACAGACCGCGTTGGATGTCGTTTTTTGCAGCGATGCACGCAGGCAAATAAACAGAAATTTTGACGGGTTCCGAGAGCCTCTGATGGGCGCAGCCTGTGTCGAGCACGGTTGCGGGGCTTCAGAATGGCGCTTGTTCCCTGTAAGGGAATATTGCTGACCCGTATGGGGCGGCATTATAGGGAAAAAAACACGGCTGTGCTGAGGCGAATCCGCACAGGAAGCGGTCGAGGAGGGTGGTTTTTCGATGAGAGTGAGGGTTTACAGGGCTTTGCCGGGGGAAGATTTTTTTTCGTAAAAATCGCGGCGTTGTGGATTTGTTCAAAAAACGAACAAAAAAACGCGATTTTCACTACATCTAGTGTTTTGCAAGCGTTTTTGCCGACTCCAGACACAACTGAGCCCGACCGAAGTCGGGCTGGAATCGGGCCTCAATCCTGCGCTGAGCGGTCCAATTCGGTGCAGTCTGGTTCAGTTAGTGCAGCCGTTGCCCATAACGCTGTAACGCAAGATGTGGCGTTGACCTTTGGAGTCGTCGTACTCCATTTTTGCCGGCACGACTTCACAGACATTGGGCACGTCGCTTATCGATACCACTTTGGCGATGTCCAGATGTGTGGAGTAAGTGTATTCCTCAACAACCGGTTGTTGCTGCGCAACATCGGTCGGGGCCTGGTCGGCCATGGCGGTTGCACACAGGCTGCTGAGGACTAGAACCATTAAAGCTTTCATCTGCTATTTACCTTTTTGAGGTCGAGTGGGGTCACGCAACCTTTGTGGGGTTGCGTGTGTAACTTCGGTTTTTTGATATCTACTGCGAGAGCTGGATTAACGGCCTTCGTGGGGGCTGTAACGTTGTTAATCGTGTTTGCCGTGTTGGCGGAGTGAATTTTAAGGAGACGGGGCGAGGGTAAACAGAGCGGGTTTTGATAAACACTTTTGGCAGATTTGGTAACAATCGGCGGGGTGGGTTTGTCTGGCACACCGAGTTGTTTGCATCGCTTGCAGGCAAGCTCCCACACGGATTGCGCGTGGCCGAAAGGGTATTTCAAGTCAGCCACGGTGGATGTCTGGATGTTTTGTAGGGGCTTGTTACTACCATCGTCGAATGGTTCTATGGGGCCCACCCGGCTACAACAGGGTCATACAAAAACAACTATTACACCGAGGTAGGAAAGATGAGTGCGGCTTCTCTGTATCCCGTTCGTCCCGAGGTTCTGGCTAATACGCTGACTGACGAGGCGACCTACAAAGCCATGTACCAGCAGTCGGTCGTCAACCCTGACGGCTTCTGGCGCGAGCAAGCTCAGCGTCTTGACTGGATCAAGCCTTTCACCACGGTGAAACAGACCTCGTTCGACGATCACCATGTCGACATCAAGTGGTTTGCCGACGGCACCCTGAACGTTTCCTACAACTGCCTCGACCGGCATCTGGCCGAGCGCGGTGATCAGGTCGCAATCATCTGGGAAGGCGACGATCCTTCCGAAAGCCGCAACATCACCTACCGCGAGCTGCACGAGCAAGTGTGCAAACTGGCCAACGCCCTGCGCGGTCAGGACGTACACCGTGGCGACGTGGTGACCATTTACATGCCGATGATTCCCGAAGCCGTGGTCGCCATGCTGGCCTGCACCCGGATCGGCGCGATTCACTCGGTGGTGTTCGGTGGTTTCTCGCCGGAAGCGCTGGCCGGTCGCATCATCGATTGCCGTTCGAAAGTGGTGATCACCGCCGATGAAGGCATTCGTGCCGGCAAGAAGATTTCCCTCAAGGCCAACGTCGACGACGCCCTGACCAACCCGGAAACCAGCAGCATCCAGAAAGTCATCGTCTGCAAGCGCACCGGTGGCGACATCAAGTGGAACCAGCATCGTGACATCTGGTACGAAGACCTGATGAAGGTCGCGGGCACCGTGTGTGCGCCGAAAGAGATGGGCGCCGAAGAAGCGTTGTTCATCCTTTATACCTCCGGCTCGACCGGCAAGCCGAAGGGCGTGCAACACACCACCGGTGGTTATCTGCTGTACGCGGCGATGACCCACGAGCGCGTGTTCGACTACCGCCCGGGCGAAATCTACTGGTGCACCGCTGACGTTGGCTGGGTCACCGGCCACAGCTACATCGTCTACGGCCCGCTGGCCAATGGCGCGACCACGCTGCTGTTCGAAGGCGTGCCGAACTACCCGGACATTACTCGGGTGGCGAAGATCGTCGACAAGCACAAGGTCAACATCCTCTACACCGCACCGACCGCGATTCGCGCGATGATGGCTTCCGGTCAGGCGGCGGTTGAAGGCGCCGATGGCAGCAGCCTGCGTCTGCTCGGTTCGGTCGGTGAGCCGATCAACCCGGAAGCGTGGGACTGGTACTACAAGAATGTCGGCAAGTCGCGTTGCCCGATCGTCGACACCTGGTGGCAGACCGAAACCGGCGGCAACATGATGAGCCCGCTGCCGGGCGCGCATGCGCTGAAGCCGGGTTCAGCGGCGCGGCCGTTCTTCGGAGTGGTGCCGGCGCTGGTGGATAACCTCGGTAACATCATCGAGGGCGAAGCCGAAGGCAATCTGGTGATCCTCGATTCGTGGCCGGGTCAGGCGCGCACGCTGTACGGCGATCACGATCGTTTCGTCGATACCTACTTCAAGACCTTCCGTGGCATGTACTTCACCGGTGACGGCGCGCGTCGCGATGCCGATGGTTACTACTGGATCACCGGGCGCGTCGACGACGTGCTCAACGTGTCCGGCCACCGTATGGGCACGGCCGAGATCGAAAGCGCGATGGTGGCGCATCCGAAAGTCGCCGAGGCGGCGGTCGTGGGTGTGCCGCACGACATCAAGGGCCAGGGCATTTATGTCTATGTGACCTTGAAAAACGGCGAGGAGCCGACCGAGCAATTGCGTCTTGAACTGAAGAACTGGGTGCGCAAGGAGATCGGGCCGATCGCTTCGCCGGACGTGATCCAGTGGGCGCCGGGGCTGCCGAAGACCCGTTCGGGCAAGATCATGCGGCGGATTCTGCGCAAGATTGCCACGGCGGAATACGATGGCTTGGGCGATATCTCGACCTTGGCCGATCCGGGTGTGGTGCAGCATTTGATTGATACGCACAAGACCATGAATGTTGCTTAAGTAGCAGGTCTGGAGAGAAGAAAGCCCCGTCCGGTCTATGCCGGGCGGGGCTTTTTTATGTCTGGAGGTTTTAGGGTGGCTGGGCTGGCTTCATCGCGCGCAGGCTCACTCCTACAAGGGATCGGGTTTCTTCAGTTGGAATGCAGCCAATTGTAGGAGTGAGCCTGCTCGCGATAGCAATCTGTCAGACGCCGCAGTAGTCACCTGTAGGAAACCGCAACACCCCAACCAATAATTATCGATCTGCACCGTCAGACCTTTCCCGCTGTTACCCGCCACAGCCCAATGTGTAACCGCCCGCGCCAAACCGGGGCGAAGGGAAACGCTACGCCCCGTATTAGAGCCTCAAAACCACCGCTGAAAAATAAGACACAACGCTGCGCTTGCCGGATTAGAAGGGTTTGCGAATAATAGGCCCGCAATTTGCAGCATAGATCGGTTCACTGTCTTTCGCTCTTGCATGAAATTGCAAGGCTGTCAATGCGCTCAAGTCGGTTTCTCTGTGCATCTGTAATTAGTTGTCGCATTGAAGAAATATCGACTCGGGGCCTGTCGTTAGAATGCCGATCACTCGCTCATCGTGGCTGACGTTGAAATCTTCGTCGGTTTCAATAGGAAATTTCCTACTGATGCAGCAACCGATTTCCTGATTCACCCATTCGCATATTGGGCTGTTGCTCACTCTGCCGTTTTTGCCCTTTACCGATGGAGTCCCAAGATGAAGAAACTTGTGCTGCTTGGCGCCCTGGCACTGTCCGTGCTGTCGCTGAATGCCGTCGCTGACGAAAAGCCTGTGAAGATCGGCATCGAAGCGGCTTACCCGCCATTCGCCTCGAAAGCACCGGACGGCAGCATCGTCGGTTTCGACTACGACATCGGTAACGCGCTGTGCGAAGAAATGAAGGTCAAGTGTGTGTGGGTCGAGCAAGAATTCGACGGTCTGATCCCGGCGCTGAAAGTGCGCAAGATCGACGCGATCCTGTCGTCCATGTCGATCACTGAAGACCGCAAGAAGTCGGTCGACTTCACCAACAAGTACTACAACACCCCGGCGCGTCTGGTGATGAAGGCCGGTACTCAGGTCAGCGAAGGTCTGGCTGAGCTGAAAGGCAAGAACATCGGCGTGCAGCGCGGTTCGATCCACGAGCGTTTCGCCCGTGAAGTACTGGCGCCACTGGGTGCCGAGATCAAGCCGTACGGTTCGCAGAACGAGATCTACCTCGACGTGGCTGCCGGTCGCCTCGACGGCACCGTGGCTGACGCGACCCTGCTCGATGACGGCTTCCTGAAAACCGACGCCGGCAAAGGCTTCGCGTTTGTTGGCCCGGCGTTCACCGACGTCAAATACTTCGGCGACGGCGTGGGTATCGCAGTACGCAAGGGCGATGCCCTGAAAGACAAGATCAACAGCGCCATCGCGGCCATCCGCGAGAACGGCAAATACAAGCAAATCCAGGACAAGTACTTCGCCTTCGATATCTACGGCAAGTAAGACATCTCTGCGACAAGTCCGAAATGGCGCAAGCAACAGAATCTCTGCGGTTTGCGCCATTTTTTCATCCCAACTTTCGAGGACCTGAATCATGTTGAAAGGCTACGGGGCTGTCATCCTCGATGGCGCATGGCTGACGCTTCAGCTCGCCTTGTCGTCCATGGCTCTGGCCATCGTTCTCGGGCTGATCGGTGTCGCGCTGCGCCTGTCGCCGGTGCGCTGGCTCGCCTGGCTGGGCGATCTGTATTCCACGGTGATCCGCGGCATTCCCGATCTGGTGCTGATCCTGCTGATTTTTTACGGCGGTCAAGACTTGCTCAACCGCGTCGCGCCGATGCTCGGTTATGACGATTACATCGACCTGAACCCGCTGGCGGCCGGTATCGGCACCCTCGGTTTCATCTTCGGTGCGTACCTGTCGGAAACCTTCCGCGGTGCGTTCATGGCGATACCCAAAGGTCAGGCCGAAGCCGGCATGGCGTACGGCATGAGCAGTTTTCAGGTGTTTTTCCGGGTGATGGTGCCGCAGATGATTCGTCTGGCCATCCCGGGTTTCACCAACAACTGGCTGGTACTGACCAAGGCCACCGCGCTGATTTCCGTGGTCGGTCTGCAAGACATGATGTTCAAGGCCAAGCAGGCGGCGGATGCCACGCGTGAGCCTTTCACCTTCTTCCTCGCAGTGGCGGCGATGTACCTGGTAATCACCAGTGTCTCGTTGCTGGCATTGCGTCACCTTGAGAAGCGCTACTCGGTAGGCGTAAGGGCGGCTGATCTATGATCTTCGACTACAACGTCATTTGGGAGGCGCTGCCGCTGTACTTCGGCGGCCTGCTGACCACCCTTAAATTGCTCGCGCTGTCGTTGTTTTTCGGCTTGCTGGCGGCCCTGCCGCTGGGGCTGATGCGCGTCTCGAAGAACCCGATCGTCAACGGCGCCGCGTGGCTGTACACCTACGTGATCCGTGGCACGCCGATGCTGGTGCAACTGTTCCTGATCTATTACGGTCTGGCGCAGTTCGAAGCGGTACGCGAAAGCTTCCTGTGGCCGTGGCTGTCCAGCGCAACGTTCTGTGCGTGCCTGGCGTTCGCGGTCAACACCAGCGCTTACACCGCCGAGATCATCGCCGGCAGCCTCAAGGCCACCCCGAACGGTGAGATCGAAGCGGCGAAGGCCATGGGCATGTCGCGCTTCAAACTGTACAAACGCATCCTGCTGCCATCGGCCCTGCGCCGGGCGCTGCCGCAGTACAGCAATGAAGTGATCATGATGCTGCAGACCACCAGTCTGGCGTCGATCGTGACCCTGATCGACATCACTGGCGCGGCGCGTACCGTCAACGCGCAGTTCTATCTGCCGTTCGAGGCGTACATCACCGCTGGCGTGTTCTACCTGTGCCTGACCTTCATTCTGGTCAAGCTGTTCAAACTGGCCGAGCGTCGCTGGTTGAGCTACCTCGCGCCGCGGAAGCACTGATATGGAACGCATCGACCACGTGTTGCCGTGGAGCCACCTGGGCAGCGAGCGCAAGGTTTCGGTGTTTCGCTTCGGCCAAGGCGAACGCAAGGCCTACATTCAGGCCAGCCTGCACGCCGATGAACTGCCGGGCATGCGCACCGCCTGGGAGCTGAAAAAGCGCCTCGGCGAACTCGAAGCCCAAGGCTTGCTCAACGGCGTGATCGAGCTGGTGCCGGTCGCTAATCCGCTGGGGCTCGGGCAGTTGCTGCAAGGCAATCATCAGGGCCGTTTCGAGGCTGGCAGCGGCAAGAATTTCAACCGTGATTTCGTTGAGCTGAGCGCGCCGGTCGCCGCCGCGCTGGCAGACAAACTCGGGGACGATCCACACGCCAATGTGCGGCTGATCCGTCAGGCGATGGCCGATCATTTGGCCGCGCTGCCTGAAGCGAGCAACCAGTTGCAAGGCATGCAGCGCGTATTGCTCAGCCATGCCTGCACTGCCGATGTGGTGCTCGATCTGCATTGCGACGCCGAAGCCGCGCTGCACATGTATGCGTTGCCGCAGCATTGGCCGCAGTGGCGCTCGCTCGCCGCGCACCTGAATGTGAAGGTCGGCCTGCTCGCGGAAGACTCCGGCGGCAGCTCCTTCGACGAAGCCTGTTCGCTGCCGTGGCTGCGCCTGTCGAGGCAGTTCCCGGACGCGCAGATTCCGCTGGCGTGCCTGGCCACGACCATCGAACTGGGCGGTCAGGCCGACACCGGTCGCGCGGATGCCGAGGCCTACGCTGAAGGCATTCTGGCCTTCCTTGCCGAGCAAGGCCTGATCACCGGCGAGTGGCCGAATCCGGCGTTTGAGCCGTGCGAAGGCATGCCGTTTGAAGGCACCGAATTGTTGTTCGCGCCGCACCCCGGTGTGGTGAGTTTTTCCCGCAAGCCCGGCGAATGGGTCGAGGCGGGCGAGGAGATTTTTGAAGTGATCGACCCTGTGGCCGATCGGGTCAGCACGGTATGTGCTGGTACCTCCGGGGTGCTGTTTGCCATTGAACGGCTGCGTTATGCCCAACCCGGTTTCTGGCTGGCCAAGGTGGCGGGGCGCGAAGCGCTGCGTCACGGGCGCTTGCTCAACGACTGACTGACTGTTTTTGTGAGAACCGACCGCATGTACAAACTTGAAGTCCAAGACCTGCATAAACGCTATGGCAGTCACGAAGTGCTCAAGGGCGTGTCCCTGAAAGCGGCCGCCGGCGATGTGATCAGCATCATCGGCTCCAGTGGCTCCGGCAAAAGTACTTTTCTGCGTTGCATCAACCTGCTCGAGCAGCCGCACGCGGGCAAGATTCTGCTCAACAACGAAGAGCTGAAACTGGTCGCCAACAAGGACGGTGCGCTGAAAGCTGCTGATCCGAAGCAGCTGCAACGCATGCGTTCGCGCCTGTCGATGGTGTTCCAGCATTTCAACCTGTGGTCGCACATGACCGCGATTGAAAACATCATGGAAGCGCCAGTGCACGTGCTTGGCGTACCAAAGTACGAAGCTCGCGAGAAAGCCGAGTATTACCTGAACAAGGTCGGCGTGGCCCATCGTAAGGATGCGTTCCCTGGGCACATGTCCGGCGGCGAGCAACAGCGTGTGGCCATCGCCCGTGCACTGGCGATGGAGCCGGAAGTGATGCTGTTCGACGAGCCGACCTCGGCCCTCGACCCGGAATTGGTCGGCGACGTGCTGAAAGTCATGCAGGCGCTGGCGCAGGAAGGTCGGACCATGGTCGTGGTGACCCACGAAATGGGTTTCGCCCGTGAAGTGTCGAACCAGTTGGTGTTTCTGCACAAAGGCGTCGTCGAAGAAAGCGGCAACCCGCGCGAAGTGCTGGTCAATCCGCAGTCGGAGCGTTTGCAGCAGTTCCTGTCCGGTAGCCTGAAATAAAACAGGGCTGCCGTTGTGCACTTCAATAGTGCATGCTTCGCGATTAAAAGGCTGGCTCAGATCCCTTGTGGGAGCGAGCCTGCTCGCGAAAGCGGTGGTACAGATAGTAATCATGTTGACTGATAAACCGCCTTCGCGAGCAGGCTCGCTCCCACATTTGATCTTCACCGGTTTCAGGATGTGTGTTCATTTACGGGCTAGCATTGGCCCATGCCTTCATCACCGTTGTTCGTTTCGGATTGCCCGCCCATGACTGCCCATCGAATTGGTTTCCTGATTTGGCCCAGCACTAAAGCGTTGACGCTGGCGCTGGCGGAGGAAGCCTTGCGTGTCGCTCAGCGTGTGCACCCGGACGTGGTCTACGAGTTGTCGTTTCTGCAGGCCGAAGCGCCCGCCGAAGGTGCCTGGCAATTGCCCGGCGAAGCGTGGGCCGGCAAGCTCGAAAACTTTCAGAAACTGTTTCTGCTCGCAGACGAACCACCGACTACGCTGGCGCCGGCATTGAGCAGTGCGCTCAAGCAACTGGTGCGTGCCGGTTGCGTGATCGGCGGTCTGTCGGCCGGTGTCTACCCGTTGGCCCAGCTCGGTCTGCTCGACGGTTACCGCGCGGCCGTGCACTGGCGCTGGCAGGACGACTTCGCCGAACGCTTTCCGAAAGTCATCGCCACCAGTCACCTGTTCGATTGGGACCGCGATCGCCTGACCGCCTGCGGTGGCATGTCGGTACTCGACCTGCTGCTGGCGGTGCTGGCGCGTGATCACGGTGCGGAACTGGCCGGTGCGGTGTCCGAAGAACTGGTAGTCGAGCGCATCCGCGAAGGCGGCGAACGCCAGCGTATTCCGTTGCAGAACCGCCTCGGCTCAAGTCATCCGAAGCTCACCCAGGCGGTGTTGCTGATGGAAGCCAACATCGAAGAACCGCTGACCACCGACGAAATCGCCCAGCACGTGTGCGTATCGCGTCGGCAACTGGAGCGAATCTTCAAGCAATACCTCAACCGTGTGCCGAGCCAGTACTACCTGGAGCTGCGCCTGAACAAGGCCCGGCAGATGTTGATGCAGACCAGCAAGTCGATCATCCAGATCGGACTGTCCTGTGGCTTCTCTTCGGGGCCGCACTTCTCCAGTGCCTACCGCAATTTCTTCGGTGCCACGCCGCGGGAAGATCGCAACCAGCGGCGCAGCAGCAGCCCGTTCGAATTGTCGTCAGTGCCGCCCGAGAGGGGCTGAAGGCGGCTCAGCGATTGCCGGTTGGTGGTAGCTCCTCTCCATCGGAAAAGTCCGAATCCGCAAAGTCGTCAAATTCGTGCATGAGGGGGGTGTCCGGTAGTCGCGCGCCGATATTGTGCTCCCCCAGCGCCATGTTGTAGCTGTCCAGGCGCTGCTGACTTTCCGGGGTCAACGGATTTGCACTGAAATCGTACTCGGTCATCATGAGGTCGGGGCGGGAAGGAAATCCTGCAGGCAATCGCTTGATCCTGTTGTTCGACAGGTCTGCCTTTCTCAACCGAGTGAGCGTGAACAAACCCGCAGGCGACCTGGTCAGGCCGGTGCTGCGCAGGTTCAGCATTTGAAGTTCGGGAAAATGCATCATGTCGGGGACTGTCCAGAGTCGGTTGTTATGACTGAGGTCCAAAGAGCCGAGGTTTTTCAGGGCTGCGAACGTCTCTGCGGTTTGCGGCGTAATGATGAGTTCGCAGCCTGACAGATTCAGGCTCGAAAGTGATTCAAGGCGAAAGATTGCCGGCGGAACGCGGCGTATCGGGTAATTGCGCATATCCAGCACCCTGAGCCGGGGAAACAACCCCAACACAGCGTCCGCTGGGGGGGGAGTGTCTGCCGTGCTGGTCAGTCGCAACTGGTCGATGTAGTCGAAGCGCCCGTTCATGAGCGGCAGTTCGCCGGTGAAGGACAAGTCGCAAACGAAGTTGCCGTCCAGGGCGTTGACCGGGTAGTGGCGCAAGCGTTTTTCCAGATTGTCCTTGAAGCGTCGGCGCTGCGTGATTTGCCCGCGCGGTGGCTCACTTTCCGGTACACCGTGGGTAACCGGATCTTCGGGCGCCGCATTTACCCAGGTTTCAAGGGTGTTAAGCAGCGTGCTGAGCTCGGTTTGCCGACGCAGCAGCTCGGTGCGTCCGTCTGTCAAAGCCCCGGGCAGGCTGTAAATCAGGTTGTTGGCATCGAAACCGCTCAATCGCGGATACAGCGTTTGGGCCAGATCAATATCGGCCTGTTCGACCCAGACGCCAAAATTGTCGCCTTTCACCAGATAGCATGCCTTGATCTGTTCGCGCGAAGTCGCCGACAGCGGATTCGAGCCCACATCCACACCACGGTTGGCATACGCCGCCAGTGGTTCGGGTAATGCGATGATGTTGTTGTCGCTCAGCAGCGCCGTTTGCAGGTGCGGGAGTTGGTCCAGCCCGGCTGGCACACGATCTATCCCTGTGCGGATGAGGTCGATGAATGTCAGATTCCTGAGCGCCGAGGCATCGGGTGTCTGGCCCAGTGGATTATCGAAAAGATCCAGAGACGTCAGGCGGCTCAGTGTCGACAAGGTGGATTGCCCAGCCGCATCGAGGGTGATGTTGCACCGGCTCATCATCAGCGTTTCAAGCGACGGCATGCGTTCCAGGGCTTGCGGGATTCGGCCCAGTGCAAAACCAGGCAATTCCAGGCCTTCCAGCCCGGTGAAGCAGTCGAGAAAGCCATCGGGAACAGTCAAGTGTGGATTGCCTTGAATTTCCAGGTGGGTTATCTGGCTCAAGTCCGCAGTCAGCTCCGGCAGCTCACCAACAAACGCGGTCTTGGCTTTGAAAATCTCCACGCGTAGATCAGGCACATCGATGCGACTGCCGCGCCAGAGTCCTTCGAGTTTTTCCTTGAACTGTGACCGCGCATCAAGCTGTGCGGCTCGCTGCTCGGCATTCCACAGTTGACCTGTCGTCGGATCGTGACTCGGCACGCGCTCTTGCCACGCAGCGAGGTCGCTGAGCAGTCGAGTCATTTCGGCTTCCCAACTCATCAGTTGCGCCTTACCTGCCTGCAACGTACCGGGAAGGCGATAAATCATGTCACTGGCCATGTAGTCGTTCAGGTGCGGGAACACTCTGAGTGCCATCGCTACATCGTTCGCGTCGGGCATGATTCCGAAGTTGCGATTATGTTGGGCATAGTAGGTCTTGATGCGCTCACGCGCCGCCCCAGACAGCGGATTGCCGACCAGACGCACGCCGTCTGCACGATGGGGATCAAGGCTGAAGAACGCATCCGGCAACTGAGTGATGCGGTTGTCGTTGAGGTGCACCGTCTGCAGAGCCGGGTGCTCTACCATGCCGTCAGGCACGGCCGTCAGACCGCTATTGAGCAGAAAGACATCCTGCAATGCTGGCAAGGTCTGTAGATCGGGGGCCACGGTCAACGGGTTGTTACTCAGATCCAGACGCGTAAGCGAGCGCAGAGACCTGAGCACATCGGCTCCCGCTGACGTGCTGGTTATGCCGCAGCTGTTCAGGCGTAGCTTTTTGAGGTTGCGCAGGTTACCGACGAAGGCGGGTATTTCGTTGAGCGCGAAATCCTTCATTTGCAAGGTCTGGAGTTCGGGAAACAACGTCACGAACGTCCCGATGCCATCGATCGCTGCGTTGCCGGTCAGCTTCAGGCTGGAGACATGACTGAAGTCGACGGTCAGGCGAGGCAACTGGCCAACGAACTGCAGGTCTGCGGTAAAGGACGGGCTGCGCTGGCCGGGCTCGCTGGATGTCTGCCGCCAGAATGTTTCCAGGTCTTGCTTGAACGCCGATCGTGCCGAGCGCTGTCGCGCGCGCTCAATTTCGGTAAACACACGGCCTGTGACCGGGTTTGTGGACGGGGTTTCCATTACCCAGCGGTCGAGATCGAGCTGCATCTGCGCCAGCTCCGCTTGCCAGCGCAGCAGCTGTGCGCGACCGGCGGCGAGGTCGCCCGGCAGATCGTAGAGCAGGTCGCTGGCCTCTTGCTGGTCCAGCTCCGGGAACAATTGCTGCGCCAGGCTTAAGTCCTGATCGTCAGCCCTTACGTCAAAGTCCTGATGATGAGTGCGGTAGTAGGTTTTGATTTTTTCCCGTGTCGCGGTCGAGAGCGGGTTGTCGGAAAAATACATAACGTCAGTGCGTTCTCCAGGCAGGTCGAATATCGCGTCGGGCAGGTGCGTCAGGCGATTGCCGGTCAATACCGCGGTTCGCAGTTCAGGGTGGCTGGCCAGTCCTTGCGGAACAACGGTGAGGTCGCTGTAGGACAGGTCGATGAAAGTGAGCGCAGGAAACAGGTTCAGATCGGGGAAAGTCCCCAGTGGATTGCCACTCAGATTCAGCGTCTGCAGAGTATTGAGTGAAACCAGTGCTGCCTGATATTCGGGTGTCATGACCAAGCCGCAACTTTTCAGCGTCAGGTCGGTCAATCGGGGCAAATTCCGCCCGGGAAGGGAGCCGGTAGTCAGATCAAAGCCATTGAGGCTGAGCGAGACCAGATTCGGGAAGGAATCCACAAAGGGCAAGCTTGCCGAAATATTGGCATTGCCGATCAACTTCAGTCGCAAGACATGCTCGAAGTTGGCGCTGAGTACCGGCATGTCACCGCTGAACTCTGCCGTCGCTTCAAATGTTCCATTGCGGGTGAATTGATCCCGGCTACGCCAGAAGCGCTCGAGTTGTTGCGCGAAGGCGCGCCGGGCATTGAGTTCACGTGTCTGCTCGGCGTGGGGCAGGCGTTCACCGGTAACGGGGTGAGACGTGGCCGCTTGATTGATCCATTGGCTGAGCTCCAGGTTCAACTGTTTGGCCTCGGTTTCCCAGAGGTTCAATTGCGCGCGACCTTCAGCCAGGGTTCCGGGCAAGCGGTACAGCAGGGCAGTGGCCTGCTCCTCGTCCAGAGCCGGGAACAATCCGATGGTGCGCTGCAGGTCCGCACGCTCCGGGCGAATGCCGAAATGCCTGCCGGTAGAGTCATGGAAGCGTTTCACGCGTTCGCGTGCGGCAGGCGTCAGCGGGTTGTCAGTAAAGGTGAAACCATCACTCAGCGAGGGCGGCAAGCTGAAGAACGCTTCCGGTACGGCGGTCATGCGATTGCCATCGAACTGGCCGGAAACAAGTCGCGGATGATTGAGCAGGTCGTCCGGCAGGCTGTAAATGCCGGTGTTGGACAAATTGACGTAACGCAGCGAAGGCATCGTGTGCAGATCGGGCGATAAACCCAAGGCGTTGCCCTGCAGATCGAGAATCGTCAGCTGTGGCATGGACGCCAACACCGATTGCGTGGTGGTCGTCAGGCTGAGTCCGCATTTGCGCATTCGCAGCTCGCGCAGCGATGGCATGGAAGTCAATACCTGTGGCAGCGCCGGCAATTTCAGGTTTCGCGCATCGAGCATCTGCAGGTGGGGAAAAAGCTGAAGAAAGCCTTCCAGAGAGCCCGACGTGGCGCTGCCATCCAGGGTCAGTGCGGTGATATGGCTGAGGTCGGCCGACAGCGTCGGCAAGTCGCCGATGATCGGATGTACAAGCCGCAGGGCGTGACCGGTGGCCATGCCGTATTGATTGATAGCGGTCGGGTATTCGCGGCGCCAGCCCTTGAGGATTTCTTCTCTGAGCAAACGGCGGTTCTGGATTTCGGCGCGCTTTTGCAGCGGGGTCAGCGCAGCGTCGGTATCGGGATGTCTGGCAGGCGGGTCGTTGGCCCAGACGTGCAGATCGTTTTGCAATTGCAGGTAATCGTTTTGCAGTCGCTGAATCTCCACGTGGGGGCCGGATGGACTGGCACGCAGGTTTTCCGTCAGAACGCGGACTTGCTGTTCGGTCATCCTCGGATAAAGCGCGCGGATATCCTGCTCGTGAGAGCGCGCAGGATTGTTCAGGCTTTCAACGCGATCAATCCGAGGATAACCGTCGGTGCCCAACAGCCTTAACGTGTCCAGAACGGGCGGCTGAATGGGCGTTTCGTGCAATACCGCTCGCAACTCTTCGCGC
This sequence comes from Pseudomonas koreensis, assembly GCF_036668835.1. Classification (GTDB taxonomy): domain Bacteria; phylum Pseudomonadota; class Gammaproteobacteria; order Pseudomonadales; family Pseudomonadaceae; genus Aquipseudomonas; species Aquipseudomonas koreensis_I. The sequence continues at coordinate 549,435 of NZ_JAZEVW010000005.1, forward strand.
TCCAGCGTGCGTTCGCGGACGGCGGCCTTCAGCGTCTGGCCCTGGCCGATGCCGATGTTGAGGCTGGCACGCTCACTGTCGGGCAGGGCGTACAGCAAACTGGAGTAGAAATCGCTGTGCGAGTGCAACTCCTGGCCGCGATCATCGAAGGCTTGATAGCGATGATCATCGCTCCTTACCAGGACCTTTTTTTCGGCGGCATCTTCGCGGCCAATGCTATCGACGACCGGCCCTTCGTAGCGCCCGTCGCGGATTTCGATCTGCACATCGCCGCTCCAGCCCGGCAGCAATTTGAGGCTGTGCAGCGCCAGCGAGTCGGAGTCGGGATTATCCACTGAGCCAAGTTCAAGCCCTTCATAGGCGCGGGTCACGCGCACTTCCTGGCTGGCCAGTTGCATCAACTCCTGCTGGCGCGGTGGCAGCTGTCCATCATTGATCAGCAGCAATTCGTTGCCAGTGGCAGTTTCGAGCAGTTCACGGGTGACGCTCGCAGGCAAGTCGGGGGCGTGAGCCTTGAGCTGTTGCGCCAGCGGGTCGTCGATCTGCTGCAACGCTTGATAGCGGGATTCGAACAGCGCGCTTCGCTTGGTTTTAGCCAGGTCGACCAGTTGTTTGCGCAGGGTCTGGGTACGGATGTCCAACGGTGGCTTGGCGGTAAAGGGTTCGGCAAGCAGCGCCTTGATTTGCCCTTCGTCGAGAAGGGAAAGCAAGGTCTTGAGCAGGTCGCCACCGATCAACCGGTCCTGGCGCAGCTCGGTCAGGGGCAGGCTTGCGTCTGCGCTGGACTGCCAGAGCAGCTCACCGCGTCGATCGAGCAGACGCAGGCGCTGGTTGCTCGGCCAGCGGCCATATTCGCTGAGCAACTGCAGTTGCGTGGCTTGATCGGCGCGCAGAAATTCTTCAGCGACGTCGCTGTCAAGCTGATCTATAAAACTCTGCAATTGTTGATCGATCTTGAAGCGCTGCAGGCTGTCGGCGAGCAGCGGCGGGACCTTTTCCTGGTTGACATGCATCTTGCGCACGGCATCTTCGCCGGTGCCGCTGACCTGAAGAATGCTTTCGCGCTCGGCCGGGGTAAATGTCTCGACGGCAGGGCCGATGCGTCGCAGTGTGGTTTCGCCGTCCCATTCCATTGGTTGTTCGAGCTCGGTGTGCCAGGCGCCATCGCCGTTGTGGCGCACCACCGGTTGGTAAGCATCGGGGCGGGTCGGGTGCTCGATGCGGTACTGCCCGGGCACCTCATGTTCTTTCACGGAAAAATGCCCGTCGTTAAGTGGCAACAGTTGTTTGTCCCGATGCGAATGCAGGCCCAGTTCGCTCGGTTGTGAACCCGCTTCGGGCTGGGCAGGGTGTTTGTAGCGCTCCAGATCAGGCTCCCAGTAACGGGTTTTGCCGTTGGCCAGTTTTACCGGTTTGAAGCGGTCGATGAACGCCACGACTTCCCTTGGCAAGACGTTGCGAAATTCGGCCGAGGCGATTGAACCACCCACGGCGAACATGCCCAATTGAATCATCGACTCTACGGTGCCCATCAGATGCTCGAAGGCTTCGGTGGCGCGACCCTGGCCCCATTCGACGATGCCTTCGAAGGCTTCGTCGAGCATCTGGTAAGCCATATACGCCATCATTGCTTCGCCCAGCACCGGTACGAACGGCGCGACGATCAGCGCGGCGGTCTGTGCAATGGTGGAAATGATGTTGACCACCGAATCCCAGAATGCCCAGCGGGCGCGCTGATCGACCCAAGCGGTGGGCACGGCGATAACGCGGGCATCAAAGAAGACCTTGTTCAGTTTCGCCTGATGCAGGTGCTGCCACAGCTCGTCATGAAACGGGACCAGAGCGGTTTGCAGGTCAGGTCGCTCCACCGGTGTCTCGCGCCAGGCGGGCAGGGCATTGCCGGGCTCATGCGGATGCCACTTGATTTCGCTCAGGCGACTGTTGAGCGTACTGAAGAAAAAGCCGCGTTGTTCGTGATTGACGAATCGGCTGAAGAATTGCTGGTAATCCTTCGAGCGCAACTGGCGGGTCAGCTCAACGACCATTTCCAGCGATGAGGCGTACTCTTTGAACGGGTGCTCGGGGTCATCCGGCACATAAGCCACCACGCCGGCCATGTTGCGGCTCAGATATAAATCCGGGGCGAAGACGACGATGCCGGTGAGGGGGGCGCACAACATCGTCACGTCATGACACAGCACGGGCGCGCTGTTGATATGGATTCCCTTCATGCCATCAAGCAGGGCATCGACCAGGCGCACGTTGGTCTCTGAAACGTCGCGGTTCATCCGCGCCCATTGCAACGCGGCTTTCATCGCGGTCTTTTCGCTGATATCGAGCTTGCGCCGCAAAACCGTCGCGACCATCGGATCGGAGTAGCCGAGATTGTCTTCCAGACTGGCTTTGTACTTCGCGCCGATGTCCAGCCGGCGGCACAGTTGGGTGAAGGCTGAAATGCCAAGTTTGGCTTTGATAGCGGGCAGGGTTTCGAACTGGCCGGTCGCCGACGGCGCCGTGGTGAACGTCGACTCGGTTTCGAAGGCGTTATCGTAGGTTTCCTTGTCTTCGAAGTTATGCAGCGCCGCGTCCAGCAGCGAAACAGTCCATACCCGTGCGCCCGTGCGGATCGGAAACAACGGGGTCGTCGCGGGAATGTACAAGCGGACGAAGGTATTTCTGACATCCAGATCCAGATCGAAGCAGTTTTTCAGCTCGGCCTTGAGCAATGGCTCGGCGAAGGTGGCGGCGTCCTGCAAGTGCTCCAGGCTTTTATCGACCTCGCTTTGCGCCGCGATACGTGCGGCGCCGAGGCTTTTCATGACGGCGTGCTGTTCAGAGGGTGCGGGCTTGAGTGTTTCCGGCAGCTGCGCTGCACTTTTTTTCAACGCCTCGCGCCGGGTGGCAGAGGCGTTGCCCAGCCATCCAGGAATTGCGTTTTTCAGCGGTTGATAATGTTCGTCGGGATGTTGCGCGTTGTGGTTGCCGGGCGGGGTTGCCGGTGGGTGTCCTTCAGATTGGTGCATGGCCATTCCTTGGCGTCGAAAACAACCCTTAGCAAATCAGCTACAAACGCTCTCCGTGCGGTACATATTTATATCTCTGGGGCGAGGCTGACTTGGTATTCTGCGCGGCCTGCCGCAAATCGGCCGCGCCCGGTAAACTGCGCCTTTGCGACGCTATATGTCGCATTGCCGTAAACCCGGGAAAATCCGGGGTTTGCGCTATAAGAAGTTGTCGCTTGGCGGCAAGGCCGGGCACAAAACTGTCCTTACAATCCCCCCAATCGCTCGCCAGTTTCCGGCGAGTGTTCCTTTTCAGGAGACTCCGATGTCCGTTGAGCACGCTGCGGTACAACGCGCCGATTTCGACCAGGTAATGGTTCCCAACTACGCGCCTGCCGCTTTCATTCCGGTGCGTGGCGCCGGTTCCCGGGTCTGGGATCAGGCCGGCCGCGAGCTGATCGACTTCGCCGGCGGGATTGCCGTCAACGTATTGGGCCACGCGCACCCGGCGCTGGTCGGTGCCTTGACCGAGCAGGCCAACAAGCTGTGGCATGTGTCCAACGTGTTCACCAACGAGCCGGCGCTGCGCCTGGCGCACAAGCTGATCGACGCGACATTCGCCGAGCGCGCATTCTTCTGCAACTCCGGCGCTGAAGCCAACGAAGCCGCGTTCAAGCTGGCCCGTCGCGTCGCGTTCGACCGGTTCGGCAGCGAGAAGTACGAAATCATCGCCGCGCTGAACAGCTTCCACGGCCGTACCCTGTTCACCGTCAACGTCGGTGGCCAGTCGAAATACTCCGACGGTTTCGGCCCGAAAATCACCGGTATCACCCATGTCCCTTACAACGACCTGGCGGCACTGAAAGCTGCCGTGTCCGACAAGACCTGTGCGGTCGTGCTCGAACCGATTCAGGGCGAGGGCGGCGTGCTGCCGGCCGAACTGGCTTACCTGCAAGGTGCCCGTCAATTGTGCGACGCGCACAACGCGCTGCTGGTGTTCGACGAAGTGCAGACCGGCATGGGCCGCAGCGGCAAACTGTTCGCCTACCAGCATTACGGCGTGACCCCGGACATCCTCACCAGCGCCAAGAGCCTGGGCGGCGGTTTCCCGATCGCGGCGATGCTGACCACCGAAGCGCTGGCCAAGCATCTGGTCGTCGGCACTCACGGCACCACTTATGGCGGTAACCCGCTGGCCTGTGCGGTGGCGGAAGCGGTGATCGATGTGGTCAACACGCCAGAAGTGTTGAACGGTGTGAACGCCAAGCATGACAAGTTCAAGTCGCGTCTGGAACAGATCGGTGCGAAATACGGCCTGTTCACCCAGGTTCGTGGCCTCGGTCTGCTGATCGGCTGCGTGCTCAACGAGTCCTGGAAAGGCAAGGCCAAGGACATCTTCAACGCCGCTGAAAAAGAAGGCCTGATGATCCTCCAGGCCGGCCCGGACGTGATCCGCTTCGCCCCGAGCCTGGTGGTCGAAGACGCCGATATCGATGCCGGCCTGGACCGCTTCGAACGCGCCGCCGTTGCACTGACGCAAGCCTGATGGACCCGTCGATGCCTGGAGTTTTTCAGGCTTCGATCAAAATTTTGATACCGGGCACGTTCAACTCCAGGAGTGAGCCTGCTCGCGATAGCGGTCTATCAGACACATTGATGTCGACTAGTACACCGCCATCACGAGCAGGCTCACTCCTACAAGGTCCGGTGTTCTTTCTGTGATTTTTTTGAAGAGAAAAGGAGTGACACCATGCTGGTGATGCGCCCCGCGCAAATGGCTGATCTGGGCGAGGTACAGCGTCTGGCTGCGGACAGCCCGATTGGTGTCACTTCCTTGCCGGATGACGTGGAACGTCTGAGCGACAAGATCGCCGCGAGCGAAGCGTCGTTTGCCGCCGAAGTGAGCTTCAACGGTGAGGAAAGCTATTTCTTCGTTCTCGAAGATTCCGCCACCGGCAAGCTGGTCGGTTGCTCGGCCATTGTCGCCTCGGCCGGTTATTCGGAGCCGTTCTACAGCTTCCGCAACGAGACCTTCGTGCACGCCTCGCGCGAGCTGAAGATCCACAACAAGATCCACGTGCTCTCACAGTGCCACGACCTGACCGGCAACAGTCTGCTGACCAGTTTCTACGTGCAGCGCGAGCTGGTCGGATCGCCTTGGGCCGAGCTCAATTCCCGTGGCCGTCTGCTGTTCGTCGCCAGCCACCCGGAGCGGTTCGCCGATTCGGTGGTGACGGAGATCGTCGGTTACAGCGATGAAAACGGTGATTCGCCGTTCTGGGATGCGATCGGGCGCAACTTCTTCGACCTCAACTACGCCGAAGCCGAACGCCTGTGCGGGCTGAAAAGCCGCACGTTCCTCGCCGAGCTGATGCCGCATTACCCGATCTACGTGCCGTTGCTGCCGGACTCCGCGCAAGAAGCGATGGGCCAGGTGCACCCGCGGGCGCAGATCACCTTCGACATCCTGATGCGCGAAGGCTTCGAGACCGATCACTACATCGACATTTTCGACGGTGGCCCGACCCTGCATGCGCGGGTTTCCGGAATCCGCTCGATCGCGCAGAGCCGCGTGGTGCCGGTGAAGCTCGGCGAGCCGGTCAAAGGTGCCGGGCGCCAGTATCTGGTCGCCAACGCGCAGTTGCAGGATTACCGCGCGGTGTTGCTCGAGCTGGATTACGCGCCGGGCAAACCGGTGACTCTGGATCTGGAAGCGGCCGAAGCCTTGGGCGTCGGTGAAGGTGCCAGCGTGCGCCTGGTGGCGGTTTAACGCCTTAGCGAGTTTCACGGGTGGCGCAAGCGGCCCGTTTGAGGAGATAGCATGATTGTTCGTCCCGTACGCAGCAGCGATTTACCCGCGCTGATCGATCTGGCCCGCAGCACCGGCACCGGCCTCACCACCTTGCCGGCCAACGAAGAACGTCTGGCCCACCGGGTCGGCTGGGCCGAGAAGACCTTTCGCGGCGAAGCTGGCCGTGGCGATGCGGACTACCTGTTCGTGCTTGAAGACGACAACGGCCGCGTGGTGGGGATTTCCGCCATCGCTGGCGCGGTCGGTCTGCGCGAGCCCTGGTACAACTTCCGTGTCGGCCTGACCGTCAGCGCCTCGCAGGAATTGAACATCTACCGCGAAATTCCGACGCTGTTCCTGGCCAACGACCTGACCGGCAATTCCGAGTTGTGCTCGCTGTTCCTGCACGCCGATTACCGCAGCGGTCTGAACGGCCGCATGCTGTCCAAGGCGCGCATGTTGTTCATCGCCGAGTTCCCGGAGCTGTTCGGCAACAAGATCATCGCCGAGATGCGCGGTGTATCCGATGACGCCGGGCGCTCGCCGTTCTGGGAAAGCCTGGGCCGGCACTTCTTCAAGATGGAATTCAGCCAGGCTGATTACCTGACCGGTGTCGGCAACAAGGCGTTCATTGCCGAACTGATGCCGAAATTCCCGCTGTACACCTGCTTCCTTTCGCCGGATGCGCGCAACGTGATCGGCCAGGTCCACCCGGACACCGAGCCGGCGCTGGCGATGCTCAAGGGTGAAGGTTTCAGCTATCAGGGTTACGTCGATATCTTCGACGCCGGCCCGGCGATTGAATGCGAAACCGGCAAGATCCGCGCAGTGCGCGACAGTGAAGCGTTGGTGCTGGCCGTCGGCACGCCGGGCGACGACGCGACGCCGTTCATCATCCATAACCGCAAACGCGAAGACTGCCGCATTACCGCGGCGCCTGCGCGTCTGGCCGCCGGCACGCTGGTGGTCGATCCGCAGACCGCCAAACGTCTTCAACTCAGCGCCGGCGATCAGGTTCGCGCCGTGGCGTTGTCCGCTGCACGGGAGTCGAAACAATGAATTCGCTATACATCGCAGGTGAGTGGCTGGCCGGTCAGGGCGAAGCCTTTCAATCGCTGAACCCGGTGACCCAGCAAGTGCTGTGGTCGGGCGAGGGCGCCACCACGGCTCAGGTCGAGTCCGCCGTGCAGGCCGCACGCCAGGCGTTCCCCGGCTGGGCGCGGCGTTCGCTGGACGAACGCATCAGCGTGCTCGAAGCGTTTGCCGCCGCGCTGAAAAACCATGCCGACGAACTGGCCCGCACTATAGGCGAGGAAACCGGCAAGCCATTGTGGGAAGCCGCGACCGAAGTCACCAGCATGGTCAACAAGATTGCCATCTCGGTGCAGAGCTACCGCGAGCGCACCGGCGAGAAGAGCGGCCCGCTGGGCGACGCCACCGCCGTATTGCGCCACAAGCCGCACGGCGTGGTCGCGGTGTTCGGCCCTTACAACTTCCCCGGTCACCTGCCCAACGGCCATATCGTGCCGGCGTTGCTGGCCGGTAACAGCGTGCTGTTCAAGCCCAGCGAACTGACCCCGAAAGTCGCTGAGCTGACGGTCAAGTGCTGGATCGAAGCCGGCCTGCCAGCGGGCGTGCTGAACCTGCTGCAAGGCGCGCGCGAAACCGGCATCGCGCTGGCGGCGAATCCGGGGATCGATGGTCTGTTCTTCACCGGTTCGAGCCGCACCGGCAATCATCTGCATCAGCAGTTCGCTGGTCGCCCGGACAAGATCCTGGCGCTGGAAATGGGCGGCAACAATCCGCTGGTGGTCGACGAGGTTGCCGATCTCGATGCTGCGGTTTACACGATCATTCAGTCGGCGTTCATCTCCGCCGGCCAGCGTTGCACCTGCGCGCGCCGTTTGCTGGTGCCGCAAGGGGCGTGGGGCGACAGCCTGCTAAAGCGTCTGGTGGACGTCAGCGCGACCATCGAAGTCGGTGCGTTCGATCAGCAACCGGCGCCGTTCATGGGCTCGGTGGTTTCCCTTGGCGCGGCAAAAGCGCTCATGGATGCGCAGGAGCATCTACTGGCCAACGGCGCAGTGTCGCTGCTCGAAATGACTCAGCCGCAAGCGCAGTCGGCATTGTTGACGCCAGGCATTGTCGACGTAACCGCAGTCGCCGAGCGCCCGGACGAAGAACTGTTCGGTCCGTTGCTGCAAGTCATTCGTTACGTCGATTTCGAAGCCGCCATCGTCGAGGCCAACAACACCGCCTACGGTCTGGCTGCCGGCCTGTTGTCGGATTCCGAAGCGCGTTATCAGCAGTTCTGGCTGGAAAGCCGCGCCGGCATCGTCAACTGGAACAAGCAACTGACCGGTGCCGCGAGCAGCGCGCCGTTTGGCGGTGTCGGGGCGTCGGGCAACCATCGCGCTAGCGCCTATTACGCCGCGGATTACTGCGCGTACCCGGTGGCATCGCTGGAAACCCCGAGCCTGGTGTTGCCTGCCTCGCTGACGCCCGGCGTGAAAATGGCGTGATGCCCATTCGCGAGCAGGCTCGCTCCCACAGGGAAGTGCATTCCAATGTGGGAGCGAGCCTGCTCGCGAAGGCCACGCATCGGTCGCACTGAACAGTTACTGAAGCCTATAACAACAGATTCACGTGGAGCCTCGCTGATGAAATCCTACGAAGTCAATTTTGACGGTCTAGTGGGGCCGACCCATAACTACGGTGGTCTGTCCTACGGCAACGTTGCCTCCCAGAGCAACAGCCAGCAATCGTCGAGCCCGAAAGAAGCGGCGCTGCAAGGCCTGGCGAAAATGAAAGCGCTAATGGAAATGGGCTTTCAACAGGGCGTACTGGCGCCGCAGGAGCGTCCGGACGTGGCCGCGTTGCGCCGTCTGGGTTTCAGCGGCACCGACGCGCAGGTCATCGAGCGCGCCGCCAAAGAAGCCATGCCGCTGCTGGTCGCCAGTTGCTCGGCGTCGAGCATGTGGGTAGCCAACGCCGCCACGGTCAGTCCGAGCGCCGACACTGCTGACGGTCGCGTGCATTTCACCGCCGCCAACCTCAACTGCAAATACCACCGCAGCATCGAACATCCGACCACCAGTCGCGTGCTCGGCGCGATGTTCGCCAATCAGCAGCACTTCGCCCATCACGCGGCATTGCCGGCGGTGGCGCAATTCGGTGACGAAGGCGCGGCCAACCACACGCGTTTCTGCCGTGAATATGGCGAGGCGGGCGTCGAGTTCTTCGTGTTCGGGCGCAGTGCGTTCGACAACCGTTACCCGGCGCCGCAAAAGTACCCGGCGCGGCAGACCCTCGAAGCTTCGCAAGCCGTGGCGCGTCTGCACGGTCTGCGCGAAGACGGTGTGGTTTACGCGCAGCAGAACCCCAACGTGATCGATCAGGGCGTGTTCCACAACGACGTGATCGCCGTGGGCAACGGCGAAGTGTTGTTCTATCACGAGGACGCGTTCCTTGAGACCGAACAAATGCTCGCTGAGCTGGAGAGCAAACTGGCCAAGGTCGGTGGCAAGTTCCAGTCCGTGTGTGTACCGCGTTCGGCGGTCACCGTGGATGACGCGGTGCGATCGTACCTGTTCAACAGCCAGTTGCTGTCACGCCCAGACGGCTCGATGCTGCTGATCGTGCCGCAGGAGTGTCAGGCCAACGAACGCGTCTGGGCGTATCTGCAAAGCCTGACCAGCTCTGGCGGTCTGATTCGCGAAGTGAAAGTCTTCGACCTCAAGCAGAGCATGCAGAACGGCGGCGGCCCGGCGTGCCTGCGCTTGCGCGTGGCGCTCAACGAAACGGAACTGGCGGCGGTCAACCCAGGGGTTATCATGACGCCACCGTTGTACGGTTCGTTGACCGCATGGGTTGAAAAGCACTACCGCGACCGCCTCAGCGAAAGCGATCTGGCGGACCCGCAGTTGTTGCTTGAATGCCGGACGGCACTGGATGAACTGACGCAAATCCTTAAACTGGGCGCGGTTTATCCCTTCCAGATCAATTGATCGCCGGCGCGTTGCCAGAATGCAGCGCGCGGCGTGTCACCCCAAGAGAGTAAAAACATGAGCGATTCCCTGCAGCTGATCCTTGAAGACACCGACGGCACGCAACTGCAAACCTCGTGCACCCGCGTCGCGGTCATGTGGCAAGGCAAAGAGCTGTGGATCCAGCAGGACGGCCGCGGCCAGTTACTGATCGGCGTCGACGTCGAAGAAGGTGACGAAGAGTACGCCAACCTGCTGTTGCGCCCATTGGCGACTAATCTGGTAAGTCTGCAACTGGAAATGGAACCGGCTGACCTCGGCGCTGACGAGGATCACGTACACGGCCCGGATTGCAACCACGACCACTAAGGAAACCGCTCTATGCTCGCCCTCGGCAAACTGCTTGAACTGACCCTCGCCGGCCGTGAACCGGCGGAGAAGACTCAACTGACTGTCGAAGGCGTGCGCATGCGCTGGTTGAGCGAAGGGGCGCTGGAAGTCCGGCCCACGGAAGCGCGCGATAATGGCCTGGACTTGCTGCTGTCGGCGGGTATCCACGGCAACGAAACCGCACCGATCGAGTTGCTCGACCGGCTGCTGCACGACATCGCACGCGGCGATCTGAAGCCGCGTGCACGCATTCTGTTTCTGTTCGGTAACCCCGAGGCGATGCGCAAAGGCGAGCGCTTCATCGAGCAGGACGTCAATCGGCTGTTCAACGGCCGGCACGAACAAAGCAGTGGCAGCGAAGCGCTGCGTGCCTGTGAGCTGGAGCGTCTGGCGGCGACTTTCTTCAGCAAAACCGAGCGCCAGCGTTTGCACTACGACTTGCACACGGCGATTCGTGGCTCGAAGATCGAGCAGTTCGCCCTCTATCCATGGAAAGAAGGGCGCCAGCATTCGCGTCTTGAACTGGCGCGCCTTCGTGCGGCCGGTATGGAAGCCGTGTTGCTGCAGAACAAACCGTCGATCGTCTTCAGTTCCTATACTTACGACAAACTCGATGCCGAGGCTTTCACCCTGGAACTGGGCAAGGCGCGACCGTTCGGGCAGAACGACGGGGTCAACGTGTCGCTGCTGGAAACTCGCTTGAAGCAGATCATCGAAGGCAGCGAGCCGGAGATGGCCCAAGCGGGGCTGGACGGCTTGCAGCTGTTCAGCGTCGCCCGGGAAATCATCAAGCACAGCGATGCGTTCCGCCTGAACCTGCCGGCGGATATCGAGAACTTTTCCGAGTTGGACATGGGTTATGTGCTGGCCGAGGATCTGGCCAATACCCGTTGGGTCATTGAAGAGCCGGGCGCGCGGATCATCTTCCCCAACCCGAAGGTCAAAAACGGCCTGCGTGCCGGGATCCTGATCGTCCCGACCACCGACGAAAACCTCGCCTGATTTTCCGGCCAACACACACTACTGTGGATTAATCTGAGTGGGGTTTGGATTCCCCACTCAGCCTGCTGGAATCAGACCGCTACCGCATGCGGCTCGGTACGACGCAACGCGCGAACTTTACGCAGCGTATCGGCACACGTCCGCGCCGCTTCCTGGCCTTTGTGCACAAAGTGCTCAAAGAAGAATTTCTGATGCTCTTCGCCAGAATGGAAGTGATGCGGCGTCAGCGACACCGAGAACACCGGCACTTCGGTTTCCAGTTGTACCTGCATCAGGCCGCTGACCACTGACTGGGCGACGAACTCATGACGGTAGATGCCGCCGTCCACGACGAGGGCTGCTGCGACGATGCCGGCGTAACGACCGGTCTTGGCCAGCAGTTTGGCGTGCAGAGGCATTTCAAAAGCGCCGCCGACTTCAAAGAAGTCGATGTCCGATTCCTGATAACCCTGCGCAAGCATTTCGGCGACGAAGCCTTTGCGGCTCTGGTCGACGATTTCCTTGTGCCAGCAAGCCTGGATGAACGCGACGCGCTCGCCGTGCGGGTGTTTGCTTTTGCTGTCGATAGCGGTGGGTTGCATGTTCTGACTCCTGTTTGTGTAAAAAACAGGGCGTTATGAATCGAAAGGGATGCCAGGGTACGCACGCGCACGACAACGCGCGGACGGCCCTGTGCTTTTGATCCCGTTCTCTCTTCATCCGGACTATGACCGTCGGCCCCGGAATCACACCGGGTCTGCTGACCTTGGCGCCGACCACCGCGATTGCCGTGTTCGTCGCCAAGCGCTCGCGGGCTATGCGCATTGCGCGCAATTACCGCCGGTGGGGAATTGCACCCCGCCCTGAGAACGTTTGTGCCGCCCGAACTCGGGCAGCGCGCAGTTTGTAACACATATTTTTCGGTCCTGCACAGAACCTGTGGGAGCGAGCTTGCTCGCGAAAGCGGCTTCACATTCAACGAATATGCTGACTGTTACTCCGCTTTCGCGAGGCTCGCTCACACATGGACCATGCTTTTTTCCTGAGGACCGTGATTTATCCTTCTTCAAGGCTTGATTAATCCGCGCCATGACCGCAGTAATCCCACTTCACAAAGGGATTCCCCCTGCTGACCAGAGGCCAGGTTCATGAGCGTTATCGATCTTCGCAGCGACACCGTCACCCAACCGACTCCCGCCATGCTCGACGCCATGCTGGCGGCGGACACCGGTGACGACGTGTACGGCGAAGACCCTACGGTCAACCGTCTGGAAGGCGAACTGGCCAGCCGCCTCGGTTTTGCAGCCGCGCTGTTCGTGCCGACCGGGACCATGAGTAATCTGCTCGGGTTGATGGCGCACTGTGAGCGCGGCGACGAATACATCGTCGGCCAGCAGGCGCACACCTACAAATACGAGGGTGGTGGTGCTGCCGTGCTCGGTTCGATCCAGCCGCAGCCGCTGGAAGTGCAGGCCGACGGTTCGCTCGATCTGGAGCAGGTCGCCGCAGCGATCAAACCGGACGACTTCCACTTTGCTCGCACGCGCTTGCTGGCGTTGGAAAACACCATGCAAGGCAAAGTGCTGCCACTGGAATATCTGGCCCGGGCCCGACGCTTCACTCAGCAGCATGGCCTGCAGTTGCACCTGGACGGGGCGCGGCTCTACAACGCAGCGGTCAAGCTCGGTGTCGATGCGCGGGAAATCACGCAGTATTTCGATTCGGTGTCGGTGTGCCTGTCCAAAGGCCTCGGTGCACCGGTCGGCTCGGTGCTGTGCGGTTCTGAACAACTGATCGGCAAGGCCCGGCGTTTGCGCAAAATGGTCGGCGGCGGCATGCGCCAGGCCGGCGTGCTGGCAGCGGCGGGGCTGTACGCACTGGATCACAACGTCGGGCGGCTGGCCGATGATCACGCCAACGCGCAACAGCTGGCCGAGGGTCTGCGTGAGGCCGGTTTCGTCGTCGAACCCGTGCAAACCAATATGGTTTATGTGCAAATGGGCGACAGGGCCGAGGCGCTCAAGGCCTTCGCGGCCGAGCGCGGGATCAAGCTCAGCGCGGCTGCACGTCTGCGCATGGTCACGCACATGGACGTCAGCCGTGCGCAAATCGAGCAAGTGATCGCGACATTCGTCGAGTTTTCACGCAAGTGACAGCGTTAGCCGTCCAATTGACCGTTTCTATCGTATAAACACGCTGTACCCCGCGCGCAGGGCCGATATAATGCGGCCCTTTGCCGTCGCTTCGTCTCTGACGTTTCGAACAGGCCTTTGGCCGCAGCCTCCGTGGAAGAACCTAATGAAAAGCGCAGAAATCCGTGAAGCCTTCCTTCGCTTCTTCGAAGAGCAAGGCCACACCCGTGTAGCCTCCAGCTCTTTGATTCCGGGCAACGACCCAACCCTGCTGTTCACCAACGCGGGGATGAACCAGTTCAAGGACTGCTTCCTGGGCCAGGAAAAACGTGCCTACACCCGTGCGACCAGCAGCCAGAAGTGCGTGCGCGCCGGTGGCAAGAACAGTGACCTGGAAAACGTCGGTTATACCGCCCGTCACCACACGTTCTTCGAAATGCTCGGTAACTTCAGCTTCGGCGATTATTTCAAGCACGACGCGATCACCTTCGCCTGGACCTTCCTGACCGGCGTGCTGAAGCTGCCGAAGGAAAAACTCTGGGTCACCGTCTACGCCACCGACGACGAAGCGTATGACATCTGGACGCAGAAAATCGGCGTGCCGGCCGAGCGCATGATCCGTATCGGCGACAACAAAGGCGCGCCGTACGCGTCCGACAACTTCTGGACCATGGGCGACACCGGCCCGTGCGGCCCGTGCACCGAGATTTTCTACGATCACGGCGAGCACATCTGGGGTGGCCCGCCGGGCTCGCCGGAAGAAGATGGCGATCGTTACATCGAAATCTGGAACAACGTGTTCATGCAGTTCAACCGCACCGCCGACGGCGTGTTGCATCCGTTGCCAGCGCCGTCGGTCGACACCGGCATGGGCCTGGAGCGGATCAGTGCGGTGATGCAGCACGTCAATTCCAACTACGACATCGACCTGTTCAAGAACCTGCTGAAGGCTTCGGCTGAAGCGATCGGTTGCGAAAACGGTGATCAGTCTTCGCTCAAAGTGGTGTCCGACCACATCCGTTCCTGCGGTTTCCTGATTGCCGACGGCGTGCTGCCGTCCAACGAAGGTCGTGGTTACGTGCTGCGCCGGATCATTCGTCGCGCCTGCCGTCACGGCAACAAGCTCGGCGCCACCGGCAGCTTCTTCTACAAGATCGTCGCGGCGCTGGTGGCCGAGATGGGCGAAGCGTTCCCGGAACTGAAAAAGCAGCAGAGCAACATCGAGCGTGTGCTCAAGGCCGAAGAAGAACAGTTCTCCAAAACACTGGAGCACGGCCTGAAGATTCTCGAGCAGGATCTGGCCGAGCTCAAAGGCACCGTGGTGCCGGGCGATGTGGTGTTCAAGCTTTACGATACCTACGGTTTCCCGATGGACCTGACCGCTGACATCGCCCGCGAACGCGGCCTGACCGTCGATGAAGTCGGCTTCGAGCGTGAAATGGAAGCCCAGCGTGTCCGCGCGCGCTCCGCCAGTTCGTTCGGTCTGGACTACAACACGCTGGTCAAGGTTGACGTTGCCACCGAGTTCACCGGTTACGCCGCCACCAGCGGTTCGGCAAAAATCGTGGCTATCTATAAGGATGGTCAGTCGGTCGACGTGCTGAGCGAAGGCGAAGAGGCAGTAATCGTGCTCAACCAGACGCCGTTCTACGCCGAATCCGGTGGCCAGATCGGCGACTGCGGTTTCATTCAGGCGGGCAACAGCCGTTTTGACGTGCGCGACACTACCAAGACCGGCGGTGCGTTCCTGCATCACGGTGTGCTGGCGTCCGGCAGTCTGACCATCGGCGCGCCGGTGGAAACTCACGTCGACGCCGAAGTGCGTCACGCCACCGCGTTGAACCACTCGGCCACCCACTTGCTGCACGCGGCATTGCGTCAGGTGCTGGGTGAGCACGTGCAGCAGAAAGGTTCGTTGGTCGACAGCCAGCGCCTGCGTTTCGACTTCAGCCACTTCGAGGCGATCAAGCCTGCGCAGATCAAGCAACTGGAAGACATCGTCAACGCCGAGATCCGCAAGAACTCTGCGGTTGAAACCGAAGAAACCGACATCGATACCGCGAAGAACAAGGGCGCCATGGCGCTGTTCGGCGAGAAGTACGGTGACAGCGTGCGCGTGCTGAGCATGGGCGGCGACTTCTCCGTCGAACTGTGCGGCGGTATCCACGCCAACCGTACCGGCGACATCGGCCTGCTGAAAATCATCAGCGAAGGCGGCGTGGCCTCGGGCGTGCGTCGTATCGAAGCCGTCACCGGTGCCGCGGCGCTGACGTACCTCAACGCTGCCGAAGAACAACTCAAGGAAGCGGCCAGCCTCGTCAAGGGCAGCCGTGACAATCTGATCGACAAGCTGTCGGCTGTGCTCGAGCGCAACCGCCTGCTGGAGAAGCAACTCGAGCAGTTGCAGGCCAAGGCGGCCAGTGCGGCGGGCGACGATCTGTCGGCCTCGGCAGTGGACGTCAAGGGCGTGAAGGTTCTGGCCGCACGTCTGGACGGTCAGGACGGCAAGGCGCTGCTGGCGCTGGTCGATCAGCTGAAAAACAAACTCGGCCGCGCAGTGATCCTGCTCGGCGGTGTCCATGAGGAAAAGGTCGTACTGGTTGCAGGCGTAACCAAGGACCTGACTGGCCAACTCAAAGCCGGTGATTTGATGAAGCAGGCTGCTGCGGCGGTGGGCGGGAAGGGCGGTGGTCGTCCGGACATGGCGCAGGGCGGCGGTGTTGATGCCGGCGCACTGGATGGCGCACTGGCGCTGACCGTTCCATTCGTCGAGCAGGGTCTATAAGACAGCCCGCCGGGCGCGCGATCCAATGGCGCACCCGGGGGCTGATCGAGTAATTATTGGGCGCCCTTCATGGGCAGAGGCGGCTTTGAAATGGCTTTGATCGTACAGAAATTTGGAGGCACCTCGGTCGGCACTGTCGAGAGAATCGAGCAGGTCGCCGACAAGGTTAAGAAATTCCGTGATGCCGGCGATGACCTGGTGGTCGTGCTGTCGGCAATGAGCGGCGAAACCAACCGTCTGATCGATCTGGCCAAGCAAATCAGTGGCGAGACGCAACCGGTTCCGCGCGAACTGGACGTGATCGTTTCCACCGGTGAGCAGGTGACGATTGCCCTGTTGGCCATGGCGCTGATCAAGCGCGGTGTGCCAGCGGTGTCGTACACCGGTAATCAGGTGCGGATCCTGACAGACAGTGCGCACAATAAAGCGCGTATCTTGCAGATTGATGACCAGAAGATTCGTGGCGACCTGAAAGCCGGTCGCGTGGTTGTGGTCGCCGGTTTCCAGGGCGTCGACGAGCACGGCAACATCACCACCCTCGGTCGTGGCGGTTCCGATACCACTGGCGTGGCCCTTGCAGCTGCGCTGAAGGCTGACGAGTGCCAGATCTACACCGACGTTGATGGCGTTTACACCACCGATCCGCGTGTTGTTCCGGTCGCCCAGCGTCTGGACAAGATCACCTTCGAAGAGATGCTGGAAATGGCCAGCCTCGGTTCCAAGGTGTTGCAGATCCGTGCGGTCGAATTCGCCGGCAAGTACAACGTTCCGCTGCGCGTACTGCACAGCTTCAAGGAGGGTCCGGGCACCCTCATTACTATTGATGAAGAGGAAACCATGGAACAGCCGATCATTTCCGGCATCGCTTTCAACCGCGATGAAGCCAAGCTGACCATCCGTGGCGTGCCAGACACCCCGGGCGTGGCGTTCAAGATTCTCGGTCCGATCAGTGCCGCGAACATCGAAGTCGACATGATCGTGCAGAACGTTGCGCACGATAACACCACCGACTTCACCTTCACCGTGCACCGCAACGACTACCAGGCCGCACAGACCGTGCTGGAAAACACCGCTCGCGAGATCGGTGCCCGTGAAGTGGTTGGCGACACCAGGATTGCCAAGGTCTCGATCGTCGGCGTCGGCATGCGTTCCCACGCAGGCGTTGCCAGCCGCATGTTCGAATCGCTGGCCAAGGAAAGCATCAACATCCAGATGATCTCGACGTCGGAAATCAAGGTTTCCGTGGTGATCGAAGAGAAGTACCTGGAACTGGCCGTGCGCGCCCTGCACACGGCTTTCGAACTGGATGCTCCGGCCCGTCAGGGCGAGTAATTCCGTTTCTTGAGGGGCGCGGTCTGAACGCGCCCTTTATTTTTGAATGGCGCGAGCCCTGAACTGTTCTTTTGCTCGCGCTGGTCAATACTCAGGCATGTAGGGCTACGATCGCTCCGGTTGTAGGTCGGGTGCCTTTTTTTTGCAGACTGTTGTCCCTGAAAGAATTGCGTGAGGAGAAAGGTATGCTGATTCTGACTCGTCGGTGCGCAGAAAGCCTGATTATCGGTGATGGCGAAATCACCGTGACCGTGCTCGGCGTTAAAGGAAACCAGGTGCGCATCGGCGTCAACGCGCCGAAAGAGGTTGCCGTCCACCGTGAGGAAATTTACCTGCGTATAAAGAAAGAGAAGGACGAAGAACCAAGCCATTAATTTTTATCGATTTTTATGTTTGCAAACGGGGAAAAGGTTGGTTAAGATACGCCCCGTGTTGCGGAGAGCTGGCCGAGTGGCCGAAGGCGCTCCCCTGCTAAGGGAGTACACCTCACAAGGGTGTCGGGGGTTCGAATCCCCCGTTCTCCGCCATTATTTGCTTAGTACGTTGTAATCTGGCTTTTTCGGTAAGTGTTTGAATTTACTAGAAAAAGTGGTTGGAATAGAGATTAGACGGGCTATAATGCGGCGCAACAAATGCACTCGTAGCTCAGCTGGATAGAGTACTCGGCTACGAACCGAGCGGTCACAGGTTCGAATCCTGTCGAGTGCACCATTTAAGAGTTAATTGCAGCGATGCAGATAACTCGGCTTCAACCAGATGTGAGCTGGTCTAAAAACACAAATGCACTCGTAGCTCAGCTGGATAGAGTACTCGGCTACGAACCGAGCGGTCACAGGTTCGAATCCTGTCGAGTGCACCATTTAAGAGTTAGTTGCAGTGATGCGGGTAACTTGGCTTCATCCAGTTGTGGTCTGGGCTAAAAACACAAATTGCACTCGTAGCTCAGCTGGATAGAGTACTCGGCTACGAACCGAGCGGTCACAGGTTCGAATCCTGTCGAGTGCACCATATACCAGAAAGCCCGCGTTTAACGCGGGCTTTTTGCTGTCCGGGATTTCGCTTTCGCCTTCACGCATCCTCTCTCGTCAAAATCGATCTGAGCACTGCGGCCTCGCTTGAGGTCGTAACTGTAGCGGGTGGTCGATGTTCTGATACTCATCTTGTCTGGCTTGCCCAGTGCGCTTTCGACGTCCTGCTGGCTCATGCCGGCGATGACGCGCCGATTAATGATCGCTTCGCGCCGCTGTCGGTTATCGATCAGATTTCCGCAGTTGTCTTCAGCATGACCAATCACGGCCGGTTCTCGACGCGTGGCCCTCAAATCGTTTATGCGTTCGTGGTTGTGTTCTGGCATTACGGCAACCGATCCGGGTGAGTAGGGGTGTACCTCTTGTGTCGAGCGCTGCTCACCCTGCGCGCAGCTCATTGAGGTGAATGTGACCCTGCCGTCGCTGTCCTCGCAACGATGAAGCGAAACAGGCGCTGCGCTGGATGGCAGGCAAAGCAGGCAGGCGGGTAGCAGAAAAGCATAGGATTTGAACCGCATTCGATGTCCTCCATGACGATCTGTCTTCAAGCTTAGTCGCCACATTTTCCACTGCCGGTGTGTTTTCTTTACAGAATGAGTCGTCGCAGTTGCAGGGTTCAGGACGGCGCTCAGAATTGTTTCGCAAGCGCTTGTTTCGACCGTGATTTTTTAACGTTTAAAACCGTCAAGCGGTGTATCATTGCGCCCGTCAGCCCCGCCGGGGCTTATGGAAAAATTCCATGGACTTACCCAGTAGTTACTCAGTACCCCGTTTCACCAATCATGAATTGACTGATTGATCCTTCCGGCGTGCCCCGCTGCTGGGAGTGGAGTTCGCCTATGTCTGAAATCGAAGTAAAGAAAACTCAAGAAAGCCTGCAGGATCGCCTGGCTCAGGTGGTCGAGCTGCTGCAGCGCCAGCGTGTCGTCGAGGACCTGACTCATCGTCAGGAAGGCCCGCATCACGACCGCGTCGAAAACCTGGTCCACCGGCAAAATCTCGTCGAGCTGCAACGCAAGCTCGATGATCTGCACTCCGCCGACGTTGCGTATATTCTCGAAGCCCTGCCGCTGGACGATCGTCTGACGCTCTGGCAATTGGTCAAGGCTGACCGCGACGGCGACATTCTGCTCGAAGTATCCGATTCCGTTCGTGAAACGCTGATCGCCGACATGGACGATCACGAGCTGCTCGCGGCTGCCAAGGACATGGACGCCGACGAACTCGCTGACCTGGCTTCCGAGCTGCCGCGAGACGTCGTTCATGAGCTGATGGAGAGCCTCGACAATCAGCAGCGTGAGCGCGTGCGTTCAGCCCTGTCCTATGACGAGGACCAGGTCGGTGCATTGATGGACTTCGAGATGGTGACCATCCGTGAGGATGTCAGTCTCGAAGTGGTTTTGCGTTATCTGCGTCGCCTGAAAGAGCTTCCGGGGCATACCGATAAGCTGTTCGTGGTTGATTACGACGGCGTGCTCAAAGGCGTTTTGCCGATCAAGCGTCTGCTGGTCAACGATCCGGAGAAACAGGTCGCCGAAGTCATGGCCAGCGATCCGGTTAGCTTTCACCCGGACGAAGACGCCTACGATGCTGCGCAGGCGTTCGAGCGTTACGACTTGATCTCGGCACCGGTGGTCGACAAGAACGGCAAGCTGATCGGTCGTCTGACCATCGACGAAATGGTCGACCTGATCCGTGAGGAGAGCGAAAGCGAAGTTCTTAACATGGCGGGTTTGCGCGAAGAGGAAGATATCTTCGCTTCCGTCTGGAAGTCGTTGCGCAACCGTTGGGCGTGGCTGGCCGTCAACCTGATCACGGCGTTTGTCGCATCGCGGGTGATCGGTTTGTTCGAAGGTTCGATCGAGAAGTTGGTCGCGCTGGCAGCGTTGATGCCGATTGTCGCCGGTATCGGCGGCAACTCCGGTAATCAGACGATCACCATGATCGTACGCGCTATGGCGCTTGATCAGGTCAGCACCGGCAATACCTCACGGCTGATGCGCAAGGAGCTCGCGGTAGGTCTGATCAATGGCCTGGTCTGGGGTGGGGTGATCGGTGTGGTTGCCTATCTGCTTTACGGCAGTTGGTCGCTAGGCGTGGTAATGACTGCCGCGATGACGCTGAACCTGCTGTTGGCTGCGCTGATGGGTGTATTGATTCCGATGACGCTGGCTAAGATGGGCCGGGATCCGGCGATGGGGGCCAGTGTGATGATCACTGCCATGACCGACAGCGGTGGTTTCTTCATCTTCCTGGGGCTGGCGACGATCTTCTTGCTCTAACTGATCGCGCTGAAACAACCCGCCAGTCTGGCGGGTTTTTTTTGCCTGTGAAAAGCAAATTTCGGGCAAAAAAAAGCCAGCTATCAAAGCTGGCTTGAGGTGTTCGTGTTACTCAGGACGCGTCTGCGGCCATTTCCGCATCGTGTGCAATCAGCGAAACCAGTGCGTTCTGCTGACGGTGCGACAACTGACGGAAGCGTTGTAACAGCTCGCGCTCGTGCAACGACAGCTCCGGGCTGTCCAGGCGCATGCTCAGCTCTTCGCCCAGTGCACCTTCCTGAATAAGACTCTGCTCAAGGCGCGCAATGATCTCGGAGTTCATGCTGCGATGATGATTGCGAGCCACCTCGGCAATGCGTTCACGCATTCCGTCTGGCAGACGTACGACGAACTTGTCAGCCGTACGGCTGGAATAAATTGCCTGTTTCAATGGGCGCATATATTTAACCGGTTAGTTCAGGGGAGCGGTTCTCGGGATTGGCCGCAGGATGTGTGGTAGGACAAGCATCCGCGCCAAATGGTTCAACCTGAATTGTTAAGAGGCCCGCATCATGCCTCAAAATTGCCAGATCATTGGCGTCAATTCTGTGACAAATATTGAGCCGGGTAAAGGCGTAATGCCAGCACCAATCATCAGAAATGCGGACTGGTTGGAAATCTTTGCCTTTGTCCCGCGCTCTGCCTGGGTGTCATCGGCTTCCGCGGATGCTCTAAGGTGCCGTAAGGTGCATGCTAAGCAGCTGCGCATCCTTGTTACCTACCTTTACAGGATAGTGGCAAATTGCCGATTTACTAGTGGCGGGCATCCGCAGAGGGCGTTTAAGGGATGGATGGCAAGCTTATTTATTTGATGGGCCCGTCCGGTTCAGGCAAAGACAGCCTTATCGAGGCTGCTCGCCAACCATTGCGTGCGTTGAATTGCGAAGTCATGCGCCGGGTGATTACCCGGTCCGCCGAATCGGTGGGGGAAGATGCTATCGGAGTGACGCCCGATGAGTTCGACCAGCGTGAGCGCGCTGGTGATTTTGCCTTGGCTTGGCACGCCAATGGCCTGTCCTATGGCATTCCCGCTGAGATGGATCAACGCCTGAGCTCCGGTCGACACGTTTTGGTTAATGGTTCGCGAGCTAACTTGCGCCAGGCGATGATGCGTTACCCAGGGCTTATTGCAGTCTTGTTGACGGTTCGGGACGATGTGTTACGAGAGCGTCTGCTCAAGCGTGGTCGTGAGACGCTTGAGCAGATCGATCAGAGGCTGGGTCGTAATGCGCAGTTCAAGGATAGGAGGTCGAGCGATGGGCCTTTGCGCCTCATCGACAACTCCGGCAACCTGGGGGATGCCGTGAATCAACTTTTGGCTTTGATTGCGCTTAGCGTAAAACCGGATCAAATTTGATTTTGCGTCCGGCAGCCAATGCCAATACAAACAACACCGCAAAAACGCCGCAGCCAACCAGCGGCAGGCTGATCTTGGTGTCCTCGAACAGCGAAAAATGCATAGCGCCGCTCAACAGGGCGAGGATCAGTAATCCCGCAGCTGACTTGGACATCATTTGTACTCCTGAAGATGTTTCAAAAAACCAGACGTTCGGAGGTTACCGCCGGAAGTGTCTGCTCGGAATCGCTGACGGCTTGTGGCGCGCCCTGATTGCTTAACACCGCGAGTTGAGGCGCCTTTTGTACCTGTAAGTAATGCGGTACGCGTTGAGCCACGGATTCGGGTGCTTTGTGCTCGGGGATAAACTGAGAACCGACCAAAACCGCCAAAGCAATTGCATTTGCAAGCAAAAGGGTGCTGTTCATGGGGTTGGGCTCCGAATGTTCTTTATAGAACAGACAAAGCACTCGCCGTGCCAACAGTCTATCCGCTGTTAAATCGTTTAAAAACAAGCATTTGAAGGATTTTCAGCGATGGCGCTGATTGCAATCTGCAATGGTGGTGTTTTGAGAGTCGTGCAAAATGCCGGTAACTCTTCCGGCAAACGGGTGGGCAGGGGCCTACACTTAAAAAGCCGTGGGATGACATGACAAATCAGGGTTCGGCCGTTAACATGCACGCCGTCCGTCACGCAGCGCCTGCTGCGGCTTACCTGTGTCTCAGTAGCTCAATTGGATAGAGCATCCCCCTCCTAAGGGGAAGGTTGGCAGTTCGAACCTGCCCTGGGACACCATCCGACATCGACTTCCCCTTTAGATAGCTCCTCATCCCGAATGGGTGGGTGGTGGCTGCCTGTTACAGGCACCGCCGGGCTGGCCTTTGCTTCGCTTCTATCTTCTATATAGGAGAGGAGTGAAGCGAGAATTCGTCAAAAGCGAAATTAACGGTTGACGGCAGATTTCAGGTGTCTATAATTCGCCCCACTTCCGGCGCAGTCGAAACGGAAAACTCCTTGAGATTCAACGAGTTAAGTAGGTTTCGGCAGCAAGCGGCTTCAGTTCATCGAAGTCCGAAAGGAAGTTGAAAAAGAGGTGTTGACAGCAGCGTGTAACGCTGTAGAATTCGCCTCCCGCTGACGAGAGATCGGAAGCGCAAGTGGTTGAAGTTGTTG
>NZ_JAZEVW010000006.1:0-298114 GCF_036668835.1 Pseudomonas koreensis
GGTGCAGCGCAGCAAACCGTAGCCGCTGCGCCCGGATCGATCCCGCAGCGAAGGGACCCGAGCCTGCGAGGGCCGTACGTAGGAGCAAGCGTTTTGGGTTACCTTTTTGGCGTTTGAAAAAGGTGACCCGCCGTAAGGGCGGAACCCCAAGTAGCCGTAACCGCAGCAACGGATATGCACCCAATCAAGCCTGAAAGAAAGCCATCGCCAGCAGGCTGGCTCCCACAGTTTCGATCGCGTACATCAGCCAGAAGCGCTCAGAAGCCGCCCCCCTTCAGGTATAAACAGGCCAGCTATCGACAATCCTGCCACCCCGCACAGCCAGCAAATCGCCAAATTGCAACAGCACAGATTCCGTTTGGGCAGGACGTAAAAAGACCTGATCCTCAACCCCAAGGCCCACAGCTGACGACCCATTGACCATCTCCTGATTCGAACTACGCCCATACACCGCATTACTCTGCAACCCCATGGGCGACTCGAACTCCGCCATCCAGTTACCCCCATAAACAAAGAAAGTCTGCCGCTGATTGGGGTCCCACCACGAAAGCAACCTCGACTTGCCATCCAGCGCCGGAATATTCACCGCGCCGGTACTCTTCAACACCGGCGTAGCGATATACGCCGCAGGTACATGCTCGCTCAGCGACGGCAAATCATAGTGCGTCGGCTTGAGCATCGCCGTCCCCACCGACACCTCACTGCTCAGCGTCTCGTGTTCATGCATGCGATAACTCGGACTGCCCGCCGTGTTCAGGCACAAACCCTCCCGCCACAAACCCGGAAACTGCTGCCGGGTAAAATCGACATAACGCTGATAAATCACCATGACCCTGACGAACAATTCATCGGGCGAACCGAGAATCCCTGGCACACCCATCCCCACAAACGGGTCGTAGCCCATGAACCCGGCAAACTCCAGGTGCTGCGGGTTGGCACTGATCAGCGCCAGCATCCTCCCCAGCGCCTGCACATCACCGACCCCGCCACGATGCAGCCCGACATCCAGTTCGATGTTGACGCGCATCCGCGTCCGCAAACCCTGCGCCAAAGCCAGGTATTGCTCTAACCGCTGCGGCCCATCGAGCAGCCATTGCAACTGCCGAACCGGATCGAACGAGCCTTTGTGCTCGCGGTAAAACAGCTCAGCCGAACGCACCGGCAGCGGCTTGCCGAGCAAGATATCGGACTCGGGAAACGCCACCGCATCATGGTTGAGAAACGGCTGATGAAACGACATCAACCGCTGCGTTCCGGCACGTTGCGCGACGTAGCTCAGCAGCCCCGGCGCCGGCAATGACTTTTCCACCAGCCGCAACTGCTTGCCGCCGCGCCTGACCGACTGCATTACCACATCGATGTTGTGATCGAGGCGATCGAGATCGATCAACAGTACCGGACGCATCGGGCCGTGCTCTTTCAGCTCCTTGTTCAGCGCCCGAAAATAATCACTGTACGGCCCGCCTCGGTCGCCCGGCCGCAACCACGCGCCGACGCCCACCAGCAAAGCGCCGACGCCCAAAGTGCCAAGGAGGAAATTACGTCGATTGACCGCCATCAGCTCACCCCCAGTATCGACGCCAGATGCGCATTGAGAAAACGCCCGTGCGGGTCCAGCGCCTGGCGCACTTCGACAAACTCGCGCCAGCGCGGATACAGCGGTTGCAGGGTTCGCGCGTTGAGCGTGTGCAACTTGCCCCAGTGCGGGCGGCCGTTGTATTTCCAGAAGATCGGCTCGATCGCCGCGAAGAAGTTGTGATGATCCATCTGATAATGCTGATGAACCGAGATCGAGCAGCTGTCACGGCCCTCGAACATGCTCAACGCAATGTCGTCAGCCTTGACGTAGCGATACTCGATGGGAAACCAGGTGCGCAGGTCCTTGTCCTGAATCAGCTTGAGAATTTCACGCAGGCACGCCGGGCCGTGCTCGGCGGCCACCGAGTACTCCATTTCGTTGAAACGCACCGTGCGCACGTTGGCGTAGATATCGAACGAATCGCCAACACGATCCTTGAAACTCGCCAGATGGCGCAGGCTGTTGAGCAGCGTGCGGCGCAGGTCGGGAAAGTCGCTGGCGTACTTGTCGAGTTTCTCGATCAGGTTGACGAACTCATTGCCGCCCTCTTCTTGCGCGCTGATCGGTGGCGTGGGCGGGTCGTTGGTTTCGTTGAGGGCAATAGACAAGGCGTAGTCGGAATGGGTGACGACGAGCATTTCCCAGTGCTGGTTTTCGCGGGTGTTCTTATCAAGGTCTTCGAGCAACTCTTCGGTTTTGGCGATCCATTGATGTTCGCGCAGGCGATAGGCCGGGCGGTTTTGCAGGCGGATCTTCGTCGCCACACCGAGCGCACCGAGCGAGACCCGCGCCGCGTTGAACACCTCGGGATGGCGCTGACGGTCGCAGTCCAGCACCTCGCCACTGGCCGTGACCAGTTGCACGGCGCAGACCTGTGCCGAATAGGACTGAAAGGTTTTCCCGGTGCCGTGAGTCGAGGTGGCGATGGCGCCGGCAAGGGTCTGGTAATCGATATCGGCCATGTTGGGCAACGCCTGGCCGATGTCTCTCAGCGGCACGCCCATGCGCGACATTGGCGTGCCGGCACCAAACTCGGCTTGCAGGGTTTTCCCGTCGTGGTCGAGCAAGCCGCTGAAATAACTCAGCGACAACAGCGTGCCGTCGGTGGGTACCAGCGCACTGAACGAATGCGCCGAGCCGACTGGGCGAATCCTGCCGGGTGCCTGCTGAATGGCGCTTGTCAGCTCATCAAGATTCTTCGGCGCCAGCCGCGCCGCCGGCAGGCAACTCTGCGCGCCCGACCAGTTGCGCCAGGGAATCAGGCGTGGCGCGCGGAGCAACTGGCCCAGCGCCGGGTGACTCGCCAGTGCGCTGAACGTGCCGACAACACTCGCCCGCTGCAGCAATTGCCGGCGCGTCAGATCCAAAGTCATGGCGGGCACCTTATTGCGGCAGCGGCTGATCGGCCATGAAGCCGATCAGTTGCAGGAATTGTTCTTCCGAGCACTCGACACACTGGCCCATCGGCGGCATGGCGTTGTAGCCATTGATGGTGTGCTCGAGCAGCGTGTCGGTACCTTGGCGGATTCGCGGCTCCCAGGCCTGGCGATCACCGCTAAGCGGCGCGTTGGCTGCCGGGTTGGCGTGGCACAGCTGGCAACTGTTGGCGTAGATCTGCGCCAGCGCCGGGTCGGCGGGCGTGATGTTGCGGTGGGTGGGCTGCGGCTTGGGTTCTTCGTCGCAACCGTACAGCGCCGTGGCCATTGCCAGCCATAAACAGAGTCGGATCGCCCGCATGAAAAGCCTCGCGTTGGGGTGGCGCTTGTTGTTATGCGCCCACCTTAAGGCAGCGCTGCCAGAGGGCTGAGGGCATTGCCGGACATTGAAGGGGGCAGACGGGGCCAGCCGGGGTTCACAAGCAGGGCGAAACAGGTCTAGGCTTGGAACGACAATTCCAAGACCTCCCCTCATCCCAATGTGGGAGCGAGCAGGCTCGCTCCCACAGGTATCGGTATTAACCTGCACATTGATTTCATCACGGGGTAGCGACATGACCACAGCAAACATCCTTGGCAATCTGTTCCCTTCTGTCAGCGACATCCCGGAAAAATACCGTCTCGACGCTCAGCTCGAGCAGCGCGAATACCTCGTCGACGGTGAATTGCGCCGCTGGGACGGCCCGCTCGCGCAAGTGCGCAGCCCGGTCTATCTGCAGGGTGCCAACGGCGACGAACAAGTGATCCTCGGCAGCACGCCACTGCTCGACGCTGAAACCGCCCTCACCGCCCTCGACGCAGCCGTGCGTGCCTACGACCGCGGTCAAGGTCTATGGCCGACGATGCGCGTGGCCGAGCGCATCCAGCATGTCGAAGCATTCCTGCGGCGCATGCGCGAACAACGCGAAGCCGTGGTGAAACTGCTGATGTGGGAAATCGGCAAGAACCTCAAGGACTCGGAAAAAGAGTTCGACCGCACCTGCGACTACATCGTTGATACCATCAACGCGCTCAAGGAACTCGACCGCCGCTCCAGCCGTTTCGAGCTGGAACAGGACACCCTCGGCCAGATCCGCCGCGTACCGCTCGGCGTCGCGTTGTGCATGGGTCCTTACAACTATCCGCTGAACGAGACGTTCACCACGCTGATTCCCGCGCTGATCATGGGCAACACCGTGGTGTTCAAACCGGCCAAGCTCGGCGTGCTGTTGATCCGCCCGTTGCTCGAAGCCTTCCGCGACAGTTTCCCCACCGGCGTGATCAACGTGATCTACGGCAGCGGCCGCGAAACCGTCAGTGCGCTGATGGCCAGCGGCAAGATCGACATCTTTGCCTTCATCGGCACCAACAAAGCCGCCAGCGACCTGAAAAAACTCCACCCCAAACCACACCGTTTGCGTGCTGCGCTGGGCCTGGACGCAAAGAACCCGGGCATCGTCCTGCCGGAAGTCGATCTCGACAACGCCGTCAGCGAAGCGCTCACCGGCTCGCTGTCGTTCAACGGTCAACGTTGCACCGCTTTGAAAATCCTCTTCGTCCACGAAGACGTGGTCGACAGTTTCATCGAAAAATTCAACGCCAGACTGGCCACGCTGAAACCGGGCATGCCGTGGGACAGCGGCGTCGCGCTGACACCGCTGCCGGAGTCGGGCAAAGTCGATTACCTGCACGGGCTGGTTGCCGATGCGCGCAGCAAGGGCGCCGAAGTGGTCAACCCGCATGGCGGCGAGGCCCGCGCGTCGTTCTTCTACCCGGCGGTGCTGTACCCGGTGAACCCGCAGATGCGCGTCTATCAGGAAGAACAGTTCGGCCCGGTGGTGCCGATCGTGCCGTATCGTCACCTCGATACCGTGATCGACTATGTGCTGGAATCGGACTTCGGCCAGCAGCTGAGCATCTTCGGCACCAACCCGGTGGCGGTCGGTCGGCTCGTCGACACCTTTGCCAACCAGGTCGGGCGGATCAACCTCAACGCCCAGTGCCAGCGCGGCCCGGATACCTACCCGTTCAACGGCCGCAAGAATTCCGCCGAAGGCACGCTGTCGGTACACGATGCGTTGCGGGTGTTTTCGATCCGTACGCTGGTGGCGACCAAGTTCCAGGAGAGCAACAAGGATCTGATCAGCGAGATCATTCGCGGGCGTGATTCGAGTTTCCTGACCACCGATTACATCTTCTGATCCACAATCAGGGCCTGATCCAGGTCAGCGAGCGCCCGGCCCATCAGTGTCTACACTGATGCCAGCACTGTGCTGGATGCCGGGAACCGGATCATGCTCGATTACTTCGCGTTAGGCGTGTTGGTGTTTGTTGGGCTTGTGCTGTTTTACGGGGTCATCGTCCTGCACGACATTCCCTATGAAATTGCCGTGCACCGCAACCACCCGCATCAGGATGCGATCCATGCCACGGGCTGGGTCAGTCTGTTCACCCTGCATGCGCTCTGGCCCTTTTTGTGGATCTGGGCGATGGCCTATCGCGAAGATCGCGGCTGGGGTTTTGGTGACGGCCAATCCGTGCAAAACCATGTGGTTCGCCTGGAACAACAGGTGATCGAACTGCAAGGTCGCCTTGAACGACTCGAAGCGCTGACGGCCACTGCCGCGCCCGCCCCGCACCGGGAGGGCTGACTCCCATGGACCTGTTGCTGATCCTCACGTACGCCGCGTTCTGCGTCGCCCTGTTCAAGATTTTTCGCATCCCGTTAAACAAATGGACCGTGCCCACGGCCGTGCTCGGCGGCATCCTGCTGATCGGCGCATTGATTTTCACCATGAACTACAACCATCCCTACTCGGAGGTGGCGCGCACTTATTTCGTGTCCGTGCCGGTGATTCCGGTCGTCAGCGGACAGGTGATCGACGTACCCGTAAAGGGTAACGAGCCGCTGGCAAAAGGTGACGTGCTGTTTCGCATCGACCCCACACCGTTTGCAAACCGGGTGAAATCGCTGAAAGCGCAATTGGTCGCGGCCAAGGGAGATCGCTATCGCATCACCGAACTGATCCGGCGCAACTTCGGCACCCAGCGTGAACTGGATGCCGCCATCGCTCGCACCGACGATCTACAGGCGCAGCTGGATAACGCACAATTCGAACTGGACAACACCACCGTCCGCGCGCCGAGCAAAGGCTTTGTCACCCATGTTTCGTTGCGCCCGGGGATGATGGCGAGCAAGTTGCCGTTGCGCCCCTCGATGGTGTTCATTCCCGAGGAAGGCCAATATTTTGCCGCGTGGATGCGCCAGAACAGTCTGCTGCGCCTGACCGTCGGCGACGAAGCGGAAGTGGCGTTCGACGGCATCCCCGGCAAGGTCTTCGCCGGGCGGGTTAAAAATGTCATCGGCGTGATCGCCGAAGGTCAGGTGCAACCTTCCGGCACGCTGATCGGCTACACCGGCTCACCGCCGGCCGGGCGGGTGCCGGTGATCATTGAAATCACCGATCCGGCCTTCGCCCAGTACAGCAAACTGATGCCCGGCGGTGCTTACGGGCAGGCCGCGTTGTACAGTCAGCACTTTCACCATATTGGTGCGATGCGCAAAATCCTCCTGCGTATGGCAGCATGGATGAATTACATTTTCCCGTTCCACTGATCTGAACCGAGATGACGAGAGGCTTGCACTGAGTACTTACAGCACCCATCGACTTCCGCCCTTGCTGCGCCGGGTCTTGCGCCCCTTGCTGGACCCGTATCGCCGTTACCGCCACGCCCGCCTGATCCACGCGGTGCGCGTAGCCCTTGGTTTGCTGGCGACGATCCTGCTGACCACCGGCATCAATCTGCCCCACGGCGAATGGGCCTCGGTGACCATGCTGGTGGTGATCGGCGGCCTGCAGCACCACGGCAATATCGGCAAAAAAGCCGCCGAGCGCGCCACCGGCACCCTGATCGGGGCCGCAGTCGGCTTGGCCCTGGTGGCACAACACGCGTGGCTGGGGATGCCGTGGCTGACCTATTTTGCGATGGCCGTGGTCTGCGGATTTTTCTCCTATCACGCCATCGGCAAGGGGGGTTACACCGCCCTGCTCTCGGCGATCACCGTGTTCATCGTCGCCGGGCATGGCGACAACCCGATCACCGATGGGTTGTGGCGCGGCGTCGATATTCTCATCGGCATTGCCCTCGCCCTGGCTTTCTCATTCGCCCTGCCGCTGTACGCGGTGTATTCATGGCGCTACAACCTCGCCGATGCGCTGCGCGACTGCGCCACGGTGTATGGACGCATCATCAGCGGCCAGCCAGTCAATGCCGACGAACATTTGCGTTTGATGAGCCGCCTCGGCGCGGTGATGGTGCAGTTGCGCTCGCTGATGCCGTCGGTGTCCAAGGAAGTGAAGATTTCCATGACCGAACTCGATGCGATCCAGCGCAACCTGCGCATGTGCATCAGCACTCTCGAAATCCTCGGCAATACCCGCCCGGATGCCAACGATCCAGAGGCCATGGCGCATTTGCAATCGGCGCTGAAGGCCGAGCATCGGCAGATTCGCGTGCAATTGATCGGTATGGCCCGCGCCTTGAAAAGCGGCGCCACCAGTCGCCTCGACAGGCCACAGGAGTTGCCGGAGGCCAACCTCGAGGCGCCGGTCTACAGCGCACTGGACGGTTATCGCTTGTTGACCCGGCAACTGGCGGCCAACATCGCTGAGATGCGCCAGCGCCTGGCAAAATCCGCCCCGCGCTGGAACATCTGAGTTTTATTGCGCGGCCAGTCGCCGCGCTTTGAAACCCCAGCCTTGCTGCATGCCGGCGGCGGCCAGCAGGATCGCCGCCACGCCCACCCATTGCAGGGTTTCCAGGCGATGGCCGAAGGCGAACCAGTCAACGAAGATCGCCGCGATCGGGTAGATAAACGACAGTGCGCCGGTCAATGCGGTCGGCAACTTCTGAATCGCACCGTACAACAGCACATACATCAAACCGGTATGAACAATGCCCAACGTCACCAGACTGGCCCAGGCACTGGGTGCTTGCGGCAACGCACTGAAATGCGCGAACGGCGCCAGCAGCAGAACCCCGGTGCAGACCTGAATCAGCGCGATCAGATGCGGCGGCGTGCCGGTAAGACGCTTGATAATCAGCGCAGCAAACGCATACAGCAACGCCGCGCCCAAGGCCAATGCGATGCCCAGCAGGTAATCGTTGCCACTCTCGCCTTGCGTGCCGTGGGCACTGACGATGGCCAACATGCCCATGAACGAGACCGCCAGCCAGAACAACTTTTGCACGGTGATCTTTTCGCCGAGAAACAACGCCGCCAGGCCCACCAGCATGAATGGCTGCACGTTATAAACCGCAGTGCCGATGGCAATCGACGCGCGAGAATACGATGCAAACAACAACACCCAGTTGCCGACGATCGCCACGCCACTGAGTATCGCGAGCAAAAACGTAGCGCGGGTTAGAATGCCCGGACGCAGAAAACCGAACGCCGCGCAGATCAACAGCAAGGTGCCGGCGCCGAACACGCAACGCCAGAACACCACGTCGAGCACCGG
The DNA here is from genome assembly GCF_036668835.1 of Pseudomonas koreensis. Taxonomy (GTDB): domain Bacteria; phylum Pseudomonadota; class Gammaproteobacteria; order Pseudomonadales; family Pseudomonadaceae; genus Aquipseudomonas; species Aquipseudomonas koreensis_I. The sequence continues at coordinate 8,517 of NZ_JAZEVW010000006.1, forward strand.
TTGCCCGGACACCAATACAAACCAGCCGATGGTCCCGGATATCAGCATGGCGGCGGTCATTTCCAGCGAGCCGCGACGCAAGGTTTTGTCCATGTTCATTCTCCCGAAAGGTTGGCGAAAGCATGGCAAAAGTATGCCAAGCACGCCGGGCGCCTCTCCAGCGCAAAAGACAGGCTAAACTTCCGATCTGCCTTTTTTATCGAGGGTCATTCATCGAAATGGCCTAATAGCGGAGTTGGCCCATGACTGACGATATCGATCAGATCCTTATTACTGCCTTGATGGAAGACTCGCGCCGCTCGCTCAAGGCGTTGGCGCAAATCAGCGGATTGTCCTCGCCCAGCGTCGCCGAGCGCTTGCGCCGCCTCGAAGAACGCGGCGTGCTCAAGGGCTACACCGTCGAGATTGATCCGAAGCATTTTGGCTATCAATTGCAGGCGATCGTCCGGGTGCGGCCATTACCGGGGCAGTTGCAGGAGGTGGAACGGCAGATTCTGTCGATCCCTGAATTCACCGAGTGCGACAAGGTGACCGGCGAAGACTGCTTTATCGCGCGCCTGCATGTGCGTTCGATGGAACAGCTGGACACCCTCCTCGACCGGCTCAATACGCTGGCGGAAACCAACACGGCGATCGTCAAGAAAACCCCGGTCAAGCGCCGTTTGCCGCCGATGGCCTAGATGTTTTTTGTGATCATTCGGCGTAGATTGTGATTTTTTGCGGCTAAGGATTGGCGCTATGAAAATTCAGGCAATGCTGCTGGCAGTCATGCTGCTCGGCGGTTGTGGCACGATCCAGACGGTCGCACGCAACGATCAGGCGGCTGTGGACGGGCTGAAGGAACAAAAAAGTTATTGCGGCGCGGTGCCGAGAATCTACAGCGGCCTCGCCTATGACTTCTGCACGCTGAACGCTCCCCTGGCCTCGGGTATTGACCCTGATGACCACCGCAACGCGGCCATTCCGGTGGTACTGGTAGACGCCGTCGTCTCCGGCGCGCTCGATACCCTGCTGCTGCCCTACACGATTTACCGCCAGCAAGTGGATGGCAGCATCGTCATCAACTGAGCCGGCACTTTCCTGCAGACAACAAAAAACCCGCCGAAGCGGGTTTTTCATCATTACATCATTGCTATCAGTCGTCGCGGCTCATGATGCCGAAGATCTGCAGCAGGCTGACGAACAGGTTGTAGATCGATACATACAGGCTGATGGTCGCCATGATGTAGTTGCGCTCGCCGCCGTGGATGATCGCGCTGGTCTGGAACAGGATGCACACCGACGAGAACAGCACGAAACCTGCGCTGATCGCCAGTTGCAGGCCGCTGATCTGGAAGAAGAAGCTCGCCAGCGTGGCACCCAGCAACACGAAGAAACCGGCGGTGATGAAACCACCGAGGAAGCTCATGTCCTTGCGGGTGATCAGCACATAGGCCGACAGACCACCGAACACCAGTGCGGTCATTGCGAAAGCCGAGCTGACCACTTCAGCGCCGCCCTGCATGCCCAGGTAACGGTTGAGGATCGGGCCGAGCAGGAAACCCATGAAACCGGTCAACGCGAAGGCGGATACCAGGCCCCACGCGGAGTCACGGAGTTTGTTGGTGAGGAAGAACAGCCCATAGAAGCCGATCAGCACCACGAAGATATTCGGGTAGCCGACCCGCATCTGCTGCGCGACGAAAGCCATCACGCCGCTGAATGCGAGGGTGAGCGCCAGTAGGCCGTAAGTGTTGCGCAGGACGCGGCTAACCTCTAGCTGCTCAGCCTGCACGCTGTTATTAACTGCGTAATCCTGTTCGCGCATGGCGACACTCCTGTTGGTTTGAAACGTTCAGTCGCAAAGATCATAACAGACGCTCTGTAACAAGCCATGCAGAGAGTTTGACAGTGTGTTTCATTCAGGTATTATGGCGCCCGCAACGCAACGGAGGTGTGGCCGAGTGGTTTAAGGCAACGGTCTTGAAAACCGTCGACTGTAACAGGTCCATGAGTTCGAATCCCATCGCCTCCGCCATCTTATGTACGACAAAGCCCTGATTATTCAGGGCTTTGTCGTTTCTGGCATTCAGGAAATTGGCTCCTCTCTCTGTGGATCGTTTCCGCATCTTTTCGGGCATTTCCGCAACGCTCCCCTTCCGACATCACTGGTTCGACCTAGATACCTGAGGATGTGGCTGTCTTCAACGGACAGCGTTCGGCCAATAGCGGTCATCGAATGTCTACACATGCAGTGGCGATTCATATAGATGGAGATACGAATTGCTGAGTGCTAAAGAGAGCGGCTCGCGCGTAGGAAATTTCCTACAGATCCGTCGGAAAAGCCTGAGCTTTTGCCGCTGAATTTCCTGTTCAAATCTCTCCTCAATGACTTTCGAGCGCTGGCTTGTTTAAGCCTGTCCTGAAAAAAATCAATGAATGAGAGATTTATGAACAGCATCTACCGAGCTATATGGAATCGCACGCGTACCTATTTTACGGTGCTGTAAGAGTCGGCGTCTGACGCTTTAAAATCGCGCAATAGCGTTGCGCGCTTACCTTCAAAAGCCCCGGCTTTCCCCTTGAGCATGTTGTCTGCCAGCTTGTTGTTGGCCTTTTCCAGCATGGGGCACGCCACTGGTGTGCTCGTCGACGGTACGATCTATAACGGTACAGGGAAAATGGTGACATCAGATGACAACAACCCTGCATTGCGGGTTATGAATGTCGGTGAGGCGACTTGGAGCAACGGTATTCTCAGCACTTCAGGCACTGGCTTGGGCGTTGTGCTGGTGGAAACCAACTCCACGCTGAACTTGACGTGGGTGCCTTCCGTTATGGCCTCGAGCAGCGCGGCGATGGTCTTGGTCGTTTGTACTTTTGTTGATAACAATCAGCAGGTTCATTTCGTTACTTCAGACAAGAAACAATTCCCTCCCAGGAAAGTAACCGCCGCCTGTAGCCAATTGGGGCACATGACTAGTACGCATTGACGTTTCTGTTGGCAATTAGGGGTTTAGACACCTGTCCGATTATGGCCGCGAACTGCCGCTTCTGACCGGCTGCTTCAGGCTAATTCATGCATAACGCGAAAGGTTCCGACGCCCCAAAGCAGAGACCGAAACAGGCTATCTACAGCAAGCCGCATACACATATTGAACCCAAAAAATCTGCCGCCCTCAGGCGGCAGATTCCAATCTCAGACGTTCCGATATGAATTACAGTATTGATAGCGCAGGTCGTCCCCTATTTGTCGCTTCTTCACCAACACTATCGTGTTCAAGCGCGGCATCCAGCACCTTGTTAGTATGGACAACTTTATTATCGCCATCACCCTCGTAGTCAACATGTTTGGCTCCGTCCAGCCGATTAATCGACGATCCGTTTTTCCCATCTTCCTCTTTGAAGTGATTCCACTCCCTTGACTGATAATCGAACATACTTTGATCATCGGGCGTATCACGCTGACCGTAATGATGAATGGCGTATCGGGCATATTCGATTTTATCCTGCCAGCCCGACTGAAGCAGACCTTCCTTGTCAAGATCGGCGTACCAGTCACTTTCTGCGTTAGTCGCGTCCTGTTCTTGTTTGTGTTGACTAAAAACCGACACGACCGCCCCGGCAATACCCAATGCCGCACCGACCAGGAACAGAGGGCCCACGGCCACTGCTGCAGCAGTGGCGCCCAACAGCCCGGCAATCCCGATCCCCCCCGCAACCACGCCTGTTGCACCTCCGGCGACCTGCAAGCTACCGGCAGCTATCAAGAGTGAATCGCCCTTTTTTCTACCTGCATCGATACTAAAAGAGCCGAGCACGACGTCCAGCGCGCCTCCCGCTAAATCTGTCAAGGCTCCCAGAACTTTTAGTGCCGAACCTCCTATCTTCGCATGTTTTGACATCGGCACTTTGGCATCGGGTTCAACGACGGAGCTGGCCAGACTTGCACTATCTGGCATGCTCGACGATGTCGGGCGCCCGATTGAGCTATCGATAACATCGTCGTGGATTGAAATGGAGGAAAGCCGCTGAAATTCTTCGTCAAATTTCAGCCTGCTATCAATGGCATTCAACTTTTCGTTGACAGCCTTTGACGACGTGTAAGGTTTTTCGTCTGGCGGAGCACTACCTAAAGGTCCTTTTTTATCCCAAATCTCCGGTAATGTCTTATCAAGTCCCAGTAGCTCGTAGGCCCCGCTTTTGCTTTTAGTCAATGAATCAAACATACCGGTTTTGATAAATTGAGAGCTGTTAGAGAGGAAGCTAATGAAGTCTTTGGAAATAGCCACCCGTTCCAAAGGATCGTCAGACAGTTTTCCACCTTGTCCGACCAACTGATAGATGCCGCTCACCAGTGAGGCGGTTCCCGATAAAGAGCTCAAGATGCCTTGGGAGTTCAGAACACTGAATACCTCCTTGAGCTTGGCGCGTTCGGCCGAAGGCATGTAGGTTTTATCGACGACCTCCTTTATCTCTGCCTCAGTGACAACGCCCCGGCTTTTGAACTCATCCAGTGCAGCCACCGCTTCAGAGCTCTTGGCTTTACCCAGGAGTAATCCATTGACGAACTGATCCATGCTGTCCTGAACGCGCTTGGGAACATCAATCCCTGCACTCTTTATGGCCGCCTTGGCCACTGCAAAAACATCCTTTATAGCCTGTTCCTTGTTTTCAGTACTGATCTTTGACGCATCGCCCTGAAGACTATCGAGCTGCACGGTCAGGCTATTACAGGTCAGTGTAGCCGTGGCTTCCTTGGCCTTGACCGGATCAAGTAGTGTCAGGCTTCCAATCAGTGCAGACACATCCTTCTGCGCAATGTCCCCTTGCCCGCTGCCGTTCATTTTCTGTAGGTAGTTCGTGTATTCGGGACTGGTCAGCTGCTGCACCAGGCTTTCAACCAATTTGTCACGATCCGGCACCGTGCTGATCGCGTCGCTCAGACTTTGCTTGTAGTCGCTGGCGATGTCTTCATTCGCAAATAATTCGGTCAGGCGAGCATCCACCTTGTTTCCATCAATGATGTCCTGCTCATCGGCAGCCGTCAGTTGAGTTTTCTTTTCATCCATTTCTCGAAAGGTCGTATCGTCGAGCCGGACATCTTCGACGTAGCCGGTCAGACCTCTGCCATTTTGCAGCGCCCCCTGAGCTTCAATGGCCATCACCAACTTGGCCTTTGGATCATCCTTACCAATCGAGCCGTCGGCGATACCCTGAGTATATTTATCCAACAGCGTCGTAGTGGCTTTTTGCGATACCGTCATATCGTCGGAGCTTTTTTGGCTGAGAATGTCCAGATCATCCAGTTTCCCCAGGCCATACTCTTCTCGCGTCCTGGAGACTTGCTCGGCATTGGCATCGGCGAGCAACCCATCCACACGTTCGTAAAGCTCAGGGTTGGTAGTCTTATCGACGATATATTTTTTATCTTCGGTCTGACCGTCTTTCTTGTCGGTCCCCACAAATTTAATTAGACCGCTTTCCGATTTCTCGGGGGTCTTGATGTCACTGGCACCCAGATAGAGGTCTGAACCCGCGAGCGTGCGCCCCTCCTCTTCCATGGCTTTATCGAGGGCGGCTTTATTGTCGGCTTCCGAATTAACGGTCGAAGGTTGATCTTGCACTAACTCCGGTGGCGGCTTCGTCGCACCCGAGTCCGCAAGCAGACTGGCGGCATAGTCCTTGAGCAGAGCAAACAGTTTAGGCGCGTTCTCTTTCAAAACTTCCGTCAGCTTTCCGTCTGCGGACACATACACAGCGCCAGTGGCCGTGTTCAGGTCGCTGTTCCAGTTAATCTGCAGCTCGGCGTTCAATGACGGTGGCGGGGTCAAGTCGGACGCGCGCAGCACCTCACCTCCGCGCAAGTTCTCCGAGTTCATTTGATTGCTTCTGGACGTCGCGTCACTCAACTGGCTGTTGAAAACGCTGGCATCCTGATTGATTGCGAGCGAGCCAGCATTGCCGGTGTCGGTCATAGATGAAAGTGAGTTCAGACTCATTGTTTTTTTCCTCACGCTGATTTTCGTAGCGACGACTTACCTCACGGCAGATCCGTCACGGGTCGAGCACCCCAACCCCATCTCCCATTTCGGGTGACAAAACAGAGGTGCGTACACGCGCCCAATAGCGTTCGAAACTCTCGGCGCTGGGCGACGTCGGGTGACGCTGAGCGGAAAGCATCGGCCCAGGTCGAATGAGTTTTTACGCCTCGGTTTAGCCTTCAGGCTCATAACAAGCGCGCTCCCACTAACAGATCGGCGACAACCTGGAACGTGTCGTCTGGCAGTGGGCTGCCGACCGGGCGTAACGCAATCCGGGCGGCCAGTTCGGCATTCACTGCAACAGGTTTGTTAAGGCGTCGGGCGTCATCGAGCAGCTCTTGCGAACCTTCTGCCTGTGCTCGACAGACGATTACAGGGACGGGGGTTTCTCCCCTGAGATATCGAACACCCACGACCCAACCACCCGCCGCACCGATTAGCAAAGTGGCGTGATGCACACCTCGCTTGGCGGTCGACGCCTGCATCTCGCTACGCTGACGGTTGCGTTCACGGCGGATCAAAGGGTCTCCGTCCATATCCTTGTGTTCGCGCTTTTGATCGCTCTTGCTCATGCGCATATCCTTTGCGAACAGCCATCGCTGAATCAGTACGTCGACCGCCCCTACAAGCAGAAAAGCCGCAATACCAGTGATGACCAGCGGTGTGAGCAATTGGAAGAATGAGCTGTAAAGGCAAGCGGTACCGCAGACCGATGACTCCATCAGGTTCTGCAACCCATTGCGATAAACCAGTACAAATGCCACTCCGAGCGCCAGCATCTTCAACAACGCCTTGATCAGTTCGATCAGACTGCGCATCGAGAAAATCCGCTTGAGCCCGGCCACTGGGCTGATTCGTTCGAACTGCGGCAGGATCGGCTCGACCGCAAATACGGCACCACCCATGACGAGAATATTGGTAAGGCTGACGACGACCACCGTCACCGCCAGAATCGGTACAACGGCGCGCACCAGAAGGCTCTGAGCCATGCCCATGATTCGCGGCCAGACTGTCTCGAAGGGCTCGACATACACCCGCGCAACCAACTCCAGAAATGCCCGAACCTGTTGTTCCAGCTCTGCCGACGTCGCGAACAGATAGAGCGTGCACGACAGAATGACGAGGCCGGTGACGAGATCCTGACTTTTGGAAACCTGCCCTTTCTTGCGCGCATCACGCAACTTCTTCGCCGAGGCCGGCAGGGATTTCTCCTCACTGTGCTCACTCACGGACGCTCCCCTCCATCGACAATGGCAGCGGTGCTTTGGCGGCCATTTCCAGCACACTAAACTGGCCGCGCAGCTGGCCAAGCTGGGTAAAGAAGATGGGCAGCAGAAAGCCCACATACACCACCATCAAAAATGCGAAGACGAGGTTCTTTACCGGTAAGGACAAATCGAAAAGATGCAACTGCGGGGTCATGCGAGAGAGGTAGGCGAGTAGTAGATCCGCCACCAGCAAGGCGATGATGATCGGTGCAATCATCATTATGCCGACCTCCATTACGTTGTCGAGCAGGTTGAGTGTTGCCAGCGCCATGGCCTGATTGACGATCGGAGAAAAGTCGAAGGCCGGCCATAATTGATAGCTGCGATAGAGTGCGTCGAGCAGGAGGCTGAAGCTGCCGGACATGAAAAACAACGCCGTCAGCGTGATGCTCAGCAGAGTTGCAGTGATGCTACTTTCTCCAGAGCCCAACGGATCAAGCAACTGCGCCATCGTCGCCCCGCGTTGCAGGTCGATCAGCTCGCCTGCCACCTCTGCGGCCCAAAAGGGGATGCCGAACATCAGGCCGATCAACAGGCCGACGAGCATCTCTTTAGCTAACAAGCCTGACAACATGAAACCCGAGGGCGCTTCGATCGCGGACAGGGCCTGGAACACCGCCGGGGCCACGGGAACGGCAATCACCACCGCAACCGCCGCACGCAGCATGCCGGTCAAACCAAGTCGATTGAAGGCCGGTGTGATCAATACGACACCCAGCACCCGCGCTACCGCCAATGCAAATGCGGTAATGAGCGGATAGACCACCTCAAAAAAGCCATCGAGGTTATGCAAACTCATCGTGAGCCCGCCATCAGCGTGTCCACGCTGCAAAGTTGTCGAGCACCTGACCGGCAAGGTTGCCGACCTGATTAGCCAGCAGCGGCCCGACAATCATCAGCACCAGCAGAACTGCAACCAACTTGACCGCCTGAGGAAGCGTCTGATCCTGGATCTGCGTCAACGCCTGAATCAGACCGACGCCAAATCCCACGACAATCGCAACAATCAATGCAGGCGCAGACAACAGCAGCACAAGCATTAACGCGTCATTCATCAGGGTAAGAAAAACATCCTGGCCCATGCGTCAGGTCCCATAGCTCATGATCAAGCCGTGCATTAGGCGCGACCAGCCACTGACCGCGACGAACAGGAAGATCTTCAAAGGAATGGAAATCAGCGTCGGCGAGACCATCATCATTCCCATGGCCATCAGGACATTGGACACGATCAGGTCAATCACCAGAAACGGGATGTACAAAAGGAATCCGATCTCAAACGCCCGGGTCAGTTCGGAGCTGACAAAGGCCGGGATCAATACCACAAGATCATCGTCACGCAGGTCCGACCGCGCGGCCTCCGACCAGACACTTTCCGTGGCCTGGAGGAAAAACGCGCGTTCACTTTCATTTGCGTAACGTTTCAGATGCGCTTGCAACGGCCCCCGCAGAACGTCGGCGGTCTCCATGATCTGTTCGACACTCTGCAAACGCGGTGGCCGTGTTTCCAGCTGATATGCCATTTCGCCCACCAGAGGCGCGGTGACATACACCGTCAGGATCAATGCAATGCCGTAAAGCACCAGATTGGGCGGTGTCTGCTGGACGCCAAGCGCGTTTCGAATCAAAAACAGCACGACCGAAATCTTCAGGAAGCCAGTCATGGTGACCACGGCCAACGGCACCAGCCCGATGGTCGACACGACAATGATGATTTCAATCAGGTTGGGTTGATATTCACTCATGGCAGTCAAGACTCGTCAGCCGTACACCCAGGCCCTCACCCAGCTTGACCAGCTCACCCTGACCGAAAACTTTGCCGTTCGCACGGATGACAACCGTCACATCCGGCGACTCGGACACACTCAAGACACTCCCTTCGCCAAGGGTTCGCACCAGCCCCAGAGAGAGTTCCAGGCTTGCGATTTCGCAGACAACACAAACGCTCGCCTGCTCGAGCCTGGTCACAACAGATTCGGGTGCAGCACTGTCAACGGGCACCATGTAAGGCTCCTTGAACGAGAAAACGGGCTTTAAATGAGTGGTCAGGTGCAGGTTGTATTCGTCAGCTTCAGCCAATGCCCACAGGCAGTCCTGGACGACAACCCGAACGCCGCTGCTGGGATGGTCCAGCATCAATACGTCGGTGATTTGCAGGTTCTGCAGTTCTTCAACTGTTAAATGCTGCCACCCTGTCTGCAGCGAAATCGCCATGGGAAATGAGTCCAATGTCCTCGGGTTGAGCGCAGCGTGCTGAGTGAGCAACCGATGTAGCTGCGAGGCGCAATCGAGATCCAGTTCCAACCAGGCATAAAGAGGCTTGCTGTCAGCCTCAAAGTCGAGTGTCACCAACAGACTCATACGCTCCACACCGGCAACGTCGGTGGGTGACGCAGTGAAGGAAACCGACAACGCTAGCGCGCGTTCAGCCTTCACCAGGTTCTCAAGCATCAAGTGCTCGAACACCACGCAACGCTGGGCCAAACCAGAGAGTTCGAGGTACTGTGAGACAGGTCCATTAGGTACCAGACGTTTCAACAGGCTGGGAGAAAGACTCAGACACCCTCCTCGACCCGCCAGTGAAAAAGGTAAGCGCAAGGCGTCGTCAGCCGCTCGGCCCATCCCGGAAATCCGCACTTTGACCGCCTCTCCAAGCAGTTCAATAGCCATCGCCTCTCGCGGTTGCGCGAACTGGTTGTGCAGCATCGCCGCCCGTGTCGAAAGTGCCGCAAGCTTGGAGCGCCAGCTCAAATCAATGTCAGCAGATGATGCGTGAGCCCGGCTCATACGCGTTCCCCCACCGACTGATCTTGCGCGTGTTCTTCAAACAACCATTCGGCATGACGGCTTGCCTTGGCGACCTGTAGCTCTACCAACGACGAAAGCGCTTCGTATCGGGTTTGTTGCTGGTGCAGCGCTTGTTGCAGCGGTTTAAGCCTGGCCAACGCCTGGACTTGCTGAATCTCGTTAATCCGTTGTCTCCGCGCCAGAGCATCAAGCGTCGCCAGGCTTTCGGTCAGCCGAAGCTGCGCATCCTGCAAGTCGTGAGTATTAGCCACCGTGCATAACATCTGCTGCCATGCATGCGCCTCGGCAGCCAGAAATCGTTGTCGCTCACCGTGGCGCGCTGCGTCCAAGGCTGCGGCGTGTTGTTTAAGCTTCAGGCAATGTTTTTTCTGATGTGCCAGCGCCGCTGCGGCCTTGCGTTGGCGAAGCTTGCGTAAAGCCAACAGCAGCGTCATGTCCTTGGAGGCGCAAATCATGAGATCACCCCGTGCATCCGCCGCAACGTTTCCGATAGCGCTACGTGCTCTTTCGACGACTGCTGTAAAAACGCCTGAATGGCAGGTTGTCGGGCGATCGCGGCGTCGATATCACTGTCGCTTCCTGACTCGTACTCGCCCACGCGCAACAGCAATTCAACCTCCGCATAAAGCGCCAGCGATTTACGAATCAGCGCGCCGGCGTGGATTTGAGCAGGTGAGTTGACGCTGTCAGCCAAACGACTGCGGCTACGCAGCACATCAATGGCGGGAAAATGATTGCGCTGAGCCAATTCAGGACTGAGAACGATATGTCCGTCGAGAATCGACGTCACTTCTTCGGCAACTGGGTCAAGGCTCGCATCACCCTCGGTCAACACGGTGTACAAAGCCGTGATCGTGCCATTTGCACCAGGCCCGGCGCGCTCCAGCAAACGTGGCAGTGCAGCAAAGAATGAAGGTGGAAAACCGCGACGGGTCGGCGGTTCACCGGCCGCCAATCCCACTTCTCGCTGAGCTCGGGCGAAACGCGTGACGCTGTCCATCAGCAGCAATACGTCCATCCCCTGATCCCGAAAATACTCCGCAACGGAGGTGGCAACATGAGCGGCGGTCACACGTTCCATGGCTGGACGGTCGGATGTCGCCACAACCGCTACCGTTCTTGAGCGCGCGACGGCATCCAGTTGCACGTCAAGAAGTTCACGAACCTCGCGCCCACGCTCGCCAATCAATCCGAGGACGATCACCTGTGCATTGGTTCCACGGATGATGCTTGCAAGCAACGACGTCTTGCCAACGCCAGGCCCACCAAAGAGTCCAACACGCTGCCCACGCGCAATGGTCAACAGGCCGTCGATTGCGCGTATCCCTAATTGCAGCGGCGCCTTAATCAATTGCCGGGTAAACGCCCCCGGCGGGTCGGCATGAACCGGATAGAGCTGTATCGGCAGCTCGGTTTTAGAAAAAGGTGATGGCGATTCGCTGCGCGCAACATTCAGGGTTGCGCCCAAAGGGCTGATAACCCGGCCGAGCAAATGCGCGCCCATTTTTATGCTGAGTGGTTGCCCGCTGGGAATCACTTCACAGCGAGTCGACATTCCATCGAGTTCACCGATGGGCGTGAGAATGGCCTCTTCATTCGAAAAGCCGATCACTTGCGCAAAAATCGCTCGGTGGGTCACCGGGTCGTATAACTGGCAGAGTTCTCCGATACACGCCACGGGCAAGCTGGCGTAGACCATGGTGCCGCGAATGCACCGCACCTTGCCACGCAGCAGCCGCGGCCGCGCCAAACGTGCCAGGGCCATCAAACTTGGCACAATCGCTTCAAGTTTGACCTGATGGCTTGCTCGCATCCCGTTCACGGACACTCCTGCAAGTCATTCGCCGTCAGCGCGCGACGCAAATTGAGCAACTGCGTGTCCAGCCCCAAGTCCACTGACACCGTCGCGCTGGACAATACACATTGGCGCGACTGCAATTGCGGGTCGCCGCTGACCGCCAAACAAAGATCAGAGCGTATCGGGTTCAGTTTGAGCATGCGCTCGACGGGTTCCAATTGCGACGGAGCGACACGCAGTGTCAGCCTCTGCCCATCACGCCAGTCGATTAGCGCCTTTTGAGTCAGACGCCAGAGCAATTCGGTGTCCTCGAGATTGCCCACGCACTGCTCGGCAATCGTAAGCGCCAGCTCGCCGAGCTGAGCCTGCAGCCCATCGATGTAATGTTCGACTTGCCGATGGGTATCAAGCAGTAACTGCGCGGCTTCGATTGCTCCGGCTTCGCGCCCTTCGGCAAAACCTTTTGCATTGGCATCAGCGATCTGCTGAGCCGAATTGGCAAGCATTTGTGCTGCTTGTTCTCGGGCACGATCCAGAAAGTCATACCCATCCATCCAGGCAGACGCTTGTGAAGCGCTCAAAATGATCGTTTCTGGTTGCTTGGGTAATGAACTCATGTCGCCTCCGCCAAGTGATCACGAAGGGTCCGGCTGGCGAGGACGCGACGCATGATGCTCGGGCCCAACTCGCTTATCTCGAGTCTTGGCGCCGAACAGATGCGAGCCGGGCTGACCATCAGTTTCAACCATGCCATCACGGATTTCGGTTGCTCTGCCAACCAGGCCTGAACGCAGGCTCCACCTGCCTCGTCGACAGCTAGCTCAAGTGCATCCAGATCGGCAGGGACAGGTTCATTGCCAGCAAGGTCGTGATGCACCAGCGCCAAGGTTTGCAGATGCTCGCCGAATCGCTCCGACTGCGCACGGACAGCCGAAGCCCTGACCTCCTGAATGAAGGCTTCGGACCAGTAGATCGCACCGCACTCACGGGCCAGATCATCGAGATTCAGCAACGGCGCTTCGGCGCCGCCGACGTCTGAGGGCACAGACAATTCGAGGGGCAGACAAATATCAAACCGCCGCTCGAGCATACGTCTCAAGCGCTCATGGAACCGCGGTTCTCGAGCCATCAGATAAAAATCCTGCGACTCCAATCCACTGCCTTCAAAACACGCAGCCAGGTTTGCCGGATGGACGAAACTCACCGGCTGCTCGATAAAATCAGCCCAAGTGCGATCATGAAAGTTACGCGCAGTATCTGGGGTCATGGCGCCGTATCCAGGACAAACGCACGGGGCTGGCGATTTCGATGAAGTAGCCATGCCAATGCTGCCACCAACCCCACAACGGTCAGCAGTAAAGTGCCAAACAACAGGTAGGCCAGGCCAAGACTGCTTTCGAACATCAACATGCCGAGAAAGGAGCCAACCGGTGCACTGGAGTCGCTCGGCACACGCTTTTCAGCCCTGACAGGAATGACTGAAACACCCTCGTAGGAAAGGCCCGAGATGCCCTTGGCCACAAGTGTCTTGATTTGCGGGATTAACGAATTGATATCCAGCCCGGCTTCGTAGCGCACAAAAACTGAAGCCGACGCGGGTGCAATATTGCGCTTGAGCAGATCGTTGTCAGGCAGCACCACATGGACCCTTGCAGTCAGGACGCCGTCAATCTGCGAGACGGTATGCGCCAGCTCCTCGCTGAGGGCATAAATCATTTGCGCGCGTTCCTGAACTGCGGACGACACGAGGCCGTTGCTTTTGAAAACCTGGCCCAGGTTGGCGAACTCCGGGCGCGGCAACCCGATCTCATCGAGCGTGCTGACGGCCTGGGCGAAGCGATCTTCAGCGACGTTGACGGTCGAACGGCCATCTTTTTGCACCACCCGATTCGCTGCTATGCCTTTATGTAACAACGCGGCAACCATCGTGTTGGCCTCATGTTCGCTGAGATTGGTATAGAGCTCGACTTTGCAGGCCTGCAGCAAACCGCATATCAACGTGAGCAACAGCAGTCGTGCGATCGGGCGCGTGCAACCGGATTTGAGCAAAGGCCTTAACGGATTGCCGAACAACGTAGAGAGGAAGCTCATGCGGCTACTGGCCCTTCAACAACGTATTTGCCGCGCCGGATACCTGGGTGGCACCGCGCACGACCAATTGGGTTTCGATTGAGTGATCGAACATCAGGCTCAAGGATTTGATCGTCATCTCCAGTGAGGCACTTGAAGCAGGTCCGGACGAGACGTTGCCGCCGGCGGGCGATATGCTGCTCAAGCTCTGGGGTTTGCTGGGTTGTGAAGGCGACGACAAGGTGCCGGCACGATCAGCAAATTGCTGCACACGACTCAGAAAACCGTCAAGGTTTTGCATGACGTCCACGCCCACCTGGGCAGGACTTGCACCATGAGTGACTCCCTGAGAAATCTGCGCCATGTGCTCGAAAAGGTTCTGCGACGCCTGAGCGGTTAACGCTTCGGTCGTGACCGTTGGCGCGACAGGTAATCCGGCTGAAAGGCTGGGGATCATGCTGTTGTCCTTTTTAAGTGAATGACGCAAAAAACTCAGGAAGTCCCTCGCCGTTACTCGTCCGACATGGCTTCGTTCAACATTTCATTGGCCCTCGGCATGATGATCATCTGCCCTGCGACGGTAACGGCCCCACTGATTAACTGGTCGGTGAACTCGGCGTCACTGAGCCCGGAAGCGCCGTCGAGGGCAGCGTCGAACTGTTGTTCATCACGGCCAGCAGGCGACTCATTGATGGCGCTCGGATCAATTGCATTGATGGACATATGCGTACTCCAGGTGTGTTTGCCCGCAGGCGGTGGTTGATGCTCAGGAGCGGGTGCCAGTAACCCTTACGGTTTCACTGCCCCCGCGAAACACTCTGACCCCTTGCTCGGTGACTGCAGGCAAAGGTCGTAAAGATGCTAAAAGCTGTTCAACCAGCGTCCGGTAACCAGGCGGGCCGGAAACGGTAACCACGTTTTGCTGCGGGTTGAGTTGCACAGAGATGCGTTGCCCGACGATCTTCAATCCATCCAGCAGGCGTTCAATGCTGCGGCGATCAAGCGCGTGGGTATCAAAGCTCTGACTGCCCATGTCCTGTTCGGAGTCGATGTAAAGCGCGTGGCTGTCGTAGTACCAGGTCAAGCCATTGGCAGTGGTAACCCGTGCAAGAAATTCTCGGGCGTTGTCTTCAACGACGCGGCCACGAACCCGGCCTTTCACGGTCCCCGAAAGCACAACGGGGATATCGAGATTGCGTCCAAACTCGTTGAGCACACCGCGCACATCCTGATCAATGACCAGGTATGGATAGGGCGCGACTTGCCAGTCATCGACTGAAGCAATCGCCCACTGCGTAACCAGCAGCAGCGATGCGCAGACCAGCGTGGAACGCGGTGATTGAAGAGGCCTCATTCGCCCTCCCCCGGAGTAACCAGGCCGATAGCCACAGCGCGCCTTTGCGAGGTTTGGAGCGCTTTGATGGCACGTGCCTGGGCAATGAGTTCACGCCGTTTGAAGACAGGCATGTCTCCCAGGCTGACGGCGGCACCCCGCGCATTTCCGGCGAGGATCAGGATCAGTGCCTGACGCCGCAGGTGCTTTGCGCCGGCCTCCGGCGCAGCAACGACACGCGCGATCTGATCCAGCGCGGCTTTCAACTGGCCAGTCAGGCCCAACGCCAGTGCCAGGTTGCTGCGCAATTCCAGGTTGTCAGGCTCCAGCGCCAACGCGGCAGTAAATGCATCTACGGCTACCTCGGATCGCCCCGCCATGGCCGCTGCACCGCCCCAGCGGTTATATGCAACCACGCTACGCAGTTCGTGAGCAGCCATGGCCAATGTGCCTTCAGCTCGCTTGAAGTCACCGGCATACAATTGCACAGTGCCCAGACCGAGCAACGCAGGTTTGGAGTCGGGCTGATGCACCAACACCGACTGAAACGCGGACTCGGCGCCTTTAAGGTCACCGGTAGTCAGGCGCACGCGCCCCAATTCGAGCATCGTCGCCGGTGCCTCATCGGACAGCACCGCAGCACGTTCGAACAACGCGCCTGCCGAAACCGCATCACCCTGCCGCTCAACTTCTCTGGCCAGATGCATGACTCTTTGCTGTTCGAGCGATGCCGTGGATGTATGGGTGCAGGCACTGATTGAGAGGCAGACAAATACGATGCCTAGATGCCGGCGCAGGATGTTTCGCGATGCGGTTTGCGTGGGCCGCGTCAAAGAGATCGATCCAGTCTCCGTGCGACGTCCCTGCGGCATCTGTTTATTGCGCAATGTGCAGTTCATCCGCTGATGCCTCCCGATTACTTGAGGAGGACAACGGGCGCGCCTCATCTCCTTGTATGTAGCGCTCGGCCGCGCGTGCGACCGGCGCAGACAACGTTGGGCCAATGTCTTGCCCCCTGTGCAAATCCGATGCGCTTTCAACCATGCGTTGCAAGTTCAGATTGTTGGCGCAACCTTGCGGCAGGATCTGTTCAGTGCCCTGCACAGCCAATCCCAGACAGGCTTTGGGTAGATTTGCCAACGCAGAATCATCACCCGCACCGGGCAAGTAGTCAGGGGAATAAAACGGCGTTTCCAGGTGGGTCGAGCATCCCGACAGGACCAGACTCGCCAGGAGCAATAACCTTGCTTGACGCGGCATTTGATCAGTCCACATAGAAGCCGAACTCCTCACCACCATGATGGCGGTAGTCGGGAAAATCCCCAGCCGGATTGGTGGTTCGAGGATCCAATGGGGTTGCCAGATGTCTAGCCGATACGGGTTCGACTAAATAGGGAGTGATCAGAATGACCAGCTCGGTTTCGTTACGCTGAAAACGCTTGGACTTGAAGAGATTGCCTAATACCGGGATGTCACCCAGCAGCGGCAGTTGATTCAGGCTGCTGGAATTGCTGCGCTGGAAAAGTCCGGCGATGGCAAATGTTTGCCCGCTACCGACTTCGACACGGGTATCTGCACGGCGCACCAGAAATGTTGGCAAAGAAAAACCGGAAACGTTGACCGTACTGTTGGTCACCAGGCTGCTGACCTCGGGTCGCACCTGCAGCGCAATCCGCTTGTTCGGCAATAACGTCGGCGTGAACTGCAGCGACACCCCGAATTGTTTGTACTCGACACCGACCAAATCATTGCTGACGGGTACTGGCACTGGAATTTCCCCACCGGCCAGAAAATTCGCAGTCTGGCCACTGACGGCCGTGATGTTCGGCTCGGCGAGAATCTCCAGCAATCCGTTGCTCTGCAATACATCGAGCAGAACATCAATATTCGCGCTGTTTGAATGCAGGCCCGCCGATATCAGGTTGGCGCCCGGGACACTTCCGGCGGAGATCAAACCAAAAGAAAACGAGCCGTTGTTGAATAAAGCGCTCCAGTTGACGCCGTACTGTAATAACTTGTCGCGCGACACCTCGGCAAAACGCACACGCAGGTTGATCTGTGCAGAACCGGCGTAGGTACTGGTATTTAGCGCGGGAATACCCGGTTGCGCACTGCTGCGAAGTAAAGATGCAAGCTCAACAGCGGTCTCTACATTGCCGGTTTCGCCACTCGCCAGCAATTGCTTGCCAACGGGTTTGATGTTGGGGTGCGCCCCTGCATGACCGAACGAAACCGCTTGCTGGGCTGCCGGTATGACACGCAGGCGCACAGAAAACTCAGTGGCTTGATCGGCGTCCAGGGCAATCAGATTGGTTTCGCCACTGACCTTGCCATAGACATAGGCTACGCCCGGCGACACCACACGAATATCCGCGACCCCTACGTCAGCCACGAGCAACGACTCTACGGGTTGTTCGAAACGCAGAATGCGTCCCTGGCTCTCCACCACCTCGAGAATTTCATGGCTGGCCGGATCAACGGATGTCGCCCCTTGGGCCGGCCAACAACTTGCCAAAAACAGAACTGCCGTGCCCCACTGCAAGACCCGCAAGGCACGCGTATCAATGCCACGACTTGCGGGGGTAGTGCCAGGTTGGCCGAAGGCGAAAGTCATCATGGCATCACTTCCGTGAGAGAGGGCTGCGCCGGGATTGGTGCTTGCGCACGCCCATTGGGCAGATTGAGTGACAGCGCCGATTGGAGGCTGAAATCGAGGGTCAGATCCTGGTAAGCGAGGACCGGCACATCCAGTTCATTTCTCATCAGCAGTTGGCGCAAGTAGCGGCGTAAATCGGCCGAAGACATGACCACCAGTGACAGGTCGTCCGAACAGATTTCAAACTGTTTGCGCAGCGGGTCCACCACAGCCTCAACCAACCATTGAGGCAAACTTTCAGTGCGCCCGGAATCGGTTCGCCGCAGTGCATGCCTGATGGCATCTTCCAGAGGTGGGGACACGACACAGGCGCATATCACGTGCTGATCGTCGGCATATTGATGGCAGATTTGCGGTGCAATGGCAGAGCGCACGTGCTCGCTTAAAACATGCAGTTCCAGATCACGAGCGCCATGCTCTACAAACACTTCCAACAAGGCCCGCAAGTTAACCAGAGGCAAGCCTTCATCAAGCAACCGCCGAAGGATCTCTGCCAGCTTCTGCAATGTGGTGACGCGCAAAGTTTCCTTGACCAGTTCCGGATACTCGGCCTCCATTCGGGTCAGCAGTTGACGTGCCTCCTGAATGCCTAGAAAGGCACTCGCGTGGCGACTGAGCGTCTGTTGCAGGTGCGCGGCCAGCACCTGATCAAGGGAACTGATTACTACCCTTGCTTCTTCGAGCTTAGTGCGATGCTGCTCGTCGACCCATAGCGTTTCCTGGCGCACTAGTGGCATGCCGCGAACCGTTTCAAGACCCAGCAACTCCAGATGCACTGGGTCGTCATGCACCAGTAAATAGCCGACAGGCAAACGGCCACGAGTGACCGGAACCGCCTCCAGATCAATGGCGAAGTGTTCGGCAGCCAACTGGCGATCGACTCGAATACCAACACTGGGTAACTCGATGCCGAATGTAGATGCCAATGCGTTTCGCGTTTTTTCCAGTAACGGAATCATTTCGCCAGGACTCAGATGAGCAGCGATGTCATCGCTGATTCGCAGGAGTACACGCGCACTGTCCTGAGGCCACTGCGCTACCTGTGACAGAGGGTCTGGCTCGGTGCAAAGGTTTTCCGGTGTCTGCGTCTGGCGCGCAGTCTCACTGCGACGGTTGATTAGCCACGCTGAACCGCCAAGAAGCATCGCAATGAAAATGAACACTGGGGCGGGGAAACCCGGTATGAAAGAAATGGCGAGCAGAACACCGGCCGTCAGTGCCAACGCCTGGGCGTTAGAACTGAGTTGACCAATTATTTCAGTGCCGAGATCTCGTTCTTCGTTCGACGCTACACGCGTCACGACGATGCCCGCGGCCAGCGCAATCAGCAGTGCCGGTATCTGGGCGATCAGACCATCGCCCACTGACAGAAGTGAATAGGTATGCACTGCATCCGCAAATGCCATGTCCCGCCGTACCATGCCAATCATCAACCCGCCGAATAGGTTGACGAAGAGGATGACCAGGCTGGCAATCGCATCACCTTTGACGAATTTCATCGCCCCATCCATCGCACCGTATAACTGACTCTCGCGCTCCAGGCGTGAGCGACGCATCCGCGCTTGCGCAGGATCGAGATCGCCGTTGCGCATGTCGTTGTCGATACTCATCTGTTTGCCTGGCATTGCATCGAGTGAGAAACGCGCGGCCACCTCGGCCACCCGCTCCGCACCCTTGGTGATGACCAGAAACTGCGCCACTGTGATGATCAGGAACACCACCAGGCCAATGACTACTTCACCGGCAATGACGAACTCGCCGAATGCCTGCACGATTTGACCGGCGTCGCCATCCAGCAAAATCAAGCGGGTGGTGGTGATCGACAAGGACAGACGGAACAGCGTGCTCAGTAGAATGATCGGCGGCAAAGCCGAGAAATCCACAGAGTGAGACACATAAAACGCGACCACCAGAATCAGCAAACTGAATGCGATGTTTATCCCGATTAATGCATCCACCAGCAATGTCGGCAATGGAATGATCATCATCACAACGGCCAACAGCATAAAAGCTGCAATCACCACATCGCCGCGACGTGCAGCGCAGTGAGCCAATCGATTCAGGGCCGGGAGGATCATCATGAACGCGCCTTTCCTTGCAGAGCCAGACAGTCACCAAAAACTTGTCGCGCCTGGTCCCTTTGGCCGAGATTCCACAAAATTCGGCTTTTGAGCAGCAGCAAAGGCGGCGTCAGACCTTGTAGAACTGCCAGGTGCTCAATCGCCTTGAGTGCCCGAGAACCGTCTCCATTCATGTCAAACAAGCGAGCAAGAGTCAGCAATATCTCGACGTTTTGCGGAGCTATCTGATTGGCCATCAACCCGTAAACCAGCGCGTGCTGATGCTGACCACTGCGCGCATAACGTCGAGCATGCATATGCAGCCACTTGACCGAGTCGAGATCCATCTGCGTCATCATTAATCGAGATCCGCGACGTAATTGATGTGGTCCATTTCCATCAACTTCGCGCTACCGGCCACTTGCAGTTGCTCAAGTTCGGTTTGCAGCAATGACAGCGCTGACGTCCGGGCATCAGGCGTCAGTCGCGACACATGCGTGTTGATCAAATGCTGCAGAATTTCAGTGGAACGTTGACGACTGAACGAAACCGCCTCTCCGTTCACCAATGAGCACAATTGCCCAAGCGACTGCTGCCGGTGGACTGCTGACGGGGCACCGCTGTCAGTTTTGGTATTGGCTTTCTCCGCTGCGGGTTTAACGGTCGACGGGACAGCCCTCTTCAATGAGACGCCGAACACAGACTCGGCAAGGGACGAATCGGACTTCAGTTGTCTATTCAGTAAATCGACTTTCATAGACAGCCCAATGCAGGAGTTAGAAGGAGGCGCCCGGAGTCATTCATAGGGTGAACACATACTCAGTGGCGTTACGTTTCAGAACCAATTGGGTCTTCTCGATGCGCAATAGAATCCATCCATCGCTCATCGCAGCCCCTGGGTACAGGCGTTCACCGTGCTCGCCAATCACATACGGGGCTACTCCCTGCCAGACCGCTTGAACTTTCACTCGCGGTGCTGCTGGTTCAATCTGGATCGTTACTGCGTTTTCAAGAACATGAGTAGTTCCGTAAGTACGATCAAACCATTGCAATGCCTGTTCCCAGCGAGTTCGTTGTTCACTTGTCAGTGCGCCACTGACACGTAAATACGTGCCCTGCCCCTCAATATGCAGAGGCGTCAATTGGAGCTCAGCCAGTTTGGCTCGCAATGTATTCAATGCCGGCGGCAACTTCACATTGTTAGTGCCATTTTCGACACTTCGCTGAACACCAGCAGGTGCGACCTCAATAGTATCCGCCTCGACGAACAACCCACGCAGACTCAGACTCAGTGCCAGCACTACTCCAATCAACATCAGGCCGACCCGATACTTTTTAAGTGCAACAGAAAAACTATCGAGCGTAGAAACTGCCGAGGCTGACGCACGAGCTGTCATCCTCAGAGAAACACCATTTACAGTTAATTTTAATGGCAACAAACTACGAAGCCCGGTTCCCTCGGGAACATGAATATCATCGACAGTAATACCGCCCGCATATGCCTCCACCATGACATAAGGAAACTGGAGACCTATATTTAAATGATGCGACTCAAGCCGTGGATCCCGCAGAACAATGTCACAGGTCAGTTCCGAACCAAGGCTCAGATTCGCCTTGTCAAATACAACGGTGACGCCTGCGTGCAAGCCTGAGAGGATTTCCAACTGCGCCTTTATTATTTTTTTAGTCGAGATCACAGCGAGACCATCTCAATGATTAATTAATCATCAGAAAACCAACACACTACAAACTGTCAATCAAAAAGATCCAGTTCAATCAAACAAGAAACACCATTTTCATTAAACGGCGGGGCTGCGCATGCGCACAGCCCCGCCGCCAATCAGTTCTGTGGACGCTGTTTAGCAGCATCGAGATCAGATTTTTTCTCTGTAGTGATTTCAGTTACTTTGGCAGACTTTTCTATAGCCTGATCAAACGCAGCAGTCATTTTGTCGAGAGCCGCATCCGAACTACTATTGCCAACGTTACCAACGGGTGCTGAACACATGATTGTAATCTCCATTATTTATTATTAGCGCATACCAAAAGTTAAAAACCCACTAAGGTGCGCAATAACAACTTCCCACACGAGATCCTACCAAGTCAAGAGTCACAACAACAAAAAACAACAAATTATCACCCCGCAAATATACACACCCACACTGCAGCCTTTAGATACACCTAAATACAATAATGACAAACGTAAAAAACAAAAAATCTTGAACAGACGTATATACGGATTTTTTTATTAGTAATAAAACATATCTAACACTTCGCATATAGTAGTTACTCATGCGCGCACTGAATGTAGGAAAATTCCCAGCGAGGTGTAGGACTTTTCCGAGCGATCAATTCTTCATTCTGAAATAAAAGAAACCTGTGCACCGCATCGAAAATTTGACACCAGAATGTCAGCGATACAAACCTCGTGCGCGTAGTCTGTCTTTTCGACGAACTCGGCTTGGTCAATCTTGTTTTGGCGGTGCCATCCAAGCCGATACTGGCCGATGCTTACAACTTTGCAAGCTTGCTAAGAATCTACACCTATGGATATCTCAACCTTATTCAGTCGAGCTGACATTTGTAGCGAGAAGCCCAGCTAAATGTCGAACTGATTTGGTTGACCGAGCGCCTGATTTCTAACTTCAAGATCAACTTCCGAAAAACACAGCAAAGCCATCCGAGGCATCTGCCGTCAGTTCGTTTGATCTAAGCTATCTCTCCACTTCACATCGGCTACAAAGGGCGGCCGCGCAGCCATGTTAGTCGGCTCAGATTGGGCTACGACGTGACTGTACACATCACGCTGAAGCCGATCCTGTTGGTGGCGAGCAGCGACGGCAGCCTTGCTCGGGTCAGCGGTATCGCGGATCAACGCTTCAGTAGCCAGCACGTCGACCTGCTTGCCATTGGGAGATAGGACCAACCTGCAAACCCGTGTAGGGGGCGGCCCTTGGGGAGGACCCGTAAAATCGGAGCGCCGCCCGGCCTGCCCAGCTCATGCCTTCGGTTCGGCCTCATTCAGGTCCAGCCGCTTGGCCACCCAGCGTTCGTACAACCCGATGGCGACATCCGCACCCGCCATTGCAGTTAGGCAACCCAACCCTCCCTCGTGTAACCAAGGAGACGGCGATGTCGAAATCAGGCGGTAGCAAAAGTGGTTCAGCACCAGCAAGTGAATCGGGTGGCTCGAAAGCGCCGCCGGTAGCAAATCTGCCAAGCAAAACAGGGAAGCCCTCGGGAGACGGCCGCGGTAACGCACCGCCTGAAGGCAAGTAAATTCTTGCGATGGGGTTGGCTGCTCTCATAATTCCTTGCTTCGGTGCTATCTAAAAAAGCTAAGGATTTTTGAATATCTGCTCTCGCATTTTCGTGGCTGGAATGATCAATGACTTCGTGTAATAGGTTTTATAGCCATACGCGGTAATGCGTACCTTGCAGGGTATGAGAGCTTTATTGACTAGAAGCGGCCGGACGGCTTCGTAATCATTCAGATCGAGTTGCGTCCCATCGGGTCTTGTATTGTAAAAAACAAGTTCTGACGTGAAAGTGTAATTTGGCCTGGTTTGGCTGATCGCATTCACCAGACCTTCAGCCTTTATATCTATTGAATGCTCGGACGAAAAATCCATATCGCCGTCTAACGAACAGGTCAGCGTTGGCGTGAGCTGATTAGAGTTTTCGAAATCATTGAATGCGTTAACCAAATCTACTGTTGAAGTGAATTTCACAGTAAAAAGATTATTCGGCCCTAATTCAAAAGACGACAAAGTGAGGTCTGCGGGAGGGATGTTGGCTGTTTTTACACAGCCAGCGCAGAGAAGTAATGTCAGGTAAACGAAGCCGCGATATAGATTCATTGGCCGAAAAAACCATTAATGGAATCAAAAATCAGATCGAGTGCTGATTTTGTTTCCTGAACAGGTTGAATGAACATCCAGTCTGCGGAGGCGTGGTGGATGTCGATGGTTTTGTTCATGGTCGGACCGGACTTTATATTCCAGCGTTCGCCGAAATCGGCGACGCTGTCAGAAGAGTCGGGTTTGCTTGAGCTGGCTCGAATGTTAATCCAGGACTCTGCGACAGGTTGCGGCTCTGACATGTAGATATCCGAGCCCAGCCATACCCAAAAACCTTCGCCGACAGGGTCGAGTGTCACCAGAAATTTAATGGTGTAACCCGCTTCAGATAAAATTTTTGAAAGATGTGCTCCGTTCCACCCCCCCAAACTATGACCCACGATATATACCGGGCTTGATTTGCCGGGTATTTTATCGATGAAGTTGGTCTTGATGTCGCCGGAGCCTTTGGCGTCGTTGTAACCTCTGGCCCAGCTTGTGTATTTGGGCTTCAGTTTTGCGTTCGGGCTTATTCTGTTGTCGAGCAGATTTTTTGCGGCATCAATGTTGTGATAGGCGCCTTGAAAGTAATACTTTTCCTGGTCTGCGGCGCCACCGATAAAGAAGACGATGGCTTTCTTTTCCGGAACTGGTACAGCTTTTACGGTTGAGTCATTTGCAGCGGTCAATGTTTTCGTTGCTGCCAGGCTTGCCGTGTTGCCGTTTGGAAGAACAATTTGCTCTGCGGCCATTAATTAGTCTTCCAGAAAGATTTTGATGGTTTCTGCCAAGTGCGAACTCACCATATGGGTGAAGCCCATCGAGTCGCTAACGCCATGTTCCAGGCTTCCATCCTCACGTTGGATGGCATAACCGTGATTAGGCATTGGCTCGCCAGTCGTGCCGTCGACCAGTTTGATCTTGTCGCTGAAGTGCACCGGCATTGGCAGTAAGCCGCTGAAGGGCGCTGAAACAACGGTGTCGCCGATGATGACGGTGCCGGAACCGCCAATGACAATGTTGCCATGGCCCCCGGTGCTGTCTATTGTCGCGGCGTTCAGGCCGTTGATAAATACAGTCGAACTGACGCCCCCGGTAATCGGGCTACCACAGGCGGATTTGTCGGTCATGCGAGCAGCAGCGAGGCCGTCGAAGAATACGTTCGGCGAGCCGCTGGCAATAGTATTGGTGCCGTGTCCTGGAAGTGGGCAACTGGTGGGATCTGAGACGCGAGCAGCTGGTTTTCCACTCATGGGAGGTTCCGTTTCGAAATGTCAGTGGCGGGCTCGTGATTGTCACGCGAGCATGGGGACGCAATTTGCGTTAGACGATTGGCGTTTTTACGAGCAGCACCTCGACGTAGCCGACGCCCATGCAGGGATGGCTTACAGTTCTGAAATGCGGGGGCGTATATGAGAAGTGCCGGCGCGGAAGCGCTTCCGTACGTGGGGCAGGCATAGAAGTAAATCGTCCTTGAAAAATCGCGGTGAAGGATGCCCGAGGTGAAGATTTCGTTCAACGAGATTTTTCGAGTGCTCTTGCACTTTTGGTCTCATTTCCGAAACTTTCCATTGCGGTCTATTTTGTACCGACGAAGCCCCGATTTTTCAGGGCCTTGTTGTTTCTGGCATACGCAGTTTGCCCCGCAGTGTCTGGATCGTTCCACCTCTTTTCGGTCATTTCCGCCCCCTCTTCCTCACTTCAAATGAAAATTCCGCACCCACCAATCCGCCAACTCGTATTCACCATGCGGCCGCACCCGATCGTGCTCAAACAAGAAACCGCCCCCGCCCCTAAAAAACTGGACTGCCATCAGCGTTTAAAGGCGTAATACGCCCGCTGTAAATCCGCGACTTCCCTTGTTGCCGTTGGCGCCTCGCCGCATTTCTGCAGCTCGCGTACGGGCCCCTTCCAACGGGCAATCGGGCATCGCCAGCCTGCGCAATCGTTGCGCTCATTGTGGAGAGCAGGGAATGGAACATGTCGATCATGTATTGATCGTGGATGATGATCGCGAGATCAGGGAACTGGTTGGCAACTACCTCAACAAGAACGGCCTGCGCACCACCGTGGTTGCGGACGGCCGTCAGATGCGGGCGTTTCTGGAAACCAACAAGGTGGATTTGATCGTACTCGACATCATGATGCCGGGGGACGATGGACTGTTGCTGTGCCGTGAACTTCGCGTCGGCAAGCACAAGGCAACGCCGGTGCTGATGTTGACCGCGCGCAGCGACGAGACCGACCGCATCATTGGTCTGGAAATGGGCGCCGACGATTACCTGGCCAAACCTTTCGCTGCCCGCGAACTGCTCGCCCGTATCAATGCCGTTCTGCGCCGTACGCGCATGCTGCCGCCCAACTTTGTGGTCAGTGAAAGTGGCCGAAAGCTCAAATTCGGGCGTTGGCGCCTCGACACCACCGCTCGCCATCTGCTCGATGAGGATGACACGCTGGTCTCGCTGAGCGGCGCCGAGTACAGGCTGCTGCGGGTTTTTCTCGATCATCCGCAGCGGGTACTGAGCCGTGACCAACTGCTCAACCTGACCCAGGGCCGCGACGCGGACATGTTCGACCGTTCGATCGATTTGCTGGTTAGCCGCGTGCGTCAGCGTTTGCTCGATGACGCGCGCGAACCGCTCTACTTGAAGACCGTGCGCAATGAAGGGTACGTCTTTACCTATGCGGTCGAAGTGCTCGAGGAGCAAGCATGAAACTCGCCTTGCAATGGCCTCAAACGCTGGCGTCGCGGCTGTGGCTGGTGTTCCTCGTCGGCCTGATACTCGCCCAGTCCCTGATGTTCGCCGCCCAGTATTACGAACGCTACGAAAGCACCAAGACGGCGATGCTGGGCAATTTCGAACACGACACCGCGACCTCCATCGCCATCCTCGACCGTCTGCCTGCGGCTGAGCGTCCGGCGTGGACCAAGCGCCTGCAGCGGCGCAACTACGACTATTTGCTGCGCGAGCATGATGCCGGAAGTCCGCTGACCTCGAATGATCTGGCCGGGACTGCGGCGCAGTCACTGCAAGTCGCCCTGGGCCGCGACTATACGCTGAGCTTTGTCGAAATCCCCGGCCCACGCCCGCATTTTCAGGCGCAGCTGCGATTGTCCGACGGTAGTCCGGTCACCATCGACGTGCGCCCTTCTGTCAGGCCGTTGTCGCCCTGGTTGCCTTTCGCCCTGTTCGCTCAGTTGGTGTTGATGATCGGCTGCACCTGGTTTGCCGTGCGGATCGCGATACGCCCGCTCAGCCGTCTGGCCGAGGCGGTGGAGAATCTTGATCCGAACGCACATCCGATGCATCTGGATGAAAGCGGCCCGCGCGAGGTGGCCTATGCCGCCCGCGCCTTCAACAGCATGCAGGCGCGGATCGCCGCTTACCTCAAAGAGCGCATGCAACTGCTGGCGGCCATTTCCCACGACCTGCAGACACCCATCACGCGCATGAAGCTGCGCGCCGAGTTCATGGAAGATTCGGCAGAGAAAGACAAACTGGGCAACGACCTCAACGAAATCGAGCATCTGGTGCGCGAGGGTATCGCCTATGCTCGCAGTGTTCATGGCGCGACCGAGGCCAGTTGCCGGGTCAGTCTGGACGCCTTTCTCGACAGTCTGGTTTGTGACTATCAGGACACCGGTCGAGAGGTCAGCCTGAGCGGCAAGAACGGCGCGGTTATCGAAACCAGACCGCATGCCCTGCGCCGTATTCTGGTGAATCTGGTGGACAATGCGCTGAAGTACGCTGGCACCGCCGAAGTGCAAGTCAGTACAAACGCAGGCAGCGGCGTTTCGATCAGTGTGCTGGATCGGGGGCAAGGCATTCCCGAAGAGGTTCTGGCAGACGTGGTCAAGCCGTTCTATCGGGTGGAAAACTCACGCAGCCGCAGCACAGGCGGCACCGGCCTTGGCCTGGCCATCGCTCAGCAGTTGGCTATCGCAATTGGTGGTTCACTGACGTTGCGCAACCGCGACGGTGGCGGGCTCTGCGTCACCCTCGACATCGGCGTCCATCCCTAGCCCGCGCGGGCTGCACATCAACGACGTCCGCTATCGGCCGGATACAGTGGCACGCATTTGTAAGCCACTGTATCCAGCGCCTTTACATACTCAAAACAACGCATAACTGCCGGTTAGCGAACATAGCCGGTACACATGCCCCTGCAAGAATTCTCCCCATCGACTCGCCACCGCATCCCCGAATGGCGAGCCCTGACACTGCATTTTTAAGCGGCAGTCACTCCGATTGCCAGAAAACCATGTTGTTCTCCAGCCGTCTCCAACCAATGAAAAAAGGAATGATCATGCGCAATATCAAATCGCTTTTGGCTGTCACCATCACCGCGGCATTGGCACTGACCTCTTTGCACAGCACGGCGGCCGTTGAACCCGGCGCCGCCAAGCCCACCGTCGTGCTGGTACATGGTGCATTCGCCGAATCGTCCAGCTGGAATGGGGTTGCCGCTCAGTTGCTGAAACAGGGATATCCCGTCATTGCCGCAGCCAACCCATTGCGTGGCGTCAAGCAGGACTCGGATTATGTTGCCGATATTGTCGAGCATACGGCCGGTCCGGTAGTCCTCGTTGGCCATTCGTACGGTGGCTCGGTGATCACCAACGCCGTTCACGACAATCCGAAGGTCAAAGCGCTTGTTTATGTCGCAGCCTTTGCCCCGGACAAAGGCGAAACCGCCATCGAGCTGTCCGGTCGCTATCCGGGAGGCACCCTGGGTCCGACCCTCGCCGCCCCGGTGCTGCTGAAGGACGGCAATAAGGATCTCTACATCCAGCAGGACAAATTCGGTCAGCAGTTTGCCGCCGATGTACCCGCCGCCGAGTCGGCACTGATGGCCGCTACACAGCGGCCTATCAGCGAGGCTGCGTTGAAGGAAGCGTCTGGCGAACCAGCCTGGAAAAAACTACCGTCGTGGTTCATCTACGGCTCGGCGGACAAGAACATTCCCGAGGCGGCGCTGAAGTTCATGGCCGATCGCGCGGGCTCGAAAAAGACCGTGACCGTCCAGGGTGCATCCCATGTGGTGATGACGTCCAACCCGCAGAAAGTCACCGCGCTGATCATTGAAGCAGCCCAGGCCAGCGCCAGCGGATCATCGCACTAAACGATACAGCCGCCCGAAAGCGGGGCTTGCTCAAAAGGCTGTGGCTTCGACAAGAAACAGATCCGGCGCAACGCGTCGGGTCTGTTCCTGTTTGAACGAGCAGCGGAACTTCCTGCGCTACTTTTTTGCCTCAACCGCAATGGTCTCCGGATGGAAATGGCGTTAGCATTTCATTCATCTGGCTTAAGAAGCCTGTTTTTTCAGATCAGGGTCGCATTGTGGAAAAGCTAAAACGCCTTCAGAGCGGAATCGAAGGGCTCGACGCGCTGCTTCAGGGAGGCCTGGTCGCGGGTGCTTCATACATCATTCAAGGGCGTCCGGGCTCGGGCAAAACCATCCTCGCCAATCAGCTGGGGTTCCATCATGCCCGCAACGGCGGTCGCGTTCTGGTCGCCACGTTGCTGGCCGAGTCGCATGACCGGCTGTTCCAGTTTCTGTCGACGATGAGTTTTTTCGACGCTTCTCGAGTGGGTGCAGAAATACAATTCGTCAGCGCATTCGATACGCTGGAGAACGAAGGTCTCGACCAGGTCGTGAAACTGCTCAGGCGCGAAATCAGCCGGCAGAAAGCCACGGTCATGGTGGTCGACGGTTTGCTCAATGCACGCTCCAAAGCCGACTCACCCATCGACACGAAAAAATTCATTTCCGAGCTGCAAGGCCACGCGGCGTTCGCCGGTTGCACCGTGCTGTTTCTCACCAGCTCGCGCCTTGACGACGGCAGCCCCGAACACACGATGGTCGACGGCGTCATCGAAATGGGCGAAGAGCTTTTCGGCACCCGCTCGGTACGCCGCATTCACTTGCGCAAGACCCGCGGCAGCGGCGCGTTGACCGGTTTGCACGAGTGTGAAATCACCGATGACGGCCTCGTCGTCTATCCACGCCTTGAAACTCTATACAAACGCCCTTCCGCCCCGGACAGCGCCGACATGACGCGCATTCCCAGCGGCATCGCGTCACTGGATCAGATCCTCGGCGGCGGACTGTATAGCTCCAGCGTGTCGCTGGTCATGGGGCCTTCAGGGATCGGAAAAACCACCCTGGGTCTGAAGTTTCTGGCGCAGTCGACGCCCGAAGCGCCGGGCCTGCATTTCGGTTTCTATGAAAGCCCGCAGCGGCTGCGCCTGAAAGGCCAATCGCTCGGCATCAATATTGAAGAAATGGAACACAGCGGTGCGCTGAGCATTGCCTGGCAACCGACCACCGAGGGTTTGCTGGATGGCCTCGGCGCGCGACTGCTGAGCATCGTCGATGAAAAGGGCATCAAGCGCTTGTTCATCGATAGTCTGAGCGGCATGACCAGGGTTTCCACCACCCCGGAACGCATCACCGACTTCTACAGTGCGCTGATGAACGAGCTGCGATCCAGGGGCGTTACGGTGTTCGCCTCGTGGGAGATGCGCGATTTGTTCGGTTCCGAGGTGAGCTCACCGAACTCTGACCTGTCCAGTATTGTCGACAACCTGGTCCTCATGCGTTTCTTTGAGCATCACGCTGAACTTCGCAGGACGCTTTCCATTCTTAAGGTACGCGATAGCTCCTATAACCCATCGCGGTTCGAGGTGGTTATCCGTGATCAAGATGTGTTCCTGGAAAAGGCTTTGAGAAATGAACCTTCAGCCTCAGCTGAGTCATTGCCTGGTTCAATATCGTAAGTCTTCGAGCGGGTTGAAATAACATGACCACCATCCTGGTAGTCGATGATGAGTATCTGATTGCTGACATCCTTGGCTTTGCCCTTGAGGATGAAGGCTTCATGACGGTGACCGCGAGCAATGGCAAGAAAGCGCTCGACGTGCTGGAGCGAGAACGGCCAGCGCTGGTCATCACTGATTTCATGATGCCGGTCATGGACGGCCTCGAATTCGCCGAAGCCGTGCGGGCGCAGCCCTCGGTCAAACATTTGCCGATCATTCTGATGAGTGGCGCGCAGGCGCATATCGGCATGGAGCGATCGGATCTGTTTGATGTGGTGGTTGCCAAGCCTTTTGACATTGCCGAGATTGTGGCGCAGGTCAAGAAGCTGTTGGCGACGGACTAGACGAGCGCGGATGGCGTGCGGCGGCGCGATTTCGGCCAGCGCTCATTGGTCGAAAGCCGCCAATCCAGTCCTGCAAAAAAGCCCGCAAAGCGGGCTTTTTCATGCGCGCCGCAAAAGCGCTGGTTACTTGTTCCTCAACAGTACTTACGCCTCACCGCCCTTGCGGTCATGCGGAAGAATAAAGTTGCTGTCCCGATCCGCACCTTAGACGGCACACGATCAGCGACCTGCGTTTGTGAGTAAACCTGCGTGGCACCCGCCCCACAAATCTGAACAACCAACGTGCATTTCTGGCAGTCCCGCCCGCCCCTGACTCCTCTCACAATGGCCGCCACTGTGGTTACACGCATCCACACCCAGGACCGAGGAGTCAGCTATGTCAGGTAAATTCGCCAATCAGGTTGCAGTCGTTACCGGCGCTTCCACCGGGATCGGCTTTGCGATTGCGCAGGGGTTGATTGCAGAGGGTGCGAAACGGGTTTACATCACTGGCCGTTCTGCAGCCACGCTGGAGGCGGCGGTCGCCAGGCTCGGCGATAAGGCCGTTGCGGTCATTTCCGATGTCGCGCGGCAGACTGATCTGGACACGCTGAAAGCGACGATTGAAGCCCACGATAATCAGTTGGACGCTGTGTTTGCCAACGCGGGTATTTGTGAAAAGAACCCGCTTGGCGAAACCACCGAAGCGGCTTACTTCAAGCTGTTCGACATTAATGTGAAGGGTGTCTTCTTTACGGTTCAGACGTTACTGCCGTTGATGAAAAATGGCGCGTCGATCGTATTGACGGCTTCTATCTGTTCCAGCAACGGCATGGAAGGACTGAGCCTTTACAACGCTTCCAAGGCTGCGGTGCGCTCCTTCGCCCGGACCTGGGCCAACGAACTCAAAGGTCGCAAAATCCGCGCAAATGTCGTGAGCCCTGGATTCACTCGCACGCCACTGATGGATAACGGTTTGAAGATGAGTGAAAGCGACATTGCCGCACTGCGCCAGCATGTCGAGCAGATCACGCCGCTGGGGTATATGGCCCAGCCGGAAGAAATCGCCTCGTCGGCGCTGTTCCTGGCCTCGGCCGATGCGAAATATGTCAACGGCGTGGAACTGATGGTCGACGGCGGCCTGTCGCAGATCTGAACACGCCTTTCCATAAATCCGAGCGGTTTCACACAGGAGATTCCTATGCCTGCGAAAAAGGTATCGGCGCCGGAGCCGCGGCGCTGGTTGATGTTCGCCATCCTGTTGGTCGGTGCGTTTTTGCCGCCTCTGGATTTTTTCATCGTTAATGTGGCGCTGCCGTCGATTCAGCAATCGCTGGGCACCGCCTCCTCCGCCGAACAGTTGATCATCTCCTCGTACGCGGCGTTGTATGCGGTGACGCTGATTACCGGCGGACGCCTGGGTGACCTCTACGGCCGCATGAGGATGTTCTTCGTCGGCCTGGTGGGATTTGCAGTCGCCTCACTGATCTGCGGCTTCGCCGAGTCGCCGTGGATGTTGATCGCCGGGCGTTCGCTGCAAGGCGTGACGGCAGCGGTCATGGCGCCCCAGGCGCTCGCTTCGGTGCAGGCCATATTTCCGGAGTCGGAGAAGCCGTTGGCGCTGAGCCTGTATGGCGCGGTCTTTGGCTTGGCGTCGGTCATCGGCCAGGCTTTGGGCGGGATATTGATATCGCTCAACCTGATGGGCCTGGGCTGGCGGGCGATATTTCTGGTCAATTTGCCGATTGCGTTGCTGGTGATCCTGATCGCTATTCCAGTGGTCAGGGAAACCCGTGCGCGACAGACCACCCGGCTGGATCTGGGCGGAACGGCACTTTCTGTGCTGACACTTGGGGCGCTGATCGTGCCGCTGATCGAAGGACGTGAAGCAGGCTGGCCGTTGTGGGCCTGGCTATCCCTTGCAGCGGTGCCGCTGCTGGCCTGGTGGTTCTGGCGCTACGAAGCCCGGCTACGCCAGTCAGGCGGCGCACCGTTGCTTGATCCTGCGGCATTACGTGCGCCTGGCCTTGGGCGGGCGTTGCTCGTCGCGCTGAGCTTCTACTCAATCGGCGTGTTTTTCCTGCTGTTTTCCATTTACCTACAGGGCGCCCTGCGCACGAGTCCACTCGACGCGGGTCTGGTGTTCCTGCCTTTCGGCGCCGGATTTTTGCTGGGACCGCTCTCGACCAAGCAGTTCGGGCGTGTTCTGGGCGCTTATGTGAATCCCGTCGGAATGGCACTGGAAGTGCTGGGGCTTGTGCTGCTGGCCGGGCTGGTGACGCAGACGCCGATGCTGGCCAGCCCCGCTGCGCTGCCACTTGCCGTGAGTCTCTTCTTGATCGGTTTCGGCCAAGGGCTGGCCCTGCCAACATTGATGCGCATGATCACCGGGCGTGTGGCGCCCGCGTACTCGGGCATGATTGCGGGCATCACCAGTTCCACCCTGCAAATCAGCACATCCCTGAGCGTGGCGATCATCGGCGGGATTTTTTACACCCTGCTGGGAACGGATACGGCCGCGGCTGCCATCACCCACGCCTTCACCGTCTCGCTAATGTGCATGGCGGCCTGCCTGACAGTCGGTACGGGACTGAGCATTACCCTGGCGCGCCAGCCGGCTGGCGGATTGCAGACCGCAGCGATGCAGCCGACTGAATGAGTCAGCGGGCTGCTTATGAGCCGATCATGCTGGCAGCAAGGTCGGCAAGGGCGCGCAAGCTGTCCATCTGGCGCATGTCCTGGTGATAACCCATCCATATATCGCGACCCGGTGGCGGCGCATGCGGATCAATCAGGCGCAGCGCCGCTGACCGGTCGCCCAAGGCGCGCGGCAGTACGGCAACGCCCTGCCCTTGCGCGCACATTTGCGCCTGGACGGTGCGGCTGCTGCTGGTGAACACGGTACGGGCCAGCGGGTAACGCTGCTGCAGCCAATGCACATCCGGGTAATGAGACTGAGCGACGCTCATGGTGATCAAGCCAAGCCCCTCGCCCTCGGGTTTTGGCTCAGGAGCATCGACGGCCGCGTACAACCCGTAGCTCAGGGTCGTCAGCTTGCGGTGAACGATATCCGGTTCGGTGAACGGCACGATTCGAAACGCGATGTCGGCGTCGCGACGCGCAAGATCGAACAATCGATGCCCGGCGATGACCTCGGGCACGATCAATGGATAACGTTGAACCACCTCACGCAGGACCGGGGCCAACACATAGCAGGCGAACCAGTCAGCGCAAGAGATGCGCAACACACCTTCAGGCTGGGCGCTTTCCCCGGCGAGGCGCCTTTCGATGGCCAAGGCACTTTGCTCCATGTCCTGCGCCAGGCTGAGCACTTTCTCGCCGCTGTCGGTCAGCACCAGTCCTTGGGCGGTGCGAAGGAAAATCGGCTGGCCGCTGGACTGCTCAAGCACCTGCAGGCGCCGCCCCACCGTCGGATGACTGACCCCCAGCAGTTTGGCCGCAGCACCCAATGAGCCGGTGCGGGCAACCGCGAGAAACACCCGCATATCACTCCAGTCCATGCTTTACCCCGTACAAAGTTGAACAGTGAGAGTGCTGCAATGGCAGTGCCGTAGCAATCCCGCGCGCTCCATACGTGTTCGCAAGAATGTCTGTCGACGCATCATGAGGACGGTGGACATGAACACAGGTGTTACTTCCAACCTCAGCGGGCCGATGACTCGAATGGACGCCGCGCTGGCATCTGGGTTAATTTTTTGTCCGTTTATCCATAAGGCGCCACGACCATGACTGATCGTCAGATCATTGTTCCAGACAGCATGACATTGCTCTGCGAGCAGGCCGGTTACGCACCCGCAATTAAAGTGGGAAAAACGCTTTACTGCGCGGGTCAGATAGGCCGGACGCCGGAATTAGCCGTGATCGAAGACCCTGAGCAGCAGTTTCTGGCAGCCTGGGAAAATCTCCGGCTCGTCTTGCAAGCCGGTGGCTGCGCATTTGCAGATGTTGTGGAAATGACCACCTATCACGTCGACATTCACCGCCACATGCCGACATTCAGACGCGTGAAGGATGCAGTCTTTCCCAGGGGCACTTGCGCGTGGACATGCATAGGCGTCGCGGAGCTGGCTCGACCAGGACTTCTTGTGGAGATCAAGTGCGTGGCCGTAGAGCGCTAACTTCCTCGCAACACTGCGGAACGTTCAACGCAACGCTGGCAATCATTTCCTGCCTCGCCCGCCCCCCTTCAGCGGTTGCGAATCAGCGCCGGGCGGTTTTCGATCACTTCGACGTTCGATAGCAAGCGCACGAACTTTCTCGCTACCCAGGTGCCTCACTCGAAGCGAAAAAACCGGCACTGCAATTTTCTTGTACAGCCCGTCCCCGCCGCTAAATCCAAATAATTAATTCCTTCGCATGGAGCCCGGCCTGAACCGAAATCCTTAACGGGAAACATTCGATATCGAGTAGCCATCACTTGATCGCGAAGTCGGATTCAGGGTTGCCCAGAGTTTTCTGCAGAGCTTATCAACGACACATTTTGTTTCATCGAAAAGCCCCTTGGATCCAACGTCCCGACAAACGGAAAATTCGTTTTTTTCCTCTATTTAACAGAGCGTTAAGAGATCCAATGAAAGCGCTTCGTAGTAACTGACAGTTATCAGGCGACCCGAACTCACACTCCCTATCTATGGTTTTGAATATATCCGTGCGGTCCGCCGATGCACTAACAGGGAGTAGTAATGGACAACATCGTTATCGCCGACAAAGCCAGTTCGCAACTCACCGCGCAGAATTGGGGCGATGTTCTGCTCAATCAGCCTTCAGTTGTACAAATTCCGGCCCGGCCCGAGCAACTGGCTTCAACCAGTCGCAGCGGTCAGGATCTGATCCTGAATCTGAAGACTGGCGAGCAGATCAAAATCACCAATTTCTTTGTCACCAGCCCTGATGGAGTTGCCAACGACATCGTGCTCCAGGGCGACGACGCCACCCTGTGGCAGGCGCGCTACAACGCAGAACCCTTCAATGGCTTTACCTTCGACGAAATAGGCTCGCTCGACGAGTTGATCGCCGGTGTCGGCGTGGTTGACGGTGCCACCCCCGCATGGGCGATTGCCGGGCTGGGTCTGTTGGGCGCGGGCGGTGCGGCCGCGGCTGCAGGCGGTGGTGGCGGAGGCGGCGGTGGTGGCGGCAATGGCGATGCGACGCCACCCGCGACTGCGACCGGTCTGAGCTTGTCGGCCGATGGTCGCGTGCTCAGCGGATTTGGCGAGGCTGGCAGTCTGGTACAGGTACGCGACGCAGCGGGCAACCTGCTGGGCTCAGGCACCGTCGGCGCTGACGGGCAATTTCAGGTTGATCTGAACACCCCGCAAACCAATGGCCAACCCCTCGACGTGACGCTGACCGACGGTGCAGGCAATGTGTCCACACCGGGCACGGTGACTGCGCCGGACACCACTGCGCCTGCCGCTCCCGCCAATCTCAGCGTGAGCGCCAACGGCACGCAACTCGTTGGCATTGGTGAAGCCGGCGCGACCATTCAGGTGCGCGCAGCCGATGGCCGCCTGTTGGGCAGCGCCGTAGCGGCGGCGGATGGCACCTTCAGCGTCACGCTCAGCCCTGCGCAAACCGGCGGACAGCCTTTGACCGTCAATGCCATCGATGCCGCCGGGAATATCTCCACGGGCGCGACAATCAGCGCACCGGAGATCGTCGAACCGCAAACACCTGCCAACCTCGGTCTGAGCAGTGACGGCAGCCAGCTCAGCGGTACGGCCAGGGCCGGCACCACGGTCGAAGTGCGTGCCGCCAATGGTGACGTGCTCGGGCGTGCGACGGTCGGCGCTGACGGCACCTTTACGGTGACGCTC
This sequence comes from Pseudomonas koreensis, assembly GCF_036668835.1. Lineage (GTDB taxonomy): Bacteria > Pseudomonadota > Gammaproteobacteria > Pseudomonadales > Pseudomonadaceae > Aquipseudomonas > Aquipseudomonas koreensis_I. The sequence goes on from NZ_JAZEVW010000006.1 coordinate 45,353, forward strand.
AGCCCGGCGCAAGCCAACGGTGAAGTAATCAGCGTTGTCGCGCTCAATAGTGCCGGCGTGCAATCGCCTGCGGTGACATTCAACGCAGCGGATATTACCGGCCCCGCTGCCGCCACGGACGTGTCCGTCAGCAGCGACGGCCTGTCTGTCACCGGCCGCGGCGAACCCGGCAGCACGGTCAGTGTGACCAATGCCCAAGGCACTGTGCTCGGCACGGCGCTGGTCGCGGCGGACGGCTCGTTTACGGTTCAACTCAACGCGGCGCAAATCGACGGTGAAGCACTCAGCGTGCAGCTCACCGACGGCGCTGCCAATCCTTCGCCGGCGGTCACCGTCATAGCCGTCGACCTCGACGGCCTGACGCAGCCCAGCGACATCGATTTGAGCGTGGATGGCGCGCAAATGAAAGGCCGCGGCCAGGTCGGGTCTACCGTGACCGTGCGTGATGCCAACGGCAACGTGCTCGGCTCCGCTGTGGTCGGCGCCGACGGTACCTTCACCGTGCAATTGAGCCCGCCACAGAACAATGGCGAAACCCTGCAGATCAGCGCCAGCGATGGCGCGGGCAATACCTCCGCCCCGCTGACCTATGTAACGCCTGACACCCAAGGCCCGGCGCCACTGACGGGCGTCACCCTGGATAACCAGGGGCAGACGCTGACCGGTCAGGGTGAGGCCGGCGCCGCCATCACCGTGCGTGATCCGGCGGGCAATATCATCGGCACCGGCACGGTCGGCATCGACGGCAATTTCACCATCAACCTGTCGACACCGCAGACCGACGCGCAACAACTGCAAGTGATTCAGACCGACGCCGACGGCAACCCGTCGGCGCCGGTCAACGTCACGGCGCCCGATCTTACGGTACCGGTTGCAGTCTCCGATGTGGACATTTCCGCTAACGGCGCTGTGGTTACCGGTAACGGTCAGCCCGGCGCCACCGTGACCGTCACCGACGCCGGCGGCGTGGTCTTGGGAACTGCCGTGGTCGGCAGCGATGGCCGTTTTGAGATCAATCTTTCCTCGCCGCAAACCAACGGTCAGAATTTGAACGTCGCGCAGACTGACGCCTCGACGTCGGCTTCGCCGGCTGTGCCGGTTCAGGCGCCGGATATTCAAGCTCCCACTGCGCCTGCGAACGTGGCACTGGACCCGACGGGCAGCATACTCACCGGTACCGGCGAGCCCGGCGCCACGGTGTCGGTCAAGGATCTGGCCGGCAACACGCTGGGCACCGCGATCGTCGACGGCAACGGTGCGTTTACGGTCTCGTTGAACAGCCCCCAGACCAACGGTCAGCCGCTGCAAGTCAGCCAATCGGACGGTGTAAACGTATCCCCCGGCACCCCACTGACTGCGGCCGACACCACAGCGCCGCTGGCCCCTGACAATCTGGTGCTCAACAGCAATGGCGTAACGTTGACCGGTACCGGCCAGGCCGGAAGCACCGTCACCGTCACCGCGCCGGATGGCACGGTGCTCGGCACCACGCTGGTGGCCAGCAACGGCAGCTTCACCGTCAACCTCAGCCCGGCGCAACTTGATGGCCAGGAGCTCAGCGTCATTCAGACCGATGCGAGCACCCTGCCCTCGCCGGCCACCCCGGTCACCGCACCGGACGTCACCGCCCCGCCAGTACCGACCGGGTTGATCATCGACCCGGCGGGTGCCACCGTCACCGGCACCACGCAGCCGAACAATACCGTCGAAGTGCTGGACGCCAACGGCAACGTCATCGGCACCGCGACCGCTGACGGCACGGGCGCTTTCACGGTCGACCTCGATACCGCCCAGACCAATGGCGAAGCCCTGCAGGTGGTGGTGTCGGACGGTACCAACGCTTCATTGCCGGGCGCTGTCACTGCGCCGGACAACACTCCGCCGGCGCCGGTCAGTGATCTGGCGCTCAACCCGGCAGGCGATCAGGTTTCCGGCCTCGCCGAGCCCGGCACGCGGGTCACCGTCAGCATCGCCGGGGGTGGCACGGTGTTGGGCACCGCGATGGCGGGTGCGGATGGCCGTTTCGTGGTGACCCTGAATCCACCGGCCGAGCCTGGCGGTGATCTGGAAGTGATCAGCACTGACGGCGGCGGCAACGATTCTCCGGCCGTTCCACTGACGGGCCTTGACGGAAGCCAGGTCGCGACCCCGGACAATCTCGTCTTGAGCGCCGACGGATTCACTCTGACCGGCACGGGAACGCCCGGTTGCACGGTAACCGTGACCAACAGCAATGGCGATGTACTGGGCTCTGGCCTGATCAATGAATTCGGTAGCTTCACCTTGTTGCTCAGTGCCAAGCAGATCAACGCGCAGGTGCTGCAAGTCACCGCCACCAGCCCCGACGGTGATGTCTCGGTGCCGGGCACGGTAACGGCGGCCGATGGCACACCGCCCGAGGCGGTGAGCAATCTGCTATTGAACGCCACCGGCAGCGCGCTGACCGGCCGTGGCGAAGCCGGCGCGACCGTCACCGTCACTGACAGCAACGGCACGGTGTTGGGCACCGCACTGGTTGCCAGCAATGGCAGCTTCAGCCTGACGCTGACACCGGCGCAACTCAATGGCCAGGCGCTCACCGTGATCCAGAGCGACGCCGCCGGCAATCCGTCGCAGCCTGCCAGCCTCATCGCCACCGATCTGCAGCCGCCCGCCGCCGCAACCGCCGTCACCATCAACGACGTCGGCACCGTGGTCAAAGGCCAGGGCGAAGCCGGCAGCACCGCGACCGTGCGTGATGCCGCGGGCAATGTATTGGCCACCGGTGTGGTCGATCAGAGCGGCAACTTCCAGATCACCCTGCCCAACGCGCAGACCACCGGCGAGACCCTGCAAGTCACCCTGACCGATGCCAACGGCAACACCTCGACCGCCACCGGTGTGCTCACCGTCGACGGCACACCGCCCGCCGCCGTACAAAATCCTGTTATAAGCGCCGACGGCACTACGCTCAGCGGCACTGGCGAAGTCGGTGCGACGGTCATCGTCACCAATGCCAGCGGCACCGTGTTGGGCAGTGGCGTGGTTGGCGCGGGCGGTACCTTCAGCGTGACCCTGGCGCCCGCGCCCACCAACGGTGAAGCGTTGGCGATCAGCCAGACCGATGCAGCGGGCAATGTGTCGCCATCGACCAGCCTCAACGCGCCCGACATCAGCCCTCCGGCGGCCCTGACGCAGGTCGTGGTGAATGCTGATGGCGTGACCGTGACTGGTCATGGCGAGCCTGGCGCCACCGTGTCCGTGCGTAGCGCCGACGGCACGGTGCTCGGTACCGCGCAGGTGAGCAGCGGCGGCGCGTTCAGCGTCACCCTGAGCACGCCGCAGCTGAATGCCGAGGTGCTGACGGTTACTCAGGAAGACCCGCCGGGCAATGTGTCGACGGCCATCGAAGTGATCGCGGTCGATCTGACCCCGCCAGCCATTCCGAGCGGGCTGACCTTGAACGCCGCCGGTGTGCAACTGGCCGGTAATGCCGAGGCCGGTAGTACGGTCACGGTGCGCGATAGCCAGGGCAACTTGCTCGGCAGTACGACCGCCGCCGCCAATGGCACGTTCCAGGTGACGCTCAATAGCGCGCAAGCCAACGGCCAGTCGCTGAACGTGACGGCCACGGACGCGGCGGGCAATCCGTCAGCTCCGGCCATTCTCAATGCCGCTGACACCACTGCGCCGGGGGCGGCGAATGATCTGGCGGTCAGCGCCAACGGTGCGACGTTGACCGGTATCGGTGAAGTCGGCGCCAACGTTGAAGTTCGCGACGCCGGCGGTGCGCTGTTGGGCACCGCCACTGTCGGCAACAACGGCAATTTCAGCATCACTTTGTCACCGGCGGCGGTCGCCGGTTCGACGCTTTCGGTTGTGCAGATCGATGCCGCCGGCAACAGCGGCCCGGCGACACCGGTGACGGCGCCGGGCAATCTGGCGGAAAGTGCGCCAACCAATCTGGCCCTCAGCGCCGACGGCTTGACCCTGACCGGTTCCGCCAATGCTGGCAGCACCGTGAGCATTCGCAATGCCTCGGGCGTGTTGCTCGGCAGCGCCGTGGCGGCGGCCAACGGTAGTTTCAGCGTTACCCTCAACGCTGCGCAACTCAACGGCGAGCAATTGTCTGCCGTGGCGACATCGACTACAGGCATCAACTCGTCGCCTACCGACTACACCGCGGCCGACATCGCCGCACCCACGCCCCTCAGTGAACTGAGCCTGGCAGCGAACGGCACTGCGCTGACCGGGCGCGGTGAAGCCGGCGCCACCGTCACCGTGCTTGGCACCGGCGGAGCGATCCTCGGCAGCGCAGTGGTGGCGGCCAACGGCACCTTCAGCGTGACCCTCAACCCGGCGCAAACCTCGGGGCAGACCCTGAGCCTGAGCCAGGCCGATGCCGCCGGCAACGAATCCAACAGCGTCAACCTGATCGCTCCGGACCTGCTCGCCCCCAACCCACCCGCCGCCCTGGCGGTGAGCAATGACGGCAGTGTGTTGACCGGCACCGGCGAGGCCGGTACCACGGTCAAGGTGTTCAACGCCGCTGGAACGCTGGTTGGCACCGGCACCGTGAGCATTGACGGTAGCTTTGCGATCACCCTGACCACGCCGCAAGCCAACGGTCAGGCACTGACCGTGTCGCTGACCGACGCCGCAGGCAACACCTCGGCGGCGACACCGTTCACCTCGGTCGACAGCACGCCGCCAGCGGCCGTGGCGCAACTGGGCATCAGCGGCGACGGCGCGACCTTGACCGGGCGCGGCGAACCGGGCGCGCAGGTGCGGGTCATCGACAGTGACGGCAATGTCCTCGGCACTGCACTGGTCAGCCCGACCGGTACCTTCACCCTGACGCTGACCCCGGCGCTGAGCAATGCCGAAGTGATCAGCGTGGTGCAAGCCGACGCGGCGGGCAACGACTCGCCTGCGGTGAGCCTGACCACCCCTGATTTCACCCCGCCTGACCCGCTGGCCAATGTCGACATCAACAGCTCAGGCGCGCTGGTCACCGGCACCGGCGAGCCCGGCGCGACCGTGACCGTGCGCGACGCCAACGGCACCCTGCTCGGCACCAGCGTGGTGCTCGCTGACGGCTCGTTCAGCGTGACGTTGACCCCGCCGCAGATCAACGAACAGATCCTCAACGTGCAGCAGGCCGATCCGCCCGGCAACGTCAGCGCACCGGTGCCGGTCACCGCACCGGACTTGACCCCGCCCGCCACGCCTGTGGATCTGCAAATCAATGTCGCTGGCGACGTGCTCACCGGCCGTGGCGAAGTCGGCGCCGAGGTCAGCGTAAAGTTGGCAGACGGCACGGTGCTAGGCACCGGCACGGTCGGCAGTGACGGCCTGTTCCAGATCACCCTCTCACCGGCGCAAACCAATGGCGAAACGATCTTTGTCGAGCTCGCGGATGCCGCTGGCAACACCTCGCCTGCCGGCACCCTGCTGGCCGCCGACAGCACACCACCGGCGGCGCTGACCGATGTGGCGATCGATGCCAGTGGCAGCCTGATCACCGGCTCCGGCGCGGCGGGTTCGCAAGTGGTCATCACCAACGCGGTCGGCACCATTGTCGGCACCGGCACCGTCGCGGCGGACGGCAGTTTCAGCGTGACCCTCAATCAGCCGCTGCTCAACGGTGAAGCCCTGTCGGTGATCCAGCGCGATGCTGCAGGCAACCCTTCGCCCGTAGCGCCAGTTACCGCGCCGGACGTCACCGCACCGGCTGCCCCTAACGGGCTGCAACTTACGGCTAATGGTTTGACACTGACCGGTACCGGTGAAGCCGGCGCCACCGTACGCGTGCTCAGCGCGACCGGCACCGTGCTGGGCTCGGCAACCGTGGCAGCCAATGGCACCTTCAGCGTGACCCTCAACCCCGCGCAGGTTAACGGTGAGCAATTGAGCGTCAATCAGACGGATCTGGCCTTCAACACTTCACCGACCGCACCGTTGCAAGCAGGCGATACCACCGTTCCACTGGAAGTCGCCGACCTAAATGTCAGCCAGGACGGCCTGACCGTAACCGGCACCGGCGAGCCCGGGGCGACCGTCACCGTGCGTGACGGTGCGGTGGTACTGGGCACCGCGACAGTGGCCGCCGACGGCAATTTCAGCGTGACGTTGTCCGCAGCGCAACTCGATGGCCGCACGCTGTCGGTGGTGCAGGCCGATGCGAAAAACAACCTGTCCGAGCCCGCCCTGGTCGATGCGCCAGACAGCACCGCGCCGCTCGCGCCGACCGTCACATCGTTGACCGCAGACGGCGTTTCGATCGCCGGGACTGCCGAAGCCGGCAGCACCGTGACGGTGTTGTCGGCCACTGGCGCCGTACTGGGCACTGCCGTGGCGTTGGGCAATGGCACTTACACGGTCACGCTCAACCCGGCCCAGACCAATGGCCAGGTGTTGTCGGTGATCGCGACCGATGAGGCACTGAACGTATCGCCAGCGCTGCCCTTCCCTGTGCCCGATGTCAGCGCTCCAGATGCCGTCACCGGTCTGACCATCAGCGGCGATCTGACCCAGCTCGCCGGGCGTGGAGAGGCCGGTGCCAGCGTCGAGGTGACTGACGCGCTCGGAAATGTCGTCGGCACTGCCACCGTCGCGGCCAACGGTACGTTCCTGGCCACCCTGACGCCGGGCATCACGGCCGGGCAGGTATTGACCGTGACCCAGACCGACGCGGCCAATAACGTTTCCGCTGATGCCATCCTGAGCGTACCGGCTGTCCCGGCGCCGGATGCACCAGGCAATCTGCTCTTGTCGGGCGACGGCGCGACGCTGACCGGCACCGCGGCAATCGGCACCACCATCAACATCTTCGGCGCTGACAACAGCCTGATCGGCACCGACATCACCGGTCCGGACGGCACGTTCAGTGTCGTGCTGACGCCGGCGCAAACCAATGGCCAGAGCCTTGAGGTCACCGCCAATACGCCGCTGGGTGGCGCTTCATTGCCAACGGAAATCACTGCCGATGACACCTCGGCGCCAGCGCCACTCAGCGACCTGGCAGTGAACGCCAGCGGCACACTGGTCAGCGGTCGCGGCGAAGTCGGCGCAACGGTGAGAATCACCGGCGCGGGCGGTGTGTTGCTGGGTGAAACGGTCGTGGCGGCGAATGGCACATTCAGCGCACAACTGAATGCGCCGCAGGTGAACGGCCAGCTACTCAATGCCACTCAGACCGATGCGGCCCTCAACACGTCGTCCGGTCTCAACGTCACCGCACCCGACATCACGCCCCCCGCCGCACCGACCGCGCTGCTGCTCAGCGGCGGCGGGCTGGTGCTGGGCGGGCTCGGTGAAGCCGGTGCCCTCGTCACCGTGCGTGGCGCTGGAGGCACGGTGCTGGGTACCGCAACCGTGGCGGGCAACGGCACGTTCTCGGTGACCTTGTCCACGGCGCAACTCAACGGTCAGCAATTGAGCGTCAGCCAGAGCGATGCGGCGGGCAATGTTTCACCGTCAACCAACCTCAACGTCGCCGACACCACAGCACCGACAGCGTTGAGCAATGTGACCCTGAACGGCACCGGGCTGGCGATCAGCGGCACGGGTGAAGCCGGCGCCACGGTCAGCGTGACCAACGCCGCCGGTACCGTGCTCGGTACGGCGGTGGTCAATGCCAGCGGCAGCTTCACCGTGCAACTGTCCAGCGCTCAGCTCAACGGCCAGCAGCTCAACGTGCAACAGGCTGACCCGGCGGGCAATCTGTCGCCGGTGTTCAACCTGACGGCGAACGACACCCAGGCACCGCTCGCAGCGACCGGTCTGGCGCTGGCCACCAATGGCCTGACCGTGAGCGGCACTGGCGAAGCGGGCGCGACGGTGAATGTCTATGGGCCGGGTGGCGCGCTGCTCGGCACCTCGACAGTAGGCAGTGGTGGCACCTTCAGTTTCAACCTGAACAGCGCACAACTGGATGGCCAGCTGTTGACCGTGCGCCTGGTCGATCCGGCCGGCAACCTCTCGCCGAACGCCAGCCTGACGGCGCCGGATGTTACCGCTCCGGGCGCTCCCACCGGGGTCAGCGTCAATGGCAGCGGCACCTTGCTCACCGGCGTCGGTGTGCCCGGCTCAACCATCAGTGTGCGTGGCGTCGGCGGTGTGGTGCTCGGCACGGCCACCGTCGCCGCTAACGGCAGCTTCTCGGTGCTGCTGGCGTCGGCGCAGATCAACAGCCAGGTGCTCAGCGTCACTCAGGCAGACCCGAGCGGCAACGTGTCGGCAGCGGCGAGCGCCACCGCGCCCGACCTGACGCCACCCGCTGCCGCCACGGCGCTGCTGGTCGGCGCCGACGGTCTGAGCGTCACCGGCACCGGTGAGGCCGGCGCAACCGTCACCATCAAATCGGCCGCCGGCACCGTGCTGGGGACCGGCACGGTCAACAATCTCGGGCTGTTCAACATTGTCCTGAACAGCGCGCAGATCAACGGCGAAAAACTCACCGTCAACCTCAGCGATGCGCGCGGCAATGTCTCGGTCGCCGCTAATGTCACGGCGCCGGATATCGACGTCAACGCACCGGTGGTGGCCAGCGATAACCTTGCCGTCGGCACTGTCACTCTGGCTCCGGTCACCGCGTCGCAGACCTTCAACGATTCGTTCACCACGCTGCTGGCCGGCTTCTCGAAAACTTTCACCTTCACCGTGGCCGGCGGCACGCGGCTTGATCCAACCCTGACGTTGACCACCAACAGCCTGATTTCGCTGCTCGACGGCGTGGTCTACACATTGCAGGTGAAGAATGCCAGCGGCACCTGGGTCACCCTGGATGTCAACGGCAGCGGCGGTCTGCTCGACCTCATTGCCCTCACCGGGCAAGGCGTGCGCGTCGACATTGGTAACTTGCTGTCAGGCGACTACCGGCTGACCGTATCGAGCACCGGCATCGGCGTGCTGACCACGGTCAACACGCAACTGCAACTCGACGTCAGCAGCCTGACCCAGTTCAACGGCATCGCCGGGCCAGCGGTGACCGGCAACGTCATCACCAACGTCGGCGTCGATGGCACCGCCGACCAGACCGGCCCGGACAACGGCGCGCAATTGCAGATCTTCAAGAACGGCGCCTGGGTCAGCGCCGGGGCCGGCACCACGGTGCAAGGGTTGTACGGCACGCTGACCATCGACGCCAACGGCAACTACAGCTACAAGCCCAACGGCAGCGTCAGCAGCGTCGGCAAAGTCGACGTGTTCAACTATCAGTTGGTGCACCCGAACGGCTTGAGCGACACCGCCAACCTGTACGTGCGCATCGATAGCCCGCAAGCCACCGAAGTGTGGAACGACGCCAACCTCGGCAGCCCGGCGCTGGTGGTCGATGCTACGGCGGACATCGCGTCGACTGACGTCACTCTGGTCAACCGCGAAGTCACCAGCAACTCTGCCCTCGGCACGTTCAACGTGTTGCTGGGCGGTGGCAGCGGCAACTACAACACCGTGGTTGCGGCAAACACCGTCAGCGACCTGACCGTGATGGTCAACTCGAGCAACCTGCTGGCCCTGCTCGGTTCGATGACGGTGGGCCTGTACAAACTCAACACCGCGACCAACCAGTACGTGCTGGTCAAGAGCTACGGCGGCAACGCGCTGCTTAATCTCGGCGGCGGCAACTACGGGATCAAGTTCGATGATCAGACCGCGGGCACTTATCAGGTGCGGGTGGCGGTCGGCGGTCTCGGTCTGCTCACCAGCGTCAATACCAGCCTGATCAACGTCGCCACCTACACCAACCAGTTTGTGGTCGGCAGCTACACGCCGGTGTCGGGCAACCTGCTCACCGACACCGCGGGCGGCGGCGCCGATGTGCTGGGCTCGGTCTATACCCTGCTCAGTGTGTTGGTCGCTGGCAGTTACGTGGCGCCGGGTTACAACGGCGTCTCGCTGGTCGGCAACTACGGCACGCTGCTGGTGCAGGCCAACGGCAATTACACCTACACGCTCAAGGCCGGGCTGACCGATGCAGTGATCGGTCAGGAAGACAACTTCACCTATCAGCTCACTCACCCCAACGGCACGGTCGATACCGCCACACTGACCATCGACCTGAACAAGGCCGGCGCCTTCGCCAGCACCGCGTTCTCGGCGCTGGCCAGCGATGACCTCGGTCTGGCTCACGCGCCTGCCGCCAGCGAGTTGATTCAGGGCACCGACGGCAACGACACCCTCGACGGCTCGCACGGCGGCGCCATCACTCTGCAAGGCGGGGCCGGTAACGACACGCTGATCATCGCCGACCAGCAGTTCACCTCGGTCGATGGCGGCAGCGGCACCGACACCCTGCTCTGGGCCGGTGGCGACGTATCGATCAACCTCGGCGATCTGCAGAGCAAGATCGATAACGTGGAAATCCTCGACCTCAACCACTCCAGTGCGGTGTCACTGACGTTGAACCTCAGCGACTTGCTGGCGATCACTTCCTCTGACAACAACACCCTGCTGATCAAGGGTGATGACAAGGACAGCGTGCACATGACCGATGGCTGGGTCGCCGATGGCGCGCAACAAGCCGACGGCATCGACTATGTTCAATACACGGCACAGGAGGATCCGAGCCACCACTTGTGGGTGCAAAACGGCATCCAAGTCGTCTGAAACAAGGCACCAGCAACGTCCGTCTCTCAACAGTAAGGGAAGTCTGTGGAGTCAGTTTTTCGCCAGAAATGGCCGGTGGTCGTGCTGACCATCGGCCTCTACCCCGCGTTCACCGTCGACGTTCGCGCCGACGACAATCTCGACAGCCGCTTGCGCAGCATCAGCCCGGCGCAACTGCAACAACCGGCAGGCAATGACAACCGTCAGCGCCCTGCCCCTGCTTCGCGGGCGTCCGCCAATGTGGACGCTTTGGGCCTGGAACAAGCCGTGCGCCTGGCCGTGGACTGGCACCCTCGGATCGGCGAGGCCATCGGCACGCTGTTCCAGCAAGGCGAAGGCGTCAACGTCGCCGAATCCGGTTATTACCCGCAGGTCACCGGTGGCATCAAGGGCGGTTACACCAGCGGTTACGGCAGCGATGCCGGCAGCCAGTCAGTGAACATTTCCCTCAAGCAGATGCTCTACGATTTCGGCAAAGTGTCCAGCTCGGTCGACGCGGCCCGCGCTCGCGTGGTGCGTAGTCAGGCCGGGATTCTGCTGGCGATCGACGACGTGGCCCGCGACACCGCCAAGGCCTACATCGAAGTACAGCGTTATCAGCGTCTGCTTGAGGTTGCCCGTGAACAGATTCAAGGCATCGGCGGCATCGTTGATCTGGCAAAACAGCGCAGCGACATGGGCGCCAGCACCCGTTCCGATATGGTTCAGGCGCAGTCCCGGGCCGAAGGCGCGACCGCCACGTTGCAGGAATTCAAGGCGCAGTACGCGCGCTGGCAAGCCACCTTGACCAGCCTGCTCGGACGCCGCACGCCGCCAGCGGTCAGCGAAGCCGCCGCGCCGACGCTGAGCCAGGCCTGCGATGCCTCGCAAATCTCCGATGCCCTGCCCGCCGTTCTGCAAGCCGCCGCGCAACGCACCCAGGCCCAGGCCGAACTGGCGCAGGCAAAGGCCGAAGCCTACCCGACCCTGTCGCTGCAACCGTCGGTCAATCAATACCTCGACGACCATTACGACGATCAGAACTCGCGCGCCGATCGCACCCAGGTCGGGATCTTCCTCAACCTCGAAGTGCCGATCTATCAGGGCGGTGCCATCAGCGCCCGCAGCCGCGCCGCCGGGCATGCCTTGACCGCCGCGGACTCGGCCGAAGACTTTGCCCGACTGCAAGCCCGCCAGGGTCTGGCTGAAGCCCAGGCGCAGACCTCGGGCCTGAACCGTCGGCTGCGCTCGCTGGAATTGCGCCAGACCAGCATCACCGAGGCGCGCATGTTGTACGGCCGACAGTACCTGGAACTGGGCACGCGGCCGCTGCTGGACTTGCTCAACGCCGAGCAGGAAATCCACCAGTCGCGCTTCGATCTGGTCAACACCCAGGCCGATCTGCAACGCCTGCAGATCGATTGCTTCTACAACAGCGGGACGATTCGCCGGGTCTTCGGCATCGACCACAGCGCCATCCAGAATGTCGAGATCCTGCCATGACCGACGCCAGCATCACTATTCCCGAAACCGTGGCTGCCGAGGCGCGCGAAGATTATTCGCCGTGGCTGGAAGCGGTGCTCAAGGTCGCCCGTCACTATCGCATCGATGTTTCCCCGGAAAGCGTGCGCCTGGCTTCAGTGCACAGCGAAGGCCGCGTCGAAGAAGTGCTTCGGCACATTGCCCGTCAGGCCGGTTTGAGCGTGAAGTTCGCGGTGTTCGACAACAAGAGCCTGAGCCGTTGGCGCACGCCGCTGGTGGTGCAGTTGCGCGACGGTCAGGTCGGCGTGCTGGAAAGCATCGGCGAGGCCGGCGAACTGGGAATTTGCTTCAGCGGCGACCAAGGCTTGCAGAGCCGGATGGACACGGCCGTGCTCGCCGAACAGGCACTGCGCACGGTGATTCTGCGCCCGACCCAACCGGTCTCCGACGTGCGCACCAACGACTACATCAAGCCCTACGACGAGCATTGGTTCCGCCGCATTGTCCTCACCGACTTGAGGCCGTACACCCAAGTAATGATCGCCTCGCTGGTAGCCAACTTGCTGGGCATGGCCGGGGTGCTGTTTTCCATGCAGGTGTACGACCGGGTGATTCCGGCCGAATCCTTGCCAACCCTGTACGTGTTGTTCGGCGGGGTGATGCTGGCGCTGCTGTTCGATTTCGTCATGCGCATTCTGCGGCTGCGCATCACCGATGTGCTCGGTAAGCGCGCCGATTTGCGGGTGTCCGATCTGGTGTTCGGTCATGCATTGCGCCTGCGCAATTGCGCCCGGCCGAAATCCACCGGCTCGTTCATTTCGCAACTGCGCGAGCTGGAGCAGATTCGCGACCTGATCACCTCCAGCACCGCCACGGCGCTGGCCGACATGCCGTTTTTCCTGCTGTTCCTGCTGGTGTTCTATTTGATCGGCGGGCCGCTGGTGTTGATTCCGCTAGTGGCGCTGGTGTTCATGCTGTTGCCGGGGATCGTCGCGCAACCGCGTCTGGCCAAACTGGCCAATGCCTCGATGCGCGAAGCCGCGCTGCGCAACGCGATGTTGGTGGAAAGCATTCAGGGCCTCGACGACATCAAGGCGCTGCAGGCCGAACAGCGTTTCCAGCAACAATGGAATCAATACAACGCCGCCTCGGCGGACAGCAGCCTGCGTTTGCGCACCCTGACCAACAGCCTCGTGGCGTGGACGCAGAACGTGCAAGGCGCGATCTTCGCCGTGGTGATCGTGTTCGGCGCGCCGATGGTGATTGCCGGCGACCTGACCACCGGCAGTCTGGTCGCGGCGTCGATTCTGTCGTCACGGATGATGGGGCCGATGGCGCAACTGACTCACGTGCTCACCCGTTGGCAGCAGGCCAAGGTTGCGCTGGAAGGCTTGAACCGGATCATGCAGATGCCGGTCGATCACCCTGAGGGCAGCCAGCGCGTGCACCTGCCGGCGATTCGTGGCGACTACCGGATGCGCCAGGCGAGTTTCCGCTACAGCGAAGAATCGGCCCCGGCGCTCAGCGCCATCGACCTGACCATTCGCCCCGGCGAGCGCATCGCCTTGCTCGGCCGCAACGGCGCCGGCAAATCGACGTTGCTCCAGGCCTTGGGCGGTGCGATGGACCTGAGCAGCGGTGAAACCACGCTGGACGGCATCGCCATAGCGCATCTCGATCCGGCAGACCTGCGCCGCGACGTCGGCCTGCTGTCGCAACAGGCGCGGCTGTTTCACGGCACCCTGCGCGACAACATCACCCTCGGCGCCGGTCAGGCAAGCGATCAGGAAATCATCGCCGCGCTGAACGTTACCGGCGCGCTCGAATTCGTTCGTCAATTGCCCAAAGGCATGGATCATCTGGTGCTTGAAGGCGGCCTCGGTCTGTCCGGCGGTCAGCGCCAGAGCCTGTTGCTGTCGCGCTTGTTGCTGCGCCAGCCGCAAGTGCTGTTGCTGGACGAACCGACGGCGGCGCTGGATGACGTCACCGAACGTCTGCTGCTGGAAAAACTCGCGACCTGGACCCAGGGCCGCACGCTGGTGGTCGCCACGCATCGGGTCAGTGTGTTGCAACTGGTCGAGCGGATCGTCGTCCTCGACAACGGGCGCATCGTCATCGATGACCATCGCGACGCAGCGCTGGCACGGTTGCGCGCCCCAGGCAAGGGAGTCGCGGTATGAAACCCATGATGACTGACGTGCCCGACCCGATGTCCTACCTCGACGGCCGCGACGAACGCGCCATCGCCGGGGGTGCAAGAGTGATCTGGGGCTGCGCGCTGATGCTCGCTTGCTTCATCGCCTGGGCGGCGTGGTTTGAAGTGGTCGAAGTCTCGACCGGCACCGGCAAGGTCGTGCCGAGTTCTCGCGAGCAGGTGATCCAGTCGATGGAGGGCGGCATTCTCGAACAGCTCAATGTCAGCGAAGGCGCCTTGGTCGAGCGCGGGCAGATTCTCGCCCAACTCGACCCGGTGAAGAACCAGTCCAACGTCGGCGAAAGCGCGGCCAAGTACCGCGCGGCGCTGGCCAGCGTCAATCGCTTGCAGGCTGAAGTCAGTGAAAAACCGCTGACGTTCGATCCTTCGCTGCAGGAGTTTCCCGAGCTGATCCGCGCCGAAACCGAGCTGTTCCAGACCCGCCGCAAAGGCCTGGCGGAAACCCTCGATGGCATTCAGAGTTCGTTGAAACTGGTGCGCAGCGAACTGGCGATCACTGAAAACCTGGCGAAGATCGGCGCCTCGAGCCGGGTCGAAGTCTTGCGCCTGACCCGCCAGCGCTCCGAGCTGGAGTTGAAGGCCACCGAAGCGCGTTCCGATTACATGGTGCGCGCCCGCGAAGATCTGGCCAAAGCCAATGCCGAGGCGCAGATGCTCGAAGCGGTGATCCGTGGGCGCACCGACTCGCTGTCACGCCTGACCCTGCGCTCGCCGGTACGCGGGATCGTCAAAGACATCGAAGTCAGCACCATCGGCGGCGTGATCGCGCCCAACGGCCAGGTCATGCAGATCGTGCCGCTCGATGAACAACTGCTCATCGAGACGCGCATCTCGCCGCGCGACATTGCCTTCATCCATCCGGGCCAGGCGGCCAAGGTCAAGATCACCGCTTACGACTATTCAATCTACGGCAGCCTCGACGGCGAAGTGGTGACGATCTCGCCGGACACGATTCAGGACGAAGCCAAACCCGAGATTTTCTACTACCGCGTGTTCATCCGCACCGCGTCGGATGAACTGCGCAACAAGGCCGGCAAACGCTTCGCCATCGTCCCCGGAATGATCGCCACGGTGGACATTCGCACCGGCGAAAAAACCGTGCTCGACTACCTGATCAAACCGCTCAACCGCGCCCGCGAAGCGTTGCGCGAACGCTGATCAGCGGCTGGCCAGCTTGGTCGTCGGCGGCACGCTCGGCGCGAGGCTGGCTTGATAACGCGTCCACTCGCGATTGATTTCGGCATAAGGCAGGAAAATGCTCACGCGCGGTTGATCAAGCAAGTCTTTACGCTTGAGCCGGCTGACGTCATCGCGGGTAAGGAACGCCACGTTGATGCCGACCACCTTGCCGTCGGCGGAAAACACGGGTCCACCAGACATGCCCTTGGCCAGCGCGCCATTATGAGTGCCGTAAAGCACGTTGCCCTCTTTGACGTCGAGACGCACCATCGCCGGCAGCGCCTGGCCGGTGCCCTTGACCGACATGTACAGCGAATTGAAGCCCACCGACGTCAGCTCCTCGCCCGGCTTGTAGCCGCGCCACGCCGGCACGCTGCCGGCCTTGTGCCGGAAGAACTGCACATCCGCCTGGCCCTGAAAAACCGCGCCCGACAGATACGGAATGTGCTTCACCGTCACGGCGTAATCTTCATTCCATTGCACAGCCGAACCCATCAGCACGTAAGGCAAAGGCGCGCCGGAGTGAACGACAAAGGCTTGGTCTAAAACAGGATCCTGAACAAAAGCGACTGGCATTCCATTGCACCCGCTGAGCAGCATCGACGCTGCAACAAGTGACTTGAGGGGGCGCATTTTCGGCACATCATGAAGTGAGGGATGGTGCTGCAATATGTCATTGCGCCATCACTTCTGACAATAGGCTGAGGCTACCGTTTGTCTACTAACGATACAGTGAGTCAATGATTGGATCCAAGTAGATTTCCGCTTTCCACCAAACCCCTGTGGGAGCGGGCTTGCCCGCGAAGAGGCCCGCCCACGCACCACAAATTTCACCTGCCTAGGCCATTTTCACGCCTTCCCCCTGCTCTTGCTTCCCAGCCCGAATCCTGAACCAGATCGCATACATCGCCGGCAAGAACACCAAGGTAATAATCGTCCCGACAAACGTGCCGCCAATCAGCGTATACGCCAGCGTGCCCCAGAACACCGAGTGCGTCAGCGGAATGAACGCCAGAATCGCCGCCAGTGCGGTCAACAGCACTGGCCTGGCCCGTTGCACGGTGGCTTCGACCACGGCGTCGAAAGGCGCGAGGCCTTCCTGTTCGTTGTGATGAATCTGTCCGATCAGAATCAGCGTGTTGCGCATCAGAATCCCCGACAGTGCAATCAACCCGACCAGTGCGTTGATGCCGAACGGCTGATTGAAGATCAGCAGCGTCGGCACCACGCCGATCAAGCCGAGTGGCGAGGTGAGGAAGACCATGATCATCGCCGAGATCGAGCGCACCTGGACGATGATGATCAGCAGCGTTACGGCGATCATGATCGGCAGCAGCGGCAAGATCGCTTTGCCGGCCTTGCCCGACTCTTCGATGGCGCCGGCCTGTTCGATTCGGTAACCGGGAGGCAGTTGCGCAATGATCGGCTGCAGTTGCTGGATGATCACGCCGGACACGTCCGGTGGCTGCAAGCCTTCGGCGATGTCGCCGCGCACGGTGATGGTCGGGGTGCGATCGCGGCGCCGCAGGATGGGGTCTTCCATGCGCACCTCGACCTTGCCGATCTGCGACAGCGGAATGCGTTGCCCTGCTGCACCGACCAGGGTAAAGCCTTCGATCTGCGCCGGGTCCAGGCGGATGTTGCCCGCCGCACGGCCAACCACCTGCACCGAACGGATGTCTTCACGCACCGCCGTGATCGGCACGCCGCTGAGCAAGAATTGCAACTGCTGGGCCACGGCGCTGGAGGTCAGCCCGACCGCCTGCAAGCGATCCTGATTGAGGTTGAAATGCAGCGTCGGCGTCAGCGGCCCCCAGTCGGTGTTGACGGTGCGCATCATCGGACTGTTCTGCATCACGCTGCGGACCTGCTCGGCGAGGTCGCGCAATTTAGCCGGATCAGAGCCCATCACTCGGTAAGCCACCGGGAACGGCGAATACGGGCCGAAGACGATTTGTGTGGCACGCACGCGCGCTTCCGGGGCGAGGCCTTGAGCAACCGCTTCGCGCAAACGCAACTTGAGGGTTTCGCGGGCGTCCTGGTTGTCCGTCAGCACGACGATCTTGGCGAATGACGGGTCCGGCAACTCTGGCGCCATGGCCAGGAAAAACCGTGGCGCACCCTGGCCGATATAGGCGGTGACGATTTTTGCCTCCGGCTGTTTTTGCAGCCATGCCTCGACTTTGGCCGTGGCGGCGCTGGTCTGCTCGATCGCGCTGCCGTAGGGCATTTGCACTTCGATCATCACTTCGGGACGGTCAGAGGTCGGGAAGAATTGCTTCTTTACCAGCCCCATGCCCGGAATCGCTACCACAAACAGCGCGACAACCGTGCCCGCCACCAGCCATTTACGGGTGATCACCCACGCCAGAATTTTGCGGAAACGGTTATAGCGCGGCGTGTCGTAGATTGCCGCGTGCCCGCCTTCGACTTGCTTGATCTCCGGCAACAACTTCACCCCGAGATACGGCGTGAAAGCCACCGCAACCACCCACGAAGCGATCAACGCGATGCCGACAATCCAGAACATGTTGCTGGTGTATTCGCCCGCCGTGGACTGGGCGAAACCGTTCGGCAAAAAGCCTATCGCCGTCACCAGCGTACCAGCCAGCATCGGCGCGGCGGTATGGCTCCAGGCATAGGCCGAGGCTTTGATGCGGTCATAGCCCTCCTCCATTTTCACCACCATCATTTCGATGGCGATGATCGCGTCATCGACCAGCAAGCCCAGCGCGAGAATCAACGAGCCGAGGGTAATCCGGTCAAAGTTTTTGCCGGTGGCGGCCATTACTACAAACACGATCGCCAGGGTCAACGGCACCGCTGCAGCGACCACGACGCCGACACGCCAGCCCATGCTGAGAAAGCACACCAGCATCACCACCAGCAGCGCGACGAAGAATTTGACCATGAACTCGCCGACCGCCGAGTCGATATTCACCGCCTGATCGGTGACTTTCGACAGGGTCATGCCCAGCGGCATTTCTGCATTGATGTTGAGCGTTTCGGCATCCAGCGCCTTGCCCAGATCCAGACCGTTCCAGCCCTCGCGCATGATCACGCCGAGCAGTAGCGCTTCCTCGCCGTTGTTGCGCACCAGAAAGGTCGCCGGGTCTTCGTAGCCGCGCTCGACCGTGGCCACATCCGAGAGCATCAGGGTGCGACCCTGCGCGACAACCGGCGTGTCACGAATTTTCTGCAAGGTGTCGAACGCGCCATCGACCCGCAGAAAAATCTCAGGCCCTTTGGTTTCGACCGATCCGGCGGGGGTCAGCACGTTCTGACTGTTCAGTGCGGCGAAGATGTCCTGCGGCGACAAGCCCAGCGTCGCCAGGCGATCGTGGGAAAACGAGACGAAGATGCGTTCGGCCTGCTCACCGATGATGTTGACCTTTTTCACCCCCGGCACATGCAACAGGCGCTGGCGCAAAGACTCCGCATCGCGCACCAGCAAGCGCTGCGGCTCGCCCTTGGCCTTCAGGGCGAACAGCGCGAATGTCACATCGGAGAACTCGTCGTTGACCATCGGCCCGATGACACCGGCCGGGAGCTTGATCGCCTCGTCGTCGAGCTTCTTGCGCGCCTGATAAAACTCTTCCTGCACCTGCGACGGCGGCGTGCTGTCGAGCAGCGACACCACGGTGAACGCCAGCCCGGGGCGGGTATAGGTTTCCGTTCGGTCGTACCACTTCAGTTCCTGCAAACGCTTTTCCAGCGGTTCGGCGACCTGGTCCTGCATCTCCTGCGCGGTCGCGCCCGGCCATGCGGTGATGACGGTCAACTGCTTGACGGTGAACGGCGGATCTTCTGCCCGGCCCAATTTGAAGAACGCCAGGGTGCCGGCGACGGCGATCAGAAAGATCAGGAACACCGTGATCGCGCGTTGGCGCACGGCAATGGCGGAAAGGTTGAATCGACCTTCGCTCATGGATGACTCCCGGCAACCTGAGCATCATCGCGGGCCAGCAAGCGCACGTCCTCGCCTTCGTGCAGCAGATGCGCGCCGAGCGCAACGATCGGCTCACCGACGCTGAGTTCGCCAGCGATGCGTGCCGAATCGTCACTCAACCCCAACACTTCGACAGCGCGCCAGGTCACTTTCGCCGGTGTACCGGCAATGGCCCACACGCCGGCACCTTTGCCTGAGTTGTGCAGCGCTGCGATCGGTACCTTTAGCGCCTGTTTTTGTGCCGTTCCCTGAGCGATATCAACGGTGACGGTCGAACCGATCGGCGCATTGGCGAGTTTGCCTTCGAGCACATAGCGCGCCTCGAACGTGCGCGTGGTGGGATCGGCGGAATCAGACAGCAGGCGCAGTCTGGCGTTGACCGCCGTCGCCGAATCGCCATAGAGCTTTGCCTTAGCGGTGGAGCCTGCGAGCGGACGCAAGGTCTCCGGCAAATGGACGATGGCTTCGCGCTGACCTGCACGCGCCAGTCGCACCACCGGTTGCCCGGGGCTGACGACCTGCCCCGGCTCGACGAGGGTTTCCACCACTACGCCGTCGGCGTCTGCTACCAGCACCGCATAACCCGACGCGTTGCGCGCGACGTCCGCTTGGGCGACGGCGGCGCTGAGTTGTGCTCTGGCGCTGTCGGCGGCGGCTTTGATCTGGTCGTAGGCCGAGGCCGAGATTGCGCCGGCGGCGACGAGTTCGCGATTGCGCGCTTCGTCATCGGCGGTCTGTTTGGCCCGGGCGCGGGCGGCGGTAACGGCTTCTTGCTGCGCTCGCGCCTGCAGGCCAAGGTCGATCGGGTCGAGGCGCATCAGCGGCTGCCCGCGCTTGACCGTCTGACCGGTGTCGACCAGACGCTCGAGCACCTTGCCCGAAACGCGAAACCCCAGGTCGCCCTGCACCCGCGCCGCCACCACACCGGTGAATGACCGCGAACCATCCTCCGCAGGCTGCACGACCGCCGACCTGACGAAGGGCGCGAGGGTCCGTGGGTCTTGCGCGGTGGAAGCATCACCACACGCCGTCAGGACGAGGGGCAGCCAACAGGCTGCGAGGGGAAAAGAACTGAGCCGGCGCATGGATTTCCTTTACTAAAATAGGATGACCATCATATTCTCAGCCTTGTGACCAATATCGTCAACAGTCACTAAACGTCAGATTTTCGCTTCGCTCGGTTGAGCGTTGCCAAGCCCACACAGGAATTACCATGCACCTCCTCCGCCCCATCACTCTTTTGGTCAGCGTCGGCTTGATCGCGGGTTGCACGGTCGGCCCCGACTACCAGCGCCCCGCCGCCCCACTGCCGGAGCATTATCAGCGCCAGCCTGCCATGGCCGCATCTGCAGCCAGCCTTGTCACTTGGTGGGAAAGCTTCAATGACCCGCTTCTGAACGCCTTGATCACTCAGGCACTGGCGCAGAACCTCGACCTGGCGCAGGCCGCCGCGCGAGTGACCCAGGCACGCGCCGGGCTGGGCACTGCGAATGCCGCGCTGCTGCCCTCGGCAAGTGTCAACGGCCAGGCTGCGCGCGCTTACCAATCGGTGGAAACGCCACTCGGCCAGGTGCTGAATTCGTCTCCGGGCTATGACCGCTACGGCAGTTCTTATGAGATCAATCTCGAGGCTGGCTGGGAGCTGGATGTGTTTGGCGGACTGCGTCGAGAACGCGAGGCGGCGGTCGCCGAGTACCAGGCATCCGCAGCGGGGCTCAGCGCGACACGCCTGGTGATCGCAGCACAGACGGCGGATACCTACGTCACCCTGCGCGGCTTGCAGACACGCCTGGACATCGCCGAGCAACAAGTTAAAACCCAGCGTCAACTGCTAGAGAAAGTCCAACTGCTCTATAGCAAGGGTCTGGCGGCGAACTATCAGGTGCGGCAAATCGAAGGCGAACTGGCGCAAGTCGAGGCGAGCGTGCCGCTGCTGCAAACCGGTGTGGATGCGGCAATGAATGCCATGGACGTGTTGCTCGGCACGCCGCCGGGTACGCATCGAACGCAACTGGCCAATGCGGGAAGCATTCCCGCTGCACCGCCCTCGCAGGCATTGGCCACACCCGCTGAGTTGCTCCGGCGCCGGCCGGACCTGATCGTCGCCGAGCGTCGTCTGGCGGCTGCCAACGCGCGCATCGGCGCCGCCATGGCCGAGTACTACCCGAAATTTTCCCTCGGTGCCTTGCTCGGCAGCGCGACGGCGGTTTCTGGTGGCAACCTGTTTACCAGCGGCGCGAGCCAGTCCGCCGCCCTGCTCGGCCTGCGCTGGCGGCTCTTTGACTTTGCGCGCATCGACGCCCAGATCGACCAGGCCAAAGGTCTGCAAGCCGAAGCGCTGGCGGCGTATCGACAGTCAGTACTGCGCGCCACGGAAGACGTCGGAAATGCACTGTCAGCACAGGTCAATCGGCAAGCCCAGGCCAGCACCCTTGGCGCCGGCGAAGCGGCGTTGACCGAGGCTCGGCAATCGTCGTTCAGTGCTTATGAGAAAGGCGCCGCCAGCCTGATCGATGTGCTGCGTGCCGATCAGACGTTACTGCAAACCGCGGATGCCCGAGCGCAAGCGCAAACCGAATCAACCCGTGCGGCGGTGGCGTTGTTCAAGTCGTTGGGGGGTGGCTGGCAGCCCGCCGAGCCCGCGCCTGTCGCGGCGCGCTGAGTCGCTACAGGCGAAATCGAGCGGGCCGCAAGTCAGGCCCGCCCCGTACGGCAACGTCTGATCAGAAACGGTAACTGACAGACGTGCCGAGTCCGCTGGCGCTGTTGCGGTATCTGGCGCTGTACGCACCTTTGCCGGCTGCGGTGTGGTTGATATCGACGCTCTCCTCCTGCAGGTAGGAATAGGCCACATCAATGGTGACATTCTCCGCGGGCGTCCAACCGGCACCGAGGCTGAACACCTTGCGATCACCCGTGGGAATGCGCGGCCCACGGTTGCTGTTGTTGGCCGGCGACTGATCAACCGAGAACCCGGCACGCAGCACCCATTGGTTGTTAAGTTGATACGCCGCGCCAATCGCATGGGCCCACGTGTCGTGCCAGTTCTGCTCTTCGCTGATGGTGCCCAACTGGCCGCTGAGCAACGGCGGCAAACCGCTGTTTTCGATGGTCAGCTCCTTGAAGCGGCTCCAGCGCGTCCAGGTGCTGCCGGCATACAGCGTCCAGTCGTGATTGAGTTGATGGGTCACCGAGAAGTCCACCGACTCGGGGGTGTCGACGTCCAGCGAGGCGTCGTAGCTGCGACCACTGACGCCTAGCAGGTTGAAGATGCCATCGCTGACTTTGGTTTTTGCGTCGAGGTGGTAACTGACCTTGGAATGGTAGGTCAGGCCCAGGCGCGTGTGCTCAGTCGCCTGCACCATCACGCCTGCGTTAAAGCCCAGCGCGGTGTCGTCGCCAGTGCTTTTGACTTTGCCGTCATTGCGCCCGGGGCTCAGCGGGTTGGCGACCATCCCAGACAACTCGCCACTGATGCGGTTGATGGTCGGGCCGAAACCGATCGACACCTTGTCGTTGAAGGCATAGCTGAGGGTGGGCTGGAACGTCAGCGTGGTGACTTCGCTTTTATTGGCGTAATAGCGCCCGGCAAAACCGCGGTCGTAGTCGGTAATCAAGCCAAACGGCACATAAAACCCGACACCGAAGGCCCAGTGCTCGTCGATCGGTTTGACGTAATAGCCCATCGGCACCGTGGTGGTCGGCACCATGTCGCCGTCTTCCTTACCGCCGAAGGTACTGCGGGTGTGGCTGATATCGGACTTGGCGAACAGCGTCGCCTGCCCCACGCTCGCCTGCTCCCTTTTCAGCCGCGCCATGCCCGCCGGATTGCCAAACACCGTGCTGGCGTCTTCGGCAGACGAAGAGCGACCGGCAAACCCCGAGCCCATGCCGCTGACGCTTTGCTCATTGAGCGCGAAACCGCCCGCCAGCACATTGGAAGACGCCAGAACCACAGCCAGGCCGACGGGACGCTTGAGCATTGTTTTTTTCATTATCAGGACTCTATGGGTGTTTCTGAAATGGAACATCGAGAAGAACAGCGGCCGATATTATCCATGTGACCATATTCGTCAATAGTCACTTATTGAACGTGTTGAATACATTTTCGAACCGGTACGCGGCGAGAACGTGAAAGGTGGCGGAGACGGATCAGCGCAGCATCAAGGCATCAGGCTGCGCAGAATCAGATTCGAGGTCAGCGTCGGCGCCACCTCGATGAAATCCAGGTTGTGTTGCAGCATCAGCGGATTGACGAAGGGCCGCAGCGCCAGATGGATCGATTCGACGGTTTCGTCCAGCGGCGTCTTGCGTTCGAACTCACCGGCCGTGCGCCCGTCACGCACGATGTCGGTTATAAAGCCTTTGATCCGGGCGTCGTAACGCTGGGCGCTGGGCCAGTTTTCGCCGGCGGCGAAGGCTGCGATGTCGTAGAGCTTGCGGTCGGTGAAGAACAACTCGACACCCGTGGCAATCACGGTTTTGACCAACTGGCGGAAACGCTCGGTCGGTGACAGCCCCTCTGCGTTGATCGCCAGTTCCACCGCCGCCACGATTTGCCCCAGGCAATTGGCGCAAATGGCTTCGCCGATTGCCTGCTTGGAATCGAAAAACTTGTAGATGTACGCCTTGGAAAAACCGATGGCCTTGGCCAGGTCAGACACGGTGGTTTTGCCGTAGCCATACTGGCTGAAATGCTGGTTGGCCGCCGCGACAATCTGATCACGAATGTCGTGATCGACCGGGCCGCGCGGGCCGGGGAAGGATGAGGAAGCTGAGGTCTGGTTCATCCCGGCAGCTTACTCACCTGATCGCAGGCTTACAACTGAGCCTCCCTATCCTCACCGGAATCACCCGTCACCACGCCGCCTGATACATCGCCAGCGCATCCGCTTCGCTGACTTCACGCGGGTTATTCACCAGCAAGCGTTGCTGCTGCATCGCGTCACGCGCCAGTTGCGCGAGGCAGTCTTCGGGCACATCGACGTCGCGCAGACGATGGGGCAAGCCGCAGCGCGGCGCCAACTCGGCCAGTTCGGCAATCAACTGCTCTGCCTGGCTGTGACGATCCCCTATACGCAGTCGCTCGCCGAGTAACGGTACGGCCAGTTCGGCGTAATCCGCCTCGGCCACCGGCAGGTTGAAGCGCAGCACATGCGGCAGCACCAGCGAGTTGGACAAGCCGTGGGGAATATGGAAATGCCCGCCCAACGGATAAGCCAAGGCATGCACCGCCGCCACCGGTGCGTTGGCGAACGCCTGCCCGGCAAGATAAGCTCCGAGCAACATGGCCTGCCGAGCGTCGAGGTTGCCACCGTTGTGCACCGCTTGGTCCAGATTTGTGGCCAGCAGGCGTAACGCCTCGCGGGCGAGCAGGCTGGACAGCGGGTTGCGCTTGAGTTTGCTGGTGTAGGCCTCGATCGCATGGACCATCGCATCGATACCAGTGGCGGCCGTGACCTGCGGCGGCAGGCCCAGTGTGCACACCGCGTCGAGCACGGCAAGATCCGGCAGCAACAATGGCGAGACGATGCCCATCTTGCTGGTTTCGCCAGTGGTGACGATGGCGATCGGCGTGACCTCCGAACCGGTGCCCGCCGTGGTCGGCACCTGGATCAATGCCAGGCGCGGACCCTTGGCCTGATCGACGCCATACAACTGCGTGAGCGTTTGGCTGTTGCCGGGATGGGCGAGTAACGCGACCAGTTTGGCGACGTCCATCGAACTGCCACCGCCGAACCCGACGATCAGGTCGGCGCCGATGTGCCGGCCGCGATCGACCGCCGCAAGCACACAGTTTTCATGGGGATCAGCGCTGACGTCACTGAAAATCGCCACCGTGACTTTCGCCGCGCTGAACCCCGGCAGCACGTCATCGAGCAAACCGAGCCGGGCGATCCCCGGATCGGTGACGATCAACACCCGCCGTGCGCCGCGCTCGCGACACAGGCTGGCCAGTCGCTGGGCTGCGCCGGCTTCGCAGAGAATCTGCGCGGTGGTGGCAAAGCTGAAGGATTGCATCGGCACGACTCCTTATGGTGATCCGGTCTCGGGTTCAGAAACTGAAGTCGCTGGCCGCCATTGCCATCAGGCAGTTCGCGCCGCCAAGCAACGCGTCGCGATGGGCGCCGGCGCGAGGTAACAAGCGCCGCCAATAGAAGTCGGCGGTATGCAACTTGGCCTGGTAAAACCCACTGTCAGCACTGCCTTGGGCCAACGCCTGTTGCGCCCGCGTCGCCGCTTGCAGCCAGAAACCGGCCAGCAGGACGTAGGCCGAATACGCGAGGAAATCCACCGACACCGCACCGATTTCCTGCGGATCACGCTGACACGCGGCGATGACTGCTGGGCCAAGCTCGCGCCATTCGCGCAAGCGCTGGCTGACTGCCTGAGCCATTTCCCGCAGCGGTTCATGCGCCTGGGCGGCTTCGGCCAGTTGTGCAAATTCGTCGATCAGCGCATTGAGTTCCGCACCGCCGTCGCCGAGCAGTTTGCGCCGGATCAAATCCAACGCCTGAATGCCGTTGGTGCCTTCGTAGAGCTGAGTGATGCGGCTGTCGCGCATCAACTGTTCCATGCCCCATTCGCGGATATAGCCGTGCCCGCCGTACAGCGCCACGCCGAGGCTGGCGACTTCCTGGCCGACATCAGTGAAGAACGCCTTGACGATCGGAATCAACAGCGCCGCACGACGCTTTGCCGCTTGATGATCCGTGCCCACTGCTTGCTCAAGATCGAGTTGCCGCGCGGTGTACGCGGCGAGCATTCGGCAACCTTCGGTCAGTGCTTTCTGGGTCAGCAGCATGCGCCGCACATCGGGATGGACGATGATCGGGTCAGCGGCCTGCTCCGGCGCAACAGCACCGGCCAGCGAACGTGACTGCAAGCGTTCCCGCGCATAGCGCAGGCCACCCTGAAACGCCGCTTCGGCAATGCCCAGCCCTTGCAGACCGACCTGAAAACGGGCGTCATTCATCATGGTGAACATGCACGCCAGGCCTTGGTTCGCTTCGCCCACCAGCCAGCCTTGCGCGCCATCGAAATTCATCACGCAGGTCGACGTGCCCTTGATGCCCATCTTGTGTTCCAGCGCGCCGCAACTGAGCGTGTTGCGCTGGCCATCGGGCAGGACTTTCGGCACCAGCAACAGGCTGATGCCCTTCACCCCCGGCGGTGCGTCCGGCAGACGCGCGAGTACCAGATGAATGATGTTATCGGTCAGGTCCTGCTCGCCGCCGCTGATGAAAATCTTGTTGCCGGTAACGCGGTAACTGCCATCGGCTTCAGGCTGGGCGCGGGTGCGTAGCAGCGCCAGATCGGTGCCGGCCTGCGGCTCGGTGAGGCACATGGTGCCGGTCCATTCGCCGCTGATCAGGTTCGCCAGATACGCCTGCTTCAGTTCTGCGCTGCCGTGGCGGTACAGCGCCAGCACAGCACTTTCGGTAAGCCCGGAATAAACCCGAAAGGCCAGCGACGCCGACATCAGCATTTCGTGAAAGCACGCCGAGACCATCTGCGGCACGCCCTGGCCGCCGAACGCCTGCGGCCCGGTCATGCTTGCCCAACCGTTGTCGACGTATTGTCGATAGGCCTGGCGAAAGCCGTCCGGTGTGGTCACCTCGCTACCGTGCAACTGGCAGCCCTGCTCGTCACTGTTGCGATTAAGGGGGGCGATGACTTCGCCGGTGAAACGTGCGCCTTCCTCGAGAATCCCGTCGAGGACGTCGCGGTCGAGTTCGACCTGCAATTGTTGGCAGTGCGCGCTTACGTCGAACAGCTCGTGCAAGACGAAACGCATGTCGCGCAGAGGCGCCTGGTAGTTCGAAGACGTAGTCACGCGCAGCGCTCCAATCAATAAGGACAAGCGCCACCCTAAGCAGCGTTCAGATATTTTTGAAATTTAGAATTCCCATGGCATATATTCCGCGCATGAATATTTCCAACTTCGATCTGAATCTGCTGCGCGTACTCGATATGCTTTTGCGTGAACAGAACGTTTCGCGCGCGGCCGAGCGGCTGGCCCTGACGCAACCGACGGTGAGCAACGCCCTGGCGCGGTTGCGCGATCTGCTCGACGATCCGCTGCTGGTGCGGGTCGGGCGGCGCATGTGCCCGACGCCGCGCGCGCTGGCACTGGAAGGACCGATCCGCGCGGCACTGCGGCAGATCGAGCAAACCCTGGGCAGTAGCGAGGCCTTCGAGCCGCAGCATAGCCACCGGCAACTGCGCATCGCCCTGACCGACTTCGTCGAGCAACTGTGCATGCCGGCCTTGCTCGCGCGCCTGCAAAGCGTCGCACCGCAGTTGCGCATCGACGTTGCCCACCTGACGCCGAACCTGCCGGTCGAGGCGCTGGACCGCGGCGACCTCGACATGGTGCTCGGCCGTTTCAACGAAGTGCCGGCCCGCTTCACCCGGCAACTGTGGCGCCGGGAAACCTTGCGCATCGCCGTGCGCCGCGAGCATCCGCAGATCAGCGGCGCGCTCGACCTGCAAACCTTTCTGCAACTGCGCCACCTCTGGGTCCACGGCGGGCAGACGCGTGGCATGGTCGATCAATGGCTGGCCGAACAGAACCTCGAACGACAAATCGTCTACACCACGCCCAACTACCTGCAAGCCGCGCACCTCGCCGCCGCCACCGACCTGTGCGTAGTGTTGCCGACGCAACTGGCGCAGCAGTTCGCCGAGTTGCTGCCGCTGGATCTTTATGAATTACCGTTTGCGCTGGAACCGTTCGAGCTCGATCTGGTGTATCTGAGCCATCGTCAGCATGACCCGGCGCTGGCGTGGCTGTCGGAGCAGATTCTGGCGATTGCGGCGCCCTGACCCTTCAAGTCATACGATCTCCAAGGCGTGACCCCACCATCTTGAAATCGCCAGGACGGCCAAAAAACAAGCTTCTTTGGTCTAAGGCACCCTTGCCCGCCCCTCCCCGATACGGTACAAACAGCGCAGTTGTACGACAACATAATAAAAATCCCGCGCCATCCTGAATGGCCAATTTTCGAGAACTGCCATGTCCCGCTCTACCATCGCACCCACCGTACCGCCGCCCTTCCCCCGTCACCTCGCTGTGCTCATTCTGTTGTGCATGGGCTGTGCCTTCGCCGGCAACCATGTCGCCGCGCGGGTCGCGTTTGATGATGGTGCCGGAGTGTTGCTGGCGATTCTGATGCGCTCCGGCGGGACGCTGCTGGTGCTGGCGATGCTGGTGCTGTGGCAAAAACAGAGCCTGCGTCTGCCGCCCGGGGCCTGGCGCTGGCAATTGCTGTTGGGGCTGCTGATCACGGCGCAGAGTTTGTGTCTGTACTCCGCCGTGGCGCGAGTGCCGGTGGCGCTGGCGCTGCTGGTGGCCAATGTGTTTCCGATTCTGCTGGCATTGCTCACCTGGGCGATGGGCGGGCCGAGGCCGAGCGCACGCACCGCGTTGCTGATGGGGTTGATTCTGGTAGGTCTGGTGTTTGTGCTGGACGTGCCCGGGCGCCTGTCGAACGCCGGCAGCGTCGGCCCGGATTGGTGGCTGGGCGTGACGCTCGCCTTCTGCGCGGCCAGCGTGTTCGCCTGTGCGCTGTGGATCACCGACCACAAACTGTCTCAGGTGCGCGGTTCAGCGCGCAGTCTGTTGACCATTTTCATCGTATTCAGCAGCGTCAATCTGGCGGGCCTCACCGGTGCCCTGCCCGGCGGCCTGAACCTGCCGGCGACCTCGACCGGTTGGCTGGCCCTCGCCACGCTGGTGGTGCTGTACGGCACCGGCTTCATCGTGCTGTTCATTTCCGTGCCACGCCTGGACATGCCGCGCAATGCGCCGGTGATGAACATCGAGCCGCTGGCGACGTTGCTGATGGGCTGGATCGTGCTCGACCAGATGCTCAGCAAGGGCCAGGTGCTTGGCGGGGTGATTGTGGTCACCGGCATTGTGTTGCTCACGTATCGGAAAAACGCGGTCACGGCTGAGGCGAAAGCGTCGGCCTGACACTGGGGTTCGCTAGCGCGCCCCTTGCTGATACTCACGCGGCGTACAACCCAGCTCGCGGCGGAACACCGTGTGCAGGTATTGCGCCGACTTGAAGCCACAGGCGCGGGCCACGTCGACGATCGCGGCGTCACTGTTTTCCAGGCCGCTGGTCGCCGCCGCCAGTTTGAAGCGCAGGATTTCGTCGTGAACGCTGCAGCCGCGCTCATGACGGAAGTGCGCTTCCAGCGAGGAGCGCGAGATGCCGACGTAAGCCGCGACCTGCGCGGTCTTGATGCCCTGGCAGGCATATTGGCGGATGAACAGCAGCGCTTGCATCACGTAGGGATTGCCCAACGGCTGGTGCAGGCTCGACACCTGCACATTGACCGCATCCGGCGGCACCAGAATCTGCGTGCCGCTGGGAGGCATGCCGTGGAGCATCTGGTGCAGCAGTTGCGCGGCGGTGCGGCCCATGGTTTCGGTACCCTGGATCACCGAGCTCAACGGCACGCGCGTCAGGCTGCGCGTGAGCGGGTCGTTGTCGATGCCGATCAACGCCACCTGCTCGGGCACGGCAATGCCGGCGGTCAGGCACGCTTGCAGCAACTGGCGGGCACGGGCGTCGCTGACGGCAATGATGCCGATCGGTTTGGGCAAGGCTTGCAGCCAGGCGATCAGTTGTTCGACGGCGCTGTCCCAAAGCGGCGCGCTGGTGCCCATGCCGCGATAGACCTCGGCGCGCAGGCCGTCACGCTGCATCAGCCGGCGAAAGGCTTTTTCCCGCTCCTGCGCCCAGCGATTGGCCTGCGCCTCGGGCAGGCTGAAACAGGCAAAGCGCTGCAGCCCCGCTTCGATCAGGTGGTTGTAAGCCAACGTGATCAGGGCGTTATTGTCGGTGGCGACATAGGGGATCGCTTTCGGGTACGCCCGCGCATCTTCATAGGAGCCGCCCACCGCCACCACCGGCAACTGGATGTCGGCCAGGGCCTCGCCAATCAGCGGGTCGTCGAAGTCGGCAATGATCCCGTCGCCCTGCCAGCGTTCGATGCCTTTCAAGCGGCAGAGAAAGTCCTCTTCGAGAAACAGATCCCACGAAGCGCGGGTGCTGCTCAGGTAGTTGCCGATGCCGGCGATGATGCCGCGGTCATAGATTTTGCTGCCGTTGAACAACAGGGCGATGCGGTGAACAGGCGGTAATGTTTTCATTGTTTTTCGGCGCGTTCATGGCCTCTTTGCAAAGAGGCGGTCGGCACAGACTAGGCGCGCACGCGGCGAAGCTCAATACGCAAAATCGCACTGTGTGTTGGTGATTTTCATAATCTTCCGGCCCGGGGCCGTTGCTAGTATCGAGACACCGCCAAGAACAACAAGGACACCGTCCATGCCGTACTTCCCTGATGTCGCCCCGATTCGCTACGAAGGTCCAGACAGCGATTCGCCCCTCGCCTTCCGTCATTACGACGCCGATAAACTGATCCTCGGCAAACCCATGCGCGAACACCTGCGCATGGCCGCCTGCTACTGGCACACCTTTGTCTGGCCGGGTTCCGATGTGTTCGGCGCAGGGACGTTCAAGCGCCCCTGGCAGCATGCCGGCGACCCGATGGAAGTGGCCATCGGCAAAGCCTCGGCGGCCTTCGAGTTCTTCAGCAAACTGGGTATCGATTACTACTGCTTTCATGACACGGATGTCGCCCCCGAAGGCCAGTCGCTGAAGGAATACCGCAACCACTTCGCGCAAATGGTCGATCACCTCGAGCAACACCAGGAACAAAGCGGCATCAAGCTGCTGTGGGGCACCGCCAACTGCTTCAGCAATCCGCGCTTTGCCGCCGGTGCCGCGAGCAATCCGGACCCGGAAATCTTCGCCTGCGCAGCGGCTCAGGTGTTCAGCGCGATGAACGCGACCCAACGCCTGAAAGGCGCCAACTATGTGTTGTGGGGCGGTCGTGAAGGCTACGAAACCCTGCTCAACACCGATCTCAAGCGTGAGCGCGAGCAACTCGGCCGTTTCATGCGCATGGTGGTCGAGCACAAGCACAAGATCGGCTTCAAAGGCGATCTGCTGATCGAACCCAAACCGCAAGAGCCGACCAAGCACCAATACGATTACGACAGCGCCACGGTGTTCGGCTTCCTGCAGCAGTTCGGTCTGGAAAAGGAAATCAAGGTCAACATCGAGGCCAACCACGCGACCCTCGCCGGCCACAGCTTCCATCACGAAATTGCCACCGCCGCCTCGCTGGGCATTTTCGGCAGCATCGACGCCAACCGCGGTGATCCGCAAAACGGCTGGGACACCGATCAATTCCCCAACAGCGTTGAAGAAATGACCCTCGCCACTTATGAAATCCTCAAGGCTGGCGGCTTCAAGAACGGCGGTTTCAACTTCGACTCCAAGGTGCGCCGCCAGAGCCTCGACGAGGTCGATCTGTTCCATGGCCACGTTGGCGCCATGGACGTACTCGCCCAGTCGCTGGAGCGCGCCGCGGCGATGATCGAAAACGATCAGTTGCAAGCCCTCAAGGACCAGCGCTACGCCGGCTGGCAGCAGCCTTTTGGTCAAGCGGTTATGGCGGGCGACTTCAATCTGGAGTCACTGGCCGAGCATGCCTTCACCAACGAACTCAACCCGCAAGCCGTCAGCGGCCGCCAGGAAATGCTCGAAAACATCGTCAACCGCTTTATCTATCGCTGATATCGAGAGGGTCTGCCGGCGCCACCGCGCTGTGACAATTGCACGACAATTCTGTGCGTGCGGCGCCGGCAAATTCTCTACAGTTCTACCAGCCCGATACTCATCGTCAGGCCGTGTCTTTCAAACAAAAATAAAAGGACGCACCACCATGAAGAACCTCAAACGTACGCTCCTGGCCAGTGCTCTGGCGCTGCTCTCGCTACCGGTACTGGCTGACGCTGCCCACCCGAAAATCGGTTTCTCCATCGACGACCTGCGTCTGGAACGCTGGTCCCGCGATCGCGATTACTTCGTCGCGGCGGCGGAAAAAATGGACGCCAAGGTGTTCGTGCAGTCGGCCGATGCCAACGAGCAGAAACAGATTTCGCAGATCGAAAACCTGATTTCCCGTGGCGTCGATGTGATTGTCATCGTGCCGTTCAACGCCACCGTGCTGACCAATGCCGTGGCCGAAGCGAAGAAGGCCGGGATCAAGGTCGTGTCCTATGACCGGCTGATTCTCAACGCCGATGTCGACGCCTACATTTCCTTCGATAACGAAAAGGTCGGCGAGATGCAGGCCGGCGGCGTGCTGAAAGCCGCGCCGAAGGGCAACTACTTCCTGCTCGGTGGCGCGCCCACTGACAACAACGCCAAGATCCTTCGTGAAGGCCAGATGAAGGTGCTGCAACCGGCCATCGACAAGGGCGACATCAAGATCGTTGGCCAGCAGTGGGTCAAGGAGTGGAACCCGACCGAAGCGCTGAGCATTGTGGAAAACGCCCTGACCCGCAACGACAACAAAATCGCCGGCATCGTTGCTTCCAACGACGCCACCGCCGGCGGAGCGATCCAGGCCCTGGCTGCGCAACAACTGGCCGGCAAGGTGCCGATTTCCGGGCAGGACGCCGACCTCGCCGCCGTCAAACGGGTGATCGCCGGCACGCAGACCATGACCGTGTACAAACCGCTGAAGCTGATCGCCTCGGAAGCGGCCAAGCTCTCGGTGCAACTGG
Source organism: Pseudomonas koreensis (assembly GCF_036668835.1). GTDB lineage: Bacteria > Pseudomonadota > Gammaproteobacteria > Pseudomonadales > Pseudomonadaceae > Aquipseudomonas > Aquipseudomonas koreensis_I. The sequence continues at coordinate 78,401 of NZ_JAZEVW010000006.1, forward strand.
CGCGCAACGAAAAACCCGCCTACACCTCGCAGTACGACAACGGCAGCAAAAAAGTCGACACCATCCTGCTCACGCCCACCCCGCTGACCAAGGACAACATCGACTTGCTCGAACAGGACGGGTTCTACACCAAGGCGCAGATTGCCGGGCAGTGAACAATCGCCGCCCCTGTGAATGCGCAGAAACTGTGGGAAACCTGTGGGAGCGGACTGTGATCCATTCGCGGATCTGTGGTTAAGCAGAAACCCTTGTGGGAGCGAGCTTGCTCGCGAAGACGGTGGTTCAGCTTGCATCGCGATTGAATGTGCTGACGCTTTCGCGAGCAAGCTCGCTCCCACAGGTTCCGTGTTTTCTGAGTCCTTGGTATACGAGCCTTTTCCATGTCCGACTACCTGCTGCAAATGAACGGCATCGTCAAATCCTTCAACGGTGTCAAAGCGCTCAACGGCATCGACATCAAGGTCCGTCCCGGTGAGTGCGTTGGCCTGTGCGGCGAGAACGGTGCCGGCAAATCGACGCTGATGAAAATCCTCTCGGCGGTCTATCCGCATGGCACCTGGGACGGTGAAATCCTCTGGGACGGGCAACCGCTGCGGGCGTACTCGATCAGCGAAACCGAAGCTGCGGGCATCGTCATCATCCATCAGGAACTGACCCTGGTACCGGACCTCTCGGTGGCCGAAAACATCTTCATGGGCCACGAACTGACACTGCCCGGCGGGCGCATGAACTACCCGGCGATGATCCACCGCGCCGAGGCGCTGATGCGCGAACTGAAAGTCCCGGACATGAACGTCTCGCTGCCGGTTTCCCAATACGGCGGCGGTTATCAGCAACTGGTGGAAATCGCCAAGGCGCTGAACAAGCAGGCGCGCCTGCTGATTCTCGACGAACCTTCATCGGCGCTGAGCCGTTCGGAAATCGAGGTGTTGCTGGACATCATTCGCGACCTCAAGGCCAAGGGCGTTGCCTGCGTGTACATCTCGCACAAGCTCGATGAAGTGGCCGCCGTGTGCGACACCATTGCGGTGATCCGTGACGGCAAACACATTGCCACCACCGCCATGGCGGACATGGACATTGCGCAGATCATCACGCAGATGGTCGGCCGGGAAATGAGCAACCTCTACCCGTCCGAGCCGCACGAGATTGGCGAGGTGATTTTCGAAGCGCGGCATATCACCTGCTACGACGTCGACAACCCCAAACGCAAACGGGTCGACGATGTGTCGTTCGTGCTCAAGCGCGGGGAGATCCTCGGAATCGCCGGGCTGGTCGGTGCCGGGCGCACCGAACTGGTCACGGCCCTGTACGGCGCGTATCCCGGCCGCCATGAGGGCGAAGTCTGGCTCGACGGCCAGCCGATCGACACCGCCACGCCGCTGAAATCGATCCGCGCCGGCCTGTGTCTGGTGCCCGAAGACCGCAAGCGCCAAGGCATCATTCCCGACCTGGGCGTCGGCCAGAACATCACCCTCGCCGTGCTCGACAGTTATTCGAAACTCAGCCGCATCGATGCCGAGGCCGAGCTGGGCAGCATCGACCGGGAAATCTCGCGCCTGCACCTGAAGACCGCCAGCCCGTTTCTGCCGATCACCAGCCTGTCCGGCGGCAACCAGCAAAAAGCCGTGCTGGCGAAAATGCTGCTGGCCAAGCCGCGCGTGTTGATTCTCGATGAGCCGACCCGCGGCGTCGACGTTGGCGCCAAGTACGAGATCTACAAATTGATGGGCGCACTGGCGGCCGCCGGCGTGTCGATCATCATGGTGTCCTCGGAACTGGCCGAAGTGCTCGGCGTGTCCGACCGCGTGCTGGTGATCGGCGAAGGCCAGTTGCGCGGCGACTTCGTCAACCAGGATTTGACCCAGGAACAGGTCCTCGCCGCCGCGCTCAGCCAGCCCGGCAGCCATAACAATAATAATCGGAAGTCCGCGTAAATGAATCAGGTCAAACAGCTGTTCACCCGCTACAAAATGCTCGCGCTGGTGTTCGCCGTGGTGCTGATCTGGCTGTTCTTCAGCTGGCAGACCGAGGGCGGCTTTCTCACCCCGCGCAACCTCTCCAACCTGCTGCGGCAAATGTCGATCACCGGGATTCTCGCCTGCGGCATGGTGCTGGTGATCATCAGTGGCGAGATCGATCTGTCGGTCGGCTCGTTGCTCGGCCTGCTCGGTGGCCTCGCGGCGATTCTCGACGTGGTCTATCACATCCCGCTGCTGGCCAACCTCAGTCTGGTGGCCCTGTGCGGGCTGATGATCGGTCTCGGCAATGGCTACATGACGGCGTACCTGCGCATCCCGTCATTCATCGTCGGGCTGGGCGGCATGCTGGCGTTTCGCGGGATCTTGCTGGGGATCACCGGCGGCACCACCATTGCCCCGGTGTCGCCGGAACTGGTCTACATCGGTCAGGGTTATCTGCCCCACGCCATGGGCACCGGGCTGGGCATCGTGCTGTTCGCGCTGACCGTATTCCTCACCTGGAGACAACGGCGCAATCGCGCGCTGCACGGACTCGCCGCGCATTCACTGGCGCGTGACGTGATCCGCGTGCTGGTGATCGGCGCGGTGCTGGCCGGCTTCGTGCAGACGCTCAACAGCTACGACGGCATTCCGGTGCCGGTCCTGCTGCTGCTGACCCTGCTTGGAGTGTTCAGCTACGTCACCAGCCAGACCGTGTTCGGCCGCCGCGTCTATGCGGTGGGCAGCAACATGGAAGCGACACGCCTGTCGGGTATCAACGTGCAAGCAGTCAAGCTGTGGATTTTCGGGATCATGGGCGTGATGTGCGCCCTCGCCGGCCTGGTCAACACTGCGCGGCTCGCCGCCGGTTCGCCCTCGGCCGGCAGCATGGGCGAACTCGACGCCATTGCCGCCTGCTTCATCGGCGGCACCTCCATGCGCGGCGGTTCGGGCACTGTCTACGGCGCGCTGCTTGGCGCACTGGTGATCACCAGCCTCGACAACGGCATGTCGATGCTCGACGTCGACAGTTACTGGCAGATGATCGTCAAGGGCAGCATTCTGGTGCTGGCGGTGTGGGTGGACGTGAGTACGCGCACCGGCCGGCGTTGAGGTTCGGATCTCGTTGAGATTGGCAAGCAAGCCCCTCACCCTGGCCCTCTCCCGAGGGAGAGGGAACGGCACGTACAACCTCACAAATGCCGCAACCGATCCCCCTGCCCCGGTGATCTCGCCGCCGCGTCAGCCCCGGCGTGCATTGCCCGTTCCAGTTCACGCGCATCGTGGCTGCAATAGATCTTCACTGCCGCGCGCGCATCGGCGGCCAGTTCGCGCAGGCGTTGCTGGTTGTGCAGCCGCGCCTGGCGGTCGCTGTCCATCATCAACTGGTACAGGCGCATGCCCGGTGGGCAGCGGCGTTTCGGCAGGTGGATTTCATCGTGGTGGAAATAGGCATCGCCGGCGTGCAGTTGCCAACCGTCGGCGGTGCGCAGGGCAATGCCGGCGTGGCCGAGGGTGTGGCCGCTGAGCGGCACCAGCAGGATGTCTTCTTCCTCGGCGCCGAGCACGGCGCGCACCGAATCGAATCCAAACCAAGTATCGCCCTGCGGCGCGTACAGCTCCCAGCCTTCGACGTCGCGCCATTGCGCCGGAACAAAGCGCCGCCGTTCGATCCAGTCACTGGCCGAACGGGCATGTTGCAGTTCCTGCTGCATGACGTGCACCCGTGCCCGCGGGAAATCCTGCAAGGCGCCGGCGTGGTCGAAATCCAGATGGGTCAGCAGAATATGGCGCACATCGTTGGCGTCGAAGCCCAGCCGGCGGATCTGCTCCAGCGCCGTGAAGCGGTGTTCGAGACGGATGTTGTTCAGCGTGCGGAAAAAGCGGCTCAGGCGCTGCGGATGCTGGACGTCCTGCTGACCGAAACCGGTGTCGACCAGAATCAGGCCGTTGCTCGCGGTTTCGATCAGCAGGCAGTGACACACCACCGATGCCGTCGGGCCGCGGCTGTAGCCGTCGAACAACGCGCCGCCCAACGGGCACATACAGCCGCAATTCAAATGATGCACACGCATGTTTTACCTCCCTCGCGCCGGACGCGCTGCCGAACCGTTATGCGCGGTTGACCCGGCCTGAGCGGCCACTGCTCGACTGAATCGACGTATGGCACGGCGAGCGTTGCGCTTGGGCGATTGGAGGGAACAACCGCCCGTCTTCAGCGTCATCACTGAAAGCGCCGGGCGTTTATCCGCCGCGTCAGCACCACCCAAAACAGTTACCCAGCCCCGCACTAAAGGATGGCCACCATGTTCGATAAGCCCCGCTACATCGTCAGCTTCATCCTCGATAATCAGCCGCAGAGCCGCACCCTGGAGGAGGACCTCGATGGCCTCGATCCGCAGCAGGCGGAAGCCGTGCTCAGGCAGGCATTCCCCGAACTCAAGGACGCCCGCCTGAGTGACGTGCAGGTGCAGAAAAGGACCAAGCCCGACGAAGGCGACAATGTTCCCGGGCACTACCAGCAGCCGTGAACCAACGCGTGTTAAAGCAAATTCAAGGAGAGGACCATGTCCGCTACGCAGCATTTGACATGGTGGAAAAACGTCGCGATTTATCAGGTCTACCCGCGCTCGTTTGCCGATGGCAACGGTGACGGCATCGGCGACTTGCCGGGGTTGATCGCGCGGCTCGATTACCTCAAGGCGCTGGGGGTTGGCGCGTTGTGGTTGTCGCCGGTGTACCCGTCGCCCATGTGCGATGCCGGGTACGACATTTGCGACTACACCGACATCGACCCGCTGTTCGGGCGCCTGGCCGATCTCGATCAGCTGATTTCCGAGGCGCACAAGCGTGGCCTCAAACTGCTCATGGATTTTGTGCCCAACCACACCTCGGACCAGCATCCGTGGTTCATCGAATCGCGCGCCAGCCGCGACAACCCCAAGCGCGACTGGTACCTCTGGCGCGACCAGCCGAACAACTGGCGCGCGTCGATCGACGGCGGCAGCGCCTGGACCTGGGATGAAGGCAGTCAGCAATACTATCTGCATTTCTTTTTGCCGCAGCAGCCTGATCTCAACTGGCATAACCCGCAAGTCGTCGAGGCCATGCACAACGTGCTGAAGTTCTGGCTGGACCGTGGCGTCGATGGCTTTCGCATCGATGTGGTGCATTGTGTCGGCAAAGACCCGACCTTCGCCGATGACCCGCGCTGCATGGCCGGCGAGACCATGGTGCAGATCAACGATCAGCCCTACAGCCATGAAGTGCTGCGCGGTTTGCGCCGGCTGGTGGACCATTACCCCGGCGACCGCGTGCTGATCGGCGAAGTGAATATCCGCTCGACCGCACGGGTGGCGGCGTATTACGGCGCGAGTGACGAATTGCACATGTCGTTCAACTTCCCGCCCCTGGACGCCCCGTGGGACCCGGTGGTGTTTCGGATGTGCATCCGTGAAGTCGAACGCTGCCTCGGCGAGCAATCGGCGTGGCCGACCTGGGCGTTGTCCAATCACGACAACAGCCGCATTCGCAGCCGGTACGGCGGCTCTCTGGCGCGCACAAACGCAGCGGCGGTGATGCTGCTGAGTCTACGCGGCACGCCGTTCATCTTTCAGGGCGACGAACTGGCGCTGGAGGACACACAGGTCAACGCGCAAACCCGCGTCGACCCCGGTGGACGCGACGGCAGCCGGGCGCCGCTACCGTGGCTGGCGCAGGCGCCTCATGGCTGGTCGGGTAAAACGCCATGGCTGCCCTTCCCGCCTGAAGCCGAAGCGCTGGCCGTGGACACTCAGGAAGCGGGCTGCGACTCCACGCTCAATCTGTACCGGCGCCTGCTGCATTGCCGCCGCGAGAGCGCAGCCTTGCGCCTCGGCGACTGGCAGGAATTGCCCTCGCACCCACAGCTGTTGGCTTATCGGCGTCATTGCGAGGATGACGAACGGATTGTCTGCGTCAACTTCGACAAGGCTGAACATGCCTTTGTGTTGACCGGCGAGTGGATCGTCGAAGTGGCCAGCGATCGCCACGGCGAGGATCAGCCGTTCACCGGTCTCGTCGCCGCGCAGCAAGCACTGATTCTGCGTCGAAAAGGAACTGTCCATGAGTGCTGAATGGCCGCACACCACCGTAATTTATCAAGTCGACCCGTCGCAGTTTTTCGACCGCAACGACGATGGCTGCGGCGACCTTGCCGGCATCGTTGAACGCCTGGATCACCTGCGCTCACTGGGCATCGGCGCGCTGTGGTTGCTGCCGGTCTTTGGCTCGCCGTTTCGCGATTGTGGCTATGACGTCAGCGATCATCGGGCCGTGGAACCGCGCTTCGGCAACGAAGAAGATTTTCGCCGGCTGATCGACGCGGCCAACCAGCGCGGCATACGCGTGATCATGGAACTGGTGCTGCAACACACCAGCGACCAACACCCGTGGTTTCAGCAGGCGCGCGGTGATCGCCACAGCCACTATCGCGACTACTACATCTGGTCGGACCAACCGGTGGACGATGGCAACCAGCCTATATTTCCCGGTGTGGAAGACAGCATCTGGCAATGGGACGAACAGGCCGGGCAGTTCTACCGGCATCTGTTTTACCGGCATGAGCCGGACCTGAACTTGCAAAACCCGGCAGTGATCGCCGAGATCGAACAGATCATCAGCCACTGGCTGCGCCTGGGCGTTGCCGGGTTTCGTCTGGACGCGGCCTCCCACGCAGTGGAACAGGCCGGCGGCGGCGAAGAAGAACGCGGTGTGTGGCTGCTCGAACGGTTGGCCGCGCATGCGCGTTCGATCAACCCGGAATGCCTGTTGATGGGCGAAGTCGATGTCGAACCGCAGCGGTTTCAGCACTATTTCGGCAGCGGCAATCGCTTGCAACTGGCGCTGGACTTCTGGATGAACAATCACCTGTTTCTGGCCCTCGCCCGCGAGCGTGCCGAACCGCTGCTGCGCGCGTTGCGCCAGCGCCCGCAAGCCCCGGACGGCGCCGGCTATGCGGTGTGGCTGCGCAACCATGACGAGCTGGATCTGGAGCGCCTGAGCCCGGCCGAGCGCGAAGAAGTCATGCAGGTGTTTGCCCCGCAAGAAGACATGCGTGTCTATGGCCGCGGTATTCGCCGACGGCTGGCGCCGATGCTCCATGGCGACGTGCGGCATCAGGCCTTGGCGCAGGCGCTGCTGGCGTCGTTGCCGGGCACGCCGATCATTCGTTACGGCGAGGAAATCGGCATGGGCGATGACCTGCGACGGCGCGAACGCCTTGCGGTGCGCACGCCGATGCAATGGAGCGCTGAGGTCAACGGCGGTTTTTCCCGCGCGGAGCAAGCGAAGCTGCCGGCACCGCTGATCGACGACGGACCGTTCCGCTATCAGCGGGTGAATGTTGCCGCGCAGCAAGACGATCCCGACTCTCTGCTCGCGCGCTGTCAGGCGATTTTTCAGCAGCGGGCGCAGCTTGGCGAAATAGGCTGGGGCGCCTCTGAACCCCTTGCGCAGGCGCATCCGGCGGTGTTTGCCATGCGCCATGTTGGCGCAGCGATCACCATTGTCTTGGCCAACCTCAGTCGGCAAGCGCTCACACTCGATCGAGGGTTGAGCAAAGAGCTGAAGGGTTTCGAGCAGGTCCTCGCGGACGGCGTCTACCCCTCGCCCGTCAGCGAAACCGAGGCGCTGACACTCAACGGCTTTGGCTACCGCTGGTTTCGTCGCAGCGTTTCAAAACCATAACAACACCAGCGCGCCAACCACGGCCAGCGCCGCTGCCAAGGCCGACACCTGCGTCGAAGTCAGCGCCAGCGCGCTGTCGCGCGAGCGGCCGACAAAGCGTCCGCGCGCACGGTGCAGGTCGCCACTCAGCGGTTGATAGAGGTTGTCGCCGTGCTCGCCATGGTCGTCTTCCTTGCTCATCTGCCCCGGATAGCATTGGCGCGCAAGCATTCGGTCGAGCAACCCCGGAATCAGGCAACTGCCGACAATCGCCTTGATGCTCGCCATGCCCAGCCACAACTCGCGCGGCGGGCGCTGGATGACGCTGAAGATCGCTCGCGCGGCGACGTCCGGGTCGTGAATCGGCGGCACCGGTTGCGGGCGTTTTTCCAGTTTGTTGCGCGCCCAATCGAACTGCGGCGTATTGATCGCCGGCAACTGCACCATGCACACGTGAATGCGGCTGCGCTCGTGCAGCAATTCGCAGCGCAACGCATCGGTAAAACCGCGCACGGCGAACTTGGCCGCGCAATAGGCCGACTGCAACGGAATCGCCCGGTAGGCCAGCGCCGAGCCGACCTGGATGATCAGCCCCGTATTGCGCGGTCGCATCAAGCGCAACGCCGCCAACGTGCCATGGACAGTGCCGAGATAAGTCACTTCGGTGACCCGACGGATCTCCTCTGCGCTGAGCTTCTCGATCGGTGAAAACACCGTGACCATGGCTGAATTGACCCAGATCTGCAGCGGCCCCAGTTCCTCTTCCAACGCAATGGCCGCCGCTTCCAGCGCTGGCGCATCAGCAACATCGACGCTGATCGCCTTCACTGCCTGACCGTATTGCGCCAGCTCGTCACGCGTCGACTCCAGTCCGGCCTCGTCGCGTGCGAGCAAGCCAATGCGGTAACCGGCCGCGGCGAAACGCTGCGCCGTGGCGCGCCCCACGCCGGCGCTGGCGCCGCAGATCACCACCAGCCCGTTGTTTGGCTGATCCATGCTTTGCTCCTCCCGGCAGACTAGAACTTGGGCACATCGCCCGTGGCTTCGGCCAGTGTCGCCAATGCCTCTTCCATGCTGGCGATGTTGTCTTGCAGCTTTTCAAAAACCAGATCGAAAGCGCCGTCGACGTCCATCGTCTGGTGGCCACGCAGCGTGGCGCTGCCCTCCTCGATCTCGCGCAAGGTGTTCACGCTTTCGCGCAGACTCAGCAATTGCTCAAAAATGCTTGCGATCCGGGCCTTGCTGTCAACGCTCATGATTGCCATCCAGACCTCGTCATCATTCAACCGAACGCAGGCTCGTCAGCAGGCCGCGCAACGTATCCTTGTGGTTCTCGAGACCTTCGCTGGTCAGTTCGTATTCCTTCAGGGCGGTGGTGCGCCCGTGGTCCTTGCTGCTCTGCATCAGCCGCCCGAGCAGCAACTGCTTTTCGTGCAAGGCGCGAATCGCCACCCACAGCGCTTCTTCGACGCTTTCATTTTGCGCTTCGAACAAGGCGCGGCTGGTGTAGGCGTGGCCGGTGTGGCAGCGATAACGCGGCGGCGTCTCGCCAAGTTCCCACAGCGCGCCGCCACATTCCGGGCAGGACATCCCGGCGACCTTGCCGACCGTATCCAGCGCATAGGCACCGCCGCGACTGAGGTTTTCGGTGAGGTCGCTCTCCGTTGCGAAAGGTTCGATGCGTGGCGGCTGCACAGCCGAATGAGCACCGTCCGCGCGTTGCTGGACCGCCTGGACCAACGCCGTGCCCAGCGTATTCAGCGGCAGACACACGTCCACCTGCACATGTCGCAGCGCATTGCGTGGCATCGACGGTGCTTCGGCGGTGTCCGGGTCCTGCACGAACACTTGGCCGCCATAAGCTTTGATCGCTTGCAGCCCGACCACGCCGTCATCCAGCTCGCCGGTCAGCAGCACGCCAATGGTTCTGTCGCCATAACTGGTCGCCCCCGAGCGAAACATCGGATCAATGGCTGGGCGCGCATGGTTCTCCTTGGCGCTGCGCACCAATTGCAGCGTGTCGCGCTTGATCAGCAAGTGCTTGTCCGGCGGTGCGATGTACACGCAGCCATTGGCTGGCCGGGCGCCGCTTGCGGCGAAACTGATGTCGAGCGACGAAGTGTGCGTCAGCAGGCTCGGCAGCAGGCTCGGCTGATCGCCAATATGCATGGTGATGAACACCGCTGCCGGCAGATCGCGTGGAAACTGCTCCAGCAGCACGCGCAATGCGGCCAGTCCACCGCTTGAAACACCAATGACAATGATCTGTTCGACCGGCTTGTGTTGATTCATGGTTGACGTCCTTACTGCCGGATCGAAAGCGCCGATTTGCCCTCTGACCGCGCTGGCAGGCTATTGCGGGCGCACCGTGCCCCGCTTGCAAAAATGATCGTTGTGTCTGTTGTGATCGGTCGAAACGATCGAAGGTTCGAAGAAATCTTCAATCGCCGGCCGCAGCGCTTGCGATTGAATTTTTAACGCCGAAGCCTTCCTAAACGTTGAGCGGCCCGCAACGGGGCGCACGTCAAAGAGGACTGAAAGCGATGCCGAAAACCCGCGAACAGGCCGCCGATGGCGAGACCACGGCCAACACCGAAGCACTGCTCAAGCGCCTGCTGATGGCGCGCGGCCCCGGTGGACAGGAAGACGAAGTGCGGAGCATTTGTCAGGAGCACTTGCAGCGGCATTGCGATGAAACCTGGACCGACCCGGCCGGCAATGTCATCGGCTTGATCAAGGGCCGGCACAGCAGTGCCGATGCCAACCGCGCGGTGCGCATCATGGGCCACATGGATGAAATCGCCATGCTGGTCAAACGCGTCGAACCGGACGGCACCCTGCGCGTGGTGGCGCTGGGCGGTGCCAATCCGGTGAACTTCGGCGTATGCCCGGTCGACATTCTCGGCGACGAGCAAATCCTGCCCGGCGTGCTGTCGTTCGGCTCGATGCACGCGACCACCGGCTCGCCGCAGGGCCAGGACGTACTCAGCGGCGCCGTGCAGTGGAAAGACGTGCACATCATCACCCGCCAGGATCCGCAAGCCTTGCAGCGCATGGGCGTGCGCCCCGGCACGCGGGTGGTGCTCAGTCAGCACTGGCGCACGCCGTTTCGCGTCAACGATGCGACTGCCGCGCATTTTCTCGATGACCGCGCGCCAGTCGTGGCCATGCTGCAAGCCGTCGAGCAATTGAGCCAGTGGTGTGACGAGTTGCCCTGTGACGCCTACTTCGTCTTCACCACCCTCGAAGAAGAAAGCAACGCCGGCGCGATGTACGCCGCCGCGCATTTGCCCGGGGAAACGACCATTGCCGTCGAGGTCGGTCCGGTGATGAGCGAATACGCGACCCAGTTGAAGGTCGACCCGATCGTCAATACCGGCGACCAGAAGGGTTATTACTCAAGACATGTGGTGACCGCGCTGGCCACTGCCGCCAAGGATTGCGGCTTTGATCCGCAGTTTGCCTTGCTGGTGGATTTTGCTTCCGATGCCAGTGCGGTGATGAGTTCAGGCATCAGCGCCCACGCGGGATGCCTGGCGATACCGACCGAAAACACGCATGGCTACGAGCTGGTGGTGGATGGCGCAATCGAAGCGTGCGCCGCCACGCTGGTGCAATACCTGAGAAATCAACCGAGCAACGGCGCGCCGTGAGCCGCCGCAGCGGTGCGAATCGATGGCGTGGCGGTTTACTTGAAACGCAAGGTTCGCTGGGAGGTGAGCACATGCTCCAACTGCGGCTCGACCACCGCGCAGTGCACGGCCAGCACCCGCGCCTGCTCCCATTCGAGGTCGGGGCGTAACCATTCCAGCGCATCCTGCGCCGCGAACGCCAGCAACCGCTGGCGTTTCATCTCGACATCTTCATGAGTCACCAAAGCCAGCCCTTCATATCCGTTCGAGGCGCCGCCTTGTGCAAGCGCCGCAAGGAACATGGGGGCCGGCTGACGCGACGTGGTGTACGCCAGATTACGTGAGTGCACGGTCATCCCGGCATCCAGAGGCTCGTACCAGCCCTCGACAGCGACGAGCATGCGCCCGTCACGCTTGACCCGGTTGAACACTTTCGAGCGCATCACCAGGTGCAGCGGCAAATGCGTGAGCGGCGGCAACGTCCCGCTCGACCACGACGGCGACCAGCCCCAGCGTACCGGCAGACATTCCAGCGTCGTGCCGCGATGGCGAATGCCGGTGACCTGCATGCCCGGTTTGATCAGATTACCTTGTGCGGTGGCCCCCTGGTCGGCCGCCCCGTTGTTTGTCGCAACGCCCAGTACTTCAATTCGTGAAATCTCCCCTTCGAGAAAGCACGACGCCAATTTCTGTGGGGCGGCGTGCTGAACAATGTACTCACACATCACAAGACTCCTGACAATCGAACCGATTGCGCAGTGGGAGCAACGGGGTCATATCGCAAGGTCCTCATCCCAGGTCACCGGCTTCGAGGCCCGCCATTGCACGTCGGTCACGCCGAACCGCTCCGCCATTGGTTTGGAAAAACGCTTCAAGGGAGGCCTTCCGGGCTTGGGGATCGGGGTCAACCCCGCGTCACAACTGGCCCACTGCCAGGCTTCCGCGTTGTTCATCAGTTTCGTCCTGATGATGAACGACTTGGACTTGCCGTGGAGTCGGTAGTTGATCACATACAATTCTGCTTGGCTCATGAGGCTCTCCTGTTGTTACTAAACAGGGATGTTTCACGCGCGGAGAAATTCAGAGAATTTGACTGGATTTCGATATACGTTTCAAAGCCCTGAAAATTATCTATACGGAGCCACCAAACCTGTACAAGTCGAGCGTAATGTTTTTTTAACAGCCAAATGAAAGGCAACTAACGATCCCTTGCCTGACAACTTTGCGATGCAATTGCTGCGTGCAAACCTGATCGTGTTTGCGTTCGCCCTGTCATTTCCGTGTCATTGCGCGCAGAACCCCGCCTCATGCGGTCGCAGGGGTGGAAGTTGTACTGACGTGCAAATAAACCGTGATCTTCCGATCCTCAATAATTAATAAGCGAAGCGCTTTTCGCGCGGTTTTTTATACAAAACCAGCGAAGCCTGTGCGAAGGTTGAATTGGCCTATCGAGCCGTAACAGGAGAGTGCGAGATGGATGACGACGATCAACAGCATACTTGTACAAGATGCAGCAGGCTGTACAAAAGCCCCCAGCAAGCGGAACGCTACAAGGCGGGCGCAGGCCATGCCGGGCTGTGCGGGCGATGCATCAAGCTGCAACAAGAGCAGGCCATTGATGAAGGCCTCGCGCTCTGCGCCGCGAAGATGATGCTGATCGACAGCCAGTTCAAAACACCGCCGAAGCGCTAGTGTTGTGTCTGCCATACCCACATCTTATGGACCATCATTGCAGTGCGCGCGGTTCAACTGGCTGTGGCTGTCAACAAAACGGTTTTATATATCAGCAACGTGGCAGATTGATATTGAATTGCCTTCTTCGTGATCACTGCTTTTAATTGACTGACCGTTAGTCAGATCATCTTCAACAAAAAACGAAACAACTTCAGCCAGTGCGATCCCAATAGCAGACCTGCCAAAAGCAGGTCGCTCACGAGTACCCTCCTTAATTGCCCGTACCCTGTACGGGCTTTTTTCTGTTGTTCTTTACAGGCTGTTCTTGTTTAAAGCCCTAACCTTAGAACCCTGACCATTGTTAACATCCATTCCGCTAAAGCCCAGCGGTACGTTGTTCGGCATACAGGCGGCACGCCTCGCCAAAGGCGTGAAATATCTTCAGATATTCCGGATGCGACAGCACCTGCCATTCAGGATGCCACTGCACGCCCAAAGCAAATCCCTTGCTGCCCTCAACCGACAGCGCCTCGATCAAGCCATCCTCCGCCACCGCCTCAATGCGCAACCCCTCAGCCACCCGCGCGATGCCCTGGGCGTGCACGGAATTGACCTTGATCACCCCCTCAAGCCCAAGCCCCGCCAGAACGCCATCCGGTTGCACCGTCACGTCGTGGGTCTTGGCGTACTGCTCTTCGATAGATTCATCACTGGGCGGTTCATGCTCCGGGCCAGGCTCATCCAGCTGCTGATGCAAGGTCCCGCCGAAGGCCACATTGAGCTCCTGCAACCCACGACACAAACCGAGCACCGGCACCCCCGCAGCAATCGCCACCCGCAACAACGGCAGCGTCAGATGATCCCGCGCCGGATCATGCTCAGTCCCCGGCGGACTCGGCGGCCCGCCGTAATGAAACGGCTCGATATTCGACGGCGCACCGGTGAACAGCAAACCATCGACACTCGCAACAATCTGCTCAGGATCCAGCAGATCAGGAAACATCGGCAAAATCAGCGGCAACCCACCGGCCGCACTGGCCACCGCACGCGAATTCTTGTCGTCATTCATCTGCACCGCATGCGGACCGATCTTCCAGCAACTGGCCGTGACCGCAATGACAGGTAATCGAGACATACGTTTCCCCCGGATTTGGTTGTTGGCGTTTCGCCTGGAATTTTGAGTTCAGGGGTGGTGAGGGCGTTCAGTTGGTTTTAGGGGCGCGGTCAATCTGGATTGCCTGCCTGAAATTCAAAGATCAAAAGATCAAAAGCCCCTCACCCTAGCCCTCTCCCGGAGGGAGAGGGGACTGATCGAGGTGGATGCGAGAGCAACACCGACCCAAATACCGAGTCGAACACAAATTCTGAAAAGCCCAAAGATCGGCCCCCTCTCCCTCGGGAGAGGGCTGGGGTGAGGGGTAGCCACGACGCGAATACAAAGCCGTGCGCCGCTTCTCACCACTCAATAGGCCGAGTGTCAGCTCGCCTGCTTTTGATCTTGATCCACCGGCGACATCGGAAGGCTGAGCGGAGGGATTGATCCGGGGGTGGGAGCGCAGCGACCGTACGACGCAGTCGTACACAGCGGAAGTAGGTGCAGCGCAGCAAACCGTAGCCGCTGCGCCCGGAGCGATCCCGGAGCGAAGGGACCCGAGCCTGCGAGGGCCGAACGTAGGAGCAAGCGTTTTGGGTTACCTTTTTGGCGTTTGAAAAAGGTGACCCGCCGTAAGGGCGGAACCCTAAGTAGCCGTGACCGCAGCAACGGATATGTACCCAAACCAAAAAACTCAGAGCCTGAAAGAAAGACATTGCGAGCAGGCTCACTCCTACAAGGGTGTTGCGCACACGCAGACGACCTTTCATCCCGCCAGCGACAAACCCAGTGGAACCGCAAACGTCAGCATTTCTTCTATCGCAAACACCCCGATGGAGAACCGCAACATGACCGACCATCCACTGATAGCCACCCACACACGAAACGACACCGGCCAGCGCGGCACAATGAGCAGCGCCGAACGCGCCCTGTTCCTCACCGCCGGCGGCGCCCTGCTCTTGCACGGCTGGCGCATCGGCGGCCTCGCCGGCGCACTGGAAATCGTCGCCGGCGCTTACGGCGTATGGCGCGGTGCCGCCGGCCACTGCCGCCTGAAACAGGCCCTCACCCCTACCCCCTTCGAACAACAATTCAGCCGCCAACACCAGTGGCCGATCAGCGAAGCGATCACCCGCAGCGTGACGATCAACCGCCCGCTGGAAGAAGTCCGCGACTTCATCGCCCGCGTCGAAAACATCGGGCCGTTGCTGCGCTGGGTCGACAGCGTCGAACAACTCAGCCCCGACACCACCTGCTGGACGCTGCGCGCACCCGCCGGTCGCAAACTGCAAACGACGCTGATCCGCCAACCCGCCGAAGACCCGAACACCCTGCACTGGCAAACCCCGGATCAATCCAGTTGGCAACACGACATTTCCCTGTCGTTGACCCCTGCCCCCGCCAACCGTGGCACCCAGGTCAAAGCGGTAGTCGTGTGCAAACCGGCAATGGGCAAACTCGGTTACGCCTTCGCCCGCGCGATCAGTCTGTTCAGCGACAAGGCGCTGCTCAATGGCTTGCAAGCAGTCAAGCAGCAGATGGAAACCGGCGAAGTCAGCAACAACCGCATGCGCCCTGAAGGCGACGATGATTTCTTTTATGTCCACGGCGACAGCGGCCATGCCGCGGCCAGCCAGCCACCGGTGAAAACCGGCGTGGCGATTGAAGGGGGGATTCACTGATGCGCGCACTCACCTGGCAAGCACCCAACCATCTGCAAGTCGACAATGTCCCTGATCCGTCGATTCTCAACCCGCGCGATGCGATCATCCGCGTCACGATGTCGTCTGTCTGCGGCTCCGATCTGCACCTGCTCGGCGGTTACGTTCCGGCGATGAAGCCGGGCGATATCATCGGCCATGAATTCATGGGCGAGATCGTTGAGGTCGGCCCCGGCGTCAATGGCCTGCGCAAGGGCGACAAGGTCATCACCATTTCCATCATCGGCTGCGGCAATTGCGAGCCGTGCCAGCGCAGCGATTTTTCCTGCTGCGACAACTCCAACCCCAATCCGTCGATGACCGACCTCGCCTACGGCCAACCGTGCTGCGGGATTATTGGCTACAGCCACGCGTTCGGCGGCTACCCCGGCAGCCACGCCACCTACGTGCGCGTGCCGTACGCCGACGTCAATCTGTTCAAGGTGCCCGAGGGCGTGCGCGACGAGCAGGCGCTGTTCGTCTCCGATGCCGCGCCCACCGGTTACTTCGCCGCGGACAACGCTGACATTCAACCGGGCGAAACGGTCGCAGTCTGGGGCTGTGGCGGCGTCGGGCTCATGGCGATCTGCAGCGCTTATCTGCTCGGCGCCGAACGGGTCATTGCGATCGATCGTTACCCTGAGCGACTGCGCCTGGCCGAAGAACGCTGCAACGCCATTCCGATTAATTACGAGCAGACCAACGTTCACGAAGCGCTGCTGGAACTGACCGGCGGGCGCGGGCCGGACCGCTGCATCGATTGCGTCGGCATGGAAGCCCACGGCACAGAAATCGACTACGCCTACGACAAGACCAAACAGATGCTGCGTCTGCACACCGAACGCGGCACCGTGCTACGTCAGGCCATTCGCGCCTGTCGCAAGGGCGGCACGGTGTCGGTGGTCGGGGTGTATGGCGGGTTGCTGGACAAATTCCCGATGGGCGCGATCGTCAACAAGGCGCTGACCGTGCGCTCCGGGCAACAACCGGGGCAACGCTACGCACCGACGTTGTTTGAACACATCCAGAAAGGCGAACTCGACCCTTCGTGGCTGCTGACGCACCCGATGAGTCTGGAGGACGGCGCCGAAGGTTATCGGATGTTCAAGGAGAAAACCGATCAGTGCATCCGCGCCGTGTTCAAGCCGTGAAGCTTGCAACGCCGCTGACGCCGATTGCCGACGTCAGCGGCGCTGTCATTCATTGTCGTGGCCGTGCGCGTCGGCACAGGACAGTCGCCCGGACTCGCCGCCGGCGATACGTTCTGCCTGATCGATACCGCGCTTGAGCGCGTCTTCAACTTCCCATTCGACACCGGGCAATTTTCTGATTCGCTCGTAGGCGCATTCGCCGGTCGCCGTGTAGACGCTGATGAACATTTCCACGTCGCCATCATCCGCCTCGCGTGCCCGCACCTCGATGTGACAGCCGTTTTCAACCTCTTCCGTATGGCACTTTTCCGCCCTCTGCGTGGCCTTCCATTTGTTGTAGGTTTCGCCGCGTTTGAACATGTCGTACTCCTGAACTGAACCCGCTCATTTCAAAGACCCAGGCTCTCACTGGATGATTCCCGAAATTACCGAAGGTCATTTCCAGCATAGTCCGCCAGTTCTTCTCCGCCGTTTCGCTAGTTCAACCGTTCGTCAGGTTCAGTAACATTTTGTCAAACCAATGCCCAAGGGTTTATTCAAAAAATCGTGGCTCACATGAACCACTGTTACAGCCGCCTGAATATTGAAGCAGGCAACTTCGTTGCGCTTTAAACAAACGCAGCGGCAATACCTCAACTCATTGTTTTACTCAGGTGCGTCGCAGTTCCGCCACAGGACGAGGATCGGCGTTTATACAGGAGCATGTATGAAGCGAATCATTGGGTATGGCCTGACCTATCTCGCTACCAGCGTTGTTCTCGCCGGTTGCAATTTGATCGTGTTCAACCCCAAGGGCCAGGTGGCCAAGGATGAACGCGACCTGATCATCCTCGCGACCGGCCTGATGCTGTTGGTGGTCATTCCGGTCATCGTCATGATGTTCCTGTTCGCCTGGCGCTATCGCGCCACCAACAAAAAAGCCCGGTACTCGCCGCGCTGGGCCAGTTCGCACAAGATCGAGGCTGTGGTCTGGGGTGTGCCGTTCCTGATCATCTGCGTGCTCGGCTGGGTTACCTGGGAAACCACGCACGCGCTGGACCCTTATCGACCGCTCGACTCAGATGTTCCGCCGGTGAACGTGCAGGTCGTCGCGACGGACTGGAAATGGTTGTTCATCTATCCCGATCTGGGCATTGCTTCGGTGAACGAACTCGCGGTTCCGGTCAATACGCCGGTCAACTTCACCATCACTTCCGATGCCGCCATGACTTCCTTTTTCATTCCGGCGCTCGGCGGGCAGATATATGCCATGGCGGGCATGCAGACCAAGTTGCATTTGATCGCCAATGAAGCCGGCCAATATCGCGGCATTGCCGCCAACTATAACGGTCGCGGTTTCTCCGACATGCACTTCAGCACCTTGGCATTGAATGGTGCCGACTACGACGCGTGGGTAAGCAAAGTCAGAAACACCCCTCAGCGACTTGATCAGAACAGTTACGCCGACCTGGCGAAACCTTCGGTTGCACACCCGATTACTTATTACTCGAAAGTTCAGGAGCGACTGTTCCTGAACATCGTCGACAAGTACGAAGGTATGAACAAGGCACCGCGCCCCAAAGGTAGCCAGGTGCAACGCAACAGCGACGACAAGCGCGTCGATCAACAACCGAGTCTGCTGGCCGAGGAGCGTTAACAATGTTCGGGAAACTTTCATGGGACGCGGTTCCATTACACGAGCCGATCGTCATGTACACCCTGGCCATCGTGGGCCTGATGGGCTTTGCCCTGGTCGGCACCGTGACCTGGAAGCGCAAGTGGGGTTACCTCTGGCGCGAGTGGTTCACCTCGGTCGATCACAAGAAAATCGGCTGCATGTACATCATCGTCGCCCTGGTCATGCTGCTGCGCGGCTTTTCCGACGCGATCATGATGCGCACCCAACAGGCCATGGCCTCGAGTGGCGGGCCGGGTTATCTGCCGCCGGAACATTACGACCAGATCTTCACCGCCCACGGCGTGATCATGATTTTCTTCATGGCCATGCCGTTCGTGGTCGGCCTGATGAACATCGTCGTGCCGTTGCAGATCGGCGCGCGCGACGTGGCCTATCCGTTTCTCAACGCGCTGAGTTTCTGGCTGTTCGTGGTCGGTGCGGCGCTGGTCAATATCTCGCTGGGCGTCGGTGAATTCGCCCGCACCGGCTGGGTCGCCTACCCGCCCCTGTCCGAACTCGGCTACAGCCCCGGGGTGGGGGTCGATTACTACATCTGGTCGTTACAGATATCCGGGATAGGCACGTTACTCACCGGGGTCAACTTCTTCGTGACCATTCTGAAAATGCGCACCGAAGGCATGACCCTGTTCAAGATGCCGGTGTTCACCTGGAACGCCCTGTGCACCTCGGTGCTGATCCTTGCCGCGTTCCCGATCCTCACCGCGACCCTGCTGATGCTCACCCTCGACCGCTATCTGGGCATGCACTTCTTCACCAACGAGGCCGGCGGCAACCCGATGATGTACGTCAACCTGATCTGGGCGTGGGGCCACCCGGAGGTGTACATCCTGATTCTGCCGGCGTTCGGCGTGTTCTCCGAAATTGCAGCGACCTTCAGCAGCAAGCGCCTGTTCGGTTACGTGTCGCTGGTGTGGGCGACGATCGCGATCACCATCCTGTCGTTCATCGTCTGGCTGCACCACTTCTTCACCATGGGCGCCGGGGCCAACGTCAATGCGTTCTTCGGCATCATGACGATGATTATCGCGGTGCCGACCGGGGTGAAAATCTTCACCTGGCTGTTCACCATGTACCGCGGACGGGTGCGATTTGAAACGCCGATGTTGTGGACGCTGGGCTTTATCGTCACGTTCAGCATCGGCGGCATGACCGGCGTGCTGCTGGCGGTGCCTGGCGCGGACTTCCTGTTGCACAACAGCCTGTTTCTGATCGCGCATTTCCATAACGTGATCATCGGCGGCGCGGTGTTCGGCTACATGGCCGGGCTGACCTACTGGTTCCCGAAAGCCTTTGGCTTCCGCCTCAACGACCGGCTCGGGCGCATCGCTTTCTGGTGCTGGCTGACCGGTTTCTACTTCGCCTTCATGCCGTCCTACGTACTCGGTTTCATGGGCATGACCCGACGCCTCAACCACTTCGACAACCCGGCCTGGCAACCGTGGTTGCTGCTGGAACTGGTCGGCGTCGGCATCATCCTCTGTGGCGTGTCCGCGCAGGCGCTGCAGCTGTATGTGAGCATCCGCAACCGCGCCAAATATCGCGACCTGACCGGCGACCCGTGGGATGGGCGCACGCTGGAATGGGCCACGGCCTCGCCGCCGCCGTTCTACAACTTTGCCGAGCAGCCGAAAGTCAACGATCTGGACGCTTACTGGGGCATGAAAGAGCGCGGCGTCAGCACCCTGAGCCACACCGATTACCGCGCCATCCACATGCCACGCAACACCTCCGCCGGCCTGGTGATCAGCATTTTCGCGCTGATCTGCAGCTTCGCCCTGGTCTGGCATATCTGGTGGCTGGCGATCTTCGGCCTGGTGGCTTCGGTGGTTGCCATGGTGGTGCGCAGTTATGACGAAGACATCGACTATTTCGTCCCTGCGCAGGAAGTCGCCCGGATCGAAAAAGCCCGACTCAAAGACCTGGCGGAGGCTTGATCATGTCCAATATCGTCCTGGAAAAAGACATCGCTCACAGCCATGAGCAAGGCCACGAAGACGCAGGTTCCATGCGGGTGTTCGGTTTCTGGATCTACCTGATGACCGACTGCATCCTCTTCGCGACGCTGTTCGCCGGCTACGCCGTGTTGCGAGACAGCGTCGCCGGAGGGCCGTCGACTGTCGATATTTTCGAGCTGCCCTACGTCCTCGCCGAAACCGCCCTGCTGCTGCTCAGCAGCATCACCTACGGCTACGCCATGCTGGCGATGAACCGCAACGACAAGGCGCATGTGCTGCGCTGGCTGGCGGTGACGTTCGTGCTGGGCTGCGGCTTCATCGCGATGGAAATCAATGAATTCCATCATCTCATCGCAGAAGGCTACGGCCCGGATCGCAGCGGTTTCCTCACTGCGTTTTTCACCTTGGTCGGCACCCACGGCGCGCACGTGCTCAGCGGCCTGGTGTGGATGGCGATTCTGATGGCGCAGGTTAGCAGTCGTGGCCTGACCAACACCAACACCACGCGCCTGAGTTGCCTGAGCCTGTTCTGGCACTTCCTCGATGTCGTGTGGATTTGCGTGTTTACCGTGGTTTATCTGTTGGGGGTGGTGTGACATGTATAACCAAAGTCAGGTTCACAGCAGTGCCGGGACCAGCCACGGCAGCAGCCGTACGTACATGGTCGGCTTCATCATATCGGTGGTCCTCACCGTGATTCCGTTCGGTCTGGTGATGTTTCCAACCCTGCCGCGCAATATCACCGCGTGGGTGGTGGTGGCGCTCGGGGTGGTCCAGGTTTTCGCCCACCTCAAATACTTCCTCCATCTGGACACCGCCTCGGAACAGCGCTGGAACCTGATTGCGCTGATCTTTTCGGTGGTCATCATTCTCCTGCTGGTTGGGCTTTCGCTATGGATCATGGACAGCATTCACCACAACATGCTGGCGCACTGAGGCAATGGAGGGTACCGCTCAACGTCGGCATTGAACTGACCAAACCGGGGATCATCTTCGGCAATCTGGCGTCGGTGCTCGGTGGTTACCTGCTCGCAGCGGCCGGCCGACCATTATCGATCGCGCATCTGTTGGCCACCGTGTTCGGTACCGCGTTGATCATCGCTTGCGGTTGCGTGATCAATAACTGCGTCGATCGCGATATCGACCGGCGCATGGTCCGCACCTGTCATCGGGCGCTGGCGATCCGGGCGGTGTCGGTGCCGGCAGCACTGACTTACGCGGGTGTACTGGGATTGCTCGGTTTTGCTTTGCTCTGGCGCGGCACCACGCCGCTGGCCAGCGCACTGGCGGCGATCGGCTTGATCATTTATGCAGGCGTTTATACCTGTCTGATGAAGCGCAGCTCGCACTGGGGCACGCTGGTCGGCAGCCTGTCCGGCGCCATGCCACCAGTGATCGGCTATGGCGCGGTGACCGGCAATTTCGACGCCACTGCGCTGCTGCTGGTCATCGTATTTTGCTGCTGGCAAATGCCGCATTCCCATGCGATTACCGTCATGCGCCACGAAGATTTCCGCGCTGCCGGCCTGCCAACCCTGACGCTGAGTCAGGCGCGGCGCGAGATCGTTTTGTACATGCTGGCGTTCCTCATCAGCGCGGCTGTGCTGGGCTGGGTGGCGAATCTCAACGTGTCGTATCCGCTGGTCATTATCGGTCTGGGTGGCTACTGGTTTTATGTCGCTCTGCGACGAATCAGCCTGCGCACATCGAAAGCCTGGGCACGACGGCTTTTTGTGGTGTCGATCCTGCTGATTCTGGCGCTGAATCTGTCGTTGGCGCTGAACGCGGTGCTGCCATCGTTCAACGTTTAGCCAGATTTTCTCGACCGCTCATCGGCCCTGAGGAAATCCGTTCAAACCCTGCCGCGCTGCCGGTTATCAGATTTTATGAACGCAACAACCATCAGCAACCGGGAGGACACCATGGCTAACGACACCTCAACATCGCAGTGCGCCTGCTCTGGATGCACCTGCAGCTGCAGTGCTGACAACGCCGTTGAACGCGACGGCAAACGCTATTGCAGCCAGGCTTGCGCCGATCTTCACCCCAATGGCCAGCCCTGCCCGTCGAGCAGTTGCCACTGCGAGCAGAATCAGGGGCACAGTGAGCGCAACGTCAGTGATTCAAAACTGGACGAAGCGGTGGAAGAAACCTTCCCCGCCAGCGATCCGATTTCACCGTAACGTGCAGGCCCCGATTTTTACCCCGCTGGAGAGATTGATATGGACGAGGACACCATCCGCAAAACCGCCTATCGCCTTTGGGAAGAGCAAGGCCGGCCGCACGGGCAGGATTTCGATCACTGGTTCCAGGCCCGCGCCGAACTCGATGCGTTCGACTCCGACGGCTTGCCCGGCTCGGTCGCCAGCAGCGTAGCGCCGCCGGCACCTCGAAAAAAAAGCAAAGACGCGCCCGCCACCACGGCGAGCAAAACCCGCAAGAAAACCTCAACCGCAGCGAAATGACCCGCACGATGCCGTCACCCATCCTGATCGGGCGCTGAAGCTTTGAAGCGCGGCGCTAACCTGGTGGCGGCAGCTTTCGCCCTCACCGCGTTGTCCTATGGCCTGGCACGGTTTGCCTACGGCCTGCTGCTGCCGCAGATCCGTCAGGAGCTGGCGCTCAGCGTCTCGACTGCCGGCTGGATCGGCGGCAGCGCCTTCGCGGCCTACTGCGTGGGCATCGTTGCGACATTCATCAGTAACGGCAAACTCAGCCCTCGCGCACTTACGGTGCTTGCCGGTGCGGCCGCTGCGCTCGGCATGGGCTTGATCGTCTTCGCCCAATCGGGCCTGGCGCTGGGCTGCGGCGTGGCCCTCGCTGGGTTGAGCACCGGCCTGACTTCACCACCGCTGGCCAGCGCGGTGGCGGCACGCATTGCCGAGGCGCAGCGCGCACGGGCCAACGGCTTCATCAATGCCGGTACCGCCGCCGGCATCGTTTTTTCCGGTTTGGCCGTAGTGGTCGCCGCAGGGCAGTGGCGGCAGTTGTATGCCCTGTTCGCGATGATGGGGGTCGGCATTACTGCGTGGCTCTGGTTCGCCGTACCGCGCCAAGTCGAGGAAACCAGCGCCGGCGACTTCTCATTGACCCTGCTGCGCCGCCCCGGTGTGTTGCCGCTGTGTTGCAGCGCCTTTCTGATGGGACTGGCGAGCACCGCCATCTGGACGTTCGGCGCCGACATTCTGCGCGCTGAAGCCGGTTTCTCCGATCGGTCGATTGCCTGGGCGTGGATATTGCTCGGCGCGGCGGGCATCAGTGGCTGCACCACCGGCGTGCTGACCGCTCGTTTTGGTATTGCGCGCATGCACCGATTGGCCCTTGCAGGGATCGCGGCCGGCACGCTGGGCTTGGCAGCGGCGTCGGTTTCAGCGGTTTATGGACTCGCGACGATGTGCCTGTTTGGCGCCGCTTATATCGTCTCGTCCGGCGTGTATCTGATTCAGGGCATCAACCTGTTTCCGGATCGTCCCGATCTGGGTTTGGGCATTCCGTTTCTGGTCCTGGCGCTGGGACAAACCGCCGGCACGCCGCTGTTTGGCGCGGTGCTGGAAGATGCCGGGGTGATCGTCGCCCTGTGCACGTTTGCCCTGGCTGCCGGCGTGGCGATGCTGCCGAAAGCAAGCGCCGCCGAGCAGTCGATCAAGCCGCCGGTTGGAGAATCTCCAGCAGAAAATCAATAAACACGTTGATCCGGCTTGATCCTCGATGATTTGGCAGGTACAGCGCGTTGATGCAGCTGCTGGCATTGCCGGGATTGACCTGATACTGCTCAAGCACGCGCACCAGGCGCCCGGCGGCAACATCGTCGCGTACCAGCCAGTCGGCCAGCAGCGTCACCCCGCCGCCATCGATCGCGGCTTCGCGAAGGATGTCGGCATTGTTGCTTTGCAGGCGCCCATGCACGTTGAGCTGGATGGTTTCGTCGTCGCCCTGAAAGGTCCAGTGCTGGTGCGTGCCGGCGTAATCGAAGCGCAGGCATTGATGGTCGAGCAGGTCGCGCGGATGGCACAGCTCGGCACTGCGCGCCAGATACTCCGGGCTGGCGACGACCCAGCGCTGGAACTGCCCGACGCGTTTGCTGACGATGTCCTCGCTGACCACCGAGGAGCCGAGGCGTACTGAAACGTCGATCTGTTCGCTGAGCAGATCGCTGACCTGATCACTTAGCGACAAGCTGATTTCCAGGCCCGGATGGCGCGCCAGCAAGCGGCTCAGGTGTGGCGCAATGAGGCGCCGGCCGAACTCCACCGGCACGCTGATGCGCAGCCGCCCTTGCGCCTCGCTGCCACGGTCGGCAACCACCGCGTCGGCTTCGTCGATCGCCTCGAGAATCGCCACGGCCTTGTCGAAGTAAGTCTGCCCGGCCACCGTCACGCTGGTGTTGCGCGTGGTGCGATTGAGCAGGCTCGCGCCCAGTTCGTGTTCCAGCCCCGCCACCTGCCGGGTCACCGAAGACGTCGAGATCCCGAGTTTGCGCGCCGCCGAGGAATAGCCCCCGCAGCGCACGGTTTCGACAAACATCTTCAAGGCCAGCAACTTGTCCATCAGCGGAGTCCGGTCGGAAAGCAACGGCGATGATTGTGCATCACCGTGCGTTTGCCGTCTTGTATCGCCGTGCTTGGCTGCAGAGGCCGCGTACTCAGTCATCGGCTTTGTGGCTCAGGAACAGCCCCAGCGCCAGGGCGGGCAGCAACGCTACTGCGACTGCAGAAAGGTTCCAGCCGAAGTGCTCGTAGAGCGGGCTGGCGACCAGCGAACCGAGGGCGCCGCCAACGAAAATGCTGGTCATGTACACCGCATTGAGGCGCGCACGGCTGTGCGGGTCGATCGCGTAAACCTCACGCTGGCCAAGGACCAGGTTCAACTGGACGGCAAAATCCAGCAGCACCGCACACACCACCAGCCACAAGTAACTGCTGCTCGGCAGCGCAGCGATCAGCAGCGAAACCGGGGCCAACAGCAACGCTACCAACGTGCCGCGCCGCGTATGCCCGGCATCGGCCAGGCGCCCGGCAATCGGTGCAGCAATTGCCCCGACCGCGCCAACCAAGGCGAAGATCGCGACCTGTGCCTGACTGAAGCCGTGATGACGCATCAGTTCGATCGGCGCCAGGGTCCAGAACAGGCTGAAGCTGGCAAACAGCAGCCCTTGATACAGCGAACGCTGACGCAACAACGCATGCTGGCGCGCCAGGGCAAATACCGACCCGATCAACGCCGTGTACGTGGCTTTATGGCTCGGCACACGGCGTGGCAGCGCAACGGCGGTGATCAGCGCAATGATCGCCATCAACCCGGCGGCGCTGAAAAACACCCCGCGCCAGCCGAACACTTCGACCAACAGGCTCGACAGCGGCCGCGACAACAGAATCCCCAGCAGCAGGCCGCTCATGATGTTGCCGACCACTCGGCCGCGCGTGGCTTCAGGCGCCAGATGCGCGGCCAGCGGCACGAGGATCTGCACCGCGACCGAAGTCAGGCCGATCAGCAGGGAAAACACCAGGAACATCGACGGCGAATGGGTCAGCCCGGCGCACAACAGCGTGACACTCGCGGCGAGCGTGAAACCGACCACCAGACGGCGGTTTTCCATCAGGTCGGCCAGCGGCACCAGCAACAGCAGGCCCAAGGCATAACCGAACTGGGTCAACGAGACGATCAGACTGGCATTC
The DNA here is from genome assembly GCF_036668835.1 of Pseudomonas koreensis. Lineage (GTDB taxonomy): Bacteria > Pseudomonadota > Gammaproteobacteria > Pseudomonadales > Pseudomonadaceae > Aquipseudomonas > Aquipseudomonas koreensis_I. The sequence goes on from NZ_JAZEVW010000006.1 coordinate 104,626, forward strand.
GCGCTAGAGAGGCCGATTTGCGGCGCGATCAACTCGACAATGGGCTGCGCGTAATAAAGATTGGCCACCACCGCGCCACAGCAGAACGCGAGGAACGCGACCATCAGGCCGGAAAGTGAAGCGGGTTGCTCGGCCTTGGCCGTAGTGGCGGGGTTGCCGGTGAGCATGGTGAGACCTCATTGCGTCTGGAAAAGGTGAGCCAAGGCTACGGCCAGCAGCGGGCGGCGAGAATCACTGCGCCGGGCAACGCAGTGATGCGTGTAGCGCAACGGCACACGGCGTTGCTTGTGACGCAACGCGCTGTTGCGCCAAGCGCGGATTCTCCGCCGCGCGAGTGTTCTCTAGGCTTTGTCCGAGGCGCAAACGTCGGCGCCCTTCCCCGGTCGCCACAAGGAGCTTCGCATGACTCGCCATTCCCTCCCCCCGCTATTGTGCCCTTTGCCGGGGTCGTGCTGATGAACCTGTCCTGGCTGAGATCCCGTAACTTCTGGATCGTTGTTGCGCTGCTGGCGGCGATGGCGCTGATCGCCGCCGTGCTGTTGATGTGGCGCCCGGCGATTGCGCCAATCGAGCGCCCTCCGAGATTCGCTACGGCGCAGATCCATCGCGGTGCGCGGGTCGTCGAAGCCGGCGATTGCGCGGTCTGCCATACCCGCCCCGGCGGTGAATATCTGGCCGGTGGGCTGCCGCTGGTAACGCCGTTCGGCACCCTGTACAGCACCAACATCACCCCGGATGCGCAGACCGGTATCGGCCAATGGTCGCTGCCGGCCTTCGAACGGGCGATGCGCCAGGGCATCGCCCGTGACGGGCATTACCTCTACCCGGCGTTTCCCTACGTGCACTACCGGCGCATGAGCGCCGAGGACATCGACGATGCCTATGCCTACCTGATGAGCGGCCCCGCCGTGCAGGCGCCGGCGCGGCAGAATCAGATGAATTTCCCGATGAACATTCGTCCACTGGTGTCGTTCTGGAACCTGCTGTTTCTGCACGGCGAACCGCTGACGCCACTGGCCGAACGCAGCGCGGCGTGGAACCGTGGACGTTATCTGGTCGACGGGCCGGGGCACTGCGCCGGCTGCCATTCACCGCTCAACCTGATCGGCGCGGAGAAATCCTCCGAGTACCTGCACGGCGGCAGCGTCGACGGCTGGGAGGCTCCGGCGCTGGTCGGTTTGGGGCAACGGGCGAATCCGTGGAACCGCGAGCAACTGGTCGATTATCTGCGTGCCGATGTAGTCGCCGGGCACGGTACTCCGGCTGGCCCGATGCGCCCGGTCAGCCTGAGTCTGGCACGTCTGCCCGCCAGCGAAGCCGACGCGATTGCCGAGTACCTGCTGAGCCTGGAGCAGCCGCCGACCGTTACCGAAACCACGGCGCCAACGCCGGTCGACCCCGCTTCCACTGCCCAAGGCGCGCTGCTGTTTACCAGCGCCTGCGCTGGCTGCCATGGCCGCGCCGCGCCGATGCGCGAGATCGACGGGCGTCCGCCACTGGAAAGCACCTCGGCGCTGCACGCAGCCAGTTCGCGCAATTTCCTCAAGACCGTACTCGAAGGACTGCCGGCCACGCCCGGTGCTCCCGGCCCACAAATGCCCGGGTTCGCCGCCAGCCTCGACAACCAACAACTCGCCGCGCTGGCGGTGTACCTGCGCCAACAGGCGCGTACCGAGCAGCCCTGGGCAGACCTCTCTTCCACTATTGAAGCATTACGTCAGGAGACCAAATGAGCCAGATCACCCTCAACGTCAACGGCGCCGCCCAGGCATTGGAGCTGGAACCGGACATGCCGCTGCTGTATGCGCTGCGCAATCATCTGGGCCTGAACGGCGCCAAGTACGGCTGTGGTCTGGGTCAGTGCGGCGCCTGCACGGTGATCGTCGATGACCAACCGGTGTTTGCCTGCCTGACGCCCTGCGCGGGTCTGCAAGGCAAGCAGATCCGCACCGTGGAAAGCCTCGGCAGCGCAGAAAAACCCGGCCCGCTGCAAGCGGCTTTTATCGAGAAACAGGCAGCGCAATGCGGTTACTGCATCGCCGGCATGCTGATGCGGGCGCAGGCGCTGCTCGAACAAAATCCTCATCCGGATGAGCAAACCATTCGCGAGCACATGGCCGGCAATCTGTGCCGCTGTGGCACGCATCTGCGCATCATCGAGGCGATCAGCCTGGTCGCCGGGCAACACGGGAGCCGGCCATGAGCGAACCCACCGGTCTGAATCCGAGCCGCCGGGCCTTCTTGCGCGGCGGCGCTTTGCTGATGGCCTTCACCTTGGTGCCGATGGCGCGGCGGGCGCTGGCCGACACTGAAGTCGACACGCTCGGCACCGTGGTGCTCGCGCCGGACCTACCCGGCAGCCTGCGCACCAATCCGTACCTCGACGCGTGGATTCGCATCGGCGCCGACGGCACCACCGTGTACACCGGCAAGGTCGAGTTGGGCACCGGGGTAAAAACCGCGTTGCTACAAATCGCCGCCGAGCGCCTGCAAGTGCCGGCCAGCGCGATCAACCTGCTCACCGCCGACACCGCGCTGACACCCAATGAAGGCTACACCGCCGGCAGTCACAGCATCTTCGACAGCGGCACCGCGCTGTTCAATGCCGCCGCGCAAGTACGCGAGATGCTGGTGGATTCCGCCGCGCGCAGCTGGGAGGTTGACCCGGCGCAGCTGACTACCGCTGATGCGATGATCGAAGGGCCGGCCGGGCAACGCATGAGTTACGCCGAGGCGGTCAGCAACGTTGATGTGCACCAATACGCCAAGGCGCAATCGTCGAGTATGCCAGCGGCGGATTTCAAGCTGATCGGGCAGTCATTGCCGCGTTTGGACATCCCGGCGAAGGTCAGCGGCGGTGCCGCTTTCGTCCAGGACATGCGCTTGCCCGGCATGCTCCACGCGCGGGTGATTCGCCCGCCGCGTCCAGGTTGCACGCTGGAGGCGTTCGATGTCCCGGCCATCGAAGCGTTGGCCGGGGTGGTCAAGGTGATCCGCGACGGCAATTATCTCGCCGTGCTCGCGCGTGACGAATGGCAAGCGATCAAGGCCATGCGCAGCGCCAGCGAGGTCGCGCGCTGGCGTGGTGGCGACGCAATTCCCGAGGCCGCTGATATTCATACCCTGCTCAAGCGCCTGCCTTCGCGGCGCTATCCGATCAGCAACAACGGCGACGTGAATATCACCGGTGAAACGCAATTCAAGGCGCGGGTGACCAAGCAATACCTGATGCACGGCTCGATCGGTCCGTCCTGTGCCGTGGCCTGGTTCAAGGACGGCGTGCTGACCGTGTGGACGCACACCCAAGGCGTCTATCCGCTGCGCGCCGGCATCGCCGAAATGCTGCGTCTGCCGCCGGAGCGGGTGCGCTGCATCCACAGCGAGGGCTCCGGCTGTTACGGCCACAACGGTGCCGACGATGCCGCCGCCGACGCCGCGTTGATTGCCATGCGCGTACCCGGCACGCCGGTACGCGTGCAGTGGATGCGCGAGCAGGAAAATCTCTGGGAACCGTACAGCTCGGCGATGGTGGCCGAAGTAGACGTCGGCCTGGCGAACAATCGCCTGCAGGACTGGAACTACGAGTTGTGGACCACCCCGCACAACGAGCGCATCGTCAATGCCGGGCGCCTGTTGCCGGCGCGTCTGTTGGCGCAGCCGTTCGCCTCGGCGCCCTCGGTGCCGATCGCCCAGCCCGAAGGCGACGGCGACCGCAACGCCGTGCCGCTGTATGACCTCGGCGCGACGCGGATCAACATGAACTTCGTCACGACCATGCCGTTTCGCACCTCGGCGATGCGCTCGCTCGGCGCGCACATCAATATTTTCGCCATCGAAGCGAGCATTGATGAATTGGCAAACAAGGCCGGCGTTGATCCGGTGGCGTTGCGCCTGGCGCATCTCAGCGACCCTCGCGCTCGTGCGGTAATTGAGCGGGTGCGCGATGCTATCGAGTGGCCGCATAAAAACTCCGAGCCCGGTGCCGGCATCGGTTTTGCCTTCGCCCGCTACAAAAACATCATGGGTTACTGCGCCCTCGCCGTGCGCCTGCGCGTGCATCCGCAAACCGGCGAAGTGCGCATCGAGCATGTGGTGACGGCGGTGGATGTCGGCCAGATCGTCAGCCCCGATGGCCTGCGCAATCAGGTCGAGGGCGGCATCGTGCAGTCGGCGAGCTGGACGCTGTACGAGAAAGTCGCCTACGACGCGGGCGGCATTCGCAGCTACGACTGGAGCGGTTATCCGATCCTGCGCTTCACGCAACTGCCGAAGAAGGTCGATGTGCATTTACTCGACCAGCCCGGTGAGCCGTTCCTCGGCGCCGCCGAAATTGTCCAGGGGCCGATGGCTGCTGCCCTCGGCAATGCCGTCGCCAATGCCACCGGCCGGCGCTGGTTGAACCTGCCGCTGAGCCGTTCGACCCAACCCTCCTGAGCACCGCCCGCGTTCATCGCCAATGAACGCGGGCGCCGTTGCGCCAGGCGCAAAACAGCGTAGCGCCGCCCACCGATTATCACCCCCGCCCGGCCCGGTTAACGTAGCTCTACCGCGTGCGCAGCCCGCTGTCGCGCTTCAAGTCATTCGTTAATTATCTGGAGTTGCTCATGACCCGCCGCCTGTTCCAACCCGTCACCCTCGGCCCTTATACCCTCGCCCATCGTGTTGCCATGGCACCGCTGACGCGCTCGCGCGCCGGCCAGCCGGGCGACGTACCGACGGCGATGAACGCCGAGTACTACCGCCAACGTGCCAGCGCTGCGCTGATCATTACTGAAGCCACACAGATCTCCCGCCAGGGCCAGGGTTACGCATGGACGCCGGGCATTTACAACGATGAGCAGGTCGAGGCCTGGCGCGAAGTCAGCGGCGCGGTGCATGGCGCTGGCGGGCTGATCTTCATGCAGCTGTGGCATGTCGGCCGCGTCTCGCACCCCAGCTTTCAACCGGACGCCGGCCTGCCCGTCGCACCGAGCGCACTACCGGTGCCCGGCAAGACTTTCATCGTTGACGAAAACGGCAATGGCGTCTGGGGGGATGTGCCGGTACCGCGCGCCCTCGAAACCGCAGAAATCGCCGCCATCGTCGAGGACTATCGCCGCGCTGCGCGCAATGCCATTCGTGCCGGGATGGACGGTGTCGAGATCCACGCGGGCAACGGCTACCTGCTCGATCAGTTCCTCAACAGCAATAGCAATCAGCGCAACGACGCCTACGGCGGCAGCGTCGAGAATCGCGCGCGTCTGTTGCTCGAAGTGGTCGCGGCCGTGGCCGACGAAGTGGGGGCCGAACGCGTCGGCGTACGTCTGACGCCAATGGGGCGCTTCATGGGCATGGGCGACGACAACCCAGAAGCCACGTTCGGCCATCTGGTCGAGGCGCTGAATGCCTGGAATCTGGCGTATCTGCACCTGGTCGAGCCGGCGATGGTCGGCACGGTCAAGGACGAACATTTCGACCCGCGCTGGGACGCGATCATTGCTCAGTTGCGCGCAACCTGGAAAGGCCTGCTGATGCTTGCGGGCGGTTACGACGCCGAGTCTGCCGAGCAGGCACTGCGCTCGGGACGCGCCGACATCATCGCGTTTGGCCGGCCTTTTTTGGCCAATCCGGACCTGCCGCGGCGGCTGCGCGAGCACCTGTCGCTGAACACGCCGGACCCGAGCAGTTTTTTCGGTGGCGATCAGCGCGGGTACGTCGATTATCCGTTTCATGCCTGAGCGGGAGATGCGAGGCGGCTTCAGAACTTTTCAGGTTTGCTTAAGGACTTTAAATGTCGGCGGCGCCCAGACTTTGCCTAACGATCAGGAGAGCCGCCATGACCCCGCAACCGGTGAATTCAGACCATCCCTGCACCCTGGCGCGCCCATTGGGCGCGCTGTCCGGCTGGCAGGAACGCCGCGCCAAGGCGTTCATCCTCGGCGACCTGAGCCGCAGCTTGCGGGTCAGTGAGATTGCCGAGCATTGCAATCTGTCGCGCAGTCATTTTTCCCGGGCGTTCAAGCTGGTCACGGGGTGCTCGCCGCAGGAGTGGATGTTGCGGGTGAAGATCGACAAGGCGAAGGGTTTGTTGCTGACGTCGATGCCGATTACCGAGATTGTCTACGAGTGTGGGTTTTCTGATCATTCGCACTTTACCCGCACGTTCGGGCGCCTGGTGGGGATGCCGCCGAAGGCCTGGCGTCAGGCGATGGCGCTGGACGCTGCGCGCGTTGCGGTGGTGGGCGAGCGGGTGGCGGTTTGGGAGGGTGCGGTGGGTTTGGCGGTGGTGGTGCGGGGGGTGGAATTGCGTACTTGATTTTCGTTTGTTTGCTCGCTCTTTTGGCCGCTTTGTTGCGGTCTTTTTTTTGGTCGTGGCGGCCTTTGGGCCGACCAGGCTTTGGGGGTTTTGGGTGAATATCCGTTGTTTCGGGTGTTGCTGATGGCGGTTTCGCCCTTACGGCGAGGCACTTTTTCCAGACGCCGAAAAAGTACCCAAAAAGGCTGGCTCCTACGTACGGCCCTCGCAGGCTCGGGTCCCTTCGTTGCGGGATCGATCCGGGCGCAGCGGCTACGGTTTGCTTCGCTGCACCTACTTCCGCTGTGTCTGGCTGCGCCAGACGGTCGCTTCGCTCCCACTCCCGGATCAATCCCTGCGCTCAGCCTTCCGATGTCGCTGGTTAGGCAAGATCAAGAGCACTCGAGCTGGCGCTCATTGTTGAGTGGTTAGAAGCGGGGGTTTGGCTTGGGGTTTGCGGTGGGTTTGCCCCTCACCCTAGCCCTCTCCCCCTGGAGAGGGAGCCGATTTCGGTTGGTTTCGAAACTTGCATTCGACGCGGTATTGCTCGTCGGCGTACCTGTCGCATCCACCCCGGTCAGTCCCCTCTCCCTCTGGGAGAGGGCTAGGGTGAGGGGCTTTTGATCTTCAGCGCGATTCAAGCGTCACCCGGCAATCCCAGCGGCAACGTAAATCCGATCCGTGCGCCCTCTTCGCTGTCTTCCACTTGCAGTGTGCCGCCGTGGGCGTTGATGACGGTTCGGCAGATGGCGAGGCCCATGCCCATGCCGTTGCCTTTGGTGGTGTAGAAGGCGTCGAAGATGTGTTCGCGCTGGGCTTCGGCGATGCCGGGGCCGTTGTCCTGGAGGGTGATGTAGATGTGGTGATCGCGGCGTGTCGATTCGATGGTCAGTTGGCCGGGGCGGTCGTGGCTGGCGATGGCTTCGAGGGCGTTGGTGATCAGGTTGTAGATGACTTGCTGGATCTGTACGCGGTCGACGGCGACGTTGCAGCCGGCGTTGAGGCAGGTTTGCAGGGTGGCGTTGCGGTTGTGCAGGTCGGTGGCGGTCAGCTGGATGACTTCGCTGATCAGTTCGTCGATCGCCGTGGGCAGGCGTTTCAGTGGGGCCTGCTTGGCCAGGGCGCGCAGGGCCTGGACGATTTCGGTGGCACGGGCGCTGTCGGCGCGGATGTCTTCCAGGCCTTGAATCGCTTCGTCCAGGTCCGGCGTGGCGCGTTTGAGCCAGCGCAGGCTGGCCGAGGCGTTGGAGGTGATGCCCAGCAGCGGCTGGCTGATCTCGTGGGCGATCGAGGCGGACAGTTCGCCCATCATTTTCAGGTGCGAGTTACGCGCCAGTTCTGCGCGCGAGCTGCGCAGGTCGGCCTCCATCTGTGCCCGCAGGCGGTTGTCTTCGACCAGTTGCGCATAGAGCCGGGCGGTCTGCAGCGACACTGCGGCTTGGGAGGCGAGGATTTCCAGCATGGTCAGCCGTTCGGCGTTGAACAATTTCGGCACCAGGCGGTTTTCCAGATACACCAGCCCGATCAGCGTGCCCTGTTTGAGCAGCGGCAGGCACATCATCGAGCGTGTCTGCCGGGATCGCAGATCGGCGCTGTAGGCCTCGGGGCATTGCGCGCTGGCGTCGTCGAGTACCAGTGGCGTGCGTGTGCGCATGGTTGCGTTGAGTATCGAGACCGGGGGCATGTGTTCGAGGGGCTGGTCGTTGGCCTGCGTCACACGCACGTTGCCAGACTCGATAAACGCCGCTGCGGCCGGTTGCAGTGCGCCGTCGGTCACCAGCATCAGCACACCCTGATCGGCACCGGCATGGATCATCAGGTGGTTCATCAGGGTTTCGACCAAGCGGTCGAGCAGCACTTCCTGCGACACCGCGCGGGCGGCCTCGATGCCCACTTGCAGATCGAGGCGTGCGCGGGTGACCGGGGTCGCCGTTTCCACTGAATGTTCAGCGGCGAGAAAAGGATGCAACGCCTTCAACTGCTGCGCCTTGGCCTGCGCCCCCCACAACGCATAACAATCGCGGGCCACGCGCAGGTGGTGATGGGCACCCGACACCAGGCCGCTGTTCAGGCAGATCTGCGCCAGTTGCTCGTGGGCGAGCGCCTGTTCGTGGATGAATCCCGCAGCGGCGGCGGCGATCTGCGATTGGTCGAAGCAGCGGATGGCAACCAGGCCTTCGCCACGCACGCGGGCAATGGCGCCTTCGATCAGCAGTAACTTGTTGGCGAAAGTCGTCGGGTTAAGTTCGACCCAAAGGAGGACTCGTTGGCGGTGCTGTTCCAGCGTTTGCAGTTTTTCGCTGACCTCGCCGCAGGCTTCGTCACTGGCCAGTGCCAGGCTGTAGAACAGGTAGTAATCGGCAAGGTTGATGTGCGCCGGCAGCGACCAGGCCAAGGCGCCTGCCTCTTCGAAGCGCCGCAAGGCATAAGCGATGTCGCCAAAATAAAAGGCGGACATGCCCGAATACAGCCAGCGCCAGAACAGCGTGGGCTGTGACACGCGCTCGCGGTCCAACGGGCCGAAGCAATCATGTTCAAGCCTCGCAAGATCAGCAACGGCACGCGGCGCCGGGCCGTTGCGCAACTCTGTGGCGAATGTCTGCTGCGCCAGCAGAATACGTTCGATATCGATGTAATGAAACTGGCGGACCCAGGCCAGACCGTGCTCCAGTTCGCTCAGCACACTGGGCAACGGCTCGCCCATGAACAGCAGATCAGAGGCGATATGGTTGCAGGCGTAGCACGACATGCCGAGATCACCGCCCGCCTGCCCGCATTCGAACGCGGCGAAGGCTTTTTGCCGGGCGTACGCCAGTGGCCGGGTCCACGGGCTGACCTGATCGAGCGCCACCAGCGTGCCCGTGCGCCCGGCTTCATAGCCATGCAGATCGGTGAGCTGCAGCGCCAGCTCGGCATAGGCCTGACCGTCGACGTACTCGCCATATCGATCGGCGATCATCACCCCGAACCAGGCGAATCCGTAGCCACTGCTCCGCGTAGTGCCATGCAGCAGCGTGAGTTCGACCATTTTCGCCAGGTGCACAAAGGAGATGTCGTCCTCGACGAAAAACGAAGCAATCAGCGTGCTGAGCAGTTCCATGGCCGCTTCGATACGCGGATCAACCGCCGGCGGCAGTGCGGTCAGGTCGGCGATCCGACGCGTACCGCGCAACTCGCGAACACGCTCGAAGGCTTCAGTCATTTGCGCCCTTGAAGGCTTGCGTTGCAGCGAGATGTCCAGCAGTGCCAAGCCGCTCAGCGCTTCACTGATCGCGCCCTGATAATCGGAATGCAGGGTGCGCAAACTGGCGCGCAACCGATAGGTTTTCGCCTGGTCCAGCGGCGTGGCCGCGTGGTGCAGGCAATCGTCGAGACGTTGCTGGGCGCTCGGCAGATCCGCCAGCAGCATCACGCACTCGGCGGCCAGCCAGCGACTGGCGAAGGCTTGCGGGTACAGCTGCGTCCAGCCACTGGCGCCGAGCAGGCGCTCGGCAATGAGCAGATAATCCAATGCCTGATCGACAGCGGCAGTATCACGCACGCGCTCGGCGGCCATCACCAGCACGTTGATGAAATCGGCGCGGCGATGCGCCTTCAGCGTGTCGGTGTCGATGCGTTGAATCTGGCTGGCGATTTCGAAGACGTGTTGAGCGAGCTCCTCGCGCCACTCATCGAGCATCACCGCAGCAATGCGTGCGTGCTCGGCGGCACGCCCCATCGGCGCTGGCAGTTGCGCTGCTGCCTCGAGCACGCGGTCATGGGGGAACAGCAGTTGGTGGTTTTCGCGCAGCAGAAATCCGCCGTTGACCAGAAACTCGACATCGCGGGCCAGTTGCGGCGGATCGCCCGGTAGCAAACGCTGCAACAGCGCTTCGTCACAGCGACCACCGACATAGCCGGCACAGCGCAACACTTCTTGCGCCGACGCGGGCAGGCGCTGCAAGCGCTGCACCATCAGGTCGGCGACGTTATCGGCGTAGCGATAGCCAGCCAGCGCGCTTGGCGCCCACACCCAGCGATGCTGCGCCGCATCGAAATGCAGCAGGTGCTCATCCATCAACGCCCGCGACACCTGGCTGACGAACAGCGGATTGCCAGCGGTCTTAAAATGCACCCCTTCGGCCAGGGCCTGGAGGTTGTCGACCTCGGCGTCGAGTTCGGCCGCGATCAATTGCGCGACCGCCTGCACCGACATCGGACCCAGCTCGATACGCGACACCGGCAATGCCGACTCGCGACACAACTCACCGAGCGAACCGCCCTCACCGCCCAGCACCGCGGTTTCATCGTCGCGATAGGCCAGGATCAGCAACAGATGCCGCGGCGGGCGCGCAATGAAGGCCTTCAGAAAGGCCTGGGTCGAGTCGTCGGCCCATTGCACATCATCGATAAACAGCACCAGCGGCCGCCCCGGCTGGGCGAACACCTGCAGCACATCGAGCAGAGTGCGACTGGCGCGATCAAGTGCATGACGGGCCGGCATGTTGGGCAGTTCTGCGGTGACGCCGATCAGCAGCTCGGCCTCGGGCACCAGCTCTACCAGCAGGCGGCCACGGCCTTTGAGCACTTCGGTCAATTGCGCACCGAGCGCCTGCATTTCCAGCGTCGGCTTGCCCAGCAACTGCGTGACCAGCGAGCGGAACACCTGCGCCAGCGGCGCAAAAGGAATGTCGTTGTGCAGCAGGTTGATCTTGCCGCTGGCCCAGTAACCCGGCGCCTGCCCACGGATACCCTGATGAATCAGCGTCGACTTGCCCGCCCCCGGCGCGCCAGCGACCAGCAAAACCCGGGCGATGCCGTCGCTGCGCACGCGCTGAATCTGTTCGAGCAATTGCGCACTCTCCGCCTCGCGACCGAACAGCAACTCGCCACGGGTGGTCTTCGTCAGCGCATCGAACGCGCCCAGGCGAAACGCGTCGATCCGCCCATGCTCACGCCACTGGCGCAGGCACCAGGCCAGATCCGCGGCCAGCGACTCGAGGCTCTGATAGCGCGCGTCCGGCTCTTTTGCCAAGCCTTTGAGCAAGACCTGACAAAGCCCTTGCGGCAAGTCTTTTACATACACATCAGGCGATGGCGGCTGGACGGCGGCGTGCACATGCCGCCACTGCGCCGGGTCGCGGGCCGTCAGCGGCGTGTGATCCGTGAGCACCTCATAGAGGATGGCCGACAAGGCGTACACGTCGCTGCGTTCATCGTTCGCCGCGACGTCGTGCTGCACCTGCTCCGGCGCCAGATAAGGCCAATGTTCGATAACAGGCAGTTCGCTGTTCGACAGATCGGGCGCGGCGGTGTGCACGCCCATCAACCTGACCGAGTCGTCGGCACCGACCATCAGGTGCCACGGCAGCAGACCGACGCGGCGGACGCCAGCCTGACCAGTCAGCGCCAGTGCGTTGGCCGCCGCCACGGCAATGCGCAGAAACCGACCCAGCGGCAGGCCGGCGTCGCTGACCAGTTCTGCCAGTGACACACCCCACTCGGGATACACCAGCAGCGGGCCGTCGGCCGAGCGGATCTGTGCAACCGGGGCAATCACCCACTCAGCGGGCAGGTGCAGATGGAAATCGCGCTCCAGGCGTTTGCACACGGTCGGGCGTTGAATCGGTGCGCGCACGGCAAACCAGCGCTTGAGCGTGCGGCCGTCTTCGAGGCTGTACCAGGTCAGTTCGTTGTCGCGGCGCCATAGGCTGAACCGGCAACTGTCGAGCCACGCTTCGTCATGCAGCAGGGCTGGAGACGGACAAGACACGGGGCTGGCAGAAGGTGTGCCGGGCATTGGAATCACCACTGGAGACTGGTTTCAGGGCCGATCCGCGAGTATACGCAACGGTTCTGGTCAAGGGGCCAGTCGTCGCGCGGCTGTCCGCCTGCAGCCCCAGAATGGCCGTCCAGAGCCTGCCGTTGCGGATAAACAGGCTGGAAACCGCGGCTGTTATCCCTCGGGATAATTGCTTTATGCCGGGCGCTCACCTAGCGTACCGGTCTCATGAACCGGCGCCCCGCCATTCATTTTCACCGCAGCGCAGAGGCAAGCATGATCCGACTCGGCCAGGCCACGATCTCACTGGAGCGGCGCGAAGCCTTTCTCGATGGCCGGCCGTTGCGTGTCGGCGGCCGCGCGTTCGAAGTGCTCTCGGTATTGATGCAGGCCGACGGCCGGATTGTCAGCAAGGATGAACTGATCAATCAGGTCTGGCCCGATATCGTCGTCGAGGAAAACAACCTGCAGGTGCAGATTTCCGCGCTGCGCAAGCTGCTCGGGGCCAAAGAAATCATACAGACGGTCGCCCGTCGAGGTTACCGATTATTGAAAGACCGCGAACCCAAACCGCCCGCCTTCACTGCCATGGCCGCGCCTGTGCCGGGGGCGCCACAACAGCCGCCGGTCGAGGCGCAATCGGTGCCGGTGTTGATCGTCGATGACGAGGCGCGTGTACGCACGGCCCTGAGCCGACTGCTGCGGGCCGAAGGCATCGAACACCGCCTGTTCGCCAGCGCCGAGGAACTGCTCGACGCGCCTCTGGAAAACGGGCCGACGTGCCTGCTGCTCGATGTCAGCCTGCCTGACGCAAGCGGATTGCAACTGCAGGCGACACTCACCGAGCGCGGCCACCCGTGGCCGGTGATCTTCATGACCGGGCACGGCACCATTCCGATGTCGGTGCAGGCGATGAAAGCCGGGGCGGTGGAGTTTCTGACCAAACCGTTCAACGACGATGAACTGCTCGATACTCTGCGCACCACCCGCGAACGTGCGGCGACTGCGTACGAGCAATGGCAGCGCGTGCAACAAGCCTTGCAACTGGCCGCGCTGCTGACCCCGCGCGAGCGTGAAGTATTACCGCTGATTGTCGCCGGTCTTGCCAACAAGCAGATTGCCAATCAGTTGGGCACCAGTGAAGTCACGGCCAAGGTCCATCGCAAACACATCATGGCGAAGATGCAGACGCGCTCGCTGGTCAACCTCGTCGAACTCTACGGGCTGATCAGCAGCGCGCGGCCACCCGGCCCATCGAGCCTGTGGTGAACAGCGCAACTGACCGTCGTGCAACGGACGACAGTCGTCACGCGACCATTGTCTGCATCGTTGATGACGATGCTTCGGTGCGCAAAAGCCTGCGCAATCTGCTGCGCTCGGTGGGTTACCACGCGCAGGTCTATGACAGCGGCGAAGCCTTTCTCGCCGAACAGCCTTTCGAGGAAATCGCCTGTCTTCTGCTGGATTTGCGCATGCCCGGCCTGTCCGGCATCGACGTCATGCGTGAACTGCGGCGCCGCGCCCAGCGTTTCCCGGTGATCTGCATGTCGGCCCATTGGGATGAGGCAACCCTCGCCGAGTCCGGCCACTATCAAGCGGTGCACTGCCTGAGCAAACCGTTCGAAGAAGAAGCCTTGTTGCAGGCGATCGAGTCGGTGGTGCATCCCCAGCACTGAGCATCAGAGGATTTTTTGCCTCCGGCGTCTGCGCAGCAGGGTCGGCAAGAGCAATCAATTGGCACTGCGGTCCCGTTCCGGGGTCAGTTCAGGTGACCTGATATTTACCGGCAACCCCTCAAGGCCGCCGTTAAATGGCAGAATCCCCCGACCTTGATACTTTTCGGAGAGCGCAATGCTTCGCGTGTTTGAACGAAGACTCGACCCCTTCCCGCCTGACGAACTGCCACCACCGCCAGTGGGCCTGACGCGTTTTCTGTGGGCGTGCACTCGCGGCGCGCGCGGCTATATCCTCGCGCTGGCCCTGCTCAGCGCCGGTGTGTCGATCTATGAAGCGTGGCTGTTTTCCTTCCTCGGCCAAGTAGTCGACCTGCTCTCGACCTGGCAGACCGGTGGCGGCGTCAGTGCCGAGGAAAGCCGCGTCCTGTGGGGGATCGGCATCGTCCTGCTGGTGAGCATCGTGCTGGTCGCGTTGCGCACGATGGTTCAGCACCAGATCCTGGCGATCAACCTGCCGCTGCGCCTGCGTTGGGATTTTCACCGTTTGATGCTGCGGCAAAGCCTGTCGTTCTTCTCCGATGAATTTTCCGGGCGGGTCACCACCAAGGTCATGCAAACGGCGCTGGCAGTGCGTGAGGTGCTGTTCACCCTGATCGAAATCGCCCCCGGCATCGGCGTGTATTTCATCGCTATCATCGCCCTCGCTGGCGGCTTCGCCCTGAAGCTGATGCTGCCGTTCATTGCCTGGGTCGCGCTGTTCGCGCTGGCGATGGTGTACTTCGTCCCACGCCTGGGCAAGGTCGGCCAGGAACAGGCCGACGCGCGCTCATCGATGACCGGGCGCATCGCCGACGCCTACACCAACATCACCACGGTGAAACTGTTCTCGCACTCCAGACGCGAAGCGCATTTCGCCCGCGCGGCAATGGAAGACTTCAAGCTCACCGGGTTTCGCCAGATGCGTCTGGTCAGCCAGTTCGAGATCGTCAACCAGGCGCTGGTGGTCGCGCTGATCATTGGCGCCGGCGGCTATGCCCTGTGGCTCTGGCACCAGGGCCAGGTCGGCGCGGGCGCGGTCGCGGCGATCACCGCCATGGCCCTGCGCATCAACGGCATGTCGCACTGGATCATGTGGCAGATGACCTCGCTGTTCGAGAACATCGGCACCGTGCAGGACGGCATGGCCACCCTCACCCGCGGCCCGAAAGTCCAGGACGCAGCGAACGCCGGCGTGCTGGTACCTGCTGGCGGCGCGGTGACGTTCGACGACATCAGCTTCAATTACAACGGCGAACGTCAGGTCCTCGACGGCTTGAGCCTGCACATCCGCGCCGGCGAAAAAATCGGCCTGGTCGGCCGCTCCGGTGCAGGAAAATCGACGCTGATCAACCTGCTGCTGCGTTTCTACGACGTCGACAGCGGGCAGATCCGCATCGACGGCCAGAACATCGCCGAAGTGACCCAGGACAGCCTGCGCAGCGCCATCGGCATGGTCACCCAGGACACCTCGCTGCTGCACCGCTCGATCCGCGACAACATCGCCTATGGCCGCCCCGACGCCAGCGACGAAGACATCCGCCGCGCCGCCGCCAACGCTCAGGCCGACAGCTTCATCAACCAACTGAGCGACCGCCAGGGCCACAGCGGCTACGACACCCTGGTGGGCGAGCGCGGCATCAAACTTTCCGGCGGCCAGCGCCAACGCATCGCCATCGCCCGGGTCATGCTGAAAAACGCCCCGATCCTGCTGCTCGACGAAGCCACCAGCGCCCTCGACTCCGAAGTCGAAGTCGCCATCCAGGAAAGCCTCGACGAAATGATGCAAGGCAAAACCGTCATCGCCATCGCCCACCGCCTCTCCACCATCGCCGCCATGGACCGCCTTATCGTCATGGACGAAGGCCGCATCATCGAACAAGGCACCCATGCCGAGTTGCTGGCCAGGAACGGGATTTATGCGAGGTTGTGGCAGCATCAGAGCGGCGGGTTTCTGGGGGAGGATCAGGGGTTTGCGGCGATGGTGGATCAGGCGTGATCCGGCAATTTCAGATCAAGATCAAAAGCCCCTCACCCTAACCCTCTCCCAGAGGGAGAGGGGACTGATCGAGTTGAATATGAGAGATACGCCGAGCAGGGATATCGAGTTGAATCAAGCACTTGAAAAGCACAGCGATCGGCTCCCTCTCCAGGGGGAGAGGGCTGGGGTGAGGGGCAAATCCACCGCAAATCCCAAGCCATGCGTCGCTTTACACCACTCAACAATGAGCGTTAGCTCGAGTGCTTTTGATCTTGCTTTTGATCCACCGGCGACGTCGGAAGGCTGAGTGGAGGGATCGATCCGGGCGTGGGAGCGCAGCGACCGTCTGGCGCAGCCAGACACAGCGGAAGTAGGTGCAGCGAAGCAAACCGTAGCCGCTGCGCCCGGATCGATCCCGCAGCGAAGGGACCCGAGCCTGCGAGGGCCGTACGTAGGAGCAAGCGTTTTGGGTTACCTTTTTGGCGTTTGAAAAAGGTGACTCGCCGTAAGGGCGAAACCGCCAGAAACACCACCCGCAGCAACGGATATTCACCCAAAACCCGACGTCACCGCCCCCCAAAAAAATCAGCAAAAACCAACCGTACGTCGCCCCCAAGGAACACCCCGCCACCCCCCTCCTCTACCCAACAAAGGCCGAGGAGAAAAACCATGTACAACGAAACCAAAATGCTCGCCTACACCCAATGGCACGACCTGCTGACCAACACCAGCACCTTCAGCGAACCCGAAGACCGCTACGACGAACTGCTCCGGCTCGCCGACGACTACCGCAGCCGCGGCATCATCGACACCCCCGAACGCAACACCCTGATCGAAATCGCCACCGCGGCCTACACCCGCTCAGTCACCGCCGCCACAGCCCATTCAAGCCACTCAGGAACCAACCTATGACCGATAACAAACCCGACCAAGCCCGAACCACCCCGAGCACCGAAGCCGACGGTCTGACCGACGATCAACGCGTACGCCGCGAAAACAACGACCACCAGCAAGGCGCCCGCGTAACCCCCGGCCCGGCGGATAAAGAACGTGAACCGGAGGTGGGTCAGACATGAACAAGCTCGCAGTAAAAGCCCTCGCCACGCTGGTCCTGAGCCTGCAGACCATCGCCCTGTGTTACGCCGTCACACTCAACGCCTTCGTCGAAGAAGCGGCGCAACAAAGCCTGTTCCAGAACAACGCCTCACGCATCGCTCTGGAAAACAGCGCCCTGCCCGAAGTACGCGAATTCGCCAAGAACCAGATCACTGAACACGATCGGTTCTATCCGAAGCTCCAACAGCTGGGGCAGACGTTGCGCATGGACGTTCCCGCCGAACCTGCGGCAGCCGGGAAAGCCAAGCAATTACGCCTCAAATCGCGCGATGAATCGTTCGACCGCACCTACATCGACAGCCAGGCCGAGACGCTCGAACAGAAGGTCATGCTGTTCAAGAAAGAGGCGATGTCTTCGGAAAATCCGCAGCTCAAGACCTTCGCTCAATCAGCGCTGCCAGGCATCGAAAAGCAGGCGCAAGCGGCCAAGGTGCTTCAGGAAAAGCTCAAGCCTTCGGCCGGTAAATTGACTGCACCGACCAAGCCTTGAGCAGCGGCGCTGTCAGTCGATGGGCCCAACGTTGATGATCATGTCGTCGCCCAGCCCCTGGACTTTGGCGAGCACATCGACCGGGGTCTCATCGGAGAAGCGCACGACATAGCCCATGCCGCTGCCGTCTTCCTCGACGGCGCTGACCCAGAGCTCGACCTCGTCGGCGTCCAGCCCCAGCGCCTGGCCGAGCTGGCGGTTGCGATGGTCTGAATCGGTTTCGTCCATTGGGTAATTGGTCATTGGGTTCTCCGGTTTTTTTGGGGGCTTATGGCGATGGACGTTGTGGTTGGGTTAGCGTTCGATTTTTTTGGTCGGGTTGGTTGTTCATTGCTGCGAGTTCGGGTGTTCGGCTTTAGTGAGGTGGTGAGGCTTTCCCCTCACCCCAGCCCTCTCCCCCAGGAGAGGGAGCCGATTTGGGTGGTATTTGGATTTAGTATTCGCCGCGACATCACCAATACGACACACGTCGCCCAAACGACTCGGTCAGTCCCCTCTCCCCCCGGGAGAGGGCTAGGGTGAGGGGCTCTTGATCTTGACGTTTGAGGAACCGCGCATTCAGCGACTGACCACCGCTGCAACAGCGGAACTCCCGGACGCAAGCACCGGTCGATGACGACAACCCATGGCAATTCCGTCATATGCGTTTCAACTGATGATTGCGAGAGAGCACTATCGTGGACTTGTTGTTTCTGGGCACCTCTGCTGGCGTGCCGACCCGTGAGCGCAATGTCAGCGCCACGGCATTGATCGAGGCGTCGGGCAGAGGCTGGTATCTGATCGACTGTGGTGAAGGCACGCAGCATCAAGTCCTGCGCACGTCGTTGTCGCTGAGCGAACTGCGGGGAATTTTCATCACCCATGTGCACGCGGACCATTGCCTGGGCTTGCCCGGTTTATTGGCGAGCACGGGAATGTCCGGACGTTCGCGGCCGCTGGATATCATCCTCCCGGCGGCGCTGCACCCGTGGCTGACCTTGAGCCTCGCGGTGACCCAGTCGCACCTGCCGTTCGAAATCCATCTGCACGCCGTCGAGTCGCTCGATCACTGGCGCAACGGCAACGTCGAGGTCAGCACGGTCGAGTTGTCGCACCGCGTGCCGTGTCACGGTTATGTCTTCACCGAAGCCGATCCGGCGCCGCGTCTGGATGTGCAACGGCTCGACGCTGAAGGCATCGAACGCGGTCCGCTGTGGGGTGAACTTGCGCACGGCCAGGATGTGCTGCACGACGGGCGCTGGCTGCGCGCGCGAGACTACCTGCTCCGGGCGCGCCCGCCACAGCGCATCATCGTCTGTGGCGACAACGATCGGCCGGAACTGCTGGCAGAGGTGGCCGCTTCAGCGGATGTGCTGGTGCATGAAGCGACGTTCATTCAAGCAGCCATCGACAAGACCCGCGCCAGTTATGGCCACAGCAGCGCGGCGGCGGTGGCGGGTTTCGCCGAAGCCGCAGGCGTGCGCAATCTGATCCTGACGCACTTCAGCGCGCGCTACCAGGCCAACCCGGCGCAACATCCGTCGATCGAAGACGTGCGCAGCGAGGCGGCAGCGCTGTACACCGGGCAGTTGATTCTGGCGCGTGACCTGCAGCGCTATCACTTCGATCAGCAAGGTCACTTGCAGCCGGTGATGCGAAACCCTGTGCCCCGCTCGCACGATAAATGAACAATAAAAAACGTCCGCTCGCCTGGCGAACGGACGTTGCAGTTTCCACGGTGGGATTACTTCTTGGCTTCCTTGTCAGGATCGGCCGAGCGCGCAAGAAACGCTTCGGTCAGTTGCGGTAAATGCTTGAGCAGCCAGTCGGCCATAGCCACTTCTTGCGGCAGAATCGACTCACAAGCCTTTTTCGTCTGCGTATCGCCAGCCGCCTCGGCGGCAGCAATCAGCACGGTGTAGCTGGCGATTTCCATGTTCTCGAACACGTAACCGGCCATTGCGCCCTTGATCACCTCATCGCTCATCAACGAGCCGCCCACGGCCTGACCGAACGCCATCAACTTGCCGCCCAGATCCTTGATCGTCGACGAATCGCCACCCAACCGTTGCAGGCATTCATCGATGAGTTTCTGCTGACCGAGGGTTTCTTCAATGTGCTGGTCGATCCGCGCTTTCAGCTGCGGGTAGTGCTCGAGACGTTTGGATTGCGCCTTGAGCATTTGCTCGGCCTGTTGCTCCATGGCATGGGCGTCACGCAGCCAGTCGAGCAGATTTTCCTGTGGAGTGGCCATGGTTGAATCCTCTTCTTGATGATTTCACACTGGTCCCGCTCAAGCGCGCCACGCTGTTGCGTGGCGCGCTTGAGCGGAGTTCGGCGGGCAGTGTCGCGCTGTCACAGCGACGGCGGAACCTGCGTACCGGCGCCCAGATCCGCGCCGGTGACCGGCTCGCTGTTGGGATCGGACATGGTGCGGGTTTTCATTTTCTCCAGCAGCGCTTCGTCGGCACTGTCCAGCTGGACGGTCGCCAGACCATCGCCGCCATCCACCGCCGGGGTTGGGCTTTCGACAAACTCCCAATCGTCCCCCTGATTCCATGGCCCGCGCATGCTCTCGGTGCCGTGGGACATGTTGAAGTAGACGTTGGTGAACTCTGGCATGCCGGGTTTCTTGCCTTGCGGGAAGTTTGGCTGAATCGCATGCAGGGCTTTTTCAAAGGACAACTGGTGCGCGATCTCCCGAGTCATCAAGAAGCCCAACGCTTCCTTCACACCGGGATCGTCCGTCACGTTCATCAACCGCTCATAAACAATCTTCGCCCGCGCCTCGGCCGCGATGTTGGAACGCATATCCGCCGTCGGTTCGCCGATGGTGTCGACATACGCCGCGCTCCAGGGCACACCCGCCGAATTGGTCAACGGCGCCCCCCCGCCATACAACAGGCTGGTGATGTGCGAATCGTTACCGGCACCGTTCAACGAACGATACAACTCACCCTCCTCCTCCACGCCCTCGGCCATCTTGCCCTTGGCACCCTTGTTGAGCATGACAATGATCGAACCGATCACCTCGAGGTGGCTTAGCTCCTCGGTGGCAATGTCCAGCAGCAAATCCTTGCGCCCTGGATCATCCTCAGCCAACGCCTGAGTGAAATAGCGCGTAGCCGCCGCCAACTCACCCTGCGCCCCCCCGAACTGCTCCAGCAAAAGATTCGCAAGGCCAGGATTGGGTTGCGCAACACGAACGGTGTATTGAAGTCGCTTGTTATGTAGAAACATGACAAATCTCCTCAGTCTGAATGAGTGTGGCGGTCACAACGGTTAAGTCACTGCCCACTCCTTTGTGAAGCGTTGGCTGCGGAGAAAATTTCAAAAAAGATTCGGGTTCAGGACAAATGGTTATGTCGTGGGAACAAGCGAAACGGGGGTTGCGGGTTCGCTTGTTTGGGTGATTTGCTTCAGCGAAAGCAGCGGTTTTACACGTACAACGCAGACAGCAAAATCAAAAGCCCCTCACCCTAGCCCTCTCCCGGAGGGAGAGGGAACTGACCGAGGTGGATACAAGAGATCCGCCGACCTGAACTACCGAGTCGTACTCAGGTCTGGAACAGCCCACAAATCGGCTCCCTCTCCTGGGGGAGAGGGCTGGGGTGAGGGGCAGCCACCCCACAGAACCCAAGCCAAACGCTGCTTCTAACCACTCCTTACAATGAGCGAAGCTCGAGTGCCCTTGATCTTGCCATGCCGGCCCCATCGGCAGGCTGAGCGGAGGGACCGATCCGGGCGTGGGAGCGCAGCGACCGTCTGGCGCAGCCAGACACAGCGGACGTAGGTGCAGCGCAGCAAACCGTAGCCGCTGCGCCCGGATCGGTCCCGGAGCGAAGGAACCCGAGTCTGCGAGGGCCGAACGCAGGGGCCAAGCCTTTTTGGGTACTTTTTCGGCGTCTGGAAAAAGTGCCTCGCCGTAAGGGCGAAACCGCCAGACCGCACACCCGCAGAAACGGATATACACCCAAAACAACCAAAGCCTGGTCGGCCCAGAGGCCGCCAAGGCCCCCACCCCGTCACTTCCCTTGAACCACCAGCAACCCCAAGCGCTCACAAAGAAAACCACCCGCGAGCCAGCCCCTCATGAACGCCTATAAAAACCTGCTGACAGCCGAACAACAAACCCGCCTGCAAGCCCTCGATACCTGGCATCGAACATTGCAAGACCGCAGCCTGCGCATGGACTGCCCCGATCGCTACCACGAAGAACTCCTGCGCCAATGCGACGAAATGGACCGCCTCGGCATCATCACCTGGCAAGAATGGCAAGAACTGCGCCGCGAAGCCGACCAGGCCTACCTGCAGGCCATCGCCGGCCACGACTACCATGGCCCTAGTAATGCCCAGCGAGCCCAGCCATGACCGAACCGCGTTTTGGAATCGAAGAAGAATATTTCGTCACCGACCTGCACACCCGCAGAATGGTCGGCGCCCCCACCCCTGAGGCGCGTGAGGCATGCAAAAAAGCCATCGGAGCCTCGTTCGCCGCCGAGATGTTCCAGGGCCAGTTCGAAATCGCTTCACCGGTATTCACTGACTTCGTCGAAGCCAGCGATTATCTGACCGGCGCACGTCAGACCCTGAACAACACCCTGAAACCTTTCGGCCTCGGCCTGCTCTGCGCCGGCAGCCATCCACTGGCCGACTGGCGCGAACAGATCCCCACCGACGAGCCGCACTTTCACCAGTTGTTCGATACCTACGGCCACGTCGCCCGGCGCAGCGTGCTGTCGGGCCTGCACGTGCATGTAGAAGTGCCTGAGCAACTCGACCGCATCAGGGTGATGAACGAAGTGTTGCCATGGACGCCGTTGCTGCTGGCCTTGAGTTGCTCATCACCGCTTTGGGACGGGGCCAACAGTGGCTACAAAAGTTATCGCCAGGCCGCGTGCGACGAGTGGCCGCGCATGGGCGTGCCACCGCTGTTTGCCGATCAACAGGACTATGACGAGCACATTGGCTTTCTGACCAGCGCCGGGGTGATCGACCAGCCCAGCCAATGCTGGTGGGGCATTCGGCCGGCCGTGCGCTACCCGACGCTGGAACTGCGCATGACCGACGCCTGCCCGCGCGTGGAAGATGCGCTGACCCTCGCCGCGTTCTTCCGCGTACTGGTCACGCATGCGTGCCGGCAACCGCAACCGGGCTCGGCTTATGGCGCGTCAGCACGCTGGATACTTGAGGAAAATCGCTGGCGCGCCAAGCGCTGGGGGCTTGATGGCAAGTTCATTGTCACAGGCCAGGACAGCCCTTGTTCGATCAGCCAGTGGCTAGCGCTGGCTGAAGAGCGCTTCGCCGAAACCGCCGACAATTTGCAAACGCCGACCTTGTTCAAACGCGCCGACAGGATCATCAATGACGGCACCAGTGCCGACCGGCAACTGGCGGTGTTCAACCAGGCTCTGCAGCAACAGCCCGGTCCGCGCTCTGCGCTGTCGCAAGTGGTCGATCATCTGCTGGAGGAAACCTCGCGCAATTGATCGCCCCCTTTTGCGCAATTGCCTCAATCGCCCTTGCCGGTGCGCGTTCCGCCGTGGCTGTGCTGCCCACCGGTTCGCGCTTTCTCCGCGCGGTCGAGTTTGACGTCGACCGCCGTATCGCCCTTCTTCCCGGCCTCCTTCATTTTCTGTGGATCGTCGGCGAATGAATGTCCGCTTTGATGTTTGCTGGTCATGGCAATGTCCTCGCAATCAAGTCTCGGTTGTCAGTTTTATATGCCGCCCTTGCACCCTATCAACCGAACTTTGCGCTCGCCACCCATACACTCGCCACACTGACGAAAGGCAATTAAACGCAACGAAGCGAAGCTCTAACATGCACCAAAACAATCATTTTAATATCAGCAAACTTATACGAAGCGGCACCTGAAACAGCACTCTGTATAAGTTTCATTGCGAGCACTACCGTTCATCGGGCCCTGAAAAAAATCTTCAAACGTTTCTCCCTGGCGGGTTATCCGAGTAAGTGTCCGTTGCATAAATGGGCAACTAAAAAATCCTTCATTGATATTGGAGAGCTATCATGACTACAGGTAATAAAAACCCGGGCAACTTCGCCAACGATCGTGAGAAGGCATCCGAGGCGGGTAAAAAAGGCGGCCAGGCTTCCGGCGGCAACTTCGCCAATGACCGCGAAAAAGCTTCCGAAGCAGGCCGTAAAGGCGGCCAGAACAGCCACGGTGGCGGCCGTAAGTCGTCTTGACCGGCGGCATAAGGGCAGCCTCGCTGCCCTTCGAAATCAAACAGCTGGAACGGTCATCAGCGTGAAAGGCAGTTAACCATGTCTGATGAGCGTTCCAACTGATTGACAGTCGAACCCAAGCCAACCGGCAAGTAACGAGCATTGCAACAAACAACATCAGGCAGTATCCACGGCATTTGTCCGAACAACTTCAGCGCGCAACTAAGCGCAGCCTGAATTCGTATCGATGCTTATATATGCAAGAGGTGTTTCAAAATGGCTCAAGATAAACAAGGCAGCATGTCCGTAAGCGAAGCAGGTAAAAAAGGTGGGGAAGCAACATCGGCTTCGCATGATAAAGAGTTCTACCAGGAAATTGGCAGCAAAGGCGGCCAAAACAGTGGAGGAAACTTCAAGAATGATCCGGAGCGTGCAGCCGAGGCCGGTAGCAAAGGTGGCCAGAACAGCGGCGGCAACTTCAAGAACGACCCGCAGCGCGCGTCCGAGGCCGGCAGCAAGGGCGGCCAGAACAGCGGTGGCAACTTCGCCAACGACCGCGAAAAAGCCTCCGAAGCCGGGCGCAAGGGTGGCGAAAACAGTCATGGTGGTGGGCGCAACAGCTAATGCGCCATTTGCAGGGGAGCATCGCTCCCCTGCCGTTTATTCAGCGCAAGACAACTTCCTCGCAATCCCCCGCCGCTTTCTTCACCGCCCCACCTTGGAATTGGCCAACTCGCCCTCATAACAATGACAATCCCCAACGTTGCGAGAGGAATGACCGCCATGACCTTTGACACCGAAACCGCGATTCTTGCCGGCGGCTGCTTCTGGGGGATGCAGGATCTGCTGCGCCGCTACCCTGGCGTACTGAAAACACGCGTCGGTTATACCGGCGGCGATGTACCCAACGCGACCTATCGCAACCACGGTACCCACGCCGAAGCCATCGAAATCACCTTCGATCCCGCAGTGATCAGCTACCGCCAGATTCTCGAATTCTTCTTCCAGATTCACGACCCGAGCACGCTCCACCGTCAGGGCAATGACCTCGGTCTGAGCTATCGTTCGGCGATTTATTACCTCAACGACGAGCAACGCGCCGTCGCTGAAGACACCGTTGCCGATGTCGACGCCTCAGGTTTGTGGCCAGGCCGGGTGGTGACTGAAATCGAACCGGCGGGGCCGTTCTGGGAAGCGGAACCTGAGCATCAGGATTATCTGGAGCGGATTCCCAATGGCTACACCTGCCACTTCATTCGGCCGGACTGGAAACTGCCCAAGCGCGGCTGATCGGTCGGCGTCGCGTCAGTAGCGCGACACGATTGAGCCATTTTTGCAGGATGTTGTGAATGCCAAAAAATCTACCCACCCCTAACGAGCCGGCCAGCGCCGCCGACATCGAGCGCTCGATCCAGGCTTTGAACCGGCTGGCCGAGCGCCTCTGGGGCGAAGATCGTGTCGCCGAGGCCAAAGCCCTGCTCGATGCGCTCGATGCGTTGAACCGTGCGCTCGATCGCATCCGCATCGGCGAAAGTCGCCGGGCGGCGACTCTGCATTGAGGCAGTGGCTTACGGCTTGAGGATCAACACCGGCTCGCCTTTCTTGAGGATGTAGGTCGCCAGCTCCGAGGCCTTCTCGCTGCCGACGTTTTTCGCGACATGCGCCACGCCTTCCGGAATGAACAGAGAATCCCCGGCCTTCAGCGTCACCGGCGCCCTGCCCTCCAGTTGATATTCGAATGTGCCGCTGATCACGTAAGCGACTTCGACGCCCGGATGTGCATGGCGCGGCGAGGTCACGCCCGGCTCGAAATCAACCCGTGCCTGAACCACTTCGCGGTCGGCAGCACCGAGATCCTGCTTGACCAGATCGGTGCGGCTCAAGCCTTGCTGCCAGCTCTTGGCCGGGGCATCTGCCGCGTGGGCGATGCCGATCATCGAAGCGAAAATGGCGCTGGCGAGTAACAGTGAACGTTTCATATGTAGCCCTCTGAATCAGTGATGTGGTGAGGGCTACTGTGCGGGTTGCATGTAGGGCGGATGTGTCGAAAGCCCTGAGTTTGTTGTTCAGCTGTGTACTGCGGGCGATCTGATACACGCTTATACAAAGGTGTCAGTGGTTTTCGGTAAAGCCAACAGCCAGGACCTGAACGCAGCGACTTTCTCCGCCTGCGCCGTCTCAAAAGGCGCGACCAGATAAAAGCCCAACGCGTCCTGCAAGCGCAGTGGAAAAGGAATCACCAGGCGCCCGGCGCGCAGATCGTCTGCGACATACGTCGAACGACCGATACACACGCCCTGCCCGTCGACCGCCGCCTGCACGGCCATCAGCGCCAGATCGAATGTCAGGCGCGCGCCCTCCGCCAGTTGCGGCGTCTGGCCGACAGCGCTTAGCCAGGTCGCCCAGTCTCCGGTCGTCACGCCGCTGACTTGCAGCAACGTGTGATCCGCCAGGTCCGCCGGCGAATTCAAGGTCTTGGCCAATGCGGGACTGCACACCGGAAAGATTTCATCGGACATCAGGAAGTCAGCCTGCAAGCCCTGCCAGTCGCCGTGCCCGTAACGAATCGCCGCGTCGATGCCGCCGCTGCGAAAATCCACCCAATCGGTCGAAGCACTGATGCGTACATCGATAGCGGGAAAGGCCTGCTGAAACGCAGGCAGTCGTGGCAACAACCATTTCGACGCGACCGACACCAGTGTGCTGAGGGTCAATACGTTTTTGTTGTCGGACGCCAGCAGCTGCTCGGTCGCAAAGCGCAAATCCTGAAACGCCGAGCGCACGCCCGGCAAGTAGGCCTGCCCGACCTCGCTCAGCGCCAAGCCGTCGTTGCGCCGCAAAAACAGCGGCTTGCCCAGTTCCGCCTCGAGTCGGCGGATCTGATGGCTGACGGCAGTCTGGCTGACGTTCAGTTCTTCAGCAGCCTTGGTGAAACTCATGTGCCGGGCAACGGTTTCGAAGGCGCGCAAACCATTGAGTGAGGGAAGTCTGACGGTCATGGAGTTGTGCTGGCTCATGAGATTTTGTCATACGCTAGCACTGCAAATGACCTTTGCCATAGCGCTTGCCGCGACGGATTCTGGCGGCCTCGCTTAACAAGGAGTTGCCATGAAACTGTATTTCGCCCCGATGACCTGCTCGCTCTCGCCACATATTGTTCTGCGCGAGTTGAGTTTGCCTTTCGAACTGGTCCGCGTGAACAACCAGAGCAAGCGCACCGCCGACGGCCACGACTTTCGCAAGATCAACCCCAAGGGTTACGTCGCCGCGTTGATGCTCGATAACGGCGAAGTGCTGACCGAAGGACCGGCGATCCTGCAGTTTCTTGTCGATCAAGTGCCGGGCAATTCGCTCGCGCCGGCGGCTGGCACGTGGGAGCGCGCACGCTTGCAGGAACACTTGAATTTCATCAGTTCGGAGATTCACGGTGGCAGTGCGCCGTTGTTCAACGCGGATATTCCTGAGCCGGTCAAAGCGATATTCCGGCAAAAGCTGTTCAAGCGCCTCGACTTTCTCAATCGCCAACTGACGGATCAGGATTATCTGATGGGTTATTTTGGCGTCGCGGACGCTTACCTGTTTACCGTGCTGAAGTGGTTGCCGACGTTCAATATCGCTATCGAGGACTGGCCGGCGTTGGCTGCCTATATGCAGCGCATTGGCGCTCGGCCCAGCGTGCAATCGGCGCTCGTCGCAGAAGCCGCGACGTTGCCGGTTTGAGCGTACGCGGCGTGATCGGAGCGGGCCTTGTCGGCGTCGAGTCTGTAAACTGCCGCGATCTTCACTCGCTCAGACAAGAGATTCCCATGGCTAACCAAGACATCACCTTCACCCCCGATCCGGACGCTGATTCGATTTCTTCCGACGTGGCGACGTTCGGCGCAATCATGGTTTCCACCCAGATCCCGACCCGCGCCGACGGCAGCCTGGAGCTGGGCGATATTACTGCGCAGAGCGAATGCACCCTGCAAGCGCTGAAAGTCGCGCTGGAACGTGCCGGCAGTTCGATGGATCGAGTCATGCACTTGACCATCTATCTCACCGACATGGCCGATCGCGCGGCATTCAACGAGGCGTATCAGCGCTTCTTCGCCAAGCCGTGGCCGGTGCGTGCGGCAGTGGGCGTGGCGGCGCTGGCGGTTGAGGGGATGCGCGTGGAAGTGACGGCGATGGCGGCCAAGGCCTGACCTGACCTCTGCAACACCCTACAACCCCGCGGGAGCCAGCCTGCTGGCGATAGCGCCCTGGCATTCAACATTTGTGTTGGCTGAACCACCGCTTTCGCGAGCAAGCTCGCTCCCACAGGGGTTTGGGTGATTCCTTGAGTTCTGTGCCATCGGGCAGCGCAGGCGTGCCGGCCGCGCGTTTCGCGGGTAGAATGCGCGCCTAACCGTGACAGCCTGACTAAAAAAACTATGTCCTTGCCCAAGCATCATCTGGAATTGCTCAGCCCTGCCCGCGACGTGGCCATCGCCCGTGAAGCGATCCTGCACGGTGCTGATGCCGTGTACATCGGCGGCCCGAGCTTCGGCGCGCGCCACAACGCGTGCAACGAAGTCAGCGAAATCGCCGAGCTGGTGGAATTCGCCCGCCGCTACCATGCGCGCATTTTCACCACCATCAACACCATCCTGCACGACAACGAACTGGAGCCGGCCCGCAAGCTGATCCATCAGTTGTACGACGCCGGCGTCGACGCGCTGATCGTTCAGGACCTGGGCGTGATGGAGCTGGACATTCCGCCGATCGAGCTGCACGCCTCGACCCAGACCGACATCCGCACCCTGGAGCGGGCGAAGTTTCTTGATCAGGCCGGGTTCTCGCAGCTGGTACTGGCGCGCGAGCTGAACCTGCAGGAAATCCGCGCCATCGCCGACGAGACCGACGCTGCCATCGAATTCTTTATTCACGGCGCGTTGTGCGTGGCTTTCTCCGGCCAGTGCAACATTTCCCACGCGCAGACCGGGCGCAGTGCCAACCGTGGCGACTGCTCGCAAGCCTGCCGTCTGCCGTACACCCTGAAAGATGAAAAGGGTGGCGTGATCGCCTACGAAAAACACCTGCTGTCGATGAAGGACAACAACCAGAGCGCCAACATCCGCGCACTGGTCGAAGCCGGTGTGCGCTCGTTCAAGATCGAAGGCCGCTACAAGGACATGGGCTATGTGAAGAACATCACCGCCTATTACCGCCAGCGCCTCGACGACGTATTGGAAGATCGCCCGGACCTGGCCCGCGCGTCCAGCGGCCGCACCGCGCACTTCTTCCTGCCCGATCCGGAAAAAACCTTCCACCGTGGCAGCACCGATTATTTTGTCACCGATCGCAAGATCGATATCGGCGCCTTCGACTCGCCGACCTTCACCGGCCTGCCGGTCGGTACGGTCGAAAAAGTCGGCAAGCGCGACATGCAGGTGGTGACCCACGAGCCGCTGTCCAACGGTGACGGCCTCAACGTGCTGGTCAAACGCGAAGTGGTCGGTTTTCGCGCCAACATCGCCGAAGCCAAGGGCGAGTTCGAAGAGGACGGCGAGAAGCGCTACCGCTACCGCGTCGAGCCGAACGAAATGCCTGAAGGCCTGTTCAAGCTGCGCCCGAACCACCCGTTGAACCGCAACCTCGACCACAACTGGCAACAGGCGCTGCAAAAGACTTCGTCGGAACGTCGCGTGGCCCTGAGCTGGCTGGCGCGCTTGCGCGAGGAACAGCTGGAAATCACTGCCACCAGCGAAGAAGGCATCAGCGCCAGCGTCACCCTGCCCGGTCCGTTCGGCGTGGCCAACAAACCTGAGCAAGCGCTGGAACAGTTGCGCGACCTGCTCGGTCAGCTCGGCACCACCCAGTACCACGCCACCGACGTCAAGCTCGATGCGCCGCAGGCGTTCTTCATCCCCAACTCGCAGCTCAAAGCCCTGCGCCGTGAAGTGATCGAAGCCCTGACCGCCGCCCGCGTCGCTGCGCATCCGCGTGGCAGCCGCAAGGCCGAAACCAGCCCGCCGCCGGTGTATCCGGATTCGCACCTGACCTTCCTCGCCAACGTCTACAACCAGAAGGCGCGCGACTTCTATCACCGTCACGGCGTGAAGCTGATCGACGCGGCGTACGAAGCCCACGAAGAGCCGGGCGAAGTGCCGGTGATGATCACCAAACACTGCCTGCGCTTCTCCTTCAACCTGTGCCCGAAACAGGCCAAAGGCGTGACCGGCGTGCGCACCAAAGTCGCGCCGATGCAGTTGATCCACGGCGATGAAGTGCTGACGCTGAAGTTCGATTGCAAGCCGTGCGAGATGCACATCATCGGCAAGATGAAGGGCCACATCCTCAACCTGCCGCAACCGGGCAGCGTGGTCGGCCACATCAGCCCTGAAGACCTGATGAAAACCATCCCGCGCGCACCGCACTGAGTCCCTGGCCTGCGCGGTGCTTCGGCGCCGCGCACGCCAGCCTTGCTGTGCCTTGCCAAATCGCAGGCATAAAAAAACGCCAACTTCTCGCGAAGTTGGCGCTTTTTCGAATATGGCAGGGGCGGCTGGATTCGAACCAACGCATGGCAGGATCAAAACCTGCTGCCTTACCGCTTGGCGACGCCCCTACTGCTCTTTCCAGCGGCCCGTTGGGTTCGCTGTGAGAACGGGGCGCAATTTACCAACATTGTTCGGCTTTGGGAAGCCCGACGTGAAATATTTTTTGTTTTAAAACAGCGACTTAATTTTTTCATCGGCAAACAGCCCGGCGCCGGGCACATTGAGCCACCGTGTATCACACTGTATACGTGCCCAACGACGATACATCGCCTTGCAACAAGGCCCCGTTCCGACACAGCCCAGATACGTCCATCCGTTCAAATGCACTCACGGTTTCAAGGACTCACCCAGCGCCTTGACCCCACCCTGCACAGGAGACGTCCCCATGAAAAAGGCACTGCACCTCGGTAAAACCGCATTCGGCTTGTCGATCCTGGCGCTGTCGCTGCTCGGCACCGTTGCCAGCGTTCAGGCGCAAACCGCCAAACCGGCTGCGGTCAGCTATTCCGCGCCCTCACCTTTCGGCCCGCTGAAACATGTGAAGGCCGGCGTGCTCGAAGTCGCTTATGCGGAAACCGGCCCGGCCAACGGCCCGGTGGTGATCCTGTTGCACGGCTGGCCCTACGACATTCACAGCTACGACGATGTCGCGCCGCTGCTGGCCGCCAAGGGTTACCGAGTGTTGATGCCCTATGCACGAGGTTACGGCGATACGCAGTTCCTTTCCAAAGACACCCTGCGCAACGGCCAACCGGCGGCGCTGGCCAGTGACGTCATCGACTTCATGGACGCACTGAAGATCAAGCAAGCGGTATTGGGCGGTTACGACTGGGGCGCGCGCTCAGCGGACATCGTCGCGGCGCTGTGGCCGGAACGCGTCAAGGCGCTGGTGGCGGTCAGTGGCTACCTGATCGGCAACCAGGCCGCCGGGCAAAACCCGCTGCCGCCGAAAGCCGAGTTGCAGTGGTGGTATCAGTTCTACTTTGCCACCGAGCGCGGTCGCGCCGGGTATGCGAAGAACACCCATGATTTCGCCAAACTGATCTGGCAGACCGCCTCACCGCAATGGAAATTCGACGACGCGACGTTCGATCGCAGCGCCAAGGCCTTGCAGAACCCGGATCACGTCGAAATCACCGTGTTCAACTACCGCTGGCGCCTGGGCCTGGTGCAGGGCGAAGCGCAATACGCAGCGCTGGAACAGAAACTTGCCACCGCGCCGTCGATCAGCGTGCCGACCATCACCCTCGAAGGCGACGCCAACGGCGCACCGCATCCGGCACCAGAGGATTATGCCAAGCGCTTCACCGGCAAATACCAGTTCCGCTTGATCAGTGGCGGCATCGGGCACAACTTGCCGCAGGAAGATCCGAAGGCGTTTGCGCAGGCTGTCATCGATGCCGATCATCTGTAGAAACACAAAAGCAGTCAGCCGCAACGGCTGACTGCCTGGATTGTATAAAGGTGGGATTGAGGCTTGAGAGATTGCATTCTTTGCTTGAACGGACGTTATCGCGAGCAGGCTCACTCCTACATTTGAAATGCGTTCCCCTGTAGGAGTGAGCCTGCTCGCGAAGGCGCCCGCTCAGACACTGTCAAGCCCGACTAACGTTCGCAATTACTCGGTTGGCACCACAAGATCCAACGCTTTGTTCACCGCAAGCTCACCCAACGAACATAGCTAATTACAAAAATAGGGCTGCGACCGGTCTCTACTAAAAGAAGGGTGGCAGCTGTGCGCAGGTTAGTAGACCGGTGGAATTAGCAAAACCGGCGCGCCCGAGAGCGCCCTGCGCGCAACCGCCATTAAGTGCAGGAATAGACATACCTGACTGATGGAGCTCATACGCTTGCTAATACCAAACGGGCTACTAAACCCGACCACTGATGGGCAGTGGCAGGTCAACGATAGAGTCCGGGGCTAAAGCGCACAAGCCGGCGGATTCTGGCGTACGCGTAGGCAACGGCGCAAGGAGTTGTAGCCGCTATGGCGTAACAACCGGTGTAACTTAAACGGGTGTGCGCAGGAATGTTTAAGCACCGCAAACGCCCTGTTTGGCTCACGATTGACCGGGACGGCACTGCGTCTAGTTGTACCGCCGCAAGTTGCCGTTCCGTCTGTCGCAGAACTTGAACTAGATCGGGCCGATTGCGTCTGAGTACATGCGGTATTACCCGCCCCTTACGGACACTATCATGCTGTTAAAAAACAAGAGTCTCGTTGCTGTCATGTCCTGCGCCATGATGCTCGCAGCCGCCCCGCTCCTCCCTGCTGATCTCTCGATCATGAACGCTGCCTATGCGAAGGACGGCGGTGGCGGTGGCGGTGGCGGCGGCGGCGGCGGCGGCGGTAACGGCGGCGGCGGTAACGGCGGCGGCGGTGGAAATGGTGGTAGCAACGGCGGTGGCCATGGCGGCGGTATCGGCGGTGGCCGCAGCGGTTCCGATCACGGCGGCGCCAACAGCAACGGTCGCGGCAACGGACTCAGCAGCGATCATGCCGGCAAGGCTGTTCGCGACCGTGGCGAAAGCGGTAACCACTATGGCAACGATCGCAACGGTGAGACGGGCCATGGCTCTACCACGTCAGGCATCGCCAACTCCAGAGATACCCGCGGCGTGGCCAAAGCCGCTGCGATCTCGGCCTCGACGCCTGGGGATCACAATGCGAAAGGCTTGAGCAACGCTGCAACGCCGAATGCCAAGAAATCGCGCTGATCGGTTATGGATCAAGCTTGAATAAAAAAGGGCGCCTGATGAGGCGCCCTTTTTTTGCGTTTGGTTTTTGCGTTGAGGGCGTTATTGGATGTCTTGGCTGGGGTAGCTGTTACTGGGCGCTTTGCGGAGCATCAGCGAGAGAGCCCTCACCCTAGCCCTCTCCCAGAGGGAGAGGGAACTGATCGGGGTGTTTGGGAGAGATACGCCGACTTGCAATACCGAGGTGAACTCAGGTTGGTGGAGGCTTAGGTTATTTGACCAAGCGCTTCTCTTTGGAAGGCCGATACCCGAAATAGGCGCTGTAACACTTGCTGAAATGACTCGGCGAGACGAAGCCACAGGCTACCAGCACTTCCACCTGTGACAGCTCGGTGTGTTGCAGCAGGCGGCGAGCTTCGGTGATGCGCAGTTCCAGGTAGTAACGCTGCGGTGTGGTGCCGAGTTGTTCCTTGAACAGGCGCTCCAGTTGCCGGCGAGAACGTCCGGCGTACACCGCCAGTTGCTCCAGCTCCAGCGGTTCTTCCAGGTTGGCGTCCATCAGCTTGACCACCTCACGCAACGGCGCGCTGACGCAGAGGTTTTCGTCCGGTTTGATCCGCCGGTAGCGCGATTCCTCGAACGCGAGAATGTCCTCGACACCCTCGACCAGCGCCTTGCCGTGCAGGCTCTTGATCCAGTCCAGCGCCATATGGAAAGCCCCCGACGGGCTCGACGCGGTGAGGCGGTCGCGATCGATCACATAAGGTTCGCTGCTGACGTGCGTGGCCTTGGCGATTTCGGTCAGCGCCGGGCGATGTTCCGGGTGAATCGCGCAGCGGTAGCCATCAAGCAGCCCGGCACGGCCGAGGAACCACGAACCGTTCCACAACCCGGCCAGGCTGATGCCCCGCTCCGCTGCCAACCTGAGCAGATGCACAAACCCATCGCTCGCGCGCAGCTCGGTGCGATAACCGCCACAGACCACCAGCAGATCCAGTTCTTCGAGCGCGGCTGCGTCAAGGCGCGCATCGGGACGAATCACCAGCCCCAGATCGCTGATGACCTCGCCCTCGCCTAGCCCGAAGGTGCGCGAGGTGAACAACCCCGGGCGCAACAGATTGGTGGTCACCACGGCGTCCAGCGTCTGCGTGAAGGCCGGCAGCGAAAAGTGTTCGAGCAGCAGAAAACCGGTGCGCGTCAGCGGCGCGCTATCGCTTTGCTCATTCAGATAGCGGAGGTTTTTGCCCTTCATGCCTCCGCTGAATTGGCGTCGTTCGGTCAAGTTTCAGTCCATCGGTCATGTTGTTGTGGGCCGATAGTTGGCCGGAACCGGTGAAGAGTCAATCGGGCTGTTCACGTTGACGTATTGCCGACAACCTCGACCACCCAATCAATGAACACGCGCAACTTCAGGCTGACATGCCGGTTGGGCGGATACGCCACGTACAGCGGCATCGATTCGAGCTGCCAGTCTTCGAACAGCGGCACCAGTTCGCCGCGCGCTTCGTGGGCGGCGGACATGTATTTGGGCAACCACAACACACCCATCCCGGCCAAGCCCGCGGCGAGATAGGCGTTGCCATCGTCAACCGCCAGGACGTGGCGTCCTCTGATTTGCAGACGTTCCTGGACGTTGTGCAAGGCATACGGCACCGGTTTACCGGTGCGCGCCCAAAGAAACCCGACCACCTGGTGGTGCGAGTCTTCCAGATCTCGAGGATGCACTGGCGTGCCTTCACGGGCCAGATAGGCCGGTGCAGCAAATACCCCCAGCTGTAAATCGGCCAACTTGCGCGCCCTCAACGACAGATCCAGCAGTTCACCACCGCGCACCACGCAATCAACGTTCTCATCGATGATGTCGACGATGCGGTCGCTGACGCCCATATCGATCTGAATATCCGGGTAGCGTGCATGGAACTCGGGCAGCGCCGGCACCAGGATATGTCGCGCGAACGGGCTCGGCACATCAATACGCAATCGCCCCGACGGCACCGCCGCAACGCCTGGCAGGCTGGTTTCAGCGTCGTCCAGTTCGGCTAGAAGCTTGACCACTCGCAGGTAATAAGCGGCGCCATCGGCGGTGACGTTGACCTTGCGTGTGGTGCGGTTGAGCAGTTTGACCCGCAAGCGCGCCTCCAGCTGTTGCACCAGCTGGGTCACGGTGGTCTTGCTCATGTGCAAGGTTTCTGCCGCTTTGGTGAAGCTCCCCGCCTCGACCACTCGGGCGAAGGCCTGCATTGCGTCAAAACGGTCCAAGGTGCGCGCCTCGATTGTTTGAGATTTACAAACAGTGAACGCCAAGCTTGCGCGTTTATCGGCCCGCTGCAAATACCTAAAGTGGCGACATCACCTACTGATGGAGACACCCTGATGACTCAACGCGACGTTGTTTTCCCGCCGACCCGCCGCACGCTCTACGAGCGCCATCGTTATTCACCGGCGATTCGCTCCAACGGTTTTCTGTTCGTCTCCGGGCAAGTCGGCAGCACCGAAGACGGCACGCCGGAACCGGATCTGAAAAATCAGGTGCGTCAGGCGTTTCACAATCTCAATGCGATCCTCGATGAGGCCGGTGCCAGCTTCGAGGATGTGGTCGACGTGACGATATTCATCGTCGACCCGCAGTCGAAATTCGAGACGATCTGGAATGTCGTCCTGAGCGAATTCTGGGGCGATGCACCGCATCCGACGGTGACGGCGGTGGGTGTGACCTGGCTGTATGGGTTCGATTTCGAGATCAAGGTGATCGCCCGGTTGCCGGACGCTGCCTGACGACTGAACAGTTCGGTCCGGCGGCTGAAACAACCCGGACATGGCCGACCGGTTGCCAAGGCCAGCCATGTCTGGTTGCATAGCCATCCTCAATTTCAGGCCAGCGCCTACCCAAGGCGCTGGCCTTTGTGCGTGTGAATACGTATAACCTCGCCGACTCGTCTACCCTGAGTCTGCGTCACGCCGCGACTTCAGCCCTTTGGACGCTTACGAAACGGAGAATTTCATGCTCAAACGAACCCTGGCACTCACCGCCGGCCTGGCCCTGTGTGTTTCTGCGCTGATGGCGCAGGCCGCTGATGTGTTGCGCGTCAGTGCGATTCCGGACGAAGCGCCGACCGAACTGCTGCGCAAGTTCGAACCGCTGGGCGCGTACCTGGAACAACAATTGAGCATGAAGGTGCAGTTCGTGCCGGTGGCCGATTATCCGGCCGTGGTCGAAGCGCTCGCCACCGATCGCCTCGACATGGCCTGGCTGGGCGGCTTCACTTTTGTTCAGGCGCGCCTGAAGACCGACGCGACGACGCCGGTGATTCCGCTGGTACAGCGTGAGCAGGACGCACAGTTCACCAGCAAATTCATCACGGCCGATCCGAACGTCAAAAGCCTCGCTGATCTTAAGGGCAAGACCTTCGCCTTCGGTTCGGTGTCGTCGACCTCCGGCAGCCTGATGCCGCGTTATTTCATGCTGAAAAACGACGGCATCAAGCCGGAAGCGTATTTCAGCCGTGTCGCCTATTCCGGTGCCCACGACGCAACTGTCGCCTGGGTGCAGGCCGGCAAGGTCGACGCCGGTGTGCTGAACGCCAGCGTCTGGCAGAAACTGGTGGATGCCGGCAAGGTCGACACCAACAAGGTCAAGGTCTTCGCCACCACGCCAACCTACTTCGATTACAACTGGACCGTGCGCGGCACCCTTGATCCATCACTCGCGGCGAAAATCAAGAAAGCTTTCCTTGATCTCGACCCGGCCAAACCTGAGCAGAAAAAGATCCTCGACCTGCAGGCCGCCAGCCGCTTCATCGACACCCAGCCTGAGAACTACAAGGGCATCGAGGAAGCCGCCCGCGCCGCCGAATTGTTGAAATGACCCTACGCCTCAACCGGGGCAGCCTGCGCCATGCCAATGGCGTCGATGCCCTTCGCTCTGTCGATTTACAGATTGGCGCGGGTGAACAGGTCGCGATCATCGGCCCGTCCGGCGCCGGCAAATCGAGCCTGCTCAACCTGCTGGCCACCGCAT
Organism: Pseudomonas koreensis; assembly: GCF_036668835.1. Classification (GTDB taxonomy): domain Bacteria; phylum Pseudomonadota; class Gammaproteobacteria; order Pseudomonadales; family Pseudomonadaceae; genus Aquipseudomonas; species Aquipseudomonas koreensis_I. Next base: position 141,367 of record NZ_JAZEVW010000006.1, read on the forward strand.
TGCGGCCCAGCAGCGGTGACATCGAAGTGCTCGGCGAACGCGCCTGGCATTTGTCTGCCCGTCAGCGCCAACGCCTGCGTGCGCGTATCGGCCTGGTGCACCAGGCGCCGCCACTGCCGCCGCGTCAGCGGGTGATCACGGCGGTACTGGCCGGCAAGCTCGGCCAGTGGAGTCTGGGCAAAAGCCTGTTGAATCTGTTGCATCCGCTGGATGTGGCCGGTGCACGTGCGGCGCTTGCACGGCTGGATCTGGGTGACAAGTTGTTCGCGCATTGCCAGCAATTGTCTGGCGGCCAGTTGCAGCGTGTCGGCATCGCCCGCGTGTTGTATCAGGCGCCAGAAGTGCTACTGGCCGACGAACCGGTGTCGGCGATGGACCCGGTGATGGCCGGGCATACCTTGTCGGTGCTGTCGCGCCATGCCCGCGAGCATCACGTCACCCTGGTGGCGAGCCTGCACGCGGTGGACCTGGCACTGTCGCACTTCCCGCGGATCATCGGTCTGCGTGACGGACAGATCCTGTTCGACAGCCCTTCGGCGGACGTCAGCCACGACATGCTCGACGCGCTGTACGCCAACGAAAAACTGCAATCGCCGACTGCGGCGGTGGCACCGCTGACTGTGCAGATCCCGCGATGCTGAAGGCCGATTCACGCGACCCGGCGGCATGGCCGAGATTGCTTCTGACGCTGTTGGCGATTGCCGTGCTGTGGCCTGGCATTCATTTGAGCGAACTGAATCTGGGCGTGTTGTTGCCCGACAGCCAGAACGAAATGGGCCGCTTTGTCGCGCAGTTCTGGCCGCCGGCGCATGACGCCGCTTTCATGCAGATTCTACTGACCGCGACCCTGCAAACCCTGGCAATTGCCACGGCCGGCATGGCCTTGGCGTTGCTGCTGGCGGTGCCGGCCAGCCTGCTCGCCAGCCGCGCGTTGTCGCTGTCGGCGGCGTCACGGGGCGGCGTGCCGAGTCGCTTGGGTCGGCTGCTGCGCTGGCCGGTGCGCGGCTTGCTGATTTTCCTGCGCAGCGTGCCGGAGATCGTCTGGGCGTTGCTGTTCGTGCGTGCGGTCGGCCTCGGTCCGGCGGCGGGTGTGCTGGCGATTGCCATCACTTACAGCGGCATGCTGGGCAAGGTGTACGCGGAGATTTTCGAGTCCACCGACCAACGCCCGGCCCACGCCTTGATGCAGGCCGGCAGCGGTCGACTGGCGGCGTTCGCCTACGGCACCCTGCCCAATGTCGCGGCGGAACTGCTGTCGTACAGCGTTTATCGCTGGGAATGCGCGATCCGCGCTTCCGTGGTGATGGGTTTTGTTGGCGCTGGAGGCTTGGGGCAGCAGATCGACTTGTCGATTCGCATGTTCGCCGGCGGCGAAGTGGCGAGCATGCTGCTGATGTTTCTGCTGCTGGTGCTGCTGGCCGACCAGTTCAGCCGTTTGCTGCGCTGGAGGCTGGCATGAATCGCTTGATCAATGTGCTGCTGATCGCCGCGATCGGCGTCGCGGTCGTTGCTTCGTTCAGCTATCTGGGGCTCAACCTCGGCGAACTGGGAAGCGCAGCCAGCCTCAAGCAAATGGGCGCTTATGTGCAGCGGTTTCTTAGCCCGGACCTGAGCGCGGATTATCTCAAAACCATCCTGCACGGCTCGCTGGAAACCCTGGCCATGTCGGCGCTCGGCACGTTGCTTGCCGCGGTGTTCGGCATCGTCCTGGCGCTGCCCGCCGCCGGGCGTTTCGGCTGGCCGCTGCAAAGCCTTTCGCGCCTGCTGCTCAACGGTTTGCGGGCGATTCCGGAACTGGTCTGGGCGGCGCTGATGGTGCTGGCGGCCGGCCTCGGCCCCAATGCCGGCACCCTCGCCCTCGCCTTGCACACCACCGGCGTGCTCGGTCGGCTGTTCGCCGAAGCGCTGGAGAACACCCCGCCGCAACCGGCCGAAGCGATCCGTTTGCAGGGCGGCAATCCGCTGCTCGCGTTCTGTTACGGCACCCTGCCGAACCTTGCACCGCAACTGCTTGCCTACATGCTGTATCGCTGGGAAAACAACATCCGCATGGCCAGCGTGCTGGGTTTTGTCGGCGCCGGCGGGCTGGGGCAGATGCTCTACGTCAGCCTCAGCCTGTTCCAGGAAGCTCAGGCCAGCACGGTGATTCTGGCGATGCTGGTGCTGGTGTTTCTGGTCGACTGGTTGAGTGCCTGGAGCCGCCAGCGTTGGGTCAAGGCCTAGCGTTTACAGGCAGCTCAGTGGATATCTGGCAAAAGCTGATTATGCTTGAGGAAACCTCGCCGCCCGGCGAGGCGGTCAGACTGTGCACGCGACACGCGGCAGTAAGGGCGATTTTTGCCACAAGGCCAGAGTGAACAAGCAGTAACGGGGGACTCCGGCCTACAACAATAAGCACAACGGAGAACACCCATGGCCTCAATCGACACAGCATCCACCGGCAGTCCACCGCGCAGCGGCGGTATCACCAAGGAAGAGCGCAAGGTTATCTTCGCCTCATCCCTGGGCACGGTTTTCGAGTGGTACGACTTTTACCTCTACGGCTCACTGGCGGCGATCATCGCCAAGCACTTCTTTGCCGGCGTCAACGAAACCACCGCATTCATCTTTGCCCTGCTCGCCTTTGCGGCGGGGTTTGCGGTGCGGCCGTTCGGCGCGATCGTGTTCGGCCGGCTCGGCGACATGATCGGGCGCAAACATACCTTTCTCATCACCATCGTGATCATGGGCGTGTCGACGGCGATCGTCGGCTTGTTGCCCAGTTACGCGACCATCGGCGTTGCCGCCCCGGTGATCCTGATCATCCTGCGTTTGCTCCAGGGGCTGGCGCTGGGTGGCGAGTATGGCGGCGCGGCGACTTACGTGGCCGAGCACGCGCCACGCAACAAGCGCGGTTTTTTCACTTCGTGGATTCAAACCACCGCCACGCTCGGGCTGTTTCTGTCGCTGCTGGTGATCCTCGCCTGCCGCACCGCGCTGGGCACGGAAGCGTTCGAAGCCTGGGGCTGGCGGATTCCGTTTCTGCTGTCGATCCTGCTGCTGATCGTCTCGGTGTACATCCGTCTGCAACTGAGCGAGTCGCCGGTGTTCCAGAAAATGAAGGCTGAGGGCAAGGCGTCGAAAGCACCGCTGACCGAATCCTTCGCTCGCTGGGACAACCTAAAAGTGGTGATCATGTCGCTGCTCGGCGGCACGGCCGGACAAGCGGTGGTCTGGTACACCGGGCAGTTCTACGCGTTGTTCTTCCTGTTGCAGACGTTGAAGATCGACGCGCAGACCGCCAACCTGCTAATCGCCGGTTCACTGATCATCGGCACACCGTTCTTCGTGATCTTCGGCAGCCTCTCCGACCGCATCGGGCGCAAGCCGATCGTCATGGCCGGCTGCATTCTGGCGGCGCTGACCTATTTCCCGATCTTTCACGCGCTGACCCAGTACGGCAACCCGGATGTGTTCGTTGCGCAGGAGAAAAACCCGGTCAAGGTGATCGCCAATCCCGACCAGTGCTCATTCCAGTTCGACCCGGTGGGCAAGGCGCGCTTCACCAGTTCCTGCGACCTGGCGAAGACGCTGCTGGCGAAACGTGCGATCCCCTATGAAAACGTCGAGGCGGAACCGGGCCTCGTCGCGCAAGTGCGCATCGGCGACAAAGTCATCGAAAGCTTCGAAGGCAGCGCCCTGCCCGCCGCCGACTTCAAGGCGCGCAACGACGCCTTCACCGCCAGTCTCGCCGCCGCGCTGAAGGAAGCCGGTTACTCGGAAAAAGCCGATCCGGCGAAGATCAACTACCCGATGGTGCTGCTATTGCTGACCATCCTGGTGATCTACGTGACCATGGTCTACGGGCCGATTGCGGCGTGGCTGGTCGAATTGTTCCCGACGCGCATCCGCTACACCTCGATGTCGCTGCCCTACCACATCGGCAACGGCTGGTTCGGCGGTTTCCTGCCGACGGTGGCCTTCGCGATGGTCGCGGCCACCGGGGATATCTATTACGGCCTGTGGTACCCGATTGTCATCGCCGTGATGACGGCGATACTCGGCACGTTCTTCCTGCCGGAAACCAAGGACCGCGACATTCTCAAGGACTGACCGACGACACGGCGCCCGCTGGCAATGAGCGGGCGCCATTCGCTATCAACCGGCTGAAAAAGATCGAACCCGCCGCTTTGTGATGCCTCCAATGGTTACACCAATGGAGGTCACCACCATGAACAGCAACCACAACGACAAAACTCCGAACGGCCCACCTACCGACACGTCCGGCAAACCGGTTGATGTGGTTGAGCGTGCGCTGGAGGATCGCGATCAAACCACCGAAGGCGTGGACAAGGTCATTACTCCGTCGTCGACCCGTGTGAAGGAGCAGGATGCCGAAGAGCTGCAGCGCAAGGTGGATGAGATCGAGCGCAAGGTGGCGGATGGTAATTGAGGTGGTTGGGTCCGTGTGAGTTGGAGTGTGCTCGGCGCTGAATGTTCTTCGGATTCGAGACCGCCTGCCCTCACCCTGGCCCTCTCCCGGAGGGAGAGGGAACTGATCGGGGGATATTCAGGCGTTGCGCTAGCCTGAACGGTTCGCTGTGAATCCATAATCGACTCGGTTTTTCAGATCGATGTATGGCAAAAGACACCGCGGTCAGTCCCCTCTCCCCCTGGAGAGGGCTAGGGTGAGGGCTGTCGCAGGCTCAGCGCATTTCCCAGAGCAGCCCCACCCGCCGTGTTATCAAAAATGCACCAGGTCTCGACACCCGACGCAATCTCCACCTGCAGCCTGCGCCTCAGCCCCTGCAGAAAATCCACCGAATAATCGCTGAAATAAATCCGCGGCGATCCATGCAACCGCCAATACCGCAGCCCCGCCCAGCCTCGCGGTTCGCTGTCCGTGCTGATGCGCGAAGGATCCACCGCTGCCTGAGCGATTCGATGAGTGACCAACATCGGCTCAGCCGAAACCCAGGTTTCATGTCGCGGCTCCAGCACCACCGCACCGTCAAAGCGCTCACGTAACGCACGAAAAAACCCGTCTGCCACAACCGCGTCAAACGTCAACGACGGCGGCAATTGCACCAGCAGACACCCCAATCGATCCCCCAACCCGCCGCACTGCGCTAGAAATTCGTCGAGCAACGTTTCGCAATCAAGCAAGCGTCGCTCACGGGTAATCTGTTTGGGCACTTTTACCGAAAAGCGAAAACCGTCCGCCACCGACTCAGCCCAGCGCTCATAGGTCTGGCGTCGATGCGGACGGTAGAACGAGCTGTTGATCTCAACTGCATTGAGCCGCGCCGCGTAGCGCTGCAAATGCGTGCCGACGGAGGGAAATTGCGGCCAATACTCACGACCCAGGCTCCAGCCGGCACAGCCAATCAACAGCTTCGCTGCACGCTCATCGCTGTTCATTTCTTGCCTGGCAACACCGCACCGAGGACTTGCTTGGCGGTTTGCACAATCACGCCGGCCTCGTCCGGGTCGCCTTTGAGCAGCGTGGTCGCGAACTTTTTCGCCTGCTCCAGCTTGATATGCGGCGGTAGCGGCGGCACGTTCGGGTCGGTCTTGAATTCGATCAGCACCGGCACATCCGAGGCCAGCGCCTGCTCCCACGCGGCGGCAACATCTTCTTCGCGCTCGACGTAAATACCCTTGAGCCCAATCGAAATGGCGAACAGGTGATACGGCACGTCGGGAATACTCTGCGAGGCTTCGAACTTCGGATCGCCCTCCATCACCCGCTGCTCCCAGGTCACCTGATTGAGGTCTTCGTTGTTGAACACCGCGCAGATCCATTTCGGGCTCGCCCACTGGCGCCAGTATTTGGCGACCGTGATCAGCTCGGCCATGTTGTTCATCTGCATCGCGCCATCGCCGACCAGCGCAATAACCGAACGCTCGGGGTAGGCGAACTTGGCGGCGATCGCATAGGGCACGGCGGCGCCCATAGAGGCGAGGCCGCCGGACAGCGAGCATTTCATGCCCCGGCGGGTTTTCAGATCGCGTGCGTACCAGTTGGCGCACGAGCCGGAATCGCTGGTGATGATCGCCTGTTCCGGCAAGCGTGGTGAAAGCTCATGGACCACACGTTGCGGGTTGATCGGATTGGCTTTGGCCATGGCACGCTTTTCCAGGGTTTTCTCCCAGGTGCCGCGCCAGCCTTCGATTTTCTTGCGCCATTTGCCCGCGTCTTTTTTCTCCAGCAGCGGCAACAGCGCGGCGAGGGTTTCCGCCGCATCGCCGACCAGGTTGACCTCCATCGGGTAACGCAGGCTGAGCATGTCGGGTTGCAGATCGATCTGCGCGCCACGGGCCTGGCCCTCTTTGGGCAGGAATTCCGAATAGGGGAAACCTGAACCGATCATCAGCAAGGTGTCGCACTCGCTCATCAGCTTGTAGCTCGGTTCGGTGCCGAGCAGGCCGATGCTGCCGGTGACCCACGGCAGCTCGTCGGGCAACACGGCTTTGCCAAGCAACGCCTTGGCCACCCCGGCGCCGAGTTTTTCGGCCACGGCAATCACCTCATCGGTCGCCTGCAACGCCCCGGCACCCACCAGAATGGCGACTTTCTCGCCGGCGTTGAGCACCTCGGCGGCGCGCTGCAGATCCGCCTCGTAAGGCAGCACTTTCGGCTTGCTGTAACCGACGCCTGAGTGCGCAGTGCCATGGGCTCTGGCCGGTGCTTCGTAGGGCAAGTCCTGTAAATCATTGGGCAGGATGATCGCGGTCACCCGCCGTTCACCGACGGCGGTGCGCACTGCGCGATCAAGCAGATGACGCACCTGCGCCGGCGCCGAAGCCTGTTGCACGAACGCGCCGGCGACGTCCTTGAACATCGACACCAGATCGAGCTCCTGCTGATAGTGACTGCCCAGCGCCGTGCGGGCCTGCTGACCGACGATGGCCAGCACCGGCATGTGGTCCATCCGCGCATCGTACAGACCGGTGATCAAGTGCGAAGCGCCGGGGCCGGACGTGGCGATGCATACGCCCAGCTCTCCGGTGAACTTGGCATGGGCCGAGGCCATGAACGCGGCCATTTCCTCGTGCCGCGCCTGGACGAATTCGATCTTGCCCTGCGCCCGACTCAGCGCACCGAACACGCCATTGATGCCGTCGCCCGGGTAGCCAAAAATGCGCGTCACGCCCCACTCACTGAGTCGCTCGACCAGAAAATCTCCCACTGTCATCGTCATCTTGATCCTCGCCTTTCACCGTTTACTGGGTGCATTTGCGACGCGGCACGCGCCGGCAGGTGTATGGGTCTGGACCATCGGCGGAACAGCGAAGTTTCGATGAATTGCACTGGCGAGCGATTCGCCAGCGAGACTGGATGACGCATCGAAGAGCCTTTTGTCAGCCACTCGACGAGTTTTTCTGAGGCGTTCGCCCTCCCCCGCGGTCGACTGCACAACGACCGCCGGAGGACGAACGATGACTGACGTAACTAGCTTTTTGCTCGAGCGTAACGACTGGGTACCGAACAATCCGCAATTGCCGGTGCTGGTGTATTCCAGCGCGATTGCCCTCGAAGGCAACGACCCGGCCGCGCTGTTCGAACAGACCTTTCGTGCCAACGGCTGGCCACCGCAGTTTCGCTACCACGTTTACGATTTCCACCACTATCACACCCAGGGCCATGAGGTGCTGGGAGTCGCCCAAGGTCATGCGCGGCTGATGCTCGGCGGGCCCGGTGGACGCGAGGTGCAAGTCAGTGCCGGTGATGTGTTGCTGCTGCCGGTCGGCACTGGCCATTGCAGCCTGGAATCCAGCCCCGACTTTCTCGTGGTCGGCGCGTATCCACCCGGGCAGCAAGGCGATATCTGCACTGAAGCGCCGAACGCCGAGCAACTCAAGCATCTCGCCAATGTGAAGTTTCCACAGCAGGATCCGGTGCAGGGCGAGCAAGGCGCGCTGTTGCAGCACTGGATCGGATAGCGCTCAGCGATGCGGGGGCACGGTCAGCGCGACGAGTCTGCTCACCACTGGCCGAACCACCAGGAGGCACAGAAAAGCCACCGGCATCGCCAGTTTGTAGGCGTGCAAGGCATTGCTCAGGTAATCGTTATCAATGCCGGCGTTCGCTGCGGTGATCACCAGCGACATGAGAAAGGCCATGATCGTCGCCATGTACAACGCGAACACATACGGCGTGGCTCGCGGCGAGAGCTTGCGGCGGCTGGAAGTGGCGGTTTCGGTGGCTTCACTCATAGGGCTTTTTTCCATAGGCATTGACAGGAGCCCGCACCTTAGCAACGCCGCAGGCACGCAACTAGACGGCTACCGGCAGGTACTTTATAAAGCAGAACTTACGAATCTCCGGTGCACTGCCCCCGAATGAATCTTCTAGCGGCGATTGCCAGTTTTATCAAAGTGGTGGAATCCGGCTCGATTGTCGGCGCCGCCAAATCGCTGGGGGTCAGCGCGGCGGCAGTGAGCCAGACGCTCAACCGTCTCGAAGCGCATCTGGGCGTGCGCCTGCTGCAACGCACCACCCGGAGCATGGCGCTGACTGAACACGGCGCGGTGTATTACGAAAAGGTCAGGCAGATTGCGACGGACCTGGAATCTGCGCAGAGTTCGATCTGCGGCGATCAGGAAGAACTCAAAGGACGTCTGGTCATCGCATCCACCGCCGCGTTCGGTCGGCACGTGCTCGCGGGCCTGATCGCCGGATTCGCTGCGCAACATCCAAACCTGCTGATCGAGCTGTCAACCACCGACGGCAAGATCAACCATATCCGGGATGGCATCGACCTGAGCCTGCGCATCCGCCCGCAACTCGAAGACGGCATTGTCGCGCGCAAGCTGGTCTCGCTGCCCTTCATTCTCTGCGCCGCGCCGGCTTATCTTGCGCGCGCCGGTTGGCCGCAAACGCCTGATGACCTGCAACATCACGCCTGCCTGGCCTTTCGTTACCCGCTGGACGGGCGCTTCTTGCGCTGGGGTTTTGTTCGCGACGGCCAGCGTTATGACGCGCCAATTCAGGCCAGCGCGATCAGCGACGATATCGACGCGCTGACGCAAATGGCCGTGCATGGCGCGGGCATCACCCGTCTGGCCGAGTTCGTCGCCGCGCCGTATCTGGCCAACGGCCAATTGCTGCCGTTGTTCGACAACCCGCACAGCGCAGTGACCGAACCCATGGATATCTACGCCTGCGTGCAGGAACGCGCGGCGATGACGCCCAAAGTCCGCGCATTCCTGGCGTACCTGACGCAGCAACTGGCCGCACGCTGGGAGATGGAAGAGTCAGCTGCCAGCAACTAACTCTGGCATGCGCCGGAAATTTTCCTTACGGTGATGGCCTACTTTCAGCCTGCCCACGATGAGGTCTGATTCATGAGCAATGCGCCTTACGTTCCGCCCAAAGTCTGGAAACACGAAGCCCCGTCCGGCGGCCACTTCGCCAGCATCAACCGCCCGATCGCCGGGCCGACTCACGACAAGACCTTGCCGGTCGGCAAACACCCCTTGCAGCTGTATTCGCTGGCCACGCCCAACGGCGTGAAAGTGACCATCCTGCTTGAGGAGCTGCTGGCGCTGGGGCATGCCGACGCCGAATACGACGCGTGGCTGATCCGCATCGGCGAGGGCGATCAGTTCGCTAGCGGTTTCGTCGAGATCAACCCGAACTCGAAGATTCCGGCGCTGCTGGACCGTAGCGTCGAACCACCGATCCGCGTGTTCGAGTCCGGCTCGATCCTGCTGTACCTGGCGGAAAAATTCGGCGCATTCCTGCCCAAAGACCCGGCCGGACGCACCGAAACGCTCAACTGGCTGTTCTGGCAGATGGGCTCGGCGCCTTATCTGGGCGGTGGCTTCGGACATTTCTACGCGTACGCACCGGAAAAACTGGAATACCCGATCAACCGCTTCACCATGGAAGCCAAGCGGCAACTGGACGTGCTCAACCGGCGTCTGGCAGAGAGCACCTACCTTGCCGGCGACGAGTACACCATCGCCGACATCGCAGTGTGGCCGTGGTACGGGCAACTGGTGCGCAACAACGTCTACTCCGCCGCCGAATTCCTCGCCGCGCACGAATACACCCATGTCCAGCGCTGGGCCGAAGACATCGCCCAACGCCCGGCAGTGATGCGTGGTCAGCGGGTCAACCGCACCTGGGGCGATGAAGCCAGCCAAGTGCCGGAACGCCATAGTGCAGATGATCTGAACTGAAACCGGCATTGTTACAGGCTGACCGCGTTCCGGCTGAAAGAACGCGGTCAAACTGTAGGGGCTTGCCTGCAAGCGATAGCGGTTGAACATTCAACATCGAATCGACTGGAAGAAAGCCATCGCCAGCAGGCCGGCTCCCACAGTTGGACCGCATACATCAAAAGCCCCTCACCCTAGCCCTCTCCCAAAGGGAGAGGGAACTGACCGTAGTGAATGTGAGAGATGCGCCAACCTGAAATACCGCGTCGTACTCAACTTCGAAGCCAACCCAAATCGGCTCCCTCTCCCTCGGGAGAGGGCTGGGGTGAGGGGCGAATCCACCACCAATCCCAAGCCAACCACCCGCTTCTAACCACTCAACAATGAGCGTTAGCTCGAGTGCTTTTGATCTTGATCCACCGGCGACGTCGGAAGGCTGAGTGGAGGGATTGATCCGGGCGTGAGAGCGCAGCGACCGTACGACGAAGTCGTACACAGCGGACGTAGGTGCAGCGAAGCAAACCGTAGCCGCTGCGCCCGGATCGATCCCGCAGCGAAGGGACCCGAGCCTGCGAGGGCCGAACGCAGGAGCAAGCGTTTTTTTGCTTACTTTTTTTAGGCGCTTGTAAAAAAAGTGAGTCGCCGTCAGGCGAAACCGCCAGCCGCAGCACCCGAAGCAACGGATATGTCCCCACATCAGGCGCCCCCGGAACCGTCCGCAGCGCCCGATTTCCGCCACCGGCTATTAGTCACCAACCGCAATCCACGATAGTCTCCCAGTGAATTCCTCAAGAAGCACCGCACCATGACCAACCCGGCATTTGCCCCCGACATCGAAGCCATCAACCGCATTGACGCGGTGCCGGTGATCCTGAGCATGGTCAAACACCTCACCGGCATGCGCTTCGCCGCGGTGGCGCGGGTAACCGAGCGCAACTGGGTAGCCTGCGCCGTAGACGACTCGATCGATTTCGGCCTGTTGCCCGGCGGCGAATTGGTGCTCGAATCGACCATTTGCCATGAAATCCGCCAACACCAGCAACCGGTGATTTTCGGCCACGCCAGTGCGCACCCGATCTTCTCCGTGCACCACACGCCGAAGGCCTACGGACTGGAAAGCTATATTTCGATCCCGATCATCCAGGCCAACGGCGACTTCTTCGGCACCCTCTGCGCGATCGACTCGGTACCGGCAAACCTCGACGAACCGGCCATCGCCAAGACGCTCACGCTGTTCGCCCAACTGATTGCCATGAGCCTCGACACCCAGAACCGTCTGGAAGCGACCACCGCCGAGCTGAGCAACGCCAACGAACTCGGGCGCCTGCGCGAGCAATTCATCGCCGTGCTGGGCCACGACCTGCGCACCCCGCTGAGCGCCGTGCGCATGAGCGCCGACCTGCTGCACAGCAAAACCGAGGACAAGCGTTCGCTGAACCTGATCGCGGCGATTCGCAACAGCTCGGTGCGCATGGGCGTCTTGATCGAAAACATCCTCGACTTCGCCCGCGGTCGCCTGGGCAGTGGCATCCCGGTGCAGCGCAAATTCGTGCACGACCTGGAGCACGTCCTGCAACTGAGCGTCGCCGAAGCGCAGGCGGCCTATCCTCAGGCAGCGTTTGTTCAGGATCTGGATTTACCGTCGGGAGTCTACTGCGACGCCCTGCGCATCAGCCAATTGCTCTCCAACCTGCTGAGCAACGCCGCCACTCATGGCTCGAACAGCGCGCCGATTGTGCTCAAGGCCTGTGCTGAAAACGACGAGATCGTCATCACCCTGACCAACCACGGCACCCCGATTCCGGCGCAACTGTTGCCACGCCTGTTCGAACCGTTCACCCGCGCCGAAGCCGAGCAAAGCCGCGAAGGCCTGGGCCTGGGCCTGTACATCGCCGCGCAGATAGCGACTGCGCACAACGGCACGCTGCACGTGACGTCAGATGCCGAATCGGGTACCTGCTTCACGACAAAATTCCCGGCCCGCCTCGCCCCCTCACCCTAGCCCTCCCGAAACGTCGGACCGCCCAAAGGGAGAGGGAACTGACCGCGGTGAATGTGAGAGCTACGCCGACCTGCGATACCGAGTCGAACACAAATTCTGAAAAGCCCAAAGATCGGCTCCCTCCAGGGGGAGAGGGCTGGGCGGGCGGCGTTCCGATGAGGGGCGAATCCGACGCAAATCCCAAGCCATGCGGCGCTTCTAACCACTCAACAATGAGCGTTAGCTCGAGTGCTTTTGATCTTGATCCACCGGCGACATCGGAAGGCTGAGTGGAGGGATTGATCCCGGAGCGAAGGAACCCGAGCCTGCGAGGGCCGAACGCAGGAGCAAGCCTTTTCGGTTACCTTTTTGGCGTTTGAAAAAGGTGACCCGCCGTAAGGGCGGAACCCTAAGCCGCCGTTACCGCAGCAACGGATATGTACACAACAACCCAAAAAACTCAGCGCCTGAAAGCAAGCCATCACCAGCAGGCTGACTCCCACAAACGCCAAAAAAAACGGCGACCCAAAGGCCGCCGCTCTTACAACAGCTCTCAAATCTTACAAAGGACGACCAATCGCGTTGCAAACGCTAGCGTTGTTGATGTCCAGGTTGTTGCCCGACGAGTTGGTGATGAAGTTGGCAGTTACAGCGGTTTTCCAGGCGCTAGGCACGGCGACAAACTTGTGCGCCTGAACCGCAGCGTTGTTGCCCGGAACACTGTAGTGAGTGGTGAGGAACGCTTTCACATCGGCGGCCACGGCTGCATCCTTGTAGCACTGACCGAAGATGAAGTTGGTGTAGGCAGCCAATTTGTAACCCGAAGCCGGGTTAGCGACTACTGGCGACCAGTTGGCTGGGTTTGCAGCCTGAGCTGCAGTCGAAGGCGCAGCTACCGACGACAGCGCCAGGGTCACGTTCGGCGAGGTTGGCTGAACGCCGTTGACGCGAGCAACAACAGCATTGCTGGTAGCGTCGACACCGTCCGGACCGACATAACCGAGCGAACCGTCAACCGCGTTCACGGTAGTGGCGACTTCGGCAGTGCTGGCAACGCCCACCCAGTTCGAAGGCAGCGTCGAACCGGCTGGCAGACGAGCGTTGGTGAACGTCGAGTTGGTGGCGAACTGCGTCGGGCAGACCGAGTTCAAGTGACGGCTGAGGATTTCGGTGGTGCCACTGGAAACGTTGCGATAAACGATGCGGATCGGCGTGGTGTCGGCGGTGCCCAGCAGAGCGCCCCAAGTGGTTTTGGCGCCGGAGAACGCATCGCACAGCTGTGCGCTGGTCAGGTTCAGCGCGGTCTGGCCGGCCTTTTTGTAAGGGATGGCAACCGAAGTGGCTACCGACGGCAACTGGATCAGCGGGCCGTAAGCGCTGCGGAAGTTGGTGTTGTAGGTGCTGATTTCCGAAGCGCTGAGGATCGAGTCGCTACCAGCGAAGTGCACGGTGCCGGTGGTGTTGAAACCAGCCGGGTTGTTGGTCAGGAAAGCGGTCTTGCCACCGCCGCTGCCGATGGCTGCGTAGCTGAAGTTGGCCGGCAGGATGCTGTCGGCAGAACCTTTGTACAGCGCGGCAGGCAGAGTAGCACCACCACCGGTGACGGCCATGGCTTGTGCGGAAGCCAGAGCGGCGACGGTCAGGGACGCGGCGATCAGAGTGCGCTTGAACATGAAGAATCTCCTTTTCAACTCGGTTGAGAACACAGGTTTTCGGATGACTTGCATGACGCTTTTATGAGGACTCACCGGGCCCTCGCTGGCTGGCCTGGGTTAAGTCGCACTGAGAAATTCGCAGTTTCCGGTGACAGATAAAGGAAAAAACCTCGGGAGCTGAACGCTGTTTTCAGAGGGGTTTTCTCGGGTGTTTGCGGGGTTTGCGGGCGCGTCTGGAACGCGGGTTTGGCGCAATCGGGCTGGAGCCGTTGGCGGGTGGTTGCAGATGACAGAAAGGAGAACCCGAGGATGGGGAAAGCGAGAGTCGGGTGGTGCTCAGACTCGGTGTAAAAAGTTGTGCTGATTTTTTGCCTGAGCCGACGTCATCGCGAGCAGGCTCACTCCTACAGGGGAACGCATTCAAAATTGTAGGAGTGAGCCTGCTCGCGATGAGGCCGGCCGAGACACCCACAAAAGACCAAGCACACCGCTACTGGACCAACTGATTGATCTCAATGATCGGCAACAACACCGCCATCACAATCACCAGCACCACCCCCCCCATCACCACAATCATCAGCGGCTCCAGGAGTGCGGTCATGCCCATCGCCCGGCGCTCGATATCCCGCGACAAGGTCTGCGCCGCGCGCTCAAGCATGGGCGGCAACGAGCCGGTTTTTTCGCCGCTGGCGATCAGGTGAATCAGCACTGGCGGAAACACATTTTCGACGCGCAACGCCGCCGCCAGATTCGCGCCCTCGCGCACTTTCGCGGTCGCCTCGCTGACGCTCAGACTCAAGCGATCATTGGACAACGTCTGCCGCGCTGCCTCCAGCGCGCGCAACAGCGGCACCCCGGCGCCGCCGAGAATCGCCAGCGTCGAGGCGAACCGTGCCGTGTTCAAGCCCAGGATAAACCGCCCGAACAGCGGCAACTTCAGCACCCGGTGATGCCAGCTCAACCGCGCCGCCGGGTTGCGCAAATACAAGCGCCAGCACCAAAACGCCCCGGCCATGAGCGCCGCACACAACCAGCCCCACGCACGAATGAAATCACTCGCAGTGAGCATCGCCAAGGTCAGCCCCGGCAAATCCTGGCGCGCCTGGGAAAACGCACTGACCACCTGCGGCACCACGTAACTGAGCAGGAAAATCACAATGCCAATCGACACCAGCCCGACCACACCCGGATAGATGAACGCGGTGAGAATCTTGCCGCGCAAATTGTTGCGCTCCTCAATGTAATCCGCGAGGCGTTCCATGACTTGCGCCAGATCGCCGGACTCTTCGCCCGCGGCAATCAGCGCCCGATAGATCTCGGGAAAGTCCCGCGGTCGCGCCGCCAGCGATTCCGCCAGGCGCATGCCGCTGCGCACATCGGCACGCACGGCGCTGAGGGTGTGAGCGATGTGCTTTTTCTCCGCCTGCTCGACGGTGGCACTCAGCGCCGCTTCCAGTGGCAGACTCGCGCCGAGCAGGCTCGCCAGTTGCCGCGTGGCCCAGGCCAGATCGTTGTCCGACAGCCTGGCGCTGAACAGTCCACCGCCGTTGTGCTGGGCAACGTTGCTCTCCTTGTGCACCGACAACGCGGTCAAGCCACGGCCACGCAAGGCGCTGAACGCGGCGCCCTGACTGTCCGCCTCCAGATGCCCCGACTCGATCTTGCCGCTGGCATCGGCGGCCTCAAAGCGATAGCGATTCATCAGGCGTCCCGTGTCACACGCAGAATTTCTTCCGGCGCGGTGGCGCCGCTGCGGATCCAGCGCTCACCGTCCTCACGCAAACTGAACATCCCCGCTTTGGCGGCCGAGGCGCGCAAGGCCTGCTCCCCTGCCCCTTGGTGAATCAGCGTGCGGATGTCGTCGTCGATGCAGAACAATTCGTGGATGCCGGTACGACCGCTGTAACCGGTCTGGTTGCACGCGGCGCAGCCGACCGGGCGCCAGGTGCCGGGCGTGGCCGGGTCTTGCTGCTTGCATTGATTGCACAGGCGCCGCACCAGTCGCTGCGCGAGCACACCGAGCATCGACGAGGCCAGCAGAAACGGCTCGACGCCCATGTCGATCAAGCGGTTGACCGCCGACACCGCGTCGTTGGTGTGCAGCGTCGCCAGTACCAGGTGACCGGTCAGCGAGGCCTGCACGGCGATTTGCGCGGTTTCCAGATCGCGGATTTCGCCGATCATGATGATGTCCGGGTCCTGCCGCAGGATCGCCCGTAGCGCCAGGGCAAAAGTCATGTCGATCTTGGCATTGACCTGAATCTGGCTGATCCCCGGCAGGTCATATTCGACCGGGTCTTCGACGGTCAGAATGTTGCTGGTGCTGGCGTCCAGTCGCGCCAGTGCCGCATACAGGCTGGTGGTCTTGCCGCTGCCGGTCGGCCCGGTCACCAGCACGATGCCGTGAGGCTGGCGGATCAGATGATCGAGTTTGGCCAGCACCTGCGCGTCCATGCCGAGGGTCTCCAGTTGCAGGCGCCCGGCCTGTTTGTCGAGCAAGCGCATCACCACGCGCTCGCCATGGCCGGTCGGCACCGTCGACACGCGTATATCGATCGGCCGTCCGGCCACACGCAGCGCGATGCGCCCATCCTGCGGCAGACGTTTTTCGGCGATATCGAGCTGGGCCATGATCTTGATCCGCGACACCAGCGCGCCGTGCAACGCCTTGCGCGGCGAGACCACATCGCGCAGGGTGCCGTCGACGCGATAGCGCACCACCGAATGGGTCTCGAACGGCTCGATGTGAATGTCGCTGGCCTCATCGCGCGCCGCCTGTGTCAGCAAGGCGTTGATCATGCGGATAACCGGCGCACCGTCCTGGGTGTCGAGCAGGTCGGTGATTTCCGGCATGTCCTGCATCAGGCGGTCGAGGTCGACTTCGTTTTCTGCGGCGCCGACCACGGCAGCGGCGCTGCCGGTGTCGGAATACGCGGCGGCGAGCAAGCCGTCGAGTTCGTCATCGCGCACCCGCTCCAGCCGCGCCACGCCGAACTGGCGCCGCGCTTCGCTAATCGACCAGCCCGGCGTCGACGGGCACACCGTCAGCACATCATCACGCAGCAGAATCCGCTGCGCCTTGGCCCAGGCGTAGGGCAAGCGGCTCACAGGCGCGGGCCTCCCGGAATTGGCACTGCCTTGATGGTCGCACGCGGGCCGGAAGTCGGCACCACCGCCGGCACACCTTGCGCCGCAGTCGGCAACTGCGGGGCCTGCATGTCCGGCATCGCCCAACTGCGCTCCGGTTGCAGACCGCCTTGCGCGCGGCGCATGAAGTCGTAGCGGTTGAGGGTGATGCTGCGCCCCGCTTCGCTGTCGCGAATGATGTACGGGCGCAGGAACACCATCAGGTTGGTCTTGGTGATTGCCCGGCGCTCGTTGCGAAACAGCGCGCCAATCCCCGGAATCGTCGACAGCCACGGCACCGCGTCGTTGCTCTGGCTGTAGCCGTCCTGCAACAGGCCGCCGAGGACCATGATCTGCCCGTCGTCGAGCAGAATGCTGGTGTCGATCGCGCGTTTGTTGGTGACGATGCCGGCCGCGTTCGCGCTGGCGGAAGCGCGTTCGTCGATGCTGCTGACTTCCTGGTAGATGTCGAGCTTGACCGTGCCGCCCTCGGAAATCTGCGGGCGCACGTTGAGCTTGAGGCCGACCTCTTCGCGGGTCACGGTCTGGAACGGGTTGTTGCTGGTGCCACCGCCGCCGGTAACGTAACTGCCGCTGACAAACGGGATGGTCTGGCCGACGAAAATGCTCGCCGCTTCGTTGTCCAGGGTCAGCAGGTTCGGCGTCGACAGCACGTTGGTGCCGCCCTTGCTCTTCAGCGCGCGGGCCAGCACTTTCAGGTCGAGGATCTTGCCGATGCCGGGAATGTCGACGGTGCCGTTGACGTAGCCAAGGTTCAGCCCTTGCGGCAACACGTCCAGGCTGGTCTTGCCGTTGAGGTTGATCCCCGAGCCGCCCAGATTGGCGCCGCCGATCACGCCTTTGCCGCCGAGATCGCCGGTCTGCCATTGCACGCCGAATTCGCTGGCATCGTCCTCGCCGACTTCGACGATCAGGCTTTCAATCACCACTTGCGCGCGGCGCTGGTCGAGCAAATCGATAACCTCGCGCAGGTTGCGGTACAGCGGCTCCGGCGCGGAAATCAGCAAGGTGTTGGTGGTGGCGTCGGCCTGAATGGTCACGCCGCCAGCGGTGAACGCGACGTTCTGCTCGCTGCTCTGCGCCCCGCCGCTACTGCTGCTGGCGCCGCTGCCCTGGGCGTAACTGCCACCGCTGCTGCCGCTGTTGGTCGTCGTTGCAGTGCCGCTGGTTTGTGTACCGTTCTGGCCAGCCTGCCCAGCGTTGCCACCGGTGCTGCTGCCCATGCTGCTGAGCACCGAGCGCGCACTGTCGCTGCTGCCGCTGTCGCTTTCACCGGTCAACAGGCCGCGCAGGGCTTGCGCCAGTTTCGCCGCTTGCGCGTTGCGCAGGTAGACCACGTGCAGATTGCTCGGATTGCTCTGCGCGTTGTCGAGCTTGTAGATCAGGTTGCGCGCAAGCTCAGTGCGCTCGGGGCTGCCGGCGCGAATGATGATGCTGTTGGAACGTGGATCGCCGATCACCGCAATTTTCTGCGTCGGATCGTTGCCCGGTGCGTCGAGCAGGTCGGCAACCATCGGCGCGATGTCGGCGGCGATACCGTTCTGGATCTGCACCACGTCGGTGTCGATCGCACTCGGCGAATCGATGCTGGCGATCAACTGCGCCACGCGGGTGAGGTTCTCGGCGTAGTCAGTGATGACAATGGTGTTGTTGCCCGGATAGGCGTTGATCGGATTGTTCGGCGAAACGATCGGCCGCAGCACCGGAATCAGATTCACCGCGTTCTCGTATTGCAGGCGAAAAGTGCGGGTGAGCATGCCGTTGCCGGCCGGTTTGTCGGCGCTGTAAATCGGCCCGCCAAGCAGTTTTGCATCGGCTTCCGGCACCACCTGGGCGACGCCGCCGACATCGACCACGCTGAAGCCCTGCATGCGCAATGCCGCCAGCAACATGTCGTAGGCCTGCCGCGCCGGCACCTGACCTTCCGAGACCAGGGTCAGGGTGCCCTTGACCCGCGGGTCGACGAGAAACTGCTGGCCGGTCGAACGCGACAGCGCGCGCACCACCGCTTGAATGTCGGCGTCGACAAAATTCAGCGTCACCGGTTGATCGCCCAACGGATTGCTCGGCAAGGTGCTGCCCGTGGACGAGGCCCCGGCACGCGCGCTTTTGCTGATGTTGTGCAGTTGCTTGGGCGCCGGTCGCGCCTGCGCCTGCGCGCGTTCGCGATCAAGTACCGCGTCGCCACTGCGCTGGGTGCTCGCCAGCGGTCGGCCCAGTTCACTGTCGACCAGCAGCGGCGGCTGATTTTGCGGCCCTCCGGTGTTGCTGCACGCACTCAACGCCATCAGCAACAACGGCAATGCCAGTTGTGCCGGTTTGGATCCTGACCCCTTCATGAAGCTTCCTTAGCGCCCAGCGCCTGATCCATGCGAACGGTGCCTGACAACGTGCCGGCAGTGACTTCGGTCGAGGGGTTGTCTGCGCGTTGCAAACGGGCCTCGACCACTTGCAGAGAAAGTTGCGACGGCGTGCTCAGCAGCCAGTCGATTACGGCGTCCGCTGGCGCGCCATCGAAGGTCAGTTGCCAGGCGCCGGCCTCACCGGGTTGCAATTGATAGTGCCCGGCCAGGCTGCTGGCCTGCAGGGATTGCTCCAGCGCCTGGGCCACGCTTTGCCCGTCCGGGCGCACACTGACTTCGCGCAGCAGCACCTCGAGCGCTTCGGTTTGTGCGCGCAATTTCGGTGTTTCGGCTTGCCAGTAGGCGATTTTTTTCAACGGCGGCTGGATCAGCGCAACCCACAGCAGCAGGCCGAGCAGCGCCACGGCCATGCCGCCAACCATGCGTTTCTCGCGCGGCGCCAACGGCTGCCAGCGCGCCTGCAACTGAGCGCTGAAGCGTTGCAACCTGGCGCGGTAAGGCGCGAGCTTACTCATCGTCGGCTCCGCTGCTGTCGTCGCTGTCGCTCGGCGCGGCTTCGCTGGACGGGCGCAAAACCCAGCCCTCCTCGTCGGCGGTGACGCTGATGCCGGCCTGCGTCAACGCGCTTTGCCACTCCTGATTGTTCGCGCTGCGCCGGGCCTCGCTGAGCACTGCCAATTGCAGCGTGCCGTCGGCAAAGGTCAGGCGCTCGACCGTACCGGCCATGGACGGCATGCCGCTGCCGGCCTGCAACACCAGACGACTGAAGGTTTGCGCCGGATCATCGGTTGCGCCCTTCTGCCGCTCGGCCAATTGCTGTCGCGCCTGTTGCAGCGGGTTGAGGATCACCGGCAACTGCGGGAAAGCCTGTTTGACCCGTTGGCTCATCTGCGCCTTGAGCTGCTGGCCCTGGCTGGCTTCGCGCGCGGCATACAGATTCAGGCCAACAACCCACACCGCAACGGCCAGTGCCGATAAGCCGATGGCCCGGCCCCAGCCGCGATGTTCGGTAGTCTGCGACTGCACCGCGCCGTGCAAGCCCCAACCCGGCAACGGCCCGGTCCAGCGCTGCGCATCGGCCATCGGCACCTCGGCAGACGTCGGAGCCTGATCGCCAATCCAGTGCAGGGTGGTGCCCGGCTCCCACATCGCGGTGTCGACGTCCTCGCCGAATAACGGTTGCACCCGCGCCGCCTGCACACTGTCGCGCAGCAGCAGATGCCCGTCCTGCACGCAGGCGACGGTGCCCGGCAACACCGGCAAGCTGTATGCCGCCGGGTAGAGACCGCGCAGGTTCAGGCCCGCGTGTTTCAACAACTGCGCGAGTTGCTGCAAAGGCTGACGCGGTGCCCAGGCGATCTGCACCTGCCCGGCCTCGTCGCGTGGCCCGTGGGCAACGTGCATCTCGCTGAGGTCACCGAGCACTAGCGCCTGCGCCGCGCATTGCACCGCCGCTGCGGTTTTATTGGCCGGCAGCGGCGGCAGATCGATACTCGCCAAGAGGCTGTCAGCCGGGTGCAGGAAACAAAGCAGCGGCGGCAATTTCGGCACTTGGCTCAACTGCCTCAAGCTCATGGATTGTTCGCGGCTGACCTGACCGGCACGGTCCAGCCACGCAGCGTGCAGCTCGCTGTCCAGGTCAAGATCCGCCAATGGCGGCAGCGCAATTCTGAGCTGACTCATGCGCCCACCCGCGACCAGATCACTTGCGGCAAACGGTCCTGACTGCGATGCAGCAACGCCTCAAGACTGACCCGCCGCTGATCGCGCCGCGCTTCGCCGCGCAGGCGAAACCAGTCGCTGGTAATGCCGACTCGCACAGTGGTCAGCTCCAGCTCAGGCATGCGCAAGCGGTTGACGAAATCGCCCCGGTTGATGAACCAGCGCCCGGCATCGCGCTCATTAATCAGCGCCTGCGCGCGCTCCAGCGACAACCCCGGCACATACGCCGCCAAGACTGGCGCGGTGGCGGTATTACCGTTGAGCCAGGTCGTCGCCGGAATCACCGTCAGATACGCCGCGAGTTTGCCGATCACCGCGTCATTCACGCCGTCGACACTGCGCAAATCCTCAAGGCTGCGCAGCATCGGCAGTGTCGGGTTTTGTGGTTTGCGTGAAGCGTTTGGCGAGGTCAAGCGGCCGCTGTCGAAGGTGTTTTTCGTCGTCTCGGCGATCTGCGCATTGAGCAGTCGCGGGTAGGAACCGATCACCCGCTGGATGATGCGCTGGCTCAACCCGGCATTGACACCGAGCAACCCGCACAAGCGCTCGAACGCTTGCACCTGCTCATCATCAACGCGCTCGTTGGCCACCAGATTGCGCAGGTTGAACTTACCCTGCTCATCCTCCAGCCGCCCTTCAAAACCCTGCGCATTCAAGCGTTTCGCCCACGGCTGATCGAGCCGGGTCAACGGGTCACGCTGGCGCGCATCCCAGAGCAATTGGCGGCTGATCTCCAGCCCGCCCTGCGCCAGCCAGCGCCCCTGAATCCGTTGCTGATTGGCCTCCAGCGCACGGGTCGACACGCTCTGGCGCGTCAACATTCCCGCCGCGATCACCGCCACCACGGCAGCAATCAACAACGCGCTGATGATCGCCATGCCTCCCTGCTTCGCCCCCTTGGGCGAACGGCGATTCATGACCGGCCTTACAACTGCCAGGAACCGATATCGGCATTCACGCCGTCGCCGTCGGGCTGACCGTCGGCACCGAGGGAAAAGATGTCGATCTCGCCGTTGGCGCCGGGGTTGAGGTATTGATAAGGACGGCCCCACGGATCGTTCGGCAAACGCTCCAGGTACGAACGCCAGTTGCTGTTCTTCGCATCCGCCGGCCGCTCCACCAACACTTTCAGCCCCTGACTCATGCTCGGGTACGTGCCGTGATCGAGGCGATACAACTTCAACGCCTGCATCAAGCCGCCAATGTCCTGCTTCGCCGCCGTCGCCCGCGCCTGATCCGGCCGGTCGAGCACCTTGGGCACCACCATCGCCGCGAGAATGCCCAGAATGACCACCACGACCATGATCTCGATCAGGGTAAAACCCTGCTGACCACGCGGCGTGCGCAGCGGTTGTTTGCGCGAAGTGAAAGGTGCGATATCCATCTCGACAATCCTTGGCTTGGTTCGATTCGACGCGCAGTGTTGCAAGAAGATATGTCAGGGATGTTGAAAATCCTCGGGAGTTTTCGTCGTCAAGCCGTCAAGGACGCGGGTTAGCGTCGAGGGCTGTTTTTTGCTTTTGGGCCTTTTATGCCTGCGCGCTCCCGAGAAAGCGGATTCACCCTGATTGAAGTGCTGGTGGCGCTGGCAATCATCGCCGTGGCAATGTCCGCGGCCGTGCGCGTGGCGGGGTTGATGACGCAGAGCAACGGGCTGCTGCGGGATCGGTCGATTGCGCTGGTGGCGGCGCAGAGCCGGATGGCGGAATTGCGATTGGAGGGGCGGTTGCCGACTGGCATGAAAGCGGTTGAGTGTGATCAGGGGCGGTTGTTGTTGCGCTGCGAGCAGGTGATCGCGACCGCAGAAAAAGGACGGCTGCTCAAGGTCGGGATTCAGGTGTTAGACCGCAGTCAGGATGCGCCGCCGTTGGCCAGGCTGGAGACATTGTTGTCACGCACGGACAGCCCCTCACCCTAGCCCTCTCCCCCAGGAGAGGGGACTGATTCGGGGGTATTCGAGGGTTGCGGCGGCCTGAATGTGGCGCATTGAATCCATCATCGACACGGTTAGTCAGGTCGATGCATGACGAAAGACATCTCGGTCGGCCCCCTCTCCCTCCGGGCGGTCCGACGTTTCGGGAGGGCTGGAATGGGGGCCGCTTTTGTTCATTGGCTTGCAGAAAGGTAGCACTGGGTCACTAAACGATTTTCACAACGTTGCCGTTCAACGCAGTAAAATCGACATTGTTTTCATAATCGAAATCATCGATAACATCTTGAAGATGCATGTGCTCCAACCCGTTATCTGACATTTCTTCTGATGCCCTGATTAAGAATCTACCGATTTCCCTCGAAGTTTCCGGGTCAGCCAAGATAGATACTTCATCCAATTTTATTTCTTGGTCACTGTTCACAGCAGTGCCGTGAACTGTAAATTTGGCAAGCTTTTTCATAGATTGAATCCTTGTTCGCGAAGGCAATCTTTTTCTTTGCTTGTGAGCTCTGAACGCTCCTCCGGGCTCCATGGCTTTGTATTGCCATAACTCGGCTCACAACTCCACTAGGCTGTCGAAATAGGTAAAGGTTATGGCGTAGAAGTTTAGCTCTCAAAGAATACAGCCATATCATACAGCTCTTTACTTATTATCTTGCTGTAAATCCTATCCAACTTCATTTAATGGATGCTCCTTCCGTGATCGTCCAGCTTTTGTTTTCTAGGAGTAGGTCACCTCCCCTTTTTCTTCGCACTGGTGTCGAATTCGCATTACTCGACCCCTGAGCCAAACACTAACCAGGCCTTCCAACCTTGTTTAAGGCACCCTTAAAATATTGTAAAAAATTATTTTTTAAGTCGGGGCAGACATTTTTTATATAGAAAAAGAAATACCACAAAGGTGTGTCATCTCCCGTATCGTCTCGCATCCAATCTTCCTCATTACCAAAACAACAGATTACACAACGAACAAAATTCGCAAATACAGGATCCGAGTCACGGTAATTCCTCTCGATTGGCCAGAGAGCTAAAAAAAAACGCTTCCTTTGCTCTTCATCAGACTCAAGCAATCCCGACATCAAGGCTTTATCAAGATAGAACGCCATCATCTCAAGTTTTTCAGAGGAAATTCCGCTTAGTGCACCGCCTTCGATCAGTTGGCGCAGAAAACGCGCATAGCAACGTACCAGTTGATTAATCGATACGTCAGCGATAAGCAAATCCGCTGCCAGACTCTCAATCTCGTCAATTCCTGTTTGATCACTCACTCTTTTATTCCGTTGCACTCGTGTTGCCTTAATTTTTTAACCACGCGCTGAGATTGTCCGAATCAGCCGCCTTAAAGCGTTCGAATATGCCAATAGATTAGCACCAGAAATCGAGTCGGTAGAGAGCCGTTCATATGTGTTAAAAACAGCTTTCTTCGCTATGTCGCCGAATCGCTCGTTGTCAAACTCAGCTTCAATGGTTGAAACCGTATAAGAACTACGCTTGGACCATTGATCAAATCTGATAACAAATTTCTGGAACAGGATCAGCGCCCCTTCCGTTTTATCCTCAGAAAGATAGACATCTATTGATTTCTTAACTGCAGGATTTGCAAAAATAAGTTTTTTTAGAAGCGCTACCAATCTAGCTCCGCCTGCGATGGAAAGCCCCGCCCCTAAACTCTCACACCCGAAAAAATACTGTTTAAGTAGAATCGTTATTTTGCGATTGGAATAGAGAACCTCAAAAGCCTTCTCAAAAAAATGGAAGCCTTCTGACTCACCGATGAGTTCAAAGTTAGCATTTAGCAACTCACTTTCAGAAAAGTCGCCTAGCCCGAAAACTTCTGGCTCGAGCCTTCCCTTACCATCAATGAACAGTTTGATTAATTCGAATAAATCAGTTGAGATCATGTACTATTTTCGTCCTAATGGGTTCGTTCCTGCGGCGTGATGGCCGCCAAGAATGGAACCGATCTGTTTCAGTTCGGGTACACGTGCAGAGTTTGGATTTGCGTCGACGCCAGCCTGTGCGGCTTTGGTAAGACGATCCACGTTGCTTGGTTTGTCCAGGTATCTAGAGACGCATTCACATGCCTTACCCCATTGGGAGTTTGGCATCGCTCGCGTTGCCTTGTCCGCAGGTTCAAGTACCACGTGCGTTCCCTCCGCATTCGGTTTCAAGGCGATATGGCCCCCAGCAGGAGGTAAGCCGGCTCCGTTGACGTTGACATGAACGCCTCTCGCCAAAACGTCTTGGCCAGCAGTATTAGCTCCGACTTTATGCCCAGCGAGTCCTAATGGATCGATGAGCACTACGGGGTTATCTCCGTAGAAATACAGGTTAAGGCCACCCGCGTAGCTGATCGGGTCCTGACTAATAAACCGTCCAACCATCGGATCATAGTAGCGATAGCGATTGTAATGCAGCCCCGTCTCATGATCATGGTACTGCCCCTGGAATCGGATAGGGTTAGCAATACCCTGCTGCTTCGCCCATTGCGACCGATCCTCCCGTATCTCGCCCCAAGCCTTGTACTGAGCACTCCACACCACATCACCGTTCTGATCGGTCAACTCCTGAGGCGTGCCCAAGTGGTCGCATTGATACCAGGTCAATACATCGATAGGAGGCGATACTACGGAACGATTCCAGAGCGGATCGTCCTCTAAGCTGTAATCCTCGTCGTAGTCAGGCAATCCCATCAGATTAATGGAATGATTCGTCATTGCCTGAGCGACAGGAATGAACGTTCCGGGCTCAAACACGTAATGGATGGTGCGCCCCGCCTCCCTATCCTGCTGAGCAGCACGACTTTCCCAAGCCAGGTTATCGCCATCCCAACCGTACAACGTAAAGCCACAGCCATGCTCTCGCTGCAAACGAGCGTGCTCAGCGCTATTCCACAGAGAGCCTGCCGCCGGCCGCTGCTTGTAGTGAACCTTTGAATTCTTCGATAAACGCCGACCAAGGGCGTCGTAGGCAAACTCCACCGAAAGCCTTGAGTCCTCGAAATGCACCAGCCGATCGAACAGATCCCAACGCATCTGACTGTAAGCACCGTCGCGCCAACGCTTGATCTGGTTACCACGCTCATCGTATTCGTAGTGAGTCCCTGCATACTCGCGCAGCAGGTTATCGACCAACTTGCTGCGCGGGGGAGTCAACTCCAAAGGCCGCCGGCTCTCGGCCGCTTTCTCATCAAGCAGGTTACCCGCCGGATCAAAGTCGAAGGTTTCGACACCCAAACGACTCACTGCGCTCAACAACCGGCTCACCGGATCATAGCGATAGGACAACTGGCCACGGCGCGTATCGTTGATTTCGTTCAGTTGCCCTGCGGCGTCGTAGGCGTACTCACGCTTAAGTAAAACCGACTTGTCATCACTACGGCTCAACAGTTGCTCTTGCAGGCGCCCGGCCGGGTCCCACTTCTGCGTCTGCACAAGACGATTGCCTTGATGCCGAGCCACCTCGCGATGCAGGTCGTCGCGCTCATAGCCAAGTAGCTCATGCTCGTTCAGGCGCAATGCCAAAAGATGACCGCTGCCGTAGGTCAACCAACTGACCCGATGCCCATCAGGACGGATCGTGGCCACACGTTGGTTGAGCACGTCGTACTCGTGCTGCCAGACAGCAACCAGTGGTTTGTCCAAACCGAGATAATGCTGATGCTCGCGCACCATATTGCCGGCCAGGTCATGGAACCACTGCACTCGGCTGTCTGCGTTACTGGCAAGGATCATGTTGCCCCTGCCGTCATAGGCGTAACGCTCCGCCTGAGACTGATCGCCAAGCGAAGCAAGACGCTCCGTTACACGACCCATCTCGTCGTACGCTACCGTCACAATGCGGTCACCGGTCGCAACCTTAGATAGGCGTCCAGAAGCGATGTCGTACTGGTAGCGAGTCAGACGTCCGTCAAAGCCTGTTTCGGTCAACAAGCGTCCTACTGGGTCGTAGAGAAATTGCGCCGAGCGTTCATTCTGGTTCTCCAGCGCCTGCAAACGTCCCAAACGATCCCACCGATACCGCAGCGTCTGTTCGGCAGCGTCCACGCGTTCTTCGACAAAACCAGCTGCCGTGTAGCTCCAGGTCGTGCAGCGATCCAATCCGTCGACATGGGCCAGAAGCCTACCCTCAGCATCGCGCTCAAAACGCTCCTCTGTTTTATCCGGATGCCGGATAAGCGCTACCTGCCCAGCCTTGTATTCGTATTCGGTGCTCTGCCCTGCTGCGTCCGTTGCGCAGGTCATCAAGCCGCGATCGTCATACTCCCATGCACTGGTCTTGCCTGAGCAATCCACATACTTAAGTAATTGACCCGCGTCGTTGTATTCGAGGGTCTTCTCGTTGCCGTTGGCATCCTTGATGGCAATCGGCAGACCTTTTTTGTCGTAGGCGTATTCAGTCTTGTTGCCGAGCGGATCGACCGTTTCAACCAGGTTACCGGCGGCGTCATAGGCGCGCAGCCACAGCCCGCCTTCTGCGTCCATTATTTTGATCAGTTGATCGTGATCGTCATAGGCGAAGTGCACCACACTATTGTCGGCGCGAATATGCTCAAGCCGATTGCCACGTTCGTCGTAGCTATAGCGATCAGTGGACCCATCCGGATGCACATGCCGGACGACGTTTTTGGCGTCATCACGGAACAACCACTCCGACAAGCCGTCGGCGTGACGAATGCGATACGTGTAGCCCAGGCTGTCGTAGTAGTGCCATGTTTCGTTGCCGTGAGCATCCGTGACGTACGTCAGACGAATGTTCTCATCCCATTCCAGACGGGTGTCGAAACTGCCGTCATCGGCCCACTCGCGCACCGCCTTGGCATCGGCGCCCGTACCCTGCCATTGCAAGTTCATCCCGCGCCCGGTCCGGTCCGTGTAGCGCGTGAATCAGGTGATGCTCGTACTGATACGACCAAGCTGCCCCATTCTCATCCTGGGCGAGCACCAGGTCGCCGTGCGCATCATATTCATAGGCACACATCTGACGCTGTGGCGCCCCCTCACGGATCTCCCAAAGGCCGGTTAACCGGCCATGACCATCAATCAACGTACCGAGATGACGATGTACCTTGGTGATGTCATTTTCCTGATAGGTAATCAGGTCGGACAACACGGGGGCCTCACCGTGTCGATGCTCATGGTGCAGCATGACTCCGGCACCACTGCGCAGTACAACACCCACAAGCATGTAACTTTGCCCATGACGGCCGTAGGTTTCCTTGCGCTCGAAACCCCGGCATAGCAGCAACTGTCCCTCGCTGACATGCAGCAAGGTGATGTTTTCAATCGCGTCGTAATGAAACTGGCCGATCTTAGGTAACGGATAGCTATGGCTTCGGCCGTCTGCATCGTGGAACACCAGACCATCGTCCTGCTCATCGATGCGAGTCGTGAACGGGGTGATCCAGCGCGCGCCCAAGATGCCCGAATCATAGGCGCTCAAGTCCGAGCAATACGTGCGGGTCCAATCAATGGGGAAAGCGCCGGGCAAGCTGAAATCCGAGTGATCAAACGTCTCTGTACCCATGGCAAAGCTGATGCGCTTGCAGGTCGCCGGACATACTTCATTTTTCTCGTCATTCGGGCGCGTCTTCGGCTTCGACTCAGCACGGCTGACTTCGACCTTACCGTCGCTGGCAACGCGTCGGGATTGACTGGTCATGCCCGGTTTGACGTTACCGCCCTGCCCGTGCGCATTGCGCATACGCCAGGCTGCAACGGCGCTGGCCAGCACCACCAGCAGCGCGCCGATGGAGCTTTGAACGGCTGGATCGCTCAACTTGTTCAACTGCGTGCGCAGCTCAGGTCCCATGGCGCGCAGTGATTTCGTATGAATCAGAACTTTTTTCTTTGCTTGCTCCGGCAACAGATGCTCGGCCGCACTGTTGGCAACGCCTTTGCCCGCTGCTTTGTAAACGTTCGCCGCGGCGCCGAAGATATTGCTTATAGCGCTCAAAGGATCATGTAGCAGTTGATCGCTGGCAGCGCTTGCCATCTCCCCGGCTTCTTTTAAATTGCCTTTGGCATCAAGCTGTCCGTTTACGACGCGCTCTAACCCAACAGCAATTTCATTGAGGATCTTTTCGCCAAGCTCTCCTGCATCATTGAGCAGCTCCTTGAGCTTGGCTTGTGCCTGCTTAACGAAATCATCGATCACACCAACAATGTCAGCGTTCAGATGGCCAACCACGACGTTGATCAACGCATCGCCCAACACCAGCTTGCCGACCTTGGCGACCTCCTGACGGACAAGGAACAATGTCGGTCGCAAGCTCATCCGCGCGGCCGCCATATTCGGCGGCATCGGCAAGACACCAATCAGGTTGATCCCGAGACTGACCCAGTTAAGAGGATCTTGTCGTGGGCTGTTGGAGAGTGTCACAACATCATTCAGCGCATCGACCAGCGCCATGATGTTGCCGACAACAGGGAGCGCGCCGGCGACCGTCTTGATGCGCTCCAATGTCACCAGATCGCCACTGATCTCTCGCAACCAGGCATCGAATTGAGCCGCACTGCGACCCACGTCTTCCACCATGATCAGATTCAGCGGAACAATGGCGACTTGTGGTTCACGTTTGGTTGCAACAGCGGTATTGGTCGTCATGGAAGCGTCTTACCAGCCAGCAGGCTCGGAAATTCAGGGATGTCATGAGGCTCATCGCCATTGAGAGATTTCGACTGCACGTCGCCGCTCGCTAGCAATGAAACTAGGATGTCGTCAGGTCGATCAGCTGATCACTGCGCCTTTAGGACCGCTCGCAATGAGCGCGGCCCCACAGGCAGTTTTCATACCGTCCAGAGCGATGGGCGTGCCATCAACGGTGTAGGTGCTGCTGCCCTCAGCAATGGGGAAAACCCCTTTGCAGAGCGGGCAACTGACCTTGTGGCCGACACCGGCAATGGGCTTGCCGTTGAGGTCGGTTCGAGAGAAGGCTTCGAGCACCTTGCCACCGTGCGTGGTGGAGTCGCCCAAGCGGATTACATCTTTCATGGTGTCACTCCTTTGACCAGATATCTGGCTGTCCAAATTAGCTCACTGGATACATCAAGCTTGAAGCCGGTCGTGATCCGGCCACACCTTTTTCTACGCCTCCAGCCAGACATCTTCATAACCGGCATTATCGATGATGAATTTTGCTCCGGTGGGCAGGCAGAGATAATTCACAACCTCTGGCAACATTTCACTGAGGTGGTGAACGTGAACCGGCTTGTAGAACTCATCCGCTGTCGAGTACTCACCACAATGGATGAACCAAGTGATACTGCCGCCTTCCGGCAATTGAACTCTCGTGCCGTAAATCGGTGACTGGCCAAGCGAGTCAGTGGCAAGGGCGACCATCTCTTCAGGCTCTTGCACAGGCATTCCATACTGGTCACAAATTTTCTTCTGCGACTCGTCTGGATAAACAGCTTCAGCCTTTTGCATTAATCAGATCCCCAACTTCTCATTTCTTTTGACTGGCCGATACACCGCGATGTGATCATTACCGATCTGTCGCGCGCCCTCGTGCTCATACTTCGCTTCGCAGATCTGGCCTACACTTTTGTGTTTGTCGAAGCTTTCTCAGCCAAGCTTAGATCGGCTTCACCGCATCGCTTGCATCGAGTCAGTCAGCTCTGCAGCCACCAATTCAGCAGCGTTTCATCCTCTTCATCATCAATGTTCTTGTAAACATTGGAGTAATACCATTCGAGCCCGGTTTTCTCGCGGAAGCGATCAAAAAACTCATTAATGCTGTCCATCCCGTTGCTCGACGGCACCGCCAATGACAGATTGCCTTCGAAAACGCCATCAAGCGTTCCACCCAGCTCATTGCCGACATCAGTTTCGAGCTGCGCGATAACGTCCTCGGGAATGAAATCGGCGTAGATATGAATACAAAAATTCCCTCCGCGCTTGAGGACTTCAGCGTGAGCGTTTTTGTTTTTTATCGAGATGACATCACCTCGAGCCAAATTCAACGCAAGTCCAGGTGAAGACAACAGCTCATAGGTATCCTGCCCCATCGCAACAGCAGGAAGTTCCTCGAATACAGGGCCATCGTCATCTGATACAAACACCTGAATCAGCACAGGCACTTCTTTATCGTCCATACGGCGCTCCACAACTTCCACGTTCGACACAGGACATTCCTTCTTTCACGTAACCGCTATTTCCCGCACTCAGGTTACACGATGCGCCCTCAAGATCTACGTTGACATCCGCAAGGTTGCCGCCGTTTGAAGTGGCCACATTTTTGTGCCCCAGGTGCATGTCATCCGGGTTGGTAGAGGTATGGCCACATCGCCAGCACTTGTACACGCCCACCGGCTTACTTTTAGCGATAAGTTTTTTGCGGCATGCCGCTTGTCCTTTCCGACTACCTCCGCCGACCTTGCTCGCAGCGATATCCTTAGCAGAAGCTCCAGCACCGTCCTTTAGCGCACGCTTGGACGGAGGTTTTTTGACGAGCCCTAATGGGTCCACCCACTGGGTAGGATTAGGTGCGTATTGATGAAGGTTTATGCCACCCAGTAGACCTATCGGGTCCTTTGAGATGAAGCGACCTACGTGGGGGTCGTAATATCTGTATCGGTTGTAATGCAAGCCTGTTTCGTGATCATGGTATTGACCTTGGAAACGAATTGGGTTGGCAAGCCCTTGGCGTACTGCTGAAGCTGATCTCTCCTCCTTCGCCTGCCCCCACGCCTTGTATTGAGCGCTCCAGGCGACGTCACCATTCTGGTCGGTGAGCTCCAATGGTGTGCCTAAATGGTCACACTGATACCAAGCCAACGCATCAAAAGGCAGCGCTTTCGGAACGTGATTCCATAGCGGATCATCATCAAGACTGTCGCCGTCAGCGTATTGAGGCTGACTTAATACATCAATCGTGGAATGCCTGAGCGCTTGAGCCACCGGTACAAAGGTTCCAGGCTCATAGACGTAATGGACAGTCCGACCGGTGCCGCCATCCTCAGGGGCAGGACTGCTTTCCCAAGAAAGGTTGTCTCCGTCCCATCCGTACAAGGTCAGGCCACAGCCAAGCAAGCGCTGAATGCGCGCCTGCTCATTCTTATTCCAGTGAGAACCCGCCTCTGGACGATTCGTATAGTGAGCCGTTGAGTGCTTATACAGCCGGCGCCCTAACGCATCGTAGCCATACTTGACCGAGAGACGGTCATCCTCAAAGTGCACCAACCTGTCAAACAGGTCCCATTGCATACGACTGCGTTGGCCATTGTGCCAACGCAACGTTTGATTCCCACGATCGTCGTACTCGTAATGAGTTCCGACGTATTCCCGTAATAGGTTGTCTACCAACCGGCTACGTGATGGGGCCAGATCCAAAGGCCGGCGTACTTCTGCCACCTTCTCGTCCAGAACGTTACTCGCAGGATCGAAAGCGAAGCTTTCGACACCGAGGCGGCTCGCTGCGCCGATCAATCGCCCGACCGGATCATAACGGTACGTCAGCAGTCCGCGACGAGTATCGTTGAGCTCGGTCAACTGACCGACCGCATCGTATTTATACTCGCGCTTCAGCAAAGTGGCGTTGTCATCACTTCGCCCGAGCAACTGCTCTTGCAGCCGCCCTGCCGGGTCCCACTTTTGCGTCTGCCGGAGACGATTTCCTTGATGACGAGCCACCTCGCGATGCAGATCATCTCGTTCGTAGCCGACCAGCTCGTGATCATCCAGCTTCAATGCGAGTAAATGCCCACTGCCGTAGGTCAACCAACTCACCCGATGGCCATCAGGACGAGTCGTGGCGACACACTCATTGAGGGCATCGTACTCATGCCTCCAAATTGCAACGATCGGCTTTTCCAAATCCTGATAATGCTGATGCTCTCTGATCAGATTACCGGCCGAGTCATAGAACCACAGCAACCGGCTTTGATCGTTTCCGGCCAAAACCATGTTGCCATTACCGTCATAGGCAAAGGATTCACTTTGAGTCGTGTTACCCAAGCTCGCGTGGCGTTCGATCAACCGCCCCATTGGGTCAAAGGACATCGAAATGATGCGCTCACCAGTGATGGCTCTCGCTAAGCGCCCACTCTCAGAGTCGTATTGATAGCGGGTAGCAAGACCATCAAAACCTTTTTCTTCAATCAGCCTTCCGACGGGATCGTAGTGAAACTGGGTGCGCTGCTCGTTTTCGTTTTCGAGTGCGACCAGACGACCCAGCCGATCCCAACGGTATCGGATCGTTTGCTCGCAAGCATCTACCCGCTCGGCAACCAAGCCCGCCGCGTTATAGCTCCACGTGGTGCATCGATCTAAGCCGTCTACATGAGCGAGCAGTCGCCCTTCGGCATCACGTTTGAATCGTTCTTCGGTTTTATCTGGATGCGTTATTAAGGCGATATGTCCGCCTTTGTATTGGTACTCGGTATTTTGACCCGCGGCATCGGTAAAACAGATCATTTGACCGCGATCGTCGTATTCCCACTCGCTGGTCTTGCCTGAGCAATCGGTATATTTCAGAAGCTGGCCAGCAGCGTTGTACTCAAGCTCTTTTTCATTGCCGATTGCATCCTTGATAGCAATCAGCTGACCTGCTTTGTCGTACGCGTACTCCGTCTTGTTCCCAAGCGGATCGACGGACTCCACCAGATTGCCGGCATCATCGTAAGCACGCAGCCATTGACCGCCCTCTGCATCACTTACCTTGATCAATTGGTTGAGATCATCGTAAGCGTAGTGAGCGACACTACCGTCCGGACTGATGTGCTCGAGCAGATTACCGCGCGCGTCGTAGCTGTAACGATCGCTGGTGCCATCTGTATGGACGTGACGAATCACATTCTTCGCATCATCACGAAAGAACCACTCGGAGCGTTCGTCGGCATACCGAATCCGGTAGGTATATCCCTTGATGTCGTAGTAATGCCAAGTCTCGTTGCCATGGGCATCGGTGACATAAGTCAGACGGATGTTTTCGTCCCACTCAAGACGCGTATCGAAACTGCCGTCGTCAGCCCACTCGCGTACGGCTCTCGCATGCGACGTATGGCCATCCCATTCCAGATTCAAACCACGGCCGGTACGATCGGTGTAGCGCGTCAGGAGGTGATGCTGATATTGATAACTCCAGGCGGCACCGTTTTCATCCTGTGCCTGGATCAAGTCGCCATGGATGTCGTATTGGTAATGACACAATTGCCGTACAGGTGCACCGTCACGGATCTCCCAAAGACCGGTCAACCGTCCTTGATCGTCTATCAGCGTTCCGACGTGCAAGTGGACCTGCGTGATATCCCCTTGATAGGTGATCAGGTCAGATAGTACGAGGGCATCCCCGTGCCGATGCTCATAGTGCAGCATAAGCCCCGCACCACTGCGCATTTTGACGTCCGTCAGCCAATAGGTACGACCACGACGGACATAGGTTTCTTTGCGCTCAAAACCGAAACAAACGAGCAGTTGATCCTCACCGGAGCGAACCAGCGTAAGATTTTCAACGGCGTCATAGTGGAATAGGCCTACCTTCGGCAGAGGGAAATCAATGCTGCGACCGTCAGCGCCAAAAAAAACCAGACCATCGCCCTTGCAGTCGAATCGTGTGGTGAACTCAGTCACCCACCGAGCACCTAATTCACCCTTGTCAAAAGCATCAAACCGGGAGCTATAGGTGCGCACCCATTCAATCGGAAATGGGCCTGGAAGGTTGAAATCGGTATGGCTTAGGGACTCAGATCCCAACGCGAAGCTGATACTGTTGCAAGTACCCGCACATGCACCATTTTTCTGGCCATTGGCGTTGGCATTCGCAGGAGCCTGACGGCTGCTGGCTTCGAGTCGCCCCTCACCCGCCTTGTTCTGCGCCTTACTGGTGGCATTGGGTTTAACGCTAGCACTCTGTCCATGGCCTCGACGCTTACGCCAGGTTACTACTGCACCGCTGAGCATTTGCAGCAGCCAACCGATCGAGTGACGCGTCCCCGGATCACCCAACTTGCTTAATTGGGTTTTGATCTCCGGACCCATCGCTCTCAAGGTACCGGTGTGTGTCATCACCAGTTTTTTCGCTTGGTCGGGCAGAAGGTTCTTGGCGGCGCTGTTGGCAACGCCTTTGCCGACAGCTTTGTAAGCACTGAAGGCGGCGCCGAAGATATTGCTGATGGCTGCCTTGGGATCACTCAGCAATTGATTGCCGGCAGCAGTAATTTTCTGACCCGCTGCGCGCGCATCGCCTTTTGCGTCGAGCTTGCCGTTAACGACGGCTTCAAGCCCTTTAGCAATTTCGTTTACCGCACTTGCCCCCAGGTTCCCGGCATCGGCAAGAATGCCGGACAGCTTGCCCTGCGCCTGTTTTACAAAGTCATCGATCGTGCCGACGATTGTTGCGTTCAAGTGCCCGACCAGCACCTCAATCATTGAGTCGCCCAACAGCATCTTGGCGCTGTTACGCAGTTCCTGACGCACCAAAAACAGGGTAGGACGCAAACTCATGCGCGCCGCGGCCATTGTCGGAGGTGCAGGCAAAACGCCGATCAGGTTAATTCCCAGGCTCACCCAATCGAGCAATTCCCGCTGCTTGCTTTTGGAAAGCGTGACGATGTCACCAAGCGCGTCAACCAGCGCCATGATGTTGCCAACCACTGGCAGCGACCCGGCGACACCTTTGATTCGATCCAGCGTGACCACGTCGCCGCTGATGGATCGCAACCAGGCATCAAACCGAGCAGCACCACGACCTACGTCCTGTACATCCAGCGTATTGAGCGGAACGACCGCTACCTGCGGCTCGCGCTTTTTAACAACGGCGGCTTCAGTCATGAGAACACCTCCCCATTCAACAGGTCAGGTGTCTTAAGCGATGGTTTGGGCAAGGACGGAGCCGGAAGGCTAGGCAGCTTGCCCGCCTTGCTTGCTGCGCCAAGGATGCTCGATGCGCTCGGTGTCGCTGCACTTACAAGCTTCGGCAAGCCAGCCACACCGCCCTGCACGGCGCCTTTGACCTGTTGCGCTGTTTGCATCGCACCTTGTGCCGTTTGAACAGCGCTCATCCCTGTTTGAGCCATATCCTTGCCCTTTTCCAACACATCCCAACTTTTGCTCGGCAGCACTTGAGCAACCATTGCTTGCACCTGGCTTGGAGCTTCGTCCGCCCCCGGCGGATTCAATGGCCACTCCGGTTTGCCGATATAGCTGCCTTCGCTCCAGGTATCGGCCGGATCCTTGCCGAACAGCACGCGCGCCGGTCCCGGTGCAGCACCAGAAACGCTGGCAAAGCCCTTACCGTCAAGTTTGCCCTTGATGCTTTTGCCCAACGCATCGATGACTTCGTAATCACCTTCCTTGATGCCTTGGCGTCCGGCGTACTGGTTGAACAACTCAAGATTGCCCTTGCCAGGTTTCGGCGGTTCCGGGAATACCCCGGCGAGACTTTTCGCCCCGGTGTATGCGAAGTTCGCCGCGTGCGCGGTGTACGGACCGCTGGTGGCGTGGGTGATGCCGCCGGCGTTGTAGGTCGTCGCGCTGCCGCCGCCCTGAATCACCAGTTCGGTTTTCGCGGTGATGGTGATGCGGTCGGCATTGGCGGTGATATTGAGCTTGGCCAGCAGGTTGATGCTGTCCTTGAGCGCGCGCACGTCGATGTCGCCGGACGCTGCAACCAGGCGCCACCCCATGCTCTGCACGAACAGACGCATGCCGCGGCTGGCACTGGCCAGCAGGCGTTTGCCGATCGACAGACTGGTGTGCCCGGTACTGCTCAATGCCAGGTGTTCGCCGGTAGCGATGTGGCTGGAACGCGGCGTGGTCAAGGCGATGCCGGCCGGACTGGCGAGCACCAGATGCGGCTCGGTGAATTCGGGAAATTCGTTCGCCGTGAGGTTCGCCGGTCCTGAACCGAGCACGCCTTGATGTTGGGCATGCAGCGCCTTGGCCACATCGTCCTGATCGCCGGCCTCTTGTGCCTGGAGCTCTTTGGCCTGCACGGCGAAGCCATCCTGTTGGTCGCTGGCCGTGGCAAGACGTTCGGCAGTCTCCGGAAGATCCTTGTGATGCTTGGATTCGTTCGGACGAGGCTCAGTGGTGATCAGCAGACCAGCACCGGCACGCACAGCACCATGACGGTCGGTGCGCAGCTCAAAACCTTCACCGCGCGGCTGTCCACCGCTAGGGCGAGGATGGGTCAGATACCCGAGGTTGATCGCACTCGCACCGTGGTCACTGCGCAGCGCGATACTGATCTCGCTGGTGGTGTCGTCGATGCGCAATTCGTTGGCACGACTGCCCTTGTATTCCTTGCTCTTGACCGTAGCAAGCGTCTTGAAATCAGGCAGTTTGTAAGGCGGCAGATTGGCACCGTGGTATAAGCAACCGGTGATCAGCGGCTGGTCCGGATCACCTTCGAGAAAGGTGATCAACACTTCCATACCGACCCGCGGAATATTGATCGAGCCGAACGTTTCCGCTGCCCAACTGGACGCTACGCGCATCCAGCAACTGGTCATGTCGTCATGCTGACCTTCACGGTCCCAGAAAAACTGCACCTTCACTCGGCCGTACTGGTCGCAGTAGATCTCTTCGCCTTCCGGGCCGCACACCACAGCGCTTTGCGTGCCGAGCACTTTGGGTTTCGGATGATCAAGCGGCGGACGGTAAGGAACATCCCATGGGGTAGCCGTGAAGCGGTTGCGATAGCCTTGATGAAAGTCATCTTTGTTATCGGTGGTGTCGCTGGTCACCGACTCTTCCAGCACCTGCGGTTGTTTGCCTTCGTGGAAAATTTCGGTGAGCAGCCACAGGTCATTCCACGTCGGGTTGGCGTGGTCGGTCAGGGCGAGAAAATGACCACTGACCAGTATCGGTTGATTGCTGCTGCCATCGGCCAGACGATAGTCGCTGCGATGGCGCTCCAATGCGCGATTGGCCAAGTGCTTGCCACGATCGCGGTCGACAAAGCGGCCGGGATAATCGTAATCCTCAAGGTCAGGCTGAGCGGAACTCTTGGCGTCGCTTTCCAGTTCGATCTTCGGTTTGACGAAGTCGTAATCGCGGCGCGTGGTGCGACTGGTGCGAGTCGCTAACCTCAGGCCAAAACGCTTGACCACTGGTTTGTCGGCGACCAACCCGGAGTCTTGCTGATAGGCCACCGGCGCCAGCTTGGGGAAAACAGTTTGGTCGTCGCCGAAGGTCAGCTGATGACCGCTGGAGGTGTGCTGGAAGTGGTAGTGAATCCCCTCCTCTTCACACAGGCGCTGAATGAAGTGCAAGTCGGACTCATCGTACTGCACGCAATAAATGCGTTCGGGATAGATCGCACTGAGCTGGAAATGGTAATCGCTGGCCAGGATGCCGTGCTCTTCCAGCACCTTGCTGATGATCTGTTGCACCGTCTTCTGCTGGAAGATGCGCTGATTGACCCGATGCGCCAGATAGGCGAGTTGCGGACGCAGAGAGATCGTGTAGCGTGTCAGTCGCTTGCCCGCTTCGCCTTGCGCAATGCTGTAGACCAGCCCGTGGATGCCGGTGCCGGTCGGCGATAGCTGGAGAAACGCGAGTTTGTGCAGCACGCTCTCGAGGTTGATGGAGGCCTTTTCGCTGACCAGCTCCAGTTCAAATTCAAAGGGTGTGTTGAGTGCCTCACGACCGGTGAAGGACAGCACTTGGAAATCGCTGTCGATGCCATCGATGGTCAGATTGAAATGAGGCTGATTGGCCGGTGAGAACATCCCTTGTTCCTCGCGCAATGCTGCGTCGTGTATCAGTCAACAAAACTGATGCACGCCAGAATTCTTTAGGTCAAACACCCTGACCAGCGATGCTGATCGGGGTGAATACAACATCAGTCGTCGTTAAACGACTGGAGCACGCCAGTCATCGGAACCCGAAGTACCGGACACTTCGTGGGTCCAGGTGATTTTGCGGTAGGTGAACTGCACTTCTTCCAGGTGGGTGAAGTGCGCGTTGCCTGGATCCTGGCAGTTGTGCATTTTGTTGTTGATGGCGACGATGATCGCGTCTTCCAGTTTGGTGGTGTAGTAGTGCTCTTGGGTGCCTTGCGCCGAAGTGCGGTACCACTGGATAACGATTTCGCTCATGCGC
Source organism: Pseudomonas koreensis (assembly GCF_036668835.1). GTDB lineage: Bacteria > Pseudomonadota > Gammaproteobacteria > Pseudomonadales > Pseudomonadaceae > Aquipseudomonas > Aquipseudomonas koreensis_I. The sequence goes on from NZ_JAZEVW010000006.1 coordinate 180,364, forward strand.
TCGCCGGAAGTCAGTGCTGCTTGCAGCAGTGGCGAAGCCTTGTCGTAGACCTTGGTGATCACAACTGGCTTGTGAACGCGCTGACCGGTTGGCTGACCGGATTGCGGGTCACGCGGGATGATCACGTCGTGGGTGAAAGCCTGAACCATGACCTGGTCTTCGTGGCCTTCCTGGTAGGTGTTGCCTACGGAGTCAGCGGTGAATGCGCCTGCAGTGATCAGGCCTTGTTTTTCGCCGGTAACCGACATGTACGCTGGTGTTGCCATGGGGACGCTCTCCTTGCTCAAACGACACAACTGACAGGCACCATTGCCCGCCAGCGTGGCGATGAGCCATCAAGAAATGTGCCATGTATCAGGCCGCCCTTATGAATTAACGACTTGCGCGAATTTTTCCAACTTCTGGAACACAGCACTAAAGGTTTTGAAGAAAAAGTGCGCAACTTTTTGCGCAGTACTGTGCAAAAAGTTGCGCACTTGGCTACAGCCCTTATGAAACCAAGCCTGCAGGCCGATTACATGCCGTAATATTATGGCCAACTGCGCAACTTCTTGCGCACTTCGGATATTTTATCGAACTGTTCGCGAACAAAAGCAAACTTGTCAAACAAGGCTGAAAGCCGACGCGAATATACCAATGACGTGTACGAATACAGTTGCGTGGAGCGAGAGCGGACGGCACGCAAGTTTTTCAACCAAATCCGCGCCACTCAGCCTGGCGGACTGATACCGAGACCGCTCATCACCCGATTAATCTCACCAACCACCCGCCTCGTCGCCTCCTCGATCGTTCCCTCATTCCGGCATAAAAACCAACCCTGTTCAGCAACCGCTCGCTCAAACGCCAGAGTACAAGCGACATGTTCCTCCAGCCCTCGAAGCACAGTACTGCTCAAACCGCGCCGTCGTGCAGCCGCCCTCGCCCAGGAAATCTCTGCCGCTGTGACCACGCCGACATGCAGGTCTGGCACCTGGACGCCGCGATCGAGATTCAACTGCAAGATTTCGGCGAACGGGACTGTGCGGCGAAACGCGGCCTCGGACGGGTACCAGCGATCGATCAGGATGATGCTGTCGGTGGGTTGTTTCGTCAGCACGTGCCGGGAAATCCAGCGGCGGCTGTCAGCCAGACGCTGGCAAACTTGCAGCTCCAAATCCCGGTCAGGCTGGCGGGCGAGCCGGTTCACCAAGTGCATGGTCTCGCCCCGGAACGGATCGCTTTTCTTCTCGCACAGCCGGATGACTTTCTGGTTGTCGGCCCTCAGGACTTCGGTGATGGCCTCCAACAGCGAGGTTTTGCCGACGCCTTTGGGGCCATCCAGCGCGACAAACAGCGGACGATTCATTTTCACGGGCTTCAACGGGGATGAGTGAACACTCTAACGGATTTTCAGGTTGAACCTCTGTCGGGCAGGCGTACTCCGAAACCTGAATACAGGAGAAACCTATGACTCAGACAGCTTTGGTCGTGGGCGCCAGCGGTATCGTCGGCAGCGCCATCACGCAGTTACTCATCGACAACCAGTGGCAGGTCGCCGCGCTGTCGCGCCACCCCTCGCAAGCTCAAGGCGTGATCCCGGTCGCGGCTGATCTTCAAGATCCGGCTTCGCTGGAACGTGCACTCGCGGGGTTGAAACCCACTCACGTGTTCATCACCACATGGTCACGGCAAGCCACGGAAGCCGAGAACATTCGCGTCAATGCCGCCATGGTACGCAACGTCCTCGCCGCCATTCGACCCGCCAAGAGCGTTGAGCACGTAGCGCTGGTTACCGGCCTCAAACACTATCTCGGCCCCTTCGAAGCGTATGGAAAAGGCAGCCTGCCGCAAACACCGTTTCGCGAAGAGCAGGGTCGTCTGGACGTCGAGAATTTCTATTACGCCCAGGAAGACGAACTGTTCGCCGCCGCCGAAAAGGACGGTTTTACCTGGAGCGTTCACCGCCCGCATACCGTCACCGGAGTTGCCGTTGGCAACGCGATGAACATGGCAACCACCCTCGCCGTCTATGCCTCGATTTGCAAACACACTAATCGCCCCTTTGTATTTCCCGGCTCACGTGTGCAGTGGGACAGCCTCACCGACATGACGGACGCCCGGCAGTTGGCGAAACAACAACTATGGGCGGCTACCACGCCGGCGGCGGCCAACCAGGCATTCAATGTCACGAATGGCGATGTGTTTCGCTGGAAATGGATGTGGAGCCGAATTGCCGACTACTTCGACGTGCCTGCAGCCGACTATCCCGCTTCCCTCTCACCGCTTGAGAAGCAGATGGCCGACGACCAAACCGTGTGGACGCAAATAGTTGCCGAACACGGTTTGAAGGAATCTGACATTGGTCGACTGATATCGCCATGGCACACCGATGCAGACCTTGGTCGGCCCATCGAAGTGGTCACGGACATGTCGAAAAGCCGTGCAATGGGTTTCACTGCCTATCAGGCGAGCGATCAGGCATTTTTCGATGTGTTCGATAAACTGCGCGAGATGCGCTTGATCCCTTAGGTCGTTCCACAGCGGATATGAAACGGCACGGCGCCTGACTCCAGGCGCCATCCTGCTAACCGTCCACGCGAGCCCAGAACTCTTCCGCTGACGGGCTGATGGGTGCCGTCGGACGCGTCAGGTGGATTTCCAGAGGGATATCCCAGCTTTCGTCCAGCGCCCGAACCAGACGTCCGTCAGTCATCTCCTGTTCGGTCAGACTCTTGGGTAACCAGGCGACCCCCTTGCTCTCCAACGCCATCGACATGAGAACCGCAGCCAGATGGCTGCTGAAAAGCGGCTTGAGATGAAGATAATCTTCTTTGCCGTGGAGTCGATGAGCAACGATTCGGCCAAGGCCCGACTCGTGGGTGTAAGCCAGATAAGGCAGTGTTTCAGGAGAGGTGCCGAAATGGGCAGAGGGGCTCGCCAGTGGCACCAGCACATCCTCGCCGATCTTCTTTCCAATGAACTGATCCGGGGCGAGCAGCGGCGGTACATCCGGGTGGCGATGACACAGGAGAAATTGCACCTGGCCTTGAATCAGCATCTGCTCGCACACCGCCATGCTGTCTGAATGCAGACGTACCGCTTCTATCGGTGCGCCATTTTCGGCACTTCTCAACCAGCGCGGGAAGAAGGTGAAAGACAAGGAATGAGTGGCTGCAAATTGCAGTGTTTTTGCAGCCATGCCAGCCACTTCCTGTGCCTCGGAGCGCATCCGGTACAAACGCCTGGCCGCCTCTTGGGCGCTAGGCAAAATCTGCCTTCCAGCCTCGGTCAACGTCGCTCCCTGCGGGGTGCGGACGAACAGTTCGACGCCCATCCAAGTCTCCAGCGAACGGACTCTGCGACTGAAGGCAGGCTGCGTCACATGGCGCGCTTCAGCGGCACGAACAAAGCTGCCGTATTCCGCGAGCGCTGAAAAATCCTCAAGCCAAACGAGTTCCAAGGGCAATGCCTCCTGTGCATAGGGCGCGGCATTAATAGCATTGGGCGGGTGTCATCGCAAAGCATAACGTGGGGCCACAAACAACAAGAGGAACCCGTTATGCGTATCGTCGACATCCGTGAAAAAACCGTTTCCATTGCCTCCCCGATTGCCAACGCGTATATCGATTTTTCCAAAATGACCTGCTCGGTCGTCGCGGTTATCACGGATGTGATTCGCGATGGAAAACCGGTCATCGGCTACGGTTTCAACTCCAACGGTCGTTATGGTCAAGGCGCTCTGATGCGTGATCGTTTTCTGGCGCGCATCACCGAAGCTGATCCAGAAACGCTCATCGACCATGAGAACAACAACCTCGATCCGTTTGCCATCTGGAAAGCCCTGATGACCAACGAAAAGCCTGGCGGTCACGGCGAGCGCTCGGTCGCGGTGGGCACCATCGACATGGCGGTATGGGATGCCGTCGCCAAGATCGAAGGCAAACCGCTCTACCGTCTGCTGGCTGATCGTTACCGTAACGGCGTGGCGGATGACAAGGTCTGGGTCTACGCAGCAGGCGGCTATTACTACCCAGGCAAGGACCAGAGCAAACTCAAAGCGGAAATGCAGAGCTACCTGGATCGCGGCTACGACGTTGTCAAAATGAAAATCGGTGCGGTGCCACTGGACGAAGATATCCGTCGCATCGAAGCGGTACTTGAAGTCGTTGGCGACGGTCGTCGCCTGGCAGTCGATGCCAACGGCCGTTTCGATCTGCAGACCGGTATCGCTTACGCCGAAGCCATCAAGAAGTACAACCTGTTCTGGTACGAGGAAGTCGGCGACCCGCTCGACTACGCACTGCAGGCCGAGCTTGCCAATCACTACGAACTGCCTATGGCCACCGGGGAAAACCTGTTTTCCCACCAGGACGCTCGTAACTTGCTGCGTCACGGCGGCATGCGCCCCGATCGCGACTTCCTCCAGTTCGACTGCGCGCTGTCCTATGGGCTCGTGGAGTACATGCGCACCCTGAAAGTGATGGAAGAAATGGGCTGGTCGTCGCGCCGCGTGGTTCCGCACGGTGGCCACCAGATGTCCCTGAACATCGCCGCCGGCCTGCACCTGGGCGGCAACGAATCGTACCCCGACGTGTTCCAGCCTTTCGGCGGCTTCGCCGACGGCATCAAGGTGGAGAACGGTTATGTCGGTCTGCCGGATATTCCAGGGGTGGGCTTCGAAGCCAAATCCGCGTTGTACGCCGTCATGCGCGAGCTAGGCGAAGGCTGATCCCGATCGATCTGCGGTTTCTTTAAAAAAGGGCCGCAGACTCAGGCGTCTGCCGCAGACGCCAAACCACACGCCCATCACAACAATAAAATGAGGTGCTTCCGTGGAAATGTCCAAGTCCCGCTGGTACGGCCAGCTGTATGTGCAAGTGCTGATCGGCATCGTGATCGGTGCCGCGATCGGTTACTTCGTACCCGATATCGGCGCCAAGCTCCAACCCTTTGCCGATGGCTTCATCAAGCTGATCAAGATGCTGTTGGCGCCGATCATTTTCGGTACGGTCGTGGTCGGTATCGCAAAGATGGGCAGTATCAAAGAGGTCGGGCGGATTGGCGTGAAAGCGCTGATCTATTTCGAGATTCTTTCAACCATCGCCCTTGTCGTCGGCCTGATCGTGGTCAACATCGTCAAGCCTGGCGTCGGGATGAATATCAACGTCAGCGCGCTGGATGCAAATGCGGTCAGCAAGTACAGCCAGGCCGCCACTGAGCAAGGCGGCACCGTTGAGTTCTTTCTCAATATCATCCCTCACACCTTCCTCGGCGCGTTCTCTAATGGCGTCATGCTGCAGGTCATTCTGCTCTCGGTATTGATGGGTGTGGCTCTGGTCCAAATGGGCGAAACCAGCAAACCCTTGATCAATACCATCGATCTGTTCCTGCAGGGTCTGTTCAGGATCGTGGCGATGGTCATGCGCCTGGCGCCACTGGGTGCTGGTGCTGGCATGGCGTTCACGATTGGCAAATACGGAATTGGCACGCTGCTGTCGCTCGGTCAGTTGTTGGTCGCCCTCTACATCACAACCTTGATTTTTATCGTCGTGGTGCTGGGTACGGTGGCCAGATGGTCGGGTATGCCGCTGATGCAGTTTCTGCGCTACTTCAAGGATGAAATTCTCATCACGCTTGGCACCTGCTCAACCGAAGCCGTGTTGCCACGCATGATGGTGAAGCTGGAAAAACTTGGCTGTAAAAAATCGGTCGTCGGCATGGTGCTGCCGACGGGCTACACCTTCAACGCAGACGGCACCTGCATCTATCTCACGATGGCCGCCATCTTCATTGCCCAGGCGACCAATACGCCACTGACCTTTATGGATCAAATGATCTTGCTGGGCGTGTTCCTGCTGACCTCAAAGGGCTCGGCCGGGGTGGCTGGCGCAGGCTTTGTAACGCTGGCCGCAACGCTCACAACCATTCACTCCATACCTCTGGTGGGCCTGGTCTTGCTGCTGGGCATCGACCGATTCCTCAACGAAGCGCGGGCCGTGACCAACCTGATCGGCAACGGCATCGGCACCATCGCTATTGCCAAGTGGGACAACTCGTTTGATGTCGAGGCGTGCGAGCGTGAAATCGCCGCCATGAAACACGAGAAAGCGGCCAGGAAGGCATTGCTGGCGCAGAAATAATCTGCAAAGGGATCCGGTCATCTCGCCTTCAACGGCTATGACCGGTAGCGCCTTCCAGGTCTCGTTCAACTCGAATGAGACCTCGCACATCACTGGTGAGCATTCGATGGAGCCAAAAATGATTGAGCGATCACATCATCAACTACGCAAGGCGTTTGGTGATTTACTCAGAGGAAATGACTGCAAGTTTGCTGCTTCAGTATTCGACCCTATCTCGGTTCGTATGGCTTGCGATCTTGGCTTTGAGGTGGCCATTCAAGGTGGGTCCGTTGCCTCGCTTCAGGTATTGGGGGCACCGGACATCGCGCTGCTCACGCTGGATGAGTATGTCGAGCAGGTTTCCCGAGTCGGCCGGGCCAGCCAGATCCCGATCATCGCGGATGCCGACCATGGATACGGAAACGCGCTGAACGTCATGCGCACCGTGACCGAGCTGCAGAAAGCCGGCGTTGCTGCGCTGACGCTGGAGGACACTCACCTGCCGGCGAGGTACGACGAGCAATCGCCTGTGCTTATCGAGCTGGAAGAAGCCGCGAGCAAGATTTACGCCGCTCGGTTTGCCCGATCAGATGATGCCCTCAGCATCATCGCCCGAACCCATGTGGCCGTTACCACGCTGGAAGATTCCATTGCACGCACCACGGCGTATGAAAAGGCTGGGGCCGACGCGATTTGCCTCGTTGGGGTCAAAGACTTCGATCATCTGGACGCACTCACCGCACATCTGAGTGTGCCGATCATGTTGATCAACTATGCAAATCCGGCGCTGAGCGATGTTGAGCGACTGAATGCTGGCAATGTGCGGATTGTGGTCAATGGGCATGCCCCGTATCTGGCCGCCATCGAAGCGACGTACGCAGCGTTGCGTGAACAAAGCGGCGCAGAGGGAAACGAGCGTTCGCTTCCTGAGCTGCTTGCCAGATACACACTCTCGGACCATTACCGGGAGTGGGCGAAAACCTATTTGAAGTCAGGTCGCGATTCGAATGGAGTTTGAAGCCGGTGAACTAAAGCGTCATGGGGCGAGGCTGGAGGCATTGTTGTCGCAGACGGACCGCCCCTCACCCTAGCCCTCTCCCCCAGGAGAGGGAACCGATTCGGGGAGGATTAGAGGGTTGCGCCGACCTGAGTGTGGCTCGTTGAATCCAGAATCGCTGAGCTCACAAAAGCCATAATCACTATGGTCTTGCAGGTCGATGTACCCCTAAAGACACCTCGGTCGGCCCCCTCTCCCTCTGGGAGAGGGCTGGGGTGAGGGCAGCCACTCGCACCATTGCCAATAAGGTTGATACAGCAAGTAGAACCCCAGCCAGCACGAGGGGTCTGCTGTTGTATGCCCTCTCTGGAATACATCGAATGTCCGCGCAACATAGCCTGGTAATACTCGCTCGGGGCGGTTACGCCGCTCGTGGCGTGCTTTATTTGATCATCGGTATCTTCGCACTGCTGGCGGCACAGGACTCGACCAAACCCAAGGACAGCCACAAAAGCCTGGAGGCGCTGCTCAGCCAACCCTTCGGCTATTTCCTGGTTGGGCTTGTAGTGGCCGGCCTGCTCGCCTTTGCAGCTTGGCGCGTCCTGCAAGCGACGCGTGATGTCGATCATCATGGCAAGGACCTCAAGGGCCTGGTCATTCGCGCGGGTCTGTTGGCCGGCGGTATGGTCAACGGCGCTTTAGCGATCTTTGCGTTGGGTTTGCTCGTAAGCGGCATTAGAAGCTCGGGCAATTCCGGTGGGCAGACCAAAGACTGGCTGGCGCATTTGTTGTCCTGGGATCACTCGAATCTTTTGGTGTACCTGATCGCACTTGTTCCGCTGGGCGTAGGTATTGCGCACATCATCAAGGGCTGGAAGGCGACGTTCGAGAAATACTTTGAGGCTGACGAGGATGTCATGCGGTATGTCCGCCCAGTCTCCAGGTTCGGCCTGATCGCCCGTGGGGTGGTTTTTATCGAGATTGCGGTGCTGCTGGCTGTCAGCGGTTCCACTTATCAAGCGATGGATCCACCGGGTATGAAAGAGGCTCTGGACGCGCTGCAGAATCTTCCAGCGGGCTGGTTGATCTTGATCGTGATGGCGTTGGGGCTGATCGCTTTCTCGGTTTACAGCTTTTCTGAAGCTTTCTGGCGAAAGATCAATATGGATGTGCCCGGGGTACCGAGATCGTAGCGCTAACACTACGTCTGCTATCAACGCCCTACTTTCACCCCGCCGATTGATGACCAGATTGACGGTACCCGCGATAAAGCAGGCACCGCTTCCTGGCAAAGAAAAAGGCTTAAACGCCCACTTACCAGTTGTAACTCACTTTGGCGGTAATCTCGCGACCCGGATTGTAGAAGTTCGCTGTGCCGGAACCGACCACGTGCTGCTCATCCAGCAAGTTGCTGACATTCACCGCCAGGTCAGTACCCTTGGCGATCTTGTAGTTGAAGGCGGCGTCGAACAGCGTGGTGCCGTCGCTTTTGCCGGAGTTGGCGGCATCGAAGTAATAAGCGCCGACATAGCGCGCACCCAAGCCGACGCTGACATCCGTGCCGGGCAGGTCGTAATAACTCCAGAGCGAAGCGGAGTGCTTGGGTGCCGTGGCGAACTCGTTGCCCTTCAGCGAGCTGCCGTCGTACAACGAACCGCGCAGTACTTCCGACTCCATATAGGAATAACCACCGATCAGGCTGAGGTTCTGCGTCACCTGCGCCTTGGCCTCCAGGTCGAGACCGCGTGCCCGCGACTCGCCCACCGTTTGTTGTTCAATGATGCCGCTCGGCAGCACCACGGCGATGGTGACGTTTTCCTGGGTCAGGTCATAAACGGCGGCGGAAAACAGTGCGTCCATCCCCATCGGCGCATACTTCACACCCACTTCGTACTGCCGGCCCGTCTGCGGTGTTACCCCAACTTGCGGCGGCGAGACGGATTCCACCATGCTCACATAAGTGGACACTTCGTCGTTGACGATATAAGTCAAGGCACCGCGGTAAGAGGTTTCGGAGAAGGTGTCTTTCTCAGTCGATTGCAAGCCTTTGCTGGTCAGGTCCATCGAATCGTTGCGCACACCCCCGGTGACGATGAAACGCTCGTAGAACGACAGGTTCTGCTGAAGGAATACGGCTTTGGTGGTCGCGTCTCGCTTGTTCACGGCATACGGCGCGATTGAACGTGAAACGCCAGTAAACACGGGATTGGCAATATCAATCGGGGTCGTCAGGTCGTAGACCGAGCTTTCCTTGGTGGTCGAATCCAGATACTCCACGCCCACCAGGCTGCTGCTGTCGATGTTCTCGAAGCGGGCATCGTATTGCAGCATCAGATTGCCGTTGAACTGATCGGCCTCAGTGTCTGTGCCAAACAGATAGCGGTCGACGGTCGTACCGACACGTGCGGCGCTGTCGCTTAAGTAAACGTAGCCAAAATCATCGGTCAACTTGCTGTAACGCAGGTTGCTGCGCAGTACGAAGCCATTATCGAAGTCATGGGTAATGTTACCGCTGAGGCTGGTGCGCTCGACATCGTGGAAGTTGTAGCTCGGCTCGCCGTAAAATTTGCTGCGGTCGTACTCCTTGTCCAGCGGATAACCGCCACTGTTGGGCGAACTTTCGGTTTTCAGGTAGTCCAGAATCATCGTCGCCGACGTGTAATCCGTCGGAGCCCAGGTCAGGCCACCCATAAACAACTGGTTGTCGTCCTGTGAGTGATCATACTCGCGGTCGCTGTTCTGGCCTTTGGCAGTAAAGCGGCCGGCCAGGGTTTTCTCGTCGTTCAACGCATCCCCCACATCGATGCCGGTCTCGACATGGTCAAACGAGCCGTAGGTCACATAGCCCTGACCAAACTTCTCGAAGCGCGGCTGTTTGGTCACGAAGTTCACCGAACCGCCGGGGTCTGCGGGGCCAAACAGCGTGGAGTTGGCACCGCGCAGAATCTCGATGCGCTCATAGGCGAATGGATCTTCGCGCACGCCGCGCATCGAACTCAGGGTCAAGCCGTCACGGTAGGTGGTGGCCTGGAAGCCGCGAATCTGGAAATAGTCGTTGCGGTCATCCGTACCATAGAAGTCACTGACCACACCCGGCGTGTATTGCAGCGCCTCTTCGGTGGTGCTGACACTGCGTTGCTGCATTTCCTTGTTGGTCACCACCGACACCGACGCCGGTGTATTGAGAATGCTGGTGGCCACCTTGCCGCCCACCCAGAGTTCCTTGGCGACCACCGAGTTGGTGTCGTCGTCGGCACTGACCCGGACCTTGGCGTTGATGATGAGAGGCGCAAGGCGGTAGTCCTCGACGTCTGTTGCGTCGAGCTCCAGCGGGCCGGCGGGCTTTGCCTGAGGGACCAATTGGTAAGCATTCGGCCCTTGCTGTTCGGTTTGCAATCCGCTGCCCTGCAGCAACGAGGCCAGCGCTGCCGACGTATCGAGCGTGCCATTCACGCCAGCCGTGGTGCGGTTCGCGACACTCGACGCATCGAATGAAAGACTGATGCCCGCCTCGCGCGCAAAGCGATCAAGCGCCGGCGCCAGTGGGCCCGCAGCGATGTTCCACGGTTTGACTTGATTGCTCTGGTCAGCGCTCGACGTTTGCGCCAGCGATGGCAATGCGTAGCTGCTGACGATCAAACCCAAAATCGCCGCGTGCAAGGCGCGATTCAATGGATGGCGCTGTGAAACCGGGGACGAACTCATTTTCTCGCTCCAAGAAAGGACATCGACAGACTGGCCTGTATTCCGGCCTTCCAAAGAGGTCGAACGAGAATGAGAAACCACCTCATTATTTTTCACGCAGTATGAAATTCTGCTGAATTCAGCTGGCAGCGGTCAGGGTCACCCAATAACGGGTTCGATAATCGACGTGCAAATGCAGTGATTGCGCGATCAACGCCAGGACCTGATCGTTGTCGGCAAGCTGGAAGGTGCCGGAAACGCGACGATCCGCGACCTCTTCGGCGCAGCGCAACACCCCGGGGCGATAACGCGACAACTCCGCGATGAAATCACCGAGGCGCATGTTGCGCGCACTGATCACCCCGTCACCCCAGCTCCAGGGATCAAGGCCCTTGTCGCTGAACGTTCGCAAGCCACTGGATGTGAACAGCAACTGATCGCCCGCCTGCACGCTGCGGCTTGCCGGCGTTTGACGGGCGCCGGGGAACAGCGTGACGGACCCTTCCTGCGCCGCGACCAGCGTGCCATCGTCACGCTCGCGCACCAGAAAACGCGAACTGTGGGCTTGCATGAGGCCGTCGCGTGATTGCACCCAGAAAGGCCGCACCTGATGCGAATGCGCGTCCGCGCCGACATTTACAATGATTTCACCCCGTCGCAGGATGATCAGGCGTCGCTGGGCGTCGAACTCGCTGTCGACGGCGCTATCGCTATTGAGCTGGACAAGGCTGCCATCATCGAGCTGGAAGCGGCGTCGCTCGCCGGTGCTGCTGCGTTGCTGCGCAAACATGGCGGGGACCGGCGTGTAGTCCCGGCCGAGCCAGGCTGCCGTGCCAACAGTCGCCAAAATGCCCAGTAACTTCAGGCTTTCGCGCCGGCGCATTCCCTGACGGCTGCCATCCAGGGTTTGTCGGGCCAGTTGCGCGGGCACGCCTGCGAAGTCATCGCCAAGGGTTTCCACACGCTGCCACGCCAACCCATGCTCCGGGCGCTGCTGCAGCCAGTGCTCAAAACTGCGCTGTGTCTGTTCATCGGCTTGATTGAAGCGAACGCGCACCAGCCATTGGATCGCCTGCTCGACAATGGCCGGATCGAGCGCCTGCGGCTCAGGCCTCGACATAACGCAAGCGATAGCAATGTTGCAGGGCCGTGGCCAGGTCGCGCTCCACCGTCGCGCGGGAAACACCGAGCTTTTCGGCTATTTGCGCGCAGGTCAGGCCGTCGAGCCGGGCAAACAAGAACGCCTGGCGAACCCGTGGTTTAAGCGTACCGAGCATGCGGTCTATACGCTCGAGCGCATCCAGAATCACCAGCCGGCTCTCTTCCGAGGGCACCTCGTGGGGAGGCAGCAACATCACGCTTTCGAGGTAGGCACGCTCGAGTTCGCGACGACGATACTGATCAATCATCAGTCCGCGAGCGATACTGCTCAGATAAGCGCGCGGTTCGCGCAACGGGCTGGATTGACGGGATTTGAGCAGACGCACGAACGTGTCCTGCGCCAGATCGGCAGCGTTATCGCGACATCCAGTGCGCCGGATCAGCCAGCCCTGTAACCACGAATGGTGGGTGCGATAGAGCAGCCCTAGATCAGCAGTGCCTAGTGTTTCGTCGCTGCGCATCGGAATCCCGGCGAATACATGATTGATAATGAATCGCATTCTACTCACGGGATGGGGCCTTAGGCAAATACCCCTTCCCGCCTAAAACCTCCTTGAGCGCTGACGGCGCTCGTCGTGCCGATTGACGCGCCGTCAGCAGAATAAATCTCAGACGATGCTATCGATCACCCCGCCGTCGACGCGCAGGGCTGCGCCCGTGGTGGCGGACGCCTGTTCGGAGCTGACATAGATGATCATGTTGGCGACTTCCTCAACGCTGGCGGCACGCTGGATGATCGAGGAACTGCGGTGGGCGTTGACGAAGTCAGCGGCCACCTGCTCCAGGCTCTCGCCGCTGCTTTCGACGGTGGCGCTGAGCATTTGCGCCACGCCTTCAGACAGGGTCGGCCCGGGCAGCACGGCATTCACCGTCACCCCGGTGCCCGCCAGACGCTTGGCGAGGCCGCGCGACACGGCGAGTTGCGCGGTTTTACTGAAGCCGTAATGGATCATGTCAGCCGGAATATTCACCGCCGACTCCGACGAGATAAACACGATCCGCCCCCACTTACGCTCCACCATGCCCTGCGCATAGGCGCGTGACAGGCGCACGCCGGACATGACGTTGACGTCGAAAAAGCGTTGCCACTCGCTGTCCGGTATCTCGAAGAAATCCTGCGGATTGAACACGCCCAGATTGTTGATGACGACGTCGAAGGCACTGTGCTCCGCGATCAGTTTGTCGACCCCAGCCTCGCTACCCAGATCACCGGCAAAACCGATGGCCTTGCCGACCAGTCCGCCCAGCCGTTGCAAAGCGCCGTCGACGCTGTCCTGGCTGCGACCGTTGATCACCACCTGCGCCCCCGCTTGCAAAAAGCCCTTGGCCGTCGCAAAACCGATACCGCTGGTGGAACCCGAAACCAAAACCTTACGTCCGGTGAAATCAATGTTCATGATGACCTCGCAATGGGGTGAATGGCTGGATATTGCAGTGTTTGTAGCGCCTCGATAGTCCGGTTGGATTAGAGATGACTTTTGGGGTTTGTCGAATTATCGTCGGTGCGTCGCTCCTGAAGATTAATAGCTGATGGACACAGGGATTAAGCGCACAACTGGTGTGTCGAAAATGCCGAGCGTCTTAGCGACGCATTTGATTTCGATTATTGGGGTTGGATGTCGAAAAATAAATCAGACCCCATCTCGCTAAAGTCAGGATGCGCCGCCCTTGACCAGGCTGGAGACTTTGACACGAACGGACAGCCCCTCACCCTAGCCCCCTCCCCCAGGAGAGGGAACCGATTCGGGGATATTCGAGAGTTACAGCGGCCTGAACGTAACGCTTTGAACCCAGAATCGCTGAAACTCACAAAAGCCATAATCGCTGAGGTCTTCCAGGTCGATGTATCACGAAAGACACCTCGGTCGGCCCCCTCTCCCAGGAGAGGGGGCCGATTCGGGGCTATTCGAGAGTGACGGCGACCTGAACGTAACGCTTCGAATCCAGAATCGCCGAAACTCATCAAAGCCATAATCGCTGAGGTCTTCCAGGTCGATGTATCACGAAAGACACCTCGGTCGGCCCCCTCTCCCTCCGGGAGAGGGCTGGGGTGAGGGTCGCGCTTGCTCACGTCCCCCAAGTCATCCCCCAGCCAACCCCAGCACTTACATCACTCCGGAAACTGCAAATTATCCAAAGCCCGATTCACCGCCAGTTCCCCGAGCATAATCAACTGCGAAATCCCCAACAACGCCCGACGCTGCGACGCCGGCAACAGACTGGCGACGTTCTGGGCAGTCGGTCGCGCCCGACGCAGTCGATCAAAATCCTCTGCTCATTCACGGTTTGGGGGGGCGGGGAAAATTCAGACGCCTTGAAGGTCGATGATTCAGCTCTTGTAGAGTAACGCCTCAACTACAACGCCAAACGCTGAGGAATGTTCACGGCGATTAGGGTAGTAGAGATGGTAACCGGCAAAGGGTTGGCACCAATCTTCCAACACCCGCACAAGGCTACCGTCGGCAAGCTCCTTCGCCACCATGTCCTCTGGCAGGAAAGCCAAGCCACATCCCGCCACGGCCGCACGCAGAATAGGCACGCTGCTGTTGAATGTCCATTGGCCTTCGACGCGGGCCTTGAGTTCGTGGCCATCCTTTTCGAAATCCCATTGCATCAGGCTGCCGTGAGTCGGCAGGCGCAGGTTGATGCAGTTATGCGCCGCCAGATCTCCCGGTTCCATCGGGTAAGGCCGATGCTGGAAATACTGCGGTGAGCCGACAACGGCGATGCGTAATGATGGCCCGATCGGCACGGCGATCATGTCCTTGGCCACCTGATCACCTAGTCGAACACCAGCGTCATAGCGCTGCGCGACGATGTCGGCGAGGGCGTAATCGACGGTGATTTCGACCTTGATGTCCGGGTAGTCGGGCAGCACCTTCAGCAGCTTCGGCCAGAGAATATTGTTCGCCGCATGCTCGGACGCCTGAATCCGCACATTGCCGGCAGGGGTGTCGCGAAACTCGCTGACTGCAGCCAGTTCCAGTTCAATTTCTTCAAAGCGCGGCGCCATCGCTTGATACAGGCGTTGGCCCGCCTCCGTTGGTGAAACACTGCGCGTAGTCCGCGTTAGCAAGCGCACGCCCAGCCGGGTTTCCAGTGCCCGCAGAGTGTGGCTCAGCGCTGACTGCGAAACGCCCAGTTGCGCGGCAGCACGGGTAAAACTGCCTTCGCGGGTGATGACCACGAACGCTTGCAGGTCGTTGAGATTGGGGCGGGACATTGATGAGAACCTCTCATGAGGAGCGCGTGATTATTCCATGAAAGCAGGTCGCGCACGGATGCGCGACCCTTGGCGCGCTGATCACAAGGTGCGTGCGTAAAAATCCGTCAGTTTGCCGATCGCCGCATCGACATAACGCGGCACCCAGTAGGTTTCAATGTGGGTGGCGCCATCGAGGATGAACACTTCCTTGTCGGTGGTGCCGGTGGCTTTGGGGAACGCATCCTGAGTCATGTACAGGCTGTCGGCCTTGCTGCCGGCGATCATTAGCAACGGTTGATTGATCAACTCGATATGGTCGGTGGCGTCGAAACGCATCAGGTCAATAAGGCTGCTGGTGGTGTATTTGAAGGTCGAGTTCGGGTGCGCGTGGGTTTTCCAGTAGTACTCATAACCTTGGCGGTACAGTTCGAAAGGCAGTTTGGCAATCTGCTCATCGGTGAGGTTGGCATCCCCCGAATACAGCACCGCGCCCCCCGCTGCTTCTTGCGCGCGGGCTGCTGATGCCTGTTGCAGACGTTGCTGGATGCTATCCATTTGCGAGTCGTTGTAGCCGTTGCGGCGTACTCGACCCGAGTTGAACATGCTCACCGTCGCCAGGGATTTGAAACGTTTGTCAGTTTGAACCGCCGCCAACGAATAACCACCGCCACCGCAAATGCCGAGCAGGCCCAGACGCTTGTCATCCACGCCAGCGAACTGGCTGATGAAATCGGCCATGCCGTGAATGTCTTCGATGCGATACGCCGGTTTATCGATGCTGCGCGGCTGACCACCGCTGGCGCCCTGATAGGCCGCATCGGCCGTGATGGTGATGTAGCCCTGTTCGGCGAGGCGCTGGGCATACAGACCGGCGACTTGCTCTTTCACACCGCCGTTGGGATGCGCGACGACCACGGTCGGGTAGGTCTTTTTCGCGTCATAGTTGGCCGGGGTGTAGACGTTGGCAGCAATGTTTAGGCCGTTGAGCTTGTAGCTCACCGGATGGATGTTGACCTTGCCCGGTTCGTTTTTGCTGATGGCGCCGTCGTAAACGAGGGTGAACGGGTTCTTCTTGTAGTCGGCGGCCAAGGCTTCGCCTGCCGAGAGGCCGACCAATGCCGACATGAACGTGGCTTTGAGGGTGTTCTTCACGTGAAGCTCCTGAGCAAAAAAAGGGCGGCAGTTGCAAAAGTATTTGGGTCAGTCCAGCTGTTTTTCTTTGAGGAATTGCGCGACCAGGTCAGCGATCTGCACGTTGTTCAAATCCGACATAGGGAAATGTGTATTGCCGTGAATGCCGATCTCCGGCAGGTGTATCAGTCGCACATCACCGCCATGGCGATTGACCGCGTCACGCCAGAGCCGGGCCATTTTCAGGCGTGCGCGCCAACTGTCCTGAGCGGGCAGATCGACTGCCTGTTCCGGGATGTTGTCGCCGTACAGGATCAGAATCGGAATGCGCGTCAGAGCCATGAATCGCTCCATCGGCACCGCTGCGCCTTGCACCGTGTCGAACGCGCTGGGGATCGGCGCCGGCACTTCACCGTCAGCAAACACGAAGCTGCTGCCCGGTTCGAACGCCACGATGGCTTTGACCTTGTCGTTCTTGATCGCCGTCAACCAGCCCGGCCCGCCACCCTGAGAATGCGTAAACAGGATGCCGGGGCCGATTTTATCGAACAGCGCCGACACACCATCGGAGACCACGCCCATGTCAAACGGCCCGGTGTTCGGCGTCATTGCCCTGAAAAACTGCTCGCGGGTCTGGGCGTCCTGTGCCACTTGCACGCCGTTGAAGTAGCGAGGCCAAAGGCCGATGCGGAACTGGTTGAACCACAGTTGTTCGTCCGGCACAGGCTTGATGGTGGTCTCGACCATGCTGCGCCCGGCATCACCACGCCGAGGCTGATCGATCAGATAGACGCCGTAGTGGCGGCGCAGAAAGATGTTCTGAAAACCCTCGCGACCATCGGCGGTGGTTTCCCAGGTCTTGGAAAACTGACCCGCGCCGTGCCACATGACGATGGGCAGTTTTCGCGCGTCCACCGGGATTTGATAGAAGGCGTAGGCGTGGTCACCGTGGTAGGTCTGGCCGTTGGGCGTCATCGGTTGGCGCGGGTTGAAGGTGCCCGGTGCCGTGGTCATCGTTCCACCGGCGGCGAAGCTGCCTTGTTTCTGGATCAGCAGCGGGCCTTCGGAATGGTTCGCGCAGGCCGCCAACAGGCTCAACAGCGTGACGCTAAGCAAATGCTTTGCAGATTTCATGTTATTTCCCCGAAACCGCGAGGGCTTGGGTCAGCGCAACATTGGCCCGCTCGGCAGTCTGCGTATCATGTTTTTTCAGCAGCTCAGTGACTTCGCGCAACTGTGCCGCGCTGAGACCGACGCGCAGGCTCGCCGCCATGTGCGAGCGCAATTGCGGCTCGACCCCCGGCGTTGCTGCCAGCGCCCCGACAGTCGCCAGTTCGCGACTTTGCCAGTCGAGGTTGTCACGCTCGAAGATGTCGCCGAACAGGTGCGTTTGCAGGAACTGGTTGATCACTGGGGCGAACTCGAAAACCGGGCCTTTGACCGGAGCGCCGGAGATCTTGGTTTGATTAGCCGTACCCGCTGCCAATAGCTCATCCCCGACCGGAATCGCCCGGCTCGGCTCACGCCCAGGCGCATCCGCAATGCCGCGCTGTTTGCGCGCCTGCACCACCGTCATCAATTCATTCAAGGCGTTGAGGCTGCGCGGAAAGCCGACGTAGGCGTAGAGCTGCACGAGAACTTCGCGGGTTTCGCTAATGGTCAGGCCGGCATCAAGCCCTTGGTTGAGCGCCGTGTTGAGGTTGGGCATGTCGCTGGTCGCCATGAACGCCGCGATCAGTGGAATGGCTTGTTGCTGGCTCGACAAGCTGGCTGCGCTGGCGGGTGTGCTGGTCATGGTGGGCGAAGCCTCGGCTGCTTGAGTGGTGACGCTGAACATCGCCCCGACGCTCAGGCAGAGCGCCATGAGTGTGGGGAGAGCAATGCTGTTGCGGGTGTCAGTGATCATCGTGAAGGGCTCCATCCATTGCGGGCGCTGCGGTGTCGCTGGATCGTAAGGAGGAAGGTTGTGGCGATTAACCCCGAAATTGCGCATGGACTCCTGAGCAGAACTCATGAGTCGACGTTGCAATAACCGCTGGAATCCCGGTGCGGGCCTGTTGTTACGGGGACTTGAAGTTGCGTGGCGGTTTGCCGCGAACGTGCCGGTCGAGCAGCTTCGACACATTCGGTAACTTCATTTACCGGCGTATTGCCCATCCGAGACCTGTTCCGCCCAGGTGACGGTCTTACCATCCTCAGCCTCAGCGATGGCGATATGGGTCATGCCGTTGCCTGCCGTAGCGCCGTGCCAGTGACGGGTGTGCGGCGGGATCCAGACAACATCACCCGGACGGATCTCCTGACGCTGCCCGCCCTCTTGCTGCACGTAGCCGACGCCAGCGGTGACGATCAGCGTCTGTCCCAGCGGGTGGGTATGCCACGCCGTGCGTGCGCCGGGTTCGAAGGTCACCGTGCCGCCGCCAATACGCGCGGGCGCATCTCCTTTGAACAGGCCATCAACGCGCACCGTGCCGGTAAAGTTTTGCGCCGCGCCCTTGACCGAGGGCTGCGAGCCGTTTGGCGTAATGCGGATTTCGCTGGCGGCCTGGGACTCTGCCGCCATCAGTGACAAAG
This sequence comes from Pseudomonas koreensis, assembly GCF_036668835.1. Taxonomy (GTDB): domain Bacteria; phylum Pseudomonadota; class Gammaproteobacteria; order Pseudomonadales; family Pseudomonadaceae; genus Aquipseudomonas; species Aquipseudomonas koreensis_I. Next base: position 199,214 of record NZ_JAZEVW010000006.1, read on the forward strand.
CAACGAGTGGCGCAATCAATCGGTTCATCGGATTGGTTCTCCAGTCAGACAGGGAAAGCGACGCCGCACATGGCGCCGCGTTGGACAGACTCAGAGTCCGGTCATTTTCAGTGCCGACTCCGGCAGACGTTCGCCGTGCACCTGAATCTGCGCCATCTGTTCGTTGATCACGCGCAGATCGTCGCCAGTCAATTGCAACTCGACCGCGCCCAGGTTTTCTTCAAGGCGATGCTGTTTGGTCGTGCCCGGGATCGGCACAATCCACGGTTTCTGTGCGAGCAACCAGGCCAGTGCCACTTGCGCCGGCGTGGCGTGTTTGCGTTGCGCGACGGCTTTCACCACATCGACCAACGCCAGATTGGCCCTGCGCGCCTCAGGGGAAAAGCGCGGGACGAAATTACGAAAATCGCTCGCGTCGAACTGCGTGTTCTCGTCGATCTGACCGGTGAGGAAACCGGCGCCCAGCGGGCTGAACGGTACGAAGCCGATCCCCAGTTCTTCCAGCACCGTCAGCAGTTCCAGCTCCGGGCCGCGCCAGAACAGCGAATATTCGCTCTGGACCGCCGTGACCGCCTGCACCGCGTGCGCCCGGCGAATGGTTTGTACACCCGCCTCAGACAGGCCGAAATGTTTGACCTTGCCCTCGGCTATCAGCTCCTTGACGGTGCCAGCAACGTCTTCGATCGGCACCTGGGGATCAACGCGGTGCTGATAAAACAGGTCGATGCAATCGGTACGCAGACGCTTCAACGACGCTTCGGCCACGGCGCGTATATGCTCCGGGCGGCTGTTGGTGCCGCCGCCACGTGCGCCGGTGATCAGGTCGATATCGAAGCCGAACTTGGTGGCGATGACGACCTGCTCGCGGATGGGTTGCAAGGCCTCGCCCAGCAACTCTTCATTGGCGAACGGGCCATACGCTTCAGCGGTGTCGAACAAGGTGACGCCTTGCTCGTGGGCCGAACGAATCAGCTTGATCATGCTGGCTTGGTCGGCTGCCGGCCCGTAAGCCGAAGTCATGCTCATGCAGCCAAGACCCAAGGCGGACACTTCCAGGCCATTGCCCAACGTGCGGATTTTCATGATGTCACTCCGTACAGAATTCGATTAATGCGTGAGAGGGTGATCGTTCAGCCAGCCGTTCACGCGTTCCATGGTCTTGCGCTCCTGCTCACCCTCCATCACAAATCCTTCCAGCACTTTGGCCTTCGGCGCGTGCTTGACCAGCACACTGCGGCTGTTGCCCAAGCCATAACCGCCGTGGGTGTTGATGGGGATGAGGGTCTTGCCGGTCAGGTCGTGGGCGCTGAGGAATGCGCGCACGATCGGCGGCGCGGTTTCACCCCAGATCGGAAAACCCAGATAGATCGTGTCGTAGTCGCTGAGGGCATGAACCTTGTTCTGCAGCTCGGGCTCGAAGCCGCTGTCACGCTCTTGGCGCGCCTGCTCCACGGTTTGCAGATAGTCCTGGGGGTAAGCGTGGGCCGGGCGAATCTCGAACAGATCGGCACCCAGTCCACGCTGGATCAGCCCGGCAACCACGCGGGTATTGCCCGAGCGCGAAAAATACGCGACCAGAATTCGCGAGCCAGAACGCGGTGTTTCACCGGCACTCTGCGTGTCGGCGAGCGACAGCAGTGGCGCGCTAGCCAACGCGGCGATCACCGTGCGCCGCAGCGGATCGTGATCGTTGCTCATCGGCCGACGCGCGCCTTGAGGGCCTCGGGATAGCGCTCGCCTTCGATGTGGATTTGCGCCAGCGCGGTATTGATTGCCTTGAGCTCGGCCACGTCGAGGATGATGTCCGCGCCGCCGAGGTTTTCTTCCAGGCGATGCAGTTTGGTCGTCCCCGGAATCGGCACGATCCACGGTGCCTGCGCGAGCAGCCAAGCCAGCGCGATCTGTGCCGGTGTGGCTTGTTTCTGCGCAGCGATCTGACGAATCAACACCACCAGACCCTGATTTGCCTGCAGCGCCGACTGGCTGAAACGCGGGACGATGCTGCGGAAGTCGTCACTGCCATAAGTGGCCTCGGCCGACACCGTGCCGGTGAGAAAACCTTTGCCTAGTGGGCTGAACGGCACGAAGCCGATGCCCAGTTCCCAAAGCGTCGGCAGGATTTCCTGTTCAGGCTCGCGCCACCACAGCGAGTATTCGCTTTGCAGCGCCGTGACCGGTTGCACCGCATGGGCACGGCGAATGGTTTGCGCACCGGCTTCCGACAGGCCGAAATGCTTGACCTTGCCTTCGCCGATCAGATCTTTCACCGCACCGGCGACGTCTTCGATTGGCACGTCCGGATCGACGCGGTGCTGGTAGAGCAAATCAATGTAATCTGTTTTCAGTCGACGCAACGAACCCTCGACCGCCTCGCGAATGTGCTCCGGGCGGCTGTTCAGAACCTGCTGTTTATTGTCGTCGCCGAAGGTGAAGCCGAACTTGGTGGCGATGACCACTTGATCGCGAACCGGCGCCAGTGCTTCGCCGACCACTTGCTCGTTCAGGTAAGGGCCGTAGACCTCTGCGGTGTCGAAGAACGTCACGCCTCGGTCAACGGCTGAACGGATCAGTGCGATGGCTTGTTGGGTATCCGTGGCCGGGCCGTAACCATGGCTGAGGCCCATGCAGCCGAGGCCGAGGGCGGATACTTCGAGTGAACTGTTGCCGAGTGTGCGTTTGTGCATGTTGATCTCCCATTGGGCGTAGGGAGAACAGTAAGCGCGCTAACGACTGAGGACTAGACGGGTAAATCGGCAAGGCTTCATGAGGTTTGCTCATCAGTCCCGGAAAAGGAGAAATCGTTAAATGAAGACTTCAACCCTGGTGCTTGCCGCGTTTTATTCGATGGGCATCAGCGCAGCGTTTGCCGATGGCTCGCAAACACCAAAGGACATGCATGGGCCAGCGGGCATAGTCGTCGGTGAGCGCTTGGGCGCGGCCAAGTCCAAGCTAGTCAAACAAGGCTGGAAACCAACGCGCATGCATGCCACCGACGGCTACGAATACAGCGGAGTGGAAAAGGAACTGGCTACACGCAAATTCTACGAACTGGATACCTGCTCGTTCGATAGCTCACGTTGCATCTTGTACTACTCAAAGAAAGGCACGTGCCTGCGCGTCGATACCATTGGCGAACAATTGAACGACGTGACCGTGACGCGCTGGACCCGCGAATGTCCTGAAGCGCCTCAATAACCCGATAAATTCGACGCAGAAGAGTAACCGCCCCACTCCCACAGGTCCCCGCCCCGAACACAACATCCGCGACCAACACCAAACCCTGTGGGAGCCAGCCTGCTGGCGATAGCGGCCGATCAGGCAACAGAGACAGCACTAGTGCCACCGCTGCCCGCCCTACTCCGCATCAATCCGGCAACTGCAAATTATCCAAAGCGATTCACCGCCAGCTCCCCGAGCATGATCAACTGCGAAATCCCCAACAACGCCCGCCGCTGCGACGCCGGCAACAAGCTGGCGACGTTCTGCGTGATGGTCTGGGCCGAAGCGAGTGTTTCACTGGCATCGATCAACAGCTCCTCGTTTTTGTTATCCGCAGTCACGGCATACATCCCACGGTGTTTACGCGGCGGCGGCGTGGAACCGGGCTGACAGAGGTAATGGTCGAGCGCACGGTCGGCGGCTTCGTGGAGTTTTTTGGAGTGGGTGGATTCGTAGGGGGATGTGGGGTTGGATTCGGGTGGGTTGGGGGTTGGTTTGATCATGAGTGAATCTCCAAGTCATCGAAAAAGAGCCATCATCTTTCGCTACCAAACGAAGGGGTGGTGGCCATACGAAGGTTGGTAGACCGGTGACTTGGAGAACCGGCGCGCCCGAAGACGCCCTGCGCAGGGCCACCATAAACAGAGCCCGAAAAAGGGCTGAATCGGTGACGCTATGCGCCAAGTCTAAACCGGGCTACCAAACCCGATCGCTGATTCGTCAGCGACCGAACCACAATAGAACCCGCCCCAAAAGCGCACAAGCCGGCGGATTCTGGCGTAGCTGTAGGCAAAGGCGCAAGAGTACGTAGCCTGATAGAGTGTTTAGAAATGTCTTTTTAAACTTTGTGTTTATCGAGACCTCATTGCGTTATGTCGCCTCGGACGGATTCGCCTAGAATCCCGTTTGTAACGCTGCGTTTTAAGTGTGATAGCGATGCCGATTTCGGCCAAAGCTTTCACTATGCGTTAACCCGCACTACTACGCATCGCCCACGAAATACCATATTGCTTTCAGTTCACGAATCAATTTGACTATCTGATATTCACAGCTCAGAACATTAAGCTCTGAGATTGTGTAAAATCGAACTTCTCCGTCATCAGCAGTGCAAGCCAACCCACTTCTCACACGCACTACTAACTTCGACTCATCGAATTCAATTCGGACATCTCGAATTGGAGAATCCTCTCTCCGATTATATTTCTGTAAAGCTCGATACAGCTTGTAAAAATCGAAATTTAGCGGTAATGAATTTTTCGGCAGTTTAGAGGAAAAATACCAACTCGGGCAAAAGTCGAGGCTAAATATTTTCTCCCCACAAACAATACGCGCCGGCATATTATGATGCACGCTCCGATTACCGTCTTTATCGATAGTAACCGAGAACCGCCAAGCCTTCCCATAGTGAAGATCTAAGTCTTTGAAGTCACGCTCCGCCTCACCAATTTTTCGACGCTTCGCCCTAAAATGGCTTTCAAAAACTAAACAATCATAATACGCATATCGGAGCTCCCAAGAAGTCCATCCGCACCCAACACATAAATCAACAAGCGCTTGTATACGAAATACACCGTCTCGCACAACCTTAGCATGGCATGATGAGCAAGCAGGCGAATTTGAGGCTGTCGACTCATTACTTATCAATTTGAAAAAAATTACGAGGCGCTCTAACGTTATGGAAAGTGCACGGGCCCAAGTATCTACCGCAAGATCCACAGAAACACTTCGAACTCTGTCAAACTTAAAAAACCGAAGGAGATTCATTGGGATCAAATACGTATTATAATAACGACCTGTCTCTTTATGAAAACGATGCATCACCAAATAGTCCGCCCCTCTGTACTGCGGATTACTCATTGTCACCTTACGCGCAACAGTGCTTTTTACCTCTATGTAGTTACCTTTGTAAATAGCATCGTGGCCCATACTGTTTACAGTTCCCTCCTCACCAGGCAGCAGCAGCTCAGTAAGCGCTTCTCCCACTGCCCCCATAACACCTTTAATATCAAATCCTTGACCAATAAGTTCCGGCTCACGGCCCAATGCGAATATTGACTTTGCAACCTCCTTCCAAGCAACCGGAAGTTTCATTAGCCTTAGCCGTTCGTCACCCTGAATAATCTTATCGAATCGCACCTCATTTTTTACACAGATCCTTACATGTTCATCCCAAGGCTGCACCCTTTTATTTTTAGCAAGAAATGCAAATGGCAAGCCTAATTTACTATTACCTACTATACTACTCATCCATCATCCTTAGCACCTAATCACGTTCAAAATATTGATAAACACCACGAGCCTGCATGAGAGGAAACCGGACTCCAATGTTTGGACTTTTGGGGTCACTCTCCAGCATCAAAGATGTAAAAAACGAACGACACCAGCATCATTCGGTGCTCATCACCGGCCGGCCAGCAGGGCTATACCCAACGAATTTCCTAGGATAGGACTTTTGGTGGTGTTACCAAGCTGATCTGTTAAAAAATAGATCCTTCCCTTCTTTTCGATCTTTAGCATGAGCTTTTGGCCGCCCCCCGTACGCCATGGCCGGCAAAGAGCTTCGGGGAGCGGACGGCTGCCAACATCAATACGGGACCTGTCCCCGATTTTTTTCTGTCCCCGATTTTTTCAACGTTTCGGGGAAGAAGGCAAGCCGTCCGAGACGATCATTGATGCGGGGCTCTGAATCACCGAACTTCCGTGATGCCCGGCTTACACCGGGCTTATGAAGCAATCATGCTTCGGCTGGTTTAGCGCGATATTTATTGACGTTATCTACTAATAGTTGAATAGAAGCAATATCCGTCTTAATTTCTTCTAACCCCGCTACTGGCATATCTTTACTCATAGCCTGAAGGTGCGCCTCCGTCATCCTATGACCCTTTTTCCACAATGTTGCAATATCATCAGCGTCTTGCTTTCGCAGCCCCGTAATCTTATGCAAATTTCCGACACCTACCATGTCACTAAACCTGGTGACTACTCCATTTAATACAACATCCTCTACGACCTTCTCTACCGTTGCACGTATGTCGCTATAAAGAATACGTACATCCCGCACTAAATCTTCACCAGGATAAACCGGCCATGGCTCCATCTTTTTCACTCGAGCTTCAAGCTGGCGAATCCGTTCTTTATATCCAGTCTTATCCCACGGCAACCCCTGCTTGACGACTCCAGCAGCATCCCCCACCCATTCTAGATGGTGAACAAGGTGAGGAATCTCTTTCGCCTCCCCTAACGAGTCGATTAATTCGCTCAGAAACGATATATCGTGTGTCAAGACAATCACCTGCCTAAAAGCAGCCTCCTCAACTAACCGTCGAGCTACTTGACGCCGCCTCACATGATCAAGAGACGATACGGGATCATCAAATATAATCCCACCCCGATGATCCGAAAGTTTAAGCTCCGCTAAAAATGCTCCAAGCGAAACCGCTCGCTGCTCGCCTTCACTCAAAACTTGCTCTATTTTTTTTGCAGCAGGCAAATCGAGCAACAACGTAAATTTTACCGTACCACGATCAACTCGTTCCTTAAGCTTAGTTTTTATATGCCCGATACCCAGCTTGACAAACTCCTCATCAAGTGCCTTTCTTAGGGATTCGGTGATTATTTTTCCAGCTATATCTTTAGATTTCGCTGAAATAGCTCTGGGATTTAATTGCCCCTTACACCCATCAAGCTTGGAACGATAGACAATACGATCATGCAGGGCTAGGACAGCTTCAATTATCAGAGAAAGAGCTGCACATGACTTCAGCTCAGCTAGCTCGTCTGATAATTTTTTGAGCTTTTCGGGATTCGACGCTTTTTTATAGACTCTGGCTCTCCAAAGTTTAATAGCTGCAACCTTTCGCAGCTCACTAACCGGACTGGCGTCCAACTCAGGGACGTCGTCTAAGTTCACAGAGCGGGCTGCTTTCAACATCCATGCTTTGTAGCTATTGATTTGATCTTGGTAGCCCCTAAGTCGGTCGACTAACCCTTCCGCCTCTCCCTCTAGCTCTGCTGCCAAGGCTTGGCTAAATCCGAAATCTAGACTTGAGCGATCTATCTGGTCCAGAACACTATCAAGCGCTGCTTTTTTCTCCGAAGCGAGCTTGGTTACATTTTCTTTTATAAAATCATCGAACCGTTGCATTCTACCTGCGGCTGGCTCTAACGATTGTTGGCAGAGCACGCAGACAGCCTCTTTCGCACAATTGGGGAACTCATGCCCTGGATAAGCAACATTTGTAGAGTACTTCTGAGCAGCAAGAAACAATTCTTTCCAAATAGCTTCACCAGAGCCCGGTAAAAGGTCATCTTCGACTCTTAGTGCTCGCGCAGCAGCATCCACGCCTTCTGTAGCATCGCACGACTCTTTAACCAAACGCCTAAGCTTGTCCAGGGCCTTGTCCGTCGTGTACTTCTCTTTCGTCAGAACTGTCTCTGCAAGATTTTTCAAGTGAGCAGCAGAAGTTTTCAAACTTTGGTATTTCAATATTGGATCGGGTTCTGCTATCGCTACTTCCAAATTGCTGAGTCTGTCTCGCTCTTCCTGTGTAAGCGTGCCCAGACGGACAATATCCGCCCTACTTGTCTTTTCTCCAAAGTTTTCGAGCAACCTGCCGACCGCAGTGCCTTTATTAAACCCGGCAAGAATATCGAGCGAGACGTCAATCCCCTTTAGCTCGTCATTCATTAAGGCTAAAACCTCTGGCACAACCTTACCTGCCAGAGCCTCAACCACGTCTAATCCCCGCGGAAGGTACGCTGCATCGCCCTCCAATAGGTATGCGCTCGCGCATGAGGTATCGAATACACTGACATAAGAAAGCTGTGGAGGGGGCACCGACCCACTTGTCCAATAAAACGTCTGAGTTACCCCATTCAATGACGCAGTGAACGTCGCTTTGGGTTTACCGGCGCCCACCGCCGCTTTGGTGACATCCCCGAGTATCTCACCGCCCCTGTCTCGAGCACGACACGCATGTTTCAAAACTCGCGCATAACCAGATTTCCCGGCGCCATTACCGCCGTAAATCACGGTCACGCCTTTCTCCTCAAAAGAGAGAACTTGACCCGGCATAATTCTATTGACGTTTTCCAAATCACTCATCGACTTGAGCGTGACGCTTAATGCCGCCTCACCACCGGCGGGTATGTGATCAGCGCTGAGCGGTTTTGCTTGGAGGCCGTCCACGACTTCAACGTCGTTTTCATGCTTCAGTAACGCGTAAAAATCACGAAAATCCTGAGGACCCAATTGCTCATTGAGTAGAAGCCTTCTGGCTGCATCTCGAAGCCAAAGAGATAGGTCCTTTTCCGACCAAAGCAGCACGTCATTCAATATCGACATAATTCCTCCTTGAACAGTTTGATGCCCTTGGCCAACAGATGGCCAATCGACATTACCAACCGTTCCGAGGATGCATCTCCTGAGGAGAAATAGCTAGCCGAACGCGTTCACCGTCCGCCTGTTCCCAAAAGGGGGTATGGCAGTTCAGACTGAGTCGTCCCACATTTATAGTCACGCTTGAAGACTGCTTCTGGCCGAAGCAGACGTTGACGACTCGGTTCAGTCAGAGAGTAATCAAAGCTACTCTCCATTTTTCCGGAGCATTTCGTTGAAATGCGCTTGAATTGACCATCATCCAAACGGCAAAAATAATTACTTCGATTCCACCAATCACGGCCTAGTAAGGCTCGGCAACACCACCCCCTCCCCCAACCTCTCCACCCCCAACCGCACCCTCTCCCCCCCTTGCTCAATCACCACCCCATCCCCCTCAACCGCCACCAACCTCACTCCAAACCCAACCCGCTCCCCCGCCATAAAGCTCCTGGGCGACCCATCATTCAAACTCAATATCGCCACCGCCCCGCGACTCCCCGCCATCACGCCGCTCACCTTGATATCCACCGGCGCGGTCTGGTTGGAGAACCACTGCAACGCCGGGCTATCACTCCTGGCCGCCAACAATTGTGGCGCCGCTGCCGGTGTGTGCGATTCGGCGCTGGTCAGCAGCAGCGATGACCATGTCGCGACGCCGACCAGTGCGGCGAGCAGCGCGAGGGCCTGGGCCATTTGCGGTGGGGAAAAGCGTGTGGTGAGTTTCATGGGGTGAATCTCCTTTTTGTCCCTGTTGCCAGCCTACGCGGCAATTCTCTCCGTTTTATTTCACACGCCTTACATGTTGGCCGTGCATCTTGGCTGTTCGGACATGGCGGGACGCGAAGGAGCGTGCGATCGATGGACGCGGGCAAGCAACGGGGTTTTACGCTGATCGAGTTGATGGTGGTGCTGGTGATCATCGGCATTGCCAGCGCGGCGATCAGTTTGAGTATCAAGCCTGATCCGGCGCAGTTGCTGCGCAAGGATGCCGAGCGCGTGGCGCAGTTGCTGCAGGTGGCGCAGGCGGAGGCGCGTGCGGATGGGCGGCCGATTGTCTGGGTGAGTGATGCGAAGGGGTTTCGGTTTAGTCGGCGTAATGACAGTGGTCGCGGGTTTGAGCATTTCAAGGATGACGCGCAGTTGCGCCCGCGTGCCTGGCAGAGTCCGAAGGTCGAGGTGCGTGTGGAGCCGAAGCAGCGGGTTGTGCTGAATGCTGAGTGGATCAATCCGCCGTTGCAGGTGACGCTGTCCGATGGCTTGAATCGGTTGAGCGTGCTGCGTGATGGCTCGGGTCGGATCAGTCTGCAATGAGGGCTCAACAGGGGTTTACGCTGATCGAGGTGATGGTCGCGATTTTGTTGATGGCGGTGGTCAGTCTGATTGCCTGGCGTGGGCTGGACAGTGTGACGCGGGCGGATCGGCATTTGCAGGCCAGCAGTGAGCAGAGCGACGGGTTGTTGCGGGTGTTGAATCAGTTGCAGCGCGATGTGGATATGCGTGCGGGGGTTGAGTTGGCTGAGCCGCGCAAGGTTGGTGTGGATGATGAGCCGCCGACCGCGCCGCCTGCGATTACCGTGCGCAGTAGCGATAACAAGGGGTTTCGGCTGGATGTGATTCGCACGGCGGCGGATCAGCCAGGGGCGTTGCAGCGGGTGCGCTGGTGGTTGAAGGGCGACACGTTGTATCGGGCGGTGGCTGAGGCGCGCAGTCGGTATCCGTTGCCGGCGCCTGGGGCTGGGGTGGCGGTGTTGGCGGATGTGCGGGATTTGCAGGTGCGGGTTTGGGAGGTGGATAAGGGCTGGCGGCAGTTGAGTGGGAATCGGCGGGAGGATCCGCTGGGGCTGGAGATTCGGTTGAGCCGGGGGACGCCGCAGGGGGTGGAGGTTTATCGGCAGGTGATTGGGCCGTTGCAGTAGCTGATCACTGCACAACCTGTGGGAGCGAGCCTGCTCGCGAATGGGCTTGCACAGTTGGTAACGAGGTGACTGGTCGGCCGCTTTCGCGAGCAGGCTCGCTCCCACAATTGGATGGGGTTGAGTCAGTTTGGGATTGGTTGGCTGTGCGGGCGCTATCGCTGGCAAGCCAGCTCCCACAGGGATTGGGTTTGGGCAGTGGGGTTGGCTGGTGGATCGCTTTCGCGAGCAGGCTCACTCCTACAATTGGATCGGGTGGAGTCAGTTTGGGATTGGTTGGGTTTGAGGGCGTTATCGCTGGCGAGCCAGCTCCCACAGGGATTGTGGTTTGGGCAGTGGGAGTGGGGTTGGCTGGTGGATCGCTATCGCGAGCAGGCTCACTCCTACAATTGGATTGGGTTGGGTCAGTTTGGGATTGGTTGGCTGGGCGGGCGCTATCGCTGGCGAGCCAGCTCCCACAGGGATTGGGGTTGGGCAGTGGGTGATGGGTTGGCTGCTGGATAGCTTTCGCGAGCAGGCTCGCTCCCACAGGGATTGGAGTGTGGATTGGGTTAGCTGAGGACGACGACGCCGCCGGGGAGTTCGGTGCATTTGATGCCGTAGGCGTCGCGGATCAACAGGGCGACGCCGGCGAGTTGGTCGAGGTTGAAGCGGGCCTGGACGCGGCGTTGGCCGAGGTCGCGGTTGAGCAGCAGGAGCATGCCGGGGCGGTAGCGGTTGATTTCGTCGATCATCTGGCTGAGGGTGGCGCCGTTGAAGACCAGGACTTGTTGACGCCAGTTCATCACGGCGGCGGTGTCGACGGTTTGGACGCTGCCGACTTGGCGGGCGTCGTAGGTCACTTGCTGGCCGGGTTCGAGGCGCAGGCTGCGGCCGTCTACGTCGACTTCGACCGCGCCGTCGAGGCAGGTGACGCAGACTTGCTGATCGGTGTTGCGCAGGTTGAAGCGTGCCTGACTGGCGCGTAACCACCCGCCTCCGGCCTGCATCGCCAGCGGCAAACGTGCGGTTTGTACTTCGACTTCGCCGCTGACCAGTTCGAAACCCTGCACGCCTTCGGCAACAGTGCGCTGGTTGATGCGGGTCTGGGTGTTGAGTTCCAGGCTGACGCCTTGCACCGGTTCGACGCGGCGTTGCTGGCCGACTTCGGTGATGTAGTCGGCGCCGAGCCCTTCGAAGCCGCCGGGGATGGTGCCGCGCACCAGCAGGAAAGCGGCGGACGCGGCGATGGCGCCGCCGAGGAAGGCGCGTCGACCGAACCCGCGCGGTGCCTGCACGCCTTGCGCGGCGGGTTGCAGGTTGTGCCACAACACTTTGGCCTGCTCGAACGCCTGCGCATGTTCGGCGCTCTGTGCGCACCATTCGCGCAGGGCGCGGGCGTCGGCGACAGTGGCGCGGCCGGAGGTCAGCAGGATCAGCCAGTCGTGGGCTTCGCTGTGCAGGTTGTCGGCCACCGAGGGTTCGGCAGGGGTCAGTCGAAAGATGTTCAAACGCGCAGATTCTCAACGAATTGATCGGGCTCTATTCAGAAGACGGTTTTCCGGCCCCGCGACCGAACCGCTGAAACACTTTTCTTTCCAGTTTCGCCGCGCAGTAGCCCAACGCGGCTTTGATTTCCTTCTCGACCATGCGCGTGGAGATGCCGAAACGCTGGGAGATTTCCAGGTGCGGCGCCTCTTCCAGGCGTGCGGCGATGAAGATCCGTCGGCGTCGCGCGGGCAGTTCATACAGGGCGCTGAGCAGTGACTGGATTTCCTTTTGCCCGCCGACCACCCGCGACGGATCGAGCGATTCGTCGCCGATCTGCAGCATCTCTTCGACTTCCTCGCCGGTGAGCAGGCGCGCGTCGGCCTGACGCCGGTCGGCGGCGATGTTCAGGGCCATGCGATAGAGGTAGGCATTGGGCCGCAGGACGTTCGGCGGCGTCTCCATGCGGTCGACGCGCAGCCAGGTTTCGTGCAGCACGTCGTTGGCCAGGTCCTCCGAGCCGAGACGGCGGCGCAGACGTCCACGAAAGTCCTCGTAGGACGTCAGAAACAGTTGCGCCAGCGACCCTTGTCCGGTGTCTTTCATCCCCCGGAAACTCCTTCCCATGTGGTGCATTCCATGCGTTTCCCTGACGACTCCGGTAACAACAGCAACGTGACCGGCTGACGCAAGGCACTGGGCGTCGGCCGGTCGATCCTGAATTGGCGAAAGCTTTCCACCAGCGCGTTATCGCGCCGTACATCGCCGGTCGACGTGACCAACCGGTTGTGTTGCACCACGCCGTCGCGCCCGACCCAGACCTGCAACAGCGCGCGGTAACTGCCCGGCCGGGTCAGCGGCGAGCGACACAGATTGCGTTCCACCGCAGCTTGCACCGCCGTGGCGTAACTGCGGCTGACGGCGATGCTTTCCGCCGACTGTTTTTGCGGCGGCGCCGGCACGTCTTCGACCTGCGCCACTTGCAGGGTGAACGCGTCGGCGCGGGCATACCGTGCCATCAAACCACTGCCGCCGAGCAGCCGACGCAAGGCATCGGCGGCGGTGTATTCACCGTCCACCGCCAACGAGCGGCGGCCGCGACTCAACTGACTGTCGACCAGCACCGCGACGCCGGTGGCGTGGCTGTAATGGTCCAGCGCATGCGCGAGATCCTGTGCAGGAATGTGCAGCGTCATGCGCATGTCCGCCGGCGTCGGCTGCGCGCCGACCGGGCTCGCCGCGCAGCCAAGCAACCACCCCAGACAGATCCGGCGCACAAGAATCGTTGAACGCTGAAAACCGCCTCGGGAAGTGCCTCGCTGCACGGCTGACGAATCCTTGAAAATCGTCATCCTGAGGGCTGTTTATGAATCTGGTGTGACGGCCGGTGCAAAAAAACCATCACGGGATTTACGCAAGGCTTGCACTAGACTCAAGGCATCGCGCGGCCGCATCGGCCGGCCAGGAGGCGAGCATGAAAACATCGTGGCGAATCATCCTCGGCGGGCTGTTGCTGACCGCCGTGTCGAGCGCTTATGCCGACGAACCGTTGGGTTGCGTGGAGGTGACGGTCGGCGGCTATAAAGCGCCGAATTACGATTGCCTGAGCCAGCAAATGGGCAACAACCCCGAAGGCGCCGCGGCGGCGCAGAAGAATCTGGAAGCGCTGAATGTGCCGGCGCATAAACGAGCGCCGAACCAGGTCGGACTGGCGACACCAGCCGCAACCAGCACGCGGATGGGCAACACATTCGGCACGTCGGTGAAACCGCAACGCCCACCACAGTAATCGCTGACGTCCAAGAGCCGAACGCAGAGCGCCCGTGGCGGCATTCCCACGCGGGAGCGAGGAACGATCAGCGGTGCCCTAGTCGCTGGGGGTTTGGCGGAAGCTGACGGCGAGGCGGTTCCAGCTGTTGATCGTGGTCACCGCCATGGTCAGGTCGACCAGCTCTCCTTCGCTGAACTGCTCGCGCGCCTGCTGATAAACGTCATCGGGCACACGGCTGTCCGCCAACAGCGTCACCGCCTCCGCCCAGGCCAGCGCAGCTCGCTCGCGCGGGTTGAAGAAGTTGCTGTCGCGCCACACCGCAACCGCATACAAGCGCCGATCACTCTCCCCGGCCCGCCGCGCGTCCACCGAATGCATATCGGTGCAGAATGCGCAGCCGTTGAGCTGCGAGGCGCGGATCCGGATCAATTGCAGCAGCGGCGGCTCGATACTCAGGTTGGCGTTCAGCGCCTCCATGGCAATCATCGCTTTCATCGCCTTGGGCGAAGCGTTGTAGTAATCCAGACGCGGGGACATGGGCAGGTCTCGGTGGACGGAATGATGAGTGCACCGTAAGCGTTGGCGGGCGCGGGTTACAGCGCCAATATTTCGATTTATCGCTACACCACTTATCACGACGATCAGGTGAAACGCTATCGCGAGCAGGCTCACTCCTACAGGGGATTTAGGCCAATTTGGAGTTTTTCGGGTAGGCAACTATTGCCAGTCCGCCAATAGCAGTAATCTGGCCGACACTTCACTCACCGCCCCCGGAGCCCCGTCGGTATGGAACTTCATGTCGTGATCAACGGCCGCAAGGACCTGGCCGGTCAGTTGTATCAGCAACTGCGCGGGGCGATCGAATCCGGGCGGCTGGCGGCGGGCACGCAATTGCCGCCGAGCCGCTTGCTCGCCGAGCAACTGGGCATCTCGCGCAAGACCATTTCCGACACCTACGCGCAGCTGACCTACGAAAACTTCCTCACCGGAGTGATCGGCAAAGGCACCTACGTCAACGCCCGGCCGGCGCAGATCCAGCGCAAGCAGAGCCACAGTGAACTGGCCAGCGCCGAGGTGATCGAGAGCTGGTGCAATCTGCCGGTATTCCTGCGCCATCCGACGCTGGAAGGTTCGCTGCGCTACGACTTCATCGGCGGTGCCACCAGCAAGGGCCAGTTCCCCCACGATGACTGGCGCCGCTGCGTGTCTCACGCGATGCGCCAGATGGCCCAGTCCAAAGGCTTCTACAGCCTGCCTGAAGGTCTGCCGGCGCTGCGCAACGCGATTGCCCGACACATCGCGTTTTCGCGTGGGGTCAATTGTCAGGACGAAGACATCGTCGTGTGCAACGGCGCGCAACAGGCGCTGGACCTGATCAGCCGCGTGCTCACTCGCCCCGGCAGCATCGTAGCGATGGAAGATCCGGGTTATCCGCCGGCACGCCTGCTGTTTGGCACTCATGGCGCCGAGGTGGTCGGCGTTCCGGTCGACGCCGAAGGCATGCAGGTCGAGCACATTCCCGATGGCACGCGCCTGATTTATGTCACGCCATCGCACCAGTTCCCGCTGGGCATGCCGATGAGCCACGCGCGCCGCGAAGCCCTGCTGGCCCGCGCCCATGAGCTGGGCGCAATCATCATCGAAGACGACTACGACAGCGAATTCCGCTACGAAGGCCGGCCGACCGATTCGCTGTTCAGCCTCGACCAGCGCGGCATCGTCGCCTACGTCGGCACCTTTTCGAAAACCCTGCTGCCGGAGCTGCGCCTGGGTTATGCGATTCTGCCACCAGCCATTCTGGAAGCGGTGATCCGCGCCAAGCAGCTGACCGACCTGCACGCCTCGACCCTGCCGCAATGGGCGCTGGCCAAGTTCATCGCCGAGGGTTGCCTGCTCAAGCACATTCGCCGCTGTCACACCATTTACGCCCAACGCCGCGAGCGCATTCTGGCGCGCATGGCCGATGATCTGTCGCCATGGCTGGAAGCGGTGCCGCCGAGTGCCGGGTTCCACATGACGGTGTGGTGCAAGGTGCCGATCGACTTGCCGCTGGTGATCGAGCTGGCGAAAAAGGTCGAGGTTGGGCTGTATGCGATCAACGGTTTCTACTATCAGCAGCCGGCAAAAAACGGCCTGTATTTCGGCTTCGGCGCGATCGAAACCCTGGACATCGACACCGCGATGGATCGCCTGCGCGACATCCTCGAACAGCTCGCCTGAGCCATTGGCCTAAGGATTTAACCGCCGATTGGTTATTGGTCTTCGAGGGTTGCAGGCCTATTCTGCACAGGCGTTATCCCTCAATGAGCAGGATTCGTCCGGCCTGATTCAGGAGTGTGAGCAATGTCCAACGAAGTGATCAACACCGTGCAGGTGCAGGCTGTCGCCGGCCGTTCGGAGGAGCTGGGCAAGCAGTTGCAGAAAATCGTCGACACTCTGCGCGAAACCCCGGGCTGCGATTCCTATCTGGTCGACCGCTGCCCCGAAGACAGCCACCGCTGGACGGTCAGCGCGCGCTGGCAGTCGGAAGCGGCGATGCAGGCGCATTTCAACCGGCCCGAGGCGCAGGGGTTTATCGACCTGATCGATAGCCGGCTGGCCAATAGTGTGGATTTCAATAGTTTCCCCATCGTCTGATCCGGCCCCTTCGCGAGCAAGCTCGCTCCCACAAGGTTATCTGTTGTTCACAAGACAGCTGAGCAACCTCGAACCCTGTGGGAACGAGCTTGCTCGCGAAGGCGTCAGCCAGGTCAACATTGGTAGTGCCTGACCCACCGCTATCGCGAGCAGGCTCACTCCTACATGGGTATTTGCCAAGCCACAATCCCGCTCCATATCCGAATCCCTGTGGGAGCGAGCTTGCTCGCGAAGGCGTCAGCCTGGTCAACATTGGTAGTGCCTGACCCACCGCTATCGCGAGCAGGCTCACTCCTACATGGGTATTTGCCAAGCCACAAATCCCGCTCCATATCCGAATCCCTGTGGGAGCGAGCTTGCTCGCGAAGGCGTCAGCCTGGTCAACATTGGTAGCGCCTGACCCACCGCTATCGCGAGCAGGCTCACTCCTACATGGGTATTTGCCAAGCCACAAATCCCGCTCCATATCCGAATCCCTGTGGGAGCGAGCTTGCTCGCGAAGGCGTCATGCGCCGCGCCGCAAATCCCTCTGACACCACCAATTGGTCACCCCTTCTTCTCGAACATTGGCCGTTTGAATGCGCCACCCTGCGGACTACTGTGATCAGCAACACCCACCCTCACAGGTAACCCGCCATGAAAGCCCTGCCCCTGCTCGCCGCCGCCCTCGCCTTCAGCCTTTCGACCGCTGCCCTGGCCCACGACCCCTCGGAAAAAGTCACCGTGCTGCAAGAGCAACTGCTGAAAAACGCTCCCGGCAAAAAAGCCATGATGATCGAAGTAGACTACCAGCCCGGCCAGTCGTCCATCGCCCACAAACACGACGGCACGGCGATGGCATATGTGCTGGAGGGTGAAGTGATTTCGCAGGTCAAAGGCGAACAACCGATCACTTACAAGAAGGGTCAGTTCTGGTACGAACCGGCCGGCTCCGAGCATCTGGTGTCGAAAAACGCCAGCCAGAGCAAGCCTGCCAAGTTGCTGGTGTTCATGGTCCTGGCCCCGGATGAACCGGTGCTGATCCCGCTGAAAAACTGATGGCTGCGCAACCAGCCATAAATAAACCGGCGCCAATCGTGTATTGGCGCTTTTTAATTTCTGCAAGTCATTACCCGCCATCGGTTACAGCAAATAAAACTAGCGAGGCGCATTTGCCTCAGGCAATTGTCAGGTTGGCGGGTTTAGTCTGAATGTTCCGTCGTCACTGACGACACTCAGAACCTACCGACTGCTGTTGTCTCATGGGAGTAACACCATGAACCGTGCGTTAGTCAGTGCCCTTGTGTTATCGCTTTTAGCCGTGTCCGCCTGCTCGGTCCCCACCGCGCCGCAAGCGGTTTCATCCCTCGACACGCTTTTGCCCCACCCGACCGGCCGCAGCAGTGCCACCCAGGTTAAAAGCGGCCCCGGCGTGTCCCTTGGCGTGATCTACAGCCCAAGTACTCAGACCAACCGCCAATACCTGCGCGACTATCAAGCCAACGCCGGCACCGGTTTCGGCCAGAGCCTGCTGGTGCAATCGATCCATGATGCCTACGTCGCCAGCTCGAAACCGGACATGGCGGTGGAATGGGTCAACACCTCCCTGCAACGCCAGTTCGGCACGGTAACGGTCTATCCGGACATGCACAGCTTGCGCGCGGCCAAGCCGGACGTGGTGGCGATCGTCGACACCCACAGCCAGTTGATCACCTCGCGCAGCTCCGACATCAAGGCCCATGTCAGTGCCGATTTTTATGATGCGCAACTGCACTACATCGGCACGGCAAAAGGCGCCGAGGCCAGAGAGCTGACGCCGGTGTGGGCGGATTTCAAACGTTCGGAGGAGATCGTTGCCGATATCAATCAGCAGCAGGACGTGCAGGTTCGGGCGTTGCAAGCGTTTGATCGGTCACTGAGCAATCTAGTGGCGCGGCCGGCGGGTAATGTGTCGATGCTCGAAGGTAAACATGGTCAGAAGTTGTATTGAATCTAAAGGCCCCTTCGCGAGCAGGCTCGCTCCCACAGAGTCCAAGGTTGTTCACACTTTTTGTTAACAACAAATAACCTTGTGGGAGCGAGCCTGCTCGCGAAGGGGCCAGACCAGACAATACAAATCCTTCAGACATAAAAAAGCCCCGGCATCTCACGACACCGGGGCTTTTTCATTCAACCGCTACTTACGCCAGTTCCAGCTCGGCATTTGCAGCAGCCACAGGCACGATCGTCTGCCCGCTCAACGCCAGATCCAGCAGCTCACGGTTGGCGACGGCATACATGGCGTAGTCCGTGCCGCTCGCGGCGCGGATTTCCACCAGCATGGCGCGCCAGCGCGAGATCATGCTTTCGTGCTGTTCCATCCACAGCGCCAGGCGTGTTTCCACATCCTGGGTGCCGTCGCCCTGTTGCAGGACGGAGATGGTGATCGCGCGTTGCTGCCAGTCGACGTCATCACGGAACGCTTCACGGGCCAGCGCTTGCCAGTTGTTTTCAACCGGCAGTGCGCTGATCTGTTGCAGGTACCAGGTCACGTCCAGCGCCGAACCGACGGCGAAGTAGGCCTTGGCCACTTCGGCCGGGTTCTGCCCGGTGACGTCCGAGGCTTCGATGATCGGCAGCAGCGTGTATAGGTGCGAAGTGCCCGCTACCATACGCGCCAGCAATTCCGGCACACCGGCAGCCACGTAAGCCTGATAACGCGCCTGCCAGTTTTCGCGGATTTCGCCGCTCAGCAGTTCGTCGAGTTTCAGACCCAGCTCTTTCAGGTGCGGACCGAAATGCGCGACGTCACGGGCAGCGTTCTGCTCGTTGCGACGGGCACGCAGGAACCAGCGCGTGGCACGGCGACCCAGACGCATCAGCTCGTCCATCAGCTCCAGTTGCACGTCAGCGGAGACCTGATAGTCGAGCGCTTCGATCTGACGGAACCAGTGCGGGAGGTGGAAGATGTCACGCACAATCACGTAAGCGCCAGCCACGTTCGCCGGGCTCATGCCGGTCGACTCTTTGAGTCGTTGAACGAAGGTGATGCCCATGTGGTTGACCAGATCGTTGGCGATCTGGGTGCTGACGATCTCACGCTTCAGACGGTGACGACGCATGGCTTCGGAGAACTTGCTGACCAGGGTCGGCGGGAACGCCGTTTCCATGTCGCGGGTCAGGTAATCGTCATCCGGTACCTGCGAGCCCAGCAGCTGCTCCTTCAGATCGATCTTGCTGTAGGAAATCAGCACCGACAGCTCAGGACGGGTCAGGCCGTGGCCTTCAGCAATGCGCTCGGCCAGTTGCTCTTCAGCCGGCAGGAACTCGATGGCACGGTCCAGCTTGCCACGGCCTTCCAGATCGCTCATCAGACGCTTGTACTCAGCGATGCGCGCATACGCACGACGCGCCGCCAGGGACAGCGCCTGAGTCTGCTTGTAGTTGTTGCCCAGCACCAGATTGCCCACTTCGTCGGTCATGCTCGCCAGCAACTGGTTGCGTTGCTTGTCGGTCATGTCACCGGCCTGAACCACTTCGTTCAGCAGGATCTTGATGTTCACTTCGTGGTCGGAGCAGTCCACGCCACCGGCGTTGTCGATGAAGTCGGTGTTGGAGCCGCCGCCGTTGAGACCGAATTCGACACGACCCAGTTGGGTCATGCCGAGGTTACCGCCCTCGCCCACGACTTTGCAGCGCAGCTCGTTGCCGTTGACGCGCAGTGCATCGTTGGCCTTGTCGCCGACATCTGCGTGGCTTTCAGTGCTGGCCTTGACGTACGTGCCGATACCGCCGTTCCACAACAGATCCACCGGAGCCTTGAGCAAGGCATTGAGCAGTTCGGTCGGGGTCAGCTTGTCGGCCTTGATGTCGAAGCGTTCTTTCATCTGCGGGCTGATCGCGATGCTCTTCGCGCTGCGCGAGAAGATACCGCCACCTTCAGACATGATGCTGGTGTCGTAATCGGTCCAGGCCGAGCGCGGCAGGTCGAACAGACGCTGACGCTCGACGAAGCTGGTCGCCGGGTTCGGATTTGGATCGATGAAGATGTGCATGTGGTTAAAGGCCGCGACCAGTTGCAGCTTGTCGGACATCAACAGGCCGTTACCGAACACGTCACCGGCCATGTCGCCGACGCCCACAACAGTGATGCTGTCTTCCTGAACATTGATGCCGCGCTCGCGGAAGTGGCGTTGTACGCCAACCCACGCGCCTTTGGCAGTGATGCCCATTTTCTTGTGGTCGTAACCGGCCGAACCACCGGACGCAAACGCGTCGCCCAGCCAGAAGCCGTAGTCGATGGCGATGCCGTTGGCGATGTCGGAGAAGGTTGCAGTGCCTTTGTCCGCTGCCACTACCAGGTACGGGTCATCGTCGTCATGACGCACGACGTTGGCCGGCGGTACCAGCGCGCCGTCTTTCAGGTTGTCGGTAATGTCCAGCAAACCCGAGATGAAGATGCGGTAGCAGGCGATGCCCTCGGCCGCGATCTCGTCACGGCTGCCGCCCAGTGGCAGACGACGCGGCAGGAAGCCGCCCTTCGCGCCCACCGGTACGATGACCGAGTTCTTCACTTGCTGGGCTTTTACCAGACCAAGAACTTCGGTACGGAAGTCTTCTTCACGGTCGGACCAGCGCAGGCCGCCACGGGCGACGTTACCGAAGCGCAGGTGCACGCCTTCAACGCGTGGCGAGTAAACGAAGATTTC
The DNA here is from genome assembly GCF_036668835.1 of Pseudomonas koreensis. Taxonomy (GTDB): domain Bacteria; phylum Pseudomonadota; class Gammaproteobacteria; order Pseudomonadales; family Pseudomonadaceae; genus Aquipseudomonas; species Aquipseudomonas koreensis_I. The sequence continues at coordinate 220,268 of NZ_JAZEVW010000006.1, forward strand.
GAACTTCGGCACTGGCTTCGGCAATTCAGGGATCGCGTGCGGGTTGAACTTGAAGCTGAAGTACGACTTGTTCTGGCCGTTGGCGTCAGTCTGATAGAAGTTGGTGCGCAGCGTGGCTTTGATCAGGTCGAGGTAACGACGCAGGATGCGGTCTTCATTGAGCACCTGGACGTCGTCCAGTGCGGTCAGAATCGCTTGTTCCAGACGCAGTTGCTTGTCTTCCAGATCATCGTCGCTGAGCTTGCGCGCCAGATAGAAGCGGGTTTTGAACAACCGGGTCAGTTCGCGAGCGATGTCGGTGTGGTTGTTCAGGGTGCTGGCGATGTAGCCCAGATCGAAGCCCAGACGAATCTGCTTCAGGTACCGCGCATAGGCACGCAGCAGCGCAACGTCGCGCCATGGCAGGCCGGCGGTCAACACCAGACGGTTGAACGCATCGTTTTCCGCGTCGCCGCTGACGATGTGGACGAAGGCGTCCTGCAGGGTGTCGTTGAGTTGCTGGATGTCGAGGTCCAGGCCTTCAGCGGCGGTGAACGCGAAATCGTGAATCCAGAACTCGCGACCATTGGTGTGACGCAGACGGTACGGGAATTCACCCAGCACACGCAGGCCGAGGTTTTCCAGGATCGGCAGTACGTCGGACAGTGCCAGCGGCGTGTCGGCGTGATACAGCTTGCAATGCAGCTCGCGCTGGCCGGAAACCTGGCCCAGCGGCTGATAGAAGCTCATCACCAGCGGATTTTTCTCGTTGAGGCTCAGCAGGTGCTGCATGTCGACCACGGCCGAATGCGCTGCGAAACGCTCGCGGTAGCCGGCCGGGAAGCCTTTCGGGAAGTCTGCCAGCACGTTGGTGCCGTGGGCTTCGCCGAAGCTTTCGACGGTCAGTGCGGCGTAGTCGTCCTGCCAGCTGCGGCAGGCCTGAACCACTTCTTTTTCCAGCAGCACCGGGTCGATGTCGAGACGGTTTTTCGGGTCGACTCGCAGAATCAACTGCACGCGCGCCAGTACCGACTCGGAGAAGAACGTCCAGAACTCGCAGTCGGAAGCCTTCAGGCGCTCCATCAGCACTTGCTGGATCTTCTGGCGAACTTCGGTGGAATAGATGTCGCGCGGCACGTAGGCCAGGCAGTAGCAGAAACGACCGTACGGGTCTTTGCGCAGGAACACGCGGATCTTGTTGCGTTCCTGGATCTGCACGATCGACATCACCGTGGTGAACAGTTCGTCGACCGGGGTCTGGAACAGGTCATCACGCGGCAGCACTTCGAGCACCTGCGCCAGTTCCTTGCCCAGGTGAGCCTTGGACTGGAAGCCGGAGCGACGCTCGATCTCTTCGACCTTGCGACGAATGAACGGGATGACCCGCACGCTCTCGCCATACACCGAGGAGGTGTACAGGCCCATGAAGCGGTGTTCCTTGATGACTTTGCCGTCGGCGTCGATCTCGCGGATCGACACGTAGTCAGGGTAAGCCGGACGGTGCACGCGGCTCGGGTGCGCGGCCTTGGCGAACGACAGCGGAGTCGGTTCGCGCAGGTAGGCAACGGCGTAGTCTTCGATGCGCAGGTCTTCGTAGGTCAGGCCGGTGCGCAGCAGTTTGGTCAGGCCGAGGAAGGAGTTCTGGTCATACTCGATGTGGCCGCCGTCGGCCTGATCGGTGACCACGAATTCTTCGTAGCCGAGGAAGGTGAAGTGGTTGCCCACCAGCCATTCCAGGAAGCTTTTGATTTCGTTCTTTTCATCGGCGTCGATGGCGAATGCGCTGACGTCGAGCTTGCCGAGGATTTCCTGGACCTTGGCTTTCATCGGCTCGAAATCGGCGACCGCGACGCGGACCTCACCCAGAACCTGTTCCAGCTCTTTGCTCAGCACACTGAGTTCCGCCGCGTTGGCGCAGCGGTCGATTTCCAGGTACATCAGCGATTCGTGCAACACGTCTTCGCCGGTGCTGCCTTTTGGCAGGATTTCCAGCAGCTCGCCCTTGCTGCCACGGCGCACACTGAGCACGGTGGTTTGCAGGGTGTGGATGCTGTAGCCGCGGCGGTTCAGTTCGGTGCGCACCGAGTCGACCAGAAATGGCAGGTCGTGGTGCAGGACTTCGACCGCGGTGTGGGTCGACTGCCAGCCGTGGCGTTCGTAATCAGGGTTGTAGACGCGCACTTGCGGTTGCGCGTGATCGAAGCGCTCAAGCAGGCGCCACGCGGAAAGAGTACAGCCAGCGAGGTCGGAGAGGCGACGTTGAGTCAGCTCGTCCAGAGAAATGATGCCGAAGAATTGTTCAGCGAACAGCGCCACTTGTGGCAGTGCCTGTTCACTGATGTGCTGCGCCAGTGCCGCTTGCAGTTGGTGCTGGAAGTCGGCTTTGCTGGCTGCGGTGAAGAACGCCATCTGTGGTACTCCGCTTAAGCTTGTTATTGATGGAAAGCGTCGCGTGCAACACCCCTTTCGGGGCCTGTGTCGCCCTGTTCCTGATTCTCGGGCAGAGGAAACAGGGTGACAGGTGGGTGAAGCTGGACGAGACCCTCAGGTCACATTCACCTTCCATTGAATGGGCAGCTGCAAAAGCGACTGTCCTGACTGCCGACAATGCCTTTACGGGTGCCCATCCGATGCGCAGCTTAAAGGGTGCGACAATGTGTCTGCTTGCGGTGCTGCGACATATTCGGTCATCGGCACGTAAATGCTGGGTTCAGCCTGCTTCAACACTAGCAGGCGTGAGGTAAAAACGCAGGTTCGAAAGCCCGGATTTGCAGGTCTTCCGTGCCAGTCTGCCCTTTTGGACCTTACATATCCGGAAACGAAAACCCCTAAGGCCTTTTTACGGACCGTGATCGCCGCATCCGGTTCAGCGCAGGCGGTTGACGCGGATCGGTTTGCAGGCGCACTGACTATTCGAAAACAGCATTATCGCGAGCACTCACCACACCATCCAGTATTGCCGAACTTATCAATACTCATTTAAACAAATCACATAAAACAATCAGTTAAAAACGCTTCATCTTTTCTTACAAACCGCATCGAAATGCCCCACACGATTATCAGAATACTTTAGGACATTGCGACCTGTTCGAATTTGCATGGAGCGCTAACAATATGAAACACCTGACGCCCGACGGATCGGGCTTCAAAAGCGCAAGGACCTTGCAAATGCCTCAACTTGAATTACCAGGAATAATCACTTACGGCGATGGCTCGTGGGAAATCATCAATCTGAACCCAAACAAGATTCGCGGTGACATCCGCAAGAACTACCCGCTGGGTAATCCAATGCATGGATTCACCCTCGCCATTCAGAATGACTTTCATGCACGCAAACAAAATCTCGAAACCCATCTGCAGTCTGAATTAAACCAGATCGACAATACACACCCACCCCTTGCAAACGTGACACCCGATGCATGGCTGTCGCGCACCTTGAACATAGTCAATGAATTATTATTCAAGAAAAATAACGAACTTCAAGAGCAACTGAAGATTGTTAAAAATGCGAAGCTATATGCAAAACTGGAGGCCACTTACAACGCAATGATCCTCAACGATCAAATCGCAAGCCTTCAGAACAGACAAACGAAGTTGTATGCGGAAGTGGAACGTCGCCAGGCTGAGGCTATTGCCGTGCAACAAGCTGCTGATGCAGCAAGACGCGCCGAGGAAGTGCGCAAGCATGCGGCAGAACAAGCTCGGCAGGCAGCGCTGGCAGAAGCCAGACGTCTGGAGGACGAAAAAAAGCGGATCGAGTCCGAAGCAGAAGCCGAACGCCTTGAAGACTACAAACGCGCGGTAGCTTTCGTGGCCGATGCGAACAAATACATTCTTGAACAATATGGTGCCAACCTGCACCAGGTAGTACTGGATCTTCAGAAGGATATTTCGGGGAAGAAGATCAGAGGCTACGACGAAGCGATGCAGACTTTTGAAAGAGTCCGCACGAATCCCAATGCGAGGCTAAGCCCGCAGGATACGCGAGCGATCGCGGACGCGCTGAGTGCCTTGGACAAAGCGACTTACACGGACAACGTAAATCGGCTCGCCAAAGGTTTTGGCGTGACCGGGAAAATCGTGCAGGCGCATTCTGTTATAGAAAAGACCGTAACTGGCTTCCGGGACGGCAACTGGAAACCCCTGATGCTGGAACTTGAGAGTATCGCCGCAGGGATCGCGGTTGGTGTGATGGTGGCTGCCGCTGTCGCGCTTCTTCCTGCAGCCGCAGCCACCAGCGCACCGGTCATCGTGGCGGCTGGGTTATTGATCGCAGTGGCAGCATTCATGCTGGATGCAAATAACGTAGAACAAATCAACAACATGATTCTCGAGCAAATCAATACTGCATCGCTGGAATAACCATTGCTCTTTTGCAGGGCTTGAGTCGGTAACAGCGACTCAAGCCCGATTGAACCACTTGAAACCGTGATATATCCGAGCTTTCTTTCATGAATAAAAACAAATTCCGACAGACTCCTCTATTGCTAGCATTCGGACTATTTTGCGCCCCCATTTTCTTCATAAACTTTTTTTTGCCCGCATATCCGCAAAGCAGCTTTGACTTTATTATCGATGACCTGCTGGACAATCAACTATTTGGCCGCATCGGATTCTGGTCCTCTTTTTTCCCTTTCAGCTCGAAGGCAACGGCAAACTACGTGGCTATATTCGGCCCCTGCCTGGCTTTGTTCTCGACCTACCAAGCCTTCACTATAGAATTTGACCCCGCACAATTTGATGAGATAACTCTTAAACGCTACCTTGTCATTCTTGTAGGGGGCGTTTTTCTTTTTATTGTTTATGCATGGAGCTTTTATGTAAATTCCAGCGATCTGGCAACAGCCGAGGGAAAATATGGGCGTATTTTTGGCATCAACATTGTTTCCTTCTCGGTTTATTACTCAGCGAATTCCATTTGTTTGTACTTCCTGGTCCCGTTCATGCTGCATCGCTGCTTTTTCTATATTCCCTGTCGCCTTATCAAAAAATGGTGGTGCACAAAACAAAAATCCCGCAACCATCGCAGCAAAATCTTCATCGGGCTGGCAAAATCAGCTTTTTGGCGCATCCGTCGCGCCCGGCTAACCAGGAATCCTCCCATGCAAATGACCACCGCCCTGCTCATCGTCAACCCGTGCGATGACGAAGAAGACAACATGGCCATGCTTTGCTGCCACAGCGACAAGGGCGAAATGTTCCTGATGAGCCGCTATCCGGATGAGGATGAGCTGGAGATCACGCTGGATGGCGAGCCTTCTACTCTCGACGGGGTCAAGGTCACCTTGAGTTCGAACCTGTTGAAGATCGAGATTGCGGCAGCAGATGCCGATGCGTTGAACGGGGATGATGTGCTGGAGATCAGTTTCAACCCGGATATGGTGGATATGGATGAGGTTGTCGAGACCCTGAAGAACATCCTTGATGGGACGGGTACCTTCATTAGCGAGATTTAATGGCGTCCGGACTGGCCCCATCGCGAGCAGGCTCGCTCCCACATTTGAACAGCGCGCACACCGTCAATGTGGGAGCGAGCCTGCTCGCGAAGAGGCCCTAAAGAACACCGCACCTCTCCCGTCAACAAAAAACCAACAAATCCCCCAATCATTTCCCGCACTTTGCGCAAAATGCCGTTAGTCGCCACCCCCCACGATGGATTAAAGTAACGCCCCCAGCCACGGCGTTAGCGAACGCCTGTGGCCACCCCTTTGCAGGAACCGTCACCGATGGAACATCGTGAAGCGCTGCTGGCGCTGCGAACCTTTCTTTCAACGCAGATTCTCGGCCAGGAAAAGCTCATCGAGCGTTTGCTCATCGCCCTGCTCGCCGACGGCCACATGCTGGTCGAGGGCGCGCCGGGGCTGGCCAAGACCAAAGCGATCAAAGAACTCGCCGAGGGCATCGAAGCCCAGTTCCATCGCATCCAGTTCACCCCTGATTTGCTTCCGGCCGACATCACCGGCACCGAGATCTATCGCCCGGAAACCGGCAGCTTCGTGTTCCAGCAAGGGCCGATCTTCCACAACCTGGTGCTGGCGGACGAAATCAACCGGGCCCCGGCCAAGGTGCAATCGGCCTTGCTCGAAGCGATGGCCGAGCGTCAGGTCAGCGTCGGGCGTAGTACCTACGAACTGTCGCCGCTGTTTCTGGTGATGGCCACGCAGAACCCGATCGAGCAGGAAGGCACCTATCCGTTGCCGGAAGCGCAGCTCGACCGCTTCCTCATGCACGTCAAGATTGGTTTCCCGGACGCCGCCGTCGAGCGGCGCATTCTGCAGCAGGCCCGGGGCGAAGCGCTGAACGGCGAAACCAAACCCGAGCGCCGCGTCAGTCAGCAGGCGATCTTCGCCGCGCGCAAGGAAATCCTCGGTCTGTACATGGCCGACGCCGTGGAGGAATACCTGGTGCAACTGGTCATGGCCACGCGCAACCCGGCCAAGTTCGACCCGGAGATGGCCGAGTGGATTGCCTACGGCGCCAGCCCGCGCGGTTCGATTGCGCTGGACCGCTGCGCCCGCGCCCATGCCTGGCTGGCCGGTCGTGACTTCGTCAGCCCGGAAGACATTCAGGCGGTGCTGTTCGACGTATTGCGCCATCGCATCATTCTGTCGTTTGAAGCCGAAGCCGCGGGCATCGATCAGGACCGCGTGGTGCAGCGGATTCTCGACGTCGTCGCCGTCGCTTGAGCCCCATGAACGCCGCCCTGCCCGCCGAGCCCGGTATCCGCATCAACCTCACCGAGTTGATCGAGATGCGTCACCGCGTGCGCGAGGTGCAGCTGTTTTCCACGCCGAGTCAGCGCAGCCCGCTGATCGGCCTGCATCACTCGAAATTTCGCGGGCGTGGCGTCGACTTCGATCAGGTGCGGGTCTATCAGGCCGGCGACGATGTGCGCACCATCGACTGGCGCGTGACGGCGCGCACCCAGGAGCCGCACACCAAGCTGTTCCACGAAGAACGCGAGCGGCCGATTTTCATCATGGTCGAGCAAAGCACACGGCTGTTTTTCGGCTCCGGGCTGATGTTCAAGTCCGTGCTGGCGGCACAAGTGGCCGCGCTGATTGGCTGGGCCGCACTGGGCCACAACGACCGCGTCGGCGGATTGGTGTTCGGCGATAACGAGCACTACGAAATCAAGCCGCGGCGCAGCAAGCAGAGCCTGCTGCAACTGCTCAACCGCCTGGTCAAGGTCAACCAGTCGCTGCACAGCGAGCGCGAGCCGGACCGCGACGCCTTGGGCGTGGCCCTGCGCCGTGCCCGCGAGGTACTGCGCCCGGGCAGTCTGGTGATCGTGATCTGCGATGAGCGTGCGTTGTCCGACAGTGCCGAGCAACAACTGAGCCTGCTGTCGCGGCATTGCGACCTGTTGCTGCTGCCGCTGTCCGACCCACTCGACCACGCCCTGCCCGCCGCCGGGCTTTTGCGCTTCGCCCAGAAAGGCGCGCAACTGGAACTCGACACGTTGAATTTCGATCTGCGCCAAACCTATCGCGCCCAGGCCGAAGCGCGCATTGCTCGCTGGGAATTGCTCGCGCAAAAACTGCGGGTGCTGTTGATGCCACTGAGCACGCAGAGCGAAATGGTCGAGCAGATGCGCGAATTCCTCAACCCGCAGCGGCCGGGGACCGGTCGATGAACGGCCTCGAGCAACTGCAACCGCTGATCTCTCCGCCGCCAATCGGCTTCTGGCCACCGGCGCCGGGCTGGTGGCTGTTACTGCTGCTGTTGCCGCTGCTCGGTTTCGCCGTGTGGAAGCTGCGCCGTTTCATTCCGGTCAGGAAACGCCCGGTGGTGCGCGCCGAACAGCCGCTCGACCCGGTGCGCATCGCCGCCCTCGCGGAACTCGCGCAAATGCCCAAGCCCTATGACGGCGCGCCCGCCGGCGCCTGGCTGCAGCAACTCAACGGCCTGCTCAAACGCCTGTGCCGCAACCATTATCCCTACAGCCAGAGCCACACGCTCAACGGGCGTAAATGGCTGGCGTTTCTCGACAATCGCTGCCCGGCGGCGGGCCTGACGCGCTGGATGGTGCTGGTCGAAGGCGCCTACAAGCCGGAGTGCAAACTCGACGACAAAGCCATCGCCGGCCTGACCCAGGCGGTCGAAACGTGGATTCGCAAACATGTTTGAGTTCGCCTGGCCGTGGATGTTCATGCTGTTGCCGCTGCCGTGGCTGATGCGTCTGGTGCTGCCGGTCGCCGACAGTGGCGAGCCGGCGCTCAAAGTCAGCTTTCTCGCTGACCTCGAAGGGCTTGCCCGCCGTCGCGCCCGGGCCAATTTGCCGGCGTGGCGTCAGCAGGCGCCGTTCATGCTGTTGTGGTTGCTGCTGCTGGTTGCCGCCGCGCGCCCGCAATGGCTCGGCGAACCGCTGCCGATTGCTGCCAGCGGTCGCGACTTGTTGGTGGCGGTGGACGTGTCCGGCTCGATGGACTTTCCCGATATGCAGTGGCGGGACGAAGAAGTCAGCCGTCTGTCGCTGGTCCAGCACTTGCTCGGCGACTTCCTCGAAAGCCGCGAGGGTGACCGGGTCGGCCTGATTCTGTTCGGCAGCCAGGCTTACCTGCAAGCACCGCTGACCTTTGACCGGCGCACCGTGCGCGTTTGGCTCGACGAAGCGCGGATCGGCATCGCCGGCAAGAACACCGCGATTGGCGATGCCATCGGCCTGGCGTTGAAACGCCTGCGTCTGCGCCCGGCACAAAGCCGCGTTTTGATTCTGGTGACCGACGGCGCCAACAACGGCGGCGAAATCGATCCGCTGACGGCCGCCCGACTCGCTGCCAGCGAAGGCGTGAAAATCTACCCGATCGGTATCGGCGCCAACCCTGAAGACAGCGGCTCCACCGGCCTGCTCGGCGTCAACCCGAGTCTGGACCTCGACGAGCCGGCGCTCAAAGCCATCGCCGAAGTCACCGGTGGGCAATACTTCCGCGCCCATGATGGCCTCGAGTTGCAAGCAATCAAGGACACCCTCGACCAGCTCGAGCCGGTGACCCAGCAACCGACTCAGGCGCGCCCGGCCCAGGCTTTGTATCACTGGCCGCTGGCCTTGGCGCTGTGGTTGAGCCTGTTACTGGTCGCCCGCGAACTGTGGCCGGACAACCCGCTGCAACGCCTGCTCAACAAGGAACTCAATCTGCAAAGTCCGTTGCCTGACTGGCGCGAGCGCCTCAAGCGCTTGCGCTTGCGGAGGCGTCGATGATCGCGCTCTGGCCGCACTGGTTCCGCCCGTGGTGGCTGCTGTTGTTGCCGCTGCTGGGCTGGATGATCTGGCAACTCTGGCACCGGCAGAAACGCGCCGGGCGCTGGCAGATGATTTTGCCACCAGCGTTTCATGCCACGCTGCTCAGTGGCGGCAATGGTCGCGACAGCAAACTGCCGTGGGTGGCCCTCGGCGTGGCGTGGTTGCTGACGATTCTGGCGCTGCTCGGGCCGAGCTGGGAGCGCGTCGAACAGACCAGCCAGAAACCCGCCGATCCGTTGGTGGTGGTGCTGGAACTGACCGCGGAAATGCTCGCCACCGACTCGCCACCGACGCGCCTGGAACAGGCCCGGCGCAAGCTCTTCGACTTGTTGCAGGCGCGCAGCGATGCGCAGACCGCCATCGTCGTCTACGCCGGCAGCGCCCACACGCTGGTGCCGCTGTCGGATGACCTGGCGACCAGTCGCAACCTGCTCGATGCGCTGAAACCGTCGCTGATGCCGCAAAGTGGCCATCGCGCCGATCTGGCTGTCAGCAAAGCCTTGGCGTTGCTGGAACAGGGTGCGCTCGGCCAAGGGCGAATCTTGCTGATCGGCTCGTCGCTCGATGAGCAAGAACGCGACGGCATTCGTCGTGCCTTGCGTGGGCAATCGGCGCAACTGTTGATGCTCGGCATCGGCACCGCCGAAGGTGCGCCGATCGCTCAGGAGGACGGCAGTTTCCTCAAGGACGAACAAGGCGCGATTCGCGTCCCGCAACTCGACGGTCCGGGCCTGGCGGCGTTCCTCGACAGCGTCGGTGGCGAATACCACGCCGCACGGCTGGACGAAGGCGACCTCGGCGCACTCGGCCTGCTCAGCGGTCCGCGCAGTCTGCGCGATGATGGCCAGACCGTGCGCCTCGACACCTGGGCCGATCAAGGCTATTGGCTGCTGCTGCCGCTGTTGTTGCTCGCCGCGTGTGCCGGGCGTCGCGGCTGGCTGTTCTGTCTGCCGTTACTGCTGTGCCTGCCACAACCGAGCTACGCTTTTGACTTTGAAGATTTGTGGCTGCGCCCGGATCAACAAGGCCTGCACTTGCTCAAACAAAAGCATCCGGCCGAAGCCGCGCAACATTTTGAAGATCACCAATGGCAAGGGGTAGCGTTGTACGAGGCGGGCGACTACAGTGGCGCCGCCCAGCGTTTTGCCGAAGGCAGCGATGCCCGCGCCCACTACAATCGTGGCAATGCCCTGGCGAAAAGCGGTGAGCTGGAAGCGGCGATCGATGCCTATGAACAGGCGTTGGAACTGCAAGCGGATCTGCGTCCGGCGCAAACCAACAAGGCGCTGGTGGAAAATCTGCTCAAGCAGAAAAACACCCCACCGCCGGTTGAACCTGAGAACAAGCCGAGCGAACAGCCAAGCCTGCCCGGCGACGAATCTCCGCCCGCCAGCGCACCGCCGCCAGCGGTCAGCAGCGAAAGCCCGAGTGAAGCGCAAACGGCCGAGTTGCCCAGCGAGCCGCCGCCGACCACGCCGCCGCAGCCCGGCCCCAACGAAGTGCCGGGCAGTAACGAGGCCGAGGAAACGGACACCGTGCCAACCCTGCGCCCGAGCGAGAACAATCTCGAAGGTGAGCAGCGTCAGGCGCTGGAACAATGGCTGGGCAAGATCCCGGACGATCCGGGGGAATTGCTGCGGCGCAAATTCTGGTACGAACAGCAACAACATCAGGATCAGGAAAACACTCGATGACCCGCTTCACCGCTCTCTTGCTGCCCCTGCTGCTCTGCACGGCCACCGCCCAGGCGACCGAGCTGACCGCCAGTGTGGATCGCAGTCGCCTGAACTCCGGCGAGACGGTCGAGCTCACCCTCGAAACGGATGACGTCACGCAGTTCGGCAAACCCGACCTGACTGCGCTGGAACCGCTGTTCGAGGTGCGCGGCACACGCCAGGTCAACCAGTTGAATACCCTCAACGGTGCCAACCGCGCGACCACACGCTGGATCATTACCCTGCTGCCGAAAGAAAACGGCAGCGTGGTGATTCCGCCGCTGCAACTGGGCGAGGCGCAGAGCCAGCCGATCACTGTGCAAGTCATCGAAAGCGACACCCGCGAGAGCCAGAACAGCCTCGACCCGGTGTTCATCGAAGCCAGCCTCGATCAGTCCAGCGTCTATGTGCAGGCGCAGGCGATTCTGACGCTGCGCATCTATCATTCTGTGTCGCTGTACGACGACAGCAGCCTGACTCCGCTGCACATCGCCGATGCACGCATCGAGCCACTGGGCGACACGCGCACCTACGAAAAAGACCTCAACGGTGTGCGCCATGGCGTGATCGAGATGCGCTATGCGATTTATCCGCAGCACAGTGGCTTGCTGACCATCGCCCCGCAGACGTTCAGCGCCACGCTGGTCGACACGCAGCCGTCTCAGGACGCAAGTGCTCAGGGGCCGAAGCCGGGCAAACTGATGCGCGTCAGCTCCGCGGAAATTCCGCTGACGGTAAAACCCAAACCGTTGACCTACCCGGTCGACGCGCCCTGGCTGCCCGCGCGCAGCCTGAGCCTGAGCGAAAGCTGGAATCCCGAGCCCGAACACACCCAGGTCGGCGACTCACTGACGCGCAGCCTGACCCTGAAAGTCGAAGGCCTGGCCAGCTCGCAACTCCCCGCGCTGCCCGCCACCGATGTCGCCGGCCTGCGTCGCTACCCCGACCAACCGGTGCTCAGCAACCAGAGCAGCGAACGCGGCCTCATCGGCAGCCGCGAAGAGCGCGAAGCGCTGGTGCCCAATCGCAGCGGCGCGATCGACCTGCCAACCGTCGACGTGGTCTGGTGGAACACTTTCGAAGACCACCTGGAACACAGCAGCCTGCCCGCGCGCACCCTGCAAATAGCGAACAACCCGAGCCTGCAAATCGACACCCCGGCCGGCACCCTGCAACCGAGCAGCGTGGATAACGATGTGCTGTGGTGGTGGAAACTCAGCACCCTGATCCTCGCCTGCACCACCCTCCTCGGCTTCGGCCTGTGGTGGCGCGCCCGCTGGCAACCGGCAATCCACCGCGCCGCCCAGACCGGCCCAAGCCCGCGCACCCTGATGGACGACATCAAACGCGCCAGCCAGGCCAATGACCCGCAAGCCACGCGTCAGGCACTGGATGCCTGGGCGCGGCAGCAGCCGGAAACGCTGGCGGACATGGCCGCACGGTTTGTGCCGCTGTCGGATGCGCTGGATGGGTTGAATGGTGCGCTGTACAGCGAAACGGGGCAGCATTGGCAGGGTGAGGATTTGTGGCGGGCAATCCGCACGATACCGCCGGCGGAGCGGGTGCAAGACCCAGTGGGTGATAGTGGGTTGCCGCCGCTTTATCCGAAGTGACTGCGCTCGCTGTATGTCGTGGCGATGTGATGAGCCTGGAAGTATCCGCCCCGGACAATGGCTGCAGCGCTGATCGGCGCGACAAGCCCTGCCCCAAGAATTATCTGTAAACTCTCCCTTCTTTTGCCGCCGTCATTTTCCAGCGGCCTTTACCTGATTTTTAGCGGAGTCCACCTTGCGTCTGTTCCACACTTCCGACTGGCACCTTGGGCAAAACCTGCACGGCCAGGAGCGCGATTTCGAGCATGCGTGCTTTCTCGAATGGCTGCTGCGCCAATTGCAACTGGCGCAGCCGGATGTGCTGCTGATTGCCGGGGACATCTTCGACACGGTCAACCCGCCGGTCAAAGCCCAGGAACGCCTCTACGATTTCATCGTCAGCGCCCACGAGCAGCAGCCCTTGCTGACCATCGTGATGATCGCCGGCAACCACGATTCCGGCTCGAGGATCGAACTGCCCGCACCATTGATGCGGCGTTTGCGCACCCATGCGCTGGGTCGGGTGTTGTGGCTGGATGACGGGCAACTGGACGCCGAACGGCTGCTGCTGCCGTTGCCGGATAAAACCGGTGATATTGCTGCATGGTGCCTGGCGCTGCCGTTCCTGCGCCCGGCGGAAGTGACGGGCGCGCATTTGGGCGACAACTATTTGCGCGGTATCGGTCAGGTGCATGAATGGCTGATCGAGGCGGCCAACGCCAAGCGCCAGCCGGGTCAGGCGCTGATCGCCATCAGCCACGCGCACATGGCCGGCGGTTCGGTGTCGGAGGACTCCGAGCGCAGCCTGATCATCGGCAACGCCGAGGCCCTGCCCGCCAGCCTGTTCGGCGCGAGCATCAGCTACGTCGCCCTCGGCCATTTGCACAAACCGCAGAAGGTCAACGGCGAGGAGCGCATTCGCTACAGCGGCTCGCCGATTCCATTGTCGTTTTCGGAAATTGGTTATCAGCACCAGATTCTTGATGTCATTCTCGACGGTGAAACGTTGGTCAGTGTCGAGCCGAAACTGATCCCGCGCTCGGTCAATCTGCAGCGCATCGGCCCGGCACCGCTGGCCGAGATTCTGCTGCAACTGGCGGATCTGCCGAATATCGATCTGCTCGCCGAAACCCAGCGCCAGCCGTGGCTGGAAGTGCGCGTGCGCCTCGACGAGCCGCAGCCGGATCTGCGCCATCAAGTGGAAACCGCGCTGCAAGGCAAAGCCGTGCGGCTGGTGCGCATCGCCGCTGAATACGCCGGTAACCGAGGCGCTGACGGCGCCGAGGATGGCAGCGCGCTGATCGAGCTCGACCAGCTCACCCCGCAGGAATTGTTCAGCCGCGCCTGGCTCGACAACTATGGCAGCGAGGTCGACGAACAGACCCTCAAGGACTTTGCCGAACTGCTGCAAGACGTACAGATGGAGGGCGAGCAGCCATGAAGATTCTCGCCATTCGTTTGAAGAACCTGGCCTCGCTGGCCGGTCCGTTCGAAATCGATTTCACCGCCGAACCGCTGGCCAGCGCTGGCTTGTTTGCGATCACCGGCCCGACCGGCGCCGGCAAAAGCACGCTGCTCGATGCCTTGTGCCTGGCGCTGTTCGGAGCGGTGCCGCGACTCAACAATACTGGCCGCGACGCTAAAGTCCCTGACGCCGACGGTGAAATCGCCACCGGCGACCCACGGACCCTGTTACGTCGTGGCACCGGTGAAGGCTATGCCGAAGTGGATTTTGTCGGTGTCGACGGTCGACGTTATCGCGCGCGCTGGGAAGCCAACCGTGCTCGCGAAAAGGCCGGCGGCAAGTTGCAGGCCAGTCGGCAGAGCCTGCGCGACATCGATCAGGATCAGTTGCTCGCCAGCCAGAAGGGCGAATACAAAACCCAGCTCGAAGCCGCGCTGGGCCTGAACTTCGAGCAGTTCACCCGCGCCGTGTTGCTGGCGCAGAGTGAGTTCAGCGCGTTCCTCAAAGCCGACGACAACGATCGCAGCGAGCTGCTGGAAAAACTCACCGACACCGCGCTGTACACGCGCCTGGGTCGCCGCGCCTTTGACAAGACCAAAGAGGCCCGCGAAGCGCACAAGCTGTTGCAGGATCAGGCCAGCGGCGTCACCCCGCTCGCCCCCGAAGCCCGTGCCGAACTGGACGAGCGTTGCAGCGCTGCGCAGCAGCAGATGAAGCAGCAACAGGCGCAGCTCAAACAACTTGAGCAGCAGCATGGCTGGCTCAAGGATTTGCGCCTGCTGCAGGACTCGCAGCAAGCCGCCACCGAGCAATTGCACAGCGCGCAGCAGCAATGGCAAGCGCTGGCGGGTGAGCGGGTCAAGCTGAGCCAACTGGAGCAACTGGCCCCGCAACGGCACCAGTTCGCCCGCAAGACCGAACTCGATGCACTGCTCACACCGTTAGCCGCGCAGATCGCCGCGCACACCCAACAACACGCCGAACTGAGCGAGCGCCAGACGCAACTGGAGCAAACGCTTGAGGCCGCGAAAGGCGCCCTGAGCCAGGCGCAACAACGGCAAAGCGAGAACGCGCCACTGTTGCGTCAGGCCTTCGAAGAACACAGCACCCTCGCCCGCCTGGTCAAGGAAGTCGCACAGAGCACAGAGGCCAAACTCGCGGCGCAGCAGGCCAGCAGCGACGGCCAGCATGCCATTCAGGCCTTGCAGGAAAATCAGGCCGAGGCCACCGAACGCTTGCAGCGCATCGCCAGCGAGCTGGAACAAAGCGCCCATCTGGCGCCGCTGAGCGACGCCTGGAATGCCTACCGCGATCGCCTGCAACAATTGATGCTGATCGGCAATCGCTTGAACAAGGGCCAGACGGAACTGGCGAGCCTCGAAGACAACGCCGCCCGCAGCGCTGATGCCCTGACCGCACAAAAACAGCAACTGGAAGTGCTGTTCAAGGAGGCCGGCGCCGAGCCCGATGCCGTCGCCGAACAGATCGGCCTCCTCGGTACGTTGCTACAGGACAACCGCAAACAGTTGCGCGCCTTCGAAGATCTGGCGCGTCTGTGGGCCAGCCAACAGGACCTCGACCAGCGCGCCAACGAACTGCAACAACGCCTCCTCAGCGCCCAGCAGCAACGCGAGCAACTGACTCAGGACGGGGTGAAAAGCAAAGCCGAGCTGACCATCGCCGAGCAAACTCTCAACGTCACCCGAGAGTTGCTCGAGCGCCAGCGTCTGGCGCGCAGTGCCAGTGTCGAAGAGTTGCGCGCGCAGTTGCAGGACGATCAGCCCTGCCCGGTCTGCGGCAGCAACGAGCATCCGTATCACCAGCCTGAAGCACTGCTGCAAAGCCTCGGTCGTCACGACGAAAGCGAGCAGGCCAACGCCCAGCGGGTGGTCGATCAGCTCAAGGAAAAACTGATCGAGTTGCGCGCCGAAGTCGGCGGAGTTATCGCGCAACAGAAAGAACTGCTGCAACAGCAGGAACAACTGGCAGCGCAGCAACAGGCCTTGGCGCCAAGCCTCGAAGCGCATCCGCTGGCAGCGCAACTGCTTAATCAGGACGTGGCCAAGCGCGACGCCTGGCTGACCCGGCAAAACGAGCAACTGAACCAGAGCATCAGCCAGGACGAACAGCGCCAGAGCGCTCTGGTCACTCTGCAACAGGACGCCGCGCGCCTGACTCAGCAACTGCGTCAGGCAGAAACCGCGCATCAGCAAGCCGCGCAGCAATTGAGCAACCAGCAGCGCGAACTGAGCAGCGACCGTCAGCGTCTCGACGAAGAACTCGCGGCGTTCGCCAGCCTGCTACCCGCTGACACGCTCGAAGCCTTGCGCCAGGAGCCGGCCGCGACCTTCATGCTGCTCGACCGACAGATCGCTGAGCGTCTGGCTCAGCTCGATCAGCACAAGGAAGAACAGACCGAACAGCTGCAGCGCCAGCAGACGCTGGAGAAGGAACAGGACCGTCAGCAGACGCGCGCCCAGCAATTGCACAGCGTCGAGGCGCAACTCAACGGCTTGACCGAACAGCAGCAGACTTGCCAGCAGAAACTCGCGCAACTGCTCGGCGAACACGGCAGCGCCGAGCAATGGCAGCAGCAGCTCGAACACGCAGTCGAGCAGGCGCGCAACAGCGAAGCCAGTACCGCGCAGGAGTTGCAGAACGTGCGCACGCAACTTGTGCAGATCGCCGCTGAACTCAAGGCGCAGCAGGAACGCCTGCACGCGCTGGAAACTGAAGATAAGGCCTTGCGCGGCAAGCTTGGCGACTGGCGTGGCCGTCATCCGGAACTGGATGACCAAGGTCTCGAAGCACTGTTGCAGATCGATGACACGCAACTCAACGAACTGCGCCAGCGTTTGCAGCACAACGAGAAAGCCATCGAACAGGCGCAGGTGCTGTTGCAGGAGCGCGACCAGCGTCTGCTCGATCATCAGGCACAACACAACGGCAACCTTGATGCCGAACAATTGGCCAGCGCCCTCGCCGACCTGCAAAACCAGTTCGCCGTCAGTGAGCAGCAATGCGCCGAACTGCGCGCCGAGCAGGTTGAAGACCAGCGCCGGCAGAACGCCAATCAGGCACTGGCGCAGCAGATCGCCGGCGCTTACGCCGAATATCAGCGCTGGGCGCGGCTCAGCGCGCTGATCGGCTCGGCCACCGGCGACACTTTCCGCAAGATCGCCCAGGCCTACAACCTTGATTTGCTGGTGCATCACGCCAACGTGCAGTTGCGCCAACTGGTCAAACGCTATCGCCTCAAACGCGGCGGCAGCATGCTCGGCCTGCTGGTGCTGGACACGGAAATGGGCGATGAATTGCGCTCGGTGCATTCGCTGTCCGGTGGCGAAACCTTCCTGGTATCGCTGGCGCTGGCATTGGGGCTCGCGTCGATGGCCTCAAGCACGTTGAAAATCGAATCGCTGTTTATCGACGAAGGCTTTGGCAGCCTCGATCCGGAATCCCTGCAACTGGCGATGGACGCCCTCGACGGCTTGCAGGCGCAGGGCCGCAAGGTCGCGGTGATCTCCCATGTGCAGGAAATGCATGAGCGCATCCCGGTGCAGATTCAGGTACAGCGCCAAGGCAATGGTTTGAGCACACTGGAGGTGAAATGAACACGTTGTATTCCTTCCGCCGCTGCCCGTATGCGATGCGTGCGCGGATGGCCTTGCACTACTCAGGCGTGCCGGTGGAAATCGTTGAGGTCAGCCTCAAGGACAAACCGGCCGAGATGCTCGCGCTGTCGCCCAAAGGCACGGTGCCGGTGCTCAATGCCAATGGCCGGGTGATCGATGAAAGCCTGGCGATCATGCGCTGGGCCTTGAAGCAGCATGATCCGGATAACTGGCGCCTGAAGAACGATCCCGGCGCGGAGCTCGTCACCAATACGCTGATCGAGATTAACGACACGCAGTTCAAGACTTCGCTTAATCACTACAAGTACGCCGAGCGTTACCCGGAAAAACCGATGGAGGTCTATCGCATGGAATGCGAAATGATCGCCCACTCGCTGGATCTGATGCTGGCGGATCAGGACTACTTGCTGGGTGATCAGCTCAGCCTCGCCGACGTCGCCCTGCTGCCGTTCATTCGCCAGTTCGCCCACGTCGATCGCGAGTGGTTCGCACAGACGCCGTATGTGGCGTTGCAGGAATGGTTGCAGCGGTTGCTTGAGTCCGAGCTGTTCACTTCGATCATGAAGAAGTAGCTCGAGGTTAGATCGGACGCCGAGCTCCGGGGCTGCATTCCTTTGCTGCGCGTGGGAACGATCATCACCGATCAGGCCAGCACCTGGCACATGCCCAGCGCCATGCAATCGACTTCGAACGGCCCGAGGAAGTCCACTGCGACCTTGGCCGGAGGATTGCCAGCCATCAGCCCCAGCGTGTTGGCGCGTTCAATGTTGTGAGCGATGCTGTGATTGGCCTCGATGGCCCGGGCCAGCGCGCCGACCGAGCCTTGGCCGATACCCAATAACGAAGTGCCGTTGGTGAAGAACGCCAGACCGGCGATCACCCAGAGTCTGTAGCCTTTCATGCGCCGCCGACTCCTGCGAGTTCGGCCCGATCGACCATCACGCTCTGCGAGCGCACGTCGAACTGGACACCGGGATGGGCGACGTCAATAGGGGCGTCGAAGCTGTGCTCCATTTGCGAGGCGATGCTGACGAACAGCACCACGGCCAAGTACACACAAATGGCCAGGTAGGCGCCGCGTTTGGCGGAATGAAGAATTGCGCTGGCCATGGTGTTCTCCCGTAGGCAGGTTTCGATGCCCACAGAATCGATCAAAAAAGCCGTGGCAACCACTCAGGGTTTGCCATAGTAAACATCAGCTTCGTTGATTATTTAGCCGCTCTATTTGCCAGCAAGAGCAATGCTATGAGCGCAGAACGCCGAGTACCGATCGTTCCCACGCTCTGCTGGGAACGATCAGTGGTGTTGAGCGCGCAAAAAAGGGCCGTCGAAGGCTGCGATCTTTGACGTAGATCGCAGCCTTCGACAGCCCCTACAGGGTGACGGGAATTTCAGGCTTGGGTTTTGTGATCCAGCGCGGCGTAGAAGTTGGCGCTCTGTTGCAGGTATTTCTGGGTGTAGCTCTGGGTGTGGGATTTTTTCTCGGCGATCTCAACGTTGGCACCGGCAGGCAATACCACGGTGGCGGAGATGGCGGAAGCGGCGATAACGGAGAAAAGATTGAAGTTCATGGCGGTAACCCTCGTGTTCGTTTGCTTGGTTTGCCCGGTCGGGCTGTGAAACAAACCTAACGCTGCAGGGTTGCCGCTTGAAATCTTTTGTAGCATTAGCCGTTATCAGCGTAATTAATACAAAGATGCAGGCCCCGCAGAACGGGGCCTGTGGCTTATTGTCGCACTAGAAACTTGAGGTCGCTGGGCGCGTCAATTGGCAGTTTCTGCACGGTTTTGCCGAGCAGGCCGGTCTGGCCATCGCGCTCGACGACGACAATCTCATTGCTCTTCTGGTTGGCGATCAACACGAATTTACCGCTCGGATCGAGGGCGAATTCGCGCGGATGGTCGCCTTCCACCGAGCGCTTTTGCAGTTCTTTCAACTGACCGCTGGCCTGATCGATGGCAAACACCACCAGTTGATTGGCGGTGCCCCGGTTGCTGACATAGAGAAACTTGCCGTCCGCCGAGGCATGCAACGCAGCGCCGGCCTTGTCCGAGGTGGGCTGGCCGGCGGCCAGGTCGACCAATTGCGTCTGGGTCAGTACGCCATCCTTGTAGTCGAACACCGCGACCTGCGCGCTCATTTCCATGGTCAGCCAGGCGTGCTTGCCATCGGCGCTGAACAGCAGATGGCGCGGGCCGCTGCCGGCCGGCAACGCCACGGACGGCGTCTTGGCAGGCGTCAGCGGCAAGTGCGGATTGGCTTTCGGGTCGAATTGATAGATGAAGATCTTGTCCGCGCCCAGGTCGTTGGAGAACACGTAGCGGCCATCCGGCGAGGACACCGTCGAGTGCACGTGGTTGGACGCCTGACGCTCAGGATTGACCCCGCTGGCCGGGTGCGCGCTCATCTGCACTACCGGCTGGAGCTTGCCGTCGGCGCCGACCGGCAACACCGCCAGGGTGCCGCCCGGATCTTCCACCACCGAATAGTTGCTGACGAACAAATGGCTGGCGTCAGCGCTGAGGCTCGAATGGGTCGGCTCGTTGCCCAGGCTCTGTACCTGATTGATCAGGCTTAGGGCGTGGGTTTTCGGATCGATGGCGAAGCTGCTGACGCGGCCGACCGGGTCCTGCTGGCCCGGACCGTTTTCGTTGACCACGAACAAGCGTTTCTGGTCCTTGGACAGAGTCAACCACGACGGGTTTTCGGTCTTGACCACTTGCAGCGGCTTGGCGGCGATCTGGCCGGTGGCGCTGTCGAAGTTCATCCGATAAATGCCTTCGCTGCTGCCGGCGGTGTAGGAGCCGACCAGCAACTGGAAGTTTTCCGCGTAGGCGCTGGAAAAGCCCATCGCACCGACGCTGCCGGCCATCAGCAGCGGCCAGAAATTACGCATTTTCATTATTGTTCATCCTCATCGTCGCTGCTGCTGACTACATCGCCGAGGCAGACCAGGCGGTGTTCGCCCGTGGTTTTGGTGTGGCTGGCGTAACCGATGATCAGCCAGTTCTGACGCTCGTCATCGAAGGTTGCGGCCTCGACTTGTGCCGGGGTGAATTCCCAATGTTTGGCCGCTCGACCATCGATGCATTCGATGTGCAAGTTATTGTCTTCGTCGAGGGCGAATTCGAAGGCGTGCAGGCCCTCGATTTCGACCATGCCGCAGTGTTCGAGGGCGTTGAGAAGGGTTTGGGCAGTCATGGCAAACAGTCTTTCTTGGGGGGGAAAGGGCCAATGATAGCTTAATGTCGCGCCGAAACCCCTTGTAGGAGTGAGCCTGCTCGCGATTGCGGTGGTCAGGCCGTAAAAGGCTGTTGATCGTTCCCACGCTCTGCGTGGGAACGATCATTAGCTGGTGGGCTTTAGATCGCCTCACGCGATGGCTTGCCATCCACCAGACGCTGAATGCGCAGCGGGTTGGCGTTCTTCAGCGGCTCGGGCAGCAAGCTGTCCGGGTAGTTCTGGAAGCACACCGGGCGCAGGAAACGATCGATTGCCAATGTGCCCACCGAAGTGCCGCGCGCATCGGACGTCGCCGGATACGGCCCGCCGTGAACCATCGAATCACACACCTCGACACCGGTCGGGTAACCGTTGAGCAGGATGCGCCCGACTTTCTGTTCGAGCAGTGGCGTCAGTTCGGCGAACTGTTCGAAGTCGGCCGGCTCGCCGATGATCGTCGCGGTGAGCTGACCGTGCAGGCCGTGCAGCGCAGCGCTGAGTTGCGCCTGGTCGGCCACTTCAACGATCACCGTGGTCGGGCCGAACACTTCTTCCTGCAGCACTTCATCGCCGTTGATCAACAGGCTGACATCCGCTTTGAACAGCTGCGGTTGCGCTTGATTGCCCTGCTGCGAATTGCCGGCCAGATGCTCGATGCCGCTGTGCGCCAGGAGTTTTTCCAGGCCCTTGCCATAGCTGCCGAGGGTGCCGGCGTTGAGCATGGTTTGCGCCGGCTGATCGCCAATGGCTGCAGCGACCTGCTGCACAAACGCGCTGAACTGCGGCGAGCGGATGCCGATGACCAGACCCGGGTTGGTGCAGAACTGACCGCAGCCCTGGACCACCGAGGCAGTCAGATCGCGGGCGACGGTCTCCGAACGTGTCGCCAGCGCTTGCGGCAGCACGATCACCGGGTTGATGCTCGACATTTCGGCGAACACCGGAATCGGTTGCGCACGCGCCGCGGCCATGTCGCACAGCGCGCGGCCGCCCTTGAGCGAACCGGTGAAACCGACAGCCTGAATCGCCGGGTGCTTGACCAGCCACTCGCCGACGCCACCGCCGTAGATCATGTTGAACACGCCTACCGGCATGGCGGTTTTTTCCGCTGCGCGGATGATCGCGTCGGCGACCAGCTCAGCGGTGGCCATGTGGCCGCTGTGGGCCTTGAACACCACCGGGCAACCGGCGGCCAGCGCCGCTGCGGTGTCACCACCGGCAGTGGAGAATGCCAGCGGAAAGTTGCTCGCGCCAAACACGGCGACCGGGCCGAGGCCGATGCGATATTGACGCAGGTCCGGGCGTGGCAATGGCTGACGATCGGGCAACGCCTGATCGATGCGTGCGCCGTAAAAATCACCGCGACGCAGGACCTTGGCAAACAGACGCATCTGCCCGCTGGTGCGACCGCGTTCGCCCTGAATGCGCCCGGCCGGCAGTGCGGTTTCGCGGCAGACCACGGCGACGAAATCATCGCCGAGGGCGTCCAGCTCATCGGCAATCGCATCGAGAAACTGTGCGCGACGTTCAGCGCTGAGGCTCCGATAGGCCGGGTGTGCGGCGGCGGCTGCCTTGGCGGCGGCGTCGACTTCTTCAGCGGTGGCCTGGATGAAGTTGTGCGGCAGTGCTTCGCCGGTGCTGGCGTCGACCGATTGCAGTTTGACGCTGCCAGCGGCGCTGCGCTGACCGCCGATGTAGTTGTGACCGAGAATCTGAGTCATGGGATCTCCTTAAAGGGTGCCAATGCTGTCGGGGGCAAACACTGCGTCGATCGGCACGATACCATTGACCAGCGGTGCGCCGAACTCAGCCTGACTGATTTCAAATACGTCGCCCGGTTGGGTGCGAATGCCGTCGGCGAACGACAGCGTCGCGGTGCCGAAGAAATGAATGTGCACGTCGCCCGGACGCAGGAACTGCCGGTACTTGAAGTGGTGGTATTCGAGGTTCGCCAGGCTGTGGCACATGTTGGCCTCGCCGCTGAGGAATTCGTTCTGCCACAGCACTTCACCGTCACGCAGGATACGACTGGCGCCTGCAAGGTGTTGAGGCAATTCACCGGTGCGAAGTTCCGGACCATAGCTGCAGCTGCGCAATTTCGAATGCGCCAGGTACAGATAATTCTTGCGCTCCATGACGTGATCGGAGAACTCGTTACCCACCGCAAAGCCGAGGCGATACGGCTTGCCGTCGTGACCGATCACGTAGAGGCCGGCCATTTCCGGCTCCTCGCCGGCGTCTTCGGCGAACGGCGGCAACGGGAATGGTTGGCCCGGCCGCACGACGATACTGCCGTCACCTTTGTAGAACCACTCCGGTTGCACACCGGCCTGCCCTGCCGCTGGTTTGCCGCCCTCCAGACCCCATTTGAATATACGCATGGTGTCGGTCATCGCCGCTTCGTCGCCGGCCTGCTGGTGCATTTTGTCCCGCGCCGAGGCGCTGCCCAAATGAGTCAGACCGGTGCCGCTGACCAGCATGTGCGCCGGGTCCGGGTGATCGAGTGGCGGCAGGATGCGCAGCTCGGCGAGCAGCTCGGCGTAATCGTGATCGACACCGAAGCCGAGGGTTTGTACGTGCTGCTCCAGCGAATTGCCGGCCTCAATGGCGGCCAGCGCCAGATCGCGTACGCTGCGCGCGCCCTGCACTTCACGCACCCGCGCCGCGTCGACCACGCCGACGCGGCGCTCGCCATTGGTTAATTCGAATTGAACCAGATGCATGATTTATCTCCTTTATCAAAACCACCGCCGATCCCCTGTGGGAGCGAGCCTGCTCGCGAAAGCGGTGTATCAGTCACCAATGATGTTGAGTGTGATGGCCTCTTCGCCAGCAGGCTCGCTCCCACAGTGGCAAGCGTCAGGTACGGGTCGCACCGCGCGCACTGGCGGCGAACTGGTCAACCGGCAGCACATGCTTGCGCTCCAGCACGCGATAAACGATGCCGGTCAGAATCAGCCCGAACACCATCACGCCCGACAGGAAGTACAGCCCCGAAGCCAGATTGCCGGTGTATTCCTTCAACGCACCGATCACGAACGGGCCGATGTACCCGCCCAGATTGCCCACCGAGTTGATCAGCGCGATCCCCGCCGCCGCGCTCGCGCCGGCAAAGAACCGCCCCGGCAGGGTCCAGAACACTGCGGTGCACGAGAACAACGCAAAAGCGACCAGACACAGCGCCGCCAGTTGTGCCACTGGCATCGATAACCACGCACTCATGAACAAGCCAATAGCGCCCAGCACATACAAAACAGCAAGGTGCCCGTAGCGATCGTTCAAGCGGTCGGAGCTGCGCGGAATGATCAGCAGTCCGATGATGCCGAAGAGGTACGGCACCGAGGACACGAAACCGGTGACCAGGTCGCTGCCGCCAAATTGTTTGATCAGCGTCGGCAGCCACAGGCCGAGGCCGTAAATACTCAGGGTCACTGGCAGGTAGAACAGCGCCAGCAGCAACACGCGTTTGTCTTTCAGCGCGTGCAACGGATTGCCGTGACGGGTCTGGCCGTATTCCTGCAGATCCTTTTTCAGTTCGCCGGTGAGCCAGTCTTTTTCCGCCTGATCCATCCACTTCACTTGCTGCGGGCCGTCCGGCAGCCAGCGCAGCACCGGCCAGGTCAGCAGGATCGCCGGGGTGCCGATGACGATGAACAGCCACTGCCAGCCGTGCAGGCCGAGCACGCCGTCCATGCCGAGCAAGCCGCCGGACACGGGACCGGTGATCATCATCGCGATCGGTTGCGAGAGGATGAACAGCCCGAGGATCTTGCCGCGATGACGCACCGGGAACCATTGGGTGATGTAGTACAGCACGCCCGGAAAGAAGCCCGCCTCGGCCGCGCCGAGCAGAAAGCGCATCACATAGAAGCTGTGCGGCCCCTGAACGAAAGCCATGCCGATGGTGATTGCGCCCCAGGTGATCATGATTCGCGCAAACCAGCGCCGCGCGCCAAAGCGTTCGAGCATCAGGTTGCTGGGGATTTCGAGCAGGAAGTAACCAATGAAGAACAGCCCGGCGCCCAGGCCATAGGCCGCGTCGCCAATACCGATGTCGGCGCCCATGTGCAGCTTGGCGAAGCCGACGGCGGAGCGATCCACATAGGCGATCAGGTATAGCAGGATCAGGAAGGGAATCAGTTTCAGTGTGATGCGCCGGATAAGCCGCAATTCCTGGCTCATGAGATCGGTCTCCGATTGTTGTTTTTATAGAACCTCGGGGGACGCCTCTCGCTGCACAGCGGCCAGGGCCATCCCTCCGTCGAAAACGACTATATAGTAATACTAATTACGCAACAACACTTCCAAAGCGGCGAATTTGCGCTTATGTTAGGCCATCGCTGGAACACTATAGTCATACAATAAGAGAATCGATCATGGCTGATAAGAAACCCACCCTGCGCTCCGCCCAATGGTTTGGCACGGCCGACAAGAACGGCTTCATGTACCGCAGCTGGATGAAGAATCAGGGCATCGCCGACCATCAGTTTCACGGCAAGCCAATCATTGGCATCTGCAATACCTGGTCGGAGCTGACGCCGTGCAACGCGCACTTTCGCCAAATTGCCGAGCACGTCAAACGCGGCGTGATCGAAGCCGGTGGTTTTCCAGTGGAATTTCCAGTGTTCTCCAACGGCGAATCGAACCTGCGCCCGACCGCCATGCTCACCCGCAACCTGGCGAGCATGGACGTTGAAGAAGCGATTCGTGGCAATCCGATCGACGGCGTGGTGCTGCTGACCGGTTGTGACAAAACCACCCCGGCGCTGCTGATGGGCGCGGCCAGTTGCGACGTGCCGGCGATCGTTGTCACCGGTGGGCCGATGCTCAACGGCAAGCACAAGGGCAAGGACATCGGCTCGGGTACTGTGGTCTGGCAGCTCAGCGAACAGGTCAAGGCCGGCACCATTACCATCGACGATTTCCTCGCGGCCGAAGGCGGCATGTCGCGCTCGGCGGGCACCTGCAACACCATGGGCACCGCGTCGACCATGGCCTGCATGGCCGAAGCACTGGGCACTTCCCTGCCCCATAACGCAGCGATCCCGGCGGTGGATGCGCGCCGTTATGTGCTGGCGCACATGTCCGGCATGCGTGCCGTGGAAATGGTGCGCGAAGACCTGAAACTGTCGAAGATTCTCACCAAGGAAGCCTTCGAAAACGCCATCCGCGTCAACGCCGCCATCGGTGGCTCGACCAACGCTGTGATCCACTTGAAAGCCATCGCCGGGCGTATCGGCGTCGAACTTGATCTGGACGACTGGACGCGCATCGGTCGCGGCATGCCGACCATCGTCGACCTGCAGCCGTCCGGGCGCTTCCTGATGGAAGAGTTCTATTACGCCGGTGGCTTGCCAGCGGTGCTGCGTCGTCTCGGCGAAGCCAATCTGATCCCCAATCCGCACGCGCTGACCGTCAACGGCAAGTCGATCGGCGAGAACACCAAAGACGCGCCGATTTATGGCGAAGACGAAGTGATCCGCACGCTGGACAATCCGATCCGCGCCGACGGCGGTATCTGCGTACTGCGCGGCAACCTCGCGCCACTCGGCGCGGTGCTCAAGCCGTCCGCCGCCACCGCTGAACTGATGCAGCATCGCGGCCGCGCCGTGGTGTTCGAGAACTTCGACATGTACAAGGCGCGGATCAACGATCCGGAGCTGGACGTCGACAAGGATTCGATTCTGGTCATGAAGAACTGCGGGCCGAAGGGTTATCCGGGCATGGCCGAAGTCGGCAACATGGGCTTGCCGGCCAAACTGCTGGCGCAAGGTGTGACCGACATGGTGCGCATTTCTGATGCGCGGATGAGCGGCACCGCCTACGGCACCGTGGTCTTGCACGTCGCGCCGGAAGCGGCAGCCGGCGGGCCTTTGGCGACGGTGAAGGAAGGCGACTGGATCGAACTCGACTGCGCCAGCGGGCGTCTGCATCTGGACATTTCCGATGCCGAACTGGCGGCGCGCATGGCCGACCTGCAGCCACCGCAGCAATTGCTGGTGGGCGGTTATCGTCAGCTGTACATCGACCATGTGCTGCAAGCGGATCAGGGTTGCGACTTCGACTTCCTGGTCGGCTGCCGTGGTGCCGAGGTCCCGCGCCACTCTCACTGATCACACAAATCCCTGTGGGAGCGAGCTTGCTCGCGAAAGCGGCGTGTCAGCCATACATATGGCACTGACAGTCCGTCTTCGCGAGCAAGCTCGCTCCCACAGTTCTATACCCGACTCAAGATCGTGCCGTGCCTGCTATGATGCGCGGCATCTCCATCGCTCAGGATCGCGCCACTCCCCATGGATTACCGCAAACCCTCCGACCGTAAAAGCATGCACTCGCGCATCGTCCAGGAACTGGGCATGCAGATCGTCTCCGGACGCTTTTTGCCCGACGACAAACTGCCCGCCGAAGCCCTGCTCTGCGAGGAGTACGCGGTCAGCCGACCGGTGTTGCGCGAAGCCACGCGGGTGCTGGTAGCCAAGGGGCTGGTGTACTCCAGGCCGCGGGTCGGCACGGTGGTCAAGGCGCGCCGCGAATGGCACATGCTCGACCCGGACGTGCTGCACTGGCTGATGCAAAGCAGCCCGCAAAATGAATTCTTCAATGTGCTGACCAGCGTGCGCAGCATCATCGAACCCGCCGCTGCCGCCCTCGCCGCCCAGCACGCGACGGATGCGGACATCGCCGCCATCAATGAAGCGTATCAACGCATGGAAGCGGCGCCGACGCCGGAAGCCTTGTTGCAGCCAGACCTCGACTTCCACAGCCGGATTGCCGATGCGACGCACAATGATTTGCTGGCGAATCTGTGCAACATGTTGGCGGTGGCGATTGCCGAGGCGTTGAAGCATTCCAATCAACGGCCGAATCTGCATGAATTGGCGTTGCCTCGTCACAAGGCGATTCTGACTGCCATTGAAAACCGCGATGCACTGGGTGCAAGGCATGCGACGCTGGTGCAGCTGGATGATGCGCGCAGTGCGCTGAGTGTTGTGCTTGGCGCTGAGCTTTCTTAAGGCTTCAGACCGCTTGCCCTCACCCTAGCCCTCTCCCAGAGGTAGAGGGGACCGACCGAGTTGTGCTTCGTCATACGTCGACCTGAATAACCCGGTCGATTATGGATTCACAGCAAAACGTTCAAGTCGCTGTAAATCTCCAATATCCCCCAATCAGTCCCCTCTCCCTCCGGGAGAGGGTTAGGGTGAGGGGCTGTTGATCTTGATCCTGATCCACAAAAAAAGCCGCAACCCCCAAAGGTTGCGGCTTTGTCATTTCAGCCACTCAGATCAGTGAGCAAACAACGAATTGCCCTTCTGCCCCGCCAGTTTCTCCGGCTTGATCAGGAACTTCGCCAGCGCCGGCAACAGCCACAGCGCGCCGAACATGTTCCACAGCAGCATGAACGTCAGCATCAGCCCCATGTCAGCCTGGAACTTGATCGCCGAGAAGATCCAGGTGCAGACGCCGATCGCCAGGCACAGGCCGGTGAACAGCACCGCTTTACCGGTGGATTTCAGCGTCTGGTAATAGGCTTCCTGCAATGGCAGGCCGGCACGCAGGAAACTTTCCAGACGGCTGTAGATGTAGATGCCGTAGTCGACACCGATCCCCACGCCCAGCGCCACCACCGGCAACGTCGCAACTTTCACGCCGATGCCCATGAATGCCATCAGCGCGTTGCCGAGTACCGAGGTCAGCACCAGCGGCAGAACGATGCACAGGGTCGCCGCCCACGAGCGGAAGGTGATCATGCACATCACCGCGACGCAGATGTACACCAGAATCAGGATGGTCAGTTCAGCCTGTTTGATGACTTCGTTGGTCGCCGCTTCGATCCCGGCGTTACCGGCGGCGAGGATGAATTCCAGGCCGTCCTTGTTGTTCTCCCTGGCAAATTCCTGCACCGCATTCACCGCACGATCAAGGGTTTCAGCCTTGTGATCGTTAAGGAACACCAGCACCGGCGCCAGCGAGCAACTGTTGTTGTACAGACCGTCAGCGCGGGCGATCGAGTTGTTCAGCACGTCCGGGTTGCGCGACAGGGTTTCCCACTTCAGGTTACCCTCGTTCATGCCCTTGATCATCTGCTTGGACACGGTCACCAGCGAGATCGCCGATTGCACGCCCTCGGTGTTCTGCATTTTCCACATCAACTGATCGATCGGCGCCATGGCTTCGTAGCGCGAGCAGCCTTCAGCCTTGGTCTTGACCATCACCACCAGCACGTCGGAGCTGGTCGAGTAGTTGCTGATGATGAAGTTGTTGTCCTTGTTGTAGCGCGAGTCCGGACGCAGTTCCGGCGCACCCTGGTCGAGGTCGCCGATTTTCAGGTTCTGGCTGTACCAGAGGCCGCCGCCAAAGGCGATCAGCGCCAGCACCACCGAGATGCGTGCGACTTTCGGATTGGCGAAGTTCGACAGCAGGCGCCAGAACGGATGTTCGCGGTTCGCGTCTTTCTTGCTCTTGGCGATCGCACGCTTGCTGATGCCGACATAGGAAATCGCCACCGGCAGCAGGATCAGGTTGGTGAAGACAATCACTGCCACGCCGATGGATGCACCGATCGCCAGTTCACGGATCACGCCAATGTCGATGATCAGCAAGGTGATGAAACCCACCGCGTCCGCGAGAATCGCGATCATCCCCGGCAAAAACAACTGCCGGAACGTACGGCGCGCGGCAGTTAGCGCGTTATCGGCTTCGCTGGATTGCAGGGCGATACCGTTGATCTTCTGTACGCCGTGGGAAATACCGATGGCGAAGATCAGGAACGGCACCAGCATCGAATACGGATCAAGGCCGAAACCGAAGAAGTGCATCAAGCCGAGCTGCCAGACCACCGCCACCAGCGTCGTACTCAGCACGGCAATGGTGCTGCGCACGCAGTTGGTGAACCACAGCAGCAGGATCAGAGTGATGACGAAGGCGACGCCGAAGAACAGCACCACCATCACCAGACCGTCGATCAGGTCGCCGACCTTCTTGGCGAAACCGACGATATGGATCTTGACGTTGGGGTTCTGTGCTTCGAACTTGTTGCGGATCTTGTCTTCGAGTTCATGGGAGAACTGGCGGTAGTCCAGCGCCAGCAACTTGCCCTGGTCCTGCGGGTCGGGATATGACTCGAGCAGCGGGATGTCGACGATACTCGACTTGAAGTCGTTGGCCACCAGACGCCCGACCTGACCGGACTTGAGCACGTTGTTGCGCAGCAGATCGAGGCTGTCCTGCGAGCCGTTGTAGCTCTGCGGGATCACTTCACCGCCGGCGAAGCCCTCTTCGGTCACTTCGGTCCAGCGCACGCTCGGGCTCCACAGCGACTTCAACCCGGAGCGGTCGACGCCGGAGATGTAGAACACCTCGTCGTTGATCTGCCGCAGGGTCTCCATGTACTCCTTGGAGAAGATGTCGCCGTCAGTGGCTTCCACCGAGATACGCACGGTGTTGCCAAGGTTCGCCAGATCGTTGCGGTGCTCCATCATCTTCTCGATGAAGGGATGCTGCAGCGGGATCATCTTTTCGAAACTGGTCGACGGCCGGATCAGCGTGGCCTGCCAGAACAGAAAGACGCTCACCACCAGACAGATCAGAATCACGGCCGGTCGGTTGTTGAAAATCAGGCGCTCGAGGAACGTCGCCTTTTCCTGCTGAGGAGTGATCAAGGAAGTCATAGGCCCGCCTTCTTGTTATTGGTCTCGGCACCGTTTGGCTGGGTGAGGTGTACACCGCCCTGCCCGCTCAGAATCAGATTGCCGTCGCCGGCAGCAGTGACCGACGACAGCGAAATGCGATCCGGGCGGTTGAACACGCTGAAGGTTTCGCCGTTATCGCTGCTGCTGATCACCGAACCGCCGTTGCCAACGATGACGATCGAGCCGTCTTCAAGCAGCGTGCCGCCGGACAGACCGAACTCCAGCGCACCGCGCGCGGCTTTCAGCTCGACCTGCTCCCAGTTGCTGCCGAAATCGGTGGAGCGGTAGAGGTTGCCGCGCAAACCGTAGGCCAGCAGGGTCTGCGCTTGCGCCGTGCCGATCACGCCGAACAGCGAACCTTCGTATGGGCCTTCGAGTTTTTCCCAGGTCTGACCGTCATCAGCCGAGCGAAACATGCTGCCCGACTCGCCGACGATAAACAGCCCGGCGTCTTTTACGGCGGCGATGGCGTTGAGGTGGAACTGGTCTTCGTTGTCGAGGCGGTCGCTGACGTCTTGCCAGTCCTTGCCGCCGTCGGTGGTTTCCAGCAGCGTGCCGTAGGCGCCCACGGCGAAGCCGCTGTTGGCGTCCTTGAACCAGACGTCGAGCAGCGGCGATTCACGTTTGAGGTCTTCGAATTGCTTGGTCCAGGTCAGACCGCCGTCTGCGCTGGCGAGGATTTGCGCGTCATGGCCGACCGCCCAGCCGTGCTTGTCGTCGACGAAATACACTGCGGTGAGCAGTTGCCGGGTCGGCACTTTGGCCTGGGTCCAGGTTTTGCCCTGGTCATCGGAATAGAGAATGTGCCCACGGTCGCCCACCGCGACCAGGCGCGTGCCGGCATGGACCACATCGAGAATCAGGCTTTTCGCGGCCTTCGCCGATTCGGTGGCATACACCACGTCGGCAGGTGCCTCGGCGGCAATCACTGGCGCCGACAGTGTGGCAAAACCCAGCAGAGAGAGTGCTGTGACCAGCAACGCGGTGTTGCGCAACGCCGGCGGGCGGCAACGACTCATAGACCTTCCCCTATTTATTATTGTTGGGCCATCAGGCCTTCAAGGGCGCCGCAAGGGTGCTGCGATGATGGCTGATCAGAAGCATAGTCCTGAAACCCGCCATCCAGAGCCCCTTCGGAAGCTGGCTCATCCTATCGGGCTTTCGAAACGTCTGACAATCGGCGCCACGTTATCTTTTGTTAACCAAAAGCGGCCCTCTGTAACGAAGAAATTCCCCTGTGGGAGCGAGCTTGCTCGCGAAAGCGCCGGATCAGTCAACATTTGAGTTGAATGACACACCGCCTTCGCGAGCAAGCTCGCTCCCACAGGGGTTGGTGGTGAGTGCGGGATTTGAATACATGACCATTCGCCGGGGTGATGCGGCAAAAGTGCGCGAGGGGACTTGCGCGATTGGTATTATGGTATACCATCAGACGCACAGACACTCTCAATCCCCCTACGGAGCAGCTCATGAGTTTCGAAATCCGCAAGATCGTCAGCTATGTCGAAGAAACCTTTATTGAAGGCGGCAAAGCCACCGACAAGCCTGTGACCATGGTTGGCCTCGCCGTGGTGATGAAGAACCCTTGGGTCGGCAACGGTTTTGTCGAAGACCTCAAGCCGCAGATCCGCGCCAACTGCTCCGACCTCGGCGCGCTGATGGTCGAACGTCTGGTGGGCATCATTGGCGGCGCGGAAAAGATCGAAGCCTACGGCAAAGCCGCGGTGGTCGGCGCTGACGGCGAGATCGAACACGCCTCCGCAGTGATCCACACCCTGCGCTTCGGCAACCACTACCGCGAAGCGGTCAACGCCAAAAGCTACCTGAGCTTCACCAACAAGCGCGGCGGCCCGGGCACTTCGATCCAGATCCCGATGATGCACAAGGACGACGAAGGTCAGCGTTCGCACTACATCACCCTGGAAATGCAGATCGAAGACGCCCCGCGTGCCGATGAAATCGTTGTGGTGCTGGGTTGCGCCGACGGTGGTCGTCTGCACCCGCGCATCGGCAACCGCTACATCGATCTGGAAGAACTGGCCGCCGAAAAAGCCCAGTAATCACAATAAAAAGGCATTGCAGGAGCGCTCCATGATTCGGCTCACCGCTGAACTCACCCCGGCTGGCACCAGTTACCTGGCGACCGGCCAAGGCCAGCCCGTGGTATTGATCCACGGCGTGGGCCTGAACAAAGAAATGTGGGGCGGCCAGATCGTCGGCCTGTCCAGCGACTATCAGGTGATCGCCTACGACATGCTCGGCCACGGCGCCAGTCCGCGGCCGGCCAGCGGCACCGACCTGCTCGGTTACGCCGATCAGCTACTCGAGTTGCTCGATCACCTGAAACTGCCGCAGGCCGCGGTGATCGGTTTCTCCATGGGTGGCCTGGTCGCGCGGGCGTTTGCCCTGCACTATCCGCAGCGCCTGCAAAGCCTGGTGGTGCTCAACAGCGTGTTCAACCGCAGCGAAGAACAGCGTGCCGGCGTTATTGCGCGCACCGCACAGGCCGCTGAACACGGTCCGGACGCCAACGCCGAAGCGGCGCTGTCACGCTGGTTCAGCCGTGAATATCAGGCGGCCAACCCGGCGCAGATCGCCGCGCTGCGCCAGACCCTGGCCAACAACGATCCGCAGGGCTACCTGACCACCTACGAACTGTTCGCCACTCAGGACATGTACCGCGCCGACGACCTCGGCACGATCACCGCACCGACCCTGATCGCCACAGGCGAGCTCGACCCCGGTTCGACCCCGGAAATGGCCGAGCAACTGGCCCGGCGCATCCCCGGTGCGAAGGTTGTCGTGCTGCCCGAGCAACGGCATATGATGCCGGTAGAGTCGCCGCGCCTGGTCAACCAGACATTGCTGCAGTTTCTCCAATTCGCACACTCCCGACAAAACCATATAAAGGGGATCGTTGCATGACACTCGCACGCTTCCAGATGTGCATCGGCGGAGACTGGGTCGACGCCCTCTCCGGCAAGACCTTCGAAAGCCTCAACCCGGCCTCGGCGCAAGCCTGGGCCGAACTGCCCGATGCCGATGAAGCGGACGTCGAACGCGCCGTGCAAGCCGCGCAAACCGCGTTCGACAGCCCGGCCTGGCGCGGCCTGACCGCCACCGCACGCGGCAAGCTGTTGCGCCGTCTCGGTGACCTGATCGCCGAAAACAAAGAGCAACTGGCGCAGCTGGAAAGCCGCGACAACGGCAAGCTGATCCGCGAAACCCGCGGTCAGGTCGGTTATCTGCCGGAGTTCTTCCACTACACCGCAGGCCTGGCCGACAAGCTTGAAGGCGGCACGCTGCCTTTGGACAAGCCCGACCTGTTCGCCTACACCGTGCACGAAGCGATGGGTGTGGTCGCGGCGATCATTCCGTGGAACAGCCCGCTTTATCTGACCGCAATCAAACTGGCCCCGGCGCTCGCCGCCGGCAACACCATTGTGATCAAGCCGTCCGAGCATGCCTCGGCAACGATTCTGGAACTGGCGCGCCTGGCCCTCGAAGCGGGGATTCCTCCGGGCGTGGTCAACGTGGTCACCGGTTACGGCCCGAGCACCGGCGCCGCCCTCACCCGCCACCCGCTGATCCGCAAGATCGCCTTCACCGGCGGCGCGGCGACGGCACGGCATGTGGTGCGCAGCAGCGCCGAGAACTTCGCCAAACTGTCGCTGGAACTGGGCGGCAAGTCGCCAAACATCATCTTCGCCGACGCCGATCTGGACAGCGCGATCAACGGCGCGATTGCCGGGATCTACGCCGCGTCCGGGCAGAGTTGCGTGTCCGGTTCGCGCTTGCTGGTGCAGGACGAAATCTACGACGAGTTTGTCAATCGTCTGGTCGAACGTGCCCAGCGCATTCGCATCGGCAACCCGCAGGAAGACCACAGCGAGATGGGCCCGATGGCCACCGCGCAGCAATTGGCCGTGGTCGAAGGCCTGGTCGCCGATGCCATCGCTGAAGGCGCGCGCCTGCGCACTGGCGGCAAGCGTCCGAGCGATGTCGGCGAAGGCTGGTTCTACGAGCCGACGCTGTTCGAGTGCGACCGCAACTCGATGAAGATCATGCAGGAAGAAGTCTTCGGTCCGGTGGCCTCGGTGATCCGCTTCAAGGATGAAGCCGAAGCGCTGGCGATCGCCAACGACTCGCAGTTCGGCCTTGCCGCCGGCATCTGGACCCGCGATCTGGGCCGCGCCCATCGGCTGGCGCGCGACGTGCGCTCAGGGATCATCTGGGTCAACACCTACCGCGCGGTGTCGGCGATGGCGCCGATCGGCGGCTTCAAGAACAGTGGCTATGGACGCGAAAGCGGCATCGATTCGGTGCTGGCCTACACCGAACTGAAAACGGTGTGGATCAACCTCTCCCAGGCTCCGATGCCTGATCCGTTTGTGATGCGCTAGGAGTCCTGCGAAATGATCGAACCCGGCATTTACAAAGACGTCATGAGCTCGTTCCCGTCCGGCGTGACGGTGGTGACGACGCTGGACCCGGACGGCGGCATCGTCGGCATCACCGCCAGCGCCTTCAGCGCGCTGTCGATCGACCCGGCGCTGGTGCTGTTCTGCCCCAACTACGCCTCCGACACCTACCCGGTGCTGCGCGACAGCAAGAAGTTCGCCATTCATTTGCTCTCCGCCGAGCAGACTGCCGAAGCCTATGCGTTCGCCGGCAAGGGCAAGGACAAAGCCAAAGACATCGAGTGGCACCTGAGCGATCTGGGCAACCCGATCCTCGCCAAGGCCACGGCGATCATCGAGTGCGAGTTGTGGCGTGAATACGATGGCGGCGACCACGCGATCATTGTTGGCGCAGTGAAGCACCTGATCCTGCCCGAGCAACCGGTGACGCCGATGATTTACCACAAGGGCAAGCTGGGCGCGTTGCCGCCCCTGACCTGACGGAGTCACACAAATCCCCTGTAGGAGCGAGCTTGCTCGCGAATGCGCAATGTCAGTCGACATCAATGCTGAATGTAATGACGCTTTCGCGAGCAAGCTCGCTCCCACAGGGGATAGTGGTGTGAGGAGGAATGATGAGTAACGAAAAGTACCAAAAAGGCCTGCAGATCCGCACTCAGGTACTCGGCGAAGCCTACGTGCAGCGCTCGATCGACAACGCCGATGACTTCACCCGACCGCTGCAGGAAATGGTCACCGAGTACTGCTGGGGCCATGTCTGGGGACGTGAAGGTCTGTCGCTCAAGGAGCGCAGCATGATCAACCTGGCGATGATCTCGGCGCTCAACCGCCCGCACGAACTCAAGCTGCATGTGCGTGGCGCCTTGCGTAACGGCCTGAGTCGTGAGCAAATACGCGAAATTCTGCTTCAGGTCGGCATTTATTGCGGCGTTCCGGCGGCCCTGGACAGTTTCCGGCTGGCCCGTGAAGCCTTTGCAGAAGCCGACGCCGAGGCCTCAAGTTAACCCCTCGGCTGTTTTGATGCCCGTCTGGCATGGACAGCCAAGCTCAAGAGCCGAACCCATGAAACGCCAGCCACTCGACGACAGCTTCAAGGTCAATCGCAACCCCGTTACCCTGCGCGAAATCGTGCTGGACAAACTGCGTAGCGCGATCATGAATTTCCAGCTCATGCCAGGCGATCGTCTGGTCGAACGCGACCTGTGTGATCGTCTCGGCGTCAGCCGCACTTCGGTGCGCGAAGCCTTGCGTCATCTTGAATCCGAAGGTCTGGTCGAATTCGCCGACGCCAAAGGCCCGCGCGTGGCGATCATCACCCTCGCCGATGCCGTCGATATCTACGAACTGCGTTGCGTGCTCGAAGGTCTGATCGTTCAGCTGTTTACCCTGCGCGCCAAGGCCAAGGACATCAAAGCCCTGGAAAAAGCCCTCGACGACAACCGCAAGGCGTTGAAGGACGGCGAGCTGCAGCAGGTGATCGACTCGGTACAGGGCTTCTACGACGTGCTGCTCGAAGGTTCGGGCAACCATGTCGCCGCCACTCAGCTGCGTCAGTTGCAGGCGCGCATCAGCTATTTGCGCGCAACCTCGGTGTCGCAGGAAAACCGTCGCGGCGCGAGTAACCACGAGATGGAAAAAATGGTCGCGGCGATCAAAAGCGGCGATCCGCTGGCGGCGCATCAGGCGTGCGTCGACCACGTTCGCGCGGCGGCTGCCGTGGCCCTCGACTACCTCAAGCGCAAGCAGGAAGAGACTGGCGCGACGCCGGCGATCACCCTGCCCATCGCGCTGAAAGAACCGCGTATAGGTCACTGATATGTTCAGCCCGAGCTATTGCCCGAAATGCGGTGGCCCTGACCTCGGTCAGCAGATACCGGTGGGCGATACGCACGAGCGCCTGATGTGCCGCGGCTGCGGCTACATCCATTACGTCAATCCGAAGATTATCGCCGGCTGCATCATCGAGCAGGATGGCAAATACCTGCTGTGCCAACGGGCGATCCCGCCGCGCCCGGGCACCTGGACGCTGCCGGCCGGTTTCATGGAAAGCGGCGAGACCACCGAGCAGGCGGCGTTGCGCGAAGTCTGGGAAGAAAGCGGCGTGCGCGCCGAGATCGTCTCGCCGTATTCGATTTTCAGCGTGCCGAAGATCAGCGAGGTGTACATCATCTTCCGCGCCATCGCCCTGGAGATTACTGGGCAGTACGGGCCTGAGACACTGGACTACAAGTTCTTCGCCCCTGAAGACATTCCGTGGGAACAGATCTATTACCCGGCGATCCGGCAGATTCTCGAGCGTTACATCGAAGAACGCCAGGCGGGGGTCTACGGGATATACATGGGCAATGACGACAGCGGCAAAATCCACTTCATGCGCTGACATTGGCTATACACAGAACCTGTGGGAGCGAGCCTGCTCGCGAAGGCGTCGGGTCAGTCGATACAAATGTTGAATGAACGACCGCTTTCGCGAGCAGGCTCGCTCCCACAGGGGTTTTGTGGTGCTGCTTAATTTGGGGCAAAGGCCTCGACGATGATGATCTCCGCCCTCGCCCACTCCTCGCGGTAACTCTTCGCCTCCTGATACGCCGCCGAGCGGTAGCACGCCACGGCTTTCTCGTAACTCTCAAACTCAATGATCACCGTGCGTTGCGGCGTTTCACGCCCTTCCATCGCTTCGCTGCGTCCGCCTCTGGCGAGAAATACGCCGCCGAACGCGGCAATCGCCTGCGGCGTGCGCTGGGTGTATTGGCTGTAGTGTTCGGCATCGGCTATATCCACATGAGCAATCCAGTACGCCTTCATAGTGACCTCTTTGTTGATTTTGTATTATGGTATACCAATATATTTCCAACGAACCCTGAGAGTCCAGCATGGCCTTCAACAGCATCGAAGAAATCATCGACGATTATCGCCTCGGCAAAATGGTTTTGCTGGTCGATGACGAAGACCGCGAGAACGAAGGCGACCTGTTGCTGGCCGCCGACCGCTGCACGCCCGAGGCGATCAGCTTCATGGCCCGCGAAGCGCGCGGGCTGATCTGCCTGACCCTGACCGACGAACATTGCCAGCGTTTGGGCCTGGAACAAATGGTCCCGAGCAATGGCAGCGTGTTCAGCACTGCGTTTACCGTGTCGATTGAAGCAGCCGTCGGCGTCACTACCGGGATTTCGGCGGCCGATCGCGCCTGCACTGTCGCCGCCGCCGTCGCAGCGAATGCCCGCGCCGAAGACCTGGTGCAGCCCGGCCACATCTTCCCGCTGCGCGCCAAGGAAGGTGGCGTGCTGACCCGCGCCGGCCACACCGAAGCCGGTTGCGACCTGGCGCGGCTGGCCGGTTTTACCCCGGCCTCGGTGATCGTCGAAGTGATGAACGACGACGGCACCATGGCCCGACGTCCGGATCTGGAACTGTTTGCACGCAAGCACGGGATCAAGATCGGCACCATCGCCGACCTGATTCACTATCGCCTGAGCACCGAGCACACCATCGAACGCATCGGTGAACGTGAATTACCGACGGTGCATGGCACGTTCCGTTTGATCACTTTTGAGGACCGTATCGAGGGTGGCGTGCACATGGCGATGGTCATGGGCGATCTGCGCCGTGACGAGCCGACACTGGTGCGCGTGCATGTGATCGATCCGCTGCGCGATCTGGTCGGCGCCGAGTACAGCGGGCCGAAGAACTGGACGCTGTGGGCGGCGCTGCAACGGGTCGCTGCCGAAGGTCACGGGGTGGTCGTGGTGCTGGCCAATCATGAGTCGTCACAGGCGCTGCTGGAGCGGGTGCCGCAACTGACCCAGCCACCGCGACAGTTCAGCCGCTCGCAGTCGCGGATTTATTCGGAGGTCGGCACCGGGGCGCAGATTCTGCAAAACCTCGGGGTGGGCAAGCTGCGGCATCTGGGGCCGCCGCTGAAGTATGCAGGGTTGACCGGGTATGACCTCGAGGTGGTTGAGAGCATCCCGTTCACCGAATAACCCACAGCAACCCCATTTCCCTGTGGGAGCGAGCTTGCTCGCGAAGGCGTCCTGTCAGTCGACATCAATGTTGCATGAACCGGCACTTTCGCGAGCAAGCTCGCTCCCACAGGGTTTGTGGTTCACACGCGATTTCCTGAGGCACAAAAACGGCTTCGCCAGATAACCGGTAAGGCAAAGTGCTTGCACAAAGTTTGGAATACCATAATATGATATTCCATAGACCGGACACTCCAACGGACGTCCAGCTACTGCTCCCGTCAGGCGGGCAACAACGCAAGCCCGCTCAATAAACACAACAATGAGGGCGTAAAAATGGTGTTGAACAAAGCTGCAACCGCAATTCTTCTTGCGGGACTGCTCAGCGTCACCGGCCAGGCTGCAATGGCTGCCGAAAGCGTCAACTTCGTCAGCTGGGGCGGTAGCACCCAGGATGCGCAGAAACAGGCCTGGGCCGATCCGTTCAGCAAGGCCAGCGGCATCACCGTCGTCCAGGACGGGCCGACCGACTACGGCAAACTCAAAGCCATGGTCGAAAGCGGCAACGTGCAGTGGGACGTGGTCGATGTCGAAGCCGATTTCGCCCTGCGCGCCGCGGCTGAAGGCCTGCTCGAACCCCTCGATTTCAAAGTGATCCAGCGCGACAAGATCGACCCGCGCTTCGTCAACGATCACGGCGTCGGCTCGTTCTTCTTCTCCTTTGTCCTCGGCTACAACGAAGGCAAGCTCGGCGCCAACAAGCCGCAGGACTGGAGCGCGCTGTTCGACACCAAGACTTACCCTGGCAAACGCGCCCTGTACAAATGGCCAAGCCCCGGCGTGCTTGAACTGGCGCTGCTGGCCGATGGCGTTGCCGCCGACAAGCTCTATCCGCTCGATCTGGATCGCGCTTTCAAGAAACTCGACACCATCAAGAAAGACATCGTCTGGTGGGGCGGCGGCGCGCAGTCGCAGCAACTGCTGGCCTCCGGTGAAGCGAGCATGGGCCAGTTCTGGAACGGTCGTGTGCATGCCCTCCAGGAAGACGGCGCGCCGGTCGGCGTGAGCTGGAAGCAAAACCTGGTCATGGCCGACATTCTGGTCATTCCGAAAGGCGCGAAAAACAAGGACGCGGCGATGAAGTTCCTCGCCAACGCCAGCAGTGCCAAGGGCCAGGCCGACTTCTCCAACCTGACCGCCTACGCGCCGGTCAACCTCGACAGTGTGGAGCGTCTGGATTCGACGCTGGCCCCCAACCTGCCGACTGCCTACGCCAAGGATCAGATCACTCTTGATTTCGCGTACTGGGCCAAAAACGGTCCGGCGATCGCGACACGGTGGAACGAATGGCTGGTCAAATGAAAATGGCGGCCACCGCGCCCCGTCCTGCCACTGCCACCGGGGGCGCCCACGGCGCTGCCGGCCCGGCCCACGGAACCCAGGCGGTTGCGATGCAGCAAGCCCCGTCCCTCAGACAACGCTGGCGCGGCGCCGGCAACCTCGCCCCGGCGCTGTTGTTCCTCGGTCTGTTCTTTCTCGCGCCGTTGATTGGCCTGTTGTTGCGTGGTGTGCTCGAACCAACGCCAGGCCTTGGCAACTATGAACAATTGTTCGCCAACTCGGCGTATGCCCGGGTGCTGCTCAACACCTTCTCGGTAGCCGGGCTGGTGACCCTGTTCAGCCTGCTGCTGGGCTTTCCGCTGGCCTGGGCGATCACCCTGGTGCCGCGCGGCTGGGGGCGCTGGATCCTCAACATCGTGCTGCTGTCGATGTGGACCAGCCTGCTCGCCCGCACCTATTCGTGGCTGGTGTTGCTGCAAGCCTCGGGCGTGATCAACAAGGCGCTGATGGCCATGGGCATCATCGATCAGCCGCTGGAGATGGTGCACAACCTCACCGGCGTGGTGATCGGCATGAGCTACATCATGATCCCGTTCATCGTGCTGCCGTTGCAGGCGACCATGCAGGCCATCGACCCGATGATCCTGCAGGCCGGCTCGATCTGCGGCGCGAGCCCGTGGACCAACTTCTTCCGGGTGTTCCTGCCGCTGTGCCGGCCGGGTCTGGCCTCCGGGGGCTTGATGGTGTTCGTGATGTCGCTCGGTTACTACGTGACCCCGGCGCTGCTCGGCGGTGCGCAGAACATGATGTTGCCGGAGTTCATCATTCAGCAGGTGCAATCGTTCCTCAACTGGGGCCTGGCCAGTGCCGGCGCTGCGTTGCTGATCGCGATCACCCTGGTGTTGTTCTACTTCTACCTGAAGCTTCAACCGGAATCCCCGGTTGGCGCCAGCAACGCGAGGTAAGCCGACATGCTCCTGACCCCCAATGCCATGAGCCGGCGCATGCGTTTCGGCTTGTACGCCACTACCGGGCTGATCGGTCTGTTCCTGCTGTTGCCGATCGTGTTTATCGTGCTGCTGTCGTTCGGCTCGTCGCAGTGGTTGGTGTTTCCGCCACCGGGCTGGACGCTGAAATGGTACGGCCAGTTCTTCTCCAATCCGGACTGGATGAGCGCCGCTGCGGCCAGCCTCAAGGTCGCCGTGCTGACGACGATCTGCGCCGTGGCCCTCGGCTTGCCGACTGCGTTCGCCTTGGTGCGCGGTCGCTTTCCCGGTCGCGAGATGCTTTACGGCCTGTTCACCCTGCCGATGATCGTGCCGCTGGTGATCATCGCCGTGGCGGTGTACGCGCTGTTTCTCAAGCTCGGCTACACCGGGACGATGTTCGCTTTCGTCGTCAGCCATGTGATCGTCGCGCTGCCGTTCACCATCATCTCGATCATCAACTCACTGAAGCTGTTCGATCAGTCGATTGAAGACGCGGCGGTGATCTGCGGCGCCTCGCGCCTGCAAGCGGTGTTCAAGGTGACGTTTCCGGCGATTCGTCCGGGCATGGTCGCCGGCGCCCTCTTCGCCTTTCTGGTTTCGTGGGACGAAGTGGTGCTCAGCGTGATGATGGCAAGCCCCACCCTGCAAACCCT
The DNA here is from genome assembly GCF_036668835.1 of Pseudomonas koreensis. Lineage (GTDB taxonomy): Bacteria > Pseudomonadota > Gammaproteobacteria > Pseudomonadales > Pseudomonadaceae > Aquipseudomonas > Aquipseudomonas koreensis_I. The sequence goes on from NZ_JAZEVW010000006.1 coordinate 262,175, forward strand.
TCCCGTGAAAATGTGGACCACCCTGCGCCAGGACCTGACCCCGGTGATCGCCGTCGCTTCGACGCTGCTGATCGGCCTGTCGGTGCTGGTCATGGTGATCGCCGCCGCCCTGCGCCGGCGCAACGAAATCAGCGCCTGAGCGCCGAGGAGTACGACATGAGTGCCGTGATCAAAGACGCCTCCCAGCAGAACGACAAGCCCCTGGTCAGCCTGCGCAACCTGAACAAGCACTACGGCGACTTTGCCGCCGTCGACAACATCTCGCTGGACATCAAGGACGGTGAATTCCTGACCTTCCTCGGCTCCAGCGGCTCGGGCAAAAGTACGACGCTGTCGATGCTCGCCGGGTTCGAAACACCGAGCAGCGGCGAGATCCTCGTCAACGGTCAATCGCTGGTCAACGTGCCGCCGCACAAGCGCGACATCGGCATGGTCTTCCAGCGTTATTCGCTGTTCCCGCATCTGTCGGTGCGCGACAACATCGCCTTCCCCCTGGCGATTCGCAAACTGGCGGCGGCCGAGCGCGACAAGCGTGTCGACGCCATGCTGAAACTGGTGCAACTGGAACAGTTCGCCCATCGCCGCCCTTCGCAGCTGTCCGGCGGCCAGCAGCAGCGTGTGGCCATCGCACGCGCGCTGGTTTACGAACCACGCATTCTGCTGATGGACGAACCGCTCGGTGCGCTGGACAAAAAACTGCGCGAGGATTTGCAGGACGAACTGCGCCAACTGCACCGGCGCTTGGGCATCACCATCGTCTACGTGACCCACGATCAGGAAGAAGCCATGCGCTTGTCGCAGCGCATCGCGATTTTCAGCCACGGCAAGATTGTCGGCCTGGGCAGCGGTTATGACCTTTATCAGAATCCACCGAATGCCTTTGTCGCTTCATTCCTTGGCAACTCAAATTTCCTCAAGCTCAAGGCGCAGGGCAATGCCGCGGCGAGTTTCGAGGGGCAGCCGTTGTCAATCCGGCTGACGGCCGGGTTGCAGACTGATCAGGATGTGTTGCTGATGGTGCGGCCAGAAAAGGCCTTGGCGTTGAGCGTGCAGCAGGCAGCCCGCGAACCGCTGCCATCGGGCTGGAACGAAGTGTCAGCGACCGTGGTGGAAGTGCTGTTTCTCGGTGAAAGCCAGACCTGCAGCGTGGTCACCGCGGGCGGAACCTCGATGAAAGTGAAAGCCTTGTCAGCCGCCGGCATGCCGCTCAAGGCCGGCGACCCGGTGCATGTGCGCTGGGCTACCACGGATGCCTGCGTGTACACCGAATGGACCGAAAGCGACCTCAACAAAGCTGCCGGCTCGCACTGATTCTCCTGACTCACACAATCCCCTGTAGGAGTGAGCCTGCTCGCGATGGCGGTGCATCAATCAAAGATGTATCCGCTGACACACCGCCATCGCGAGCAGGCTCACTCCTACAATTGGACCGCATTCACCCTCGGGTCACCCCAGCGTCGGGCTGTGGTGACCTTTTTTTCAAGCACGCAAAAACTGACTCGAGTTTGCCCTCAAGCCAGACTCTTGCTCACCACCTCATACACATCACTGGACAACGCCCCCGACGCGAGAATCCGCTCCAGCTCGGCTTTCATCAACGCCTGACGCGCAGCATCGTATTTGCGCCAGCGGGTCAGCGGTGCCAGTTGACGCGAGGCGATTTGCGGGTTGAAGCCGTTCAGTTCGATCACCAGATCGGCGAGGAAGCGATAACCGCTACCGTCCGCCGCGTGGAAATTGATCAGGTTCTGCCCGGCAAACGCACCGATCAGCGCGCGGACCTTGTTCGGGTTCTTGATGTTGAAGGCCGGGTGCTGCATCAACGCTTTGACCCGCTCCAGCCCGCCCGGCAAGGTGCTGCCGGCCTGCACGCTGAACCACTGATCCATGACCAGTGGATTGTCCTTGAAGTGCTCGGCGAAACTCGCCAGGGCCAGGGCTTTCTGCTCTTCGAACGGCGAATTGACCAGCACGGCCAGCGCGGTCAGGCGCTCGGTCATGTTGTCGGCGTTTTCGAACTGCTCCAGCGCCGCCGCCAATACTTCCGGCTTGCCGCTGAGCATCAGGTACGACAGCGCGATGTTCTGCAAGGCGCGACGAGCGAAATGCTCGGCTTCGGCCACGTACGGCGTTTGCTTCGACAGGTCGCGGTTGGCCTGATAACGCAGCCACAGCGCTTCGAACAAACCTTCGGCAAGTTGCTTGCGGGTGAATTCGCGGGCGTTGTGGATCGCCTCGACGTCGGCCACTTCGCTGATTTCGGTGAGGTAGGCCTCACCCGGCAGCGAAAGCATTTCGGCGACCATCGCCTGATCCAGCGACTCGTCGGACAGCACCGTGCGCAGCGCCGAGGTCAGGCGCGGGTCGAGAACCATGGCCTCGCCCTTCTGCTGCTGGCCGATCAGCTCCTGCAGCACCTGCACGGCCAATTGCTGACCGGCATCCCAGCGGTTGAAACCATCGCTGTCGTGCTGCATGAGGAACATCAGTTGATCACGGTTGTACGGGAAGCTCAGCTTCACCGGCGCCGAGAAGCCGCGCAGCAGCGATGGCAGCGGTTGTTCGGCGATGTCGACAAAGATGAAGGTCTGCTCGGCCTCGGTCACCGAGATCACTCGTGTGGTGCCTTGCGCCGACGCTTCACCGGCCAGACGCAGCGCCAGTTCGTTGCCCTGGCTGTCGAGCAGACCGAGTTCGACCGGAATCACGAACGGCAGTTTTTCTACTTTATCCGGGGTTTCTGGGCAGCTCTGGCGGAAGGTCAGGCTGTAGGTTTTCGCTGCCGCATCGTACGACTCGCTGACCGCCAGGCGCGGGGTGCCGGCCTGACTGTACCAGCGCTTGAACTGCGTCAGATCGACGCCATTGGCGTCTTCCATGGCCTTGACGAAGTCATCGCAGGTCACCGCTTGCCCGTCGTGACGCTCGAAGTACAGATCGCTGCCCTTGCGGAAGCCTTCAGCGCCCAGCAGGGTGTGGAGCATGCCGACCACTTCCGAGCCCTTTTCGTACACGGTCAGGGTGTAGAAGTTGGAGATCTCGATGAAGCTGTCCGGGCGCACGGCGTGGGCCATCGGGCCGGCATCTTCGGCGAACTGGTGGGTGCGCAGGTAGGCCACGTCCTGAATGCGCTTGACCGTGGCCGAGTTCATGTCCGAGGAGAAACCGGCGTCGCGGAACACGGTGAAGCCTTCCTTGAGCGACAGCTGGAACCAGTCGCGGCAGGTCACGCGGTTGCCCGACCAGTTGTGGAAATATTCGTGGGCGACGATTGCCTCGACCCGCTGGTGCGCAGCGTCGGTCGCAGTTTCGGCGCGGGCCAGCACGGCGCTGGAGTTGAAGATGTTGAGGCCCTTGTTCTCCATCGCGCCCATGTTGAAATCGTTGACGGCGACGATCATGAAGATGTCCAGATCGTACTCGCGACCGTAGACCTCTTCGTCCCAGCGCATGGATTTCTTCAGGCTGTTCATCGCGTGCTGGCATTTGTCGATGTTTTCCGGCTCGACATAGATGCGCAGCGCGACGTTGCGCTGGCTCATGGTGGTGAAGGTGTCTTCGACGCACCACAAGTCACCGGCGACCAGCGCGAACAGGTAGGCCGGTTTCTTGAACGGATCTTCCCAGGTCGCCCAGTGACGGCCGTCTTCACCCGGGCCCGAAGCGATCGGGTTGCCGTTGGAGAGCAACACAGGGTAGCTGTGCTGCTCGGCGACCACGGTGGTGGTGAACTTGCTCATCACGTCCGGGCGGTCGAGGTAGTAGGTGATCTTGCGAAAGCCCTCGGCCTCGCATTGGGTGCAGAACATCGTGCCGGACTTGTACAGGCCTTCCAGCGCGGCGTTGGTTTCCGGGTGAATCCTGACGCTGGTGTCGACCGTGAAGCTCGCGCTGGTCGGCTGCAGGGTCAGGTGGCTGTCGGAGACTTGATAGTCCGCGGCGCTCAGCTCTTTGTCGGCCAGGGTCACCGAGAGCAGTTCCAGCTGCTGGCCGTCCAGCACCAGCGGCGGCAGGCCCGGGCCACGCTCGGGGTTGCGGCGCATCACCAGTTGCGCGTGGACCAGACTGTGGTCCTCGAACAACTCGAAGGTCAGGTGCGTTTCGTCGATCAGGTATTCGGGCGCCTGATAGTCCTTGAGGTAAATCATCTTCGGTTGTTCGGTGCGCATGCTGGAATCCTTATTGATGCACGGCGAGCTGGTACGCCGTGTACTTACGAATGTTGATCACGCCGGTGTCGAAGATCAGGTATTGGCCCTTGATCCCCAGCAGCGTGCCTTCGGCAATCGGGTTCTTGTCCAGGTTGAAGCTGACGATTTTCGCCGGGTATTGCTCGACGGGATAGCGGATTTCCAGCGGTTCGACATCGGCAATAGTCTGAATTGCCTGTAGGCCGAATCGCTGCTGCAAGCCTTGCAGGCCTTCAGCGCAACTTTCGAACAACTGATCACGCACCTGCGCCAGATCCACCGCCGCCGCGTCGCCCTTGAGCAGCGCGCGCCAATTGGTTTTATCAGCCACCTGGCTGCGGAACAGATCTTCGACGAACCCCGACTGCTGCCGTGTGGAGACGCGCATGATCGGCAACGCCTGACTGGCGCCCTGATCGAGCCAGCGGGTCGGCAGTTGCGTCGCCCGGGTGATACCGACCTTGATGCCGGAAGAATTGGCCAGGTACACCACATGGTCGGTCATGCAGAACTGCTCGCCCCAGGCCGGATCGCGACAGGTGCCTGCGTCATAGTGGCAGCGCTCCGGACTCATGATGCACAGGTCGCATTGCGCCAGTTTGGTCATGCACGGGTAGCAATAACCTTGACTGAAACTGGTTTTGGTCTTGCGCCCGCAATGGGTGCAGTGGATCGCCCCAAGATATTCCAGACGCACCGTGGTGCCGATCAACGGATTGACCGGCACCTCGACGTCATCCAGACGAAACGCGTACTGCACGTTCGGCCCGTCCAGGCGCGCCGACATTTTGCTGATTGCACCGCGGCCAATCTCGATCAATGGATGGCATCCGACTTGAACAGGATGTTCGGCACTTCGATCGATTTCGACGCACACTCCTGCGGGCCCATGTAACCGGTGCGCTGGTCTTCGGGCAGGTTCTGGATTTCCCAGGCAATCATCGCCTGCAACGACAGCTCGCGCTGTTCGGCGGTGAGTTTGTTACCGTCGGACCACTTGCCGATCTCCACGGCCAGTTTCAGGCTCTCGTAGATGTCCGGGGTGATGTTGCTGATCATGTCGTTAAAAGAGGACATCAGGGGTCTCCGTGCTCTTCAATTCGCTAAAAATTCAGACGGCCAGTTTACGGCGGTTATACAAACCACCCAACAAACCGGTAAAGCATCCGATGAGTAACCCGCTCAGGTGCGCGGCGTTGGCGATCTGCCCGAAACCGATCAACGAGATCAGCCCGGACATGCACACCACCAGCCAGATCAGCATCATCGCCAGCACGCCACGCGGCAAACGATAGGCGGGATTCGGCGCCAGCAACTGGAAAATCCAGCAGTGCCCGAGCAAACCGTAAAGCACGCCGGACAGGCCGCCGAACAAAGTCGGGCCGCTCCAGACAAACTGCGCGTAATTGGACACCAGACTGAACAGCAGCGTCAGGCCGATCAGGTTGATGCTGCCCTGACGCGATTCGATGCGCCGGCCCAGCTCCCAATACCACATGCCGTTCATGGCCAGATGCAGAATGCCGAAGTGGATCAGCATCGGCGTGATCAGCCGCCACCACTGCCCTGCCGCCAGACTGTCGGCCAACGGCGTGAAATGGATGTACTCGCCGATCACCCGGAAGTCGAGAAAGGTCAGCCAGCGCAACGTTTCGAGGTTTTCGCCGAGAAACGTCAGACCGCCGACAATCAGGCTCAACAGCAGGATCAACCCGGTGGCCTTTGCGTGTTTCAGTTGTTCGGCGAAGCTCGGGCGCTTGAAGGTCTGGCCCGCTGGAATATCCAGTTGCTGGTCGGGATCGCCGGCCGGGAAGCGTTCATACAGCGAGCGCACGTCGTCGCTGATTTCTGCCGGCGCCCACAACACCTGCTCGCCCGCCTCTTCGCTGACCCGATGCGGCACCTGCATGCGTTGCAGCAGTTTGACGAAACCGCTCAGGTCCACCGCCAACGGCAGGCGCAATACCGCCACCGCACTCATTGCAGCACCTCCGGCCGCTCGACATCGACCCAGACGAATTTTTGCGGATCGAGGCGTGTTTCCTGATCCAGACGATAGGCAACCAGTTTGCCGTAGAGCACTGCGCTGTAATCCAGACACGCGAGGTTCGGGCGGATCGGCGCCGGTTTGCCGCTGCGCCAGTAATGGCCGACGAACAGCAACGGCTCGTCGACGCCATAGCGCAGCAGAGAACTCTTTTCCGTGGAGCTCAGCGGCGTCTGCGCCACCGGCTCCGGCAAGGCGTCGGGCTGGAACACGACGTCGCCGTAGGTTTTCGGGTCGTCTTCCCAGAATTTGGTGCGGAAGAACGAACGCACCAGACCATCGCCACTGGTCATGGTCAGGCCGCCCGGCAGACGCATGTCGGTGCCGCGCAGCAAACGATCAAACACCGTGCAGGCGAAGCTTCCGGGCACCGCCGAGGCCTGCAGGAAGTGCTCATCGATGCAGCCATCGGGGAACAAGCCGCGCAGCGGTTCAATCAATCCGGCATCCCAGCAGGCGTGAACCACCCGAAAGCGCCCGGCATCGACGAACAGTGGTAACTGGTAGAACCATTGCTGGAAGTCATGCCAGTCGCCCGGATGGCCTTCGAACTGGGTAAGGGTTTCATGCAGCAAGCGGGCGTGGCGCGGCGTGTGTTCGCGGACGAACTGCTTGCCGCTGCCCGGTGGCGCCGGGGTGCTCCAGCCGAGCGCATTGAATTCGTGGTTGCCCATGATGCACAAGGCCTGGCCAGCCTCGACCATGTCATGGACGATGTGCAGCGCTTCGCGAATCCGCGGGCCACGGTCGATGATGTCGCCGACGAACACCGCCATGCGCGACGGATGCCGCCAGACCCCGCCCTGCTTGTGATAACCGAGACGGTCAAGCAAGTGTTCCAGGGTCAAGGCGCATCCGTGCACGTCACCGATCAGGTCGTAACTGCGCGCGGGATCGAGCATCAGTCGCCTCCACCGCCCAGCTTGCTGCCCCAGCCGAGCTTGGTGCGGCAGACTTCGTAGTAGTTGTGATCGAGCGGGTGGATCAACCGCAGTTTCTGCGCTTTCTTGCTGACGGTGATGGTGTCACCCGGCGCGCAGGTGAAATGGTTCTGGCCGTCGCAGGAGACTTGCGGGTAGATCTGCATATCTTTGGACACGACGATTTTCAGCTCACTGTTGCCATCGACCACGATCGGCCGTCCCGACAAGGTATGGGGGTACATCGGCACAATCACAATAGCGTCGAGCTTGGGATGCATGATCGGCCCGCCGGCGGACAAGGCGTAAGCGGTCGAGCCGGTCGGCGTCGCGACGATCAGGCCGTCGGCCTTCTGGCTGCAGACGAACTGGCCGTCGATGTACAGCTCGAACTCGATCATCCGCGTCGATTTGCCCGGGTGCAGCACCACGTCGTTGAGCGCGTCGCCCTGGCCGATGGCCTCGGCGTGGCGACGGACTTCAGCTTGCAACAGGAAGCGGTTTTCCACCAGATAGTGGCCGTCGAGCACTTCGGCGACCTTGATTTCCAGCTCGTCCGGGCGAATATCGGTGAGGAAACCGAGGCTGCCGCGGTTGATCCCCAGCACCGGAATATTGTGCTTGGCCAGCGCCCGCGCGGCGCCGAGCAGGCTGCCGTCGCCGCCGACGACGATAACCATGTCACAGACTTCGCCGAGCATCTTGCGCGACGACGTTTGCAGGCCGTGACCGGGCAAAACTTCGGCGATGGTGTCTTCGAGGATCACATGCAGGTGCCGATCGAGCAGAAAGCGTTTCAGTCGGCGGACGGTATCCAGCACCTGGGAACTGCCCAGGCGACCGATGATGCCGATATTACGAAATTGCTCCATGGGACCTCTGCGGACAATCGAAAACGCGAAAACCCGATTATGGGCGAAAGCCGGCGATAGACAAAATCCTTTCAGCCTCAAGGGCGCTCATGATTCAGGCTATGCTCGCAAGATGATCCTGTTTCCCGATTTGCTCCAGTTACCTCACCAGTTGCGCCATCCCGAAGTGCGGGATCTGGCGTGGGTGATCCTCGCCCCGCCGATGCTCGCCGTCACGCCGTGGCCGCAGCGCCATCCGCTGGCAGGCAGCGACTGGGTGCGGGACCCGCAGCGCCTCGAAGACTGGCTGCGTCAGCTCGACCGTGACAGTTACGGCTTGCTGCAGTGGCTGTCGCAGGCGCGGACCCGGCGGCTGGGCCTGTATTACGAGCGGTTGTGGCAGTTTGCGGTGGAGCATGCGCCGGGCATCGACCTGATCGCCGCCAACCTGCCGATCCGCCGCGAAGGCCACACGCTTGGCGAGCTGGACATGCTGCTGCGTGACCGCGACGGCGTGCATCACCTTGAGCTGGCGATCAAGCTTTATCTCGGCCCGCAAAACGGCGATGGCGGCGACCCGGCGCAGTGGCTGGGCCCCGGCTGCCATGATCGGCTGGATCGCAAACTGGCGCATCTGGCCGAGCACCAATTGCCGATCTCGGCGCGCCCGGAAAGCCGCGAAGTGCTGGCGGCGCTAGATATCGAAACCTTCGACGCGCATTTATGGCTGGGCGGTTATCTGCTCTATCCATGGCCCGGTGAGGCTGCATCGCCGCATGGCGCGCACCCGCAGCATTTGCGCGGCACCTGGCTGCATCAGAAGGATTGGCCGGCGTTCGTCGCGCAGCGCCCGGCCGGTCGCTGGCAACCCCTGCCCCGCCATGCCTGGCTGGCACCGGCGCATTACCCGACGGATCAGGTCTGGACTGAAGAGGCTTTGCGCCTGTGGCTGTTGGAACTGCCGCCACTGGCGCCGGCGCAGTTGATGGTGCGCCTGAGTGAAAACGCCCAGGGTGAATGGGAAGAGGCGGAGCGGTTGTTTCTGGTGTCCGACCTTTGGCCGAATGTGCCGGGGCAAGCCTGAGATTTGCGGTGCCTGAGCCAATTCGCGAGCAGGCTCGCTCCCACAGGGGACCGCATTCCAGCTTTGAAACGCATTCTCTGTGGGAGCGAGCCTGCTCGCGAAAAGGCCGACGCGGTTCAAATGGATAAACGCACCGCCAAAGCCGCCAACGTCACCAGCAACACCGGCACCGTCAACACGATCCCGACCCGGAAGTAATAGCCCCAGCCAATGTGAATGCCCTTGCGCTCCAGCACATGCAGCCACAGCAGTGTCGCCAGGCTGCCGATCGGGGTGATCTTCGGCCCCAGGTCGCTGCCGATCACGTTGGCGTAGATCATCGCTTCCTTGATTACCCCGCTGGCCTGGCTGGCATCGATCGACAGCAAGCCGATCAACACCGTCGGCAGGTTATTCATGATCGACGACAGCAACGCCGTCAACACGCCGGTACCGAGCGCCGCGCCCCACACGCCATGGGCGGCGAACGCGTCGAGCCAGCCGGCCAGATAACCGGTCAGCCCGGCATTGCGCAGGCCGTACACCACCAGATACATGCCCAGCGAGAAAATCACGATCTGCCACGGCGCTTCTTTCAAAACCTTGCGCGTGGAAATCCTGTGCCCGCGAGCAGCAATGCCGAGCAACAGCGCGGCGCACACCGCCGAAATCGTGCTGATCGGAATCCCCAGCGGCTCCAGCGCAAAACAGCCGATCAAGAGAATCGCCAACACCGCCCAGCCTGCGTAAAACGTGGCTTTATCGTGAATAGCGGTCGCCGGGTCTTCGAGCTGCGCCGGGTCGTAAGCGGCCGGGATGTCACGACGGAAAAACCACAGCAACATGCCCAGCGTCGCCGCCACGCTGACGAAATTGACGGGCACCATCACCGCCGCATAGCGGTTGAAGCTGATGTGAAAGAAGTCCGCCGAGACAATATTGACCAGATTCGACACCACCAGCGGCAGGCTCGCGGTGTCGGCGATAAACCCGGCGCCCATGACGAAGGCCAGCGTCGCCGCCGGCGAGAAGCGCAGCGCCAGCAACATCGAAATCACAATGGGCGTGAGGATCAGCGCCGCGCCGTCGTTGGCGAACAACGCTGAAACCAGCGCGCCGAGCAGCACCATAAAGGCAAACAGCTTGCGCCCGCTGCCCCGTCCCCAGCGCGCCACATGCAGCGCGGCCCAGGCGAAAAACCCGGCCTCGTCGAGCAGCAGACTGATGATAATCAACGCGACGAAGGTGCCGGTGGCATTCCAGATGATTTGCCAGACCAGCGGAATGTCGCTCAGGTGGACTACACCGAAAATCAACGCCAGCACCGCGCCGAAGGTTGCACTCCAGCCGACGCCGAGGCCTTTGGGTTGCCAGATCACGAGGGTAATGGTCAGGAGGAAAATCAGTGACGCAGCGAGCATTCGCAAAAGCCTTAATGGAAAGTCAGACAGATAAAAACTGTAGGAGTGAGCCTGCTCGCGATAGCGGTCTGTCAGTTAACAATAATGCTGACTGATACACCGCTATCGCGAGCAGGCTCACTCCTACAAGGGACCGCGTACGGATTTACTTTTTGTGTTGCTCTACGAACTGGCCGTAAGCATCAATGAATTTCTGCAGGAACGGCTTGACCGTTTCACTCAACTTGCCCGCCTCGTCAAACGCATTACCCGCGCCGCCCAGGTAGGCTTCCGGCTGTTGCAGGCAATGGATATCGAGAAACACGAAGGTCTGGCGCAGGTGTTGATTGGCGCCGAAACCGCCGATCGCGCCCGGCGAAACACTCATGACCGCACCCGGCTTGCCGCTCCAGCAGCTCTTGCCATATGGACGCGAACCGACGTCGATGGCGTTCTTCATTGGCGCCGGGATCGAACGGTTGTATTCAGGCGTGACAAACAGCACCGCGTCGGATGACGCCACTTTCTGACGGAAAGTGCTGTAGGCTGCGGGCGGTGAATCGCCATCGATGTCTTCGTTGTAGAGAGGCAGATCGCCGATTTCGACAATTTCCAGTTTCAGGTTCGCCGGGGCCAGTTCAGCCAGTGCCAGTGCGATCTTGCGATTGATCGAAGCTTTGCGCAGGCTACCGACCACTACGGCGACGTTGTAGACATTGCTCATGGAAGACTCTCGATGGTCTGTGGGAAGAGTCGCTAGTTATAGATGATCTGTTGGCGATTTCACCAGCGATCATTGGTTTTTCCTGCGCGAGGAATATTTTTTCGCTGTAGGAAAACTTACCAAGCTTGATGACGGTCTACCAAGCCGCAAATCAAGCGTTTTATCTCCAGAGGTTTTAAGCAGATGGCAGCAGTACTCGTCGGTCAGTTTCATGCAAGAGATGCGGAAGGCCGCGTTTATTCCGTGCATGAATTCCAGGAATCGAACCCGTCTGCAGACGGCTTCACCGGCTCGGAGCCCGTCACCACCTACAAATTGGCCATTGGTGACCGCATCAACAAGGTCAGCGACAACGAATACCTGCTGGTGCAATCGGGTATCACGCTGATTCGCGAGCCTGAGCCGATCGCTGCGCAATAAGCCAGCGTGATGAGCAGCAGTCATGTGCGCAGAGTTGGGGTAGGATTCAGCACCGCCCTCACCTGCTGAACATGGACTTCACGCATGCGTTTACGCCACATCGAAGTGATTCAGGCGCTCTTGCAGACCGGTCACCTGGGCACCGCCGCCGAATGGTTGCAGTTGCCGGTGACCGAGGTCGAAGAGCGTTTGCGCGAAGCCGAAAGTCAGCTGGGGTTCATGCTGTTCGCCAGTGTTCGCGGGCGCCTGCAACCGACCGCCGAAGCACGGGCGTTGCAGGTCGAGATCGCCCACGTCTATGCCGCGCTGGAACCGGTACAACGCCTGGCCGGCAGCCTCAAGCAATACCTCGCCCCGCCCTTGCGCATCATCGGCACGCCGCCGCTGGCGCAACAGTTATTGCCACAAAGCCTCGCAGCCCTGCGTCGACGCCTGCCGGAGGCACCCTGCAGCCTGCTCAGCGCTTCGACTCGCGACATCGTCCGCAGCCTGTTACTGCGTGAAAGCGATCTCGGTCTGAGCCTGCACGATCCTGAACATGCCGATATCGATTGCCAGCCACTGGCCCAGGGCAAATTGCAGTTGCTTGCCCCGCACGGCTGGCTGCAACCGAAGCAGAAATACATCTCTCTGCAGGATCTGGCCGGGCAGGCGATGATCGGCCTCGAAGGTCAGGACCCGCTCAGCCCGGCACTGGAAAACAAGCTGCAAGCCCTGCGCCCGGCGCCGAGCATCCAGACCCGCGTACAAACCCAGCAGATGATGCGCTGCATGGTCGAGGCCGGCGAAGGTCTGGCCATCGTCGACCCCTTCACTGCAGTGGATGCCCGCGCAGGCGGACTTGACGTTTGCCCACTGTCACCCGCGGTGCCGATCAGCCTGTATGCGCTGACGTTCAAGCACGCCGCGCCGTCCTCAGCGATTCAAACCTTGCTGACGATCATCACGGAACAAGCCGAGGCGATGTTGTCGAGCTGAGCGGGTTTTCCAATGGGTTATCGAACAATCGATACCAGAACAGCGCAACTTCAGCGGTGTTCGGGTCAATGCCGCGATAGCGCAACTGATCGATACCGCCAATCACGTAACCGCAACGCTCGTACAGCCGACAGGCGCCGAGGTTGTTGTTCTGGGTTTCGAGCATGATCCCCGGGAGTTTTTTCTTGCGGCTCCAGAACTGCGCCACGTCGAGCAACGCCTTGGCCACGCCATGACGCCGGGCCGGTGCATGCACCGCCAGTTCGTCGATGTGGGCAAAACCGTTCCAGTTGGTGCTGATCACCAGATGGCCGACCGGCTCGTCATCCAGATGAGCCATGAAAATCGCGCTGTCAGGCGCGTTGTGAAAAGCGCTGAACTCCTCGGGATCGATGCCGTAGCACTTGCGATACGGCACGATCGGCGTCACCTGCCATTGCTCGACAGGCTTGCCGATCACCGCAGCGCCATACGCCGCGACTTCAAAGCTGAAATCGCTACCCCAGATATACGGCGCAAAGCCGTCGTCGGCGACACGCACCGACAGCCCTGGGTATTTCGGATTCATGACCGGACGCATACTGGGAAAAGTCCTCATTCCTTGATTTTCATCTGCCAATGCACTCAGGGTAGAGGGTTACAGCGGATGTGGCGACGGTGGCCACTTGTCAGTACTGACAGCACCTTACGCCTGTGCGTCGGCTTCAGCGATCTGCGTCCACAACGCCGGAGCGCCGGCCGACTTGGCGATGATTTCCAGTCGTGCCAGGTGCGCCGCCAGTTCTTCCTCGGTCGCGCGGATAATGCGCGCCGGTTGACGATCGGCTGGCAGGCGACGGATTTCCGTGGCGGAGTTGTCGGCGCCCTCACCCGTGCCATTGCCATCGGAGGCATTGCCGGCCAGCGACAGGCTGGTCTGGCCACCGGTCATGGTCAGGTAGACGTCGGCGAGAATTTCCGAGTCGAGCAAAGCGCCGTGCAATTCGCGGCCGGAGTTGTCGACACCGTAACGTTTGCACAATGCATCGAGGCTGTTGCGCTGACCCGGATGACGTTCCCGGGCCATCATCAGGGTGTCGAGGATCGAGCAGTGCCGGGTGATGTCGGCGCGGTCGTGCTGACCCATCAGGGCGAATTCGTTGTTGATGAAGCCAACGTCGAACGCCGCGTTATGGATGATCAGCTGCGCGCCTTTGATGAACTCGAAGAATTCGTCGGCGACTTCGGCAAAACGCGGCTTGCCGACGAGGAATTCGTTGGTGATGCCGTGAACGCCGATGGCGCCCTCGTCACTTTCACGATCCGGTTGCAGGTAAACGTGAAAATGCCGGCCCGTCAGGCGCCGACCGATCAGTTCGACACAGCCGATTTCGATGATCCGGTGACCATCGGTCACCGGCATTCCGGTGGTTTCGGTATCGAGTACAACGGATCTGGTGGCCATCAGTGTTCAGCTCTCAACGGGTCAATCGTGCAAAGGCGCGGATGTTAACACGCCCGGCGGGGTGTTTCAGGTGGACCGTGGCGCGGCCTGCTCGCGAAGGCCGCGCCACGGTGTAACGACAAATTCAGCTCTGCTTGTAGCCGCGCACCTCGTCGACCCCACGATTGGCCAGTTGGTCGGCCCGCTCGTTTCCGTGATGGCCGATGTGCCCGCGCACCCATTTCCATTTGACGTTGTGGCGGTTGACCTGCTCATCCAGCTCCTTCCACAGGTCGGCGTTTTTCACCGGCTCTTTGGCCGCGGTTTTCCAGCCGCGCTTTTTCCAGTTGGCCATCCACTCGTTGATGCCTTTCATCACGTATTGCGAGTCGGTCACCAGCAGCACTTCACACGGGCGCTTGAGCGCTTCGAGGCCACGGATCGCACCGAGCAGTTCCATACGGTTGTTGGTGGTGTTGGCTTCGCCGCCCCATAGCTCCTTTTCCACGCCCTTGCACACCAGCAACGCGCCCCAGCCGCCCGGGCCGGGATTGCCTTTGCAGGCGCCGTCGGTGAACAGTTCTACGGTGTCGACGCTTTCAACGCTTTCGCTCATGCCAGTCTTTCCAAAAAAATGCCTGTCTTGCCAATCACGGATCGACAATGACCGAGGCCGGGAAAACCCGGCCACGAATAGAAGAAGAATTTACGGTTCGATGCGGCGCCGATTGACCTTGGCCATCGGCAGCGGGATCAGCTTGCCCATCGGCTCGCGGCGTTCCTGACGCAATGGCCGCAGGCCGACCACGATCTTGCGCGCGACCAGTAAATAGAAGCCGCCGCCAGACAGTTGCCAGTCGCCGGCCTTGCGTTCCCAGCCGGCCAGTCGGGCCTGCCACTTGGGCGACGCGAGCGGCGGACGATAGCACCCGAAGCGGCGTTTCTCCAGCGCAAAGCCGAGCAGATTGAGCCAGTCGCCGAGCCGCGATGGCGAGATGCAGCGCGCCTGGCGCAAGGCATCATGGGCGAACACATGACGCAGCCCCCAGGTGCTCCAGGGATTGATACCGATGATCAGCAGGTGCCCGCCTGGCCGCACAGCACTCGCCGCTTCGCGCAGCAAACCGTGGGGCGACAGGCAGAAATCCAGACCGTGCTGCATCACCACGACGTCGGCGGCATGTTCGCTCAACGGCCAGGCCTGCTCTTCGCAGACAATTTCGACGCCGGGCAGCGGCGCGCCAAGGCGCACATTGCGCTGCACTTGCGGCGCCGCCGGCGGGGTCTCGGCCGATGGCCCGTAATGCACCAGATAACCGCCGAAGAACCGCCCCAGTTCGTCTTCGAGCATGCGCCGCTCTTCATCGAGCAACAATTGCCCGAGCGGGCCGGACAGCCATTCACGGGCTGCGCCGATCAGGGCCAGCCAGTCGGGATCAGCCTGTGCGAACGCTTTATCACTCATCGCATTCTCCAAAGCGCCAGGAACTACTAAGATGCGCCAATGTTTTCCGCTTGGCGATTCCGACGATGATACAGATCAGTGCCCTGCCCGCGTTCACCGACAACTACATCTGGTTGTTACAGGATCACCGCTCCCAGCGTTGCGCGGTGGTCGATCCGGGCGATGCCGCCCCCGTGCAGGCCTGGCTAGACGGCCATCCAGGCTGGGTGCTCAGCGACATTCTGATCACCCATCATCACCATGACCACGTCGGCGGCGTCGAGCGCCTCAAAGCCACGACCGGCGCAAAAGTCTACGGGCCCGCCAGCGAAAGCATTCCCGGGCGCGACGTGGCACTCAAGGACAACGACAGCGTCAGCGTGCTCGGCTGGGACTTCGCCGTCTACGCGGTGCCCGGTCACACGTTGGGACACATCGCCTATTATCACCACGGCCTGCTGTTCTGCGGCGACACCCTGTTCGCCGCCGGTTGCGGACGCCTGTTCGAAGGCACGCCGGAGCAAATGCATCTGTCGCTCAGCCGTCTCGCTGCCTTGCCTGAAGATACGCTGGTTTACTGCACCCATGAATACACCTTGAGCAACCTCAAGTTTGCCGCCGCCGTTGAACCGGGCAACGCGGACATTGCCGCCCGTCTGGAAAAAGTCACCCAGCAACGGCAAAACGGCGTCATGACGCTGCCGTCGACGCTGGCCCTGGAAAAACTCACCAACCCGTTTTTGCGCACTTCTGAAACATTGGTTACACAAAAAGTGGACGAACGGGCAGGCGCTCAAAACCGGGCGCCGAGCGAGGTATTTGCGGCTTTGCGGGCGTGGAAAGATACGTTCTAAGTCACTCGCTCGTTGGCACAAATATTCTGAATGGTTGACCGCGGGGGGTGCGCTTTCTAGAATCGCCCGACATTTTTGCCCGGAACTTACTTCCAGCCAATGTCGTCATCCATACGTAAGTCCGTCAATTCAGACGCATTGACCCGCCTGGCGCAGGCCATCGCGGTGGCGGTGTCCGCCACGCTGGCGGGCTGTTCCAGCCATGCTCCGCAGACTGAAGCGACCCATACGCCGAACATTGCTGCGCGAGCCAAGCAGAAGCCGATCTGGCTGACCGAAAAGCCCAGCCCGCAGGTGCCCCAGGACATCTGGGAACGCATGCGCGCAGGCTTCCAGTTGCAGGAAGGCCTGGGCGTCAACCCGCGCATCGAGCAACAGCGCCTGTGGTTCGCCAGCAATCCCTCTTTCCTCGAGAACGCCGGCGAACGCGGCAGCCTCTATATTCACTACATCGTCGAACGCCTCGAAGAGCGCAACATGCCGCTGGAACTGGCCCTGCTGCCAGTGATCGAGAGCGCCTACAACCCGATGGCCTATTCCCGCGCTGACGCGGTGGGCCTGTGGCAGTTCATTCCGTCGACCGGGCGTTACTTCAACCTGCGTCAGACCCGCTTCTATGATGGCCGCCGCGATATCACCGCCTCGACCACCGCAGCGATGGATTACCTGACCCGCCTGCACGACATGTTCAACGGCGACTGGCTGCTCGCGCTGGCGGCTTACAACGCCGGTGAAGGCACGGTCAGCCGCGCCATCGAGCGCAACGAAAAGCTCGGCCTGCCGACCGACTACTGGAATCTGCCGCTGCCGGCGGAAACCCAGGCGTATGTGCCGAAGCTGCTGGCGCTGTCGCAAGTGGTACTGGCGCCGGAAGCCTACGGCGTCAACCTCAACCCGATCGCCAACGAACCGTATTTCCAGGTCGTCGAAATCAACCAGCGCATGGACCTGTCCAAGGTCGCCGCGGTGGCCAACATCGATGAAGACGAGCTGTTCCAGCTCAACCCGGCGTTCAAGCAGCGCACAACGATCGACGGTCCACAGCATCTACTGGTGCCGACGTCCAAGGCGCAATTGCTGACGGCCAGTCTGCAGACCATGCGCCCCGACGAGCTGATCAGCCCGCGCTCGCTGAAACCGGTGTTCGAAGGTGCCGACCCGTCGGAAGTGGCGCAGCTCAAACGCGCTTACCGGGTCAAGCGTGGCGACAATCTCGGTTCCATTGCCAAGGCCAACAAGGTCGAAGTCAAGGACCTGCAGCGCTGGAACAAGCTGACCGGCAAGAATCTCAAGGTCGGTCAGACTCTGGTGATGCAGGACACCAGCAAGCGCGCGCCTGCTCGCAAGTCTGGCCGGGTCAACACGGTGGTGGCGGCCAACAGCAAGTCCAAAGGCAAGGACGACAGCCAGCAGCAGACCCAGTACAAGGTCAAGCGTGGCGACACCTTGTATGTGGTGGCCAAGCGCTTCAACGTGCAGATGCAGCATCTCAAACGCTGGAATCCAGGGGCCGGGAAGGCCTTGAAGCCTGGGCAGATGCTCACGGTTTATCAGCCGCATTGATTGCAAGAGCCCCTGAGTTTTCGGGGGCTTTTTTTTGTATCGGATTTTGTGTGTGCTTTTGAGATCCATCCCCCTCACCCCAGCCCTCTCCCCCACGGGGGGCGAGGGGGAAAGGGAGCCGATCTCCATGCTTTTCAAAACTTGAGTTCGACTCGTTATCTCAACTAAGCGCAACTCTCCCAAACAACTCGATCAGTCCCCTCTCCCTCCGGGAGAGGGTTAGGGTGAGGGGCTTTTGATTTTCCCGGGGCCCAGCCACTCCAAAGGCCACGGTGAGCGCTCTTCGCTCCAGCGATTAACCGCGCATTAACCCATGATCTTTTTCCTGTCCAGACAAGCTGTTACTGTACGGCCCACAAAGCCCAAGCCGCTGGATCGGATCTGACTTGAAGCGTGCCCTCCCCCTGCTCCTGATCAGCCTGGCCTTGAGCTCAACCGCAAGCGCGACGATTACCGAAAGTCACGGTTATGCGCAGTTCGGCACGCTCAAGTACCCGGCCAGATTTACCCATTTCGATTGGGTCAACCCGCAAGCGCCCAAGGGCGGTACGTTGCGGGTGATGGCGTTCGGCACGTTCGATACGGTCAATCCGTACACCTTCAAGGGCACCAGCCCGGTCACTACCGCGAATTTCCTCCAGTACGGCATCAATGAGCTGAACGAGCCGTTGATGGTCGGCACCGGGCAGTATTCGCCATCCGGTGACGAGCCAGCGTCGAGCTATGGCTTGATCGCGCAATCGGTGGAGTACAGCGAAGATCGCAGCTGGGTGGTGTTCAATCTGCGGCCTGAGGCGCGGTTTCACGATGGCGCGCCGATCACCGCGTATGACGTGGCGTTCTCCTATCGCCTGTTATTGAAGGAAGGCCATCCGCTGTACCGCACGGCCCTGCAAGAGGTGCTGCGCGTCGACATTCTGAACAAGCAGCGCATCCGTTTCGTGCTCAAGCGTTCGGGCAATCCGCTGTTGATCCTGCGCCTCGGCGAGTTGCCGGTGCTGCCACAGCATTACTGGAAGGACCGCGACTTCAAAGCCACCACTTTCGAACCGCCGCTGGGCAGCGGCCCGTATCGCATCACCTCGGTGACGCCGGGGCGGCAGCTGATTTTCGAGCGGGTCAAGAATTACTGGGGCCAGGACCTGGCGGTCAATCGTGGCAAGTACAATTTCGATCGCATGGAAGTCGAGTTCTACCGCGACAGCGATGTGGCGTTCGAAGCGTTCAAGGCGGGTGAATTCGACATCTACATCGAGCATCAGGCGAAGAACTGGGTCAACGGCTACAACTTCCCGGCCATACGCCGAGGCGATGTGATCAAGGCGCAGATCCCGCACCAGATCCCGACCCAGAGTCAGGGGCTGTTCATGAACACCCGCCGCGCGACGTTTGCCGATGTGAAGACCCGTGAAGCGCTGGGCCTGATGTTCGACTTCGAATGGACCAATCGCACACTGTTCAGCGACGCCTACCAGCGCACCAACAGTTATTACCCCAACAGCGAATTCACCGCCAGTGGCCTGCCGGTCGGGCATGAATGGCTGATGCTCAAGCCGTACAAGGATCAGTTGCCGGCCAGGCTGTTTACCGAGCCGTTCAGCCTGCCGACCACCGACGGTCGCGGCATTCCGCGCGAAACCATGCGCAAAGCCCTCGCCCTGCTCGCCGAGGCCGGCTGGAAACTTCATGGCCAGCGTCTGCAAAACGCCGCCGGCCAGCCGCTGCGCTTTGAATTGCTGCTGGTCAATCCGAGTCTGGAGCGTCTTTACCAGCCGTACATCGTCAATCTCAACAGCATCGGCATCGACGCACACTTGCGCACCGTCGATCGCGCCCAGTACAAACAGCGCCTCGATCAGTTCGATTTCGACATGATCTCGATGACGCTGGGTCAGACTCTGAGCCCTGGCCTTGAACAGTGGCAGTACTTCCACTCCAGCCAAGTGAACGTCAAGGGCAGCAAGAACTACGCGGGTATCGCCAATCCAGTGGTCGATCACCTGCTTGAACAATTGCTCGCCGCGCGCACTCGCGATGAGCAGGTCGCCGCCGGCAAGGCGCTCGACCGCGTGCTGCTGTGGCAGCACTACAGCATTCCCAACTGGTACCTCAATTATCACCGTCTGGCC
The DNA here is from genome assembly GCF_036668835.1 of Pseudomonas koreensis. Lineage (GTDB taxonomy): Bacteria > Pseudomonadota > Gammaproteobacteria > Pseudomonadales > Pseudomonadaceae > Aquipseudomonas > Aquipseudomonas koreensis_I. The sequence continues at coordinate 282,181 of NZ_JAZEVW010000006.1, forward strand.
TACCGCAACCGGTTGGCCTTTGTCACTACGCCGCCCTATACCCTGGGCCTGAGCGCGTGGTGGCTGAAGCCCTCGGAGAAAGATCGATGAACGCTGTTCGCGCCCTGCTCGTGCAGGCCAGCGGCTTGCTGTTCGCCGGGCTGGCCTGCGCCGCCCCGCAACACGCCGTGACCCTGTACAACGAGCCGCCGAAATACCCGGCCGATTTCAAGCATTTCGATTACGTGAACCCCGATGCGCCCAAGGGCGGCGTGTTCCGCCAGGCCGGCTTTGGCGGCTTCGACAGCCTCAACCCGTTCATCAGCAAAGGTGTGCCCGCCGATGACATCGGGCAGATCTACGACACCCTGACCCGGCACAGCCTCGACGAGCCGTTCACCGAATACGGCCTGATCGCTGGCAAAATCGAAAAAGCCCCGGACAACAGCTGGGTGCGCTTCTACCTGCGCCCGGAAGCGCGTTTTCATGACGGTCATCCGGTGCGCGCCGACGACGTGGTGTTCAGCTTCAATACGCTGACCAAGGAAGGCTCGCCGATGTTTCGCGGCTATTACAGCGACGTCGCCGAAGTGGTCGCCGAAGACCCGCTGAAAGTGCTGTTCAAGTTCAAGCACAGCAACAACCGCGAACTGCCGCTGATCCTCGGCCAGTTACCGGTACTGCCGAAACACTGGTGGGCCGAGCGCGACTTCAACAAGGGCAATCTGGAGATTCCGCTGGGCAGCGGCCCGTACAAGGTCACCGAGGTCAAGGCCGGTCGCTCGGTGCGCTACGAGCGGGTCAAGGATTACTGGGGCAAGGACCTGCCGGTCAATCGCGGTTTCTACAACTTCGACACGATGACCACCGATTACTATCGCGACAACACCGTTGCTCTCGAAGCCTTGAAGGCCGGGCAGTTCGATTACTGGCTGGAAATGACCGCGAAGAACTGGGCCAATGCCTATAACGTTCCGGCAGTCACCGAGGGCCGTCTGATCAAGGAACTGATCGCCAACAGCAACCCGACCGGCATGCAGGGTTTCGTCTTCAACCTGCGCCGCCCGATGTTTCAGGATGTGCGCGTGCGTCAGGCGCTCGGCCTGCTGTTCGATTTTGAATGGACCAACAAGCAATTGTTCAACGGCGCCTACGTGCGCACCCGCAGCTATTTCGAGAACTCGGAAATGGCCGCCACCGGCCTGCCCGACGCCGAGCAACGGGCGATCCTCGAACCGTTCCGCAACAAGCTGCCGGCGCAGGTATTCAGCGAGGCCTATGAAAACCCCAAGACCGACGCCAGCGGCATGATCCGCAGCCAGCAACGCGAGGCTTATCAACTGCTGCAAGAGGCCGGCTGGAAGATTGTCGACGACAAAATGGTCGACGCCACGGGCAAACCGGTGGTGATCGAGTTCCTGCTCGCGCAAACCGAATTCGAACGCGTGCTGCTGCCGTTCAAGCGCAACCTCAGCGATCTGGGCATCGACCTGGTGATCCGCCGCGTCGACGTCTCGCAGTACATCAACCGCGTGCGCTCGCGGGATTTCGACATGATGGTCGGCAGCTTCCCGCAATCCAACTCGCCGGGCAACGAACAGCGCGAATACTGGATGAGCGCCGCCGCCGACAAGCCGAGCAGCCGCAACAGCATGGGCCTGAAGGATCCGATCGTCGATCAACTGGTGGAAAGCCTGATCAACGCCGATTCGCGCAACAGCCTGGTGGCCCATGCGCGAGCCCTCGACCGCGTGCTGCAATGGGGCTATTACGTGGTGCCGAACTGGCACATCAAGAGCTGGCGCGTGGCGTACTGGAACCACATCGGCCACCCGAAAACCTCGCCCAAGTACGACATCGGCATCAATACCTGGTGGGTCAAGCCTGACGCCAAACCTGCGGTAGAAGTCCAAACCCAACTGCAAGCCGACCCTGCGGGCACGGAGTAATCAGATGCTGGCGTATATCTTTCGGCGACTGTTGCTGATCATTCCGACCCTGTTCGGCATTCTGCTGATCAACTTCGTCATCATTCAGGCCGCGCCCGGCGGGCCGGTGGAACAGATGATCGCCAAGCTCGAAGGCTTCGAAGGCGCCACCAGCCGCATTGCCGGCGGTGGTGCCGAAGTGGCGGTGGCCGGCTCGTCGTATCGCGGCGCGCAAGGTCTGGACCCGGCGCTGATCAAGGAAATCGAGCACATGTACGGGTTCGACAAGTCGGCCCCGGAACGCTTGTGGATCATGGTCAAGAACTACGCGCAGCTGGATTTCGGCGACAGTTTCTTCCGCGACGCCAAGGTCATCGACCTGATCAAGGAAAAGATGCCGGTGTCGATTTCGCTGGGGCTGTGGAGCACGCTGATCATGTACCTGGTGTCGATCCCGCTGGGGATCGCCAAGGCTACGCGGCACGGCAGCCATTTCGATGTGTGGACCAGTTCGGCAATCATCGTTGGCTATGCGATCCCGGCGTTCCTGTTTGCGATCCTGCTGATCGTGGTGTTTGCTGGCGGCAGCTATCTGGACTGGTTTCCGTTGCGCGGGCTGACCTCGAACAACTTCGATGAACTCAGCCTGAGCGGCAAGATTCTCGACTACTTCTGGCACCTGGCGCTACCGGTCACGGCGCTGGTGATCGGCAACTTCGCGACCATGACCCTGTTGACCAAAAACAGCTTCCTCGACGAGATCAACAAGCAGTACGTGGTTACCGCCAAAGCCAAAGGCCTGACGCGCAATCGCGTGCTCTACGGACACGTGTTCCGCAACGCGATGCTGCTGGTGATTGCCGGGTTCCCGTCGGCCTTCATCGGGATCTTCTTCACCGGCTCGTTGCTGGTGGAAGTGATCTTCTCCCTCGACGGCCTCGGCCTGATGAGTTTCGAAGCAGCGATCAACCGCGATTACCCGGTGGTGTTCGGCACGCTGTTCATCTTCACCCTGCTCGGGCTGGTGGTGAAACTGATCGGCGACCTCACTTACACCTTCGTCGATCCGCGCATCGACTTCGAAAGCCGGGAGCATTGAGATGAACCTGTCCCCTCTCAACCGCCGCCGCTTCGAACTGTTCAAGGCCAACAAGCGTGGCTGGTGGTCGCTGTGGCTGTTTCTGATCCTGTTCGGGCTGAGCCTCGGTGCCGAGCTGATCGCCAACGACAAGCCGCTCGTGGTGCATTACGACAACCACTGGTATTTCCCGGCGATCAAGCGCTACCCGGAAACCACCTTCGGCGGCGAATTCCCGCTGGAAGCCAACTACAAGAGCCCGTACATCCGCGAACTGCTCAAGGCCAAGGATGCCTGGGTGTTGTGGGCGCCGATTCCCTACAGCTACCAGAGCATCAACTACGACCTGAAAGTCCCGGCCCCGGCCCCACCCTCGGCGGATAACCTGCTGGGCACCGACGACCAAGGCCGCGATGTGCTGGCCCGGGTTATTTACGGCTTTCGCATTTCGGTGTTGTTTGCGCTGACATTGACCGTGCTGAGTTCGGTCATCGGCGTGATTGCCGGTGCCCTTCAGGGGTTTTATGGCGGCTGGGTCGATCTGGCCGGGCAGCGTTTTCTGGAGATCTGGTCGGGGTTGCCAGTGCTGTATCTGCTGATCATTCTGGCCAGTTTCGTCCAGCCGAATTTCTGGTGGCTGCTGGGGATCATGCTGCTGTTTTCGTGGATGAGCCTGGTCGACGTGGTGCGCGCCGAGTTTCTGCGCGGGCGCAACCTTGAATACGTGCGCGCCGCCCGAGCGCTGGGCATGCAGAACGGCGCAATCATGTTCCGCCATATCCTGCCCAACGCGATGGTGTCGACCATGACCTTCATGCCGTTCATCCTCACCGGCGCCATCGGCACCCTCACCGCGCTGGACTTCCTCGGCTTCGGCTTGCCGGCCGGCAGTCCGTCGCTGGGTGAACTGGTCGCGCAGGGCAAGTCCAACCTGCAGGCGCCGTGGCTGGGCATGAGTGCGTTTGCCGTACTGGCGCTGATGTTGAGCCTGCTGGTGTTTATCGGCGAGTCCGCTCGCGATGCCTTCGACCCGAGGAAGTGAAATGAATCAGGACAATCTGATCGAAGTGCGCGACCTCGCCGTCGAGTTCGGTTTCGGCGAGCGCATCCACCGCGTGGTCGAGGGCGTGAGTTTCGACATCAAGCGCGGCGAAACCCTGGCGCTGGTCGGTGAATCCGGCTCGGGCAAATCGGTGACTGCGCACTCGATCCTGCGCTTGCTGCCCTACCCCATGGCGCGCCATCCTGCCGGCAGCATCAATTACGCCGGGCAAAACCTGCTGGGCCTGAGCGAAAAGACCATCCGCCACATTCGCGGCAACCGCATCGCGATGATCTTCCAGGAGCCGATGACGTCGCTCAATCCACTGCACTCGATCGAGAAGCAGATCAACGAAGTGCTCGGCATCCACAAGGGCTTGTCCGGTAAAGTCGCGACCAAACGCACGCTGGAACTGTTGGATATGGTCGGCATTCCCGAGCCGCACAAGCGCCTCAAGGCCCTGCCCCACGAACTCTCCGGTGGTCAGCGCCAGCGCGTGATGATCGCCATGGCTTTGGCCAACGAGCCGGAACTGCTGATTGCCGACGAGCCGACCACCGCACTGGACGTGACCGTTCAGCTGAAAATCCTCGATTTGCTCAAGGAACTTCAGGCGCGCCTGGGCATGTCGCTGTTACTGATCAGTCACGATTTGAACCTGGTGCGAAGAATTGCGCATCGCGTATGTGTCATGCAGCGCGGTTGCATCGTCGAACAGGCATCGTGCGCAGAGCTGTTCCGTTCGCCGCAGCATCCGTACACTCGGGAATTGCTCGGCGCGGAGCCCAGCGGCGGCCCGGCGAGCAATAAAGTCGGCGCGCCGCTGCTCGAAGTCGCGGACCTGAAAGTCTGGTTCCCGATCAAGAAAGGCCTGCTCAAGCGCACGGTGGATTACGTCAAGGCAGTGGACGGCATCAATTTCAGCCTGCCTCAGGGTCAGACTCTGGGGATCGTGGGGGAAAGCGGTTCCGGCAAATCCACGCTCGGTCTGGCGATTTTGCGCCTGATCGGCAGCCAGGGCGGCATCCGTTTTGAAGGCAAGCAGCTAGACTGCCTGACGCAGAACGAGGTTCGCCCGTTGCGGCGGGAAATGCAGGTGGTGTTTCAGGACCCGTTCGGCAGCCTGAGCCCGCGCATGTGCGTCAATGACATCGTGGGCGAAGGCCTGCGGATTCACAAGATGGGCACCGCAGCCGAGCAGGAAGCGGCGATCATTGCGGCATTGAAGGAGGTAGGTCTGGATCCGGAAACCCGGCACCGCTACCCCCATGAATTTTCCGGCGGGCAGCGGCAGCGAATCGCCATTGCCCGGGCTTTGGTGCTCAAACCGGCGCTGATCCTGCTGGACGAGCCGACTTCGGCGCTCGACCGGACGGTGCAGCGGCAAGTGGTGGAACTGTTGCGTTCACTGCAAGCCAAGTACAACCTGACGTATTTGTTCATCAGCCATGACCTGGCTGTCGTCAAAGCGCTGAGCCACCAGTTGATGGTGGTCAAGCATGGCCAAGTGGTCGAACAGGGAGACGCGCAAAGTATCTTTGCCGCCCCCCAACATCCGTATACACAGCAGTTGCTGGAAGCCGCTTTTCTGGCACCAGCCACTGCGCAATAACCTGAAAGAGGAGCAACACATGGGTTTTCTCGCCGGTAAGCGCGTACTGATCGTCGGTGTCGCCAGCAAGCTGTCCATCGCATCCGGCATCGCTGCCGCCATGCATCGCGAGGGCGCTGAGCTTGCCTTCACTTATCAGAACGACAAACTCAAGGGTCGCGTCGAAGAGTTCGCACAAGGCTGGGGTTCGAGCCCTGAGCTGTGCTTCCCGTGCGACGTGGCCAGCGATGAAGAAATCGCCAAGGTCTTCGAAGAACTGAGCAAGAAGTGGGACGGTCTGGACTGCATCGTCCACTCGGTCGGCTTCGCCCCGGGCGACCAACTGGACGGCGACTTCACCGAAGCCACCACCCGTGAAGGTTTCCGCATCGCTCACGACATCAGCGCCTACAGCTTCGTGGCCCTGGCCAAAGCCGGCCGCGAAATGATGAAAGGCCGCAACGGCAGCCTGCTGACCCTGTCGTACCTGGGCGCCGAGCGCACCATGCCGAACTACAACGTAATGGGCATGGCCAAGGCTTCGCTGGAGGCTGGCGTGCGTTACCTGGCCGGTTCCCTGGGCCCGGACGGCACCCGCGTCAACTGCGTATCGGCCGGCCCGATCCGCACCCTGGCAGCTTCGGGCATCAAAAACTTCCGCAAGATGCTCGCCGCCAACGAAGCGCAAACCCCCCTGCGCCGCAACGTCACCATCGACGAAGTCGGCAACGCTGGCGCCTTCCTGTGCTCCGACCTGGCGTCGGGCATCAGCGGTGAAATCATGTACGTGGACGGCGGCTTCAACACCACCGCCATGGGCAACATCGAAGAGTGATCTTCGGTTAGCCAATAAAAAACCCGCCGCTTCAGGCGGGTTTTTTTATGCTCCCAACACTGTCCGCTCTGGGAGCTGGCTTGCCAGCGATGAAGCCTGAGTCAGCAGCGCTTCAAGGCCTGCTTGTGCGCATACATCGCGCCGTCTGCATCGGCGAGCAGGCGGTCGACGCTGTCGTGGCGCTTGGGGTCGTATTCAATCTGGCCGACGCTGAACCGAATGGCATAACCGCGGTGCAGCGTGGCGTTGCGCTCTTCGAGGATTTCTTTCATGCGCGCCATGATCGCCGTGGTTTCGACATGGCTGGAGCCGGTCAGCAGCGCGACGAATTCATCTCCGCCCAGGCGCCCGACCACGTCGCTTTCGCGAAAGGCAATCCGCAGCACGTCGGCAAAGGTTTTCAGCGCACCGTCGCCCTCGGCATGTCCGTAGAGGTCGTTGATCTGCTTGAAGTCGTTGAGGTCGAAAAACAGCAAGGTCGCCGGCCGGTTCAGCCGCGAACAGGCGTCCAGTGCATGCTGCGCAAGCTGCTTGAAACCGCGGCGGTTAGACAGCAAGGTCAGTTCATCCATGCTCGCCATCTGCACCGCGGTCAGTTCCTGCTCGGCCATTTCTGCCAGATCGCGCAGCAGTGCGCGTTCTTCATCGTCGAGTTCACGGGGCTTGGTGTCGATCAGGCACAGCGTGCCCATTTTGTTGCCGTGGGGAACGGTCAGCGGGTATCCGGCATAGAAGCGAATGTTCGGCGCGCCGGTCACCAGCGGGTTGTCATGAAAGCGCACGTCTTCGCGGGCGTCCGGCACCAGCAGCAACTCGTTCTGCATGATCGCATGCCCACAGAACGAGACGTCTCGCGGCGTTTCGGTGGCGTCGAGGCCGACGCAGGATTTGAACCACTGGCGGTCCTTGTCCACCAGCGTGACCAACGCAATTGGCACGTTGAACAAGCGCTTGGCCAGCCGCGTCAGGCGATCGAAGCGTTCTTCGGGGGCTGAATCGAGTAGATTGAGACTTTGCAGCGCTTGCATTCGCGCCGCTTCATTCTCGGGTTTTCCGGGCACCAGCATCACACACTCCACAGGCTGTAATGCTCTTCAGCGTAGCCCTGAATTGACGAGGGCTCACATCATATTCCCGCCACCGGGCACGGCCCAGCCGCATTGGCTCACAGTTTGAACTGTTCGACATAAATATCGCAGGCACCGCCGCGCCGCGGTTTGTTCCTTTCAGCGAAACCTGATTTGCACTTTCAAGCCAGCCGTTGCGACCACCGGTCATGCAGATGGCGACTTTGATCCTACAGTTGATAACGGCTCGTACTTTGCTTGCACATCACGTGTATCAGCCAAATCGCTCCGCGCGTCTCGCGCGGGTTGCTCACCACATCGGCCAGGAGTCGCGAACATGGGATTTGTCACCACCACAGACGGCGCTGAAATCTTCTACAAGGACTGGGGACCGCGCGACGCGCCGGTGATCCATTTCCACCACGGCTGGCCGCTCAGTTCCGACGATTGGGACGCACAGATGCTGTTCTTTCTCGGCCAGGGCTTTCGCGTTATTGCCCACGATCGGCGCGGGCATGGGCGCTCTGCTCAGGTCTGGGACGGACACGACATGGACCATTACGCCGATGATGCGCTGGCGGTGGTCAAGCATCTGGGCACGAAGAATGTCGTGCATGTCGGGCACTCCACTGGCGGCGGCGAGGTGATCCACTACATCGCCCGCCACGGCCAGGACAACGTTGCCAAAGCGGTGCTGATCGCCGCGGTGCCACCGCTGATGGTGCAGACCGCAAGCAATCCCGGCGGCTTGCCGAAGTCGGTGTTCGATGGTTTTCAGGCGCAGGTGGCGGCCAATCGCGCGCAATTCTATCGGGATGTGCCGAGCGGGCCTTTCTATGGGTACAACCGCCCGGGCGCCGAGGCGTCGGAAGGCGTGATCGCTAACTGGTGGCGCCAAGGCATGATGGGCTCGGCAAAGGCGCATTACGACGGCATCGTCGCGTTCTCGCAAACGGACTTCACCGAAGACCTGAAAAAAGTCAGCGTGCCGGTGCTGGTGATGCATGGCGAGGATGATCAGATTGTGCCGTATGCCAATTCGGGGCCGCTGTCGGCGAAGTTGCTGCCCAACGGCACGCTGAAGTCGTATCCGGGGTTCCCGCACGGCATGCCGACGACGGAAGCCGAGACGATCAATGCCGATCTGCTGGCGTTTATCCGTGGTTGATCGAGCCGCCGCGAGGCTGGGCTCTGGCTAATCTTCCGAGCGGCCAGGGCCCTCGCGATCACGCGGGTAATGGTGCTTCAGCGCGAACGCCGGCAGCCAGGACTCGCGGCGCAGGGTCCAGCTTTCGTAGGTCGGTTGCAGTTGATCGGGGCTATCGAGGGCGCCGAGGTTGACCTCGATTTCGTCGTCACTGCGGTTGAACACTGAGGATCCGCAACGCGGGCAGAAATGTCGGCCGGCGTAATCGCGGGTTTCGCCGCTGAGGTTGACAGCGCTGGCGGGGAAGATGGCCGAGGCGTGGAACAAGGCACCGTGGAATTTGCGGCAGTCCAGGCAGTGGCAGAGGCCGACGCGGTAGGGTTGGCCTTTGGCTTCGAGGCGGACATTGCCGCAGAGGCAGCCGCCGGTCAGGGTTTGCATGATGGGGTCCTTTTTTGGTCGTGAGGGACGGTTTCTTCAGGGACAGCCCTCACCCTAGCCCTCTCCCGGAGGGAGAGGGGACTGAATTGGGGAATATTCAGGTCGATGCATCCCGCAAGACACCTCGGTCGGCTCCCTCTCCCATTGGGAGAGGGCTGGGGTGAGGGGAAAATGACACACCCCAATAGCCCGAACGCCGCACTACCAAATAGGCTAAACGATCGGCAATAAAAAGGAGGCCATATCAAGGCCTCCCTTATCCAGCATCATCAAGACGTCCCCAATCCCTTGGACAGGTCCGCCGATTCATCAGACGGCGTCGCTTGCGCAGGCTGAGAACGCTGCCCCGCCGCCTGCTCGGTCGTCTTCGTCACCGTATCGCGGACCGTTTCATAGCCCTCCCGCGCCTGCTTTTTCACCTTGTCGACCATGCCCGCGCTGGTCCGGCCCAGATAGCGCTGCTCAGTGGCGGTCTTCGGCAACGCGGCACCGAGCATCGCGCCAAGCGCGATACCGGCTGCCGCAATCATCAGCGGCTGCTCCTTGAGCAACTGACTGAATTGCTGCCCCACGGCCTGGCCGCTCTGGCTCAATCGGTCGCTGGCATCGTGCATCGAGTGACGCAGATTTTCCTTGGCGGTACCGACGTTTTCGCCCATATGCGCAGCCTTGTCCTTGAGCGATTGATAGCCGTGTTTCAACGAATCGCTGGTCTGATGCATATGTTCGCGCGCGCTGCCGAGGCTATCGGCCAAGCCATCAGCCCACTCCCCGGCCCGATCCTGATCCGGGCCGCTGCGATAGGTCGGCTGCGGCACTGGCGGACGGTTCTGGCCCATCATCAGCCAGAGCAGACCGACCGAGGTCAGCACCGCCGGCACCGGGTTGTTGCGCACGCTGGTGCCCAGGTTGGTCACGAATTGCGAGCCGTTGTTCTGCAGCATGCCCCACGCCTGATCGATCATCTGCCCGGGGGTAAACTTGCTTTCCAGCTGGTCGACGATATTGCCGATGCTGGCGCGTTGCGCGTCGATCTCGCGCTCGATCTGCTCAGGGCTTTTTTGCGATTCGATATCCAATTCAGTCTTCATGAGGCTTTCCTCCGCAGCGCTTCCTGGTCTTTGTTCAAGGCGTCCAGCGTCCGGTCAGGTTTGAAATGGGACGGTTCGAACTGTTTTTTGCCCGATTGCACCATGACGAAGCCGATGATCATCACCACCACGCCAACGATCAGCGCGGCCAGCCATGGCGCCATGAACATACTCAAGCCGTACACCGCCGACATCAGCAAAATGATCAGCCCCGCCAGCAACACGATCGCCCCGCCGGCCACTGCCGCAACCCCGGCTTTGAGCGTGTTGAGGCTGGACTGAAATTCGGCCTTGGCCAGCGCCAGTTCCTTGGTGAACAGCGCCGGCACTTCGCGGGACAACTGCCGCAGCAGTCCCGTTACCGAAGCGTCGTCATGATTGGCTGTGGGTCGGGCGCCTTGCAGATCTGCATCGTCTCGGTTCATGACAGGTCTCCTTTGGTTGGCGAGGTGGGTATCGAGGTTCCGGCAAAATCACTCGGGTGATCGTGCTCATCGGCCGACGTCGGGGTGATGCCGGTCGCCAGGCCTGGACTAGGATCAGTGCGGGTTGCAGTCGAAGTTTCATAGGGCCGCTGCGCGCCGAAACCGCCGGCGGGTGGCGTTGAATTTCCGGCTGCTGGCTCGTGATCGGCAGTCACTTCGGCCGCCGCAGAAGTCCCTGCCTTGAGAAACCGCGACAGGCCGAAACCGATCGCCACGCTGCCGGCAATGAACAGCGCCGGATTGCTGCGGGCCAGCTCGGCGGCGTCGTGCAACAGCTGTTCGGCACTCTTGCCACGCAGATTTTGCGCCAGCCCGGTCATCGACTCGGCCATGTCGGAGAGGTAGTCGGACATGCCCAGCGTATCCTTGTCCTCCAGTTCCGAGACGAAGCTTTTCGCGCCTTGCGCCAGCGCTTCGATCTGCTCGGCGGCCGTATCACGATACTGACCGAATTGCGCATCGGCTTGCTGTCGAGCACCGCCGAGCGTTTCGCTGACGTCGTCTTTCAAATGCTCGAAGGCCTGCCCGGCCTGGCCTTTGGACGGTTCGTCTGCGGTGGTTCCTGCCCTGTTATCTGAAGTGTTCATGTGGTCCCTCGCCTTCTGAGTGAAAACGTTATGTGGGGCGACCTGACAACATTGCCCTGTGTCCCCTCATAGGAAGTGACGGAAGAGTCTGGCGCGGAGTTCAACCGGTTTGATGAGCGCACCACTTACCGATTTGCATGTGCCGTTGGGCTTGAAAAAGCCCATCCTGTCGAACTTGGACGAGCCTTTGGCGTCCCCAGCCCCTACACTGGCGCACTGGCCTGCCGGGATACTCACCATGAAACACGCTGCCGCCAAAAACCCAGAAAAAGCCCCGCGCTTCTGGCGCGACGATGCCCTGCCCTTCATCGAGGCGCGGGCCATCGCCGATGGCCGTGAGGTGTGTTATGCGCGGCACTCCCACGCGCACTTTTCCATCGGCGCGATCACCGCCGGGCGCAGCACGTATGTGCATGAGCAATCAGAGCTCGAGGTGGCTGCAGGCACGGTGGTGCTGATGAACCCCGGCGATGTGCATGCCTGCAACCCGATCGATGATCAACCGTGGTCGTACGTAATGCTGTACGTCGAGACGCCGTGGCTGAGCGATCTGCAGCAGCAGCTGGGGTTCGGTGCGCAGGGTTTTTGTCGCTTTGCTGTGACCCATCTCGATGACGCGGAGCTGTTTCATGATTTGTGTGAGCTGTACGAAATCCTCGTCGACGATCAGTGCGACCTGCTGCGCAAACACAGCGCAGCGGTGGAATTTTTCAGCGATCTGCACCTGCGTCTGAACCCCGCCAGCGCGCCGTTGCGCGAGCCGAACGACAAGCTTGAACGCGCCGCCGGTTTCATTCGTGAGCATTGCACCGATGCGCTGAGCCTCGACGACATTTGCACGGCGGCGCAGCTATCGCCGTCGTACCTGATCCGCGCGTTCAAACAGCATTACGGCATGACACCCCATGCATTCGTGATCAACCAGCGCATCCAGTTCGCCCGCGAGCGCTTGCGCAGCGGCCAGTTGATTGCCGACGTCGCGCTGGCGGCCGGGTTTGCCGATCAGGCGCATTTTCAGCGCGCCTTCAAACAGCATCTGGCAGCCACGCCGGGACAGTATCGGGGTTGAAGCTCATCGAAATCAGTCGTTGACATATCGGTAAAATCCGATATCTTCGCGGCATGGACCTACTCGACATTTTCAAAGCACTCTCCAACCGTACTCGCCTCGAGATTCTCAAAGGCTTGAAGGACCCGGCCGACAGCTTTCCTCCTCAGGATGAAGGCGACGTGCATACGGTGGGTGTCTGCGTCAGCAGTATTCAGGAAGGCGTCGGGCTGTCGCAGTCGACGGTGTCCGATTATCTGGCGACGCTGCAACGGGCAGGTCTGGTCGAAGTCAGACGCATCGGCCAATGGACTTACTACAAGCGCAATGAAGCGGCGATACGTGAGTTGGCCGAAATCATCGGCAGCGAGCTGTAATTTTTTGCCCCAGAATATCGAGATTTCCCGATATCCCTTTTTACCGAAACGAGGAAATGAAATGAAAGCGATGATGCTTGAATCATTTGGCGGCCCGGAATCGTTCGAACTGCGCGACGTTCCCAAGCCCATCCCCAATGCTGGCGAAGTACTGGTGCGAGTACACGCCACTTCCATCAATCCGCTGGATTACCAGGTTCGGCGCGGCGACTATCCCGACCTTGTGCCGCTGCCGGCAATCAGCGGTCACGACGTTTCCGGCGTGGTCGAAGCCGTCGGGCCGGGCGTGACGGCTTTCGCGCCGGGTGACGAGGTCTGGTACACCCCGCAGATCTTCGCCGGGCCTGGCAGTTACGCCGAGTACCACGTCGCCGCACAAACCATCGTGGCCAAGAAGCCAAAAGCACTGAGCCATCTCGAAGCGGCCAGCCTCAGCCTGGTCGGCGGCACGGCGTGGGAAGCGCTGGTGGTACGGGCGGCGCTCAGGGTCGGCGAAAGCGTGCTGATTCATGGCGGCGCGGGTGGCGTCGGGCACGTTGCGATCCAGCTGGCCAAAGCCATGGGCGCGAAGGTCTTCACCACCGTACGCGAAGCCAACTTCGAGTTCGCGCGGCGTATGGGGGCCGATGTGCTGATCGACTATGAGAAAGAGGACTACATCGAAGCCATCCTGCGCGAAACCGACGGGCATGGCGTCGATGTGGTGTTCGACACCATCGGCGGCGACACCCTGGCGCGCAGCCCCAACGCACTCGCGCAACTGGGCCGAGTGGTGACCATCGTCGATATCGCCCAGCCACAGAACGTGATCCAGGCCTGGGGCAAAAACGCCAGTTTCCATTTCGTGTTCACCCGCCAGAATCGCGGCAAGCTCGATGAATTGAGCGCATTGGTCGAACGCGGTCAATTGCGCCCGCATGTCGGCGCGGTCTATTCGCTGGCCGACCTCGGGCTCGCCCATGCCCGGCTGGAAAGCCGAAACAACGGGCTGCTGGGCAAGATCGCGATTGCCGTCGATCCATCCGCACTCGCCGATGCGCCATCCACCACGCCGCACTCACTTTAAGGGGAACGTCATGGTTTACGAGATCGCTGTGCTACCCGTGCATCAACAACACGTTGAGCGGTTCAAACAGGCCTTCGCCGAGGTCGCCCCCCTGCTCTGCCGCGCCAGGGGTTATGGCGGGCACATGCTCGCGCAAGGAATCGAGACGCCCGAGCGCTTCAATCTGATCGTGCGCTGGCAGTCGCTCGAGGATCACACGCCGGGCTTTGAAGCCAGTGAGGATCATCGATTGTTCATGCTGGGGCTGGAGGAATATTTTTCCGCAGAGCCGACGGTGTATCACATTGAAGGGGCGGCGTTTGAGTTGCCATTTATCTGAGGCTGCACACAATCCCTGTAGGCGTGAGCCTGCTCGCGATGGCGGTTATCCAGTCGACATATTTGTTGTCTGAGTAACCGCTATCGCGAGCAGGCTCCTTCTACAGGGGGTTACGGTAGCAGCAGATAAATTGCGCTTAACGCCAACAACCCGGCCATCACCCGATTGAAGCAGCGCATCCCCGCCGCATTGTTCAGATACCCGCGCAAAAACGTCCCGGCATACGCCCAGCAGCCGACCGACAGATAACAGATCACCAGATACACCGCCGCAAACTGCCAGACCAACCGCGCCTCGCCATCGGCAACGAACGCACCCATGCCCGCCACACAGGCCAGCCAGGCTTTGGGGTTGAGCCATTGCATGACCGCACCATAGAGCATCGACGGCGCCCGCCCTGAAGCGGTCGCATTAAGCTGGCCGTCATCACTGGCCAGTTTCCACGCCATGTACAGCAAAAACGCAACACCGGCCCATTGCACCACACGGGTCATGAATGGCCAGCGCTGCAAAACCTCATGAAGACCCAGCCCCATCAACACCAGCAGCAACACAAACCCCAGCGTCGCCCCGGCGACATGCCGCTGACTGGCACGAAACCCATACTGCGCCCCCGAACTCAACGCCACGATATTCACCGGCCCCGGCGTGATGGAAGCGGCCAACGCAAACGCCGCCATCGAAACAATCAGACTCATCGCACACCTGCTTCAAAACGAGGAACAAGGTGCATACCTTAGTCAGCGGCTTTGGGCGGGTATTGAAGAAAATCACCTTTTGGCCAATGACAGTGTTGCCTGCATTGGCCCATTCGCTTGCAGGCAAGCTCCCACGAAAACTGTGCCCGACCACCAGACCGAGTGTCAGCTCGCCTGCTTTTGATCTTGTTGTTGAATGATCAGCGGCAACGTTGAAGATCAAAAGCCCCTCACCCTAGCCCTCTCCCGGAGGGAGAGGGAACTGACCGTGGTAAATGCGAGAGATGTGCCAAACTTAAATACCGCGTCGTATACAGGTTTTGAACAGTCCACAAATCGGCTCCCTCTCCTTCGGGAGAGGGCTGGGGTGAGGGGCGCATCCAAAACAAATCCCAAGCCAGGCGACGTTTCACACCACTCAATAGGCCGAGTGTCAGCTCGCCTGCTTTTGATCTTGTTGTTGAATGATCAGCGGCGACGTTGAAGATCAAAAGCCCCTCACCCTAGCCCTCTCCCCGAGGGAGAGGGGACTGACCGTGGTGGACGTGGGAGATACACCAAACCTGGGATACCGCGTCGTACACAGGTTTTGAACAGTCCACAAATCGGCTCCCTCTCCTTCGGGAGAGGGCTGGGGTGAGGGGCGCATCCAAAACAAATCCCAAGCCATGCGACGCTTCACACCACTCAATAGGCCGAGTGTCAGCTCGCCTGTTTTTGATCTTGTTGTTGAATGATCAGCGGCGACGTTGAAGATCAAAAGCCCCTCACCCTAGCCCTCTCCCGGAGGGAGAGGGAACTGACCGTGGTAAATGCGAGAGATGTGCCAAACTGAAATACCGCGTCGTACACAGGTTTTGAACAGTCCACAAATCGGCTCCCTCTCCCTCGGGAGAGGGCTGGGGTGAGGGGCGCATCCAAAACAAATCCAAAGCCATGCGACGTTTCACACCACTCAATAGGCCGAGTGTCAGCTCGCCTGCTTTTGATCTTGTTGTTGAATGATCAGCGGCAACGTTGAAGATCACAAGCCCCTCACCCTAGCCCTCTCCCGGAGGGAGAGGGAACTGACCGTGGTAAATGCGAGAGATGTGCCAAACTTAAATACCGCGTCGTATACAGGTTTTGAACAGTCCACAAATCGGCTCCCTCTCC
>NZ_JAZEVW010000007.1:0-286156 GCF_036668835.1 Pseudomonas koreensis
CCAGGACACAGGTCATCTCCTTGATGATGAGCAATGTGCCTATTAAAAAGTGTCCACCATGTCTCCGAACACCTGTCCACCATGTGTCCGGTACATACAGGGAGAGGGCTAGGGTGAGGGGCTTTTGATCTTCAAACTGGTTTCCCGACGTCGCCGGTGAGGCAAGATCAAAAGCACTCGAGCTACCGCTCATTGTTGAGTGGTGAAGAGCGACGCAATTGCGTTTTTTGCCTTTGCTCTTCTGTGAATTCAGCCCGCTCGCGAAAGCGGTCTCACCTTCAGCGATATTTTGTCAGGCGGTCTGCCGCTATCACACAAAAAAGCCACCTCTCGGTGGCTTCTCTTCAAATCTCTGCAATCAGTCGTAAATAACTTTCTTCTTCCAATCCGCATCCGCCTCGACGTCTTTGAGGCCGGCGGTCAGTTGGTTTTCTTCGCCTTCGACCGGTGCGATCTTGTCCATGACCTGGGCGTTGGCGCGGGCCAGGAGTTTTTCCAGGTATTGCAGTTGTTCGGCGTATATCTGTGGGTCTTGTTGTTTGCGCAGGTATTGCACGCCGCGTTCGAAGGCGAGGCGGGCCTGGCCGGGCTGGTTTTGTTGCAGGGATTGCTGGCCGAGGTTGTTGAAAAATTCGATGTGCAGCAGGACGAGGATGTGACGCACTTCGCGAACCCAGTGTTTGGCTTCGTTTGGTGGCAGGAAACCGTCATGGGCGGCGCGGGTAATCTGGCCGTGGAGGGCTTCGAGGAGGAAACGTACGTCTTTGGCCTTGGCTTCGGTGATGATCGGTGCCGGTGGGTTGTTGACCGGAATCGATTCGCCCTGAGCCACCAGTGCGCTCAGTTCGGTGATGCGCGCTTTGGTGGTGGCGCTGGTTTTTTCCAGGTTCAGCAGGCGCTGGCAGACGTTCAGTTCCAGGCGGGTCAGCAACAGCTTGAGTGCCGGGCTCATGAACTGGCCAGGGAAGGTCTCGGTCAGTTCGCCGCAGCGGCGCAGGCGGTCGTTGAGTTCGACCTTGGTGCGGGCCTTCTCCAGTTTGTTGTTTTCCACCACATGGTTCATGTAGCCAATGGCGATCAGAATTGCGATCCCGGCTATGACTAGCAGGGTGATCATGAGTGGTGTCACCGGTAAGACCTCTTTATAGGGTTCGCATGCGAGTGTAGTGGCTGGGCATAGGGCCGCCTAGCGCCACTCGACGATTCGGTTCGGCAGTTCAATCTGTATCGGCCGCACATTGTTTATATGAATGCTGGCCCTTGATGTACAGATTGCCATCACTGTGCGGACTATAACGTCTTGGCGGGTGGCAGAATATAGGCGTCAAACATCGGACGACGGAAAAGCCCGCCTGCCGCCCTAAAGCGGGGCGAAGTCATTGATTTAAATAAATTTATATCTGGGGGTTGACGACCCCTCAATCCATCCATAGAATGCGCGCCACTTGCAGCGTAAAGCACACAGCGAAGCGCGGCAGGAAGTGAATGTTGTAGTGTGTCCCCTTCGTCTAGTGGCCTAGGACACCGCCCTTTCACGGCGGTAACAGGGGTTCGAGTCCCCTAGGGGACGCCATTGCGGGAATAGCTCAGTTGGTAGAGCACGACCTTGCCAAGGTCGGGGTCGCGAGTTCGAGTCTCGTTTCCCGCTCCAGTTTTAAACGGCAGTGCTTTCGGGCGGTGCTGAGTGAAATCAGAACCAAGTCTTTTGATGCGGATCTGGACACCGAAACACACACCATGTGTTCCGGGTAGCGTGTCCCCTTCGTCTAGTGGCCTAGGACACCGCCCTTTCACGGCGGTAACAGGGGTTCGAGTCCCCTAGGGGACGCCATTTGCGGGAATAGCTCAGTTGGTAGAGCACGACCTTGCCAAGGTCGGGGTCGCGAGTTCGAGTCTCGTTTCCCGCTCCAAATTCTAGAAACGCCGCTCAGTGAGCGGCGTTTTTATTAGTGAAAGTTGTAGCCTGTGTCCCCTTCGTCTAGTGGCCTAGGACACCGCCCTTTCACGGCGGTAACAGGGGTTCGAGTCCCCTAGGGGACGCCATTGCGGGAATAGCTCAGTTGGTAGAGCACGACCTTGCCAAGGTCGGGGTCGCGAGTTCGAGTCTCGTTTCCCGCTCCATATTCACAAAAACGCCGATCAGCAATGATCGGCGTTTTTGTTTGCGCGGCATTTATATGCCGTTCATGTAAATTCTCAAAAAGGCCCGCTGATGCGATTTCGGCGGGCCTTTTGCGTTTCGTCCTTTTACCAGGACAACATCAATCGACCAGCAAACAGAATCAGTACGACGCCCATGGTGCGTTCGAACCAATGCCCCATGCGTATGAACAGCAATCTGACCCGATTGCTCGAGAAGAACAGCGCAACCAGCACGAACCACGATGCATTGATAAAGCACATCCACAATCCATAGAACGCCTGGATTTGCAGCGGCGTGCTGGCACTGATGATCGTGGTGAAGATCGCCAGAAAAAACAGCGTGGCTTTCGGATTGGTGGCGTTGGTCAGAAAACCGGTGGTAAAGGCTTTGAACAAGGTCTGTTCGATCATTGGTTCGTCGCTGGTTTTTTCACCTTCGACGGCCGATTTTGGTTTGCTGCGCAGCAGGCTGACCCCGAGATACAGAATGTAGGCACCGCCGATCACTTTGGCGACCGTCAGCAACCACGGCGTGGTGTGCATCAAGGCGCCGACACCGAGAAGGGTATAAAGCACATGCACGGAAATTCCTGCACCGATGCCCAGCGCCGTGCAAATACCCACCAGCCGGCCGAAGCGCACGCTTTGGCGGATGGTCACGGCAAAGTCCGGGCCGGGCGCTACCACCGCCAGGAAGTGGATGGTCGCCAGCGCGAGAAATTCGCCCAGATAATTCGAATACATTTCAGCTCCAGTAAGTCAGGGGTGATGCATTGCCGCGATAGCCGACAAAGAACGACAGGCTCAAGCGCGGATCAGCCACGCCCGGGGTCACCGAGTGCATGCGTCGCGAGTTGAACATGATGAAATCGCCCGGTTGCGGTCGGACCTCCAGCGCAGGAGGACCGAGCAGGGCGGGGTCGATGCCGTAACTGTCGCCACGCATGTCGTCGAATTGGTCAGGGGTGATGCGGTCGTCCCACATCTGCAACGCACCGCCTTCGGTCGGCATGTTCAGATAGACGTTGCAGGCGAACTGCGCTTCCAGACTGCGTGCCTGAAAACTGTCCGGGGCGTCCTTGGCGAAAATGTCGTGATGGGCAAGAAAGCACACGCCCGGCTTCACCACCCGCGACAAGCCGACATACATTTTGCGCCCGTAGAGGTTTTCCAGGTGCGCACCGGCCGGCCAGGATTCGTCGAGCATGCAGCGCAAGGTGTCGATCGGTGAAGAGTAGGGCGCGCAGCGATTGCGCAGTTCAGCGATATTGTTGGCCGCGCGCTCGAAGTAATCCTCGATCAGCAGCGGCTGATTTTCCGCCTCGTAAAATGCCATGCCGATGCGGCCGATGCTCGGCGCGTTGAGGTAGCCTTCGAACCCCGGAGCGAGGATCTTGTTGCCAATCTCGATCGCCAGTGGCTCGGCCAGGAAGCTTTTGACGCGGATGGCGAGGACTTCTTCGTTGGCCAGTTTTTTTATGCACGTCTCATCGAGACGCTCGACGTCTAGCATCATGTCTTAGGTCCATCTATCGATAGTCAACGGAACCGGCGAATGCGGTCCCCCGGCGCCGAACGCTGCATGCCCAGCGTTCGAAATGCTCAATCCACGTTGTAGTGGACGGACAACGTGCCTTTCTTCTGCGAAAGGGACGTAATCGTGACTGTGCCCAGTTCCTTCAGGCTGCGTACATGGGTGCCGCCGCAGCCATAAGCGGGCAGGTCACCGAAACTGATTTCCCGCGCCCCTTCGCGCAGTGAGGTCAGGCGTGGCAGATCGTCGGCGATCCATTGATCTAGCGCTTGTTGTACGACCGCTACGTCAATTTCCTGCGCGGCGTCGCCGGGTTTGAATTGCACGCGACCTTCATCCGGCCAATGGTGAGCCTTGATGGGTGTCCAGCCCTGCGCCTGAATGAAATGCCCGATCAGGTGGCCGGCCGAATGCATGCGCGTGTTGAAACGTCGCCGCTGTTCGTCGATGTGGATCACTGTCATACCCAGCGGCACCGGCCGGTCGACAAAATGGATGATCCGCTCCAGCTCCTGTACCACGCGCGATACCTGGCTTTCGCCAATCCAGCCGGTATCGCTGGGCTGGCCGCCGCCCTGCGGATGAAACAGGGTCGCGCGCAGCACGACAGCAAATTCGTTTTCCTGGGGCGTGCAGTCAAGGACTTCCACATTGGCCTTGAGGTCATCACTATGGAAAAAGAGGCGAAGCGTCATATTCCATGCCCTTATTAAAGTTTCTTTTTTTATTATATGAATCGGGTAATAGCGTGATAATCCGTTCAAACATCAAAGGACTTGTGCGCTGTGAGCATAAATTTGCCGCTACCGTTACTTGGAGAAATGGCGATTTTCGTCAGGGTCGTGGAGACCGGCAGCTTCTCTGAAGCCGCTCGACAACTGGGTTCGTCACCCTCAGCGGTGAGCCGCAGCATTTCCCGCCTGGAAAAGGCTCTGGCTACGCGCTTGTTGCAGCGCACCACGCGCAAGCTGCGCTTGAGTGACGGTGGCGAAGAAGTCTTCAAGCGCTGTCAGGAGATGGTCAGTGCCGCCCGCTCGGTGATGGAAATCAGCGGCCAGTTCACTCATGAGGCCGAAGGGCTGGTGCGCGTCAGTGTGCCGAAAGCGGTGGGGCGCTTCGTGATTCATCCGCACATGCCGGAGTTTTTGCGGCGTTATCCCAAGGTCGATGTCGAGTTACTGCTGGAGGATCGCCAGGTGGATCTGATCGATGACCACGTCGATCTGGCGATTCGCATCACCGATCGTCCGCCGGCGGGGCTGGTCGGGCGTCAGTTGCTGACTATCGATCATTTGCTCTGTGCCACGCCGCAGTATCTGGCCGAACATGGCACGCCGACGCATCCACATGATTTGCTCAATCACAGCTGTATTTATCTGGGCGAAACCCCGAGTGATGCACGGTGGAAATTCAAGCAAGGCGGCAAAGCGGTGACGGTCGGGGTGCGTGGGCGTTATGCCGCCAACCATACGGGGGTGCGGCTGGGGGCGGTGTTGCAGCACATTGGCATTGGCAGTCTGCCGTATTTCACGGCGCGTTATGCGTTGGAGCAGGGGTTGGTGGTGCAGGTGTTGCCGCAGTGGTCGTTTTTGGCGTCGTATCACGGTGGGTTGTGGTTGTTGCATTCGCCGACGCGGTATCTGCCGCCCAAGCTGCGGGTGTTTATCGATTATCTGGTGGAGTGTCTGCAGAAGGAGCCGACCTTGGGGCGACCGGGGCGGTCGGGGGCAGGGGGGAATGTGGCGATGGCTTATGAGTTGCCGGAGGGGGAGGGGTTGCTCTGATTTTTTCTGTCTGCTTTTGTTTGGTCTTGGCGGCCTTTGGGTCGGCCAGACTCTTGGGTTTTTGGGTGGATATCCGTTTTTTTGGGTGCTGCGGCTGGCGGTTTCGCCCTACGGCGAGTCCCTTTTTCAGACGCCAAAAAGGAACCAAAAGGCTTGCTCCTACGTACGGCCCTCGCAGGCTCGGGTCCCTTCGCTCCGGGATCGATCCGGCCGCAGCGGCTACGGTTTGCTTCGCTGCACCTACTTCCGCTGTGTCTGGCTGCGCCAGACGGTCGCTGCGCTCCCACGCCCGGATCAATCCCTGCGCTCAGCCTTCCGATGTCGCTGGTTAGGCAAGATCAAGATCAAGGGCACGCGAGCTAACGCTCATTGTTGAGTGGTTAGAAGCGGGGGGTGGTTTGGGATTTGTGGTGGATTCGCCCCTCACCCCAGCCCTCTCCCCCTGGAGAGGGAGCCGGTTTTGGTTGGATTCGAAATTCGCATTCGACTCGGTATCTCAGGCTTACGCATCCAGCCCAACCACCTCGGTCAGTCCCCTCTCCCTCCGGGAGAGGGCTAGGGTGAGGGGCTTTTGATCTTTGTCGGTGAGTCCGCAGCCGAAAGCCAGCGTCATGTCCACCTGTTAAACAATCAAAAAAATACCCGCATGGCATCACCATGCGGGCATTTTCATGACCAGTGCAATCTCAGTGCTTGCTGTCCTGCGCGGACATCGCCATCAGCTGCTTTTCCTGATTCCAGTCGAACGGTTCGTCGTTCTGTTCGGCTTCGTAGCGACGTTCTTCCAGTGCCTGGTACAGGTCGATTTCTTCGTCGGACAGGTAGTGCAGACAGTCGCCGGCGAAGTACCACAGCAGGTCGCGCGGGATGAGGTGGGCGATTTGCGGGTAGCGGGTGATGACCTGGGTCAGGATGTCCTGGCCAAGATATTGGCTTTCGATAGGATCGATCGGCAAGGACGCCAGCAGTTCGTCGAAGCGCTCGAGGAACAGGGCATGGCTTTCTTCGGGCACCTGTTCGGCCTCACCTACGGCGACCAGGATACTGCGAAGGTGGTCGAGCAATACAAGATGATCGGCAACGACGTTGGACACGAGATAAGTCCTCAAGAGCAAAACGGGCGCGGGAGTATAAAGCCCCCGCGCCCGTTTTTCACAGGTTAAACGCTATACGGCGACCGGGGTCAACGTACTTTGCCCTCGGCCAGTGCCAGTTCTTCCTTGTCGAAATCATCGACATCGATCACTTTGCGTCGTGCGGCTTCGGCGTCGCGCAGGTTTTGCGCTTCAACCGGTTGCAGCACGCCGGCCTCCACTGCCGCGTCGATGGCGTGTTCGCCGGCGACCGGTTTGACCTGACCGCTTTTCAGCGAAGTGTGCAGTTTTTTGTGCAGTGGCTGCGCGGCATGCAACAGGTCGCTGGCGTATTGCAAGGCGCCGACCGCGTCGTCTGGCGATTGCGGGCGGTAGCAGCCGGCAAGCAGTTGTTCCAGCGCCGGATCGCCCTTGGCGCGACCGATGACGCCGGCCACTTCGGCGCCGAGCTTGTCCGACGGGCCTTTGTGGCGACGACCGAACGGGAAGACGATAAACCGCAGCAGGCAGCCGAACGCTTTGCTGGGGAAGTTGCGCAGCAGTTCATCGAGTGCTCGTTCCGACTGGCCGAGGCTTTCTTCCATGGCCCAGCGCAGCAGCGGTTCCATGTACGCCGGCGAGTCGAGGTCGTGATAACGCTTGAGCGCGGCGGAGGCCAGGTACAGGTTGCTCAGCACATCGCCAAGGCGCGCCGACAGGCGTTCGCGGCGTTTCAGTTCGCCGCCCAGCAGCATCATGCTGAAATCCGCGAGCATGGCGAACGCCGCGGCCTGACGGTTGAGCGCGCGGAAGTAGCCCTGACTGATTTTGTCGCCCGGCGCGTGTTCGAAGTGACCGAAGCCGAGGTTGAGCACCAGGGTACTGGCAGCATTGCTTACGGCGAAACCAATGTGTTTGAGCAGCAGGCCGTCGAACTCTTTCAGCGCCTGGTCCTTGTCTTCTCGACCGGCGAGGGCCATTTCCTTGAGCACGAACGGATGGCAGCGGATTGCGCCCTGGCCGAAGATCATCAGATTACGCGAGAGAATGTTCGCACCCTCGACGGTGATGAAAATCGGCGCGCCGTTCCAGCTGCGCCCCAGGTAGTTGTTCGGGCCCATGATGATGGCTTTGCCGCCATGCACATCCATGGCGTGACTGATGCACTCGCGTCCGCGTTCGGTGAGGTGATACTTGAGGATGGCCGACAGCACCGAAGGTTTCTCGCCTAGATCCACGGCGTTGGCGGTGAGCATCCGCGCAGCGTCCATCATCCATGCGTTGCCGCCGATGCGCGCCATGGCCTCCTGGATACCTTCGAAGGCCGACAGCGGTACGTTGAACTGCTCACGAATCTGCGCGTATTGCCCGGTGACCAGACTGGTGAACTTGGCAGCGCCGGTGCCGACTGCGGGCAGCGAGATCGAACGGCCGACCGACAGGCAATTCATCAGCATCATCCAGCCCTTGCCGAGCATTTCCTGACCGCCAATCAGGTAGTCCAGCGGGATGAATACGTCTTTGCCGGAGTTCGGCCCGTTCATGAATGCCGCGCCGAGCGGCAGGTGACGACGGCCGATTTCCACGCCGGGGGTGTCGGTGGGGATCAGCGCCAGGCTGATGCCGAGATCTTCCTTTTCGCCGAGCAGATGCTCGGGGTCGTAAGCCTTGAAGGCCAGGCCGAGAAGTGTCGCGACGGGGCCGAGGGTGATGTAGCGTTTTTCCCAGTTCAGGCGCAGACCGATGACTTCCTCGCCTTGCCACTGGGCTTTGCAGATGATGCCGGTGTCAGGCATGGCCCCGGCGTCGGAGCCGGCGAGTGGGCCGGTGAGGGCGAAGCACGGAATATCATCGCCGCGGGCCAGTCGTGGCAGATAGTGATTGCGTTGTTCGTCAGTGCCGTAATGCAGCAGCAGTTCGGCCGGGCCGAGAGAGTTGGGCACCATCACCGTGGAGGCGAGGTCGCCGCTGCGGGTGGCCAGTTTCATCGCCACCTGTGAGTGAGCGTACGCGGAGAAACCTTTGCCGCCGAATTCCTTGGGAATGATCAGGGCAAAAAAGCCGTGTTCCTTGATGTGTGCCCAGGCCTCGGGCGGCAGATCCATCGTCTGGCCGATCTGCCAATCAGTGACCATCGCACAGAGTTCTTCGGTCGGGCCGTCGATGAAAGCTTGCTCTTCTTCGCTCAATTGCGCCTTGGGATAGGCCAGCAGTTTTTCCCAGTCCGGACGACCGCTGAACAGTTCGCCATCCCACCACACGGTGCCGGCATCGATGGCATCGCGTTCGGTCTGCGACATCGGCGGCAGGGTTTTCTGAAACCAGTTGAACAGCGGCGCGGTGAAATGCTGGCGGCGCAGGTCAGGCAGCAGCAAAGGGGCGGCGATCAGCGCCAGCACTACCCAGAACAATGCCAGCAACCAGCCCGGCGCGTGACTGAAAATACCCATCGCCACCAAGTACACGGCAACGATGCCCAAGGCAGGCAGAGGGGCGATGCGTCGGTGAGCGAGATACGCCACACCGACGATCAAAACCAGTATCCACAACAACAGCATATTCAGTCCTCCGTGAACCAAGGCAAATCGACCCTCCAGAGCTTAGACGGCATCTGTAAAAGCGGGTGGTCAGACCAAGGTGATTGAAATCGTGGGAAACCCCGGATGATTTTCGTAGGTTCGGTGGGCAACACGTGTGGGAAATCGTTCGCCGATCCCGCGGCTTTGCTTCCAGGTTTGGCCGAAACGTCGTTATCTCTGTGCTCAGGCTGTCGCTAGACTTGTGACTCATCCAGGAGATTGCCGTCATGCACGAGTATCTGAGCCCCGGCCGCTTCATCGATAGTGACCACCCGGCAGTGGTGGAGTTCGCCGAGCAGCATCGGGGCGCCAGTCATGATCCGCGTGAACAGGCAATCAGTCTCTATTACGCCGTGCGCGAAGCGGTGCGCTATAACCCCTACACGTTCAGCAGCGACCCGCAGACCTTGCGCGGCAGCCATGCATTGGCAACCGGCGAAAGTTATTGCGTGCCCAAAGCCACGCTGCTGGCCGGCTGCGCCAGACACTGCGGCATTCCCGCGCGCATCGGTCTGGCCGATGTGCGCAATCATCTGTCGACGCCGCGCCTGCTTGAGTTGCTGCGAAGCGACCGATTCGCCATGCACGGCTACACCGAGTTCTTTCTTGGTGGCCGCTGGGTCAAGGCCACGCCGGCGTTCAATCAGCAACTGTGTGAACTGTTCAACGTCGCACCATTGGAATTCGATGGCATCAACGACAGCGTTTTCCACCCGTACAACCGTGACGGCGCGCTGCTGATGGAATATTTGGTCGACCACGGTCAGTTCAGCGATGTGCCGGAAGCGTTCTTCTTCGAGCATCTGCAAAAATGCTATCCGCACCTGTTTACCGATCAGCAACCGGCGTTACTGGGTGACATGCTCAGTGATGTGAGTGCTCGCTGATCCGGCGTATGCTGGCCGTCCACGCATTTGCAAAGAGGCGGTCATGCTGAAGATCTGGGGACGGAAAAACTCATCGAATGTCAGGAAAGCGTTATGGGCGGCCGAGGAGCTTGGCCTGGCTTACGAGGCGATCGATGCCGGTGGCGCGTTCGGTGTGGTCGATACGCCGGAATACCGTGCGATGAATCCTAACGGCCGGGTGCCAGTCATCGAAGACGAAGGCCTGGTGCTGTGGGAATCCAACGCCATCGTCCGTTATCTGCTGGCCAGACACGCGTCAGACAGCGCTTGGTATCCAGCCGATCCGCGCACCCGCGCCACCGCTGACAAATGGATGGACTGGACCAGCTCAAGTTTTGCCGGGCCTTTTCGCACGGTGTTCTGGGGCGTGTTGCGTACGCCCGCCGAGAAGCAGGACTGGGCGGCGATCAATGCCGCGATCAAAGAGTGCGACGAGTTGTTGAACATGGCCGACCATGCCTTGATCAGCCAGCCTTACCTGTCCGGCAATGAAATCGGCATGGGCGATATCCCGCTCGGCAGCTTCATTTATGCCTGGTTTGAAATGCCCATCGAGCGCGCGCCACAACCTCATCTGCAAGCCTGGTACGAGCGCCTGAAACAGCGCCCGGCCTATCAGAAAGCGGTCATGACCGCGTTGACTTGATAATTACTATCGACACACTTGACTGTACTTGTGCGGCGGCGGCAAGCACCATTGCGAACTTGCGCCGCGGTTGTTTCCCTCGCCGCTCGCCCTTATTTATTCCTTTCTTCCCTTCATGGTGCGTAAATCCGATATGAGTTCCGCTCTGTCCATCCGGCAGCTAACCAAAACCTACGGCAACGGGTTCCAGGCCTTGAGTGGTATCGATCTGGACGTCGCCGAAGGTGACTTCTTCGCCTTGCTCGGCCCCAACGGCGCCGGCAAATCCACGACCATCGGCATTCTCTCGACCTTGGTCAACAAGACCAGCGGCACGGTGAATATCTTTGGCCACGACCTGGACAAGAACCCGGCCGCGCTCAAGCGCTCGATCGGCGTGGTGCCCCAGGAATTCAACTTCAACCAGTTCGAAAAGACCTTCGACATCGTCGTGACCCAGGCCGGTTATTACGGCATCCCGGCGAAAATCGCTAAAGAACGCGCCGAGCAGTACCTCACGCAACTGGGCTTGTGGGACAAGCGCGATGTGCCGTCGCGTTCGCTGTCCGGCGGCATGAAGCGGCGCTTGATGATCGCTCGCGCATTGGTGCACGAGCCGCGCCTGCTGATCCTTGACGAACCGACTGCCGGTGTCGACATCGAGCTGCGCCGGTCGATGTGGACGTTCCTCACCGAACTGAACCAGAAAGGCATCACCATCATCCTCACCACGCATTATCTGGAGGAGGCTGAGCAGTTGTGCCGCAACATCGGCATCATCGATCACGGCACGATTGTCGAGAACACCAGCATGCGCCAACTGCTCGGTCAGTTGCATGTGGAAACCTTCCTGCTCGATCTCAAGGGCGATCTGGCGGCCGCGCCACAACTGGTCGGTTACCCGTCGCGGCTGATCGATGCGCACACGCTGGAAGTGCAGGTCGACAAGTCGATGGGCATTACTGCGCTGTTCGGTCAATTGGCCTTGCAGAACATCGAAGTGCTGAGCCTGCGTAATAAAACCAATCGCCTCGAGGAGTTGTTCGTGTCCCTGGTGGAGAAAAATCTGTCGAAGGTGGCGGTATGAGTTCTGAGTTCGGTCCCAACCTCGTCGCCCTGCAGACCATCGTTTACCGTGAGGTCAAACGCTTCATGCGGATCTGGCCACAGACCCTGCTGCCGCCGGCGATCACCATGGTTCTGTACTTTGTGATCTTCGGTAACCTGATTGGCCGACAGATCGGTGACATGGGTGGCTTCACGTACATGGAGTACATCGTGCCCGGGCTGATCATGATGTCGGTGATCACTAACTCCTACGGCAACGTGGTTTCGAGTTTTTTCGGCAGCAAGTTTCAGCGCTCTATTGAAGAACTGATGGTCTCGCCGGTTTCACCGCACACCATTCTGATCGGCTTCACCATTGGTGGTGTCTTGCGCGGTCTGGCGGTGGGTTTGATCGTGACGATTCTGTCGCTGTTCTTTACCGATCTGCAGGTGCATCACTTGGGTGTGACCATTCTGGTGGTGGTGCTGACGGCAACGATCTTCTCGCTGCTGGGCTTCATCAATGCGGTGTTTGCGCGCAATTTCGATGATATTTCGATTATTCCGACGTTTGTGCTGACTCCTCTGACTTACTTGGGCGGAGTGTTTTATTCGATTACGCTGTTGCCGCCGTTCTGGCAGACGGTGTCGCTGGCGAACCCGGTGTTGCACATGGTTAACGCCTTCCGTTACGGGATTCTTGGGGTGTCGGATATCCGGATCGGTATTGCTATCACGTTTATGCTGGTGGCGACGGTGGTGCTGTATCTCGGTTGCGCGCGGTTGCTGGTGAGTGGGCGGGGGATGCGTACCTGATCTGGCGGGTGATGGCTGTCTTTCAGGCGGTGTGTTTTGGGTACATATCCGTTGCTGCGGTAACGGCCGCTTAGGGTTCCGCCCTTACGGCGGGTCACCTTTTTCAAACGCCAAAAAGGTAACCCAAAACGCTTGCTCCTACGTTCGGCCCTCGCAGGCTCGGGTTCCTTCGCTGCGGGATCGATCCGGGCGCAGCGGCTACGGTTTGCTTCGCTGCACCTACTTCCGCTGTGTCTGGCTGCGCCAGACGGTCGCTGCGCTCCCACGCCCGGATCAATCCCTGCGCTCAGCCTTCCGACGTCGCTGGTGACGCAAGATCAAGGGCACTCGAGCTAACGCTCATTGTTGAGTGGTTAGAAGCGGTGGTTGGCTTTTGATTTGTGGTGTGGCTGCCCCTCACCCCAGCCCTCTCCCGAGGGAGAGGGGGCCGATTTGGGTTGGCTTTGAAGTTTGCGTACGACTCGGTATTTCAGGTCGGCGTTGCTCTCGCATTCACCTCGGTCAGTCCCCTCTCCCTCTGGGAGAGGGTTAGGGTGAGGGGCTTTTGATTTTCAGACTGAGTCAGGCGTTTGCCTGTACCACTGCCATCACCAGCAGCCTGGCTCCCACAGGCTGACCGCATCCCAACTGAAACAAAGCGATCAAAATATGGGAGCTTGCCCGCAAGCGATGGCACCACCCCAAACACTGCAATAAAAAACGGCCTCCCACTGCGGAGGCCGTTTTGCATTCATTTCTGCCGGCTTTTCTTGCGCCGTGCCCATTGTCGGGCGACCCACCAGCGCCAGTACATCATCACAATGCAGTAGGCGAGGGCGCCGAGCACCAGCCCGACCACCACCGAACCGAGCAGAAACGGTTGCCACAACGTCGACAGTTCGCCGCTGATCCATTCCCATGACAGCTCATCCGGCAAATGTCGTGCAGGCACGTCCATCAACCATGCGCCGGCCTGATAGGTGCAGAAGAACACCGCCGGCATGGTGATCGGGTTGGTCAGCCAGACCAGGCTGACGGCGATCGGCATATTGCCGCGTACGGTGATTGCGAGTGCGGCGGCTACCAGCATTTGTGCTGGAATCGGCAGGAATGCGGCGAACAGGCCGACCGCCATCGCTCGGGCCACCGAGTGGCGGTTGAGGTGCCAAAGGTTCGGGTCATGCAGCAACTTGCCGAGAAAGCGTAAGGATTTGTGTTCCCTGATGCTCGTCGGGTCGGGCATGTAACGTTTGAATAAGCGCCGGGGCATAAGGCTTCTCGGTCGGTTAAGGCGGCAAGTATGTCTGGATTCTACGAACCGCCCATTCAGACTTTGTGACAATTATTGACGACGCAGGTGCCCGACGCCCGCTATGCCTAGTGTGGGACTCTCAAGGATGGGCTTATGCGCACAGGGATGATGGCGCTGGCAGTCGGTCTGCTGGCCCCGGTTTTTATGCCGGCGTTACCGCCGGTCTGGTTGATGCTGTTGGCGCCAATAGTTGCGCTGATGCTGCTGCCGTTTCGCAGTTATCCATTGGCGTTCGTGCTGTTCGGGTTCGCCTGGAGCAGCATCGCGGCGCAGTGGGCACTGGATGATCGCTTGGCGCTGAAACTTGATGGCGAAACCCGCTGGCTCGAAGGACGCGTCGTCGGGCTGCCGCAAAACAGCGAGGGCGTGGTGCGCTTCGAGTTGGCTGATGCGCGGGCGCGGCACGAAAAACTGCCGACGCGAATGCGTCTGGCCTGGTACGCCGGGCCTGCGGTCAAAAGTGGCGAGCGTTGGCGTCTGGCAGTGAAACTGAAACGCCCGAGTGGCTTGCGCAACCCTGATGCCTTCGATTTCGAGGCCTGGCTGCTGGCGCAACGCATCGGTGCGACTGGCACGATCAAGGATGGTCAGCGCCTGAGCGAGGCGCGCTGGGCCTGGCGCGACAGTATTCGTCAGCGTTTGCTGGCGGTGGATGCGCAAGGCCGCAGCGGTGCGTTGGCCGCGCTGGTGCTGGGCGATGGTTCCGGGCTGAGTCGCGAGGACTGGCAGATCCTCCAGGACACCGGCACCGTGCACTTGCTGGTGATTTCCGGCCAGCACATCGGTCTGCTCGCAGCGGTCATGTACCTGCTCGTCGCCGGGCTGGCGCGGTATGGGCTGTGGCCGCTGCGCTGGCCGTGGCTGCCGTGGGCCTGTGGTCTGGCCTTCACGGCGGCGCTGGGTTATGGCCTGCTCGCCGGGTTCGATGTGCCGGTGCAGCGGGCCTGCGTGATGGTCGGGCTGGTGCTGTTATGGCGGCTGCGTTTTCGCCATCTCGGGGCGTGGTGGCCGCTGTTGCTGGCGTTCGATGGCGTGTTGTTGCTCGACCCGCTGGCCAGTCTGCGTCCGGGTTTCTGGCTGTCGTTCGCGGCGGTTGCGGTGTTGATCTTTACCTTCGGCGGTCGTCTCGGTGCCTGGCGCTGGTGGCAGACCTGGACGCGGGCGCAATGGCTGATCGCAATCGGCCTGTGCCCGGTGCTGCTGGCGTTGAGTCTGCCGATCAGCGTGAGCGGGCCGTTGGCCAATCTGCTCGCGGTCCCTTGGGTCAGTCTGGTGGTGTTGCCGCCAGCGTTGCTGGGGACGGTGCTGTTGCCGGTGCCGTATGTCGGCGAAGGCTTGCTGTGGCTGGCGGGTGGCTTGATCGATTGGCTGTTTCGCGGGCTCGCGGTGATCGCCGGGCAATGGCCCGCGTGGATTCCCGGCTCGCTACCCGGCGGGATCTGGCTGCTCGGCAGCCTCGGCGCGGTGCTGCTGTTGTTGCCGCGCGGTGTCCCGCTGCGTCCGCTGGGCTGGCCGTTGTTGTTATTGCTGGCGCTGCCGCCGCGCGAGCGACTGGCGTCAGGCCTTGCTGACGTCTGGCAACTGGACGTCGGGCAAGGTCTGGCGATCCTGATCCGCACCCGGAACCACGCGTTGCTGTACGACGCCGGGCCGCGCTTTGGTGAGTTCGATATCGGCGAACGCGTGGTCTTGCCCGCGTTGCGCAAATTGCGCGTGGAAAAACTCGACCTGATGCTGCTCAGCCACGCCGACGCCGATCATGCCGGTGGAGCGCTGGCCATCTCCCGTGGTTTACCGATCGATCGCGTGATCAGTGGTGATCCCGAGGGATTACCTCAACTGTTGAACGCCGCTGCCTGTGAATCCGGACAGCAATGGCAGTGGGACGGGGTCAGTTTTCAGCTCTGGCAATGGGCAGACGCCCACGACAGCAATCAGCGCTCTTGCGTGTTGCAGATCGAGGCCAACGGCGAACGTCTGTTATTGACCGGTGATATCGACAGCCACGCCGAGCGGGTCCTGCTCGACGGGCCGCTGGCAGTACCGACGCAATGGTTGCAAGCGCCGCATCATGGCAGCCGCAGCTCATCGTCGATGGCGCTGCTCAAGGCATTGCACCCGCACTCGGTACTGATTTCTCGCGGTCACGGCAATTCCTTCGGTCATCCGCATCCGACCGTAATGGCGCGCTACCGTAAACAGCGCCTGCGCATCTACGACAGCGCCGAACACGGCGCCATTCATCTGCAACTGGGCACCTTCCAGCCCGCGCAAACCCTGCGTCACCAGCGGCGGTTCTGGCGTGGTCCGCCGGCACTGGCCCGCTGATCGGCGTGTGGGCGACTGTGGCGTTACGGTCGTCGGGGCGGCGGGTCTTAATCGGCAATCGGTATGGTAAAGTGGCGCACTTTTTCGAGGGGACTGTCACTGTGTGGGAATTGGTCAAATCCGGCGGCTGGATGATGTTGCCGATCATTCTGAGTTCCATCGCGGCCATGGCGATTGTCGCCGAGCGCCTGTGGACCCTGCGCGCCAGCCGCGTCACCCCCGAGCATCTGCTGGGCCAGGTCTGGGTCTGGATCAAGGACAAACAGCTCAACAAGGAAAAACTCAAGGAATTGCGCGCCAACTCGCCGTTGGGCGAAATCCTTGCCGCTGGCCTGGCCAATTCCAAGCATGGTCGCGAGATCATGAAAGAATGCATCGAAGAGGCCGCCGCCCGTGTCATTCATGAGCTGGAGCGCTACATCAATGCGCTCGGCACCATCGCTGCGATGGCGCCGCTGCTCGGTCTGCTCGGCACCGTGCTGGGCATGATCGACATTTTCAGCGCGTTCACCGGTACCGGCATGTCCACCAATGCCTCGGTCCTCGCCGGCGGTATTTCCAAAGCGCTGATCACCACGGCGGCGGGCCTGATGGTCGGTATCCCGGCGGTATTCTTCCACCGTTTCCTGCAACGCCGCATCGATGAACTGGTGGTCGGCATGGAGCAGGAGGCGATCAAACTGGTGGAAGTGGTGCAGGGCGACCGTGACGTCGACCTGGCCGAGGGCAAAGCGTGAAATTCCGTCGCAAGCCCCGGGAAACCGTGGACATCAACCTCGCGTCGCTGATCGACGTGGTGTTCATCCTGTTGCTGTTTTTTGTGGTGACCACCACGTTCACCCGCGAAACCCAACTGCGTGTCGATCTGCCGGAAGCGGTCAGCGGTTCGCCGGCCGAGGACCAGCAGGTCAAGCAACTGGATATCGCGATCAGCGCCGAGGGCGTGTTTTCGGTGAACAACAAGGTCCTGCCGAAAAACGATCTGGCGACCCTGATGGACGCCATGCAGAAAGAAGCCAACGGCGACACCAGCATGCCGTTGTCGATCAGTGCTGACGGCAAGGCCCAGCATCAATCGGTGATCACCGCCATGGACGCGGCCGGCAAGCTCGGTTTCAGCCATCTGCGCATGACCACGGTCGAGGCGGCGCCCAAATCCTGATGAGCCTGTCCGATCGCTTGCTCGCTGCGTGGTATGCGGGGCACCCGGCCCTGACGCTGTTGCGGCCGCTGGAAATGCTTTACCGCCGGGTGGTGGTCAACAAGCGTCAGCGCTTTCTCGACGGCCAGGGCGAGATCTACCAGCCGCCCGTGCCGCTGATCGTGGTCGGCAACATTACCGTGGGCGGTACCGGCAAGACGCCGATGATCCTCTGGCTCATCGAACATTGCCGCCAGCGTGGTCTGCGCGTCGGCGTGGTCAGCCGCGGTTACGGGGCCAAGCCGGCGCAACTGCCGTGGCGCGTCGAGGCCGATCAAACAGCTGATATTGCTGGCGATGAACCGTTGCTGATCGTCCAGCGCACCGGCGTGCCGTTAATGATCGATCCCGATCGCAGCGCCGCCGTCAAAGCCCTGCTGGCCAGCGAACCGCTGGACCTGATCCTCTCCGATGACGGCATGCAGCATTACCGCTTGGGTCGCGATCTGGAGCTCGTGCTGATTGACGCGGCACGCGGCCTCGGCAATCAACGCTGCCTGCCGGCGGGCCCCCTGCGCGAGCCGGTCGAGCGCCTGCAAAGCGTCGATGGCGTGCTGTTCAACGGCGCCAGCGAAGATCGCAAGGACGGTTTTGCCTTTCGCCTGCAACCCACTGCGTTGGTCAATCTGCGCAGCGGCGAGCGCCAGCCGCTCGAATTTTTTGCGCCCGGTCAGGCGGTGCATGCGGTGGCCGGGATCGGCAATCCGCAGCGTTTCTTCAATACGCTCGAAGCGCTAGACTGGCGCGCTATCCCCCATGCATTTGCCGACCACGCCGAGTACAGCGTGCAGGCCTTGAATTTCACCCCGTCATTGCCGTTGGTGATGACCGAAAAGGACGCGGTGAAGTGCCGCGCCTTTGCTGCTGCCGACTGGTGGTATCTGGCGGTCGATGCGCTGCCGTCGCCGGCCTTCGTGGCCTGGTTCGACACGCAACTGATGCGCCTGCTGCCTGATCGGCTATTGCCTTGACTGTTTATTTATCTGGGAATGCTCATGGACACCAAATTGCTCGACATCCTCGCTTGCCCTGTGTGCAAAGGTCCGCTCAAGCTCAGTGCTGACAAGACCGAACTGATCAGCAAGGGCGCTGGCCTCGCGTACCCGATCCGCGACGGCATCCCGGTGATGCTGGAAAGCGAAGCTCGCACCCTGACCACCGACGAGCGTCTGGATAAATGAGCACAGCCTTCACCGTTGTGATTCCCTCGCGTTATGCCTCGACACGCCTGCCGGGCAAGCCGCTGCTGGATATTGCTGGCAAGCCGATGATCCAGCACGCCTGGGAGCAGGCGAGCAAAAGCAGCGCCACGCGTGTTGTGGTGGCAACTGACGATGCGCGCATCGTCGAGGCCTGCAAGCGCTTTGGCGCCGAAGTGGTGCTGACCCGTGAAGATCACAATTCCGGTACTGATCGTCTGGCCGAAGTCGCCGCCAAGCTGGGCCTCGAGCCCGATGCGATCGTGGTCAACGTGCAGGGCGACGAGCCGCTGATTCCGCCCAGCGTGATCGATCAGGTCGCGGCCAACCTTGCCGCCCACACCGAAGCGCGCATGGCCACCCTGGCCGAGCCGATCGAAGACGTGGAAACCTTGTTCAACCCGAACGTGGTCAAGGTCGCCAGCGACATCAACGGCCTTGCGCTGACCTTCAGTCGCGCCACCTTGCCGTGGGCCCGCGATGCGTTCGCCAAAAGCCGCGAGCAATTGCCTGAAGGCGTGCCGTACCGCCGCCACATCGGCATCTACGCCTACCGCGCCGGGTTCCTCCAGGATTTCGTCAACTGGGGCCCGTGCTGGCTGGAAAACACCGAATCCCTTGAGCAACTGCGTGCCCTCTGGCATGGCGTGCGCATTCACGTCGCCGACGCGTTGATCGCGCCACCGACCGGTGTCGACACCGTCGAAGACCTCGAACGCGTTCGTCGCCTGCTGGGGGCCTGATGCGCGTTCTGTTCGTGTGCCTGGGCAACATTTGCCGTTCGCCCACCGCTGAAGGGGTCTTGCGTCACAAGCTGCGCGCAGCGGGGCTGGCGGATCAGGTCGAAGTGGCCTCCGCCGGCACGGGCGACTGGCACGTTGGCAACCCGCCCGACAAGCGCAGCCAGGCCGCAGCCAAAGTGCGCGGCTACGACTTGTCGCTGCAACGTGCGCAGCAGGTCAGCCGTGCCGACTTCGCCAGTTACGACCTGATTCTGGCCATGGACAACAGCAACCTGCGCAATCTCAAGGCGTTGCAGCCATCCACCGGCAAGGCGGAGCTGGATCTGTTCCTGCGCCGTTACGCGGGGCTGGTCGACGAAGTGCCCGATCCTTATTACGACGGTGATCAGGGCTTTGAACAGGTGCTGGATCTGATCGAAGCAGCCTGTGACCAACTGCTTATCGAAGTGAAGGGACGCTTATGAGTTTGCCGGTGCAAGCGCAGGTTTCCCTGAAACCGTTCAACAGTTTTGGCGTCGACGTGCGCGCGCAACTGTTCGCCGAAGCCCACAGCGACGACGATGTCCGTGAAGCGCTGGCTTATGCCACGGCGCACGATGTACCGCTGCTGGTGATCGGCGGCGGCAGCAATCTGCTGCTGACGGCGGATATTGCGGCGCTGGTCCTGCGCATGGCGACGCGTGGGATCCGCGTGCTCAGCGATGACGGCAGTCGCGTCGTCATCGAGGCGGAAGCCGGCGAGCCGTGGCATCCGTTTGTTCTGCATACGCTGGCGCTGGGTTTTTCCGGTCTGGAAAACCTCAGCCTGATTCCGGGCACGGTCGGCGCGGCGCCGATGCAAAACATCGGTGCCTACGGCGTTGAAATCAAAGACGTGTTTGCCGGCCTCACCGCGCTGGATCGGCAGACCGGCGAGTTGCGCGATTTCAGCCTGGAAGAATGCAACTTTGCTTACCGCGACAGCCTGTTCAAGCAGCAGCCGGGGCGCTGGCTGATTCTGCGCGTGCGCTTCAAGCTTGATCGCTGCGCGCCGCTGCATCTGGAATACGGCCCGGTGCGCCAGCGCCTGACCGAACAGGGCATCGAGCAGCCAACGCCGAGCGATGTCAGTCGCGCGATCTGCAGCATCCGCAGCGAAAAACTGCCTGACCCTGCGGTACTCGGCAATGCCGGCAGCTTCTTCAAGAATCCGCTGGTATCCGCTGCGCAAGTCGCGCAGATCAAGCAGGAGCATCCGGACGTCGTGGCTTATGCGCAGGCAGACGGGCAAATGAAACTGGCCGCTGGCTGGCTGATCGAACGCGCCGGCTGGAAAGGCTTTCGCGACGGTGATGCCGGCGTGCACAAATTGCAGGCGCTGGTGCTGGTCAACTACGGCACAGCCACCGGTCTGCAACTGCTGAGTCTGGCGCAGCGTATCCAGAAAGACATTGCCGAGCGGTTCAATGTCGAGCTGGAAATGGAGCCCAATCGGTATTGAGGCAGCTACGAGCTTCAAGCGGCAAGCCAAGAGCAAAAGC
Organism: Pseudomonas koreensis; assembly: GCF_036668835.1. Classification (GTDB taxonomy): domain Bacteria; phylum Pseudomonadota; class Gammaproteobacteria; order Pseudomonadales; family Pseudomonadaceae; genus Aquipseudomonas; species Aquipseudomonas koreensis_I. The sequence continues at coordinate 20,791 of NZ_JAZEVW010000007.1, forward strand.
TGCTGGCGATGCTTTTACTTGCAGCTTGAAGCTTGCCGCTTGCAGCTAATATAGGATCCGATAACCACGAAAAATATGCGGGCGTGCCCATGATTACCCTGAAACTCAACGATCAAGACCATTCCCTCGATGTCAGCGAAGACATGCCGCTTCTCTGGGCAATTCGCGATGTTGCCGGTTACAACGGCACCAAGTTCGGCTGCGGCATGGGCCTGTGCGGCGCATGCACCATTCATATCGACGGCGCGCCCGCGCGCAGTTGCATCACGCCAATCGGTTCGGTGACCGGGCAGAACGTCACCACCATCGATAACCTGCACGCCGACCCGATCGGCAAAGTCGTCCAGCAAGCCTGGCTCGACAGCGCGGTGGCGCAATGTGGTTACTGCCAGGGCGGGCAGATCATGTCGGCGACGGCATTGCTCAAGACCAACCCGAACCCGAGCGATGCGCAAATCGAAGAAGCCATGGTTGGCAATATTTGCCGTTGCGGCACGTATAACCGGATCAAGACTGCGATCCGCCAGGCCTCCACTCACCTGAAGGAGGCCAAGGCATGAGCCGCCTGCCGAACGATTTCGCCCTGAGCAACCTCAGCCGCCGTGGTTTTCTCAAAGGTGTCGGCGCCACCGGTGCGCTGGTATTGGCCGCTAGCTGGGGCTGGCAGGACGTGCTGGCCGAAGACAAGCCCAAGCAGTTTGGCGCCGAGGGCATGCCCAACGGCTGGATCGACGATCCGAAAGTTTATGTGAGTATTACTGCCGACGGCACTGTGACCGTGGTCTGCAACCGTTCGGAAATGGGCCAGGGCGTGCGCACCAGTCTGACCATGGTGGTTGCCGATGAACTGGAAGCCGATTGGGCGCGGGTCAAGGTGCAGCAGGCGCCGGGGGACGAAGTGCGCTTCGGCAACCAGGACACCGACGGCTCACGCAGCATGCGCCATTGGTATGAGCCGATGCGCCGTTGCGGCGCGGCGGCGCGAACCATGCTTGAGCAGGCTGCGTCGGCGCAGTGGAAAGTGCCGGTCGGTGAATGCCACGCGCAGTTGCATAAAGTCATCCACAAACCTTCCGGCCGTGAGCTGGGCTATGGCGAACTTGCCGCGGCTGCCAGTGCCTTGGCCGTACCGGCGCGTGACAGCCTGCGCCTCAAGCAGCCGGCGGAATTTCGCTACATCGGCAAGGAAGGCAATAAAGCCATCGACGGTGACGATATCGTCAACGGGCGTGCGGTCTACGGTGCCGACGTGCATTTCGACGGCATGCTGTACGCCACCATCGCGCGCCCGGCGGTGTACGGCGGCAAGGTCAAGTCGCTGGATGACAGCGCCGCGCTGAAAGTGCCGGGCGTACTCAAGGTGGTCCAGATCGAACCTCGTCCGTTGCCATCGGAATTTCAGCCACTGGGTGGCGTGGCAGTGGTCGCCAGCAATACCTGGGCGGCGATCAAGGGCCGTGAAGCGCTGAAGATCGAGTGGGACGACGGCCCGAATGCCAGCTATGACTCCGTCGCCTACCGCAAGGAACTGGAAGCGGCGTCGTTGAAACCCGGCAAAGTGGTGCGCAACACCGGCGATATCGACAAGGCGTTGAGCGGCGCGGCCAGCACTCTGGAAGCGTCTTACTACCTGCCGCACCTGGCGCAGGCACCGATGGAGCCGATGGTCGCCATCGCACGTTTCGACAAGGGCGTCTGCGAAGCCTGGGCGCCGAGTCAGGCGCCGCAAGTGACGCGCGAACGCATCGCCGAGCGTCTTGGCGTGCCGTTCGACAACGTCACCTTCAATGTCACCTTGCTCGGCGGCGGTTTCGGTCGCAAGTCGAAGCCTGACTTTGTCGTTGAAGCGGCGATCCTCGCCAAGGAGTTTCCGGGCAAGGCTGTACGCGTGCAGTGGACACGCGAAGATGACATCCACAACTCGTATTTCCATACCGTGTCTGCCGAATACCTCAAGGCTGGCGTCGGCAAGGACGGCATGCCCTCTGGCTGGTTGCACCGCACCGTAGCGCCGAGCATTACCGCATTGTTTGCCCCGGACATGAACCATGAAGCGGCGTTCGAGCTGGGCATGGGCTTCACCAACATGGCCTACGCGATTCCCAACGTGCGTCTGGAAAACCCTGAAGCCAAGGTGCACACGCGGGTGGGCTGGTATCGCTCGGTGTCGAACATTCCCCATGGTTTTGCGATCCAGAGTTTCGTCGACGAGTTGGCGTACAAGGCCGGCGAAGATCCGCTGAAGTATCAAATCAAACTGCTCGGCGCCGATCGCCAGATCGACCCACGAACCTTGAGTGAAGAGTGGAACTACGGCGAGTCCCCCGAGCGCTACCCGATCGACACCGGACGCATGCGTGCGGTGCTGGAAACCGCAGCGAAGGCCGCCGGTTGGGGGCGCAAATTGCCCAAGGGCCGCGGTCTTGGCCTGGCGGTGCACTACAGCTTCGTCACTTACGTGGCGGCCGTGATCGAGGTCGAGGTCAAGGACGACGGCACGCTGATCGTGCACAAGGCCGATATTGCTGTGGATTGCGGACCGCAGATCAACCCCGAGCGCATCCGTTCGCAGTTCGAAGGCGCCTGTGTAATGGGCCTGGGCAACGCCGTACTGGGTGAAATCAGTTTCAAGGACGGCAAGGTCCAGCAGGACAATTTCCATATGTATGAAGTGGCGCGCATGTCGCTGGCGCCGAAAGAAGTCGCCGTGCATCTGGTCACGCCGCCGGGCGATGTACCGTTGGGCGGCGTCGGCGAGCCGGGCGTGCCGCCGATTGCGCCGGCCTTGTGCAACGCGATTTTCGCTGCCACCGGCAAACGCATCCGCAACCTGCCGGTGCGTTATCAGTTGCAGGACTGGCAGAAGGCGCAAGCGTAATGGACAGCGTCGATCTGAATGTCCTGCGCAGCGTCCTTGAGTGGCGCCGCGCCGGGCAGCGGGTGGTGCTGTTCAGCGTGGTGCAGACTTGGGGCACCGCGCCCCGGTCGCCCGGTGCCATGCTCGCCTTGCGTGAGGATGGCGTGGTGATCGGTTCGGTGTCGGGCGGCTGCGTCGAGGACGACCTGATCGCCCGCCTGCACGATGGCCGCATCGCCAGCGATGGCCCGCCGGTGCAGTTGATTACCTACGGCGTGACGCGCGAGGAGGCGGCGCGTTTCGGTTTGCCGTGTGGCGGCACCTTGCGCCTGACCGAGGAGCGCGTTGGCGATCCTGCGTGGGTCGAAGAGCTGCTCGCCCGTTGCGAAGATCACCAGATCGTCGCCCGCGAACTGAACATCGAAACCGGCGAAGTGACGCTTGCGCCCGCCAGTAAAAGCGATTCGCTGGTGTTCGATGGCAAGACCTTGCGCGCCATTTATGGCCCGCGCTGGCGTCTGCTGCTGATCGGCGCCGGGCAGTTGTCGCGTTACGTGGCGGACATGGCACGGCTGCTGGATTTTGAAGTGCTGATCTGCGACCCGCGCACCGAGTTCGTCTATGGCTGGGAAGAGCAACACGGGCGGTTTGTGCCGGGCATGCCGGATGACGCGGTGTTGAGCATTCAGACCGATGAGCGCACCGCGATAGTCGCGTTGACCCATGATCCGCGTCTGGATGATATGGCGCTGCTGACGGCGCTGGATTCCCCGGCGTTTTACGTCGGCGCGCTGGGCTCGCGGGTCAACAGTCAGAAACGTCGCGAGAATCTGGCTCAGCTAGGCTTGACGCAAGCGGCTATCGATCGTTTGCACGGACCGATCGGTCTGCACATCGGCAGTCATTCGCCGGCCGAGATTGCGTTGTCGCTGCTGGCGGAGATCGTCGCGATCAAGAACGGCGTGGAGTTGAAGCAGAAGAAACCGCTGGAGGGTGCATGAGCCGATCCATCGCAGTGATTGTATTGGCAGCGGGCGAGGGCAGCCGCTTTCGCCAGATCGCCGGTCCCGACAAGGACAAATTGCTCGCCGACTGCACCGGGCGTGACGGTGCCGTGCGCTCGGTGATCGAGCAGGTGCTGGTGAACTTGCCGGCTGAACTCGATAAGCGCGTATTGGTCACGACCGAGGCGCGGCCGCAGGCGATGCGCATGGCCCAGGCTTACGGCTGTGACGTTGTTTCGATCGAGTCGACCGGCATGGGCGACAGCATCGCTGCGGGTGTCGCTGCGTGTGCCGATGCGGATGGCTGGTTGATCGTGCTGGGGGACATGCCGTTTATCCTGCCGTCGAGTATCGAGCGAGTAGTGGCGGCGATGGCTGACGATGCGGTGAGCGTGCCGGTGCTAGGTGGGGAGTTTGGCCATCCGGTGGGGTTTGGCTGTTCGTGTGGCCCGGCGTTGTCCGGTTTGTCCGGTGATCGGGGTGCCAGGCCACTGTTCGCTCAGGGCAGGGTGGTTGAGGTGGCGGTGGATGATCCCGGCGTGGTTTGGGATGTCGACGTGCCTGATGCGCTGGCCTTCAAAAGCCCCTCACCCTAACCCTCTTCCAAAGGGAGAGAGGACTGACCGAGGTGTATTATCGAGATGCACCGACCTGCAGTTTCTGAGGCGAACCTGAATTTGAATTGCTTGAAGATCGGCTCCCTTTCCCCCTCGCCCCCTTTGGGAGAGAGGGCTGGGGTGAGGGGGTAAGATCGGGAGCGCACCACAAATGCCACAGGCATAAAAAAGCCCCGCCAGGCTTACACCAGGCGGGGCTTTTTAACGGCTTGGGAACTTACACGAGAGGTTTAGGCTCGTGCTCTTTTTCCTCGGCCTCTTCGCGTTGCTCGACCGCGTCCTGAACGGAGCGCGGCGCCTCGGCGATTACTGCTTCAACCGATGCTTCTTCGGCAACCGGGGCAGGTGCTGCCTCGATCACTTCGGCAGCAGCGGCAGGTTCGGCAACCGCTGGCGCCGCAGAGGCGGCCAGTTCGGCTTCCTTCTGCAGACGCTCGGCTTCACGCTTGCGACGACGCACTTCACGCGGATCGTTCGGTGCGCGACCGTTTGGCGTCAGGGCGCTGACCGGAGCCGGCGCCTCAACCACCGGGGCTGGCGCTTCGACGACGGCAGGGGCCTCGACAACCGGTGCTTCAATCACTGGCGCTGGGGCCGGTTCGGCAGCGGCAACCACTGGCTCGGAAACCATCGCCTCTGCGACTTCTGCTTCAGCGACTGGCGCTGGCGCTTCGGTCTTGGCAGGCTCGGCAGTCCAGTTGAAGGCAGTCTGCTCTTCGCGAACTTCACGCACGCTTTCGGTTACGGTTTCAGCGACGGTTTCAACAACCGGTTCTGCAACCACCTGCGGCGCTTCGGCGATAACGGCAGGCTCGGCAAGCACTTCAGCTTGCGGCTGAGGCTCTTGAACCGGTGCCACTTCGATTTCCGGAGCAGCAATCACTTCCACCGGGGTGTTGGCTTCGACAACCGGCGCTTCGACTGGAACAGTGTCCAGTGTGGCAGCGGTGGCGCGTTCGGCTTGCTCGTGCGCCTGTGCTTCGGCCGGAGCGCTGATCGCGCTGCTGGCAACGGCGGCGGTGACGGCCAGGCCAGCGGCCAGGTCGGCAGTGCTTGGCTCGTCAGCGTTTTCGTTGGATTCGGATTCTTCCGAACCTTCGATCACGTTGCCGTTGGCATCACGCTGACGCTCACGACGGTTGCTGCGACGACGCTGACCACGCGAGCGACGACGTGGACGATCGCCTTCGGCGCCGTCCTGACCGTCTTCCGGCAGTTGCTCTTCGTTGCTGATCACTTCTTCTTCGGCGACGGCAGCAGCGGCCTGTTCGGCGCGTGGCTGACGCTCTTCACGCGGCGGACGCGGGGCGCGTTCTTCGCGTGGCTGGCGGGCCGGACGCTCTTCAGCGGTGACGGTGGCAGCAGCGGCTACCGCTGGAGCGGCGTCCAGTGGCTCACGCAGTTCACGTACGCGTTCTTCACGCTCGCCACGAGGCTTGCGGTCTTCACGCGGCGCACGCGGGGCACGTTCTTCACGCGGTGCACGTGGCGCGCGTTCTTCACGGACGGCCGGCGCTTCGCTGCGCGCTTCACGAGGCTCGCGCACTTCGCGGGCTTCACGCGGCTGACGCTCTTCACGCGGCTCGCGTGGGGCGCGTTCTTCACGCGGTGCACGTTCTTCGCGCGGCTTGCGTTCTTCATCGCGGCGACCGTTACGGTTGCGGCTCTGCTGACGACCGTTGCGGCGCTCTTCGTTGCGGGCCGGACGTTCGGCGGCCGGTTTTTCCACGGCGACCGGAGCGGCAGGCTCTTCCTTGGTAGCGAAGAGGCTGACCAGCGACTTCACCAGACCCTTGAACAGGCTTGGCTCTGGCGCAGCCACCGGTGCCGGAGCAGGGGCGGCTGGAGCGACTTCGGTCGGCACCGGCGCATTGGCGCGGGCCGGGGCCGTCTTGACCGCAGCTTCCTGGCGAACCAGGGTGCGGGTCGCAGCGGCTGGCTGAACTTCTTCGACTTCGGCAGCGGCGGCAGCGATTTCGTAGCTGGACTGGTTGGTCGCGGCTTCCGGGCTGTCGTCACGCAGACGCTGGACTTCGAAGTGCGGCGTCTCGAGGTGATCGTTCGGCAGAATAACGATGCGGGCACGGGTGCGCAGTTCGATCTTGGTGATCGAGTTGCGTTTTTCGTTGAGCAGGAACGCAGCGACCGGGATCGGCACCTGGGCGCGGACTTCGGCGGTGCGGTCTTTCAGGGCTTCTTCTTCGATCAAGCGCAGGATTGCCAGCGACAGCGATTCAACGTCACGAATGATGCCGGTGCCGTTGCAACGCGGGCAGACGATGCCGCTGCTTTCGCCCAGCGATGGACGCAGGCGCTGACGCGACATTTCCAGCAGGCCGAAACGCGAGATGCGGCCGATCTGCACGCGGGCTCGGTCAGCTTCCAGGCATTCGCGGACTTTCTCTTCCACGGCGCGCTGGTTCTTGGCCGGGGTCATATCGATGAAGTCGATGACGATCAGGCCGCCGATGTCGCGCAGGCGCAACTGACGGGCGATTTCTTCGGCGGCTTCAAGGTTGGTCTGCAGCGCGGTTTCTTCGATGTCGCTGCCTTTGGTGGCGCGCGCCGAGTTGATGTCGATGGACACCAGGGCTTCGGTCGGATCGATGACGATGGAGCCGCCGGAAGGCAATTCGACGACGCGCTGGAAGGCGGTCTCGATCTGGCTTTCGATCTGGAAACGGTTGAACAGCGGCACGCTGTCTTCGTACAGCTTGATCTTGCTGGCGTACTGCGGCATCACCTGGCGAATGAAGGTCAGGGCTTCGTCCTGGGCTTCAACGCTGTCGATCAACACTTCGCCGATGTCCTGGCGCAGGTAGTCGCGGATGGCGCGGATGATCACGTTGCTTTCCTGATAGATCAGGAACGGCGCGGAGCGATCCAGCGAAGCTTCTTTGATGGCGGTCCACAGTTGCAGCAGGTAATCGAGGTCCCACTGCATTTCTTCGCTGCTGCGGCCCAGGCCGGCAGTGCGCACGATCAGACCCATGTCGGCCGGCGCAACCAGGCCGTTCAGCGCTTCACGCAGCTCGTTGCGCTCTTCGCCTTCGATGCGACGGGAGATGCCGCCGGCACGCGGGTTGTTCGGCATCAATACGAGGTAACGACCGGCCAGGCTGATGAAGGTGGTCAGGGCTGCGCCCTTGTTGCCACGTTCTTCTTTTTCGACCTGAACGATGACTTCCTGGCCTTCGCTCAGGACGTCCTTGATGTTGACGCGGCCTTCGGGGGCTTTCTTGAAGTATTCGCGGGAGATTTCTTTGAGGGGCAGGAAGCCGTGGCGCTCGGAGCCGAAATCGACAAAGGCAGCCTCAAGGCTTGGTTCGATGCGAGTGATACGGCCTTTATAGATGTTGGCCTTCTTCTGCTCGCGTGCACCGGATTCGATGTCCAGGTCGTAGAGGCGCTGGCCATCTACCAGTGCAACACGCAACTCTTCGGGTTGAGTTGCGTTAATCAGCATTCTTTTCATGTAGTACCGTCGGTTTCCGGGCTGCCGGAAACGGCGTTCGGCACACACGACTTCTCACGGTCGGTGTCAGGTGCGTCGGGAGTGGTTGGCCATTCCCGTGTCCAGCGATGTCAGGCCAATTGGGCCGATACCGCGACGTACGCGTCCTGCTTGCTGTGGCTACTTAAGCACTCAGTCAGGAGGAGGAATCAACCAGCGGCTGTGGACGAGATGAAGCGTCTTGATAAAAGCTTGTTGCTACACAGTCCGGCGGTTGTGCATCTCCACCCTACACGTATCCCTGATAATTCGGGTGCTGCCGCGCGCAGAATCCGCAGCGGGTTGGCATTTACCGTGAGCTCCGAAAGGGGAGGTCACGCATCATGGCTAATTCAGGCGATGTTTCCGAAGCGTTCGCTCGGGGTCATTCGCAGCTGACTGCACTTTGTGAACTGGCCTCGAATATTTGCCTGCCGGGCGATTGGAGACGCTGCTCGGCGGTGTGATTCAGGCCTCATGTCACCTGCGCTTGTTACAACTGCAAACTCCACCGTTACGTAGCGAAAGCCCCGTAGGACGGCCTCGCGCCCTGGTGAATTGCGTTGGTCAGGGCCGGTCTTTGACCGTGATTCCTCTGTCCAGGCCGCTTTTGGCGGCGTTCGCGACTATAGCAGCAATGATTAAGTGCTTCAATTCCATAAAAATTGTTATCATCCGCGGCATGACAACTACTGCCCCTTCGACTCCAGGCGTTCAACTGCTTGAAGTCTCGCCGGAGTATGCCGGCCAACGAATCGACAATTTTCTCCTCGCCCGGCTCAAAGGCGTGCCCAAGACCTTGATTTACCGCATTTTGCGCAAAGGCGAAGTGCGTGTGAACAAAGGCCGGATCAAGCCCGAATACAAGCTGCAGGCCGGCGATATTGTGCGCGTGCCGCCGGTGCGCGTGCCTGAGCGCGATGAACCGGTGCCACTTGCCCAGGGTCTGCTGCAGCGTCTCGAGGCATCGATTGTCTACGAAGACAAGGCGCTGATCGTGATCAACAAGCCCGCAGGCATTGCCGTTCACGGTGGCAGCGGCTTGAATTTCGGCGTGATCGAAGCCTTTCGTCAGTTGCGCCCCGACGCGAAAGAGCTGGAGCTGGTTCACCGTCTCGACCGTGACACGTCCGGCCTGCTGATGATTGCCAAGAAGCGCAGCATGCTGCGTCACCTGCACGAAAAACTGCGCGGCGACGGCGTCGACAAGCGCTATATGGCGCTGGTGCGCGGTAACTGGGCCACTTCAATCAAGCAGGTCAGTGCGCCGTTGCTCAAGAGCAATCTGCGTTCCGGCGAGCGCATGGTTGAAGTCAACGATGAAGGCAAAGAAGCCCTGACCGTGTTCAAGGTGCTGCGCCGCTTCGGTGATTTCGCAACCATGGTCGAGGCCAAGCCGGTCACCGGTCGTACGCACCAGATTCGCGTGCATACCTTGCACGCCGGGCATTGCATCGCCGGCGACAGCAAGTATGGCGACGACGATTTCACCAGGGAAATTCGCGATCTGGGCGGCAAGCGCCTGTTTCTGCATGCGTACATGCTGACCGTGCCGCTGCCCGATGGCGGCAAGCTGACCTTGCAGGCCCCGGTCGATGAAATGTGGGCCAAGACTGTGGAGCGCCTGAGTGCAGCACCCTGATTACAAACTGTTGATTTTCGACTGGGACGGCACGCTGGCCGATTCCATTCACCGGATTGTCGAGGCCATGCACTCGGCATCCGGGCGTTCCGGCTTCGAGCTGCGCGATGATTTAGCGGTCAAGGGCATTATCGGTCTGGGCTTGCCAGAGGCGATTCGCACCTTGTACCCGGAGATCGGCGATGCCGAAATGACCGTGTTTCGCGAGTACTACGCCGATCACTACATCGCTGCCGAAGCCGTGCCTTCGCCGCTGTTCGACGGTGTCATCGAGTCGATGGCCTCGTTTCGCGAGCAGGGTTATCACCTTGCAGTGGCGACCGGCAAGAATCGCCGCGGGCTCGATCGGGTGCTCAAGGCCAATGGCTGGGAAGATTATTTCGACATTACCCGCGCCGCCGATGAAACCGCCAGCAAACCGCACCCTCTGATGCTGGAGCAGATCCTTGCGCATTGCGGTGTACGTGCCGAACAGGCGCTGATGGTGGGGGATTCTTCCTTCGATCTGCTGATGGCGCGCAACGCAGGGATGGGTTCGGTAGCCGTCAGTTATGGCGCGCAGTCGATCGAATCGTTGCAACAGTTCGAGCCGCTGCTGTCGATCGATCGGTTTTCTGAATTGCATGCCTGGCTGGGGCAGCAGGCTTAATACGTTTTTGGGGTGATGGCATGACCGACGAATGGAAAGCACCGGCCAAGGCAAGTGCCGACGACGGTGACGCGAAAAGCTGGAAGCTGCTGGAAAAAACCTTGCTGGCCGGCGTGCAGGAACAACGCCGCTCGCGGCGCTGGGGGATTTTCTTCAAGCTGCTGACGTTTGTTTATCTGTTTGTTGCGTTGCTGCTGTTCACGCCGCTGATGGACATGGAAAAGAGCGCCACGCGCGGCCCGAACTACACGGCGCTGATCGAAATTGACGGCGTGATTGCCGACAAAGAACCGGCGAGCGCCGACAACATCGTCGGCAGCCTGCGCGCGGCATTCGAGGACAAGAAGGTCAAGGGCGTGATCCTGCGCATCAATAGTCCGGGCGGCAGCCCGGTGCAGTCGGGTTACGTCTATGACGAAATCAAGCGCCTGCGTGGTCTGCATCCGGAGATTAAATTGTATGCGGTGATTTCCGATCTCGGTGCGTCCGGTGCCTACTACATCGCCAGCGCGGCCGATCAGATCTACGCCGACAAGGCCAGTCTGGTCGGTTCGATTGGTGTGACTGCAGCCGGTTACGGCTTTGTCGGCACCATGGAAAAGCTCGGCGTCGAGCGTCGCACCTATACGTCGGGCGAGCACAAGGCATTCCTTGATCCGTTCCAACCGCAGAAACCCGAAGAAACAGCGTTCTGGCAGAGTGTGCTGGACACCACCCACAAGCAGTTCATCAACAGCGTCAAGCAGGGTCGTGGCGATCGTCTGAAGGACAAAGAACATCCGGAGCTGTTCTCCGGGCTGGTCTGGTCAGGCGAGCAGGCGCTACCGCTGGGTTTGATCGACGGTCTGGGCAGTGCCAGTTCGGTGGCGCGTGACGTGATCGGCGAGAAGGAGTTGGTGGATTTCACCGTCCAGGAATCGCCGTTCGACCGCTTCTCGAAAAAGCTCGGCGCCAGTGTGGCCGAGCAGTTAGCGATGTGGATGGGTTTCCACGGGCCGTCGTTGCGATAAGCCTTCGCTGTATAAAAAAACCGGCCTTTCATTGGCCGGTTTTTTTGCATCAGGGAATCTGCACGCCTTCGGCCAGCAGCATGTCGATCAGGCGAATCAGCGGCAGGCCGATCAGGCTGGTGGCGTCCGGGCCTTCGGTGGACTGGAACAGGCTCACGCCGAGGCCTTCGGCCTTGAAGCTGCCGGCGCAGTCGTAAGGCTGTTCGAGGCGCAGGTAGCGCTCGATGCGCGCCGGGTCGAGTCGGCGCATATGCACGGTAAACGGCACGCAGTCGACCTGGCAGTGGCCGGTCTGGCTGTTGAGCAGGGCCAGGCCGGTCAGGAAGGTCACGCTCGCGCCGCTGGCCACCATCAATTGCTCGCGGGCCTTTTCGAAGGTGTGTGGTTTGCCGATGATCTGCTCGCCAAGTACCGCCACCTGGTCCGAGCCGATGATCAGATGGGCTGGATGGCTGTCAGCCAGTGCTCTCGCTTTTTGTTCGGCGAGGCGTTTGACCAGCTCGATGGCCGGCTCGCCCGGGCGGTGGCTTTCGTCGATATCCGGCGAGCTGCAGACGAACGGCAGGTGCAGGCGAGCGAGCAATTCGCGTCGATAGGGCGAGCTTGAAGCAAGTAATAAAGGCAGCATAGGCGTCTCCTCAGGCAGGTGCGGATTCTAGCGGAGGCACGCAAGTGACGGACAGGGCACAATTTCCTTTGACATGGGTGGGTGCATCCCTATAATGCTGCGCCTATGTTGAATGACCCGATTCCACCTCACGTTGACCCGCGCAAATTGGCTGACCGTGGCACCACCCTTCAAGGTGAACTGCTGCTGGCCGATTTGAAGAGACTCTGCGACCCGCTTTCCGACGATGTCGGTACGGTGCAGGCCAAATTAGTTTTTGAACGAGATGAACGTAAATCTGTGGTGATCCACAGCGTTATCGACACCGAAGTCAAAATGGTTTGCCAGCGTTGTCTTGAGCTGGTCACCCTGCCGATCCACAGCGAATGCAGTTACGCGGTGGTGAAGGAGGGTGCGAATACCCAGTCGTTGCCGAAAGGTTATGACGTGCTGGAACTGGGCGAAGATCCATTGGATCTGCAGTCACTGATCGAGGAGGAGCTTCTGCTCGCCTTGCCCATTGTGCCTGCTCATCATCCGGAAGAATGCCAGCAGCCGGCGGGAGCAGATGAGCCCGAACCGAGCGAGGACGAGGTAACGCGGTCCAACCCGTTCAGTGTATTGGCGCAGTTAAAGCGTGACCCAAACGTTTAGGAGTTAATCAATTATGGCTGTTCAGCAGAACAAAAAATCCCGCTCTGCCCGTGACATGCGCCGTTCGCACGACGCTCTCGAGGCTAGCACCCTGTCTGTAGAAAAAACCACTGGTGAAGTTCACCTGCGTCACCACGTATCGCCAGAAGGCGTATACCGTGGCCGTAAAGTGATCGACAAGGGCGCTGACGAGTAATCACTTGTCCGCTCAAGTCATCGCGATTGACGCAATGGGCGGGGACTTCGGTCCCCGCAGCATTGTTCAGGCCAGCCTTGCTTGCCTGTCTGCTACGCCCTCGCTGCACCTGACCCTCGTCGGTCAACCCTCCCTTCTTGAAGAACTGATCAACGGCCAATCGGCTGCCGATCGCGCGCGCCTGACGATTGTGCCGGCCAGCGAAGTCATTACCATGGACGAAAAGCCGACCCAGGCCCTGCGTGGCAAGCCGGACTCGTCGATGCGTGTCGCTCTTGAGTTGTTGCGTGATGGCAAGGTTCAGGCCTGCGTCAGCGCTGGCAATACCGGTGCGTTGATGGCGTTGTCGCGGTTCGTGCTGAAGACCTTGCCGGGCATCGATCGACCGGCGATGGTGGCCGCGATCCCGACGCAAACTGGCTATTGTCAGTTGCTCGATCTGGGCGCCAACGTCGATTGCAGCGCCGAACATCTGTTGCAGTTCGCCGTGATGGGCTCGGTGGCGGCGCAGACGCTGGGCATTCATCGTCCGCGTGTTGCGCTGCTGAACATCGGAACCGAAGACATCAAGGGCAATCAGCAGGTCAAGCTGGCGGCAACGCTGTTGCAGGCGGCGCGTGGCATCAACTACATCGGCTTCATCGAAGGCGACGGTTTGTACCGCGGCGAGGCTGATGTGGTGGTGTGTGACGGTTTCGTCGGCAACATTCTGCTCAAATCCAGCGAAGGCCTGGCGACAATGATCGCCGCGCGCATCGAGGCGTTGTTCAAGAAAAATCTTGCCTCGCGGGCGGTAGGCGCGCTGGCGCTGCCGCTGATGAAGCGCTTGCAGGCCGATCTGGCGCCGGCGCGACATAACGGCGCAAGCTTTCTCGGCTTGCAGGGCATCGTGGTGAAAAGTCACGGGTCGGCCGGCGTTCAGGGCTTTCAGAGTGCGATTTCCCGGGCGCTGATCGAGATCCAGGAGAACTTGCCCGAGCGTCTCCACGGTCGTCTGGAGGACCTGTTGTCTTAGGCGTTTTCGTCGGACAATGCTTAAATGTGACCGCCCGGTTCAAAGGGCCATCCAAACTGTCAGTTTCTGGCGTCCCGAGCGGGGCGTTATTTTCCGACGACAAGATCATTAGGGGCTTGTTACATGTCTGCTTCCCTCGCATTCGTCTTTCCAGGACAGGGTTCGCAGTCCCTCGGCATGCTGGCCGAGCTGGGCGCGCAACATCCGCTGATCCTCGAAACCTTTCAAGAAGCCTCTGCTGCGCTGGGTTATGACCTGTGGGCGTTGACCCAGCAGGGCCCGGAAGAGTTGCTCAATCAAACCGACAAGACCCAACCGGCCATTCTGACCGCCTCGATCGCCTTGTGGCGTCTGTGGCTGGCGGAAGGTGGTGCGCGTCCGGCATTCGTTGCCGGTCATAGCCTGGGTGAATACAGCGCGCTGGTCGCCGCTGGCAGCCTGACCCTGGCTGATGCGGTCAAGCTCGTCGAGCGCCGCGGTCAGCTGATGCAGGAAGCGGTTCCGGCCGGGCAGGGCGGCATGGCTGCCATTCTTGGCCTGGAAGACGCTGACGTGCTGGCAGCTTGCGCCGAAGCGGCGCAAGGTGAGGTGGTCAGCGCAGTCAACTTCAACTCACCGGGCCAGGTCGTGATTGCCGGCGCCAAGGCTGCCGTCGAGCGCGCCATTGAAGGCTGCAAGGCTCGTGGTGCCAAGCGCGCCATGCCGCTGCCGGTAAGCGTGCCATCGCACTGCGAACTGATGCGTCCGGCCGCCGAGCGGTTTGCCGAAGCCATCGCCGCCATCGACTGGCAGACGCCGCAGATCCCGGTGGTACAGAACGTCAGTGCACAAGTGCCGGCCGACCTGGAAACCCTCAAGCGTGATCTGCTCGAACAGCTCTACAAACCAGTGCGCTGGGTCGAGTCGGTGCAGACGCTGGCCGCCAAAGGCGCGACCAATCTGGTCGAATGTGGTCCGGGCAAAGTCCTGGCCGGTCTGAACAAGCGTTGCGCCGACGGCGTTGCGACTTCCAACCTCAATACCCCAGATGCCTTCGCTGCCGCTCGCGCAGCGCAGGCCTGAATCAGGAGAAACTTGCATGAGTCTGCAAGGTAAAGTTGCACTGGTCACCGGTGCAAGCCGCGGTATCGGCCAGGCCATCGCGTTGGAGCTGGGTCGTCAGGGCGCAATCGTGGTCGGCACCGCGACCTCCGCGTCGGGCGCCGAGCGCATCGCCGCGACCCTGAAGGAACACGGTATCCAGGGCACCGGTTTCGAACTCAACGTCACCAGCGACGAATCGGTCAGCGCGGTACTGGCAGGCATTCAGGAGCAGTTCGGTGCGCCGGTGGCGATTCTGGTCAATAATGCCGGCATCACCCGCGATAACCTGATGATGCGCATGAAAGACGATGAATGGTACGACGTGATCGATACCAACCTGAACAGTCTGTATCGCCTGTCCAAGGGCGTTCTGCGTGGCATGACCAAGGCGCGTTGGGGTCGAATTATCAGTATTGGCTCGGTGGTGGGTGCCATGGGCAACGCCGGCCAAGTAAACTATGCAGCCGCCAAGGCCGGTCTGGAAGGTTTCAGCCGGGCGATGGCGCGTGAAGTCGGTTCGCGTTCGATTACGGTCAACTCGGTGACCCCAGGGTTCATCGACACCGATATGACCCGCGAGCTGCCTGAAGCACAGCGTGAAGCCTTGCAGACGCAGATTCCGCTGGGTCGTCTGGGGCAAGCTCAAGAGATCGCGTCCGTGGTCGCTTTTCTTGCATCCGACGGTGCGGCATACGTGACCGGGGCTACAATCCCGGTGAACGGTGGGATGTACATGTAAGTAAAATGTGACGGATTGCTTCAAAAAAATGTCATACGAGCTGTCTAAAATCCGTTATAAAGCTGCAATCTATTTATAGGCAGAGGGTCGCAGGGTTTGAGGAGTGAAGCTTTCAGTTGAAAAACTGAAAAGTCTTTCTATACACTTACCCACTGGCCAGCTGCCTGAATTTGTCCATTAGGAGTGAAAACAAGGTATGAGCACCATCGAAGAGCGCGTCAAGAAAATCGTTGCCGAGCAACTGGGTGTCAAACCGGAAGAAGTAGTCAACACCGCTTCCTTCGTTGAAGACCTGGGTGCCGACTCCCTTGACACCGTTGAGC
This sequence comes from Pseudomonas koreensis, assembly GCF_036668835.1. Classification (GTDB taxonomy): domain Bacteria; phylum Pseudomonadota; class Gammaproteobacteria; order Pseudomonadales; family Pseudomonadaceae; genus Aquipseudomonas; species Aquipseudomonas koreensis_I. Next base: position 36,680 of record NZ_JAZEVW010000007.1, read on the forward strand.
TGGTGATGGCTCTGGAAGAGGAATTCGAGACCGAAATCCCTGACGAAGAAGCTGAAAAGATCACTACTGTACAAGCTGCAATCGACTACGTTACTGCCCACCAGGCGTAATCGTTTTTAGTCGTCGCTAGCTGTCATGGAAAAACCGCACTGCCATTACGGCGTGCGGTTTTTTCTTTAGGCCTGATGCAAAGTCGTCATTCGAAAAAGGAGAGTGCTGTGTCGCGTAGACGCGTCGTAGTCACCGGTATGGGTATGTTGTCGCCACTGGGCACGGATGTGCCGAGCAGTTGGCAGGGCATTCTGGCTGGCCGCAGTGGCATTGGTCTGATCGAACACACCGACCTTTCTGCCTATTCCACCCGTTTCGGCGGCTCGGTCAAGGGCTTCAATGTCGAGGAATACCTGTCGGTCAAGGAAGCGCGCAAGCTCGACCTGTTCATTCAGTACGGCCTCGCCGCTGGCTTTCAAGCCGTGCGCAACGCCGGGCTGGAAGTCACCGACGCCAACCGTGAGCGCATCGGCGTTGCCATGGGTTCGGGGATTGGCGGTCTGACCAACATCGAAGAAACCAGCCGTACCCTGCATGAGACCGGCCCACGACGGATTTCGCCGTTCTTCGTGCCAGGCTCGATCATCAATATGATTTCCGGTTTCCTGTCCATCCATCTGGGTGCACAGGGACCTAACTACGCCATCGCCACCGCATGCACCACCGGTACGCACTGCATCGGCATGGCGGCGCGCAACATCATGTACGACGAAGCCGACGTGATGATTGCCGGCGGCGCCGAAATGGCCGCGTGCGGTCTGGGCATGGGCGGCTTCGGCGCGTCCCGTGCGCTGTCGACCCGCAACGACGAACCGACCCGTGCCAGCCGTCCGTGGGACAAGGGCCGTGATGGTTTTGTGCTGTCTGACGGTGCCGGTGCGCTGGTGCTCGAAGAGCTGGAGCATGCCAAGGCGCGCGGCGCGACCATCTATGCTGAACTGATCGGTTTCGGCACCAGTGGCGATGCCTTCCACATGACTTCGCCACCGGCCGACGGCGCCGGTGCCGCACGCTGCATCACCAATGCGCTGCGCGACGCGAAAATCAATGTCGATCAGGTGCAATACATCAATGCTCACGGCACCTCGACCCCGGCCGGCGACCTTGCCGAAGCCAATGCGATCAAGTCGGTGTTTGGCGATCACGCCTACAAGCTGGCGGTCAGCTCGACCAAGTCGATGACCGGTCACCTGTTGGGCGCAGCTGGCGCGGTCGAGGCGATCTTCAGCGTACTGGCAATCAACAGCCAGGTGGCGCCGCCGACCATCAACCTCGATGAGCCGGACGAAGGCTGCGACCTCGATTTCGTGCCGCACACTGCGCGCAACATGGACATCGATGTCGTGTTGTCGAACTCCTTCGGTTTTGGCGGCACCAACGGCACCCTGGCGTTCCGCCGGTTCGCAGGCTGATGGACTGCTGGGTCGACGGTCAACCGGCTGACAGTCTGTCGCTGAAAGATCGCGGCCTGGCTTACGGCGATGGTCTGTTCGAAACCATCGCCGTGCGTGGCGGCCAGCCGATCCTGCTGGATCGGCACCTGGCGCGTCTGGCCGAGGGCTGTGCGCGGCTGGCCATCGTTGCTGATATCGAACAGATCGGCGACGAACTGCTGCGCTATGCGGCAGCGATGGGCGAGGGCGTGCTCAAACTCATTCTCACCCGTGGCGACGGTCAGCGCGGTTATGCGCCTGATCCCGCAGCGCCGGGCCGACGCATTCTGCAAGGCAATCCTCCTGCCGCTTATCCCGCTGCCCATGCCGAGCACGGCGTACGCCTGTTTCCGTGCAACACGCGGCTATCCAGGCAGCCATTGCTGGCCGGGCTCAAACACCTCAATCGACTCGAACAGGTACTCGCCCGCGCCGAATGGCAGGACAGCGAGCACGCCGAAGGCTTGATGCTCGACCGCACCGGACGGGTCATTGAAGGTGTGTTCAGCAACCTGTTCATCGTCCGCGACGGCGTGTTGATGACACCGGATTTGCAGCGCTGTGGCGTGGCTGGTGTGATGCGCGCAGAAATATTGTTTCAGGCCGAGTCATTGGCCATTCCCAGCCAAATCACCGATATCCGCCTGGAGCAGCTGCAATGGGCGGATGAAGTGTTTGTCTGCAACAGCGTGTATGGCGTGTGGCCGGTACGCGCCTACGCTGCACTGAGCTGGCCGGTTGGCCCGCTCACCCGTAAACTGCAAACCCTTGCCCGCGCCCTATTGGATGCCTGATTTGTGAGACGTAAACTTTTGCTGCTGCTGGAAACCGGACTGGTTCTGGCAGGGCTGCTGTTGGGCGCCAGCGCCTGGAAGATTCACAGCGCGCTGGAACAGCCTCTGAACATCACGCAGGAAGAACTGCTGGATGTGCCGAAAGGCTCGACGCCGACCCGTACTTTCCTTTCTCTCGAAACCGATGGCGTCATCAAGGACGCGTTCTGGCTTCGCGTGTACTGGCGCTTCAACCTCGCCGGCACGCCCATCCACAGCGGCGAATACCGCATGCAGCCAGGCATGACCGTCAACGGTCTGATCGACTCGTGGAAGCGCGGCGATGTGGTCCAGTACAGCCTGACGCTGGTCGAAGGCTGGAATTTCCATCAAGTGCGCGCCGCGCTGGCCAAGGACGAAAAGCTCGAACAGACCCTGAACGGTTTGAGCGACAGCGACGTCATGACGAAGATCGGGCATAAAGGGCTGTTTCCGGAAGGGCGGTTCTTTCCCGATACCTACCGCTTCGTGCGCGGCATGTCCGATGCCGAGCTGCTGAAAAAGGCCTTTGCTCGTCTCGACGAAGTGCTGGCCAGCGAGTGGGAAAAACGTTCCGTCGATGCGCCTTACAAAGAGCCGTATCAGGCGTTGATCATGGCTTCGCTGGTCGAGAAGGAAACCGGCGTACCGCAGGAGCGCGGGCAGATTGCCGGGGTTTTCGTACGACGCCTGGCGCTGGGCATGCAACTGCAGACCGACCCGACGGTGATTTACGGCCTCGGTGATCGCTACACCGGCAAGCTGACCCGTGCGCACCTGAAAGAGCCAACGGCCTACAACACCTATGTGATTCCTGGCCTGCCGCCAACGCCGATCGCGATGGTCGGGCGTGAAGCGATTCACGCTGCGCTGAATCCGGTGGAGGGCACCAGCCTGTATTTCGTCGCCCGTGGTGACGGCAGCCATGTGTTCTCCGATGACCTGGATGCGCACAACAATGCGGTGCGCGAATATCAGCTCAAGCGTCGTGCCGATTACCGATCCAGTCCCGCACCGGCAACGGCGCCGGAAGCGCCGGCAACCGAGGAAGCGATTCCGGCGGCCTCGCCCAATCCTGCGCCGGAAACATTGCCACAGGTTACGCCGCAGGAGCCTGCGCCGGCACCGGATGCCGCTGCCCCCGAAAACGCGCAATGACTTTGATTAAGGACTGCCTGTGACTGGCTTGTTTATTACCCTCGAAGGCCCGGAAGGCGCCGGCAAAAGCACCAACCGCGAATACCTCGCCGAGCGCCTGCGCGCCGCCGGTATCGAGGTTGTGCTGACCCGTGAGCCGGGTGGCACGCCACTGGCCGAGCGGATTCGCGATGTGCTGCTGGCCCCGGCCGACGAAGTCATGAACCCCGATACCGAGCTGTTGCTGGTCTTCGCCGCGCGCGCGCAGCATCTGGCCGAGGTGATTCGTCCGGCATTGGCCCGTGGCGCGGTGGTGCTGTGCGATCGTTTCACCGACTCGACATACGCCTATCAGGGCGGCGGTCGCGGATTGTCGCTGGAGCGCATCGCCGCCCTGGAAAGCTTCGTCCAGGGCGATCTGCGCCCGGACCTGACCCTGATTTTCGACCTGCCGGTGGAAATCGGCCTGGCGCGCGCCAGCGCTCGTGGCCGGCTGGATCGTTTCGAGCTCGAAGGGCGGGCCTTTTTCGAAGCGGTGCGCAGTGCATTCCTCAAGCGTGCCGAAGCCGATCCTGCACGCTATGTGCGGATCGACGCCGGTCAGCCGCTGAGCAAGGTGCAGCAATCGCTGGATACCCTGATTCCGAATCTGGTGGAGCTGAGCCGTGGCTGAGGCCTATCCGTGGCAGGACAGCCTTTGGCAGCAATTGGCCGGGCGTAGCCAGCACGCCCACGCCTATCTGCTGCACGGCCCGGCCGGTATTGGCAAGCGGGCCCTGGCCGAGCGCCTGATGGCCAGCCTGCTGTGTCAGCGTCCGACGCCGCAAGCGTGCGGCGACTGCAAATCCTGTCTTTTGCTCAAGGCCGGCAGCCACCCGGACAATTACATTCTTGAACCGGAAGAAGCCGACAAGGCCATCAAGGTCGACCAGGTGCGCGATCTGGTCAGTTTCGTCGTGCAGACCGCGCAACTGGGCGGGCGCAAAGTGGTACTGATCGAGCCGGTCGAGTCGATGAACATCAACGCCGCCAACGCCTTGCTGAAAAGCCTTGAAGAGCCGTCTGGCGACACCGTGTTGCTGCTGGTCAGCCACCAGACCAGCCGTTTGCTGCCGACGATCAAGAGCCGCTGCGTGCAGCAGGCCTGTCCGTTGCCGGGTGAGGCGATGAGCCTGCAATGGCTGGCGCAAGCGTTGCCGGAGTGTTCCGAAGAAGAGCGGGTCGAACTGCTGACATTGGCGGCCGGCTCGCCGTTAATGGCGGTCAGCCTGCAAGCCCAGGGAGTTCGTGAGCAGCGTGCGCAAGTGGTCGAGGGCGTGAAAAAGTTGCTCAAGGGCCAGCAGTCGCCAACGCAATTGGCCGAGGAGTGGAAAAACATTCCGATGCTGCGCCTGTTCGACTGGTTCTGCGACTGGTCGAGCCTGATCCTGCGCTATCAACTGACTCAGGACGAGGCCGGCCTCGGTCTGCCTGACATGCGCAAGGTCGTGCAGTACCTGGCACAGAAAAGTGCACAAGGCAAAGTCCTCGATATTCAGGACTGGATTCTCGCCCAGCGGCAGAAGGTGCTGAGCAAGGCCAACCTCAATTCGGCGTTGCTGCTCGAAGCTTTATTGGTGCAATGGGCGGGATTGCCTGGTCAAAGATAGAAATGTGTACCTAGACTCTGCACATCAGCAGTGGAGGTGAACATGCTTGAACCGATCAGCCCCGGCCCGCGCAACGGCATTCTGTCCCTGACGATCAAGGACAAATCCGTGCTGTATGCCGCCTATATGCCTTTCATCAAGAACGGTGGCTTGTTCATCCCGACCAACAAGAGCTACCGGTTGGGCGACGAGGTGTTCATGCTGCTCAATCTGATGGACGAGGCGGAGAAGATCCCGGTTGCCGGCAAGGTCGCCTGGATTACGCCCAAAGGTGCGCAGGGCAATCGTGCCGCCGGTGTCGGCGTGCAGTTCAACGACGGCGACGACACCGCGCGCAGTCGCATCGAAACCCATCTGGCCGGAGCGTTGAAGTCCGACCGTCCCACCCACACGATGTAAGATGCCGTTTTTATGCTCGTAGATTCCCATTGTCACCTTGATCGCCTTGACCTCGCCGCCCATGACGGCTCGCTGGATGCTGCGCTCGATGCAGCTCGCGGGCGCGGCGTCGGGCACTTTCTGTGCATCGGCGTCAGCGCCGACAACGCCGCCGACGTCAAAGCCCTCGCCGAGCGGTATGCGGATGTGGATTGCTCGGTTGGCGTGCATCCGCTCGACGTCCAGCCCGGCGCTGCGCCGGCGCTCGACTGGCTGCTGCACGAACTCGATCACCCGAAAGTGGTGGCAATCGGCGAAACCGGTCTCGACTATCACTACGAACCGGAGGCCGCCGAGCTGCAGCAAGCGTCCTTCCGCCTGCACTTGCAAGCCGCGCAACAGACCGGTAAACCAGTGATCATCCACACCCGTGGTGCGCGGGCCGACACGCTCGAGCTGCTGCGCGAAGCCGCATTGCCTCAGGCCGGTGTGCTGCACTGTTTCACCGAAGACTGGGACATGGCCAAAGCCGCGCTGGACATGGGTTATTACATTTCCCTGTCGGGCATCGTCACCTTCCGCAATGCCGATGCGTTGCGCGATGTCGCCAGCAAAGTGCCGGCAGATCGCTTGTTGGTGGAGACCGATTCGCCTTATCTGGCGCCGATCCCTTATCGCGGCAAGCCCAACCTGCCGCAGTATGTGCGCGAGGTGGCGGAGTTTCTGGCGATGCTGCGCGGCGAAAACTACGAGCGCTTTGCCGAGCAGACCACCGATAACTTCATGCGTCTGTTTCCCTTGGCGAGTGTTAAGTCTGCTCTGTAGCGGTTGGCCAAATCGCAGGCAAAAAAAACCCGGGTTCTGGGGGGTGAATCCGGGTTAAGACCATTAGGAGTAAAACAAAGGCACGCGGTCCCTTGGTACCTTTACCGGCGCGACACTTGGGGGAGATGTCGCCCGACAGTTCAAGTATTGATCAGTCTGGCGCGCAGTCCAGTAAGCCGGTCGGGATTTTTAAACAAATTTGGAATACGTTCGCTTCAGTTGAGTTCTCATTGCCCCTGAAACGTTCCCAAAATGAACGACAAACACAGATATGGTCGATGATCCGTGCTTTTTTGCGCAAGTTAGGCATAATACGCGGCTTCGTATTTTGACCCTTCAGACCTTTTCTTATGCACAAAGAACCTCGTAAGGTCCGTGAGTTTCGTCGCCGCGAGCAGGAAATTCTCGATACCGCGCTCAAGCTGTTCCTCGAACAAGGTGAAGACAGTGTCACCGTCGAGATGATTGCGGATGCCGTGGGTATCGGCAAAGGCACGATCTACAAGCACTTCAAATCCAAGGCCGAGATCTATCTGCGCCTGATGCTCGATTACGAGCGCGATTTGAACGAGCTGCTGCATTCGGCGGACGTCGACAAGGACAAGGAAGCGCTGTCGCGCGCCTACTTCGAATTCCGCATGCGCGACCCGCAGCGCTATCGCCTGTTCGACCGTCTCGAAGAGAAGGTCGTCAAAGGCAATCAAGTGCCGGAAATGGTCGAGGAGCTGCACAAGATCCGCGCCTCGAACTTCGAACGCCTGACCCTGCTGATCAAGGGCCGCATCAGCGAAGGCAAGCTTGAAGACGTGCCGCCGTACTTCCATTACTGCGCTGCCTGGGCGCTGGTGCACGGCGCAGTCGCGCTGTACCACTCGCCATTCTGGAGCAATGTGCTGGAAGATCAGGAAGGCTTCTTCCAGTTCCTGATGGACATCGGCGTGCGCATGGGCAACAAGCGCAAGCGCGACCCGGAAACGCCGAGTAGCTGAGCCATTCAGCCGGCTTATTGCGTCGTGATTTCGCTACAGGTCGCAATACCGCAGGAAAATACTCAGGCATAGGGCTTGCTAAAACTTGAATTCTGAGTCAAGTTTTAGCCGCTCGATTTTCCATCGCCGGAGTGATCATGATCGTTGACCGTCAAGGCAGGCGTTTTCGCAATTTGCGTATCAGCCTGACTTCCGCCTGCAATTACGCCTGTACCTACTGCGTGCCCAACGGCAAGCGGCTGGTGGCGGCGCAGGACGAGTTGTCGGCCGAAGCCATGGCCCGCGGCGTGGCGTATCTGATCGAAGCGGCCGGCATCGAGCGCTTGCGCATCACCGGCGGCGAGCCGCTGGTCAGCCCCAAACTCGAATCGTTCATGAGCGCCGTCGGCAAGATGGGCCTGGATGACATCAGTCTGACCACCAATGGCCAGCTCCTGACGAAAAAACTCCCCTTGCTCATCGATGCCGGCCTGCGCCGCATTAACGTCTCCCTCGATACCCTCGACCCGGCAGCGTTTCGCAGTATCGCCCGTGGTGGTGATCTGGCCAGCGTACTCGATGGCATGCAACAGGCCGCCGCGGCGGGCATGAAGATCAAGGTCAACATGGTGCCGTTGCGCGGGCAGAACCTTGATCAGGTGATGCCGTTGCTCGATTACTGCCTCGAACGCGGATTCGAACTGCGTTTCATCGAGCTGATGCGCATGGGCCATCTGGCCAAGGACTCCAATGCGTTCCTGCAGCAGTTCGTCAGCCTCGAGCAACTGCTAAGCCTGATCGGCGAGCGCTACGAATATGCGCAGACCGACGCGCCGATCGATGCCACTGCGGTTCGTTATGCGATTCCCGGTCTGGGTAACTTCGGTGTGATCGCCAACGAAAGCGTGCCGTTCTGCCGGACCTGCTCGCGCCTGCGCCTGTCTTCGACGGGTTGGCTGCATGGCTGCCTGTCGTCGAGCAACCGCCACTATGTCGGCGATCTGCTCGACAAGCCGCGGCATGAGGCGTTGCCGGCGTTGCAGCGTTTGCTGATCAAGGCGCTGGGGGACAAGCAGGAGGTGGCGTTTTCCGGTGGTGCTACCGTCATGAAGATTATCGGCGGCTGATTAACCGCTTTCGCGAGCAGGCTCGCTCCCACCCTGGAATGCATTTCACATGTGGGAGCGAGCCTGCTCGCGAATGCGTCTGGCGCTGAATCTTCAGAGCTGGCGCAAAAGCTGCATTCAACGGCCATTCGCCGGTTTTCCGTCACCGGCCTTTGGAGGAATAGGATGCGTAGCCTGGTTTTGCTGCTGGCCGTTTTGGCGCTTGGCGGCTGTATGACTGTCAGCGATATGGCCGAAGGCACTCGCTACCAGATGAGCGATGCCGGTTTGCTGGACCACAGCGACAGTCGTCGCGTGAACAACTTCCGCATTCAGCCGGACTCGTTCATCTACATCGCTCAGGGCGCTTTTGCGCCGCCGGGCGGTTCCTATCCGCGGCCGAATGTGGTCGCCGAAGAAGCCTTCAAGGGTTTTGTCGAATACTTCCCGATGGTCCGCCGCGCCCGCGCTCCCGAAGGCCTTGACCAGGCCATGGGCGAAGCTCGTGATGCCGGCGCGCATTATTTGTTGTACACGCGTTTCGCCAAGGCTGATGACCGCATCGGCAACTCCGATGAATGGCTCGATCAGGAAGCGGTCGACCGCCTCGGTATCGACGGCGGCGTGATTCAGATCATGTTGATCGAGACCAGCACCCAGTATTTGATTGATACTGCACGGATCAAAAGTCGTGGCGGTTTACTGACGTTCCACGACAACAAGCCTGAAGACCTGATCGGCCCGCCACTGGCGCAATATGCACGCAGTCTGCTGGGGATCGGCAACCAATAACCGAAGGAGGACGCCATGAGTGGCCCGCAAAAAGCCAATGACCTGTTGGGACAGATCCCCAAAACCAAAGGCCTGCCGCCGGTGCACTTGTGGAACCCGGACTTCTGCGGCGACATCGACATGCGCATCGCCCGCGACGGCACCTGGTATTACCTGGGCACGCCGATCGGGCGCAAGCCGATGGTCAAGCTGTTCTCGACGATCATCCGCCGCGACGGCGATGATTATTTCCTGATCACGCCGGTCGAGAAGGTCGGCATCAAGGTCGACGACGCGCCGTTCGTGGCGATCGCCGTTGAGGTACAAGGCGAGGGCGAAGCGCAAGTGCTGCGCTTCACCACCAACGTCGATGAAACCACCGAGGCCGGACCCGAGCATCCGCTTCGTGTCGAGATCGATCCGAAGACGCAGGAACCCGCGCCTTATGTGCATGTACGCACTAATCTTGAAGCGCTGATCCACCGCAACGTGTTCTACGAGTTGGTGGAGTTGGCCGTCAGCCGGGAAATCGATGGCCTGCGCTGGCTGGGCGTATGGAGCGGCGGCGAGTTCTTCCGCATCGGTCTCGAACCTTAGAACTAAACCCCTGTGGGAGCGAGCAGGCTCGCTCTCACAATGGGTTTTTGGTTTGCCTGAAAAATATCCGATTGACTGTTATTCGTATGATGATTAGCTTGTTCACCCATCGCGAACCGCTTTGAGGTGTTCATGTCCAGCAGCTTTCATGCGTCAACCGTTGACTGGCTGGGCAGCTGGATCGCCGCGGGCCAGGTGCGACCGGGGCAGACCATCAAGGTCGAGGCGGATCTGGGCGAACAGCTCGGAGTCAGCCGCACGGTGATTCGCGAAGCGATCAAAACCCTCGTCGCCAAAGGCATGCTCGAAGTCGGGCCGAAAGTCGGCACGCGGGTCTTGCCGGTGCGGCGCTGGAACCTGTTCGACCCGCAAGTGGTCGGCTGGCTGTCGCGCAATGGTTTGCCGGAGAACTTCGTCGACGACCTGCTCGACTTGCGTCGTACCATCGAGCCGATGGCGGTGCGCTGGGCCTGCGAACGCGCAACCCCGGAACAGACCGAGGCGGTGAAACTGGCCTATCACGCGCTCGAACGCGCAGTGGACAGCGGCATCGATTACAACCGCGCCGATCAGGCCTTCCACGAATGCATTCTCGCCGCCAGCCATAATCAATTTATCGAACAGATGGTCCCGGCCCTCGGCGCGCTGCTCGCGGTGTCGTTCGAAGTGTCGGCCGCCGACCCGGATGAACTGCGCCGCACGTTACCGATCCACAAGGACATGGCCGACGCCATCGCCGCCCGCGACTCAACGCGCGGCGTTTGGGCGTGCATGACCCTGATCGACAACGCGGATCTGGCGATAAAACGTTTTTACCCGAAAGTCATGGCCGACAAAAAAGCCAGCTGAAAAACGCGAGACACTTGTGGGAGCGAGCCTGCTCGCGAATGCGTCAGGTCAGATACATCATCATTGACTGACTCTCCGCCTTCGCGAGCAAGCTCGCTCCCACAGTAAAACAACAACAAAGAAGGAGTTCAAATGCAGTGGACCGCCCTGACCGAACACCGCGCCCAGCTCGGTGAAGGTCCTTTCTGGGACGCGCCGACCCAAGCGCTGTACTGGGTCGATATCGCCGGCAAGCAGGCACTGCGTCTGATCGGCCAGAACGTGCAGATCTGGCAGATGCCGGAGCATGTGTCCGCGTTCATCCCATGCAACAGCGGCGATGCGCTGGTGACCCTGAGCAGCGGCGTCTATCGCCTCGACCTCGATTCGCCAGGCCTCGAACCGCGGCTGACGCTGTTCTGCGTCGCCGACCCGCAACCCGGCAACCGGCCGAACGAGGCGCGCTGCGATGCGCAGGGTCGGCTATGGCTCGGCACGATGCAGAACAACATCGGCGAGCAGGGTGAAGACCTGCCGATCGTGCGCCGCTCCGGCGGTTTGTTCCGGGTTGATCCGGATCAACGCGTCACGCCGTTGCTGCTCAACCTGGGCATTCCCAACACCCTGCTGTGGAGTGACGACGGCACCCGGCTGCTGTTCGGCGACAGCCTCGACAGCACGCTGAATCAATATTTCATCCGCACCGACGGCAGTCTCGACGATCCGCAGGTTTTTTATAAATCCGATCAGCACGGCGGCCCGGACGGCTCGGCGATGGACGCTGAAGGTTGCATATGGAATGCGCGCTGGGACGGCAGCTGTCTGCTGCGCCTGACACCCGACGGTGTTGTCGACCGCAAGATCGATTTGCCGATCAGTCGTCCGACCAGTTGCGTATTCGGTGGTGCGGATCTGAAAACCCTGTACATCACCAGTGCGCAGAGCCCGCACAACCATCCGCTGGACGGCGCGGTGCTGTCCATGCGCGTCGATGTTGCAGGAAAGCTCTGTACGCGTTTTGCCGGTTAAATCCCATAATATGGGATGCAAAATTATATATTGAGATTATTTGGCAGTCGGGTTTATAGTCGGCTCCAGCAGTAACACGCACTCACACTTAAAAAGAACAAAACAGGTGAAGTGATGCAGCGAATGTCTATCGCACTCCAGCGCGGAGTCCGTCTCTCGCCACGGCTTGAAGTCGTGGCGCGCACTTGCCTGTTCAATTCTTCATGCCTTGCAAACCGGAGATCGGCGGATGCCCGGTTTTTTTGCGCCTGCGCACAGGAGGCCTGATCGTGGCTCAAGCGCTTACTCTGCCGCCGGTGCCTGCGCCACCCCAAGGTGAACGTCTGCGAGGCAAAGTCGTGCTGCTGACCGGCGCTGCGCAAGGCATCGGTGAAGCCATCGTCGCTGCGTTCGCCTGCCAACAGGCAAAACTGCTGATCAGCGACATCCAGGGCGAAAAGGTCGAAAACGTCGCTGCACACTGGCGCGCTCAGGGTTACGACGTGCAAGCCATGCAGGCCGACGTTTCGCGTCAGGCCGATCTCAACGCCATGGCCAAACGCGCCGTTGAACTGCACGGGCGTATCGACGTGCTGGTCAACTGCGCCGGGGTCAACGTGTTCCGTGATCCGCTGCAGATGACCGAAGAAGACTGGCGCCGTTGCTTCGCCATCGATCTGGACGGCGCCTGGTACGGCTGCAAAGCGGTACTGCCGCAAATGATCGAGCAGGGCGTGGGCAGCATCATCAATATCGCCTCGACCCATTCCAGCCACATCATTCCCGGCTGCTTTCCATACCCGGTAGCCAAACACGGTTTGCTCGGCCTTACCCGCGCGCTGGGCATCGAATACGCGCCCAAAGGCATTCGCGTTAACGCCATCGCGCCGGGCTACATCGAAACGCAACTGAACGTCGACTACTGGAACGGTTTCGCCGACCCGCATGCCGAGCGCCAGCGCGCCTTCGACCTGCACCCGCCGAAACGCATCGGCCAGCCGCTGGAAGTGGCGATGACGGCGGTGTTTCTCGCCAGTGACGAAGCACCCTTTATCAATGCTTCGTGCATCACCATCGATGGTGGACGCTCGGTGATGTACCACGACTGAATAAACGGTTCGCAGCGCTGAACTACGCTTGCAATCCAATCATCATACGATATGACTATTTTCAACACGCTTCACTGAGAACACGCTTCAACGCTTTTCAAACCTTGCTCAAAAAAAATAACAAGGAGTCATCTGATGAAACGTCGATTCGGGATTCGTACCCTGTGCAGCACTGCCCTGGCGGTCACTGCGTTCAGCCTGAGCAGCGCGCTGCTCGCTGCCGACGCGGTGAAGATCGGTTTTCTGGTCAAGCAGGCCGAAGAACCGTGGTTCCAGACCGAGTGGGCTTTTGCCGAGAAAGCCGCCAAGGACAAAGGCTTTGAACTGATCAAGATCGCCGTACCCGACGGCGAGAAGACCCTCTCGGCCATTGACAGCCTAGCGGCCAATGGCGCCAAGGGCTTCGTGATCTGCCCGCCGGATGTGTCCCTCGGCCCGGCGATCATGGCCAAAGCCAAGATTAACGATCTGAAGGTGATCGCAGTCGACGACCGTTTCGTCGACGCTAACGGCAAATTCATGGAAGACGTGCCGTACCTCGGCATGGCTGCGTTCGAAGTCGGCCAGAAGCAGGGCGCCGCCATGGCCGCTGAAGCGAAAAAGCGTAACTGGGACTGGAAAGACACCTACGCGGTGGTCAACACCTATAACGAACTCGACACCGGCAAGAAGCGCACCGACGGTTCGGTCGATGCTTTGAAGAAGGCCGGCATGCCGGAAGATCACATCCTTTTCGCCGCCCTGAAAACCCTCGACGTACCGGGCAGCATGGACGCCACCAACTCGGCGCTGGTCAAGCTGCCAAGCGCGGCGAAAAACCTGATCATCGGCGGCATGAACGACAACACTGTGCTCGGCGGCGTGCGCGCCACTGAAGCGGCCGGTTTTGCCGCGACCAACGTGATCGGCATCGGCATCAACGGCACCGATGCTATCGGCGAACTGAAAAAGCCTAACAGCGGATTCTTCGGTTCGATGCTGCCAAGCCCGCACATCGAAGGCTACAAGACTGCCGAGATGATGTACGAATGGATCACCGCCGGCAAAGAACCACCGAAGTACACCGCCATGGATGACGTCACCCTGATCACCCGCGAAAACTTCAAGCAAGAGCTGGAAAAAATCGGCCTGTGGAACTGACGCAGCGACGGCCCGGCAGCCGGGCCGTTTATCGGTGTGAAGAGGTGGCTTTATGCACGCGCAAGTACAGACACAAGAACAACACAGCGCCAGCGGCAGCCTGCGTTTCAACGGGATCGGCAAAACCTTTCCCGGTGTGAAGGCGCTGGACGGCATCAGTTTCGTCGCTCATCCCGGTCAGGTTCATGCGCTGATGGGCGAGAACGGCGCTGGCAAATCGACCCTGCTGAAAATCCTCGGTGGCGCCTACATCCCGAGCAGCGGGGAGTTGCAGATCGGCGAACAGACCATGGCGTTCAAATCGACCGCCGACAGCATTGGCAGCGGCGTCGCGGTGATTCACCAGGAATTGCATCTGGTCCCGGAAATGACTGTCGCCGAAAACCTGTTTCTCGGGCATTTACCGGCCAGTTTCGGTTTGATCAATCGCGGTGAGCTGCGCCAGAAAGCCTTGAATTGCCTCAAAGGCCTGGCCGACGAAATCGACCCGCAGACCAAGGTCGGACGCTTGTCGTTGGGTCAGCGGCAACTGGTTGAAATCGCCAAAGCGCTGTCGCGCGGCGCCCACGTCATCGCTTTCGACGAACCGACCAGCAGCCTCTCGGCGCGTGAAATCGATCGTTTGATGGCAATCATCGGCCGCCTGCGCGACGAGGGCAAAGTGGTGCTTTACGTGTCCCATCGCATGGAAGAAGTGTTCCGTATCTGCGATGCGGTGACGGTGTTCAAGGACGGTCGCTACGTACGCACCTTCGACGACATGAGCCAACTGACCCACGATCAACTGGTGACCTGCATGGTCGGTCGTGACATTCAGGACATCTACGATTATCGCCATCGACCGCGCGGCGCCGTGGCGCTCAAGGTTGACGGTTTGCTCGGCCCAGGACTGCGCGAGCCGATCAGTTTCGAAGCGCACAAAGGCGAAATCCTCGGTCTGTTCGGGCTGGTCGGGGCAGGGCGCACCGAGCTGTTTCGCCTGCTCAGTGGGCTGGAGCGCAACACCGCCGGACGTCTGGAATTGCGTGGGCACGAACTGAAACTGCGTTCGCCGCGCGACGCGATTGCCGCCGGCATTCTGCTGTGCCCGGAGGACCGTAAAAAGGAAGGCATCATCCCGCTGGCCAGCGTCGCCGAGAACATCAATATCAGTGCCCGTGGCGCCCATTCAAGTCTCGGCTGCCTGATTCGCGGGCTGTGGGAGAAGGGCAACGCCGACAAGCAGATCAAGGCGTTGAAAGTGAAAACGCCGCATGCCGGCCAGCAGATCAAATTCCTCTCTGGCGGCAATCAGCAGAAGGCCATTCTTGGCCGCTGGCTGTCGATGCCGATGAAAGTCCTGCTGCTCGACGAACCGACCCGCGGCATCGACATCGGTGCCAAAGCGGAGATCTACCAGATCATCCATAACCTCGCCGCCGACGGTATTTCGGTGATCGTGGTGTCCAGCGACCTGATGGAAGTGATGGGGATTTCCGACCGCATCCTGGTGCTGTGCGAAGGCGCCCTGCGCGGCGAAGTCAACCGTGACCAGGCCAATGAATCCAACCTGCTGCAACTGGCTTTGCCGCGCCACCGCGCTGACGGCGTGGCGAACTGAGAGGTGACTATGATGACAACCCAAAACGAAACCCTGCCGACCGAGCGCAAACCGCTGGACATGCGGCGCTTCCTCGACGACTGGGTCATGCTGCTGGCGGCGATCGGCATTTTCATTGCCTGCACGCTGCTGATCGATAACTTCCTCTCGCCGCTGAACATGCGCGGGCTGGGTCTGGCGATTTCCACCACCGGCATCGCCGCGTGCACCATGTTGTATTGCCTGGCGTCAGGGCATTTCGACTTGTCGGTCGGTTCGGTGATCGCCTGTGCCGGTGTGGTCGCGGCAGTGGTGATGCGCGACACCAACAGTGTGTTTCTCGGCGTCAGCGCGGCGCTGGCGATGGGCCTGATCGTTGGCCTGATCAACGGCATCGTGATCGCCAAACTGCGCGTCAATGCCTTGATCACCACGCTGGCGACCATGCAGATCGTCCGTGGCCTGGCCTACATTTTTGCCAACGGCAAAGCGGTGGGCGTGTCGCAGGAATCGTTCTTCGTCTTCGGTAACGGCCAGTTGTTTGGCGTGCCGGTGCCGATCCTGATCACCATCGTCTGCTTCCTGTTTTTCGGCTGGCTGCTGAACTACACCACCTACGGGCGCAACACCATGGCCATCGGTGGTAACCAGGAAGCGGCGCTGCTGGCGGGCGTCAACGTAGACCGGACCAAGATCATCATCTTCGCTGTGCATGGCTTGATCGGTGCGCTGGCCGGGGTGATCCTCGCATCGCGGATGACCTCCGGGCAGCCAATGATTGGCCAGGGTTTCGAGCTGACGGTGATCTCGGCCTGCGTGCTGGGCGGCGTGTCGCTGAGCGGCGGGATCGGCATGATCCGCCATGTGATTGCCGGGGTGTTGATTCTGGCGATCATCGAGAATGCGATGAATCTGAAGAACATCGACACGTTTTATCAGTATGTGATTCGTGGTTCGATTTTGTTGCTGGCCGTGGTGATTGATCGACTGAAGCAACGTTAAGGTCAAAAGCCCCTCACCCCAGCCCTCTCCCAGAGGGAGAGGGGGAAAGGGAGCAGATCTCCTGGCTTTTCAAAACCTGAGTTCGACTGGATATATCAGGTCGATGCAATTCGAATAAACACCTCAATCAGTCCCCTCTCCCTCCGGGAGAGGGCTAGGGTGAGGGGCTCTTGATTTTGCTTTTGATCTTGGCCCCCTCCGGTCACCTCCCACAAAATATCCCTTGCCCGCCACACCCCGTTTCGGTTATCAATTTGTACATGATTAGACAGGTACGATTCGACAAGAAACAACGGGTGGTCGACGAGCTCGTCCGGCGCATCGAAAGCGGCCTCATGGAGGACGGCTTTCTGTTGCCCGGCGAGCACCAGTTGGCGCAGGAACTCAAGGTCAGCCGTGGCACGTTGCGTGAGGCGCTGGCCGAGCTGAAGCGGCGCAATTACATCGCCACGCAAAGCGGCGTCGGCTCTATCGTCACGTTCGACGGTGTCGCGCTCGATCAGCGCAGCGGCTGGGCGCAGGCGCTGGCCGACAGCGGGGCGCTGATCAACACTGAAGTGCTGCGCCTCGAAGCCGTGACCCGTCCCGACCTGCTGGTGCGATTCGGCACCGACCAGTTCATCACTCTCGACCGTCGTCGGCGCGCTACCGACGGTACCCTGGTGTCCCTCGAACGCTCATTGATGCCGGCCAATGGCGGCCTGGAAAGCCTGCCGCGCGTGGGCCTGATCGACAACTCGCTGACCATCACCCTGGCCGCTTATGGCTACATCGGCGAACGCGGCGATCAATGGATCGGCGCCGAACCGCTGAATGCCGAAGATGCCGAACTGCTCGGTCGACCGGTCGGTACGGTCTTCCTCAAAGCCCTGCGCACCACTTACGACCGCCAGAACCGTTTCATGGAGCAGGTCGAAAGCCTGCTCGACCCGGTGCATTTTCGTCTGCACCTGCAATTCGGAGAATCGCAATGACCCCGCTCAACCGTGCTCTTGGCGCTTTTTATGGTCTGGCCCTCGGTGATGCGCTGGGCATGCCGACGCAGTCGCTCAGTCGCGAAACGATCAAGGCGCGTTTTGGCCAGATCAACGATCTGCAGGACGCCGGGCCGCTGCAACCCATCGCGGCGAACATGCCCAAGGGCTCGATCACCGATGACACCGAGCAGGCGATTCTGGTCGGTCAATTGCTGGTCGAAGGCAAGGGCCACATCGAGCCGGCGATCCTCGCGCAACGCCTGATCGAGTGGGAAGCCGAGATGCAGGCCAAGGGTTCGCAGGATCTGCTCGGGCCGTCGACCAAGCGTGCGATTGAAATGATTCTCGCCGGCCATTCGCCGGAAGAGGCCGGGCGCTATGGCACCACCAACGGCGCGGCGATGCGCATCACTCCGGTCGGGATCGCCGCCGATGTGGCTGATCGCGAACGGTTTATCGCGGCTGTGGTGCAGGCCTGCCAGGTCACCCATAACACCACGCTGGGAATTTCCAGCGCGGCGGCGGTGGCGGCGGTGGTATCTGCTGGCGTCAATGGTCTGGATCTGGGCGAGGCGTTGAACCTTGGTCAGCAAATCGCCCAGCAGGCTGAAACCCACGGGCATTGGGTGGCCGGTGGTCGTATCGGCTCGCGGATCAGTTGGGCGCGCACGATCAGTGTCGATAGTGATAAAGCCTTGCTGGCGGATCTGCTGTACGACGTGATTGGTACTTCGGTGGCGTCGCAGGAATCGGTGGTGGTTTCGTTCGCTTTGGCGCAGCAAGTGGCCATTGGCGAGATGAGCGCATTCGAGGCGCTGTGCATGGCGGCCAGCCTCGGTGGCGACACGGATACCATCGCGGCGATACTCGGCGCGATGCTCGGCGCCTGCCTGGGGCTCGGGTGTTGGCCGGAGCCAATGATTGAAACGGTGAAAACTGTTAATCAGTTGCAGCTTGAGCCGTTGGTGCAGGGGCTGTTGGCCTTGCGCTGACCGACTGGCCTCTTCGCGAGCAGGCTCGCTCCCACACTGGACACCGTGTTTCCCTGTGGGAGCGAGCCTGCTCGCGAAGGGCGCACCGCCTATTTGAATTCTCAACACCGCAATGGATCGCCCAGACAGGCCTCGGAAGGCCGATGGTCTTGTCGTTTTGCATCATTGCCACAACCACAAAAAAGGCAAACAGGAGCACGTTCATGAGTTCATCGACCGCCGGGCAGAGCGCCGGGCAACTGGAAACCCGCGGCATCGAGCCGGTGCCGGAAGCCGAGTGCAACGGCCATCCGCTGCAATTGTTCTGGGTCTGGTTCGCTGCCAACATTTCCATTCTCGGCCTGCCACTGGGCGCCACGCTGGTGGCGTTTCGCGGGTTGGCGATCTGGCAGGCGATCATCGTCGCGATCCTCGGCGCCGCCGGTTCGTTTGCGGTGGTCGGGATCATCTCGATTGCCGGCCGACGTGGCCGCGCGCCGAGCCTGACCTTGTCACGAGCGATCTTCGGCGTACGCGGCAATATCGGTCCGACACTGGTGTCGCTGATGTCGCGTCTGGGCTGGGAAACGGTCAACACCACCACTGCCGCGTTCGTGCTGCTGTCGCTGTGTTCGATCCTGTTCGGCTCGCCGGTCGAAGCGAAAAGTGCGCCGCTGCTGACGCTCATCTTCATCGCAATTTTCGTCTTGCTGACTCTGGCAGTGTCCGGCCTGGGTCATGCGACCTTGCTGGTCATTCAGAAGTGGGCGACCTATGTGTTCGGCGCGCTGAACATCCTGGTCGGCGGCTTCCTCTGCGCGACCATCGACTGGAGCGCCGTGTTCAACGCGACGCCTGCACCGCTGAGCGCGATGATCATCGGCATCGGCACCATGGCGGCCGGCACCGGGATTGGTTGGGCCAACGCTGGCGCGGACATGTCGCGTTATCAGCACCGCAGCGTCAAAGCCGTGCGCCTGGTCGCCTCTGCTGCGTTCGGCGCGGGTATTCCGTTGGTGCTGCTGATCACCCTCGGCGGCTTGCTGTCGGTGGGCAACAATGATCTGGCTTCGGCCACTGACCCGATCGTGGCAATTCGCGACATGCTGCCGACCTGGATGGCCGTGCCGTATCTGATCACGGCGTTCGGTGGTCTGCTGCTATCGAACAACCTGTCGGTGTACTCCGCCGGCCTGACCACGCTGACGCTGGGTCTCAAGGTCAAACGTGTGTACGCGGTGGTGGTGGATATCGTCGCGATCTTCGCCGGTTCGATTTATTTCATGCTGATCGCTGACAGCTTCTACGGCCCGTTCATCACCTTCATTTCCCTGCTGGCGGTGCCGATCACGGCGTGGGTCGGGATTTTCGTGGTCGACTTGATCCATCGTCATTACTACAGCCCGAAAGACCTGCTCGACGTCAGCCCGAGCAGTGCCTACTGGTATCGCGGCGGTATCGAATGGCGCGCGTTCGGCACCTGGGCGATCGCCATCGTGCTGGGTTTCAGTTTCACCACCATCGGCACCACCGCCGAGAACGTCTGGTTCAAAGGTTTCCTGTCCGATTCGTGGCTGGGCCATAACGGCCTCGGCTGGATCGTGACCTTTGTTGTCGCCGGCGGCCTTTACCTTGTACTGGGCGGGGCCAAAGATCGCCGCGCCGCGCACCCCGAGAATGCTCATGCCTAAGATGTTGCACACCGGCCAGGTCATCATCGACCTGGTCATGGCCGTGGAAAAACTTCCGCAGATCGGCGGCGACGTGTTGGCGCAGTCGGCGGGTTTCGAAGCGGGTGGCGGGTTCAACGTGATGGCAGCAGCGGTGCGCAATGGTCTGCCCGTGGTTTATCTGGGGCGTCACGGCACCGGACGTTTCGGCGATCTGGCGCGGCAGGCAATGCAGGCGGAAGGCATCAGCATCGGTATCGCTGAACCTGCCGAACGCGACACCGGTTTGTGCGTGGCGCTGACCGATGCCTCGGCCGAGCGCAGTTTCATTTCCTATATCGGTGCCGAAGGTGAGGTGACCACGGAGGACTTGAACAGCGTTGCCGCCGAGGCGGGCGATTACGTGTACCTCAGCGGTTACAGCCTGCTTCACCCAGGCAAGGCGCAAGCGTTGCTCGACTGGACGCTGGCCTTGCCGAAGGGCATCAACGTGGTGTTCGATCCGGGCCCGCTGGTCGAATCGCCGGATTCGCCATTGATGCAGGCGCTGTTGCCCCGCATCGATGTGTGGACCAGCAACAGCGTCGAGGCCTTGCGTTTTACGGGTGCTGACGACATAGCCCAAGCGTTGGAGCGCTTGGTCAAACATTTGCCGGAGACGGTGTTGATGGTCGTGCGCGACGGGCCGCAGGGTTGCTGGATTCAGCAGGCCGGGGAGCGCCGACATGTGCCGGGGTTTGCCGTGCAGGCCGTGGACAGTAACGGTGCCGGCGATGCGCATGCAGGGGTGTTTGTCGCCGGGTTGGCGCAAGGATTGAATGCCCATGAAGCAGGGCGGCGGGCGAACGCTGCCGCAGCCTTGGCGGTCACGCGCTGGGGGCCGGCGACCGCGCCGGGGGCGGCTGAAGTGGACGCGTTTATGGGTGAGTCCTGCAGCGGCTGACCCACCGCTATCGCCAGCAGGCTGGCACCCACAGGTTTTGTGTACACCACAATTCCACTGTGGGAGCTAGCCTGCTAGCGATAGGGCCAGCAGCCTCACCACAATATTCAGCCAGCCTTGCGCAACGCCTCGATCAACTCTTGCTTGCGCATCGACGAGCGTCCCGGAATATTCTTCGCCCGGGCCTCTTTCATCAGACTGTCGACGGTCTGCGCATCCTTCGAGGTTTCGCTGCTACGCGAATGCCCTTTGCGACTGGCCACCGCGCGCCGCGACGACTCCTTGCGATCTTCCGACTTGGCACTCGCCGGTTTTTTGCGCCCCGAGCCGCCGGACTTTTCACCGCCGCCCGATTGTTTATTCACGGTCGCCCAAGCGCGGGCTTCGGCTTCATCTTTCGACACGCCCTTTTTCTCATAGCTGTCTTCGATGTGCTCAGCCTTGCGCTTCTGTTCACTGGTGTATTTGTCTTTGCTTCCACGAGGCATGGGAGTTCTCCTCTTGTGTACGGATTCAGCCGCTCGCCGCATCGGCAGCGAACGACTTCAGAACTACTGGCGATCGAGTTTCTGCGCCGCTTCAACGCCAGCGGCGCTGAGCTTGATCGGCAGGTTCAACTCATGCTCGCCCGCTTCGCTGCAGGTCACATGACCGTGATGAATCAAGCCGCGTTCCTGCAGGGCGGCGAGGGCGCTGGCCACGACTTTCTCGCCCCGGTAATTGTCCAGCACCTCTTTGCCCAGGCCATTGGGGTGCGCATGCAGCAGGCGGGTGAGGACTTCTTTTTCCAGGTCTTTGTCGACGTTCATGGTTACCTCTTCATGGGAGTGAATAGGGCGCTCGCGTCGGCGAACGGCTACTGACCGGCACCTTCGGAACCCGAACCACCGGTGGTGGTTTTCGAGCCGACGCCGGGGCCGGCGTTGTCCGGTGCAGCGGGGGAATCAGGCGTATTCATGCCGCCCTGACGCCCCGGATCGCTGCCCTGCGTGCGCGGGTCGGTGCCGGTAGCCGGTGGCTGATTGATCAAAGGCACGCCGGAACCATCAGTGTTCATGCCGGGAGCACTGTTGATGGCGGGGGCGCGAGGTGGAGTCGGATCGGTAGGGCCAGTGCCCGCTGCCGTGGACGAGGCGGCGAATACCGCAGGGCAGAGCAGGGCGCTGAAGAGGAAAGCGGTCAACCTTGACGGGATCATAGGGCTTCTCCAGTGATTGGAATCCTTACCCTTGATTGGTCCGCCGCGCGTCGGGATTGGTGCCTGAGGATCGACGAACGGTTTGTTTCGTCATGGTGTGTTTACAACGAGTCGATGCCGATCTCGTCCTTGAACTGCTCCATGAAACTCTTCAAACGCTGATGGCGAATTTGTGCCAGGCGCTGGCCGGTCGCGGTCTGGAAACCCTCGGCGAGGTGCAACAGTTTGGTCTGGAAGTGATCGAGGCAAAAGCGTGTGTCGTCGTAGTCGCGGTGTTTCGCTTCGGGATCTTGCGGGTCGTAAAGCGCTGCGCCCATACGCCCGGCGACATAGAAAGTGCGCGCGACACCGAGCATGCCCAGCGAGTCGAGGCGGTCGGCGTCCTGGACGATTTTTGCTTCGAGGGTCAGCGGGGTGATGCTGGCGGAGAAGCTGTGGGCTTCGATGGCGTGGGCGATCTGAGAGATCTTTTCGCGTGGCCAGTTCATTTCTTGAAGGAGCGATGAAGCCTTGTCCGCCGCGAGTCGCGAAGCCTGAGCGCGCAGCGGCGAGTTTTTCTCAACGGATACGCAATCGTGCAGCAGCACTGCGGCGAGCAAGACATCGAGCTCACCGCCTTCCGTTTCATGCAGCGTGCTTGCGTTGTGCCAGACGCGCTGCAGGTGGGCGAGGTCGTGCGCGCCGTCGTCTGAGGGCTGCAGCGCGTGGGGCAGCAAGCGGGCTGCAAGGTCTGTCATTGGTTTGAAGGCGTCGATGCTCATTGGTGTCCTTTTTGAATGTCGCAATACCTGTGGGAGCGAGCTTGCTCGCGAAGGCGTCCGGTCAGGTCAAACAGTCGGCGTCTGATCCGGCGCTTTCGCGAGCAAGCTCGCTCCCACATAGTCCTGCGGTGTCGGTGAGGACTGTATATTAATCCTTGTTTGCCATGTGACGAGCGCCGCCGCGCGCCTTAGTATGGCGCTTTAATTTGCACACAAGGCCCGTCCATGACGATCGAAATCCGCCCGGCGACTCCCAGCGATGCACCGCAGATCCTCGCCTTCATCACCGAACTCGCCGATTTCGAAAAGGCCCGCCACGAAGTCATCGCCAGCGTCGCCGACATCGAACGCAGCCTGTTCGGCGAAGGCGCCACCGCTCACGGCCTGATCTGCCTGCGCGACGGCCTGCCAATCGGTTTCGCGGTGTTCTTCTTCAGCTATTCGACGTGGCTGGGCAGCAACTGCCTGTACCTCGAAGACCTCTACATCACCCCCGAACAACGTGGCGGCGGCGCCGGCAAAACCCTGCTGCGTCATCTCGCCAAAATCGCCTGCGCCAACGACTGCGGCCGCTTCGAGTGGAGCGTGCTGGAATGGAACACCCCGGCGATTGAATTCTACAAATCCCTCGGTGCCCAGCCGCAGGAAGAGTGGGTGCGGTATCGGATGGATGGCAAAGTCCTGCGTGAGTTTGCCGAGGGGCATTGACCCGTTACTGAAGATCGCAACATCGATCAACGATGTTGCGATCTTTTTTTGTCTTCGTCTCACTATATGGGATTGATATTTATATATTGAGATTTATCCTCGCCCGGGTTTATAGTCCGTCGCACTCACTGCCAAAAAACAGAACAGGTGAAGCGATGCAGGCGCAATTGATCGCGCTCGATTGGGGGACGACCTCATTACGTGCTTACAAACTCGCGGCGGACGGTGTGGTGCTGGAACAGCGTGCGCTGTCGTCCGGGATCATGCAGTTGCCCAAGACTCCGCGGATCATCCACGGCCGTGAATGTGCCGATGGTTTTGAATTGGCGTTCGATCAGGCCTGCGGCGACTGGCTCGATGCGCAGCCGGATTTGCCGGTGATCGCTTGCGGCATGGTTGGCAGCGCACAGGGTTGGCGTGAAGCGGCCTACTGCGAAACGCCGGCGCACGTCGCCAATCTCGGCAATTCCCTACAAACCGTGGTCAGTCTGCGCGGCACCCCGGTGCATATCGTGCCGGGAGTGATTCAGCGTTCGCGTCTGCCGAATGTGATGCGTGGCGAAGAAACCCAAGTGCTGGGAGTCCTTCAGCAACTGCCGGCCGAGGCGGGCGCTGATCTGCTAATCGGCTTGCCGGGCAGTCATTCCAAGTGGGTTGAAGTGGTCGATGGCTGCATCACGCATTTCGACACGTTCATGACCGGCGAGGTGTTCGCCGTGCTCAGCGAGCACAGCATTCTCGGCCGCACCCAACAACCCAGCGCCACCTTTGAGGCGCAGGCGTTCGACCGCGGCGTGCAGGTCGCACTGTCGGCGGACGGTGAACTGGGCGTGCTTTCGACGTTGTTCAGCGCACGCACGCTGGGCCTGACCGGTGAACTAAGTCCGACCCTGCAAGCGGATTACCTGTCCGGGCTGATGATTGGCCACGAGCTGGCGGCACTGGCCTCGGTGCAGCGCGTACGCCGCAATAACCCGAATCTTCCTTCGATCGTGCTGATCGGCAACGGCCAGCTCTGTGCGCGTTACAGCCGTGCGCTCGACGCCTGCGGGTTCGCCCGGGTGACGCTGGCCGAGCAGGCTACCGAGCGTGGCCTGTGGCAACTGGCGCGTGCCGCCGGACTGATCGATTCCTCATCCCGTTAACCTGACTGGAGGCCTGACATGCTCAAGCAAGCACTGGCGCAAAACGGTCTGATCGCAATCCTGCGTGGCCTGCAACCGCATGACGCCGCGGCTGTGGGAGAAGTCCTGTATGCCGCCGGATTTCGCGTCATCGAAGTACCGCTCAATTCCCCTTCGCCGTACGAAAGTATCGCCACCCTGCGCAAGACCTTGCCCGCTGATTGCCTGATCGGTGCCGGCACGGTGTTGACCGCGCAGCAAGTGCAACAGGTCAAGGATGCCGGCGGCCAGGTGATCGTCATGCCGCACAGCGATGCCAAGGTCCTGCGCGCGGCGAAAGCGGCCGGGCTGTACCTGTCGCCGGGCGTGGCCACGCCGACCGAAGCCTTCGCGGCGCTGGAGGAGTGCGCGGACATTCTCAAGCTGTTCCCGGCCGAGCAGATGAGCCCGGCAGTCGTCAAAGCCTGGCTCGCGGTGTTGCCGGCGGGCACGGTGTTGGCGCCGGTCGGCGGCATCACCCCGGACAACATGCAGGCGTTCATCGATGCCGGCGTGAAAGGTTTCGGCCTCGGTTCCGGGCTGTTCAAACCGGGCATGACGCCAGAGCAAGTGGCAGTCAATGCCAAGGCCTATGTGGCCGCATGGAAAGCGCTTCGTTAAGACTTTTCCGGCGCCGCGTGCGCTGCATCTAATAAAAGCTGCATTTACAAAAGAGAGCAGAGATGAAAATCACCAAACTCACGACCTTCATCGTCCCGCCGCGCTGGTGCTTCCTCAAGGTCGAAACCGACGAAGGCGTGACCGGTTGGGGCGAACCCGTGGTCGAAGGCCGGGCGCACACCGTTGCCGCTGCCGTAGAAGAATTGTCCGACTACCTGATCGGCAAAGACCCACGCAATATCGAAGACATCTGGACCGTGCTCTATCGCGGCGGCTTCTACCGTGGCGGCGCGATCCACATGAGCGCGCTGGCCGGTATCGATCAGGCGTTGTGGGACATCAAGGGCAAGGCGCTCGGCGTGTCGGTCAGTGATCTGCTCGGTGGCCAGGTGCGCGACAAGATTCGCGTGTATTCGTGGATCGGCGGCGACCGTCCGGCCGACACCGCGCGTGCGGCGAAAGAGGCGGTGAGCCGTGGTTTCACCGCGGTGAAAATGAACGGCACCGAAGAGCTGCAGTTCCTCGATACCTTCGAAAAAGTCGATCTGGCCCTGGCCAACGTCGCCGCCGTGCGTGACGCGGTGGGGCCGAACGTCGGCATCGGCGTGGACTTTCATGGCCGCGTGCACAAGCCGATGGCCAAAGTCCTGATGAAGGAACTCGACCCGTACAAACTGATGTTTATCGAAGAGCCAGTGCTCAGCGAAAACTACGAAGCGCTGAAAGAGCTGGCGCCGCTGACCAGCACGCCGATTGCCCTCGGCGAGCGGCTGTTTTCGCGCTGGGACTTTAAACACGTGTTGAGCGAAGGCTACGTCGACATTATTCAGCCGGACGCTTCCCATGCTGGCGGCATCACCGAAACCCGCAAGATCGCCAACATGGCCGAAGCATACGACGTGGCGCTGGCGCTGCATTGCCCGCTGGGGCCGATTGCGCTGGCGGCGTGTTTACAGCTCGACGCGGCTTGTTACAACGCGTTTATCCAGGAGCAGAGCCTGGGCATCCATTACAACGAGAGCAACGACTTGCTCGATTATGTGAAGGACCCACGCGTGTTCGACTACGACAAAGGCTTCGTGAAGATCCCTAACGGCCCGGGGCTGGGGATCGAGATCAACGAAGAATATGTGATCGAGCGCGCGGCGGTCGGCCACCGCTGGCGCAACCCGATCTGGCGCCATGCCGATGGCAGCTTTGCCGAGTGGTGAGTCATCACTGACACACCGCCGTCACCCTGTGGGAGCGAGCCTGCTCGCGAATGCAATGTCACATTCGCCATTTATGTGACTGACCCGACGCCTTCGCGAGCAGGTCGAATCGTCGCACCGTCGCTCCCACAGTTTTTGATCTTCAGGGAGAGGAGATCGGCGTCATGACCTCAAATAAACATAAGAAGAGGCATCTCTCATGCAATCGCACACCCTCACCGGGCAGGCGTCTTTAGTAACGCCCAGCCGCAAGCGATTTTTCATCATGGTGTTGCTGTTCATCACCGTGGTCATCAACTACCTCGACCGCAGCAACCTGTCGATTGCCGCACCGGCGCTGACCAGCGAACTGGGCATCGATCCGGTGCACGTCGGCCTGATCTTTTCCGCGTTCGGCTGGACCTACGCCGCCATGCAGATCCCCGGCGGCTGGCTGGTCGATCGCGTACCGCCGCGCATTCTCTACAGCGTCGCGCTGCTGCTGTGGTCGGTGGCCACGGTGATGCTCGGTTTCGTCAGCAGTTTCATCGCCCTGTTCGTGCTGCGCATGGCAGTTGGTGCGCTGGAAGCGCCGGCGTATCCGATCAACAGCCGCGTGGTCACGACCTGGTTTCCCGAGCGCGAACGCGCCACGGCGATCGGTTTCTACACGTCCGGGCAGTTCGTCGGGCTGGCCTTCCTGACGCCGGTGCTGGCGTGGCTGCAACACGCGTTCGGCTGGCACATGGTGTTCGTTGCGACCGGTGCGGTCGGCATTCTCTGGGCGCTGATCTGGTACGCGGTGTATCGCGAGCCGCGGGATTTCAAAGGCACCAACGCAGCAGAAATCGAGCTGATCCGTGAGGGCGGCGGGCTGGTCGATATCCAGGCGGAAACGGCCAAAGTCAAAGCCAAGTTCAGCTGGACCGATCTGGGCATTGTCCTGAGCAAACGCAAATTGTGGGGCATCTACCTCGGCCAGTTCTGCCTGAACTCGACGCTGTGGTTCTTCCTCACCTGGTTCCCGACCTATCTGGTGAAGTACCGTGGCATGGACTTCATCAAGTCCGGCCTGCTGGCGTCGCTGCCGTTTCTCGCCGCGTTCGTCGGCGTGCTGTGCTCGGGGTTCTTTTCCGACTGGCTGATCCGCCGTGGTTACACCGTAGGGTTCGCGCGCAAGCTGCCGATCATCAGCGGGTTGCTGATCTCCACGGCGATCATCGGCGCCAACTTCGTTGAATCGACACCGTTGGTAATCGCGTTCCTGGCGCTGGCGTTTTTCGGCAACGGCCTGGCCTCGATCACCTGGTCGCTGGTCTCGACGCTGGCCCCGGCACGCCTGCTCGGGCTGACGGGCGGGGTGTTCAATTTCATCGGCAATCTGTCGGCGATTGCCACGCCGATCGTCATCGGCTTCCTCGCCAGCGGCGATTCGTTTGCCCCGGCGATCACCTACATCGCCGTGCTCGCGCTGGTCGGTGCGTTGTCTTACGTGCTACTGGTGGGCAAGGTCGAACGTATCGAGTTGTAGTGGTCTGCGTCGGGCGACCATAATGCCGCCCGTTCCCTCGCTCAACGGTAAAAAAGGCTGGATATGCAGGAAGACGCCCCGGAAAAAACCAAGGACGCCGCGCCCACCGGCACCCAGACGCTGTTGCGCGGCCTCGGTGTGGTGCAGGCGGTGGCCAGTGGCGCGCGCGATCTCAAGGAGATCGCCCGGCTGATCGGCACCACGCGCAGCACTACCCATCGTCTGGCCAGTTGCCTGGTCGACGAGCGCTACCTGCGCGTGGTGCCGCAAATCGGTTATCTGCTCGGGCCGAAGCTGATCGAATTAGGTTTTCAGGCTCGCGAAGAACTGCCACTGGTGACCCTGGCCGGGCCGTATCTGGACGAGTTGTCGTCGCTGACTGGCGACACCGTGCACCTGGGAATTCGTGAAGGCGATGAGGTGCTTTACCTGCTGAAAAATCCGGGGCGCAATGGCCCGGAAATGCGTTCGCGGGTTGGCCATCGCATGCCATTGGCGCGTACCGGCATCGGCAAGGCGTTGATGCTCGATGATTCACCGAAGGATTGGCAGCGGCTCTACGACATCAGTCTGCCGGCGGGAGGGAAAAGTCAGTTCTGGCCGCAGCATCCCCAGCAGTCGTGGGAACAGCTCGAACAGCGCATGAGCGAATACGTGGCCGGTGGCTACGCTTTCGATCTGGAGGACAACGAACCGTCGATCCGCTGTGTGGCGGCGCCGATTCGCGATGCGAGCAAGGGCATTGTTGCGGCGATCAGCATCGCCAGCACCGTGCCCTATATGCCGCTGGAAAAAATGGCCGAGCTGATTCCCCTGATCAAAGGGGTCACAGCCCGGCTGTCGGCGGAGCTTGGCTTGAAGGTATAAGCCTTTGAGGTTTAAGCCTTGAGCGTCGCCATGTCGATGACGAAACGGTATTTCACGTCACCGGCAATCATCCGCGCGTAAGCCTCGTTGATCTGGCGGATGTCGAGCATTTCGATGTCGCAGGTGATGTTGTGTTCGGCGCAGAAATCCAGCACTTCCTGGGTTTCCGCAACGCCACCGATCAACGAACCGGCTAATACCCGACGCCCCAGCACCAGTTTGGCCGCATGCACAGGCGGATCGATTGGCTCGATCAGGCCGACCAGAATGTGCACGCCGTCAAAGCGCAGGGTGTCGAGGTACGGGTTGAGGTCGTGCTGCACCGGAATGGTGTCGAGCAGGAAATCGAAGTAACCGGCTGCGGCTTTCATTTGCTCGACGTCGGTGGACACGATCACGTGATCGGCGCCCTGACGACGGCCTTCCTCGGCCTTGCTCGCCGAACGGGTGAACAGCGTCACTTCAGCGCCCATGGCCTTGGCAAACTTGATGCCCATGTGGCCGAGGCCGCCCATGCCGAGAATCCCGACCTTGTCGCCGGCCTTCACGCCATAGTGCTTGAGTGGCGAGTAGGTGGTGATGCCGGCGCAGAGAATCGGCGCGGCGCTGGCCAGGGCCAGTTTTTCCGGAATGCGCACGACGAAGTGCTCGCTGACCACGATGCTGTCGGAATAACCGCCCATGGTGTTGCTGCCATCGACCCGGTCCGGGGTGGCGTAAGTCATGGTCGGGCCTTCGAGGCAATATTGTTCGAGGTTCGACTGGCAGGCTTCGCAGGTACGGCACGAGTCGACCATGCAGCCGACGCCGACCAGATCGCCGACTTTGTGCCGTGTGACATTCGCACCGATCGCGGTGACTTTTCCGACGATCTCGTGGCCGGGCATCAACGGGTAAACCGCGATGCCCCATTCGTTGCGTGCCTGGTGGATGTCGGAGTGGCAGACGCCGCAATACAGAATTTCGATGGCAACGTCGTCAGCGCGTGGGCTGCGGCGTTCGAATTTCATCGGGGCGAGGGGAGTGGTGGCTGATTGGGCGGCATAACCGATCGCGGTATACATGGCAAACCTCGCAGAAACAGGAACAAGTGAGGCGGCGAATTCTGGGCGCCGAATGCTTGTGCGGCCATGACGAATTCTCCGGGTCTCATGCCTAATTCTCCGGCATGCGGGTTGGGACGGTCGCATTGGCAAACGGATCTGCGATGATGCTTTCATCCCTTATTGCGTGTTTTTTTGTGAAGAACGATTCGATGCAACTGACCCGTCATCTTGATGCCAACGCGCGGCTGGTTTCGCTGATCGAACCGCTGGCGCTGCGCGATGGTTACAGCCAGACCGGCTTGCCCGGCGTACAAATATTGCGCGCCAGTTGCGACGTCGCCCGTGGCCCGCACATTTATGAGCCGAGCCTGATGATCATCGCCCAAGGCAGCAAACTGGCGTTTCTCGGACCGCGGACCATGGAATATGGTGCCGGGCATTACCTGATCCAGGCGTTGCCGGTGCCGTTCGAGTGCGAGACGTTTGCCTTGCCGGATGCGCCTCTCCTTGGCGTCTCGGTGGCGATCGATCGGGTGCTGCTCGGTGAACTGGTGCTGGCGATGGGCTTGGCGACAGGGCGGCACATTCCGGCGCAGACGCCGGAGTCGATGACCTCGGTGGTGCTTGACGATGGCATGCGCGGTTGCGTCGAGCGCTTGCTCGGTTGTTTGCACGATCCGCTGGAATGCCAGATTCTCGGCCCGGCGCGGGTGCGTGAGTTGTTGTTCGTCGCCTTGCGTGGGCCGCAGGCGGATGTGCTGCGGGCATTGGTCGAACAGCAGGGGCAGTTTGCGCGAGTGGCGGCCTCGATCAGTCATCTGCATGCGCATTACACCGAGCCGCTGAACGTCGAGACCCTGGCCAGTTGCGCGAACATGAGCGTGTCGACCTTTCATGAGCACTTCAAACGCAGCACATTGTTGTCGCCGGTGCAGTATCTGAAGCGTTTACGCTTGTTGAAGGCGCAGACATTGCTGGTGGCCGAAGGGCTGGGCGTGGCGCAGGTGGCGCATCGGGTGGGGTATCAGAGCACGTCGCAGTTCAGTCGTGAGTACAAGCGTTACTTCGAGCGTAGTCCGGGGGATGAGCGGGCTGCCTGAGTTGACTGGATTCGCCTTTGTGGGAGCGAGCCTGCTCGCGAAGGCGCTGGATCAATCGACATCATCGTCATATGACACACCGCTTTCGCGAGCAGGCTCGCTCCCACATGGGCATCTTCATTGAATAAATTGCGCGCAACAAAAAGGCCCCCGTTCAGGGAGCCTTGTTGCTCAGCGCTACGACTTACATGTTCGGATAAGTCGGGCCGCCGGCGCCTTCCGGCGCCACCCAGGTGATGTTCTGCGCAGGGTCCTTGATGTCACAGGTCTTGCAGTGCACGCAGTTCTGGGCGTTGATCTGGAAGCGCTTCTCGCCGTCTTCCTTGGTCACCACTTCGTATACGCCGGCCGGGCAGTAGCGCTGCGCCGGTTCGTCGTACAGCGGCAGATTCTTGCTGATCGGGATGCTCGGGTCGGTCAGCTTCAGGTGGCACGGCTGCTCTTCTTCGTGGTTGGTACCAGAGATGAACACCGAGCTTAGTTTGTCGAAGCTGAGTTTGCCGTCGGGTTTCGGGTAATCGATTTTCTTGCAGTCGGCCGCGAGCTTGAGGCAGGCGTAATCCGGCTTGGTGTCACGCAGGGTGAACGGCAGTTTGCCGCCGAAGATGTTCTGGTCCAGCCAGTTGAAACCACCGCCGATGATCGCGCCGTATTTGTGAATCGCCGCGCCGAAGTTACGGCTGGCGAACAATTCTTCGTAGAGCCAGCTGTTCTTGAAGGCATCGACATAAGTGGTCAGCTCTTCAGTGCCGTCCTTTTCCGCAAACAGCGCGTCAGCCACCGCTTCGGCGGCGAGCATGCCGGACTTCATCGCCGTGTGGCTGCCTTTGATCTTGGCGAAGTTCAGGGTGCCGAGGTCGCAACCGATCAGCGCGCCGCCCTTGAAGACCATTTTCGGCAGCGAGTTCAGGCCGCCCTTGGCGATGGCGCGGGCGCCGTAGCTGATGCGCTTGCCGCCTTCTAGGTACTGCGCCAGTACCGGGTGATGCTTGAGGCGCTGGAATTCGTCGAACGGCGACAGGAAGGTGTTGCTGTAGGAAAGATCGACAATCAGACCGACCACCACCTGATTGTTTTCCAGGTGATAGAGGAACGAGCCGCCGGTGTTCTCGGTGCCCATGATGTCCAGCGGCCAGCCGGCGGTGTGCACCACCAGGCCTGGCTGGTGTTTGGCCGGGTCGATTTCCCAGATTTCCTTCAGGCCGATGCCGTAGTGCTGCGTGTCGGCTTCGCTGTCGAGGTTATAGCGTTTGATCAGTTGCTTGCCGATGTGGCCACGGCAGCCTTCGGCGAACAGCGTGTATTTGCCACGCAGTTCCATGCCCGGGGTGTACAGGCCTTCTTTCGGCTGGCCTTCGCGGTCGACGCCCAGATCACCGGTGATGATCCCGCGGACCACGCCTTGCTCGTCGATCAGCGCTTCCTGAGCGGCGAAGCCGGGGTAGATTTCTACGCCGAGGTTTTCAGCCTGCTGGGCCAGCCAGCGGCACAGGTTGCCGAGGGAAATGATGTAGTTGCCTTCGTTGTGCATGGTCTTGGGCACAAAGAAGTCGGGAATTTTCTGCGCGCTTTCGGCGTTTTTCAGCACGAAAATGTCATCGCGGGCCACCGGCGTGTTCAGCGGGGCGCCGAGTTCTTTCCAGTCCGGGAACAGTTCGTTCAACGCGCGGGGCTCGAACACCGCACCGGAGAGGATGTGTGCGCCGACTTCGGAGCCTTTTTCGACCACGCAGACGCTGATTTCCTTACCGGCATCAGCGGCCTTCTGCTTCAGACGGCAGGCGGCGGACAGACCCGCGGGGCCGGCACCGACGATGACCACGTCGAATTCCATGTATTCGCGTTCCACAGGCTATCTCCTACTCAAGGCTCAACAGTTTTTTTTCTGATTTGGAGGTTTGATGTCGCATCCCGCCAGCCTTTACGTTAACGTCAAGGGGAATAGCGGAAAACCCACCTTTCTCTCTAGGCGGCGCATTATATCTACACCACTCTCAGCGTCCAATACAAACGTTTGTTTGAATCGCCTCCAGCCCAGAGAAATCAAAGAAGCGCGGCTTATGAGTGGTCATTTTGCTGTATTGACCGGAATAGGCGTTCCGGTCAAGATACGGGCGGTTTTGCGCTGGTCGTAAGCGGACTGGCGCTTTCAGGAGCACCTCTAAAGACAGGGCACAGGCAGTAAAAGGTTGAGCGCAGCGCGGTTTTCGTGCGGTGTTCGCTCGGTGTGAAAATCCACGACTCGTCAGTCACCGCTGACGAACGGTCAGCGACATTCACATCACCTTGCACCCTTGTCGGCGTTTTTAGAGGTGCCCTTTAGCCTGATGAACATCAACCGCCAGGTTCGCCTAGGCGACTTTCTTTTCACCGGAGAGTAACGAGGAATCCATGAAGGTTCTTGTAGCTGTCAAACGCGTTGTGGATTACAACGTCAAGGTTCGCGTCAAGGCGGACAATTCCGGCGTCGATCTCGCCAACGTCAAGATGTCGATGAACCCGTTCTGCGAAATCGCAGTGGAAGAAGCCGTACGCCTGAAAGAGAAGGGTGTTGCGACTGAAATCGTCGTCGTCTCCATCGGCCCGACCACCGCTCAGGAACAGCTGCGTACCGCACTGGCTCTGGGTGCCGACCGTGCCATCCTCGTCGAATCCGCTGAAGATCTGACTTCCCTCGCCGTGGCCAAGCTGCTCAAGGCCGTGGTCGACAAGGAACAGCCGCAGCTGGTGATCCTCGGCAAGCAGGCGATCGACAGCGACAACAACCAGACCGGCCAGATGCTCGCTGCACTGAGCGGCTACGGTCAGGGCACGTTTGCCTCGAAAGTCGAAGTCTCCGGCGACACGGTTGCCGTGACCCGCGAAATCGACGGCGGCGCGCAGACTGTTTCGCTGAAACTGCCGGCCATCGTCACCACCGACCTGCGTTTGAACGAGCCGCGCTACGCGTCCCTGCCAAACATCATGAAAGCCAAGAAGAAGCCTCTCGAGACGCTGACTCCGGACGCTTTGGGCGTTTCCACCGCCTCCACCAACAAGACCCTGAAAGTCGAAGCGCCGGCTGCACGCAGCGCGGGTATCAAGGTCAAGTCGGTGGCTGAACTGGTCGAGAAACTGAAAAACGAAGCGAAGGTAATCTAATCATGACTATCTTGGTAATCGCCGAACACGACAACAAAGTGCTGGCTCCGGCCACGCTGAACACCGTGGCTGCCGCTGCCAAAATCGGCGGCGACATCCACGTTCTGGTAGCCGGTCAGGGCGCAGGCCCGGTGGCCGAAGCCGCTGCGAAAATCGCCGGTGTGAGCAAAGTCCTGAATGCTGACAATGCCGCTTACGCGCATCAGCTGCCGGAAAACGTTGCTCCGCTGGTTGCAGCTCTTGCCCATGAAGGCGGGGGCACTGGCTACAGCCACATCCTGGCCGCCGCCACTTCCAACGGCAAAAACATCCTGCCGCGCGTTGCTGCGCAGCTGGACGTTGACCAGATCTCCGAGATCATCTCGGTGGAAAGCGCTGACACCTTCAAGCGTCCGATCTACGCCGGTAATGCCATCGCTACCGTCCAGTCGACCGCTGCGATCAAAGTGATCACCGTGCGTGCCACCGGTTTCGACCCGGTTGCCGCTGAAGGTGGTTCGGCTGCCGTTGAAGCCGTTGGTGCTGCACACGACGCAGGCACTTCGAGCTTCGTTGGCGAAGAGCTGGCCAAGTCCGACCGTCCTGAGCTGACCGCTGCCAAGATCGTCGTCTCCGGCGGCCGCGGCATGCAGAACGGCGACAACTTCAAACACCTGTACGCTCTGGCCGACAAGCTCGGCGCTGCCGTTGGTGCTTCGCGCGCCGCGGTCGACGCAGGTTTCGTACCGAACGACATGCAAGTCGGTCAGACCGGCAAGATCGTTGCACCACAGCTGTACATCGCCGTCGGTATCTCCGGCGCGATCCAGCACCTGGCCGGCATGAAAGACTCCAAAGTGATCGTTGCGATCAACAAAGACGAAGAGGCGCCGATCTTCCAGGTGGCCGATTACGGCCTCGTGGCTGACCTGTTCGAAGCCGTACCCGAGCTGGAGAAGCTGGTCTAATCCAGCCGCTTCACTTATAAAGAGCCCGACCGTTTGGTCGGGTTTTTTTTTGTTTCGGATTTAAGTGGGAGCGTGTTGCCATGGATCTGCGTTGCGGATGGTTGTTGGGTCTGGCTCTGTTGCCTCTGGGGGCGTCAGCGGCTGGCAAGTGCGAGCGCCTCGTCGTCACCGGCAGCCCGGATGCGCCTCCGTACCTGTGGCAGGACCCCCAAAACCCGAAACGCTTGATCGGAGCCAGTGCCGACCTGTTGCAGCAAGTCGGCAAAGACCTCGGCATCAAAATCGAGCTGCTCTATGCCGGCAAGCGTGCGCAAGCCCTCGACGAGGTGCGCAGCGGGCGTATGGACATGCTGGCTGACGCGCCACTGACCCTCAATGAGCTGGAAAGCCTCGATTACATTCATCCACCGCTGCTGGAAAACGACTATCTGGTCTGGACGCGCAAAGGCTCGACTCTGATTTACGGCGAAGCCAAAGACCTGCACGGGCATGCCGGCGCGCTGTCGGAAAAGTCGCGGATGACCCAGGCATTCGGCATTTTTGCCGAGCAGAATCTGACCTTGACCAAGACAGCCAACCTCACCCAGGCCCTGCAGAAACTGCTTCTGGGGGAAGTGGAATATGTACTCGCCGGCCGTTATTCAGGCATGGCGGCCGCCCAGGCGCTGGGCATGACCAATGATCTGCTGGCATTCGAGCAGCCCATCGATCGCCCTGGTCTGTTTCTCGCGGTTTCCCATAACTCGGCATGTAACGATCCGTGGTTGCGCGGACAGCTAGCCAAAAAGATGACAGAATTGCCCGCGTCCGGACTGACGGAAGCTGCACTGCAACGCAATATCGAGCGCTGGAAGGCGCAGCAGCAACAGCCGCCACAACCCGTCAGTGCCCCCAAACAGTAGGGATTCTTAGTGAGTATTCGACCTCTTTTCGCGGCCGTGGCCGTTCTGGCTCTGGCCGGTTGCGCGACTGATCCGGCACCCATCGAACAAATGCGTCTGACCGAGCAGGCCATCACTCAGGCCAAGGCCGTTGGCGCCACGGCCGACGAAGTGCCGGAAATGAAACTGGCAGAAACCAAGTACACCCGCGCCAGAGGCAACATGGCCGACCAGTCTTACCGCAACGCGCGGATGCGCGCCGAGCAGGCTGAACTGGACGCCCGACTGGCCGAAGCCAAGGTGCTGACCCAGAAAAGTGAAGAGCAATTGAATGTACTGAACACCCGCATCACCCGACTGCGCAAGCAACTGGGGAATGCCCAATGAACCTGTCAGCGAAAATCCTCGGCAGTCTGATCCTCGTCGGCTGCGCCAGCCTTGCAGGCTGCGCCGGGCAGCACAGCGAAGAGGCTTTGCAGCAGGCTGGCGGCGACTTCCAGAAGGTCAAGGAAGATTCGAACGTGTTGCGTATCGCGCCCAAAGACGTGATTCGGGCCGGTGAGTCTTTGGCCCGTGCCGATCGTTTGTCGACCTATTGGGGCAGCGGTTCGGACGTGGTGCATTACGCTTATCTGAGCCAGCGTTACAGCGAAATTGCTCGTGAGCATACCAATCAGGTGCTCAACGAAGAGCGCGCAGCCAAGCTGGAGCTGGAGCGTCAGCGTCTGCAACTGGCCTTGCGCGAATCGAAGCTGTTGAGTGTGCAGCAGCAGGGCAAGTGGCTTGAGGAGCAGATCGTTGCGTTGGCGACTACGCAGACTGATCGGGGTCTGGTGATGACCTTGGGCGATGTGCTGTTCGATACCGGTGAGGCGGAGCTGAAGAATTCGGCCAATCGGGTGGTGCTGAAGATTGTGCAGTTTCTGCAGTTGAATCCCAAGCGGGTGGTGCGGATCGAGGGTTATACCGACAGTACCGGGGGCAAGCAGGAGAATCTCAAACTGTCGCGCGACCGTGCGCAGTCGGTGGCGGATGTGTTGATTGACCTGGGCATTGATGACAAGCGGATTCAGGTTGAGGGGTATGGGGATGAGTACCCTGTGGACGCCAATGCTTCCGAGCGTGGGCGTGCGCAGAATCGTCGGGTTGAGATTGTTTTTTCTGATGAAAAGGGGCAGCTCGGGGCGGCTCGCTAGGTTGGCCTTGGCGGCCTCTGGGCCGACCAGGCTCTGGTTGGTTTGGCGTGTATATCCGTTGATGCGGGTGGTGCTGATGGAGGTTTCGCCCTTACGGCGAGTCACCTTTTCCAGACGCCGAAAAGGTAACCGAAAAGGCTTGCTCCTGCGTTCGGCCCTCGCAGGCTCGGGTCCCTTCGCTCCGGGATCGATCCGGGCGCAGCGGCTACGGTTTGCTGCGCTGCACCTACGTCCGCTGTGTCTGGCTGCGCCAGACGGTCGCTGCGCTCCCACGCCCGGATCAATCCCTGCGCTCAGCCTTCCGATGTCGCTGGCCAGGCAAGATCAAAAGCACTCGAGCTGGCGCTCATTGTTGAGTGGTTAGAAGCGGGTGGTTGGCTTGGGAATTGTGGTGGGGCTGGCCCTCACCCCAGCCCTCTCCCGGAGGGAGAGGGCGCCTATTTGTGGGCTGTTCAAAATCTGAGTACGACTCGGTATTTCGGGTTGGCGTATCTCTTTCATCCACCCCGGTCAGTCCCCTCTCCCTCCGGGAGAGGGCTAGGGTGAGAGCGCTTTTGATCTTGCCCCAAAATAAATCGACCACTTCTCAAAAAACAGTACAGTCCTCGCAGACACCGCACTGTATCGTCGACTAAAGTGACAACTGTCCCAGTACACTTCTAAACTGTTCCGGTATTGTTTCGCACAAGAATAAAATCGCCCGTGAAATCGAGTGCTGCGTCATGACCAATCTCTTGCTCTACCAACGTATTGCTCAGCAGCTGGCCGAGGATATTCGGCGTGGCGTTTATCAGCCGGGGGAGCGGGTGCCTTCGGTGCGAAAGATGAGTTCGCAGCTCAATGTCAGCCATGCGACGGTGTTGCAGGCTTACGCCAATCTTGAGGATCAGGGCTTGATCCGGGCGCGGCCGCAGTCGGGTTATTACGTGCACCAGACGCCAGCGCTGACGGCGCCGACTCCGGACATTGCGCGGGTTGAGCGGCCGGGGCTGGTGACGCGCAGCAGTATCATTCAGCAGGTTTTGGTGGAGTCGCGTCGTGAAGGCGTGTTTCCGCTCGGCGCGGCGGTGCCGAGTGTCGACTACTTGCCGGTGCGCGCGTTGCACCAGCAATTGGCCAAGGTCACCCGTTTCCATAGTCCGCGCGCTTTCAGTTACATGTTCAGCCCCGGTTTTGAACCGTTGCGCCGGCAGGTGGCGATTCGCATGCGCGACGCTGGGGTGGTGGTCGATCCGTCTGAAGTGGTGATTACTCACGGTTGTGTCGATGCCCTGCAAATGTCATTGCGGGTGTTGACCCGGCCGGGGGATCTGATCGCTGCTGAATCTCCGACCTATTACGGCCTGCTGCAATTGGCCGATCTGCTCGGTCTCAAAGTCATCGAAATACCTAGCGATCCCGCTACTGGTATGAGCCTGGAAGCGCTGCAACTGGCGGCCAACCAGTGGTCGATCAAGGCGTTGGTGCTGACTACGCGCCTGAGCAATCCGCTGGGCGGGACCATGCCCGAGGAGCGGCAGAAACAACTGCTGCGGCTGGCCTCGGATTTCGATATCCAGATCGTTGAGGACGATATCTACGGCGAGCTGATGTTCGAGCAGGGCAAGACCAAAGCGCTCAAGGCCTATGACCGCCTGGATCGGGTTATCTACTGTTCGAGCTTTTCCAAGACCCTGTCGCCGGGTGTGCGGATCGGCTGGATGATCGCTGGCAAGTATCAGCAGGAAATCCAGCGCTTGCAGACTTTCAGCACGCATTCGGCCTGCAGTGTCACGCAGATGGCGATTGCCGCTTATCTGGAAAACGGCGGCTATGACCGGCATTTACGGTACATCCGCCAGGAATATCGGAAAAACCTCAGCGCCTTCCAGTTGGCGGTGCAGCAGCACTTCCCCGAAGGCACACAAATGACCCGGCCCACGGGCGGTTTCATTCTTTGGGTGAGCTTGCCGGGACGGGTCAATACGCAGGAATTGCATGTTCGCGCGTTGCAGCAGGGCATCAGCATTGCGCCGGGGCTGATCTTCAGTAATACCGAGCAATTCAACCACTGTATCCGCCTGAACTGCGGCATTCCGTGGAACCGCGAGGCAGAACGGGCGTTGATGACGCTGGGGCTGTTGGCGACGCAACTGTGCCAGGAAACCGCTGGCGGATTCTGAACGAGCGGCAGGTCAGGCTTGTCTTGTCGCGCGCAAAAAGCGAGCATGTGGCCCTCTGCCTCAGTTCGTTGGGTCCATGAAAGCGATTGTTCCTGCCGCGTGGGTTTTGCTGGGTTTGTTGATGATCGGTCAGGCGCCGAGTGTCATGGCGGCTGCCACCCAGGAAAAACCGGCTGCAACCAGTGCGAGCAAGAAAACCGCGAAAACTGCAGCGCCGGTCAAGAAAGCGCAGTCGAAAAAAGCCGCCACTGTGAAAAAGCGCCGCCCGGTAGCCTCGAAATCGAAACCTGCCAGCGAAGTCGCAAAAACCCGATTGCCGAAGGCGAAGCTTGATCTAAGCCTGCCCAAGGACATGGTTGAAGAGTTGAAGCCCAAGGGCACCGTAGAGTTGCCCAAGCGCGAGGCGATTCTGCCGCAGATGTTTGGCGAAAAGGACAGCGGCTTCCAACTCAACGGTCGCTTGCTCAGCAACGAAATGCAGTTGCAACTGCGCAATGACGAACGCCGCGAAGTTGAAGGCGCGGCGCTGGATTTCGAATTCAAACAGTAAATGACACCTGCCTGTAACCCACAGAACAGACGCTTTGTCGGAGACTGCTCAGTCACTTTCATTTATCGCTGAAAACCCGCCGCAGACAATTTGAAACAGCCGTTTTAGCGGTTACTCTGTTTCCCGTCTCTTTACACATCGCCCGTTGCGAGGATCTGTTGGTCATGAAATGCCGTGAAGGCTGTGGCGCTTGCTGCATTGCCCCTTCCATCAGTTCGCCGATTCCCGGCATGCCCGATGGCAAACCTGCCGGCGAACGTTGCGTGCAGCTGTCGGTCGATAACCTGTGCAACATTTTCGGCCGCCCGGAGCGTCCGCCCGTGTGCTCAGGCTTCGCTGCCGACGTCGAGGTCTGTGGCAGCAGCGCCGAAGAAGCGATCAGGCTGATCGGTTGGTGGGAGCAGATGACCGCGGCGTGATGTGTCAAGGCAACGGAACTTCAACAATAAGGAAAAGACTATGGGTTCGCTGCATCGTATCGCTGTGTTGTGTGGTTTGACCGCTGTGCTGGCCACCTCGGTTGCTCAGGCTGAAGACTGGAAGGTCGCCAAGAACGAGGACGGCATCAAGGTCTCGCTGAGCGAGATACCCGGCTCGGACTACAAGTCCTATCAGGGCGTCGCGCTGATGAAGACCACCATCGCCAAATTGCGCGCGCTGCAGGAAGACGTCGCCGGTGCCTGCGCCTGGATTCACGAATGCAAAAGCCAGAAACTGCTTAAGCACGAAGGCGACCAGAGCTGGACCTACACCCAGTTCAATACGCCGTGGCCGGTCACTCCGCGTGATTCGGTGTTGCGCATCACCACCGTCGAAGGCGCCGATGGCAGCCTGACCCGCAATCTCGAAGGTGTGCCGACTTATCTTCCCGAAGAAAAAGGTTTTGTGCGGGTGCAGCAGGTCAAAGGTTTCTGGAAGTTCGTACCCAAGGGCGATCAGGTCGAAGTGACTTATCAAGTGCACACCGAACCAGGCGGCAGCGTGCCGGCCATGGTTGCCAACAAGTTCGTTGTCGACGCCCCATTCAATACCCTGAAAGCCTTGAAACAACGCGCCGAGAAATAATCCGCGCAACTTTGAAATAAACGCCCCGATTGATTCGGGGCGTTTCGTTTCCGGCTTTATTGTGTTTCCAGATATGCGTTGGACGAAATTTTCACAAAGTGTTCCCGACAATTCGCCCGCGCCGTTGCCTCGCTGTCAGGGCTCTGAATGAAAGCATCTGGCGGCGCGGCAGTAATCAATGGCAATGGTGCGGGTGATCGTGCAACATTTGCCCACCGCGCACGCCCCGGGGTCTGGAATGACCAATAGAGGGCTTGGCGCCGCTTCATTCTCTGCAACTTCAACCTTCCAATGGGTCCTAAAACGACATGGCAAACCCGGACGCCCTGAATCAGCAGCGATCTTCCAGTCGCCTGCTGCAACCGACCGTCAAATCGCATCTGGCCTACACGCTGCTTTGTGCGCTGGTCATGATGGTGATGTTTTCCGTGCTGCGCCTCGCGCTGCTGGTCTACAACCGCGAGATGATCCTCGACACCCCGGTCTCGACCTTCCTTGAAGCGTTCGTCAACGGCCTGCGTTTCGACCTGCGCCTGGTGGTCTACCTGTGCATTCCGCTGGTACTGGCGCTGTTCAGTGCCCGGGCCATGGCTGCGCGCGGTTTTTTCCGCCTGTGGCTGACTATTGCGTCGAGCATTGCGCTGTTCCTCGGCCTGATGGAGATGGACTTCTACCGCGAGTTTCACCAGCGCCTTAACGGTCTGGTGTTCCAGTACGTGAAGGAAGACCCGAAAACCGTGATGAGCATGCTCTGGTACGGTTTCCCGGTGGTTCGCTATCTGCTGGCGTGGGTCATCGGTACGGTCATTCTGACCCTCGCGTTCAAAGGCGCCGACCGCGCCACCCGCCCGCGCGGGCCGTTCAGCGGCGGCAGTGTCAGCTCGCGTCAGGTGGCGCCGTGGTACACCCGTCTGGCGGTCTTCGTGGTCTGCCTGCTGATCTGCGTAGTCGCTGCGCGCGGCACCTTGCGTCAGGGCCCGCCCATGCGTTGGGGCGACGTGTACACCACCGATTCCAACTTCGCCAACCAGCTCGGCCTCAATGGCACGCTGTCGCTGATCGCTGCGGCCAAGGCGCGCATGGGCGAGGACCGCGACAATATCTGGAAAGCCACGTTGCCGCAGGAACAGGCGCAAAAAGTGGTGCGCGACATGCTGCTGATGCCGGACGACAAACTGGTCGACGCCGACATCGCGGCGGTGCGCCGTGACTACATGCCGCCGGCCGACAAGACCCTGCCGATCAAGAACGTCGTTGTGATCCTGATGGAAAGCATGGCCGGTCACTCGGTCGGTGCGCTGGGCGCGCCGGGCAATATCACGCCTTATCTGGACAAGCTGTCGAAGGAAGGCCTGCTGTTCGACCGCTTCTTCTCCAACGGCACGCACACCCACCAGGGCATGTTCGCGACCATGGCCTGCTTCCCCAATCTGCCGGGTTTCGAATACCTGATGCAGACCCCGGAAGGCAGCCACAAGTTGTCCGGCCTGCCGCAGTTGCTCAGCGCGCGTGACTACGACGATGTGTATGTCTACAACGGCGACTTCGCGTGGGACAACCAGTCGGGCTTCTTCAGCAACCAGGGCATGACCAACTTCGTCGGCCGCAACGACTTCGTCAACCCGGTGTTCTCCGACCCGACGTGGGGCGTGTCCGACCAGGACATGTTCGACCGTGGTCTGCAGGAACTGAAGGCGCGGGAAAACGGCAAGCCGTTCTACGCGCTGCTGCAAACCCTGTCCAACCACACGCCATACGCCTTGCCGACGCCATTGCCGGTCGAGCGCGTGACTGACCGTGGCAGCCTCAATGAACACCTGACCGCCATGCGCTACTCCGACTGGGCGCTGGGCCAGTTCTTCGAGAAGGCGCGCAAGGAGAAGTACTTCAACGAAACCCTGTTTGTCGTCGTTGGTGACCACGGCTTCGGCAACGAGCGCCAGATCACCGAAATGGACCTGGGCCGCTTCAACGTGCCGATGCTGATGATTGCACCGGGCATTCAGCAGAAGTTCGGCACGCGTGACCATACCGTCGGTACGCAGATCGACATCGTGCCGACCATCATGGGCCGTCTCGGTGGCGAAGTGCGGCACCAGTGCTGGGGCCGCGACCTGCTCAATCTGCCACAGGGCGATACCGGTTTCGGTGTGATCAAGCCATCGGGCAGCGAGCAGACCACGGCGATTGTCACCGCCGACCAGATTCTGGTGTTGCCGCGCGACAAAGACATGGGGCCGAAAATCTGGCAATACCAGCTCGGTGCCAATCCGCACGCCGAAGTGGTGCCGAATGCACCGCGTACTGCCGAACTGAAACTCAAGCTCGAAGCGTTCCTGCAAACCGCGACCAAGAGCCTGCTGGATAACACCGCCGGTGTGATTCACGGCAAGCCGGACTGATTGCTGTTGAAAAACGCGCAATAAAAAAGAGGCCCTGAACAGGGCCTCTTTTTTTTACAGCTTCAAATCGTCATATCTTGCCGAGTAACAACAACACCAACAGCACGACCAGTACGACACCGATGATGCCCGACGGACCATAACCCCAACTTCTGGAGTGCGGGAAGACCGGCAGACCACCGATCAGCAACAGGATCAGGATGATGATAAGAATTGTGCCCATGTCTATTTCCTTGTTGGTAATGTCGAGAAGTCTTGATGTTCGAGGGCGACTGGATACCAAGTAATTCCAGGCTGCTTACAAGTTCCGACTTGCCTCCATGAGAAAAAATTCAATGTTTTTTTAATGTATTTGGGTTGCAGCGTTATTTCTTTTTTTCGTTCGGCTAGTTCAGAACTTACTCGGCCTCTTTGAATCCAACGCGCCCCGGTTTGCACTCACCATTCAGCAATCTGATGGAGCGTGGGTGGTGGCCGAACGTTCGCTACACTCGGCGCATCTTTCCCGGAACAACAAGGCTGTCTGCTATGCAAAATCGCATGATGATCACTGGCGCGGGCTCGGGGCTGGGTCGCGAAATCGCGCTGCGCTGGGCGCGTGAGGGCTGGCAACTGGCGTTGTCCGACGTCAGCGAACCGGGCCTTCAAGAAACCCTGAAGCTGGTCCGCGAGGCCGGCGGTGACGGCTTTATCCAGCGCTGCGATGTGCGCGATTACAGCCAGCTCACGGCATTCGCCCAAGCGTGTGAAGAGAAACTCGGCGGCATCGACATCATCGTCAATAACGCCGGCGTGGCCTCGGGCGGTTTCTTCAGCGAGTTGTCGCTGGAAGACTGGGACTGGCAGATCGCGATCAACCTGATGGGCGTA
The DNA here is from genome assembly GCF_036668835.1 of Pseudomonas koreensis. Taxonomy (GTDB): domain Bacteria; phylum Pseudomonadota; class Gammaproteobacteria; order Pseudomonadales; family Pseudomonadaceae; genus Aquipseudomonas; species Aquipseudomonas koreensis_I. The sequence goes on from NZ_JAZEVW010000007.1 coordinate 81,033, forward strand.
GTCAAGGGCTGCAAGGCGTTCCTGCCGCTGCTCGAACAGAGCAAAGGCAAGATCATCAACATCGCCTCCATGGCGGCGCTGATGCAGGGGCCGGCCATGAGCAACTACAACGTGGCCAAGGCCGGTGTGGTGGCGCTTTCGGAAAGTCTGTTGATCGAACTGGCGCAACAGGAAGTCGGTGTGCACGTGGTTTGCCCGTCGTTCTTCCAGACCAACCTGCTCGATTCATTCCGCGGGCCGACTCCAGCCATGAAAGCCCAAGTAGGCAAATTGCTGGAAAGTTCGCCGATCAGCGCCGCGGATATCGCCGACTACATCTATCAGCAAGTGGTCGCCGGTGAATTCATGATCCTGCCCCACGAACAAGGGCGCATGGCCTGGGCGATCAAGCAGAAGAACCCGCAGTTGCTCTATAACGAAATGACCAGTATGGCCGAGAAAATGCGCGCCAAGGCCAAACAGAACAACGGCTGAACTTGCCCGCAGCACACGGCGTCGTTAGGGTGGCCGCAACGGTCACCCTGTCGAGACGCATCGATGCTCAATTACTTGTGGTTCTTCCTCGCGGCGCTGTTCGAGATCGCCGGTTGTTTCGCCTTCTTCATGTGGCTGCGCCAGGGCAAAAGTGCGCTGTGGGTGATTCCAGCACTGTTGAGTCTGACGCTGTTCGCACTCCTGCTGACCCGCGTTGAAGCCAACTACGCCGGGCGCGCGTATGCCGCTTACGGCGGAATCTACATCGTCGCTTCGATTGGCTGGCTGATGGTGGTCGAGCGAGTGCGCCCATTGGGCTCTGACTGGATCGGTGTGGCGCTGTGCGTGATCGGCGCCAGCGTGATCCTGTTCGGGCCGCGTTTTTCAGCGGCTTGAGGTTGTTTTGCAGGAAACGTCTGACGGCTCTGAGCGCGCAAGGCTGTAAGGCAAAACTGATTTGCCTGCTGCGCATTGTGCCGACGCCGCAAGCCGCGCATCTTCAGGGTTCGCTAACCCTGAAGGACCTATCTCATGCTTGTACTCAGCCGTGTCGTTGGTGAGTTGATTTCAATCGGTGACGACATTTCCCTGCGCGTTCTGTCGGTCAATGGCTCCAGCGTGCGCTTTGGCGTCGAAGCCCCGCAAAACGTGCATGTGCATCGCTCCGAAGTCTACGACCGGATCAAGCGCAAGGAAGGCGTGCAAAAGGTTCGCTGAGCGTCAGTCGAACAAATGCTTGGGTACATCGTGCTTGAGCATCAACTGGCACTGCTCGCTTTCCGGGTCGAACACGATCAAGGCCTGACCCTTGGTCAGCGCCTGGCGTACGCGCAGAACGCGGGTTTCCAGCGGTGTGTCATCACCGTTGTCGGTGCCATCGCGAGTGACGAAATCCTCGATCAGGCGGGTGAGAGTGTCGACTTCAAGCGCGTCGTGGGGAATCAGCATGGGCACCTCGGTCAAATCAATGGTGCGATGCTACGGCGATTGGGGTTGGTCTGCCAGTTTTGTGTTGGCGGGGCAGGCCTCTTCGCGAGCAGGCTCGCTCCCACATGTAAAATGCGATTCCCTGTGGGAGCGAGCCTGCTCGCGAAGGCGGTTATCTGCTCACCCAAGGCTCAACTGTCGGAGCGCTGCCCCACCAGGCTGTCCACCGGCGGCACCCGCGTTTCGCTCTCCATCTGCGTGTCATGTTCGATCTGATGACTGAAGCGGTCCAGCGAGGCATTGGCCGGCGCCGCATCGCTGGCGAACACCGGCGGGCTCAGAATGTAAGCACCCAGCAAGCGGCTCAACGCCGCCAGACTGTCGATGTGCGTACGTTCATAACCGTGAGTCGCATCGCAGCCAAAGGCGAGCAGGGCGGTGCGGATGTCGTGCCCGGCCGTTACTGCCGAATGCGCGTCACTGAAGTAATAGCGGAACATGTCGCGGCGCACCGGCAATTCGTGTTCGCCGGCCAGGCGCAACAAGTGCCGCGACAAGTGGTAGTCGTACGGCCCGCCGGAATCCTGCATCGCCACGCTGACCGTATGTTCGCTGGAATGCTGGCCAGGCGCGACCGGGGCGATGTCGATGCCGACGAACTCACTGACGTCCCACGGCAATGCCGCCGCCGCGCCGCTGCCGGTTTCTTCGGTAATGGTGAATAGCGGATGGCAGTCGATCATCAATTCCTGGCCGCTGTCGATGATGGACTTGAGGGCGGCAAGCAGCGCCGCGACACCGGCCTTGTCATCCAGGTGACGGGCGCTGATATGGCCGCTTTCGGTGAACTCCGGCAGCGGATCGAACGCGACTACGTCACCGACGTTGATACCCAGCGACTCGCAATCAGCCTTGGTCGTGCAGTACGCGTCAAGGCGCAGCTCGACGTGATCCCAACTGATCGGCATTTCATCGACCTGGGTGTTGAACGCATGCCCAGACGCCATCAGCGGCAAGACACTGCCGCGAATCACGCCGCTGTCGGTAAACAGGCTGACGCGGCTGCCTTCGGCGAAGCGGCTCGACCAGCAGCCAACCGGGGCGAGGGTCAGGCGGCCGTTGTCCTTGACCGCGCGGACCGCGGCACCAATGGTGTCGAGGTGCGCCGAGACGGCGCGGTCCGGGCTGTTCTTCTTGCCCTTGAGCGTGGCGCGAATGGTTCCGCGCCGGGTCATTTCGAACGGGATGCCGAGTTCTTCCAGACGCTCGGCGACGTAGCGCACGATGGTGTCGGTGAAGCCGGTGGGGCTGGGAATGGCGAGCATTTCCAGCAAGACTTTTTGCAGGTAGTTCAGATCCGGTTCGGGGATTTGCAGGGTCATGGAAACTCCTGATGGGTTGAGCACACCGATGGTTTCGATGAGGGGGATATGCGGTGTCTGATGCTGCCCCTTCGCGAGCAGGCTCGCTCCCACATTGAAATGCATTCCCTGTGGGAGCTAGCCTGCTAGCGATAGCGGTGGTGCATTCAGCACATCGCTGTCAGACCGCCGCTTGACTATGCGGAAACAACAGATCGACAAAGCGTTCTGCCGTCGGTTGCGGCTCGTGGTTGGCCAGGCCGGCGCGTTCGTTGGCTTCGATAAAAACGTAGTCCGGCTGATCCGCCGCCGGCACCATCAGGTCGAGGCCGACCATCGGGATATCCAGCGCCCGTGCCGCCCGCACTGCTGCGTCGACAAGGGTCGGATGCAAAATCGCCGTGACATCTTCCAGCGTGCCGCCGGTGTGCAGATTGGCGGTGCGCCGCACGAACAGATGTTCGCCGGCCGGCAGAATACTGTCGTAGTCGTACCCGGCCGCGTGCAAGGTGCGTTCGGTTTCGTGGTCGACAGGGATTTTGCTTTCGCCACCGGTAGCGGCTTGCCGACGCCGGCTCTGCGCCTCGATCAGCGCACCGATCGAATGCTGACCGTCACCGATCACTTCGGCAGGCTTGCGGATGGCCGCCGCGACCACTTCGAAACCGATTACCACGATGCGCAGATCAAGGCCTTCATGGAAGCTCTCGAGCAGCACCCGGCTATCGAATTGGCGCGCGGCTTCGATGGCTTGCTGCACGTCTTCGATGGTCTGCAGATCGACCGCCACGCCCTGGCCCTGTTCGCCATCGAGCGGCTTGACCACCACTCGCTGATGCTCGTCGAGAAAGGCCAGATTGTCATCGGCATTACCCGCCAGTTGTTGCGCGGGCAGATTCAGCCCGGCGGCTTTCAGCACCTTGTGGGTCAGGCTTTTGTCCTGGCACAGGGTCATGCTGATCGCGCTGGTCAGGTCGCTCAACGATTCACGGCAGCGCACCCGGCGCGCGCCATGGCTGAGGGTAAACAGCCCGGCGTCGGCGTCATCGACCTGCACGTCGATACCGCGTCGATGGGCTTCCTCGACAATGATTCGCGCATATGGATTGAATTGTGCCTCTGGCCCCGGGCCAAGAAACAGCGGCTGGTTGATGCCGTTCTTGCGCTTGATGGCGAAGGTCGGCAGGTTGCGGAAACCGAGCTTGGCGTAGAGATTTTTCGCCTGACGGTTATCGTGCAGCACCGACAGGTCGAGGTAGCTCAGCCCGCGACTCATGAAATGCTCGATCAGGTGCCGCACCAGCACCTCACCGACACCCGGACGCGAGCATTGCGGGTCAACGGCCAGACACCACAGGCTGCTGCCGTTTTCCGGATCGTTGAACGCGTTGTGATGATTGAGGCCCATGACGCTGCCGATCACCGCGCCACTGTCTTCATCCTCGGCCAGCCAGTACACCGGGCCGCCCTGATAATGAGGGGTCAGCAACTCAGGATCGATCGGCAACATGCCGCGCGCCTGATACAAGCGGTTGATGCCTTGCCAGTCCGCCTCGCTCTGCGCACGTCGAATGCGAAAGCCGCGAAACACTCGCGTGGACTGGCGGTAATCGCTGAACCACAGGCGCAATGTGTCCGATGGATCAAGAAACAGCTGCGTCGGCTCGAGGCCGAGGATCTGCTGCGGCGCGGCGACGTACAGTGCAATGTCGCGCTCGCCGGGTTGTTCGTTGAGCAGTTCCTGCGCCAGCGACGCGGGGTCGGGGAAGGTATGGCCGATCAGCAACCGGCCCCAGCCGCAATGCACGGCAATCGGGGCGCAGGGCAGGGTGCTGCCGTCTTCGGCCAGACGCGCTTGCAGACGTTCGTACGACGGCGCCTGACCACGCAGCAGGCGTTGGTTGATGGACGTGGCATGGGGTTTCATCAATCAGATTCCTTGTTCACTGAGCCACAGGTTCAGCGCCGCCAGTTGCCACAGTTTCGAACCGCGCAAGGGGGTCAGTTGGCCTTGAGGATCAGTCAGAAGCTTGTCGAGCATGCTCGGGTTGAACAGGCCGCGATCCTGACTCGGATCGAGCAGCAGTTCGCGCACCCAGTTGAGCGTGTCACCCTGCAAATGCTTGAGGCCAGGCACCGGGAAGTAGCCTTTCTTGCGGTCGATCACTTCACTCGGAATGACCCGGCGCGCAGCTTCCTTGAGCACCTGTTTGCCGCCATCGGGCAGCTTGAACTGGCCGGGCACACGGGCCGACAGTTCGACCAGCCGATAATCGAGAAACGGCGTGCGCGCCTCCAGGCCCCAGGCCATGGTCATATTGTCGACACGCTTGACCGGGTCGTCGACCAGCATCACCGTGCTGTCCAGGCGCAGGGCCTTGTCCACCGCCGCATCAGCGCCGGGCTGGGCGAAGTGTTCCTTGACGAAGTCACCGGCGGCGTCATTGGCGGTCAGCCATTTCGGCTGCACGGTGGCGGCGTAGTCGTCGTAGCTGCGGTCGAAAAATGCCGCGCGATAAGCTGCGTACGGATCGGCTGCACCGTCGACTTGCGGATACCAGTGGTAACCGGCAAACAATTCGTCGGCACCCTGACCGCTCTGCACCACCTTGCAATGCTTGGCCACTTCCCGCGACAGCAGGTAAAAGGCGATGCAGTCGTGGCTGACCATCGGCTCGCTCATCGCGCGGAACGCGGCGGGCAGTTGCTCAATGATCTCTTTTTCGTCGATACGCAGTTGGTGGTGCTGAGTGCCGTAGTGTTTGGCGATCAGGTCGGAATACTGGAACTCGTCACCGCGTTCGCCGCCAGCGTCCTGAAAACCGATGGAAAAGGTCGACAGGTTCTCCACGCCGACTTCACGCAACAGGCCGACGAGCATGCTCGAATCGACACCGCCGGAGAGCAACACACCGACATCGACTGCGGCGCGTTGACGAATTGCCACGGCTTCGCGAGTGCTGTCGAGGACGCGGTCGACCCAGTCTTCCAGGTTGAGATTTTTCTCGTCTTCGTGCGGGCCGTAGGGCAGGGTCCACCAGGTTTTCTGCTCGGTGCTGCCGTCGGCTTCGACGCGCATCCAGCTCGCTGGTGGCAGCTTTTCGATCCCGGCCAGCAGCGTGCGCGGCGCCGGCACCACGGCATGGAAATTCAGGTAGTGATTGAGCGCCACCGGATCGAGAATCGGGTTGATGTCGCCGCCCTTGAGCAGCGCCGGCAGGGCCGAGGCGAAACGCAGGCGTTGACCGGTGCGCGACAGGTACAGCGGCTTCACGCCGAGACGGTCACGGGCGATGAACAGACGCTGCGCGTCGCGCTCCCAAATGGCGAAGGCGAACATGCCATTGAGCTTGGGCAGCAGCGCTTCGCCCCAGGCGTGATAACCCTTGAGCAGCACTTCGGTGTCGCCGCCGGAATAGAACGCGTAACCCAGCGCTTCCAGCTCGGCGCGCAGTTCCGGAAAGTTATAAATGGCGCCGTTGAAGGCCAGCGACAGGCCCAGTTGGCTGTCGATCATCGGCTGCGCCGAGCCGTCCGACAGGTCCATGATTTTCAGGCGCCGATGGCCCAGGGCAATCGGCCCTTGGGCATGGAAGCCCCACGCGTCAGGGCCGCGCGGGGCCAGGTGATGGGTGATGCGCTCGATGGCTGCAAGGTCTGCAGGTTGTTGATCAAAACGTAACTCGCCAGCTAATCCACACATAAAATCCTTACCGGTTTTTCCGTTGGGGAGGGGGCAAACGGCACCTCGCCAAAAGGGCGGGTACTCAGAAACTGACCCGCCACGGTAGGTGGAGTTTTAGAACGATAAGTTATAAGCCGCGGTTCGGGTCCTGTATCAGCCGTAAAATTTCCGGGTTTTATGGCGGCGATAAGCAGATACCACCTGCGATCCCGGCCATTCGATAGGTTCATCGGCACGACCTCGCCATAAAGGACTATTGCCGATGCCCGCCACAGTGAACACAACCTTGCCGAGTGACGACGCCATCCTGCGCACGCTACTCGATGCCACCGCCGATCTCGATACCGCGCAAACGTTGCAGAAAACCTTCCCAGCGCATCTGCTCAAAGCAAGCCCCGCCGCGTTGGCTGCACTCGATCAGACAGCGCACGACCTGCACGCCACGCAAGTGCGGGTCGACAAGGACCTGCTCGCGCTGAAACCCTTGCCCGCTTTCTGCATTGATGAATTGCACATGGCCCTGCGCGGTAAATGGCCGGCGGTGACGTTTGATGTCGAGAAAGATTTTCTCAGTCTGCCTGGCGTCGACTGCGGTTGCCCGGCAACCTCTATCGATGAAAACGGCATTCAGACCTTCCCTCACGCCACGCCGACGCTGCTGCAAGCGGCAATGCAGAACTTCACCGAAAGCGAGGCGACCGATACGTTCCCGGAAGGCAGCTTCATTCGCATCAGCAGTGCCGCCCAAGGCGTAAGCGGACTGACACCGGTGGCTTTCGCCAAACTGTGCCGCGAACTGGACCTGGGCAAACGCTATCAGGAGCATTTCCAGAAGGTTTTCGGCCTGCGCGACAGCGATGGCACAGTCATCGCCACCAGCGCCATGACCCGGGATATCGCCAAGCTGAAAAAACAGCTGTTGCAATTGGACATGCAGCAGGCCGCACTCAAGGGCCATATCACCGCGGCCACCCGGCAGGTGTTGCAGAAACTGATCGACGTCGATGGCGTGCTATCGAACGAGATCATCCTCTACGACAAATTACCGATGACTATGCAAGGCGTGCAGATTCTCGACAGCTGCATCTGGGGCGTGGTGGTGTTTTCCAGCCGTTCGGTAGAGCTGTATCCGAGTGAACGGTGTTTGGTGTACATGGCCGGCGAACCGCAACGACCGTTGTATGAATACCCGAGCTTCACCGCGTTCAAGCAACACCTGACACAGCAGTTGCAGGTGGCAAGCTTCAAGGAGTATTTCGCCAACAGCCTCGACGAAGACAACAAGGCCGATTTCTTCAAGACTTTCGCCGACAGCGTTGATCCTGGATTTGTTAAACAGTGGCCGATGACTGTGCCGCTCTTCGAATTCATGGTGCAGAGCCATGTCGGCAAGCTACAGCTCGACGCACGCAAGCTGGCAGTGCCGACCGCAGATATCGATGAAGAGGTGCGAAAAAAACGCCTGCTCGATTTCCTTCAGCTGGGCGTAACGGTGCTCTCGGTCGCCGGGCTGTTCGTGCCAGTGCTCGGGCAATTGATGATGGGCGTTGCAGTCGGGCAGATGCTCGCTGAAGTCTACGAAGGCGTTGAGGACTGGCGCCGTGGTGATCATCAGCAAGCGCTGGCGCATCTGCTCAGCGTGGCGGAAAACATCGCTGCCATGGCGGCCTTTGCCGGGGGGCAAAAAGCGCTGGGTGCACTGGGCAAAAAACTGCTGCAGGCGCACCCGCAGTTTTTCGCGCAATTTCGCGCCATTACCAACGGCGCGGGCCAGCCACGGTTGTGGAAGCCAGATCTGGCACCTTACGAACATGCCCTGCCGACGGGGGTCACCATCGCTGCGGACTCCAAAGACCTTTATCAGATCGGCGAAAAGACCATGGGCCGCGTCGACCATCGAATCTTCGCCGGCGACTATGCCGCCGACAGCAAAGTCTGGCGCCTGCAACATGCCCGGCGTGCGCAGGCCTATGCCCCGCAAATCACCAGGCACATCGAAGGCGGCTGGCGGCTTCCCGCCGAAGAACCTGAAGAGTGGGGCAGTATTGCCTACGCGCTCAAACGCATCGATCCATCGTTGAGCGAATTCGCCGACAGCGATCTGGACATGCTCCGCCGCCTCTGTGGCATCCCGCCGGAAGAACTGCACCAGGCCTTTACCGACAACGTCAGCTTGCCGGTGCGCCTGCGCGAAACCGTGGAACGCGCTCGCCTGGCGCGACGGTTGCGCAGCTTGAGCAACGAACTGCAACGCGGTGAAATCCATTCCGGTCAGGCCGTCGAGGAACAACTGCAGGCGTTGCCGAAGCTGGCTGGCTGGCCGACCGACCGCTACATCGAGGTGATCGATGCCGAAGGGGACGTAAGTGCAACCTACCCCAAGACCAAAGTGCTCGACGAATCCCTCGCTGTGGTGGTCGATGAAGATCGATTGGCCCGAGGCGAGTTACTGCAAAGCATTGTCGACGGGTTGTATCAAAGCGAGGTCGACGCCTTGCTTGGCACCAAAGTCGAGAAAAACCTCGAGCACTCGGCGCTGGCAAAAAAACTCGGCGCAGCGCTGAAGACCGACCATCGCGCGGCATTCGAGCGTATGTATCAACGCTACGACCAGAGCGACGCGGATGAGGTGCTGAAAATGCGCAAGGTCTTTGCCGGCATCCCCGCGCGCTACGCGAAAAGGCTCATCGACCAGGCGCCGAGTGTGCAACGCCAGCGCCTGCGGACAAACGGGCGCGTGGCGTTGAAGCTCGGGCAAAACGTGAGGAGCGCCAACGCTCAGGTGCGCCTCGATCGTGCGCTCGCCGGGTTTCACTGGCCCCGTCTGGCTAACGACGACACCGACAAACTGGCGATTCAATTGCTGCCGCGCCTCGGTGGCTGGGATTCGCAGGTGCGTCTGGAAATACGCGACAAGACACTGACCGGGCCGATTCTGCAAGCGATAGGCGAGGAGTCGGCGACCGTCAGCAAAAAATGTTCGCTGGTAAAATCTGCCACGGGCTATGAAGCGTTTGATGGCAATGGTAAATCCCATGGCAAAGTCGCCGCCGGCCCCAACGCGCTGTTTGACGCCATCCTCAAGGCCGTCCCGACCAAACAGCCCAAGGCCGTCGCCAGCAGTGCCGACACGCTGCCAACCGACGCCGCAGGCTTGCGCAGCCAGTTACTCGAAAAGGCGCTGGGCGAGCGCGAGGCCACGGCGCGCACGCTGGTCGATGGCGAATCCGCACCGGCGGAGGTCGAGCCGGCCTGCGTGCAAGGCGATCAGCCAGCCGTGAACAAGCATCCGTCGGCATTGCTGCGCAAAGTCCGCAAACTCTATCCGCGCATGACCGAGGCGCAGGCCAGTGAGTTTATCGACGGCCTGGGCGGCGATGCGCTGAGCCGGGCATTGCGAGTCAAAGCCTTGCGCGGGGATCTTGAGAGTCTGCGTGACGCGCTGTTTACCTGGAGCGAAGACATTGATGCGATGAACACCGTAGGGGGTGATCTGGCCGAGGTTCGACACAGTCGCCGTACCGTCGCCGAGCTGATTGAAAACGGCTTTCGGCGTTTTTATCAGGCGAACAACGAAAATGGCAAAGCGGTTGGCGTGCTGAACCTTGACGGCATGCGCGTCGGCAAGCTGCCGACGTTGCCACCGGGGATCAGCTTTGACCACATCCAGCAACTGTCGATGCGCAATATGGCACTGGACGATGATGTTGCGTATTTCCTCAAATCCTTCAAACAGCTCCAGTCGCTGGAACTCGATGACAACGCCATGACGCGTCTGCCTGAAGTGCTGTCGCACATGCCCGATCTGAACCGGCTGAGTCTGGCGGGCAACAAGATCCGGTTGACCGAGCAGACGCTGAAAAAGCTGAACGGTCTGGTCGAACTGGAGCATTTGAATCTCAACAAGAACCCGTTGGATGCGACGCCGGATGTCGCTCGGATGCTCAATCTGCGTCGGCTGTTGCTGCGAGACACCGGCATTACCGAGCTGCCCAAAGGCTTTTCGCGTCTGCCGTATCTGGAGTGGGCGGACCTGAGCGAAAACAGCATCAAGCTCCTGCCGCAGTGGCTGTTCAAAACTTCGAGACGTTTCAGTCAGGCGCTCAACCTGCGCTTCAATCCCCTGGACGATCCGAGCAAAACCTTTCTGGAGACTTACCGCGATAATGTCGGCGTCGGCATGGGCTATCTGCAGGACGATATCGCTCGCCTCGACGAGCAGACGGCACGCTCGCTCTGGTTGCCTGAAGATGTCGGACCGCAAGGGCTCGAACGTGAGCGAATCTGGAACGCCTTCAAAGACGATACAAGGGCCGAAGGGCTGTTTCGTCTGCTCGCAGAACTCGGCAACACCGCCGATTCAGAGAAGATCAAGGACGACCTGCGGCTGCGCGTCTGGAACGTGCTCAAAGCGGCAGAGCGCGACGCGCAGTTGTGTGATCAATTGCTGAATCTGGCGGCCAGTCCGATCAATTGCACAGACAGCGCTGCCATCAATTTCAGCTATCTGGAAGTGGCGGTGGAAGTCGAGCGGATCACCAGCGTCGCCGGGGGCAAGATCACCAGCGCCAAACCGCTGCTCAAGCTGGGACGTGGTCTGTTCAGGCTCGAACAATTGAACGAGATAGCCCGAGAGCATGCCGCAAAATTTCCCAGGTTCGATCCGCTGGAGGTCAATCTTGCCTATCGTACCGGCCTCGCCAAGACACTGGATTTGCCCAGCCAGCCGCAGCATATGCGCTACGGCTCACTGGCCGGTGTCACCCAGGCTGATCTGGACGTGGCGCAAAACAGAGTCAATACCGCCGAGCTCTCGCCCAAATGGCTGCAGTTCATGAGTAAGCAGGCGTTCTGGCAAGACTACCTGCAGCGCACTTTTCCCCGCCAGTTCGCCCCCGTCGAGGATAAATTCGCACCACGACTGACTGCGCTGGACGAAAAGTCGAGCAGCGTGCCCGACGCCGACTACCTGAGCCAGGCAGAGATCATCAAGGCCGAACGGGAACAAGCCCTGGAAGCGGTGTTGACGCGCCTGACCAACGAGGCATTGCGCATCGAAGAACTGGGCCTGTGCGCTGGACCCGACGACTGAACATCACTTGCCGCGAATCAGTTTGCGCAGGGCGAACCGGTTCGGGTGACAGGCTTCGGCGACACTGCGCGGCAGCGGCAGCGGCTCGTTGTCCAGCCACGCCGCGAGCAGTTCGCCGGACAGCGGCGCGGTAATCAGCCCGCGCGAGCCGTGGCCGCTGTTGACGTACAGGCCGTCATGCCACGGGCAGGCGCTGTCCGGCACTTGCCGGGCGTCCTTGCTCAGCGCTGCGTAGGTTTGATTGAACGCTGGCAGGTCGGCGAGCGGGCCGACAATCGGCAGGTAATCAGGGCTGGTGCAGCGGAACGCGGCGCGCCCCTGAAGGTTTTCGAGCGGCTGTTGATCAATGTGCAAACGGGCGACCAGATCGCTGGAAATCTCCTCGAGCATGGCCAGATTGCCCTGGTGTTCGGCAGCGGTCGGGGTCAGGTCATCGCTGTGAAAGTCGAAACTGGCGCCGAGGGTGTGCTCGCCCAGACGCGCCGGCGCGACATAGCCTTCGGCGCACACCACCGTCTTCAGCGCGGCACTTTGCGCGGTTTGCGTCAGACGTGTGATCTGCCCGCGAATGCGCTTGAGCGGCAACTCGGCGCTCTGCGCAAAGCGTTTAATCTCGGCGGCGCCGGCCAGCACCACCACCGCAGCACTGGCGAGCAAGCGCTCGCCGTCCCACGCTTGCCACTGGTCATCGACCTTGCGCAGTTGCAGCACGTCGTGATGGCTGAGCAGTTCGATGTTCGGCTGCGCGGCTTGCGCGTGACACAGCGCCGGCGGATGCACCCAGCCGCCCTCGGGGTAGAACAACCCGCCATGGGCCACACCGACCCCGGCACGGGCCTGCGCCGCCGGTTGCTCCAGCCACTGCAACAGATCTTCCGGGAAGGCCTCGGCCAGTTGCGCGTGGCGCTCGGCTTCCTTTTCATTGAACGCCAGTTGCAGCACGCCGCAATTGTCCCAGTCGGTGCCGCGTTGCAGGTTCTCCAGCAGACGGCGGGTGTAGCCGAAACCGCTGACGATCAGTTGCGACAGCGCCGTGCCGTGGGCGGACAATTTCAAATACAGCACGCCTTGCGGATTACCCGAGGCTTCCTGCGCGACGGCAGCATGGCGTTCAAGCAAGCTCACCTGCCAGCCCCGTGCGGCGAGGCTGGCCGCTGTGGCGCAACCGGCCAGTCCGGCGCCGATCACCAGCGCACGGCGCTCGGCGGTCAACGGGGCAGGGCGGGCGAACCAGGGTTTGTACGGCAATGGGGGCGTCACGTCTGCCGGCCAGCCGAGGAATTCGCCGCGCAGGATTTCCCATTTGTGGCCGATGCCCGGTGTGCGCTTCATTTTGAACCCGGCGGCGTTGAGCAGGCGCCGCACCCAACCGGTGCTGGTAAACGTGCTGATGGTCGAACCCGGCGCCGCCAGTCGGGCCAGTTCGACGAACAGTTCGGCGGTCCACATGTCAGGGTTTTTTGCCGGGGCGAAGCCGTCGAGAAACCACGCGTCGATCTGTGCATCGAGCTGTGGCAATTGCTCCAATGCATCGCCGATCAACAGCGTCAGCGTCACCCGACCGTTGGCCAGGGTGATGCGCTGAAAGCCGGCGTGAATCGCCACGTACTGCCGCAATAATTGATCAGCCAACGGCTTGAGTTGCGGCCACAGCGCCAGGGCGCGCTGCAGATCGGCAGGGCTCAGCGGGTATTTTTCCACGCTGACAAAATGCAGCCGCGCACCGGCCACGGCATGTTGCTCGAACAGCTGCCAGGCGCAGAGAAAATTCAGCCCGGTGCCGAAGCCGGTTTCGCCGATCACCAGCCGCCCGTTCGCCGACAGGGCGGCAAAACGCTCGGCCAGACGGTTCTGTTCAAGGAACACGTAGCGGGTTTCGTCGAGCCCTGACTGGTCGGAGAAATACACGTCATCGAACACTCGCGAACGCGGGCGTCCCTGGTCATCCCAATCGAGCTGGGCGTGGGGCAGTACAGGTTTCATGGCAGGCTCGGCAACGGCAAGGCGGCCATTCTAGCCGATCGCGCCGGCGCTGCTTGATCCATGGCAAGGCATGCGGTCGGCCGCTCACTGACAATCCGCGACCGGTGGGAATTTCTGCGCCGCTGTTGTGCCCAATCCGCTAGTCTTGCTGAATCCTGGAAGGAGCCGTCCCCATGTTTGAATCCGCTGAAATCGGTCACGCCATCGACGATGACACCTTTGATGCAGCTGTCCCGGCCTTGCGCGAAGCCTTGCTCGAAGCCCAGTTCGAATTGCAGCAGCAGAAGCGTTTCCCGGTGATCATTTTGATCAACGGCATTGAAGGTGCGGGCAAGGGCGAGACGGTCAAGTTGCTCAACGAGTGGATGGACCCGCGCCTGATCGAAGTGCGCACCTTCGATCAGCAGACCGATGAAGAACTGGCGCGGCCGCCGGCGTGGCGCTACTGGCGGATGCTCCCGGCCAAGGGGCGCATGGGGATTTTTTTCGGTAACTGGTACAGCCAGATGTTGCAGGGGCGGGTGCACGGCTTGTTCAAGGACCCGCGCCTGGATCAGGCGATTGCCGGCGCCGAGCGTCTGGAAAAAATGCTCTGCGATGAAGGCGCACTGATCTTCAAATTCTGGTTTCACCTGTCGAAGAAACAGATGAAGGCGCGGCTCAAGGCGCTGGCCGACGACCCGCTGCACAGCTGGCGCATCAGCCCGCTCGACTGGCAGCAGTCGCAAACCTACGACAAGTTCGTCAAGTATGGTGAGCGCGTGCTGCGCCGCACCAGCCGCGATTACGCGCCGTGGCATGTGATCGAAGGCGCCGATGCCAACTACCGCAGCCTGGCGGTGGGCAAGATTCTGCTGGAAGGTTTGCAGAGCGCGCTCAAACGCGCCGAGGTCAATCCGCAAGAGGTCAGCGCTGCGCCGTTGGGTACGCCGGTCGATCAATTGAACCTGCTCGACAGCCTCGACCTCAGCCATCGACTGGACAAGAAAGACTACGAAGAACAACTGATCACCGAGCAGGCGCGGCTGTCCGGGCTGATGCGTGACAAACGCATGCGCCGTCACGCGCTGGTCGCGGTGTTCGAAGGCAACGACGCCGCCGGCAAGGGCGGAGCGATCCGCCGGGTCGCGGCGGCGCTCGATCCGCGCCAGTACAACATCGTGCCGATTGCCGCGCCGACCGAAGAGGAGCGCGCGCAACCGTACTTGTGGCGCTTCTGGCGGCACATCCCGGCACGCGGCAAATTCACTGTATTCGACCGTTCCTGGTACGGCCGCGTGCTGGTTGAGCGGATCGAGGGTTTCTGCAAACCGGCCGACTGGTTGCGCGCCTACGGCGAGATCAACGATTTCGAGGAGCAACTGGCCGATTCCGGGGTGATCGTGGTCAAGTTCTGGCTGGCCATCGACAAGGACACGCAAATGGCGCGGTTTCAGGAGCGCGAAGAGATTCCGTTCAAGCGCTTCAAGATCACCGAAGACGACTGGCGCAACCGCGACAAGTGGGATGCCTATCGTGCCGCCGTCGGCGATATGGTCGATCGCACCAGCACCGAAATCGCCCCGTGGACCCTGGTCGAAGCCAACGACAAGCGCTGGGCGCGGGTCAAAGTGCTGCGTACGATCAACCGCGCACTGGAAGAGGCGTTCGAAAAATCCGACAAGCAGGCCAAGAAACGCAAGGACTGAAGCGATGGCTGCGCATACGCCGGGTGAATGATCCTCGCGGTCGGCAAGAAGGTGGACTTATGCTCAGGGCCACTCTCAACCGACAACTACAATGAGGTATGCCATGCGTGAAGTGGTGATCGTCGACAGCGTGCGGACCGGCCTGGCCAAATCCTTTCGCGGCAAGTTCAACCAGACCCGCCCCGATGACATGGCGGCCCATTGCGTCAATGCCCTGTTGACGCGCAACGACATCGACCCGGCCAGCGTCGAGGATTGCATTGTCGGCGCCGGCTCCAACGAAGGTGCCCAGGGCTATAACATCGGCCGCAATGTGGCGGTGCTGTCGCGCCTCGGCACCGGCACGGCGGGCATGACCCTCAATCGTTTCTGCTCATCGGGCTTGCAGGCCATTGCGATCGCCGCCAACCAGATCGCTTCCGGTTGCAGCGAGATCATCGTGGCCGGCGGCGTCGAGTCGATCAGCCTGACCCTGAAAAGCGTCAACACCGATCACCTGATCAACCCATTGCTCAAGCAGCAGACCCCCGGCATCTATTACACGATGGGCCAGACCGCCGAGGTGGTGGCGCAGCGTTATGGCGTGAGCCGTGAAGCGCAGGATCGCTACGCATTGCAAAGCCAGATCCGCACCGCGCAGGCTCAGGCCGCCGGGTTGTTCGATGATGAAATCGTGCCGATGTCGGTCAAGTATCGCGTCGAAGACAAGAACAGCGGTGAGGTGCAGATCCTCGACGGCGTGGTCGATCACGACGATTGCAATCGCCCTGACACCACTTATGAAAGCCTCGCCGGGCTGAAACCGGTGTTCGCTGACGACGGTTCGGTGACGGCTGGCAACTCCTCGCAACTGTCCGACGGTGCTTCGATGACGCTGGTGATGAGCCTGGAAAAAGCTTTGGCGCTGGGCCTGAAACCGAAAGCGTTCTTCCGTGGCTTTACCGTGGCCGGTTGCGAGCCGGACGAGATGGGCATCGGCCCGGTATTCTCGGTGCCAAAACTGCTCAAGGCCAAGGGCTTGCAGGTGGCGGATATCGATCTGTGGGAGTTGAACGAGGCGTTTGCTTCGCAGTGCCTGTACAGCCGCGACCGGTTGGAGATCGACAACGAGAAATACAACGTCAACGGCGGCTCGATTTCCATCGGCCACCCATTCGGCATGACCGGCTCACGCCAGGTCGGGCATCTGGTGCGCGAGTTGCAGCGGCGTAACTTGCGTTACGGCATCGTGACCATGTGTGTCGGTGGCGGGATGGGGGCGAGTGGGTTGTTTGAGGCGGTGCGCTAAGGGATTGGTCGCCTGTTCGGACCTCTTCGCGAGCAGGCTCGCTCCCACAGGTCGGCGGTCACACATGGATGGTGTGGCCATCGAGATTCTTTGCGGGAGCGAGCCTGCTCGTGAATGCAGCGCCGCGGACTATCTTTTGGAATCTTGCTGTTGCATCCGCGCGATATAGGCCCGGATTTGCTGCTCGGCGATCTCATGACTGTCAAACGGCCCCTCAAGGGTATTTTCCCGGGTGCTGAAAAACAGTTGGCCATTGATCCGGCACACCCGGTCGCTGCGAAAACGAATGGTGGGGGCGCTGTCGGCGGCGCGCATGGCTAACATCATCGGTCTCCCTGGCGATTGGGCTTGAAGGTCCATTGAGCTTATGCCTGAAGCACTTGGCCTGCGCGGCGAGTCGATCAACGGCAACGCGTCAACATAATGCTGCGACCTGCACAGTTGCATTCGCGGCCTGAATGCAACTGTCCCTGTGTCACAACCCGATGCGCGCCTAGAATGGCGATTCTTGTCAGCAGGCTTTTGGGGTTCGCATGCACATATCGTCCGGTCGCTGGGTCTATGGATTGTTCCTCGCGCTGCTGACCGCGTTGCTCTGGGGCATCCTGCCGATCAAACTCAAACAGGTGCTGCTGGTGATGGACCCGGTCACCGTGACCTGGTTTCGCCTGCTGGTGTCCGGCGGCTGTCTGTTCCTTTATCTGGCCTCGGTCAAGCGCCTGCCGAGCCGCAAAGCGCTCGGGCCCAAGGGCGGCTGGCTGGTGTTGATGGCGGTGCTCGGGCTGGTCGGCAACTACGTGCTGTACCTGATGGGCCTGAACCTGCTCAGCCCCGGCACCGCGCAACTGGTGGTGCAGATGGGCCCGATCATGTTGCTGATCGCCAGTCTGTTTGTGTTCAAGGAACGCTTCAGCATTGGCCAAGGCATTGGTTTGCTGGTGTTGCTGATCGGCTTCGGGCTGTTTTTCAATCAGCGCCTGGCGGAGCTGTTGACCTCGCTGTCGGATTACACCGCCGGGGTCTTGCTGGTGCTGCTGGCGTCGACGGTGTGGACCTTTTATGCGCTGGGCCAGAAGCAATTGCTCACGGTGTGGAATTCGCTGCAGGTGATGATGGTGATCTACCTGTTCTGCGCCTTGTTGCTGACGCCGTGGGTGCATCCGCTCGAAGCGCTGGACCTGAGTCCGCTGCAGGGCTGGTTGCTGCTGGCCTGCTGCCTGAACACCCTGATTGCCTACGGCGCGTTCGCTGAAGCGCTGGCGCATTGGGAAGCGTCGCGGGTGAGTGCGACGTTGGCAATCACGCCGCTGGTGACGTTCGCGGCGGTGGCGATGGCGGCGCGGATCTGGCCGGAATATGTGCATGCCGAGCAGATCAATGCGCTGGGCTATGGCGGGGCGGTGCTGGTGGTGCTGGGCTCGGCCCTGGTGGCGCTGGGGCCGTCGTTGATGGCCGGATTGAAGGCGCGGCGGATGAAGATGGCAGCCAGTTAGACCGAGTCGGCCGCATTCGCGAGCAAGCTCGCTCCCACATTTTCGCGCAATCCCAGCATGAGAATGCGGTCTACTGTGGGAGCGAGCTTGCTCGCGAAGGCTGACTTCCAGACGCCGAAGATTTCAGCCCTTGGCCCCAGCCTCGATCATGTTCTCCGGCCGCACCCAGGCATCAAACTCTTCATCGGTCAGATACCCCAACTGCAACGCCGCTTCGCGCAAGGTCAGCCCTTCGCTGTAGGCCTTCTTGGCGATCTCCGCCGATTTGTCATAACCGATGTGCGGGTTCAGCGCCGTCACCAGCATCAGCCCACGCTCCAGATGACGGGCCATGGCCTCGGCATCCGGTTCCAGCCCGGCAATGCAATGCTGCTGGAAGTTACTGCAGCCATCGGCGAGCAGGCGGATCGATTGCAGCAGGTTGTGAATGATCACCGGTTTGTACACGTTCAACTGCAAGTGACCTTGACTGGCGGCAATGCCGATCGTCACGTCGTTGCCGAGTACCTGACAAGCGAGCATCGACAGCGCTTCGCACTGGGTCGGGTTGACCTTGCCCGGCATGATCGAGCTGCCTGGCTCGTTGGCCGGCAGCTTCACTTCGGCAAAGCCTGCACGCGGACCGGAACCGAGCAGACGCAAGTCGTTGGCGATCTTCATCAGCGCCACGGCGAGGGTTTTCAGCGCGCCGGAGAGGCTGGCCAGCGGTTCGTGGCCGGCGAGGGCGGCGAACTTGTTCGGTGCGGTGACGAACGGCAGGCCGGACAACGCGGCCAGTTCCGCAGCAATCGCCTCACCAAAACCGTGTGGCGAGTTCAGCCCGGTGCCGACCGCGGTGCCACCCTGAGCCAGTTCACATACCGCGGGCAATGCGGCGCGGATCGCCCGTTCGGCGTAATCCAGCTGCGCAATGAAACCCGACAACTCTTGCCCGAAGGTGATCGGCGTCGCGTCCATCATGTGCGTGCGTCCGGTCTTCACCAGTTTCATGTGGCGCGCCGCGAGTTCGGCGAGGCCACCGGACAGCTCGCTGATGGCTGGCAGCAATTGCTCCTGCACGGCTTGTGCAGTGGCGATGCTCATGGCGGTGGGGAAGCAGTCGTTGGAGCTTTGCGAGCGGTTGACGTGATCGTTCGGGTGCACCGGCGTCTTGCCGCCGCGCGGGTTGCCGGCCAGCTCGTTGGCGCGACCGGCGATCACTTCGTTGACGTTCATGTTGCTCTGGGTGCCGCTGCCGGTCTGCCAGACCACCAGCGGGAACTGGTCGTCGTGCTGGCCGTCGAGCACTTCGTCGGCGGCCTGTTCGATCAGCCGGGCGATGTCGGCAGGCAGGTCGCCGTTGCGGTCATTGACCCGCGCGGCGGCTTTCTTGATCAGGGCCAGGGCGTGCAATACCGGTAACGGCATGCGTTCCTGACCGATGGCGAAGTTGATCAGCGAGCGTTGCGTCTGAGCACCCCAGTAAGCGTCGTCCGGGACTTCGATCTGGCCCAGGCTGTCGGTTTCGATACGGCTCATCGTGCACACTCCTGTTGGTCTGTTTGCGCAGTTTAGGCCGGCATCGGCCGTGGTGGTTCCATCCGCCTGATTGTTGACCGGCCGACCCGGCCAATCAAGCGCGGCAAGGCTTGGGGGTTGAGCCGCGGCAATCGTTAGGCGCAGAATGGTCGCCCTTGGGGTTTGACCTCGCTTTGCTTAAAAGGAAACTCGATGACTCGTCTTCGTGCCATCTGTACCGCGGTTGCACTGGTTTGCGCCAGCGGCCAGGTGCTTGCCGATACCGCCAGCCACAACGCCAGTGCCGAAGCCTTCCTGACCCTGGCTCACGCTGACAAACTGGGCACTCCGGTGTACATGCAAGTGCAGCAAATGTTTGCCCAGCGTTTTGAGCAGACCAAAGCCCCCGAGGCCAAGAAAGCCGTCCTCGAAACCTACCAGGCCAAAGCCAACGCCGCGCTGGACCAGGCCATAGGCTGGAACAAGCTCAAGCCAGACATGGTCAAGCTCTACACCAGCAACTTCAGCGAATCCGAGCTCAAGGACCTGGTCGCGTTCTACCAGTCGCCACTGGGCAAAAAGGTCCTGGAAAAAATGCCGCAGCTGACCCAGCAATCGGCGCAGATGACCCAGGGCAAGCTGGAAAGCGCTGTGCCAGTGGTCAACAAGCTGCTCGACGACATGACCAAAGAGCTGACCCCGGCCGCTGCACCGGCCAAGAAGAAATAAGCGGAGTTCGTGATGACCATGCAACAACGCATCGAATCGACGCTGGGCCTGCTGCAGCCTGAACATCTGCAAGTGCTGGACGAAAGCCACATGCACAGTCGCGGGTTACAAACGCACTACAAGGCGGTGGTAGTCAGCGCGCAGTTTGAAGGCCTGAATCGGGTCAAGCGCCACCAGAAAGTCTACGGCACGCTCGGCGAGCTGATGGGCGAGTTCCATGCGTTGGCGCTGCACACCTACACCCCGCAGGAATGGGCAGAGATCGATGGCGCCCCGGCGTCGCCGACCTGTGCCGGAGGAGATCAGCGATAAGCTTCGAGCGGCAAGCTGCAAGTGAAAGGCGAATGAGTTTTGGCTTGCCGCTTGAAGCTTGGAGCTTGCCGCTGGTTTTTTGCTAGAATCCGCAACGCGCCGCTTAGCCGGCGCGTTTTTTTTTGAATCCGGTTCACCCTTTGCGAGGGTAGCCACCTGGAGAAATACCCATGACACAACCGATTGTCGTGGCGGCACTGTACAAGTTCGTCACCCTCGAAGATTACGTTGACCTGCGCGAGCCGCTGCTGCAAGCGATGGTCGACAATGGCATCAAAGGCACTCTGCTGATTGCCGAAGAAGGCATCAACGGTACTGTTTCCGGCACCCGCGAAGGCATCGACGGCCTGCTCGCCTGGCTGAAAAACGATCCACGCATGATCGACATCGATCACAAGGAATCGTACTGCGACGAGCAGCCGTTCTACCGCACCAAGGTCAAGCTGAAGAAAGAGATCGTGACCCTGGGTGTCGAAGGCGTCGACCCGAACAAGAAGGTCGGCACCTACGTCGAGCCGCAGGACTGGAACGCGCTGATCAGCGACCCGGAAGTCCTGCTGATCGACACGCGCAACGATTACGAAGTGGCGATCGGCACTTTCGAAGGTGCCATCGATCCGAAAACCACCAGTTTTCGCGAATTCCCCGAGTACATCAAAGAACACTTCGATCCGGCCGTGCACAAGAAGGTCGCGATGTTCTGCACCGGCGGCATCCGCTGTGAAAAAGCTTCGAGCTACATGCTCGGCGAAGGGTTCGAAGAGGTTTATCACCTCAAGGGCGGCATTCTGAAGTACCTCGAAGAGGTGCCGCAGGAAGAAACCAAATGGCAGGGCGACTGCTTCGTGTTCGACAACCGCGTCACCGTGCGCCACGACCTCAGCGAAGGCGACTACGATCAATGTCATGCCTGCCGCACTCCGGTCAGCGTTGAAGATCGTGCCTCCGAGCATTACGTGCCCGGCATCAGTTGCCCGCATTGCTGGGACAAACTGAGCGAGAAAACCCGTCGCAGCGCCATCGACCGGCAAAAGCAGATCGAACTGGCCAAGGCGCGTAACCAGCCGCACCCGATCGGCTACAACTACAAGCAAGCATCCACCGAGGCTTAACCATGTCTGCGCGCCTGCTCTATGTGATGGATCCGATGTGTTCGTGGTGCTGGGGTTTTGCTCCGGTGGCCAAGGCCTTGGTCGAGCAGGCGCAGGCAGCCGGGGTCGAGCTGCATCTGGTGGTCGGCGGTTTGCGCACCGGCAGCGGCGCGGCGCTGGAACCGACCACGCGGCGCTACATCCTCGAGCATTGGCAAGCGGTCACCGAGGCCACCGGCCAGCCGTTCAAGCTCGACGGGGCGTTGCCGGACGGTTTTGTCTACGACACCGAACCGGCCTGCCGTGCCATTGTGACCGCGCGCAGTCTGGCGCCGGATTGCGCGTGGACACTGGTCGGGCTGATCCAGCAGGCGTTTTACGCTGAAGGTCGCGACGTGACCCAGGCCAGCGTGCTGGTTGAGCTCGCCGAGCAGGCGGGTGTGCCGCGCATCGAGTTCGCCGCGTTGTTCGATCATGCCGATCAGCACAAGGCGACTCAGGCCGATTTCACCTGGGTACAGGATCTGGGCATTGCCGGGTTCCCGACCCTGCTCGCCGAACGCAACGGCCAACTGGCGTTGCTGACCAACGGCTACCAACCGCTCAGTGAACTGTCGCCGTTACTGGGTCGATGGCTGGAGCGCGCCGCCCGTGCCTGATCTGGGCGATGACACCTCAGCCGGCAAGCGTGCCGACCGGCTGAGCTGGGCAGAAGTCCGGCGTCTGGCACTTACGCACAAAAAATCCCTGTGGATCGCCAACGGCGTGGCCGTGCTGGCAACGCTGTGCAGCGTGCCGATTCCGCTGTTGCTGCCGTTGCTGGTCGACGAAGTATTGCTCGGTCATGGCGATGCGGCGCTGAAAGTCATGAACCATTTTCTGCCGAGCATGTGGCAGCAAGCGGCGGGTTATATCGGCTTGATGCTGGTCGTCACCCTGACGTTGCGTTGCAGTGCGCTGTGCTTTGGCGTGTTGCAGTCGCGGCTGTTTGCGCGGTTGGCCAAGGACATCGTCTACCGCATTCGCGTGCGTTTGATCGAACGGCTCAAACGCATCTCCCTGGGCGAATACGAAAGTCTGGGCAGCGGTACGGTGACCACGCATCTGGTCACCGATCTGGACACCCTCGATAAATTCGTCGGCGAAACCCTCAGCCGCTTTCTGGTGGCGATGCTCACGCTGGTCGGCACCGCCAGCATCCTGATGTGGATGCACTGGAAACTGGCGCTGCTGATTCTGCTGTTCAACCCGCTGGTGATCTACGCCACGGTGCAGTTGGGCAAACGCGTCAAACACCTGAAGAAACTCGAGAACGACAGCACAGCGCGCTTTACCCAGGCGCTGAGCGAAACCCTCGACGCGATTCAGGAAGTGCGCGCCGGCAACCGCCAGGGCTTTTTCCTCGGGCGCCTCGGCCTGCGCGCCCAGGAAGTGCGCAACTACGCGGTCAACTCGCAGTGGAAAACCGACGCCTCGAACCGTGCCAGTGGTTTGCTGTTCCAGTTTGGCATCGATATTTTCCGTGCGGCGGCAATGCTCACCGTGTTGTTTTCCGACCTGTCGATCGGGCAGATGCTCGCGGTGTTCAGTTACCTGTGGTTCATGATCGGCCCGGTCGAGCAACTGCTCAATCTGCAATACGCCTATTACGCGGCGGGCGGGGCGCTGGCGCGGATCAACGAACTGCTGGCGCGCGCCGATGAGCCGCAATACCCCGGCGGCGTCGATCCGTTCAAGGGCCGCGACACCGTCGGCATCCAGGTGCAAGGCCTGAGCTTCGGCTATGGCGATGAACTGGTGCTGGACCAGATGAACCTGTCGATTGCGCCGGGTGAGAAAGTGGCGATCGTCGGTGCCAGCGGCGGCGGCAAAAGTACCTTGGTGCAACTGCTGCTTGGCCTGTACACGCCGCTGGCCGGGACCATCCGTTTCGGCGGCTCGACCCAGCAGGAGATCGGCCTGGAAACCGTGCGGGAGAACGTGGCAGTGGTGTTGCAGCATCCGGCGCTGTTCAACGACAGCGTGCGTGCCAATCTGACCATGGGTCGCACTCGCAGCGACGAAGCCTGTTGGCAGGCGCTGCAAATTGCCCAGCTCGAAGCCACCGTGCGCGCCTTGCCCAACGGCCTTGACAGCATCGTCGGGCGCTCCGGTGTGCGTCTGTCCGGCGGTCAGCGCCAGCGTCTGGCGATCGCGCGGATGATCCTCGCCGAGCCGAAAGTGGTGATCCTCGACGAAGCCACCTCGGCCCTCGACGCCGCTACCGAATACAACCTGCACCAGGCCATGGCGCGCTTCCTCAACGGCCGCACCACGCTGATCATTGCCCACCGCTTGTCGGCGGTGAAGCAAGCTGATCGCGTGTTGGTGTTCGACGGCGGTCAGATTGCTGAAGACGGTGATCATCAGCAACTGATCGCCGACGGCGGCCTGTATGCCAAGCTCTACGGTCATCTGCAGCAGATCCAGCGGCCTTGAAATTCAGCGCGGTTTCTGTGCTTAGTGCTTGAATTGCATCGAGTAAAACCACTCCAGGCGCTATTTCGGACCGGCCACTTGCACGATCGACGTAGAGGACGGCAGAGCTGTCCCTTTGACATGTCGAAAATTAGCCTAGGCTGAGCTGTCAGGAGCGGGATTTTCCGGTGTTCATCTGGCAGTGCTTGCGCAAGGGATCTCATGAAGCAAAAGCGGACTCTCGGAACGCCACGGTTGTTGGGCATCGTCTGGCCATTTATTGCCGTTGTGTTGTTTCAAGCGTTGTTGGGTGGCGTGAGTCTGTATGTGCTCTCGGCCGTTCGCGGCTACGTTGCCGGGGAAAGTCTCTGGTCCAAGGGGCAGAAAGACGCTATCTATTACCTCAACCTGTACGCCGACAGCCGTGACGAGGCGATCTTTCTCAAGTATCGCGAGGCGATCGGCGTCCCGCAGGGCGGGCATCAATTACGCCTGGCACTGGATCGCCAGCCGCCGGATCTGGCCGCAGCGCGCGAAGGCATTCTCAAGGGCGGCAACCATCCCGATGACGTCTCCAGCCTGATCTGGCTGTACCTCAATTTTCGCCATTTCAGCTATCTGGAAACCGCCATCGATCGCTGGACGGTCGGTGATGCTTATCTGGACCAACTCGATGACGTCGCTCAGGAAATGCATCGCGGGATTTCGCAGAACTCTGCGAGCGATATCAGCATTCAGCACTGGAAGGCACAGATTTTTACCATCAACGATGCGGTGACTCCGGCTGCCAGGGCTTTCAGCGATGCCTTGGGCGAAGGCTCGCGGATGATCATGCGCCTGCTGCTGTTCACCAACCTGGCGACCGCGCTGGGGCTGATCGTGCTGGCGCTGTGGCGTACACACAAATTGCTCAAACAACGCCATGCGTTCGCCGAGGCGCTGCAACTGGAGAAGGATCGCGCGCACGTCACCCTGCATTCGATCGGCGATGGCGTCATCACCACCGACGTCAGCGGCGCCATCGATTACATGAACCCGGCCGCCGAAGCCATGACCCACTGGAAAGCCGAGCAGGCCGCGGGCCTGCCACTTTCGGCGTTGTTCAATCTGCTCGATGACAACGCCCAGGCCGAAGGCCTGACGCTGATCGAGCACATTCTCAGCGGCCAGCTCAGTGGCGGCAGCGAGCATTCCAAACTGATCCAGCGCCTGGACGGCAGTACCTTGTCGGTGACGCTGGTCGGTGCGCCGATCCGCAATGCCGGCAAGGTCAGCGGCACGGTGCTGGTGCTGCACGACATGACGCAGGAACGCCAGTACATTGCCAACCTGTCGTGGCAGGCCACTCACGATGCGCTGACCGGGCTGGCCAACCGCCGTGAATTCGAATATCGCCTCGAACAGGCGCTGCACAACCTCACACGTCAGGCCGGGCGGCATGCGTTGATGTTCCTCGACCTTGATCAATTCAAGCTGGTCAACGACACCTGCGGTCACGCCGCCGGCGATGAGCTGTTGCGGCACATATGCACGCTGCTGCAGTCCGGGCTGCGCGAGGGCGACACGCTGGCGCGGCTGGGCGGTGACGAGTTTGGCATTCTGTTGGAGAACTGCGCGCCGGAAGCGGCAGAGAAGATCGCCGAGGCGCTGCGTCATACCGTGCAGAACCTGCATTTTGTCTGGAAGGGCCGGCCCTTTCTGACCACGGTGAGTATCGGCCTGGTGCATGTGGCGCAGACTCCGACCACCCTCGAATCCTCGCTGCGCGCTGCGGATATGGCCTGTTACATGGCCAAGGAGAAGGGGCGCAATCGCGTGCAGGTCTATCACGCCGACGATTCCGAATTGTCGCTGCGCTTCGGCGAGATGGCCTGGGTGCAACGTTTGCACATGGCACTGGAGGAGAACCGCTTCTGTCTGTATGCCCAGGAAATCGCCCCGCTCAAGCCGATTGCCGGCGAGGCCGGGCACATTGAAATTCTGTTGCGGCTGCACGATGAGTCCGGGCGAATGATCTTGCCTGACAGTTTCATTCCGGCCGCCGAGCGTTATGGTTTGATGACTCAGCTAGACCGTTGGGTAGTTCAGAACGTATTTAAAGTTATTGCCCAATGTATTGCTCAGGAACATCAAGGTCCATTAGCAATGTGTGCGATTAATCTGTCAGGCATTACTATAGGGGATGACGCGTTTTTGCACTTTCTGCGCGAACAGTTTGTTAACTACAACATACCGCCTGAAATGATTTGTTTTGAAATTACCGAAACCAGTGCTATTGCAAATTTAGGCAGTGCGATCCGATTTATTAATGAACTCAAAGGCTTAGGCTGCTACTTTTCGCTGGATGACTTTTGTGCCGGAATGTCTTCGTTCGCTTATTTGAAACATTTGCCTGTAGACTTCCTGAAGATCGACGGAAGTTTCGTTAAGGACATGCTGGACGACCCAATTAACCGGGCAATGGTCGAAGTGATCAATCACATCGGGCATGTCATGGGCAAGCAGACGATTGCCGAGTTTGTAGAAACAACCCAGATCGAGCAGGCATTGCTTGAAATCGGTGTCGATTACGCTCAGGGTTATGTCATTGAACGCCCGCAATTGTTTACCTGTGACAGTTTGCTAAGTAGACCCGCCAGACCGCAGCCGCTGTTATTCAAAGCGCCTGGCACGTTCCGTTGAAGTCTTCTGCCGATCCGTACAATCACAACTCAAAAGGAGCCGAACAGTGATCGACACATTCAACCGAACCGGACCCCTCATGGAAGCTGCAAGTTATCCTGGCTGGGCACAACAGCTGATTCAGGATTGCAGCGAGAGCAAGCGCCGGGTTGTCGAACATGAACTTTACCTGCGCATGCGTGATAACAAGCTCAGCGCCAGAACCATGCGTCAGTACCTCATCGGGGGCTGGCCGGTGGTTGAGCAGTTTGCGTTGTATATGGCGCAGAACCTCACCAAGACCAAGTTCGCTCGCCACCCGGGCGAGGACATGGCGCGACGCTGGCTGATGCGCAACATCCGCGTCGAGCTCAATCACGCCGATTATTGGGTGCACTGGAGTCGGGCCCACGGCGTCAGCCTGGAAGACCTCCAGGCCCAGCAGGTGCCGCCGGAATTGCACGCCTTGAGTCACTGGTGCTGGCACACCAGTTCAGCCGATTCGCTGATCGTCGCCATCGCCGCGACCAACTACGCCATCGAAGGCGCGACCGGGGAGTGGTCGGCGGTGGTCTGCTCTACCGGCGTATACGCTGCCGCGTTCCCGGAAGAGGACCGCAAGCGGGCGATGAAGTGGCTGAAGATGCACGCGCAGTACGACGATGCGCATCCGTGGGAGGCCCTGGAAATCATCTGCACGCTGGCCGGGATGAACCCGAGCAAGGCCTTGCAGGCCGAACTGCGCCAGGCGATCTGCAAGAGCTATGACTACATGTACCTGTTCCTGGAGCGCTGCATGCAGCTGGAAACGTCGGAGCGCGTAGTGCACAACCGCGAGCGCAGGGCGGTAGTCGAGAACTGATCTTCAAGTAATGCAAAACCCCGGTGGAAGCGAGCTTGCTCGCGATAGCGGTCTGTCAGTCGCTACTGATTCGGCTGGACTGACGCCTTCGCGAGCAAGCTCGCTCCCACACTGTTTTGTGGTGTTCTCGAGCTTTGGTACCTCACGCAAAACCCCTGTGGGAGCGAGCTTGCTCGCGATAGCGTTGTGTCATTCAATGCTTGCATTGGCTGATTCACCGCATCGCGAGCAGGCTCGCTCCAACAGTTGTTTTGTGGTGGCTGGGAAAATTCAGCCTGCCATCGCCAGGCGGTTGCGCCCTTCACGCTTGGCCACATACAACGCGCTGTCGGCCCGGCGCAGCAGGCTGTCGGCTGACTCGCCCGGCAGCAATGTCGAACAACCAAGGCTCACGGTCAGCTCGATCAACTGGCCATCGGCGTAATACTCGGCGGTCTGGGTTGCGTAACGTAGGCGTTCGCCGACCATCGCCGCAGCCTCGCGGCTGGTGTTGGACAGCAGGACCAAAAACTCTTCGCCGCCGTAGCGAAATACCATATCGACGTTGCGCAATTGAGCTTTCAGGGTCGCTGCGATCGCTTTGAGCACGTTATCGCCAGCGCTGTGGCCATGGCTGTCATTGACGCGCTTGAAGTGGTCGATGTCGATCATCAGCAGCGACAGCGGTTGTTGATGACGCCGCGCCATGTCGATCTCGCGTTGCAGCGTCTGCTCCATGGCAATGCGGTTCCCCGCACCGGTCAACGGGTCGCGCAGTGCGCTCTGCGTCGCCTCGCGATAGAGCAAGGCGTTGCGCATCGGATACAGCAACGACGACAGCAGCGACTCCAGTTGGCCTTGTTCCAGTTCGTTGAAACGCTGGTTGCGGCGGAACACCACTTCGCCCAGATGCTCGCCTTCGTGGCTCAGGCTGTAGCTGATCGAGTGATGGCCGCGGCTGCCGAACTCCAGGCGCAAATCGCTGCCCTGATGTGCATAAACCAAGGCGTCCAGCGGCACGAGGCGCTGAACTTCACGGAAAAACAGACCGAGGATGCGTTGCGGTTCGAGGCTGGTCTGCAGTTGCAGGCTCAGTTGCTGGCGCAGTTGTGCCAGACTGGTCGGACGCTCCAGAAGGGGAGGCACCTGACCAAAGCCCAGTCGCTGCAACTTGGCACTGTCGAAGTCAATCGCATTGGTCTGGGAAGGTGATTTCATATGGCGTGAGCCCCTAAGCAGTAAGTCTGTCTTACAGGCTGGGTGAGAGCGGCTATGGGCTGCGCGTCATACTGGTCCATCAGTCCCGTAGGACATCTGGCGTAAGTCTAGTCTGCCGGATCACGATAAGTCAGCTATCGAAATCGGCCTCGCCCCATTGCCTTCACACGGCATGCTTTGAGAAAAGTTAGAGCGAAACTCATGCCAATCAGTTCGCTTTAATTTAAACCGATTGAAATCAACACGTTGAATAAAGGCGGACTGAGTCGCTGCCGGGAAATTGGCTCAATTGTGACGGTTGCATGCGGCAAAGGTCTGCCGCGACAGCAATCTGCCGCGACAACAAAAGCGACGTATGGCGGTTACTGCGCGTTGAACGCCTGGCCATTGATGCCGGCACTGTCCGGGCCCATCAGGTACAGGTACACCGGCATGATTTCTTCCGGCGTCGGATTGTTCAGCGGGTTTTCCCCAGGATAGGCCTGCGCGCGCATGCTGGTGCGGGTGCCGCCCGGGTTGATGCTGTTGGAGCGCACCGGTGCGACACCGTCGACCTCATCGGCCAGCGTCTGCATCAGGCCTTCGGTGGCGAACTTCGACACGCCATACGCGCCCCAATAGGCGCGACCCTTGCGGCCGACGCTGCTGGAGGTGAACACCACCGAGGCGTCCTGCGACAGCTTGAGCAGCGGCAGCAGGGTGCTGGTCAGCATGAACATGGCGTTGACGTTGACCTGCATCACTCGCATGAAATTCTCGCCGGACAATTGTTCGATCGGCGTGCGCGGGCCGATGATCGAGGCATTGTGCAGCAGGCCGTCGAGGTGGCCGAACTCGGTTTCGATCATCGCCGCCAGCTCATCGTATTGATGGGGCAGGGCGGTTTCGAGGTTGAACGGAATCACCGCCGGTTGCGGATGGCCCGCCGCTTCGATCGCGTCGTAAACCTCGGTCAGATTGGCTTCGGTCTTGCCCAGCAGCAGCACCGTGGCGCCGTGGGCGGCGTAGGTTTTCGCCGCCGCTGCGCCGATGCCGCGACCGGCACCGGTGACCAGAATGACCCGATCCTTGAGCAATTCGGGACGAGCGGTGTAATCAAACATAAACAACCTCTTCAAGAGTCAGAGCGCCCCGCGCCGCGCACGGGACTCCAGCCGATGACGTTTTGCGCCAGATTCAGCAGCTGCACAGCGCGTTATCGAGCACCTTGCGCAACTCCAGCGGATGATCCACCACGACGTCCGCACCCCAGTGACGCGGGTGATCGTCCGGGTGAATGTAGCCGTAGGTCACCGCGCAGGTCCTCGTCCCGGCGGCGCGGCCGGATTCGATGTCGCGCAGATCATCGCCGATAAACAGAACGCTCGCAGGATCCAGATCAAGCATGTTGCACGCCAGGGTCAGCGGCTCCGGATCGGGCTTGCTGTTCTTCACGTGGTCCGGGCAGATCAGCAGCGCCGAGCGCTCGGCCAGCCCCAGTTGCTGCATGATCGGCTCGGCGAAGCGCACCGGCTTGTTGGTGACCACGCCCCAGATCAGGTTGGCCTTTTCGATGTCGACCAGTAGCTCGGCCATGCCGTCGAACAGCTTGCTGTGCACCGCGCAGCCGACCAGGTACCGCTCTAGAAACTCCTGGCGCAACTCCTCGAAGCCCGGTGATTCCGGGTCCATCGAAAAGGTCACTGCGACCATGGCTTTGGCGCCACCGGAAATCTCGTCGCGGATGTGCTTGTCGTTGATCGGTGGCAAGCCGCGATCGGCGCGCATGGCCTGGCAGATGGCAATGAAGTCCGGCGCCGTGTCGAGCAGGGTGCCGTCCATGTCAAAAAGAACCGCTCTGATGGCCATCGACTTATTCCTCGCGCAGGGTCTGGATCATGTAGTTGACGTCAACGTCGTTTGACAGCTTGTAGTGCTTGGTCAGCGGGTTGTACGTCAGGCCGATGATGTCCTTGACGGTCAGGCCGGCCATACGGCTCCAAGCGCCGAGTTCAGATGGACGAATGAATTTCTTGAAGTCGTGGGTGCCGCGCGGCAGCAGCTTCATGATGTATTCGGCGCCGATGATGGCGAACAGGTACGCCTTCGGGTTGCGGTTGATCGTCGAGAAGAACACCTGGCCGCCGGGTTTGACCATACGGAAACAGGCGCGGATCACCGAGGATGGATCCGGCACGTGCTCGAGCATTTCCAGGCAAGTGACCACATCGAACTGTTCGGGCATTTCTTCGGCCAGCGCTTCGGCGGTGATCTGCCGGTATTCGACGCTAACGCCGGATTCCAGCTGATGCAGTTGCGCGACCGCCAGCGGCGCTTCGCCCATGTCGATGCCCATCACGGTCGCGCCGCGCTGGGCCATGGCTTCACTGAGGATGCCGCCGCCGCAACCGACGTCGAGGACTTTCTTGCCGGCCAGATTGACCCGCTCGTCGATCCAGTTGACGCGCAGCGGGTTGATGTCGTGCAGCGGTTTGAATTCGCTTTCACGGTCCCACCAGCGATGGGCCAGAGCCTCGAATTTGGCGATTTCGGCGTGGTCGACGTTGCTCATGTTCAATTCCTCGAAAAACTTCAAAAAGGCTGTAGCCGCGGAGTCTGCTCCACGGTGTTTACGATTCGGTGTGGCCGCTGATGCGCTGGCCCCAATGGCGTGCGGTCGCGCCCAATTGCTGTTCGTCCATGCGCGTCAGGCGCCGGTCGTCGAGCAGTGGCTTGCCGGCGACCCACAGGTGTTTCACGCAATCGCGACCGGTGGCGTAGACAAGCTGCGAAACCGGGTCATACACCGGTTGCTGCGCCAGCCCCGACAGATCGAAAGCCACGATGTCCGCGGCTTTGCCGATCTCCAGCGAGCCGACTTGCGCGTCGATCCCCAGCGCCCGCGCGCCGTTGAGCGTGGCCATGCGCAGCGCACGATGGGCATCCAGCGCGGTGGCCGAGCCGGCAACGGCTTTGGCCAGCAGGGCGGCGGTGCGGGTTTCGCCGAGCAGGTCGAGATCGTTGTTGCTGGCGGCGCCATCGGTGCCGATCGCAACATTCACCCCAGCCTGCCACAAACGCTCGACCGGGCAAAAACCGCTGGCCAGTTTGAGGTTCGACTCCGGGCAGTGGATTACGCTGGTGTTGCTTTCTACCAGCAGCGCGAGGTCGTCATCGCTGATCTGGGTCATGTGCACAGCCTGAAATCGCGGGCCGAGCAGGCCGAGGCGGCCCAGACGCGCCAGTGGCCGCTCGCCGGTCTGCTCGATGGCCTGCTGGACTTCGAACGCGGTTTCGTGGACGTGCATGTGGATCGCGGCGTCCAGTTCCTCGGCAATCACGCGGATTTTCTCGAGGTTCTCGTCGCCGACGGTGTAGGGTGCATGTGGGCCAAAAGTGATCTTGATGCGTTCGTGATGCTTCAGATCGCCGAACAACTCGACGCCCTGACGGATGGCTTCATCGGCGCTGCTGGCGCCGGGAATCGGAAAGTCGAGGATCGGAATGGCGATCTGCGCGCGAATGCCGCTGTTGTGCACGCGCTCGCTGGCGACCTTGGGGTAAAAATACATGTCGGAAAAACAGCTGATGCCGCCCTTGATCTGCTCGGCAATGGCCAGATCGGTGCCGTCACGGACGAAATCTTCATCGACCCATTTGGCCTCGGCCGGCCAGATGTGATTTTCCAGCCACGTCATCAGCGGCAGATCGTCCGCCAGGCCACGGAACAACGTCATCGCGGCGTGGCCGTGAGCATTGATCAGGCCGGGGGCGAGCAGCACATCCGGCAATTCGCGGATTTCAGTGGCATTACACTTCAGCGCTTCGGCGCGCGGGCCGATAAACACGATGCAACCGTCGCGGATGCCCAGGCCATGTTCCTTGAGCACAACGCCAGCGGGTTCGACGGGGACCAGCCAGGTCGGCAGCAATAAGAGGTCGAGCGCAATGGCAGGTTTGGGCATCGGGAGTCGGTTCCAGTGCTTTTGTAAAGGATGGCGAAGTATACCCGAGCGTCTTCGCGGGGGGATCGCTATAATCGGCGGCTTTTGTTCATGAGTGCGGGGTGTGGGATGCGCGATCGACTGTTGGCTGCGGAGAAAGTGAAGGCCATCGATTGGCGAGACGGCGCGCTGCACCTGCTGGATCAGCGTATTTTGCCGTTCGAAGAAACCTGGATCGCTTACACCAGCGCCGCCGGCGTGGCCGAGGCGATCCGCTCGATGGTCGTGCGTGGCGCACCGGCCATCGGCATCAGCGCGGCCTATGGCATCGTGCTCGCGGCCCGCGCGCGGATAGCCGAGGGTGGCGATTGGTACGCGGCGCTGGAGGAGGACTTCGCGCTGTTGGCCGATTCCCGTCCGACCGCGGTCAACCTGTTCTGGGCGCTGGGGCGCATGCACGATCGCCTCGACCGCCTCAAAGGCAACGCCGATCCACTGGTGGCGTTGGAGGCGGAAGCCATCGCCATTCACGAGAGCGATCGCGAAGCCAACCTGACCATGGCCCAGTTGGGCGTCGACCTGATCCGCAAGCATCAGGGCAATGCCCAGGCGATCCTCACCCATTGCAACACCGGTGCCCTGGCAACCGGCGGTTTCGGCACAGCGCTGGGCGTTATTCGCGCCGCTTATATAGAAGGCATGGTCGAGCGCGTTTACGCCGATGAGACCCGTCCGTGGCTACAGGGTTCGCGCCTGACCGCGTGGGAACTGGCCAACGAAGGCATCCCGGTGACCCTCAACGCTGACTCCGCCGCCGCGCACATCATGAAAACCAAGGGCGTGACCTGGGTCATCGTCGGCGCCGACCGCATCACCGCCAATGGCGATGTGGCGAACAAGATCGGCACCTACCAACTGGCGGTCAACGCCATGCACCACGGCGTACGCTTCATGGTGGTAGCGCCGAGTTCGACTATCGACATGAGCCTGGCCAGCGGTGATGACATCCCGATCGAAGAACGCGCCGGTGCCGAATTGCTCGAAGTCGGCGGCAAGCGCGTCGGTGCGGATGTTGAGGCGTTCAACCCGGTGTTTGACGTCACCCCGGCGGACCTGATCGACGCGATCGTCACCGAAAAGGGCATCGTCGAGCGCCCGGACACCGCCAAGATGGCCCAGTTGATGTGCCGCAAGCGCCTGCATTGACAGGCCCTGGCGGCTGCTCAGCCGCCATCGCCAGCAGGCTGGCTCCCACAGATCTTTGTCGAACACAAACCCTGTAGGAGTGAGACTGCTCGCGATGAGGTCAGAAAAGTCAATAAACAACTCAAAACCTGCCTCGAATTTCACATTCAAAGAAGCTCTGAGCCTCTCTAGTCCCCCTCAAGCCTGTCACCGGTCAACTAACTATGCTCCATGCGCATCTGGGGGATAGGTGCGTGGCGGCTCTTGTGATAACATCCGGCGTTTTCCGAGGCCGCTCCACGGAGCTGTCTTCACTGCGCAAATCCGCGATCCGAATGTTGATTTGTCGTAAGTCGGCGCATGGCACACGGCCTGCCCCGACGAGCTTCGTTGCTCCCACATGGATATGACGAAGTTTCACCAGAAAAAGGAATCAGGCTTCTCATGGGCGAACTGGCCAAAGAAATCCTCCCGGTCAATATCGAAGACGAGCTGAAACAGTCCTACCTCGACTACGCAATGAGCGTAATCGTCGGCCGAGCACTGCCGGACGCGCGCGATGGCCTCAAGCCCGTGCACCGTCGCGTGCTGTTCGCGATGAGCGAGCTGGGCAACGACTTCAACAAGCCGTACAAGAAATCTGCCCGTGTCGTCGGCGACGTGATCGGTAAGTACCACCCGCACGGTGACACTGCCGTGTACGACACCATCGTTCGTATGGCCCAGCCGTTCTCCCTGCGTTACCTGCTGGTCGACGGCCAGGGCAACTTCGGTTCGGTCGACGGTGACAACGCCGCGGCCATGCGATACACCGAAGTGCGCATGACCAAGCTGGCGCACGAGCTGCTGGCCGACCTGCACAAGGAAACCGTGGACTGGGTGCCGAACTACGACGGCACCGAACTGATCCCGGCGGTCATGCCGACCCGTGTACCGAACCTGCTGGTCAACGGTTCCAGCGGTATCGCCGTGGGCATGGCGACCAACATCCCGCCGCACAACCTCGGTGAAGTCATCGACGGTTGTCTGGCGCTCATCGACAACCCCGAGCTGACCGTCGACGAGCTGATGCAATACATTCCTGGTCCGGATTTCCCGACCGCGGCGATCATCAACGGTCGCGCCGGCATCATCGAAGCCTACCGTACCGGTCGCGGGCGCATTTACATGCGCGCCCGTTCGATCATCGAAGACATCGACAAGGTCGGTGGCCGTCAGCAGATCGTCATCACCGAACTCCCTTACCAGCTGAACAAGGCGCGTCTGATCGAGAAGATCGCCGAGCTGGTCAAAGAGAAGAAGCTCGAAGGCATCACCGAACTGCGCGACGAGTCCGACAAGGACGGTATGCGCGTGGTAATCGAGCTGCGTCGCGGCGAAGTGCCTGAGGTGATCCTCAACAACCTCTACGCCCAGACCCAGCTGCAATCGGTATTCGGCATCAACATCGTGGCGCTGATCGACGGCCGCCCACGCATCCTTAACCTCAAGGATCTGCTCGAAGCGTTCGTTCGCCACCGTCGTGAAGTCGTTACCCGCCGTACCGTGTTCGAGCTGCGCAAGGCCCGCGAGCGTGGTCACATTCTCGAAGGTCAGGCCGTAGCCCTGTCGAACATCGACCCGGTCATCGCACTGATCAAGGCATCGCCGACGCCGTCGGAAGCCAAGGAAGCGCTGGTCAGCACGCCGTGGGAATCCTCAGCGGTGGTGGCGATGGTGGAACGTGCCGGTGCCGATTCGTGCCGTCCGGAAAACCTCGATCCGCAATACGGTCTGCGCGAAGGCAAATACTTCCTGTCGCCGGAACAGGCGCAAGCCATTCTCGAATTGCGCCTGCACCGTCTGACCGGTCTGGAGCACGAAAAGCTGCTGGCCGAGTATCAAGAGATCCTCAATCAGATCGGCGAGCTGATCCGCATCCTTAACAGCGCCGTGCGCCTGATGGAAGTGATCCGCGAAGAGCTGGAAGTGATCCGCGCCGAATACGGCGATCAGCGCCGCACCGAAATCCTCGACGCGCGTCTCGACCTGACCTTGGGCGACATGATCCCGGAAGAAGAGCGCGTGGTGACCATTTCCCACGGTGGCTACGCCAAGACCCAGCCATTGGCGGCGTATCAGGCGCAGCGTCGTGGCGGTAAAGGCAAATCGGCCACCGGCGTCAAGGATGAGGACTACATCGCTCACCTGCTGGTTGCCAACAGCCACACCACGCTGCTGCTGTTCTCCAGCAAGGGCAAGGTGTACTGGCTCAAGACCTACGAGATCCCGGAAGCGTCTCGCGCCGCCCGTGGTCGTCCGCTGGTCAACCTGCTGCCGCTGAGCGAAGGCGAATACATCACCACCATGCTGCCGGTCGATCTCGAAGCCATGAAGCGCCAGGCTGATGAAGAAGAAGCCGAAGGCGTCGAGGCTGATGTAGAAGAGATCGAAAACAGCAACGAAACCGACGAAGAGCGCCGTGCACGCATCAAGGCTGCCGATCGCAAGAAAGCACCGTTCATCTTCATGTCGACCGCCAACGGTACCGTGAAGAAGACCCCGCTGGTGGCCTTCAGCCGTCAGCGCAGCGTCGGTCTGATCGCGCTGGAACTGGACGAAGGCGACA
Organism: Pseudomonas koreensis; assembly: GCF_036668835.1. GTDB lineage: Bacteria > Pseudomonadota > Gammaproteobacteria > Pseudomonadales > Pseudomonadaceae > Aquipseudomonas > Aquipseudomonas koreensis_I. The sequence goes on from NZ_JAZEVW010000007.1 coordinate 117,546, forward strand.
TCCTGATCTCTGCGGCCATTACCGATGGCGAGCAGGAAATCATGCTGTTCTCCGACGGCGGCAAGGTCACGCGCTTCAAGGAATCCGAAGTTCGCGCCATGGGCCGTACCGCTCGCGGTGTGCGCGGCATGCGTCTGCCGGAAGGGCAGAAGCTGATTTCCATGCTGATCCCGGAAGAAGGCAGCCAGATCCTCACCGCTTCCGAGCGCGGCTATGGCAAGCGCACGGCGATCACCGAGTTCCCTGAGTACAAGCGTGGCGGTCAGGGCGTTATCGCCATGGTCAGCAACGAGCGTAACGGCCGTCTGGTCGGCGCGGTGCAGGTGCAGGACGGTGAAGAAATCATGCTGATCTCCGATCAGGGCACCCTGGTGCGCACGCGTGTCGACGAAGTGTCGAGCCTGGGCCGTAACACGCAGGGCGTGACCCTGATCAAACTGGCCAAGGATGAAACCCTGGTCGGTCTGGAGCGGGTTCAGGAGCCTTCGGAAATCGAAGGTGAAGAGCTTGAGGGTGAAGAGGGCGAGGAATTCGAGGGCACCGTCGGTATCGACGAGGCCGCAGACGACCAGCAACTCGACGCCGCAGCTGACGAAGAGCCGCAAGAATAAGCGGACAAACGAGGGGGGCGGATGAAAATTCGCCCCCTTGTTATTTGTCCGGTATGAAATGTCGACATCATGGAGATCCCTGTGGGAGCGAGCCTGCTCGCGAAAGCAGGCGCTGCGGTGCCTCTGAAGCACCGCGGTGATGCATTCGCGAGCAGGCTCGCTCCCACAGGACTGTGATGATTGATAGTGTGATTTATGCGTGAAACCACCAGATCAGAGCGAGATTGGATGTGAGCAAGCGAGCCTATAACTTCTGCGCCGGTCCTGCGGCGTTGCCTGAAGCTGTTCTGCAGCGCGCCCAGGGTGAACTCCTTGATTGGCACGGCAAGGGTCTGTCGGTCATGGAAATGAGCCATCGCAGCGATGAGTTCGTGTCCATCGCGACCCAGGCCGAGCAGGATCTGCGTGACCTGCTGAATATCCCGTCGAACTACAAAGTGCTGTTTCTGCAAGGCGGCGCCAGCCAGCAATTCGCGCAGATTCCGCTGAATCTGCTGCCTGAAGGCGGCTCGGCCGACTACATCGACACCGGTATCTGGTCGCAGAAAGCCATCGAAGAAGCTTCGCGCTACGGTCACGTCAATGTGGCTGCGACCGCCAAGCCTTATGACTATTTTGCCATTCCCGGCCAGAACGAATGGAGCCTGTCGAAAGACGCCGCTTACGTTCACTACGCACCGAACGAAACCATCGGCGGTCTGGAATTCCAGTGGATCCCGGAAACCGGCGACGTGCCTCTGGTGGCCGACATGTCTTCGGACATCCTCTCGCGCCCGGTCGACATTTCGCGTTTCGGCATGATCTACGCCGGCGCGCAGAAGAACATCGGCCCGAGCGGCATTGTCGTCAACATCATCCGCGAAGACCTGCTCGGCAAGGCCCGCGCGCTGTGCCCGACCATGCTCGACTACAAGGTCGCGGCGGATAACGGCTCGATGTACAACACGCCGCCGACCCTGGCCTGGTACCTCTCCGGTCTGGTATTCCAGTGGCTGAAGGAGCAGGGCGGCGTCGACGCGATCGCTAAACTGAACGACGTCAAGCAGCGCACCTTGTACGACTTTATCGACGCCAGTGGCCTCTACAGCAACCCGATCAACAAGTCGGATCGCTCGTGGATGAACGTGCCGTTCCGTCTGGCCGACGATCGTCTGGACAAGCCGTTCCTCGTCGGTGCCGACGCACGCGGTCTGCTCAATCTCAAGGGCCACCGCTCAGTGGGCGGCATGCGTGCCTCCATCTACAACGCCGTCGACCTCAACGCGGTCAACGCGCTGGTGGCCTACATGGCTGAATTCGAGAAGGAACACGGCTGATGTCCGAGCAAGAACTCAAGGCACTGCGCGTTCGCATCGACGCTCTCGACACCAAAGTCCTGGAGCTGATCAGTGAGCGTGCGCGTTGCGCCCAGGAAGTTGCGCGCGTGAAGATGGCCTCGCTGGCCGAAGGCGAAGTGCCGGTGTTCTATCGTCCCGAGCGCGAAGCTCAGGTGCTCAAGCGGGTGATGGAGCGCAATCAGGGCCCGTTGGGCAACGAAGAGATGGCGCGGCTGTTTCGCGAAATCATGTCCTCGTGCCTGGCGCTTGAACAGCCGCTGAAAGTGGCATATCTCGGCCCGGAAGGCACCTTCACCCAAGCGGCGGCGATGAAGCATTTCGGCCACGCGGTGATCAGCAAGCCGATGGCGGCGATCGATGAAGTGTTCCGCGAAGTGGCGGCCGGTGCGGTGAATTTTGGCGTGGTCCCGGTGGAAAACTCCACCGAAGGCGCGGTCAATCACACTCTCGACAGCTTCCTTGAACACGACATGGTGATCTGCGGCGAAGTCGAGCTGCGCATCCACCATCACCTGTTGGTCGGCGAAAACACCAAGACCGACAGTATCAGCCGCATCTATTCCCACGCACAGTCATTGGCGCAGTGCCGCAAGTGGCTGGACGCGCATTACCCGAATGTCGAGCGCGTGGCGGTGTCGAGCAACGCCGAAGCGGCCAAGCGGGTCAAGGGCGAGTGGAATTCGGCGGCGATTGCCGGCGACATGGCGGCGGGCCTGTATGGTCTGACGCGCTTGGCCGAGAAGATCGAAGATCGCCCGGACAACTCCACGCGCTTCCTGATGATCGGTAACCAGGAAGTGCCGCCGACCGGCGACGACAAGACGTCGATCATCGTGTCGATGAGCAACAAACCCGGCGCACTGCACGAGCTGCTGGTGCCGTTCCATGACAACGGCATCGACCTGACCCGCATCGAAACCCGTCCGTCGCGCAGCGGCAAATGGACGTACGTGTTCTTCATCGACTTCGTCGGTCATCACCGCGATCCGTTGATCAAGGGTGTGCTGGAAAAGATCAGTCAGGAAGCGGTAGCACTCAAAGTGCTGGGTTCCTACCCGAAAGCAGTTCTCTAAGGGCGGTAGCAAATGAGTGGCAACTTCCTCGCTCTGGCACAGCCGGGCGTGCAACAACTTTCGCCGTACGTTCCGGGCAAGCCTGTGGACGAACTGGCGCGCGAGCTGGATCTGGATCCGGCAAAAATCGTCAAACTGGCGAGCAATGAAAACCCGCTGGGCGCCAGCCCCAAGGCTCTGGCGGCGATCCGCGAAGAGCTGGCCGAGCTGACCCGTTACCCGGATGGCAACGGTTTTGCGCTGAAATCCCTGCTCGCCGAGCAATGCCGCGTCGAGCTGAATCAGGTCACCCTGGGCAATGGCTCAAACGACATTCTCGAACTGGTTGCCCGTGCCTATCTGGCGCCGGGCCTGAACGCCGTGTTCAGCGAGCACGCTTTCGCGGTGTATCCGATTGCTACCCAGGCCGTCGGTGCGCAAGCCAAAGTGGTGCCGGCCAAGGATTGGGGGCACAACCTGCCCGCCATGCTCGCGGCCATCGACGCCAATACCCGCGTGGTGTTCATCGCCAACCCGAACAACCCGACCGGTACCTGGTTCGGCGCCGAGGCACTGGACGAATTTCTGCAGGACGTGCCTGAACATGTGCTGGTGGTGCTCGACGAGGCTTACATCGAATATGCCGAAGGCAGCGATCTGCCGGACGGCCTCGACTTCCTCGCGGCTTATCCGAATCTGCTGGTGTCGCGCACATTCTCCAAGGCCTACGGTCTGGCGGCGCTGCGCGTTGGCTACGCGCTGTCCACCCCGGTGGTGGCTGACGTGCTGAACCGTGTGCGCCAGCCGTTCAACGTCAACAGCCTCGCCCTGGCCGCTGCCTGTGCAGCTTTGACGGATGAGGAATATCTGGCGCAAAGCCGTCAGCTCAACGAAGCGGGCATGCAGCAGCTGCAAGCCGGTTTCCGTGAGTTGGAGCTCGGCTGGATTGAATCCAAGGGCAACTTTATCTGCGTCGATCTCGCTCAAGTTGCGGCCCCGGTGTTCCAGGGCTTGTTGCGCGAAGGCGTGATCGTGCGCCCGGTGGCCAATTACGGCATGCCGAATCACCTGCGGGTGACCATCGGTCTACCGGCGGAAAACAGTCGCTTCCTCGAAGCGCTGCGCAAGGTTCTGGCTCGTGGTTGATGTCACTGCACTGCAATCTGCTGCACCTATGATCGGGCGCCTTGTGGTGGTCGGCCTGGGGTTGATCGGTGGTTCGTTTGCCAAAGGCTTGCGTGAAAGCGGTGTGTGCCGCGAAGTGGTCGGGGTCGATCTCGACCCGCAATCGCGCAGGCTGGCGGTCGAGTTGGGTGTGGTTGATCGCTGCGAAGACGATTTGGCGGCGGCTTGCGTCGGCGCCGATGTGATTCAGCTGGCGGTGCCAATCCTGGCCATGGAAAAACTGCTCGCGCGGTTGGCGGGCATGGATCTGGGGCAGGCGATTCTGACCGATGTTGGCAGTGCCAAAGGCAATGTGGTGCGTGCGGCGACCGAAGCGTTCGGCGGCATGCCGGCGCGCTTTGTGCCGGGGCATCCGATTGCCGGATCCGAGCAGAGCGGGGTGGAAGCGTCCAATGGCGAGCTGTTCCGTCGCCACAAGGTGATCCTCACGCCGCTTGAGCAGACCGATCCTGCCGCGCTGGCGGTGGTCGATCGTCTGTGGCGTGAATTGGGTGCCGACGTCGAGCACATGCAGGTCGAACGGCACGATGAAGTGCTGGCGGCGACCAGCCATCTGCCGCACCTGTTGGCCTTCGGTCTGGTCGATTCATTGGCCAAGCGCAATGAAAATCTGGAGATCTTCCGTTACGCTGCCGGTGGTTTCCGCGATTTCACAAGAATCGCCGGAAGCGACCCGGTGATGTGGCACGACATCTTTCTCGCCAATCGCGAGGCTGTCCTGCGCACACTCGATACATTTCGCAGCGACCTCGACGCCTTGCGCGACGCGGTCGATGCAGGGGATGGGCACCAATTGTTGGGCGTCTTCACGCGCGCCCGGGTTGCCCGCGAGCATTTCAGTAAAATCCTGGCCCGCAGGGCCTATGTGGACGCTATGAATTCCAACGATCTGATCTTCCTGGCTCAACCTGGTGGCCGCCTGTCCGGTCGGATTCGCGTACCGGGTGACAAATCGATTTCCCACCGTTCGATCATGCTCGGCTCGCTGGCCGAAGGTGTCACCGAAGTCGAAGGTTTTCTCGAGGGCGAAGACGCCCTGGCGACCTTGCAGGCGTTCCGCGACATGGGCGTGGTCATCGAAGGCCCGCACCACGGCCGCGTGACCATTCACGGTGTCGGCCTGCACGGTCTGAAACCTGCGCCGGGGCCGATCTATCTGGGCAACTCCGGTACCTCTATGCGTCTGCTGTCCGGCCTGTTGGCGGCGCAGAACTTCGACAGCACCCTGACCGGCGACGCGTCGCTGTCCAAGCGCCCGATGAACCGCGTGGCCAATCCGCTGCGGGAAATGGGCGCAGTGATTGAAACCGCAGCAGAAGGTCGTCCACCGATGACCATTCGCGGCGGCCACAAGCTCAAAGGCCTGACCTACACGATGCCGATGGCCAGTGCCCAGGTGAAATCCTGCCTGCTGCTCGCCGGTCTGTACGCCGAAGGCAAAACCACCGTGACCGAGCCGGCGCCAACCCGTGACCATACCGAGCGCATGTTGCGCGGTTTCGGTTACCCGGTGAGCGTTGATGGCGCGACGGCGTCGGTTGAGTCTGGTGGCAAGCTCACCGCTACCCATATCGAAGTGCCCGGCGATATCTCTTCGTCAGCGTTTTTCCTGGTGGCGGCGTCGATTGCCGAAGGTTCCGAGCTGGTGCTTGAACACGTTGGCATCAACCCGACCCGCACCGGCGTCATCGACATCCTGCGTCTGATGGGCGCTGACATCACTCTGGAGAACCAGCGTGAAGTCGGCGGCGAGCCCGTGGCTGATCTGCGCGTGCGTGCGGCGAAGCTTAAAGGCATCGAGATTCCGGAAGAGCTGGTGCCGTTGGCCATCGACGAATTCCCGGTGCTGTTCGTGGCGGCTGCGTGCGCTGAAGGGCGTACCGTGCTGACCGGTGCCGAAGAGCTGCGGGTCAAGGAATCGGACCGGATTCAGGTGATGGCTGACGGCCTGTTGGCGCTGGGCGTAAAATGCCAGCCAACCCCGGACGGCATCATCATCGAGGGCGGCCAGATCGGTGGCGGTGAAGTGCACGGTCACGGTGATCACCGTATCGCCATGGCCTTCAGTGTGGCATCGCTGCGCGCCACTGCACCGATCCGCATCCATGATTGCGCCAACGTCGCGACGTCGTTCCCCAACTTCCTCGCACTCTGCGGGCAAGTCGGTATTCGTGTGGCACAAGAGGCTCAGTCGTGAAAAACATTGCACCGGTCATCACCATCGACGGGCCAAGCGGCTCGGGCAAAGGCACAGTCGCCGGGATCCTGGCCAAGCGTCTGGGCTGGAACCTGCTCGATTCCGGTGCGCTTTACCGTTTGCTCGCATTCGCTGCGCACAATCATGGCGTCGACCTGACCAATGAAGAGCTGCTGAAGCAACTTGCCGCTCATCTGGATGTGCAGTTCATCGCGGCGACCGAAGGCCAGTTGCAGCGGATCATTCTGGAAGGTGACGAAGTCAGCGATGTCATTCGCACTGAAAGCGTCGGCTCCGGCGCTTCGCAAGTGGCTGCGCTGCCCGCCGTGCGCGAGGCGCTGCTGCAGCGCCAGCGTGCATTCCAGGAGGCGCCGGGTCTGGTGGCTGATGGTCGCGACATGGGCACAGTGGTTTTTCCTGATGCACCGCTGAAGATTTTCCTCACCGCCAGCGCCGAGGAGCGGGCGCGCCGTCGATATTTGCAGTTGAAGGGCAAAGTCGAGGGTGTTAGTCTGTCGAGTCTGCTAGATGAGATCCGTGCACGCGATGAGCGTGACACCCAGCGCGCAGTAGCCCCGCTCAAGCCGGCGGCCGACGCGATTCAGCTGGATTCCACGGAGCTTTCCATCGACCAGGTGCTTGAACGCATCATGAGCGAGATCGCCATTCGCGATATCGCCGGGTGACCTAGAAGGTCGCAGGGGACCAGTCATAGTCCTGCGGTGCTTCTTTTAAATGAAACTAACCCACACCGTCTGGGGTGTGGAGATGGGCGTTTACTTCGCCCTCATCTACAGGAATTAAAATGAGCGAAAGCTTTGCGGAACTCTTTGAAGAAAGCCTGAAAACCCTGAACCTTCAGGCAGGCTCCATCATCACCGGTGTTATCGTTGATATCGATTACCAGGCTCGCTGGGTAACCGTTCACGCTGGTCTGAAGTCTGAAGCACTCATCCCGCTTGAGCAGTTCTACAACGATGCTGGCGAACTGAACATCAACGTTGGTGATGAAGTTCACGTTGCTCTGGATTCGGTTGAAGACGGCTTTGGCGAAACCAAGCTGTCCCGTGAAAAAGCCAAGCGCGCTGAATGCTGGATCGTTCTGGAAGCAGCCTTCGCAGCCGAGGAAGTGGTCAAGGGCGTTATCAACGGTAAGGTTAAAGGCGGCTTCACTGTCGACGTTAACGGCATCCGTGCGTTCCTGCCAGGTTCCCTGGTTGACGTCCGTCCAGTGCGCGACACCACGCACCTGGAAGGCAAAGAGCTGGAATTCAAGGTCATCAAGCTGGACCAGAAGCGCAACAACGTTGTCGTTTCCCGTCGCAGCGTCCTCGAAGCCGAGAACTCCGCCGAGCGTGAAGCTCTGCTGGAATCCCTGCAGGAAGGCCAGCAAGTCAAAGGTATCGTCAAAAACCTCACCGATTACGGCGCATTCGTCGATCTGGGTGGCGTGGACGGCCTGCTGCACATCACCGACATGGCCTGGAAGCGCATCAAGCATCCTTCCGAGATCGTCAACGTTGGTGACGAGATCGACGTCAAGGTTCTGAAATACGATCGCGAACGCAACCGTGTTTCCCTGGGCCTGAAGCAACTGGGCGAAGATCCATGGGTTGCTATCAAAGCCCGCTACCCAGAAGGCACTCGCGTTACCGCTCGTGTAACCAACCTGACCGACTACGGCTGCTTCGCTGAGCTGGAAGAAGGCGTTGAAGGTCTGGTACACGTTTCGGAAATGGACTGGACCAACAAGAACATCCACCCTTCGAAAGTCGTACAAGTCGGCGACGAAGTGGAAGTCATGGTTCTGGACATCGACGAAGAGCGTCGTCGTATCTCCCTGGGCATCAAGCAGTGCAAGTCGAACCCATGGGAAGACTTCTCTGGCCAGTTCAACAAGGGCGACAAGATCTCCGGCACCATCAAGTCGATCACCGATTTCGGTATCTTCATTGGTCTGGACGGCGGCATCGACGGTCTGGTTCACCTGTCCGACATCTCCTGGAACGAAGTGGGCGAAGAAGCCGTACGTCGTTTCAAGAAGGGCGACGAGCTGGACACCGTCATCCTGTCGGTTGATCCAGAGCGTGAGCGCATCTCCCTGGGCATCAAGCAACTGGAAAGCGATCCGTTCTCCGAGTACGTCTCGGTTAACGACAAGGGCGCTATCGTGACCGGTACCGTGAAAGAAGTTGACGCCAAAGGCGCCATCATCGTTCTGGCCGACGACATCGAAGCTACCCTGAAAGCCTCCGAAATCAGCCGTGACCGCGTTGAAGACGCGCGCAACGTTCTGAAAGAAGGCCAGGAAGTTGAAGCCAAGATCATCAGCGTTGATCGCAAGAGCCGCGTAATTCAGCTCTCGATCAAGTCGAAAGACGATGCTGAAGAGAAAGAAGCTATCCAGAGCCTGAAAGAAGGTGAGGCTGCTGCTCCTGCCGATACCACTATGGCGGCACTGCTGCGTCAAGCAATGGCCAAACAGAACTGAGTTCTGCTTGATCATTAAAAAGGGCGACTTCGGTCGCCCTTTTTTGTGCCTGCGATTTGGTCTTTGTACGTCCGTGCATGAAACCAATGGCTTCGCTTGCGGGTCTGTTTCATTAATCGGATCAATCGCCTATTCGCGACTAAGCTTGGTCTTGAGCGTGCAGTCGTCGGGCACTGGCCTGGCATAAGGAAGTGGATGAACAAGATTATTGTATTGGCAGCAGTGCTGATGCTGGCCGGGTGTACCACCAGTGCGAAGACTCACGCAGTGCGTGGCGTCAGCGGAATTGAGGTCGACTGCTCCGGTTTGGGTTCTGGTTGGGAGAAGTGTCAGAAGCGCGCGGCGAAGGAGTGCAAGGGCGCCGGTTACAAAGTCGTCACGAGGTCCGATGATGCCAAAGAGGAGGATGAATATCCGTTTGGCTTCAATCCTGCAGGCTATCTGACCCGGACCATGCTGGTGATCTGTCGTTGATTGCGCTGAAGTCCGACTTGTCGATGAAGTGCCCTGAAAACGGGCATTTTTACGCTGGGAAAGATATGTCAATCCCTGGGCTGTTCAAATTCTTCCGGGCATGCTAAAACCTTTCAAGCGCTGATCTAGCTGCTTGAAAAAGAAGGGAAAAATATGACGAAGTCGGAGTTGATCGAACGAATTGTCACCCATCAAGGGCTACTCTCATCCAAGGATGTGGAGCTGGCCATCAAGACCATGCTTGAACAAATGTCCCAATGTCTGGCCACCGGTGATCGCATTGAAATCCGCGGGTTTGGCAGCTTCTCCCTCCACTACCGAGCGCCGCGCGTCGGCCGTAATCCGAAGACCGGCCAGTCGGTCAGTCTGGACGGTAAATTCGTTCCGCATTTCAAGCCGGGCAAGGAATTGCGTGATCGAGTGAACGAGGAAGAGGAGGAGGGGGTTTGACAGTCGCTTTTTTTCGGAGGGTTACTTATGCGTAACCTCAAGCGCATATTTCTTGGCGTTTTCATCCTTTTGCTGGTTTTGGTCATTCTGGCGTTCGTCCTGGAGAACCAGCAGTCGGTGGCGTTATTGTTTCTGGGTTTGTCCGGTCCGCAGTTGCCGGTATCGTTGATTGTCGTATTGGCATTGCTGGCTGGCATGCTGATCGGCCCGGTTCTTGGGTGGTTTCTTGGGCGTACGGTCAAAGCGTCGCGTAAGCGGCTTGTCTGATAGCGAAGGTGCCGGACGGCTGTCCAAATTGCGTCACGACCTGTCTATATCCGTTAGTAAAACCCTCATTAAGCTGTAAAATGCAGCCCTTGTTCGGCAGTGCGACAATGCCTGTCGATTCAGACTGACTCTGACGGATGCCAATTGCTTATGGCATCAGCATTCATGGATTAGGCAGCGCTCTTTTCGGGGGCTCTGTCTGCAGCTCAAGGGTATCGTTTCGCGTGAAAATTCTAGTTACCGGCGGCGCCGGGTTTATCGGCTCGGCAGTCATCCGTCACATCATCTCGAACACTACCGATTCCGTCGTTAATGTCGATAAGCTGACGTACGCTGGCAATCTGGAGTCTCTGGCCGAGGTCAGCCAGAATTCGCGTTATGTATTCGAGCGTGTCGACATCTGTGATCGTGATCAGATCGACCGGGTTCTGCGTGAGCATCAACCGGATGCAATCATGCATCTGGCTGCCGAATCTCATGTTGATCGCTCGATTTCCGGCCCTTCGGAATTCATTCAGACCAATATTATCGGCACCTACACGCTGCTTGAAGCTGCTCGCCAATACTGGGCTGCTCTGGACGATGCGCGCAAAGCCAACTTCCGCTTCCACCATATTTCGACTGATGAGGTTTACGGAGACCTTGAGGGGCCCGAAGATCTTTTCACTGAAACCACGCCTTACCAGCCAAGCTCGCCTTATTCGGCAAGCAAGGCCAGTTCCGATCATCTGGTACGTGCCTGGGCTCGTACTTATGGCCTGCCGACGCTGGTTACCAACTGCTCGAACAACTATGGCCCATGCCACTTCCCGGAGAAGTTGATCCCGCTGATCATTCTCAATGCACTGGAAGGCAAGCCGCTGCCCGTCTACGGCAAAGGCGACCAGGTGCGTGACTGGCTGTATGTGGAAGACCACGCTCGCGCGCTTTACAAAGTAGTCACCGAAGGCGTTATCGGTGAGACCTACAACATCGGCGGGCATAATGAAAAGCAAAATATCGAAGTGGTGCATACCTTGTGTGCATTGCTTGATGAGCTGCGGCCGGACTCCGCCCACCGCCCGCATGCCAGTTTGATCACTTACGTGCAAGACCGCCCAGGTCACGATCAGCGCTACGCGATCGATGCGGGCAAGATCCAGCGAGAACTTGGCTGGGCGCCTGAAGAAACGTTCGAAACCGGTATCCGCAAGACGGTCGAGTGGTACCTGAATAATGCCGAATGGGTAGAGCACGTGAAGAGCGGCAGCTATCAGCAGTGGATCGATCAAAACTACGCAGATCGTTCGAATAAAGCATGAAAATCCTTCTGTTGGGAAAGAATGGCCAGGTGGGCTGGGAGTTGCAGCGCTCCCTGGCGCCACTCGGTGAGTTGGTCGCGCTTGATCGTCATACGCTGGGTGGGTTGAGCGGAGATCTTGCGAGCCTTGAATCCTTGCGCTCGACAATCCGGCAGATAGCGCCTGACGTCATTGTCAATGCCGCTGCCTATACTGCGGTCGACAAGGCTGAGTCAGAGACCGAACTGGCCAGTCGCATCAACGGCCTGGCGACTGGCGTCATGGCTGAAGAAGCCGCCGCGTTGGGCGCGTGGCTGGTCCATTACTCAACGGATTATGTTTTCAATGGACAGGGTGTGACGCCATGGCTGGAGACGGATCTTGTTGCACCGGTCAATCATTACGGCGCCAGCAAGCTCGCCGGCGAGCAGGCAATCATTGCCTCAGGGTGCAAACACCTTGTGTTTCGCACCAGTTGGGTCTACGGAGCCCGCGGGAATAACTTTGCCAAGACCATGCTGCGCCTGGCGAAGGATCGTGAAACCTTGAGCGTGATCGCCGATCAGGTCGGCGCGCCGACTGGCGCAGATCTGATCGCCGACGTAACGGCTACGGCGCTCCGCCAGGTCATGGATCAGCAACATCTGTCGGGTTTGTATCACCTGGCTGCTGCCGGTGAGGTGTCCTGGCATGGTTACGCCACGCATGTGATCGAATTTGCTCAGGCCAACGGTGAGCAGCTCGCTGTGAAGGCCGTTGATCCGATCGAAACCACAGCCTATCCGACACCTGCACGCCGCCCCTTGAATTCACGCTTGAATACTCAGAAGCTGCGCGACAATTTTTCTCTGCACTTGCCGGATTGGCAAAGTGGTGTAACCCGAATGCTTATGGAAGTTCTGAACAAATGACCACGACAAATCGTAAAGGCATCATCCTCGCCGGCGGCTCGGGCACGCGCCTGCATCCGCTGACTCTCGGCGTTTCGAAACAGATGCTGCCGATTTACGACAAGCCGATGATCTTTTATCCGCTGTCTGTGCTGATGCTCGCGGGCATGCGCGAAATTCTGATTATTTCCACGCCTGAAGATTTGCCCTGCTTTCGCAAGTTGCTCGGCGATGGCAGTACCTACGGTATCAAGCTCACCTATGCCGAACAGCCAAGTCCGGACGGCCTGGCCCAGGCGTTCATTATTGGCGAGGAGTTCATCGGCGAAGATCCTTGCTGCCTGATACTCGGCGACAACATCTTTTATGGTCAGCACTTTTCCGACAATTTGCGCGCCGCGACCGATCAGACACACGGCGCGACGGTGTTCGGTTATCACGTTTCCGATCCCGAGCGTTTTGGTGTGGTGGAGTTTGACGCCACGGGGCGTGCGCTGAGTATCGAAGAGAAACCCGTCAAGCCAAAATCCAACTACGCGGTGACCGGTCTGTACTTCTACGACAATCAGGTTGTCGAGATCGCCAAGAGCATCAAGCCTTCGCCGCGTGGCGAGCTGGAAATTACCGATATCAACCAGGCCTACCTCGAGCGCAAATCGTTGAAGGTCGAGATGCTTGGCCGTGGATTTGCCTGGCTGGACACTGGGACACACGACTCCTTGCTGGAAGCCAGTCACTTCGTGCATACCATTGAGCAGCGCCAGGGCTTGAAGGTCGCCTGTCTCGAAGAGATCGCGTTCAACAACGGCTGGATTGAAGCGCAGCAGTTGGCGAAACAGGCGGATAGCCTGAGGAAAACCGGCTACGGCCAGTACTTGCAGAAATTGCTGGACTCCAGCAATCGCTGAGTCTTTGCGATCTCGCCCATGTTGTCAAAATCGTGCAAGCAGGAATGGAATGCCAGTAAGAACTCCCCGGGTTGCGGTTTTGCTGGCCGCCTACAATGGAATGCAATGGATCGAAGAGCAGATAGCCTCGATCCTGGGCCAGGTTGCGGTGCAGGTCAGTATTTACATCAGCGTCGACGCGTCCACTGACGGTACGGAGTCCTGGTGTGAAGAATTCGCGGCCAGGCACGCAAACGTAAACCTTCTGCCATGCGGCGAACGCTTTGGAGGCGCATCACGCAATTTTTTTCGACTATTGCGTGATGTCGATTTGCGCGACTACGACTACGTCTCCTTTGCTGATCAAGACGACATCTGGCACGACGACAAGCTGGAGCGGGCTATCGCCTCGTTGCGCGAGTCGGGTGCCGATGCCTGTTCCAGCAACGTCACAGCGTTCTGGGAAAACGGCAGCAGGCGTCTGATCCACAAGGCGCAACCGCAGACGCGTTGGGATTTCCTTTTCGAAGCGGCCGGCCCCGGGTGCACTTATGTACTGAGCGCGACGCTGGCTCATGCAATGAAGCAATCGATGCTGACACACTGGGACGAACTGCAAAATGTCACCCTGCATGACTGGTATTGCTACGCCTTCGCTCGCAGTCATGGCTATCGCTGGTACATCGATCCACGTCCTTCCATGGACTACCGGCAGCATGAAAACAATCAGGTCGGCGCCAACACCGGCCTGGGCACGATGATTGCGCGTTACAAGTCGGTTCATGACGGCTGGTGGTTTTCCCAGGTCACCTTGATCGCAAGACTGACAGGCCTCACGACCGATCCGTTCGTCAGCAAATGGCTGCAATTGCGCCGCTGGCAATTGATTCGCCTTTCATTTGCGTCGCGGCACTGCCGTCGGCGAATCAGGGATCGCGTACTGTTTTTTCTGATTTGCTGGGCCACAGCGCTTGCAGGGAAGGCTGTCAGGTGAGTCCTTGCAAAGTACTGGTTACCGGTGCGAGGGGGTTCGTCGGTGAAGCACTGATGTTCCATCTGTTGCTCGATCGCCGGTTCGCACCCGTGGCGGCGGTGCGTGGTTCCACGCGTCTGCAAGGCTTGTGTCCGCTTGTACAGCTTGAGCTTGGCTCAAGTTCTGCTGCGCAGATGGCGGGTATCGAAGTAGTTGTCCACGCAGCGGCGCGCGTGCATGTCATGCACGAGACAGCGGATGATGCGCTGGCCGAATTTCGGCGCGTCAATGTCGACGCAACCTTGCAGCTGGCCCGATCGGCGGCGCAGGCCGGGGTCAAGCGGTTTGTTTACATCAGCTCGATCAAAGTCAACGGTGAATGTACCGCTTGCGGTCGCCCCTTTATGGCTGACGATGTGCCGGCTCCCGAGGACCCTTATGGCTTGAGCAAGCACGAAGCGGAGCAGGCTTTGCGTTCGTTTGGCCAGCAAACGGGCATGGAAATCGTGATCATCCGTCCACCGCTGGTTTACGGGCCGGGTGTGAAAGCCAACTTTCTCAGCCTGCTCAACGTGCTGAACAAAGGCATGGTTTTGCCCTTGGGCGGCATCCGCAATCAGCGCAGTCTGGTGGCGATCGGTAATCTGGTGAGTTTGATTACTGCTTGCATAAATCACCCGGCCGCTGCCGGAAAAACCTTTCTCGTCAGCGACGGCGATGATTTATCGACTCCGGATTTGCTCAGACGAATGTCATCGGCGTTGGGGAAAAAGGTTCGCTTGTTCCCCGTTCCGGCGAAATGGCTGCTTTTCTTCGCGGCAATCGTCGGCCGGCGCAACGTCGCGCAGCGAATCTGTGAATCACTGCAAGTCGATATCAGCAAAAACGCCGCCTTGCTGGGCTGGGTGCCGCCGATTGACGTCGACACTGCTTTGCGGCGCACCGCGGACCATTTTCAGGGAACTCGAAAGAGATGATTTTTGCCGGCTTGCTCATTCTGGTTTTTCTGCTGTCCTGGGCATTGACCCTGGGTTTGAGGCGCTACGCGCTTTCCAAACGCTTGATGGATATCCCCAACGAGCGCAGCTCGCATACGGTGGCCACTCCACGTGGCGGCGGCGTCGCAATCGTTGTCGCATTTCTGCTGGCGTTGCCCGTGCTGTATGGGCTGGAGCTGCTGGACCTTGCGACTTTTTGCGCACTGTCGGGCAGCGGCTTGCTGGTGGCGATCATCGGATTTGCCGACGATCACGGGCATATTGCTGCCAGGTGGCGCCTGCTAGGGCATTTTTGCGCAGCCATCTGGGCATTGTCCTGGCTTGGCGGACTGGCTCCGGTAGCTGTTTTCGGTTCGGTTGTCGATTTCGGATGGATCGGGAACCTGCTGGCCGCGGTGTATCTGGTGTGGATGCTCAATCTCTACAATTTCATGGATGGCATCGACGGGCTGGCAAGCGCCGAGGGACTGTGTGCTTGTCTGGGCAGTGCTTTGATCTGCGTGATCACCGGGCATGCGGAATCGCTCTGGGGCGGGCTTTTATTGAGCAGCGCCGTGGCCGGATTTCTCTGCTGGAACTATCCGCCGGCGCGCATCTTCATGGGCGATGCCGGTAGCGGATTTCTTGGCATGACTCTGGGAATATTGTCCCTCAGCGCGGCCATCGTCGCCCCGGACTTGCTTTGGAGTTGGGTCATTCTGTTAGGCGTTTTTGTGGTGGACTCGACCTGGACGCTGTGCAGGCGCCTGCTCAATGGTGACAAGGTTTATCAAGCCCATCGCAGCCATGCGTATCAATATGCGTCCCGACACTTCCAGAGCCACAAGACGGTTACCCTTGCTGTCGTCGCGATAAACCTGTTGTGGTTGCTGCCGTGCGCGCTGTTGGTGGCGTTGGGTGTGATTTCCGGTATTACCGGGTTGATCATCGCCTATGCGCCCTTGCTGTGGCTGGCGGCAAAATTCGGGGCGGGTACTCGGGAGACCGCTTGACGGATGAGTGCGCGCCAGCGTGCTGCTTCGCTAGAGGCCTTGGCGGGCGTGGACCTTGATTAGGATAGTGGTATGATCGCCCCCCCCCCTCGCGCAGGTCGAGCGGATGAGGCTGTCGCCGGTCTCGGTCAGACGGATCTGGCCTGGGAGGCATAGCCGGGAAGTCTCTGAAAAACATGTCAGTCAATTTGAGCAGTTCACAGTAGTGGAGCGGTAATAAATGCAGCATAAGGATAATAATTTAAACTTGCTTCGGCTGATTGCTGCGCTACTGGTCCTTTACGCACACTCCTTCGCCTTTTACGGCAACCCGCCGGCCGGCTTTCTGGGGCTTGCCTCCTACGGCGGGTTGGGCATCGAAATTTTCTTCATCATCAGTGGTTATCTGATCGTCAAGAGTTGGGATTCCACACCTTCGGTGGGCAATTTCCTGATCAAGCGATCGTTGCGCATCTTTCCGGCATTGATCGTGGTCGTGCTGATCAGCATGTTCATTCTGGGGCCGCTGTTTACGACGCTGACGATCAGTGAGTATTTTGCGCATCCGCAATTCTGGGGTTATCTGTGGAATGTCGTCCTGAGTCCGGTGTTCTACCTGCCCGGTGTTCTGGAGCACGCGCGCGTTCCCAATGCCGTCAACGGTTCGTTGTGGAGTCTGCCGGTAGAATTCTTCATGTACCTGGTCGTCGTTGCGCTCGGGCTGATCTTCAGGAGCCGTCGCTGGGTATATGTAGCAGCAACTGCAGGGTTCGCGCTGACCGTTATTTTCTGGTGCTGGCGCGGCGCGGAAATGGTCGTGGTCTATGGCACTGATGTCCGTAATATTTTCCTGACCGGCATCTATTTCATGATTGGTGCCTGTTACGCAAAGTGGCGGCTCGAGCGCTGGTTCAGTCTGTCGGGTGTTTGCGTACTGATCATGGCGACCATTCTGTTGGCGCCGTATGCCCCGGTCTCGAAGATCCTGCTCTGGATCAGCCTGCCTTACGTTGTCCTGGCCTATGGCTTGTCCAGCAGCCGTTTGGGCAGCTGGATCAATCGCGTGGGTGACTGCTCCTACGGTGTGTACATCTACGCTTTTCCAGTGCAGCAGTTTGTATTGCTGAAGTTTCCCGAGATCTCCTATCCGCTCTACCTGTTTGTCACGATTGCCATCACGCTGGTGCTTGGCTATGCGTCCTGGCATCTGGTGGAAAAACGTGTGTTGAAATTCAAGCCCAAGGACAAGTCCAGGGCAGAGGTCGGCGCGCAGACAAAACCGGTTTTTGTGCCAGAGGTTGAAAGCCTGAAGCCGATGACCCCGGATCGTTAAATGGAAGTCATGATGTTGTGCGGTAGTTGTGAAACGGTGATGAACGAGACGGTAACGTCCGGAGATTTTCAATGAGTTGGCTCAGGGCAATGCTGGCGGACCGCAGGATTCTGGTGAGCCTGATTTCCAATGATCTTCGGGCTCGCTACCTGACTAACTATCTCGGATTCTTGTGGGTATTCATCCAACCCTGCGCGACCACATTGATTCTGTGGTTCGTGTTTCAGTTCGGGTTCAAGGCGGCTCCCCACGGAGATTTCCCTTTTGTCTTATGGCTGGTGTGCGGCCTGGTTCCGTGGTTTTTCACCGTCGAAGCACTGAATTCCGGATGCACTGCGGTCAAGGAAAACAGTTTTCTGGTGAAGAAAATCGTTTTCAAGGTATCGCTGCTGCCATTGGTCAAGCTCAGCTCGGCAGTGCTGGTTCACGTGTTCTTCGTGTTCATCCTGTTGCTGCTCTTCGTTATCTACGGCTATGAGCCGAACCTTTACTGGTTGCAGGTCGGGTATTACATCGCCTGTCTGTTCATGCTGCTTCTGGCAATCGCCTGGATTACCAGTTCGGTGGTGATTTTCTTCCCCGACCTGAGCCAGTTGGTGGCGATGGCTACGCAGTTCGGATTCTGGTTGACGCCGGTGTTCTGGGATATCGATGCGATTCAGGGCAGGGCAGCGTCGTATCTGCGGTTGAACCCGTTTGCCTACATTGTCGAAGGATTCAGAGACTCGCTCATACGTGATGTCTGGTTTTGGCAACGTCCGACTCAGACCCTGTTTTTCTGGGGCGTCATGATTGTCCTGATGTTCGTGGGCTGGCATACGTTCAGAAAGTTAAGACCTCATTTTGCGGATGTTTTGTGATGAATGCAGTGAACGAGAGCGCAATCAGCGTCCGAAATGTCAGTAAGGTCTACAGGCTTTACAACAAGCCGGTCGACAGGCTGGTCGAAGCTCTTTCGCTCTTTGGCAAGCATCGGCATCATGATTTTCATGCGCTCACCGATGTCTCTTTTACCGTCGAGAAAGGCCAGACAGTCGGAATTCTGGGAAAGAACGGCGCAGGTAAAAGTACCTTGCTGAAAATCCTCACCGGCGTGCTGACACCCTCCAGCGGCGAGGTCACGGTTGTCGGTCGGGTAGCTTCCCTGCTGGAGTTGGGTGCAGGCTTCAATCCCGATTACACCGGCGTTGAGAACATCTATTTCCAGGGCTCCCTCATGGGTTACTCCCGTGAGGAAATGCAGACGCGGATCGCGGCGATTCTCGAGTTCGCCGATATCGGCGATTTCGTCAATCAACCCGTTCGCATGTACAGCAGTGGCATGTTTGCGCGTCTGGCCTTTTCCGTGGCGATCAACGTCGAGCCGGATGTGCTGATCGTTGACGAAGCGCTGAGCGTCGGAGATGCAGGGTTTCAGCTCAAATGCATGCTCAAGATGAAGCATATGCAAGAGCGTGGCACGACCATCCTGTTCGTTTCGCACGATACCCAGTCGGTCATTCGTTTCTGCCAGGCAGTCATTGTCATGCAGAACGGACAGATCATCGACCACAGCACCGATGTGCTGACCGCGACCAAAAACTACGAAAAGAAGGTGCGCAACAGCAGTGCGGTGTCCATCCCGGTGGTCGAAGAACAGCATGTCGATGTTTCCTACGACACTGAGTTGGGGGATATCTCGGAAGTCCGATTCGGTTCCGGCGCGGCAAAGATCAATGCCGTCGACTTTTTCAGTGCCGATGGAACGCAGACCAGCCACTTCGAACCCACCGAAGATGTCACGATGCATTGCTATGTGCAGTCGTACGCACAACTCAAGGAAGTGGTCATGGGTTATTCCCTGCGCGATGCCAAAGGCGTCGATGTTGCCGGGGACAATACGTTGCTGGCCGGGTGTAAATTCGATCTGGATGCAGGCGCTTACAAGATCAGTTTTACCTTCCCGTTGAATGTTGCCCCGGGAGAATATTTTCTGTTTATCGGTATGGCGAGTCTGGACGGAGAACGCGTTGAGCTTGATCAACGTTGGCCGATGCGCAAAGTCAGCGTGTCCGGTGGACGTCAGATCGTGGGCGTTGCCTATTGCCCGTCAACTGTCAACGTAGTGAAGGTTGCTTGAATCATGCTTAAGATCGGTAATGCTGATATCGCTGACACAGTCAGGTTTCATGTAGACGAAACGGCTGAGTGCATCATCGAGGACGGTGTGCAGTTGCGCGATAACGTCGTCATCGAATGCGGGGCGCAAGGCTACTTGCGTATCGGTTCGGGTACCGTCATCAATTGCGGTACCTGGATCAACGGCAGCGGCAAGGTGACTATCGGCAGGGATGTGTTGGTTGCGCCCAACGTTTCCATCACGTCGTCGGCCCATCGCTATGATTTGCACGCGCCCATCAAGAATCAGGGCCTGCGACTGGCTGAAGTCAGCATCGGCGATGATGTATGGATCGGTGCCAGCGCTTCGGTACTGGCCGGTGCCGTGATCGGCAACGGCTCCATCATCGCAGCCAACTCGGTGGTGAAATTCAATATCGAGCCTGAAAGCATTGCGGCGGGTGATCCCGCAGCCAAAGTCGCTTCGCGCAAATACAAACGCGTGGTTTTCTACACCTTGCCACTGGTGTTGAGAGAGCGCGCAACATTATTCAGCAGTATCGTTGACGTCTATCTGCCACTGGCCAACAAGTTCAGCGATGAAGGCTGGGAGTGCATCTTCGTTGGTTCTGATGAGCTCAAGGCTCAATACCCGGAATTCCGCCACGCGTGGATCAGTCCGTCTTCTTACGGGTGTGAGTACCCGATGTCAGGTAATGCTGACTGGCTGGAAGACTGGCGGCGCCTCCTCAATAAGCAGCCATTGAAGTTCCATGATCATTTTGTCACTGCCTTGATCGACAACGTGGACCCGGATCTGGTGTTCTGCTGGAATTACGACGGTAGCCTCGAAACCGTCTGTGCGGCCAATGATGTGCCTTTGCTTTTCAATGAGCTGGGTATGTTGCGCGCGCCCAATCCAATGGCTTATTACTCGGACACCCGTGGGGTCAATGTACGCAGTGGATTTGCCGTCGAGTTTGCCGAGTATCGGCAGCAGACCGGCGCCCAGCCGACCGAGGAGGCGCTGGAACGACTCGGGCAGATGGAAGAGAGTTATCGTCTGGAGGGAAATCGACAGCTGCCGACGGCTCTGATTCTGCTGCAGGTGCAGGATGACTCGAACATCATCATGGGCTCGCCTTTCGCCAGCATGGCCGAATACGTCAATCATGTGCTGACTGTCATCGGAACCAAGGATTACCGGGTGATTGTCAAACCGCATCCATTGGATGAGGTGCCTGAGTTGCCCGAGCATGTCGAGGTGGCAGACAGGGAACACAGCATTACGCAATTGATTGCCAGCGCCGATGTGGTGTTCACGATCAACTCTTCGGCGGGTTTTGAAGCCGCCCTGGCTGGCAAGACTGTCTACGCGTTGGGTAAGGCACCGTACAGCGGCACCGGTTTGACCATCGATGTGAAACAGCCGCAGGATCTGGCATCCCACTGGCAGGCGAACGGTGCCATCGCACCGTGCAGCCGGGAATTCCGGGCGTTGCTTCTGGACTTTGCACAGTCCCGCTACTTTTTGAGCGAGGCGCAATTCATCGAGCCATCGGCGCACCTTTCGCGCTTGACCCGGACGTCCGTCAGCGGCCAGACGAGGAATGCGTTCGACGCGGAACTGGAAGTTTACCGTCAGCAGTCCTACATCACCTGGCTTGAAGAGAAGGCGCTGGAGGTGCAGGCGGATCTGGCTGCGATCAATCAAACGTATCTGAACATGCAGGCCGAGCTGTCGGGTGTTCGCCACGAATTGCATGAAACGAAAGAGCGACTTTCGGCGACGGATGACAGGCTCAGTCTGGTCCTGAGCGACAGATATATGAATGACAACGACGAACTCATTCAGATGCAAAATCAACTGCTCCTTGAGCAGGAACGACTGACTCAGCAATTGCAGGCGCGCGAAGAGCAGATAGAGGTGCTCAAGTACGATCTCTGGAAGATTTATATCTCCAAATCGTGGCGAATCACCCGGCCGTTGCGCGGGGTTAGCCGTCTGGCACTGCGCGGCTGGTGGAAAATGCAGCGCGGGGTCAGCAATCCGCGTGCCGTGCTGCGCCCGGTCTACCAGAAATTCCCGGCGCTGATTGGCGTGCGCATGCGTTTGCGGCACCTGATCAAAAACGTGCAAGCGAAAATGATGCGCGCGATCAACTCGCGAAACAATCTCGCCGCCGTGCAGGTTCTCGCGGATCGGCGTTTTGCCTACGCCCCGACGCTGCCGGCGCTCGACGCGCAGCCCGTTATTGACGTCTCGATCGTGACCTATAACAGCAGCAAGTGGGTCGATGGATTCTTTGCATCGCTGACCGCGCAGGAATACCCGCTGCAAAAACTCAACCTGTGTTTTGTCGATAACGGCTCCAGCGACAATACGGTGGCCGAGTTGCAACGCTGGAAAACCACACTCGCTGCGCAGGTGGCGGGTTTTGAAGTGGTTCAGGGCAAAAACGTCGGATTCGGTCTGGGACACGATCGGGCGATCAAGACCGGTCAATCCGAATGGATTCTGATCAGCAACATCGACATTGTGTTCGCGCCGCGATCCATTGCCAATGCGGTAGCGGCGGCAGGCAGCGATACCTCTGGAGCCGTTGCGTCATGGGAGTTGCGTCAGGCGCCCTACGAACATCCGAAATATTATGACCCGGTCACTCTGGAAACCAACTGGTCTTCCCATGCCTGCATCCTCGTTCGGCGCTCCGCTTACTTCAAGGTGGGCGGTTATGAGCATGAAATTTTCATGTATGGCGAAGATGTCGAACTGTCTTATCGATTCCGGTCTTTCGGTTACCAGTTGAAATACTGCCCGTCGGCAGTGGTTTACCACTACACCTACGAGCACGAGAACCATGTCAAGCCGATTCAGTTCACCGGCAGTACGTTGGCGAACGCTTATCTGCGCCTGCGTTATGGCGATATGAGCGACAAGTTCGGCGCGCTGGTCCTGCAAGGTGCTCTGTTGTTCCGCCCGGAAGTTTACACTGGCGTTCGGCGTGATTTGATTGCCAACATCGGCAAGATCGTTCGCAAAGTGCCGCACTTTCTGTCAGGCAAGGGTTCCAGCAAGGAAACGTACTTCCCCTTCCGCGGGTTCGATTACGAAATGATTCGGGACGGAGCCTTCTGGACAATCGGAGAGCAACTCGATGACATGCCGCTTGTCACGATCGTCACCCGAACTTATCGCAACCGCACCGAGTTTCTGCGTCAGGCGATCATCTCCGTACGCAATCAGACTTATCCGAACGTAGAGCTGGTGGTGGTTGAAGACGGCGGTGAGACGATGAAAGAGCTGGTGGCTGAGTTCCAGCAACAGCCAGGTCACCCGATCCGCTTCTACGGGATGGACAAAGTCGGTCGGTCAGTCACCGGCAACCATGGCCTCGAAATGGCCAGGGGGACTTACTGCATGTTCCTGGATGATGATGATCTGCTGTTCTCCGATCACGTCGAAGTGTTGATCGGAGCGCTGGCAAAAGATCACGAATCGGTGGCTGCCTATTCACTGGCCATGGAAGTCGGCACCATCACTGGCGCGGATGGGCGTTACACCGAGACGAGTCATGAAACACCTTCCTACTTCAAACAGGAATATGACTACAACGTCCTGCTGGACCACAATTTCATTCCGATTCAGTCGCTACTCTTCAAGCGTGAGCTTTACTTGCAACGTGGCGGATTTGAGACCGACATGAGCAATCTTGAAGACTGGAACCTGTGGCTCAGATACGGTTTTGGCAACAAGTTTACTTATGTCGCCAAAACCACTTCCTTGTTCCGTACTCCGGCAGACCCGAATATCCGTCTGGAGCGGCACAAGTTGTTGCACGATGCTTACAACATAGCCAAGGGACGGGCAGCGAAATCCTGTGAGGGTTACACCGCGTCTGCCTGATGCATTGCCTGAGTAGTCAACTGGACAGCGAGCGATGACGCTGTTCAGTTGACGAAGTGTCGAGACGCGCCGGATTCGGGGGATGGCGTGCATTGATGCTTCAGCGTCACCGAATGGTGTTTTGTCGGAACCCGGACTTCATTTCGAAATCCACAGCAAATCTGCGCTGCATAGGTTTAGAGTGTCGGGCGGCGGTAGATTTTCGGGTTCTGTTGCCCGCTGAAAGGAGTTCTCCCAGGTGCCAGAGATCAATATGGACAAGATGAGGCAGTTCCTGCTGGGCCTGCCGCGTAGAAACAAAAGGATGCTGCAAGTTGTCACGGACATCGTCCTTGTCTGGGTAGCGCTGTGGATGGCGTTCATCGTCAGGCTGGGCATCGACGAAATGGTCAATCCGTTCAAAGTCCACCTGTGGTTGTTCATCTGTGCACCGCTTGTCGCCATTCCTCTGTTCGTTCGGTTCGGAATGTATCGCGCCGTGATGCGCTATTTCGGCAATGACGCGCTTATTGCGATCATCAAGGCTGTCAGTCTGTCCTCGCTGGTTCTGGCGCTCGTCGTCTACTGGTACAGCAATCACCAGGTCGTTGTGCCACGCTCGATCATTTTCAATTACTGGTGGTTGAGCCTTGTCATCATTGGCGGCCTGCGCTTGTGCATGCGCCAGTATTTCATGGGGGACTGGTTCACCGCGGCGCAACATGTGCCCTTTACCAACCGCGATGACGGTCTGACCAAAGTGGCTGTTTACGGAGCTGGCGTGGCGGGCAATCAGTTGGTCGCGGCACTGCGCATGGGTCGGGTCCTGCGCCCCGTGGCTTTCATTGACGATGATCCTGGCATTTCCGATAGATCGATCTCTGGCCTGCAGGTTTATAAACCCAAACATATCCAGCAAATGATCGACGTGACCGGCGCTCAGGAAATCCTGCTTGCACTGCCTTCGTCGACCCGCGCGCGCCGGCGGGAAATACTCGATCTGCTGGAAGGTTTTCCTCTGCATGTACGCAGTGTGCCCAACTTCACGGACCTGGCCAGCGGCCGGGTAAGAGTCGAGGACATTCAGGAAGTCGACATTGCTGACTTGCTGGGGCGAGACGCGGTGCCTGCACAGCCCGATCTGCTGGAACGCTGTATCACCGGCAAAACGGTGATGGTGACTGGAGCGGGTGGCTCCATCGGGTCGGAGCTCTGCCGGCAGATTTTTTTACTGCAGCCGACCACGCTTATCCTGTTCGAGCACAGTGAGTTCAATCTGTACAGCATCCTGCGTGAACTGGAAGAGCGCGGGTGTCGTGAATCGGTACAGGTCAGGTTGTTGCCCATCCTCGGTTCGATACGTCATCAGGACAAGCTGCTGGATGTGATGAAAACCTGGAAAGTTGATACGGTTTACCACGCGGCGGCGTATAAGCACGTGCCGATGGTAGAACACAATATCGCCGAAGGCGTGCTCAACAATGTGATCGGCACGCTCAACACTGCACAGGCGGCTTTGCAGTCGGGCGTATCGAACTTCGTGCTTATTTCCACCGATAAGGCGGTGCGTCCGACCAATGTCATGGGCAGTACCAAGCGGTTGGCCGAATTGACCTTGCAGGCACTGAGTCGGGAGGTGGCGCCGGTCTTGTTTGGCGACAAGTCCAATGTTTCCAGGGTCAACAAGACGCGTTTTACCATGGTGCGCTTCGGCAATGTGCTGGGCTCCTCCGGATCGGTCATTCCGCTGTTTCACAGCCAGATAAAGTCTGGCGGCCCACTGACGGTGACCCATCCGAAAATCACACGCTATTTCATGACCATTCCAGAAGCTGCTCAGCTGGTGATCCAGGCAGGTTCGATGGGGCAGGGCGGCGACGTGTTCGTGCTGGACATGGGTGAGCCGGTAAAAATAGTTGAACTGGCGGAGAAAATGATTCATCTGTCCGGTTTGAGCATTCGCTCCGAACGAAATCCGCAGGGCGATATTTCCATCGAGTTCACGGGGTTGCGCCCTGGCGAAAAGCTGTACGAGGAGCTGCTGATCGGCGATAACGTCGCGTCCACGCCGCATCCGATGATCATGACGGCCAATGAGGACCATTTGTCGTGGGACGTTTTGAAAGTCAGCCTGAGCGAGCTGCTCGCCGCCGTTGACAATGACGACTACGCCCGCGTTCGTCAGCTCCTGCGCGAGACTGTCAGCGGCTACACACCCGATGGCGAAATAGTCGACTGGATTTATCAGCAACGCCGCCTGGAAACCTGATTGTTTCACATCCTGTAACGCTCGCATTTTTGACATCCCCCCGCCATGACCTACGTTTGAAGAGCAGCTTCGGAAAAGCTGCTTTCTCAAACGATGATGGAGCGTCACTTATGCGTACCGGTTATTTCTATTCTCTGATTTTCGCTATCCTGACCAGCGCCTCGATTGCTGCAATCGCGGCACCTGTCGCACCCTCGGAGGGCGCCACAGCGCCTGTGGTGGTGGAGCCTGCGAAGTCTGCGCAAAGTGCGAAGATTGACCTTAACGATGCCGATGCGGCGACACTGCAGAAGGAACTGGCAGGCGTCGGCGAGGCCAAAGCACAGGCGATTGTTGCATATCGCGAAACAAACGGGCCGTTCTCCTCGGTGGATGAGTTGCTCGAAGTCAAGGGAATTGGCAAGGCGATTCTGGATCGCAACCGCGACAAGCTTGAAGTCAACTAAGCTGAATGTTCAACGCCAGGAGGCCGGTCATTGACCGGCCTTTTTTGATTTTGTGCGGTGACGAGCTAAAGAGCTCAACAGGGCGGCAATTATTCGCCGAGTTAGAATTACAGCTATCATATGCCGATAAGATTATGCCTATAATAATCTGTCGATCGCTCAAGCCGGCGCGATTCTACAGCCTTTCCGCCCAGCCCAATTGGAGCACTCTCATGAATTGCGCAAAGTCCCAAGGTACAGCGCTCGTGACCGGCGCATCGTCGGGTATCGGTGCCATCTACGCCCAACGTCTGGCAGCACTGGAGGCCGATGAAATGGTCGATGCGGCGCTGGCCGGACTGGATCAGGGCGCGTTGATCACTATCCCTTCGCTGCCTGATGCGGGTGAATGGCAGGCATTTGTCGCCGCACGCCACGTCATGGTGCCGAACTTGTCGCGCAGTTGCGCGGCACAACGCTACAAATATTGATCGGAGGTCAGCAGGGTATGGATTCGCGTCGAATTGTGGTTACAGGCATGGGCCTGGTTTCGCCGTTGGGCAGTGGTGTCGAAGTGGTCTGGCAGCGTTTGCTGACCGGACGCTCGGGGCTGCGCAATCTGCCGGAAGCGGTGGTTGCTGACTTGCCTGCACGTGTCGGCGGTAGTGTGCCAACCCTGGAGGAGGACGCCGAGGCCGGTTTCGATCCGGATCGCGCCACTGCGCCGAAGGAACAGAAGAAGATGGACCGTTTTATCCTGTTCGCCATGGAGGCGGCAAGGCAAGCGCTGGAGCAGGCCGACTGGCATCCCGAAGACGATAAGGGCCGGGAGCGCACGGCGACGATCATCGGCTCCGGTGTCGGTGGTTTCGGTGCGATTGCGGATGCGGTGCGCACCACCGACAGCCGCGGCCCTCGGCGTTTGTCGCCATTCACCATCCCGTCCTTTCTGGTCAATCTTGCCGCCGGTCATGTCTCGATCCAGCATGGCCTGAAGGGGCCCCTGGGCGCGCCGGTCACAGCATGCGCGGCGGGCGTTCAGGCGATCGGCGATGCGGCGCGGTTGATTCGTTCCGGTGAAGCAGACATTGCGGTGTGCGGCGGAGCGGAGGCCTGCATCGACCGTGTCAGTCTTGCTGGCTTCGCGGCAGCACGGGCGTTGTCAAGCGGTTACAACGACACCCCTGAGCGTGCATCACGACCGTTCGACAGCGGGCGTGACGGTTTCGTGATGGGCGAGGGCGCCGGTCTGCTGATCATCGAATCTCTGGAGCATGCCGTGGCTCGCGGCGCACAACCGTTGGCCGAACTGGTCGGCTATGGCACCAGTGCCGACGCATACCACCTGACAGCCGGGCCGGAAGATGGCAGCGGGGCACGCCGCGCGATGGAGCTGGCGTTGGCGCAGGCCGGTATCGAGCCGGGTCAGGTCCAGCACTTGAATGCTCATGCGACGTCGACGCCTGTAGGCGACCTTGGCGAACTGGCGGCGATCAAGGCTGTGTTCGGTGCCGAAAACAAAATCGCTGTCACCTCGACCAAATCCGCCACCGGCCACTTGCTTGGTGCTGCAGGCGGTCTTGAAGCGATTTTCACGCTATTGGCAATTCGTGACCAGGTGGTGCCACCCACGCTCAACTTCGACAACCCGGACCCGGCGAGTGCCGGGGTAGACATCGTCCATGGCCAGGCGCGGTCCATGCCGATCGAATATGCGTTGTCCAATGGCTTCGGCTTTGGCGGGGTCAATGCCAGCGTGTTGTTCAAGCGCTGGCAGGCTTAGTCGCGATTCTTCAGATGGTCGCGGGTGACGTCGAGAATGCGTTGCGCAAACCCGGCATCCGCGACGCTGCGTGAAAGCAGCAGCGCGCCAACCAGGGTCGACATGATGACAATAGCGCGGTCAGGATCATTCTCGCCGTCGAGGCTGTTCTCGATTTGCGTCAGCCTCGCATTGAGCACGTTGTCACTGGTGGGGCTCGGTTGTCCGCGCAGGCCCAGTTCGGAGGAGATGGTCAGCAGCGGGCAGCCTTCGTCGGGTGAGGTCTGATGCCACTCGGACAGGTAAGTCTCGATGAACAGATCCAACGCATTGTCCTGTGCGAAAATCTCTGCGCACAAGCCGTCGACCTGATTACCGGCCTCCTGCAAGGCCTTCTCCACCAGATCGTCTTTGGATTTGAAATGTGAATAGAAACCGCCATGGGTCAGCCCCAGCGCTTTCATCAGAGGTTGCAGGCCGGTGGCGCCGATGCCGTCTTTGCGAAAGCGTGCCGAGGCTTCCTTGATGATGCGCTGATGGGTCTGGGCTTTATGGTCCTGCGAATAACGCATCGGGAACTCTCCGCAACAATGCACGCATCTTAACCAAGGAAAATTAGATGGTGACTGTACTTCTACTTCTTAAAAGCGTGCGGTCAGATCCGATGGCTATATAACTGCAAACCCCGCCGATCAGGCGGGGTGGATTTCAGCGATCCTGTGCGTCCTTGGCGTCGGCTTCAGCATTGCGCTGTGCGACGCGCTTGCGTTCTTCATCGGTCAGTTCGACCTTGTTGGCGGTGTCGCGCAACATCATCAATCCGCCAACAATCGAGCCGATCGCAACGATCAGAATCAACCAGGCATACCAGGGCATAACGGCTCTCCTTAAGGGCAGCTCGACGGGCGAGGATTCGCCGTGCGACGCTGCATACCACGTTTGAGCGAAGCGACTTCGCAGTGGTTCCATTCTAGGCCGCTTCTGCCCGCTACACCCGGCCCCGGGTCAATTGCCGGTCAACATCGCGTCCGCCGGTGCATCGGCGCGCAATTGACCAGTCATCATGAAATATCCAAATCCAACCGCCATGAAACCCAGAAAAATCAGCCCGATCAGCGTGTTGAACCACGCCATCGCCACCAGGCAGACCACTGCCAGTACCAACGCGATCATCGGCACCAACGGATAGCACGGCGCACGGAAGGTGCGTTCCAGATTCGGTTCGGATTTACGCAGTTTGAACAGGCTGAGCATGCTCATGATGTACATCACGATCGCACCGAACACGGCCATGGTGATCATCGCGGCGGTGAGCGTCATGCCGCCGAGGTTGATCAGGCCATCGCTGTAGATCGCCGCGATGCCGATGAGGCCGCCGACAATGATTGCGCGGTGCGGGGTCTGGAAGCGCGACAGTTTTGCCAGCGAGGCCGGCAGATACCCGGCGCGGGCGAGGGCGAAGAACTGTCGTGAGTAGCCGAGGATGATGCCGTGGAAACTCGCGACCAGACCGAACAGGCCGATCCACACCAGCATGTGCAGCCAGCCGGAGTTGTCGCCGACCACGTTTTTCATCGCTTGCGGCAGCGGGTCGTTGATGTTCGCCAGGGTGCGCCAGTCACCGACGCCGCCAGCGAAGAACATTACGCCCATTGCCAGCAACACCAGGGTCAGGATGCCGCTGATGTACGCCTTGGGAATCGTGCGTTTCGGGTCCTTGGCTTCTTCGGCCGCCATCGCCGCGCCTTCGATGGCGAGGAAAAACCAGATCGCGAAGGGAATCGCCGCGAACATGCCGGCAATCGCTGGCGCACCGAATACATCGGAACCGGCCCAGCCATTCAGAGCGAAGTTGCTGAAGCTGAAGGCCGGCGCGACCACGCCCATGAACACCAGCAACTCGGCGACGGCCAGCACGCAGACGATCAATTCAAACGTCGCCGCCAGTTTCACTCCGAGGATGTTCAAGCCCATAAAGACGATATATGCGCCGACCGCTGCGTGTTTTGGGTCGAGTGCCGGAAACTGCACATTCAAATAAGCGCCGATGGCCAGCGCAATCGCCGGTGGCGCGAAGACGAATTCGATCAGCGTCGCCAACCCTGCGATCAGCCCACCTTTCTCACCGAAGGCTCGACGGCTGTAGGCAAACGGCCCGCCAGCGTGGGGAATAGCAGTAGTCAGTTCGGTGAAGCTGAAGATAAAGCAGGTGTACATGGTCGCGACCATGAACGAAGTCACCAGAAAGCCCAGCGTGCCGGCGACGCCCCAGCCGTAACTCCAGCCGAAATACTCCCCGGAAATCACCAGGCCGACGGCGATGCCCCACAGGTGCAACGTGCCCAGCGTGGGTTTGAGTTGTGTGTTCATGCGCTTGCTCCCTGAACGGTTTGGAAAGCTCGGGGGAGGGCGCGTGCAGTGGGCGTGCCATTGCGGTGAAACAAGTCGTAATAAGTTGAATGGGGGTCGTATCGGGGATGTTCGCGTTGGGATAGCTGCTTTTTGTGCGCCAGTTGAGTGCGCTGTTGCTCGTTATGCCGTCTTCGCGAGCAAGCTCGCTCCCACAGGTTTCAGCGGTGTCTGGACGCGCGCATTTCAAAATGTGGGAGCGAGCTTGCCCGCGAAGAGGCCGGCCCAGACACCGCAAAACCCAGGTTTAACGCCCGCATAAACCCACTCTTTACGCTTTCTTTATGCCCCGCGCGCGCCCTCGCTCTCGTTCCTTTACAGCCTCCTTCTCGACAATCACCCCACACGCGGCAATACGCCGTTACACGGAGATCTTCCATGAGCGTTCTGGACGGGGTGTCACTGCTGTTGGCAGTGGGGCTATTCATTTATCTGTTGGTTGCGCTGTTGCGCGCGGACCGGAACTAGGAGCGGCTATGCACAGTTATGACTATTGGCTGATCCTCGGCTTCTTCGCGCTGGTCTTGCTGCCTGCGCCGTTCCTGGGACGCTTTTACTACAAGGTGATGGAAGGCCAGCGCACCTGGCTGACGCCGATTCTCGGTCCGGTCGAGCGCGGTTGCTATCGCATTGCCGGGGTCGATCCGCAGGCCGAGCAGAGCTGGCAGAAATATACGCTGGCGCTGCTCGCGTTCAACCTCGCTGGTTTTATGTTGCTGTTCGCGATTCTGCTATTCCAGGATCACCTGCCGTTGAACCCGCAGAACCTGCCGGGTCAGGAGTGGACGCAGGCGTTCAACACCGCGGTCAGTTTCATGACCAATACCAACTGGCAGTCCTACAGCGGTGAGGCGACTCTCAGCTACTTGAGCCAGATGGTCGGCCTCACCGTGCAGAACTTCGTCAGTGCAGCCACCGGCCTCGCCGTGCTGGTCGCGCTGTGCCGTGGCATCGGCCGCAAGTCGGCGCAGACCCTCGGCAACTTCTGGGTCGACATGACCCGCGCTACCCTCTACGGCCTGCTGCCGCTGTGCCTGTTGCTGGCGCTGTATCTGGTCTGGCAGGGTGTGCCGCAGACGTTTGCGCAGTACGTCAACGCGGTGACCATGCAGGGTGTCGATCAAGTCATTCCGCTGGGCCCGGCCGCCAGCCAGATTGCAATCAAGCAACTGGGTACCAACGGTGGCGGCTTCTTCGGCGTCAACTCGGCGCATCCATTCGAGAACCCGACGGCCTGGAGCAACCTGTTCGAAGTCGCGTCGATCATTCTGATTCCGGCAGCGCTGGTGTTCACCTTCGGCCATTACGTGAAGGACCTGCGCCAGAGCCGCGCAATCATCGCCTGCATGCTGGCGCTGTTCCTGATCGGCGGTGCGACCTCGCTGTGGGCCGAATATCAGCCGAACCCGACACTGGACAATGCCGCCGTCGAACAGACCGCGCCGCTGGAAGGCAAAGAGGCACGCTTCGGTACCACCGCCACGGTGTTGTGGTCGGTGACGACGACGGCGGCGTCGAACGGTTCGGTCAATGGCATGCACGACAGCCTCAACCCGCTCAGCGGCATGGTCGCGCTGGTCAACATGATGGTCGGCGAAGTGATCTTCGGCGGCGTCGGTGCCGGGCTCTACGGCATGTTGCTCAACGTGCTGATCGCGGTGTTCCTCGCCGGTCTGATGATCGGGCGCACCCCGGAGTACCTCGGCAAGAAACTCCAGGCGCGTGAAGTGCAATTACTGGTGGTCACGCTGCTGGTGATGCCGGTCAGCGTGCTGGTTCTCGGTGCGATTGCCGCTGCCTTGCCTGGCCCCGCGGCGACCATCAGCAACCCCGGCCCGCACGGTTTCAGCCAGTTGCTCTACGCCTACACCTCGGCGGGCGCCAATAACGGCTCGGCATTCGGTGGCCTGAGCGCGAACACGCCGTTCCACAACCTGATGCTCGGCCTGGGCATGTTGATCGGGCGCTTCGGTTACATCCTCCCGGTGTTGGCACTGGCCGGCAGCCTGGCAATGAAGAAAACCGCACCGATCGGCCAGAACAGCTTTCCGACCCACGGCCCGCTGTTCGTGACCCTGCTGACCGTGACCATTTTGCTGGTGGGCGGCCTGACCTTTCTGCCGACCCTGGCGCTGGGCCCGATTGCCGAACATCTGAGCCTGGGCTTCTGAGGAGCTGACGATGAATATGCCCGCAATAAAACCCGTCGCTGCCAAAGCGCCGGAACAAGCGAAAACCGCGATCTCGGCGCTGTGGCGCCCGGCGCTGCTGCAAGCGTTCGTCAAGCTTGATCCACGGCAGTTGAAGCGTTCGCCGGTGATGCTGGTGGTCGAACTGACCGCCATTTTCACCACCGTGCTGTGCTTCATTCCCGATGCCGATGTGCCGACTTTCGTGGCGGCACAAATCGCCTTGTGGCTGTGGTTCACCGTGCTGTTCGCCAACTTCGCCGAAGCCTTGGCTGAAGGGCGTGGCAAGGCCCGCGCCGACAGCCTCAAGGCTGGCAGCGAAGGTCTCAGCGCCCGGCGCCGGCAGGCCAATGGCAGCTTCCAGGTGGTGCCCGCAGCTAACCTGCGCAAGGGTGACGTGGTGCGCGTCGAAGCGGGGGAGATGATCCCCGGCGACGGCGAAGTGATTGAAGGGATCGCGGCGGTCAACGAGGCGGCGATCACCGGTGAATCGGCACCGGTGATCCGCGAATCCGGCGGTGATCGCTCGGCGGTCACCGGCAATACGCGACTGGTGTCCGACTGGCTGCTGGTGCGGATTACCGCCAACCCCGGCGAGTCGACCCTCGACCGCATGATCGCACTGGTCGAGGGCGCGAAACGCCAGAAGACTCCGAACGAAGTGGCGCTGGATATTCTGCTGATCGGCCTGACGCTGATCTTTCTGCTGGTGGTAGTCACCCTGCAACCGTTCGCCCACTTCGCCAACGGCAGCCTGCCGCTGGTATTTCTGGTGGCGTTATTGGTCACGCTGATCCCGACCACCATCGGCGGCCTGCTCTCGGCCATCGGCATTGCCGGGATGGATCGGCTGGTACGCCTCAACGTAATCGCCAAATCCGGTCGCGCGGTGGAAGCAGCGGGCGATGTGCATGTGCTGCTGCTCGACAAGACCGGCACCATCACCTTCGGCAACCGTCGTTGCAGTGCGGTGTACGCCGCGCCGGGTGTAACGGCGCGTGATCTGGCCGAGGGCGCGTTGTTCGCTTCGCTCGGCGATGAAACCGCCGAAGGCAAATCCATCGTCGAGTACCTGCGCGGTCTGCATCCGCAGCCTGAGCCGGCGCCCGAAGTGCTGACAGTTGTGCCGTTCAGCGCCGAAACCCGTTTGTCTGGGATCGACTATCAGGGCCGTGTCTATCGCAGGGGTGCGGTGGATTCGTTGCTGGCGTTCATCGGCCTGCAGCGCGCCGATCTGGCCCCGGCGTTGTCGCGGGAAATCGACAAGATCGCCCAAAGCGGTGGCACGCCGTTGCTGGTCTGCGCCGACGGCAAACTGCTCGGTGCGATCCATCTCAAGGATGTGGTCAAACCGGGCATTCGCGAGCGCTTTGCCGAACTGCGCAAGTTGGGAATTCGCACGGTAATGGTTACTGGCGACAACCCGTTGACTGCAGCAGCGATCGCGGCGGAAGCAGGCGTCGACGACGTCCTCGCCGAAGCCACGCCAGAGAAGAAACTCGCGAGAATTCGTCACGAGCAGAACGACGGTCGCCTGGTCGCGATGTGCGGCGACGGCGCCAACGACGCTCCGGCGCTGGCCCAGGCCGACGTCGGCATGGCGATGAATGACGGCACGCAGGCAGCGCGCGAAGCGGCGAACATGGTCGACCTCGACAGCGACCCGACGAAGCTGCTCGACGTGGTGCAGATCGGCAAGGAATTGCTGGTGACCCGTGGCGCGCTGACGACCTTTTCCATCGCCAACGACGTGGCCAAATACTTCGCCATCCTGCCAGCGCTGTTCGCCGCGATCTATCCGCAGCTGGGCGTGCTGAACATCATGCATCTGACCAGTCCGCAGAGCGCGATTCTGTCGGCAATTGTCTTCAACGCCTTGATCATTGTGGTGTTGATTCCGCTGGCACTGCGCGGCGTGCGGGTACAGGCCGCGAGTGCGGCGGCGTTGCTGCGGCGCAATCTGTTGATCTATGGCCTGGGCGGGATTCTGGTGCCGTTTGTAGGGATCAAGGCGATCGACATGCTGCTCACGGCGTTGCATCTGGTGTGAGGTAGGAAAAAAGCCCCTCACCCTAGCCCTCTCCCGGGGGGAGAGGGGACTGACCGAGGTGTTCGTGGGAGATACGCCGACGTGAGATACCGAGGTGAATGCGAAGCTGGAACAGCCCCTCACCCTAGCTCTCTCGCGAATGGAGAGGGGGCTGGCCGAGGTGATTTTGAGGTGTGTCGATTTGAAATTCCGAGCCGAACCCAAGTTTTGAACAGCATGAAGATCGGCTCCCTTTCCCCCTCGCCCCCTTGGGGGAGAGGGCTGGGGTGAGGGGGAAAAGATCTCCCTGACACCCCACCAACGTTTGCCCAACGAATTCGAGGATCAACCAATGTCCACAATGCTACGTCCAGCCCTGAGCCTGTTGATGCTGATGACCCTGGTCACCGGCATCGCCTATCCACTGGCGGTCACCGGCATCGCCCAAGTGGCCTTCCCCGAGCAAGCCAATGGCAGTCTGGTCCGTGATAGCGATGGCAAAGTCCGCGGCTCCTCACTGATCGCCCAGGATTTCACCGGCGACGCGTGGTTCCACCCTCGGCCATCCGCCGGCGCCTTCGCCACCGTTTCCAGCAGCGCCAGCAACCTCGCCCCGAGCAACCCGGCGCTCGCCACACGAGTGATCGACGACGCCAAAAAATTGCAGGTTCCCGGTCAGGGCCCGGTGCCGCTGGCGCTATTGACTACCTCGGCCAGCGGCCTCGATCCGCACTTGCCTCCGGCGGCAATTGCCTATCAACTGGCGCGTGTCGCGCAAGCGCGCAATCTGCCGGTGTCGACGGTGCAGCAACTGCTTGATGCGCACACTGAACAGCCGCTGGTGGGGCCGCCGGTGGTGAATGTGCTGGCGCTGAACAGGGCGCTGCAAAAACTCTGAATCGGCGGCGCGGCCATTCGCGAGCAGGCTCGCTCCCACAGGACTCTGCATTCCCCATGTGGGAGCGAGCCTGCTCGCGAAGGCGCCCTGAAATTCACCGCACCAATACCAGGAAAAGAGACCCAGCATGAGCGACTCCGGCCGCGCCGACGCGCTGTTAGCAGACCTGCCCCGTGACGGCCGTGGCCGGCTGAAAGTATTCCTCGGCGCCGCGCCCGGTGTCGGCAAGACCTACGCCATGCTCCAGGCCGCCCACACACAGCTTCGCCAAGGCGTAAAAGTCGTCGCCGGCGTGGTCGAAACCCACGGCCGCGCTGAAACCGAAGCGTTGCTCGGTGGCCTGCCGCAGCAACCGCTGTTGCGCTCGGAATACCGCGGCGTGATGCTCGAAGAAATGGACCTCGACGGCATCCTTGCAGCGCGACCGAAGCTGGTGCTGGTTGACGAGCTGGCGCACAGCAACGCCCCCGGCAGCCGCCACGCCAAACGCTGGCAGGACATTCAGGAACTGCTCGCCGCCGGCATCGACGTGTTCACCACGGTCAACGTCCAGCACCTGGAAAGTCTCAACGACCAGGTGCGCGGCATCACCGGTGTGCAGGTGCGTGAAACCCTGCCGGACTGGGTGCTGCAGGAAGCCTTCGAGCTGCTGCTGATCGACCTGCCGCCGCGCGAACTGCTCGAGCGCCTGCGCGAAGGCAAGGTCTATGTGCCGGAGCAGGCGCGGGCAGCGATCGATGCGTTTTTTACCCAGACCAACCTCACCGCACTGCGCGAACTGGCGATGCAGACGGCCGCCGCGCAGGTCGATAACGATCTGGCACAGGGTTATCGCCAGCTCGGTCAGGCTGCGCCGGCCGTGCGCGGGCGCTTGCTGGTCGGTGTCGATGGTGATGCCCAGGCGGAGCGTCTGGTACGCCACGCCAGCCGTGTCGCCCAGCGTCGGCATTTGCCCTGGAGCCTGGTGCATGTCGACAACGGCAGCGTGCGCGACGAGCAATCGCGCCTGCGCCTGCAAAGTGCCCAGCAACTGGCTGAACGCCTCGGCGGCGAAGTGGTGCTGTTGCGCGCAGGTGAGGTGGCGAAGACGCTGATCCAGCACGCGGCCGAGCGTCGTGCGAGTCTGGTGCTGGTCGGCCAGTCGCGGCCGCGTTTGCGCCGGCGTCTGTTCGGCGGTGGTCTCGCCGCGCGGTTGTTGCGTCAGGCCCACGGGCTGGAAATCAACGTCCTCGACAGCGATCAGCAACCGCCGCAACCGCGTGCCCGCAATGCGCTGACGCTGGTGTGGTTCGACTACGCATTGGCGCTGGTTGCGACGCTATTGGCGACGGCGCTGGCATGGGCGGTGTCGAGCGTGTTGCCGCTGCCGAACATCTCGCTGGTGTTCCTCGCCGCCGTGTTGCTGGTGGCGGTGCGCAGCAGCCTCGGCCCGGCGCTGGCATGTGCGGCGCTGTCATTTCTGACCTACGACTTTCTGTTCATTCCGCCGAATTTCTCGTTCAGCATTCAGCGCGAAGAAGACGTGCTGACCTTGCTGTTTTTCCTGTTGATGGCCGCGCTGACCGGCAATCTCGCGGCGCGCCAGCGTCGACAATTGCAAGCCCTGCGCGATACCCAGGAAGAAACCAGCGAACTGCTCGACCTGTCGCGCAAGCTCACTGCAGCGACCGATCGCCAGGCCGTGGTCAGCGCCGCCGCGCAACACCTCAACGGCTGGAACGATCTGCAGCTGTGTCTGCTCAACCGCGATGGTCAGGGCGGCTGGAACGTCGAGACTGGCGGACCGCTGCAGTTTACCGAAGCCGAACGCGCCGCCGCCGATTGGGCGTGGCAGCACGATCAACCGGCGGGCATGGGCACCGGCACGCTGCCGTTCGGGCGTTGGTGGTGGTGGCCGCTGTCGGTCGAGGATGGGCCGCTGGCGCTGCTCGGCGTGTGCGCAAAAGAAGGCCAGACCCTGAGCGGCCAGCGCCGGCGCCTGCTTACCGCGTTGAGCCAGCCGCTGGCGCAGGCACTGGCGCGCGCGCAGTTGGCCGACGATCTGGAAGCGGCGCGCCTGCACGGCGAAACCGAGCAATTGCGCAGTGCCTTGCTGGCCTCGGTGTCCCACGATTTGCGCACGCCGCTCACGGCCATGCGCGGCAGCATCGACAGCCTGCTGGCGCTCGGCGAAGCGATCCCGCTGGAGGATCGCCGCGAGCTGCTCGAAGGCACCTGCGATGAAGCCGAACGCCTCGACCGCTACATCCAGAACCTGCTCGACATGACCCGCCTGGGCCATGGCGCACTGAAACTGGCGCGCGACTGGGTGTCGCCGGCCGACATCGTCGGCAGTTCGCTCAGTCGTCTGCGCGCGGTGCTCGCGCCGTTGCAGGTCAGCACCGAGGTGCCGGCCGAGTTGCCATTGCTGTACGTACACGCGGCGCTGATCGAACAGGCGCTGGTCAATGTAGTGGAAAACGCCGCGCGCTTTTCGCCCAGTCACGGTCGTTTGCAACTCCATGCGGGCGCTGATGATCAGGAGATTTTTTTCTCGGTCAGCGACGAGGGGCCGGGCATTCCCGAAGATGAGCGGGCAAAGATTTTCGACATGTTCTACACCGCTGCGCGGGGTGATCGCGGCGGCCAAGGCACGGGGCTTGGCCTGGCGATCTGTCAGGGCATGGTCGGCGCGCACGGCGGCCGGATAAGCGTCGCCGACGGTATCGATGGCCGTGGCACGTGCATCACCCTGCACCTGCCGTTGCAGACGCAGCCGGGGATGGACGGTGAAGCCTGAATCCGACTGCGCTACTCTCTTGCCACTCTTTTCCGTTGATGTGAATTCATGAGCCAGACCGCGACCATTTTGGTCATCGATGACGAGCCGCAGATCCGCAAATTCCTGCGCATCAGCCTGGCGTCCCAAGGCTACAAAGTGCTCGAGGCCGGCACCGGTGCTGAAGGCCTCGCCCAGGCGGCGCTGAACAAACCCGACCTGCTGGTGCTCGACCTCGGCCTGCCGGACATGGACGGCCAGCAAGTGCTGCGCGAGTTTCGCGAATGGGCCACGGCGCCGGTGCTCGTGCTGTCGGTGCGCGCCAGTGAAGGGCAGAAGGTCGAGGCGCTGGATGGCGGCGCCAATGACTACGTGACCAAGCCGTTCGGCATTCAGGAATTCCTCGCCCGGGTTCGCGCCTTGTTGCGTCAGGCACCGGCGGGAGAGGCGCAGCAGGCCGCGTTGAGCTTCGGCCCGTTGACCGTGGATCTGGCGTATCGGCGGGTGCTGCTCGACGACGTCGAAGTGGCGCTGACCCGCAAGGAATACGCGGTGCTCGCGCAACTGGCGCGGCATCCGGGGCGGGTGATCACCCAGCAGCAATTACTCAAGGACATCTGGGGGCCGACGCACACCGAGGACAGCCACTATCTGCGGATCGTGGTCGGGCATCTTCGGCAGAAACTGGCGGATGATCCGACGCGGCCGCGGTTTATCGTCACCGAGGCCGGGGTGGGCTATCGCCTGCTGAATGAGCACAGCTTGTAGGTAGTTGTGTTGTCTTTTCTGGCCTCATCGCGAGCAGGCTCACTCCTACATTGGAATGCATTCCACTTGTAGGAGTGAGCCTGCTCGCGATGAGGGCATTGCATTCAATCGAGATTTTTCATTCGATCAACCCTGCTCCTGCTCATACCGATCCAGCGTATCGCTGGCAATCTCGCGCCCGAGCGCAATCAGTTCCGGGGCTTTGTAGAACTCGAAAAACCGGCACACGCGCTTCGGTACGTTGATCAGGATATCCGGCGGATATCCGGCGATCTTGTACTGCGCCAGCGAGGTCTGCATGACCTCGAAACTCTGGTTGATCAGGTCGAGCAGCGAGGCCGGCCCGACGTTGTCGATGATGAACGAACCCGTCGCGGATTTTGGCGCGCCCTCACGCTCGGGCGCGGCGGCCGGTTGCTGGCTTTCCGGTTCGGCGCCTTCGAGCCAGGGATTGATGGCCGCCGCCTCGGCGCGCAGCGCTTCCTGTTCGAGCTTCAATAATTGCTCGGCCTGTTTGCGGCGGAACGGCAGCTTCGACCCTAGCGAGTTGATCAGGCTGTCGAAACGCGAGCGAAACGCTGGCGGGCGTTCAATGATCGGCAGCTTGTATTGGCGCTGGTTGGTTGCATTGAGATTGACCGCAATGATCAGGTCGCAATGACTCGACACCACCGGTACGATCGGCAACGGGTTGAGAATGCCGCCGTCGACCAGCATTCGATTGCCTTGCATCACCGGCGTGAACAGGCTGGGAATCGCTGCCGAGGCACGCATTGCCTGATGCAGGCAGCCTTCCTGAAACCAGATCTCCTGTTGGTTGGTGAGATCGGCGGCGACGGCGGTGTAGGGGATGCGCAAGTCTTCGATATTGATCTCGCCGACGATCTTGCGGATCTGCCCGAAGACCTTTTCGCCGCGAATGGCGCCGAGGCGAAAGCTCACATCGACCAGCCGCAGCACGTCGAGGTAGTCGAGGCGCTCGATCCAGTTGCGATACTCATCAAGCTTGCCCGCGGCGTAGATTCCGCCGACCACCGCACCCATCGAGCAGCCGGCGATGCAGGCGATTTCGTAACCACGCTTCTCGATTTCTTCGATGACGCCGATATGGGCATAGCCCCGGGCGCCACCGGAACCCAGCACCAGTGCGACACGTTTTTTCATTCAGCTTCCTCCCGGCAAGCCTGCACAATGCACCGATCGCCGAGCAGGCTCAATCGTCAAGGTCGCTGAACGTGGCGGTGACGTCGTTTTTTTGCCCTCGCGTCGCGCTTCAGCGCTATCCTTCAGCCGCTTGTTTCATGCGCTGGCAAGGCACTTTTTCGCCGCCTGACCGTCTTACCTGCACGACTGTTGACCTATGTTGAGGTGTGATTGATGAAAGCCTGGATCTGTGTGCCGTTGTTGGCGCTGGCATTGGCCGGTTGCGCCGGTAAAACCGCTTACCGCGACAGCTGTGGCAGCCAGCTCGACGCCGCCTGGCACGAATTGGACCTGGCCAAGGCCGAAGGCTTTGCCGGCACCGTCAGTTATTCCAAAGCCTTGTCGCTGCTGACCGCGGCCAAGACCCAGCAGCAATTCGAAGGCTTCGAAGGCTGCAGCAAGAAAGCCGAGAAAGCGCGCTTCTACATCCGCGAATCCCGCGCAGGACGTTAAAACAGCCGCCGCAAGTTTCAAGCGGCAAGCTGCAAGCTCAAGCCAGTACGCGCTCAGCTTGCAGCTTGTAGCTAGGAGCTTGCAGCTGTCTACGGAGTAGACCCCCCATGATTGACCGGCTGGTGGCTCATATCCTGAGTCTGGAAGTGCGATTGCTGGCTTGTCAGGCGCGCATGACGGCGAGAACCGATCCTGAGGCGCTGCACGATTTGCGTACCACCGTGCGACGCTTGCGCAGTCTGTTGCGGCCGCTACGCGGCTTGCCAGGTGTCGAGCAGCTTGAAAGCGCCGCGTCCGCCGTCGGTGAGCTGACCACGCCGTGGCGCGATCGCGAAGTACTGGCGGCGTATCTGCTCAAGCATGATCAGCCGCAAGCCGCTGAGCGGCGCATGACGCAAATGGCTGAGGCCTATCCGGCATTGGCAGCGAGCAATGAAGTTGCATCGTTGATGATGATCCTCGATGCCTTTCCGCGTTTCCTGCGCGCTTCCCAGCGTCACGGACTGCTCAAGGGCTTGGACAAGCGCATTGAAAAACGTCTGGGCAAGCAGTGGCAGAAGCTCGATGAAGCACTGCACGATCCCGCCCACGACCGCCATCGCCTGCGACTGCTGATCAAACGCGTGCGCTACGGCATCGAAGCCTATCCCGAACTCGATCGTTTGCCCGCTGCGGCCTACAAGCGCTTGAAGTCTGCGCAGGGGGCCCTGGGGGACTGGCATGATTGCTGGCAGTGGCTGGCCAAGGCTGAGCTGGAAGCGGATCTGCAACCGTGTGTCGCCACTTGGCAGGCGGGGCTGATCAAGGCAGAGCTGAAGGCTGATCAAGTGCTGGAAAAGCTCGATACCGACTGCTTCAAACATTCCTGAAGATGATCCCGTCCCTTGTGGGAGCGAACCTGCTCGCGAAGAGGCCGTGCCAATCGCCATCACTGTCGATTGATCCACCGCTTCGCGAGCAGGCTCGCTCCCACAGGGGCATTTGTCGTTACAACGATTGCGCCAAGGCCTTTCTGTCAGCCCATTTGACCGGAATAGACGCTGCGGCGCGCGGCGGGTCTGGTTAAGATCCGCGCATCCCTTTTCCGCTTGCCGAGGTTGCCATGCGCTTTTGCGATCTGCTCGATGCTGTCCGCCAACAACCTGACGTGACGATTCCTGCCGAATGGGGGCAGGGGCGGGCCAGTTTTGGCGGCCTGGTGGCTGCGCTGCAATATGAGGCGATGCGCGGCAAGGTGCCGGCGGAGCGCCCGGTGCGTTCGCTGGCGATCACCTTTGTCGGCCCGGTCGAGCCGGGCGTGCCGGTGCGCTTCGAAGTCGAAGTGTTGCGTGAAGGCAAAGCCGTCAGCCAAGTGTTGGGCCGGG
Source organism: Pseudomonas koreensis (assembly GCF_036668835.1). Taxonomy (GTDB): domain Bacteria; phylum Pseudomonadota; class Gammaproteobacteria; order Pseudomonadales; family Pseudomonadaceae; genus Aquipseudomonas; species Aquipseudomonas koreensis_I. The sequence goes on from NZ_JAZEVW010000007.1 coordinate 159,452, forward strand.
CGTTGCAGAACGGTCAGGTGGTGACGATCGTGCAAGGCAGCTTCGGTGCCTCGCGGGCGTCGGAAGTAGCGGTCGAAGCGTATCCGGCGCCGTTGATGAAACACTGGGACGAATGCCAGGAGTTGCCGTACATCAAAGGCGTGACCCCGGAATTCATGCGGCACCTGGCGATGCGCTGGAGCGTCGGCGGCATGCCGTTTACCGGCATTGCGTCGCGCTTGATGGGTGGCTGGGTGCGCTTGCGTGGGGATGTCAAGGAAGAGCCGGTCAACGAGGCGCATCTGCTGGCGCTGGTCGATGCCTGGCCGCCGGCGCTGTTGCCGTATCTGAAGAAACCTGCACCGGGCAGCACGCTGACCTGGACCATTGAGTTCGTGCAGCCGTTACATGATTTGAGCACGCTGGACTGGTGCCAGTACCTGGCCGATATCGAATACGCCGCCGACGGCTATGGCCATGTTGCGGCCAAGCTGTGGAGCGCGAACGGCGAGTTGATCGCCATGAGTCGGCAAACCGTGACGATCTTCGCCTGACTCAATGCCGACGGTGGCGCTCACGCCAGGCGCGCCACCAGCCGCCACTCAGGAAGAATCGCGGAAAAGTCAGAAACTGTTCGACCAGCAATCGCGACACGGCATCTTTGCGATCACTGAACGGCTCGGAGGCTTGCGCCTCCAGGCTGTGGCCGTGGCGCTGCAGACCCAGCGCCGCGACAATCCCGATCACGCCGATGGCCACGCTCGCCAGACTCAGGCTGAACACCCCGGACACGATCAGCAGAAACGCCACGATGAACAGCGGCACGGCAATCAGATGCAGCACCAGATTGGTCGGGTGCTGGTGATTGCCCGGGTAGGCGCGCCATTGCCACGCGGGAAGGTTGGGGTGACGTTTGCCCATGTTGCTACTCCTCGATCCATGTTTGAACTCATGGTTGAAGAATAGGCCCGGGCGCGCAGGGCGGCGAATCAAGGTTGGCTATTGGAGTGATAGGCGTCATCGGTGGATTCGATATCGATCCATCAGGCGCCTTCGCGAGCAGGCTCGCTCCCACGTTGAATCCGCGGCACACGCGAATCCTTGCGGGAGCGAGCCTGCTCGCGAAAACGGACTCAGAGTTTCAACTGCCCGATCGCCTTGTTGAGTTCGCTGGCCAACGTCGCCAGTTCATTGCTGGTGGTCGCTGAATCCACGGTCTGCTGCACGGTGTTCTCGGTCACATCGCGAATGCTCACCACCGCCCGGTTCATTTCCTCGGCGACCTGGCTCTGCTGTTCCGCCGCCACCGCGATCTGCGTATTGCTTTCGCGCATCTGCGCCACTGCTCCGGTGATTTCCGCCAGCGCCTCGCCAGCCTCTTGCGCCTGCTGCACGCAGTCGTCGGCCTTGTACGAACTTTCTTGCATGAAATCCACCGCATCGCGGGTGCCGGCCTGCAATGCGGAAACCATGGTGGTGATCTCGTCAGTTGAGGCCTGCACCCGTTTGGCGAGGTTGCGCACCTCATCGGCGACCACCGCAAAACCGCGGCCCATCTCACCGGCGCGCGCGGCTTCGATGGCCGCGTTGAGGGCGAGCAGATTGGTCTGTTCGGCGATGCTGTGAATCACGCTGACCACGCCGTTGATCTTCTGGCTGTCTTCGGCCAGGCGTTGAATCATTTGCGCGGTCTGCTGCACGCCGCTGGATAACCCGGCAATCGAATGCTGCACCCGGGCGACCACTTGCTGGCCGCTGCCAGCCAGGCCATCGGCGGTCTGCGACAGGTCGCGGGTAGCGCCGGCGTGTTGGGCGATGTGGTGAACCGTGGCGGTCATTTCGTTGATCGCGGTGGCCGCCTGATCGGTCTCGCTCTGTTGGCCGAGCATGCCGTGACGGACCTCGTTCATGCTCGACGCCAGTCGCGCGGCGCCGACATCCAGTTGCCGCGCCGTATTGGCGACGGTGCTGACTACGCGCTGATAACCGGCCTGCATGGCGTTGAACGCATTGGCCATCTGCCCGACTTCATCTCTGCCGGCCAGCGGCACCCGTGCGCTGAGATCGCCGCTTTTCTCGACGTGCAGCATGACGTCTTTCAAGGTATTGAGCTGGCTGAGCAAAAAGCGGATCAGCAGTTGCGAGGCGCCGAGCATTGCCAGCATCAGGATGAACACCGCTACCGCGTAATGGGTAAAACGCTCGCTGAACACCTGGCTCAGGCTCGGCGCATGGGCGATCACCGCTACTTGCTCGCCATCGGCACGGCTGAACACTTCGGCGCCCAGCAACGGGTTTTCGCCGAACAAGGGCAGGGCGTTGATTTCATTCCAGCCGTTGCTGCCGGTGATCTCCAGCAGCGGCTGACCGTTGATCCGCGGTGCTTCGCCGCGTTTGAAGAGCAGCACCTGCTCGACTTTGGGCAGCGGCTGGCCCGCCGGCCAGGCCTTGAGTAACTGCGCTTGCGCCTGCGCGGACGCTTGAGCGGCATGATTGCGAGCTTGTTGTTCGAGCTGCACGGCGTACAACACCAGCAGCAGGGTGGTGACAAAGGCGACCGCATTGACCGCCCAGAATTTGTATTTCAGCGAGATATTGCTAAGCCAGGCACCCATGGAGGTCTTCTCTGATAGCGGAAACAGTTTTGGCAAGGTGCCATTATTGTGCCGCTATGCAGGCGCGAAGACCTTGATATGAATCAACAGACGACGCGGTCCCGCCTTTATGTACATGGGGCTTCGGGTGTGTCAGGTGAGGGTGGGAAGGTTGAAAAACGCGCGTGCACACGCGGTGGTATGCGCTGCCAGATCCTCTTCTGTTTCACCACGATGCAACGCCACTTCGCGCAGTACTTCACTCAGATACGCCGGCTCATTGCGTCCATTCTTCGGCTTCGGTCGCAACGTGCGTGGCAGCAGATAGGGCGCATCACTTTCCAGCATCAGGCGTCCGCGTTTGATCTCTTTCACGAGCGGATGCAAGTGCGTGCCGCGACGCTCATCGCAGATCCAGCCGGTGATGCCGATGTGCAGATCGAGGTCGAGGTAACTGAACAACGCCTTGCGCTCGCCAGTGAAGCAATGCACCACGACGGCGGGCAGTTGATCGCGAAAATCCTTGAGGATCTCCAGCAGGCGCTGGCTGGCATCGCGCTCATGCAGAAATACTGGCAATTGCAACTCGACGGCTAGAGCCAAGTGCTCTTCGAGGACTTTTTCCTGCTGCGGGCGCGGCGAGAAATCACGGTTGAAGTCCAGCCCGCATTCGCCCACCGCGACCACATTGGCTTCGTTGAGCAGACTGTGCAGGCGTCGCGTGCTGTCGGCATTCCAGTCGCTGGCCGAATGCGGGTGAATGCCGGCGGTGGCGAACAGCCGCTGGCCGCTGGCATCCAGTTGCTGACACAGCTCCAGCGCCTGTTCGCTGCCTTCGACGCTGGTGCCGGTCAGCACCAGTTGGCAGACGTCGGCCGCGTAGGCGCGCTCAAGCACCGCCGCGTGTTTGTCGGCGAAACTGGGATTGGTCAGGTTGACGCCGATATCGATGAGTTGCATGGTGCTACCTCGGGCCGAAGGCCGGAAAGCATACCAGAGCTGTAGATTCATAATAAAAGCCAAGAACTACAACGACTTATGGCTGTCTGTTGAGGCCGCGGGAGTTCCAGGGTGGCGACAATGCCATCACTGTGCCAGTCTTTCGCACTTTACCAGCGCTCCAAGCGCTCTGTTTTCGTCGGTGATTTCAGCTGAAGTCGCCCCGTATTCTTTTCGGAGAGTGGATGCATCGTCCCTCGGTTTTGCTGCTGTTGTGCGCATCGCTGCTGCTGCCGCTGACGGCGCTCGCGCGCCTGCCCGGGCCGCTGCAGGCCGTGCCGGCTGCCAAGGTCCGTGACTTGTCGGAGATCCGCAGCAGCCGCGTCCTGCGCGTGCTGGTCAATCAAAGCCGCAACAGCTCCGGTGAGGTTCAAGGCCAGACCATCGGCGTCGAGTACCATCGCCTGCGTGCCTTCGAGCAATACCTCAATGGCCATGCTCGCGACGGTCAGGAAGTCACCCTGAAGATCATTCCCAAGGCCAAGGACCAGTTGCTCGGCGCGTTGCAGCGTGGCGAAGGCGATATGGTCGCGCCCGGCGAATTGATGGACTTGCCGGGCGGCTATGCGGTTTCCAGCAGCGAGCCGATCGCCCGTGACGTGCCGTTGGTGCTGGTCGGCATCAAGGGCCTGCGGCGCTACACCAAGGTTGAACAACTGTCCGGCAAGACCTTGGCGTTGCCCACCGGCAGCGCGGCGGGGGAGGCGGTGAGTCAGCTCAATCAGAAACTGGCGCTGCACAAACTCGCGCCGATCAACATCGAATGGGTCGATCCGACGCTGGCCGTGGAAGACGTGCTGGAAATGGTTCAGGGCGGAATCTTTCACCTGACCATCGTCGAACAACCGATTGCCGAGCGCTGGGGCAAGATCCTCCCCAAGCTGCGTCTGGACCGCCAGCTGGTTATCAGCGAACCGGGCGAGGAGCACTGGTTCGTGCGCCGCGATGCCTCGATGTTGCGTGCGAGCATCGATCGCTTTCTGAGCGGCTACAAGAAGCCGTCGAACGAAGACGCCGCGTTTCTGCGCATCTATCGGCGCCTGTACCAAGTCCACTATCCGTTGGCCAAAGCCGACCGTCAGCGTCTGGAAAAACTGCGCCCGACCCTGCAGAAACATGCCCAGGCGCAGAACATGGACTGGCTTAATCTGGCGGCGCTGGCGTTCAAGGAATCGCGTCTGCAACCCAATGCCCGCAGCGGCAGCGGTCCGACCGGGTTGATGCAGATCACCCCGTCGGCAGCCCAGCGCGTCGGCGTGAGCAATATTCAGAATCTCGATGCCAATGTGCAGGCCGGGGCCAAGTACCTGGCGATGATCCGCCGCAAGTTTTTCAACAGCCCCAAGCTCAACGAGCGTGAACGCATGGCCTTCACACTCGCGGCGTACAACATCGGCCCCGAGCGTGTGCAGGGCATGCGCGCCGAAGCCCGGCGGCGCGGGCTCAACCCTAATCAATGGTTCTTTCAGGTCGAGCGCATTGCCATGGAGCAGGTGGGGATGGGCGCCGTCAGCTATGTTAATAGCGTGAACAAGTACTACTTGGCGTACGACCGGGAACGGGAGTCGTTGGAGCCCGGGTCGCAAAAAGTCGTCACTCGAAAATGATCTAATAAATCGATTGTTATGGCGGACTTTTTGCGCTTTTAACATGAAATTTATTGATTAATATAGCGACCAACCAACACATACAACCTCTTGCAACAACAAGGAACGCCCCATGAGCTCTCTGATCAACAAAGTATTGTTCACCCGCGCCGGCTACGGCCTGACTGTCCTGCGCATCGTTGTCGGCGTGATCTTCGCCGCGCACGGTTCGCAGAAGCTGTTCGGCCTGTTCGGTGGTTACGGTCTGGCGGGCACTGCCCAATGGATGGAAAGCATCGGCCTGACTCCAGGCTACCTGATGGCGACACTTGCCGGCGGCACCGAATTCTTCGCCGGTCTGGCGCTGATCATCGGCCTGCTGACCCGTCCGGCGGCGCTGGGTCTGGCGTTCCTTTCGCTGGTCGCGATCTTCTCGGTGCACATCGGCAACGGTCTGTTCATGGCCAACAACGGTTACGAGTTCGCCCTGGCCTTGCTGGCCGGCAGCATCGCGGTGCTGATCGAAGGCGCCGGCAAACTCTCGGCGGATCGCGCCATCGCCGGTTGAGCGCTCTAACTCAAGGCAAAGGCCCGCATTGTGCGGGCCTTTTTTGTTGCGGGCGATTCTTGACACTGGTCGGTCACGTTATCTAGGATGTTGCTCATGCGCCGATTTAAACAGCTACTTGCGGGGCGCCAGGTGACTCAATCAGTTGCCGTCAGAAGCGGAACAGGGCTTCGAAATACCGCTAAAGCGCTGGTTCGGTGTTGCCTCTCACCTGCCATGCAGACTTTTGAGGCAGAGACACGACACGATGAATGCACTACGCCCTCCAGCACGTCCCGCACCGATCACGGCGCATATCACCCAGCGCAATCCAAAAATTCTGCTTGGCGGCAAACACCAGCCGACGCTGTTGCGTTATCTCGATGGCTGGCCACGTCGCAGCGGCGGTCCGGCCGCGTTCCTGATTCAGTTTGTCGACGACGGCGAGTCGCTGGCGCGGTTTGCCAGCGACAGTTTCGATCTGGCGGTGATTCAGGCGCCCAGCGCAGAAGAGGCGCCAGAAATGATCAGGCAACTGACCCGCGTTGCGCGGCAGGGTCTGATCACTCGGCGCTGAAGCGCTTTACGGATATTCAATCTCGACGATGTAGACCAACTGCTCGCCCGTCGGCGTCTGTACCCGGACTTCCGCGTCCAGCGCCTTGCCGATCAAGGCGCGGGCCAGCGGCGAGTCGATGCTGATCAGACCGAGTTTCAGGTCCAGTTCATCCGGGCCGACGATGCGGTAGCGCGATTGCTTGCCGTCGTCGTCTTCGATGGTCACCCAGGCGCCGAAGTAGACCTTGTTCGGATCGCTGGGTTTTTCGCTGACGACTTTCAGTGCTTCCAGGCGCTTGGTCAAAAAGCGCACGCGACTGTCGATCTCGCGGAGCATTTTCTTGCCGTAGGTGTACTCGGCGTTTTCCGACCGATCGCCTTGCGCTGCTGCCTCACTGACCGCTTGTGTCACTTGCGGGCGGCGCACGTGCCACAACTCATGGAATTCGGCGCGCATCCGCGCTTCACCTTCTGGGGTGATCAGCGCGGTGCCGGCAGTGCGGGGAGGGCGATAACGGCTCATGGCAACTTCTTGTGATAGAGACCGCCGGAGTCTATCAACCCTCGCGCAACACTGTCAGGGGGCTTGCGTTCAGCGCACGACGAGTGCCGAACACACCCGCACCGCCGATCAGCACTGCGCCGATCAGTGGCAGCACCAGCAACCACGGATGCGGATGCCACGGCAGGTCGAAGGCAAAGCGATACAGCACCAGGCTCACCACTTCCGAACCGATGGCCGCGAGCAAACCGCTGACCGCACCCAGCAGGCCGAATTCGATGCGCCGCGCCTTGATCAACAATTGCCGCTCGGCCCCCAGCGCCCGCAACAATGCGCCTTGGCGAATGCGTTCATCCAGCGTTGCCTGCAAGCCGGAAAACAACACCGCCATTCCCGCCGCCAGAACGAACAACAACACGTATTCCACCGCCAGAGTGACCTGGGCGAGGATGCTGCGCAGTTGCTCGAGCAACGCCTCGACCTGAAGAATCGTTACCGCCGGGAAGGTCCGCGACAGTTCGACGATCTGCTGATCATGACCCGGCGCCAGATAGAAGCTGGTCAGGTACGTCGCCGGCAGATCCTTCAAGGTGCCAGGCTGGAAGATCATGAAGAAGTTTGGCTGGAAGTTGTCCCAATTGATCTCGCGCAGGCTGGTCACTCGCGCTTCACGGTTAACCCCGCCAACGCTGAACACCATGTGATCGCCGAGTTTGAGCTTCAGGCTTTCGGCGACTTTGCCTTCGACCGAGACACCCGGCACGTCGTCGCCGGGCTGATCCTTCCACCATTCACCGGCGGTGAGCTTGTTGCCGGCCGGCAAGTCTGCCGCCCAGGTCAGGCTCAAATCCCGTTGAATCGCGCGATCCCCCGCCGAATCCTTGCTGACGATCTGCTGCACCGCCTCACCGTTGATGCTGATCAGGCGTCCCGGCACGACCGGATAGAGTGGCGCGGCTTGTGCAGAGACTTTGATCAGGTGATCGGTAAAGGCTTGTTTGTCGCCCGGGAGGATATTCAGCGCGAAATAGTTCGGCGCGTTTTTCGGCAACTGGTTCTGCCAAGTGTCGAGCAGTTCGCCGCGCAGCAGGGCGATCAAGGCCATCGACAGCAGAATCAGACCGAATGCCAGTGACTGACCCGCCGCCGCCAGCGGATGACGCAGCAGTTGTCCCAAGCCCAGGCGCCACGGCAATGAGGCACGGGCGAGCATGCGCCGCAGGCTTTGCAGCAGCAATAACAGCAAGCCGCCCAGGACCAGTGCCGCCACTACACCGCCGCCGAGCAGAGCGAACGTCAGCAACAGATCCAGGCTCAGCCGCCACATGATCAGGCCCAATGCGCCCAATGCAGCGCCGTAGACCATCCAGGTACTCGACGGAATCGGCAGCATGTCCCGGCGCAGTACCCGCAGCGGCGGCACGCGACCCAATGCGGCCAGCGGCGGCAAGGCAAACCCGGCCAGTGCGACCAACCCGGTGCCGATCCCTGCAATCGCCGGGAACAGCCCGCCCGGTGGCACATCGGTCGGCAGCAAATCATGCAGCAATGCGAACAGGCCCAGTTGCGCCAGCCAGCCCAGCAGCGCACCGCTGAGGGCGGCGAGCAGGCCGAGGACCGTCAGTTGAATACTGAACAACAGCATCGTTTCGCGCCGCGACAGGCCGAGACAGCGTAGCAGCGCGCTGGCGTCGAAACGGCGACTGGCGAAACGATTGGCCGACAGCGCCACCGCCACCCCGGCCAGCAACACCGCGACCAGACTGGCCATGTTCAGATAACGCTCGGCTTTGCCCAATGCGCCGCCGATCTGCCGGTTACCATCGCGAGCATCCTGAATCCGCTGGTTGGCGGCGAGCCCGGGCTTGATCAGTTGCCGATAGGTTTCCAGCGCCTGCGGTTCACCGCGCCACAGTTCGCGGTAACTGACCCGGCTGCCGGGTTGCACCACGCCTGTAGCGTCGAGGTCGTCGAGGTTGATCATCACTCGCGGCGTCAGGCTGTAGAAGTTGCCGGCGCGATCCGGCTCGTAGGTCAGGACTCGCGCCAGCTTCAGGGATTTCATGCCGACGTCGATGCTGTCGCCGATTTTCAGATCCAGTGCAGTCAGCAGGCGTGCCTCGACCCAGGCTTCGCCGGGTTGCGGTTCGCCGCCCACTTCTTCGGGCGCGAAGGGTGCGGCAGCGCTTTTCAGTTCGCCGCGCAACGGATAGGCGCGGTCGACGGCCTTGATGCTCGACAACTGAATGCCGTTATCGGTTGCGACAACACTGGAGAATTCCACCACCTGCGCATGCTGCAGGCGCAGTTCAGTGCCGCTCCTGATCTGCTCTTCCCGGGCCGGTGAGCTGCCCTCCAGCACCAGATCGGCGCCGAGAAATTCGGTGGCGCGCAGGGTCATCGCGCCATTCAGGCGGGCACCGAAGTAGCCGATGGCGGTACTTGCCGCCACGGCCACTACCAACGCAAAAAACAACACGCGCAACTCGCCGGCGCGGGCATCGCGCAACAGCTGGCGTATCGCGAGACTGCACAGACGCAACAGCGGCAGGCGCACCATCAAGGCTCCAGAGGGGCGACCAGTCGCCCGGCTTCAAGACGGATCAAGCGCCGGCAACGATGGGCCAGGCGTTCGTCGTGGGTCACCAGCACCAGGGTCGTGCCGCGTTCCTTGTTCAGCTCGAACAGCAGATCGCTGATGCGCTCGCCGGTGTGGCTGTCGAGATTGCCGGTCGGTTCGTCGGCGAACAGCACGTCGGGTTCGGCGGCGAAGGCGCGGGCGATGGCCACGCGTTGTTGTTCACCGCCGGAGAGCTGGCGCGGCGAGTGGGTCAGGCGCTGGCCGAGACCGACGCGCTCGAGCAATTGCGTAGCCCGCTCACGCGCATCTTTGCGGCCATCGAGTTCCAGCGGCAGCATGACGTTTTCCAGCGCATTGAGGCTGTCGAGCAATTGAAACGACTGGAAGACGAAACCCACGTGCTCGGCGCGAATGCGCGCGCGCTGATCTTCGTCGAGATTGCTCAGACCTTGCCCGGCGAGCATTACTTCGCCGCTGCTCGGCAGATCGAGGCCGGCGAGCAGACCGAGGAGGGTGGATTTGCCCGAACCGGAGGCGCCGACGATGGCCAGGCTGTCGCCCTTGTTCAGTTCCAGGCTGAGTTCGTGCAGGATAGTCAGTTCACCTTCCGCGCTGGCTACCACTTTGCTGAGGTCCTTCGCGGTGAGAATGCTTGCGCCCATGGAGAATCCGATGCGAGTGTGGTTTTTGAGTGCTGGCCTGGCCTTGATGTGCATGGCCCAGAACGCAGCGGCGGGTACGGTCCTGATCGTTGGCGATAGTATCAGCGCCGGTTTCGGGCTGGATACCCGCCTGGGGTGGGTATCGTTGCTAGAGCAACGGCTCAAACAGGAGGGTTTCGACGACAAAGTGGTCAATGCCTCCATCAGCGGCGACACCAGCGCCGGAGGCCAGGCGCGGCTGCCTGCGCTGCTTGCAGAGCATAAGCCTGCGCTGGTCATCCTCGAGCTGGGTGGCAATGACGGCCTGCGTGGAATGCCGCCAATGCAATTGCAACAAAATCTTGCCTCGATGATCGACAGCGCTCGCCAGGTGGGCGCCAAGGTGCTGTTGCTCGGTATGCAATTGCCGCCCAATTACGGGAAGCGTTACACCGATGCGTTTGCCGAGGTTTACGGCAAGCTCGCTGAGGATAAAAAGGTCCCGTTGGTGCCGTTTTTTCTAAACGGTGTCGGCGGCCATCCGGACCTGATGCAGGCCGACGGTCTGCACCCGGCAGCCGGGGCTCAGGGCAAGTTGCTGGAAAATGTCTGGCCGACGCTAAAACCGCTGTTATGAGGCTTTTCTAGCGGCAGGCTTTCGGCTAATGTGGCGCCCCCTTATTCGGAGGCCCCGATGCCGCGTCCTGCCTGGTCCCTGTTCGCCTACCAACTGATCGAGCCTGACGAACAGCTGGATCTGTTCGCCTGCCAGGAAGTGCGGGTGCATCTGGTGACCCGTCAGCTCGAACTCGGTGGCTCGGTCGATCGCACCCTGTGCGGCAGTCTGTTGCCGGCGCAACCACGCTGGTCGAGCGTGGATCGCCGGGTGTTTCAGGATCAGCGCCTGTGTTCACTGTGCCGGGCCATTCTGGAATCGCAGAAGCGCGGCACTTCGCCGATCTGGCCGGAGCTGCGTTTCGAGCTCTGAACGCTGAGAATCAAAATGTGCGAGCGAAGGGGCCTCGGCAGCTGACATTTTCGTTGCTGACACACGGCTTTCGCGAGCAGGTTCGCTCCCACCCTGAACGCACCCTGTCGCCTATAGCGGCGCTACCTCCCCGAATTCCCGTGCCGCGGTGTACAATCGCGCGCTTATACCCTTGATGATCATGCGAAGGATTTTCCGGATGTTGCCGCGCTTTCCTGCCGTCACCCGCTGCCTGTCACTTGCCGCCCTGTGTGTGGCCGGTCCCGTTGCTGCATTGGAGCTTCCCCTGCCACCGCCCGGCGAAGACATCGTCGGCCAGGTGCAGGTGATCAAGGCCAGGTACGAAGATACGTTTGCCGATCTGGGTACCACCTACGATTTGGGCTATTCGGAAATGGTCGCGGCCAACCCGGGCATCGACGCCTGGCTGCCGGGCGCCGGCACCGAGATCGTTCTGCCAACGCGTTTCATCCTGCCGCCGGGCCCGCGCGAAGGCATCGTCATCAATCTCGCCGAATACCGTCTCTATTACTACCCGAAAGGTCGCAACGTGGTTTACACGTTCCCGCTGGGTATCGGCCGGGAAGGCTGGGGCTCGCCGATCGCGCATACCTCGATCATTGCCAAGACGCCGAATCCGACCTGGACGCCGCCAGCTTCGATCAAGGCCGAACACGCCGCTGATGGTGATCCGCTGCCCAACGTGGTACCGGCCGGCCCGGACAACCCGCTGGGGCCGTTCAAGTTCACCCTCGGCACGCCGGGTTACCTGATTCACGGTTCCAACAAGAAATTCGGTATCGGCATGCGCACCAGCCACGGCTGCTTCCGCATGTTCAACAACAACGTGCTGGAAATGGCTGGCATGGTGCCGGTCGGCACCTCGGTGCGGATCATCAACGACCCGTACAAGTTCGGTCGCAGTGGCGGCAAGGTCTATCTGGAGGCGCACACGCCGCTGGACGACAAGGGCAACCCGTCGGTGGTCGACAAGCACACCGCGGTGATCAACGCGATGCTCAAGCGTGAAGACATCACCAGCAACCTGCGCATGGACTGGGATGTAGTGCGCGACGTAGTCGCTGCCGAAGATGGCCTGCCGGTGGAGATCGCTACGCCATCCAACGCCCCGGCGCCGATGGTTACCAGCACGCCGATCGACCTGCAATAAGCTCCGCTCAGCAACCCGCCGATGCGTGCCGCGTCGGCGGGTTTTTTATTGCCCGGACAAAAGCTCCGCGCACAAAAAAGCCGACCCAAAAAATGGGTCGGCTCGATAACAATCCCGAGGGATTATTACTTGCGGCTAGCTTTTTCCAGCATGCGCAGAGCACGCTCGTTAGCTTCGTCAGCAGTCTGTTGTGCTTTTTGAGCAGCAGCCAGAGCTTCATCAGCTTTACGGTAAGCTTCGTCTGCACGAGCCTGGGAGCGAGCAGCTGCGTCTTCAGTAGCGGTCAGACGTGCTTCGGTTTCTTTCGATGCGCTGCTGCAACCGGTAGCCAGAACTGCGGCCAGAGCCAGAGCAGAGAATTTCAGAACGTTGTTCATCGTGTTCCCCTTCAAGGACTTTCAAATTAAGTGGCTGTCTCCTCACGATTGAGGAAATAGCCGGCGTACATACTACCCATTACTTGTAGTAAGTAAACTGACGTAGCGCAAGAAGCAAAAAAAATTGTAGGCGTTGATTCTTTTTCGAGCAACTTTTAACTGCGCTGTATAAAAAACATCCAGCTGCAAGCCCCGCCCCGAGCGACTTGATCAGAAAAAGTTCCCTGCCCGTGATGCTCTTTTCGCGTCTTCGGCTAAAGTCTGTCTAAATGAATTCGTCCATACTTTTGTTCCGTTTCTGTGAGCGGCCTGGCGTATCTTTTTGATGTTCAGGTGACTTTATAAAAGGTTGCACGTCTCAAGTCTCAACAACCGGCAATGTTCAGCTGAGCGGCCCGCGAAGATCTTCTTCCGCGACTGTCCTGCGTCCCCCGGGAGCCACCCTGTGCAACGCGCTCGATGACGAGCGCATCTTGAGCATTACCGCCAATGGTGCCTACTATTTATCAGGTGTCAGGGTGCGCGAGATCGGTGTGGCTCTTCTCGGTGTCCGTCAGGCACGGGGCGGCGTAGATGTTCCTTCGCCGGGAAAACATCGGTAAGGTAGGGGTCACAATCCAAGACCCGCGAGGAGTAGTGATGAGCGAGGCGTTGTCCATCCACCATGACCAGGCTGGTCATCAGTTCGAGACCATCGTGGACGGTCATCGTGCCTACCTGACCTATATGGATCTGGGTAAACAGACCCTGGATATCTACCGCACGTTTGTGCCCAACGCATTACGTGGCCGTGGCGTTGCTGCCGCGCTGACCGAAAGTGCGTTGAATTACGCTGAAGAAATGGGCTACACGGTGATCCCGTCGTGTTCCTACGTCGAGCGCTACATGGAGCGTCACCAGCGCCGCGCCGCGAAGATCTGAACCGCACACACAAAAACGCCGGGCACTGCCCGGCGTTTTTTTATGCCCGCGAAACGTCGATCAGGTGCGCTGACGTTTCGGCAACACGTCCTTGAGCTTGGCGTGCATGCTGCGCAGGGTGGTCTCGGTGGCGGACCAATCGATGCAGGCGTCGGTGATCGACACGCCGTATTGCAGATCGGCGAGGTCTTTCGGAATCGCCTGGCAGCCCCAGTTCAGATGGCTCTCGACCATCAGACCGATGATCGACTGGTTGCCTTCGAGAATCTGGTTGGCGACGTTTTCCATCACCAGCGGTTGCAGGGCCGGGTCCTTGTTGGAGTTGGCGTGGCTGCAATCGACCATGATGTTCGGCTTGATCTTCGCCTTGTTCAGCGCCTGCTCGCACAGGGCGACGCTGACCGAGTCGTAGTTCGGCTTGCCGTTACCGCCGCGCAGCACCACGTGACCGTAGGCATTGCCTTTGGTGGTGACGATCGACACGCCGCCTTCCTGGTTGATACCGAGGAAGCGGTGCGGGCTCGACACCGACTGCAGGGCGTTGATCGCCACGGTCAGGCCGCCATCGGTTCCGTTCTTGAAGCCGACCGCCGAGGACAGTCCGGAAGCCATTTCCCGGTGGGTCTGCGATTCGGTCGTGCGCGCGCCAATCGCCGACCAGCTGATCAGGTCCTGCAAGTACTGCGGCGAGATCGGGTCGAGGGCTTCGGTGGCGGTCGGCAGGCCTTTCTCGGCCAGATCCAGCAACAACTGACGACCGATGTGCAGGCCGTCCTGAATCTTGAACGAGTCGTCCAGGTACGGGTCGTTGATCAGGCCTTTCCAGCCCACGGTGGTGCGCGGCTTTTCGAAGTACACGCGCATGACCAGATACAGGGTGTCGGACACTTCTTCGGCCAGCACCTTGAGGCGATCGGCGTATTCGTGGGCGGCCTTGATGTCGTGGATCGAGCACGGGCCGATCACGACGAACAGACGGTGGTCGGTGCCATCGAGAATGTTGCGAATGACTTCGCGGCCCTTGGTGACGGTGCGCAGGGCGGCGTCGCTCAGAGGGATATCACGCTTGAGCTGATCGGGAGTGATCAGGGTCTCGTTAGAGGCGACGTTCAGGTCGTTGATCGGTAAATCAGCCATCGTTTACTCGTCAGGTCACGGGTGCCGGCCGCCAGCGATCCCCGCGCGGCGGGGCACAGCAGATTTAGCGCGTCGGGGGAGCCGAACCTTAGCGCGTCGGGCGCTGCTCGACAATGGGCAAACGGCGCTTTAGTCCAATGTCGGCGGCATAAAAGCCTTGCGCACGGTGTCATGGGAGAACTCGTCAGCATGCTGCTCAACCCATTGCAGGGCCAGTGCCTGAATATCCTGCAGATCGTCGTGGCTGTTTTTCATGCGATAGAAACGCTCGATCTGACACACCTGCTCGCCCATTCGCGCACTGAACAGCGTCTGCTCGTCGGTGAACGCGATGCCCACAAGATAGCCTTTCTTGCGGCGCAGGCACCACGCCACATAGCCCGGATAACACAGGTCGGCATTCACGCTTGGCATGCGCACCTGCAGGGCCGTGCCATGGCGCCACGCGCGGTGGTAATTGCAAGCAATGCCGCCGAGGCTGATAGTGTGCAGCTGTTGTCTGGAAATGCATTCAGGCTTGAGTAACGTCAATTCGACCGGCACTTCGTCCGGATGAGGAATGAAACGTCCCATGAGCACAGACTCCCTGTGTCGGCCTTCTGACATTGTTTCCCCCAGTATAGTGGTCGAATCCGAACTGACCGATTTCGACGCCGACCAGCGCCTGTTGGCGATGAGCGGCGTTTCCCTGGTGATGTTCACCAGTGTCGGTTGCGCCAGTTGCCGCTATGCCCGCGAAGTGTTGCCGGGGCTGCCACTGGCAGTCGATCGACTGTGCTGGATCGATGCCGGCGACAACGGCGGACTGGTCGAGCGTTATCAGGTGTTTCATTTGCCGGCGCTGTTCGTGGTGCGCGACGGCGAGTTCTTTGGCGCATTGCACACGCGCCTGACCGCCGATGCGCTCAACGCAGCACTGGCGCAGGCGCTGAATCGAACTGCAGAGGAGTTGCCGTGATGGGGGCAGTGCATAAACCCGTGGTGGGGATTATCGGCACCGGGGCGATTGGTGGCTTTTACGGAGTGATGCTGGCGCGCGCCGGCTACGATGTGCACTTTTTGTTGCGCAGCGAGTTTTCAGCAGTGGCTGAACGCGGCTTGCAGGTCAACAGCGCCGTGCATGGCCCGCTGACGCTGCATCCGGCGCAGGCCTATTGCGCCGCCGCCGACATGCCCAAGTGCGACTGGTTGCTGGTCGGCGCCAAAACCACCAGCAACGCCGACCTGGCGCCGGCGATTATCGAGGCGGCCAAGCCAGACGCAAAAGTGCTGTTGCTGCAGAACGGCCTCGACGTCGAAGACAGCTTGCGCCCATTGCTCCCCGACGCCCTGCATCTGTTGGGCGGCTTGTGCCTGATCTGCGTCCATCGCGAAGGCCCCGGCGTGGTCACTCATCAAGCCTTGGGCGCGGTGAACATCGGTTACCACAGCGGCCCGGCCATTGATGAGCTGGCGCGCATGGCGATTGTCGAGGAGGGCGCCGGGCTGTTTCGCGTTGCCGGCATCGATTCCCAGGCGATGCCCGATCTGCATCAGGCACGCTGGCAGAAACTGGTTTGGAACATCCCCTACAATGGGCTTTCGGTGTTGCTCGGTGCCGGTACCAGCGCGCTGATGGCCGATGCCGACAGCCGCGCGTTGATCCAGGCGCTGATGGTCGAAGTGGTGCGGGGCGCCAAGGCCTGTGGCCACGACATGCCGCCGGGCTACGCTGATTACCTGTTCAGCATGACCGAGAAAATGCCCGACTATTGGCCAAGCATGTACCACGACTTTTTACACAAGCGGCCAATGGAGCTGGAAGCGATCTATGCTCGGCCATTGGCAGTCGCGAAAGCGGCAGGCTGCGAACTGCCGCGCATCGAATCGCTGTACCGCACTTTAGGATTTATCGACCGACGCAACCTTTAACCGGTCGCTCTGGGGGAAACATGGCCAACAACATCGATGACAAACTGGTGCTGGCGATTTCGTCACGCGCCTTGTTCGACCTGAGCGAAAGCCACAAGGTCTACCTGTCGAGTGGCGTTGAGGCCTATCGGCAATATCAGATCGAACACGAAGACGAGATTCTTGCGCCCGGTGATGCCTTCCCACTGGTGGAAAAGCTGCTGAGCCTCAACAGCCGCCTCGGCCGCGCGCGGGTCGAAGTGATCCTTGTTTCGCGCAACAGCGCCGATACCGGGCTGCGCGTATTCAACTCGATCCATCATTATGGTCTGGCGATTTCCCGAGCGGCGTTCGTTGGTGGGCGCAGTCCTTATCCTTATCTGAAAGCCTTTGGCTGCGACCTGTTTCTGTCCACCCATGCCGAGGATGTGCGCGCTGCGCTGGACGCCGGTTTTGCCGCTGCGACGATTTTGTCCGGCGGCGCCAGCCGTGCTGCCAGTGATGAATTGCGCATCGCTTTTGACGGCGACGCGGTGATCTTTTCCGACGAGTCGGAGCGCGTTTATCAGTCCGGCGGCCTCGCAGCGTTTCAGGCCAAGGAACGCGAGTCGGCGCGCGAGCCGTTGCGCGGCGGCCCGTTCAAGGGCTTTCTGGCGGCGCTCAATCTGCTCCAGCGCGAGTTTCCCGACGATGACTGCCCGATCCGCACCGCGCTGGTCACCGCGCGATCGGCGCCGGCCCACGAGCGGGTCATCCGCACCTTGCGCGAGTGGGACATCCGTCTCGATGAATCGCTGTTTCTCGGCGGTCTGACCAAATCGGCGTTCCTCGAAGCGTTCGCCGCCGACGTGTTCTTCGACGATCAGACCGGGCATTGTGAACTGGCCCGCGAAGTGGTCGCCACCGGCCATGTGCCCCACGGCATCAGCAACGAACCGTCGATTTAAAGCCCTTTGGCTCAAGACGTTGCCTCGCCCGTCGTTCTCGTCAAGGCACTGCTAAGCTGAATCAATCTCCGCCATGTTGGCTTGCGAGGAGGTCATATGATTCGTTCGATGCTGTATGCCACTGACCTCGGTCTGTACGCCCCGTTCGTGATGCAGCATGCCCTGGCGCTGGCGCGCACGTTCAATGCCGATCTGTATGTGGTGCACGCGGTGGAGCCGATGGGGCTGTTCGCCGAATCGGTGTTGCAGAGTTATCTCGACGAGCAGGCATTGAACGAATTCCACAGCCAGGGTCTGAAAACAGTCATCGCCAATATCGAGCAGCGCGTGCTGGAGAGCTTTCGCGAAGAACTCGGCGACGATGGCGAACTGGATCTGCAGCGCATACGTGCGGTGCGCGTGCTGCAGGGCGATCCGTCGCAGGTGATTCTCGACCAGGTGCAGAAACTCTCTGTCGATCTGCTGATCGTAGGCAGTCACAGCCACGGAGTCGGCGCGGAAACACCGTTGGGGCGGACGGCTGCGCGGGTCCTGCAATTGGCCAAGGTGCCGGTTTATCTGGTGCCGTTGGTAGAGCGTCGGCGGCGCGAGGATCGCTAAGGCAAAATAATGGCGCTTTGATGAAAAAGTTCTAGATTTATTCTTCAAACCATTAATATAGTTATATACCGTCGCTGATGCCCGTGGCGTCTATCTGCTTTGAGGGATTGATATGAAGCTTCAACAACTGCGCTACATCTGGGAAGTGGCGCACCACGACCTCAACGTTTCCGCTACCGCCCAAAGCCTTTACACCTCCCAACCGGGCATCAGTAAGCAAATCCGTCTGCTGGAAGACGAACTGGGCGTCGAAGTGTTCGCCCGCAGCGGCAAACACCTGACCCGCGTCACCCCGGCTGGTGAGCGCATCATCACCACCGCTGGCGAGATTCTGCGCAAGGTCGAAAGCATCAAGCAGATTGCTCAGGAATTCTCCAACGAGAAGAAGGGCACCCTGTCGATCGCCACCACGCACACTCAGGCCCGTTACGCACTGCCACCGGTGATCAGCAATTTCATCAAGCAATATCCCGACGTGGCCCTGCACATGCATCAGGGCTCGCCGATGCAGATCGCCGAAATGGCCGCCGACGGCACCGTCGATTTCGCCATTGCCACCGAAGCGCTGGAGCTGTTCGGCGATCTGGTGATGATGCCGTGCTATCGCTGGAACCGTTGCGTGGTCGTGCCCCAGGGCCACCCGCTGACCAAGCTGCCGAAGCTGACTCTCGAGGCTCTCGCCGAATACCCGATCGTGACGTACGTGTTCGGTTTCACCGGCCGTTCGAAACTCGACGAAGCCTTCAGCCATCGCGGCCTGACGCCGAAAGTGGTATTCACCGCTGCCGACGCCGACGTGATCAAGACCTACGTGCGTCTGGGTCTGGGCGTGGGCATCGTGGCGAAAATGGCAGTCGACACCAAACTCGATAACGATCTGGTAGTGCTGGACGCCAGCGAGCTGTTTGAATCGAGCGTGACCAAGATCGGTTTCCGTCGCGGCACCTTCCTGCGTGGGTTCATGTGCGACTTCATCGAGAAGTTCGCCCCGCACCTGACCCGCGAAGTCATGGCCAAGGCCATTCAGTGCCACAACAAACAGGAACTGGAAGAACTGTTCGACGGCGTCGAACTGCCGGTTCACTGATCCGCTGTTTCAAAGCACCTCGGTAACAGCGAATTGTTGCCGGGTGCCCGCCACCAGAATCTCCACCTCATCGCCCTCGAACTTGCCCAGCAGGCTTTTGCCCAGCGGCGAGCGCGGGGTGATGACGGTGATCGGCTGACCGACCACGTCGACTTTCAAACCGGCCGCATCCGGCGCCAGAAACAGCCATTGCTCGCGGCCCTTTTCGTCTTCAAGGCCGAGCAGGGCGCCGATCTCGATGCCACGCTGTTCATCGTAGGCACGCAGCGTGAGGTTCTGGCACAGCGCCAGAGACTGGCGAATCTCCTCGACCCGTTTCGCCTGCCCGGCTGCCAGATACGACGCCTCAAGACCCAGCGTGTCGTACTTGTTTTCGGCAATGTTCTCTTCGTGAGTCGCGGTTTCGTAAGCGGTCTGCGCAGCGCGTTCGGCGATGTCGAGGTCAATGCGCAGTTTGTCGAGAATCAGTTGGTGGACGATGTGTTTGTTCATGATCAATCGCAAAATTGCAAAACGTTGGCGCGGCTCTTTTCGCTGGGCGCGGTCTGGTCCTGCTGCAGCCAGAACTGGCATTTGGGGTTGGACGCGTTGCGCGAATTGGCGCGCGCCTGATCCAGCCGAGCCTGCTGTTCGTTCTTGCGCAGGTTTTCTTCGTACTGCTCGAACAACGGACTCTGCGGCGGGATGTCTGGCCGGGCTTGCACAGACACAGCCGCAGGCGGATTGGCAATTTGCTGCACGGCCTGCGCGACCGGCGCAAGCTGCTCGGCAAAGATGAACCGCGACAGCAGCCAGCAGGTCAGAGCGATGGCGAGAAAGCCCAGCCACATGCCCAGGGCGATGCTGCCGATCAGATGCAGAGCGCTAAGCTGAACAGGCAAGGGGCGACGCGAACGGGGACGGTAGGGCATGGCTGCCTCCTGGCGGATGAATGAGGGCAAGTGGCGATTGTCGCACGAAGATTAATCGACGTCGGCTCTTCTGCGCGAAGGCATTTATGCGGACAATCGGCGCTTTTGCCAACGGGAGCCTTGAATGACTGAAACGAACACCCGCTGGGATATTTTCTGCACCGTCGTCGACAACTTCGGCGACATCGGCGTGACCTGGCGGCTGGCCCGGCAACTGGTCTCCGAGCATTCACTGACGGTGCGCTTGTGGGTCGATGATCTGCGCGCCTTCGAACGTATCTGCCCGCCCATCGATATCGACGCCGCGCGGCAATATCAGCAGGGCGTCGAGGTGCGGCACTGGCCCGCCGAGTGGGTTCACACGGACGCCGCTGACGTAGTAATCGCCGCGTTCGCCTGCAACTTGCCCAGCGATTACATGGACGCCATGGCCACGCGTGAACAGCCGCCGCTGTGGCTGAACCTTGACTATCTGAGCGCCGAAGACTGGGTCGTCGGTTGTCACGGATTGCCTTCGGTCAAATACAAATCGGTGCAGAAGATTTTCTTTTTCCCCGGCTTTCAGCCAGGCACCGGCGGACTGTTGCGCGAGCGCGGCTTGCTTGAGCAGCGTCGGCAGTTTCAGCAGGATGTCGCAGCGCAGCGACAATTCCTGCAAGGGCTGGGCATCGATCGCGCATCTGATGCGCAACTGATTTCGCTGTTTGCCTACGAGAATGCCGGGCTGGCCAGTTGGCTCGACGTGCTGGCAGCGGCGGACACGCCGACCCATTTGCTGGTGCCGGAAGGTCGCATTCTCGGCGATGTTGCGCGTTGGCTCGAGGTGGAGACGCTGACGGTCGGTGCCATTCATCAACGACAGTCGCTCACCGTGCAGGTGTTGCCGTTCGTTCGTCAGGATCAATACGATCACTTGCTCTGGTGCTGCGATTTCAACGCCGTGCGCGGTGAGGACTCGTTCGTGCGTGCGCAATGGGCGGGGCGGCCGATGCTCTGGCACATCTATCAGCAGGACGAAGACATCCATCTGGACAAGCTCGACGCTTTCCTCGCGCTCTACACCAAAGGGCTGTCGCCTGCGGCTGCCGAGGCGATGAACGGTCTGTGGCGCGCCTGGAGCGCCGGGCAGCCGATCGGCGAGCACTGGCTAGCGGCTCGCAAGCACTGGCCAGAACTGCAGGAGAATGCCGAGGCGTGGTGTCTGGAACAGGGCTTGCAGGCGGATCTTGCCACGGCGCTGGTACAGTTTTACCTAAATTGGATATGATACGCGGCCTAGATTTTTGTAAATCCCATCCAAATTCGGATATTCGCAATGAAAACTGGTAAAGAACTCAAACCCGGTACCGTGATCCGTATCGACAACGATCCTTGGCTGGTTCAGAAAGCTGAATTCACCAAGTCGGGCCGTAACAGCGCGATCATGAAGACCAAGCTGAAGAACCTGCTGACCGGTTACAAGACCGAAACCGTTTACGGTGCGGACGACAAGCTGGACGACGTGATCCTGGATCGTAAAGAAGCCACCCTGTCGTTCATCAGCGGTGACACTTACACGTTCATGGACACCACTGACTACACCATGTACGAGCTGAATGCCGAAGACATCGAAAGCGTTCTGCCTTTCGTTGAAGAAGGCATGACCGACGTTTGCGAAGCCGTGTTCTTCGAAGAGCGTCTGGTTTCCGTAGAACTGCCGACCACCATCGTGCGTCAGGTTGACTACACCGAAGGTTCCGCTCGCGGTGACACTTCGGGCAAGGTGATGAAGCCTGCCAAACTGAAGAACGGTACCGAGCTGTCGGTTGCCGACTTCATCGAAATCGGCGACATGATCGAGATCGATACCCGCGAAGGCGGTTCCTACAAAGGCCGTGCGAAATAAGCACTGCTTTTTACGGAAAGAAAAAACCCGACCATTGAGTCGGGTTTTTTTGTGCTTCATGTGATCACCCGAGCCCCTGTGGGAGCGAGCTTGCTCGCGAAAGCGGTGTGTCATTCAACGAAGCGTTGTCTGACCGGACGCCTTCGCGAGCAAGCTCGCTCCCCACATTGGGGTCAGTATTTATTTCAGATGTTCTTTCAGCTCTTGCGAAGCCTGCAACATCGCCGAACGCACCGCCGGCACCTGGCTGACCACGTTGAGCAAACCGTAATCGTGAATCATGCCGTTGTAACGCACCGACGTTACCGGAACACCGGCTTCGTCGAGTTTGCGCGCATACGCTTCGCCTTCATCGCGCAATACATCGGCGCTGGCGGTTTGCACCAGTGCTGGCGGCAAACCTTTCAGTTGCGCAGTGGTAGCGCGCAGCGGTGAGGCGTAGATCTCGTTACGCTGTTTGGCGTCGGTGGTGTAGCTGTCCCAGAACCACTTCATCATGTTGCGGGTGAGGAAGTGCCCCTCGGCATACTGGTTGTAGGAACCGGTATCGAAGTTGGCATCGGTCACCGGCCACAGCAACGCCTGGAATCTGATCGCCGGCGTCCCCTTGTCTTTGGCCATCAGTGCAACCACCGCGGCCATGTTGCCGCCGACACTGTTGCCGGCCACGGCCAGACGTTTGCCATCGACGTTGATCTCCTTGCCGTGTTCCGCCACCCACTTGGTCGCGGCGTAGGCCTGGTTGATCGCCACCGGGTAATGCGCTTCCGGCGACGGGGTGTAGTTGACGAATACCGCCGCCGCACCTGAACCGGCCACCAGATCGCGGACCAGCCGTTCGTGGGTCGGGAAATCCCCCAGCACCCAGCCGCCACCGTGGAAGAACATGAACACTGGCAACTCGCCCTTGACCCCGGCCGGCCGGACGATGGTCAGGCTCAACGGTTGGCCATCGACCTGGATGGTCTTCTCGCTGACATCGGCGTTTGGCAGTGTCAGTTTGGTCCCGGACTGCGCGCCGACCAGCACGGCGCGAGCATCCTTGGGCGACAGCTGCTCGATCGGCTTGCCGCTGCCGGCATTCAGCACATCGAGAAACGCCTGGGTGTTGTGTTCGACATCACCGGCGAAGGCGCTGTGCACGGACAGAGCGAGAAGGGTACCGGTCAAGACTTTGCTGAAAGTGTTCATGTTCAATTTTCCTTGTTCGGGCCGGGGCTCAGTGATTACACGGTGACGTGCAGACGGACGTCGACGTTGCCGCGGGTCGCGTTGGAGTACGGGCAGACCTGGTGAGCGGCGTCGACCAGGCTTTGCGCATCGGCTTGTTCCAGACCTGGCAGGCTGATGTGCAGGTCAATGTCCAGACCGAAGCCACCAGGGATCTGACCGATACCGACGTGGGCGGTGATCGAAGCGTCATCGGGGATCTTGCGTTTGGTCTGGCTGGCAACGAATTTCAGCGCGCCGATGAAGCAGGCCGAGTAGCCGGCAGCGAACAGTTGCTCAGGGTTGGTCGCCGCACCGCCAGCACCGCCGAGTTCTTTTGGCGTGGCGAGTTTGACGTCGAGGATGTTGTCGCTGGAGATCGCACGACCGTCACGGCCGCCAGTGGAAGTTGCGATTGCGGTGTAGAGAGTTTGCATGGTGTGAGCCTCGTTGGTGTGATGTTGTGCGCTAATTGTTTGCGCGCTAAGTAGGTGTGAGGAGAATGTATAGCGCTAATGTTTAGCGCGCAAGATAAATTTTTAAGAAAAATCCGTTTCCATTAAGTGGCAGGGTGTTGGACGGGGCTGCAAGGCTTGATTTAGAGCGGTTGGCGACGGATTTTAGATGTGAGGAATAATTTTGGCATCGCAAAAAAATTGTGGGAGCGAGCCTGCTCGCGAAAGCGGTGTGTCATTCAACGAAGTGTTGTCTGACAGGACGCATTCGCGAGCAGGCTCGCTCCCACAGGGGAATGTGGTGGGGCTTAATTCAGGCTGTCTTGCAAATGCCCGCGCAGCGCTTGCAATTCCGCTTGCAGCTTTCGCAGGCGTTCCAGGGTAAAACCGCTGGCGCCGAGGATGCACTGCGGAATGCTTTGCGCCCTGTCCCGCAGGGCCCGGCCTTGCTCGGTCAATTCGACGATGACCACGCGCTCGTCTTCGCGACTGCGTGTGCGGCTAAGCAAGCCTTCTGCTTCCAGACGCTTGAGCAGGGGCGTCAGCGAGCCCGGATCGGTGAGCAGGCGCGTGCTGATTTCTCCGACCGTCAAACCGTCCTGTTCCCACAACACCATCATCGCCAGATACTGCGGGTAGGTCAGGTTCAGCGCTTGCAGCAGCGGCTTGTAGACCTTGGTCATCATCAGCGAAGTGGAGTGCAGGGCGAAGCAGGCCTGGTTAGCCAGCAGCAGGTCGTCGCAGGTGTCGCGTTCGGAAGTCATGGTGCAAGCCTTGTTCAGTAATGCAATGAATCTAGCGCTCGAACCTTTAATGCGCCAGATAATTTTCCAGAGCCTTGAACCTGATGCCTAGTGGCGGCCCAGATCCCTTCGCAATGCCAGGTCCCAAGGAGGAACAGGATTGAAGCGGGTTTTCAGGTATTCCAGCAGCAAGCGGCTGCGCGAATGGGTCTGCTGGCCCATGCGCAAAGCGTAAATGCCTGCGGACTCTGCCTCGGGAAAGCCGTTGTCACAGAACAACGGCAGCAGTTCGCCGCGCAGCAGGTATTCGCTGGCCAGCCAGGTCGGCAGGTGGGCGATACCCAATCCGGTCAAAGCGCCACAGACCAGCGCCTCGGCATTGTTGGCGCTCAGGCGGATGCGGGCCGGACGGTGCAACTGCAGTTGCCCGTCGAGTTGAAAGCGCCAGGCGAAGGGCGGGGCGAGGCCGTCCCAGTCGAGCCCGTCGTGTTCATTCAATTGCGCGGGATGGCTCGGCACGCCACGGCGTTTCAGGTAATCGGGGCTGGCGCAGGCAATGCGCACGATGCTTGCCAGCGGCGTGGCGACCAGACGCGTGTCGGCCAGTTGCCCGGCGCGCAGGACCAGATCGACTTTGCCCAGGTTCGCCCCGTCCATGTCGATAAAGCTGTCGATCAAATGCAACTGAACATCCAGGCCCGGGTATAACAGCAGAAAGTCAGCGATCATCGGCGCCAGATGACGGCGTCCGAATGCGGCGGGGGCGTCGATGCGGATCAGGCCTTCGGGGGCACTGCTCAGCGACACCGCTTCGGCGCGGGCCAATTGCAGCTCGGCAACAATCCGCCTTGCGCGCTCGGCAAAGGCCAGCCCGGCCGGCGTTGCGCGCACCGCATGGGTGCTGCGCACGAACAGCTGGCTGCCCACCGCGCTTTCGAGATTGTCGATGCGTCGGGCGACCGCCGAAGGCGTTAATGGATGGCGGCGCGCGGCGGCGGAAAAACTGCCGCTTTCCAGTACATCGAGAAACAGCCCGAGCTGATCGGTCAATTGATTGGGGTTCATGGTGTTGGGCGCTTATGCGGAATCGGCACAGCCATTGTGCGTTGCTGTGCGTTTCCCCGCCAGCCGCGACTGCGTAGCATGGCGAGCCTGACGAAGAGGAATGTGCGGTGATGGAATTCTTGTTGTACCTGTTGTTCGGCGCCGCGCTCGGCACACTCGGCGGCATTTTCGGTATCGGCGGCGGCTTGATCGCCATTCCGTTGCTCGGCGTGTGGTTCGGGCTCGATCAGCAGATCGCCCAAGGCACGGCGCTGGTGATGGTGGTGCCGAACGTGATGCTGGCGCTGTGGCGTTATCACCAGCGCAATCGCATTGAGGTACGCCATGCGCTGCCGCTGGCGCTGATGGGCTTTTGCTTCGCCTGGCTCGGTTCGATCTGGGCGGTGGGCATCGACGCACAAACCATGCGCATCGGTTTCGTGGCCTTTCTGGTGGCGCTGTCGGCGTACAACGTGTTGAAAATGTTCGGCCCGACGCCCGCGGCGACCGCGCAAATGCGCTACTCGTGGCCGTGGCTCGGTGTGCTCGGCGCCGCTTCGGGAACCATGGGCGGTTTGTTTGGGGTGGGCGGGGCAGTGGTGGCGACGCCAGTGCTGACCAGTCTGTTCGGCACCACTCAGGTGGTCGCTCAGGGCTTGTCCCTGGCGCTGGCATTACCCAGCACTGGCGTCACCCTGGTGACTTATGCGGTGCACCACGAAGTCGACTGGATGATCGGACTGCCGCTGGCCCTCGGCGGTCTGGCCAGCATCAGTTGGGGGGTGAAAGTGGCCCACGCGATGCCGGAAAAACTCCTGCGCGGGCTGTTTTGCGGTTTCCTGGTGCTGTGTGCGGTGATGCTCGCGTTTAAAGTTTAAAGCCTTCGACGATGTGCTCGGCCAGGCATTCAGTGATCGGCGACGGATTGTTCAGATTGCGGATCAGCATAATGCTGGCCTCGGGCAGCACCGGCAAATCCTCGTCGGCGCCAAGAATGCGCATGTCTGGAGTGATCAGGCTCTCCAGTTGCGCAGTGATCGCCAGACCCGCGCTGACCACGGCCATCAACGCCGAAAGGCTGGTGCTGTTATAGGCGATGCGGTATTCGCGGCCCATCGCGTCCAGCGCATTGCACGCCCATAAACGGCAGAAACAATCACTGTTGAACATCGCCAGCGGCAACGGGGTCTGTTCGTGGGCGCTGAAATTCTGCGCCTCGGCCCAGACAAATCGCTCCTTGCGCAACAATTGGCCGATCTCGTTACCCGGCTCGCGGGTGACGATCGACAAATCCAGATCGGTGCGCTGCAGCAACTGTTTGGTCGACTCGCAATGCACCTCGATCTGGATCAGTGGATAGAACTGCGCAAACCGCGAGAGAATCCCCGGCAGAAAACGCATCACGTAATCATCCGGCGTGCCGATGCGTACGGTGCCGACCATGTGCGGCTCGCGCAAGGTGTTGAATACCTCGCTGTGCAACTTGAGGATGCGCCGCGCATAGCCGAGCAACACCTGGCCTTCGGCGGTGAGGCGCACCTGACGGCCATCGCGCTCGAACAACTGGCGCTGCAACACGTCTTCTTCCAGACGCTTCATCTGCATGCTCACCGCCGATTGCGTGCGGTTGACCATCTCGCCGGCGCGGGTGAATCCGCCCTGATCGGCAATCGCCACAAAGGTGCGCAGGACATCGGTATCGATACTGGGGTAGGCGGACAATTGATGAATCTCCGTGATGCATGCCATCAGAAACATTCGTTGGATTGATCTTAGCGCCGGGACGAGACTTGAGCCATCCACAAAGGGAGGCAAGACGATGAAAGGTCAAAGAGAGTATGTGAACCAGGAACAGCTGTCCGGCCACGGCCATATCGTTTCCGATCTGCTGCACAAGTTTAGCCGCTGGTACGAACTGCACCGTGAACGCGAGTTGCTCGCCAGTCTGAGTGACGAAGCGTTGAAGGACATCGG
The DNA here is from genome assembly GCF_036668835.1 of Pseudomonas koreensis. Classification (GTDB taxonomy): domain Bacteria; phylum Pseudomonadota; class Gammaproteobacteria; order Pseudomonadales; family Pseudomonadaceae; genus Aquipseudomonas; species Aquipseudomonas koreensis_I. The sequence goes on from NZ_JAZEVW010000007.1 coordinate 186,778, forward strand.
TGTCAGTCGTGCCGACGTTGAGCACGAGGCGGTGCGGCCGTTCTGGGACGATCCGATGCATAAATGATGAGGTCATCGCTACACAAACCCCTTTCAGGTGAGGTAGGTTGCGAGCAGACATGGAGGAATAAATGCCCGCAACAATGTCCTTTTCCCTCAAACAGGCGCGACGTCTGGCGCTGGCTGCCCAAGGGTTCAACGGGCGCCAGCCGCCGACCCTCAACGCGAACCATCTCAACCGGCTGATCGAACGCCTCGGTCTGCTGCAAATCGACTCCGTCAACGCCGTGGTGCGCTCGCACTACCTGCCGCTGTTTTCCCGTCTCGGTGCCTATTCCTCTGAGTTGCTCGACCAGGCTGCCTGGAGTTCGGGGCGTCGGCGCACGCTGTTCGAATACTGGGGCCATGAAGCGTCGCTGCTGCCGCTGTCGATGTACCCGTTGCTGGGCTGGCGCATGCAGCGCGCCAGACGCGGCGAGGACATTTATCAGCAACTGGCGAAGTTCGGTCGCGAACAGCAAGAGACGATTCGTCGGGTGCTGGCGACGGTTGAAGAGCAGGGCGCCTTGGGCGCTGGCAGTCTGTCGACCCGTGAAGACAAGGCCGGCCCGTGGTGGGACTGGAGTGCGGAAAAGCTTGCGCTGGAATGGTTGTTTGCCGCCGGTGAAGTGACCGTGGCCGGGCGACGCGGTTTTGAGCGTTTGTATGATTTGCCCGAGCGGGTGATCCCCGCGGCGATCCTGCAGCAGCCGATGCCCGACGAAGCCGAGGCGCAACGCGGACTGTTGCTGCACGCGGCGGGGGCGTTGGGCGTGGGTACGGAAAAAGATCTGCGTGATTATTTCCGCTTGAGCCCGACGGATGCGCGGCCGCGCCTGGCCGAGCTGGTCGAGGCGGGGCAATTGCAGAGGTGCGAAGTCGCCGGTTGGCAGCAAATTGCCTATTGCCTGCCGCAACCCAAGGTGCCGCGCAAGGTTATCGCCAGTGCGCTGTTGTCGCCGTTCGATTCGCTGATCTGGGAACGCAGCCGCACCGAGCGCCTGTTCGATTTTCGCTATCGGCTGGAGATTTACACGCCGGAACCCAAGCGGGTCTATGGCTATTACGTGTTGCCGTTTTTGCACAACGAACGGATCGCCGCACGGGTCGATCTGCGCGCCGAGCGAGCGGCGGGGCAGTTGGCAGTGCATGCGGTGCATGAGGAAGAACCGGGGCTGGACGAGGAGGGCATGCTGGCGCTGGCGGTGAATTTGCGCAGGATGGCGATTTGGCTGGGACTGGCGCGGGTGCAGCTCAATTGTCAGCGCGAGAGTGCGGCGCGGCTCAGAGTCGCGTTCGCGCAGGTTGAGGGTGTCTGAGCTGGCCCCTTCGCGAGCAAGCTCGCTCCCACATTGGTTTTGTGTAGGCCACAGGTCCTGTGTGGGAGCGAGCTTGCTCGCGAAGATGGCGACTCGGTCTAGCGGCGGACTTGTTTCAAAGTTTCGGCAATCAAAAACGCCAGTTCCAGCGACTGATCAGCATTCATCCGCGGATCACAATGGGTGTGATAACGGTCCGACAAGCCATCCTCGGTAATCGGCCGCGCACCACCGATGCATTCGGTGACGTTCTGCCCGGTCATCTCGATATGAATGCCGCCGGCGTAGCTGCCCTCGGCTTCGTGCACCTGGAAGAACTGCTTCACTTCACCAAGGATCTGCGCAAAATCGCGGGTCTTGTAGCCGCTGCTGGCCTTGATGGTGTTGCCGTGCATCGGGTCGGAGCTCCACAGCACTTGCTTGCCTTCACGCTGCACCGCGCGGATCAGCGCTGGCAAATGATCGCCGACCTTGTTCGCGCCCATCCGCGCGATCAGGTTGAGACGGCCGGGATCGTTGTCCGGGTTGAGCACATCGATCAGGCGGATCAGATCGTCAGGGTTCATGCTTGGGCCGACTTTCACGCCAATCGGGTTGTTCACTCCGCGCAGGAACTCCACATGCGCGCCATCGAGCTGGCGGGTGCGGTCGCCGATCCACAGCATGTGCGCCGAGCAGTCGTAGTAATCGTTGGTCAGGCTGTCGCGGCGCACGAAAGCTTCTTCGTAGTTCAGCAGCAGCGCCTCGTGGGCGGTGAAAAAACTGGTCTCGCGCAGTTGCGGCGAGCTGTCCATGCCGCAGGCGCGCATGAACGCCAGGGTTTCATCGATGCGGTCGGCGAGGTGGCTGTACTTCTCGGCCAGCGCCGAGTTGGCGATGAAGTCCAGGTTCCACTTGTGCACTTGATGCAGGTCGGCAAAACCGCCCTGAGCAAAGGCGCGCAGCAGATTCAGCGTCGCGGTGGACTGGTGATAGGACTGCAGCAGGCGTTCCGGATCGGGCACGCGGCTCTTTTTGTCGAAACCGATGCCGTTGACGATATCGCCGCGATAAGCCGGCAGCGTCACGCCTTCAATCGTCTCATCGTTGGCCGAGCGCGGTTTGGCGAACTGACCGGCCATTCGCCCGACTTTGACCACCGGGCAACCGGCGGCGAAGGTCATGACGATCGCCATTTGCAGCAACACTTTGAACGTGTCGCGAATCTTGGCTGCGGAGAATTCGGCGAAGCTTTCTGCACAATCGCCGCCCTGCAACAGAAAGGCCCGACCCTGAGTGACTTCGGCGAACTGGCGGCGCAGCTCGCGCGCTTCGCCGGCGAACACCAGTGGCGGGTAGCTGGCCAAAGTTTGCTCGACCTGGCGCAGGTGCGCGGCGTCGGGGTATTGCGGTTGTTGCTGGATCGGCAGGGCGCGCCAGCTGTCAGGGCTCCACGGTTGGCTCATCACGGTCTCGAAATTTCATACGCAGGGAAACGCCATGGTAGCAGCAATTAGTGCGTGACCTGTTCCCGCCCCATCACCGACAATTGCCGCTTTGCCACGGCACCACAGCAGTGCCATCGCGTCACCGCGCCCGGTGACCATCAGGAGACGAAATGACTGAGGAGCGCGTCGAGCATCTGCTCGCCGAAGTACAGGATGAGTTCGGCGTGATTCGCGTGCTGGAAGTGGCCGACTACCGCTTTCTCGAATTCGGCGATGCCATCGAACAAAGCTGCGTGTTTACCGCCGATCCGAGCTGGCTCGAATATGACTACACCCGCGCCATGCTGATTGGCGCGCTGTGTCATGAACAGCCGGAAAGCGCGCTGTTTCTCGGCCTCGGCGCCGGCACGCTGACCCAGGCCTGCCTGAAATTTCTGCCGCTGGAAGACGTCGAAGCCATCGAACTGCGCCCCGATGTGCCGCGCCTGGCAATCGAATACCTGGGGCTGGATGACGATCCGCGTTTGTACATTCGGGTCGGCGATGCCCTCGATTTGCTGCCGAGCGCAGAACCGGCGGACCTGATTTTTGTCGACCTCTATACTGACGTCGGCCCGGGCGTCGGGCATCTGGCCTGGAGCTTTCTCGGCGACTGCCAGAAGCGCCTGAATGCGGGCGGCTGGCTGGTGATCAATCAATGGGCGACGGATGACGGCAAGCCGCTGGGCGCGGCGTTGCTGCGCGGGCTCTATCACCGGCATTACTGGGAGCTGCCGGTGAAGGAGGGCAATGTGATTCTGATTGTTCCGGCGGATCTGGATCAGGTGCTCGACATGCAGGCGCTGACGGCACGGGCGCAAGCGCTGGCGCCGCGGTTGGGCTATTCGTTGCAGTCGTTGATCAACAGTATTCGCCCGGCCACTTGAGTTGTCAGTGCCGACCCCTTCGCGAGCAAGCTCGCTCCCACAGTGACCGAGTCGTTCACAGCTTTCCTGTACGACGCAAACCCTGTGGGAGCGAGCTTGCTCGCGAGGGCGGCATCACGAACGCTGCAACTTTCAAACCCCTTTGAAAACCCCAGGCCGCCGCTCTACCAGCGACCTCACCCCCTCCTTGGCATCTTCACTGTTCAATAACTTTTTCACCAGTGCAGGCAGTCCCTGTGCCGCCGCCATTTCTCCTTCATACCGCGCCTGCCGTGCCGACATCAAAGTCGCCTGCACGCCCAGCGGCGCCTGCCGGGCAATCCGTTCGGCCAGCTCGATCGCCCGGGGCAATAGATCTTCGCTGGCCATCACTTCCTGCACCAGGCCCAGATGCAACGCATCGTGAGCATCAAATTCATCCCCGGTCAGCAGCCAGCGCATCGCGTTACCCCAACCGGCGATCTGCTGAAAACGTAATGTCGCGCCGCCAAAAGGAAAGATCCCACGCTGCACTTCCATTTGCGCGAAGCGGGTATTGCTGGCGCAAAGGTTGATGTCTGCAGCCAGCATCAGCTCGATGCCGATGGTCAGGCAGTAACCCTGCGCGGCGACGATCACCGGTTTGCTCACTCGTGGCCCGACGAACACGCCCCACGGATCGCAACCGCCGTTCGGCACCTGCCAGCCTTCAGCGAGAGCAGCGCTGGCGTTGAGCAGATCCAGGCCGGCGGTGAAATGTTCGCCATGACCGAACACCACCGCCACCCGCGCGTCGCTGTCTGCCTCGAATTCGCCATAGGCCAGACTCAAATCATTCAGCAGGTCCAGATCAAAGGCGTTGCGTTTGGCGGCCCGATCGAGGCCGATCAGGTGGACGTGACCGCGTCGTTCGCGGCTGACGCGGCCGGGGCAGGGTTGATTCATGGCTGAATCCTCGGGCGGGAAGAGCGGCGCCGCGACGGTATGTCACAGCTCGATGAATCGTTTAAGCGGCATCGCACGCCGGGGCGGGCCTTTGCAAAATAGACCCTGGCGCGATTATCTGCAAAACCCCGTTACACAGCGCTGACACAGCGATACGGCCGATAAAAAAAGCTCCCTTTTCGGGCAAAATCCGGTATAGTGCGCGCCGGCCTTTAACCGGGCCGCGTTTAGGTAGCGCAATTTCCCGAAGTCAGCTTCGGCTGCACGTCCGCACTGCGGGCTCTTCCTTGACGATCCATCTTCATTCATTCGTTTTCGCAAATCCCCGCCGACAAAGCTGCCAGGGCGACTCTTGAGTCTCAACACGGCATGCGCAGCTTTGGAGCATGGGTCTTTGCGGATGCACTTAGAGGCAGACCCATGACCCAGGAAACCGGCGGATTCGCCGCTTTTAATCTCAACCCGAATATTCTTGCAGCCGTCGCAGCGACTGGCTACGAAGAGCCTTCGGCGATTCAGCAGCAATCGATCCCGATCATCATGGCCGGCCAGGACATGATTGGCCAGGCGCAAACCGGTACCGGTAAAACCGCCGCGTTCGCACTGCCTATCCTGCACCGCATCGATCCTGCCAAGCGCGAACCGCAAGCCCTGATCCTGGCGCCAACCCGAGAGTTGGCGCTGCAAGTAGCAACCGCTTTTGAAACCTACGCCAAGCAAATGCCAGGCGTTACTGTCGTGGCTGTTTACGGCGGCGCGCCGATGGGCCCGCAACTCAAGGCTATCCGTAATGGCGCACAGATCGTTGTCGCCACTCCGGGTCGTCTGTGTGACCACCTGCGTCGCGACGAGAAAGTCCTGTCGACCGTGAACCATCTGGTTCTCGACGAAGCGGACGAAATGCTGAAACTGGGCTTCATGGATGACCTGGAAGTCATCTTCAAGGCTCTGCCAGCGACCCGTCAGACCGTTCTGTTCTCGGCGACCCTGCCGCAGTCGATCCGCGCCATTGCCGAACGCCACCTGCGCGATCCGCAACACGTCAAGATCCAGACCAAGACCCAGACCGTTACCGCGATCGAACAGGCTCACCTGTTGGTTCACGCTGACCAGAAGACTTCGGCCGTGCTCAGCCTGCTGGAAGTCGAAGACTTCGACGCGCTGATCATGTTCGTGCGCACCAAGCAAGCGACTCTGGATCTGGCCAGCGCCCTCGACGCCAAAGGCTACAAAGCCGCGGCGCTGAACGGTGACATCGCCCAGAACCAGCGTGAGCGCGTGATCGACTCGCTCAAGGATGGCCGTCTGGACATCGTTGTCGCCACCGACGTTGCTGCCCGTGGTCTGGACGTTCCGCGCATCACTCACGTGTTTAACGTTGACATGCCGTACGATCCGGAATCCTACGTGCACCGTATCGGCCGTACCGGCCGTGCCGGTCGCGAAGGTCGTGCGCTGCTGCTGGTGACTCCGCGTGAGCGCCGCATGCTGCAAGTGATCGAGCGTGTCACCGGTCAGAAGGTTGCTGAAGTCCGCCTGCCGGACGCTCAGGCCGTTCTCGATGCACGCATCAAGAAACTGACCAACAGCCTGTCGCCACTGGTTGGCGATGCCGAGTCGACCCACGGTGATCTGCTCGATCGCCTGACTGCTGACATCGGTTGCACCCCGCGTGCACTGGCTGCAGCCCTGCTGCGCAAAGCTACCAATGGTCAAGCGCTGAACCTGGCGGCGATCGAGAAGGAGCGTCCACTGGTGCCGAACAACGCACCGCGTGGCGACCGTCCTGAGCGTTCCGGTGATCGCCCTGATCGTGGTGACCGCGAGCGTCGCGCGCCAATGCCTCTGGGCGAAGGCCGTGCTCGTTGCCGTACCGCGCTGGGCGCGCGTGACGGTATCGCAGCGAAAAACCTGCTGGGCGCGATCCTCAACGAAGGTGGCCTGGCCCGCGAAGCGATCGGTCGCATCCAGGTGCGTGACAGCTTCAGCCTCGTCGAGCTGCCGGAAGATGGTCTGGACAAACTCCTGACCAAACTGAAGGACACTCGCGTTGCCGGCAAGCAGCTGAAACTGCGTCGCTACCGCGAAGATTGATCCGCCCTCGGGCTGATTGATCGCACATAAAAAATCCCCGACTGGTTCGGGGATTTTTTTTGCCTGTCTTTCGGGTTCACAAAAAAACCTGTGGGAGCTAGCCTGCTGGCGATGGCGTCAGCCAAAACGATAGATATCCATCCCCAACGCCCCCATCGTGAACCCCTTGTGCGCCACACTGAACTCACCCCCGGCACCCCGCGCAAAGTACAGCGGCAACAAATGCTCTTCACTCGGGTGACTGCGCACGGCATTCGGCGCCTGCTGGCGGTAATCATGCAGCGCCGTCTCATCATCGGCAGCGAGCTTGCCGATGACCCAGTCACGAAATTCCTTCGCCCACGGCTCGACGCTCTCGGGGCCGGCATGCCAGTCGAGTTCGCGCAGGTTGTGAGTGATGCTGCCAGAGCCGATCAGCAGAATGCCCTGATCGCGCAGGCTCGCCAGCGCTCGGCCAACCCGCGTTTGCAGCGCCGGCCCCGCGTGGCTCGGCAGCGACACCTGCACCACCGGAATGTCCGCTTGCGGATACATCAGCGACAGCGGTACCCAGACGCCATGATCGAACGGGCGTTGCGGGTCGAGGCGCGCCGGCAGGTGGTTTGCGGTCAACAGGGCGGCGACTTCAGCGGCCAGTTGCGGATTGCCTGGTGCCGGGTATTGCACCTCGAACAATGCGCGGGGAAAACCGCCGAAGTCGTGCCGGGTTTCCGGTTGCGGGTGACTGCTGACCAACAACTCCTGGCTTTCCCAGTGCGCGGAAACGATCACAATGGCTTTGGGTTTTGTCAATTCAGCCGCCAGCCGCGCCAGTGCCGGGCCGCTGGCACCGGGTTCCAGAGCGAGCATGGGCGAGCCATGGGAAATGAACAGGCTGGGCAACATAGGGGAGTCCTGAAGGTTAAGATGGCTCATCTTCGGTCAGTTGACTGATTTGAATCTAATATAAGTTTTCGCGGTTTTTCATCGATTTTTCGGGAGTGATGCATGCAGCCTGAGTTTTGGTACAAGAAATGGGATTCCAACCAGATCGGCTTTCATCAGCCCGAGGCCAACCCGTATTTGCAGCGCTATTGGCCCGACCTGTCGATTGAGCCCTCGGCGCGCGTGCTGGTGCCGCTGTGCGGGAAAAGCCTGGATTTGCTGTGGCTTGCCGAGCGCGGCCATCAGGTGCTCGGGATTGAGTTGTCGGAAAAAGCCATCGAGGATTTTTTCAGCGAGCACAAGGTTGAACCGCAGATCAGCCAGAAGGGCGCTTTCAAGATTTACCACAGTGATGCCTTTGAGCTGTGGTGCGGGGACTTTTTTGCGCTGACGGCGCAGGATGTTGCCGGTTGCACGGCGTTGTACGACCGCGCCGCGCTGATCGCGTTGCCGGCGCCGATGCGTGAGCGTTATGCCGAGCATTTGCAGCAGATCCTTGCGCCGGGCGTGCAGGGAATGTTGATCACTCTCGATTACCCGCAGGCGCAAATGCCCGGGCCGCCGTTTGCGGTGGATGATGAAGAGGTGCAGCGGTTGCTCGGTGAGGGCTGGCAGGTGCAGAGGCTGGAAGAACAGGATGTGTTGGCCGAAAGCCCGAGGTTTTCCGATGCGGGGGTGACGGAGTTGCTGGAGCGGGTTTACCGCATCTCAAGCCGATAGGTTTTGTCGCACTTACTGGCCTCATCGCGAGCAAGCTCGGTCCCACAGGTATTGATGGTGTACACAAAATCTGTGTTCCACAACCAGCCCTGTGGGAGCGAGCTTGCTCGCGATGAGGCCGGCACTCGCGACGCATAACCCCGAGATATAAAAAAGGCCCGCATCACTGCGGGCCTTGTTTTTATCACTTTCGGAATCAACCGCGACGACGCAGCGCGTCAATACGCTCTTCCAGCGGCGGGTGGCTCATGAACATGCGGGCGAAGCCCTGTTTGATGCCACCGTTGATACCAAACGCATTCAGGGTGTCCGGCATGTGCACCGGCAGGCCCTGTTCGGCGCGCAGGCGTTGCAGGGCGCCAATCATCGCGTTGGTGCCGGCCAGACGGGCGCCGGCTTCGTCGGCGCGGAATTCGCGCTTGCGCGAGAACCACATGACGATCGCGCTGGCGAGAATGCCCAGCACCAGCTCAGCGAAGATGGTCGCCACGTAGTAGGCGATGCCCTGGCCTTCTTCGTTCTTGAAGATCACCTTGTCGACGAAGTTGCCGATGATCCGCGCAAAGAACATCACGAAGGTGTTCACGACGCCCTGGATCAACGCCAGCGTGACCATGTCGCCGTTGGCCACGTGGCCGATCTCGTGGGCCAGTACGGCTTTGACTTCATCAGGCGAAAACCGCTCGAGCAGGCCCTGGCTGACCGCGACCAGCGCGTCGTTCTTGTTCCAGCCGGTGGCGAAGGCGTTCGCTTCGTAGGCCGGGAAAATACCGACTTCGGGCATCTTGATCCCGGCTTCGCGGGACAGTTGCTCGACGGTTTGCAGCAGCCATTGTTCATGCCGGGTCCGCGGCTGGCTGATGATCTGGGTGCCCGTGCTCATCTTCGCCATCCACTTGGAGATGAACAGCGAGAACAGCGAGCCGGCGAAACCAAAGACGGCACAGAAAACCAGCAGCTGACTGAGGTCGAGGTCGACCCCGTTGGCCGCCATGAACCCGTTGAAGCCGAACAGGCTCAGGGTGATGCTGGCTATCAGCACGACCGCCAGGTTGGTGGCCAAAAACAGCAGGATGCGCATCATGGTTGTAGAAATCTCCTCAAGCTAAAGATGTAGCGTACTGCGGGGTATATAAGGTGCTGCACCGGGCTATTCAACTGGGTGACTATTTCAAACTGTGTCCTACACCGAATTCCCCGGTATCGGGCACATTTCCCACGTCGTATCAGGACAAGGATGACGAGCAGCCGCGACCCGTCGCCATTACCCCGGACGCTGTCAGCGGGCACGAAACGCAAGTGTAGAAGGCATAAGCGCAGGCGCAGCGCAGAAGTGTTGCTGAATCAGACAGTGCGCAACATTCAGCCGTTGCGCACTGCTGGCCAGTTACTGGCGGTAGGACTTGAGGAAGTTGCCGATGCGGCCGATGGCCATTTCCAGATCGTCGACGCGGGGCAGGGTGACCACACGGAAGTGGTCCGGCCATGGCCAGTTGAATGCCGTGCCTTGCACGACCAGCAGCTTTTCCGAAAGCAGCAGGTCGAGGACAAATTTCTCGTCGTTGTGGATCGGGCAGACTTTCGGGTCGATTTTCGGGAACGCATACAGCGCGCCCATCGGCTTGACGCAACTCACGCCAGGAATGTCGTTGAGCAGTTCCCAGGTGCGGTTGCGCTGTTCCAGCAGGCGACCCTGCGGCAGCACCAGATCATTGATGCTCTGATAGCCGCCCAGCGCAGTCTGGATCGCGTGCTGGCTCGGCACGTTGGCACACAGGCGCATGTTGGCCAGCATGTCGATGCCTTCGATGTAGCTCTGCGCGTTGTGCTTCGGCCCGGAAATGGCGATCCAGCCCGAGCGGAAACCGGCCACGCGGTAGGACTTCGACAGACCGTTGAAGGTCAGGCAGAGCAGGTCCGGCGCCAGCGAGGCGGTGCAGACGTGCACGGCATCGTCATAGAGGATCTTGTCGTAGATCTCGTCGGAGAACACCACCAGATTGTGCGCCCGGGCGATTTCCAGCATGCCCAGCAGCACTTCCTTCGAATACACCGCGCCGGTCGGGTTGTTCGGGTTGATGATCACCATCGCCTTGGTATTCGGGGTGATCCTGGCCTTGATGTCGGCCAGATCGGGGAACCAGCCGGCGCCCTCGTCGCACAGGTAGTGCACGGCGTTACCGCCGGCGAGGCTGACGGCGGCGGTCCACAGCGGGTAATCCGGGGCCGGCACCAGCACTTCGTCGCCGTTGTTGAGCAGCGCCTGCAGCGACATCACGATCAGCTCGGACACGCCGTTGCCCAGGTAGATGTCTTCGATGCCGACACCTTCGACGTTTTTCTGCTGGTAATACTGCATGACTGCCTTGCGCGCACTGAACAGGCCTTTGGAGTCGCTGTAGCCTTGCGCGGTCGGCAGGTTGCGGATCACATCCTGAAGAATTTCGTCCGGCGCTTCGAAACCGAACGGTGCCGGGTTGCCGATGTTCAGCTTGAGGATGCGCTGGCCTTCCTCCTCCAGACGTTTGGCGTGCTTGAGCACCGGGCCGCGAATGTCGTAGCAGACGTTGGCGAGCTTGTTCGATTTGCTGAACTGCATGGCGATGTGATCCTGAAAATGAACGATCCAGGCGGCGAATGGACAACCGTACTGGGAATCCTGCGTCTTCACACAGGCGGACCGATCGAGCCGCGGCTCGGATAATCCGTTTGAATGCGACCGGTCTGGCTGCCAGACTGGTGCGTGACGAGGCGCAATCATACGTGCCGCCCGATCCGTGGAAAAGGTACAGATCGGGCTTTTTCAGCCGCTGAGGTGTGATGATGGAAAAGATGCAGAAAACCCTGGAAGAATGGAAAGCCATGCTCGATCCGGAGCAGTACAACGTGTGCCGCCTCAGTGCCACCGAACGCCCGTTCTCCGGCAAATACAACGACACCAGGACCGATGGTGTCTATCACTGTGTCTGCTGCAACGAGCCACTGTTCGATTCGAAAACCAAATTCGACTCCGGCTGCGGCTGGCCAAGTTTTTATGAGCCGATCGGCGCAAGCGCGATGACCGAAATCCGTGACACCAGCCACGGCATGATCCGTACCGAAGTGAAATGCGCGCGCTGCGATGCGCATCTGGGCCATGTATTTCCTGACGGCCCGCCACCGACCGGTCTGCGCTACTGCATCAACTCGGTGTGCCTGAATCTCGAGCCACGCGAGTAAGCGTCAACAGGGCGACCGCCGGGTCGCCTTTTTATCGAGTAATTAAATTGCACACAATTGAATTGCTCGCTATGTTTGGACTTTGCCGACCCTTCGTGGAGCCTGTCTCATGAGCGACAACCTGCTGAACATCCCGTGCACCACCATCAAGGGTGAACAAAAGACCTTGGCCGATTTCGCCGGCAAAGCGGTTCTGGTGGTCAACACCGCGAGCAAGTGCGGTTTCACCCCGCAGTACAAGGGTCTCGAAGAACTGTGGCAGACCTACAAGGACCAGGGCCTGGTGGTATTGGGCTTTCCCTGCAACCAGTTCGGCAAACAGGAACCGGGTAACGAAGGCGCGATCAGCGAGTTCTGTGAGTTGAACTTTGGTGTCAGCTTTCCACTGTTCAAAAAGGTCGAGGTCAACGGCGCCGGCGCTCATCCGTTGTTCGTGCAGTTGAAGAAACGCGCGCCCGGTGTGCTCGGCTCGCAAGGCATCAAATGGAATTTCACCAAGTTTCTGATCGGCAAGGACGGCCAGTTGGTCAAGCGTTTCGCCCCGGCGACCAAGCCGCAGGACCTGAGCCGCGAGATCGAAGCCTTGCTCAAATGAGCAGCCTGCCGGGCGATTCGCTGAAGCTCGACAGCCAGTTGTGCTTCAAGCTGTACGCCGCTTCGCGAGCGGTGATTCGCGCCTACAAGCCGATGCTCGATCAGCTTGGCCTGACGTACCCGCAATACCTGGCGATGCTGGTGTTGTGGGAATGGCAGGACGCCGCACCGCAGCAACCGACCGTCAAAGCTCTGGGCGAGCGTCTGGCGCTGGATTCGGGCACATTGACGCCGCTACTCAAACGTCTGGAGCAATTGCAGTTGGTGCAGCGCCAACGTTCGGCCCGTGACGAACGTGAAGTGCACTTGAGCCTGACGACTGCGGGACAGCATCTGCGTGAGCAGGTCGGGCCGCTGAAGGCCCGCCTGTTATGCGACAGCGGAGTAGACCTGAACCGGCTCAATGAATTGCGTGACGGCCTTGACCACTTGTTGGCGCAGATCAAGGTGCTGGCGTAGTCGGCACCCACTGATCGAGCAGGGCCGCCAGCTCCTCGCGGCGGAACGGCTTGGCCAGATAATCGCTCATGCCGGCCGCGCGGCAGCGTTCACGTTCCTCGGACATGGCGTTGGCGGTCAGGGCGACAATCGGCAGCTGCGGCCAGCGTCCGCTCTGGCGGATCTGCCGGCTCGCTTCGTAACCGTCCATTACCGGCATGTTGCAATCCATCAACACCAGATCGAAATCGTTGAATTCAAGCTGATCCAGCGCTTCGGCACCGTGGGCGGCGACGACGACTTCGCAACCCAGCTTGCCGAGCATGCCCTTGGCCACCAGTTGATTGACCGGGTTGTCCTCGACCAGTAACACCCGCCCGCGAGTGATTGCGGTCGATGCGTCTTGCTGCGCATCGTTGATCGCGATTATTTCCGGCTGCAACGTGCGCCGCAGGTTCTGGTACAGCGCGTTACGCGCCAGCGGGCGGGCCTGTTGTTGCAGAGGGGCGAGGGCGGCGGCTTCTTCGCTCGGCAGGAAACTGCCGTAGGCCGTCACCAGCAGAATCGGTGCGGTGATGGTCGGTCGCAACCCGAACAGGCACTCCGGGCAATCGGTAATCAGCACGTCAGGTGTCAGACCCAGCAGCGAATCATCGATGGTGCGCTGCGTATACGCCAGGCCCCAGACCGGCAGCAGACTTTGCAGCAGTTCCGCCAGACCACTGCTGGCTGCGGTTATGGCGAGAATCTTCCCTTGCAGCGGCGCCGGTGCCAGAGCCCGGGTATGACAGGGCAGGGGCAGCTCGGCGCAGAACTGACTGCCGAAACCGATCTCGGAACTGATCGTCAGCCGGCCCTGCATGGCTTCGCAGAGGTTGTAGGTCAGCGCCAGCCCCAGGCCGGTGCCGCCGTATTGGCGGGTGATACCGGCGCCCGCCTGGGTGAACGGCTGGAAGATTTTCAACTGCGCTTCCTGAGCGATGCCGATGCCAGTGTCGCAGACTTCGATGCGTACGCCTTCCTTGTAAGTCGACAGACGTACATCGACCCGGCCGAAGCGGGTGAATTTCAGCGCGTTGGACAACAGGTTGCTGACGATCTGCCGCACTCGGGTCGGATCGCCGAGCACCAGCGCCGGGAAGTGCGGATCGATCAGGCAGGTCAGCTCGACGCTTGGCGCGGCGTTCTGCGACAGCAGGTTGGCGGTGTCTTCGATCAGCGAGCCGAGGTCGAACGGGATGTGTTCGAGCTCGAGTTGCCCGGCATCGAATTTCGACAGGTCGAGAATGTCGTTGAGCAGCTCGACCAGCACCTTGCCCGAGTCGTGGGCGATCGACAGTTGTTGCTGCTGTTCGGCGTTCAGCGGGCCGTCGAGTGACAGTGCGATCATCCCCAGCAGGCCGTTGAGCGGCGTGCGGATTTCGTGGCTCATGTTGGCGAGAAACGCCGAGCGCGCTTCGGCCATATCCAGCGCGGTGCTGCGCGCGACTTCCAGTTCCTGATTGGACTGACTGAGCCGCGCATTGATGGCCTTGAGTTCGGCAGTGCGCGCCGAGACGATGTTTTCCAGTTGACCGAGGTAGTCGGTGAGGCGGTTTTCCGCATTGCGTCGCTGCTGGATCTCTGTGGCAATGTTCTCGAATTGCTGATTGGCGACTTTGACCAGCACGCCGATTTCATCGTTGGCATGGCCAGCGGGGCATTCCAGAGTGGTCGGCTCGGCGCTGCGCGGGTCGCGGCCGCTGAGTTCGCGGATGACCCGCACCAACGGCTTGGTCAGCATTACGTAGAACAGCGCGAGCAGAATGCCGGTCAGTAGCAGGCTACGGGCGAAACCGTTGAGCAGGGTGATCTCGGCCCGGCGCAGGAACCGACTGCCGAAGGCGTAAGTGTCGACTTCCAGATTCAATACGCCAAGCGATTCGTTGGGCAGATGATCCAGATACAGGCGATCCTCGAACTGGCGCTTGGCGCCAAACAGAAAATCGCTGATCACCCGATAGCCGCTCTGCAGCTCCGGGCGCTTGACGTTGGCCAGTACTGTGCCGTTATTGTCGGTGAGGGTCGCCGAGATGATCGCCGGCGAGCGCAACAAGCCCAAGGTCAGCTCTTGCGCCAGTTCGGCATCGATGTTGTAGGCGATGCGTGAAGCCGGGTTGTGGCTGATTTCCAGCAGAGACAGGATTTCACGGTTGATCGAGGCGTCTTCGCTGGCATAATCGATGCCGATTTGCAGCAGGCTGAGCAGCGTGCCCAGAATGAACCCGACCAGCACGGTAAGCCTGGCTTGTTTGAACGACAGCCGGTGGGTGAATTTGATATCCATGGGGTGTTGAACCACTTCCGTTTCCCTTCGCTGCTCAAGCATAGTCGATCATGTATGGATACCGAGGTTCCCGAATCGCCTTGTAACAAGGCTTGCTCGGGTGATTTGGGGCTGTTTGTCGTCGCTGGATCGTCATCATCACTGTGAATGTGCCCGAGGAGAAGACGTGGATTCCCGATTGAATGCTTTTCTTGAACGCGCCGAGTCGGTTCTGGCGCGCATCGAACCGTTGTTGCCGGCGCCACGGCCGGTGATCGACTGGGGCACTTGTCTGGCCGCGCGCTGGCAGCGCGACGGGCGCAGCGGTTATCTGCTGCCGCTGGAAGTCAGCCTCGACATGCGCTTGTCCGACCTGATCGGTGTCGACCGTCAACTGGAACAACTGGGACGCAACACCCAACAGTTTCTCGATGGCATGCCGGCCAATCATGCGTTGCTCTGGGGCTCGCGCGGTACCGGCAAGTCGTCGCTGGTGCGCGCGCTGCTGGCGGAACACGCCACGGCTGGCCTGCGCCTGATCGAAATCGAGCGCGACCATCTGGCGGATCTGCCGCGGGTGGTCGAGCAGATCGCCAAACTGCCGCAACGCTTCGTGCTGTTTTGCGATGACCTGTCGTTCGAATCCGGCGAAGGCGATTATCGGGTGCTCAAAAGCGTGCTCGACGGCTCGCTCGAACAGGCGCCGGACAACGTCTTGCTGTACGCCACCTCGAACCGTCGCCATCTGGTGCCGGAAAAGGAAAGCGACAACGAAAACTGGAAACGCGTCGACGGCGAACTGCATCCCAGCGAAGCCGTTGAAGACAAGATCGCGCTGTCGGACCGTTTCGGCCTGTGGCTGTCGTTCTACCCGTTTACCCAAGAACATTTCCTCAACGTCGTCGAACACTGGATAGGCCAGTTGGCCGCGAAGGCCGGCCTGAGCTGGCAGCGTGACGAAGCGCTGGATATTCTCGCCGTGCGTTGGGCCACCGGCCGCGGCAATCGCAACGGACGTTGCGCGTATCAGTTTGCCCGCTATTGGGTGGGCCTGAAATTGCTGGAGCACAAGGCATGATCGATCTGCAACAAAGTGGCCAGGGCCTTGAAGGCTATGGTCTGTTGGCGGCACAACTGGAATCGCTGCTGGCGGACGAGCGCGATTTCATCGCCAACGCCGCGCAGTTTTCGGCCTTTCTGTTCAACCAGCTCGATGACCTGAACTGGGCCGGGTTTTACCTCAATCGCAACGAAGAACTGGTGCTCGGCCCGTTTCAAGGCCAGATCGCTTGCGTGCGCATTCCTTTCGGTCGCGGTGTGTGCGGTGCGGCAGCTGCCACCCGGCAAACCCAGCGCGTCGAAGACGTACATGCCTTTCCCGGTCATATCGCCTGTGACAGCGCTTCGAACAGTGAACTGGTCGTGCCGCTGGTCAAGGACGGTCGCCTGATCGGTGTGCTTGATCTCGACAGCCCGAAACTTTCGCGTTTCGCTGCGCAGGATCAGGCCGGCATCGAGCAACTGGCGGCGATTTTCCTGCGTCTGACCGACTGCTGATCACGGATCGAGGCTAGCCTTGAGCAACAGGCTGGCCGGGTCGACGCTGTCGATCTGCGCCGGATCGAGAAAACGCTCGGCGTACTGCCGGTACACGCCTTCGTTGATGAACAGGCCAAACAACTGCGCATCGATGTGCGCGTCGCGGCACATGGCGGCCATGATCGCCAATGCCTCGCTCAGGGTCTTGGCTTTCTTGTACGGGCGATCGGCAGCGGTCAATGCCTCGAAGATATCGGCAATCGCCATCATCCGCGCCGGCAGGCTCATTTCTTCGCGCCTCAAGCGTTTCGGATAACCGGTGCCGTCCATTTTTTCGTGATGGCCGCCGGCTATCTCGGCAATGCTTTCGAGGTGGCCGGGGAAGGGCAGATGGCTGAGCATCATGATCGTCTGCACCATGTGATGGTTGATCACATAGCGCTCCTCGCGTGTCAGTGTGCCGCGGCTGATGCTCAGGTTGTAGAGTTCGCCGCGATTGTATTTGTAGCGCGGCACATCGAGTTTGAAACCCCACGGATTGTCTTCGGGAATCAGCTCGTTGGGGTCGCGTTCGAGCAAGTGTTCGGGCTTGTCCGCCAACAGCTTTTCCCGGACCGGCAAGCTTGGCGCGGGTGTGCGTGCCTGACGCCGGTTCTCTTCCCACGACACGCCCAGACGGTCATCCAGCGTACGCATCCAGGTGCGCTGCGCCAGTGTGTTCAGGCGTTGCAGATCGACCTCAGCCATGGCCTCGCTGCCCAGGTTGCAACGCGCGACAAACGCAAAATCGTCATCCAGCGCCGCCAGCGTCGTATCGCGCAGGCCCGTAAGGGCGGACTCATCGCCGCCCATGGCAAGTGCTTGCCAATAGCTGACCCAGGCATCGCGCTTGAGCACTTCGAAACGCGTGCGAATTTCGTGGATGCGGTCGTTGATGGTTTCCAGTTTGGTGGCCTTGTCGACCACGTATTCCGGCGTTGTCACCTTGCCGCAGTCGTGCAACCACGCGGCGATGTGCAGCGCTTCCCATTCATCTTCGCTGGGCTTGTAGGCACGGAAGGCCGGCGCATCGCTGGCTGCTGCCGCCTGAGCCAGCATCAGTGTCAGCTCCGGCACGCGCTGGCAATGCCCGCCTGTGTAGGGGCTTTTCGCATCGATGGCGCCGGCCAGCAACTGAATGAATGCATCCAGCAGTTGTTTCTGCCGCGCTTGCAGGCGCTGGCTCTCGATGCTCACCGCGGCTGCTCCGGAAACCGCCTGCAAAAAGGCGATACGGTCCGGTCGCAGTTTTTCCAGATCGGCCGTGGTGCCGCTGTCATTGACCAGCAGAATCAGCAGGCCGATGGTTTCGTCATGGCGATTGTGCAGACGAATGCCGATCAGATGGATGCGTGGCGTTTGCATCGCCAGCAGGACCCTTTGCAGGTCCCCGGCCTGATCAAAACCCAAGTGGCTGACGACATTGTTCGCGCTGATCAATTGTTCGAACCACTCGGGGGCGTTGCCTTGCTGCAGGTCGTGACCTTGTAACTCGAAGGTTTCCAGTGCCTGGGGCGTGCCATCGATGACCAGACCGTAGGGCTCCATGCGCGTGCTGTCGCTTTCACGCAGGTAGATCAGCCCGGCCTGCGCCTGGGCGATCTGCACCGTTTCGAACAGCACTCGCTGCAACAGAGAGGCGAAGCGCGTTTCCGCGCCGAGGGTGTCGGTGATGCGAAAAAAGCTCGCCAGGGTGTCTCTCATCCGCGCCATCGACACGCTGAGCTGGTCGACCTCCAGGACCGGCGAGCGGCGTGCCGAGGGAAAGTCGAAATTGAAACTGCGGATCGCGTCGGCTTCCTTGACCAGCGCGTGCAGCGGTTTGACCAGAATCCGCGAGATCACCCAGCCCAGCGGCAGGCACAGCAGCAATATCGCCAAGGTAATCAGCGCGCCTTGCCAGCGCATGCGGTAAGCATCGACGAGCAATTCGTCTTCCGGCACCAACAGGGCCAACTGCAAGCCCTGCGGTCCGCCTTCCTCGACAGTGCTGCGTGCGACGATCCATTGGCGGCCATCAGCGGTCAGGCGATTGCCCCGGGGTGCACCCGTCAGCAGCGCGTGCAGGGCGGGACTCAGATCCGCAGCTTTGGCCAGGCTCGCCGTGCTGCCCTCGACGATCAGACGATGGCTGTCCGGGTAGGCCACGGCGTTGCCGTCGGCATCGAACAGGGCGATTTCGGTGGACGGCGTGACCACATGCTTGCTCAAGGTTGCCGACAAGGCGACCAGAGTCAGGTCGGCACCGATCACGGCGGTGTCGCCACTGCGTCGGGCCAGGGTAGTGCCGACATTATGCGTGGAAAAAAACACGTAGGGCTCGGTGGTGATCTGCTCGTTTTGCTCGCGCGCCTGGGTGAACCAGGCGCGGCTGCGCGGATCGTAGCGGTCGGCGAGGTTGTCCTGACGCCCGACCGGCAGCAGCGCCGGGTCGAAGAACAGTGACTGCGAGTGCAGGCTGCCCTGCGCATCGTGCTCGATGCTCCAGACCTGAAACGCTGCGGCCTCGGGCGCCTTGAGCAAGGTCTTGAGGGCGGCGCTGCGCAATGGCCGCACCATGAAAAAGTCGCCGTTGGCATAACCCAGGTACAGCGAGGCCAGGCTTGGGTTGTCGGTCAGTGACTGACTGAACGATCGCAGCAAGGGCAGGCGTTGCTCGAGATTGGTCGCCTGGGTGGCCGGATCACCGGCCAGCAGACTCAGCAGATGACGGATCGGTTGGTAGGTGGCGGCCATGTCCAGGCGCACGTCCTGTTCGATCCTGTCGAACAGTTTCTCGCTGCTCGACAGGATGATCTGTGTGGTCTGGCGGTAATTGAATATCCCCAGCACGACCCCGGTGAGCAGCAGCAGGCAGGTAAACATGACGCTGATGTGCACATGCAGCGGTAACCGGCGTTGTTCCGGGCGCAGTGGGCTGGGCATTTCTGGCTCTCCATGATGGTTAACTCACTGCTCAGCACCCAGCATAGTTAAGGCAAGCTCATTGTGCTTTGCTCCGACAGTGTCAATTGTTGTTGCAAGGCCTGCTCCAGTTCGAGCATCGCCCGGTTGCTCGCCTCGCAATGGCCGACCAGCTCATCTTGTGACGCCGCATTGATGCAAGCCTGTTCAAGGGCTTCGCAACATTCGATGACCCGCGCGGCCTGCGCAATCCGTGCCGCGCCTTTGATCTTGTGCGCAACCGCCGCCAGCGCCGCGCGGTCATTGGCCGGCGCTAAGGCCAGCAACTCCTGGCGATCAAGGCGGCTGCTCTTGAGCAACTCGGCCAGCAGGCGTTGGGTCTGCGCCGGGTTGCCAGCGGTCAGCATGTCGAGGTTTTGCAGATCGAACGCCGGGCCCGGCGAAGTCGGCGTGATGCCATCGACCCATTCACTGAGCAGGCTCAGACTCAGCGGTTTGAACAGGCAATCGTCCATGCCGGCCTGTTTGCAACGCTGGACTTCCTCCGGTTGCGCATTGGCGGTGAAGCCCAGCACCGTACAAGGCGGGATGCGCGTCTGTGCTTCATGCTGGCGAATGGCGCGGGTCAGCTCATAGCCGTTCATCAGCGGCATGTTGCAGTCGACAATCACCAGATCGAATTGGCCGGCCCGCCATAATTCCAGACCGGCGCAGCCATTTTCGGCAACGCTGAAGCGATGGCCGAGAAACTCCAACTGCTGGCACATCAGCAGGCGGTTGGCCGGGTGATCGTCCACCACCAGCACGTACAGCGGGGTTCGCGCTGTTTTGATCGCAGCTTCGCTTTTGCCGGCACTCACCTGAGCCGGTAGCGTTTCCACAGCCAGTGTGACGCACACCTGAGTGCCAATACCCGGCTGGCTGCTCAATTGCAGTTGCCCGCCCATCATTTCGCACAGGTTGCGACTGATCACCAGGCCCAGACCGGCGCCGCTTCGGCCTTGCCGATGGCTGTTTTGCGCCTGGGCAAATGGCGCGAACAGGCGTTGCTGATCCTCGGCGCTGATACCGATGCCGCTGTCCTGCACGGTCAACTGCATCAGCGCGCGGCCGGGCACTTCGGTGTTCATCAGATCAAGGGTGATCCTGACCTGGCCTTGCTCGGTGAATTTGATCGCGTTGCTGACCAGATTCGACAGCACCTGCTTGAAGCGCAGTGGGTCGAGATAGACATCGACGGCCAGCTCCGGTGGGTTGAGCAGGGTTTGCAGGACGAGGTTTTTCTGCCGGGCGAGACCGTCGAAAATACGCGTGACCGATGCCACGGTGTCGACCAGATTGACCCGCTCCGGACACAGGCTCAGGCGCCCGGATTCGATGCGCGCGATGTCGAGAATGTCGCCGATCAGACCGAGCAGATCCTTGGCCGAATGGTAGGCGGTGTCGATCGAAGAACGATCCGGGTGTTGTTGATCCATGCGTTTGAGAGTCAGTTCGAGCATGCCGATCACCGCGTTCATCGGTGTGCGGATCTCATGGCTCATGGTCGCCAGAAAAGTACTTTTCGCCCGGTTGGCCTCGTCCGCCTGCTCCTTGGCCGCGCGCAGTTCATCGAACAACTGACGACGCTCACTGATGTCGATCCAGCCACCGATGATGCCCTGTACAGCGCCGCTGGAATCGCGGTACGGCAATATCCAGTGATAGATCGTCAAGCGGCGATTGCCGATATGCAACGGCCGGTCAACCACCATCGGTGTGCCTTCGGCAACCACTCGCTGGTAATCGGCGTGAAAGGCATTGGCCTCGAAAGCATTGCTCAGGGTGCCTTCAATGACGCTTTTGCCAATCACGTCCTCACGCTTGGCAGCAAATGCTTCGAGGTAGCTTTCGTTGCAACTTTGCAGCAAACCCTGGCGGTCGCGCACGTAAATCGGATGCGGCGTGCCGTCTACCAGTGAACGCATGAACTCCAGCTGATCGTTCAGCGCGCGTTCGGCGGCCTGGCGCTGCTTGATCTGGTGACGCATGTAGGCGTTCCACGCCAGTAGCAGCAACAACAGCAGGCATGCTCCCAAAATGACCTGATAGAACAGGCGCTGGTAGTTGTGCCAGATGTTCTGCGAAGCAGTGGAATAACCGCGCCACCGGCCATTGATCACGCCCAGTTCATTCGGTGCGATGCTTAATAGCGCCTTGTTGATGATTGACGTCAGCTCGGCGTTGTCACGTGCCATCGCCAGTGAAAATGCGGCCTGACGGGTACCAATGGTGGTTGTGATCTGCAGCGGCTGGTTGAAGATCCGCGAGGAAATGAAGTAGTTGGCGATGACCAGCGAGTTCACCGCGCCGTCGACCCGGCCTTCGGCAAGTAGCGACACTGCGCTGAAGGTGTCCGCGGTTTCAATCAGATGGATGCGCGGATATTCCTCGCGCAGGTAGTCGACCATCGGACTGCCTTGGGCAATCGCCAATTGCTTGCCGCGCAACTGGCCGAGATTGGTCGGGCCGTCGGCGCTTTTGCGCGTGAGCAACACGTAGGAGTTTTCCAGATAGGGCCGACTGAAACCGAGATGTTTCTCGCGTTCTTCCGACGGCAGCAGCGCGGCGATCAGATCGGCTTGATGGCGATCGATCTGCTCGATCATTTCCGCGTCGTTACGGCTGCGCCTGATCTCGAAACGCAGACCGGTACGCAGGCGGATCAGCTCAAGCAGGTCGGCGCTGATGCCTCGAAAATTGCCGTCGTTATCGAAAAACGTCAGTGGTGCAAACGCCTCGTTGGCCACCACGCGGACCACCGGATGCTGTTTGAGCCAGGCTTCTTCGCGTTCAGTCAGTTGCGGTTTCTGCTCGCTGAGCAGCAGATCGCTACCGGCGCTCCAGCGTTTGGCAATACTGTCACGTTCGCTGGCCGGCACGGCTTTGAGCACGCGGTCGATGATGCCCAACAGTTGCGGGTTGCTGCGGCGCACCGCAAAGCTGAAGCCCTGGGCTTCCTGCTTGCCGAAGTTGGCCATGCGCACGTTGTTCAGGTAGCCCTTGTTGATCATGTAGTGAGTGGAAAGGGTATCGCCGAGAAACACATCGGCCTGATCGAACGCCACCGCGTTGATTGCGTTCTGGTAGGAGGGGTAGCAGGTGATGAGCGCTTTCGGATACAGCGCCTTTATTTCTGACAACGGCAGATAGTGGTAGACCATGCTCAGCCGCAGCCCGGCGAGGCCTTCGCTGAGCGAGCGGGTTTCGTCCTCGCGGGTGACCAGCACGGGCTGATCAAAAGCGTACGGGGTCGACAGGGCAAGGTTGGCGTTGCTGGCTTCGAAACCGTTGGCGGTCCCGAGCAGATCGACCTGGCCATCGAGCAAGGCGCGAATCGCTGCATCGCGCGAAAGGAATCGCTGCACCCGGATCGGCAGACCGGTGGCCTGGCTCAGGAGTCCGGCGTAGTCGGCGGTGAGGCCTTCGTAATCCTTGCCGCTGACGGTCATGTCAAAGGGCGGATAATCGGGTGCCGAAGTTCCCAGCACCAGTTCGTTGCGTTCGAGCAGCCACTGCCGCTGTGGCCGGTCGAGCATGACCGTGACTGCTTCGCTCGCCGACCGGCTGAGCAAGGCGTAATCCGGCGAGGTATCAGTCAGGGCGCAGACGTTGCTGCTCAGGAGCAGACTCGCGCTCAACGCCAATAGATAGTTCTTCAAACGACTGGGCATGAGGTTCTCACACGAGTGCGTTGCGTTTGGCCATCTCAATAAGTTCTACAAGGGATTTGGCTTTGAGTTTTTGCATCAGGCGTTTTTTATAAGTGCTGACGGTTTTATTGCTTAGAAACATGCCTTTGGCGATTTCCTTGTTGGTGCGGCCCTGGGCAAAAAGTTGCAAGACCATCAACTCGCGATCGTTGACGGATTTGAACAGTTCAAGTTCGGCATAACGAACATCGTCACTGCGAACCGGATTCAATGCCTGACTCGGGAAGTAGTTGTAACCGGAAAGTACTGCCTTGATCGCACTGACCAGTTCGCTCAGGTCTTCCTGTTTGCAGACATAGCCCGAGGCGCCGGATTGCATGCAGCGAATGCCGAAGAGGGTAGGGCACTGTGCGGTCAGGATCAGGATCTTCAGCGGCGAACCCATGGCGTTGAAGCGGGCCAGCACCTCCAGGCCGTCCAGTTTGGGAATGCTTACGTCGAGGATGACCAGATCGGGCATGCATTCGCGGACCATCTGCATGGCATCGACTCCGTTGTCGGTCTCGCCGACGACCTTGTAACCTTCATGTTCGAGCAGCATGCGAACGGCGAGACGGATGACCGGGTGATCGTCGACGATAAAAACGGAGTTCATAATCAAATCCCATGCGAGCGCGAATAAAGCGCGCACCTTAGCTCAGTTGTATGAGCACTCGCAGGGAGTGACGGGGTCTGCGTCATAGTATCGGATAAGTCCTACAATCAATGAGGAAGCGGACTACAGTTGAACTGGGTTTGGCGTAAGGAAGTGCAGGATCGGGATGGGCTTTTAGTTTGGCTTGAATGAGTGGTAAGTGTTGGCGGGGATCGCGTTTTTTTATTGTTTAAAGTTATGGGTGTGTTGGTTTTTATTTGGGTGAATATCCGGTGCTGCGGGTGTTGCTTCTGGCGGTTTCGCCCTTACGGCGAGTCCCTTTTTCAAACGCCAAAAAGGAACCAAAAGGCTTGGCTCCTGCGTTCGGCCCTCGCAGGCTCGGGTCCCTTCGCTGCGGGATCGATCCGGGCGCAGCGGCTACGGTTTGCTGCGCTGCACCTACTTCCGCTGTGTCTGGCTGCGCCAGACGGTCGCTGCGCTCCTACGCCCGGATCAATCCCTTCGCTCAGCCTTCCGATGTCGCCGGTTAGGCAAGATCAAAAGCACTCGAGCTGGCGCTCATTGTTGAGTGGTTAGAAGCGCCGTATGGCTTGAGATTTTCGGTGGATTCGCCCCTCACCCCAGCCCTCTCCCCAGGGAGAGGGAGCCGATTTATGGGCCGTTCAGAACCTGAGTTCGACTCGGTATGTCATGTCGGCGCAGCTCTTCCAATCACTGCGGTCAGTCCCCTCTCCCTCCGGGAGAGGGTTAGGGTGAGGGGCTGTTGATCTTTGTGGCGCTTGCGCAGGGCTCAGTGGCTGGACCGTCCGGTCATTTCCAGTGCCATGTCGCTGGCGTAGCTGTCGGTCATGCCGGCGATGAAGTCGATCATGCGCAGGAACGAGGTGTGTAGCGAGCCTTGCGGGTCGGGAGCGTTGCTGCCGAGCAGGTCTAGGATGCGCCGGCTTTTGAAGGACGGGGTGCGGCCGTTGTGTTGTTCCAGCGCGGCGCCGCAGAAGGAGTTGAGGAGGATTTCCAGGGTGGTGTAGGCGCCGATTTCGTGCAGGGTCTTGCGTTTGTCCTGGAAGATTTTTTTGCGCGCGATGTCTTTGGCGTTCAGTACGCAGCGTTTGGCCGGGCCGTGCATGTGTTCGACCAGGTCGCCGTGCAGGGTGCCGGCGAGGAGGGCGTCCTGTTGTTCGACGAAGGCGCGTGCGGCGGCGTTGGTCAGGTGCTCGATGGCTTTGCCGCGCAGGATCGCCAGTTTGCGTCGGCGCGAGTCTTGCGGGCCGAGCAGGCGATAGGTTTCCGGCAGGTCATCGCCGACCAGGCCGAGCAGCAGCGCTTCGACTTCGGCGTATTCCAGCAGCTCCATTTCGAGGCCGTCTTCGAGATCGATCAGCGCGTAGCAGATGTCGTCGGCCGCTTCCATCAGGTACACCAGTGGATGGCGCGCCCAGCGCTGATCTTCGATTTGCGGCAGGCCGAGCTTGTGAGCGATCTGTTCCAGCAGCGGCAGTTCGCTCTGATAGCAGCCGAATTTGTGTTTCTTGTAGCCCAGCGAGTCGGCGTGGCGTGCAGTCCACGGGTATTTGAGATAGGTGCCGAGGGTCGCGTAGGTCAGGCGGGTGCCGCCGTCGAACTGGTGGTATTCCAGTTGCGTAAGGACGCGGAAGCCTTGGGCATTGCCTTCGAAATTGAGGAAGTCGCCGCGTTCGGCGTCGCTCATGCCATCGAGCCAGCCGCGTCCGGCGGCCTGCTGGAACCAGTGGCGGATGGCGTCTTCACCGGAATGGCCGAAGGGCGGGTTGCCAATGTCGTGGGCCAGACACGCCGATTGCACGACCATGCCGAGGTCAGCCGGGTCGCACCATTCGGGCAGGGCGCTGCGCAGGGTTTCGCCGACGCGCATGCCCAGCGAGCGGCCGACACAGCTGACTTCCAGTGAATGGGTCAGGCGCGTATGAATATGGTCATTGCTGGTGACCGGATGCACTTGGGTCTTGCGCCCGAGTCGGCGGAAGGCGCCGGAGAAGATGATCCGGTCATGATCTTTGTGAAACGGGCTGCGGCCAAGTTCTTGAGGGCTGTGCAGCGGTTTGCCGAGGCGTTCGCGGTTGAGCAGGGTGTGCCAATCCAAGGCTGTTTCTCTCCGTCAGGAAAACTGGAATGTTGGCCGCTAGCTTCCCGGTTCGTGAACGCGCCTGCAAGCGGAACTACAAGCCGGCAGCGTCGATGTCGATCAGCAGCAAGCGCTCGCCGTTGTCGAAAAACTGCCCGGCGGTGAGGCAATACTGATTGCTGGTGGCATCGCGGTAAGTGCTGGAAAGGGTCAAGCGGCGCTCTTCCCAGCCCTCGGCGAGCAGGTGATAGAAGTACGGCCGCCACGACCAGTTGTGGCCCAGATAACGGTTGTCGGCAACCCAGCCTTGCTGGCGCCACTCCAGATTGGGCGTCAGTTGCGTACCGTGGCGATCGCATTGATAAAACCGCAGCAGCCAGGGAAAGGCCTCCAGGCGTGGCAGTGCGCTCAACGGTGCGTGGGCCTGCGCCCAGGCTTGCAGGATCGACATCAGTTCGGTCAGTTGCTGGCGCATCTGCATCAGTCGTCCGCGCTCGGCGAGTTTCTGCCGCACATAGCGCTGACGCAGTTCGGCGAAAACCTGCACAAATGCATCGGTGGGGAAGAACGCCTCTTGCGCCCGGGCGAACAGAAAACCCTGCACGTAACGCGATCCGCATTCCAGCGCAAAATTGAGCTGCGCTTCGGTCTCGACGCCTTCGGCAATGATCCAGCAGCCGGTCTTCTCGGCCATCTGCGCCAGTGCCTTGACCACGTCACTGCTCGGCCCGCCCAGCGCCGCGGCCTGAAACAGGCGCATGTCGAGTTTGAGAATGTCCGGTTGCAATGCCAGCACCCGATCGAGCTGTGAGTACCCGGCACCGAAGTCATCGATGGCAATTCTGGCACCGGCCTCGCGATAACGCGCGACCACCTCGGCCAGGCGCTGGTCATTGCCGCCCAGCTCAGTGATTTCGAAGACGATGCGTTGCGGATCGACCGCGTGACGCGCCAGTTGCCGGAGGCTGGGCAATGCCTGCCCGGCACGCAGGCGGCTGATCCAGCGCGGCGACATGTTCAGGCTGAGAAACCAGTCCGGCGGGGCTTCGTGCAGGCGGCTCAAAGCGTTGTCACGGATCTGTCGGTCAAGGCGGCGCAGGGCAATCGCCGGCGTACGCGGATCGGCGAACAACGGCCCGACCAAAGCCAGTTGGCCGTCGACCTGGCGCAGGCGACCCAGCGCTTCTACGCCTGCAATCAGTCCGGTGGCGGTATCGATGAAGGGTTGAAAGCAGGCGAGCGGTTGCCCGTCGATCACGGGGCCTCCTTGGTTCTTGTTTTGATGAACCCCGCCGGCCGGATAGGCGTGCGGGATTGAACCTGCGGATAACAGGTTCATCCCGCCGTCAGTGCAAGAATGTAGCCAGATGGATCACTTCAGCGTTTTGCCGAGCTCTGCATGACCAGTTTGATCAGTGGCCCCAGCGTAGTGCCGAGCCGGATCAAGCGGCTGACGCCACCGCCGCCGCTTTTCGCACCTTTGCCGGTAAGAAAACCCAGCAGCGTAACGGCGGCCACGCCCCATAACGGCGCGTGCTTGATGCCGAAACCGCTGTGCAGACCCTGCGTCATGCCGCGCACGCGCTGCAACGGTTGCAGCACTTGCCCGGCCTCATGGCGGATTTCCTGGCGATGCATTTCCATGCGCAGGCGAATCAGTGCCTTGCGCATTTCTCGGCGTGAGCTGTTGTGCGGCAATTGCGGATGGCTCATGGCAGCAGGCGCTCCCGGTCGTTGGCCAGCTCTTCGAGCGTGCCGTGGAAGGGTGAGGACTCATCGAAGATCGCCGCCTTGAGGCGCAGTCCGCAGAAGATCGAGGCCAGCGTATAAAAAACGCATAGACCAATGATCGCAGCCAGACGATACGTGTCCCAGAACACGATCATCACCAGCGTCGATAACCCCACCAGCAGCAACAGGGCAAAGACCAGGGCCAGCCCTGCGAACAGCAGCAGGCTCACGGTGCGAGATTTCTGCTCCTGCAATTCGATGCCGAACAATTCGACATGACTGTGCAGCAGACCCAGAACGGCGGCGCCCAGGCGTCGCGTGGAAGAGGCGGTGCCCGCAGTCGGGCCGGATTCACCGATCGACATGATCAGCGCCGAGTGGCCAGCAGGCCAATCAGAAAGCCGACGCCGGCCGCAATACCGACCGACTGCCATGGGTTGGCCGACACGTATTCCTCGGTGGCGGTCACCGCAGCCTGACCGCGTTCGCGCAGGCTGTCTTCGGTCAGTTTCAGGGTTTCGCGGGCACGCAACAGGCTGTCGTGGATCTGCGCACGCAGCTCATCGGCCTGATCACCGGCCAGGGTGGCGGTGTGCTCGAGCAAGCGCTCGGTGTCGGCGACCAGGGTCTGGAAGTCGTTCATCAGGATGTCTTGAGCAGTCTTTGCCTTGATGCTGGCCATTGGGTGGATCTCCGTAGTGACGTCTGAAGCGTTCGAGTATGAGCCTTGCGCGAAGGTTCAGTAGAAATGACTGGTACGACAATTGCTGTGTTGTGGTGCGTCGCCCGGCCATTGTGCGCTGTTGCCGGGCGTACGCCACGGGAAACCTTGTCCCGAATGATCGCGGTTCGTGTCAGCCCATCGACCGGGTGCGCCAAAGCAGTTCGCTGAAGATGCCATTCGGTGCCTCTCTGGTTGCAACTTGGTGCATGAAATGTGCGCATGAACCGCTTTGGTGCCTTTTCTGCCGTTAGGTCTGCCTGCTTATGGAAAATCTGCAAAGCGCTGTTGACACGCTGGTTCACAGTTCCAATACCTTGTTCATTCTGATCGGTGCCGTGATGGTACTGGCGATGCACGCCGGTTTCGCCTTTCTGGAGGTCGGAACGGTCCGGCAGAAAAACCAGGTCAACGCGCTGGCGAAGATTCTCAGCGATTTCGCCGTCTCGACACTGGCCTATTTCTTTATAGGCTATTGGATCTCCTACGGCGTGACGTTCATGCAACCGGCAGCGGTGTTGAGCGCCGATCACGGTTACGGGCTGGTGAAATTTTTCTTCCTGCTGACTTTTGCTGCGGCGATCCCGGCGATCATTTCCGGCGGCATCGCCGAGCGCGCGCGCTTCGTGCCGCAGTTGTGCGCCACGGCATTGATCGTCGCGTTCATCTACCCGTTTTTCGAAGGCATGATCTGGAACGGCAACTACGGCCTGCAAGCCTGGCTGACGGCGCAGTTCGGTGCGCCGTTCCATGACTTTGCCGGCTCCGTGGTGGTGCATGCCATGGGTGGCTGGCTGGCGCTGGCGGCGGTGTTGCTGCTGGGGCCGCGCAATGGTCGTTACCGCGACGGACGTCTGGTGGCGTTCGCACCGTCGAGCATTCCGTTCCTGGCACTGGGCTCGTGGATTCTGATTGTCGGCTGGTTCGGCTTCAACGTCATGAGCGCGCAGACGCTGCAAGGCGTCAGTGGTCTGGTCGCGGTCAACTCGCTGATGGCAATGGTCGGCGGCACGATGGCGGCGCTGATCGTCGGGCGCAATGACCCAGGCTTTCTGCACAACGGCCCGCTGGCCGGTTTGGTGGCGATCTGTGCCGGTTCGGATCTGATGCATCCGGTCGGCGCGCTGCTGACCGGGGCCATCGCCGGCGCATTGTTTGTCTGGTGCTTTACCGCCGCTCAGGTGAAGTGGCGCATCGACGATGTGCTGGGGGTATGGCCGTTGCACGGCATGTGCGGCGTGTGGGGTGGAATCGCCTGCGGGATCTTTGGCCAGACCGCGCTCGGCGGTATCGGCGGTGTCAGCCTGATCAGCCAGTTGATCGGCACCGGGCTCGGCGTCGCGGTGGCGCTGATCGGCGGCTTCGTCGTGTACGGCGTGATCAAGGCATTGCATGGTCTGCGCCTGAGCCAGGAACAAGAGTACTACGGTGCCGACCTGTCGCTGCACAAGATCGGCGCGGTGAGCCAGGATTAAGTCTCGGCATCGTCGGTACCGGGATAAAACCCGTGCAGCAGGCGATAGCGGTCGATGCGCACTTGATCGACTTGTTCCTGCACTTTATGCGCGGGCAATCCGAGCATGATCAACGCGTGAGAGGCGAGCATCAGGCTTGACTCCAATAGCTCCGGCACCACTTCGGTGGCGCCGGCGGCTTTCAATTCGGCCCACTGGCTGTCGTCGCGGGTGCGCACCAGAATCGGCACATGGGCATTCAGCCGCCGGGCTTCCTTGAGGATGCGCAGGGCGACATCGCTCTGATCCACGGCGATCACCAACAGTCGCGCACGCAGCAGGCCGACGGCGGTCAGCAGGTCGCTACGTGACGAGTCGCCATAGTGCACATCACTTTCGCCATTGGTGGCTTCCTGTACGCGCACCGGGTCATTGTCCAGGGCGATGTAAGGTTGTCTGGCATTGCTCATGAACCGCCCGATCGATTGGCCGACACGGCCGTAGCCGCAAATCACTACGTGTTGGTTGAGGTCGGCGTTGAGCTCGCTGATTTCTTCGATCTGCGCTTCCTGATTGGGTTTGCGATGCAGAGTTGCGGCGATGCGTGGCGCTGCACGCAGCAAGAGCGGAGTCAGCAGCATCGAGCAGAATGTCGCCGCCAGCAGCAGGTCGCCCAAGCCGTCGGGCAGCATGCGGTTCTGTTGCATCTGCGCCATCAATGCAAAGCAGAACTCGCCGCCCTGAGCCAGTGCCAGACCGCTGCGCCAGGCGGTTTCGCTGTCGCTGCCGCGCCATTTCACCAGCAATGCCACCACGATGCCCTTGATCATCATCAACCCGACGGTGAGGCCGAGGATCGCCAGGCTGTGGCTGAGGAACAATTGCAGGTCGATCAACATGCCGATGCTGACGAAAAACACCCCGAGCAGGATGTCGCGAAAGGGCCGGATATCGGCCTCGATCTGGTGTCGGTAATGGCTTTCGCCGAGCAACATGCCAGCGAGAAAGGCGCCAAGGGCAGGGGACAGGCCCAGCAGGTGGGTCAGCCATGCAGTCAACAGCACGATCACCAGCGCCAGCAGCACAAACAATTCCGCCGAGCGCGAGGCCGCCACCTCATGAAACAGCCGCGGCAGCAGCCAGCGACTGGCCAGCAGCAGACCGACGAATAGCACCACGGTTTTCCCCAGCGTCAACGGCAGCGCCCAATACCAGGCCTGCTCGCTGCTGCCGGCGAACACCGGGACCAGCGTCAGCAGCAATACCGCAACAACATCCTGAAACAGCAACACCCCTACCGCATTCTGCCCATGGCTGCTGAACACTTCGCCGAGGCTGCCCAGCTCTTTGGTGACGATCGCCGTCGACGACAGCGAAAGCCCGGCGCCGAGCAGCAAGGCAGGCGTCACCGGCATGCCCAGCAGCATCAGCAACAGCCCGAGCAGCGCAGTGCTGATCAGCACCTGCTGACTGCCGAGGCGAAAAACGACCTGGCGCAGCGCGATCATCTTCGACAGGGAAAACTCCAGACCCAGCGAAAACAACAGAAACACCACGCCCAACTCGGCGACGTCCGGCAAGTGCTCGCTCTCGTTGACCCAATCGAATGCGCTTGGCCCGACCAGCAGCCCGACGCACAGATAGCCCAGCACCGGCGGCAATCGCAGCCGGCGGAACAGGGCAATCACCACGAGAGACGAGGCGAGGATGATCAACAGATTGGCGAACACTGGACACTCCGGCAGCAGATTCAGGCTTTTCAAGCGTAGAGGCAAAAAGACCGGAAGCATCGCGCAATCGGATTTTTCGCGAACTGATTTACGTCAGAGTTTTGCCAGCGCGGCTGCATTTTTGCGCCGAAGCCCTTTGAGCGGTGCTGGCTCGACGGGTTTTGCGCACAGGCCTAGAATGAAGCCCCACTCATTTGCGGTTGAGCGTACATGCCTCCTGAATGTCAGTTGTTCGGCACTCTCGGGTGTCATCTCTGTGAAGTCGCTGAAGCCGAGCTCATGCCTTTTGTCGAGCATGGGTTGTTGGTCGAGCTGATCGATGTCGCTGACGATGAAACTTGGTTCCGGGCCTATAGCCTGAGGATTCCGGTATTGCGCCGGATCGATACCGGGGCGGAACTGGACTGGCCGTTCAGCGCGGATGAGGTGGTCGCGTTTCTGCGTTGATTCGAAACGCCCCTTTCCGCCGGTCGCCACCGGCTTCCATCCCTTGGCTTTATGCGGTTTGTTCGGTTACTGTATGTCTATACAGTAGATGCGTCAGAGGGATGAACCGTGGTCAATGTCGAACAGTTGAAGAACAGCGTGAACCGGATGTCGGTTGACGTGGTGCGCGAGGCGGTTCTTGAATTGCGCCTGGACGGGCTGGTCACGGAGGGCAAGACGCCTTTCAACAAACTGCATTTCAACACCTGTTTCGCCGAAATCGAGGCGCTGTTTCAGCGTGCCGGTTACCACAAACAGCTGGATGTGGTCGGCTATCAGGGCTTGCTTTATGCCTTGTACGATCCGGGTCGCTGGGAGGCGGTCGACGTGCTGCGCTGGCTCAAGGAATTCACCGAGGCCGCAGCGCTCAAGTCGATCCCGGCGTAAGTATTCTGCGCTAGGTAGGTTTCCCTCAGTGCTGGATAATGCGACTTCGCATTGAGGGTCCGAATTTTCATATGTCCACTCCAACATTCTCTGCCGCCCACGCTCAGGCCAGCACGCTCTATCTGCCGCCGGGTCAATGGCGGACAGTACTCGATTGTCTGTGCGAGCATTTCAGTGCCATTGGCCGTGAGCAATGGCTGGACCGGATTGCCCGAGGGCGTGTACTGGATGGCAACGGTCAGCCGATCGACGTGAACCTGGCTTACAAGGAAGGTCTGCGCATTCATTACTTTCGCGAAGTGCCGGACGAAAAGCCGATTCCGGTGGTCGAGACGATCCTGTACGCGGATGAACACCTGGTGGTAGCGGACAAACCGCACTTTCTACCGGTGACGCCGGCCGGGGAGTACGTCGAGCAAACGCTGTTGCGCCGCCTGATCCGCCGCCTGGACAACCCTCATCTGGTGCCGCTGCACCGTATTGATCGACATACTGCAGGGCTGGTGATTTTCTCGGCCAATCCGCAGACCCGTTCGGCCTATCAGTCGTTGTTCCCGACGCGCCAGATCGACAAGCGTTATGAAGCGATTGCCCCGGCATTGCCTGATCTGGAATTTCCCTTGGTGCACAAAAGTCGTCTGGTCGATGGCGAGCCGTTCTTCCGCATGCAGGAAGGTCCCGGTGTCAGCAATACCGAAACGGCGGTAGAGGTACGGGAAAAGAACGGCGGCCTGTGGCGCTATGGGCTGTTTCCAGTGACCGGCAAGAAACATCAATTGCGCGTTCACATGAGCGCATTGGGTGCGAGCATTTGCAATGACCCGTTTTATCCGCAAGTGTTGAAAGATGTCGAGGATGACTACGCCAACCCGCTGAAGCTGCTGGCGCAGGGACTGAAATTCATTGACCCTGTGACGGCAGAGGCGCGTGAGTTCGAGAGCCGGATCACGCTGCAGTGGTGACACTCAGGCAGTATCGAGCGCCCATGAAAAAGCCCGCAATCAATGCGGGCTTTTTTGTATCCGGTTGACCAGAACTTACAGTTCTTTAACGGTACGCACCTGATCCTTGTTGATGCGGGTCTCTTTGCCGTCCAGCTGCTGGAACTCGTAGAAGCCCGAATCGTCATCGTATTTCGGGGTGTCGACGGCCTGGATTTCGCGACCGTCATTCAAGGTGATCACTGTAGGCGAGGAGCAACCAGCGAGGGTGGCCAGGCCCAGTGCGAGCATGAAAGTGGCGAGGGTCCGTTGAGTCATGAGTGTGTCTCCGAATGGGAATTCTTTTGGTTACTGAGCTTGAGACGTATACAAGGCGTGAGAGTTCCTTGAATGGTGTCAGTCTGACACAGTGTTGTAAGCGTTTAACAGTTCGGGGGTGTTGAGGTTGGCCAGGCGCGGGTCGTTGTCCGGGCATTGCAGGGCAGTTGCACCGAGACTGCGCATCACCCGGCCGGGGCTGCGTTCACCGGCATTCCAGGCCTCTTCGAAGGCCGCCGAAAGGCTCAGCGGGATCACGCAAAGCAACGGTTCCCAGTGTTCGCCATGGCGCAACATTAAAGGTTTTTCAGAATTCAGCTGCGCCGTCTCGCGCATGCTCTGCAGCAATGCGGCGTCAATGCGCGGAACATCGCAGGGCAATACCAGCAAGTGCGTATGGCGCGCGGCTTTCAGGCCGGCGCGAATCCCGGCCAGTGGCCCGGGGAAATCGCCTTCATCGTCAGCGACCAGTTGATCGGCAAAAGCCGTGTAGCGCTCGCGATTGCGGTTGCAGGAAATAATCAGGTCGTCGGTCAGCGCACGGACCTTGCGCTGCAGATGCGCGATCATCGGCTCGCCCAGCCATTCCACAAGTCCCTTGTCCTGACCGCCCATGCGCTGGCCGCGTCCGCCTGCCAGCAGCAGGATCGAGCAGGGCGGCGGTAGCGTGTTGATAGTCATTGCATCCCTCCACAGGGGCGGCGAAAAAACGGGGCGCTGTGATATAACACCGGGCTGTTTCTCCTACAACTGGAAGAGCCTATGAAAGCCAAGGCTGATGTACCTTTTGTGCCGCTCAATATCGCGGTGCTGACTGTCAGTGATACCCGGACTCTGGAAACCGACACTTCCGGCCAGGTCTTCGTCGACCGCTTGACGGCGGCGGGGCATAACCTGGCGCAACGCGTGTTGCTCAAAGATGATCTCTACAAGATTCGTGCGCAAGTCGCCAACTGGATTGCCGACGACGTCGTGCAGGTGGTGCTGATCACCGGCGGAACGGGTTTCACCGGCCGCGACAGCACCCCGGAAGCGGTGGCCTGCCTGCTCGACAAACAGGTCGACGGCTTTGGCGAATTGTTCCGGCAGATCTCGGTCGCCGATATTGGCACTTCGACCGTGCAATCACGTGCGCTGGCCGGTCTGGCCAACGGCACGCTGGTGTGCTGCCTGCCGGGTTCCACCAATGCGGTGCGCACCGGTTGGGACGGCATTCTCGGTGAGCAGTTGGACGCCCGCCATCGTCCGTGCAATTTCGTCACGCATCTGAAGCAGGCGGCGCCGTGTGAAACCCGTGGCTAAGCCGGGCAAGACGGGAGCCTTGATGCCGGTCGAAGCGGCGCTGGCGCGCTTGCTGGAAATGGCCGAGGCCTCACCCATCGTCGAGCATGAGCATCTACCGCTGGCGCAGGTCCAGGGAAGAGTGCTGAGCGAAGATCTGTTTTCCACGCTGGATCTGCCACCTTGGCCGAACTCCGCCATGGATGGCTACGCGCTCAACCTCGGCCAATGGAATGGGCAGTCGTTACCGGTCAGTCAAAAGGTGTTTGCCGGCCAATCCCCGCAACCTTTGCAGTTTGGCACTTGCGCACGCATCTTCACTGGCGCGCCGGTACCGGCGGGCGCTGACTGCGTGGAAATGCAGGAGAACGCTGCGGTCGAGGCCGACGGCAAAGTGCGCTTCCTCGAACCGATGAAGGCCGGGCAGAACATTCGGCCGCAAGGGCAGGAAACCACCATTGGTGAGCTGATTCTGCCGGCCGGAACCCGGCTGGGTCCGATCGAGCAAGGTCTCGCTGCGTCACTGGGCTGCGCCGCGCTGAGGGTGGTGCGCAAGGTTCGCGTGGCGGTGATTTCCACTGGCGACGAACTGGTGGAACCGGGTCAGACGCTGGGGCCAGGCCAGATCTACAACAGCAACCGGGTCTTGCTGTGCAGTTGGCTGCAACGGCTTGGCTGCGAGGTGATCGATGCCGGCATTCTTCCGGATGACCTCGCCACTACCCGCGCTCGGCTCGGTGAGTTGCAGGATGTCGATCTGATTCTCTCCACCGGTGGCGTGTCGGTGGGCGAAGCGGATTTTCTCGGCATAGCTCTGCGTGAGGAGGGCGAACTCGCACTGTGGAAGTTGGCAATCAAACCCGGGAAACCACTGACCTGTGGTCATTTCCGCAACGTACCGGTCATTGGCTTGCCGGGAAATCCGGCCTCGACCCTGGTGACCTTTGCTCTGCTGACCCGGCCTTATCTGTTGCGGCGCCAGGGTGTGCATGACGTCGAACCACTGAAATTCAGCGTGCCAGCGGGTTTTGCCTGGCCTGTGGCCGGCAATCGGCGCGAATACCTGCGCGGGCGTCTCGAGCAGGGGCGGGCCACTGTTTACCGCAACCAGAGTTCCGGGGTATTGCGCAGCGCCGTGTGGGCTGACGGGCTGGTAGAAGTACTGGAAGGTCGCACGTTGAGTGCTGGCGACGAGGTAAGCTTCATTCCATTGAGCGATCTGCTGGGCTGACCGGGGCACTGCAAAGGCAGGTGCCGGCTGACTCAAGCGGCGCCTGCCATGACTTACAGGTTCAATTGCTCATCAAGGTGACGAGCTGGTCGAACCGGCTGTTGGCCACCCAGCCCAGCAGTCCCAGCACCGCTGCCATGGCTCCGGCCGAATAGGCGAGCCGGTGCTTGATCGCTCTGACATCACCCCGGACTTCGTCCATGTCCCGTCGAAGATATTTGAGATGGGTTTCAAGCTCGGTAACACGAGGTTCCATATCAACTTCTCCAGTCGTTCTGGCGTTTTTTTTGAAGTCGGACTTGTGGTTCGTACGACTTTCGCCGATGGGTCCAACCGGGCTCACTGGCATTCGCGCTTCATGGCTTGGCATGGAAGCATCCACCGGCTGTTTCAAATGTTCGCTTGCAGGCTATTCGGGCTCCAGAACTGACCGAAGCTCTGTGGGTGTATCCACTCATTACATGCACGTCCTTGTGTATTGGATTTTAAGATTGATAACGCCGGAACACGGTGACCCAATGCTCGAAGCGGGTCAATTGAGCCGATTCCGCATGTTTTGTAAGAAAAAGTACCGTCGTGTAGGACGGCCGCGGCGCAAGGCGGATTTAATTAGGGAGGGCGGGGCTTTTTTGCGTGCCGCAGTGGTCAAGATGTTTCAATCGATTCGATTCTGGGGAGTAACGCAATGAACGAGCGCCGGGCGCTGTTGATTCTGCATGGCAAACAGGCTCTCAACGAGGCTGTTCGTGCCGCCGTCGAAGACAAGCGCAAGCAGGGCTGGGAACTGGCCGTGCGCCTGACCTGGGAAGCCGGGGATGCACAGCGCTGGGTAGAACAGGCGTTAGCGGACGGCTACACCACGATCATTGCCGGCGGTGGCGATGGCACCTTGCGCGATATTGCCGAAGCGCTCGCGACGCAGCCGGGCAAGGCCAGTCTGGTGCTTTTGCCCCTGGGCACCGCCAACGACTTTTCCCGCGCCGCCGGGGTGCCGCTGGAGCCTGCCGAAGCACTGGAATTGCTCAATGTGCCGCCGCACGATATTGACGTGGGCGAGGTTGGCGGGCAGATCTTTCTCAACATGGCCACCGGTGGGTTCGGCAGTCAGGTCACGGCCAATACGTCTGAAGATTTGAAGAAAGTTCTCGGCGGCGCAGCTTATCTGTTCACTGGATTGTCGCGCTTCAGCGAGTTGCATGCTGCCTATGGCGAACTGCAGGGGCCGGACTTTCACTGGAGCGGCGAGCTGTTGGCGCTGGGCATCGGCAATGGCCGTCAGGCCGGCGGCGGACACGTATTGTGCCCGCAGGCGCTGGCCGATGATGGGCTGCTCGATATCAGCATCCTGCCGGCACCACAGGAGCTGGTGGGGACTTTGAAATCACTGCTGAGCGAGGGTTTCGGCCTGGATAATCTATTCGTGCGAACCCGTTTGCCATGGGTTGAAATCAAGGTGGCCGAGGGGCTGTGCATGAATCTCGACGGCGAACCACTGGAGTGCAACAGCCTGCGCTTTGAAGTGCGTCCGGCGGCATTGCGCGTGCATTTGCCGGAACATTCACCCTTGTTGAGCGGTACCGAAGCGATCAGTCGTCAAGGCTGATGATCTGCTCGCGCACTGCGAACAGCACGAGGCCCGCCACATCGAAAATCTGCAGACGCTTCATGATCTGTGAACGGTGGGTTTCGACTGTTTTGATGCTCAAGCCCAGGCCGTTGGCAATCTCGCGTGTGGACTTGCCGCGCACGATCAGTCGCAGGATTTCCAGTTGGCGCGCCGTCAGGTTGTGTGAGTCGGCAATGTCCGGCTGCTGGTTCTGATTACGGGTCAGTGCCTGATTGATCACGGTATGGGCGATGGCCGGGCTCAAGTAGCGCTCGTTGTTGCGCAAGGCTTCCAGGGCGTGTTCGAGTTCCGTTGCGGTGGTGTCCTTGAGCAGGTAACCGTAGGCGCCGGACTCGAGTGCCTGCATGATCAGCGCCGGATCGGTGTGCATCGACAGAATCAGCACCTTGCTCTGCGGTCGCACGCGCTTGAGGCGTTGCAGCGCTTGCAGGCCGCCGGTTTCCTTCATGGAGATATCCAGCAAGATAATATCGGGATTGAGTTGCTCGACCATCTCGAGCAATTGCGAACCATCATTGGCCTCGCCGATCACCGCGTAACCGGGAATATCCAGCACCAGAGCGCGCACGCCGGCCCTGATCAGCGAGTGGTCATCCACCAGAAGTAAATTGCAAGTCAACGCATAACCTTATTCGTACTGGCCCGTTCGAGTGCGCGCGGCGCCCACGGGAAAAGTGCTTCGATCTGGGTGCCTCTGCCCGGCTCGCTGACGACGCTCAGGGTGCCACCCAGTTGCTCGATTCGTTCGGCCATCCCGGCCATGCCGCGTTGTCCTTCGCGACCCGGATCGGTCGCTGGCGCAAATCCCGCGCCGTCATCACTGATCAATAATGTCAGACCTTCGGGCAGGCGCTGCAAGCGTACCACCAGATTTTTTGCCTGTGCATGACGAAGAATGTTGGTAACCGCTTCCTGGGTGATGCGAAAGGCGGCGACTGCCATCTCTTCCGGAATGCCATTCAGGCGCTGCTGACAATCGAGGCTCCATTGCACGCTGGTGTTGGCCAGGGTCTTGAGCAGATGCGCACGCAGGCTGGCCTCAAGTCCCAGACTGGTCAACTGGCGCGGATTAAGAATGGCCGAAACGTCGCGCACCTTGTTCAGGGTCTCTTCGAGGGTGTCGCATAACACTGCGCATTGTTCCTGCGAGTCGGGCGGCAGACGGCGTTTGAGCCACTCGCTCTGCAATTTTGCCGCAGTCAATAACTGGCCGATATCGTCGTGCAGTTCGCGGCTGAGGCGATGGCGTTCGTTCTCCTGGACTTGCAGCAGACGGTCGGCGAGTTCCTGCGGCTGAAACTTGATTGATTTGCGCGACAGCCGATATTGCACCCAGACACAGGCAGTCGCCGCGATTTGCAGTAGCAGCAGACCCAAACTGAAGGAAGTTGAAAAACCATAGGTCAACAAACTGCCCAATGTGGCCACGATTGACAATATCAGTGTGAACCGACGCGCATTTTCCCGCGAAGGGGGCCATTGGGTAATTGACTTGAGGCTGGCGTACATAGCGGATGGAGCCAATGAATGTTCGCTGCGGGCAGACCGGCCGGAGCATGGCGGGTCTCTGTCTGAAAATACTGTCAAATATGGCAATGGTTTCAACATGGCCGGGAGTCCCGGTTGTTTGCAATCTTCAACAGATAACTTCTGAATGAAAGCACCGTGCCATTAATTTGAGTACAAGTAATGGGCGACATAATACCACTTAAGATACCGTTGGTCGCGCTTGCTATATATGTCCATTCAGTAAGGAAATACAAGGGTTTGCACGCCAGTTCCATAAAGACGAAAGTCGGTTTTGACGGGGGTGAGGAGCAGACAAGCGATGCCCGAAGTTGTGCTCCCTGGTACACAGGCAAACCCTGAGGCCGACAAGAGAAAGGGCGAATGATCAATGCTGATTATTTATAGCGTTTTGTCGCTGGCAGGTATGGACTATTCAATTACGACATTCGACGCGTGGGTCGGCTAAGGCCATCAACGCCAAGGCGATGAGTCAGGCCTGGCCCGAGTAAGGCAGTTGCGGCAAACGTTTGCCTGGCAGCGGCGACTGAACCGGGCTTTGACCGACCTGGAACGCCAGCGCTTCGATCAGTGAAGTCTGCTCGCTTTCATCCAGGCTCAGTTGACCTGTTTTCTGATCGACCAGTTCGAGCTGCCAGGCCATCAGCGTGAAGCAATCCTGCAACGCTTGCAGCGCCTGATCATGAAGATCGACACGAGCATGATTGAGGTCAAGCAGGCTGTGGATGTGCAGGGAAAATTCGCTGATCGACTCCAGCGCCAGAGCCTCCGCTCGGCGAGCAAGCTTGAGCAAGGTACTGAGCATGCATTCAATGGCGTCCTTGTCATTGCTGATCAGTTGCAGATGGCTCAGGCACTCCTCGGACTTGGCCAGTAGCGTTTCAGCCTCGACAAGAAATTCGGGGAAGCGTTGTACCCAGTCTTTGCGGTCGATTGGCATGCTTATCTCCACAACGTCATGTCTGATGAAGGAATGCCGTGTGTGGCGACGATCATGAACCGTCGACAGATCGCGCCCGGCCGTGCAAGTGCACAGACTGGGAGTTTCCAGAGGGTTTGTTGCCACTGAACTGCGATCGCACACAATAGCCTGACTCCGTTCATGCAATGAGAATGGCGTCACATTAATGGCTATTGGATATCGGGAATATCAGGTTGGGCCTGATTGTCCCTAGGGGAATCCCTTAGGCGAGGGAACCTATGACGCTAACCGAGGTCGCGCCACAGATAAAAGTAGCAGATGAAAATAACTGCGCCAGTAAAGCATGATGTTAATGTGACATCAATGGCTGTCCATGGCATTTCTCACAGGTTAGTCATGACAATCAAGAAGCGCCATTTGCAGCCGATAACCTCACATAAGTGAATTCATCAGAACAAGCCCAGGAGTCATTGATGGCCGGCATTCTCGACACGGTAGACCAACGCACGCAACTGGTGGGTGAGAATCGCCTGGAAATTCTCATGTTTCGACTGGCCGGGCGACAGCTGTTTGCGATCAACGTGTTCAAGGTTCAGGAAGTGCTGCAACTGCCGAAGCTGACGCTGATGCCGCAGCGTCACCCGTTTGTCTGCGGTGTGGTCAACCTGCGCGGGCAGACCCTGCCGGTGATCGACCTGTCCCAGGCAATCGGCATGCGCCCCTTGGTGCCAGGGCCGAACAGCACCATCATCGTCACCGAATACAACCGTTCGGTGCAGGCCTTTCTGGTGGGCGGCGTCGATCGCATCGTCAACATGAACTGGGAAGCCATTCTGCCGCCGCCAACCAGCGCCGGTCGCCAGCATTATCTGACGGCTATCAGCAAGGTCGACGATCAGTTGGTGGAAATCATCGACGTGGAAAAAGTCCTCGCCGAAATCGTCCCGTACAACGCCAAGGTCTCGCGCGACAAACTCGACGATCCAGTGCTGGAACGCGCCCGTGGCCGTGAAGTGCTGCTGGTCGACGACTCCAACGTGGCGCTGTCGCAGCTGCGCGACACCCTCGGCCAGCTCGGGGTGAAAATGCACATTGCCAGCGACGGCCTCAAGGCACTGAACATGCTCAAGGCTTGGGCCGATACCGGCGTGCACATGACCGACAAACTGCTGATGATCTTCACCGACGCGGAAATGCCGGAAATGGACGGCTACCGTCTGACCACCGAAATTCGCAACGACCCGCGTCTGCGTGGCCTGTACGTGGTGCTGCACACCTCGCTGTCCGGCAGCTTCAACGATTCGATGGTGAAGAAGGTCGGCTGCGACAACTTCCTCTCCAAATTCCAGCCGGACAAACTGGTCGACGTGGTGCGTCAGCGTCTGATGCTCGACGAAGTCCCGGCCTGACCGTCATTCCGCCGGGGAGCGAGCCCGCTCGCTCCTGCAGTGGTTGCCCTTTGATTCCGTATTCAAGCTCGTATAGGGTGGCGGCTTCCACCACAAGGAGCTGGCCATGCTGCGTCTGAGCGCGCTTTATCGTTACCCGTTGAAATCCGGCAAGGGCGAAGTGCTGCAAAGCGCCGAGCTGGACAAGCTGGGATTGGCGGGCGACCGACGCTGGATGCTGGTGGATGAGGCCAGCGGGCGATTCCTGACCCAGCGTGCCGAAGCACGGATGAGTCAGCTGTCGGCACTGTGGAATGCCGATGGCGGCCTGACACTCGAGACGCCCGGGCAAGGCTCCATCGATATTCCCTTGCCGGCTGAAGGCGCCGAGCTGCGCGGCGTGACCATCTGGCGCGATACCCTGCGCGTGCCGGATGCCGGCGACGAGGCGGCGCGCTGGGTCAGCGAGTTTCTTGGCAAGTCGACACGGCTGGTGCAAATGCCGCTGGATCGCGCACGCACCACGCAATCGGGTTTTGGCCATGACGACGACCAGGTGGCATTCGCCGACGGCTATCCGTTATTGTTGATTGGCGACGCGTCGCTGCAGGACCTTTCCGGCAAGGTCGGACGCTCGCTGGAGATGCTGCGTTTTCGGCCGAATCTGGTGATCGAAGGCAGCGCGGCTTACGCCGAGGATAGCTGGAAGCGTATTCGCGTCGGCGATATCGAGTTTCGCGTGGTCAAGCCGTGCTCGCGCTGCATCATGACCACTGTTGACCCGCAAACCGGTGAGCGCAGTGCTGACCGCGAACCGTTCGCCACTCTGCAAAAACATCGGGCCACGGTCGATGGTGCAATGTTCGGGCAGAACCTGGTCAACGACAGTAACGGTCGACTCGAAGTCGGGATGCCGGTGGAAATTCTTGAGTAAATAAGCAGGCCATAATAAATGCCCGCGTTTTTGGACGCGGGCATTTTTTTGCGCTCGACAGGACCGCCGTATCAGCCGCGGTATTCACAGAGGTAAGCGGTGTCGACCGCGACCTTCAGCTGGAACTTGCTGTTGGCCGGTACGTTGAACTGGCTGCCGGCGGCGAAGGTTTCCCAGTCGCTGCTGTCCGGTAGCTTGACGGTCAGCGCGCCCGACACGACGTGCATGATTTCACGCTGGCTGGTGCCGAATTCGTATTCGCCCGGGGCCATGACGCCGATGGTCGCCGGACCTTCAGCGGTGCCAAAGGCGATCGACTTGACGGTGCCGTCGAAGTACTCGTTGACTTTAAACATGGGCGATTC
The DNA here is from genome assembly GCF_036668835.1 of Pseudomonas koreensis. GTDB lineage: Bacteria > Pseudomonadota > Gammaproteobacteria > Pseudomonadales > Pseudomonadaceae > Aquipseudomonas > Aquipseudomonas koreensis_I. The sequence continues at coordinate 229,680 of NZ_JAZEVW010000007.1, forward strand.
CTCGAAAAGGGCTGAAAAGGGGCCGGCCAGTATGCCCAAGGCTTTCAGCCTCGTCACGTCTCTAAAGCGGCAACACCAGTGGCAATAACCGCGCCGTGTTGCGCGCGTCCTCAAGCGCCCGGTGCTGCTGACCGCTGAACTGCAGGCCGGCCAGTTGCAGCGCACCGTTCAGGCCCAGTGGCCGCTCGAGGCGGCGGGCCTTGGCGAAGCGCTGTTTGAGGTTCATGTGCGGCACACGGCTGAGGCCACTGTCGAGTTGCAGTCGCTGCCATTCCTGCAGCAACTGCTTGCGATCGTAATCGCCCCAACTGACCCAGCCCTCGAGGCGCGACTGGTGCTGGGCCAGCCAGCGCTCGAACACCGGCCAGACGTCGTGCAGCGGTTGCGCGGCATCGATATTGGCTTGGGTGATGTGCGTCAGTTCGCGGCAGAACGCGGTGAGCAAGGGGCGCCGCGTCGGTTTGACGAAGCGCTGGAAGTGATCCTGCTCGCGTCCGGCACGATCAACCAGGGTGGCGCCGATCTCGATAATTTCCATTTCGGTGACCGGCCAGCCACCCTCGTCGGTAGTGGCTTCCAGATCTATGACCAGCCAGTGGGGCATCGCAGGGTTCCTGATTTTCGCGTTCTGATATCTCAGAGCGTAGTCAAAACCCGCATCGGTGTGTGGGCGACTACTCGACCTGCAACAGAACCTGACGATTTTTTACCTGATCGCCAACCTTGACCTGCACCCGCTTGAGCACGCCGTCGATGCCGGCCTTTAGCGGGTGCTCCATTTTCATTGCCTCCAGTACCACCAGCAACTGACCTTTGCTGACCGCGCTGCCTTCGCTGACCAGGACGTCGACAATGGCGCCGTCCATCGGCGCTTTCAAGGTGCCAGAGCCGACGCTGGTCTGACTGTCGATCAGCGCATGAGTTCGATCCTCCAGACGCAGACCGCCCGGATGGGAGAACAGCCAGAGCTCTGCGCCCACCAGTCGAAAGGCGTGGCGCTGGCGCACGCCACCGATGGCCACTGTCAGCGAATGCGCGTCGAACTCCATGAGTTGCAGGTCGATCGTGCGTTCACCGACGCTGGCCTGAAACAGGTCTGGCCCGTGGGCGTACAACTGCAGGTTCCAGTTCTGCTCATCGAGGCCGAGGCGATAAGTCAGCGGCACGCTGGCGTTATTGCGCCAGCCGCTCAGTGGCGGTCGATGGTGGCGCGCACTGGTTTGATAGAACAGCAGCGCCGCAATCGCCAGTTCCTCGGCGCTGGGCACGTAACGATGCAGGTCGGGGTGATCGCTGAAGTGTTGGGTGATGAATGCGGTACTGAATTCGCCGCTGACGAATTGTTCATGCTGCAACAGGCTGGCGAGCAGGCGCTGATTACTTTGCACGCCTAACAACACGGTGTCCTGCACCGCGCGCAACAGCTTGCGCCGCGCCTCTTCCCGGGTGGCGCCATGGGCGATCAGTTTGCCCAGCAGCGGGTCATAGAACGGGCTGACCACTTGCCCTTCGAGCAAGCCGTGATCAATCCGCGCATCGTGGCCGAGCGCTGGCTCCCAGGCTTCGATACGCCCGGTCTGCGGAAGAAAATCCTGCGCCGGATCTTCGGCGTACAGCCGCACTTCCATGGCATGCCCGTTGAGTTGCACCTGATCCTGAGTCAGCGGCAGCGGCTGGCCTTCGGCGACCTGTAATTGCAACGCCACCAGATCAAGACCGGTGATCAGTTCGGTGACCGGGTGTTCGACCTGCAGGCGCGTGTTCATTTCCAGAAAATAAAATTTCCCACGCGCGTCGAGCAGAAATTCTACGGTGCCGGCGCCGACATAATTCACCGCGCGGCCAGCCTTCAACGCCGCTTCACCCATGGCTTGGCGCAACTCGGCGGTCATGATCGGGCAGGGCGCTTCTTCGATGACTTTCTGATGGCGACGCTGGATCGAACAGTCACGCTCGCCAAGGTAGATCAGGTTGCCGTAATGGTCGCCGAACACCTGCACTTCGACATGCCGGGGTTCGAGTACGGCCTGTTCGAGAATCAACTCATCACTGCCAAAACCGTTCAACGCTTCCGAGCGCGCGGTGCGCAATTGCGCCGGCAGCTCAGCCGCGATGTGCACCAGGCGCATGCCGCGCCCGCCACCGCCGGCACTGGCCTTGATCATCAACGGGTAGCCGATGCGCTCGGCTTCGCGCAGCAAGGTCGCGTCATCCTGTGCCGCGCCCTGATAACCGGCGATGCAGGGCACGCCGGCGTCGAGCATGGCGATCTTCGACAGGCGTTTGCTGCCCATCAGTTCGATGGCTTCGACGCTGGGGCCAATGAAAGTCAGGCCGGCCTGTTCGCAGGCGCGGGCGAATTCGGCGTTTTCCGACAGAAAGCCATAGCCGGGATGGACCGCGTCGGCGCCACTGCGGCGGGCGGCGTCGAGGATTGCCGGGATGTTCAGGTAGGACTGCTGTACCGGTGGCGGGCCGATACGCACGGCCTGATCGGCCATCTTCACGTGCAGCGCATCGGCGTCGGCATCGCTGTAGACGGCGACGGTGCGGTAGCCGAGGGCCTGGGCGGTGCGCTGGATGCGGCAGGCGATTTCACCGCGGTTGGCGATCAGGATTTTGTGAATGACGGGCATGTTGGTCTTCCTGAGTATTTGGCGGTGGATTGGCTGGCCTCTTCGCGAGCAGGCTCGCTCCCACAAGGGATTTGCGTCGTGCACAAAACCTGTGGGAGCGAGCCTGCTCGCGAAGCTTTTATGTGGCCCACCGCGGTTTACGCTTTTGCATGAAAGCCAGGGTGCCCTCGATCCCTTCTTCGCCCGTCACCGCCTCGCTGAACCACTGCGCGGCCTGATCAAGCAATTCACTCGACGGCTGCCCGGCGCTGACCAGCAGCAATTGCTTGGTCATGGCATTCGCCTGCGGCGCGCAACGCAGCACTTGCTGCAGCACCTCATCCAGCCGTTCGGCCAACGCCTGGGCATCGCGCTCGACAAAATGCGCCAGCCCCAGTTGCCGAGCCTGATCGCCATCGAAACGCGCAGCGGTCAGCGCCAGGCGCCGGGTTTCGCTGAGGCCGATGCGCTGCAGCACAAACGGTGCGATCTGCGCCGGGATCACGCCGAGACTGGTCTCCGGCAAGCCGAATTGCGCCTGATGGTCGGCTATCGCGATATCGCTGACGCAGGCCAGCCCCAATCCACCACCCAGCACTGCCCCTTGCAACACACTGATCAACACTTGCGGCGTGTTCTGCGCTTCGTCGAGCAAGGCACCGAAGGCGCGGTTCAACTCGCGATAAGCCTCGCCACCCTGAGCACGGGCGCTGGCCATGTCCTTGATATCGCCACCGGCACAGAAATGCCCGCCGGCGCCGCTGAGCACCAGCGCGCGAACATCGCGATCATCGCGTATGGCGGCGAATACCGTGCGCAATTCGCTGACCATTTGCAGGCTCATCGCATTGCGGTTGTCCGGCCGATTCAGCGTGACGTGCAGCACACCGCCATGCAGTTCCAGCAGCAGCGTCTGGCACTCGGGCAGGTGGCTCATTTCTTTTTCCCCGGCAGGATGCCCATCAGCTTGCAGATGATCCCCAGCATGATTTCATCGGCACCGCCGCCGATCGACACCAGCCGCACATCGCGATAGGCGCGGGCCACCGGGTTGTCCCACATGAAACCCATACCGCCCCAATATTGCAGGCAACTGTCGCTGACTTCACGTCCGAGCCGCCCGGCCTTGAGCTTGGCCATCGACGCCAGCCGCGTGACGTCCTGGCCTTTGATGTACTGCTCGGTAGCCTGATAGACCAGCGCGCGCAGGCACTCGATTTCGGTTTGCAATTCGGCGAGGCGAAAGTGAATCACCTGATTGTCGATCAGCGCATTGCCGAAGGTCTTGCGCTCCTTGCAGTAGTCGATGGTGCTGTCGACGCAATACTCCAGGCCTTTGATCATGTTCGCCGCGCCGAACAAGCGTTCTTCCTGAAACTGCAGCATCTGCATCATGAAACCGGCGCCTTCGTGGCCGATGCGGTTGCGCTGCGGCACGCGCACGTTGTCGAAAAACACCTGGGCGGTTTCCGAACTGCGCATGCCGAGCTTGTCCAGATGGGAGCTCAGACTGATGCCGGGCGTGTTCATCGGCACCATGATCAGTGACTTGTTGATGTGCGGCTTGTCATCCGACGTGTTGGCCAGCAGGCAGATGAAGTCGGCGCTCGGCGAGTTGGTGATCCACATCTTGCTGCCGTTGATCACGTAATCGTCGCCATCCTTGCGCGCCGTGGTCTTCAGCCCGGCGACGTCGGAACCGGCGCCGACTTCGGAGACACCGATGCAGCCGACCTGCTCACCGCTGATCGCCGGCCGCAGGAATTCTTCGCGCAATGCATCGGAGCCGAAGCGCGCCAGCGCCGGGGTGCACATGTCGGTCTGCACGCCGATCGACATCGGAATGCCGCCGCAATGGATGGTGCCGAACTCCTCGGCGGCGACGATCGAATAGCTATAGTCGAGTCCCATGCCGCCGAACTTTTCCGGTTTGGAAATTCCCAGCAAACCCAGCTCGCCGGCCTGCCGGAAAATCTCGTGGATCGGGAAGCGTCCGGCCTTTTCCCATTCGTCGACGTGCGGGTTGATCTGATTGTCGACGAACTGTCGGACGGTGCGCCGCAGCGCTTCGTGTTCCGGGGTGAAGATCATTGTTATTGTTCTCCGTAGGATCCGTGACGGTCAGAACCGGCTGACGCCGAAGCTGTTGGGTTGCAGCGTACGAACGTCGGCTTCATGGCAGATGTCCAGCAGATAACCGAGCAGGGTGCGCGTGTCGCGCGGGTCGATCAGCCCGTCGTCCCACAGGTTGGCACTGCCGTAGAGCGCTGTGGACTGGCTATCGAGTTTCTGCGCGGTGACTTGTTCGAGCATGTCGAGCATTTTCGGGTCCGGCACCAGGCCGTCCTTCAATTGCTTGGCTTCGGTGACGATGCGCAGCACCTTGCCGGCCTGTGCGCCGCCCATCACTGCGGTGCGGCTGTTCGGCCAGGCGAAAATGAAGCGTGGATCGAGCCCGCGTCCGCACATCGCATAGTTGCCGGCACCGTAGGAGCCACCGACCACCAGAGTCAGTTTAGGCACCCGCGCATTGGCCACCGCTTGAATCAGTTTCGAACCGTGTTTGATCACGCCTTGCTGTTCCGATTCGGTGCCGACCATGAAGCCTGTGGTGTTGTGGAAAAACAGCAACGGGATCTGGCTCTGGTCGCACAGCTGGATGAACTGCGCCGCTTTGCTCGCACCGTTCGGGGTGATCGGGCCGTTGTTGCCGATGAAACCGCAGGCGCGGCCCTGAATTTTCAAATGGCCGCACAGTGTCTGTTGGTCGTATTCGCCCTTGAACTCGACAAAGTCTGATTCGTCGGCGATGCGCGCAATGATTTCGCGCACGTCGTAGGGCTTTTTCGGATCGTCCGGGATCAGCCCGAGCAATTCGTCGATGGGGTAGAGCGGCTCTTTGTATTGCGGTTCCGGCCGCCACGGCAGTTGTTCGTTCCACGGCAGCATGCGCAGGATGTCGCGCACCTGGCGCACGCCATCGGCATCGTTTTCGGCCAGGTACTCGGCGGTCCCGGCGACCTGCGCGTGCATCTCGGCGCCGCCGAGTTCTTCATCGGTAGCCACTTCACCGGTGGCCGCCTTGAGCAGCGGCGGCCCGGCGAGAAACAGCTTGGCCTTGCCGCGCACCACCACCACATAGTCCGATAAACCGGGCTGATAGGCGCCGCCAGCAGTGGCCGAGCCGTGCACCACGGTAATCTGCGGCAAACCCAGTGCCGACAGCCGCGCCTGATTGGCAAAACTGCGCGCGCCCTCGACGAAAATCTCCGCAGCGTAATTGAGATTGGCACCGCCGCTTTCGGCGAGAGTAATCATCGGCAGTTTGTTTTCCAGGGAGATCTGTTGCAGGCGCAGGGATTTTTTCAGGCCGCTGGGCGAGATCGTCCCGCCCTTGATCGCGCTGTTGTTGGCCACCACCATCGCGCGAATGCCGCAGACGTAACCGATGCCGGCGATCAAGCCGCCACCGGCCGCGCTGCCGTCCTTGTCATCGTGCAGTTTGTAGCCGGCCAGACTCGCCAGCTCCAGAAACGGCGCGCCGGGATCGAGCAACAGGTTCAGACGTTCGCGCGGCAACAGTTGCCCGCGCTGAGCGAATTTTGCCTTGGCTTCGGCGGCTTTGTTGAGCAGGTTCTGTTCCAGCTGCTGCACATGTTCGATGGCAGCGAGCATCGCCGCCCGGTTGCGCGCGAAGGCTTCGCTGTGCGGGTCGAGTCGGGACTGGATCTGCGCCATGGCTTATTCCTTGTCCTTGAGCACGTCAGGCAAGTAGGCCCGATGAAATCCGTTGAACGACTCGCTGTGCGTCGCCTTATGCAGCGGCCAGGCGCGACTGCCGAGGCTGGCCGCGCCGTCGATTTTCAAGGTGCTGCCGCTGATGAACGCCGCCGCCGGGCTGAGCAGAAACACGATCGCTGCGCTGACTTCCGATTCGGTGCCGATACGCTTGAGCGGCACGTGTTCGCGCAGGGTCGGAATCACCGCTTTGAATGCGCCCTGGTAAGTGTCCATGCCGCTGGAAGCGATCCAACCCGGCGCCACGGCATTGACCCGAACCCCGGCGTAACCCCACTCGACGGCCGCGGTTTTGGTGAAGTTGTCCATGCCCGAGCGCGCAGCGCCAGAGTGGCCCATGCCGGGCATGCCGCCCCACATATCGGCGAGCATGTTGACGATGTTGCCGCCGTGTTTGCTCATCGACTGATTGAACACTTCCCGGGCCATCAGAAACCCGCCGACCAGATTGGTGCGCAGCACAGTCTCGAAACCTTTCTGATTGATCGAAGCCAGCGGCGACGGATATTGGCCGCCGGCGTTGTTGACCAGACCGTGGATCGGCCCGTGTTCGGCGATCAGCTCACTGACCAGTTGCTTTACCGCTTCTTCATCGCGGATATCGCAGGCCTGCCAGTGGGCGCGGCCACCGTCCTCGGCGATTTCGGCGGCGACGCGTTCGAGCTTTTCAGGCTTGCGCCCGACCAGCAGCACGTTGGCCCCGAGCGCCGCCAGTTCATGGGCGGTACAACGGCCGATGCCGCTGCCGCCCCCGGTGACGATAAGGGTCTGGCCGCTGAACAGCCCGGCCTGGTAAATCGATGCGTAGGCCATGAAGCGCAACCTCTAGTCGAGTTGTTCGGCGATGCTCTGCGGCACCGGAATACGGATTTCCAGCAATTGCTGGGCGAAGGCCTTGCCTTGCGGATCGATGCGCAGACTGGCGACACCGCCGCCGCCAAGGGCGTTTTCCAGCAGAAAGTTCAGGCTGTGAGTGCCGGGCAAGTACCAGCGTTCGACCCGACCGTTAACTGGGTCGAGTACATGGCGCATCCAGTCAGCGACCACTGCCGGTGTCAGCGCTGCGGCGATCCACGGCAGGTATTCGGGCTTGCGCGGCATGACGCCGATGTTGCTGTGGTTGCCTTTGTCGCCGGACCGCGCCACGGCGAGTTTTACCAACGGCACAGAAGCATCGGCGCGGCCCTGCGGTTCGGGTGTTTGATGGGGCGGGGCCGGTGTTTCGCTTTGCGGCGCGCCGGGTGCGGGCAGACTGCACGTATGACGTTCGCCAGCCATCTCGACTTGCAACGTGCAGGCATTTTTATCGATCAGAAACGAGAACAGGCGGATCAGCGGATATACCGTCGGACGGCCGCCGACGATGCCGGTCAGACCCGGTGCCATGCCGGTCGCGGCCTGAGCGATTTCCTTGGAAAACAATACCAAGGCTTTCTTATCGGGATGGCGCACGGCAATTTTGATCACCACTTCGCGGCTGTCCTGACGCTGGCCGTGCTGGCCGTAAGTGGCTTCGCTGCCAAGCAGTTCGACATGGGTTTCGCTATAGGGCGCCCATTTGTGCTGGCTGAACATTTCTGCGGTTTTGTCGATGATCGCCTGACTGACGCGCCGTGCCTTGGCGACCGCATCGATGCCGGCGATCAGGCAGCTGGCGGTGCAGCGAAAGCCGTCCGGATAGGTGGCGCTGACCTTGTATTGATCGCTGGGCGGCAAGCCCTTGGCGCCATGCACATGGACGGCGTTTTCAGCGTGTTGCCGCAGTTCGACCTGAGTGAAATCACAGATCACATCGGGCAGCCGATAAGCCTGTGGATCGCCTATTTCATAAAGCATCTGTTCGCCGACGGTCAGCGGTGTTACCAGGCCACCGGTGGCTTCGGGTTTGCTGACGATGAACTGGCTGTCGGCACTGACCTCGACGATCGGAAAACCGATGTGTTGGTAATCCGGCACGTCGCGCCAATCGGTGAAGTTGCCGCCGGTGCACTGCGCACCGCATTCGATTATGTGCCCGGCCAGTGCGGCCTGAGCGAGTTTGTCGTAGTCATGCCACGACCAGCCGAATTCATGCACCAGTGCCGCACTGACCACGGCGCTGTCGACCACCCGGCCAGTGATAACAATGTCGGCGCCCAGCTTCAGGGCTTCGACGATGCCCGGCGCGCCGAGGTAGGCGTTGGTCGACACGCACAGCGGCGGCAGCGGGGCGCCAGTGAACATTTCGGTGATACCGCTGAGCTGTTTGAATTGCGGCTGGAGGTCATCGCCAAGCAGCACAGCAATTTTCAACGCGACGCCAGCGCGGTCGCACGCGGCTTGCAGGGCGGCGGCACAGGCTTGTGGATTGACCCCGCCGGCGTTGCTGATGACGCGGATGTTCTGCTCGGCCAATTGCGGCAGCAGCGGCGCCAGCATGTCGATGAAATCGCTGGCGTAACCGGCCTGCGGTTCTTTGATGCGCGCGCCGGCCATGATCGACATCGTGATCTCGGCCAGATAATCGAACACCAGATAATCCAGGCGCCCGCCGGCCACCAGTTGCGCCGCGGCGGTCGATGTGTCACCCCAGAAGGCGCTGGCGCATCCGATACGCACGGTATTTGGCATTTTTATCTCCGGCTCAGCGATCTGCGACAGAAGTGTCTGGAGGCTACCAAGCAAGCGCTTGGTTTGTAAACAGTTGAAACTATCTTCTGCCCAAGCGCTTGCTTGGTTGTCGCTGGCGGCTTAAATTGCGCGCAACCCTGCGGTTTCAGGGGGCAAGACACTGATCGACTGTAGGAGAGAACGGGTGAACGAGCAAAAAGCCCTGAGGGTCATGCGCGATTTGGTCGACAGCGGCCAGTTGACCGACCCCGACAGCGCCCGCGGTAAATTGCTGCAAGTGGCGGCTCACCTGTTTCGCAACAAAGGCTACGAACGCACCACCGTGCGTGATCTGGCCGGCGCGGTCGGCATCCAGTCGGGGAGCATTTTTCATCACTTCAAGAGCAAGGACGAAATCCTGCGCGCGGTGATGGAAGAAACCATTCGCTACAACACCGCTTTGATGCGCGCGGCACTGGCCGATGCCGCCAATGTCCGCGAACGCGTGCTGGCGCTGATCCGCTGTGAATTGCAGTCGATCATGGGCGGCAGCGGCGAGGCCATGGCGGTGCTGGTCTATGAGTGGCGCTCGCTATCGGAAGAAGGCCAGGCCAAAGTGCTTGCGCTGCGCGACGTCTACGAAGAGATCTGGTTGCAAGTATTGGGTGAAGCCAAAGACGCCGGATTCATCCGTGGCGACGTTTTTATTACGCGACGTTTCCTGACTGGCGCACTGTCCTGGACCACCACATGGTTCCGTGCCGGCGGCAGTTTGAGCCTCGATCAGCTGGCCGACGAGGCGCTGATTCTGGTCCTCGAAGAGCGCTGAGCCACTTTCTATCCGGCCGGGAAACTGGCTAACTGGGCGAAACCGCCTAGCTTGAATGCATTGATCGGTATTTTTTCGGGGAGTGGGGTGTTTTGAAGTCTTTGCCAATTCGGACCGTCGCGGGGTTGATGCTCGCAGCGCTGGCTGCATCATGGGTATTGCCCGCTCAGGCAGCGCAATTGGTCCGGGTCGGCGCGGCGCATTTTCCGCCCTACACCATCCGCCCGGAAAACGGCGCCGACACCGGTCTGCTGCCGCAATTGGTCGAAGCGCTGAACCGTTTGCAAAGCGACTATCAGTTCGTCCTGGTGCCCACGTCGATTCCCCGGCGTTTCGGTGATTTCAAGCAGGGCCGGATCGACATGGCGATCTTTGAGAACCCGGATTGGGGCTGGAAAGACATACCCCACAGCGACGTCGACATGGGCCTGGAAGACGCCGAGATATTTGTCGCGCAACGCGCAGACGGCCGTCAGCAGAACTATTTCGCCGACCTCAAAGGCAAGCGCCTGGCGCTGTTCAGCGGCTATCACTACGAATTCGCGGCCTTCAACGCCGACCCTAAATTCCTCGCGCAGCAATTCAACGCGACGCTGACCTATTCCCACGACAGCAACCTGCTGATGGTGCTGCGCTCGCGCGCTGACATCGCTCTGGTGACCCGCTCGTACCTGAGCGATTACCTGCTGCGTAACGAGAAGGTGCGTGATGAGTTGCTGGTCTCGCAGCGCGTCGATCAGATCTACCATCACTATGCGATTCTGCGTCCGGCGGCACCGATCAGCGGCGTGGCCTTCGGCAAGCTGTTGCAGGGGCTGCGTGACAACGGCGAGATGCTGAAGATTTTCGATCCGTACAAAATCGCCGTGGTGCCGGTGCTCAATCGCTGATACGCCGATTTGCGCTGAAAGCCTAAATTTCCGCCTGCCGCTCACGTCACATCGTCTAACTGTCGACGATTATCGTGAGCCCGACCCATGTCCAATCTGAATGACCTGACTGCCCTGGCGTTGCCCTCGGGCAATCACCTTATCGCTGATGCCAGCGAAAGCCGTTTGAGCCTGAGCCTCGACGGCCAGCCGCTGATTCGCCTGCGCCTTGATCGCGACGCGAAGGGCCCGATCCAGATCGATGAGCGCTTTGCGTTGCCGCCGGGGCAAGCGCTCTGGGCTGCCTGTTATTGGTTGTTCGCGCGCGATCCTGAGTGTCAGCAATTGACCTGGCAGCTGGATCAACCACCGACCGAGGCCTTGCTCAGTGGTTTGCTGATCAGCACCGAGGTGGTGGGCGAATATCGCTGCGAGCGCACGCTGTTCTGGCAACTGCCGCAACCCTGGCTTGGGGCCTCGCTGACCGGCAGTTATCCGCAACAAATGATCATCAGCGAAGGCAAACGCCATCCCCGGCGCCCGGTGAAACCGCGCGGTGAAGTCTATCGGCGTTTCGATGCGCGACTCGGCGCCTGGATTTCCTTGCGCACCGTGGAAATCGAGGACGATTTACCGCGTTTCAATCGCTGGCAGAACAGCCCGCGCGTGGCCAGTTTCTGGCAAGAAGAGGGCAGTCTCGACAAGCACCGCGAGTACCTGAGCAAACTCGACGCCGACCCGCACACGCTGACCTTGATCGGCTGTTTCGACGATCAGCCGTTTGCCTATTTCGAAGCCTATTGGGCCAAGGAAGATCGCATCGCGCCGTTCTACGATAGCGATGATTACGATCGTGGCATCCACATGCTGGTTGGCGAGGAAGACCACCGTGGTCCGCACAAGGTGGCGAGCTGGTTATCGGCGCTGGTGCATTACCTGTTTCTTGATGATCCGCGCACGCAGCGGGTGGTCGCCGAGCCGCGCGCCGACAACGCGAAGATGATCGGCCACATGCACAACCAGTGTTTCCACTGCGAGAAGGAATTCGACTTTCCGCACAAGCGCGCGGCGCTGATGATGCTGGGGCGTGAGCGGTTTTTTGATCGCTGCAACCTGGCCTGAGGCGATCGGGCTTGAGATCCATTGCGGTCTCAAGTCCGTCTTCGCGAGCAGGCTCGCTCTCACATGGAATCTGTACTGTTCACAAAGCCCTGTGGGAGCGAGCCTGCTCGCGAATGGCTTGACGCAAAAACCAGATCCTAACGACGACCCGCAACCACCGTATCGCGCCGACTGCCCGAGACCTTGCGGCAGTGCACCAGCGCATCACGAATCATGAAGTTGACCAGGGTCGGCGAGACGCCGAGTTCCTTGGCGATGTCCTTTTGCGGTACGCCGTGCAGGCGATACATCTCGAACGCATAGCGTGTGCGGCTGGGCAGTTCGGTCAAAGCGTCGGCGATGTTTTCCAGGGTCGAGAAGTTGATGTGCGAGGTTTCCGGCGATGCACCCTGGATGACCACATTCAGCCCTTCCTCTTCAGGACCTGAGTATTTCTGCTCGAGCGCCTGTTTGCGGTAGTGATCGATGGCGAGGTTGCGCACGATCTGGAACAGGTAACTCAGTTGTGCCTTGATCGACGAGGTGATCGGTGGCGCCGACTGCAGGCGGAAAAACGCATCCTGCACCACGTCCTCCGCGCGCGAGCGGCAACCGGTAATGCGCGCGGCGATCTTGACCAGAATCAGCCGATTGTCGACGAATGCCTGAAGTAGCGGTGAATCGCACCTGCTTGTGGATACTTGTTCCGTCATGGAAATCACCTTGCTGCCAAATTGGTTAGTGGGACGCCCCTGGGGGCAGGGCTGTCCTACACATCGAGCGACAAATTATGTTGAATGATAATGATTGTCAATTGAGAAAGAGAACTAATGCTGCAAGCAATTGTGTTTTGCGAACTGCGACACGCCGCCGCACCCCGGCCCCGTTGAGGGGCGCGCTCGTCGACTAATTATTTGCAGACGTCATCCGTTCTCATCTGTGAATGGCCGCGGGTATAGCTCCCGGCCAAACAGCATTCCGATGCCTTGCACGGTCGGCACAGACCGCGCCCCAGCATGCCTTTTCGCAAGGCGTGACGCCGCAACCCGATTCCATCAGCAAGCCGAATTCAGGCAGGAAACCTCATGACCGACGCGTTCGAACTCCCCAGCACCCTGGTCCACGCCCTTCAGCGCCGCGCGGCCCTGACGCCGGATCGACTGGCCTTGCGTTTTCTTGCCGAAAACCAGGAGCAGGCTGTGGTACTCAGTTATCGCGAACTCGATCAGCGGGCGCGGACCATCGCTGCCGCGTTGCAGGCCGAGGCCGAGTCGGGCGACCGCGCAGTGTTGCTGTTTCCCAGCGGCGCGGATTACGTCGCGGCGTTTTTTGGTTGCCTGTACGCCGGCGTGATCGCAGTGCCGGCCTATCCGCCGGAATCGGCACGGCGTCATCATCAGGAACGCTTGCTGTCGATCATTGCCGATGCCGAACCGCGCCTGTTGCTGACCAGCGCCGATCTGCGCGGCGCCTTGCAGCAGATCGAAGGCGCGCCGCCGCTGCTGTGCGTCGACAGCCTCGACGAGGCGCTGGCAGAAAACTGGCTCGAGCCGACGCTGACGGCAGATCACATCGCCTTCCTGCAATACACCTCCGGCTCCACCGCATTGCCCAAAGGCGTGCAGGTCAGCCACGGCAATCTGGTCGCCAACGAACAGTTGATCCGCCACGGTTTCGGTATCGACGTCAACCCGGACGACGTGATCGTCAGCTGGCTGCCGCTGTACCACGACATGGGTCTGATCGGCGGCTTGTTGCAGCCGATTTTCAGCGGCGTGCCGTGCATCCTGATGTCGCCGGCGTATTTCCTCGCCCGGCCGTTGCGCTGGCTCGAAGCGATCAGTGAATACGGCGGCACTATCAGCGGCGGGCCGGATTTTGCCTATCGTCTGTGTAGCGAACGGGTCAGCGAATCCGCTTTGGCGCGCCTCGATTTGAGCCGCTGGCGCGTGGCCTATTCCGGCTCCGAGCCGATCCGCCTCGACAGCCTCGAACGCTTTGCCGAGAAGTTTGGCGCGTGCGGTTTCAGCGCTGACAGTTTCATGGCTTCCTACGGCCTGGCCGAAGCCACGCTGTTCGTTGCTGGCACCCCGCGCGGCACCGGCATACCGGCGCTGCGTGTCGACGATCAAGCCCTGGCGCAGAACCGCGCCGAACCGGGGGACGGCAGCGCGATCATGAGCTGCGGCATCAGCCAGCCGGGGCACGCGGTACTGATCGTCGAACCGAATTCGCTCGAAGAGCTGGCGGATAACGCCGTCGGTGAAGTCTGGGCCACCGGGCCGAGCATCGCTCACGGCTACTGGCGCAACCCCGAGGCCAGCGCCAAGACCTTCGTCCAGCACGCCGGCCGCACCTGGCTGCGTACCGGTGATCTGGGGTTTCTGCGCAACAGTGAACTGTTCATCACCGGGCGCCTGAAAGACATGTTGATCGTGCGTGGTCACAACCTCTATCCGCAGGACATCGAGAAGACCGTCGAGAACGAAGTGGAAGGGGTGCGCAAGGGCCGCGTCGCCGCGTTCGCCGTCAATCATGAGGGCGAGGAGGGCATCGGTATCGCTGCGGAAATCAGCCGCAGCGTGCAGAAGATCCTTACGCCGCAAGCATTGATCAAGGCCATCCGCCAAGCCGTGGCCGAGGCGTATCAACAGGCGCCAGGCGTGGTGATCCTGCTTAATCCGGGCGCCTTGCCGAAAACCTCCAGCGGCAAATTGCAGCGCTCGGCGTGCCGCACGGGTCTGGCCGATGGCAGCCTCGACAGCTACGCGCTGTTCCCGTCGACGACGACCGAATCCCAGGCCGCGCCATCCAGCGGCTCGGATCTGCAAGCGCGGATCGGGCAGATCTGGGCCGAGCAACTGAACGTCAAACAGGTCGCCGGCGACGATCACTTCTTCCTGCTCGGCGGTAACTCGATTGCAGCCACGCAAGTGATCGCCCGGGTGCGCGAAGAACTCGCGCTGGAGCTGAACCTGCGTCTGCTGTTCGAGGCGCCAACCCTGTCGGCGTTCGCCGCTGCGGTGGCGCAACAGCAGCAGGCCGGCGGCAGCGTCCAAGGTGCGATCGTTGAATTGTCACGCAGCGAGCCGATGCCGCAATCGCTGGCGCAAAACCGCTTGTGGATCACCTGGCAACTCGACCCGCACAGCAGCGCCTACAACATTCCCGGCGCCCTGCGCTTGCGCGGTGAACTCGACGAGGTCGCACTGCGCAGCAGTTTTCAGCAACTGATCGAGCGCCACGAATCCCTGCGCACACGCTTCTTCGAGCGCGACGGCGTCGCCTTGCAACAAGTGCTGGCGGCAGGCGAGTTCAACCTGCAAGTGATCGACCTCAGCGACGTGCCAGCCGCCGAGCGCGAAGCTCGCGCCCAGCAGATCCGCGAAGACCAGGCGCATGCACAATTCGATCTGGAAAAAGGCCCGCTACTCAGGGTGAGCCTGATTCGCCTCGACGACGAAGATCACCAATTGTTGATGACCATGCACCACATCATCGCCGACGGTTGGTCGTTGAACATCCTGCTCGACGAATTTTCGCGCCTGTACGCCGCCGCCAGCCAAGGCGCGACGGCAGAACTGGCAGCGCTGCCCACGCAATACGCCGACTACGGCAACTGGCAGCGCCAATGGCTGGCACAAGGCGAGGGCGAGCGGCAACTGGTGTACTGGCAAGCACAACTGGGCGACGAGCACCCGGCGCTGGAACTGGCCACCGATCACCCACGCTCCGCCAGGCAAAAACACAGCGCAGCGCGGCATAGCCTGCGTCTGCACGCGAGCCTCAGCGCAGCCATCCGCAACACGGCGCAGGCGCATGAATCGACCACCTTCATGCTGTTGCTCGCCGCTTTGCAAAGTCTGTTGTATCGCTACAGCGGTCAGCGCGACATTCGCATAGGCGTGCCCAACGCTAACCGGCCGCGCCTGGAAACCCAAGGATTGATCGGTTTCTTCATCAACACCCAAGTGCTGCGTGCGCAGATCGATTCGCGCCAGTCGTTTGCCCAACTGCTGGCCGAGACACGCCTGGCGGCGCTCGGCGCGCAAGCCCACCAGGATCTGCCGTTCGAACAGTTGCTCGAGGCCTTCCCGCAGGCCCGCGAACATGGCTTGTTCCAGGTCATGTTCAACCATCAGCAGCGTGACCTGAGTGCGCTCAAGCGCTTGCCGGGGCTGCTCGCCGAAGAACTGCCGTGGCACAGCCGCGAAGCCAAGTTCGACCTGCAGCTGCACAGCGAAGAAGACCGCAACGGGCGCCTGACCCTGTCCTTCGATTACGCCAGCGAACTGTTCGACGCGGCAACCATCGAGCGACTGGCCGAGCACTTCTGCAACCTGTTGCGCGATGTCTGCGAGCATCCGCAGCAGGCGATCGGCGATCTGCGATTGCTGGCGCCCGATGAGCAGCAGCACCAGCAACAGTGGAGCGTAGAACCCTGCGCCCCGGCACAACGATGGCTGCCGGAACTGCTCAATCAACAGGCAGGCCTGACCCCGCAGCGTACCGCGCTGGTGTGGGACGGCGGCAGCCTCGATTTCGCCGAACTGCAGATGCAGGCCAACCGCCTCGCGCATTATCTGCGCGACAAAGGCGTCGGTCCGGATGTCTGCGTGGCGATTGCTGCCGAGCGTTCGCCGCAACTGCTGATCGGTCTGTTGGCAATCATCAAGGCTGGAGGCGCCTACGTGCCGCTGGACCCGGATTACCCGGCCGAGCGTCTGGCCTACATGCTGCGCGACAGCGGTGTCGAACTGCTCCTGACCCAGACCCGACTGCTCGAGCGCTTGCCATCCAGCGACGGCGTCAGCGTGATCGCCATGGACGCACTGCATCTGGAAAACTGGCCGAGCCAGGCACCGGGTCTGCACCTGCATGGCGACAACCTCGCTTACGTGATTTACACCTCAGGCTCCACCGGCCAGCCAAAAGGCGTCGGCAATACTCACGCGGCACTGGCCGAACGTCTGCAATGGATGCAGAACACTTACCGGCTCGATGAAACCGATGTACTGATGCAAAAAGCGCCGATCAGTTTCGACGTCTCGGTGTGGGAGTGTTTCTGGCCTTTGATCACGGGTGCACGGTTGTTGCTCGCCGGTCCCGGTGAACATCGCGACCCGCATCGCATCGCCCGGCTCGTGCAGCAGTTTGGCGTGACCACGCTGCACTTCGTACCACCGCTGCTGGCGCTGTTCATCGACGAACCGCTAAGCATCGAATGCACCAGCCTGCGCCGAGTGTTCTCCGGCGGTGAAGCGTTGCCCGCCGAACTGCGCAACCGCGTGCTGGCGCAGTTGCCGGCGATGCAATTGCACAACCGTTATGGCCCGACCGAAACCGCGATCAACGTTACCCACTGGCACTGCACCGCTGCCGATGGCGAGCGCTCGCCGATTGGCCGGCCGCTGGGCAACGTGATCTGCCGGGTGCTGGATGCCGATCTCAATCCGCTGCCGGCCGGTGTGCCGGGCGAGTTGTGCATCAGCGGCATCGGTCTGGCTCGCGGTTACCTGGGGCGTCCGTCGTTGACCGCCGAACGCTTTGTCGTCGATCCACTGGGCGAGCAGGGCGCACGTTTGTATCGCACCGGCGACCGTGCCCGCTGGGCAGCCGACGGCGTGATCGAATACCTCGGCCGTCTCGATCAGCAGGTCAAGCTGCGCGGCTTCCGCGTTGAACCGGAGGAAATCCAGGCGCGCTTGCTCGCCCAGGATGGCGTCGCCCAAGCCGTGGTGCTGGTGCGCGAAACTGCTGCCGGCGGGCAACTGATCGGTTATTTCACCACAACCGATCCTCGCGAAAACCACGACGAGCAAATTACCCGCCTGAAAGCCGCACTGGCCGCCGAGCTGCCGGAATACATGGTCCCGGCGCAACTGCTGCGCCTCGATGCCATGCCGTTGAGCCCCAGCGGCAAACTCGACCACCGCGCCTTGCCCGAGCCGCAATGGCAACTGCGCGAGCACGTCGAACCGGTGACTGAACTGCAACAACAGATCGCCGCGATCTGGCGTGAAGTGCTGGGCCTGACCCGGGTCGGCCTGCGCGACGACTTCTTCGCCCTTGGCGGTCATTCGCTGCTGGCCACGCAAATCATCTCGCGCACCCGTCAGGCCTGCGACGTCGAGCTGCCGCTGCGCGCCTTGTTCGAACACAGCGAACTCGGCGATTTCGCCGAGCAGGTCCGCCAGATTCAGCTCAGCGGGCGCACCAACGAACAGCCGCCGATCGCCAAAGTCGATCGCAGCCAAGCGGTGCCGCTGTCCTATTCGCAACAGCGCATGTGGTTCCTCTGGCAGATGGAACCGGACAGCCCGGCGTACAACGTCGGTGGCATGGCGCGGCTGCGCGGCGTGTTGCATGTCGAGCATTTTGAAGCGGCTTTGCAAGCATTGATCCTGCGCCACGAAACCCTGCGCACCACATTCCCCAGCATCGACGGCGTCGCCCGCCAGCAGGTGCATGGCGAAACTGGCGTGCGCATGGGCTGGAAGGATTTCTCCGGATCTGCTGCTCAGGTGCGTGAGCAAAAGGTCCAGCAACTGGCCGACGAAGAAGCACATCGGCCGTTCGATCTGGAAACCGGCCCGCTGCTGCGTGCCTGTCTGGTAAAGACCGCCGAGCACGAGCATTACTTCGTCCTGACCCTGCACCACATCGTCACCGAAGGCTGGGCGATGGACATCTTCGCCCGCGAACTCAGCGCGTTGTACGAAGCCTTTGTCGATGAGCGCGAATCGCCGCTGGAGCCGCTTCCGGTGCAGTATCTGGACTACAGCGTCTGGCAGCGCCACTGGCTGGAATCCGGCGAGCGTCAGCGTCAGCTCGACTACTGGACCGCGCAACTGGGCCGCGAACATCCATTGCTGGAACTGCCGGGCGATCGTCCACGACCACCGGTACAAAGCCATCAGGGCGAGCTGTTCCGTTTCGATCTCAGCGACGACCTCGCCGCGCGGGTGCGGGCATTCAATGCGCAACACGGTCTGACTCTGTTCATGACCATGACGGCTGCGCTCGCCACATTACTGTACCGCTACAGCGGCCAGACCGATCTGCGCATCGGCGCACCGGTGGCCAACCGCATCCGCCCGGAAAGCGAAGGGTTGATCGGTGCGTTCCTCAATACCCAGGTGCTGCGTTGCCAGCTCGACGGCATGATGTCGGTCGGCGAATTGTTCGAGCAGGTACGCCATACGGTGATCGAAGGTCAGTCGCATCAGGACCTGCCGTTCGATCATCTGGTCGAGGCGTTGCAGCCGCCGCGCAGCGCTGCCTATAACCCGTTGTTCCAGGTGATGTGCAACGTGCAGCGCTGGGAATTCCAGCAGAGCCGCCATCTGGCCGGGATGACCGTCGAGTACCTGGCCAACGATGCCCGCGCGACCAAATTCGATCTCAACCTGGAAGTCACCGACCTCGATCAGCGCCTCGGTTGCTGCCTGACCTACAGCACCGATCTGTTCGACGAACCGACCATTGCGCGCATGGCCGGGCACTGGCGCAACCTGCTCGAAGCGCTGATCGCCGACCCGCAAAAACGCCTCGGCGAACTGCCGCTGCTCGACCCTGCCGAGCAACAACAGCTGCTCGACAGCTTGGGTGTTGAAGCGGGCACGCACCGTCTCGACCAATGCATCCATCACCTGTTCGCCGAACAAGCACTGGCGCGCAAAGACGCGCCGGCGCTGACCTTTGCCGGGCAGACCCTGAGCTACGCCGAACTCGATGCCCGCGCCAATCGTCTGGCCTGGGCCCTGCGCGAGCGCGGCGTCGGCCCGCAAGTGCGGGTCGGTCTGGCGCTGGAGCGTTCGCTGGAAATGGTCATCGGTCTGCTGGCGATTCTCAAGGCCGGCGGCGCGTATGTGCCGCTCGACCCGGAATACCCGCTCGAGCGTCTGCACTACATGATCGAAGACAGCCGCATCGGTCTGCTGCTCAGTGATCGGGCGATGTTCGCCGCCCTTGGTGAGCTGCCACAGGGCGTCGTGCGCTGGTGTCTGGAAGACCACAGCGCGGTACTCGCCGATTACCCGGCGACCGAGTTGCCGTTGATCAGCCTGCCGCAGCATCAGGCGTACCTGATCTACACCTCGGGATCGACCGGCAAACCGAAAGGTGTGGTGGTTTCCCACGGCGAAATCGCCATGCATTGCCAAGCGGTAAGCGAGCGTTTCGGCATGCGCCCCGACGACTGCGAGCTGCACTTCTATTCGATCAACTTCGACGCCGCCACCGAGCGTCTGCTGGTGCCGTTGCTCAGCGGCGCGCAGGTGGTGCTGCGTGCGCAAGGTCAGTGGGACGCCGAGGAAATCTGCGGCTTGATCCGTGACCATCGGATCAACGTCCTCGGTTTTACGCCGAGTTATGGCAGCCAGTTGGCGCAGTTCCTCGCCACGCAGGATCAGACCTTGCCGGTGCGGATGATCATCACCGGCGGCGAAGCGTTGACCGGTGAGCACTTGCAACGGATTCGTGCGGCGTTCAAACCCACGCTGTTCTTCAACGCCTATGGGCCGACGGAAACCGTGGTCATGCCGCTGGCCAGTCTGGCGCCAGAGGTGCTGGAGGAGGGCGCTGGCAGCGTGCCGATCGGCAGCGTGATCGGCGCGCGCCTGGCGTACATTCTCGACGCCGATCTGGCGCTGGTGCCGCAAGGTGCGACGGGGGAACTGTTCATTGGTGGCTCCGGGCTGGCGCAGGCCTATCACGATCGTCCGGGCATAAGCGCAGAGCGGTTTGTCGCCGATCCGTTTGCCGCTGACGGCGGGCGCATGTACCGCACCGGGGATCTGGTGCGCCAGCGAGCCGATGGGCTGGTGGAGTATCTGGGGCGTATCGATCATCAGGTGAAGATTCGCGGTTTCCGCATTGAACTCGGTGAAATCGAAACCCGCCTGCTCGATCACGCTTCGATTCGCGAAGCGGTAGTGCTCGCGCTCGATGCGCCGAGCGGCAAGCAACTGGTTGGCTATCTGGTGACCGAAGTCGCCGGGCAAAGCGAAGCCAGGCAAATCGAACTGCGCGAAGCGCTGAAGGCGCACCTCAAGGCACAACTGCCGGATTACATGGTGCCGACCCACCTGATTCTATTGGCGAGCATGCCGCTGACCGCCAACGGTAAACTCGACCGCCGCGCCTTGCCCGCGCCCGACCCTGAGCTCAACCGTCAGGATTATGTGGCGCCGAGCAATGCGCTGGAGCAGAGCCTCGCGCAGATCTGGTGTGAAGTGCTCAACGTCAAGCAGGTCGGCCTTAACGACAACTTCTTCGAACTCGGCGGCGACTCGATTCTTTCGATTCAGGTGGTCAGCCGCGCGCGTCAACAGGGCATTCATTTCAGCCCGCGGGATCTGTTCCAGCATCAGACCGTGCAGAGCCTCGCCGCCGTCGCCAGTCGTACCGAGCGCGTAACGGCCGAGCAAGGTCTCGTGGCCGGCGAGTCGCGCCTGACGCCGATTCAGCATTGGTTCTTCGACACCGACATTCCTCAGCGACAGCACTGGAACCAGGCGTTGCTGCTCGAGCCGGGCGTGGCGCTGCAAGCGCAGATTCTGGGGCAAGCGCTGTTGGCGGTGATCGAGCACCACGATGCTTTGCGTCTGCGTTTTGCCGAGGTCAATGGTCAGTGGCAAGCCACCCATGAACCGCTGTCCGCTGCGAATTTTTTCTGGCATCGCCGCGTCGAATCGATGGAGGCTTGCCAAGCCCTGTTCGCCGAGGCCCAGCGCAGCCTCGATCTGGCGCAAGGACCGCTGCTACGGGCGGTGCTGGTCGATGGCCCGCAAGGCCAGCAACGTCTGTTCATGGCGATTCATCACTTGGTGGTCGACGGTGTCTCGTGGCGCGTGTTGCTCGACGATGTGCAAACGGTCTATCGCCAACTCGACGCCGAGCAGCCGCTGCAACTGCCGGCGAAAACCAGCGCGTTCAAGGATTGGACCGCGCGTTTGCAGGCCTACGCCGGCAGCGAATCCCTGCGCGAAGAACTCGGTTGGTGGCAGGCCCAATTGGCCGGGTCGAGCGCCGATCTGCCTTGTGCGAATCCACAGGGCGGGCGACAGCATCGTCACGCGCAAACCGTCAGCGTACGCCTCGATGCCGAGCGTACCCGGCAACTGCTGCAACAGGCGCCGAGCGCTTACCGCACGCAGGTCAACGACTTGCTGCTGACCGCGCTGGCCCGTGTGCTGTGCCGTTGGACGGGCGAGGCGTCGGCGCTGATTCAACTGGAAGGCCACGGCCGCGAAGCCCTGTTTGAAGAGATCGATCTGACCCGCACGGTCGGCTGGTTCACCAGCGCTTATCCGCTGCGCCTGATGCCGTGCGCCAGTGAAGAAAGCGCCGGGCAGGGCGCGTCGATCAAAGCGATCAAAGAACAATTGCGTGCAGTTCCGCACAAAGGCCTGGGTTACGGTGTGCTGCGTTATCTGGCCGACGATGCCATTCGTGCGAGCATGGCCGCGCTGCCGAATGCGCCGATTACCTTCAACTACCTCGGCCAGTTCGACCAGAGCTTCGCCAGCGACGCGCTGTTCCGTCCGCTCGACGAGCCGCTCGGTTCCGCCCACGATCCGCAGGCGCCGTTGCCCAACGAGTTGAGTGTCGACAGTCAGGTCTACGGCGGCGAACTGCAGCTGCGCTGGACCTTCAGCGCCGAGCGTTTCGACGCCCGCACCATAACCGATCTGGCCAATGCCTACCTCGCTGAGCTGCAAAACCTGATCGCCCATTGTCTGCAAGACGAGGCCGGTGGCCTGACGCCGTCGGACTTCCCGCTGGCGCAACTGACCCAGGCGCAACTCGATGCGCTGCCGGTGCCGGCCGCGCACATCGAAGATGTCTATCCGCTGACGCCGATGCAGGAGGGCATGCTGTTGCATACCTTGCTCGAACCGGGCACTGGTCTGTACTACATGCAGGATCGCTACCGCATCAACAGCGAACTCGACCCCGAGCGTTTCGCCCAGGCGTGGCAAGCGGTGGTCGCCCGCCATGAAGCGTTGCGTGCGTCGTTCTGCTGGAACGTCGGCGAAGACATGCTGCAAGTGATCCACACGCCGGGTCGCACGCCGATCGAATACCTGGACTGGAGCGCTGTCGCTGAAGCCGAACAGGAACCGCGGCTGCAAACCTTGCTGAAAAGCGAGCGCGAGGCCGGTTTCGATCTGCTCGCTCAGGCGCCGTTTCATCTGCGCCTGATCAAGGTCGGCGCGGCGCGTTACTGGTTCATGATGAGCAATCACCACATCCTCATCGATGCCTGGTGCCGCTCGTTGCTGATGAACGATTTCTTCGAGATCTACAGCGCCCTCGGCGAAGGCCGCGAAGCGCAGTTAAGCACGCCGCCACGTTATCGCGATTACATCGGCTGGCTGCAACGCCAGAGCCTGGCCGAAGCGCGGCAGTGGTGGCAGCAGAATCTGCAAGGCTTCGAGCGCACCACACCGATCCCGAGCGACCGTCCGTTCCTGCGTGAACATGCCGGTGAAAGCGGCGGAATGAGCGTTGGCGACTGCTACACCCGCCTCAATGTCGAGGACGGTGCGCGGTTGCGTGAACTGGCGCAGGCACATCAGCTGACCATCAATACGTTTGCCCAAGCGGCGTGGGCGCTGGTCTTGCGCCGCCTCAGCGGTGATCGCGACGTGCTGTTTGGCGTCACCGTGGCCGGGCGCCCGGTAGACATGCCAGAGATGCAACGCACGGTGGGCCTGTTCATCAACAGCATTGCGCTGCGCGTACAGATGCCGGCAGACGACGAGCGCTGCAGTGTGCGGCAATGGCTGAGCGCGCTGCTCGACTGCAACATGCAGTTGCGCGAGTACGAATATTTGCCGCTGGTGAACATCCAGGAACAAAGCGAATTGCCCAAGGGCCAGCCGCTGTTCGACAGCCTGTTCGTCTTCGAAAACGCCCCGGTGGAAGTCTCGGTGCTGGACCGCGCGCAGAGCCTCAACGCGACCTCGGATTCCGGCCGGACCCACACCAACTTCCCGTTGACGGCGGTGTGTTATCCGGGCGATGACCTCGGTCTGCACCTGTCGTATGACCAGCGCTATTTCGACGAGACGACGGTCGAGCGCCTGCTCGCTGAGTTCAAGCGCCTGCTGCTGGCGCTGGTCGAGGGTTTCCATGGCGACATGGCCGAGCTGCCGCTGCTCGGTGGGCAGGAGCAGGACTTCCTGCTGCACGGTTGCAACCAGAGTGCGCAGGATTATCCGCTGGAGCAGAGCTATGTCGCGCTGTTCGAAGCGCAGGTCGCCGCGCATCCGCAACGCATCGCGGCCAGCTGTCTCGATCAACAGCTGAGCTATGCCGAGCTGAACCAGCGCGCCAACCGCCTCGGTCACGCATTGATCGCCGCCGGGGTGACATTTGATCAACCGGTGGCGCTGCTGGGCGAGCGCAATCTCGATCTGCTGGGCATGATCATCGGCAGCTTCAAGGCCGGCGCCGGCTATCTGCCGCTGGACCCGGGCCTGCCGGGCCAGCGCCTGCAACGCATCGTCGAACTGAGCCGCACGCCGGTGCTGGTCTGCAGCCAGGCCTGTCGCGAACAGGCGCAAGCGTTGCTCGATGAGTGCGGTTGCGCGCATCGTCCAAGACTGTTGGTCTGGGAAGAGATTCAGGCCGCGGCTACCCCGGTGGAGAACCCAGGCCTTTACAGCGCCCCGGACAATCTCGCCTACGTGATCTACACCTCGGGTTCCACCGGGCAGCCGAAAGGGGTGATGGTCGAGCAGCGCGGCATGCTCAACAACCAGTTGAGCAAGGTGCCGTATCTGCAATTGAGCGAAGCCGATGTGATCGCGCAGACCGCTTCGCAAAGCTTCGACATTTCGGTCTGGCAGTTCCTCGCCGCGCCGTTGTTCGGCGCGCGGGTCGACATCGTGCCGAACAGCATTGCCCAAGATCCGCAGGGTTTGCTGGTGCATGTGCAAGCACAGGGCATTACCGTGCTGGAAAGTGTGCCGTCGCTGATTCAGGGCATGCTCGCCTCCGAGCGCCTGAGCCTGGATGGCCTGCGCTGGATGCTACCGACCGGCGAAGCGATGCCGCCGGAGCTGGCGCACCAATGGCTGCTGCGTTACCCGGGCATTGGTCTGGTCAACGCCTATGGCCCGGCCGAGTGTTCGGACGATGTGGCGTTCTTCCGTGTCGACATGGCATCGACGCGCGGCAGCTATCTGCCGATCGGCACGCCGACCGACAACAATCTGCTGTACCTGCTTGATGGTGCGCTGGAGTTGGTGCCGCTGGGCGCGGTGGGCGAATTGTGCGTCGCCGGGACGGGCGTCGGACGCGGTTACGTCAGTGATCCGCTGCGCACCGCGCCGGTGTTTGTGCCGAATCCGTTCGGTGCGCCGGGCGAGCGCCTGTATCGCACCGGAGATCTGGCGCGGCGGCGCAGCGATGGCGTGCTGGAATATGTCGGCCGCGTTGATCATCAGGTGAAAATTCGCGGTTACCGCATCGAACTGGGCGAGATCGAAGCACGCCTGCATGAACAGCCGGAAGTGCGCGACGGCGCGGTCGGTGTGCAGGAGGGCGTCAACGGCAAACATCTGGTCGGTTATCTGGTCGCAGCGGATTCCACACTGAACCCGAACGAACGCCTGGAGCGAATCAAACAGCGCCTGCGCGCCGAGCTGCCGGAATACATGGTGCCGCTGCACTGGCTGTGGCTCGATCAACTGCCGCTCAACGCCAACGGCAAGCTTGATCGCAAAGCCTTGCCGGCGCTGGAAATCGGCCAGTTGTACAGCCACGACTACCTGGCGCCGCGCAATGAGCTGGAGCAGACCCTGGCGGGTATCTGGGCCGAGGTGCTGAAGGTCGACAAGGTCGGCGTGCGTGACAACTTCTTCGAGCTGGGCGGGCATTCGTTGCTGGCCACGCAGATTGCCTCGCGGGTGCAGAAAGCCCTGCAACGCGACGTGCCGCTGCGGGCGATGTTCGAATGCAGCACGGTGGAGGAACTGGCTGAATACATCGATGGACTGGCGGCGGGTGGCATCACCGAGGACAAGGTTGATCGGCTCAATGATCTGATGGCGGAGCTGGAGGGGCTCTGATTATTTAGTGTCTGCATTGGCCTCTTTGCGAGCAGGCTCGCTCCCACACAGGATCTTTGATTTTCACAAAATCCCTGTGGGAGCGAGCCTGCTCGCGAATGGCGCCGGTGAATTCAACACAAATCAACCGGTAAGTGACTGTACATTTCGATCCTTGACGATCAGCAACCGGCAGCTCAGTCTGCCGGTTCTGTTTTTTCTCGCGGGGGATGGTTGATGCCTTTTTTCACGGTTGACGGACAAACGCTGCATTACACCGATCAAGGCGCTGGCCCGGCGGTGCTGCTGGCTGGCAGTTACTTGTGGGATCACGCCATGTGGGCGCCGCAGATCGCTGCGCTGGCGCCGCATTATCGGGTGATTGCTTTGGATCTGTGGGGCCATGGCGAGTCGGGGCGGTTGCCGGAAGGCACCTCGTCACTGGATGACATCGCCCGTCAGGCGCTAGCCTTGCTCGACCATCTGCAGATCGACCGCGTCACGCTGGTGGGCCTGTCGGTCGGCGGCATGTGGGGCGTGCGTCTGGCGCTCTCGGCGCCGCAGCGACTCAACGGTCTGGTGCTGATGGACACCTATGTCGGCGTCGAGCCCGAGCCGACCCGCCAGTACTATTTTTCGCTATTCAAGCAGATCGAAGACAGCGGCGAGATTTCCGAACAGCTGCTCGATATCGTCGTGCCGATCTTCTTCCGTCCGGGCATCGATCCGCAGTCGGCGCTGTATCAGGATTTTCGCGCAAAACTGGCGGCGTATTCCGCCGATCGACTGCGCGACAGCATCGTGCCGATGGGGCGTATCACTTTTGGACGTGATGACTTGTTGCCACGCTTGGGCGAGTTGGATGCGGCAACCACGTTAGTGTTGTGCGGCGATCAGGACAAGCCGCGGCCGCCTGCGGAAGCTCGCGAAATGGCCGAGTTGATCGGTTGCCCATGCGTGCTGGTGCCAGAGGCGGGGCACATCTCCAATCTGGAGAATCCGCCGTTTGTGACGGATGCGTTGTTGAGCTTCCTGAGCGAGCGCAACCTTTAGACCGAGTCATCGTTTATCGCGGGCAAGCCCGCTCCCACAGAATTGGGTGACGTACACGAAATTTGTGATCACCTCGGTCACTGTGGGAGCGGGCTTGCCCGCGAAGAGGCCGTTTCAGACGACAAAGGATCTGAAGTTATTTAGGTCCCAGAATCTTCACCAGCTTCTCCGCCGTCGGCGCCCCTTGTTGCTGTTGCAGCTCACCCTTGTCATCCATGTAGAAGATCGCCGGTGTGGCCTGCAACTCAAGGTCTTCCATCAACTGCATGTTCGCTGCCAGCTTGGTCTGCACCGCCACCGGAATATCCTTCAAGGCTTTGAGCGAGCTGCCCTTGCCAGCCTTTTCGTGGTCTTCGAGTGCCTTGGCCGGGTCTTTCGCCGCCAGCAGCGCCGCCGATTTGCCCGGGCTGTCTTCGCGAATGATGCCGACCATGATGTGGCGCAATTGCACCTTGCCGGCTTTCACCCACGGCCGCGCCTGTTCCCAGAACATGTTGCAATACGGGCAGTTCGGGTCGCTGAACAGGTACACCGTACGCGGTGCCTCCTTGTTGCCGTCCTGAATCCAGTTGCTGGCCTCGAACTTGGCCCAGACTTCCTTGGCCATCGGCGCATAGACCAGTTTTTGCAGCGGCTCGCTGCTCAGGTCCTTGCCGTCGGCATCGTACAGATTACCCAACAACACGTGCTTGCCATCCGGCGTCAGGTACAGCGCCATGCCGCGATTCTGGTATTGCGCCGCATAACCACGCAGGCCGTCGGGGGCGTCGAACTGGCCGACAATCTTCGCGCCCTTGGCCTCGATCTGCTTGATCGCGGCGGGCAGTTCTTCAGCAGCCTGCACCGACGGCAAGTGCAGCAGGGCGCCGCTCAGGGTCAAGGTCAGCAGGTGGCGGAGGCGGGGCATGGCAGTTTCCTTGCAGAGGTGGCCGGTGCGGTGGCCGGGTTCGAATGGGGGACCTTCGTGTCGAAATTTTCCAGCGCACGGGCCAGGCTGGCGTTCGACAACTCACCGAGGTGGCTGCTCAGCAAGCGACCGTCGGGGCTATAGAACAGCGTAGTCGGCAATGCCATCGAACCCACGGCCTGACCGAGGCGACCGCTGCGGTCGAACAATACGTTGTTCAGGCTCAGTCCCTGGGTTTCGAGGAACGTCGCCACGCTTTGCATGCTTTCGGCCTGGTTGACGAACAGGAACGTCAGGTCCGGGCGTTGTTGCTGGGCATTTTCCAGCACGGGCATTTCGCGCCGGCACGGCGGGCACCAGGTCGCCCACAGATTGATCACCAGCGGACCGCCCCGATAATCGCTGAGCTGGATGGTTTCGCCGGCCGCGTTGCGCAGGGTGATGTCCGGCAGACGAGTGCCTTGTTCGTAAATATTCAGCGACAGCGTCGCGAGCAGCCAGAACGCCACACCGCTGGCCACGCCGAAACCCAGCGGCCGACGCAGTCCGGGACGGCGCCAGCCGCGATACAGCGCTGCGAGCAACAGCACGATTACCCCCGGCCAGGCGAGGAAACCGCCGTCACGCAGGTCGATGATCTGCCACGGGTCAGCGCGATAGTGCGACCAGTACAGCGCGACAAAGGCCACCCGCGCGGCGAGCATGCCCAGCAAAAACAGGCTGAACAGTGCCGACTCGGGGTTATCGCCACCGCGCTTGGCCACCCGCCAGCCGACAAAAGTCGCCAGCGCCAGGGCACTGATCAGCAGCAGATGGTTGAGCGCGATGGCAAAGGTGCCGAGGGTCAGAGTGAGCATTAATGGGCGTCTCGGGTAGCGTTCCAGCGTTGCAGGAATGTATCGGCATCGACTTCGCCGGTGATGCGCTGGCCGCGACGCTCTTCGCCGTCGGCGCCGATCCAGACGAAACTCGGTGGCCCCGGCACTTTGTAGCGGCTGAGCAGCTCACGGCTGGCGGCATTGTCAGCAGTGACATCGAGCCGCAGCAGGCGCACATCATTCAACGCCTGCATCACATTGACCTTGCCGAATACCTGTTTTTCCATGACCTTGCACGACACGCACCAGTCGGCGTAGTAATCGAGCAGCACCCATTGGCCCTGCGCCTTGGCCGCGTCGAGTTCGCGTTGCAGCGCCGCCGGCTCTTTGATCGTGGTGAACGCGTCATGCCCGGCTGGCGCTACTGAACCGGCACGGCCAGCGCTGTAGACCTGCAACGGTTGATACGGGTCGTCGCTACCACCGGCCGCGCCAATCACCAGCAGGCTGCCCCACAACCCGAGCAGCAGCGAAGTGGCACCGAACACCTGCGCGACGCGGCCAAAACCTTCGGACTGTTTCCAGGCGCAGAACGCGGCGATCAACAGCAATGCACCGCACAGGCCCAGCCACAACGACGCCTCCAGTACCGGGCGCAGCATCAACAGCGCAGTGGCGAGAAAGAGGAAACCGAACACGCCTTTGAGCAGGTTCATCCACGCGCCGGGCTTGGGCAGGAAGCGGTTGCCCACGGTCACCAGCAACAGCAACGGCACACCGATACCGATGCCCAGCGAGAACAGAATCAAGCCACCGTGCAAGGCATTGCCGGTCTGCGCGATATAGAGCAGGGCGCCGGCCAGCGGTGCGGTCATGCACGGGCCAACCAGCAGACCGGACAGCGCACCGAGCACCCCGGCACCGATCAGGCTGCCACCGCTGCGACTGCGCGAGGCATGTTCGAGGCGATCACGCAGGGCCACCGGCAGTTGCAGTTCGAAGAAGCCGAACATCGGCAGGGCCAGAATCACAAAAATTGCCGCAAACGTGCCGAGCAACCAAGGGTTCTGCAACCATGCCTGCAGGTTCGCGCCGAGCAGCGCGGCGATCACGCCCATTGCGGCATAGACCAGCGCCATGCAGATCACATAGCTTCCGGCCAAGGCAAAGCCGCGCCGCGGTGTGGCGCCGCTGCCGACCACCATGCCGGCGAGAATAGGCAGCATCGGCAACGTGCAAGGGGTAAAGGCCAGCAGCAGACCGAGGCCGAAGAACACCAATAAACTCCAGCCCAGCGCCCGTTGTTGCAGGCTGCTGGCCAGGGCCTGATCCGGTGCTTGAGCGCCCGGCGCAACGGTCGCCTTGCCACCAAGATCAATCACGCGGGTTTGCGGTGGATAACACAGACCGGCATCGGCACAGCCTTGATAGCTGACCTTGATCTGACCGCTGGCGGATGCCGGAATTTTCACTTCCAGACCCTGACGGTAGACCGGTTGCTCGCCGAAGAACTCGTCGCTGTGGGATTCGCCCTCGGGCAGCGTCGGCTGCTGGTCGGCGGTGAGCCCATCGAACTTCAACCGTTTCTGATACAGGTAATAGCCGTCGTTGATCTGCCAGAACAACTGGGTTTCCCCGGACTCGAGACGTTCGGATGTCAGCACGAAAGCTTTGTCGACCGGCAAGAACTCCGGTTTCGTATCGAATGGATTGTTTCCTGCCTGGGCCAGACCCGAGATCAAGAGAGCGAGCAAAAGAAAAAAATGACGCATGGAGGAGCCTTGTCCCTGTGCAAGTGAGCGCAGAATGGGCGGCGGCGATTAACCGATAATTAACCCGTATCGTACAAGGCTCTCTCCGGATCGGCTAATCAGCCGCGCAGCAGTCCGGGCCAGTTCGCTTCGTTGATCGTGTGCGGACCGGAGACCAGTCGATCGCTCTGGATGTTGTAAACCAGATACTGATTGTTGGTCAGGAAAATGTACCAGTAGCTGTCGGCGAGCGTCCGGTCATTTTGTGCAGCAGTAATGATGCGGTCTTTGTAGGGTTTCAATACGCCCAGTTGATATTCGCCGAACGGATTGCGCGTCAGGGTTTTTGCTCTGTAATTGAACGACAGATAATGTCCGTCATTGAGAATGAAGCGAAACAGAAACGCTTGCCCGGTCAGTTGAAACCAGGTGCCGGCAATGATCTGGTCGAAGTACGGCAGTATCGGTTTCCAGATCGAATCGGCGACTTTCTGAAAACTGGCGACCGCATCTTTATCCTGGTCGTACTTGCAAACCATGGGCGTTGCGCCCTGGTAATGGAATAACCACGCAATGTCTTCGTCGCCCGGGGCGTTGAAGCCTATTGACGTGGTTGTAAAACCGAAGCGCAGGTCTTTGACGAACGGGTCGAACTTGTCCCAGCTGCCCGCCGTGGAGGCGGGGTAGATATCGGGAACCTTGTTGGTTCCCAGATCGAAGCGAGAGTAGGTGTCACTGTCCTTGAAAAAGAAGTAAATGCGATCCGGGCCGGCGCGCCAATCGATGGCGACGAAGTTTTTTAGTTGAGGCATGTGCGTTAAGTCCTTTTAAGTAAGTTGAAACAACAGCTCCAAGGCTAAATCAGCGGTATTTGGCGATACAGACGCAAAGTGTTTCCGTATGGGTGTACGTATTTAACAAAGTTTCCAGCCTGGTGCTGCGTGGTTTGCGTGGCCGTTGAGTCTGGTCTTCCCGTCACTGCC
Source organism: Pseudomonas koreensis (assembly GCF_036668835.1). Lineage (GTDB taxonomy): Bacteria > Pseudomonadota > Gammaproteobacteria > Pseudomonadales > Pseudomonadaceae > Aquipseudomonas > Aquipseudomonas koreensis_I. The sequence continues at coordinate 261,056 of NZ_JAZEVW010000007.1, forward strand.
GGTGACCGCCATAATTGCCACTTAATCCTCGCCTGCTTCACTCGCCTTTTTATTTTCGGAGCGCCCATGCACGTACTGGTTTGCGAAGACGATGAGCTGATCGCCAGCGGCATCGTTGCCGGCCTCACGGCTCAGGGTTTGACGGTCGAGCACGTCAACACCGCATCGAAAGCGCGGGCGATGCTCAAGGTTGCCGAGTTCGACGTGATGGTGCTCGACCTCGGTCTGCCCGACGAAGATGGCCTCAAGTTGCTGCAGCAATTGCGTCAGGGCGGGCTGGAGATTCCGGTGCTGATACTGACCGCGCGCGACTCGGTGACCGACCGCGTCGACGGCTTGCAGGCCGGGGCGGACGATTACCTGCTCAAGCCGTTTGACCTGCGTGAGCTGTTCGCGCGTCTGCAAACCCTGTTGCGTCGGGTGGCCGGACGCAGCGTCAACCTGATCGAGCACGGCGCGCTGACCTACGACCCGAGCAGCCGCGAAACCACTCTGTCCGGGCAACCGGTCGATTTGTCACGGCGCGAGCAGTCACTGCTCCAGGCGCTGTTGCACAATCGCGGCCGGGTGCTGTCCACCGAGCAATTGAAGGACAGCGTCTACGGCTTCAACGATGAACTGGAAAGCAACGCGCTGAACGTACACATCCATCATCTGCGCAGCAAACTGGGCAAGGGCATCGTCGAAACCGTGCGCGGTCTGGGCTATCGCCTCGGCCCGGCTGACGGTGGAGAGCAAGGCAAGTGATGAGTCTGCGGTTGCGCCTGAGCCTGACCCTGGGCGCTGCGTTTGCGCTGATCTGGGCGTTGGCGGCGGCGTGGATGCTCAGTGATTTGCGCAACCAGATGATGTTTTCCCTCGACCAGCGTCTGGTCGCGTCGGCGCGCATGGTCGCCGGCCTGCTCGAGCAATTGCCGACGCTGCCGAGCAAAGGCGAGGGCACCCATTTCAGCGCCGAGCAATTGAATATTCCCGGCGGCATGGCCTGTCAGGTCAGTTCCTTGCGCGGGGAAATTCTCGCCCGCAGCCACAACAACCCCGAACAGGCGCTGGAAGCCGAGAAAATGGGCTTCCATGACCAGATGATCGATGGCGCGCCGTGGCGCAGCTTTACGTTGGCACGAGGCGATGTGCGGATTACCACAGCGGATCGGCAGATCGAGCGCGAGGCGCTGAACATGTCGATCCTGTTGGCGGCGTCGGTGCCGGTCGGTGTGGCGCTGCTCGGTTGTCTGTGCCTGTTGTGGCTGGGGATCGGCCAGGGCCTGGCGCCGCTCAATCGTCTGCGTGAAGCGCTGATGCGGCGCAACGCCGATTCGCTTGAGCCATTGCAGATCCAGACGTTTCCCAGCGAATTGAAACCGCTGCTGGAAACCCAGAACCAGTTGTTCCAGCGCATCGGCAAGACCATCGAGCGTGAACGACGGCTGACCGGCGACGCCGCCCATGAACTGCGCAGCCCGCTGACAGCGATCAAGACCCACCTGCAAGTGGCGCGGATGACCGATGGCAACGCCCGCGATCAGTCATTGGCGCGGGCCGAGGAGGGCGCCGATCGTTTGCATCGCACCCTTGAGCAATTGTTGTTGCTGGCGCGGGTCGAGGGCAGCCTGTCGTTCGACGACGGCTCGCAGTGCAGCGCTGAACAAGTCGCACGTCTGGCGATTCAGGACGCCACCGGCGGTGAGCGCACGCGCATTGAGCTGCAACTGCCGCAGGATCTGTCGACAGCACCGCTGTCGATGCCCGCCGTGCTGGCAATTGCCGCGCTGCGTAATCTGCTCGACAACGCTCTGCGCCATACCGCTGAGGACTGCAGGGTCGAGCTCAGCCTGATCACCCTCGGCAACCGTGTGCGATTTGTCGTGCGCGACCATGGTCCGGGCATTGCCCCGGATGATCTGCAACACCTGACCCAACGCTTCTGGCGCAACGGCCAGAGCACCGGTTGTGGCCTCGGCCTGGCAATTGTTCAGGCGATCGTCCAGCGCTGCGACTGTGCGCTGCATTTCGACAGCCGCGCGGATGGGTTGCGTGTTGAACTGACCATGCCGTTGCAACGCGTGTAGACCTGGCACACATCCCCTGTAGGAGCGAGCCTGCTCGCGAAAGCGGTTTTACAGGCACATCGATGCTGTCTGTCCTGCCGTCTTCGCGAGCAGGCTCGCTCCCACAGGGGCACATCAAATGTAACTTCTCGGCGTTCGCTATCCGCTCGGGCTGGGCGTAAGGTCGACGCAGCTTTGACTCAATGGATTGAGGGAACTGCGCCATGGAAGCGTCCATCTGCATCAGCCCGGCCACACTGGCCGATGCCGGCATTATCAGCCGCATCATCGAACGTTCGATCCGCTTTGGCTGTGCGCACGATCACCGCAACGACCTTTCACTCGTCAGCCGCTGGGTCGGCCTGCAATCCGCCGATGTCATCAGCGCCCGGCTCGCCGACCCGCAGTTTTACCTGTGCATCGCTTTGCTTGATGACAAGCCGGTCGGCGTCGGCATGGCAGGCAATGGCAGCGAGATTCTGCTGTGTCATGTCCAGCCGGAGTCGTTTCGCCGCGGTGTCGGGCGTGCGTTGATGCGGGATCTGGAGGGTTGGCTGCTGATTCGTGGTGTGCTGCAGGCGCAGCTCAATAGCACGCGTACGGGTCAGGCGTTTTATCGACATCTGGGCTATCGCGCAGCCACCGCGCCTTGCGAATGCCATGGCTTGCAGGTGCAGCCCATGCACAAGCCTTTGGTGTTGCCGGTCTGACGACCCGGTCAAGGGCTAAATCCTCGACGCCCTTAAGCGTTTCAAGAACAGGAAAACCTGCCAGTGCGCCCCGTGACCGGAACGCGCAGTTGTCCGGCGTGCCGTTTGGGTCGCTATCCATAGTTCATTGAGGGGTCGAGAAATGTCAGTCGCCACCAGCCTTATCGAAGAGTCGGTCCGGGTTACCTCGGCGCCGGTCGAAACGTTGTACCAGTTCGACGAATCGCCACTGCTCGCGCGCCAGGCGCAACAGGAGTCGAATGCGCGCAGTTATCCGCGGCGTATTCCGCTGGCGCTCAAACGCGCCAAGGGCCTGTATGTTGAAGACGTCGAGGGCCGCCGCTTCATCGACTGCCTGGCCGGCGCCGGTACGTTGGCGCTGGGGCACAATCATCCCGTTGTGATCGAGGCGATCCAGCAGGTGCTGGCCGATGAATTGCCCTTGCACACCCTCGACCTGACGACGCCGGTCAAGGATCAGTTCGTCCAGGACCTGTTCGGTCTGCTGCCACCCGCTCTCGCGGCGCAAGCAAAAATCCAGTTCTGTGGGCCGACCGGCACTGACGCGGTAGAAGCCGCGCTGAAACTGGTGCGCACGGCCACGGGGCGGAGCACGGTATTGTCGTTTTCCGGTGGGTATCACGGCATGAGTCAGGGCGCTTTGAGCCTGATGGGCAGCCTGGGCCCGAAAAAACCGCTGGGTGCCTTGCTCAGTTCGGGCGTGCAGTTCATGCCATTCCCGTATGACTACCGCTGCCCGTTCGGCCTCGGCGGTGCAGCGGGGATCAAAGCCAACCTGAGTTATCTGGAAAACCTGCTCAACGACCCCGAAGGCGGTGTGCAATTGCCCGCCGCGGTGATCGTTGAAGCGGTGCAGGGCGAGGGCGGTGTTATTCCCGCGAATATCGAGTGGTTGCGCGGCTTGCGCCGGATCACCGAGCAGGCTGGGGTGGCGTTGATCGTCGACGAGATCCAGAGCGGTTTCGCCCGCACCGGCAGAATGTTTGCCTTCGAATACGCCGGCATCATTCCGGATGTGGTGGTGCTGTCCAAAGCCATTGGCGGCAGCCTGCCGCTGGCGGTGGTGGTGTATCGCGACTGGCTCGACACGTGGCAGCCGGGCGCTCACGCCGGCACCTTCCGCGGCAATCAGATGGCGATGGCCGCCGGTTCTGCGGTAATGCGCTATCTGCTGGAACACAAACTGTGCGAACACGCCGAAGCCATGGGCGCACGGCTCAGCGAGCACCTGCACATCCTGCAGCGCGACTTCCCGCAACTCGGCGATATCCGCGGCCGCGGCCTGATGCTGGGCGTCGAACTGGTCGACCCCAACGGCGCAGTGGATGCCCTTGGCCATCCGCCGGCATTTGCCCGTCTGGCGCCACTGGTGCAGCGCGAATGCCTCAAGCGTGGACTGATTCTCGAGCTGGGCGGGCGGCATGGCGCGGTGGTGCGTTTCCTGCCGCCATTGGTGATCACAGCCGCTGAGATCGACCGCGTCGCCGAGATCTTCGGCCGCGCTTTGGCGGCGGCGACCACGGCACTGTAAATTTTTCGCCGCGCCGAACGTTCTTTCTACATACCCGGCTGCACCGCGCGTGCGGCCCACCCTTACAACGATGGAGAAGCAGCATGACGTCAGTATTCGACCGCGAGGACATCCTCTTTCAAGTCGTGGTCAACCACGAAGAGCAGTACTCGATCTGGCCGGATTACAAAGCCGTGCCAGAGGGCTGGCGCACCGTGGGCAAGAGCGGCCTGAAAAAGGAATGCCTGGCCTACATCGAGGAAGTCTGGACCGACATGCGCCCGCTGAGCCTGCGCCAGAAGATGGATGCCCAAGCCGCTGCCCGGTAAATCCGGGGCAAAAGAAACCCGCTGAACCTTTGAGGGGCAGCGGGTTTTTTCATGCTTTGGATTTGTGTTGCCCGGGCGGGCCTCATCGCCAGCAGGCTAGCTCCTACAGGGGATTGTCGGTGAACACAACCCCTGTGGGAGCCAGCCTGCTGGCGATGATCGATAACCCGGTCCGACTGAAATTACGCTCCGCTCAGACCTTTGATCAGCGCATCCACATTGCTTTCCAGCTCCGCCACCGGATCCACCGCATCGGTGCTCAATACCAGCAAGCGGCTGCCCGATTCGGTAATCGCCGCCGTCACCGCTTCCGATGGCTGACGATGATGCAGCACCACCGCGACGTCGTTGTCCTTGAGGGTCGCGGTAAGCTTCTTCAGATCCTCAGCGGTCCATTCGGCGTCCGGCCGCGCATCCTGACCGATCAGCTCCAGATTGAGGCTGCCGATCAGATAGCCGAAGTGATCGCTCAAGCTCATCACGCTGAGGTTGTCGGCACGGGCCAGGCGCGCCTCGCTGTCGGCGCTGAGCTTGAGCAGACGTTGTTTCAGCGTCGCCAGATTCTCCTCGATTTTCGCTTTGGCGGCCGGTGCCAAGCGCACCAGATCGGCGGCCATCACATCCGCCATGCGTCCCATGTTATTGCTGGCCAGCCATGGCTGGCTGTTCAAACCATCGACGTTGAGATCTGGCTGCACGGCAATGCCGGGGAGGGCGCCGTCGACCGGGCGCGCAGCGTCGACTTCGACGATGCGGATATTGCTGCGCCGGGCGATCGGATAAAGCTGATCATCCGGCCACAGCGAGCGCACGCCGATCACCGCGTCGGCATCGCTGGCCAGTTTGCTCAGTGCTGGCGCGCCACGCCCGGTGAAGTAGGCGCTCTGCCGGCTGCCTGGCAGGTTCGCCGGTGCCGCGCGTTCAAGGCTGACATCCGTGCCCTTGAGCAGAACCTCGCCCAGACCATAGGTAATCGGCAACGAGGCCAGGACCCGCAGCGGTTTGGCGCTTTCGGCGGCCAACAACGGCGTGCTGACAATGCCGCACAGGGCCAGAGCCAGGGTCATTTTTCGCAACGAAAAGATCATTTATCCAAGATTCCCTTTCAGGCTGGGGACAACGCCGCGGGCAATGGCGGCGAGGGCGAAGGCGATGCCGGCGACCAGAATGATCGCGGCGCCGGATGGAATCGGCAGATCGAACACGATCGGCGCGAGAATCCCGCACAGCGTGCTGACCGTGGCGATCAGCACCGAACACCAGAAAAAGCCCTTGAGCGACTGGCTGAGCAAGCGGGCAGCGGCAGCCGGAATCACCAGCAATGCGCCGACCAGAATCGCGCCGATGACTTTCACCGCCGCCACGGTGATCAGGGTCACCAGAATCACGAACAGATAATCCAGGGTCTTCACGGCGACGCCACGCACCGCCGCCAGTTGCGGGTTGAAACTGGCCAGCATGATGCGGTTGTACAGCGGCAAGGCCAGTGCCATGACCAGCGAGCCGACAATCGCCAACACCGCAATGTCGTTGCCGTTGACCGTCAGCACCGAACCGAACAGCACGTTCTCGAGAATGTGCACGTTGATCTTGCCGGCGAGAATCAGCAGCAGGCTCGCCCCCAATGCCAGCGATACCGAAAGGAACACGCCGATCAACGTGTCTGGCGCCAGACCGGTGCGGTTGCGCAGATAGTTGAGCAGGATGCCGAACAGCAGGCAGTAGCCGAACAGGGCGCCATAGGGGCCGGTGTAAGGTTCGCCGAGCAGAATGCCGATGGCCACACCGGTCAGCGCCGCGTGGCCGACGGCTTCGGAGAAAAACGCGAAGCGCTTGACCACCACCAGCGTGCCGAGGCCGCCGAGGACCGGGCCGATCAGCAAACCGGCGAGCAACGCATTGACCACGAATCCGTAGGCCAGCGCTTCCGGCAGGTAGCCGGAAGAGGCCCAGCCCTGTACCATCAAACGAAAGGCTTCGTAACTCATCAGGCAGCACTCCGCGGATGGGTGGAAAACAGGCTGAGCAGCCGCTCCGGGGTCAGCGCCTGTTGCGGCGTGGCGTCGAACAGTACGCGCCGATTGAGCCCGGTGACCCGATCGGCCAAACGGCCGACCGCTTCCAGATCGTGCTCGATCCACAGCACCGTGATACCCGCTGCGCGCCAGTCGCCGAGCAGGCGTTCGAACACCTGGATCCCGGCCTCATCGAGGGCCGACATCGGTTCATCCAGCACCAGTAATTGCGGTGCGGGAATCAGCCCCTGCGCGAGCAAGACGCGCTGGCGTTCGCCACCGGACAGTGCGCCCATGCGCCGCTTGCGCTTGTCCTGCATGCCGACGCGCTCCAGCGCCTCACCGATGGCGGCAGCGTAGCGTTTGCTCAAACCGAGAAATGCCGGGCGGCGCTGACACATCGCCGCCATGAAATCGTCGACCGTCATCGGTAAACCGCGATCGAACTCCAGCGCCTGCGGCACGTAACCGATGGTGCCGGGCGCGCCGGGCCACCGCAGACTGAGCTGGCCCTGATGGGGCATCTGCCCGAGCAAGGTCTTGATCAGCGAACTCTTGCCGCCGCCGTTCGGGCCGACCAGCGCATGCACGCTGCCGGGCTGCACCTTAAAGGTGACCTTGTCGAGAATGGTCGTGCGGCCGAGGGTCAGGCTCACGTCGGCAAAATCCAGTGTCGGTCCGCTTACCCCTTGTGGGAGCGAGCTTGCTCGCGAATGCGGTGTTTCATTCAAAGGAGTGGTTGGCTGATCTGACGCCTTCGCGAGCAAGCTCGCTCCCACAGGGTTTTCACTGCTATCGGCGATGAGGGTTTCCTTTGAAGTCATGCGCCAGACTCCTGAATCGCCCGCACCACGGTGTTGAGGTTGCCGGTCATTTCCTTTTCGTACTTGTCGGCGGTGTATTCGCCGTAGGAAATGTGCGACAGCGGATACAGCTTTACCCCGGATTCACGCTGAATGGTGTCGACATAAGTGGACGGGAAATCCATCTCCGAGAAGATCACCTTCACGTCCAGCTCGCGCAGCTGGTCGATGGTCTTTTTCAGCTGACTCGGGCTCGGCTCGATGCCGTGGGCCGGTTCGACCACCGCGGTCACTTCCAGCCCGAACTCACGGAGCAAATAGTCGTAAGCCGCGTGCACGGTGGCGACGCGCAGTTCGGCGTTGGGCGCCTGGGAAAGTTTCGCCAGGGCATCGGCGCGCATCTGTCGCAGGCGTTTGCCATAAGCGCGGGCGTTCTGTGTGTAGGTCTTGGCGTTGTCCGGGTCGAGTTTGCCCAGTTCGCGGGCGATGTTGTTGACCTGGGCGATGGAAGCGCTGATCGACAGGAACGTGTGTGGATTGACCACTTTGCCGGCGCCGCGCGCGGCCACCCCGGTGGCCGCCAGCAGCGGGACGTTTTCGTTGGCTTCGATGGTCTTGATGTTCGGTGTTTCGCTGGCGGCGATCATGCGGTCGGCGAAGTCGTCATGGCCAACACCGTTGAGCACGACCACGTCCAGCCCGCTGATGCGTTTGATGTCCTCGGCACGCGGCTCGTAGGCATGCGGGTTGAAACCGGCGGGAATCAACGGCACCACATCGGCCTTGTCGCCGACGATGTTCGCCACGTAGCTGTAATACGGGTGCAGAGTGATGCCGATGCGCAGGCGCTTGGCCTGATCGGCGCTGACCAGCGGGCTGAGCAGGCAGGCGCAGACGCCGAGCAGAAGCGAACGCAGCAACGGACGGCGAGGTAATGAAATGGACATGGGCAAGCAGTCTTCTCTCGAAAATGGGCGAGGCATCAATGGCGATGTTCGCGGGTTACCCCGGCATCGTATTGCGCGACAATCTGTTTCCAGCCAGCAGCGGCGAGGGCCGCGTCGGACAATTCGGTCGGCGTTTGCAGCGCAGCGCCACGGTTGAGCCAGATGTCCGGCGCCGCCTGGTCATCGCTGCTCAGGCGCATCAGGAACGAACCGGCGACGCTGCTCGACTGGCTGTGACCGAAGTAGGCGGTGTCGCCGAGCAGTTGCCAGGCATGCCCGCCACGGCTGACCGAACTCGCATCGCGGGCAAACGGCGCGAACCCTTCGTCGGCCAGATTCTGCGGCGTCGGCAGCGCTTGCTGTTCTTCACGCAGCAGACGGATTTCATCGAGGGTCACGCGCAGATCGGCATAGATGCCTTGCTCGGACGCCGTGAGGTCACGGCGCGCGTCGAGCTGATTGCCGGCCACCGGCTCCGGCTCATGGGAGACGCCGCGCCAGGCCACCACGGAACCGGCGACCGCCAGAATCAACAGGCACAGCAGCAACACATTTAGAGTTTCATGACCGGCGCCGGCCGGGCGCACGATTTGCGTGGTTGGTGTACTCATGGGGCCTGGATATCCGCTTGGTCGATTTCGACCACATGGCCGGGGCCGGCGTCGAACAGTACGTAGAATTCGGCGCCGGGCTTTTTGAAGGTCAGGGTTGAATCGGCGCCGAGCTTGCCCGGCACCAGGATCGTTTCGTCGTAGCCGATCACATCGAGGGTCACCCCCGGAGCGCCGCTGCCGTCGGAGAAGCCGCCGGTGCATTTGATCTGTTCGGCGTCGATGGCTTTGCATTCGCACATCGGGTTATGCGCCAGCGCGCCAGTGCTGAAAGCGGCGCTCAGCACCAGCAACACGGCGCTCAAATGCAGGCGCGAAGCACGTTGAAAGCGAGTCATGGTCGGGCTCCTTGTTTGTTCAGCCAGTCGAGGGTGGCGGGCGAGGCCTGGCTCAGGGGAATAGAGGCCTGATGCATGCTGCCGTCCCAGCCTTCCATGGTGATCCACAGTTCGGCATCGGCTTTGGTTTTTTCCGGCACCGGCAATTGCGCGCCCATGCGATAGGGCGTGCCGAAGAACAGCGCGCCGGCTGCGCGCAGGCTACGCGGTTTGCCGATCCGCAGGTAGGTCGCCTTGACCTTGTCGATGCAGGCATCGCAGAGCGCGGCGTTGAAACCTTTCATGTAGCCGGCCGGGCCTTCCAGGCGTGGCGCTTCGTTGCGCAATTCGGCCAGACGCAGGCTCCACGGGCCGACGGCGATTTCGCCGACTTCGCGCTCACCCAGCCCGATATCGCCGCGAAACAGCGCGGCATCGGCGAAGTATTTGGGCATGAAGCCCAGCGGAATCAGCAACAGCAAAACGTTGATGTGGAAGCGCCATTTATGCCAGAACCGGCTCAGGCGCGAGGGTTGCGGTGCCGCAATGGACTTGCTCACGGGTTGACCTCCGCAGGCTCACGATTGACGGCTGGTTGCGCCGTCACACGGGTTTTCTTCGATTCACGCTTGAGCGCATTGGCGGTGGCCAGCGCGGTGCGTTTGGTCCAGATCAACAGGCCGCTGAGCACCATCATGCTCAGCACCAGACCGAAGAAGAACCAGATCAGCTTGATCCACAACCCGCCGAAGTCGCCGGTGTGCAGGGGACGCATGGATTCGGTGACGAACTCCAGCGCAGTGCGATCGGACAACAGTCGCGAAGCGGCCAGATCACCGTTGAACGGGTTGAGCGTGGCGGACTGGAACATCAGCGGATACCAGCCACGGCCACCGAGGTTCATGTGGCTGTAAGCATTGCCCGGCAGGCTGACGAAGCTGACTTCCAGGCCAGGGATTTTCTGCTGCGCGACTTCAATCGCGCGGTCGAGGCTGATGCGCGGCGGCGGCGTGCCGTCGGCGGAGATCGGCACCGCTTCACGGGCCATCGCCGGAATGACCGGCTCGCTGGAAATGGAAATGTGATTGTCGAACAGCAGCGCTTCGATCAGGAACCAGATGCCGGTGATGGAGATGACCGCGATGAACCAGATCGACCAGATGCCGCTGAGACGGTGGAAGTCGCCCCAGAAGATCCGCGCACCGTGACGAAAACGCAGGGTCGGGTGGAAGAAGCCTTTCCAGAAGCGTTTATAGACCACCAACCCGGTGATCAACGAAGCCAGCAACGGCAAGCCGAGGAACGACACCAGATACCAGCCCCAACTGAAGCCGTTGGTGAACGGCACCAGCCACCAGCCATGCAGTGCACGGGTGAAGGCTTTGAAATTGAAGTCCGGCGCGCCGCCCTGAATCACCCCGGTATAGGGATTGACGTAAACGGTTTGCGAACGCCCGTCGGGGTAGCTGACGTTGACGTCGAGGGCAAAATGCGACTCGTCGGGCCGGCTGATGCGCTGCACCACGGTTTGCGGTTCGGCCTGCTTGATCGCGGCCAGAATCTGGTCGTAGCTGAGTCGTGGCGCATCATCCGCCGGCTGGCTGGCGCGCATCTGCGGGTTGGCCAGCCAGACGATTTCCTGGCTGACCACCGCCAGCGTGCCGGTGACACAGACGATCAGCACAAAGAACCAGATGGGCAAAGCGAGCCAGCTATGCACCAGGAACCACAGTTTGGAACGGGATTTCTTCGACATGGTTGCGCGTCTTGTTTTCGGTGAAAGGGGCATGACTACGGGCTTCGCAGTCGCTGTTTCCCTGGAAGGTCCGGCCGTGGCTTTTGCCTACGCGGCCGGCTCGCATCTCTATAAGACGAATGAGCGCGGCAAATCCCGATAAACGATATGAAAGTAAATGTTTCGCGTTTCGCCTCAATCACAACAAGTCCCCTGTAGGAGCGAGCCTGCTTGCGAAGGCGCCGGATCAGACAATGCATTCGTGCCTGACCCACCGCTTTCGCGAGCAGGCTCGCTCCCACAAGGGAAATTTCGGTGTGTCGGGATCGAACACGCTTCATGAACGACGCCATCACCCTCTGCCAATTGATGGCCGGTGCATGCTCCCTATGATGGGCATCACCGGATTCCTCAATGAGCGCCCCGTGATGACCGCCAGAACCCTCTACGCCAAACACATCGATTCGCACACGGTTTGCCGTCTCGATGATCAGGGCCATGTGCTGTTGTATATCGATCGCCAGGTGATCAACGAATACACCAGCCCGCAGGCCTTCAGCGGTTTGCGTGCGGCCGGGCGCAAGGTGTGGCGGCCGGGCACGGCGCTGGCGGTGGTCGATCACGTCAACCCGACCGCGCCGCTGCGCATCGCTGCCATGCCCGACGCGGGCGGTGCCCGGCAAGTGTCGTACCTGGCAGAAAACTGCCGGGACTTCGGCATCGAATTGCTCGACATCCTCGACAAGCGTCAGGGCATCGAACATGTGATCGCCCCGGAGCAGGGCTTCATTCTGCCGGGCATGGTGATTGCCGCTGGCGACAGCCACACCACGACCTACGGCGCCCTCGGTGCCTTTGGTTTTGGCATCGGCACCTCCGAGATCGAGCACCTGCTGGCGTCACAGACCCTGATCTACAAACGCCTGAAAACCCTGCGCGTGACCATCGATGGCGCACTGCCGCCGGGCCTGACCTCCAAAGACGTGATCATGGCGCTGATCGGTCGAATCGGCGCTTCCGGGGCCAGCGGTTATGCGATTGAATTCTGCGGTTCGACCATCGATGCGTTGAGCGTCGAAGCGCGCATGACCATCTGCAACATGGCGGTCGAGGCCGGCGCGCGCGGAGCGTTCATGGCGCCGGATGAAAAGGTGTTCGCCTACCTCAAGGGCAAACCAAGGGCGCCGGTTGGCGCACTGTGGGAACAGGGCGTGGAAAAATGGCGCGAACTGCGCAGTGATCCGGGCGCGGAGTTTGACCGCGAGATCCACCTCGATGCCAGCGTCCTTGAGCCGATGGTCACCTGGGGCACCAGCCCGGATCAGGCTGCCGCTATTGGCGCGCGTGTACCGGACCCGCAAGCGATCAGCGATCCGATCCTGCGTCAGGACATGCGCCGCGCCCTGAATTACATGGGCCTCGAAGCGGGCATGGCGCTCAGCGAGATCGTCATCAGCCACGCCTTTATTGGCTCGTGCACCAATGCGCGCATCGAAGATTTGCGTGACGCCGCCCGAATCGTCGACGGCCGGCGAGTGGCCGGGCACGTGCGGGCGATGATCGTGCCCGGTTCCAGCGAAGTCCGCGCCCAGGCTGAGGCGGAAGGGCTGGCGCAGATCTTTATCGACGCCGGTTTCGAATGGCGCCAGTCCGGTTGCTCGATGTGTCTGGCGATGAACGACGATGTGCTCGCATCCGGCGACCGCTGCGCCTCCAGCACCAACCGCAACTTCGAAGGCCGCCAGGGCGCCGGCGCGCGCACCCATCTGATGAGCCCGGCGATGGTCGCCGCCGCGGCGATCAGCGGCCGACTCACCGATGTCCGCGATTTTGGAGAACGCCCATGAGCCTGCAACCCTTCACTCACGTCAGCGGTCAGGCCGCGCCGTTGCTGGCGGCCAATATCGACACCGACGTGATCATGCCCAAGCAATTCCTCAAGGGTATTGATCGGCAGGGACTGGATCGCGGGCTGTTCTTCGATCTGCGCTTTCTGCGCGATGGCGGTCCCAACCCCGACTTCGTGCTGAATCAACCGGTGTGGCAGGGCGCGAGTTTTCTTGTGGTCGGGCCGAATTTCGGCTGCGGTTCCAGCCGCGAACATGCGGTGTGGGGGTTGCAGCAGATGGGTATCCGCGCTTTGATCGGCAGCAGTTTCGCCGGGATCTTCTACGACAATTGCCAGCGTAACGGCGTGTTGTTGATCACCCTGGAAGAGGCGCAGTTGCAGCGGATTGGCCGGCTGGTCGGGCAGCCGGAGACGGCGCGGATCAGTATTGACCTCGAGGCGCAGCAGATCCGCCTGGCGGATGGCTCGGTAGTGGATTTTCAGATCGACATCTTGCGCAAAAGCGCCTTGCTGCTGGGGCTGGATGCGATTGGCAGCACCTTGCAGCGGCGCGAGCAGATCGAGGCCTTTGAGCGCGAGCATCTGGCCAATAATCCGTGGCTCGCCTGACTCCCACAAGGGTTCTGTGGTGTTTGCAGTTACAGCGACAGTCCTTTGAAATGGTCCTGCAAGAACTCCACACACGCGCGCAATTTCCCCGAGTGCGCCAGGCGCGTCGGGTAAACCGCCCAGACGTTGGCGCTCTGGCTGTAAGCATCGAGCACCCGCACCAGGCGTCCTTGCTCCAGCATGGGTTTCACATCCCACAGTGAACGCAGCAGAATCCCGCGGCCGTCCAGCGCCCATTGCAGGACAATCTCGCCGTTGTTCGAGGACAACGGGCCGCTGACCCGCACGGTTTCTTCGCCATTGTCACCGTCCAGATTCCAGATGCCGAAAGCGTTGTCGCGCTCCTTGATCACCAGGCAGTCATGCGCTTGCAGGTCTTCGAGGGTCTGCGGTGTTCCGCGGCGTTGCAGGTACGCGGGGGCGGCGCACAGCACGCGGCGATTACTGACCAGCCTGCGGCCGATGTGCTGGCCGGGAAGGTCATCGCCCACGCGAATCTCCAGATCGAAGCCTTCGTCGATGATATCCACCACCCGGTCAAACAGGTCGAGACGAATCTCCAGCTGCGGATAGCGTTCCGCCAAGAGCGACACCGCTGGCGCCACGTGATTGCGGCCGAAGCCGAAGCTGCTGCAGATATGCAGACGCCCACGCGGACTGGCGTGGGCATCGGACAGTTCGTCGTGCAATTGCTGAAAGTCATCGAGAATGCGCAGCGCCCAACGTTGCACGCGCTCGCCGTCCTCGGTCAGGGACACGCGACGGCTGGTGCGGTGCAGCAGACGTGTGCCGAGAGTGCTTTCGAGAATCTGAATGCGTTTGCTGACATAGGCCGGTGACAAGCCCAAATCATCCGCAGCGGCCGCGAAGCCGTTCTTGCGAATCACCGTGAGCAACACACGCAGGTCTTCGGGCAGGGGCAAGGCGTCGTTATTCCGGGACATGTCTAAACGGGCACTGGCGGCACAAGCCGCCAGCATAGCACCGCGCTGTGCAGGCGCGGCTCAGCGCAGAAACGCCAGCGCATCGGCCAGCAGCAATTCGGGGACTTCTTCGGCGATGTAATGGCCAGCGGGCAAGGCTTTGCCGCTGACATTGGCGGCTACCTCTTGCCATTCTTTGAGCGGATCGAAGCAATTCCCGACGGTGCCTTCCGCACCCCACAGCACGCGCAACGGCAAATTCAACCGATGCCCGGCGGCGATGTCGGCGCGGTCATGCTCCAGATCGATGCTGGCGCTGGCGCGGTAATCCTCGCAGAGGCCGCGTGCACTGCCCGGTTGTCGCAGGCAACGCAGGTATTCGCCAAACGCCTCATCGGTGAACGGCTTGAACCCGGCGCTGCGACTGCCCATGACACTGCGCAGATAGCCTTCAGGATCGGCTTCGATCAGAGTTTCCGGCAGCGGCGCCGGGCGGATCAGGAAGAACCAGTGCCAGTACGCGCGGGCGAAGGCTTCGTTGGTCTGCGCATACATCGACAGGGTCGGCGCGATGTCCAGCAGCATCATGCGTTGCACGGCTTCAGCGTGGTCGAGCGCCAGACGATGAGCGACCCTTGCGCCGCGGTCGTGAGCGAGGATCGAGAACTGCGCAAACCCCAGCGACTGCATCAACTCGACATTGTCGCGGGCCATTTCACGTTTTGAATAATTGCTGTGCACGTCATCCGCCGGCGGACGGCTGCTGTCGCCGTAACCGCGCAGGTCGGCGGCGACCACGGTGAAATGCTCGGCCAACGGTTCGGCGATCTTGTGCCAGATTACGTGGGTCTGCGGGTGCCCGTGCAGCAGCAATAATCCTGGGCCGCTGCCACCGATGCGGCAGGCGATGTCGACGCCGTTGACGTGACGCTGGTCTTTGCGGAATCCGGCGAACATCGGGTTGGTCCTTCTTTCAGGGTTCTTGTTGGATGCATCCTGAAATCGTCCGGAGTGTGTGGCAAGGGCTAAAGCGTGGTGGGCAGGTTCATGAACTGTGTTCAGGGAGTTTTGCAGTGCTTTTGCTAGCCCCTTCGCGAGCAGGCTCGCTCCCACGGTTGAAATGCATTTCCATTGTGGGAGCGCGCCTGCTCGCGAAGAGGCCGGGGCAGACGCCAAAGCGCTCAACTCTGTTGAAACATCTCCATCGCCCGCTGCCTGATCTGCTCTTCAGTCAAATCCTCCTTGTGCGTAGCCAGAAACCACAGATGCCCGTACGGATCCTTCAACGTCCCGCTGCGATCGCCGTAGAACTGATCCTTGACCTCTGACACCATGGTCGCCCCGGCATCCAGCGCCTGTTGAAACGATCGATCAACATCGGCCACATACAGATGCAAACCGACCGAAACCGCATGATCGGGATTGCTCAAAGGCCCCTGATCACACGGCGAACCGAGCATGATTGCGCTGTCACCGATGCGCAGCTCGGCGTGCCCGATGGAGCCGTCGGGCATGGCCAGGCGCATGACCTCGGTGGCGCCGAAGGCTTTTTTATAGAAATCGATGGCCTCGGCGGCTTTGTGAATGCCGAGATAGGGGGTAATGCTGTGATACCCCTCGGGAATGGGTTTGACGCTCATGACGTTCTCCCTGATTTTGTTCTACGAAATTGCTCTCACCGGATGGGTGGAGAAATCACTATAGAACGCTCGGAGCGGTGCAGAGGTTGGCCCGACGAGCCGTCAATCGTTGGGGAAATGTGGCCCGGGCCCCTGTTCACCAAGTACATCGCCGTGATTGCGCAGCGGGCAGGCCTCCATCGACAAACAGCCGCAACCGATGCAGCCGTCGAGGCGGTCGCGCAGTAACAGCAACTGTTCGATACGCTCATCGAGCTCCTTGCGCCAGCGCTCGGAGAGGATCTTCCAGTCGGCTGCCGTGGGCGCGCGATCGTCCGGGAGCATTTGCAGCGCGTCGCCAATCTGCGCCAATGGAATGCCCAGGCGCTGCGCCACTTTGATCAGCGCCACCCGGCGCAGCACCTCACGCCCATAGCGGCGCTGATTGCCCGCGTTGCGCTGGCTCTTGATCAAGCCTTTGGTTTCATAAAAATGCAGCGCCGTGACCGAGACGCCGCTGCGCGCCGCCACTTCACCAACGGTCAACGGTTTACGCACCTGTTCTTTGCTGATCATCGAAAACAGCTCTTGACCTTGACTTAACTGGAGGTTTTACCCTGCTGGCCTTCGAGTCGCAAGATTCGCCTGACGATAAGTGGGGACACCATGCAAGCATCCACGCAAAACCGCAGCTTCACGCAGTTGATCGAATTTGAAATCGAACCGGTGCAGCAGCCAGCCCTGGTGGCGGAGCTGGCGCTGCAAACCGAGCGCCTGGCCCAGCGTTATGCCGGGTTCGTCAGCGCCAGCGTGCAAGCCAGCGACGATGGCCGACGCGTGCTGGGGTTTCTGCAATGGCAGACCCGCGAGGCGGGCGAGGCGGCGTTTCGCAGTTTCGAGACCGGTGAGCAGGATTTCTGGCAACTGATTCGTCGCCACCGGGCCAAAACCATCACCTTCAATTCGTTCCAGGTGCTTAGCAGCATCGCCCGCAGCCGCGACGACGCGCTGCATTGCCGGTTGCTCGGTTAGGCTGATTCGGCGATTCATCACTGCCCGTGGCGAATTACTGATAGCCACTATTGAGAGCGTTGATTTCTGCGCGAGCGTGCCGCGGCGTAGCCTTTCTACATCGACCAACACTGCTCGCCAGGACGCTCCCATGAATCGTTTACTGACTGTTTCGCTGCTGCTCGCTGTTTCCGTACTCGCCGGATGTGCCGGCCATGTCGCACCGGAATTACGCCCTTACACCGCCGAAGAATCCCGCGAACTGGCGCTGGAAGCGCTGAATCGCAGCGGCCTGTCCTTCGACGAATACCACGCTAAGAAAGCCGCACTGTTGGGTCAGCCGCAGAAATCCTACGGTTTCGACCAGCAAGGCGAGATGAGCGCCGAACGTGCCGTACAGCTGCACGGTCGCCCAAGCTGAAATACAACTGTACTGCTGCAAGTTTTCCGCAACTGTCCGTGGGCCGGGCGGGCGCAGTGGGATAGGGTCAACATCTGAATGACCTTGATGGACTGCCCGCTATGACCCTCTCGCTTGATCTGTTGTTGGGCTTTGCCCTGTTTGCCCTTGTCACCTCGATAACGCCGGGGCCGAACAACACCATGTTGTTGGCATCGGGGGTGAATTTCGGCTTCAACCGCACCATTCCGCACATGCTCGGTATTACCTGCGGCTTTTTCGTTCTGGTGGTGGCGGTGGGCTTTGGTCTGGGTGCGGTGTTCCAGAACTATCCGATCCTTTACACGATCCTGCGCTATGTCGGCGCGGCGTATCTGTTGTATCTGGCGTGGAAAATCGCCCACTCGGGGCCGGTCGGCGACAGTGTCGAAGGCGAGGCCAGGCCGATCAGCTATCTCGGTGCCGCGGCGTTTCAGTGGGTCAACCCGAAAGCCTGGATCATGGCCATCGGCGCGATCAGCACCTACACGCCGATGCAGGGCTATTTCACCAACGTCGTGGTGATCGCTGCGGTGTTCGCCATCATCAACTTGCCCAGCGTCGGTGTCTGGGCCGCCTGCGGCACGTTGCTGCGCAATGTACTGAAGGAACCGCGTTGGTTACGTGTGTTCAACTGGGGCATGGCCGCGCTGCTGGTGATTTCCCTGTACCCGTTACTTCTCGAAAGCTTTAGCTGACGCATTGCTTCAACCGCAGGCCGGATGCCTGTTAAGCTCGGCTTCAGGAGCGTTCCTACGCACTTTTAAATGAAGTTGTCCTTCTTTAACGGCATCCGATCAGGTATTGATGACGCTCTCGAACCGACGCGCAGCTCACAAGGCTGCGCTGTGCCGTTTGCAGACACGAGCCTCCTGATCCCGGAACACGCTCTGCGAGTCTTTTATGAACACACGTCCGTTGTATTTCGATTACGCCGCCACCACCCCGGTGGACGAGCGGGTCATCCAGGTGATGATCGAGTGTCTGGGTTTTCACGGCAATTTCGGTAATCCGGCCTCCAGCTCCCATGCCTTCGGCCAGCAGGCCCGGCACACGGTCGAGCAGGCGCGCCGGCAAGTCGCCGGACTGGTCGGCGCCGATGCCGAGCAGATCGTCTGGACCTCCGGCGCCACCGAATCCAACAACCTGGCCCTCAAGGGCGTGGCGCAGGCACGCGGTGTGCCCGGTGGCCACATCATCACCAGCCAGATCGAACACAAAGCCATCCTCGATACCGCCCGCCAGTTGCAGGACAGCGGCGTCGCCGTGACGTATCTGGTCCCCGACGCCAATGGTTTGATCACCGCGCAAGCGGTCAGCGAGGCGCTGCGCGACGACACTTTTCTGGTGTCGCTGATGCTGGTCAACAATGAGTTGGGCACCGTCAATGATGTTCAAGCGATTGGCGAAGTCGTGCGGGCCCGCGGCGCTTTGTTTCATGTGGATGCCGCGCAGGGTGCCGGCAAAATTGCCATCGATCTGCGGCAATGGCCGGTCGATCTGATGTCGTTTTCCGCGCACAAACTCTACGGCCCCAAAGGCATCGGCGCGTTGTACGTCGGCCTGCGGGCGCAGCAGCGTTTGCAGGCGCAGATTCACGGCGGCGGTCACGAAGGTGGATTGCGTTCCGGAACGTTGGCCACCCACCAGATTGCCGGCATGGGCGCCGCGTTTGCCTTGGCTGCCGAAGCCTTTGACGCAGAGAAAGCAACCATTGTCGCGCTGCGCCAACGCCTGCTCGAACAACTGTCGAGCCTGCCGGGCGTGCGCCTGAACGGCTGTGCCACCCAGCGCATCCCCCATACCTTGAGCGTGACCTTCAGCGAAGGTGAATTCAACAGTGCGGCGTTGAGCCAGTCGATCGCTTTTTCCGCAACGTCGGCGTGTAATTCGGCAAGTAACGCGCCGTCGCACGTGCTGCTGGCGTTGGGGCATGACGCGCATCTGGCCGGCCGCACCATCCGCTTGAGCCTTGGCCGTTTTACCACCGCCGAGGATGTCGACAAGGCCGTTGAACTGATCAAGAGCGCTTGCGCCAGTGCCCCGGCATTCTGGGCGACAGGACTTTAAACGAGCCGGATAAACGGCTACGAACAATAACGATGAAGTGATTAGCAGGAGACATGATGAGTACCCAGACCTCGACCGAAGGATTGGTGCCCCAGCGCTTGGCGCAGACCCGTGAACTGATGCGCCGCGAAGGTATCCATGCGTTGTTGGTGCCGTCCGCCGACCCGCATTTGTCGGAATACCTGCCGGGCTACTGGCAGGGTCGGCAATGGTTGTCGGGTTTCCATGGTTCGGTCGGCACGCTGATCGTCACCGCCGATTTTGCCGGGGTCTGGGCCGACAGCCGCTACTGGGAACAGGCGACCAAGGAACTCAAGGGCAGCGGCATCGAACTGGTCAAGCTGCAACCGGGGCAGCCGAGCCCGCTGGACTGGCTGGCCGAGCAGACGCCGGAAGGTGGTGTGGTCGCGGTTGACGGCGCGGTAATGGCCGTGGCATCGGCGCGTACCTTGAGCAGCAAGCTCGAAGCACGCGGGGCGCGCCTGCGCACCGACATCGACCTGCTGCAGGACGTCTGGAGCGACCGCCCGAGCCTGCCGAATGCCCCGATATATCCGCATCTGCCACCGCAGGCGACGGTCAGCCGCGGCGAAAAACTCGCCAGACTGCGCGAAACCTTGCAGGAGCGCGGGGCTGACTGGCATTTCATCGCCACCCTCGACGACATCGCCTGGCTGTTCAACCTGCGCGGCGGTGACGTGTCGTTCAACCCGGTGTTTGTCTCGTTTGCGTTGATCAGTCAACAGCAAGCGACGCTGTTCGTCGCGCTGAGCAAAGTCGACGCGAATTTGCGCGCAGTGCTGGAACAGGATGGCGTGACGCTGCGCGACTACAGCGACGTTGCGCACGCTTTGCGTGACGTACCGAAGGGCGCGAGCCTGCTGGTTGATCCGGCGCGAGTTACCACGGGCCTGCTGGACAACCTCGACAGCGAAGTGAAACTGGTCGAAGGCTTGAACCCGACCACGCTCGCCAAATCGCAAAAAAGCGAAGCGGATGCGCAACATATTCGGCGGGCAATGGAGCAGGACGGTGCGGCGCTGTGCGAGTTTTTCGCGTGGCTGGAATCGGCCTGGGGACGCGAACGCATTACCGAATTGACCATCGACGAGAAGCTCACTGCCGCACGTGAGCGACGTCCGGATTACGTCTCGCTGAGTTTCAACACCATTGCCGCGTTCAACGCCAACGGTGCCATGCCGCATTACCATGCCACAGAAGAAGAGCATGCGCTGATCGAAGGCGACGGCTTGCTGCTGATCGACTCCGGCGGCCAATATTTGGGCGGCACCACCGATATCACGCGGATGGTGCCAGTCGGTACGCCGACCGAAGAGCAGAAACGCGATTGCACGCGGGTGTTGAAAGGCGTCATTGCCCTGTCGCGGGCACGCTTCCCAAAAGGGATTCTCTCGCCGCTGCTGGACGCCATCGCCCGTGCGCCGATCTGGGCGGATAACGTCGATTACGGACACGGCACCGGGCATGGCGTTGGCTATTTCCTTAATGTCCACGAAGGTCCGCAAGTGATTGCCTACCAGGCCGCGCCTGCGCCGCAAACGGCCATGCAGCCGGGAATGATCACTTCGATCGAGCCGGGCACTTATCGTCCGGGTCGTTGGGGTGTGCGAATCGAGAACCTGGCGATGAACCGCGAGGCGGGCAGCAGCGAGTTCGGTGAATTTCTTGAGTTTGAAACCCTGACGCTGTGCCCGATCGACACGCGTTGCTTGTTGCCTGCTCTGCTTACACAAGACGAGAAACAGTGGTTCAACGGCTACCACGCCGAGGTGCGTGAACGCTTAAGCCCATTGCTGGAAGGCGCTGCGCTGGAATGGCTGAACACGCGGACCGCGGCCATTTAAGCGACTGTCACTCGGGCGCTGCCGCCAGCGCCCGGGTGTTTGCTATGCTTTAGAGCTGGCGCAATGCCGCTTCGACAAAATCCAATCGATCCTGTCCGAAGAACAACTGGTTGTCGACAAACATGCTCGGTGCGCCGAAAACACCGCGTTTAACGGCGGTTTCGGTATTTTCCTTGAGGGCTGCTTTGACTGTTTCGTCGTTAACCAACGCCATCACTGTCTGCGGGTCGAAACCGTGTTCAATCAATACGGCCGCTACGGTTTCTGGTTCATTCAAGCTGCGTCCTTCAACCCAAACCGCTTTGAACAGACAGTCGATAAAAGCCTGAAAACGTTCAGGCTGATGAAGCTGAATGCCCGTCACTGCGCGCATCAGCATCAGCGTATTGATCGGAAAGTGCGGATTGAATTTCAGCGGCACTGCGTAGCGTTTCGCATAGCGGTCCAGATCCTGAAACATGTAACGACCCTTCGCCGGAATCATCGCCGGTGATGCATTGCCGGTCGCCTTGAACACGCCACCAAGCAGCATCGGAATGTAGCGCAACTGACTGCCGGTTTCGGCGCAGATCTTCGGCAATTGGGTATAGGCCAGATAGGTGGCAGGGCTGCCGAGGTCGAAATAGAACTCCACGGTTTTCGTCATCATCGCGTCTCTCTGCTTGTTTTTATGGCGAGTAGTTATAGCGAGGGCTTACCAGCGTTCATTCCACGGGCGCAGATCAAGTTCAAAGGTCCAGGCGTCCCTCGGTTGGCTGTGCAGATACCAATAGTTCTCGGCAATGTGCTCGGGGTTGAGTATGCCGTCCTGATCTTTCGTCGCGTATTTCTCGGGGAAACTGGTGCGGATGAAGTCGGTATCGATAGCACCGTCGACCACAATATGGGCGACGTGGATGTTCATCGGCCCCAACTCCCGTGCCATGCTTTGCGCAAGTGCGCGAATACCGTGTTTGGCACCTGCGAACGCAGCGAATCCTGCAGCGCCACGCAGCCCGGCGGTTGCACCGGTGAACAGGATCGTGCCGCGCTGACGGGTGACCATGCGTTTGGCCACTTCGCGGGCATTGAGAAAGCCTGAGAAGCAGGCCATTTCCCAGATTTTGAAATACTTGCGTGCGGTTTCTTCGAGGATGCTGCAGGGCACGTTGGCGCCGATATTAAAGATAAAGGCTTCGATCGGACCGAGGCGGGTTTCGATGTCTTCAATCAGTGCAATGACATCCTCTTCCTTGCGCGCATCGCAGGCAAAACCGTGGGCTTCACCGCCTTCAGCGTTGATTGCGTCTACCAGCGGTTGCAACTTGTCGGCGCTGCGCCGGGTAACGCAAGCGACGAATCCCTCGCGGGCAAAACGCTTGGCAATCGCTCCGCCCGTTGAGTCTCCGGCGCCAACCACCAATACGACCTTCTTGTTATTCATGGGTGAATCCCTTTATTAAACGATCGTTAAGTGAACGAACGTTATGCTAGGATTCGGGCAACGTCAAGGTCGTCGATTCGAGGGTAATCCCATGCGCTATTCCGCCAGTCACAAGCTTGAAACACGAGAGAAGTTATTGCAGAGCAGCGCACTGTCGGCAAAACGCTCCGGGTTTTCCACGGTCGGCGTCGATGCGTTGATGAAAGCGATCGGCTTGAGTGGGGCGGCGTTCTACAGCCACTTCTCATCGAAAGATCAGTTGTTTACTGCGATTGTCGAACGCGAGCTGAGTCAAAGCCTTGAGCGCTTGGGCGGGAAGGGTGAACAGGATCGCGAGCGGTTGCAGCGCTGCCTCAAACACTATCTGAGTGTGTCTCACGTCGAGCAGCCTGAAGTTGGCTGCGCGTTGCCGGCGTTGGGCGCGGAAATTGCCCGCTCGGATGTACAAGTGCGCGAACAAGCGCAGTTGTGGATTTGCCGGTTGCATGAGCGCTGGGCTCAGATATTGGAAAGCGACAGCCTGGCGTGGTCGGTTCTGTCGCAATGCGTCGGCGCGCTGGTGGTGGCGCGCATGCTGGTCACGCCGGACATTCAGCAAGCGGTGCTGAAGTCCAGTCATGACGAGATCGGCCGTCAGATGGCCGAACCACGCTGAGCTATTTGCAGATGACGATCATGCTGCGGCTGGTGTAGCCGGCAGGGTTGAGACCAAAGGGATAGTCGCCGGGCTCTTCGACGGCGTCACCGGATTTGGCGATCACCTTGTAGCCTTTCGGCAAACAGGCATTGGCGGCGCTGGCGTAGCACTTGTCCCAGGAGGACGACAGCCCCGAACAGTTGATATGCAGCCCTTTTTTCCCGCGTTTGACCTGTGTTTCCGAAGTCGCCGCACAACCCGCAACTGCCAGGATGGCGATCAGTAGCAAAATTCGTTTCATTACCGTCCTTATAGCGGCCACGAGTCTGTCGCTCGGGTCTGCCTGTGTTCGCCACGCGTTGAGCGTTGTCCGTCCCTGTGTGAAAAAAATCCATGTCTGGCATTGGGTTACCGGGCTAAACATGGCCTAAATGCGCCGCAATTGCCAGACCTTCGTCACTTGCGCATTCAATCGGCCGCGATTGCCGGTTTCGCAGCGCTGCCCATGGTCATGGTGGCGCCGACGGAAGCCAGAATAATGCACAGAATGGCCATCCATTGTGACAGCGTGAGGAATTCCTGCAGAAACAACAGGCCGGACAGCGCGCCGAAGGCCGGCTCGATGCTCATCAATGTGCCAAACGTACGCGCCGGCATGCGCGTAAGTGCGACCATCTCCAGCGTGTAGGGCAGGGCGGTAGACAGAATCGCCACACCGATGGCAATCGGGATCAACGAGGGGGTCAACAGAGCTGCGCCTGCATGCACGATCCCGATCGGTGCTACGAACAGCGCGGCGATCATCACTCCAAGTGCAGCTGTCGTGACGCCATTATCGGCGCCGGCCTTTTGTCCGAACAGGATGTACAGCGCCCAGCAGACACCTGCGCCCAGTGCATAGCCGGCGCCCACCAGGTCGATACCGGCGCTGGTGGCTCCGGAGGGGATCAACAGGAACAAACCAACCGCAGCGAGGGCGATCCACAGAAAGTCGATTGCCCGGCGGGATGCATAGATAGCTACGGCGAGTGGGCCGGTGAATTCGAGGGCAACGGCGATGCCCAGTGGGACCGTGCGCAGTGACATATAGAAGAGGAAGTTCATGCCGCCCAGCGCCATCCCGTAAACGATCACGGTGCGCAGCGATCTGGCCGTCAGCTTGGCCCGCCAGGGGCGCAGTATGAGCAACATGATCACACTGGCAAACATAAGGCGCAGCGTGGTGGTGCCCTGGGCGCCAACCACGGGGAACATGCTTTTCGCCAGAGAGGCTCCGGACTGGATCGATGCCATGGCGATTAACAGCAGGCCAACCGGGAACAGCATGGAGGCAAGTGATCTTGGTTGGTTATTCATTGCGCGGCATCGTCCAATAGGTGAGAGCGTAAAAGGCTTGTTTTTAGAATTGAGCAATATACTGCGCATTGCTTTTGGCTACGTCTATATATAGAAGGTATTTTCGCCAGTTCCGATAGAAAAGCATAATTAACGGTTGACGGCAGATCTGAGGTGTCTATAATTCGCCCCACTTCCGGCGCAGTCGAAACGGAAAACTCCTTGAGATTCAATGAGTTAAGTAGGTTTCGACAGCAAGCGGCTTCAGTTCATCG
>NZ_JAZEVW010000008.1:0-275715 GCF_036668835.1 Pseudomonas koreensis
ATGCATTCTTTATCGGCGCTTGGGTGAAAGGAGGAGGGTGAAAATCTCCCACGGTCTGCACTGCGCTAACAGTCAGAATCGAGCCTTGTCCCTCCTCCTCCCTTCAAGTCCTACCATACAAGCGAGCTTGCTCGCGAAGGCTTAGTGGAGGGCACTACAAAACTTATTTGTTCCAGCGATCCGCCGCTGCATGATCACTGTCCCGCCCTTCGACCCAGCGCGGGCCGTCGCTGGTGTTTTCTTTCTTCCAGAACGGTGCACGGGTTTTCAGGTAGTCCATGACAAAGGCGCAGGCATCGAACGCGGCCTGGCGATGGGCGCTGGCGGCGCCGACAAACACGATCGGCTCGCCCGGCTCCAGCGCGCCGATGCGATGCAACACCTCCAGCTTCAGCAGCGGCCAGCGCTGTTCGGCTTCGATAGCGATCTTGCCCAGGGCTTTTTCTGTCATGCCCGGATAGTGCTCGAGAAACATTCCCGCGACATCGAGACCATCGTTGAAGTCGCGCACATAACCGACAAAACTCACCACCGCACCGACGCCGACGTTGGCCGCGTGCATGCCGTTGACTTCAACACCCGGATCGAACGGTGTGGCCTGCACACGAATCGCCATGGCTCAGCCTCCGGTCACGGTGGGGAAAAACGCCACTTCGTCGCCATCGGCCACGGGCTCGTCGAGCTGGCAAAGATCTTCGTTGCGGGCGCACATCAGGTTCTGCTCGCTCAACACTTCGGCGCCGTCACGCTGCGCCAACAACGCGCGCACATCGTCAACGGTGGTGAAATCGCCTTCAACCTTTACCGAATCGACGCCCAGCGCTTCACGGTAACGGGCAAAAAACTTCACGGTCAGGTTCATGGCTGCTCCGCCTGAAAGTGGCCGCTCTTGCCACCAACCTTCTCCAGCAGACGCACGCTTTCGATGGTCATGCCGCGGTCCACGGCCTTGCACATGTCATAAATGGTCAGGGCGGCGACGCTGGCGGCGGTCAGCGCTTCCATCTCGACACCGGTCTGCCCGGACAACTTGCAGCGGGCGACGATGCGCACGCTGTCGTCGCCTTCGGCGCTCAGTTCGACCTTGACGCCGGTGAGCATCAGCGGATGGCACAGCGGAATCAGATCGCTGGTTTTCTTCGCCGCCTGAATCCCGGCGATGCGCGCCACTGCAAATACGTCCCCCTTGGGATGGCCGCCACTGACGATCATCAGCAGCGTTTCAGGAAGCATGCGCACCAGCGCTTGAGCCGTCGCTTCGCGGAACGTCACGGTTTTTTCGGTGACGTCGACCATGTTGGCGCGACCTTGGGAATCGAGATGAGTCAGCACGAGGGCCTCCTTGAGGCAGCTGCGAGCGGCAAGCTACAAGCGGCAAGTTAAAGCGCGGTAGGCAGGCGTCAGGAAAGCTCGCATTTAAACAGCCGAAAGCCGCAAGCTTCAAGCGGCAAGTGAATTTCACTCGGACCACTTGTAGCTTGCGGCTTGAAGCTTGTCGCTGCTCCTCTTAGAGATGCGATTCGGCGTATTCAGCCAGAATCGAGCGAGGCACCCCTTGCAGGGTGATGTGTACACCGTTGGGGAAATCCTTGAAGCGTTCGGTCAGGTAGGTCAGCCCGGAACTGGTCGCGGACAGGTATGGAGTGTCGATCTGTGCGAGGTTGCCCAGGCACACCACTTTCGAACCGGCGCCGGCACGGGTGATGATGGTTTTCATCTGGTGCGGTGTGAGGTTCTGGCATTCGTCGATCAGGATCAGGCTCTGCTGGAAGCTGCGACCGCGAATGTAGTTGAGCGATTTGAACTGCAACGGCACTTTGCTGAGGATGTAATCGACGCTGCCATGGGTGTTTTCGTCATCCATGTGCAAGGCTTCGAGGTTGTCGGTGATGGCGCCGAGCCAAGGCTCCATTTTTTCCGCTTCGGTACCGGGCAGGAAGCCGATTTCCTGGTCCAGGCCTTGTACGCTGCGCGTGGCGATGATGCGCCGATAGCGCTTGCTGACCATGGTCTGCTCGATCGCCGCGGCCAGGGCCAGAATGGTTTTACCGGAGCCGGCAGCGCCGGACAGGTTGACCAGGTGAATGTCCGGGTCGAGCAGCGCATACAGCGCCAGGCTTTGGTAGATGTCGCGTGGCTTGAGCCCCCAGGCCTCTTGGTGCAGCAGCGGTTCCTGATGCAGATCGAGAATCAGCAGTTTGGCCTCGTCGATCTCCTTGATCCAGCCGACGAAACCCTGTTCGTCGATAATGAACTCGTTGATGTGCACGGCCGGCAGGTTGTCGATCAGTTGCACTTGATGCCAGGTGCGGCCGTGATCCTGGTGGGTATCGACCTTGCTCACGCGGTCCCAGAACGAGCCGGTCATGGTGTGGTAGCCGTTGGGCAGCAGGGAAACGTCATCGACCAGTTGGTCGGTGCTGTAATCCTCGGCATCGATGCCGCAGGCGCGCGCCTTGAGGCGCATGTTGATGTCTTTGGTGACCAGCACCACCGGTTTGTGCGGGTCGCGGGTGTGCAGGTCGATCAGTTGGTTGATGATTTTGTTGTCGTTCAGGTGCTCGGGCAGAATCAGGTTCGATTCGGCCTGCTTGCTCATCAGAATCGACAGCAAGCCCTTCGGCCCGCCCTTGCCGCGCTGGATCGGCACGCCCAGTTCAACGTCTTCGGGAGACGCATCGCCCAGGGTCTTGTCGATCAGCCGGATCGCCTGACGGCATTCAGCGGCAACGCTGTGATGGCCGCTCTTGAGCTTGTCCAGCTCTTCAAGCACGGTCATCGGGATGGCAACGTGGTGTTCTTCGAAATTCAGCAGGGCGTTTGGATCGTGAATCAATACGTTGGTATCGAGTACATACAGGATTGGCTGGTTGGAGGAAGGGCTACGTCCGTGATCATCCATACTCGGTCACCTATGTCAGAGCCAGTAGACGCAATACCTGAGCGGTGCTGCGCCTCGAAGTGACTGCCGAAATCTCACCTGCGGAGATTCAAGTGACTGCAAACAAACGGGTCTTGGAAGACGCCACCTGTGTTGCAGGTTTCGGCGGTCTGTCTTCGTAATACTCCAAAACCGATGACATAAAAAAGTACTTTGACGGTTTTTTTAAGTTTATTTTGCAGAGTGACGAAAAGCCCTTGGCGGACTCCCCGTACCCCGCTAAAGTCGGAAGTCCGCCTGCATCGAATCCCTTTGAAAAATCACCTCAAGCCCGATGTTTCCGGGCCTCCTGGCGTTGTTCATCGAAACGCGTCCTGACAGTCTTCCCAGCCGATGCCGCTTTGCGCGGTTTGCGTGATCAACCACGGCAACGAGGTCTTCACCGCATCCTGTTTCATGTTGAAATTGATCACCCCGTGGCGCCACAACAGCATCAGGGTCAGCACTCGCTGCGCGCTCGCTGCACCCTTGAGTTTGCCGGCGCTATCTTGGGCGTCGATGTCCCACAGCGCCACTTGCAGGCCCTGGGAGTTGAAGAAACCTTGCGCATCGCTGCGGCGCTGGCCTTCTGGCGGACGGAACAGCGGCACGTAGTTTTCCGGCAGTTTGTTCTTCACCAGATCGGCACTGCGCCGCACCGAATCCTGCCAGTCCTGCCAGTGGCTGTGGGAGCGGAACTCCCAGCCTTGCACGCCTGCGCACTGGCCCGAGAAACTGGCTTGCAGGCTGCTGACTGAGCGATCGGCCAGCCGCGCCTGAATATCCTTGCCCAACACGAAGAACGTGCCGCTCATATTGGATTTGCGCAGGTACTCGGTGAGCCAGTCGGTATTGTCCGGTTGTACGTTGGCGGCGCTGTCGAAGGTCAGCAGAAACAGGCGATCGTGCATGTCGTCGCCGTTGCGCTCGTAGTCGCCGAAACGGTCGAATTCATTACTGGTTTGCGGCGACAACGCGGCCTTGCGCATCAGCTCGTCGAGGTACTGCAAATGGAAGATCCGGCTCGGTTCGGCCCACTTGGTGTAATAGCTGTCGTCGCTGACCACAAACTTGGCGGCTTGCTCACGCAAAGTCGGCAGGTCTTCGACGAGAAAGCAGAACGAGGCGTCCTGGTCGCAGCTTTGCTGGGCAGAGTTGTAATTGGCAAGCAGGCGCTGCCAGAGACGTTGGCGCAATTGATTGACCGCATCGATGTTGACCGTGCGCAGCCCAAGGCGCTGGGCCAGCGCGGCCTCGTCGATCGACTCGGTGCCGAGCAGGCCACGGGCAAACATCAGGATTTCTGCGCGTGAGGCGACGTCGAACAGGGTCGGACTGCTGAGCTGCTCCGGCCAGGTCGTGCGATCCAGCGTCGCCGGATCACCAGGCGCCGCGACGGCAGCGACACTTAACAGCCAAGCGGTGAATAAAAGAACAATGCGCAAAGGGACGTCTCCATAACAAAACCCGCGCGGCACTATAGCTGATGTGCACGGCTCAAGGTCGCTGCCCTCACCCCAGCCCTCTCCCAAAGGGAGAGGGAGCCGATCTCTGTCGGTTTCAAATCTGAGTTCGACTCGATAGCTCAGGTAGGCGGGTATCGAAAGAACCACTCGGTCAGTCCCCTCTCCCTCAGGGAGAGGGAAAGATCCACCAACCGTCGCAAATCCCGACACTTGCACCGACCTATAACCCCCATAGCTGGAGTCAACCCCGCCAACCCCCTAGAATCGCCCACACGATTAAAGGAGACGACTTCATGCTGATGGTGATTTCCCCCGCCAAGACCCTCGACTACGAAACACCGCCGGCGACCCAGCGCTTTACCCAGCCGCAATACCTGGACCATTCCCAGGAACTGATCCAGCAATTGCGCGAGCTAAGCCCGGCGCAGATCAGCGAGCTGATGCACGTATCGGACAAGATCGGCGGGCTCAACGCCGCGCGTTTCGGCAGCTGGACGCCGGCTTTCACGCCGGAGAATGCCAAGCAGGCACTGCTCGCCTTCAAAGGCGACGTTTACACCGGTCTGGACGCGCAATCTTTCAGCGAAAAAGATTTCGATTACGCGCAAAAACACCTGCGCATGCTTTCCGGCCTTTATGGCTTGCTGCGCCCCCTCGACCTGATGCAAGCCTATCGCCTGGAAATGGGCACCAAACTGGCCAATGCCCGAGGCAAAGATCTGTATGCCTTCTGGGGCACGCGCATCAGCGAATGGCTCAACGAAGCGCTGGCCGAACAAGACGATGATGTGCTGCTCAACCTGGCATCCAACGAGTACTTCTCGGCCGTCAAACGCAGCGCCCTGAACGCGCGGATCATCAATACCGAGTTCAAGGACCAAAAGAACGGCCAGTACAAGATCATCAGTTTCTACGCGAAAAAAGCCCGCGGTCTGATGAGCCGTTTCGTGATCCAGGAAAAAATCAACGATCCGGCGCAACTCAAGCACTTCGATGTGCAGGGTTATCGCTACAGCGCCGAGCAGTCGAAACCCGACAATCTGGTTTTTCTGCGCGATCACGCCCCGC
The DNA here is from genome assembly GCF_036668835.1 of Pseudomonas koreensis. Taxonomy (GTDB): domain Bacteria; phylum Pseudomonadota; class Gammaproteobacteria; order Pseudomonadales; family Pseudomonadaceae; genus Aquipseudomonas; species Aquipseudomonas koreensis_I. The sequence continues at coordinate 5,455 of NZ_JAZEVW010000008.1, forward strand.
AATAAAGCATGCCCAATGCACGACTCTTTTCATCAAGAGTCGTGCACCTCGCACGATGTCAGAAATCCCCCGCCGCATTTCGCCAGTTTAATGGCGCCAAAAAAACACCCCTGTCTTTTCTGAGATTTCTTTCACTCGACACTCGTCAGTTTTTTCAGTAGTGGCACCTAAATTTTTTTGCAGTAGTGGCACAAAACTATCTAGCGCGCTTATAGCCCCAGAACTAAAGGGCGAAATCGCTAGTGCTATCAAATTGAAAGCAGTGCCATCTTTACCAATATTTCAAAAAATTTCAGATGGCACGATGAGCGGACAGGAACTATGTCCAAATGCGTAGCTCATACCACCGGTAACGATTCTCGGCGAGTTTGTACGAGATAACTTACGCAGAGCAGATAGCCATGTAACCAAGTTGTCACAGCAACTTGACTAGATGACTAACCGGTCTGAATACGAAACGATGGACAGGCGATACGCACCATTGATATCCCCTGCAAAGGCCATGGTCGTACCCTTTAAACGTGCTCGCCTGAGCACTGAACCGCTTGATTTACAGGGATTTTCATCCCCGCATCAAGCGTGCAAGACGATTGCACAAGAGTCTTCAGAAAGAAGATCCGCTGCATAACAGGGCAAGTCATAACAATAAGGCCTGGTTGCGCACATCTTGAGTGCACTTATTTAGACACTCGAAACTTAGTATGCCTGCACACGGCATTGTGGCGCCTGTAAGCCGCACTTTCGAGTGCACTAGTGTCCGCTGAACACCATTAACTCCGGCCTCTAAGGCCTGATATATACAGAGGTAATTGCGATGCGCATCAGCATATTTGGTTTGGGTTACGTTGGCGCAGTATGTGCCGGTTGCCTGTCTGCACGGGGCCATGACGTAGTTGGCGTCGATGTTGCCAAAGACAAGATCGATATGATCAACGCCGGTAAATCGCCGATCGTTGAACCGGGTCTGGGCGAACTTCTACAACAAGGAATCCAGACCGGTCGTCTGCGCGGCACGACCAACTTCGCCGAAGCCATTCGCGACACCGACCTGTCGATGATCTGCGTCGGTACACCGAGCAAAAAGAACGGCGACCTGGAACTCAACTACATCGAAGCGGTATGCCGCGAGATCGGTTTTGTTCTGCGTGAAAAAACCACCCGTCACACCATCGTCGTGCGCAGCACCGTTCTGCCGGGCACCGTTGCCAACGTCGTGATCCCGATTCTCGAAGACTGCTCGGGCAAGAAAGCCGGCGTCGACTTCGGCGTTGCGGTCAACCCTGAGTTCCTGCGCGAATCCACTGCGATTGCCGACTACGATCAGCCACCGATGACGGTCATCGGCGAGTTCGACACCGCCTCCGGTGACGTTCTGCAGTCGCTGTACGAAGAACTCGACGCACCGATCATCCGCAAGGACATCGCCGTTGCCGAAATGATCAAGTACACCTGCAACGTCTGGCACGCGACCAAGGTGACCTTCGCCAACGAGATCGGCAACATCGCCAAAGCGGTCGGCGTCGATGGCCGTGAAGTGATGGAAGTGGTGTGCCAGGACAAGACCCTCAACCTGTCCCAGTACTACATGCGCCCAGGCTTCGCCTTCGGCGGCTCGTGCCTGCCAAAAGACGTCCGTGCGCTGACCTACCGCGCCGGTTCGCTGGACGTCGAAGCGCCGCTGCTCAACTCGCTGATGCGCAGTAACGAATCGCAAGTGCAAAACGCTTTCGACATCGTGGAAAGCCATGAAAAACGCAAAGTCGCCCTGCTCGGTCTGAGCTTCAAGGCCGGTACTGATGACCTGCGCGAAAGCCCGCTGGTCGAACTGGCCGAAATGCTGATCGGCAAGGGTTACGACCTGAGCATCTACGACAGCAACGTCGAGTACGCCCGTGTTCACGGCGCGAACAAAGACTACATCGAGTCGAAGATCCCGCACGTATCGTCCCTGCTCAACTCGGACTTCGATTCGGTGATCGACAACTCCGACGTGATCATCCTCGGCAACCGCGACGAGAAATTCCGTTCGCTGGCCCAGGAAGCGCCGCAGGGCAAGCAAGTCATCGACCTGGTGGGCTTCATGTCCAAGGCCACCAGCGCCGGTAGCCGCACCGAAGGTATTTGCTGGTAACGCAGCGCCAAGCGACAAGCATCGAGCTGCAAGTCAACGCGATTGGCTTGCAGCTTGAAGCTTGCAACTTGCAGCTTCCCTTACCCCCGGATGACGGTTATGACCAAGCTCAAACATTTTTTTCTGCAATCAGCCGGCTGGCTTTTTTATCTCAGTCTGCTGATGGGCCTGGCCTTGATGCTGCCCACGTCCACATTCGACTCCGAGTCGAAGGACTTCATTTTCCTGATTGGCGCCGTGGGTATCTGGCGCTACTCGATGGGTGCAACGCACTTTGTACGCGGCATGATTTTTCTCTACATCGTCTACCCGCACCTGCGCCGCAAAGTGCGCAAGCTGGGCAAGGCCGCCGATCCATCGCATGTGTTTCTGATGGTCACCAGTTTCCGTATTGACGCGCTGACCACTGCGCAGGTCTACAGCTCGGTGATCCGCGAAGCCATCGATTGCGATCTGCCGACCACCATTGTCTGCTCGATCGTGGAAATGTCCGACGAGCTGCTGGTCAAGGCGCTGTGGGCGCGGATGAATCCGCCGGAGCGGGTCAAGCTCGACTTCGTGCGCATTCCCGGCACCGGCAAGCGTGATGGTCTGGCCTTTGGTTTCCGCGCGATCTCCCGGCACCTGCCGGACGACCGTGCCGTCGTGGCCGTGATCGACGGCGACACCGTGCTCGGCGAAGGCGTCGTGCGCAAGACCGTGCCGTGGTTCCAGCTGTTCGGCAACGTCGGCGGCCTGACCACCAACGAATTCTGCGAAGTGCGCGGCGGCTACATCATGAGCGAGTGGCACAAGCTGCGCTTCGCCCAGCGCCACATCAACATGTGCTCGATGGCCTTGTCCAAGCGCGTACTGACCATGACCGGTCGTATGTCGGTGTTCAAAGCATCCGTGGTGACCAATCCGGAATTCATCGCCGACGTCGAAAGCGACTCGCTGCAACACTGGCGTCTGGGCCGTTTCAAGTTCCTCACCGGCGACGACAAGTCGAGCTGGTTCAGCCTGATGCGCCTGGGTTACGACACCTTCTACGTGCCGGACGCCGCGATCAACACCGTTGAGCATCCGCCGGAAAAGAGCTTCATCAAGGCCAGCCGCAAGCTGATGTTCCGCTGGTACGGCAACAACCTGCGGCAGAACTCGCGTGCACTGGGCCTGGGTATCCGTCGTCTCGGCGTATTCACCTCGGTGGTGCTGTTCGACCAGCGCGTTTCGATGTGGACTTCCCTGCTCGGTCTGACCGTGGCGCTGATCGCCAGCTTCAAATACGGCACCGCGTTCATCCTCGTGTACCTGCTGTGGATCGGCATCACCCGTCTGATTCTGACGCTGTTGCTGTCGTGCTCCGGCCACCGCATCGGCCCGGCTTACCCGGCGATTCTGTATTACAACCAGATCGTTGGTGCGCTGGTGAAGATCTACGTGTTTTTCCGCCTCGACCAACAATCGTGGACTCGCCAGCCCACTTCCCTGACCCGTGACCTCGCCAGCTTTCAACGTTGGTTCAACACCTGGTCGTCTCGGACCATGACCTTCTCCGCCGGCAGCATTTTTGTCGCCGTGCTGCTGATGATGGTCTGACCCGCTCCTATTGAATTAACAAGGAAATCGCCCCTATGAATACCGCCGTCAACGTCAACGTAGTGCATGAATCCGAAGCCCAGCGCCAGCACGCTCGCGTGAAAATCCCGGCCAAGCTGCGTTTCTTCGGCCCTGACCGGACTCCGGTCGAAGCGCGGGTTTTGGACCTGTCGGCCGGCGGTCTGGCGTTCAACGCCGGGCAGATGCCGCTGACCATCGGCGAGGTGTACAAGGCGCGTCTGCAATTTGTCATCGACAACCTCGGCCTGGCCATGGACGTTGAACTGCAGGTGCGTTCCTTTGATCGCGCCACCGGCCGCGCCGGCTGCCAGTTCCAGAACCTCGAGCCGCAGGACATTTCCACCCTGCGCCACCTGATCACTTCGCACCTGGCCGGCGACATCGTCAGCATCGGCGAAGTGCTGGCGACCCTGCAGCGCGACAACTTCACCAAGGCGCGCAAGAACAAGAGCAACGACACCGGCATGACCCCGTTCGGTCGTCTGAAAGCGGTGACTTTCAGCGCCGGTATTTTCGCTGTTGGCCTGGTCGCTGCCGGTTTCATCTTCAAATCGGTGTATGGCATGTACTTCGTCAGCCACGCCCAGGCCGGTCTGGTCAGCGTGCCGGGGATGAACATCACCATGCCGCGTGACGGCACCGTGCAGAGCCTGGTCAAGTCCGACGGCGTTGCCGCCAAAGGCGCGCCGCTGGCGACGTTCAGCACCAGCATGCTCGACGTGCTCAAGGGGCATCTGGCTGAAGACCAACTGGCCCCGGCCAAGGTTGAAGAACTGTTCGGCAAGCAGATGACCGGCACCCTGACCTCGCCATGCGATTGCACCGTGGCCCAGCAACTGGTCGCCGACGGTCAGTACGCGAGCAAGGGTGACGTGATCTTCCAATTGGTGCCGCGCAACACCCAGGCCACCGTTGATGCGCGCTTCTCCTATCGCCAGTTCGGCGATGTGCGTCCGGGTACGCCAGTGAGCTTCCAGATCGCCGGCGAAGACAAGACCCGCACCGGCAAGATCGTCAGCAGCACCAGCCTGAAGAGCGCCGACCTGTCCTCCGACATCCGCGTGCAGATCCAGCCAGACGAGCCTCTGGACAGCAGCTTCGCCGGCCGCCCGGTGGAAGTAAACAGCGACCGTGGCCCGAACCTGAACTGGCTGATCGACAAAGCCATGGCTGCCGGTCTTTAAGTCGAGGACATGCCTGTGACTACTCCACCCATCTCAAGCACACCACAAACCCTGTGGGAGCGAGCTTGCTCGCGAATGCATTCTGACATTCAGCCTCAGTGCCGACTGACACACCGCTTTCGCGAGCAAGCTCGCTCCCACATGGGGTCAGTGTGCGCATTGGCATTGGCGGTGAGTCTGGCCGGTTGCGCCGGTCTGCCCGACCAGCGTCTGGCCAACGAAGCGCTCAAGCGTGGCGACACCGCCACCGCTGCGCAGAACTACCAGCAACTGGCCGATCTGGGTTACAGCGAGGCGCAAGTCGGCCTCGCCGATATCCAGGTCGACAGCCGTGACCCGGCGCAAATGAAACAGGCCGAAGCGACTTACCGCGCAGCGGCCAGCGTGTCGCCGCGTGCCCAGGCCCGTCTCGGTCGTCTGTTGGTGGCCAAGCCGGGCTCGACCGAAGCCGAGCACCACGAAGCCGAAACCCTGCTGAAAAAAGCCGCCGCCAATGGCGAAGGCAACACGTTGATCCCGCTGGCGATGCTGTACCTGCAATACCCGCACAGCTTCCCCAACATCAACGCCCAGCAGCAGATCGATCAGTGGCGCAAGGCCGGTTACCCGGAAGCCGGTCTGGCTCAGGTGCTGCTGTATCGCACCCAGGGTACCTACGACCAGCACCTGGATGACGTGGAAAAAATCTGCAAGGCCGCGCTCAACACCACCGATATCTGCTACGTCGAACTCGCCACCGTTTACCAGAAACGTGGCCAGCCAGAGCAGCAAGCCGAGCTGATCAAGCAGATGCAGGCCGGTTACAGCCGTGGCACCGTCACCGCCCAGCGCGTTGATTCGGTCGCCCGCGTGCTTGCCGATTCGACCCTCGGCAAGACCGACGAGAAAACCGCGCAGGCGCTGCTCGAGCCGATCGCTCCGGGCTACCCGGCAGCGTGGGTCAGCCTCGCGCAACTGCTCTACGACTTCCCGGAACTGGGCGATGTCGATCAGATGATGAAGTACCTCGACAACGGCCGCGCCGCCGATCAGCCGCGCGCCGAACTGTTGCTGGGCAAGGTCTACTACGAAGGCAAGCTGGTTCCGGCCGACGCGAAAGTCGCTGAGGAACATTTCCAGAAAGCCGTCGGCCGTGAAGTCGCCGCCGATTACTACCTCGGCCAGATCTATCGCCGTGGCTACCTGGGCAAGGTCTATCCGCAGAAGGCCCTCGACCATCTGCTGACCGCTGCGCGCAACGGCCAGAACAGCGCCGACTTCGCCATCGCCCAATTGTTTTCCCAAGGCAAGGGCACCAAGCCTGACCCACTCAACGCGTACGTCTTCAGCCAATTGGCCAAGGCGCAAAACACTCCGCAAGCCGCTGAGCTGGCCGCCACCCTCGAGGCGCAATTGCCGCCCGAGCGTCTGCCCGAAGCGCGCCGCCTGCTGCAACAAGAGCAAGCCAGCCGTGGCTCGCTGAACCCGAACACGCTGCAACTGCACGCCCTGCAAGAAGAAGACGGCGAGGAAAAATTATGAAGTTGAATCCATTCGTGAAGGCCGGCATTGGCCTCACTTTCGCGCTGATCTGGTCTTGCCCGACACTGGCTGCGATGACTGAAAGCAAGAACTTCGGCCTGGAAGTGAAACTCACCGGCCAGTCCGAAGACGACCGTGACCTCGGCACCGCCGGTGGCGGCGACGTCAATGGCGTGGGCCTCGACCTGCGTCCGTGGATCTACGGCGAAAGCGGCGCGTGGAGCGCCTACGCCATGGGCCAGGCCGTGACCTCGACCGACATCATCGAGACCGACACCCTGCAACAATCCGACGGTGCGCAAACCACCGACAGCGGTGATCGCGAAACCAAGAAAAACTACCTGGCGATGCGCGAATTCTGGGTCGGCTACAGCGGCTTCACGCCCTACCCTGGCGAGATCCTCAAGTTCGGTCGCCAGCGCCTGCGCAATGACGACGGCCAATGGCGCGACACCAACATCGAAGCGCTGAACTGGACCTTCGACACCACCCTGCTGCGGGCCAACGCCGGTGTTGCCGAGCGCTTCAGTGAATACCGCACCGACTTGAAAGAGCTGGCGCCCAAAGACAAGGATCGCCTGCACGCCTACGCCGATGCCGCTTACCAGTGGACGCCGGGCCAGTGGGTCGGCATTCGCGGCCACCACACTCACGATGACGGCAAACTCGATTACGCCGAGCCGGGCGTCCCGCGCGATTCGCTGGACAAGACCGAGAACGGCGACATCAGCTGGATCGGCCTGACCGCCGACAGCGACGCCTACAACTGGCGCAACACCAACACCGTCAACTACTGGGGCAGCATCACCGGCATGAGCGGCGACCGTGACACGGTCAACGCGCTGAACGCCGACGGCAGCCGTCCGGCACAAGCCAAGCGCAGCGACGACATCAGCGGCTGGGCCACTGACATCGGTCTGCGTCTGCGCCTCGATCCGCACTGGCAAGTCGGCGGTGCCTATGCCCGCGCCAGCGCCGATTACGAACAGAACGGTCTGGAAAGCAACCGCTCCAACTTCACCGGTACCCGTTCGCGCGTACACCGTTTCGGCGAAGCCTTTCGCGGCGAAATGAACAACATGCAGACCGCGACCCTGTTCGGTTCGTGGATGGTCAACGACGAATACGACGCCAGCCTGATCTACCACAAGTTCTGGCGTGTCGACGGCAACAAGCCGGTGGGCAGCAACGGCATCAACGCCGTGGAAAACAACACCGACGACGTCACCGGCGCGATCCTCTCCAGCACATCCTTGCCGCTTGAAGATGGCAACAAGGACCTGGGTCAGGAAATGGACCTGGTCGTCACCAAGTACTTCAAGCAAGGCCTGTTGCCGGCGGCGTTGAGCCAGTCGATCGACGAGCCTTCGGCACTGGTGCGTTTCCGTGGCGGTGTGTTCAAACCGGGCGATGCCTACGGCAGCCAGGTTGATTCGTACATGCACCGCGCATTCATCGACGTGATCTGGCGCTTCTGATGCAAACCGCCAAGGGAGTGCCCGACATGATCAGCACCAGAACAGGCTCACTCAGCCTGCTGGCCGGCGCGATGCTGCTGGCCAGCGCCGGCGCCTTCGCCAATGTTGAACCGGCGAAACCTGCGACCGTGGCCAAAGAACTGCAACAGGCCAAGACCTACACCGTCAGCAGCGCGCCGACCGACGCACTGAAACTGGCCAAGCCGACACTGCCCGACCTCTCCGGCTTCACCGCCGAAGCCGCTGCGGCGAAGATCGTGCGCAGCAAGCCGGGCAAGATCAGCGTGCGCCGGATGATGCAGGAAAACGCTCTAAAGGACTTCATCGGCGGCGATAACAAGATGGCCGAATGGGTCGTGCGTCAGCACGGCATCCCGCAGGCGATCTTCATCGACGACGGCTACATGAACCTCAAGGATCTGGCGAAAAAACTGCCCAAGCAGTATTTCAGCGAGACGTCCCCGGGCGTGTACCTGGCCAAATTGCCGATCGTGGTCGGCGAGAAAGGCATCCTCGAAATCGACGGTCAGACCCAGGAACTGCGCCTGTCCCAAGAGGCCGGTTCGTTCCTCGTCAATGACGGCAAACTGTTCGTGCGTGACACCAAAGTCACCGGCTGGCGCGAGAAGGACAACGGCCCGGCAACCTTCCGTTCGCCGAAGGAATTCCGTCCGTTCCTGCTCGCCTGGGGCGGCACCGAGACCTACATCGTCAACAGCAAGATGGCCAGCTTCGGCTACGCCAACAGTAAGTCGTACGGGGTGAGTATTTCCCAGTACACGCCGAACATGGCCAAGGTGCTCAAGCGTCCCGAGCCGACAGGCTGGATCGTCGGCTCCGAGTTCTCGGACATGTGGTACGGCTTCTACTGCTACGAAACCAGCGACTTTGTGGTCAAGGGCAACACCTACAAAGACAACATCGTCTACGGCATCGACCCACACGACCGTTCGCACCGGCTGATCATTGCCGAGAACACCGTGTACGGCACGAAGAAGAAGCACGGGATCATTATTTCCCGTGAGGTCAACGACAGCTTCATCTTCAACAACAAGAGCTACGACAACAAGTTGTCGGGCCTGGTGATCGACCGTAACAGCATCAACAACATCATTGCTTACAACGAGATCTACAAGAACCACACCGACGGCATCACGCTCTATGAGTCTGCCGACAACCTGTTGTGGGGCAACAAGGTCATCAGCAACCAGCGTCACGGCATCCGTATTCGTAACAGCGTGAACATCCGCCTGTACGAAAACGTCGCCATGACCAACGGCCTGACCGGCATTTACGGGCACATCAAGGACCTGACCGACACCGACCGCGACATCAAGCTCGACCCGTTCGATGCGCAGGTCTCGCTGATCGTCGTCGGCGGCGAGCTGGCGGCCAATGGCAGCGGCCCGCTGTCGATCGATTCGCCGTTGAGTGTCGAGCTGTATCGCGTGTCGATGCTGGCGCCGACCAAATCCAGCGGCATCAGCTTCAACGGCATCCTCGGCGAGCGCCAGGATGAAATTCTCGACTTGCTGGTACGCCAACAGAAAGCCGTGCTGATCGACCCTGTCGAACGCCAGACCGAAATGCGGGACTGAGGATAATTTATGCACCCACACATGATCAAACTGCTCAGCCTCTCGGCCCTGACCCTTGGCATTCTCGCCGCCGGCAATGCACGTGCCGACGCTGGCAGTGAAACCGCTACGCCGCCGAAATTCACCGCCGAGCCATGCTGCAACCTGTGCCCGGCCGCCCATGACGCGAAGAACTACACCACGCGTTATCAGCAGAACTTCACCACGCTGGTGCAAGCCCAGGGCGACTGGTTGTTCCGGACTCAGGAAGACCTGCGCACCGAGTTCAACACCACGCCGGCCGGCTACAAGCGCCTGCAACAGCTGCACGATGCGTTCAAGAGCAAAGGCGTCGAGCTGGTCATCGTTTACCAGCCGACCCGTGGCCTGGTGAACCGCAACAAGCTCAACCCGCAGGAAAAAGCCGCGTTCGATTATGAGAAAGCACTGGGCAACTACAAGACCATGCTCGGCCGTTTCGCGCAGATGGGTTATGTGGTGCCGGACCTGTCGCCACTGACCAACGAATCGTTGCCGGACACCCTGCCCGCCCACGATTTCTACTTCCGTGGCGACCAGCACTGGACGCCTTATGGCGCCCAGCGCACGGCGAAAATCGTCGCCGAGAAGGTCAAGCAGATCCCGGCCTTTGCCGACATTCCCAAGCGTGAGTTCGAGACCAAGAAGTCCGGGCGCATGGGCAAGACCGGCACCCTGCACAACATGGCCGGCCAACTGTGCGGCACCAGCTACGCGATTCAATACATGGACCAGTTCACCACCGAGCCGAAAGGCGAAGCGGGTGATGGCGACCTGTTCGGCGATTCCGGCAATCCGCAGATCACCCTGGTCGGCACCTCGCACAGCGGCAAGAACTACAACTTCGCCGGTTTCCTCGAAGAAGCCATTGGCGCCGACATTCTCAACGTCGCCTTCCCCGGCGGCGGTTTTGAAGGTTCGATGCTGCAATACCTGGGCAGCGAGGAATTCCAGAAGTCGCCACCGAAGATCCTCATCTGGGAATTCTCGCCGCTGTATCGCCTCGACCAGGAAACCATCTATCGCCAGATGATGGCCTTGCTCGACAACGGCTGCGAAGGCAAAGACGCGCAGATGACCGGCAGCGCCACGCTGAAGCCGGGCAGCAAACAGGAACTGATGGTCAACAGCAAGAACCTGAACCTGCAGAACGCCAACCATCAGGTCGACATCCGCTTCGCCGACACGTCGGTGAAAACCCTGCAAGCCACCCTCTGGTACATGAACGGTCGCCACGAGGACATCAAGATCGAGAAACCGGAAACCTCCGACACCGACGGTCGTTTCGCCTTTGAGCTGCGCACGGACGAAGACTGGGCCTCGCAAAACCTGCTGGCCGTTGAAGTCCAGGGGCCTGAAGCCGCACCTGGCGCCGCGCCGCAAAAAGTCGAAGCGAAAATCTGCAAACGCAACGTATTCCCGGGCGTCGGTCAACAGACCGCGCAGCTTGGGCAATGAGGTCTGCTATGCGAAATCGAACGATCAAACACCTGCTCGCGCCTTCCCTGCTGACCCTGGCGATGTTCGCCGGGGCCACCCAGGCCGCCGCGCCACTGCGTCCGCCACAGGGCTACTTCGCCCCGGTGGATAAATTCAAGAGCGGCGACAAGAGCGACGGTTGCGATGCAATGCCGGCGCCGTACACCGGCCCGCTGCAATTTCGCAGCAAGTACGAAGGTTCGGACAAGGCCCGCGCGACGCTGAACGTGCAGTCGGAAAAAGCCTTTCGCGACACCACCAAAGACATCACCACGCTGGAGCGCGGCACCGCCAAGCGCGTCATGCAATTCATGCGCGATGGTCGTCCGGAACAGCTCGAATGCACGCTGAACTGGCTGACCGCGTGGGCCAAGGCTGATGCGTTGATGTCCAAAGACTTCAACCATACCGGCAAGTCGATGCGCAAATGGGCGCTGGGCAGCATGGCCTCGTCGTACATTCGCCTGAAGTTTTCCGACTCGCATCCGCTGGCCCAGCATCAGCAGGAAGCGCAGTTGATCGAAGCCTGGTTCAGCAAAATGGCCGATCAGGTGGTCAGCGACTGGGACAACCTGCCGCTGGAAAAAACCAACAATCACTCGTACTGGGCCGCCTGGTCGGTGATGGCCACCGCCGTCGCCACCAACCGCCGCGACCTGTTCGACTGGGCCGTCAAGGAATACAAGGTCGGCGTCAATCAAGTCGATGCCGATGGCTTCCTGCCCAACGAACTCAAGCGCCAGCAACGCGCCCTCGCCTATCACAACTACGCCCTGCCGCCGCTGGCGATGATCGCCAGTTTCGCCCAGGTCAACGGTGTCGATCTGCGTCAGGAAAACAATGGCGCACTGAAGCGTCTGGGTGACCGCGTGTTGGCCGGCGTCAAGGACCCTGACGAGTTCGAAGAAAAGAACGGCAAAAAGCAGGACATGACCGACCTGAAAGAGGACATGAAATTCGCCTGGCTCGAACCGTTCTGCACCCTCTACACCTGCGCGCCGGATGTGATCGAGAAGAAACGCGACATGCAACCGTTCAAAACCTTCCGTCTTGGTGGGGACCTGACCAAGGTTTACGACCCGTCCCATGAAAAGGGCAATAAGGGTTCCTGACAGGCGAAGAGCAAAAGCCCCTCACCCTAGCCCTCTCCCGGAGGGAGAGGGAATTGACCGAGGTGGCTGTGCGGACTGCGGCAAAAGAAATACCGAGTCGATCTCAGGCTTTGAAAAGCAGTGAGATCAGGCTGCAAGGCAATACCGAGTCGATCTCCTTTTCTGAAAACCATGGAGATCAGGCTCCCTCTCCCTCCGGGAGAGGGCGGGGGGTGAGGGGCGCGGTCTGAAGGCCAGCCCCGGCCCCAAGCGAATACTGTGTCACCCCTCCACTACCACGGGGGGTTTGGGGGGGCTTTGGCCCTTGACTGTTGGTTCAAACATGGAGAGATCGGGATGGTATTTTCATCCAACGTGTTCCTGTTTCTGTTCTTGCCGATCTTTCTCGGCTTGTACTACTTGAGCGGGCAACGCTATCGCAACCTGCTGCTGCTGATCGCCAGCTACGTGTTCTACGCCTGGTGGCGTGTGGACTTCCTCGCGCTGTTCGCAGCCGTCACGCTGTGGAACTACTGGATCGGCCTGAAAGTCGGTGCCGCTGGCGTCAGAACCAAACCGGCCCAGCGCTGGCTGCTGCTCGGCGTGGCCGTCGACCTGTGCATCCTCGGCTACTTCAAGTACGCCAACTTCGGCGTCGACAGCATCAACGAGATTATGACCTCGTTCGGTCTGGAGCCATTCATCCTCACTCACGTGCTGTTGCCGATCGGTATTTCGTTCTACATCTTCGAATCGATCAGCTACATCATCGACGTGTACCGTGGCGACACCCCGGCGACGCGCAACCTGATCGACTTCGCAGCGTTCGTGGCGATCTTCCCGCACCTGATTGCCGGCCCGGTGCTGCGCTTCCGCGATCTCGCCGACCAGTTCAACAACCGCACGCATACCCTCGACAAGTTCTCCGAGGGCTGCACCCGGTTCATGCAGGGGTTCATCAAGAAGGTCTTCATTGCCGACACCCTCGCCGTGGTTGCGGACCACTGCTTCGCCCTGCAAAACCCGACCACCGGTGACGCATGGCTCGGCGCACTGGCGTACACCGCGCAGCTGTACTTCGACTTCTCCGGTTACAGCGACATGGCTATTGGTCTGGGCTTGATGATGGGTTTCCGCTTCATGGAAAACTTCAAACAGCCGTACATCAGCCAGTCGATCACCGAGTTCTGGCGCCGCTGGCACATCAGCCTGTCGACCTGGCTGCGTGACTATCTGTACATCACCCTCGGCGGTAACCGTAAAGGCACGCTGATGACCTATCGCAACCTGTTCCTGACCATGCTCCTCGGTGGTCTGTGGCACGGCGCGAACATCACCTACATCGTCTGGGGCGCCTGGCACGGCATGTGGCTGGCGATCGAAAAAGCGCTGGGCCTGAACACCTCGCCGCGCAGCCTCAACCCGATCCGCTGGGCGCTGACCTTCCTGCTGGTGGTGATGGGCTGGGTGATCTTCCGTGCCGAGAACCTGCACGTTGCCGGGCGCATGTACGGCGCAATGTTCAGCTTCGGCGACTGGTCGCTGTCGGAACTCAATCAGGCCAGCCTGACCGGTCTGCAAGTGGCAACTCTGGTGGTGGCTTACCTGACCCTGGCGTTCTTCGGACTGCGTGATTTGTACACCAATCAACCGCCAGCCAAGACCAAACCTGCGGTCAACGTCGAGGCCGATGGCCCGGCCACCGCCACGCCTGGAATGATCAAGGCAGCGCCTGGCGAAAACCCGGCGAGCATCCATGAACCTGGCTACACCGTCGGCGTCGAAGCCCAGGTGCAACCGGCCTACTGGACCGCTGACTGGTCGCGCTACGTGATGCGCGGGCTGATCCTGCTGCTGTTCATTGCCTCGATTCTCAAACTCTCGGCGCAAAGCTTCTCGCCGTTCCTTTACTTCCAGTTCTGAGGGATCTGACATGACCCGCTCATTACGCATCTTCTACATCGCCCTGTTCCTGGTGACGCTGTTGGTCCTCGGTGTGTGGTCGATTCGCAGCTTCTTCGGCTTCAGCACCAACGCCGATGCGACGGTGCTCAACGGCCGCTGGACCAAGGCTGTAGAAACCCACTACGACGACGAATTTCCGATCAAGCGTCTGGGCACCAATCTCTGGGCCGCGCTGGATTTCAAGCTGTTCAACGAAGGTCGTCCGGGCGTGGTGCTCGGTCGCGATCAGTGGCTGTACAGCGATGAGGAATTCAACCCGATCGTCAACGAAGAGCTGAACCTGCAAGGCAACTACGCGCTGGTCGAAGGCGTACGCCAGACCCTGAAAGACAAAGGCGTGAAACTGGTGATGGCGATTGTTCCGGCCAAGGCGCGCCTGTATCCGGAACACCTGGATGAAGTGAAACCTTCGAGCATCCACGAAAACCTTTATCAGGACTTCCACGCTCGCGTTGCCGGCGACAAGATCCTCGCGCCTGACCTGCTCGGCCCGTTGCAACAGGCCAAGCAGAACGGTCAGCAAGTGTTCCTGCGCACCGACACCCACTGGACTCCGGAAGGTGCGGAGATCGCCGCCAATACCTTGGCCAAGACCATTGCCGAGAAATTCCCGCTCAGCGGCGAGCCACAGCGCTTCGTCACCACGCCGGCGGAGACGGTCACGCACAAGGGCGATCTGCGTCTGTTCCTGCCGCTCGATCCGCTGTTTGAAAACATGATGCCGGCACCGGAGCCCCTGCAGAAGCGCAACACCGTGGCCGCCGAGCAGCCTGCCGGTGACGACGCCCTGTTCGCCAACAGCGAAGTACCGGTCGCGCTGATCGGTACCAGCTACAGCGCCAACCCGAACTGGAACTTTGTCGGCGCGCTGAAGCAGGCACTGCACAGCGACGTGGTCAATTACGCCGAAGACGGCCACGGCCCGATCCTGCCAATGCTCAGCTACCTGAAAAGCGATGACTTCAAGAACAGCCCGCCACAGGTGCTGATCTGGGAGTTTCCTGAACGATATCTGCCTGTGAACAACGAAATCGGCGACGCCGACCCACAGTGGGTCGCAGAGCTCAAACAAGCCGGCGCCCGCCAACAAAACGTAGCCATCAACACTAAATCCGAGACGCCCGATCGGGCGCAAAACTGAAAGAGAGGTACACCATGACTTTCACTACTACTCCTCGTCGTCTCGCAAAACGCATCGCACTGGTTGCAGGTCTGAGCGTGCTGTCGGTGCAAGCTTTCGCCGGTGGCGACGCCGCGCTGTACGGCCCGACCGCACCGAAAGGCTCGACCTTCGTGCGCGTCTACAACGCCAGCAACGCTGAAGTCAGCGCCACCGTCGGCAGCACCAATCTGAGCGACATCGCGCCACTGGCCAGCAGCGATTTCAGCTTCATGCCGGGCGGCGATTACAGCGCCAAGGTCGGCAGCCAGACCCTGCCGGTGAAACTCGCCGGTGACCACTACTACACCCTGGTCAACAACGCGTCCGGCGCGCCGCAACTGATCGAAGAGCCGCCGTTCAAGAACAAGCAGAAATCGCTGGTGCGCGTGCAGAACCTCAGCGACAAACCGCTGACCCTGAAGACCGCTGACGGCAAGACCGAAGTGGTGCCGAACGTGGCTGCCAAGGGCCGTGGCGAACGTGAAATCAACCCGGTGAAAGTCAGCCTGGCGCTGTACGAAGGAGACAAGAAAGTCGGCGACGTCAAACCCGTCGCTCTGGAGCGCGGTGAAGCAGCAGTGCTGTACGTCACCGGTAACGGCAGCAACCTGTCGCCAGTCTGGGTGAAACGCCCAGTGTCGACTCGCTAATCGCTCGAGCTATCAGCTACTAGCTTCAAGCTGCAAGTGCAGTGCTTCTAACTCACCGCTTGCAGCTTGCAGCTCTCAACTGCATTTTATGGAGTAAACATTATGATTCCGGTGATCTTGTCAGGTGGTAGCGGTTCGCGTCTGTGGCCACTTTCGCGTAAGCAGTTCCCTAAACAGTTCCTCGCCCTGACCGGCGAACACACGCTGTTCCAGCAAACTCTGGAGCGCCTGGTGTTCGAAGGCATGGACACCCCGATCGTGGTCTGCAACAAGGATCACCGCTTCATCGTCAACGAGCAGTTGGCCAACCGCAATCTGGAATGCCAGCGCATCCTGATGGAACCGTTCGGCCGCAACACCGCACCGGCCGTGGCGCTGACCGCGATGATGCTGGTCAATGAAGGCCGTGACGAGTTGATGCTGGTGCTGCCGGCCGACCACGTTCTGGAAGACCAGAAAGCCCTGCAACGCGCCCTCGCCCTGGCCACCGTTGCCGCTGAAAATGGCGAAATGGTGCTGTTCGGCGTGCCGGCGACCAAACCGGAAACCGGTTACGGCTACATCAAGTCCACTAACGATTCGCTGCTGCCGGAAGGCGTCAGCCGCGTCTCGCACTTCGTCGAAAAACCTGACGTCAAGCGCGCCACCGAATACGTCGAATCCGGCGGTTACTACTGGAACAGCGGCATGTTCCTGTTCCGCGCCAGCCGTTTCCTCGAAGAACTGAAAAAGCACGATCCGGACATCTACGACACCTGCCTGCTGACCCTCGAGCGCAGCCAGCAGGATGCCGACACCGTGACCCTCGACGAAGCCACTTTCGCCTGCTGCCCGGACAACTCCATCGACTATTCGGTGATGGAAAAAACCCAGCGCGCCTGCGTCGTGCCGCTGACCGCTGGCTGGAGCGATGTCGGCTGCTGGTCGTCGCTGTGGGAAGTCAACGAGAAAGACGCCAACGGCAACGTCAGCAAAGGTGACGTGGTCATTCAGGACAGCAAGAACTGCATGATCCACGGCAACGGCAAACTGGTCTCGGTGATCGGTCTGGAAAATATTGTCGTGGTCGAAACCAAAGACGCCATGATGATCGCCCACAAGGACAAGGTTCAGGGCGTCAAGCAGATGGTCAACACGCTCAACGAGCAGGGCCGCAGCGAAACCCAGAACCACTGCGAAGTCTATCGTCCGTGGGGCTCGTACGACTCGGTGGACATGGGCGGGCGCTTCCAGGTCAAGCACATCTCGGTGAAGCCGGGCGCGTGCCTGTCGCTGCAGATGCATCATCACCGCGCCGAACACTGGATCGTGGTCAGCGGCACCGCTGAAGTGACCTGTGACGAGAACGTGTTCCTGCTCACCGAAAACCAGTCGACCTACATCCCGATCGCCTCGGTGCACCGTCTGCGCAACCCGGGCAAGATCCCGCTGGAAATCATCGAAGTTCAGTCGGGTTCGTACTTGGGCGAAGACGATATCGAACGCTTCGAAGATATCTACGGTCGCTCCACCCCGATCGAACGCGGCGTGTCGGTGAAAACCATCGCGCAGTAATCGCTTGCTCAAACAAGAAGCCCTCGTCCAGCCCGTTGCGTCCCCTATCCGCAGCGGGCTGGGCGGGGGCTTTTTTTTGTCCTGATTCAGCGTGGCAGAAATGGCCTCTTCGCGAGCAGGCTCGCTCCCACAGGGGAATGCGTTTCAAGTGTGGGAGCGAGCCTGCTCGCGAAGACGCCGGTCTGACGGCTCAAGTCCCGATGCCCATCGCCAACCTCACCTACGCTTAGGTAGGATGCCTCTCTGTCTCTACGAGGTTATCCGACATGTTCATCGGCATCCTGCTGGTCATCACCTGGCTGATCCTGCTGCTGCGCTACCCGGCCAAGGCCTTGCCGGTGTCGGTGGCCGCTGCCATCGGCCTCGGCTTCGTAGCCATGTGGGTGGTGTGGCTGGACAACCGCGAGGTCAAACAGCTGGCGCGCCTGGAATTGCGCATCGCTTATGCTCCCGAACAATGCCCGGCCGACCGTCCGCTGCAATTGAAAATGAACAACGGCAACGATGTGCCGCTGACCGAGCTGCGCTGGCGCATCGCTGCCTATGCGCCGGGCGATACGGTCAATCTGGCCGACAATCAATACACCGCCCCACGCTATCGCGGCCCCGGCGAACTGCAGGCCGGCGCGACCTGGGAAGACTGCCTGCCGCTGCCGCCACTGCGCCCCGGCTATCGCCCGCAAACCCTGGAGTTTCGCGCCGAGCATTTGCAGGGTAGTTTCTCTGACTGATCCCCTCCCCCGACTTTTTTGCACAAGGAATGCGCCATGCCCGTTGCGTTGATTACCGGTTGTTCCAGCGGCATCGGCCGCGCCCTCGCCGATGCGTTCAAAGCAGCCGGCTACGAAGTGTGGGCCAGTGCGCGCAAGGCTGAAGACGTCGCTGCGCTCAGCGCTGCCGGTTTCACCGCGATTCAGCTGGACGTCAACGATGGCGCCGCGCTGGAGCAACTCGCCGAGCGCCTGAACCAGCAACACGGCGGCCTCGATGTGTTGATCAACAACGCCGGCTACGGCGCGATGGGGCCGCTGCTCGATGGCGGTGTCGCGGCCATGCAGCGCCAGTTCGAAACCAATGTGTTTTCGATTGTCGGTGTCACCCGCGCGCTGTTCCCGGTACTGCGCCGGGCCAAGGGGCTGGTGGTGAATATCGGCAGTGTTTCCGGCGTGCTGGTCACACCATTTGCCGGCGCCTACTGCGCTTCGAAAGCGGCGGTGCATGCGCTGAGTGATGCGCTGCGCATGGAACTGGCGCCGTTCGGTATCCGCGTAATGGAGGTTCAGCCCGGCGCCATCGAATCGAGCTTCGCGAAGAATGCCGAGCACGAAGCGGAACAGTTGATCAATGAGCAATCGCCGTGGTTTCCCCTGCGTGAAGGCATTCGCGCACGGGCCAAGGCATCGCAGGACAAGCCGACACCGGCCAATGAGTTTGCCGCCGAGTTGCTCAAGGCTGTGCAGCAGAGCAAACCGCCACGCTTGCTCCGCATCGGCAATGGCAGCCGCGCGTTGCCGTTGTTGGCGACGTTGATGCCCAGGGGTTTGCTGGAATCGACGTTGATGAAGCGGTTCGGGTTGCGTGGAAATCTTTGATTACAACCGATCAAATTGCCAAGCGGATCAGTACACGTAGAATGCGCGTCACTTGAAGCCTCCAATGCTTGAAGTAATCCCAATAGCGCAAGGAGTCGCTCGGGCAAGCATCGAAGCAAGGGAATTGCTGATCCTCTCCTCTCGCGACTGTTCCCGCCCGGAACAGTCGCTGCTTTGTTGACCTGCCTGACACGAGCCCTGCATACACGCTTCAACTCAGATCAGGAAACAGCTTTTGAAACTCCTCCACGTATTGCCACTGGCACTGCTCACCTTGCTGGCTGGCTGCGCAATCAAAGAACCTTCCCTCAATGACACACTGCCCAAACTGACCCTGCAAAACGTGCTACCGGTCGTTGCCGCCAACGAGCACTGCAATGCGCAGATGGACAGCGACATTCTGTACGGCGTGGGCTACCAGCTATACGAAAACGGCGAGTACAAGGATGCCAAAACCTGCATGGTCATGGCCGCCCCAAAGCACACCCGCGCGTTCTGCTACCTGTCGATGACTACCCGTTACGACAGCACCCTGAGCGCCGACCAACGTAACACTGAAGCCTTCAACTACATGGCTTATGCGGCGATGCAGAACGACTGGTGCGCTGAGTACGGTATGTACGAGAGCTACAAATTCGGCACAGTCGGGGCCAAGAAAGATGTGGCGCTCGCCACTCGTTGGCTCGAGCGCTCCTCGCTGCACGGATATGCCGAATCCCAGCAGATATTGATCGAGCAATATGAGGAGCAGGGCAATCTGAGCGCCGCCTACGCCTGGACCAGAATCATGGCCAATGCCGAAGACACCGCGGCTGGCGATGACCTGAAGGCCAAGATGAACGCCGCTCAGATCGCAGAAGGCGACAAGCTCTACAGCGAGCTCCTGACCCAGGTCACCAGCAAGAAAGCATTGATCGAAGAAGCGCGTGAAGAAGACGTCGGACGATACTCCGCCGATATCTATCAGAACTATCCGGATACCTTCAAAGGAATGTCGTCAGTCGAGCGTTACGACTATGTGAAGCGAACCATGCTGACGGCTATCAAACAGCCGTTCACCAAAAGCCGTGGCGACGTAATGAGCTACATCGTGATCAATCGCGCCGCTCAGCTGAAATTACCTGACGCGAACATCGCGAATGACAAGCGAATCGTCTCGCTGATGGAAGATCAAGAGCTGTCGGTCGACGAAACCATCGAATCCGGATTACGGGTGGTCAGCAAGTTCTACTGATACATACCCAGCTGTGGCGAGGGAGCTTGTTCCCGCCGGGCGGCGCGGCGGCCCGCAAAAGGTGAGCGCTGCGCACTCAAGCGGGAGCAAGCGCCCCTCGCCACACCACCCTTGTTGATACTCGCTATTTGATGTCGTCCTGCTTTACGACGACCGTGCAAGTAATTCCCGCCGCCAGCAACACGCCCTCCGGCACCTCATCAATGTGGATTCGGACCGGCACCCGCTGGGCCAGGCGCACCCAGTTGAACGTCGGGTTCACATCGGCAATCAGCTCACGACTTTCCGGGTTGTCGCGATCGTAGATGCCGCGAGAAACACTCTCCACATGGCCCTTGAGCACTTCACCGCTCATCAGCTGCATGTCGGCCTTATCGCCGACTTTCACATGCGGCAGTTTGGTCTCCTCGAAAAAGCCGTAAACCCAGAACGAGTTCATGTCGACCACGGCCATTTTCGCCTCGCCGATGCGCGCGTAGTCGCCGCGATGCACATTGAGGTTGGTCACGTAGCCGTCCACCGCCGCACGCACTTCGGTGCGTTTGAGGTTGAGTTCGGCGGCTTCCAGTTGCGCCTGGGCGTGTTGGTAATCGGCCAGCGCGGCGTCGGCGATGTTGCTGGCGTCGTCGCGATTTTCTTTGGAGATCACCAGGTTGTCGAGGTCGGCGCGGCGGTGGGCATTGACCTTGCGCATTTCCCACGTCGACTTGCGCGCTGCGACCAGCGACTGCGCCTGTTTGACCGCGATACGGTAATGCTCGGGGTCGATGCGCATCAGCAGATCGCCCTTCTTCACCAACTGATTGTCACGCACCGGCACCTCGACCACTTCGCCGGTGACGTCGGCGGCAACGTTGATAATGTCAGCGCGGACGCGGCCGTCGCGGGTCCACGGCGTGTTCATGTAGTGCTGCCACAAAGTGCGGCCGATCCACAGCGCCAGGGCCAGCACCAGCAGGGTTGCGAGCAGGCTGAAAAACTTTTTCATCGATACGTTCTCAACGGTAGACAGTCAGCGCCATCGCGCCGAACAGACAGGTGAACAGGCTCAGACGCAGCAGCGCCGGGTGCCAGAAAAAACGGTACAGGTCGAACCCCGAGAGGAAGCGGTCCAGCGCCCAGGCCAGTCCCGCAGCAACAAAAAACATCAGGGTCATGGTCGGCATGTACACGCCATGGAAGGCGATTTCACGAGGCATGGGCGAGTCCTTCGGGGCTGACGATGGCGTATTCAGCGAGCGGTGATTGCGGGTCGAGCAGCGAGGTGCGGATGAAGTGCAAATAGCTCTTCACCCGACGCAGCGCTGAGGTATCGAAATGCGGCGCGAACGGCTCGTCGGTGGCCGCGACGCGACTGATCGCATGATCGACGGCGACCAGCGCACGCTCCAGATTGCTCGAACCGGGTTGCAGAAACAGCCGCACCAGCGCCCGGCCCATCACGCGGATCGCCTGACGCCATGGCTGCGATTCGGCATAGGCCGGATGCACCGGCAGAATTGCCTGTTCCTTGCGCAACTCGATGATCGCGTGACCGACTTCCAGCACTACGAACATCCAGCGCAGCAGATTTTTCTGCACCTTCGGCTGGCCGGCGGCGAGGCCATAGGCCTGATGCAGCAGATCGCGGGTGCGGCTCTCGAAACTCGAGGCCAGGCCTTTGAGTTTGCCGCTGATCGCATAGACCACTTGCCCGCGCAGATCCTGCTCCAGCCGTTGCCACAACCAGCGACTGTTCGGCGGCAGAATAATCGCCCCCGCCGCCGCGCAGACGAGCATGCCCATGACCATGGCGATGTAGTCGTTGATGAAGGTGTAGGGGTTGTAGAGGGTCAGGTTGTCCGGCACTGACCCGGTGCTGAAAAAGATCAACAAACCGAGGCCGACCCCGGCGTATTGCGGCCGCGAAGCGAGGAACGAGCCGAGCACGATCACCGGGGCGAGCATCACGCAAAGCAAGGGGAAACCATCGATCCATGGGAAGATGAAAAACATCTCGACGAAGCCGATCAAGGCACCGAGAAACGTCCCGCAGGCCATCTGGAATGCCATGCGTTTGGGGTTCGGCGTCGCTGCGGACAAGCCCACGGTGGCGGCGGCGATAAGGCTCATGGTCGCCCCGCTCGGCCATGCGGTGGCGACCCAGTAACTGCCCAGCACAATGAGGATGAACGAGGCACGAATCCCCGACGCGGCCGCCGCCCACCAGTTGGTTTGCGGAGTGAACGGCTCGTCCCAGCGCTCGCGTTCGTGGCGGTGTTCGGCGAGCGAGGCATGGGTCAGGGCGTAGCCGTGCAAGTCGTCGACGAAGCGATAAAGCAATTCGTAAGCGGTGTGGAAATCCAGCTGCTCGGCCTCGCTCGGCGCGGTCTCCTGAAACAGCCCGCGCAGGGTCCGCACGCGTGCCGGCAAACCGTCCTTGTAGATCGCCAGCGCTGTTGTCAGACGTGCGGCGTCGGGGCTGGTCAGGGCGCGGCCGCTGAAGCCGTCGAGCACTTCGGCAAGGTCCTGCAGACCCGGTTTGATCGCCGCGACGACATGTTCCTCGCCATTGCCCCGCAGGCGTTCGAGCAACTGGTGCAAGGCGTTGAAGCGCGTGGTGATGCCCATGAATTCGCTGTTCAAACGGCTCAGCCGACCATTGCGCCGACGCATGTGCGGGTCTTCGAACACGGTCACACTGCGCAGCCCTTCCAGGCCCACGGCTTCGGCAATGAAGCGCACGTTGCTGGCCTCGAACGCTTCGGCTTTGCTGCGCCCGCGCAAGCCGTCGGTGGCGAACAGCGCGAACACGCCGAAGCGCTGATACAGGGCGTTGCGCATGGCCGCGCTGGCGGTCTGGGGCAGGATCGCCGCGCTGATCAGAGTGGCGCAGAGAATCCCCAACGAGATCTCCAGCACGCGCCACACCGCCGCCATGAACGCGCCGTCCGGGTGCGCCAGCGCCGGCAGACCGACCATCGCCGCCGTATAACCGGCGAGGACAAAACCATACGCGCGAAAGTTGCGGCAACGCGCGGCACCCGCCGAGCAGATGCCCACCCAGATCGCCAGGCTGGCGAGGAACAGTTCGGTGTTCTGCGCAAATAAAGCGATCAGCGTGACCATCATCGCCGACCCGGCCAACGTGCCGAGAAAGCGATAAAAACTCTTGGCGAACACCTGACCGCTCTGCGGCTGCATGACAATGAACACGGTGATCATCGCCGTGCGCGGTTGCGGCAATTCCAGGCGCATCGCCAGCCACAAGGTCAGGAATGCAGCGATCAACACTTTGAAAATGTAGACCCAGGTCACGCCGTCGCTGCGCGCCCAGTCATAGAAACCGCGGCGCCATTCCAGGGTGTAGAGCCAGCGTATGGGTGCGGGTAAGGGAGTCATTCAGATGTGCTCAATGAGATTCGGTCTGGTCGCAGAACCTGTGGGAGCGAGCCTGCTCGCGAATGCGTTTTCATACTCAGCATTGACGTCGACTGATACACCGCTTTCGCGAGCAGGCTCGCTCCCACATTGGTCATGGGTTCACTTCAGGAGTGCCGGGGTTATCGGCGCCTGGGTTTGCTCGGCACTCGGCACATCACTGCCGGCACCGAGGCCACCGCCCAACGCCGTCACCAGCTCGGCATGCGCACTCAACCGCGCCGCCTGCACTTGCTGCTGCACCTGTTGCTGTTTGAACAGCAGCGTCTGCGCGTTGAGCACGTTGAGGTAATCGGTGAGGCCGCGCTGATAAGCGATCATCGCGATGTCGTAAGTTTTCTGGGCCGTGGCCACCGACTCGGCGGCGAAGCCTTGCTGCTTGTCCATCGACTCGCGGCGGATCAACTGGTCGGAGATGTTTTTCAGCGCGTTGATCAGCGTCTGGTTGTAGTGCGCCACGGCGATGTCGTAACCGGCCGAGGCCTCGCCCAACTCGGCACGCAATCGCCCACCATCGAAAATCGGCAACGAGATCGCCGGGCCGACGTTGTAGTTGAGTTTCTTGCCAGTCAGAAACTCCAGCGCGCCGCCACCGGTGGCCATGTAGCCGAGGCTGCCGACCAGATCGACGTTGGGGTAAAAACCGCCATGAGCGACATCGATGCCGCGCGCCTGCGCCGCCACTTGCC
Organism: Pseudomonas koreensis; assembly: GCF_036668835.1. Lineage (GTDB taxonomy): Bacteria > Pseudomonadota > Gammaproteobacteria > Pseudomonadales > Pseudomonadaceae > Aquipseudomonas > Aquipseudomonas koreensis_I. Next base: position 29,823 of record NZ_JAZEVW010000008.1, read on the forward strand.
AGCGACTGGCGACCACATCGGGACGCTGACCGAGCAGCTCCGCAGGCAACGCCGAAGGCAATTTCAACGCCGCACCGAGGGCCAGCGTCGGCCGCTGCAACTGCGCCCCCGCCCCTGGTCCCTGGCCGGCGAGCGCGGCGATCTGGTTGCGGCTCAGGGCGATTTCTTCATCCAGCGCATCGAGTTGGCGATGAGTTTCCGGCAGCGGCGTTTCAGCCTGGCTGACTTCGAAGTGCGTGCCGATCCCACCATTGAGACGTTTCTGCGCCAGGTCGAGAATCTGCTGTTGCTGCGCCAGCGTCGCCGCGACGATGTCACGCTGGGCATAATGCAGCGACAGCTCTATGTAGGCGCGCACGATATTGCTCTGCAATTCCAGCTGCGCCAGCCGCGCCTCGGCGACGCTCATGTGTGCCAGATCCACGGCGCGCTCACTGGCATTGCTTTCCCGGCCCCAGAGATCGAGCGCATAGCTGAAACCCAGCGCGGCGTTGTTGTCCCAGGTCGTCGTGTTGGCCAGCTCGCCGGGGCCGTAAAACTGATCGGTCGGCCAGTTGTGCCGTTTGAGCGTCGACTCGCCATTGATCTGCAACGACTCGGCCGCCTCGGCGACACCGGCCAGCGCCCTGGCCTGGCGCACCCGCGCGGCGGCCATGGCCATCGTCGGGCTGCCTTGCACCGCGAGGTCGATCCAGTGGTTGAGTTGCGGGTCGCCGTACACTTGCCACCATTGCGCGCTGGGCCAATTGGCGTCACGGGCGGCGTGGGCGATGGCCTCGTCGGCAGCCAGCGAATTGGCCGCCAATGCCTCGCTGTGCGGGGCGATTCCTTGCGTTGAGATGCAGCCGCCAAGACCCAGGGTAAAAGCCAGAACACTGAGCGGCAAAAGCGCTCTGTTGATGCGACGCGGCACAGCTGCGAATTCCTGAAAAGGGGATAAACCGGGACTTTGCGGGGGCGAGTCTGTTCGCCAAATCAGCGCCTCTGTTCGGGCTGAACAACCGGCCTGTGCGCCTCGACTCCCACAACGGCGCAATTCTAGGGGGGCGCCATTACGGCGATAAGCTGGGTTTTCTGTGAATCTTTGTTACGGTTAACGCGATAATCCTTAAGTCTGGGGTCTCAGCCCCTGAAACTTCGTGTCACAATTTGCCATCTCCCTTGAGAGCACCCCATGGACACCTTGCAAAACATGCGCGCCTTCAGTTGCGTCGCCGAAGCCGGCAGCTTCACCGCCGCCGCCGTGCAACTCGACACCACCACCGCCAACGTCTCGCGCGCGGTCTCCAACCTCGAAGCCCACCTGCAAACCCGCCTGCTCAATCGCACCACGCGGCGCATCGCCCTCACCGAGGCAGGCAAGCGCTACCTGCTGCGCTGCGAGCAGATCCTCGCCTACGTCGAGGAAGCCGAGGCCGAAGCCAGCGACGCCCACGCCCGCCCCGCCGGACAGTTGAAAGTGCACACCATGACCGGCATCGGCCAGCACTTCGTCATCGACGCCATCGCCCGCTATCGCAAGACCCACCCGGACGTGACTTTCGACCTGACCATGGCCAACCGCGTGCCGGACCTGCTCGACGAAGGCTACGACGTGTCCATCGTGCTCGCCAGCGAACTGCCGGACTCAGGTTTCGTCTCGCAACGGCTGGGCATCACCTACAGCATCGTCTGCGCCTCGCCGGCCTACGTGAAAGCCAACGGCGCCGCGCAAAAACCCAGCGACCTGCTCAACCACGCCTGCCTGCGTCTGGTCAGCCCGGTGATACCCCTTGAAAAATGGGCCTTCGACGGCCCGGACGGCCAGGAAATGGTCACCATCAACAGCTCGCCGTTTCTGGTGAACTCCGCCGACGCCATGAAAACCGCGATCATCAGCGGCATGGGCGTGGGCGTATTGCCGGTGTACGCCGCCATCGAAGGCCTGCGCAACGGCACGCTGGTGCGGGTGATGCCGAACTACCGCTCGCAAGAGCTCAACCTGTACGCGATCTACCCGTCGCGGCAGTATCTGGATGCGAAGATCAAGACGTGGGTCGAATATCTGCGCGGATCGTTGCCGGAGATATTGGCGGCGCATCAGGCGGAACTGGCGGCGTATGAATTGAGCGGGAGCCTGGCCGGGGCACGGGTTGCGAACTGATTTTTAAACTTACGCGTTTGTAGGGAGTGAGGACCGTTCGTGGTGGATGCGAGAGCTGCGCCGACGTCGGATGAGAATCAAAAGCCCCTCACCCTAGCCCTCTCCCGGAGGGAGAGGGGACTGATCGCGTTGTTCAGGCAAGGTACGCAGACCTGAAATACCGAGCCGAACTCAGGATTTGAACAGCTCATCAATCTGGCTCCCTCTCCCTCGGGAGAGGGCTGGGGTGAGGGGCAAACCCACCACAAATCCAAAGCCAACCCCCCGCTTCTCACCACTCAACAATGAGCGCCAGCTCGAGTGCTTTTGATCTTGCGTCACCAGCGACATCGGAAGGCTGAGCGCAGGGATTGATCCGGGCGTGGGAGCAGAGCGACCGTACGACGAAGTCGTACACAGCGGAAGTAGGTGCAGCGAAGCAAACCGTAGCCGCTGCGCCCGGATCGATCCCGGAGCGAAGGGACCCGAGCCTGCGAGGGCCGGACGCAGGAGCAAAGCCTTTTGGTTCCTTTTTGGCGTCTGAAAAAGGGACTCGCCGTAAGGGCGAAACCGCCAGCCGCCACACCCGCAGCAACGGATATACACGCCAAACCAACCAGAGCCCGGCCGGCCCAGAGGCCGCCAAGACAACCCAGCCCAGAAAATGTTAGCGTGCTTTCAATCAAGCCGCACGACGAGCCCCGAGCAATGAAAAAAACAGTCCTGGCCTTCAGCCGCATCACCCCGCCCATGGTCGAACGCCTGCAACAGGAGTTCGACGTCATCGTCCCCAACCCAAAGACCGGTGACATCAACGCGCAATTCAACGAAGCCCTGCCCCACGCCCACGGCCTGATCGGCGTCGGCCGCAAACTCGGCCAGGCACAACTCGAAAGCGCGACAAAACTTGAAGTGGTCTCCAGCGTCTCCGTCGGCTACGACAACTACGACCTCGACTACTTCAACCAACGCGGGATCATGCTCACCAACACCCCCGACGTGCTCACCGAAAGCACCGCCGACCTCGCCTTTGCCCTGATCATGAGCAGCGCCCGCCGCGTCGCCGAACTCGACGCCTGGACCAAGGCCGGCCAATGGCAAGCCAGCGTCGGCGCGCCCCTGTTCGGTTGCGACGTCCACGGCAAAACCCTGGGCATCGTCGGCATGGGCAACATCGGCGCCGCCGTGGCCCGCCGTGGCCGTTTCGGCTTCAACATGCCGATCATCTACAGCGGCAACAGTCGCAAGACCGAACTGGAACAGGAACTCGGCGCGCAATTTCGCAGCCTCGAGCAACTGCTCGCCGAAGCCGACTTCATCTGCCTGGTGGTGCCGCTCAGCGACAAGACCCGCCACCTCATCAGCCATCGCGAACTGGCGCTGATGAAACCGAGCGCCATCCTCGTCAACATCTCGCGCGGCCCGGTTGTCGACGAACCGGCACTGATCGAAGCCCTGCAAAACCAGCGCATCCGTGGCGCCGGGCTGGACGTCTACGAAAAGGAACCGCTGGCCGAGTCGCCACTGTTCCAACTGAGTAACGCCGTGACCCTGCCACACATCGGCTCGGCCACCACCGAAACCCGTGAAGCCATGGCCCATCGCGCACTGGCCAACCTGCGCAGCGCCCTGCTCGGCGAACGTCCGCAGGATCTGGTCAACCCGCAAGTCTGGCGCGGCTGAAAAACAACGGGCAAGTGCACACATCTGCATTTGCCCGTTAGTTACATATACACAACTTGCAATCGAACCACGACCAAACTTCCACAGCCGCACTATAAGCTCTCCGCATCCGTCTATCTAAAGACATATGCTATGGAGAGCCCACACCTTGAACACGCTGACCACCGAAAAACTGATCCGTTACAGCAAAGTAATCCTGATGGCCTATATCAGCTTCTTTGGACTGCTGGTAATGATTCACAACTTCACCGACTACGAATCAAACTACACTTACGTGGCGCATATACTGAGCATGGATACCACCACCGCCAGCGAGAATCTCAAGTATCGAGCCATTGACTCGCCTATAGTCCACCACCGGATCTACTGGTTCATCATAACGATGGAAGTCACCTATACCGTGCTCTGCCTGATAGGCACCTATCAGTTGTATCGGCATATCAACTCCTCCGCCGAGATTTTCCATGAAGCGAAGAAGTTTTCAATCATGGGTATTCTGGCGGCCATTTTCATTTACTACGTTTGCCTGCAAACCGTGGGCGTCGAATGGTTCGACATGGACACTTCGCAATCGTGGAATGCCAAGGATTGGGCCCGGCATATTGTCGATTTCATTTTTCCGGTGATGATTTACATCACCTTGAAAGTCGAGCACTGAAGTTCAGCGCTCGATTATTCAAGCCAGCTTTCGCTGCGCGGAGACTGGCACTGTTTTCGACTTACGAAACACCAGCACGTTGCCCAGCATCACCAGAACCAGACCGATCAATGCCGGTGCCGTCCATTGATAACCTTCGGCAAACGCCGAGACGTTCAATGCCACCACCGGAAACAGCACCGTGCAGTACGCCGCGCGCTCCGGGCCCATGCGTCCGACCAGTGTCAGGTAGGCAGTGAAACCGATCACCGAACCCGGAATCACCAGATACAGCAGCGCGCCGACGTAACGCGAACTCCAATCCATGTCGAACGGGATGCCTTTGACCAGGCACCACAGCGTCAGCATGGCTGCGCCATACGCCATGCCCCAGGCATTGGTAGTCAGCGGTCTGAGGCCGGCCTTCTGTTGCAGACTCGACAGCATGTTGCCCGCCGAAAAACACAAGGTCCCACACAGCGCCAGACCAAGCCCCAGCAGGGTTTGTGGACTGGCCTGATGCCCTGCCAGTTCCGGCCAGAACAACAGGCCCAGGCCGAACAAACCGAGCCCGCCGCCCATCAGCACATTGCGTGCGATACGCTGGCCGAAAAACACCCGCGCGTTGAGGGCATTCCACAGCGTCGCCGTGGAAAACACCACTGCCACCAGCCCGCTGGGAATCCACTGGCTGGCGGTGAGGAAACACATGAAATTGACGCAAAACAGGCACAGCCCCTGCGCCACACAAATCAGATGCCCGCGACGATTCATCGGCTGCAGACGACGGCTGAGCAGCAATAGCGCAAACAGCACCAGCGCGGCGAGGCCGAAGCGGTAGGCGATCGACACCGGTATCTCCACAACGCCCAATTGCCATTTCAAGGCAATCTACGTGGTACCCCAGATCAGTACGGTCAACAAATACAACGACAGGTTCATGGTGCACTCTCCTCGACAGGCCCTGAGTGTCGGTCTGGCGCCGCTGTGCACGCTTGCAGATTCTTGCGCTTTTCTCGGTTAACGGGCTGGCAGCCTGGCGTCTACGGAGTAGCATGCAAGGCGTCGGAGAAAATCGCCCATGGCCGCAATCGATACCCTGCAAGTCTTTCAAGAGCTCAACAGCTCGCCGAACGCCCGCCTGGTGCACAGCGCCGAGCTTGGCGACGGCTTGTCCGCCGCGGTATGGACCAATCACCACGACGCCCGGGAATATTCAGCGCCGGGCCACCACACCCTGTCCTGCTACATCGCCGGCGGCACCGGCACATTTCGTCGCGGCCAACCGCAGCGAAAGGGTGCACCGGACAAGCTGTGCATTCTGCCGGCCGAACATGAGTCGGGCTGGGTGGTCAACGGCGACATTCGCCTGGCGCACCTGTATTTCAGCGCCGAACAATTCGCCCTCGGTTGCGTGACGTTGCTCGATCGCGAACCGCGCGAAATGCAGCTGCGCGAGCATACCTTCCTCGAAGACCCGCAACAGGCACAGCGCTTTCGCCAATTGCTGGCGCTGAACTGGGACGAACCCGCTGAGCGCTTGCTGACCAGTAGCCTCGCCCACGAGTTGATCAGCCACACTTTGCTCCGCCAGGTCGGTGCGCGGCAGGGCTTGCGCTTGAAGGGCGGACTGGCGGCGCATCAACGCCGACAACTGGTGGCGTACATCGACAGTCAACTGGCGGAGCCGATCAGCCTCGGGCAACTGGCCGGATTGTGTGCGCTGTCGGAATACCATTTCGCGCGGATGTTCCGGGCGAGTTTCGGTTTGCCACCGCATCAATATGTGCTGGCGCGACGCCTGGATCGGGCGCGGCAGATGTTGCGCGGGACCCTGCTGCCGCTGGGTGAGATTGCGCTGGCGTGCGGATTTGCCAGTGCGAGTCATTTCACCAATCGGTTTCGCCAGGTACTGGGTGGGACGCCGGGGGAATATCGGCAGGCGTTTTTGCGTTGAGCCTGTTTCCCTCACCCCAGCCCTCTCCCGGAGGGAGAGGGAGCCGACCGCGGTGTCTCAGATTCTCCGCCGACCTGACAGAACCAGTCGATTATGGATACAGCACATAAATCTCAGGCCGAAGTACCTTTCGAATAACACACGGTCAGTCCCCTCTCCCTCCGGGAGAGGGCTAGGGTGAGGGGCTTTTGATCTTGCCTTAAAACTCCAAAGTGCTCGACAACGAAATCTGCCGCGCATCCCCCATCGACACAAAGAACCGGCTCGCCGAGGACGTGTAATACGTGCGGTCAAACAGGTTCTTCACGTTCAGCTGAAACTTGACCTTCTGCCCTTCAACCCTCGTGTCGTAAGTCGCAAATGCATCAGCCACGGTGTAGCTCGGCAGATCAAAATCATTCACCGCGTTCCCCGCGCGCTCACCGACGTAACGCGCGCCCGCGCCGATGCGCAACTGGTCGCCGCCCAGCACGCTGCCGAAATCGTACACCGCTGACAACGAACCGGAATTTTTCGCCACGTTTTGCAGGCGCTTGCCTTTGTAGTCCGGGTCTTCGGTGACTTCGGCATCGGTGTAGGCATAGCTGCCGATCATGCTCCAGCGGTCACTGAGCTGTCCGCTCAAATCCACTTCGAGGCCGCGCGAACGCACTTCACCGGCGGCGCTGTAGATCGTCGTCGGGCCTTCGGCATTGGCCACCAGTACGTTACGTTTCTTGATGTCGAACAACGCGACGTTGCCGGTGATGCGCCCCGGCAGATCCAGACGCGCGCCCAGCTCCCACGACTTGGCTTCTTCCGGCGCAATGCTGCCGTCGAGCACAGTGCTGCTGCCGCTCAGCGGGGCGATGGTCGAGTTGGGTTTGAACGATTCGGTGTAGCTGCCATAGAACGACAAGGCGTCGGTGTAGCGATACACGAGCCCTGCGCGCGGCACCCATTTCTGCCCATTGCTGTCGGTGTTGGCCTTGAAGGGCACGCCTTTGCCGGCGTACTGGTCGTACTCCTGAAAGCGTCCGCCAGCGACCAGAATCCACTGCTCGTTGAGGTGAATCGAGTCCTGCAGGAACAGCGAGTCGCTGCGCAGCTTATCGGTCTGCGCGCTGTCGGGCGCACTCACCGTAGTGCCCATCACTTCGCGGCCATAGACCGGATTGAGATAGCTGAAAGTGGTCAGGCTTTTCTGCCGGATCAGATCCTCGCGATAGATCTTGCGGTACTCATCGTCAACGCCAAACACCAAATCATGCTGCATGCCCAGCACGTTGACCTTGCCCTCGAGACTGGCGGTGGTGAAACGGTCGGTGCTGATCGCGTTCTGGGTGCCGTCCATGCTGCGGGTCAGCGTGCCTTTGTTGGTGTCGATCGCGGTTACCCGTACCTGACTGGCGTCATAGGTCTCGCGGTTCCAGCTGTAGCCGAAATGAGCTTTCCAATCGTCGTTGAGTTGGTGATCGGCCTCGAAATGATAAAGATCCGAGCGCCCTTCCATGTTGTTGAACGGCTCGTCCAGACGCTGTTTACGGGAGATGTCCAGCGGGTGATTGGTACGCGGATCGATCAGCGTGCCACGGTCGAACGGGGTAAGAAATTCGCGGTGCTCGTAGGCGAACAGCAACTGGGTGTTTTCGCCGAACCATGCCAGCGACGGCGCGATCAAGGTTTCGCGGTGCGTGCCGAAGTTGCGCCAGTAATCCTCGTCCTCGTGATCCACCACCATCCGATAGGCCAGCCCGGACTCACCCAGTGCGCCGGTACTGTCGAAGCTGCCGCCGCTGCCATTCTTGCCTTCGCCATAGGTCGAGCCGCGCACCGTCAGCGCGTTGTAGGGCGTGAGTTCCGGTTTCTTGCTGACCAGGTTGACGACGCCGCCCGGGTCTTGAATGCCATAGAGCAACGAGGCCGGGCCCTTGAGCACCTCGACGCGTTCGACCGTGGCATTCATCCCCCGGCCCTGCACGATCGGCATGCCGTCGCGCATGATCGAGCCGTTGCGGTTGTCGCCAAAACCGCGGGTCATCACCGAGTCCTGAGTGCTGCCCAAAGTGTTGCCCTGGGTGATGCCGCTGACATTGGCCAGCGCATCGTCAAGATTGCGCGGCGCCTGATCGCGGATCACCTGGGCCGGGATGACATTGACGGTCTGCGGGACTTCCTGCAATGACGCCGAGGAACGCATCACTGAACTGGTTTCCGGTGGCTGATAGCTGGTTGAGTCGTCACGCGTCGAAGTGATCGTGGTGGCGCCGAGGTTCAGCGCGCCTTCGGTTGGCTTGGGCTCAAGCACCAGCGTGTGGCTGTCGGTGCGGCGCAAGTTCAGGCCGGAGCCGCTGAGCAAGCGTTGCAGTGCCTGTTCGGCGCTCATCTGGCCGTTGACCGCCGGCGCCGTCAGCCCGTACGGGGCTTCGTCGGTGTAGACCACGCTTTGCCCGGTGACACGGCTGAAGTCGCTCAAGGCTTGCGGCAGGGGTTTGGCGGTCAGAGAAAAACTGTACTGCTTTTGCGCTTGGCTGCTGAGCGTTTCAGCGGCCAATGCGACGCTGACCGGCAACAACGCCAGTGCCGAAAAACTCAACGCCGACCTGCCCAACCACTGTTTGACCGAACCCGATTTTGCCCTGGACTTCATGACTCAATGACCTGTGTAGAACCGCAACGGATGCGAATGACTCGCAGTTTCAGTCACTACACGGATGGGGTCTGGGTTTACCTCACTCATAATCTGAAATTATTTTTGCGCTGACTGATCCGGCGCCATCGCGAGCAGGCTCACTCCTACATCTGGAATGCGTTTCCCCTGTAGGAGTGAGCCTGCTCGCGATGGCGTCAGACGGCTCAACGCAAAATAATCAGATGCCCCAACACCCGATGCTGCTCAAACCCCAACACCCCCTGCAACGAATTGAGCACCGCCTGCGGATCCTTGCTGGGAAAGCTGCCACTGACCTTGCGCGCCGCCAGCTCATCGTTGAGCAACACGATCCTGCCCGGGTAATAGCGGCGCAAATCCTCGACCACCTCGGCCAGCGTCGATTTGTAGTAAGTCAGCCAACCCTGACGCCAGGCCAGTTGCGCTTCGCTGTCGACACCATGAAGCTTTTGCGCCGCACCTTCGCCATAAGCCACCTGCTGTCCGGCAGCGAGAATCTGCTGCTCGCCATCGCGGCTCGCCGTCACCCCCACCCTTCCTGACAGCACCGTGACCTGCGCGCCATGGGGCTGCAAGCGCACTTCGAATTGCGTGCCGAGCACCCGCGCCTCGCCGTTTTCGGCCGCAACGACAAACGGCGCGCCGGTGTGGCTGACGCTGAAGAATCCGGCACCACGACGCAGCTGTACATGGCGCTCGCCGTGGCTGAAATCGACAGCAATTGCGCTGTCGGCATCCAGTGTCACTTGCGATTGATCGGCCAGCGTCACCGTGCGGATCTCGCCGGGTGCCGAGACAAAATCGGCGCCCAGATCATCGAGCCAGCGCTGCGCTTGCCATCCCGTGCCGAGGCTGACCATCAGCAGCAGACACGCCGCCATGGCCAGCCCCCCGGACCAGCGCAAAACCGGCGAACGTCGCGGACGGTCCATGGCGTCGATATACCCTTGCAACGCCAACGCCTCTTCATCGGCCAGGGTTTGTGCCGGGCCTTCGCTCAGCTCCCACAGCACCTGCGCCTGGGCATACGCCTCGGCGTGGGCCGGGTCGGCGCGCAGCCACTGGCTGAAGGTCAGTTGATCGCCGGCGCTGGGCCGATCATGCAGCAGGCTCAGCCAGGCCAGAGCGGCCTGTTCCTGAGCGGGCGTCGGAACGATGTTATCGGCAGGGTTCACGGTGCTTTCCCTGGCAGACGTGGCGCGGGGTCGCGCAGGCTGGCCTTGCAGGCCTCAAGGGCGCGCATCATATGTTTTTCCACAGCACTTTGGGACAGGCCCATGGCTCTGGCGATGTCTGCGTATTTGCGCCCGTGGATGCGGTTGAGCAGGAAAATCTGCCGGGTGCGCTCGGGCAACGCGCGCAACGCCGCCTCGACATGGCGCAGGTCATTGCCGGCTTCGAGCGCAGCTTGCGGCTCGCTGCCGTGGCTGTGTGGCTCGTCCGGTTGCCAGCCTTCGTTGACGCGCGCACGCGTGCCTTCACTGCGCAGGTGGTCGATGGCAATGTTGCCGGCGCAACGCAACAGGTAGGTGCTGAGCTCTTCGACCTGCACCAGCGGCCGTCGCCAAAAACGCAAAAACAGATCCTGCACCAGATCCGCTGCCGTCGCGCGGCAACCGACACGACGCTTCACCAGCGCTTCCATTTGCGAGCGCTGCGACAGAAACACCTGGAGAAAATACGCGCGCGCGCCATGCGGCTCGTCGTCACGCGACTCCGGTGGCAGATCAATCAACATGTCAGCGCTGCGCCCCCGCTCGCGGCCAGGCCATCACCTGCTGCAAAACGTGTTTCATGCCAGTCCCAAGCCGCGCGCTGCGCCGGAAACAGTCGCCAGAATCACGCTCGGCACCAGCAAGCCGACCCACGCCGACCACGCCGTACGACAGGCAATGCACCAAAGCACCGCGACCAGATAGACCAGAAACGAAACGGCCATGCCGGTCACCAGCGCGTCGGCGCGGCCCAGCGGTAACCACTGCGCCAGTGTCACGCTGGCCAACGCGGCAACGAGATAGCCACCGAACACCGCCGCCAATACCCGTGAGGTGACGGCCAGGCGACAGGACATGGGCAGTGTGGCGAATTTGCCTTTCATGTTTCGACCCTGAAACGAAAAACGTCCGGCTGACGAGCCGGATCAAGCCAGCGATATTAATGATAAATATTCTCATACGCAAAAGCTTCTGATTGCCGAGCGATGCGCTCGCACCCTACAATGCGAACCGTTCTTGTTCTCTAACGCACGTTCTCGACGCCTTCTTTGCGTCCGGAGTCATTCCGTTGTCGTCCGCCCATCCTGTCGAATCGCTTTATCAGGCTCATCACAGCTGGCTCACCGGCTGGTTGCGACGCAAGCTCGGCTGCCCGGACAGCGCGGCGGACCTGGCCCAGGACACCTTCATCAAAGTGCTGACTGCGCGCGAGCCGCCGCTGATCATCGAGCCGCGCGCGTTCCTGACCACCCTCGCCAAACGCGTGCTGTTCAATCATTACCGTCGCCAGGACCTCGAGCGCGCCTACCTCGAAACGCTGGCGCAGATGCCGGAGCTCGTCGCGCCATCGGAAGAACACAAAGCGATCATCCTGCAGACCTTGATCGAGCTGGACGAATTGCTCGACGGCCTGCCGCGTGCGGTCAAACGCGCCTTTTTGCTGGCGCAGGTCGATGGCCTGACGTATCCACAGATCGCCGCAGAACTCGGCATCTCCGTGGCCACAGTCAAACGGCACCTGCACAAAGCGGCGCTGCGCTGCTATTTCGCGCTATGAACCGCGCGCCGGATTTTTCCGCGCAAGTGGCCGAGCAAGCCGTGCACTGGCTGCTGGAAATGCAGCAAGGCAGCCTCAGCCCGCGTCAGCAACAGGCCTGGCAGCAATGGCTGGACGCGCACAGCGAACATCGCCGCGCCTGGGAACACATGCAGCGGGTCAATCAGCGCTTGCGCGGTGTGGCGTCGCCGCTGGCGCATGCGGCGCTGAATGGGCCGAAGTCCGCTAGCCGTCGGCAGGCGCTGAAACTGCTGCTGATTCTGGGCGCCGGTTCGGCCATGACCTGGGGCCTGCGCGAGCACACGCCGCTGCCGTCGTTGCTCGCCGATTACCGCACGCCGCTCGGGCAGCGGCGCAAGGTGTCGCTGGGTGGCGACGATCTGTTGCAGCTCAATACCGCGAGCGCCGTCGATGTCGATGGCGCGCAGCGCCTGATTCATTTGCTCGAAGGCGAAATGCTCCTGAGCGCTGCAAACTCGTTTGCAATCCGCACGGCGCAAGGTGTTCTGAACGCTCAAGGCGCGCGCCTCAATGTGCGTCAGTTTGCCGACTGCACGCACATTGCCCTGTTTGCCGGGCGCGTCGAACTGACCGTCAATCAACGCGCGCCCGTGCTGCTGCCTGTCGCGGGCCAGCTGAGTTTCACCGCGAGTTCCATCAGCGACACCAAACCGCTGGATGCCAACAGCGGCGCCTGGACTGACGGCATGCTGGTCGCCGCACACATGCGTCTGGGCGACTTCCTCGATGAGCTGGGCCGCTACCGTCGCGGTCAGCTGCATTGCGATAAAAACGTCGCCGATCTGCTGATCTCCGGGACTTATCCACTGGACGACAGTGAGCGGATTCTCGACCTGCTGCAAATCAGTCTGCCGGTCAAAGTCCGGCGTTTCACCCGCTACTGGGTGAGCGTCGAAGCGCGGGTTTGAAGCACCTGAAAAATAAATGAGCCGTTTTTCAGATCTGGCGTGACAGAGAAGGAAAGCCCCTTGATTCAACCTTCTCAGGATCATCCGCCATGCACCCCACCCGCCTCACACCCTTGACGCGCACTTTGCGCAACGTCGTCCTTGGCGCCAGCCTGAGCTTCAGCGCCCTGCCCGCGGCGCTGGCCGCTGATGCCAAGGCTTATCACATTGCGCCGTCGTCACTGGAAAGCGCGCTCAATCAATTCGGCCGTGAAGCCGGAGTGCTGATCTCTTTTGGTTCGCAAGTCACCGGTGGCTTGCAAAGCCGTGGCCTGGAAGGCAACTACACCACCGAGCAAGGTCTCGATGCCTTGCTCGAAGGCACCGGCCTGCAAGCACGCGCCGAGGGCGACAACGCCTTCAGCCTGCAACCGCTGGCAGACGCGGCGCTGGAGCTGGACACCTCGAAAGTCGTCGGCGACTGGCTTGGCGCTGCTGCGCAGATCAACGTGTTCGAACATCCCGGTGCTCGCGACGTGATCCGCCGCGAAGAATTTGAACGCCAGGGGGCCACACAGGCACGCGACGTGCTCAACCGCATCCCCGGCGTCAACGCCCCGGAAAACAACGGCACCGGCAGCCATGACATGGCGCTGAACTTCGGCATCCGCGGTTTGAATCCGCGTCTGGCCGCGCGCTCGACCGTGCTGATGGACGGCATACCGGTGCCGTTCGCGCCCTACGGCCAACCCCAGTTATCGTTCGCGCCGATCAGCATGGGCAATATGGACGCAGTAGACGTGGTGCGCGGCGGTGGCGCGGTGCGCTACGGCCCGCAGAACGTCGGCGGCGTGGTCAACTTCGTGACCCGGGCGATTCCCGATGAGCCGACCGTGAAAGGCGGTTTCCAGACTGAAACCAGCCCTTCGTCGAGCCACGACGGCTTCAAGACCAGTGCCAACCTGTTGGCCGGTGGCACCAACGCCAATGGCCTGGGCGGCGCGTTGCTGTACTCCGGCACTCGCGGCGGCGACTGGCGCGAACACAGCGACACTGAAATCGACGACCTGATTCTCAAAGGCAAATACCAGCTCGACGAGGCCAACAGCTTCAATGCCATGGCCCAGTATTACGAAGGCAAGGCCGACATGCCTGGTGGTTTGAACGTCGCCGATTACGACGCCGATCCGTACCAGTCGACGCGACCGAAAGACCAGTTCTGGGGCCGCCGCACGATGTTCAATGTCGGCTATCGCTATCAGGAAGATCGCCGCGAATTCACTGCCAACACCTTCTTCACCAAAACCCTGCGCAGCGGTTATCTGGACCAGGGCACGTTCCTTTCGCTGTCGCCGCGCGAGTATTGGGTGCGCGGTCTGGAAACGCGTTTCGCCCAAGGCTTCGACCTCGGCCCGACCAGCCATGAAGTCGGCGTCGGCTACCGCTACATCAACGAAGCCGGCCACGAACTGCGCTATCGCACGCCAATCGCGAGCAATGAATACCCCACCACCAACAGCCGCAACGACCGCGATACCCGTGGCGGAACCGAGGCCAATGCGTTCTTCGTCGACGATCGCATCGATATCGGCAAGTGGACCATCACCCCCGGCGTGCGCTACGAAATGATCGAGTCGCAGCAGACCAACAACCTGACCAACGTCAAATACAAGGGCGACTACAACACTGCGCTGCCGGCGCTGAATGTGCTTTATCACCTGAACGACAGCTGGAATCTCTACGCCAACACCGAAGGCTCGTTCGGCAGCGTGCAATACAGCCAGATGCCCAACCGTGTCACCAGCGGTGAAGTAAAACCGGAAAAGGCACGCACCTGGGAAGTCGGTACGCGCTATGACAACGGCGCGTTGCGTGCGGAGATTGGCGCGTTCCTGATCAACTTCGACAACCAGTACGAAAGCAACCAGACCAACGACTCGGTGATCGCCCGCGGTGAAACGCGCCATCAGGGCATCGAGACCAGCATCAACTACGCACTCGACGACTTGAATCCGGCGCTGGCCGGTTTCGATGTTTACGCCTCGTACGCCTATGTGGACGCGACCATCCGTGAGGACGGCCCGAACAAGGGCAACCGGGTGCCGTTCTCCTCGAAGCACAAAGGCACGCTGGGCGTCGGCTACACCGAGGGGCCATGGAAGCTCAATCTGGACAGCACCTTCCAGAGCGACCAGTTCGCCGACAACGCCAACACCGTGAAGGAAAGCGCCGATGGCAGCACCGGCAAGATCCCCGGCTACATGCTGTTCAGCAGCCGTGCCGGGTATGACTTCGGCCCGCAGTTGTCCGATCTGAATGTGGCGATGGGGGTGAAGAACATTTTCAACACGCAGTACTTCACGCGCTCGTTCGATGACAACAACAAGGGCAAGTACGTGGGGGAGCCGCGGACCGTTTATGTGCAGACCTCTATAGCGTTTTAACGCCCAAGAGCCCCTCACCCTACCCCTCTCCCGGAGGGAGAGGGGACTGACCGAGTTGTTTTCAACGAGTTGCGCAGGCTGGGATATTGAGTCGAACTCAAGTTTTGAAACCGATAGAGATCAGCTCCCTCTTCCTCCGGGAGAGGGCTGGGGTGAGGGTTCTCGGCTACAGTGAAATATCAAACCCACTTCACAAGGATCGTGAAGCATGCAAAATCGCCCCACCCTCGCCCAGTTCGCCCGCCAGCTACGCATCAAAAAAACCGACTGCGAACACCTGCTCTGGCAAAAGCCTCGCTCCCGGCAAATCACCAATTTGAAATTTCGCCGGCAATTCCCCTATCCGCCTTACGTGCTGGATTTTTACTGTGCCGAGCTGAAGTTGGCGATCGAGCTGGATGGTGGGCAGCACCATGAATCGCCGGGACTGATCCAGGATCAGCGCCGGACGCAATATCTGAACCAGAAGGGCATTGAAGTCGTGCGCTTCAGTAATCTTGAGGTGATGCAGCAGATGGGCGATGTTTTGGAGCAAATCATCAGAATCGCGGCGCATCGAAGAACGCCCTCACCCTAGCCCTCTCCCGGAGGGAGAGGGAACCGACCGAGTTGTTTTAGCGGATTACGTCGACATGAAATATCGAGCCGAACTCAAGTTTTGAAACCAATAGAGATCGGCTCCCTCTCCCTCCGGGAGAGGGCTGGGGTGAGGGTCTGCCTTTTCGTGCCCTTCATAAAAAACCTGCACAAACAAGAACGGGCCTGCATTCGCAGGCCCGTTCTCGTTGGGGTGGCTTATGAAATCAGCGCATCAACTGTTGATCGCTGCCTGTTCGTTCTCGTCAAATTCTTCTGCCAGCAACTTGTCGTTGGCTTTGCCGGTGAATGGCACTACCGCAGCGCGTGGTTTACCTCGCAGTTTGCCGAACAGGTGATCCAGTTTGTGCTCGAGTTTTTCGGCGGCGCCATCGATCGCCTGTTCCAGCGAATCGGCTTTGTGGGTCACGGAAATCGGTTGATGGCCTTTTGGCCGCGCCTCCAATTGGCAGCGCAAGTCATGGGGACCTGGTTTCTCGCCGTTCTCGTCGCTCAGGTGGACTTCGACACGCGTCAGGTCTTCTTCATAACGGTCGAGCGTGCTCTCAATAGTTGTACGTACCCACTCCTCCAGTCGCTTACTGCTTTGAATATGGTTATCGCTGTTGACTTGGATTTGCATAGTTCATCCCTTATTTCAGCTAGCTCGCAAGGGGCCTGGAACAGGATTTCGTGACCCCTTGATTACAACAATCGGCCCGAGCGGCGAACATTTCAACCCCTGAAAAAAGATAAATATTGATTCGCAAAAAAAGCCGGACAACCGAGCGAAGCGCTGGTAAGGTCGGGAGTTGGGTCGCCCTGCGCCCCGGCAAAGTTTGCTCACAATTGCCCGTCATTCAGCGGGTGCAAGCTGCGGAAAATCCCTGCCTCCTCCACCAGCCAGTCATGCACCGCGCGTACGCCCGGATGGCTCAGCGCCCCCGGCGCATAGAGCAGCACGTAGCGTTTGTGATTAGGCACCGACAGGCCGAACGGCACGATCAGTGCGCCGCGCTCCAGTTCGTCGTTGAGTAAAGTACGTCGGGCAATCGCCACGCCCATGCCAGCAATTGCCGCTTCGATGGTCAGGTGGTTGCGATTGAAAGTATGCCCGCGCCGCACATCGGCGCCTTCGAAGCCAATCGCGTTCAAATAGAATTCCCACTCGGCGTATTCATAGCTGCCGCGCCACGCAGTGATGTCGTGCAGCAGCGGGAAATGCAGCAGATCCGCCGGCCCATGCAATGGCGGCCGGCCGCGCAACAGGCTCGGCGCGCATACGGGAAATATCTGCTCGTCGAGCAAAGCTGTGGATAACAATCCGGGGTAGCTGCCGTCGTTCAGATCGATTGCCAGATCAAATTCGCCCTCGTGCAACGGCACACTGCTGTCCTCGGCCACCAGGCGCAACTGAATGTCCGGGTAGCGCTGTTGCAGGCGTGGCAGACGCGGCGTCAGCCATTTGCTGAGAAACGACGGAATCGAGCGCACACGTAGCGTGCCGCTGATCATCCCGGCATCCAGCCGGCGCAATTCCGCATCGATGCTGCCATAAGCCTCGTTGACGGTAATCGCCAGCCGCTGCCCTTCAGCACTCAGTTCCACGCCGCGCGCGCGCCGGTGAAACAGACGAAATCCCAGGCGCTCTTCAAGTTGGCGAATCTGCTGGCTGACGGCACCGGGGGTGATGTGCAGTTCTTCGGCACAACGGGTGAACGACAGGTGCCGAGCGGCACAGGAAAACACCTGCAGCCAGACGTAAGTCTGGGCATGCAATTGACGACTCATCGTTTAGTCCTGCTAAAGGCTTTCTTAGGAAGTTTCGTTGGTCACCTAGGACCGAGGCGGGCAGTATCGCCGACATTGCGCTTGTCCGACAAAAAATGGCAGCGAGTCCTCCTCCATTGCTTGTAAGGGTTTAGCATGGCTATCAGTGTTTTCGATCTTTTCAAAGTGGGCATCGGCCCGTCCAGTTCCCACACCGTGGGTCCGATGCGTGCGGCGGCGACATTTGCCCAAGCCCTGATCGATCAACATTTGCTCGACGACGTACGGCGTGTCGAAATCCGTTTATACGGTTCGCTCTCCGCCACCGGGGTCGGTCACGCCACCGATCGCGCCACGGTCATGGGCCTGATGGGCGAATGGCCGGACAGCATCGATCCGTCGACCATCGACGCCCGCATTCAGCAACTGCGCGAAACTGGCCAACTGCGCCTCGGCGGCCAGCAAACCATTGCTTTCGACTGGCAGGGCGATCTGCTTTTGCTGGATGAGAGCCTGCCCTATCACCCCAACGCGATGTCGCTCACAGCCTTTGGCGCGACCGGCGAGTTGTTCGAGCAAACCTACTATTCGGTCGGCGGCGGTTTCATCATTGAAGCCCCTGAAGCCGAGTCCGGTGTGGCGCCCAGCGGCGACGTTGAATTGCCATACGATTTTTCCAGTGCCGCGCAATTGCTGTCGCTGTGCAAGCAGCACAACCTGCGCGTGTCCGAGTTGATGATGGCCAACGAGCGCGCCTGGCGCAGCGATGCCGAGATCCGTCAGGGCCTGCTGCACATCTGGGCAGTGATGCGTGAGTGCGTGGAAAAAGGCTTGAGCCACGAAGGCATCCTGCCGGGCGGTCTCAATGTGCCGCGCCGCGCGGCGAAACTGCATCGCAGCCTGCTGGAGATCGGCAAGCCGAATGTGATCAGTTCAACGCTGTCGGCCATGGAGTGGGTCAACCTGTTCGCCCTCGCTGTCAACGAAGAGAACGCCGCCGGCGGGCGCATGGTCACTGCGCCGACCAATGGCGCGGCCGGGATCATTCCGGCGGTGCTGCATTACTACATGAAATTCAACCCGGACGCGTCTGACGATGATGTCGTCGCGTTCTTTCTCGGCGCCGCCGCCGTCGGCATTCTGTGCAAGAAAAACGCCTCGATCTCTGGGGCCGAAGTCGGCTGTCAGGGTGAAGTGGGTTCGGCCTGCGCGATGGCTGCGGCGGGCCTGGCTGAGATCCTCGGCGCTACCCCGGAGCAGCTGGAAAACGCCGCGGAAATCGGCCTCGAACACAACCTCGGTCTGACTTGCGACCCGGTCGGCGGACTGGTGCAGGTGCCGTGCATCGAGCGCAATGCGATTGCCGCGGTCAAGGCGATCAACGCCACGCAAATGGCCTTGCGCGGCGATGGCAATCATTTCATTTCCCTCGACCGGGTGATCCGCACCATGCGCGATACCGGCGCCGACATGCACGACAAATACAAGGAAACCTCGCGCGGCGGCCTCGCCGTGAACTGGGTGGAATGCTGATCGAACGACCTGCACCGTCAGCGACCACCAACGCCTTTCTGCCCTGAAAACGCGCGATAAACACAGGCGAGCCCGAGCGCTCGCCTGTGTTGTGTCCGTGTTTATTGTTCGACAATTATTCCGGCATGGCCCTTGCTATACCCCCTGTGAGGCAAACGGACTTTGCGAACCTCAGCGAACGATATGCCAATGGTCCGGTATGGCGAACCAACCCGATCATGGCCGGTCAACAACTGCACGTTCAATCAGGCGGTGACGCATCATGGACAACCCATTTCAGATCATTACCGATGCTTTCGCGCCGGACTATCAGATCAACCTGAGCATTCAAGGGCTGGACGGCAGCATCATGCTGACCCTGTCCAACGGCGGCCGGATTGTCGCCAAACGCATGATCAGCGCCGAACAGCGCAATGACCCCGAGCGTTTGAAGCGTCTGGTGCAGAGCATCCAGTTCGGCATCGCCATCGAGCAGGGCCACAGCGCCATGTCGATTCTCGAAGCCATGACCAACGGCGCCGGGCTCACCCCGCCGCCGCCAGTCAAGAGCCCGCCGAGCCAGACGGCGGGGCTTTAAAGCTCACCCTTTTCGACTTCCGGATGCTCGCTTGAGCCCGTGCCGATCTTGCGCTGCGGGTTCTCGATCTTCACTGAGGGGAACTGCGACGAGGCGTAACGCACCACGAGGATCGAAAACGCCAGCAACAGAATGCCGCCGCACAGGTAGATGATGCCCATGTCCGGCGGATTGTGGTGCGAGACGTTGGAGATCAGCAGACGCGTCAGTGCGGTGATCGCCACATAGATCAGGAAGCGCACGGGCATGTGGTTGGTCTTGAAATAAATCCCGACCATCGCGCCCAGTTCCAGATAGATGAACAGCAGCAGAATGTCATCGATCTTGATATGCCCGACTTCGAGCATGCCAAGAAACTCCATCACCGCTGCCCACGCCGTCACCGCACCGATGGCGAACAGCGCCAGGTAGTGGAAGGTTTCGACGAACAGGTTGCCCAGGGACTCGGCCAGTTGATGCACGTTCTGCCGCAGGTTCTCGGCCCAGTTGATTTTCACGATGATGTTCCTTAGCCCGATTCGAGCGGATGATGCGTGTTGGACGTTACGGTTTGCCGCATGCCCTGGTTGTCATGCAGAAACGAGGCCACGCCATCATGGCGAACCGCCGCCAACCCCGCCCCGTGGCGTTTCGTCGCACGGTCGGTGGCTGTGTGAGAGCGAGCCTGCTCGCGAATGCAGCCGACACACGCCCCTCTGACAAAGCGAAAATCCGGTCTACATTGAAAAGCCACTACCCATGGCGCAGGGATTCGCTTATGCTTTTCGCTGTATATAGATACAGTAGTCGACAAGACAACTTAACGTGAAGGCATGTGAGGTGGTGAATGGCCGTCGAAGTGGTATACCGCAGCAGCCGAGATCTGGAGCGCTTGTTCATGGATAAAGCCGAAGCTGACCGTCATGACAAAATGCTCGAACTGGCCGAATATCTGGCCGATGTTCTGCAAAAAGCCGTTCCGTCGCTGACTGAGCAGCAAGTGGAAGAAGCCGGGATCTACATGGCGAAGAATCGCGATGTGTTCGCCCGGGCATTCAAGAGCCAGCCGGACGCGCTGATAGAACTGATCAACGCACCGGCCGAAACGGTCGAGGCCAGCGAGCCTGGCGAGGGCGTGGAAGCGTCTGAGGCGCCGGTCAAACCGGCCAAAGCGGCGAAGGCTGCGAAGTGATAAACGCCTGAATTGAACAGGCCCCGAGTCGCAGGACTCGGGGCCTTTTTAATGTCTGTGAAACTCAGCGATACAAAACTTTCTCAGCCAGTTCATCAGCCACCCGCGCCGGCGAGCGTTTTTCCGCCTGCGCGTGAGCGAAGACTTCAGTCAACCGTGAACTGATCTTCGACAGATGCGCGGTGATCGTCGGCAGTTCTTCGCCGCGATGTTTCAGCGAAACGTAGATCAGGCCGCCGGCATTGATCACGTAATCCGGCGCATAGAGAATGCCGCGCCGCTCCAGTTGATCGGCCATGTCCAGGTGTGTCAGCTGATTGTTCGCCGAGCCGGCCACCGCCGCGCAGCGCAATTGGCTGACCGTGTGGCTGTTCAAAACGCCGCCCAGACCGCACGGTGCGAGGATGTCGCAGGGCGTACTGAGCAAGGCGTCGTTGGCAATCGGGTGGGCGTTGAGTTGCTCCATCGCCAGTTGCACCTTGCCGTGATCGATATCGCTGACCAGCAGTTCAGCGCCCACCGCGTGCAGTTGCTCGGCCAAGGCAAAACCGACATTGCCCAGGCCCTGAATGGCGATGCGCAAGCCTTCGAGGTTGTCGCTGCCCAGCCGCGCCATGGCTGTGGCGCGAATCCCGGCGAACACGCCCATTGCCGCATGCGGCGCCGGGTCGCCGGCAGACGTGGTGCTGGTGACATGGCGGGTCTGCTGGGCAATGCAATCCATGTCGGCCACGGAAGTGCCGCTGTCGATGGCAGTGATGTAGCGGCCGTCGAGCTGGTCAATGCAACGGCCGAAGGCTTCGAACAGCGCACCGCGATTTTCGACATGGGCCGGCCGCACGATCACGGCCACCCCGCCGCCCTGCTCCAGCCCGGCCAGCGCGGCTTTGTAGCTCATGCCCTGGGCAAGACGAATGGCGTCCTCGATGGCTGATTCGTCATCGGGATAGGCAAGGTAACGACACCCGCCGAGGGCAGGCCCGAGACGACTGTTATGAATGGCAATGACCGCCTTCAACCCGGTAACCGGGTCGACGCTAAGGTGCAGCGATTCCAGGCGAGTGCTTTGCATGAGAGCGAACATCGACAAGCTCCCGAATCACTTCTTGTAGAACGCCAGTATAGGCTTGCCCATGGAAATTGCTGGAGCGCGCCGGAATAAGCGCCCGCGCCGACAACCGCTTTGCAGCATAACTCTCTGTCGGCAATGCGAGGCACTGGACGAATGCTGCGGACCGGGCTAAAAACGAGGCAATGCCTGGAGATTTCGATGAACCCGCGTCAACGCTTTTTCGACTGCCTGCACCGCTCACCGCCCGCACTGTTGGAAGCGGCGTTGTGGATCGCGGCCGAGCACGAAAAAGCCGTCGATCCGCAAGCGCTGTTGCAGGAATTCAAGGAGCTGCAGCAACGGGTCAGTTATGGCTTGCCGATGCTGCCGGTCAGCGAGTTGGCGCAACCGTTGTTACGGCGGATGAACGATCTGGGTTTTGCCAAGGACGACTTTTTGCCGCTGCGCCCGCAGGCGGCCTTGCTGCCTAAAGTCTTGCAGAACCGTCGCGGACAACCGTTGGCGCTGGCTGTGATTGCGCTGGAGTTGGCGCGGGGTCTGGAGATTCCGCTGGTCGGGGTCAACTTTCCGGGTCATTTCTTGCTGCGCGCGCCGGGCGCCGATCATTTGCTTGATCCGTGCGGCGGTCGACGTCTGTATCCCAATGACTGCAGAGAGTTGCTGCAGCGTCAGTACGGGCCGAACATGAAGCTCAGTGCCGAGCATCTGCTGACCGCAAGCCCGCAGCAAATGTTGCAGCGCCTGTCGCGCAATCTGCGTCAGTTGCACTTGAGCCACGATGACTTTATTGCTGCGCTGGTCGACGCCGAACGGGTGCTGGAATTGGGCAATGCTTCGGCCGCCGATTATCTGGCTCGCGCCAGTCTGTATCAGCGGCTCGACTGTCCGAATGCCGAGCGCTTCGATCTGGAGCATGCTCTGTTGCTTAGCGATGATCCGATCCAGCGCCTGCGCCTGACTGAACGTCTCGGGCATTTGCCGCCTAACTCTGTTGTGCACTGAAGCGTCGTTTTTGTAGGAGTGAGACTGCTCGCGATTGCTGTTTGTCAGGCTATGGTTTTCTGGCTGATCGGGGATATATCCGTTGCTTGGGGTGTTGCGGCTGGCGGTTTCGCCCTTACGGCGAGTCCCTTTTTCAGACGCCAAAAAGGAACCAAAAGGCTTTGCTCCTACGTACGGCCCTCGCAGGCTCGGGTTCCTTCGCTGCGGGACCGATCCGGGCGCAGCGCCTACGGTTTGCTTCGCTGCACCTACTTGCGCTGTGTCTGGCTGCGCCAGACGGTCGCTGCGCTCCCACGCCCGGATCGATCCCTCCACTCAGCCTTCCGATGTCGCCGGTTAGGCAAGATCAAGATCAAGATCAAGGGCACTCGAGCTTGCGCTCATTGTTGAGTGGTTAGAAGCGGGTGGTTGGCTTGGGGTTTGTGGTGGGTTCGCCCCTCACCCCAGCCCTCTCCCGAGGGAGAGGGGGCCGATCTTTGTGCTTTTCAGAATTTGTGTTCGACTCGGTATCTTGGTCGGCGTATCTCTACCAAACCACTCGGTCAGTTCCCTCTCCCTCTGGGAGAGGGCTAGGGTGAGGGGCTTCTGATTTGAAGGGATGGCGAGCTGACACTCGACCTATGGTTATGCGCGATTTCATGTGGGAGCTAGCCCTGCTAGCGATGCAGGCGACTCGGTCCTACAGTCAAACCGCGCTATCGCTCTTCGCCAGCAGACTGGCCCCCGCAGGATTGTGCATGCCCTCGGAAGGCGCACGAACCTGAAAGATCAGCAGTGCAGCGATGACCGCCGGGATCGCGCAGAAAAAGAAAATCTGCGTCACCGGTATGTGCATCGCCAGCAACAGGCTGCCGAACAACGGCCCGAGGATCGAACCGAAGCGCCCCACGCCCAAGGCCCAGCCGGTGCCGGTGGCGCGCACGTGGGCCGGGTAAAAATTGCTGGCAAAGGCATTCAGCGTCAGTTGCCCGCCGATGATGCAGAACCCGGCCGCGAACACGCAGGCCACCAGATAGCGCGGATTGTCGTGATTGAGGCCGAGCAGGATCGTGCACAGCGCCGCGCCGGCCAGCACGGCGGACAACAGACGCACTTTGTGCTTCAACCGGTCAGCGAACCAGGCCATGCAGATCGCGCCAATTGTTCCGGCGAACAGGAACATCGAGGTCACCAGATTGGCCTGGTTGAGTTTCAGGCCGCTTTCCAACAGCAGCGAAGGCAGCCAGCTGATCATGAAATACAACAGAATCAGGCTGACGAAAAACGTTGCCCAGATCAGCAAGGTCGGCCGTGCGTAGCCATTACGAAACAACTCGACCACAGTAAGCTTGCTGCCCTGTTCGCGCTCGTTCTGCTCGACGCTGGCTACCGGCGGCTGCCAGTCCGGCAGCATCCGCGCGCTGACTTTGCGCAGCCGCGCATAGGGTGGCGAATCACGCAGCAGACGCGGCAGCGACTCCGGCAGCATCCACCACAGGAATGGAAACAGCAGCAATGGCGTGACGCCACCGGCGAGGAACACCGCTTGCCAGCCGAACCGGTCGATGAACCCGGCGGCGACGAATCCACCAGCCGCCCCACCGAAGGAAAAACCACAGGCCGCCAGCGTCACCATCAAGGTGCGCAAGCGTGGTGGTGAATATTCGGACATCAGCGCCATGGCACTGGGCATCGCCCCGCCCATGCCGATGCCGCAGATAAAGCGCGCGAGCATCAGGCTGTTCAACGAGTCGGCGAACACCATCAGCACAGTCAACGTTGCGTAGATCAGCACGCAGGCAAGCAATATGCGCCGCACGCCAAAGCGATCCGCCAGCGGCGTTACCGCCAGAGAGCCAAGCGTCAGGCCGAGCAGATTGGCACTGAACACCGGTCCGAACGCCGATTTTTCCAGCCCCCAATCCTGCGCCAGCGCTGGCACTACATAACCGAGCACCTGGGCATCATAGCCATCGGTGACCAGCAGCAGCGCCAGCAAGATCAAGAGCAACCATTGATAACGCGACACAGGGCGGGCGTCGAGTGCCGCGCGGAAGCTGGCAATCTGGTTGTGCATCGCAAGGTACCTGTCTTATTTTTATGATTTTTTGACGGTTCAGCACTGGTACGTGTGGGAGCGAGCCTGCTCGCGAATGCGGTGTGTCAGCCAACACGTCTGTGTTTGATACTCCGCCTTCGCGAGCAGGCTCGCTCCCACAAGGACACCCTACGGGGTGTCGGGCTGGTTGGCCGGATGCGCCTTGATGAAGGCCGGATGTTCCGCCGCCAACGCCGCCACCCGACGGATTTTCGGATACGCCTCAAGGCTCACATTGAAGCGCTCAGCCGCATATAACTGCGGGATCAGATAGACATCCGCCACACACGGCCATTCACCGAAACAGAAGCCACTCTCACCGATCAACTGCTCCACCGTCGCCAGGCCCTGGCTGATCCAGTGGCTGATCCACTCGATCACCTGCGGCTCGTCCTGCCCCGACTGGCGCAGGCGATTGAGCACGCTGACGTTGTGCAGCGGATGCACATCGCAACCGATCACCGCCGCCACGCCACGCACTTGCGCACGGGCAATGAGATCGTCCGGCAGCAACGGCACCTGTGGATAACGTTCCTCGAGATATTCGATGATCGCCGGCGACTGAATCAGCAAGGCGCCGTCATCGGTACGCAAGGCCGGCACCCGGCCCTGCGGATTGAGCGCCAGATACGCCGCTTGCCGATGTTCGCCACCCGCCGGCGCGATGAGATTGACCGGCAGCGCCTGATATTCCAGACCCTTGAGCGCCAGCGCGATGCGCACCCGGTACGACGAGGTCGAACGGTAATAGGTATAGAGATCCATGAGCCGCTCCCGTCAGCGTGCCGCCAGTACTTTGCCGCGGCATTCGCCAAAGCCGATCGAAGCAAAACCGTCGCGGGCGCAGCGTGCACGCAGGATGATTTCATCACCGTCTTCGAGGAACTTGCGTACCTCGCCAGACGCCAGCTCGATCGGCTTTTTGCCGCCCTCGGTGATTTCCAGCAGGCTGCCGAACTGACCGCTCTCGGGGCCAGACAAGGTGCCCGAGCCGAACAGATCACCGGCCTGCAGTTGGCAACCGTTGACGCTGTGATGCGCGACCATTTGCGCGACGGTCCAGTACATGTAGCGGGTGTTGCTCAAGGTCAGTCGATGGGCCGGCAGGTGCTGCTCGCGCATGGCTTCGGTGAGCAGCAGCACTTCCAGCTCAATGTCGAAGGCTCCGCCGTCCTGATCGCGTTTATCGAACAGATACGGCAGCGGCTGCGGATCGCCTTGCGGACGCGGCGGTTGCGCGGTGCGGAACGGCTCCAGCGCTTCGGCCGTCACCACCCAGGGCGACACGCTGGTGATGAAACTCTTCGACAGAAACGGCCCCAGCGGCTGATATTCCCAGGCCTGGATATCACGCGCCGACCAGTCGTTGAGCAGGCAGAAACCAGCGATATGCTGCGCGGCATCGCCAATGGCGATCGAGTCGCCCATCTCGTTGCCCGGGCCGATCCAGATGCCCAGTTCCAGTTCGTAATCCAGACGCGCGCAGGGGCCAAAGACCGGTTCAGTCTGACCGGCCGGCAGGGTCTGGCCTTTCGGGCGCCGCACGTCGGTGCCGGATACGCGTACGGTCGAGGCGCGGCCGTGATAGCCGATCGGCACGTGCTTGTAGTTGGGCAGCAACGGATTGTCGGGGCGGAACAGTTTGCCGACGTTTTGCGCGTGTTCGATGCCAACATAGAAGTCGGTGTAGTCGCTGATGCGTGCTGGCAGGTGCATCTGGCAATCGGCAGCCAGAGGCAATATTTTTGCGCCCTGCGCTTCGATGCTGCCGCGTACGGTGCTGCCTTCGCTGAACAATTCCAGCAAACGCGTGCGCAAGGCAATCCGTGCCTCGCGGCCGAGTTCGAAAAACGCATTCAACTGACCGCCGTGCATGGCTTCGACAGCACTGCGCGCCGCACCGTCGAACAGCCCGGCCTCAAGCGCCACTTGCAGATCGAAGATGTGATCACCGATCGCAACGCCGGCGCGCGGCGCCGAACCGTTGCTGCTGAACACACCGAGCGGCAGGTTCTGCAACGGGAACTCAGTGTGGCCGTTGGCCGAGGCGACCCAGCTGTGGGTGATGGAATTCTGCGTCATGGGTTATCTCCGGGTCGGGTCGAACGTGGCGGGCAGCGTGGCCCAGCAGGCGTCGTAAGAAGATTGCAATTGCGGGCAGTCGAGGGCGAAGCGGCTTGGGCGCAGCACCTGGCTGGTCTCGAACATGAAGGCCATGGTGTTATCGATTTTCGCCGGTTTGAGTTCGGCGTTGATCGCCTTGGTGCAGGTTTCGCCATCCGGACCGTGAGCGCTCATGCAACTGTGCAGTGATGCGCCACCCGGCACGAAGCCTTCGGCCTTGGCGTCGTATTCACCCTGGATCAGGCCCATGAATTCGTTCATCAGGTTGCGGTGGAACCACGGCGGACGGAAGGTGTTTTCGGCGACCATCCAGCGCGGCGGGAAAATCACGAAGTCGAGGTTGGCCAAGCCGTGCACGCTGGTTGGCGAGGTCAGCACGGTGAATATCGATGGATCGGGATGATCAAAGCTGACCGTGCCAATGGTGTTGAAGCGGCGCAGATCGTATTTGTACGGCACGTTATTGCCGTGCCAGGCGACCACGTTGAGCGGCGAGTGATTGAGTTCCGTGGCCCACAACTGGCCAAGGAATTTCTGCACCAGCGTGGTCGGTTGCTGCAGGTTTTCATAAGCGGCAACCGGGCTTAAAAAATCCCGTGGATTGGCCAGCCCGTTGCTGCCGATCGGCCCCAGGTCTGGCAGGCGCAGCGGCGCGCCGTGGTTCTCGGCGATATAGCCACGCGCCTGCGAATCGAGCAATTCAACGCGGAATTTCAGGCCGCGCGGCAGCACGACGATCTCCAACGGCGCGACTTCGAGCACGCCCAATTCAGTGGCGATGCGCAGACGGCCGAGCTGCGGCACCAGCAACCATTCACCGTCAGCATTGAAAAACACCCGCTCCATCGAGCGGTTGGCGAGGTAATTGTAGATGCTGATCCCGGTCGGTTTTTCCGCGCTGGCATTGGCGGCCATGCTCACCAGTCCGTCGATGAAATCGGTCGGTTCGGCGGGGATATCCAGCGGGTTCCAGCGCAGGCGATTGGGTGTCACCTCGCCCAGCGGGCCGCCGGCGATCTGCCGCTCGAGTTTGACGAAGGCCGGGTGATTGGCTGACGGCTGAATCCGGTACATCCAGGTCCGCCGCGCTTCGCTGCGGGCCATGGTGAACGCAGTACCGGAAAACAACTCGGTGTAGAGCCCGTACGGCGCTTTTTGCGGGGAGTTCTGGCCAACGGGCAGCGCGCCGGGCAATGCTTCAGAGCTGAATTCGTTGCCGAACCCGGACTGATACGCCAAGGCCTGAGCGGTTGAATCGGAGTTCATGGAGCCTCCTGAACAGGGAGTCGGCAGTGGCCCATCGCTCTGGCTCAGAGGTCTCGGCACGCCGGGGTTGTTATTATCGTAATCTGATTACGCATAACGTAATTTGCCCGCTATCCAGCGTCAAGCTATAAAGACGCCCATTCGAACCGGAACCGCCACCTCATGGAAAAAACCAGCGACAGCAACGGCAAACAGAAAGTCCGCTCCGCCGAGGTCGGCACCGACATCCTCAAGGCACTGGCCGAGTTGTCGCCATCGACTTCGTTGTCGCGCCTGGCCGAGCACGTGCAGATGCCGGCGAGCAAGGTGCATCGCTATCTGCAAGCGTTGATCGCCTCGGGTTTTGCCGAGCAGAACGCTGCGACCAACCATTACGGTCTGGGCCGGGAAGCGCTGCGCGTCGGCCTCGCCGCCCTCAATAGCATGGACGTGCTGAAAGTCGCCGCCCTGCCCTTGTCCGAGTTACGCGACGAACTCAATGAAACCTGCTTTCTGGCGGTGTGGGGCAATCAAGGCGCAACCGTGGTGCATATCGAACCGGCAGTGCGCGCGGTGACGGTGGTCACGCAATTGGGTTCGGTGCTGCCACTGCTCAGCTCATCGACCGGGCTGGTGTTCAGCGCCTACCTGCCGCATCGGGAAACCGATGACTTGCGCGAAATGGAAGTCGCCACCGACGAGCATCCGCTCAAGGACGAGAAGACTTACACGAAACTGTGCGAACAAATCCGCGAGCGCGGTCTGCATCATGTCCACGGTTTGTTGATGCCGGGGGTGGATGCGCTGTCGGCTCCAGTGTTCAACGCCGTCGGACACATCGCCGCGGTGCTGACCATCGTCGGCCCGACTTCGCTGTTCCACGCCGACGAAAACGGCCCGGCGGCGCAGCGGTTGCTGGCGGCGACGCGGGCCGTTAGTTGGCGGATGGGGTATGAAACGGACAAGCAGCTTCCCACCCGTTGATCCGCTGACTCAATTCAGCTCAAGCCCCAGAACCTTCGCGCTTGCAACTGCCTGGGTACGACGCTTGACACCCAACTTTGCATTTATCCTGCGTGCGTGAGTCTTCACCGTGTGCAAAGAAATAAATAACTGATCAGCAACTTGTTGGTTGGAATAACCTTGAGCAATCAGACAAAGCACTTCCAATTCCCGTTGACTGAGCACTTCTTGACGACCTGAGCTCTGCGCGCAACTGCTTTCAACAGGATTGCCCAACGCATTCAAAAGATCTTGTTGACGCAATTTGAGTTCGCGCAACGCCTGATACAAATCGTGCTGACCGACCAATTGAAGACCTTGCTGCAATTGCTCGCAGGCAGTAGGCCGGTCGCCGAGCAAAAACGCTACTTGCGCCAACGCGAAACGTAATTCGGTTTCCAGCGAGACCATGCGGCATCGTTTCGCCGCTTCAAGGAGACGTCGCAGGTCGCCTATCGGATCGCAGGCCGTGTCTGTCCCGACTCGCGCAATGATCAACAAATATTCGACTCGGGGAATCAATTCAAGCGTGGCCGGCGGGGCCTGCACCGCACCGGCCCCTTGGTAATGGCGCAGCAGCCGTGTCATCGCCTCGCAGGCCAGGTCGGCGCGCCCTTGCTGTAGCCAGATAAGACTGCTCACTTGCAACATGACGCCGCGGTAAACCGTATCCGGAATCTGTCGCTGCTGCATCAATCGCTCGGCATCGCGCAGCCAGACGAAGGCCTTTTCATAATCGGTCTGACTCGCCGCCAACTGCGCCAGCCCCAGATAGCCATACAAGGCAAGCTTGTCGTGGTTGCATCGGCAGTCATCCAGGCCTGAGCGGAAAAATTCTGCGGCCGACGCGTCCAGTCCCTGACTCAAGGCGAGGCGCCCGCGACGGAGCGCGATTCTTCCACGCAACGGGGTCAGCCGGTTGAGTTGTCGGCCGAGCAGGTCATCGACGCCGGCCAGCAGACTCTCGGCCCGGCTCGCCGCGCCACGCTGTTCCAGCAATTGCGCATGATCGAGTTCAAGCAATGCCTCGCACACCAGCGAACCTTGCGCCCGCGCCAGACACAGTGCCTGTCGGTTGAAGGTATGGGCGACGTCGAGCTGGCCTTGCAAGAGCGCCTGCTGCGTCAACCCCGACAAACACATGATCCGGGCAACCTGACGGTCGATATCAAGTTCATCCAGCGCCTGGCTGAAATGCCCATGTGCCAGAGCCATACGTCCTTCCAGGTGCAGCAACCAGCCCTGCAGCGCTTGCCACTGCGCGATCAGTTGGCGTTGCTGCGCCATGCAGGGCTGAGGCGAAAACCTCGACAAATGCTGTATGCACTGACGCGCCTGCTCGAAACGCCCGGCGAAAAGCAATGCGCTGGCGATCAACCCGACCAGGTGCGGGGTACTGGTCGTCAGCTCTCCGGCCTGGGATCCGTATAAACGCAACAGCAGCACCACGGTCTGCTCTTCAAACAATTGCTCGAAGCTAAAATGCTGCAACAGGCTCACCGCCGTTTCGTATTCCTCGGCAAGCAGCGCCTGTTCAAACGCGCAACGCCAGTCTTCCCTGGCCGCAAACCACTGACAGGCGCGGCGATGCCATGATCGACCTGCGGCCCAGGGTTCGGTTTGCATTACCTGAGCCAACGGCGGAAAGACCTGCCACCAGTCGACGGACGCCTGCCAGGGCTCAATGAAGCAGCCGAGCATCTGCAACATGCGCAAACTTTCAGCGCCCTCCCCGGCTCCGAAAAGGTGATCGCACAATTGCGCATCGAAGCGCGGCAGGTGCGCAAGCACCCGCCAGGCCTCAATCAGCTCCGGCGTCAGACCGCTGAACAGTTCGTGCTGCAGATAATCGAGCAGGGTGTCCGCTCGCTGCGCAGCGGGCTGACCCTGGGCCCAGTCGCATTTTTGCAGCAGAACCATGCGCACCCCGGCGCACCACCCGGCGGTGCGCTGGATGATTCGTGCGGCGACGCTCGCAGCCTGTTCCAGAGGTAAATGCCCGAGGGCTGCGGCGACTTCATCCTGAGTCAGCGCCAGCGTTGCGCTCTCGCATTCGTACAACGCATCGTCGAGGAGCAGCCGCGGCCAGTTGCAGAGGGGGCGTCGACGCGAACTGATCCACCAGACCAGCGCCGGGCTGCTCACTGCCAGCAAGCGATCAAGCAAGGCGTCCAGCGCTGGTTCGGGATGTCGGCAGTAATCATCGATAAACAGCCAGGTCGGCATCGACCAGCGCGTCAGCGCAGAGATGAGCCCGGGTTCGGTTGCGTCGTCCAGCCCCAGCGTATCCGCCAACCGCTGGCAAAAAACGTCGATGCTCAAAGCGCTACCTGCCAAGGGCAACCAGTGCACCGAACAATGCTCTGGAGCCTGCAACAGACACTCGGCAAGCAGCGCGGTTTTACCGCTTCCGGCGGGAGCACACAGCAACCGGACGCGCGCCGTCGATGCAAGTAATGGTGCGCTCAAGCGCTCGCGTGGCTGATGCTTGCAGGAAAGTCTGGGCAAAAATCCGGATCGATCCAGGCACGCTGTCATGGCGGTCATCGGGGTGAGCCTATTTATCGTTGTGCCGTCACCCTAGCCCTCTCCCCCGGACTTGTTGATAAATATTCAGCGCGCTGATTGACGGCCATAAAAAAGGCGACCGTGCGGTCGCCTTTTGTCGTGCCGATGTATCGAAGCCGTTACCGCACGCCCTCGGCGCGCAAGGCCGAGGGTGTGTAGTCGGCAGCCTTGGCTTCGAAGCCGAACTCGAAACTGTGCTTCTCCTCGTTCTTCATCCCCAGCGCGATGTAGCGGCCGGCAATGATGTCGTAGAGGGCTTCGAGGGTGTACGCCTGGGTCTGGTGATCGTAGTAATACTGCGAATG
Source organism: Pseudomonas koreensis (assembly GCF_036668835.1). Lineage (GTDB taxonomy): Bacteria > Pseudomonadota > Gammaproteobacteria > Pseudomonadales > Pseudomonadaceae > Aquipseudomonas > Aquipseudomonas koreensis_I. Next base: position 62,018 of record NZ_JAZEVW010000008.1, read on the forward strand.
GCCTTCGGCCACGCGCCACAGCTGCCCGCGACCATCGTAATGATCGGCCAGCGCGACCTGCCAGCTGTCTTCATCGATGTACATGTGGCGTTTGGCGTAGATGTGGCGTTCATTCGGCTTGACCGTACCGATCACTTCCCAGACCCGGTGCAGTTCATAACGGGTGAGGTCCTGATTGATGTGCCCGGCCTTGACGATGTCGTCGTACTTGAGCTTTGGCGAGTCGAGCTTGTAGCTGTTGTACGGGATGTACATTTCCTTCTTGCCGACCAGTTTCCAGTCATAGCGATCCGGCGCGCCGGAGAACATGTCGAAGTTGTCGGAAGTACGCAGGCCGTCGGCGGCGGTGCCCGGGCCGTCATAGGCGACTTGCGGGGCGCGTCGGACGCGGCGTTGTCCGGCGTTGTAGATCCAGGCCAGACGCGGCTCCTTCACCTGATCGAGGGTTTCATGCACCAGCAGCACGTTACCGGCAAGACGTGCCGGCGCGGTGACCGACTGCTTGAAGAAGGTCAGCACGTTGGCGGCCTTTTCCGGATCGAGTTCCTTCATCAACTGCGGCACCGCCACCTCTTCTTCGAAGCGGATCGGCGTGTAGCTGCCATTGGTCTGCGGCGTGACCTGGGTGATGATCCGCCGCAGGTTGCCGCCGTGATAGCGGGTGATGTGGTTCCACAGCACCTCGACGCCGTTCTTCGGAATCGGGAAAGCGTAGTAGCGATTACCGGTGAAATTCGCCAGACCGTTGCCGTCGTTGATCGAGGTCACGTTCAACGCGCTGCGTTTGGCCGATTCGTAGATCTCCGCCGGCGCGCCCACCGTGCGATGCGTCGGGTAGACCGGGATCTTGTAGGTTTCCGGGTAGCGTTTGAACATCGCTACCTGACCGTCGGACAGCTTGCTCTTGTACTGCTCAACGTTGGCTGCGGTGATGGTGAACAGCGGCTTTTCACTGGCGAACGGGTCAGCGAGGAACCCCTTGCTGTCCACCGCACCGGCGTTCTTCGGGATGCCGCCAGTCCAGGCCGGGATCGAACCATCGGCATTGCCCGCCTTCTCAGCGCCGAGCGGGGTCAGGCTGGTGCCAAGTTTGTTCGCTTCATCCGGCGACACCGCCGCCATGACATTGGCCGCCAGCAGACTCAGGGCCAGCACGCCACATTGCAGAATCATTTTGCGCATTGCATTCATCCTTCTCGGGCAGATCAGAAGTTCACACCGAAGCTCAAAGCGACGAAGTCACGGTCCTCAAGCACGTTGTAGTCACCACCGAAGAAGTCGGTGTAACTGAGGCTCGCGGTGTAGGTGTTGCGGTAGTCGGCATCGACGCCGACGCTGATCGCTTTTGCGCCTTCGTTGAACAGCCCGTTGGGGCCGTATCCGGCGACGTCATGCGACCACGACAGGTTGGGTTTGAAGTTGACCCCGCCGATCACGTTGGCGTAATCGAGAATGGCCCGGGCGCGATAGCCCCACGAGGTCGAGGTGACGAACCCGTCAGTGTCGCCACCGAAACCGTATTGCCCGTACACCGAATCGCGGCCGTAACGCAGGTCACTGCGCGACTCCAGCCCACCGACGTGCACCACTGCCGCTTCGCCGACCACAGTCAGACGTTCGGCGCCCAGGACCTGGTCGAAGAAGTGCGTCAGCGTGCTTTGCACCTGCGTGACTTCCTTGCGGCGATAGCCCTTGTTATCGGCGCCCGGCGAGGTCGCGAGTGGCGAAGCGGTGCCGCCGGCAATCGGATTGACCAGTGCCAGGGTCAGGTCGTTGGTGTTGACCTGCACCGGGGCATTGGGCCGGTAACTGATCTCGCCAGTCCACGCGGTGCCGGTAGGCAGCGTGGTGGAAAAGCTTGCACCGTAGAGCCGAATGTCTTCGGGATATTCGAGGTAATACTGACCACGCCCGAGCATCACGCTTTGCGCCAGCCCCGCGCCGCTGCCTGGCGCCAGACGGTTGGCAATGCCGACCATCCCGGGCAATGCGGCCAGCGTCGACAGGCCCGCGGTGGTGGTGCCGACCGTTGGCGTGCGGCTGTGGTAGTTCATGAAGTACAGGCCATATTCGGTGTCTTCGCCGAGCCAGCGCAGCGCCGTGCCCCACTGCCCGGAATCGCGCGCATCGCGATCGCCGCCACGGGGAATGACCACCCCTTCGCGGGTCACCTGAATGCCCTGGCCGAACGCGGTGGTCAGCGGCACCAGTGGCGCCACCGCCGGGCTGCCAACGGTGTAGCCGTTATTGCAGCCGTCTGCCGCGACATCGACACCGAAGAAGGTGCCGCAGTTGTCGAGAACGGTCTGGTCCCACTCCAGTTGATAAAAGCCTTCAACCGAGAGCTTGTCGGTCAGGCTTTGCGAGCCGAACAACATGTTGACCGGAATCAGACCTTCCTTGATCTCGGCACCGGGGCGGCGAAATGCCGAGACGTCGATCGGGTTGATGCTGTTGATCGAGTTACCGATGAAGGTACTTTCGCCCCAGCTCACTACTTGCTTGCCGGCCCGTACAGTGCCCGGCAGATCGGCAATGGCGTAGTTGTGATAAACAAAGGCATCAAGAATCTGCGCGCCGGAAGACTTGGCGCCTTCCTTGCGGCCACTGTCGCTGATCTGTTTGAACTCGCGATCTTCATCCTTGAGTTCGAAGTCGTACCAGTACTTGCCGCGCACGAACACGCCGGTATCGCCGTACTTGAGTTCGAGGTCGTGAATGCCTTTGAAGATTTTCGAGAAGGTCTCGCCCTTTTTGAAGTTCAAGCGCCCGTCATCACCGGTCGAGGATTGCCCGCTCCCGCCATTGACCGTACCGACCAGCGAGTCGTCGGCATTGCGCAAACCCCAGCTCGCGCCGATCGACAGGGACGAGTCGAAGGTGCCTTCGATTTCGCCGATGTTGAATGCAACCGCTTGCGCCTGGGTGCAGCAACCCAAAGCCACCGCAGCAGCCAGCGCCTGCGGTGTGAAGATGGCGCGCATTGTTGTTTTTGTCATGCGTCTTCCCCGGTGAGTGACAGAAGCCCCCACCCTACTGCCGCACCACCGCGTCGATAAGCGCACCAAGGAGGTATTTGCGTTGTCGTTCGAAAGGATGAATGGCCTTGCACCACACGGCTTTGCGTCGTTCATGGATCGGCTGGATGAATGATCATCAGCGCCGCGCATGGTGCCTTTCAGGGCACGGCACTGTTACATGCTCCGCAACAGTGCATGTCCGGAATCGGTATTTTTCCTACAGACTCAACGCCGTATTCTGAGTGCGCTTTCACGGGATCTCCGCAAAGCATGAAGCCTTGGCCTTTGAGCAATTCAGGCCATGGCAGACAGATTTCAGATCAATCGAACGCCTCGGTTGATCAAACCGCTGTTCACTGACGTTGATTTGTAGCTCCTTGATCCAACGTCTTGCCTTGGCCGCTGCGTTTGCAGCGGCCTTTTTTATGGCTGTAAGAAAAAGACGTTGAACTGAAAGACGATGCCCAACGCATTGTCAGAAATTTCCATATCTCAAATGGAAAATAACCGGCGACCCCAATTCGCGATCAACTTTCGTACTTATCAAATCGCAATTGACTACACCCTAATCAGAATCAAGCCAACCCGCATTGCTGTAACTTAAGCCAAGCAAATAATTGTGTGCACCAAGGACTAATGCGCCGATAACATTGATTACCTTATTCAAAAAGGATGTGAATATGGCAAAACCTCCAACATGGGAATGGACAGTGGATGAAGGCGTACATATAAGGGGCGTCGCTCCAGACAATGTACCTGTCCTGATTCCGTCCGGCTCGAGCAGAATTCCCTCCGGCAGCGGTATGTTCGGGCCCAACCAGAACATTCTGATGACCGCCCAGGCCATACAGTCAAATATCCAGGTTCTGGAAAACGAATATAAAATCCGCACGACTCAATTACCGCAAACCATCGAAGAAGAACTGGCAACCATTAGGCAGGCCGGGGCCAATCATTATTTGCCGCCGACTCAAGCGGTAATTCGCGAACTTGAAGTGCGCGACAGACTCATAGCGCGCAAGACTGCGGAACTTCAGCAAAAAACAGTCCTGGCCAATCAGTTTTTCGGCAGCGACCCAGCCAATAAGACACTGCTGCAGTTTTACCAGAGAGCCTCGCTGATCGAGCCGCTCGTCAAGCCCTATGGCGTAGCCATGCACGCCTGGACCGAGTCCTATCGAGCGGCTCATGAGGTCAGGCTGTTGTCTCAGGCCATCGACATTCTCAGTGTGCAGAAAACCAACTACTACACCTGGCTTGCCGCCTCCCAGGCCAACGATCGGGAGCTGGCCAGACAGACCGCCGAACGTACCCGGATCGCCGCCGAGCAACATCGCCAGCAAGCCCTTGCCGAAAAGGCCCGACGCGAGCGGGAGGAGGCGCGAGTTCGTGAGCAGCAACGCCTCGCTGCCTTGGCCGAAAAACATCGTCAGGAAGCTGAACACGCGCGCCTTGCTGCAGAAAAGGCACGAATCGAAGCTGAAGCTCGAGAGCAGGAAAGAGCCCGGATCGAGGCGCTTAAGGTGACGCTGGCTGAGGCCGAGGCTCAAGAAAAGGAACGCTTGGCGGCACTGGAAAACGCGTTGACTCAAGCGCAAGCAGCGGCAGAGGCCGCCGAACAGGACCGGCTTCAAGCTGAGCGGCAGCAACGGGGCGAGGAGCCGCCTCCTTCTGAGTTTCAGCGGGTTTACCCGGCGTCGGGAGCCGTGGCGTCTGCCAGTCCTGCCTTTTCCTTCGCATCGACGGCTATCGTTCTGGCGCCCTCTACCTCCTCAGCGATACTGGCCGCACTGCGAGCGGCGCTGCCGATGCTGACAGCGGCTGGCGCCGGGCTGATCACCCCGGCACTGATCGGCTTCGCAGCACTGTTGGCGCCGTCCCGCCTGGGCAACGGCGAACGCTTTTCCGTGAGCGTTCCCTTGGCCGAGCTTTCAGCGCAATCCTCCCAGACGTTGCGAGAGCTGGCAAACCGCCGTGGCATGTTGAGCTTGCCCGTCGGTTTGGGCGTAAGGCCGCTGGGTGAAGTGGCGGAAGTATTTGTCGCCACCACCGACGATTTCCACATTCGCTCGGACGTGCCGGTTTTACAGGCAACGTATGACTTGCTCAATGATGTTTATGAAACCGCCCTGCCAGATTCGCCTACGGATTTCCTGACCTGGACACCGGCCATTTCACCGGGGAAAACGTCGACCGAATCGCCTGCTGTGAACATCGAACCAGCCGACTATTCCGGCGCAACCATCGTTGCGGTCGCAGGCCGACTGGATCTGAATCCGGTTCTGGTCGAAGGCTGGGATCGATTCATCATCGTGTTTCCCGCTGACTCGGGGATTGCGCCGCTTTATGTTGTGTTCAGTAGTCCATACGAAGGCGCAACCACCAAGGGAAAATACAGTGGGCGCGATTTCAATCCAGAACAGGCGGGTGGGCCGATTTTGAGTCTGGATTGGCGCACGGCAGTGATCACTGGCTCCGGAATAGATGCGGTGAAATTGCACATCGCCAGACTTGACCAATCAGACGCCAATGACATCATGATTCAGCGTCTGGAAAAAATCCTGAGCGGACACTTGATGCCCACCGATACGGATTTCCGCTATTACACTCATGAGATACGTGAGCTTGAGAGATTTCGTGCAATTGGGCTTAGCGATGACTTCAAACCTGAAAGCGGGTCTCCTGCCTGGAACAATGCCCACACCGCGACGTTGGAAGATTTCAGGCTGGGCAGTGACGACGACGCGCTGTACTCATCAGAAGCTATTCAGGCAGCAAACAACCAGATAGATGGGATATACGACCAATTGCTTAAAGGAAAAAACCAATGACCCCCATAGAGCAAATTGTAACGAACGAACCCATTGCGGACGTTTTGACAGCCTTTGGGATCGGGTTGGCGTATCCGTCGCTGGATCGAATGATTGGTCGTTATAAATTCGAACTCATTGCCAGCGGCGAATTGCTGAAGACCTATACGCGACTTTTCGAAGACGGCATTCTAGCCAATGGAGATGGCCCTGTAGCAGTCAAAGGGCCAAACTGGAAAGCACCAAGATTCATCGCTGAGAGCAAGTATTCATAAAGCTCGACTTGGCCACCAAGCCCCGGCTTGGTGGCCCCATCACTTACAGAGAATACTTCTGCAAATTCGCCATCATCTCTTTCAACGCCTCGATATTGTCCTGCGGATGCGCCGCGCCTTCGAAATCGCAGATCTGCTGCCAGTGCGCCGCCACGTCTTCCGGTGAAAAGCCCACCCGCGGATCAAACCCGGCACCGAGGCTGCGCTCCCAGCGCACCTTGCCCATCCAGCCGCCACCGACCTCGAACAACCCGGAGGTTTCCTGGCATTGCTCGCTGGCCAGATACACCACCAACGGGCTGACCAGTTCCGGTTTGAGTTGCTCGAAAACTTGCGGCGGGATCAGTCCTTCGGTCATGCGCGTGCCGCCGGTCGGGGCGATGGCGTTGACGAGGATGTTGTTCTTGCGCCCTTCAATGGCCAGCGTGCGAGTCAAACCGTAAAGACCGAGTTTGGCCATGCCGTAGTTGGACTGGCCAAAGTTGCCGTAAATCCCGGACGTCGAGGCGGTGAAGATCACACGGCCGTAGTTTTGCTCGCGCAAGTGTGGCCAAGCAGCGCGGGTAACTTTGTAGGCGCCTTCGACGTGAACGCGGTAAACCAGGTCCCAGTCGGCGTCGTCCATCTTGTGAAAGGTCTTGTCGCGCAGGATACCGGCGTTGTTGACCACCACATCGACGCGGCCAAAGGCATCGAGGGCGTTCTGCACCAGTTTATCGCCGTCGGTAACCGAGTCGTGGTTGGCTTCGGCGATACCGCCGGCCGCGCGGATCTCGGCGACGACGCGATCAGCAGCAGAGGCATTGGCGCCTTCCCCCTGCGTCGAGCCGCCCAGATCGTTGACCAGCACTTTCGCGCCCTGCCTGGCGAACAGCAATGCGTGGGCGCGGCCGAGACCACCACCGGCCCCGGTGACGATTACGACTTTATCTTCGAAACGCACAGACTCATTCATCGCGGCAACTCCAACAGGCCAATAGGACATTGACCGGGAGTGTCAGGCACAGCGCTTTGGGTCACAACGAACACGACTGCGGCTGAATGGTGCGCGATAAGGCTGGGGGATGATGAAAAGCCTTGGGCCAGCGAGAGGCTGCATGCCTCCCAGCCCGATCAGGAATACGCGACTTTGCGCGGCGGCAGTACCAGACGCTCGCGGAATTCCAGGTAATGCTTGAGTACCTGCACCGGCGCCTCGGTCTGCGGGTAATGACCAATCCCCGGCAACAGCACGGCATCGGCATTCGGAATCAGTTCGCGGTAACGCGCGACCATGTGCGCTCCGGAAATCGGATCGAACACACCATCGATTACCCGTAACGGAATCTCGTCGCGCTGCATTGCAGTGACCCAGCGATCACGCTGCACCCGCCGCTCGGGAATGTAGTTGATCAGCTTGTGCATGATCCTTGGCCCGTGATTGCTCTCGATCAGGCTCCAGAAATCATCCAGTTCACTTTCGCTCGGGCCGGTCTGCGGGCCGAAAATCTGCCGAAAACTCTTAACCAGCGCATCACGGCTGAACGCGCGGCCGATGATCCAGCCGAGCGGGCTCAGCAGCAATTTCTGCATCAGCACCGGACGATGGGTTTCAGGAAACAACCCGCCGTTGAGAAACACGCAACTGGCGACTTCGAGACGACCTTCGTAATGCCGCGCCAGCAGTTCCTGGGCAACGCTGTCGCCGTAATCATGGGCCAGAATGTGCAACGGTTGTTCAGCCTGCACATGCGCGAGCAACGCCTGCTGCAGATCGGCCTGCTCCAGCAGGCTGTAGGTGTGCTTGAGCGGTTTGGCAGAATCGCCGAAGCCGAGCATGTCGCAGGCGATCACGCGATAGCGCTGGGCCAATGGCTGCCAGAGGTAATGCCAGTCCCAACTGGCGGTCGGGAAACCGTGAATCAGCAGTAACGGCTCACCCTGCCCCGCCGTCCAATAGCGAATCGGTTGACCGCGAAAGACAAAGGTCCGGCTGCGCTTGCGCCAGACACACAGAGGAATCTCGGCGAGTGGCATCAGAGTTTATATCCGGGGTCTTGTTGATCGAGTTTGCGCAGCAACGCCGGCCAGGCCAGCGCGCCGCCCATGCCTTGGGCGCTTTTGGTGACACCGGCGATCATCGCCTTGGCGCCCGCCAGAATCTGCGGATCGATGGCGATCAATTCAGCGCCGCCGGTTTGCGCCATCACCTGAATGTCGCAGGCGCGCTGGAAGGTGAACATCATCAGGAAGGTGTCGGCGATGGTGCTGCCGCAGGTCAGCAGCCCGTGGTTGTGCAGCATGAGGAAATTGTTGGCGCCAAGATCGGCCTGCAGACGCGCCTTTTCGTCGTGGTTCAGCGCCACGCCTTCGTAGGCGTGATAGGCCAGGCTCGACAGCACAAACAACGATTGCTGGCTGATCGGTAACACGCCCTGCTTTTGCGCCGACACCGCAACACCGGAAGCGGTGTGGGTGTGCAGCACACACACCACATCGTGACGCACTTCATGTACGGCGCTGTGGATGGTGTAGCCGGCCGGATTGATCTCGTAGGGGCTGACCATGAGTTTGTTGCCGGCCTGATCGACTTTCACCAGGCTTGACGCAGTGATCTCATGAAACATCAGACCGAACGGGTTGATCAGGAAATCTTCGGTGCCGGGGACTTTGGCAGAAATGTGCGTGAAGATCAGGTCGTCCCAGCCATGCAGTGCGACCAACCGATAGCAGGCGGCCAGGTCGACACGGGTCTGCCATTCGGCGGGGCTGACCTGGCTTTTGACATCAAGGGACGATGGGACGGGGGCTACGCTCACTGTATGCACCTCTGCGTTCTTGTTGTTCTGCACGTATGCGCAGTCTAGTCAGACACAGGTGATCGCGTAGTTGCATTGGCAGCCAGCTTGATGACTGATCGAGTCAGCCATGCAAGCTGTCAGGACCCGCTCAGCCCTTGAGCGCTTCGATGAACTGCGCCAGCCATGGCTCGGCATCGCTTTCCGGAGTGACGCTTTCGCTCGCGTCGAGGCGCAACATTTCTTGCACCTCAATAACGCCCAACTCTTCGAACAGCTCGCGAATCTGTTCGCCGCCGCCGCAAAACGTATCGCCATAACTGGCGTCGCCCAAGGCAATCACCGCGCCCGGCAAACCGCGCCAGGCTGCTGGCAATTGATCGCGGATACTCGAATACAGCGGCTGCAGGTTGTCGGGCAGCTCGCCCATGCCGGTAGTCGAGGTGACAGCGAGAAACGCTTGCGGGCCGAAGGCCTGAATGTCGGCGAGTGAGGCGCGCGAGTTGTAGAAGGTTTCAAAACCGGCGGTTTTCAACAGGTTCTGGGCGTGACGGGCGACTTCTTCGGCGGTGCCGTAGACCGAGCCGGAGAGGATGGCGACTTTCATCAATCTGATCCTGAAAAACTGAAATGAGATCGGCGATAGTAACAGTCCGTCGTGCAACGCTGCGATTGAATCTCAATTGGCGATAATGGCCGGTGGACAGCCGCCAAGGTTCTTCTAGAATGCCAAACGCCAACTACTTAAAGGGAATTCAGGGATGATCAATGCCAGTCTGCTGCAAATGGTGATCAATGCTTCGAACGATGGAATCGTCGTGGCAGAGAAGGAAGGTGAGCAGGACAACATACTCATATACGTCAATCCGGCATTCGAACGTCTGACCGGCTACACCAGCGAAGAGATTCTCTATCAGGACTGCCGTTTTCTCCAGGCCGGTGATCGCGACCAGGAGAGTCTGAGCCTGATTCGCAACGTACTGCGGGACGGTGGCTCGTGTCGGGAGATCCTGCGTAACTATCGCAAGGATGGCACGCCGTTCTGGAACGAACTGTCGCTATCGACAGTGAAGAATGCCGACGATGGCCAGACCTACTTTGTCGGGGTGCAGAAAGACGTGACCGTCCAGGTCAGGGCTCAGCAGCGAGTCGCGCAACTGGAAACCCAGGTCGCTGACTTGCAGGCGGAACTGAATGCTTTGAAAGCGACCAACGGTTAAAACAAAACCGCGAACCGATGGTCATTAACTACAATCACCAATGACTTTGTAATTATATCTTTCGAGTTAGCCATGCAGCGCGACGCCCTTCTCACTCAGGATGAGCTGGATTTCATCCAGAAGATGCAGCACAACCCGCAACTGAACGTGCGGGATGCGACGTCGAGTCTGCTGGTTAACGGTGGTTCGCAGATCCGCGATCTGCTCACGCGGCTGGCCGCCCACGAGCAAGTGACCATTCAGGCCAACTTCGAAAATCAGCAGATGACTTTCCCGTTGCATCTGGTGGAAGACGAATTTCACGCGCTGCATCTGCGCCTCGGCGTCCCGAGCATTTACGAAGACGGCCCATCGGTAAGGCCATGGCGACTGGTATTGGAAGAGCCGGTAGCCCTGGAAAACGCCAAAGGACAGCCTGGGATGCTGTGGGTGCACGAGGTGTCGCATAAAGGCGTATTGCTGGAAGTGCGCAACAAGACCAAACCACCCAAGCATTTTGCGCTGTGGTTCAGCCCTTCGGGATACGAGCGGATTTCACTGCGCGGGCATTTCGAACGGGAAACCGAAAACGGTTTTTATGCCTACGAACTGAGCCAGACCGACACCGACGAAACCGAACGTCTGCGCCAGTTCATTCTGCAGCAACATCGCCTGACTCACCCTGCCCTGCATACCTGATCAGGTATCCAGATTTCCCGCTAGAAATTGCATCATGCGTTGACGCATGTTCGTGCCTTCATTACCCAGACAGGCAACCGAAGATCCGGCCAGACTGTCCTGCGCCAGATCCGCGGCATCCCCCGCCAGCATCAATTGACAATCAAGGCTCATCGCCAAGCGGTTCAACCGCCGAGGCAAGTCGGCAGCGGGCGCGTGACTGGAAAACAACACCAGCGCATCGGGTTTGACCTTCTCGCAGACCAGCGTCAGCTCATCGAATGGCTGACCGGTAGTCAGCACCCGAACGCCGGAGTTATTGCCGCTGAGAAACAGCGCCGCCACCAGCAACTCCAGCTCACGGCATTGCCCGGCCAGCGCACTGACAATCACCCGTCGCGGTTGCGCGCCGCGCAGCATGACAATCCGTTGCAACACCCGCGCGCGCAGGAATCCGTCGTAGAACAGCCACTCGCTGGTTTGCCCGAACGCGTCCTGACGCTGCAGCATATGCCGCCACAGCGGCATCAGAATGTCCTGGAAAGCCACCGCCAATGCATAAGAAGAGAAGATCTGCCCATAGACCCGATCCAGTTGCTGGTCATCGAATGCACTGACCGCCTGCTGGACCTGTTCCTGCCATTGCCGGTAATCAGCCTGTACCAGATCGTCAGGAATGATGTGCGCCAGGGCTTTCAGCGGTTCGGTCTTGGCGAGGATCTTGCCGACCTTGCTGACCGCAACGCCGCGATCGATCCAGTCGACGATGCTGCGTACACGCTCGATTTCGCTCATCGAATAGAGCCGATGCCCGCTTTCGGTGCGTGTCGGCTGGATCAAGCCATAGCGCCGTTCCCACGCGCGCAAGGTCACCGGATTCACTCCGGTAAGCCGGGCGACTTCACGAATGGGAAACAGCTCAGAGCGTTCGAGCGCTTCCGATACCTGCGAAGCAGGGTTTGCGTCCGTGATCACAGGCATAAAGAACTCAACTTCCATGTCAGAAATTTGGATCCCATTCTAACGCTTATCCGTCGATAGCGTTCAAGTAGGCAAATGCGACGAATGCCGCTGGTTTAATCAGGAAAAACCGGAATAATCCTTGCTTGGTGAAAAAACGCAGCCCTCTACCCCGGCGCTGCGTCAGGCGAAACTCCTACCCGGAGCGAAGCGATTGAAATATGGAGATACAAAATGTCTACTTCCCCCGTCACGCTGATGGTCGCCCGTCGCGTCGCCGACGGCCGCTATCAGGACTTGATGACCTGGCTGCGCGAAGGCGAACAACTGGCCACGGACTTTTCCGGTTATCTGGGTTCCGGCGTGCTCGCTCCGCCGCCCGGCGATAACGAATTCCAGATCATCTTCCGCTTTGTCGATGAGCAAACCCTGCACGCCTGGGAACATTCGGCATCGCGCACCGCGTGGCTGAGCCGTGGCAGCGACCTGTTCGCCCACCCAAAAGAACATCGGGTCAGCGGTATCGAAGGCTGGTTCGGCGCCACCGGACAGCGTCCGCCACGCTGGAAGCAGGCGGTGGCGATCTGGCTGGCGTTTTTCCCGGTGTCACTGATCTTCAACTTTTTGCTTGGCCCACTGCTGGGCGAGATGAGCTTGCTACCGCGCGTGCTGATCAGCACCGCGTGCCTGACACCGCTGATGGTCTACCTGTTTATTCCGCTGTCGACGCGGTTGCTGGCGAACTGGTTGAACAGCACACCAGCGCGGCGGTTGCCTAGTGAATCGGCCGTGCAGAATCGTTGATCCCCGGTGGAAGCGAGCCTGCTCGCGAAGGCAATGTATCAGCCACCGACAATGTTGACTGGCGCACCGCATTCGCGAGCAGGCTCGCTCCCACAGGTCGGGCCACCGCAGTAATAGGTGTGCGGCTGCGCTCGCTGTTATAGTTTTTGCTTTCCCGCGATGCGAGCCGTTCATGTCTGATTCCGCCGCCCCGATTCTCATCACTGGCGCCGCGCAACGCGTCGGTCTGCATTGCGCGCAGCGTTTACTCGAAGACGGTCATCGGGTCATCTTCACTTACCGCACTGAACGCCTCGGCGTACAAACCCTGCGCGACCTGGGCGCCATCGGCCTGTTTGCGGATTTCGCCACTGAGGCCGGGATTCTCGCGTTCATCAGCGAACTGAAAAGCCACACCGACTGCCTGCGCGCGATCGTGCATAACGCCTCTGAATGGCTCGCCGAAACGCCTGGCAAAGAGGCCGAAGCCTTCGCACGCATGGTCAATCTGCACATGCTCGCGCCGTATCTGATCAATCTGCACTGTGCCGATCTGCTGCAACGCTCGACGCCCGCCGACATTGTCCACATCAGCGACGATGTCACGCGCAAGGGCAGCAGCAAGCACATTGGCTATTGCGCGAGCAAAGCCGGGCTCGACAGCCTGACCCTGTCTTTCGCGGCGCGCTATGCGCCGGCCATCAAAGTCAACGGCATTGCCCCCGCCCTGCTATTGTTCAATCCCGACGACAACGCGGCGTACCGTGCCAAGGCGCTGGCCAAATCGGCGCTGGGCATCGAGCCCGGCAGCGAAGTGATCTATCAGAGCCTGCGCTATCTGCTCGACAACCCCTATGTCACCGGTACGACCCTGACCGTCAACGGCGGACGGCACCTTAAATAAGCCGCCTCGCGAGGATCTCCATGACCCGCTCACTGCCTGAGAATTACCGTGAAATCCTGCTTGGCCTCGGTGAAAACCCCGACCGCGAAGGCTTGCTCGACACCCCGGTGCGCGCAGCCAAGGCCATGCAATACCTGTGTCACGGTTATGCGCAAAGTGTTGAGGAAATCGTCAATGGCGCGCTGTTTGCGTCCGACACTGATGAAATGATCATCGTCGCCGACATCGAGTTGTATTCGTTGTGCGAACATCACCTGCTGCCCTTCATCGGCAAGGCCCATGTGGCTTATATTCCGACGGGCAAGGTGCTGGGTTTGTCGAAGGTCGCGCGCTTGGTGGACATGTTCGCCCGGCGCCTGCAGATTCAGGAAAACCTCACCCGGCAGATTGCCGACGCGGTGCAACAGGTCACCGGTGCCGCTGGCGTTGCCGTGGTCATTGAGGCCAGACACATGTGCATGATGATGCGCGGTGTCGAGAAACAGAATTCGACCATGAACACCTCGGTCATGCTCGGCGCGTTCCGCGAGTCGAACACCACCCGCCAGGAGTTTCTGCAATTGATTGGACGGAGCAAGTAAATGCCACAACTTCAACCGGGAATGGCGCGCATCCGGGTCAAGGATCTGCGCTTGCGCACCTTTATCGGGATCAACGAGGACGAAATCCTCAACAAGCAGGATGTGTTGATCAACCTGACCATCCTGTATGCCGCGCAGGAAGCAGTGCGTGACAACGACATCGATCACGCGCTGAATTACCGCACCATCACCAAGGCGATCATCGCCCATGTCGAAGGCAACCGCTTTGCCCTGCTCGAACGCCTGACCCAGGAATTGCTCGATCTGGTGATGACCAATGAATCGGTGCTGTACGCCGAAGTCGAAGTCGACAAGCCGCATGCGCTGCGCTTTGCCGAATCCGTATCGATAACGCTCGCGGCAAGCCGCTGAGCTTCAAGCTTCAAGCTTCGAGCTTCAAGCGGTAAGCTAAAGGCCAACCCCGATCCAATCTTGCAGCTAGAAGCTTGCCGCTCAAAGCTGTCTCGCAGAGACCCCCATGACTGATCAACAACGCCTCGAACTCGAAGCCGCCGCTTTTCGTCGGCTGGTCGCCCATCTGGACAGCCGCAAGGATGTGCAGAACATCGATCTGATGAACCTCGCCGGGTTCTGCCGCAACTGCCTGTCCAAGTGGTACAAGGCCGAAGCCGACGCGCGCCAGATCGAGGTCAGCCTCGACGATGCCCGTGAAGTGGTTTACGGCATGCCCTACGCCGAGTGGAAAGCCCAATACCAGCAAGAAGCCAGCGCCGAGCAACAAGCCGCATTCGCCAAAGGAAAGACCCATGACTGATCTGAACACCCTGCGCGCCAGCCTCAACAGCGGCGAACATGCCTTCGCCGACACCCTGGCTTTCATTGCTGACGGTTACGACTATCAGCCGCAGGCGTTCAACAACGGTGGCGTGGAAAACGCCGCCGGGCAGAACGAAGGTTCCTGCAAGACCCTGGGTCTGGCGTTGCTGGAAGGCCTGAGTGATGACGAAGCGCTGCAGGCGTTTGGCGAGCACTACCGCTCGGTGCTGGCGACGCCTGAGGGCAGCGACCACGGCAATATCCGTGCGCTGATCAAACACGGCCTGGCCGGCGTCAAATTCACCGCCCAGCCACTGACTCGCCGCTGATTCCTGTAGGAGTGAGCCTGCTCGCGATAGCGGTGTATCAGTCGACTCCTGTATTGACTGGTACACCGCTTTCGCGAGCAGGCTCGCTCCCACATTGGATGTGTGGCGGCTGTTAATAACGGGCACAAAAAAACCGGCCGAAGCCGGTTTTTTTTATGTCTGCGAGCTTAGAACGTAGCGTTCTGCAGACCGTCCAGGTAACGCTCGGTGTCCAGCGCCGCCATGCAGCCGGCGCCGGCCGAGGTGATTGCCTGACGATAAACGTGGTCAGCCACGTCGCCGGCAGCAAAGATGCCTTCGACGCTGGTCGCGGTCGCATTGCCTTCACGGCCGCCCTGCAC
Source organism: Pseudomonas koreensis (assembly GCF_036668835.1). Classification (GTDB taxonomy): domain Bacteria; phylum Pseudomonadota; class Gammaproteobacteria; order Pseudomonadales; family Pseudomonadaceae; genus Aquipseudomonas; species Aquipseudomonas koreensis_I. Next base: position 77,452 of record NZ_JAZEVW010000008.1, read on the forward strand.
CACCAGATAACCGTCTTTCAACGTCAACTGGCCTTCGAACAACGAAGTGTTCGGGGTGTGGCCGATCGCGATGAACACGCCGTCGACTTTGATCTCGTCGAAGCTGCCGTCGTTGTTGCGCAGACGCGCACCGGTCACGCCCATGTTGTCGCCCAGCACCTCGTCGAGGTTGGCGTTGAGCTTGAGGATGATCTTGCCTTCGGCCACACGGGCGTTGAGCTTGTCGATCAGGATCTTCTCGGCGCGGAAGGTTTCGCGACGGTGGATCAGGGTCACGGTGCTGGCGATGTTGGCCAGGTACAGCGCTTCCTCAACCGCAGTGTTGCCGCCGCCAACCACGGCGACCGGCTTGTTGCGGTAGAAGAAACCGTCGCAGGTCGCACAGGCGGACACGCCTTTGCCCATGAACGCTTCTTCCGAAGGCAGGCCCAGGTAACGGGCGCTGGCGCCGGTGGCGATGATCAGTGCGTCGCAGGTGTAGACCGCGCTGTCGCCGGTCAGGGTGTACGGCTTGGCAGCGAAATCAACGGCATTGATGTGATCGAAGACGATCTCGGTTTCAAAGCGCTCGGCGTGCTCACGCATGCGCTCCATCAGTACCGGGCCAGTCAGACCATGGACATCGCCCGGCCAGTTATCGACTTCGGTAGTGGTGGTCAGTTGACCGCCGGCCTGCATGCCGGTGATCAGCAGTGGCTTGAGGTTGGCACGGGCCGCGTAGACCGCAGCGCTGTAACCGGCAGGGCCGGAACCGAGAATAATCACTCGCGAATGACGGACTTCAGACATGACCTGCTCCTGTTGACCGGGCCGAAACACTGGCGCGGATCGCCGGACTGCCGGCGGGAATAAAAAAGGACCGTGGGCACCTTGGGGAAGGCTTGAACTCGACAGTCCTGTAAAAAGTTGGGTGAAGCGTATCGAGGGGGGCAAGATTAAGGAAATACGGTTTAACAATCCAGCTCATAGGTGGTCTCTATGCCGAAGCGCTGATGTGATGGACGTCTTTGTTACAGTGAATGTCGATCGCTTTACCGCGCTTTCCCAGTCATGGCAAAGCCGGTAAGGTCGGCGCGTTTTCCCTTGCTCGGAGCACCTTATGCCCGCCCCTGTTCTGTCCGGCCCGCAATACCTGCGCGAAGGCCTCAAACTGGTCCTCAGCCCCAGCCTGCGCCTGTTTGTGCTGCTGCCACTGGCGATCAACCTGGTGCTGTTCGTCGGATTGATCTATCTGGCTGGCCATCAGTTCAGCCTGTGGGTCGACACGCTGATGCCCGCGTTGCCCGAGTGGCTGAGTTTTCTCAGCTACATTCTCTGGCCGTTGTTTGTGGTACTCGTGGCGCTGATGGTGTTTTTCACGTTCACCATGCTGGCCAACGTCATCGCCGCGCCCTTCAACGGCTTTCTCGCTGAAAAAGTCGAAGTGGTGGTACGCGGCACCGACGACTTCCCGGCTTTCAGCTGGGGCGAACTGATCGCAATGATCCCGCGCACTTTCGCCCGGGAAATGCGCAAGCTCGGCTATTTCCTGCCGCGGGCGATCGGCCTGTTCATCCTGTCGTTCATTCCAGTGGTCAACATCGTCGCCGCACCGCTATGGCTGCTGTTCGGCGTGTGGATGATGGCGATCCAGTACATCGACTACCCGGCGGACAACCACAAACTGGGCTGGAACGAAATGCTCGCCTGGCTGCGAGAAAAGCGCTGGCAGAGCATGAGCTTTGGCGGGGTCGTCTATCTGGTGCTGCTGATCCCGGTGGTCAACATCCTGATGATGCCGGCCGCCGTGGCTGGGGCGACGCTGTTCTGGGTGCGCGAGCGTGGCGCCGAGAACCTGGTGATGCAACGCTGACCCCCGTCACAAATCCATCATCCGAACGTCACAACGTCGACATGGCCTCAGCCGACACTGAGGTCATGACGACAGCGCTCAACATCACCCTGATCAGCGAAACCTTCCCACCGGAAATCAACGGCGTGGCCAATACCCTTGGCCGTTTGTGCGAGGGCTTGCGTGCCCGCGGGCATCAGGTCGAGCTGGTGCGACCACGGCAGGCCAGTGATGCGCAGCGCAGTGAAGATGAAGCGTTGCTGTTGTGCCGCGGCTGGCCGTTGCCAGGCTATCCGGGGTTGCAATGGGGTCAGTCGTCGATGCACAAGCTGCTGCGCCGCTGGAAGCGCCAGCGGCCAGACGTGTTGTACATCGCCACGGAAGGTCCGCTGGGTTTGTCGGCGCTGCGAGCGGCACGGCGATTGGGCATCGCGGTGGTCAGCGGCTTTCACACCAATTTTCAGCAATACACCAGCCAGTACGGCCTCGGCCTGCTGACGCGGATGCTCACGCATTATCTGCGCTGGTTTCACAACCGCTCGGCGCTGACTCTGGTGCCCAGTGTCAGCCAGCGCCTGGAACTTGAACGGCGGCATTTCGAGCGTTTGGCATTGCTGTCGCGGGGCGTGGACAGCCAACTGTATCATCCCAGCAAACGCCAGAACGCGCTACGTGAGCAATGGGGTCTATCCGAGCGCGATATTGCCGTGATCTATGTAGGACGACTCGCGCCGGAGAAAAACCTTGGTCTGCTCAAGCGCTGCTTCGAGCAATTGCGGGCCAGTTATCCACAGCGCAATCTGAAACTGATCATCGTCGGCGACGGACCGCAACGTGCAGCGCTGGAGAAGGACTTGCCCGAAGCGATTTTCTGCGGGGCACAGCGCGGTGAAGCGCTGGCCGCGCACTATGCGTCAGGCGATGTATTTCTGTTTCCCAGCCTGACCGAAACCTTCGGCAATGTCGTGCTCGAAGCACTGGCCTCGGGACTGGGCGTGGTGGCCTACGATCAGGCAGCGGCGGCGCAGCACATTCGCCATGGTTACAACGGCGTGTCGGCGATGCCCGGCGATGAGCAGGCGTTTTGCGAGGCGGCGATGTGGTTGCTGGAAGAAGATGAACGGTTGCGCTGTGTGCGGCTGAATGCCCGGCAGCATGCCAGTCGCCAAGGCTGGGCGGCAATCATCGAACAGTTCGAGGGGCATTTGCGCGGGGCTTGTGTGGGGGAGCAAGTGGTGCCTGGGGCTCAGACACTACCTTAGATGTCCATCGAAGCAGCTACCGCTTTCGCGAGCAGGCTCGCTCCCACAGGGGATCTCCATTGAACACAGATATTGTGAACACCGGAAAAACCTGTGGGAGCGAGCCTGCTCGCGAAGGGGCCAGTGAAGACGCCGCTTAAACCAGCGTCATCAACGCCTCGCGGCTGAACGGCAAAATATCCTGCTCACGCCCTTCGCGGACTTTCTGCGCCCAGTCCGGGTCGACCAGCAGCGCACGGCCTACCGCCACCAGATCGAATTCCTCTTTGTTCAGGCGCTCCAGCAGGTTTTCCAGACTGGCCGGTTGCGCGATCTTGTCGGTGTTGACCATGAACTGCAAAAACTCCCCATCCAGACCGACACTGCCCACGGTGATGGTCGGTTTGCCGGTGAGCTTGCGCGTCCAGCCGGCCAAATTCAGGTCGGAGCCGTCGAATTCCGGCTCCCAGAAACGCCGCGTCGAACAGTGGAAAATATCCACACCGGCGTCAGACAACGGCTTGAGGAACTCAGCCAGCGCCTCCGGTGTTTGTACCAGGCGTGCGGTGTAATCCTGCTGCTTCCACTGCGAAAAACGGAAGATGATCGGGAAGCCTTCGCCGACTGCGGCGCGCACCGCTTGAATCAGTTCGATGGCGAAACGCGAACGGTTGGCCAGGCTACCGCCGTACTCGTCCGTACGCTGGTTGCTACCCTCCCAGAAAAACTGGTCGATGAGGTAACCGTGAGCGCCGTGGATCTCGACGCCGTCCATGCCGATGCTTTGTGCATCTTTGGCAGCCTGGGCGAACGCAGCGACCACATCCTGAATGTCTTTTTTGGCCATGCCGTGCACCACGACCTGACCGTCCTTGAGTTTTTCCGACGGGCCATAACCCGGCACGCTGGCGTCCGGCTCGGTGCCGATGCGGCGCACGCTGCCCACATGCCAAAGTTGCGGAACGATCTTGCCGCCTTCGGCGTGGACCGCATCGACGACTTTTTTCCAGCCGGCCAATGGCGCTTCACCGAAGAACTGCGGCACGTTGGGATAACCGTTGGAGGCGATGTGGCCGACCGTGGTGCCCTCGGTGATGATCAGGCCAACCCCGGCTGCCGCACGACGGCGGTAGTACTCGATGACTTTGGAGTTCGGTACGCCGCCGGGGGAGAACGAGCGGGTCATCGGCGCCATGACCACACGGGTCGGCAGTTCGAGGGCACCGAGGTGAAACGGTTTGAACAAGGCTTGAACGGGCATCGAAAGGCTCCACGAAAATGATCGACAGGTCATGAATTCATATGACGGCGATAATATGCGGCTACAGCCTAATGCGATACCACTATTGATCTGAATGATTAAAGGTCAAAAGCCAGGCAAAAAAATCGCAGCCGGTTGGCTGCGATATTCAGAATCAGCTCAGCGCTTTCTCGATCGCGGCAATCACCGTCGGATCATCCGGTGCCGTACGTGGCGAGAACCGCGACAGTACGCGGCCATCCTTGCCGAGCAGGAACTTCTCGAAATTCCAGGTGATGTCGCCAGGAAATTCAGCGCCCTCGCCCGCCAGCAGACGGTACAGCTGATGACGCTCGTGGCCGTTGACTTCGAGTTTGCTCGACAACGGAAACGTCACGCCATAGTTGAGGCTGCAGAAATCCTGAATCTCTTTTTCCGAGCCCGGTTCCTGTCCGGCAAACTGATTGCACGGCAGGCCCAGCACACTGAAGCCTTTGCCTTTGTATTGCTGATAAAGGTTTTCCAGCGCCGCGTACTGAGGGGTCAAGCCGCATTTGGAGGCGACGTTGACCACCAGCACGACTTGGCCCTTGAACGGCGCCAGCGGTAGTTCCTGACCATCCAGGGCTGTCAACTTAAGGTCGTGAAAAGCACTCATGACGAACTCCAGGATTCTCTGTTCTTCTCGAAACAGCCACTTGGCGTGGCCACCAAGGACAGCCGCGGACTAAAAAGGCGCCCGCAGGCGCCTCTCCAGTACTCGAAGCTTAGCGCAGAAAATCAGTGGTGATGGCCACCTTCGCCATGGACGTGGCCATGAGCGATTTCTTCCTGGCTGGCATCACGGATGTCGACAATCTTCACCTGGAAGTTCAGACGCTGACCGGCCAACGGGTGGTTGCCGTCTACGGTCACGTCGTCGCCGTCCAGATCACGGATGGTCACGATCTGCATCTGGCCGTCCGGCGCCGAGGCGTGGAACTGCATGCCGACTTCCAGCTCGTCGACGCCTTCGAACATGCTGCGGCTCAGGGTACTGACCAGCTCGGCAGCGTATTCGCCGTAAGCGTCTTCCGGCTCGACGGCTACTTTCAGCTCGTCGCCGACAGCCTTGCCTTCCAGAGCTTTTTCCAGGCCCGGGATGATGTTGCCCGCACCTTGCAGGTAAACCAGCGGAGCGCCGCCGGCGGAGCTGTCGATGACCTCACCAGCGTCGTTGGTCAGGGTATAGTCGATGGAGACAGCCTTATTGGCGGCGATCAGCATGGGGCGAGACCTTTTGCATAAGAATAAAGAAAGGCCAAGTTTAGCGAAGCAATCGCGTGAAAGCGACCACAACCCGGACAAACGGGTTTCAACGATCACAGGCTTTCATCAGGATGACGAGGGTCATTGGGTCGCCGAGCTTTCCTGCGGCCACACTCAGCACCTGCGCCACCAGCCGCCGTGGCAATCGCGGGCGTGGGTGCTCGATCCGGCGCAACGTATTGAAAAAACAGGTCAACCTTTTGCCTGTGGCTGGTGCGCACAAGGCTCGGTTAGCGATAACCTTGGCGACTGAATTTCGTTAGTCGGCCAGCCATAGGCCGACACCCTTGCATAGAGAATTCCGATGCAAACTTTTTTTATCGCCCCCACCGATTTTGGCGTGGGCCTGACCTCCATCAGCCTCGGGCTGGTGCGTACGCTTGAACGCGCCGGGCTTAAAGTCGGCTTTTTCAAGCCGATCGCCCAGCCGCACCCCGGCGACACCGGCCCGGAGCGCTCCACCGAGCTGGTGGCGCGCACCCATGGCCTGAAACCGCCGCAACCGTTGGGCCTGGCGCACGTTGAGCGGATGCTCGGTGACGGTCAGCTCGACGAACTGCTCGAAGAAATCATTACCCTGTACCAGCAGGCGGCGGTCGGCAAAGACGTGCTGGTCGTTGAGGGCATGGTGCCGACCCGCAGCGCCAGTTATGCCGCGCGGGTCAATCTGCACCTGGCCAAGAGTCTCGATGCCGAGGTGATTCTGGTCTCGGCGCCGGAAAACGAAGTGCTGGCCGAACTGTCCGGCCGTGTCGAGTTGCAGGCACAGTTGTTCGGTGGCCCGAAAGACCCGAAAGTCCTCGGCGTGATCCTCAACAAGGTCAAGACCGACGAGAGCATGGAGGCCTTTGCCACTCGTCTCAAAGAGCACTCGCCGTTGCTGCGCAGCGGCGATTTCCGCTTGCTCGGCTGCATCCCGTTTCAACCGGAACTCAACGCACCGCGTACCCGCGACGTCGCCGACCTGATGGGCGCGCAAGTGCTCAATGCCGGTGACTACGAGACCCGGCGCATGAGCAACATCATTATTTGCGCGCGGACCATGCGCAACACCGTCGAGCTGCTCAAGCCCGGCGTGCTGGTGGTGACGCCGGGCGATCGCGACGACATCATCCTCGCCGTCAGCCTCGCGGCGATCAACGGCGTGCCGCTGGCCGGGCTGCTGCTGACCAGCGATACCCTGCCCGATCCGCGCATCATGGATTTGTGCCGTGGCGCGTTGCAGGCCGGTCTGCCGGTGTTGTCGGTGAGCACCGGCTCCTACGACACCGCCAACCTGCTCAATGGCCTGAACAAGGAAATCCCGATCGATGACCGCGAGCGCGCCGAGATCATCACCGATTTCGTCGCCAGCCATCTCGACGCCAACTGGCTGCACCAGCGGTGCGGCACGCCGCGTGAGATGCGTCTGTCGCCAGCAGTGTTCCGCTATCAATTGATTCAACGCGCGCAAGCGGCCAATAAACGCATCGTGCTGCCGGAAGGCAGCGAGCCGTTCACCGTGCAAGCGGCGGCGATCTGCCAGGAACGCGGGATTGCCCGTTGCGTGTTGCTGGCCAAACCCGCAGATGTCGAAGCGGTAGCGCGCGCACAAGGCATCGTCTTGCCTGCCGGGCTGGAGATACTGGATCCGGACCTGATTCGCGAGCGCTACGTCGAGCCGATGGTGGCCCTGCGCAAGACCAAGAGCCTCAACGCGCCGATGGCCGAGCAGCAACTGGAAGACACCGTGGTGATCGGCACCATGATGCTTGCTCTGGACGAGGTCGACGGGTTGGTATCCGGCGTGATAAACACCACCGCCAACACCATCCGCCCGGCGCTGCAACTGATCAAGACTGCGCCGGGTTGCACCTTGGTCTCGTCGGTATTTTTCATGCTGTTTCCGGAAGAGGTGCTGGTGTACGGCGACTGCGTGATGAACCCGCACCCAAGCGCCAGCGAACTGGCCGAGATCGCCCTGCAGAGCGCTGACTCGGCTGCGGCGTTCGGCATCACGCCGCGCGTGGCGATGATCAGCTATTCAAGCGGCGAATCGGCCAGTGGCGAAGAAGTCGAGAAAGTCCGCGAAGCCACCCTCCTCGCTCACGAGCAACAGCACTCGCTGCTGATCGACGGCCCGCTGCAATATGACGCCGCGGCCAACGCCGAAGTGGCCCGACAACTGGCGCCGAACAGTCAGGTCGCCGGGCGCGCCACGGTGTTTGTGTTCCCCGACCTGAACACCGGCAACACCACGCACAAAGCGGTGCAACGCAGCGCCGATTGCGTCAGCCTCGGGCCGATGCTGCAAGGCCTGCGCAAACCGGTGAACGATCTGCCGCGCGGCGCGCAAGTCGATGACATCGTCTACACCATCGCGCTCACCGCGATTCAAGCCGCCAACCGACCTATGGATGTGTAAATGCTGGACTTTCTCCCTGCACCGCTGCGCGGCGTGATCGCCTCGCTGCTGTTGGCGCTCAATACGATTTTGCTGTGCTCGTTCCTGTTCTGCGTGGCGCTGGTCAAGGCGTTGCCGTTTGCCTTGACCCAACGCATCGCCGGCTGGCTGATGAGCCACACTCACGAGGCATGGACCAGCAACAACAAGGGCTGGATGAACCTGGTCCGGCGCACCCGCTGGCACATCAGCGGCCTGCAAGGTCTGGACTATCAGCACTCATACCTGATCACCAGCAACCACCAGAGCTGGGTCGATATTCTGGTGCTGCAATACGTGCTCAACCGCCGGATTCAGCCGCTGAAGTTCTTCCTCAAACAGGAACTGATCTGGGTGCCAGTGATTGGTCTGGCATGGTGGGCGTTGGGCTTTCCGTTCATGAAGCGTTACTCCAAAGCCTACCTGGCCAAACACCCGGAAAAGAAAGGCAAAGATCTGGAAACCACGCGCAAGACCTGTGCGAAGTTTCGGAATAACCCGGTGGGCATTTTCAACTTTGTCGAAGGCACGCGGTTCACCGAAGGCAAGCATGCGCAACAGCAGTCACCGTTCAAATACCTGCTCAAGCCGAAGGCTGGCGGGATCGCCTTTGTGCTCGATGCGATGGGCGAGCAGCTGGAATCGATCGTCAACGTGACCATCCACTACCCGGCCGGGCGCCCGGGGTTCTGGGACTTGCTCAGTGGCAATGTGCGCGATGTGGTGGTGCACTTTGAAGAACTGAAAATTCCACCGGCCTTCATCGGCAAGAACTACGACCAGGACGGCGAGTACCGTTTGCAGTTTCAGGGCTGGATCAATCAGCTGTGGCTGGACAAGGATGCGCTGCTGGAGCAACTGCACCGCGAACACCCGCCCAAACACTGAGCCCCCTGTGGGAGCGAGCCTGCTCGCGAAGGCGTCAGGTCATCAACATTGATGCAAGCTGATCCACTGTCTTCGCGAGCAGGCTCGCTCCCACAATTGATCGTTCCCACGCGGAGCGTGGGAACGATCACCAAGAACAAAAAAGCCCGCCGATGATCACTCACCGGGGGGCTTTTTCTTGCAGCTTGAAACTAAAAGCTTGCCGCTGTTTTTTTGCTTAGATCGCGCCACGCTTACGCAGCAGCTCCAGCACTTGCTTGACGCTGTCTTCCAGGCTCAGCGACTGCGTATCGATCACCAGATCAGCATTCAACGGCACGTCGTACGGGAAGGATTCGCCCGGGATGTTGTCGCCGCCTGCAGCGTACAGACCTTGCGGATCACGCTCAGCGCAAACAGTTGGCGAAGCCTGCACATAGACCGTCAGCAAACGCTCCTTGCCGATCAACTCCTTGGCCTGCTCGCGACCTTCGGCACTCGGCGCAACGAACGCGGCCAGGGTGAGCAAACCCGCTTCGTTGAACTGACGCGCCACATGCGCGGCACGCCGCCAGTTCTCGGTACGCCCGGCGCGGTCCTGTGGCAGACCTTTATTAAGGTCATGTCGCAGGTTCTGCCCATCCAGCACGAATACCGCGCGGCCCATGTCGAACAGCTTGCGCTCGACCGCATACGCCAGGGTGCTCTTGCCCGCGCCCGACAGGCCGCTGAACAACACCGTGGCCGGTTGCTGGCCAAAACGCTGGGCACGTTCTTCAGTAGCCACGTGGGCCAGTTTGCCGTGGTGCGTGGCGGTGCCGTGCGCGACCGGTTGGGCGACGATCATGCCGGCGCCGACGGTGCCGTTGGTCAATCGGTCAATGACGATGAACGCGCCGGTGGTGCGGTTGCTGTCGTAACCGTCGAGGGCGATCGGCGCGTCGAGCGCAATCTTCACCTTGCCGATTTCGTTGAGCTGCAACGCGCTCGCCGGGCCTTCTTCCAGAGTGTTCACGTCGACCTTGTTGACGATGCTGGCAATCGAGCCCGGCACGTAACTGGTGGCGCGTTTGATGTCGTATTTCTTGCCCGGCAGCATCGGCTCTTCCGCCATCCACACCAGCATCGCTTCGAAGCTGTCGGTGACCGGCGGCACGTTGTCGGCATGCACCAACAGGTCGCCACGGGAGATGTCGATCTCGTCTTCCATGGTCAGCGTCACCGCTTGACCGGGACCTGCGTGCTCCAGCTCACCTTCGAAGGTGACGATGGATTTGACCCGGCTGCTCTTGCCCGATGGCAGCACCACGACTTCGTCGCCCTTGTGCAAAATGCCGCTGGCCAGCGTGCCGGCAAAACCACGGAAGTTCAGGTTCGGACGATTGACGTACTGCACCGGGAAACGCAGATCGCTGAAATTGCGATCGCCTGCCACTTCCACGGTCTCGAGGATTTCCATCAGCGACTGGCCGGTGTACCAGGGCGAGCGCTCGGACTTGTTCACCACGTTGTCGCCCTTGAGAGCGGACATCGGCACAAAGTGCATGCTGGTCGGCTTCATCTTCAAGCCTTCGGCAAACTTCAGGTAGTCAGCCTTGATCGACTCGAACACACCTTCGTCGAAGCCTTTCAGGTCCATCTTGTTGATGGCGACGACGATATGCTTGATGCCCAGCAGGGAAGCGATGAAGCTGTGGCGACGGGTCTGGGTCTGCACGCCGTAACGCGCGTCGACCAGAATGATCGCCAGGTCACAGGTGGAGGCACCAGTGGCCATGTTGCGGGTGTACTGCTCATGGCCGGGGGTGTCGGCGATGATGAATTTGCGTTTGGCGGTGGAGAAATAGCGATACGCGACATCAATGGTGATGCCCTGCTCACGCTCGGCCTGCAAACCGTCGACCAGCAGCGCCAGGTCGATGTCATCACCGGTAGTGCCGACTTTCTTCGAGTCGCGGGTGATCGCTTCGAGGTGATCTTCGTAGATCATCTTCGAGTCGTGCAGCAGGCGCCCGATCAGGGTGCTCTTGCCGTCATCGACGTTACCGCAGGTCAAAAAGCGCAGCAGTTCTTTACGTTCGTGCTGGCCCAGGTAGGCGAGGATGTCCTCGCTGATCAAATCAGATGCGTGGCTCATTGCATTCAAGCTCCAAGCTGTAAGCTTCAAGCGGCAAGCTTGTCGGCGTACAGCTAGTCAGAAATTTTGTTGATCAACCCGCTGAGCATTTTCGAAAGCTCGCGAGATTCTGAAATCCAAAGTGCCGCCAACGGTTCTCTGATGTAACCAATTTCACTGCCTATGATTATCTGGGTGCGCAGCTCCCCGCAGGAAGCTTTGGCTATATACAGAAATCGACACTTATCCTTTGCAGTGAAACGTTCCATCCCCTCGGCAATATTGCTGGGAATCGAAAGTCCGGAACGGGTGATCTGACTCCTGAAAGCCATATCACCGCATGCAGACATTTCCTTATAAAGGCTAACCGCCAACGACTTGGCTCTTTGCCAAACCACCAGTTTCTCGAAATCCATTTCGATAACCCGCTTTTGATTCGCTTGCAGCTTGCCGCTTGAAGCTTGCAACTGCCCTTAGAAATAACCTTGACGTTTTTTGTCTTCCATCGAGCCTGCGCCATCGTGGTCGATGACCCGGCCCTGGCGCTCGGAAGTTCGCGTCAGGAGCATTTCCTGAATGATGTCCGTGAGGCTTTCGGCCTCGGACTCCACCGCGCCCGTCAACGGGTAGCAGCCAAGGGTGCGGAACCGCACTTTCTTTTTGACGATGCGCGCCTTGTCCTCATCGGACAGGTGCTCGAGGATGCGCTCGTCGTCGATCATGATCAGCGTGCCGTTCTTCTCGATTACTTCGCGCTCGGCGGCGAAGTACAGCGGCACAATCGGGATGCCTTCGAGGTAGATGTACTGCCAGATGTCCAGTTCGGTCCAGTTCGACAATGGGAACACTCGAATGGATTCGCCCTTGTTGACCTTGCCGTTGTAGACGTTCCAGAGTTCCGGGCGCTGGTTTTTCGGGTCCCAGCGGTGCTTGCTGTCGCGGAACGAGTAGACGCGCTCTTTGGCGCGGGACTTCTCTTCATCGCGACGGGCACCGCCGAACGCTGCGTCGAAACCATGCTTGTCGAGTGCCTGTTTCAAGCCTTCGGTTTTCATGATGTCGGTGTGCTTGGCGCTGCCGTGAGTGAACGGGTTGATGTTCTGCGCCACGCCATCGGGGTTGATATGGGTGATGAGGTCCAGGCCCAGTTCTTCGACCATCTTGTCGCGGAACTTGTACATCTCCTGGAATTTCCAGCGGGTGTCGACGTGCATCACCGGAAACGGCAGTTTGCCCGGGAAGAACGCCTTGCGTGCCAGGTGCAGCATCACGGCGGAGTCTTTACCGATGGAGTACAGCATCACCGGGTTGTCGAACTCGGCGGCCACCTCGCGGATGATGTGGATGCTTTCCGCCTCCAGCTGTTTCAGATGCGTCAGTTTGTCGACCATGGCTACTCACGAAAGCTTTCTTATGAACGGCCAGCGGGCCGTGTTCGAGCGGGGAATCCTAGCACAGCGACCTCTTCTAATCAGGACGCCTACTAGAACGAAAGGGCATATGAATATGCCTGCCAGTTCGGCCGATGAGAACCAATGTGGGAGCGAGCTTGCTCGCGAAAGCGGTCTGGCATTCAACAATGATGTTGACTGATATGGCCTCTTCGCGAGCAAGCTCGCTCCCACATGGATAGCGGTGGATTCAGATCGGGTTGGGGCAATCGATGAAGATGTGTTCGAGGGCAAAACGTTTCGCCAGATAATCGCCCAGCGCCTGCACACCGTAGCGTTCGGTGGCGTGGTGGCCGGCGGCAATGAAGCTGATATCGTTTTCCCGCGCACTGTGAAAAGTCTGCTCGGAGGCCTCACCGCTGATGAACAGATCGACGCCAGCGGCAACGCCTTGATCGATATAACCCTGGCCACCACCGGTGCACCAGCCGACCCGGCGAATCATCCCGCTGCCTTCGATCAACAACGGCTCACGCCCCATCACCTCTTGAACCTTGCGGGCGAAATCCCGCGCCGTCATCGGCTCATTCAGCGAACCGACCAGACCGACGACTTTCGGATTACTCGGGTCCAGCGGCCCCTCGACGGTGATATCGAGCTGACGCGCCAACTGAACGTTATTGCCGACATCCGGGTGCAGATCCAGCGGCAAGTGGTAGGCGAGCAAACTAATGTCGTGCTTGAGCAGTGTCTTTAATCGACGCTGTTTCATGCCGGTAACGCATGGGTTTTCGCCCTTCCAGAAATAACCATGATGCACCAGGATCAGATCCGCCTCGGCCTCGACGGCGGCATCGAGCAACGCCTGGCTGGCGGTGACGCCGCTGACGATGCGCATCACTTGCGGGCGGCCTTCGACCTGCAAACCGTTAGGGCAATAATCAGCGATTTTGGCACTGGCCAGGTAACGGTCGGCTTCTTCGACGAGGGTGCTGAGGGCAACGGCCATGAAAGACTCCTAAATATCCCGTTCAGAGGCACGCGCGGCCTCGTATAATGCGCGACATTATGGGCGGTCTGACCCCGCCTGCAACTTTTCCAGGACGTGCTTAATGCTCAAGGCGCTGCGTTTTTTTGGCTGGCCGCTGCTGGCCGGTGTGCTTATCGCTCTGCTGATTATTCAGCGTTACCCCGAGTGGGTCGGGCTGCCGAGCCTCGACGTCAACCTGCAACAGGCGCCGCAAACCACCAGCGTGCAACAAGGGCCGGTGTCGTATGCCGATGCGGTGTCCATCGCCGCACCGTCGGTGGTCAATCTGTACACCACCAAAGTCATCAACAAACCGGCGCATCCGCTGTTCGAAGATCCGCAATTCCGGCGCTTCTTCGGTGACAACTCGCCGAAACAGAAGCGCATGGAGTCGAGCCTCGGTTCCGGGGTGATCATGAGCCCGGAAGGCTACATCCTGACCAACAACCACGTGACCAGCGGCGCCGACCAGATTGTCGTGGCGCTCAAGGATGGGCGTGAAACCCTCGCCCGCGTGATCGGCAGCGACCCGGAAACCGATCTCGCGGTGTTGAAGATCGATCTGAAAAACCTGCCGGCGATCACCGTCGGCCGTTCCGACAACATTCGCATCGGTGACGTCGCGCTGGCTATCGGCAACCCGTTCGGCGTCGGCCAGACCGTGACGATGGGCATCATCAGCGCCACCGGGCGCAACCAATTGGGCCTGAACAATTACGAAGATTTCATCCAGACCGACGCGGCGATCAACCCGGGCAACTCCGGCGGCGCGCTGGTGGATGCCAACGGCAACCTCACCGGCATCAACACGGCGATCTTTTCCAAATCCGGCGGCTCGCAGGGCATCGGTTTTGCGATTCCGGTGAAGCTGGCGATGGAAGTGATGAAGTCGATCATCGAGCACGGCCAGGTGATTCGTGGCTGGCTGGGCATCGAAGTGCAGCCGTTGACTCAGGAACTGGCCGAATCGTTTGGCTTGTCCGGGCGCCCGGGCATTGTGGTGGCGGGGATTTTCCGTGACGGTCCGGCGCAGAAAGCAGGCCTGCAACTGGGCGACGTGATTCTGAGTATCGATGGCGAGCCGGCCGGTGATGGCCGCCGTTCGATGAATCAGGTGGCGCGGATCAAGCCGACTGACAAGGTGACGATTCAGGTGATGCGCAACGGCAAAGAGTTGAAGCTCACCGCTGAAATCGGTCTGCGCCCGCCTCCTGCACCGGTGAAAGAAAAAGAAGAATAAAAGTTTATTCGCGCCAATGGCACGAATAACAGACATTCTCAACAGGCATGTTATATTGTTTCAATTCTGACAATTGGAACAACATAACATGTCGTCTCGCACAAAGGCCTCGCTGCTCGGCCTGACCCTTGGCTTGCTCTGCGACCCCGCTTTCGCCGATGAGCCGCAGCCGGTTGAGCTGGAAGCGATCAGCGTCGTTTCCGACTATGAATCGGCTACCGGCCCTGTCAAAGGCTACCGCGCCACGCGCTCTTCCAGCGCGACCAAAACCGACACCGCGATCCGCGATATCCCGCAAGCCATCAGCGTCGTTCCCGCCAGTGTGCTCAAGGATCTGGGCAGCAGCAGCGTCGAGCGGGCGCTGGATTTTGCCGGCGGCGTGTCGAAGCAGAACAACTTCGGTGGCCTGACGCTTTACGAGTACAGCGTGCGCGGCTTCACCACGTCGGAGTTCTACAAGGACGGCTTCAGCGCCAATCGCGGCTATCCGAGCACGCCGGATGCCGCCAATAGTGAACGTATCGAAGTGCTCAAGGGGCCCGCCGCCAGCCTGTATGGCCGAGGTGATCCGGGCGGCACGGTGAACATAGTGACGAAAAAGCCGCAGCCCGAAGCGTTCACGACCCTGCAGACCAGCGCCGGCAGCTGGGATCGCTATCGCACCGCGCTGGACGTCAACACCCCACTCGATGAGCAGGGCGATGTGCTGTCGCGCATCAACCTCGCGGTCGAAGACAACCATAGCTTTCGCGATCACGTCGACAGCAAGCGCGTGTTTGTTGCGCCCTCGATCAGTTGGCAATTGAACCCGGATACTTCGCTGCTGGTGGAAAGCGAGATCGTCCGGCACAGCTCGACCTTCGATCGCGGCATCGTTGCACCGAACAATAAATGGAGCGGTGTCTCGCGCTCGACCTTTCTCGGCGAACCCGACGACGGCAACATCGACAACCACAACAATTTGCTCCAGGCCAGCCTCGAACATCATCTCAATGATAACTGGAAACTGCGCCTGGCCAGTCATTACAAGGAAGGCAAACTCTGGGGCGACGCCTCGGAACAGCGGGCGCTGAACGCCGACGGCCACACCGTCAACCGCCGCTATCGCGAGCGCGACACCCACTGGCATGACAGCATCACCCAACTGGAACTGCGCGGCCTGTTTGACCTCGGCCCGTGGCAACACGAGTTGCTGATTGGCACCGAGTACGAAAACTTCCGCAAGAACGAACGCGTCACCACCCTCGCTGGCGGCCCCTACGCCATCGACATCTATGACCCGGTCTACGGCCAGCCAAAACCCGCCGGCGCCCGCTCGGGCACTGACTTCTTCGAACACGTCGAAAGCCATGCACTAAATCTGCAGGACCAGATCATTTTCACCGACAAGCTGCGCGGGATG
Source organism: Pseudomonas koreensis (assembly GCF_036668835.1). Classification (GTDB taxonomy): domain Bacteria; phylum Pseudomonadota; class Gammaproteobacteria; order Pseudomonadales; family Pseudomonadaceae; genus Aquipseudomonas; species Aquipseudomonas koreensis_I. The sequence continues at coordinate 93,540 of NZ_JAZEVW010000008.1, forward strand.
ATCGGCGCGCGCTTCGAACATTTCGATCAGCACATCGATGATCACAGCCGCAACGCAACCAGCAATCAGCGTCACGACGCTCTCACCCAGCGCGCCGGCCTGCTCTATCAACTGACGCCAGGCACCGGTCTGTTCGCCAACGCCTCGACCTCGTTCAAACCGAACAACGGCCTCGACGCCGCCGGCAAATCATTCGACCCGGAAGAAGGTGTCGGCTACGAGATCGGTATCAAGAACGAATTGCTCGACGAACGCGTGAGCAGCACCCTCGCCTTCTTTCACATCGACAAGAAAAACGTCCTCGCCCTCGACCCGGGCACCGACACCAGTCGTGCCATGGGCAAGGCGCGCAGCCAGGGCTTCGATCTGCAAGTGACCGGGCAAATGACCGATGCGGTGCGGGTCATCGGCGCGTTTGCCTACATCGATGCCGAAGTCACCAAGGGCGACGCGACGATCCCCACCGGCAGCCGCATCCTCGGCGTGGCCAAACGCAGTGGCAGCCTGCTCGGCGTGTATGAATTTCAGGATGGCCACCTGCGCGGCTCGGACGTTGGCGCAGCGTTCACCTATGTCGGCGACCGCTCGGGCGAATCCGGCAGCGACTTCGAATTGCCGGCTTATCACACCGTCGACCTGCTCGCCCATTACAAGGCCAGCGACAACGTCACGGTCGGCCTGAACCTGAACAACCTCTTCGACGAAAAGTATTACGAGCGCTCCTACAGCAACTACTGGGTCAACCCCGGCGAGCCGCGCAACGTCACCGTCAGCCTGACACTCAACCTGTAAAAGGACGTCACCATGCAATACGGCAAAACCTTCGCACTGATCGCCGCCCTGTTCGCCGGGCAGGTATCGGCCCACGGTCTGTGGACAGAAGAACGGCGCGGCAACATCGAAGTGGTCTACGGTCACGGCGCCGAAGACAACGCGTTTAAAGCACAGAAGATCAGCGGTGCCTGGGCCTATGATGCGGGCGGCAAAATGATTCCGGTCAGCGTTGAACGCTTGCCAGACCACGCCCGCTTGAAACCGTTGAAGTCACCGGCGGTTCTGGCCGTTGCCCTGAACAACGGCATGTGGTCGCAAACTGCGGATAAGAAGTGGGTCAACGAAGGACGCAGCAAAGTGCCGGGCGCCGTCGAAGCGACCGAAACGTTCAAATACAGCCTGGCGATTTATCAGCCAGGCGCGAAGCTGCCGAAGCTTGAGCAGATCAAACTGTTGATCCTGCCGGAAGTGGATCCGCTGACCGTTGGGCCGGGAAACTCATTGCCGGTGCGGGTATTGCTCGAAGGCAAACCGGCGGCCGGGGTCAAGTTGATTGGCGACTATCGCAGTGCACCGAACACGCTGAGCACCGAGACCGACAAGGATGGCCGCGCGCAGGTATTGGTGCGGAATGAAGGGTTGAATGTGATTGCGGCGCAGGTTGAAGTGCCAGTGAAGGACAGCGCGGATGTGGACAGCCGCGGGTTGTTCACGTCGCTGACCTTCCTTGGCGAGCCGCATCACGAATAAAAGCACACCCTCACCCCAGCCCTCTCCCGGAGGGAGAGGGCGCCGACCGAGGCGTCTGGCGTCATACATCGACCTGAAAATCCGAGTCGATTATGGATTCAATACAAATCGCTCAAGTCGGTGAACCTCTGCAATATTCCCCATTCGGTCCCCTCTCCCTTTGGGAGAGGGTTAGGGTGAGGGGCTTTTGCTTTTAGAGGTCGCCGAGGCCTTCGATCAACGCCTGATTCTGCTCCGGCGTCCCAATCGAGATCCGCAAAAACTGCGCAATCCGCTCCTGCTTGAAGTGCCGCACGATCACGCCCTGCTCGCGCAGTTTGGCCGCCAGCCCCGCCGCGTCGTGCTGCGGATGCCGGGCGAAGATGAAGTTTGCCGCTGATGGCAGCACTTCAAAGCCCTTGGCCTGCAGCTGCTCAACCACCCACTCACGGTGCTCGATGACCAGCCGACAGGTCTTGTCGAAATACTCGCGATCTTCAAACGCCGCCGCCGCGCCGACATTCGCCAGACGATCCAGCGGATAAGAGTTGAAGCTGTTCTTGATCCGCTCCAGCGCCTCGATCAGATCCGGATGACCGACCGCCAGCCCGACGCGCAGGCCAGCCAGCGAGCGCGACTTGGACAGGGTTTGCGTGACGAGCAGGTTTGGATAGCGATCTACCAGGGTGATCGCCGTCTCGCCGCCAAAATCGATGTACGCCTCGTCAACCACCACCACCGAATCCGGGCTGGCCTTGAGGATTTGCTCGACTGCCTCCAGCGCCAGCAGGCAGCCGGTCGGCGCGTTCGGGTTGGGGAAAATGATCCCGCCGTTGGGTTTTGAGTAGTCGGCCGGGTCGATCTGGAACTGCGCGTTCAGCGGCACCGCGTCGAACTGGATGCCGTACAGACCGCAATAGACCGGATAAAAGCTGTAGCTGATGTCCGGGAACAACAACGGCTGATCATGCTGGAACAGACCGTGGAAGATGTGCGCCAGCACTTCGTCCGAACCGTTGCCGAGAAACACCTGATTGCTTTGCACGCCGTAGTAACCGGCCACGGCATTTTTCAGCAGATCGCTGTTCGGGTCCGGGTACAGGCGCAGGTTGTCGTTGAGTTCGGTCTGCATCGCCGCCAGGGCTTTTGGCGACGGGCCGTACGGGTTTTCGTTGGTGTTGAGCTTGACCAGGCGGGTCAGCTTCGGCTGTTCGCCCGGCACATACGGCACCAGATCCTTGACGAACGGGCTCCAGAATTTACTCATGCTCATTCCCCCTGCCCTTTCAGAAAGTCCTGGTCTTTGATGCGGTATTCGGCGCTGCGCGCGTGGGCGCTCAGCGATTCACCACGGGCCAGCACCGAGGCGGTTTTGCCCAACTCAGACGCACCGGCCTCGGAGCAGAAAATGATCGATGAACGCTTCTGGAAGTCATACACGCCCAGCGGCGACGAGAATCGCGCGGTGCCGGAGGTCGGCAGCACGTGGTTCGGGCCGGCGCAGTAGTCACCCAGCGCTTCGGAGGTGTGGCGCCCCATGAAGATCGCCCCGGCGTGGCGGATCTGCGGCAGCCAGGCTTGCGGATCAGCGACCGACAGTTCCAGGTGCTCCGGAGCGATGCGGTTGGCGACTTCGATGGCCTGGGCCATGTCGTTGACCTGAATCAGCGCGCCGCGGCCGTTGATCGAGGTCTCGATAATGGTCGCGCGGTCCATGGTCGGCAGCAGTTTGTCGATGCTGGCGGCGACCTTGTCGAGGAACTCGGCGTCCGGGCTGACCAGGATCGCTTGCGCGTCTTCGTCGTGCTCGGCCTGGGAGAACAGGTCCATGGCGATCCAGTCCGGGTCGGTCTGACCGTCGCAGACCACTAGGATTTCCGAAGGGCCGGCGATCATGTCGATGCCGACCTGACCAAATACGTGGCGTTTGGCGGTGGCGACATAAATGTTGCCCGGCCCCACCACCTTGTCGACTTGCGGCACGCTTTCGGTGCCATACGCCAAAGCGGCAACGGCTTGCGCGCCGCCGATGGTGAACACGCGGTCGACGCCGGCGATGCACGCGGCCGCCAGCACCAGCTCATTGATCTCACCGCGCGGCGTCGGCACGACCATCACCACTTCGGTGACGCCAGCCACTTTCGCCGGAATCGCGTTCATCAGCACCGAGGACGGGTACGAGGCCTTGCCGCCCGGTACATAGAGTCCGGCGCGATCCAGCGGCGTGACCTTCTGGCCGAGCACAGTGCCGTCGGCCTCGGTGTAGCTCCAGGAATCCTGCTTCTGTTTTTCGTGGTAGCTGCGCACCCGCGCCGCGGCTTTTTCCAGCGCTTCACGCTGCGCCACGGTGATGCGGGTCAGGGCCAGTTCCAGGCGCTCGCGCGGCAGGATCAGGTCAGCCATCGAGGCGACTTCAAGGCCATCGAATTTCTGGGTGAACTCGACCAGCGCCGCGTCACCGCGCTCGCGCACCGCCTTGATGATGTCCAGCACGCGCTGATTGACCGAGTCGTCAGACACACTTTCCCAGCTCAGCAGATGATCCAGATGATGCGCAAAATCCGGGTCAGCAGCGTTGAGTCGGCGAATTGCAGTCGGTGCGGTCATAGCGAGAGCCTCATAGGAATTGGCAAAAACTCAGGCGCCCGAAACTAGCATTCGATCCGCTTGGGCACCTGAGAATTCTGGCTATGAGGCGGATAGACGGCGCGGCCTCGGGCCGCGCTGGTAGATCAGCCGCGGTGTCGCGATTCCACTGCGTTGCGCAGGGTGTCGATCAACGCCTGGATTCGGGCGTGTTGCATTTTCATCGAAGCCTTGTTAACCACCAGACGCGAGCTGATCGTGGCAATCAGTTCCTGGGGTTCCAGGCCATTGGCGCGCAAGGTGTTGCCGGTGTCGACCACGTCGATGATCTTGTCGGCAAGACCAATCAGCGGCGCCAGCTCCATCGAGCCGTACAGCTTGATGATGTCGACCTGACGGCCCTGCTCGGCGTAATAACGCTTGGCGACGTTGACGAACTTGGTCGCTACGCGCAGACGGCCCTTGGGCTCGGCGGCGCCAATCTTGCCGGCGGTCATCAGTTTGCACTGGGCAATCTGCAGATCCAGCGGTTCGTACAGGCCCTGGCCGGTGTATTCCATCAACACGTCTTTACCTGCGACGCCGAGGTCGGCCGCGCCATGCTCGACATAGGTCGGCACGTCGGTGGCCCGCACGATCAGCAGACGCACATCGTCCTGGGTCGTGGGGATGATCAGCTTGCGGCTCTTGTCCGGATTCTCGGTCGGCACGATGCCCGCTTCAGCGAGAAGCGGCAGCGTATCGTCGAGGATGCGGCCCTTGGACAGTGCGATGGTCAACATGGGAAACGTCAGTCCTTATCAAGGTACTCATGCCCGGTCGTAATTGGCGCCGGACACACATCGAGGGTGCGCACACCCTCGACTCGAAACGAATTCAGTGGACACGTCCGTGTGTCCCGATGCAGCAATCAGCCCGGAACGCGACGGATCTTGGCGCCCAGCATCTGCAGTTTTTCTTCGATGCACTCGTAACCACGGTCGATGTGGTAGATGCGGTCGATCAGCGTATCGCCTTCGGCAACCAGCGCCGAGATCACCAGACTGGCCGAAGCACGCAGGTCGGTGGCCATCACTGGCGCGCCCTTGAGTTTTTCGGTACCGGTAACGATGGCGGTGTTGCCTTCAACCTGGATTTTGGCGCCCATGCGGTGCAATTCGTACACGTGCATGAAACGGTTTTCGAAGATCGTCTCGATCACCGCACCGGTGCCTTCGGCAATGGCGTTGAGCGAGATGAACTGTGCCTGCATGTCGGTCGGGAAAGCCGGGTACGGCGCGGTGCGCACGTTGACCGCTTTCGGACGCTTGCCGTGCATGTTCAACTCGATCCAGTCTTCACCGCAGGTGATTTCTGCGCCGGCTTCACGGAGTTTTTCCAGCACCGCTTCAAGAATGGTCGGATCGGTGTCCTTGACCTTGACGCGGCCACCGGTGACGGCAGCGGCGACCAGGTAGGTGCCGGTTTCGATACGGTCAGGCATGACCTTATAGAAAGCCGAACCCAGACGCTCGACGCCATCAATGGTGATGGTATCGCTGCCGGCACCGGAAACCTTGGCGCCCATGGCGTTGAGGAAGTTCGCCAGATCGACCACTTCAGGTTCGCGGGCGGCGTTCTGCAGCACGCTGCGGCCCTTGGCCAGAGCAGCGGCCATCATGATGTTCTCGGTACCGGTCACGCTGACGGTATCGAAGAAGAAGTGCGCACCGCGCAGGCCACCCTCAGGCGCCTTGGCCTTGATGTAGCCGCCTTCGACGTCGATCACCGCGCCCATGGCTTCGAGGCCACGGATGTGCAGGTCGACCGGACGCGAACCGATGGCGCAACCGCCAGGCAGGGCGACTTCGGCCTCACCAAAACGGGCGACCATCGGGCCCAGTACCAGAATCGACGCACGCATGGTTTTCACCAGCTCGTACGGGGCGATCAGGGTCTTGATGGTACGCGGGTCGATTTCGACGCTGAGCTTTTCGTCGATCACCGGCTCGATACCCATGCGCCCGAACAGCTCGATCATCGTGGTGATGTCGTGCAGGTGCGGCAGGTTGCCAACAGTCACCGGGCCATCGCACAGCAGCGTGGCGGCCAGGATTGGCAGAGCAGAGTTCTTCGCGCCGGAAATGCGGATCTCGCCATCAAGACGCGCGCCACCGGTAATAATCAATTTATCCATTAGTATCTCGACGCCCTAGGGCTCAGGTGCGCTCGGCCCAGGCCGCGCGGCTGAAAAATTTCATGGTGACCGCGTGGATGCTGCCATCAGCGATCCATGGGTTCAAATGGGCATAGATGCTTTGCTGACGCTTGACCGGGCTCAACGCCGCCAGTTCATCGCTAATCACGTTCAGCTGGAAGTTGCAGCCTTCGCCTTCAACTTCTACCTGAATTCCTGGCAGCTTCCCTTCAAGGAAGTTTTTCACTTCTACGGCCTGCATGCTCAACCTCAATCGGCGCCCTGTGCGCACGGGTCGGACATCATACAAAAAAGCCCCGCGCCTGCGAACCCCGCAATGCAGGACTCTGACGGGGGGCTTTTGTTGCGGATGCGGAATCAGTGTGCCGCGAACAGCTCGGTCAATTCGCTGACCTCGGCAATTTCGCGCATGTCTTCCGGCATGGCGCGGATGCTGACAGCCTTGCCCGCCGCCTGCGCGTCGCGCATGAAGCACAGCAGCAACGACAGGCCGACGCTGCTGGACTTCTTCACCGCCGAGCAATCGATGACCAGCGATTTCGCCTTGCTCGACTTGATCAGCGCCTGGCCTTCCCTTCTCAGGTCCGGCCCGGTGCGATAGTCCAGCACGCCACTGAGCAGAAGCTCATCGACATCACTCATACGCACTGCCGCCTCACTCATTGCGCTGGCTTCGCAGCAGCTTTGTCGGTTTCCTGCTTGGCCTTGGCCACTTCACCGGCCCAGCCATCGATGGTCTTGTCCAGATCGTTGCCATTGCGCTGCATCGCGTCAGCGAACTGATCACGGAACAGTTTGCCGATGTTGATGCCGTTGATGATCACGTTGCGCAGTTTCCACTCGCCGCCGATCTTTTCAAGCGTGTACTGCACTGGATAGATCGCGCCATTGCTGCCCTTGACGGTCATGTTGACGCTGGTGCGGTCACCCGATTCGTCTTTGGCCGGGTCAACAGTGATGCCCTGGTTGTTGTATTCCAGCAGCGCGTTGCCATAGAACTGGAACAGGCCGCGCTTGAAGTTTTCCTGAAAGCGCTGCATCTGCTCAGGCGTAGCCTTGCGCGAATACTTGACGGTCATGATGCTCTTGGAGATGCCCTCGGCATCCACCACCGGGCCGACAATGTTATTCAGCGCCGCATAGAAATCCTGCGGATCCTGCTTGTACTTCTCTTTGTTGGCCTGCAGGTCCGCCAGCATCCGGTTGGTGGTGTCCTGAATCAGATCGTGTGCGGATTGCCCAGGTGCCGCGTTAGCCAGCAGTGGCAGTGCCGCGAGCAACACCAACAGGCTACGTCGCAAGGTAGAGATCATTCAAAAGCTCCTCATTTGGCGTCTTTGCTAACGGTGTTGAGCAGGAATTTACCGATCAGGTCTTCCAGTACCAGAGACGACTGCGTGTCGTGGATGGTTCCGCCATCCTTCAACTGGGTGTCTTCGCCGCCGACGCTGATACCGATGTATTTCTCGCCCAGCAGACCCGCGGTAAGGATAGACGCTGTGGAATCGACAGGCAGGTTGTCGACCTTTTTGTCCACTTGCAGCGTGACCCGACCGGTGAAGCTGTCGCGATCCAGATCGATTGCCGTGACCTTGCCGATAGTTACGCCGGCCATGGTCACTTTGGCTCTGACCGTCAAACCGGCGATATTGTCGAAATACGCATAAAGTTTATAAGTGTCGGTGGACGAAGTCGGAGACAGGCCACTGACCCGCAAGGCGAGCAGCAGCAAAGCCAGAATCCCTGCCAGCAGGAACAGGCCGACACCGATTTCCAGGGTGCGGTTTTGCATCAGAAATCTCCAAACATCAAAGCGGTCAGAATAAAGTCCAGGCCGAGCACTGCCAGCGAGGCAAACACTACGGTCTTGGTGGTGGCACGACTGATCCCCTCGGAAGTGGGCTCACAGTCATAGCCTTGGAATACGGCGATCCAGGTGACGACGAAGGCAAAAACGATGCTTTTGATGATGCCGTTGAGCACATCACTGGTGAAGGTCACGCTGTTCTGCATGTTCGCCCAATACGAGCCTTCATACACACCCAACCAGTCGACCGCCACCCACGAACCGCCCCAGATGCCCACCACGCTGAAAATCATCGCCAGCACCGGCAGGGAAATGAAACCGGCCCACAGACGCGGGGCGATGATGTACTTGAGCGGGTCGACGCCGATCATTTCCAGGCTCGACAGCTGCTCGGTCGACTTCATGTTGCCGATCTCGGCGGTCAATGCCGAACCGGCACGCCCGGCGAACAACAATGCGGTCACCACCGGCCCCAGTTCACGCAACAGGGTCAAGGCAACCATTTGCCCGACCGCCTGCTCCGAACCGTAGCTCGACAGGATGCTGAAGCCCTGCAACGCCAGGACCATGCCGATGAAAATCCCCGAAACGACGATGATCACCAGCGACATGACGCCGACTGAATGCAGTTGTTTGACCAGCAGGCTGAAACCGCCGCTGATGCCGCCGCGTCCCAGCAGGGCATGAAACAGGAACAGCGTGGCGCGCCCGAACACCGCAACGGCGTCGATCGCCGTTTCGCCGAATCGGCGCACGCGCTCTATCAATGAAATTCTGCGCATCAACGCTTCCCCAGAAGATCTGCGCGGTAATCCGTCGCTGGAAAATGGTACGGCACCGGGCCATCGGGATCGCCGGTCATGAACTGGCGGATGCGTGGCTCGTCCGAATTCATCAATTCGTCCGGAGTCCCCTGCCCCAGTACCTGGCCGTCACCGACTATATAAAGGTAGTCGGCAATGCTCGCGGTCTCGGCCAGATCGTGGGACACCACGATACTGGTGATGCCCAGCGCATCGTTGAGCAGACGGATCAGGCGGACCAGCACGCCCATGGCGATCGGGTCCTGGCCGACGAACGGTTCGTCGTACATGAGAATCTGCGGATCGAGCGCAATCGCCCGGGCCAGCGCGACGCGGCGCTTCATGCCGCCCGACAGCTCGTCCGGCATCAGCTCGATGGCTCCGCGCAAACCGACCGCCTGCAATTTCAGCAGGACGATGTCGCGGATCATTTCTTCCGGCAACTCGGTATGCACGCGCAGGGGGAAAGCCACGTTCTCGAACACATCGAGATCGGTGAACAGCGCGCCGCTCTGAAACAGCACGCCCATGTGCTTTCGCGCATCGAACAGATCACTGCGCGACAGGGTCGGCAGATTCTGGCCGTTGACCCAGACTTCGCCGCTGGCGGGGCGCAACTGGGCGCCCATCAACCGCAGCAGCGTGGTCTTGCCACACCCGGAAGGCCCCATGATGCCGGTGACCTTGCCGCGCGGGATGCGGATATCGACGTTATTGAAAATGCTGCGCGCACCGCGCTTGAAGGAGACTCCCTTCAGCTCGACCGCGTAGGCGTTATCGGCACTCATCTAAACTCCTTGCGATGCAGCCTCTCACTCGGACGCCTGTCTTTGGTTAAAAAGTACATACATCCCGGGCAGGCCGAACTGGCGGCGAACTATATCACTGCAACAGCCGCGCGCCCAAGGCTTGTGCCAGCCCGTATTCAGCGATGTGACAGGTCTGCAGCGGCTTTTTCCGGCTTTTGGTAACGAGGAATGACAAAGCACGACGAACTTGCGTGAGGCTTTGCAACATAACCGCTATAATCGCCGCCTTTTCATCGGGCTATACGATTTCTGACATGAGCCAATCCAGCGACCTGATTCAATCGGCACAACGCACCATCCGCCTCGAAATGGAAGCCGTACAAGGCTTGCTGCCCCATATCGACGCCGATTTCGTACGCGCTTGCGAGATGATTCTGGCCAGTAAAGGCCGTGTAGTCGTGGTCGGCATGGGCAAGTCCGGGCACGTTGGCAACAAGATCGCCGCGACCCTGGCCAGCACCGGTACCCCGGCTTTTTTTGTGCACCCGGCTGAAGCCAGTCACGGCGACATGGGCATGATCACCCGTGACGACGTGATTCTGGCCCTGTCGAACTCTGGCTCGACCAACGAAATCGTCACCCTGCTGCCGCTGATCAAACGCCTGGGCATCCAGCTGATCAGCGTCACCGGCAACCCGCAATCGCCACTGGCCAAAGCGGCCGAGGTCAATCTCAACGTACACGTCGAGCATGAAGCCTGCCCGCTGAACCTGGCACCGACCTCTTCGACCACCGCTGCACTGGTCATGGGCGATGCCCTCGCCGTGGCCTTGCTGGAAGCGCGCGGCTTCACCGCCGAAGATTTCGCCTTTTCCCACCCGGGCGGCGCCCTCGGTCGCCGCTTGCTGCTGAAAGTCGAAAACGTCATGCACGCCGGCCAGGAGCTGCCTCAGGTGCAACGCGGCACCTTGCTCAAGGACGCACTGATGGAAATGACCCGCAAGGGTCTGGGCATGACCGTCATTCTGGAAGCCGACGGCAAACTCGCCGGGATCTTTACTGACGGCGATTTGCGCCGCACCCTCGATCGCGCCATCGACATTCGCAGCGCCACCATCGACCAGGTCATGACCGCGCACGGCAAAACCGCGCGCCCGGAAATGCTGGCGGCCGAAGCCCTGAAAATCATGGAAGATCATCGAATCAACGCGCTGGTGGTCGTCGATGAGGAGGACCGCCCGGTCGGCGCCTTCAACCTCTCCGATCTGCTGCGCGCAGGAGTCATGTAATGAGCAACGAACTGCTGCAACGCGGCAAAGCAATCAAACTGGCGGTTTTCGATGTCGACGGCGTCCTCACCGACGGGCGCCTGTACTTCCTGGAAGACGGCAGCGAATTCAAGACTTTCAACACCCTCGACGGCCAGGGCATCAAGATGCTGATGAACGCCGGCGTGGAAACTGCCATCATCAGCGGTCGCAAGACGCCGGTGGTTGAGCGTCGAGCGAAAAACCTCGGCATCGCGCACCTGTTTCAGGGCCGCGAAGACAAACTGGTGGTGCTCGACGGCCTGCTCGAGCAACTGGGCCTAAGCTATGAACAGGTTGCCTACCTCGGTGACGACCTGCCTGACCTGCCGGTGATCCGCCGCGTCGGTCTGGGCATGGCCGTGGCCAACGCCGCCGACTTCGTCCGCGAACACGCCCACGGCGTGACCCGCGCCCGTGGCGGCGAAGGTGCCGCCCGCGAATTCTGCGAATTGATCCTGCGCGCCCAGGGCCGCCTCGATGCGGCCAATGCCGCGTACCTGTGAGCCAAGCCATGTTCAGTAAAAAATTTCGCACCTTCCTGCTGTTCGGCTGCATCGCGGCGATTTTCGCCGCGGTCGGCTACTGGAACATCAGCCCGGAACGCTTTCTCGACAAGCCGCCGGTCTCGACCGCCGAGAATCCGATCGACTGGTACGCGACCAATACGCATACCATTCAGTACCTGCCCGACGGCAAGGTGCAATACGAGATGACCTCGGACAAGGCCGAACACGTCAAGGCGACCGACATCACGCTGGTGACCAAACCGGATCTGAACATGTATCGCGGCACGGACTTTCCGTGGCACGTGACCAGTGAGCGCGGTGAAGTGAATTCCGGCGGCACGGAAGTGGAACTGATCGACTCGGTGCGCGTGAAGCGCACCGACGAAAAGAAACGCGACACCCTGATCACCAGCACCCGCATGACCGTGTTCCCGCAGCAGGAATATGCGCAGACCGCGCAACCCGTTAGAATCGAGGGCGCTGGCGGTGTGTCGACTGGCGTCGGAATGAAAGCGTACCTGAAGGACAGCAGGATACACCTGCAATCGAACGTAAGAGGACAGTATGAGGCTCGTTAAAACCCTCCCTATTTTGCTCAGTCTGGGCGCAGCACTGGGAAGCGTGAGCGCCTGGGCTCTGCCGAACGATCAGCAGCAACCTATCCGCATTCAGGCCGACGACGCCCAACTGGACGACAAGAACGGCATCGCTACCTACAAGGGTGATGTGATCATCACTCAGGGTTCGATGATCGTCAAAGGCAACACGGTGACCATCACCCGCACTCAGGCCGGTGACATTGACGTGGTGACTTCGGTCGGCAACCTGGCCTACTTCGAACAGCTGCAGACCGCCGGCGACACCAAGCCTGTACAAGGCTGGGGCGTGACGATCCAGTACCACGCCGCGCAGAATCGCGTCGTCCTGATCGACAAGGCCAAAGTTGTCGACAAGGACAACAACACGACGCAAGGCGAGAAAATCGTCTATGACACCGTGAAGAAACTCGCCAGCGCCGGTCGCGCTACCGGCAGCAAGGTCACCGAGGCGCGTCCGCGCATCGACATGGTGATCCAGCCGAAGAAGAAAACCGACGAGAAAACCCAGTAATGGCAACTCTGAAAGCTCAGCACCTGGCCAAGGCCTATAAAAGCCGCCAGGTCGTGCGGGACGTCAGCCTGTCGATCGACAGCGGCCAGATCGTCGGGCTGCTTGGCCCGAACGGCGCCGGCAAGACGACCTGCTTCTACATGATCGTCGGTCTGGTTCAGGCCGATCAGGGTCGGGTGCTGATCGACGATCTGGACGTCAGCCACCAGCCAATGCACGGCCGCGCGAAAGCCGGCATCGGCTATCTGCCGCAAGAAGCGTCGATCTTCCGCAAACTGTCGGTGGCCGACAACATCATGGCCATCCTCGAGACCCGTCAGGAACTCGACAAGGCCGGTCGCCGCAAAGAGTTGGAGAGCCTGCTGCAGGAATTCCACATCAGCCACATTCGCGACAACCTCGGCATGAGCCTGTCGGGTGGTGAGCGGCGCCGGGTGGAAATTGCCCGCGCCCTGGCCACCGCACCGAAATTCATCCTGCTTGACGAGCCGTTCGCCGGTGTCGACCCGATCTCGGTTGGCGACATCAAGCAGATCATTCACCATCTCAAGGCCAAGGGCATCGGGGTGCTGATCACCGACCACAACGTACGCGAGACGCTGGATATCTGCGAAACCGCTTACATTGTCAACGACGGTCAATTGATCGCCGAAGGTGACGCCGAGACTATCCTGGCCAACGATCTGGTGAAGGAAGTGTATCTGGGTCACGAGTTCCGCCTGTAAGCGCGAGCTGTTCGACAAGCTGCGCGGGGGCTGTATCGATCAAGCCGTTTTTTTATAGCGCTTAATTGTTACAGCGCTCTAGGCAAACACTTCAGTTTCAGGCATATAATTTGCTTAAGTTTGGCGCTTCGGCGCCCTGTAGTGGATGGCGCATAGCGCCGGCGAATAAGGTGTTAAGCCCCTGCCATGAAACCATCGCTAGTCTTGAGAATGGGCCAGCAGCTGACGATGACACCGCAGCTGCAACAGGCCATCCGCCTGCTCCAATTGTCGACCCTGGATCTGCAACAGGAAATCCAGGAGGCTCTGGAATCCAACCCGATGCTCGAACGCCAGGAAGAAGGCGACGACTTCGACAATTCCGATCCGCTGGCCGACAACGTCGAGCAAAAGCCCAACACCGACATTCAGGAACCCTCTTACCAGGAAGCCGCGCCGACGGTAGACAACCTCGACGATGGCGAATGGAGCGAGCGCATCCCCAACGAGCTGCCGGTCGACACGGCCTGGGAGGACGTTTACCAGACCAGCGCCAGCAGCCTGCCGAGCAGCGACGATGACGAGTGGGATTTCACCACCCGCACTTCCGTTGGCGAAAGCCTGCAAAGCCACCTGCTGTGGCAATTGAACCTGGCACCGATGTCCGACACCGATCGCCTGATCGCGGTGACCCTGATCGATTGCATCAACAATCAGGGCTATCTGGACGAAACTCTCGAAGAAATCCTCGACGCTTTCGATCCGGAACTGGACATTGAACTGGACGAAATCGAAGCCGTCCTGCACCGCATCCAGCAGTTCGAGCCCGCGGGCATCGGCGCTCGCAACCTTAGCGAATGCCTGCTGCTGCAACTGCGCCAGTTGTCGGCAAAAACGCCATGGCTGGCAGAGGCCAAACGCTTGGTCAGCGACTATATCGACCTGCTTGGCGGCCGCGATTACAGCCAGTTGATGCGGCGCATGAAGCTCAAGGAAGACGAGCTGCGCCAGGTCATCGAGCTGGTGCAGAGCCTCAATCCACGCCCGGGCTCACAGATCGAGTCCACGGAAGCCGAATACGTCGTACCTGACGTTATCGTGCGCAAGGACAACGAGCGCTGGCTGGTCGAGCTGAACCAGGAATCGGTACCGCGTCTGCGCGTCAACGCTCAGTACGCCGGTTTCGTAAAACGTGCCGACACCAGCGCCGACAACACCTTCATGCGCAATCAGCTCCAGGAAGCTCGCTGGTTCATCAAGAGCCTGCAGAGCCGCAACGAAACCCTGATGAAAGTCGCCACGCAGATCGTCGAGCATCAGCGCGGTTTTCTCGAGTATGGCGACGAAGCCATGAAACCGCTGGTCCTGCATGACATCGCCGAGGCGGTGGGCATGCACGAATCGACGATTTCCCGGGTGACCACACAAAAATTCATGCATACCCCGCGCGGTATTTATGAGCTGAAATACTTTTTCTCCAGCCACGTCAGTACCTCCGAGGGCGGCGAATGCTCGTCCACGGCGATCCGCGCGATCATCAAGAAACTGGTTGCCGCGGAAAATCAGAAAAAGCCGTTGAGTGACAGCAAGATCGCTGGTTTACTGGAGGCACAAGGCATTCAGGTGGCTCGCCGCACCGTCGCCAAGTACCGCGAATCCCTCGGAATCGCGCCTTCGAGCGAACGCAAGCGGTTGATGTAAGCCACGTTACAGCGTTCCAGTGGCAGGCTTTTCGGCCTGCCGCTTTATGCACTGGCAACGAAGGAGAAGCTGTATGCAAGTCAACATCAGTGGACACCAACTGGAAGTGACCGAACCTCTGCGCACCTACATCGGCGAGAAACTCGACCGGCTGGAGCGGCATTTCGACAAGATCACCAACGTGCAAGTCATATTGAATGTCGAGAAGCTCAAGCAGAAAATCGAAGCCACGCTGCATATTCCCGGCGGAGAAGTAGTCGCCAATGCCGAGCACGACGACATGTATGCTGCCATTGACCTGCTGACCGACAAGCTGGATCGCCAACTCAAAAAGCATAAGGAAAAGACCCAGAGCCTCCTCCAGGGCGCGACCGGTCGTTAACACCCTCATCCATGATCCGACTTGAAACCATCCTGACCCCCGGCCGTTCCCAAGTGAACGCGCCGGGCGGCAGCAAGAAAAAAGCCCTCGAACAGATTGCCAACCTGATCCACCGCGAAGTGCCGGATCTGGCGATGCAGGATGTCTTCGAGGCGTTGGTCGCCCGTGAAAAACTCGGTTCCACCGGTTTTGGCAACGGCATCGCCATCCCCCACTGCCGCCTCAAGGGTTGCGACGCGCCGATCAGTGCGCTGATGCACCTCGAAGCCCCGATTGATTTCGACGCCATCGACGGCGCCCCGGTAGACCTGCTGTTCGTGTTGCTGGTCCCGGAAGCCGCCACCGATGCGCACCTGGAACTGCTGCGCCAGATCGCCAGCATGCTCGATCGCAAGGAAGTGCGTGAAAGACTGCGCAGCGCGCCAAGCAACGAAGCCTTGTACCAGGTTGTACTGGACGAGCAGAACGGGCATTAATCATGCGCTTGATCATCGTCAGTGGCCGCTCGGGCTCGGGCAAGAGTACTGCGCTGAATGTCCTTGAGGATAACGGCTACTACTGCATCGACAACCTCCCGGCCGGTTTGCTGCCGGAACTGGCCGAACGTGCGCTGATCCACACCGAACTGGCGCAGCCGCTCGTCGCGGTGTCGATCGATGCACGCAATCTGCCGAGTCATCTGTCGCGTTTCCCCGAATTGCTCGAAGTGGTGCGTGCCAAGCATATCCAGTGCGATGTGCTGTACCTGGACGCCGACGAAGAGACCCTGCTCAAGCGTTTTTCCGAGACGCGCCGTCGCCATCCGTTGAGCAACGCCAATCGTTCACTGGCCGAGGCGATTCACGATGAAACCGCCCTGCTCGGCCCGATCGCCGACCTGGCTGACCTGAAAATCAACACCACCCACCTGAACCTGTACCAGCTGCGCGACACGTTGAAGTTGCGCCTGTTGAATCAGCCTGAGCCGGGTACGGCGTTTCTGGTCGAATCATTCGGTTTCAAGCGCGGCATGCCGGTGGATGCGGATCTGGTCTTCGATGTCCGCTGCCTGCCCAATCCGTACTGGAAGCCGGAGTTGCGCGAGCAGTCCGGTCTCGATGCACCGGTTGCCGAGTATCTGGCGCAACAGCCGGATGTCGAGGAAATGTACCAGGACATCTACACCTATCTGCACAAGTGGCTGCCGCGCTTTGCTGCGAGTAATCGCGCCTATGTGACCGTTGCCATTGGCTGTACCGGCGGGCACCACCGCTCTGTCTACCTGACCGAACGTCTGGGTCAGGCCCTGCAGAAAACCTTGAAAAACGTCCAGGTCCGCCACCGCGACCTCACCTAAAGGATCCACACCGCGATGCCTGCTCGTGAAATCGAAATCATCAACAAACTCGGTTTGCATGCCCGAGCGTCCGCCAAGTTTGTCGGCGTGGCGGGCAAGTTTCCGGAGACTACGATCAGAGTAGGCCGTACACCCGAGACCACGGTGGATGGCAAAAGCATCATGGCGATGATGATGCTCGCGGCAGGCAAGGGCACCAAGATCCATTTGAGCACCGAAGGCGAACAAGCCGAGGAAGCCATGGACGCCTTGGTGGCGCTGATCAACAACTACTTCGATGAAGGTGAATAAGTCTGTTGCGACGGAGCATTCTTCGTCGCGACAACTCAACCCAACGCCGTATCCATCACCATCATCAGACAGAACCCGGTCAGCAAACCAAGGCTCGCGAGCTTGTCATGACCATGGCGCCGCGATTCCGGGATCACTTCGTGAGTCACCACCAGCAACATCGCCCCCGCCGCCAGCGCCAGCCCCAATGGCAGCAACACCTGCGCCAGGCTGACCAGCCACGCGCAAAGCAGCGCAAACACCGGCTCGACCAGACCTGACGCCGCGCCGATCAGAAACGCCCTCACCCGTGACATCCCCGCCCCGACCAATACCAGTGCGATCACCAGACCTTCCGGCACATCCTGTAAAGCGATGCCCATGGCCAGGCTGTCGGCGTCCGGCATGCCGCCGGCGGCAGAAACGCCGACGGCCATGCCTTCCGGAATGTTGTGGGCAATGATGGCGAATACGAAAAGCCAGATCCGCGGCGGGATCGCCGGACGCTCGAGGGTGCCGACAAGCATTTGCGGGGAAGCACCGGAGACCTTGCGGTCGACCAGATACAGGCCAAACGCGCCGAGCAGGATGCCGAAGCAGATCAGGCCACTGGCGCCCCAAGGTGTCAGACCGAGGCTTTCGGCCGCGGCAATGCCCGGCACGATCAGCGAAAACGCGGTCGCCGCCAGCATTACCCCGGCACCAAAACCCAGCAAGGTATCGCTGAGCGCCTGCGGCATCCGCCGGATGACCAGCACCGGCACCGCGCCAAGCGCCGTGCCGAGGGCGCACAGAGCACCGCCCTGAAGTGCACGCAGCAAACGCGGTTCCAGATTCAGCCACTGCAGCCCGTGAGCTACGAGTAAGGTCGCGCCCGCCAATAGCAACAGCGATCCCACTGCGTAACGAAACAGCCGTCCACTACCGATCGCCAGTGTTTCCGTGCCCATAATCTGCCCTGGATGGTTTTTATAGAAGGCTTAAACCAGTGCGGCCTGATAGCGCGCCGCGACTTCAGGCCAATTGATCACGTTGTAGAACGCATTGATGTATTCCGGACGGCGGTTTTGGTAGCGCAGGTAGTAGGCGTGCTCCCAGACATCGAGACCGAGGATCGGCGTGTTGCCGCTCATCAGCGGGCTGTCCTGATTGCCGCTGCTCTCGACGAGCAGTTTTTTCTCCGGGGTGACGCTGAGCCAGGCCCAGCCACTGCCGAAACGAGTCAGCGCAGCCTTGGTGAATGCCTCCTTGAAACTGTCGAGGCCACCCAGTTGCTCATCGATAGCCTTGGCAAGCGCGCCATCCGGTTTGCCGCTACCGCCTGGCAACATGATTTCCCAGAACAGGGAGTGGTTAGCATGGCCTCCGCCCTGGTTGATCACCGCCGCCCGCAGTTTTTCCGGGAGTTGCCCGACGCTGGCGACCAGTTTCTCCACCGGCCACTCGGCATATTCGGTGCCTTCTACCGCGGCGTTGAGATTATTGATGTAGGTCTGGTGATGTTTGGTGTAGTGGATTTCCATGGTTTGCGCATCGATGTGCGGTTCCAGGGCATCGTAGGCGTAAGGCAAGGCAGGCAAGGTAAAAGCCATTTCAATGGACTCCATAGTGGTGTGAAGCAGGCGCCCGGCGTGCATTGCTGGTATGCGGGTGCAGCAGGCGTTGGGTGCGCGGGTATTCGCCGTGTTCGCTGATGAAATTCAGCAGCTCGACGTAGGTCTTGCTGCTCTGACGCAATGCTGCTTCCCGCAGGGCCGGGCGCAGCCGTTCGTCCTGCATGGTCTGCAGCAGTCGCTGATGAATGGCGCACAGGTATTCGGCGCTCTCCTCGGGCTGATTCAGGCGCAGGTGCAGATCCGCGAGGTTGTGGTGAGAGATGACGCAGGCCGCCACCGCTTCGTCGGCGTCCGCCCAGCGCTCGAACAACACTTGCGCCAAGGCCAGGGCTTGCAGATACGCCTCACGGGCGTCGATCAATTCGCCGAGCATAAAGCAGCGATTGGCCCGTTCGATCGTGCGTTTCCAGTGCTCCATGGTGAGCCTCCAAAGCGGTTACGGGGTTTACACGCCGCCGGCGGTGAGCTTTTAGGGGTTGAGTAGCTCTTCCAACGGCCAGATGGGATTAATTATTAAATGATAATAAGACGCAACACAAGCACGCCAGCTATGGAGATTTTAGGGGTGGGAGCGAGCCTGCTCGCGAAAGCGGTGTATCAGAAAAAGAATTTTTGGCTGACACACCGCTTTCGCGATCAGGCTCTCTCCCACAAGCGATCTGTGGCGAAACCAACAAAAAAGGCGCGTCATCCAGTGCGGATGACGCGCCTTTTTGCTCGGCAGATTCCGGAGCGTCAGCTACCCGCGACGGTCATCCGCTCAATCAACACCGAACCGGTGCGAATGTTGCTGCGCAGCTCCAGATCATTACCGACGGCAACGATCTGCTTGAACATGTCGCGCATGTTGCCGGCGATGGTCACTTCCTGCACGGCGAACTGAATCTCACCGTTCTCGACCCAAAAACCGGCCGCGCCACGCGAGTAGTCACCGGTGACCATGTTCAGACCATGGCCCATCAGCTCGGTGACCAGCAGTCCGCGGCCCATGCGTTTCAACAGCGCCGCCTGGTCTTCATCGCCATGGGTGACGAACAGGTTGTGCACGCCACCCGCGTTGGCGGTGCTCGGCATTCCGAGTTTACGACCGGAATAGGTACCGAGGATGTACGAAACCAATTCGCCGTTTTCGACGAACGGTTTGGCGTAGGTCGCCAGACCGTCACCGTCATACGAAGCGCTGCCCATGGCGCGCATCAGATGCGGACGCTCGTCGATGGTCATCCACTCCGGGAACAGTTTCTGGCCCAGCGTGCCTTCGAGGAATGACGATTTGCGATACAGACTGCCGCCGGATACCGCCGAGAGAAAGCTGCCGAACAGACCACCCGCCAGCTCAGCGGAAAACAGCACCGGCACCTCGCAGGTCGGCACCGGACGCGCACCGAGACGGCTCGCCGCCCGTTGCGCGGCTTTTTGACCGATGCTCACCGGGTCGGCCAACAGCGTGCCCTGGCGATTGACGTCATACCAGTAATCACGCTGCATCTGGCCGTCAGCTTCAGCGATCATCACGCAACTCAGGCTGTGCCGTGTCGACGCGTAACCGCCGATGAAGCCGTGGCTGTTGCCGTACACGCGGCAGCCCTGATGGGTGCTGAGGGTGGTGCCGTCGGCGTTCTTGATACGCGGGTCGGCATCGAATGCCGCTGCTTCACACAGCAAGGCCTTCTCGATCGCCTGCTCCGGGGTGATATCCCACTCGTGGAACAGATCGAAGTCGTGCTGCTCCTTGGCCATCAGCGCTGCATCGGCAAGGCCCGAGGCTTCGTCTTCGGAGGTGTGTCTGGCAATGGCCAGCGCGGCGGCGACAGTCTCGCGAATGGCGTCCGGGCCGGTCGCCGAGGTGCTGGCCGAGCCCTTGCGCTGGCCGACGTACAAGGTGATGCCAAAGCCCTGATCACGGTTGAACTCGACCGTTTCGACTTCGCGCTGGCGCACCGACGTCGACAAACCCTGTTCCAGCGACACCGCGACTTCGCAGGCACTGGCGCCCTGACGCTTGGCTTCGGCGATGATCTGCTCGACCTGTTCCTGCAGTGCCGGCAATGCCTGCGGGCCGACGCTTTGAACTGCACTCATGCTCATCTCCACTCAAATTCTGCTTTCGGCTGGGGCCATCGAGCGACCGGGCCGGACAAGCGGCCCCCGACTGGTTATCATGGCGGCGTTTCTTTGCGGACTGCCACCATGGTTGATTCTTACGACGACTCCCTCGATACGGGAGAAAAAAGCAAATCTCAGGTCAAACGCGAGCTGCATGCTCTGGTTGACCTCGGCGAGCGCCTGACCACACTCAAGCCTGACTTGATCGCAAAACTGCCATTGACCGACGCCCTGCGCCGGGCGCTGGCCGATGCGCCCAAGCACACCGCGAACATCGCGCGTAAACGGCACCTGCAGTTCATCGGCAAACTGATGCGCGATCAGGACACTGACGCGATTCTGACCTTGCTCGATCAACTCGATGCCTCGACCCGTCAGTACAACGAGCGTTTCCACAATCTCGAACGCTGGCGCGACCGCCTGATCGGCGGCGATGACGCCGTGCTGGAGAAATTTGTCGTCGAGTACCCGGACGCCGATCGCCAGCAATTGCGTTCCCTGATCCGTCAGGCTCAGCACGAGGTTGCGCAAAACAAACCTCCTGCTTCCAGCCGCAAGATCTTCAAGTACATCCGTGAGCTGGACGAAACTCAACGCGGCCTGCGCTGATCTTCGCCACCGGGTGGCCGCCCTGCGCGCCACCCGAAGCTCCATCACTTCTTACGCGCCCGTGCCACCCACGGTGATCGCATCGATTTTCAGCGTCGGCTGGCCTACACCCACCGGCACCGATTGCCCATCCTTGCCGCACGTGCCGACACCGCTGTCCAGCGCCAGATCGTTACCGACCATCGACACCCGGCTCATCGCCTCGGGACCGTTGCCGATCAACGTCGCGCCTTTGACCGGTGCAGTGATCTTGCCGTCCTCGATCAGATACGCCTCGCTGGTGGAGAACACGAACTTGCCGCTGGTGATGTCAACCTGACCGCCGCCGAGATTGGCGCAGTAGATGCCTTTCTTCACCGAGGCGATGATTTCCGCCGGATCGCTTTCACCGCCGAGCATGTAAGTGTTGGTCATGCGCGGCATCGGCAGATGCGCGTAGGACTCGCGACGGCCGTTACCGGTACGGGCCACGCCCATCAGACGCGCGTTGAGTTTGTCCTGCATGTAACCCTTGAGCACGCCGTTCTCGATCAGCGTGGTGCACTCGGTCGGTGTGCCTTCGTCGTCGACACTCAGCGATCCGCGGCGGCCGCTCAAGGTGCCGTCGTCGACGATGGTGCACAGCTTCGACGCAACCATTTCGCCCATGCGCCCGCTGTAGGCCGAACTGCCCTTGCGGTTGAAATCGCCTTCGAGACCATGACCGACCGCCTCGTGCAGCAGCACGCCGGACCAGCCCGAGCCGAGCACCACCGGCAGAGTGCCGGCCGGCGCCGGAATCGCTTCCAGATTCACCAGCGCCTGACGCAGCGCCTCACGGGCGTAGCCCATGGCGCGGTCTTCGGCGAGGAAATAGCGGTAGTCGGTACGCCCGCCACCGCCATGCCCACCGCGCTCGCGACGGCCGTTCTGCTCAACGATGACGCTGACGTTGAAGCGCACCAGCGGCCGTACATCAGCGGCCAGGCCACCGTCAGTGGACGCCACCAGAATCCGCTCCCAAACCCCGGCCATGCTCACGCTGACCTGCTGGATACGCGGATCGAGCGCTCGCGTAGCGACGTCGATACGCTTGAGCAGCTCGACTTTCTCGGCGCGGCTGAGCACTTCCAGCGGGTTGTCCGGCGCGTACAGTTGCGCCACATCCTGGGTGCTGAACGCCTGCACCGTGCCGTTCTGTCCGGCACGCGAGATCGAACGCGCCGCACGGGCAGCGGCGCCAAGGGCTTCGAGGGTGATCGCATTGCTGTAGGCGAAACCGGTTTTCTCACCGGACTGCGCACGTACGCCGACGCCCTGGTCGAGGTTGAAGCTGCCTTCCTTGACGATGCCGTCTTCCAGCGCCCAGGATTCGGAAATCTGGCCCTGGAAATACAGATCGGCGGCATCGATGCCGGGGCCGGCCAGATCGCCGAGTACGCCTTGCAGGCTCTCGATCGTCACGCCGCCGGGCGCCAACAGGTGATCACTGACTGAGGACAACAACTCGCTCATGGGTTTACGCCTTAAATTCGTGTTCTGAAGCAGGCCGCTGAGCGCCCTGCGAGAAAAACCGCCGATGATTCGTCACCGGCATGCGCGCCCGGATGGACGCTTGTTCATTCATGTCGCGTTCGGCCAACAACACCGCTTCGCCTTGATCCTGACTGGCCAGCACGCGTCCCCACGGGTCGACGATCGCTGCATGGCCGAAGGTTTCCCGCGGCCCCGGATGGGTTCCACCTTGCGCCGCGGCCAGCACGTAGCACTGAGTCTCGATGGCCCGCGCGCGGATCAATACGTCCCAATGCGCCGCGCCGGTTACCGCAGTAAACGCCGACGGCGCGCTGATCAACTCGGCACCCGCCGCACGCAATTCGCTGTACAGCTCGGGGAACCGCAAGTCGTAACATACCGTCAGACCGAGCCGGCCCACTGGCGTGTCAGCCACTACCACATTGCTGCCATAAGCATAGTCATCGGATTCGCGGTAACGCCCGCGATTGTCGGCGACATCGACATCGAACAGGTGCAGCTTGTCGTAGCGGGCAACGATTTCGCCCTGATCATTGATCAGCAGCGAGCAGGCATGCGCCCTGGACGTCGGCTGATCCACCGGCGGCAACGGCAACGTGCCGGCCACTATCCATAAGGTGAGGTCGCGGGCGGTCTGTTTCAACCATGGCAGGATCGGCCCACCGCCCAGCGCTTCGGCGCGACCGATATCAGCGACATCGCGACGGCCCATCGCAGCGAAGTTCTCCGGCAGCACCGCCAGCTTCGCGCCGCCGGCCGCGGCCTGTTCGAGCAGACGCCGGGCCTGAGCCAGATTGCCCAGCACGTCGCTCTGGCTGACCATTTGAATCACCGCTAAAGACATGGCGAACTCCCAATGAGGTATTTGGCCATGCTACTCCATCGCTTCAAGACCGGGCCGCTCAAAAAGGCTTGTCGAAAGTGATTTTCGGCTCCTTCCATGGGCCTTTGACCGTGTATTTGACACTGGCGAAGCGCGCCACGCGGTCACCGATCAGCTTGTCGATCAGGAACAAGGCGCCACCGACCGCCGGTGCGCCGACGATCAACGCTGCAATCGGCAGGTTGTTGGTCACCGGCAAGGTCACCAGCAATTTCGCATCGACCTTGTCGTCCACCAGATCGAGGGTGCCGTCCAGTTCGAGGTTGCTCGACGGACCGGTCAGGCGAATCGGCTCACGGGTCACATATACGCCGTTGTTTGCCACCAGCAGGCCTTTGACCCGGTCATAACTCAAGCCTTTGCCGAACAGGTCGGAAAAGTCCAGGCGCAAGCGGCGGCCGATCGAGTTGAAGTTGAGCAGACCGAACACGCGCAAGGCCTGTGCGCCGCCCTCAACTTCGACAAACTGGCCCTTGTTCAACGAGGCATCCAGTGTGCCGGAGAACCGCTTGGTCGCCAGCCAGGCCGGCGACCCCGGCCAGCGGCCGTCGACGTCCATGTGGAATTCTTCGCTGGTCACGCTCGGTGCGAAACCCCAGCCCTTGAGCACGTCGGCGAGATTCTTGCCGCCGATACGCCCCTTGTACCAGCTGCTGGTTGAACCCGGCGTGCCCTCCCAGCCACCGTTGCCTTGCAACAGAATGCCCTTGAGGCCCATGTCGAGATTGTTCAGGGCGATGCCCTTGGCAGTCGGGCGAATTTTCAGCGACCAACCACCGACCAGATCAGGCCCAAGGAACAATTGGTTGAGGGTGATATCCAGCGCCGGAATTTTCGTCGGATCGACCGAAGCCAGTGGATCAGGCGCATTCTCGTCAGCCTGTACCGCCGGGTCCGGCGCCGGCAGTTTCACGTATTGCAGATTGACCGCGATCGGCACGCCTTTGGCGTCCGGCAGGCTCGCCGTGCCTTTGGCCTGCTGACTGTCGAGGGCCAGATTCCATGCCGCAGACTTGCGATTGAGCTGAACCGATGCCTGGTCCAGAGTTGTGCCCATGGCGGTGAGCTTGCCGACCTTGAAGTCCGCGCTGTTAAGCAATTGCCTGGCGCTGCCGCCCGGATCCTGCCCGGCGTACCGGTTGACCAGATCCTGCCAGGGCGCGACGTCCAGTTCCGACAGCACGCCACGAACGCGCAAGCCTTTGGCGCCCGGCAGCACGGCTTCGCCGGCACCGAGGAACAACTCGCCACGGCCCTCGGCGAAATTGCTCGGCGGCGCGGCGAAGGTGAAGTTGGCCAGTTGATCGTAGTTGACCCAATAACGCCGTTCCTCCCCCTGCAAGGTCATGCGAAATACAGTGTCGCGACCGACATCCGCCGCCATGCCGAACGGCGCCGGCAGATCCACCGCCACGCCTTTGAGATTCGAGCTGACCATCAACTGACTGTCGACGCCGTCCAGATTCAACTGCAACTGATAGGGAATCGTACCGGACACTGGCAACGGCTGGGTCACGCCCAGCCAGTCCGTGAGTTTCCTGACTTCGACCTGCCCCGTCGCAGCGACCCGGGTCTTGAGCTTGCCCGGGCTGCCATCGGCGAAAATCTGCGCGGTGACGGGTTTGTCGAACGCCCGCGCAGCGATGTTCTGCCCGCTCAGGCCTTTGGCGCTGTCGAAGCGGAAATCGCCTTTGAGTTGCGTCAGCTCCAGTTTCGGCTCGGCCAGTTTCAGGCGGGCGTTGGCGGTCTTGAAGTCGACAAGGATCTTCGGTTGCTCGCCCTTGGCCAGCGGCACGTCGAGTTTGAGCTTGCCGGTGAGATTACCCGCACCTTCCCAACCGGCAAACGTATCGGCGGTGCCGATTGGCGCTTCCTGGAGGATTTTCAGCCCGTCGCCCAAGCCACCGGCAAACGCGCCATCGAGCAACAGGTGGGTGTTTTGCCCCGCCGGCACATGGGGAATATTGACGAAGACATCGCTGACCTGGGTCTCCAGCAACTGGCCCTTGTCGGCCCAGATCCGCACGCCACTGTCCTCGATGAACACATCGCCACTGACCTTGCTCACATGCGGCCAGCCCGGCTGAAAGGCCAGTTCGGCGTCGTGCACCTTGAAGAACAGGCTGATGCTGCGATCGGCCTCCCCGGCATTCTTGCTCAGCGAGCCCTGATACTGGAAAAAACCCTGATCGACCGCGCCTTTGAGTATCGCCGTGCGCAACCATTCGTCGAGCGCCGGGCTGAGCACTGCCGGCAGATATTTAGCGGTGTAACGACCATCGCCCTCGACCAGGCCGACGCGCAGGTCCATGTAGTCTTCCTGGCTGTGATCGAAGTGCAGGCGAATCAGGAAGTCGCCGGCAATCTTGCCCTCCTCGCCCAGCACCTTCAGGTACGGCGCGATCAGGGTGAAGCCGTCCTTGTCGAGCTTCCAGGTCAGCCGGGCGTTGGCTTGCAGGTATTGCCAGGGCTTGGCGAAGATCGGGTCGAGGTGCAGGACAAAGTCCTTGCTGTCCAGACGCAACTCGCCGCCGTCGAGATTGCCGCTCAGGCTGCCGCTGACATTTCGCGCCGCCGG
The DNA here is from genome assembly GCF_036668835.1 of Pseudomonas koreensis. Lineage (GTDB taxonomy): Bacteria > Pseudomonadota > Gammaproteobacteria > Pseudomonadales > Pseudomonadaceae > Aquipseudomonas > Aquipseudomonas koreensis_I. Next base: position 119,811 of record NZ_JAZEVW010000008.1, read on the forward strand.
TGCGCCGTGATAGGCATCGAAACCCACATTATCGAGGTTGGCGGCGAAACCGAATTTAGTGCCGTCGGTGGCGTTCGGGCGGAAGTCCAGCAGGACATTGCGCAAGCCGCCAGTCACCTTGAGCCGCTCGACTACCGTGGCGAAACCCTGCGGCAACGGCCCCAGCGCGTTCAGCAACGGGGTGATCGGCGTCAGGTCGAGGCGATCGGCCTGCAAATGCCAGAGTTCTTCGACCTTGTCGGTCGCGCGAGTCTGTTGCACCTGCACGCGCGACTCCCAACGGGTTTCGCCGAAGCTCATCGCCAGCGAATCGAGGATCACGCTCGCGCCCTCGGTGCTGTTGCGGTAGTAGGCGTTGAGCGCGAGATTGTTGATCTGGATCGGCTTGCGCTCGGCGTAGGCACCGGTGATTTGCGGAGAGTTCAGGCGCAACGCCGCGCTTTGCAGAGTGCCCTCGGCCCAGTTCACCCAGAGTTCGCCGCCGGCCTTGATCTCGGAAAAATTCCATTGCTGGGTCAGGCGCTCGGGCAGCCACTTCGACCAGTCGCTCTGCGGCAGGCTGGCGTAACCGTCGACCGTGCTGTTCTGCCATTGCTCCGGGCGCAGCCGCGTGCGCAAGTTCAGCGCCACAGGCTGGCCGTCCGGCAAGGTCAGGCGCGCATCGAGACGCTGGCGACTGGTGCCGGTTTTCAGATTCAGCCCGACATAGGTCAGGGTCATCGGCGGGTGATCGAGCGGCTGCAGGGTGACCTGGCTGTCGAGGATCGACAGTTGCTGAATCATCTGGGAACGCTGGAACAGTTGTGCGGCATCAAACGGCTGATCGTTCTGCACTGGCAAACCTTCCAGCGCCCACTTGCCGTCTTCGCCTTCCTTGAGGCTGATCTTCAGGCCATTGAATTCAAGATGTGCGATGCGCACTTCGCGGGCAAGCAGACTGGCCCACAGATCCGGCACCGCGCGTACCCGGTCCAGACGCAGCGCGTTGGCGCCGCTGCCGACCATCACGTCATGCGCCAGCAGGATCGGCGCAAAACCGCTCCAGTTGCCCTCCAGCTCGCCGATCTGCAACGGCATGCCGAGGGCGGCACTGGCCTTGTCTTCGATATCGGTACGGTATTCGGCCACGAGGGGCGTCAGCTCGCGGCCGAGACTGACATACAACGCCATCATCACCAGAACCAACGCGCACAGGCCCAGCCCCCAACGGGTGAGTGCGGCCAGAATGCGTGTCAGACGCTCCATGTCAGGTGGCTCCCATGGCGAAAATACTGCGAAAAGCTGAGGCCAGCCGCGGTGGATTAAGCGTGATGCAGGGGTTCAGAGCAGCACCACGTCATATTGTTCCTGGGAATACATGGTTTCCACCTGGAAGCGTATGGTGCGGCCGATGAACCCTTCAAGCTCGGCGACGTTACCGGATTCTTCATCTAGCAGGCGATCGACCACCTTCTGATTGGCCAGCACCCGATAGCCCTCGGCCTGATAGGCGCGGGCTTCACGCAGGATCTCGCGGAAGATCTCGTAACAGATGGTTTCCGCGGTTTTCAGCTTGCCCCGGCCCTGACAACTGCTGCACGGCTCGCAGAGCACTTGCTCAAGGCTTTCGCGAGTTCGCTTGCGGGTCATCTGCACCAGGCCCAACTCGGTGATCCCGATGATGTTGGTCTTGGCGTGATCACGCTCCAGCTGTTTGTCCAGCGTACGCAGCACCTGACGCTGATGCTCTTCATCTTCCATGTCGATGAAATCGATGATGATGATCCCGCCGAGATTACGCAGACGCAGTTGCCGGGCAATCGCGGTCGCCGCTTCGAGGTTGGTCTTGAAAATGGTTTCTTCGAGATTGCGATGACCAACGAACGCCCCGGTGTTGACGTCGATGGTGGTCATGGCTTCCGCCGGATCGACCACCAGATAGCCGCCGGATTTCAGCGGCACCTTGCGCTCGAGGGCTTTCTGGATTTCGTCTTCGACGCCGTACAGATCGAAAATCGGTCGTTCGCCCGGATAATGCTCCAGACGATCAGCGATTTCCGGCATCAGCTCGGCGACAAATTGCGTGGTCTTCTGGAAGGTTTCCCGAGAATCGATGCGAATCTTCTCGATTTTCGGGTTGACCAGATCGCGCAGGGTGCGCAACGCGAGGCCGAGGTCTTCGTAAATCACCTTGGGCGCGGCGATGGTTTTGATCTGTTCGTTGATCTGGTCCCACAAGCGCCGCAGGTAACGGATGTCCATGAGGATTTCATCGGCACCAGCGCCTTCGGCCGCGGTACGCAGAATGAAGCCACCCGCTTCCTTGATGCCTTCTTTGGCCACGCAATCGCTGACCACCTGCTTGAGGCGTTCGCGCTCGGCTTCGTCTTCGATTTTCAGCGAAATACCGACGTGAGCCGTGCGTGGCATGTACACCAGATAGCGCGACGGGATCGACAGTTGCGTGGTCAGGCGCGCGCCCTTGGAACCGATCGGATCCTTGGTTACTTGCACCACCAGGCTCTGGCCTTCGTGCACCAGCGAACTGATGCTTTCGACCGCCGGGCCTTCGCGCAGGGAAATTTCTGCGGCGTGAATGAACGCCGCACGGTCCAGACCAATGTCGACGAATGCCGCCTGCATGCCCGGCAATACGCGCACGATCTTGCCTTTATAGATGTTGCCGACGATCCCGCGTTTTTGCGTGCGCTCAACGTGGACTTCTTGCAGCACACCGTTTTCGACCACCGCCACGCGCGATTCCATCGGCGTGATGTTGATCAGAATCTCTTCACTCATGGCAGGATCTCGTTCAGGCATGTTCACGATAATGGCCGCATCTGGATGGGTACGACGCTTATGGCGCGTTCAGGTTTTGCCAACAGGGTATGCCGAAATGGCCCAACACCTCGCAGGTTTCGCAAACGGGCAAGCCGACCACGGCCGAGTAGCTGCCATTGAGGCCGGCAACGAACACCCCGCCGAGGCCTTGAATGCCATAACCACCGGCCTTGTCCTGCGGTTCACCGCTGGCCCAGTAGGCGGCGGTTTCCTCGCGACTGATCGGGCGAAAGCGCACCAGACTGCGCACCACCCGCGACTCGCAGCGTTCGCCTTCGAGCACGGCGATGGCGGTCAGCACTTCATGCTCCCTGCCGGACAACATCATCAGCATGGCGCATGCGTCGGCTTCGTCCACCGGTTTGCCAAGAATTTTGCCGTCGAGCACCACCGCGGTGTCGGCGCCCAGTACGCAGAAGCGCTGAGCGGACACGACGCTGCGGCGCCCGGCTTCAGCCTTGCCGCGCGCGAGGCGTTCGACATAGGCCGAGGGCAATTCTTCAAGTAAAGGAGTTTCGTCGATGTCCGCGCTGATGGCGGTGAACGCCACGCCGATCTGCGTGAGCAATTCACGCCGGCGCGGCGATCCGGAGGCGAGGTAAAGCGGCTTCATCAAAACATCTCCCTGTTCAGTGCCCTGCTTCACCGGCTCAATAGATTCTGTAGCGTCGGCACAATCCGCGTAGGGCGAAACTGACCCACGGCCAGAGCAAGGCACTGACCAACGCTGGCAGGACCAGGGCGAGGGTTGGCTGGCGGTTGCCGGTCAGGGCGCTGAGCCACAGTTGGGCCAATTGCGCGAGACCGAAAATCACCAGGATCACCAGGCACTGCTGCCACATCGGAAACATGCGCAGACGCTGCTGCAACGACAGCACCAGGAAAGTAATGAGTGTGAGGATCAACGCGTTCTGCCCGAGCAGATCGCCTTGCAGCACGTCTTCGGCCAGGCCCAGACAGAACGCCGTGACCATGCCGACCGTGTGCGGCATGTACAGCGCCCAGAACGTTACCAGCAAGGCCAGCCAGAGCGGGCGCAGGATTTCCATGAAAATCGGTAACGGCGATACGCTGAGCAGAATGCCGATGACAAAAGTCAGCCAGATCATCCAGCCATTCCCCGAAGCTTTGGCCCCGACCATTATTCTCGTCCCCCGGTGGTGGCTGGCGGTTTCGCCGGTGGTTTTGTCGCTGCCGGTGGTTTGGCCGCGGCTGGCGGTTTGCTCGCCGCAGGCTTGGCAGGTGTCGCGACAGGCGCGGCTGCGGCTGCAGGTGCCGTCGTTTCGCTGGCAGGCGCAGCAGCCGGGGTTGCCGGCGTGGCCATGATCAAGGGCTTGGGTATGTTGACCGGCAACATCGGACCGCCACCGTGGGCATCGAGCTGCTCCTGGGCCTGGGCGGCTTCGTTGGCGCGCTCTTCAGCGGTGCGGCTGTCGCTGAATACCAGCAGCAGATAGCGGCTGCGATTCAACGCGGCGGTCGGCACGGCACGGACAATGGCGAACGGTTGGCCGGAATCGTGGATGACTTCCTTCACCGTGGCCACCGGGTAACCGGCCGGGAAACGCTGGCCGAGACCAGAGCTGACCAGCAGATCGCCTTCCTTGATATCCGCGGTGTCGGCGACATGGCGCAATTCCAGACGTTCCGGGTTGCCGGTGCCGCTGGCAATCGCGCGCAGACCGTTACGGTTGACCTGGACGGGAATGCTGTGGGTGGTGTCGGTCAGCAGCAATACACGCGAGGTGTAAGGCATCAACTCGACCACCTGGCCCATCAGCCCGCGCGCATCGAGCACCGGCTGGCCCAGGACCACGCCATCGCGCTCACCTTTGTTGATGATGATGCGATGGGTGAAGGGATTGGGGTCCATGCCGATCAACTCGGCCACTTCGACCTTTTCATTGACCAGCGCGGAGGAATTGAGCAACTCGCGCAGCCGAACGTTCTGCTCGGTCAGGGCGGCAAGCTTTTGCATGCGGCCCTGCAACAGCAGGTTTTCGGTCTTGAGTTTTTCGTTTTCAGCGACGAGCTCGGTGCGGCTGCCGAACTGACTGGCGACCCCTTCCCACAATCTGCCGGGCAGATCGGTGATCCAGTAGGCGTCCATCAGCACCAGCGACGCTTGTTTGCGCGCGGGCTTGAGCAGGTCGAAACGCGCATCGACCACCATCAGCGCGACCGACAGCACGGCCAGCACCAACAGGCGCACGCCCAACGAAGGGCCTTTGGCGAAAAGCGGTTTAATAAGCCGCTCCTCCCAGGCAAATGTTCTGTTTATTCATACGGCATCAAACCGGCCTGGATGAAGACTGACAGAAGATAAACGCCAACAGGCAGCACTGCAAAGTGCTGCCTGTGCGTTCACCCACGTATTGCACCCAGCGTATCAAATGGTGTGAAAGCGTAGCGAGCGACGGCAAGACAAGGCAAAAACAGGCGAGGAAGCAGAGTTTACGAGCTGTAAATCAGCATTCCGAGCCTGTTTTTAACGCAGTATTGCGCGCGTAAAGCCGAAGGCTCCCAGCCCTGAGTAGCTTTCACGCCGTTTGATTATTCGCTGGAGAGCAGATCCATGGTGTGCTTATCCATCATTTCCAACGCACGGCCACCGCCGCGAGCTACGCAAGTCAGCGGATCTTCGGCAACGATTACCGGCAGACCAGTTTCTTGCGCCAGCAGCTTGTCGAGGTCACGCAGCAACGCGCCACCACCGGTCAGCACCAGGCCACGCTCGGCGATGTCGGACGCCAGTTCCGGCGGCGACTGCTCCAGCGCGCTTTTCACGGCCTGAACGATGGTTGCCAGCGACTCTTGCAGAGCTTCCAGCACTTCGTTGGAGTTCAGGGTGAATGCGCGAGGAACGCCTTCGGCCAGGTTGCGACCGCGAACATCGACTTCGCGAACTTCGCCGCCCGGGTAGGCCGTACCGATTTCCTGTTTGATGCGCTCAGCGGTGGATTCACCGATCAGGCTGCCGTAGTTGCGACGTACGTAAGTGATGATCGCTTCGTCGAAACGGTCGCCGCCCACACGTACGGATTCGGCATAAACCACGCCGTTCAGGGAGATCAGTGCGATTTCAGTGGTACCACCACCGATATCGACCACCATCGAACCGCGCGCTTCTTCGACCGGCAGGCCGGCACCGATGGCAGCGGCCATTGGCTCTTCGATCAGGAATACTTCACGGGCACCGGCACCAAGGGCCGATTCACGGATGGCGCGACGCTCAACCTGAGTGGATTTGCATGGAACGCAGATCAGCACACGAGGGCTGGGCTGCAGAAAACTGTTTTCGTGAACCTTGTTGATAAAGTATTGCAGCATCTTTTCGCAGACGCTGAAGTCGGCGATCACGCCGTCCTTCATCGGACGAATGGCCGCAATGTTGCCCGGCGTACGGCCGAGCATGCGCTTGGCTTCGGTGCCGACAGCGACGACACTTTTCTGGTTACCGTGTGTCCGAATGGCCACAACCGATGGCTCATTCAGGACGATACCGCGCTCGCGCACGTAAATAAGGGTGTTGGCAGTGCCCAGGTCAATGGAGAGATCGCTGGAAAACATGCCACGCAGTTTCTTGAACATGGGAAAGGGACCCTAGGCAACGCGTGGGTAAAAAAGTGCGGCAAACTCTAACAACGACAGGGATTTTGGGCAAGGCGCCAATATGTTAAATTGGCCGCTTTTCTGTGCACCAAGCCCCACAATCGCGGCCTTATGACCGTAGAAGTGCGGTAGTGTTCCGACAATCTAACACACGGACGCCGTCCGTTCTGTTTTCCACAGGAGAATCCCGATGGCGCTAGAACGCTCCGACGTGGAAAAAATCGCTCATCTGGCCTGCCTTGGCCTCAATGATGCCGATCTTCCACACATTACTTCCGCCCTCAACAGCATTCTTGGTCTGGTCGACGAAATGCAGGCTGTTAATACCGACGGAATCGAGCCTCTGGCCCACCCGCTGGAAGCCAGTCAGCGCCTGCGCGCCGACGTTGTGACCGAGACCAATAACCGCGAGGCCTACCAGTCCATCGCACCAGCGGTCGAAAACGGCCTGTATCTGGTTCCGAAAGTCATCGACTAAAGGGAAAGAGCCTGCAATGCATCAAATGACTCTGGCCGAGATCGCCCGCGGTCTCGCCGATAAAAAGTTTTCCTCCGAAGAGCTGACCAAGGTCCTGCTGGCGCGTATCACCCAGCTCGACCCGCAGCTCAACAGCTTCATCAGCCTCACCGAAGAGCTGGCCCTCGAGCAGGCGAAAGCCGCCGACGCGCGCCGGGCCAACGGTGAAAGCGGCGCCCTGCTCGGCGCGCCGATCGCCCACAAAGACCTGTTCTGCACCCAGGGCATTCGCACCAGCTGCGGCTCGAAGATGCTCGACAACTTCAAGGCGCCGTACGACGCCACCGTGGTGGCGAAACTGGCGGCTGCCGGCGCCGTGACCCTGGGCAAGACCAACATGGACGAATTCGCCATGGGTTCGGCCAACGAGTCGAGCTGGTACGGCGCGGTGAAAAACCCGTGGAACCTGGAACACGTACCGGGCGGTTCGTCCGGTGGTTCGGCGGCGGCAGTTGCCGCGCGTCTGTTGCCCGCGGCGACGGCCACCGACACTGGCGGTTCGATTCGTCAGCCGGCGGCATTCACCAACCTCACCGGCCTGAAACCGACCTACGGTCGCGTTTCGCGCTGGGGCATGATCGCTTACGCCTCCAGCCTCGATCAGGGTGGCCCGTTAGCGCGCACTGCCGAAGACTGCGCAATCTTGTTGCAAGGCATGGCCGGTTTCGATCAGAACGACTCCACCAGCATCGATGAGCCGGTTCCGGATTACTCCGCCAGCCTCGGCGATTCGCTGCAAGGCCTGCGTATTGGCGTGCCGAAGGAATACTTCAGCGCCGGTCTCGACCCGCGTATTGCCGATCTGATCCAGAACAGCATCCAGCAGTTGCAGAAGCTCGGCGCGGTAATCAAGGAAATCAGCCTGCCGAACATGCAGCACGCCATTCCGGCGTACTACGTGATCGCCCCGGCAGAAGCCTCTTCGAACCTGTCGCGTTTCGACGGCGTGCGTTTCGGCCATCGCTGCGAGAACCCGGAAAACCTGATCGATCTGTACAAGCGTTCCCGTGGCGAAGGCTTCGGGCCTGAAGTGCAGCGCCGGATCATGGTCGGTGCCTACGCGCTGTCCGCCGGTTACTACGACGCCTACTACCTGAAAGCGCAGAAGATCCGCCGCCTGGTGAAGAACGATTTCATGGCGGCGTTCAATGAAGTCGACATCATCCTCGGCCCGACCACGCCCAACCCGGCCTGGAAGCTCGGCGCGAAGAACAGCGACCCGGTCGCTGCCTATCTGGAAGACGTCTACACCATCACCGCCAACCTCGCCGGCCTGCCGGGCCTGTCGATGCCGGCCGGTTTTGTCGACGGTCTGCCGGTGGGCGTGCAATTACTTGCGCCGTATTTCCAGGAAGGTCGCCTGCTCAATGTGGCGCACCAGTACCAGCTCAACACCGACTGGCACACCCGCACCCCAACCGGCTTCTGAGGAGACACACATGCAATGGGAAGTCGTGATCGGGCTGGAGATTCACACTCAGCTCACCACCCGGTCGAAAATCTTTTCCGGTAGTTCCACCACCTTCGGCTCCGAGCCGAACACCCAGGCCAGCCTCGTAGACCTGGGCATGCCCGGCGTGCTGCCGGTGCTCAACCAGGAAGCGGTGCGCATGGCGGTGATGTTCGGTCTGGCGATTGACGCCGAGATCGGTCAGCACAACGTGTTCGCGCGCAAGAACTATTTCTACCCGGACCTGCCGAAGGGCTATCAGATCAGCCAGATGGAATTGCCGATCGTCGGCAAAGGCCACCTGGACATTGCCCTGGAAGACGGCACGGTCAAACGCGTCGGCATCACCCGCGCGCACCTGGAAGAAGACGCCGGCAAGAGCCTGCACGAAGAATTCAACGGCGCCACCGGCATCGACCTGAACCGTGCCGGTACGCCGCTGCTGGAAATCGTTTCCGAGCCGGACATGCGCAGCGCCAGGGAAGCCGTGGCTTACGTCAAGGCGATCCACGCGCTGGTGCGTTATCTGGGCATCTGCGACGGCAACATGGCCGAAGGCTCGCTGCGTTGCGACTGCAACGTCTCGGTCCGTCCGAAAGGCCAGGTTGAGTTCGGTACCCGCTGCGAGATCAAGAACGTCAACTCGTTCCGCTTCATCGAGAAGGCGATCAACTCCGAGATCCAGCGTCAGATCGAACTGATCGAAGACGGCGGCAAAGTGATCCAGCAGACCCGTCTGTACGATCCGAACAAGGACGAGACCCGTCCGATGCGCTCGAAAGAGGAAGCCAACGACTACCGTTACTTCCCCGATCCGGACCTGCTGCCCGTGGTCATCGAAGAGTCGTTCCTCGGCGAGGTGCGCGCCACCCTGCCGGAACTGCCGCCGCAAAAGCGCGAACGCTTCCAGAGCCAGTTCGGTCTGTCGGCCTATGACGCCAACGTACTGGCCACCAGCCGGGAGCAGGCGGACTACTTCGAGAAGGTCGCGGCCATCGGCGGCGACGCCAAACTGGCGGCGAACTGGGTGATGGTCGAGTTGGGCAGCCTGCTCAACAAGCAAGGCGTGGACATCGACGAATCGCCGGTTTCCGCCGAACAGTTGGGCGGCATGCTGCAGCGCATCAAGGACAACACCATCTCCGGCAAGATCGCCAAAGTGGTGTTCGAAGCGATGGCCAACGGCGAAGGCAGTGCTGACGAGATCATCGAAAAGCGCGGCCTCAAGCAAGTCACCGACACCGGCGCGATTTCCGCCGTGCTGGATGAAATGCTCGCGGCCAATGCCGAGCAGGTCGAACAGTATCGTGCGGCGGATGAAGCCAAACGCGGCAAGATGTTCGGCTTCTTTGTCGGCCAGGCCATGAAAGCCTCCAAAGGCAAGGCCAACCCGCAGCAAGTGAACGAACTGCTGAAAAGCAAGCTCGAAGGCTGACCACAAATGGAGCCAGATCCAAAGCCTGGCTCCATCCCTTGTGGGAGCGAGCCTGCTCGCGAAAGCGCCCTGACATCCGACACCGATGTTGAGACTGACGGCCCCTTCGCGAGCAGGCTCGCTCCCACATTTGTATTCGGGAAACCTTGAATGAAGCGTTTGTTCGCCAGTTGCGCCCTGCTCTCCCTGCTGGCCGGTTGCGCCAGCACCGACACCATCGACCCGCACGGTTACGACCAGAGCGGCGTCGCCTCCTATTATGGAGCCAGACACCACGGTAAACGCACCGCCAGCGGCGAAGCGTTCAACCAGCATTCCCTGACTGCCGCTCACCGCCAGTTGCCCTTCGGCACGCGAGTGAAAGTCACCAATTTGAAAAACGATGAATCGGTGGTGGTTCGCATCAACGACCGCGGCCCGCACACCCGTGGCCGGCTGATCGACTTGTCGCGCGAGGCCGCCGAGCAGATCGGCATGCTGCGCAGCGGCACCGCGCGGGTTCGCGTACAAGCCCTCGATTAATGGAGCGCCGACCATTTTCGGATTAGCCGACCTACCCCTGATCAGCCTGATCGAACTCGTCGCCGGCCTGTGCCTGCTGATCTTCGGTGCCGAACTGATGGTGCGCGCGGCGGTGCGCCTGGCGGCACGCCTGCATGTACGCCCGCTGATCATCGGCCTGACCATCGTCGCCCTCGGCAGCAGCGCACCGCAAATGGCCGTCAGCCTGCAGGCAGCGCTGGCGCACAACCCGGATATCGCCGTCGGCAGCGTGGTCGGCAGCAGCATCTTCAATATCCTCGTCACGCTCGGACTGTCGGCGCTGATCATTCCGCTGCGCGTTTCGCGTCAACTGGTGCGACTCGATATCCCGCTGATGATCGGCGCCAGCGTGCTGGTGTTTCTGCTGGCCTGGAACAAAGAGATCGGCCGCTTCGACGGCATGTTGTTGCTGGCTGCTCTGGCGCTGTACCTCGGCCTGCTGTTGCGCCAGTCGCGCCACTCGACACGGCCGCATTCCGAGCAACCTGCCGTCGCCCAGGCGTCGTGGTTCGGCAGTTTGCTGATGATCAGCGTCGGGCTGGCGATGCTGGTTTTCGCCGCGCATCTGTTGCTGGGCGCCGCGGTTGTGGTCGCCACCGACCTGGGTTTCTCTGAGCGAGTGATCGGCCTGACTGTGGTCGCGGTCGGTACTTCATTGCCAGAACTGGCCACCTCGCTGATCGCCGCACTGCGCGGGCAACGCGATATCGCCGTCGGCAATGTAATCGGCGCCAACCTGTTCAACCTGCTCGGCGTGCTGGGCCTCACCGCGCTGATCGCACCGACGCCACTGTCGGTCTCGCCGAATGCGCTGGATTTCGACCTGCCGGTGATGCTTGGCGTTGCGGCGCTGTGCCTGCCGGTGTTCTATTCCGGCTACCGCGTGACCCGCGCCGAAGGTTTGCTGTTGCTCGGTTTGTACCTGGTCTACGGGCTGCATGTGGTGTCGTTCACCACCGGCATGCCGTTGGCCGGCCGACTCGAGCGACTGATGCTGTTTTACGTCTTGCCGCCGCTGTTGATGTTTTTGTTGTTCACATCGATACGCGCTTGGCGCCGCCAACATCACAAGAAGGATATGCCATGACCGAAGCGAAGCAGTCCGGAGTTGAAATCCGCCGTCAGGTAATGGGCGACGCGTTCGTCGATCGCGCGCTGGGCAACGCCACCGAGTTCACCCAACCCTTGCAGGATTTCGTTAATGAGCACGCCTGGGGCGGGGTGTGGAATCGCGAAGGCCTGCCGCTGAAAACCCGCAGCCTGATCACCCTCGCCGCGCTAACCGCACTGAAGTGTCCGCAAGAGCTGAAGGGCCATGTGCGCGGCGCGTTGAACAATGGCTGCACGGTGGAGGAGATTCGTGAAGCGCTGCTGCATTGTGCGGTGTACGCCGGCGTGCCAGCGGCGATCGATGCGTTTCGCGCGGCGCAGGAAGTGATTGATACCTACCAGAAACCTGAGTGACCGCCTGCTCGCGAAGAGGTCCTGCCAGACACTGCATGTCTTTGGTCAGATCCACCCGCCCCACTGCAACACAAAAATCCCGACGTTGGTTGTGATCGCTGCCATCAACGTGGTCATCACAATGATCGCCGCTGCCAACTCATGATTGCCCTGCGCCGCCCGCGCCATGACGAAACTCGCCGCGGCCGTCGGGCTGCCAAAGTACAGAAACAGAATCCCCAGCTCCGCCTCGCGAAAGCCCCATAGCCACGCGCCCAGCGTCGCCAGCACGGGTAAGCCGACCATTTTCACCAGACTGGAACTGAGCGCCATCTTGCCGCTCTTGCGCAGCGCCGCCAGCGACAGCGTGCCACCGATGCAGATCAGCGCCAGCGGCAATGTGGTCTGTGCCAGATACTGGCCCGAGGTCTCCAGCCAGCCCGGCAAACCAATCTTGAAATAGGCAAACGGCGCCGCGGCGATCACGCTGATGATCAGCGGGTTGCTGAACACACTTTTACAGATGCTCCACGGGTCAGACTTGATCACCGGGCTGTAGACCGCCAGGACGATGGTCGACAGGGTGTTGTAGAACAGAATCACCAGTGCCGCGAGAATCGCCCCGAGGGAAATCCCGTAATCGCCGTACATGCTCGCCGCGAGTGCCAGACCGATCACGCCGTTATTGCCGCGAAACGCGCCTTGGGTGTAGATGCCACGATCTTCGCGCGGACAACGGAAAATCGCCCAGCCCCAGGCCACGGCAAAGCTCACCAGGGTGGCGAGGGAGAAGTAGATCAGCAGAGACGGTTGCAGGGCGGCATGCAGGTCCGCATGCAGAATGCCGAGAAACAGCAGCGCCGGCATGGTCACGTTGAACACCAGCGACGAGGCGGTGTGGATGAAGTTGTCGTTGATCCAGTCGATGCGCTTGAGCAGCACACCGAGAAACAGCATGGCGAATACCGGCGCGGTGATGTTCAGGGTTTCGAGGAAGATTGCCAGCATGCCGGGAGTGCCTTGGGTGAGCGTCGATTAGAGGGCAATGATAAGCCAAAAGCTTTAAAAGCCCCTCACCCTAACCCTCTCCCGGAGGGAGAGGGGACTGACCGAGGTGTCGTGCTGCATTACATCGACCTGCAAAATCGAGTCGACTATGGATTCAACACAGCGCTTGCAGGTCGATGTACTTCTGAAATATCCCCGGATCGGCCCCCTCTCCCCCCGGGAGAGGGCTGGGGTGAGGGTAGCTGTTGACCGCACTCCCCCAAACCGTCAGGTAATCGGCGCGGGGTTGAACAAGGTGATGTCGTTATGCAGCTTGTGCTTCTCCGCCCAGGTCTGTTGCTTGCCGCTCGCCACATCCAGATAGTAGTGAAACAGCTCCCAGCCCAATTCCTCGATGGTCGCGCGCCCGGTAGCAATCCGCCCGGCATCGATGTCGATCAGATCCGGCCAACGCTGCGCCAGTTCGGTTCGCGTCGAGACCTTGACCACTGGCGCCATCGCCAACCCGTAAGGCGTGCCACGCCCGGTGGTGAACACATGCAGGTTCATCCCGGCCGCCAGTTGCAACGTGCCGCAGACAAAATCGCTGGCCGGCGTCGCACAGAAAATCAAACCCTTCTGCTTGAAGCGCTCGCCCGGGCCAAGCACGCCATTGATCGCGCTGCTGCCCGACTTGACGATCGAACCCAACGACTTCTCGACAATGTTCGACAAGCCGCCCTTCTTGTTGCCCGGCGTGGTGTTGGCACTGCGATCGGCCTCGCCCTTGGCCAGGTAACGGTCGTACCAGTCCATTTCGCGCACCAGCTCTTCAGCCACGGTTTGCGTTTGCGCGCGAGAGGTCAGCAGATAGATCGCATCGCGCACTTCGGTGACTTCGGAAAACATCACCGTCGCCCCGGCACGCAGCAACAGATCCGAGGCAAAACCCAGCGCCGGGTTGGCAGTGATGCCGGAGAAAGCATCGCTGCCGCCGCACTGCATGCCCAGAATCAGCTCGGACGCCGGCACGGTTTCGCGGCGGCGCTGGTCGAGTTTCTTCAAACGGACTTCGGCCAGCTCCATGATCTGCTCGATCATTTCGGTGAAGCCGTGGCTGGAGTCCTGCAAGCGATACAACCACGGATCGCTGAGATCGACCGACGCATCGTCCTCGTGCATCACCTGTCCGGCTTGTAATTTCTCGCAGCCCAGGCTGATCACCAGCGCCTCGCCGCCCAGGTTCGGGTTGCGCGCCAGATTACGCACGGTGCGGATCGGAATGTAGGCGTCGGTGGCGGTGATCGCCACGCCGCAGCCGTAGCTGTGGGTCAGTGCTACCACGTCATCGACGTTCGGGTACTTGGGCAGCAGCTCTTCCTTGATCTTTTTCACCGCATGATCAAGCACGCCGGTGACGCACTGCACGGTCGTAGTGATGCCGAGAATGTTGCGCGTGCCGACGGTGCCGTCGGCGTTGCGATAACCCTCAAACGTGAAGCCCTCCAGCGGCGCCTGCGCGTCCGGCACGTCGGTGGACAGCGGCAAGCTGTCCAGCGGCGGCGCGGTCGGCATGCGCAGTTGATCTTCCTTGACCCAACTGCCGCGACGGATCGGCTGCAAGGCATAACCGATGATCTGCCCGTAACGAATCACCGGGCCGCCCTCGGGAATATCCTCCAGGGTGACCTTGTGGCTCTGCGGGACGAAATCCACCGTCACCAGGCCATCGGCAAATTCGGTACCGGCCGGTACACCCTGGTCGTTGACCACCACTACAACGTTGTCCCGCTCGTGCAGGCGGATGTAGCGCGGCGAGTCGGAATGTTCAATCAACTGCATGACGCCGCTCCTCAGGAATGCGCTTGAGACAAATTGCCGGTGGCTTCATTACCGCCCTTGGTTGGCGGCTCTTTCAAAACCACACGCTTGATCGGGCCGACGATCACCAGATAGCTGAACACCGCGACCAGTGCGTTGGCACCCACAAACACCAGCGCCCATTTGAACGAACCGGTAGAGCTGATGATGTAACCAATCACGATCGGTGTGGTGATCGAAGCGATATTGCCAAAGGTGTTGAACAGGCCGCCACTCAAACCGGCGATCTGCTTGGGCGAAGTGTCGGACACCACCGCCCAGCCCAGTGCGCCCACGCCTTTGCCGAAGAATGCCAAGGCCATGAAGCCGACGACCATCCATTCCACGTCAACATAGTTGCACGCCACGATGCTGCTCGACACCAGCAGACCGGCGATGATCGGCGTCTTGCGAGCGAAGGTCAGCGAATGGCCCTTGCGCAGCAGGTAATCGGAAATCACCCCGCCGAGCACGCCACCGATGAAGCCGCAGATTGCCGGCAACGACGCAATGAAACCGGCCTTGAGAATGGTCATGCCACGCTCTTGCACCAGGTACACCGGGAACCAGGTCAGGAAGAAATAAGTGATGCCGTTGATGCAGTACTGGCCCAGATACACGCCGAGCATCATGCGGTTGGTCAGCAACTGACGGATGTAATCCCACTTCGGCCCATCGGCTTTTTTGCCTTTGTTCTGGTCCATGTCGACCATGCCGCCGTTTTCCGCGATGAAGTTGACTTCGGCGTCATTGGCCATCGGATGTTGACGCGGGCTGTGGATAACCTTCAACCAGACCAGCGAGAAGATGATGCCGAGGATACCCATGACGATGAACACGTGCTCCCAGCCGAAGCGGTAGACGATCCAGCCCATCAGCGGCGCGAACAACACGGTAGCGAAGTACTGCGCCGAGTTGAAGATCGCCGAAGCGGTGCCGCGTTCAGCGGTCGGGAACCACGCGGCAACAATGCGCGCGTTGCCAGGGAACGATGGCGCTTCGGCCAGGCCCACGAGGAAACGCAGCATGAACAGCGCAACAACGGCGGTGGACATGCCGAACTCACCGACAAAGCCTTGCAGCACGGTGAACAGCGACCAGGTGAAAATGCTCAGCGCATAGACTTTTTTCGAGCCGAAGCGATCGAGCAGCCAGCCACCGGGAATTTGCCCGGCCACGTAGGCCCAACCGAATGCGGAGAAGATGTAGCCGAGGGTGACTGCGTCGATGCCCAGATCCTTTTGCAGGCTGGAGCCGGCAATGGCGATCGTGGCACGGTCGGCGTAGTTGATCGTGGTCACCAGAAACAGCATGAGCAAGATCAAATAGCGGACGTGAGTCGGCTTGGACGATTGCATGTAGATGTACTCCCACTGATTATTTTTATGCGGGGTGAAGCTTCTTTGGTCGTGCTTTTGTGGGAGCTGGCCTGCCAGCGATGGCATCACTGCGGTGTTTCAGTCACACCGCGGTGATGCTATCGCTTGCAGGCCAGCTCCTACAGGGTCAGGAGCCGATGTAACTGGTCTTCACGACCGTGTAGAACTCTTGCGCGTAGCGACCCTGTTCGCGCGAGCCGTAGGACGAACCTTTACGGCCACCGAACGGTACGTGGTAATCCACGCCAGCGGTCGGCAGGTTGACCATCACCATCCCGGCCTGGGAGTGGCGCTTGAAGTGGTTGGCGTACTTCAGCGACGTGGTCGCGATACCGGCCGACAAGCCGAATTCGGTGTCGTTGGCCATCGCCAGCGCGGCTTCGTAATCGGCCACGCGAACGATGTTGGCCACCGGGCCGAAAATTTCTTCGCGGCTGATGCGCATCGACGCTTCGCTGTCGGCAAACAGGGTTGGCGCGAGGAAGTAGCCTTCGGTGTCGCACGTCACTACGCCACCGCCGCTGACCAGACGTGCACCTTCGGACTGGCCGATGTCGATGTACTTCATGTCCTGTTCGAGCTGCGCCTGGGAGACCACCGGACCGATGTCGGTGCCGGCTTTCAGCGCGTGGCCGACCTTGATCGACTTCATGCGCTCGGCCATGGCCTCGACGAATTTATCGTGGATGCCGGCAGTCACGATCAGACGGCTCGACGCCGTGCAACGTTGACCGGTGGAATAGAACGCGCTCTGCACCGACAGCTCGACCGCTTGCTTGAGGTCGGCGTCGTCGAGAATGATCTGCGGGTTCTTGCCGCCCATTTCCAGCTGCACCTTGGCCTGGCGCGCAACGCAGTTGACGGCGATCTGGCGACCAACGCCCACCGAACCGGTGAAGCTGATGCCGTCGACCTTCGGGCTCTGCACCAGGGCATCGCCAACCACGCGGCCGCTGCCCATCACCAGGTTGAACACGCCGGCCGGGAAGCCGGCGCGGGAGATGATTTCTGCCAGCGCCCATGCGCAGCCCGGTACCAGATCGGCAGGCTTGAGCACCACGCAGTTGCCGTAGGCCAGGGCCGGGGCGATTTTCCAGGCAGGAATGGCGATCGGGAAGTTCCACGGGGTGATCAGACCGACCACGCCCAGCGCTTCGCGAGTGACTTCAACGTTGACGCCCGGACGCACCGACGGCACGTAGTCGCCGGATAGACGCAGGCATTCACCGGCAAAGAACTTGAAAATGTTACCGGCGCGGGTCACTTCGCCGATCGCTTCAGGCAGGGTCTTGCCTTCTTCACGGGCCAGCAGCGTGCCAAGCTCTTCGCGACGGGCGAGGATTTCGGTGCCGACCTTGTCCAGCGAATCGTGACGGGCCTGAATACCCGAAGTGGAATACGCCGGGAATGCCGCGCGAGCGGCGTCGATGGCGGCGTTGACCTGATTCAGGTCAGCCTTGGCGTAGTCGCCGATGGTGTCGCTCAATTCAGACGGGTTGATGTTGGCCGAGTAATCGGCACCGGCGACCCATTCGCCATTGATGTAGTTGTCGTAGCGTTTTGCAGTTGTCACAGGGCAGCCCTCAACTCTAAAAGCCTTTACGCAAAAAGCCGCTGATTGCTCAGCGGCCTCGCTTTTCTCGTTTATTGCGCGCCTTGCTTATCGATCAGCGCGGCGAGCATTTCGTACTCTTCGCCGGTCAGGTCGGTCAGCGGCGCACGCACCGGACCTGCGTCATAGCCGGCGATTTTTGCACCTGCCTTGACGATGCTCACGGCGTAACCGGCCTTGCGGTTGCGGATGTCCAGGTACGGCAGGAAGAAGTCGTCGATGATCTTGCCAACGGTGGCGTGATCTTCGCGAGCGATCGCGTGGTAGAAGTCCATCGCGGTTTTCGGGATGAAGTTGAACACCGCCGAGGAGTAAACCGGCACGCCCAACGCCTTGTAGGCAGCGGCGTAGACTTCAGCGGTCGGCAGACCACCCAGGTAGCTGAAGCGATCACCGAGGCGGCGACGGATCGACACCATCAACTCGATATCGCCCAGGCCATCTTTGTAACCGATCAGGTTCGGGCAGCGCTCGGCCAGACGTTCCAGCAGCGAAGCGTTCAGGCGGCAAACGTTGCGGTTGTAGACGACCACGCCGATGTTTACCGATTTGCACACGGCTTCAACGTGAGCGGCAACGCCGTCCTGGCTCGCTTCGGTCAGGTAGTGCGGCAGCAGCAACAGACCTTTGGCGCCCAGACGCTCGGCTTCCTGAGCGTATTCGATGGCTTGGCGGGTCGAACCACCGACGCCGGCGAGGATCGGCACGCTGGTGGCGCAAGTGTCGACCGCAGTCTTGATGATTTCCGAGTATTCGCTGGCGGCCAGGGAGAAAAACTCACCGGTGCCGCCGGCAGCGAACAGAGCCGAAGCGCCATACGGAGCCAGCCATTCCAGGCGTTTGATGTAGCCCGCGCGGTTGAAATCGCCTTGCGCGTTGAAATCGGTCACCGGGAAAGACAGCAGGCCGGCAGAGAGGATGGACTTCAGTTCTTGTGGATTCATTATTCGAACACCCTGGTAGCAACGTTTTATTGTGAGTGGACCGTTCAGCCTTGGCCGAAGTTGTAGGTCATCGTACAACTTAAAAGATAACCGTCAACTGCATTTCATCGTTGGCAGCGATTTTTTGTCGGACAAGATCGGCTATGGCTTTGGAAAAAATCGCTGCGAGGCCCGTCTTTGCGGCTTCCGCTCACGGAAATATCTGGTCTGGATTCGTTTAATTATTGAAGGGCGGGCGGCTTGTAAAGTAGGTCGACTGCCACGAAGGATCGTGGCGGACCACTCAAGGAAGCCATTATGTCGATGCATTTTGCCGCCCCCACCCTCCCCCACCCAGCTTCCGCGCAGGACGACTGCGTCACGCTTCAGCTCTCGCAATTGCCGGACACCCTCACCGCGCAAGTTCCGGACTCCAGCGATTTCGCCGCGAACTGGACCGTCTACGCGATCCTCGGCAGCGATGGTGAAGAACCTGAATGGGAGGGAGACGAAGTGGACACCGGCGCCTGGGATGATGCCGAGGATGAAATGGAAAAACTGTTCGACATCGAGGTTCAGCTGCCGAAAGAAGCGCTGCAGCCGTACCTGGGCCGTGAGGTGGAGTTGCGCTACAAATTTCGTGATGAGTCGAGTATGGAGCCGTATTCGCAGGCGTTGACGTTGCGAATAGAGGCGTAATACTCAGCCTCGCTGCGCCTGCGCCTCTTCATGAGCCTGGCGCAGTCTTTCGCGGCTGTTGGTCAAGTGCAACCTCATCGCCGCACGTGCAGCATCGGAGTCCTGACGGGCAATCGCGTCGTAGATTTCTTCGTGCTCGCGGCTCAGTCGGCCCATGTAGTGCTGCTGATCATCATGGGCCAGGCGCGCCGAATTCAACCGGGTACGCGGAATGATGCTGGTGCCCAGGTGAGTCATGATGTCGGTGAAATAGCGGTTGCCGGTGGACAAGGCGATTTCCAGGTGGAAAGCGAAGTCTGACGACACCGCGTCGCTTGCATGCGAGGCGCTTTCGTTCAACGCATCGAGGGCGGCGCGCATGGTTGCCAGTTGCTCGGGGCTGCGGCGTTGCGCGGCGAGGCCGGCGGATTCGACTTCGAGGCTGATGCGTAATTCGAGAATCGCCAGGACGTCACGCAGGGTGACGACGGTTGCCGGGTCGATACGGAAACCACTCGGGCTCGGCGTGTCGAGCACGAAGGTGCCGATGCCATGGCGGGTTTCCACCTGACCTGCGGCCTGCAGACGGGAAATCGCTTCGCGCACCACGGTGCGGCTGACGCCATGGGCTTCCATGATCGCCGACTCGGTGGGCAACTTGTCACCACGTTTGAGCAGACCATCGCGGATCTGCTCGCTCAGCACCGTCACCAGTTCCTGAGCCAGACTGCGGCGCTTGCGCGGGAGGCGCGGGGTGTCCATCAGCTTTTCCATGGTCTGCATCTTGTCTCGAAAGTTCGGCTTGCGGCCATCATAGCTCAAGCGGGTTGTACGATCACTTTCCGTTCCACACAAATCCTGTGGGAGCTGGCTTGCCAGCGATGAGGCCATATCAGGCAACATAGATGTCGTCTGTTGCGCCGCCATCGCTGGCAAGCCAGCTCCCACAGAGGTATTGCACTAGTCAGGCAGTCACGGGTTGCTCCACTAAATGGCCGCTATCGATCCGCACATGCCGCGGGTGGAAGCGCTTCAGGCTGCTGCGATGGCCGACGCTGACGATACTCAACCCCGGAATCTGATCGATCAGCGCCTGGTACAGCGTCGCTTCGTCTTCCTCGTCCATCGCCGAAGTAGCCTCGTCCATGTATAGCCATTGCGGTGCATAAAGAAGCGCGCGGGCGAAGGCCAGGCGCTGCTGTTCGCCCGGCGACAGCATGCGCTGCCAGTGATTGGCTTCATCCAGCCGCCCGACCAGGTGGGGCAGACGGCAGGTTTCCAATACCTGTGCATAACGCTCCGGAGCGTAGGTGTCGCCCGGTTGTGGATAACTCAACGCTTCACGCAATGTGCCAATGGGCAGATAAGGCTTCTGCGGCAGGAACAGATAGCGCGCCGCCGGCAACCGAATATTGCCGTGCCCCGCCGGCCACAAATGCCCCATCGCCCGCAGCAGTGTGGATTTGCCGCTGCCGGAACGGCCGCTTAGCATCACTCGCTCACCTGGTTCCACGGTCATGTCGGCGTTGGTCAACAGATGACGACCATCGGCCAGATCCAGGCCGAGGTTATGCACCTGCAATTCGCGCCCCTGGTTCTGCACGTCGATGGCGGGTACCCGCTCCTCATTGTTGCTCATCGCATTGCGGAAACTCAGCAGACGATCACAGGTGGCGCGCCACTCGGCCAGATCCTGATAAGCGCTGATGAACCAACTGAAGTTCTCCTGCACATTGCCGAACGCCGAGTTGATTTGCATCAGCTCCCCCAACTCGATCTTGCCGCTGAAATACCGTGGCGCCGCCACAATGAACGGGAAAATGATCGCGATCTGCCCATAGCCCGAAGTAAAGAACGTCAGGCGCTTGGACACGCGCATGATGTCCCAGAAATTATGCCAGACCAGCCCGAAGCGATTGCTCAAGCGCCGGTTTTCATTCGGCTCGCCGTTGTACAAAGCGATGCTTTCAGCATTTTCGCGCACCCGCACCATCGAGAAACGCAAGTCGGCTTCGAAACGCTGCTGGTTGTTGTTCAAGCCGATCAGGCGTCGGCCGATCAGATGCGTCAGCCAACTACCGACCGCCGCGTAGACCAATGCACACCAGAACATGTAGCCGGGAACAGTGAAACCGAACACCTCAATGCTGCCGGAAACGCCCCACAGGATGATCGAGAACGACACCAGACTGACGACCGTGCGGATCAATCCCAAGCCAAGGGCCAGCGTGGTCGCGGTGAATTTATTAAGGTCTTCGGAGATTCGCTGGTCAGGGTTATCGGTGTAACCGCCCTGCTCCAGCTGGTAGTAATTCTTGTGTTCAAGCCAACGGGCGAAGTGCTTTTCGGTCAGCCACGCCCGCCAGCGAATGGTCAGCATCTGCGTCAGATACTGACGATAAACCGCAGCGAGAATCGCCACAGCGGCAATACCGCAGAAGTACAGGATCAACTGCCAGAACGCTGCTTCATCCTTTTTCTGCAGGGCGTTATAGAAATCCTTGTACCAACTGTTCAGCCACACCGCGATCCATACGCTGAACAACGTCAGCGCAATCACGGCAATCAGCAACGTCCAGGCCTTGCCCTTCTCTTCGCTGCGCCAGTAAGGCGTGGTCATTGCCCACACCTTGCGAAAAAACTGCCCGCGCACAGCATCGTTGACCGCGGAATATTCAGCGTTCTGATTCATGGATAAGGCTCAATAAAGATAAGAACAGACACGCGCCGATCATAGATGATCGGCGCGATTTATCGCGAGGGCTGGCGATAGTCGTTCAGCGCAGGTTCAGCGACGAACCGGACGCTTCTGCAGTTTGCGCTGCAGGGTGCGGCGATGCATGCCCAAGGCGCGGGCAGTGGCGGAGATGTTGCCTTCATGTTCGGTGAGCACGCGCTGGATGTGCTCCCACTGCAGGCGGTCGACCGACATCGGGTTTTCCGGCACCAGACTGTCGAGGTCAGCGTGCTCGGACAGCAACGCAGCCAGCACGTCGTCGGCGTCGGCCGGTTTGCACAGGTAGTTGCAGGCACCGCGCTTGATCGCCTCGACCGCAGTGGCAATGCTCGAATAACCGGTGAGGATCACCACGCGCATTTCCGGGTCCAGTTCCAGCAGCTTGGGCAGCAGCACCAGACCGGAGTCACCGTCCATTTTCAGGTCGAGCGCGGCGTAATCCGGAAGATCGGCCTGAGCGATGGTCAGGCCTTCTTCGGCGGAACCGGCGGTGCTGACGCGAAAGCCGCGGCGAGCCATGGCACGCGCCATCACGCGGGTGAAGGTCGCGTCGTCATCGACCAGCAGCAAATGCGGCAGTTCTTCGCCTTCGACTTGGATTTCGTCACTCATGTTAGGTCTCCTCGGGCGCCGTGCGGCAGGCGCAGCTCGGTGAGCGTGCCGCCTTCCTCATGACTATAGAGTTTCACTGAGCCGCCGGCGCGTGTCACGCTGGCCTTGCTCAAAAACAGGCCCAGGCCGAAACCTTTGCCCTTGGTGGTAAAAAACGGTTTGCCGATCTGCTCGGCGATGGCCAGCGGCACACCGGCGCCGTGGTCGCGAATGCTAATGGTCAGGGTTTCCGCATCCCAGTCCAGCGTAACCTGAAGATTTTCCGGGCAGGCGTCGGCTGCATTGTTCAGCAGATTCAGTAAGGCCTGGGTCAGATCCGGCGGCGGCGCCATGCGCGGCACGCTGCCCTGGCCCAGACGCTGGAAGCGATAACTGGCCTCCGGACGCATCAAATGCCAGCGGTTCAACGCTTCGTCGAGCCAGTCGGTAACGTCCTGCATCTCCACCGCCAGACGCCGGTTGGCCTCGGCGGCACGGACCAGTTGCTGCAAGGTTTCCTTGCATAACTTGACCTGATCCTGCAGCACCTTCAGATCGTCCTGCAACATCGGGTCGGGATGGTCCTGCTGCATTTCCTTGAGCAAAACACTCATGGTCGCCAGCGGCGT
Source organism: Pseudomonas koreensis (assembly GCF_036668835.1). GTDB lineage: Bacteria > Pseudomonadota > Gammaproteobacteria > Pseudomonadales > Pseudomonadaceae > Aquipseudomonas > Aquipseudomonas koreensis_I. Next base: position 143,027 of record NZ_JAZEVW010000008.1, read on the forward strand.
GCCGAGCTCATGGGCGGCGCCCGCGGCCTGAGTGGCGACGGCGAGCAATTGTTGATCGCGCAAACCTTCTTCACGGCGAATCGCCCGCAGCTCTTCCTGACGGCGCAACTCTTCAGCCATGCGCGCCGCGAAAAAGGTAATCACCGCCGCCGCCAGCGCAAAGCTCAGCCACATGCCGTAGATCTGCAGATTCTCACGGGCCACCGGCAAGGTTTCCAGCGGATAGAAACGCGTCAGCATCACCGTGTACAGCGCCAGCGCAATGCCCGACAGGATTACCGAATAGCGCCACGGTAGTGTCACCGCGGCGATGGTCAGCGGCACCAGATAATAGGAAACGAACGGGTTGGTCGAACCGCCGGAGAAATACAGCAGCGCACTGTGGATCACCAGATCGCACGCCAGTTGCAGCGCATATTCAAGCTCGGTCACCGGCCACGAAGTGCGCAGACGCACAGCGGTGAACACGCAGAGCAGAATCGAACAGCCGAGGGTCATTGCCAGTTGCACCCACGGCAACGGCAATAGCTCCAGCCAGTAGGCCAGGCCCACGGAGCCGGCCTGCGCGGCGAGCACCAGGGTGCGAATGAACGTCAGTCGCCAGAGATTCTGGCGCGTGGCGGAAGTCAGTTGTACGGGGGCGAGCATGAGCTCTCCTGATGAGCGCTCCAGGCGGATCGCACGGAGTATAACCAAGGCACGGGCGTGAGAGGCGAAAGTGCGGCAAACGACCACAGGAAGGCAGCTGCAAGTTGCAAGCTTCAAGCGGCAAGCAAGATCAAAAGCGCCGCAGTTCTTGCTCTTGCTTTTACTTGCAGCTTGAAGCTTGCAACTTGCAGCTGCTTTATAGAGTCTGATGGTTCACGCAGGCTCGAACCAACACCTGCGCCCCCTCAAGGAGCTTTCATGCACACATTTCGCCGCAGCGCCGCCCTTCTCGCCCTGACCGTCGGCAGCATCGCCAGCCTTCCGGCCCTCGCTGCCGATGAGCTGCATTACAACCAGATTTCCCTGCGCGCCGAAGTCAGCCAGGAAGTGGCCCGCGATCAGATGATCGTGACGCTCTACACCGAAGACCAGAACACCGACCCGGCCAAACTCGCCGCCGCCATCAGCACCACGATGAACAAGGCAACGGCCCAGGCCAAGCAAGTCAAGGACATCACCTTGCGCACGGGCAGCCGCAACAGCTACCCGATCTACGACACCAAGGGCCAGAAAATCACCGGCTGGCGCGAACGCGCCGAACTGCGCCTGGAAAGCACCGACTTCGCCGCCCTGTCGAAACTCACCGGCGAATTGCTCACCGACCTGAAAATGGGCGGCATGGACTTCGCCATCGCCGACCCGACCCGCAAGTCCAGCGAAGACCAGTTGCTCAAAGAAGCCGTCAGCGCCTTTAAGGCCCGCGCCCAACTGGCCACCGACGCCCTGGGTGGCAAAGGTTACAAAATCGTCAACCTGAACCTCAACAGCAACGGTTATCCACAACCGTACCTGCGCGCCCCGATGATGATGAAAGCCGCCGCCATGGATTCAGCACCGGTAACACCAGAAGTCGAAGCCGGCACCAGTCAGGTCAGCATGACCGCCGATGGCTCGATTGAAGTGTTGATGCAGTGACGTGAGTTGAATGAAAAACCGCCGATCAGTGAATGATCGGCGGTTTTTTTGTGCCTGGGATTTGCTGTGGATAAACCACCGTCTTCGCGAGCAAGCTCGCTCCCACAATTTGAAATGCATTCCACCTGTGGGAGCGAGCCTGCTCGCGAAGAACGATGACGCGGGCTCAAGCGTGAGGATCAACCCGATCCAGAAGACATTGCGACAGCTGATGAGCCGGCCGCAACGATGGTCTTACTGGTGCCGGTTTCAAGCTCAGCGGGTTCTCACACCCGATCACTGAACATTCAGCGACAACCCGAGACTAGAGAGCGGAAGTCCGACGGACAACCTGGAAACCTTGCGGGAAGGTTCTGGTTATCTGACACAAATTTAAACAGCCAAAAGCCAACCCTCACCCTAGCCCTCTCCCGGAGGGAGAGGGGACTGACCGGGGTGAATGTGAGAGCTACGCTGACGTGAAATATCGAGTCGAACGCTAATTTCGAATCCAACCAAAATCGGCTCCCTCTCCAGGGGGAGAGGGCTGGGGTGAGGGGCGAACCCACCACAAACCCCAAGCCGAACAACCGCTTCTCACCACTCAACAATGAGCGTTAGCTCGAGTGCCCTTGATCTTGATCTTGCCTAACCGGCGACATCGGAAGGCTGAGTGGAGGGACCGATCCGGGCGTGGGAGCGCAGCGACCGTCTGGCGCAGCCAGACACAGCGCAAGGAGGTGCAGCGCAGCAAACCGTAGCCGCTGCGCCCGGATCGATCCCGGAGCGAAGGAACCCGAGCTTGCGAGGGCCGTACGTAGGAGCAAGCGTTTTTTGCTTACTTTTTTAGGCGCTTGTAAAAAAGTAAGTCGCCGTCAGGCGAAACCGCCAGCCGCAGCACCCGAAGCAAAGGACATACCCGCAAACCAAGCCGCTATATACCGAGACAGACACCCCAACACAAAAAACGATATTTCCGAAGCCCCCCAAATCCCCGCTACCCTGAAACCATAACCAGCAAATTCCCCGGGGACTCCATGCCAAGATTCACCCTCAAACCACTACTGATCACCCTCGCATTAACGGCCATAGCCCCGATCACACACGCCGCCACGACCCTGGTCTACTGCTCCGAAGCCAGCCCCGCCGGGTTCGACCCCAGCCAATACACCAGCGGCACTGATTTTGACGCCTCCGCCGAAACCGTCTTCAACCGTCTCACCCAATTCCAGCGCGGCGGCACCGACATCGAACCCGGCCTTGCGACAAAATGGGACATCTCCAGCGACGGCCTGCAATACACCTTTCATCTGCGCCAAGGCGTGAAATTCCACAGCACCGACTACTTCACCCCGACCCGCGACTTCAACGCCGACGACGTCCTGTTCACCTTCCAGCGCCTGCTCGACCCGGACAACGCCTTCCGCAAGGCCTACCCCGCCGAGTCACCGTACTTCACCGACATGGGCCTGAACACCACCATCAAATCGGTGGAAAAACTCGACGACCACAGCGTCCGCTTCAATCTCAACAATGTCGACGCCGCCTTCGTGCAGAACCTCGCCATGAGTTTCGCCTCGGTGCAATCGGCCGAATACGCCGCGCAGCTATTGAAGGAAGGCAAAGCCGCCGACCTCAATCAGAAGCCCATCGGCACCGGCCCGTTCGTGTTCAAGCGCTACCAGAAGGATTCGCAGATCCGCTACGTCGCCAACAAGGCCTACTGGAAACCTGAAGACGTGAAGATCGATAACCTGATCTTCTCGATCACCCCGGACGCTGCCGTACGCCTGCAAAAACTCAAGGCCGGTGAATGCCACGTCAGCGGCTACCCGCGCCCGGCCGATATCGATGTCATGGAAAAAGACCCGAACCTGCGCGTGCTGAAACAGGCCGGATTCAACCTCGGTTTCCTCGCCTACAACACCACTCATCCACCGTTGGACCAGCTCAAGGTGCGTCAGGCGCTGGACATGGCCATCGATAAACCGGCCATCATCAAGGCCGTTTACCAAAGTGCCGGTCAGTTGGCACAAAACGCCCTGCCGCCGGCGCAATGGTCGTACGACCCGAACATCAAGGACGCGCCATATGACCCGGAAAAAGCCCGGGTGCTACTGAAAGAAGCAGGGGTTGCGCCGGGTACAACCATCAACCTCTGGGCGATGACAGTGCAGCGCGCATCGAACCCGAATGCACGTATGTCGGCACAAATGATCCAGCAGGACTGGGCGAAAATCGGCATCAAGGTCAACATCGTCAGCTATGAATGGGGCGAGTACATCAAACGCGCGAAAAATGGCGAGCACGACGCGATGATCTACGGCTGGACCGGCGACAACGGCGACCCGGACAACTGGCTCGGCGTGCTCTACAGCTGCGCCGCTGTGAAGGGCAGCAACTACGCCAAATGGTGTGATCCGGCCTATGACAAGCTCGTTCAGCAAGCCAAAGTTGCTAGCGATAAAGCGCAACGGATAAAGCTGTATCAACAGGCGCAACTGATCCTTAAACAACAAGTGCCGATCACGCCGATTGCCAACTCCACGGTGTTCCAGCCGCTGCGCAAGGAAGTCACTGATTTGCGCATCAGCCCGTTCGGTCTCACGCCCTTCTACGGGGTGGGTATAAATAGGTAACACCGAGCCCCAACGCAGCGCGCACAACGTGACCGGCGCACTGTTTTGGGGCTCGTTTTGCACCGTAAAAACCACCCGCAAACGGTCAAATGCGTCAGAAGTTATACGGATGCGACATTAAGGTACGTTCGTGCCACGCTTTGACGCCGCCGACCGCTCTGGATCTTGCATTGGGTATGGCCCCTGCATAAGTATCCGCAGGCACGACTCACGAGGTCGTACCTCACTACTAAAAAATGACAACAAATCATGAGGCCAACATGCTTAAACACGCGGTCATTCCGTTTTTAGTCGGCGCAGGCTTGTTAGCCTCCGCACCGTTCGCATCCGCTGCGACTAACCTGGTGTTCTGCTCCGAAGGCAGCCCGGCCGGTTTCGACCCAGGCCAGTACACCACCGGAACCGACTTCGACGCCTCAGCCGAAACCATGTTCAACCGTCTGACCCAGTTCGAGCGCGGCGGCACCGCCGTGATTCCTGGGCTGGCGACCAAGTGGGACATTTCCGATGACGGCCTGACGTACACCTTCCACCTGCGCGAAGGCGTCAAGTTCCACACCACGCCGTACTTCAAGCCGACTCGTGAATTCAACGCCGACGACGTGCTGTTCACTTTCAACCGCATGATCAACAAGGACGACCCTTTCCGTAAGGCGTACCCGACCGAATTCCCGTACTTCACCGATATGGGGATGGACACCAACATCACCAAGATCGATAAAGTCGACGACCACACCGTCAAGTTCACTCTGAAAGAAGTCGATGCCGCGTTCATCCAGAACCTGGCGATGAGCTTCGCTTCCGTGCAGTCCGCCGAATACGCGGCCCAGTTGCTCAAGGATGGCAAAGCCGCCGACATCAATCAGAAGCCGATCGGCACTGGTCCGTTCGTGTTCAAGAGCTACCAGAAAGACTCCAACATCCGTTACACCGGCAACAAGGATTACTGGAAGCCGGAAGACGTGAAGATCGACAACCTGATCTTCGCCATCACCACCGACCCGTCGGTGCGTATCCAGAAGCTGAAAAAGAACGAGTGCCAGGTCACCCTGTTCCCGCGTCCGGCCGACCTCAAGGCGCTGAAAGAAGACAAAGCGCTGAAGATGCCGGATCAGGCCGGTTTCAACCTCGGCTACATCGCCTACAACGTGATGGACAAGGTCAAGGGCAGCAACGAGGCCAACCCGCTGGCTGACCTGCGCGTGCGTCAGGCGCTGGACATGGCGGTGAACAAGCCGCAGATCATCGATTCGGTTTACCAGGGCGCGGGCCAATTGGCCGTCAACGCCATGCCGCCGACCCAGTGGTCCTACGACACCACCATCAAAGACACCAAGTACGACCCTGAGAAAGCCAAACAGCTGCTCAAGGAAGCCGGCGTCAAGGAAGGTACCGAGATCGTGCTGTGGGCGATGCCGGTACAACGTCCTTACAACCCGAACGCCAAGCTGATGGCCGAAATGCTCCAGTCCGACTGGGCCAAGATCGGCTTGAAAGTGAAGATCACCAGCTACGAATGGGGCGAGTACATCAAGCGTTCCAAAGGTGGCGAGAACCAGGCCATGATCATTGGCTGGAGCGGTGACAATGGTGACCCGGACAACTGGCTGAACGTGCTGTTCGGCTGCGACTCGCTCAGCGGCAACAACTTCTCCAAGTGGTGCGACAAGAAGTTCGACGGTCTGGTGAAAGAAGCCAAACGCACGACCGATCAGGGCAAGCGCACTGAACTGTACAAACAGGCGCAACACGTCCTTAAAGATGCAGTCCCGATGACACCTATCGCTCACTCGACGGTGTACCAACCCATGCGCGCCAACGTGCAGGATTTCAAGATCAGCCCATTCGGCTTGAATTCTTTCTACGGCGTCAGCGTCAGCAAATAAGGCATTGCAACGGCGGCGTTTCTGACGTCGCCGTTGCTTTTTCTACCGGGTAAACAGGAAAAGGCCTACACCAAAATCCGTAGTAGATGATTGCTTCGGTATAGGCGCGTCGACTTTTCCTACGAGCATTAAGGCACTTACGTATTTACTGCCAGAAGCACGGTGCCTACCGTCGCGTACTGACCAGTTTCTGCGTGGGCCACCGGTTTGCCGTACGTACGGGTTTGAGCTCAATGTCGCCAAAACGTCTGTGGATGAGACGACGGCACATTGAACACCACTAAAAAAGAGGGAGCGTCATGCGCCATACCTTGAAATTTTCCGCATTGCTGGGCGCCGGTCTGTTGGCTGCGTCGTCCGCCAGTTTCGCCGCACCGAAAAGTCTGGTGTTCTGCTCCGAGGGCAGCCCGGCGGGTTTCGATACCGCGCAATACACGACGGCCACCGATAACGACGCCGCCGAACCGCTGTACAACCGCCTGGTCGAGTTTGAAAAGGGCGCGACCAATGTCGTACCCGGCCTGGCAACCACGTGGGATATTTCCGAGGATGGTCTGAAGTACACCTTTCACCTGCGTGAAGGCGTGAAATTTCATACGACCCCTTACTTCAAGCCAACCCGCGACTTCAACGCCGACGACGTGCTATTCACGTTCAATCGCATGCTCGATGCGCAGCAGCCGTTCCGTAAGGCTTACCCGACCGAGTTTCCATATTTCAACGGGATGAGCCTGAACAAGAACATCGCCAAGGTCGAGAAGACCGGGCCGCTGACCGTGGAGTTCACGCTGAACAGCGTTGACGCCGCGTTCATCCAGAACATCGCCATGAGCTTCGCCGCAATCCTGTCCGCCGAATACGCCGACAAGCTGCTGGCCGAAGGCAAGCCGAGCGACATCAACCAGAAACCGATCGGCACCGGGCCGTTCGTGTTCAAGAGTTATCAGAGAGATTCGAACATCCGTTACACGGGCAATAAACAGTATTGGGACCCGAGCCGGGTCAAGCTCGACAACCTGATCTTCGCGATCAATACCGACGCCTCGGTGCGAGTACAGAAGCTCAAGGCCGGCGAATGCCAGATCACTTTGCATCCGCGCCCCGCCGATGTCGAAGCGCTGAAAGCCGACCCGAAACTGCAACTGATCTCCAAGCCAGGCTTCAACCTCGGCTACATCGCCTACAACGTCCGCCACAAGCCTTTCGACCAGCTCGAAGTGCGCCAGGCGCTGGACATGGCGGTGAATAAACAAGGGATTCTCAACGCTGTTTATCAAGGCGCCGGTCAACTGGCCGTCAACGCCATGCCACCGACCCAATGGTCCTACGACGACACCGTCAAGGACGCCGCCTACAACCCGGAAAAAGCCAAGGAACTGCTCAAGGCTGCCGGCGTGAAAGAAGGCACCGAGATCACCCTGTGGGCCATGCCGGTGCAGCGCCCGTACAACCCGAACGCCAAACTGATGGCCGAGATGCTTCAGGCCGACTGGGCCAAGATCGGCCTGAAAGTGAAGATCGTCAGCTATGAATGGGGCGAGTACATCAAGCGCACCAAGAATGGCGAACACGACGTCAGCCTGATCGGCTGGACCGGCGACAATGGGGACCCGGACAACTGGCTCGGCACCCTGTACAGCTGCGACGCGATTGGCGGCAACAACTACTCCATGTGGTGCGATCCTGCGTACGACAAGCTGATTAAACAAGCCAAGGTCGTTACCGACCGTGAGCAGCGCACCGTGCTTTATAAACAGGCCCAGCAATTGCTTAAACAGCAAGTGCCGATCACGCCAGTCGCCCACTCGACGGTCAACCAGCCGTTAAGCGCCAAGGTCGAGGGCTTCAAAGTCAGCCCGTTCGGTCGCAACGTATTTTCGGGCGTCAGTATCGATTAAACCCACCGATTAGCCGCAACGCTGAGGGGAGCCGTGTACTCCCTTCACGCAAGCGCTTTGCCGAAATTCGCCAATCTGGCCTTTTGCAAACGTTTGCGATGTGTGAACGAGTTCTAAACCAATAACCGGTCTACCAAAAAAAGCCGGGATAAAAAGAAAGTAAAGGAGCTTCACCCATGAAACTGAGCAGCACCGCGATACTGGCCCTGGCCATCAGCAGCATCACCGCCACGGCTTATGCGAAAACCCAAAGCCAGGCGTTCACGCCAGTGACCGTCAACGAAAAGAGCGCCCAGGCCGAAGCCACCGGTTTCCTCGAAGGGCAATCGATCAGCGGTTCGACCCGTAACTGGTACGCCAACGAACAACTCAAGCGCGGCGGCAAGTTCGCTTACCGCAAGAACGGTCAATCCAACGAAACCGACCGTCGCATCAACTGGGTGCAAGGCACGATCATCAAGTACAACTCGGGCTTCACCGAAGGTACGGTCGGTTTCAGCACCGAAGTGGCCGCATACAACGCCATCGCGCTGGAGCGTGACCGCGAAAACCTCGCTGCCAACAATGGTGGCGCACCGGGCACCCGTCCAGGCGCCGGCAACAACCGTACCCTGACCCGCGAAGGCGGCGACGCTGTCGGCCAGTGGAGCAAGCTGGGCCTGGCCAACGTCAAGGCACGCATCTCCAACACCACCCTGACCGCCGGCCGCATGAACTTCAGCAGCCCGCAGGTCGATGTGATCGGCAACCGTCCGCTGCCATCGAGCTTCGAAGGTATCGCGATCCACAGCGAAGAGCTGAACAACCTCGCGTTCGACCTGGCCACCTTCGACCGCGTCTCGCCGCGTACCGAAGAAAGCCTGAGCAAGTTCCGCTCCGAATACGGCGACATCAACGCCGAAGCCGACCACGTCAACACTGCTGGTATCTCGTATCAGCCGTTCGCCAGCCTGACCACCAGCCTCTGGGGCACCCAGGCCGAAGATCTGTGGAACCAGTACTACTTCGGCGCCACCCACGTATTGGGTGACAGCTCGATCCTCAGCCTGACCACCGGCCTGAACTACTACAAGACCGTCGACGAAGGTAAAAAGCTGCTGGGCGACATCGACAACGACACCTATTCGCTGTCGTTCGGCCTGACCCACTTGGCGCATACCCTGACCTTCTCGTATCAGGAAGTGAACGGTAACGAGTACTTCGACTACCTGCACGAAACCAACGGTATCTACCTGGCCAACTCCCTGCTCTCGGACTTCAACGGCCCGAACGAGAAGTCCTTCCAGGTTTCCTACGGCATCAACATGGCCGAATACGGCGTGCCGGGTCTGAAATTCAACATTTACCAGGCGCGTGGCTGGGGCATCGACGGCACCCACTACAAGGGTGGCGGCTATGACGGCGTGCAGGCGATGGACGGCGAGCACCACTATGAATACGGCGTCGGTGCAACCTACGCGGTACAGAGCGGCCCGCTGAAAGCGACGACGATTCGCGGCACTTACACCGCGCACCGCGCCAGCGAAAACCAGGCGGACGGCAGCATCAACGAGTTCCGCCTCGTGACCACGATTCCATTCAACATTCTGTAAAAACGCCGACCGACGGCTGACTCATGATGAGTCGGCCGTTCGGTTTTTTGTCTTCAACCGATTGCAGAGGGTTATCGATGAAAATGCTTCCCCTACGTGCGGCCATTGCGGCTGCGTTGCTGAGTGTCGCTGTCGGCGTCTCGGCCAAACCCTTGGTGGTCTGCACCGAAGCCAGCCCGGAAGGCTTCGATATGGTCCAGTACACGACTGCAGTCACGGCGGATGCTGTGGCCGAAACCATCTTCAACCGCTTGGCCGACTTCAAACCCGGCACCACCGAAGTGATCCCGGCACTCGCCGACTCATGGGACATCAGCGAAGACGGCCTGACCTACACGTTCCACCTGCGCAAAGGCGTCAAGTTTCACACCACCGAATACTTCAAGCCGACTCGCGACATGAACGCCGACGACGTGGTCTGGAGCTTCCAGCGTCAGCTGGACCCGAATCACCCGTGGCACAAACTGTCGAGCGTGGGCTTCCCGTACTTTGAAAGCATGGGCTTCAAGGAACTGCTGAAAAGCGTCGAAAAAGTCGACGACAACACGGTCAAGTTCACCCTGACCCGCCGCGAAGCGCCGTTCCTCGCCGACATCGCGATGGCGTTCTCGTCGATCTACCCGGCCGAATACGCCGATCAGTTGCTCAAGGCCAACAAGACCGGCGATCTGAACAACAAGCCAATCGGCACCGGCCCGTTCATCTTCCAGCGTTACGCCAAGGATGCGCAGGTGCGCTTCAAGGCCAACCCGGACTACTTCCGCGGCAAGCCACCGGCCGATGCGTTAATCCTGGCCATCGCCACCGACAACAACGTGCGCCTGCAGAAGCTCAAGGCCAACGAGTGCCAGATCGCCCTGTATCCGAAACCGGACGACATTCCGAGCATCAAGAAAGACAGCAACCTGAAAGTCGACGAGCTGGACGCGATGACCGTTTCGTACATCGCCATGAACACCCAGCACAAATACATGAGCGACGTGCGGGTACGTAAAGCCATCGATATCGCTTTCGACAAGGAAGCCTACGTCAATGCGCTGTTCGGTAAAGGCAACGCCTCGGTGGCGGTCAACCCGTACCCGCCAACCCTGCTCGGTTACAACCACGACCTGAAGAACCCGCCACGCGACCTCGACGCCGCGCGCAAGCTGCTCAAGGAAGCCGGCGTACCGGAAGGCACCACGTTCACCCTGTTCACCCGTAACGGCGGCGGCCCGACCAACCCCAACCCGATGCTCGGCGCGCAGATGATGCAGGCTGACCTTGCGAAAGTCGGGATCAAGATCGACATCCGCGTGATGGAATGGGGCGAAATGCTCAAGCGCGCCAAGGCCGGCGAGCACGACATGGTGTCGGCCGGATGGGCGGGCGACAACGGCGACCCGGATAACTTCCTGACGCCTATGCTCAGTTGCGAGGCGGCCAAGAACGGCGAAAACTACGCACGCTGGTGCAACGACAAATTCCAGGCACTGCTGGATGAAGCACGGGCTAAAGTTGACCCGGCCGAACGCGCCGCGCTCTACGAACAGGCGCAAGTGCTGTTTAATCAGGACCAGCCATGGATCAGCATGGCCCATACTCGGATGTTCACTGCAATGCGCAAGAATGTAGAGGGCTACCACATCAGCCCTCTCACCACTAATAACTTTGCCACCACCCAGGTGAAGTAGATAAGAAACGCCCGGCGTCCCTGACCTGAGGGACGCCGGACACGCCTAACCGGCTGATGAGGTACCACACAAGATGTTTAGTTTTATTGCCCGCCGACTGGGGTTGTTGATCCCCACGTTTTTCGGCATCACCTTGCTGACTTTCGCGTTGATTCGCATGATTCCGGGCGACCCCGTGGAAGTTATGATGGGCGAACGTCGGGTCGACCCCGAAATGCACGCTCAGGCAATGGAACGCCTAGGTCTGAACAAACCGCTGTACGCCCAATACCTGGACTACATCGGCAAACTGGCTCAAGGCGATCTCGGCGAATCCCTGCGTACGCGTGAGAGCGTCTGGACCGAATTCACCTCCCTCTTCCCGGCGACCCTGGAACTGTCCATGGCCGCCCTGCTGTTCGCCGGCATCCTCGGGCTTCTGGCCGGGGTGATTGCGGCACTCAAACGAGGATCGCTGTTCGACCACGGGGTGATGGGCATCTCCCTCGCGGGCTATTCGATGCCGATCTTCTGGTGGGGCCTGATCCTGATCATGTTCTTCTCGGTGAGCCTGGGCTGGACGCCGGTCTCCGGGCGGATCGACCTGCTGTATGACATCGAACCGAAAACCGGCTTCATGCTGATCGACACGCTGCTGGCCGATGATGTCGGCGCGTTCTTCGATGCGCTGCATCACCTGATTCTGCCGGCCATCGTCCTTGGCACCATTCCGCTGGCGGTGATCGCGCGGATGACCCGTTCGTCGATGCTCGAAGTGCTGCGTGAAGACTACATCCGCACCGCCAAGGCCAAAGGCCTGTCGCCGTCGCGCGTGGTGTTCGTGCACGGTCTGCGCAACGCGCTGATTCCGGTACTCACCGTGGTCGGCCTGCAGGTCGGCACGCTGCTGGCCGGTGCGGTTCTGACCGAAACCATCTTCTCCTGGCCCGGCATTGGCAAATGGCTGATCGAAGCCATCGGCGCCCGGGACTATCCGGTGGTGCAAAACGGCATCCTGTTAATCGCCTGCCTGGTGATTCTGGTCAACTTCGTAGTGGACATCCTCTACGGCTTTGCCAACCCACGCATCCGTCATCAGCGCTGAGGTCAATACCATGAGCACTCCAACATCCTCAGTAGCCACCGCCACGTCCGCCGTGGATCAAAGCCTGCTGTACCCGTCGCCGTACAAAGAATTCTGGCAAGCCTTCGCGAAAAACAAGGGCGCAGTTGCCGGCCTGCTGTTCATGCTGCTGATCATTTTCTGCGCGATCTTCGCGCCGTGGGTCGCACCGCATGACCCGAGCGAGCAATACCGCGACTTCCTGCTGACGCCACCGGCGTGGCTCGAAGGCGGGCAGTTGCAGTTCCTGCTCGGCACCGATGAACTCGGCCGTGACCTGCTCTCGCGCCTGATCCAGGGCTCGCGCCTGTCGCTGCTGATCGGCTTGTCGTCAGTGGTGATGTCGCTGATTCCGGGGATCCTGCTCGGGCTGTTCGCCGGTTTCTTCCCGAAGATGATCGGCCCGACCATCATGCGTCTGATGGACATCATGCTCGCCCTGCCGTCGCTGCTGCTGGCCGTGGCGATCGTCGCCATCCTCGGCCCTGGCCTGATCAACACCGTGATCGCGATTGCTGTGGTTTCGCTGCCGTCCTACGTGCGTCTGACCCGTGCCGCGGTAATGGGCGAACTGAACCGCGACTACGTCACCGCTGCGCGTCTGGCCGGTGCCGGTCTGCCGCGTCTGATGTTCATCACCGTGCTGCCTAACTGCATGGCGCCGCTGATCGTGCAGGCGACCCTGAGCTTTTCTTCGGCGATCCTCGATGCCGCCGCACTGGGCTTCCTCGGCCTCGGCGTGCAACCGCCAACCCCTGAGTGGGGCACCATGCTGGCCTCGGCCCGCGATTACATCGAACGCGCCTGGTGGGTGGTAAGTCTGCCTGGTTTGACCATTTTGCTCAGCGTGCTGGCAATCAACTTGATGGGCGACGGCCTGCGCGATGCGCTGGACCCGAAACTCAAGAACGCCGCCTGAGGAGATTCAAATGTCACTGCTAGAAATCAAGAATCTCAACGTCCGCTTCGGCGACAAGACCGCGACCCCAGTGGTCGACGGCCTCGACCTCAAGGTCGACAAGGGCGAAGTGCTGGCCATCGTTGGCGAGTCGGGTTCGGGTAAATCCGTAACCATGATGGCGCTGATGGGCCTGATCGAGCATCCCGGCATCGTCACCGCCGATTCGCTCAGCTTCGACGGCAAGGACATGCTCAAGCTGAGCAACCGTCAGCGTCGGCAAATCGTTGGCAAAGACCTGTCGATGGTTTTCCAGGACCCGATGACCGCGCTGAACCCGAGCTACACCGTCGGTTTCCAGATCGAAGAAGTGTTGCGCCTGCACCTGAAAATGTCCGGCAAGCAAGCGCGCAAACGTGCCATCGAACTGCTGGAAAAAGTTGAAATTCCGGGCGCCGCCAGCCGTATGGACGCCTACCCGCATCAACTGTCCGGTGGCATGAGCCAGCGCGTCGCGATCGCCATGGCGATTGCCGGCGAGCCGAAACTGCTGATCGCCGACGAACCGACCACGGCGCTCGACGTGACGATTCAGGCGCAGATCATGGATCTGCTGCTGGCGTTGCAGAAAGAACAAAACATGGGCCTGGTGCTGATCACTCACGACCTCGCCGTCGTCGCCGAAACCGCTCAGCGGGTGTGCGTGATGTACGCAGGCCAAGCCGTGGAAGTCGGTCAGGTGCCGCAACTGTTTGACATTCCGGCGCACCCGTACAGCGAAGCGCTGCTCAAGGCGATTCCCGAGCACAGCCTCGGTGCCTCACGCCTGTCGACCCTGCCGGGCATCGTCCCGGGTCGTTACGACCGTCCGCAAGGTTGCCTGCTGTCGCCGCGCTGCCCGTATGTGCAGGACAACTGCCGCGCACAGCGTCCCGGCCTTGACCCGAAAAGCAACAGCCTCGCCCGCTGCTTCTACCCGTTGAACCAGGAGGTGGCGTAATGGCCGTCGTACTTACCGCCCGCGACCTGACCCGTCACTACGAAGTCTCCCGTGGCCTGTTCAAGGGCCATGCGACCGTGCGCGCACTCAACGGCGTATCGTTCGAACTGGAAGCCGGCAAGACTCTCGCCGTGGTGGGCGAATCGGGCTGCGGCAAGTCCACCCTCGCCCGCGCGCTGACGCTGATTGAGGAGCCATCGTCCGGCTCGTTGAAAATCGCCGGCCAGGAAGTTGCAGGCGCCGACAAGGCGCAACGCAAACAACTGCGCAAAGACGTGCAAATGGTTTTCCAAAGCCCTTACGCGTCGCTGAACCCACGGCAGAAAGTCGGTGACCAGCTCGGCGAACCGCTGCTGATCAACACCAATCTTTCCGCTGCTGAACGTCGCGAGAAAGTCCAGGCGATGATGAAGCAGGTCGGTTTGCGTCCCGAGCACTACCAGCGCTATCCGCACATGTTCTCCGGCGGTCAGCGCCAGCGTATCGCGCTCGCCCGGGCGATGATGCTGCAACCAAAAGTGCTGGTGGCGGACGAACCGACTTCGGCGCTGGACGTATCGATTCAGGCTCAGGTGCTGAACCTGTTCATGGACCTGCAGCAGGAGTTCAACACTGCCTACGTGTTCATCTCGCACAACCTCGCGGTGGTGCAGCACGTGGCCGATGACGTAATGGTGATGTACCTCGGCCGCCCGGTGGAACTGGGCCCGAAAAACGACATCTACGAGCGCCCGCTGCACCCTTACACCCAGGCGCTGCTGTCGGCGACCCCGACCATTCACCCGGACCCGAACAAGCCGAAAATCAAGATCGTCGGCGAACTGCCCAACCCGCTGAACCCGCCACCGGGCTGCGCTTTCCACAAGCGCTGCCCGTATGCGACCGAACGTTGCAGCACGGAAGAACCGGCGTTGCGTGAACTGGATAACCGGCAGGTGGCTTGCCACTACGCCGAGCAATTCCTCGACGGCGCGGCGTAAGCAAATCCGCAGAGCGATATAAAACACTGTGGGTCCGCATTTAAAACAGAGTGACGTGTTAACCAAACCCCTTCCACCTCGATTGCGCATCAGTCGAGGCCGAAGGGGTTTTCTTTGGTCGGCGATTTACGTCTGGCTGTCGCCCTCATCATCCGGATCATCGCTGTCCGGTTCATCGGTGGTCGAGTCGTCATCATCGGCGCTGCCGCCCTGATTCATATCCCCCGGCTCCGACTCGGACTTGGCAATCATCAGCCCGCTGTGCCCGACCTGCCCATTAAAGGCCTGCGAATCATGATCCTCGCACTCGGCCCACGCCGTTGCGGTGCCGAGGGACAGCATCACCATTACTTTCAACAACATCAAAACCCGTAGCAATCTGCTTTTCATGGCCGACTCCATCCTGTTGCGCTAAGACATGCTTGCCGGACTGGCTCCGAATGAAATCTAGTTGCGAACCGTCCGGCTCACCACTTAGGACGCAGCCGCGCAGGCATAAATGCCATCGACGGACAGATTGCTTTCGAATAACTGCAATAACCGAAACAGCTAAGCGGCGCGCGTCGCCTGCCAGGTCAGCGGAATCGAGATCAGCACCAGCAGCGCACTCATCAGCCAGACACTGTGCCCTCCATACTCACCATAGAGCTGCCCGCTGAGCACCGGCGACACTAATGCGCTAGCGCTCCAGCTCATGAAGAACAGACCGAAGTACTGACCGCTTTTGCCGCTCTGGGCAAACTGCATCGCCAGTACATTCAGCGGCGGCATGAACAACGCCTCGCCGAGCGTCCAGATGACCGTCGACAGGCACACATAAAACAGCCCGGAACCGAACGGCAACATCCCCAGCCCACAAGCCAGCAGCACACTGCCCGCAAGCATCTGCCAGCGCGCACCCCAGCGTTCGACCGAGTGCGACAGCGGAATCTGCAGCGCAATCACCAGCAACGCATTGAGGCCGAACTGCCAGCCGATGGCCTCGGTGCTGAATTGGTAGTGATCACGCAGATAATTGCCCAGCGTGCTGTAAACGGTATCGAAGGCAATGCCGAGCACGGCGGTCGCCGCCAGCAGCCAGAGGAACGGTTTGTCATGATACGGCGAGCCTGAAGCGGTCTCCAGCGCTCTGTCCTGCTTAACGATTGGCCGCCGCCACGTCGTGCGCACAAACCACAACAACGCCAGCATTGTCATCGCCGCGCTGACAAAAAACACCCAGCGAAAATCCGCCTGCGCCAACACCCCGCCCGCCACCCCGGCAGCCGCCATGCCCAAATTGCGCGCCACCCGACTCAACGCCTGCGCCCGCGAACGCTGCGCAACTTCGCAGTACTCCATGATCAGCCGCTGATGCAGCGTACGAATCGCTCCGTCAATCACACCACTGAGTAACAACAAACCGGCCAGCCACACCACCTGCGTCACCAGCCCCAGCAGCATCAGCACCCACACCGAAACAAAAAACAGCGCCGCCGTCAGCCGCGCCGTGCGCACATGATCACTGAGCCAACCGCCAAGCATCGAACCGACCAGCAATCCCGCGCCATAGGCCGAGAGCAACCAGCCAACGGTTTCAATCGCAAAACCCAACTCCTGACGCAGGTACAACGCCATGAACAGCTTGACCATGGCGCTGAGGCGATTGATGAACAACAGCGCTGCGAGGACCCAGGCCATTGGAGTGAAATAGCCGTTGGGGCGCAGGAGATGGGTCAGTCCTTTGAACATGAAACGTCCGCTGAAGGCGAAAGATCCTTGAACACTAAACCGGATCAAGGGGAATGTCGCGAGGCGAAGGGCTGACGATGTAAAAGCAGAGTCGGGCTACGCTGCTGAAGCAAATTGCTTACAGAAAGTTCGGCATGCCTGACAGTACCTCATTTTCAAGCAGCAGCAAAAAGCACCCTCACCCTAGCCCTCTCCCAAGGGAGAGGGGACTGACCGAGGTGAATGCGAGAGATACGCCGACATGCGATACCGAGTCGAACTCGAGTTTTGATGAAGATCAAAAGCACCCTCACCCTAGCCCTCTCCCGGAGGGAGAGGGGACTGACCGAGGTGAATGCGAGAGCTACGCCGACCTGAAATGCCGTGCCGATCTCAAATGCCAAATCCAACCAAAATCGGCTCCCTCTCCCTCGGGAGAGGGCTGGGGTGAGGGGCGAATCCACCGAAAATCTCAAGCCGTGCGGCGCTTCTAACCACTCAACAATGAGCGTTAGCTCGCGTGCTCTTGATCTTGCCTAACCAGCGACATCGGAAGGCTGAGTGGAGGGATTGATCCGGGCGTGGGAGCGCAGCGACCGTCTGGCGCAGCCAGACACAGCGGACGTAGGTGCAGCGCAGCAAACCGTAGCCGCTGCGCCCGGATCGATCCCGGAGCGAAGGGACCCGAGCCTGCGAGGGCCGTACGTAGGAGCAAAGCCTTTTGGTTCCTTTTTGGCGTCTGAAAAAGGGACTCGCCGTAAGGGCGAAACCGCCAGCCGCACCCCCCCAAAAAACGGATATGCCCCAAAACAACCAGAACATGGTCGGCCCAGAGGCCGCCAATACCAAAGCAAAAAAAGCCCCCAAGGTCTACACCTCAGGGGCTTCCGAACAACAACTCAAACCTTAATGATGCTCTCGCGTCGCGCGGAATTTCACATCCGGCCAACGCTCTTCCATCAACGCCAGATTCACCCGCGTCGGCGCCAGATAGGTCAGATGCCCACCGCCATCCAGTGCCAGGTTCTCCACCGCCTTGTTGGAAAACTCCTCAAGCTTCTTCTTGTCGCTGCACTCGATCCAGCGCGCCGAATACACCGTGATCGGCTCGTAAGAGCACTCAACCTTGTATTCCTCCTTCAACCGGCTCGCGACCACATCGAACTGCAGCACACCGACGGCGCCAAGAATGATGTCGTTGCTGCGCTCCGGGAAAAACACCTGCGTCGCGCCCTCTTCCGCCAACTGCTGCAGGCCCTGACGCAGCTGCTTGGATTTCAGCGGATCACGCAGACGCACACGACGGAACAGTTCCGGGGCGAAGTGCGGAATACCGGTGAAACCCAAAACTTCGCCTTCGCTGAAGGTATCGCCGATCTGGATCGTGCCGTGGTTGTGCAGACCGATGATGTCGCCAGCGTAGGCTTCTTCCAGCTGTTCACGCTCAGAGGAGAAGAACGTCAGTGCGTCGCCGATGCGCACGTCCTTGCCGGTGCGCACATGGCGCATCTTCATGCCTTTTTCGTATTTGCCGGAGCAGATACGCATGAAGGCGATGCGGTCGCGGTGTTTCGGGTCCATGTTTGCCTGGATCTTGAAGATGAAGCCCGAGAACTTCTCTTCAACCGGCTCGACAGTGCGCTCGTTGGCGACACGGGCCAGCGGACGCGGCGCCCAGTCAACAACCGCATCAAGCACGTGATCAACACCGAAGTTGCCCAGCGCGGTACCGAAGAATACCGGGGTCAGTTGACCGTCGAGGAACTCCTGCTGGTTGAATTCGTGGCAAGCGCCCTGCACCAGCTCCAGTTGCTCGATAAAACGCTCGTACTCATCGCCCAAATGCGCGCGCGCCTCGTCGGAGTCGAGCTTCTGGATGATCTTGGTTTCGGTGCGTTCGTGACCGTGGCCTGGGGTGTAAACAATGATGTAGTCATCGGCCAGGTGGTACACGCCCTTGAAGTCGCGGTAGCAGCCGATCGGCCAGGTGATCGGCGCCGCCTTGATCTTCAGAACAGCTTCGATCTCGTCGAGCAATTCGATCGGGTCGCGGATGTCGCGGTCGAGTTTGTTGATGAAGCTGACGATCGGCGTGTCACGCAGACGGCAGACGTCCATCAGCGCAATGGTCCGTGGCTCGACACCTTTACCGCCGTCGAGAACCATCAGGGCCGAATCCACCGCGGTCAGGGTGCGGTAGGTGTCTTCGGAGAAGTCTTCGTGGCCCGGTGTGTCGAGCAGGTTGATCATGTGTTCGCGATACGGGAACTGCATGACCGACGTGGTAATGGAAATACCCCGCTGCTTCTCCATCTCCATCCAGTCGGATGTCGCATGGCGATCGGATTTACGGGATTTCACCGTACCGGCCACCGCAATCGCCTTGCCCATCAACAGGAGCTTTTCGGTGATCGTGGTTTTACCGGCATCGGGGTGGGAAATAATGGCGAAAGTGCGGCGTTTCGCGACTTCGGCGGCCTGTTGGGTCATGGGAAATCGCCTGGCGGTGATTCAAAAAAGGGCCGCGATTATAGCCCAACTCAGGACAATAACCGAACCGTTGAGCACATTAAGGGTGGCCAAATGCTGCCTCAGATGGGAACCTTTTAAAGCAAGGAGACGTCCATCCCCTGTTACGAATCTTCGTCAGGGGCTGAAAAATCAGCAAGTTAGCCTGACGAGGCTGCGCTCATGGCTCGCTTTCACGCCGTTTTACCGGTGCTGGAAAACGGCTACTTTTCGCGAACGCTGACTTCGGCAGCCAGGAATGGCTTGCCACGTGGAGCAGCGCTCGCCGACTACAAAAAAAGGAGTCCGCCTGTGGCTATCCGCTATGGCAAAGGGCTGATGGGAGGTGCGGTGGTGATCGCGCTCCTGGCCCTGCTGGTCCACTGGATCGGCATCAACACGATCGAACACTACCGCGACGATTTGTTGTTTTACCTGCAAGCTCATCTGATTCTCGTCCTCGCTTCCATGCTGGCCGCCCTTGTCGTGGGCATCCCCGCCGGTATCTTCCTCAGCCGCCCGAGCATGGTCGGCCGCGCCGAACGCTTCATGCAGATCTTCAATATCGGCAACACCGTGCCGCCGCTGGCCGTGCTCGCGATTGCGCTGGGCATCCTCGGCATCGGCAGCGGCCCGGCAATCTTCGCGTTGTTCCTCGCCTCCCTGTTGCCGATCGTGCGCAACACCTACGAAGGCCTGAAAAATGTCCAGGGCTCGCTGAAAGAAGCCGCCGTCGGCATCGGCATGACGCCGCGCCAGGTGCTGTGGAAAGTCGAATTGCCCAACGCCGTGCCAATCATTGTCGGTGGTGTGCGTGTCGCACTGGCAATCAACGTCGGCACCGCGCCGCTGGCTTTCCTGATCGGCGCCAACAGCCTCGGCAGCCTGATCTTCCCCGGCATCGCCCTGAACAATCAGCCGCAACTGCTGCTCGGCGCCGCGTGCACCGCGCTGTTGGCGCTGCTGCTCGATGGCGTGGTCACCCTTGCCAGCCGCCTCTGGCTGGAACGCGGTTTGCGCCCGTCTTAAGGCTTTGCAAGGAATATTTATGAAACGACTCAGCTTGATCCTAGGCTGCTTCCTGCTGCTTGCAGGAATCGCACAAGCCGCTGAAAAACCGGTGATTCGCCTCGGCGCCCGGGTCTTCACCGAGCAGACCCTGCTCGCCGAAATCACCGCGCAGTACCTGCGCAGCAAAGGCTACGACGCGCAGATCACCGGCGGTCTGGGCAGCAACCTCGCCCGCAGTGCCCACGAAAGCGGGCAGCTGGACCTGCTCTGGGAATACACCGGCGTGTCGCTGGTGGCCTACAACCATGTCACCGAAAAACTCGACAGCGCGCAGTCCTACGCCCGGGTCAAAGAACTCGATGCGAAAAAAGGCCTGATCTGGCTGACGCCGTCGAAGTTCAGCAATACCTACGCCCTCGCCCTGCCGAAAAAAATCGCTGAGCAATATCCGCAGATCGGCAACATCAGCCAGCTCAACGACGCGCTGCGCGCCGAAGCAAAGAGCAATCATCTGGTGGCGCTGGACACCGAGTTCGCCAACCGTTCCGACGGCCTCGATGGCATGGTCAAGCTCTACGACATGAACCTGACCCGCAAGAACATCCGCCAGATGGACGCCGGCCTGGTTTATACCGCGCTGCGCAACGGCCAGGTATTTGCCGGTCTGGTCTACACCACCGACGGCCGCCTCAATGCCTTCGGCCTGAAGTTGCTGGCAGACGACAAGCATTACTTCCCGGACTACACCGCCGCGCCCGTAGTGCGTCAGGCCACGCTGGATGCCAATCCGAAACTGGCCGAACAACTCAAGCCGCTGGCCGAACTGTTCGACGACGAAACCATGCGCCAACTCAACGCGCGGGTCGACGTCGACCATGAAAGCCCATCGTCCGTTGCCGCCGATTTCCTGCGCCTGCACCCACTGAATTAAGAGAGGAGAAGTCATGGAATTTCTGAACGCCTTTTCCCATCTCGACTGGCAACAGGTGATGCACCTGACCTGGCAGCACATCACCCTGGTCGGCATCGCCGTGACCCTGGCGATCGTGATCGGCGTGCCGCTGGGCATTTTGATGACGCGCTTTCCGGCCCTCGCCGGCCCGCTGCAGGCCAGCGCCACGGTGCTGCTGACCGTGCCGTCGATTGCCCTGTTCGGCCTGTTGCTGCCGTTCTATTCCAAGTTCGGCCAAGGCCTCGGCCCGCTGCCGGCGATCACCGCAGTGTTCCTGTACTCACTGCTGCCGATCATGCGCAACACCTACCTCGCCCTTACTGGCGTCGAGCCGGGTATTCGCGAAGCTGCGCGCGGCATCGGCATGACCTTCGGCCAGCGCCTGCGCATGGTCGAATTGCCGATTGCCGTGCCAGTGATCCTCGCCGGCGTGCGCACCGCCGTGGTGATGAACATCGGCGTGATGACTATCGCCGCGACCATCGGCGCCGGCGGCCTCGGTGTGTTGATCCTCGCCTCCATCAGCCGCAGCGACATGTCGATGCTGATTGTTGGCGCGCTGCTGGTCAGTCTTCTGGCGATTTTCGCCGACCTCGTTTTGCAGTGGCTGCAACGCTCGCTGACTCCAAAAGGACTCCTCAAATGATCGAACTTCAAAACCTCAGCAAAACTTTCCAAAGCAACGGCAAAGACGTCAAAGCCGTGGACTCGGTGAGCCTGACCGTCAATGAAGGCGAGATCTGCGTGTTCCTCGGGCCATCGGGTTGCGGCAAAAGCACCACGCTGAAGATGATCAACCGCCTGACCAAACCGACCTCGGGCAAAATCCTGATCAACGGCGAAGACACCACCGACCTCGACGAAGTGACCCTGCGCCGCAACATCGGCTACGTGATCCAGCAGATCGGTCTGTTCCCCAATATGACCATCGAAGAGAACATTGTTGTGGTACCCAAGCTGCTCGGCTGGGACAAACAGAAATGCCACGACCGTGCCCGCGAACTGATGAGCATGATCAAGCTCGAGCCCAAGCAGTATCTGCATCGCTATCCGCGTGAATTGTCCGGTGGTCAGCAGCAGCGTATCGGTGTGATCCGCGCGTTGGCCGCCGATGCCCCGCTGTTGCTGATGGACGAACCATTCGGTGCGGTCGACCCGATCAACCGCGAGATGATCCAGAACGAGTTTTTCGAGATGCAGCGCGCGCTGAACAAGACCGTGATCATGGTCAGCCATGACATCGACGAAGCGATCAAACTGGGCGACAAGATCGCAATCTTCCGCGCCGGCAAGCTCCTGCAAATCGATCACCCGGACACCCTGCTCGCGCACCCGGCGGATGATTTCGTCAGCAACTTCGTCGGACAGGACAGCACGCTCAAGCGCCTGTTGTTGGTGAAAGCCGAAGACGCGGCGGACAACGCCCCCTCGGTGAGCCCGGAAACGCCAGTGGCCGACGCGCTGGAATTGATGGACGAACACGACCGTCGCTACGTCGTCGTCACTTGCGCCGAGAACAAGGCGCTGGGCTATGTACGCCGTCGCGACCTGCATCGCCAGACCGGCACCTGCGCGCAATTTTTGCGTGAGTTCAACGCCACCGCGGCATACGACGAGCACCTGCGCATCCTGTTGTCGCGCATGTACGAGTTCAACCGCGCCTGGCTGCCGGTGATGGATGCCGAGCGGGTATTCCTTGGCGAGGTTACGCAGGAGTCGATTGCGGCGTACCTGAGTTCGGGCCGTTCGCGCGGGATGAAGACCAACATCGTCTCGCCGGCTGAGACCGTAGTCGCCTGATGAATCGGTAAATACACAAAACCCTGTGGGAGCGAGCTTGCTCGCGAAAGCGCAAGATCAGTCAACAACGATGTCGACTGTGAAAAAGCCTTCGCGAGCAAGCTCGCTCCCACAGGATCCGGGTGATTTTTTTCTTCATTCGTCATGCGGAAATTAATCTCAACACTGCATAACCGCGCAGCCTGTCTAAAACGACCTGCGAAACAGCCAAAATCCACCTCACCCCCTCCTCTCGCCGCCAACGTCGCCGATGTTGCCGCTATCACACTTACCCACGACTTCGCCGACATAATCCGCGAACGTGCAGGTATGTTTAACACTCGAAAAATCGCCGGGAACATCTTTCCGTCATCTCGGTCGGCTACAAGGAGTGATGAACGCGTCGCACGTCAGAAGCGTGCAAAAACGCGACATTTTTAGTTGATCTCAACCCCCTCACGCCCTAAAGTTCGCGCCGAACGTCCATGCTGGAAACGATCCATCCGGCTCAAGTACTGACGACGAGACAGCAAGGCCAAGGGATAGCTGCACATCCCTGGGCCTTTTTGCTTTCGGCGACATGCCTTGGGAAGTAGGCGAACCAAAGTGGGGATACGGAGGACGTTCATGCACCCATTGTTTAATGAAGTTTGCCGATAGGAGCTCTCCAGCATGTCGATCAAGGTCGAAGATTATTTCGCGCGCGCCACTTTTGACAAAATGAAGGCGTTCGCCGACAAACAGGAAACCCCGTTCGTGGTGATCGACACCGCGATGATCGCCCAGGCCTACGATGACCTGCGCGCCGGTTTCGAATTCGCCAAGGTCTACTACGCGGTCAAGGCCAACCCGGCGGTCGAGATCATCGACCTGCTCAAAGACAAAGGTTCGAGCTTCGACATCGCTTCGATCTACGAACTGGACAAGGTGATGGACCGCGGCGTCAGCGCCGACCGTATCAGCTACGGCAACACCATCAAAAAGTCCAGGGACATCCGCTATTTCTACGAGAAGGGCGTGCGCCTGTTCTCCACCGACTCCGAAGCCGACCTGCGCAACATCGCCAAGGCCGCGCCGGGCTCGAAAGTCTATGTGCGCATTCTCACCGAAGGCTCGACCACCGCTGACTGGCCGTTGTCGCGTAAATTCGGCTGCCAGACCGACATGGCCATGGACCTGCTGATCCTCGCCCGTGACCTCGGCCTGGTGCCTTACGGCATCTCGTTCCACGTCGGTTCGCAACAGCGCGACATCAGCGTCTGGGACGCGGCGATCGCCAAGGTCAAAGTGATCTTCGAGCGTCTGAAAGAAGAAGACGGCATCCACCTCAAGCTGATCAACATGGGCGGCGGCTTCCCGGCCAACTACATCACCCGCACCAACAGCCTGGAAACCTACGCTGAAGAAATCATCCGCTTCCTTAAAGAAGACTTCGGTGATGACCTGCCGGAAATCATTCTGGAACCAGGCCGTTCGTTGATCGCCAACGCCGGCATTCTGGTCAGCGAAGTGGTGCTGGTTGCGCGCAAATCCCGCACTGCGGTCGAGCGCTGGGTGTACACCGATGTGGGCAAGTTCTCCGGCCTGATCGAAACCATGGACGAAGCCATCAAGTTCCCGATCTGGACCGAGAAGAAAGGCGAGATGGAAGAAGTTGTGATCGCCGGCCCGACCTGTGACAGCGCAGACATCATGTACGAGAACTACAAGTACGGCCTGCCGCTGAACCTGGCGATTGGTGATCGTCTGTACTGGTTGTCGACCGGTGCTTACACCACCAGTTACAGCGCGGTTGAGTTCAATGGGTTTCCGCCGTTGAAGTCGTTCTACGTGTAAGCACCTTCCCGGTAACGTGAAAAGCCCATGACATGTCATGGGCTTTTTTATGCTTTACAGCCGGGTCATTTTGACCAGTTGGTCCGACATGCTTTGCACATCGTTCAACGGCCCCTTGAGCATCGGCAGCGTAGATCTCGCCCGCGCCATCGTCATCGTCGGGTAATGGCTTCTAAGCATCTGTTTCGCTTCATCCAGCATCCAGGTCATCCGAAAGCAGAAATCGCTGAGGTTGTTCGCCGCACTGGCGGCGCGTCGGCGCAGACTGAACAGAAAGTCGACATGCTCTTTGGACAGCGCGATTCGCTCCTCCTGCGAATACGGTCGGCCCGGCACATAAGTTGTACCGGGCAATCCTATTTTACCCAGGCCGTAATAGACTTCGATCTTGGCAACGGGTTCATCGCAGGCACATATCGGCATCGTCAAACACTCGATGAAACGCACGAAGATACTGTGGATCGATTCAGCCAGGCCGGTCACCAGGTTTTTGAAATTCAACACCGTGCCCCGATATTGCTCCAGTCGTCGATCTATTTCTCGCAGCACATCGATGATGCTTCCGGCAGGTGCATTGCCCCAGCCAGGCGACCGTACCAATGAAAATTGCCGTGGATCGATAGAGACAATCGCCTCTCGACGATTGTCGGCATTTGAAACAATGACCTGAAACTCTTCGAGAAAGCCAAATACGTCACGTAACAACCGCACGGAATTGCTGCCAAGCAACGGTGTTGCTACCTGTATCGCCAGCCAACACGCTTCATTGGCTTGTGCCGCCTGCCTCAGGCTTTGAATATTCGGTGGGGACAGCATGGTGTGCCCTTGTCGTTCAAAACTTTTACTAAAATCTGTCATTTCCTGCAAAGCCGGGGGTAGATCCTGCAGAAACTTCACGTACTGCTTCAATGCAGCGAAGTTCTTATCTGCCAGTAGATATTCAAGCATCAGCCTCTCCTTGGTCTGATCAAAAGTTGATTGCCGATGGACCCGAGTCCACCGGCAATTACGCTTCTGACTTTGATTTCACTCACAAACGCATAGCGTTCCTGCGGGAAGAATCAGCGCCGCGGTACTGACAGCGGACCAAGGAAAGCGATGAACAGCGGCGCGTGCTGTTTCAACGCAGCACTGAGTGCATCATCGTCCAACCGCTCGACATCAAGCGCATAGCGTATCTGCTCAAAAGCATTCACGACGGGACGGAAGCTGGCAGCATATTCGGCGCGACAGTTTTCCATGGTATGAATGGCCTTCAGGTAATTGACCTTGCCGTGCGAATCACGGACACCCGCGCTCTCGCGGTCAATGTCAGCCTGCACGCCATCGATTTTCAGCTTCAGCTTTGCGCTTTCGCGGACCATGTCCAGAAAGCGCACAGACTCACCAATGCCAATGAGGGTTCGCTTCAGTTGGTCGATGGCCGCCATCACCAGTTTGATTTCCGGCGGAGCCAGACCCAACTCGGTAATCTTGGCGATGGTCAGTTCAACATCCTTGCCGAGTTTCTCGATGCCACTTTTTTCCAGAAGAGTGACCCCGTCATTGATGATCTCGCGTTCAGCCGCAAGCTCTACCAGTTTGCCCTCCAGTTGGGCAATTTCAGCATTGGCCAAAAGCGCGTCGCGCTGGAAATCGGCGATGTAAGCCTGCGTCAGGCGCACATCAAACCGTGCATCAATGTTGCTTAAGGCGTTACCCACCAGAGATGCCTGCCTGGTCATGGCAGAGGAAATCGAACGCAAAATTTCCTTGCGCTCATTATCGATCTCTTCAATGACCTCAGGATCAGTTTCGTTCAACCGGTCCTTCTCGTTGCGGGCGAGACGTCGCTGGCTGGTTTGCAGATCATTCACACCCGACTGTGCCGAATCCTGCAATTGGCTTTCGCATTGTCCCATGCCAATCACGATTCGCTTGAAGCGGTCGAACAGATCGGGCAGGTAACCCAGTTGGGTTTTCAAGACCTCTGCCTGAGTGCGAGCTTCGCGCACTTGGTCAATAGCGGATGTCAGGGTGGCAACGTCCACAGGCGGATAGCTCAAGCTCACCGTTGCGTTGAGCCTGAACGCACGCGAGGTTCGCGTGCTCGACGAATAGTTGCGCTCGTATTCTTCATCAGCCTCTTTGAAGACTTGGATAAGCTTGTCCGAGTCGGTCTCGATGGCTTTCCACGGCAGCACGACTTCTTCGAAATCGGCACCAAAGATCCGCAGGCTCAAGGCGTCGTTGATGCGATCCATCGCAGCTACCGAATTGGAGATGTGCAGGTAGAGGCTTCTCCAGACATGCATCAGGTTCTGTGTGGCAATGTCGGCATCAATCGCCACGATCATCAGACTTTGCAGGTCATGTTTGACGCGGGCAAGGGAACCAAGTGTCTGGTTCATGTTCGCCAGCACCTGGATATCCCGCTCCTGTTCGGCATACAACTCGTTGCGTGCAGCACGAATATTTTCGGCCTCTACCCCCATGTAGATAGCCATGGCCAGGCCCACGATGTTCATCCCGGCTGCAGCCTTCAATGCCTCCTGAACCGCCGCCTTGTATTCAGTGTTTTTTATATCAATTTCTTTAGCACGATTATCAATATTGTTTTTCAATACTTTGATCTCCGCTGCCAACGCACTACTATCAATCAGCCCGACCCGAAGTTTGATGTTGGGCAGAACATGCTCACGCAGATCATAACCAAACAGATCCAGATCCTTTTTGATGTCCTGCACATCGCTCAGGTTTTTATTGATCCTCTCGAATATTCGTTGCAGGTAATAGCCCAGCGTCGCGACCGTATCAGGGTCAATTGCAATATCCGGAAACTTGTCACCCAGTTCGATTTCCAGCGCTTTAAGCTGAGCGAGCGTTTTAATCTTGTTTGCCTTGAGGAACGCGACTGAATCATCATCGTTCAAGACTTCCTGAATCGCCTTGCCATAATTGAGCATGCTGCTGGCAAAGCTCTTCAGCCCTTGCCCGGTCATCATGATGCGTTCACGCAACGGCGACCAACGTCTTGCGTGGTTGCGGGTGCTGAGGAAGGTCGAAAGGAAATCTGTCGGATTCAAACCAGGGCCACCGTTCTGCCCGGCGCCAAAACGCAGATAATCTTCGACATCCTTCAGGGTATGGGGAAGCGCCAGACCGGCTGCTTCATATTTACGCAGATCAATGATCTGTTTTTTGGTGAGGAGAAGTCCCCGGTCACGCACGACATCACTCCCCTCTGAAACCGACGCATGGCTGAGTAACTTCGGCGCCGCCGACGCCATCTGCATAACCTGCTCAGAGGAGGCATTATTCAGGGCATCGCCCCATAAATTGGAAGAAGACATGATCATTCCTTTAATCAGTTTTAAGTTAAGTTTAATCAACAAGAAAGTTAAAGCAGACAAGCCTTGAACTCTCCAATCAAACTTAAACACAAAAGCTAAACTTAAAGAAGTGCGTCACACCCTCAATTCATTTACAAACAATACCAACAATCAGACACACAACTCGAAAGTCTTTAGCAGCTTTTTATTTAACTAGACGGCCATGCGTTCTGCACGTTCTTTGTATTCTAGAGCCAATGTTTGAATAGCTGGGTGTAATGCGCTTTCCAGGGTCTGGGCAGCTATATGGAGAAACACCGCATGCCCCGCGTACATCGCCTGGCGGTACCATTCCAATGCTTCTCTAATTTGTGAGCGCTCAGCCAGGACACTGGCATAACTGAACTGGCCACGGAAGTCGCCGCTCTGCGCCGAGCGGCGATACCAATCGAAGGCTGCGACCGGGTCCGCGCGACAATGGCGTCCCTCTTCAAGATACCGACCGAGCAGGTTCATCGACTTGGCGTGCCCCGACTCAGCGGCCTGACGATAAAGCGCCAAAGCTTGCGGCTGGTCCACAGCCAGGCCGCGCCCGGTCGCCAGCAGATTGGCAAGGTTGTACATCGCCCAATCCAGCCCGGCCTCAGCGGCGATCCGATAATGCTGCGCCGCCACCGACGCATCAGCTATACACCCCCAACCATGCTCATGACACCGCCCGAGCATGTTACGCGCCATCAGGTGCCCGCGCCCGGCGGCGATGCCGAACCAGCGCAGTGCCAGCGGTCGATCCTGGGCGATGCCTCGGCCATCGAGCAAAATCTGCCCGAGCAACGCCTGCGCTTCAACTTCCCCCTCACCCGCCGCCAGCAGAATCGCCTGTGCAGCACGGCTCGGGCTTTCTTCAAGCATCGCTGCCAGATCAGCAACGTCGAGCACTTCCTCGCGGCGCAGCTGGAAGCTCATACCTCGACCCAGCGACGCAGCAGGTTGTGATACGTGCCGGTGAGGCGGATCAGCGAAGGATGGTCGGGAACATCATGCGTCAGTTGCTGAATCGCGCCGTCCATCTCGAACAGCAATGCGCGTTGGCTGTCTTCGCGCACCAGGCTTTGCGTCCAGAAGAACGCAGCGTAACGCGCGCCGCGAGTAACCGCGTTGACCTTGTGCAGACTGGTGCCCGGATACAACACCATGTCGCCGGCCGGCAATTTCACCCGTTGCGTGCCGTAGGTGTCCTGAATCTCCAGCTCGCCGCCGTCGTAATCGTCCGGCTCGCTGAAAAACAGCGTGGCCGACAGATCGGTGCGCACGCGCTCGATGCTGCCCTTGGGCTGGCGCACGGCGTTGTCGATGTGGAAGTCGAAGCTGCCGCCCGCCGTGTAACAGTTCACTAACGGAGGGAAGACCTTGTGCGGCAGCGCGGCCGACATGAACAGCGGGGTTTTCCACAGCCGTTCGAGCATCGCCGCGCCGATTTCCTTGGCCAGCGGGTGGCCTTCGGGCAGTTGCAGGTTGTGCTTGGCCTTGGCCGATTGAAAGCCTGCGGTGATCTTGCCATCGGCCCAGTCGGCCTGCTCCAACGCCTGGCGAATGCGCTGCACCTCTTCTTTGGCGAACAGACCGGGAATGTGCAGCAGCATGGCGATGTCACCTGATGGCAAAGAGGCGGCAATGGTATTGATTCTTATTGCCCATGTAAAACGTGACAGACGAATGAACTGGCAAAATCCGTAAGGTTAAATTGTAAAGAATGTAAATTTGTCGCGAATAGTAATTTTTCGCAATTGATACAAATACCTGTTTACCCTATATTCCGCCGCCTCAAATCCTTGGGGAGGGGAATAAAAATGGCACGTCAACACGCACAATTACCGGTCAGTTCACCACGTCTGCTTGCCTCTGCAATCGGTGTGGCAATCACCGCCGGCTCCGCAGGCCAGATGGTGTTCGCCGCCGAAAAGACCGAGAGCAAAGCCTCCGGTAATGCCATCGCCCTGGACGCTACCGCCATCACTGGCGAAGCCCAGGACTCGACGTCCTATCAGGTCGAGAAGGCCTCCTCACCCAAGTACACCGCGCCGCTGGTCGATACGCCGCGCTCGGTCACTGTCATTCCGCAACAGGTGCTCAAAGACACCGGCGCGCTGAACATGCAGGACGCGTTGCGCACCGTGCCGGGCATCACTTTTGGCGCCGGTGAAGGTGGTAACCCGCAGGGCGACCGTCCGTTCATCCGTGGTTTCGATGCACAGGGCGACACCTACCTGGACGGCGTGCGTGACACCGGTTCGCAGAGCCGCGAGATATTCGCTGTCGAGAACATCGAAGTCAGCAAGGGCCCAAACTCCGCGATCGGCGGTCGTGGCGCGGCGGGCGGCAGCATCAACCTGGTGAGCAAGAAAGCCCATCTGGGCAATTCGTTCGATGGCGGTTTCACCTACGGCTCCGACCAGACCCAGCGCTACACCCTCGACGGCAACTATCAGTTCAGCGACAGCGCTGCCGGCCGTTTGAACCTGATGAGCCACGAGAGCAACGTCGCCGGTCGTGACAAGGTCGATTACGACCGTTGGGGCATCGCGCCGTCGCTGGCGTTTGGCCTGGGCACCGACACCCGCGTCAACCTCGATTACTACCATCTGGAAAGCAACGACACGCCGGATTCGGGCATCCCGTACACCATTCCAGCCGGTGGTTCGGCCGCGCGCACCAAGTCCAATCCGGACAAGCCGTACGCCGGTGGCGATCACGACAATTTCTATGGTCTGGACCGCGACTTCCGCAAGGGCCGCACCGACACCGCGACCTTCGCCATCGAGCATGACCTGAACGACGCGCTGACCATCAAGAACACCCTGCGCCACGGCACCAGCATGCAGGATTACATCCTGACCCAGCCGGACGACAGCAAGGGCAACGTCAACAATGGCAGCGTCTGGCGTCGAGCGAATACGCGAGTGAGCAACACCGAAACCACCACCAACCAGACCGACCTGTTCGGCACCTTCTACGTGGCCGGTTTCAAGAACAGTTTCTCCACCGGGGTCGAATACACCCGTGAGCAGAGCGAGAAATCCTCGTACAACGTCAACACCGACACCACGCCGCGCACCAGCGCCGTAACCACCAACTGCAACCCGGGGCTGATCGGCGCCGCCAGCGGTTACAACTGCACCTCGCTGTCGAATCCGAATCCGAACGATCCGTGGAACGGCGCGATCTCGCGCAACTACGCCGGCACCGACACCCAGGCCGACACTTACGCGCTGTACGTGTTCGACACCCTGGAGCTGTCCGAGCAGTGGTTGGTCAACATGGGCCTGCGTTACGACCACTTCGACACCGATTACAAGACCTACAACGCAGCCGGTCGCACCACCTCCAAGGGCGATGACACCAGCGAGTTCGTCACCGGCCAGTTCGGCGTGGTCTACAAGCCGGCGGAAAACGGCAGCATTTACGCGTCCTACGCCACCTCGGCCACCCCGCCGGGCAACACCCTGGGCGAAGGCCAGGAAGGCAACCCGCTGGGCGGCACGCCGGATCGCAGCGGCAACCTGCTGAGCAGCGACATGGAGCCGGAAACCACCAAGAACTACGAGATCGGCACCAAGTGGGATCTGCTCAACGATCGCCTGTCGCTGACCGCTGACATCTTCCGCACCGAGAAAGAAAACGCCCGCGTGCAAGTCGATACCAGCTCGTACGAAAACGCCGGCAAGACCCGCGTACAAGGTTTCGAGCTGTCGGCCAGCGGCAAGCTCACCGACAAGTGGCAGGTGTTTGCCGGTTACGCCTTCATGGACAGCGAACAGGTTGACGGCGGCCCGCTGGGCCGCGCCAACGACGGCAACGACTTGCCGAACACGCCGAAAAACAGCGCCAGCCTGTGGACCACTTACCAGGTCACGCCGAAGCTGACGATCGGCGGTGGCGCGTTCTATGTCGACGACGTCTACGGCAGTGTTGCCAACACCACGATGGTCGATTCCTATGTACGTTACGACGCGATGGCCGCCTACAAGCTGACCAAGAACGTCGACCTGCAACTCAACGTGCAGAACCTGACCGACGAAACCTATTACGACAAAGCTTTCTCGACCCACTTCGCCAATCAGGCGGCGGGCCGTACGGCGCTGTTGAGCACCAACTTCCACTTCTGACCGATGTGAAAACCTGTGGGAGCGAGCTTGCTCGCGAAAGCGGTGGCTCAGTGAAGTCGATGCTGACTGACACGACGCCTTCGCGAGCAAGCTCGCTCCCACATGAGATCTGCGAAACGGATCAGGCCCCGTTCATTCAATTGAACGGGGCTTTTGCGTGTTACGAAAAACGCTTCACGACAACCCACGGCATAATGCGCGCCGTGATGACAACTTTCGAACGGACGGCGAGTGACGTGTTGAAGAAAACCCTGTTCCAGTTGCACTGGTTTTTTGGCATCACCGCGGGGCTGGTGCTGGCCTTGATGGGCATCACCGGGGCGGCCTATTCGTTTCAGGACGAAATCCTGCGGGCGCTGAATCCATCCGTCCTGCAAGTGGAAAAACAGGTCGCCGGGGTGCTGCCGCCGGTCGAACTGGTGGAGCGCATCGAAGGCGCATCCGGCAAGAAAGTCGCCATGCTTTGGGTCGAAACCGACAGTGGCAACGCGGCACGGGTGTACTTCACACCGCCCAAAGGCGAGCGTCGCGGCGAGATGCGCTACTTCGATCCCTACAACGCCGAGTTCAAGGGTGATGCCGTCGGCCAGGATTTCTTCGGCCTGATGCTGCAACTGCACCGCTTCCTCGCGATGGGCGATACCGGGCGCAACATCACCGGCGCCTGCACCTTGATGCTGCTGTTTTTCTGCCTGTCCGGTTTGTACCTGCGCTGGCCGCGGCAGTGGAACAGCTGGCGCGTGTGGCTGACCCTGGACTGGAAGAAAAAAGGTCGGGCGTTCAACTGGGACCTGCATTCGGTGGCCGGCACATGGTGTTTGTTGGTGTACCTGCTGCTGGCGCTGACCGGGTTGTCGTGGTCCTACGAGTGGTACAACAAAGGCCTGACCCGCCTGCTTTCCGACGCCCCGCAAAACGAGCGCGTGCGCGGCGGTCGTGGTCCGGCGCCCGAAGGCCCGGCGCCGACCGCCGACTACGCGGCGATGTGGAGCAGCATCTACAGCGCCGCCGGCCCAGGCCTGTCCGCCTACAACATTCGCATGCCGCCCGTGGCCGGCCAACCGGCGACGGTGTTCTATCTGCTCGACAGCTCGCCGCATGATCGTGCGCTGAACCAGATCACCCTCGACCCGGCCACCGGGCAGGTCAAACGCGTCGACCGCTACGCCGACAAAAGCTTCAAGGCACAACTGCTGACCAGCATTTATGCGCTGCACGTCGGCAGCTATTTCGGCCTCGTCGGGCGCATCATCGTGACCGTTGCGGCGGTGTGCATGCCGCTGTTTTTCATTACCGGCTGGCTGCTGTACCTCGACCGTCGACGCAAGAAAAAACAGATCAAGGATGCACGCAAAGGGCTAGAGCAACCGGCCGGCGACGCCTCGGCGTGGCTGGTCGGTTTCGCCAGCCAGAGCGGTTTTGCCGAACAACTGGCCTGGCAGACCGCCGGGCAATTGCAAGCTGCCGGACTGCCGGTCAACGTGCAGCCGCTGGCCAATGTCAGTGAGCAGGATCTGCGCGCCTCGAGCAATGCCCTGTTCGTCGTCAGTACTTTCGGCGACGGCGAAGCGCCGGACAGCGCGCGCGGTTTCGAGCGCAAGGTGCTGAGTCAGGCCGCGACCCTCGACAGTCTGAACTACGCGGTGCTGGGCCTCGGCGACCGCCAGTACGCACACTTCTGCGGCTTTGCCAAACGCCTGCATCAGTGGCTGGGCGAGCACGGCGGCAAGACCTTGTTCGCGCCCGTCGAAGTCGACAGCGGTGACCCGTATGCGCTGCGCCACTGGCAGACACAACTGGGCCAACTCACCGGGCAGGCACCGACCGACACCTGGCAAGCACCGAGCTACGCCAACTGGACGCTGGTCAAGCGTGAACTGATGAACCCCGACAGCAGCGGCGCGCCGGTCTATCTACTCGGCCTCAAAGCCCCCGACACCAGCAGCTGGCTGGCCGGTGATCTGGTCGAAGTGCTGCCGCGCAATTGCCCGTGGGCGATTGAACATTTCCTCGACGGCCTCGGCATTCGTGGCGAGACCACCGTGAAGATCAACGGCCTCAGCGAGCCGTTGGAAGTGGCACTGGCCTCGCGCCAATTGCCGGAACACCGCGCGCATCTGGTCGGCCTGCATGCGCAATCACTGGTCGACGCCATGGTGCCGCTGGCCATGCGCGAATACTCGATCGCCTCGATCGCCGCCGACGGCGTGCTGGAACTGATCGTGCGTCAGGAACAGCATACCGACGGCACTCTCGGCATCGGCTCCGGCTGGCTGACCGAACACGCGCCAGTGGGCGGCAGCATCAGCCTGCGCGTGCGCCGCAACAGTGGTTTCCACTTGCCCAACGAACCCGTGCCGATGATTCTGCTGGGCAACGGCACCGGCATCGCCGGGTTGCGCAGTTTGCTCAAGGCTCGGATTGCCGACGGCCAGCAACGCCAGTGGCTGCTGTTTGGCGAGCGCAATCGCGAGCACGATTTCCTCTGCCGCGCCGAGCTGGAAGAGTGGTTGATCAACGGTGATCTGGCGCGCCTCGATCTGGCGTTTTCCCGGGATCAGGCCGAGAAGGTTTATGTGCAGGATCGCTTGCGTGAGTCGGCGCAAGAGCTGAAGCAATGGCTGGCGGAGGGTGCGGTGATTTACGTCTGCGGCAGCCTTCAGGGGATGGCCTCAGGCGTGGATCAGGCACTCATCGATATCCTCGGCAGCGCCGAAGTCGAACGCCTGATCGAACAGGGCCGCTACCGCCGCGACGTTTACTGATCCAACTCATATCCCTGTGGGAGCGAGCCTGCTCGCGAAGACGATTTACAGTCAACATCGGTGTTGGCCGTAAGTCCGCTTTCGCGAGCAAGCTCGCTCCCACAGGGGACGCGGTGTTCAGACCGGTTGCAGTTTCTGCTCGAAAACAGCGATGCCATCCAGATCCCGCAACACCACGCTCATCTCGCCGCTCTGCCCTTCGATATTCACCTCGCCAAAAAACTGAAACCCGGCAAACGGCGAGGTGTTCTGCGCGGCGGGGGCTTTCTCGAAAACCACCTCTGGCCCGAAGGTTTTATCCAGCGGATTAGGCCCGAAACTCCCGGCATTCAACGGCCCCGCAACAAATTCCCAGAACGATTCGAAATCCTGAAACGCCGCCCGATCCGGGTGATAGTGATGCGCGGCGCAGTAATGCACATCGGCCGTCAAAAACACGAAATTGCGCACCTGCTGTGCGCGCAGGAAGCCGAGTAGTTCGGCGATCTCCAGCTCCCGGCCTTGCGCCGGGCCGGGATCGCCATTGGCCACGGCTTCCCAGCGTGCAACGCCAGGGCTGACCTCGCCGTCCGGCACACCGAGCCCGATGGGCATGTCGGCAGCGATGACTTTCCACTGCGCCTTCGAATCCTTGAGTTCGCGTTTGAGCCAGTCCAGTTGCTCACGCCCGAGAAACGGTTTCGCCGCACCCAGATTGTCGTCGTTGGCCTCGCGGTAACTGCGCATGTCCAGCACGAACACATCGAGCATCGGCCCATAGCTCAGCTTGCGATAAATCCGCCCACCGCCATCGGCCGCTTGCAAGCGCATCGGCGCATATTCCAGCCACGCCTGGCGCGCGCGGCCGACCAGGGTGTGGATACTTTTTTCCTGATAGCGCTCATCGAGTTGTTTGCCCGGCGACCAGTTGTTGACTACTTCGTGATCGTCCCACTGCCAGATCTGCGGCACTTCGGCGTTGAAGCGGCGGATGTTTTCGTCCATCAGGTTGTAGCGATAGTTACCGCGATAGTCGTCGAGGGTCTGCGCGACCTTACTCTTGGCCTCGGTGGTGAGGTTGCGCCAGATGCGGCCGCTTTCGGTGGTCAGTTGCGCCGGCACCGGGCCGTCGGCGTAGATGGTGTCGCCGCTGTGGATAAAGAAGTCCGGCAGGCGCAGGCGCATGGCTTCGTAGATGCGCATGCCGCCAATGTCCGGGTTGATGCCGAAACCCTGGCCGACGGTGTCGCCGCTCCAGACAAAACGGATGTCGCGTTTAGCCGTGGGGACGCTGCGCAGGTGGCCGAACCACGGTTCGCTGGCGACGCCGGTCTGGGCATCCTCGAAGTACACGCGATAGAAAATCGCCTGATCGGCGAGCAGCCCGGTCAGCTCGACACGGGCGGTGAAATCGCTGCGGGTATCGGCCAGTGGCGAGACGAACTTGCGCGGATTGCCGAACAGGCTGCGGGTGTCCCACTCGACCACCATGCGTGCCGGACGATCGCTGCGGCTCCAGATCATCGCGCGGTCGCCGAGCAGGTCGCCCGATTGCACGCCATCGGTGAGTTGTGGACGATCCTTGACCGAAGCAATCACCGCCGGCGCCAGCCCCGGCAGCAACAGTCCGGCGCCGACCGCTTGCATGACACGACGGCGGCCGAGGTTGAAATCGCTCATGGTGTTCTCCCTGCAAAAGGGAAAACTTAAGCATGGGTTCATGAACCCGGAATGACAACACAGGTCCCGGTGGGAGCGAGCCGGCTCGCGAAGGCGTCCTGTCAGCTATAACCTCGTCATCTGACACTCCGCTTTCGCGAGCAGGCTCGCTCCCACAGGTTTTTCGGTGTCAGCTAAGCCTTGGCCGGCTCCAGCGCCAGCTCAACCACTTCAGGCCGCTTGAGCAGCGCATACACCACCGCCGTCACCAGACTCCCGGCGACAATCGCCAGCAGATACAGCAGCGCATGATTGATCGCATTCGGGATCGCCAGCACGAACAAGCCACCGTGCGGCGCCATCAGTTTGCAGCCGAAGTACATCGACAACGCGCCGGTCAGTGCGCCGCCGGCGATGGCCGCCGGGATCACCCGCAACGGGTCTTTCGCGGCAAACGGGATTGCCCCTTCGGAGATAAAGCACAGGCCGAGCACGAAGGCCGCTTTGCCTGCCTCGCGTTCGCTCTGGGCGAACTTGCGCCGAGCGATGAACGTGGCGATGCCCAGACCGATCGGCGGCACCATGCCGGCGGCCATGGTCGCAGCCATCGGGGCGTAACTCTGCGAGGCCAGCAGCCCCACCGAAAACGCATACGCGGCTTTGTTGATCGGCCCGCCGAGGTCGACGCACATCATTGCGCCGAGCAGCACACCGAGCAGAATCGCGTTGGTGGTGCCCATGCTGTCGAGGAACTGCGTCAGCGCCGCGAGCATGCCGGCGACCGGTTTGCCGACCACGTAAATCATCACCAGACCGGTGATCAGACTGGCGAACAGCGGAATGATCAGAATCGGTTTCAGCGCCTCCAGACTCTGCGGCAACGCGACATAACGGCTGATCGCTTTCGCCGCGTAACCGGCAATGAAACCGGCGATTATCCCGCCGATAAACCCGGCGCCCAACGTGCCCGCCAGCAAACCACCGATCATCCCCGGCGCCAGGCCCGGACGGTCGGCAATCGAGTAAGCGATGTAGCCAGCCAGCAGCGGCACCATCAATTTGAACGCGGTCTCGCCGCCGATCTGCATCAGCGCCGCCGCCAGCGTGCCCTCTTCCTTGAACGCGGTAATGCCGAAGACGAACGACAGGGCGATCAGCAAACCGCCGGCCACGACCATCGGCAGCATGTACGAGACACCGGTCAGCAAGTGTTTATAGACGCCGGTTTTCTCTGACTTGGCCGGGACGTTGCCCTCGCCCGCCGCGCTTTCGACAACCCCTTCGGCCAAGGCTTTTTTCAGCGTGGCTTCGGACTGCTTCAAGGCGATGCCGGTGCCGCAGCGATAGATCTTCTTGCCAGCGAAACGCTCGGTGGCGACGTCGATGTCCGCCGCCAGCAGGACCACGTCGGCGTCGGCAATCGCCGCTGCGCTCAACGGGGTTTTCGCGCCCACCGAGCCTTGGGTTTCGACCTGCAGCTCATAGCCCAGACGCTTGGCCGTCTGCTGCAATGCTTCGGCCGCCATGAAGGTGTGAGCAACGCCGGTCGGGCATGCGGTGATCGCAACAATGCGCGGCGCACGCGACGTGTCTGCCGCCGGTACTGCTTCGCTGGCGACATAGACCTCAGCCTCTTCAGCACCACGGCGCAGCACCGCTTCGACATCCTGCAACGCCTGCGCCGGGGCGATCTGGAACACCCGCTTGCCGACAAAACGACTCATGTCGACCGGGCCGGTAGTGACCAGCAAAACCCACTCTGCCGCTTCGATGGTCACCGCCGACAACTCGCGCTCCGGGTGCGCCGGATCGATCACTTCGACGCTGGTGCTCCAGCCCTGACGCTGCGCTGCGGCATCAAGCAAACGTGCGCACAGCACACTGGTGACCATGCCGTTCGGGCAAGCCGTAACAATGGCTAACTTCATCACAAACCCTCTTATTGTTCTGTCAGGGGGCGCACGCGCACGCCCTGTTCGAGCTGCGCCAGTTGCGCGGCGTCGTTGATGCCGAAACCGATCTGGGTCACCGCCATCGCGGCAATCGCGGTGGCCGTGCGCAGGGTTTGCTCGGGCGTATCGGCGCTGAGCAAACCGTGGAGCATGCCGGCCAGCAACGAGTCACCGGCACCGACCGTGCTGGCGACGCTGACCTTGGGCGGCGTCGCGTGCAGCGCCGAGCCGACGCTGAACCAGTTCACGCCGTCAGCGCCGTGGGAGATCACCACATGCTCGATGCCTTGGGCGTGCAACTGTGCGGCGGCTTGCGCTTCGGCGAGCGGGGAAACCACTTCACAGCCGAGCGCATGGGCCAGTTCTTCGGTGTTCGGCTTGATCAGCCAAGGCCCGGCCTGCAATGCCGCGCGCAACGCTTCGCCGCTGGAGTCGAGGGCGACTTTCAGGCCGAGCGCATTGAGTTTTTCGATCAGCTCACGCAACCACTGTGCCGTGACCCCGCGCGGCAAACTGCCGGCGACCACCACCGCGTCATGCCCCGGTGCGATCTGCAGCAGACGGTCGAGCAACGCTTGCTGCGCCGTTGCATCGACCACCGGCCCGGGACCGTTGATGTCAGTGATGCGGCCGTCCTGTTCGGCGACCTTGATGTTGCTGCGCGTTTCGCCCGGCACGCGGATGAACGCGTCGACAAAGCCGCGTTTGGCGAACAGGGTTTCGAACGCTTGCAGATTGTCCTCACCGAGAAAACCGCTGACCGTCAGTTGATGGCCGAGGTCGGCGAGTACCTGCGCGACGTTCACGCCTTTGCCGGCAGCGTGGGTGTGCATCTCGTCGCTGCGATTGACCTGACCGGCCTCCAGCTGCGGCAACTCGACGGTGAGGTCGAGCGCCGGGTTGAGGGTCAGGGTAAGAATTTTGGCCATTACAGGGCCTCCACTAATGCGCGCACTTCGTTGGCGCTGCCCACGGCCAGGGCCTGTTGAGCAAGGGTTTGCGCCTGGGTCAGGCTGAGTTCGCGAATGCGCGCCTTGACTTCGGCAATGCTGCGGCCGGACACGCTCAGTTCATCGACACCGAGGCCGACCAGCACCGGCACCGCCAGCGGATCGGCCGCCAGCTCGCCGCAGACGCCGACCCATTTGCCATGGGCATGGGCCGCGCGCACGGTGATGTCGATCAGTTGCAGCACCGCCGGGTGCAAGCCGTCCGCCTGCGCCGACAGCGTCGGGTGACCACGGTCAATGGCCAGGGTGTATTGCGTCAGGTCGTTGGTGCCGACGCTGAAGAAGTCGACTTCCTTGGCCAGCACCGGTGCGAGCAACGCGGCCGAGGGCACTTCGATCATGATCCCCAGTTGCAGATCGGCGACCGGGATTTCCTTCCGCAGGCGTTCGGTCATGGCGCGGGCCTGGCGCCATTCTTCGACGCTGCCAACCATCGGGAACATGATCCGCAGCGGCCGGTTGTCGGCCGAACGCAGCAAGGCGCGCAGTTGCGCTTCCATGATCTGCGGACGCTGCAAGGTCAGGCGAATGCCGCGCACGCCGAGGAACGGATTTTCCTCTTTGGCGATCGGCCAATACGGCAGCGGTTTGTCGCCGCCGACATCGAGCGTGCGCACCACCAGCGGACGCCCGGCGAGGCCATCAAGGACGCGGCGGTATTCGGCTTCTTGCGTCGCCTCGTCCGGCGCTTGCGGGTGGGCCATGAAAATCAGTTCGGTGCGCAGCAGGCCAATGCCTTCGGCGCCCTGCTCCACCGCGCTGGTCACACCGGCGCTTTCGCCAATGTTGGCGAACACTTCAACGGCGTGACCGTCGGTGGTGTGTGCCGGTTGATGGCGTTGTTCGGCGGCGATCTTCAGGCGTTGCTCGCGAGTGTCGCGCTCTTCAGCGGCACGTTTGAGGGTCGCAGCATCGGCGTCGACATGCAGGCGCCCGCGCTGACCGTCGAGCAGTAACGGCGTACCCGGCTCCAGCAGCAACACCGCTGCGCCTGCGCCAACCAGCGCCGGAATGCCGAGGGCGCGGGCAACGATTGCGCTGTGCGCGGTGGCGCCGCCGCGAGCGGTGAGAATCCCCGCGACGCGCACCGGGTCCAGACGCGCAACGTCGGACGGGCCGACTTCGTCCATCACCAGAATGTACGGCTGCTCAGGCTCGCTCGCGGTTTGCACGCCACACAACTGCGCCAGCACACGGCGACCAATGTCACGCAGATCCGCCGCGCGCTCGGCGAGCAAGGCGTCCTGCAACGCTTCCTGCTGTTTCGCCGCGGCTTCGATCACCGCCATCCACGCCGCTTCGGCGCTCTCGCCTTGCTTGAGGCGGGTGTCGACTTCGTCGGTGAGATCCGGGTCGTCGAGCATTTCCTGGTGGGTGATGAAAATCTCGCGAATGGCTTTCGCCTTACTGCGTTCGATCAGGCCCTGAATGTCTGCGCGCACGTCGCTCAGCGCTTGCGTCAGGCGCTCACGCTCGATGGCGGCGGACTCGCCGCGCAACGGGTAATCAATAGTTTGTTGCACCTGAACATGCGCCGGGCCGATGGCAATGCCCGGCGCTGCCGGAATCGCTTGCAGCAGACTGCCAGAGGCCGGGGCGACCAGCACCTCGGCGATGTCGGCCATCACTTCACGCTGCTGACTGACTGGCGGCAATGGTTCGACTTCTTCGCCGAGACCTTCTTCGATGGCGGCGAGCAATGCCGGCAAGGCATCGGCGGCAATGCTCGGTTCGGCGATCAGCTCAAGCACCTGACCACGCCGGGCACCGAGGCTGAGCAATTTGCTCAAACTTTTGACCGACACGGCGCTGTCCTGGCTGTCGACAATGCGCACACGAATTTCGCCGTCAAAACTCTTCGCCAGTTGCGCGAGTATTTTTGCCGGCCGCGCATGCAGACCGTGGGCGTTGGCCAGCGCAATCCGCGCGCTCGGCCAGTCGGCAGGCAACTCACCGCCGAGCACTTCGAGGACTTTACGGCTGCTGGTGGCGCGGCCCAATTCATGGCCGCGGCCTTCGATCAGCAACGCACACAAACGCTCGAGCAACGCCTGATGCGCTTCGCCAAGGCTGGCCAGACAAAACAGACCGCTGAGTGGCTGGCCGAGGTAACGCATCGGTTTGTCCGGGGTGACGAACGCCAGGCCCGGTCGCTTCACGGTTTGCTCGCTGTGCAGCCACCACAGGCCATCGCCGAGCGGCAGCGCTTCGACCTGCTGCAACACGCCGGCGAAACCGTTGCTGACACAATCGGCCTGACGCAGCAGACGCGCGCCGCGCCAGACCAGTTCTTCGAAATCGTCGGCAGAAACGCCGAGGCCGATCATCTGCGCATCCAGCGCCAGTTCCTGCGGCGCACCTTGCAGCAACTTCAGTAGTGCTTGCGGCGAGCTGGCACGACGCAGGGCCTGGCCCAGATCGGTTTCGCCGAGGGCGCGGGTCAGCAGTTGCAACAGGCGCAGGTGTTCATCGGATTTGGCCGCGATGCCGATCGCCAGATAGACAATCTGCCCATCGCCCCAATCGACGCCCTCGGGAAACTGCATCAGGCGCACGCCGGTGGCGAACACTTGATCGCGGGTTTGCGGGGTGCCGTGAGGAATGGCAATACCTTGGCCGAGAAAGGTCGAGCCCTGTGCTTCCCGGGCCTGCAAGCCGGCGAGATAACCATCGGCGACCAGGCCATCGGCAACCAGATGATCGGCCAAAAGTTGCAGGGCGGCGGGTTTATCCACGGCCGTCTGGCCCATGGATATCTGCTCTATAGTGAGCTCGAGCATGCAATCTCCTTTTTGGCCCGATACAGGCCAGGTATTGTTTTGATGGTCACAGCTTAGGCGCTCGGCCGCGCTTTTTGAGCGGCAGTTTTGGCGGTTTTACGGCAGAACCGTCCAAAGGCGTCTAAAACGTAGAAAATACGCTTGCTGAAACGTTTAATCTAGATTGATCGGCACGTTACTCGATAATGTCTCATCGTTGAAGTCCAACTTGTCGGAAGTGCGTAGGCCATAAGTCGTCTGCCCGAATCGGGTAGGATTGGCGAAAATGTCGACGCATGCTCGAAAAAACAAGGAAATCCCGGGTTGAAACTCAGTGATATCGCGCGGTTGGCCGGCGTCTCCGTCACCACCGCCAGCTACGTCATCAACGGCAAGGCCGAACAGCAACGCATCAGCACAGCGACCGTCGAGCGCGTGCGCGCGGTGGTCGATTTGCACGGCTTTACCCCAAACCCGCAAGCGGCCGGCCTGCGCAGCCGGCATACGCGCACGCTGGGCTTCATTCTGCCGGATCTGGAAAACCCCAGTTACGCGCGAATCGCCAAGCTGCTCGAGCAAGGCGCGCGGGCTCGCGGTTATCAGTTGCTGATCGCCAGTTCCGACGATGCGCCTGAGAGCGAACGGCAGTTGCTGCAACTGTTCCGCGCGCGCCGCTGCGATGCGCTGATCGTCGCCAGTTGCCTGCCGGCCAGCGATGACAGTTATCGGCAATTGCAGGCCAAAGGGCTGCCGATCATCGCCATCGACCGGGTCATGGAGCCAGAGCATTTCTGCTCGGTGATCAGTGACGACCGCGAAGCCAGCCTGCACCTGACCCAGAGCCTGCTCGATCCGCAACCGAAGCAGATCGTGCTGCTCGGCGCGCGCCCGGAACTGAGCATCAGCCAGGAGCGTGCCGCCGGTTTCCGGCAGGCACTGAGCGACTTCAAAGGCGAAGTGCTGGTCGAACACGCCGAGGCCTTCAGCCGCGAATGCGGCCAGCAACTGATGGAAGAACTCTTGCAACGTTTGGGGCATTTGCCCGACGCGCTGATCACCACGTCCTACGTTTTGCTGCAGGGTGTGTTCGATGCGCTGCACGACTTCCCGCTGAAATCGCGGCCGCTGCGCCTTGGCACCTTCGGCGACACGCAGTTGCTGGATTTCCTGCCGCTGCCGGTCAATGCCATGGCCCAGCAGCACCAGTTGATCGCCGACAAGGCGCTGGAACTGGCGCTCGCTGCCGTCGAACAGTCGGAGTACGCCCCCGGCGTACAAGCCATCGCGCGTACGTTCAAGCAGCGTATTCACCGGGACTGAATCGTGGAGCTGATCGACAGCCACACCCACCTGGACTTCCCCGACTTCGACGCCGATCGCTCGGCGTTGCTCGCCGAAAGCCGCGCCCTCGGCGTGCGGCGCATGGTGGTGCTTGGCGTGCATACCGGTAACTGGCAACGGGTGTGGGACCTGGTGCAGAGCGATGCCGATCTTTACGCGGCATTCGGTCTGCACCCAGTATTTCTCGATCAGCATCGGCCCAAAGACCTGCAGACACTGGGCGACTGGCTGACGCGCCTGCACGGTCATCGGCAACTGTGCGCGGTGGGCGAAATCGGTCTGGACTACTTCATCGAAACCCTCGACCGCGAGCGGCAACAGACGCTGTTCGAGGCGCAACTGCAATTGGCCGCAGACTTCCAACTGCCGGCGCTGATCCATGTGCGCCGCAGCCACGCGGCGGTGATCGCAACGCTCAAACGCTTCAAGCTCAAACGCGCCGGGATCATCCACGCCTTCGCCGGCAGCCGCGAAGAAGCGCGCGAGTACATCAAGCTCGGTTTCAAACTCGGCCTGGGCGGCGCCCCAACCTGGCCGCAGGCGTTGCGCATGCACCGCGTGTTGCCGGAGCTGCCGCTGGAGTCGGTGGTGCTGGAAACCGACTCACCGGACATGGCCCCGACGATGTACCCCGGCCAGCGCAACAGCCCGGCGCATTTACCGGCGATTTGCGCGGCGCTAGCCGAACTGATGAAAATCACTCCTGACCAACTCGCCACTGCCAGCACCGCCAACTGCAGCGAAGTCTTCGGCTGGTAACACATCGCCCTCCTGCAAGCTCACTCCTACAAGGGATCTGCGTAAGGCCTAGACGCGAAACGCGCTGATCAATTGCTTG
This sequence comes from Pseudomonas koreensis, assembly GCF_036668835.1. GTDB lineage: Bacteria > Pseudomonadota > Gammaproteobacteria > Pseudomonadales > Pseudomonadaceae > Aquipseudomonas > Aquipseudomonas koreensis_I. The sequence goes on from NZ_JAZEVW010000008.1 coordinate 187,873, forward strand.
AGTTCAACCACCTGCGCCGACAACGCCCGGCTGGCATCTTCAGTCTGGTGCGCGCCCTGCGCCGTGCGTTCGCCGACGCGGTTGATTTCGACGATGTTCTGGTCGATGTCGTGGGCCACGGCGGTCTGCTGTTCAACCGCGGCGGCGATCTGCTGGTTCTGATCGACAATCATGCCCACCGCGCCGAGGATGTTTTCCAGCGCCTGCTGCACCTTGGCCGATTGGTCAACGGTGCCGTTGGCCATCTGATGGCTGATGCCCATGGCTTTTACCGCCGCGCCGACGCCGCCGTGCAGCTTGGCGATCATCTGCTCGATTTCTTCGGTCGATTGCTGGGTGCGTTTGGCCAGCGTGCGCACTTCATCAGCGACCACGGCAAAACCGCGCCCCTGCTCGCCGGCACGCGCGGCTTCGATTGCGGCGTTGAGCGCCAGCAGGTTGGTTTGTTCGGCGATGCTCTTGATCACTTCGAGCACGCGGCTGATCGACTGGCTGTCGCTGGCCAACTGATTGATGACTATTACCGACTGGTCGATTTCACTGGCCAGTGCGGCAATGCTGCCCTGCTGCGACTCGACCAGACCGCGGCCGCTGACGGTCTCTTCATTGACGCTGTGGGCGCTGCTCACGGCGGCGGCGGCACTGCGCGCGACCTCCAGCGAGGTTGCCGACATCTGATTCATCGCCGTCGCCACTTGCTCGATCTGCGTGCGCTGACCGGCAACCGCCTGATTGCTTTGTGCCGAGACATTTTCCACCTGCCCGGCCTGGCGCTCGACTTCAGCGACAGTCTGACCGACCCGCTCGATCAAGTCGTGAATCTTCTTCACGGTGCCGTTGAACACCTCACCCAATTCGCCGAGTTCGTCGCGGCTACTGGCCTTGAAGTTGACGGTCATGTCGCCGGCCGCCACTTTGTCCATCATCGCGCCGAGACGTTTGAGCGTGGTGCGGGTCGAGGCGTAGAAGCCGCCGTAGAGATAGAAAATCAGCACAAACACCAGCGACAGCGCCACCGCCTGCAGGACCATGTGGGTGCGGTTCTGGGCCAGGCGCTGCTGCAATTGCCGGTCGAGAAATTTCAGCGTGGCGTCATTGAGCTGGTAGGTCTTGTCGATCAGCCCGGTGACCTGGTCATAAAACGCCTGCCATGGCGCATCGAGGGTGTCGGCCATCACGACCTGTTCTTCGAACAGTTCGCTGGCCTGTTTCAGCGAGGCCTTGCTGCTCTCGGCCGGGGCGTTGAGGGATTCACGCGCGGCGCTGCTGGAAGCGAGGGCGTCTTGCAGTTTCAGGCCATATTCGGCCTGGAGCTTTTCAATCTGCACCAGCAGTTCATCGAAGCGGGTACTCGACGCACTGTTGAGAAAACCCTGGCCCAACGAGTAAGAGCCCATCGCCCGGCCTTCGCCAAGCGTTTGCGTGACGCTGGGCGTAATGAGCGTGACCAGTTCGCTGAGTTGGCGGATGTCACTCTGGTTGTCACGGCTCAACCCGGCCTGGCTGCTGATGATCTGGCTGAAAATCTGCGCACTGGTGAGCAGCTTGCCGATCAACGCGCTTTTACTTTGCAGCGAGTTCTCCGCTTGCTGGGCCTTGAACGCGGCAATCATTTCATCGCGCTTGGCATCGAAAAGCTTGATCTGCTCGGGGTCGTCGGTCATCGCCGTCAGTCTTTGCAGACGGGCCAGCAGCGCTTGTTCGAGCGTGCTGATCTGCGCTTCGACATTTCCCGCTTTGCCGGACTGGCCGAGGGTGACATTGATCTGCACCAGATTGTTCAGGGTTTCCAGATCCCGACGCAGGGCGAGGCCGCTGCCCAGCAGGTCGAGGCTTTGCAATTCGACCCGAGTGCCTTGGAATTCGCGATAGGAATCGCGCACCAGATAGAAATTGGTCACCAGCATCGGCACCAGAAACAGCACGCTGATCAGGCTGAACTTCATGCCGAAGCTCAAGCGGTTCATCAGCGAGACGGCGGGATAGAGCAAGCTCTTCACTGGAAGTCTCCCTTGTTTTTCTTGTTTTTATTGGCAGGCGCGCAGCGAAAGCAGATAGCCACCATCTGGCGCCATCTCTGTATAGCTCAAATCGAAGGGAGTTTTTGTAACTTAAGGTTAACGGCAGCCGTGCCGAGGGAATGGCGCCCTCGGCACGTCGGGGTCAGTGCACCAGTACGGTCCACAGGGCAAACCCGGCATACCACAGAACCGCTGCGCGCAGCAGAAGTTCCCACAGGCAGTCGAGGGTGTTGATGCCTTCCGGCCCGAGCGCCGGTGGCGGGATTTCTCCGGCCGCCAGACCGACGCGGTTGATCAGTTGCGCCGCGCTGATGTTCCAGTTGAGCAACTCATGCAGCATCACCCGACTGACCGCGACGAAGTTGCCGACCAGCGCCAGACTCGCCGCCAGCAAACGTACCGGCAACCAGTCGAAGGCATGCCGCAGTTGCGCGGCGCGCTCGACCAGCGCCGGGTTCTGGCCATGTTCCTGAGCCAGCGCCAGCAAGCGATACGCCAGTGCTGCCACCGGGCCGAGGACGAAATACCAGAAAATCACCGCGAAGAAGCTTTGATAGGCCTGCCACAAAAGATGCGCCTGCACGCGTTCAAGCAACTGCTCGCCGCTGTCGGCGCAGATGTTCAGATCGCGCTTGGCCACATGCGCCGCCGCTTGCAAATCTTCGCGGCGCCAGGCATCGCGAAACGGCCCGAGCCCGCCGAGCAGATCGCCACGCCCCAGGCTGTAAATCACCACCAGCAAATGCACCGGCAACGCCAGCAAGCCATACGCCACCGGTTCCAGCACCAGCAGCAACAGCGCCAGCAGCGCCACCGGCAACAGCACCAGTATGGTCAGCACCAGCCACGGTTTGCCCGCCATGCGCTGGCTGCTTTCGAGCTTGTGCAGTTCGCGGATCCATCCGCCATCGCGTTGAACCCGATGGCGCAAGGCCGAAAACTTCTCGATCCACAGCGCCAGCAGTAACACCAGAAAACTCATCGTCCTTCCTCTTGTGCCAGGGCTGCGCGGTAACGCGCCCAGTCGAACCCCGGGCCAGGATCAGTCTTGCGCCCTGGGGCAATATCACTGTGACCGCAGATGCGTGCGTCGGTGATCGCCGGAAATGCCGTTTGCAACTGCCGGGTCAACGCAATCAACGCTTGATACTGCGCATCGGTGAACGGCTGATCATCGGTGCCTTCGAGCTCGATACCCACGGAAAAGTCGTTGCAGGTCTCGCGCCCATCGAACACCGAGACACCCGCGTGCCACGCCCGCGCAAGACAGGAGACAAACTGGGTGACCGCGCCGTCACGTTCAATCAGAAAATGCGCCGAGACGCGCAAGTCGGCAATCCCTGCAAAGTAGGGATGTTCGGTGACATCCAGACGATTCTGGAAAAACTCCTGGACCTTGCCGGTGGCGAACTGCGCCGGCGGCAGGCTGATGTTGTGGATGACCAACAAGGAGATTTCGCCGCTCGGACGTTCATTGAAGTTGGGCGATGGGCAGACCTGCACCCCGTGACACCACCCGCTAGCGGGATCCAACTGCATACCGATTCCTTCAACGCCGACTTTGTTGGCGCCCAGTATGCCGTGATCGGCCACCGGCGCGCGATCACTTGGCGCGATTGAGTCGGCGCAGATTGCCCAGCACCGACTCCAGCGCACGGTCGAACAGCAAGGTATTGTCCAGCGCACGTGCAACACCGCGGCGCAACTCCAGGGCCAGCGCGGTCCTGCTGCGCTCGAGCACTTTCATTCCGGTGCGATCGACGAAGACATATTTGCCGGTGGCTTCGATGATCGCTGCGAGTTTGCAGCGCAGGGTGTGCTCGTCGTCTTCGGTAAATGCTACCCAACTGCCCACGCGCAATTGCTCGACCTGGCGCAAACCGGGGTCATCGTGGGGCAGGCGCACCGTTGGCAACGTGGTGTCGCCCTCGTCGACGGCCGGCAGCACGATCTTTTGCGACACCTCGACCATGGGCGCGGCTTGATCGGCTTCAGCGGAACGCTCCAGCACACTGACGTGCAACGCTTCGAGCTCGCTGAAAAACTCGCCGGTGGCAAACGGATCGAATGCCGAACTGTTCAAGCCATCACGCAACGACTTGAGCAACCCCGGTACCAGCGCCAGCAGGCGCAGGCTGGATTCGGCGTCCTCATGACGCTGCACGCTCCATATCAGTTGCTCCATGGTCTGCACATCGGCCTGCCATTCGGCGGATTGGTCGCCATGTTTCAGGCAGGTCAGCAGCAGGACCTTGCTCCAGGCGTTCTCGACAAACGTGACCACCGCCGGCGGCAGGGTTTTGCCCAGCAACGCCTGATTCAATACCTGCTCGACCCGGCGCCGCGCCAGTTCGGTTCGGGCCCGGCCTTCTTCGGCATCGCGCAAACGCTGTTCCAGCAGTTCGCTGCGGCGGCGTTCGTCGCTGGTGAAGGCGAGAAAGTCGGCCAACAGCTCGGAGAAAATCGCCGGGTCATCGACGAAATCGGTGAGCAAGCGCTGCACCACTTGTTCGATGCGCTGATACAGACTGTCGCGCGCCTCGCCATCGCAATCGCCCCAGCCCATCGCCGCCTCGGCGATTTCGTTGAGCAGGCGCCGCGCCGGGTGTGTGCCGCGGCTGAAGAAACTCTTGTCGAGCACCGCCACCTTGAGCATTGGAATCTGCAAACGGGCGATCAGCGCCTTGAGCGAATCCGGCACATTGCGGTCTTCGAGAATGCAGTCGAAAACCATGGCGATCAGATTGATCACGTCTTCGTCTGCATCGCCGACGATCCGCGACTTGCCACTCCTGACACTGACCCGGGTCAGCAATTGTTCGAGCTGATTGCGCAGGTCGAAATCATCTTGCGTCGCCAGCGCCGGCACATAGTGTTGCAGATGCGAGAGCAGACGCAGCAAATCGCGGGTGGAGATCGGTTGCGCCGCGACACTCGGCTCCAGGGTTGGCGCGACCGTGCCGCGCACCTGCACGAGTAACTGCTGTAACGCGGCGAAGACTTCCTGCACATCGTCATCGGCGGGCGGCAACTCTTCACGCTCATCGCGCTCGACCTGGGCGGCGGCACGATCCAGCGCACGCCGCGCCGGTGCTGCTTTCAGCTCCGGCAACACGCCGGTGGCGAGCAGCAGTTGATTGGCTTCGGCGTACAGCTGCTCGGTTTCGGCCAGGACATAGCGCTCGAACAGCTTGAGCAGGATCAGCTTGACCTTGATCTCCACGCCCAGATTGCGACCGGCCTGCAGAAAGAATTCGCACAGCAGTGCCGGCCCGAGCGGGTTGTGTTGATCGTCGAGGGTCTTGCCGAGCAACGCGTTGAGCCGCGCCGTCAACTGATCGAGGGCAAAGCCGTCACGCTTGAGCACGCGACGGACCATGGTTTCAATGGCCACGCTGCGCTCCATGTCGTCGGTGCGCGGCGCCGCCTCGTCGAACAGCAGCGTGCGCGGCAAGGCATTGTGGGTGGGGTCGTATTGGGTCAGGCCGACGAAGGCTTCGAAAAACAGTTCGAGAAAGCCGCGTTCGATGTGTTTGCGCTTGAGGCGCAGGTCGCGCATGGCTTCGAAAAAGATGTTTTGCTCGACATCGTTGCGCGCCCGGTCGGCCATTTCGAACAGGGTGTCATCGGCGTTATCGAACAGCTCCTGCAAACCGTGGCGCAATTGCTGCGCGGCCTTGTCGCGGACCTGAAGCAGAATCACCGGCAGGCGGGCGAGCGGCGAGTGATTCGCCTGATCAATAGCAGCCTTGTGCAAAGGCACTACTTTTCCGTCGCTGTGCATCCAAGCCTCCTGAAACGGTGATTCGTTCGATCAAGCAACTCCGATCCCCTGTGGGAGCGAGCCTGCTCGCGATGGCGGTGTGTCAGCCGCATCAATGTCACTGAAAAAATGCATTCGCGAGCAGGCTCGCTCCCACAAGTCCCGGCCATTCTGGCGACATCAGACGTCAATGCTATGACGTCAAATGCAAGGCGGATTATCTTTCATAACGTGTTCCCCGCGCCATAGCCGTCAGGGTTTCCCCTAGCAACGCCCCTTCAATGACCACGATATCGCTGGTTTGCTCAAACAAAATCGACAGGCTGCAGGCCGGCACGCCTGTTCTCACCTTGGGTTGGCTCGCGCCCTGCCCCTATAATCGGGCCACTTTGTTTGTGGAGCCCGTTATGCCGAATCTACGTCTCGCCGATCTGACCGCCGAAATCGAAGCCAACGTGCGCCGTGCGTTGCTCGAAGACGTCGGCAGCGGCGACATCACCGCACAACTGATCCCGGCCGAACGTCTGGCCAAAGCCACCATCATTACCCGTGACGACGCTGTCATCTGCGGCACGGCGTGGGTCGATGCGGTGTTCCGTCAGCTTGATCCGCGCGTTGCGGTGCATTGGCAAGTGATCGATGGCGAACGGGTCAAACCCAATCAGCCACTGTTCCATCTGGAAGGCCCGGCGCGCTCGCTGCTGACCGGTGAGCGCAGCGCGCTGAATTTTCTCCAGTTGCTCTCCGGCGTCGCCACGCGCGCGCAGTACCTGGCCGATTTCGTCGGGCAAACCGAGGTCAAGCTGCTCGACACGCGCAAGACTTTGCCGGGCCTGCGTCTGGCGCAGAAATACGCCGTGACCTGCGGCGGCTGCCATAACCATCGCATTGGCCTCTATGACGCATTCCTGATCAAGGAAAACCACATTGCTGCCAGCGGTGGCATCACCGAAGCCGTCGCCGCCGCACACAAGATCGCCCCGGGCAAACCGGTCGAGATCGAAGTGGAAAGTCTGCAGGAATTGAAAGAAGCACTGGATGCCGGCGCCGACATCATCATGCTCGACGAACTGAGCCTGGACGACATGCGCGAAGCCGTGCGCTTGAACGGCGGTAAGGCGAAACTGGAAGCCAGCGGTGGCATCAACGAAAGCACGCTGCTGCCGATCGCCGAAACCGGGGTGGATTACATCTCGATTGGTGCGATGACCAAGGATGTCAAAGCGGTGGACCTGTCGATGCGCCTCAGCCTCTAACAGCAGCGGCAAGTTTCAAGCTACAAGCCATAACACTTTTGCTTTGACTTGTAGCTTGCCGCTTGAAACTTGTAGCTGCTTTTAGACGACGAGGTTGTTCATCTCGCAGTACTCATCCCATTCGACACCCAATACTTCAGCCGCCTCTTTATGCAGTACGAGACGTTGGGCCTCGAACTCCTCCGGCGTGCTCGTGTACTTGAGCGTCAACTCCCAAGGCTGCAAACCCTGAGCCTCGGCTTCGTCTTCAAAAGCCCACTGAATCTGGTCTTTCTGATCATCGGGACTGAGATCCTTGATCTCTTCCAGCAGTTGCGGCGCATCAAGTTTGTACTTTTCCAGCGCTTGTTCGTGACGCTGCTCTTGAGTTAATTCAGTCATGGCGTTCTCGTTGATCTTAAGAATGGAGGATGGATCTGGATCATCAAGGATCTCTCTGACGCGGCTTGGCCGGCCTTCGGAACCATTCGGGATCATCTGAAAACTGCTAAGCGATGCTCATGCAGGCACCGAATATAGGACGTTTGCATGACGAATTACACGGCTCTTTACATCTCTGGTGCAAAAAGCTGACTTGCGGAACATAAATGCCGATCCCGAGTCATAGCCATGTGCCACTTCGGCACACATCATGCTGTTCACAAGGAAAACCAGTGATGCGCAGCTTCTCGAAAATCTCCGCTGTTGTCTCCACTACCGCTTTGATTGCTGCCCTGGTCCTGCCGGCAAGTGCCATGGCCGTTGAGCTGAGTTCCAGCAGCCCGTCCTATGGCGACAAGGTTTCACTGATCCACAACGATTATGGCAAGACCGTCGTGATCAAAAGCGATATCAGCATCGATGAGCTGCAAAAGATGCGCGACACCCTCAATGATCAATCGCGCCAGATCGAAGAGCTCAAGCGAAGCGGCGGTTCCAGCTCAAACTCCAGCAGCAGGGAGTTGGACGAACTGAAGAACAAGGTCAAGGAACAGGACCGTGAACTGGAAACCCTTGGCCGCCAGGTTGAAGACCTCAAGCGCAACAGTGGCTCCAGCTCCAATTCCAGCAGCAGCGAGATTTCGAATCTGAAGCAGAAGGTCAACGATCAGGATCGAGCCATGGATCAGCTCAAACGTACCGTCGAGGATCTGAGCCGCAAGGTGAAATAAGCGAGGGATGGTGCCCGAGACAGGAATCGAACCTGCGACCTTCGCGTTACGAGTGCGCTGCTCTACCGGCTGAGCTACACGGGCGATGGGCTAAAACTAGCACCGCTGTTGTGGTCCGGCAACTTCGCAGAATGTCCGGGTATTTCGCAGGCAAAAAAATGCCCCGCCGTTTGCACGGCGGGGCATTTTCATTGCGCTACAGGCTGGGGGTGATTAAACGCCCGAAGCCTTGGCAGCTGCCACGTCTTTGATGGACAGCTTGATACGGCCGCGGTTGTCCACGTCCAGTACCAGCACTTCCACTTCCTGACCTTCTTTGAGGATGTCGGTGACTTTCTCTACGCGAGCGTCGCTCAGCATCGAGATGTGCACCAGACCGTCCTTGCCCGGCAGGATGTTGACGAACGCGCCGAAGTCGACGATGCGCTCAACCTTGCCGACGTAGATCTTGCCGATCTCGGCTTCGGCGGTGATACCCAGAACGCGCTGACGAGCAGCTTCTGCAGCTTCCTTGGTTTCGCCGAAGATCTTGATCGAACCGTCGTCTTCGATGTCGATCGAGGCCTTGGTTTCTTCGCAGATCGCACGGATGGTCGCGCCACCTTTACCGATAACGTCACGGATCTTGTCGGTGTCGATCTTCATCGCGATCATGGTCGGTGCGTTGGCCGACAGTTCGGTACGCGACTGGCCAATGATCTGGTTCATCTGACCGAGGATGTTCAGGCGCGCTTCCAGGGCCTGGCCCAGAGCGATCTCCATGATCTCTTCGGTGATGCCCTTGATCTTGATGTCCATCTGCAGCGCGGTCACGCCTTTGGCGGTACCGGCTACCTTGAAGTCCATGTCGCCGAGGTGGTCTTCGTCACCGAGGATGTCGGTCAGGACGGCGAACTTCTCGCCTTCTTTAACCAGACCCATGGCGATACCGGCAACCGGTGCCTTCATCGGCACACCAGCGTCCATCAGAGCCAGGGAAGCGCCGCAAACGGAAGCCATCGAGCTCGAACCGTTGGATTCAGTAATTTCCGACACCACGCGAATGGTGTACGGGAACACGTCAGCGGCTGGCAGCATGGCCGAAACCGAACGACGGGCCAGACGGCCGTGACCGATTTCGCGACGACCGGCACCACCCATGCGACCACACTCGCCCACCGAGAACGGCGGGAAGTTGTAGTGCAGCATGAACGGGTCTTTTTTCTCGCCTTCCAGGGTGTCCAGCAGCTGTGCATCACGGGCGGTGCCCAGTGTTGCAACAACCAGCGCCTGGGTTTCACCACGGGTAAACAGTGCCGAACCGTGAGTCTTCGGCAGAACGCCGACTTCGATGTTCAGCGGACGTACGGTACGGGTGTCGCGGCCGTCGATACGTGGCTTGCCGTTGACGATGTTTTCGCGAACGGTGCGGTATTCGATTTCGCCGAAAGCGGCTTTGACTTCGCTGGACGAAGGCTGGCCTTCTTCACCGGACAGCTTGGCAACCACCTGGTCACGCAGCTCGCCCAGACGCGCGTAGCGATCGGCCTTGATGGTGATGGTGTAAGCCTGGGAGATCGCGTCGCCGAACTCGGCACGGATCGCGCCCAGCAGTTCGGTGGCTTCAGGCGCAGGAGCCCAGTTCCAGGTTGGCTTGGCAGCTTCAGCGGCCAGTTCTTTAACGGCGTTGATCACCACCTGGAACTCGTCGTGGGCAAACAGTACCGCGCCCAGCATCTGGTCTTCGGTCAGCTCTTTGGCTTCCGATTCAACCATCAGTACGGCGTCGGAGGTACCGGCAACGACCATGTCCAGGCTCGAAGCGGCTTGCTGTTCGTAAGTCGGGTTCAGCAGGTAGCCGGTGCTTTCATGGAAAGCCACGCGCGCGGCGCCGATCGGGCCGTCGAATGGAATGCCGGAAATGGCCAGGGCAGCCGAGGCACCGATCATCGCAGCGATGTCCGGATCGGTCTTCTTGCTGGTGGAAACGACGGTGCAGACAACCTGCACTTCGTTCATGAAGCCTTCAGGAAACAGCGGACGGATCGGACGGTCGATCAGTCGGGAAGTCAGGGTTTCTTTCTCGGAAGGACGGCCTTCACGCTTGAAGAAACCGCCAGGGATCTTACCGGCAGCGTAAGTCTTTTCCTGGTAGTGAACGGACAGAGGGAAAAAGCCCTTGCCCGGATCGGCTTGCTTGGCACCGACAACAGTCACCAATACGCTGACGTCGTCGTCAACGGTGACCAATACTGCGCCGGAGGCCTGACGGGCGATACGGCCAGTCTCGAGGGTAACGGTCGACTGACCGAACTGGAATTTTTTGATTACCGGGTTCACGGTGTCCTACCTTCTTTGTGGCTCTTGGGGAAAACGGTTTCTTGCGAATTCTTGGGCAATCTCGGGAATCGGCCCGATGTGTATTGTCCGGGTGCTACAGGTAAAGCCATGCCGCAGATAAAACTTGAGGCTGGGAGCCTGCAAGGCGCCAGCGGCGAACCGCTGACGACTTGCAGACAACCAACCTCATAGCGCAATCGCTGATTAGCGACGCAGACCCAGGCGAGCGATCAGAGCGCTGTAACGGCTCACGTCCTTGCCTTTCAGGTAGTCCAGCAGCTTGCGACGCTGGTTTACCATGCGGATCAGACCACGACGGGAGTGGTGATCTTTACCGTTGGCCTTGAAGTGACCTTGCAGTTTGTTGATGTTGGCGGTCAGCAGTGCAACTTGCACTTCTGGCGAACCAGTGTCACCAACAGCTTGCTGGTAGTCAGCAACGATTTGAGCTTTTTCTTGAACGTCGAGAGCCATGAGGCAATCCTTCCTTATCAGGAAACTGTTTCAAAAAAACAGTTTCAACAGGCCAGGGACAAATCCCTGTATCTATAAATGAGTCGTGACCGTGCCTGTTGACAGCCACACTCGCCGACCTGCTGTGACACAGGCCGGTTCCGGTCATTCCGACCGAATCAAGCGACGTGGCGCGATGCGCCCGTCTTCGCTCACTTCACCGATGCCGATGAAGCGACCATTGTGATCCTGTACCCGTACCATGCCGAACTTCGGGGCATCCGGGGCACGTACCGGCTGGCCGTTGAGCCAGTAGAACGCGCTCGCTTCCGAGAAATGCAGCAACGGCCAATCCTGCAGGCCGCTGTCCGATGGCATCAAAAAGCGATCGACCGCTTCGTTGCCGCCTTCGGCATGTACCGCTTCCAGCTCTTCGAGGGTCACCGTCTGCGCGAGGGTGAAAGGCCCGGCCTGGGTACGGCGCAATTCTGCGACGTACGCACCACAACCGAGTTGCTCGCCGATATCCTCCACCAGGGTGCGGATATAGGTGCCCTTGCTGCAGTCCACCGCAAGACGCGCAGTATCGCCTTCGAAGGCCAGCAATTCCAAGCGCGCAATAGTAACAGAACGCGGTTCGCGCTCCACTACTTCGCCTGCACGGGCCAGCTTGTACAGCGGCTGGCCATCACGCTTGAGCGCCGAGTACATCGGCGGTATCTGACTGATTTGGCCGCGAAATTTCGGCAAAACCGCTTCGACATCGGCGCGACCAACGGTCACCGGACGTTCCTGCAAAACTTCACCTTCGGCATCGGCCGTGGTTGTAGTCTTGCCCAGTTGCGCCAGGGTCTCGTAACCCTTGTCGGAATCGAGCAGATACTGCGAGAACTTGGTCGCCTCGCCAAAGCACAACGGCAGCACACCGGTGGCCAGCGGGTCGAGGCTGCCAGTGTGACCGGCCTTCTCGGCATTGAGCAGCCAGCGCACCTTTTGCAACGCGGCGTTGGAGGTGAACCCCAGCGGCTTGTCGAGCAGAATGATGCCGCTGACGTTACGACGGATACGTTTGACCTGAGCCACCGAGTTACTCCTTGGTGTCTTCAGGTGCAGGCGCCGCGACGTGCTGATTGTCTTCAGCCACGGCGCGCTCGATCAACGCCGACAAATGCGCGCCACGCACGACGGATTCGTCGTAGTGGAAGTGCAATTGCGGCACGCTGCGCAGCTTCATTTCACGGGCCAGTTGCATGCGCAGGAAACCTGCGGCGGCATTAAGCACCTTGATGCTTTGCGCGATGTCTTCGGCGTTGTCCTGCCCCATCACCGTGATGAAGATCTTCGCATGACCGACGTCACGGGAGACTTCCACTGCGGTGATGGTGACCAGACCCACGCGCGGGTCTTTGACTTCACGACGGATCAACTGGGCCAGCTCGCGCTGCATCTGATCGCCGATACGTTGGGTGCGGCTGTATTCTTTTGCCATGATTTGTTACCTGTTACTGCCCAGCGGTGAAACCCGCAAGGTCTGAAAGCGGCAAACGCCCGGCCTGACAAATGCCAGACCGGGCGTTGCGTTTAGAGTCCGGACGCTGCACCGCGCATTTGCATGCTACGGCGCATCGTGGCCCTTGAAGTGCGCGAGTCAGAGGCTGCGAGCAACCTGAACCTTCTCGAAGACTTCGATCTTGTCGCCGACTTTGACGTCGTTGTAGCTCTTCACGCCGATACCGCATTCCATGCCGGCACGTACTTCGGAAGCGTCATCCTTGAAGCGGCGCAGGGATTCCAGCTCGCCTTCGAAGATAACGATGTCTTCACGCAGTACACGGATCGGACGGTTACGGTGCACAACACCTTCGATCACCATGCAACCGGCGATCGCGCCAAACTTCGGCGAACGGAACACGTCACGCACTTCGGCCACACCCAGGATGTTCTCGCGAACATCGCTGCCGAGCATGCCGGTGAGGGCTTTCTTGACGTCTTCGATGATGTCGTAGATCACGTTGTAGTAACGCATGTCCAGACCTTCCTGCTCGACGATCTTCCGTGCGCCAGCATCGGCACGCACGTTGAAGCCGAACAGTACAGCGTTGGAAGCCAGTGCCAGGTTGGCATCGGATTCGGTGATGCCACCGACGCCGCCGCCCACTACGCGCACTTGAACTTCGTCGTTGCCCAGGCCATTCAAGGCGCCGTTCAACGCTTCCAGCGAACCACGGACGTCGGATTTGAGGACGATGTTGAGCGTCTTCTTCTCGGCCTGCCCCATGTTTTCGAAGATATTTTCCAGCTTGCCGGCGTGAGCGCGAGCCAGTTTGACTTCGCGGAACTTGCCTTGACGGAACAGAGCCACTTCACGGGCTTTCTTCTCGTCGGCAACCACGCTCATCTCGTCGCCAGCGTCCGGGGTACCGTCCAGGCCGAGAATCTCGACCGGGATGGAAGGACCGGCTTCCTTGATCGGCTTGCCGTTCTCGTCGAGCATGGCACGCACACGACCGTAGTTCGAACCGACCAGAACCATGTCGCCTTGACGCAAGGTACCGTCTTGAACCAGCACGGTGGCTACCGGGCCACGACCTTTGTCGAGACGCGATTCAACCACCACACCACGGCCAGGAGCCGATGGAGTCGCTTTCAGTTCGAGAACCTCGGCCTGCAGCAGAACGGCTTCAAGCAGCTCGTCCACGCCAGTACCCATTTTGGCGGATACTGGTACGAATGGAGTGTCGCCACCCCACTCTTCGGAGGTCACGCCGTGAACCGACAGTTCGCTGCGGATGCGATCGAGATCGGCGCCCGGCTTGTCGATCTTGTTCACTGCAACCACCAGAGGCACGCCAGCTGCCTGGGCATGCTGAACCGCTTCGATGGTTTGCGGCATCACGCCGTCGTCGGCTGCAACCACGAGGATCACGATGTCGGTCGCCTTGGCACCACGGGCACGCATTGCGGTAAACGCAGCGTGACCCGGGGTATCGAGGAAGGTGACCATGCCGCGATCAGTCTCAACGTGGTACGCACCGATGTGCTGGGTGATACCGCCGGCTTCGCCAGCAGCTACCTTGGCACGACGGATGTAGTCGAGCAGGGACGTTTTACCGTGGTCAACGTGGCCCATTACGGTCACGACTGGCGCACGGGAGAACGACTCACCTTCAAACTTCAGGGACTCGGCCAGGGAGTCTTCCAGGGCGGTGTCGCTGACCAGGGTCACTTTGTGGCCCAGTTCTTCGGCTACCAGTTGAGCAGTTTCCTGATCAAGCACCTGGTTGATGGTCGCTGGGGTACCCAGTTTGAACATGAACTTGATGATTTCAGCCGCTTTGACCGACATCTGATTGGCCAGATCGCCAACCGTGATGGTCTCGCCGATCTGCACGTCACGCACGACAGGGCCGGTAGGGCTCTGGAAACCGTGGGCGTTGCGCTTCTTCAGCTTGGCCTTGCCGCGACCACCGCGACGGAAGCCATCGCTTTCTTCGTCGGTAGTGCGTGGCGCCACGCGTGGAGCCGGGGCTTTTTCCTTGACCGATGCGCGATGCGGAGCGTTTTTACGCTCGCCATCACCACCGCCGCTGCGACGATTGTTGTCGTCGGCACGCGGCTTGTCCGGACGGCGCTGTTCGTTCTGCTTGTTGCGAACGTCAGCAGACGGCGCTGGAGCAGCAGCCACCGGCTCGCTTTCGCGCACAGGTTCGGCCACTGCAGCCGGTGCCGCAGCGGCGTCGCTGGCAGCGGCTTGCGCAGCAGCAGGCTGGCGGCGCGCTTCTTCTTCGGCGCGCTGCTTGGCTTCTTCTTCAGCCTTCTGACGGGCAGCATTTTCTACTGCGCGACGCTCATCCAGTTCACGCTTGCGCTCGGCTTCGATTTCTTCCGGGCTGCGCTGTACGAAAACTTTCTTCTTGCGAACTTCTACGCTGATGCTCTTGCTACCAGCCACACGCAGGGTGCTGGTGGTTTTACGCTGCAGCGTGATCTTGCGTGGTTCTTCCACTTTCGCCTTGTGGCTGCTTTTCAAGTGAGTCAGCAGGGACTGCTTCTCACTGTCAGTCACATTTTCGTCGGCGGCGGTGTGCGGCAGACCTGCCTCACGCATCTGCTGCAACAGGCGCTCTACCGGTGTTTTGACCTCATCGGCCAGTTGTTTCACCGTGACTTGCGTCATGCACTTCTCTCCTCAGGCCGCGCCTAATTACTCGAACCAGTGGGCTCGGGCGGCCATGATCAACTTGCCGGCACGATCATCGTCAATGCCGTCGATGTCGAGCAGGTCGTCAATAGACTGCTCGGCCAGGTCTTCGCGGGTAATTACGCCGCGCACCGCCAGTTCCATCGCCAAATCCTTGTCCATACCCTCAAGCGAGAGCAGGTCTTCGGCCGGATGGGCGTCTGCCAGCTTTTCCTCAGTAGCGATGGCTTTGGTCAACAAACGATCCTTGGCACGAGCGCGAAGCTCGTCGACGATATCCTCGTCGAAGCCGTCGATGTTGAGCATCTCCTCCACCGGTACGTAGGCAATCTCTTCCAGGCTGGTGAAGCCTTCGTCAACCAGCACCTGCGCCAGCTCTTCGTCGACTTCCAGCTCGTCGATGAAGTTGCGCAGGATATCGCCGGTTTCCGCTTGCTGCTTGGCCTGGATGTCCGATTCGGTCATCACGTTCAGGGTCCAGCCAGTCAACTGGCTGGCCAGACGCACGTTCTGCCCACCGCGACCAATGGCCTGAGCCAGGTTATCTGCGCCAACGGCGATGTCCATGGCATGGGCATCCTCGTCGACGATAATTGCCGCAACCTCGGCCGGGGACATGGCGTTGATCACGAACTGGGCCGGGTTATCGTCCCACAGCACGATGTCAACACGCTCGCCGCCCAACTCGCCCGACACTGCCTGGACGCGCGAACCGCGCATACCGATGCAAGCGCCCTGCGGGTCGATGCGTTTGTCCTTGGAGCGAACGGCGATCTTGGCGCGCGAACCCGGATCACGGGACGCTGCCATGACTTCGATCAGGCCTTCGGCAATTTCCGGCACTTCGATGCGGAACAGCTCGATCAGCATCTCCGGCGCGGTACGCGACAGGATCAGCTGCGGGCCGCGGTTCTCGGTGCGGATTTCCTTGAGCAGCGCACGCAGACGCACGCCGACACGGAAGGTTTCGCGAGAGATGATGTCTTCACGGGCCAGCAACGCTTCTGCGTTGTTGCCCAGATCGACGATCACATTGTCGCGGGTAACTTTTTTCACGGTGCCGGAGATGATTTCTCCCAGGCGCTCGCGATAGGCGTCAACCACTTGAGCGCGCTCGGCTTCGCGAACTTTCTGCACGATGACCTGCTTGGCAGTCTGTGCAGCGATGCGGCCGAACTCGATGGATTCGATTTTTTCTTCTACAACGTCGCCGACCTTGGCGCCCGGATGCGTTTCGGCAACCTTGCTTGGCCAGGTTTCGATGGCCGGATCGTCGAGATCATTCTCTTCAACGACCGTCCAGCGACGGAAAGTCTCGTAAGAACCGGTGTGGCGGTTAATTTCCACACGCAGGTCCACTTCGTCTTCAAAACGCTTTTTGGTAGCAGTGGCCAGAGCCAGCTCCAGCGCTTCAAAAATTACGCTTGCCGGTACGCCCTTTTCATTGGATACCGACTCAACAACCAGCAGTACTTCTTTGCTCATCGTACGCCTCGCCTTTCGCAAGCCATTGGATCCGCGGGATCCGCGTCTCAGTCAAAACTGGGAATAATGTTGGCCTTGTCGATCATATCGATCGGCAACAGGAATTCATGGTCATCTACCTGCACCACGACGTCCTGCTCTTCTACACCGCGCAGAAGGCCCTGAAAGTTGCGCCGACCTTCAAAAGGCGAGCGCAGCTTGATCTTCACTTGTTCACCGGCAAATTTTGCAAACTGCTCAAGAGTGAACAGCGGGCGCTCCATGCCAGGCGAGGAAACTTCAAGGGTGTATTCAACGGAGATTGGATCTTCAACATCCAGTACACCGCTGATCTGACGGCTGACAATGGCGCAATCGTCCACCAGCACGCCGCCCTCTTTATCGATATAAACGCGCAACATCGAGTGCCGACCCTGAGCCGAAAACTCGATACCCCAGCATTCATAGCCCAGGGCCACGACCACCGGGGCCAGCAAGGCCTGCAACTCTTCTAGCTTGCTCGACACCTGAACCCCCTAGTGCATGATATGTGCATGCTTTGCAAAATAAAAAAATGGGCATAACGCCCATCCTTGAAACGCCGTCGAACAGCGGCATTGAAAGTGTCCAGCTAACAAAAAGCCCCTGAAAAGGGGCTCCTTAAACTGGTTGCGGGGGCCGGATTTGAACCGACGACCTTCGGGTTATGAGCCCGACGAGCTACCAGACTGCTCCACCCCGCGACAAAGCTGGGGCGGAAGTATACGACCGATCCCTTATAGGGTCAATGTAACCTTCCACCTGCAAGAAAGCCCGCAACAGCGGGCTCTCCTGACTAATTGGTACCGAGAAGGGGACTCGAACCCCTACACCCTATGGGCACAACCACCTCAAGGTTGCGTGTCTACCAATTCCACCACCTCGGCAAAACTACGTTTGGAACCCTTCTTACTTCTGCTCTTGAGCTGGAGGTACGTCAGTCGCTGGAATAGCCGACTTTTGCTCTTGAAGCACCGGGACATCATCAGAAGCCGGCTGTTGTTGCTTAGGTACTTCCAACACTGCTGGATCTGGCAAACCTGCTTGAGTCAGCTGATGAGCCTTCTCTTTAGCAAAGTAACCTAACCCCAAGCTGGTTATGAAGAAACCGGCGGCAAGTATAGCAGTAAACTTACTAAGAAAGGTAGAGGAACCTTGGCTTCCGAACACAGTATTTGAAGCACCTGCTCCGAAAGACGCGCCAGCGTCCGCACCCTTACCCTGCTGCAGCAAAACCAGAGCAACTACGCCCAATGCACCCAGCAGATGAAAAACGACTACGACTGTTTCCAGCATTTTCTCAGTTTCCCGCGGCGCGACAAATCGCACCGAACTCATCTGCATTCAGGGAAGCTCCACCAATGAGCCCCCCATCGATATCCGGCATGCCGAACAGTTCGGCCGCATTGGCCGCCTTCACGCTGCCGCCGTATAGAAGCCGCACACCTCGTGCGACTTCAGAATTCTCTGCCGCCAACTGCTCGCGAATGGCTTTATGCACATCCTGAGCCTGTTGCGGCGTTGCAGTCAGTCCGGTACCAATAGCCCAGACAGGCTCGTAAGCAATGACTGCCCTGGCAAAGGCACCGACACCCAACTCCTCGATGATACTGCCCAGCTGACGCCCGACAACCTCAAGAGTTTTACCGGCTTCACGCTGCTCGAGGGTTTCCCCTACACACAACACCGGAATCAAGCCGCATGCCTGTGCCGCTGCGAACTTGCGATTCAACATCCCGTCGCGCTCGCCCATTATCTGGCGGCGTTCGGAGTGCCCGACAAGCACCAGGGAACAACCTGCATCCACCAACTGACTGGGAGCAATCTCACCGGTCAGTGCACCTTGCATGGCTTCCACCGCAGAATTCTGCGCGCCGACCGAAATCGACTTGCCTTTCAAGCCATCAATCACTTGATTGATATGCAAGCAAGGCGGGAATACCGCGACATCAACACCGCTTGGCAAGGCCAGATGACGAAGGCCGTTGATCAGCTCAGCGACGCTGGCGCGGGTACCGTGCATCTTCCAGTTACCAGCTACCATAGGGCGACGCATGCTGTACCTCGTCGGTCAAAGTGGGCGCAGATGTTACCCAAGAGAGTGAAGGCTGGCAAGCCGAATCAGGCAGAAACTTCAGTTACCAGTTTTGCCAGTTCTTCGGCATAGCCGCGAACCTGAGTTTCGTCCTCGCCTTCAACCATCACGCGCACCAAAGGCTCTGTTCCCGACTTGCGCAAAAGCACTCGACCACGACCGGCCATTGCCTGGGTTACACGCGCACTCGCCTCTTTGACAGCCGGGTGCTCCAGCGGGCTTTCGCCGCCACCGAAACGCACGTTGATCAGCACCTGAGGACATTTGCGCAGCGCCTGACGGGTTTGCGCCAGACCCTCATTACGGCTCTTCAGCGCCATCAGCACCTGCAACGCCGCGATGATCGCGTCACCAGTAGTGGTGTGATTGAAGCACACGACATGCCCGGAATTCTCGCCACCCACCAACCAGTTGCGCTCAAGCAGCTCAGCAATCACATAGCGGTCACCGACGTTGGCCCGAATAAACGGGATGGACAGATCGGCAAGCGCCAGCTCAAGACCCAGATTACTCATCAAGGTGCCGACGACGCCGCCCTGCAACTTGCCGCGCTCATGCAGATCACGGGCGATGATGAACAGCAAATCGTCGCCATCGACAATGGCGCCGGTGTGATCGACCATCAGAACGCGATCGCCATCACCATCGAAGGCGATGCCCAGATCAGCGTGCTCAGCCAACACCGCAGCCTGCAACGGGCCCATATGGGTCGAGCCGCAGTTATCGTTGATGTTCAGACCGTTAGGCTGCGCCGACAGCACGACCACTTCTGCGCCCAACTCGCGGAACACGCTTGGCGCAACCTTATAGGTCGCGCCGTGTGCGCAATCGATGACAATTTTCATACCGGAAAAACTGGTGCCGGTCGGCACACTGCTTTTGCAGAATTCGATGTAACGGCCGGATGCATCGTTGATTCGCGACACTTTGCCGATCTTGCTCGACTCAACCACCGTCATCGGCGCGTCGAGCAACTCTTCGATCATCAGCTCTAACTCATCCGGCAGCTTGGTACCTTTGCCGGAGAAGAACTTGATACCGTTATCGTCGTGCGGATTGTGCGAGGCACTGATCACGATCCCGGCCTCGGCCTGGAATGTGCGCGACAAATAGGCAATCGCCGGCGTCGGCATCGGGCCGAGCAACATCACATCGGCGCCTGCCGATGTCAGGCCCGCCTCGAGAGCCGATTCGAACATGTATCCGGAAATACGCGTGTCCTTGCCGACCAGCACCTTGCAGGCGCCCATCTTGCGGAACGCCATGCCGGCGGCCCAGCCGAGCTTGAGCATGAAGTCAGGAGTGATCGGGTACACACCGACCCGGCCACGAATGCCGTCGGTACCAAAGTATTTTTTGCTCATAAACGCTCCATCATTCTTATTCGGCTGATTCTACGGCCGCGATCATCCGCACCACATCTACCGTTTCCGCCACATCATGGACGCGCAATATACACGCACCTTTTACCGACGCCAGCGCAGCAAGGGCCAGACCGCCATGAAGACGCTCGCCCACAGGGCGATTCAAGGCCTGCCCGATCATGCTCTTTCGCGAAACACCCACAAGCAAGGGTCTGCCCAACGCATGCAGGGCTTCCATGTGTTTGAACAAGCTTAGATTGTGCTGCAGGGTTTTGGCGAAACCGAAACCGGGATCGAGAATGATTCGCTCGGCAGGAATACCGGCCGCCGCACACTGCGCCATGCGCCCGGCGAGAAACTCACCCACTTCCCGCGTGACATCCTGATACTGCGGGTTGTCCTGCATGTTTCCAGGCTCGCCGAGCATGTGCATCAGACACACCGGCAAACCGGTAGCCGCTGCTGCATCCAGCGCACCATCGCGCTGCAGCGAACGGACATCATTGATCAGGCCGGCGCCGAGTCGCGCGGTTTCGCGCATGACCGCTGGCGTCGAGGTATCGACCGAAATGATCACATCGAGCTCGCGATTGATCAGCTCGACGATTGGCGCCACGCGCTCAAGCTCTTCCAGCGGTGACACCGCTCTTGCACCTGGGCGCGTGGATTCGCCACCGACATCGATCAGCGTCGCGCCGGCAGCCACCATGGCTTCAGCGTGACGCAAGGCAGCGTCCAGCTGGCTGTATTGGCCGCCGTCGGAGAAGGAATCAGGAGTGACATTGAGAATGCCCATGACATGCGTCCGGGCCAAATCAAGAACCCGGTTGCCGCAAGGCAACCGGGTCAGGGACTGTACAGAAGTCATTTCAAGCCTTAAACATCAGCAGCCGGACCGCCAATCGGTGTTTCCGGACGCTCGTCTCGGACTACTGGTGGTGGCGGAGTACCCGTGCCACCCGTCCAGTCGCGCGGCTCGCGAGGTGTACGCCCCGCCATTATGTCGTCGATCTGCTCAGCATCGATCGTTTCGTACTTCATCAGCGCGTCAGCCATCGCATCGAGCTTGTCGCGATTGTCGGTCAGGATCTGCTTGGCCGTGCCGTAGCAGTGATCGATGATGCTGCGCACTTCGGAGTCGATCAGCTTGGCAGTCTCACCCGAGAAGCTCGCTGCCTGACCACCGCCGCCGCGACCGAGGAACACTTCACCTTCCTCTTCCGCATACATCAACGGACCGAGTTTTTCCGACAGGCCCCACTTGGTCACCATGTTCCGTGCGATCTGACTGGCACGCATGATGTCGTTGGAGGCACCGGTGGTGACACCGTCGAAGCCAAGGGTCATTTCTTCAGCGATACGGCCACCGTACAGCGAGCAGATCTGACTGATCAGCGCACGCTTGGACAGGCTGTAGCGATCTTCTTCCGGCAGGAACATGGTCACACCCAGCGCACGACCGCGCGGGATGATCGAGACCTTGTAAACCGGATCATGCTCAGGCACTACACGACCAACAATGGCGTGGCCGGCCTCGTGATAAGCGGTGTTCTGTTTTTCTTTCTCGGACATGACCATCGATTTGCGCTCGGCGCCCATCATGATCTTGTCTTTGGCCAGTTCGAACTCTTTCATCTCGACGATGCGCTTGCCGCTGCGCGCAGCGAACAGGGAAGCTTCGTTGACCAGGTTGGCCAGGTCGGCACCGGAGAAGCCTGGAGTACCACGCGCGATCACCGCTGGAGCAACATCGTCACCCATTGGCACTTTGCGCATGTGGACCTTGAGAATCTGCTCGCGACCACGGATGTCTGGCAAGCCAACCACCACCTGACGGTCGAAACGGCCCGGGCGCAGCAATGCCGGGTCGAGAACGTCCGGACGGTTGGTAGCAGCGATGACGATGATGCCATCGTTCATTTCGAAGCCGTCCATCTCTACCAGCAACTGGTTGAGGGTCTGCTCACGCTCGTCGTGTCCGCCGCCCATGCCGGCGCCACGGTGGCGACCGACGGCGTCGATTTCGTCAATGAAGATGATGCACGGTGCGTGCTTCTTGGCCTGCTCGAACATGTCACGCACACGGCTGGCACCGACACCAACGAACATTTCGACGAAGTCAGAACCGGAAATGGTGAAGAACGGCACCTTGGCTTCGCCGGCAATCGCCTTGGCCAGCAAGGTTTTACCGGTACCCGGAGGACCGACCATCAGCACGCCGCGAGGAATGCGGCCGCCCAGACGCTGGAATTTGCCCGGATCACGCAGGAACTCGACCAATTCGCCAACTTCTTCCTTGGCTTCGTCGCAACCGGCGACGTCAGCCAGCGTGGTTTTGACCTGGTCTTCCGAGAGCAGGCGCGCCTTGCTCTTGCCGAAACTCATCGGCCCGCCCTTGCCACCGGCACCGCCCTGCATCTGGCGCATGAAGAACATGAACACCGCGATGATCACCAGGATCGGGAAGCTGGCCACCAGCAGTTGAGTCCAGATGCTTTGCTGCTCAGGCTGCTTGCCTTCAACCACGACATGGTTGTCGACCAGATCGCCGATGAGACCATTGTCCTGGATTGCCGGACGAATGGTCTTGAAGCTGTCGCCATCGGTGCGCTTGCCGGTAATCACATAACCATCAACGGCGACGCGCTCGACCTTGCCATCCTTGACCTGCTGGATGAAGTCGGAATAGTTGAGGGTCTGTGGCTCGTTAGGGCTGGAGAAGTTGTTCATCACCGTCACCAGGACAGCCGCGATGATCAACCACAGGATCAGATTCTTTGCCATATCGTTCAATTAACTACCCTCTGAAGCAAGCTCCGCTACTGGCGCGCGCTTCGCATGATATTCACCGGCCTAACTTACTACATTACCTACAACTCTGGCAGGCGCCGTCTGTAACCCTTTGTGAAACACTTTCCACACAATATTCGTTTATGCGCGCGGGGCAAAATATGAAAAAGCTATCGCCCCGCTGAAAAACCGTTTTTTATTCGCCGTTGCCGCGGTAACCCCAAGCCAGCATGTATTGCTCGCGGGAGCTGCCACGCGAAGAATCCGGCTTGATCATCTGGATCTTGTCGAATTTGCGACGAGCATCCTTCAGGTAAACATCAAACCCTTCGCCCTGAAAAATCTTGATGACGAAATTGCCACCCGGCTTGAGGATCCGTTCCGCCAGGTCCAGCGCCAGCTCGCACAGGAACATGGCCTTGGGCATATCCACTTCAGGCGTACCACTCATATTGGGGGCCATATCGGAAATCACAAGGTCCACTTGCGAATTACCGACGGCCTCAAGGATTCGGCCGAGTACCGAGTCCTCGGTGAAGTCCCCGTGAATGAAGGTGACGTCCGGAATGCTGTCCATTTCCAGGATGTCCGAAGCGATCAAACGCCCCTGACCACCGATCAGTCGACTGGTGACCTGCGACCAACCACCGGGCGCCGCGCCCAGATCGACAACGCTCATGCCGGGACGGATCAGTTTGTATTTTTCCTGGATTTCCAGAAGTTTGTAACTCGCACGCGAGCGGTAGCCATCCTTCTGCGCCTGCTTCACATAGGGATCGTTGACATGTCTTTTCAGCCAACCAAGGCTTGTCTTGGAACGCGCCATTGGGCACCTCGATGATAAGGGTCGTGATTAGTTGGGCGGATCCACGAACCCTCGGGTAAAATGGCCGCCATTTTACAGAATCCAGACGAAAGGGTCAGATTATGCCGCTCACTCCAGAGCAGAAGAAACAGTACAAATCCATTGGCCACCACTTGAAACCAGTTCTGACTGTGGCTGACAACGGTCTGACTGAAGGTGTGCTAGCCGAACTCGAACGCGCTTTGGCGGATCACGAGCTGATCAAGATCAAGCTCAACATCCTCGATCGCGAGTCGCGCCTGGCGCACATTGCAGAATTGTGCAAGGTCGGCAAAGCGGACCTGGTACAGGTCATCGGCAAGATGGCACTGGTGTATCGCAAGAACTTCAGCGTCAACAAGCAGCTGTCGAACGTTCATCGCTTCAAGTGATGACAAGGGTCAAGGGTGTGCTTCGCGCACCCTGGCACTCCAGCCCGGCACCGGCTGCATGACCAGCACCAGCCCGGAAAAACCCAGCACCAGATAACTGAACACCTGCCAGCGCTGCGCATCCGGCCAGCCGACACGCACGGCGACATACATCGCACACGCGTACAACGCCATCAGCAGCACCTGCCCGCGAAAATCCCGCCATAGACTGCCAGGGCCCTCGGCCTGTACCAGCACCAAAGCCTGAAAGATCACGCAAACTGCAGCGAAACCCACGACCAGCACCTCAAAGGCACCGGCGACTTCGTCGATCAGCAGCGGCGCCAGGCCAATCTGGCCCAAGGCCGGCTGCAAACCGAGATGAATCAACCATAGCCCGCCGACCCAAAGCATCTGGGCCAGCTGCCAAAGCATGGCGCCCGCATGTAGCGGGCGCCGTCTTTCAGATGTGACGAACTTCGACAATCTCGTACTCGATCACGCCGCTTGGCGTTTTGACGGCGACTACGTCCCCCTCTTCCTTGCCAATCAAGGCACGGGCCAACGGCGAGCCGACCGAAATCTTGCCGAGTTTGAAGTCAGCTTCATCCTCACCCACGATCTGGTAAGTGACGCTTTCGTCAGTCTCGACGTTGGCGATTTCGACGGTGGTCCCGAAAATCACTTTGCCGGTGTGCGGGATGGTGGTGACATCGATGACGACCTGATTCTGAATCCGGCCTTCGATGTCACGGATCCGCGCCTCGACCATGCCCTGCTGTTCGCGGGCGGCATGGTATTCAGCGTTTTCCTTCAAGTCACCCAATTCGCGGGCCGTACCGATGTCCTGGCTGAGCTTCGGACGGACGACCTTGGTCAGGTGAGCGTGTTCTTCTTCCAGGGCTTTGGCGCCCTGGACGGTCATTGGGTATTTGATCATGCCTTCAATCCTGCGTGTAGATCCTGCAAGCGACGCACGGTCTTTTCCGGACCGAATTTCAGCGCTTCGCAGATCGCTTCGCCCGCAGCAATGGTGGTGGTGCAGTAGATCTTGTGCTGCAGGGCATTGCGACGAATGGAGTACGAATCGGCGATCGACTGACGACCCTCGGTGGTGTTGATGATCAGTGTGACTTCGTCATTCTTGATCATGTCGACCACGTGCGGACGGCCCTCGGTTACCTTGTTCACGCGGCGCACTTTCAGACCTGCGGCTTCGATCAGCTTGGCAGTGCCGGCAGTGGCAACCACTTCGAAGCCCAAGTTGATCAGATCACGGGCCACGCCTGCAACCAGTGGCTTGTCGTCGTCACGCACGCTGATGAACGCAGTACCACCGGTTGGCAGCACTTCGCTGGCACCCATCTGGGCTTTGGCGAATGCTTCACCGAAGGTGTCGCCGACGCCCATCACCTCACCGGTCGACTTCATTTCTGGGCCAAGGATCGGGTCAACGCCAGGGAATTTGGCGAACGGGAACACCGCCTCTTTCACGCTGTAAAAGTTCGGAATGATTTCCTTGGTGAAGCCGATCTCTTTCAGAGTCTTACCGGCCATCACACGAGCAGCGATCATCGCCAGGGAAACACCGATGCACTTGGACACGAACGGTACGGTACGCGAGGCGCGCGGGTTGACTTCGATGACGTAGATGTCTTCCCCCTGCAAAGCCAGCTGCACGTTCATCAGGCCGACAACGCCCAGTTCCAGGGCCATTTTCTTGACCTGTTCGCGCATTTCGTCCTGGATGTGCGCCGGCAGCGAGTACGGCGGCAGCGAGCACGCCGAGTCACCGGAGTGAACGCCCGCCTGTTCGATGTGCTGCATGATCGCGCCGATCACCACGTCTTTGCCGTCGCAGACCGCATCCACATCCATCTCGATGGCGCAGTTGAGGAAGTGGTCGAGCAGCACCGGGCTGTCGTTCGACACTTGCACCGCGTCACGCAGGTAGCGCTTGAGCTCGTCTTCCTTGTAAACGATTTCCATCGCACGGCCGCCCAGTACGTAGGACGGACGCACGACCAGCGGGTAACCGATCTTCGCGGCAGCACGGACGGCTTCGTCTTCGCTGCGCACGGTGGCGTTCGGCGGCTGACGCAGGTTCAGACGCTCAACCATTTGCTGGAAGCGCTCACGGTCTTCGGCACGGTCGATGGCGTCAGGGCTGGTGCCGATGATCGGCACGCCAGCGGCTTCCAGCGCGCGAGCGAGTTTCAACGGGGTCTGGCCACCGTACTGGACGATCACGCCTTTCGGCTTCTCGACGCGGCAGATTTCCAGCACGTCTTCCAGGGTCACTGGTTCGAAGTACAGACGATCGGAGGTGTCGTAGTCGGTGGAAACGGTTTCCGGGTTGCAGTTGACCATGATGGTTTCGTAGCCGTCTTCGCGCAGGGCGAGCGCGGCGTGAACGCAGCAGTAGTCGAACTCGATGCCTTGGCCGATACGGTTCGGACCGCCACCCAGAATCATGATCTTGTCGCGGCCGGACGGCGCGGCTTCGCACTCTTCCTCGTATGTCGAGTAGAGGTAAGCGGTGTCGGTGGCGAACTCGGCGGCGCAGGTGTCGACGCGCTTGTAGACCGGGAACACTTCGAGCTTCTGACGATGCGTGCGCAGGTTCTTCTCGGTCACGCCCAGCAGTTTGGCCAGACGCTGATCGGAGAAGCCTTTGCGCTTGAGCTTGTACATCAGGTCGCGGTCGATCGAAGACAGACCGAGGGTCTTGACCTTCTCTTCGTCCTTGATCAGGTCTTCGATCTGCACCAGGAACCACGGGTCGATCATGTTCATGCCGAAGATGTCTTCGACCGACAGACCGGCGCGGAATGCGTCAGCCACGTACCAGATACGCTCGGCGCCCGGAACGGTCAGCTCGCGCTTGAGCACGCTCATGCTTTCCGGGTTGCTCAGGTCGAGTTTTTCGTCCAGACCGCAAACGCCGACTTCCAGACCGCGCAGGGCTTTCTGCAGGGATTCCTGGAAAGTCCGGCCGATGGCCATGACTTCACCCACCGACTTCATCTGAGTGGTCAGGCGTGCGTCAGCCTTGGCGAATTTCTCGAAAGCGAAGCGTGGCAGCTTGGTCACGACGTAGTCGATCGACGGCTCGAAGGACGCCGGGGTCTTGCCGCCGGTGATGTCGTTCGACAGTTCGTCGAGGGTGTAACCCACAGCCAGTTTGGCCGCGACTTTGGCGATCGGGAAACCGGTGGCTTTCGAAGCCAGCGCCGAGGAACGCGATACGCGCGGGTTCATCTCGATCACGACCATACGACCAGTGTTCGGGCAGATACCGAACTGCACGTTGGAACCGCCGGTTTCAACGCCGATCTCGCGCAGTACCGCCAGCGAGGCGTTACGCAGGATCTGGTATTCCTTGTCGGTCAGGGTCTGTGCCGGCGCCACGGTGATCGAGTCACCGGTGTGCACGCCCATCGGGTCGAAGTTTTCGATCGAGCAGACGATGATGCAGTTGTCCTTTTTGTCGCGGACAACTTCCATTTCATATTCTTTCCAGCCGATCAGCGATTCGTCGATCAGCAGCTCTTTGGTCGGCGACAGGTCCAGACCGCGGGCGCAGATTTCTTCGAATTCTTCACGGTTGTACGCGATACCGCCACCGGTGCCGCCCATGGTGAAGGACGGACGGATGATGCACGGGAAGCCCAGTGTCTCGAGGACGGCGTTGGCTTCTTCCATGCTGTGCGCGATGCCGGAGCGCGGGCACGCCAGGCCGATGGATTTCATCGCCTTGTCGAAACGCGAACGGTCTTCAGCCTTGTCGATGGTGTCGGCGTTGGCGCCGATCATTTCTACGCCGAACTTCTCCAGAACGCCTTCGCGCTCCAGGTCCAGGGCGCAGTTCAGAGCGGTCTGGCCGCCCATGGTTGGCAGGACGGCGTCCGGACGTTCTTTCTCGATGATCTTGGCAACGGTCTGCCACTTGATCGGCTCGATGTAGGTGGCGTCGGCCATGTCGGGGTCGGTCATGATGGTGGCCGGGTTGGAGTTCACCAGGATGACGCGGTAGCCCTCTTCGCGCAGGGCTTTGCAGGCCTGGGCGCCGGAGTAGTCGAATTCGCAGGCCTGGCCGATAACGATCGGGCCAGCGCCGAGAATCAGGATGCTTTTAATGTCTGTACGTTTTGGCATGGGTTGTCACTCAAATCCGCAGGTCAGTCGGCAAGCCGTCTTGATCGATTTCTGAAGTCCCGAAGGGGCCACCGGTGCCGGGGCCGCCCTCGAATACTTCTCTCTACAGTCTCAAGGCGAACGCTTAGCGTCGCTTGGCCATCTCGTTGATGAAGCGGTCGAACAGTGGCGCGACGTCGTTCGGGCCCGGGCTCGCTTCAGGGTGGCCCTGGAAGCTGAACGCACTTTTGTCGGTGCGTTCGATGCCTTGCAGGGTGCCGTCGAACAGCGATTTGTGGATCGCGCGAACGTTGCCCGGCAGGGTGGCTTCGTCGACCGCAAAACCGTGGTTCTGGCTGGTGATCATCACAACGCCGGTGTCCAGATCCTGCACCGGGTGGTTGGCACCGTGATGGCCGTGGCCCATTTTCACGGTCTTGGCGCCGGAGGCCAGAGCCAGCAGCTGGTGACCGAGGCAGATGCCGAAGACCGGGATTTCGGTTTCCAGCACGTCCTTGATCGCCTGGATCGCGTAGTCGCATGGCTCCGGGTCACCCGGGCCGTTGGACAGGAACACGCCGTCCGGCTTCAACGCCAGGACATCGGCTGCCGGAGTCTGGGCAGGCACCACGGTGACGCGGCAGCCGCGCTCGACCAGCATGCGCAGGATGTTGACCTTGACGCCGTAGTCGAAGGCAACCACGTGATACGGCAGCTCGGACGCTTCGATGGTCGCGTGGCTGTCGGTTTTCAGATCCCAGACCGTCGAGCGCCATTCGTATTGAGTCTTGGTGCTGACGACTTTCGCCAGGTCCATGCCCTTCAGGCCCGGGAAGCCTTGCGCAGCGGCGATGGCGGCTTCTTCGGAGATGTTGTCACCGGCCATGATGCAGCCGTTCTGCGCGCCCTTTTCACGCAGGATGCGGGTCAGACGACGGGTGTCGATACCGGCGATCGCCACGACATTGTTGGCTTTCAGGTAATCGGACAGCGACATCGTGTTACGCCAGTTGCTCGCTACCAGCGGCAGGTCACGGATGACCAGGCCAGCGGACCATACGCGGTCGGACTCGGCGTCTTCCGGCGTGGTGCCGGTGTTGCCGATGTGCGGGTAAGTCAGGGTAACGATCTGTTGGGCGTAGGAAGGATCGGTAAGGATTTCCTGATAGCCGGTCATTGCGGTGTTGAACACCACCTCACCAACGGTCTGACCGTCGGCTCCAATGGCTTCGCCGCGAAAAATGCTGCCATCAGCAAGGGCAAGTATGGCTGGCTTAGTCAAGAAGACCTCCCGTAAATAACGCATGAAAGGGCGATCGCAGGTTGTAAAAAAGCGGAGTGACGTATGGACACGTCACCCCGCTTCTTCACTGAATTATTCTGCGCGCTTTTAGTGGACACACTAAAGCTGTAGCTTACAGAAAAAGGCTTTTTTGGTCCACCGCTAAAGAGCCCTAAAGGCCGGAGAATGCGACAGGTCGTCGCCAAGCGGAGAAAAACCGGTGCAAACAGGGCGTTTGCACCGGGTTCAGCACTGCGTTAACGCAGCTCGAGCACGTCCTGCATGTCGTAAAGACCCGGCTCACGACCATCAAGCCACAGCGCGGCACGCACCGCACCCTTGGCGAAAGTCATACGGCTCGACGCCTTGTGAGTGATCTCCAGACGCTCGCCCTCGCAGGCGAACAGCACGGTGTGATCACCTACCACATCACCACCGCGCACAGTGGCGAAGCCGATGGTTTCACGCTCACGGGCGCCGGTGTGACCTTCGCGACCGTAGACCGCGACTTTCTGCAGATCACGATCCAGCGCACTGGCGATGACTTCACCCATGCGCAGCGCGGTGCCGGACGGCGCATCGATCTTGTGCCGGTGATGCGCCTCGATGATCTCGATGTCCGCTTCATCGCCCAAGACACGTGCCGCCATGTCGAGCAGCTTCAGCGACAGATTGACGCCGACGCTGAAGTTGGCCGCGAAGACGATCGGAATGTCCTTGCCCGCCTCGACCAGCAACTGCTTTTGCGCTGCGTCCAGCCCGGTGGTGCCGATGACCATGGCTTTGCCAGCCTTGCGGCAGAACGCCAGATTTTTCAACATCACTTCCGGCAATGTGAAGTCGATCAGCACATCGAACTCTTCCGCCACGGCTTCGATATGCCCAGACAGCGGCACACCGATACGCCCCAGCGAAGCCAGCTCACCGGCGTCGACGCCGATCAGCGTACTGCCGGGACGCACCACCGCGGCCGTCAGACCGGTCAGCGGCGCGCGCTGCTGCACGGCTTCGACCAGAATCTTGCCCATGCGCCCAGCAGCGCCCATCACAGCTATACGTCGCATGCCGACTCCTTACAGATCGCCGAAGAAGCGCTTCACACCGTCGAACCAACCGGTGGTTTTCGGCGAATGGCTGTTGTCGTCGGCCAGCGAGCTACGGAATTCTTCCAGCAGTTCACGCTGACGACGATTGAGGTTGACTGGCGTTTCGACCGCGACGCGGCACATCAAGTCGCCCGCACCACCGCCACGCACTGGCGCCACGCCTTTGCCGCGCACGCGGAACTGCTTGCCGGTCTGGGTGCCTTCAGGGATTTTCAGTTTGACCCGACCGTCGAGGGTCGGAATCTCCAGCTCGCCGCCCAGCGCCGCGTCGACGAAGCTGATCGGCACTTCGCAGAACAGGTGTTTGCCGTCACGCTGGAAGATGTCGTGTTCGCGGACATTGATGACCACGTACAGATCGCCCGTCGGACCACCCTGCGTCCCCGCCTCACCTTCGCCGGACAGACGAATGCGATCGCCGGTGTCGACGCCGGCCGGCACTTTCACCGACAGGGTTTTGTATTCTTCAACGCGACCGTCACCGTGGCACGAATCGCACGGGTCGGAAATGATCTTGCCCTGGCCATGGCAGCGCGGGCAGGTTTGCTGCACCGAGAAGAAGCCTTGCTGCATGCGCACCTGACCGATACCACCGCAGGTCGGGCAGGTCGACGGCGACGAGCCTTTCTTCGCACCCGAGCCATCGCACGGCTTGCAGTTGACCAGTGTCGGCACGCGGATATTCACCGAGGTACCGCGCACCGCTTCTTCCAGATTCAGCTCCAGGGTGTAGCGCAAGTCGCTGCCACGCTGAGCGCCGCCACGG
The DNA here is from genome assembly GCF_036668835.1 of Pseudomonas koreensis. GTDB lineage: Bacteria > Pseudomonadota > Gammaproteobacteria > Pseudomonadales > Pseudomonadaceae > Aquipseudomonas > Aquipseudomonas koreensis_I. Next base: position 219,295 of record NZ_JAZEVW010000008.1, read on the forward strand.
GCACCGCCGCGACCGCCGCCGAAGAAGTCGCTGAAGACGTCGCCGAAAATATCGGAGAAGTTCTGCCCGCCAAAACCGGCACCGCCGCCACCCATGCTTGGGTCGACGCCGGCATGACCGTACTGGTCGTAGGCCGCGCGCTTGCTGGCGTCGGACAACACTTCATAAGCCTCGTTGGCTTCTTTGAACGCATCTTCCGAAGCCTTGTCGCCCGGATTACGGTCAGGGTGGTGCTTCATTGCCAGGCGGCGATAGGCCTTCTTCAGGTCCGCTTCGCTCGTGCCTCGCTCGACACCCAATACTTCGTAATAGTCACGCTTTGCCATAAGTTCTTTGCACTCTTAAGGACGTTCGGCAAACCCCTCCTGAGCCTCGCCAAACTCGTTGAGCCCCCATGAAGGCCCGGACCCAACTCACGTCAATTCAACGATCCTGGTCTTTGATTCATGCGGTATCTGCGGCGCGAAAAGCAGGAGCATTTTCGGCCATACCACGAGCACGCGAGCTTTGTCGCATGCTGTAAAAATTCGCGTATTCCAGATACGCCAACGCGGGAGCAAGCTCCCGCGCGGCGACATCCTACCAGTCACCGCCGCAAGGCAGTCAACCGGACGACCAACAACTTACTTTTGGTCTTTTACTTCTTCGAACTCTGCATCGACAACATCATCAGCCTTCTCGGCCGACTCGCCTTGCGGGGCCGCGCCATCAGCTGGCTGAGCCTGTTCGGCGTACATCTTCTGCGCAACCGGAGCGGAGACTTTCGACAGCTCTTCAACCTTGGCTTCGATGGTAGCCTTGTCGTCGCCTTTAACAGCGGCTTCGAGGGCAACTACAGCAGCTTCGATTGCGGTCTTCTCTTCGGCAGTCACCTTGTCACCGGCGTCCGCGACCATCTTGCGAGTGGAGTGAACCAGTGCGTCGCCCTGGTTACGGGCAGCGGCCAGCTCTTCGAACTTGCGGTCTTCCTCGGCATTCGCCTCAGCGTCACGCACCATGCGCTCGATTTCTTCGTCGGACAGACCGGAGTTGGCCTTGATCACGATCGACTGGGTCTTGCCGGTGGCCTTGTCTTTCGCACCTACGTGCAGGATGCCGTTGGCATCGATGTCGAAGGTCACTTCGATCTGCGGCACGCCACGTGGAGCAGGTGGAATATCGGCCAGGTCGAACTTGCCCAGCGACTTGTTCTGTGCGGCTTGCTTGCGCTCGCCCTGCAGAACGTGAATGGTCACAGCGCCCTGGTTGTCATCGGCAGTCGAGAACACTTGCGATTTCTTGGTAGGAATCGTGGTGTTTTTCTCGATCAGCGCGGTCATCACGCCACCCATGGTTTCGATACCCAGGGTCAGCGGGCTGACGTCGAGCAGCAGAACGTCTTTAACGTCACCGGCCAGAACGGCGCCCTGGATTGCAGCACCCATGGCAACAGCTTCGTCCGGGTTGACGTCTTTGCGAGCTTCTTTACCGAAGAAATCGGTTACCAGCTTCTGCACCAGTGGCATACGGGTCTGACCACCGACAAGAATTACGTCGTTGATCGCGCCAACGTCGATACCGGCGTCTTTCATGGCGATACGGCAAGGTTCGATGGTGCGCTGAACCAGGTCTTCAACCAGTGCTTCGAGCTTGGCACGCGAAATCTTCACGTTCAGGTGCTTAGGACCGGTGGCATCTGCAGTGATGTACGGCAGGTTGACGTCTGTCGACTGCGCGGACGACAGCTCAATCTTGGCTTTCTCAGCGGCTTCTTTCAGGCGCTGCATGGCCAGCGGGTCACCCTTGAGGTTCATGCCGCTTTCTTTCTTGAATTCGTCAACGAGGTAGTCGATCAGACGAATGTCGAAGTCTTCACCGCCCAGGAACGTGTCACCGTTGGTGGCCAACACTTCGAACTGGTGCTCGCCGTCAACTTCAGCGATCTCGATCACGGAAACGTCGAAAGTACCGCCACCCAGGTCATAAACGATCACGGTGTGATCGCCCTTGGCCTTGTCCATACCGTAAGCCAGAGCGGCTGCGGTTGGTTCGTTGATGATACGTTTAACGTCGAGACCCGCGATGCGGCCGGCGTCTTTGGTCGCCTGACGCTGACTGTCGTTGAAGTAGGCCGGAACGGTGATCACCGCTTCGGTCACTGCTTCGCCGAGGTAGTCTTCGGCAGTCTTCTTCATCTTTTTCAGGATTTCAGCCGAGATCTGTGGCGGCGCCATTTTCTGGCCGTTCACTTCAACCCAGGCGTCATTGTTGTCAGCCTTGACGATCTTGTAAGGGACCATCTGGATGTCTTTCTGCACAACTTCTTCGTCGAAACGACGACCGATCAGACGCTTGACTGCGTACAGGGTGTTGTGCGGATTGGTCACAGCCTGACGCTTGGCCGACTGACCTACCAGAATTTCGCCATCGTTGGCGTACGCAATGATCGACGGCGTGGTACGCGCGCCTTCAGCGTTTTCAATAACTTTAGCCTTGCCGTTTTCCAGCACGGAGACGCAGGAGTTGGTAGTCCCCAGGTCGATACCGATAATTTTGCCCATGTTCACTCTCCCGAAACTTTGATTTTTTTGCCGCAGCAGTGGTGGCTGACTGCGGTAATACTTAAACGCTTGACTTCTAAATGGGGGCCTTGCGGCTAATTTCAAGCCTGCTCGTCAATAGAAGGCGAAACTGGCGCAGGCGCCTTGCTGACCACAACCATGGCCGGGCGCAACAGGCGACCGTTGAGCTGGTAGCCTTTCTGGAACACCTTCAACACGCTGTTCGGTTCGACGTCAGCGCTTTCCTGCATGGCCATGGCCTGATGCTGAACGGCGTTGAACGGTTCGCCATGCGGGTCGATCGCTTCCAGCTGATAACGCTTGAGGGTGTCATGGAACATTTTCAGCGTCAGCTCGATACCTTCGCGCATCGGGCGGATGCTTTCGTCGTCCGGGCTCGACAGCTCGAGGCCGCGCTCCAGACTGTCAACGATAGGCAGCAAGTCGCCGGCAAATTTTTCCAGGGCAAACTTGTGCGCCTTCTCGACGTCCTGTTCGGCACGGCGACGGACGTTCTGCAGATCGGCAGCAACACGCAGAGACTGGTCCTGCGCGGCGGCCAATTGCTCTTCGAGCACTTGTACACGGGTCGCCAGGTCGTCACCCGAACCTTCGGGCGCCTGATTGGCTTCTGGGTTTTGCGGATCTACTGTCGATTCGTCAGCCATAGAATTCTCCTTTCAATTACGTCCGCGAGCCTGACTCGCGCTTCTGCCCCGATATATGGGGCCGCAAAATCAGGCTTCAAGGGCTGGATTCGATTGTCCCTACAAAAAAGTGCTGATTAAGCATTCTCGAATGCACTAAAAAAGTTACTCGACCAAGCGAATCGAGCTAAGCCGGGGCATTGTCAGGCCCGAACAAAACACTGTATAAATAACCAGACCTCAAGCCTGGGAGCGGCCTTTATGCTGGTGCACCTGTCCGTACACAACTACGCCATCGTTGAACATCTCGATCTCGAACTCGATCGCGGGATGAGCGTGATCACAGGGGAAACCGGCGCCGGCAAGTCGATCATGCTCGACGCGCTGGGCCTGACCCTGGGCGATCGCGCCGACAGCGGCGTGGTTCGCCCGGGCGCCGACAAGGCCGATATCCTGGCGACGTTCGATCTGGCCGACATTCCGGAAGCCAGCGCCTGGCTGGCCGAGCGCGACCTGGACATCGACGGCCCGTGCATTCTGCGCCGGGTCATCACCTGCGAAGGGCGCTCGCGCGGCTATATCAATGGCACGCCTTGCCCGCTGGGCGATCTCAAGTCGCTTGGCGAACTGCTGATCGATATCCACAGCCAGCATGAACATCAGTCGCTGCTGAAAACCGATACCCACCGCCGCTTGCTGGATGAGTACGCAGGCGCTACCGATCTCGCCCGTCAGGTACAGCTTGCCGCCCAGCGCTGGCGCCAGACTCGTCAGGAGCTGGAGCGTCTGTCCAATTCCGGCGATGAACAACGCGCCCGGCATCAGTTGCTCAGCTATCAGCTCGAAGAGCTGGAAAACCTCGGCCTCGGCGAGAACGAACTGGAGCAACTGGAACAGGAACACAAGAACCTGACCAACGCCGAAACCTTGCTGGGCATCTGCCGCCAAGTGGTCGAACAGTGCAGTGAAAGCGATTCGGGCAATGTGCTGAACGCGCTGACCGCGAGCCTCAACCGCCTGTCGAGCGTCAATCATTCCGCCGGCGCGCTGGGCGAAGCCAGCAGCCTGTTGACCAGTGCACAGATCCAGGTCGAAGAAGCCGTCGGCGAGCTCAACCGCTTCCTCGACAATTTCGATGCCGATCCGGCGCGCCTGCAATATCTGGAAGAGCGTCTCGACGCTATCTACACGCTGGCGCGCAAGCACCGCATCCAGCCGACCGAAGTCGGTGAAATGCAGCAGAAACTGCTGGATGAAATCGAAACGCTGAATGCCAATGACGAATCCATCGAGCGCCTGGGTGAAGAGCTGGCTTCGTATGCCCGTCATTATCAGGAGAAAGCGCGCGAGCTGAGCGACCTTCGTCATCAGGCAGCGGGCAGCCTGGCCAGCGCGGTGGAACAGGAAATCCAGCGCCTGGGCATGCCCGGCGGTCGCTTCACCATCGAATTGAAAGCAAACAGTGGCGACGAACTGCAGCCCAATGGGCTGGAACAGGTTGAACTGCTGGTCAGTGCCAACCCTGGCCAACCGCTCAAAGCCTTGGCAAAAGTCGCCTCTGGCGGCGAGTTGTCACGAATCAGCCTGGCGATTCAGGTGATCACGGCGCAGACATCCCGCGTGCCGACGCTGGTGTTCGACGAAGTGGACGTAGGTATTGGCGGGCCAACGGCGGAAATTGTCGGCCAATTGTTGCGGCGTCTAGGCGAGCGCGGCCAGGTGCTGACCGTGACGCATTTGCCGCAGGTAGCCGCGCAGGGGCATCAGCATCTGTTTGTGCACAAGGTTCGCGATGAAAAAGCCACTCACACCGCTGTCGCGAAGCTGAGCAAAAACGAACGTATCGAAGAAGTCGCACGCATGCTCGGCGGCATCGATCTGACCAAGGAATCCTTGGCCCATGCGAAAAAAATGGTGGTGACGGCGAAGGCTTGACCGACAGCAGAAAGCACGAAGGCGACCCTTGGGTCGCCTTCGTTCGTTTCGCGAACGTGAAATTCGCGCGACATGCTTACTTTTTCTTGCGTACGTACAACACCAGGTTGTGATCAACCATCTCGAAGCCATGCTTCTCGACGATCGATTTTTGAAGTTTTTCGATTTCTTCGTCGAAGAACTCGATCACTTCACCCGATTCCACGTTGACCATATGGTCGTGGTGGCCACCGTCAGCCAGTTCGAAGACCGCGTGGCCGCCGTCGAAGTTGTGGCGGACCACGAGGCCGGCCGCTTCGAACTGGGTCAGTACACGGTAAACCGTGGCCAGACCGACGTCCTCGCCAGCTTCCATCAACGCCTTGTAGACGTCTTCGGCACTCATGTGGCGCTGCTCGGTGGAGTCGAGCATTTGCAGGATCTTGACCCGTGGCAGGGTCACTTTGAGGCCGGCTTTGCGTAGTTCGCTATTTTCAACCATGGTCAGCTTTCTCGCGATGCTGCTTCGCAGCTTCTCTTAATGCGGGTATGATCGGCGTTTACGTTGTCCCAGCCAAGATAGTGGAAGTCGCCCACCGATGCAAAACACCAAGCTCTTGCTAACCAGTTTCACCTTTGTGGGACTGCTCGCACTCGCCGGTTGTTCATTCCCCGGGGTTTACAAAATCGACATCCAGCAGGGCAATGTCGTCACGCAGGACATGATAGACCAGTTACGCCCGGGAATGACCCGGCCGCAAGTACGGTTTATCATGGGCAACCCTCTGCTTGCCGACACGTTCCATGCCGATCGCTGGGATTATCTGTACAGCCTGCAACCGGGTGGCGGTGAACGCCAACAGGAACGCGTCAGCGTTATTTTCAACTCAAACGACCAGCTCGTCAGCTTGTCCGGTGACTTCATGCCGGGTGTGAGCCGTGACGAAGCCATTCTCGGCAAGGACAGCGGTACCACCGTTACCGCGCCTGCTGAAAACGCCGAGAAGCCAGAAGCTGAAAAACCAGCCAAACCAGGCTCCTTGCTGGATCAGATCCAGAAGGACGTCGATGGCGTAGAAACCGTTCCGGTGCCAACGCCAGAACCGCTGGACACCTCGCCGCAATAATTTTGCGAGGCAATAAAAAACCCGGACATTCCGGGTTTTTTATTGCCTGCCGTTTGGCTTGATCAAATATTCCGGGCTTTTGCCTCGGCAGCCTTGGCCGCTCGCAAGCGTCGCACTTCCTTGGGATCGGCAAGCAGCGGCCGGTAGATCTCAATGCGATCGCCCGCCTGAATCACACGCGTGTCCGCGACCGCCTTACCGAAGATACCCAACGGGCACTCATCCAGCTTGAGCTCAGGAAAGTCGGCAGCGATCCCCGACGCCTGCACCGCCGCACGCACCGTCATGCCCTCCGGCACATTGAGCGAACGCAGCACCTGGCGATCGACTGCGGCATACACCACTTCTATCTCAAGCACCGGGCTGACCATGCATCTGTTTTGCGCGCTGACAGAACGCATCCACTAGCTGATTGGCCGCCTGATTGAACAGCGGCCCCAACGTAGCGCGTACCAGCGGCCCGGCATAATCGAACGAAAGGTCGAGGCTGATCTTGCAGGCTTTTTCGTTCAACGCTTTGAACACCCAGACGCCGTGCAGCTGATTGAAAGGCCCTTCTTCCAGGTTCATCTCGATTGATTGCCCTGGCACCAGGGTATTGCGCGTCACGAAATGCTGGCTGAGGCCGCCCTTGGCCACGCCGACACTGGCGCGCATATGGTCCGGCGAGCTTTCCAGCACCTCGGCAGCCGAACACCACGGCAGGAATTCCGGATACCGCGCCACATCATTGACCAGGTCGTAGAGAAACTGCGCCGGGTAAGGCAGCAGCGCGGATCGTTGAATATGTGTCGTCATGTAAGCGTTACTTCCAGAGCTGAGCGGCAAATACTACAAGAATGCCGATAGGCGCCACGTAGCGCATCAAGAACAAGGACAGGCCAAACAGTGCCGGGTTACGGATCGACAACTCGTCGCGCACCGCCTCACGCCCCATCACCCATCCGGCGAACAACACGAAACACAAGCCACCGACGGGCAGCATGATCCGCGAGGTGAAGAAATCGATCACGCCGAAGAAATCCAGCCCGCTCTTCGCGCCCCATTGGTAGAGGCTGAACACTCCGCCTTCGTTCACGAAAAACTTGGCTTCCTTCCAGATATTGAAGGAAAACACCGTGCCCAACCCAACAAACCAGCAGGTAAAGGCCAGCCAGAACGTGACCCAGGCGCGACTGATTTTCGTGCGCTCGACCAGGTAGGCGACCATCGGCTCAAGCAGCGAAATCGCCGAGCTCCACGCCGCCACCGCGACCAGCACAAAAAATACCACGCCCATCAGCTGGCCGAAAAACACGTTACCAAAGGCAAACGGCAGGCTGACAAACATCAGCCCCGGACCTTCGCTCGGGTTCAGGCCGGCCGCAAACACAATCGGAAACAACGCCAGACCGGCGACCAGCGACACGAACGTATCGAGCAACGCGACACCCACCACGGTACGCGACAGCGAGGTGTTCTTCGGCATGTAGGCGCCGTAGATCATGATCGAGCCGACACCGACGCTCAGCGAGAAGAACGCGTGACCCATCGCAGGCAGCAAGCCATCAAGGACTTTTTCCGGATGGAAGTCGAACATGAAATGCACGCCCTCCATGAAATGCCCAGTGGTCATGCTGTAGCCCAGCAGCACCAGAATCATCACGAACAGCAGGGGCATCATGATCCGCAGGCTGCGTTCCAGCCCGGCAACCACGCCTCTGGCGATGACCAAGGCCGAGAGCAGCATGAAAATCGTGTGCCAAAGTGTCAGCCGCCATGGATCGGCGATGACATTGCCGAAATACGCGCCGACCTGATCGGGTGTCGCGCCCTGGAAGTCGCCGCGCCCCATGTCGACGATATAGTCCAGCGACCAGCCGCCGACCACGCTATAGAAAGACAGGATCAGCAACGCCGTGATCATCCCGGCAAAGGCGCCCCACGACCACTTGGGCGAGTGCCCGGCTTCCAGCGCCAGCACCTTCAAGGCATTCGCCGGACTTTGCCGGGCGCGACGGCCGATCAGGGTTTCAGCGAGCATCACTGGAACGCCGATCAGCGCGATGCAGGCCAGAAACATCAGCACAAAGGCGCCGCCACCGTAGACCCCGACCATGTAGGGGAACTTCCAGATACTACCCAGTCCCACGGCCGAACCGGTCGCGGCGAGTATGAATACCCAGCGGCTAGCCCAACTGCCGTGGACAGAAACCTTGTCTGTCGACATCGTTTATCACGCCCAAGCGTTAGAAAAAGAGGCCGCATTGTCCGGGATTCACTCAACCTGCTCAAGCACGCAGCATCACCGTAGCCGACAGCCGAACAACTCCATATAATGCCGCCCCTATGGCTAAACAGAAGAAACACCCAACAGGGACCATCGCGCAAAATAAAAAGGCGCGACACGATTACTTCATCGAGCACAAGTTCGAGGCTGGTCTGGTCCTGGCCGGCTGGGAAGTAAAAAGTCTGCGGGCGAGCAAGCTACAGCTGGTCGACAGCTACGTGCTGCTCAAGGATGGCGAAGCGTGGTTGCTCGGCAGCCACATCACGCCGCTGATGACCGCAAGCACCCACGTCATCGCCGATCCGGTGCGCACGCGCAAGCTGCTGCTCAACCGCCGCGAGCTGGACAAGCTCGCCGCCGCCGTGCAGCAAAAGGGTTACGCCTGCGTCTGCTTGTCCTGGTACTGGAGCAAGCACATGGTCAAGTGCGAGATCGCTCTGGGTAAGGGCAAGAAGGAATACGACAAGCGTGACACCGAGCGCGAACGCGATGCCGGTCGCGAATTGCAGCGCGCGGTGCGCAACAAGGGCAAGGAAGACTGACTTCCTCCTGCCATTAGCGCGTATTCGCGAGCAGGCTCGCTCCCACCTAGGAATGCATTCCAAGGGTGGGAGCGAGCCTGCTCGCGAAAGCAATTTCCGCCTCAACCCACAATCCCCTGATCACATCCCTTTGCGCCGCTCCGCCCGCGCCATCCGCTGAACCTCCTGCCGAACCTCTTCCAGCACTTCCTGCACATACAGAATGTGGCGACTGGACACTTCCCGCGCCTGCTCCGCGCGACCTTCGATAATCGCCAGATACAATTCCCGATGCTGAGTGATCAGCATGTCGCGGGTCTCCGTGCGTTGTTTGTACATGCCGCCAATGTTGGTCACGACGTTGCGTTTGAGCAGATCGAACAGCCCGCGAATGGTGTGCAGCAACACCGCGTTATGGCTAGCCTCGGCAATCGCCAGATGAAATTTCGCATCGGCGGCGCCCTCCTCCGCCCGACTGACTTCGTCGTGGCGCGAATAACAATCCTGCAGTTCTTCGAACGCGGCAGTCAGGCGCTCGCGATCCACATCGGTGGCGCGCAATGCGGCGTAATAGGCGCACGATGCTTCCAGAGTATGCCGAAACTCCAACAGATCCCGCTGCGCCTCGGGGTTGCTTTCGAGCAGTTGCAACAGCGGATCACTGAACGTCGACCCCAGGCTCTCAACCACATAGTTGCCGCCGCCCTGACGACTGACCAGCAAGCCCTTGGCAGCGAGTTTCTGGATCGCTTCGCGCAGCGACGGACGTGATACGCCAAATTGCTCGGCCAGCGTGCGCTCTGCCGGCAGTCGTTCACCGGACTTCAGTGTGCCCTCGAGAATCATCCCCTCGAGCCGCTCGACAATGTCGTCAGACAAACGGCGCGAACGTATCTGATCAAACCCCATAACTCATTTCTCCACGATCCCGACCGCTCGCCGGGCTCTCTATTCTGGCCTATCGGCGCCGTGCCGGCACCTGGCAGACGCCACCTGCCGAAAGCGCAGCAGATGCAATCTGCACCGCATGTTCGACAAAAGTTTTAGGGCGACAAATTGACACACCGATATCAAGGCTTTTACCCTAGCCAACAGCGATTGTAAATTGGTCTTACCAATTAACCAAGAACGCTGACAGTGCCTGACCAACAACAATTAGGGGCCACCCCACTATGCAAACCTGGCAACAGCTCTACAGCCCGCTCGGCAGTCTCGGCGTCTCCGCACTCGCGGCCGTCATTCCCATCGTGTTCTTCTTTCTCGCCCTGGCGGTGTTTCGCCTCAAGGGCCATGTCGCGGGCAGCATCACGCTGGCACTGTCGATTGCCGTAGCGATCTTCGCCTTCCAGATGCCGGTCGACATGGCGTTTGCCGCGGCCGGGTATGGCTTCGCCTACGGTCTGTGGCCGATTGCCTGGATCATCGTCGCGGCGGTGTTCCTTTACAAATTGACGGTCAAGAGCGGCCAGTTCGAGGTCATTCGCAGCTCGGTGCTGTCGATCACTGACGACCAGCGCCTGCAAGTGCTGCTGATCGGTTTCTGCTTCGGCGCGTTCCTCGAAGGCGCCGCCGGTTTCGGCGCACCGGTGGCGATCACCGCTGCGTTGTTAGTGGGCCTGGGTTTCAATCCGCTGTACGCCGCCGGCCTGTGCCTGATTGCCAACACGGCGCCGGTAGCCTTCGGCGCCCTGGGGATTCCGATCATCGTCGCCGGCCAGGTCACCGGTATCGACGCCTTCAAGATCGGCGCCATGACCGGCCGCCAGTTGCCACTGCTGTCGCTGTTCGTGCCGTTCTGGCTGGTGTTCATGATGGACGGCCTGCGCGGCGTGCGCGAAACCTGGCCGGCGGCGCTGGTCGCGGGCTTGAGCTTCGCCATCACGCAGTACTTCACGTCGAACTTCATCGGCCCGGAACTGCCGGATATCACTTCGGCGCTTGCCAGCCTGATTTCCCTGACCCTGTTCCTGAAAATCTGGCAGCCAAAACGCGCCGCCGGGCAACACATCGCCGGCGCCGTTTCTGCTTCGGTGGTGAGCGCCAGCGTCGGCGGTTTCGGCCAGAAGCGCACCACCGTGGCGTCGCCTTACAGCCTCGGGGAAATTTTCAAGGCGTGGTCGCCGTTTCTGATTCTTACTGTGCTGGTGACGATCTGGACACTGAAGCCTTTCAAAGCGATGTTCGCCGCGGGCGGCTCGATGTACAGCTGGGTATTCAACTTCGCGATTCCGCACCTTGATCAACTGGTAATCAAGACTGCGCCGATCGTGGCCAACCCGACCGCCATTCCAGCGGTGTTCAAACTCGACCCGATTTCCGCGACCGGCACGGCGATTTTCTTCTCTGCGCTGATCTCGATGCTGGTCCTGAAGATTAACTTCAAAACTGGTCTGACCACTTTGAAAGAAACCTTTTACGAACTGCGCTGGCCGATTCTGTCGATCGGAATGGTGTTGGCGTTCGCCTTCGTTACCAACTACTCGGGCATGTCCTCGACCATGGCCCTCGTGCTGGCCGGCACCGGCGCCGCGTTCCCGTTCTTCTCGCCATTCCTTGGCTGGCTGGGCGTGTTCCTGACCGGTTCCGATACCTCGTCCAACGCGCTGTTCAGTTCGCTGCAAGCGACCACGGCGCACCAGATCGGCGTCAACGACACTTTGCTGGTGGCCGCCAATACCAGCGGCGGCGTGACCGGCAAAATGATCTCGCCGCAATCGATCGCCGTGGCCTGCGCCGCGACCGGGCTGGTGGGCAAGGAATCGGATCTGTTCCGCTTCACACTCAAGCACAGCCTATTCTTTGCAACGATCGTCGGTTTGATCACCTTGGCTCAGGCCTACTGGTTCACCGGCATGCTGGTGCATTAAGCCTACAAGCAACACAGCAATAACCGACGCCGGCCCATGATCCGGCGTCAGCCATTCACCACCGGGTCTGTAAGGCTGCTGAAAGCAATGCGCTCTATATTCAGCAGCCGCCGCAGACGGATAACCGGGACCACCCGGAGACACGCCTGATGAGCGAGCTTTTTTACAACGCTGTGCCAAACGCGACCCGCGTGGCGCCGCCACTGCCCGAACCTCGGCAATACCCCAGCGAGAAACCATCGCGTGTGTACCTGTTCGGGACGTGTGTGGTCGACCTGTTCTACCCGGAAGCCGGGATGGACGCGATCCACCTGCTGGAGCGTGAAGGCATTCGGGTCGAGTACCCGCAAGGGCAGAGCTGCTGCGGGCAACCGGCCTACACCTCGGGTTACACCGAGCAGGCGCGGGCCGTGGCGCGCTCGCAACTGGCGCTGTTTGCCGGCGATTATCCGGTGGTGGTGCCGTCAGGTTCCTGCGCCGGCATGCTGCGTGAACATTACGCCGACTTGTTCAAGGACGAGCCGGAGACGTTGAAACAGGTTCAGGCCCTCGCGGCCCGCACCTATGAACTGGCCGAGTTTCTGTTGTTCGTCTGCAAGGTGCAGTTCAAGGACAGCGGCGAACCGGTGAAAGTCGCGCTGCACACCTCGTGTTCGGCACGCCGCGAAATGAACACCCACCTGCATGGCCGCGAGCTGTTGGCGCAGTTGAGCAACGTGGAACGGGTCAACCACGACCACGAGAGCGAATGCTGTGGCTTCGGCGGAACATTCAGCGTCCGTATGCCAGACATTTCCGGGGCGATGGTGGCTGACAAGACCCGCGCCTTGAAGGAATCCCGCGCGCACCAGGTACTCAGTGCCGACTGTGGCTGCCTGATGAACATCAACGGCGCACTGGAGAAACAACGGGAAGCGCTGCGCGGGCAACACCTGGCGAGCTTCCTCTGGCAACGAACCGGAGGTGCGCAATGAGCACCTCGACGATTATTCCTACGGTCGCCGTAGAAGAAGATTTCCGCACCCGGGCGCACAACGCCCTGGGTGACCAGCAGCTACGGAACAATTTCCGCACTGCCATGGACTCACTGATGACCAAGCGCGCCGCCGCTTTCAGTGATGCCCATGAACGAGAACATTTGCGCGCACTGGGCAATTCGATCAAGGCCCGCGCGCTGTCCAGGCTGCCCGACCTGCTCGAGCAACTGGAACAGAACCTGACCCGCAACGGTGTGACAGTGCACTGGGCGGAAACGGTGGACGAGGCCAATGGCATCGTCTTATCGATCATCCGCGCTCACGAGGCGCGGCAAGTGATCAAGGGCAAATCGATGGTCAGCGAAGAGATGGAGATGAACCATTTCCTCGAGGCTCGGGACATTGAATGTCTGGAGTCCGACATGGGGGAATACATCGTCCAGCTCGACCACGAGAAGCCTTCACACATCATTATGCCGGCGATCCACAAGAATGCCGGTCAGGTCGCGTCCTTGTTCCACGACAAACTTGGCGTGGAGTACACCAAGGACGTTGACCAACTCATTCAGATCGGTCGCAAAGTCTTGCGGCAGAAATTCTTCGAAGCGGACATCGGCGTCTCCGGCGTCAACTTCGCCGTGGCCGAAACCGGCACCTTGCTGCTGGTGGAAAACGAAGGCAACGGGCGCATGACCACGAGCGTGCCGCCGGTGCACATCGCCGTCACCGGCATCGAAAAAGTCGTGGAAAACCTGCGCGACGTGGTGCCATTGCTGTCCCTGCTGACCCGCTCGGCGCTGGGCATTCCGATTACCACTTACGTCAACATGATCTCCGGCCCGCGCAAAGAGCACGAACTCGACGGCCCGCAGGAAGTGCATCTGGTGCTGCTCGACAACGGCCGCAGCCAGGCCTTCGCCGACAGTGAATTGCGCCAGACCCTCAATTGCATCCGCTGCGGCGCCTGCATGAATCATTGCCCGGTGTACACCCGCGTCGGCGGCCACACCTATGGCGAGGTCTACCCGGGACCGATCGGCAAAATCATCACCCCGCACATGGTCGGCCTGGCGAAAGTCCCGGACCACCCGAGCGCGTCCTCGCTGTGCGGCGCCTGCGGCGAAGTGTGCCCGGTGAAAATTCCGATCCCGGCCATTCTGCGCCGCTTGCGCGAAGAGAACGTCAAAGCGCCGGACTCGCCGCATCAAGTGATGCGCGGTCAGGGCAGCAAGTATTCGCGCAAGGAACGCTTCATCTGGAACGCCTGGGCGAAACTCAACAGCTCGCCGACGCTGTATCGCCTGTTCGGTTTCTTCGCCACCCGGCTGCGCGCGCTCACGCCGAAAAATGTCGGCCCGTGGACGCAAAACCACAGCGCACCGAAACCCGCCGCTCGCTCACTGCACGACATGGCCCGCGAGCATCTGGCCAAACAGGGAGATCGTTGATGAGCGCCAAGCACAATATCCTCGGCAAACTGAGGAAAAGTCTGACCGGCACCACGCCGATCGCCGACAACTTCGATGTAGAACTGGTGACGCAGCCTTATACCTACAGCGCCGAACAGCGCATCCCGCAACTGCGCAAATTGATGGAAGCGGTGCACACCGAAATCCATCTGACCTCGGCAGAAGCTTGGCCGGCGCTGCTCGCGCAATTGCTGCGCGATCGCCAGTTGCCCAGTTTGCTGATCGCACCGACGACACCGCACGGGCAACGCATCACTCAACATTGGGCGAACAATCCCGGGCTGCCTGCATTGAAATCCTACGACCGGCCGGTGGAAGAATGGAAAGCCGAGCTGTTCAACGACACCCCGGCCAGCCTCACCGGCACCCTCGGCGCCATCGCCGCCACCGGCAGCCTGATTATCTGGCCAACTCGCGAAGAACCACGCTTGATGAGCCTGGTGCCGCCGGTGCATTTCGCCCTGCTCAAGGCCAGCGAGATCCGCGACAACTTCTATCAGGTGCAAGCCGAATTCGAATGGGCGCAGGGCATGCCGACCAACGCCTTGCTGGTGTCCGGCCCGTCGAAAACCGCTGACATCGAGCAAGTGCTGGCGTATGGCGCGCATGGCCCGAAAGATCTGGTCGTGCTGATTCTGGAGGATCAATGAGTCTTCCTGTCGCTTTCCTGCGTGATGCCGAGCAACTGATCCCGGCCGAGCGCCGCTTTGACGATCTGCTATCGACCCTCGCGTTCGGCACCGATGCCAGTTTCTATCGATTGATTCCGCAACTGGTGGTCCGCGTCGAGTCCGAGGACGAAGTCGTGGCATTGCTGAAACTGGCCCAGCGTGATCGCGTGCCGGTGACCTTCCGCGCCGCAGGTACCAGTCTGTCCGGGCAGGCGATCAGCGATTCGGTGTTGATCGTGCTTGGGGATAACTGGAACGCCCGTGAGATCCGTGGCCAAGGCACGCAGATCCGTCTGCAACCGGGCGTTATCGGCGCGCAGGCCAACGCCTGGCTGGCGCCGTTCGGACGCAAGATCGGCCCGGACCCGGCCTCGATCAACGCCTGCAAAATTGGCGGCATCGTCGCCAACAACGCCAGCGGCATGTGCTGCGGTACCGCGCAAAACACTTATCACACGCTGGCCGGGATTCGCTTGGTGCTGGCTGATGGGACACGCCTCGACACCGAAGACCCAGCCAGTGTCGCGGCGTTTCGCTCAAGCCACGGTGAACTGCTCGAACGCCTCGCGACATTGGGCCGCGAAACCCGCGCCAATGCCGAACTGGCCGCACGAATTCGCCACAAATACCGTCTGAAAAATACCACCGGCCTGTCGCTTAACGCCCTGGTGGACTTCGACGAGCCTGTGGATATCTTGAGCCACTTGCTGGTCGGCTCCGAAGGCACGCTCGGCTTTATCAGCGCGGTGACCTACGACACGGTGATCGACCACCCGAACAAAGCCTCGGCACTGATCGTCTTTCCCGATGTGGAAACCTGCTGCAACGCAGTCACCGTGCTGAAAAGCCAACCGGTGTCCGCCGTCGAACTGCTCGACCGGCGCAGTCTGCGCTCGGTGCAGGACAAACCGGGCATGCCCGCTTTCGTACAGCAGCTGTCGAACAATGCCTGCGCCTTGCTCATCGAATCCCGCGCCGCATCTTCCACGTTACTGCAGGAACAACTGGCGCAGATCATGGCGTCGCTCAGCGGTTTTCCGGTGGAGAAGCGGGTCGACTTCACCGAGGATCCTGTAGAAAACGCCAAGCTGTGGGCGATCCGCAAGGACACCTTCCCCGCCGTCGGCGCCGTGCGCAAAACCGGCACCACGGTGATCATCGAAGACGTGACCTTTCCGGTCGAACAACTGGCCATCGGCGTCAATCGCCTGATCGAGCTGTTCGACAAACATGCCTACGACGAAGCGATCCTTTTCGGACACGCCCTGGAAGGCAATCTGCACTTCGTCTTCACCCAGGGCTTCAACAACCCGGAAGAAGTCGCACGCTATCAAGCGTTCATGGACGACGTCGCGCAACTGGTGGCGGTCGAGTTTGGCGGTTCACTGAAAGCCGAGCACGGCACCGGCCGCAACATGGCGCCGTTCGTCGAGCTGGAATGGGGCAGCGACGCCTATCAGTTGATGTGGCAGCTCAAGCGCCTGCTCGACCCCAACGGCATTCTCAACCCGGACGTGATCCTGAGCGAAGACCCGCAGATCCACCTCAAACACCTGAAACCGCTGCCCGCGGCTGACGAGATTGTGGATAAGTGCATCGAATGCGGTTTCTGCGAACCGGTCTGCCCGTCGAAAGGCCTGACCCTGAGCCCGCGCCAACGCATCGTCATCTGGCGCGATATTCAGGCGAAAAAACGCGCCGGCATCGACACCCGCGAAATGGAAGAGGCCTACGAGTACCAAGGCATCGAAACCTGCGCGGCGACCGGTCTGTGCGCGCAACGCTGCCCCGTAGGTATCAATACCGGCGAACTGGTGAAAAAGCTTCGCAGCCGACACGCAACCCATCAGAAAACCGCCGACTGGATCGAAGGAAATTTCGCCAAGACCGTGCAAGGCGCGCGCTTCTCCCTGCATGTCGCCAACGGCGCGCGAATGCTGCTCGGCGCACCGCGTCTGGCGAAACTGTCGGCAACTCTGACCCGCTTGTCCAAAGGCCAGGTACCGCTGTGGACCAACGCGATGCCGCAGCCGGAAAAAGCCATTCGTTTCAGCCCGAACGTCGCAGACGAGCGCCCGCGCGTGGTGTATCTGGCCGCGTGCGTATCACGGGTCATGGGCCCGGCGGCGGGCGATAAAGAGCAAATGTCGCTCTACGACAAAACCCGCGGCCTGCTGGAAAAAGCCGGTTACCAAGTGGTGTTCCCGGACAATCTCGACAACCTCTGCTGCGGTCAGCCGTTCGCCTCCAAGGGCTACGCGGAACAGGCCGAACACAAGCGCCAGGAATTGATCAGCGCATTGCTGCACGCCAGCCGCGGCGGGCTCGACCCGATCTACTGCGACACCAGCCCGTGTACGTTGCGCCTGGTGCAGGACGTCGGCGAGTCGCGACTGGATCTGTACGATCCGGTGCGTTTCATCCGTACTCATCTGGCAGATCGCCTGGACTTCACCCCGCAAGACGCACCGATTGCCGTGCACGTGACCTGCAGCACCCAGCATCTGGGCGAAAGCCAGGCGCTGATCGAGCTGGCGCGCAAGTGCAGCAAAAACGTGGTCATCCCCGAAGGCATTCATTGCTGCGGCTTTGCCGGCGACAAAGGCTTCACCACACCGGAGCTCAACAGCCACTCACTGCGCACGCTCAAGGATGCGGTGCAGCAATGCAGCGAAGGCATTTCCACCAGCCGCACGTGCGAAATCGGCCTGACGCAACATGGCGGCATCGACTACCACGGACTGGTCTATCTGGTGGACCGGGTGACCCGTGCAAAAGCCGTCTGAAGAAAAATAGAACCCTTGAGCGAGACGGCAGTCCACAGAACAAGCCCCGAACAATCGGGGCTTTTCCTCCATTCGGTGGCCCATCCCATGGTCAGCGAAGCCTGGATCCCTCAGTTCAAGGAGATACATATGAAGCGTTCTGTACTGTTAGGTCTGTTCGTTACTGCCTCGATGATGGCTTCCACTTCGTTCGCCGATGGAAAGCCAGCCGACCTGTGTGATGCCAATATCCAGACGATCGACAATCTCAAAGGCCAGCTTTCAGCGTCACCAGAAAAAAGCCAGATGGCAGAGACCAGTTTGTCCAAGGCAAAGGCGCTAAAGGCTCAGGGCAAAATCGATGACTGCGTTGCGGAAACCTCGCAAACCCTCGTAGAGCTGCGCAAAGCCACCGGCACCAACAATTGATCAACGCTGGGCCAACCTTCGGGTTGGCCTCGCGGGCTGATTGACGTACACTGTGCAGGCTTGTTGCTCAAACAGATTCACTGAGCAATGAGTTCGGGGCCGTTTAGGATTCGACGCCGGTTGCGAAACTCTAGGTGCATGCCGACTTGGTAACAGAAGTCGTAAATCCACTGTTGCAACTACTTATAGTTGCCAATGACGACCAATACGGTGTTGCTCTCGCTGCTTAATTGCAGCTGACAATGCTCCTGGTACCTTCGGGTCCAGCAATCATCAGGGGATGTCTGTAAACCCGAAATGATTGTCATATAGAACAGAATCGCCGTGCAGTACGTTGTGGACGAAGCGGCTAAAACTTACACAACTCGCCCAAAGCACCCTGCCCGTCGGGTCGCTGAGGGTTAACTTAATAGACACGGCTACGCATGTAGTACCGACAGCGGAGTACTGGCGGACGGGGGTTCAAATCCCCCCGGCTCCACCAACTCTCATCGACAAGGCCCGCCAAGTGCGGGCCTCGTCGTATCTGCAGATCCCGTTTCGCACTCCTTCCCACACAACCCTCGTCCTACACATCCAACTCCTAGGACATTTCCCTCAACCCGCGTCGACTCCCATGAACTGGCGCTCCCTCCCCCCCGCCGCTACCCTCCTCAATCCCTGCCATCCAGCGGACGGTCTGGCAGTTGAATCGCTGTGAATGTTCACCCACGGAGCTCCATCATGAAGAAAATCACCCGGCTCACGCTGGTTGGCCCGGTCTCGGCCGATGCGCTGACCCTCAGTCCTGTCGCCCCCTCCACTGCCACCCCACGCCGTGAGATGCCAAGCCGGCGCCGGCGGGCGTTGCCGCTCAACCAACTGATCAGGGTGCGTGAAGATGTCGACACGCTGACGCTGCTCAACCATGCCAGCGAAATCCTCGATTCCCTCGCTGCCATCAGCGCCACGTTTGCCGATGAGTTCGACGGTTCGAAATATCATGTGGCGGTGGCGATCAAGCAGTTGAGTGCGATGGCGGAGATGTTGGTTTGCCGGGCGCGGGACAATCTTGATCCATCTGCTGCCGGGCCGGAAACCTGCCATTGAGTCGGTAAGTCGCGCTAATTTCCAAAGCCTAGGGACCGCGTTGTCAGCCACCCATCGAGATGAATTTTTATTCACTGCTCCTGGGCGGCCAACCCTTGTACAGTCCTCTCGCTCATTCAAGAAACTACGGTTCGCCCGCGCTCCTGCGGGCTTTTTTTTGCCTGAAATAAAATGCCTTCTTCGCCACGACTTGCCGTCACCCGGTGATTGCGCGACTCTGCGAGCAGATTCCTCGCTCCGGAGCGTTCCATGCCGTTGTTGACCCTGCCCTGCGAGCGCCTGACGCTGGCGATTCTCGATCCGGATCAGGCTGAGCTTGAAAGTGCGTTCTACCAACGCAATCAGCGTCATCTCGCGCCGTGGTCGCCGATTCGTACGACGGAGTATTTTTCCACCGAGCAGATTCGTCGGCGCCTCGATATTCAGGCCAGTGCCTTCGAGGCCGGGCTGGCGATGCATTTCGCGCTGTTGACGCTGGATGGTCAGCAGATGATCGGCGCGTGCAATTTCAGTGGTCTGATTCGGGGGGCGTTTCAGGCGTGCTATCTGGGTTATCACCTGGATGAAAAACATCAGGGCCAGGGTTTGATGGCCGAGGCGCTTGAGGCTGGCATTGGTTACATGTTCGATACGCAGAATCTGCACCGGATCATGGCCAACTACATTCCCGGCAATGAGCGCAGTACGCGGCTGCTTGAGCGTTTGGGTTTTGAGAAAGAAGGCTACGCCAAGGCCTATCTGAACATTGCCGGGCGCTGGCAGGATCATGTGCTGACGGCGCTGGTCAATCCGCTGTTCGAAACGCCGGACAAGCGCTGGTCGCGGCGACTCGGCTGAGCGCTTGCTCTCGCCGGCCCAGCACCGGCAACGCCAACCGTGCCTGCCCGTAGAAGGCCAGCGCCGTGAGCAAACAGGCGAGCCAGACGAAGATGCCCGCCCACAGCGTGTGGGACATGTAATGCCAGCCTTGCAGGACGCGGGTGGTGCCATAGATGAATCCCAGCAGCAGCGAGCCCCACAGGATGGCCTTGGAGAAACGCCACTGATAGCGGCGCGCGACGAAGTACAGCGCCAGCATGGTGAAGCCGCCCGACGCGTGACCACCCGGCCAGCACCGACCACTGCCGGCCTCATGAAACAGCTGGAAGTTTTCGTACCATTCGATGTGCGGCATTTTCCCGCCGTACAAGGTGGTCTCTATCGGGCAGTACACGCTGGTGTGGGATTTGAGGAAATGGATCACTCCGGTGCACATGGCAAAAGCGACCACCACAAAGAGAAAATCCCTACGGTGTTCTGCGCAGAATCGCAGCAGTGGCGCGAGTTTGCTGCGCTGCAGAAATGCGCCGAGGCGTGGGCGCTTTTGCGGGTTGGCCAGCGGCCAGATCACCGAGAGCAGCGCGCCGATCAGGGCGATTTCTGCGGTCCAGTCGGGAATGATCCGCGCCCATTTATGAGTGAGCTTTTCGAAGAAGTGGATCTTGTCGATCGGGAACGTCTGGGTCTGCGGATCGAACAGCAGGTTGCTGATGGCAATGTCGATATTTGTCATGTCGAACAACAGGAACACCAGCGCTGCGCAGAGCAATGGAATGCCAAAGTTGTACGCGTAGAAACGAGATTTCATCGGGTGGTCACCGTGCGCCAGTCGGAGGCTTCGATAAAGCCGAGCATTTTTGGCGCTGTGGTGCTGGCTGCGGAGATGAACAGCGACGCGCCGTAACCTGCGTCTGAGGTCGGTACTTTCAGGTCTTTTTCGATTTGCGCCATGCACTCGCTGTGCGTCACCAGGATCAGATTGCGGCCTGGCACTTTGTGCGCCAGCGCGTCCTTCAGCATCCGTCCGCGGCAGTTGATCAACCAGTCGTCACCGCTGGCGGCGTGGTTGAACATGTAGCCGGCGGTCTGCACGGTGCGCATCGACGGGCTGTTATAGATGTCGGCGTTGCTCAAACCCAGTTGCTCGAAGCGGGCGCCGACTGCGACGGCGACACTGCGCGAGCGCTCGGTGATGCCGTCGTGGCCGCTCAGGCATGGCGCCCGGGAGTGATCGCAGCGCTCGACGTGGCGCACCAGCGCGATCACGTCGCCTTGGGCCCAGTCCTGCGCCAATGCCTGCGCGCCGGCGACGTTGCCGTGTGCCAGGTCCGGCACCGCCGTCGGTGCCAGCAACCACAGGGTCAGCGGGATGACCAATATGGATGCTGCCAGCACTACCCAGGTGTCGCGAAAGCGCGCCAATACGCGCAGATCGATCGCGCGTTTGACGCCGAACAGGTTCAGTCTCAATTCCACAAAAAGCCGCCTCGCCGGGATGCATCAGCTGTCATTCGATGCGGCGAAGGTACAGACGCCGGCGTGGGCAGCCGGTGAAACCCATGTGAAAAAAGTCTTGGCGGCGGGGGTTCCGTACCGCAGGACAAAAAACCTTTCAGCTCTGGGTTTTGCGGCCGATACAGTCCTGCTTACACCCTTGCTGGCTCAAAAGAACAACAATCTTCCAGCTTAACTGACGACCACGAAACCCAACGTTTCTGGAGGATTTTTGATGAATAGCTGGTTCGGCAACATCAGCGTGAACATGAAACTGGGCCTGGGCTTCGGCCTGGTGCTGGCCCTGACGTGCGTTTTGGCCCTGACCGGCTGGACCAGCCTTGGCGGGCTGATCGACCGCAGCAACTGGATGAGCGATATCACTCAGCTCAACAGCGGCCTGACCAAACTGCGCGTGGTGCGCCTGCAATACATGTTGACCAATGGCGATGAAACCGCCGCGCAGAACGTGCAGACCACCCTCGACGGTTTCGCCGCTCAGCAGCAGGCGCTTATCAGCAAATTCAAGAGCCCGGAAAACGTCAAACTGCTCAAGCAGCAGGCCGCGACCATTGCCGAATACCAGACTTCGCTGAACAAGATGCGCAACGCCTATCGCACCGGCAACAGCGCCCGCGACAGCATGAGCGCCAACGCCGCGACCGCGTACGAGCTGATTGAATCGATCAGCAAGCGTGTGCAGCAGATGGACATGAGCGAGCAGCGTTTCGAACAGTTTCAGGCAGTCACGGCGGCCAAGGAAGCCTTCATCCTCGCGCGCTACGAAGTGCGCGGCTACACCGCCACCAGCAATGCCGAAACCGAGCAGAAAGCCGTCGGCCAGATCGATGCGGCGCTTGCCAGCCTCAAGCCATTGAACAGCTATTTTGCCTCGACCCAGCAAGATGCACTGCGTCAGCTGGAGACCGCGCTGGTTAGCTACCGCAGCTCGCTGATGGCTTACAAGAATGCCAACGGCGAAGCGGTGCAGGCGCGTAAGGAAATGACCGATCAGGGCAACACCATCGTGTCCCTGAGCGAGCAGCTGTATCAGATTCAGCTCGACCGTCGTGACGTCGAAAGCGCCCAAGCGCGCACCTTTCAGTTGATCAGCACGCTGCTGGCGCTGCTGGTGGGCGTGATTGCGGCGGTGATCATCACCCGCCAGATCACCCGTCCGTTGCAAGAAACCCTGGCCGTGGTTGAGCGCATCGCCAGCGGCGACCTGACCCAGAACGTGACCGTCACGCGTCGCGACGAACTCGGCGTGCTGCAACAAGGCATTGCGCGCATGGGCGTGACCCTGCGCGATTTGATCAGCGGTATCCGCGACGGCGTCACCCAGATTGCCAGCGCTGCTGAAGAACTGTCGGCCGTGACCGAGCAGACCAGTGCTGGCGTGAACAGTCAGAAAGTCGAGACCGATCAGGTTGCCACCGCCATGCACGAGATGACCGCCACCGTGCAGGAAGTCGCGCGCAACGCTGAAGAAGCCTCGCAAGCTGCCGCGGCGGCGGACGGTGAAGCTCGCGAAGGCGACAAGGTGGTAAACGAAGCCATCGCGCAGATCGAGCGTCTGGCCAGCGAAGTGGTGCGTTCGACCGAAGCAATGAGCGTGCTGCAACAGGAAAGCGACAAGATCGGCAGCGTCATGGACGTGATCAAAGCCGTGGCCGAACAGACCAACCTGCTGGCGCTGAACGCCGCCATCGAAGCCGCCCGCGCCGGTGAGGCCGGTCGGGGTTTTGCTGTGGTGGCCGATGAAGTCCGTGGCCTGGCCCAGCGTACGCAAAAGTCCACCGAGGAAATCGAAGGGCTGGTTGCCGGTCTGCAGAACGGCACCCAGCAAGTGTCTGCGGTGATGAACAACAGCCGCGCACTGACCGACAGCAGCGTCGCCCTGACCCGCAAGGCCGGTGCGTCGCTGGAAAACATCACCCGCACGGTGTCGAACATCCAGTCGATGAACCAACAGATCGCCGCCGCTGCCGAACAACAAAGCGCCGTGGCCGAAGAGATCAGCCGCAGCATCATCAACGTGCGCGATGTGTCTGAGCAGACCGCCGCGGCGAGTGATGAAACCGCCGCGTCGAGCGTTGAACTGGCGCGTCTGGGTGGTCAGTTGCAGCAGATGGTCAGCCACTTCCGCGTTTGATGCTTATTTTGCGCTGAAGCCAAAACCCAATCGCGGGCAAGCCCGCTCCCACAGGTTTTCGAGCCGTTCACAGATGATGTGTTCGCCTCGATACCTGTGGGAGCGGGCTTGCCCGCGATGCATTTCGAATGGTTAAAAGCGCCTCATACCTCCCAAGGGTTGATCACTTCGATTCCGGAAAACTCGAAATCCCTGATATTTCGCGTCGCGATTGCAGCGCCGCAGCTTCGGCAGATTGCAGCGATTTGCGCGTCAGCCATCGCGACTCCCCTTCCCTTCGCCTCCGCCCCAGCTACGAGCGTTGCGTATTCAACGGCTGAATGAGCATCGAACGGCAGGATTCGTCCGGCAAAGTCCTCTTCGAACATTGCCATAGCATGGGCTTCAAGTTTCTGTTTGCGCTTGCCAGACGGCAGCCTTGCTATACCATGAAGTATTTCTGCCACCGTAACTGCACTGACTGCCAACTCCATTGCGGGCTGAGCATCAACCCAAGCCAGTACACGGGATTCAGGCTCAACTCGCATAAACTCCGAAAGAACATTGGTATCAAGCACTATCATTCAGAAAAATCCACCGCAGTGGCTTTTTCGGAACGTTCAGGCAGCTTGAGATCGACTCCGCCTACAGCGCTGAACCTGCCGCGGATGCGACTGCCAAGTCCTCCGGCTCGATCAACGGCTGCCAATGCTCTACCCAATATCAGGCGAGCCTCTTCTTCCATAGAGTGTCCATTGTGCGCAGCAGTAATTCTCAACTGCTCCTTTAGCTTCTCGTCCAGATTTCTAATTGTGATGCTGGCCATACCCGCCCTCCTGCAATCAATGAAATCACTGATTGCAGGCTAGCATAGTTTGAGTTTCCTACATAACTGTGGGAGCGGGCTTGCCCGCGATGGCGTCGTGTCAGGCAATCCGATGCTGGCTGACACACCGCTATCGCGAGCAGGCTCGCTCCCACAGTTTTTGAGTCGTCGACATTCAGCGGCTTCACGCCGGATACCCGGTAATCTCCCGAATGCTCTGATACAGCGGTTTAAGCTGCCGATACATGCGCAGGTAAACCTCTTTATAGAGTCGCTGATAAACCTGCTGCGCTTCAGGTTGCGGGGTGAACACTGCGCCCACGCGGGTCATTGCGGCGATGGCGCTGGGGAAGTCGGCGTGCAGGCCCAGGCCGACTGCGCAGCAGATCGCGGCGCCGAGGCCGGAGGCTTCGTAGACATGCGGGCGCTCTGCCGGCAAGCCGAAGATGTTGGCGGTCAGTTGCATCGCCGCATCGCTTTGCGAACCGCCCCCGGCCACACGCAGGCGTTTGATCGAGACCTTGGAGCGCTTCTCGATGTTCTCCATGCCCTGGCGCAGCGCATAAGCCAAACCTTCCAGAATCGCCCGGTAGATATGCGCGCGAGTGTGCACATCGCCGAAGCCGATCATCGCGCCTTTGGCTTCCACACCCGGTTCGCGAATGCCCGGTGACCAGTAGGGTTGCAGCATCAATCCCATCGAACCCGGCGGCACCGCGTTGACCAGAGCATCGAACAGTTGCTCGGGCTCGATGCCCTGCGCTTGCGCTTGCTGCATTTCGCGCAGGCCGAATTCGTTTTTGAACCAGCTGACCATCCAGTAGCCGCGGTAGATCATCACTTCGCAGTTGTACTGATCCGGCATCGCCGCAGGGTACGGCGGGATCAGCGGGACGATCTCCAGATAGCGCGAACGGGTGCTGGTGATGGTTGCCGTGGTGCCGTAGGACAGGCACACGGTACTCGCGTCGACCACGCCGGCACCGAGCACTTCGCAGGCCTTGTCGGCACCGGCGGCGATCAGCGGCAAGCCTTCGGGTATCCCGGTGTGACGGCTGGCTTCGGCGCTGATGTTGCCGAGGGTTTCGCCGGGCTTGTGCAGGCTTGGCAACTGCTCGGGACGCACTGCCAGCGCCTGCCATTTCCAGTCTCGCGGTGCCGCCCATTTCAGCCGTTTGAAATCGAACGGCAGGTAGCCGACGCAGCAGCCCACCGAGTCGACAAAGCGTCCGCAGAGTCGATAGCTGAGAAACCCCGACAGCAGCAGAAACTTGTCGGTCGCCGCCCACACCTGCGGCTGATGCCGGGCAATCCAGTTGGCCTCGGCCTGGGCGCGAAAATAGTCGACGGTGGCTTTCGCGCCGACCAGTTTGAGCAGCCAGCCCCACGGCCCTTTGATGCTGCCTGCAACTTCGCTCTGGCGCTGATCAAGCCACACAATCGCCGGGCGCAATGGCTTGCCCTCGGCATCAAGATTGATCACCGTGCCGCGCTGCGTGGTCAGGGAAACGCCGGCGATCTGCGCACGATCGATCGCGGTCTGTTGCCAGACCTGCTGACACGCCTCGCCGAGTTTCGCCCAGTAATATTCCGGGTCCTGCTCGGCCCAGCCCGGTTGCGTCGAGTAATACGCTTGCAACTCGACCTTGCCTTTGCCAAGCAGATTGCCCTGTAGATCGAACAGCAGCGCGCGCACGCTCTGGGTGCCGTTGTCGATCGCCAGCAGGTATTTTTTAGCCGTCATGGCGTGATCTCCGGCAACCCATGATCGCGTTGCCACAGCAACCGATAACGTTGAGTTTCCGCCTGCCAGCGCTCGTCGCTCCAGGCCAGTCGCGGCTGGCAGAGCGTGCGAATTGCCGCTAAATGCTCATCTCCACCGCGCGCCAGCAACAGCCCAAGACGGCTGCGACGCAGCAGCAGATCATCCAGATGCAGGACCATTTCCGCCTCGCAGGCAAACGCCAGTTCCGCCCACAACGTATCGGTGGCGCCGATCGTTTCCGGGCCGAGTTCGGCAATCAGTCGTGCCAGCCTCGGCAGATCACGGCCATGGCGCCCGGCCAGGCGTCGCCACTGTTGGGGGCTGAGGCCGGGAATCGGCGATGGCTGCACTGCGGCAAACACCGGCGCGGCGTCATCCTCGAAAGGACGGTCGAGCATGTCGGCGCAGGCCTTGAGCACTTCAATCGCTTGCGGGCGAAACGTGGTCAGTTTGCCGCCGGCCAGGGTGATGCAACCCGGCTCCTGCCACAGCACGTGTTCACGGGTTTCGTTCGACGGTTTGTCCTGATGCGCACCGGCAGCGCCGACCACCGGACGTACGCCGGACCAGGTCGACAGCACATCCGTCGCCGTCACTTCGGCAGCAGGAAAGGCTTGCGTGCAAGCGGCCAGCAGGTAGTCGAGTTCCTCGCCGCTGATGCTCGCGCTCTGATCGAGATCTTGACGATGATCGAGGTCAGTGGTGCCGACCACCGTCGCGCCTTCCCACGGAAAAACGAACACTGGTCGCCGGTCGCGCACATGCAAAAAGGTCAGCGCCTGCGCCACCGGCAAGCGCCAGCCCGGCAGCAGCAGATGACTGCCACGCAGCGGGCGCAATTGCCGTGGCGAATCACTCGGCCGCAGGCGCTCGGCCCATGCGCCCGTGGCCACCGCGAGCACAGCGCAGCGCAATTGCAGTAACTGACCCGACTCACGATCTTCGACTTCAACGCCACACACCCGCCCGTCTTCACGCAGCACTTGTGCCACGCGCAGACCATTGAGCACCACCGCGCCATCGGCGCGCGCCTCGCTCAATACGCGCATCACCAGTCGGGCATCGTCGGTCAGTGCGTCGACGAAACTGGTGCCGCCGACAAGGTCATTTTCCTTCAGCCCCGGCGCGATAAACCGCAGCTGTTGAGCATCATGAAAACGATGATTGCGGCGCCCGGCCAAAGCATCGTAAACACTCAGCAAGCCACCGAGCATACGCGGGCCGGGAAAGCCGCCGCGATAGTGCGGCATCAGGAAACTCATCGGCTCGACCAATCCCGGCGCCTCGTCGAGCAGGCGCTGACGTTCACGCACTGAATCGCGGGTCAGCCGCCACTGGCCCTTGGCGATATAACGCAAACCGCCATGGACCATTTTCGAAGAGCGGCTGGAGGTACCCCAGGCGAAATCCCGCTGTTCCAGCAACAGACAGCGCCAGCCGCGCCGCGCTGCCTCGCGCACAATTCCCGCGCCGCAGATGCCACCACCGATCACGATCAGGTCCCAGCGTTCGTCCGCCAGGGTTGGCAGCATCTGCTCGCGCCATGCGGCGTTCCAGTCCTGATTCATGGCGCTCACTCCGCCAGCAACGTGCCGGGATTGAGGCGCCCGGCCGGATCGAAATGCCTGCTCAACGCCTGCAAGGTTTCTATCGCCAGCGCGCCCTTCTCGCGCAGCAGGTACGGGGCGTGATCCTTGCCGACGCCGTGCTGATGGCTGATGGTGCCGTGATGGGCGACGATGGTCTGGCTGGCCGCATGCTTGAGTGCCTGCCAGCGCGCCAGTGTCGTCGGGTAATCCGCCGCCGGGCGAAACACGTAAGTGGTGTAGATGCTTGAGCCTTCGCCGTAGACGTGAGACAGGTGGGTGAACACGTGCACGCGTTCGCCTTCTGCGGCCAGGGCGTCGCGCAGGCTGTTTTCGATGAGGTTGAGCAGGTTATCGACGTTGCTCCAGTCGGTCGCGGTTTCGAGGGTGTCGACCACATAACCGGCGTTCCACAGGTTTTCGCGCAGGTAGGGGAAACGGAAGCGGTTCTGCGCCCATTTCTTGCCAAGCAAAGTGCCGGTGAATACACCGCCGAACGCTTTGAGATGCTGCCGTGCCTGGCGCAACGACAGCGCGTTTTGCTGACGATTGCCGGTCACACCGAAGGTCACCAGACATTTGTCAGCCCCCGCACCGCGCAGGCTCAGGTATTTTTCCAGCCAGGCGATCTGCTGCGGATGACCGGCCAGGGCCAATTGCGTTTCGGTTTCCACCGCGTTGGACAGGCGCAGCATCGACAGCGGCACGCGCGCCTGGGCCAACTGGCGAATGGCGCCGAGTGCCTGCGCCCAGTCTGGCAGGAAGACGCCATAGAAACGCTCATCGGCGGGCAGCGCACTGACGCGCACCTTGACCTCGGAAATGATTCCGAAACGGCCCTCGCAACCGAGCACGATTTCGCGCAGGTCCGGGCCGGCCGCCGAGGCTGGAAAGGTCGGAATCTGCAGCGGCCCGGCGAAGGTTTCCAGCGTTCCACCGGCGAACAATTGCTCGATGCGCCCATAGCGCAACGACTGCTGGCCACTGGAGCGACTGGCGACCCAACCGCCCAGCGTCGACAGCTCCCACGACTGCGGAAAATGCCCCAGGGTATAGCCGCGCGCGCGCAACTGACTCTCCACTTGCGGCCCGCTCGCGCCCGGGCCGAAAGTCGCCAACAGGCTCTGTTCGTCGAGGTCGATCAAGCGGTTCATTCGCGCCAGCGAAACGGTCAGCACCGGCCGCGCCGAATTCGGCGGATTGATATGCCCGGCCACTGACGTGCCACCGCCATAGGGAATCAGGCATACATCCTGTTCTTCGGCCAGTTTCAGCAATTGGCGAATATCAGCGGCGGTCTCAGGAAAGGCCACGGCGTCGGGATAAATGCCAAGCACGCCTTCGCGAAGCGCCAGCCAGTCCGGCAGACTCTGGCCGCGCGCATGCAGCAAACGGTCGTGGGCGTCGATGCTGTACAAGGCGTGCGCCGGCAAGCGCGATGCGGGCACCCGGGCCAGCGCGGAGTCCAGCGAGGCGTCGGGCAGCGCTCGGCCCTCGCCCACCCGCTGCGCAAGAAAACTTGCGCCCTGCGCCGGCAACTCGACCACCGTGGTTGCGTCTCCCCAGCCATTCCAGCGTCGCATGCGTGTGTCCTTGTGGGCCGTCGAATCAGTGCGGCTTCAAGTCCTCATACTAGCCAGCGGCGCCAGAGTGTCACGGTCGTATCCGGCCAATCCGGGTAGCCAATTGAGTCAACCGGCGCGCCAGATACGGTCATTTACTTTCGCCGGGGTTTCACCGTACCTTTCGGCATCACTTCGCTCAGGCGTTGCTCAAGGAACGCGATCATGCAATCGCTCGGTTTCACTTCGGTTCCGCCGCTGCTCAAGTACCTGCGCCATGCCGAACATTTGGGCATGGCCATCGAGCCGGCGCTGGCGGCGGCCGGGTTGCAGGCGCAGCAGTTGAGCGACAACAGCTTGCGCTTGCCGGGCGAGGCGCATGAGCGTTTGCTCGACTATTTCTGCGAGTATTCGGGCGATCCGCTGTTTGGTCTGAACGCGGCGAATTTCGTCCTGCCCAATTCCTGGAGCGTGCTCGGTTACATCACCATGAACTGCGCGACGCTGGGCGATGCGATGAGCCGGATCATGCCGTTCGAAAAACTGGTCGGCGACATGGGCGTCAGCCGCGCCGAAGTGCAGGACGGTCTGGTGCATTTGATCTGGGATTGCCGCTATCAGCGCCCGCGAATCCGTCGGCATCTGGTGGAAAACGTTCTGGGTTCGTGGCTGCACTATGCGCGCTGGATTGCCGACACGCAGGTATCGCCGGCCGCTGTCTGGCTGGAACACTCATGCCCGGGCGAGGTGACGCCGGCGCAATACCAAAGTTTCTTCGGTTGCCCGGTGTTGTTCGATCAGCCTTATTCGGCGCTGATCGTGCCGCTGGTTTATCTGCAATTGCCGTTGCGTCAGGCCGATGCGCAGTTGTTGCGCACGCTGGAGGAACACGCGCTGGGCTTGCTGGCGACATTGGAAGAAGCGCCGCTGGAACAGCAGGTGAAAAACATTCTGCGCGGTTTGCTCAAGCAAGGCTTGCCGCGCAAGGAGCAAGTGGCCGAGCGACTGAATGTGTCGCTGCGCACCTTGCAGCGGCAATTGCAGCAGGCAGGAACGTCGTATCAACAGGTGCTCGATGAGTTGCGGCAGGAGCTGGCGGAGCATTATTTGCTCAACAGTGATTTGCCGATTCAGGAGATTGCCCAGTATCTGGGGTTTACCGAACCGCGGTCATTTCACCGGGCGTTCAAGAACCGGCGGGGGATGCCGCCGGGGGAGTTTCGGCAGGTGCAGCGGCGGTGATGGGTCGGGCCTTTTCGCGAGCGGGCTCGCTCCCACAGGTGAAATGGGTTGCTCGCGGGGCTGAATCCATAATCGACTCGAT
Organism: Pseudomonas koreensis; assembly: GCF_036668835.1. Taxonomy (GTDB): domain Bacteria; phylum Pseudomonadota; class Gammaproteobacteria; order Pseudomonadales; family Pseudomonadaceae; genus Aquipseudomonas; species Aquipseudomonas koreensis_I. The sequence goes on from NZ_JAZEVW010000008.1 coordinate 250,090, forward strand.
TTTTCAGGTCGGTGTATAGCGCAAGACACCTCGGTCAGTCCCCTCTCCCACTGGGAGAGGGCTAGGCGGGCGGCGTTCCGATGAGGGGCTTTTTCCAGCGTCAAAGACTGATCGCATTGGTAAACACCAGCCGATTGCCAAACGGATCGGCAATCGTCATGTCCTGGCTGCCCCACGGCATGGCCTGAATCTGCGGGTGTGAAAACGTGTAATCCTTGGCGATCAGTTGTTGCTGAAAAACCTCCAGCTCATCGGTCTCGATGCGCAGGGCCGAACCCGGGCACGCGTCGCCGTGATGCTCGGACAAATGCAGCACACACTCGCCCCGCGACACCTGCAGATACAGCGGAAAATTCGCTTCGAAGCGATGCTGCCAGTCGATCTTGAAACCGAGAAAATCGACGTAGAACTCAACAGCTTTGGCTTCATCGAAGATCCGCAGGATCGGAGTGGTTTTGCCGAAGCTCATGGGGTGCTCCCTGACTGATTGGCCCCACAGTGTAGACGGGGTGAATGTCAGCAAGTCGGCCTGCTGCTGGCTTTCTTTAGTCGCAATGTGCCATCACTGTGACGCAGGCCGCGAATTTTTAACGAAAGTTGTCGCGCAGATCGCCCTGCCGCGCGAGAAACCGCCCTGCCCGACTGCCGTTTGCCTGGCCCTCTCGATAGCTCAACACGCCGTTGACCCACACCCCGTCAATGCCCTGCGCCGGCCGTTGCGGATCGTTGAAATCAGCCACATCGCGCACCGTCGCCGGATCAAACAACACCAGGTCCGCCCAATGGCCTTCGCGGATTTCGCCCCGCTCTTTCAAGCCAAAGCGCGCCGCCGACAGGCCGGTCATCTTGTGCACGGCGGTGTGCAGCGGAAACAGGCCGACGTCGCGACTGAAATGCCCCAGCACCCGTGGGAAAGCGCCCCACAGGCGCGGATGCGGGAACGGGTCTTCGGGCAGGCCGTCAGAGCCGACCATGGACAGTGGATGAGCAAGGATTCGTCTGACGTCGGCCTCGTCCATGCCGTAGTACACCGCGCCTGCCGGTTGCAGACGTTTCGCGGCATTGAGCAGCGGCAGATTCCATTCGGCGGCGATATCGATCAGATCGCGCCCGCTGACTTGCGGGTGCGGTGTCGACCAGGTGATGGTGATGCGGTGGGCATCGGTGACTTGCTTGAGATCCAGCGTCGAAGAACTCGCCGCGTAGGGATAACAATCGCAGCCGACCGGGTGGTTTTTTGCTGCCTCCTCTAGCGCCGCCAACAGTTGCGGACTACGCCCCCAATTGCCGACACCGGCACATTTGAGGTGGGAAATGATCACCGGTGATTGCGCGTGACGGCCAATTTGAAAAGCCTCGTCCATGGCTTCGAGCACCGGGGCGAATTCGCTGCGCAAATGGGTGGTGTAGACGGCGCCGAATGCCGTCAGCTCTTCGGTCAGTTGCATCACTTCATCGGTGGAGGCGTTGTAGGCGCTGGCGTAAGCAAGGCCTGTGGATAAACCCAAGGCACCGGCCTCCAGACTTTCGCGCAACTGCTCGCGCATGGCGCTGATTTCGTCCGCCGTTGCGGTGCGCAACAGGTCGTCGAGGTGATTGCTGCGCAGCGCCGTGTGGCCGACGAGTGCGGCGACGTTCAGCGTGGTGTTGGCCGCTTCCACCGCCGCGCGGTAATCGCTGAAGCGTGGGTAAACGAACGCGGCTTGAGTACCGAGCAGGTTCATCGGGTCCGGCGGATTGCCCTTCAACGTGACCGGCGCAGCGCTGATCCCGCAGTTGCCGACAATCACCGTGGTCACGCCCTGGCTGAGCTTGGGCAGCATCTGCGGTTGGCAGATGACCACGGTGTCGTCATGGGTGTGGACGTCAATGAAACCCGGCGCCAGCACGCGGCCGGCGGCGTCGATTTCTTCGCTGGCGCTGGCGTCGTGCAGGTCGCCGATGCGCTCGATGCGGCCGTTGAGAATCGCCACGTCGGCTTCATAGCCTGGGGTGTTGCTGCCGTCGATAACCTGAGCGTTGCGAATCAGCGTGTCGTACTGCATGTCAGTCTCCCAGCGGCAGGTGATCGTCGCCGCCACGGTATTCGTCGAGGGCGAGTTTGATTCGCCGCAGACGTTCTTGATTGTCTTCAGGATTGGCCAGCGCCAGCTCGGTAGCGAGCACGTCGATGGCCAGCAGCATGCCGTAGCGCGCTGCCGTGGGTTTGTAGATGAACGCGGTTTCCGCGCCTTGCAGCGGCAGGACGATATCGGCCAGTTCGGCCAGCGGCGAATCGGCGCGAGTGATGGCGAGGACGCGCGCGCCGTAGTTGCGCGCCAGCTCGACCGTTTCCAGCAGCTCCGGGGTGATGCCGGTCAATGAGCAGACAATGAGCACTTGCTCGGCATTCAGACTGGCCGCGGTGACGCGCATCATCACCGCGTCATGACACACCGCTATCGGATAGCCGAGACGCACCAGGCGCACCTGCAATTCATCGCTGCACAGCGTCGAACAACCGCCCATGCCGAACGCGTGAATCATCCGCGCCTGGCCGAGCATTTTCACCGCATCGGCGAAGCGCGATTCGTCGAAACCGGCCAGATGCTGGCGCAGCGTGGTTTCGATATCGCCAACAATCTGGCCGTAGAACGCCGACTGTTCAGGCGTGCCCGCCGGGTCGAGAAAACGGCTGCCGACGCCGCTGGCCTGGGCCAGTTGCAGGCGCAGATCACGCAGGTCGCGGCAGCCGACCGTGCGGGCAAACCGCGACAGCGTGGCGGTACTGACTTCGGCGCGTTGCGCGAGATCTTCGAGGCTGGCGCTGGCGGCGAAACCGACATCGTCGAGCATCAGCCGGGCGATGCGCCCTTCGCCGGCGCTGAAGGAATCCTGGCGGGCGCGGATCTGGTAGAGGATGTCCATGGGCGGCGGGCTCCGGTTACAGCAGGTAAGAAAGGCCGACGGTCAGGCCGAAAGCGACCAGCGAGATCAGCGTCTCGAGCACGGTCCAGGTCTTGAACGTCTGCGCGACGGTCATGTTGAAGTATTCCTTGATCAACCAGAAGCCGCCGTCATTGACATGGGAAAAGATAACCGAGCCCGCGCCGGTGGCCAGCACCAAGAGCTCCAGGTGTGGATAACCCAGACCAATGGCCACCGGCGCGACCACCCCGGATGCGGTGGTCATCGCCACAGTTGCGGAGCCGGTGGCGATGCGCATCAACGCGGCGAACAGCCAGCCCATGAGCAGCGGCGACAGGTGAAATTCATGGGCGAGGCCGACGATCTGATCGGTCACGCCAGCGTCCACCAGAATCCGGTTCAAGCCACCGCCGGCACCGACCAGCAAGGTGATGCTGGCGGTTGGCGCGAGGCATTCGTTGGTGAACTTGAGGATCGATTCGCGGTTGAAGCCTTGGGCAATGCCGAGGGTCCAGAAGCTCAGCAAGGTCGCCAGCAACAGGGCAATAACCGAATTACCGATGAACAGCAAAAACTGATTGAAACCGCTGCCCGGGGTGGAAATCAGATTGGCCCAGCCACCGATCAGCATCAGCACCACCGGCAACAGAATGGTCGCCATGGTGATGCCGAAACCGGGCAGTTTGTCGCGTGGCTCGCGGTCGAGAAATTGTTTTTCCAGCGGGTTATCCGCCGGCAGTTGAATGCGCGGCACGATGAATTTGGCGTACAGCGGGCCGGCGATGATTGCAGTCGGAATGCCGATGGCGATCGCGTAGAGCAAGGTCTGCCCGACCGAGGCCTGATACGCCTGAACGGCGAGCATCGCTGCCGGGTGCGGCGGCACCAGCGCATGCACCACCGAGAGGCCGGCAACCATCGGCAGCCCGACCATCAGAATCGACACACCGACACGCCTTGCCACGGTAAAAGCGATCGGCACCAGCAAGACGAAACCGACTTCGAAGAACAGCGGCAGCCCGACCAGGAACGCGATGCAGACCATCGCCCAGTGCGCGTTCTTCTCGCCAAACCTATCGATCAAGGTTCGCGCCATCTGCTCGGCCCCGCCGGACTCGGCCATCATCTTGCCGAGCATCGTCCCCAGCGCGACCACCAGCGCAATGTGCCCCAGCGTCTTGCCGACCCCGGCCTCATAAGCACCGACCACGCCCGACGGCGGCATCCCGGCGACCAAGGCCAGGCCAATGGAAATCAGGGTAATGACAATGAACGGATTGAGCCGGTAACGGGCGATCAACACGATCAGCGCGATGATCGCGACAGCGGCATAGACCAGCAGCCAGTAGCCGAAGGAAGGCGTCATGCGGTACTCCTCGAAAGGGTCACGTTCGAATGGGTTGTGAAACTCATAAATCATTTCGAGATCGAGATTTCAAACCGCATGAAAGTAATTTTCGTGGAGAGGCAAGGCGTGTCGCTGAGGGGTATGCGTTGTCGTGATTAATGAAAATCGTGGGGTGGGATTTACATGCTTTTACAGCCAACACAGCCCCCTGTAGGAGTGAGCCTGCTCGCGATTGCGTCGTAACAGTCAATATCATCATTGGCTGAATGACCGCTATCGCGAGCAGGCTCACTCCTACAGTTTGATCAAATTCTTCCAGACAGAATGCGCAAAACCTGTGGGATATAGCGTACGGATCACACCATTTCCTTACGAATCCATTCAACCACCGAAGTGCGCTTCGGCGCCCAGCCGAGCAATTCCCGGGCTTTCTTGCCGCGTACCCGACTGTTGGAGCCGAGGCCGTAGTTGGCCATTTCATAGCCCCATTCGGCTTCGGCGTCTTTTAGCGGCCAGTCTTGTGGCTGGCCCAGATTCAGCGCGGCGGCCATGGCGGTGGTCATGTCGATGAACGACGCTTCACCGCTTTCGACGAAGTAGAACGTGCCCGGCACATTCTTGGACAGCGCCAGCAGATACAGAGCCACGACGTCTTCGATGTGCACGTTGGACCAGATGTTCTTTCCGGTGCCGACATGCCGCACCACGCCACTTTTGCGCGCCTGTTTCAGCAGTCGCGGCAGTTGCACGCTGTCACGTTTGACGCCGAGGCTGTGACCGTAGATCAACGTGTTGCAGATGACAGCGCAATTCACGCCGTCCTTCGCTGCGGCGAGGACCAGGTTGTCGATGGCCACGCGCGCGGCTTTGTCGACGGTCGGCTCCGGCAAGTTATCTTCGTAGTAGATGACATCGCTGGATTTACCGCCCGACGCATCGCCGACAATGCTCGACCCGCTGGTGTGCAGAAACACTTTATTGGAGCCGTGCAAGGCATTGAGCAAGGCTTCGACCGCAGCGCGATGATCGCTGCTGGCGGCGTTGATTACCGCATCCGCCGCGCGGGCTTGTTCGGCGAGCAATGCCTGATCATCAAGGGTGCCGACGACGACGGTAATCCCCAGCGCCTTGAGCTCTGTAGCCTGTTCGGTGCTGCGCACCAGACCGGTGACTTGATGCCCGGCCCGGGCCAGGCCTGTGGCGATGGAACCACCGATGAAACCGGCAGCGCCGGTAACGAATACGTTCATGGAGAAACTCCCTGCGTGAATAAGTGATGAGGCGAGTATCGACCGCTGACCCTGATCGAAAAACCCGCCATCACCCAAATCACTCTTGCGCAGGAATCACGAATCAGCCCTTGAAATCCGCGCTGGCGTAAGCCGCCAGTTTGCCTTGAATGAAATCCAGAAAGCACTGAATGCGCAGCGCCAGTTGCGAGTTGCGGTAATACACCGCGTTGATCGGCTGGCGATAACCGCTGTTGAATTCACCCAGCAGGACCTTCAAGCGCCCGGCATGAATGTCATCGATGGTCATGAAGTGCGACAGACAGGCGATGCCCTGCCCCTCCAGCGCCAGATGGCGCACGGTTTCGCCGCTGGAAGCGCTGATTGCCGGAGTGATCGGCCAACGGTCACCGTGCACGTAGCGCAGCGGCCACTGGTTGAGGCCTTCGTTCTGGGTAAAACCGAGCAAAGTGTGCTCGCTCAGATCCGCCACTTGCCGCGGCGTGCCGTGCTGTTTCAGATAGGCCGGGCTGGCGACGATCAGCAACGGGCTGCAACCGAGCGAACGCGCATGCAGCGTCGAATCGGCGAGGGTGCCGATCCGAATGGCGATGTCGGTGCTTTGTTCCAGCAGATCGATGATCAGGTCATTGCTATTGAGCTCAAGCTGAATGTCCGGGTAGAGCCGGCGAAACTCGTCGATGTAGGGCACGATGGCGTGCAGCATGAACGGTGAGGCGGCGTTGATCCGCAGTCGCCCGGACGGCGTTTGCTGGCGCGAGGAAAGGCGTTCTTCGAGTTGGTCCATCTGATCGAGAATCAGCTTGGCCTGTTCAAAGAAATACCGGCCCTCCTCGGTCAGGTCCATGCGCCGCGTGGTGCGATTGATCAAAGTGGTCTCGAGCTTGGCTTCCAGCCGCGACAGCGTGCGGCTGACCGCCGACGGCGTCTGCCCGACCTGTTCGGCTGCGGCGGAAATCGAACCGCATTCGATCACGCAGACAAAAATCTGCAATTCATCGGATCTGGCTTTCACGGGTGTCCTCTGCTCGATGGGCCTGCCACGCAGGCGCAGGCCCTCGATAGTAGCCGAGCATCAGCCCTTGAGGCCAAACACCTCGGTCAAATGCTGCTCGTAACGCGCCACATCGTTTTCGATGTTCGGGCGCTTCATCACGTCCACGCAGAGGAAGGTTGGCAACGCGCTCATGCCGAGAAATTCGTTGGCCTTGTGGAACGGGAAGTACACCGCGTCGACGCCTTTGGCTTCGAAGAAATCGCTCGGGTCATCGAAGGCTTGCTGCGGTGCGTTCCAGGTCAGCGACAGCATGTACTGTTTGCCCTGGATCAGGCCGCCGCTGCCGTACTTCTGCGACGCATCGGAACGAGTACGGCCATCGCTGGCGTAGAGGCTACCGTGGCCCTCGGTGAACACCTCGTCGAGGTACTTTTTCACGGTCCATGGCGCGCCCATCCACCAGCCGGGCATCTGATAGACGATCACGTCGGCCCAAAGGAATTTCGCCACTTCTTCGGCGACGTCGTAACCCTCGTCGATGAAGGTGGTTTTCACATCGACACCGCCACGGTCCAGCACGCTCAGCGCGGTTTCGTGCAGGGTCGCGTTGTAGCGACCGTCGGAGTGAGCGAATTTTTTACCGCCATTGAGCAACAGTACTTTTTTCATGACAAAGCCTCAGCGCAGCCGTTGGGCTGGATGGAAAGTGGAAATGGAATGGCGGCAGATTAACGGCTCGCGTCGCGCGGAATAAGCCACGCCTGCGCAAAATACATTTGAATTAAACGCACGAATTGGTTAGCGATTGTTGTCGTAGCATTCGGTGCTTTCATGAATGCGAGGATGTTGTGATGAGTGAACGTGAGGGTTTTATCCTGCATGCCAAGACCCGCCCGGAACGCGCCGAGGCTTTCGAAGCGCTGTTTCGCGCTTATGTCGAACCGAGTCGCGCCGAGCCCGGTTGCATCGAATACCACATGCTGCGCGACAAGGAAGATCCGACGCTGTTCATCTTCTACGAGATCTGGGAAACGCGAGCGCACCTGGACGAGCATTCGAATCTGCCGCACATGAAGGATTTTTTCGCCCGGCGCATGGACTATCTGGAGCGCGATTTTGACATCCGCCCGATCGACATGCTCAGCGCTTCCTCGGCTAAGCGCTGATCAGCAAATGGGCGCCGAGCGCGCCCAGACCGATAAAGAACACGCGCTTGAACAGCACCGCACTGATGTGCTGGCGCAGCCATTGGCCGAGCCACATGCCGAGCAGCGCCGGGATCAGCACCAGCAGCGACGCACCGAGTTCGCCGCCACCCAGCGCACCGCGCCAGAGCAAGCCTGCGGCCAAGGCAAGGGTCGAGACCGTGAATGACAGGCCCAGCGCCTGCACCAGTTCATCGCGGTGCAAACCCAGCGTTTGCAGGTATGGCACCGCTGGAATTACGAACACCCCGGTGGCGGAGGTGATGATGCCGGTGATCAATCCACAGAACGGGCCGAGCCAGGTTTCATGGCGCGGGCTGACCCGCAGTGTCGGCAGGAACAATCCGCTCAACGCATACAGCAACAGCGCCGCACCCAGCCCGCGCACCACCCAATGCCCGCCAGCCATGCCGATCCATAGCGTACCGATGCCGGTGCCAAGGAAGATCAACAACAGCATCGGCCACAGGCGTTTGATCAGGCCCTTTAGATGCCCGCCGAATGCCAGTTGCCAGAGATTGGTCAAGGTCGCTGGGATGATCAATAGTGCGGCTGCCTGCGCCGGTTCCAGAGCCAGACCGAGCAGCCCCATAGCGATGGTGGGCAGGCCGAGGCCGATGACGCCTTTGACCACGCCGGCGAGCAGGAAGGTGAGGGTGACCAGCAGCGACAAGGCTGGACCGAGGTTTTCGTAGAGGTCGGTGAGGTTGTGCATGTTGCTACTTTGCGCCAGTCTGGTCTGGCTGAAAATCTGCCATATACTGAGGCTGCCTCTATCCGCACAAGAGCCTGATATTGATTTGAGGCATCTGGCCTCTTCGCGAGCAGGCTCGCTCCCACATGGGTTTTTCGTCGTACGCGAGATCTCTGTGGGAGCGAGCCTGCTCGCGAAAGGGCCAGCCCAGACACCACAAAAACCCAGGCACCCCATGCACTTCGACCTCACCGACCTGCGCCTTTTCCTGCACATCCTCGACACCGGCAACATCACCGCTGGCGCCGTCCGCAGCCATTTGTCCCTGGCCGCCGCCAGCGCCAGAATCCGCGCGATGGAAGCTTCGCTCGGTACCGAATTTCTCGCACGCGGTCGCCGTGGCGTGACGCCGACGCCCGCCGGCAACGCCCTCGCTCGCCATGCACGGGTGATCCTGCAACAGGCCGAGCGCATGCAGCAGGATCTGGCCGATTACGCCCAAGGCGTCAAAGGCCAGGTGCGCCTGCTGTGCAACACCACGGCGATCACCGAATACCTGCCGGAACTGCTCGCGGACTTTCTGCGCAGCCATGCCAATCTGGACATCGATCTGCAGGAACTGCCGAGTGCGCGCATCACCCATGCCTTGCGTGAAGGCGCAGCAGATCTGGGTATCGTCTCTGACGCAGTCGACACAAGCGGCCTACAGACTCAGCCGTTTCGCGATGATCCTTTGGTGCTGATTCTGCCGCTCGATCACCCGTTGTCTGACGCCGTCGCAATCAATTTCAGCGAGGCGTTGCAGCACGACTTTGTAGGACTCAGCGCCGACAGCGCCTTGGCGATCTACCTCGAAGAACAAGCGCTGCACAGCGGCGCGCGCATGCAGGTGCGCATCCGCGCCGAAGGATTCGATGGGGTGATGCGCATGGTCAGCCGGGGCGCGGGGTTGGCGATCGTGCCGCTGGCAGCGGTCGAGCGGGCGGCGCCCGGAACCTTCAAAAGCATAGCGTTGAATGAACCCTGGGCGCGCCGGACCCTGCTGGTGTGCGCCAGAGATTTCAGCGCACTGCCACCCTACGCGCAGGCGTTGTTACACGCGCTGACCGATCCGCGCGTTTCTGAGCAGTTCGATGTCGACCCCAGACAACTGAACGGCGACCGCGCGCTATAGGGTGCGACTTCATTCCTCAAGTCCACCTGCCCCGGAGTCCTCATGACCGCGACCGCCCCTATCACCGTTCTGCGCGACACCCACCCGCTGCCGGTACTCGACGCCTGCAAATGGGAAAAACTCGAGGGCGATCCGCACACCGTCAACCTCAACGCCTATACCAGCGAAGACGGCAGCAAGATCATGGGCACGTGGATCTGCACACCGGGCAAGTGGCGCGTCGATTATGTGAAGTGGGAGTACTGCCATTTCCAGGAAGGCTACTGCGTGATCACCCCGGACGGCATGGCGCCGATTCACCTGCGTGCCGGCGATATCTTCGTGGTCGAGCCTGGCATGAAAGGTACGTGGGAAGTGGTCGAGACCGTGCGCAAATATTTCGTTTTCGCCTGATGCAAAAAAGCCGGGGAATCACCCGACGTGATTTCCCGGCAAACATTATCAAGTACACCTCAATTCCCTGTGGGAGCCAGCCTGCTGGCGCTGCAATCGGCTCCCTCTCCCTAGGGAGAGGGCTGGGGTGAGGGGGCGGACTGACAGGCGATGACGTATTGAGGCTGACGCCGTCTTCGCGAGCAGGCTCGCTCCCACAGTTCGTTCACAACAGTCTTTCTATTGTGGTTTGCGATAGCTGTTGATGATCGCCGAGAAATCCTTGCCGCCGTCACCACGCTGACTCATCGCCTGATACAGCTGCTGCGCCACCGCACCGAGTATCACCGGCTGATGCGCTTGGCGCGCCGCTTCGGTGGCCAGGCCGAGATCCTTGAGCATCAGTTCCGCGCCGAAGCCGCCGGTATAACCCCGCGAGGCCGGCGCCGTTTCGACGATGCCCGGCCACGGGTTGTACATTTCCGAACTCCAGCAGCGGCCGGTCGAGCTGTTGATGATTCCGGCCAATACCGAGGTGTCGATGCCCAGCGCATCGCCAAGCGCCATCGCCTCGCTGACGCCAACCATGGAGATCGCCAGCAGCAGGTTGTTGCAGATCTTGGCGATCTGCCCGGTGCCGACTTCACCGCAATGCACGATGTTGCGGCCCATCTGCGCCAGCACCGGTTGCAGGGTGGCGAACAACTCCGGAGAAGCGCCGACCATAAAGGTCAGGGTCCCGGCCGTCGCACCGCCGGTGCCGCCGGAGACCGGCGCATCAGCCATCGCTACGCCGTGCTTGGCCGCGGCAGCCGCTACGTCGCGTGCGGTCTGCGGATCGATGGTGCTGCAATCCACCGCCGGCACGCCTTGGCGAATACCGGCGAGTACACCTTCTTCACCGAGCCAGACGCTGCGCACATGCACGGCGGCCGGCAGCATGGTGATCACCAGTTCGGCATCCTCGGCAGCCTCGCGCGCCGACGCGCGGATGGTGCCGCCCAGTTGTTCCAGTTCGGCCAGCACGGTCGTGTTCAGGTCGACCAGATTCAGCGAGTGGCCGCCCTTGATCAGGTTGCGCGCCATCGGCGCGCCCATGTTGCCTAGACCGATAAATGCGATTTTCATGATCGAATCCTCAGCGCAGGTTGATGGTGGTGTTCACGCCGTCGTTGACGCTGTCGTCATCGAACCAGCGTGCCGTGACCGTTTTGGTCTGCGTATAGAACTGCACCACTTGCTTGCCGTACGGGCCGAGATCGCCGAGTTTCGAGCCGCGCGAACCGGTGAAGCTGAAGAACGGCACCGGCACGGGAATCGGAATGTTGATGCCGACCTGGCCGACGTCGATTTCCGTCTGAAACTTGCGCGCCGCTGCACCGCTCTGGGTGAACAGACCGGTGCCGTTGCCGAACGGGTTGGCGTTGACCAGCGCGATGGCCTGATCGAGGGTGTCGACTTCCAGCACCACCAGCACCGGGCCGAAGATTTCCTGGGTGTAGATCTGCATGGCCGGCGTCACGCCGGAGAACAGGGTCGGGCCGACAAAGTTGCCCTGCTCGTAGCCCGGCACCTTGATGTCGCGACCGTCGAGTTCCAGTTTGGCGCCTTCCTTGATGCCGCTTTCGATCAGCTCGAGAATCCGTGCCTTGGCCTTTTTCGAAATCACCGGCCCCACGTCGGTGCCCGGCTCGTTGCCGGCGTTGACCTTGAGTCTCTGCGCCAGTGCTTTCAGGTCCGGCAGCCACTGCTTCGCCGCACCGACCAGCACCACCACCGAGGTCGCCATGCAACGCTGCCCGGCCGCACCGAAACCGGCGCCGACCAGCGCGTTCAGCGCTTGCTCGCGATTGGCGTCCGGCAGGACCACGGCGTGGTTCTTCGCGCCCATCATCGATTGCACGCGCTTGCCGTGCTTGCCGGCCAGGTCGTAGACGTGCGTGCCGACGGCGGTCGAGCCGACGAACGACACGGCTTTGATGTCCTTGTGCGTGCACAGGCCATCGACCACATCCTTGCCACCATGCACGACGTTTAGCACGCCCGCAGGCACGCCGGCCTCGATTGCCAGTTCGACCAAGAGCATGGTCGACAGCGGATCCTGTTCCGAAGGCTTGAGCACGAAGGTGTTACCGCAAGCGATGGCCATCGGGAACATCCACAGCGGAATCATGGCCGGGAAGTTGAACGGCGTGATGCCGGCACACACGCCGATCGGCTGGCGCAGGGTATAAGTGTCGACGCCGCCGGCAACGTTTTCGGCGAACTCGCCCATTTGCAGGGTGCCAATCGAACAGGCGTGCTCGACCACTTCCAGACCGCGAAAAATGTCGCCTTCAGCGTCGGCGATGGTTTTGCCCTGCTCGGCGCTGAGCACCACGGCGATGCGTTTGGAATGCTCGCGAATCAGCGCTTGCAGCTTGAGCATGATGCGCATCCGCGCGCCAATCGGGGTCAGCTTCCAGGTCTGGAAGGCGCGCTGCGCGGCGCTGACCGCCGCATCGACTTCATCAGCGGTGGCGAACGGCACTTTCGCCAGCACCTGCTGGGTCGCTGGGTTGACGATGTCGTGCCATTCAGTGGTCTGCGACTCGATCCACTCGCCGTCGATCAACAGTTTGACCTTCTGCAGCGTGGTGTCGTTGGGCGTAAGCGATGCGTTCATGCTGGTCTCCATAACTTGTTTTTATCGGAGGAGCCAAGGCGAGAGGTTCGCCTTGAGATGAGGCGTGTGTCCAGAATGGTTGTCGGACGGTTTTTGGAGTATAGATGTGCAAACTTCTAATAAGAACGCACATATAAGCCCGTCCATCATGCAAAAAAACATCACCTCGTTAGGTTCGCTGAACTGGGACGACCTCAAGTTTTTCCTCGAAGTCGCCCGCACCCGCAAGGCCAGCACCGCCGCCAAACGCTTGGCCGTCGACTACACCACGGTGTCGCGGCGTATCAGTTCGCTGGAAGCGGCATTGGGCACCTTGCTGTTTGAAAAGTCGCGGACCAGCGGCTTCGTCCTGACCACCGAAGGCCAGCGTCTGCTCGGTTACGCCGAGTCGATCGAAAGCACGCTGCACATGGCCTGTGAACAGGTTTCAGGTTCCGGCGTGGCACTTTCCGGGCACGTGCGCATGGGCTGCACCGAAGGTTTCGGCAGCTTTTTCATCACCCCGCAATTGAGCCATTTCGTCGATACCTATCCGGCGATCTCCGTGGACATCCTGCCGCTGCCGCACTTCATCAGCCTGTCCAAGCGCGAGGCCGATATCGTCATTGCTTTGGAGCGACCGGAACACGGGCCATACGTTTGCTGCAAACTCTGCGACTACCGCTTGCAGCTCTACGCCACCCAGGAATATCTAGACCAACACCCACCGATCCGCCGCCCGGCAGATTTGAGCAAGCATCAATTCATCAGTTACGTCGACGACCTGGCGTTCAGCTCGGAGCTGCTCTATCTGGCAAACGTCCTCCCCGGCGCCAACGCGCATTTGCGCAGCACCAGTGTGATTGCCCAATACGTCGCGGCGCAGCAGGGACGTTCATTGGCGATCCTGCCGTGCTTCCTGGCGGCGCAGGATCCGCGTTTGTTGCCGGTGCTGGCGGAGGAAATTGATATCACCCGGCAGTTCTGGATGTACTGCCGCGAGGATCTGCGCAAGTTGAAGCGGATTACGTTGTTGTGGGATTACATCAGGGAGGTGACGGAACGTAATCAGGGGCTATTGATGGGGCAGACGCGGGTGATGCAGTTCGCCGATTAATCGGCGCTGACCACGATCGCCACCCGGCGGTTTTCCGTGCGGCCGGCTGCGGTGTCGTTGGACGCTACCGGCTCACTGCTGCCCAGGCCTTGTAGCTGAATGTCTTCCTGCTTCATCCCGACCGTTCCCAGTACGTTGGCGACACTCTTGGCCCGGCGCAACGACAGTTGCTGGTTGTAGTTTTCCTTGCCCGAGGCATCGGTGTGGCCGTCGACGCGCACGCGTTCGATGCCCACCCCCAACAAGGCTTTGCCGATGCGCTCGACGATCTCGGTGCTTTGCGGATTAAGGCTTTCGACGTCGCTGCCAAACAGCACTTTGCCCGACAGACCAAATTCCCAGCCCTCGTCGGTCAGTTCGAATCCCTGTTGTTTGAGCACCGCGACTTGCGCAGGGCTCAGGCCTTTTGGCGGCGTGGTCTGGCAACCGCTCAGGACGAGCACGGCCAGCAACAACACAGCGTAAAAAGAACGAATGGACAAAGTCGACACGGCTATCAGCTCCTGGAGGGTTCGGAATCGACCGGGGGCTCCGCCCCGGCAGTGAATTGGGCGCCACGCGACAAACGCTTGGCTTGATACATGGCGGCATCGGCCGCATCGAGCAAGGCGCTCGGGCTGGCGCCGTGGTCGGGAAATACTGCGATGCCAATACTCAGCGACGTCACCACGCGGGTGTCGCCCGGCAGCGCGATGGGCATGTTCATGCTGGCGAGAATCTTGTCGGCAATGCGCTCGGCATCTTCGATCGCAGGCAGCGGCGCGAGCAGTACGGCAAACTCGTCGCCGCCCAAACGCGCGACCAGATCGCCCTCGCGCAACTGCGCGCGAACGCGGTTGGCCACGGCCACCAATACCGCATCGCCGGCCGCGTGCCCGAAGTTATCGTTGATGCCTTTGAAACGGTCGCTGTCGAGAAACAGCACGGCAGCGCGTTCATCGTGCTTGCTGGCGCCGCGCAACGCGCGGATTAGACGCCCTTCGAAGAATGCACGATTGGGCAGGCCGGTCAGGCTGTCATGGCTGGCCTGATGGGCAAGGGTCTCGTTTTCGTTCTGCAGGTGGGTCTGCCACGACTCCAGTTCGTCGAGCAACGCATTGAAGTCATTGCCCAGATTATCGAGTTCGGCGATTTGCGCCGGCGGCACCCGCCGATCCAGCGCTCGCTCACTGCGGGCGGCGTGCGCCACGGCGGCGAGGCCGCGCAGCGGGCCGATGATGCCGCGCAACTGGCGCCGGGCCAGATACAGCGCCACCCAGGCACTGATCGCCGTGCACAGGATAATGCCTGCCAGACCGCTGAGCAGAAAGCGCATCAAACTGCCGCCATGCCCGGTGAGCAGCACTCGGCCGATTTCGCGTTCCTGATGTTCGATGGGCAGGCTGACGGGTTTTTCCAGGATGGCGCGGGCAATCTGCATTTCCAGTTCGGAAATAAAACCATATTCCGGGCGCTGCCATTGCGCTAGCAGTTGCCCCTGACTGTCGAGCACCTGGGCATCAGCCACTTCTTCGGTAGAGGCGATCAGCGCCAGCGCTTCAGTGGCGGCAGCCTTGTCGTTAAACACCACCGCGGCCTCAACGGTGTAACTGATCGAGCGCGCAATCAGGTGCAGGTTGTGATCGGCATAAACCCGCAGTGCGAGCACACCGAGCAAGGTCAGCGAGACACTGGCCATCGCCACGGCGACGAGCGCGACAATCAAATGCCCTCGGCCAATCACCGAGCCCAGCGTCGGGCGGTCATTCGGTCTGAACAGCCTCATGGTGCCGCCGCTTTGCGTCGCGACAATTGCAACACGCTGGGGTGAATGCGCACGCCACTGCGGGCAACGGAATCGAGATTGACTTCGAACGACACCTGTTCGTCGCCAACACGCAGACAGAACAAACTGCCGACCGTGCACTGATCGCCACCCTCGCTGATGCTCAGCACCGGATGGCCGATCAGCGAAGCGAACAAGCGACTGCGCTCATCGCTGGTGAGCTTGCCGATATACACGGCATTGCAGTCGCTGACGATCGTCGGGTTGTCGGCCAAAAGTCGCCGCACCAGTACCGGCCGGCCAGTGGCCTGAGCGGTGCCCTTGACCAGATCATCGGTGTATTCAGTGGGGCCGACGATGCACAGGCGCAACTGCGCGGGTTCGACCGGCCAGCGCGCATAACTGAGTATCCCCAGCACTACCTGGGTGACGGATTTTGCCCGTTGCTCAGCCATACCTGCGGGCGCTTGCGCCATAGCCACGCCCGTCATGAGCCAGAACAGGCCGACCAGCACGGCTTGCTTGCAGACAACGACGCCCCCTGCCTCCCAGACAGACACCTTCATGCAGGAAATTCTCTTGGATCGTAGCGAAATGATGCCGCAACGGTAGCACAGCGGCGAGGGGCCAGCGAGGCGGCGAGCACTGACCGGTTGGTCAATAACCGCCCCCCGCCAATGCAAGACTTCAATCCTGAAAGATGCCGTCCTCCTCCAGTCCCAGCATCAATCCGCTCAACCGCTTGACCTTGCGCTGCACCGCCTCCTCGAACACTCCGGCTCGGGACTCGATCAAGGTGAACCAGTGCTTGGCCCGGGTTATGCCGGTGTAGACAAGTTCTTTGGTCAGCACTGGATTCAAGGCATCGGGCAGGATCAGCGCGGTGTGGGCAAACTCAGAACCCTGGGATTTATGCACGGTCATCGCATAGACGGTTTCGACATCGTTGAGCCGGCTGGGCAATACGAAACGCACGCCGCCCTGGCCGTCGTTGCGCGGGAAGGCCACGCGCAACACAGGCTTTGCGGCGTCAGATCCTTCGCCTTCGGGCAGCTTGAGAGCGATACCGATATCGCCATTCATCAGGCCCAGACCGTAATCGTTGCGCGTCATCAATACCGGACGGCCTTCGTACCATTGCTGATCGTTTTCGATCAGGCGTGCCTTGAGCAACGCTGCGGTGATCCGCTGGTTCAGACCTTCGACACCCCACGGTCCTTTACGCACGGCACATAGCAGCTGGAACGTATCGAACGCCTGCAAGACATCCCGCGCCCAGACGATCCAGTCCGGGTGTTCAAGCGGCCTGCCCGGCGGTGGACGCTTGTCGCGCAACACGCTCAGGTAATGGCGGTAACCTTGCGGACCGTCGCCGTGGCCCTCCAGCAACAGTCGTTCCAGCTTGTGGTCGTGTTCGCCCTTGAGCGCCAACGAATACACATCGGCGTAGTCACCGGCCACGAGCAACTGCCGCGCCTGCTCCGGCAACTGTTGGTTGACCCGCCGCGCGAGCTGACCGATGCCGCTGCTTTCACCGAAGCGCCGGGAATGACGCAGCATCACCACTTGCTGAGCCAGGGGATGAGAACCGTCGACGTCCTCATGCAAACCGCTGTCTTGTAGTGTCTCGCCACTGGCCGACTCCAACCACTGTCGGGTCTGTGGGCTGTACCAACCGCCCTCGGCGTCGCGGCACAGATCGCCCAGCACCGCACCCGCCTCCACCGATGCCAGTTGGTCCTTGTCACCGAGCAAAATCAGGCGAGCGTGAGCCGGCAGGGCATCAAGCAAATTGGCCATCATTTCCAGGTCGATCATCGAGGCTTCGTCGACTACCAGCACATCCAGTGGCAAGCGATTGCCGGCATGGTGGCGGAAGTGGCGAGTGCCCGGACGACTGCCAAGCAAACGGTGCACAGTGGTCACGTCGCAAGGAATTTTCGCCCGCACCTCTTCGCTGACTTGCAACGATTGCACTTGTTGGCTGATCGACTCGGTCAACCGCGCCGCCGCCTTGCCGGTCGGCGCCGCGAGACGAATGCGCAACGGCTGTCCGGCTTCGACGGCCGGTGCTTGCAGCAAGGCCAGCAAACGCACCACCGTGGTGGTTTTTCCGGTACCGGGCCCGCCGGTAACGATACTGAAAGCACCGCGCGTGGCGAGGGCACAGGCGAGTTTCTGCCAGTCGATCACTTCGCCAGGCCCGGCCGATTCGAACAACCCGTTCAAGCGCTGCGGCAAGTCAGCAGGCGTCGGCTCGACCTGCTCCAGGCGCTGACGCAACGCTGTATCAATGCGCCGCTCGTACGCCCAGTAACGACGCAGGTACAGGCGCTTGCCGGATAACACCAGCGGACGCTGCTGCGCTACATCACTGGGATCCGCCGCCAATGCCACCAACGAACTGCTCGCCAGAACCTTGCACCAGTGCGCACCCTCCAGCGCGTCGAGCAACTGCGAAGGCAGCAACAATACGCCGCCTTGCACGTCACCCTCGGGTGGCAGCGATAACGCGAAATCAGGCGCCTTCAGGGTTTCGAACAGATCAAGACAGACGTGACCGTGGCCGAGTTGGTGGCTGGTCAGTGCCGCCGCGAGCAACACCAACGAATCGGTGTCCGGCTCCAGTTCATGAAGGAAGGCAACGAATGCCTTGTCCAGCGCACGTAACCAGCCGCGCTCGACCCAGCGAGTGAGCAACAGCAACAAGTCATCGGCGCGGGTCAGCGGCGCGAGCTTCGACAGGCTGTCGGCTGCCAACGGGGTAGGCAGCAGATCGGCGAAGGTGCGGCTCATAGCAGGACTCCCTGTTCCCAGGCGGGTTCGGTCTTGGGTTCGGGCTTTCCTTGAAACATTCGGTCCAGGCGCTCGATCAGTTCGCGCGCTGGGCGAGCGAAATAAACGCCGCGACTGTCGGCGCGTGTGCCACGCAGGAACAGATATAACGCACCGCCGACGTGTCGGTCGTAGTCGTAATCCGCCAGCCGCGCCTTGAGCTGTCGATGCAAGGCCAGCAGATACAACACGTATTGCAGGTCATAGCGGTTCTCGAGAATCGATTGCTCCATGGCTGCTTCGGTGTACGCCTGATCATCCAGGCCGAGCCAGTTGGATTTGTAATCGGCGACGTAATAACGGCCATTGTGTTCGAACGTCAGGTCGATGAAGCCCTTGAACATGCCGTTCAGTTGCACCGGTTCTGCCGCCACCCGGGCGACGCCATGATGAGTATGCTGACGCACCAGTTCATCGAGTTTGAGCACATCGACTTTATGGCTGGCGAACCAGAACTCCATTTCAACGCGAAACTGCTTTAGCTCGTCTAGCACCACGGACGGTTGCCCGTCCGCAATAGGAAGCGGCAGCTTGAGCAAATGCTGCAGCCAGTCACTGAGCGTGGTAATCCAGCCCTCCCAGCCACGCAGATTGCAGCGCCGCGCGATCACATCTTCCAGGGCCTCACGGTGAACGGCGAAACCTTCATCGCCGGCCCACTCGAGCAACCCGTGGAGGAACGTGCCCGGATTGGGGCCGCGAGGAAACCGATGGATATCGGCGCCACCGGCAATGATCTCTCGCGGCGCGTCAGGATCAAGGCGTTCATCGTCGAACAGTTTTTGCGCTTGCGGACTGTCCGGTGCTTCATCGCTGCCGACGCTCAACACGTCGCTGATGCGCAACGCACTGTAGGAGGCGATCCACCAGTTTTCGCTGGCCTTGCGCTTGGGCACGCGGGTGGCACTGAGTACCGCCTCATTGCGTGGCGGGCAGTAATGCTCGTCGGTAGGTTGCGGCATCTCCAGGATGCTGATTGCCGAGCAGTCCTGTTGCAGATCCTGCAGCCACCGCTTGAGCTCGCCGGATTCACTCAACGAAGCCCCCCCGCCGAGCAAGTAGCCCAGTGCGGAAAGATGTAGCACCGAGCTATTGTTATTGCCGCGCTTTAGATCCGTCACACCCAGCCAGCAGGCATGTTGCGCGCGTGTCAGAGCGACATAGAGCAAACGCAGATCTTCGGCGAGGCGCTCGTCATCCGCTTGTGCGATCAGCTCGGCGGTAGGCTTGAGACTCACCCGCGCCTGGCCTTCAGCATCGTGGTAATGCAGCGGCAGGCGACTGCCGTCGACAGGCTTTGCCGAACAGATGAACGGCAGAAATACCAAGGGATATTCCAGGCCTTTGGATTTGTGAATGGTCACGACCTTGACCAATTGTTCGTCGCTTTCCAGGCGCAGAATCTGTTCTTCGCCAGCCTGCCCAGACAACACCAGCAACTCGGCCAGATGGCGGATCAGCGCTTGTTCGCCGTCCAGCTCCGCGGCAGCTTGCTGCATCAGCTCGGACAAATGCAGAAGGTTGGTCAGCACGCGCTCGCCATCACTGCGTTTCATCAGGGTTTGTGGCAAGTGAAAATCGTGCAGCAGGCGCCGCAACATCGGCAGCACGCCTTGCTTGCGCCAGAGTTCGCGATAGCCACGAAACTGCATGACACGGGTTTCCCAGAACAACTCATTCTGGTTCAGACGCTCGAGCTCGGCCAAGGGCAGGTTCAGCGTGACACAGGCCAATGCGGCTTTGAGCAAGCGCTCGACATCCGGTTCGGCACAGGCCTTGAGCCAAGCCAACAGGTCATGGGCTTCTTGCGCTGCGAATACCGAATCCTTGTCCGACAGATACACGCTGCGCACGCCGCGGTTGGCCAACTCACTGCGCACGGCCTGGGCTTCTTTGCCATCGCGCACCAGAATCGCAATATCGGACGGTCGCAAACCTCTGAAATCTTTGCCGTCCTGAACGAACCCCGCGCTTGCGCTTTGCCCGCCATTGAGCAACGCGGTAATTTCACTGGCACATGCTGCTGCCAACTGTTGGCGATAGATCAGGCCGGACAGTGCCTGCTCAGCGGGCAAATGCCAGATATTCAAGGCTGGAAATTCCTGCCCGGCAATTTGCAGGCGTTCCTTGCGTCCCTGAGATTCAACGGGAAGGAATGGCACTGGATTGTTGCCGGTTTTCTCGCGGAACAAAAACGCTCCGCGCCCCAGCTCGCGAGATTCGGCGCGTGCGAAGACATGATTGACCGCCTCGACCATGCCATGGCTGGAGCGGAAGTTAGTCCCCAGCGTATGCAGTCGGCCAGTCGTGGCCTGACGTGCGCGCAGGTAGGTGTAGATGTCCGCCCCGCGGAATGCGTAGATCGCCTGTTTCGGATCGCCGATCAGAAACAGGCCGGTTTCGGCGCTGTTGGCTTCGATGCGGTAGATGCTTTCGAAGATCCGGTACTGCACCGGGTCGGTGTCCTGGAATTCGTCGATGAGCGCGACCGGAAATTGCTCGCGAATCAATGTCGCCAGACGCTCGCCACCGTCGGATTGCAATGCGGCATCGAGGCGCAAGAGCATGTCATCAAAGCCCATTTCGGCGCGACGGCGCTTCTCTTCTTCGAAACGTGCGCCGACCCATTGGGCGGCGTGTTGCAGAACCGCAGCATCGGGCGTTGGCAGCGCATCGAGACCCGTCTTGAGGGCCGACATGGCATCAAGACCCGGGTGCGATGGCGGCGGCCCCTTCCAGGCTTCGGCCATACCTTCAGGCGTCAGACGCGAGAATCCGGTACCGATGTCCAGTTGTTCAAGGGTCTCGTCTTCAGCCCATGCCTTAAGCTTTTCGAACCACGGCTCAAAATAGCGTGCCTGCATTTTGCGACCGTCAACCGTTTTGTCGGTCACGCCTTGATGGCAAATGGCGAGCAACTCGTCTGCCCACAGGCGCCAAGGCATTTTCAGTTCAAGCAACGCCGCGCGGCGCTCTTGCAGGCATTCATCGATCAGTTCGGCGGGAGCCCGTGTTTCATCGCTGTCGTGTTCGCTGGCAAACAGACCTCGCACCCTCGGCAACAAGGCCGCAGGCCCGCCCCAGTTGTTGCGAACCCAATTCAAGGCGTCGCCCTGCATTGGATAACAGAACAGACGCCAATAATCGCGCAGTACTTCGCCAAGCAAGTCACTGTGATCGGTTTCCAGCGACTGGGTGAACAAGCTGCCGCTGTCGAACGCGTGCTCACGCAACATGCGCTGACACCAACTGTGGATGGTCGAAACGGCGGCCTCATCCATCCACTGCGCGGCGACATCGAGGCGGTTCGCGCAGCCTGGCCATTGCTGGGGTTCGAATTGATCCCGCAATTCGGTGATCAGTGCGTCAGGCGCCGGCGTCTCGTCGCGGAAAAATCGAGCCGCCTCTGCCAGACGCGTGCGTATCCGTTCACGCAGTTCCTTGGTTGCGGCATCGGTAAAAGTCACCACAAGAATTTGCGGTGGCAGCAATTCACGACCAAACCCGCTCGACTCGTCACCATGCCCGAGGATGAGCCGCAGGTACAGAGCAGAAATGGTGAAGGTCTTTCCGGTACCGGCGCTGGCTTCAATCAACTGGCTGCCATGTAATGGGAATGCCAGTGCAAGCGGGGTCTTCGTGCTCATGCGCGGGCGCCCTCGGCAGACAGTGAACGCCAGGGCGCTTCGAACAACGGGCGGTACAAGGCGTCGCACCAACCGGAGAATGTTTCATCGGCCAGCAATGCCTGGAAGTCGGCGAACTGCCGCAGCAATGCGGGGCTTTCGCGGCGCTCACCCTCGGTGGTTTGCCCGTCACCTTCATAGGCCTTGCAAGCGGCAGCTTCGGCTTTCAACGGGTCGGACTGAGACAGCCAGGCAAACGCTGTTTTCACCGCTATCGGTAGCGGCTGACGCATGCCCGCCTGCCAGGCAAGGAGCAGATCGCCAAGAAAACGCGTCGCCCGTGCAGGCTCCAGCGGTTCAAGCAGCAGCGTGTCGTCGCTGGCTACCAAAGCGGTCGTCAGCGAAAAGCCACTGGCACAAGCGACGAGATGGTTGACCCAGGGCTTGGTCAACCGATGCCATTTACGGTTTTTGATTGAGCCGATGCTGTTGGGAATGGTCGTGACGGACAACAGACCGCCGTCGGCGCGCTGATGCAAACCGGCGAGCCAGCCTTCCAGACGCAGCCCCAGCAGCTCCAGATTGATCGGCAAGGCACTGGTCACTGGAACCGGCCAGAGCGTGAGTAATTGTTGATAGCGCTTGAGCAGATCCGGCAATGGTTCTATCAATTCCCGCTGCAGGCATTCGCCGAATCCTGCCATTGGCAATAGACCGCTGTTTTGCAGGCGACGAGCCTGGGCGTCGAGCGCTTGATCGATGTTTTCCGGTTGCCTCAGCGCCGCTTCGAGCAGGCTTTCGCTGAGCGTATATCGCTGCAATGCGTCCAGCACGAAGGGTTCTTCATCCGCCAACGGTGCCTCGGCAGCCTCAAAGTACACCTTGAGCCGCTGGGTGAAGAAATGTCGAACCGGGTTGCGCAAGAAGTCCTGCAACAAAGCGAGGGTCAACGGTTCTTCTTGTATGTAGGGGGCAAGCAACTCGGCATTGGTGTGAGGTTCATGCTGTTGATGCAGCACCTGCCATTCGCGGGCGTAGCTGAACAGTTGATCGCCTTCATGGAAATAGCGCGCACTGAACGGTTGCAGCGGATGTTCTTCAGTCAGGGCATCCAGCAAATCGCTTCGCTCATCGAGCAATCGCCAACCGCTGGCCAGATGATCGCGTAACTGGCCGATAAGCACAGACGCCGGCCGTTCGCTGTTGTCGCGAATGCTGCGGCCCACCCAACTGATGTAGAGCTGATTGCGCGCGGACAAAAGCGCTTCAAGCAAAAGATAACGGTCGTCTTCACGTCGCGAGCGATCGCCCGGGCGGTAATCGCTGCCCATGAGGTCGAAGTCCAACGGAGGCTGCGCGCGAGGATAGTCACCATCGTTCATCCCCAGCAGGCAGACCAGCTTGAAGGGAATGGCCCGCATGGGCATCAGCGTACAGAAATTCACCGAACCGGCTAGGAACCGCTGAGACAGTCGCCCCTTATCCAGCCCGGCGAGCCAGGCTTCGCGAACCACGGTGAGCGGCAGCTCATCGGTGAGATTCACCGCTTCGCAAGTCTCCAGCCAGGTTTCGCGAAGCTCCTCGAGTTGCGTCAGCAAATAGTCGTCATGCTCATTACTCGCTTTGAAAAACAGCTGCATCAGTGCCTGCAATCGATACCCCCACTCAACGGGCTGTGCCGGTTGCGTGAGCTGCTGATGGGCCAGCTCCAACGCATCAAGCAAGGCCACCAGTGGGCCGATCAGTGCGGCATCCAGGCCACCGATCTCATCGTAGGGCTCGATACCTTCGCAGGCGCTTGCGCTGCCGACGGCGTATCCCAGCAGCATCCGGCGCAGACCGAAATGCCAGCTGTTCTGCTCTAGTTCGTCGGGCAAACCAAGGCCCGCTCGCTGCTCGGCGCTCATCCCCCAGCGCACGCCCGCACCTTCAATCCAACGATGCAATGTTGGCAGGTCGCGCTCCTCAACTCCGAAGCGTGCACGTAATGCTGGAACGTCGAGCAGGTCGAGAATTTCACTGACCGGAAAACGGCTGTCGGGAAGCTTGAGCAGATGCTCGACCGCAATCAGCAGCGGATCACGACCGCGTTGCCCCTGATCCGCCAATGTAAATGGAATGAAGCGCGGATCATGACGATCGAGTTGACCAAACACCGCTCGGATATGTGGCGCGTAACTGTCGATGTCCGGCACCATCACGATCACATCGCGTGGACGCAACTGCGGGTCAGCACTGAAGCGTGCCAGTAGCTGGTCATGCAAGATTTCGACTTCGCGCTGCGCGCTGTGGGCAATGTGAAAACGGATCGACTCGTCCTGTGCCAGATCGACAGCGGGCCAGTACTCGCGGGTTTCGTTGAGCGGGCGTAACTCAAGAATGTCGTCTTGAAGCTGGTTGAGCATGTTATGCGGCTGGGTCTCGCTGAACAGGTCGATTCGACCGTCGCGAAAGGCTGCCCGGTAACTGTTTGGGTCGTCATAACTGTCGAGCAGATTGATATAGTCTCGCCCTTGTTTACCCCATGCGGCCAGTAGCGGGTGCGCATGTTGATGCAGCGTTTCGGCGTTCAGCACGACAGGCATGCCGCTCTTGCGCGATTGCCGCTTGTACTGATGACGGAGCAAGTCCTTGTCGGCGACGATGTCGGCCCAGTGGTGCCGACAAGGATTGTGCACACAGAGCAAAACCTGGCTGAAACGCGCCAGTCCGGCCAGCGCCTCCAGGATTTGTGCGGGGAGTGAGGAAATCCCGAAAACGATCACTCGCGGCGGTAAGCCGGAGGGGGCCTCTACGAGGTTATTGATGCGTTCGATAAATCGCTGATGCACACCGGCGCGGCTTTGCGCCATGCCTTTTTCGCCTACGTCGTCCAGCAGCGCCCGCCATAATTCGGCTTGCCAGCAACTGGTGGCGGGCAGCGCTTTTACCTCGCCTCGGACATTGCGCAACTGGTGGCGCCCCTCTGCCCAATCCTCGAGCCAGTCAGCCCGATACACCTGATACTGGTCGAAGAGATCCGCCAGGCGCTCGGACAATTGATAGCGCTTGCGCAAGTCCGTGTCGTGAGTAAGGAATCGTTGCAGCGGTTCGAAATGCGGGCGGTCGATCAGCTGCGGCAACAAGCGCATCAGGCGCCAGGTCAACGGCGCTTTATCGAGCAGCGATTTGGGTGGGATTTCGTCGCGGCCCAATACCAGACGATACAGCTGCCACATGAAACTGCCCGGCAGTTGCACATCAATCGCTGCGGCGATACCGCAGCCGCCGAGGTCGTCTTCCTGCGGATCTTCTGCCAGGGCCAGCTTGAGCCACTGTGCGATGCCGTTGCTCTGCACCAGAGCAATCTCGTTCTCCAGGGGCGCCAGTGGGTAGCGCCGCATGATGCTGATCACAAGGCTGCGCAGCTCGTCCAGGCTGTTGCTCTGAACCACCATGAATGCAGCGTTGAGGGACTGGGCGTCCGGCATAAAGGCTTCCTTGGAGAGTACAAAAGCTAAGGCAGAACCTTAGCATTGTCGGCAGGTTGTGACAGCCGGGCGGTGTCGGCGAATGCTGTAGGAAATTTCTCGCAGGCAAAACAAAACCCCAACTGCTTTCGCAATTGGGGTTTCGGAATTTAATCTTGACGATGACCTACTCTCACATGGGGAAACCCCACACTACCATCGGCGATGCATCGTTTCACTGCT
>NZ_JAZEVW010000009.1:0-264088 GCF_036668835.1 Pseudomonas koreensis
CTCTTTTTCAACTTCCTTTCGGACTTCGATGAACTGAAGCCGCTTGCTGCCGAAACCTACTTAACTCGTTGAATCTCAAGGAGTTTTCCGTTTCGACTGCGCCGGAAGTGGGGCGAATTATAGACACTTAAGATCTGCCGTCAACCGTTAATTTCGCCTTTCTTGCAAATTCGACTTCCCGGCTTTTAAACGCGGGATCCTGCGCATCACCGGAGGAATACGCAGAACGAGCAGCACGCCACCTATAAAAGCATAGATCGCCCATTCTTCAAGATCAGCACGAACGATCCACAACATATGCAGCAAGCCCAGTCCCAGAATCACGTAAACCAAGCGATGCAACTTCTTCCAGCGCAGACCCAGACGACGCTGACTGTAGCGATTGGACGTCACCGCCAGTGCCAACAAGCCAAGAAAACCCAAAGCCCCAACGATGATGTACGGCCGCTTGCGTAACTCGACCGCCAGTTGCGACCAATCGAAACCGAGGATAAACGCCAGATAGCTGCCCAGATGCAAAACCACATAGGCGAAACACCAAAGCCCCAACTGTCGCCGCACGGCAATCCACCCCGCCCACCCGGTCAGCTTCTGTAGAGGCGTCATGCTCAAGGTGATCAGCAGCAGGATCAACGTGCCCAGCCCCAGCCGATCAACCAGGACTTTGCCGGGATCAGGCCCCAGCGAATCTTCCAGAGCTTGATACAACCACAGCAACGGCCAGATCGCCGCTGCAATGAACACGCCTATCCGCCAGTACGGGAATCGCATCAGTAGTTCTTCCGCAGATCGAGCCCTGTATATAAAGAAGCGACTTCATCCGCGTAGCCGTTGAACATCTGCGTATCACGCACGTTCGGTTTGAACAGGCTGTTCGGCAAACGTCGCTCGCGTGCTTGCGTCCAGCGCGGGTGATCGACGGTCGGGTTCACGTTGGCGTAGAAGCCGTACTCATCCGCGGCGATACTTTGCCAGGTGGTCTTCGGCTGCTCGCTGACCAGACTGATGCGCACGATGGACTTCACGCTCTTGAAGCCATATTTCCATGGCACCACCAAACGCAGCGGGGCACCGTTCTGATTCGGCAGCTCGCGGCCATACATGCCCACTGCCAGGATCGCCAAAGGATTCATCGCCTCATCCAGCCGCAAGCCTTCGACATAAGGCCAGTCGATCAAGGCGAAACCCGAGCGCTGCCCGGGCATGCTCTTCGGATCCTGCAGGGTTTCGAAGCGGATGTACTTGGCCTTGGAGGTCGGCTCGACCTGCTTGAGCAATGCCGAGATTGGAAAGCCGATCCACGGAATGACCATCGACCACGCCTCGACACAGCGCAGACGGTAGATGCGCTCCTCAAGTTGATACGGCTTCATGAAATCTTCCAGCGCGTATCGTCCCGGCTTGCCCACCTCCCCGTCCACCACAACGCTCCACGGTTCGGTTTTCAGCGATCCGGCATTGGACGCCGGATCGCCTTTACCGGTGCCGAACTCGTAGAAGTTGTTGTAATGAGTGGCGTCTTTATAAGGCGTGATCGCCTCATCCTTGACGCTGACCGCGCCCCACTGGGTCGAAGGAAGTTTTTCAGCAAACCAGGCCGGCGCGTTGCCGGGCTCGACATCGGAATAACGAGAGACATCTGCGGCGCTAGCCCAACGCGGCAGGCTGCTCACGGCGATACCGGCAGCCGTAGCTCCGAGCAATTGGCGACGAGAGAGATAAATGGATTCAGGCGTGACATCCGACTCATGGCAGTCGGACGCTTTAGGGACTTTGATCAACATGGCAACTCCGCAGTTTTGGAGGACTGATGCACCCATTGACTGCGGAGTATGCGGGAAATTACATCACTCGGCGTTTTTGTGACGACGAAGACGCAACAGGTACTGCACCGGCCCGGAAGCGGCATAAGCGAGGAACACCAGCAGCAGAATTCGCGGTGGGTCGCTGAACACAACGGCGAACACCAATACCACCGCCAGGATCGCCACGAACGGCACGCGTCCTTTGAGGTCCAGCTCCTTGAAGCTGTTGTACTTGATGTTGCTGACCATCAGCATGCCGGCCGCCGCAACCATCAGCGCCACCAGGAACGACATCTTCGAACCCTGGATGCCGTAATCGCTGAACGCCCAGACGATACCGGCCACCACGCCGGCAGCCGCAGGGCTCGCCAGACCGATGAAATAACGTTTGTCAGCGGTACCCACCTGTGTGTTGAAGCGCGCCAGACGCAACGCCGCGCCCGATACATAGATGAAGGCGACCATCCAGCCGACCTTGCCCATATCACCCAATGCCCAGCCGAACGCCAGCAATGCCGGGGCGACACCGAACGCGACCATGTCCGACAGCGAGTCGTACTCGGCGCCGAAGGCGCTTTGCGTGTTGGTCATGCGCGCAACCCGACCATCGAGGCCATCGAGCACCATGGCGACGAAAATCGCGATTGCGGCAAAAGCAAAATACTTGCTCGCGTTCGCCGAATCACCAGCGCTCAACGCGGCCTGGGCACTCATCGAATTGATGATGGAATAGAAGCCTGCGAACAGGTTCGCAGTGGTGAACAGGTTCGGCAGCAGATAGATACCACGATGCCGGACTTTACGACCTTCCGCGTCGTGCCCTTCTTCGATGTGTTCATCGACGGGCAGCAGGCTTTCGGCGTCAGAAGCCTTGTTCGGCTCTTCGGGACGTTCGCTCATGGACATTACCTTGCAACGGTTTGGAAAAAATTCGACAGAGGCTTGAGGACGACAGTTCGGCCACAAACGCTGCAGCTTTATACCAGAACCACCGGTTCAAACGAAAAAACGCGGCCGAGGCCGCGTTTTCCGTACAAGAATGACGACTTAGTTTTTGGCTTTGTCGACGATCTTGTTGGCACCGATCCACGGCATCATGGAGCGCAGTTGCTCACCGATGACTTCGATGCCGTGAGCGGCGTTGTTACGACGCTTGGCGGTCATCGAAGGGTAGCCGGTTGCGCCTTCGCTGATGAACATTTTGGCGTATTCGCCGTCCTGAATACGTTTCAGAGCGTTGCGCATGGCCTGACGGGACTCGGCGTTGATCACTTCCGGGCCAGTCACGTACTCGCCGTATTCGGCGTTGTTGGAGATCGAATAGTTCATGTTGGCGATACCGCCTTCGTACATGAGGTCAACGATCAGTTTCAGTTCGTGCAGGCATTCGAAGTAGGCCATTTCCGGCGCGTAGCCAGCTTCAACCAGGGTTTCGAAACCGGCTTTGACCAGTTCAACGGTACCGCCGCACAGAACCGCTTGTTCGCCGAACAGGTCGGTTTCGGTCTCGTCCTTGAAGGTGGTTTCGATGATGCCGGTACGACCGCCACCAACGCCAGCAGCGTAGGACAGTGCAACGTTTTTGGCGTTGCCCGAGGCGTCCTGGTAGATCGCGATCAGGTCAGGGATACCGCCGCCTTTCACGAACTCGGAGCGCACGGTGTGGCCCGGAGCTTTCGGCGCGATCATGATCACGTCGAGGTCAGCGCGTGGCACAACCTGGTTGTAGTGAATCGCGAAGCCGTGGGAGAAGGCCAGAGTGGCGCCTTTCTTGATGTTCGGCTCGATTTCGTTCTTGTACAGCGAGGACTGGAATTCGTCCGGGGTCAGGATCATGACCAGGTCGGCCGCAGCAACAGCGGAAGCCACGTCGGTGACTTTCAGGCCGTGGGCTTCAGCCTTGGCAACGGTAGCCGAACCTTTACGCAGACCAACGGTAACGTCGACACCGGAGTCTTTCAGGTTGCACGCCTGAGCGTGGCCCTGGGAACCGTAACCGATGATGGCAACTTTCTTGCCCTGGATGATCGACAGGTCGCAGTCTTTATCGTAGAAAACTTTCATGAATTTCCCCTTATATCCGGCCATTCAGGCCATGCGCTAATTTGGTTTAGATGCTGAGTACTTTGTCGCCGCGGGCGATACCGGTCACGCCGCTGCGGACGGTTTCCAGAATCGATGCGGTGCCGATGGACTGAATGAAGCTGTCGAGCTTGTCGCTGGTACCGGTCAATTGAACGGTATACACGCTGGCGCTGACATCGACGATCTGTCCACGGTAAATATCGGTGGTGCGTTTGATCTCGGCGCGCTGGGCGCCAGTGGCCTTGACCTTGACCAGCATCAGCTCGCGCTCGATGTGAGCGCTTTCCGACAGGTCCACCAGCTTGACCACTTCGATCAGCTTGTTCAGGTTTTTGGTGATCTGCTCGATGACTTCATCGTGGCCCACGGTGGTCAGCGTCAGACGCGACAAGGTCGGGTCTTCGGTCGGGGCCACGGTCAGGCTTTCGATGTTGTAGTTGCGCTGCGAAAACAGGCCGACTACGCGAGACAGAGCGCCAGGTTCGTTTTCCAGAAGCAAGGAAATAATGTGCCGCATGATTAAGTACGCTCCGTCTTGCTCAACCACATATCGCGCATCGAGCCGTCTTTGATCTGCATCGGATAGACGTGCTCGCTGGTGTCGACCGCAACATCGATGATCACCAGGCGATCCTTCATGGCGAACGCTTCTGCCATCTTCGACTTCAAGTCTTTCGACTCGGTGATGCGTACGCCAACGTGGCCGTAGGCTTCAGCCAGCTTGATGAAGTCCGGCAGCGATTCCATGTAGGAGTGCGAGTGACGGCTGCCGTAGCTCATGTCCTGCCACTGGCGAACCATGCCCAGCACACCGTTGTTGAGGATGACGATTTTCACCGGCAGGCCATATTGCAGGCAGGTCGACAGTTCCTGGATGTTCATCTGGATACTGCCTTCGCCGGTGACGCAGGCAACGTCGTCGTCCGGGAAGCTCAGCTTGATGCCCATCGCCGCCGGCAGACCGAAGCCCATCGTGCCCAGACCACCGGAGTTGATCCAGCGGTTGGGCTTGTTGAACGTGTAGTACTGCGCCGCGAACATCTGGTGCTGACCGACGTCGGAGGTCACAAAGGCATCGCCCTTGGTCACTTCGCACAAGGTTTCGATCACGGTCTGCGGCTTGATCTTGCTGCCGTCGCCCTTTTCGTATGGGAACAGGCCGCGATCGCCGCGCCATTCATCGACCTGTTTCCACCAACTGGCCACGGACTCCTTGTTCGGGGTCTCGCCGATTTCCTTGAGGATCGCGACCATTTCGGTCAGGACGCTTTCGACCGGGCCAACGATTGGCACATCAGCCTTGATGGTCTTGGAGATCGATGCCGGGTCGATGTCGATGTGAATGATCTTGGCGTTCGGGCAGAACTTCGCCGGACCATTGATCACGCGATCGTCAAAACGTGCGCCGACTGCGAGAATCACGTCGGCATGGTGCATCGCCAGGTTGGCGGTGTAGCTGCCGTGCATGCCGAGCATGCCGATGAACTGGCGATCAGTGCCGGGGAAGCCGCCCAGGCCCATCAACGTGTTGGTCACCGGCAGGTTAAGCATTTTCGCCAGTTCGGTCAGCGGTGCGGAACCGTTGCCAAGAATCACCCCACCGCCGGAGTACAGCACCGGACGCTTGGCCGCCAGGAGCATTTCGGCTGCCTTGCGGATTTGCCCGGAGTGACCGCGGACGGCCGGGCTGTAGGAACGCAGCTTGGCTTTTTTCGGGAAGATGTATTCGAACTTCTCGGCCGGGTTGGTCATGTCTTTCGGGATATCGACCACGACCGGGCCCGGACGACCGGATTGCGCCAGGTAAAACGCCTTCTTCATGACTTCCGGGATTTCCGAAGCGTGCTTGATCATGAAGCTGTGCTTCACGATCGGCCGGGAGATACCGATCATGTCGGTTTCCTGGAACGCGTCGGTGCCGACCATGGTGCTCGGCACCTGACCGGAAATGATCACCATTGGAATCGAGTCCATGTAGGCGGTGGCGATACCGGTGATGGCGTTTGTGGCGCCTGGACCGGAAGTCACCAGTACCACGCCGGCTTTACCGGTGGCACGGGCGTAGCCGTCAGCCATATGGGTTGCCGCTTGCTCGTGACGAACCAGGATGTGAGTCACTTCCGGTTCTTTGAACAGGGCATCGTAAACATGCAGGAGAGCACCACCCGGGTACCCGTAGATATATTTGACGCCTTCGTCACGCAAAAAGCGGACGAGCATCTCACCGCCAGATAAAAGCTCCACGTTGTTCACCTCTAAAACGCCAGAATACCGTCCACAAAAAAAGGGGCGGGTCTTAATAGGTTTACTTCTCGGCAGAGCATGAGCGACGGTGGTCGCCGACTACGTCAGCACTGACTGAGCAAGTATTGGGATCGTCCCAAGTGTTGCGGGCCTTTCCCACCCAGCGCGAGGTAACGCGTTGCGGGTGTAACAGGTCGGCGCGGATGTGCGCCTCATGATCTACCGAGTGGGTCTGCTTCTGGCAGTCCCTCTACAGCGGACTTTGGATTCTTCTGTTTCGCCCTCTGCAAGTCAAGTCGTCTGTGTGGTTAATTGTGGGTAAGCACATGAGAACGCAAGAAAAAACCTGAAAAGCGCTACTCTGTTAGCGTCAATTGCGCAATTTTGCCAAGGAATCAGCATGCGAACGCTCCTCCTGACTCTGCTGATCGGCCTCAGCCCATGGTGCTCGGCCGCTCAAATCTACAAATGGGTCGATGCCCAGGGTGTCACCCACTTCGATGCGCAACCGCCTGCGGGTCAGTCGTCGACCACCCTGCAAACGCCCTCCTCGCCACCGACAAAACCATCGGCGATACCGGGCAGCGGTGTACTCGGCGATCAGAAAGCGATCGACGACAAGGTCAAAAAACAGGTGGCCGAGCAACAGGCGCAGCTCCAGGCATTTTGCGAGCAGGCGCGGACGAACCTTGCGCAGCTGCAAAACAATCCGCGTTTGAGAGAGGAAGTCGAAGGGCAGTTGAAGCGGCTTGACGATGCGCAGCGTCAGGAGCGCATCGTCGAAGCGCAGAAACAGATTGAGCAGAACTGCCAGTGATCACTGGCAGTGTGCGGATCAGCGTGAGGCGGTGATCAGCAGGTCGAACTCTTTGAGCAGCACCTGCAACTGGCGATCCTTGCCACCAAGGTTGCGCTGGGCGAATACCATCTCGGCCATTTCCTGAATCCCCGAGGCATTCGGCAACGGCAGATCCTGCTCCAGAATCATCTTCATGCGCGGCAAGAAGATCCACTGAAGCCACTGCTCAAAGTCCAGCGTATCGACGGAAAACGGCTCGACACTGCTCAAGGCTTCGGCCGACGGCTGCACCTCGTCCCACCAGCCCTGGGTGCGCAGCTCACGCTCGATCAACAGCAATTGATCAGCGATTTTCGGGAAACGGGCATCCATCACAGCGAGACCTTGGCCTTCTGCCGAGCCAGCGTGGCGCCGGCGGAATCGCCTTGTTTCTCACGGGCCTGAGCAATCAATTCCCACAGGCTGGCTTGCAGGTCCGGACGACCGTTGGCCATGGTCAGTGCACGACGGGCAAATTGCTCGGCTTGCGGCGCATCGCCCTGAGCCATGCGCACCTGCGCCAGACGATAAAGCACTTGCGGCTCACGCGGTGCAACGCGTTGGGCGCGCTCCAGACTCGACGACGCACCGTTGAGGTCGCCACCGGCCTGCTGCTGTTGTGCAGTGGTCAGCAAGGCCAGTACCGGGCCGTCCAGTTGCTCATCGGCCGACAAGCCACCGCCGCTGCTCGCGGAAGGAATGCCACTCGGCGTCGACGGCATGCTGTAGCTACCAGAGTTGACCGGCGCCGATTCGACCGCCGACGGGTTGTACGGTCCCGACGTGATGCCGCCGGACGCCGGGCCCGGAACGATTGGCGAGGAGCTGATCGGTGTCGACACGGCCGCGCCGCCGCCCGGCACCATCACCACCACCCCGGTATCGCCCTGCGGAATGGCCTGGGTCTGGCCCTGCACCGGGCGCTTGACTGTCGTCTGACGGAAACCGCCGTTGGCACCGATGCGTTCGCTGTTGGACACCGCTGTGCCGGAGTCCACCACGGGAATCGAACCACGCTGTACGGTAGAGCAGCCGCTGAGCAAAGCCACGGCGGTCACCGCTGGAATCAACCACTTGTTCACTTGAAACCCTCTTTGCTTAATTCATCCAGCCCTTGACCCAATCCATCACCGACTCCGGCGAGGCAGGCGTTTCGCTTGCACACGCGGCACCGGGTGGCGGTTCGCTGCCGCGAATATACGGCATCTGTACCGCGCCGGGGCAGTTGGCATCGGAGCCCTGACCGGTGCGCGAATCGACCCAGGCCTGCACGACGTTGTCTGGCTGCGGCATGTCCAGCGGCAGCGGATCGGCCTTGCGCATGAAACTGGTCCAGACCTGCAACGCACCGGTCGCCCCGGTGAACGGGGTCTTGCCGTTGTCGTCGCGGCCCAGCCAGACCACGGCCAGCAGGTCCTGACTGAAACCGGCGAACCAGCTGTCGCGCGAATCGTTACTGGTGCCAGTCTTGCCGGCCAACGTCAGGGTCTTGGGCAACACGTTATAAACCGAACTGCCGGTACCTTCACGCATCACGCGCTGCATGGCGTTCTGGATCAGATAGATGGAGGCCGGGTCGAAGCGCTGCTGAATCTGGAACGGATAACGCTTGAGCGGCTCGCCTTCGGCGGTCAGTACGCTGCGAATTCCGCGCATCGGAGTGTTGAAACCACCGTTGGCCAGCGTCTGGTACATGGTCGCCACTTCGATCGGGGTCATGCCGCCGGCACCCAGAAGCATCGACGGGAACGCCGGAAACTCGCGGGTTACACCGAGGCGACCGAGAGTCTTGAGCACGTTTGGCACACCGACTTCCAGGCCCAGACGCGAGGTCGACAGGTTGTAGGAATGCGCCAGCCCCTGATAGAGGAACACCGTGCCGTGGGAACGGCGATCGTAGTTCTGCGGCTTCCACACTTGCCCGTTCGCACCTTTGACCGACAACGGTTCATCCGACAGCCAACTGGTCAGCGTGTACTGGCTCGGCTTTTCCAGTGCGGTCAGATAAACCGCCGGTTTGATCAACGAACCGATCGGCCGTACCGCATCCAGCGCGCGGTTGAAGCCGGCGTAACTGGCCTGACGGCTGCCGATCATCGCCTGGACTTCGCCGGTTTCCGGGTTGGTCACCACCATTGCCGCTTCAACGTCATCGGAGCCTTTGCGCCCGGACAGACGTTTGAAGGTGTCGTTGACCGAGGCCTCGGCTTTCATCTGCAGAATCGGGTCGAAGCTGGTGAAGATGCGCAGGCCCTCTTCGGTCAAGTCTTCGTCGCGATAATCTTCTCGCAACTGACGTTTGACCAGATCGATGAAGCCTGGGTACGAGCTGTCGGCCAGCTTGCCGCGAGTGGTCACGCCCAGCGGCATTTTCTTCGCCGCCTCGACCTGCTCCGGCGTGGCTACGCCCTGCTGTGCAAGCACGTCGAGCACCAGGTTACGGCGCTCCAGCGCGCGCTCCGGATTACGGCGCGGGTTGTAGTAGGACGGGCCTTTGACCATCCCAACCAGCAACGCCACTTGATGCAGCTTCAACTCGGACAATGGCTGACCGAAGAAGAACTGGCTGGCCAGGCCGAAACCGTGCACTGCGCGCTGGCCATCCTGCCCGACGAAGACTTCGTTGAGGTAGGCCTCAAGGATTTCCTTCTTGTCGTAATGCAGCTCCAGCAACATCGCCATCATCGCTTCGGTGAGCTTGCGGGTCAGGCTGCGTTCGCTGGTCAGGTAGAAGTTCTTCACCAACTGCTGGGTCAGGGTACTGCCGCCTTGGGTCATCTTGCCGCCAGAAGTGTTGACCCAGACCGCACGGGCGATCGATTTCGGCGACACACCCCAATGGCTGTAGAAATCGCGGTCTTCGACGGCGACCAGGGTTTCAAGCAGATACGGTGGCACCTGATCGAGCTTGATCAGAATGCGGTCTTCAAGATTTTTCGGATAAATGCCGCCGATCAGCAGCGGCTCAAGACGCACCACCGACAGTTTGGAACCGTTGGTCGCCGACAGCTCGGCGACGTAATCACCGGAGAAACGCACGCGCACCGGTTGCGGTTTCTCCAGGCCTTCGTAGAACTGGAAGCCACGGGTAGACAGGTCGACCGTATTGCCGCTGACGGCAGCAGCGCCGGGGCCGTTGCTCACAGCTTCACGCCGATAGCCGAGGGCATCGAGTTCGGTGAGGAAATCGTCCTTGCTGAGCTTCTGTCCGACGAACAGCTCGAGCGGGCGCGCGTACACCTTGGCCGGGATGGTCCAGCGCTTGCCGGAGAACTTCTCCTGCACCACGGCATCGAGGTAAACGGCGAAGCCGGCCAGCACGACAAGGCCGACCAGACTGAGTTTGATGGCCCAGCTCAGCCACGGGTTCAGGCCCTTGGACGGTGGTTTTTTCTTGGTACGGGGGGATCGGGATCGAGTCATGGCGGCGGATTATACGCACTTTATCGATCCTCAACAGGCACCCTCAGAGGTTTGCGTCCGGCGGGCAAGCGGCCATAATGGCGACCTCGAATTTCCCCGTCTCTGAAGGATCGCCCGTGAGCCAGTCCCTGATCGCTGCCCTGCAAAACCCGGCCCTCTACCCGCACCCCGTCGAAGGGTTCCAGGTCATCGAAACTCACATCTCGTGGGTGATTCTCACCGGTCCCTTTGCCTATAAAGTGAAGAAGCCAGTGAATTTTGGCTTCCTCGACTTCACCGGCCTCGAATCCCGCGCGCATTTTTGCGCCGAAGAGCTGCGCCTGAACCAGCGCCTGACCGAGGATTTGTATCTGGAAGTGTTGCCGGTCACCGGCAGCGTTGAAACGCCACAATTGGGCGGCGACGGCGCGGCGATCGAATACGTGCTGAAAATGCGTCAGTTCCCACAGACCGGCCTGCTCAGCACCTTGCAAGCCAACGGCGAGCTGACCACCCAGCATATCGATGCGCTGGCCGAGCAGATCGCCCACTTCCACCTCAATGCGCCAATAGTCCCGGCCGAACACGACGCCGGCACCCCGGACAGCGTGATGGCGCCGGTCGCGCAAAACTTCGAGCAGATCCTGCCGTTCCTCAGCGACAAAAACGATCTGTTGCAACTCGAGGCGCTGAAAGCCTGGGCCGAAAGCAGCTTCGAACGTCTCAAGCCATTGTTCGCCCAGCGCAAGGCCGAAGGCTTTACCCGCGAATGCCACGGCGACATCCACTTGGGCAACGCCACCGTCATCGATGGCAACGTGGTGATCTTTGACTGCATCGAGTTCAACGAGCCTTTCCGTTTCACCGATGTCTGGGCCGACACCGGTTTCCTCGCGATGGACCTGGAAGACCGCGGCCTGAAATCCCTGGCGCGACGTTTCATCAGCCAATACCTGGAACTGACCGGCGACTATCAGGGCCTGGAAGTGCTGAATTTCTATAAAGCCTACCGCGCACTGGTCCGCGCCAAGGTCGCGCTGTTCAGCATGCCGGCGGACGCAACCGCCGTGCAGCGCGCCACCACCCTGCGCCAGTACCGCAACTACGCCAACCTGGCGGAAAGCTACAGCACCATTCCTTCGCGCTTCATGGCCATCACCCACGGTGTTTCTGC
This sequence comes from Pseudomonas koreensis, assembly GCF_036668835.1. Taxonomy (GTDB): domain Bacteria; phylum Pseudomonadota; class Gammaproteobacteria; order Pseudomonadales; family Pseudomonadaceae; genus Aquipseudomonas; species Aquipseudomonas koreensis_I. Next base: position 11,549 of record NZ_JAZEVW010000009.1, read on the forward strand.
AGTCGGCAAAAGCCACGTGGCCATGCGTCTGGTTGAAGCACTGGGCGCGATCCGCCTGCGTTCGGATGTCGAGCGCAAGCGCCTGTTCGGCGAGCAGACCATCGCCAACGATTTGCAGGCCGGCATTTACAGCGCCGATGCCAGCGCCGCAACTTATGCGCGCCTGCACGACATCGCCGAAGTGATCTTGCACGCCGGTTTCCCGGTGGTGATCGACGCGACTTACCTCAAACGCGAACAACGCGACAACGCGGCAAAAATCGCCGAAGCCACCGGCACGCCTTTCCTGATTCTCGACTGCAACGCACCGCAGGCGGTGATCGAGAGCTGGCTGGCGCTGCGTCAGGCCGACCAGAAAGACCCATCCGACGCCACCCTGGCGGTGATCGAAGCGCAACAGGCCAACCGTGAAGCGCTGACGCCAGAAGAAATCCTGCGCAGCAAACGCGTGCAAACCAATGAATCGGGCACGCTCGACACCGTGATCGCGCAGATTCGTCAGCGCCTGCCAGGCCTGTAAGAAACTATTTCGGCCGTGAAGCCCTCGCTCGCTTCACGGCCGTCAAATAGTGGCACTATACTGGCGTCATAAAACCAACAGGTGATCTGACATGAGCCAGCCGAAACTTCTCGACACCCCGCTGTATGCCTTGCTGCACAAGGACGACATCAGTGGTTTCAACAAGGAACGTCCGCAGGACGGCCCGATCGACATGGTCGGGGGCGATTTCCGCGGTCTCGATCTGCGCGAGCTGAACGCCGATGGCGTGGATTTCCGCGACGCCTATTTCCGCTCCGCCGATCTGCGTGGCATTGACTTTCGCAACGCACAGCTCGAGGGCGCAAGCCTGGCCCACGCACAGATTTCCGGCGCGTACTTCCCACCGGAGCTGAGTGCCGACGAGATTCTGATGTCGATGAATTTCGGCACGCGGTTGCGCTATCGCACGCGCTGAGATCGCTGTCAGCCCTGGCCCCCCTTGTGGGAGCGAGCCTGCTCGCTCCCACATTTGTTATGCGCTATGCCCCTTCCCTTCTGCATTCGTAGATCTTTTGCACCCTTTCTTAGAAGCATTTGCGTCGAATCCGACCAAACAACCACGCTTTTCCTACTGATGGCTACACTCCTGAGAAGCTCGCCCACGCACCATTCGGCCGTCGCAAGGAGGCTTGATGAATGATGAACTGCAACACCTGAAAAATCTTGGCAAGACGTCGGCGCAATGGCTGCATGCCGTGGGCATCCACAGCGCCTCGGACTTGCGTCGGCTCGGCGCAGTGGACGCCTACCGGGCCGTGCGTACCCGCGGGTTTCGTGCATCGAAGGTGTTGTTGTACGCGATCGAAGGCGCGCTGATGGATGTGCACTGGAACGACATCCCCGCCGAACGCAAGGACGCCCTGAACAAGCAGCTTGAAGCTATTTGCGCTCGTCACAAGAACTGAACGGGCAGCGAACGTCATGTATTTACTGGGCGAACAATCGGCTCGTACCGATGCAATGATCAACCGTTTGCAAAGCCTGCCCGTGCAGTGGTTGCGAGATCTCGCACCTTGCGGGCCGGTTTTGCAGGTCGATGCGACGGATAACTTGCAGCCCCTGCTACCCGCCGAACAGTTGTTTCTGCTGATTGATGGCGTGATCAATGGCTGTATCGGTGCGCGACCGCTGTTTTACTGGCAGGAAGGCGATTTGATTGGTCTGCAGCAGGGTGATGTCTGGGCTGATTGTCGCTGGTGCTGCGATGCGCCGCTGCGTTTGCAGCCTTACCGCCGCGAGGAGGTGTTTCGGCATCTGTTCGCTGACGCAGGCAGAGCGCAGCAGTTCGTCGAGTATCTGCAGGGCCACCTGGCGATTCTCGCCCACGCTGTGGCGCAACTGAAACCGCGCGAGTTTCGCAGCAGCAACGGTTTCAAACGAGTCGCGGCGGGGGAAATCCTGATCAGGCAGGGTGGCGTTGCCGATCATGTGTTTGTGATCATCGACGGGCATGCCGAAGCGTTTGTTGATGGACACAAGGTCGGCGACGTGCCCAGAGACGAGATTTTCGGCGCCATGGCGCTCTTCACCGGCGAGCCGCGCAACGCCACGGTAATCGCGCGCGTCCCGAGTACAGTGATGATGATTCCCGGTGATCAGTTCCTGAGCATGACCCGCACCAATCCTAAGATTGCGCACAGCCTGATCGAGAGCATGGCGCGGCGCATCGGCCAATTGAACCGGCAGATCGCACCCACAACGGTCACTGAAGGCCAGCGCTGAAGCCCCTTATTTACGCGGTATTCCGGCCATTTACCCGACTAAATCGTAAAAACGACAAATCAGTGGTTGACGCGTTAATGAGAATCGCTATGATTATCACAACTGATCGCGAGATCAGTCGATATTCTGAAAAGCCCTTGGTTCGGACTCTCAGATTATCTCCTCATCAGGCTAATCACGGTTATTTGACCCGGTTTTTACCGGGTCTTTTTTTGCCTGCGAAAAAGTCATTTGCCGACCTGTTTGCGCATCTGTTCGCAGTAATCCGGCTTGGCCGTGGCAGGCGTGTACCAGACATAATCGGCCATCGCAGCCGTCACTTTTTCGCCATGCTCGGCCAGCATCAGCACCGTGGGCGCCTTGGCCGCGCCCAGATCGAGAACATGCAGCGGCACGCCGACATCCTTGCGCGCATGCCAGGCGCCAGCCAGAAGGATCGAGGGCGTGGGCGCCGCGAGCAGCCGTTCAGCCATGCGCCGATCGCGCTGTTGCTGAACCGCCAACATCGCCGGCATTTGCGATTCCGGGAGCAATCCGCAGTGGGAATCGCTGATTTGTTCCAGCAGTGTGTTTTGCACGGATGCTGCGTTGCTGCGCGCACCGCTGAGTGCGGGAGGCTCACGATAGACTGCGCGGATTTCATTGTTGTCGAGATTGGCCGCCAGCAGCGGATACGGTTGCGAGAGCGTGAAGCGCACGATCGGCCCATAAAGCGCCCAGTCCCAGCCGTCCTGCCAGTCCAGTGCTTTGACAACATCGGCGGGTTCCGCCATCTGGCGCGCGCCAGCCACTTTCGGCTGCTGATCCGGCGTGAGCATTTCCAGCAGCAGACTGCCCTGCTGGCGCTGCTCGCCGAGCGCTTGCAGCAGCCATAACTGCGCAGTGTGGTGATCGGCATTGTCATGTTGCTCACCGATGATCAGTCGCTCGGGCCCCGCGAGACGCGTCACCAGTTGCTCTGCGGTCAGCACTTCACCGGTGTGCAGGTCGCGAATCTCGCCATTGACCGGCGCAGGGGCAACAGCGTGCTGACACCCTGCCAGCAACACCAGCATCAATAACCACGGTCCTCGCATGCACACACCTCGACGATTCAGTCAGCGGGCGATAATCAGCGGATGGCCGCGCTCCGGGTGCGGCTGCACCAGCACTTCCAGTCCGAACACCGCTTGCAGTGTATCCGGGCGCAGCACTTGCTCCGGCGTATCCAGGGCCACCGGCCGGCCGTTTTCCAGCAGCAGAATGCGGTCACAGTAACGCGCTGCGAGATTGAGATCATGCAGGATCACCAGCACTGCCGCGCCTCGATCGGCAAACTCGCGCACCGCCTGCAAAGTGGTGTGTTGGTGCAAAGGATCGAGCATTGACGTCGGTTCGTCGAGCAACAGCGTTTGCCCGGCGTGCCCCGGCCACAGTTGCGCCAGCACCCGCGCCAGATGCACACGCTGACGCTCGCCACCGGACAACGCCAGATAACTGCGCCCGCTCAGATGCCCGGCATCGGCGGCCGCCAATGCCGCAGCGATGATTTCCTCGTCACGCACGCGGCCGCTTTGATAAGGCAAGCGGCCCATGCCCACTACTTCTTCGACACGGAAGGCAAAGTCCAGCGTCGAAACCTGCGGCAACACTGCCAAGCGTTGCGCACGCTGGCTTCGCGCCCAGTCATGCAACGGCTTGCCATCGAGCGACACCTCGCCCGCGCTGGCGCTCAACTCCCCGCACAACGCGCCGAGCAAAGTGCTTTTACCCGCACCGTTCGGGCCGAGGACACCGAGCACTTCGCCCGCTTCGAGTTGTAGCGTGGCGCCATCGAGCACGGTTTTGCGCCCGCGCTGAATCTGCAGATTGTGCGCACGCAGCATCAGGCCCGCCCTCGCAGCAGCAGATAAAGAAAGAACGGCGCGCCGATAAACGCCGTGACGATACCGATCGGCAACTCCGCCGGCGCCAGCGCCAGACGCGCCACCAGATCGGCGAGCAATAACAGACTGCCACCGGCCAGCACCGAGGCCGGCAACAGCACTCGGTGGTCGGGCCCTGCGAGCAGTCGCACGAGATGCGGCACCACCAGCCCGACGAAACCGATCATGCCCGCCGCCGCCACCGCCGCGCCGACACCCAGCGCGGTACAGAACACCAGTTCACGCTTGAGCCGCTCGACGTCGATACCCAAATGCCCGGCCTCCGACTCGCCGAGCAACAACGCATTCAAGGCCTTGGCTCGACGCGGCAGCCATAATGCGACACCGGCGCTGATAATCAACAAGGGCCACAGCCGCGCGTAACTGGCGCCATTGAGGCTGCCGAGGTTCCAGAAGGTCAGCGTGCGCAGGGTCGCGTCGTCTGCCAGATAAGTGAACAGGCCGACGGCCGAGCCGGCCAGCGCCGTCAGCGCGATGCCCGCCAGCAACATGGTCGCGACATGAGTCTGACCGTTGCGGCGGCCGAGCCGATAGACCAGCGCGGTAACACCGAGACCGCCGAGAAACGCGCACACCGACAGCAGATAGGGCGCAAAACCTTCCGGGACATCGCCAAATGCTGCGCCGCCTACAATCGCGATCGCCGCTCCCAGCGCCGCGCCACTGGAAACCCCGACCAGCCCCGGATCGGCCAGCGGATTGCGAAACAAACCCTGCATCGCCACGCCGGATAACGCCAGCACGCCGCCCACCGCCAAACCGAGCAAGGTGCGCGGCAGACGAATCTGCCCGAGGATCAGCTCAGCCTGCTCCAGGCCGTCCGGCGCCAGCGGCAAGCCCAGCAGGCGCAACGCTGCACGCAACGTGTCGAACAGCGGCAAGCTGACCGGTCCGAGCGCCAACGACAGCCAGGTCGCAACAAGACACAACAGCGTCAGACCGATGAACAGGCCGCGCGGTTTGACCAGCGTGGTCATTGGCCGCCCTTGGCCGGATAAAAACCGTCAGACAGGGTTTTCAGCGCAGCCGGCAAGCGCGGCCCGAGTCCGCCGACCAGCAGCGTCGGATCCAGCTCCATCACTCGCCCGGCCTTGGCCGCGCGGCTGGAATTGAGAATCGGGTTCTCCTTGAACAGCGCGGTTTTCGCCGCCTCGCCGCTCAGCGCACGGTCGGCGAACACCAGCACTTCGGGATCGAGGCTGGCAAGCGATTCCACCGAAAATGGTTTGTAACCGCTGTGGGTCGCCAGATTGCGCCCGCCAGCCTGTCGCAGCAGCCAATCGGCGGCGGTGTCCTTGCCGGCTATCAGCAGTTTGCCTCCGGCATGCCCGAGCAACAGCAGCACGCCCGGGACTTTTTGTGCGGTTTGCGCCTGAGCCACCCGCGCCTGTTGCGCATCGAGTTGCTGTTGATAAGCTTGCAGCAGTTGCTTCGCCTGCGCTTCCGCGCCCAGCAGCTGGCCCAGATGAGTGAGGTTTTGCGTCAGCGTCGGCAGATCCGCTTGCGCCGAAAACAGCTCCACGCGGACCTTGGCTGCCTTGACCTGAGCCAGCACCGGCGGCGGGCCCATTTCTTCGGTGCCGATGAGAATGTCCGGGCGCAGGCTGAGAAGGCCCTCGGCGGAAAGACTGCGCTGGTAACCGATGCTCGGCAGCGCTTTGAGCGATTGCGGATGCTGGCTGGTGGTATCGACGCCGACCAGTTTCGCTTCGCCGCCCAGCGCACTGACCCACTCCGACAATGCACCGCCGGCGCTGACCCAGCGTTGCGGCAAATCAGCCGCGACCGCGTGATGACTGAACAGCCAGCCGACACACAGCGCAGCAACGCGGATACTCAGGCGCATACACAGCTTCCTTGAACAAGGTTTCCCGGGCATCCGCAGAGTGAGCCAAGTATCCTCGACTCCTGCCAGACTCCCTTCGGGAAAGGGCTGCCATTTGATAATTGTTTGCATTTGAACGTCAAGCTCGGACATATCCAGACACGAGCAGACTCTTGAGGATAGCCATGAAGTTTCTCTGCGCCGGCGATGAGCTGGCCGAAGCCAGCAGTCGCGGCTTCGAAATCGACGGCAACAAACTGTTTGCCGTGCGCCGTGGCGGGCAGGTCTACGTTTATCTGAATCGCTGCCCGCACCGTGGCGTCGGGCTGGAATGGCATCCTGACCGGTTTCTCGACCCCAGCAACAGCCTGATCCAGTGCGCCACCCATGGCGCACTGTTTCTGATCGAGGACGGTGAATGCGTCGCCGGCCCATGTGCCGGGCAATCGCTCACGGCGATTGAGTGCCAGGAAGACGCACAAGGTTTGTGGATAAATGTTTAACCATTGAGCCGCACCTCGAGTCGGCGGTCGATGACCATTTCCTCATGATCCAGGCGCACGCCGTAAGCCAGCACCTCCACGCCGCAGGCGACCGCTTCGCGCAGCGCCTCTGCGTAAGCCGAATCGATTTCCTCGGCCGGGCGCACCGCTTCGATGCCAGTCAGGTTGACGCAATACAGTTGCACCGCGCGAATGCCGTCGCGCGCCAGATGCGCCAGCTCACGCAGGTGTTTGGCGCCACGCTGGGTCACAGCATCGGGAAACGCCGCAACCGCCGTTCCGTCGAACCCCAGCGTGACGCTCTTCACTTCGACATAAGCCGGGCCGCTCGGGTATTCGAGGCGAAAGTCGATGCGGCTTTTTTCCTGCCCGTAGGCAACTTCGCGCTTCAACGCGGTAAAGCCGTTCAACTCGGTGATGATCCCGGCCTGCAAAGCTTCTTCGACCAGTCCGTTGGCCCGTGCGGTGTTCACGCAGAACAAGCGCCCCTGCGGTGTTTCGCCGATTTCCCAGGTGCCGGGCAGCTTGCGCTTGGGGTCGTTCGAGCGGCTGAACCAGACCTGCCCGCCTTCGACCTGACAGTTGAGCATCGAACCGGTGTTCGGACAGTGGATGGTCAGCAACTCGCCGCCAACGGTTTCGATGTCAGCAAGGAAACGTTTGTACCGGCGGATCAGGCGCGCTTCTTCAAGCTGTGGATAAAAACGCATCAGCCTTGCCAGCTCTTCAGGCCACGGGCGATACGCTCCACCGCTTCCTGTAAGCGATCAAGGTTTTGCGTGTAGGCAAAACGCACATGGTGGCTGGCCTGATAGCGGCCAAAATCCAGACCCGGCGTGAAGGCAACGTGCTCGGTTTCGAGGAAATACTGGCAGAACGCGAAGGCATCGCCGCCGAACCGGCTGATATCGGCGTACAGATAAAACGCTCCTTCAGGCTCGACGGCAATGTTGAAGCCCATCTCGCGCAGCGCCGGCAGAAGGAAATCGCGGCGGCGGCCGAATTCGGCGCGGCGCTCTTCGAAAATCGCGATCGTCGCCGGCTCGAAACAGGCCAGCGCCGCGTGCTGCGCCATGCTCGGCGCGCTGATATAGAGGTTTTGCGCAAGTTTCTCCAGCTCGCTCACCGCTGCGTCCGGCGCGACCAGCCAGCCGAGGCGCCAACCGGTCATGCCGAAATACTTGGAGAAGCTGTTGAGCACGAACGCACCGTCATCCACTTGCAGGACACTGGCGGCATCGGTGCCGTACGTCAGGCCGTGATAAATCTCGTCGACTACCAAATGACCGTGACGGGCCTTGATGGCGGTGGATAACCCGGCCAGTTCATCGCGCGTCAGAATCGTCCCGGTCGGGTTGGCCGGCGACGCAACCAATGCGCCGACGCTGTCGCGATCCCAGTGCCGCGCGACCAGATCGGGGGTCAGTTGATAGCGCACGTCCGGCCCGACGGGGACCAGTTGCGCTGCGCCCTCGACCAGTCGCAGGAAATGCCGGTTACATGGGTAGCCGGGGTCAGCCAGCAGCCAGTGCTTGCCCGGATCGACCAGCAATGCACTGGCCAGCAGCAGCGCACCGGAACCGCCCGGGGTGATCAGAATCCGCCGCGGATCGATGTTCAGCCCGTACCGCGATTGATAGAACCCGGCAATGGCTTCACGTAGCTCGGGAATCCCCCGCGCTGCGGTGTAGCGGGTCTTGCCCGCCGCCAGCGCCGCCTGCCCCGCACGGATGATCGGCTCGGCGGTGGTGAAGTCCGGCTCGCCGATTTCCAGATGGATCACGTCGTGCCCGGCGGCCTGCAATTCATTGGCCCGCGCCAGCAGCGCCATCACATGAAACGGTTCGATCGCACGACTGCGCGCACTGTAGGGGGCCATTGAAATGCCTTCGACGGGAAAAAAGAGACGATTCTACCTGTCTGCCGGAACGAGCGAGAACCCGTGAAGGTCACAGCCTCAAGAACGCTGGACTGTAACGATCTGAACGTACGCTCCAGGATTGACTAAAATCAGTGATTGAACAGGTCTTCATTCCCACAGACACGGCTTGCCAAACATTTGCAAGCGCCACCCGCCGGGGGCTCGACATCCGGGAGTAGCGCAGGCTGATTTGATCTGGTAAGTTCGCCCGCTTGCAGCCGCAGGGCCGGCAGGTGTCGGTGATGGAGCAATCCTGCGCAATGGATTACAAGAGTAGAGGCGGTCCATTTCATGCCCACCCAAGCAAAGCAACAGCAGCAAGCGACGATCAGCGGCTTCGAACCTTACGTTCCGAAGGCGGGTGAAGAGTACATGGGCGCCCCGATGCGCGCGCACTTCACCAAGATCCTGAACAAGTGGAAACAGGACTTGATGCAGGAAGTCGACCGTACGGTTGATCACATGAAAGACGAAGCGGCCAACTTCCCTGACCCGGCCGACCGTGCCAGCCAGGAAGAAGAATTCGCTCTAGAACTGCGCGCCCGCGACCGTGAGCGCAAGCTGATCAAGAAAATCGACAAGACGCTCGAGCTGATTCAGGACGAAGAATACGGCTGGTGCGAATCCTGCGGCATCGAGATCGGCGTCAAGCGCCTCGAAGCCCGTCCGACGGCGGATCTGTGCATCGACTGCAAGACCCTGGCGGAAATCAAGGAAAAACAGGTCGGCAAGTGATTGCGACCTGAACGAAAAACGGAGCGTGCGAACGCTCCGTTTTTGTTTCTGACATTTGCCCTATACCCCCGGTGGGAGCGAGCTTGCTCGCGAAAGGGCCATCTGCCTCAACATTCATGTAGCAGACACACCGCCTTCGCGAGCAAGCTCGCTCCCACAGGTGTTGTGTACACGCTCTGAAAAAGTACTGTCGCCCCATGACTGCCAAAACATCCCCCGCCTACATCGGCCGCTTCGCCCCGACCCCCAGTGGCCACTTGCACTTCGGTTCGCTGGTCGCCGCCCTCGCCTCCTATCTCGACGCGCGCGCGGTCGGTGGGCGCTGGCTGGTGCGCATGGAAGATCTCGATCCGCCGCGCGAAGAGCCCGGTGCGCAAGCCGCGATTCTGAAGGCGCTGGAAAGCTACGGCTTCGAGTGGGATGGCGAGATGGTGCGCCAGAGTGATCGCCACGACGCCTACGCTGAAGTACTCAACAGCCTGTTCAATCATGGCCTGGCGTACGCCTGCACGTGTTCGCGCAAACAGCTCGAGCCCTACAACGGCATCTATCCAGGCTTTTGTCGCAATGCCGGTCATGATCAACAGGACGCGGCGATCCGCCTGCGCGTGCCGGAGCTGGAATATCACTTCATGGACCGCGTGCAGGGCGAATATCGCCAGCACCTGGGCCGGGATGTCGGCGATTTCGTGATTCGTCGTCGCGACGGGCTCTACGCCTATCAACTGGCTGTGGTGCTCGATGACGCCTGGCAAGGCATCACCGACATCGTGCGCGGCGCCGACCTGCTCGACTCGACGCCGCGCCAGTTGTATTTGCAGGAATTGCTCGGCCTGCGTCAGCCGCGCTACCTGCACCTGCCGTTGATCACCCAGCCGGACGGCAACAAACTCGGCAAGTCCTACCGCTCGCCGCCGCTTGCGGCCGATCAGGCCACACCGTTATTGCTCCGGGCCCTGCGGGCATTGGGGCAGAACCCCGGTGCCGAACTCGCCCACGCTTCGGCGCGCGAACTGCTCGACTGGGGCAGCGCGCACTGGGATGCCACGCAGATCCCGCGCACACTTACCCTGCCCGAGGCGCAACTGCAATGACGCCCCTTGCAGTCGCGCGCCCATCCGTTACCATCGCCGCACGTTTTCGGACACACGCATAAAAAAGAGAGGCCGGGATGTACATCTATCGCTTGGTCCTGCTTTTAGTCGTGGGGATCTACCTGTTTTCCCCCGCCATCATGGATTGGTGGATCGACGCGACGGGCGCCTGGTATCGCCCTTATCTGCTCTGGCTGATCCTGATTGTCGTGACCTTCATCCTGCAGAGCCAAAAAGATGCCGATGAGCTTTAGCCTGACCCAGATGATCCTGGTCAGCGCCGCGTACCTGGCGGCGCTGTTTGGCGTTGCCTGGGTCAGCGAACGGGGCATGATCCCGCGCGCGATCATCCGGCACCCGCTGACCTACACCTTGTCGCTGGGGGTTTATGCCAGTGCCTGGGCGTTCTACGGCACGGTCGGCCTTGCCTATCAATATGGTTATGGATTTCTCTCGAGTTATCTCGGCGTGTCCGGCGCGTTCCTGCTGGCGCCGGTGCTGCTTTATCCGATCCTGAAAATCACCCGCACCTATCAACTGTCGTCGCTGGCGGACCTGTTCGCGTTTCGTTTTCGCAGCACCTGGGCCGGCGCGCTGACCACGATTTTCATGCTGATCGGCGTACTGCCGCTGCTGGCCTTGCAGATTCAGGCCGTGGCCGATTCGATCGGCATCCTCACCGGTGAGCCGATCCAGAGCCGCGTCGCCCTGGCATTTTGCGCGCTGATCATTCTGTTCACGATTTTCTTCGGCTCGCGCCACATCGCTACTCGCGAAAAACACGAAGGGCTGGTGTTTGCGATTGCCTTTGAGTCGGTGATCAAACTGGTCGCCCTCGGCGGCGTCGGCCTGTATGCGCTGTACGGTGTGTTCGATGGCCCGCAACAGCTTGAACTGTGGCTATTGCAAAACCAGACCGCCCTCGCTGCGTTGCATACGCCGTTGCAGGAAGGGCCGTGGCGCACGCTGCTGCTGGTGTTCTTCGCTTCGGCGATTGTGATGCCGCACATGTACCACATGACCTTTACCGAAAACCTCAACCCGCGCTCGCTGGTCAGCGCCAGTTGGGGTTTGCCGCTGTTTTTGCTGCTGATGAGCCTAGCGGTGCCGCTGATTCTCTGGGCCGGACTGAAACTCGGCGCCACGACCAACCCGGAATATTTCACCCTTGGCATCGGCATCGCCGCCAACAGCAAGCCGCTGGCGTTGCTGGCTTACGTCGGCGGACTGTCGGCGGCCAGCGGGCTGATCATCGTCACCACGCTGGCGCTGTCGGGCATGGCACTGAACCATCTGGTGCTGCCGCTTTATCAGCCACCGGCCGAAGGCAATATCTATCGCTGGCTGAAGTGGACGCGTCGGGCCCTGATCGTCGCGATCATCATGGCCGGTTTCGGCTTTTACCTGATGCTCGGCGCCGAGCAGGATCTGGCCAACCTCGGCATCGTCGCGTTTGTCGCTACCCTGCAGTTTTTGCCGGGAGTGCTGTCGGTGCTGTACTGGCCGACCGCCAATCGTCGCGGGTTTATCGCCGGTCTGCTGGCGGGGATACTGGTCTGGGTGGTGGCCATGCTGTTGCCGCTGGTCGGCAATCTGCAGGGTTTCTACATTCCACTGTTGAACATGATCTACGTGCTCGACGACACCAGTTGGCACATGGCAGCCATCGCCTCGCTGGCCGCCAACGTGTTGATGTTCACCCTGATTTCACTGTTCACCAACGCCAGCCCTGAAGAAGCCAGCGCCGCTGAAGCCTGCGCAGTGGATAACGTGCGTCGACCACAACGCCGCGAATTACACGCTGCCTCTCCACAGGAATTCGCCACGCAACTGGCGAAACCGCTGGGTGCCAAGGCTGCGCAGAAAGAAGTCGAGCAAGCGCTGCGTGACCTGTATCTGCCATTCGACGAGCGGCGCCCCTACGCCTTGCGCCGTTTGCGCGACCGCATCGAGGCCAACCTGTCCGGGCTGATGGGCCCGAGCGTCGCCCAGGACATGGTCGAAACCTTCCTGCCGTACAAGGCCGGCGGCGAAAACTACGTCACCGAAGACATTCATTTCATCGAAAGTCGCCTTGAGGATTACCACTCGCGCCTCACCGGGCTTGCCGCCGAACTCGATGCGCTGCGCCGCTACCACCGCCAGACCCTGCAGGAACTGCCGATGGGCGTCTGCTCGCTGGCCAAGGATCAGGAGATCCTGATGTGGAACAAGGCCATGGAAGAACTCACCGGGATCGCCGCGCAGCGTGTTGTCGGCTCGCGCTTGAGTACCATTGGCGAGCCGTGGAAAGATCTGTTGCAGGGCTTCATCAATCTGCCCGACGAGCATTTGCATAAACAGCATCTGGCCCTCGATGGCCAGACCCGCTGGCTGAACCTGCACAAGGCGGCGATCGATGAGCCGCTGGCGCCCGGCAACAGTGGCCTGGTGTTGTTGGTGGAGGATCTGACCGAAACGCAGATGCTCGAAGACAAACTGGTGCACTCCGAACGTCTGGCCAGCATCGGGCGGCTGGCGGCGGGCGTGGCCCACGAAATCGGCAATCCGATCACCGGCATCGCCTGTCTGGCGCAGAATCTGCGCGAAGAACGCGAGGACGACGGCGAACTGACGGAAATCAGCGGCCAGATTCTCGAACAGACCAAACGCGTCTCGCGCATCGTTCAGTCGCTGATGAGTTTCGCCCATGCCGGCAGCCACCAGCACAGTGACGAGCCGGTTTGTCTGGCCGAAGTGGCGCAGGATGCGATCGGTCTGCTGGCGCTGAACCGCCGCAATTTCGAAGTGCAGTTCTATAACCTGTGCGACCCCGAGCACTGGGTCGAGGGCGATCCGCAGCGACTCGCTCAGGTCTTGATCAACCTGCTCTCCAACGCCCGCGACGCCTCGCCGCCGCACAGTGCGGTACGGGTCAAGAGCGAAGCCGGCGAACACACCGTCGATCTGATCGTCGAAGACGAAGGCAGCGGTATTCCGAAGAACATCATGGACCGATTGTTCGAACCTTTTTTCACCACCAAGGATCCTGGCGAAGGCACCGGTCTGGGCCTTGCACTGGTCTATTCCATCGTTGAAGAGCATTATGGACAAATCACCATCGACAGCCCGGCTGATGTCACCAGCCAGCGCGGCACCCGTATCCGGGTGACATTGCCGCGTCATGTCGAAGCGACGTCCGCTGTGAACTGAGACCGTCGAGAGTATCGAATCAATGCCGCACATTTTGATCGTCGAAGACGAAACAATTATCCGCTCCGCCTTGCGCCGCCTGCTGGAACGCAACCAGTATCAGGTCAGCGAAGCCGGTTCAGTGCAGGAAGCACAAGAACGCTTCACCATTCCTACGTTCGATCTGATCGTCAGCGATCTGCGCCTGCCCGGTGCGCCGGGTACCGAGCTGATCAAGCTCGGCCAGGGCACGCCGGTGCTGATCATGACCAGCTACGCCAGCCTGCGCTCGGCGGTCGACTCGATGAAAATGGGCGCGGTCGATTACATCGCCAAGCCTTTTGACCACGATGAAATGCTCCAGGCCGTGGCGCGCATCCTGCGCGATCGTCAGTCGGCACCGGCTGCTGCTGAAACTGCCTCGAGCAAGCCTGCCACTGGCAACGGCAAAGCCTCTGTGGATAACAGCAACGGTGAAATCGGCATTATCGGCTCGTGCCCGCCGATGCAGGATCTGTACAGCAAGATCCGCAAAGTCGCGCCGACCGACTCCAATGTGCTGATCCAGGGCGAGTCCGGTACCGGCAAGGAATTGGTCGCCCGCGCCCTGCACAACCTGTCGAAGCGCGCCAAGGCGCCGATGATCTCGGTGAACTGCGCGGCCATTCCGGAAAGCCTGATCGAGTCCGAACTGTTCGGCCACGAGAAAGGCGCGTTCACCGGCGCCAGCGCCGGGCGTGCCGGCCTGGTCGAAGCGGCGGACGGCGGCACGCTGTTCCTCGACGAGATCGGCGAACTGCCGCTGGAAGCCCAGGCGCGCCTGCTGCGTGTATTGCAGGAAGGCGAAATTCGCCGGGTCGGTTCGGTGCAGTCGCAGAAAGTCGATGTGCGTCTGATCGCCGCGACCCACCGCGATCTCAAGAGTCTGGCGAAAATCGGCCAGTTCCGCGAAGACCTTTATTACCGTCTGCACGTGATTGCCCTGAAACTGCCGGCCCTGCGTGAGCGTGGCGCCGACGTCAACGAAATCGCCAATGCCTTCCTCGCCCGCCAGAGCGCGCGCATCAACCGTACCGACCTGAAGTTTGCCGCCGATGCCGAACAGGCCATCCGGCATTATTCCTGGCCGGGTAACGTGCGCGAGCTGGAGAACGCCGTCGAGCGCGCGGTGATTCTCAGTGAAAGCCCGGAGATCTCGGCCGACCTGCTGGGCATCGATATCGAGCTGAGCGATCTGGAAGACGACGAGTTCATCGGCCTGCCGCCGCAAACCGGCGGTAGCGCCAGCAACAGCAGCCATGAGCCGACCGAGGATCTGTCACTGGAAGACTACTTCCAGCACTTCGTCCTCGAGCATCAGGACCACATGACCGAGACCGAACTGGCGCGCAAACTGGGCGTGAGTCGCAAGTGCTTGTGGGAACGCCGTCAGCGACTGGGCATTCCACGGCGCAAAACCGGGGTGGCGAGCGAAAGCTGAACGTTACCTGTCGCGCGCGCGGGTAACGCATGACATTGTGAAAAAACTGTTACCGCAGTCGAATCACGTAACAGAAGCCGGGGTTATCGGTAACGAAACCCCGGCTTTTTTTCGCCCCTGCAAAACGGCCATATCGAGCTAACCCCTTGTTTTACTGGGTTTCGCAAAAGTTGGCACGCACCCTGCTATATGTTTGGTACAAGAACAATAACAAGCAATGTACAAGACAATAAAAATAAGACGAATCGACTCACGCACAATAAAAACAAGACGGCGAGAGGCGCAGCTAACTGATTCTTTTGGAGAGGCGTTGTATTTGGGGCTTGCCCCACGACCAGGCCGAGAACAACAAAAACTGTCCTAAGACAGAGCCTGTACTGGTTGGATCGACAGATCACTGCAATTCAGCGACCAAAGCAATCCGTTTGCTCTTGGCTCCCGATTGGGAGGGTCACGAAGGAAACACTTCGTGGCGAGGGCACTCAACAAAAACAAGAAGCCCGAATCAATAATAAAAAGAGCACGCAACTACTTCTTGGGGAGCTTCGGCTCCCCTTGTAGTTTCTCCCCCGCTGAAATCCCCCTGCTTTCCCTCGCCCGACCCTTGCAGCTTGCGGCTTACAGCTCATATCTGCGGTGTCCTACACCATCCCTCGACTAAATGCTAGAATCTGCGCCCATCATGCGGTCATTCTTTGGTATGGCCGAACATTCCTTCAAACAGTGCATCCCATGCTGAAGAAGCTGTTCCAGTCATTCCGAACTCCCGTGCGTCGTACGCAACACATCCGCAGCACCCCTGAAGTGCTCTACAGCGGTCAACACTCGCTGCAGAAAACGCAATTCAGCCGCTATGCGGTGAATATCGTCGAACGCCTGCAAGGTGCCGGTTACCAGGCTTATCTGGTCGGCGGTTGCGTGCGCGACATGCTGCTGGGCATCACGCCCAAGGATTTCGACGTCGCCACCAGCGCCACGCCCGAGCAAGTGCGTGCCGAATTCCGCAATGCGCGAATCATCGGCCGGCGTTTCAAGCTGGTACACATCCATTTCGGTCGCGAAATCATTGAAGTCGCGACCTTCCGCGCCAATCACCCGGTCAACGAAGACGACGAAGACAGCAACCAGTCTTCGCGCAACGAGAGCGGGCGGATTCTGCGTGACAACGTTTACGGCACCCTGGAAGAAGACGCGCAGCGCCGCGACTTTACTATCAATGCCCTGTATTACGATCCGGTCAGCGAACGCATCCTCGACTACGCCAACGGCGTACACGACATCCGTAATCACCTGATCCGTCTGATCGGTGACCCGAAGCAGCGTTACCAGGAAGACCCGGTGCGCATGCTGCGGGCGGTGCGCTTTGCCGCCAAGCTCAACTTCGGCATCGAAAAGCACACCGTGCAGCCGATCCGCGAGCTGGCGCCGATGCTGCGCGAGATTCCCTCGGCGCGGCTGTTCGAAGAAGTGCTCAAGTTGTTCCTGTCGGGCCACGGCGCCATCACCTTCGAAATGCTCGTCGATCTGCAACTGTTCGCCCCGCTGTTCCCGGCCAGTGCCGACGCGCTGGAATACAACCCGGAATACACCCACACGCTGATCAGCGAAGCCCTGACCAACACCGACCTGCGCATCAAGCAGAACAAACCGGTAACCCCGGCGTTCCTGTTTGCCGCCCTGCTCTGGCCGGCGCTGCCGGCGCGCGTGTTGCGCTTGCAGGAACGCGGCATGCCGCCGATCCCGGCGATGCAGGAAGCCGCCCACGAGCTGATCGCCGAGCAGTGCCAGCGCATCGCGATTCCGAAACGCTTCACCATGCCGATCCGCGAAATCTGGGACATGCAGGAACGCCTGCCACGGCGCAGCGGCAAACGCGCCGACCTGCTGCTGGACAACCCGCGTTTCCGTGCCGGTTACGACTTCCTGCTGCTGCGTGAAAGCGCTGGCGAGGAAACCGACGGCCTCGGCGAATGGTGGACCGACTATCAGGACGCCAACGACAGCGAACGTCGCGACATGATCCGTGACCTCGGCGGCAAGGGTGACGACGCCAGTGGCGCACCACGCAAGCGTCGCCGCAGCAGCGGCGCCAAACGCAAACGCGCCGGTGCACCGAGCGCTACAGGCGAGTAAAGGCATGGAACGCATTTACATCGGCATGGGCAGCAATCTGGCTGACCCGGCCGAACAGTTGCGCAACGCCATCGCGGCGCTGGGGCAATTGCCGCACACTCGTCTGGTCGGCGTTTCTGCCTTCTATCAAAGCGACTCGCTGCTGCCGGGCCAACCGCGTTACACCAACGCGGTCGCCGCGCTCGACACCGATCTCGCGCCGCTGACGCTCCTTGATGCCTTGCAGGCAATCGAGAACGATCAGGGCCGCGAACGCCAGGAACGCTGGGGCCCGCGAACGCTGGATCTGGATATCCTGTTGTTTGGCGATCGCCTGATCGACGAGACACGATTGAAGGTCCCGCATTATCAGATACAGGAACGTGCGTTCGTGCTGTATCCGCTGGCTGAACTGGCACCGCAGGATCTGGGCTTGGCCGATGGCCGCACGCTGACAGACCTGCTGGCGGCCTGCCCGTTCGTCGGTCTGGAACGTCTCCCGACAAATTGATTGCAATCCCCTGTGGGAGCGAGCCTGCTCGCGAAAGCGGTGTGTCATTCAACACTATGTTGACTGATCCGCCGCCTTCGCGAGCAGGCTCGCTCCCACATTGTTTTATTCAACATCCAGGATTTTGTCGGACAAAAAACTCGCGAATCAGCCCCGCCGCGCCGCTGAATCGCATCAGTAACGCCGGTAACACCGCGTGCGTAACAATGCGGTAACACACGCAATTGACTTCCGCTTGGCTCCTCACGACTATAGGCGTCCCGCTGCCGCCAACCCGGCACATACGGGCGCAATCCAGGCCTTATAAGCACGACAAAAAGAGCGTGCGCCTGAGTAGATGACGAATCACGCGCGTTACTCGCAGTAGTTTCCAGAGCGCCTGAACGAGGATTTTTTACATGCCAGCCATTACCCTGACCACGCTCCAGAGCCTCAAGCAGAAAGGTGAAAAGATCACCATGCTGACCTGCTATGACGCGACCTTCGCCCACGCCTGCAACCAGGCCGGTGTCGAAGTGCTGCTGGTGGGCGACTCCCTCGGCATGGTCCTGCAAGGTCACGACAGTACTTTGCCGGTGACCACCGCAGAAATGGCCTATCACACCGCCTGCGTCAAACGCGGCAACGGCGACGCGCTGATTCTGGCCGACCTGCCGTTCATGGCCAATGCCACCCTCGAACAGACCCTGAGCAACAGCGCCATGCTGATGCAGGCCGGTGCGCACATGGTCAAGGTCGAAGGCGCGTTGTGGCTGGCCGAGTCGATTCGCCTGCTCGCCGAACGCGGTGTGCCGGTCTGTGCGCACATGGGGCTGACCCCGCAAGCCGTCAACATTCTCGGTGGCTATAAAGTGCAGGGCCGCAACGAGAACCAGGCGCGGCAGATGCGCGCCGATGCGATCTCGCTGGAACAGGCCGGTGCAGCGATGCTGCTGCTCGAATGCGTGCCCAGCGAACTGGCCGCGGAGATCAGCCAGGCGGTGAAGATCCCGGTCATTGGTATCGGTGCCGGTAACGCCACTGATGGTCAGGTCCTGGTGCTGCACGACATGCTCGGCCTGTCGATCACCGGTCGCGTGCCGAAATTCGTCAAGAACTTTATGCACGGCCAGGACAGCATCCAGTCCGCGCTGAAGGCTTACGTCAACGAAGTCAAAGCCAGCACGTTCCCAGGCATCGAACACGGATTCTCCGCATGAACACCGTCAAAACCGTACGCGAACTGCGCGCTGCCGTCGCCCGCGCGCGCAGCGAAGGCAAGCGCATCGGCTTCGTGCCGACCATGGGCAACCTGCACAGCGGCCACGTCGCGCTGGTGACCAAAGCCACGCAACGGGTGGATTTTGTCGTCGCGAGCATTTTCGTCAACCCGCTGCAGTTCGGCGCCGGCGAAGACCTCGACAAATACCCGCGCACGCTGGCGGCCGATCAGGAAAAACTGCTCGAGGCTGGATGTTCGCTGCTGTTCGCCCCGACCGTCGAGGAAATGTACCCCGACGGCATGGCCGGGCAGACCCGCGTCAGCGTCCCGCAATTGTCCGAAGGCCTGTGTGGTGCCAGCCGTCCCGGGCACTTCGAGGGCGTTGCGACCGTGGTCAGCAAACTGTTCAACATGGTCCAGCCGGACTTGGCGATTTTCGGCCAAAAGGATTACCAGCAATTGGCGGTGATCCGCGCACTGGTGCATGACCTGAACATGCCGATCCAGATTATCGGCGAGCCGACCGTACGTGCCGCCGATGGCCTGGCACTGTCCTCGCGCAACGGCTTTTTGACTGACGAGCAACGTGCGGTGGCTCCGGCCGTGTATCGCTCGCTGAGCAGCATTGCCGAATCGATCAAGCAAGGTCAACGGGATTTCCCGGCGCTGATCAGCGCGCAGTTGCAAGCACTTGAAGCGGCCGGCCTGCGCCCGGATTATCTGGAGATCCGCCACGGTCTGACGCTGCGCCCGGCGACGGCTGAGGATCGTGACCTGGTGATTCTGGTGGCGGCATTTCTCGGCACCACGCGGTTGATCGATAACCTGCATTTGAGTCTCGACACCCCCGCTTAAGCCTCACCGATAACCTGTGGGAGTGAGCTTGCTCACGAATGCAATCTGTCAGCTGACGTAAATATCGACTGACATGACGCCTTCGCGAGCAAGCTCGCTCCCACAGGTTTTTTGTGTCTTCAACGAATGCATTCCAGCTGTATTGCCGCCTTAAAAGCCTTCGGGCACACTGCCCGCCGTTCGATTCCAACCCGGGAAATCCCAATGCACGCGATCATGCTCAAGGCCAAACTGCACCGCGCCGAGGTCACCCATGCGGTGCTCGATTACGAAGGTTCGTGCGCCATCGATGGTGAATGGCTGGACCTGTCCGGCATTCGTGAATACGAGCAGATCCAGATTTACAACGTCGACAACGGCGAGCGTTTCACCACTTACGCAATTCGTGGCGAAGAAGGCTCGCGGATGATCTCGGTCAACGGCGCTGCGGCGCACAAGGCCAGCGTCGGTCATCGCGTAATCATCTGCGCTTACGCCCATTACAGCGAAGCAGAGCTGGTCAACTTCAAGCCACGCATGCTCTATATGGCGCCGGGCAACGAGCTGAGCCACACCAGCAACGCCATCCCCGTTCAGCTCGCCTGAACCGTCGCAACGCCAGCTCCCCCTCCGTTTGTCGGCCAAATCCTTGTTCGGATGTTAAAAAAGTACAGGGATCTGGTCAGACAAAGTCAAGACAGATCGCAGCGCGAGGTTTACTGTATTCGCCCTGTGTCCGCAAACCGTGTCGATGCAGTCGATCCCGCGCCTCACCAGCGGCGTGCCGGGTCTGTTCAGTGTTCAAAAGGCCGTTCAAGTAAAAAGGAAAACCGCAGCGATGGCGTACTACCGCACTCCTCATGACGTTACCGCTCTGCCTGCCTGGCAAGCGTTGAAAGACCACCGCCAAGCCATGCAGGATTTCAGCATGCGCGAAGCCTTCAACGCCGATCCGCAGCGCTTCAATCAGTTCACTCTCAGCAGCTGCGGGCTGTTTCTCGATTATTCGAAGAATTTGATCAACGCCGAGACCCGCAATCTGCTGGTGGGTCTGGCCAATGAGGTCGACCTCAAGGGCGCGATCAAAGCGCTGTTCGACGGCGAAATCGTCAACGCTTCCGAAGGCCGCCCAGCGCTGCATACCGCCTTGCGTCGTCCGGTTGGCGACAAGCTCTCGGTCAATGGCGTCAACGTGATGCCGGACGTCCACAAAGTGCTCAACCAGATCACCGATCTGGTCGGCCGCATCCATGACGGTCTTTGGCGCGGTTACACCGAGAAGCCGATCACCGACGTGGTCAACATCGGCATCGGCGGTTCATTCCTCGGCCCGGAGCTGGTCTCCGAAGCGCTGCTGTCGTATGCGCAGAAAGGCGTGCGCTGCCACTATCTGGCGAACATCGACGGCAGTGAGTTCCACGAGCTGACGCAAAAGCTGCGCGCCGAGACCACGCTGTTCATCGTGTCGTCGAAATCCTTCAATACTCTCGAAACCCTCAAGAACGCCCAGGCCGCACGCGCCTGGTACCTGGCGCAGGGCGGTTCGGAAGCCGAGCTGTATCGCCACTTCATCGCCGTTTCGAGCAACAACGCTGCTGCGGTGGCATTTGGCATCCGCGAAGAAAACATCTTCCCGATGTGGGACTGGGTCGGCGGCCGTTACTCGCTGTGGTCGGCGATTGGTTTGCCTATCGCCCTCGCAATCGGTATGTCCAATTTCAAGGAACTGTTGTCCGGTGCCTACACCATGGACCAGCATTTCCAGACCGCCCCGTTCGAACAGAACATGCCGGTGCTGCTGGCCCTGCTTGGTGTGTGGTACGGAAACTTCTGGGGTGCGCAAAGCCACGCGATCCTGCCGTACGACCACTACCTGCGCAACATCACCAAGCACTTGCAACAGCTGGACATGGAATCCAACGGCAAGAGCGTGCGCCAGGACGGCACCTCGGTATCGACCGATACCGGCCCGGTGATCTGGGGCGGCGTCGGCTGCAACGGGCAGCACGCCTATCACCAGTTGCTGCACCAGGGCACCCAGTTGATCCCGGCCGACTTCATCGTGCCGATCGTCAGCTTCAACCCGGTCGCCGATCACCACCAGTGGCTGTACGCCAACTGCTTGTCGCAGAGCCAGGCGCTGATGCTCGGCAAAACCCAGCCGGAAGCCGAAGCCGAACTGCGCGACAAAGGTATGAGCGAAGAAGAAGTGCGCAAGCTCGCACCGCACAAGGTGATTCCGGGCAACCGTCCGAGCAACACGCTGGTGGTTGAACGCATCAGCCCGCGCCGCCTCGGCGCGCTGGTCGCGATGTATGAACACAAGGTGTTCGTGCAAAGCGTGGTCTGGGGTATCAACGCCTTCGACCAGTGGGGCGTGGAACTGGGCAAGGAACTGGGCAAAGGTGTCTACAACCGTTTGGTCGGCAGCGACGAAACCGTTGCTGACGATGCCTCGACTCAAGGCCTGATCAACTACTTCCGTGGTCGTCACCGCGGTTGATTTAAGCCCTCAGGCAAGCGCTGTTCCCTGTGGGAGCGAGCCTGCTCGCGAAAGCGGTTTTCATTCAACATCTTTGTTGACTGACACGCCGCCTTCGCGAGCGGGCTCGCTCCCACAGTTGTTTTGTCGATGACTTGAACCTCCGGGTCTCTCGGCGCATCTTTATCCTTGTCGCACCACAAGAATAAGGAACCGTCATGTTCGATATCAGTACGTTCCCCAAAGCCGATGCCGTGCGCCGGGCTGCTCAGTTGAGTCAGGACGATTATCGGCGTCTGTACCGCGAATCCATTGAACACCCCGACACTTTCTGGGCCGAACAGGCCACGCGCTTCCTCGACTGGAGCACGCCGTGGCAGACCGTGCAGCACTACGATCTGCAAACCGGTGAAGCCGCCTGGTTTGCCGGCGGCCAACTGAATGTCAGCTACAACTGCATCGACCGCCACCTCGCACAACGCGGTGAACAGACCGCGCTGCTCTGGGAAGGCGACGACCCTGCAGAATCGGCGCTGATCACCTATAAAAAACTTCATCACCACGTCTGCCGACTGGCCAATGTGCTGAAAAGCCGTGGCGTGAAGAAAGGCGACCGGGTGTGCATCTACATGCCGATGATTCCGGAAGCGGCCTACGCCATGCTCGCTTGCGCACGGATCGGTGCCATCCATTCGGTGGTGTTTGGCGGTTTCTCCCCCGACTCTTTACGCGACCGTATTCTCGATGCTGATTGCCGCACGGTGATCACCGCCGATGAAGGCGTGCGCGGCGGCAAGTTCGTGCCGCTGAAACACAATGTCGACAAAGCCCTGCAGAGTTGCCCTGACGTCAGCACCGTGGTCGTGGTCGAGCGCACTCAGGGTGAGGTCGATTGGACCGAGGGCCGCGACCTCTGGTATCACCAGGCCGTGCGCGAGGTCAGCGACGACTGCCCAGCGGAACCGATGGACGCCGAAGACCCGCTGTTCATCCTCTACACCTCCGGCAGCACCGGCAAACCCAAGGGCGTGCTGCACACCACCGGCGGCTATCTGCTGCAAGCGGCGATGACCTTCAAATACGTGCTCGACTACCGTGACGGCGAAGTGTTCTGGTGCACCGCCGACGTCGGCTGGGTCACTGGTCACAGTTACATTGTCTACGGCCCGCTGGCCAACGGCGCGACCACGCTGATGTTCGAAGGCGTGCCGAGTTACCCGAGCAGTTCGCGATTCTGGCAGGTCATCGATAAACACCAGGTCAACATTTTCTATACCGCGCCGACCGCACTGCGCGCGTTGATGCGCGAAGGTGCCGGGCCATTGAAGGAAACTTCGCGGCAGAGCCTCAGATTACTCGGCAGCGTCGGTGAGCCGATCAACCCGGAAGCGTGGGAGTGGTATTTCAATGTCGTCGGCGAACAGCGATGCCCGATCGTCGACACCTGGTGGCAGACCGAAACCGGCGGCATCATGCTCAGCCCACTGGTCAGCGCCCAGCGCATCAAACCGGGTTGCGCCACGCAGCCGATGTTCGGTGTGCAGCCGGTGTTGCTCGATGAACACGGCAAGGAAATCCAAGGCGCCGGCAGCGGCGTGCTGGCGATCAAGTCCAGTTGGCCGGCGCAGATCCGCAGCGTTTATGGCGACCCGCAACGCATGGTCGACACCTACTTCAAGCCCTACCCCGGCTATTACTTCAGCGGCGACGGCGCGCGCCGCGATGAAGATGGCGACTACTGGATCACCGGGCGCATTGACGACGTGATCAACGTTTCCGGGCATCGCATCGGCACCGCCGAAATCGAAAGCGCACTGGTACTGCACGACAGCATCGCCGAAGCGGCGGTGGTTGGTTACCCGCACGACGTCAAAGGCCAGGGCATCTATGCCTTTGTCACGCCCATGGACGGCACCGAAGCGAACGACAATCTGAAAAATGATTTGCTGGCGCACGTCAGCAAGGAAATCGGCAGCTTCGCCAAACCGGACCTGATCCAGTGGGCGCCAGCCCTGCCGAAGACCCGCTCGGGCAAGATCATGCGGCGGATTTTGCGCAAGATCGCCTGCAATGAGCTCGACAGCCTGGGTGACACCTCGACACTGGCTGACCCGGGTGTGGTGCAGACACTGGTCGATAAACGGCTCAACAACTGAAAGCTGCAAGTTCCGAGCTGCAAGCTGCAAGCTCACGCGGTCCGCATTGACTTGCAGCTTGCAGCTCGCCGCTTGAAGCTCCCAACTGATAGACTTCGCGTTTTTTCAGCAAGGCGCCCGCATGTCTTCCTTGAATCAGGCGCTGCGCGCCGCCCTCGATCAACGCCAGGACCTGCTCGCTGAGCTGCACAGCCAGGGCACCGATTGCTATCGCCTGTTCCACGGCAGCCAGGAAGGCGCCGGCGGGCTGACCATTGACCGCTACGGCCTGCAACTGCTGGTGCAGAGTTTCCACCAGACGCTGGAGCGCGACGACCTGTTGCAACTGCACGTCATGGTCAACCAGACGCTGGGCTTTGAATCCCTGCTGGTCTACAACGACCGTTCCCGAGGCAATTCGCGCATCGATCGCGAAGACAATGTCTATAAAGCCGACGAAGCCGCGCTGGCGGATCTGGTTGGTCACGAATGGGGCCTCAACTATCGCGTACGCGGGCGCCATGCCGGGCAGGATCCGCTGCTGTTTCTCGATCTGCGCAACACCCGCGGCTGGGTCAAGGATCACGCCCAAGGCAAATCCGTGCTCAACCTGTTCGCCTATACCTGCGGCGTGGGATTGAGCGCTGCGGCTGGCGGCGCGAGTGAGGTGTGCAACCTGGATTTCGCTGAAGGCAATCTGGCGGTCGGTCGCGAAAACGGCCTGCTCAACCCGCAGCTGCCTGAAATGCAATTCATCCAGTCCGATTATTTCCCGGCGATTCGCCAACTCGCCGGCCTGCCGATCAGCCAGCGGCGCGGGCAAAAACTGCCGAGCTATCAGCGTCTCGAACAACGCCAATACGATCTGGTGCTGCTCGACCCTCCGGCCTGGGCGAGAAGCGCGTTTGGCACTGTCGACCTGCTGCGCGACTATCAAAGCCTGCTCAAACCCGCCCTGCTGACTACCGCCGACAACGGCGTGCTGATCTGCTGCAACAACCTGGCGAAGGTCAGCATGGACGACTGGCGCGAACAGGTTTTGCGCTGTGCAGAAAAGGCCGGGCGCCCGGTGCGCGAGTGGAGCGTGATGACCCCGGCCGCCGATTTCCCCTCGATGGATCGGCAACCGCCGTTGAAGACGCTGATCTTGCAGCTCTGACGCCTTTTCCAGACAAGCCCCCTCCCCTGTAGGAAGATTTCTTTCCTACAGAAATTTCTGAACAATCCTGCCCCACATCAAGCGCTTCGGAACCAGATTCGCGTGCCATACTCCAAGGCACTCCGATTCAGACAGATGAAGCCGCACATGCCCAAAGGATTGATTCGCGCGATTGGCGCCTTGCTAACTGCTCTGGCACTTTACAGCCTGCTGGGGTTTCTGATTTTGCCGGGCATTGCGCTGCGGGTAGCCAATCAGCAACTGGCCAATTACGCGACCGTACCTGCGCATATCCAGCGTATCGAGCTCAACCCGTTCAGCCTTGAAGTCACACTATGGGGGCTGGTCATCGGCGAGCCGGGCAAGGAGCAGGTCGGCTTCGAACGTCTGTACGCCGACCTGCAGATCGACAGCCTGTGGAGCAAAGCCCTGCATCTGTCGAGCATCGAGCTGGACAAGCCAAAGACCGAGATCCTCTTCGCCAAGGACGGCAAGCTTAACCTGCTCGGCCTGTTCAATGTGCCGGCCAGCGAACCGACGCCCGCCGACCCCGACGCCAAGCCGTTCCCGCTGCGTATCGATAACATCAAACTGGCCAGCGGCGTGGTGCACTTTCAGGATGTGCGCCCGAGCGAGCCGATCGAATTTCTCTACGACGACCTCAGTTTCGAGCTGAAAAACCTCAGTACCCTGCCCGAGGACAGCGCCGACATGACCCTCGTCGCCATCGGCCCCGCTGGCGGGCGGATCGACTGGAGCGGTAATTTCAGCCTGATCCCGTTCACTTCCGAAGGCACCTTGAAAGTCACCGACGGCCAGATGAAAGCTTTCTGGCCCTATGTGCGCGACGCGGTGCCGCTGGTTCTGGAAAACGGCGTGGTCAGCCTCAGCACCGACTACAAACTCAACCTGTCGAAACAAACCGAACTGCTGCTCAACAACGTCGCGGTAAGCATCGCACCGTTCGCCATCAAGGCTCCAGACGGCCGACCGCTGGCCAGGCTTGAACGTCTCGATGTCAGCGAAACCAGCGTCGACCTCGCCAAACAGCAGGTCGTAGTCGGCAAGATCCGTAGCCAGAAACTCGAAACCTGGGCTGCACTTGAAACTGACAAGCAACTGGACTGGCAGAAACTGTTTGCCAGCCAACCGTCGAAACCGGCAGCGAAAGCGGCTGCAGAACCGGCCAACACTCCGGCCGCGGCCGATTCACCGAAGCCTGAACCAGCCGCGCCAAGCAAGCCATGGCAAGTGCTGCTCAAGGATGTGCAGTTGCGCAACTACACCGTGCACCTCGCCGATCGCTCGGTGCAACCGCCGGTGACGCTGGACCTGACGCCGCTGAACGTCGATCTGCAGGATTTCGACAGCCTCAACGGCTCGCCCTTCAAGCTCAAGCTCGACAGCGGCGTCGGCAAGCAAGGCAAGATTTTCGCCGACGGCACGCTCAACCTCGCCCCGGTCAACGCGCAACTCAACGTCAAGACCCAGGACATCGACCTGCGCGTCGCCCAGTCGTACATCAATCCGTTCATTCGCCTGGAACTGCGCAGCGGCATGCTCGGCAGCGATCTGAAGGTCAACCTCAAGAGCACCGAACCGCTGGCGCTCAGCGTGACCGGGCGCGCGCAGATCGATCAATTGCACACCCTCGACACCCTGAAAACCCGCGACTTCCTCAAGTGGCAGCAAGTGGTGGTCGAAGGCCTGAATTATCAGCACGGTGACAGCCTGTCGATCGACAGGGTCAACCTGTTCCAGCCTTACGCGCGGTTCATGATCAACGATGACCGCAGCACCAACATCGACGACCTGCTGATCCCGCAACCGGCCGACGGCGGCGCAAAAAGCACCGGCGCGAAACCGGCAAGCAATGAAAAACCCTTGGGCATTCACATCGGCGGCATCGCGATCAACGATGGCTCTGCCAATTTCGCCGACTTCAGCCTGACGCCGAACTTCGCCACCGCCGTGCAGCAACTCAACGGGCAGATCGGTACCATCGACAGCCGACAGGCGAAACCTGCCAGTGTCGATATCAAAGGCAAGGTCGACCGTTACGCACCGGTCACCATCAAAGGCGCCGTTAACCCGTTCGACCCGATGGCCAGCCTCGACATCGCCACCAGTTTCAAGCGCGTCGAGCTGACCACGCTGACGCCCTACTCCGGCAAGTTCGCCGGCTATCGAATCCGCAAGGGCCGGCTCAATCTCGATCTGCATTACCTGATCACCAAAGGCCAGCTCAAAGCCGAGAACAAAGTGGTGGTCGAGCAACTGCAGCTCGGTGAAAAGGTCGACAGCCCGGACGCGGTCAGCCTGCCTCTGAAACTGGCGATTGCCCTGCTCAAGGACGTCGACGGCAAGATCTCCATTGAACTGCCGGTCACCGGTGACTTGAACAACCCGCAGTTCAGCGTCATGCCGATTGTCTGGCAGACCCTGCGCAACCTGATCGTCAAAGCCGCCGCGGCGCCGTTCAAGATGATCGGCGGACTGGTCAGTGGTGGCGGCTCCGAAGATCTCGGCACCGTGTCCTTCGAACCGGGCTCCAGCGAGCTGAACAAAGATGCCGAAGCGGCACTGGTCAAGCTGTCTCAGGCGCTCAAGGAGCGCCCGGCACTGCGTCTGGAAATCGAAGGCACCGCGGCGAAAAGCAGCGATGGTCCGCTACTCGCCGAGCAGCGTCTGGAACGTGAATATCAGTACAACTACTACAAGATGCTCCAGCGCCGTGGCGATAAAGTCCCGGCCCAGGCTTCGCTGTTGCAAGTACCCGAGGGCGAAAAAGGCCCGCTGCTGGAGGGCATCTATCGCACCCGCCTGAAAACCCAGCCACCGGCCGAATGGAAGGATCTGGGCAAGGAAGAACGCACCGCGAAAATGCGCGAAGGCGTAATCAAGTTCTGGAGTGGCAGCGATGTGTTGCTGCGCCAGCTGGGCCAGGACCGCGCCAGCACCATCAAGGATTATCTGGTCGACAAGGGCAAGCTTGAGGACGATCGCGTGTATTTCATCGACGCCAATCTTGGCGAGGCCGAGAGCGATGGTCGGGTGGTGACGCAAATGCATCTGGATGCCGAGTGATGAATTCCAAATGGCTGGCCGCAGGGGTGCTGGCGTTTGCCGCCAGCCATGCCGCGGCGTCCGACACGCTGCGTTGCGGCAGCCAGTTGATCAGCCTTGGCGACCGCACCAGCGAAGTCCTGCAAAAGTGCGGCGAGCCGGTCAGCCGTGACGTGCTTGGCTACAAGCGCAGCGCCAACCGTCGTGAAGAGTTTCAGGTCGAGGAATGGACTTACGGCCCGAGCAACGGCATGTATCAATACCTGCGCTTCGAGGGCAACCGCTTGCGGCAGATCAACAGCAAACGCGGCCCCTGATCCAACACAAAAATAATGTGGGAGCGAGCCTGCTCGCGGATGCTTAATGTCAGTCGACGAATTTGTCTGCAGACAGACCGCATTCGCGAGCAGGCTCGCTCCCACATGGGTACTTCATCGATGCCCAAATAGAACAGGCCCCGACACAAGTGCCGGGGCCTGTAATGGTCACCTCCGTGTGACCGTTCGCATGAACTCTAAAGGTGCGGCAGACGTATGGCTCGGCCCGTCTGTCGCGTCTTCTCCCGGTCCAGGCGAGAAGCCTTGCCTTACTCGGCTTTCAGGCCGTCAGCGGAGACCGCTTTAACGCCTTTGATTTTCTTGGCGATGGCCACGGCTACGTCTTTCTGCGATTCAGTCACTGCAGTAGTCGACGACAGGGATACCACGCCTTTGTTGGTTTCCACTTTGATGTCGGTGCCTGGAATGCCTTTTTCGGTAACCAGATCAGCTTTGACCTTGGTGGTGATCCAGGTATCGGAAGTGTCCTGCTTCATCTCGGTAACTTCACCGGCGGCCAGAACCATTGGCGACTGGGTAGCCTGAGTGGTCTGGGCGAAAGCGCCACCAGCCATGGTCAGGGTCAGAGCGGTAGCAGCGGCAGTGATAGCGAACTTCTTCATACGAGTAACTCCTGTTTTTCTGGAAAGTCTGCTGGGATATGTCTTCAGCAGGGTTACCAAGGTAGTTGCGAACGCTGTGCCAACTTTTTTGATTCGATAAAATCGTTTAAAAACAATAGGTTAGTAAAAATAGAAATTTTCGTTTTCATGCATTTTGCATGACTCGCGGTTTATTCGCATGCAAGTTGCGGTTTTTCGGAAAGTTCATAAGCTGCTGAAATTATTGAAGCTTTCGTAAATGCTTTGCAGCCAGAAAAAAGCCCTGCAGTGCAGGGCTTTTTTATAAATCAAGTACCGCTGCCAGGACAGCCTCGGGGGGCATATTCGTTATTGACTGTCGAAGCACATGTCCAAGAGCCGGATGTGGCTCCGGTTGCCGAACCAGAACGAGTCAGAGTAATGGTTTTACCCAATACAGGCCCCGGAGCATTGACCAAAGTGCAGGTGATTGTGCCTGCGCCAGTGGATGCCGTACCCGCAACCGCCAATGTGCAGTTGGAGGTAGTCGCTGTGGAACTGCCGGCCACCAGTGTCAGAGTCGGGTCGGTACCTTGGTTGATGGTGTCTTCAAACGGCACCTTCATCGCTGTGATCTCCGCCAACCCCGCCGTCACCTTCGACCGCGCCTGATATTTCGAATACTGCGGCAAGGCGATCGTCGCCAGAATCCCGATGATCGCCACCACGATCAGCAGTTCGATCAGGGTAAAACCTTGTTGTTTTTTCATAGACACGCTCCATGCATGAGGGGAAATCTCATGATCTGAAAAAGACCCAGCATAGGCCATGCCAATGCCCCGGAGCCCTGCCTGATGGACGCGAACTGCGCACTGCGCCGTTTCCTACAACCTGCAACCGCACTATCTGACACTTTTTGTCACCTGCACCGGCCGTGTTTGGCGCTGTCACTTGACTAGGCTATAAGTCATGAACGGCAAGCACGCGGAATCCCCATGAATGACATCGCTCTGAGCGGTCTGGCCAAGCAATTGGTGCAGGCCGAACTGCTGACGGAACAAAGTGCCCAGCAAGCCTGGCAGCAGGCGCAGCGCAATCGCGTGTCGCTGGTGAACTACCTGGTGCACAACAAACTGGTGAAGAGCCGGCAGATTGCCGAGATTGCCTCGGAACACTTCGGCATGGCCCTGCTCGATCTCGATTGCCTCGACAAGGAAACCCAGCCCAAGGGCCTGGTCAGCGAAAAACTGGTGCGCCAACACTGCGCCCTGCCGTTGTGGCGACGCGGCAACAAACTGTTCGTCGGCCTCTCAGACCCGAGTAACCAGCAGGCGATCAGCGATATCCAGTTCAGTACCGGCCTCAGCACCGAAGCGATCCTCGTCGAAGACGACAAGCTCAGCGATGCCATCGACAAGTTCTTCGATACTCACGCGACCGGCCTGGAGGAAATGGCCGACGTCGACCTCGATGGCCTTGACGTCGAATCCGTCAGCGACAACAAACAGGACACCATCGGCGGGCTCGATGCCGACGATGCGCCGGTGGTGCGCTTTGTCCACAAGATGCTGCTCGACGCGATCAAAAGCGGCTCGTCCGATCTGCACTTCGAGCCTTATGAAAAGAACTATCGGGTGCGGGTGCGCACCGACGGCATGCTGCGTGAAGTGGCCAAACCGCCGATTCAACTGGCCGGACGCATCGCCGCGCGCCTGAAGGTCATGGCCAGCCTTGATATTTCAGAGCGGCGCAAACCGCAGGACGGGCGGATCAAGATGCGCCTGTCGAAAAGCAAGTCGATCGACTTCCGGGTCAATACCTTGCCGACGCTGTGGGGCGAAAAAGTGGTGATCCGGATTCTCGACCCGTCCAGCGCGCAGATGGGCATCGATGCTCTCGGTTATGAACCGGAACAGAAAGAGTTGTACATGGCCGCGCTGAAACAGCCGCAAGGCATGATTCTGGTCACCGGCCCTACCGGTTCGGGAAAAACCGTGTCGCTGTACACCGGATTGAATATCCTCAACACCGTCGACATCAATATTTCCACCGCCGAAGACCCGGTGGAAATCAACATGGAAGGCATCAATCAGGTCAACGTCAATCCGCGCCAAGGGCTGGATTTTGCCCAGGCCCTGCGTTCGTTTCTGCGTCAGGACCCGGACGTGATCATGGTCGGCGAGATCCGTGACCTGGAAACCGCCGAGATTGCGATCAAAGCGGCGCAAACCGGCCACCTCGTACTCTCGACCCTGCACACCAACAGCGCCGCGGAAACCCTCACCCGTCTACACAACATGGGCATTCCCGGCTTCAACATTGCCACCTCGGTCAGCCTGATCATCGCTCAGCGCCTTGCGCGCAAGCTGTGCAATCATTGCAAGAAGCCGATCGAAGTGCCCCGCGAAACCCTGATCAAGGAAGGCTTCCCGGAGGAACGCATCGGCACTTTCACGATCTACGAGCCGGTCGGTTGCGATCATTGCAACAACGGTTACAAGGGACGCGTGGGGATTTATGAAGTGGTGAAGAACACGCCTGAGCTGCAACGCCTGATCATGGCCGAAGGCAACTCGCTGGAAATCGATATGCAGATGCGCCGCGACGGCTTCGACGATCTGCGCACCGCGGGTCTGCACAAGGCCATGCAAGGCACTACCAGCCTGGAAGAAATCAACCGGGTCACCAAGGATTGAACATGGCGGTCAAGGCAGCAAAAACCAGCACGTACGCCTGGGAGGGTACGGACCGCAAAGGCAGCAAAGTCACCGGTGAGCTGAGCGGGCAGAATGCCGCATTGATCAAGGCACAGTTGCGCAAACAGGGGATCACGCCGGGCAAGGTGCGCAAGAAATCGGCATCGTTGCTGAGTTTCGGCAAACGCATCAAGGCCCAGGACATCGCCCTGTTCACCCGACAGATGGCAACCATGATGAAGGCCGGCGTGCCGCTGCTGCAGTCGTTCGACATCATCGGCGAAGGCTTCGAAAACCCGGCGATGCGCAAAGTCATCGACGAGGTGAAGCAAGAGGTCGCCGCCGGTAACAGCTTTGCCGCAGCGCTGCGCAAGAAGCCGCAGTATTTCGATGAGTTGTATTGCAACCTCGTCGATGCCGGCGAACAGTCCGGGGCACTCGACACCCTGCTCGAACGCGTCGCCACCTATAAGGAAAAAAGCGAAGCGCTCAAGGCCAAGATCAAGAAAGCCATGACCTACCCGAGCGCCGTGCTGCTGGTAGCGGCGGTAGTAACCGGCATTTTGCTGGTGAAAGTGGTGCCGCAGTTTCAGTCGGTGTTTTCCGGGTTTGGCGCCGAATTGCCAGGGTTCACTTTGATGGTGATCAGCCTGTCTGAATTCATGCAAGAGTGGTGGTGGGCGATTCTTGGCGCATTGATCGCGGCCTTTTTCGGTACGCGCCATGCACTGAAAACGTCTCAAGCGTTACGCGATCGCCGCGATGCCTGGCTGCTGAAACTGCCGTTGGTGGGCACGCTGATGTACAAGTCGGCCGTGGCGCGATTTGCCCGAACCTTGTCGACCACCTTCGCTGCCGGCGTGCCGCTGGTGGAAGCCCTCGACTCGGTAGCCGGCGCTGCGGGCAATGTCGTGTTCAAACGTGCCATCCTGCGAATCCGTCAGGACGTCTCCACCGGCATGCAGCTGAATTTTTCCATGCGCAGCACCGGGGTCTTCCCGACCATGGCCGTGCAGATGACCGCGATTGGCGAAGAGTCCGGGGCACTGGACGACATGCTCGACAAGGTCGCGGGATTTTACGAAGAGGAAGTGGATAACATGGTCGACAACCTCACCAGCCTGATGGAGCCGTTCATCATGGTCGTGCTCGGGGTCGTCGTCGGCGGTCTGGTGGTGGCCATGTACCTGCCGATCTTCCAGCTCGGCTCAGCGGTCTGACATGCCCCTCGACGAGCTGTTCGCCCTCTATCCGCTGGCCTTTGTCGGCGCCGCGCTGCTGCTTGGGCTGGTGGTTGGCAGCTTCCTCAATGTGCTCGTCTGGCGTCTGCCGAAAATGCTCGAACGTGACTGGCGCCAGCAGGCGCACGACGTGCTCGGTCTGCCGATCGAAACGCCACAACCCACTTACAACCTGATGCTGCCGCATTCGCAATGCCCGCATTGCGCACACCGGATTCGCGCCTGGGAAAACATTCCCGTGCTGAGCTATCTGTGCCTGCGCGGGCGTTGCTCGGCGTGTGCTGCGCCCATCAGCAAGCGTTACCCGCTGACCGAACTGACCTGCGGTGTGCTGACGGCCTTCATTGCCTGGCATTTCGGTTTCGGCTGGCAGGCGGGGCTGCTGATGTTCCTCACCTGGGGATTGCTGGCGATGAGTCTGATCGACACCGAGCACCAACTGCTGCCCGATGTGCTGGTGCTGCCGTTGTTGTGGCTGGGGCTGATCGTCAACAGCTTCGGACTGTTCGTGCCGTTGCACGATGCATTGTGGGGGGCGGTGGCCGGATACCTGGCGCTGTGGTCGGTGTTCTGGCTGTTCAAGCTGCTGACCGGCAAGGACGGCATCGGCCACGGTGACTTTAAATTATTGGCGCTGATGGGCGCATGGGGCGGCTGGCAGGTTCTGCCGCTGACGATTCTGCTGGCATCGCTGGTCGGCGCTGTGATTGGCGTGATTGTGTTGCGCCTGCGCGAGCAAAAAACCTCTACGCCGATTCCTTTTGGCCCCTATCTGGCCATTGCCGGCTGGATTGCCTTGCTCTGGGGTGGTCAAATAACCGACTTCTATTGGCAGTTTGTCGGTTTGAAATGAATACCCCTGTGGAAAAACCCTGGATTCTCGGCCTCACCGGCGGCATCGGCAGCGGTAAAAGCGCCGCGGCGCAGCACTTCATCGACCTCGGCGTGCATGTCGTCGATGCCGACCATGCGGCGCGCTGGGTGGTAGAGCCCGGGCGTCCGGCGCTGGCGCAGATTGCCGATCACTTCGGCGCCGAGGTGCTGCAAAGCGACGGCACGCTCAACCGTGCGGCCCTGCGCAAGCTGATTTTCGAAGTGCCGGAACAACGGCGCTGGCTCGAAGCACTGCTGCATCCGTTGATCGCCGAAGAAATCGCCCATCATCTGGCGCTGGCAAAATCGCCTTACGCAATTCTGGTTTCGCCGCTGTTGATCGAGTCCGGGCAATACAGCATGACCCAGCGCATTCTGGTGATCGACGCCCCGCAACCCCTGCAGATCGAACGCACCTTGCAACGTGACCAGACCAGCGCCGAGCAGGTTCAGGCGATCCTCAAGGCCCAACTGAGCCGCGAAGACCGCGTGAGCCGCGCCGACGACGTAGTGGTCAACGACCGCGACCTCGCCTGGCTGCACAGCGAGATCAAGCGTCTGCATCACTTTTACCTGACTTTATCCGGAGGCCAAGCATGAGCCAGACCCCAACCGTTGAATGCCCGACCTGTGGCGCCCCCGTGGAATTCACCCCGGCGAACAAGTTTCGCCCGTTCTGTTCCGACCGCTGCAAGCTGATCGACCTCGGCGCCTGGGCCTCGGAAGAACACAAGATTCCGCTCGCCCCGGATGCCGAGGACGAGCTGTTTTCCGGCGATTTCGATCCGCGTCACTGAGCCCGATCAGGGCCGCATGAAGCCGTAGTCCTGTTGGTCGTCGAGGTTTTCCGCGAGAAAACGCAACTCGTCCGCCAGGTCTTCGGCGTCGCGCACAGCCTTGCTCTGCTGCACCACGGCACTGAGCAAGGCGCGCAAGCTCAACCCTGGGTCAAAGCCGACCTCCTGCGCCACCTGCAGACTCTGCCGGGTTTCCTGCCTCGCCCATTCGTACACACTCATGCCGCTGCTCCTGAAGGGATTTGCGTGAGCATGAAATTTTCAGCCAATGGCGGATTTGATGTGGATCAAGGCTTGCGATCGTCGTCATTCCACGGCGCCGAGAGGTAACGCGTACGGTTGAAGGTTTCCAGCCATTCCGGGCTGAACACCACCAGCGCACTGACGATCATGCCGTTGATGAAGGCCTCGGGGAAAATGATCAGCCACACATAGCCGATGAAATCTTCCAGCCACTCCGGCATGGCAAAGAGACCGTCGAACCACAGCAGCGTCAGGCTGAAGATCAGACACAACAGCGCCGACAATGCCGCAGCGAAAAAACCGGAACAGAAGATGTACACAAACGGATTGCGCGGCTGCGCACGCTCGACAAGGATGGCCACGCACTCGGTAACCAGCACCGGCAGCAAAATGAACAAGGCACCATTGGTCCCCACTGCTGCAAGATCCTGTCGCCCGAGCAGGACCAGACCGATTTGCGCCACCAGCCCGCCCATGATCGCCAGCGGCCAGTCCAGCAGCAGGGTCACCGCGGTCATGCCGAGGAAGTGATAGGACACGCCGGTATCGAAGTCCCGCCGCATCAGCCACAGCAGAAACAAGGCGAACACCGTTGCGAACAGCAAATGCTGACGCCGATTGTCACTGAACAGCTCGACCCATGGCGCGCGCATGATCGCCCACAGCAGCACTGGCAGATAGATCAGCCAGCCGAGCGTCAGACTCGCCGAGGACAGCAGTTCGGCACCGATCATGATTCCCTCATCTTCTCCATGGACATACCGCCTCGTCGCAGTCTACACCGCCACCGGATGCGCACCAGCCGATGCAAAGCTATCTGCTTGTCGCATTTGAACGCTAAGCTTGGGCTTATGGATGACTCAGATTACTTACGCCTGCTGACCATCGCGGCCGAGCAAGCCAACGCCTTTCTGTCCAATGCCCGCAAATGGGAGCGTGAGCGTTGGGTTTGCCAACGCCTGCTGCAAGGTCTCAACATCCCCTACCGCGCCGACGAATTCGCGCCGGCCGGTGAGCCGCCGGATGTGCTGTTTCGTGACGCCAATTTCGAAGTGTTCTTCGTGCTCGATGAAGGGCGCCGGCTCAACGATGAATGGCGTGATGAACTGCAGCGGCGGCGCAGCGCTTTTTCCCTCAGCCAACTGGTGCGCCGTGAAGCCAAGCCCAAGCGGATTCCGGCCAATGAATTTCTCCTGCGGCTGGCCCCGACCCTGCGCAAAAAAGCTCACAACTACAAGGAACGCGGCATGGATTTGGGCGAACTGGACATCATTGCTTTCGCCAGCCTTAAACGCGAAGTGCTGGACCTGAACAGTCATTTCCCGCCACCGACGGAATATTTGCGTCAGGGCTGGCGCTCGCTGTCGCTGGTCGGCCCGACGTTCGCCCGCGTGTTGTTCGCGCACCCGGACGCACCGGATTTTCTGCGCAGCAACCTGGGGCGCAGCATCGTGTTTGATGTCGGGATCAGCCTGTGACGCCACTTCAACAATTGATTGCCGATGTGCCGCAAACCGGACGAGTACGCTGGATCGGCGTGCGCCCCGAATCACGCGGGCCGATGCTTGAACTTGATGCCGTGGAAGCGCGCCTGGAGGCTGGCCTGACCGGCGATCACGCCCGCCCCGGTGTGCGCAACGCGCGTCAGGTGACACTGATTCAGTGGGAACA
Source organism: Pseudomonas koreensis (assembly GCF_036668835.1). Lineage (GTDB taxonomy): Bacteria > Pseudomonadota > Gammaproteobacteria > Pseudomonadales > Pseudomonadaceae > Aquipseudomonas > Aquipseudomonas koreensis_I. The sequence continues at coordinate 48,385 of NZ_JAZEVW010000009.1, forward strand.
TCTGGCGGTGATCAACGCCTTGATGGGCCGCCCTGACGACATTCCGATCAAGCCTGAAGACCTGCGGCGCAATCTGGTCATCAGCGGTATCAATCTGTTTAGTCTGAAGGGTCGGCGTTTTCGCATCGGTCAGGCAATATTCGAAACCACCGGCTGGTGTCAGCCCTGTGCACGTTTGCAGAACAACCTCGGCCCGGGGACTTTCCAAGCGGTGCGTGGACATGGCGGAATCACCGCACGGGTGTTACAAAGCGGGATCATTCGCCTCGACGACCGGGTCAGCGTCGAACCGCTGCCGGACAGCGGCTATGCTGCATTCAACCCCGGATGAAAAACCGCTGTAGCGTGTGCCCATTCAGCAACGTCTACCTGACGAGGCCAATATGACCAGCCGCCTGAAACCCGAAGACCAAAAGCATGTCGAAGAGTACCTGCAACTGTCCCAACACCGAGTCGAGCGCCGGCCTTTCCGGCCGTGGATGCTCCTGGTGCTGGTGCTGGCAGTGACCATTGGTCTCGGTCTGCTGAGCCGACTTATCAGTTACCTGACGCTATGAGCTGCTTGGCGCTCGCGGAGGTAACGATGACAAAGAATTCCTTTAAAAACCTTGCGAGTTATCCCCATGTCCCATCGTATTGTCATTGTCGGCGGCGGCGCCGGCGGTCTGGAGTTGGCTACCCGTCTGGGTAAGACTCTGGGCAAGCGCGGTACCGCCAGCGTGATGCTGGTCGACGCCAACCTCACCCACATCTGGAAACCGCTGCTGCACGAAGTGGCCGCCGGGTCGCTGAACTCTTCCGAAGACGAACTCAACTATGTCGCTCAGGCGAAATGGAACCACTTCGAGTTTCAGCTCGGGCGCATGAGTGGCCTTGATCGCGCGCAGAAGAAAATCCAGCTGGCGGCCACCTACGACGAAAACGGCATCGAGCTGGTTCCGGCGCGTGAAGTTGCGTACGACTCGCTGGTGATCAGCGTCGGCAGCACCACCAACGATTTCGGCACTCAGGGCGCGGCGCAGCATTGCCTGTTCCTCGACACCCGCAAGCAGGCCGAGCGTTTTCACCAGCAACTGCTCAACCACTACCTGCGCGCCCACGCCGGGCAGACCGATGTGGTCGAGCAGATCAGCGTGGCCATCGTCGGTGCCGGCGCTACCGGCGTCGAACTGGCGGCTGAGCTGCACAATGCTGCGCATGAACTGGCCGCTTACGGCCTGGACCGGATCAAACCGGAAAACATGCACATCACCTTGATTGAGGCCGGCCCACGGGTACTGCCTGCGCTGCCGGAGCGCATCAGCGGGCCGGTGCACAAGACTCTGGAAAAACTCGGGGTCAATGTGCTGACCAACGCCTCGGTCAGCGAAGTGACCGCCGACAGCCTGATCACAGCCGACGGCAATCAGATCAAGGCCAGCCTGAAAGTCTGGGCGGCCGGGATCCGCGCGCCGGGTTTTCTCAAGGACATCGACGGTCTGGAAACCAACCGCATCAATCAGCTGCAAGTACTGCCAACCCTGCAGACCACCCGCGACGAAAACATCTTCGCCTTTGGTGACTGCGCCGCATGCCCGCAACCGGGCAGCGATCGCAACGTGCCGCCTCGGGCGCAAGCCGCGCACCAACAGGCCTCGCTGTTGGCCAAGTCGCTGAAATTGCGCATCGAAGGCAAGACCCTGCCGGAGTACAAATACACCGACTACGGCTCGCTGATTTCGCTGTCGCGTTTCTCGGCGGTGGGTAATCTGATGGGCAACCTGACCGGCAGCGTAATGCTCGAAGGCTGGCTGGCGCGGATGTTTTACGTGTCGCTGTACCGCATGCACCAGATGGCGTTGTACGGGCCGTTTCGCACGGCGATGCTGATGCTCGGCAGCAAGATCGGCCGCGGTACCGAGCCGCGTCTGAAGCTGCATTGATGTAAACGGAAATCCTCACCCAGTACACCTCTCCTGTGGGAGCGAGCCTGCTCGCGAGTGCATTCCGTCAGTCAGCAATGTGGCCGACTGATCTGATGCTTTCGCGAGCAGGCTCGCTCCCACAGGGTTTTGTGTTGAATGGCAGATATGTTTCGCACTGTATCTGCCTGCGCAGATCTCACTTTTTCTTACAAACCCCGCGCTCCACGACACAGTCGCGATACAGCGCCATCGCTTAATGGCCACACCCGAGCACACCTGCTCAGGGCTTCGTCCTTAACGTGTGGCTGCGCTGTGCAGCCAGGAGAATGTCAATGTCGCGTACTTCGACCCTCGGTAAAAAATCCATTGGCCTGTTCGGCGCCGCTCTCGCCGGTGGGCTGATGTTGTCCGGTTCGGTATTTGCCGCTCAGCCATTGGCGCAGGGCTACATGGTCGCCTCGGCTGAAACTTCGGTGAAAGCGCCGGAAGGCAAATGCGGTGAAGGTAAATGCGGCGATGCTTCGATGACCAAGACCGACACCGACGGTGATGGCAAGGTGTCCCGTGCGGAGTTCATCAAGGTCGCGCCGAAGTCCGACTTCGACAAGATCGACACCAACCACGATGGTTTCATCGACGAGCAAGAGGCCTACAACAACGTGAAGGCCAACTTCGAAGCCAATGGCAAGAAGATGCCCAAAGGCCTGTTCGAACATCTGAAGGATCAAGACGGCGCCTGATCCAGCAAACAATCCAGCCGCGCTTTGTAGATAAAAGCGCGGCTTTTTCACGTCTGCCGTTTACAACTGAAAGCGCCGCACCATGCCTTGCAGGGCGTTGGCCAGTTTCGACAATTCATGGCTGGAGGCGCTGGTCTGGTCGGCGCCCGCTGCCGAACGCACCGACAAATCACGAATGTTGACCAGATTGCGATCCACTTCCCGCGCCACCTGCGCCTGTTCCTCGGCAGCGCTGGCGATGACCAGATTACGCTCGTGAATCTCGTGCACCGACGCGGTAATCGTCTGCAACGCCTCACCGGCGCGCGCAGCCATGCTCAGTGTGGTGCTGGCACGCGCGGCACTGGCCTGCATCGACTCCAGCGCCAGACTCGAACCGTTGCGCATGCCCTGGACCATCTGCTCGATTTCCTGTGTCGATTGCTGGGTGCGGTGGGCCAGCGCGCGCACCTCATCGGCGACCACGGCAAAACCACGCCCGCTTTCGCCCGCCCGCGCCGCTTCAATCGCCGCGTTGAGCGCCAACAGGTTGGTCTGCTCGGCAATTGCGCGAATCACGTCGAGCACCTTGCCAATGTCCTGGGATTGATTGGCCAATGATTGCACCAACTCGCCGGTGTGCTGCACATCAGCAGCCAGGGCACTGATGGCGCTGGCGGTTTCGCTGACCCGCTCCTGGCCCAGTTGCGCCGAATCGCTGGATTGGCGAGTGGCGTCACTGGTCGAAACGGCGTTGCGCGCGACCTCCTCCACCGCAGTGGTCATCTCATTGACTGCAGTGGCCGCCTGCTCGATTTCATTGTTCTGCTGTTGCAGGCCTTGGGAGCTGTCGAGCGTCACTGCGTTGAGTTCGTCGGCAGCGGAGGCCAATTGGGTGGCCGAGCCGCTGATGCCTTGCAAGGTCTCGCGCAGGTTCTGTTGCATGGTCGCCAGCGCCTTGAGCAAACGGCTGACCTCGTCATTGCCCTGGGTCTCGATAGGACGGGTCAGATCGCCCTTAGCCACGCTCTCAGCGGCGCTGACTGCACTGCTCAACGGTCGCACGATGCTGCGTGTCAGCAGCATCGCCAGGGCCACGGTAGCGAGCGCCGCCAGTGCGATGAACACGCTGACGATGGTCCGCGACGTGGCGTAATGGGCGGCTGACTTCTGGCTTTCCAGCGCGACCTGTTTGGCGAACAGATCCGCCAGGTCATTGAGTTGCTTGCCCGAGCCGTCGACCACGGTCTTCATGTCAACGAGCAGCAACTTGGTCAGCTCGTCACGCTTGCCCTGTTCGGCCAGGGTGAACGATTGGGCAATCCCGGTGCGGTAGGCGGCAAAGGTCTGCTTGAACTGATCGTAGAGCTGCTGCCCTTCTGGCGTGGTGACCAGATTGTCGTAGGCAGTGATTTTTTCGCTGAGCTCTTTGTCGCGGGTGTCCATTTGACCGCGGTAGGTCGGGATGTTCTTCGGGTCTTCGTCAAGCGCCATACGCAAGGAGATGGTACGGATGCGCAGCATCAGCTCGCGGATCTCGTCGCCACCCCGAATGCTCGGCAGCCACTGAGTCTCCACGGCAACTTCACTGTCGCGGATGCTCGACATTTGCCCAAGGGCGAACACACCGAGCAAAGCCACCAAGACCGCGATCAGGGCAAAGCCCAGGGCAGCCCGCGGAGCAATATTCAACTGACGAAGCAACATGACGCACGCCCTTATTCTTGTATTGGCCAGATTCGAGGGGCGAAGCCATGACAGTCCCCTCGTGTTAGCGGGCTATCGGCCAGTTGTATGACGACTTGAAGGGATTTGTCTTTCAAGCAGACAAAAAAAATCCCCGTATCTTTCGATACGAGGATTTTCAATATGGTCGGGGTAAGGGGATTCGAACTCCTGACATCCTGCTCCCAAAGCAGGCGCGCTACCGGACTGCGCTATACCCCGGTAAAAAAAAGGCGACCTTTCAAAGATCGCCTTCTTCGATCAGCGCTTTTGGCCTCTGATCTTAAGATTCGATCCCAGCGCTAACTGGTTTCAAAAATGGTGGGTCGTGTGGGATTCGAACCTACGACCAATTGGTTAAAAGCCAACTGCTCTACCAACTGAGCTAACGACCCAAAAATGGTCGGGGTAAGGGGATTCGAACTCCTGACATCCTGCTCCCAAAGCAGGCGCGCTACCGGACTGCGCTATACCCCGGTTTGAAATTGGCTCCGTGACCAGGACTCGAACCTGGGACCCAATGATTAACAGTCATTTGCTCTACCGACTGAGCTATCACGGAACTACATATTTCAATTTACAACGGTGAAACCTGAAGCTTCTCGACACCGTTTTCGCATCGCTGCGTTCGTGTGTCTGAGGCGCGCTATTCTACAACCTAGAACACCTCTGTCAACCCCCTAAATTGCTTTCAAGTTAATGATTTGCAACTTATTTCAGTTTTCAACCCAGTGAGTTGAAACGCTGCCGGTGACTGACTGCGGGGCGCACTTTACAAGCCTTTTCCTTTGAGTTCAACAGCCTAACGAAAAAAAAGGCCCCACAATGTGGGGCCTCGGTTTTTTCATTGACGCATGGCATCAGTTGAAAACGATTTCCTCGTTCTCGACGGTGCCTGTCGCGGTGTCGCCTGGCATGAAGTGACCGGATAGGATCAACTGTGCCAGCGGGTTTTCGATCCAGCGCTGAATCGCACGTTTCAACGGCCGTGCGCCATACACCGGGTCGTAACCGACGGCAATCAGCTTGTCCATCGCCTCAGGGCTCAATTCCAGCTTCAGCTCGCGCTCGGCCAGACGACTGCGCAGACGGCCCAGCTGGATCTCGGTAATGCCCGCGATCTGATCACGCGCCAGCGGCTCGAAGATCACCACTTCGTCGACGCGGTTGATGAACTCCGGACGGAAGTGCGACGTCAGCGCGTCCATTACTGCTGCACGCTGGGCTTCACGGTCACCGACCAGTTCCTGGATCTGCATCGAGCCGAGGTTGGAGGTCATCACGATCACCGTGTTGCGGAAATCCACCGTACGGCCATGGCTGTCGGTCAGGCGCCCATCCTCGAGCACTTGCAGCAGAATGTTGAACACATCCGGGTGCGCCTTCTCGACTTCGTCCATCAGGATCACCGAATAAGGCTTGCGCCGTACTGCTTCGGTCAGATAGCCGCCCTCTTCATAGCCGACGTAGCCCGGTGGCGCGCCGATCAGACGAGCCACGGAATGTTTCTCCATGAATTCGGACATGTCGATGCGCACCATCGCCTCTTCAGTATCGAAGAGGAATTCAGCCAGTGCCTTGCACAGCTCGGTTTTACCGACACCGGTCGGGCCGAGGAACATGAATGAACCGCTCGGACGATTCGGATCGGACAAGCCGGCACGCGAACGGCGTACTGCGTTGGCCACGGCCACGACTGCCTCTTCCTGACCGATCACGCGTTTGTGCAACAGGCTTTCCATCTTCATCAGCTTGTCGCGCTCGCCTTCGAGCATTTTCGACACCGGGATGCCGGTCCATTTCGACACGACTTCGGCGATTTCTTCCTCGGTGACCTTGCTGCGCAGCAACTGGTTTTCGCTCTTGCCGTGCTGGTCGACCATCTGCAGGCTGCGTTCCAGATCCGGGATGACCCCGTACTGCAACTCGGCCATGCGGTTCAGATCGCCTTTGCGCCGGGCCGCTTCCAGTTCCTGACGCGACTGCTCGATCTTTTGCTGGATCTGCGCAGAACCCTGCACCTCGGCTTTTTCCGAGTTCCAGATTTCTTCCAGGTCGGAGTACTCACGCTCGTGACGCTCGATTTCTTCCTGAAGCTTTTCCAGACGTTTTTTCGCTGCGTCGTCGCTTTCTTTTTTCAGCGCCTGAGATTCAACTTTCAGTTGAATCAGGCGCCGCTCCAGCCGATCGAGTACTTCCGGCTTGGAGTCGATCTCCATGCGGATGCGGCTGGCGGCCTCGTCGATCAGGTCGATGGCCTTGTCCGGCAATTGCCGATCCGTGATGTAGCGATGGCTGAGCTTGGCCGCGGCGATGATCGCGCCGTCGGTGATTGCGACTTTATGGTGAACCTCGTAACGCTCTTTGAGGCCACGCAAAATCGCAATGGTGTCTTCTTCGCTCGGCTCATCGACCAGCACTTTCTGGAAACGCCGCTCGAGCGCCGCGTCCTTCTCTATATATTGGCGATACTCATTGAGCGTGGTTGCACCGACGCAGTGCAATTCGCCACGGGCCAATGCAGGCTTGAGCATGTTGCCGGCATCCATCGAGCCTTCGCCTTTACCGGCGCCGACCATGGTGTGCAATTCGTCGATGAACAGAATGATCTGCCCTTCCTGCTTCGACAGTTCATTGAGCAGGCCTTTCAGTCGTTCTTCGAACTCACCACGGTACTTGGCACCGGCAATCAGCGCGCCCATGTCCAGCGACAGCAGACGCTTGCCCTTGAGGCCGTCCGGCACTTCGCCGTTGATAATGCGTTGGGCCAGGCCTTCGGCAATGGCGGTTTTACCCACGCCAGGCTCACCGATCAGCACCGGGTTGTTCTTGGTCCGGCGTTGCAGGACCTGAATGGTGCGACGGATTTCGTCGTCACGGCCGATCACCGGATCGAGCTTGCCGTCTTCGGCACGCTTGGTCAGGTCGACGGTGTATTTATCCAGCGCCTGTCGCGACTCTTCGTGATTGGCGTCATTAACCGCTTCGCCACCACGCAGGTTATTGATCGCGTTTTCCAGGGCTTTCTTGCTCACACCCTGACCGAGCAGCAACTTGCCGAGCTTGCTGTTCTCGTCCATCGCCGCGAGCAGCACCAGTTCGCTGGAAATGAACTGATCACCCTTCTGCTGTGCCAGGCGGTCAGCCTGATTGAGCAGGCGCGCCAGATCCTGCGACATGTTCACATCGCCGGTCGGGTTCTGGATTTTCGGTAATTGATCGAGTTCTTTGGTCAGCTCTTTACGCAAGCTGTTGACGTCGAAGCCTACCTGCATCAGCAGCGGCTTGATCGAGCCGCCCTGCTGCTCAAGCATGGCCTGCATCAAGTGCGCCGGCTCGATGGCCGGATGATCATGGCCGACTGCCAACGACTGGGCGTCGGACAAGGCCAACTGTAATTTGCTGGTTAAACGGTCTATACGCATGGGTCACCTTCCTTTTGAGCAGGCCGGACCTAAGAAACCATCCTGAATAAAGAAACCTGCCAGATACCGCTATAGATGCGGTCGATTCTGCAAGATTCAAGCGTCGGAGAGTTGATACAGGTCAGGCAAGTCTAGCGGGTGAGCCAGATCAAGGAAGCGAAGCGCCCAGTGCGCGACGCACGGCGATAGGAGAAGAAGCGCGGATCGGTCACGGTGCAGAAACCGCCCCCGTAAACCGCAGTGACGCCACGTTCAGCCAGACGCAGACGCGCCAGCAAATAGATGTCGGCCATGAACTTGCCAGCATTGTTGCTCGGCACAAAGGCTGTGGCTGCTTCCGGCAATTGACTGATGAAGACTTCCCGCACTTCCGCGCCGACTTCAAAAGCCTTTGGACCGATGGCCGGACCGAGCCAGACCAGCACGTCTTCAGGTGCAACATCGAGGCTGTCGAGAGTGGCTTCAAGCACACCCGCCGCCAGCCCGCGCCAACCGGCATGGGCTGCCGCAACCCGTGTGCCGGCGCGATTGCAGAACAATGCTGGCAGGCAATCGGCGGTCATCGCCGTGCAGGCAATACCGGGTTTGTCTGTCCAACTGGCATCGGCGGTCGCGACCACGCCCGGATCAGCTTGCGCCACGGTAATCCCGTGCACTTGCTGCAACCAGGCAGGCTGTATAGAGAAGTGCTCGGTCAGGCGCCGACGATTCTCGGCGACCGCCTGCGGACGATCATCGACATGATCGCCCAGATTCAGGCTGTCGAACGGCGCCTCGCTGACACCGCCCTCGCGGGTGGTGACGCAGGCTCTGACGCTGGCCGGCGCAGGCCAGTCCGGCGTCAGCCAGTTCATCCGACGAATGCCTCGCGATCCTGCTTGAGCAGGGTCAGCAGCCAGACGAAATCTTCCGGCAGCGGCGATTCCCAGCTCATCCGTTCACCGCTCGTCGGGTGATCCAGTTCGAGGAAGCGCGCGTGCAGAGCCTGACGCGGGAAATGCTTGAGCGATTCGACCATGGTCGGGTTCGCCGCGGGCGGAATGCGGAAACGCCCGCCGTACGCCGGATCGCCGACCAACGGGAAGTTGATGTGCGCCATGTGTACGCGAATCTGGTGCGTACGGCCGGTTTCCAGCTTCACCCGCACATGCGTGTGCGAACGGAAACGCTCCAGCACGCGGTAGTGACTGACCGCAGGCTTGCCGCCTTCCATCACCGCCATGCGTTGACGCTGCTGGCCGTGACGGCCGATCGGCGCGTTGATCTTGCCGCCGGCAGTGACCACACCGATCACGATGCATTCATAGATGCGGCTGACGCTGCGGCTCTGCAACTGCGTGACCAGTTTGGTCTGCGCCTGAATGGTCTTGGCCACCACCATCAGACCGGTGGTGTCCTTGTCCAGACGATGGACGATGCCGGCACGCGGAACATTGATGATGTCCGGAACGTGGTGCAGCAAGGCGTTGAGCAGGGTGCCATCGGCGTGACCGGCAGCCGGATGCACCACCAGGCCCGCAGGCTTGTTGATCACCAGAATGTCGTCATCTTCATAGACGATGTCGAGCTCGATGTCCTGGGCGATCCACTCACCCTGGGCTTCCTGCTCGGCAGTCAGCTCAAGGATGGCACCGCCGTGCACGATGTCGCGAGGGCGGATGACCGCCCCGTCCACAGTCAGGCGACCTTCTTTGATCCAGGCGGAAAGGCGCGAGCGCGAGTGCTCAGCGAAGAGTTGGGCGGCGACTTGATCGAGGCGTTGGCCGCCCAATTCGGACGGCACCTCTGCGCGAAGTTCTATTTTATCGGACATGCTCGGACTGGGCGTCGGCACAGCCTTTGGTTTCGGCTGCGCGCTTGTGGTTAAATACGGCGTCTTTTGCCCCGAGGCTTTTCAACGGGGCGCTCATCATAACAGGACGGCCCCGCCCAAGACAGCGGCCGTCATAGGGACGCAAGCCGCCATGCAAGTGAAACACCTGCTGCTGATCGCCATCCTCGCATTGACCGCTGCTTGCTCATCGAAGGAAGTCGTAGACGAAAACCTCAGCGAAGCCGAGCTGTACCAGCAGGCTCAGACTGATCTGGACAACAACAGCTACACCAGCGCCACAGCCAAGCTGAAGGCTCTGGAGTCGCGTTATCCGTTCGGTCGCTACGCCGATCAGGCTCAGCTGGAGTTGATCTACGCCAACTACAAGAACGCCGAGCCGGAAGCTGCCAAGTCCGCCGCCGAGCGCTTCATTCGTTTGCATCCGCAGCACCCGAACGTGGATTACGCGTATTACCTCAAGGGTCTGACCTCGTTCGACCAGGACGTCGGCCTGCTGGCGCGCTTCCTGCCGCTGGACATGACCAAGCGTGACCCAGGCGCGGCCCGCGACTCGTACAACGAGTTCGCCCAGCTCACCAGCCGCTTCCCGAACAGCCGCTACGCGCCGGACGCCAAGCAGCGCATGATCTACCTGCGCAACCTGCTGGCCGCCTACGAAATCCACGTGGCCGACTACTACTTGACCCGTCAGGCTTATGTAGCCGCTGCCAACCGTGGCAAGTACGTAGTGGAAAACTTCCAGGAAACCCCATCGGTCGGCGACGGCCTGGCGGTGATGACCGAAGCCTACCAGCGTCTGCACCTGGACGATCTGGCGGCCACCAGTCTGGAAACCCTGAAGCTCAATTACCCGGATCACCCGAGCCTGCAGGACGGCCAGTTCGTGCCACGCGTTGCCGAAGCCGATAACCGTTCGTTCCTGAGCAAGGCGACTTTGGGCCTGATCGAGTCGCGTCCACCGCTGCCGCCGGGCGAAACCCGCGCCAACCAGGACGTGCAGAAGCAGTTCCAGGACGCCAAAGACGCGATCCCGAACGAGCTCAAGCCGAAAGACGAAAACGGCGACGTGATCGAAGAGCCGGAGCCGGAATCCACCGACACCGACCGTTCGTGGTTCAGCTACATGACCTTCGGCGTGTTTGACTGAGCACACTGGCGGTAACAAAAAGGGAGATCTGCGGATCTCCCTTTTTCATGGCCGCGCTTTAATCCACTGTGCGCTGCTCGGGTCCTTGGCTAAACTGCCGGATCATCAGTCGAAAAGCCGCTCATCATGCTTCGTTTATTGTTCTGGATCGCCGTGATCTTCGCCGCCATCTGGCTCTGGCGTAAATTCAAGGCACCCGCCGCCTCCAATCAGTCCCAGCGCAACTCTCGCGAGCAGGACGCTGCGCCCATGGTGCGCTGCGCCCATTGCGGCGTGCACTTGCCCCGCGATCGCGCGCTGGGCAATCAGCAACAGTGGTATTGCAGCCAGGCTCATCTCGAGCAAGGCCCGGGCGCCAGTGGTCGCTGAGGCTGCCAACACCGACAGCAAACAGGCGCAGCGTCTGCTGCGTCTTTATCACCTGTACCGTCTGAGCGTCGGCATCACCCTGGTGTTGCTGATCTCGAGCAACATGGACAACCGCTTGCTGACGTCGGCCAACGACGATTTGCTGCGTGGCGGCAGCTGGCTGTATCTGGTTCTGAATATTCTGCTGGTGGTGTTTCTCGAAAACACCCGTCGGCCCGGGCAATTGTTCAGCCTGGCACTGGTCGACGTGCTGCTTCTGTGCGGTTTGTTCTTCGCAGCAGGCGGCGTTGGCAGTGCGCTGGGCAACTTGCTGATTGTCTCCGTGGCGATCAGCAACACCCTGCTGCGCCGGCGCATCGGCCTGTTGATTGCGGCCATCGCCGCGCTGGGCATTGTCGGCTCGAGTTTCCTGCTCGGTATCAACCACTCACTGAGCGCCAATGAATACTTGCAGGCCGGCACGCTCGGCGCTTTGTGCTTTGCCGCATCGCTGTTGGTGCAGGGGCTGGTCCGTCGCCTCGAGGTCAGCGAAACCCTGGCCGAGCAGCGCGCCAGCGAAGTGGTTAGCCTTGAAGCTCTGAATGCCTTGATCCTGCAACGCATGCGTACCGGCATTCTCGTTCTCGATCATCAGCGCCGGGTGCTGCTGGCCAACCAGAGCGCGCAAATCCTGCTCGCGCAATCGCACCTGCAGGGCCACTTGATCGACGAGTTTTCGCCGACGCTGGTCGAGCGCCTGCAACTGTGGATGAACAACCCGACCCTGCGCCCGCAGAGCCTGAAAGTCCCCGGCAATGGCATAGAACTTCAACCGAATTTCATCGCGCTAGAGCAGAGCCCGAATCCGCGCACACTGGTGTTTCTCGAAGACCTTGCGCAAATCACCCAGCAGGCGCAGCAATTGAAGCTCGCCGCGCTCGGGCGATTGACCGCCGGCATTTCTCACGAAATTCGCAATCCGTTGGGGGCGATCAGCCACGCCGCGCAGCTGTTGGCCGAGTCCGAGGAACTCGATAGCGCCGATCGGCGTCTGACGCAGATTATTCAAGATCACTCCCAGCGCATGAACCGAGTCATCGAAAACGTTCTGCAACTGTCCCGCCGCCAGCAAAGTGCCCCGCAACGGCTGGACCTCAAACCGTGGCTGGAGAACTTCGTTGCCGAAAGCCGCGAGCAGGCCAGCGAGCGTCAGCACATTCATCTGCGGATCAATTCCGGGGACTTCACCACCCTGATGGACCCCAACCAGCTGCGGCAAATCCTCGACAACCTGCTGCGCAACGGCTGGCGTCACAGCGCCCTGCTGCACGATCAGGCCGAGGTCTGGCTGGCGCTCTTCACCGATCCCGAGAGTCAGTTGGCGGTGCTCGAAGTGCAGGACAACGGCCCCGGCGTACCGGCCGAGGAACAGGCGCATCTGTTCGAACCGTTCTTCACCACCAGCAGCCAGGGCACCGGCCTTGGGCTTTATCTGTCCCGTGAGCTGTGCGAAAGCAACCAAGCGCGCCTAGACTTTCAATCACGCCAAGGCGGCGGCTGCTTTCGCATCACCTTTGCTCACGGACGGAAACAAAGTTGAATACAAGCCCACGGCAAAAAATCCTCATCGTTGACGACGAACCGGACATCCGCGAACTGCTGGAAATCACCTTGGGGCGGATGAAACTCGACACCTACAGCGCGCGCAATCTTGCCGAAGCGCAAACACAGTTGCAGCGCGAGGCGTTCGATCTGTGCCTGACTGACATGCGTTTGCCCGACGGCACAGGGCTTGAGCTGGTGCAGCACATCCAGCAACGTTACCCACAAGTACCGGTGGCGATGATCACCGCGTACGGCAGCCTGGAAACCGCCATCAACGCGCTCAAGGCCGGGGCGTTCGACTTTCTGACCAAACCGGTCGATCTTACCCGCCTGCGCGAACTGGTCAGCAGTGCCTTGCGCATGCCCGCCGCGGGAGCCCATTGCGAACCGATCGATCGGCATTTGCTCGGCGATTCACCGCCAATGCGTAATCTGCGCAAGCAGATCGACAAACTCGCGCGCAGTCAGGCGCCGGTGTACATCAGCGGTGAATCCGGCAGCGGCAAGGAACTGGTCGCTCGGCTGATCCATGAACAAGGGCCGCGCGCCAGCCAGCCGTTCGTGCCGGTCAACTGCGGGGCGATTCCGTCGGAGTTGATGGAGAGCGAATTTTTCGGTCATCGCAAAGGCAGTTTCACTGGCGCGGTCGAAGACAAGCCAGGGCTGTTTCAAGCGGCCCATGGCGGCACGTTGTTCCTCGATGAAGTGGCGGACTTGCCATTATCGATGCAGGTCAAACTGCTGCGCGCGATCCAGGAAAAAGCCGTGCGCAGCGTCGGCGGCCAGCTTGAAACCGTGGTCGACGTGCGGATTCTCTGCGCCACCCACAAGGACCTCGATACCGAGGTCGCCACTGAGCGCTTTCGTCAGGATCTATATTACCGATTGAACGTGATTGAGCTGCGGGTGCCGTCTCTGCGCGAGCGGCGCGATGACATCGAAGCACTGGCAGCGCACATGCTCAAGCGCTTGGCCAAGGACACCGGCCATCCCGCTGCGCGTCTGCATCCGCAAGCCCTGGAAGCGCTGAAGAATTACCGCTTTCCGGGGAATGTGCGGGAACTGGAAAACGTTCTTGAACGGGCGCATACCCTGTGCGAGAACCGTACGATCGAGGTCGGTGATTTACGCCTCAGTGAAGGCAACTGTGCTGCTGATGGTGCGATTGCCGATCTGACGCAAATCGACAATCTCGAAGATTATCTGGAAAACGTCGAGCGCAAGCTGATCTTGCAGGCGCTGGAAGAGACGCGCTGGAACCGCACGGCGGCGGCGCAGCGCCTGAGTCTTTCGTTTCGGTCGATGCGTTACCGGCTGAAGAAACTCGGCCTGGATTGAGGGCGCCTTCGCGAGCAGGCTCACTCCTGCATTGATTTTTGGTGTACCCACTTTCATGTACACCAAAGGACATTGTGGGAGCGAGCCTGCTCGCGAAAGCGATCCGACAGAAGCAAAAGAACTGTCTGATTAGATACGACCCTCAGGCGCATACGGCGCCGGATCAATAATCGGCGCCCTGCCCAACATCACATCGGCAAACAACTGACAAGACGCCGGCGCCAGCACCAATCCATTGCGGTAATGCCCGCAATTGAGCCACAAGCCATCGAACCCCGGCACCCGGCCGATGTAAGGAATTCCCTCCGGCGAGCCCGGACGCAGCCCGGCCCAGTGCCCGACCACTTCGGCATCGGCCAGCGCCGGCAACAGCTCGACCGCCGAAGCCTTGAGGCTTTCAAGGGCGACGTCGGTTGGCGTCTTGTCGTAGCCTGCGTGCTCCAGCGTACTGCCGATCAGAATATGCCCGTCGCGACGTGGAATTGCATAACGCCCCTTGGCCAGCACCATGCTCGGCAGAAAGTCTGCTGCGCATTTGTAGAGAATCATCTGCCCTTTGACCGGCTCCACTGGCAGCGTCAGGTTCAAGGTCTTGAGCAAGTCGCCGCTCCACGCCCCGGCGGTCAGTACCACCTGATCGCCAGCGATGACACCACCGGCTGTTTCAACCCCAATCACACGCTCACCGTCACGGGCGAACCCGCTGACTTCGCACTGCTCGTGAATGGTCACGTTGGGCAACGCCTGCAACGCTGCTTTCAAGGATTTCACCAGCCGCGGATTGCGCACATTGGCAACATCGGCCATGTAGATCGCTCGCGAAAAACCGCCGCCCAGCACCGGCACCGCGTCATGCGCCGCCGAGATATCCACAGAGCGCAACGGGCGGTTTTCGCGCTCGGCCCACGCCAGTGCTTCGGCTTCGTCATCCAGGTCCAGCCAGTACAGACCGGTAGTGTGGACCTCCGGATCAACACCCGTGTCGGCAAACAGCCGCGCGCCGAGCTGTGGATAAAAATCCTGCGACCAGTGCGCCAGCGCGGTAACCGCCGGGCTGTAGCGCCACGGATACAACGGCGACACGATACCGCCGCCCGCCCAGGACGATTCCTGGCCGAGATTCGAACGATCCAGCAGCACCACGCTGCGCACTTCGGAGGCGAGATTGTAGGCGGTGAGCAGGCCTATCACCCCGCCACCGACAATCACCACTTGCTGTTGCCTGGTCATGTTTGATCCAACCGTAAAAAAGACAGTGGGCGCAAAAGGCACCCGAAAGAAAGCGCCTCAGCGGCCCCAGCAATCCTTGGTGGTCAGCCCGGTGGTCGCGTTATTCATGCTCCTGACACCGGTGTTGCTCAGGGTGAAATCGCCGCACTTGTCAGTGGCCATCGACGTGCCGCTCTTGCGTGTTGCGGTGAGCACAAAGGTCTGGTCAGTGATCGTCGGCGTGAGGGTGTAAAAGTCATTGCCGGCACTGAGTCCGGTGACGCCGGTGTAGACATTGTTGCGGGTGTAAAACCGTTCGAGGATCTGCGCCTGTTCCGAGAGCAGCGATACCACTTCGGCGCGACGGCCCTTTTTCAGGTACTCGGTGTAGCTCGGTGCGGCGATGGTAATGACGATCCCGATGATCGCAATCACGATCATGATTTCGATCAGGGTGAAACCTCGGTTGGCTCTGCGCATGCCTCAAATTCTCGCTTACTGGATTTGTCGCCACATGATACGACGGCTGCCGCCACCGCCCTTTTCCTTGATCATCGTAAGTTTGCCACTTGTATCGCCCGCAACCTTATCCTCAGCATTTTGGGAGATAAAATTTAGGGTCGGAATACCGCCGGTGAATACCACCCCACTGGAGATAGTGTCATTACCGTCCACGACCCTATCGTTCGTAGTGTCGAGCACCGCATAGTTGAGCATCTTACCGCTGAACGCATCGAGTTCGATTAGCTTGCCAGTCCCCAAACTCGAACAAGGATCGGTGGTATCGACGCTGGCCGTGGTAAACACGACGCGCCCCAGCACAATGCTCGCCTGATTGATCACCCGCTCGCCGGTCAGCACGTTGTTATACACCAGCGGCAAGTACCAGCCCTTCTCGCCCGGATACGTCGTCTCATTCTGCGTGGTGGTCACGAACTGCCCGGTGCTGCCGGAGAACGACCCGGTAATCGCCTGCGCCTGCAAGCTGCTGACAGTAATTTGTCCCGAACCGCCATCGGCGTCCCATACCGAATAGAACGCTTGCAAATCCTTGTTGCTCTTGTCGGCGGTTTCGTTGAATTTGCCGGTGCCGAAGAACACCTGCTTGCCACCCTGCGGGTTATCCGCCAGCAGCGGTTGCGCGGTGATCGGTTGCGTCGCCCCGCCCGGTGCGGTGAACAACGGTTTGCCGGCAAACGCCACGCCCCAGCTTTCCGGGGCCGTCGCACTCAAGTCGAATTTCCACATGCGCCCCTTCAGGTCTCCGCCGTAGGCAGCCTGGACCACATTCGACGAATTGACCCTGAGCTCCACCGAAGACAGGCCATTGGTGGTTTCCGTATTGTCGATAACGATTTTCCTGATCAACGAGCCATCGCGCACATCCAGCACGTACAGCGCCGCGACGCCGGAATTGCTGCCGTAGCCATTGGCAATGAACGCGGCCCAGCGACCATCGGCCAAGCGTGCCACTTCCGGTCGTGCGTAGGCGTAACCCAGGTCATTGAATGCGCTGGCCGTGTTGGCGCTGACCGGCGCACTGACTTCCCACAGCGCACGGATCACGTTACCCGCCGAGGCGTCGAACAGTTGCAGCCCGTAGAAGGTTTTACCGCCGGCACCGGTGCCGCCAATCGCCAGGGTCTTCCAGGTAGTGCCGGACTGCACGTCGAAAACTCCGATCTGTCCATCCACGAGAAACTTGTGGCTGACGCCGTTGACGTAGTTGGTGTCGGCGATCAGGCGCAACGACGGCAGCACGCTGGATGGCATGTAAGCATAACGGCGCGTGCCGTTCGCCGAATTGATCACGTTGACGAAGCCGTCGTTGGCGTTGACCACCAGACTGCTGTTCATGTTGGCCGCTTTGGTCGCCAGGTAAGTGGTGTAACTGGTATCGGCGGACAGATCGGACGCGGTCTTGTCCGCAGGCGACGCAAGCACCAGCGGCGAATTGATGATGTCGCCGAGCAACACGCTGCGCACTTTGAGCCCGGCCTTGTTGGTGCCTTTGCTCCATTCCACCAGATCATTGCCAGTGATGCCGGTGGGCAAGCCCTGATTGAGCGTGGTTTGCTGCGCGGGCGAAAAGTTGCCGAAGGCTAGGGATATCGGCGCGTTGCTCACGGTGTTCCACGACTGGAAAGTCGGTGCCGTGGCGGACGGTACGATGGTCGTGTCGGTGGTCCACTGCGCGCTGGACGTATTCACCGTGCCGGTCGAGGTAAAGCCGAACGATCTGATTGTCCCGCGCCAATCCTTGGGGTCGTAAGTAGTCTGATAAAAACTGCTGCCACTGCTCAACGAACTGCTACTGGCGACACCGGCACCGCCGGAGCCGGCCTTGGAAGTGATGTCACTCAAGGCCGACGATAATGCCGCGTTGAGTCCGGAGCTGTCGGTGGCCTGGTAATACCGGCCCTGCCCATAACTGGCGGCGTCGGACAGCATGTCGTTATCGGCAGCGAAACCCACGGTGTAGGTGTTCATGTTCTGCTTGGGAAAATCCACCGCGTTCCAGCTTTTGCCGGCCGCATCGGTGCCGGTCGAGCGCATGTCGATGTCGAAGGCAAACTTGGCGATGTCATCCAGATACAGCGTATCGCCCTCACCATCGCCGTTGAGGTTGTCGCCGTCATTGTTGACGCCATCCCAGTTCGGCAATCGATTACCGCCCAAGGGGTCGTTGGTCGGGAAGGTTCGGTCGTAGGTCGGCAAGCCGTCGGTTATCACCACGCCGTAGTTTTTCTGGCAGCGATATTGAATCGGGCTGGTGTAGGTGCTCGGCGTGCCGTTGTAGAAAGGTGCGATGCCGCGCATGTAACGGGTGATCTCGTAATAGCTTTCCGCCAAAGGCGTGTTGGCCACCGCGTTCAAACCGTTGATTGATGAAATCAGCGCGTTGTAGTTGGTATCGGCTTGCGCCTGGGTCACGCTGCCCGCCACCGGCGACAAATCGGTAATCGCGCGAGGGATGAAACCTCCGTTACCGGGGTTGGCGCTGGTGGCCGGGTTGAATGTCGCCAACCCCATGCGCAAGGTACGGTTGCTGCTGACCAGCGCGGTCGAGACGTTGCGCGCCACGTTCATCCGGTAATCATTGGGAATCGCCCCGGTGGTGAAGTCGCGGGTGCCGTTGCTGATCGCCAGACTGACGATGTAGGAAATGTAATCGGCGGAATAGCGGGTGTTCTCGTTGCCCACCGGGTCAGGCAGTTTCAGGCACAACGGTGTTGGACTGTTGTTGTAAAACGCATAGGCGCCGCCGGAGCAACCCGAGTTCGGCAGGCTCGAGAGAAACACCAGGTCGCCGGTGATCTGCGGAGCATTCAGCGCGGAGCACAATCCGAGAAAGGCATTGCACTGCCGCGCCGGTGTGCGGTTGACGTTCGGATCAAAACCGGCGGCATAAATGATGCTGTTCATGCTCCCCGAATCGTCGATCAGCAGCATCACGTTCGGCGGCACGGCGGCTGCGCTCAGCAAAGGCGAGTCGGAGGGCGTGAAGGCGTAGGCCGGCGTACTCAGATAGAAACTCAGGAGCATGCCGAGCAGCAACGTCCGGCAGCGCTCAAAACTTCGCATACACACTCTCCAGCACACTGCGCGAGCTACCGGCGATGCCGACAGCAGTGACCCGGTACAGGGTCGCCGAGGTGTTGCTCGGTACGTTGACGGCGGTCAATGTCGTGCCGATGTTCTGCACGCCATAAAAGCCGTTGCCGGCAGCGACCCAGGTCACTCCCGATGCCGAGTTGAGCCCCGCTGCGCTGACCACCGTCGATTCTGCCGGTGGCGCACATTGCGTAGTACCGCTGCACACCGCCAGCGAATAACTGTCCAGTTGCACGGCGCTTTCGCCAATGCGCAGCGCGGCCTCGGCAGCCTGGAACGACTGATTACGCAGGCTGACGCTGCCAGCCATTTTTTCCTGCAGGTTGGCGCTCTGCATCGATGACAGACCAATCAAAGTCAGCAGCAACAGAAACACCAGACTTACCAGCAAGACCATGCCGCGTTGCGCATGCCGTTGATGCAGAGAGATCCTCATGGTCGTCCCCTCACTGCAAGCGGTTGCGCAAGGCGGCAACCACATTGAAGGTTTGACTGGCGACCCGATTGTTCGGATCGGTGAGGGTCAGGCTCAGCCGCACACTGCGAATGCGCGCCGCATCGCTGGGGTTGGCGCTGTAGGTTGACGCCGCGATATCCGTCGCCGAACTGGCCAGGCCGAACATCACGTTGAAAGCGCTGACGTTATTGACCAGCACCTGTTGGGCCGGGTTGCCGCTGCCGGTGCCCATCAGGATCTGATTGTTGCTGAAGCTGTAGATCAACCGCCGGATCGGAAACGCGATCTGCCCGCTGGCCGCGGTTCGTAATCCGGTATACGCGACGGCGCTGTTGCGGCAATCGGAGAGCACCGTCCAGGTCGGCGTACCGCCAGCGTTGCCGACATCGGCGGTGACCAGAGTCAGTTTCAGGTTGGCATTGTCCCAATTGATCGGCGCGAGCTGCGCCGCGTTGAAATCGCCGGCACTGCTGGAATCGGTGATGGTGCCGAGACAACCAAACATGCCGACCATGCGGATTTCCTGAATCATCTTGCTCAATACAAAGCGCGCATCTTCCTGCATCGCCGCGGCGCTGTTCTGGCTGACGTAGGTGTTTTTTGCGGCGATGAAAATCTGCACCACGCCGAGTACCACGATCAGGCCCAGCGCCAGGGCGACCAGCAACTCGATCAGGCCGAAACCCTGTTGCTGACGCTTCATGGCGACACCACCGGATCAACCGCCGCGCGACTGCTGAGGACGAAACTGCGTGTGGCCGTTGCGGTGTTGGCGGCGCGCGCGTCGTTCCAGGTGATGGTGATGGTGTACACGCGCTGATTGCGGGTGATGCTGCCCGTGGCGGTCGGGCCGCCGAAGTTGGCAATGTTGGTGGTGAAATCGTAGAGATCCTGATCCCGCGCGACCGAAAGATTGCCCGAAGTCGGCGGCGTGGCGGTGTAGTCGGCAGCGGAATTGGCGCGGATGCGGTCCATCATGTCGTAGGCGATGAAACTGGCCTGGCTGGTCATCCGCGAGCTGTCGGTGTACTTCAGCGCATTGAGTTGCACTGCCGCCGCGCCAAGCAAGCCGACCGTGAGAATCAGCAACGCGACCAGCACCTCGATCAGCGTCATTCCTCGCTGCGTCCGTTGACTCCCTGCCCTCATCCGCAATTTCCACCCAATTGAATTCGTCCGTTCAAACACACGTTCAGCGTCCTGCTTTGCGTACCCAGCGTGTAACTGATGACCACCGCCGTCGACGGCGCCGCCAGACCGCCGAGATTATTGAAATCCAGTGCGGTCACTCCTGAGGGTAGCGTCAGAGTCGCGCCGCTGCTCATCGCTGGAACAACCCGCAACACATTGGCCGGATTGCCAGTACTGTCGTAGACCGCCAGCTCACCGGCCCAGATGCTACCGCCAGCCGTTGGCCGCAAACGGGTGGTGACACCGCGGTTGATCGCCTCAAGGCGGGCAAAGTTGATCGCTCGTTGCAAGTCACCCATCTCGGTATCGGCCTTGCTGCCCTGTATCGAACGGGTAAAAGCCGGGACCGCCAAAGTGATCAGGACCAGAAACACGGCGATCGCCACGAGCAACTCGATCAGCGTGAAACCTTTTGTACGAAGATCCATCGATGCCCTCCGTTGCCGTCGGCTATACCTGCTTCTACACGCTAGAACATTCAGCCGACCTGTGTCGGTTGATTTGCCCTGCCCGGCGCACGGAGCGCGCCATCCATCACGTTCCACGGAGGGAGTCTTCATGTCTCAACACGGTTTCAGCCTGATCGAATTGCTTATGGGACTGGCGATCGGCGCAATTGTTCTGCTGCTGGTAAGCCCCGCGCTTGCCAGCCTTAAAGAGTCGAGCCACCGCGAGCAGGCGGCGCAGTCCTTGTTCGAGGGCATCCGCAACGCCCGCAGCCTGGCCATCACGCGTAATCAGAGCGTGGTGATTCATGGCATCAACGGCGACTGGAGTCAGGGCTGGCGGATCATTCTCGACATCAGTGGCAAAGGCGCCAAAGACGTCAGCAATCCGCTGCTGGTGGAACAGGCAAGTGCCATGCAGGTGCCGATTGTCGGCAATTGGGCAGTCAGTCGATATGTGCGCTTCAGCAGTCTGGGACAACCGCTGATGCCCGGGCGGGCGTTTCAGGCAGGGACGTTACACGTCTGCTCGATGCACGAGCCGGTCAGCCAGCAGCAGATTGTGCTGGCCGCGACCGGTCGCGTGCGCCTGAGCCGCGCGAAGGCGGAACAGGCGCTGTGTCAGCAAGCCAAGCGGGTCAGATCGAACGCACGCGCAGCTCTTTAGGCATCGAGAAAGTGATGTTCTCCTCGCGCCCGGCCAGCTCATCGGCGCCGGTGGCGCCCCAGGCTTGCAACTGCTGGATCACCCCGCGCACCAGCACTTCCGGGGCAGAGGCACCGGCGGTGATGCCGATCCGCTCGACGCCATCGAACCAGCTCTTTTGCAGGTCTTCGGCGCCGTCGATCAGGTAGGCCGGGGTGGCCATGCGTTCGGCGAGTTCGCGCAGACGATTGGAGTTGGAGCTGTTCGGGCTGCCGACCACCAGCACTACGTCGCATTCGTCGGCCAATTGCTTGACCGCGTCCTGACGGTTTTGCGTGGCGTAGCAGATGTCGTCCTTGCGCGGGCCGCCAATTGCCGGAAACCGTGTGCGCAAGGCGTCGATAACGCGACTGGTGTCGTCCATCGACAGGGTCGTCTGGGTGACGAACGCGAGTTTTTCCGGGTTGCGCACTTGCAGTTCTGCCACGTCTTTTTCGTCTTCGACGAGGTAGATCGCGCCGCCATTACTGGCATCGTACTGGCCCATGGTGCCTTCGACTTCCGGGTGCCCGGCGTGACCGATCAGGATGCACTCACGGCCATCGCGACTGTATTTGGCGACTTCGATATGCACCTTGGTCACCAGCGGACAGGTGGCGTCGAAGACTTTCAGGCCACGACCGGCGGCTTCATTGCGCACGGCCTGGGAAACGCCGTGGGCACTGAAGATCACGATGACGTCGTCGGGCACTTGATCGAGTTCCTCGACGAAAATCGCGCCACGACTGCGCAGGTCCTCGACGACGAACTTGTTGTGCACCACTTCATGACGCACGTAGATCGGCGGTCCGAAGACTTCCAGAGCGCGGTTGACGATTTCGATCGCCCGGTCCACGCCGGCGCAGAAGCCACGGGGGTTGGCGAGTTTGATTTGCATGCTGTGCCTCGTGTCTTGCGCGCAAGAAATAGCGAATTCTGTGGAAAACAGTGTGGGAGCGAGCTTGCTCGCGAAAGCGGTGTGTCAGACAACATTAACGTTGAATGTCAGTCAGCATTCGCGAGCAGGCTCGCTCCCACATTGGTTTTGCATTATCACTCAGATCGCTTTGACAGAAATGATTTCCACGTCAAAGGTCAGCGTCTTGCCGGACAGCGGGTGGTTGAAGTCGACGGTCACTTGCGCGTCGTCGAACTCTTTTACCACGCCCGGCAGTTCAGTATTGGCCGCATCGTTGAAGATCACCAGCAGGCCCGGCGACAGCTCCATGTCGGCGAACTGCGAACGCGGGATGACCTGGACGTTTTGCGGGTTCGGCTGGCCGAAGGCGTTTTCCGGCTCGACGGTCAGCGTGCGCTTGTCGCCGGCCTTGAAGCCGAACAGTGCCGCTTCGAAACCCGGCAGCAGGTTGCCATCGCCGACCTTGAAGGTCGCCGGGGCTTTGTCGAACGTGCTGTCGACGGTGTCGCCGTTTTCCAGGCGCAGTGCGAAATGCAAAGTGACTTCCGTGTTCTGGCCGATGCGTTGCTCAGCCGATACCTGTTCAGTCATGAGCGGTCTCTTCGGTTTTCTTCGGTTTGAACATGTCCAGCGCCAGCATGATCGCACCTACGGTGATCGCGCTGTCGGCGAAGTTGAACGCCGGGAAGTACCAGCGGTTCTGCCAGTGCACCAGAATGAAGTCGATCACATGGCCCAGGGCGATGCGGTCGTACAGATTGCCCAGCGCGCCGCCCAACACCAGCGCCAGCGCGATGGCCAGCCAGGTGTCGTTGCGGCCCAGGCGCTTGAGCCAGATCACCAGCACACAGCTGACCACGATGGCGATCAGGGCGAACAGCCAGCGCTGCCAGCCGGAGCTGTCAGCCAGGAAGCTGAATGCCGCGCCGGTGTTGTAGGCCAGAGTCCAGCTGAACAGATCGGGAATGATCACGATCTGCTGGAACATCTCGAGCTTGCCTTCGAAGTAGAACTTGCTGGCCTGGTCAATGACCAGAACCAGCAGGCTCAACCATAGCCAGCTCAACCGTCCGAAACGGCCAATGGCATCAGGCATAGTGACGAACCTCGCCAGCGCCGCTGATGTTGTCGACGCAACGACCGCAGATTTCCGGATGCTCCGGGTTCACGCCGACGTCTTCGCGGCAGTGCCAGCAACGGGCGCACTTCGGGAAGGCCGATTTGACGATCTTCAGTTTCAGACCACTGACTTCGGTCGCAACCGCGTCCGCTGGAGCCTGAACAAACGGCGCAACGCTGGCGGTCGAAGTGATCAACACGAAGCGCAGTTCGTTGCTCAGTTTTTCCAGATCGGCACTCAGCGCGTCTTCGGCGTACAGCGTCACTTCGGCCTGCAGGTTGCCACCGACGGCTTTGGCCGCGCGCTGGATTTCCATTTCCTTGTTGACCGCTGCCTTGACCGCCATCACACGGTCCCAGTATTCGCGGCCCAGCTCGACGTTGTCCGGCAGTTCGGTCAGGCCTTCGTACCAGGTGTTGAGCATGACCGATTCGTTACGCTCGCCCGGCAGGTATTCCCACAGTTCGTCAGCGGTGAAGGCGAGGATCGGCGCGATCCAGCGCACCAGCGCTTCGCAGATGTGGAACAGCGCGGTTTGCGCCGAACGGCGGGCCTTGCTGTTGGCGCCAGTGGTGTACTGACGGTCCTTGATGATGTCGAGGTAGAAACCGCCCAGCTCCTGCACGCAGAAGTTATGGATCTTCGAGTAGACGTTCCAGAAACGGTATTCGCCGTAGTGCTCTTGCAGCTCGCGTTGCAGCAGCAAGGTACGGTCGACCGCCCAACGATCCAGCGCGAGCATTTCTTCCGCCGGCAGGAGGTCGGTGGCCGGGTTGAAGCCGCTCAGGTTGGAAAGCAGGAAGCGCGCAGTGTTACGGATACGACGATAGGCGTCGGCGCTGCGTTGCAGGATCTGGTCGGACACGGCCATTTCGCCGGAGTAGTCGGTCGAAGCGACCCACAGACGCATGATGTCGGCGCCCAGAGTGTCGTTGACTTTCTGCGGCGCGATCACGTTGCCCAGCGATTTGGACATCTTGCGCCCAGCTTCGTCGACGGTGAAACCGTGGGTCAGCAGCTCGCGGTACGGCGCGTGGTTGTCGATGGCGCAGCCGGTCAGCAGCGATGAATGGAACCAGCCACGATGTTGGTCCGAGCCTTCCAGGTACAGGTCGGCACGCGGGCCGCTCTCGTGACCCATCGGGTGCGAACCGCGCAGGACGTGCCAGTGCGTGGTGCCCGAATCGAACCAGACATCGAGGGTGTCGCTGATCTTGTCGTACAGCGGCGCTTCATCGCCAAGCAGTTCGGCCGCGTCCATCTTGAACCAGGCTTCGATGCCTTCGACTTCAACGCGCTTGGCCACTTCTTCCATCAGCTCGACGGTGCGTGGGTGCAGTTCGCCGCTTTCCTTGTTCAGGAAGAACGGGATCGGCACGCCCCAGTTGCGCTGACGCGAGATGCACCAGTCCGGACGGTTGGCGATCATCGAGTGCAGTCGCGCCTGGCCCCAGGCCGGGACGAATTTGGTGTCTTCGATGGCTTTGAGCGAGCGCACACGCAGGGTGTCGCCGCTGGTTGGCTCCTTGTCCATGCCGATGAACCACTGCGCAGTCGCGCGGTAGATCAGCGGAGTCTTGTGGCGCCAGCAGTGCATGTAGCTGTGTTCGATGACGGTGGTGTGCATCAGCGCACCGACTTCGGTCAGCTTGTCGACGATGGCCGGGTTGGCCTTCCAGATGAACTGGCCGCCAAAGAATTCCAGCGACGGCACGTAAACGCCGTTGCTCTGCACCGGGTTGAGGATGTCGTCGTTGACCATGCCGTACTTCTTGCAGGTCACGAAGTCGTCCACGCCGTAGGCCGGAGCGGAGTGAACCACACCGGTGCCGGCGCCCAGTTCGACGTAGTCAGCCAGATATACCGGCGACAGACGGTCGTAGAACGGATGACGGAAGTTGATCAGTTCGAGTTGTTTACCGGTGGTGGTGGCGATGACCGAGCCTTCGACGCCATAACGGGTCAGGCAGGCTTCAACCAGTTCCTCAGCCAGTACCAGCAACTTGTCGCCGATATCCACCAGCGCATAGTTGAATTCCGGGTGAACGTTCAGCGCCTGGTTGGCCGGGATGGTCCACGGGGTGGTGGTCCAGATCACGATCGCCGCAGGCTTGCTCAGCGACGGCAGGCCGAACGCGGCAGCCAGTTTGGCTTCGTCAGCGATCGGGAACGCGACATCGATGGTCGAGGACTTTTTGTTCTCGTACTCGACCTCCGCCTCAGCCAGCGCCGAACCGCAGTCGAAGCACCAGTTCACCGGCTTCAAGCCCTTGAAGACGAAACCACCCTTGACGATTTCGGCGAGGGCGCGGATTTCACCGGCCTCGTTCTTGAAGTCCATGGTCTTGTACGGGTTGGCCCAATCGCCCAGCACGCCGAGACGGATGAATTCGGACTTCTGCCCTTCGATCTGCTCGGTGGCGTAGGCACGGCACAGTTCGCGGGTCTTGTCCGCGCCCAGGTTCTTGCCGTGGGTCACTTCGACCTTGTGTTCGATCGGCAGGCCGTGGCAGTCCCAACCCGGAACGTACGGCGCGTCGAAGCCCGACAGGGTCTTCGAGCGGATGATCATGTCCTTGAGAATCTTGTTCAGTGCGTGACCGATGTGGATCGTGCCGTTGGCATACGGAGGGCCGTCATGCAGAACGAACTTCGGACGATCCTTGCCAATCTCGCGCAACTTTCCGTACAGGCCAATACTGTCCCAGCGCTGCAGGATCTGCGGTTCGCGCTGTGGCAGGCCGGCCTTCATTGGGAAGGCGGTGTCCGGAAGGTTTAGCGTGGCTTTATAGTCGGTCATTTAAGGCTCTTTATTAGCGATGGGCGCTAGGTGCGGCTAGTGCACGGGCGGCGGCGACATCCGCGTTGATCGCCGTTTTCAGTGCCTCCAGGGAGGCGAAACGCTGCTCTTCACGCAGCTTCTGGTGGAAAACCACCGTCAAACGCCGGTCATACAGATCGCCGGCAAAATCTAAAAGATGGACTTCGAGGTGGGCCTTGCCATCACCTTGTACCGTGGGCCGCACGCCAATATTGGCGACACCGGGCCAGGTCTTGCCGTCGATATCGACATTCACCAGATACACCCCGGTGAACGGCACGCGACGACGTTTGAGTTGCACATTGGCAGTGGGCGTACCCAGTTGCCGGGCCAGCTTCTGGCCATGCAGCACACGACCGGCGATCCGGTAAGGGCGGCCGAGCAAGCGTTCGGCCAAAGCGAAATCGGCCGCGGCCAGGGCGTTGCGCACTTGCGTGCTGCTGACGCGAATGCCGTCCAGCTCGACGGTTTGCGCGGCTTCAACGCTGAAACCGTGCATCTGCCCGGCCTGCAGCAGAAAATCAAAATCGCCGAGGCGATCGCAACCGAAACGGAAATCGTCACCGACCTCCAGATGCTGCACGCCCAAGCCATCCACCAGGATGGTGTCGACGAACTCACTGGCGCTGAGCTTGCTCAAGCGCTGGTTGAACGCCAGGCACAACACCCGGTCGACGCCTTCGGCAGCCAGCAGTTGCAGCTTGTCGCGCAAGCGGGCCAGACGTGCCGGCGCGGTGTCGGGGGCAAAGAATTCCCGTGGCTGCGGCTCGAAAATCACCACGCAGCTGGGTACGCCCAACTCGAGCGCACGCTCACGCAGCCGGGCCAGGATAGCCTGGTGACCACGGTGAACACCGTCAAAGTTGCCAATAGTGGCGACGCAGCCCCGATGCTGGGGGCGCAAGTTGTGGAGGCCTCGAACCAGCTGCATAACGCGCTTCTTGCTCATAAAGTGGTCGATTATAACCACACCCGACGGCCGACGACAGGCAACACCGTAACGCAAAGTGATCGAGCCGACAAAACTGCCGGCCCACGCCTGTGGATAAAGGCTGAAACCTCAGCTCAGGGCCTTGCGATTGAAGTCACGCAGACGGAAACCGAGCAGTAGCAACATGCCGAAATAGGCCACCACGCCAGCAACCACCAGAGCGCCAAGACGCAGGAAGCGTTCTAGCATATGCCCCTCGTCCCAAGCCGGCATGAAACGCATGCCCGCCAGCAACACCGCCGACATGACCGCAACCGCCACGACCAGCTTGAAGCCGAACTTGCCCCAGCCCGGCTGCGGCTGATACATCTTCTGCTTGCGCAATTGATAGAACAGCAGCCCGGCATTCAGGCAGGCCCCGGCACTGATCGCCAGCGCCAGACCGGCATGGGCCAGCGGACCGATCAATACCAGGTTGAACAACTGCGTGCAGACCAGGGTGAAGATGGCGATTTTCACCGGCGTGCGAATGTTCTGTTGCGCATAAAAGCCCGGCGCCAGCACTTTGATCACGATGATCCCCAGCAAGCCGACCGAATAGGCAATCAAAGCACGCTGGGTCATTTCGGCGTCGAAACCGCTGAACTGGCCGTACTGGAACAGCGAAACCGTCAGCGGCTCGGCGAGAATCCCCAACGCCAGCGCGCACGGCAACACCAGCACGAAGCACAAGCGCAGGCCCCAATCGAGAATCCGCGAATATTCGTGGCGATCCTTGTTGGCGTAGGTCTTTGCCAGCGTCGGCAACAGGATCGTACCGAGCGCCACACCGAGGACACCGGACGGCAATTCCATCAAACGGTCGGCGTAATACATCCACGACACGGAGCCGGCGACCAGAAACGAGGCGAAAATCGTGTTGATGATCAGCGAAATCTGGCTGACCGAAACCCCGAGAATCGCCGGCAGCATCTGCTTCATCACCCGCCATACGCCGGTATCGCGCAGGTTCAGGCGCGGCAGCACGAGCATGCCGATCTTTTTCAGGTGCGGCAGTTGATAGAGCAGCTGCGCCAGACCACCAACCAGCACCGCCCAGCCAAGGGCCATGACCGGCGGATCGAAGTACGGCGTAAGGAACAGCGCAAACACGATCATGCTGACGTTGAGCAGCGTCGGCACGAACGCCGGCACGGAAAAACGGTTCCAGGTATTGAGGATGGCGCCGGCCAGCGAGGACAACGAGATCAGCAATATATAAGGAAAGGTCACCCGCAGCAGATCAGAGGTGAGCTGGAATTTTTCCGGCGTGTCGGTAAAACCCGGCGCCGTCGCCCAGATCACCCAAGGCGCAGCGAGCATACCCAATGCCGTGACGAGCGCCAGCACCAGGGTCAGCAGGCCGGTCACGTAAGCAATGAATGTACGCGTCGCCTCTTCACCCTTCTGGCTTTTGTACTCGGCGAGAATCGGCACGAAGGCCTGGGAAAAAGCACCCTCGGCAAAGATTCGCCGCAGGAGGTTGGGCAGCTTGAACGCAATAAAGAAGGCGTCCGTGGCCATACCGGCGCCGAATATGCGCGCGATCAACGTGTCCCGTACAAAACCCAGAACCCGGGAAAGCATGGTGATAGAGCTGACCGCGGCCAGCGATTTGAGCAGATTCATTGAGAGAATGGGTGCCTGTCGATAAACAGCAGGCGAACAATGCGCCTACTTGTGCGATACTCCGCGCCGCAACAGCACAGAGCCAAAGCTCGCGAGTTTACAGGTCAAGCGCCGGAAATAAATATCCCGCCTCTTTATACCTACCACTTAGCGGAACGATTCAAGTGCCCTTGACAAGACAAGTCTTCATCGGCATGATTCGCGGCCTATTTTGTTTGCTATTTCCTAAAAAGTCTTTCGAGGAGCTCGACGGTGGCCAACTCACCTTCCGCCAAAAAACGTGCAAAACAGGCTGAGAAGCGTCGCAGCCACAACGCCAGCCTGCGTTCCATGGTTCGCACCTACATCAAGAATGTAGTTAAAGCCATCGACGCAAAAGACGCTGAAAAAGCTCAAGCTGCATACGTTCTGGCTGTGCCAGTTATCGACCGCATGGCCGATAAAGGCATCATCCACAAGAACAAGGCTGCTCGTCATAAGAGCCGTCTGAATGGCCACGTCAAAGCGCTGAAAGAAGCTGCTTAATCGACGTAGTCATTAAAAAACCGACCTCAGGGTCGGTTTTTTATTGCCTGTGATTTGATCTGCGCCGAGAGCGAGACCGCGCCCAGCCTTCCAGAAGCCAACCGCCGCCTCGCATCGCTCGCGCCCGACTAACGTCGATCCAGCGAATTGAAAGAACGATTCATCGCCACGACATCGTCATGGCTCGGGTTCGGACCGAGCAACTGGAAGTGCCGGGGCAATTCATCTCGTATGGCTGACGCCCGCCCCTTGACCGCTAACGCCAGAGCCTTGCGCATGGTTTGCGCGTCGTAGTCACAGCAATAGCATGGCGTGCACGGCTGCTGCCGCCAGGACTCGTCAAGCGTACCGCCATCCACCGGATCAAAACCAACCTGATCCACCAAAGACATGACCGTCCCTTTGGCCTTTTGATCATCCCCCGCCACGGCTGCCGCCAGACGACCCTCAGCACCTCGCGCACGCCCCAGCTCAGCCAAGGTATAGGCCAGCAGGTTGTTGAAAGCCTTGATCACAGGACGCCCGATTTGCCGGGTAACCCAGATGCTTTCCGTCACTCCCTGATCGATCGCCTCGATTTTCGGATCGCGCAAACCGGGGTAGTAATTACTGGTATCGACGATCGGGACGCCGGGTGGCACAGAAGCAAACAGATCAGCAGGCAATGTGCTCAACGCCGGCAGCGGTATCGACAAAACGATCACATCCGCGCCCTCTATCGCGCCTCGAATATCTGCAGGCTCGACGCCAATCTCTTCAGCGAACGCACGCACGCCATCAACGCCTCTAGAGTTCGCCACACGGACCTCATGACCGGCAGCCTTAAGCTTGCGGGCGAGAACACCGCCAATATTGCCGGTGCCGATGATGCCGATTTTCATGATTCAAACCCCTCTTTAATGATTAGCTGCACCGATGTTAGGGGGCTGGTGTGATAATGGTAAGTACCGACCAAAAGGTGGGTAACTCACCTGCGAGGAAGAAATGGATCGAGAGTGGAACTGCGAAGACCCGCAAAATCGAAAGATCTGGGCCGAGGCAACGACTGAGACGCTTCGCATACTGGAAGGGAAATGGAAAATCATCATCCTCTGCCAACTGTTCGCGGCAAAGGGCGCGCTGCGCTTCTCGGATCTGGAAAAGCTGATCGACGGGATCAACCAGAAGATGCTGATTCAGCAGCTCAAGCAACTGGAAAAGGACGGTATTGTGTTGCGCACGGTGTACCCGCAGGTGCCACCCAGAGTGGAATATCAGCTCACGCCCATTGGCCACGCCCTCGGGCCGTCCATCCAGGCGCTGATTGAATGGGCAGAGATGCGGCGCGCTCAGCTCTGAAGCGCTTCAGACTGCAACCGACCCAATCCAAACGCCGGGATGCAGCGAGCCGGCCCGCACAAAATTGCCGGACCGGCTCGCACATCGTTTGGATTTGCAGCGCTTACTGCTGGACCGGCACCCACGGCAGGATCGGAATCGCCGTCACGGCATTCTGCGGACTGCCCTCGATCAAGCGATCGCTGTAGACCAGGTACACCAGCGTGTTGCGCTTCTTGTCGAGGAACCGCACCACCTGCATGGTCTTGAACACCAACGAAGTGCGCTCCTTGAACACCTCGTCGCCATCCTTCAGCTCACCCTTGAACTTGATTGGCCCCACCTGGCGGCAGGCGATCGACGCTTCCGCGCGATCCTCAGCCAGACCCAGACCACCCTTCACACCGCCAGTCTTGGCGCGCGACAGGTAGCAGGTCACGCCCTCGACCTTGGGATCATCAAAGGCTTCGACCACAATGCGGTCATTCGGACCGACGAACTTGAACACCGTCGACACCTGACCGATTTCTTCGGCCGAGGCCAGCAATGGCAGCGCCATCAGCAGACCCAACAATCCTTTTGCTACGCGCATCGAGTTTTCCTTAAACCAGAATCAGGTTGTCACGGTGAACCAGTTCCGGCTCCGCCATGTAACCAAGCAAACCGACAATCGCATCCGACGACTGACCGATGATTTTTTGTGCTTCCAGCGCGCTGTAGTTGGCCAGGCCGCGGGCGATCTCACGACCGTCCGGCGCCACGCAGACCACCATCTCACCGCGACGGAAGCTGCCCTGCACCAGTTTGACGCCCACCGGCAGCAGACTCTTGTTGCCTTGTGACAGCGCCGACACCGCACCGTCATCCAGCACCAGCGTGCCACGGGTTTGCAGGTGCCCGGCCAGCCACTGCTTGCGCGCCGCGAGCATGCCGCGCTCAGGCGAGAGCAAGGTACCGATGCGCTCGCCGGCCTTCAGGCGATCGAGCACTCGCTCCAGGCGCCCACCGACAATGATCGTGTGCGCACCGGAACGCGCCGCCAGACGCGCCGCGCGCAACTTGGTCTGCATGCCGCCACGCCCCAGCGCACCACCGGTGCCGCCCGCGACCGCGTCGAGGCTCGGATCATCGGCGCGCGCCTCGAAGATCATCTGCGCATCGGGGTTGTTGCGCGGATCGGCGTCGAACATGCCGTCGCGATCGGTGAGGATCACCAGCAGATCCGCTTCGACCAGGTTGGCCACCAGCGCCGCCAGCGTGTCGTTGTCGCCAAAACGGATTTCGTCAGTGACCACGGTGTCGTTTTCGTTGATCACCGGAATGACTTTCAGCTCGACCAGCGCGCGCAGGGTGCTGCGGGCATTGAGGTAGCGCTTGCGGTCGGAGAGGTCATCGTGCGTCAAGAGGATCTGCGCAGTGTGCCGGCCATGCTCGGCGAAGCTCGATTCCCATGCCTGCACCAGGCCCATCTGACCGATTGCCGCGGCCGCCTGAAGCTCGTGCATCGCACTGGGTCGCGCAGTCCAGCCCAAACGACTCATGCCGGCCGCCACCGCCCCGGAGGACACCAGCACCAACTCAACGCCAGCCTCATGCAAGGCCACCATCTGCTCGACCCAGACACTCATTGCCGCACGATCGAGCCCTTTGCCATCCGCTGTCAGCAAAGCGCTGCCGATCTTCACGACCCAACGCTGCGCACCTGTCACCTTGCTCCGCATCATCTTCAACCTTAGCTTGAGGGCAGCACGACCTGACACCACCCATGACGTTAATCGTGGCGATTGCTGACCAACGATCGATTTCCAGATACCAAAACGCCGCTCGATTGAGCGGCGCTTAAGTTTACTGCAACGAATCAGTCACGCACGTAAATGATTTTCGGACCGTCTTCGTCATCCACATCTTCTTCGTCCCAGTCATCGTCGCCGATGTCATGGACCGATTTCACGCCACTGCGACGCAGGGCACGCTTGTCATCCAGCGCCTGCAGCTGCGCGCGCGCCTCGTCTTCAATGCGCTGATCGAGATCGGCCAGCTCTTCCTTGTAGGCCGGGTCATTGGCCAGGCGATCGGCGCGATCTTCCATGTAACGCATGATGTCGTGACACAGACGCTCGGTACCGATCTTGGCGATCGCCGAAATCACGTACACCGGACCGGTCCACTCCAGGCGATCGACGATTTCCTTGACGCGAGCGTCGTGCTCTTCTTCAAGGATCTGATCGCATTTGTTCAATACCAGCCAGCGATCACGCTCGGCCAGCGACGGGCTGAACTTGATCAGCTCGTTGACGATCACTTCCGCCGCGTCCGGAGCACTGGAGTCATCCAGCGGCGCCATGTCGACGAGGTGCAGCAGCAGACGCGTGCGCGCCAGGTGCTTGAGGAAGCGAATGCCCAGACCGGCACCGTCGGAAGCGCCTTCGATCAGCCCCGGAATGTCGGCAACGACGAAGCTCTTCCAGCGATCGACGCTGACCACGCCGAGGTTTGGCACCAGCGTGGTGAACGGGTAATCGGCGACTTTCGGCTTGGCGGCCGAGACCGAACGGATAAAGGTACTTTTACCGGCATTCGGCAAACCCAGCAGACCGACGTCGGCCAGCACTTTCATTTCCAGTTTCAGGTCGCGCTGCTCGCCCGGCTTGCCCGGCGTAGTCTGGCGCGGTGCACGGTTGGTACTGGATTTGAACCGGGTGTTGCCCAGACCGTGCCAGCCGCCCTGCACCACCATCAGCTTCTGACCAGCCTTGGTCAGGTCACCGATGACTTCCTGGGTAGCGGAATCGATCACCGTAGTGCCGACCGGCACGCGCAGGATCAGGTCTTCGCCTTTTTTGCCGGTGCAGTCGGTACTGCCACCGTTGGAGCCACGCTCGGCATCGAAGTGCCGGGTGTAACGGTAGTCGACCAGGGTGTTGAGGTTTTCGTCGGCCATCATGTAGATGGAACCGCCATCACCGCCATCACCACCGTTCGGGCCACCGTTTTCGATGAATTTTTCCCGACGGAAACTCATGGCGCCATTGCCGCCATCACCAGCCTTTACGCGAATCGATACTTCATCAACAAACTTCATAACCAACGCCTCTCGCCGTACGGACGAGCCGAAAAACAATCAAGACATAAGACTCTTGCAAAAATGAGCGCAGCGACCCCAAGACACGACCTGCATCGCACGCCGACAGCCCATACAAACAGCTTTGCAAGAGACTCACCCCACAAACGAAAAAGCCCCGTCGCAAGACAGGGCTTCTCCAGCGATCTCGCGATTAAGCCGCGATTACGCTCACGTAACGACGACCGAAGGCGCCCTTTACTTCGAACTTGATCACGCCTTCGATTTTAGCGAAGAGAGTGTGATCCTTACCCATGCCAACGCCGTAGCCAGCGTGGAATTGGGTGCCGCGCTGACGCACGATGATGTTGCCGGCCTTGATGACCTGGCCGCCATACATCTTCACGCCAAGGCGTTTGGCTTCTGAGTCGCGACCGTTACGGGTACTACCACCAGCTTTTTTGTGTGCCATGAGTTCAATTCTCCTAGTGAGGAATTAGGCTGTAATTAAGCCTGAATACCGGTGATTTTGATCTCGGTGAACCACTGGCGGTGGCCCATACGCTTCATGTGGTGCTTACGACGACGGAACTTGATGATGCGGACTTTATCGTGACGACCTTGGGAGATCACTTCAGCCTTGACGGTTGCGCCAGCAACAACTGGTGCGCCGATGTTCACGTCGTCGCCATTGGCGACCAGCAGAACGCGATCAAAAGTCACGGATTCGCCAGTAGCGATTTCCAGTTTTTCGATCTTCAGGTATTCACCTTCAGCGACCTTGTATTGCTTACCGCCGGTAACGATTACTGCGTACATGGTATTTCTCCGATAATCCTGCTCACCCAGCTCTTTATAAGAAGAGGTATTGGCTGGCATGGCTGCATGGGGCTGGAACGGCCCAAGTGCAATTGCGTAAGGCAGGTGCTGCCCAGGAAGTTCAGGGTGCGCGATTGTACGCAAGCCGCACCAGGCTTGCAAGTAGCCGTCTATCGCGCCTTGACAGGTCTGGGTGGGGGTCCTAGCATGCCGCGCAACCCTTCTGGAGCGACTCTCGCTGATGCAACCCCAAGCTTTCTACCGCGCGGTGGCGGACGATTTTAGCGCCGTCGACGGCATCATCAAGAAGCAGCTGACTTCCCGAGTACCGCTGGTATCGAAAATCGGCGATTACATCACCTCGGCTGGCGGCAAGCGTCTGCGTCCTTTATTAGTGTTGCTGTGTGGCAAGGCCCTGGGTCGCGAAGGCGACGACATGCGTCTGCTGGCCGCCACCATCGAATTCCTGCACACCGCGACCCTGCTGCATGACGACGTGGTCGACATGTCCGGCATGCGCCGTGGCCGTTCGACCGCCAACGCCATGTGGGGCAACGCTCCGAGCGTACTGGTCGGCGACTTCCTGTACTCGCGCTCGTTCGAAATGATGGTCGAACTGGGCTCGATGCCGGTGATGAAAATCCTCTCCCAGGCCACGCGCATCATTGCCGAAGGCGAAGTGTTGCAGCTGTCCAAGGTGCGTGACGCCAGCACCACCGAAGAAACCTACATGGAAGTCATCCGCGGCAAGACCGCGATGCTCTTCGAAGCCTCGACCCACAGCGCAGCGGCGCTGGCCGGTGCCACCGCCGAGCAGAGCGAAGCCCTGCGCACCTTCGGTGATCATCTGGGTGTGGCCTTCCAGCTGGTTGATGACCTGCTGGATTACAAGGGCGACGCCGAGACTCTAGGCAAGAACGTCGGTGACGATCTGGCCGAAGGCAAACCGACCCTGCCGTTGATCTACACGATGCGCGAAGGCACGCCGGAACAGGCTGCGCTGGTGCGCCAGGCGATCCAGAAAGGCGGGATCGAAGACCTGGAAAGCATCCGCATCGCTGTGGAAGCTTCCGGTTCGCTGGAGTACACCGCGCAACTGGCCCGCGATTACGTGGCCCGTGCGATTACCTGCCTCGAGGCGCTGCCAGCCAGCGAATACCGCGATGCGCTGGTGGAACTGAGCGAGTTTGCGGTCGCCCGCACGCACTGATTCTGCCCTTTGTGGGAGCGAGCCTGCTCGCGAAAGCAATCTGCCAGTCGATAAAGATGTTGACTGCCATACCGCTTTCGCGAGCAGGCTCGCTCCCACAGTTGTTTCTGGCTTATGCCCTGCCGAGCGTAAAACCCTATACAATGTGCGCCCTTTTACCCTCCTGATACCCAAGGAACCTTAGTGAGCACGTTGCCACCCTGCCCGAAATGCAATTCCGAATACACCTACGAAGACGGTACGCAACTGGTCTGCCCTGAGTGCGCCCACGAGTGGTCTGCCGCTGGCGAAGCCGAAGTGGCGTCCACGGATGACGTGAAGAAAGATTCGGTCGGCAACGTCCTGCAGGACGGCGACACCATCACCGTGATCAAGGACCTCAAGGTCAAGGGCACCTCGCTGGTGGTCAAGGTCGGCACCAAGGTCAAGAACATCCGCCTGTGCGATGGCGACCATGACATCGATTGCAAGATCGACGGTATCGGCCCGATGAAGCTCAAATCCGAGTTCGTCAGAAAAGTCTGAGCCTTGCGTCATCCATCCCGCGCCAGCCGTGGGATGGAGCTCCACCCTCTGCGCTGCGCCTCAAAGAAACCTCAGTTTTGCCCCTTCGCGAGCAGGCTCGCTCCCACACAAAGATCATCATCCGCCAATAGGCACTTGCTATTTTACGAATAAGAATTATTCTCATTGAAACCTTTCAAGGAGAAACGACCCATGACTTATTTGATCGACGCCTGGCTGGATCGCCCGCACCCCTACCTCAGAATCCTCCATCGGGAAACCGGCGAAGTCTGTGCGGTGCTTGAAGAAGAAGCATTGCATGAGCTGCACGATCAAGGCGATCTGGACGTCAGCGGCCTCAATTCCAGCGAGCCGCTGGTGCTCAAGGAGCTGGTGCGCAATCTGTTCCTGTTCTGCTATGCCCGGGCCTTGCGCCCCAGCAGTGAACTGCACAACAAGATCGAAATATGAAACGCGGTAAAAACTGTAGGAGTGAGCCTGCTCGCGGTAGCGGTGTGTCAGATAGCCAATCAACTACTGACAGGACGCAATCGCGAGCAGGCTCACTCCTACATTAGTTAGCCCGCCGTGAGGCAGGCCCGGAATTACAGAACGTCCAGCAGCTCGACGTCGAACACCAGAACGCTGTGCGGCGGAATGCTGCCGACGCCTTGAGCGCCGTAAGCCAGTTCGCTTGGCACGTACAGGCGCCACTTGCTGCCGGCATTCATCAGTTGCAAAGCTTCGGTCCAGCCGGCGATCACGCCACCGACCGGGAATTCTGCAGGCTGGCCGCGCTCGTAGGAGCTGTCGAACACAGTGCCGTCGATCAGCGTGCCGTGGTAGTGCGTGCGCACCTGGTCTTCACGGGTCGGCTTGGCGCCGTCGCCCTGGGTCAGCACTTCGAACTGCAGGCCGGAGGCCAGAGTGGTGATGCCGTCACGCTTGGCGTTTTCCGCCAGGAAAGCCAGGCCTTCACCAGCAGCAGCTTCAGCCTTGGCAGCCGCTTCAGCCTGCATGATTTCGCGGATCACCTTGAAGCTGGCGGACATCTCTTCCTGACCCACACGGCTTTCCTTGCCGGCGAACGCGTCGGTCAGGCCAGCCAGAATCGCGTCCAGGCTGACGCCCGGTGGCGGGTTGTCGCGCAGCTGGTCACCCAGCTGACGGCCAATGCCGTAGCTGACGCGGGTTTCGTCGGTGGACAGATTTACTTCGGACATGACACTGCTCCGCTGTGCGGACGGCCACAAGACGTGCCGTGCGAGCACAGCGCGTCCCGGCGCGCCCGGAACCAAAAGGGCGAGCAGACTAGCACAGATGCCCCGGACGTGGGGCGCCGGGCCTACAGTGCGGAGCGCCAGGCAAGCGGCACTTTCAGGCTTTCATTGATGCCACCGCCCAAACCACACATTTCATCATGCACCGAGGTGTGCACCAGATTGAACGGCAGCACCGGAAAGGCATGCAGCATGTCCCGCGCGTGCTCCACGGAACGAAGAGTCAGGGTTTTGCCCAGAGGATCATGCAACGGATGAGCGGCCCCATGCATGCGCGCTTCCAGCAAATAGATCCCGCCCTCCATGGAAATCAGATTCAATTCATCGACCTTGCCGGCGATGGCGAACGCGTTCAGCTCTTGCAGGTTCATCGAACACCTCAAGCAGTGACAAGCCAGAAGCTACAGGGATAGGCCTCCGCGGCGCAAAGCACAAGCTACAAACGAAGCCGCCCGTCTGTTTCACAACAGACGGGCGGCTCTTTTTTGCCTTGATCAACGGTTGATCAGTGCTTGGTGACCTTGTCCAGGTAACCCATGGCGAACGCCGAGATGACGAAGGTCATGTGAATGATCACGTACCACATCAGGTGCTCAGGATCGACGTTCTTGGCATCCATGAAGATGCGCAGCAAATGGATCGAGGAGATCGCCACGATCGACGCCGCGACTTTCATCTTCAGCGATGAAGAGTCCATGGTGCCAAGCCAGCTGAGCTTTTCCTTGCCTT
Organism: Pseudomonas koreensis; assembly: GCF_036668835.1. Classification (GTDB taxonomy): domain Bacteria; phylum Pseudomonadota; class Gammaproteobacteria; order Pseudomonadales; family Pseudomonadaceae; genus Aquipseudomonas; species Aquipseudomonas koreensis_I. Next base: position 86,937 of record NZ_JAZEVW010000009.1, read on the forward strand.
CGTCGATGTCCAGTTGCGAGACGAAATTCTCGTAGCCGGAAATCATCACCATCACCAGGAGGCCGCCGACCAGCGCCATGTCAATCAGCGACAGCAGCACCAGAATCAGTTCCGACTCGGCCATGGCGAAGACGTTGGGCAGGATATGCACGATTTCCTGGAAGAACTTCAACGCCAGCGCCAGCAAGCCAAGGGACAGGCCGATGTAGATCGGCGCCAGCAGCCAGCGCGTGGCGTACATTGCATTTTCGATAAAGCGTTCCATTGAATCTCACACAAGGGGGCTGGAAATGGCGGCGAGTATAACAGTGCGCTGTGACAGCCAGAAACAGCCCGAAAATCCGTCACCTGCGTGTGTGTGACAAAGTTTTTCTGCTAGTGTCCAAACCATCGACAGCCCAGCGACAGTGGACAGGACGCGTGGAAATGGATGTGCGATTGCCGTTAATGACTGCCGGAATCTGCCTTGCCTTGCTGATCAGCGGTTGCTCGCCCGGCGATGAAAAACGCGTCGTCAACCTTGACGAAAAGACCGCCACCTTCGAACAGTCGCTGGACGCGATCAGCGATCCGAAGCTCAAGGACGCCATCACTGAACTCGGCGGCTCGCTGCTATTGCTCGATCGCGCCCGACTCAAGCTCGACGACCTTGCGCCGCACACCGAATACGGCGAAGACGCTCTCGCCGTGCTCAAGCACTACCCTACCCCGCAGGCACTGGTCGATACGTTCATCAACGGTCTGTTCGTGCTGCACAAGGATGCCAGTTCCGATTACCTCACCGACCTGCAGCCGGTCTTCCCCTTCAACCTGAACATCCCGGGCGGCTTCCTGTTTCCGCATGCCATCGAATGGCGCTCGGTGACGCTGAGCAACCAACGCGTGATCGCCTGGCAACCGGAATGGTCGGAGACCGATCCCGGCATTCAGCTCAGCCCGTCCAGCTCCAACGTCACCAACCCCGACGACCTGACCGTGACTTACCCGTTCATCGACGGCCTGAACGTCGATAAGAAAACCTTGCCGCAACCGGTCAGCCTGCAAGGCCAGGTCGAAGTCATCGCGCCGCGGCGCCTGTACAGTTTCGACCTGACGCAGAAAGACCTCGGCCAGACCCGCAGCAACGACAACCTCAGCGTCAAATTGCTGAAGCTTGAAAAAAACTACGCCGAGGTCGAAGTCAGCAACAGCCTACCGCTGGCCGCGGAAGTGGCCCAGACTCGCCTCAATCCGCTGATCGTCCAGGCCCGCGACGCCAGTGGGCAATATCTGGTGCGCGCCGGCTCGATCAACGAAAGCCCGGAGCAGGTGGCGTTTTACCAAAAACAACTGGCGCAATTGCAGCAGCAGAAGACCTGGAGCGACAGCCTGGAAAAACAGCTCAGCGACGACCAGCAAGTGTTCGAGAAGGACCATCCGCGCCGCTATAACAAGGTGTATTTCCACGGCCCGATCGAAACGCTGGAAGTCAGCGTGCTGGACTTTTCCTCGGCAACGGTCACGCGCAAAGACCTGAACCTGCCGGTTCGCACCTTCAACCCGCACACCACGGCAAAAGCCGTGCAGCCGCTGGACCTGCCGGTGGTGGTTTACGACGATCTGGCCGCCAACTGGCTCAAAGGCGCGACGCTGACCGAGGCGCAACTGAAGGCTGGCGTGCGTATTCATCAATCGGTGGAGGAGCCGAGTGCCGCGCGCATCGAGTTCTCGCACCGCCGCAGCTTCAATGATGAATTGCTCGGCGACGAGCTCAATCCTGGCGTCAGCCCGGTCACGTTCTTTACGGAAAAGCGTGGCGGCAAACTCGACGAGCCGATCGAACTGCCGCCCGAGGCGTATCAGGTCGACCCATTGCAAGCGACCATCACTTACGACCTCAACCTGTTCCCGGAAACACCGGCGATTGCGGTCGGTTCGATGCCACTGTTTCTCGCCACGGTGAACAAGCAGGCGTACGACACCAAGTCTTTACCCAAAGGCTTGCAGATCAAGGACAACACGCTGGTGGTCGATCAGAAACTGTTCGCCCCGAATGAATGGCGCTTTTACGTCAAGGACGACAGCGGTCATTACCTGAAGCGGATTCTCTCGGTCAGCCACGATGCGAGCGCGGAAGGCCCGGCACTGTTCGGCGTGCATTATTTCTATGGTCGGCCGACGCACGTGGAGACCTATCAGCGAACCGACCTGAGCACAGTGCAATACGGTTTCGAGGTCAAGCTCGACAAAACGCCGTTGCCGCCAACCGCGCCTTAGCTGTTAAGGCTGCGGCCTCGGCCGCCGTTGATCTGGCGCAGTTGGGCCTGCAAATGCAGGCTCCAGATTTGCGGATCGTCGGCCAGCTCATAACCATGCAAGGTCAGGCTTTCAACGATCGTGTCGAGAATCGACTCGGCCGCCACCGGGCCGTGAAACGGGCCCTGGGCTTTGATCGCAGAAGGTTGTTCGCCCGCCATGCCGGCGGCGAAGAGCAATGTCCACATGCCGTTATCGCCGGCCAGCGGCTTGACGGCGCATTCGATCCGGGTCACGAGACCCAGGCATTGACGGGTGAGGCAGAGGTTGCGCGACATGGCGGCGACCCTCGGTAAAGCCGGTATTCAGCCCCCACGGGAGGACTGGCTCGATCCAGTGATACTGTCGATATCCTTGACTTGAGGATAGAAGAAAAGTGTCCTTCGCAAGCCGAATGAAACCAGAAGGCGCCGAATGGTCATTGTGTGAATATTGACGTCAGAGTCGTGACACATTTGCCGAAGATCGCTGCAAAAACCAATCTTGGAAAACAATGTGGGAGCAAGCCTGCTCGCGAATGCGCAGTGTCAGCCAACTCATTGTCGACTGATACAGCGCTTTCGCAAGCAGGCTCGCTCCCACAGGGTTGGCCATATAACAATCAGGCAGGTTTGGCTTCGGCCAGCGCCTCTTGCGCCAGTTCCTTCTCGGCTTCCTTCAGATCCTCTTCGCTGATCATCTCGGCAATGTCGCGCAAACGCTCCACCACCCGCGCGTTGATGCTGCCTTGCGGGAATTGTCCATCCTCATTCGGCTCGCCGGCCGGTTCGCCGACCAGCAGGCTCAGCGCTTCGTCGGCCTGACGCACCGCGTAAACGTGGAACTGTCCGGCCCGCACCGCCGCGAGGACTTTTTCGTCGAGCATCAGCGTGGCGACGTTGGCCTGCGGAATGATCGCGCCCTGCTCGCCGGTCAGTCCGCGCGCTTCGCAGAGGCGGAAGAAGCCTTCGATCTTCTCGTTGACCCCGCCGACCGCCTGCACTTCACCGAACTGGTTGATCGAACCGGTGATAGCAAAGCACTGCTTGAGCGGAGTTTTCGACAACGCCGAGATCAGCGTGCAGGCCTCGCCCAGCGACGCACTGTCGCCATCGACGTAACCGTAGGATTGCTCCAGCGCGATGCTCGCGGAAATCGCCAGCGGGAATTCCTGCGCATAACGGCTGCCCAGATAGCCGGTGAGAATCATCACACCCTTGGAGTGGATCGGCTGGCCGAGGTTGACCTCGCGCTCGATGTCGACGATGCCGCTGCCGCCCGGGTACACCGTGGCGGAAATCCGCGCCGGCACGCCGAACGCCGAGTCGCCGACTTCAAGCACGGTCAGACCGTTGCACTTGCCGACCGCCGCGCCATCGGTATCGATCAGGATGATCCCGGCGAGCATGTCGTCGAGAATCCGCGCCGACACTCGGCCGGTGCGGGTGGCCTTGGCTTTCAGGGCCCGCTCGATGTGCCCGGCATCGGTCATTTCATCGCCGGCCAGATGACGGATGAAGTCCGCCTCGCTGACCAGTTGAAACAAATCGCCGATACGCGCCGACAAACGTCCCTGGTGTTCGGCCAGCCGCGCGCTATAGGTCGCCAAACGTGCCACCGCATCGGCTGTGAGCGGCGCCATGCCTTCTTCCGAAGTGCGGGTTTTCAACAGCTGGGCGAACTGTTCCAGGCTCTCGTCGACCATCGGGATGTCTTCGTCGAAGTCGACCAGTACACGAAACATTTCCTGGAAGTCCGGATCGAGGTCCTGCAGCGTGTAGTACAGCTGCCGTGCGCCGATGATGATGACTTTGACCTGAAGCGGAATGTGCTGCGGATTGAGGGTCACCGTGGCGAAACGGCCCATTTCGCCCAGCGGTGATTCCATTTTCAGTTTGCGCGATTGCAGGGCGCGCTTGAGCGCATCCCACACGAACGGCTCGCTGAGCATTTTTTCCGCTTCAAGAATCAGGAAACCGCCGTTGGCGCGGTGCAAGGCGCCCGGGCGCAACTGACGATAAGTGGTGTAGAGCGCACCCTGATCGGTGGTGTATTCGATGCGGCCGAACAGGTTTTCGTAAGTCGGGTGCGGCTCGAACACCACCGGCGCCCCGCCGCTGGCCGGATGGCCAACCACCAGGCTCGGCGCGTATTGCTCTTCGAGCAATTTGCGCGCGACGGCGTCGGTCTTGCTGTCGTCGACCAGTTGCTCGACCACGGTTTTCAGCAAGTACACCTGCATCGCTTGCAGATAACCGCAGACCGCGGCGTTTTCCGCGTACTTTTCTGACAACGGCGCCAGCAAAGGCTGCAAGGCCAGGGTGATGGTTTCTTCGTTGAGCTGACGCAGTTGATTGTTCGATTCGCGCTTCCACTGCGGCAGGCTGGCGAGTTCTTCGTTCAGGCGTTCTTCGAGGCCGGAGATGTCATCGTGGAAGCGCTCACGCTCGGCTTCCGGCAACTGGGCGAATTCGGCTTCGTCCAGCGCTTTGCCATCGAGCATTGGCGTGAAGGCGATGTTGCTGCTGTCGCGATACAGGGCAACGTCCTTTTCCAGGGCCAGGCGCTCGATGATGTCGAGGGCCTTGTCGTAGCGCTGGTTGAAGGCGCGGTCGATGGCGCTTTTCTTCTGCTGGTAGGACGGGTGTTCGAACACGGCCGGAAAAGTCGCCAGCAGGTTGTCGATCAAACCGTTTATGTCACCGATGAAGGCGCCGGCGGTGCCCGATGGCAACTCCAGTGCACGCGGCTCGCGCGGCTCGTCGAAATTGTTGACGTAGACCCAGTCCGCCGGGGTCTGCAGGCGCTTGCCTTCGGCTTTCAGGTAGCGTTTGACGAACGAGAAACGCCCGGTGCCGGGCTCGCCCATGACGAATACGTTGTAACCGGGGCGTGGCATGGCCACACCGAACTGCAAGGCTTCGACCGCGCGTTCCTGGCCGAGCACACCGCGAAAGGGCTCCAGATCATTGGTGGTAGTGAAGCTGAACTGTTCAGCGGAAAACGGACGGGTCAGCGCTTCGGGCGCGAGACGCAAGCTGGCAGCAACAGGATCAGGCATCGGGCTTCCTTAACAATCGGGCGGGGCAGATAGCGGCATTCTGGCGCTGCCCGTGCCCCACTGGCAAGGCGCGCCACCTGACAAAGCATAGACAACCGCACAGCCCGGCGGCGCGCCTCGTAAAACCGGGGTTTATTCCAAATATTTTGCAAAAAACCACGGAACCCTCGGAACGTGCCTAAACTCCAAACTGCGCGGCTGGAACTAATACTGGCCCACTGGCTATATTCGGCGCTGTTTCATGCAGCACCGGAAAGTCAGAACCCTGTCCATTGGTATGCACATAAAGAGAAAAAAGCTATGAAACGGATTCTTCTCGGTACTCTCTTCACCGCTGTATCCATCAACGCAATGGCGCAAGCTCCAGGCGGCCCGGATTGCGGTTGGGGCAACATGCTGTTCGAAGGTCAGCGTGGCACCCCGGCTCACTTCCTCGCTTCCACCACCAACGGCACTTCCGGTAACGCTACCTTCGGTATGACCTCCGGCACCAACGGTTGCTCGACCAACGCGTCGCTGACCTACGGCGGCAAATCCTGGTTCGCCATGAATGGCATGATGAACGAGCTGTCCGAAGACATGGCCAAAGGCAACGGCGAAGCGCTGACGACTTACGCTGTGGTACTGGGCGTGGCACCAGAAGATCGCGCGCATTTCGCCGCTGTCACTCACGAGCACTTCCAGCAGATCTTCAGCAAGGCTGACGTGACCGCAGAAGACGTGCATACCAACACCCTGGCAGTACTGAAATCGGACCCACGTCTGGCCAAGTACGCGACTCAGGCTTAAGCTCGACCCCACCCGCTTCCTTCGGGAAGCGGGTTTTGTTTTTTTGGCCCGCCCCTCTTTGGGTCTTTTATTTCTTTCCTGTTCAAGTTGCCGACTATGCTCAAACGCCTTGCCTGGCTGGCGCTCTGTGTCTGCGCCCCGCTGTCCGCCGCGCCCCACATCGACCCTCAACGTTTGCAGCAACTGGCCAACGACCGCTTCTGGATTTCCCTCGGTCACTATGAAACCGCCAAGCTCGGCGGCTGGCGCAGCTATGTCAGCGACAAGAAGTTCTTTCTCGCGCCCGACGGCAACGAGCACCCCGATCATGAACTGGCCGCGACCGTGCAGGCGCTGTATGCGCCGGCCAGCCTTGGCGAGCAGCACGCACAGTGCGTTTACCCGGCGCGCACACGCTGGCTCAAAGCCCAGCTCAACCTCAACGATCTGCCGACGCCGGAGTGCGCCGAGTACAAGCAGTGGTTCAAGGACGTCTCGCCGCACAGCGCGGTGATGATTTTCCCGGCTGCCTACCTCAACAGCCCTTCGTCGATGTTCGGCCATACCCTGTTGCGCATCGATCAGGCCGATGTGCAGGCCGACAAGACCTCACTGCTCAGCTACGCGATCAACTTCGGCGCCTATATCGAAGGCTCCGACAACAGCATTCTCTACGCCTGGAAAGGCTTGATGGGCGGCTATCCGGGGCTGTTTGCGCTGGTGCCCTATCAGGAAAAGCTCTCCGAATACCGCAGCCTCGAGAATCGCGACCTGTGGGAATACCGGTTGAACCTGACCCAGGAAGAAACCGCGCGCATGGTCGAGCATGTCTGGGAGCTCAAGCAGATCCAGTTCGACTATTTCTTTTTCGACGAAAACTGCTCCTATCGCTTGCTCGAGTTGCTACAAGTCGCGCGGCCAAGCCTGCGCCTGACCGAACAGTTCCCGCTAACCGCGATCCCCACTGACACCGTGAAAGCGGTGAAGGAAGCCGGGCTGGTCGAGCACATCGAATACCGCCCGTCCCGCGAGCGCGAATTACTCAGCCGCGCCGAACCGCTGAGCGATGACGAACAGCAATGGGTGCTGAAAGTCAGTGCCGATCAAAAGGTCTTGCAAGAACCGACATTCAAGGCGCTGCCCCGCGAGCGTCAGGCGCTGATCGTCGATGCGGCGTATCGCCTGGAGCGCTACCGCGCCAACGGCCAGGAACGCGATCCACAACGGGCGCAACGCAGCTTCGAACTGCTGCGCGCTATCAACAAGAATCCGGCGCCGGAGCTGAACATTCCGCAACCAGGTCTGCCCGAAGACGGCCACGAGTCCCGTACCTGGCAGGCCGGCCTCGGCACCCGCGGTGATCGTGCGTTCGGCGAATACGGTTTGCGCATGGCCTATCACGATCTCAACGACAACGCCGAGAGCTTCCCGCTCGGCGCGCAGATCGAGATCCTGCAACTGAAGCTGCGCCAGTACGAAGGCAACGATTGGCAATTGCAGCAACTGGATCTGGCGACCATTCGTTCGCTGACACCGCGCAATGAGCTGCTGCAGCCATTGTCGTGGCAAGTCACCGGTGGCCTCGAACGCGTCCCGGGCAAGCATGACGACGAAACGCTGGTCAGCCACGTCAACGGCGGTGGCGGTGGTACATGGCAGTTGGGTGAGGATGTGTTGGGCTTTGCACTCGGTACCGTACGCGTGGAGCACAACAATGACTTCGCCGAGTTCGTCTCCCCGGCCGGCGGTTTCAATACCGGCGTACTGTGGAAAAACCCGCTGGGCAACCTCAGTCTGGAGGCCAAGGGCGATTACTTCTTCAACGGCGAAGTGCGCCGCAGTCTGAGCCTGAATCAGCAATGGGAGCTGTCGCGCAACCTGGGTTTGCGCTTGAGTGCGCAGCGTGAATTCAGCCATCTCGCCACGCCCGAGACCGAAGTCATGCTCGAAGTGAAGTGGTATCACTACTGACTTCGAACACAACACAGAACCAATGTGGGAGCGAGCTTGCTCGCGAAAGCGGTGGGTCAGTCGATATTAGAATCGCCTGACAGGACGCCTTCGCGAGCAAGCTCGCTCCCACAGGGGATTTGTGGTGTTAATGGATTTTTCACGGGTCTTCGACAGCCGCCTCATGAATCCCCTTCTAGACTTTCCTTATGAGCCGGGTATCGGCGCGGGAGAGTGCAATGTGGCGGTGTGCGGGTGTGCTGGGCGTGTTGCTGGTGCTGGGCGGCTGTCAGTCGACCCATGACGATTTGATTGCCAAGGGTTATCCACCGGCGTTCGCCGATGGTTTCGATGACGGTTGCGTCAGTGGCCGGCAAGCCGCTGGTTCGATCAGCGGCGAGTTTCGCAAGAACGTGCCGCGCTATCTCAAGGACAGGCAGTACGCCGATGGCTGGACCGATGGTTTCCGCCAGTGCCAGGCGATGCTGGAAAACAAGAGCCGTGAAGACTATCGCAACGAACATTGGGACGAACGCGAGCGCGCCTGGCAACAACAGAAAGACCAGGGTGCCGGACGGGCCTATCGCTCGCAATAGTCGTTCTCGGACATCCAGTGAAACCAAATGCCGGCGAACATGGCCTAAATCCTTTAGAGGAGGACACCATGAGTCGCGCATTCGTCAACGAAGACAACGCCGCCGCACAGGCCGATCAGCCGGTCGAGCGGCAGGTCAGCACGCAACCCAATTACGTGACGCCGCAAGGTCTGGCGCAGTTGCAGGCGAAAGTTGCCGCGCTGCAAAACGCGCAGGCCGAACAATCGGCCAAAGGTGAGCAGGCCGACAAACAACGGCTGGCGGATCTGCAACGGGATCTGCGCTATTTCACGCAACGTCTGGGCTCAGCCCAAGTGGCCGTGGCTGCGACTTCCACCGACAAGGTGCAGATCGGCAGTCGGGTGACGTATGCCGATGAACACGACACCGAACACCGCGTGCAACTGGTCGGTGAAGATCAGGCCGATGCGAGTCAGGGGCTGATCAATTGGGCCTCGCCGCTGGGCCGGGCGCTGCTCGGCGCACGGCTCAACGACGAGGTGCTGTGGCAGCGCCCCGCCGGTGATCAGATCATCGAAGTGATCCGCATCGAACCGGCTTAAACCACGCCTTGGGCCAACATTGCATCAGCGACTTTGACGAAGCCGGCGATGTTCGCGCCTTTGACGTAATTGACCTGGCCATTGTCCTCGCCGTAATGCACGCAAGCGTGGTGGATTGACTGCATGATCGCGTGCAGCTTGCTGTCGACCTCGCCGGCCGTCCACAGCAGGCGCATGGCGTTCTGTGACATTTCCAGACCGCTTACGGCCACACCGCCCGCATTCGAGGCCTTGCCCGGGGCGAACAGAATGCCCGCCGCGATAAAGATATCCACAGCCTCCAGCGTGGTCGGCATGTTCGCGCCCTCGGCCACGCACACACAGCCATTGCGCAATAGCGTGCGCGCCGCCTCGGCGTCGAGTTCGTTCTGCGTGGCGCATGGCAGCGCGATGTCGCACGGCAGCGACCATGGCAGCTGACCGGCGCGGAACTCCAGACCGAACGCGGCCGCCAGTTCGCTGATGCGCCCGCGTTTGACGTTCTTCAGTTCCAGCAACGCCTGCCACTGTTCTTCACTCAGGCCGGCTTCGCAGAACAGCGTGCCTTCGGAATCGGACAGGGAAATCACCTTGCCGCCCAGATCCATCACTTTGCGCGCGGCGTATTGCGCGACGTTGCCGGAACCGGAAATCGCCACCCGCTTGCCCTCAACGCCCTGCCCGCGGCGCTTGAGCATTTCCTCGGCGAAGTACACGCAACCGAAACCGGTGGCCTCCGGGCGAATCAGGCTGCCGCCATACGTCATGCCTTTGCCGGTCAGGACGCTGGTGAACTGATTGCTCAGGCGTTTGTACTGACCGAACAGGAAACCGATCTCCCGCGCACCGACGCCAATGTCACCGGCCGGCACGTCCACATCCGCACCGATATGACGATACAACTCGCTCATGAACGCCTGGCAGAAGCGCATGACTTCTGCGTCGCTTTTGCCCTTCGGATCGAAGTCCGAACCGCCCTTGCCGCCACCCATGGGCAACGACGTCAGCGAGTTCTTGAAGGTCTGTTCGAAGGCGAGGAATTTCAGCACACCCATATTCACCGATGGGTGAAAACGCAGACCGCCCTTGTACGGGCCGATGGCGCTGTTCATCTGAATACGGAAACCGCGATTGACCTGGACCTTGCCCTGATCGTCGACCCACGACACACGAAACACCACCGCCCGCTCCGGCTCACAGATGCGCTCCAGAATGCCCGACGTCAGGTAACGCGGATTGGCCTCGAGAAACGGCCACAGGCTGCGCAGCACTTCTTCCACCGCCTGATGAAATTCGGGTTGATCAGGGTCGCGTTTTTTCAGGCGAGCAAGGAAGGATTCGACGGATTCGGTCATGGGTAAAGTCTCGGCAAATTTATTGTCGTTGGAAGAGATTGGGCCGGACTGTAACAAACGAGTTGCGCACAGGAACAGAGCAGAATGTCGCAGTTATGAAATTAAATGGTGCACAGGATATAAATACCAGGGGTTTTTGATCCGTTTTTGCACCTGAGTGGGGAGCACAGATTCAAGACTTGCACCAACAGTTACACCGTCTTCGCGAGCAGGTTCGCTCCCACATTTAAAATGCGTTACCCCTGTGGGAGCGAGCTTGCTCGCGAAAGCCGCAACTCGGTTTATCTGGAAAAACCCAGGGCAAAAAAAACGGAGCCCGAAGGCTCCGCTCTTTCTGCAACCAACCCGAATCAGGCCAGTTTCTTGTGGCGTACCCGGTGTGGCTGGGCCGCCGCTTCGCCGAGGCGCTTTTTGCGATCGGCTTCGTACTCGGTGTAGTTGCCTTCGAAGAACACCGCTTGCGAGTCGTCTTCGTACGCCAGGATGTGCGTGGCGACACGGTCAAGGAACCAGCGATCGTGAGAGATCACAATGGCGGCGCCCGGGAAGTCCAGCAGCGCTTCTTCCAGCGAACGCAGGGTTTCCACGTCGAGGTCGTTGGACGGTTCGTCGAGCAGCAGGACGTTGCCGCCCTCCTTCAGGGTCAGCGCCAGGTGCAGACGACCGCGCTCACCACCGGACAAGTCCTTGACGAACTTCTGCTGATCGCCGCCCTTGAAGTTGAAGCGACCAACGTAGGTGCGCGACGGGATCTCGTAGTTGCCGATGCGGATCTGGTCGGAGCCGTCGGAAATCTGCTGGAACACGGTCTTGCTGCCGTCCAGGTCTTCGCGGCTCTGGTCAACGCAGGCCAGTTGCACGGTTTCGCCGACTTCGATGGTGCCGGAATCCGGGGTTTCCTTGCCCATCAGCATGCGGAACAGGGTCGACTTACCGGCACCGTTACCACCGATCACGCCGACAATGGCACCCTTGGGCATCGAGAACGACAGGTTGTCGATCAGCACGCGATCACCGTAGCCCTTGGTGACGTTCTTGAATTCGATGACCTTGTCACCCAGGCGTGGACCGGCCGGGATGTAGATCTCGTTGGTTTCGCTGCGCTTCTGGAATTCCTGCGACTGCATTTCTTCGAAGCGTTGCAGACGAGCCTTGGATTTCGACTGGCGGGCCTTGGCGCCTTTGCGCACCCACTCCAGTTCTTCCTTCATGGCTTTTTCGTGGGCCGACTGCTGTTTGGATTCAGCGGCCAGACGATCGGACTTGGCTTCGAGCCAGCCCGAATAGTTGCCCTCGTAAGGGATGCCCGCGCCGCGGTCGAGTTCAAGAATCCAGCCGGCGACGTTGTCGAGGAAATAACGGTCGTGCGTGATCGCAACCACAGTGCCCGGGAAGTCGTGGAGGAAATGCTCCAGCCAGGCCACGGAATCGGCATCCAGGTGGTTGGTCGGTTCGTCGAGCAGCAGCATGTCCGGCGCGGACAGCAGCAGACGGCACAGGGCCACACGACGTTTTTCACCGCCGGACAGGTGTTCTACTTTCGCGTCCCAGGCGGGCAGACGCAGCGCATCGGCGGCGACTTCCAGTTGACGCTCCAGGTTATGACCGTCGCTGGCCTGCAGGATCGCTTCGAGCTTGGCCTGTTCGGCGGCCAGTTTGTCGAAGTCGGCATCCGGGTCGGCGTAAGCGGCGTAGACCTCGTCCAGACGCGCTTGCGCATCCTTGATCACGCTCACCGCTTCTTCGACCACTTCACGCACGGTCTTGGTCGGATCGAGTTGCGGCTCTTGCGGCAGGTAACCGATGTTCAGGTCAGGCATCGGACGCGCTTCACCTTCGAACTCGGTGTCGACGCCGGCCATGATTTTCAGCAGCGTGGACTTGCCCGAACCGTTGAGGCCGAGCACGCCGATCTTGGCGCCGGGGAAGAACGACAACGAAATGTTTTTGAGGATTTCCCGCTTCGGCGGTACAACTTTGCCCAGCCGATGCATGGTGAAGACGTATTGAGCCATGGAGAACCTTGGGTCAGTGACAGATGAATGATTGGAGCGCAGGCGATGCCTGGCCAGACTGTGCGCGTCGTTCACGTGATCGCGATCAATGCGTGCGCGCTGGAAAAAGTCTGATTGTAGGGGCTGGAACGCCCCCGGTCTAACCGGCAAAGCTACCTGAATGCTCACAGGCAGTCCAGCCGCGAGGGGCTGGCACTTCGCCACGAGTCAAGGCATGCTAGCCGCCCTTTGGGCGTCCGGCTTATAGTGCACGTCGCGCCAGTCCAGCCAAACCGCAGGATCACAGCTTGTCCAACGTCACTCCGCCAGCTTCTGTGAGCAGCACCCCAGCGGCGCCCGGCTCGTCCCTGCGCGGCACTTTAAAGGGTGCGCTGGCGACGCTCGTGCTTCTATTGCTGGCGCTGCTGTTCTGGCAACTGCTCGATCAACTGCGCGAAACCCAGAAAAACCAGCGCCAGTACACCATCGACTACACCGCCGACCTCGCCGCCCAGGTCAGCCTGAACATGGCGCTGAACGCGCAAATCGCCCTCAATCTGCTACCGATCGTCGAACAACCGCAATCAGCCGACGAACAGCAGGCGCTGTTGCGCAAACTCCAGCAATCGCTGCCGGATCTGCGCAGCATGGCCTTGCTCAGCCCTTCCGGGCGGATCATCAGCGACAGCGCCGCAAACAGCGACGACGCCGACTACCTCACCGAACTGGTCCGCCGCAGCCATGCCCAAGCGCATTATTTCAGCAACGCCGACGATGGCTCGGTGGTGCACCTGTTGTTGCACCAGGCCAGCGGCAGCACGCGTGGTTATTGGGCTCTGCGCCTGACGCCGACGTTTTTCGATTCACTGACCAAACAGGGTGAAGCCGGCCTGCGTCCGCTGTGGCTGGTGGAAAACCGCATCAACCATCAGATCATCAGCCGCGATAAAGCCCAGCCTTCGGCGAAACCCGGCGTCCTGACCCCGGACGACCTCGCCAACACCGTGCTGACCGTGCCACTGAGCAGCAGCGACTGGCAGTTGCGCGGCCTGTTCGACCGCCAGCGGGTACTCGAAGAGTTGTTGCCGGCGTTCATCGGCAAATGCCTGCTCGGCCTGGCGTTTTCGATGTTGCCGGTGATCGCGCTGCTGAACATGCGTCGGCGTCAGCGCCAGCTGCATGAAGGGCGCCGCCGATATCAGGACATTTTCGAAGGCACCGGGGTGGCCCTCTGCGTGCTCGATCTGTCGGGTCTCAAGCAGGCGTTCGACAAGGCGCAGATCCAGAGCAGCGACCAGCTCAAAGCCTGGCTCGACCAGCCGCAGCAACGCCAACAGTTGCTTCAGGAGCTGCGCGTCACCGAGGTCAATCAGGTCGCGCTGCAACTGCTCAACGTCAATTCCTGCGAGCACGCCTGGCAACTGCTGATCGCCGGCCAACCGCATCAGCACTGCCTCATCGGCCAGCAAATTCTCGAGGCGGTTTTGCTGCGACAGGATCAGTTGGAACTGGAAATCAAACTGCCGGACGGCAACGGTCGCGACCAACATCTGTGGATGGTGCTGCGCCTGCCCAACGAGCAAGACGATTACAAAGCGGTGATCCTCAGCATCAACGACATCACCAGCCGCAAGCTGATCGAACTGTCGCTGCTCGAGCGCGAGGGTTTCTGGTCGGACGTGGTGCGCACCGTCCCGGACCATCTGTATGTGCAGGACGTGATCAGCCAGCGGATGATTTTCAGCAACCATCACCTCGGCCAGACGCTGGGCTACAACCGCAGCGAACTGCACCAGATGGGCGAGTACTTCTGGGAAATCCTCCTGCACCCGGAAGATGCCGACTACTACCATCGCTCGCGGCAGCTGCAGCGCCACGCTGGCTACAGCCAGTTGCTGCAATGTCAGTTGCGCTTCCGCCATCGCGACGGCAAATGGCGGCGCTTCGACATTCGCGAACAGGCACTGGCGCGGGACAAACACGATCAGGTCACGCGGATCATCGGTGTGGCCAAGGACATCACTGAGCAGATCGAGGCCAGCGAGTCCCTGCGCGACAGCGAACAGCGTTACCGAATGCTCGCCGAAAGCATCAGCGACGTGATCTTCTCCACCGACAGCAAACTCTCGCTGAACTATGTCAGCCCGTCGGTGCAAGCGGTGCTGGGTTACGACGTCGAGTGGATTTTCCAGAACGGCTGGCAATCGACCATCGCCAATCCGCAGCAATTGAACGGCATCTACACGCTGATGGATCGCGTCAGCAAAGCCTTGGACAAGCCCGAACAACTGACCCTGCTGCGCAGTCAGGTGCAGACGCAACTGTTCCTGTTCGACTGCCTGCGCGCCGATGGCCGCAAGATCCCGATCGAACTGCGCCTGGTGCTGGTCTGGGACGAACATGGCGCCTTCGAAGGGGTGCTCGGTGTCGGCCGCGACATCAGCCAGCAACGCCGCGCCGAAAAAGACCTGCGCATGGCCGCCACGGTATTCGAGCATTCGACCTCGGCGATCCTGATCACCGACCCGGCCGGTTACATCGTCCAGGCCAACGAAGCGTTCAGTCGCGTCAGTGGCTATGCGGTGGGCGAAGTGCTCGACCAGTTGCCGAACATGCTCACCGTCGACGAACAGCAGGACGCGCACCTGCGCTACGTGCTCAAGCAACTGCACGAGCACAGCACCTGGGAGGGCGAAGTCTGGATGAAACGCCGTAACGGCGAGCACTACCCGGCGTGGGTCGGGATTACGGCGGTGCTCGACGACGAGGGCGATCTGGCCAGTTACGTGTGTTTCTTCAGCGACATCAGCGAGCGCAAGGCCAGCGAACAGCGCATTCATCGCCTCGCCTACTACGACGCCCTGACCCATCTGCCCAATCGCACGCTGTTTCAGGATCGCCTGCACACCGCGCTGCAAGCGGCTGAACGGCAGAAGTCGTGGGTGGTGCTGATGTTCCTCGATCTCGACCGGTTCAAGCCAATCAACGACTCCCTCGGCCACGCCGCTGGCGATCGCATGCTCAAGGACATGGCCACGCGCCTGCTGGCTTGTGTCGGTGAAGACGACACCGTGGCGCGCATGGGCGGCGACGAATTCACCCTGCTGCTGCAACATCGTTCCAGCCGCGAACTGGCCCTGAACCGGGCGATTCACGTCGCCGAGCAAATCCTCGGCAGTCTGGTGCGGCCGTTCGTGCTCGAAGGCCGTGAGTTCTTTGTCACCGCGAGTATCGGCATCGCGCTGAGCCCGCAAGACGGCAACGAACTCAGCCAGTTGATGAAGAACGCCGACACGGCGATGTACCACGCCAAGGAGCGTGGCAAGAACAACTTCCAGTTCTACCAGGCCGACATGAACGCCAGTGCGCTGGAGCGTCTGGAGCTGGAAAGCGACTTGCGTCACGCCCTGGAGCAGAACGAATTCGTTCTGTATTACCAGCCGCAGTTCAGCGGTGACGGCAAACGCCTGACCGGTGCCGAAGCGCTGCTGCGTTGGCGCCATCCCCGTCGCGGACTGGTGCCACCGGGGGATTTCATTCCGGTCCTGGAAGAACTCGGGCTGGTGGTCGACGTCGGCGACTGGGTGATCAGCGAAGCCTGCCGCCAGTTGAAAACCTGGCATCAGCAACGCGTGCGCGTGCCGAAGGTTTCGGTGAACATCTCGGCGCGGCAGTTCTCCGACGGCCAGCTCGGCACGCGCATCGCCACGATCCTGCGCGAGACCGGTCTGCCACCGGCGTGTCTGGAGCTGGAACTGACCGAAAGCATCCTGATGCGCGAAGTCAGCGAGGCGATGCAGATTCTCGCCGGCCTGAAAAACCTCGGTCTGAGCATCGCCGTCGATGACTTCGGCACCGGTTACTCATCGCTGAACTACCTCAAGCAGTTCCCGATTGATGTGCTGAAAATCGACCGCACCTTCGTCGATGGCCTGCCCTCCGGCGAACAGGACGCGCAAATCGCCCGGGCAATCATTGCCATGGCCCACAGCCTGAACCTGGCGGTGATCGCCGAGGGCGTGGAAACCCACGAGCAACTGGACTTTCTGCGTGAGCACGGTTGCGACGAGGTGCAGGGCTACCTGTTTGGGCGGCCGATGCCGGCGGGACGGTTCGAGGCGCAGTTCAGCAATGATGCGCTCTTCATGTTCGACTGACCTGAGCCGCTTCGGGCGGCTCAGGTCAGTCGAACATGAAGAGGAGCTGCAAGAGGTTAGCTGCAAGCTGCAAGTGGAAGCCGAAGCGCTTTTGACTTGTAGCTTGTAGCTTGTAGCTTGCTGCTTGAAGCCCGCTTATCCACAACCTGACTGTGTTTCATAGCCCTTATAAAAGCGCTTGGGTTAGAATGCCCCCCTTTTCTGCCCCCCCGATCCTTGAGGACCGCCATGTTCAGCCGTGATTTGACTATTGCCAAGTACGACGCCGACCTTTTTGCCGCCATGGAGCAAGAAGCTCAGCGTCAGGAAGAACACATTGAGCTGATCGCTTCGGAAAACTACACCAGCCCAGCGGTGATGGAAGCTCAAGGCTCGGTCCTGACCAACAAGTACGCCGAAGGCTACCCGGGCAAGCGCTACTACGGTGGTTGCGAGTACGTCGACGTGGTCGAGCAACTGGCCATCGACCGTGCCAAGGAACTGTTCGGTGCCGATTACGCCAACGTTCAACCGCACGCCGGTTCGCAAGCCAACGCCGCTGTGTACCTGGCCCTGCTATCGGCCGGTGACACCATTCTGGGCATGAGCCTGGCCCACGGTGGTCACCTGACCCACGGCGCCAGCGTTTCCTCCTCGGGCAAGCTGTACAACGCCGTGCAGTACGGCATCGACGCCAACGGCCTGATCGACTACGACGAAGTCGAGCGCCTGGCGGTCGAGCACAAGCCAAAAATGATCGTCGCTGGTTTCTCTGCCTACTCGCAGATCCTCGACTTCCCACGCTTCCGCGCCATCGCTGACAAAGTCGGCGCCTACCTGTTTGTCGACATGGCTCACGTGGCCGGTCTGGTCGCCGCTGGCGTCTACCCGAACCCGGTGCCGTTCGCTGACGTGGTCACCACCACCACGCACAAGACTTTGCGCGGTCCACGTGGCGGTCTGATCCTGGCGCGCGCCAACGCCGACATCGAGAAGAAGCTCAACTCCGCAGTATTCCCGGGCGCCCAGGGCGGCCCGCTGGAGCACGTGATCGCCGCCAAGGCGATCTGCTTCAAGGAAGCGCTGCAGCCTGAGTTCAAGACCTACCAGCAACAAGTGGTGAAAAACGCCCAGGCCATGGCCAGCGTATTCATCGAGCGCGGTTTCGACGTGGTTTCGGGCGGTACTGAAAACCACCTGTTCCTGCTGTCGCTGATCAAGCAGGAAATCTCTGGTAAAGACGCCGACGCCGCTTTGGGCAAAGCGTTCATCACCGTGAACAAGAACTCCGTGCCTAACGATCCACGTTCTCCGTTCGTCACTTCCGGCCTGCGTTTCGGTACCCCGGCTGTGACCACTCGCGGCTTCAAAGAGGCTGAGTGCAAAGAGCTGGCCGGCTGGATCTGCGACATCCTGGCAGACCTGAACAACGAAGCGGTGATCGACGCCGTTCGTGAGAAAGTCAAAGCCATCTGCAAGAAACTGCCGGTCTACGGCGCGTAATCGCGACGTTAAACCCGCTGCAGGAAAAACCGGCCAAGTGATTGGCCGGTTTTTTTTCGCCCGTTTTTTTCATACGCCTGAACTGCTCAAGAATGGGACTCGGCGCACAACTGGTCAGACCGGTCATGCCAATTCGTCACTTTTCACTTGCGATCATGGAAAACCCGCGCCTAGACTGCGCCTGCACTGGACATACCGGTAAGACCACAATAATTAAGTCCTGAATCCGATGCGCCAAGCGTGCGGCAGCCAGGACACCGACCCAGGATTCCTCCCATGCTCAGATGGTGCTCGCGTTCAATCTTCCTCCAAGTGGTTCTCGGACTGATGCTCGGCATCGTCTGCGGGCTGACCCTCCCTGAATACTCGGCCCAGCTCAAACCGCTTGGCGACGGTTTCATCAAACTGATCAAGATGCTCATCGGCCTGATCGTGTTCTGCGTGGTGGTCAGCGGCATCAGTGGCGCGGGCGACCTGAAGAAGGTCGGGCGCATTGGCCTCAAGTCGGTGATCTACTTCGAAGTGCTGACCACCATCGCCCTGGTGATCGGCTTGGTGTTCGCCTTCAGCACCGGCATCGGCAGCGGCGCGAATATTCATCTGGAGCAACTGTCGCGCGCCGACATGGGCGACCTCGCCGAGCGCGGCCAGCACATGCACACCACCACGCAGTTCCTGATGGACCTGATCCCGACCTCGGTGATCGGTGCCTTCGCCGACAACAACATCCTGCAAGTGCTGTTGTTCTCGGTGCTGTTCGGCAGCGCGTTGAATCTGGTCGGCGAGGCGGCGTCGGGGATCTCGCGGCTGATCAACGAACTGAGCCATGTGATCTTTCGCATCATGGGCATGATCGTGCGTCTGGCGCCGATCGGCGTGTTCGGCGCCATCGCCTTCACTACCAGCAAATATGGCCTGGATTCGCTGCAGCATCTGGGCAGTCTGGTCGGCCTGTTCTATCTGACCTGCATTGCATTCGTCAGCGTGATTCTCGGTCTGGTGATGCGCGCTTCCGGCTTGCGCATGTGGCCGCTGCTCAAGTACCTGCGTGAAGAACTGCTGATCGTCATGGGCACCGCCTCGTCTGACGCCGTGCTGCCGCAGATCATGCGCAAGCTCGAACACCTGGGCATCGGCAGTTCCACCGTCGGGCTGGTGATTCCGACCGGGTACTCGTTCAACCTCGACGGTTTCTCGATCTACCTGACCCTGGCCATCGTGTTCATCGCCAACGCCACCGGCACACCGCTGGCCATGACCGATCTGCTGACGATTTTGCTGGTGTCGCTGATCACCTCCAAAGGTGCCCACGGCATTCCCGGTTCGGCGCTGGTGATTCTGGCGGCAACGCTGACCGCCATTCCGGCGATCCCGGTGGTCGGTCTGGTGCTGGTGCTCGCGGTGGACTGGTTCATGGGCATCGGCCGCGCGCTGACCAACCTGATCGGCAACTGCGTCGCCACCGTCGCCATCGCCCGCTGGGAAAAGGACATCGACGTGCAACGGGCCAACAAAGTGCTCAACGGCGAACAGGGCTATAACTTTCAGCCGAGAAAAACCGTCGCCCAGGCGGCGGCCAAAGAATTTTGATTGATCGCCGTGCCTGCTGATCGGCAGGCACGGCGCAGGGAGCCAATACGTGATTACAACTTCAACCGTCGTCAACTCAGTGGTGGAAAAACTCCGCGCGGCGCTGGCCCGCGGTCAGTGGCGCTGCGGTGAAATGCTGCCGGGCCAGCGTGAACTGGCCGAACAATTGGGCATCAGCCGGCCCAGCCTGCGCGAAGCCGTGATTGTTCTGGAAACCCTGGGCCTGGTGCGTTCGATGCCGGGCAAAGGCGTGGTCGTGCTCGATGCGCAACTGAACGACAACCCGAGCCATGACCGTGCAGTCGCCGGCGCCAGCCTTGAAGACGTGCTGCAACTGCGCTACACCCTCGAGCCATTCATTGTCGGTCTGGTCGCGCAATCGATCAGCAGCAAGGAAGTCGGGCAGTTGCGCCTGACCCTGATGGACATGCGCGAAGCCCTGGAAGCGGGCGACAGCGAAGCCGGGGTCAGCGCTTACATCGCCTTTCACGAAGAACTGTTCACCCTGACCTCAAACCCGATTTTCCAGAGCGTCGTGCAGCAGACCAGCAATGCGCTCAAACAAAGCGCCGAAGTGCTGCGCAATTCTCCCGAGCATCTGGCCGAACGTCTGGAAGAAAACGAAGCGGTCGTTCGCGCGATTCGCAGCAAGAACAGCGCGCAGGCCAGCGCCGAAATGCGTCGGCACATTCTGCGGGAGGGCCAGCGCATGGGCGTCGAGCTGAATATCCCGGAAGACAACCTGCCCCACTGAATTACTTTTTGGAGACCGGTCATGAACAGTGTCGCCGCAACGCCGCACGCTCACTCTGCAGGCGCCTCACTGCCCTTCACTCGCCTGCGCGCCGCCGTGGACGATCTGTATCCGCGCCTGCTCGAGGCGATTCTGGAGCAGCTGATCACCCCGGCCAGCCGTTTTACCGAAGACAGCCTGAAACAATGGTTCGGTGCCAGCCGGGCCGACGTGCGCCGGGTGCTGACGCAGCTTTCTCATGAGCACATCGTGGTGCTGCGGGCCAATCATCGACCACGCATCGCTGCGCCTGATGCTGAGCAGACCCGGCAGGCCTTGCATGCGCGGCGTCTGACAGAGGGCACGCTGGTGCGCCTGGCGTGCCAGCGTTCACCGGCTGATGGGATCAAACGTCTGCGCGGGCTGATCGAACGTGAACGTCTGGCGGTCGAGCAGGGTCGACGCGGTGCGGCGATCCGCTTGGCCGGGGAGTTTCATTTGCAGTTGGCAGGAATGGCGGGGAATGCACCGTTGGCGCAATTTCTAGGCAGTCTGGTGCCGCTGACGTCGCTCGCGGTTGCGCGGTGCGAGGGTTCTTCACACAACTGTTGCGCGTGGCAGGAGCATTTGGCGCTGGTCGAGGCGGTGGAATCCGGCCGAGTCGCTGAAGCCATGATGTTGATGAATCAGCATCTCGATCAGCTTGAGCAGACACTGCTGGGGTCGGACCTTGGACAATAGGTTGTTGGTTAGATGGCCATCGCGAGCAGGCTCACTCCTACAAGGGAACGCGTTTCCAATGTAGAAGTGAGCCTGCTCGCGATAGCTGCATCACAGGCTCAGAAAACCCGTCAGGCTGCCGCCACCCGCGCAAACCCCGCCCGAATCTGCTCTTCCGGCAGATCATCGGCAATAAACACCATCACACTTTCGCGCTTCTCACCCTCGGCCCATTCGGTGTCCCAGTCGAAACCGTAAAGTTTCAGCACGCCCTGAAACACCAACCGCCGATCCTCCCCGGCAATGTTCAGCACACCTTTGTAACGCAGCAATTGCTTGCCGTGTTCTTCGAGCAGTTCGTTCATGAACTCGCTGAGCTGATCGATATCCAGCGGCTGATCGGTACGCAGCACCAGGCTGGAAATACGATCGATCGACGGCGCCTTGCCCACCGGGCGCAGGCTCAAGCCGCCGCCAAGATCGGCATTCAGATTGAAGCCGCGCACATCCAGCAGTTCGGCCAGATCGATGTTGCCATGCTCGACCACGCGGATCGGCGCACGGCGGTTGATCCGCGTCAGGCGTTCGCTCAGTGCATTGAAGGTGGCTTTGTCAACCAGATCGGTCTTGCTCACCAGCAGGCGGTCGGCGAAACCGATCTGCGCCTGGGCGATGGTCTGGCTCAGATGCACGTCGGCATGCGCGGCATCGACCAGGGTGATAATGCCGTCGAGCAGATAACGCTCGCGCAGCTCTTCATCGATGAAAAACGTCTGCGCCACCGGCGCCGGATCGGCCAGGCCGGTGCACTCGATGACCAGACGATCAAACGCGATCTCGCCGCTGTCCAGCCGCTCGAGCAGCAGGTACAGCGCCTTGGTCAGGTCGGTGTGAATGGTGCAGCAGACGCAGCCGTTGGCCAGGGTCATGACTTGCACCGGCTCGTCACCGAGCAACTGGGTGTCGATGCCGGCGTCGCTGAATTCGTTTTCGATCACGGCGATTTTCAGGCCGTGCTCGGCTTTGAGCAGGTGGCGCAGCAGCGTGGTCTTGCCGGCGCCGAGGAAACCGCTAAGGACCGTGACCGGAATGGGAGAGGACAAAACTCGATCTCCTTCACAAAATGAATGAACAACGCAAAAACAACTGTGGGAGCGAGCTTGCTCGCGAAAGCGGTGTGCCAGTCAACTATTCATCAACTGACACTCCGTATTCGCGACAGGCTCGCTCCCACAGGGTTAGCACTGGCCTCTGGCTGTCAGCTCAACAGCACTTCGGCCCACCCTTGCCACCGTAACGAGCCTCTTGGCGTTCACGAAAGAACATCTCGTAGCTCATCACCGGTTTGTCCGGGTGTTTGGTTTGCATATGCTCGACGTAGGTGTCGTAGTCGGGCATGCCGACCATCAGGCGTGCGGCCTGACCGAGGTATTTACCGAGGCGACTCAGGTCATTGAACATGCTGCAATCCTCTGGTTACGCATCCGGCAGGGCCTGGAATGGCGATTCTTTATCCGTACGCTCTTTTTTGCCCCAGGCGGCGATGCCGACCTTGAGCGCATAGAACAGGATGCTGAACACCACGAACAGGAACAGCGCGGTGAGCGTGGCGTTGGTATAGGCGTTGAAGATCACGTGCTGCATCTGCTCGACACTTTTCGCCGGTGCCAACACCTGACCATTGGCCAGCGCATCGCTGTACTTCTTGGCCAGCGACAGGAAGCCGATCGCCGGGTTGGCGTCGAACAGTTTGATGAAACCAGCCGTGGTAGTGCAGATCAGCAGCCATGTCGCCGGCAGCAGGGTGACCCAGATGTAGCGCTGGCGCTTCATCTTGATCAGGACCACGGTGCCGAGCATCAGCGCGATACCGGCGAGCATCTGGTTGGAGATGCCGAACAGAGGCCACAAGGTGTTGATGCCGCCCAGTGGATCAATCACGCCCTGGTACAGCAACCAGCCCCACATCGCCACACAGCCGGCGGTGGCGATCAGGTTGGCGGTCCACGATTCGGTACGTTTCAGCGCCGGAACGAAGGAGCCAAGCAGGTCTTGCAGCATGAAACGACCGGCACGGGTACCGGCGTCGACTGCGGTCAGAATGAACAGCGCTTCGAACAGGATTGCGAAGTGGTACCAGAACGCCATGGTGTTTTCACCCGGCAGGACACTGTGCAGGATCTGCGCAATACCCACTGCCAGGGTCGGCGCACCACCGGCGCGAGCCAGAATGGTGGTTTCACCGATGTCATGGGCAACCGCTTGCAACGCTTCAGGCGTGATCGCGAAGCCCCAACTGGTGACCATCTGCGCCACTGACGCGGCATCACTGCCAACCACGGCGGCCGGGCTGTTCATGGCGAAGTACACACCCGGCTCGATCACCGAAGCGGCAACCATGGCCATGATTGCCACGAACGATTCCATCAGCATGCCGCCGTAACCGATGTAGCGGGCATTGGTTTCGTTATCCAGCAGCTTCGGCGTGGTGCCCGAAGAGATCAGCGCGTGGAAACCCGAAACCGCACCGCAGGCGATGGTGATGAACAGGAACGGGAACAGACCGCCCTTCCACACCGGCCCGGTGCCGTCGACAAACTGGGTCAGCGCCGGCATTTTCAGCTCGGGCATGGTGATCAGGATGCCGATCGCCAGCGCAACGATGGTGCCGATCTTGAGGAATGTCGACAGGTAGTCACGCGGCGCGAGAATCAGCCAGACCGGCAGCGACGCGGCGACAAAACCGTAACCGACCAGCATCCAGGTAATCTGCACACCGGTGAAGGTGAAGGCTTTGGCCCATACCGGATCGGCAGCAATCTGCCCGCCCAGCCAGATCGAACCGAGCAGCAGCAATACGCCGACTACCGAGATCTCGCCGATGCGGCCCGGGCGGATGTAGCGCATGTAGATGCCCATGAACATCGCGATCGGGATGGTCGCCATCACGGTGAAGATGCCCCATGGGCTTTCCGCCAGTGCCTTGACCACGATCAGCGCCAGCACCGCAAGGATGATGATCATGATCAGGAAGCAGCCAAACAGCGCGATGGTCCCGGGAATCCGGCCCATTTCTTCGCGCACCATGTCGCCCAGGGAACGGCCGTTGCGTCGGGTCGACATGAACAAGACCATGAAGTCCTGCACCGCGCCCGCCAGCACCACACCGGCAATCAGCCAGAGCGTCCCGGGCAGGTAGCCCATCTGCGCCGCCAGTACCGGGCCGACCAGCGGCCCCGCGCCAGCGATGGCCGCGAAGTGGTGACCGAAAAGAATGTGTTTGTTGGTCGGCACGTAGTCCAGACCGTCGTTGTTGAGCACGGCGGGGGTGGCCCGTCGCGCGTCGAGCTGCATCACGTTGTTGGCGATGAACAGACTGTAGTAACGGTACGCAACCAGATAAATGGCCACGGCAGCGACCACAATCCACAAGGCGTTGATCGCCTCGCCGCGGCGCAATGCCACTACGCCCAGGGCGCACGCTCCTACGATTGCCAGCACTAGCCAGGGTAAGTGGCGTAGCAGGCTATTATTATTTTTCATTTTTTTATTCCAGCCAGGGTGGACAAGAAAGACAGCCACCCCGAGTTTAGCGCTACTGGCGG
Organism: Pseudomonas koreensis; assembly: GCF_036668835.1. Classification (GTDB taxonomy): domain Bacteria; phylum Pseudomonadota; class Gammaproteobacteria; order Pseudomonadales; family Pseudomonadaceae; genus Aquipseudomonas; species Aquipseudomonas koreensis_I. The sequence goes on from NZ_JAZEVW010000009.1 coordinate 111,764, forward strand.
CAAAGGCCATACCCCGACATTGGTCTATCTGGCCCCACGCGCGCTGGCACGCTCGGACAAGGCGGGTCTATAGTCAGGCAACCTTCGGAGGATTGCGCCATGAGCGAGCACCCAGCCAACCGTCGTCGCTTCAAACGTATTGCGTTCGATGCCAGAACCGAGCTGAGTCAAGGCGAGTACATCTGGCCGGTCAAACTGATCGACCTGTCACTCAAGGGATTGCTGATCGAGCGGCCGGAACCATGGCTCGGCGATCGGGAAAAGGATTTTTTCGTCGACATTCATCTGAGCGATGACGTCGACATAGAGATGGACGTGCAACTGGCCCACGAGGAAGACGGCCATTTGGGGTTCATCTGCCGACATATCAGCCTGGAGTCGATCCAGCGCTTGCGGCGGCTGATCGAGCTGAATCTGGCTGACGAGGCCGAGCTTGAGCGCGAACTGGGCGCCCTGATCGAGATCTAGCCATCACTACAAATCCCCTGTGGGAGCGAGCCTGCTCGCGAAGACGGTATGTCATTGAACAATGATGCCGGCTGACACGCCCCCTTCGCGAGCAGGCTCGCGCCCACAGGTTCGCAGTTCACTCAAACAATGCGTCGAGGGCTTGTTCGAGGCGGGTGACGGCAATGATCTGCAACCCTGCCGGCGATTCCTTCGGCGCGTTGCCCTTGGGCACGATCGCGCGCTTGAAACCATGTTTGGCCGCTTCCTTCAAGCGCTCCTGCCCGCTCGGCACCGGGCGCACTTCGCCGGACAGACCGACCTCGCCAAATACCAGCAGATCATGCGGCAGCGGCCGGTTGCGCAAGCTCGACATGACCGCCGCCATCAGCGCCAGATCGGAGGCGGTTTCCAGCACCTTGACCCCGCCGACCACGTTGAGGAACACGTCCTGATCGTGGGTCGGAATCCCCCCATGGCGATGCAGAACCGCGAGCAACATTGCCAAGCGGTTCTGATCCAGACCCAGCGTCACCCGGCGCGGATTGGCCAGATGGCTGTCGTCGACCAGCGCCTGCACTTCCACCAGCATGGGCCGGGTGCCTTCCCACGTCGCCATGACCACGCTGCCCGGGACTTCCTCCTGAGCGCGTGTGAGAAAGATCGCCGAAGGGTTGGAGACTTCTTTCAAGCCCTTGTCGGTCATGCCGAACACGCCCAGCTCGTTGACCGCGCCGAAACGGTTCTTCACCGCGCGCAACAAGCGCAGGCGCCCATCGGATTCGCCTTCGAAATACAGCACGGTGTCGACCATGTGCTCAAGCACACGGGGACCGGCCAATGCGCCTTCCTTGGTGACGTGGCCGACCAGGAAAATCGCCGTACCGCTCTGTTTGGCGTAACGCACCAGCAGCGCCGCACTTTCGCGCACCTGAGAAACGCCGCCGGGCGCCGATTGCAGCTGTTCGGTGAAAATCGTCTGGATCGAGTCGATTACCATCACCTTGGGTTTTTCCTGGCGGGCGGTGGCAATGATGGTTTCGATGCAGGTTTCGGTCATCACGCGTAGCTGGTCCTGCGGCAAGCCGAGGCGGCGTGCGCGCATGGCTACTTGCTGCTGGGATTCTTCGCCGGTGACGTACAGCGCTGGCATGCTTTTGGCGAGGTTGCACAGGGTTTGCAGCAGAATCGTCGACTTGCCGATGCCCGGATCGCCGCCGATGAGCACCACCGAGCCGTCGACCAGACCGCCCCCGAGCACGCGATCGAGTTCACCGGACGCTGTGGAAAAACGCGGGATTTCTTCGATGCTGACTTCGGCCAGGGTCTTGATCTGCGCTTGTTGCCCGGCCCAACCGGTGCGCCCGGTAGGTGCCGTGGCGCCGCCGCTTTCAATCATGGTTTCGGTCAGCGTGTTCCACGCGCCGCATTCACCGCACTGGCCGGCCCACTTGGGAAAGGTTGCGCCGCACTCGGTGCAGCCGTACATGCGCTTGGCCTTGGCCATCAGAACCCCCGACAAAAACCGCGATGATAACCCACAGGCCGCAGATCAGCGCGGCGCCGGAGTGCGGATTTCACCGCTGGCCAGACGTGCGGCGCTGTTGCCCAACGGGTCTTCGGCGTTCAGGTCGGCGCCCTTGGCTTTGAGCGCATCGAGCAATTCCAGACGCTTGAACAACCCGGCATACATCGCCGCCGTCTGCCCGGCGCCGTTGCGTTGATCGGGGCTGCAATCGGTAGCCATCAAGCGCCGGGCGATCTGTACTTCGCCCTTGAAGATCGCGCCCATCAGCGCCGTGTTGCCGCGCTGATCCTGAGCGCACGCATCGGCGCCGGCAGCGAGCAAGCGTTCCACCGCGGGCGCCTGACCGTGATAAGCGGCGAGGATCAGCGCGGTGTATCCCTTGCTGTCGCGGGTGTCGAGGGAATAGCCCGATTCGATGAACGCCTCGAGCATCGGCACATCCCCGCGCCGCGCCGCGTCGAAATAGTAGTCGCGCAATTGTGCCTGGATCGCCTCGGGCCTCTGGTCGACCGGTGCCGCCCATACGTTAAGCGACAGGCACGCGACCAATATGAAAAAGCAGGTTCGCATCAGCAGTCTCCTTGAACGGAACGGGGCCTGATGCAGGCCCCGCGGGGTGTTACTGCACTAATCAGTCGACCAGTTTTGCCGCCAGGGCCTTGACCCGGCTCAAGTCGCCCTTGGCCACTTGCGTCACGTTGGTGCCATATTCCGGATCGGCCTTGTACAGGAAGGACAGGATGATGTGCTTGCTTTCATCGTCAGTGCTGGCCAGCGAGCCACCGAAGCTGTCGATCAGGTCGCGACGCTCTTTCTTGCTGAACGAGCGATACAGATCGCCGGCCTGTTTGAAGTTCTGCTCGCGCTGGATCTTCGCCTGCTGAGTGCTGCCCGACAGCGCCAGTTGGCTGTAACGCGCGCTTGAGGTCTCTTCACGCGGTTGCAGACGGCTTGGCTGATAGTTCACACCGCTGCTGCTGGCGCCAAAGTTCATGGCACCGTCCTGATTACCATTGTTCAGCGCAACTTTCGGCGCGTTGATTGGCAATTGCAGAGCATTGGCGCCCAGGCGATACATTTGTGTATCGGCGTAGGAGAACACTCGGCCCTGCAATAAACGGTCTTCGGAAGGTTCGATACCCGGAACGACATTAGCCGGAGCCATTGCAACTTGTTCGGTTTCCTGGAAGACATTCGCCGGATTACGATTCAAGACCATTTGTCCAACTTTTCGCTCAGCAATACCCGGCCAGATCTTGGTGGCATCCAATGGATCAAAATCAAACTTGGACAAATCCTGCGGTTTCAGAACTTGAACGTACAAGTCCCATTTTGGGAAGTTGCCTTTATTGATATTGCTCACCAGATCATTGGTCATATGACTGTAATCCTGACCCTGAACTTTCGCGACTTGTTCTGGCGTCAGGTTATTGAGCCCTTGCAAGCTCTTCCAGTGAAACTTGACGTAGTGAACTTCGCCTTTGGCGTTGACCAACTTATAGGCATGAACACCGTTGCCGTCCATCTCCCGATAACTGGCCGGTGTTCCCGCGTTCGAATACAACTCGGTCAACGTACGAGTGGCTTCCGGTACATGAGAGAAAAAGTCGAAGCGGCGCGAATCGTCGTCCAGGTTGGTCCGCGGATCAGGCTTGAACGCGTGGACCATGTCGGGAAACTTGATCGCGTCGCGAATGAAGAAAGTCGGGAAGTTGTTGCCCACCAGGTCCCAGTTACCGTCAGCGGTGTAGAACTTGGTGGCGAAACCGCGTGGGTCACGCAAGGTTTCCGGCGAGTGATTGCCATGCACCACCGCCGAGAAACGCACGAATACTGGTGTGGTCTGGCCGGCGGCGAACACCTTGGCCTTGCTCAGGTCGCTGAGGTCGTTGGTCACCGTGAATGTGCCGTGAGCACCCGTACCACGGGCGTGCACCACGCGCTCGGGAATGCGCTCGCGATCAAACCGCTGCAGTTTCTGGATCAGTTGCACGTCTTGCAGCAGAACCGGGCCGTTGGCGCCAGCGGTCTGCGAATTCTGGTTATCACCGACGGCAGCGCCGTTATCGCGTGTCAGTGGCGCTGCAGTCACGGAGAAACTCAGCAGGCTGGCGGTCAGTACACCAAGCGTGCGGCGACGGGGAAAAGCCCCCAGTCCAAATGCGGAAGTCATATCAGGATCCTCTGGTTGTTTTGCGGCGCATCCAGGTGCGCCATCCCAAGGCTAGAGGCCTGCGACGAGGAACATAAATAGAAAGAACGTAACGCCGTGATTGAGAAAAATGGCTTCCCGGTCAGAGATTTACGCGCTATTTCGCGCGCGATTGCTGGCACTTTGCAAACTAATCGTCTATTGATGTGTCGATAAAAACGGGGATTGTAAGAAGGTGTTTCGCGCAGGACGCGTTTCGCTGATTTACACTGCCTTCACCAAACTCATCTGTAACAAGGAAATAACTATGGGCGTGCTTAGCGAGTTCAAGGCCTTCGCGGTCAAAGGCAATGTGGTCGACATGGCCGTCGGTATCATCATCGGTGCGGCGTTCGGCAAGATCGTTTCGTCGTTTGTCGGTGACGTGATCATGCCGCCAATCGGCCTGTTGATCGGCGGGGTGGACTTCAGTGATCTGGCCATCACGCTCAAAGCCGCCGAGGGCAACACGCCCGCAGTGATGCTGGCTTACGGCAAGTTCATCCAGACGGTGCTGGACTTCATCATTGTCGCTTTCGCTATCTTCATGGGCGTCAAAGCCATCAACCGCCTCAAGCGCGAAGAAGCCGTAGCCCCGACCGCACCGCCGATCCCGAGCAAGGAAGAGCAACTGCTGGGCGAAATCCGCGACCTGCTCAAGGCGCAGAACGAGCGGCCCTGAATCGTTCGCCTTTAACAAAACAACGGCACCTGCGGGTGCCGTTTCGTTACCAGTAATTTTCCACGGCGACCTGGCCGGGCCGGCGCGTCAGGCTCAGGCGCATGTCCCTCTGTTTAAGCAGCGCACGGGTCTCGTCGATCATCTGCGGATTGCCGCACAACATGACCCGTGAATGTTCCGCCGACAGTTCCACGCCTGCCGCACGCTCCAGTTCACCGCTTTCGATCAGCGTGGTAATGCGCCCATGCAGGGCCCCAGGGTGCGCCTCACGCGTCACCGTCGCGATGAACTGCAACTTGTGCGCGTATTCGCTGAGGTAGTCGCGTTGGTTAAGGCCGGCAATCAGTTCCTGATAAGCCAGCTCGCGGGCCTCGCGCACGCTGTAGACCAGAATGATGCGCTCGAATTTTTCCCACACTTCGAAGTCCTGCAGGATCGACAAAAACGGCGCCACCCCAGTGCCCGTCGACAGCAGCCAGAGATCGCGGCCGTCAACGAAACGATCAAGGGTCAGGTAGCCGAATGCCTGGCGATCGACCAGCAACGTATCGCCCACCTGCAGCCGGCTCAGTTCGCTGGTGAACTCACCGCCCGGCACGACAATGGAGAAGAACTCGAGAAACTCGTCAAACGGTGACGAGACCATCGAATACGCGCGCCAGGCAACACTGCCATCGGCCTTGGCCACACCGAGCCGGGCGAACTGCCCGGCGCGAAAACGAAACCCGGCATCGCGAGTGGTGCGCAGGGTAAACAGATTCGGGGTCAGAGGTTTGACGTCGAGCAAGGTTTGCGTGGTGTATTTCTCTGCGCTGGCGGTCATGGGGTACTCCATTGAACGGTTGCTGCCAGTCTCGCGCAAAAAGACGCGGTTAAACACCGACGATTGATAATGGTATTGAGCCCGCGCCGAACGAGAGATTCACTCGAAAGTGATCGCGGCGATCAGAATTGGAGTGATTACTTAAGATGATAACGTCAATGTAATACATCAATTATTAAGAACGCTTTATCCAAATATCTTACTGTGCAATACCAAAAAAATTCATAGCTCAGTGTATGAAACGTCCTACACTTCGATGCGTGCCGGATCTTTTGGATCCATTAGGCGCCCCCCCCGTAACGTCCTGGAGCGTTTCCCAATGGAAACATGGAAGGAATCACAGCTGAAACAATTGACGTTTGCCAAGGGCATTGATGCTGCTTATCCGATACTGCTGCGATTTGCCGAAAATCTCGGATTTAATTTTTGTGCGATTTCAGTTGTTCCATTACACCGCGACATGCAGCTCAAGCCCCTGCAAATCAATAACTATCCTGAAGAGTGGAACAGTCAATATGAACAGAACAGTTACATAAAAACCGACCCTTTGATATCACACTGCAATCACTCCATGTCACCCATAGTCTGGACCGAATCGCTGTTTACAGAGTCCCACGACATATGGCTGGGTTTGCAAAAACATGGATTGCAGAATGGCTGGTCGCAATCGTTTCATCATGAACCGAGCGGTTTGTGCAGCATTATCAGCCTGGCGCGCCGACACTGCTCCATCAGCCCATTGGAGCTGTATGAGCATTTTGGGTACATGTTCTACGCCAGCAGCCATTTGAGTGAACTGTTCGCCCGGACCCTTCCGGCAGAAGCGCTCAAGCCCCGCCAACCTCAGCTCTCCACGCGAGAACTGCAGGTCCTGAAACTGTCAGCCGTTGGCAAGACCGCCTATGAAATCTCGAAAATCCTTAGCCTCAGCGAACGCACCGTGAATTACCATGTGCAGAACCTGATCATCAAACTCAACGTTTGCAACAAGATCTCCGCCGTTATCGCAGCCGCCAGAGCCGGCATCATCTGATCGCTCAGCCGCGCTTTCCTTGTAATCACACGGGTAATGCCAAAGAAATAAACGTAACATTCGTAACCTTCCTGAGTGATGACGCCAGCAGAATGCGTTGCCTTACACTCGGTCGGTTCCGCCGCACACGCCAGGGCTGCGGAATATCCGTTGATCATCCCTGAGTCCCGCCCCATGCCTTTGCTTGAAACGCCCTTCGCCCAACTCGACCTGATCCGCCAGCCTGAGCAGCAGAACGAGCCGCTGCAAGCCTTCGATGCCGCCGACGAATACCTGCTCAATCATCTCGCGGCGCAGCAACCGACGGCCGACACTCGCGTGCTGGTGCTCAACGACAGCTTCGGCGCGCTGGCTGCCAGCCTGCTCGGCAAGGTCAAGGTCAGCAGCAGCGGCGACTCGTTTCTGGGTTTTCAGGGGCTGGAGAAAAACCTGCTGCGCAACGGTCATGCTTTCGATGCCGTGCGCGGTATTGCGGCCAGCGAGCCATTGGTCGGGCCGTTCGACCGGGTGCTGATCCGGGTGCCGAAAACCCTCGCGCTGCTGGAAGAACAACTGATCCGCCTGCAAGGGCAACTCGCGCCCGGCGCCGAGGTGATCGCCGCTGCGATGGTCAAGCACCTGCCGCGCGCCGCCGGTGACCTGCTCGAGCGTTACATCGGCCCGGTACAAGCCTCGCTCGCGGTGAAAAAGGCCCGCCTGCTGATTGCCACGCCGCAAACCAAGGCTGCGGTGGCCGTCTCGCCCTACCCGACGCGCTATCGCCTCGACGAGCCGCCGATCGAATTGCTCAACCACGCCAACGTATTTTGCCGCGAAGGTCTGGACATCGGCACCCGCGCCTTCCTGCCGCACTTGCCGAAAAACCTCGGCCAGGCCCGAGTCGCCGATCTGGGCTGTGGCAACGGCGTGCTGGCCATCGCCAGCGCTTTGCAGAACCCGGATGCGCATTACACGCTGGTCGATGAATCATATATGGCGGTGCAATCGGCCCTGGAAAACTGGCGGGCCGCACTGGGCGACCGCGAGGTGATCGTGCGTGCCGCCGATGGCCTGGCCGGGCAAGAGGCGCAATCGCTGGATGTGGTGCTGTGCAACCCGCCGTTCCATCAGCAGCAGGTGGTTGGCGACTTCCTCGCCTGGCGCATGTTCCAGCAGGCGCGCGAAGCGCTGGTGGTTGGCGGTGCGTTGTACATCGTCGGCAACCGCCATCTGGGTTACCACAGCAAACTCGCGCGCCTGTTCCGTGGCGTCGAGCAAGTGGCGGCGACGCCGAAGTTTGTCATCCTCAAAGCGCGCAAATAAATCCGCAGACGAAAAGAACCCTCCGCAAGGAGGGTTGGCAAATCCTTCCCCGAAGGCGCTGGGACAGGATGATTTCAGTGCGTGGTCAGGCCTGCTGCGTTCATGAACATACGCATCAGGCTGGCAGCGATAAACAGCACCCCCACGCTACCGACCCAGATCAGGGCCAGCCAGCCGAGCCGCTGCCACAGCGGTTTTTTTTCGGCTTGTTCAATGTCGTGCAGGGAATGTTTGCCGGTCATTGCATCGATCTCCGTTAAGCCAAGGCGTCACTGCGGACGCCTTCGCGAGCAGGCTCGCTCTTACAAGAGGAGCCCGGCAGCAGACTAGTGATAACCGTCTTCATGGGTCACCTTGCCGCGGAACACGTAGTAGCTCCAGAAGGTGTAACCCAGGATGAACGGAATGATGAACAGCGTGCCCACCAGCATGAAGCCCTGACTTTGCGGCGGTGCCGCGGCGTCCCAGATCGAAATCGATGGCGGCACGATGTTCGGCCACAGGCTGATGCCCAGACCGCTGTAGCCGAGAAAGATCAGCACCAGCGTCAGCAGAAACGGCGTGTAGTTGGCGTTACGCGCCACAGCGCGGATCAAGCCATACAGTGTCACCAGCACCAGAATCGGCACCGGCATGAACCAGAACAGGTTCGGCATGGTGAACCAGCGTGAAGCGATTTCCGGGTGCGCCAGTGGCGTCCACAGGCTGACCACGCCAATCACCGCCAGCAACACGAAGGCCAATGGCCGCGCCAGATCGTGCATCTGCTCTTGCAGCTTGCTTTCGGTCTTCATGATCAGCCAGGTGCAGCCGAGCAAGGCATAGGCGACCACCAGGGCGGCGCCGCAGAACAGGGTGAACGGGGTCAGCCAGTCCATCGAACCGCCGGCGAACTGGCGGTTGATCACCGGCAAACCATCGATGAACGCCCCCAGCGCCACGCCCTGAAAAAATGTCGCCGCGATCGAGCCACCGATGAACGCCTTGTCCCACAGATGACGTTTTTCATCCTTGGCCTTGAAGCGGAACTCGAAGGCCACACCGCGAAAGATCAGCCCCATCAGCATGAAGATCAGCGGCAGATACAGCGCTGAAAGCACCACCGAATAGGCCAGCGGGAACGCGCCGAACAACGCCGCGCCGCCGAGTACCAGCCAGGTTTCGTTGCCGTCCCAGACCGGGGCGACGGTGTTCATCATCACGTCACGGTCGGTCTTGCCCGGAACGAACGGGAAAAGAATCCCGATGCCCAGGTCGAAACCGTCCATGACCACGTACATCATGATGCCGAAGATGATGATCACGGCCCAGATCAACGGAAGATCAATACCCATGGCTCAAATCTCCTTGGTCAAGCGAGTGTTGTCTTCGTGTTCGCCTTCGCCCGGATCGTCGGCAGCGGACAACGGACGCGCTGGAGTGCGCTTCTTGCCTGGACCACCATCCGGCGTGTCGGTGCCCTCGCTGAGCTTCGGACCTTTGCGCACCAGGCGCATCATGTAGCCGAGACCGGCGCCGAACAGGGCGAAATACACCACGACGAACATGATCAGGGTGATGCTCATCTGCAGGAAGCTGTGGTTGGAGGACGCGTCCGCGGTGCGCATCAGGCCATAGACCACCCACGGCTGACGGCCGATCTCAGTAGTGAACCAGCCGGCCAGAATCGCGATCAGGCCGGACGGTCCCATCCACAGCGCGAGATGCAGGAACGGCCGCGAGGTATACAGCGAGTCACGCTTGCGCAGCCACAAACTCCACAGACCGGTGAAGATCATCAGGAAACCGAGGCCGACCATGACCCGGAACGACCAGAACACGATGGTCGAATTCGGCCGGTCTTCTGGCGGAAATTCCTTGAGTGCCGGTACTTGCTTGTCCAGCGAGTGGGTCAGGATCAGGCTGCCGAGGTAGGGAATCTCTACGGCAAATTTAGTGCGTTCTTCTTTCATGTCCGGCCAGCCGAACAGGATCAGCGGCGTCGCTTCGTCTCCGTGGTTTTCCCAGTGTCCCTCAATGGCCGCGATTTTCGCCGGTTGATGCTTGAGCGTATTCAGACCATGGAAGTCGCCAATGACCGCCTGGATCGGCGCAACGATCAATGCCATCCACATGGCCATCGAAAGCATGGTGCGGATCGCAGGATTATCCCGGCCGCGCAACAGATGCCAGGCCGCTGACGAGCCGACGAAGAACGCCGTGGCGATGAACGCGGCGGTCGCCATGTGCAGCAGGCGATACGGGAACGAAGGGTTGAAGACGATGGCCAGCCAGTCGGTCGGGATCACCTGGCCGTTGACGATCTCGAAGCCCTGCGGGGTTTGCATCCAGCTGTTGGAGGCGAGAATCCAGAACGTCGAGATCAGCGTGCCGATCGCTACCATTACCGTGGAAAAGAAATGCAATCCGCGACCGACCTTGTTCCAGCCAAACAGCATGACGCCGAGGAAACCGGCCTCGAGGAAGAACGCCGTGAGCACTTCATAGGTCAGCAACGGCCCGGTGACGGCGCCGGCGAAGTCCGAGAAGCGACTCCAGTTGGTGCCGAACTGGTAGGCCATGACCAGACCGGAGACCACGCCCATGCCGAAGTTGACGGCAAAGATCTTCGACCAGAAGTGGTAAAGGTCACGGTAGGTGTCGTTTCGAGTCTTCAGCCACAGACCTTCGAGCACCGCCAGGTAACTCGCCAGGCCAATGGTGATGGCCGGGAACAGGATGTGAAACGAGATGGTGAATGCGAACTGAATTCGGGCGAGATCGAGAGCCTCTAAACCGAACATATGGCTTCCTCTGTCAGGTAATACGGGTGGCAGACCCGGAGGCCTGCACCACTGCCCCCACGGATATGGAGTGCGGCGAATTTGGATTCGTTCTTTTTTACAGCCATCGCAACGCAGGGAGTCTGGCCAACTGGCCGTCAGATCAAACCCTCGTGAGGTGTTGATCTGGATCAAGCAACGTTAAAAGAGTAGTCCCATTTTCGCCGTTGAACGGCGTGGTCGTTTGCCGCGTGACAAGTTGCCTCAGCGCGTTGGCAGGGCATTTGCCCAGTGGCTTCGCAGGCAGGCGGGACAATTCGATGTCTGGCTAAGTAAATTTTTCGCAGGTAGCAACTTCCTGTTACAGACTGGTGATAATCTCGCGTTTCCCCTCGAGCCAGACCTGCCTTCAGATGCCCAGCCAAGAGCCCCTGCTGTTACGTCACCATCGTCCGTTTCTCGCTTTCTGGTTTGCGCGGATTTTCACCGCCAGCGGTTTTCAGATGCTCACCGTGGCGATCGGCTGGAATCTTTATCAATTGACCGGCAACGTCCTCGACCTGGGTCTGGTCGGTCTGGTCGAGTTTGCCCCGCGCGTGCTGTTCATGCTGCACACCGGGCATGTCGCCGACCGCTATGACCGGCGCAAGGTTGCAGCGCTTTGTCAGTCGCTGCAGGCGATGATCGCCCTCGCACTGGCGATCGGCAGCGCCACCGATCACGTCACCCGCGAAATGATCTTCATCCTCGCCTTCCTCCTCGGTGCGGCGCGTTCGTTCGAGATGCCGACCACCCAGGCATTGCTGCCAAGCATCGTGCCCAGCGCGCTGTTTCCGCGGGCCGTGGCAGCAGCGCAGTCGGCGCAGCAGTCGGCAACGATCATCGCGCCAGCCCTCGGCGGCTTGCTCTACGCGTTCGGCAGCGTCTGGGTCTACGGCCCGACCGTGCTGCTCTATGTGATTGCCTGCACATTGATGTTAAATCTGCCCGCGCGACAAACGCCGTTGAACAAGGGCAAAGCCACGCTGGATTCGTTGCTCGCGGGCATTCGTTTCATTCGCAGCCGTCAGGACATTCTTGGGGCGATTTCGCTGGATCTGTTTGCGGTGTTGCTCGGCGGCGCCACGGCGCTGTTGCCGGTATTCGCCAAGGACATTCTCCTGACCGGCCCGTGGGGCCTCGGCCTGTTGCGCTCGGCACCGGCGGTCGGCGCCCTGGCGATGTCGCTGTACCTCGCGCGGTTTGCCGTGGAACGCAATGTCGGCCGCGTGATGTTCACCGCAGTCGGCGTGTTCGGCGTCGCGACCATCGCCTTCGGCCTGTCGACCTCGTTCTGGTTCTCGCTGGCGGTACTGGTGGTGCTCGGCGCGGCGGACATGATCAGCATGGTCATCCGCGCCTCCTTCGTACAACTGGAAACCCCCGACGAAATGCGCGGCCGGGTCAGCGCGGTCAACGGCCTGTTCATCGGCGCCTCGAACCAGCTCGGCGAATTCGAATCCGGCCTCACCGCCCACTGGTTCGGCACCGTACCGGCCGTGGTGATGGGCGGGATCGGTACGCTGGTGGTAACCGGAACGTGGATCAAACTGTTCCCGACCTTGGCGAATCGGGACCGGATGCATGTGCCGGTGGAAGAGACGAAGGTCTGATTTCACCGACAACCTCAGCAGGAAAAGCACAAACAAGCCGACAGAGTGCGGTACATGGTTACCGCACTGAGTGTAATGTATCGCCTTACACTCGCACCTCAGGTCAAATCACCTTATGCCTATGCACAACCCGCCACACCCTGGTGAAACATTGTTGATGGATGTTTTACCCGAACTCGGTATCAGCGTTACCGAATTGGCGCGGCATCTGGGCTTTGCGCGCCCACATCTTTCGCGTGTATTGCATGGACATGCGCCGATCAGCCCGGATCTGGCCGTGCGACTTGAGCGTGCAGGCATTGGCAAGGCGCGCATGTGGCTAGGCGTTCAAACTGACTATGATCTGTGGCAAGCAGAGCATCGGGAGCAGCCGGCCATCGAGCGCCTCGCGGCCCACGCCTGACGACTTCAAGCCCGCAAATCACTGGCCACTTTCGCCCGCAACCCCTTGCCACCCAGCTGCTCGACCAGCATCAGGGCGAACTCCAATGCGGCGCCGGAACCCTGCGCGGTGATGCAGTTGCCGTCGACCACCACCGATTGGTCAACAAACGTACAACCCGACAACTGATGGCTGGCGCCGGGCAGACAAGTCATGCGCCGTTGGCGCAGCACACCGCAGGCTTGCAGGGCGACGGCCGGCGATTCACCAATGGCGGCGAACAGGCGTCCGGCGCTGGCCTGATCCTTGAGCAATTGTTGCAAGGGTTGATGCGCCGCCAGGTGCCGGGAGCCGACGGCACCGCCGGGCAGGACAATCAGATCGAAGCTTTGCGCCAGCACATCGACCAGCATGCCGTCGGCGGTGAGGCGCGTACCGCGAGCGCAGGTGAGCATGCGTCGGCCTTCGATACTGGCTGCGACCACTTCGATTTCGGCGCGACGCAGCACATCGATCAGGGTCACGCTTTGCAGATCATCGATGCCCTCGGCGAGGGTAATCAGCACTCTTGAAGTCATGGGCGTTATCCACAGGGTGATCCTTCAAGCGTAGTCAGCTTCCCCCGGATCGCGCAGCGCCAGCCGTTACTTGATGTGAAGCTGGGTCGACATCGTATTGCGCGGGGCGTTGATCGAGGTGTTGCTGAAGCTGAAGGTGCCTTCCTGTTTGCCGGCCAGATCGAAGGTATACAGCGAACCGACGGTTTTGCGCCCAGGCGTGCACTCGGTCAGATTGCCGTTATCGAACGCACATACCGGAGCACGGCTGCCGTTGACTTCGAAACCGTCCAGCGTGGCCTGCGGCTGGTTCTGGCCGTAACCGACTTCCAGCACATAGACCTTGATGCTCGGCCCGCTGTGATTGCATTGGGTCTGCGGCTGGTTATCGGCGATGTCTTCCAGACCACAGCTCGGCGATTGCACCTTGATGACTTTTACCTGCGTCAACGCTGCCGCCGAAGCGGCCCATGTCATCGGAGCCGCAGCCATCAGCACCGCCATCAAGCCCCAATCTGCCACCCAGCCCTTGCTCATGCGTCGCTCACCCGGAAAAATTCAGCGCGCAGTATGGCGCAGTCGGCCCCAAGGTAAAACTTCGCCGACGATCGATACCGACAACCGCCATATTGCTCACGCTGCTGGTATGATGCGCGGCTTTTTCCGGCCCAGCACAATTTTCCAGGCGCTAGCGACGGTCTGTGCTTTGCTGTTGAGGTCGATACATTCACGGCGCCACGCGCGCCACGGGGAGCAGACATGCTGGAAAGGCTGTTTCAACTCAAGGCACACAACACCAACGTGCGCACCGAGATTCTCGCGGGCATCACCACGTTTCTGGCCATGGCCTACATTCTGTTCGTCAACCCGAGCATTCTCGGCGAGACCGGCATGGACAAGGGTGCAGTGTTCGTTGCCACCTGTCTGGCGGCCGCCATCGGCTCGACGGTCATGGGCCTGATCGCCAACTACCCGATCGCCCTCGCACCGGGCATGGGCCTGAACGCTTTCTTCACTTACACCGTGGTTCTGCACATGGGCCACACCTGGCAAGTGGCGCTGGGTGCAGTGTTCATCTCCGCCGTGCTGTTTTTCCTGCTGTCGATCTTTCGCATTCGTGAGTGGATCATCAACAGCATCCCGCTGCCGCTGCGTTCGGCGATTGCGGCCGGTATCGGCCTGTTCCTGGCGCTGATCGCCCTGCACAACGCCGGCATCGTCGTCAGTAATCCGGCGACCATGGTCGGCCTCGGTGACCTGAAAGCCCCGGCACCGATTCTCGCCACCCTAGGCTTCGCCCTGATCGTCGGGCTTGAAGCACTGAAAGTGCGCGGCGCGGTGCTGATCGGCATTCTCGCGGTGACCATCGTGTCGATCGCCATGGGCTTCACGCCTTTCGGCGGCGTGACCTCGATGCCGCCTTCGCTGGCCCCGACGTTCCTGCAACTGGACATCAAAGGCGCACTGGATATTGGTCTGGTCAGCGTGATCTTCGCCTTCCTGTTCGTCGACCTGTTCGACAACTCCGGCACCCTGATCGGCGTCGCCAAGCGCGCCGGCCTGATGGGCAAGGACGGCCACATGCCGAAAATGGGCCGTGCGCTGATCGCCGACAGCACCGCGGCCATGGCCGGTTCGCTGCTGGGCACCTCGACCACCACCAGCTACATCGAATCCGCCGCCGGCGTGAGTGCCGGTGGCCGCACGGGCCTGACCGCCATCGTCGTGGCGATCCTGTTCCTGCTGGCGCTGTTCTTTTCGCCACTGGCGGCCAGCGTTCCGGCCTTCGCCACCGCACCGGCCCTGCTGTTCGTCGCCGTGCTGATGACTTCTGGCCTGGCGGAAATAGACTGGGACGACATCACCGTCGCCGCGCCGGTCGTGGTCACCGCGCTGGCCATGCCGTTCACTTACTCGATCGCCAACGGCATCGCGTTCGGCTTCATTTCCTGGACCGTGATCAAACTGCTGTCGGGCCGCGCTCGCGAGCTGAACCCGGCACTGGTGATCCTGTCGATTCTGTTCGTGATCAAGTTGGGTTGGTTCAACGCATGACTTTCGATTCCCAGGCTTACGCCGAACAACTTCAAGCCAAGGTCACGCGTTTGCGTGATCTGCTGGCGCCGTTCGATGCTCCCGAGCCGGCGGTATTCGATTCGCCGCTGCAGAACTTCCGCCTGCGCGCCGAATTCCGTCTGTGGCGCGAGGCCGGTGAGCGGCACTACGCAATGTTTTCCCAAGACGACAAACGCACGCCGATCCTCATCGAAGAATTTCCGATTGCCAGCCTGCGCATCAATCAATTGATGCCGCAACTGAAGGCTGCGTGGCAGGCCAGTTCAGCGCTGAGCCACAAGCTGTTCCAGGTGGAATTCCTCACCACGCTGTCTGGCGATGCGATGATCACCCTTTGCTATCACCGCCCGCTGGATGAGCACTGGCATGCCGCTGCAACGCAGCTGTCGGCTGATCTGGGCGTCAGCATCATCGGTCGTTCGAAGGGCAAACGCGAAGTGCTGGGCCTCGATTACGTGGTCGAGAAACTCGACGTCGGCGGCCGCACCTTCAGCTACCGACAGCCGGAAGGCGCATTCACCCAGCCCAACGGCACGGTGAACCAGAAGATGCTCAACTGGGCGTACGAAGCGCTGGGCGATCGCCCTGACGATCTGCTGGAGTTGTACTGCGGCAACGGCAACTTCACCCTGCCGCTCGCCACCCGTGTGCGCAAAGTGCTGGCCACTGAAATCAGCAAGACCTCGGTCAACGCCGCGTTGAGCAACCTCAGCGAAAACGCTGTGGATAACGTCACTCTGGTGCGCTTGTCCGCCGAGGAACTGACCGAAGCCCTCAACGAAGTGCGCCCGTTCCGCCGCCTGCACGGCATCGACCTGAAAAGCTACGAGTTCGGCAGCGTCTTCGTCGACCCGCCACGCGCCGGCATGGACCCGGACACCTGCGAGCTGACCCGGCGCTTCGACAACATCCTGTACATCTCCTGCAACCCGGAAACCCTGGCCGCCAACATCGCCCAGTTGCACGACACGCACCGCATCACCCGCTGCGCGCTGTTCGACCAGTTCCCGTGGACCCATCACATGGAATCGGGTGTGTTGCTGACCCGCCGGTGATGCTGATGCCGGATACGAAAAAGCCGTCGTGATGACGGCTTTTTTGTGCGTGCTGTTTTGTTTGTGCGATCACCGAACACATAACGCCACAGTACTTTTTGTTCAATTGACCATGGTAACCATTTAGTACATTTTATCTCCACAGGCCGAAACCTTCGGCCAAAGCCAAAAACAATAAGTGGAGTTTGCCCCCATGTCCCCTATCGTTCTGGTGCTCAACGGCCCGAACCTGAACCTGCTCGGCACCCGTGAGCCGGCGACTTATGGTCATGAAACCTTGGCTGACATTTCTGCATTGTGCGGGCGTGCCGCTGAGGAATTCGGCCTGACAGTGGAGTTTCGCCAGACCAATCACGAAGGCGAATTGCTCGACTGGATTCACGCTGCCCGCGGCCGTTGTGCCGGGATTGTGATCAACCCGGCGGCGTGGACGCACACGTCGGTGGCGATTCGCGATGCGCTGGTGGCCAGTGAGCTGCCGGTGATCGAAGTGCACCTGTCCAATGTGCATGCGCGCGAGCCGTTCCGCCATCACTCGTTCGTCTCGGCGATTGCCACGGCGGTGCTGTGCGGTTTTGGCAGCCATGGTTACCGATTGGCGCTGGAGCACTTCAGTCAGCGGTTGCAGGGGGCGAAACATGTCGCGCGCTAACACGGTACTCGCCGGGCTGATCGGCGCCGGTATCCAGGCCTCCCGTACGCCGGCGCTGCATGAGCATGAAGGTGACGCGCAGGGTTTGCGTTACCTGTACCGGTTGATCGATCTTGATCAACTGCACCTCGACAGTGGCGCCCTGCCCGACCTGCTGCTCGCCGCTGAGCGCATGAACTACACCGGCCTGAACATCACCTTCCCGTGCAAGCAGGCGATCATCCCGCTGCTCGATGAGCTGTCGCCGGAAGCGCGCGGAATCGGTGCGGTGAATACGGTGGTGTTGAAGGATGGCAAACGTGTCGGTCACAACACCGACTGCCTCGGTTTTGCCGAAAGTTTTCGCCGGGGCCTGAAGGATGCGGCGCGCGAGCGTGTGGTGCAGACGGGTGCTGGCGGCGCTGGCGCGGCAGTGGCCCACGCGTTATTGAGCGAAGGCGTACGGCAACTGAGCATTTTCGACGTCGACGTTGAGCGCGCCGAGAGTCTGGCACACAACCTCAATCAGCATTTCGGCGCCGGCCGCGCCGTAGCCGGACGCGATCTGCCGAATGCGATGAGTCTTGCCGACGGCCTGGTCAACACCACGCCGATGGGCATGGCCAAACTGCCGGGCATGCCGGTGCCGGTCGAGTTGCTGCGTGCGGACATGTGGGTGGCGGAGATCGTCTACTTCCCGCTGGAAACCGAACTGCTGCGCAACGCCCGCGCCCTTGGTTGCCGCACGCTGGATGGCGGCAACATGGCCGTATTTCAGGCAGTGAAAGCGTTTGAACTGTTCAGCGGCGTAGCGGCGGATGCGCAACGCATGCTGGCGCATTTTCAGAGCATGAATGACTGAACAACAGGGTAACTCTTGTGGGAGATCGATTCAGGCCTGCAGGTAACGCAACACCGACTCGCAAATCATCTCGCGGTGGCGCTGTTTGATGTCCGGATCGGGCAGATCAATCTGGAAGATCTCGCCCAGCGTGTGGCGGTTCGACACGCGATAGAAGCAGAACGAACTGATCAGCAGATGCACGTCGAGCGCATTGATCCCGCGGCGGAATAGCCCTTCGTCAGCACCTCTCTGCAAGATCGCGCCGAGGGTATCGAGGATCGTATTGTTCAACGCCTTGATCGCATCGGAGCGTTTCACGTATTCGGCATTGTGGATATTTTCGATGCTGACGATGCGCACGAAATCGACATTGTGGTCGTGGTGATCGAAAGTGAATTCCACCAATCGGCGGATCGCCATTTCCGGCGACAGTTCGTCCAGGTGCAGGCGGTTTTCGGTGCTGCGGATGTCGCCGTAGAGTTTTTCCAGCACCTCGACGTACAACTGCTCCTTGCTGCCGAAGTAGTAATAGATCATGCGCTTGGACGTGTGGATACGCTCGGCAATCGCGTCGACGCGCGCCCCGGACAAGCCTTGCTGGACGAACTCGACGATCGCCTCCTGCAAAATGTTTTCGCGGGTCTTTTCGGGATTGTTCTTGCGGCCCTTGCGCGGCTCTGCGGCGGCTGCGTCCGGGGCGACGGACAGTTCTGAATTCACGGTCATTGCGGGCTCACGGCCATCACTGCACAAGCGCCGATTATGGGCCGCGCGACACAGTGAAGGAAGCCGCGCAGCCTGCGTTTAACACCGCATTTACGAATTTCCTACAACTTCGCCTGGCGCACCGCGCCGCTGCGTGATTTAGCCATCGCCGCCAAACGCACGGCGACGTTGGCCGCGCCATATCCGGCATAGCCGTTCTTGCGCTGGATGATCTCGAAGAAGAACCGCCCCTCGAACGGTTCGGTGTAGACGTGAAACAGTTCGCCGCCCTGTGCATCGCGGTCATACAGCACATTGAAGTACGCCAGCTCGCTGAGAAACTCGTCATCGAAATCGAAACGCGCGGCGAGGTCGTCGTAATAGTTGAGCGGAATGTCCAGCAACGGCACGCCCGCCTCTTTGGCGCGGCTGACTTCGGCGAAGATGTCGTCACAATCGAAGGCAATGTGATGCACGCCAGAACCGCGATAACTCGACAGCGCATGGGAAATCGCGGTGTTACGGTTCTCGGAGATGTTCAGCGGCAAGCGGATCGAACTGTCGCGGCTGCGCAAGGCGCGGCTCTTCACCAGACCGTACGGATCAGGCAAGACCACTTCGTCATCGGCTTCGAAGTCCAGCAGGCTCTTGTAAAACAGCACCCAGCTGTCGAGGCTGTCGGCAGGCAGCGCCATGGCCATGTGATCAATCCGTTTGAGACCGCCACGGGCCTGCGCGGCGGGGAGCAGATTGAAATCGGTGCCATAGACGTCCGCTTCTTCATCCACCAGATAGATCAGGCTGCCATCCGGCGCACGGACCGCCGCCAGTTCAAGTTCGTTGGGGCCGACCAGTCCACGATAGGGCTGGCCTTTGTAGGCGACGGCACGGGCCAGCGCACTGACGCTGTCATTGACGCGTACCGCCGTGGCGCACAGCGACGGGCCATGCGCTTCAAAAAAGCTGTGCGCGAAGGAATACGGTTCGGAGTTGAGGATCAGGTTGATATCGCCCTGACGCAGCAGGCTCACGCTCTTGGAACGATGCTGCCCGGCCTTGACGAAGCCGAGGCGCTCCAGCCAATGGCTGAGCTTGGCGCCCAGCGCCTCGTCGACGGCGAACTCAAGAAACTCTATGCCGTTGTACTGGCTGGCCTCCGGCGTTTCGAACAGAATCTCGCGATTGGCCACGGGTTCGGCTTGCTGCTCGAGACGCTGGCGGGTCTTCTCTTCCAGGTACAGCAGCGAGCGCAGACCGTCGGCGGCATTGGCCCGCGGTGGTGCGGCGCGAAAACCGTCATTGAAAATTTCCAGCGACAACGGCCCGCTGTAGCCGCTCTGGATGATCGGTGCGAGAAAGCCTGGCAGATCGAATTCGCCCTGACCCGGGAAGCAGCGGAAATGCCGGCTCCACTCCAGCACGTCCATCTGCAGGATCGGCGCGTCGGCCATTTGCACGAAGAAGATCTTGTCGCCGGGAATTTCGGCGATCGCCGCTGGATCGCCCTTGAGCGACAAGGTGTGGAAGCTGTCGAGCAGCACACCCAGGCTCGGATGATCGGCCTGACGCACGATGTTCCAAACCTGTTGATAAGTGTTGACGTGGCGACCCCAGGCCAGCGCTTCGTAACCGATGCGCAAACCTCGCGCGCCAGCACGTTCGGCCAGCAGGCGCAGGTCATCGACGAGAATTTGCTGATCACCGACGCTGTCGGCCGCGGCGTTGCTGCAAACCAGTACCAGGTCGGTGCCGAGTTCCTGCATCAGGTCGAACTTGCGCTCGGCGCGTTCCAGATTGCGCGCCAGCCGATCACGGCGGCAGCCTTCGAAATCACGGAACGGCTGGAACAACGTGATGGCGATGCCGAGGTCGGCGCACATCTGCTTGATTTCGCGCGGGCTGCCGTCGTAATACAGCAGGTCGTTTTCGAAAATCTCCACCCCGTCGAACCCGGCGGCGGCAATGGCTTCGAGTTTTTCCGGCAGGGTGCCGCTCAAGGAAACGGTGGCAATGGAACGCTGCATGTTTGAACTCCCGCTGGAGACGGCGGCTGCGTGAGCCGCGCCGCTTTTATAGGATGAGCAAATTATTGGCTGCATCGTTTCCGGCAGCAATTTAAAGTGTACTACCCGGTTAGTTTTGCGTGCGATTATCGAACACAATGGCGGTTTGGCGAATTGACGATTTTTTGTCCACTGCCCAACATCGACCGCACATTGAGTCCGGATCTGAACCACCGGTCGCAGCGTGCAAGCAAAAGCACACCAAATAACAAATCCAAAAACGGGTGGAACACATGATTCCTTCACAGACTTCCCGCATGGCTCCGGCCATGAGCACTGCCACGGGTGGCATCGGCGACAAGATCCGCGGCGCCATGGCCGTCGGCAAGACCCGTTGGGGCATGCTGGCGCTGGTATTTTTCGCCACCACCCTGAACTACATCGACCGCGCCGCCCTCGGCGTCATGCAGCCGATCCTTGCCAAGGAAATGAGCTGGACGGCGATGGATTACGCCAACATCAACTTCTGGTTTCAGGTCGGCTACGCGATCGGTTTCGTCCTGCAAGGGCGCTTGATCGACCGCGTTGGCGTCAAGCGCGTGTTCTTCTGCGCGGTGCTGCTGTGGAGCCTGGCCACCGGCGCCCACGGCTTGGCGACGTCGGCGGTCGGCTTCATGGTCTGCCGGTTCATCCTCGGCCTGACCGAAGCGGCGAACTACCCGGCCTGCGTGAAAACCACGCGCCTGTGGTTCCCGGCCGGCGAACGTGCGGTCGCTACCGGCATCTTCAACGCCGGCACCAACGTCGGCGCGATGTTCACGCCGATGCTGCTGCCGCTGGTGCTGCACGTCTGGGGCTGGCAGGCGGCGTTCCTGTGCATGTCGGCACTGGGCGGAATCTGGCTGCTGTTCTGGGGTTTGAAGTATTTCAACCCGGAAGATCACCCGAGCGTCAAACAGTCGGAGCTCGACTACATCCAGCAGGAAGTCGAACCGGAACAGGCCCGCGTGCCGTTCTCGAAGATCCTGCGGATGCGTGGCACCTGGGCCTTCGCCCTCGCCTACTCGCTGACCGCGCCGGTGTTCTGGTTCTACCTGTACTGGCTGCCGCCGTTCCTCAATCAGCAATACAACCTGGGCATCAACGTCACACAGATGGGCATTCCGCTGATCATCATCTACGTCACGGCCGACTTCGGCAGTGTCGGCGGCGGCATTCTCTCGTCGTTCCTGATCGGTCGCGGGATGAACTCGATCAAGGCGCGGCTGCTGTCGATGTTGCTGTTTGCCTGCTGCATCATCGGTGTGATCATGGCTGCCGGTTCGGCGAATCTTTGGGTAGCGGTGGCGGCGATCTCGCTGGCGATCGGTGCGCACCAGGCCTGGACCGCGAACATCTGGAGCCTGGTGATGGACTACACGCCCAAGCACATGATGAGCACGGTGTTCGGATTCGGCGGCATGTGCGCGGCCATCGGCGGGATGTTCATGACGCAGATCGTCGGCCACATCCTCACCGTCACCAACAATAACTACACCGTGCTGTTCACCCTGATTCCGGCGATGTATTTCCTTGCGCTGACGTGGATGTACTTCATGGCACCGCGCAAGATTCCGACTGTCAGCGAATAACCCCGCTAAACACATCAACCCTGTGGGAGCGAGCTCGCTCGCGAAGGCGTCAAGTCAGCCAACTAACAGGCTGACGGGCACACCGCTTTCGCGAGCAAGCTCGCTCCCACAGGTTCTCCCAAAGGCCCAAGGCGTTTGCTGATCAGCGGCGGCTCTGCTGCCACGCCGCCGCCAACCCGCTGCAGCAGATCACTGCAATGCCAACCACCGTCAACAAACTCGGCGTGTGACTGAACAGTAACCAGCCCAGCAATCCGGCAAACACGATCTGGCAATAGCCGAACGGCGCCAGCAGCGCCGGCGCGGCATGGCGGAACGCCTGGGTCAGAAACAGGTGGGCGGTCATCCCGCAGCTGCCCAGCGCCAGCATCAGCGCGGCATGTGTCAGGGTCGGCACCTGCCAGAAGAACGGCACCAGCGCACTCATCACCAAGGTGTTGCACAACCCGGCAAAAAAGTTGCTGGTGGTCGGGCTGTCGACTTCGGCGAGCTTGCGCGTCAGCAGTTGATAGAAGCAGAAGAACAGCGCCGAGCAGAACGGCAACAAGATCGCCGGGGTGAACAATTCACCGCCGGGATGGACGATGATCAGCACGCCGATAAAACCGCAGATCACCGCAATCCACTGCCCGCGCGTGACCCGTTCTTTGAGCAGTGGCACCGACAACGCCGTGACCAATACCGGTGCAAGAAAGTTGACTGCCGTGGCTTCCGCCAACGGGATGTAAAGCAGCGCCGTGGTGAAAAACAGACTGGTGCCGAGCAGGCACAGCGCGCGTGCCAGTTGCCATAGCGGTTTTTTGGTGCGCAGCACGCGCAACCCGGATTGCGGCAGAAAAATCCCCGCCATCAATAAGGTGTGCACGACATAACGCGCCCACACCACCATCACGATCGGATAAAAACCGGAGAGGTATTTCGACAATGCGTCGTGGCTGGAAAACAGAAACGTCGCCACGACAATCAGCAGGATCCCCTTGAAGGGCTGGTTGACGCCGGAGAGCGGAGTGCTGACAGTCATTGGCAATCTCTGAAAACAGTACGGTGGCGATCGGCTTCGGCAATCATAGCTGGCCGAGCTTTCAGCAAGCCGAACCGAGCCAGAAAAATCCACGCCGGGAATCCGCCGTTAAGCAAAAGTGTGAGGCAAGATTCCGGCCATGTCGGCGCGCAGCGGGCCTGCCCCATCACAGACTGCTGTCTAAAGTGCCAGTTCACGAAAATGCCCGGAGAAATTCTGCTGTGGATTGAATTTGCGGCCCTGCCGACCGTCAATAACAAGCCGCACGACGCGGGCACTGGTGAATGGACGGACGACCGGACTGGCGCCACACTCACACAGCGGCAACACTCATCACCATCTGATTCATCACCGGCAATAAAAGAGGATTCCCACATGCTATGGAAAAAAGGCCGACGCAGTGACAACGTCGTCGATGCCCGGGGTGATGACTCAGGCGGTGGCGGCGGCATGCGTTTTGGTGGCGGCAAAGGCCTGAGCCTTGGGGCGATCCTGCTGATCGTCGGCATCGGCTGGATCACCGGCCAGGACCCGTTGCAGATTCTCGGCCAGTTGACCGGGCAAATGGAGCAGTCGGCGCCGACCTCGCAAACCCGCCAGGCACCGCCGGCCAACGATGAGCAAGCCGAATTCGTGCGCTCGATCCTTGGCGATACCGAAGACACCTGGGGCGCGATTTTCCAGCAGGCCGGGCGGCAATACAAAGACCCGACGCTGGTGCTGTTCAGTAATCGGGTCAATTCCGCCTGCGGCATGGCGACTTCGGCCAGCGGCCCGTTTTATTGCCCCGCCGACCAGAAAGTCTACCTGGACATGGCGTTTTTCCAAGAAATGTCGCAACGCTTCAAAGCCGCCGGCGACTTCGCCCAAGCCTACGTGATCGCGCACGAAGTCGGCCATCATGTGCAAACGCTGCTCGGCGTCTCGGCGAAAATGCAGACCGCGCGCCAGCAAGGTCGGCAGATGGAAGGTGACGGCGGCCTGCTGGTGCGGCAGGAACTGCAAGCAGACTGCCTCGCCGGTGTCTGGGCCTACAGCGCGCAAAAGCGCCTTAACTGGCTTGAACCCGGTGATATCGAAGAAGCCTTGAATGCCGCCAATGCAATCGGTGATGATCGCCTGCAACAGCAGGGTCAGGGCCGGGTCGTACCAGACTCGTTTACCCACGGCACGTCAGCGCAAAGGGTGCGTTGGTTCAAAACCGGATTCGCGCAGGGCCAGGTCGGCCAGTGCGACACCTTCGCGGCGAAAAACCTGTAAATGCATAAATGGCTTTTGGCGTTACTGATCGTTGCTGGCACCGCGCAAGCTGCGGGTGTCGACGCGATCAGCCCCGGTCGCTTGCAACTCAAGGCCGGGGAAATGGCGGTGGGCATCGGCCCGGCGCCGGAGAAAATCGAGCGGGTGGTGATCGTGGTTCACGGCCGTTTGCGCAACGCCGAGACCTACCGCAAGAGCGCCGAAAGCGCCACCGAGCTGGCCGGGCAAAGCAGCCACACGCTGGTAATCGCCCCGCAGTTTCTCAATGAGAGCGACGTCGCCCTGTATTCGCTGCCCGAGACATTACTGCGCTGGCAGGGCAACGACTGGATGGGCGGCGGCTTGTCGATCGGGCCGAATCCGTTAAGTTCTTACGCGGCCCTCGATGAGATCGTCGCGCGCGTCAGCGATCGCAAGCAGTTTCCCGATGTGAAGCAGGTGGTGATCTTCGGCCACTCCGGCGGCGCTCAGGTTGTGCAACGCTATGCCGTGCTCGCCAAGGATCAGCCGGCGCTGAAAACCAACGGCATCCGCTTGCGCTACGTCGTCGCCAATCCGTCCTCCTACGCCTATTTCAACGAGCAGCGGCCGGTGGCGTTCGATCACGCTGCCTGTCCGGGTTTCAATCGCTGGAAATATGGCCTCGCCGACATGCCGGTGTACGCCGGTGGGCAAACGCCGTTGCAGGTGGAAAGCCGTTACGTCAAACGCGAGGTGATTTATCTGCTCGGCCAGCAGGACACCGACCCCGAACATCCGGCGTTGGACAAGAGCTGCGCCGCCGAGGCGCAAGGCGCTTATCGGCTGATGCGCGGGAAATTGTATTTCGGTTACCTGCTGCGCCGGCACCCGGAAGGCGTGAATCAGCGGCTGGTTGAGGTGCCAGGGGTCGGGCATAACGGCGATGAGATGTTGACCTCGGCAGAGGGGCAGAAGGCGTTGTTCGATCAGTGAGTTTTTGCTGAAAGGGCCCAGTCAGGCAATGAAGGGCTCAGGCCTGAAGCATCCGCCGCAATTCCACACAATCGCGCGCATGCCAATCGGTTAATTCCGGCCACGGGTTATCTGGCAGATTCACCAGCACCGTCCGCGCCCCCGCCGCTCGCCCGCAATCGAGATCGAAGCGGTAATCCCCGACCATGACCATCTCGCTGGCCGGCACATCCCACGCCTCTGCCAGTTTCAGCAAGCCACCGGGATGCGGTTTCGGCGGTGCTTCATCACGGCCCAAGACATCCTCCACTTCGAAGCAGTCGGCCAGACCGATCGCCTCCAGCGTCACATGCGCCAGTTCCCGCGCGTTGCGGGTGAGAATGCCGAGGCGATAGCCGCGTGCGTGCAGCTCGCGCACCAGCTCCACCGCGCCAGTCGCTGGGGTCGAACCCAGCGCCAGATCGCGCTCATGTTCGAGCAGCCAGGCGTGTTTCGCCGCGGCTTCAGCGGCCGGCAATGCGGCGAGGTGGGTGAGGATGTCATCTTCCGGCGCAATCGCCAGCGCCACGCGAATCGCAGCGAAGTCATGCACCGCCACCGTCAGGGTGCCGTCCATGTCGAACACCCAATGACGAACCTCGGCCAGGCTCATGCCCAATCCTGGCGATGACGGATCAGGCCTTCCTGCGTCACCGAGGCGACCAGTTGCCCGGCGCGGTTGTACACGCTGCCACGGGAAAAGCCACGGGAATTGCCGGCCCATGGGCTGTCCATGGCGTAAAGCAACCAGTCGTCAGCGCGCAGATCGTTGTGGAACCACAGCGCATGATCAAGGCTGGCGACCTGCATGTCTTTCTGCCAAACCGACTTGCCGTGCGGCAGCATCGAGGTGGTCAGCAAACCGAAGTCCGAGGCGTAGGCCAGCAGGTATTTGTGCAGCGCCGGAATGTCGGCCAGGGCGCCGTCGGCGCGGAACCAGACATATTTGACCGGATCGGCCGGTTGCGGGTTGTACGGGTCTTTTTCGGTGACCGGGCGCACTTCGATCGGTTTCGGGCAGAGCAGTTTTTCGCGCATGTGCTCGGGGATCAGGTGCGCGCGTTGCTGGGTCAGTTCCAGCTCCGAGGGCAGGTTTTCCGGGCCGACCACCACGGGCATCTGGCTCTGGTGTTCGAAGCCTTTTTCGTCGTACTGGAACGAAGCGCTGCAGGTGAAGATCGGGTGGCCCTTCTGGATCGCCGTGACGCGCCGGGTGCTGAAACTGCCGCCATCGCGCACGCGATCCACCGAGTACACCACCGGCAACTTGGCGTCGCCCGGGCGCAGGAAATAGCCGTGCATTGAATGCACATGGCGCGCTTCTTCAACGGTCTGACTGGCCGCCGACAGCGACTGGCCGAGCACCTGACCACCGAACAACTGACGGAAACCCAGATCCTGGCTGCGGCCACGGAAAAGGTTTTCCTCGATCGGTTCCAGGGTCAGCAAGTCGACCAGATCTTCCAACACTTGGCTCATTCAGACTCTCCTCACACAAAGCAGTGCCGCGCAGTCTTGGCTGCGGCGGCCGATTCAGATTCTGGCGCGGGCCAATGATTTGGCGGCCATTGTAAACGTCCGTGTCGGCTTATTCATGCAAGGTTTGCAACCATTGTTCGCGGCTGATGCGGTACAGCACATGCCGACGCAACGGATGGTCGGCGGCAAGCTTGGGGTGATCGAAATCATCCTGTGGATCGTGGTGCATGCCGATCGCCTGCATGACCTTCTCCGAGGGCAGGTTGCTTTGCGCGGTGAACGAGACGATTTCTTCCAGCTTCAATTGGTCGAAACCGGCGCGCAACGCGGTCCACGCCGCTTCACTGGCATAACCCAGGCCCCAATGTTCCTTGGCCAGGCGCCAGCCGATTTCCACGGCGGGGGTGAACGGCGCATCAAAGCCGACCACGCCGAGCCCGGTGAAACCGATGAATTCGCCGGTGTCCTTGCGCTCCAGCGCCCACAGGCCAAAGCCGTGCTCGGAAAAATGCCCGCGTACGCGCCCGATCACCGCCGCGCTTTCCAGCCGGGTCAAGGGTGCCGGAAAGTAGCGCATCACCTGCGGATCGGCACACATTGCCGCAAACGCCGGCAAATCCTCGTCATGCCACTGTCGCATCAGCAAGCGTGCGCTTTGCAGTTCCAGTATTGGCTCCATCGTGTTCTCCATTTCCATGCCGCCAGTCTACATCGCTGGTAGGATCGTCAGCGCTGCGCCGAATTCCCGAATGACCCGCCAATATCAGACATCACCATGCCTTTGCCGCTGATCTACCACGAAGACTACAGCCCCGAGTTCCCGGCGGATCACCGCTTCCCGATGGACAAGTTCCGCCTGCTGCGCGATCACCTGGTCGACACGGGCCTGACCCGCGACGCTGATCTGCTGCGGCCGCAGATCTGCCCCAACGATATCCTCGCCCTCGCCCATGACCGCAGCTATATCGAACGCTACATGAGCGGCGAGTTGTCCCGCGAAGACCAACGGCGTCTCGGCTTGCCATGGAACGAGGCCTTGGCGCGGCGCACGGTGCGCGCGGTCGGTGGTTCGATCCTCGCGGCGGAGAAAGCTCTGGAGCACGGCCTGGCCTGCCACCTGGCGGGCGGCACCCATCACGCGCATTACGATTATCCGGCGGGTTTCTGCATCTTTAATGACCTGGCGATCATCAGCCAGTACCTGCTGCAAAGCGGCCGGGTCAATCGCGTCCTGATCTTCGATTGCGATGTACATCAGGGCGACGGCACCGCGCGGATTCTCCACGACACACCGGAGGCGATTACCGTTTCCCTGCACTGCGAGAAGAATTTTCCCGCACGCAAGGCCGACAGCGACTGGGACATTCCGCTGCCAAAAGGCATGGGTGATGCTGATTATCTGCAGGTTGTCGATGACACGCTCAACTACCTGTTGCCGCTGTATCAACCGGATCTGGTGCTGTACGACGCCGGCGTCGATGTGCACAAGGACGATGCTCTCGGCTATCTGCAATTGACCGACGAAGGCGTTGCCGCCCGCGATGAAAACGTGATGCGCCATTGCCTCGGCCGCGACATTCCGGTGGTCGGGGTAATCGGCGGCGGCTACAGCAAGGACCGCCACGCCCTCGCCCGTCGCCACGGTATCCTCCACCACAGCGCGCAGCGCGTGTGGGATTCACACGGTTGTCACTGAGGTGTGCTGCGTTACCCACAATCGCTGTGGAACTGCCTGTGGATAACCTGAGTGAAAGGGGTTGCAGGCCATACGGGGCGAGGTGTACAGCGAACTGTTTGTTTTTTGACCAGCATAGAATTCACCACTGGACCTGTGGAAGCGAGCCTGCTCGCGAAAGCGTTCGCACATTCAACATCAAATTGACTGACCCACCGCCTTCGCGAGCAGGCTCGCTCCCACATGGGCTCTACCACAAGGAGCGGCGCTGTTAGAATGCGCGCCTCATCCCGCCATACCGCAGCGCACCGCCCATGACCCAGAACTCCGCCCCCATTACTGCTCACGTCGCCATCATCGGCGGCGGCCCCGCCGGCCTGATGGCCGCCGAAGTGCTGAGCCAGGCCGGAGTCCGCGTCGATCTGTACGACGGCATGCCCTCGGTGGGGCGCAAGTTTCTACTCGCCGGGGTCGGCGGCATGAACATTACCCACTCCGAACCTTACCCGACCTTCCTCTCGCGCTACGCCGAACGCGCACCGCACATCGCCCCGCTGCTGCGCGGTTTCGACGCTGATGCGTTGTGTCAGTGGATTCATGCGCTGGGCATCGAA
The DNA here is from genome assembly GCF_036668835.1 of Pseudomonas koreensis. GTDB lineage: Bacteria > Pseudomonadota > Gammaproteobacteria > Pseudomonadales > Pseudomonadaceae > Aquipseudomonas > Aquipseudomonas koreensis_I. The sequence continues at coordinate 141,089 of NZ_JAZEVW010000009.1, forward strand.
ACCTTCATCGGCAGTTCCGGTCGCGTATTTCCCACCGACATGAAAGCCGCCCCGCTGCTGCGCGCCTGGCTCAAGCGCTTGCGCGACAGCGGCGTGGTTATCCACACCCGCCACCGCTGGCTCGGCTGGGATGAGCACGGCGCCTTGCGCGTCGACAGTCCGAACGGTGAAATCCGCGTCAGCCCCGACGCTACGTTACTGGCCCTCGGCGGCGGCAGTTGGTCGCGCCTGGGCTCGGATGGCGCCTGGATGTTGCCGCTGGAGCAGCGCGGCGTGGATCTGGCGCCGTTGCAGCCGAGTAATTGCGGCTTCGAGGTTCAGGCCTGGAGCGAATTGATGGTGAACAAATTCGCCGGTGCGCCGCTGAAAAACATCGCCATCGGCCTGGACGACGACGTTCCTCGCTTGGGCGAATGCGTCATTACGGCGACCGGGATCGAAGGCAGCCTGATCTATGCCCTGTCGGCGCCAATCCGCGAGGCGATCAATCGCTATGGCGCAGCGGTTATCCACATCGACCTGCTACCCGGCCGCCCTGTGGATAAATTGCAGGCAGCGTTGAGCAAACCACGCGGTTCGCGCTCGATGGCCAAGCATCTGCACAGTCAGGTCGGGATTGATGGGGTGAAAGCGGCGCTGTTGCGTGAGTTGACCGATGCCGAGACGTTTGCCGATCCGGTGCTGCTGGCCCGCGCGATCAAAGCGCTGCCGCTGACCTTGGTGAAAACCCGTCCGCTGGACGAAGCGATCAGCAGCGCCGGCGGGGTGACGTTCGAGGCGATGGATGAGCGCTTGATGCTCAAGGCGCTGCCGGGGGTGTTCTGCGCCGGCGAAATGCTTGATTGGGAAGCACCGACGGGTGGGTACTTACTGACTGGGTGTTTCGCCAGTGGGCGGGCGGCGGGGTTGGGAATGCTGCAATGGCTTAAAAGCAGCGGCAAGCTTTGAGCTTCAAGCTGCAAGCCAAAGCAAAGCGCTTCTAACTTGCAGCTTGCAGCTTGCCACTCAAAGCTGCCTTTAAGGCTTGCGCTTACGCGGCCCGGTATTGAACACCGGCACCTTGCGCACAGGCTTGATCGACGGTTCCGGCGCCTGCGAATCACCGCTGTCCACCCACTTGCCCAGATTACGCTTGCCACCACCGCCGGACGCTTTGGGCTTTTTCGGTTTCTTCGGCTTCTTGATCACCTGACCGCTAGCATCGGTATCCGGCACGCGGTGCTCCGGTTCAAAGTCCGGCTCGTTCTGACGCTTCAAGGTCTGGCGCGTGAGCATCTCAATCGCCGAGAGCATGTTCACTTCATCGGCACACACCAGGGAGATCGCCTCACCGGTCGCACCCGCGCGCCCGGTACGACCGATACGGTGAATGTAATCCTCGGCGACGATCGGCAGGTCGAAGTTCACCACCAGCGGCAGATCTTCAATGTCCAGACCACGGGCGGCCACATCGGTCGCCACCAGAATCTGCACTTCGCTGAGCTTGAACCGGTCCAGCGCACGCTGGCGGGTCGCCTGTGGTTTGTCGCCGTGGATACCGTCGGCGTTGACGCCCAGGCCCTGGAGTTTTTCCACCAGCGCATCGACACCGTTGCGGGTCTTGGCGAACACCAGCACTTGCTTCCACTTGTTCTTGCGCATCAAGTGCACGAACAGCTCGGCCTTGCGCTTTTTGTCGACCGTGACGATCCACTGCTTGACCGTGTTGGCCGCCACGTTGCGCGGGCTGACTTCGACGCTCAGCGGATCGTTGAGCATCTGCCCGGCCAGCAGGCGGATGTCATCGGAGAAGGTGGCCGAGAACAACAGCGTCTGGCGCTTTTTCGGCAGCATGCGGTAAATGTTCGCCAGTTCTTCGGAGAAGCCCAGGTCGAGCATACGGTCGGCTTCATCCAGCACCAGAGTTTGCAGCTGATTGAGTTTCAGCGCGTTCTGGCGGAGCAGGTCGATCAAGCGGCCGGGCGTGGCGACAAGCACATCGACGCCGCCGCGCAGCTTCATCATCTGCGGGTTGATGCTGACACCGCCGTACACCGCATAAGTGCGCAGCGGCAGATTTTCCGCGTACTGACGCACGGCCTCGTGGACCTGCTCGGCCAGTTCGCGGGTCGGCACCAGAATCAGCGCACGCGCCGAATTAGCGGTGACTTTCGGCCCTTCCATGGCCAGCAACTGCAACAGCGGCAAGGCGAAACCGGCAGTCTTGCCGGTGCCGGTCTGCGCCGCCGCCATCAGGTCGCGACCGGCCAGCACGGCCGGAATGGCTTGCGCCTGCACCGGCGTCGGGGTCTGGTAGCCGAGCGTCTCGAGGGAGCGCAGCAAGGGTTCGATCAGGCCAAGGGAGGCGAAAGTCATGGGATTACCGTAGGAAAAAGTGACGCGGGGATGCAATGCCGCGCAGTTTACCCTAATTCGTACGCGCTTCCGTCGGATCGGCTTGCGCCTCCTCGACCGGCACTTGCTTCGGACGACGCCACTGCGGCAGGCTGATCAGCAATACGGCGCTGATGATCACCAGCATCGCCAGCGCTTCTTCGACACCAATGGTCTCGCCCACAAACACGATCCCCAGCAGTACGGCGACGGCCGGGTTGACGTAGGCATAACTGGTTGCCGCCGCCGGGCGCACATGCTTGAGCAGGTACATGTAGGAATTGAAGGCGATGATCGAGCCGAAGAAAATCAGGTAGGCCAGCGCCAGCCAGCCTTCGACCGGCGGCAGCGCTTGCAGGTGTTCACCGCTCACCGCGCTGCCGATCAGCAGTACGACACCGCCGACCAGCATTTCCACCGCGCTGGCCATGGCCCCCTGCGGCAATGGCAGATATTTACTCCACACCGAACCGAACGCCCAGGTCGCCGCGGCGAAAATCAACAATGCGGCGCCAAGCGGGCTGGATTGCAGGTTGGTGCCCATGTTGAGCATGGCGATGCCGATAATCCCCAGCGCCACCCCGGCCCACTCGAGACGGGTATTACGCGCGCCCCAGAAATAGCCGAACAACAAGGTAAACAGCGGCACCGTCGCCACCGCCAGCGCCGCCACGCCGGAAGCCACACCGGTGTGCTCGGCCACGCTCACCGCGCCATTACCGAAACTGAGCAGCAAAATCCCGATCAGCCCCGCCGCCTTCCACTGCGCCCAGGTCGGCGCCGGCGCCCCGCGCCAGCGCAGGAAGGCGTACATCAACGCGCCGGCAATCACAAAGCGCACCCCGCCCAGCATCAGCGGCGGCCAGTATTCAACGCCAATGCGGATCACCAGATAGGTCGATCCCCAGATCACATACAGCGCAAAAAACGCGGCAATCAGCGGCAAGGAAAAACGGCGCAAGGCAGGCATGGGCAGCTCGACAGTCAGTGTCAGGAAATGGCTTATTCTAGAAAGGCTGCTGCGCAAAAATAAGTTACAAAACCTGTTTATCGCGCCGGTACACTTTTGAATGAAAGCAGCCGAGCCCCATAAGGTCCCTGTGGGAGCGAGCCTGCTCGCGAAGGCGGTGCATCAGCAGACATCCATGTTGAGTGAACAGTCGCTTTCGCGAGCAGGCTCGCTCCCACGGGTTTGGATCATTCCCACGAAGAGCGTGGGAACGATCGCTCGTAGTGCCTGGGATCAGCGATAGCGCAGCAGGTGTTCGGTGACCTTGGCAGCCGGGACTTTCTGCAATTTGCACAGCAGGTCATGGTTCAGCTCGCGCACGCCATGTTTGTGCCGCAACTCGTCGGCCAGATGCGCCATCAGGTTGGCTGCCATTTCGGCGTCGGCCATGGCCCGGTGAGCCTGGCCGGTGTGTGGCAGGCTGGCGAAGGTGGTGAGGGTGCCGAGCTTGTGATTCGGTGCCGCCGGCATCAGGCGCCGCGCCAGCAACAAGGAGCAGGCAAAGTTCTGCAAGCGTGTGCGCTTGATCCGCCCCAGTTCAAAATCCCAGAACTTCTGGTCGAACGAGGCGTTGTGCGCCAGTAATGGCGTGCAGCCGACGAATTCGTTGACTTCTTCCATCACCCGCTCGGCGGACGGCGCGCTGCGCAGCATGGCGTTGCTGATACCGGTGAGTTGTTCGATGAACGCCGGGACGCGTACGCCAGCGTTCATCAAACTTTGGTAACGCTCGACGATGCGGCCGTTCTCCAGCATGACCACGGCGATTTCCGTGGCGCGGCAGCTGCTGTTCGGCGCAAGGCCAGTGGTTTCAAAGTCGATGACTGCAATGCGTTCCAAACCGGGTTCAACTCCGTTCAAATCAATGCTTGAGCTTAATTCTTCAGCAACAGCGCGCCTTCGATCGGCACGTAGCGGCTGGCGGCGCGGATCAACGAGTTGGCGGTCAGGCCGGGTACACCGTAAGCCACCGCTTGCACGCCGTGTTTGCTGATGATGCGTTCGAGCAGCATGTCGAAATCGCCGTCACCGGACGCCAGGACGATTTCGTCGACATGGTCGGCGGCGTCCATGATGTCGAGGGTGATGCCCACGTCCCAGTCGCCCTTGGCCGAACCGTCGCTGCGCTGGATGTAGGGTTTGAGCTTCACGGTGAAACCGAGGTTGCGCAGGATCTGCTGGAACTGCTGCTGCTTGCTGTCGCCGCGGTCGATTGCGTAGGCGTAGGCCTCGACGATCTGCCCGCCCTTGCTGATGTCGGCCCACAACGCGGCGTAGTTGAAATGGCAACCATAGGCCTGACGCACGGTGTAGTAGAGGTTCTGCACGTCGGCGAACACTGCGATTTTTTTCACCGGAGTTCCTGTGGGTGCGCACGCGCACGAAGCGGGATCAGGCCCTGGGCCCGAAAAAGGCGCTCAGTATGCCAGCCCGAGGGAAGGTTCCGCGAATAATCGGCCCGAAGCCCCGAGGGGCTCCGGACGAATGGTGGAGTCAGACGAAGGAATCGTCGTCATCGAAGAACGACGAGCTGTCGTTGTTGTAATCGGTGTCGGTGAAACCGTTATCGGCCACGCGTTGATCATCGCCCCAGCCGTTATTGCTCTGGTCGGCGACCTGAGCCGGTTCTTCCTTGATCACCTCAACGATTTCCTGCGGTTGCTGGTTGTGATGAAACAGACTGCTGATGCCTTGCGCGAGCATCACGCCGCCGGCTACACCCGCCGCGGTTTTCAAAGCGCCGCCAAGGAAGCTGTTGCCTGCCGCAGGCGCCGCTTGTTGCGCGTAGTTGGGCGGCGCGGTGCCGAAGTTCTGCTGGGGCGCTGGAGCCTGGAAGCTCTGCTGCGGCGCCGGTTCACGCCAGCCGCCAGTGGCTGCCGGGGCGGCACTTTGCGATGGTGCCGGGCGCGAACTGCCGCCGCCAAAGATACTCGACAGGAAACCACCGCCTCCGCTCGCCGCCGGCGCGCCACTCTGGGCCTTGGCCGATTGCAATTCGGCCTGTAGACGCTGGACCTGCTGAGTCAGTTGCTGGTTCTGTTCATTGAGGCTCTTGAGCGCCGCCTCTTGCACCAGAATCGCCTGGGTCATGAAATAGCCTGCCGCCGGCTGGCGCGTCAGGTGTTCCTTGATCCGCGCCTCGGCCTGGGCGTCACGCGGGGCTGCCTCCGTTTCGGCCTGTTGCAGCCGGGAAAACAGTCCATCGATCAGGGTTTGCTCTTCGCTGTTCATGGCGACCTCGTAGATTGCCGGTAATAACGTGCCCGTGCCCACTCTGGGCGCGGTGCTCTCCTGTAATGGAGACAGTGACAAAACGTTTCAATGACCTTTACCGAATGTTTACGTTTGTGTCGCTGCGCACAGCATCGGTTAAAGTGAGCCACTGTTTTCGACCTGCGATACCGACTGATGAATGCCTTCGAAGTACTGCGCGACTCCCTGTATTTTTTTAAACGCCATCTGGGCCGCATCGTGCAGTTGTGTCTGCCGCTGGTGATTTTCGAGGCGTTTCTGCAACAGGCGGTCGATCACGCCAGCGGGCCCGAAGGTTTTTCTGCAGTCAGCATCATTGTCGGCCTGCTGGTGTACCCGTTGTACACCGCTGCACTGATTCTGTTTCTCGATGCGCGCAGCCGTGGCGAGTCGCCGCGCAACCGTGACCTGCTGGCGATGGCCGCGACCCTGTGGCCGCGCTTCGCCCTGCTGACGGCGCTCAATACACTGCTGATTCTGCTAGGCCTGTCGCTGTACTTCCTGCCGGGCCTGATCCTGATGGTCATGCTCGCGTTTGGCGAGTACCTGCTGGTGCTGCGCGGCATGGGCCCTTTGCAGGCGATGAAGGAAAGCCTGCGCCTGACCCGCGGACATTTCTGGCGAATCCTGCTGTGCATCCTCTGTGTGATGACGCCGCTGTGGCTGCTCAAAGGCGCAACACTGGCGGTCTATCCCGAACCGCAGAATCCGTTGATTGCAATGCTGATCGACAGTGCTCACAGCTTCCTGCAGTTGTTCACCAGCGTCGTCCTGTTCCGCCTGTTCATGCTGATCAGCGAATTGCCTGACAAGCGTGACGGAACGATCTGACCGCGCAGCGCTTGGGCTTCGCGCCGACCGTCAGGTATGCTCGGGGCCACTTTCTGTAACGCTATAAGCCGAGCCATGACCCGTCTACTGCGCTACTCGTTGTTGTTGGTTGTACTGGCCATCGTGGTGATCGGCACGCTGATCTTCAGCCTGACCTGGCGCCCCGACGCCCGAGAAACCCTGCCGGTCAGTTGCACCGCTACAGCACCGACGCTGGTGCCGGGCCAGGCGCTGAAGGTCATGACCTGGAACGTGCAATACCTCGCCGGCAAGCGCTACGTATTCTGGAATGACCTGGCCCAGGGCAACGACGAAGCACCGACTGCAGAAGACATGGCGTTCAGCCTCGATGAAGTGGCGCGGGTAATTCGCGACGAGCAGCCCGACGTGGTGCTGTTGCAGGAACTTGACGACGGCGCCAAGGCCAGCGACTACCAGGACCAGCTTAAGTTGTTGCAGGAACGGGTCGCCGATCTGTATCCGTGCAGCGTCAGCGCGTTTGACTGGAAAGCCGACTTCGTCCCCGAGCCGCAGGTGTTCGGCAGCGTCGGCCGGCAGTTGGCAACCCTCAGCCGCTATCGCATCGAACACGCCGAGCGCCTGCAACTGCCGGTGGCGGACGCCAATGTCATCAGCCGCCAGTTCCAGCCCAAGGATGCCTTGCTGGTCAGCAAACTGCCGCTGAGCGATGGCGGGCAATTGACCCTTTTCAACACTCATCTGGAACAGGCCAGCCAACCGGACGCGACCTTGCAAGCGCAAGTGAGTGCGGTGGCCAAGGTACTCGACAAATACGAAAGCCAGGGCTTGCCATGGCTGATTGGCGGCGACTTCAACCTGCTGCCGCTGGGCCAGTACCGGCGTCTTTCGGCCGAGCAGCGCAGGCCCTACCTGGCCGACAGCGAGCTGCACTTGCTGTGGGACAAGTACCCGATGATCCCTACCAACAATGAAGCCAGCGGCATCGATCGCGCGATGTGGCTGACCCATTACCCCAACGATCCCGGTCTGAACGGCCCGGATCGTACCGTCGACTACCTGTTCTACAGCCCGAAGATCAAACGCATCGAAGCGCGAGTGCGCCAGGACGATACGTTGCGCATTTCCGATCACCTGCCGGTGATTGCGCGCTTCTTGTTGCCCGCCGCGCCTTAGCTGCACGGCGAACGACCGGTGTAGTCGACGGTCCCCAATTCACGACATGGAAAGCCATGAAAATCTTATTGGTGTGCAAGGACATTGGCGGTTATGCGCGCAAGCTGGCGGATCATTTACGGGCCGACAACGATGTGTGCTTCATCGATACGGCGTTGATGGCCGATGCGTTCAACCGGGCGCCGAAAATTCTGCGCCGCCCGCTCAGACGCTGGGCCAAATTACGCCAGTTCAAAAAGGCAGTAGAGGCACACGGGCCGTTTGACGTTGCCCTCGTTATCAACCCGGCACAAATAGACTCAGAGCATTTGGCTATCGGCCTGGACGCGTCTTCGCGCAAGATCGCCTACCTCTACGACAGCTTCAGTCGCTGGCCCATGAGCCGCGAAGCGCTGGCCGTCTATGATGAGGTATTTTCGTTCGATCCGCAGAATGCGCAGCAATACGGCCTGAAGAAACTGCACAACTTCATTTACGACGACTACGACGCGAGCGCGGGCGAAGGTGACTACAGCGCCTTCGTGGTCATGGCCGGCAAGGACCGTGTCCCGGCGCTCGAAGGCCTGGCAAGAGCGTTCGATCGGCTTGGCGTCAGCGACTACAAGTTTCTGGTGCAGTGCAAACCGATCCCGGGCGCGCATCCCGGGATCACGTTTTTCGAGCAACGCCTGCCACTGGACACGGTCGGCGCGCTGGTCAAGCGCTCGTGGATCATCCTCGACATCGCCAAACCCGGTCAGGCCGGGTTGAGCTTCCGTTTTTTCGAAGCCATGGCCGCACGCAAGAAAGTCATTACCACCAACCCCAGCGTGGTCGACTATGACTTCTACAACCCGGCGAACATTCTGGTGATCGACGAGGCCGATCCGGTGATTCCGTCAGCGTTCGTTTGCGCCCCATACGTCGACGTGCCCGAACAGATCTATCGCAAATACACCTTGCAAGGCTGGGTCGAGACGGTTTTCGCATCACCATGATCGTCGATCGCTTCAGAGGCCCGGAGGGACATAGCCGGGAACATAGCGAACATTGGCGCACTTGCCGTGCAGTATCCGCCCATCCTCGATCAGGAACTGGGCGATCTTTTTCTGTTGATTGATCTTTGCCTGCAACTTGCAGGTTGAGCTGTGCCCGACCTGTTGATAGTGCTCGGTGTAAACCATGCCATTGCCGGTGTGGTTCATTGATGTGCCGGCCGCTTCGGTGGTGCTCCAGCTCGCGGACTTGAACCAGGTGAGCACGGCCAAAGGTTCGCCGTTCGGGCCGGTTTCCTTTTGCATCGAATCGGGCGTACCAAACAGGTTCAGTGCCTCCTGAAGGTCGCGGCCTTCCCAACGGCTCTGCGCGATGGTGGAACAGCCGGTCAAGAGCAATCCCGCCAACAGGGTTGTCAGTAATGAGCGTGTGCAAGTCATGTGAAGTCCCGGCTTATTTTTTCAGTTCGAGCAGACTGTCGATGTTGTCCATCATCTGGCTCTTTTGCTGAATCGGCGCGAGCTTGAAGAACATCTGCTGGAGCATCTCGATCATCTGCAGGTATTCCATCTTGCCCACGGCGGCCATGTCGTTTTTAGCCCGACTGCCCGGCGCGCAGGCAAACTTCAGCGCCTGCTGAACCCAGAACTCTTTCGGGGTCTGCCATTGATTGGCAACTTTCAGATGACGCAGGGTATAAGCGAGACGTTCGATGGACTGGCCGTTAATAAAACGTACTTTGCCCGTAGAGCACTGGGCTTCGAGGTTGTAGACGTCGATCATCGGTTTGCCGGGCTCTTCGTAGACCAGGGTCACCGCGATCATGGTCGCGCCTTTGGTTTTTTCCGAAGGCACCACCGAAGTCGCATCCGCAACGTACATGATGTTTTTCTGAGCAACGCCGTTGCCGTAAATGATCCACCAGTCGCCAATCGCATTGGGCTCTTCGGCCATTGCCGAACTAGAGGCGACCAGCAGCGCAGCCGACAAGAAGAGCGACTTCTTGAACTTGAAAAAAGATGACATGGGCAGTTCCGTTCCTTGGGCACAAGTTGCAGGCAGCAACACTTGTTATTGTTCAGGCCGCGATTTTGCGAGCCTGCACAAACAAGGGCAATTAGCACGGATGGGCTAATGGCGCGCTGCCATTGCGGGTCAGGTGCCCCGGGGTTTTGCCCGCGCAGTGGCTTCGGCAACCAGCGGATCATCCGGCCAGTAATGCTTCGGATAGCGGCCCTTCAGATCCTTTTTCACTTCGGCATAGGTACTGCGCCAGAAGTTGGCCAGATCCTGTGTCACCTGCACCGGACGGCGCGCCGGCGACAGCAGATGCAACTTGACCACTTGCCGCCCGCCGGCAATTCGCGGTGTGTCGTCGAGGCCGAACAGCTCCTGTAAGCGCACCGCGAGAATCGGCGGCGACTCGCTGTAATCCAGGCGAATCGAGGAGCCCGACGGCACGCTCAAATGGTGCGGCGCCAGCTCGTCGAGCTTTTGCGGCAGCGGCCAAGGCAGCAGATTGCGCACAATGCTCGACAAGTCGAGGTTGGCAAAATGGCTGAGTCGCGAGACTTTGCCCAGATACGGCATCAGCCAGTCTTCCAGAGTGTCGAGCAGCGTTGCGTCACTGACATCCGGCCACTGGCTGTCGTCCTGATGACTCAGATCGAGCTGGCGCAGCAGCGCCACCCGTGCCTGCCACTGGCGCAGTTCCGGGGTCCACGGCAACAGCTCGAGACCTTTGCGGCGGACCAGATTGACCAGCGCCTGACTGCGCGCAGTTTCATCCAGACCGGTCAACGGTTCGCGGCTGAGGATCAGCTCGCCGACCTTGCGCTGACGCTCGGCACGCAGTACGCCTTCGCGCTCGTCCCAGTCCAGTTGATCGACGCTGTGCACCTGTTCGGCGAGTACCGAGTCGAACAGCGCCGGATCGAAATCCGCCGCCAGATAAATCCGCTCCTCGCGCTGGCCCTGACGGCTGCCGAGGTCGGCGATGACGATCCACGGCTGTTTCATCAGGCTGTCGGCTTCGGCGAACAGCGCGGCGCGACCATTGGCCAAGCGATATTCGGCACCACCGGCGCGCCGTTGCTGGGCGACGCGGTCCGGGTAGGCCAACGCCAGCAACGCGCCGAGCCAGCGCGGGTGCTCGGGATCACTGACCGGCGCGCTGGCCTTGCCGCGCAGGTAACCGCGATATTGCCGCGCCAATTGCCGTGCGCGTTGCACCCCGCCCTGCGCACCACGCGTCGCGCGGTCTTCACCCGAAAGCAAGGCCAGACGACTGTGCAAGTCCGCGCCGGCGCCGCGCAGGATATCGCGCTCACCAAGCAGCGCTGCGACATCGCAAGCCATGTTCGCCAGGCCCAACGCCTGACCGCGCAACAGTAAATGGCCGATACGCGGATGCGCCGGCAGTTCGGCCATGGCCTGGCCATGCGGGGTCAGCGCCTCGCCTTGCAGCGCACCGAGGCGCTGCAGCAGATCCTGCGCCTGGGCATACGCCGCCGCGGGTGGCACATCCAGCCACACCAGTTCATTCGGCGTTACACCCCAGCGGCCCAGTTGCAGGGCGAGGCTGGCGAGATCCGCCGAGAGAATTTCGGCGCTGCCATAAGCGGCGAGCTGTTCGTGCTGATCCTGCGACCACAAGCGGTAGCAAACGCCCGGTTCGAGTCGCCCGGCACGGCCGGCACGCTGGGTGGCGCTGGCTTTTGAGATGCGCAGGGTGTCGAGGCGGGTCATGCCGCTGCCGGGATCGAAACGCGGCACTCGCGCCAGCCCGGCATCGATCACCACGCGTACGCCGTTGATGGTCAGGCTGGTCTCGGCGATGTTGGTCGCCAGCACCACCTTGCGCTGACCGGGCGGCGCCGGATCGATCGCCGCACGCTGGGCATTGAGGTCGAGTTCGCCGTGCAGCGGGCAGAGCAACACATCGCTGCGCGAGCCGATGGCGTCGGCCAATTGCTGATGCACGCGACGGATTTCCGCCTGCCCCGGCAAGAACACCAGCAGGCTGCCGGTTTCATCGTGGAGGGCTTCCAGCACGGTTTGCGTGACGCGTTGATCGATATATTCGCCGGGCTGAAACGGTCGGCCCCAACGCATCGTCACCGGATACATGCGCCCTTCGCTGCGCAGGATCGGGGCGTCATCGAGCAACCCGGCCAGACGCTCGCCTTCGAGCGTGGCCGACATCAGCAGAATCTTCAGCGGCTGTTCAGCGCGAAACAGCTCGCGACCGTTCAGACTCAGGGCCAGCGCCAGGTCGGCGTCGAGGCTGCGCTCGTGAAACTCATCGAAAATCAGCAGACCCACGCCTTCCAGCGCCGGGTCATCCTGCAAGCGGCGGGTAAGAATGCCTTCGGTGACCACCTCGATGCGCGTCTTCGGGCCGACCTTGCTGTCCAGACGAATGCGGTAACCGACGGTTTCCCCGACCTGCTCGCCCAACTCGCTGGCCAGACGTTCTGCAGCGGCACGCGCGGCCAGACGGCGCGGTTCAAGCATCAGAATGGTCTGCCCGGCGAGCCACGCTTGATCAAGCAAGGCCAGCGGCACGCGGGTGGTTTTACCGGCACCGGGCGGTGCTTCGAGCACGGCTTCGTGGCGTGACGCGAGGGCTTCACGCAGGGCGGGTAAAACATCGTCGATCGGCAAAGAAATCATGCTGGCTCCCAAACAGATCGGCGAGTATAACGGCGAACTGTTTGGCGTAGTCTGAACTCAAAACAGTAGCCGTTATTGTTCAGCTCTCAGGAGACATTTCCATGCGCTTACCTTTTCGCCTGATCGGCGGTGTTCTGGTCGCTACCCTGCTCACGCAGATCACTGCGTGCGGGTCGATTTTCTACCCGGACCGTCGCGGCCAGATCGACGGCAAGATCGACCCAGCGATTGCCGCGCTCGATGCTGTCGGCCTGCTGTTCTACATCATTCCCGGACTGATCGCGTTTGCCGTCGACTTCGCCACCGGCGCGATCTATTTCGAACCGGGCCACACCGCGCAGATCGACCCGGCCAAGCTCAAGCCAGCCATCGGCGCGGACGGTCAGGTCGACAAGCACAAGTTGCAGGCGATTCTCGAAAGCGAGTTGGGCCGAGACTTTCCACTCGACGACCCGCGCCTGATCCAGCACAAGGGCAGCACCCAGCAACTGGCGATGTTCGGCCTGCAACCTGCGGCATAGAAAGGAAGATCGATGACCTCCAGCCCCGAACATGCTCGCCTGCTGCGCCTGGCGACTCGCGCCTCGGTGGCGGTGGCGTGCACGCTGATCATTGCCAAAGCCATCGCCTGGTGGCTCAGCGGTTCGGTGAGCATGCTCGCCGGCCTCACCGACTCGGCGCTGGACGGCGTCACCTCGATGCTCAATCTGCTCGCGGTGCACTACGCGCTGCGCCCGGCGGATGACGATCACCGTTATGGCCACGGCAAAGCGGAATCCCTGGCGGGCATGGCGCAAGCGTTGTTCATCGGCGGCAGTGCGCTGCTGATCGCGTTTCAGGCCTACGAGCGTTTGCAGACGCCGCAGCCACTCGGTGCGCCCTGGTTGAGCATCGGCGTCATCGTGTTTTCGCTGCTGCTGACTGCAGCCTTGCTGGTGTTGCAGCACCGGGTGATCAAGCAAACCGGCTCCAATGCCGTGCGCGCCGACTCGCTGCACTATCGCTCGGACATGCTGCTCAACGGCAGCATCCTGCTGGCACTGGTGTTGGCCGGGTTTGGCTTCGAGCAACTGGATGCGTGGTTCGGCCTGGGCATTGCCGCGTACATTTTGTGGAGCGCGATTCAGATCGCCCGCGAAAGTTTTTCAGTATTGATGGACGAGGAACTGCCGACCGACGTCAGCCAGCACATGCTTGAACTGGCGTGCAGTGTGCCAGGCGTGCTGGGCGCGCATGACTTGCGCACGCGGATCTCCGGCAACCACTGGTTCGTGCAGTTGCATCTGGAGTTGCCGGGAGAGTTGACGCTGTCAGTCGCTCACGGCATCAGCGATCAAGCCGCCGACGCCATCCACAAGGCCTACCCACGGGCCGAAGTGTTGGTGCACGCAGATCCCGTAAAAAGCAGCCACAAGCTATTAGCTTCAAGCTTGTAGCTAATAGCTTGAAGCTTGCAGCTGCCCCTATCTGACTTGGTAGCCGCGACTGCTCAGGCAGTTGCCCTGTGCCTGGCGGTACGCCTGAACCACTTCGGGCGCCGGTTGGTAGGTCGCGGTGCGCGGGTCGAAACCGCTTTGCTGCACCGCATATTGGTAGCACTGATAGCCGTCCTGCTGAACCTGCTCCGGCGATTGGCCACTCGCTGGATAAGCTTCGACGTCATAACCTTGCGCCTGTGGTTGCGGCGGTTGCTGTGCCGGCGGCTCGACCACCACGTAATCTTGCGTCGCTTCCTGATAGGCGTAATAGGAGCCGGCGGCGAGGAACAGCAGCGAGCCGCCGATCCATACCTCACGGGCGTAATCCGGCAAGTACTGGATGCGAATGCCGCGCGGCGGCTGCACGACGATGTAGCGCGGGCCTTGCGGGCGATACCAGTAGCCACCGGAATAGAAATAATCCTGACCCCGATACGGCACGCGGTAATCGCGGTCCGGGAAACGGTCGATCACATGGCCCGGACGGTATTGCGGGCCCGGGCCCCAGCCATTGCCATGACCGTTCGGACGACCCGGCCAGCGGTTGTCATCGGGACGGTTCTGGGTCTGCCATTGCTGATTGTGGTAACCGTTCTGCGGACGCTCGTCGCGGTAGTAACCCTGACGCGGTTCCTGGGTCTGGCGCACGGTGTCGGGACGCGGCTGGATCGGCAGACTGTTGGCCGGCAGTTGCGGCGGCGGTGGCGGCTGGCGCACCGGATTGGGGTTGTACGCCGGACGGTTCTGGTCGCGATTCTGCCAACCCTGGTCATTACCGTTGTGTTCGAACTGGCGGCTGTTGTCGCCACGAATGATTTCGTTGTTCCGCGGCGCATTGCCCGGCCCGCGTTGATCACCGCCACGGCCCTGATCGTTGCCCTGATGCTGCTGGCCACGACCGTCGCCATCGGGTCCCCGATTCTGCGGCTCGTCGGCCAGCGCTTGCGCACTGACACTCACACACAGCAAACCAACACCGGCCAGACGCCAGATGCGCGAATTCATGTTGTTCCTCACTGCGGGGAGCCTGTCATTGGGAGGGCCTGTTGCTAAGACTCGCAACAGGCCCACCGGGTTCTGCGACAGGTTATCAGTCGCGCGACTTATTTATTGAGGCGCAAAGATGAAATCGCCGGCAAGAAAAAAGGGAGACCCGTCGGCCTCCCTTTCAGAGAATTGCGTCCTGGCTCGACGCTTTTGACGTCGGCTCACCTCACGCCGTCTTCTGGACAGTGTGCAGCTCGGGGGCCGGCACAACCCCGGTGGGGGTGGCGGCCGCGGCGGGCCGGATTGGGCGGGCCGCGTGGACTGTGTTACCGAGCAGTGATTCTGGTGATAAGAATAGGCCGGACGCCGCGACAGATGATTGCGAAGATTGCTCAAATAAACACCCCTTGCGCAATTTTTAACCCTGGATAGATAATCCGCCGCAATAGTTACAGCCAAGGACAGATTGATGAGCAAACTCGACCGTTACGACCTGAGTATTTTGGCGGAATTGCAACGCGACGCCCGCATCTCCAACCAGGAGCTGGCCGAGCGCATCGGTCTGTCGCCCTCGCCTTGCTCGCGTCGGGTCAAGCAACTGGAAGACGACGGCTACATCTCGCGCCAGGTTGCGCTGCTTGATCGCAAGATGCTCGGGCTGAGCCTGACGGCCTATGTGCTGATCGGCATGGACCGGCACACACCGGAGCGCTTCGAAAATTTCGAAGCGGCGATTCGCACGTTGCCGCAAGTGCTGGAGTGCAGTCTGGTGACGGGCGTGGATGCGGATTACCAGTTGAAGGTGGTGGTGCCGGATATGGATCACTATCAGAAGTTGCTGTTGGGGCATTTGACCCGCATCGAGGGGGTTACAAGTGTGCGGTCGAGTTTTGTGCTGAATCAGGTTTTGAACAGCACTGAATTGCCGCTGACTCATTTGCGTAGCTGACTCAAAGCCCCTCACCCCAGCCCTCTCCCATAGGGAGAGGGGGCCGACCGAGATGTCTGGCGCTATACATCGACCTGATAGATCGAGTCGATTATGGATTCACAGCGGCCAGATCATGTCGGCGTAGATCAAAACCATCCCCCGGTCGGTCCCCTCTCCCTCCGGGAGAGGGCTAGGGTGAGGGCAACCATTGCGGATCAGACCCAGATCAATGCCACTCCACCCACCATGCCGTATACTCCCCGCCGCCCTTTCAGCCTGCCCCGCGCCGGAGATTGCCAATGGACCCAGCACTGTTAGAAGAATGGATGATGACCGGTCTGGTCAGCATCCTGATCATTTTCATGGGCTTCATCGTCTGGGATCTGGCGAAGAAGTCCAAGGCCGGGCGCTTTGGCTCGTTCATTCTGTTTTTCGTGCTAGGCCTGGGCGTGGCCGCGTTCATCATCAAGAGTGTGGTGATCGGCCTGATCGAATCCGGCGCGTTATAAGCGCGCCGGCACTTCTTTCCAGTGGCCCTGATCGAGCCCATCGATTGTCCAGTCACCAATCCTGACCCGCACCAGACGCAACGTCGGCAGGCCGACCGCCGCCGTCATGCGCCGCACCTGACGATTGCGCCCTTCGCGAATCACCAGTTCCAGCCATGAAGTCGGTATGGTCGCGCGAAAGCGTACCGGTGGATTGCGCGGCCACAACTGCGGCTCGTCCAGTTGCCGCGCTTCGGCGGGCAGGGTCATGCCGTCGTTCAACTCGACACCGTCGCGCAAACGCTGCAACTGCTCCGCAGTCGGCACGCCTTCGACCTGCACCCAATAAGTCTTCGCCAGTTTGTGTTTCGGATCAGCGATGCGCGCCTGCAACTGCCCGTCATTGGTCAGCAGCAACAAGCCTTCGCTGTCGCGATCAAGACGTCCGGCCGGATAAATGCCGGGTACATCGATGTAATCCTTGAGCGTCGCCCGCCCCTCACCGTCGCTGAACTGTGTCAGCACATCGAACGGTTTGTTGAACAGGATCAGTTTCGGCTCGGCCGGTGGTGCCTTGGCAACACGGCGCGGCGAGGACGATTGAGGCTTCGCGCCAGGGCGGCGGGAAGGTGGACGAGGAGGACGGGACATAAGAAGAAAACATTTAGCGATCAGGGCTGACAATGCTAGTGCCCCGACCGCCAAATGACCACGACTAACCGTTAACGGAACGGCGGCTCATCGAAGCTTCGCAGTTTGCGTGAGTGCAACGAGTTGAGTTCGGTGCGCAGCAGATCCACCGCTTCGATGCCGATTTTCAAGTGCTGGCTGACTGCGCGTTCATAGAACGCGTTAGCCGAGCCCGGCAGCTTGATTTCGCTGTGTAACGGTTTGTCCGAGACGCAGAGCAATGTGCCGTACGGCACCCGCAGGCGATAACCCTGCGCGGCGATCGTGCCGCTTTCCATGTCCACAGCGACAGCACGGGACAGGTTGATCAACGGCCGCTCCTGCGCCCAGCGCAGCTCCCAGTTACGGTCGTCGTAGGTCAGCACGGTGCCGGTACGCAGGCGTTTTTTCAGGTCGTCGCCCTTCTCGCCGGTGACGTTCGCCGCTGCCTGCTGCAGCGCCAGTTGCACTTCGGCCAGCGCCGGGATCGGGATGTTCGGCGGTACTACGCGGTCAAGAATGCCGTCGCGACGCATATACGCGTGGGCCAGCACGTAATCGCCAATGGTCTGCGACTGACGCAGCCCGCCGCAGTGGCCGATCATCAGCCAGCAATGCGGACGCAGCACGGCGAGGTGGTCGGTGATGTTCTTGGCGTTGGACGGGCCGACGCCAATGTTGACCAGCGTCACGCCGTGGCCATCGTTGGCAATCAGGTGATAGGCCGGCATCTGATAACGGTGCCAGACCACACCGGCGGCGATGGCCGAGGCTTCGCCGTGGTCCATGCCCTTCTCGATAATCACGTTGCCCGGCAAGACCATGCGCACGAAACGCGGGTCGTTGCGCAGTTGCTCCAGGCCATGAACGATGAACTGGTCAACGTAGCGGTGATAGTTGGTCAGCAGGATCCACGGTTGCACATGGCGCCAGTCACTGCCGGTGTAGTGCACCAATCGACGCAGCGAGAAATCCACACGCGCGGCGTCGAACAGCGCCAACGGCAGCGGATCGGTGTTTTCCCAATCGTAGAGACCGTCAGCGATGCCATCGGTGGCCGCGGACAGGTCGGTACTAGGGAACACCCGTGCCAGCACCGCAGCGGTAACGCCGGAACCGGCCAGCTCATCGCCCTGCTCGACCACGTACGGATAGGGAATGTTCTGCTGGCTGACGCCGACTTCGACGGTCACGGTGAAATCGTGCATCAATGGGGTCAGTTGTTCGAGCAGGTATTTGCGAAATGCCGCCGGGTGAGTGACGGTGACGCTGTAGGTGCCGGGCAACTGCACCTTGGCGTAGGCGCGAGTGGTCTGCGGGACTTCGCCCTGGCAGTGATAGGTCAGACGCAGTTCGGGATAACGAAACAGGGCACGCTGTGCGGCGTCGGGTTCGACGCGGTCCTTGAGGTAACGCTTGAGCGCCGAATTCAGCGCAGTGGTGGCCCGCTCATGCAGCTCGGCCAGACGATCCACGGCTTGTTCGGCGGTTTGAACGACAATAAACGCTTCGGTCACGATCAGCTTCCTGTGTTCTGACTTGCAGAGCTTCATCTTGCCTGCATCGTCGCGTCACGGGAACAGTGGCGTTGTGTGTGTACCGAAATCTTTAAATCAATGAAGATCCCCTGTGGGAGCGAGCTTGCTCGCGAATACGGTTTGTCATTCAACATTTATGTCGACTGATGTACCGCTTTCGCGAGCAAGCTCGCTCCCACAGGTTTTGGGGGTGTTTGGGAGATGGGATCAGAAGCCTTCTGGAGTCGAGCGCGCGACGATGGCCTCGACATCCAGCCCACGCGGCAACGCGCCGTAGACTCGGCCGCCGCCGCTCAAACGGCTGGCAATGAACGCATCACTGACCGCCGCGTTACCGGCCTCGAGCAACAGTTTGGCTTGCAAACCGAGAGCGATATCTTCAGTCAACTGCCGCGCCCGATACTGAATGTCGCTGGTGTCCTTGAACTGCGCCTGCAACTGCTGGATATGCGCGGCCAGGCGCTTGTCGCCATGACCATCGCCCAGTTCGCTGAACAACACATCGAGCACACCCGGCTCTTTCGACAATGCGCGCAGCACGTCGAGGCACTGCACGTTGCCCGAGCCTTCCCAGGTCGAATTCACCGGGGCTTCGCGGTACAGCCGCGGCAGAATGCTGTCCTCGACATAACCGGCACCGCCCATGCACTCGGCGGCTTCGTTGATCATTCCCGGCGCGCGTTTGCAGATCCAGTATTTGCCCACCGCCGTGACCAGCCGCGCAAACTGCGCTTCGTGGCGATCATCGAGATGATCGAGCGCCTTGCCCATGCGCAGGCTGAGCGCCAGCGCGGCTTCACTTTCCAGCGCCAGATCGGCCAACACGTTCTGCATCAACGGCTGCTCGCTGAGCAATTTGCCGCCGACCTTGCGGTGCGCGCAGTGATGGCTGGCCTGGGTCAGCGCCTGGCGCATGAGCGAGCTGGAACCGACCATGCAATCGAAACGGGTCATCGCCACCATCTCGATGATGGTCGGCACGCCGCGCCCTTCTTCACCGATCATCCACGCCAGCGCACCACGAAATTCGACTTCGCTGGAGGCATTGGACTGGTTGCCGAGTTTGTTTTTAAGACGCTGGATGTAGAACTGATTGCGCGTGTCGTCCGGGCGATGGCGCGGTAGCAGAAAGCAGCTCAAGCCCTTGTCGGTCTGCGCCAGGGTGAGAAAGGCGTCGCACATCGGTGCCGAGCAGAACCACTTGTGCCCGACCAGTTCATACGCCTGGCCCGGGCCACTGGCGCCGACCGGATAAGCCTTGGTGGTGTTGGCGCGCACGTCGGTGCCGCCCTGTTTTTCGGTCATCGCCATGCCGATGGTCACGCCGGCCTTGTGCGCCATGCCGACGTTGCGTGGGTCGTATTCGGTGGAGAGGACTTTCGGCAGCCATTGCTCGGCCAGGTCCGGCTGCAAACGCAGGGCCGGCACACTGGCGAAGGTCATGGTCAACGGGCAACCGCTGCCGGCCTCAGCCTGGCTGTGCAGATAGGTCATCGAGGCGCGCGCGACGTGAGCGCCATCCTGCGGCTGTGCCCAAGGCAATGAAGTCAGGCCGTGTTCGATCGCGCTGCGCATCAGTTGGTGATACGCCGGGTGAAATTCCACCAGATCGATGCGATGGCCATAGCGGTCGTGGCTGGCGAACACCGGTTTGTTCTGGTTGGCGAGGAAGCCGGCCTCCATCAGCGGGCCACCGGCGAGCGCTCCGTAGGCATCGATCCGCGACTCCGCCCAGCCGGCGCCAAACCGGCGCGACCATTCCTGCAACGGCAGGTCGATGCGGTACAGATTGGTGCCGTCCAGCGACGGTGGCTGGTTGGTGACTTCGTGGGTTTCGGCGAACTGATGCAGGTTCATCGCGGCGCTCCTTGATTGGGCAGGAAGTCAGTTAAGCACCGCCCCCACGCCGATCAAAGTGGCATATCCGCCGAATTTGCGGCGCTTTTACCCTGTTCTCAGCACAGCACGCGACGCTCCAGCGCGGACTGCAACTCTTCGAATTTCACCGGTTTGTTGAGGTAATCGATGGCCACGCCGGTAGCGCACAGGTCGCGCTCGGCGTTCAGAGCGAGCAGGAACACCGGCAGGTGCGCGCAGCCTGGCAAGGCGTGAATCTGGCAGCACAGCGAGGCGCCGTCATGGGCCGGCAACTGGCAGTCAATCAGCACGGCGTCGACGCTCTCGCGCTGCAAACAGGTCAGCGCCGCAGCAGCGCTGTCGGCGGTGCGCACGCGAAAGCCGAGCTTGAGCAACATGCCGCGCATCACCAGTTGATTGACGCTGTTGTCGTCCACCAGCAACACCGTGCAGTCCTGCGGCAAACGAATCCGCTCTTGCGTGGACGTGAATTCCGGCGCCGGTTCGATCACCGGCAATTCGAACTCGACGTCCAGTTGAAAACGGCTGCCGCGTCCCGGCTCGGAGCGGTGGGTCAGCTTGCCGCCGAGCAGTTCGACCAGTTGCCGACAGATCGCCAGGCCGACACCGAGGCCGCCGTATTCGCGGGTCATCGAACCGTCGAGCTGGAAGAAGCGCTGATACATCGTCGCCTCCCCCAGATCGGTAAAGCCGATGCCAGTGTCGATTACCGCAAACGACAGCGCCAGATGATTATCCGTCGAGGGTTTGCCGGTCACGCGCAGCGCCAGACCACCGACGCGAGTGAACTTGATCGCGTTATCCAGCAGGCACTCCAGGCATTGCGCAAGTTTGGCGCTGTCGCCGTGCAGGCGATCCGGCAGCGTCGGCAGCACATCGACCTTGAAGTCCAGCGACTTGCTCGCCGCGTTGCCCTCGAATTGCACGCGCAGCGCCTCGATCACGGCGCGCAGGCTGAAACTGCCCGAGAACGCCTTGAGCTTGCCGGCCTGCAACTCGGTCAGCGTGAGAATGCCGTTGACCATGCGCATCATGTCGCGTGCGGAACCGGCGGCCGTCTGCTGATATTGCTCGAGCTCCGGGTCCATCTCTACGGTCTGCATCAATTCCAGCGAGCCGATCACACCGTTCATGGGCGTGCGCAATTCATGGGTCAGGGTGGCGAGGAATTCGTCCTTGAGCTGGTTGCTGTGAGCCAGCTGCTGGTTGAGCACTTCGAGCTTCTGCCCGGCGTCGTACAGCGTCTGCGCCTGCTGCTCACGCATGGCGTTGATGCGGTCGGCCAGCGCCAGCGACAGCAGCGCCACTTCGATGGCCGAACCGATCTGGCTGGCGTACATGGTCAGGAATACGTTCGGCAGCAGGCCCAGCACCATCAGCGTATTGACGATGCCACCGAGCAGGAACGCCGACCAGGCAATGATGAAATAGCGCGCCACGCGCAGACCGCGCCACCAGGCGAGAATCCCCGCGGCGAAAATCACCACGGTGAAGGTCAGCGCCAAGGTCGTTGCCAGACGCAAGGCCAGCGCATAGCTGGTCATCAGCGACAGGCCGATCACCAAGGCACTGAAGGCAATCAGTCCGATCAGCAGGCGATCGAGCCAGCGGCTGTGGGTATGCGTCTGCAGGAAGCTGCGGGCGAACTGGCTGCCGAACAGGCCGGCGCAGCCGATGAAGAATGGCGTGGCGGCGTTGGCCCACCACGGGTTGTCCGGCCAGAAATATTCGACCGCCGCGCCGTTGACCGACAACTGATAAAGGCCGAATGAGCCGATATAGAAGATGTAATAGAGGTAACTGGTGTCGCGCACGCTCAGGTAGATGAACAGGTTGTACACCAGCATCCCCAGCAGCACGCCATAAATGATGCCGAGCACGTACAGGCGCACGGGCTGATCTTCGAGATAAGCGGTGCTCGACCACAACGTCACCGGCGCCTGGATCGAACCTTCGCTGGCGAGTCGCAGGTACAACGTCTGTTGCTGATCGGGCTTGAACGGCAGATCGAACAGGTAGTTGTTCTGGCGGATCTCGCGGCTGGCGAAGGGCAAGGCATCGCCGGTCTGGCGCACCAGACGATAGTCACCGGCGGCGTCGGGCAAGTACAAATCGAGATGATCAAGCGGTGGATAGGCCAGCTCCAGCAACCAGGTGCGCTGGGCGGCGGGGTTGCTCGGACGATAATGCAGGTCAATTTTCAGCCAGAACGCCGAACGCGAATAACCGGCGTTGAGCGTGGCCTTGTCGTGCGCCTTGAACTGGCCAGCGGCTGCCCGTGCACGGACGTCGGCAAGGCTCGCCTGACCGCTCGGGTCTTCGAACACTTGCAGCGATCGGCCCAGTGGCAGGCTCTGGGTGAATTCGTCGAACTCGACGGCGCTCGCCATGAGGGGCAAGCAGAACAGCAACATCAGCAAATAGCGCATTGAAGCCCCAGCGTGGCTCGTCCGGTTGTGTCAGGAAGCCCCCCATTCCCTTTGAGTAGACGTAAAACCGGTATTACCTGTTATTGGTTTGGATCCAGCCTAGCATAGCCGTTGATGGCCATTAAGCACCATCGAAACTTTTCCTACAAAGGCTCTAGAACGGGCGTTTCAGAGCAAAGCTGCGGACTAGAGCTGTTGAGTCGGTCAACTTGTCACAATGTGGTCGGTTTCTCTGGCCAGCATATCGGCCAGGGGCAACGGCACTGAACCCGAAAATCAGCTTTGGTGGTAAGCTCGCGCACCATGAATATCTACAGCTCCCGCCCCGTTGTCCTCTGTCTCTCCGGCCACGACCCCAGTGGTGGCGCCGGCCTGCAGGCAGATATCGAAGCCCTGCTCGCGCAGGGTTGCCATGCGGCTCCGGCCGTCACCGCCCTGACCGTGCAAGACACGGTCAATGTCACAGACTTTCGCGTCCTCGACCGTGAGTGGGTACTGGCCCAGGCCAATGCCGTGCTCAACGATTCCGAAGTCGCGGCGGTGAAGCTGGGCATGCTTGGTTCGCTGGAGATGGTCGACACCGTTGTCGAACTGCTCTCGGCGCACCCGCATCTGCCGGTGGTCTGCGACCCGGTGCTGCGCGCCGGCGGCGGCGGACGCCTGGGCAAGGACGAAGTCGGTTATGCGATGCGCGAGCGGCTGCTGCCGCTGTCGATCATTGCCACGCCCAACCTTCCCGAAGCGCGCATCCTTGCCGAACTGCCTGATGGCACCGCCGACGAGTGCGCTGAAAAACTCCTGCCATTCGTCAAGAACCTGCTGATCACCGGCGGCCATGGCGACGAAACTGAAATCCACAACCGCGTGTACAGCCGCGACGGTCTGCGTGAAACCTTTATTTGCCAGCGTCTGCCCGGCAGCTATCACGGCTCCGGCTGCACGCTGGCCAGCGCCCTCGCCGGTCGCCTGGCCCAAGGCGAACACCTGGCCAGCGCCGTGCGCAGCGCACTGGATTACACCTGGCGCACCCTGCGCGATGCCGAACAACTTGGCAAAGGCCAGTTCGTCCCGCGTCGCCTGCCGCTGGATTTCTGCTCGTAACGCCGTGAGGTCTGCCCGATGAAACTACGTGGCCTGTATGCCATTACCGACAGCACACTGCTGGCGGGCAAGTTTCTGTCTTACGTGGAGGCGGCGCTGGAAGGCGGCGTCACCCTGCTGCAATACCGCGACAAAAGCAGCGACGAGGCCCGCCGCTTGCGCGAGGCCGAAGCGCTGCGCAATCTGTGCGAGCGCTACAAGACCCAGTTGATCATCAACGATGACGCCGAACTGGCCGCGCGCCTCAATGTCGGCGTCCATCTGGGCCAGACCGACGGCCCACTGTCGCCGACCCGCGCCCTGCTCGGCTCGAAAGCGATCATCGGCTCGACCTGTCACGACCAGCTCGCCCTCGCCGGGCAAGCCGCCAAGGAAGGTGCGAGCTACGTCGCCTTTGGCCGCTTTTTTAACTCCAGCACCAAACCCGGCGCGCCGAGTTGTAGCCTCGGGCTGCTCGACGAAGCCAAACGCACGCTGCATCTGCCGGTCTGCGCGATTGGCGGCATCACCCTCGATAACGCCGCGCCACTGGTCGCCCATGGGGTCGATCTGCTGGCGGTAGTCCACGGCCTGTTCGGTGCCGAAAATACCGCCGAAGTGACCCGCCGCGCCCGCGCGTTCAATGAATTGTTCAAAGCCTGAAGATTGAGAGCCCGATCATGTCTCGTTCCGAAACCCTGTTTGCCAATGCCCAGAAACACATCCCCGGCGGCGTCAACTCGCCGGTGCGCGCGTTCAAAAGCGTCGGCGGTACGCCGTTGTTCTTCAAGCACGCCGAAGGCGCTTACGTCACCGATGAAGACGACAAGCGTTATGTCGATTACGTCGGTTCGTGGGGTCCGATGATCCTTGGCCACAGCCATCCGGACGTACTCGATGCAGTGCGTAATCAGCTGCAACACGGTTTGTCCTACGGCGCGCCGACCGCGATGGAAACCGAGATGGCCGATCTGGTCTGCTCGCTGGTGCCGTCGATGGACATGGTGCGCATGGTCAGCTCCGGCACCGAAGCGACCATGAGCGCGATCCGTCTGGCCCGTGGTTACACCGGCCGTGACAGCATCATCAAATTCGAAGGCTGCTACCACGGTCACTCCGACAGCTTGCTGGTCAAGGCCGGTTCCGGCGCGCTGACCCAGGGCGTGCCGAGTTCGGCTGGCGTGCCAGCGGCGTTTGCCAAACACACCCTGACCTTGCCATTCAACGACATCGAAGCGGTTGAGCAGATGCTTGCCGAAGTCGGCGAAGATGTGGCCTGCATCATCGTCGAGCCAGTGGCCGGCAATATGAACTGCGTGCCACCGGCCCCGGGTTTCCTCGAAGGTCTACGTTCGCTGTGCGACAAGCATGGCGTGGTGCTGATTTTCGACGAAGTGATGACCGGTTTCCGCGTCGCTCTCGGCGGTGCGCAGGCCTACTACGGGGTCACCCCGGACCTGACCACGTTCGGCAAGATCATCGGCGGCGGCATGCCGGTCGGCTGCTTTGGCGGCAAGCGCGCAATCATGGAACGCATCGCGCCACTGGGCCCGGTGTACCAGGCGGGTACGCTGTCGGGTAACCCACTGGCGATGGCCGCGGGCCTGACTACCCTGCGTCTGATCAGCCGTCCGGGCTTCCACGCCGAGCTGACCGACTACACCACGCGCCTGCTCGACGGTCTGCAACAGCGTGCCGATGCCGCCGGCATTCCGTTCGTGACCACCCAGGCCGGCGGCATGTTCGGTCTGTATTTCAGCGGCGCCGACGACATCGTCACCTTTGACGACGTGATGGCCAGCGACGCGGCACTGTTCGGGCGCTTCTTCCACCTGATGCTCGAAGGTGGCGTGTACCTCGCTCCGAGCGCCTTCGAAGCCGGGTTCACCTCGATCGCCCACGGCGAAGCCGAGTTGCAACTGACGCTGGACGCCGCCGAGCGCGCCTTCGCCGCGCTGAAGTAATCGCTGTACCGCTGACGTTGGCTATCGCCAGCGTCAGCTTTCACCTACACCCCTGCCGTTTTTCCCACGCCGCTGCTAAAAAACTTGTAGAAAGTGGGCGATATATCCCCCACGCAGCAGAAAAACGAGTAAAGACTTTGTAAGGTTGGCCCTGCTTATTTCATAATGCGCGCTTATTGGATCCCCCGACGGGTCCGCGCGCCCTTCAGAGGTAAGTCGATTCCCATGAACCGCACCGGCCGCACCCTTGCATTGGGCTGCCTGTTGCTCCTTCAGCCCCTGCTCGCGCATGCACAAGCAGGCGGCAACTCGTTGTTGATCCCGGCGATGGGTCGTTGCACCCTCAATACTCAGCCGCAAGACGTCACGCAGGCACTGGCCGCCTGCCAGAAAGCGGCGGACGAAGGGGATGCGCAAGCACAATACGAGTTGGGTGAGTTCTACTACGACGGCAAGAACGCGCCGCGCGATCTCAATCAAGCCCTGAGCTATTTCGAAAAGGCCTCGCTGCAAGGCCACGCTCAGGCACAGTTCAAGCTCGGCACCATGTTCTTCCACGGCGAAGGCGTGCAGGCCAACAACATCCAGGCGTACATCGTGCTGAAGATGGCGGCGGTCAACGGTGCCGAAGAGGCGCTGGACACGGCCGATGAAGTCTCCGAAAACATGTCCCGCGAAGACCTCGAAACCGCGACTCAGGTACTCGGGCAGATCTTCCGCAAATACCTGATGGAATTGCAGAGCGCCGATGGGCGCACGCCGTTTTCACCACTTCCCTGATCATTGATAGTTCCCACGCTCTGCGTGGGAATTCATCCCGTGACGCTCCGCGTCACCGACGCGGAGCGTCGAAGGCGGCATTCCCACGCAGAGCGTGGGAACGATCATCTGAAACCGGGTTATTTCTCAGGCATCGGCATCGGAAACGGCATGACATTGCCGACCGCGCCGCGGGCTTCACTGATTTTCGGTGTACCCAAGCGCTCTACTTCGTCGATGCGTACGATCGAATGCATCGGCACAAAGCTGCGCACCACGCCTTCGAACTGCGCCTTGAGCTTTTCTTCGCTCGGGTCGACGACCACTTGCGTGCGCTCGCCAAAGACGAACTCTTCCACTTCCAGAAAACCCCACAGATCACTTTGATAGATCTGCTTGGCGTACATTTCGAACACCTGGCCCTGGTTGAGGAAAATCACCTTGTAGATTGGAGCTTCGCGTTTGGTCATGGCGGGCGGATAACATCGGGGTAAAAATGGGGGCGCGAACTATAGCATAGCCACCGGACGCACAGCGGTAGGAACCTGACGGCTTGTTCCCTATAATGCGCGGTTCTTCGAATCACGTGACGACATTAATCCATGGCCAAGAAGCTTTACATCGAAACCCACGGTTGCCAGATGAACGAGTACGACAGCTCGCGCATGGTCGATCTGCTGGGCGAACATCAGGCCCTGGAAGTCACCGCTCGCGCGGAAGACGCCGACGTGATTCTGCTCAATACCTGCTCGATCCGCGAGCGCGCCCAGGACCGGGTGTACTCGCAACTCGGGCGCTGGCGCGAACTGAAGCTGGCCAACCCCGACATGGTGATTGCGGTCGGCGGTTGCGTCGCCAGCCAGGAAGGCGCTGCAATCCGCGATCGCGCCCCTTACGTCGACGTGGTTTTCGGCCCGCAGACCCTGCACCGCCTGCCGGAAATGATCGACGCTGCGCGCAGCAGCAAGCTGCCGCAGGTCGACGTGTCGTTCCCCGAAATCGAAAAATTCGACCACTTGCCCGAGCCACGTATCGATGGCCCGAGCGCTTACGTGTCGGTGATGGAAGGTTGCAGCAAGTACTGCACCTTTTGCGTGGTGCCTTACACCCGTGGCGAAGAAGTCAGCCGGCCGTTCGACGACGTGATCGCCGAGATCATTCACCTGGCCGAAAACGGCGTGCGTGAAGTGACCCTGCTGGGCCAGAACGTCAACGGCTACCGCGGCGCTACGCATGACGGGCGCATGGCCGATCTGGCCGAGCTGATCCGCGTGGTCGCGGCCGTCGATGGCATCGACCGCATTCGCTATACCACGTCGCACCCGCTGGAGTTTTCCGACAGCCTGATCCAGGCTCACGCCGAGGTGCCGGAGCTGGTCAAACACCTGCATTTGCCGGTGCAGTCGGGTTCCGACCGGATTCTCGCGGCGATGAAGCGCAACCACACCGCGCTGGAATACAAATCCAAACTGCGCAAACTGCGCGCGGCGGTGCCGGGAATCTGCATCAGCTCGGACTTTATCGTGGGTTTTCCCGGCGAGACCGAGAAAGATTTCGAGCAGACCATGAAGTTGATCGCCGACGTCGGCTTCGACTTTTCCTACTCCTTCGTCTACAGCCAACGCCCCGGCACCCCGGCGGCAGACCTGGCCGACGACACTCCGGAAGAGTTGAAGAAAGAGCGCCTGAATGCTCTGCAACATCGCCTGAACCAGCAAGGCTTCGAAATCAGCCGACAAATGGTCGGTTCGATCCAGCGCATTCTGGTGACCGATTATTCGAAGAAAGACCCCGGCGAGCTGCAGGGGCGCACCGAGAATAACCGTATCGTCAACTTCCGCTGCGACAATCCGACCCTGATCGGCCAGTTCGCCGACGTGCACATCGACGCGGCGCAACCGCACTCGTTGCGCGGCTCACTGATTCAATAAATGCGCATGCCCCCTGTGGGAGCGAGCCTGCTCGCGAAAACGGTGTATCAGCAAAGTAGAGAGTGGCTGATACGACGCCTTCGCCAGCAGGCTCGCTCCCACAGGTACAGCGCAGCGGCGCTTATCGGCTGAGCTGATTTAAGAGCTTTCGCCCCCACGCCTCTGGCGTTATCCTTGATTTCACCTCAATTGCCCCAGGGCGGCTAAATACGACCTTGAACGCACCCATCGAACCACATCGTTTCATTCTCGAGCCCTTTGAGGCTCGCCGCTTCGCCAATCTGTGCGGGCAATTCGACGAGCATCTGCGCTTGATCGAACAGCGCCTGGCCATCGAGATCCGCAACCGCGGAAACCAGTTCGAGCTGATCGGCGATCCCAAGCTCACCACGTCTGCGGAAAATCTGATTCGTCGCCTGTACCGGGAAACCAAAGGTTCAGAGCTGTCGCCAGATACGGTGCACCTGTTCCTGCAGGAATCATCCGTCGTCGAGCTGGACAATCACGCCCCCGCCGAAGCCTCGGTTGCCCTGCGCACCAAGAAAGGCATGATTCGCCCACGCGGCTTGAATCAGTTGCGCTACGTGAAGGAAATTCTCGGCAACGACATCAACTTCGGCATCGGTCCGGCCGGTACCGGCAAGACCTATCTGGCTGTGGCATGCGCTGTCGATGCACTGGAGCGTGAGCAGATTCGCCGCATCCTGCTGGTGCGTCCGGCGGTTGAAGCGGGTGAAAAACTCGGCTTCCTGCCCGGCGACCTGTCGCAGAAGATCGACCCGTACCTGCGCCCGCTCTATGACGCGCTGTACGAAATGCTCGGCTTCGAATACGTGGCCAAGCTGATCGAACGCCAGGTCATCGAAGTGGCACCGCTGGCCTATATGCGCGGCCGCACGCTGAACAACAGCTTCATCATTCTCGACGAGAGCCAGAACACCACTGTCGAACAGATGAAGATGTTCCTGACGCGCATCGGTTTCGGTTCGACCGCGGTCATCACCGGTGACATCACTCAGGTCGACCTGCCACGTGGCACCAAGTCCGGCCTGCATCATGTGATCGAAGTGCTTAAAGACGTGCCGGGCATCAGTTTCACGCACTTCCAGCCCAAAGACGTGGTGCGCCATCCTTTGGTGCAGCGGATCGTCGAAGCCTATGAGCGCTTCGAAAGCCGCGTCGACGCACCCAAGGAAGCCGCGCGCGATGCTTGAGCTCGATCTGCAAATTGCTACCGAAGCGTCGGCGCCTGGCGAAACCGAATTTCGCCAATGGTGCGAACTGGCCCTGCGCCAGCGCACCGCCGATTCGGAAATGACCATTCGTCTGGTCGACGAGGACGAAGGTCGCGAGCTCAACCACACCTGGCGGCACAAGGACTACGCAACCAACGTCCTGTCATTCCCCGCGGATGTCCCGGACGAGCTGCTGGATATCCCGCTGCTCGGCGATCTGGTGATCTGCGTCGCCGTGGTTGAACGCGAAGCCGCCGAACAGGGCAAGGAACTTAACGCCCACTGGGCACATCTGGTCATTCACGGCTGCTTGCATCTGCTCGGTTACGACCATATAGAAGATGACGAAGCCGAAGAAATGGAAGCACTGGAACGCGAGTTGCTTGCTGAACTTGGCTTTCCCGATCCGTACGCGGACGACGAAACCGAACCATCCCCTACTGTTACAACAAAGGATTCAGAGTAATCGCTATGAGCGAAGATCGATCGAGCAACGGGCAGAAGTCATGGCTGGGTAAGCTCACCCAGGCTTTTGCCCATGAGCCGAAGAACCGTCAGGAGCTCCTCGAGCTGCTGCGTGATGCACATCAGAACAAATTGCTGGACAGCGAAGCGCTGGCCATCGTCGAAGGCGCCATTCAGGTGGCTGACCTGCAAGTACGCGACATCATGGTCCCGCGCTCGCAGATGATCAGCATCAAGGCGACCCAGACACCCCGCGAATTTCTCCCTGCCGTGGTCGACTCGGCCCACTCGCGCTATCCGGTCATCGGCGAAAGCCATGACGACGTGATGGGCGTGCTGCTGGCCAAGGATCTGCTGCCGCTGATCCTCAAGGAGAACGGCGACAGCTTCAACATCAAGGACCTGCTGCGCCCGGCCACCTTCGTGCCGGAATCCAAGCGTCTGAACGTGTTGCTGCGTGAATTCCGTGCCAACCACAACCACATGGCCATCGTCATCGACGAATACGGCGGCGTGGCCGGTCTGGTGACGATCGAAGACGTGCTGGAACAGATCGTCGGCGATATCGAAGACGAACACGACGTCGAAGAAGACAGCTACATCAAGCCGCTGCCCAGCGGTGACTTCCTGATCAAGGCGCTGACGCCGATCGAGAACTTCAACGAGTTTTTCGACAGCGAATTCTCCGATGACGAGTTCGACACGGTCGGCGGTCTGGTGATGAGCGCGTTCGGCCACTTGCCAAAACGCAACGAAATCACTGAAATCGGCGCCTATCGTTTCCGCATCCTGAACGCCGACAGCCGTCGGATTCATTTGCTGCGTCTGACGCCAATTGCTCGGTAACCATTAAGGAAAGAAATGCGCTGGACTACCCGCCCCGGCTGGCCCGGTAACCTGCTGGCCGTGGCGGCCGGTGCAATCACCACCTTCGCGCTTGCGCCGTTCAACATCTGGCCGCTGGCTTTGCTGGCGGTCGGCTTGTTTTATGCCGGCCTGCGCGAGCTGAGCCCGCGACAGGCGCTGGGCCGTGGCTGGTGCTTCGGCTTCGGCCTGTTCGGCGCCGGCACCAGCTGGATCTATTACAGCATTCACCATTTCGGTGGCGCTTCGGTGCTGCTCGCCGGGTTTCTGATGCTGCTGTTTACCGCAGCGATTGCCTGGTTCTTTGCCCTGCCCGCCTGGTTGTGGGCGCGCTGGTTGCGCCGCAACGAAGCGCCGGTGGCCGATGCCCTGGCGTTTGCCGCGCTATGGGTCGGGCAAGAAGCGTTTCGTGGCTGGTTCCTCACCGGTTTCCCGTGGCTTTACTCCGGTTACAGTCAGCTCGACGGGCCTTTGGCCGGGCTCGCACCTGTAGGCGGCATGTGGCTGGTGTCGTTCGTTCTGGCGCTGACTGCCGCGCTGATCTACAACGCGCGCCGCTTGCTGCAGACTCGTCGTAAAGCTTTCGTGGCCGCTGGATTGTTGTTGCTGGTCGGGCCATGGGTGGCTGGTGTTGCGCTCAAGGGCCATGCCTGGACCAGTCCGTCGGGCGCGCCGCTGAGCGTCGCGGCGATTCAGGGCAACGTCGCACAGAGCATGAAATGGGACCCGGCCGAACTCAACGCGCAATTGGCGCTGTACCGTGATTTGAGCTTCCGCTCAAAACCGGTCGACCTGCTGATCTGGCCGGAAACCGCTGTGCCGGTGCTCAAGGAATCTGCCGAGGGTTATCTGAGCATGATGGGTAACTTCGCCGCCGAGCGTAAATCGGCGCTGATTACCGGCGTGCCGATCCGCCAGACCGTGCACAAGGAAAGACGTTTCTTCAACGGCATCACCGTGGTTGGTGAAGGCGATGGCACTTACCTGAAGCAGAAACTGGTGCCGTTCGGCGAATACGTACCGTTGCAGGACATTCTGCGCGGGCTGATCGCGTTCTTCGACCTGCCGATGTCCGACTTTGCCCGTGGCCCGTCCGATCAGGCGCTGCTGCAAGCCAAGGGTTACCAGATCGCCCCATTCATCTGTTACGAAGTGGTGTATCCGGAGTTCGCTGCCGGGCTGTCGGCGCGCAGCGATCTGCTACTGACGATCAGCAACGACACCTGGTTCGGCACCTCCATCGGCCCGCTGCAACATCTGCAGATGGCGCAGATGCGCGCACTTGAGGCAGGGCGCTGGATGATTCGCGCCACCAATAATGGCGTGACAGGGTTGATCAACCCGTTCGGTCAGATCACCGCGCAGATCCCGCAGTTCGCACAAGGTGTGCTGTACGGTGATGTGGTGCCGATGCACGACCTGACACCGTATCTGCAATGGCGTTCGTGGCCGTTGATTGCGCTGTGCCTGCTGTTGTTCGGCTGGGCGCTGATGGCTAACCGGATGTCAAAAACCCTTTAAAAGCTTCGCGAGCAGGCTCGCTCCCACAATTGAAATGCATTTCAAGGTGGGAGCGAGCCTGCTCGCGAAGAGGGCATCAGCAGCAGCCAATCAATCGGGACTGACATCACCTCGGTAAAACAACGAATACCCCACCTGGCCCACCGCCTCGTTGAGCAACTGCCCGCTCTGCCAGATCGACTTGAACTCCGGCAACCAGCCGCCAAATGGCCGCGCGTTATCGGTGCCCAGAAAGCCGACCGGTGCCGGCACCACCTCGAATCCCGCCTGTTTGAAGCTCCACACCGCCCGCGGCATATGCCAGGCCTGGGTGACCACAACTACGCGCTTGATCCCTTGCGGCAACAGAATGTCGGCACTGAACCTGGCGTTTTCCCAAGTGGTACGGCTTTCACCTTCCTGCCAGCGCACCGTCACCGCGAAATCGTCGCGCAGCGAATCCGCCATCAACTTCGCCTCGGTCGGTGGCGTACCGTAATGCAACCCGCCACTGGTCAGAATCGGCAACCCGGAGGCCTTTGCAAGACGCGCCGCATAGCGCTGGCGCTCGAGCCCGATACCGGTCGGCTGGTCTTCACCCCACGCCAGATCGCCGCGCTCGCGACCGGAACCGAGTACGACAATCGCATCGGCCCGCTGCGCCAGGGTCGTCCACGCCTCGCGGGCCAGCGGCGGCTCGCGCTCCAGCGCCTTCGCGCCCCACTGCACGACCACCGGCAGGCTCATCAGCCACAGGCCGCCCAGGCCGAGCGCAAAACACACGCCGGCGAGCCGCGGCCGTGAACGGCGCAGCCACCAGGCGGCCAGCAAGAGCAGCAAGAGAATGCCGGGCGGCAACAGCAATTGTTTGATCAGATAACGAAAGGGCATCGGGCATCTCCACAGATGCCCGAAGCCTAAGAGTGTTGCTGATGCGTTACAACCAATAGGCTGGATCCCTTTGAAAAAGATCCGTTTCCTGACCTGCCATGCGTCTACCTGGCCCGCGACGTGCGAACCTTGACGGTGTCTTTACCCGGTGCCCGGTCCTTGAGCCAGATGACCTTGGCCGAATGTGCTGCATCGAGCTGCTTGACTGCCTGTGACAGGCACCCCTGCATTTCCCGCTCGCTGCGATCCAGATAAGCCTTGACCAGTTTGAACTCGGCGGGACTCAAGCCACGCAATTCCAGTTCCAGGGGGCGCTCATCGCGCAGCCGGTCAGCGGTTTTTACAGCGTCCAGGGCCATGCCCAGACGGTTGATCAGCTTTTCGTACAAATCGGGTTTCGTCACGTTTTTCTGCCGTTGCTCCACCATCCCTCACCTCATTGAAGATAAGACTCACTCCCCACTTAGAGCTTAGCTTCGCTGCACAAACCGGCTGCACGCCGCGACAAACGGCCCTCGCCCCGAATCGCGCGGGCCAAACTGCTGAATCAGGGTTTCCCTAGGCCAAGCGCGGTCATGTATGCTACGGCGCTTCCTGTCATTCCACTTCCAGCGCATCCGGGCTATCCCGCCTGCCGCCGTCGAAGAGGATTAGGCCACCCCTATCCAGTACAAAAGTAGCCATGCACGAACAATATCAACCCCGTGAGATCGAAGCCGCCGCCCAGTCCTTCTGGGATGAGCAAAAGTCCTTTGAAGTCAGTGAACAGCCAGGCAAGGAAACCTACTACTGCCTGTCGATGTTCCCTTACCCCAGCGGCAAGCTACACATGGGGCACGTGCGCAACTACACCATCGGCGACGTGATTTCCCGGTACCAGCGCATGCTCGGCAAGAATGTCCTGCAACCGATGGGCTGGGACGCGTTCGGCATGCCGGCGGAAAACGCGGCGATGAAGAACAATGTCGCACCGGCCAAGTGGACCTACGAAAACATCGCCTACATGAAAACCCAGCTGCGCAGCCTGGGTCTGGCGGTCGACTGGTCACGCGAAGTCACCACCTGCAAGCCTGACTACTACCGCTGGGAACAATGGCTGTTCACGCGCCTGTTCGAAAAAGGCGTGATCTACCGCAAGAACGGCACCGTCAACTGGGACCCGATCGACCAGACCGTTCTCGCCAACGAGCAGGTGATCGACGGGCGCGGCTGGCGTTCCGGCGCGCTGATCGAAAAACGCGAAATCCCGATGTACTACTTCAAGATTACCGCCTACGCCGATGAGCTGCTCGAAAGCCTCGATGAACTGGATGGCTGGCCGGAACAGGTCAAGACCATGCAGCGCAACTGGATCGGCAAGTCGCGCGGGATGGAAGTGCAGTTCCCGTACAACGTCGATTCGATTGGCGAAGCCGGCACCCTGAAAGTCTTCACCACCCGTCCGGACACCCTGATGGGCGCGACCTATGTCGCCGTGGCGGCCGAGCACCCGCTGGCCACTCTGGCGGCAAAAAACAACCCTGAGCTGCAAGCGTTCATCGCTGAGTGCAAGGGCGGTAGCGTCGCCGAAGCCGACGTCGCCACTCAGGAAAAGAAAGGCCTGCCGACCGGCCTGTTCGTCGAGCACCCGCTGACCGGCGAAAAACTTCCGGTGTGGGTCGCCAACTATGTGCTGATGCACTACGGCGACGGCGCGGTCATGGCCGTGCCAGCGCACGACGAGCGCGATTTCGAATTCGCCCACAAGTACAACCTGCCGGTGAAATCGGTGGTGCGTACCAGTTCCGGCGAAAGCAACCCGACCCCGTGGCAAGACGCCTACGGCGAGCACGGCACGCTGATCAACTCCGGAGAGTTCGACGGCCTCGATTTCGCCGGCGCGTTCGACGCCATGGAAGTCGCTCTGATCAAGAAACAACTGGGCGCCTCGCGCACCCAGTTCCGCCTGCGCGACTGGGGCATCAGCCGCCAGCGCTACTGGGGCTGCCCGATCCCGATCATTCACTGCGATACCTGCGGTGACGTGCCGGTGCCGGAAGATCAACTGCCGGTAGTCCTGCCCGAAGACGTGGTGCCAGACGGCGCCGGTTCGCCACTGGCGCGCATGCCCGAGTTTTACGAGTGCAGCTGCCCGAAATGCGGCCAGCCTGCCAAGCGTGAAACCGACACCATGGACACCTTCGTCGAGTCGTCGTGGTACTACGCCCGCTACGCCTCGCCGCACTTCACCGGCGGGCTGGTGGAAAAATCCGCGGCCGACCACTGGCTGCCGGTCGATCAGTACATCGGCGGTATCGAACACGCGATTCTGCACCTGCTCTATGCGCGTTTCTTCCACAAGCTGATGCGTGACGAAGGCCTGGTCAGCTCCAACGAGCCGTTCAAGAACCTGCTGACCCAGGGCATGGTGATCGCCGAAACCTACTACCGTCGCGAAGCCAACGGTGCCTACACCTGGTTCAACCCGGCGGACGTGGAACTGGAGCGCGACAGCAAAGCCAAGGTCATCAGCGCCAGACTGAAATCCGACGGCTTGCCGGTGGAAATCGGTGGCACCGAGAAAATGGCCAAGTCGAAGAACAACGGCGTTGACCCACAATCGATGATCGACCAGTTCGGCGCCGACACCTGCCGCCTGTTCATGATGTTCGCCTCGCCGCCTGACATGAGCGCCGAATGGTCCGACTCCGGCGTGGAAGGCTCGCACCGCTTCCTCAAGCGCGTCTGGCGTCTCGCGCAGGCTCATGTCACCCAGGGCCTGCCGGGCAAACTGGACATCGCCAGCCTGAACGACGATCAGAAAGCCGTGCGCCGCGCGATTCACCTGGCGATCAGGCAGGCCAGCCATGACGTCGGCCAGAACCACAAATTCAACACCGCCATCGCCCAGGTGATGACGCTGATGAACGTGCTGGAAAAAGCCGCACACGCCACCGAACAGGATCGCGCGCTGCTGCACGAAGGTCTGGAAGCGGTGACCCTGCTATTGGCGCCGATCACCCCGCACATCAGCCACGAACTGTGGAAGCAGTTGGGTCACGCCGATGCCGTGATCGATGCAGGCTGGCCGGCCGTCGACGAAAGTGCTCTGGTGCAAGACAGCCTGACCCTGGTAATTCAGGTCAACGGCAAATTGCGCGGGCAGATCGAAATGCCGGCCAGCGCCACTCGCGAAGAGATCGAAGCCGCCGCGCGCGTCAACGAGAACGTGCTGCGTTTCGTCGACGGCCTGACCATTCGCAAAGTGATTGTGGTGCCAGGCAAACTGGTCAACATCGTCGCCAGCTAAATTGGATCGGGTGCCGGGCTCGCCTGGCACCCAGTAAAACCTTTCGGGCCGCAGAGTCGGCTCACCTGGTTTCAAGGGGAGCAACACAATGATCAAACGCAATCTGCTGGTGATGGGCCTCGCCGTTCTGCTGAGCGCCTGCGGTTTCCAGTTGCGTGGTACCGGCACCAACGAACTGTCGATCAAGGAAATCGACCTGAGCGCGCGTAACGCTTACGGCGAAACCGTGACACAGCTGCGTCAGACGCTGGAATCCAGCGGCGTCAAGGTCTACAGCGGCGCGCCGTACAAGCTGTACCTGGCTGACGAGCAGGAAAGTCAGCGCATCCTCAGCTATGCCGGTGCCGGTCGCACAGGCGAGTATCAGGTCAACACCGTGCTGAGCTATGACATCCGCGGCGAGAAAGACCTGTCACTGATCAGTGACAAGCTCGAAGTGCAGAAGGTCTTCATTCACGACGGCAACAACCTCGTCGGGTCCGATCAGGAAGCCAACGACGCCCGTCATGAAATCCGTCGCGAACTGGTTCAGCGCATGATGCTGCGCCTGTCGCAGCTGACCCCGAGCCAGTTGCAGCAACTGCAGCAAGCCGCCAACGACCGCGCCAAGGCTGAAGCCGATGCGCTGGAAGCGGCACAAAAGGCTGAAGCGGAAACCCCGCGTCAGTCGCCGCTCGAAATACCGCAGCAGTAAGCTGTTCGGGGCGCTCAGGCGCCCCGATCGACTTTTCTTATGAAGCTCGCTCCCGCTCAACTCGGCAAACACCTGCAAGGCGCACTCGCGCCGGTCTACATCATCAGCGGCGATGACCCGTTGCTGTGCCAGGAAGCCGCCGACGCCATTCGCAGTGCTGCGCGCCAGCAGGGATTTGACGAACGCCAGGTGTTTGCGGCCGACGCCAATTTCGATTGGGGCACGTTGCTGCTGGCCGGCGCGAGCATGTCGCTGTTTGCCGAAAAGCGCCTGCTGGAACTGCGCCTGCCTTCGGGCAAGCCCGGTGACAAGGGCGCTGCTGCGCTCATCGAATATTGCTCACGCCCGGCTGAAGACACCGTACTGCTGATCAGCCTGCCCAAGCTCGACGGCAGTGCGCAAAAGACCAAGTGGGGCAAAGCCCTGGTTGAAGGCCAGCAGACCCAGTTCATCCAGATCTGGCCGGTGGACGCCAATCAGTTGCCGAGCTGGATTCGCCAGCGTCTGTCCCAGGCTGGCTTGTCGGCCAGCCAGGACGCTGTCGAACTGATCGCCGCGCGCGTCGAGGGCAATCTGCTCGCCGCCGCGCAGGAAATCGAAAAGCTCAAGCTGATGGCCGAAGGTGGCCAGATCACCGTCGAAACCGTGCAGGCCGCCGTGGCGGACAGTGCCCGCTTCGACGTATTCGGTCTGACCGACGCGGTACTCAATGGCGAGCCGGCCCATGCGCTGCGCATGCTTGAGGGTTTGCGTGGAGAAGGCGTCGAACCGCCAGTGATTCTCTGGGCCCTGGCCCGTGAGTTGCGGCTGCTGGCCAACATTGCCTTGCAATACAGCCAGGGCACCCCGCTGGACAAATGCTTCAGTCAGTCGAAACCGCCGGTCTGGGACAAGCGCAAGCCGTTGGTCAGCAAAGCCCTGCAACGCTACTCGGCGCAACGCTGGGCGCAACTGTTGCTCGAAGCCCAGCGTATCGATGCGCAGATCAAGGGCCAGGCCGCGGGTTCGCCGTGGATGAGCCTGAATCGTCTGGCGTTGTTGATGGCGGGGCAGCGGCTGTCACTCCCCGCCGAGTAAGGCATTCAAAGCCCCCATTCGCGAGCAGGCTCGCTCCCACAGGTGACCGCGGTCTCTCAGTGGAACCCGGTCCACTGTGGAAGCGAGCCTGCTCGCGAAAGCGCTTTCACATTTGCACACAAGCGGTACTGGACAGACGAACAACATCGGCAGATTATTTCCCCCGCAAAACCCACCTCACCAAGAGCATTCTCATGAGCAAAAAGCCCGCGAAACATGGCCCCAACAAGGCCAAATCCATCGTCGCCCAGCCCTTGTTCCGCAGTCGTCAGGAACGACCCTCCAAGGGCAAAGGCAGCTACCGCCGCGAAGCCTTCCAGTCTGACAGCTGGGAGGCTTCTTACTTTCTGGCTGCCTGAAGCGCAGTACCCCTCGGTCATGTTAAGGTCTGCACCTGATTCGTATTCCCTGGAACCGTGCATGCCCTTCAGTCTTTCCAATCGTTGGCCTGTTCGCCAACTGATCGCTGCCTCCAGCTTCATTCTGCTTGTCGCCTGTGCGGAAAAACCCACCGCCGCTGATGCGCAACCCCTGCAAGCCGCACCTGTCGCCACGGCCCCAGCGATCATCCCGCCGGTAGTGCCGTCCGCCGACCCTCTCGATCTGCAACCCACCCAGACCTTCGCCGAATGGCAGGCGGGTTTCCGCAAGGATGCCCTGGCCGCCGGGATTCGTCCCGAGCTGTTCGATCGTGCGTTTGCCGATGTCAGCTTCGATGCCAGCGTGATTCGTGCCGACCGCAGTCAGCCGGAATTCTCGCGCCCTGTGTGGGAATACCTCGACGGCGCACTGTCGCCGCTGCGCGTGCGGAAAGGCCAGACGCTGGTCAATCAATACGCCGACATCCTGCGCGATATCGAACAGCGCTATGGCGTTGATCGTCAGGCGCTGGTGTCGGTGTGGGGCATGGAAAGCAACTTCGGCCAGTTCCAGGGCAGCAAGTCGGTGATCAACTCACTGGCCACCCTCGCCTATGAAGGCCGCCGCCCGGGCTTTGCCCATGCGCAACTGATTGCCGCCCTGCAAATTCTGCAACAAGGCGATATCACCCCGGAGAAAATGCTTGGCTCCTGGGCCGGCGCCATGGGCCAGACCCAGTTCATTCCGACCACCTACAACACCCATGCCGTGGATTTTGACGGCGATGGCCGTCGCGACATCTGGGGCAGCCCCGCCGATGCGCTCGCCTCGACTGCGCATTATTTGCAGAGTTCGGGCTGGCAGCGTGGCCAACCATGGGGCTTCGAAGTGCAATTGCCGAGCACCTTCGATTACACCTTGGCCGACGGTGCGATTCGCAAGAGCGTCGCCCAATGGCGTCAGTTGGGCGTGAGCCTGCCGAACGGTGCGCAAGTGCCTGTCGGCTCTGAGCAACTGTCCGCAGCGCTGCTGCTGCCGGCCGGTTATCGTGGCCCGGCGTTTCTGATCCTCGACAACTTCCGGGCGATCCTCAAGTACAACAACTCCTCGTCGTATGCCTTGGCGGTGAGCCTGCTGTCGGAGCGTTTCAATGGCGGTGGCCTGATCAACGGGACCTGGCCGAAAGACGACCTGCCGCTGAGCCGCACCGAGCGGATGGAATTGCAGACCTTGCTGAGTGCACGCAACTTCGACGCTGGCACAGCGGACGGGATCATCGGCGCCAACACGCGCAAAGCGATTCGCAGCGCGCAGCAGTCACTGGGCTGGCCGGCGGATGGTTATCCTACGCATAAGTTGCTGGAAAGCCTGCGTACCCAATAGAACGAATGCCGTATGGCTGATATCGCTTTCGCGAGCAAGCTCGCTCCCACATTGGAATGCATTTCAAATGTGGGAGCGAGCTTGCTCGCGAAGACTGACTGTCAGGCGACTTATTTCTAAGCCTTGATCACCACATCCTGCTCCAGCATCAACTCCTGCTTGCCCGCATCCAGGCGCACCAGCGCGCCCATCGGCAGCGTCAGGTTCGGATCGCAATGCCCGCTGCGCCAGCCTGACAAAACCGGAATCCGCCACGGCTCGAAGGTCTGCTTGAGCAAGCGGTTCAGGGCCTGAACATCGACCCCCGCGACATCGCCCACCAACACCCCACGCAACTTCGCCAACTTGCCAGCCAGACGCATCTGCGTCAGCAAGCGGTCGATGCGATACAACGGCTCGTTGATGTCCTCGATCAGCAGAATCACCCCTTCGACATCGATTTCATAAGGCGTACCCAGCGTTGCGGCGATCATCGCCAGATTGCCACCCAGCAGACGCCCGTGAGCGACGCCCGGCTCGACAGTGGTCAACGGATACGCCGCTGGGTGGCTGAGCACACTTCCCGCCTTCGACTGCCCGCGCAACATGGCGAAGAATGAAGTGACGGTCGGCGGTTCCTTGTCGCCCAGCAAATCGGCATTGAGCAACGGCCCGTGAAAGGTGACGAAGCCGGCGTAGCGACTGATCGCCAGGTGCAGCGCGGTGATGTCGCTGTAGCCGACGAAGGGCTTGGCGTGGCGACCGAGCAGATCGTAGTCGATCCGGTCGAGCAATCGCGGCGTGCCGTAACCGCCGCGCAGGCAAATGATCGCGTCGACTTCGGGATCAGCGAATGCCGCGTGCAGGTCGCGCAGGCGCACTTCATCGCTGCCGGCCAGATAACCGTCCTTCTCGGAAACACCGGGAAACACTTTCAGCCCATAGCCACGGGCGCGCATCCATTGCAGCGCCTTTTCCGTATTCAGAGTCCCAGGCCCGGCAGGCGCGATGACGCCAATAAGCCCTTCTGCCGGCAGCGCGGGCACGGCTCGGTGCGGGCAGAGCGTGTGAGTCGGTCGAATGGTCATCC
Source organism: Pseudomonas koreensis (assembly GCF_036668835.1). Taxonomy (GTDB): domain Bacteria; phylum Pseudomonadota; class Gammaproteobacteria; order Pseudomonadales; family Pseudomonadaceae; genus Aquipseudomonas; species Aquipseudomonas koreensis_I. The sequence goes on from NZ_JAZEVW010000009.1 coordinate 182,319, forward strand.
TTGCAGCTCCCTGGCTAAATCATGCACACAGTAGTCAGCTTGAGACACAAACAAAAGTCCCTCATCGTAACGCGGCCCGCCTAACCCTCTCCGGAGGTAGAGGGAACTGACCGAGATGACCGAGTTGAATGAGGTTTTGAAAAGCAAGGAAACCGGCTCCCGCTCGTTCGGGAGGGGCTGGGGTGAGGGGTGGGTCCAACACGGGTTCCAAGCCAGGCCGGAATGCTCTATTCCAGGCAAAAAAATGCCCGCCGGGACAAACCTCGGCGGGCATTTTTCATTGGATGCGGATCAAGAACCCAGCAGCTCGGCCTTGACCAGCTTCGCCTGCTCGTCGGCGTGATACGAGGAGCGTACCAGCGGACCCGAGGCAACGTTCTTGAAGCCCATTTTGTAACCTTCTTCGGCGAACCAGGCGAAGGTGTCCGGGTGCACGAAACGCTGCACCGGCAAGTGGCTGCGTGACGGTTGCAGGTACTGACCGAGGGTCAGCATGTCGATGTCGTGTTCGCGCATGCGCTTCATGACTTCGATGACTTCTTCGTCGGTTTCGCCCAGACCCAGCATCAGACCGGACTTGGTCGGAATGTGCGGCATCATCTGCTTGAAGCGCTGCAGCAGGGTCAGCGACCACTGGTAATCCGAACCCGGACGCGCGGCCTTGTACAGACGCGGCACGGTTTCCAGGTTGTGGTTGAACACATCCGGCGGCTCGGCAGCGGTGATTTCCAGGGCGATGTCCATGCGGCCACGGTAGTCCGGGACCAGGGTCTCGAGCTGCACGTTCGGCGACAGTTTGCGGATTTCGCGGATGCAGTCGGCAAAGTGCTGGGCACCGCCGTCACGCAGGTCGTCGCGGTCCACCGAGGTGATCACCACATACTTGAGCTTGAGGTCGGCGATGGCGATGGCCAGGCTTTCCGGCTCGTTGACGTCCAATGGCTTCGGACGACCGTGGCCGACGTCGCAGAACGGGCAGCGACGGGTGCAGATGTCGCCCATGATCATGAACGTGGCGGTGCCGCCGGAGAAGCACTCACCGAGGTTCGGGCAGGAAGCTTCTTCGCAGACGCTGTGCAGCTTGTGCTTGCGCAGCAGGCTTTTGATCCGGTCGACTTCCGGCGACACCGGGATGCGCACACGAATCCAGTCGGGCTTCTTCGGCAGTTCGGTGGTCGGAATGATCTTCACCGGGATGCGTGCAACCTTCTCGGCGCCGCGCAGCTTGACGCCGGCTTCGACCTTGGGACGCGGGGCCGGGCGCTCGGTCACGTCGAGCGTCGGGATCATGGTTTGCACTGCATCAGTAGTCATATCAGTCGATTCCGCCCGTGAGGGTCGTCTGCTCAGCATAGTCGAGGTGTTTGACGAGCTGCGCACGCAGCCGGGCACTTACCTCGGCAAATTCAATCGATCCTGCGTGATCGCTCAGCTGGGTCATCGCCAGCCCGGCGTAGCCGCAGGGATTAATCCGTCGAAACGGTTCCAGGTCCATATCCACGTTCAGGGCCAGGCCATGAAAGGAACAACCGTGGCGAATGCGCAAACCCAGAGACGCAATTTTTGCGCCCTCGACGTAAACGCCGGGAGCATCCGGCTTGGCCGCTGCGGTCACACCGTAGCTGGCCAGCAGTTCGATCAGGCACTGTTCCATGCGCGTGACCAGATCACGTACGCCGAAACCCAGCTTGCGTACGTCCAGCAGCAGATACGCCACCAGTTGGCCGGGGCCATGATAAGTCACTTGCCCGCCGCGATCGACCTGCACCACCGGGATATCTCCCGGCAGCAGCAAGTGCTCGGCCTTGCCGGCCTGGCCCTGAGTGAACACCGGCGGGTGCTCGACGAGCCAGATTTCATCGGCGGCCGCGCTGCCGCGTTCGTTGGTGAAGCGCTGCATGGCATGCCAGACCGGCTCGTAAGCCATCCGGCCAAGTTCGCGAAAGCCCAGCGTGCCCGGCATCACAACACCATGTGCACGAAGCCGGTCGCCCGCAGTTCGCTGTTGATGTTGTACAGCTGATCCTGATCGGTGGCGACAATGTGCAGTTGAATGGTGGTGTACTTGCCAGTGCTGCTTTGACGCTCGTCGATGCGTTCATCGTTGATGGTCGCGTGTTTCTTGACGATTTCAATGATCTGGTCTTTGCGACCGACGCCCGTATCGCTGATCACCTTGACGGGATAATCCGTAACAGGGAATTCGATCTTCGGCGCCTTTACTTCGGTATCGGTCATGGCGTAACGGCCTCTAGAGTGCAAGCCGTGGTAACGCACATGGCCCCGCTCCGGATCGGGGCGGGGCCATGCAGGTCAACACTGAATCAGTTGAACAAGCCGTAGAAGAATAGACGGATGCTATCCCACATGCGGCGGAAGATACCACCCTCTTCGACGCCGTCCAGAGCGATCAGGTCAGCGCTGTGCACCACCTTGTCTTCCAGTTTGACTTCGACTTTACCGATCACGTCGCCCTTGGCGATAGGCGCGGTCAGTTGCGGGTTCATGGTCATGCTGGCAGCGAGCTTCTTCAGCTGGCCTTTTGGCAGGGTCATGGTCAGGTCTTCAGCCAGGCCGGCCTTGACTTGATTGGTGGTGCCTTTCCACACCGGCGCCTGAGCCAGTTCGGTGCCCTTCTGATAGAAGGTCTGGGTTTCGAAGAAGCGGAAACCGTAGGTCAGCAGCTTCTGGGTTTCAGCAGCACGGGCCACTTCGCTGTTGGTACCGAATACCACGGCGATCAGACGCTGACCGTCACGCACAGCCGAAGACACCATGCAGTAGCCGGCTTCGTCGGTGTGACCGGTTTTCAGACCGTCAACGGTCTTGTCGCGCCACAGCAGCAGGTTGCGGTTAGGCTGCTTGATGCCATTCCAGAAGAACTCTTTCTGCGAGTAGATCGCATAGTGAGCCGGGTCTTCGTGAATGATCGCGCGGGCCAGGATCGCCATGTCGTGCGCCGAGGAATAGTGCTCAGGGTTCGGCAGACCGGTCGGGTTCATGAAGTGGGTATTGGTCATGCCCAGTTCGGTGACGGTCTTGTTCATCAGGTCGGCGAACGCGTCTTCGCTGCCGGCGATGTGCTCGGACAGCGCCACGCTGGCGTCGTTGCCGGACTGGATGATGATGCCGTGCAGCAGGTCGCTGACCGTGACCTGCGAGCCGACCTTGATGAACATCCGCGAACCGCCGGTACGCCAGGCGTTTTCGCTGACGGTCACCGGATCGTTTTCACCGATCTGGCCGCGACGGATTTCCAGGGTCGCGATGTACGCGGTCATCAGCTTGGTCAGGCTGGCCGGTGGCAGACGCTGGTCGCCGTTGTTTTCAACCAGCACGTTGCCGCTGCTGGCATCCATCAGAACGTAGGCTTTGGCGGCCAGTTGTGGTGGCGACGGCATCATCTCGGCCGCGAAAGCGGCTGGCGAGAGGAGCAGCGGGACTAGCAGACACAGGCGTTTGGCAAAGGTGGTGATGTTCATCCGTCTCTCGAAATCGCTAATGGAAACTTGCCCGAAGGCAAAACTTGTTCAGACAGCCTTCTGACGGGCCATCGCGTGTTCAGTTGCTCACTCCAGTCACCCTTGCCGGGCTTTTGTTCTTCGAAGAGCCAACAACCTGGTTCACCCCCCGAATACCGCAAGTGAACCGTCAATCAAGGTCTACTTATTACTCGGTGACCACGCTGGGCGAGCCCAGGTTGGCCAGGCGCACGCTGTTCTGCACCTGGGCGATTTCACCCGGCGAGCCGATTGGCCCCAGGCGAACCCGGTGCAGGGTCTGCTGATTGCGCACGATCGAGCTGATGAACACCGGAGCGCTCACCATCCCGCTGAGCTTCGACCTCAGCAGTTCGGCAGCGTCCGGGTTGGCGAAGGCGCCCACCTGCAGATACTGGCCAGACGCTGTTGCAGAAGCGTTTTTTTTTGCGTCGATCTGCACCGGCACCACGGCCGCTGCATGCTGCTGTGGCGGCGGGGTCCACTGCTCGACAGTGCCGGCCGAAGCCGTAATCACCGGAGCGCTGGTCTGCGCCACTTGCGGCTCGTTGAGCATCAGCGGCGCCGGACGGCCCTTGGCCGCCCACCACTGCTGCGGATCGATGCCTTCGACCTTGACCCGCGCGGTGCCGGTTTCGGCGTAACCGAGTTTCTTCGCCGCCGCGTAGGACAGATCGATGATGCGATCGGAATAGAACGGCCCGCGGTCGTTGACCCGCAGGATCACGGTCTTGTTGTTGTCCAGGTTGGTCACCCGAACGTAACTTGGCAGCGGTAAGGTCTTGTGTGCGGCACTCATGCCGTACAAGTCATAGACCTCGCCGTTGGCAGTGTTCTGCCCGTGAAACTTGGTGCCGTACCAGGACGCCGTGCCGGACGCGACGTAAGTCCTGGATTCCTGCAGCGGGAAGTAGGTCTTGCCCAGCACGGTGTAGGGGTTGGCCTTGTACGGGCCAGTGTGCAGGGTCGGCGTCGCATCCGGGATGCGCGAGACATCGACGTCCCACCATGGCGCGCCATCTTTGTGCGCGCGGTTGATGTCCAGGCCCGGCTGGGCGCGGACAGCAGTGGACGGCGTTTTCTGCGTCGGGGTGCGGCTGGTCGTGCAACTGGCGACCAGAACTGCCAACGCAGCGAAAGCCACCAGCTTCAGGGGTTTATGATTAGGCAATGCCTGCATTACTTGACGCCCCGTGCTTGTACCAGCTGTTCAGACAGTTGATGTACGGCCATGGCGTACATCACGCTGCGGTTATAACGCGTGATTGCGTAGAAATTTTTCAGGCCCATCCAGTATTCCGGGCCGTTGTCGCCTTCGAGGCGAAATGCGGTAACCGGCATATCATCGCGCAGCGCATCATGACTTGACCAGCCCAGCGCCCGCAACTCTGCGACCGTTTTCGTCGGCTCGATACCGCTGGTCAGGCCTTCATCGACGTGCTCGCCGCCCACATCGGCACGGCTGACCACCGGCTCGCCGGCGACCCAGCCGTGACGCTTGAAATAGCTGGCAACGCTGCCAATGGCATCGTCCGGGTTGTTCCAGATATTGATGTGGCCGTCACCGTCGAAATCCACCGCATAGGCGCGAAAGCTGCTCGGCATGAATTGCGGCAGACCCATGGCCCCGGCATAGGAGCCTTTGAGGGTCAGCGGATCGACCTGCTCTTCACGCGCCAACAGCAAGAACTCGCGCAGTTCCTTGCGGAAAAATTCGGCACGGGGAGGATAGTCGAAACCGAGCGTCGACAACGCATCGATCACCCGGTAATTACCGGTATTACGTCCGAAAAAGGTTTCAACGCCGATGATCGACACGATGACCTGTGCCGGTACGCCGTATTCCTGCTCGGCACGCGCCAGGGTTGCCTCGTGCTGACGCCAGAAGTCGACACCGCGGGCGATGCGCGCGTCGGTGATGAACATCGGGCGGTATTCGTTCCATTGCTTGACCCGCTCGGCAGGCCTGGAAATGGCGTCGAGAATCGCCTGCTTGCGCTGCGCCTCGCGAAATACCGCCATCAGTTGCTCGCCGGCGAAACCGTAGTCGCGGGTCATTTCACCGACGAATTCAGCCACCTGCGGCGAGCCTTCGTATTCGCCGGCCAGCGCTTCCTGAACGCTGCCGAGCAGGCCCATCAGGCCAACCAGCGGCGCGCATCGAGTCGCCCAGCCACGCATGACTTGCATTGAACTGTTCACCTTATTCAAACCTGTGCGATCCACTTGCGATGGGTATGGATCGACATCAAAACCCCAAACGCTGACAGCAGTGTCACCAGCGAAGTTCCTCCGTAGCTAATGAACGGCAACGGCACCCCTACGACCGGCAACAGGCCACTGACCATACCGATGTTGACGAAAACGTAAACAAAAAATGTCATGGTCAACGCCCCGGCGAGCAATTTGCCGAACAGGGTCTGCGCCTGAGCGGTGATCACCAGCCCGCGGCCGATCAACAGCAGATAAATCAGCAACAGCGCGCAAATGCCGACCAGACCGAATTCTTCGCCGAGTACGGCAATGATGAAGTCGGTATGGCTTTCCGGCAGGAAGTCCAGGTGCGACTGGGTGCCGAGCAGCCAGCCCTTACCGAAGACACCCCCTGAACCGATCGCGGCTTTAGACTGGATGATGTTCCAGCCGGTGCCCAGCGGATCGCTTTCCGGATCGAGAAAGGTCAGGATTCGTTGCTTCTGGTAGTCGTGCATGATGAAAAACCACATCGCCACCGACACCGGAATCGCCGCCGCCAGCACGCTGATGATCCAGCGCCAGCGCAACCCGCCCATGAACAGCACGAACGCGCCACCGGCCAGAATCAGCAGCGACGTGCCGAGGTCGGGCTGCCGCACGATCAGCGCGAACGGCACGCCGATCAGCATCAGGCTGATGCCGACGTGCTTGAGTTGCGGCGGCAAGGTGCGCTTGGACAAGTACCAGGCGATGGTCGCCGGCATGAGGATTTTCATGAATTCCGAGGGCTGGAAGCGGATCACCCCGGGAATGTTGATCCAGCGCGTGGCGCCCATGGCGTTGTGGCCCATGATGTCCACGACCAGCAACAACACCACGCCGATGACATAACCGAGCGGCACCCAACGGGCCATGAACCGCGGTTCGAATTGGGCGATGACAATCATCGCCACCAGACCGATGCCGAACGACGTCGCCTGCTTGCCCAGCAGATCCCAGCTCTTGCCGCTGGCCGAATACAGCACGAACAGGCTGCCGGCAGCGAGAATCAACAGCAGGATCAGCAGCGGGCCATCAATGTGCAGCCTTTGCAGCAACGTCGCGCGGCGACGCATCACATCCTCGCTGGAGAGCATGCGATCGAAGTTATTCATCACGGGCCGTGGCCTCCGCAGTGATTGGGCTGGCGTACTCGGCCTTCAAATGTCCGTCCTTGTCGAGCAGCCAGGCGTCCATCACCTGACGCACTACCGGTGCCGCAACGCCAGAACCGGATTCACCGTTCTCAACCATCACCGAGACGACGATCTTCGGGTCATCGGCCGGAGCAAAACCGACGAACAAGGCATGGTCGCGGTGGCGTTCCTGGACTTTGGAGCGGTCGTACTTCTCGCCCTGCTTGATCGCCACGACCTGGGCGGTACCCGACTTGCCGGCGATGCGGTATTGCGCGCCGATCGCCGCTTTACGCGCGGTGCCGCGCGCGCCGTGCATCACTTGCTGCATGCCATGGTTGACCTTGTTCCAGTCGGACGGATCGCGCAGCACGATGTTGGGCATCGGGTTGTCATCCACCGGCTTCACCCCGTCGAGGGATTTGGCCAGGTGCGGACGGTTCCAGATGCCTTTGTTGGCCACCAGTGCCGTGGCCTGAGCCAGTTGCAGCGGTGTCGATTGCATATAGCCCTGGCCGATCCCGAGAATCAGGGTTTCGCCGGGGAACCATGCCTGTTTGCGTGTCGCCCGCTTCCATTCACGCGACGGCATCAGGCCGGGGGATTCTTCGAACATGTCCAGCGAGACCTTCTGGCCGATGCCGAACTTGTTCATGTAGGTCGACAGCCGATCGATGCCGAGCTTGTGCGCCAGGTCATAGAAGTAGGTGTCGTTGGACCGCATGATCGCTGTGTCGAGGTCGACGAAGCCGTCTCCGGTGCGGTTCCAGTTGCGGTATTTATGGTCGTAGTTGGGCAGCATGTAATAGCCCGGGTCGAACACCCGACTGGACGCGGTGACTACGCCGGCATCGAGACCGGCAATCGCCACCGCCGGCTTGATCGTCGAGCCCGGCGGGTACAGGCCGCGCAGCACGCGGTTGAACAGCGGCCGGTCGATGGAATCGCGCAACTCGGCGTAAGCCTTGAAGCTGATTCCGGTGACGAACAGGTTGGGGTCGAAACTCGGCTGACTGACCATCGCCAGCACCTCACCGGTCTTCGGATCAAGCGCTACCACCGCGCCACGCCGACCGCCGAGTGCGGCTTCAGCGGCTTCCTGCAACTTGATGTCCAGGCTCAGGACAATGTCCTTGCCGGGAATCGGATCGGTGCGTTTGAGCACGCGCAATACGCGGCCCCGGGCGTTGGTCTCGACTTCTTCGTAACCGACCTGCCCGTGCAATTCCGGCTCGTAGAAACGCTCGATGCCGGTCTTGCCAATGTGGTGGGTGCCGCTGTAGTTGACCGGATCGAGGCTTTTCAGCTCTTTCTCGTTGATCCGTCCCATATAGCCCACCGAATGCGCAAAATGCGCGCCCTGCGGATAGTGACGGACCAACTGCGCTACCACCTCGACGCCCGGCAGGCGGAACTGGTTTACCGCGATGCGGGCAATCTGCTCTTCGCTCAGTTCGAACAGGATCGGCACCGGCTCGAACGGCCGGCGCCCCTGCCGCATGCGCTTCTCGAAGATCACCCGGTCCTCGGGTGTCAGTTCCAGCACTTCGACAATGACGTCGAGCACCTGCTGCCAGTCGCCGGAGCGCTCGCGGGTCATGCTCAGGCTGAAGCTTGGGCGGTTGTCCGCGACCACCACGCCGTTGCGGTCGAAAATCAGTCCGCGCGTCGGCGGAATCGGCTGCACATGGACGCGATTGTTTTCCGACAGGGTCGAGTGGTACTCGTACTGAATCACTTGCAGGAAATACAGCCGCGCGATCAGTACGCCGATCAGCAACATGACCGCAATGGCCCCGAACACGACGCGGCTGCGCACCAGGCGGGCGTCCTTTTCGTGGTCCTTGATGCGGATCGGCTGAGACATGAGGGCAGGCTTACTTGTGGTAAGGGTGACCGGACAACACGGTCCAGGCACGGTACAACTGTTCGCCAATGAGGATGCGCACCAGCGGATGCGGCAACGTCAGCGGCGACAAGGACCAGCGCTGATCGGCACGGGCGCAGACTTCCGGCGCCAGCCCCTCGGGGCCACCGACCATGAAATTGACCGTGCGCGAGTCCAGCCGCCAGCGATCGAGTTCGACCGCCAGTTGCTCGGTGCTCCAGGGTTTGCCGTGGACTTCCAGCGTGACGATCCGCTCGTTCTGCCCGACCTTGGCCAGCATGGCTTCGCCTTCCTGGCGGATGAATCGGGCCACGTCGGCATTCTTGCCACGGGTATTGAGCGGTATTTCCACCAGTTCCAGCGCCAGCTCGGACGGAAGACGCTTGGCATATTCATGCCAGCCTTCTTCCACCCACTTGGGCATGCGTGAACCGACGGCGATCAGGCGCAGTCGCACAGCAATCCCTTACAGCTGGTCTTTGTTGAGCTTGGTGAAATGCTCGTGGGTGTTTTCCGGGCTGTGGTGCCTGGCGTCGGCCGCACGGCTCTGCTCGGCACCGGCCCACAGGCGCTCCAGGTCGTAGAACTGACGCGCCGAGGCAGTCATCATGTGCACGATGACCAGGTCGAGGTCGAGCAGCACCCAGTCGCTGTCGCCCTTGCCTTCTTCGCCCAGCGGCTTGGCGCCCTGCTTTTTGACTTCTTCGCGAACCTTGTCGAGCATCGCGTTGATCTGGCGGTTGGAGGTACCGGTGGCGATGATCATGTAGTCAGTGATGCTCTGCTTGTCGCGAACATCGATGACCTGAATGTCCTGGGCCTTGACGTCTTCCAGTGCGGCGACGGCCAGTTTGACCAGTTCATCGCCCTTGAGCGGCTCGTTGGTGCTGGCGACTTCCGGCAGCGGCGCGCTCTTGAAGGTGCCTTTGCGCTTTACTTTCGGTAGATCTTTATCAGTCATATGAAACTCGTTTTGCTCATGTATTCGGCGGCTTGGGGATACGGTGATTCGTATCCGTGAAGCACGCCTTGTTCAGTTCGACGCACGGTACAGACCGTGCGCATCGATGTAGGCCAGGACCGCGTCGGGCACCAGGAAACGTACCGACTTACCGCTGGCCAGCAGTTGACGGATCTGGGTGGCGGAAACCGCGAGCGGTGTCTGCCAGACGAATGCAATCTGTCCGCTCGGCCCGTTCAGGGCCAGCGGGTCGCTCACCGAACGCGCTGCCAGCAGGTTGCGCAAGGCATCCGGCGGTTCGCTGTCGGCGTCCGGGCGCTGTAGCACCAGGATGTGGCAATGCTGGAGCAACTCTTCCCAGCGGTGCCAAGTGGGCAGGCCGCAAAATGCGTCCCAGCCCAAAAGCAGAAAAACCTGGGTCTCGGCGGGCATTTCGGCGCGCAGCGACTCCAGGGTATCAATGGTCCATGACGGCTTGTCCCGCTGCAATTCGCGGGCGTCCACCATCAGCGGCGGCAAACCGGCCACCGCGCACTCGACCATGGCCAGCCGATCCTGCGCCGACACCTGCGGCGTACCGCGATGTGGCGGTCGCGCGCTGGGCAGCATGCGCAGCTCATCGAGCGCCAGCGCCTCGGCGACTTCAAGCCCGCCGCGCAAATGGCCGATGTGCACCGGGTCGAACGTACCGCCCAGAACGCCGATGCGTCGTGGAGGCGACTCGCTGCCGGTGTGCGGCGCTTTCAGGTCGAGGTCGGTCAAGTCAGACCGTCGCCTGGCCGCGCAACTGGCCATCACCGACCACAATGTACTTCTCGCAGGTCAGACCTTCGAGGCCCACCGGGCCGCGGGCGTGCAGCTTATCAGTAGAAATGCCGATCTCGGCACCCAATCCGTATTCAAATCCATCGGCGAAGCAGGTCGGCGTGTTGATCATCACCGAGGCCGAGTCGACTTCCGCCACGAAGCGCCGGGTGTCGGCGAGGTTTTCGCTGACGATCGAGTCGGTGTGGTGAGAGCCGTAATGGTTGATGTGTTCGATGGCCTGGTCCAGCCCGTCGACCACGCGGATCGACAGAATCGGCGCCAGATACTCGCTGCTCCAGTCGTCCTCGGTGGCCGCTACGGCCTCGACGATCGCCCGGGTGCGCTCGCAGCCGCGCAACTCGACGCCTTTTTCGCGGAATTGCGCGGCCATCGCCGGCAGAAAATCCTGCGCAACAGCCTGATCGACCAACAAGGTTTCCATCGCCCCGCAGATGCCATAGCGATAAGTCTTGGCATTGAAGGCAATGCGCTGGGCTTTGGCCAGATCGGCGTGTTCGCTGACATAAACGTGGCAGATGCCGTCCAGATGCTTGATCACCGGTACGCGGGCATCACGGCTGATACGCTCGATCAGGCCACGGCCACCGCGCGGCACGATCACATCGACGTACTCAGGCATGCTGATCATCGCGCCGACGGCGGCACGGTCGGTGGTTTCGACCACTTGCACCACGGCGGCGGGCAGCTCGGCCTCGGCCAGACCACGTTGAATGCACGCAGCAATCGCCCGGTTGGAATGAATCGCTTCAGAGCCGCCGCGCAGGATCGTCGCGTTACCAGACTTCAGGCACAGGCTGGCAGCGTCGATGGTCACGTTGGGCCGGGACTCGTAGATAATCCCGATCACGCCCAGCGGCACGCGCATCTTGCCGACCTGGATCCCCGACGGACGGAAACTCATGTCGCGTATTGCCCCGACCGGATCCGGCAGCGCAGCGACCTGACGCAAACCGACAATCATGCCGTCGATGCGTGCCGGGGTCAGTTCCAGACGTTCCAGCAACGCAGGCTCCAGGCCATTGGCGCGACCGGCAGCGAGATCCTGTTCATTGGCGGCAGCCAGCTCGGCACGCGCGGCGTCCAGGGCATTGGCGGTGGCCTGCAGGGCGCGGTTTTTCTGCGCGGTGCTGGCACGGCCGATGACCCGGGAGGCGCTGCGGGCGGCGCGACCCAATCGGGTCATGTAGTCAAGAACGGACTCAGTCATGGTCTGCTGGGGTCTTGGCAAAGAGGAAAGCGGCAGATTATAGCTGTCACGTCCCGGGACTAACAGCGGTGACGGGCGGATGGTCAAAATGAGCTGCGAATGGCCTTCGTTCAGACGTAATTAAGCTCAGCGTTGTTATCATCACGGCCTCTTGAGCCTGGATCAGCCTTGTCCATCATGACCAACGAGCCTCAACACCCTGAGCCCACGCGCCTGCCTGTGGGCCTGCCGGACAGTTTTTTCGAGCGTGACGCCCAAGTGCTGGCGCAGGATCTGCTCGGCAAAGTCATCCGCCATCGCGTCGGCGATCTGTGGCTGAGTGCGCGAATCATCGAAACCGAAGCCTATTACTGCGCCGAAAAAGGCAGCCATGCCTCGCTCGGTTACACAGAAAAGCGTAAGGCTTTGTTTCTGGATGGCGGGCACATTTATATGTACTACGCCCGGGGCGGCGATTCGCTGAACTTCAGCGCGCAGGGTCCGGGCAATGCCGTACTGATCAAATCCGCTTATCCGTGGGTCGATGAAATCAGCGGTCCGGCGAGCATGGCGCAAATGCTTCTGAACAACCCCGACGCTCAAGGCCGCCCCCGTCCTGCGCAGAAGCTTTGCGCCGGGCAGACATTGCTGTGCAAGGCTCTCGGGCTGAAAGTACCGATGTGGGACGCCAAGCGTTTCGATCATGAACTGTTATTGGTGGAAGCCACCGGTCCCGCGCCCTCACACATTATCCAAACGACTCGTCTGGGCATTCCGCTCGGACGGGACGAGCACCTGATGTACCGCTTCGTCGATGCAGCCTACGCGCAATGGTGCACGCGGAACCCGCTGCGCCGGGGCCAGGTCGAAGGCCGGGATTATTTTCTGCTGCCTGGAGCCGACACCGAATCCGCAACTGAATGATTGACCTCTGTGAGAGCGAGCCTGCTCGCGAAGGGGACTCTACAAAAGCACTTTCATCGCCTGATACAGCGCATTCGCGAGCAGGCTCGCTCCCACAGGTGAGCAGTAATTCCCTGAATATCAATTGCAGCTTTGATGGAGTTTTTCTGTATGGGCCCATGGCTCGATAGCGTGACCGGTTGGCTGGCAGCCAATCCACAGTGGCTGGCAGCTGCGGTGTTCGTTGTGGCGCTGGTGGAATGCCTGGCGATCGCCGGACTGATCGTACCGGGCACCGTTCTGTTGTTCGCGGTTGCGGTTCTGGCCGGCAGCGGCGCGCTGTCACTGAGCGAAACCCTGTTGCTGGGCTTTCTCGGCGGCATTCTCGGCGATCTGATTTCGTATTTTCTCGGCCGACATTTCCATCAAAATATCCGTCGTTTGCCGGGGTTGCGCAGTCATCCGCAGTGGATGGCCGGCGCCGAGTCGTATTTCCAGCGCTACGGCATCGCCAGCCTGCTGGTGGGTCGCTTTATCGGGCCGTTACGTCCCATGTTGCCGATGGTGGCGGGCATGTGCGACATGCCGTTCCCACGCTTTATCGCCGTTAGCCTGCTCGCCGCGGCGGGCTGGAGCCTCGCCTACCTGCTGCCGGGCTGGGCCACTGGCGCGGCGTTCCGTTTGCCCTTGCCCGAAGGTTTCTGGCTCGAAGCGGGTATTGTCGCCGCCAGCATCGCGGTGATGGTCGGCCTGAGCGTCAACAGCAGCGTTCGTCGCCATCGTCGCGCGACGATCTGGATCGGCGGCATGAGCCTGTTGATCCTGATCGGCCTGTTCATCGGCTACCCGTACCTGACGGCGCTCGACAACGGAGTGATGACTCTGGTGCAGGAACATCGTCAGCCAGCGCTGGACGAAATTGCCGTGACGCTGACGCTGATCGGCGAATTCCGCAACATGCTGCTGTTCAGCGCCCTGCTGGTCGTGCTGTTGCTGTTGTGCAAGCAGTGGCGCCAGGCGATGTTCGCCGGTGCCACCATGCTGATCACCGCAATGGCCAATACCGGGACCAAATACTTCTTCGCCCGAGTGCGCCCGGAAGTACTCAGTGATCCATTGACCACCTACAGCATGCCCAGCGGCCATGCTTCTGGCGCGTTTGCCTTGTTCCTGACGCTGGGCGTGCTGGCCGGTCGCGGCCAGCCGCCACGCATGCGCCTGACCTGGCTGCTGATCGCTTGCATCCCGGCGCTCTCTATCGCCTTGTCGCGGGTCTATCTGGGGGCGCACTGGCCGACCGACATCCTTGCCGGCGCCATGCTCGCCAGTTGCGTTTGCGCCGCGATGCTATGGCTGAGCCAGCGTCAGAGTTCCCTCAACCCGATGCCGTTCAAGATCTGGTGGCTGATACTGCCATCGATGATGGCCATGTTCGGCTTCTTCGTGCTGCGCCATCTTCCACATACGCTGCTGCGTTACGCTTATTGATTGAAGCTGCACAAGCGTTATTTTCTCGCCCTGCTCTTTTCGGAAAGTTCCGACGAGAGCAGCGCTATTAACTGATTCATAAATTCCTGTTGCGAGTAAGTTTTCACGCAAGCGTGATATCAACTTTCGTACTTCCATAGTTAATAAAAAACCGGGTTACACAATCACTTCTCCAACAGCGCGATAAACAATTCCACGCTGCGCAAAAACCATTAGATTGGCTCATTCAGTTCAATAATTTCCAACATTCAAAAACGCTTGATGAAAACAACCGGTACGGATACCGGCTAACGCTACAACTCATTAAAGGACTAATCGTGTCAACACTCATCGTTCCAAGCGTCGCAGCTCTTGAGGTCCGCGCGATCGGCCTGCAACAGATCGCGGCCTCGGCCAACATCCACGGACGGCAGCCGGCGCACATCGAGCCGTCGAACAGCGCCAGTCCGGCGGACCCGGACGCCCCGTTCCGGCGTACGCTGGCATCCCTCGACCAACATTTCGGCCCGCTGCGCATCGGCGAGGTCGCGACTACCCGGGTCGAACTTCAGGCTTTCGGGGCCACCGTGCGCGGCCAACCCATCAGCCCGGCGAATGCCGGCATGCAGAACGCGGATCAGGCCTTTCTCGACGGACTCAACTTCGATGCCGACAAGGCCCAGGCACGCCTGAAAACCATTGATGCCGCCGACATTGACGGCCCCGGCCTGCTGTTTTTTGAAATTTCCAGCCAGCGCTCGGCCAATGCCGGAAAGCTGTTTGTCAGCGCTGGCGACATCAAGCCACGCAGCTTGATGGGACGTCTCAATCATTTCTGCGAGGCCGCGCAGAAACTTGAAGTGCAACCGATCGACGCCTTGGAAAACGCCCCCGGCTGGGTCAACAAAGGCAAAAGTTATCTACTGAGCGGCGCCGGTGTGGGCATGCAGGCATTCGGTATCTACAGCGGTTACCGCGCCATGCTTGATGCGATCAAACATGGCGAGACGGGAGAGGCCTGGTTTCAGGGAGGCTCGATTGCCGCCGAACTGGGCTCGCTGATTCTTGAGCAAGGCTTCAGCAAGGGTGGTCAGGCCATGCTCACTCAGGGTGGCAAGGTGTTCCGCTATTTTCCGCGCACCTCGTTCGGCAAATACCTGGGACGCGGCGCCGGCATGTTTGCCAGCGTCATTACCTTGCCGTTCGACATCGCTGATGCGGTGAAATCGTTCAACGCCGCCGCGGTCTCCAGTGGCAAGGAAGCCCAGGATCATTACGTCAATGCCGGGTTCAGCGTAGCCGGCGCTGGCATCAGCCTGGCGCTTGGCGCGGCGGCGCTGGCCGGATTTGGCAGTGTCGCCGGTCCGCTCGGCCTGGCTGCCGCCGGATTGCTGATCGCCGGTTCGATGATCTACCACGCCGCACGCGCGGTCGATGACATCGACGACTACATCGAATTGACATTCCACGAGCGTCTGCGCTCCGGCTGGTTCGCCTTTACCGGGCAGGAAATGGACAAGGACGTCATGGATCGCTTCAAGCTGTCCAAGGGTTATCGCGACCATGAGACCCAATTGCAAATATCTGCCCGCCAGATGCTCGACGGTGCGTACAAACACTCCCTCGAACACATCATCAACGGCGCCTTCCGCGTAGAACTCAAACCAGTGGAAATCTGGCGCTACCAATGGGATGAAGCCGCGGGTGAAAAGCCGTTCAAGCTCGACAGCTATGCGGCGATCGTGGAAGGCGACGACGTGATCGACGCCAGCAAAGGACTGCCAACGGACCTCAAGGGCAAGGTTTCGGGCACCGCTGGGGATGGCAAAGGCGTGTTCTGGCGCCTTGGCGACGGTAATGACCGAGTGGTCGGCGTGGCGGACCAGGCCAATCTGTTTACCTACCGCAACGATCACAAAGCCTTGACGGGCGGTGCCAAAAGCGATGCGTTCTATCAGGAAATCAGCGACGCCGAACTCAACCGCACGAGCAAACCGGCGCACCTCAGCGTGCTGGATGGCGGCGCCGGTTCAGACACTCTGGCGTTCGAAGGCAGCCGCCCACGAGACGACACGCGTCATATCGGCCATGACGTCGATCTGCAAAGCGGCAAGGTCAGCTTGCGCGGTCTCGACCCCGATGCCGGAGCGGTGCACGTTGCGCAACTGACGTCGATCGAAAACGTCTCGACGCTGCGCAAGGGCACCAGCCGCGTCACCGGCAGCGATGAAGCCAACCGGATCGCCGCCAACGGTAATGACCGGGTCAACGCCGGGGCCGGCGACGACACCATTGCCATCGGCGGTTTCGAATGCACGGTGGATGGCGGCAGCGGCAAGGACTGTTATTACATCGCCGACACGTGCGCGCGAACCACGATTGTCGAAGACGGCGAGCACGCCAGCCTGATCGAATTTGGCTGGCCGCTGGAAGTCATCCAGCGCTGGGAAATCGCCAACACCGCGCTGATGGTCGGCTCCCTGCGCGGCGATGACGGCAGCGAGCCGGAGCACGTCTTGACGATCAAAAATGTCTACCAGTGGGTAGACGGCCGGCGCCAATTGAAAAACGACAAACTGGTGTTCAAGACACAGGACCAATATGAGCTGCTGGCGCTACTGCCGGCGACACCGGGCGAGGGATTGATCGAGCGTGTCGATATCGCGGTGAGTGTCATCGGTAAACCGAGCCCTGCGCCGGAAATCGTCAATGTCGGCACGGTGGAAATCAATGACTTGGGGCGTAATCGGCATTTTGTGTCGCGCCTGCCTGGCAGTGTCGGGTTTCTGGCCAAGCCACATGCCGCACGCACTTCTCGTTCGATTCACCTCGACTTCAGCAATGAAGAAATCAGCGACGTGGTCGTCAGCTATGACGTCGAAGTGCGCAAGGGCGTTTCCGGCAATACTCACCTGACTTACAAAGACATCAATCTGTCACTGCACTTGCCGGGTAAAGTCGTGAGCTTCACAGGGGTCATTCAGCCGATCGCCGCGGCCACCGGTTACAGCGGCAGAAACAGCTTGAAAGTCACTACGCCGCAGCTTGCCCAGGACATCGTCCTGATCCTGCAGGACAAGGTTTCATATCGCCTGCAAGTGCCGGATATGGATTACCGCAACGATGCCGAAAACCCCGGCCCGCGCAGCCAGAGCACCCGCAGTTGCCTCAAGCGACGTACCGGTGACTATCTGTTCACCCGACCGGTGTCCGGAGCAAAACTGGCATTGCCGGCGCAACCCAGCAAAGTGACGATTCCGGCAGGGCCGCACACCGGTATCTATGTGCTCGAAGGGCAAAGTTCGATTTACGACGTACACCTGTCCAGTAACTCGATCGTGCGCCTTTCGACGCCTGGCGCTGCTGCCAAAACCGCCAACGCGTCGATCTGGAACCTGTTCACCGGCGCCATGACGCAGACGATCGCGCGCGACGACATACAGCTTGACGCCAACCGGCTACGCATCGGTAGCGCCGTGATCGAACTGCCGACGGTCGACGACGATTCGCCCGTCGAGTCGGTCAACGTTGTGACCTGCGCAGGTAACATTTATGAAGTGTCGCTGCTGTTCGAGGTCCTTCAACTCTATGTCATCGACGCTCGCGGCTATGCCAGCGTTGCCGCACTGGAAGTGGATCTCGACGCGCATCGGCTGCGCAACGAACTGGCGGCCACCGTGCATGTCACCCACGTCAGCGCCAAGGGAAAAGACGGCAGCGTGGTCTACCGCTCGACGAAACGACACTGGGGCCTGAATGCGGACCCGAAGGCGCGCATCGAGCTTGAAGATCTGCTGATCTTGCCAACGCCAACAGCCTGATCGCCCCACCCCTGACGTCATGGCGAGTCGCTGCAGTCCGGATGGCTGCAGCGATGCCCATGATTCGGCCAAGCGCAAGAGCGGGCTGAGACGTCAATCAAGGAGCTTGCCTGCATGAAACAAAAACCGGGGGCACGCCCCACATCGCCACCTCGGCGGCGCGATCCTGGAACTGCCCCAAAGGCGACAAGACCTTCGCTGACGGCGTCGTATGGCCAGCCCGAGCATGACCGGCCCTGATTTGTATCTGTTGTACCCCCCCTTCAGCCAATGGATGGCTGACCTGCACAAAGGAATGAATTTTGGATTCCGACACAGTTCAGGCGAGAACTCCGATACCTCGTTCGAGATGGATGAATCGCGCGATTATCCCTTGCTGCGGCGCGAACAGAATCTCGGCTTTCGGTGACCGCGCCGAGGCCATCGAGAAAGCCACTTGGTCAGGGATGGATGAGTACGACCAACATGGCAATAATGCCTATGACGGATTGATCGATGAAATAGCCCGCTCCGGCGGCGTCGTATTGAAACTATCCAAAGACCGGAGTACTTGCTCCAACGATGTGACCTGGCCGGTGGCCGAACATCACCGAGCCTGAAAATACGCGCCATTCATCACTGATGGATGGCGCGTTTATCAAACAGTTTTTTTAAAATTATTCGACGACCTTGATCACGAACGTCGCCGGGTTGTTATTGAACGCGTTGTGCCGGGTCTCATTTGGATCTTCGTCCACAAAGGTGACCATGCCGTCGCTTACATAGCGGTACAACGGCTTGCTTTTCGAGTTCTTGTCATCCGTTTTTCTGCTCAATTCAAGATGGGCCGGGCTCGCTTCGATGTCAGCAAGCGAATTTTTCGGCACACCGAACGTACGCGCAGAAAAGCGTTGCGCGACGGCACTGGTACTGGCTAAAAGGTTATGCGTTACAGCCTCTATGAACAAGCGCGCATTGGCGAATGCTCCCGTCTGCACGAGGGTGATTTCATAGTCGTCACCCTGGGGTACGAATTTCAGTAACAGCGGATCGTCATCCTCGCCGTCGCCCAGCGTGATGAAACTGGCGACCCGCGTATCCGCCAGCCCGACCTCGGCTTCCAATTGCTCACCCTTGGTAATCCGCGGCTGGCCAAGCACTTTTTGCAGACGCTGTTGATTGAGCACCACCGGCCGGCCATCCAGATAAAGATGGGCGGTGAAGGTTTTGCTGTTTATTTTGGCTATGGACATGAATTGCACCTGTAAGCGTCCGGCCGTCGGCAATACCAACGGCAGGCAATATTGAAAAAACGCAAAGTATTCAGACAGCGGCGGCGGCCACTACGGTTGAGGCGGTGGCGGACATACGTGAAATATCGCCCGCCGGAACTTTTGCGGATTTTCGCTTACGTCGGGCAATCACCATGCGATCCGCATAAGTGGATGCTGCTTCAATCACGTTATTGAGGTTATGGTCAGTCTCGGCATGTTTCAAAATATACTTGCCAGCAATGTCGTCCCAAAACTCCCATTCATCTTCATATACAGTCATGACTCTTCCTTATTTTTGTTCAAGTTTCCCGCGTCCTGCGGGCAACTTGAAAGTAAGGTAAAGCCATCAGTGCGGCAATGCTGGCAAACGCGATCAGTTGATTCAAAGTACAACTAAGCGAACAACTCGCCCTGCAACTCATCGAGCAAAGCCTGAATCGCGTCCAACCGTTGCTGGGGATCATCGAGTTGCAGCAGGTCGATCTTGTCTTCTTCAGCGAACGGCAACAGATAGGCCAACTGATTGGCCAGCGATTGCTGACCGATAGCATCGGTGCCCATGTCGAGCGCTTCGACCATCGGGTGTTCGGCGAGCGCCTTGAGCAGCGCGACCAGATCGGCGTCTTCGTCCTGCAAGGGTTGTTCGGGCTCGTCGTCGAGCCACTCGACGTCGGCCAGCATCAACTGGTCGCGTTGTACTTCGGTACGCAATACCGTAAAGCGGCGGCCGCCCTGCACGCGAATACCGAGCAGGCCGTTGTCCTGTTGCTGGAAATCGGTGATGCGCGCCTCGCAACCGACCAGGGCAAACCCTTGCGGCGCGACGCCGACTTCGTTGCCTTCAAGGATGCACACCACGCCGAAGCCGACGCCCTGTTTCATGCAGCGGCCGATCATGTCGAGGTAACGTGCCTCGAAAATCTGCAAATCGAGGTTGCAGCCGGGGAACAGCACCGTGTTCAGCGGGAAAAGCGGCAGACTCATAGACATTTCCTTACACCACCATCGACACCGCCAACGGCAGGAACACCGCCGTGGCAACGCCCATCAGACTCATCGCCAGCGCCGCGAAAGCGCCGCATTCATCACTTTCCTGAAGCGCCACCGAGGTGCCGACCGCATGGGCGGTCATGCCCAGCGCCATGCCGCGCGCCTCCGGGCTATGGACGCCGAGACGGGTCAGCAGCGCCGGGCCGAAGATCGCCCCGATCACTCCGGTAATCAATACGAACACCGCCGCCAGCGCCGCGACACCACCGATCTGCTCGGCCACCAGCATGGCAATCGGCGAGGTCACCGACTTCGGCGCCATGGTCATCAGAATCATGTGCTCGGCACCGAACCACCAGCCCAGCGCCACACCCATGCCAGTCGCCACCACCCCGCCTATCACCAGCGTAGTAAATATCGGCCAGAACAATTGCCGAATCCGCCGCAGATTCAGATACAGCGGCACCGCCAGCGCCACTGTCGCCGGACCGAGCAGAATGCTGAGAATTTCGGTGCTTTTGCGGTACTCGGCGTACGTCACGCCGCAACCGACCAGCACGGCAATCACCAGCAACATGGAGACCAGCACCGGCTGCAAAAAGATCCAGCGGGTTTTCTCGAACGCTGCCAGCACCAGTTGATAGGCACCGAGTGTGATGCCGATGCCGAACAGCGGATGATGGATGACCGACGCCCAGGCACCTTGCCAATCGAACAGCATCAGGATTCCTCCGCCGGCGGCGCGTGACGCTTGACCAGGCGCTGCATCAGCACACCGGCAAAGGCCATCGACAGGATCAGCGATAGCACCAGCGCGCCGACAATCGCCCAGAAATCCGCCGCAATCGCCGCTGCATAGACCATGACGCCAACGGCTGGCGGCACCAGCAGCAACGGCAGGTAACGCAGCAGGCTGCCGGCGGCAAGGTTCAGCGGCTCACCGACTTCACCGCGAATGATCAGGAACCCCAGCAACAGCAGCAGACCGATGATCGGCCCCGGGAGCACCGGTAACAGTAAATGATTGAGAGCGGTACCGAGCAATTGAAACAGCACCAGCAGGGTCAGGCCACGTAGCAACATCAGACATCTCTCCGCGCAAGTCGCCTGCATTATAAGCACGCCTGCGCTATGGATCGGCATTCGCCAAAAGCATGGTCGGTTGACCGCGGCAAATCGCCGTGATGATCTACAGTGGTTCGCAGGGCGGTCAAATCCTGCACCTGAAAAACTATAAAACCGATGAACCCAAGGAGAGTCTCAATGCCCTATGTTCCCGTTGCAGAGCTCAAAGATCATGTCGGCAAGGAACTCGGACGTTCCGAATGGCTCACCATCGATCAGGAGCGCATCAACCTGTTCGCTGAAGCCACCGGTGATTATCAGTTCATCCATGTCGACCCGGTCAAAGCCGCGCAGACGCCCTTTGGCAGCACCATTGCCCACGGTTTCCTGTCACTGTCGCTGATGCCGAAACTGATGGAAGACATCCTCGTGCTACCCGAAGGCGTGAAGATGGTGGTCAATTATGGGCTGGACAGTGTGCGTTTCATTCAGCCAGTGAAGGTCGACTCGAAAGTCCGATTGAAGGTCGATCTGGTTGAAGTCACCGAGAAAAAGCCCGGCCAGTGGTTGCTCAAGGCTATCGCGACCCTCGAGATAGAGGGCTCGGAGAAACCGGCCTATATTGCCGAACCGCTGTCGCTCTGCTTCGTCTGATCGCTGCGGATGCGAAGCAGCGCACGCTGTTTCGCGTCACCTCTCTATATATGCGACGCATAGCTGCGGCATACTCGGTCGCCTAATTGCCCGGATCCCGCTATGCGCTCACTTGCTTGTCTTGCACCCCTTGCCTTGACCCTGATGCTCACCGCTTGCGGCGACGGCGAATCGCTGTTGCCGCCGGATGCGCGCCTGCCGGATGGCGGACGCTATCGCGGTGAACTGGTCGACGGCTTGTTGCAAGGTCAGGGTCGCGTCGACTACCCCAATGGCAGTTGGTACGCCGGGCAGTTCGACAAGGGTCAGTGGCATGGTCAGGGCGAATGGCACGGCAGCAACGGCGAGGTCTATCGCGGTCAGTTCGCGCAGGGCCTGTTCGACGGCCAGGGCAGCCTGACCACCAACGCCAGCAGTTACACAGGTGGCTTCAAGCAGGGCCGGCGCGAGGGCGAAGGCACGCTGAAAGAAAACGGCATGACCTACCGCGGCGAATTTCGCGCCGACCAGTATTCCGGGCTCGGCCGTCTGGAAATGGAAGACGGCAGCTCCTATCAGGGCCAGTTCGCCCACGGCAAACCCAACGGTGAAGGCCAGCGCGGCGATGCCAGCGGCAACTCGTTCACCGGGCATTTCGTCAACGGCCAGCTCGAAGGCAACGGCACCTTCAACAGCGCCGACGGCGACATCTATGTCGGCGGTTTCAAAAACAACCAGTTGCACGGCAAGGGCCGCTACGAAAATGCCGACGGCGACGTCTGGCTCGGCCAGTTCAAGGAAGGCGCGCTGACCGGCAAGGGCGAACTGATCGGCGCCGACGGCAGCCATTACATCGGCGTATTCAATGATTGGCGCTTCACCGGCCAGGGTCGCTTGAACCTGTCTGACGGCAGCTTCTACATCGGCGGCTTCGACAACGACAGCTATTCCGGTCGCGGAACCCTGGTGCTGACCGACGGCAGCGTGCTCAGCGGCACCTGGCTCAATGGCCAGCGCGTGCGTGACGCTGACGGCAAATTGCTGCCCGATACCCTCGAACTGGGTTTGCTCGCCCAAGGTCGTTTGCTCGACGAAGCATTGACGGCGATTCCCGCCTCGACCCCGGCCGTGGAGCTGTACACCCTGACCCTCGGCGGCGACGGCAAGCAAAGCGTGTTTCTGCGCGAGTCCGACTTTGTCGCCAACATGCTCAACACGCGTTTCGGTGCCTTTGGCCAGATTCGTCTGGTCAACCATCGCGATCACCTTGGCGACCGGCCGATGGCCACCCGCGAAAACCTGCGCCGGGCCGCGCAAGCCCTGGCCGAACGCAGTGGCCCGGAAGACTTGTTGTTCATTTACTTGACCAGCCACGGCACGGCAGAACATGAGCTGGTGCTCGATCAGCCACGCATGGAGCTGGCGGACCTGCCCGCCGACGAACTCGCCGCGGTGCTGGCGCCACTGAAGCACCGTGACAAGATCATCGTGATTTCGTCGTGCTATTCCGGCGGTTTCATTCCAGCGCTAAAAGACGAACGCACGCTGATCATGACCGCCTCGCGCGCCGACCGGGTGTCGTTCGGCTGCTCCGAAGAAGCCAATTTCACCTATTTTGGCGACGCTCTGTTCGCCCAGGCGCTGAACCAGACCGATGATCTGGAGCAGGCCTTCAAACTGGCCAGGGCCACCGTCGCCGAGCGCGAGCTGGCGGATGGATTCGAGGCCTCGGAGCCGCAGATCTGGGCGCCAAAAACCGTGTTGTCGCACTGGCAGCTGCTGCGCAAACAGCAGGCCCGTAAAGCGTTGCAAAGTGCTGCGTTGAACGACGGGGCGACAAAAGGCAACTAAGCTGAACAGTATCAAGGGAGAGACACTATGTACTTGACGCCTCAGCACGTATTGCTTGCCGGAGCCACCGGACTGACCGGTGAACATCTACTCGATCGCCTGCTCAACGAGCCGACGATTTCTCGCGTGCTCGCCCCTTCGCGTCGCCCCCTGGCGGAACATCCGCACCTGGAAAACCCGGTGGGCGACCCGCAGACGTTTCTGCCGCAACTGAGCGGGCGCGTCGATATCGCCTATTGCTGCCTCGGCACCACGATCAAACAGGCGGGCTCGGAAGAAGCCTTTCGCGCGGTGGATCTGGACATGGTCGTGGCGTTTGCCAAACGCGCGCGGGAGATGGGCGCTCGGCATCTGATCGTGATCAGCGCGATCGGCGCCGATCCGAAATCCTCGGTGTTCTACAACCGGGTCAAAGGCGAAATGGAGCAGGCATTGCGTGCGCAGGACTGGCCGCAACTGACCATCTGCCGGCCTTCGTTATTGCTGGGCGAGCGGGTTGAGCCGCGTCTGGCCGAGCAATTGGCCGGGCCGCTGTCGAAGCTGATTCCGGGCAAATACCGCGGCATCGAAGCCTGCCAACTGGCGCGGGCGATGTGGCGGCTGGCGCTGGAAGAGCAGGATGGGGTACGGGTGATCGAGTCGGATGAGCTGCGCAAGCTTGGCAAATAATCCCCGTCGCTCTCGGAAACGCCTTCGCGAGCAGGCTCGCTCCCACAGGGGGGCGATCAGTCGCGGAGCGACTGTGGGAGCCAGCCTGCTGGCGATGGGGTGCGCAGCACTCCCCTACAATCCGCCCGTTGCCTGAAAACTCACGCCAATCACCGTCAACAATGACAGCGGCAACAATAGCGTATCCAACAGAGCGCTAGCCGGCAGGTCTGCGCCGGGATAGCTCGGCGCCTCGGCACCGAAGCGATCTTTCGCACAACAACCGCCATTGAGCGCATACCAATCCAGCCGCGTCCCGGAATACACCACCGGCGCGCCGGGTTTCGCCGCATCGAGCGTCCGCGCCGTGGCGCAGCCGCTCAGTTGCAAGGCCAGCACCAGCACCAGCAGCTTATTCATCGCTGCTCAGGTGATGCTCGCCCCAACGCGGCAGCATGTCTTGCGGTATACCGAGCAGATTGAGAATGCGCGCCACGACAAAATCGATCAGGTCATCGATGGTCTGCGGCTGGTGATAGAAACCCGGCGACGCCGGCAGAATCGTCACGCCCAGGTTCGACAGCTTGAGCATGTGCTCCAGATGAATGCTCGAATACGGCGCCTCGCGCGGCACCAGAATCAACTGGCGACGCTCTTTCAACGTGACGTCGGCGGCGCGCTCGATCAGGTTGTTGCAGGCGCCAGTGGCGATAGCCGACAGCGTGCCGGTCGAACACGGCACCACGACCATCGCCGCCGGCGCACCGGAGCCCGAGGCGACCGGCGACATCCAGTCTTCCTTGCCGTACACACGAATCTGCCCGGCGGCCGCTCCGGTGTATTCGGTGAGGAACGCCTGCATCATCTGCGGCTTGGCCGGCAGCGACACATCGGTCTCGGTGGCCATCACCAGTTGCGCAGCCTTGGAGATCAGGAAGTGCACTTCGCGATCTTCACGCACCAGACAATCGAGCAGGCGCAAACCGTATTGCGCGCCGGACGCACCGGTCATCGCCAGGGTGATGCGTTCCGGGCCGCCGCTCTGGGAATAACTGTTCATTGCAGCGCCTCGGCTAGTTTGCCGTGCAGACCGCCGAAGCCGCCGTTGCTCATGATCACCACATGCGTGCCGGGCTGCGCCTGGCTCTTCACGCGTTCAATGATGCCTTCCAGCGAATCGCTGACAATCGACGGCACCGTGCACAGCGCCGCAGTCGCGGCCAGGTCCCAGCCAAGATTGGCCGGGGCGTACCAGATCACCTGATCGGCATCAACTACGCTGTCGGGCAAACCGTCACGGTGCGCGCCGAGCTTCATCGAATTGGAGCGCGGCTCGATGATTGCGATCAGCGGCGCGTCGCCGATGCGCTTGCGCAGGCCATCGAGCGTGGTGGCGATGGCCGTCGGGTGGTGGGCGAAGTCGTCGTAAATGGTGATGCCGCGCACTTCCGCGACTTTTTCCATGCGGCGTTTGACGTTCTTGAAAGCGCTGAGACCGGCAATCCCCATCGACGGCACCACGCCGACATGCCGCGCGGCTGCCAGCGCCGCCAGCGCGTTGGCGACGTTGTGCTGGCCGGTCAACTCCCATTCGACGGTGCCTTGGGACACGCCTTCGAACATCACTTCGAACGCCGAGCCGTCTTCGCTGAGCAGTTTGACCTGCCACTGACCGCCGGCACCGGTGGTTTGCACCGGGGTCCAGCAACCCATCTCGATCACCCGCTGCAACGCCGGCTCGGTGGTCGGATGAATGACCAGACCTTCGCTCGGGATGGTGCGTACCAAGTGATGGAATTGCCGCTCGATCGCCGGCAGATCCGGGAAGATGTCGGCGTGATCGAACTCAAGGTTATTGAGGATGGCCGTGCGTGGTCGGTAGTGAACGAACTTCGAGCGCTTGTCGAAAAACGCACTGTCGTATTCATCGGCCTCGATGACGAAGAACGGTGTACCGCCCAACCGCGCCGATACCGAGAAGTTCTGTGGCACGCCGCCAATCAGGAAGCCCGGGCTCATGCCCGCATGCTCCAGCACCCAGGCGAGCATGCTGCTGGTGGTGGTCTTGCCGTGGGTGCCGGCGACGGCCAGTACCCAACGCCCTTGCAGCACATGATCAGCCAGCCACTGCGGGCCGGAGACGTACGCCAGGCCTTTGTTCAGCACGTATTCCACGGCCGGATTGCCACGGGACATGGCATTGCCGACCACCACCAGATCCGGCGCCGGATCAAGCTGCGCCGGGTCGTAGCCTTGGGTCAGCTGAATGCCCTGGGCTTCGAGTTGCGTGCTCATCGGTGGATAGACGTTGGCGTCGGAGCCGGTCACATGATGGCCCAGCTCTTTGGCCAACACCGCCATCGAGCCCATGAAAGTCCCGCAGATACCCAGAATATGAATGTGCATAGTCGACCTCGTAAAACATGGCCGCAGGTTAGCGTAGGGAGGGGCAAATGGCACTCTTTAGCTGAAGTCAGCGCACGCGCAGGCCGCTACATCCCGGGTTCATTTTCCGACCGCAGCCCCTCACCCCAGCCCTCTCCCGAGGGAGAGGGAGCCGATCTTCGTCGAATTCAAATTGTGAGTTCGCCCCGAAGTTTCGGGTTGGCGAATTACGCTCATTGAACACGGTCAGTCCCCTCTCCCTCCGGGAGAGGGCTAGGGTGAGGGGTATTTAACTGACACGCCGCTCAATCCCATGTTTGCGCAGCTTCCTGTAAAGCGTATTGCGGCTGATGCCCAGTTGCTCAGCGGTGCGCGTCATGTGCCAATGCGCTTGCTCCAGCGCACCCAGCAAAGCCAGCCGCTCGGCATCTTCCAGCGCAAACTCGGAAGCCCCCACCACTACAACCACCGGCCGCACCTGCCGTATCATCGCCGGCAAATCCTCCACCCCGACCCGCCCCTCATCACACAACGCCGCCAACGTGCGCAGCACATTGCGCAACTGCCGCACATTGCCCGGCCAGTCGAAAGCCAGCAACGCCTGACGCGCCGGCTCTTCAATCAAAATCGCCTCGCCCCCCGCTTCTTCGGCCAGCAGAAAATCCAGCAACTGCGCCTTGTCGCTACGCTCGCGTAATGCCGGTAGCGCAACTTCGAGACCATTGAGCCGGTAATACAGATCCTCGCGAAAACTGCCGTCCTCGACCCGCTCGAGCAGATTGCGGTGGGTGGCGCTGATGATCCGCACATTGACCGCCTCTGGTTCACCGCCGAGCGGCACCACTTGGCGATCTTCCAGCACCCGCAGCAAACGGGTCTGCAGGGCCAGCGGCATGTCGCCGATTTCATCGAGGAACAACGTGCCGCCATCGGCCTGCTGCAACTTGCCGCGCATGCCGTCCTTGCGCGCGCCGGTGAAGCTGCCGCCGCGATAGCCGAACAGTTCGCTCTCGATCAGGCTTTCCGGGATCGCCGCGCAATTGAGCGCGACGAAGGCCTTGCTGGAGCGCTGACTGGCCTGATGCACAGCCTTGGCGAAGGCTTCCTTGCCCGAGCCGGTTTCGCCGTTGATCAGCAGCGGCACATCGCGTTCGAACACGCGCAGGGCTTTGCGGAAACTCACTTGCAGTGTCTCGTCACCGAGGCAGATGCCGGGCAGGCGCGGCGTTTCGATGATTTCCGCCGGGGCAGGGACCGGTAGCGCTTTGCGTGATTCGCCGCGCAGGACGGCAAACAGATGCCGCCCGTCGCGGGTGCGCAGCGGCCAACTGGCGCTGGCATTGGCGCTGGCGCGAGCGAGCAAGTCATCGAGTGAACAATCGAAAAACGCTTCCACCGGTTTACCCAGCAAGCCGCCGCGAATATGCCCAAGCAGATTCAGCGCACTCTGGTTGACCGCGCTGATCCGCCCTTCCCCATCAAACGCCAGCAAGCCTTCGCTGAACAGCCCGACCGACTCGGCCTGCAGATGAAAGCGCAGCAACCACTGATTATCGAAGCAGCGCAGGAAGTAGCAACTCTCGATCATCTTCGCCGACAGATTGACCAGCGCCATGGTGTGAAACTGGCTCTGGCGCGAAACGTCATGACGCGCCGAAGACACATCGAGCACGGCGAGCAATTCGCCGTGCGGGTCGAACACCGGGCTCGCCGAGCAGGTCAGCCCGGTGTGGCAGCCGCGAAAGTGTTCGTCTTGATGAATGGTCAGCGCCTGACGCTCGACCAGGCAGGTGCCGATGCCGTTGGTGCCTTCGCGGGCTTCGCTCCAGTCGGCGCCGAGCCAGAGCCCGGCACGTTCGAAAATCTTGCGCTCGACCGGCGCGGTGACGCAGTTGAGGATCACCCCCCGCGCATCGGTCAACAGCACCGCGTGGCCGGCGCCGGAAAGCTGTTGGTGCAGGCTGCTCATTTCCGTGCCGGCGATTTGCAGCACCTGCTGCAGACGTTCGCGGCTTTCCAGCACGCGCCCGTGTTCGAGCACGGTCGGCGCCATGCTCAGGCCCGGGTCGAGGTGATAGTCCTCAAGACACCGCAGCCAGGAACGGGCGATCGACGGGTCGGCACCAGGGCCGTGCAAATGCGGCTTGCCCTGGGTGGCGGTGAAGACCTGGCGGGCATGGCGACTCAAATGGTTGTCGTGCATTTTTTATTGTTCTCCCCGAGGCGCGACGGCCCAATGCTGAGGTGACGCCCAGCATCCTCCAGCCACCGGCGCATTGCAATGCTGGCAAGACCGCCCGGTCACGGGCTGTGCCAGAAACGGTACAAATCGTCACCACAGCTGTACCGAAACCCTCACAGCAGCGCCCCGCTCGTCCGAGACAAACCGTGCAAGGCCTTGATTTGCCTGACCTGCACGGCAGTGGCCCGGCCTTTGCTCTACGCTTATAGCAAGCGCACTTGCGCGTTTCTCTAATAAGTACAAAGCCAAGGAGAACATCATCATGCGTTACGCTCACCCCGGTACTGACGGCGCCAAAGTCTCGTTCAAGAGCAAGTACGGTAACTACATCGGCGGCGAGTTCGTCGCGCCGGTCAAAGGTCAGTACTTCACCAACACCTCGCCAGTGAACGGCCAGCCGATTGCCGAATTCCCTCGCTCCACCGCCGAAGACATCGACAAGGCGCTGGACGCCGCCCACGCAGCCGCCGACGCCTGGGGCGCGACTTCGGTGCAGGCGCGCTCGCTGATCCTGCTGAAAATCGCCGACCGCATCGAAGCCAACCTCGAACTGCTGGCGATCACCGAAACCTGGGACAACGGCAAAGCCATCCGCGAAACCCTCAACGCCGACATTCCGCTGGCCGCCGACCACTTCCGTTACTTCGCCGGTTGCCTGCGCGCGCAGGAAGGCAGCGCTGCGGAAATCGACGGCAACACCGTGGCCTATCACATTCATGAACCGCTGGGCGTAGTAGGCCAGATCATCCCGTGGAACTTCCCGCTGCTGATGGCCGCGTGGAAACTCGCGCCTGCGCTGGCCGCCGGTAACTGCGTGGTGCTCAAGCCTGCCGAGCAAACCCCGCTGGGCATCTGCGTGCTGATGGAGCTGATCGGCGACCTGCTGCCACCGGGCGTGCTCAATGTCGTGCAAGGCTTCGGCAAAGAGGCCGGCGAAGCGCTGGCGACCAGCAAGCGCATCGCCAAGATCGCCTTCACCGGCTCGACCCCGGTCGGTTCGCACATCATGAAATGCGCGGCGGAAAACATCATTCCGTCCACCGTGGAACTGGGCGGCAAGTCGCCGAACATCTTCTTCGAAGACATCATGCAGGCCGAACCGAGCTTTATCGAAAAAGCTGCTGAAGGTCTGGTGCTGGCGTTCTTCAACCAGGGCGAAGTGTGCACCTGCCCGTCCCGCGCGCTGGTACAGGAATCGATCTACGACGAATTCATGCAGGCCGTGATGAAGAAAGTCAGCCAGATCAAACGCGGCGACCCGCTCGACACCGACACCATGGTCGGCGCCCAGGCGTCGGAACAGCAATTCGACAAGATCCTCTCGTACCTGGAAATCGCCAAGGGCGAAGGCGCCGAGCTGCTGACGGGCGGCAAGGTGGAAAAACTCGAAGGCAGCCTGGCCACCGGTTATTACATCCAGCCGACCCTGCTCAAGGGCACCAACAAGATGCGCGTGTTCCAGGAAGAAATCTTCGGCCCGGTGGTGAGCATCACCACTTTCAAGGACGAAGCCGAAGCCCTGGCGATTGCCAACGACACCGAGTTCGGCCTCGGTGCCGGCCTGTGGACCCGCGACATAAACCGCGCCTATCGCATGGGCCGGGCGATCAAGGCCGGTCGCGTGTGGACCAACTGCTACCACCTGTACCCGGCGCACGCCGCGTTCGGTGGCTACAAGAAGTCCGGTGTCGGCCGTGAGACACACAAAATGATGCTCGACCATTATCAGCAGACCAAGAACCTGCTGGTGAGCTACGACATCAATCCGTTGGGATTCTTCTGATCCTGCAATGCTGATCGTTCCCACGCTCCGCGTGGGAATGCCTCAACGGACGCTCCGCGTTCGGTTTCGAAGGGACGCGGAGCGTCCCGGGCTGCATTCCCACGCAGAGCGTGGGAACGATCAAGTTCCTGGCTGTAGCCGGGCCAATAAAACAATAAAAATGGTGAACCCTATGCCAAGCGAATCCCCGGCCGGCGCTCCGGCGACCGGCTCCTCCGTCGACTTCGAAAAAGTCGGCACCGATTATTTCCAACAACGCGAACTGAAAAAAGGCGCCGCCGGCTGGGTCCTGCTGGTCGGCCTCGGCGTCGCTTATGTGATTTCCGGCGACTACGCCGGCTGGAATTTCGGCCTCGCCCAGGGTGGCTGGGGCGGCATGTTTCTCGCCACGCTGCTGATGGCGACCATGTACCTGTGCATGTGCTTTTCCCTGGCCGAATTGTCCTCGATGATTCCCACCGCTGGCGGCGGCTACGGTTTCGCCCGCAGTGCTTTCGGACCGTGGGGCGGTTTTCTCACCGGCACCGCGATCCTCATCGAATACGCCATCGCCCCCTCTGCCATCGCGGTGTTCATCGGCGCCTACTGCGAGTCGCTGTTCGGTATTGGCGGCTGGATGATCTACCTGGCGTTCTACATCATCTTCATCGCCATCCACATTTTCGGGGTCGGCGAAGCGCTCAAGCTGATGTTCATCATTACCGCAGTCGCCGCCTTGGCGCTGGGGGTGTTTCTGGTGGCGATGGTGCCGCACTTCGACGTCGCCAACCTGCTCGACATCCCGGTGACCACTGCGGTCGGCGCCAGTGCGTTTCTGCCGTTCGGCTATGTCGGCGTATGGGCGGCGATTCCCTATGCGATCTGGTTTTTCCTTGCCGTTGAAGGCGTGCCATTGGCCGCCGAAGAAACCAAAAACCCCAAGCGCGACCTGCCGCGCGGTCTGATCGGGGCGATGCTGGTGCTGCTGATGTTCGCCCTGCTGATTCTGATCGTCGGCCCTGGCGGCGCCGGTGCAAATTCGCTGCTGACGTCGGGTAATCCGCTGGTCGAAGCACTGAGCAAGGCCTACGGTGGCTCGACGTGGATGGGCAGCTTCGTCAATCTGGTCGGTCTTGCCGGGCTGATCGCCAGTTTCTTCTCGATCATCTACGCCTACTCGCGGCAGATCTTCGCGCTGTCGCGGGCCGGTTACCTGCCGCGCAAACTGTCGCAGACCAACAAGAGCAAGGCGCCGGTGCTGGCCCTGGTGATTCCCGGCATCATCGGCTTTGGTCTGTCGCTGACCGGTCAGGGCGACCTGCTGATTCTCGTCGCGGTGTTCGGCGCTACCATTTCCTACGTGCTGATGATGGCCGCGCACATCACCCTGCGCATCCGGCGCCCCAAAATGGACCGGCCGTACCGCACGCCGGGTGGCATTTTCACCTCGGGTGTGGGGCTGGTATTGGCGTGCATCGCCGTGGTGGCGGGCTTCCTCGTCGATCCACGGGTGGTGATCGGCGCCGCGATCATCTATGGAGTGTTAATTGCTTACTTTGCTTTCTACAGTCGGCATCACTTGGTAGCGGGCACGCCGGAAGAAGAATTCGCGGCGATTCAAAAAGCTGAACAAGCCTTGCACTGATTGTCGAAAACCACGGCGCAGACGCATTCTGCGCCGTCACGGAGAACGCTGAATGGCCAGTTTTGCTCACACGGTCGGCGCGCAGACTTACCGCTTCGACAGCCTCAAAGACGTCATGGCCAAGGCCAGCCCCGCCCGCTCGGGGGATTTTCTCGCCGAGATCGCCGCGCTCAACGACGGCGAACGGGTGGCCGCGCAAATGGCCCTGGCGGACATCCCGCTCACCCACTTCCTGCAAGAAGCGCTGATTCCCTACGAAGCCGATGAAGTCACCCGGCTGATCATCGACACCCACGACAAGCAAGCCTTCGCCGTGGTCAGCCACCTCACCGTTGGCGGCTTTCGCGACTGGCTGCTAAGTGATGCGGCGGACGAAACCAGCCTGCGCGCCCTCGCCCCCGGTTTGACCCCGGAAATGGTCGCCGCCGTGTCGAAGATCATGCGCGTGCAGGATCTGGTGCTGGTCGCGCAGAAAATCCGCGTGGTCACCCAATTTCGCGGCACCCTCGGTTTACGCGGGCGCCTGTCGACCCGCCTGCAACCCAACCACCCGACCGACGAGCCGTCCGGCATTGCCGCGAGCATTCTCGACGGCCTGCTCTACGGCAACGGCGATGCGATGATCGGGGTCAACCCGGCCACCGACAGCATCGCCTCAATCTGCGCAATGCTGGAAATGCTCGACGCGATCATCCAGCGCTACGACATTCCGACCCAGGCCTGCGTACTCACCCACGTCACCACCTCGATCGAGGCGATCAACCGTGGCGTGCCGCTGGATCTGGTGTTCCAGTCGATCGCCGGCACCGAAGCGGCCAACGCCAGTTTCGGTATCAATCTGAATGTTTTGCAGGAAGGCTACGACGCCGGGTTGAGCCTCAAGCGCGGCACCATCGGGCAGAACCTGATGTATTTCGAAACCGGTCAGGGCAGCGCGCTGTCGGCCAACGCCCACCACGGCGTCGATCAACAGACCTGCGAGACGCGAGCCTACGCCGTGGCGCGGCATTTCAAGCCGTTTCTAGTGAACACGGTTGTAGGATTTATCGGCCCGGAATACCTCTACAACGGCAAACAGATCATCCGCGCCGGCCTCGAAGACCATTTCTGCGGCAAGTTACTCGGCGTGCCGATGGGCTGTGACATCTGCTACACCAACCACGCCGAAGCCGACCAGGACGACATGGACACCCTGCTGACGCTGCTGGGTGTGGCCGGAATCAACTTCATCATGGGCATCCCCGGCTCCGACGACATCATGCTCAATTACCAGACCACCTCGTTCCACGACGCCCTCTACGCCCGGCAGACCCTGGGCCTGAAACCGGCGCCGGAGTTCGAGCAGTGGCTGGCCCACATGGGCATCTTCACGCAAGCCGATGGCAAGGTGCGCTTTGGCAACAATCTGCCGCCGGCCTTCCGCCAGGCGCTGGCGCAATTGGGATGAATGGCATGGAAAAAACGCCTGTAGATCCGCAAAACCCGTGGCTGCAACTGCGCCGCCTGACCCCGGCGCGCATTGCTCTGGGCCGCACCGGCACCAGCCTGCCGACCAGCGCTCAGCTGGATTTCCAGTTCGCCCATGCGCAGGCGCGCGATGCGGTGCACTTGCCGTTCGATCATGCCGGGCTCAGTGCACAGTTGCAGGAAGGCGGGCGCGAAAGCCTGCGGCTGCACAGCGCGGCGCCGGATCGCAACACGTACCTGCAACGCCCGGACCTGGGCCGCAAACTCAGCGACAAGTCGGCGCAATCCCTGCGTGATTACGCCAGCGCCCATCCGGGCGGCGTCGATCTGGCGATTGTCGTCGCGGACGGCTTGTCGGCCTTGGCCGTGCATCGGCATACCCTGCCGTTTATCAAACGCCTGGAAGAACAGATGAGCGCTGATGGCTGGTCGGTCGCGCCCGTGCTGCTGGTGGAACAGGGTCGCGTCGCCATCGGTGATGAAATCGGCCAGTTGCTCGGGGCGGAAATGCTGGTGATGCTGATCGGTGAACGGCCCGGTCTGAGTTCGCCGGACAGCCTCGGCGTGTATTTCACCTACGCGCCGAAGGTCGGCCTCACTGACGCTTATCGCAATTGCATCTCCAACGTGCGACTCGAAGGCTTGAGCTACGGCATGGCGGCGCATCGCCTGCTTTATCTGATGCGCGAAGCCTGTCGCCGGCAGCTGTCGGGGGTCAACTTGAAAGACGAAGCCCAACTGCAGACGCTGGAGTCGGACGATGGTGTGAACATGAAAGGCAATTTCCTGCTTGATCCGCCGTCCGCCTGAACCGTTTCCGCATTGCCTTTGTGCGCCGGTTTCAGGCAGGATCGAAGCACGGCCGCCAGGGTTTCCCATCGCCGTCAGAGCAGTTGAAGACAGCCACTTGAAGACGAGACCTATCATGCGGATTATTCAAGCGACCCTCGAACATCTGGATTTGCTGACCCCGTTGTTCGTCAAATATCGCGAGTTCTACGGTTCCCTGCCCTACCCGGATTCCTCCCGCGCCTTTCTCGAAAAGCGCCTGCGCCGCAAGGAATCGGTGATCTACCTGGCCCTGGCCGATGACGACGACAAGAAACTCATGGGCTTCTGTCAGCTCTATCCAAGCTTTTCCTCGCTGTCGCTCAAGCGCGTGTGGATTCTCAACGACATCTATGTCGCCGAAGACGCCCGCCGGCAACTGGTGGCGGACAACCTGATCCGCACCGCGAAAAAAATGGCCAAGGAAACCCAGGCCGTGCGCATGCGCGTCTCCACCAGCGCCGACAACGAAGTGGCGCAGAAAACCTACGAATCCATCGGGTTCAAGGAAGACACCGAGTTCAAGAACTACGTGTTGCCGATCAGCGACGAGCTCTGATCGCCACCGGCCAGGTGCTGAGGGAGCACGCTCCCTCGCCACACGTCGGGTCTGCCTGACAATTGATCACAGCCGACATTCCTCGCGACAAAAGCGACGCGCTTTTCATCCCCCAGACCGTATAATCGCGA
Organism: Pseudomonas koreensis; assembly: GCF_036668835.1. Classification (GTDB taxonomy): domain Bacteria; phylum Pseudomonadota; class Gammaproteobacteria; order Pseudomonadales; family Pseudomonadaceae; genus Aquipseudomonas; species Aquipseudomonas koreensis_I. The sequence continues at coordinate 217,703 of NZ_JAZEVW010000009.1, forward strand.
GCTTTCCGGCTTGTAAGAAAAACTACACCCCGCTGTAGGCTTACACGAAGTCATCCGCACAGGCCCGCCGAGTCGGGCCGCCACACAGGTGCCCCCATGGATTTCAACCCGCTCGACCTTATCCTGCATCTCGACGTCTACCTCGATTTGCTGGTGAACAACTATGGGCCATGGATCTACGCCATCCTGTTTCTGGTGATCTTCTGCGAAACCGGTCTGGTGGTGATGCCGTTCCTGCCGGGTGACTCGCTGCTGTTCATTGCCGGCGCCGTCGCTGCGGGCGGTGGCATGGACCCGGTATTGCTCGGTGGTTTGCTAATGCTCGCGGCCATTCTCGGCGACAGCACCAACTACGTGATCGGGCGCACGGCGGGTGAGAAGCTGTTCAGCAACCCCAACTCGAAAATATTCCGCCGCGACTACCTGCAAAAAACCCACGATTTCTACGACAAGCACGGCGGCAAGACCGTGACCATGGCGCGCTTCCTGCCGATCATTCGTACGTTTGCCCCGTTCGTCGCCGGCATCGCGCGCATGCCGTACCCACGTTTTTTCGGGTTCAGCGTACTGGGCACCATTCTTTGGGTCGGCGGTCTGGTCACACTTGGCTACTTCTTCGGCAACGTGCCGTTCATCAAGAAGAATCTGTCGCTGCTGGTGGTGGCGATCATTCTGCTGTCGCTGGTGCCGATGATCATCGGCGTGGTGCGCAGCCGTTTCGGCGGCACCAAAGCGCAATCGCACTAAGCGATGTGGTCGCTGAGCGCCTGGCGTCGCCGGCGCATTCTGGCCAGGCACCCGATTGCCGACGATGTCTGGCAGCGGGTGCGCCATCACCTGAGTTTTCTCGATGGCCTCAGCGCCGCGCAAGACCAGTGGCTGCGCGACGCCTGTGTGCTGTTCCTCGAAGACAAACACTTGAGCGCCCTGCCCGGCGTCGAACTGCATCAGGAACAACGCCTGCTGCTTGCCGCCCAGGCGCAGTTGCCGCTGCTCAACCTCGGTGACTTGAACTGGTATCAGGGCTTTCACGAGATCGTCCTTTACCCCGACGACTTCCTCAGCCCACAACGCCATCGCGACGCCAGCGGCATCGAACACGAGTGGGACGGCGAGCACAGCGGCGAAGCCTGGCAACAGGGGCCGGTGATCCTCGCCTGGCCGGGCGTCATGGCCAGCGGTGGCTGGGAAGGCTACAACCTGGTCATTCACGAACTGGCGCACAAGCTCGACATGCTCAACGGCGACGCCAACGGCCTGCCGCCGCTGCACGCCGACATGCGCGTCAGCGACTGGGCCGAGGTGATGCAGGCGGCCTACGACGATCTCAACCGCAAGCTCGACCATGATCCCGACACCGAAACCGCCATTGATCCGTACGCTGCGGAAAACCCGGCGGAGTTCTTTGCTGTCACCAGCGAATACTTTTTCAGCGCCCCTGATCTGCTGCACGAGGCCTATCCGAAGGTGTACGCGCAGTTGCAGCTTTTCTACCGCCAGGACCCGTTGGGCAGGTTGCGGCAACTTCAGGCCTCAGACCCGGTCTATCAGGCGCAAGAGTAAGCTGCACACGACTTTCGGTCCATGGCGTCGACGGCAGAATATGCCTATAATCGCCGCCACTTTTTGGTCAATCCGGCCAAGTGTTTTTGGTCAACTACGGGGGCAACGCCCAATGAGCTACAGCAAGATTCCGGCTGGCAAAGACCTGCCGAACGACATCTACGTCGCGATCGAGATCCCGGCCAACCACGCGCCGATCAAATACGAAATCGACAAAGACAGCGATTGCCTGTTCGTTGACCGTTTCATGGCCACCCCAATGTTCTACCCGGCCAACTACGGTTACATCCCGAACACCCTGGCTGACGACGGTGATCCCCTCGACGTGCTGGTCGTGACCCCATACCCGGTGGCCCCAGGTTCGGTGATCCGCGCACGTCCGGTCGGCATCCTGAACATGACCGACGACGGCGGCGGCGACGCCAAAGTCATCGCTGTGCCACACGACAAGCTGTCGCAGCTGTACGTCGACGTGAAGGAATACACCGACCTGCCGCCACTGCTGATCCAGCAGATCGAGCACTTCTTTGCGAACTACAAAGATCTCGAAAAAGGCAAATGGGTCAAGATCGAAGGCTGGGCTGGTGCAGACGCCGCCCGCGAAGCGATCACCAAGTCGGTTGCCGCCTACAAAGGCTAAGCGCCGGCTCGCTGCGTGATGTTTGAGAAAACCCCGGTTGATCCGGGGTTTTTTATGCCCGGCCAAAGCTCTCTTAAACGAGCTGTTTAGAGCGGACTACAGAAAAGTTTTAAGGCGTGTAATTTCCCACAAGTACGGCTTACATCCCGTCGCAAAATACAGCCCGATTTTGAACGCGCGGTTTATTCAAACCGCTCTGGCACGGCCGTAGACTCTGTGTTTATGAGAAAGAACACTAGCGGTCCAAGATTCAAGGCACTCCTGGAAGCTGCGAACATCTCGACGACGGGTTTCGCAAAGTTCTGGGGCACGGAAGCCCAAAATGTCCACAACTGGTACACCCGGGGCGTCCCGGCGTATCGCATGGAAGAAGTCTCACGCCTGCTGTCCGTCAACAGCGAATGGCTGAAAACCGGCGAAGGCACCAAGGAATCCCCGAGCCTCAGCCCACCGGCGAGCAATGGCGACCATTTCGACGCCAACGACCCGCAGGGCAGCTATCGCTTCCTCAACCCCAACGACCTCGAACTGGCCTTCTTCAAGGAAACGCCGCTCGACAGCTCCGACAAAACCCACGTCATCCAGGACCCGGACCTGTCCATCCGCCTGCTGCGCACCCACCTCGACCAACTCGAAGTGCGCCCCGCCGACGCCATCTGCGCCCACATGATCGGCAACAGCATGGCCGACCGCATCGAAGACGGCTCCATCGTCGCCATCGACCGCAGCCTCACTCAGGTCATCGACGGCGAAATCTACGCCATCGAACACGACGGCATGCTGCGCATCAAATACCTGCACCGCATGCCCGGCAACGGCCTGCGCCTGCGCAGCCACAACAGCGCCGAATACCCCGACGAAGTCTTCCGCCCGGTACAGATCGAGGAGCAAAGGATTCACATATTGGGCTGGGTGTTCTGGTGGTCGACAGTGAGCAAGCGCCGGCCGGTGGTGCCGTTTCTCTGAATTGACGCAGCTTTTGGCTTTTGCACCGAACCCTGTGGGAGCCAGCCTGCTGGCGATGAGGCCTTGAGAATCGGTACAAATCCAGAATTTGTCCGAAGGCAATCGCTCTAAACCGCACTTCGGGCTGGGAATCCCAAACAAAACTCAGTATCCTGCGCCGCACATTTGCGCATCGACCCGCTCCCGCGGCTCAGATGACGCCCGACACGGCAGATTAACGTCTGACCAAGTCCCACAGCCGGACGCAGATCCGGATGTACGTTTTGAAGGCTGGCGCGGCTTACCAAAAATAAGCCAAGCCAGTCCCCGAGAAGCCGGCCACAAGCCGGCTTTTTAATTAAAAAAAAGCCTTAAAAAACAAGACTTTTTATAATCCGAATATTTTCAGCCCATACCCCAGCCCATACTTAGATATTTGTAGTTCTCTGATCATCATTCTCGGCTCAATCAACAATGTGCCATCACTCTCTCGTTATCTATTAGACTCCCGGTTTTTGTCGCTGTAAGGGAGAGCTAGCGTGATCGAACAAAAGGTAGAGGCTTACATCGAGCGTTGGGGTGGTGGTATCAGCCGAGGAGGTAATGAAACTGCCAACCTTCAGATGTTCCTCACCGAGTTTTGCACTCTACTAGATCTGCCACAGCCAGAGCCCGCACGCGCAGAGCGTGGTGACAACGCCTACATTTTCGAGCGAAGTGTGACCGAGCTGTTCGCAGACGGTGGCAAGACTAATCGCCGGATTGACCTCTACAAGCGTGGCTGCTTCATTCTAGAAGGCAAAGACACCGGTAAGCAGACCGGTAGCGACGGTTGGGACGCATCTATCATTAAAGCCCTAAAGCAGGCTGAGAATTACGCCCGCTCCCTTCCTCCCGAAGAAGGTCGCCCACCATTTATCATCGTTGTCGATGTCGGTAAATCCTTTGCGCTTTACTCCGAGTTCAGCCGATCCGGTGGAAATTACGTCGCTTTCCCGGACCCGCGCACTCACAAGATCCCCCTAGAGAAACTGCGCGATGCTGAAACTAGAGAGCTTCTGAAAAAAGCCTGGCTTGAACCACAGAAGCTTGATCCGACACGCTACGCGGGGAAAATCACCCGAGACATAGCAGGTCAGCTCGCTACACTTGCCAAATCCCTTGAGGACAGCGGCCACCCTGCCGAGCAGGTCGCCAGCTTCCTGATGCGCTGCCTGTTTACTATGTTCTCAGAAGACGTTGGGTTGCTACCGGAAAGATGTTTTACCGAGCTGCTTGAGAACCTAAAGGCCAAACCGGAGTCGTTTTGCCGGCAGTTACGTAGCCTCTGGCAAACCATGAACACCGGCGGTTTTGCGCCAGCTCTAGATGCCGAGGTGCTTCGCTTCAACGGTGGGCTCTTTGCCGATGCTCATGTCATTGAGCTTAACGCTCAACAAGTCCATCTGCTGGCTGCTGCCTCAAAGGCTGAATGGCATTATGTTGAGCCCGCAATTTTTGGCACTCTGCTGGAGCGCGCCCTCAATCCGCGCGAGCGCCACAAGCTCGGCGCGCACTACACTCCACGCGCCTACGTTGAGCGCCTAGTGCTGCCTACCATCATCGAGCCACTGCGTGCTGAGTGGGCAGAAGTCCAAGCCGCAGCCCTGACCTACAAACAACAGCGGAAAACCAAAGAAGCGGTCGCAGAGATCCGCAAATTCCACCACCAACTCTGCCAGACTCGCGTACTTGACCCGGCTTGTGGTAGCGGTAACTTCCTATATGTAACCCTTGAACATATGAAGCGACTAGAGGGTGAGGTACTGGAGGTGCTTGGTAGCATTGTGAAATCGGGCTCCTTCGAATTGGAGGGACTAACTGTAGACCCCCACCAATTTATCGGCATTGAGATTAACCCCCGTGCCGCCAAAATCGCCGAAATGGTGTTATGGATCGGATACCTTCAATGGCACTTCCGTACCTATGGCAAGGTCAATCCCCCAGAACCGGTATTACGGGACTTTCACAATATTGAACACCGTGACGCACTGATCAACTACGACGCCATTGAGCTAATCACTGACGAGGCTGGGAAGCCAGTTACACGCTGGGATGGTCTGACCTACAAAAAAAGTCATATTACCGGCGAAGAAATTCCCGACGACTCTGCTCAGACCGAACAGTATCGCTATCTAGCCCCACGTAAGGCCGAGTGGCCGCAGGCAGATTACATTGTTGGTAACCCGCCATTCATTGGGGCCAAGGTGATGCGCGATGCCTTAGGGGATGGTTATGTCGATGCCATTCAAGCTGCATGGCCTGAAGTGCCGCAAGCCTCCGACTTCGTACTTCGTTGGTGGCATCACGCGGCGAGCTTAGTGGTTGCTGGCGAGGTCAAGGCATTTGGGTTCATCACTTCCAACTCCATTCGCCAAACCTACAATCGGCGCGTGCTTGAACCATTTTTGAACAACGAAAAAACACCGCTATCTCTTACTTTCGTTATCCCTGATCATCCTTGGGTTGATACCGCCGATGGTGCAGCAGTCCGAATAGCCATGACAGCCGCGAAAGCCGGTTACCACGACGCCAGTATGCTTCTAGTAACCAAAGAGCACGACAAGGGGCAGCCGTCCGACGAGGACTTGGTCGACCGAGTAATGGCCGTGAGCGGCAAGGTGCATGCTGATTTAAAAATCGGTGTCGATCTGACAAAGGCGGTCGGTCTATCGGCAAACAAAAAACTTTGCGCTGTAGGATTCAAAACGATTGGCAAGCCCTTTCAGGTAAACGAGTCTACAGCCCAGTCCTTAGGGTTGGGCAGCGTTGCTGGAATTGAGAGATACATTCGCCCCTACCTGAGTGGTCGAGATCTAGCGGGGCAGCGGCGCGGCCTCTATGTCATTGATTTCTTTGGGGTGGAGTTGAAGGATGTACAGGAACTCTATACAAGCGCCTACCAGTACCTGCTAGATCGAGCTAAGCCGGCGCGAGAGCAAAACAGAAACAAAATTTTCCAACGTTATTGGTGGGTGATTGGGCATCCTAGGCCGGTTTTTCGCAAGTTCACTTACGGTCTTTCTAGATACATAGCCACGATTGAATCAGCAAAGCACCGGTTCTTCGCATGGGCGCCATCAGAGGATGCGCCCGACAGTACTTTGGTGACATTCGGCTTTAGTGATGCGTTTTTCCTTGGCGTGCTTTCCAGTCGCCTGCATGTGGCTTGGGCGCTTGCAGCTGGCGGCAGGCTTGGTGTCGGTAATGATCCGCGCTATAACAAAACTCGCTGCTTCGAAACATTCCCATTTCCCGACGCCACGCCTGCGCAACAGTCGGTTATCCGTGAATTGGCCGAGCAACTGAACGCTCACCGCAATCGTCAACAAGCCGCAAGTTCCGAGTTGACCATGACCGGCATGTACAACGTGTTAGAGAAACTACGCGCCGATGAAGAGTTGAATAACAAGGACAAAGTCATTCATTCCCAGGGCTTGGTGTCTGTGCTGCGTGAGCTTCACGACAAGCTCGACCGAGCTGTGTTCGCCGCCTACGGCTGGAATGATCTAGCCCAAAAGCTGGTCGGTCTCCCGGGCGCAACAGCACCATTGCCGGACAAGTCTGAAGCTCAGGCCGAGGCGGAGGAGGAACTGCTGCAACGCCTGGCAGAACTCAACACCTATCGCGCCGATGAAGAGGCCCGTGGCCAGGTCCGATGGTTGCGACCGGACTATCAACATCCCACCGGTAAAGATACGCCGGAACAAGCAGAAGCAGAGCTGGAAGACGAAGACGAAGACGAAAGTGCTGCTCCAACTGCAAAAGCCAAGAAAACTGCCTGGCCTAAGAGTATGCGAGAACAAATTGCTGCCGTACGCAACACATTGAGCACCGAAGCTATGACAGCAGAAACCATTACCATGCAATTTTCGGCTCCGAAAAAAACGTCTCCGCTTATCCTCGAGGCACTAGCAGCTCTAGAGGAGCTTGGAATGGTGTATCTGGAAGGCGATTGCTATCGGCTTGCAAGCTAACCCTTAACGCTAGCGCTCAATTTGATACAAGAATCAACTGGCTTGCACTGAAGTTTCATATGCCGTGAACGGTGAAAGCTTCTGAATTCATTGATAGATCCGCGCCTTACACAATTTACTGGTGGCGCGGATCGCTGATAAGGGATGCGGTATGAGCGATATTCAACTCTTCCGGTTGGATGCATCTGGTGGTGCTTATGAGTTGCCCGGTCGTGCAGTTGCGGTTGAAAAACAGCTTCAAAGCTTGATAGAAGCCCAGATGGAAACTTTTCTCGGAGTGCGCTTTATTGCTACCGAGTACACCACCGGTAAAACCCACAAGGGCCGTATCGACTCGTTGGGTTTGGACGAAAATGGCTGTCCGGTGATCATCGAATATAAGCGCCATAGCAACGAGAATGTGATTAATCAGGGTCTGTTCTATCTCGACTGGTTGCTAGATCATCAGGCCGAGTTCCGCTGGCTGGTGATGGAAAAATTGGGTAAGGACGCAGCCGATCAAATTGAGTGGAGCGGCACACGACTGTTATGTATAGCTGCAGACTTCACCCGCTACGACCAGCATGCCGTACAACTGATTCAACGCAACATTGAGCTTATTCGCTACAAGCTGTTCGGTGATGATCTGCTTCTGCTTGAGCTGGTCAATGTGGTGAGCGTGGCGGACACTTCCGCTACAGCTAAGTCTGTCGACAGTGGCGCAGACAAACCGGCATCACTTAGCAAGGACAAGACCTGGCAGGAACAACTAGCCCAAGCTCCGGCCGAAATCGCTGGACTCTTCGAGCAGACGACCAGCTACCTGCACTCTCTTGGCGATGATGTGCAAGAGAAGCCTCTAAAGCTCTATCTGGCTTTCCGCCGCCTGAAGAACTTCGCCAGCGTAGTGGTGCAGTCTAAGCGGCTACAGCTTTACCTCAAACTCAATCCAGATTCGGTCGAACTTATCGAGGACTTCAGTCGTGATGTGCGCGCCATCGGCCACTGGGGTACCGGCGATTTGGAACTGAGCCTACGCACCCAGACCGACTTAGAAAGGGCCAAAGTGTTAATTGAGCGCAGCTATCAGGAGAATTAATTGTGAAGTAGCTGGATCGGCAAAGCCTCGCTATTTCTCCATGCTAAGCGGTCGGATACCCCGCGCTGCGCGAATGGTAGATCCTTTGACCGTACGAAAAAGTTTGGGGCGCAATCTGTTTCGCACAATGGGGGAGCGCCGAAAATAAATTGCCCATCCGTCCGACCTGTGGTTTCACAATGCGATATCAAGCTCCTCGACATTGTCGCCTCCAAACAGACTGATTACTCCCTCCAGGGCGGACCCCGACATGGTCTGCGTAGCAAGTACTGCGAGCCGTGTCATTGGCCGGGAAATGGAGACATAAAAAAGGTTACGGGCGCGATAGAAGCCCTGCGTATTTTTGCTATTTAGCGCCTTGGTTTTGACAAGCTCTAGAAGCAGTGGCCAGTTGTAGTGGTTCCAGCCTCCCCCTAGCACTACCAGAACATTCTCAAACTCGGCGCCCTTGACGCTATGCTGTGTGGCAAAGGAAGTCTGTTTCTCGATGAATTTGACCATCTCGACTACTTCTACGTATGGGATGTCCCGCAGCTTGCTGTAGCGGTGAAGTGCAGAGGCATCTTCAGGTACTGGATCGCCGCGTAGTGCTCTTAGCTCTTCGTCACGCCGCAATACACGGTCTGGTGGCGGTGGGCGTCTCGTCGCCTTCAGGTGATCGATGACCTGTCCGATCGTGCCTTCCGTACGCAGCTTCTGCAGGGCATCCATGTCGCGACGCCAGCCGGCTTTGTCTCCATGCTTGGTTATAGTTGGGCCGGAGCCGAACGCCCTGAACATATCGCCGTAGCGAGATGCCTCATAGGCTGCACTTATGGGTTCAACGACTTCTGCAAAGAACTTGATCGCCGGGTCTTCCTTCTTCGCAAATAGATCGTTGCGGCCTTTGAATACTTCGGCAAGGTTGGGATAGCCCTGTTCAGCGGCTAGTACGTTATGCGTGAGCATCAGAACCTTCGTCCTGCTCAAATCCCAGCCCTCGGCTTGTAGCCGTTGCATCAACCCTTCGCGAGTGCGCCGGGCCAGATCAGGTAGTAAATCCTCTTTGGAGTTCCTATCATTAGTTCGTTCGCCCTTATAGCCGTTGGTGTGAAAGAAACGCGCCTCGCCCCTTGCCCCGGGCTTGTGAACGGCTTGGTACAGTTCAGGGCGCAGCTTGTTCAGCACATCTACCACTGCGGGCACCGATCGAAAGTTGGAGCCTTTGGCAATCTCTTTGATTGGATACTCCGCTAGCTCGTATTCACTTCGATAAATGGTTTGCCAGTGGTCTCCAAAGAGACCAACGAGTGGCCCGGTAGCGGGCTTCAAGAAGTGCTCGGTGATCGCCTCCATAAATTTGGGATGGGTATCTTGATACTCGTCGATAAAAATAACCGGGAACTGCTGACTCAAGATTTGTCGAAACTTTTCCCTCTGCAGAAGCTTGGCCATCATCGCTGGGATGTCATCGTGACTCAGCGTGACTCTTTCCATATCGACGCCGAAGAATCCAAGGTCGTAATCCACGGGTTTTGAGCCCACCCCTCCGCCCTGTTCGATTTTATCTTTGCGATCCTCCATCTCCGCTACGAGGCCACGCAGCGCCTTCTGAAACTGGCGTAAGAATGCCCACGAGAAGCCGTGGATGGTATTGACCAGGATAGCCGGATGATCCTCAAGCTCCTGGGCAATCTCGTTCCGGGCAACCTCGGTGTAGGTAATGCAAGCTACCTTTTGCCCAGCTTGAACAAGGGCCGGGCCTCGCTCTGCAATCAATCGTTTGAGGGCGGCGACTAGGGAATAGGTCTTGCCTGCACCGGCACCAGCCTCGAGACGAAAGCTATGACCCGCATCAAGGGCCTCATTGATCTTTTTCTCGGCTTCTTGGGCAGCAACGAGTGCGGGATTTCCGGCAGACTCAGTCATACTCCCTCCTCATTGGCGGGCGCTTCCAAGTTCTGTACAGGAGGATGAGGGGGCGCGGAAAGCCATGACAGGCCTTCTTGGATATAACGGGGCGGAACCCATTCCTTTTCGCGAATGGCGAATCGCAAGGCTGTATCCGTTTTCGCGAGCCCTTTGGCGATATCCCACGCCTCAGTAGCCTCGTCTTCTTCCTTCGGCCATTCAAATCGATCAGGATTTGCTAGGACGAGCGCATCTTCATAGCTCCGGGCACAAATGTTCGTGCCAGGCTTTTCTGTAATTTGATAGGCGATGCGACGATAACCGCTTTGTTTGTCTTCGGCACTTTTAGCAATAAGCTCGGCAGGAGTGATCTGCCAGCCGTCCCTATCCTCAGTATCCGCGGGACGAAACCATTCCTTGATCGCTGCATTCGACGTCCGCTCACCTTCAGCCACTGGGCACTTGTCCCAAGTCGTAATCATTTTCCCTTTCTTATTCTGCTTTTCCACCTGTTTGGTTGAATCCAGATCGGTGACGACCAACGTTTTGAGTTCGAGGAAATCGAGGAGTGGATAGAAGATGTGCGCGTATGCTCCGCCGACCTCGACGCAGGTCACGTACTGTCTGGCTAGCTTGTGTTTATCGTCGAGCGATTTATCAACTAATTCGCACAGGCGAGGCATCAGCAGCCGCTCCGTTGTCCCCTCGACCATAATTGCCTTATCCGCAAAGTACAGATCGCACTTGGTCAGCGTCATGTACTGATGCAAGAAATTCTGGTCGTCGGGAGAAATACTGCTCATACCTTTCTTGAAGTCTTTAACCTTGGTCTGACGAGTATTTGCCTGGGGCCGCGACTCATTCAGGAAGTACCGTACTGCTTCAAACGATGCCGCGTTTGCGACATGCGGAGAATGCGTCGTGATGACGAACTGGACGTTCCACGCTGCCTCTTCAGGGTAGCTCGCCGACAGCTTTCCAATGGCGGCATTCAGTTGACTAATGAAGACTTCTTGCATCTGCGGATGCAAATGAGCCTCTGGTTCTTCGATGAAGATTAGATGCGTGGTTGGGCGAGTTTCCTTGGCTCGGTAGGCCTTGTGGTAGCTCTCGAGTTGCAACAGCATGTAGATCAGATTGCGAGTACCGAGGCCGTTGTAGCCCTCTGGAAGATGTACTCCGTCCGTGCCGGTGTAGACCACCTTTGTGTGGTCCGATAGAAGTGCTTCAACATTCAATGAGGTCTCAGGTCTAAGCTCAGTATCGTTGAGGCTCGGAAAGCCCAGTACCTCCATGGCCGGTAGCAGCTTCTTTAGCATCTCATCGAAGTTACCTTGAATGCCGCGTTCGATGTCTTCGACAGACGCCTTCAACTTCGCCGCCAGAGCCTGATCTCCGGCAGCAGCAGTTGGTGCAGAAGCCGTCTTGAATAGCGCACTGAGCAATTTCCCAATGACATCGGCGTCACCGTGCTTCGCATGGTCGAGAGTTCTTTGAGCACGGACGAAATTGCACTGCAGTAAAGCCGCTAGTGCGGGCGTACCCTCAAAGTCACGCCGATTGGTATTGTCAGTGGGGTCGATGGCAGACACATGGATGGCGTATGCCTTGGTCAACGACCCGCGCAATGAGCGGAAAAAGTGGGTTCTTGGTTCAACCCCCTCTGGCTCGGGAGGTACATCGAGCAGAGTGTGGAGGGTTGCCAGCGCCGCTTGGTACTCGATGCGCACAATGGCTGTGGTGGAGTCGACGTCTAAGTCTATGACAAAAGGTGAAAGAGGTCCCAAGTTCGGAGCTGCGCTATCGTACCGGATGGTTAGTGTAAGAGAGATCGTTGGGAGGGCCGCGAGTACGTCTTCGGGCTTTGCCGCCGCTTCTCTCAGCCTCTTAGCATCGAAGAAGCGCTCGCGCTGGGGGGGCGAAAAGTCTTCAAGGCGAAATCGCGCCCCTGTCTCCCCGGTAAAACGATCGAAAATGTCGGTGAACGATGTCTTTCCGCAGTTATTGCGCCCTACGATTACTGTGGAATTGCCTTCAAGCATGATTTCAACATCTTGAAGGAGTCGAAATCCCTCAACCCTAACTTTTTCGATTCGCATACTTTCTCCCTGATGGTCGGCCTAAACGGCTTCCTTCCTGTCGGAAAATAAAATTATGCACGTTTACCTAATGAGGATCGCCGTAATGCCTTCCTAGAAAGAACTGTCACCTCATCTATTCTTGCGCTTTTGCACACTTCCGGTCGCAGGAGAGTATTCACACCCTCCTGCAGCATCCTTGCGTAGCACTTTCTTCAGCAAAAAGTTCCGGGCCTGCCGAGAGGCTGCGCTGATACTGCTTGGATGCTGTATGCGGTAACACTGGATTGTTCCATTCAAATGAAACTGCCATAGCTGATCATTGGCAATGCCTTGCTCACGGTAGTCAGCAAGGTTGGTGCATACACTGTGCTCGCCTGTGTGCGGGAAGTACTTCCGGCGAAATCTGGCGCTACTGGCACCGTTAGCGAAGATGATTATGTCCGGCTTGAGAATTTCGATCTGAGCTTTTATCAGCCGCTCCGAGATATCCAGAAGCATGGGGAAGTTCGGCCAACGCATCGGCGATTTCCCATTCCAGGCAAAGCCAAACAAATTAGCCCAGGCGATGCCATCGGACCCATGGTCGGATGCTAGGGAACGAAGCAGGTTGAAGTAACTGGCCCCCTTATCCGGTGGCCCAGGCAGGTGTCGGGCCAAATACGCCTGTTGTTTGGTCATGGCCCTCTGTATGTATTCGTCCAAATGCAGGAATGGAGCCTGGCTGGTGACTACGTTCCACAGTCGCGTCTCACGGCCCACTACCATGATGCGCCGGGGCGCCTGCTCGTAGGCCGACGACGTCCCAGGAAGAAACAGACCCGAAAGCTTTGCGAACTCAGGTTCGTGGGCTCGACTACGGTCAAGCCAATGCAGCGGGAGCTCTGTGAGAATCTCGCTGTAAGCACTGGTTAGGACATGCAACAAATCACATCTACTGGCTGGGACCGTATTTCTCGCTTGTACATTGTGCAGTGCATTAACTACCGTTGGGTCAAACTCCGCAGGGAATAGACAAATGCCCATAGTCTCGCTCCACGTTGAAGACGCGCTGAAGCATATTGCCGAACTTGGCGAGCTCCCTTGCGACGGCAAGCAGAGCAGTGATGAAGATGAACAACTTACCGCCACCGTTCACGATCGCCTCGCCGCTCCTGAACGGGTCAAGGTCATTCTGGCTGAGCTATAAGTCGAGCGTCGAACAAGAATCAAGTAACCAGATACTGCCGAGCGCATTTCTCCAATAGCCTGCTGACCAATCCCCTCACGGATAACTAAACGACTTCACCAACGTCAACTCCCCCACCGCCCGCATTGGCACCAGAAACGTCTCCATCTTCTCACTCGGTGTGCCTTCCTCGGTAATCACCGTCACCTGCGCCGTAGTCAGCGCCTGCACCGCCTCATCCCCGCCCTCGTCATCCTCGCGATACCCACCGCCGTAATAATTCACATACACCAGATACTGGCCTTTGATCGGCGCGGGCATGGCGGCGATTTCCGGGCCGTAGCCGGTGGTGACGTCGACGTCGAGGGCAGCGCCGTTGGCTGCGACGCGGTTGCCGTACCAGATGTGTGCGCCGTCGGGGGTGATCAGGTGCAGGTCGAGGTCGGTGCCGTCGCTGTCCCAGGCCAGCAAAACGCGCAGCTTGGCCGGGGTGGCGCCGCCGCGGGTGTTGAGGAACTGCGTGCGGTGACGGTGTTGGCCGTCGGGGCTGCGGACTTCGACGCTGTTGCTGCCGTTGGGGAAGGAGAACGGGCGGTCGAAGCGGCCGCTGGCGTCGATTTTCAGCGGCATGCTGACGCCGTTGACGATCAGGCGGCCGGGCTGGTTGTTTTTGGCGCTGGCTTTGATTTCGCCGCTGATGCGCGCGGTGTTGGCCTGGCCGATCGGGGTGTTCACCGACGAGGCCGGGTAGTTGACGGTCTGGCGGAAGCTCTCGCCCTCGCCTTCCGGGGCGCCGCTGCGCCAGCCGCTGATCGGAGTGTCGAGTTTGACGCTGTCGGCGGCATGGGCCGACGCCAGCGCGGTCAGCGTGCAGAGCAGCAGCAAGACCTGTGGATAACGGAGTGTCATGGTCTATTCCAGCAAAAGGTGACGGGCGAGCCCTTCGATGTAGGTTTCGTCCTGGCCGTTTGGGTGTGCTTCAAAGGCCAGGTGCAGGTATTCGTGGGTCAGGTCGAGGCGGTCCTGCAGCGTCAGCACGCCGCGCACGTAGATGCGTTGGCGTTCGCGGTCGACGAAGGGCCGGCCGAAGGCAAGTTTGCATACGGCGAGAGTGCTGACTTCGTTGTAGCCGGTTTCGCTGACAAGCTTCGGCCGCCAGCCGCGTCGCTGTTTTTGCAGCCAGTCCTGCGCGGCTGGCAGCGCTTCGCAGGAGGCGACCGGATTGTCCCAGCGGCTGAGGCTGGCGCGCGGATAGGCGTGCAGCAAAATCGCGTCGTAGCGCTGGCCGGCGTTGGCTTGCTCGACGGCTTGTTGCCAGGCGAGCTTGTCCGGGCCGGGTTGGTCGGAGTGATAGGTGACGGTGCTGCCGGCAAGGACCAGATCAGCAGTCCAGGCGGCGATATTGCGCGATTCAGCGGAGGCCGGGCGTGGCGCGACGCGTTGGCGGTTGCTGCTGTCGTCGATGCGCAGGCAGTCGCCGTTGCGCGTGGCGTTTTGCAACAGGTAAGTGCGGATGGCCACGGCGAGGGCTTTGGCGGCTTCGGCGGGTTGCGCCTTGGCTTCGCGCTCCAGTACGCGGGCGACATATTCCTCACGATCAAGCCGGGCGACCAGTTTGTCGTTGAGCAAAAACAGTTCACCGTTGCTGTGGATATCCAGTGCGTTGCCGTTGGCGAATTCGACGCGGTAGTCGCCCTGTAACGGACCGGACGTCATTGTTCGCTCGCCCGTCGAAACCTTCGCAAGCGGATACTTCGAAAACAGCCCGACTTCAACACAACGCCCCGCCTCCGCCGGCCATGCCGCTGGCAATACCGTCGCCAGTGCCTGACCGTAATGGCGCAAGACCATCTGACTGGTGCCACGCCCACCGGCCCAGACCGGCGCGCCATCCGCTGTCCAGCCGGCGAACCCACCCTGGCGCGACTGCGGATCATGATCGCCGAGCCAGCTCCATGTTTTCACCCGCAAACGTCCGCCCAGTTCACCGACAACATTGCCGTCCGCCGCGTTCAGCACCACGTCGAGTAATACCCGGCGCATCTGATCCTGCGCCGGCAGCGAGGCCAGCACCTTGAGCAACTCCACGATGGAAACACGCTGCGCTGGTTGCACCGAGGGCAGATCCAGCAACCACGACGGTGCCTGCCGCGCCTGCCAATAGGTGCGCCAATCGGCAGCAGAAATGCCCAGCCGCGCCGGTTCAAAATACAAGCCGCAGGATTTCACCAACGCCTGATCGCGCTCGATCTTGCCGCCCGCGGTGCAGCAATAGACTTCTTCTTTCAACTGCCCGCGACATTCATAAGCCGGCTCACGCGCGCCGGTATCGACCAGCCAGGCGTAGACAAACAACTTCCACAGACTGCCGAGCGGCGCTTCCAGCGAGGGAGGCAACGGCTCGCGCGCGAGCAGTTGCGTCTGGCTCAACGACAATAATTGGCCCTGATAAGCCACGCGCAGCGGCTCGTCCTGCGCCGTTGCCAGCGCAGGTATCAATCCGATCAACAGCCACAGCAGCCGCCGGGTCATGTCAGTTGACCGTGACCTGGCCAAGCGCGGCTTTGGTTTCCTGAGCCTGATGCTGCGGCGCGTAGACCTGCTTGAACCGCACCGGCGGCAGGTTGAACTGGCCTTTTTGCGAGAAACGCACCAGATGGCGCAGGCGCAATTCGCCGCTCAGCGCATCCACCGGCACCGCGTAGGCCAGTTGCCCCGGCTCGAATCGAGCCTTTTCCAGCGCGGTCGGTTCGGAGCCGTCCTTGCCCTGCAACTTGATGCCCCAGGTGGTGCGCTCGACATCGGCGCCCGGTGGCAGCGGTACTTCGAGCATGCCGTAGCGCAGCGGTTTCGGCGCTTTGCTGGTAAGGATCACTTCGTCCAGATACAGGCTATCGCTGGAGAGCGGTTTAGTGCCGACCGGCTCGAGTTTGAAGGTGAACGCTTCGTCGCCTGGCACCAGTCGCGACAGACGACGGGTGATGGTCACCGCCATCGGATCGACCGCTGGCTGTTGGGTCTGGAAACTCAGCGCCGCGCGCAGCGGACGTTCTTGCGTGCCGGACACGCTCAACACGCTTGGAACCGATGTCGGACCCTGCCAGGTCCAGTACATCTCGCCGCTCGCGCCGTAGTGTTTCTTCCAGCCTTCACCCGGTGCGAGGGCGATGGTCGGCGACGCCTGGGCAATGCTGCGTTGCAGCCAGGTCAGCGCCAGCGCGCGTTCGAGGGTCGATTGCTGCGGCAGCAGACGTTGCAGCAGCGCAGTCGCACGGCTCTGATCGAATGGTTGCAGCGACAAGTTCAGCGCTTCGACGAAGGGCTGCGAGCTGACCGCCAGACGTTGCTGTGCAGCAGACACCTGACGATTGAACGCTTCCGGCAAAGTCACTTTCGCTTGTGTGGCCAGCGAGGCAGCCAATACCCGCGCCGCCGCCAGACCGAGCGCCGAATCCGGATCGCTCATCACCAGACTGTCTTCGCCATCGTCCAGCACGGTTTCGGCACTGCCCTCACCGGCCTTGGCCAGATCGTCGATCAAACCGCTGAGCAGCGTGTTCACCGGCAGATGCATCTGTTTGGCGAACGACAGAATCAGCGCCCGTTGCAGCAGCGGCGTGTTCGGCGCTTGCTTGGCGTAGACCTCCAGCACCCGCTGCCAATGCTCCGGCGGCAGGGTCAGTTCGAGCACCTGACTGGCGTTCCAGTCAGCGTAGTAAGCGTAGGCCGTGAGGAACGCATCTGGCTCGCCGTCATAGCCCCACCAGGTAAAGCTCGCCGACGGCCCGGCCATTTGCACCAGACGCAGGCGGCTGTTCTGCATGATCAGGCGCAAGCGATCGCGAATCTGCGGGTTCGACGCCAGCGACGGATAAGCGATGCTCAGCGGCAGCAAGCGGCTGGCGGTCTGCTCGACGCCGCCGTACGGGTAGCTGAGCAGATCATCGAGGGCGGAACGGAACAGCGCTTGCGGACTGTCATCCAGACGCAGGCGAATATCCGTGGCGTCAGCCGGCAGACTCAACGGCGTATCACCGCTGGCAACCTCGAGACTTTGCGTTTGCGTCACTTGCCAGCCATCGCCGGTTGCACTCAGGCGCACGGCCAAGGCGTCAGCGGTTTTACCGTCCTGCACCAATTCCGCCGTCCATTCACCGGAAGCCAGGGCGAACCCCGGAATCGGCAGGTAGTTGATGCCGTTGTTCAAGGTCACCGGCAGACGCTGCTCAGCGCCGGCATAACGCGTGACCAGTTCAGCCTTGAGCGGCTTCTCGGCCTGACTGAACGCGAACACGCCCAGTTGTGGCTGATCGCCTTTGCGGAATTTGCTCGGCCCGCTCCACTTCAGGTACAGCGGTTTTTCCGAACGGACGAACTGCTTCTTCTGCCCGACCTGACCGTCATCGGCGATCGCGCGCGCAGTGATGCGCCAGCGGGTCAGCGAGTCCGGCATCTTGAAGGTGAAACGGGTTTTGCCGTCGGTGCCGGTCAGCAGTTCCGGCTGCCAGGCGGCGGTGTCGACGTCTTCGCGACGCGGCCGCTCCAGTACTTTCACCCCGCGTTCGCTGCGGTTGGCCTTGCCCGGTGCGCCGGGGCTGCCCGGCAACGCGACGTCATAACTGATGAACGACAGGCTGGCACTGGTGCGCACGTTGTTGCGGCGCGGGTGATAGAAAAACTGGTCGATGGTCGGCGCGACTTCCGGTTGCAGCGCATAGACCATTTCGTCGACGACGCTGACCGTCAGGTGCGCCGGTACTGCCTTGCCGGCGAATTGCGTGGTCAGGTCAACCGTGACCGTATCGCCCGGCAAGTACACCGCTTTGTCAGTGCTGATCGCCACGTCGATCTGCGGCGCGATCACTTTGATCCCGGCGTTCTGGAAGCTGTACTGACCGCCTTTGGTGTAGAGCACGGAGAAGGTCAGGTTCGGCGCGAAGTTGTCCTTCACCGCAATGCGCGCGCGGTATTGCGTGGCGCTGAGCTTTTCCAGTTTCAGCCAGTCAGCGCCCTTGGCCAGCAGCGCGGTGGCTTCGACCTTATCGCGCTCCAGCGACAACAAGGCATCGCTGACCGGCTCGGGGAAGGTAATCAGCGCCAGCGCTTCATCGCCGGCCTTGTATTCAGGCTTGTCGAGGACGATCTCGACGGTACCCGGCACGGCTTTGACGCCATCGCCCGTCACTGAATGGCCGGTGGCGCCGAGGACACGACCGTGTTGATCCTTCAGCGTCAGGTTGTAGGTGCCCGGACGTTCGAATGCCAGGCTGAAGCCTTTGTCGGTGGCGGCGAGTTTGCCCTCGCCGGTGCTCTGATCTTCGAGACGCACCCAGCCATAGCTGCTCGGCGTCACCGCTTTACTCGACTCGCTGCCGCCCTCATTGGCGTAGCTGAACGCGACCTTGTCGCCGATCGCGCTGAAGCGTTGCGGCGCGCTCAAGCGGAAGCTGGCGGCGCCACGGTCGATAAGAATTTCCTTGGTGGTCTTGACCCGATACGCCGCACCATCGCTGGCGAACACGGTGAGCATGTAGCGGCTCGGTTTGTCCGCAGCCGGCAGGTCGAGGGTCGCGTTGCCTTTGCTATCGGTGGTCAGTTCGGTGCTGGTCAATTCCACCGGGAATTGCCCGAGGTATTGCAGCTCATTGTCGACCATCGACAATTGCTGGGCGCGCAGGCTCAAGCTCAGCTTGGCGTTGGCCACCGGTTTGCCGTCCGGGTAGAGCAGCACCAGACTGCCTTTGACCGGCTCGCCGGTGCGGTAATCCTGCTTGGCCAGATCCAGGGAAATCTCGAAGTGCGGCTTGATGTATTCGGCGACGCGGAAGGCACTGCTGTAGGCCTGATCCTTGTAGTTGAAACGGATCTCGTAACCGCCGGCCACGGCGTTGTCCGGCAACTGGAAACGGCCCTGAGTACCGGCCTTCGAGTCGAGTTTGAGGTCGAGGTGTTGCAACTCGGTACCGGTCGCGTCGAGCACGCTGACGCTGACGTCCGCCGCCCCCGGCAATACCGAATCGCGGGCATTCTTGAATTCGCGACCGACGATTTTCAGCGACACCCAGTCCCCCGGGCGATACAGCGGCCGGTCGGTGAAGGCATACAGTTTGGTGTCGTAGATTTCGCTGTCGTAGTAGAAGTTTTCCGAGACGAATACACCGCCCTCTTCGTCCTCGCCGATGACGAACGAACGCTCGGGGCTTACGTGTTTCAGGCGCAGCAGACCGTCGCTGTCGGTGGCACCGCTGCTCATCACGCCGAGGCCGTCGGTCCACAGCACATTGACCTTCGGCACCGAGCTGCCTTCGTGTTTGCGTGCGGCCCAGACCAGCAGTTCGTCACCGGCAATCTTGCTGACCGCCACGGTGTTGGAAACGAAGACCATGGTCGTCGCGCGGTACTTGCCGATCAGCGCCTCGACCAGGTACAGCCCCGGTTTCAGCTGACCCAACGGAATGTAGACGTTGCCCGGCGCGACGCTGACGAAATCACTGGAAGAGCCGGCCAGATCGACCCCGGCCGGGGGCTGGATCGGCTTGGCCTGCCACAGCGGATAACGGAACTGACTGACCACCGGCAGGCCCGGAATCAGGGCAAATTGCGGCTGCGCGTCGTACGGCGTCGGCGCGGCCATCGCGTCGCCCATTTTCAGTTCCGGCACTTCTTCGGTGACCTGCTTGCGCGACTCGTAGGAGAACGCGCGCTGCATCACCCGACGGGATTTGCGGTACCAGTTGTCCCACAGGTACGCGAGGGTGTTGGACAGCCCTTCGCCCTTGAACTGGCCATCGCTGACCACCCGGTGCAGGTTTTTCTGGCGCTTGAGGAAATCCAGCGGTTTGTCGATGCGGTACACGCGAATGTCGGCGCCGCCATACGGTTCCATGCGGAAACGCCGGTAGTCACGGCCCGGCGCCTCAAGGCGCACCATGGCCTGCTCGTCCGCTGCGAAACTGCTGTCGGCGAGTAGAAAGAAGCTTTCGCCGGACACCGGCGTGTAGCCGCTGGGCTCGACCGAATCGTCGGCATTCACGCTCGCCAATGGCAGCAACAGCGCCAGCAGCAGAGGAATTCGGGAACAGATACGCAACATGCGGGCACCGGTCATTGGGAGAGAAAATTCAGTCGATAGACGCCGATGAAGTTGGGGTTGGCTGCGTCGGGTATCCATCGGGTGTCCTTCCATGTCATGAGTTGCTGCAGGCTTGCCGAACGCATGCCGTTGTCTGTGGGGGTGGTGGTGCCGGTGTGATAGGCGATGTAGCGGCCCATCCAGATCATCAGGTGCTGGTCGTCGCCCTGATCGAAAAACATCAGGTCACCGGGCCGCGCCTGCGACACGTCACGGCCGACCAGATGACTGTTGAACTGAATCAGTTTGATCGCGTTGACGTACGGCCCGATCTTGCCGCCGCCCTGCTGCCACTGTTGCGCAAGCTTGCGCTGTTCGTCGCTGAGCGCCAGCTCTGGCGGCAGGTAGCGATTGGACAGGCCATTGCTGCGCAGCCACTTGTCATCGTGGACTTTCAGCGCTTCGTTGGCGGCGAAGCGCACCAGCCCGGCGCAGTCCTGCTGATACCAGCGCGGGCTCGGGCCCTGGCTCAGTTGCTCTTGCGCGATACGCACGAACCAGGCGCGGAATACCTGCGATTGCGCCGGATCGAGCGCCGGGGCTTTTAAAGGTAGAGAGTCGACGGCTCGGGCGCCCGCGCTGAGCAGCAGCGCGAGCAGGCCGAGGCTACGGATCAATGTCGTCACAGCGCTTTCCATTCCAGCGGCAGCCATTGCCAGTGGCCGTCCGGCTCACTGCCTTCGGGCAAGGTCAGGGCATATTTGCCATAGCCGCCGAGGGTGCGCAGTTTCGGCAGCAGATAGGTTTGCGCGGCGTTGAAGAACACCGGCTCCATGTCCTGGGGCAAGCTGTCGAGGGTTTCGCGCTGCATCAGTTGCGCCATCGCGTCCGGGCCGAAGTAGATCGGCATCAGTACATCTTTTGGCAAAACGTCGGCCATCGGCGGGAAGCGCTTTTCAAGGGTGCCGAGGGCTTTGTCGAGCAGTTTGTCATCCAGCGAAAACAGCAGCGTCGAGCCGTGCCGGGCGAGGCTGACGTTCATGAACGCCTTGCCTGAAATCGCCTCCGGGTTCTGCGCAGTCTTCGCCGCATACGGACCGAAACTGGAGCTGACCTGGCGCTGCCAGACGTGGCTTTGGCCTTCCTGCTTTTCGACCACCGGGAATACGTTTTCCGCAACGTTGGGCTCGAACGCGCCGACCATCGAGCCGAACAACTTGCCCAGATCGCCGTCGAGCTTGCCGCTGTCTTCGTCTTTCAGACTGGCGACCAACAGCGGCGTGTACAACCGCGAATCGGCGTACCAGCACAGGCCGGCCGCACCGGCGACGTGCTCGGTCAACGTTTGCGCCACGGCGTCGTCGGCGCCGAGCTTCACCAGTAGCGGTTTCTGCGGTTCGGCTGCCACCGGCAAGGTCACGCAGGCACTGGCGCCCAGTGGCATCGCCTGCCACACCGGTTGGAAATCAAAGTCCGGCTGGTTTTCCAGCTCGTCCATGGCCAGGTAGGTGTGCCAGCCCTTGTCGTCCATGTCGAAACGCAGCCCGGCGAAATTCGGAATAAAACGCTGATAGCCCATGGCAAGCACGCTGGCATTGACCGACAGCCGCTGCTTGGTTTCAGGGTTTTTCGCCGGCAGACCGAACGCTTCGGGAAAGAGTTTTTCGCCGTTGAGCAATGCCGCCAATGCTTGCGAGGAAACGTGGCCGGATTCTTCAGACGCGCCGTTCTCGGGGTCGTAGTACTTGGCCGGGTTGGACAACACCACCAGTTTGTCGCCGCGCGAGGCGAACAGCAGCGATTTGCTGGCGTTGTAGCTGAGCTGATAAAGCGGTACCTCGTCGCTGCCAACCTTGAGGTTGCCGAGGACGCTGAGCTGGCTGTCATCCAGCGCGACTTTCGCCAATGGTTCGAGCACTTTCGCCAGCCCGCCGCGATCCATCACCAGCAGGAAATCCTTCAAGCGGCCATCGGCGCCACGCCACAGCGCGACATCAGCCGGCTGATCGAAAAGTTGCTCGATCAGGCTGTCCTGAAGTTTCAGATCGTGCTCGTAGACGATCCGCCGCAGGCTGCCGATCAGGCCGAGGCGATCGGCATGGGTTTCGTAATAGAAGACGAAATCTTCGGTCAGCGTGGCTTTGAGGAACGGCACCGTCAGCAGGTCTTTGGGCAACTGGCTCAGCGAGCGGGTTTCCAGCAACGCGTCCGGGCGACTGAGACCAAGCTTGTCACCGGCCAGCTCGGCCGGTGGCGCCTTGGGCTTGAGCAGCAGCCAGCCGAATCCGCCCGCCACGCCGGCGATCAGGCACAGCCCGAGCAACAGCATCGGCCAGCGCCGCGAAGGTTTGGCCGCTGGCGTCGTGGCAGCCGGAGTAGCGGCAGCGGGGGTAGCAGTGTTATCGCTCATGTTCACAACATCCGAGTTCATCCGTGGCGGGATGCTTAATAGTTGAAAGTCTTGACCAGCAGCAGATCACCGATTGCCCGCAGGGGCACGATGAAGGTTTCGCGTTTTTCGTCGACGGTGTTTTCGTTGAGCACCAGCGTGATTTGCGAGGTGATCACCTCGTTCTGGTTGCTGGTCTCCTCGAAGTTATAGCCGCCGTCGCCGTAGTTGCCCCAATAGTTGACGTAAACCAGATAGGTGCCGTGCAGCGGCGCCGTCATGGTGAACATCTCCGGCCCCGGCCCATCGACCCCGTCCGGGTCTAAACCGCCGCCATTGCTCAGCGCCGGCCGCGCCCAGAACGCATGCTGACCGTCGGGGGTGACAATATGCAGATCGAGTTCGGCTTTCGGGTCGTCCCAGCCCAGGACAAGACGAATCCGCGCCGGCGTGCGCAGATTATTGGCTTCATAAAATTGCACGCGCTTGAGCGACTGGCCCTCGGCACTGATCACCTCGACGCTGTTGGAACCGGCGCCGAACGCATACGGCCGGGCGAAGCGGCCCTGGTCGTCGGTGTACAGATTGAGTGGATTGCCATTCACCGCGAGGCTATGCGGCGGACGCATATGGCCGAGGGCTTTGAGCTGCCCCTGAATCATCGTGCGATTGCGTTGAATGCCGCGATCGATCGGCGGCGTCGGATAGGCGACCTGCGGGTTTTCCGTGCGATCGAGCAAACCGTGATAGCGCCAGCCACCCACCGGCTCCGACAATTCGGCGCTCGGCGCAGCCGCCCACAGCCCCGGCGCA
The DNA here is from genome assembly GCF_036668835.1 of Pseudomonas koreensis. GTDB lineage: Bacteria > Pseudomonadota > Gammaproteobacteria > Pseudomonadales > Pseudomonadaceae > Aquipseudomonas > Aquipseudomonas koreensis_I. Next base: position 241,355 of record NZ_JAZEVW010000009.1, read on the forward strand.
CAGGCCAGGCCGATCAGCAGCAACAGAAATGAACGCATGTGACGCCTCCTGCCATGCCCCAACGAAACCTTGCACCCGATCCTCGGCACTTCACAGCGATAAACTGCGTTTCGTCTGATGGACCCGCGAATGCGGGTCGTCGAAGGCGCGAAGATTAGCGATTCGGCAGTTTTTTAACAATCGGATACATGTGCTTTTGCTGTAGGAATTGCGCTTTCGAGAGGGCGTGAGCCGAATAGCGAAGTTATTCGGCTCACAAAATGAGCCGAATACGTGAGGCCCAAGCATTGATTTCGGCTGGAGCTCAAGGTCTTCTCATGGTCAACTACCGCCACAAAGCCGTCGGCAAGGACGGCAGAACCTGAGGTCGCCTTGTGAAACTGCGCAAATTGAAATTAAAGGACTTCCGTCGATTCGAGGAAATCGAGATAGATTTCCATCCTGAGCTGACGGTTATTGCTGCACGTAACGGGCAGGGTAAAACTACCATCCTGGAAGCCATTGCGACTGCTCTTGGCCCATTTATCGGGGCATTCGATATGGGCAAATCCAAACACATCGAGCGCACAGACGCTCGTTATGTTCGCTTAGGCAACAGTTTCGAAAACGAGCAGAAATTTCCAGTAGTCATTGATGCAGTCCTGGATGAACCCTTTATCGAGTGGCAAAGATCCCTTCATGGCCCCAAAAGCCGGACGACAACCAAAGAGGCGTCTGCACTTGCAAGCTGGGGCAAAAAACTTCAGGAATCACTACGCACCGACGCAGGCACAGCCTTGCCGCTGATCAGCTATTACCCAGCTGGACGTCTGTGGATTACTCATAAAAACAGCTCTCGAAAAGCTGTGGTCAGTGCCAGTCGGACGACCGGTTATGAGGACTGTCTTTCTTCTGCGTCGAATTTTCTGCAAATGCAACAGTGGATACGCAAGGCAACAATGGCATTGCTACAACAACAAGAGTTGCCAGGGTATGAGGGGTCGGATCTAAAGCCCAGGATTGCAGGGATTCAAAACGCCGTGAATCTGGTACTGGAAAACGAGGGATGGAGCAACTTCCATTACAGCCTCAGCTTCGAAGACCTCGCGATGTCTCACCCTGACCATGGGCTGCTGCCCATCAGCCTGCTGAGCGATGGCGTTCGGGCAATGATTTCGATGACCGCCGACATGGCGTTTCGTTGTGCTCGCTTAAATGGTCAGTATCAGGAGCAAGCGTCTCTTTTAACAGAAGGCATTGTGCTGATTGATGAAGTCGACCTGCATTTACACCCGGCCTGGCAGCAACAAGTCTTGCCAGCCCTGCGCAATGCATTTCCAAAGATCCAATTCATTGTCAGTTCTCATAGCCCGCAAGTATTGACGACGGTTAATCGCGAACAGATCCGCGTAGTACACAAAGACGAGCACGGCTGGATCTCTGAACAGCCCGCAATGAGCCCTTTGGCACAAGCTTCGGGCGATGCGCTGGCCGGAGTCATGAATGTGAGCGCTCGCCCTCCTATGTCGATAGTCGAAACAGCTCACGCTTATGAACAGCTTTTTCGCGACGGCGCAGGCACCAGTCCACAAGCAAAACAGTTGAGGCAGGAGCTGGATGAAGCAGGATATGAGATTTCCAATGCGGACATGGCGCTTTGGACATTTCTCGCAGCGCAAGTCAGGAAGACACGCAATGATTGAGTTGGCTCACAATCCCGTGGCACCTCAAGCCCTTGCCGACTTCAATGCCAGCTACCCACAGGCGGGACCGAGGGATTTCGATGGCGCAGCGTTTCATCAGGTAAAAAAAATCGTCAAGGCGAGCCTCCATTCGGATCAGGGTGGACTTTGTGCTTACTGCGAAATGCCTTTGGAGTCCGATACAGGGCAAATCGACCACATCAAGCCGAAGCGCGGCAATGATGCACATCCGCACCTGACATTCACATATACAAATTATGCTCACGGATGCATTAGGGCTGATGGATGTGGGCAACGAAAAGGTGATCGACTTCTTCCCATCGAACCGGCCCCCGGTTGTAACGAGCGGTTCTCTTTATCTTCGGATGGCTCGCTGGAGCCCATGCCCGCACTCAATAGAAGAGAAAAGCATGTGGTGCGCCAAACCAGAGACATGCTGGGGCTACAAAGTGCGGCTCTCGTACTTGAACGGGAGAAGTGGATAAAGGCATTTGTCAGCCTGCTGAAAGAACAGCCATTAATTGCGAACGATTTTTTGAAGGAGGCGCCGTTTCGCCACATATTGCTTCGCTTACTCAGCTAGCCAGTTGTCATAGCCGAGCATAAGGGCACGCCCGCTCATTTGCCCATACCCCCCCTATCTGCTAGTGTCGCGCCGGTTTAACGTCTACCGGAATTGCCGCCATGGCCCGCAAAAAAGCTGCACTGGATTTCGAACAGTCCCTCGCCGACCTGCAAACGCTGGTCGAGCGTCTGGAGAACGGGGAATTGTCGCTGGAAGACTCGCTGACTGCTTTCGAGCAGGGCATCGGCCTGACCCGTGACTGCCAGGCAGCGCTGGCGCAGGCCGAGCAGAAGGTCCAGGTGCTGCTGGAGCGCGATGGCGAACTCGCCGAGGAACCCTTCGACGCGGAACAGCCAGAATGATTGCAGCGTATTCAGCGACCAGCCAGGCCCGGGTCAACGCGGCGCTGGAGACTCTGTTCAATGCGCCGTTGCCGGAGTTGGCGCGGCTCTACGAAGCCATGCGTTACAGCGTGATGAACGGCGGCAAACGCGTGCGCCCGTTGCTGGCCTATGCCGCGTGCGAAGCGCTCGGTGGCGAGGCCGAGCAAGCCAACGGCGCGGCCTGCGCGGTGGAGCTGATTCACGCGTACTCGCTGGTGCATGATGATTTGCCGGCGATGGACGACGACGATCTGCGTCGCGGCCAACCCACCACCCACAAGAAATTCGATGAAGCCTGCGCAATTCTTGCCGGTGACGGCTTGCAGAGTCTGGCGTTCAGCGCCCTGCTCGACCCGCGCCTGAGCAACTGCAGCAGCGACATTCGCCTGCAAATGGTCACCGCGCTGGCGCAGGCCGCAGGCCCGGCGGGCATGGTTGGCGGTCAGGCCATCGATCTGGGCTCAGTTGGCTTGAAACTCGATCAGAAAGCCCTTGAGCAGATGCATCGGCACAAAACCGGCGCGCTGATCGAAGTCAGCGTGCGCCTGGGCGCCCTCGCCAGCGGCCGGGCCGAGGCGGACGAACTGAAATCCCTGCAGACTTATGCACAGGCCATCGGTCTGGCGTTTCAGGTCCAGGACGACATTCTCGACGTCGAAAGCGATACCGCGACCCTCGGCAAACGCCAGGGCGCCGACATCGCGCGCGACAAGCCGACCTACCCGGCGCTGCTCGGCCTCGACGCGGCCAAGGCCTATGCGCTGGAACTTCGCGATCAGGCGCTGCACGCCCTGCGGCCATTTGACGCGGCGGCCGAGCCGTTGCGCGAGCTGGCCCGGTATATCGTCGAGCGGCGCAACTGACGGCGAATCGGCCAAAAAAGACCAACGCGTGGGCAGGGGCCGATGCATCAGGTAAACTGCCGCATCTTCTATACCTATAACGATTCGCCTGATGCCCACGACGTTTCATGAGATTCCCCGCAAGCGCCCGACCACGCCCCTGCTCGACCGCGCGAACACGCCGGACGGCCTGCGCCGGTTAGGCGAAGCCGAGCTGGAAACCCTGGCCGATGAGTTGCGCCTGGAACTGCTCTACACGGTCGGCCAGACCGGTGGGCATTTCGGTGCCGGCCTGGGCGTGATCGAGCTGACCATCGCGCTGCATTACGTCTTCGACACGCCGGACGACCGGTTGCTGTGGGACGTCGGCCATCAGGCGTATCCGCACAAGATCCTCACCGGCCGTCGCGAGCGCATGGCCAGCCTGCGTCAGAAGGACGGCATTGCCGCGTTCCCGCGCCGCTCCGAGAGCGAATACGACACCTTCGGCGTCGGCCACTCCAGCACCTCGATCAGCGCAGCGCTGGGCATGGCGATTGCCGCCCGCCTGCAGGACAGCGATCGCAAGGCCATCGCGGTGATCGGCGATGGCGCATTGACCGCCGGCATGGCGTTCGAGGCGCTGAACCACGCGCCGGAAGTCAATGCCAACATGCTGGTGATCCTCAACGACAACGACATGTCGATCTCGCGCAACGTCGGCGGGCTGTCGAATTATCTGGCGAAGATCCTTTCCAGCCGCACTTACGCGAGCATGCGCGAAGGCAGCAAGAAAGTCCTGTCGCGCCTGCCGGGCGCCTGGGAAATTGCCCGTCGCACCGAAGAATACGCCAAAGGCATGCTGGTCCCGGGCACGCTGTTCGAAGAGCTGGGCTGGAACTACATCGGCCCGATCGATGGCCACGACCTGCCGACCCTGATCGCCACGCTGCGCAACATGCGTGATCTGAAAGGCCCGCAGTTCCTGCACATCGTCACCAAGAAAGGCAAAGGCTTCGCCCCGGCGGAAGTCGACCCGATCGGTTACCACGCCATCACCAAACTTGAGCCACTGGACGCGCCGGCTGCTGCACCGAAAGCCGCCAGCGGGCCGAAGTACTCGGCCGTGTTTGGCGAGTGGCTGTGCGACATGGCCGCCAGCGACCCACGCCTGGTCGGCATTACCCCGGCGATGAAGGAAGGCTCGGATCTGGTGGCGTTCAGTGAACGCTTCCCGCTGCGCTACTTTGACGTGGCGATTGCCGAGCAACACGCGGTGACATTCGCCGCCGGCATGGCCTGTGAAGGCGCGAAACCGGTAGTGGCGATTTACTCGACGTTCCTGCAACGCGGTTACGACCAACTGGTGCACGACGTCGCGGTACAGAACCTCGACGTGCTGTTCGCCATCGACCGCGCCGGTCTGGTGGGCGAAGACGGCCCGACCCATGCCGGCAGCTTTGACCTGTCGTACCTGCGCTGCATCCCGGGCATGCTGATCATGACCCCGAGCGATGAAAATGAACTGCGCAAGATGCTCACTACCGGCCACCTGTACAACGGCCCGGCGGCAGTGCGTTACCCGCGCGGCAGCGGCCCGAATGCGGTCATCGAGAAAGACCTTGAGCCAATCGAAATCGGTAAAGGCATCGTTCGCCGTCAGGGCCTCAAAGTCGCCCTGCTGGTGTTCGGCGTGCAACTGGCCGAAGCGCTGAAAGTCGCCGAGAAGCTCGATGCCACCGTGGTTGACATGCGTTTCGTCAAACCGCTGGACGAAGCACTGGTACGCGAGATCGCCGCCAGCCACGAGCTGCTGGTGACTATCGAAGAAAACGCGATCATGGGCGGCGCCGGTGGCGCGGTCAGCGAATTCCTCGCGCGCGAGAACATCCTCAAGTCGATGCTGCACCTGGGCTTGCCGGATATCTATGTCGAGCACGCGAAGCCTGAGCAGATGCTGGCCGAATGCGGCCTGGATGAGGCCGGGATCGAAGCGTCGATTCGCCAACGGCTGGCGCTGCTCGACCGCTAACTCGCTGAACACGCAATACCTGTGGGAGCGGGCTTGCCCGCGAAGGCGTCGGCACAGTCAACCTTGATGTTGAATGTACCGGCCTCTTCGCGGGCAAGCCCGCTCCCACAGTGTTTTGTGGAAGCATAAAGTTTGTGTACATCTGCAATTTCTCACGGACCACCGATGAACCTCTCGCGCCTCGCCCTGCCCTTTCTGCTGCTGCCAGCCGCCAGCGCTGTCGCCGACACTTTCGAACGCGATCAGGCGCTGAAGCTGCCGGACACGCTGATCAGCGCCAACCGCCAGGTCGAAGCCCGCAACGACAGCAGCGCCGCCAATACCGTGTTCACCCGCGAAGACATCGATCGCCTGCAACCGAGCGACGTGCCCGACCTGCTGAGCCGCGTGCCAGGCGTACAGGTGGCGCAGACCGGCGGGCGCGGCAGCCTGCCGGGTATTTACATCCGCGGCACGCAGTCGGCGCAGAGTCTGGTGCTGGTCGACGGCCAGCGCATCGGCAATTCGACGTCCGGTGACAGCAACCTGCAGCATTTGAATATCGAGCAGATCGAGCGCGTTGAGGTGCTGCGCGGCTCCCGCTCGGTGATTTATGGCAGTGATGCGATCGGTGGGGTGATCCAGATCTTCACCCGACGCGGTAACGGACAGGGCTTGCAGGCACGCCTGCACATGGGCTTGGGCAGCAACCAGAGCTGGGAGCGCAGCCTCGGCTTGTCCGGGGGCGATGACAAAACCCGCTTCAACCTCGGCGCCAGTCTCGATGAAAGCGCCGGCATCGACCGCACTCACGACTCATACCCGAGCGACCGCGATCACGACGCCTACCGCAACCAATCCATCAGCCTGAGCCTCAGCCATGCGCTGACTGACGACATCGAAGTCGGCGCCAATCTGCTGGATAACCGTGGCAAAAGTGAATTCGACAATCCGTTCGGCCGCTTCGACCCGGTTACGTTCGAGTCGCTGCAGCAACAGCCCTACAGCGATTTCAACGTCAGCAGTCTCAACAGCTACATCGATGCGCGGGTCAATGAACGCTGGAAAACCCGCCTCGAGTTTGGCCACACAGAGAACCGCGAAAAAACCTTCGACAAGCTCAGCGACGAACGCACGGTATTCAACACCTATCGCGACTCGCTGAACTGGCAGAACGACTTGACCCTCGATGCGCGCAACAGCCTGACCCTCGGCGGCGACTGGTACGAAGACCGCATCAACAGCAGCACCGCGTTCGACGAGGACAGCCGCTGGAACCGCGCCGCGTTTATCCAGCACCGCTACCAGGGCGACAGCTTTTCCACCGAGCTGGGCCTGCGCCATGACGACAATCAGCAGTTCGGCAGTCAGAACACCTGGAGCGGCACGTTCACCCTGCCGCTCAACCCGGACAACGACCTGTTGCTGAGCTACAGCGAAGGCTTCCGTGCGCCGACCTTCAATGACCTGTACTACCCGGATTTCAGCAATCCCGATCTGAAACCGGAAACCTCGAAAAGCTACGAGCTGCAGTGGCGCAGCCAGTTGAGCGACAGCAGTCGCCTCGAGGCGTCGATCTATCGCACCGATCTGGAAGACGCGATCATCTTCGGCAGCAATTCACGTCCGGAAAACGTCGCTTCGGCGCGGATCAATGGTTTTGAAGCGGCGCTCAAGCAGGACCTGTTTGGCTGGCAGAGCAATCTGGGCGTTTCGATCATCGACCCGCGCGACCGCGACAGCGGGCACACTCTGGCACGCCGTGCGCGGCGAACGCTGAGCTGGGATCTGGATCGACAGTTCGACCGCTTGAGCCTGGGCGCGAGCTGGCAGGCGGTGAGCAGCAGTTATGACGATCGCGACAACCAGCAATCGCTGGGTGGCTATGCGCTGTTCGGCTTACGTAGCAGTTGGGCGCTAAATCGCGAGATCAAGCTGGATCTGAAGGTCGATAACCTTTTCGACAAGGGTTACAGCCAGGCCAATTACAGCTATGACGGTAGCCAGTATGGGTATCGCGAGGAAGGTCGTGTGTGGATGTTTGGGGTGACCTGGACGCCGGAACCTTGAACTGAAATCTTCGTGGACATGACTGGCCCCTTCGCGAGCAAGCTCGCTCCCACAGTGGATATCTGTTGCACTCAAACTCGGGGTTAAAACCCGATCAAGTGTGGGAGCGAGCTTGCTCGCGAAGAAGCCAGCCTGATATCAGCGGTCGGGCGCGATCAATTGGCAGAGTTTGGCAGTGGCGCCGATCATTTGCCCGCTTGGGCGCTCAAGACCTTTATCAGCGATCAACAGCAACTTCCCCTGCTTCACCGCCACCACCTGCGGCCAACTCTTCCACGCCTCCAGCTGCGCCTGATCCCCGGCCAGTATCACCTCGGGATCACGCTGCAACACCGCCTCGACACTCACTTGCGGCGCTGGCAGATTCAGGTCGGCGAAGACGTTGCGCGCCCCGCAGACCTCAAGCGCATCGCTGATGATCTGCCCGCCGCCGACGGTGTACAGCGGCTTGTCCCAGACTTGATAGAACACCCGCAACGGCACCTCGCGGCGATAGCGCTGGCGCAGTTCAGCAAGCTGCTGGCGCAGATACGCTGCGCGCGTCAGTCCGCGCTCCGGTCGTACCAGGCGCGTGGCGATAACTTCGATCTGGTTTATCAGTTGTTCGAGGGAGTGCGGCTCGGCGACAAAAGTCGCGATACCCAGGCGCTTGAGCTGATCACGCTGCGCTGCGCCGACGCTGCCGGGCCAGAGCAACAACAGATCAGGCTTGAGGCTGAGCAAACGCTCGATGTCGAGCTGGCCATATCGCCCAACCGAGGCCACATGCGCAATTGCCGCAGGACGCTCCCCGGCATCGAGCACGCCGACCAGCAAATCGGCGGAATCCAGCTCAACGACAATTTCCGACAGCGACGGGGCGAGGCTGACCACGCGCAGGTCCGCCAACACCGGGCCAGCGCTGATCAGCAGCAGCACCGCCAGCCAGAGCCGGCGCATCAGCCGAGTTGACGCGGAATACGGTAGAGGTAAAACAGCACCGCCGTGGACAGCGCCAGCAACATCAGCGGCACGGCTTCGAGGCCGACGAACACCGCCAGCGCACCGATCCACGCTGGCAGGGAGGCGACCAGAAACGCCGCGCGGCGACGCGCCGCAAGCGCAATCCACGCCGCCGGTTCATCGGGTGTATCGAGAGCTTTTTGTGTGGCGATCAGCGCATGTTTGTAGCGGCCGAAAAACTTCAGGCTGACGAACATCGACGCCACACCCGCGATGAACAAAGGCATCGCCAGGACCGGCAACAGCCCTTCGCCCGCGCCGAACAACGCATTGATGACGAACAGCGGCAACAGCGCCAGCGCCAGGTATTGCCACCAGGCCACCGACAATCGGCGCCGCACCTGTCCGCGCGTCACGCGCGGTCGACCTCGCCCTGATGCTCATTGCCCATCATGTGATCGAGCTTGCTGGCCTTGGTCGCCAGGTAAAGTTTGTTGTGCGGGTTGTGCCCGGTGTGCAGCGGCACGCGCTCGGCGACGACGATGCCCATCTCGGTCAGGGCTTTGACCTTGCGCGGGTTGTTGGTCATCAGGCGCAGGGATTTGACCCCCAGATATTCGAGCATCGGCAGGCACATGGCGTAGTCGCGCTGATCGGCGGCAAAGCCCAGACGTTCGTTGGCTTCAACGGTATCGGCGCCGCCGTCCTGCAATTCGTAGGCGCGGATCTTGTTCAGCAGACCGATGCCGCGACCTTCCTGGCGCAAATACAAGAGCACGCCACGGCCTTCGCGGGCGATCGCCTGCAGGGCGGCGTCCAGTTGCGAACCACAGTCGCAGCGCTGGCTGAACAAGGCATCGCCGGTCAGGCATTCGGAGTGCAAACGGCCGAGTACCGGAGCGCCGTCGGCAATTTCACCCAGGCTCAGCACGACGTGCTCGCGGCCGGTGGTTTCATCGAGAAACCCGTGCATGGTGAATTGCGCATAAGGCGTTGGCAGCTTGCAAGCGGCAACAAAGACGACAGGCACCGGTGTGCTCCTGATCTGAAGAGTCTGAAATTCGCAGGCCGGCATTGTAACAGCAGGTACCTGTGGACGCTTAGGCTGAATTATCGGGCATAACGATCAAAAAGTTTGATGACAGACTGCCTTGCATCGGTCCCTTGTAGGAGTGAGCCTGCTCGCGATAGCGGACTGACATTCAACATTGATGTCGACTGATCTACCGCTATCGCGAGCAGGCTCACTCCTACAGGGGATTTGAGTTGGGCTTCAATTCGAGGTGAACGGATACGGCTGCTTCCACTTCTCGAAAATGGGCTTCAGCTCTCCGCTCTTGACCAGTTGCGCCATGCGCCGGTCATACAGCGCCATCAACGCCCGGGCCTTTGGCGTATCGGCAAAACCGAGGAACAACGGCAACTCGGCCAGATGCGAATACCGGTACTGCGCCGGGTCCGGTGCATCGCGCACCACGGCTTCAACCTCGGTCCGCGCGTCGATGTAGTAATCCGCCCGCCCCTGCTTGAGCATCGACAGAATGCCGCTGCGCCGCTCGATCTGGTTGTAGCGCTTGATGTTTGGCAGGTAGTTTTCATAGCGATAGCCGCGCACCCACGCCAAGCGGTATTTGCCCAGCGTCGCCTGGGTGGGTTCGGGACTGCTGACCAGCCCCAGTGCGTAAATGTGGTCGGAATCGAAATTCCACTGCGGATACAGCACCTGCGGGGCTTCATCGCGGTAGGAGCCGACCAGTGCGTCGACTTCCTGCAATTGCACCAGGCCGATCGAGCGGGTATACGGCACCGTGCGGATGTCCAGTTTGATGCCAGCCGGTTCGAACACTTTACGCAGAACATCCCAGGCCAGACCATGGCCGTCGGCGGCGGTGTAGTCTTCCCAGTCTTCGCTGGCCAGATGGATCACCGCAGGCGTCGGTGGCGCTTCCTGCGCATGGGCGAACGCGCCCAGAAGAGCCAAAACCAGCATCGCCAACCCGCGTCGCAGCATTTACCTGCCCCCTCACTTGCCCCTGACCCTGATCAGGCGAACAGCCACACCAGCCCCTGCATCGCCAGCCAGGCAAACACCCCGGCGAGCACGTCGTCGAGCATGATGCCGACGCCGCCATGCACATGTTTGTCGATCCAGCGGATCGGCCACGGCTTGAGAATATCGAAGAAGCGGAACACCAGAAAACCCGCGAGCAACCAGTACCAGCCTTCCGGCACCAGCCACAAGGTGATCCACATGCCGACCATTTCGTCCCAGACGATGCCTTCGTGGTCGTGCACGCGCAGATCATCGGCGACCTTGCCGCACAGCCAAAAGCCGAACAGCATGGTGATGCCCAGCATCAGCCAGTAACCCCAGTCGGGCAGCATCTGCCACAACGGAATGAATGGCAGCGCCACCAGCGAGCCCCAGGTGCCCGGGGCTTTCGGCAGCGTGCCGGAACCTAAGCCGAACGCGAGGAAATGCCAGGGATTGCGCCAGACCGACGGCGGCACGAAGTCAGCCGGAACCTGTTTCGGGTGATCTGTCACGGTGTCTCCTGAAAATGTTGATAACCGCGGGTATGCGGGGTGATGTCGCGACCGTCACGATCCAGCAGCACCACGCCCTGGCCGTCGCTGACGCGGCCGATCACATGGATCGGCCAGCCGGCTGCCAGCAGTGCCGGCAGCTCGTCGGACGGCAGCGTGAAGGCCAGCACATAATCATCGCCACCACTGAGCGCCGCACGTTCGGCACCGCGCTGCCCGAGAAACGCCACTAAGGCATCCGACAACGGTACACGCTCGCGTTCAATCTCAAGTCGCACCTTCGACGCCAACGCGATGTGGCCGCAATCGGCGAGCAAGCCGTCAGAGATGTCCAGCGCCGCTGTAGCTTTACCCCGCAAGGCCTGACCGAGGGCCAGTTGCGGTTGTGGCGACCAGTAATGATCAAGCAGCGGTTGGGCGATTTCGGCCGCGGCGTCACGCTGCCCGAGTACCAGCGGCAAAGCCCCGGCGGCATTGCCCAATTCACCGCCGACACAGAGCAGATCGCCCGGTCGCGCGCCGCTGCGGGTCAACGCCTGGCCAGCGGGCACGCGACCAAACACGCTGACCGTCAGGCTCAACGGCCCGCGCGTGGTGTCGCCGCCAATCAGTGTTACGCCGCAACTCTGTGCCATGCGGTTCAAACCGCGGGCATAGGCTTGCAGCCAATCGGCGGTCACCGTCGGCACAGTCAGGGCAAGGGTGAAGGCAACGGGCGTGGCGCCCATGGCGGCCAGGTCACTGACCGCGACGGCCAGCGAGCGCTGACCGAGCAAAAATGGATCGCAAGGGTCGGCGAAATGCACACCGGCCACCAGCGTATCGGTAGAAATGGCCAACTGCTCCCCGGCGGGAACCGTCAGCAAGGCGCAGTCGTCGCCGATCCCGAGAGCAACGCCTTCGCCGCCCTGCGCACAAGGCGCGGCGGCGAAGAAATTGCGGATCAGCTCAAACTCGCCCATGGCTGAGACAAAGTGCTCAAGCGCCAATCAGCGCTTGAACGCCTTCACTTCAGCTTCACGCAGGCGCGGTGCCAGCTTGTCGAGCACGCCGTTGACGAACTTGTGGCCGTCGGTCGAACCGAAGACTTTCGCCAGCTCGATACCCTCGTTGATCACCACGCGGTACGGCACGTCGACGCGCTTGAGCAGTTCCCAGGTGGACAGGCGCAGAACCGCCAGTTCAACCGGGTCCAGCTCTTCGATAGCCAGATCCAGGCAAGGCGTCAGGGCGGTGTCGATTTCGGTCTTGAATTGCGGAACCCCGTGCAGGATCTCGCGAAAGTAAGCGCCGTCGACATCGGTGAAATCGTTATCAACGCGAAACTGCGCTTCGATCTCGTTCAGCGATTGCTTGGCCATGTGCCACTGGTACAGCGCCTGAGTCGCGAGCTGACGGGCTTCGCGACGCTTGACACTCTTCGAGGGCTTGCCGGCATCCGCAGGTTTCGGATCGCGCGGGTTGAAACGATCGCTTTCGTCGCTAATCACTTGGCCTCCAACTGCGCCAGCAGGCTGACCATTTCCAGAGCGGACAGGGCAGCTTCGGCACCTTTGTTACCGGCCTTGGTGCCGGAACGTTCGATGGCTTGCTCGATGGAATCAACGGTCAGCACGCCGAAAGCGACCGGCACGCCGAACTCCATGGACACCTGAGCCAGACCCTTGGTGCATTCGCCCGCCACGTACTCGAAGTGCGGGGTACCGCCACGAATGACCGCACCGAGGGCAATGATTGCGGCGAACTCGCCTTTCTGCGCGACTTTCTGCGCAACCAGCGGGATTTCGAAGGCGCCCGGTGCGCGGATAATGGTGATGTCGTTTTCGCTCACGCCGTGGCGAACCAGGGCATCAACGGCACCGCTGACCAGGCTTTCAACCACGAAGCTGTTGAAGCGGCCCACTACCAGAGCGTAGCGGCCTTTGGGGGCGATGAAGGTACCTTCGATGGTCTTCAGGGTCATTCGTCAGTTCTCTTAAAGAGCCGGGACGCGTCTGCTACGCGCCCCTCAGTGATTATTTGCCGCGAATTGGAGTCCGGAAACAGCCGGTCATTATTCGGAGGGCACGTATTCTACAACTTCCAGATCGAAACCGGATATCGCATTGAACTTCATCGGTGCACTCATCAAGCGCATTTTGCGTACACCGAGGTCACGCAGGATCTGCGAACCGGCACCGACGATGCTGTAGGTGGTCGGTTTTTTCGGCGCCGGCTGATCGCCGGTTTCGCGGATGTGCGCCAGCAGCACGTCGCCGTCGAGCGGGTGGCCGAGCAACAACACCACGCCGCTGCCCGCCTCGGCGACCGCAGCCATGGCGGCGCGCAGGCTCCAGCGGCCCGGTTGCTTGACCATCAACAGGTCGCGCAGCGGGTCCATGTTGTGCACGCGCACCAGCGTTGGCTCTTCGGCGCAAACGGTGCCCAGGGTCAGCGCCATGTGCACGTCGCCTTCCACCGAATCACGATAGGTCACCAGGTTGAATTGGCCCAGTTCGCTGTCCAGCGGCTGCTCGGCAATCCGCTGAACGGTACGTTCGTGGATCATCCGATAGTGGATCAGGTCGGCGATGGTGCCGATCTTGATGTTGTGTTCGGCAGCGAAGGCTTCGAGTTCGGCGCGACGGGACATGGTGCCGTCATCATTCATCACTTCGCAGATCACCCCGCTTGGCTCGTAACCGGCCATGCGCGCCAGATCGCACGCCGCTTCGGTGTGGCCGGCGCGTGCGAGGGTGCCGCCGGCCTGGGCCATCAGCGGGAAGATGTGACCCGGGCTGACGATGTCTTCAGCCTTGGCATCTTTGGCGGCAGCCGCCTGCACGGTACGCGCACGGTCAGCGGCGGAGATGCCGGTGGTCACGCCTTCGGCGGCTTCGATCGACACGGTGAACTTGGTGCCGAAGCCGGAACCGTTGCGTGGCGCCATCAACGGCAGCTTCAACAGCTCGCAGCGCTCACGGCTCATCGGCATGCAGATCAGGCCACGAGCGTGCTTGGCCATGAAGTTGATGTGTTCAGCCTGGCAGCACTCGGCGGCCATGATCAGGTCGCCTTCGTTCTCGCGGTCTTCGTCATCCATGAGGATGACCATCTTGCCTTGGCGGATGTCTTCAACCAGTTCTTCGATGCTATTGAGCGCCACAAGGCACCCCCTTCTTTTGAATTATTTGAGGTAGCCGTTTTGGGCCAGAAAGCTTTCGGTGATCGTGCTGCCGGCGGTCTTCTCGGCGGCCTTGTCACCCAGCAGCAGACGCTCCAGATAACGCGCCAGCAGGTCGACCTCAAGATTCACCCGGCGACCTGGCTTATACGACGCCATGATGGTTTCGCTCAGGGTGTGCGGGATGATCGTCAGCATGAATTCGGCGCCATCGACCGCGTTCACGGTCAGGCTGGTGCCGTCGACGGTGATCGAGCCTTTGTGGGCGATGTACTTGGCCAGCTCCTTCGGCGCGCGGATGCAAAATTCCACGGCGCGGGCATTGTCGCTGCGCGAGACCACTTCGCCGACACCGTCGACGTGCCCGCTGACCAGATGCCCGCCGAGACGAGTGGTCGGGGTCAGGGCTTTTTCCAGATTGACCGGGCTGCCGCTTTTCAGGTCGTTCATGGCGGTGCAGTCGAGGGTTTCGCGGCTGACGTCGGCGGCAAAACCATTGCCGGGCAGCTCAACCGCGGTCAGGCAGACGCCGTTGACGGCGATGCTGTCGCCGAGCTTGACGTCGCTCAGGTCGAGCTTGCCGGTGTCGACATGCACACGCACATCACCGCCCTTGGGGGTCAGTGCACGGATGCTGCCAATGGATTCGATGATGCCGGTGAACATGGGGTTCTCCTTGAGAACGGGGCCAGCGCTAAGGCGATGGCCGGGAATTATACGCGCGCCGCAGGGACAGGGCGGGCAGTGACTCGCCAGTCATCGCCGACCGCGCGGATTTCAGTGATTTTCAGCTCCGGCGCATCCTTCATAGAGGCCAGCGGCCAGTCGAGCAGCGGACGCGCCGTGGAGCCGAGAAATTTGCCGGCGATGAAAATCACGAACTCGTCGACCAGACCGAGCTGCGCGAAAGCCCCGGCCAGACGCGGACCGGACTCGACCAGCACCTCGTTGACGCCGCGATGGGCCAGCTCCAGCAGCAGTTGATGCAGGTCCACCTGACCATCGTCACCCGGCACGATCAGACATTCCGGGCCGTTGGCGTACTGTTCTTCGACGGCCACGCAGGTAGCGACCAGCGCCGGGCCGGCCTTGAAGAACGGCGCATCCAGCGGCACCCGCAGGCGGCCGTCGATCAACACGCGCAACGGCGGGCGGCTCATGGCTAGCGCGGTTTGCTCGGCATCCAGCCCCAACTCTTCAGCACGCACGGTCAATCGTGCACCGTCGGCCAGCACGGTATCGGCGCTGGTCAAAACCACCGCCGCCTCGGCGCGCAAGCGCTGGACCGCCGAACGTGCGGCCGGGCCGGTAATCCACTGGCTTTCGCCGCTCTCCATCGCCGTGCGGCCATCAAGGCTCATCGCCAGCTTGACCCGCACGAACGGCAAGCCGTGTTCCATGCGTTTCAGAAAGCCTTGATTGAGCATCCGCGCTTCGGCTTCGAGCACGCCGCTTTCGGTGGCGATGCCGGCATCGGCCAGGCGCTGCAAACCGCGTCCGGCGACTTGCGGATTGGGGTCGCGCATCGCTGCCACCACCCGCGCCACGCCGGCATTCACCAGCGCGTCGGCGCACGGCGGCGTGCGGCCGTGGTGGCTGCACGGTTCGAGGGTGACATACGCGGTGGCGCCGCGGGCCTGCTCACCGGCAGCGCGCAATGCGTGAACTTCAGCGTGAGGTTCGCCGGCGCGTTCATGCCAGCCTTCGCCGACAATCTGCCCGTCGCGCACCACCACACAGCCGACCCGTGGATTGGGATGGGTGGTGTAGTGACCTTTGCGCGCCAGTTCCAGCGCGCGCGCCATGAAATGCGCGTCGAGAATGGCCTGCTCGGCGGCGGTCATTCTTGCACCGGTTCGCGGGCAAGGCGGTCGATCTCTTCGCGGAACTCGTTAAGGTCCTGGAAGCGCTTGTACACCGAGGCGAAACGGATGTAGGCGACTTCATCGAGCTTTTGCAGTTCGGCCATCACCAGTTCACCGACGACGAGGGATTTGACCTCGCGCTCGCCGGTGGCGCGCAACTTGTGCTTGATGTGAACCAGAGAGGATTCGAGGCGCTCGACGCTCACCGGACGTTTCTCCAGCGCGCGCTGCATGCCGGCACGGAGTTTTTCTTCGTCGAACGGCTGACGGCTGCCGTCGGTTTTGATCAGGCGCGGCAACACCAGTTCGGCGGTCTCGAACGTCGTGAAACGTTCGCCGCAGGCCAGGCATTCACGCCGGCGGCGCACCTGTTCGCCCTCGGCGACCAGACGCGAGTCGATGACCTTGGTGTCGTTGGCACCGCAGAAGGGACAGTGCATGGTGGCTGGCAACAAAAAAAGGGAGGGCCATGGTAGCGCATCCCGGTGGCAAGACAAGCCATAGCCTTTGCGGTATACAGAACGGCATGATCGTTTGATCCATGGAATTCATTCTGCCGGAGCCTCCAATGCCGTTACGTCCGCTCGTATTGCTCAGTCTTTTCAGCCTGCTGGTGGCCTGTGGCAGCGACGCGCCCAAGCCCCAGCCGCCAACGCCAGGCCCAGCGCCGCAGCAGGCACAGAAAAAAGCCAAGGAGGCCGCCGAACTCGGCCCGCTGCCGGCCTATCAACGGGAGCTGAGCGGCACCCTGCAAGGCGTACCCACTGGGGCCGAAGTCGAACTGGCGCTGCTGGTGATCGACGAAAAAGATCGCCCGCAACAACTGCTCGCCAGCTCCAGTCTGATCGGCACCAATCAGCTGCTGCCGTTTCGCCTGCGTTTCAACCCCGAGGCCTTTCCGGCCGGTGCGCGAGTTGAGCTGCGTGGTCGTGCCAGCCAGTCCGGTCAGTTGATTCTGCATCTGCCGTCGCAGACCATCACCCAGCCGACCACCCAGGCGCTGGGCCAACTGCAATTCGTCAAAGCCCCATGACCGCACCGCTCGACCTGCAACAGGCCTTGGGTGAACTGCTCGGCGATGCTCGCCTGAAAGCCTGCTCGTTGCCCGGCACCGATTTGCAGCTGTGGCTGATCGACGGCGACAACATGGCCCGCGAATTCAGCCAGGAAGAAACCCAGCGCATCCTGCACGAGCCGCCTTACTGGAGTTTCTGCTGGGCCAGCGGCCTGGCGGTAGCGCGCTATCTGGCGCAGTTTCCCGAGTGGGTGCGCGGCAAGCGCGTGCTGGATTTCGGCGCCGGTTCCGGGATTGCCGGGATCGCGGCGGTGAAGGCCGGCGCGCGGGAAGTGGTGGCCTGCGATCTCGATCCGCTGGCGATTGCGGCGTGCCGGGCGAATGCCATATTGAATGGCGTCGAGATGCGTTATTCGACGGATTTCTTTGCCGAGGCCGATCGCTTCGATCTGATTCTGGTGGCGGACGTGTTGTACGACCGGGCCAATCTGCCGCTGCTCGATGCATTTCTCAGCCGCGGGCGCGAGGCGCTGGTGGCGGATTCACGGGTGCGGGATTTTCGCCATCCGTTGTATGAGCGAATTGAAATGCTGGAGGCGATGACCCTCCCGGATCTGGCGGAGCCTGAGGAATTCAGACATGTCAGCCTCTACCATGCGCGGCGCGACTAAAAGCTTCGCGAGCAAGCTCGCTCCCACACGGGTTTTGTGAACGACACAGATCCAATGTGGGAGCGAGCTTGCTCGCGAAGGCATTCGCTCAGATCACACACCCTCAAAGGTTGACCGCTTCCGGCCACACCCCACCAAGCCTTATAGTTGCCCCATCCACGCTTTGACGAGATCCCCCATGAGTGAGCAAACGCCGTACATCTTCGACGCCACGACGGCCGATTTCGACCAGTCGGTGATCGAGGCTTCTTTCCACAAACCGGTGCTGGTGGATTTCTGGGCCGAATGGTGCGCGCCGTGCAAGGCGCTGATGCCGATGCTGCAAGGCATCGCCGAGAGTTATCAGGGCGAGTTGTTGCTTGCCAAGGTCAATTGCGACATCGAGCAGGACATCGTCGCCCGCTTCGGTATTCGCAGCCTGCCGACCGTGGTGCTGTTCAAGGACGGTCAACCGGTCGACGGCTTTGCCGGTGCACAACCGGAATCCGCGGTGCGCGCGCTGCTCGAACCGCATGTGCAAATGCCGCCACCGGCCGCTGCCGACCCGTTCGAACAGGCCCAGGCGCTGTTCGATGAAGGGCGTTACGCCGACGCCGAAGCGGCGTTGGTAGCCATGCTCCAAGAGGACAACAGCAACGCCAAGGCGCTGATTCTGTATGCACGCTGCCTGACCGAACGCGGTGAACTGAGCGAAGCGCAGACCGTACTCGACGCAGTCAAGAGTGATGAGCATAAAGCCGCACTGGCCGGCGCCAAGGCGCAGATCCAGTTCCTCGGGCTGGCCCGTGACCTGCCGGACGCCGCCGAGCTGAAAAGCCGTCTGGCGCAAAATCCACAGGACGATGAAGCAGCCTATCAACTGGCGATCCAGCAACTGGCGCGTCAACAATACGAAGCGGCGCTGGAAGCCTTGCTCAAATTGTTCATCCGCAATCGCAGCTACGGCGAAGGCTTACCGCACAAGACCCTGCTGCAAGTGTTCGAGCTGCTCGGCAACGACCACCCGCTGGTGACCGCTTATCGCCGCAAGGTCTTCGCCGCGCTGTACTAAGCGCTCACTCGATCCAGCTATAGAGCGGCGTGTCGGCGCCGCTCTGCACTTTCACCTGCGAACTGTGACGCAAGCGCACCAGCAAACGCTTGCCGGCCGCCGCACTGCCGGTCAACCCTTCCAGCTGATCAAGCAAATCCGGCCCGCTGAGCTGCCCGGCCTGGCGCAACAGATCCTTCGCCACCTGCCACAACGCATCGTCCTGCCCCTGCGGTTTCGCCGCCGGCACCGATGCAGCCACTTCAGACGCCGCAAGCGGCGCCTGAGCATTCAGCGCCGAACCAAGCCTGGCCCAGTCACTTTCATCCAGCTCCACCGTCAAATCCACCGGCAGCGCGCCGACGGTTCCGCGTATCCGCAACATTGAATTCGCTCCTGCCTTTTTCCGACCTGCATGCTCCCATGGGACTTGTGTAACGCCAAGCACACGGGCAAACTCTGCGCACTTTCGTTATAAGATTACATAACAAACTTTTCACTTTACGCTCTGGAGTTCGCCATGCGTCGTTTGTTGCTCGCTTTGCCGTTTGCCCTGTTGCCGCTGGCCGTTGCCTACGCTGCTGACGAGCATGACCACGATCATGACCATGAGCACGGCAGCCTCGGCGCCCATGAGCATGGCGTGGGTCGATTGAATGCGGCGCTCGATGGTCAGACCCTTGAGCTGGAACTGGAAAGCCCGGCAATGAACCTGGTGGGTTTCGAGCATGCGGCCACCTCGGACGCTGACAAGGCCAAGGTCGCTGCCGCTCGTGCGCAGCTGGAAAAGCCGTTGGCGCTGTTCAGCCTGCCTGCTGCGGCCGGTTGCAAGGTGGCCAGTCAGGAACTGGAAAGTCCGCTGTTCGGCGACCAGCCGGATGCCGACGATCACGACGAAGATGAAGCGGACAAGGACGGCCACGAGCATCACCATGAACACAGCGAAATCCATGCGCACTATCAGTTCACCTGCACTACGCCGGGTGCGCTGAAGACGCTTGATCTGACGAATCTGTTCAAGACCTTCCCGGCTACGCAGAAGATTCAGGTACAACTGATCAGCGCCAGCGGCCAGCAAGGTACCGAAGTGACGGCTAAAGCCGCCGCGCTTAAATTCTAACACTCAGCGAAATACCCTTGTGGGAGCGAGCTTGCTCGCGAATGCGATTCGTCAGGCGGCTCTGAATTGACTGATCTACCGCCTTCGCGAGCAAGCTCGCTCCCACAGGAGTTATGTGTTCACCTCATGAAACTGGTGCCATGACCCAAGCACTCATCGAACTGTCCGACCTGGCCTTCAACTGGCCCGGTCACCCGCCGTTGCTGGATATTCCGGCGTTTCGTCTGGAAGCCGGCGAGACCCTGTTTCTCAAAGGCCCGAGCGGCAGCGGCAAGACCACCCTGCTCGGCTTGCTCGGCGGCGTGCAGAAGCCGGGCCGTGGCAGCATTCGCCTGCTCGGCCAGGAGCTGACCGAGCTGTCCGCCGGTGCCCGCGACACCTTTCGTGTCGACCATACCGGCTACATTTTCCAGCAGTTCAACCTGCTGCCGTTTCTCTCGGTTCGCGAGAACGTCGAACTGCCCTGCCACTTTTCGAAACTGCGCGCCCAGCGAGCGAAGCAGCGCCATGGCAGCGTCGATCAGGCCGCCGCGACCCTGCTCGCGCATTTGGGGTTAAAGGACGAAAGCCTCCTCAGCCGCCGCGCCGATTCGTTGTCGATCGGCCAGCAACAACGGGTCGCCGCTGCGCGCGCTCTGATTGGCCAGCCGGAACTGGTGATCGCCGACGAGCCGACTTCGGCGCTGGATTACGACGCCCGCGAGAATTTCATTCGCCTGTTGTTCGCCGAATGCCGCGAAGCCGGTTCCAGCTTGCTGTTTGTCAGCCATGACCAGAGCCTGGCGCCGCTGTTCGACCGTCATCTGTCCCTGGCCGAGCTCAATCGCGCCGCCACGTCTGCCGAGGTCTGAGATGTATCTGTTTCGTCTGGCCATGGCCAGCCTGGCCAACCGCCGCTTCACCGCTTTGCTCACCGCGTTCGCCATCGCTTTATCGGTGTGCTTGCTGCTCGCCGTCGAGCGCGTACGCACCGAAGCCAAAGCCAGTTTCGCCAGCACCATCAGCGGCACCGACCTGATCGTCGGCGCCCGCTCGGGTTCGGTGAACCTGCTGCTGTACTCGGTGTTCCGCATCGGCAATGCCACCAACAATATTCGCTGGGACAGCTTCGAGCACTTCGCCAACAACCCGAAAGTGAAATGGGCGATTCCGATGTCCCTCGGCGATTCGCATCGCGGCTACCGGGTGATGGGCACCACCGAAGCCTATTTCGAGCATTACCAGTACGGCCGTCAGCAGCACTTGGCGCTGGCCGACGGACGTGCGTTTGCGACAGATCCGTTTGAAGTAGTGCTCGGTGCCGAAGTCGCCGAAGCGCTGCACTACAAGCTCGGCGACAAACTGGTGCTGGCTCACGGCGTGGCGGCGATCAGCCTGGTCAAGCACGACGACAAACCGTTCACCGTGGTCGGCATTCTCCAGCGCACCGGCACCCCGGTCGATCGCACGCTGCACATCAGTCTCGGCGGCATGGAAGCGATCCACATCGACTGGCACAACGGCGTGCCGGCGCGCGGCAACGGCCGGATCACCGCTGATGAGGCGCGCAACATGGACCTGACGCCGCAAGCGATCACCGCGTTCATGCTCGGCCTCAATAGCAAGATTTCCACCTTCGCCTTGCAGCGCGAAATCAATGAATTTCGCGGTGAGCCAATGCTGGCGATCCTGCCGGGCGTGGCCTTGCAGGAATTGTGGAGCCTGATGAGTACCGCGGAAAAAGCCTTGTTCGTGGTCTCGCTGTTTGTGGTGTTGACCGGGTTGATCGGCATGCTCACGGCGATTCTCACCAGCCTCAACGAGCGGCGCCGCGAGATGGCGATTCTGCGTTCGGTGGGTGCGCGGCCCTGGCACATCGCGAGCCTGCTGGTGCTCGAGGCGTTTGCCTTGGCGTTGACCGGGGTGATCGCTGGGCTGGCGCTGTTGTACATCGGCATCGCCGCCGCACAAGGTTACGTGCAGGCCAATTATGGTTTGTATCTGCCGCTGGCGTGGCCGAGCGAGTATGAATGGACGCTGCTCGGTGGCATTCTGGCGGCCGCGCTGCTGATGGGCAGCGTGCCGGCCTGGCGTGCTTACCGCCAATCTTTGGCCGATGGCCTGTCGATCCGTTTATGAGGAAGTTCACCATGCCCCGCGCCGTGCTCGCGCTGCTGTTGCTGATCGCGCTGCCCGTTTGGGCAGCTGCGCCGAAGGACCTGACGTGGTCGGAAATGATTCCGCCGGACGCCGCACCGGAAGTGCCGAACATGACCCCGCTGCATGACCTGTCGAAGATGGGCGATGCGCTGTCGGCCGAATCCGCCCCGGCGGCCAAGCAGGACCTGCCGAATGCGCCGGTGGTGCAGAGCCTCGACGGACAGAACATTCGTTTGCCGGGCTACATCGTGCCGCTGGAAGTCAGCGAAGAAGGCCGCACCACGGACTTCCTGCTGGTGCCGTATTTCGGCGCCTGCATCCACGTGCCGCCACCGCCATCGAACCAGATCGTGCATGTGAAAAGCGAACTCGGCGTGAAGCTTGACGAGTTGTATCAGCCGTACTGGGTCGAGGGGCCACTGCAGGTCAAGGCATCGAGCAGCGAACTGGCGGATGCCGGGTATCAGATGGAGGCACAGAAGATTTATGCGTATGAGCTGCCGGAGTGAGTCCTGCTGATTTTTGTGCCGATTGACCGGGCCCCTTCGCGAGCAGGCTCGCTCCCACAGGGGATCGCATTTCAAATGTGGGAGATTCTATGGTTCATGCCTAGCCCCTAAACGCCTTTGGGTGAGTATTCGCTCTGGTTTTTCAACAGAGCAAATACCACCCGTGCAAGCTTGCGGGCTAGTGCGACCAGTGCTTGGGTA
>NZ_JAZEVW010000010.1:0-233062 GCF_036668835.1 Pseudomonas koreensis
CTCGCCTGCTTTTGATCTTGTTGTTGAATGATCAGCGGCAACGTTGAAGATCAAAAGCCCCTCACCCTAGCCCTCTCCCGGAGGGAGAGGGAACTGACCGTGGTAAATGCGAGAGATGTGCCAAACTGAAATACCGCGTCGTATACAGGTTTTGAACAGTCCACAAATCGGCTCCCTCTCCTTCGGGAGAGGGCTGGGGTGAGGGGCGCATCCAAAAACAAATCCCAAGCCATGCGACGCTTCTAACCACTCAACAATGAGCGCCAGCTCGAGTGCTCTTGATCTTGATCTTGCCTAACCAGCGACATCGGAAGGCTGAGTGGAGGGATCGATCCGGGCGTGGGAGCGCAGCGACCGTCTGGCGCAGCCAGACACAGCGGAAGGAGGTGCAGCGCAGCAAACCGTAGCCGCTGCGCCTGGATCGATCCCGGAGCGAAGGGACCCGAGCCTGCGAGGGCCGGACGTAGGAGCAAGCCTTTTTGGGTACTTTTTCGGCGTCTGGAAAAAGTGCCTCGCCGTAAGGGCGAAACCCTAAGCCGCCGTTACCGCAGCAACGGATATGTACCCAAAACCCAAAACCCAAAACCCAAAGATCAAAGATCAAGCCACCCGCGGCACCGTAAACCGAAACTCACTCCCCCGCCCCGGCTCACTCTCGGCAACGATCCGCCCGCCATGCGCCTCAACGATCCCCTGAGTGATATACAACCCCAGCCCCGTACCCGTCGGATTGCCCTCTTTCACCGTCCAGTACCGATCAAACACATGCGGCAGATGCTCCTTCGGAATGCCCTCACCGCTATCGCGCACAGTAAACACAATCTCGTCACCCACCGTCGTCGCATGCACACCCACAGTGCCCAGCCGCGGAGTGAACTTGATCGCATTGCCGACCAGATTCGACAGCACCTGAAACAACCGCTCAGGGTCGGCTTGAATCCGCAGATCAGGATCAGCCTCGAAGGAAATGCTGATGTCCTTGTCCTGCGCCAGCGGCGTCAGCAGCGACTGCGCCTCTTCGAAGATATGCCCGACTTCCAGCGGCTGCGGAGTAATGGTGTAGCGCCCGGCATCGATTTTCGAGGTGTCGAGCAAATCTTCCAGCAGCGTATTCATCCGCGCCGTGGCCTGCTGCATCGTGTCGATGGCTGTAGAAATGCGCCGCGAAGTATGCGCGCCGTCCGAGCTGAAGGCTTTCTGCATCATCCCGCAGAGCATCGAGATCACCGTCATCGGGTTACGCAGATCGTGGGACACCACCGCCACCAGCTCCTCACGGGCGCGCACGGCTTCCTGCTCGCGGCGCACCTGGCGAGCCAGGTCGTTTTCCAGCGCCGAGCGGCGCAGGTCGTTGGCGGCGAACAGGTCGCCATGGCTCCATTTGACTGAAATGCCGGCCATCTCGACTTTCCAGATCTCGAACGAGGTGCGCGGACGCAAGCGCAGGCCGGCGTCGGAGTTTTCCAGGTCCAGTGGTTTACGCGGGTCACCGCTCCAATTGATGTTTTCCTTGGCCTCGGGGCGGAACCACAGCACGCCGTTCTCCACCGGTTTGGGCAGGCTCAGCGCCAGCACCCCGCTGGCTACCTGCTGAAACTGCGCAGCCGGTGGGTAGACGCTGGACAGATGATGGCTGGCGTACACCGGCTCGCTGCGTTCCTGCAGCCATTTGTGCAACGCGCGGATGTCTTCCGGTTCCGGGCAGTTGCCGTAACGGTGCAATTGCTTGTCTTCAATGATCGCGATGCCGCCGGCGCCGGTCAGCGCCATCAGCGTCTCGGGCTGTTGCGCCAGGCCATCGAAAACGTTTTGCGGCGAATCGATCATCGCCTGATTGAGCTGCGCCAGCGCTTCGAGCTTTTCGTCGCGCTGACGGCTGAGTTCCAGCGCTTCCATCGCGCTGATCTGCAGCGACAGCACCTGACCGATGGTCTGGCAGGCCATGCGCAGTTCGTGAGGTACATGCAGCGGCTGGCGATTGCCGCAACTGATCAGGCCCCAGAGTCGGTCACCCTTGAGCAGGGAAATGCTCATCGACGACAGCACGCCCATGTTCTTCATGTACTGGCAATGAATCGGCGAGACGCTGCGCAGCGTGGCGAAGCTCAGGTCCAGCGGCTGCCGGGTGTCCGGGCGCAACTTCGGCACCAGTGGCACCGGCTGATAATCGGCATTGGGGATAATCCGCAGCCAGTTGGTGCGGTACAGCTCGCGGGCCTGCTCGGGAATGTCCGAGGCCGGGAAAAACAGGCCGTTGAACACTTCCATCGATGGATCGGAGGCCTCGGCGATGACCTGACCGTGGCCCTCCTCCTCGAACCGATAGATCAGCACCCGGTCGTAACCGGTCATCGCCTGGATTTCCTTGACGCTGATGTCGTACAGCGCCTGCAGCGACGTCGCCGCTTGCAGGCGTTGCAGCATGCGTCCGAGATGAGTCTTGACCCCAGCGACGTTGCGCGGCTGGAAGTTCTCGACGTGAATTTCCAGCTCCAGAATCAGCACGTCTTGATGGCGGTGCAGCAAACCCTCGAAGGCGGTGCCATTGAGGCGAAAGTACAACGGAGGCGCATCGGCATACACATCGCGTTGCAGCGCCTCAAGCACCTGCGCGCAGTGCTCCAGGCCAATCAGTTCGTGCAGCGGCTGACCGATCAATGGCTCTGGCGCGCGGCCGAGCAAGGTTTCGACGTTGGCGCTGACCTGAATGATCTGCAGCGCAGGCTCGCTCAGGGTCAGCAGCAGGCCGTGGGGCTGAATCGCCCCGGGAAACCGGATCGGCTCGTCGGCGCAGTTGGCCAGGAGTTCTTCGAAGGCTTGTTTGTCTTGCGGGGTCATGCCAGCACCTCCCGGTGCTCGAGCCACTGCTCGAAACAGCTGAATGTAGTTTGCGCAGCGCGGACGACGGCTGCACGTTCGGCAGCGTCCATGGGCCGGCTGCCGAGGTATTCGATGAAATCGCGCCAGCGGCGCCCGGTGGCCACGCCGTAGACATCGAGAAAGGCCGCGCCGTTGTCGGCTTCCAGGCCCAGTCGTGCAGCGATTTCGCGGCGCAGAATCTGCCCGCCGAGGGTCGCGCCTTCCAGTACATACAACACGCCGAGGCAGGCGGCGCTGGAATCGATGCGCGGCAACTCATCGCATAGCGGCAAGCTTGCCAGCGCTTCGGCCGTGGCGCCCAGCGTTTGCAGGTCGGCACGCAGGGTCGCAGCCTTGAGCCGTGGCGTCAGAGCGAAATCGTCGGGGATTGCATTGCTGTCTTGCAGGGCCTGTTCCACCGGCAGATAAAAGCCGTAATAGGCCTGCATCAGACGCTCAAAGGCCGGGATGTCGAGGGTGTCGGAGAAAAAAGGAAGGCGTTTTTCCAGTGCGATGTGCAGTTCGGCTGTGCCGGCCCGCAAATCCTGCAGCACCGGTGGCACATAAACCTCACGGGCCTTTGCTTGCATGTAGATCGCTCTTGGTGGGGCCGCCTGGGGCCATTCGGGGTCGGCATAACGTGCGACGAATTTATCACGGCGCGCGCCAAAACTGCCTGCCGGGCCAGTTTTTTCTGCCGCCCGGTTACCCTCTGACTGGTTCAGAGTGGCGCCGAACGGGAAAAGTTCGCCCGGCCACCTGCCCCACTGTTCAAGGCTTGAGATCGGGATCGCTGTCCAGGTGTGGCTGTTGCACCGCGTCGATGTGCGTCGGCGGGTTGCTCGGCTGCGCCTGATCGATGCCCGGTGGCGGCGTCAGTTGCAGCACTTCGCTGGTGTAGCGCCATTCCTCCATGACCTTGTCCGGGTGCTCGTTCAGGCGTGTGCCGTAGCTGGGCACGATCTGGCGCAGCTTGTCCTGCCACGGCGCCGACGCCAGTTTGTCCTTGAACACCTTCTGCATCAGATCAAGCATGATCGGCGCCGCCGTCGAGGCACCCGGCGAGGCGCCGAGCAACGCTGCAATGCTGCCGTCCCTGGACGCGACCACCTCGGTGCCGAGCTTGAGCACCCCGCCCTGCTGCTCGTCCTTCTTGATGATCTGCACGCGCTGGCCCGCTTGCCACAAGCGCCAGTCCTGCTTCTGCGCCTGTGGGAAATACGCTTTGAGCGCCTCGAAACGGTCATCGTCGGACTGCATCAACTGGCCGGCGAGGTATTGCACCAAGTCGAATTCGCGCACGCCGACCCGGACCATCGGCCAAAAGTTATGCAAAGTGGTACTGGCCGGCAGGTCGAAGTACGAGCCTTCCTTGAGGAATTTGGTCGAGAACGTCGCAAACGGCCCGAACAGAATCACCCGTTTGCCATCGAGCACGCGCGTGTCGAGGTGCGGCACCGACATCGGCGGTGCGCCGGTCGAGGCGATGCCATAGGCCTTGGCCATGTGCCGCTGGGCTATTTCGGTATTGTCAGTGACCAGAAACGAGCCGCCGACCGGGAACCCGGCGTAGTCCTTGGCCTCTTCGATGCCGGACTTCTGCAACAGCGGCAGTGCCGCACCGCCGGCACCGATAAACAGGAATCTGGCATCGGTGGCGGTGGTCGTGCCGTCCTTGAGGTTCTTGTATTCAACGTGCCACGAGCCGTCGTCGTTGCGGGTGATGTCGCGCACTTCCGAGGACAGCTGCAGCGAGAAGTTATCGCGCGATTGCAGATGGCTGACGAACTGCCGGGTGATCTCGCCAAAATTGACGTCGGTGCCGATCGGCGTCCAGGTCGCGGCGATTTTCTGCGCCGGGTCGCGCCCTTCCATCATCAGCGGTACCCATTGCTTGATCTGCTCAGGATCTTCGGAATATTGCATCGGACGGAACAGCGGGCTGGCCTGCAACGCCTCGTAGCGCTTTTTCAGGAAGCGGATGTTGTCATCGCCCCAGACGAAGCTCATGTGCGGCGTGGCATTGATGAACGAACGCGGATTTTTCAACACGCCGGTTTTCACCTGCCAGGCGAGAAACTGCCGGGTGATCTGGAACGCTTCGTTGATTTCGACGGCTTTGGTGATATCGATCTTGCCGTCCTTCTCCGGCGTGTAGTTCAGTTCGGCGAGCGCCGAGTGGCCGGTGCCGGCGTTGTTCCAGCCGTTGGAGCTTTCCTCCGCGACCTTGTCCAGGCGCTCGACCATTTCCATCGACCAGCCCGGTTCCAGCTCGCTGAGCCACACCGCCAGGGTCGAACTCATGATCCCGCCGCCCACCAGCAGCACATCGACGCGCTTGGTTTGCGCGGCATAGGCCTGAGCCATGCCGAGAGAAAAAGTCAGCGCAACCAGCGCACATTTGAGCATCGGCTTATTCATCGCAAACCTCCCGCGATCTGCTGTCGTTACGACGGTTCAATCGGCACTGTCGTTGCTTTGCAGGGCCGGGTCGCCGTTGGCCGGAATGCTGCTGTCGACGCCTTGCGTATCCTTGCCGGCCTTCTCTGCACCCGGATAGCCGGGCAAACCGCGGGTATCGGCGGGCGTCATCACCTCGTCGTTTTCACGCGCATGGTCCCAGTCGGTCGTGGCGTTAGGGTCTTCATCGCGCCCGGCAGTGCCGATAACAAAACCATCGTCGTTCGGGCTGAGGGTTTCTTCGAGCGGCTTGTCAGTGCTGGATGAATGGGTCATGGCTGCCTCCAGAAAAGTCGTGATCGGACTGGTTTGGAATGCCCAAGGCTTTTGGAGTGCGATGGAAAAGACCAACGGTGCCTGCGCTGGATGACCTGAGCTGAATCAGGCTTCGCTCGGCCCTTTGAGTTCGACCTGATTGCCGTCCGGGTCAAAACAATACAGCGACAGGCCATACCCCTCGGCGCCGAAGCGTCTGGCGGCTTTCTCCACAGTCAGGCCGCAGGCTTGCAAGTGAACGGTGAGCGCCGCTTCGTCGAACGGTTCGATGCGCAGACAGAAATGATCGACGTTGCGCCGCTCCGCCTCTGCTGCGCCGCCGCCCTTGCGGCCCAGCTCGCCTTGCAGGTCGACCAGATCGATCATCGAGGTGCCGGCGCGCAGGTGCACCAGGCCCAGCGGCTGATTGTGGCGAACCACTTCGGCGCCGAACACCTTGGCGTAAAAGTCGATGCTGCGTTGCAGGTCGGCGACGCGCAGCACGATGTGATCGATGCGCTGGAGGGTGAACGGTGGCATGGCGTTGATTCCTCACAAACGGTGATCGACTCATTGTGGTGCAGATCGGAAAAAATTCATTGTCGATTTTTCGGTGGAGTCATCGACAAAGCGGTTTTACTCTCAGCCCATGAACATACAGACCACTGCCCTGCCACCCCACGCCGAAATGGTTCGCGCCATGCTTGAACGCGACACTGCCTATGAGGGCGTGTTCTTCACGGCGGTAAAAACCACCGGGATCTTCTGCCGCCCCAGTTGCACCGCGCGCAAACCGAAACCGGAGAACGTCGAGTTTTTCGCCCATGCCGACGATTGCCTGTCGGCCGGCTATCGCGCCTGCCTGCGCTGCAAGCCGCTGGATGCCGCGGCCATCGCCCCGGACTGGGTGCAGCGCCTGCTCAGTGCTGTGGACGCCGACTCCGAGGTGCGCTGGAGCGATGCGCAATTGCTCGCCGAAGGCATCGAACCGCTGAAACTGCGCCGCTGGTTCAAGCAACACTTCGGCATGACCTTCCATGCCTGGCTGCGCACACGACGGCTGGGCATGGCGCTGGGCGGAATCAAGCAAGGCGCATCGATCGACCATGCGGCCTTCGATTCCGGCTATGAATCGCTCAGCGGTTTCCGTGATGCTTTCCAGAAGTCCTTCAACATCACCCCAGGCCGCGTTACCCAGAGCGAGCCGCTGCTGTTCACCCGGCTGACCACGCCACTGGGACCGATGATCGCCATGGCCGAGCGCCGCGGTCTGGTGCTGCTGGAGTTTCTCGACCGGCCGGCGCTGACCCGCGAAGTCGAGCAATTGCAGACGCGCTACGGTTACGCCGTCGCACCGGGACACAACGCGCATTTGCAGCAGATCGAAACGCAACTGGCGGAGTATTTTGCCGGGAGACTGAACGAGTTCAGCGTCGCCCTGCATTTACCCGGCAGCGCGTTTGATCGCCAGGTCTGGGCGGCGCTGCTGCAAATACCCTACGGCCACACCAGCACTTATGGCGCCATCGCCGCCGGGCTGGGCAAACCCGGCGCCAGCCGCGCCGTCGGCCTGGCCAACGGGCACAATCGCCTGTCGATCGTGGTGCCGTGTCACCGGGTGATCGGCGCGGATGGCGCGTTGACCGGCTATGGTGGTGGGCAGCCGCGTAAAGCCTTTCTGTTGCGCCTGGAAAACGCCGCCGCGCAGCTCACGCAACAACTCGCGTTCTGACCTTCTGTCCGATCACAAGGGGATTTCGATGAGCATGCTCGACACACCATTCAACGGCTTGCTGAAATAAGTGGCAGACACTGATCAAGCGGCCAGCGATTTTCTCGCTGCACTCGATGCTGACTGGCAGCGCCATATCGCTGCCATCGGCCCGTGCCTGCATCGCCCGCATCCGGCGCGCGATCCATATGAATCGCTGGTACGAGCGATCGCTTATCAGCAACTGCACGCCAAGGCCGGGGACGCGATTCTCGGGCGTATGCTGGGCTTGTTTGCCGGGCAGACGTTCCCACGGCCGGAGCAGCTTCTCGCCATCGACGTCGAGCGCTTGCGCGGCTGCGGGTTTTCCGCCAGCAAGATCGCGACGATTCAGGGCATCGCCCAGGCGACGCTGGATGGCGTGGTGCCGGATTACGCCACGGCGCTGGCGATGGACGATGAGGCTCTGATCGAACGACTGGTGAGTTTGCGCGGGGTCGGGCGCTGGACGGTAGAAATGTTGCTGATCTACAGCCTGGAGCGCATGGACATTCTGCCGGCTGATGACTTTGGGGTGCGTGAGGGTTATCGGCGGTTGAAGGGGCTGGAAGTGCAGCCGACGCGCAAGCAGATGGCTGAGATCGGGCTGAGCTGGAGGCCTTATCGGACGGTGGCGGCTTGGTATTTGTGGCGGGTGCCGAAATTGCTGCCCTCACCCTAACTCTCTCCCGGAGGGAGAGGGGACTGATTGGGGGATATTGGCGTAATGCGCCAATCAGAACGGTTAGCGCCGAGTGGATAATCGCCAAGCCATTCGCAGTCAAATCCATCATCGCCATAAATCGGCACGGTCATAATCGACTCGATTTCCCAGGTCGATGCACAGCGCAACACACCGCGGTCGGCCCCCTCTCCCTCCGGGAGAGGGCTGGGGTGAGGGTCAGGGCCGACGCGGTCTTAAATGACTAACCACCACGTGTATTCCACTGTATCCCGCCAGACGTTAGACACATCCACCCAACAATTCCCCACCCCAACGACACACCACCGATACACCCCGCCCTTCAAATGCACCGGTCGATTCCACTCTGAAAAACCACCGGAGCCCATCATGAGCAAAACCCTCTCCAACACCATCCAGCACCTGCACCTGCACCTGAATCTAGACCGCGCCGGCGCGTGGCTGGCGCCGTTGACCTTGCGCCTGTTCATCGCCTGGGAATTCTTCGAATCCGGGCTGGAAAAATTCAACGGGCAGAACTGGTTCGAGGACATTCAGGAGCGCTTCCCCTTCCCCTTCGACCGACTGCCGGCCACGCTGAACTGGGAGCTGTCGATGTGGGCGGAGCTGATCTGCGCTGTGGCGATCCTGATTGGTTTCGGCACGCGCTTTTCGGCGCTGGTATTGATGGTGGTGACCGTGGTTGCCACGGCCGCCGTGCATTGGCCCGCCGACTGGTCGTCGCTGAGCGAACTGGCGCAGGGGTATGCGATCACCAACAAAGGCTTTGGCAACTTCAAGCTGCCGGCGATTTACCTCGCCGCGTTGGCGCCGCTGCTGTTCGCCGGGGCCGGCAAGTTGAGTGTCGATGCCTGGCTGGCGCGCCTGTTGTGGAGGCGCGGCCAGCGCTGAGCCTCAATGCGCGCGGTCGAGGCCGGCCAGTAACGCGCTGTCGCGGCTGTAAATGTCCGGCGCATAGCGCACCTGGCCGTTGCCGTCGACTTGCGCGGTCCAGTAGGTCATCAGGATCGGCACCGGCGCCGACAAGCGAAATTCGTGGGTGGTGCCGGTCGCCAGCAGGGTTTCGGTGCGGGCCTTTTCCGCCGGGGTGAGCAGCAGGTCGCGCAGTTGCATCGGGTGTTCGACCCGCACGCAACCGGAGCTGAAGGCGCGGGGGCCCTTGTCGAACAGCGCCTTGCTCGGCGTGTCGTGCAGGTACACCGAAAAGGGGTTGGGAAAGCGGATGACCATTTGCCCCAACGGATTGCGCGGTCCGGCGTCCTGGCGCAGGAGGATGTTGCCGGGGTTTTCCCAGTCAATGTCCGCTGCCGCCAAAGGCAGACCGTTGGCGTCGAGCACTTGCAGGTTGTGGCGGCTGAGGAAGGTCTGGTCCTTGCGGATCTCCGGCAGTTTGTCTTCCTTCCAGATGGTCGGCGGCACGGTCCAGGTCGGGTTCAAGGTCAGGCGGGTTACGCGCGATTTCAGCAGCGGCGTCTGGCGATCAGCGCGACCGACCTGGGTGCGGGTCTGCCACACCGGCGCGCCGCCCTGATACAGCGTCAGTTCGGCGGCGGCGACGTTGATCAGCAGCGCGTTGGGTTCCATGTCCTGAGACATCCAGCGGAAGCGCTCGAGATTGACCCGCAACTGTTCGCGGCGCGTCAGCGGGCTGATGTTCAGTTCGGCAATCGTCCCCGGCCCTACCACACCGTCGGCCTGTAATGAATGGTTGACCTGAAAACTCTTCACCGCATCGACCAGTGCGCCTTCATAAGCAATACCCGACGTGCCGACGGCGCGGCTCAGATAGCCTTCGCTGTACAGCCGCTGAGCCAGTTCCGGTACGCGCTTGTCCTCCATCGCCGGGCGCAACAGCGGCCCGCTGCCGACCGGTTGCCATTGCGGCAAGGTTTGCAGGCGTTGCGCGGCGTAGAGCTGCCGCAGGTCCTGATATTGCGCCAGACGCGGCCGCGCCAGATCGAACGCTGCAGGTATGTTGTGCAGACCGGGAACGGCGATCGCCAATAATTCCGCCTGACGGTCACGCGGGGTGTCGTCGGCATGCCACAGCGGTTCGAAATGCGATTGCAGCAGGCGGCCGAAATGCAGATCCTGCAGCGCTTGCAGGTAATAGCGACTGATCTCGATATCGGCACATAACTCGCCGTCCTGGGGTGCCGTAGCTGCGACCGGGTAGCGTGCCGGATTGAGGCCATCGTCGACCAACAAGCGCAATTGCCCGCGCAATGCCGGCAAACGTGCCGATTCGCTGGCCCACACCGGCAGCCAGTCCTGCTGCTGATAGAACGCTTGCAACTGACTCAGCGCCGCGCCGTCGAGCCGCGTAGCAATCGCCGGGCAGGACTGGCGCAGATTGATCAATACCGCCTGTAACGGGCTTTGCGGTTCGACCGGTATTCCGGCCGCTGGCGTCGGCAGGGTTGGCAACGGCGGCAGCGCCTCCTCGGCACAAGCGACAAACGGCGCAGCGAGCAAACAAATGCTCAAGTAGCATGCGTACTTTTTGAACAACTGCTTTACTCCAATCCATGGCCGTCTCGATGACGGTCAACCTTACATCAGGTGCGCTGAACAGTCAGGCTTGATCATCGAGCCTGCAGGTATCGACTGGACGTCAGGACCGAAAGTGCCCCAAAAGCAGCAAGTGAGGACACTTCATCAATGTTGACGTTTTTGCGCCGACTTTTGCTGAGCACCGCGACCCTTGTCGCTATGACCAGCCCCGTATTTGCCGCCGGCAAGCTCTCGCCGGTTCTTTACACCAGCCTCGCGCACGCCGCGCCAGAACTCAATCCCCACGCGCTCAAAGGTGCCCTGAGCGCCATGCAGTGCGCGGTCAGCAACGGCGCAAAACCCTCGCGGCATCTGGCGATCATCGACTATTCGCAACCGTCCACCGAACGCCGCTTGTGGATCTTCGACCTGAGCAAAAAGAAGCTGGTGCTGCGCGACCTCGTCGCCCACGGTTCCAACTCCGGGGAAAACTTCGCCACCCAGTTCTCCAATCGCGAAGGCAGTTTCCAGTCCAGCCTCGGCCTGTTCCGCACTCAGGAAAGCTACAGCGGCACCCACGGCTACTCGTTGCGCATGGACGGTCTGGAGCCGGGCTTCAATGACATGGCGCGCGACCGGGCGATCGTCATACATGCCGCCGATTACGTAAACCCGCTGTGGAGCAAGCGCCAGGGTCGCATCGGCCGCAGCCAGGGCTGCCCGGCCGTTCGCCCGCAGATTGCCAGACAGGTGATCGATCGCCTGAAGAACGGCCAGTTCATGTTTTCCTGGTACCCCGATCAGCGCTGGCTGAAATCCTCGCCGTACCTCAACTGCCAGCCGCAGCAGATCGCCAGTGTTCTCAGTACCCACGCGAGCTGAATAAACACCTTCAGCACCAATCCCTGTGGGAGCGAGCCTGCTCGCGAATGCGCAGTGTCAGTCACTAGATATAGTGGCTGTGCCGACGTCTTCGCGAGCAGGCTCGCTCCCACGGGGGTCCGTATTTAGTCAGACAGACTGTCTTCTAACTCCCCGTTTCATTACAACTTTGTCATTCAGTTGTCGGTTTGCCGTGCGGATCGCTCGGTAGCCTGAAGTTGTTCCGGCGCCACTGCCGATCCACTTCAACCACTGAGTGACTGACCATGAAAACCCTCCTGATCGCCTTCACCGCCCTCCTCGCCACCGGCAGCGTGTTTGCCGCCAATATGCCCGACAGCGGCGTGATTCATGACAAAACCGGTTTCTACGTACACCTGGATATCGACAAAGTCCTGTCCAGCACCGATATTTCACAGGCCTGCGGAGTGATCCCGGCGCGCTTGAATTACCTCGACCACCAGGGCCGCGAACATGTGCTGGACTATCAGGTACAGGGCAGCGGCTGCACCAACGACCATTGAGACTGACTGATGAATATTCTGGTTGTCGAAGACGAACCCAAGGCCGGCAATTACTTGCTCAACGGTTTGCAGGAACTCGGTTACAGCGTCAGCCTCGCCCGCGACGGTGCCGATGGCCTGCACCTGGCGCTGGAGCACAGCTTCGACGTGATTGTGCTGGACGTGATGATGCCGAAAATGGATGGCTGGGAAGTGCTGCGCCGGCTGCGCAAGGAGGCCGATACGCCGGTGCTGTTCCTGACTGCCCGTGATGATATCGCTGACCGCGTCAAAGGCCTTGAACTCGGCGCCGACGATTACCTGATCAAGCCGTTTTCCTTCGCCGAACTGGTGGCGCGCCTGCGCACCCTGACCCGGCGCGGGCCGATCCATGAAGACGAACAGCTGCGAATCGCCGACCTGCAGATCGATGTGCTAAAACGCCGCGTCACTCGCGCCGGTACGCGCATCACCCTGACCAACAAGGAGTTCGCCCTGCTGCAACTGTTCGCCAGCCACACCGGCCAGGTACTTGCACGTTCGCTGATCGCCTCGCGGGTCTGGGACATGAATTTCGACAGCGACACCAACGTCGTCGACGTCGCCGTGCGGCGCTTGCGCGCGAAGATCGATGACCCGTTCCAGCTCAAGCTGATTCACAGCGTGCGCGGTATCGGCTATCGCTTCGATACCCAGCCATGAGCCGCCCTCGTGCGTATTCGCTGACCCTGCGCCTGGCGCTGGTGTTCGCCCTGCTCGCTTTCGCTGCGCTGGCCGGCCTCGGCGCCGCGCTGTACAACGAGCTGGAGCAGCAACTGATTCGCCGCGATGACACGGCGCTGGTCAGTCGCGTCGATCAATTGCGCAGTTTCCTCAACGACAGCAACACCCTGGAATTGATCAAGCACAAACCGGCGCTGTTTCAGAACATGCTCGGCAATCGCGAAGCGTTGTTGACCATCGGCGCGCCCGGCGAGCCGCCGCTGCTGGTGGTCAATCCGGGCAACCTCACCGCACCGGATTTGCCCGCCGTGCCGATCGACCACCCAATGACCCTGCGCGATGTGCAGCATCTGCCGAGCGTCAACGGCGTGCCGTTTTCGGCGGTGGCGGCGACCATTGATTCCGGCGATCTGGGCAATCTGCAAGTCACCACCGGGCGCCTGATGAGCGAGCGTACAGCGATGCTCGAAAGTTACCGTTTGAGCGTTTACGGCCTGGCCTCGCTGGCGGCGTTGCTGCTGGCACTGGTCGGTTGCCTGCTGGTGTATCGCGGCCTGCTGCCAGTGCGGCGCCTGGCCCGGCATGCCCACGGCATCGGCGTCGGCAACCTCAACGAACGCCTCGACAGCCACGGCGCGCCGCGCGAAATGCAGCCGATGATCGAAGCGTTCAATGCGATGCTCGACCGGCTCGCCACAGGTTTTGCGCAGTTGAGCCAGGTGTCCACCGACATGGCCCACGAGTTGCGCACGCCGATCAACAACCTGCTCGGTGAAACCCAGGTCGCCCTGCACCAGAACCGCAGTGTCGAGGCCTATCAGCAATTGCTCGCCTCCAATGTCGAAGAGCTGGAACGCCTGACGCGGATGCTCGACAACATGCTGTTTCTGGCCCGCACCGACCCGGTCAGTGCCTTGAGCCAACGCCAGGAGCTGGACGCGGCAGAGGAAATGCAGCGCATCGCCGATTACTTCGAGGGGCTGGCGGCGGATGTTGGCATGACCATCGAGGCCCGCGGCGACGGCGTGATCTGGGCCGAACCGATGCTGTTGCGCCGCGCCCTGGCCAACCTCTGCGCCAACGCGATCAAGTACGGCGCGGCGGATTC
This sequence comes from Pseudomonas koreensis, assembly GCF_036668835.1. Classification (GTDB taxonomy): domain Bacteria; phylum Pseudomonadota; class Gammaproteobacteria; order Pseudomonadales; family Pseudomonadaceae; genus Aquipseudomonas; species Aquipseudomonas koreensis_I. The sequence continues at coordinate 13,737 of NZ_JAZEVW010000010.1, forward strand.
GACGCTGCTGGTCGAAGCCCTTGCCGAGGCGGATGGCAGTCATCTGCGGGTGCGCAACCAAGGCGCGACGATTGCGCCGGAGCATCTGGCGCGGCTGTTCGAGCGTTTCTATCGGGTTGACCAGTCGCGCGAGCGTTCGGCGCAATCCAACGGCTTGGGTCTGTCGATTGTGGCGACGATCATGCAACTGCATCAGGGGCGCTACAGCGCCAGCAGCGAGAACGGCGTGACCTGTTTCGAGCTGTTTTTTCCCGCTCGTCAACCGCTGGACTGACAGCCTACACAAACCCCTGTGGGAGCGAGCTTGCTCGCGAAAGCGTCAGATCAGCCACCACAGAGGGTGGCCGTACTGGCCTCTTCGCGAGCAAGCTCGCTCCCACATTGACTTTCATTTGTCAGAGGAATCTTCGCAGCTATCGTGCATCCCCGCCCGCGGGCTTATAGAACTGAAACTTGCCAATCGCGGCCGTGCGGCGATATTCGTTGGCCCAGCCCGGGTGCACCCTGCGGTCGTGGAAATACATGGCGCCGTGGGTGCGATCCTTGAGCTGGCGGTTCAGCGCCTTGCCGGCGATTTCCTTGGCCAGCGCGTATTCGGCGTCTTCCTTGACCTGATCGGGTTTGCCGTCGCACCACCAGGAAAACTGGCAGCTTTTGCTTTCCGAGCCTTGTTTGACCACTGCGCACACCGTATCGGGAAAACCGTCGTGACCGAGACGATTCATCACCACGCTGGCCACGGCTTCCATTTCCGGGGTGTCCTTGCCCTTGGCTTCCCAGTAGATGCTGCGTGCCAGACAGGTTAACGGATCGTCCAGCGGCGCCGCGCCGGCCGGGTCAACCGCCTGCGCCTCGGTCGGGGTGATGGCTTCGGATTTCGGCGCCGGGGCGCTGCTGACCTTGTCCGCCGCTTTCTCCTCCAGCACCTGCGCTTTCTCTTCGGCCTTGGCCTCGATCGGCGCCTGCTCGGTGGCCGATGCCACGCCTGCCAGCAAAGTGAATACCAGACAACCCGCCAAGCGTTTCAATCCCATGTCAGTTCTTCCGGCAGCGCCCGTTACGGGCTGGATGTTTCGTCGGTGAGACGCCCGGTTTTCGGGGTCTGCGCAGAGTGTAGCCGGCAAAAATGGCAGAAACATCCCGGATAAAAAAACCGCCGGATGCCGAAAAAAGACGTTGCACCCACCGGGGGCCTTTCGCGCATCATGGGCGCATTCAGCTCAAGGGAGATCTCCATGCGCTTCATGCCATCTGTTTTGCGTCTTGTCGGGTTATCGCTGGGCGTTGTCTTCGCCGCCTCGGCAGTCGCTGCCGATGAGTTGCAACTGATCGAGTCGATCAACAGCTACCGCAGCCAGCCGCAGCGTTGCGGCACGCAGGCATCAAACGAATTGCCGCCGCTGTCCGCCGACCCACGCCTGCGCCTGCCCGCCAGCGGCGCGGTCGATCTGCAGCAAGCCATGGCCAGTGCCCGCTACCCGATGGTCAATGTCCAGGCGATCACCCTCAACGGCCCGCGCGACGCGGCGTCGGCGATGCAAGCGATCAAGGAAAGTTTTTGTCAGGTGGTGCTCGATCCGCAGTTCGTCGATATCGGCGTGAACCGCGTCGATCGCGACTGGCGCATCGTCCTTGCACGGCCGCTGCTCTCGGCGAAGCTCGGCGACGGGCAAAGCGAAGGGCAGAAACTGCTCGCCCAGCTCAACGCCGCCCGCAGCCAGCCGCGCCAATGCGGCGGCCAGGCCTTCGTCGCTGCCGCACCGCTGGCGTGGAACGCGACACTCGGTACCGTGGCGCAGGATCACAGCCGCGACATGGCCAACAACAATTACCTCGACCACAAGGACCGCGACGGCCGCACCCCCGGCGACCGCGCCGAACTCGCCGGCTACAGCGGGCAACTGGTCGGCGAAAACATCGCCGCCGGGCAAGACACCGTCGGCAAAGTCGTCGACGGCTGGCTCGCCAGCCCCGGGCACTGCGCCAACCTGATGAACCCGCAGTACAAGGAACTTGGTGCGGCGTACGCGACCGATCCGAAAAGCAGTGCCGGCATCTATTGGACGGCGATGTTCGGTGCGCAATGACGGCATCATCGACCGTATCAATCAACCGGTCAGCCAGAGTGATTGGACGACAACGGGCGCGGACTTTACCCTGCGCAACTGCGCCAATTGGCCGCACCTGACACCCACGAGGCGAACCCATGACAGAGCGTGAATTGATCGATGGTCACAACCGCCGCGTGGATTATTTGCGCCTGTCGGTGACTGATCGCTGCGATTTCCGCTGCGTCTATTGCATGGCCGAAGACATGCAGTTCCTGCCGCGCCAGCAGATCCTCACGCTCGAAGAGCTATTTCAGGTCGCGCAAAGCTTCGTCGCCCTCGGCACGCGCAAGATCCGCCTCACCGGTGGCGAACCACTGATCCGCCCCGGCGTGGTCAAGCTCTGCGAACAGATCGCCGCCCTGCCCGGCCTGCGCGAACTCTGCCTGACCACCAACGGTTCGCAACTGGGCAAACTCGCCGCGCCGCTGTTCGACGCCGGGGTCAAGCGCCTGAACATCAGCCTCGACAGCCTCGACCCGAAGCGCTTCAAGGAACTGACCCGCACCGGTGATCTGGCCCAGGTGATCGACGGTATCGACGCCGCACGCAAGGCCGGTTTTACCCGCACCAAACTCAACTGCGTGGTGATGCAGGGGCGCAACGATCACGAGATCAACGATCTGGTGAACTTCGCCATCGATCGTCAACTCGACATCTCCTTCATCGAAGAAATGCCGCTGGGTACGATCAGCGAACACAGCCGCGCCGAATCGTTCTTCTCCAGCGCCCAGGTGCGCGAGAAGATCGCCGAGCGCTACACCCTGATCGACTCCGCCGAATCGACCCAAGGCCCGTCGCGCTACTGGCGCCTGGCCGAAGCACCGGAGATTCGCCTGGGCTTCATCTCCCCGCACAGCCACAACTTCTGCGCCACCTGCAACCGCGTAAGGCTGACCGTCGAAGGCCGGCTGCTGCTGTGCCTGGGCAACGAACATTCGATGGACCTGAAAGCGGTGCTGCGCGCGCATCCGGGCCAACCGCAACGCCTTGAGAAAGCCATCATCGAAGCAATGAAGCTGAAGCCGTATCGGCACAATTTCGAAATCAACGATGACGTGCAGGTGGTGCGGTTCATGAACATGACGGGGGGTTGACCGGCCACCCCAGCGCGCAAACGGGACCGTTCAATGATCGTCAGGCCGAAACCCAATCAGTTCGGGGCTGAGGTTTTGGGTAGGTCAGACATCGTAGCCCCTCACCCTAGCCCTCTCCCGAGGGAGAGGGAACTGATCGGGGATGCTGGCGAGCTCCGTCGAGGTGATGGTGCTGTAGTGAATCCATAATCGACGCGGTCATTCAGGTCGATGCATAACGCCAGACACCTCGGTCGGCTCCCTCTCCCTCGGGAGAGGGCTGGGCGGGCGGCGCTCCGATGAGGGGCCGCGGTTTGACCACCACAGATGAACCAAAACCTGCTTAGATACCCGCTCCGCCGAGCCCACCGCAGGAGCTGCACTTGAACCCAACCCCCGAAGCCCCGCCGCGCCCAGCCCCCATCACCCTGCAACACGCCTGGCGCTTCTGGCTAAAACTCGGCTGCATCGGTTTCGGCGGTCCGGCCGGGCAGATCGCAATCATGCATCAGGAGCTGGTCGAGCGGCGGCGCTGGATTTCGGAAAAGCGTTTCCTCCACGCGCTCAATTACTGCATGTTGCTCCCCGGCCCCGAAGCCCAACAGCTGGCGACCTATATCGGCTGGCTGCTGCATCGTTCGTGGGGCGGTGTGATCGCCGGTGTGCTGTTTGTGCTGCCGTCGCTGTTCATTCTGATTGCACTGTCGTGGGTCTACATCGCCTTCGGTGACCTGCCCGCCGTGGCCGGGGTGTTTTACGGAATAAAACCGGCGGTGACGGCAATCGTCCTGCATGCCGCCCATCGCATCGGCTCGCGTGCGCTGAAGAACGCCTGGCTCTGGGCAATCGCCGGGGCGTCGTTCGTAGCGATTTTCGCGTTCAATGCTCCGTTCCCGCTGATCGTGCTCGGCGCGGCGCTGATCGGCTATCTCGGCGGACGCTTCGCCCCGCAGCGTTTCAACGCTGCCAGCCCGCGCAACAGCAGCAAATCCTTCGGCCCGGCGCTGATCGATGACGACACGCCGACACCGGAACACGCCCGCTTCAGCGTGGCGAAGCTGTGGAAACTGGCGCTGATTGGCGCGGCACTGTGGTGTTTGCCAATGGCACTGCTGACGACATTGTTCGGCTGGGACGGCACCTTCACGCAAATGGCCTGGTTCTTCACCAAAGCCGCATTGCTGACCTTCGGCGGCGCGTACGCGGTGCTGCCGTACGTTTATCAGGGCGCGGTCGGCCATTACGGCTGGCTCACACCAACGCAGATGATCGACGGCCTTGCCCTCGGTGAAACAACGCCCGGGCCGCTGATCATGGTGGTGGCGTTTGTCGGTTTCGTCGGCGCTTACGTGCAACCGACGTTCGGCCCCGAACATGCCTTTGCCGCCGGTGCCTTGGCGGCGACATTGGTGACCTGGTTCACCTTCCTGCCCTCGTTCCTGTTCATCCTCGCCGGCGGGCCGTTGGTGGAATCGACGCACAACGAACTGAAATTCACCGCACCGCTGACCGCCATCACCGCCGCCGTGGTCGGGGTGATCGTCAATCTGGCGTGCTTCTTCGCGTACCACGTGTTCTGGCCGAACGGTTTTGCCGGCGCCGTCGACGTATTTTCGATCGTTTTGGCGATTGCGGCAGGTGTGGCGCTGTTCATGTTCAAGCGTGGGGTGATCAGCGTGCTGATCGTTTGCGCCCTCGCCGGGCTGGGCTTTCACCTGATGCGCTGAGGCGCGGCGCGATAATCTCCCGTTTACATGCCCGCGGATTCCCCCTTACTATCCGGGCACACCGGTCGGCGGGTCAGCAAGCCACCGACGTTTTCCGCCAACGGAAACACGCGTTATGAGTACGTCACCTCAACAACCACATTGGTTGTACGTCTCACCCCCGCGCGCCCTCGTCAGGAGCGGCGTATGAACCGTATCGTCAATCTGCCAATGGCCCTGCGCCGTTCCAAGCTGCGTCACTCCGCACGCCCGCCGGATATCGCCCTGCCCGTCTGATCGCGTCGGTCAAAAACCCGCGACAGCCTTCTGTTCCCTGATATCTCTGCCAGGACAGCCACGCCTTTTGCCGCGTCGTGTCCGGCCCGATTCTGCGCGCCTGTGCGGCGCCCCCGTGAGTGATTGCCATGAAATTCGCAGCCCTTGAAGACGCACGTCTGTTCCTTGCGCAAAACCCCGATATCGACATGATCGAGCTGTTCATCCTCGACGCCAACGGCGTGCCGCGCGGCAAGCTGTTGCACCGCGAAGAACTCCTCGCTGTGTACGAAAGCGGCCGGCCATTGCCGAGCACTATCCTCGGCCTGACCGTGCAGGGTGAAGACGTGGAAAACTCCGGTCTGGTCTGGGACGTCGGCGACATCGATTGCCGCGCCTATCCGCTGGAAGGCAGCCTGGTGCGCCTGCCATGGCGGCAGATTCCGACCGCTGCTGTGCAAGTGAGCATGCACCCGACTGAGGGCCTGCCAGCGAGTATCGCCGACCCGCGACACTTGCTGATCAAGGTCATCGACGCGCTCAAAGCCGAGGGTTTCCACCCGATCATGGCTTGCGAGCTGGAGTTCTATCTGCTCGACGCCAAACGCGATCACAACGGCCGACCGCAGCCGGCGCTGGACGCTGACGGTGGTCGACCGCGACACACCCAGGTCTATGGTCTGCGCGAACTGGAACAGATCGAGCCGTTCCTCGCCGACCTCTACAGCGCCTGCAAACTGCACGGCATTCCGGCGCGCACGGCGATCTCGGAATACGCGCCGGGACAGGTGGAAATCACCCTCGAACACGGCGATGCACTGGCGGCGATGGATCAGGCGGTGCGCTACAAACGTCTGGTCAAAGCCGTGGCGCACAAGCACGGCATGCAGGCGACATTCATGGCCAAACCGTTCGATGACCTGGCCGGTACCGGTATGCACATGCACGTCAGCCTGGCCGACGGCGGCGGACACAATCTGTTCGCCTCGGAAGATCCGGCCGGCACGCCGCTGCTGCGCACGGCGATTGGCGGCATGCTCGCCTCGCTGCTCGATTCGCTGTTGCTGTTCTGCCCGAACGCCAATTCCTATCGACGTTTCCAGGCCAACAGTTACGCGCCGCTGGCGCCGACCTGGGGCGTCGACAACCGCACCGTCAGCCTGCGCATACCCGGTGGCCCCGCGCACACCCGGCACATCGAACACCGCATCTGCGGCGCCGACGCCAACCCGTATCTGGCGGCGGCGGCGATCCTTGCCGGGATTCATCGCGGCATTCGTGAAAACCTCGATCCGGGTGCGCCGGTCGAGGGCAATGGCTATGCGCAGGCCAAGGAGTTGCTGCCGACCGACTGGCTGACTTCGTTGCAGGCGATGGAGAATTCGGTGTGGGCGCGGGATGCCCTGGGGCAGGAGTTTCTGGGTGTGTATCTGGCGGTGAAACGGGCCGAGTACCGGCAGTTCATGGCCGAGGTGGGTGAGCAGGATTGGCGCTGGTATCTGACCGAAGCTTAACGATCCGACACCGAACCTGTGGGAGCGAGCTTGCTCGCGAAGGCGTCGTCACATTCAACATTTTGGGTGACTGACACACCGCTTTCGCGAGCAAGCTCGCTCCCACAGGGACTGCACTCCGACTTCCGAACTTTGTGTGGATACTGACATGACTCAACGCTGCAATTCCTACTACACCGCCACCCTCAACCGCGACACTGACTACCCGACCCTGCAAGGCCGGCATTCGGTGGACGTGGTGATCATCGGCGGCGGTTTCACCGGCGTCGCTACCGCTGTCGAACTCGCCGAAAAAGGCCTGAAAGTCGCCATCGTCGAAAGCCACAAGATCGGCTGGGGCGCCACCGGGCGCAACGGCGGCCAGGTATTATCCGACCGACGAATGTTTTGTTGACTATTTATATTCTCTTCATTGTAAACGGGAAGTATTGGATTGTTCGGTCAACAAAATGCCGAAAACTGTGATATCAACACTACATTTATACGTCGCATACTACATGTTGACTATTATATAAATTTAGCCGAAGCGCGAATCACTAGTTGATTCATCTACAATCCTGTGCATAATCGGTCACAGTGGCAGCCCCGGCGTAGGTCTGCCCGGTCCATCAGCTAGTTCAACTTGAAATACTGAAATCAGTGTGCGAGTGATCAGCGTTGACTTTGATGTTTACTTTATCAAGGAATCGTTGATATGCCTCACACATCCGTTATTATTGAAAACCCTCAATTTAACATCCTACCAGATTGGACTGAAGCTACTTCATCAGAAATATCTGACTGGTATTTTTTTCCAACATTAAATAATAAATCAAAGAAACGAGCCTCCCCTTCACTACTTTCGGTGCAGGAGCCGGCATGAAAGTATTTGAAAATGGCATCAGCCAGCTTGCAGGAACGTTAAGGACCTACATTTACGTAAATTTTTATGTTGTGATGCCGTGAAGCATTTCCCGCGGTACTGCCCCAATCCACGTAACTCAGAGGCGCGCCTGTAATTCGGTGAGGCTCTTTACCCAAAACTGGTACCACTCATGTATCACGCTGCCTTGGCGAGTTTGCTGACGTGAGCTTCACACCTTGGACACTTGGCCCCCTTGAGGGTGGCTTCAGATTTCACCATAAACTACGGGACCACAAAGCCAGCGAAATTACTGCTCACTTATCTACAGCATTCATTAAGAGTTTAAATTAAGTAATTTGATTCGAAACCGATTGTCAAATACCGGCAACGCAGCCAAAGACTACCAATGCGATTACGACAATGGCAATAGTGAGCAACCAGTCTACAACAGGCATACACCAACTCTTCATTAACGCAGTTTCTTTGAATTTAATTTCGACGCACCGGGCCAGCTCAAGGCTATCCAGAAAAGCTAAATATCGCATACACTACTCTGCAGACGGAATTTTACACATGCGGTTCAAGCCCATCAAGATGAAGAGCTTTCAGCCCGTAGCAACTCCATCCCATTCCAGATTTATTTTTCAATTTTTACTAAGCCGAATTTGAGGCCGAAGCATGTAGTTTTTATTTACCATCAACTTTAGCAGACGGGCCGCAGGCCGTAAAAAAACCTTTGCACGAAAATGACGATCCAGCCAAGCATTGAGTTCGTAAAATCGCACCGGCGCCATACCCGGGTAAGCGCGAAGAGCTGTGAACACTTCACTCTCAGCTTGAGATCTGAAATGTAAATGCCTACTTTCGACATACTGTTTGACGAACCTATTGATGTCACAGGTTTCTTTATTCGATATGAATATTGTGCTCAAGCTATCCGGAAACTGACTTTTAAATTCGTGCACCACCCTCAACTCCTGCTGCAATTTAATACACAACCAAAACTATTAAACACCAGATTCTATGGAGTTTATTGATCCTGAAAATCAGAGACCAGCAAGTAGAACGCTCCGATCGCTATGAACACCTTCCCCGCTGGACTTAGTTTTTAAAATACTTTGCGGTAGCCATCAAATTTACGTCAACAGATTCAGGAATTTACGCTGAATCTTCGAAAGAACTCCCCCCTTCCAGACCTGATGCCATCATATCACTTCACTAATAAGCAATCTGCAAGACACCTTTCTTTATTGCCACTAAAGAATTAAGTACTGAATGGTTCGGTCGAATTTACCCGAAACCGAAACTAATGACCTTCGACACTCTGGACAGCCTTATAAAGCCGACAACACCTACTACCCACTTCCTATTAACCACACCGCATGGGTTCCGAGGACGACAACCTTAATAGAAGCCAGTGAAAGTAATAACTTCGTGAACAGCAACATTTCCGATAGAGATACCCCGCCAGCATTATTTCAGAAGACTTATCGAATAAAATTACCAAATCACATGCTTTCGACTCAACCATCAACGACTGGAGTGACTCGAAATCATCCAGGTTCAATAGAACCAATGCGAACAGCATCTCGCCATAGCACTTTTTAATAATAGGGTGCTTACAGGTGCGAGCGCTATCAGGCAATCCTTAAAAATAGTGAGACGTGGAATTTACTGAAACAGATTTGCCTCCGCACAAAACGTGATCAGCTCCTGATCGCTGCTCACTCTGAGCTTGCGCATAGCGGTGACCTTTTGAGTGCTGATGGTCTTGGCACTACGGCTCTGATCTTCGGCAATGTCTCGCAAGCTCATGCCGGCAATGAAAAGACGCAGGATCTCCAATTCACGAATCGACAGCGACGCCAAGCGCTCCTCAACATTCAGATGGCTCGCGACAACTGAGCGTTTTGCGATTTTCGGACACTCATAGTCGCGCCCGTGAATCACGTCGTTCAGTGCCTTATGGATCTCCATGTGCACATGCCTTTTCTGCACCACACCCGCTACGCCAAGGTCCGCCAGTCGCGAAAGAATCAGGCCATTGGAAATCATGGTTAATATCAAGATCTGCAAGGGAGGAAATTTTTTTCGCAGAAACTTGATTAGTTTCAAGCCATCCCCATAGACAGAGCTTTCGGGCATGCTGTAATCAGTGATGAGGATGTCCGGCACTCGTTTGTTCAGCACTTGGACAAGTTCAGTAGAACTCGCCGCCTCGCCGATCACCTCGAAACACTGAACACGCTGTACCAGCGCGCGCACACCCAGCACCACGACTGGATGATCATCAGCGATGACGATAGTTTTTTTTTGCATGTTCATTGCTATGTCCATGAAAATCGATGCGCGCCTTTATATGCACTGCAACTGTTCAGCCTCTGACCTGCTCTGCTTCAGCCACTCAGACTGCAGCAACCCAGCGCTCCCGCGCTAGCAGTCCAAAAACGTCCGACAGCAGATCCGCTGCGATAACGGCAAGCGAATCACTATCAACAATGCAGAAGTTGTTTGGGGCCGGTTGACTTGCCATGTTCAGGAAACTACGCGCTTACGGCATCCATCACCGATAAAGATGCGGAACGGCAATGGGACTCAATCATCCAGACTCGCGCCTTAAAGTCGGCGCCTGTGGACCAAGTCCATGCGAGTCTTGAATGAGTTCTGCTGACAGCGGGGGCTCCGTTACAGGATCATTGATAAGGCGGATTGGACGCAATGGCGAGAGACCGGAGGTAAGCAGCCGATTGATCCGATTTCTGTTGAGGTATCCAAAAGCACGTTCAAAAAGCTGTAGGTTCCAGGATTTATCAGTTGAGCTCGCCCCACGTGTAGTTGATCGAGGAGTGTGCGTCAGCCTGTAGAACAACGAAAACCTCATACGACCACACACGTCATTGCTGAAGACTGAACCAAGCGAAATTGCCGCGCCTACGGCTCTGCATGGAGCAATAACTTGGGCAGACAGCCATAACAATAAGCGCGCGAGTTTGGGCGTCGACAAAACGTAGAAATCAGGGGTACGAACAATTCGCTTGAGTTTCATGGCGCAACGATATAGCCCGCAGCCCGAAGCGGGCAATCAGGCAAACCCTAAAATTACCAAAAGGGCTTGCCGAAGAATATATTTACCGGCTCAACCAGCATCCCGTTGCGGATTTCGCAGCCTACTCAACTCACCCTCCGGCCCGAGAAAGCCTTTCATGGCACCCGAATATTCCACTTGCATGTGCGCAGTAAAAAGATCGATCAATTCGATAAGCTCCGGGCCTGTCTTTTCGCCGCCGTACAACACCGCCGCCAGCCGCCCCATGATCTCGGCATTGAGCCGCAAACGCTCACGCACCGCCTGCGGTGTCGGTTTTTTGCCTACACCTTTAAACACCACCGGCACCAATGCACTGCCGATGGCGCCGATCAATTCGCGTATATCCAGATCGGCTATTTCCATTCGTCCTCCTCCACCCGCCCCTTTATAGGGCGAGTTGCTTGATCACTAAAAAACCACTGTTGATCGCCTGGCCTGTGCAAACGTGATCAACGCTGCAGCTGAGTCGCAATCCCAGCGCCGATGGCACCGCCAACGCTGGCAGACACAGTTGCGAGCAACGCAGCAAGAACAATCGCGCTCTGAAAAATCTTGCGGGAGCGTTTCTCGAAACACTCCATGGCAGAGCGATGTTTGACCTCGGAGATGCACAACACACTGCAGAGCTGCCGTGCGCCTGCACCAGTTCGTTATTGGCCACCAGCATGTTTACCGCAAGATCGTTCGCAGCCTTTGTCACCGAGCTTCCAATATCAGCAACGCTAGTCACGGCGCGACTGACTTCCGCTACGAACGGATCAAGACCAGGGAAAGGCTGTTCAGAGCATTGATCTGTCATCGCAGTGGGTTGACGTGAATTGTCTTCTTCCATCTCTACCTCAAAATACACATGACAGTCTTTCGAGTTGCCACTGGAGTCGCGCCTGCGGATAACTCAGGTCCGGAAGCGTTTGGCCAGGTCGGCCATGGCAACTGCCAACTTCGAAAGCTCATTACTGGCAATTGCCGCCTGGTTAGCGCCGGCTGAAGTTTGTATCGACAGGTCGCGAATGCTGACGAGATTGCTATCGACCGAACGAGCAACTTGAGCCTGTTCTTCCGAAGCGGTAGCAATCAGGAAATTTCTTTCGTTGATCTCGATAATCGACTTGGCGATTTCCGCCAACGCAGCGCCCGCCTCATTTGCCACGCTCAATGTGTCCTGCGCATTTACACAGCTATTAGACATCGCCAGTACAGCCTGGTCTGCCCCCGCTTGAATGTCTGCGATCATGCTCTCGATTTCCTTGGTCGACTCCTGAGTTCGATGGGCGAGCGCCCGCACCTCATCAGCAACAACGGCGAAGCCCCGCCCTTGATCACCCGCTCTCGCAGCTTCGATGGCCGCGTTCAACGCGAGCAAGTTAGTCTGCTCAGCAATACTGCGAATGACATCCAGAACCCTGCTGATGCTTTGCGCCTTGATCGCCAGGCCCTCAACGTCAGTACTGGTCTCTTCCACTATCACGCTGAGACTCTGGATCGCCTCGACTGTTTTAGAAACCCGATCCGCTCCGGCGCGGGTCGAAAGCTCCGACACCTGCGCAGACTCCGAAGCGGACACAGCATTGCGCGCCACCTCCTCGACGGCGACACTCATTTCATTGACCGCAGTAGCGGCCTGCTCGATTTCGTTGTTTTGTCGATGAATGCTGGCACTCGCCTCTTCAGTGACGGAATACATTTCCTCTGCCGCCGCGGCCAGCTGGGTAGATGAATCGCTCATGTGGCGAATGGTTTCACGCAGACTGACCTGCATCGCTGCTGTCGCCGCCATCAGATCTGCCAGTTCGTCTTTACCGGTGACCTCAAGATCGGAGCCCAGGTCGCCTTCGGAAATCCTCCTGTTGACGTCCAGCAACACTGTCAAGGGCGCCGTAATACTGCGCGCAAAGATGCCCCCTAGAAAAATACTGATCACCATGACCAGTAGGTCAATGCCAACCACTGTAATGATCGAGCTTTGATAGATCTCTTCAGCTTCGATGCCGGTTTTCTCGCCACCGAGTCGGTTCAACTCAATCAGCTTGCCGACAGCAGCCTCTAGCTCATTCGTCTGTACGCGTATATTTCGTTCAATATAGTTGGCCGCGGCTTCGGCATCTCCTGCCTGCGCGAGCTCAAGAAAAGTGTCAAGTTTAGTGTTGTAGTTGGTGACGCTGGATTTGACCAAATCGTAGATGACCTGTTCTTCAGCACTGCTGACATACGACTGATAGGCATCAACCAACTGTTTCAATTTGAGCCGGGTATCGATAACAGAGCTTGCGGATATACGCTTGACATCGGCGCTACTAGCGGTAACCAGCCGGGTGCTTTCCAGGCGAAGGGTCAGCACCATGGAATTTATAGCGCTGGCCTCGCGAATACTGTCCATCCAGTTATCTTCGATCTCTAGCGCTGCCGCCCGCACGCGGCTCATTTGCCACAAGGCAATACCGCCGAGGGCCACCACCAATATATTAATGATGAAAAAAACCAATATCGCTCGTTTAGCGAGCCTGAATTTCCTAAGCAGCATCTTCTCAGTCCTACAGTAAAGCGAGTTAGTCGCAACGTGATTTTATAAGGGTCAATCACCAAAAACGATCAGGCAATCCTTAAAAATCGTGAGTGGACGCTGCTTATATTTATCGGCTCTTTCAAAAATGGGCGTCGACCTTCCTGTCGACGCCATGGATTATGAATGGTCTTTTGATGTAACCACGCTGTAGGTCGAAGCGGAAACATTATTAAGCGACACTGAGGTAAATCAATGTACATACATAAAAAAAACAGCCCAATCAGGGCGGCTTTTCCAGTTATTTACCATCAATGTAGTCTCTTAGCATCTGATCCGGAGGCATATCAATCACAGCGTCGATATCAGGACCTCCATTTTTCAAGTAGGTCACTTTAGCAAACTCGGGAATTACAACATAATGGTATGCCCCCCGCCACGAAACTTGTGCATATCCTCGATAAAAACTTTCTGATAACAGATGGTTTTTTCTGGATGCTATCCTTCACCGGCAATCCACTGCGAAAAGAAATAGTTCCGCGGACAATTTCTCTCTTAAGATCGAAGAGCAAACTCACGCAAATACCTATCGGCTCGCGCCAACCGACCTTGTAAATGCCGGGAGCAATGTACAGCATTGATTTTTCTAATTGGTTACCCATCGACCACCGACCAATCATCCGGTGTCGAAATTTGCGGACGCAACAGTAAAACCCGGCGTACCCGCTCGCAGCCTACGACAGGCAGCACTTGCAATACACCATGTTCGCCGCTTAAGCACGCACCCACGAACTGGCCGTTATCCAGACTTCCAATGACGCCGACCTGGCCATTATCGAAAAGTAGGCGTTGTACGAGGTGTGTGATGTAGGTGTCTACGACTAAGAACAGGCATAATCCTGAATCACAACGCACCCTGTCCCGACAACTAGGACCGATCAACCGCTTACTGCCACAGCAGCGTAATTTACTAAGGGTCTCAAAAAGCAAAGTAAATCGCTCTTCAGATGACTCTGTGCTCCTTGCAAAACGCGAAAAGCTCCTGATCGGAATAAACGCCCAGTTTACGCATGACGGAAGTCTTTTGCGTACTGACTGTTCTCGCGCTACGTTGCAGATTAGTGGCGATATCTTTGACACGGACACCGGCCAAAAAAAGACGCAGAACCTCGGCCTCTTTGGCCGACAGGCTTTCGATCCGCTCGCTGGCCAACGACGTAGACTCCAAGACGCTTTCAGGTCCAAGTGAATTAATACTTTTAAATATTTCTCCCCTGGAAATTGCCAGAAGCGCAGTATTTATTTCACTGAGGTCAATGCTTTTCTGTAAAACGCCACGCACACCACAGTCGTAGAGACTGCCAAGAAGTGATCGATTGCTAAGCATTGTCAGCACCAAAAAACGCACATTAGGAAAGTGTCTAACCAAATAATTGATAAAACGCACTCCATCACCGTAGTTTTCGTCTCCAGGCATATAGAAATCAGTGATGACAATTTCCGGGGAGTGTTCCGTGATCGCGCCCACCAACTCACCAGACGTTTGGGCAACTCTGACGACCTCATAAAGACCTGTACTTTCAATCGTCTCTTTTACCCCAGCCAACACGATGGGATGGTCATCAGCCAACACCACTTTTCTTTTTTTCATGCTCGAACTACCTTCGTGAAAGAATGAATTGCTGAGGACTCTTTCCCTACCCGTCATAGTTCTTCCATTTCCTGCTTGATGCTTGCCAAGACCTCTTCTATTTCTCGCGCACTGTCATCGCCCCAGCCGTGGGCATTCAACCGCGCCTCAATAGCTGCGCAGCGATCCAGAAGGCTTTGTGCTTGAACGACCGATAATCCCCCTCGTATCCGATGCATCAATGCACACACGGCATATACATCCTTGCCTTGCAATGCAGCCCGAATTTTTACTAGATCTTCGTTGAAAGTCTGGATAAAAACCTCGCGTAGTTGACTGGAAACCTGCAGGATGCCTTGGCCTGCCAAGGGGTCCTCGCCAGGCAATACCGCGCCGTCCAGATGCCCACAAAGCGACAACAACGCATCATGCAGAGTTGACAACAAAATGGGTTTGACAATGCACGCATTCATGCCAACTCCTACGCAACGTTCTTCCTCTTCTCGCATTGCATTGGCCGTCACACCAATAATGGGTGTGTGACTGTCGTCGCGACGTATCGCAACAGTCAGTTCGTAACCATTCATCTGCGGCATGTTGACATCAGTCAATATCACGTCGAACGCATCATGTTCCCAAAGTCGCAACGCCTGCACACCATCGGACGCCAGTGTTACGCTGCAACCCAATTGCTCAAGCTGCTCTTTGAGCAGTGTCTGATTGATCGGGTTATCCTCAGCCACCAACGCATGTAGGCTGAACCGACACCAACGACTTATAACCCCGACGCCATCATCCGCGGCCAGCGGCACGCCTTGAGATAATGCAACAGCGCGCAGCAGGTCCCTTAAGCTATATAGGCTGATCGTATAACCATTAGAAGTGTGCTGAGGGGTAAGCAGCCCGCTTTCCGAACACGCAATTCGCCTACCACTCCAAGCGAGATCTGATAATAGCTCAGGCATTACATCAACCAGCACGGCATGCGGGTAACGCCCTTCTGAGACATCAGTACCGATGACCGCCAGCGCCCCGAAACGCGTCAGCCAATCACGCACGCAGACTGCCAGTTCCTTGATGGGCGCACGCACTACCACAGCCTCGCTTCTCAGTGCCATCTCTGGCAGCAGAGCACGCTCTCCGGGAACTACCGCAAGGGGAAGCTCTAAAGTGAAACTGCTACCTAGTCCCTTATCACTTATTACTGAAAGGCTGCCACTCATCATTTGTGTCAGGCGCCAGCAAATTGAAAGGCCTAACCCTGTGCCACCAACGGTATGTTGCCGATTGTGTACTTGATAGAAGGGTTCAAACAGGTGTACCTGATCTTTACTCGCAATACCACAGCCTGTATCGGTGACTTGCCATTGGCAGTACCAGACACCCTCTATCCGCTCACTCTTTAAACGCAAAGCGATGTATCCGACATCCGTGAACTTGATCGCGTTGCTGACTAGATTACTGAGTATCTGGCGGATTCTATTCACATCGCCTATTACCCGTAGTGCAATGTCAACATCCACGCAGCCATAGAGATGAAGGCCCTTAATAGCCGCTGCAGCTGAATAAGACTGGAGAACTTCCTCAACCATTTCCAGAGGCGAGAACTCCTCCTGCTCAAGCGCCAGCTGTCCTGCCTCGATCTTCGATACGTCTAGGATATCGCTGATGATTTGCAACAAGATCGTCGAAGATTGCTGCATGGTTCGCACTTGCGACTGTTGCACGTTGTTCAGCTGAGAAAACGATAGAAGCTCAAGCGTTCCGAGAACACCGTACAATGGTGTGCGAATTTCATGGCTCATTGTTGCCAGGAAAATTGATTTTGCTTCGCTCGATGCGTCAGACGATTGTTTTGCTGCAGCCAGCGCCTGCTCAGCGAGCTTGTAAGAACTAATGTCATTAAAGGCACAGAGCACCACTTCTTCGCCTTGGTAACGAGAGAGTGAGAAGCTGACTTCAAGCTGTCTGTCATTAATTCTGATCGAGATTGGCATGAGCCTCTGATCCGCTTCATTACCTGGTTCCACAGACCTCCATACACGATTCAATTGAAGGATACTTTGCTCATCCCCAAACCAAAGGCGCGCCAATTCGTTTTCCATGACGACGGTGTGATCCTTACGTGCCAACACACACAAGGCCACTGGTGCTCCCTGAATAATTGTTCGACTAAAGGTGTCGCTTTCTACGATTCTTTCGTGGGCACGGCGGGCCGGTACCACCACTTTTAAGTTATACCAGCGTACAAAAAAATAGCCGGCCACAACAACAACCAACCAAACCCTTAACAGCGCCAGCAGATGCCATTTCGTATACTTAAAAAAGCTGCCATACGTCAGATGATAGTAGCCGCGCCAGCCATCTTGAGCAGTGACCTTGATCAAAAGACCTGCACTAGTTAAAGTCAGCCCGTCTTGCGTTTCGTGGAAGCCCGGAATTCTACGCGTGAGCATCAACCCTTCAGGGGTAATCAACTCCATCGTATCGAATACTGTCAGATCGCTCAGTCGCGACGTGTCGAAAATAGAGTTCAAGTCCAACAACGTGCTTATAACTAATTGACGCTTCTGATTGTCAAACCATAAGTTATCCGTGATATCAGTGTTGGTATAAGCAATAAATTGTATAGGCGGCCCGTCTGCTTGCGCAGGGATTGCTGGCGCCCATCGTACGTGTCCCTCGTCCATGTTCTCGGGACGATATTGTAGAATTTGTCGTTTAATCGCTTCGCTCTGTTCCAGAAAGCTCGTTTGCGCGTCCAACTCTGCTCCCGAGGAAATTTCGGCTGCAGGAATGCCCATACTGATCGAACTATCAAGATCAATCAGCAACGTTTGCGGCGCCACATAAGACGATCGGCTCCAAAACGAACCATAATAATTGGCGATCAAAACGCCGTAACGTCCTATGTCGTTGACTTCATCTAATGAAGCTACTTTCGTTGGCATGGCGAGCGTGAACGGCATTGCGAAAGAGAATTCAATGCCCTCGAAAATCGAGATACCTCGCACTTCTTTCAACAATCGATTATGTAGGGGAATAACCGCTTGGTCTTTTTTCTTGGTGGCGTCATCACTCTGTCTGACAGCTCGCATCAAAAATGCTTCATGCTCGTGAACCGTGCCCATCAGGCGTGAAAAGTGAAAATCAATCTTCGACACTTGCTCCTCAAGCAAGCGTTCGACAGCCACATATGTCACCGCGAAAAGTAGAAACGCTGAAGAGGCAGATAATATGAGCAGTCTGTTCAGCCGTAACGCGGTACGGATAAATTTTCTAAAATGATTTTCCTGCCTCATGGCATCTTCCACATTACGCAACCGATTGACTAGCATGGTGCATGGACTGCATCAACGCCCTTATTGTTGCAACAAATCCGAGAGCGCTTGCGTCGGCAAAGCTTTGGATATCAAAAACCCCTGCACTGCATCACAATCGAATTGACATAAAAGCGCTAACTGCGCAACATTTCCACCCCCCTCTGCGACGACTTCGAGCCCCCAATACTGGGCCAACGCTCTTATCCCCTTTTGCGGCACACCAATACTTTCTTCATTTTCGCAGTTAGCAATCAAGGCGCGATCGATTTTTAATTCTGTAAAGGGTGTATTGACCAAATGGTAATACGATCTGAACCCTTGTCCAAAATCATCTCGAGCCAAGCCAAACCCTTTCAAGCGCAAGCGGCAGACTCCCGCGATGTAATGAATCTGCAATTCGGTCATAGAACACTCTGTCAATTCAAAGCATAGCTTAGTAGGTACTCCGTTCAAGTGTAGAACATGCACCAAAAGCCGGTCAGGCAAGGTCTCATCATTCAATAAGTGCGCTGGGAAGTTAATCGATACCGGTACCCGATAACCGATGTCCTGCCACGCGAACTGAGCCTCAATCGCTTGCTCGATCATACTGAACAACAATATCTCCGTGAGTCCAGCATCGATCAGCTGCGCTAGAAAGGCCCCGGTAACAAGGTGCCCAATCTCGGGTGGTTCCACCTGACCAAGGCTTCGGCAGAGGCGATCCGACCGCTTCGCAAAGACGTTTTCGGCTGGAACCCCCGTTTTTTTGGGCATGTCGAGTAAACTCTAAATCCCTTTTTTGCATTACGTTATCGCCAATTATTGCTACCGGAGACACAGTAAGGCGTGCTCCAAAGCAACAATGGCTTCTTCAACTTGCCCAACCAGCTGTTGGAGCCGTACCAATGAAACCTTTGAGTCCTGACATGCGACTTCCAGTCTTCTGCAGCACTCTACCAGTTGTTCACCCTTTACTACGCGGGCGGCGCCTTTTATCCGATGGGCCAGCTCTACAAGATTTTCTATTTCACCGTTTCGCAGTAATGCCTTCATAAGTAGGCAGTCATTTCGATTGCTTTTAATCAGTTCAGCAAGTATCTGTCGAAATTTGATCGGCTCGCTACTGATCATAAGCTCCAGCGGCGCAAGATCGATCAGCTTGAGCGGGCCAGGTGTGGATATTAGTTGCTTTGTTTCGGGCAAATCGGCTTCATCAACCACATAGTGCTCCAACAAGCGTGCGTCCAGATCATCAACACCGATCGGTTTGATCAAGCAATCGTTCATGCCCGCTAGAATGCACAGCTCTAGCTCCTCCGGCTGTGCATCGGCCGTAAGGCCGATGATCACAGTAGGTTCCAATGCGCTTTCGAGTTCTTCTCGCCGGATAGCCCGTGTCAGTTCGACACCGCCCATGACCGGCATATGGCAGTCAGTAATGACAATATCAAATGGTTGCTCACGCCAGTGTTCTAAGCCCTGCTGGCCGTTTTCAGCCTCGCTGACATCGTGGCCTAGAAATGCCAACTGCTGATACAACACCTGTCGACTGACCTGATGATCATCTACCACAAGTACTTGCAGACGATAACGTTGCTTGTTCGGCCCGGACGCTAAAAGTGGCGCGACGCTGATGCACTCAAGAACTTGTAAGCGCAAGTTAATGTCGACTCGAGTGCCTCGGCCTAGAGTGCTACTCATAATTAACAAGCCACCCATTAGTTCGCAGAGTGAACGAGAGATTACAAGGCCCAAGCCAGTGCCTTCGGCGTGCTGTACTTGGACAAATGGGCGAAACAGGCGCTGCTGATCGGTCGGACTTATACCGATCCCTGTGTCTTCGACGCTCAGGCTTACGTTGAGCAGGTTGCCATCGATCAAGACACCTATAATACTGACCCTGATCTCTCCCTCTTCGGTAAATTTTATCGCGTTGCTGACTAGATTAGAGAGGATCTGCTTAAAACGTAAAGCATCAATTAACACATCGCAATTTACAGTTGAGTCGATCTCGAGAACTAAGTTCAGACGTTTCTGTCGGGCCAGCCCTTCAAACACCCGGGCGACCGACTCAACCAACACTCGTAGATTGGCGCGCTTGGGCGAGAGACTTAGGCGACCAGATTCGATACGCGCAATATCAAGAATATCGCCGATTAACTCCAGTAGGCATTTCGCTGAGGTATGGGCGATTTCGATACTAGCGCGATCGATAGATTCACTATTAGCGCGCTTGAGCGCCAGCTCCAGAATGCCGATAACGGCGTTCATTGGCGTGCGAATTTCATGGCTCATCGTCGCCAGGAAATTGCTTTTGGCCTTGCTGGCGTCGTCTGCATAACTCTTCGCCTCTTGCAACTGCTGCACCAGTTGTCGATGCTCAGTAATATCCAACCAGCCGCAGATAAGGCCCTTAGTGACGCCCTGTGAGTTCTGGAATGGTTGTACCCAGTGACTAATCCACACCTCTCCACCTTGTAGCTGAATAGCATGTATCGACTCAATCGTCTGGTCGTCACGTATGGCATGCAGGTAATCGAGATGAAATTCAGGCGGAGCCTCAAAATTTTTTCTGGGTAGCCGATCCGAGGTCTTGTTTAGCACCTGCTCAGTACTCAAACCTACACTCTTGAGGTAACTACGGTTGCACGAGAGGATGCGTCCGTTTAAATCACACACGTACATGGGGGGCGGCATAGAGTCAGTCAAGGTCTGAACAAACCGGAGTTGGTCGTTGAGCATCCGCTCAGCCGTGACCCTTGCTTTGATCTGCCGACGTAGATAAATCACCCAGAACAACGCTAGCAACAACAATAACGCAGCGCCTAATATAACTTGACGGATCACCCGCTCGTAATCGATCCATGTTTGCCCGTTCATGTTAGGTAGGGGACGCCATCGATTATAAATCGCGTTGAGCTCGTCCGGCGCTATACTCTGGAGTACTTTGTCGATGATGGACTGTAATTCCGCATCACTTCGGCGGTAGGCAAAGTTAATCGTGCCTGGCCCCACATCAAGCACTTGATTGATGGCTAGCTTGTCACGAAACAACCTCTCGATGTAATAGCGCGCTGTGGGTAGCGCCGTTACAGCGGCGTCAGCCTTTCCTTCATAAAGTAGACTCATTGAGTTCAGTGTGCTGCCGGCTTCGATCAGTATCGCTCTGGGATATAGCTCACGAAGTCTTTTTAACGCGACATGGCCAGTCGCTATTGCGATGCGCTTATCGGCCAAGTCTACTAAATTTCCTTTTTCTTGATTGTTGGTGAGCAACACAAACGGATCGGCGAACAGCGGTCGGGAAAAACGCAGGAATTCTTCACGCTTAGGGCTGGCGGTCATCAGTGCCAAATCAGTCTCGCCACTTTGCAGTGCTTTTATGATCTGCGGAAACCCCCCGCTATACGATGTAACCTGAAAACGCAGACCGGTACTGAGTGTTATGACTTCAAGAAGACCGGCGACACCACCGATAAACATCCCATTGGAGTCGAAGTATGCACTTGGGGCCAAGTCATCATTCACCACTAATCGGACAACCGGATGACGCTCAATCCAGCGCGACTGTTGCATAGTGAGCTCGATAGGCTCTTCTCCAGGAATGAAGCTGTTACCGACCCAGCGCATCGCTAAACGCCTCAGTCGACCATTACCGATCACGGCGATGGCGTTGTTAACCAAGCCCTGCAGTCGAGTGTCGTTACCACGAAAGGCATAGCTGTAACCGCCAATGGATAGCTGACTGAAGCGCTCAAAGCTCAAATAACCGTAAAACGAGCGGTTAATTTGGTAATAAGCGCTATACAGATCGTCTAGATAAACATCCGCCTCACCAAAGGCGGCGGCGGCGATCGCTTTACCGTGGTCAGCGTATACTTGGAAGTTAGCGTGAGGATAGCACTGTTTTAATTGGTCGATGTGCTCACGAGTGACAGCGACCCTTAAGTCGGCTAGATCGATGGGTAAATTACGTGACTCTCCTCTACGTTTGAAAACAGCGAGTCGATCCAGAGTGTAAGGAGTGCTGAAAATCAGATCATCACGTGGTGCCAGGCCGCGCTGCCCGCTGATCAAATCTATGCTTCCCGCTATCAGCGCCTGTTCAGCATCTTGATCGTTGGCAAATGGTACGACCTTCAACTGCACTCCCAATAACTGCGAAACAAGTGCAGTTGCATCAGCACTGATTCCCTCATACTGATTCTCCACTGCATTGATCGAGAACGGCGCAGATTCGCTGGGCGTTACACCGACCCTAAGCTCACTTTTGCGTCGTAGCCAGAGCCAATTCTCAGGAGAAACCTCCATATCGTGGAGGTCAATATGTAATTCGCTGGCAAGCGCATGAAAGGGCAGAGGCAGTGGTGCAGATGCCACTGAGGTGGTTATCAGGAGTGGACACAAAATCATCCAGAGAGAGCGTAAGTACATATGAGTTCAAACCGAATGTGCCCAAGGATGCTGAAGCCAACGATTGCGGCAGTGGCATCCGGGAGTCATGACCTAAAATAGTAGCTGTCAGTGACTATGGATAGCGCGATTATAGTTCAATACTATTGCCGTTGTTCATTCATCAACTGGTGACTCGGCCCCGAAGTGTGTGAATTCATGCAGTATTTTATGAAATGACTTCCCGGCATCGGCCGGGCAAATAGAAAGCCTTGGGCTGTAGTGCAACCCAGATCAATCAGGCGAGCCTGCTGGTCCACGGTCTCTACACCTTCGATCACCAAGTCGATGTTCAGAGATCTAGCCAAGGCCACCGAACAACTGATGATTGCGGCGCTTCGGGGTTGGCTTTGCATCTTGCGTACAAATGCCCGGTCAAGTTTAATCTCGCTGAACGGTAGTTCGCTGAGCCTATCGAGAGATGAGTAGCCTGCACCAAAATCATCCATGGAGAGACCACATCCGAGGATGCGCAAGCGGACTAGGTTATGCAGGCTATTGACCGGTGCACTGATCAGGCCTGACTCGGTGATCTCGAACATCACAAAGGACGGTGACACACGTGCCTGCTTGAGCAGCATCGAAATGCGTTGACTCAGTGCACTGGAGGCCAGTTGCATCGGATGTAGATTAAACGCCAAGCGCGCCTCCAAACCCTGCTCTGCCAGTCGCTGATGCAGCGCCAAACCCTGCTCGAACATGTGCCAGAACATTCTATCGATAAGGTGGTGCTGTTCCATCACCGGTAAAAAGTGTGCAGGTGTTAGAATCCCTAACTCCGGATGCGCCCAGCGCGCCAGCACTTCCGCGCCTACCAACGTTTGCCCTTGAAGGGAAACTTTTGGTTGGTAATAAGCCTCGAATTCGCAATTGTCCAAACCTAGCAGTACATCGTTCAAAGTTGGCAGTTCAGCCGGCGGCAGTAATCTAGGCGTAGCATTATCGTTTGTCCGGTAGCGGGTGATAAATTCTTTGAAGCCCTCGTTGCTGAATGGTTTACCCAAATCACCGAGATAGGTTATGCCTAGGCAGCGGATCATCGATGCAGTGACATGACGAAGCATTGGATCCAGTTCGCTGCACAGCGCCACTGCCCCCACTTTTCCACTCCTGCCGGCATAACTCAGAAAGGCTAGCCCATCCGTACCTGCCACTTTAAGGTTGCAGAGCACAATATCTACGTGGCAGCGAGTTTCGAGGATGGCAATTGCTTCATCGCCGTCAGCGGCTTGTAGAACCGGGCCCGACAGTAAACTCTCCAGCGCGGTCACGGTGACCAGACGTTGGAATGGTTCATCCTCCAACACCAAAACAATCAGGTTTTGCATTGCACGTCTACACAAAAAAGGTGATTCAGTATGGGAGTGTGCTGCTGGAGTCTAAATGAGAAATTTCCCATTCTTCCTAGGAAATTTCCGAAGACAAGCAACCAAAGGTCCTACGGCAGGCCCCATTGAGCTAATGATGCTAGCCTTAGCCAACCCTAATTTTGCACAGCTGCGCACTGGCGCGCTAACTAAAGAGGCTAAAAATTACAATGCACAGCGTTCTAATTGTTGACGATCACCCCGTGATTCGGCTAGCGGTCAAGACACTTCTGGAACAACACGACATGCGCGTGGTGGGCGAAGCAGACAATGGAATCGATGCCGTTCAGTTAGTGCGTGAGCTAACGCCACAAGTGGTGATTCTCGACATTGGCATTCCTAAGCTCGATGGCTTCAGCGTCGTCACAAGGATCAAGGCCCTGAATGTACGCAGTGAAATACTTATATTGACTTCACAGCCAGCCGACGCAGTGTGTCGGCGATGCATCCAGCTCGGGGCCCTTGGCTTTGTCAATAAGGAAGAAGGTCTCGACAAACTGATCACCGCCATCAAGGCTGTGGACGCTGGCTACACCTTTTTCCCTTCACTGCCATCTGACAGGGTAACTCCAGCGGATGAGTTGACCGAGCTTAAACAGATTCAATCGTTGACTGACCGAGAATTGACAGTATTGAAATACCTGGGCCAAGGCTTCTCGAATAAGCAGATTAGCGAAAAGCTATTTCTCAGCAATAAGACCATCAGCACATACAAGACCCGCCTATTGCAAAAGCTTGGTGTTGCATCGCTAGTCGATCTAGCTGAGTTCGCCAAGCGCAATGCGCTGACTGCCTGATCGGCGCCCGGAATTATGTAGGAAATTTCCTAGCCGATCTTCGGCAACGTCCTAGGTACTTCTGCGGTCCTCGCTCCTAAGATGGCTCCAGCTCAGAAATATCGCGATACCTGAGCTTACTCATGGACAACGAAGCCAATTTAGGAATGAAAAATGAAATTAAACAAAATCGCAGTAGCTGTAGCCCTCATGTTAGGTGCGTCCACTGGTATCCAGGCTGCAAACGCAGCTCCAGCTATAGTCAAAGCAGGAGATCAGGGTCACGGTAAAATTACGTTTACCGGCTCTATTATTGATTCGCCATGCTCTATTGATCCCAACTCTGTTGATCAGACGATCCAGTTGGGTGCTGTCTCTAGCGTGGCACTGGTTGATGGTGGTACCTCCGCCCCAAAACCTTTTGAGATTCGCCTCGAAAAATGCAGCCTGGACACCGCTAAAACCGTTAAAACGACCTTTAATGGTCCGACAGGCCAGGGTGATTTACTCGGTATCACCGGTGACGCTAGCGGCGCCGGCATTGCACTGACTGATGGTGACGGTGCTTTGATCAAGCTGGGTACTGCCTCTACGGGTCAGTTGGTCAGTGTAGGGGCTTCCAACGCCACTTTGGCCTTCAGTGCCCACCTCAAAGGTAACGGTGGTGGTGCTGATAGCATCATTCCGGGTGAGTTCAGCAGTGTGGCCACCTTCATGCTGTCCTACAACTAAGGGACTCCCAAGCCTGGGCTCGCAATGCATGTGGACGCACCCACATGCATTCCTGGTCTGAAAATACAATTTACCAACTGTAGAGTTTGGTTAAGAAGCTGTGTTTGGGGACCTCTCGACGCCTGCTAGGCAATCAAAAAAATCTGAGTAAAGGCTTAATTAAGTTCTGTGATATCCCGTGCGTTGCGATCGAGCGAGCGTCATATCTCGTAAGTTACTGGCATACTTTGTGGTGTGAATATAAATGACATGGCCTTATTAATCGTGAGTACGCAGCACTGGACACGTGTATCTTTTCGCACGCGCATTTTGTGCTTTTCTATAGCTTGCGCACTCAGTGGCGCCGGGCAACTCGCCAGTGCAGAGGAAGTACAATTCAATACTGATGTTCTGGATGTTAAAGATCGCAAAAATATTGATTTGGGCCAGTTTTCCCGCGGCGCTTATATAATGCCTGGCAACTACGAGATGCTCGTGCGTATCAACAAGGAGGAACTGCCTGAGCAGTCTGTGGCTTTTTATCCCTCGGAACAGAATGTCGACGAGAGTGTGGCCTGCCTCAGTCCGACTCTGGTCGATAAGTTCGGTTTAAAGCCGGACATCAGCAAAAAACTCATATGGTGGCACCTAGGGAAATGCCTGTCACTGGACAGTCTGCCAGGTGCAACAGCCCACGCGGAACTTGGTACTTCCAGCCTGATGGTAAGCGTACCGCAAGCCTATCTGGAATATGCCGTAGACACCTGGGATCCGCCATCGCGTTGGGACGAAGGCATCCCCGGCCTGTTCGTTGATTACTACATGAACGGCCAAAGCCAGCGCCAGGAACATGGCGGTGGCACTTCTTACAACTTGAGTGGCAATGGCACGATGGGGGCCAATATGGGCGCTTGGAGGCTGCGTGCCGACTGGCAAACGCGGATGGATCACCGGCGCAATAGTCAGGGGCCGGGTAATAGCTGGGACTGGAGCCGCTATTACGCTTACAAGGCGTTGCCAGCCCTTGGGGCGCAGTTTTCGCTGGGTGAGAACTACCTTTATTCCGATATCTTTGACAGCTTTCGCTTTACCGGCACCAGCCTGATCACCGATGAAAGCATGCTGCCGCCGAACCTGCGTGGATATGCCCCGGAAGTGGCAGGCGTGGCGCGGACCAACGCCAAAGTGGTGATCAGCCAGCAGGGCCGGGTGTTATATGAAACCCAGGTCGCATCGGGGCCGTTCCGCATTCAAGACATTAATGATGCCGTTTCCGGGCAATTGGATGTGCGGGTAGAAGAGCAAGATGGCAAAGCGCAGTCGTTCACTGTCGAAACCGCCAGCGTTCCCTATCTGACCCGGCCTGGCTCTATACGTTACAAGGTGAGCAGCGGACGTCCATCGGACTTCAGCCATAGTACCGATGGACCAATGTTCATCACCGGTGAAGCTTCGTGGGGGGTGAGCAACGGCTGGTCGCTCTACGGCGGTGGTCTAGAGAGCGGTGATTATAAAGCCCTGGCCTTTGGGGTGGGTCGTGACCTGATGACATTTGGGGCATTGTCATTTGACGTTACCCAGTCGCGGGCGCGACTGCCTCAATCGGATCAGGACACACTGAGCGGTGCCTCTTACCGGCTGCGCTATTCGAAAAACTTCGACAAATACGATAGTCAGGTGACCTTTGCCGGGTATCGCTTCTCGGAGAAAGACTACATGTCCATGAGCGACTATCTGGATGCCCTTAACTTCGGCACCCGCAATGAAAACAACAAAGAGTTATACAACGTCAGTTTCAGGCGGAACTTCAGCGACAGCGGGTTGAGTACCTACCTCAACTACGACCACCAGACCTATTGGGATACCAAGGCTAATGACCGATACACGATTACAGCGTCAAAGAGCCTCAGCTTCGGTCAGTTCAGGGCAATAAATCTGTCGGTGACAGCGTACCGAAATAAATACGGCGGTTCCGACAAAGACGGCATGTACCTCTCTCTCTCTATGCCGCTGTGTGGCGGAAACAGTTCTGTCAGCTACAGCGGCGGCTATGACCGCGATGCTAACACTCATCAGGTGGCTTATTACAATCGTCTCAAAAATGGCGACAGTTATCAGCTCAATGGCGGCAAAAGCAGCAACGGTAACTCTGCCAGTGGTTTCTACAGCCATGACGGGACTCTGGCCCGGCTAAATGCCAACACCAGTTACCAAGAAGGGCGTTACGCCTCCGTCGGTATGTCGCTTCAGGGTGGGGCGACGGCCACCATGAAGGGGGCGGCGATACACCGCTCTAACATGGTCGGCGGCACTCGAATTCTGGTCGACACCGACGGCGTAGCGGACATTCCTATTTCAGGATATGGCACAGCCATCCGCACTAACCGATTTGGTAAAGCAGTGGTCACCGACGTCAACAGTTATTACCGCAGCCAGGTAAGCATTGACGTCAACAAGTTGCCGGAAAGCGCCGAAGTGGCGCGCTCGGTGACTCAGGCCACTCTGACCGAGGGGGCCATTGGTTATCGCCGGTTTGAGGTTGTGGCCGGTCAGAAAGCGATGGTGGCGATCCAGCTGGACGATGGTTCAACCGTACCCTTTGGTGCCACGGTGAAAAACCACAAGGACCAGGAGGTGGGCATCGTCAGCGATGATGGCAGCGTCTACCTCAGCGGTATCAACCCAGGTGGGAAAATGAGCGTGCAGTGGAATGGTCAGGCGCAGTGTGAACTGCAGATACCAGCGCAGATTTCCGAGGGCGACATGGCAGAACTGGTGTTGCCATGCACCCGGCTACTCGCCAGCGATTCGCCAAAAAAGGCGCGGGTTGACCCCGTACGGCTAACACATCTGTAGTGGTTGGGGCAGGCCAGTGTGACGCTCTCTTCAACGGCCTGCCTTTGAAATTTTTACAGTGACACAAACAGTGAGTAATAAAGGATGAACATTCTTAGCAATCCCCATTTTAGCGTGGCTGGCGGCCTGCTGTTATGCATGCTGGGTCTGCAACAGGCGCAGGCGGCCGTGGCATTGGACCGTACCCGGGCGGTGTTTAACGATGGCGAAAAGTCCATCAGCCTCAGTATCAGTAACGACAACAAGACTCTGCCTTACCTGGCGCAAGGCTGGGTGGAGGATGCGCAGGGTAACAAGATTACCAGCCCATTGACCGCTCTCCCCCCCCTGCAGCGCTTGGAGCCAGGAGCCAAAAGTCAGATCAAGATACAAGCCCTGCCGGGTGCCAACCTGTTAGCGCGGGACCGCGAGACGTTGTTCTACTTCAACTTGCGCGAAATCCCGCCTAAGAGCGAAAAGCCCAACACCTTGCAGTTGGCACTGCAGACGCGCATCAAGTTGTTTTATCGGCCAAAGGCACTGGGCGCAACGACCGGCATGGTGCCCTGGCAGGAACAACTGACCCTGAGCAAGCAGGGCGACAAATACCAGGTGAACAACCCGACACCCTATTACGTGACGATAGTCGACGCGGGTAGCGAACCTGGCCCCAACGGCGCCGATGGGTTTGAGCCGATCATGTTGGCGCCACAGGGAAACGAGATGCTGAACCTTGGGGCTTCCGTGCTGGGCCCGACGCCGGTGCTGACCTACGTCAATGACTACGGCGGTCGCCCGCAACTGCAGTTCACCTGCAACGGTAACGACTGCAAGGCAAAGCCCACCAAGCCAAATTGATCACTGGAGAAATGGTGTCTTGACGCAATGTAGGAGCCAAACATGGAACAGCGAAAAAAACCATTACCGGCCTGTCACTCCACCCACGGCAAGATCAGCGGGTCAGGCCGGCGGCGCGCAGGGTACCGCCGCTACCGAATGCCCACGCAGAGAGTCATACCGGTGTGGACGGCATCGCTGGCGTGTGGCCTGTACATGACACGTTGAAAATGACCTCGTCGCACCAGGCTTTGCGACAAGGAAACATGGGCAGCACCCGGTTGAGCCAAGCGGGGTGGTATTCAGCCCAGTGGAACTTGCGACAAGAGTCACGGGAGAAATATGGCCACTGAAAAACCACTCCGCTATGCGATGCGTGCCCTGTACATTGCTTTGTATGTCGCTCTGGTTGTATTTGGGACGACAGTTCACCCGGTCATGGCTGCTTCACACAGCACCATCAACGTAATAGTGATTCTCACGGCGCCGCCTTGCGAAATTAACCACAACAAGCTTATCGAAGTTAACTTCGGCAACGACGTGCTTACCACCTTGGTGGACGGCAACTATAAAAAAATGCCGGTGCCGTACACGGTGCAGTGCCCAACTGGTGCCACCAGTGCGATGAGTATCCGTATAGAAGGCACAGGCGCGGCGTTTGATCCTGACGTGTTGATGAGCAATATCACCGACTTTGGCATTGCCATATCAAGTAACGGGACCTCCCTGCCGATTAACAGCTCGAAAAACTTCACCTACCCGAATTGGCCGCAACTTGAGGCGGCTCCGGTCAAGCGTAGAGGCGCCACCTTGAGTGGCGGTGTCTTCTCCGCGGGGGCAGTCATGAAGGTGGAGTACCGATGAACATGCGAGACGTGATGAAACTGTATGCAGGCAGGGTGCTGTTACTGCTCAGTGCCACTTTGAGCGCGCCGGGCATGGCGGCGGACAACATGAAGCTCTTCGGTACTCTTATTGAGCCACCCCCGTGCACCATCAACGACGGTGGTCAGGTGGAGGTGAATTTTGGCAGCCGTGTAGGTGTGAAAAAGGTGGATGGCGTGCACTACTTGCAAGTGATGAATTACCAGATCAAGTGCGATCCAAGTGCGAGTGCCCGAGACATGACATTGGAAATCATGGGTACCCCGTCGGATTACGACACCGCGGCAGTGACCAGCAACGTGACTGACCTAGCGATCCAGATCAAACAGAACGGCAAGCCTTTTGAATTGAACAAGCCAATCGCCATTAGCCTGACCAGCCCGCCGACTCTATCGGCCGTGCCGGTCAAACGGGTGGGCGCAACGCTGAAAGAAGGGCCGTTTGAGGCCACTGCGACCTTGCGGGCGGCGTACCAATGAACCAGCGCAAGAAACATCTGTATTCCCTGGCGTTAATGTTGATGCTGATGTTGAACCAGACGGCGCAGGCGGAGAATGTTCGGCTGTACGGCGCCTTGGTGGCTGAGCCTTGCGTCATTGCACCCGGAGGCGAGAGCGTGACATTGGACTTCGGCACGGTGACTGACAAGTACCTGTATACCAACCAGCGCACCCTCGGCCAGCCGTTTGATATACGCCTGACGGAGTGCGATGTGAGTCTCGGTAAAACGGTCAAGGTGACCTTCAGCGGTATTGAGAACCCGCATCTGCCGGGGTTGCTGGCGATTGACAGTGCCAGCCAGGCCAACGGTATTGCCATTGGCATGAAAACCCGGGCCGGTCAGAAGTTACCGCTGAATAAGACCATCGAAGGCGTCCGGTTGGTCAACGGTAGCAACACCCTGACGATGATTGCCTTCGTGCAGGGCGAACCGGCGGCAATTGCCAGCAAGACCATTGGGCGCGGTCCGTTCAGCGCCATTGCCACCTTTAGTCTGGAATATGAATAAGGCTGAGAGTGGCTGGTTGGCGGCGTATTTCTGGTTGGGCAAACGATGCCGGCATGCACCGTCAGATGCAGTTGTTTGGCACCCTAGTTTCCATTGGCGAGACAAGGTGAGGCTTTGTATCGGCAGGTGTGTCGCGGTAATTATCTCTTGCAACCGATGCAGGTACATCGGTACCACCACCATCGCTGGGACGGTGATGCGCCGAAGACGGCCTTTTGCTGAAATGGGTTGCGCTGCAGGTAGAAAATTGGCTGACGCTGCACGAACGCTGCCCCACATCAAAGGCTGGGATGGGGGACGGTAGTCGGTAGTCGGTAGTCGGTAGTCGGTAGGTGGAGTGTGGAGAGCACTAGACTCGGGGGACTTTTCCTTAATATATCGCACGGATATTCGCGGTTACTGCCGCCATGTCCTCGAGCAGAAGTTGCTGAGTCATGTACTCCAGCACCTTGGTAACAAGGTACTTGCCGAGCTTGTCGAGCAGTATCTGCATTACAGCGTCGAGGACGGTAGGGATATTTTTACGCCTGACCATGGGGTATGTCGTGGCTGCGCACCCAGTCCGCTGATGGGTGCCGCCCTGCTGTACCACGTTGAAGGCCATTTGCTATTCGGAAGGCCATCTTTTACGCGCGCTGCATGGACGATTTTGTGCTGCAGGCCCGCACGCTTTGGCAACTGCGGCGCAGCGCAAAGCAACTACATGAATTTTAACTTGGGTGGCTTTAAACCCCATCCTTACAAAACGCAACTTGGGAGGATAGAAAATAGTTTTGACTGGCTGGGCGTCTGGTCTCCCCCACGGGGACCCCCATCGCGCCTCGCGCATCAGAAACCATCGTGCACAACACCTGCGGCTTTAAGAGCAAGCTCGAAGACGGGAACTGTCAGCGACAGAAACCGCCGCGCCGGTCCTAGCGTATGAGGCACGGTGGAACAAATGGGCAATGCGAATGTTGGGGGCAAAATAGAGTTTTCTCCTCCAGCATAAACGGAAGCCTTTTTGCTGCCGCCCACCGATACGCCGAGAGGAAACGACCAAACGCAACAGGGATCGACCAACTTGGAGGACGCCCCTCCCCCCCCCCCCGAAAACCGAACAAGGGAATACCCAATGAATATAGCTCAAACCCTCGTAAACGTAGCGGCAGCGCTCGCAGTCTCCACGACGGCAAACGCGGGATCTTTGATCCTTGGGCCACTAGGCCATACACCGAATGGGGATGCCCAGTACAGGATTGATTGGATCGAACTGCAACTCGGAATCGGGCTAGACTATGGGGGCAGCGGGGCTGGATTCGCCCTTACCAACACCGCCGGTACAGTAGTCTTTAGCGCCTGCGGAAGATATATCGGGCAATGGGGAACGAATTGCAACCGCGTTCCGTGGCCTATGTCCACTTTTTGCGCTACAAAGAGCGATGCCGAGCGAGAGCTCAACCAAGCTAGGAATACTATCCTCTACGTGCCCGCGTCTACCGCAAGTCTGGCCCCCAAATGGGCATGGCGTTTTCAATGCGATAACGGCGGAGGGATGGTATGGCAAGCATCGGGAACACTACCGAATCCAGACCCAACCCCCCCACCCGCGTCATGCACTAGCAGTAACTCATCCATCACCCTGACCGGCAACGTTGGGGAAACAGTCCTTGGGGCTACCACGTTTATGATCCAATGTGACCGAAAAACCGACCTAAAGCTGAGTATTGCTAACCGCGGCCAGGTAGCTATCTCAGGGGGGGGGCAGGTCCAGCTGAAATTCAAAAAAAATAACGGGACTGCCCTAACCATAAACGCGAAAAGCACGAGCATCGGCCTAGTTGGTGAACTGACCAAATCGCCAACCACTGCTGGAACCTACCGTGGCTCAACTGTCCTGTCTCTCGACATTTTGTAAATCCAGTAGATCACCGCCGAAAACAGCCCCGTTGTCGATCCCGCCGACAAGCGGTGAAATCCGGTTGCGAACCTAGTAGGTCGAAACACAACTTGGAAGTGGGGTTGGGCTCTACAATTAAACCCCGCCGGGATCTGTAGGGTATCAACCCAAAGCACCATAGATCTAACTAAAGTAGCTTGGAATTGGTCACTGGACTGCCACACTGACCGAGGTTGTCGGCGTGAGGGATTGGAGCAGATCATGCGACTAACCAAAGTGGCTGCAGTTGGCAAGCACCGAACAAGACTTTGGCTAATTTATTGTCGCTACCGGCAGGGCAAGGCTTGCCCTACAAATCGCACCGACACCCGCCTGCTTGGCTTTCTCGCCGCTGGCCGCAGCTCTCTTGAGCCTCTGGGTCCATTGTCAGGGAAAAAAATATCTTGCACGGTGGAGAAAGACGATCATCCGATTGACTAGCCTCCATCCAGTCGCACGCATAATTCCGTCCCCACCGTATGGCGCTTGGGTGACGACTCCACCTACCCTGAACCGAGGGATAAACATGAACACGGCCGTCATTTTTGATGCGTTCGGCACATTGCTGAAAATCGATGGCGGTACACACCCCTTACGCGAAATCCTCAAACTCGGCATTGAACAAGGCCGCCGCCCAAAAATTAACGACGCGGAAAACCTTCTATCCTTACCAATGGATTTGCACGAGGCCGCCGATTTCTTTGGCATCCATGTCGAGTCAAACAAGATGGCGCAACTGCAGTCTGGTTTGCGCGCCGAGCTGGCTGGCATTCAGGCATATCCGGATGGTTTAGCCGCCGTTGAGCGTCTTCAAAACGCCGGAGTGAAGGTCGTGTTGTGTTCCAATCTTGCGAAACCTTACGCTGCCGCGATCGAACGCCTCTATCCGAGACTGGATGGCTACATCTACAGCTTTGCCATCGGGGTCATCAAGCCAGGTTTCGAAATCTACCAGCAGGCAATGCAGCTGAATTGAGAACAACGAACCTCACGCGGTTGGAAATTGAATCCCTTCTGTCAGTGTAAACATCTATCGGCTAGTCCTTCGTAACCAAACCGAGATTACCTGTGAGATCGTGACCATCCTCATTGAACAGATTTTGAGTTCTCCGCTCCTGCTTGAGGTGGGCCAGAGTTTGGAAGAAACATTCCTCACACAGGTGCAGTTCATAACGCTCCCCAGCATGGCTAGTGCCATAGCCCCAGTGAGCATGCAGTGTGCCGAACTGAGGCACGCCAACCAAGTAAGTGGAGCAACGACAAACATCGCATAGGACATCTGTCACGGGCTCGACTTCGACGCTTTCAGTTATTTTCATCGTTACCCCCTTCAAACATCTCGGTTGACGCAGCGAATTTCTAGCAATAAGGTATGCTGACTTGCTCTGGGACTCGCGGGCCAAAAGCCTCCCCCTAGAGACATATGACAGGCTCACCGTGATAGTGGGTCTTTTTTTATGTCCAAAACTCTACTCCCATGCTAGCCCTGCCCCATTTGCTAGTCGAGATGGGGAGGAGTGATCACCATTTGCAATTTCAGCCCTTATCATTAGGCTTCGCCCGGAATAGAAATCCGTGAAAACGAGGATTCATAACCGCGGTTTCTCCATGACTATTACTCCAGGTGAGCCCCTCCCAACCTGGTGCGGCGACTAGAGTGACCGCCTACACTCCACGCCTAAGGCGGCTGGCAACGTCACGAGAATGATGTCCTTGGTCTTACGAACTATGAGTTCGACAGTCGCGGTTTCGAAGTATCTTCCCTCCTCTATCAGAGCGCTTCTGATGGTTGTGGGGAAGGCATGAGAGGATGCCAGGTGCTCTGTGGAATGACTTTTCCGCCGTCGGAAAGCCTGCTACCTGTTTATCTAACAATTTTCATGTATATCGAAATTAGGGAAATTATCCTTCGGACATAAACTCACTAATTTTAGTACACATGCGCTGCATCCATGCAGTTTTCACCTGCGCTGGAATTATTGCGACGGGCCTTCCTCCAAATCAAACGCAGCAAGGGCAGATAGTTAACTGAAATCATCCGCAGCCTCCGTCGGATGCATCTCATTCACGATACGACTGATGACGGTCGACAGCCATATCTGATGCGCAACCAGTTCAGTGTCGTCGGGCCCCTCTGCGCTAGCTACCTGATAGAGTGGGCCAATTGCGCTGGCAAGTAGGCCATGGCAGGCGAGTTGAAGCACCGTGATGGCTCCTCCGGAACCGACGCGTTGCCTAGGTAAACCGAGCACTAAGGCTTGAAGTTGCTCGGCATCCAACTCGACTTCAGAGCCGTGCCGCACGCTTGGCCAAAAGAAGCGCCCTTTATTCAGCGCCGGGCTGCAAGCCAAATCCCTACGCCGTCATGCACCAACACTTTCATACGATTGGCGCGGCGGTTGGCGAACAGATAAGCACAGTTCGGCTTCGCCGCACCGAACACTGCGACAACTCGCGCCAGCGCGGTTTCAGTGCCGGCGCGCATGTCCATGGGCTCGATGGCGAGCCAGATGGAATCGATACGAATCATCGCAGCAGGTCTCGCAGAAAGCGGAACATGCCGCTGCATTTTCTGCCGGCCAAATCACCACGACTACGCCTTTTGAATGAGGCACTTCGATTCGAATCGTGGCCGAATGGCCGCTGTCGAAGACAATGCCTTGACCGGAATAAAGGCAGTTTGCAGTGCCAGGTTTTTCTGCGCATGCACCCGAATCCATTTCTGGGCAAGGTTTGCATTGAGGTTGTGGGTCAAGGCGACATTGGCAATCGAAGTGTCAGCCTGCGCGCACTCGGCGATGACCTGGGCCTTAAAGGACTTGGAATAGGAACGGCGTTCTTGTGGCATGGGCGTCCGCTTAAAAAGGCTGAAAATGGTGTCCACTTAAATTTAGGTGGAAACCATCGCCTTAAGCGATGGCATCAGGAAGGCGTGTTGCCCGGACGGTTACTTTGTTCCTGCCAAGGGTATCGGCATCCTGATGCTGGCGAATAAGAATTATCCCATCCCGTCCAGGGTGAAAGCTGCCCACGAAGTATTGGCGGCCCTGGATGCTCAGATTGGATCGAGTACACGTTAGAGCGTTTGAAACTCTACGCAAATTAGCGAGCCAGCCCGGATGTAATTGGTGGACAACGCTTTTTTGTCCACCAGCTTCCTTCCAAATAAGCTGATGTTTGACCTATGCAAGCTAGCGAAGCTCTCAACCGCTACTCTTGAATGAGATGAAAAAAATGGCCCTCGAAGAGCCATTTTTTGTATTCAAACAAGCCTCACTTAGTCAGCCAGGACTCAACGGTCGCGGAGCCGTGTTCAGCTTTCCAATCCTTTAATGTCTTGTGATTGCCGCCCTTGGTCTCAACGACTTCGCCAGTGTGGGGGTTCTTATAGACCTTCAACTGACGAGGCTTGCGACTACCGGTTTTGGACTCGGCGGCTGGAGCGCGACGACCGGCTTGCGGATCAAGCAGGTTGATCACGTCCTTTAGGCTATAGCCGTATTTTGCGAGTAAATCACGTAGTTTGGTCTCGAACTCAATTTCTTTCTTGAGGCCAGCATCGCCCTTGAGGGCTTCAAGTGCTTGGAGTTGCTCGGCGAGGTGTTTTTCAAGTTTGCGGAATTCGGCAAGTTTGGACATGGAAATTCTCGATGTGAGTAATATTTAGAGGTTACAGTGAGAAAGCGTCAGCCGACAGCACTTCGGCCCACTTGTAGCTGTAGTAGCCTGCGGCATAGCCGCCCGCGAATACATGATTGAAGGTATTTGCAAAACGGTTATAGGCAGGGATAGGTACTACTGCGATACGCTGCCGCGCGCTTTGCAGCACTGCCTGACAGGAACGGTCATCGTCGTGACTCATGTGCAGTTCGAAGTCGAATAGCGCGATTTCGACCTGACGCAAAGTATTCATTCCAGCCTGGAAATTCCGGCCTGCAACCATTTTTTCCAGAAGATCAGTTGGCAAGGGCTCGCCCGTCTCGTGGTGACGCGAGATCAGGTTCAGCCCCTCTGCCTGCCAGCACCAGTTCTCCATAAATTGACTTGGCAACTCAACCGCATCCCAAGCTACCCCGCTGATTCCGGATACCGCACTTTCCTCTATGCGAGTCAGAAGATGGTGCAACACGTGCCCGAGCTCGTGAAAAAGGGTGATCACCTCCCTGTGATCAAGGAGCGCTGGCTGATCACCCACCGGCGTCGCAAAGTTGCAGGCCAGTTGGGCAATCGGCAATTCAAGCTCACCCTGAGCGTTGCGGCGGCGATCGATGACCTGGTCCATCCAGGCTCCACCCCGCTTACCGGCCCGGGCATAGAGATCTATATAGAACCGGCCCGTTAGTACACCCTCTTCAAATACATCAAACAGGCGAACATCCGGGTGGTAGCGATCGAAGTCGAAGCGCTCGGAGAACTCGATACCGAACAAACGGCCAGCGATCTCGAAAAGGCCCGCGAGTACGCTATCGACTGGGAAATACTGACGAATGACCTGTTGCGACAAGTCGAGCAGATCGTTGCGCATTTTTTCGCTGTAGTAGGCGATATCCCACGCATTGAGCTCGGAGGCTCCGTTTATGGTCGCGTAGGTGAGCAGCTCGTCATACTCGCGATAAGCGCTGGTTTTTCCATACGCCCCCAGTTTCTCGATGAACTCAAGCACTTGCTCACTGGACGCCGCCATCTTGGTCGCCACACTCAAGTCCGAGTAGTGCCGGTAGCCCAGAAGCGTCGCAATCTCATGACGCAACGCAAGAATTTCAGCAATGCTCGTCGTGTTGTCGTACATGCCTGCCTGCGGGCCCTTCTCAGACGCACGTGTGGTATTGGCCCAATACACCTCTTCGCGAAGGTAGGTGTTGTCGGCATAGGTCATAACAGCTTGCACGGCAGGAGGGTCCAACGTTACTAACCATCCGTTAAGGCCTTGGGCTTTAGCCAAGCGCGCCATCTGCTCCTGTGTCAATGTTGGCACCCCAGCGAGCAGCGTTTCGTCTATGACATGTTTGGTCCAGCCTTGGGTGGCATCTAGTGCATTGTTGGCAAAGCTACTGGAAAGTTCCGACAGTCGAGCGCTGATTGCCTTGAAACGCAGCTGATCAGTAGTGGCTAAATCGATGCCAGAGAGGCGCAGATCCCTTAGCTTCAAGCTGATGGACATCTTTTGTGATGCACTAAAACCTTGGCTTTGCGGACTGTTCGAGAGTGCCAGCAATGAATCGAAAAGATCTTTGTTCTGGCCAACGTCGGAGCTGTACTGACTCAGCGCTGGCAGGCACGACTCATAAGCAGCCCTGAGTTCCTGGGTGCTGCACACATTGTTTAGATGGCTGACTGGTCGCCATGCGCGCTGCAACCGGTCGTCGACCTCATCCAGCGCTACGACCAGACCCAGCCAGGTTGGTGATGCCCCCTCCCGCTCCAAGATCAATTTAATGGCGATCCGGTTTTCGGCAAGGATGTGATCGATCGCTGGTTTTACATGCTCGGGTCGAAGCTGGGCATAGGGAGGCAGAGGATGGTGTTGAAGTAATGGGTTGTTCAAGGTCGGCCTATCCAAAAGATAATAATGAGTGAAGCCGCGGGCCGGTTCATTGCCACCGTCAAGGCTCAGCAATAACTCTGGCGAAGACGTAAATAACTTCACGACTACCGGATAGTTTAAGTTTGGGAGGGCAGAACATTTTTGCCTTTTGGGCTTGGAGGGCACTCGACTAATGAAATACTTTTTCAGTCTGGTGCTGCCGGACGCAAAACTTATCCACTCCGATTGAATCCGCTCAATGAAGGCTTATAGCCGCTTTGCCCACCATAAGCAGACTCACCGCAATGCACAGTAATGAGAACAGTTTCTGCAAGAACTGGCCCGATACCTTCGGTGCGACTAGACGACATCGACCTTCAAGGCGTCTGGATTTTTTCCGCCCCCTCACAACCGTGAATGAGCAGATGATTTTGATCGACTGCGTCGGGCGTGACCGGCTGCAATGGGAGGTTTACTGCTCATTATGAATGGCAGCTATTGGCCGATTCCAGACCTTCGTGACAGGCAGCAATCGGCCAGAAGCGGACGCTCGTCTTGGTCCGATTTCGACCCAAAGTTGACGGTGGCGACATTCGAAAAACCACCCAATGTGGTTTGTAAACCGAGCTA
This sequence comes from Pseudomonas koreensis, assembly GCF_036668835.1. GTDB lineage: Bacteria > Pseudomonadota > Gammaproteobacteria > Pseudomonadales > Pseudomonadaceae > Aquipseudomonas > Aquipseudomonas koreensis_I. Next base: position 52,728 of record NZ_JAZEVW010000010.1, read on the forward strand.
AGGTAAGCGAGCGAGGGGCTGCGCAGACCATACTGTCGTGAGGCCAGGGCGAAGGCCGCTGTTGACTCACAATGTGCTATCACTAAAACGGAAATTCAACCATGAGTGAAGAGTGGATTCTGCAAACCAAGGAAACCCGTAGGGCCTTTTCTAACGCGGCGTGGGTTCCTTTGAGAGCGTCAGTTGAGAGCAAGAAAAGGGATGTAAAAGACGTAGGTCATGTCAGTGAATATTTCGGCTGCGGCTCCGTTGCATTCCCGCCAGAGCATCGCCAGCTGGTTGAAGAACGTCTTGGATGGAGCGACATAGGCATTGGGCACACTGTCGCGCCATATGCATACGAAGATGGGTATTATGCGTCCATAGATCAGTATCAATACAACGATAAAGAACCAATAGGCATTAACTTAATTTATGAACACCCGCAACTTGTTGTCGGTGGTAGAAAATGGATTTTGAGCCCTGACCTAGTGGTTGCGCTGCGCCTGATCAAAGAAGGTGACAATTGGGTTAGACCTGAAGAAAATTTCGTTGTAGTGGCCCGCGAGACAGTAAGTGAAGATGGCGAATACTGTCAGATAGAAATCAAAAGGGAGTTTCTACTTGATTATCTAGCAGCTAGGAACCTTTCGCTTCGCCTTGCATACTACCGACAGAGGGTAGAAAACATCCCTGTACTAGAAGACAGCGCATATTCGAATCTTCGGCCTCACAATGAGGAAAGAGATAATGGCAAATTCACCCTAATCATTCGCAAGCTTGATGACGTCTTTGGGGGAAGCTGGGCGATGTTTCGAGCCTGGCGAACTGACGTAGATGAGGATGAAGACGCCCCTGTGATGGGGCCTGAGAATAACTCGAACACTGACCATGAGAGTTCAAAGGGGCACCGTGGAGGCTATGAAGGTGTAAGGGTAGAGGGGGAGTTTTGGCGTGAGGAGTGGATAGACCACCAATCCAAAAGTCAGCGCGTTCGTGGAGATGCGGATCCAAATCTACCGCAATTCATCGTGGAAACAGATGGAACGAGAATGAGGTCAGCAGAGCTTGATAACGAGGACGTGGGTCGCTGGCTGTGGTTTCGGTCCAGCGTTGTTACCGAGCTTCTGAACAATCGAGGATTCAAGCTGGCATGGTACACCGCTGAAACTGGAGCTATTCAATCCACGTCAGGATATAAAACTCATTTTGGAATCAACAACTCTGATCTGATCACCGTATATGCTTATGACATCGCTCGCCTCGCCTCATGGGAGCAGCATGTTTGGGCAGCGCATAATGTAGCTCCTGAAGGTAAAGTATCAAGTGAGTTGCTTGAAGCACAGATGAAAGCGCAACCAGCATCTACACATGCTGTTGAAGAAATGTTTTTTGGAAGCATGAGACTTCTCGAAGACAGCTTTAGAGATAAATATAATATCTCTCTGTTCAGCCACGACATTGATGACTTCGAAGCAGGTCAGCAAATATCCAGGTTTGCCAGCAAAGACAGAGCGTCCCTGCTCAGGCTAGCCAAGGACATTATTCGCGTATTCTCGGACAGGCTCAACATAACCGAGCTACGCAAACTTTCTACACACGAAGAAAAAGCCAAGCTCGGCTCAAACAAATTACTCCAAAGTATTTTAGCGGAGAAAATTGGAGACGCCAAAGCCAAGCGAGTGTTTGCTGAGATAGCCGGTGCTTATGATATGCGAGTGGGAGATGCACACCCGACTGGCTCAAAGGTCACTGACGCGATCAAGCTGGCGGGCATCGATGAAGAAAACTCGCCCTTACGGCAAGGAGAACAGCTTATCCACAACGTTGGGCGGTCTGTTTGGTACATCGGAAAATTCTTGTTCGCCGAGACAGATGGCTCGGACGAGTAGCAGTCATGCGATCCGAGGGTGTAACCCTGCTTCCGTCGGATCACTCGGCGATGGCATGCAGAGCCGCTGGCCAATTCGCGCAGCGGCTCTGTTCCCAGCATGCCTGGGTTCGGGTAAGTTGAGTTGTTTCCACACCAGGTAGATGAACTTTCGAAAATCCTCCTGGGCGGGGTGGACGTTAACGCGGTCAGCCATACGGCAAAGTAACTCCTTTGGCCCACGCAGGAGCGAGCTAAGGCTCAGCCATAGGGCAGCCCAGTACGCGCCTGGGGGCACCTATTTTTGTTGTAATGGGATTAGGGTATTGTGCGTTCCCTATCGCGCCAAGAGGTGCTCAGGGAGAAAAGGTCGATGTCGGGTAAGGGCGTACCTACGCTGGATAGAGCGAAGGTTCTGGAAAATGCTGTAACGTCCATTCAGCTGGGGATTGAGGATTACCAGCTCACGCAGGGTGATGACGGGAACCCCCTCCGAGCCGTTTCATCCGCTCGTAACCTCTTCGCAGGGGTTTTGCTGCTGTTCAAGTACAGGATTGCAATGCTCGCGGACTCTCCCGAACATGCGGCCAGCCTCATCTACAAGGCAAGGAAATTCAAACCCTGCCGTGACCAAGATGGCGTAATCGAGTGGCGTCCCGAGCTTGAACGAAACAAGACAATCGACGTAGCAGACATTGAACTGCACTTTGAGGGTCTTGGCATCCGCACTGATTGGACAGCCGTGAATACCCTGCAACGGTGCCGGAACGATCTGGAACACCTCCACCCCAAGCATCCCCTGGAGGAGATCAATAAATTCTTGCTCGATCTGTTCCCACTCCTGCGGGACTTCATTACACACGAGCTATCAGAGAATCCGGCAGCCTTGCTAGGCGAGACCTGGGAAGTCATGCTGAGAAATCACCAGTTCTTTGCCCACAATCTGGAGGAGGTACAGCGCCAGTGGGAAGACCTGGGCGTCATGGCGCATACCCGCGAGTTGTTCAAGGCTTGTTCATGCCCTGCCTGTGGTTCCCCGCTGCTTGAGCCTAACCGGGAAGACCTCCAGGCTGGTGTGCCCTTCGACTACTCAGAGTTCCGATACAACTGCCTCGCATGTAACCAGTCAGATTCGTTCATTGAGTTGATGGAAGAGGAGTTACGAACCACCCGAGAGAACCCGTTCGACGACGAGGAAATCATCACGGACTGCGGTAGTTGCGGCGCTCCGATGTTCGATCTATCCGAAGGGCATTGCCATCTCTGTGGCTACACTTATCAGCCGCCGAAGTGCTCCGGGTGCCACACCTCCCTAGAGGGCTACGAAGCGGAGAATGGGGCTCTATGTGATAGGTGCTCGGAGTACGCACACTACGATGATGAGTACGAGCCTCACATAAGCTAGCCATTGTTCCGCACTAAAGCGCTTCTGAGTATCCTCCGGCAAGAGCCGCTGTGGGTAAAAAGCTGTCCCCCAGGGATATGCTGGAGTGGGATGGAAGCTCACCCATTAGCACAGAGAGGCCTGTCGCTTATGAATGAATCCGTGCGGACAATCGTGAAATTCCAGGCCCCAGGCGACACTGCCTAAATAAAGTTTTAGGAATGTCCGCTTTGGGCTTTCTGTCGGTCATGTCCAAGAATAATGCTGGTCAAATCCGATGCGAATGACTGGTCAGGTCAAATGAAAATTGGTAGAGGCGAGTCTGAGCAATTACCCATCCGCCACGGACCAAAGTGGACAACTAGATCAGGTGAGCATACCCGTCGCTCGAATGGGAGCATGTTTTAACATTTGATCTAAATAGGCCGCCCCTTGACGCGGCCTAATAACTTTTAACTCTCGAAGGGCTTAGGATCCCGAGCAACGTGCTTTTCCAGCCGTCCGTTGATCAATGCAAACAGCGCCTCGAATTGCTCAAGACTTTGCTCTGGCAATACAGTTTCCGGTTCCGACGCCATCTTTTTGAGGAATAGCCGTGTCGGTCGAGTTTTATGGAAGGGGATTTCAAGATTCGCAAGGCCCTCCTCAATACGCTTGGCGATCCGCGGGATATTGAGATTTAACTTCAACGCCTTCCCCTTCAACTCTTTGCTGTAGGCCTCTCGCACAAGCGCCTCATACACTACCGGATCTAGCAAGTCCTCAATATCTGCTTCGTTCGGCCGGGACGAAAACGCTTCCGAAACAAATACGACGTTCTGATCGCGAATGAGCTTCGCCTTGAGAAGCTCGTCCTTGGTGACCCTTGAGTCCCGCTCAGTGTCTAGAAGAACCAACACGTTGAGAGCCTGCGACGTCAGTAACGCAACCATGTAAGAGACCTTCTGCGCACCTCCCGCTGGAGTCATTGTGAGAGCGGTACTCAGTGCCGTTCTTCCCTTTTCGGACATATAGGCGCTAACAGCGCTCATGATCCAGAAGTCCGTAACCCCCTCGACAACAAGATTGTTGGGGCCGACAAAGAGGCTTTGGGCAAGGTCATAGCCGAGCGCTGCCTGCAGCGGGAACAGCGTCCTAGCATCTCCCGTCGGATCGTTCGTGACTGTGGTTCCAACTTCCTCCGAGATGTTGACGGTACGGACTGAATCGAGCGCATGCGTCGGCACCATAAAGGGTGAGTGCGTGGAGTAGAGGATTTGATTGGAGAAGTCCACCTCTAGATGATGGAGGAGATCTGATTGGGACTTGGCATGCAAATACAGGCCGGGCTCATCCAGCAGGAGCACAGCATTCTCCGCATGGCCTCCGTCTGTGTCAGCCGAAAACGTGATGTAGAAGGCGAAGAACCACTGAAAACCTCGGCTCCTGTCGTTGAGATTAACTTCAACGTCATAGGTGCTCGTTGGATCAGAGATGATGGTATCGATGTGGGGGCCGTCGAGGTTAAAACGAATCTTTAGCGCGCGATCTTTCCACAGCCGCTTAATCTCACCTGTGACAACAGCGCTGGCACGGTTCGCGAGCTGATTCCGCGTTTCATGATCATTTTGCCCATGGAGCTTCTGCAGCTCATCGGGATTGAGGCCTGCGACCTTGCACAGTTTCTCAAAGTTTCGGTCCGCATCCTCAAGCTGCCCCTGAGACTTCCGTTGGATGTAGGCGGCTATGTCTTGGTGGCCATCAAGTTCCGGGTATTCATCGATATAGATGAACTTCGGAATTGCGCCAGCAGCCCAGCTACAAGCCTGCTGTTGGGCATCCTTGTCAAACACGATGCTATCGGCCAGCTCTTCGAGCTCAGAGAGCGTCTCCTCTTGTTTGTCAGTCAACTCAGCATCAGCGCCGGCCAGCGCTGTCCGCAGAGCGTTTGCCGCAGCCACCATCTGACTAGCCCACGTGTCACGTAACCTTGTGGCGGTCGCAACTTTCTCGAAGGCATCGGCTGCCGCATCCAACGCGCTAGGGGTCTCCTGCTTCAACGCTGCAGCGCGCACCGCCGCAGCTACCTTCTTAACCTTGTTTTTTATGTCGGTTTCGTCGAAGACTATTGCCTTGAGCTCGGGGAATCTCACAGTTCTTAACGAGCCATAGCTACGCCCGACGATGACCAGGGACACCTCCGTGGCCCGCGGAAGTACTTCAAGCAGAGCTTCTTTGTCGTCATCGTCTAAGACCCATGTCGTTGACAACACGGGCGTGTCGTCTGTGCACTCCTCTAGGCGCCTGTGACGGGGAAAGTCCTTAATGGGCCTCAAAGCCTCGAATCCTGTAATCGGGTTTAGGCTGTGCAATGCACGAAGCAGGTTCGACTTGCCGCTCTCGTTTCGTCCCAGAAGGGCGGTAATACGAGAGACCGCGATTTCACCGCTGTCATTGATAGAGCGATAGTTACGAACTCTTAATGACTCTAGCCTCATGGCTACCCCCTGCTTGTTGGCCTAGTTCTCTATAGGTGCGGGTATTTTGGGTAGAAAGCAAGTGGAATAAGGATGCAGGATGCCATCATTGCGTGGAAGGTCCGCAATTGGTCCAAAACGGCACTTGCGAATGGCCGCTTTTGGCCGAGTGCAGCCTATCAAGACGACTCCCTAAAGCCGACGGAGTCGCGTGATCGTTTCTGTAATCGCTTTCGCGTTTTCATCCAGGATTTCCATGGCCCCAACCGCGTTCTTTGCAACTGTCCCTACGCCATTCTCCGAAAGCCACTTGGTGACCTCCTCTTATCGCCGCCCCAAGCGCATGCTGATTGTGCAGTAGTAATGTGAGTGCATCTGCGGTGGCAATGTTGGAATCTGAGTTATTTGGCATAGCAGCCTTCCTTCGAGTTCGGTTCGCAGAAGCCTAGCTCATCGAATCGCTGGCGACGGTCAGCCACCCATTCGGTGGTGGCCATTTCCGCACCAAAATAGCGCCCCGGTCCCATCTCAGTCCCATATGGCCTTTTTTCGCATGCCAAAAACCACAAACCCCCGATTTTCTCTAGCTGCGGGTCAACTCCCGACGCAACACCCGCGAAATGCTGTAGGGGTGCAAGGCGCTCGTGGCCAGATGGCCCCAGCGATTGATACTGCAAAACACCGGCCCCGCCTGCCGGAGACTAAGCGCCAGCCACTCTTCAAATGCCTGGACCGGACACAACCGTTTCAAGGCCGGCACGCTGACGGTGCGGCCCTGATGCTCACGGTCGGATTTACTGCTGGAGAGAAACAGGGTCAAGCCTTCGCCCGCCACCAACTGATTGGACTCAATCCGCAAGCGACACAGATCGTCGCTGCGAAAGGCTCGCAAACGCACCGTCGGATTAGGCGACGTCTCCTCCAGCAGCAGGGTCGTCACACACTGCTCCAGCTCCCGCAGTTGCAAGGGTTCGGCCTGGCGGACTGGCCGCGGGTGCAAGGCCTGAATGCCACGCAACACGTCACGCACCTGCGGGGCTTTGGTCGGGTCGATAGAGCCATGACTTTGGTGCCAGCACGCTAGGGCGGCGAGGTACCCGCGCAAGATGCTGATAGCCAGGGACTCGGCGTGCTCGGCTAGCTAACGCACGATGGTGTCACTGGACGCCGGCAGAAAACCACTAAGCCCACCTCGTAACGCGTGAGGGTCTGCTGGTAGCGCCGCGTCGTGCTGTCCCGCCTTGCTGCCTGCAAGTAAAGCTCTGCAGCCGTGTTCATATTCGTACCCTCCTCACCGAGTTTGCCTCGGGCTGGGGCGGAACAAACTGACGACTCCCCCAATGCATCCTTAAGTGCCCCAACAATGCAGGTCTGTACACGGCTCGGGTTCTGTTGACTATTCGACAAGTCAACATCATCTGGGTCGGATAAGCTGGACCACCGGCAGCCTGTCCGGCGATGGCGCGATGCGCAAACAGATGCGCGCAAAACTCGGCGATGACGTCGATGATTTCATCTGGCACCTGCGCTGGCGCGGCCACGAAATCATCCAACAGCGCGTCGAAAAATATGCCATTGAGTGCGACCTCAAACACGGTCATTTGCACGCGGCGTACAAGCCCGGCCACATGACCGGCCTGCGCAATGACTACGAAGAAGCCGTGCGTCGCGGACTGGGCGATGAGGTCAGTCTGCTCGACCGCAGCCAGGTCCGCGATCTGCTGCAAAGCGAGCTCTATCACGGCGCGATCAAGAACACCCGCAACATGCACCTGCATCCGCTCAACCTGTGCATCGGCGAAGCGCGGGCGGCGGAAAGTCTCGGGGCGCTGATCTTCGAGAACAGCGAAGTGCTGGAGATCATTCACGGTGACAAACCCGGCGTGCGCACCGCTCACGGACAGATCGACGCCAGCCAGGTGATGCTCGCCGGCGACGTTTACCATAAGCTCGAACCGGGCAAACTCAAAGGCAAGATTTTCCCGGCCATGGGCGCCATCGTCACCACCGCGCCGCTGGGCGAACTGGCGCGGCAGATCAACCCGCAAGACCTCGCCGTGTACGACTGCCGTTTTGTCCTCGACTACTACCGCCTGACGGCTGACGGTCGCTTGCTATTCGGCGGCGGCGCCAACTACAGCGGCAAGGATTCGCGGGACATCGCCGCCGAACTGCGCCCGTGCATCGAGCGGACATTCCCGGCGCTCAAAGGCGTGCAGATCGACTATCAGTGGAGCTGCGCGATGGGCATCGTCATCAACCGCATTCCGCAACTGGGCAAGCTCTCGGACAACGTCTGGTACTGCCAGGGCTACTCCGGCCACGGCATCGCCACCACGCACATCATGGGCGAAATCATGAGCCGGGCGATCACCGGGCAACTGGAACAGTTCGACACCTTTGCCGCCTGCCAGCACATTCGCGTGCCGATGGGCGATTTGCTCGGCAACCCGTTGCTGGCGGCGGGGATGTGGTATTACCAGATGCTTGAAAAATTGCGCTGACTGCGCCGACCCCTTCGCGAGCAGGCTCGCTCCCACAGGATTTATGAACGACACAAAAACCCTGTGGGAGCGAGCCTGCTCGCGAAGAGGCCCTCAAATCCAATATCAATCCGGCAACTGCTCGACCACAATCCCCAACCGCCGATAATCCTCGACACTGCCCGACGCCACATGCCGCTCGGTGATCAACATGTGCAACCGCGTGCACGGCGCCACCACAAACGGTTCGACCGCGCCAAGCTTGTCCGCCGAGGTCACCGCAATCACCCGCGCCGCGCCGTCAAGCATCGCTTGCTTGACCGGTACTTCATCGAAATGCAGCGAGGTAATCCCCACCTCCGGATGAATCGCACACACACCGGTTATCGCCAGATCGGCCTTGATCCCGCCCAACAGACGCAGCGCCTCATGCCCACCCGCCGCCATCGTCCGTGGGTTCAACTGCCCGCCAGCGAGAATCACTTTCACTCCTTCGAATTCGGACAAGGCGATGGCCGTCATCGGCGACGCGGTGACCGCTGTAATGCTGATGCCGGCACGCAGCGAGCGCGCCACCTGCAACGTTGTCGAGCCGGAATCGAACAGCACGATCTGTCCGTCCTCGATCTGCTGCGCCGCCAGTTGCGCCAGGCGAACCTTGACCTCATCGGTTTCATCGAGCCGGGTGAAGTAATCCTTGCCCGAATCCTTCGGCCGCGGCAACGCCCCGCCGTGCACGCGTTGTACCAACCCGGCGTTGTCGAGTTCGGCAAGGTCGCGGCGGATGGTGTCCTCGGATACTGCAAAGTGCTGGCTCAACTCGGACGCCATGACCTTGCCGTCGCGTTCGAGGAGCAAGAGGATTTTCTGCCGGCGCAGCGACGGCAATTCGGCGATGGAGTGATCATGCATGGTTGTGCCTGTTTATGCTTGTAGTTGCAGGTTTCATCAAGGCTAGCGAAAGCCTCGGGCAAATACAAACGCAGCGGCCATCAATTGTTTCGATCATTGGAATCAACAAGGCGAATTTTTTCTTTGCGGTGCGCCTGTTCACAATGGCCCCACTCTCAAACGGCTCAGGATGAACACCCCATGAATCTCAATTTCGCCTTCGCGTGCATGATCGTCGTGTCGTTTGCAGTGGCCTTGGTCCACGCCTGATCAGATCTCAGACAGACGCCAGCAGATGCTCGCGCAGCCACTTGTGCGCCGGATCGCGGTGCGAGCGTTCGCCCCAGAACATCGCCATTTCATAACCCGGCACTTCAAGCGGCGCGTCGACCACCTGCAAGGCCGGGTTGCCACGCACCAGCCGTGACGGCAGCATCGCCACCAGGTCGGTGCTGGCCAACACCGACATCGCCATCAGAAAATGCGGCACCGACAACACCACGTTGCGCATCAAGCCGACATCGGCCAACACCCGATCCGTCACCCCGAAAAAGCCCCCACCCTCACGGGAAACCAATACGTGCTCCAACGCGCAGAATCGTTCGCGCGTGGGCGCCGTTTGCAGGTGTGGATGGCCGATGCGCCCGGCCAGCACGTAGCGCTCCTGAAACAGCGGTCGCCGATACAGCTCCGGCGGCGCGTCCTCGCTGATGTGCAGCGCCAGATCGAACACGCCCTGCTCGGCCTCTTTCACGAGTTGTTGCGGGTGCAGGTCGATCACCGCCAGCCGCGTGCCCCGCGCCTGTTCGCGCAAGCCGCTCAGTGCCGGCAGCACCACGGTCGATTCGCCATAATCGGTCGCGGCGATTTTCCAGCTGTGCGTCGCCTGCGCCGGGTCGAACGCACTGGCCGGCGCCACCGCCCGCTCCAACGCCTCCAGCGCTTCGCGCAACGGCTCGCGCAACTCATCGGCCCGCGCCGTCGGGCGCATGCCCCGTGGACCAGGTAGCAACAACGGATCACCGAAAATGTCGCGCAATTTGGCCAGATGCACGCTCACCGACGGCTGCGACAGGTTCAGCCGCTGCGCCGCGCGCGTAACGTTGTGCTCAGCCAGCAGCACATCCAAGGTCAGCAACAGGTTGATATCCAGGCGTCTCAAATTATTCATGGCTATACCAGACATATCAGACATTCATTTCCAATATACCGGGCGAGCGCCGATCCTGCAGCCATCAACCAACGGAGCTTTTCACCATGAATGTATTACTGGTTTACGCCCACCCCGAATCGACGTCGCTCAACGGTTCACTGAAGGATTTCACCGTCCAGCGCCTGCAAGCCGCCGGCCACAGCGTACAAATCTCCGACCTCTACGCGATGAACTGGAAATCCACCCTCGACGCCGACGACGCACCGCAACGCGATCCTTCGCAACCGTTCCACGCATCCCTCGACTCAAAACGCGCCTACGCCGACGGCACCCAGGCCGCCGACATCGCCCGCGAACAGGAAAAACTGCTGTGGGCCGACGCGCTGATCCTGCAATTCCCGCTGTGGTGGTTCACCATGCCAGCGATCCTCAAAGGCTGGGTCGACCGCGTCTACGCCTACGGCTTTGCCTACGGCGTCGGCGAACATTCCGACAGCCGCTGGGGCGAGCGTTACGGCGAAGGCAAAATGAAAGGCAAACGCGCGATGCTGATGGTCACCACCGGCGGCTGGGAATCCCACTACAGCCCACGCGGGATCAACGGGCCGATGGATGATCTGCTGTTTCCGATCCAACACGGGATCTTGTACTACCCCGGTTTTGAGGTGGTGCCGCCATTTGTGGTGTATCGCACCAGCCGGATGGATGCGGCGCGCTATGCCGAGACCACTGATGAACTGGGGCGGCGGCTGGATGAGTTGTGGAGTGCGAGGCCGATCGGGTTCCGGCAGCAGAATGCGGGGGAGTATGAGATTCCGGCTTTGACGTTGAAGGAAGGCATCGCGCCGGGGCTTGAAGGTTTTGCGGCGCATATCCGCTAGCCCTCACCCTAACCCTCTCCCAAAGGGAGAGGGGACTGACCGAGTTGTTTTCTCGAGCTACGGCGACCTGACATCTCGAGCCGAACTCAAATTTCGGACAGCACAGAGATCGGCTCCCTTCCCCCTCGCCCCCTTTGGGGAGAGGGCTGGGGTGAGGGGGATGGATTTAACTGACACGCCGCAACAGATTGGCATCAGCTCGAGTCAGGCTTCCTCCCTCACCCGCCGCACCTGCACCCACAACGCCGGCGCAAAGTGCAGCAATACCATCCGGCTCAAATGATGCGTCAGAATAAACACCACATTCAGCCCGCCACCAAACGCGACAATCGCGATGGTCTCGATCGCTCCGGGCATATAAGCGAGCCATAACGACAGCGGATCGTTGCCCAGCAACCCCGCCGCTACTTCGGCAAACACCGCCGCGACCACAATCATCAAGCCAACCGAGACCAGCGCTGTGCACCCGTGCCGGGCCAGTTCGGCAAAGCCGAGGCCCTGGAACCTTGAGCCGATGCGTACGCCGAGGATCAGCGCGGCCAGGTTCAAACTCCAGTCCGGCATGTGAAAACCGTGCAGCCATCCTGATTTCACGAACACGGCGGTGATGATGATCGCGGTGAGCATGAACGGCGCCGGGACGCCGATCAGCAGCAACAAGCGCCCGAGCAGCACGCTGAGTGCGATCACAGCACACGCGGTCAGCGCCATGCCCGTCGTCAACGGATCGCCATCGGCAACCGCGATGGCGGCCTGGCCGGGAATCAACAAACTCACCAGCACGGTGATCAGCAGCAAGCGCATCAGGTGGACGATGATGACCTTGCTTGATGCCTTTTCCGACTCCAGCAGATCGAACACTGCGGCCAGCGCGCCGGGGTAAACCGCCAGCAGCGCATCGGTGCGACTCCAGCCGGCGCCGCGGGTCAGCCACCAGCCGGCCAATGCGATCTGCACAGTGAGGCAGATCAGCAACACACCGAGGCTGGGCAACAGGGCCGAGGCCGTCGCGCTGTCCCACGCTTCGAACATCAGCCCGGTGGCGATACCCAGCGTGACCTGAATGTAGCCCAGCCCATAAGGCGTCGCCGGCGCGATGCCGGTTTTACTGGCGAACACTGCGGTGACGATAATCGAACCCAGCAGCAATCCATGGGGGACGCCTTCGAACTGCAACAACGCGCCGAAACCGGCAGCAATCAACAAGCAAATAATGGATTTCATAGTCGCCTTCCTGGCTATCAACTGACACATCACCGATCCATTGTGGGAGCGAGCCTGCTCGCGAATGCGGTGTGCCAGTCACTGATGAATAACCGGTCTGACGCCTTCGCGAGCAGGCTCGCTCCCACAGCGGATGTAATCTGTTTCACATGCGCAACCGCGCAATCGCCCGCCGATACTTTTCGATCCGCTCCAGGTCCTCCCAACCCGGTGAGGCGATCCGCGAGATATCGCTGTTCTCCTCCAGATCCGCCAGTTTCACCACCCGGCCAATCGGGTTTTGCGCGGCGCGGTCGACGAAATCCTCGTAGGATTCACCAGGCACTTTAGTCACCGATGCAATCGCCGTCAGCACGTCTTCGCTGAAGCCTTCAATGCGCAAGTCATCGAGGCTGACGCCGCAGTCCTCAACCACATCGTGCAGCACGGCGACGATGCGTTCCTCCAGCGTGGTCATGCGCAACATGACTTTCAGTGGATGGAGAATGTACGGCGCACCGCCCTTGTCGACCTGCCCGGCATGAGCGGTGGCGGCGATGGCGATAGCGCGTTCGAGGGTTTGCGTCATAAGGTTCTCCGAAGGTCAGATGCCGTAACGGCCGCCGACGTGGATGTTGCGTTTGAGCCAGTTGCCGAAGCCTTTCCAGCGCCCGACTGGCTGCGCGGATGCTGCGTGACGCTGAAGAATCAACCCCACCAGCGTCGCTTGATCGGCGTGCGGGTTGGCGTCGATCAACTCCGCGACCCAGGCGCAATTGGCTTTGCTCAAGTGTTCGCGCCAGTCGCCGCACCACGTGTCGAGTTCATTCAGCGCGAGAAATCGCGCCCCGCCATGTTCCATGTGCCCGCCGCCCATCGACTGCTCGAAGCAGAACGGCGTCTCGGGTTTTGCGGGGTCGATATGAAAAAGATAGATATCGTGAAACGGATGCTGCGAAGCGGGGGCGATGTTGCGGCGGCCGATTTCGATCATGGCGACGGTCCAATCCTTGGGCGCTGAATGTTTCTGATTGTTGCGCAGTGTACGCGAAGATCACCCGTCGCGAAGCCGATGGAACCCTGCACGTCATCGCCACCTCGAAAGCAGACAAGCGCCAAATCACCGATCAGACGCGGCGCCATTGGAGAGGAACTGCCGATGAAAACCCGATTGCTGTTGCTGATCGCCACATTCGCCATCATCCCCACCTGCGTCATGGCCGAAGGCTGCGACGTCCAGACCCGCTCTTCGAGCCCCGCAGTGCCCGCCGTGGAAACTCATAGCTGCTATGAATATGAAGGCGTTCCAGTCGATTCGATCAACTGGTCATGCAGCAACGAAAGCAAAGACACCCTCAACGCCACCAAGAAAAAAGTCGCGCGCTGCGAAGATCACTACCAGGCCACCTGCACCGCCCGCCTCACCCAGGAATCGCTGGCCAACCCGCACTCCACCAGCAAAGACAAAAGCGCCCAACCGCTGAACCTGCCGGATAACGCGCAAGTGACGACGTATTACTACGGCGGTGAGCATCTGGAGCAGGCGAAGATCGACTGTGAAAACAGCGGCGGCAACTGGAAGACGAAATAGCCTTCAGTCATCCAGGACTTGCCCATAAAAAAGCCCGGCTACATGCCGGGCTTGCTGCATTCGAAACACGCTTAACCTTCGCCGGCGCCGCTGCTGGTGCCGCTGTCGTTCGATTGTTTCGAACCGCTGGGCTTGCCGCCCGAGGGTGTCGAGCCATCGTTATTGGTGGTATTGCCCTGCGTGCCTTTTGGCACCGTGGCTCCGTTGGAATGGATGTCTTCCGGCGCGCTCGGGTTGGTTTGGCCGTTGCCGTCGTTGGCGGTCGGCGCCGGGGTATCGTTGGCGGCGGTTGCGTAGAGGGACGTGACGGATAACAGGGTGGCGAGGGTCAGGGCTGCGAAGTTGACTGGGCGCATGTTGGCTGTTTCCTTTGCGGGGGGTGAGTTACGCATTGGAAACAGGCGCGGGGTGAAAATGCGGTGCGGCTGACGAATGGCAGCAAAAAAAACGGCCTGATTCAGTCGAAACGGGCCGTTCAGGCAGCGATCGGGATCAGAAATTCGCCGGCGTATTCGCGCTAATAATCTCAGCCTCATCCGCACCGATATTGCGGAACTTGTGCGGCAGCGTGGTGGGAAAGTAATACCCATCCCCCGCACTCAGCACACTCACCTGCCCGTCCACGGTCAACTCCACGGTGCCACGCGTCACCAGCCCGCACTCCTCGCCTTCAGCATGCACGATCGGCTCGTCGCCGGAGCTGGCGCCGGGGGCGTATTGTTCGCGCAGCAGGCGCATCTGGCGGCTCGGGACGGAGGCGCCGATCAGCAGCAGGCGCAGGCCGTGGCGGCCGAGGTCGGGTTGTTCGTTGGCGCGGAAGACGTATTGGTGTTCACGCGGCGGCTGGTCGAAGGTGAAGAAGTCGGCCAGGGACATCGGTATGCCTTCGAGCAGCTTTTTCAATGAGCTGACGGAAGGACTGACACGATTCTGTTCGATCAGTGAGATGGTGGCATTGGTCACGCCGCTACGCCGGGCCAGCTCGCGCTGGGAGAGTTTGTAGCTTTCGCGTACTAGCTTGAGTCGAGAACCCGTATCCATGACAGCCTTATATGAGAACAACAAGGACGATGGGGGGGTGGGTGGCGGGTGACGCGCAGGTCGCGCGGATCACGCTGCTCCCGTGTCCCGGAACCGTGAAAGGCGGCTATTAAATCACGTTTGCAGGTGATGCTCAGCAGGTTCGATGGATGGTGGGGAAAAAGTCCTTCTTGCCTTGGTAATACGGACCTGTAGGAGTGAGCCTGCTCGCGATTGGGTGGCCCATTCACCATTATTTTTGACTGGATGACCGCCTTCGCGAGCAAGCTCGCTCCCACAGGGTTTGTGGTTTTTTCTGTGGGAGGGATGGTGGCTGGGCTGGCCTCATCGCGAGCAGGCTCACTCCTACAATTTGATCTTTGGTGTGTCAGTGGGGTTGATGGTGTATCAGGTAAAAACCGGCGGGGTTTTGGGCCGCCGCCGGGGAGGTAACTTAGACGCCGAAGCGGTCGCGCAGCGAGTAGTAGACGGCGCCCAGGGCGGTCAGCGGTGCGGAGAAGGTGCGGCCGCCGAGCATCGGCATGTGTGGCAGGGAGGCGAAGGCGTCGAAGCGTTCGGCGTCGCCGCGGATCATTTCCGAGATCAGTTTGCCGGCCAGGTGCGAGCAGGTGACGCCGTGGCCGCTGTAGCCTTGCATGTAGTAGGCGTTCTTTTCGATGCGGCCGAATTGCGGCATGCGCGACATGGTCAGCAGGAAGTTGCCGGTCCAGCGGTAGTCGATTTTCACGTCCTTGAGCTGCGGGAAGGTCTTGAGGATCTTCGGGCGGATCAGTTGTTCGATGTCGTCCGGTTCGCGAGCGCCGTAGACCACGCCGCCGCCGTAAAGCAGACGGTTGTCGGCAGTGAGGCGATAGTAATCGAGCAGGTAATTGCAGTCTTCGACGCAGTAGTTGTTGGTGATCAGGCTGCGCGCCTGCTGCTCGGTCAACGGTTCGGTGACGACGATCTGCGAGCCGCACGGCATGCTCTTCGCGGTCACGCGGTTGTCGAGGCCCTGCGGCAGGTAGGCGTTGCCGGCGATCAGCAGGTACTTGGCGCGAACCTGGCCTTTGGCGGTGCGTACGATGTTCGGCTCGCCGTACTTGATTTCCACCGCAGCGGATTGCTCGTAGATCTTGCCGCCCAAGCGCACGATCGCCGCGGCTTCACCGAGCGCCAGGTTCAGCGGGTGAATGTGCCCGCCCTGCATGTCCAGCAGACCGCCGACATAGGCGTCGGAGCCGACTTCGCGACGGATGTCAGCGGCATCGAGCATCTTCAGATGGCGGTTGCCGTAACGCTCCCAACCGCGCTTCTGCTCAGCCAGGCCGTTGAGTTGCTTGTTGTTCAGCGCCGCGAAAATACCGCCCGGCCGGTAGTCGCATTGGATATCGTAATCCTTGATGCGCGAACGGATGATATCCGCGCCTTCGAAGATCATGCTGCCGAGAATTTCCGCAGTCTTGTCGCCGTAGCGCGCTTCGATCACATCGACGTCGCGGCTGTAGGAGTTGACCAGTTGCCCGCCATTGCGGCCGCTGGCGCCGTAGCCGACTTTCGCCGCTTCGAGCACGGTGACTTTGTAGCCCGCTTCAGTCAGGAACAGCGCCGAGGACAGGCCGGTATAACCGGCGCCGATGATGCAGACGTCGCACTCGACCGACTCTTCGAGGGTCGGGAAGTCGATGACTTCGTTGCGGGTGGCGGCGTAGTAGCTGTTGACGTGTTGCTGTTTCATAAATTTCTCCGATGGCCGCCAGACGCTGGCGACCGCCGCTGTAAAAGAATTAGAGCTTGATCCAGGTCGCTTTCAGCTCGGTGTACTTGTCGAACGCGTGCAGCGATTTGTCGCGACCGTTGCCCGATTGCTTGAAGCCACCGAACGGTGCGGTCATGTCGCCACCGTCGTACTGGTTGACCCAGACGCTGCCGGCACGCAAGCCACGGGCGAAGGTGTGCGCCTTGCTCAGGTTGCTGGTCCAGACGCCGGCGGCGAGGCCGAAGATGCTGTCGTTGGCGATCTGCAGCGCTTCTTCGGCGCTGTCGAAAGTGATCAGCGACAGCACCGGGCCGAAGATTTCTTCCTGGGCGATGGTCATCGCGTTGGTCACGCCGTCGAAGATCGCCGGTTGCACATAGAGGCCGCCGGTTTCTTCGAGGGTGCGCTGGCCGCCGGCGATCAGCTCGGCGCCCTGCTCGCGACCGATGCTGATGTAGCGCAGCACGTTGTCGAGTTGACGCTGATCGACCACGGCGCCGACGGTGGTCGCCGGGTCGAGGGCATGCCCCGGTTTCCACGCTTGCAACGCTTCCACCAGCAGCGGAATGAACTGCTCGCGAATCGAACGCTCGACCAGCAGCCGCGAACCGGCCGTGCAGACTTCGCCCTGGTTGAAGGCGATGGCGCTGGCCGCCGCCTGGGCTGCCGCGCGCAAGTCCGGTGCGTCGGCGAACACCACGTTCGGGCTCTTGCCGCCGGCTTCGAGCCAGACGCGTTTCATGTTGCTTTGCCCGGCGTAAATCATCAGTTGCTTGGCGATCGCCGTGGAGCCGGTGAAGGCCAGCACGTCGACGTCCATGTGCAGCGCCAAAGCCTTGCCAACGGTGTGGCCGAAGCCCGGCAGCACGTTGAACACGCCTTTCGGAATGCCGGCATCCAGCGCCAACCGGGCGATGCGAATCGCCGTCAGGGGGGATTTTTCCGACGGTTTGAGAATGAACGAGTTGCCTGCCGCCAGCGCCGGGGCGAACTTCCAGCTGGCCATGATCAGCGGGAAGTTCCACGGCACGATGGCCGCGACCACACCGGATGGCTCGCGGGTGACCAGGCCGAGCTGATCGTGCGGCGTGGCGGCGACTTCGTCGTAGATCTTGTCGATCGCCTCGGCGCTCCAGCGGATCGCGTTGGCGGCCGCCGGGATGTCGATGCTCATCGAGTCGCTGATCGGTTTGCCCATGTCGAGGGTTTCCAGCAGCGCCAGTTCTTCCTGGTGCTGGAGGATCAGATCGGCGAAGCGGATCAGGACGCGCTTGCGCTCGGCCGGGGCTTTTTTCGCCCACACGCCGGAGTTGAAAGACTGGCGCGCGGCTTCGACGGCGAGGTTGGCGTCGGCTTCATCGGTGCTGGCGACCGCGGCAAGAAAGCGGCCGTCGACCGGGCTCAGGCATTCGAAAGTTTCGCCGCTGATCGCCGGGCGGTATTCACCGTTGATGAAGGCACGGGCTTCGAGGGTCAGGGACTGGAAGCGTTGTTCCCAGTCGTTGCGGGTTTTGGTCATTGTTTTGGCTCGACGAGGGGGGATTGGGGGTGGTCTGGTTGCTGTGTCTGGCTTGAGAGGGGTTGCCCTCACCCTAGCCCTCTCCCGGGGGGAGAAAGGACCGACCGGGGGACGCTTGGGATCCGCGCCGACCTGAACGACCGAGTCGAATATGGATTCGGCAAAAATCGTTCAGGTTGGCGGATGGTCCGAGCATCCCCCGATCAGTCCCCTCTCCCTCCGGGAGAGGGTTAGGGTGAGGGGCTTTTGGGTTTTCGGGCTCTCAAACACTCACACCGTATGCAGATACCAGTTGTACTCAAGATCAGAAATCGAGTTCTCGAACTCGGCCAACTCGCTCTCCTTGCACGCGACAAACACGTCGATGTACATCGGGTCGATATAGCGCGCCATGACTTCGCTGTCGTCCAGCTCGCGCAAGGCATCGCGCAAATTGTTCGGCAGGCTCTGCTCGTTCTGCTCGTAGCTGTTGCCTTCGACCGGAGCGCCCGGTTCGATCTGATTGGTCAGACCGTGGTGAATACCGGCCAGCACCGAGGCCATCAGCAGGTACGGGTTGGCATCGGCGCCGGCGACGCGGTGCTCGATGCGCACGGCGTCGGCAGAACCGGTCGGCACGCGCACGGCCACGGTGCGGTTGTCGATGCCCCAGCTCGGCGAGTTCGGGACGTAGAACTGCGCGCCGAAGCGGCGGTACGAATTGACGTTCGGGCAGAGGAAAGCCATCTGCGCCGGCAGGGTCTCGAGCACACCGCCGATCGCGTGACGCAGTGCGGCGTTCTGCTCGGGATCCTCGCTGGCGAAGATGTTGTTGCCTTCTTTATCCAGAATCGAAATGTGCACGTGCAGACCATTGCCGGCCTGGCCCGGATACGGCTTGGCCATGAAGGTGGTGTCCATCTCATGGTCGTAGGCGATGTTCTTCACCAGACGCTTGAGCAGTACCGCGTAATCGCAGGCCTTGATCGGGTCGGAGACGTGGTGCAGGTTGACTTCGAATTGCGCCGGGGCGCTTTCCTTGACGATGGCGTCGGCCGGGATGCCCTGCTCTTTCGCGCCTTCAAGGATGTCTTGCAGGCAATCGACATATTCGTCCAGGTCGTCGATCAGATAGACCTGGGTCGACACCGGACGCTTGCCCGACACCGGCGAGCGTGGCGACTGCGGACGGCCGTTCACGTTGTCCTGGTCAATCAGATAAAACTCGAGTTCGAACGCGGCGCAAATCGTCAGGCCCATTTCATCGAACTTGCGCACCACATTGGCCAAGACTTCACGCGGGTCGGCGAAGAACGGCTGCCCTTCGATTTCGTGCATGGTCATCAGCAGTTGCGCGGTCGGGCGCTTTTGCCACGGCTCGATACTCAGGGTGCCGGGAATCGGATAGCAGATGCGGTCAGCATCGCCGATGTCCAGACCCAGCCCGGTGCTTTCCACCGTGGAGCCGTTGATGTCCAGCGCAAACAGCGAGGCCGGGAGGTTGATGCCTTTTTCGTACACCTTATGAAGACTGGTGCGTTCGATGCGCTTGCCGCGCACCACACCGTTCATATCCGCAATCAGAAGGTCGACGTACAAAACCTCAGGATATTTCTTAAGGAATGCGTTGGCTTCGTTGAGTTGAACGGTACGCAGAGGGACCGACATGATGCACCTATTTAGCTGTTAATTATTATGTTCACTACCCTGTCACGCAGCCAGTCAATCCGAAAGGCAAAGTGAAGTCAATAGCGAACACAGTGCCCCGCAGCCTTTATTTTTCGGGCTTTTTTTAACACTCTCGTGGCCAAGCAGGCGCCAGAGCGGCGTAGACGTCACCGATTTGATGAACGGCGTTTAGAATTTTTTACATGGCAGTTGTTAATTAAAATCAACGAGGCTAAGCTCCGGAAAAGCTCGTTCAAGTGTCAGACTTCGAGGTGAATAAAAATGGCATTCAAGCCATTGATCGGCGTTACTGCGTGCGTCAAACAGATCGGCCTGCACCCCTATCACATCAGCGGCGACAAATATGTTCGCGCTGTCAGCGTTGGCGCTGAAGGGTTGCCGGTGGTCATTCCTTCCCTTGGCAACCTGACGGAAATCGAAGACCTGCTCGGCCAACTCGACGGTCTGTTGCTGACCGGCTCGCCGTCCAATGTGGAGCCCTTCCACTATCAAGGCCCGGCCAGCGCTCCCGGTACGGATCACGATCCGGCGCGGGACGCCACCACCCTTCCTTTATTACGTGCAGCCATCGCGGCCGGCGTTCCGGTGCTGGGCATTTGCCGTGGCTTCCAGGAAATGAACGTGGCGTTCGGCGGCAGCCTGCACCAGAAGGTGCATGAGTTGCCGGGCATGCTCGATCACCGCGAAGCCGACAGCCCGGAGGTGGCCGTGCAATACGCACCGGCCCACGCGGTGACCGTGCTCGCGGGCGGCGTGTTTGAAGCGCTCGAACTGCCGGGTGAGTTTCAGGTCAACTCGATTCACAGCCAGGGCATCGATCGCCTCGCTCCCGGCCTGCGCGCCGAAGCCGTGGCGCCGGATGGCTTGATCGAAGCGATCTCGGTCGGGCACAGCCCGACCTTCGCCCTCGGCGTGCAATGGCACCCGGAATGGCAAGTGCTGGACAACCCGAACTACCTGAAGATTTTCCAGGCGTTCGGCGCGGCCTGCCGGCAACGGGCGGCGCGACGCAACCAGCGCTGATCCAACCCAAGAATACGTAACGATTTACTGCCCCCGCGGCGGTCGGGAGCGCCTGCGCGCATCCGGCAGTCGTGAACAGCAACACCCGTGATAACAACAAG
Source organism: Pseudomonas koreensis (assembly GCF_036668835.1). Lineage (GTDB taxonomy): Bacteria > Pseudomonadota > Gammaproteobacteria > Pseudomonadales > Pseudomonadaceae > Aquipseudomonas > Aquipseudomonas koreensis_I. The sequence continues at coordinate 73,709 of NZ_JAZEVW010000010.1, forward strand.
TACGACCCAGGCAGCCAGGACGGCGGTGCCGAACAAGCCGGACGGCAGGAGCAAGACCTTCAGATCAATGCAAAACCCTGTGGGAGCGAGCTTGCTCGCTCCCACGGGGGGATGTGATCCGACCGGGAGTGCACCTGCAGGCTTGCAATCCACTTAAGCCCGGCCACATTGGCCAGGCAAACGAAACCTGTTGGGAGTTTCACATGGCAAACGCCTCCAGCACTTACAGGAAGGCACTTGAAGGTCATCAGCAACCGAAAAAGGTGTTGGTGAAAGTCGATCGTGTCACCAAGAAGTTCGATGAAACCGTGGCCGTGGACGATGTGTCCCTGGAGATCCATCAGGGCGAAATCTTCGCGCTGCTGGGGGGCTCGGGCTCGGGCAAATCGACCCTGTTGCGCATGCTCGCCGGTTTCGAGCGCCCGACCGAGGGGCGGATTCTGCTCGATGGCGTGGACATCACCGACATGCCGCCGTACGAGCGGCCGATCAACATGATGTTCCAGTCCTACGCGCTGTTCCCGCACATGACCGTCGCGCAGAACATCGCCTTCGGCCTCAAGCAGGACCGTTTGCCCGCCAGCGAAATCGATGCCCGCGTCGAAGAAATGCTGCGCCTGGTGCACATGACCCAATACGCCAAGCGCCGCCCGCACCAGTTGTCCGGCGGCCAGCGCCAGCGCGTCGCCCTCGCCCGCTCACTGGCGAAACGGCCGAAGCTGTTGCTGCTCGACGAACCGATGGGTGCGCTGGATAAAAAGCTGCGCTCGCAGATGCAGCTGGAACTGGTCGAGATCATCGAGCGCGTCGGCGTGACCTGCGTGATGGTGACTCACGATCAGGAAGAAGCCATGACCATGGCCGAGCGCATCGCGATCATGCACCTGGGCTGGATCGCCCAGATCGGCAGTCCGGTCGACATTTATGAAGCGCCGGTCAGCCGCATGGTCTGCGAATTCATCGGCAACGTGAATGCCTTCGACGGCACCGTGGTGGAAGACCTCGAAGGCCATGCGATCATTCACAGCCCGGATCTGCAGCAGAAGATTTACGTCGGTCACGGCGTCAGCACATCGGTGCAGGACAAATCGATCACCTACGCGATTCGCCCGGAAAAAATGCTGGTCAGCAGCACCCAACCGGAGGGCCGCTACAACTGGTCCGAAGGCAAGGTGCATGACATCGCCTACCTCGGCGGCCATTCGGTGTTCTACGTCGAATTGCCCGGCGGCAAGATCGTCCAGTCGTTCATGGCCAACGCCGAACGCCGTGGCGCGCGGCCGACCTGGGACGACAAGGTCTACGTGTGGTGGGAAGACGACAGCGGCGTGGTGCTGCGCTCATGAGAACCTTCAATCAGCAATTCCTGCGCCTGGTGCCCAGCGGGCGAAAACTGGTGATCGGCATTCCGTTCATCTGGCTGTTCCTGTTCTTCATGCTGCCGTTCTTTCTGGTGATGAAAATCAGTTTCTCGGAAGCCGCGCTGGCGATACCGCCGTATTCGGAGATCTACACCTACGCCGAACAGAAATTCCAGCTGCTGTTGAACATCGGCAACTACACCCTGCTCGGTGAAGACGAACTGTATCTGTCGGCCTACCTCGGCTCGCTGAAAGTCGCGGCGCTGAGCACGCTGATGTGCCTGGTCATCGGTTTTCCAATGGCCTATGCGATTACCAAGACTGGCAAGGAAACGCAAAACGTCCTGCTGTTGTTGATCATGATGCCGACCTGGACGGCGATCCTGATCCGCGTCTACGCGTGGATGGGCATCCTCAGCAACAACGGCCTGCTCAACGCGTTTCTGATGTGGACCGGGCTGACCGATCAGCCGATCGAGATCCTCAACACCAACACCGCGGTGTATATCGGTGTCGTCTACGCGTACCTGCCGTTCATGGTGCTGCCGCTGTACGCCAATCTGGTCAAGCACGACAACAGCTTGCTGGAAGCCGCGCAGGATCTGGGCTCGAGCAACTTCAACAACTTCTGGAAAATCACCGTGCCGCTGGCCAAGAACGGGATCATTGCAGGCGCAATGCTGGTGTTCATTCCGGTGGTCGGTGAGTTCGTGATTCCCGAACTGTTGGGCGGCCCGGAGACGCTGATGATCGGGCGCGTGTTGTGGCAAGAGTTCTTCAATAACCGCGACTGGCCGGTAGCGTCTGCGCTGGCGGTGGTCATGCTGTTGATCCTGATTGTGCCGATTCTGCTGTTCAACCGCAGCCAGGCCAAAGAGATGGAGGCACGGGGATGAAACGCTTCAATTTTTCCAGGTTCATGCTGATCTTCGGGCTGATGTTCATTTATCTGCCGATGCTGATTCTGGTGATCTACTCGTTCAACGCCTCGAAACTGGTGACGGTGTGGGGTGGCTGGTCAGTCAAGTGGTACGTCGGCTTGCTCGACAACACGCAATTGATGGGCTCGGTAGTGCGTTCGCTGGAAATCGCCTGCTACACGGCGATTGCTGCGGTCGCGCTGGGCACCCTCGCCGCCTTCGTTCTGACGCGGGTGACGCGTTTCAAGGGCCGTACGTTGTTTGGCGGTCTGGTCACCGCGCCGTTGGTGATGCCGGAAGTGATCACCGGTCTGTCGCTGTTGCTGCTGTTTGTGGCAATGGCGCAACTGATCGGTTGGCCGCAGGAGCGTGGCATCGTCACGATCTGGATCGCCCACACCACGTTTTGTGCAGCTTATGTGGCGGTGGTAGTCTCCGCGCGCCTTCGCGAGCTCGACCTGTCGATCGAAGAAGCAGCGATGGATCTGGGCGCGAAACCGTTCAAGGTGTTTTTCCTGATCACCATCCCGATGATTGCGCCGTCGCTGGCGGCGGGCGGGATGATGTCGTTCGCCTTGTCGCTGGATGACCTGGTATTGGCGAGCTTCGTCTCTGGGCCTGGCTCTACGACCCTGCCGATGGAAGTGTTTTCGGCGGTGCGTCTGGGCGTGAAACCGGAAATCAACGCCGTGGCCAGCCTGATTCTGCTGGCGGTGTCGCTGGTGACCTTTCTGGTCTGGTATTTCGGTCGCAAGGCGGAAGCCAATCGCAAAAAAGCGATTCAGGAAGCGATGGATCAGACGGCCAGCGAAGCATGGCAGCCGCAACGTGCGGCAACTGCCTGATCCCGCATCACTCGCGAGTTTCCGCAAATGTTGTCAGCCCCTCGGTCAGTCTCTCTACCTTTGGGAAAGGGTCAGGGTGAGGGGCCTTTGCTTGAAGTGAATAAAAAGAATGGAGTTGTACCGATGAAAATGTTTGGCAGGACTCTGCTGACACTGTCCTTGATGGGCGCAATGGTCATGGGCGCCCAGGCCAACGATAAAGTGCTGCGGGTTTACAACTGGTCCGATTACATCGCGCCGGACACCGTCAAGAAGTTCGAAGACGAGACCGGTATCCGCGTGACTTACGACGTCTTCGACAGCAACGAGACCCTTGAGGCACGTTTGCTGGCAGGTAAATCCGGTTACGACCTGGTGGTGCCGTCGAACAGTTTTCTGGCCAAGCAGATCAAGGCCGGCGTCTATCAACCGCTAGATAAATCGAAGTTGCCGAACTGGAAGAACCTCAACCCGGTGCTGCTGAAAAACGCCTCTGCCAGTGATCCGGACAACGCCCACGCGTTCCCGTACATGTGGGGCTCGATCGGCATCGGTTTCAATCCGGCCAAGGTCAGGGAAGTGCTCGGCGCCAACGCCCCGACCAACTCCTGGGACTTGCTGTTCAAGCCCGAGAACGCTGAAAAACTCAAGGCTTGCGGCATCAGCTTCCTCGATTCGCCGACCGAGATGATCCCGGCTGCACTGCACTATCTGGGCTACCCGGTGAACGACAAGGACCCGGCGCACATCAAGGAAGCCGAGGCGCTGTTCATGAAAATCCGCCCGGACGTGGCGTATTTCCATTCCTCGAAATACATCTCCGACCTGGCCAACGGCAACATCTGCGTGGCGGTCGGTTACTCCGGTGACGTCCTGCAGGCCAAAGCCCGCGCGGTGGAATCGGGTAACAACGTAGTAATCGACTACAGCATTCCCAAGGAAGGCGCCGGCAGCTTCTACGACATGGTCGCCATCCCGCGCGATGCGGCGAACGTCGAGAATGCTTACCTGTTCATGGACTTTTTGATGCGCCCGGAGATCATCGCCGAAATCACCAACAGCAACGGCTACAGCAATGCCAACGCCGCGGCAACGCCACTGGTGGACGAAGCGATCCGCAACGACCCCGGCTCCTACCCGTCGCAAGCGGTGATGGCCACGCTGTATGCCGTGCCGGATCAGCCGATCGCCACGCAGCGGATCATGACGCGCGGCTGGACGCGGGTGAAACTCGGCAAGTGAGCCGAACACAAATCCAAATGTGGGAGCGAGCCTGCTCGCGAAAGCGGTGCGTCAGGCGATGAAAATCGCTGAATCAGCCGACGCCTTCGCGAGCAGGCTCGCTCCCACAGGGACTCTCGCTGGCTTCAACAATTGATCGTTCCCACGCAGAGCGTGGACCGAGCTGCGCAACCCTTTCCGTTCACGCAGCGCTTTACCACCGCTGCCTCCTGCTCTGAACGGCCTCACCTGGCTTCCTCGGTTCAGGTGACTTCAGGCGCCTTCGGGCGCCTTTTTTTGTGCCGTCAAATCAGCGGCCAGTCTTGAATGAGCCGGTAGCGACCCTTGTGCGATTCGAACAGGGCGAAGCGTTCGGCGCGCAAGAAGAATTCCGGCGGTGTGCCGGCCTCAGGCTCAGGTGCGCGAAATTCCCGGGCCAGGGTCAGGTGCGGGCGGAATTCGCGCGGTGTCTCTTCAAAACCGAACGGCAACATGGCTTGTTCCAGTGCGTAGACCAAACGCAACAGTGCCGGCGGCGCCTGCTCCGGCGACAGCGACAAGACCCCGGCGCGGTGCCATACCTGCAGGCGATCCAGAGCAATCCTTAACGCGGCGCCCGGCGTGCGCACCTGGGCCGCGGCTTCGCAGACTGGCTGAATCTGCGCCAACGGCACGGCGCCGAGAAATAGCAGGGTCAGATGAAAATTATCCGCCGGCACCGGTTTGCCGGTTCGCAGGCGCAATTCACTGCGCCACTGCGCGATCGCCTTGCGCTGCGCGGGCGGGCAGTCCAACGCGAAAAACAGCCGCTTGAACGGCTCATCCCTGCGCGCTTCATCGATCATGGTCCCTGCCCCCTTGGTTTACTGTCAGCCGTCGATTTTACACAGCCTGTTCTGACGACCGGTGACAGGCGGCTATAGTTCAAGGATCGCTATCAACCGGAGGCAGCCATGCGCGAGATCCTCAGCAAAGAACCGTGGTGGGCCCGGCCACCGCAACCCGGGCAAGATGAAAGCCAGCTGGAATGGGGCTGGCTGGTGCATTACAGCGAGGGCGAACCGCGGTTCGAGTTCGTCCGCGAACGCCCGACCGATGAACAGATCCGCAACCGCAAAAGTTGCCGCACCACCCCCTCACCCGAGTGAACACAAAACCTGTAGGAGTGAGCCTGCTCGCGATAGCGGTGTGTCATTCAGCACGAATTCGCCTGACACACCGCTATCGCGGTGTGTCAGGCGAATTCGTGCTGAATGACACACCGCTATCGCGAGCAGGCTCACTCCTACAAAGGATCTACGGCGTGATCAGGATTCGCGGAGGCTCTTGAAACCGCCAAAAATCATCCTCTGACCATCAAAACCCATCGGGTTGACGTCCGGTTGCATGCGCGGGTCTTCCATCATTTTCGCCATGCCGGCATCGCGGGTGGCCTTGTCCGGCCAGATCAGCCAGCCGGACGATACGGTCTCGCCATCCTTGAGTTTGACCGCCATGGGGAACGAGGTGAGTTTGCCTTCCGGGACGTCATCGCCCCAACACTGCATCACCTCTGTGGCGCCGTATTCCTTGAACAGCCGCGCGGCGATTTCACAGTGATTTTTGTACTGCTCGTGATTGGCGTTCGGCACCGGCGCCACGAAAATATCGATGTAAGCCATGATCATTCTCCTTGCTCGTTGGGTTCGATCTGCTGACTGGTCGATTGCGGCGGTTGCCATTCGACACGATTTACGCCCAGCCCGACCGGCGGCTCATCACCGCCACCCAGATGGCGCTCGACCTGCCCGGCCATGTGCAGCGTACCGGCCATCACCCCGGTGGTCGGGTTTTGCACCAGCTTCAGCCAGGCCTTGTCGAAGGTCCCGCCCAGACTGCTGCGGATCAGCGCTTCGCTGTCGGGGCGGTCGTTAGCCTGGATGATTGCGCGAATCCCCGCCACGCCCACCGATATCAATCCACCCGCGAGCTTCCCGGCCGCCGCGGCTACCGCACTGGCGGCGCCGCGCGGGGCCATTTCCGCCTCCATGCGCTGGCTCGCGCGTTTGGCCACCGGCGCCATCGCCGTCTCGGTCGAGGCGATGCCTTTGGCGCCGCCGTCGGTGTGGATCTTGTCGATCAGCGCGGCATACGCCGGCAGGGTATTCAGCGGTTCAGTGCTGATGACCTGAAACAACGACGCATCGCGCGCCGGTGGTGGGCCGAGGGCGATGGCCGGGACTTTCTGCAAGCGCCCGTTGAGCTGCGCCAGCGGCACCCCATGGCGTTGGGCGATCAACGGCATCTGCTGCGCCATCAGTTGCGCATAGAACGCGGTGGCCTGAGCGAGAATCGCGTCCGGGTCGATCTCCACCGCCACCGGCGCCAACACCCTTTCCTGATATTGCTCAAGCAGATACGCCGCCAGCCGCTTGGCCGAGGCGTCCTGCTCGCCACCCGCATTGATCGTGTACCAGCTGACTTTCATCGACAGCCATTCCTGGGTCCAGTAACTGCTGAACCACGGGATGAAATTTTCTTCAGTTTGCTGATAGACCCGAGTGCGCCAATGTTCCATCGAACCACGGGCGAACAGCTTGACCTGCGCGGTGGCCTGTTGCGATGCGCTGACGATTTCCCGGTCGACCTGCTGCCAGGTGGCCGGTGACACCACGACGGCGCGCGGCGCGATCACCGGCGCCCGCGCCGAAGTGGCGCAGCCGGTCAGGGTGAGCAGTGCGGCGATCAGCAGCGCACGCGGATTCACGGTGGGGTCCTTCAAACGAGTGTGGCGAATTTTGAGTATAGGTGGGTCAGTCAAAGGTGAGTTGGATGTTCCGGCCCCTTCGCGAGCAGGCTCGCTCCCACAGGGGTTGAATGCGTTTCAAATATGGGAGCGAGCCTGCTCGCAAAGGGGCCATCAGCAGCTCCGCAGAACCCAACCATCACCGCCATCGATATTCACCATCGCCACGATTGCCTTCCGTCAACCGCCCATGAAAGGCACGATTAAGCCATCCGAAACACAACGAGGAGTTCACAACATGATTCACACCCAAGTCACCCTCTGCGTGAGTTTCCCGGTGTTCGGCAGCAACTATTACGCCCAGCAGGTGGTGTCGCACAAGGCCGGCGCGCTGGTGTTCAACGAAGCCTTCGAAGCTCTGCTGATGCCCGCTGCCAGCAATCACTTCAGCAATGAAGTGGTCGGCTTCAACGATCAGTTCCGTTTTCTGAGCGACATTCTCGCCACCCATTTGCTGGACATCGAGGCCGCCGTGCCTGCGCGATCCAGCGTCCGGGCGAGCGCTCGTTTTTAATCCTTGAGATAACCTGTCTGCGTGACAGACAGCCATGAAAAAGCCCACTGGCCGCTTCGGCTCAGTGGGCTTTCTGGCATCGTCAGCGATCAGCGCTTCCAGCAGTCGGCGAAGCGCGAGCAGACTTCGTATTTCGCATCCATGGCGGCCATTCGATCAAGGTGATGGTCGATGGCTTCGGCCATCACGCGGTTGGAGGCCTGGAAATAGAACATCAGCATGGATTTCTCTTCGCCGACCGGCGCCGCGTTGCCGCGTTTGCCATCCTTTCCATCTACGCGGGCCCACTCGGTCAGGCGCTTGTCATCGATGCTGCGCAGGCGCTTGCGATATTCGTCCTGGGTGCGTTGCATCGCCTGGTCTTTGGTGGTCGCGCTTTCCTTGTCGAATTCGATCAGGTTCTGGCGATACAGCGCCCAGTAATCGTCCGGCAACGTAAAGCCCAGTTTGGCCTTGCGGTCGTTGATCAGCGAATCGAGTTTTTCTGCTGAAAAGCTGGCTTGCGGCGTTTTGTCCGCGTCCGGCTTCATGAATACGAAGAGACTGCCTGCGATGATGCGGTCGATCAATAACGTGCGCTGCGGCGTGTCGGGCAGCAGTTCTGGCGGTTTTGGAAAGATCGGGTTACGCCCCACGCACGCGGCCAGTGCCGAGCTGTCCAATGGCATCACGGTGCGCACGTCTTTACCGTCGACCCGCTGCAGATGACGCAACGAAGTGATGCACTGCGTCTTGGTGACATTGAGCGTCACTTCATATTCGTTGCCAGGCTTGGGCGTAAAGGAAAACCCCGAGCCACAGGTGGCGTAACCGACCTGAGTGTTGACCCGCAGGTAAGCCGGCTGCTCGGGTTTGATCTTGAGTTCAAGGTAACCGCGTGCTTTTTCCGGCGGCGCCACCAGCATTCCTGCGCGGCGCTTGCTGTCGCCAATGAGCACGTTGTTGAGCATGCCGGTGGTCAAGCCGTCGCAGTGCCCGGCATCGAAATAGTCGATCGTGGCGTTGTCGGTATTGGCGACGAACCGTACCTTGGCAGCGTCAGGATCAGTCGCATCCTGATAGGTGCCGTTGATGTTGCAACCGACCAGCAGCGCGCAGGACAGCACTGTGCCAGCCACGTACAAGGCCAGGCGCAGCGGAGAAACAATGGACATGATCTTCCTTGGCAGGGTAAAAAAACGCGAATGCTACTGAATTGCCATCATTGCGTCCATCCCCTCTCCTGCAGGCCACCTGCGCCCCTCCCTGGGGCTTTGGGTCAATCAGTCGTCATCCCGGTCACGGTAGTAGCGACGCCCGTCGCGACGATCGTCATCGCGGTCATCCCAGCGTCGGTCGTGGTCGTAATAACGACCATGATCGCGGTCATAATGCCGCCCATGGCGGTGGTCATCATCAAAATCCGCCACGCAGCCACCGAGCAAAACGGCGGCGGTCACGGTCAGCAGGATCGTTGTCGCTTGCTTCATTCAATATTTCCCTAAAACCAAGGTCTTGACGACGGAAACGGCCACGCTGCCCACGCCTTCGGGGCGCAGTGCGCGCAGCCGCAGATACGACCGGGCAAAACGCGGTTGATTCAGTGGCCAGCATTGACCGTTTGTCGCCTTGTCCGTCATCGCCGAACAGCGGCGAAACGCCACCTATACTGCTTGCAACCAACCCCCACGCAATGGATCTGCGCCCTCAATAACAACAAGCAGAGGTGGACCATGGTCTGGCAGCAAGTGTACGACCCGTTTGGCAATCCAGTGCTCTCCACATTGATGGCCGCTGTGCCGGTGGTGGTGATGCTCGCGGCGCTGGCGTTTTTCCACGTCAAGGCGCATCTGGCCGCGCTGTTGGCGCTGGCCTCGGCCCTGCTGATTTCGATTTTCGCGTTCGACATGCCGGCGGGCATGGCCGGTTCAGCGGCGCTGTTCGGCGCGGCGAACGGCCTGCTGCCGATCGGCTGGATCGTGCTCAACATCATCTTTTTGCATCGCCTGACCACCGAGAACGGTTCGTTCAAGGTGCTGCAGGATTCACTGGCACGGATCACCGACGACCGCCGTTTGCAGTTGCTGCTGATCGCCTTTTGCTTCGGTGCCTTTTTCGAAGGCGCGGCCGGTTTCGGCACACCGGTGGCGGTGACCGGGGCGATTCTGATCGGCCTGGGCTTTTCGCCGTTGGCGGCGTCGGGGCTGGCGTTGATCGCCAACACCGCGCCGGTGGCATTCGGCGCGCTGGGCACGCCGATCATCACCTTGGCGAAAGTCACCGGGCTGGATGAAATGGAGCTGTCGATGATGGTCGGTCGGCAATTGCCGTTCTTCTCGGTGCTGGTGCCGTTCTGGCTGATCTGGGCCTTCGCCGGTTGGCGCAAGATGCTTGAAGTGTGGCCGGCGATTCTGGTGGCCGGCGTCAGCTTTGCCATTCCGCAATTTCTGGTATCGAACTACCACGGGCCGATGCTGGTGGATGTCATCGCCGCGCTGATTAGCATGGCGTGCCTGACGCTGTTTTTGAGGGTGTGGAAACCGGCGACCATTCATACTTCGGCGGCACTTTCGGGGCGCGTCGACAACTCCAGGGTCGACGAAGAAAAAGTCACCGCCAGCGCCGCGTTCAGCGATCAGGCGCGGCCGGCGGTGATGCGCGCGTGGATGCCGTGGATCATCCTCACGGTGTTCGTGTTTGCCTGGGGCACCCAGGGCTTCAAAAACATGTTCGACACCCGCCCGGCGATTGATCCGGTGACGCAGTCGGCCAGGCTCGATGCGCAAGGCAAACCGCTGCGCGAGGCCAACCCGATTTTCGCCCCGGCCGTAACTTTCACCAGCCTGCATTTGCAGATCGAAAAAGTGCCGCCCGTGGTGGCCGCGCCGAAAGCCGAAGAAGCGGTGTACAAATTCACCTGGCTCACCGCGACCGGCAGCGGGATTCTGCTGGCGGCGATTGTCGGCGGGCTGTTGATGGGCTATTCGATCCCGCAGTTGATCAAGCAATACCTGCGCACGCTGTGGGTGGTGCGGTTTTCGCTGATCACCATTGCGGCGATGCTGGCGCTGGGGTTCCTCACGCGCTACTCAGGGCTGGACGCGACCATGGGTCTGGCGTTTGCGGCGACGGGGATTTTCTATCCGATGTTCGGCACCTTGCTCGGCTGGCTCGGGGTGGCGCTGACCGGCTCGGACACGGCGTCTAACGTGCTGTTCGGCGGCTTGCAGCGGGTCACCTCGGAACAGCTCGGCATCAGCCCGGTGCTGATGGCGGCGGCGAACAGCTCCGGAGGGGTGATGGGCAAAATGGTCGATGCGCAATCGATCGTGGTCGCCTCCACCGCGACCCGCTGGTACGGGCATGAGGGCGAGATCCTGCGCTACGTGTTCTTCCACTCGATCGTACTGGCGATCCTCGTCGGCGGGCTGGTGACATTGCAGGCGTATGTGGCGCCGTTTACCTCGATGGTGGTGGGCGCACATTAACCCGGCGCAACACATTGCCCCTGTGGGGAGCGAGCCTGCTCGCTCCCACAGGGATTCGAATTGGCCTGATAATTGATGAACGGCGCGCATAACGCTTAGCACGAAATCCGACAAAACCTTTTCCCCTCCCCCGCGGTCACTCCTTTTACGAGACTGGCATGCATGCCGGCGCGCCCGACAGGGCCATCTGTGATCCCTGCCGCCTGATGAGAGACAAGGAATCGAACCATGACGATTTCCCGACGCAGCTTTTTGATCCTCGGCGCTGTGACTGCAACCGCGTATGCGATGCCTCCGTTTATCAGCCTCAAGGCCTATGCGGCCAATCTGGAGCAACCCGCCATGAGCAAAGTGACCCTCAACGTCAACGGCCAACCGCGCGAGTTGAACGTCGATACCCGCACCACCCTGCTTGACGCGCTGCGCGAGCACCTGCATCTGACAGGTACCAAGAAAGGCTGCGATCACGGCCAGTGCGGCGCCTGCACGGTGATCGCCGATGGCCGGCGGATCAATTCCTGCCTGAGCCTGGCGGTGATGCACGAAGGCAGCGAGGTCACCACCATCGAAGGCCTCGGCATGCCCGACACGCTGCACCCGATGCAGGCGGCGTTCATCAAACATGACGGTTATCAGTGCGGCTATTGCACGCCGGGGCAGATCTGCTCGGCAGTGGCGGTGCTCAAGGAGATCCGCGACGGCATCCCCAGCCATGTCAGCCCGAGTCTGACTGAACCACCGCAGCTGATCACCGCCGAATTACAGGAACGCATGAGCGGCAACATCTGCCGTTGCGGCGCCTACTCGAACATCATCGAAGCCATCACTGAAGTCGCGGAGGAATCGGCATGAGAGCGTTCAATTACAGCCGCGCCGACTCGCCCGCCGCTGCCGCCGCGCAAGCCGCTCAGGTCGAAGGCGCACGATTCATCGCCGGCGGCACCAACCTGCTCGATCTGATGAAGCTCGACATCGAAACACCGCCGCATCTGATCGATATCAATCACCTGGGCCTGGATCAGATCGAAGCCACGCCAGAAGGCGGTCTGCGCATCGGCGCGCTGGTGCGCAACACTGATCTGGCTGCCGATGCGCGCGTGCGCAAAGACTACGCCCTGCTCTCCCGCGCGCTGCTCGCCGGCGCCTCGGGACAGTTGCGCAACATGGCCACCACCGCTGGCAACCTGCTGCAACGCACCCGCTGCCCGTACTTTTACGACACCCATCAGGCCTGCAACAAACGCAACCCCGGCAGCGGCTGCGCAGCCATCGGCGGGGTCACGCGACAACTGGGCATCATTGGCGTCAGCAAGGCGTGCATTGCCACCCATCCGAGTGACATGGCCATCGCCATGCGCGCCCTCGATGCACAGATTGAAACGGTAAAACCCGACGGCACCACGCGCAGCATCGCCATGGCCGATTTCCATCAGTTGCCGGGTGACACGCCGCACATTGAAACCAGCCTCACGCCCGGCGAGTTCATCACCGCCGTGACCCTGCCGCCACCGGTGGGCGGCACGCACATTTATCACAAGGTGCGCGATCGCTCCTCCTACGCGTTTGCGCTGGTCTCGGTCGGGCTGATCCTGCAAGCGGACGGCAGCGGCCGCGTGGCGGTCGGTGGCATTGCGCCGAAACCGTGGCGCGTCGAAGCGGCTGAAGCGTTGCTGCCGCAAGGCGCCAAAGCCGTCAGCCAGCGCCTGCTCGAAGGCGCGACACCGACCCACGACAACCAATTCAAACTGACCCTGGTCGAGCGCACGCTCGGCGCGGTGTTGGCGCAAGCGAGGGAAACGGCATGAAATTCGACACGCCTGCCACCACCAATCCGATCGACCAGTTAAAAGTGGTCGGCCAACCCACCCCACGCGTCGAAGGCCGGTTGAAAACCTGCGGTCAGGCGACCTACGCCTACGAGCAACACGAAGCGGCAGCCAATCAGGCGTACGGTTTCATGGTCGATTCCGGCATTGCCAAGGGCCGGATCAAAGCCATTCACCTCGACGAAGCAAAAGCCGCGCCCGGTGTGCTGGCGATTGTCACTGGCGCGAATGCCGGCAAGCTCGACAAGGGCCAATACAACGCCGCGCACCTGCTCGCCCACCCCGAGGTGCAGCATTATCAGCAAGCGGTTGCGCTGGTGGTGGCCGAGACCTTCGAACAGGCCCGCGCGGCGGCGCAGTTGGTCAAGGTCGACTACGAAACCAGTGAAGGCAAGTTCGACCTGGCCAGCGTCCGCGACCTGGGCGTCGAGCCGAAAGACGAATTGCCCGACGTCAATCATGGCGATTTCGACAAGGCCTTCGCCGCTGCGCCGGTGCAGTTCGACCGCACCTACACCACGCCCGACCAGTCCCACGCGATGATGGAACCGCACTCGACCCTGGCGGCGTGGAACGGTGATCACCTGACCTTGTGGACCTCCAATCAGATGGTCGCCTGGACGGTCGGCGACGTGGCCAAGACCCTCGGTCTGCCAGCAGAAAACGTGCGCGTGGTTTCGCCTTACGTCGGCGGTGGGTTCGGCGGCAAACTGTTCGTACGCGCTGACGCGATACTCGCCGCCCTCGGCGCACGCATGGCTGGCCGCCCGGTGAAAGTCGCCCTCGCCCGCCCGCAAATGGCCAACAACACCACTCACCGTCCGGCGACGATTCAGCGCATTCGCATGGGTGCAACGGCGGACGGCAAGCTCACCGCTATCGCCCACGAAGGCTGGTCGGGCAACCTCGCTGACGGCAAGGTCGAACTCGCCGCGCAGCCGAGCCAATTACTCTATGCCGCAGAAAACCGTCGGATCAGCATGCGCCTCGCGCCGCTGGATCTGCCCGAGGGCAATTCCATGCGGGCACCGGGTGAAGCACCTGGGTTGATGGTGCTGGAAATCGCCATGGATGAAATGGCCGAGCAATTGAACATGGACCCGATCCAATTCCGTATTGTCAACGACACCCAGGTCGACCCGGTCAAAACCGAGCGGCCGTTTTCCCAGCGTCAACTGGTCAAGTGTCTGGAGCTTGGCGCGCAGAAATTCGGCTGGGATCAGCGCCACGCCAAACCTGGCACGCGCCGCGAAGGCCGCTGGCTGATCGGCATGGGCGTGGCGGCGGCGTTTCGCAACAACCTGCTGGTCAAGTCCGGCGCGCGAGTGCGGCTGGAACGCGATGGCAAGGTCACGGTGGAAACCGACATGACTGACATCGGCACCGGCAGCTACACGATCATTGCGCAGACCGCTGCGGAAATGCTCGGCGTCGGCCTCAACGATGTGACCGTGCGCCTAGGGGATTCCGACTTCCCGGTATCTTCGGGCTCCGGTGGCCAGTTCGGCGGCAACTGCTCGACCGCCGGGGTGTATGCCGCGTGTGTGAAACTGCGTGAAGCGGTAGCCGGGAAACTTGGCATGGAGGCTGATCAGGCCGAATTTGTCGACGGCCAGGTACGCGCTGGCGGTAAAACCCTGCCATTGCGCAATGCCGCGGAAGGCGGCGCATTGGTCGGCGAGGACAGCATCGAATTCGGCGATCTGGCGGAGAAATATCAGCAGTCGACGTTCGGCGCGCACTTCGCCGAAGTCGCCGTCGATGCCGCCACCGGCGAAGTCCGCGTGCGTCGCATGCTCGCGGTGTGCGCGGCGGGTCGGATTCTCAACCCCACTTCGGCGCGCAGCCAAGTGATCGGCGCGATGACCATGGGCGTTGGTGCGGCGTTGATGGAAGAACTGGCGGTGGATACCCGACTGGGCTTTTTCGTCAACCACGATCTGGCCGGGTATGAAGTGCCGGTGCATGCCGACATTCCTCATCAGGAGGTGATTTTCCTCGACGAGGCCGACCCGATTTCCTCGCCGATGAAGGCCAAAGGCGTGGCAGAACTGGGGATTTGCGGCGTCAGTGCGGCGGTGGCCAATGCGATCTATAACGCCACCGGCGCGCGGGTGCGGGAGTATCCGATTACTCTGGACAAGGTGCTGTCGTCGCTGCCGGAAATGATCTGAGGCCTTCAAAAGCCCCTCACCCTAGCCCTCTCCCAGAGGGAGAGGGGACCGATTGGGGGATATTTGAGGGTTGCATCGGCCTCGACGCGCTGCGGTGTATCTGTAAGCGATACGATTTTTCAGGTCGATGCAAGACGTGAGACACCTCGGTCGGCTCCCTCTCCCTCCGGGCGGTCCGACGTTTCGGGAGGGCTGGGGTGAGGGTCAGGGGTTTACTCGGTCTGCGGATATTGCTCAGCCCCCACCTGCTCCATCCAATCCACCACTTTCCCCTCCAGCACCTCGGCAATGGCGATATGCGTCATTGCCGTGGACGGTGCAGCGCCGTGCCAATGCTTGGCCCCCGGTGCGATCCAGACCGTATCGCCCGGTCCGATCCGCCGAACGGGCTGCCCCCATTCCTGCACCAGCCCCGCGCCCGCCGTCACGATCAACGTCTGCCCCAACGGATGCGTATGCCATGCGGTGCGCGCGCCCGGTTCAAAGGTCACCGTCGCGCCGCTGACCCGCGCCTGCCCGGTGCCCTTGAACGGCGCATCCACCCGCACGGTGCCGGTAAACCAGTCCGCCGGGCCTTGGGCCGAAGGCTGCGAGCCATTCGGGGTTACGCTGACGCGTGGGTTTTCATTGGCTTGCACCTCGCCCGCCAACAGGGAAAGGGTCAACGCCGAAGCGGCAATCGGGTTCATGGCGATTCCTCTTGATAGTCAATGCCACCACTGTACCCAGCCCTACTCTGCGAATAATCGCCTAGAATGCGAAAAAACTTATGCGGACGACTCATCAATGCTTCGAGAAAACGCCACTGATCTGCTCGCTTTTCTCGCGGTGGCCCGCGAGCGCAGCTTCACCAAAGCGGCAGCGAAGCTCGGCGTTTCGCAGTCGGCGCTGAGCCACACCATTCGCGGCCTCGAAGCACGCCTGGGCCTGCGCCTGTTGACCCGCACCACCCGCAGCGTTTCGCCCACCGAGGCCGGCGAGCACTTGTTGCGAACCATCGGCCCGCGCTTCGAAGAAATCGAAGTGGAGCTGGCAGCCCTGAGCAGCCTGCGCGATACCCCGGCCGGGAAAATTCGCCTCAGCGCCACCGACCATTCGCTGGACTGGATCCTGCGCCCGGTGCTGCAGGACTTCCTCTTGCGCTACCCGGACATCGCCGTTGAAGTGTGCTGCGATTACGGCTTCGTCGACATCGCCGGCCAAGGCTTCGACGCCGGCGTGCGTCTGGGCGAGGACGTCGCACAAGGCATGATCGCCACCCGCATCGGCCCGGACATGCGCATGGCCGTGGTCGGCTCACCTGCCTATTTCGCCCATCGCAGCGCGCCGCAAACCCCACGCGACCTGACCGACCACGCCTGCAACAACCTGCGCCTGCCAACCAACGGCGGCTTGTACGCATGGGAATTCGAAAAGGACGGCGAGAGCCTGAAAGTGCGGGTATCCGGGCAGATCACCTTGAATGGGGTCTACCCACTACTGAACGCCGCACTCGACGGATTCGGCCTGAGCTACATACCGGAAAACGTCGCCGCACCGTACCTGGACGACGGTCATTTGCAGCGGGTGCTGATCGATTGGTGCCCGAGCTTCGCCGGTTATCATCTGTACTACCCGAGTCGTCGCCAGGCAGCGCCGGCGTTTGCGTTGTTGCTGGAAGCGCTGCGCTATCGTGGTTGAGCGCCTCGTTTTTAAAACAACCAGCGGTCCGCCAGTAAATCCTGGCCAACCTGACGGCTTGCGCCTCGGACGCTGCAAGCACCGTCGCTTGCTGCCCACTCTCCTGTCCGAGACAGATGTACTGCGTCATCTCTGCCGAAGCGTTCAGGGACATTGCCAACAGACAGCCCACTAGACTGCCGGTCAACGTCTGGCGGACGCTGTTCATGGCAGCCCTTCCTTTTCAGAACCGAAGACCACCATCATTGATCACAGCGACAGCCCTTTCCACTGTCAGACCTGACAGTCTTTTAGACGCTTTAGCAATAACCCGCCGCTGCGGCTACCCCAACAACGCTACCAATTGGTGCCGCTGCGCATCGGTCAGCATCGGCCCGAACCCGGCCTTGACGTTGTCCGCCATGTAGCGCGGATTGCTGGTGCCCGGAATTACGCACGTCACCGCCGAATGCGAGAGCAGAAACTTCAGCGCCAGTTGCGGCCAACTGTTGACCTGCACATCGGAAACCCAGCCCGGCAACGGCTTGCCCTTGAGCCGCGCGAGCAAGCCGCCGCCACCGAATGGCCGATTGCAAATCACTGCGACCCCACGTTCGCGGCACAGCGGCAGGATGCGTTTCTCGACCCCGCGATCGTCGAGGGCGTAATTGATTTGCAGGAAATCAACAGACTCGGCCTTCAGCACCGCTTCAACCTCATCGTAAGCCGAGGGCGTGTAGTGGGTGATGCCGATGTAGCGGATGCGCCCCTGCTCCTTCCATTCACGCAACGTTGGCAAGTGGGTCTGCCAGTCGAGCAGGTTGTGGATCTGCATCAGGTCGATACGTTCGGTTTGCAGCAGGCTGAACGACTGCTCCATCTGCGCGATGCCCTCCTCGCGCCCTCGCGTCCACACTTTGGTGGCGAGAAACGCTGGCGAACGTGGCTGGTGGATCGACAGCAGTTCACCGGTGGTCTGTTCGGCGCGGCCGTACATTGGCGAACTGTCGATGAGGGTGCCGCCCTTTTCGAACAATCGATCGAGTACCGCCGGCAACTGCCGATAAACCGCATCACCGGGGGCCACGTCGAAACCGCGATAGGTGCCCAGGCCTACGATTGGCAGTGCCTCGGAGCTGGAGGGGATGGCGCGGGTCTGCATGGTCTGGCCTCCGGTCGTCGCGGACGTCGTGCGGCTGGCCAAGGCCCGATCAAGGCTCAAGACCGCCGAAACCCCGGCCGCCAGCGTGAGCAGGCGGCGGCGGGAATAACCCTCAGTGTGGCTCATGCTGGCTCCCCTGCTGCATGGATCGGTTGCCGGTTGTGTGGCGAGCGGCCGAGTATTGCAGTGAACTACACTGCGACGGCCAACCTTCACCCACGGTTAAAAATAGCCGAATGTCCCGAACCTTGATGTCACTCGTCGCATTGCTCGTCGCTGTGTACCTGGTGCTGTGTGCGGCGCTGTTCGTGTTTCAGCGTTCGCTGATTTACTTCCCGCAGCCCAACTCCATAGCCAGCCCTGACTCGCAGATGACCTTGTCGATGCCCGACGCGAAGGTTTCGGTGCTTACCCGCGCTCATAACGGCCCGCGGGCGCTGCTGTACTTTGGCGGTAATGCCGAGGACGTTTCGCGCAATCTGCCGGAGTTTGCCGAGGCGTTTCCTGATTACGCGCTGTACCTGCTCAATTACCGTGGTTTCGGTGACAGCGACGGCTCGCCGTCAGAAGCGGCGATTGCCGAGGATGCGCTGGCGCTGTTCGATCAGGTTTACGCCAGTCATCCGCAGATCGTCGTGATCGGGCGCAGTCTCGGCTCGGGTGTCGCCGTGCGCCTGGCCAGCCAGCGACCGGTGCAGCAGCTGATTCTGGTGACGCCTTACAACAGCCTTGAAGAAATCGCCGTGCGCCAATACCCGTGGGTGCCGGTGAAGTGGCTGCTCAAGGATCGCTTCGAGTCGGGCAAATATGCCGCACATATCCGCATGCCGACGTTGCTGCTGGCGGCCAGTGATGATGAGGTGATTCCGCGTGCCAGCACCCAGCGCCTGCTGGAGAATTTCCCTGCTGGCGTGGCGGTGCTTCGGGTGGTGCCGGAGTCGGGGCATAACTCGATTGCCGCGCGGGAGGAGTATTTGCGGTGGATGGGCGACGTGTTGAATCGCTGAAAGTCGAGTTGTCCGAAAGGGCCCCTTCGCGAGCAGGCTCACTCCTACAGGGGAATTGCATTTCAAATGTAGGAGTGAGCCTGCTCGCGATGGCGTCATCCAGCGCAACATTGCATCTTGTCTGATCACGCCCTTTGTCGCCCCACACCAAAACCGCCACCCATCGCTTGAACCAAGTCGCGAATCGCCAGTCCTACCCGCGCCGCATTCCGCGGTTCACTCGACTTCTACGCTGTCCCCCTTCAGAGCCGCCCGCCCCATGCGCCACGCCGTACGTTCGTCTCGCTTCGTTTCGCTGTGCCTGCTGATCCTTTCTGCGCTGTTTATCGAAACCGCTCATGCCGGCGCGGAGCGGCAACTGGTGGCCGCGATCAATGATTATCGTGCCCATCCGCAACGTTGCGAGCGGCGCCCGGCGCAACGTCTGGCACCGTTGCGACTGAACGCGAACCTGGCCCTGCCGATCGGTTACGGCTACGCCGGCGGCATGCGTGAGGCGCTGAAATCCTCGGGCTACGCCGCCACGGCAGTGCGCAGTATTCGTGTGATCGGTGCCGAGGACGCCGAAGAAGCTTTCGACCAATTGCTCGACGAGCACTGCGCCGCACTGCTCGATGCGACGTATGCCGACATCGGCGTCAGCCGCTCGCGCAATCAATGGCAAGTGGTGCTGGCGCGACCGGTGCTCGACAGCCGCGTCGGTGACAACCGCAGCGTCGCAAAGGCACTGCTCGCTGAAGTCAACGCCGTCCGCGCCCACCCACGAATGTGCGGCCGCCAGCGCTTCGCCGCCGCACGGCCCCTGAGCTGGAACGCGGCATTGGGCGCCGCCGCTCAGGGCCACAGCAAAGCCATGGCCTACGGCAACTACTTCGCCCACCGCGACCCGGACGGCGAGCAACCGGCCGACCGCGCCCGCGCCGCCGGTTACCGTGGTCGGCAAATCGGCGAAAACATCGCCGCCGGCCAAAGCTCACCGGGCAAGGCCATGGCCGGATGGCTGGCCAGCCCCGGGCATTGCGCCAACCTGATGAACCCGATGTTCACCCAGGTCGGCACCGGCTTCGCCAGCGAAGCACGCAGCGCCGAAGGGGTTTACTGGACGATGATGTTTGGTGCGCCTTGAGGGGTGCTCCACCCGGAATTTCTTCGCCAGGCGGCAGTCCGCTGAAAATTGACCGCGCCATTAATGCTGGATGGCACGCTTATAAAGAGACCGAAAGACCCAGTTTCAACAGCTCTTTGCGCTGCATGGACGGCTCTAGCACAGCCATTCCAGCGTGCCAGTGGAGCGACAAAAAAGCACTCAGCTTGTGCTGACTGACGAGTGATTCGGCCAGCAAACAGCTTTTTCGGTCGCGGATACTGATGAGGTTCAGCACCCAGTCATCGCCCTGTTCTGCCATCCAGCGGTGGATTATTGAGCGATGTTTTTGCAACAACGTGTCGGCATCCCACACAGTCATTTGCGCGAATACCCGCGGCAGCTGGGTTTCAGGCTTCATTTGTTTCAGATCAGCAGCCAATGCGCCGCCAAGGTCAGATTCAACGGCAGCCTGGCACTCGATGAAATACTGTTCCGGCCAGCCCGCCGATAAATTCGCCAGCCGCGCGAGCACCGCATACGCCTGAACATCCCGCGCGGTGGTCATTTGTCCGGTGAAGTTCAGGGTATTGTCCAGTATCGCCGTGGCCAATAGCGCCGCGCTGTGCTGACTGATATCCGGCAACAAATCGGCGCTCTCCCAACGCTGAAAGACTTGTGTGGCGCAAGCACCGATGGGACGGATATCGGCCGCAGAGAAGAGTCTTTGCTCCCAGTAATGTTCGTAACCGGGATGATGATCGATGACCTCCACAACCTGATCAAGCACCACCAAGGGGTCGAAATGGTGATAGTCCGAAACATCCACCAGGACGAATTCATCCGTTGCTTTGGGCAGGTAATCGTCGAGCGAATCACCATTGATCTTCAGATGCAGAGGAATGCTGGCATTAAGCGGCGCACTGCTGACCGCTCGGGCCGCCACGCCTAGGCCGTTCAGCAGTTCGGCGTAGGCAATGCAGCAGGCGTATGCATCAATGTCCAGGTAGGCCGAACCGGACGTCACCACTCTCACAAGGCGTGCTCCTCAAACCGTGCTGCCGATGCGTTGAGCGGCAAATTCAAAGCCTGAGCGATGCCGGCCAGAATTCTCTCGTAGGTGACCTGACACTGTTCTTCTGCAATGGAAATTCGCACCGTACTCGCGGCGATCAGCTCAGGGTAGCCCAATTGCGTGACGGTATTGGACAGGTTGTTTTTCTTGTCCGAACAAGCTGATCCACCCGTAACGTAGATAGCTTGGTTGTTGAGTAACCATTGCAGTTTTTTGGTGTTCACCCCCGGCAGTGCTACGAAGCTGACGCATGGCACCCGTGGCGCGCGCTGTCCGATCACGACAACTTCACCGATCAGATCCTGCAGCTTGCCTTCAAACCATTCCCTCGCGTGTTGAACCTGGCCATTTCCGTCCGAATACTTGAAGTGTTTTTCCTGCAAAGCCGTTTCGATCGAGAGAATACCCGGGTAATTCTGAGTACCACCGCGCAGCCCGCCCTCTTGGCCGCCGCCTGCAATCAGGGGCGACAAGTCGTAACGATTTCGCGCATACAGAAACCCAGCCCCAGGCAGGGCACCGAACTTGTGTCCCGAGGCAATGGCGAAGTCGACGCCGGATGCTTGTAGATCCACCGAGATTTTGCCAATGGCTTGGGTCATATCGGAAAACAGCGTTCCGCCCTGCGCCTTGACCATACCGGCTATGACTTCGAGCGGTTGAATCACCCCGGTCTCGTTATGCACGGCCATGACGCAGACCAGCGTCGGTCGACCGTGATGTGCGATCAACAAGTGCTGCAGCTGTTCAAGGTCGAGCAAACCGCTTGTGTCATGCCTTACCGCGACAGCATGCAGCCCTTCCAGACCGTAACGCTTGATGTTCTGCAGCGTACAAGCGTGTTCAATGGCCGAGTAGAGCACCACCGGACGATCGTGCTTGTAGCGCTCGAAAAAATCATGAAAAACCTGCGCGCAGCCTTCGCTGGAGCCGCTATTGAAAATCAGGCATTGCGTATCGACATTCAACAATCGAGCAACGCTGCCGCGCGCCCGCTCCACCCGTTCCAGCAATTGCACACCGAGAGCATGGTTGGCATTGGGGTTGGCGCACTGGCGGGTCGAGAACAGAGCCTGGAGCATCTTGCTCACACTCGTCGAGACCGGTGCCGAACCACAAACATCGGCATAAATTGCGTTCACAGACATATCCGTATCCATATCAAACACTTCCAGTTTTCTGTTTTTATGTCGTGAGGATGCTGCCCGAGCACGTCGGGCAGCCGCGGTTGTTCAGGCGATCAAGCGCGCCATGAGCTGAATCGAACAGAGCAGAACGAAGGCATTCAAGGCACGTTTCAAATGCCTGGCATCCAGTCGATGAGACAGGGCTGCGCCCAAAAAGCCGCCCAAAATAATCCCGATCACCAGTTCACCGGTGTAACCGAGAAACTCTTGCGCCGAGCCTAGCCTGCCAAACAATGCACCACTGGCGCCGATGATGCCAATCAGCGCCGAAGTCGAAATGGCCTGTTTGATGGGGAGGCCGAACAGGCTGACCAGCACCGGCAGATAAATGAATCCCCCCCCCTGCCCGACCAGTCCGCACAAAACCCCAAGCGCCAACCCCGTTAACGGCAACGACAATGACGAATGGTTGCACAACAGGGCAACCGGCTGGCGGAACAGGTACGTCAACAGCAGTGATAACAACCCCAGCAGTCCGAAGACAAACAGAATGAAGTTTTCACTGAATGCTTCGGCATGGACCGAGGCGAAAAAGTTGGCAGCGGCCATCGGTACCGCAAAGTTTACAATCACTCGCCAATCAGGCTGAAAGCGGGTGCGGTGCAGTGCAAACGAAACCAGCGAAGAGAAAAAGCCCTGTGCGGAAGACAGCCCCGTTACCACTTCAATCGGTAACTTCTGTCCGGACACCATCGGATAAACCAGCACCAGCAGAGGCGTCACAATGATGCCGCCACCGATACCGAACAGGCCCGACATGAATCCGGCCAGTACTCCCACACCGGTCATGACCGGGTAGAACGTCATGGCTGTCATTTCAGCAAACCTTGATCTTGCCCGTTCCTTGTGTCACTCGGCCAATCACCGTCAGGTCGGCAGACAACGCTTGCCAGGCTTGCCGGTTTTGCGCCAGGCAGGCTTCGCTGACGGTGAACAGCAATCCGCCATTGGTTTGCGGATCGTGCAGCAGAAACTTGTGCGCCAGTGACAACTCGCCAAGATATTCGACATTTTGTGCATATTTCCTGATGTTGGCGAAAACGCCGCTTTCAGATGAAGTCACCGCCACCGCCAGCGATTCGGCACCGTCATAAAAGCTCAGTGCAGCAGTATCCAACAGCACGTCCAGTTGCCCTGGCCCGACCATCTCGCTGATATGCCCGATCAAGCCGAAACCGGTGATGTCGGTCAGGCTACTAACCTCAGGACTAGCACTCAAGGTGCGGCCAAACTCGTTGTCACATGTGATCAACTCCAGGGTCCGCGCAGCAATATCCGCTTGCTCGAGAATCCCGACCTTCAGTGCATTGGCAAGGATGCCTACGCCAAGCGGACGCGTCATCACCAACACGTCGCCGGCCTTGGCGGTGTTGTTCTTTTTCAAACGGTTTTTTTCGACCTGGCCGATGATTGAAAAGCCATAGAGCGGCTGGCTGTTCTTGATTGTGTGGCCGCCAACAATGCTGACATTGAACTTGTTCATGACTGACTGGGCGCCAAGAATCATCTGGGTCACCTGCTCGACTGCTACTTGCTCTGGGTCGAACGCCATGATCGAGTTGGCAATCAACGGATAACCGCCGGAAGCGAAGATATCGCTCACCGCGTTGCTGGCCGCCAATTGGCCGAACATGTACGGATCGTTAACGATCGGTGAGAAGTAGTCGGTGGTGAACAACAGGTAATTGTCGCCATTGTCATAAACGGCGCAGTCATCGGAAGACTCGAAGCCCAGAACAACTCTGTCATCAGAAACAGTACTGGCCGCTGAGGTTTCCGACAGGATTTTGCTGAATACGCTGGATGGGATCTTGCACCCGCACCCGCCACTCTCAGACCTATCCATAATCTGGCAAAACGTCGACATCACACTTCCTTAGAATCCATTTCCTTTGCGAAAGCAGAGCGTTAGTCTGCTCACCACCTGTTACCTCATGTCTCAGGCAGCGGAAAAATCGCACACTCTCATGACGGAAATATGACAGAAGCATTGGATGCTCGAAGTCTGCATGGCACGGCGGCGTCTACTCAGGCCATCGATCTTTGCTGGTTTTATCGATGGCCTGTTTTTTTGCTTTTTCAAGCCGCCGCTTTTCCGGCGGCCACCATCGCCGATGCCGCCAGCATCGCCCGCAGCAACACCGCACACCCTGCCGCCAGATCGTCCGGGGCGGCGTTTTCGATTTCGTTGTGGCTGATGCCGTTTTCGCACGGGACGAAGATCATCCCGGCCGGGCCGAGTTCGGCGAGGAAAATCGCGTCGTGGCCGGCGCCGCTGACGATGTCCATGTGTGACAGGCCCAGCCCTTGCGCCGCGCCGCGTACCGCCTCGACGCAGCCTTTTTCGAAGTACAGCGGCGGGAAGTCGGCAGTCGGCGTCAGTTCATAAGTGAGGCCATGTGCCTGGCAGGTGGCTTCGATGACTTGCTTCACCTCAGCAATCATCGAATCCAGACGCGCCGGCTGCAGATGACGGAAATCCAGGGTCATGCGCACTTCGCCGGGAATCACGTTGCGCGAACCGGGATAGGCTTGCAGGCAACCGACCGTGCCACAGGCGTGCGGCTGGTGGCCGAGGGCGGCGCGGTTGACGGCACCGACGATCACTGCAGCGCCGACCAGTGCATCTTTACGCAGGTGCATCGGCGTCGGGCCGGCGTGGGCTTCGACACCGCGCAACTTGAGGTCGAACCACTTCTGCCCCAGCGCGCCGAGGACCACGCCGATGGTTTTCTTTTCGTCTTCCAGAATCGGGCCTTGCTCGATGTGCGCTTCGAAATAGGCGCCGACCGGGTGTCCGCTGACCTTGCGCGAACCGGCGTAGCCGATGGCGTTGAGCGCTTCACCGACCGTGACACCATCGGCGTCGACTTTGGCCAGGGTTTCGGCGAGGGTGAATTTTTCCGCGAAGACGCCCGAGCCCATCATGCACGGGGCGAAGCGCGAGCCTTCTTCGTTGGTCCAGACCACCACTTCCAGCGGCGCTTCGGTTTCCACGTTGAGATCGTTCAAAGTGCGCAGGACTTCGACGCCGGCGAGCACGCCGAAGCAGCCGTCGAACTTGCCGCCGGTGGGTTGCGTGTCGATGTGGCTGCCGGTCATCACCGGTGGCAACTCGGGATTACGCCCCGGACGACGGGCGAAAATGTTGCCGACGGCATCCACCGTGACGCTGCATCCGGCCTCCTTGCACCATTGCACAAACAGGTCGCGGGCCTGGCGGTCGAGGTCGGTCAGGGCCAGGCGACAGACGCCGCCCTTGACCGTGGCGCCGAGTTTGGCCAGCTCCATGAGCGAGGCCCACAGACGATCGCGGTTGATGTGCTGATGGGTCGATTGCAGAACGTCGACGGCTGCGTTCATGGGGATCTCCTCAGTGTTGATACCGATAGGGACGCAGAGCATCCCTGGCTGCATTCCCATGCAGAGCGTGGGAACGATCAATTTCTTTTGTGTCTGGTAAACCGCTATCGCGAGCAGGCTCACTCCTACAGGGGAACGCATTTCAAACTGTAGGAGTGAGCCTGCTCGCGATGAGGCCAGTCGCTACACCGCTGATTTAACGACCGATGGCTGCGCGCGCATCACGCACAACCCGTAATAGATCAAACCGCCCAGCGCCGAGCCGGTGAACCAGCCGTAGCTGTAGAACCAGCTCAATGCATCGCTGCCCAGCGACAGCAACGTCAGCGCCACCGGCACGCCGAACGCGATGAAACCAGCGCCGTTCCATGCCGGGTACACGTCATCGCGGTACAGGCCGGCCAGGTCCAGTTGCTGTTTCTTAATCAGGAAATAGTCCACCACCATGATCCCGGCAATCGGCCCGAGCAGGCTCGAATAGCCCAGCAGCCAGTTGGAATACACGCTTTCCAGGCTGACATCGGAAACGATCAGACCGAGTTTTTTCAGCAGCTCATGGGCCATCAGCGCCAGGCCCACCAGACCGGTGAGCAACACCGCTTTGGTGCGGTTGATCACCTTCGGCGCGATGTTTTGGAAGTCGTTGGTGGGCGAGACGATGTTGGCCGCGGTGTTGGTCGACAGCGTCGCGATGATGATCAGCGCCATGGCCACCGCCACCCACACCGGGCTCTGGATATGACCGATCAGCGTGACCGGGTCCGACACGGTCACGCCGACCAGTTTCACCGATGCTGCGGTCATCACCACGCCGAGCGCGGCGAACAGAAACATGGTCAATGGCAGGCCGATGATCTGCCCCAGAATCTGGTCTTTCTGACTTTTGGCGTAGCGGCTGAAGTCAGGAATGTTCAGCGACAGCGTGGCCCAGAAACCGACCATCGCCGTCAGCCCCGCGGCAAAGTAACCGACCACACTGGCGCCTTCCGGACGCTTGGCCGGGATCGCCATCAGTTCGCTCATCGACACATTGGGCATCGCCCAGACGAGCAGACCGATGCCGACCGCCACCAGCAGCGGCGCGGACAGGGTTTCCAGCCACTTGATCGACTCGGCACCGCGAATCACCACCCACAGGTTCAGCGCCCAGAACACCATGAAACCGATCACCTCACCGGTGCCGCCCAAGGATTTCCAGCCTTCGAATACGGAGCCCAGGAACAGGTGAATCGCCAGGCCACCGAACATGGTCTGTATGCCGAACCAGCCACACGCGACCAGCGCGCGAATCAGGCACGGGACGTTGGAGCCGAGAATGCCGAACGACGAGCGCAGCAGCACCGGGAACGGGATGCCGTACTTGGTGCCGGGGAATGCGTTCAGCGTCAGCGGAATCAGCACAATGATGTTGGCGAACAGAATCGCCAGTAGCGCTTCACCGACTGTCAGGCCGAAATAGGCGGTGAGCACGCCGCCCAGCGTATAGGTCGGCACGCAGATCGACATGCCGACCCACAGCGCGGTGATGTGCCATTTGTTCCAGCTGCGTTCGTGCACCTTGGTCGGTGCCATGTCGTGGTTATAACGGGGACTGTCGAGGACGTCGCTGCCGGCTTCGAGCTCGAACAAGCCGTCGCGCTCGCTCACTTGCGATCTGATCTGTTGCATGGCCGCTCCACTGTTCTTCTGATTATTTTTGCTCATCAGGCGGCTGGCACACGCAGGTGCGAGCCGGACGATGGCCG
Source organism: Pseudomonas koreensis (assembly GCF_036668835.1). Classification (GTDB taxonomy): domain Bacteria; phylum Pseudomonadota; class Gammaproteobacteria; order Pseudomonadales; family Pseudomonadaceae; genus Aquipseudomonas; species Aquipseudomonas koreensis_I. The sequence continues at coordinate 101,083 of NZ_JAZEVW010000010.1, forward strand.
GAGGAACTGACAACTTTCATGCACCGGCCATGGTGTCAGCGGCGGCATCAATAAACGTGCCGGGTGTCCCGCTTAGCGACAGGGCCGAGCTTTAAACGCTTTGCAACTTTCTGATATTCATCAGTTTTAATTATTTATCCAGCCGGCCCGCGGAAACTTGTCTGAACGCTCAGGCTAAACGTCGGGCAAGTTGTCCAAACTGTCAGGACTCAATCTGGTGCACTGCACTTTTTTTCCTTGTGAGCGTACCGCTGCAGCTCAACTTCAAGCGGCTGATTTCACATAGAAAATCTTGCTCATATTTCCATCCTGTCAAGTGCGTCAAAATGGTGAACGGGCTCACCATTTTGGTGAATATGCATTTTTATCTATATTTATCAGCGTGTTAAAACACCTCTAAGCTTATGAAAAATATTCTTGCTCAATTAGAAAATCGCGACTAATTTCTATTCCTGACAGCCATGACAGGAATAAACCCTGCTGAGCTGAAGATCTATAAAACATCTAGAACCGACACCAGTCGGTCATGCCTGCGAGGAACTCGGAATGTCTCTGTTGATCCGTGGTGCCACCGTTGTTACCCATGATGAAAGTTATCGCGCCGACGTCTATTGCGCTGACGGCGTGATCAAAGCCATCGGTGCAAACCTGGATGTTCCGGCCGGCGCTGAAGTGCTCGACGGCAGCGGCCAATACCTGATGCCCGGCGGCATCGATCCGCACACGCACATGCAGCTACCGTTCATGGGCACCGTGGCCAGTGAAGACTTCTACAGCGGCACGGCGGCGGGTCTGGCCGGCGGCACCACGTCGATCATCGACTTCGTGATTCCCAACCCGCAGCAGTCATTGATGGAAGCGTTTCATCAGTGGCGCGGCTGGGCGGAAAAGTCCGCCTCCGACTACGGCTTTCACGTCGCGATCACCTGGTGGAGCGAGCAGGTCCGCGAGGAAATGGCCGAACTGGTCAGCCACCACGGCATCAACAGCTTCAAGCACTTCATGGCCTACAAAAACGCGATCATGGCCGCCGACGACACGCTGGTGGCGAGTTTCGAGCGTTGCCTGGAACTCGGCGCGGTGCCGACCGTGCATGCGGAAAACGGCGAGCTGGTCTATCACCTGCAACGCAAGCTGATGGCCCAGGGCATCACCGGGCCGGAAGCGCATCCGTTGTCGCGGCCGTCACAAGTCGAAGGCGAAGCGGCGAGCCGGGCGATTCGTATCGCGGAAACCATCGGTACACCGCTGTACCTGGTGCACGTGTCGACCAAGGAAGCCCTCGACGAAATCACCTATGCCCGCAGCAAGGGCCAGCCGGTTTACGGCGAAGTGCTGGCCGGGCACCTGCTGCTTGATGACAGCGTTTACCAACACCCGGACTGGCAGACCGCTGCCGGCTACGTGATGAGCCCGCCGTTCCGCCCGCGCGGTCACCAGGAAGCGCTGTGGCATGGCTTGCAGGCCGGCAACCTGCACACCACCGCCACTGACCACTGTTGTTTCTGCGCCGAGCAAAAAGCCGCCGGGCGCGATGACTTCAGCAAGATTCCCAACGGCACGGCAGGCATCGAAGACCGCATGGCGGTGCTCTGGGATGAAGGCGTCAACAGCGGGCGCTTGTCGATGCAGGATTTCGTCGCCCTCACCTCCACCAACACCGCGAAGATCTTCAATCTCTATCCGCGCAAAGGCGCGATCCGCGTCGGCGCCGATGCCGATCTGGTGCTGTGGGACCCGCAAGGCACGCGGACGATTTCCGCCAAGACCCACCATCAGCAGGTGGACTTCAACATCTTCGAAGGCAAGACCGTGCGCGGTGTGCCCAGCCACACGGTCAGCCAGGGTCGGCTGCTCTGGGCCGACGGCGACCTGCGCGCCGAACGCGGCGCCGGGCGATACATCGAACGGCCGGCGTATCCGGCGGTGTTTGATTTGCTGAGCAAGCGCGCTGAGCAACATAAGCCAGTTGCTGTGAAACGCTGAAATCCAGGCCTTCGGCCTTCGCGAGCAAGCTCGCTCCCACAGGGAAATGCATTCCAAATGTGGGAGCGAGCTTGCTCGCGAAGAGGCCATCCCGAACGCCACAAAAACCACTGCCCGACAGAGGCAGAACACCTCAAATAACCGTGAGGCACACCACCGTGATCGACTCCCTGAACCACCTCCCCCACCCGCACGAAAGCGCGGCCGCCCTCGCCGGGCATTTCACCGATCTGGCGCCGCCGCTCAATGCCCGGCAGGCGCATCTGGAAGCCTCGCGCTGCCTGTACTGCTACGACGCGCCGTGCGTCAATGCGTGCCCGAGCGAGATCGACATTCCGTCGTTCATTCGCAATATCCATCAGGACAACGTGTCCGGCGCGGCGCAGAAAATCCTTTCGGCGAACATTCTTGGCGGTAGTTGCGCGCGGGTTTGTCCGACCGAGATTCTTTGCCAGCAAGCCTGCGTGCGCAACAACGCCCAGGAATGCGCACCCGTGCTGATCGGCCTGCTGCAACGCTACGCCGTCGACAATGCGCACTTTACCGAGCACCCGTTCCAGCGCGCCGCCGCCACTGGCAAGCGCATCGCGGTGGTCGGTGCCGGGCCGGCCGGGTTGTCCTGTGCACATCGCAGCGCCATGCACGGGCATGACGTGGTGATTTTCGAAGCGCGGGGCAAGGCTGGCGGCCTCAATGAATACGGCATCGCCAAGTACAAACTGGTCGACGATTACGCGCAGAAAGAATTGGATTTCCTCCTGCAGATCGGCGGCATCGAAATCCGCCACGGGCAGAAACTCGGCGACAACCTGACCCTCAGCGAACTGCATCAACAGTTCGACGCGGTGTTCCTCGGCCTCGGCCTCAACGCCAGCAAGCAACTCGGCCTGGCCCACGAAGACGCGCCCGGCCTGCTCGCCGCCACCGATTACATCCGCGAACTGCGCCAGACCGATGACCTCTCGCAATTGCCGCTGGCCGAGCGCTGCATCGTCCTCGGCGCCGGCAACACGGCAATCGACATGGCCGTGCAAATGGCCCGCCTCGGTGCGCGTGATGTGAATCTGGTCTATCGCCGTGGCGCCGCGGACATGAGCGCGACGAGGCACGAACAGGACATCGCCAAGGCCAATCAGGTGCGTTTGCTGACCTGGGCGCAACCAGAAGAAGTGCTGCTCGACGCTCAGGGCCGGGTGCGCGGCATGCGTTTTGCCCGCACTGATCTGGTCGACGGACGCCTGCAAACCACCGGCGAAACCTTCGAGCTGGCCGCCGACGCGATATTCAAAGCCATCGGCCAGAGCTTCGACGGCGGCGCCCTCGCCGACCCGCTGGCGCGCGAACTCAAACGCCAGGGCGAGCGTATCGCAGTCGATGCAAACCTGCGCACCAGCATCCCAGGCGTGTATGCCGGCGGTGACTGCACCAGCCTCGATCAGGACCTCACCGTGCAAGCCGTGCAGCACGGCAAACTCGCCGCCGAGGCGATCAACGCTCAACTGATGCTCAACGTGGAGGCTGCGTAAATGGCCGATCTTTCGATAGTCTTCGCCGGCATCAAAGCTCCGAATCCGTTCTGGCTGGCCTCCGCGCCACCCACCGACAAGGCTTATAACGTGGTCCGCGCCTTCGAAGCCGGATGGGGCGGCGTGGTCTGGAAAACCCTTGGCGAAGACCCGGCGGCAGTCAATGTTTCCTCACGCTACTCGGCGCACTACGGCAATAACCGAGAAGTGCTGGGTATCAACAACATCGAGCTGATCACCGACCGCTCGCTGGAGATCAATCTGTGCGAAATCACTCAAGTGAAAAAGGACTGGCCGGACCGTGCGCTGATCGTCTCGCTGATGGTGCCGTGCGTGGAGGAATCGTGGAAACACATCCTGCCGCTGGTCGAAGCCACTGGCGCTGACGGTATCGAACTGAACTTCGGCTGCCCCCATGGCATGCCCGAGCGCGGCATGGGCGCGGCGGTCGGTCAGGTGCCGGAGTATGTCGAGCAGGTGACGCGTTGGTGCAAGACCTATTGCTCGCTGCCGGTGATCGTCAAACTGACGCCGAACATTACCGACATCCGCGTCGCCGCCCGCGCCGCACATCGCGGCGGCGCCGATGCAGTGTCGTTGATCAACACGATCAACTCGATCACCAGTGTCGACCTGGAACACATGGTCGCCCTGCCCACCGTCGGCAGCAAAAGCACCCACGGCGGCTATTGCGGCTCGGCGGTCAAACCGATTGCGCTGAACATGGTCGCCGAAATCGCCCGCGATCCGCAGACCCAGGGCTTGCCGATCTGCGGGATCGGCGGCATCGGCAGTTGGCGCGATGCGGCGGAATTCATGGCGCTGGGCAGTGGCGCGGTGCAGGTGTGCACGGCGGCAATGCTCCACGGCTTCCGTATAGTCGAGGAGATGAAGGACGGCCTGTCGCGTTGGATGGACAGTCAGGGTTACGCCAACATCGCCGATTTTTCCGGGCGCGCGGTGGGCAATACCACCGACTGGAAATACCTCGACATCAACTACCAGGTGATTGCCAGGATCGATCAGGAGGCGTGCATTGGTTGCGGGCGCTGTCACATCGCTTGCGAAGACACCTCACATCAGGCGATCGGCAGTTTGAAACAGGCGGACGGCACGCATAAATATGAGGTGATCGACGACGAGTGTGTCGGCTGCAATTTGTGCCAGATCACCTGCCCGGTGGCGGACTGCATCGAGATGGTGCCGATGGAAACGGGCAAGCCGTTTCTCGACTGGAATCATGATCCGCGCAATCCGTATCACGTTGTCGTCTGAGTCGTGCGCTGATCCGAAAGCCCTCACCCTAGCCCTCTCCCAGAGGGAGAGGGGACTGATCGGGGGATGCGGCGACACTGCGCCGACCTGTTATTGCTGCTGGTAATCGATCGTTCCCACGCTGAACCTGGGAACGATCAATCGACTCGGTCTTTCAGATCGATGTACCTCTCAAGACACCTCAGTCAGTCCCCTCTCCCTCTGGGAGAGGGTTAGGGTGAGGGGCTTTTGATTGCGCCTCAAGGCTCCAATCCGATCCCGCGCAAGATCACACTCGTCACCGTCTGCACCGCCCGCTCAAACTGCATGTCCGACAGCGGTTGATGCTCGTTCAAAATATTCACCTGATGATCGAAGTCGGCATAGTGCTGGGTCGAGGCCCAGATCATGTACAGCAGGCTCGACGGTTCGACCGGCAGAATCCGCTTGTCCTCGACCCACTGACGAATCTTCGCTTCCTTCATTTTCGCCCAGTCATACAGGCTGGCATCCAGCGCCTCGCCGAGGGTCGGCGCGCCATGGATGATTTCGTTGGCCCAGACTTTCGAGCCGTACGGGCGGCTGCGCGAGTGGTTCATCTTGGCGCGGATGTAACTGCTGAGCACAACGCGCGGGTCGTCGAACATTTCGAAGCACAGCGCGTCCTGTTTCCATACTTCGAGCAGGTCGAACAGCACCGCGCTGTACAGCTCGCTCTTGGTTGAAAAGTAGTAATGCAGATTGGAGCGTGGCAGTTGCACCTCGGCGGCGATATCGGCCATTGCAGTACTGCCGAAGCCTTTTTCGGCGAAGACTTTTTCCGCCGCCAGCAGGATTTTCTCGACGTTATTGCGGCGAATTTCGATCTTGTGATTGCCCATGTGGGCTCCCTGACGACAGCGTTGACCAAGACTAGCATTCGCTTGCAACGGATGGAAAACCCAGGCTCCCACAGGCTCAATGCGGTTGTGTGTCACCTGCCGCGGTGTCGATGCTGACCACCACCGACATCCCAGGCCGCAACCGCTCCTCTTCCTGCTGATCCGGATCGATGGTGATCCGCACCGGCACGCGCTGGGCGATCTTGACGAAGTTGCCGGTGGCGTTGTCGGCCTGCAGCAAGGCAAATTCGGAACCGGTGCCCGGCGAAATATGCTGCACATGCCCGGTGAATTTGCGGTGGTTCAAGGCATCGACAGTGAAGCGCACCGGTTGCCCGACGCGGACGTTGTCCATCTGGGTTTCCTTCATGTTGGCAATTACCCACTTCTGCTCCGGTACCAGCGCCATCAACTGCGCCCCGGAGTTGACGTAGGCGCCGAGGCGCACGCCGATCTGCCCGAGCTGGCCATCGCGCGGGGCGACGATGCGCGTGTTCGACAGGTCGATCCGCGCCAGTTTCACTGCGGCTTCGGCGCTGGCCACGGCGGCTTCCAGCGAGCCGCGATTGACGATTACGGTTTGCAGGTCCTGGCGAGCGATTTCCAGGTTGGCCTTGGCTTGCGCCACGGCGGCGGTGCTTTGTGCATTGGCGGCGAGGGTTACGTCGAATTCGCGTTTGGACACCGAGCCGTCGCTGACCAGATCCTTGTTGCGGCGCAGATCCGCTTCGCTCTTGCGCAACTGCGCTTCACTGTCGGCGAGCACCGCCTGACGCAGCTTGATCGTCGCTTCGGCGCTGTTGCGTTGCTGCACCACGTTGGCGAGCGCCGCGCGCTGCACCGCCAGTTGTGCCAGTGCCTGATCGAGGCGCTGCTGATAGATCCGGTCATCCAGACGCACCAGCAGATCGCCGGCCTTCACGTACTGAAAATCCTGCACCGGCACTTCAAACACATAGCCGCTGAGCTGCGGCCCGATGATGGTCACCTGCCCGCGAATCAAGGCGTTTTCGGTGGTCTCGACGGCACTGCTGAACGGCGGCAATTGCCAGGCGTACAGCACGATCAGCACGCCGACGATGGCAATTGCGGCAAAGCCCAGTGACGAGATGATGCGCACGCGCAGCGAGCGCGGCGCGGTGTTCGGCGATGACGGCGGCGTCTGCCCCTCAGGCGTGGCGGCGATGGCATTGGTGGTTGTGGTGGTCGGTTCGGTCATGAAGAAGTGGCACCGCTTGATGGTACGGAAGGCGTCGGCTCGATGGCTTTGGTGGTGCTCATCAGCCACAGCGCGCGAATCGAAAGCCAGATCATGGTCAGTACGGCAATGACCGCGATCAGCATGAAGACATCGTTATAGGCCAGCACGTTCGCTTCGCGTGTCGCCGCATTGGCGAGACTGCGAATGCCGACCAGGTTGCGCAGGCCAGGGTCGGCGAAAAGCCCGCCGTAGGCCGCACCGCCACTCTGCACGCGCGCTGCCACCAGCGGATCGGACATCACCAGTTGCTCGACGATGTGGCTGGAATGGTACTTCTCACGCACGATTTGAAAGGTCCCGAGCAACGCCGCGCCGAGCAGCCCGCCGAGGTTGTTGCAGATCCCGAACAGCACGGAAAAACTCACCAGATTGCGCGGATTGGTCAGCACGTTGCGCGTGCCGAAGACCATGGTCGGGCCGAGGAAAAACGTACTGCCGAATGCCAGCAGGAACTGGCTGAAATACAGGTTTTGCGGGCGCGTGATGTTGCTGGAAAAACTGTCCATCACCGACCCCGTGGCCATCAGCGCCAGGGAAATGATCAGTGGCATCAGCAAGTGTTTCGGGTCGATGGTCAGTGCGCTGGTCGCCAGCCCGGCGATGCTGCCGATCAGCATCACCACGTACAGACTGTGCAGTTGCTCATAACCCATGTTCAGGTTCTGCATGAAGCCGACTGCGCCGGTGGATTGTTCCGAGGTAACCATGCGAATCAGGGTCACCGCCAGCGCCAGGCGGATCATCGTTCCGCTGCCCAGCCAGCGGGTCATCAGCAGCGGGTTGCTGCGGTTGTGCTCGATGGCCAGGCCCATGATGATCAGGGCGATCGACGCCGCCAGCGCGATGCCGATCCAGTCGGCTTCCAGCCACCAGTCGATGCGCCCCAGTGACAGCACCGCACAAAGCAGGCCGACGCCGGTGGCGAGAATGGCGAAGGTCAGGAAGTCGAGTTTTTCGAAGGTCTTGAAGCGGTCACCCGGCGGCAACTTGAGCAGCAACACGCAGCCCAGCGACAGCAGCGCCATGCCCAGTTCGAACAGGTACAAACCGCGCCATTCGGCAATCTGCAGCAAGTCTTCGGAGAACAGCCGCGCCAGCGGCAGCGCCAGCTGCGAGGTGCCGAGGCCGAGCACCAGCGCCTTCAGCCGCCACTTCGCCGGGAACGCCTGAACCATGTAATACAGGCCCAGCGAACTTAGCGCCGCGCCGACCATGCCATGCGCCGCTCGCACGGCGATGGCCGAATTCAGGTCGTTGACGAACAGATGCCCAAAGGTCACCAGTGCGTACAGCACCAGAAACACCTCGGTGAACGCACGCAAGCCGAACTGCTGACGAAACTTCACCAACAGCAGGTTCATCGACACGTTGGTCATCACGAAGGCTGCGGGCAACCAGGCCATTTCTGCCGTGGTTGCGCCGAGCGAGCCTTGCAGATAAATCAGGTTGGCAACCACCAGCGAATTGCCCAAACCGCCGGTCACCGCCACCAGCACACCGACCAGCGCATAGGCCAGGCGCTTGCGGTTGGAGTGCAACGGCGTCGAGGGCGAACCCGGCAGACTGGGCTTCTCGTGTGGTTGCCATTGGCGCGGGGCGTATTTATCCATCGAAAGGCCTTGTGCAGAGGATGGGCCAAGTTTGCCGCAAATCGCCCGGCAACACACTTTTCCCCCGGGGGAGCCCCCTGTGGGAGCCTGCTCGCGAAAGCGGTGTATCAGTCGACAACGATGTCGAGCGAAAGTCTGCATTCGCGAGCAGGCTCGCTCCCATAAGGTTCTGCGTCGGAACGGGGAGTCATCGTATAACTTGCTGTTGACAATCCCCGAAAATATGGGAAATATCCGCATCGATGTTGTACGACGACGTATGACAAATAATAAGAACAACAAGCGAATCTGGGAGCGTCACAGTGAGCACACTCGCCCGCAATTCCGTCCGCCCTTCACCTGTTTCCAATTTCAAACCGCGTTCGACCCTGAGCCTGATCGGCTGCAGCAGCCTGGTCCTCGCCCTGCCGATGAGCGCCCAGGCCGAAGGTTTCCTCGAGGACAGCAAAGCCACGCTGAACCTGCGCAACGCCTACTTCAACCGCAACTTCGTCAACCCGGCCAACCCGCAGGGCAAGGCTGAGGAGTGGACGCAGAGCTTTATCCTCGATGCCAAATCCGGTTTCACCCAAGGCACCGTCGGCTTTGGCCTCGATGTGCTCGGGTTGTACTCGCAAAAGCTCGATGGCGGCAAAGGCACCGGCGGCACGCAACTGTTGCCGATTCACGATGACGGGCGCCCGGCGGACAACTTCGGTCGCCTCGGCGTGGCGCTCAAGGCCAAGGTGTCGAAGACCGAATTGAAAGTCGGTGAGTGGATGCCAGTGTTGCCGATCCTTCGCTCCGACGACGGTCGTTCGCTGCCGCAAACCTTCCGCGGTGGCCAGATCACCTCCACCGAGATCAACGGTCTTACCGTCTACGGCGGCCAGTTCCGTGGCAACAGCCCGCGTAACGATGCGAGCATGGAAGACATGTCGATGAACGGCCGCGGCGCGTTCACTTCGGATCGCTTCAACTTCGGCGGCGGCGAATACACCTTCAACGACAAGCGCACCATGGTCGGCGTGTGGTACGCCGAGCTGACCGATATCTATCAGCAGCAATATTTCAACCTCAGCCACAGCCAGCCACTCGGCGACTGGACGCTGGGCGCCAACCTCGGTTTCTTCACCGGCAAGGAAGACGGCAGCGCTCAGGCCGGCGATCTCGACAACAAGACCGCGTTTGCCATGCTTTCGGCCAAATACGGCGGCAACACATTCTACGTCGGCCTGCAGAAACTCACCGGTGACGATGCCTGGATGCGGGTCAACGGCACCAGCGGCGGGACCCTGGCCAACGACAGTTACAACGCCAGTTATGACAACGCCAAGGAACGCTCCTGGCAGTTGCGTCACGACTACAACTTCGTTGCCCTCGGCATTCCCGGTCTGACTTTGATGAACCGCTACATCAGCGGCGATAACGTGCACACCGCCAGCACCAACGATGGCAAGGAATGGGGCCGCGAATCGGAACTGGCCTACACCGTACAAAGTGGCCCGCTGAAAAGCCTCAACGTGAAATGGCGCAACGCGACCATCCGCCGCGATTTCAGCACCAACGAGTTCGACGAAAACCGGATTTTCATCAGCTATCCGATTTCGTTGTTGTAACGGTTGGCGGGTTCACGCACATCTCCTGTGGGAGCGAGCCTGCTCGCGAAAGCGCCAGATCCGTCGAATTGTTGTGACTGACACACCGCCTTCGCGAGCAGGCTCGCTCCCACACGGGGATTGCATTGCAAGGCGGTTATCAGGGTTCAGAAAAATGATTCGGCCCTTCCGTCATCTACACCAAAAGTCGCGTTGACAAGTTCCCGGAACCCTACCGATACTTCAGCGCAGTCATACGACAACCTACAACAAACCTAATAACAATGTGTTCAGGGATTGCCATGACGTCTACCTCTACTCCGCGCGCTCCATTCAATCGCCTGCTGCTGACCGGCGCTGCCGGTGGCCTGGGCAAAGTCCTGCGCGAACGCCTGCGTCCTTACGCCAATGTGCTGCGTTTGTCCGACATCGCCGCCCTCGCCCCGGCCGTCGATGATCACGAAGAAGTCGTACTCTGCGATCTGGCCGACAAACAGGCCGTGCATCAACTGGTCGATGGGGTCGACGCGATCCTGCATTTCGGCGGTGTCTCGGTCGAGCGCCCGTTCGAAGAAATCCTCGGCGCCAACATCAGCGGCGTTTTCCACATCTACGAAGCGGCACGCAAACATGGTGTGAAGCGGGTGATTTTTGCCAGCTCCAACCACGTCATCGGCTTCTACAAGCAGGACGAAAAACTCGACGCCAGCTCCCCGCGCCGCCCTGACGGTTACTACGGTCTGTCCAAGTCCTACGGCGAAGACATGGCCAGCTTCTACTTCGATCGCTACGGCATCGAAACCGTCAGCATCCGCATCGGCTCTTCGTTCCCGGAACCGCAGAACCGCCGGATGATGCACACCTGGCTGAGCTTCGACGACCTTACGCAACTGCTCGAGCGTTCGCTGTACACACCGAACGTCGGCCATACCGTGGTCTACGGAATGTCCGACAACAAGGACGTGTGGTGGGACAACCGCTACGCCAGCCACCTCGGTTATGAAGCCAGGGACAGCTCGGAAGTGTTCCGCGACAAGGTCGAAGCGCAGCCGATGCCGGCCGCTGACGACCCGGCGCGAATCTACCAGGGTGGCGCCTTTGTGGCGGCCGGCCCGTTCGGCGACTGATCCCCGCGACCACGACACGAGGTAATCAGTATGCAAGCCGAATTGATCGTCGATGCGCGCAACGCTGTGGGCGAAAGCCCGGTCTGGGTCGCCGAGGAAAACGCCCTGTACTGGGTGGACATTCCCAACGGCGGGCTGCAACGCTGGAGCGCCGAGAGCGGGCACGTGGCGTCGTGGAAAGCGCCAGAAATGCTCGCCTGCATCAGCCGCCATCGCAGTGGTGGCTGGGTGGCCGGCATGGAAAGCGGTTTCTTTCGCCTGCACCCGCACAGCGACGGCAGCCTCGACAGCGAATTGCTCGCCAGCGTTGAGCACAGCCGCGCGGACATGCGCCTCAACGATGGTCGCTGCGACCGTCAAGGGCGTTTCTGGGCCGGCAGCATGGTGCTGAACATGGGCCTCAATGCGCCTGAAGGCCGGCTGTATCGCTACGGCGCCGGGCAGTCTGGTGTGATCGAAGCGCAACTCGACGGTTTCATCGTGCCCAACGGCCTCGGGTTCAGCCCGGACGGCAAAATCATGTACCTGTCGGATTCGCATCCCGACGTGCAACTGATCTGGGCGTTCGACTACGACACCGAGACCGGCACGCCGTCGAACCGCCGGGTGTTTGTCGACATGAACCACTTCTCTGGCCGCCCCGATGGCGCCGCCGTGGATGCCGAAGGTTGCTACTGGATCTGCGCCAACGACGCCGGCCTGATTCACCGCTTCGCCCCGGACGGTCGCCTGGATTTTTCACTGGAAGTGCCGGTGAAGAAACCGACCATGTGTGCCTTCGGCGGCAGCGACATGAGCACCTTGTTTGTCGCTTCGATTCGCCCCGGCGACGACCACGATCCGCAATCCCTGGCCGGCGGCGTGTTCGCCCTGAAGCCCGGCGTCAAAGGACTCGCCGAACCACTGTTCAACGATTTGCTTTAGACCCTCTGCTGCACCGCTGCGCCTTGAACACAAAAATAACAAGACTGGAGACTCACCCCCATGAACTTCAAACGCACCTTGCTCGCCGCTGCACTCCCGCTGATGTTCACCTTTGCCGGTGCCGCTCAGGCGGAAATGAAACTGAAATTCGCCGACATTCACCCCGCCGGTTACCCAACCGTGGTGGCTGAAAAATCCATGGGCGATACCCTGACCAAGGAAACCAACGGCGAGCTGACTTTCCAATATTTCCCGGGCGGTGTGCTGGGTTCGGAAAAGGAAGTCATCGAGCAGATGCAGGTCGGCGCGGTCCAGCTGTCGCGCGTCAGCCTGGGGATCGTTGGCCCGGTGGTGCCGGACGTCAACGTGTTCAACATGCCGTTCATTTTCCGCGATCAACAGCACATGCGTAACGTCATCGACGGTCCGGTGGGCGACGAGATCCTCGACAAGATCACCAACTCCGAATTCGGCCTGGTGGCCCTGGCGTGGATGGACGGCGGCACGCGCAACATCTACAGCAAAAAACCGGTGCGCAAGCTCGAAGACCTCAAGGGCATGAAAATCCGTGTGCAAGGCAACCCGATGTTCATCGACATGATGAACGCCATGGGCGGCAACGGCATCGCCATGGACACCGGCGAGATCTTCAGCGCCCTGCAGACCGGCGTGATCGACGGCGCGGAAAACAACCCGCCGACCCTGCTCGAACACAACCACTTCCAGAACGCCAAGTTCTACAGCCTGACCGGTCACCTGATCCTGCCAGAGCCGATCGTGATGTCGAAAATCACCTGGGAAAAACTCACCCCGGATCAGCAGACCCTGGTCAAGAAAGCTGCCAAGGCTGCCCAGGCTGAAGAACGTGTGCTGTGGGACAAGAAGTCCGCTGCCAGCGAAGAAAAACTCAAGGCCGCCGGCGTCGAGTTCATCACCGTCGACAAGAAACCCTTCTACGACGCCACCGCTCCGGTACGCGAGAAGTACGGCGCGAAATACGCTGACCTGATCAAGAAAATCGAAGCCGTTCAGTAACGCCCCCTCTCCGTACTCATGAAAAAAGGCCCGGCGCGCCTGCTGTTCGAGGCGCGCCCGGTTACGGTGGAACCCGATGAAGAATCTGCTGCTGCGTATCAACGACAAGATCTACATGACGTGCATCTGGGTCGCCGGCCTGTCTGTCCTGGCGATCTCCCTGATGATTCCCTGGGGCGTATTCGCCCGCTATGTACTTGGTACCGGCTCGAGCTGGCCGGAGCCCACGGCGATCCTGCTGATGATGGTGTTCACCTTCATCGGCGCCGCCGCCAGTTACCGCGCCGGTGCGCACATGGCCGTGGCCATGCTCACCGACCGCATGCCGCCAAAGCTGAAATCCGCAGCGGCGATTTTCTCCCAACTGCTGATGGCAGCGATCTGCATCTTCATGACCATTTGGGGCGCCAAGCTGTGCATGTCGACCTGGAACCAGTTCATGGCCGCCCTGCCCGACCTGCGGGTTGGCGTGACCTACCTGCCAATTCCGCTGGGCGGCCTGCTGACGCTGATTTTCGTGCTGGAAAAACTCTTGCTCGGTGACCAGAGCAAACGTCGGGTCGTGCAGTTCGACCTGGTTGAAGAAAGTGAAGGTGCCGCGTAATGGACGCTCTGATTCTGCTGGGCAGTTTTATCGTATTGATCCTGGTCGGCATGCCGGTCGCCTACGCGTTGGGCGCCGCTGCGCTGATCGGTGCGTGGTGGATCGACATTCCGTTCCAGGCGGTGATGATTCAGGTCGCCTCGGGGGTAAACAAATTCTCGCTGCTGGCGATTCCGTTCTTCGTCCTGGCCGGTGCGATCATGGCCGAGGGCGGCATGTCGCGCCGGCTGGTGGCGTGTGCCGGGGTGCTGGTGGGTTTCGTGCGTGGTGGCCTGTCGCTGGTCAACATTGTCGCCTCGACCTTCTTCGGCGCGATCTCCGGCTCCTCGGTAGCGGATACCGCCTCGGTGGGTTCGGTGCTGATTCCGGAAATGGAACGCAAGGGCTATCCACGGGACTTCTCCACCGCCGTGACCGTCAGCGGTTCAGTGCAAGCCCTGCTGACCCCGCCAAGCCATAACTCGGTGCTCTACTCGCTGGCCGCCGGCGGTACGGTGTCGATTGCCTCGCTGTTCATGGCCGGCATCGTCCCGGGCCTGCTGATGAGCGCGTGCCTGATGGTGCTGTGCCTGATCTTCGCGAAGAAGCGCAACTACCCCAAGGGTGAAGTGATCCCGATGCGCCAGGCGTTGAAAATCGTCGGCGAAGCGCTGTGGGGCATGATGGCCATGGTGATCATTCTCGGCGGCATTCTTTCGGGGATTTTCACCGCCACCGAATCGGCGGCCATCGCCGTGCTGTGGTCGTTCTTCGTGACCATGTTCATCTATCGTGACTACAAGTGGAGCGAGCTGCCGAAACTGATGCACCGCACCGTGCGGACGATTTCGATCGTGATGATCCTGATCGGTTTCGCCGCCAGCTTCGGCTACATCATGACCCTGATGCAGATCCCGGCGAAGATCACCACGATGTTCCTGACCCTGTCGGACAACCGTTACGTGATCCTGATGTGCATCAACGTCATGCTGCTGTTGCTCGGCACGGTGATGGACATGGCGCCGCTGATCCTGATCCTCACGCCGATCCTGATGCCAGTCATACTGGGTATCGGTGTCGACCCGGTGCAGTTCGGCATGATCATGCTGGTCAACCTGGGGATCGGATTGATAACGCCGCCCGTGGGAGCCGTGCTGTTCGTCGGCTCGGCGATCGGCAAAGTCAGCATCGAAAGCACCGTGAAAGCACTGCTGCCGTTCTACGGCGTGCTGTTCATGGTGCTGCTGCTGGTGACCTACGTGCCGGCCATCTCTCTGTGGCTGCCGCATCTGGTGTTGTAAACCGCTGAGCCATCGCAGCCCGGGCCGGGCTGCGATGGTTTCACCTCAGGCCCGCAGCAACATGTACCCCGCCACCACCACACAGACACTTGCAAACCCGACCTGCAATGCCCGCGCCGGCACCCGCGCACAAAGTTTGCGGCCAATGATCATGCCGACCACGCTGGCGACAATGAATGCCGCGCCCTGACTGTCAATCCGCACACCGGCATGAAACGCGCCGACCACACCAATGACCGAAATCAGACTGATCACCATCAACGACGTGGCGACAATGCCGCGCATCTGCACGTCGGTCAGTTGCTTGAACGCCGGCACGATCAGAAAACCGCCACCGACGCCGAGCAAACCCGAGACGACGCCCGTGACTGCGCCCAACGCCGCCAGGGTCGCGGTGCATTTGGCGGTCCAGTCGAAGCGCCCGGTCTGCTCGTTGAGCATGCAATTCTTCTGGCCCCAACTGGCGTGGCCATGATCGCTCGGCCCGGCTTGCTGACGCTCTTTTCTGAACATGCGCCAGGCGACCATGACCATCAGCAGGCTGAACAGGATCATCAGCACCTGTTCCGGCAACTGATGCGCGAAATAGATCCCCAGCGGCGAAAACACCGCGCCTAATGCTGCAATCAGCAACGCGGCGCGATAGCGCACCAGACCATGGCGCAAACCGTCGAGGGCGCCGACCGCCGCCGCACTGCCCACCGCAAACAACGCCACCGGCGCCGCTTGCGTCATGCTCCAGCCGAGGCCGAGCACCAGCGCTGGCACCGCAAGAATACCGCCGCCAGCGCCGGTCAAACCAAGCACCAGGCCCATCACCACGCCAAACACACTTGCGAGCCACATAAGGTTTTCTCAGTCGACTCTGGACAGGCGGGTCAGCCATTCGCGGCCCTTGAGCATGCCGTTCCAGTAGAACCACGGCAGCAGCGTCGCCTTCAACCACCATGCAGAACGGCGTGCGACGGTCGGGTCAAGGGCAAAGGTCGGCAGCAGTTTTCCGCCATAGCCGAACTCGGCCAGAATCACCTTGCCCTTCTCCACCGTCAGCGGGCAGGAACCGTAGCCGTCGTACTTCAGCGGCAGCGCTTGTTGCCGGCGTGCGGCCAACAGGTTCTGCGCGACCACCACGACTTGCTTGCGCACCGCCGCAGCGGTTTTCGCGTTGCTGGTGCCGCAGATGTCGCCGAGGGCGAACACCTCGGGAAAGCGTGGGTGTTGCAGGCTGTGCGGGTCGACTTCGCACCAGCCAGCCGCGTCGGCCAGCGGACTTTGCGCGATGAAATCCGGCGAAACCTGCGGCGGCACGACATGCAGCAACTCGAAGGTTTTCGCCACACGGTTGACGTTGCCCTCGGCATCCTTGATCTCGAACCAGGCGGTTTGCGCGGGGCCGTCGACTTTCACCAGATTGGAATTGAAGGCCAGCTGCGCGTTGTACTTTTCGATGTATTTCATCAACGGCGGGACGAAGGTCGCCACGCCGAACAGCGCCGCACCGGCGAGGTTGAATTCCACCTCGATGTTGTTCAGCACTGCGCTTTTGCGCCAGTGATCGCAGGACAGGTACAAGGCCTTTTGCGGCGCGCCGGCGCACTTGATCGGCATCGCCGGCTGGGTGAACAGCGCCTTGCCGCCGCGCAGTTTTTGCACCTGATCCCAGGTGTATTGCGCATGCTGATAGCTGTAGTTGGAGGTCACGCCGTATTGGCCGAGACTGTCCTGCAGGCCTTCGATTTTTTCCCAGGCAAGACGCAGGCCGGGGCAGACGATCAGATTCTGATAGCTGACCGTACGCTGATCGTTGAGCGTGAGTTGACGTTGCGCCGGATCGATTGCTGTGACTGCCGCCTGCACCCAGTTGGCTTGCCGGGGCATGACTTTGCTCATCGGCCGGACGCTGTCCTTGACGTCGAAAGCGCCGCCGCCGACCAGCGTCCACGCTGGCTGGTAATAGTGATAGGTGCTCGGCTCGATCACGGCGATGTTCAGCGCCGAATCCCGCTTGAGCAGACTGGCGACCAGCGCAATACCGGCCGAACCGCCACCGATGATCACGATATCGGCACTGATGGATGGGCCCCAGTGTTGATCGTTCATTGCTTGTTCCTTTTGCTGCACGCAAGGATTTTTCAGCCTTCCCACAAATCCATTGTAGGAGTGAGCCTGCAGGGGATAGCGTGATGGCTGGCATTTATGGCTGTTCCCAGCTCTTGAGCACCGCCCCGCAATAAAGCCCGGACAGGGTCTTCATCACCTGGATCACTTCGTGACTGGCGAGGCCGTAAAAAATGTACTTGCCTTCACGGCGAGTCGCGACGAGCCCTTCGTCGCGCAGGATGCCCAGTTGCTGGGACAGCGTCGGCTGGCGTACGCCGGTCATGGTTTCCAGTTCGCCGACATTGCGCTCGCCCTGAGTCAGTTGACACAGGATCAACAGACGATCCTCATTGGCCAGGGCCTTGAGCAGCGCGCAGGCCTTGGAGGCCGAGGCGCGCAGTTGGGCGACTTCACATTCGGTCAGACTGGATTGCATTTGCACGACGCCTTCAAGGTCACTTAAGCTGCGAACATTATGTTTTTAGATAAAGTGTTGCAACCCATTTTCCACGTTCAGGTTGGTGACCATGCCCGCGCAGATTGAAGCTTTCCTTGACCCCGCCTCTTCGACCTACAGCTATGTTGTCTACGAAGCGGATGGCGGACAATGCGCGATCGTCGACCCGGTGCTCGATTACGACGGCGCCGCCGGGCGCACCGGCACCGTGCAGGCGGACAAGATCATTGCGTTTGTCGAGGCGCGTCAATTACAGGTCCAATGGCTGCTGGAAACCCATGCCCACGCCGATCACCTGTCCGCCGCGCCGTATCTACGGCAGAAGCTGGGTGGAAAGATCGCCATCGGCGCCTCGATCAGACACGTGCAGAACGTGTTCAAGACATTGTTCAATCTGGAGCCGGAATTCTCCGTCGACGGCTCGCAGTTCGATCATCTGTTCGCGCCGAACGAGTCATTCCACATCGGCAATCTCAAAGCCACCGCCCTGCATGTGCCCGGCCACACCCCGGCCGACATGGCCTATCTGATCGACGGCGAGCAGATTCTGGTCGGCGACACGCTGTTCATGCCCGATGTCGGCACGGCGCGCTGCGACTTCCCCGGCGGCAACGCCCATCAGCTGTTCGCTTCGATTCAGAAACTGCTGGCCTTCCCCGCCAGCGTGAAGCTGTACGTTTGCCACGACTACCCGCCCGAAGGCCGCCAATCACATTGCCAGACCACAGTCGGCGAGCAGCGTAAAAGCAATATCCACGTGCATGACGGCATCGACGAAGCGACGTTTGTCGAGATGCGCACCCGACGCGATGCCGGTTTGGGTATGCCGACGCTGTTGCTGCCAGCGATTCAGGTGAATGTGCGGGCGGGGAATTTGCCGGCGGCGGAAGACAATGGCGTGGTGTATTTGAAGATTCCGATTGACAAGATGTGAGTTGAACCGCCCTGTCGACTTTTCGCTCCCGCAACGAAAGAACCGCTCTAGATCATTCCCTAGCCAAAATGCCACCACCGTGTAATATCCCGAAACTTAAACCGCTTCGGTAGACACCTGCGACTCAATCACGCTGGTGAGTAATCACACGGACATCGCCGAAGCCAGACTTCGTCGAGAAGACTTTTTGCAGGGAAACCATGAGTCAAACTTCTCCACACGGGCAACCCGCCGGGCAGCAAGCTGAAACCTTCAATCGCGAACTCTCGATTCTCCGACGCGCAATTGCCTTCCTGTTGTCCGGAGCCCTTGAGGCACTCAAAGCCATTGACGGGCGCTCTTTCTTCAAGGGTAAAGAAGCAGGCATCAGACAGGGCAATCACACCGGCTTGCTTGCCGGAAAGAAGCTCGGCTACGCGGACGGGTATGCAAAAGGGCGCGCCGTTCTAGAGATCAACGATCTGCGCTCATCCGCATCATTGCCGGGAGAAGATCACTGCCTCTTTGACAATGAACTCATGCCCATCACCGATGATATCAAGCAGAAAATGCGTGAGGAGGTGTGGGAAAAACTTGATAAGAAAGAGCAACCGAGCGATCAGCAGTGGGCGATGATTTTTGCCAACTCCACCTGTACATCAGTGATTGCTGGCGCGGGTTCCGGCAAGTCTACGACATTGGCCTTGCGTGTCGTACTTAAACACTTTCACTTGGGCATCCCCCTTCATCACATGCAGGTGACTACCTTCACCACTGAGTCTAAAAAAGACTTGCAGAAAAAAATGGTGAACATTTTCAAATTGTGGGGCAAAGAACTGAGCGAGGATCAGACCAAGAGTCTGGTGCGCACCTTCCATAGCAAAGTATTCGGCTTTATGAAAACCTTCTCGGATGCGCCTATTGACTACTTCGATTTTTTAGGTGCAAAAAAAACAAGTGACGATGAGGGCGAACTGGAAAACCCCTTCTCGTCAAAAATCACGACTGAGCAAGGAAGCGTACTTTCCAATGTGTTCAACACGCTTTATGAAAAGAACGCTGAATTCAAAAAGCATATCCTGGATCTTTACAAATCTATCGTCTTCGTTGCACCTGATCCTATGTCGGGTCCCATGCAACAAAAAAAAGACTACATCATTCGCAAGATGTCAGAGAAAGATGAAGCCTTCTGCGATGAAATTGAAGCAGCGTGGATTGAACTGGGTTTGTGGCCGATTCCGGGTGTAAGTGAGCGCCGAACCTTTAACATCGAGAGAAAGCCTTTCATCGCTAACGGTTATCTGCCAGAGCACGACACGTTAGTTATTCTTGGCTGGCCAAATACAAAAAATCAGTCGGCGGAGATTCCCACGCGCGCAGGCCAATCGGTCAATCTTGAGCGGGAAAACTGGAGTCGCCAAGCAATGATTGGTGAGTGTTATCGTGGAAAAAAATACATTCTCATCAATAACGTAATGGCTGCGAAGACATTGATGGGCAATCATGAACACATGATCGTTCAGGATGCCGGTTTCGATTATCACTTGCCGGGCACGACTATCAAGGAAACGAAGCTGACCGAGGTATTCTTTGCCGAGGGCAACTACATTGAGAACCTAGGTCTGGATGTCGCTCAGGCGATCGGCTCACTGAATTTTGTGCCGGGCGATCCACGTCAGCCGTTCTACCTTGCGTTGCAGATCTATTGGCGCGGCTTTCATGACTATCTGGAAGGCATGTCGCCCAGAAAGTTGATCACGTTCAACAAAGCATTCGCGCTGTTCGGCGAGCATAATCCTGAAAATATAAAGCGCATTCCAACGGTCGAGCTGGACGGCATGCGGCACCTCATGATTGATGAGTTTCAGGACGTCTCCGGTTTGAACGTTTCCTGGGTGCGGCAATGTTGCAAGGAGATCCGTACTCGTAATCAGGGCCAGCCTGGATTGGGCAACAGCCTCATGGCAGTCGGCGACGACTGGCAAAGCATTTATGGGTGGCGCGGCAGTTCACCCCAATATCTGATGGATTTCCAT
This sequence comes from Pseudomonas koreensis, assembly GCF_036668835.1. Lineage (GTDB taxonomy): Bacteria > Pseudomonadota > Gammaproteobacteria > Pseudomonadales > Pseudomonadaceae > Aquipseudomonas > Aquipseudomonas koreensis_I. The sequence goes on from NZ_JAZEVW010000010.1 coordinate 121,654, forward strand.
GAGCATTTCCACGCTCATACGTGCGACACGCTGTACATGCAAAACAACTACCGTTCTCATCAGACAATCATTGATGCGGCCGAACAAATTGTCCGTGCAACCACAACCGACAAAGCCAAACATGGGATTGCAGCAAACGAAAAGGTGATGAATAACAAGACACCCGTATACCTGCACTACGTGGCCAAGGATAAAAAGATCACCGAACCGGACGAAACGATTCTGCGACTCGTCAGACAAGCATATGACGACGGTCACAGCATCCTGATGGTGTTTCGCGTTGGCGAGGTTGAGAGAGCATACAAAATCGCCTTGCAAGGTTTGTTAAACGACGCACGAAAAAGCCGGCGCAACGTCAAACTCATGACCTTTCACAAGTCTAAGGGATTGCAGGCGCAATCAGTTTTCGTTATCGGTGACTGTTTCTATAAGCCGACTAAATCCAAACGCAACGACATATACAGTCTCACCAACTTGGGCGATAAATCGCCAACTCCTTATGACAACGCTCAATCCGATGAGGCACTGCGTTTAGCCTACGTAGGTATTACGCGTGCCGAACTCAGGTGTCATTGGCTGGTTGATCGAGAGATCACGGCGACGACAAAACAAAGCGCAACCAATGCTTCGGGTTATGCCAATTTCGAATCCGGATGCTACAAAAAGTGGACTCATCAGCAAACATCCGCAGTTTCAGCTCTGTCGCCGCCATAAAGATGTTTATCCAGAGGCGACGAGAACGCTACGTGCCCAGCGTCAACCCGTTGGCGGGTAGTGGCAACGCGGTCTTGTAGCGCACCTGCTTCAGCGCAAAGCTTGAGCGGATGTTCGCCACCCCCGGAACTTTGGTCAGAAAGTCCATCATGAAGCGCTCCAGCGACTGGATCGTCGGCACCAGCACGCGGATCAGATAGTCCGGGTCGCCGGCCATCAGGTAGCACTCCATCACTTCGGGGCGATCCGAGATCGCCTCTTCGAAATGCTGCAGCGCCTCCTCAACCTGTTTTTCCAGGCTGACGTGGATGAATACGTTCACGTGCAGCCCCAGCAGGTCGGCATCCAGCAGCGTCACCTGCTCGCGAATCAGCCCCAGTTCTTCCATGGCCTTGACCCGGTTGAAGCATGGCGTCGGCGACAGGTTCACCGAGCGGGCGAGGTCGGCGTTGGTGATGCGTGCGTTCTCCTGAAGGCTGTTGAGAATGCCGATGTCGGTACGGTCCAGTTTGCGCATGAGACAAAACCACCTGTTTTTTATGTTTATGCAGAATTTCTATCTGCAAATCATCTTCAGCGCAATGAAACACAGATAAATATTCTTCTTGGCCGCGCCTATGATTGTTGTAGGACAAGATTTCTTCTACCGAGGAATGACTGCCAGCTCACTACAAGAAATTCACAAGATCGAGCGTAGAAGCCATGACCCAAGCGTATGAACCGCTGCGTCTGCACGTCCCTGAACCCTCGGGCCGTCCAGGCTGCAAAACCGATTTTTCCTACCTGCATCTGACCGACGCAGGCACGGTGCGCAAACCTCCCATCGATGTAGAACCTGCCGACACGGCCGACCTGGCGCGAGGCCTGATCCGCGTGCTCGACGATCAGGGCAACGCCCTTGGCCCGTGGGCCGAAAACGTGCCCGTCGAGATTCTGCGCAAAGGCATGCGCGCGATGCTCAAGACGCGCATTTACGACAACCGCATGGTCGTCGCCCAGCGTCAGAAAAAAATGTCGTTCTACATGCAGAGCCTTGGCGAAGAAGCCATCGGCAGCGCCCAGGCCTTGGCGCTGAACATCGATGACATGTGCTTCCCGACCTATCGCCAGCAAAGCATTCTGATGGCCCGCGATGTGCCATTGGTCGACCTGATCTGCCAATTGCTGTCCAACGAGCGCGATCCGCTCAAGGGTCGGCAGCTGCCAATCATGTACTCGGTAAAGGACGCCGGTTTCTTCACCATCTCCGGCAACCTTGCCACCCAGTTCATTCAGGGCGTGGGCTGGGGCATGGCCTCGGCGATCAAGGGCGATACGAAAATCGCCTCGGCGTGGATTGGCGATGGCGCCACCGCCGAATCGGACTTCCACACCGCCCTCACCTTCGCTCACGTCTACCGCGCGCCAGTGATCCTCAACGTGGTCAACAATCAATGGGCGATTTCGACCTTCCAGGCGATTGCCGGCGGTGAAGCGACCACTTTCGCCGGACGCGGCGTCGGTTGCGGCATCGCCTCGCTGCGGGTCGATGGCAACGACTTCTACGCGGTCTACGCCGCTTCTGCCTGGGCCGCCGAACGCGCCCGCCGGAACCTTGGCCCGACCATGATCGAATGGGTCACCTACCGCGCCGGCCCGCACTCGACCTCGGATGATCCATCCAAATACCGCCCGGCCGATGACTGGAGCCACTTCCCGCTCGGCGATCCGATTGCGCGCCTGAAGCAGCACCTGATCAAGGTCGGCCACTGGTCGGACGAAGAGCACGCCGCCGTCAGCGCCGAACTCGAAGCCGAAGTGATTGCCGCGCAGAAGCAGGCCGAACAGTACGGCACCCTCGCCGGCGGCCAGATCCCAAGCGCTGCGACCATGTTCGAAGACGTCTACAAAGAGATGCCGGAGCACTTGAAGCGCCAGCGTCAGCAGCTGGGGATCTGAAATGAACGATCACAACAACAATATTCAGCTGGAAACCGCCATGACCACGACCACCATGACCATGATCCAGGCCCTGCGCTCGGCCATGGATGTGATGCTTGAGCGTGATGACAACGTGGTCGTGTTCGGTCAGGACGTCGGCTACTTCGGCGGCGTGTTCCGTTGCACCGAAGGCCTGCAGACCAAGTACGGCACCTCGCGAGTGTTCGACGCACCGATCTCGGAAAGCGGCATTGTCGGCGTGGCCGTGGGCATGGGCGCTTACGGTCTGCGTCCGGTGGCTGAGATCCAGTTCGCCGACTACGTCTACCCGGCCTCCGACCAGATCATTTCCGAAGCGGCGCGCCTGCGTTATCGCTCGGCAGGCGAGTTCACCGCACCGATGACCCTGCGCATGCCATGCGGCGGCGGCATCTATGGCGGCCAGACCCACAGCCAGAGCATCGAGGCGATGTTCACTCAGGTCTGCGGCCTGCGCACGGTGATGCCGTCCAACCCGTATGACGCCAAAGGCCTGCTGATCGCCTCCATCGAAAACGATGACCCGGTGATCTTCCTTGAGCCGAAACGCCTGTACAACGGCCCGTTCGACGGCCACCACGACCGCCCGGTAACCCCTTGGTCGAAACACCCGCAGGCCCAGGTGCCGGACGGTTATTACACCGTGCCGCTGGACGTCGCCGCGATCACCCGTCCAGGCAAGGACGTGACCGTGCTGACCTACGGCACCACCGTCTACGTGTCACAAGTGGCGGCCGAAGAATCCGGCGTCGATGCCGAAGTCATCGACCTGCGCAGCCTGTGGCCACTGGACCTGGAAACCATCGTCAAATCGGTGAAGAAAACCGGCCGTTGCGTGGTGGTTCACGAAGCCACCCGCACCTGCGGTTTCGGCGCCGAACTGGTCTCGCTGGTGCAAGAGCATTGCTTTCATCACCTGGAAGCGCCGATCGAACGCGTCACCGGTTGGGACACCCCCTACCCGCACGCGCAGGAGTGGGCGTATTTCCCAGGGCCGTCCCGAGTGGGCGCGGCGTTGAAACGGGTCATGGAGGTCTGAATGGGCACGCACGTTATCAAGATGCCGGACATTGGCGAAGGCATCGCAGAAGTGGAACTGTCGCAGTGGCACGTCAAGGTCGGCGACCTGGTGGTTGAAGATCAGGTGCTGGCGGACGTGATGACCGACAAGGCGATGGTCGATATTCCGTCGCCGGTACACGGGAAAGTGATTGCGCTCGGTGGTCAGCCGGGTGAAGTGATGGCGGTCGGCAGTGTATTGATCAGCATTGAAGTGGAAGGCGCTGGCAACTTTAAAGAGTCCGCCGCTCCTGTTGTGACCAAAGAGCCTGCGGCGCCGACAGTTGAAACCGTCGTTGAGAGCAAACCTGCTGCAGCCGCGCCGCGCCCTGCTCCTGTTTGCCAAGGCCCGATGGTTGCCCGCGAGGCCGATGAACGTCCGCTGGCCTCGCCGGCCGTGCGCAAACATGCGCTGGATCTGGGTATTCAATTGCGACTGGTACGTGGCAGCGGCCCGGCCGGTCGCGTGCTACACGAAGACCTTGAAGCCTATCTGGCGCACGGTCAGTCGAACGCTTCGGCGCCCGCTGCCGCTGCTTATGCCCAGCGCAACGATGAAGAACAGATCCAAGTGATCGGCATGCGTCGCAAGATCGCCCAGCGCATGCAGGACGCCACGCAGCGTGCCGCGCATTTCAGTTACGTCGAGGAAATCGATGTCACCGCCATCGAAGAACTGCGCGCGCACCTGAATGAAAAGCACGGTGCCAGCCGTGGCAAGTTGACCTTGCTGCCATTCCTCGTGCGTGCGCTGGTCGTTGCCCTGCGCGACTTTCCGCAGATGAACGCCCGTTACGATGACGAAGCGCAAGTCATCACCCGCCTCGGCGCGGTGCATGTCGGCGTCGCCACGCAAAGCGATGTCGGCCTGATGGTGCCGGTAGTGCGTCACGCCGAAGCACGCAGCCTGTGGGACAGCGCCGCGGAAATCTCGCGCCTCGCCAACGCCGCGCGCAATGGCAAGGCCAGCCGTGACGAGTTGTCCGGCTCGACCATCACCCTGACCAGCCTCGGTGCGCTGGGCGGCATCGTCAGCACGCCGGTGCTGAACCTGCCGGAAGTGGCGATCGTCGGCGTGAACAAGATCGTTGAACGGCCGATGGTCGTCAAAGGCCAGGTGGTGATCCGCAAGATGATGAACCTGTCCAGCTCGTTCGATCACCGCGTGGTCGACGGCATGGACGCGGCGCTCTTCATCCAGGCCATTCGCGGCCTGATCGAACAACCCGCCACTTTGTTTGTGGAGTAAGGCGCCCATGCAATCTCTGAACACCACGCTGCTGATCATCGGCGGCGGCCCAGGCGGTTACGTCACGGCGATTCGCGCCGGGCAACTGGGCATCCCAACGATTCTGGTCGAAGGCCAGGCGCTGGGCGGCACTTGCCTGAATATCGGCTGCATTCCGTCGAAAGCGCTGATCCACGTCGCCGAACAGTTTCACCAGACGCAACATCACAGCCAGCATTCGGCGCTGGGCATCAGCGTTTCCGCGCCGACCCTCGACATCAGCAAGAGCGTCGAGTGGAAGGACGGCATCGTTGATCGCCTGACCACCGGCGTTGCCGCGCTGCTGAAGAAGCACAAGGTTCAAGTCATCAATGGCTGGGCGACAATCATCGACGGCAAAACCGTTGATGTGGGCGACACGCGCATCCATTGCGAACATCTGGTACTGGCCACCGGATCGACCAGCGTCAATCTGCCGATCCTGCCGATTGGCGGGCCGATCATCTCCTCCACCGAAGCGCTGACGCCGAAGTCGGTGCCCAAACGCCTGATCGTGGTCGGCGGCGGTTACATCGGTCTGGAACTGGGCATCGCTTATCGCAAGCTCGGCGCCGAGGTCAGCGTGGTCGAGGCGCAGGATCGCATCCTGCCCGCCTACGACGCGGAACTGACGCAACCGGTGCACGAGGCGCTGAAGCAGCTGGGCGTGAAGCTGTACCTCAAGCACAGCGTCTCGGGTTTCGACGGCACGTTGCAGGTGCGCGATCCTGACGGCGCAACCCTGAACCTGGAAACCGATCAGGTGCTGGTTGCGGTGGGGCGCAAACCGAACACCCAGGGCTTCAACCTTGAAGCGTTGAATCTGGACATGAACGGCACGGCAATCAAGATCGACAGCCGTTGCCAGACCAGCATGCGCAACGTCTACGCCATCGGCGACCTGAGCGGCGAGCCGATGCTGGCGCACCGTGCCATGGCGCAGGGTGAAATGGTCGCCGAACTGATCAGCGGCAAGAGCCGAGAGTTCAACCCCACCGCCATCGCCGCCGTGTGCTTCACCGACCCGGAACTGGTGGTGGTCGGCAAGACTCCCGATGAAGCCAAGGCTGCGGGACTGGACTGCATCGTTTCCAGCTTCCCGTTCGCTGCCAATGGCCGGGCGATGACCCTGGAATCGAAAAGCGGTTTTGTCCGCGTAGTCGCCCGTCGCGACAATCATCTGATTGTCGGCTGGCAAGCGGTGGGCGTTGGTGTGTCGGAGTTGTCGACGGCGTTCGCGCAAAGCCTGGAAATGGGCGCGCGTCTGGAAGACATCGGCGGCACCATCCATGCGCACCCGACGCTGGGTGAAGCGGTGCAGGAAGCGGCGTTGCGTGCTCTTGGGCATGCTTTGCATCTATAGACAGTGGCGGCCCCTTCGCGAGCAGGCTCGCTCCCACATTTGAAATGCGTTCGACCTGTGGGAGCGAGCCTGCTCGCGAATTCCTGAAGCTGACGCGGTCTATCTGTCGCTCATCCGATAGTCCGGGCTGCGAAACCGCTCAAGAATGAAGTATTGTTGTGCCCATCCAAAAAACGTCAGAAGCCTTGAACCGTTTCGGCGGTTGTTCAGTGATAGAGGGTGTCATGGGTAACGAGAGCATCAATTGGGACAAGCTGGGTTTTGATTACATCAAGACCGACAAACGCTATTTGTCGTACTTTCGCGATGGCGAGTGGGACAAAGGCACCCTGACCGAAGACAACGTGCTGCACATCAGCGAAGGCTCGACGGCTCTTCACTATGGCCAGCAATGCTTCGAAGGCATGAAGGCCTATCGTTGCAAGGACGGTTCGATCAACCTGTTCCGCCCGGACCAGAACGCCCTGCGCATGCAGCGCAGCTGTGCACGTCTGCTGATGCCGACGGTAGACACCGAGCAGTTCATCGAAGCCTGTAAAGCCGTGGTTCGCGCCAACGAGCGTTTCATCCCGCCTTACGGCACTGGCGGCGCGCTGTACCTGCGTCCGTTCGTGATTGGCGTCGGTGACAATATCGGCGTGCGTACCGCGCCCGAGTTCATCTTCTCGATTTTCTGCATCCCGGTTGGCGCCTACTTCAAGGGCGGCCTGACCCCGCACAACTTCCAGATCTCCAGCTACGACCGTGCCGCCCCACAAGGCACTGGCGCCGCCAAGGTCGGTGGCAACTACGCCGCCAGCCTGATGCCGGGCTCGAAAGCCAAGAAAGCCAACTTCGCCGACGCGATCTACCTGGACCCGATGACCCACACCAAGATCGAAGAAGTCGGCTCGGCCAACTTCTTCGGGATCACTCACGACAACAAGTTCGTCACCCCGAACTCGCCGTCGGTGCTGCCGGGCATCACCCGCCTGTCGCTGATCGAACTGGCGAAATCGCGTCTGGGCCTGGAAGTGGTCGAAGGCGACGTGCTGATCGACAAACTGGCGGACTTCAAGGAAGCCGGCGCTTGCGGCACCGCTGCCGTGATCACCCCGATTGGCGGCATCAGCTACAACGACCATCTGCACGTGTTCCACAGTGAAACCGAAGTCGGCCCGGTGACGCAGAAGCTCTACAAAGAGCTGACCGGCGTGCAGACCGGCGACATCGAAGCGCCAGCGGGCTGGATCGTCAAGGTTTGATTTGACGGTTGCTGATGTTGAAAAAGCCCTCCGCCGAGTGATTGGTAGGGGGCTTTTTTTTTATTGAGCTCGACCGATATTTCTGTGTCGTGCTGGCGATCCTCGCCCCCTCACCCCAGCCCTCTCCCCCAAGGGGGCGAGGGGGAAAGGGAGCCGATCGTTGGGCTTTTCAAAACCTGAGTTCGACTCGATAGTTCAGGTCGATGAATCAAGTCCGAACACCTCGGTCAGTCCCCTCTCCCTCTGGGAGAGGGTTAGGGTGAGGGTTTGCTACTGGCTTTTTTAGCGCAATCCGCTTACCCGACCGCTCCGCAATCCCACTCGCCTGCCCATCCCCCTGCTTGCCCATCCGCGCCTGCGTAATCAGCCCGGGGATCAATTCCCCCTCCGGCAGATTCTTCCAGAACCGCACCGGCAAATGCCCTTGCATGACTTTTGGGTTCAACCGCGCCGGATTGAAGATGTGGCTGTAATAGGTCAGCCACAAATCACCATGGGGATCGTCAACATTCTGCGCCAATTGCTGCCATTCCACCGGACATTGGCGCTGATGGATCAGTTGCTCGCCATCGTAATAAACCCCGTCCAGCGGCGTGGCGATCAGCCAGCGATGGCGGCCCATGCGCCCGATGAAGTGCGCGCTGGCGCTGTGCAGAACGTCGTGAGCCGGTTCATGCCACGCCACGTATTCGGGGCCGGCGCTGTCTTTGGGCCGTTCGATAAAGCGCACAAACGCATGCAGGTGATGGGCTTCACGACTCACCTGTTTGATCCGCCGCTGCAACTCGCTGCCGAGTTTGTCGCCGGCCATCATCGCGGTACGGTCGCCGTGGCTGACGCGCCACAACACTTCGTACAGCAAACTCCAGCGCTGATCACCGCGATAGCGCGAGGCCTGTTCCAGTGTGTCGAGCAACGTTCGCGGAATGCGCGCCTGAAACGGTCCCTGCCCTTCGGGCACCGGCTCGTCATTGGCAAACAGATCACCCACGCCCTGCGAGGCCCAGCTCACCAGACTCGGGTCGATTTCATGGCTGAGCAGCCAGCGCGCCTGCTGGCGCCAGGTATCGAACAGGTCGTCGCAATCGAGATTGATCATCCCCACAACCCCATCTGCTGCGGCATCGGCCGGTCGCGCAATTGCTGATAGAGCATGTGGCTGGTGACTTCGGCCTGCTGCGGATGGTAGTCGCTAGTGATGATGAACGGCTTGGCCTTGGCCAACACGCAGCGCATGCGCGCGACGTCTTCGTAGCGGATGCGTCGCTGTCGGCGCAACTCGACCAGTCGTTCAGTGGTGCGCAGGCCGATGCCGGGAATGCGCGCGATCAATGAGGCCTCGGCGCGATTCAGATCCAGCGGGAACACCTCACGATTCTGCAGCGCCCAGGCCAGTTTCGGGTCGATGTCGAGCGCCAGATTGCCCGGCCCCTTGAGCAGTTCGTCCGCGCTGTAGCCATAACTGCGCAACAGGAAATCAGCCTGATACAAACGGTGCTCGCGCATCAGCGGTGGCGCGGCTAATGGCACGCTTTTCGGACTGTCGGGGATCGGGCTGAACGCCGAGTAATAAACCCGGCGCAGGCGGAAATTGCCATACAAGGATTGAGCACTGTGCAGGATGGTGCTGTCGTCGGTGTCATCGGCACCGACAATCAATTGCGTGCTCTGCCCGGCCGGGGCGAACTTCGGCGCGCGTGGCTCGTTGAGCACGGTCTGCACCCCGGTGTAGATGGTATTCATCGCTTGCTTGATCGAACCGATATCCTTCTCCGGCGCCAATGTTTGCAGACTGGCATCGGTGGGCAGTTCGATATTGACACTCAGGCGATCGGCATAACGCCCCGCTTCCGCGATCAGCGCCGGATCGGCCTCGGGAATGGTCTTGAGATGGATGTAACCGCGAAACTCATGCTCCTCGCGCAACAGCTTCGCCACCCGCACCAGTTGCTCCATGGTGTAGTCCGCCGAGCGGATGATGCCGGAGCTGAGAAACAGCCCGCTGACGCAGTTGCGCCGGTAGAAATCCATCGTCAGCGCCACGACTTCCTCGGGGGTGAACCGTGCGCGCGGCACATCGCTGGAACGGCGATTGACGCAGTATTGGCAATCGTAAAGACAGAAATTGGTGAGCAGGATTTTCAGCAGCGACACACAACGCCCGTCCGGCGTGTAGCTGTGGCAAATGCCCATGCCATCGGTCGAGCCCAGCCCGCTCTTGCCCTCTGAACTGCGCTTGGGCGCGCCACTGCTCGCGCAGGACGCGTCGTACTTGGCGGCGTCGGCGAGAATGCTCAGCTTGTCGATGATTTGCATGGTGCGGGCTCTTTACTGGGTGCATATACAGTATAGAGCCCGCGCACGCGGTTCAAGGCCCAGGTCGGCCTCTCGTCGGTCAGTCCGGCAGAAACCCCGGCGCTTTGGCGCCGCACCCTGCGAGATTGCCGGTGTGCGTGTCGCAGCGGGCGATGTGATTGTGCTGATACCCGACTTTAAACTTGGTGCAGCTCGACCGTCAGGTGTGCCAGCTCGTGCACCGCAGCCAACTGCTCGCGAACGGCGTCGGCAGTGACACCCGCTGCGGCCACGACGCTGACAATCGCTGCCCGCGATTGCGGGCCGACCTGCCAGACATGCAAATCACTGATACGCAGATCACCCGAGGCTTCCAGCAACTCGCGGATTTCAACGGCCACGGCTTCGTCGGTGGCATCAAGCAAGACCGCCGCGCTGTCACGCATCAAGTTATAGGCCCACTTGGCAATGACCACCGCACCGACGATACCGATCACCGGATCCAGCCAGACCCAACCCAGATAGCGCCCCGCCAGCAAGGCGGCAATCGCCAGCACTGACGTCAACGCATCGGCCAGCACGTGGACGTACGCCGAACGCAGGTTGTTGTCGTGATGGTGGTGATGATCGTGCGAGTGACCATGATGGTCATGGCCGTGATAGCCCATCAGCAGAAAGGCGCTGACCAGATTCACCGCCAGCCCGACGATGGCGATCACTGTGGCCTCACCGAATGCCACCGTGGTGGGCTGGAACAAGCGCAGGATCGATTCGCCGGCAATCCCCAGCGACACCAGGCCGAGCAACATGGCCGAGGCGAACCCGGCCAGATCGCCGACTTTGCCAGTACCGAAACTGTAACGGCTGTTGTGCGCATTGCGCCGGGCGAAACTGTAGGCTGCCGCGGCAATCCCCAATGCGCCAGCGTGGGTGGCCATATGGAAGCCGTCCGCCAGCAACGCCATGGACCCGGTCATGTAACCGGCGAAGATCTCACCGACCATCATCACCAAAGTCAGCGCCACCACCCACAAGGTGCGGCGCGCGTTTTCGTTATGCGACGCACCGAGAAACTGGTGGTCGTGGCGCAGGTGCTCAGCCTTGGGCGTCAGGCTCATGATGCGATCGCTCATTTGGAGTAACGACGGATGGCTTGCAGCAAATCTTCGGCGCCCTGGGCACGCGCTTCGTCACTAAGGTCAGGGTGGGCCACGTGTTCGCGCGTGTGCGCCTCAATGAACTGCTCCATCAGGCCATTGACCGCTCCGCGAATCGCTGCAACCAGATGCAGGGTCTTGGCGCAATCGGCATCGCCCACCAAGGCGCTCTCTACCGCTTGCACCTGCCCGGCAATGCGCCGAACGCGGTTGAGCAACTCGTCTTTGTGTTCATGAATGTGCGACATACCTATACCCCCTACCCCTATATTGCGCGCATGGTCGCAGATCATCCGGGAGGGAACAAGGTTGGCGCAAAGAAAAGAGACTGAAGGCCAATGCCGCGGCGTCACGTCGACAAATGCTCGCGCCGCCCCTTATGGAGAGAGTTGTCTGTCAGTGGCTCAAGCCGCCCACTGCAGAATCAGCCAGCTATTAGCCCCACTGATCACTACAAACAACCCCCACGCCAACACCCGCGTCGGCCAGCGATTTACAAACGGCCCCATGAGTTGCTTGTCATTGGTCATGCGGATCAACGGATACAAGGCAAACGGCAGTTGCAGGCTCAACACCACCTGACTCAGCACCAGCAGCTTGCCGATCGCGCCGTCGCCCAGCAGCCACACGCCGATGAACGCCGGAATCAGCGCCAGCCCTCGTGTGATCAACCGGCGCTGCCAGCACGGGATGCGCAGGTTCAGATAACCCTCCATGATCACCTGCCCGGCGATAGTGCCGGTGAACGTCGAGCTCTGCCCCGAGGCGAGCAGCGCCACGCCGAACAACACGCTGGCCAGCGCGCCGCCCACCAGCGGATCGAGCAAGTGATAGGCGTCCTGAATGTCCACCACCTCGGTATGCCCGGACTGGTGAAACGCCGCCGCTGCAAGGATCAGGATCGCCGCGTTGACCAGCAGCGCCAGCGCCAGTGAACCGATGGTGTCGATGCGCGCCAGTTTTACCGCGTCCTGCTTGCTCGCCAGGTCCTTGCCGATCATCCGTGTCTGCATGATCGAGGTGTGCAGATACAGGTTATGCGGCATCACCGTGGCGCCAAGAATGCCAATGGCCAGATACAACGGCGCGGCATCGCCGATCGCTGAAAGCGAGGGTTTGAAGCCTTGGGCGACGTCCGGCCAGTAGGGTTTGATCAACAGCAATTCGACGAAAAAACACACACCGATGGTCGCGACCAACACCAGCATGATCGCTTCCAGACGACGGAAGCCGCGATTCTGCAGGGCCAGCACCAGCAGCGTGTCGAACGCGGTCAGCGCGATGCCGAAGGTCAGCGAGCAACCGAGCAACAAGTGAAACGCCAGCGCGCAACCGAGCACTTCGGCAAGGTCGGTGGCGATGATCGAGATTTCCGCCAACACCCACTGCAAGCGCGCGGTCGGCGTGCTGTAACGCTCGCGCGACAGTTGCGCCAGATCGCGTCCGGTGGCGATGCCCAGCCGCGAACACAGACACTGCACGACCATCCCCGCCAGGCTTGCCAGCAGCACCACGAACAACAGGCTGTAACCAAACCGCGAGCCGGCCTCGATCGCCGTCGCCCAGTTGCCGGGGTCCATGTAGCCGATCGACACCAGCAGACCGGGGCCGGCAAAACGCAGTACACGTTTGAAGAACGAGGCAGAAGGGTCGACCGCAACACTGCCGGCCACTTCCGGCGGGCAAAACGGCGCGGTGGCGAGTTTGGGCAAGCTGAATTTCACGCACACATCCAGAAACAAGTCGAAAGGACGCAGCTTAGACGGTTCGCCCGGTGCGGTGGAAGGTCAAGGTTGGCGGGTGCCCAACAATTGCTCGCGCAGATCGGGATTGCGCGTACGCGGGTCGAGCCAGATGTCGAAAAACGCACGGGCGAATTGTGGATCGTCGATCTCGTGCTGCAAGCGCTGGCCGACAAAAAACCGCGCGCCCCGCCCTGGCAGATACACCCCGGTAATGCGTGTGCCGGACTGCACATCGACGAACGATTGCTCCATCTGCGCCTGCCAACCGGCCAGTTGCGCTGGGCTCACTCGATTACAGGACAGACGTTTGATCTCGTCAACGCTGGCCTGTACCAGATCATCGCGGGAAATCTTGCGACGGTAGATCAGCTCCAGCGCAAACGGCTGATCCGTGGCGAGCGGGCGCGACGCACTCCACAGCCGTGCATCGTAAACGTCGAAACCGAACACGCTGAACTCGCCGCTGCCAATGATCTGCGCACCCGGCACCGCGTCCTGCCAATTGGCCCAGGTCGGCGTCAGCAACAGCGCCCACAGGCCGATGCCACAGCAACCGCGGAGCATTTTTGAGGATTTGTTCATCGCACATCGCTTCCGGCCAGCCCTGACAGTCAGAGCATAGCTGTATTTGCTTTCACGTTTTTGTATACAGAAATTGCAAACATAGTCAGCAATCGCTTTGCCACGGTGCTAACGTGGCCTACCTGCATCTCGACGGGAGACACCTGCGTGCTGATCCTCAAACTGCTGCTGATTCCGGCCTTCCTTCTGCTGATCTCGCTGGCGGGCAAACGCTGGGGGCCGAGTGTGGCCGGATGGCTGTCGGGGTTGCCGGTGGTGGTCGGGCCGATTCTGTTTTTCCTCGCCATCGAACAGGGGCCGGAGTTTGCCGCGCAATCGGCGGTGGCGGCGTTATCGGCGATGTTTGCGATGATTGCCTTCTGCATCACCTACGCGCAGGTGGCACAACGGGCGAACTGGCCGTGGGCACTCGCGGCCTCGCTGGCCGCCTGGACCGTACTGGCGCTGCTGCTGTCACTGGTGCCGCCGTCGTTGCCGTTTTCGTTGGCGGCGGCGGCGATTGCGCTCCTGGCCTCGCCTTACTTGTTTCCGGAGGTGCAGCCGGTGCTGAACGGTCCTGCGCCAAAGTCCGACCGACTGGTCTGGCGCATGCTGGCCGGTGCCGCGCTGACGTTGGCGGTGACGATGCTGGCCAGCACCGTCGGCGAGCGCTGGAGCGGTTTGCTCGCGGTGTTCCCGGTGCTCGGCAGCGTGATGGCGGTGTTCTCGCAACAGACCCGCGGCCCGGCCTTCACCGCCGCGCTGTTGCGGGCGACGGCGACCGGCATGTATTCATTTTCCGCGTTCTGTCTGGTGTCGGCGCTGACCTTGCCGAGCCTCGGCCTGAACGGTTTCATCGTCGGAGTGGCGGTGTCGGTGTCGGTGGCCATGCTCGGGGTGACCAGAAAACTGCTGGCCCGGCCAGTGGCCAGAGCGCCGGCGCAGTAACCGCTCGGGCGAATCGGGCTGGAACGTGCGCCCTGCTCCGTGGGATCATCGCCCGCCTCGCGCGACCATCCCACGGAGATTCACATGTCATTGTTGAGCAAAAAAGCTGCCGTCCTGCTGCTGTCGGCGATTGCCGCTCTCGGCGCGATCAACGCACAAGCGGCCAAGGGAAAAGCCACCAGCGAGAAAGTCTCGCTGCTCGACGGCAAGTTCAGCTTCGTCCTGCCCAAAGGCTTCGTCGCCGACCCGCTGCCGCCAAGCCCGAGCGGCGCCAAGGGCACGATGTACACCAACCAGGCGACGAAAACCGTGGTCATCGCCGCTGAAAACCAGATTCCGCAAGGGCAGAACGTCAAGGACAACGACGGGCCGTTTCTCGACGGTGCCGTGTCCAGCTTCATCGAAGACCAGCGTAAAGCGCTGCCGGATTTCAACAAGCTCAGCGAAAAAAGCCTGACTCGCAAAGGCACCGGCCTCGGCTTGCGCCAAGTCGACAGCACTGCCACTCAGGGCGGCGGCCAGACCCTCAACACCACTTTGATGGCTGGCTCCGGGACGAAGATGGCGCTGGTGCAGGTGATCTCCCGCGCCAGCGACAAGCAAGGTCATGACGCGCTGATCAAGACCCTGCTCAAGGATTGAGCTGCTGCAGCCAGCCGTTCAGGTCGCGCAATTGGACCGGAGTGATGCTGTGGCCGATGCCGGGATAGGCATGAAACTGCGGTTTGTACCCGAGCTTCTGCAGTTGCGCGTTGGCTTCGGTGCCGAGGCGGTACGGCACCGGATTATCGGCGGTGCCGTGGCCGATGAAAATGTGCAGCGGCAGCGGGGGTTGATCGGCTTTCAACTCGCTTTTCAGCACCGGCAGCAAGCGTCCGCTCAACGCGGCAAACCCGCCGATGACCACGGGCGGCCGCAGCCCCACTTCGTAACTCATCATCGCGCCCTGGCTGAAGCCGATCAGGTACACCTTGTCCGGGGTCGTGTGATATTTGCCCGTGGCTTGAGTGATGAACTCACGCAGCTTCTGGCCACTGACCTTGAGATCATCGGTCTCGCCGTTGTAGGCGCCTTCGCCCTTTTTGCGAAACCACTGGTAACGCCCTTCACCCAGCGCCATCGGCGCCTGCACCGACAGGTAGTTGTACTGCGCCGGAAGCTGAAACTTCATACCGATCAGATCGGCTTCGTTACTGCCGTACCCGTGCAGGAAAATTACCAGCGGCCGCGGCTCGACATCGGGGTAAACCTGTTCGAGGTATTTGAGCGGCAGATCGGATTGCAGCGTGGTTTGCGCGTGCACGGCGGTGGATGCGAGCAGGGTCAGCAGAGCGAATATCTTCAACATTGCAGCGTTCCTTCACAGAGTGTCGGGTTCGGGGGGAGCCTAACATTCTGAGCCGGGTAACCAAATGCTCTGGAGTTGCTGATGGCCCCTTCGCGAGCAGGCTCGCTCCCACAGGAGAACGCATTCCAACTGTGGGAGCGAGCCTGCTCGCGAAGAGGCCGGTGAATCCGGCGCAAAACTGTCAGTCGTTGGTCAGCTTGCCAGTGCGAAACGGCACCCGCCCCGCCACTTTCGCCTGCCAGATCCCAGGCTCCGTATAGCGCCCGCGATCCAGCGCAAACAACACGCCGCTGGTGCCGGCGCGCACGATGCTGACGCGGTCCTGCAACGGGTCGACCACTTCGAACAAGGCGTCGCCCTTCTCTACCCATTCGCCGGCACTACGCAGGAAACTCACCACGCCATGGTGCGGTGCGAACAAATATTCGGTGCCTTCGAACGGCAGGCCTTCGCAACATGCACTTGGCGCCGCCGGCCATTCGCCGCTGATGAAACCCTGCTCGGCGAGAAAACCCAGAATCGCCTCGCAATTGGCCTGCGCCTGATCGACCCGGGTGTCGCCCATGCTACCCAGCTCCAGCGTGGTCGCCAGATTCGCCGCCGGAATAGCAGCCTGCGGAAACGCCCGTGCCAGACGCAACCACGGCGTCGAGCAGGATTCATCAAACGAGCTGCCACCGGAGTCTTCACACAACAGTGCTACGCCGGCCTGCAAGCGCGCTGCCAGCGATCGCCATTGCGGCCAGTGTTGCGGCAGTGCGTAGAGGTGAATCGCCGCATCGAAATCGCAATGCAGATCGAGGGTGATATCGGCGTCGCAGGCATGGCGCAGCAACAGCCGATGCAGCGCTTCCAGTTGCGAAGCCGGCGCCGGCAGCGCATCGAATACCTCGCCCATCGCCTTGCGGATCAGCGCGACGTTAGCCTCGGCATCCGTGCCCAACTGCTCGCCGACCAGCGCCGCAACCGGCGCGCTGAGTTCGACGAACGCGCGGTTGAAATTCTTGCCGCTGCCCAGCTCGAAACGGCCCATGTGCGCGCCTTGCACATGCTGATCGAGGCCGATCGGGTTGGCCACCGGCACCAGCTCGATCACGCCGTGCAAACGGCCCTGCTGCTCGAGTTGGTTAAGACGTTGCTTGAGCTCCCACGCGGTGCGCATGCCCGGCAATTCATCGGCGTGCAGGCTGGCCTGGATGTACACCTTGCGGCTGCCTGCGCCATAGCGAAACACGCTGAGAAAACGCTCACTGCCCAAGTGGCTCCAGGGCAGGGTGTGGTCGATGCGTTGCATGGGGAAACTCCTGAAATATGAGCGCGACACAAATCCCCTGTAGGAGTGAGCCTGCTCGCGATAGCGGTCTGTCAGTCAATGAAGATGTTGAATGATAAACCGCTATCGCGAGCAGGCTCACTCCTACAGGTTCTTCGTCGGTAGGAAGAAAGCACAAAAAAAGTGGCCTCCGCGCAAACGGGGCCACTTTTTTCTACGGCGTATTAATGGCCGTACACATCAAAGTCGAAGTACTTGTCCTGAACTTTCTTGTACTCGCCGTTGGCGCGGATTTCGGTGATGGCTTTGTTGAATTGCTCGGCCAGCGCGGTATCGCCCTTGCGCACCGCAATGCCCGCGCCGCCGCCGAAGTACTTGGCGTCTTCATAGGTCGGGCCGACGAACTCGAAGCCTTTGCCGGCGTCGGTTTTCAGGAAACCGTCGCTGAGGTTGACCGAGTCGGCCAGCATCGCGTCGATACGACCAGACACCATGTCGAGGTTGGCTTCCTGCTGCGAGCCGTAGCGCACCAGTTCGATCCCGGCCGGAACCAGCACTTCGGTGGCGTAGCGGTCGTGGGTACTGGCACGCAGCACGCCGACTTTCTTGCCCTTGAGCTCGGTCAGCGGGTCTTTCACGCCCGAGCCTGCCTTCATCACGAAGCGCGCCGGGGTGTGGTAGTACTTGATGGTGAAATCGACGTTTTTCTTGCGGTCGTCGGTGATGGTCATCGACGACAAAATCGCGTCGATCTTCTTCACTTTCAGCGCCGGGATCAGGCCATCGAATTCCTGCTCGACCCAGGTGCATTTGACCTGCATCTGCGCGCACAGCGCATCACCGATATCGACGTCGAAACCGGTGAGTTTGCCGTCAGGGGTTTTCATCGAGAATGGCGGGTAACCGGCTTCGATACCGATGCGGATCGGCTTGGCGTCGGCGGCCACGGCGGTCAGAGACAACATCGACAGTGCCAGGGCACCGAACATCACTAGCTTGTTCATTTATAACTCCTGTGTGCGGAGGCTTTTATTGGCAGCTTCAAGTCAGCGTTCGGTCCGGCCTTGGAACGGCAAAAACCGACGTGGCCGGCAGTCTATGGCGGCGCGCACAGGGCAAATTGTGTTTAAGCGACAAATACTTATGTAAGTTCGGCGCAGCGCTTGACCGGGGTCAAAGGCTGCGCCGTCGTGGTGCAAAGGCTGTAGGACAAGCGCCGTTTTTGCTCAGAATTGTTCTAAAAGTCCGTCAGCATTCGCAGGCGATCGGGGCCTTGGCCAGTTGTGCAACGCTCAGCACGAACCCTTCATCGAGCCAACCGGTGACACCGCCGATCATCTCCTTGACCGGGTAGCCGAGCGCCGCCAGTTTCACCGCAGCCTTGTTCGCACCGTTGCAATGCGGGCCGGCGCAATAGACCACGAACAGCGTGCTTTTTGGGTAGCTCGCCAGCTCGGTCGCGGTGAGCAAGCGCGTCGGGATATTGATCGCGCCCGGGACATGCCCGCGTTCGAACGCCAGCGGCCCGCGCACGTCCACCAGGACAAAGTCAACATCGCCGACCTCGTAGCTGCTGAACACGTCGGAACAATCGGTTTCGAAGGTCAGACGATTGCTGAAGTGCATCAGGGCAATCGCCGAGGGGGCGGCAGGAATGTCGCGAACCAGGCTGGTCATGGGTGTGGCTCCTTGCTTCTGTTCAGGGGTGAACAGACTTTATCGCCGGCCCGCTTGCCGCTACAGTGGCGGACAAGACACCTACCGGGAACTTTCCGCCAAATGCCGACCTCCTCCAATCTGGTGGCGATTCTCGCCTACGACGGCCTCTGCACCTTCGAGTTCGGCATCGCCGTGGAGATCTTCGGCCTCGCCCGGCCGGAGTTCGATTTTCCTTGGTATACGCATGCGATTGCGGCAGTCGATCGGGGCCCGATGCGCGCCATGGGCGGCATTCAGGTATTGGCCGATGGCGGTCTGGAAATATTGGCCGAAGCACGCACCATCATTATTCCCGGCTGGCGCGATCGCAACGCGGCGGTACCGGAAACATTGCTCGCTGCACTGCGCCAGGCCCACGCCAACGGCGCGCGCTTGCTGTCGATCTGTTCTGGCGTCTTCGTGCTGGCAGCCACTGGCTTGCTCGACGGCCACCGCGCCACGACGCACTGGCGCTACTCCGACGAACTGGCGCAGCGCTTTCCCGCCATCGAAGTCGACCCGGACGTGCTCTATGTCGACGCCGGCCAACTGATCACCTCGGCCGGCAGCGCCGCCGGCATCGACGCCTGCCTGCACCTGGTCGCCCGTGACTTCGGCACCCAGGTCGCCAACAGCGTCGCGCGGCGACTGGTGATGTCGCCACAACGCACCGGCGGCCAGGCGCAGTTCATTCCGACGCCGGTCAGCGCCACCCCGCGCAATGATCTGTCGCGAGTCATGCAATGGGCCCGCGAGCGGCTGCATCAACCGCTGGAGGTGCGCGATCTGGCCAGCGAAGCGGCGATGAGCGAGCGCACGTTTCTACGACGGTTTACCGAGGCCAGCGGACAGTCGCCCAAGGCGTGGTTGCAGCATGAACGACTGGCGCGGGCGCGGGAGTTGCTGGAGAGCACGGATCAGCAGACTGAACAGATTGCCGAGCGCTGCGGGTATCGCTCGGTGGAGAGTTTTAGGGTCGCGTTTCGCGGGGTCGTGGGAGTGCCGCCTTCGGTTTATCGGGAGCGGTTTGGCCGGGGTGTGACGGTTTAGCTGATTCGCCCCAGAAGTGTTCAGGGCGAGTCGCCGATTGTCGGATCGAACGCTGATTGACCCGCGCCATCAATTGCTCGGCGCTTTCCTTGCGTTCGGAATAGCGGTTGAAAATGCGCGTTTCAGCACCGAAGTGCTCAAGCAGGCGCGCCGCCTCTTCGACCAGCAAACGGCTGAACGAGCGTTCGCGGGTGGAGCCGTAGAGCAGCAGGATCCGCGGCTTGTGCGTATCCGGGGTCGTCGGTTTGGCGGCATCGAACAGACTGGCATCAAGGTTGGGCAGGTGGTCTGACATGGAGCCTCCTTAAGACTTGCCGATACGATCGAGTTCGACTTGCAGCTGATCGCGACTGAGTTGAGCAAACGGCAGATCGAGGAAGGCCTGGCAGCGCCGCCCGATGCGCATCAGCGTGGCGTGGAAGGCCGCGTCGATGCTGGCTTCGTCACCGCTGAGGCTGGAAGGATCTTCGAGCCCCCAATGACTTTTCAGCGCCGGGCCGAAGTACACCGGACAAGGTTCGCCCGCGGCGTTGCCGCACACCGTGATAACGACATCCGGCGGGTTGCCTGCGAACGCGTCGTTGCCTTTGCTGTACAAACCGTCGATGGCAATTCCGGCCTTTTGCAGCGTCTGCAGACTGCGCGGCAATACCTGCCGCTTGGGGCAACTGCCGGCACTCACCGCCTCGAAGCCTGCCGGCGCGAGATGATTGAACATCGCTTCAGAAAGGATGCTGCGGCAACTGTTGGCCGTGCACATGAACAGGACTCGCATGGTTTTTTGCTCCATCAGCAACACGCGGCTTCACGAACCGGACGCCCGTGCATGTTCTGCAGGCGGGCGGCGTTGTCCTGCAGCCAAGCGGTGTTGGCTTCGGACGTCATTTGCAGGATTTGCGCGATCCACGCCGGCAGATCCGGGTTGAGGCGGTAATAGACCCACTGGCCTTGACGCCGATCGAGCACCAGGCCGTTGTTGCGCAATTGCGCGAGGTGGCGGCTGATCTTCGGTTGGCTGTCGCTGAGCGCGCACATCAGTTCGCACACGCAAAGTTCTCCCTGCGCGGCGATCAGCAGCATGGCGCGCAGGCGGGTTTCGTCGGCGAGACTTTTGAAGACTTCGGTGGGAGTGAGCATGGGGTGAGCCCAACACATACGGGAAATCGAATATACGGATATCCATATATTTCGCAACCTGAAATGCTGCCCCTGCAGGAGTGAGCCTGCTCCGAGCAGGTCTATCATTGAACATCATTCTTGACGGACACATCGCTATCGCGAGCAGGCTCACTCCTACAGGTGATTTCTGTGTACCGGCTAACCGAGCAACAACCCCTGCTCCGCCTCGCACAATCCCACCACATAATCCCAGACCACGCGCAAGCGCACCGACTTGTGCAGCTCGCGGCGAGTGCTGATCCAATAACTGCGTTCGATGCTTTCATCCGCCAGCAATGGCACCAGCTCCGGATCTGACGCGGCCATGTAGCAAGGCAGAACCGCAATGCCCAGTCCTGAGCGTGCGGCCTCCTGCTGGGCGATGACGCTGGTGCTGTGAAACACCACGCGCGGGCTGCGGCAGAAACTGTTGAGGAACATCAGTTCCTGGCTGAAGAGCAGATCGTCGACATAGCCGATCCACGCATGACGGCCAAGGTCTTCGCGGCTGTGCAGCGGGGGCGCTTTGTCCAGGTAGGCCTGGCTGGCATAGAGCGCCAGTCGGTAGTCGGTGAGTTTGCGCGTGACCAGCATGTCGGCCGCCGGGCGTTCGAGATGGATGCTGATTTCCGCCTCGCGGTTGAGGATGCTGACGAAGCGCGGTACGGCGACCAGCTCCACTTCCAGTCCCGGATAGCGTTCGAACAGGCCGATCATGCGGCTGGCAAGAAATTTGACGCCGAGGCCCTCCGTCACGCCGACGCGGATCTTGCCCAGCGGCGCGGTGGATTGGGTGATTTCTTCCTGGGCCAGCAGCGCGACGTTTTCCATCGCTTCGGCATGTTTGAGCAGTGCCTCCCCGGCCGGAGTCATTTCATACCCTTGGGCGTGCTGGACGAACAGCGCGGTGCCGAGGCTTTTCTCGATGGCTTCGATATGCCGGGCGACGGTGGCATGGGTGGTGTTAAGCCGGCGGGCGGCGGTGAGGAGGCGGCCGCTGCGTTGCAGTTCGAGAAAAAACCGCAGGTCGTTCCAGTCGAACATGGCGTGTCCTTGTCAGCGAAGGTCGATGCAAGCTGTTTGAAAACGCACAGCGGCTGCGCAAAAACTAACATTCTTTTAACGAAAGCTAACAACTAGAGTGTCCGACAATAAAAACAAAAAGCGAGGTCAGGGAATGCAGACTTCCCTCGATGAATTCGACTACATCGTGGTCGGCGCCGGTCCGGCCGGCTGTGTGCTGGCCAATCGATTGTCAGCGGACCCGCAGCGCCGGGTGCTGTTGCTCGAAGCCGGCGGCCGCGACAACTATGCGTGGATTCACATCCCGGTCGGTTACCTGTTCTGCATCGGTAACCCGCGCACCGACTGGTGTTTCAAAACCGAGGATCAGGCCGGGCTCAACGGCCGAGTGCTGAGCTATCCGCGCGGCAAAGTGCTGGGCGGTTGTTCGTCGATCAACGGCATGATCTACATGCGCGGCCAGGCCAGCGACTACGACGGCTGGGCGGCCGAAGGCAATTCCGGTTGGGCGTGGAACGACGTTCTGCCGTTGTTCAAACAGAGCGAAAACCACTTTGCCGGCAGCGCTGATTTTCATGGTGCCCAGGGTGAATGGCGGGTCGAGCAACAGCGCTTGTCATGGCCGATTCTCGATGCCTTTCGCAGTGCCGCCGAGCAGAGCGGAATTGCCAGCGTCAGCGACTTCAATCAGGGCGACAACGAGGGTTGCGGCTACTTTCAGGTCAACCAGAAAGCCGGGGTGCGCTGGAACGCCGCCAAGGCGTTCTTGAAACCGCTGCGCAACCGCGCAAATCTGACCGTGCTGACTGGCGTTGAGGTCGACCGCGTGCTGCTGGAGGATGGTCGCGCATCGAAAGTCAGCGCGCGGCATGAAGGCCAGATCAAACAGTTCACGGCACGCAAGGAGATTGTCCTGTGCGCTGGCTCGGTGGGCTCGCCGAGCATTCTGCAGCGCTCCGGGATTGGACCTCGACCACTGCTCGAACGCTTGGGCATCGGCGTGATTCATGAACTGCCGGGCGTTGGCGGCAACTTGCAGGATCACCTGCAACTGCGGCTGATCTATCAACTGGAAAATGCGCGCACGCTGAACCAGATTGCCGGCAGTGTCTGGGGCAAGATGGGCATGGGCTTGCGTTATTTGTATGACCGCAGCGGGCCACTGTCGATGGCGCCTAGTCAATTGGGCGCGTTTGCGCGTTCGGGGCCGGAGCAGACTTCGGCGAACCTCGAATACCACGTCCAGCCGCTGTCGCTGGAGCGTTTTGGCGAGCCGTTGCACAGCTTCCCGGCATTCACCACCTCGGTGTGCGATCTGCGTCCGCAAAGCCGTGGGCGCATCGAGATCCGCTCGGCGGACCCGCAGCAGGCGCCGCTGATCAACCCCAATTATCTGAGCCATCCTGAAGATCTGCGTGTGGCCGCGGACGCGATTCGTTTGACCCGACGCATCGTCAGTGCCCCTGCCCTGCGCGGGTTCAAACCGGTCGAATATCTGCCGGGCGAGAGCCTGCAAACCGAGGAGCAACTGCACGACGCCGCGGCGAAAATCGGCACGACGATTTTCCATCCGGTCGGCACCTGCCGCATGGGCAACGACGGCGATGCGGTGGTCGATGCGCAACTGCGCGTGCACGGCGTACCCGGTCTGCGCGTGGCCGACGCGTCGATCATGCCGCGGATCATCTCCGGCAACACGTGTTCGCCTACGCTGATGATTGGCGAGAAGGCTGCGCAGCTCATTCTCAGCTCCAAAGCTGTAAACACCGTGCCTGTG
Source organism: Pseudomonas koreensis (assembly GCF_036668835.1). Classification (GTDB taxonomy): domain Bacteria; phylum Pseudomonadota; class Gammaproteobacteria; order Pseudomonadales; family Pseudomonadaceae; genus Aquipseudomonas; species Aquipseudomonas koreensis_I. The sequence goes on from NZ_JAZEVW010000010.1 coordinate 145,293, forward strand.
GGAGCGAGCTCGCTCGCGAAAGCGGTAGATCATTCAACATAGAGGTTGACTGACAGGACGCCTTCGCGAGCAAGCTCGCTCCCACAGGGTTTTGCAACAGCTCCAAGGCATCGCGCAACACCGGGACACGCAACACCAGTGGAACAACAAAAACAATCACTGTGAGGGATACCGACATGTCAGAACACGCTCAGCCGCTGGACGCTGCGAGCAGCGCCGAGACCAGCAATGCCACGCAAAAAGTCATCTTCGCCTCGTCCCTCGGGACGGTGTTCGAGTGGTATGACTTCTTCCTTTACGGCGCGCTCGCGGCAGTGATCAGCAAGCAATTTTTTGCCGGGGTCAACGACACCACCGCGTTCATTTTTGCACTGATGGCGTTCGCCGCCGGCTTCATCGTGCGGCCGTTCGGTGCGCTGGTGTTCGGGCGACTGGGCGACATGATCGGGCGCAAATACACGTTTCTGGCGACGATCATTCTGATGGGCGTGGCGACGTTCTGCGTCGGCCTGCTGCCGACCTACGCGAGCATCGGCATTGCCGCGCCGATCATTCTGGTGGTGCTGCGGATGCTCCAAGGTCTGGCGCTCGGCGGCGAATACGGCGGCGCGGCGACTTACGTGGCCGAGCACGCGCCAATCGGCAAGCGCGGTTTCCACACCAGCTGGATTCAGTCCACCGCGACCCTGGGCCTGTTGCTGTCGCTGCTGGTGGTGCTCGGTTGCCGTTATTTCACCGGCGACCAGTTTGAAGTCTGGGGCTGGCGCATTCCGTTCCTGCTGTCGATCGTGCTGCTGGGCATTTCCACCTGGATTCGCCTGAGGCTGCACGAGTCGCCGGCCTACCTGAAAATGAAGGAAGAAGGCAAAACCTCGAAAGCGCCGATCCGCGAATCCTTCGGCAAATGGGAAAACCTCAAAGTCGTGCTGATCGCCCTGTTCAGCATCAACGCCGGACAAGCGGTGACGTTTTATGCGGCGCAGTTCTACGTGCTGTTCTTCCTCACCCAGTTCCTGAAAATGGACCCGGCAGTGGCCAACAGCCTGCTGATTGTCAGCGTGGTCATCGGCGCGCCGTTCTTCATTTTCTTTGGCTGGCTATCGGACAAGGTCGGGCGCAAACCGGTGTTGATGCTGGGCTTGCTGCTGGCGACCGCGCTGTACTTTCCGATCTTCAAATCCCTCGCGCATTACGCCAACCCGGCGATCGATCTGGCCAGCCGTCAGGCGCCGATCACCGTGACGGCGGATCCGGCGACCTGCACCTTCCAGTTCGACCCGGTGGGCAAAGCCAAATTCGACAGCCCGTGCGACAAGGTCAAGACCTTCCTCGTCAAACAAGGCCTGCCCTACTCCAGCGTCGCCGCCCCGGCCGGCAGTGGCGTGCAGGTGAGCGTCGGTGACGTCAAACTCGATGGCTTCGATGAAGCCGCCCTGCGCGGCGCGATCACCCTCGCCGGCTACCCGCAACAGGCCGACATGCAGCAGATCAACAAACCAATGATCGTCGCGCTGATCGTGGCGCTGATCATCATCTCGGCGATGTGCTACGGCCCACTGGCGGCGCTGATGGTCGAGCTGTTCCCGACACGCATCCGCTACACCTCGATGTCGCTGCCCTACCACATCGGCAACGGCTGGTTCGGCGGTTTCCTGCCGACGGTGTCGTTTGCCCTGGTGGTGTACACCGGCGATATCTTTTACGGGCTGTGGTACCCGGTATTGATTACCGGAGTCAGCCTGGTGGTGGGCATGATCTGCCTGCGTGAGACGAAGAACATCGACCTCGACAAGAACTGAAACCGCTGCCGGCGAGAGCGTTCGCGCTCTCGCCGCTTTTTTGCTCAGGCATCCGCCTTGATCACCTCGAATTTCACCTGATCCGGATAGAACGCCACGTAGTCGCGGATTGGCGCCACCGACACTTTCGGGTTCTCGTACGTCCAAACCGCATTCGCCTGCTCATGCCCCGGCACCTGCAAACTGAAGTAACTGGCATCGCCCTTGTACGGGCAATAGCTGGTGTGATCGGTGCGGGCGAAATATTTTTCATCGATGTCTTCGCGCGGCAGGTAATACACCGGCGGGTAATTGGCTTCTTTGAGGACCAGCACGTGGGAGGATGCGGCCACCTGGATGCCGTGGAATTTCACCACCAGGCAGCCGGAGAGCTGTTCGAGGTTGATCACGGGGCTGGGGCTTTTCATGGGGTTCTCCTGGATACGGCGAAGAGACGGTTCAGGTATAGCTGATGACGCCTGATGAAGACGGGATTGCAGCCGAACGGCGAAGCGCCTCGCCCCCCGAACAGTCCCTTCTCTCTCCGGGAGAGGGCAAGGGCCGGTAACTTTTACATGTATATCCATACAGATAAAAGTTGCCCCCACCGCCAAGTCCGGCCATTCTGTGCACCTGTTCCGACCCTGATCGACGATGGTGGCTATGCGGCTGTACCTCTGTGAAAAACCCTCCCAGGCCAAAGACATTGCGGCCGTGCTCGGCGCCCGGCGTCGGGGCGACGGCTGCTGGCTGGGAACGGACGTCACGGTGACCTGGTGCATCGGCCATCTGCTCGAAACCGCGCCGCCGGACGCCTACGACGCGCGCTACAAACGCTGGGTGCTGGCGGACCTGCCGATCATTCCGGACAAATGGAAAATGACCGTCAAGCCGCGCACCGCCAGCCAGTTCAAAGCGGTGAAACGCCTGCTCGGCGAAACCAGCGAACTGATCATCGCCACCGACGCCGACCGTGAGGGCGAAATGATCGCCCGGGAATTGGTCGAGCATTGCCGCTATCGCGGGCCGATCCGCCGCTTGTGGCTGTCGGCGCTGGACGAGGCGTCGATCCGCAAGGCCCTGGCCGCACTCAAGCCGGGCGCGGAGACCTTCAGCCTGTACCACTCGGCATTGGGGCGTTCGCGGGCGGACTGGCTGATCGGCATGAACATGAGCCGTCTGTTCACCCTGCTCGGCCGCCAGTCGGGTTATCAAGGTGTGCTGCCGGTAGGCCGGGTGCAAACGCCGACCTTGCGGCTGGTGGTGGATCGCGACCGTAGCATCGCCGATTTCGTGCCGGTGCCGTTCTGGGCAATCGATGTCGATCTGCTGCACAACGGCACGCGGTTTACCGCGCAGTGGCGCGCGCCGACGGACGCCTGTGACGATCAGGAGCGTTGCCTGAATCAAGCGCTGGCCCAGCAGGCAGCGGCGGCGATCGGCAGTGCGGCCAGTGCGCGAGTGGTCAAGCTGAAAACCGAGCGCATGCGTGAAGTAGCGCCACTGCCCTTCGATCTCGGCACCTTGCAGGAAGTCTGCTCGAAGAAACTCGGCCTCGGCGCACAGGAAACCCTCGACATCGCCCAGGCGCTGTACGAAACCTACAAAGTCATCACTTACCCGCGCAGTGATTGCGGTTACCTGCCGCTGAGCCAGCACAGCGAAGCGCCGGGCATTCTCGCCGCGTTGCGTCAGGCCGATCCGGGCCTCGAAGCGCTACGAGGCCATCTCGAACCACAGCGCCGTTCGCGCGCATGGAACGACGCCAAGGTCAGCGCGCACCACGGCATCATCCCCACCGCGGCGGCGAAAAACCTCGAACGCCTGACCGGCAAGCATCGCGCGGTCTACACGCTGATTCGCGCGCGCTATCTGGCGCAGTTTCTGCCCAACCATGAATACGATCGCACCCAGGCCGATTTCGATTGCGCTGGCCAAGCGCTGCGCGCAGTCGGCAAGCAGATCATCGAACCGGGCTGGAAACGCGCGTTGCCCGAGGCACTGGCTCCGGCCAAGGGTCGCGAGGCTGCCGCGCCGCAAACGTTGCCGACCCTCAGCCAGGGCGTCGAATGCGCCGTCGCCGAGGTCAAGCTCAAGGACCTGTGGACGCAACCGCCGAAACCCTACACCGAAGGCGATCTGATCAAGGCGATGAAGAACGTCGCCAGACTGGTGGAAGATCCGCTGCTCAAGCAGAAACTCAAGGACACCACCGGGATCGGCACTGAAGCCACCCGCGCCTCGATCATTCAGGGTTTGATTGATCGGGGTTATCTGGTGAAAAACGGCAAGGCGCTCGCCGCCACCCCGGCCGCGTTCAGCCTGATCGACGCCGTACCGCGAGCGATTGCCGACCCCGGCACCACGGCGATCTGGGAGCAGGCGCTGGACATGGTGCAAAGCGGTGAGATGAGCCTGGAAGAATTCGTTACCAAACAAGCGGCGTGGATGAGCAAGCAAGTCACCCGTTGTTCCGGCCTGAGCCTGACCATCAGCGGCCCGCCACCCGCCGGTAAAGCCGCGGCGCCGTGGAAGAAAAAGCGCAAATCGACCGCCAGCAAAACCACCGCCACACGCAAACGCACGGCCCGACCGGCGCCCCGTTAAGCCCCATACCGTTCACTGATTCCGTCTCCACAACGGAGCTTTTCTCATTCCAGACAGCTTTGTCCGACAATATGTAGTGCCTGAAAATAATCACTACAAAACCGTTGACGGCATCGTTTTGCTTTTGCATGATGAAGACGTTCCCCGATCGGGAGCGCTGGTAACACGCTTGAGCAAACTCGTCTGACCGCCGAGTTGTTTTTTCCGGATACACGCTGCCCACAAGGCAGATTGAAGAAGCTGACCTGGCCTGAACGTCCAGTACAAGGACGAGAAGCGCTGGCGAAAATTCTCAAGATGCTTGTGGTCGACACTGAAAGCGTCGGCAATGCGCCTCCCGGTTTTCGCTGCTTCTCCTCGTTGTGACGCTATTGCGTAGCAGTTATTCAACACGACTACATGCAACAGATGCACGACCCCGTACTCAACACGGGCGAGCGCTGACGTCCTGGTTTCGGTGCCAGGGATCAACTAACCGATGGGCTACCTGTATTAGCGAATCAACTTTGAAAGATCACCAGACTGGTCAAGGGGCAATAATCATGAATCTGAACAATCAACCTACTGTCGAAGAACTGGCTCGTATGTTCGCTGCGCAAAAAGACAGCCACGACAGCCATATTCTATGGATCAGCAAGTCGGGTCAGGTGCATATCGACTGCCTGTCGCCCCATGCCGGTGAAGAAGAATTCGACCGCAACCACCAGAACCTGGCGGCCCGCCTGAAGATGTACCGGCGCGGCCACGGTTATGTCGGCAAGAAGGCAGCGGCCGACAGGGACTTCATTGGCAATGTTCTGCAGACGCTGAAACAGGCGTGGGATTCGCTGCAGAACAATAATGAAGTTCGGGTGATTGATCGGTTGTATTGAGTTAGCAATCAATAAATTGAAAGGCCTGATTCCTTAAAGGAAGCAGGCCTTTTTTTGTTCGCTTGCATTGATTTGGCGTGACTGAAATTGTAGCCCCTCACCCCAGCCCTCTCCCGAGGGAGAGGGAGCTGATCCATGATGGATTGGAAATTCGCGTTCGGCTCAGGACTTTCAGGTCGACTTAACTCGTCAAATCACCTCGGTCAGTCCCCTCTCCCCTTGGGAGAGGGTTAGGGTGAGGGGCTTTTCAGCCCCAGCACCAACTCGACAAACGCCAGCGCCGCCGCACTGTGGTAGTTATTACGCCGGCGCAGTATTGCCGCCCCTCGCTGCGGCGCGTCCCCTTCGACATGCAACCGGCGCAACGCCCGCTCCTCTGTAGCAATAGCCTGCGGCAACATCGTTGCCATCGGCGAACAGCGCACCACTTCCAGCAACGTGCTCACCGAATTCACCTCGATGTGCACCTTCGGCGTGATCCCCTGCTGTCGAAAGTACTCGTCCACCGACAACCGCGTAATGAACTCGGCCGCCAGCAAGGCGAAATCCAGCTGAGCAATGTCCTCTGCCAGTAACCGCGAGTCGCTGGCATACAGTGGATGTTCACGCCCGACCATGATCGCCAACGTTTCGGTAAAGGCCGGAATGCACTCGATCTCCGCGTTGCGCACCGGCGTAAAGGCAATGGCGATGTCCAGCGAGTCATCCGCCAGCCCGGCCTCGATATCGTCCATCGACAACTCGAAAATCTGCAGATGAATCGCCGGATACCGCGCCGCAAAATCCCGCACCAGCGGCCCGACCAGGTACGCCATGAACGTCGGCGTCATGGCCAGACGCAACGTGCCGCGCGACAGGTCCTTTACATCGTGCAGGGCGCGCTTGCCCGCCTCCAGCTCTACCAGCACGCGCCGCGCACATTCGAGGTACGCCGCGCCGGCATCGGTAGGTTTGACGGTGCGCGAGGTACGATCGAACAGCGTTACGCCGAGGGTTTCTTCCAGCTGACGAATCTGCTGCGACAGGGTCGGCTGCGACACATGCAGCGCTTCGGCGGCACGGGTGAAACCGCCGTGATCGGCAACGGCCAGCAGATACCGCAAATGTCGCAACAACATGGGGCGCACCATCTATAGGCAGGACTAATGCCAAGCATTGTATATCGGTCTTGGACGCTATGGATCAATCGGCAGAAGATCTCTCCCACACAGCAAGCCAACCCTGAAAGGAGTGACACCGTGCAACAGTCCCATGCCTATAACGACACCAGCCTGGCCCTGACCACCCGCATCCTCGACGCCAAGGCACGCAAGGATCTTTCGTGGCAGGATCTCGCCGATGACACTGGCCTGAGCCTGGCTTACGTCACCGCCGCCCTGCTCGGCCAGCACCCACTGCCGGAAAGCGCCGCGAAAGTGGTCGGCGACAAGCTGGAGCTGAGCGTGGAAGATGTCGCCGCGATGCAGATCATCCCGTTGCGCGGCAGCCTCAACGGCGTGCCGACCGACCCGACCATCTACCGCTTCCACGAGATGATTCAGATCTACGGCACCACGCTCAAGGCGCTGGTCCACGAGCAGTTTGGCGACGGCATCATCAGCGCGATCAACTTCAAACTCGACATCAAGAAAGTCGACGATCCAGAAGGCGGCTCCCGCGCCGTGGTCACCCTCGACGGCAAGTTCCTGCCGCTGCGCCCGTTCTGATTGCTCCGGCCCGCATCCCGGATGCGGGCCACTCGATCGCCTTATAGAGGACACGCCCATGCAATCCCTGATCGACGGTTTCCTGAAATTTCAGAACGAAGCCTTTCCGCAACGCAGCGAACTGTTCCGTCACCTGGCTACCACGCAACAGCCCGGCACGTTGTTCATCACCTGTTCCGACAGCCGCGTGGTGCCGGAGCTGCTGACCCAGCAAGAACCCGGCGAACTGTTCGTGATTCGTAACGCCGGCAACATCGTGCCGTCCTACAGCCCGCATCCGGGCGGGGTTTCAGCAACCGTGGAATATGCGGTGGCCGTGCTCGGCGTGAGCGATATCGTGATTTGCGGTCATTCAGATTGTGGCGCGATGACAGCGATTGCCCAGTGCAAATGCATGGATCATTTGCCCGCAGTCAGCGGCTGGCTGCAGCATGCCGAATCAGCGAAAGTGGTCAACGAAGCACGACCGCACGCCGATGATGCGGCGAAGCTGATTTCGATGGTGCGTGAGAACGTCATTGCGCAATTGGCCAATATTCAGACTCACCCGAGCGTGCGTCTGGCGCAGGAAAAAGGCCTGTTGAACTTGCATGGCTGGGTGTACGACATCGAGACCGGCTCGATCAATGCGCTGTCTTCGGACCGCCGCACCTTTATACCGCTGGCCGAACAACCGGCGACCTGTGCGATCCACGCAAAAACCGCTGACGCCGACTGAACGGATCGTTCCCACGCTCTGCGTGGGAACGATCACCGGCTAAGTGATCAACGTTTTACCGTGAGATCAACCTGCGTCATGCGGCTGCGCACGGTGAACACACCATCCCCGGAAAGAATCGCACTGCGCGCAAACAAGCGCCCGCTCTCCCAGTTGGAAAGGCCCAGTTCCGGCTTGTTCAGCGCGTACTGGCCATCGACCCAGCGGGTGATGCCATTGCCCACGAACGGCGCGTTGACCGCGTTGTAGAAACGCTCATGGACGGCGGCATCCTCGCTGATCAACGACACGGTGAATTGCGGGCTGTAGCGGTTGAACAAGGCGATCGCCTGGTCCAGATCGTCGACGATCATCAGGCTGACTTCCGGTGTTTCCTCCCACTCCCACTCGCGGCCCAGTTCCGATTCCGCCAGCGGTTCGGCGAGCGTTTCAGTCTGGTAACCCTCGGCGCGGTAAACCTCGACCGTTGCGTCCTGCCAATCACTCGGCAAGCAGCTTTCGCTGCCTTCGACGATGTGCAGTTTGCAACCCTGGCCGCGCGCAGTACCCGCCTGCCTCAAGGCATCGAGGAACAACGGCACCAACTCAGCGGCACGATCACGCTGGATCAGGCAAACGTTGAGGGTGTTGCAGACTTTGCGGTCCAGCGAGTTGCGCACAACCGCGGCAAAGCGCTCGGCGTCGGCTGCCTGATCGGCGATCAGCCATGCCCCACCAGTGCCGTGCAGGCTGACCGCGGTACCGGCCTGCTGGGCGATGCTGCCCAGTTGACTGACCGCACGACCCGAACCCCGCGCTACCGCCAGCGACAAGCGTCGGTCAGCGAACATCGCCCAACCGGCGGCGTGATTGACACTTTCCACCAGCGACACCGCGCCGTCCGGCAGGCCGGCTGCGGCCAGCGCCGGGTCCAAGGCGTGGGCGACGATCGCTTGCGCGGTGCCCAGCGCATCGCTGCCAATACGCAGCACAGCGGTGTTGCCGGTGCGCAAGACGCCCGCCGCATCGGCGAACACGTTCGGTCGCCCTTCAAAGACGAACGCAACGATGCCGAGCGGCGCGACCACTTGCTCGACCTTCCAGCCGTCGTGCTCGACGCTGCTGATGACTTTACCGCGAGTCGCCGGCGCATCGCGCCAGGCACGCAGGCCGCCGATCATGTCGCGGCGCATGCGTTCGTCGGCGAGCAGTCGGGTGGTGGAGCGGCCACGGGCTTTGGCGCGCTCGATGTCGGCACGGTTGGCGGATTCGATGTGGGCCCAGCATTGCTGGTCTTCCAGGCGCTGGGCAAACAGGTCGAAAAACTCGCTGATCGCCTCGTCGCTCACCGCCGACAACGCAGTGAATGCCGCAGCCGCACGCTCGATCGCAACCGACGCCGCTTGCTGGTCCGCCACGGGGATCAGCAGCAATTCACCACTGACCTGCTCGACCAGCAGATGATCACCAGGCTGAAAGCGCGCGGCCAGTTCGGGGCTGACCACGGTCACCCGGTTACCAGCGAAAGGGATCGGCGTGCCAGCGACTAGACGTTCGAGCGCAAGAGACATGAAGCGGTTTCACCATGCAGGGGGCGGCCGGAAAATGTATAGAACCCAATCCCCCAAAGCAACTCTGCCCCCTGTGGGAGCGAGCCCGCTCGCGAAAGCGTCCGGTCAGGCAACATGGATGCTGAATGTATGTACCGGCCTCTTTGCGAGGAGGCTCGCTCTCACAGGGAAACCGCAGTATGTTTTCAGAACACCGACCAGCCGATCCGTGAGCTGAGCAATTCCAGCGCCGCCATCCCCGCCAGCGAATTACCGGCGGCGTTCAGCTCCGGCGACCACACGCAGACCGTGAACTGCCCCGGCACCACCGCGACAATCCCGCCGCCGACGCCGCTCTTGCCTGGCAAACCGACGCGGTAGGCGAAGTTGCCGGCCTCGTCATACAGCCCGCTGGTGGCCATGATCGAGTTGACCTGCTGGGTCTGCCGAGGCGTGAGGATGCGCTCGCCGCTGTGTTTGCAGAAACCGTCATTGGCCAGAAAGCAGAAGGCCCGGGCCAGATCGATGCAGTTCATGCGCAGTGCACAGTGGCTGAAATAACTGCGCAGCACCGCTTCGACATCGTTGTGGAAATTGCCGAACGACTGCATCAGGTACGCCATCGCCGCATTGCGCGCGCGGTGCTGGTATTCGGAGTCGGCGACTTTGCCGTCGATCATGATTTGCGGATTGCCCGACAAGCGCCTGACGAAATCGCGCATCGACAAGGTCGGCGCGGCGAAGCGTGACTGATTGATATCGCAAATCACCAGTGCGCCGGCATTGATGAACGGATTGCGTGGCCGGCCACGTTCGAATTCCAGTTGCACCAGCGAGTTGAACGGCTGCCCGGAAGGCTCGTGGCCGAGGCGCTCCCAGATCGCTTCGCCGGAATGGTCGATCGCCTGCACGAGGCTGAACACCTTGGAAATACTCTGCACCGAGAACGGTGTTTCGGCGTCGCCGGCGCAGTACATTTCGCCGTCATTACCGTACACGGCGATGCCCAGTTGATTGGCCGGTACGGTGCCGAGGGCGGGGATGTAGTCAGCCACTTTACCCTGCCCGATCAACGGGCGGACAGCGTCAAGGATCTCGTTCAACAGCGCTTGCATGCCGGGTCTCGAAGTCTCGCCCCAAGGGATCGCGGGGACACTGGGGCTAGACGCCGCGCGCGGGCGGCGCATCACACCGCGCACAATGTTCTAGGCTTGTGCAGACATTCATCATCAGGAGAAGGCCATGCACCTCGAAGGCTCCTGCCATTGCGGCGAGGTTACGTTCAGCCTCGACAGCGCCCACCCCTACCCTTATCAACGCTGCTATTGCACGATCTGTCGCAAGACCCAGGGCGGCGGCGGTTATGCGATCAACCTTGGCGGCGACGCGACCAGCCTCAAGGTGCGCGGACGCAAACACATCAGCATCTACCACGCGAAAATGAAAAAACCCGGCGATCAGCGCGCCCATCGCAGCAGCGCCGAACGGCACTTCTGCTCACTGTGCGGCAGCGGCTTGTGGCTGTTCAGCCCGGAATGGCCAAAACTGATCCATCCATTTGCCTCGGCGATCGATACAGCGCTGCCGGTGCCGCCGGAGCACACGCATTTGATGCTCGGGTCGAAAGCGTCGTGGGTTGAAATCGAGGCAAAAGCCAAGGATCGGCAATTTGACGAATACCCCGAAGAATCGATTGCCCAGTGGCATGAACGTCTCGGTGTGACCCGCTGAACCGTGCCCCTTGCAGGAGCGAGCCTGCTCGCGAAGGGGCCTGCAACTTCACCACAATCAATCCGGATCCGCCCAGGTCATCCGAAGCAATGCGCGGCGGGCACACCGCTGTGGAAGCGGAATTCTTCGTCCGGCGACTCGATCAATTCCTGCTCGGCGGCGCGGACTTTTTCAATCACCTGCGCGACGTCTTTCGCGTCGCCGTATTGATAGGCCAGTTTCAGATAACCCTGAAAATGCCGCGCCTCGCTTTTCAGCAGACCGAAGTAGAACTTGCCCAGTTCTTCGTCCAGATGCGGCACCAGCGCCTCGAAACGTTCGCAACTGCGCGCTTCGATAAACGCGCCGACCACCAGCGTATCGACCAGTTTTACCGGCTCATGGCTGCGCACGACTTTACGCAGACCCGAGGCGTAACGGCCGGCGTGCAGCTGACGCAGCTCGATCTTGCGACGCTTCATGATGCGCACCACTTGCTCGTGGTGCACCAGCTCTTCCCGGGCCAGACGCGACATCATGTTGATCAGGTCGACGTGGGAATGATACTTGGCAATCAGGCTCAGAGCGGTGCTGGCGGCCTTGAACTCGCAGTTCTTGTGGTCGATCAGCAGGGTTTCCTGATCGGCCAGGGCGGCCTGAACCCAGGCGTCGGGGGTGCGGCAGCCGAGGAATTCGTGGATTTCGGGAAGGATCATGGGGCTCACGGCAAAAGGTCTACGAGCGAAGGGCGCCGATTATACCGGCCTGCCCGCAGACCACCAGCGGCTGGCGTTGATATGCATCAAGTCGCAGACGATCGCGCAGCAACTATAGTTGTGCAACGCCGTGCCTTTTCATTGCTGGAGACTCCGCTCATGCAAGCCATTCGCAGCATTCTGGTGGTCATTGAACCCGAACACGCGGAAAGTCTGGCGCTCAAACGCGCCAAGCTGATCGCCGGCGTGACCCAGGCGCATCTACATCTGCTGGTGTGCGACAAGAAACATGACCACGCCGGCCTGCTCAGCGTGCTCAAGGCGGCGCTGCTGGCCGAAGGTTACAGCGTGACCACCGAACAGGCATGGAACGACAGCCTGCATGAAACCATCATCGACGTGCAGCAGGCCGAGGGTTGCGGGCTGGTGATCAAACAGCACTTCCCCGACAGTCCTTTGAAAAAAGCCCTGCTGACCCCGGCGGACTGGAAATTGCTGCGCCACTGCCCTACTCCGGTGTTGCTGGTGAAGACTACGGGCTCGTGGAAAGACCGAGTGATTCTGGCGGCAATCGACGTCGGCAATGCCGATGGCGAACATCGGCATCTGCACACCACGATCATTGATCACGGCTACGACATCGCCAGCCTGGCCAAGGCGCACTTGCATGTAATCACAGCGCATCCGTCGCCGATGCTTTCCGCGGCAGACCCAACTTTTCAGCTCAAATCGACGATAGAAGCCAAATATCGCGAACAGTGCCGGGCGTTTCAGGCTGAGTTCGATGTCGATGACGAGCATTTGCACATCGAAGAAGGCCCGGCGGACGTCTTGATCCCGTTCATGGCGCACAAGCTGCAGGCGGCGGTAACGGTGATTGGCACCGTGGCGCGCAGCGGCCTGTCAGGCGCATTGATCGGCAATACCGCCGAAGCGGTGCTCGATGCGCTGGAAAGCGACGTGCTGGTGCTCAAACCATTGGAGGTTGAGGATCATCTGATGGAGTTGGCGGTGAAACATTGAATCGTTGTTTGAAATGCGATTGCTGTAGGAGTGAGCCTGCTCGCGATGGCGTACCGTCAGTCGCTACCTTCTTTGAATAGATGACCGCTATCGCGAGCAGACTCACTCCTACAAGGGAAATGTATTCCACTGTGGGAGCGGGGTTGCTCGCGAAGCTTTTGCTCTTCAGGCGCCAAAGGCGTCCTTGAGGAAGCCGGGGGCAATGTAGCGCTGATAATGCGCTTCCGACAGCAGGAAGAATTCCCGATCAATGGCATCGCGCAGTTCCGGCAGGTTCCAGTCGCGAAACTCCGGCAGCAAGACCATCCCGTACGCTTCCAGATTAACGATCACCCGCGCCCCGCGGGCAATCAACTGATAGGCCCAGCAATATTCCGACTGATGCGGCACGAAGCGGATCTTGCGCTGTTCCAGCTGTTCACGCAGGCGCGCCGGGTCGAAGATCTCGACCTTGCTCGCCATCACTTGTGACAGCAATTGCTCCAGGCGCAGCCACACCGCGCGCTTGTGCTCCTCGTCGTAACCATTCCAGTGGATCACTTCGTGGTGGAAACGCTTGCAGCCACGGCAGACCAAGTCACCGTAAACAGTGGAGCAGAGGCCGACGCAGGGAGTCTTGATGGTCTGATTGGGCATAAGGTAGACAAGGCACTGAAACGCGGAACAGACCGGCATGTTAGCCCTTTGTCGGCCATTGATCACCCCTCGCACATCAGGGGCAAAGCCGCGCCGGGACTTCGCTGCCACCGCGCCGATTGCCACGAAAGTCCAATAGAGCGCGACTTACCTTTAAATTTTTTTTGCCGTAGAATCAGCCAGCCTTTTAAGGCGCCAATGTCCGTTAGAAGCTGTTTTCAAAGCGTCACGAGCACAGTCGTTCCTTCAGAGCGGTGTTGGCGAAGGGTTTTTCCAGCGGGGAAAAGCCCAACGCCAACCCTCATCAGCTCCCCGTTCTGCAGGCGTAAAACTTTGAAAGCAGCTTCTGTAAGGAATGCCCGGTAATTCTGGCTAAGCGGCCCACAACGCCACGCAGCGCATGAGTACGAGCATTTCGCGACGAGCGTCCCGGACACCCATTTGGGACCACTGATGAGGGTAATAACTGTGCTTGAAGCCTACCGCAAACATATCGAAGAGCGTGCAGCCCTGGGTATCGTTCCCCAGCCGCTTAACGCCGAACAAACAGCAGGCCTGGTCGAGCTGCTGAAAAACCCTCCGGCTGGCGAAGAAGCTTTCCTCGTTGACCTGATCACCAACCGCGTACCGCCTGGAGTGGATGAAGCCGCCTACGTCAAGGCCGGCTTCCTGTCTGCCCTGGCCAAGGGCGAAGTCAACTCCCCTCTGCTGGACAAGAAACGCGCTGTAGAACTGCTCGGCACCATGCAGGGCGGCTACAACATCGTCACCCTGGTTGAATTGCTGGACGACGCCGAACTGGCGCCAGTCGCCGCCGAAGAACTCAAGCACACCCTGCTGATGTTCGACGCCTTCCACGATGTAGCTGAAAAAGCCAAGAACGGCAACGTTCACGCCAAGGCCGTGCTGCAATCCTGGGCTGACGGCGAGTGGTTCAAGAAGCGCCCGGTACTGGCCGACAAGATCAGCCTGCGCGTATTCAAGGTCACCGGCGAAACCAACACCGACGATCTCTCCCCGGCGCCAGACGCCTGGTCGCGTCCTGACATCCCGCTGCACGCCCTGGCCATGCTGAAAATGGCCCGTGACGGCATCGTTCCGGACGAGCAAGGCAAGACCGGCCCGATGAAGCAGATCGAAGAGATGCGCGGCCAGGGCTTCCCGATCGCCTACGTCGGTGACGTGGTCGGTACCGGTTCTTCGCGTAAATCGGCCACCAACTCGGTGCTGTGGTTCTTCGGCGACGACATCCCGTACGTGCCGAACAAGCGTGCTGGCGGTTTCTGCTTCGGCAGCAAGATCGCTCCGATCTTCTACAACACCATGGAAGATGCCGGCGCACTGCCGATCGAGTTCGACGTGTCGAACATGAACATGGGCGACGTGATCGACCTGTACCCGCACGCTGGCAAAGTCTGCAAGCACGGTACCGACGAAGTCATCACCACCTTCGAAATGAAAACCCCGGTGCTGCTGGACGAAGTCCGTGCCGGCGGTCGTATCCCGCTGATCATCGGCCGCGGCCTGACCGAGAAGGCTCGCGCCGAACTGGGTCTGCCAGCGTTCGATCTGTTCAAGAAGCCTGAAGCTCCGGCTGAAAGCACCAAGGGTTTCACCCTGGCGCAGAAAATGGTCGGCAAGGCCTGCGGTCTGGCAGAAGGCCAAGGTGTGCGTCCTGGCACCTACTGCGAACCGAAGATGACCACCGTGGGTTCTCAGGACACCACAGGTCCAATGACCCGTGACGAACTGAAAGACCTGGCGTGCCTTGGCTTCTCCGCTGATCTGGTGATGCAGTCGTTCTGCCACACCGCGGCTTATCCAAAGCCGATCGACGTGACCACCCACCACACCCTGCCTGACTTCATCATGACCCGCGGCGGCGTTTCCCTGCGTCCGGGCGACGGCATCATCCACTCGTGGCTGAACCGCATGCTGCTGCCGGACACCGTCGGTACCGGTGGCGACTCGCACACCCGTTTCCCGATGGGCATTTCGTTCCCGGCCGGTTCTGGTCTGGTGGCGTTTGCTGCAGCCACTGGCGTCATGCCGCTGGACATGCCGGAATCGATCCTGGTGCGTTTCAAAGGCAAAATGAAACCTGGCATCACCCTGCGTGACCTGGTTCATGCCATTCCTTACTTCGCCATCCAGAACGGTCTGCTGACCGTCGAGAAGAAAGGCAAGAAAAACGCCTTCTCCGGTCGCATCCTGGAAATCGAAGGTCTGGAAGGTCTGACCCTCGAGCAGGCGTTCGAACTGTCCGACGCCTCGGCCGAACGTTCGGCTGCCGGCTGCACCATCAAGCTGTCGAAAGAGTCGATCACCGAGTACCTGCAGTCCAACATCACCCTGCTGCGCTGGATGATCGGCGAAGGCTACGGCGATGCGCGCACCCTGGAACGTCGCGCTCAAGCGATGGAAGCCTGGATTGCCAACCCAGAGCTGATGGAAGCCGATGCCGACGCCGAATACGCCGAAGTCATCGAAATCGATCTGGCCGAAATCAACGAGCCTGTGCTCTGCGCGCCAAACGATCCGGACGACGCCCGTCTGCTGTCCAGCGTTGCTGGCGAGAAGATCGACGAAGTGTTCATCGGTTCGTGCATGACCAACATCGGTCACTTCCGCGCTGCCGGTAAACTGCTGGATCAGGTCAAGGGTCAGCTGCCAACCCGTCTGTGGCTGTCGCCGCCGACCAAGATGGACGCTCACCAACTGACCGAAGAAGGCTACTACGGCATCTACGGCAAGGCCGGCGCACGCATGGAAATGCCAGGCTGCTCGCTGTGCATGGGTAACCAGGCGCGCGTTGAGCCGAACAGCACCGTGGTCTCGACTTCCACGCGTAACTTCCCGAACCGTCTGGGCGACGGCGCGAACGTCTACCTGGCCTCGGCCGAGCTGGCGTCCGTTGCTTCGATCCTGGGTCGCCTGCCGACTGTCGAAGAGTACATGGAATACGCTGGCAAGATCGACAGCATGGCGGCTGATGTCTACCGCTACCTGTCCTTCGACCAGATCGCCGAGTTCCGTGAAGCTGCTGCGAACGCCAAGATTCCAGTCGTTCAAGCCTAACGCTGCAAGGCAATAAAAAACGCCGCCCATCGTGAGATGAGCGGCGTTTTTTTGTGCCTGATGCTGATCGTTCCCACGCTCCGCGTGGGAACGATCACTCACACGGCCAGCTTGTAAACCAGCGCCGAAATCGCCACCAGACCTACCGCCGTTACAAACACATTCGACGCCTGACCACGATAACGCGCCATGGCCGGCACTTTGCGAATCGCATACATCGGCATGAGGAACAGAATCGCCGCGATCACCGGGCCGCCAATTGTCTCGATCATCCCCAGAATGCTCGGGTTCAGCGTCGCCACGATCCAGCAGACCACCAGCATGAGCGCCGCGACGATGCGGTCCAGTGCCTTGGCCCCCGGACGCTTGCCGCTCTTGACGATCAAGCCTTTCAGACCTTCGCTCGCACCGATGTAGTGGCCGAGGAACGACTTGGAGATTGCCACAAACGCAATCAACGGCGCCGCGAAGGCAATGGTCGGGTTGCTGAAGTGGTTGGCCAGGTACGACAGGATCGACAGGTTCTGCGCCTTGGCTTCAGCCAGTTGCTCCGGCGACAGCGTCAGCACGCAACTGAACACGAAGAACATCACCATCAGCACCATCAACGCGTGGGCGCGCGACAGGATCTGCGAACTGCGCTCCTCTGCGTGCTTGCCGTAGCGGCGTTTCTGGTCGACCGCAAATGCCGAGATGATCGGCGAATGGTTGAATGAGAACACCATCACCGTAATCGCCAGCCACAGGGTACGCAACAGCTCAGACGGTGCTGGTACATGCGAAGCGGTGGCGAGAATGCCGCCGTTCCAGTGCGGGATCAGATACACCGCAAGAAACAGCAGCGCAACGATAAACGGATAGACCATCAGGCTCATCGCTTTGACGATCGCTTGCTCGCCGCAGCGCACCACCGCCAGCAAACCGATGATCAGCACGAACGACAGCAGTGCCCGTGGCGGCGGCGTGATGTGCAGTTGGTGTTCGAGGAAACTGGCGACGGTGTTGGTCAGGCCAACGCTGTAGATCAGCAAGATGGGAAAGATGGCGAAGAAGTACAGCAACGTGATCAGTGCGCCGGCCTTGATGCCGAAATGCTGCTCGACCACTTCGGTGATGTCGGCGCCTTCACGCCCGGACAACACGAAACGCGTCAGGCCACGGTGCGCATAAAACGTCATCGGGAACGCCAGCAGCGCGAGGATCACCAGCGGCCAGAAGCCCCCCAGACCCGCGTTGATCGGCAGAAACAGGGTGCCGGCGCCAATGGCCGTCCCGAACAATCCCAACATCCAGGTGGTGTCCTGGCGATTCCAGCTCGAAAGTTCAGCGGGTGCTGCTGCATCAAAGCGCTCTTCGACGCTATTGGCCTGATCATTCATCCGGTCGGATCTCCGCATTCCGGTCACTTGCCACTCGGTCAGGACGCGTCGGAAAAAACCGACAGACATGCTCCGGCCGAAACAGGGGCGCGATTCTCCGTGATAAATCAACAGAAGCAAAGACTTAGCTGAGGAATGGTTGTGCGGTGCAGATCACGCCGGCGTCGTTTTCAGTGCGACACGTGTCGCTAATCGATATGAGTGATGTCGTTTACGAAACACTGCTGCGATTGTCACCACGTTTCAAACGAATCGAACCAGTACCATTGCGAAGCCCATCCCGATCGCCGCAATCAACATTCCCAGACCAAAAAGCAAAATCGTTTCGCGCATTTCAGCCTTGTGGAAAGGTCTCATGGCTTCTCTGAAATCAAACTCCTCTTGGTACAGTTTTTCGATCCTGGCTCTTCGTTCTTCCGAGTTCATACTGGCCTCTTTATTCGGGTCGGTTGATCGCTACGTGGTTTTTTTCAACAGTCATTCACGGCTTGAGGAAAAAGCCGAACATAGTGGTGAGCGCGGCCAAAACGGCAGCGCCGGCCACAAGGGGGTAAAAAAACGTCTCCCTTTTCAACTTCGCCTCCTCCGCCAGCAGTTTGCGTCTCTCCGCCCCAAGTTTTTGTGCTTCCGTTTGTAGCTTTTCAATTTCCGCGTTTTCGCGATCATTAACAAACATGTGCCGTCCCTGGCTTTTTGCGGTGTGCGCCGCGAGCGCTATGGCGTTGATCGGCGTCGCGCCTTATGCCATTCATCATTTCGGTTTCGCCCTGCGCTGACTAGCAGACGGATCTGCCTGCTGCGTAGGCAAAATCCGGGCATTATGTAATCCAGCTCATACTGAAAATTCCTGACATTCCAGACCAAACACCCTGCCAATGTCGCGCGTTTGGACTAGCGTGACAGGTGCCCATCATTCCCGGAGCCTCTCATGCCACTGGTCCGCGTCGACATTCAGCAAAACCCCAATCCCGAGTTCGCAAAGCGTATCGGCGAACAGATCTATGCCGCCCTGCGCAGCTGCATCGATGTGCCGGAACATGACAATTTCCAGATTCTCACCGAGCACGATGCGCAGCACTTGGTTTACGACCCGCAATATCTCGGGATTCAACGCAGCAACGGTGTGGTGTTCATTCAGATCACCATCAGCGAGGGTCGGTCAGTGGAGAAAAAGCAGCTGTTGTTCAAAACCATCGCCGATAACCTGCACGCTGAATTGGCGGTGCGTCTGGAAGACGTGTTCATCAATCTGATCGAGGTGAAGAAAGAGAACTGGTCGTTTGGCAATGGTATTGCGCAATACGTTACTTGAGGCAGCGCTCCGGGCGCTTGGTCAATGGTCTTGATGACACATCCAGTAAAGCCATCAGCAAAACTGACGCAGCGTTTATTCAGCCCACACTTAAAATGCGCAAGGGCTGACAGTAATCGCCCACATAAACACTTATATCTTATCGACAAGTCAGAATATTCCTACAACTCAGGCAACTCATAACAATCACAACAAAATATTACCCAGAAACAAATACAAGCTATTTGTTACAAGCAACTACCGAACCATTGAATTACTTTTCAAACCACAGCAACATCCTTCACGCCCTGCATCAGAAATCCAACAGCAAGCAATCCTTGAATTCGATAAAGAGGACGCAGCATGCACAAGCCCACGATTATTGGTCTGTTATTGGCGGCACTCTCCTTACCCCACCTCAGCGCCGCTCAAGCTACCGACATACGCCAACTGGCCTCCTCGCCGCGATGGCTGACCACCAAGGTCTATATTGACGGCGCCCCTGAAACCGACGTCAAAGCGAAGTATCCCGGCGTCGTGGGTATATCGACTTGGGATCCTGAAAGCAATCGATACGAATTCTTTTACCCGGATACTGGTGAGTCAAAGTACAACAACGGTGGCGGTGGTTATTTCTTTGTCACCGGTGATCAGAAACAGCACATTCTTGTTCCCGACATGGGTTCGACCAGAACAATTGTCAGGCGCCTGGAAACACTGAATGACCAGGAATTCACTTATTCCCGGGAAGTACCTCGCGACATGATCGAAACCAACCCGCTTGTACGTATACATGTCGTTCACGCACCCTATACGGGAACCGTACAAACCAAGTCCGCCATTACACAATAAAACAAGGAATTGAATATGCAAAAGACACTCAAAACCCTGCTGATGTCGACGTTACTGGCCTCCTCGGTGTATTGCGCAGGCGTCAACGCGCAAGCCGCCAGCCAACCGGCAAAAAATGCCGCCGCCACAGCCGACAATGCCATGATGCTGACGGTTTTTCTGAAGCATGATCAAACCCGACCGCTGAGCGAACTCAAGGCCCAGCTCGCGCAACAGGGTTTCTACAAGACTTTCCCTCCGGCCGGCGTCGAAGTGGTGAGCTGGAACATCATGATGGGCATCGGCCAAGTGGTCACCGTGCGCTTCCCCGCGTCCCGGCTGGCAGAAGTGAACCTCGCGCTGGAAAACACCGCCTGGGGCAGTTATCGCACCGAGTTTTACCCAACCTACGATTTCAAGCCGATCGCGCTGGCCGAACAAGCCAAAGCCCAGACAGCCCAATGAGATTCGCAGCACAGCGGTTCACCGCTGTGCTGCTGCGCCTTGCTTCTTGCCCGAAGCCGTCCAGAATCAATGCACGACTGCGCGAATGATCATGATTGCCAAAACGCGGCGGATTCAGCACGCTGAAACGATTTTCGCGACCCACCCGCCATTGATCTCAGGAGCCGTGCAATGCCCGCAACCGTTCTGGTACTGGTTGAAACCATCAATGACTATCTGCCGATTCTCGAACATCAGGGCTTTCACCTGATCCTCGCGCCCACGCCTGCCGAACGTGCGCAAGCCATCGTCAGCCTCGGCAGCCGCATCGACGCAGTGCTGACCCGTGGTCCGCTGGGCCTCACCGCCGAGGAAATCGCCGCCCTGCCCGCGCTGAAGATCATCACTGTGATCGGCGCCGGTTACGAGCAAGTGGATTTGCAGGCAGCCAGTGATCGTGGAATTACCGTGACCAACGGCGCCGGGGTCAACGCCTCCTCGGTGGCCGACCACGCGATGGCGATGCTGTTGGCGCTGGTGCGCGATATACCCCGTTGTGACGCCGCCGTACGCCGGAGTGAATGGCCGAAAATCATGCGCCCTTCGCTGGCCGGCAAACGTCTGGGCATTCTCGGGCTCGGCGCGGTGGGCATGGCCATCGCCAAACGGGCCAATCTGGGTTTCGACATGCCGATCAGTTACCACAACCGTCAGGTACGCAGTGATGTGCCTTACGCGTTCTGCTCAACCCCGAGCGAGCTGGCGCGGGCTGCGGATTTTCTGATCGTCGCTACGCCCGGTGGCATCGGCACACAGCATCTGGTGACCCGCCCGGTGCTGGATGCGCTGGGCCCGAACGGTTTCATCGTCAATATAGCCCGCGCCAGTGTCATCGATACGGCGGAACTGGTTGCGGCTCTAGAACAACGCCGGATTGCGGGTGCCGCGCTCGATGTGTTCGACCATGAGCCGCAAGTGCCCGACGCCTTGAAAACCCTTAGCAATGTATTGCTCACCCCGCACATAGCCGGCCTGTCACCGGAAGCCATGCAAGGCACGGTGGAGCTCGTGGGGAAAAACCTCGTGGCGTTTTTCTCCGGACAACCCGTGTTAACCCCCGTTGCCTTGCCGCCCCGCCTTAACGACCAGCGCGCTTGCTGAAGATCGCCAACCCGCGTTCTGCATCGCAAAGAGCCCACGCCTGCAGCCCCCTTCCGCGCGGAAGGGAGGGCTCATTCCCAAAGGTGATTATCCGGCAACACGCTAACCTATAACACCGACCCGCGCTTGTCGGTGCACGAGCGTGCCATTAGATTAGCCAATGATGTCTGGCCTCCAAAATAAGCAAAAGGGATAAGCATGGCGCTTACTGACCAGTCCACCCGTATCCGCTCCGGCGAAGAACTCGATGCCAGCCTGATCGATCCGTACCTCAAAGCGCACATTCCGGGCCTGACCGGCACACCTGCGATCAGCCAGTTTCCCGGGGGTGCATCGAACCTGACTTACCTGCTCGAGTACCCGGAACAGGAGTTCGTCCTGCGCCGTCCGCCCTTCGGCCACAAGGCCAGGTCCGCCCATGACATGGGTCGCGAATGCCGCATCCTCAATCAATTGCGCGACGGCTTCCCGTATTGCCCCAAAGCCTATGTGCACTGCACTGACGAATCGGTGATGGGCGCCGAGTTTTACGTGATGGAACGGGTCAAGGGCATCATCCTGCGCTCGGATCTGCCGCCGGAACTGGGCCTCGATTCGGCGAAAACCGAAGCGCTGTGCAAAAGTTTTATCGACCGTTTCGTTGAACTGCACCGCGTCGACTACAACGCCTGTGGCCTGGGTGATCTGGGCAAACCCGAAGGCTATGTCGCCCGCCAGATCAAAGGCTGGAGCGAGCGCTACGAGAAAGCCCTGACCCCGGATGCGCCGCACTGGGAGCAGGTCAAGGCCTGGCTCAACGACAAGATGCCTGCCGACCACCCGACGTCGAGCATCGTCCACAACGATTACCGCTTTGATAACGTCATCCTTGACCCGCAGAACCCGATGCAGATCATCGGCGTGCTCGACTGGGAGCTGACCACCCTCGGCGATCCGCTGATGGACCTGGGCAACACCCTCGCCTACTGGATTCAGGCTGACGACCCGGCGCCGGTGCAACTGATGCGCCGCCAGCCGAGCCACGCGCCGGGCATGCTCACCCGCCGTGAGTTCGTCGATTACTACGCCGAGCGTTCGGGCATCAAAATCGACAATTTCGACTTCTACTACACCTACGGCCTGTTCCGCCTCGCCGGTATCGTGCAGCAGATCTACTACCGTTTCTACCATGGCCAGACCCAGGACAAACGTTTCGCGCAGTTCATTCACATGAACAAACTGCTCGAACAGATGAGCCTGCAGGTCATCGCGAAATCGAGCCTCTGACGGCCCACACCAAGGAACCCTTATGTCCAAGACTCAGTTGTTCGACCTCGACGGCAAGATCGCTTTCGTCTCCGGCGCCAGCCGTGGTATCGGTGAAGCCATCGCCAAACTGCTGGCCCAGCAAGGCGCCCATGTAATCGTCTCGAGCCGCAAGCTCGACGGCTGCCAGCATGTCGCCGACGCGATCATCGCCGCCGGCGGCAAAGCCACGGCCGTGGCATGCCACATCGGTGAAATGGAACAGATTGCCCAGGTGTTCGCCGGGATCAAGGAACAGTTCGGCCGCCTCGACATCCTGGTCAACAACGCTGCGACCAACCCGCAGTTCTGTAATGTGCTGGACACCGACCTGGGGGCGTTTCAAAAGACTGTCGACGTGAACATCCGTGGCTATTTCTTCATGTCGGTCGAAGCCGGCAAGCTGATGCGCGAGAACGGCGGCGGCAGCATCATCAACGTCGCCTCGATCAACGGCATCTCCCCGGGAATCTTTCAGGGCATCTATTCGGTGACGAAAGCTGCTGTGATCAACATGACGAAAGTCTTCGCCAAGGAATGCGCGCAATTCGGCATCCGCTGCAACGCCCTGCTGCCGGGCCTGACCGACACCAGGTTCGCCTCGGCACTGGTGAAAAACGATGCGATCCTCAAACAGGCACTGACGCAGATCCCGCTCAAGCGTGTCGCTGATCCAAGTGAAATGGCTGGCGCCGTGCTGTATCTGGCCAGCGATGCGTCGAGCTACACCACCGGTGTGGCGCTGAACGTGGACGGCGGTTTCCTGTCCTGATTGTTCAGGCAACTGCAAACCCTGCGGAAGCGAGCGCGCTCGTTCCCGCAGGGTTTGTGCGCCGCTGCTACTGAGTGATGCAACGAGTGGTGGTGATGTGCCGGGTTACCTGCCCGTCCACGTACATGTCACCGGCAACCTCGGTGTTCTCCATGACCTGACAGGTGCGCTCGGGCGGTGGTGGCGGCGCCACTGGCGCCGGGGGTGGTGGACTGGCGCAACCGGCCAGTAGCACAAACAGAAAAGCCAACGGCAACACGCGATTCCCAGAATTGTTCATAGGACGACCCGCGGTGAATGAGAGAAGAATTCCCGCGACCCCAATGGGTCACGAAAAACCTGACGACTCATTATTTATAGCCGAGACCCTTGCAAGTGCCAGTGAACAGGCTGTTTGAACGGGTCAGGGCTGTCGATTTTGCGTTGGAATTTACGTAAGTGGACGGTTGGAAAAGGGGTTGCCGAGTAGATCGCCTTCGCGAGCAGGCTCGCTCCCACAGCAGCGCATCGGGATCAGAAGCCAGATTCAGCCGATGAGCGCAACGAGTTGCTTTCCAGCTCATAGCGCAATTCATCGACCAGCGCCTGCACCGACTCCGGTGTGCGCAATTCATCGAGCTTCAGACCGCTAATCACCAGGTCCACCGCTCCCGAATCCTTGTGATAAAGCTTCACCGTCAGCGAATGATCGCCATCCACCGAACACTCACACGCCAGCGGCGGAAAACTGCGCTCAAGCTGCGCACGCAACTGTGCAAGATTCATCATTTGGGTTGTTCCTTTGGCTGCATCGAGGGGGACGCGGTCCCGTGCCAAAAAAGGCTCGTACCGCACCCCACAAGCCTAAGAACAGAGCTCGCCGGCCAATACACGAATTTGCACCCGAATCACTAGTGCATTTGCACCCCTAGCGTTGCCCCTTGGCGCCCCACTCGCCGGAAAACAACCCGCGTTCTCGGGCCCAGACGATCGCCTCGCTGCGGCTATGCACGTCGAGCTTGGAGTAGACCGTGGCAACATGATTGCGCACGGTATTGGGCGCCAGCTTCAGTCGTGCGGCGATTTCCTTGTCCGCCAGACCCTCGCAGATCAGCCCCAGTACATCGCGTTCGCGCGCGGTCAAGTCGGTGAACGACGCGCTCGGCAACTGCGGCGAATTGATCTTTTTCACGTTGGCCAGTTTTTCAATCAGCGTGCGGCTGAACCACGATGCATCCTTCATCACCTCTTCAATCGCGGCGACCAACTCCAGCTCGGAACGCTTGCGCTCGGTCATGTCCATCAGTACCAGCAGGTAGCACGACGTGTCGTGGATCTTCACCGTGTCCGCCGACACCGCGCACTCGAGCAATTCGTCGTCGCGCTTGCGCACGCGCACGTCCACCCGGTCTACTCGAGCATTGTTTGCCAGCGCCGCCAGCAACCGCGTGCGTTCGCCTTCATCATCGATGAACTTCAGTTGGGTGACGGTTTTCCCCAAGATGTCATCAGCCTCATAGGCCAGCGTTTCGAGGAACGCCTGGTTGACGTCGATGACCTCCTGCCGGTCGGCGCTGCAGATCAGAATCGGCACCGGAGTCAGGCGGAACGCCTTGGCGAAACGTTCTTCGCTCTGACGCAGGGCGAGTTCGACCTTGCGCCGCGGTTCCATGTCGACGAAGGAAAACAGCATGCAATTCTCATCGTTGAGCAACAGCGGTTGCCCGGCGACGATCACTTGCTTGCTGCCACCATCGGGCAGACGCAGTTCCGCCTGCATCTGCGGGATGGTTGCAACGTCGCGCAGGCGCTGGATGGCCAGATCGCGTTTTTCGGCCTGCTCAAAAATATCGATTTCATACGCGGACGTGCCGATCACCTGCTCGCGACTGTAGCCGGTCATTTCGAGGAAACCCGGATTGACCTTGATATAGCGCAAGTCGCTGAGGCGGCAGATCACCGCCGGCGCCGGGTTGGCATTGAAGGTTTTTTCGAAACGCTGCTCGGCATTGGCCCAGTCGGTGACGTCGCTCATGATCAGCACCAGCGACTCGGGCTGCCCCAAACGGTCGGTCAGCACCATGCTGCGTACGCTGTGCACCCAGATGCGTTCCGGGTCATCGGCGGGCGAGACTTCGATCAGCACATCATTGAACATTTCGCAGCGCGCGACGCGGCTGATCGGATAGTTCTCCGGCGGCAACGTGTGATTGTTGCGATAGCGCAGGCTGAACCGCTTAACGTATTCCTCGGCATTGGTGCCCAGCTCGCCGATCCGGCTGACGCCATGCATGGCCAGCGCCGCTTCGTTGGCCCACAGAATGCTTTGATCGAGCTCCAGCAGAATCACCCCGTCGGACAGCCCGGCGATGATCTGCTGCAACTGGCGACGGTTGGTTTCGGTGGTCAGGACTTCCTGGCTCATTGGATCTCCACACAGTGAGGCGGCTCGGTGAAGACTACGACCGCAGCGGCTCGGGTTCGTGCGACAGCTTGAAAATCGCCGAAAACACCTGTGGGAGCGAGCTTGCTCGCGAAGGCGGTGGGTCAGTATGCATCGCCTCGCCTGACCCGGCGCTTTCGCGAGCAAGCTCGCTCCCACAGGTATTCGTTCAGTCAGTGATCGGTTTTTTTCAATTCACGCAACGTGTCGAGAAACAACTGTAGCACCGGCGACGCATCATCCGCGCGGTAAGTCGCATACAGCGGCACTTCCGGCAACGCCGGGGTCAGGCGGCGAAACACCAGCCCTGCCGGCGCCAGTTGCTCGATGGACGCTGGCAACAGTGCCACGCCGAAGCCGGCGCGCACCAGGCTGAGCAGGGTTTGCACCTCGATGACTTGCTGGCGAATCTGCGGGGTGAAGCCGGCCTGGAGGCAGCACTGATAGAGAAAATTGGCGAACCGCGACTGCTTCAGTTCCAGCGCCACGAACGGTTCCTGCGCCAGATCTGCTGGCGCCAGCGTCGCGCGCCGGGCCAGCGGATGGTCCGCCGGCATGACCACGTTGATCGGCTCGTAGATCAGCAATTCATTGCGTAACTGCGGATCGTCATAGCCGACACGAAACACGCAGGCGTCGATGCGTTTCTCCTTCAAAGCCTTGACCTGCGCCGCCGGGGTCATTTCATGCAGGCGCCAGCTCACCTGTGGGTAGCGTTCGCGAAACAGATGCAAGGCCTTGGGCAAGACGCCGACCATCACCGAGCTGATCATGCCGATTTCCAGCTCGCCCAATTGCCCGCGCCCGGTCTGTCGGGTCAGGTCCAGCGCGCGCTCAAGCTGCTCGAACACCAGCGGCGCCTGCTCCTTGAGCGTCTGCCCTGCCGCCGTCAGTTCGACGCGATGATGGCTGCGCTCGAACAACGGCGTGCCGAGTTCTTCCTCCAGCAAACGAATCTGCTGGCTCAACGGCGGCTGGCAAATGTGCAGCCGTTCGGCGGCACGCCCGAAATGCAGCTCATCGGCCAAGGCCATGAAATATCGCAGCAGGCGCAGGTCCATGGCGGCTTATCCGAGGTTCAGCGGCGTCGAGCGCTGGCGCACGCCGGTCAAGGCAAACAGCGCATTGGCGATGGCCGGCACCACCGATGGACTGCCGAGTTCACCGACCCCACCGGGTTTGCCCGGCTCGCCATCCAGCACGACGATGTCGGTGGCCGGCATGTCCGCCATGCGCGGCACACGATAATCGTGAAAGTTACTCTGCACCACCCGGCCCAGCTTGATGTCGAGGCGGTCGAATAACGCGTGGCCGAGCCCCCACATGAGCCCGCCGTAGATCTGCTCCTCGACTCCGCCCGGCGATACCGCCAGACCGCAATCGACCACGCAGGTGAGCCGCTCGACCTTTGCCTTGCCATCGACCGTCGCGACTCGCGCGACCACGGCGATAAAACTGCTATAGCCCTGATTCGTCGCAATGCCCAGCGCGGTTCCCGCCGGCAATGGCTTGCCCCAGCCGGCGCGTTCGGCAGCCTGCTTGAGCACCGCCACATGCCGTGGCCGCTCGTGCATATTGGCCAGCCGAAACGCCAACGGATCTTGTCCGACGGCATGCGCCAGCTCATCCATGAAACTCTCCACCGCGAAGACATTGGGGATGAAACTCACCGAGCGATACCAGCCGCTGGGCACCTGGCTTTCGTGCCTGACCCAGTTCAGATCGAGGTGCGGCGGACGGTAGGCGAAATCCCATGCGGTGATCGCCTCGGTAGTGCTGTAGTCCATGTGGTCCGGGCGCTGGAAATAACCCGGCTCCCATTGTTCTGGCGAGGCTGGCGACACTGCATGCAGTTGCAACGCGCTGAGTTTACCGTGCGCATCGAGCGCGCCTTTGATCCGGTGCAATGTTGCCGGGTGGTTGAACAGCGCATGCATTTCATCTTCGCGGCTGTTGAGCAGCTTCACCGGCACGCCGGTTTTCTGCGCCAGAAACGCGACCTCGAACAACCAGTATTTCGCCTCCCGCGCGCCGAAGCTGCCGCCCGACACCCTTTCATGAATAGTCACGTTGGCCTTGTCGATGGCGCACACGCTCTGCGCGGCCTCCAGCGCCATCGAGGGCACCTGCACGCCGCCCCAGTAAGTGATCGCGTTGTTCTTCACCTGTGCAGTGATGCAGATCGGCTCCAGCGGGTTTTGCACTTTGTAGGGCATGGTGTAATCGGCTTCGAGCAACTGCGCCGCACCGGGCCATTGCCCGCTGACATCGCCGTGGGCCATGGCTTTGACCGTTTGTGTGTTCGGCTCGCCAATCGCCCTGGCCTGGGCGCTGAACAACCGGTCGCTGTCGAACCCGGCCAGCGGCGAATCGCTCCACTGGATCGCCAGCACCTTGCGCCCTTCCTGCGCCGCCCAGAAGGTATCGGCCAGCACGGCGACGCCTTCCACGTTGCCGCCGAGGACATCGGGACGCCCCGGAATCGCCAGCACCTGACGCACGCCGGGGACTTGCAAAGCCGCCGCCGGATCAACACCAAGCACTTTCGCCCCGATCACCGGCGCGCGCTGAATCACCGCCACCAGCATGTCCGGCAAGTGCACGTCGATGCTGTACTGGAATCGTCCGCAAACCTTGGCCGCTGCATCACGCTTGTGGCGCAGTTTGCCAATGTATTTGAATTGCGCCGGGTCTTTCAGGGTGACGTGGGCCGGCGCTGGCAGATTCGCCGCCACGCTGGCCAGTTCGCCGTAACCGAGGCTGCGTTTGCTCGCCGCATGCAGCACCCGACCGTCCTCGGTCGCGCAACTGTCGGGGCGGACTTTCCACTGCTGCGCCGCCGCCGTGACCAGCAGCGCGCGCGCAGTGGCGCCGGCCATGCGCAAGCGCTCGTATTCCAGCGACACGCTGGTGCTGCCGCCGGTAGAGAAGACTTTCCAGACCGGATGGATATAGGTCTCGAAAAAAGGATCTTCCGGGGTGATGACCTGCACCGTCATCGGGTTGACATCCAGCTCTTCAGCCACGCATGCGGCCAGTGCGGTTTGCGTACCGGTGCCGGAATCGTGTTTGTGCACCACCAGTTTCACCGTGCCGTCGGGCAAGACCCGCACCCAGGCATTGGGTTCGAATTCGCGGGCGGGCGTGGGGGCTTTCGGGTCGGTGGCCGCTATGCCGACCGGCAGGTACAAGGCAATTGCCAGGCCCGAAGCGACGGTTGCCGCTTGCTTGAGAAACACCCGGCGTGGCAGTTCGATACGGCTGTCGTCGATGCGGCTCATCAGGCCTCCCTCGGCGCGTTCGCCGCGCGTTTGATTGCCTTGTTGATGCGTCCGTACGTTCCGCAGCGGCAGATGTTGCCCGACATGGCATTGCGAATCGAATCGTCGGTCACCGCGGCGCCGGTGTTGAGCAGCGCCGCCGCCGACATGATCTGCCCGGATTGACAGTAGCCGCATTGCGGCACATCTTCGGCGACCCAGGCCAGTTGCAGCGGATGATTCTGCGTCGGCGACAAGCCTTCGATGGTGGTGATGCTGTGGCCCGCGACGGCGGCCAGCGGCAATTGGCAGGAACGCACCGCAACGCCGTCCAGGTGCACCGTGCAGGCACCGCACAGGCCCATGCCGCAGCCGTATTTGGTGCCGGTGAGTTTCAGTTGGTCACGCAGTACCCATAACAAGGGCATGGAGGGGGACGCCTCATCCAGCTCGCGTCGTTCGCCGTTAACCGTGAATGCAATCATTGTCAGGCTCCAGGAGAGCGGCCCGTCTTTGTGCGGGCCTGGTGACCGATTATTGGAAGCCGCGACGGTCCCCGGCCAGCGACGTTTTCTGCCAACCGGTGTAAGCAGGACTAACAACATGTACAAGCGATACCCGTCGGTGCAGTCCATGAGCGCGTTTATTCATGCGGCGCGCAGCGGCAGTTTCTCCAGCGCCGCGCGCAAGCTCGACCTGACCCACAGCGCCATCAGCCAACAGATCCGCGCCCTCGAGGATTTCATCGGCCAGCCGCTGTTCGTGCGCGAGGGCGGCGGCAGCAATCTGACTGATGCGGGGCAGTTGCTTGCCAGCGTGTTGTCGGACGGTCTGGCACAGATCGACCGGGCCTTGTCCTCGGTGAAAAACCGCAGCGTGGCGCAACGTTTGACTCTGGATGTGGACAGCGAACTGGCGCAGAGCTGGCTCAATCCACGCCTGCCGCAGTTGCTCGACGGGCTGCCGGATTACGAGGTAACGCTGCTGTCGATGCCGCGCAGTGATCGCAGCACGTTCGAGCGGGTCGATCTGGCCTTGCGCTACGGCTATGGCGACTGGGATGACTGCGAGATGACGCAGATTTGTGGTGATCGCGTGCTGGCGGTGGCTTCGCCGGCGTTGCTGGAGCAGCACGGGTTGCAGGTGCCGTTGAGTCCGGCGCAGGTTCTGCAATTGCCGCTGCTGGGCTATACGCGGCGCTCGTGGATACCCTGGCTGGATGCCGTCGGCATGACCCCGACCGAGCCGCCGGCGCGGGTGATTTTCGATAATGCCGCCAACCTGATTGCTGCGGCCGAGGCTGGCGTTGGCGCAGGACTGGTGCGCGGTCTATTGGCCGCCGATGCGTTGCGCAGCGGGCGGCTGGTGGCGTTGAACGAGGCGCAGATTGCCGCGCATTACAACCTTTACGCCGTGTGGCCCCATGGCCAGGCCGAGCGCGTGGCGCCGGTGGTTGAAGTGATCAGGCAGTTGGCCCTGTGTACGCTGGATATCCAGCCCTCACCCTAGCCCTCTCCCAGAGGGAGAGGGAACTGAATCGGGGATGCCGCAGAGATATGCCACCCGTCACTATTTCATTGAATCCATAATCGGCTCGATCTTTCAGGTCGATGTACAACGCAAGACACCTCGGTCGGCTCCCTCTCCCCCCCGGGAGAGGGCTGGGGTGAGGGTAGCTTTTGATCTGCCCATATCGAACAAGTATCACCACCGCGCCCAATTAATATTGTACGAACCCCTCCCCCCTTTCCAATACTCGCCCCCAGCAGCCACCCACCCGGGCCGGATGCGAACAGGCGAGGGAATGCGCGTGACTTGCGCATAGCAACGGCCGATTGCCCGGGACGTGGATGCCGAGAGCCGCAAGGCTCCCTTCCCCGCTATCAGGAGATCGACTTCAATGATCATCGATATCAGCTGCTATCCCACCGATCTGGTGGACCTCGCCTGGAGGCATGACGGTGACCCGTTCACCGGCGAGCGTCTGCTGCAGATGATGGATGGCCCGTACATGGTCAACGGCAAACCTCGCCGCATCGACAAAGCCTTCATTCAGCCGCCGCAGGGCAACACCATTTACACCTGGACCGATGGCGACCTTTCGGGCCGCGAATCCATCGACGCCTACATGGCTTACACCTTGAAAATGGTCCAGACCTACCCGGACCGTTTCATCGGCTGCTTCGTCTATAACCCGCGCTGCGGGGTGCAGAACGGCGTCGAGGCGATCGAGCGCTACGTCAAGGAACACGGTTTCAAGATGGTCCAGATGCAGGCCAACATGCACGCCTACCGGCCTGACCGGGCGCTCGACTGGGTACGCCCGTGCTTCGAGAAGTGTGCCGAACTGGGCATTCCGGTCAAGCTGCACACCGGCGATGGGCCTTACAGCATCCCGTCGGAATGGGTGCCGATGATCAAGGAATTCCCCAACGTCGATTTCATCATGGCCCACTTTGGCGTGCAGACCGGTGGCGTCTACGTGTTCGAGCCGATGCAATGGGCGATGGAGTTGCCCAACGTCTACTGCGAATCCGGCTGGTGCCTGCAATCGCGCATCGTCGAGTTCGCCAAGGTCTTGCCGACCCACAAGATCCTCTTCGGCACCGACACCCCGCCGAATGAACCGGGCATGTGGCTGCGTCTGCTCGAAGTGCTGTGCCACGAGCCGCCGCAGGGTCTGAATCTCGATGAGGACACCCTCGAAGATTACCTGGGCAACAACACCGCGCGGATGATCGGCCTCGAACCGACCCCGCCACCGCGTTCCGTTTCCGAAGCAGAGGCGCAACTCAAGCGCCCCGTCACCACCCAATTGGCCAGGAGCTGAAGCGATGATCATCGACACCCATCTGCACCCCACCAACCTGGTCGACGAGGCCTGGCGCCACACCGGCGAACCGTTCACCGGCGAGCGCATGCTCAAGCTGATGGACGGCCCGTACATGATCAACGGCAAACCCCGCCGCATCGACATGGGTTTCATCCAGCCGCCACCGGGCAACACCGGTTACCGCGATGGCAACCGCCGGGGCCGCGAGGGCGTGCGCGACTACATGTCGTATATCGCCGAACTCTGCGTGAAATATCCGGACCGCTTTATCGGCAACTTCAACTTCAACCCGCGCTGGGGACCGGAAAACGGCGCGGCGGAGCTGGAATTCCACATCAAGGAATACGGTTTCAAGATGCTCAAGCTGCACGCCAACATGCACGGCTATCGCCCGGACCGCGCACTCGACTGGCTGCGCCCGGCAATGAAGGTCTGCGCCAAGTACAACATCGTTGTGCTGATCCACACCGGTGACGGTCCGTACACCATTCCGACGATGTTCTACCCGATTATCCGCGAGTTCCCGATGGTCAATTTCATCATCGGCCACTTCGGTATCCAGACCGGCGGCAACTACTCGTTCGAAGCGTTCTGGATGGCCATGGACACGCCGAACGTCTATTGCGAATCAGGCTGGTGTTTCCAGTCGCGGATCGTCGAGTTCGCCAAGGAACTGCCGCGCAACAAGATCGTGTTCGGCACCGACTCGCCGCCGAACGAACCGGGCATGTGGCTGCGCGAACTGGAAGTGCTGTGCTCGCCGGCACCGCAAGGCTTGGGCATTGACGAGGATCATCTTGAAGACTATCTGGGCAACAACATCGCCCGGTTGTGCGGGATCGAACCGACGCCACCGCCCAAGGATCTGGTCGAGGCCGATATTCGCCTGACCACCACGTACCTATAGGCACACACAAAACCTGTGGGAGCGAGCTTGCTCGCGAATGCGGTGTGTCATTCAACAACGATGGTGACTGAACCAATGCCTTCGCGAGCAAGCTCGCTCCCACAGGGTTCGTTGCCAGGATTTAAAAGCACAGCGACTTTACAGGCACGAAGATGACCCGGCGTTTCGCTCGTCCGGCAGGCCAACGGCTGGCCGTGCGAACGCCCTCTCACCCCTGCGTGCCTGCTTTTTACGAGGTGACACCATGACCCGTTCGACGCTCGGCGACTCTCAGGACTTTCACGTGTTCCTTGACGCCTATCGCCGTGAGTACCCGGACGATGTGCTGACCGTCAGCCAACCGATTTCCGCCGATCAGGACGTCACCGCCCTGGTCGATGCCCTCGCTGCCGAGGGCCGCGATCCGCTGCTGATCTGCGAAAACGTCGGCAAACTCGGCGTGCCCGTGGCGACCAACCTGTTCGCTTCCCGCACACGCATTGCGCGCTTGTTCGGCGTCACCCCGGCGCAACTGCACGAGACCTTTCAAAGCCGCGCCAACCAGCCCATCGCTCCACGCTACGTGGAGAGCGGGCCGATCTTCGACGAAGTCTTCGAAGGTGAAGCCGTGGACCTGGCCCTGCTGCCGATGCTCAAGCATTTCGACAGTGATCGCGGCCCGTACATCACTAACGCAATCATCATCGCCGAGGACCCGATCACCGGCAGCGCCAACATGAGTTATCACCGCTCGATGCGCCACGCCCGTCAGGCGCTCGCCACCAGCCTGCATTCACGCGGCCACTTGTGGCGGATGCTGCAGACCGCCCGCGAACGCGGTGAAGAATTGCACGTGGCGATGGTGGTCGGCGCTCATCCATTGTTCATGCTTGCCGCCGCTGCGCGCCTGCCCTATGGCAGCGATGAACGCGCGGTGGCGGGCGGCCTGTTTGGTGCGCCGCTGGAACTGGTGAAAACCCCGCGCTACGGCATCGGCGTGCCGGCGTATGCCGAGTTCGTGCTCGAAGGCGCGATCGACCCGGCGGCCTACGCCGAAGAAGGCCCGTTCGGCGAGTTCAGCGGTTATTCCTCGGATCGCTCGACCAACAACGTGCTGCGCGTCGACACCCTGCTGCGGCGTAAGGACGCCTGGCTGGTCGACGTCATGGGCGGCCGCTACGCCGAACACCTGACCCTGGCGCGCCTGCCGCGTGAAGCGGAGATGAGCGAAAAACTCAGAGCGCGTTTCCCTGCCGTCACCGCCGTGCACTACCCCAATTCCGGCACGCATTTTCACTGCTACGTGGCGCTGGAGCAGAGCCGCGACGGCGAAGCGCGGCAGATCATGCTGGCGCTGCTCGGCTGGGATCCGTACCTGAAAACCGTGATCGCCGTGGACAGCGATATCGACATCAGCGATGACAGTCAGGTGTTGTGGGCGCTGGCCACGCACTTCCAGCCGCACCTGGACCTGTTCACCATCGACGGTTTGCCGGGCAGCCCGCTCGACCCATCCTCGTCGGTGAACGGCACGACATCACGCATGGGCCTGGATGCCACACGCGGTTCGGCTTTCGACGGGATCAAGGCGCAGCTTGATAGCGATGTGCTGGAGCGCGCGCGGCAGTTGATCAAAGGGCTGCAAGCGTGAACCGCCAGCGGCTGGTGGTCGGCATCAGCGGCGCGTCCGGGTTCATTTACGGCGTGCGCCTGCTGGAGTTGCTGGCGGAGCTGAACATCGAAAGCCACCTGATCATCAGCCGCGCCGCGTTGCTGACCATGGCCCACGAAACCGACTACAAACTCGCCGACGTCACCGCGCTGGCCAGCCATTATCACCGCGCCGACGATATCGCCGCAGGCATCGCCAGCGGCTCGTTT
This sequence comes from Pseudomonas koreensis, assembly GCF_036668835.1. Taxonomy (GTDB): domain Bacteria; phylum Pseudomonadota; class Gammaproteobacteria; order Pseudomonadales; family Pseudomonadaceae; genus Aquipseudomonas; species Aquipseudomonas koreensis_I. The sequence goes on from NZ_JAZEVW010000010.1 coordinate 180,110, forward strand.
CGTTGCCTCGGCATGGTGGTCGCGCCGTGTTCGATGCGCACGCTGGCGGAAATCGCCACCGGCACTTCCTCTGGGCTGATCGCCCGCGCCGCCGACGTCACGCTCAAGGAGCGCCGCACGCTGGTGTTGATGGCCCGCGAAACCCCGCTGACCCTGGCGCACCTGCGCAACATGAGCGCCGTCACCGAAATGGGCGGAATCATCGCCCCGCCGGTGCCGGCCTTTTACGCCCGCCCGCAAAGCCTGGCGCAAATGGTCGACCACAGCCTCGGCCGGGTGCTCGATCTGTTTGGCCTCGATTCCGGCGTCGCCCACAGATGGCGAGAACACAGAGAACCCTGTGGGAGCGAGCTTGCTCGCGAATGCGCTGGATCAGTCGCCGTCATCGCTGAATGACACACCGCTTTCGCGAGCAAGCTCGCTCCCACATTTGATAGCACTCCGACAAAAAGACCTGAGGAGCTTTATTTAAATGAACACGCCCTTCAACGCCCCAACCCGCAACAACAAAATTCCCGTGACCATCCTCACCGGTTTCCTCGGTGCCGGCAAAACCACCCTGCTCAATTACATCCTCAAGGAAAACCACGGCCGCAAAATCGCGGTGATCGAAAACGAATTCGGCGAGGTCGGCATCGACGGCGATCTGGTGCTCAGCTCCGAAACCGAAGAAATCTACGAAATGGTCAACGGCTGCGTGTGCTGCACCGCCGAGGTTCGCGAGGATCTGGTGCGCATCGTCCGCGAGCTGGTGGCGCGGCCGGTGCGCCTCGATCACATCCTGATCGAAACCAGCGGTCTGGCCGATCCGTACCCGGTGGTACAGAGCTTTTTCATCAATGACCCGATTGCCGACGAAGTCGAACTCGACGCGATCGTGACCATGGTCGACGCCAAACACATCGCCCAGCATCTGGAAGACCTGCAACTGGACGGCGTCGACAATCAGGCCGTGGACCAGATTGTCTGTGCCGATCGGATTGTCATCAACAAGGTCGATCTGGTGAGCGCCGAGGAGGTGGAAACCCTGCGCGGCAAAATTCGAGGTTTGAACGCCACCGCAGATCTGGTGACCTCGACCCAGGCACAAATCGACCTGACAAAAATCCTTGGCATCGGCGCCTTCGAAAGCACGCAGAAGCTCATGGAAATCGGCGCCGAACCTGAGCATCTCGAACACCACGACCATCATTCAGAACACGCCATTGAAGAGCACCTCCATCGACACGATCCGAGCGTGTCATCGGTCGGCATCGCCGTCGACGGCGCGGTCAACCTGATGGCGTTCCACCGCTGGATCAGCGAACTGCGCTCCTCCCAGGCCGACAACCTGTACCGCATGAAAGGCGTGCTCGCGGTGGCCAACGAAGATCAGCGCTACGTGCTGCAAGGCGTGCACAGTCTGGTGGAATTCCGCGCCTCGACCGCATGGGGCACGGAGCCCCGTTCGAGCAAGATCGTGTTCATCGGCCGCGACCTGGATCGCGCGGCCCTGAACCAGGGCTTCGCCGCCTGCCTGGCAGGCTGAAACAAGGCATCGGAGCCGGTGGATGGCGGCTTCGCAGCACGAATGACTGATGCCGATCAGCGCAACGCTCCCACAAGGGATTTGTAGTGTTTCCGGATGAAAACCGCATCAGACGAATACCCCTCTCTACCGCATGAAAACAGCCAGAGGTGTTTCCCCATGTCGTCAGCCACATCCCCAACGCAATCCGCCTCCACCGTGCATCCCGTCGACCGCGTTCTGCCGGTGCGTCAGATGCTCACCCTCGGCCTGCAACACATGGCCGTCTCGTACATCGGCGCCATCGCCGTGCCGTTGATTGTTGCCAGTGCGTTGAAAATGTCTCACGCCGACACGGTGGTGCTGATCAGCACCACGCTGTTCTGCTCGGGCATCGCCACGCTGTTGCAAACCGTCGGTTTCTGGAAATTCGGCGTACGCCTGCCAATCCTGCAAGGCGTGGCGTTCAGCAGCGTCGGCCCGGTGATCGCCATCGGCAGCAACCCGCAGGTGGGGTTCGCCGGGGTCTGCGGGGCGGTGATCGGCGCTGGACTGTTCACCCTGCTGATGGCGCCGTTCGTGGGCCGATTGCGGCGGTTCTTTCCGCCGGTGGTCACCGGTTGCATCGTCACCGTGATCGGCTTGCAGCTGTTTCCGATTGCCTATGAATGGGTCGGCGGCGGGCGCAACGCGAGCAACTTCGGCGCCCCGGCATTTCTCGCTGTCGCGGTAGTGGTGTTGCTGACGATTCTGCTGGTCAACCGCTATGGCAGCCCGTTGCTGCGCAACATGGCGGTGCTGGTCGGCATGCTGATCGGCGCGGGTCTGGCCTATGGTCTGGGCATGGGCAGCTTTCACAGTGTCGAAGACGCGCCGTGGCTGACCGTGCCCTACCCGTTCTACTTCGGCCTGCCGACTTTCAGCCTGATTCCGATTGCGACCATGGCGGTGGTGATGATCGTGCAGATGGTCGAGTCGATGGGCCTGTTCGTCGCCATCGGCGACATCGTCGAAAAACCGGTGGACGACAAACAAGTGATCAACGGCCTGCGCGCCAATGGTCTGGCCAGCACCATCGCCGGCATGTTCGCCGCGTTTCCGTTTATCGCCTTCATGGAAAACGTCGGCCTGGTGATCCTCACCGGTGTGCGCAGCCGCTGGGTGGTCGCGGTCAGCGGCTTGCTGATGTGCTCGATTGCCTTGGTGCCGAAGGCTGGCGCGATCATCGCTTCGATGCCGACCGCCGCGCTGGGGGGCGCCGGGATCGCCATGTTTGGCGTGGTCGCGGCGGCGGGCATTCAGACCCTCGCCAAAGTCGATTACGAGCGCAATCGCTACAACGTGCTGATCGTCGGTTTCACCCTCGCCGCCGCGCTGGTGCCGGTGCTCGCCCCCACCCTGTTCAGACAATTACCCGAGTGGTCGCAGCCGTTCCTGCACAGCAGCGTGGTCATCGCCTGCCTGGTGTCGGTGCTGCTCAACGCCGCGCTGAATGGCGTCAGCGTGCCGCAAGCCACCGCCAGCAAATCCGCCTCGCCCATTCTTTAGTCTGGAGCTGCCCATGAATCAACCTCAGAACATCCTGATCAAACATCCGCTCGCGGTGATGACCGGCCTGCGCGGGTCGCGCGCGCGGGCCGGCGCCGTGGACATCCGCGTGGTCGACGGGCGCATCGCCGAAATGGCCGCAAACCTCACAGCGCTACCCGGCGAACGGGTCATCGATGCACGCCATTGCGTGGTCTACCCGGGCTGGATCAACACCCACCATCACCTGTTCCAGAACCTGCTCAAAGCCGTGCCCGAAGGTCTGAATCAGGACCTGCAAGGCTGGCTCGCCAGTGTGCCCTACCCGCGCCTCAACCGCTTTACCCCGCAACTGGCGCGGATCGCCGCGCGCCTGGGCATGGTCGAGTTGCTGCTGTCCGGCGTGACCACCTGCGCCGATCACCATTACCTGTATCACGCGCACGGCAGCACCGAGACCGGCGATGTGCTGTTCGACATGGCCGAGGAATTCGGCCTGCGTTTCGTGCTGTGCCGTGGCGGTGCGCTGGAGTCGGCCAACGCGCATCCGGGCTTCTCGAAAACCGCGCTGCAACCGGAAAGTCTCGAACAAATGGTCGGCGATATCGAACGGCTGAAATCGCGCTATCACCAGGACACCCCCGATGCAATGCGCCGGGTCGTGGTAGCGCCGACCACGCCGACCTTTTCCCTGCCGCCGACGCTGCTGCGCGAACTGGCCCATACCGCGCGCGGCCTCGGCCTGCGCTTGCACACGCACCTGTCCGAGACGCAGAACTACGTGAATTTCTGCCGCGACAAGTACAACTGTCTGCCCGTGGAGTTCGTCGCCGAACACGAATGGCTCGGCCCGGACGTCTGGTTCGCCCACGCCGTGCACCTGCAACCGGGCGAGATCCGCATGCTCGCGCAGACCGGCACAGGCGTCTCACACTGCCCGGTGAGCAACGCCCGCCTGGGCAGCGGCGTCGCCCCGGTACCGCAAATGTTCGAGGCCGGCGTGCCGGTTTCACTCGGCGTCGACGGCGTGGCATCCAATGAATCCGGAAGCATGGTCGGCGAAGCCAACACCGCGTGGCTGATCCACCGCGCCGAACAGGGCGCCGCCGCCACCACCGCCGAAGACGTCATTCACTGGGGTACGGCCGGCGGCGCACAGGTGCTCGGCCTCGGCGCAGTCGGCACGCTGGAAATCGGCCAGGCGGCGGATCTGGTCATCTACAGCCTCGATCACCCGCGCTTTTACGGTTTCCACGACTGCGCCGTCGCGCCGGTGGTGGCCGGGGAGCCGATAGCGGTGAAATACAGTTTGGTGGGCGGCCGCGTGGTCGTCGATAACGGGGTGATTCCGGGGCTGGATATCGAACGGATGCGGGCTGAAGCGTGGGAGGGAGTGCAGCAACTGATGAACGTCGACGACTGACTCCAATCCACCACAAAACCCTTGCAGGAGTGACCCTGCTCGCGATCGCGGTACTTCAGACAGCATTGCAGTGTCTGAACGATCGCCGTCGTGAGCAGGCTCACTCCTACAGGGGATGGCGTGCATTCGCGACTTGCGGTTTTGTCGTCTAATGTTAAGTCCTCAGCGGATTGAGCCCTTGCCCGCAACACCGGGCTCTTGATCAAGGAGAGACGGATGCCATCGCGCCGCAACATCGAACAGACTTACCGCACCTGGTCCAGCCCCATTCTGCTTGAGCTGAAAAAGCGCGAGCAGCAGATGGCGCTGGTCGAACGTCAGGCTCTCGAAAATGTTTTGCTGGAAAGACGATTGCTGGACATCGGCGGCCCTGAAGCTACCGAACGTCGCCGCAGCGGCGGTGGCTGAACAACCGCTATCGCGAGCAGGCTCGCTCCCACAGGGATTGGGGATGAGCACAAATCTTGTGAGCATCTGCAAACCCTGTGGGGCGACCGAGCGCAACATCTACCGATGGTTACTTACGGCTTGGGCTGCGTCCCGCGTGCATTCTCATCGCTGCCCGTCGAAGGACGCGGCCTCAGGTGCGTGTGCCCGGTCGGGTCAGGAAGTTGCAGCGCATTGCCTTGTTGCCAGGCATCGGCGCCCTGCTCGATGGGTGCCGGTTTGATCGCGGCGCGGGCGGTTTTGTTTTTCGCGGTGTCGACGCCCAGGCGCTTGTCGCGTTGCTGCACCATCTGCGGATCGGCCTGGCCGTCGGCGGTGAAGCCCATCATCAATTGCGGTACGCCGAGCGGCAATTGCTTGTCCTGATCGGTGTGCCAGGTGTGCCAGGTCTTGCCGTAGGTGTTGGCGAGCTTTTCCATCAGCCGGGTTTCGGCGACTTGCGCGATGCCCGGGGCGACCAGTTGGCCGGAGGTGACTTCGTGCGCATGGCTGTGCCACAGGGCTTTTTCCTTGGCCGGCAGTTGCGCAAACAGGCGCTGGCTGATGATGTATTCGACGCCCATCAACTTCGCCTCGGCGCTGTTGCCGTCATAGATCACGCATTGAAAGACTTCTTCGTTGAGCACCGAACAATAGTGGTGCGCCTCCATTTGCACATCAGGGTGCCCGTTGTAGAAGTGGAAGCCGTCGAGGTACAGGTTCAAGGCGCGAATCGGCGGTTTGTCTTGCAGCCACTGCGCACCGGTTTCAAGTAATTCGGTGTCGGAGGCCTTGGCCTGGCCGGGCGTCTGCACCGGCGACTCGGTGTTGCTCATCGCGCAGCCGGTCAGTGCCGTCAGCAGCACGCCCATCGAAAGCCATCGTCCGTGCGGGGTTGTGCAACGCATGTCTCGCTCCTTCTTTCAGTCCGTGGGGCCGCTGGCATGGCCCTGTACTGCAACTGAAAGCGCGAACATGGCGGAGTTCGAAAAAACTGCGGGGGCTTCAGACCGGAGAAATCGTGGCCAGCAAACCAATCAGAATGGTCAGTGTCAGGAAGCCACCCAGGAAAATCGCCATCTTGTTCATGTTGCTCTCCTCAATGCCGGGTTTGCGGTGCACTGGACGCTTCAGGATGAAGGAAAGTCGCGGGTGCCCGCACTGCCGGGGCATTGTGAGCGCTTGGCTGAACCGGTTACAGCGTCAGATAAAGCGAAAAAATGCAGATCAGATGCGCATCTGATCCGCATGGGCGATGGTTCGGTATTCAGCACGGCACACCATGACGTTCTTTCAACGTGGTTGATCTACAGTCAGTGCCATTGAAGACCAACAATAAAAACCGGAGCCCCCTATGACAGAGTTGACCCTGCAAGCCCCCGTCGCCCAATCCCTGCAGCGCTGGCACGAGATGATCCGCACCGGCAACCTGCGCGCGCTGCCCGAGCTGCTCGACGCCCAAGCGGTGTTTCGCTCGCCGATGGCCCACACGCCCTACCCCGGTGCGCCGGTGGTGTCGATGATCCTCAATACCGTGTTCGAGGTTTTCGAGGATTTTGCGTACCACCGCGAACTGGCCAGTGCCGACGGGCTCAACGTGATTCTGGAATTCAGCGCCAGGGTCGGTACGAAAGAACTCAAAGGCATCGACATGATTCGCTTCGATGAGCACGGCAAGATTGTCGAGTTCGAAGTGATGGTGCGGCCGTTGAGTGGCCTACAGGCGCTGGGCGAGGAGATGGGGCAGCGGCTGGGGGCTTATCTGGCCAAAGCCAAGGCTTGAAGCGCAGACACAAAAAAGCCCACTGACCGTCACCGGTGCAGTGGGCTTTGTGCGTCAGGCGTGTGTTTAGAGCGCCATGTCGCGTGCAGCGTTGTCCTTCAGAGCCGGGGCTTTTTCAGCCGCAGCGCCGGCTGCCGGAGCAGCGGCCTGACCGATCACCGGAGGCGTCGGCAGTTCGAGGATCTTGGCGGTGTAAGCCCATTCTGCGGCCACTTTGGCCGGATCGCTGTTCAGCTGAGTGCCGTAGCTTGGAACGATCTGGTGCAGCTTGGCTTGCCATTCAGGGGTGGCGACTTTGTCTTTGAAGACTTTCTGCAGCACGCTCAGCATGATCGGTGCAGCGGTCGACGCGCCTGGCGATGCGCCCAGCAGGCCGGCGATGGAGCCGTCCTGAGCAGCAACGATTTCGGTGCCCAGTTTCAGCACGCCACCTGCAGTTTCATCACGCTTGATGATCTGCACACGCTGGCCGGCTTGCCACAGGCGCCAGTCTTCGGCTTTGGCGTTCGGGAAGTATTCCTTCAGCGCGTTCATGCGGTCTTCATCCGACAGCATCAGTTGGCCAGCCAGGTACTCGACCAGCGGGTATTCCTTGATGCCGACCTTGGTCATAGGCCAGATGTTGTGCGTGGTGGTGCTGGTCAGCAGGTCCAGGTACGAACCTTCCTTGAGGAACTTGGTGCTGAAGGTCGCGAATGGGCCAAACAGGATAACGCGCTTGCCGTCCAGGACACGGGTGTCCAGGTGCGGAACCGACATCGGCGGCGAACCCACCGAAGCTTTACCGTAAGCCTTGGCCAGGTGCTGCTCGGCGATGGCCGGATTATCGGTCACGAGGAACGAACCACCCACCGGGAAGCCACCGTATTCCTTGGCTTCAGGAATGCCCGACTTCTGTAGCAGGTGCAGGGCACCGCCACCAGCGCCGATGAACACGAACTTGGCGTCGGTTTCGGTTTTGGTGCCGTCTTTGAGGTTTTTGTAGCTGACGCGCCAGGTGCCATCGGCGTTCTTGGTGATGTCTTCGACTTCGCTCGACAGTTTCAGATCGAAGTTAGGCTTGGTCTGCAGGTGCGCGGCGAACTGGCGGGTGATTTCGCCGAAGTTCATGTCGGTACCCAGCGGGCTCCAGGTGGCCGCGATTTTCTGGTTCGGGTCACGCCCTTCCATCATCAGCGGGACCCACTTCTTGATCACAGCCGGGTCTTCGGAGTACTGCATGCCGGCGAACAGCGGGCTCGCCTGCAGGGCTTCGTAGCGCTTTTTCAGGAACTTGATGTTGTCATCGCCCCACACGAAGCTCATGTGCGGTGTGGTGTTGATGAACGAGCGAGGATTCTTCAGAACGCCCTGCTGAACCTGCCAGGCCCAGAACTGACGGGACACCTGGAACGCTTCGTTGATCTCGACGGCTTTCGGGATCGTTACGTTGCCTTTGTCGTCTTCCGGGGTGTAGTTCAGCTCAGCGAGTGCCGAGTGACCGGTACCGGCGTTGTTCCAGCCGTTGGAGCTTTCCTGGGCGACGCCATCGAGGCGCTCGACCATTTCCATCGACCAGCTCGGCTCCAGCTCATTGATCCACACACCCAGGGTGGTGCTCATGATGCCGCCGCCGATCAGCAGGACGTCGACTTTCTTTGCTTCGTCAGCATTGGCGGATGTCATCCCCATTGCCAAAGCCAGACCCAGCAAAGCTGTGTTCACTTTCTTAAACATCTGTTGCACCTATGATAAAACGCCTTCCGCCCGCCTCTGTTATCAGCATGCGATCCGCTTGGATGACGCTCAGGCTGGCGTCGCAGATTCCGGCACACTTCAATTTTGACGGGTGGGCACACAAGGCCGACATGCCGCATCGACCTCAGTTGATGTCCCTTCTGAACTGACTTCTTATCATTATTGGCTTCAGCTACTTGAGCGACAGGGATCCTGCCAGCGCACCCTCGAGCACGCTGACTGAATAAGGTCAAACCAAGTTGGCGCGCAGAATATCACGTCAGGGCAAACCCGCGCGTCTGTTCCCGACTTCAAAGTCGATTTGCGTCGCGATGGGTTATCGGCCGGAAGCGGCAGAACATGACCGCTGACAGCTGGCTTATTGCCGGAAAACGAAGCGCAGCAAACTACTGCCTGACCGCCGAATAATCTGCTACGTTGTACGATGACTGACGAATCAGTCATTACCCAATAACAACAAGGAACTACCACAATGACCAAAACCCGACTTCTGATCGGCTTTCTCTGCGCCTTCAACGGTTACGCCATGGCCGCGCCTGCCGCGGCGGAAAAGGACGTCGCCCAGGCCGTGGATCATCTGACGCAGGCGATGCTGCACAAGGACATCGCCGAACTGAACGCCCTCACCGCGCCCAACCTGACCTACGGCCATTCCAGCGGCAAGATTCAGGACAAGCAAGAATTCATCGCCGACATCGAAACCGGCCGAAGCGCGTTCAAGACCCTGGAAATGCAGAAGCAAACGATCACCCTGTCCGGCGATACCGCGCTGGTGCGCAATCATTTCTCGGCGCAGGCGTTGAAGGGCACTGAAGTAGTGCCGACCGAGATCGAGAATTTTCAGATCTGGCAGAAGCAGCAGGGCAAGTGGTTGCTGATTGGGCGGCAGGCGTTCAAGTTCTGATTGTGATTATCTAGCCTGATTTGATGTTGCTCGGGCTGGCCTCATCGCGAGCAGGCTCACTCCCACAGGGGAATTGCATTTCAAATGTGGGAGCGAGCCTGCTCGCGAAGGCGGCGGGTCAGGCACTCCAAAAACGCCTGACTCGCCTGATGCTCAAAGGCGAAACCGATCCACCGACTGCGCCAACTGCCCCGCCAGGCTCGACAATTCATCCGTGGTCGTCGCGGTCTGACCGATCACCCGGCTGTTGCCCTCCGACATCCCCGCAATCATTTCCACCTGATGGGCAATTTCATTGCTGGCCTGGCTCTGCTCGCCAATCGTGCGAGTGATGTCGTTGACCAGTTGCGTGGTGCTCAAGGTTGCTTCGAGGATTTCGCGGATCGCCCGTTCGACCTCCGCCGTTACCGCCATGCCTTTGTCGACCTGCGCCACCCCGGCCTCCATGCTGCTGACCGCTTCGCGCGTGCTGTTTTGAATCCGTGCGACCATCGCGGCGATTTCCTGGGTCGAGGCGCTGGTGCGTGCCGCCAGACTGCGCACCTCGTCAGCGACCACGGCAAAACCGCGCCCCTGTTCACCGGCCCGCGCCGCTTCGATCGCCGCGTTGAGCGCCAGCAGATTGGTCTGGTCGGCAATGCTCTTGATCACCTGAATGATGTTGAAGATGGCTTCCGATTCCTGATCCAGCGTGCGGATGACCTGCGCCGACTGCTGCGCCGAGCGAGCAATGTCATCCATATCGCTGACCACCTGATGGATCACCCCGCCGCCCTCCTTCGCCAGGGTCTCGGCCTGATTGGCCATGCTCAGCGCACGCTCGGCGTGGCGAGTGATTTCCTCGATGCTGGCGGTCATCTGGCTGGCCGCCGCGGCCATGGTGCCGGCGGCGACGCTTTGCTGCTGGCTGCTGTCGGCAACCTGATGGCAACCCTGGCTGAGCTGTTCGCTCATGCCGCTGACGCCGTGGGCGTTGCGCCGCACCACATCGATCATGTTGCGCAGGTCGCGCTGCATGGTCGCCAGCGTGCGTATCAACACGCTGGCCTCGTCCTTGCCGGAGGGCTCGGCGATCGGCTCGCTGAGGTTGCCATGGGCGATGCTTTCGGCAATGCGACTGGCGGTTTGCAGCGGCCCGGTGATGCTGCGAATGACCCAACGGCCTTGAACCAGCAGCAATAAAAGACTGGCGATCAGCACGACGCCGAGGGCAAGGTTGGCATTGCCAATGGCGGCTTCGGTGCCTTCGCTGGTTTGCCGGGTGTTGCTTTCAATCAGTTCGCTAAGCGTCGCCATTTGCTCTTCGAGCTGGCTGAACGCTGCGTTGAAGCCGCCGAGTTGCTGCTGGGCGGCGTCCGGGTTGTCCAGCGCCACGCCGACGATCTGCTCAGCGGATTTGATGTAGGTGTCGAGGCTCGGCTTGATCTGCTCCAGCGCCGTGCGCAACTGCGGGTTGATGGGCAGTTTCAGATTGTCATCCAGCACTTCGCGAAAATGCCCGGCGTGCTCGGCCAGCGAATCGCGCACTTCGGTCGCCGTACCGGTGCTTTTGCCCAGCCCCACCAACATCGCCGAATAAACATCGGCGCGCAGGGCGTCGTGCATCATGTCGGCTTCCATGTGGTTGCGCAGCGCGCTCATGCTTACCGTGTTTTCGCCGACCGCCGTGGCCATCCGCAGATTGCCGACATAACTGACCAGACTCACGATCAGCGCCGTCAGCAGGCTGGTCGCAATCAGCAACACCAAACGCAGTTTGATCGACACCGTGGAATCTCCCGTGGGCACGCTGGATTGCGCTTGTCGGATTTCAGTTAAGCCTATTTGCACAGAACTGCCGACACAGAGCGTATCGGCTGATGTCAGCCGCGACTTGAATCCGGCAAAACTTTTCGATCGAGCGGCCAGTCACACGCTGCAGCGCCGATGGACTGCGCCTTCATCGCCGGTTAACGCTGGCAGGCTATGAATCCATCGCTTCGAACATTCATGCAGCTGAAGGAAACGCTAATGAAACGCGCATTATGGTTTGGTCTGCTCGGCACCCTGGCGATGGGTACCGCACAGGCAACGGAGAAAGTCGCAATCAATCTGGTCAGCGCCGACGGTGCGCCGCAGGCGATCGGCTCGATCACCATCAGCGAGACGCCATATGGCCTGCTGTTTTCGCCTGACCTTAAATCCCTGCCGGCCGGTATTCACGGTTTCCACGTGCATGAAAACGGCAGCTGCGAAGCGAGCGTGAAGGATGGCGTGAAAGGCGCGGCATTGGCCGCTGGCGGTCACTTCGATCCGGCGAGAACCGGCAAGCATCTTGGCCCCTACGCCGACGGCCATCTGGGTGATTTGCCAGCGGTGTATGTGACGGCTGACGGTGTCGCCAATTATCCGGTGCTGGCACCGCGCCTGAAGAAAATTTCCGAGATCAAGGGCCACGCCCTGATGATTCACGCCGGCGGCGACAACCACGCCGACATGCCCAAGCCACTGGGCGGTGGCGGTGATCGCATGGCCTGCGGAGTGATCTGACGGCTCAGCGCGGCGCTCGACGCCCGCCTGCCAACATCAGCAAGGACAGCCCGGCGCCAACCAGCGCCAGGGCCATGTCCTTCTGCGAATCCCAGGGATCGTTTTGCGCGCCGACGAAGGCCTGTCCGGTGTCATCCCCCAGATAAGCGCCGCCGACCCACTCGATCAGTTCGTACAACGCCGAGGTCGCCAGCACCACGCTCAAGGTCATCAGCACCAGCCAGGCACCGCGCAACGGGGTCAGGCGCAGCAGCACTTCGCGCATCGGCCAGACCAGCAGCAATCCGTAGCTCAAGTGCACCAGCCGATCATAGTGATTGCGCTCAAGACCCAGGACCTTGTTGACGCTGACGCCGGTCAGCAGCGTGCTCCATTGATCGTAGGGCACCCGCGAATAGGTGTAATGCGAACCGACTTCATGAATGCACAGAAAGGCGAAGATCATCACCAGCGAAAAGGACGACAAGCGAAACCGCCGATATGCCAGTACCAGAGCCAACACCAGCGCCGCCGCCAGTACATTTTCCAGCAACCAGTCGACGCGGCTTCGCGGGGAGATGCCGAGCGCGATGGCCAGCAGGACAAATCCGCCTAGCAAGGCGGCTTCGATTCGCGTATCTGCGGGGCGGGCAACGTTGTCGCTGACTCTGACGAGCATCGGGTCGACTCTCAACAATACAGGCAAGCGGTAGACCCTCCACCGTTTTGCCCGGTTCCTTGCCGCTGCGTTTTCGTCGCTCACGGAACTCCCGCGCGCCGATCATCTCTGACGTTATGTAGTCCCTTCTCTTTTGCTTCGCGCCTTCGGAGGAACACCGTCATGCGCAAGTTAGTGCTCGTTTCATCTCTACTCCTTTGCCTGCCGGTCGGTTCGGCGCTGGCCCGTGTCGATGCGGGCGATGTCGCCACCTCGGCCGGTGTTTCCGCGTCGCTGTACTCGACCTTCAAGGATGACAAGATGGTCATTCCAGCCCGTGACGATGTCTCTGCATTCGTCGCCAGTGGCGGGACCATACGTGGGGTTTATCTTGAATCGGTGCTGCAACAGGTGCGCCAGGACAACCCAGGCCTCAACGCCAGTGATGAAGACCTCGCCAACGCGATTCTGGTGCATTACGAAGGCCTGAAACCTTAGTTTTCAGGAAGACGGCGGCCGATGGACGGCTGCCTCACGCACATAGGCAAAACGGTCCGACGGCCTCTATGATGGAGGCCATGACGACCACCGCGCCCTTGCGCTCCCCTTGCCCACCCGGCGCCTGCGTTTGCGGGCGCGCCCCGTTGCTGGACACCCCCGGCGCCGATTTGCGCATCCTGCGCTTGACTCGCAACGAAGAAAAAGTCCTGCTGGCGCGTCTGGAACAGCTCAAAGACCTCGCCGATCTGCGTCATTTGCAAAAACGCATGTATGAGCAGTTAGGTATTCGCGTGGAGATCTCCCCGGGCTTCCATGAAGTGCGGACCATGCTCGGCATCGACATCGACATCGACGAGCTGCCCGGCCTGTGCCGCAAAACCCGCAAAGCCATCCCGACGGCGATTCGCCGAGGCTTGAACAACAACCCGGCGATCGCTTTCGAACTGCTCAACGCCCACGACTTGCTGCGCGACGCCTGATCACTATTTCATGCCGACGCGTTTGCGCATCTGCGCGGTGATGGTCTGGCGGGTTTTCTTTATATCCGCCCACGGTTCTTCACCGACCTCGGCCAGGCGCTCGTGCACGTTGTGAATATTCCAGTGATTGCCGCCCTTGATCTCCGCCACTTCTTCACGGAAAACCGGTACGGACACCGGCATGCCTTCACGCGCGCGTGCCGCATAAGTACAAATGGTGGTGGCGCCCAGACCGTTGCGCAGGTAATCGATGAAGATCTTGCCGACACGGTTTTTCGGGCCGGACACCGCTGAAAAACGGTCCGGCAACAGCTTCGCCATGTGGCTGACGATGGCGTGGCTGAAATCCTTGACCTCGTCCCAGCCGTGCTTGCGGGTCAGCGGCACGACCAGGTGAATACCCTTGCCACCGCTGGTTTTCAGGAACGCCTTGAGCCCCAGTTCATCGAGGACGGTCAGGGTCAGCGCCGTGGCTTCGACCATGCTTTTCCACGGCAACGTCGGGTCCGGGTCGAGGTCGAGGACGAAGCGGTCGGGCTTGTCCAGATCGGTTTGGGTGGCATTCCAGGTGTGCAATTCGACCGTGCTCATCTGCACCGCGCCAATCAGCGCTTCGGCACTGTTGATCATCATCACCGGCTGCCCCGTGACGTCCTTGTCGAGCGTGCTGATGCCGGGGATCGCCAGGCGCTCGGCGTTTTTCTGGAAGAACAGTTCGCCGGCAATTCCGTCCGGGGCGCGGACCAGCGCCACCGGGCGATCCTTGAGGTGCGGCAGAATGTATTCGGCGACACTGGCGTAATACTCGGCGAGCTGCATCTTTGTGGTGCCGCTGACCGCGTCGATCACCCGCTCCGGGTGGGTGATACGCACTTTGCCGTTGGCGAGGTTGGCTTGCGACGGTGCGCTTTCGGTTTTGCTCGCCGCGTTTTTTTTGCTCAGAGGCTTGCTGGCAGCGGTCTTCTTCGCGGGTTTCTTCTCGGCAGTTTTGCTTTCGACAGTCTTCACAGGCTTCGCTCGCTCCTCGGTGATGGCTTTGGCCGGTTTGTCGTTGCGCAAGCCATGGAACACGGCGTGGCGCACCGAGCCGTCCTTGGTCATTTCGGCGAATGCCACTTCTGCCAGCAGTTTGGGCTTGAGCCAATGCACGCCTTTGGCCTCAAAGCCGCTGGGCGGATTGACCACCGCCGCGCTTTTGGCCAGCAAAGGTTTGAGTTGCGCCAGAATGCTTTTCAGCGTGGTTTCGTTGAACCCGGTGCCGACCTTGCCGGCGTAGCGCAATTCACCGCTGTCGCGATCATGCAGGCCGAGCAACAACGCGCCGAAGGCACTGCGCGCGCCTTTCGGATCGGTGTAGCCGACGATGACGAATTCCTGCCGGTGTTTGCATTTGAGCTTGATCCAGTCGCTGCTGCGCCGAGATACATAAGGCGAGCCCAAGCGCTTGCCGATCAAGCCTTCCACCTGCATCTGGCAGGCACTGTTGAGCAGCGCGTCCGGAGTCTCTTCGAAAGCTTCGGAAAAGCGCAACAATTCGCTCTTTTGCGTGCCGAGAATGGTCGCCAATGCGGCGCGCCGTTCCTCGACCGCGACTTCGCGCAGATCGACGCCGTTGAGATAGGGCAAATCGAACAGGTAATAAACGATGTTGCCGCTGCGCCCGACTTCGAAAGCGTTTTGCAGCGCCTGAAAATCCGGCACGCCCTGCTCGTTGGCGACGATCATTTCACCGTCCAGCCAAGCCGATTCCAGACCTAACGCCGCCAAGGCTTCAGCCTGTTGCGGCAGTTTGTGCGTCCAGTCATGGCCGTTACGGGTGAACAGTTGCACCTGATCGCCCTCGATGCGCGCCATGATCCGGTAGCCGTCGAACTTGATTTCGTAACTCCACTGCCCTTCCGGTGCACTGTCGACCAGCGTCGCCAGCTCGGGTTTGAGTTGCGCCGGCAGCTTGGCCTTGTGTGCGCCAGTGAGTTTGCCGGTCGCCTGTTTGCGCGGTTTCGCCGGGGCTTTCTTCACCGGTTTGGCCTGTTCGGCGGTTTTTTTCGGGCTGGCGACGATCGTGCGCTCACTCAGCACGCTGTCCGGTTCCGCGACCAACACGTCGTAGTCATCCTGCGGGCGGGCGGCGTTGTCCTGATGCTTGATCAGAAACCACTGTTCCTTCTTGCCCGGCATGTGCGTGCGCACCAGATTCCAGATCCCGCCAAGCTTCTCGCCCTGCAATTCGAATTTGAGCCGGCCCTTGGCGTAAGCCTTTTGCGGATCGTCGAGGGGAATCCACACGCCACGGTCCCAGACGATCACATCGCCGGCGCCGTAATGCCCCTCGGGAATGCTGCCCTCGAAGGTCGCGTAATCCAGCGGGTGATCTTCGACGTGCACCGCCAGACGCTTGACCTTGGGGTCGAGCGACGGCCCTTTCGGCACTGCCCAGCTCTTGAGCGCGCCGTCGAGTTCGAGGCGAAAGTCGTAATGCAGGTGCGAAGCGTCGTGCTTCTGGATGCAGAACTGCAAGGCGTGATCCTTCGCAGCTTTACGGCCGGAGCGTTTTACCGCGGCCGGTTCCGAAGTCGCGGAAAAATCGCGCATGCGGTTGTAGTCGTCGAGATTCCTGTTCATGGGCGCACCGATTGCAGACTGGCTCTGTTATGTAGAAGAGCGATGCGCCGTGAGAAAAATTCAATCGAGCTGAAAAAGCCCCGGACGGATGGACCGCCAAGGGCTTTGATTGTCGGCGGGTTTTGGCTTTTTGCTCAGGCCTGACCTTTTGCCTGAGCTTCCAGATGCACCTGCAGATCGGGGTCTATGTTGAGGGCGACGGCGAGTTCATCGAGATAGCGGCGCTCAGCGTCTTGTTGGTCGTCTACCAGCAAGACGCTGGCCAGATACATCTCCGCCGCCACCGCCGGGTCACCCTGCGCAGATTGCGCCACTTCGGCAGGGTCCAGCGGCTTGGCGACTTCGGCGTCGAGCCATTGCTGCAACTGCGGATCGCTGGTGTGTTTGCCGATTTCGCTGCTGATCAAATGTTTCTCGGTTTCATCGATGCGGCCGTCAGCCTTGGCCGCCGCGATCAACGCACGCAAAACTGCGTGGCTATGCTCTTCGATTTGCGGGCCAGCGAGCAGATCGGCCGTTTGCGGAATCTGCTGCGGCGCCGCACTGGCCTGGCTGCGTTGCCAGGCCTGATAAGCCTGATACGCCATCATCCCCAGCGATGCCAGTGCCGCATAGTTCGTACCGCCGGAACGACTGCGGCTGCCCAAAGCACCACCCAAAGCACCGCCTAATCCGCCACCGCCACCGCCGAGCAAGCCACCGAGCAATCCACCCAACCCGCCGGATGCCGCCGCGCCAGCGCCACCGGCCTGACCGCCGCCCAACAGCCCGCCGAGCAAACCACCGAGCCCACCCAGGCCCTCTCCGGCAGACGCCCCCGTGGACTGCCGCCCCGAGGCCTGGCCCCGCAGCAGTTGTTCAAGCAAATCGCTGGTGTTCATGACGTCATCCTCAGGCATTGGCCGTGACTGCGTCAGGCAACCATAGTCCCCGCCAGCCATAGCGCCAGCACCGTTTGGCTGACACTCGACGTCTGGCCGCGCCGGTCGAGGAATTTTTTCGCCGCCCGGCTAAGATTGATGATGCGTGAACCTTATCCCGGCCAAACCGGTCGATAGCTGCAACCCCGACCCGGTTCGCCGGCGCCCTTGCAAGGGTGACACCCGGCCAGCTGCACTTTCTGGAGAACGCTCCCGTGATATCGACCATACACATCGCCAGGCTCAAAGCATGGGGCGCCCATGGTTTTACCGCGACTGGCGTGGTCACCGCATTTCTGGCGACCCTCGCCCTGCTGGAAAACCAGCCGACCCACTGCCTGATGTGGCTGGGCGTGGCACTGATCGTCGACGGCCTCGACGGCGCGCTGGCGCGCAAGGTCAATGTGCAATCGGTGCTACCGAGCTTCGACGGCTCGATCCTCGACCTGGTGATCGATTACCTGACCTACGTATTCATCCCGGCGCTGTTCATCTACCGCTACATCCCCTTGCCCGACTACACCTTGCTGCTGACGGTGTCGCTGATTCTGGTGTCGTCACTGTTCTGCTTCTGCAATGTCAACATGAAAAGCAAAGACAACTACTTCGTCGGCTTCCCGGCCGCCTGGAACGTGGTTGCGCTGTGCCTGTACATCATCGGCCCGGGACCGTGGCTCACCTTTCTCACAGTGATCGGCCTGGCGCTGCTGACGGTGACCCGGATGAAATTCCTGCATCCCTTCCGCGTACGCCGGTTCATGCCGATCAACATCGCCGTCACCGCGATATGGTTGTTGTGCAGCCTGTCGCTGGTGCTCAACCACCCGCAGATCAACCCGATGGTCATGGGCGTGTGGCTGCTGATGTCGGCTTATTTTCTGGGGATCTGCATCTGGCGCACGGCGCTGGAGTGGTTTGATCGGGGGCAGGTGAAATAGGTGGCATTGATTGGAAACTGGTCGGCTGTAAGGCCGCCATCGCTTGCAGGCAAGCTCCTGCATTTTGATTGCGTTTTTTCAGTTGGAACGCCGTCAACCTGCTGGTGATGGCGGGTGTCAGGCATGCTTGTACTCAGCCTGAACATCAAAAGCGAAAATCAAAAGCCCCTCACCCTAGCCCTCTCCCGGAGGGAGAGGGGACTGATCGGGGTGAATGTGAGAGCTACGCTGACGTGAAATATCGAGTCGAACGCTAATTTCGAATCCAACCAAAATCGGCTCCCTCTCCAGGGGGAGAGGGCTGGGGTGAGGGGCGAACCCACCCAAAATCCAAAGCCAACCACCCGCTTCTAACCACTCAACAATGAGCGTTAGCTCGAGTGCCTTTGATCTTGATCCACCAGCGACGTCGGAAAGCTGAGTGGAGGGATTGATCCGGGCGTGGGAGCGCAGCGACCGTCTGGCGCAGCCAGACGCAGCGGAAGTAGGTGCAGCGAAGCAAACCGTAGCCGCTGCGCCCGGATCGATCCCGGAGCGAAGGGACCCGAGCCTGCGAGGGCCGAACGTAGGAGCAAGCGTTTTTTGCTTACTTTTTTTGGCGTCTGAAAAAAAGTGAGTCGCCGTCAGGCGAAACCGTCAGCCGCAGCAACCGAAGCAACGGATATGCCCCCAAGAGCAGCATCAACGCTTGCCAATCACCACCTCAAGATACTCACTCGGCACCACCAACGATCCCTCCCCCGCCCGATTCAAGCGCTCAAGCAACTCGGTCAGATCCGCCTCCAGCGCCTCCGCGCCCTCTGCCGGCAACACAGCGAAAGCCTTGTGCACCGGCCCATACCAATGGCGAAAAATATCGATGAAATGCGCCGCCGAACGATAGCGAAAATGGAAATGCCGACGCGTTACCTCAATCACAAAATCCTGATCAGCAAAATGCGTATGCAACCACGCCTCCGTGCCCCAGTTCGACGGCGGTTGCGCACCGGCCGGCGGTGGCAGATGCCGGCCGAGCACCTTGAACATCTGACCCACAAAACCGCCCGGCGTCCAGTTGGCCAGACCAATCCGCCCGCCACGCCGACAAACCCTGCCCAACTCCGCCGCCGCCTGCGCCTGATCCGGCGCAAACATCACCCCAAACGTCGACAACACCGCGTCATAACTTTCATCAGCGAACGGCAACGCCTCGGCATCAGCCACCTGAAAGGTCACATCCAGATGCTCGGCCCGGGCCCGGTCCTGGCCGCGTTCCAGCAATGCTGCGACGTAATCGGTAGAAGTCACCAGGCAACCCCGCCGCGCCGCCGCCAGAGTGGCATTGCCATTGCCGGCAGCGACGTCCAGCACCTGCTCATCGCAACGCAGATCGCAGGCCTCGGCGAGGTTCTCACCGACGATCTGCAACGTGGTGCCGATCAAGGCGTAATCGCCGCTGGCCCACGCCACTTTCTGCCGTTCTTTCAGGGCAGTGAGATCAATCGGGGTATTCATGACGTCGAACTCCGCTGAACGGTGAAAGCGTGATCATTCGGCAGTGGTCGGATCGATGATCCGCTCCACCCGCGCGACACTGTTGGCCGGAAAACCACCCAGCCGGGCATGTTCGCGTACCTGCTCCTCGTCAGGCGCGATGTACACGCAGTAGATTTTGTTGGCGGTCACGTAGCTGTGCAGCCATTGCACTTGCGGACCGAGGTCGCGCAACGCCTGACACGACGTTTGCGACACGGCTTTGAGTTCGGCTTGCGACAGTTCACCGGCATTGGGTATCTCGCGTTCAATCACGAATTTGGGCATGACAACCTCGCATTCCTGTTATATGGCCAAGAGAGCAGGTCGCCGGGTCTCGCCCTGCATTGCCACTATCGCGCTACGGCTGATCGGCGTCCCCGCCGATCGTCTGCCAACCCTTGAAAACCGGGGCTTTGCCGATGAATGGTGGCAATCTGTCAAGCGTCTGAAACACCTTTGCCGTTATGCGCTTTTGCCTCCTCCAGCAATCGCTTGATCATCAGCTCCTGCGCCTCATAACTGCCTTCACCGAAGTGGCTGTAACGCACCTGCCCCTTGGCGTCGATCAGGTAATGCGCCGGCCAGTACTGGTTATCGAAGTTGCGCCAGATCGCATAGTTGTTATCGATCGCCACCGGGTAGGTGATGCCGAGCTTTTTAACCTGATCCTTGACGTTGTCGATGATCCGCTCGTAACCGTACTCCGGAGTGTGGACGCCGATCACCACGAGGCCGTCCTTTTCGTATTTCTTTGCCCAATCCTTCACGTAAGGCAGGGTATGCTGGCAGTTGATGCAGTCGTAGGTCCAGAAGTCCACCAACACCACTTTGCCGCGCAGGGATTCACTGGTCAGCTCGGGCGAGTTCAGCCATTGCACCGCGCCCGTCAGCGGCGGCATCACGCCTTTGCCCTCCTCCATCGGCGAGTCCGCACGGACCTTGGTGACGAGGTAGTCGACGACTTTCGGCACGTTTTCCAGCACGCTTTTTTCGACGCTGGCCACGCCTTCGGACGAGGTGTTCGACAGCAAGGTTTTATCAAAACCTGTGGCAATCACCACGGCCGCTCCCAGCACAGCGACGCCGGCACCGCGACGCAACCAGCCGGTGAACGGAATCGACGGTTTCAAGCGATTGACCAGGCCACGTCCGGCGAAGATCAGCACGCCCAGCGACAAGGCACTGCCAGCGCCGTAAGCGAGCAACAACAAGCTGGTTTGCGCATTCGCCCCCTGCAGCATGGCCCCAGTCAGAATCACGCCGAGAATCGGCCCGGCGCACGGCGCCCACAGCAGCCCGGTGGCGACCCCGAGCATGATCGAGCCCAGCGGCCCGGCCTTGTTTTGTGCATTCGGGTCGAGACGGTTGCCGAGCATCACAAAGGGTCGGGTCAGCCATTCGCCGATACGCGCCGAGATCAGCGACAAGGCAAACACGCTCATCACGATCAGCGCGACGTGGCGTCCGGTGTTACTGGCCTGAATCACCCACTCGCTGCTGACCACCGCCAGGCTGGAGATCAGCGCAAACGTCAGGGCCATGCCGCCGAGGGTGAGCAGGATCGAGGCGCGGCTACGCTGCGCACCGGCAAACAGAAACGGCACCACCGGCAGGATGCAGGGGCTGAGCACGGTCAGCAGACCGCCGAGAAACGCGATGAGGTACATGGTGAGTCACCTTTTTTATATGACGGTGATGAGCAATCAGGCGCTCTGGCTTTGCAGCCATTGGCTCTGCGGCGTGCGGCTGGCGCCGTTCTCGGCGAACATCTGGCCCAGCGGGGTGTGACTCGAACCGTCCGCGGCGAACATCTGGCCCAGCGGGGTGCGACTCGAACCGTCCGCAGCAATCATCTGCCCCTGCGGTGTGCGACTGGCGCCGTCCGCCGCGAGCAAGCCATCGGTGCCCTGCTTCGCCACCGGGGTCAGCTGAAAACAGGTGCTGGTGTGACAGCCAGGCTGTTCAACCGCAGCATTGGCATGGGCGGCCACGCCGGCCAGGGAGAAAGCGATGGCCGTCAGAAAGCGCGATACGTTGTTCATGATATTTACCTTCCAGAAAGAGTGATTGATCAGTTGTCGTTGTTGCAGCTGTCAGCGAATTTGCTGTAATCGAGCACGCGGGTGGTGCCGGCCGAATCGAGGTAAGTCATGCGCGCTTCGACGATGCCGCAGGCCACCGAGTTGTCCTGTTCCAGCGAGATCACTTTCTGGATATCCAGGTGGGTGCCGTAGGTGTAGGTTTGCGGGGCGGTAGCCGCTTCGGCACGGGCCGACAGGGTGCAGATGTTCAAAGCGGCAAACAGGCAGGCGACGACTACGGATTTGTTGTTCATGGCGGTAATCCTCAAGGCTTCATTGGGTTTGGGCCGAGGCGTTGTGTGTTTGCCTCGATGGAACCTATTTAAAGCTCGCGAGGTATCGCGTCTGTGTCAGGAACAGGCGCGATTCAATCGCTGTGTATCCCTGCCAGCGGGCGATACACAGCGATACAAAACCCTGAAAAAATCCTGTTTTTGCGTTTCCGTGTATCCGGCAGCACGGCAGATACACTGCAATACAAAGGCTCGCAGGCGCGCCAATGCAGGCGCTATAGACTGCACGGCATTCCCCTTCTGACAGAGGCTTGAACCATGGAACATGTCGATCACATTCTCATCGTCGACGACGACCGCGAGATCCGTGAGCTGGTGGGCAACTACCTGAAGAAAAACGGTCTGCGCACGACAGTCGTCGCCGATGGCCGGCAGATGCGCAGTTTCCTCGAAGCCAACACTGTCGACCTGATCGTGCTCGACATCATGATGCCGGGCGACGATGGCCTGCAGTTGTGCCGGGAACTGCGCATGGGCAAACACAAGGCCACGCCGGTGTTGATGCTGACCGCGCGCAATGATGAAACCGATCGCATCATCGGCCTGGAAATGGGCGCCGACGACTACCTGACCAAACCGTTCGCCGCGCGCGAGCTGTTGGCGCGGATCAACGCGGTGCTGCGCCGCACGCGCATGCTGCCGCCGAATCTGGTGGTCACCGAAGCTGGACGCCTGCTCGCCTTTGGCCGTTGGCAGCTGGACACCTCGGCACGACATCTGCTGGACACCGACGGCACCATGGTCGCCCTCAGCGGCGCCGAGTATCGTTTGCTGCGGGTGTTTCTCGATCATCCGCAGCGGGTGCTCAGCCGCGATCAGTTACTCAACCTGACCCAAGGGCGAGATGCCGACCTGTTCGACCGTTCCATCGACTTGCTGGTCAGCCGTTTGCGCCAGCGCCTGCTCGATGACGCGCGCGAACCGGCGTACATCAAGACGGTGCGCAGCGAGGGTTATGTGTTCTCGTTGCCGGTGGAAATTCTCGGGGCGCCGGCATGACCCTCAATCTGCACTGGCCACGCACCCTCGCGTCGCGCCTGTCGCTGATTTTCCTGATCGGGCTGATCCTCGCCCAGGCGCTGTCGTTTGGCGCGCAATACTACGAGCGCTACGAAAGCGCGAAGAACACCATGCTCGGCAATCTGGAAACCGACGTTTCCACCTCGGTTGCGATCCTCGATCGCCTGCCTGCCGAAGAACGTCCGGCGTGGCTCACCCGTCTGGCGCGCAAGAATTACGGCTACCTGTTGAGCGAAGGCGATCCGGGCACACCGATTGGCGCCCGTGATGTGCCAGTGGCGGTGACCTCGATCACCGAGGCCATCGGTGCGCGCTACCCATTGACCTTCACCGACATCCCCGGGCCGCGCCAACACTTTCAAGGCCATCTGCGCCTGAGCGACGGCAGCCCGCTAACCATCGACGTACGCCCGGCTATGGCCCCGCTGTCGCCGTGGTTGCCGGTGGTGCTGCTTGGCCAGTTGGCCTTGATGATCGCCTGCACCTGGCTGGCGGTGCGCATCGCGATCCGGCCGCTGACCCGCCTGGCCAACGCCGTGGAAACCCTCGACCCCAACGCCAACCCGATCAAGCTCGACGAATCGGGCCCGAATGAAGTGGTGTACGCGGCGCGTGCCTTCAACACCATGCAGGCGCGCATCGCCGCCTACCTCAAAGAACGCATGCAACTGCTGGCGGCGATTTCCCACGACCTGCAAACACCCATCACCAGAATGAAATTGCGCGCCGAATTCATGGACGACTGCGCTGAAAAAGACAAACTGTGCAACGACCTCAGCGAGATGGAACATCTGGTGCGCGAAGGAGTGGCCTATGCGCGCAGCGTGCATGGCGCGACAGAAGAGAGCCGGCGTATCAACATGGACTCCTTTCTCGAAAGCCTGGTGTTCGACTATCAGGACATGGCCAAGCAGGTGCAACTGGTCGGCCACAGCACGGCGGTCATCGACACCCGCCCGCACGCCTTGCGCCGAGTGCTGGTAAACCTCACCGACAATGCCCTGAAATTCGCCGGCGCCGCTGAACTCCATGTCGCCGCCGACAACGCCAGCCTGACAATCAGCGTACTCGACCGCGGCCCGGGCATCGCCGACGCCGAACTGGCGCAGGTGCTGCAGCCGTTTTACCGGGTGGAGAACTCGCGCAATCGCGATACCGGGGGTACCGGTCTGGGCCTGGCCATCGCCCAGCAACTGGCAATGGCGCTGGGCGGGACGCTGACATTGAGTAACCGTGAGGGTGGCGGGTTGTGTGCGGAACTGAAGCTGCCCATCAACCAATAAGCGCACACAGGCTCACTCCCAATGAATTGTGTTTCATTCAGGTGATGCCAACCACCCGATCCGCATGCAGCTGGCGCAGCAACGCCAGGCCATCGTCGATGAATGCGTCACTGGCCGCTTGCCCCGCCTCCTCTGCAAGCCGCTGCAAATGCTCACGCCCCGTCAACTCTGCAAACTCGCCAATACGCTGCAACAAACGCAAAGCCAACGGGCTCAGCAGGGAAAACTTCACACTGAAATCCGCCGTGCGCCGCACCAGCAGCAAGGTCGGTTGCGCCGGTGGCGTATCGGGCTGATTGTGCGGATCAAGCTCATGCACCGGCCAGGCATACGCCAGCGGCCAAGCCAGCGCCGAAACCTGCAGGGGGCGTTCAAGCAGCAGCGCCGGGGCCGTCAGCGGCAACGCGGGGGCGTCTGATTGCTGCAACACCATTTCCACCCATTCGTAATGCGCCAGCTCCAGCAGAAACGCCGGCCACGGCCCTTGCTGCAACACTGGCGGTTGCGAGCCCAGATAATCGATAAATTCCCCGGCGATCTCGCCGAATTTCGGTGTCTGCGCCCGCCAGTCTCGCAAGAAACCACGCACCAGCAAACGCCAGCGCGGTTCGCCGATGATCCGGATCAGCACCGGAAAGGTTCCGCTCAACAGCTGCGAAACGTTGTTGAATACCAGCTCGCGATAAACCTCAACCCGCGCAGCATTCATATCGCTGGGCGGTGTCTGGTGTTCGGGATCGCGCAGATAGCAGGTCAGCGCGTGTTGTTGCTGTAGCAGGTTATCCACGAGGTCGCCCTCCTGCTTGCAAGTGGCGAATGGTCTGCAGTTCGCCGACCAGTTCGGCAAAGGCCGGAAAGTTGAAATCCCGCTCCAGCAAGGTCGGCTGCGCACCGAACCGCGCATAGGCCTGCGCCAGCAAGTCCCACACCACGGGTTTTACCGAGGCCCCGTGGGTGTCGATTTTCAGCGTGTCGGACTCATCGAAATGCCCCGCGACGTGCATGCCCACCACCCGCTGCGGCTCGATGCCTGCAAGAAACGCCTGCGGGTCGAAGCCGTGATTGACCGAATTGACATAGACGTTATTCACGTCCAGCAGCAGATCGCAATCGGCCTCGCGCAGCACGGCGTTGGTGAATGTCACTTCGTCCATGTCCTGGTGCGGGGCGGCGTAATAGGAAACGTTTTCTACCGCCAGACGTCGGCCGAGGATGTCCTGTGCCTGACGGATGCGCGCGGCTACGTGGTACGCGGCTTCTTCAGTGAACGGCAATGGCAGCAAGTCATACAGATGCCCGTCATCGCTGCAATAGCTCAGATGTTCGCTGTACAGCGGCACGTTGTAATGGTCGAGAAACACCCGCACTTCCCGCAGGAAACCGACGTCCAGCGGCGCGGTACCACCGAGCGAGAGCGACAAGCCGTGGCAGGACAACGGATAGCGCTCGGCCAGTTCACCCAGCGCCGCGCCGTGCGCCCCGCCGACGCCGATCCAGTTTTCCGGCGCGACTTCGAGAAAATCGAAATCACCAGCGCGGGCGGTTTGCAGATCTTTTAGCAGGCCACGGCGCAGGCCGAGGCCGACGCTGGGTGGCAGTGATGAAAGCGGCGTTTGCACGGGAATCACCTCAATAACGGGTTTTGCCCAGTTGAAGCGCCGGCTGTATCGCTGCTGTGTGCAATTAACCGGTCGTTTGCAACCGCGTGTATCGCTCTGCGTCCGGGATACACAAAGATACAGCTCGATTGCGAATCCGTTGTGGGAGCGAGCCTGCTCGCGAATGCGGTTTATCATTAAAAAACTTCATTGTCTGATTCACCGCTTTCGCGAGCAGGCTCGCTCCCACAGGGTTTTTCATTGTTCACAAAGTCGGCATCACGCCCGAACGGCGGCTAGACTGTTTCATTACCCAGTCGAGGGGGACGCAGGACTTCTGTCGTGCCCTGCCCGTTTCCGCGACCACCGCCCGGTGGCGCACGCCTCGACCTTCGACGCCGCCGGACTGTGATCCTGTTTTCAGGAGCACACATGATGGACGAGGCGAAGCTCAACCAATTCATGGGCAAACTGGTCAACGACATGGGCGGCGCGGCGATGCTGGCCAATGTCATCGTCGGTGAAGAACTCGGCCTGTACCGGGCGATGGCCGACAGTCAGCCGATCAGTGCCGATGCCCTCGCCGCAAAAACCACCTGCAATCCACGGCTGGTGCGCGAATGGCTCAGCGCCCACGCGGCGTCGGGCTATATGGAGCATCAGGACGGGCAGTTCCGCCTGCCGGAAGAACAGGCGCTGGCGTTGGCGGTCGAGGATTCGCCGGTGTATGTCGCGGGCGGGCTTGGCGTGGTGGCATCGTTTTTCCATGACAAGGACAAACTGGTCAAAGCCATGCGCGGCAATGGCGCCCTGCCCTGGGGCGATCACCACCCGTGCATGTTCAGCGGTACCGAACGCTTCTTTCGCCCGGGTTACAAGGGCCATCTGATCGCCGAATGGTTGCCGGCGCTGGACGGTGTGGTGGCCAAACTGGAAGAAGGCGCGAAAGTCGCCGACATCGGCTGCGGCCACGGCGCCTCGACGGTGATCATGGCGCAGGCGTTTCCCAACTCGCGTTTCGTCGGCTACGACTATCACGCGCCGTCAATCAGCGTCGCTACGCAGCGCGCCGAGGAAGGCGGCGTCAGCAGCCGGGCGACGTTCTTTCAGGGCTCGGCCAAAGGCTACCCCGGCGATGACTACGACCTGATCTGCTATTTCGACTGCCTGCACGACATGGGCGACCCGGTTGGCGCCGCGCGTCACGCCTATGCAGCACTCAAGGATGACGGCACGGTGCTGTTGGTCGAGCCGTTTGCCAACGACACGCTAGACGACAATATCAATCCGGTCGGGCGGCTGTTTTATGCGGCGTCGACCTTTATCTGCACGCCGAACTCGCTGTCGCAGGAAGTCGGCCTGGGCCTCGGTGCCCAGGCGGGGGAAATGCGCTTGCGCAAGGTGTTCACTGAAGCCGGGTTCAAGCAGTTCCGCCGGGCCACGCAGACGCCGTTCAACCTGATTCTGGAGGCGCGCAAGTAACCTGCGCGGGTCGTGCTAACCTGCTGGCAACGTCTTTTCGGAGCGCTGAACATGCTCGACAGCCCGACCCGCGAACACCTCGAGACCCTGCAACAACTGATGGCCGATGGCGATTTTCTGATACTGACCGGCGCCGGCATCAGCACGCCGTCGGGCATTCCCGACTACCGCGACAGCGACGGTGTACGCCGTGGCCGGCAGCCGATGATGTATCAAGAGTTTCTATCCGCCCTGGAATCACGCCGACGCTATTGGGCGCGGGCGATGCTTGGCTGGCCGAGGGTGCGTCAGGCTCGGCCGAATGCGGCACACGAGGCCATCGCCGGTTTGCAGCGCCAAGGGTTGATCAGCGCCTTGATCACGCAGAATGTCGACACCCTGCACGATCAGGCCGGCAGTCATGATGTGATCGAACTGCACGGCAGCCTGCATCGGGTGCTGTGCCTGGACTGCGGCCAACGCAGTGAGCGCGATGCGATTCAGCAGTTGATGGAGCTGCAAAACCCCTATCTGGCCGGCGTCGATGCGGTGCAGGCGCCTGACGGCGACACCTTGCTCGACCCCGCTTTCGAAGCACGCTTTCAGGTGCCGCACTGCCCGCATTGCTCTGGCGAACGGATGAAGCCGGACGTGGTGTTTTTCGGTGAAAACGTCGCGCAGCCCACGGCGGCACGGGCGATGAAAGCAGCGGAGATTGCCGGTGGCATGCTGGTGGTCGGGTCTTCGTTGATGGCGTATTCGGCGTTCCGTTTGTGTCGGGTGATTGCCGATCGCGGTAAGCCGTTGGTTGCGATCAATCTGGGCAAGACCCGGGCGGATGAATTGCTGGATGTGAAGATAGAGGCTTCGTGTGAGCGGTTGTTGCCTTTGTTGGCATTGGCGCTGGAGCGATGAGTGTCTGGAGTTTGCGTTCGACTTGAAACCGGCCCCTCACCCTAGCCCTCTCCCGAGGGAGAGGGGACCGATTGGGAAACATTCGAGTGCTGTTGCGACATGAACGTCCAGCTGTGAATCGGTAATCGACTCGGTTTTGCAGGTCGATGTATGACGCGAGACAACCCGATCGGCTCCCTTTCCCTGGGGAGAGGGCTGGGGTGAGGGGGAAATCTCACAGTCGCACCAGATCTTCTGCCCTGAAAATATCAAACAACGCCTGCGCCGCCGCCGACAGTTCATTGCCCGGTTCAGTCAGTACGCCAATGGCGCGTTCCACCGAGTCAAGCAGCGTCAGGCGCTGAGCGCCGAGTTCCTGCATCTGTTCGGCGCACAATGCCGGCACCGCACTCACCCCAAGCCCGCTGGCGACCATCCGCCCGACCGTCGCCAATTGATGGCTCTCGAATTCCACCGGCAATTTCTTGCCCCGCGCCTGCAAATGCTCCTCCAGCATTACCCGCACCGTCGATGGCCGCTGCAAGGTGATGAACGGTTCCTGCAGCAGCGTCTGCCAGTCGAT
Organism: Pseudomonas koreensis; assembly: GCF_036668835.1. GTDB lineage: Bacteria > Pseudomonadota > Gammaproteobacteria > Pseudomonadales > Pseudomonadaceae > Aquipseudomonas > Aquipseudomonas koreensis_I. The sequence continues at coordinate 208,771 of NZ_JAZEVW010000010.1, forward strand.
CTCGGTGCGCCGGGCCAAGGGTGAATCCTTGGGCACCACGGCAACGAAGCGATCCATGTACAACGGGGTAAACGTCAACGAAGTGCTCTGCATCGGTTCGAACGCCACGCCCAGTTCAACCTGGCGGTCACGGACCATTTCCAGCACTTGCTCGTTGATCACGTCGTTCACCGTGACGTTGACGTTCGGATAACGCGCGCGGAAGGTTTTCAGGATCGGCGGCAACAGGTTGCCGGCAAACGATGGCATCGCTGCCAGCGTCACCCGCCCTCGTTGCAGGCTGAAGCGCTGGCGCATTTCGTCTTCGGCGTTGTCCCAATCGGCAATCAGACGCCGGGCCAGTGGCAGCAACGATTCGCCTTCAGCGGTCAGTGCCACATTGCGCGTGTTGCGGCTGAACAAACGGCCACCCAGGCCCTCCTCCAGCGCCTTGATGGTCAGGCTCAACGCCGATTGCGACAGGTGCAAGCGCTCGCAGGCCACCGCGAAACTCAGGCTCTGGGCCACGGCCAGAAAGGCGCGGATCTGTTTGATGGTCATGGTCGCTGCGCTCCAGTCGTAAGCTGCTAGCGTCAAGCTGCAAGCCTGACGCGGTGCTCGTTCCCACGCTCCGCGTGGGAACGATCTCTTCGGCTACTGTTGAGTTTTATCTATTAATCAACCTTAAAAATCAACTTAACAAATATATCCTGCGGCGCGACACTCCAGTCATTCGGCTAGCCAGCCGCCCGCAAATAATAAAAGAGGTGCATATGGCAGGTTTCGACAAGCGCGTGAGTTCCTACGAGGAAGCCCTGGCCGGGCTTGAGGACGGCATGACCGTGATCGCTGGCGGTTTCGGCCTGTGCGGCATTCCGGAAAACCTGATCGCCGAAATCAAGCGCAAGGGCACCCGCGACCTCACCGTGGTCTCCAATAACTGCGGCGTCGATGGCTTCGGCCTTGGCGTGCTGCTGTCCGACCGTCAGATCAGCAAAGTCATCGCCTCCTACGTCGGCGAAAACAAGCTGTTCGAAGAGCAACTGCTCAAAGGCGAAATCGAAGTCATCCTGACCCCGCAAGGCACCCTCGCCGAGAAGATGCGCGCCGGCGGTGCTGGCATTCCCGCGTTTTTCACCGCTACCGGTGTCGGCACTCCGGTCGCCGAAGGCAAGGAAGTGCGCGAGTTCAACGGGCGCAAGTACCTGATGGAAGAATCCATCACCGGCGACTTCGCCATCGTCAAAGGCTGGAAAGCCGACCACTTCGGTAACGTCGTCTACCGTCACACCGCGCAGAACTTCAACCCGCTGGCCGCGACTGCCGGCAAGATCACTGTGGTCGAGGTCGAAGAAATCGTCGAACCCGGCGAACTCGACCCCACGCAGATCCATACCCCGGGCATCTACGTCGACCGGGTCATTTGCGGCACGTTCGAGAAACGCATCGAACAGCGCACCATCCGCAAATAATTCAGGCTGACGGAGAATAAAACCATGGCACTTACCCGCGAACAAATGGCTCAGCGCGTCGCCCGCGAAATGCAGGACGGCTACTACGTGAACCTCGGTATCGGCATTCCGACCCTGGTCGCCAACTACATTCCCGAAGGCATGGAAGTCATGCTGCAGTCGGAAAACGGCCTGCTCGGCATGGGACCTTTTCCTACCGAAGAAACCATCGATGCCGACATGATCAACGCCGGTAAACAAACGGTGACCGCGCGGATCGGCGCGTCGATCTTTAACTCCGCCGAGTCCTTCGCGATGATTCGCGGCGGCCATGTCGACCTGACCGTGCTCGGCGCGTTCGAAGTCGACGTCGAAGGCAACATCGCCTCCTGGATGATCCCCGGCAAACTGGTCAAGGGCATGGGCGGGGCGATGGACCTGGTGGCCGGCGCCGACAACATCATCGTGATCATGACCCACGCGTCGAAGGATGGTGAGTCCAAGCTGCTGGCCAAGTGCAGCCTGCCGCTGACTGGCGCCGGTTGCATCAAGCGTGTGCTGACTGACCTGGCCTACCTGGAAATCGAAAATGGCGCTTTTGTCCTCAAGGAACGCGCACCTGGCGTCAGCGTCGAGGAAATCGTCGCCAAAACCGCTGGTAAACTGATCGTCCCGGATCACGTACCGGAAATGCAGTTCGCTGCCGAGTGAGGAATTCGAAAATGCAAGACGTCGTCATTGTTGCCGCCACGCGTACCGCGATCGGCAGTTTTCAAGGCTCGCTGGCCAGCGTGTCCGCGGTCGATCTGGGCGCGGCGGTGATCCGTCAGTTGCTCGCGCAGACCGGTCTGGACGGTGCCCAGGTCGATGAAGTGATCATGGGTCAGGTGCTGACCGCCGGCGCTGGCCAGAACCCGGCGCGTCAGGCCGCGATCAAGGCCGGCCTGCCCCACGCGGTTCCGGCAATGACCCTGAACAAGGTCTGCGGCTCGGGCCTCAAGGCTTTGCATCTCGGCGCACAGGCAATCCGTTGCGGCGACGCGCAAGTGATCATCGCCGGCGGTCAGGAAAACATGAGCCTGTCCAACTATGTGATGCCGGGCGCACGCACCGGTCTGCGCATGGGCCACGCGCAAATCGTCGACACGATGATCAGCGACGGCCTGTGGGATGCGTTTAACGATTATCACATGGGCATCACCGCCGAGAACCTGGTCGATAAATACCAGATCACTCGTGAACAGCAAGACGCCTTCGCCGCAGCTTCGCAACAGAAAGCCGCCGCGGCCATCGAGGCGGGTCGTTTTGTCGACGAGATCACCCCGATCCTGATTCCACAGCGCAAAGGCGATCCGGTCGCGTTCAAGGTCGACGAACAGCCGCGCGGCGATACCACCGCCGACTCCCTGGCGAAACTGCGTCCGGCATTTAAAAAGGATGGCAGCGTCACCGCCGGCAACGCTTCGTCGCTGAACGACGGCGCGGCTGCGGTGATCCTGATGAGTGCCGAAAAAGCCAAGGCTCTGGGCCTGCCGGTGCTGGCGAAAATCGCCGCTTACGCCAATGCTGGCGTTGACCCGGCGATCATGGGCATCGGCCCGGTGTCGGCGACCCGCCGCTGCCTCGACAAGGCGGGCTGGAGCATCGGGCAACTTGATCTGATCGAGGCCAACGAAGCCTTTGCCGCACAATCACTGGCGGTGGCCAAGGATCTGCAATGGGATCTGGACAAGGTCAACGTCAACGGCGGCGCCATCGCGCTGGGTCACCCGATCGGTGCGTCGGGTTGCCGGGTGCTGGTGACCCTGCTCCATGAGATGCTCAAGCGTGATGCGAAAAAAGGTCTGGCGACCTTGTGCATCGGCGGCGGCCAAGGCGTGGCGCTGGCGCTGGAACGCGGCTGACAACGAGTTCACGGCAGGCGGTGGATCCACGACATCCGCTGTTTGCCGGCAACAAAAAACCCGGGGCGACTTGCGTTGCACCGGGTATTTTTTTGCCTGTCCAAAAGCTGCTTTGAATGTCACGGCCTCTTCGCGAGCAGGCTCGCTCCCACAGGGGACCGTATTTCAACATGTGGTAGCAAGCCTGCTCCCACAGGGGTCGCATTTCATCATGTGGGAGCGAGCCTGCTCGCGAAGGGGCCGGCCCAGATTGCGAAAATCTAGGGCTTGCGCAACAAATAGGTATCCATGATCCACCCATGCTCCGCCCGCGCCGCCTTGCGCACCCGCGCGATCTCGTCGGCAACGTCCGCCAGCCGGCCGCTGATGAGGATCTCGTCCGGCGTGCCCAGATAGGCTCCCCAATAAATCTCGGTTTGCGTATCGGCCACCCGTTTATACGCGTCCTCGGCATCGAGCATCACCACCAGGCTGTCCGCCTCACTCACCTGCCCGGCGGCCAGACGCCGCCCGGTGGTAATTTCGATGGAGCGGCCAATCGTATTCAGCGGCACCTTGTGCTGTGCCGCCAGTGCCTGAATGCTGGTGATGCCCGGGATCACCTGAAATTCGAAGGCGCACGCGCCCGACGCCAGAATCGCCTGAAGAATGCGCACGGTGCTGTCGTACAACGCCGGGTCGCCCCACACCAGAAAAGCGCCGCACTGGCCGTCGGACAATTCGTCATTGATCAGCCGTTCAAAGGTGCGCTGTTTGGCCCTGTTCAGGCCATCGACACTGGCCGTGTAGTCGACAGCATCGCGCTCGCGCTCCGGGATGGGGGCCTCGACGAAACGATAGTCGCGGTCGCTGATGTATTGCGCGCAGATCTCCCGGCGTAAATCGATCAGCTTGTCCTTGCGCGGACCTTTGTCCATCAGAAAGAACACATCCACCCGATTCAGCGCTTTGACCGCCTGCATCGTGAGGTAGTCGGGATTTCCGGCACCGATGCCGATCACCAGCAATTGTTTCATCGCAGGGCTCCTGTCATATCCAGGCCGGGCAGAAGCAGGCGCCAGCGGCCGCTGAAGCGCAGCTCCACTGTCGACAGCGGCTCGACATCGATGTCATGAAACGCCGCCCCGCGCATGACTTCGGTCAGCGCTGCACGAATGACAAACGGATGAGTCACCGCCAGCACATGACCCGGAGTCGCTTGCACACTGGCCAGCCACCCGGCCACCCGCGCACAGAGTTGTGCTACCGATTCCCCGCCATGTGGCGCCGCATGAGTGTCGCACAGCCAGCTATTCAGGGCTGCCTCTTCGCTGCGTTGCAGATCCTTTATCGACACGCCACTCCAGCGCCCCCAATCACAGTCGCGCAGCGCTTCGTCGATTTGCGCATCCGCGCCAAACCACGCCGCCGTCTGGCGCGTGCGCAGTTCCGGCGCGCAGAGCAAACGCGGCGCAGTATTGAAACGCGCGATCAGTGCAGCCGGCGCCAGCCCGGTGTTTTCAACAAGCTCGTTCGTAGGAAAACGCGCCAGTTTCTGTGCGACGGTTCGTGCATGGCACATCAATGTCAAACGCGTTGTCTGCACGGGAAGCGCTCCGGTCGGTCACTGCTGCAATCAAGGACAGGTTTTGAACTGGCGGCAATTGTGCCGTAAACCGGGGGCTGCCGGGTGGATGCCAGATCATCTGCGGCCAACTGGAATGACTAGTCATAAGGCAAGTTCTGACGCCGGCATGGGCAATGGACTACAAGACCAGTCGACATTCGTGAAGTCCTTGTTACACGGGCGTCTCGCCCTGTTTTGGTGCCGTTTCAACACGCCGAAAAATTCGCTAGACATGTAGCGCCACTTACATAAATACTGTTTTAACGGATTATGAAACAGATTCAACACCCCTCATCCAGCAGGAGCCCGGATGCCCCCTCTCAGAGACCTGATCACCGAGCCCGGCCTGGATCTTACGCCGTCGGAGCGCAAAGTCGTTCGCGCCCTGCTCGATCAGTATCCGCGCAATGGCCTGGGCCCGATGGCGCGGCTGGCCGAACACGCGGGGGTCAGCGATCCGACCATCGTACGTCTGGTGAAAAAACTCGGTTTCGGCGGTTATGCCGAATTTCAGGACGCCCTGCTCAGCGACATGGACCATCGCCTGCGCTCGCCGCGCACGCTGTTGCAACCGCGCGCCCAGCAACACAAGGACGACGCCTGGAGTCACTATCTGGGCGACAGCCATCGCCTGCTGGTGGAAACCCAATCGCTGACGCAACCGGAAGATGTGCGCATCCTGACCGACTGGCTGCTCGATGCGCGTCATCAGGTGTACTGCTTTGGCGGACGCTTCAGCAGCCTGATGGCCACCTATCTGCTCAACCACTTGCGTCTGTTGCGCCCCGGTTGCTTTGCGCTGGAGGACAACGCACAACTGCCTGATCGGCTGTTCGATCTGCAACGCCAGGACGTGGTGCTGCTGTTCGACTATCGCCGCTACCAGACCCAGGCGTTGCGGGTCGCCAGTGCCGCGAAAAACAACAATGCCCGGGTGGTGTTGTTCACCGATATATATGCCTCGCCGCTGCGCGAACTGGCTGACCTGATCATTAGCGCCCCGGTCGAATCGGCCTCGCCGTTCGACACCATGGTCCCGGCGCTGGCGCAGGTCGAGGCGCTGATCGCCTGTCTGACGTTGCGCACCGAAAATCTGGCCGATCGCCTGGAAGGCATCGATGCCCTGCGCAACGACTTCAACACCCATTTGCTGGAGGATAAATAAGGATGTTCAACCTTCCCCACCGCTCACCGCGGGACTTGCCGTTTGCCAGCAATCACACCGCACTGTTGCTGGTGGACATGCAGCGCGCCTGGCTCGAACCACAGTTCGATGTGCATCTGACGGGGCCTGACGCCGAGTATTTCCTCAGCCGCGCACGCATCCAGGTAGTGCCCAACCAGCAACGCTTGCTCGCAGCCTTCCGTGAAGCCCGGCAGAACGTCCTGCACACAATCATCGAAAGCCTGACCGCCGACGGCCGCGACCGCTCGCTCGATCACAAACTCTCAGACATGCACCTGCCCAAAGGCAGTATGCAGGCGCAGATCATTGCTGAACTGACCCCGGCGGAAAACGAAATCGTCCTGCCGAAGACCTCTTCCGGCGTGTTCAACTCAACCAATATCGACTACGTCCTGCGCAACCTCGAAACCCGCCATTTGATCATCGCCGGCATCGTCACCGACCAATGCGTCGACATGGCCGTGCGCGACGCTGCTGACCGCGGTTATCTGGTCACGCTGGTGGAAGATGCCTGCGCCACCTATAGCGCCGAACGCCATCACGCCTGCCTCAACGCAATCAAGGGTTACTGCTGGATCACCGACACCGACACCGTGCTTGGCCGCTTGCAGGAGATGCAGGCATGAGCGCGCGCCTGACACCGCTGCCGCTGACCACGCTGGTCACCACGGACCTGACCGGCATCACCCGTGGCCGCTCGTTTCCCACCGATGAACTGGAGCATTATCAAGCCGCCGGTTGCGGCTGGGTGCCAGCCAACAGTGCGTTGACGCCACAGGACATCATCGCCTCGACCAATCCGTGGGGTGCGTACGGTGACTTGCGGCTGATCCCCGATTTGAGCAGCCGCGTCATTGTCAGCAATGGCCCGGACGCCAACGCCCCGGCCCTGGATTTCATCCACGGCGACATTCGCGAAACCGACGGCCGTCCGTGGGGCGCCTGTCCGCGTACCTTGCTGCGTGATGAAATAGAGCGTTATCGCGATGAACTGAGCCTGCAGGTCAACGCGGCGTTCGAGCACGAATTCAATCTGCACGCCGGGTCCGCCGAGCATCTGGCGTTTTCCCTCCAGGCCCAGCGCCAGGGTGCCGAGTTCGGCGGCTGGCTGCTCAGCGCCCTGCGCGCCGGCGGGGTCGAGCCGGAGATGTTTTTGCCTGAATACGGCAAGCACCAGTACGAAGTCACCTGTCGCCCGGCCCTCGGCGTGGCAGCCGCCGATCGCGCGGTGAATGTGCGCGAGATCAGCCGCGAGATTGCCCGGCAAATGGGCCTCAACTTGAGTTTCGCGCCAAAAATCAAAGGCGACGCGGTGTGCAACGGCGTACACCTGCATGTCAGCCTGCTCGATCTGGCAGACCAGCCGATGCTTTACGACGCTGGCACCAGTAACGGCCTGTCGGGCATTGGCCAGCACTGGGCGGCGGGGATTCTGCATTATCTGCCGGCGTTGTGTGCGTTTACTGCGCCGACGCCGGTGTCTTACGAGCGCTTGCAGCCGCATCACTGGAGCGCGTCCTACGCGTGTCTGGGTCAGCAGAATCGCGAAGCGGCACTGCGCATCTGCCCGACGGTGAGCCTCGGGGGCAAGTCCGTCGCCCGGCAGTTCAATGTTGAATTTCGCGCCATGGACGCCACCGCTTCGCCGCATCTGGCCATGGCCGCGCTGCTGATCGCCGGACGGCTGGGCATCGAACAGCGCCTGGCGCTGAACGCGATCACTGATGAAATTCCCGATTCACTCAACGACGAGCAACGCAAGGCTCGGGGCATCGTCGCCCTGCCCGCCTCGCTGGCCCAGGCGCTGGATTGCCTGCGCAACAGTCCCGCGTTCACCGAATGGCTGCCCAAGCCATTGCTCGACACGTATTACGCATTGAAAACCGAGGAACTGGCGCTGACGGAACAGCTCTCGCCCGCTGACTTGTGTGAGCACTATGCACGCCTGTACTGAATCCACCGAGCACGGGTTGTACACCCGCCCGGCTTACGACCTGATCCGCGAGGAGTCGACACACCCGTTGATTCTGGTCTGCGAACACGCCAGCTGCTACATCCCCGCAGCCCTGAACAATCTGGGCCTGGATGATGATGCCGCGCAGGAACATATCGCTTGGGACATCGGCGCTCTGCAACTGGCCGAACAGCTTTCCGAACAACTTGGCGCCACCTTGCTGAGCGCCAACTATTCGCGGCTGCTGATCGATCTGAACCGGCCACGGCATGCCGCGGACAGCATTCCGGCGCGAAGCGAGATCTATCAGGTGCCGGGCAACCGCGAACTCGACGAAGCCACTTGTGAGTACCGTCGGCAGATGCTGTTCAAGCCGTTTCACGCGCGTTTGCAAACGTTGATCGACGAACGCATTGCCCAGGGGCAATCTGTTCGCGTGGTCGGCATTCACAGTTTCACCCCGGTGTATTACGGCCAGCCACGACCGCTGGAGGTCGGTGTGCTGTTCGGCCAGGCCAAGGCCTACGCACAGCGCCTGCTGGACGGGCTCGAGGCGCATCCGCTGAAAGTGGCCGGCAATCAGCCGTACCGCATCGACCCGCTGGGCGACATGACCGTGCCGGTACATGGCGACGCCCGTGGCCTCGACTCGGTGCTGATCGAGGTGCGCAACGACTTGCTGCGCAGCCCTGAAGCCGTGTCACGCTGGGCTGGTTACCTGGCACCCTTGCTGTAATCGATATTGCTGTAACAAAACACCGCTGACGATGTAAACGATGGACTGTGAACAACTGAAACGACCGATTGGCTGACAAGGAGGTAGGCTTTATGGAAATTGAACAATTCGGCTACAAACAAGAGTTGAAACGCAGCCTGACGCTGACCGACCTGGTGGTGTACGGGATGATCTTCATGATCCCCATCGCCCCGTTCGGTGTGTATGGCTACGTCAACGCCGAGGCGCCGGGCATGGTGCCACTGGCCTACATCATCGGCATGGTGGCGATGCTGTTCACGGCGCTGAGCTACGGCAGCATGGCCAAGGCCTTTCCGATCGCTGGTTCGGTGTATTCCTACGCGCAACGCGGGCTGAATCAACACGTCGGTTTCATCGCCGGCTGGCTGATGCTGCTCGATTACCTGCTGATTCCACCGCTGCTCTATGTTTACGCGGCCATGGCGTTAAACCATTTGTATCCGGACATTCCGAAAGTCGGCTTCATTCTGGCATTCCTGGTCAGCGCGACGTTCGTCAATCTGCGTGGCATCACCTTCACCGCGCGGATGAACATTGTCTTCCTGCTTGCGCAACTGGTGGTGCTGGGGATTTTCCTGTTCTACGCATGGAATGCCCTGCACAACGGCGGCGGCAACGGCGAGCTGACGCTGGCTCCGCTGTACCACCCGGAAACATTTGATTTCGCCCTGCTGATGCAAGCGGTGTCGATTGCCGTGCTGTCGTTCCTCGGCTTTGACGCAATCTCTACCCTCGCCGAAGAGATCAAGGGCGATCCAGGCAAGAGCGTCGGCAAAGCAGCGCTGATCACCTTGGTGGTGATGGGTGTGATTTTCGTTGCGCAAACCTGGATTGCCACCGATCTGGCGGCGGGCATGGGTTTCAAATCCGCCGACACTGCGTTCTATGAAATTGCCGAAATCGCCGCCGGCAGCTGGCTCGCGACCCTGACCGCAGTCGCCACGGCGCTGGCCTGGGGCGTGGCGGTTGCCATCACCTCGCAAGCCGCCGTATCGCGCCTGCTGTTCGGCATGGCCCGCGATGGCAAGTTGCCGAAAGTGCTGGCCAAGGTGCACCCGAAACACAACACGCCGTACCTGAGCATTTATCTGGTGGCCGTGCTGTCGCTGGTGATCTGCTACCTGTTCATCAATTCGGTCGACACCCTGACCTCGCTGGTCAACTTCGGCGCACTGAGCGGCTTCATGCTGCTGCACCTGACCGTGGTCAACTACTACTGGCGTCGGCAGGAATCCGGTCAGATCGTGCGTCATCTGCTCTGCCCGGTGGTCGGTTTCATCATCGTCGCGGCCATCATGTACAACATGGGAGTCGATGCGCAGAAGCTCGGCCTGGTCTGGATTGCCCTGGGTCTGGTGTATCTGTTTTTTCTCAACAAACTCGGGGCCAGCACCGCGCTGCCGGATCCGAGCAACAGCTGACAAAAAAAAGAGCAGCGTCTGACAACGAATCAGGCGACTGCCGATTTATTGCGTGGAAACCGACAGTGATAGTCAGGTTCGGCGCCATCGCCGAACCTTTTGATACAGGAGTACATCCATGCTGGTCTTACGCCCGGTCGAGCAGACTGACCTGCCCCAGCTCCAACAATTGGCCCGCGACAGCCTGCTGGGCGTGACCTCGCTGCCGGACGACAGCGAACGCCTGCGCGAGAAAATCGCCGCGTCCATTGCCTCGTTTTCCAGCGCTGCGGCGGCGCATGGCCCGGAGAGTTATTGCTTCGTGCTCGAAGACCTTGACAGCCAGCGCTTGCGCGGCTGCTCGGAGATTCTCGCCACCGCCGGCCACGACGAGCCGTTCTACAGCCTGCGCAACCGCCATTTCACCAGCGCATCGCGGGAGCTGAACATCGAACACGGCGTGCCGGCGCTGTCGCTGTGCCACGATCTCAACGACCACACCCTGCTGCGCGGCTTCCACATTGACGCGGCGCTGGTGCGCACGCCATTTTCCGAGTTGCTGTCACGGGCACGACTGCTGTTCATCGCTGCCCACGCGCCGCGCTTTGCCGAAGCGGTGATCACCGAAATCGTCGGTTACAGCGACGAGGACGGGCATTCGCCGTTCTGGGATGCGCTGGGCAAGCACTTCTTCGACCTGCCCTACGCCGAGGCCGAACGCTTGTGTGGCCTGCAGAGCCGGCGATTTCTCGCCGAACTGATGCCGCAATACCCGATCTACGTGCCAATGCTGCCGCCCGCGGCGCAGGAATGTATCGGTCGCGTCCATCCGGAGGGACAGGAGGCGTTCGATATTCTCGAGCGCGAAGGCTTCGAGACCAACAGCTACATCGACTTGTTCGACGCTGGCCCGACCCTTTATGCGCGCATGGCCAACATCCGATCGATCACCCACAGCCAGATCGCCCGCGTGCAGCAACGGGAACACATCGATGCGCGTGGCCGTTTTCTGCTGAGCAACGATGCGCTGCAGGGTTTTCGCGCAATCGTCGCCGAAGTCGATTACCGCCCCGATCAAACGCTGTCACTCACCCCTGCCCTGTGCGCGGCGCTGGACGTGACCGATGGCAGCCCGATCCGGCTGATTGCCCTGTGAATCCCGCCCGGTTGCACAGCCTACGACATCGCCCGAACAGGCGCGCAGAAGGAGTTACAGGATGATTGTCCGCCCGGTGAAAGTCAGCGATCTGCCCGCCCTGATGGCCCTGGTACAACAGGCCGGCCCGGGGTTCACCACCCTGCCAGCCAATGAAGAGCGCCTGGCTCACCGCGTGCGCTGGGCGCAACGGGCGTTTGCCGAACAGGTGGAACGCGCCGATGCCGACTATCTGTTTGTACTCGAAGACGACGACATGCGCGTGGTCGGTGTCAGCGCGATGGCTGGGGCGGTCGGCCTGCGCGAGCCCTGGTACAACTATCGGGTCGGCTTGACGGTCAGCTCGGCCCCCGATCTGGGCATTCAACGGCAGATCCCGACGCTATTCCTCAACAATGAACTGACCGGCCAGTCGGAGCTGTGCTCGTTGTTTCTGAGCCATGACCAGCGCCACGGCAGCAACGGCCGCCTGCTTTCGCTCGGGCGTTTGCTGTTCGCTGCGGAATTTCCGCACCTGTTCGGCGAAAAGATGATTGCCGAGTTGCGCGGCAGCGCAGACGAACAAGGCTGTTCGCCGTTCTGGGACAGCCTCGGTCGGCATTTTTTTCAGATGGATTTCAGCCATGCCGACCACTTGTCCGGGCTCGGCAACAAAGCCTTCATCGCCGAACTGATGCCGCGCCAGCCGCTGTACACCTGCATGCTCACCGAAGCAGCCCAGGCCGCCATCGGTCAGGCGCACCCGAACACCGAGCCGGCGCTGAAAATCCTCCAGGCGGAGGGTTTCGCCCACAAGGGCTACATCGACATCTTCGACGCAGGCCCGGTGATCGAAGCACCGCTGCACAATATCCGCACCGTGCGCGACAGCGCAGAACTGACCTTAAGCCTGGGCAGCCCGGACGAACAGGCACCGTTATGGCTGATTCACAATCGTCGGCTGGAAAACTGCCGCATCACCGTGGCCCATGCTCGTCGCGTCGGCAGCAGCCTGATGATCGACCGCCTCACGGCCAAACGTCTGCAACTGCAACCGGGCAATTCAGTGCGGGCAGTCGCGCTGCCGAATCAACAACAACAGGCGGTGGCGGCGTAATCGTTGCCACCGTCAGGGTAAATCCTTTCAGCAAAAGCCAACTCAAGCATGCCGCTTGCGCAAATTCGTCATGATCATTGACCCATTCGCGTGATAGCCTTTTCATTCTTCGGCGTTGACACATTTGTTCAAGCCGTTCCATTCCTTTGTATTGGTGGAACTCGAATGACCAGGCTTTCTCATCAAGACTTGCGCCGTAACTTCCGTCAGTTGCTGGCCTCCGACACCTGCTACCACACGGCCTCGGTGTTTGACCCGATGTCTGCGCGCATCGCCGCCGATCTCGGTTTTGAAGTGGGCATTCTCGGCGGCTCCGTGGCCTCGTTGCAGGTCCTCGGCGCCCCGGACTTTGCCCTGATCACCCTCAGCGAATTCGCCGAACAAGCCACCCGCATCGGCCGCGTCGCCCAGTTGCCAGTGATCGCCGACGCCGATCACGGCTACGGCAACGCCCTGAATGTCATGCGCACCATCGTCGAACTGGAACGTGCCGGCGTCGCCGCCCTGACCATCGAAGACACCCTGCTGCCGGCGCAATTCGGCCGCAAATCCACCGACCTGATCACCGTCGCCGAAGGCGTCGGCAAGATCCGCGCGGCGCTGGAAGCCCGGGTCGACACGGAAATGGCGATCATCGCCCGTACCAACGCCGGCATCCTGCCGAACCAGGAAATCATCAGCCGCACCCGCCAATACCAGGCGGCGGGCGCCGATGGCATCTGCATGGTCGGCGTACAGGACTTCGATCAGCTCGAGCAGATCGCCGAACACTTGACCGTGCCGCTCATGCTGGTGACTTACGGCAACCCGGCGCTGCGCGATGACAAACGCCTGGCCGAACTGGGTGTGCGCGTGACCATCGACGGACATGGCGCTTACTTTGCGGCGATAAAAGCGACTTACGACAGCCTGCGCGAACAGCGGCAGATCTTCACCCAGGCCGCCGATCTCAGCGCAACGGAATTGACCCACACTTACACCCAGCCAGAGGAATACATTCTCTGGGCGAAGGAGTACATGAGCGTCAAGGAGTGATGCTGGAAAGAAAAGCCCCTCACCCTGGCCCTCTCCCAGAAGGAGAGGGAACCTTTACGCCCACGTGTGACACCGCATAATGATCGTTCCCACGCAGAGCGTGGGAACGATCATCCTTCACTGCGGCTTGGCCAACTCCATGATCATCCGCGACAACAAATAAATCCGCGGCGCCACGCTTGCCACTTCTGCGTATTCCTCCGGCGTATGGATATTGCCGCCAACAATGCCGAAGCCATCCAGCGTCGGTGTGCCGACCCCGGCGGACAAACTCGCATCCGCCGCGCCACCGCTGCCCTCTTCGGTCAGTTTGCGGCCGATCTCCCCGTAAATGCCTTGGGCCATTGCCATCAGGCGATCCGACTCGGGCGTCTGCGGCATTGGTGGCAAGCCACGTTGCAAGGAAGTCTTCACTTCGGTATCAGCAATCAACTTGTCCTGAGAGACCCGCGCCAGATCCTTTTCGATCCGGTCGAACTCTTCGGGCACCGCCGCGCGTACGTCAGCCTTCGCGGTGGCTTGATCGGGAATCACGTTGGTGCGATCGCCGGCCTTGAGCACGGTGAAGTTGATGGTGGTTTTCTTCTGTTCATCGCCGAGCTTGCCCAGTTGCAGAATCTGGTGCGCCGCCTCCATCGCGGCATTGCGCCCCAGTTCTGGCGCGACACCGGCGTGCGCGGCTTTGCCCTTGACCTCGACCAGCGCCGTCGCGCTGCCCTTGCGCCACACCACCAGACCATCGGCCGGGCGGCCCGGCTCAAGGTTGAGGGTCACGTCGTGCTGTTTGGCGGTTTTCCTGATCAGGTCGGTGGCAACGTCCGAACCGGTTTCTTCGCTGGCGTCGAGCAGGAAGGTGATTTGCGCGTAGTCCTTGAAATCAAGGTTCTTCAGCACTTTCAGCGCATAAATCCCGGCGACGATACCGCCCTTGTCATCCATCACTCCCGGCCCGTATGCGCGGCCGTCCTTGATGTGAAACGGCCGCTCGGCCGCCGAGCCTTCCTTGAAAACGGTATCCATGTGCGCCATCAGCAGGATTTTCGCCTTACCGGTGCCTTTCAGCGTGGCCAGAACATGGTTGGACTTTTCCGGGGTGTTGGGCACCAGCTCGATCGTCGCGCCGAGCTTCTTCAGCTCTTCGATGGCGATGTCGCTGACTTGCTTGAGACCTGGTTCGTAACCGGAACCCGAGTCGATATTAACCAGCCGCTCGAGCAACTTCAGCGCTTCGGGCTGGTACTGCTCGGCATCGGCGAGCACTTGCTTGTGCGGTTCGGCGAAGGCGCCGGTGGCAGCGAGGGTCAGAGACAAGCCAAGGCTGGCGGCCAACAGGGAACGAGGAAATGAGAACGTCATGAAGCGGTCCTTGTTTCGCGTACGGGGACTTTAACCGTACCCGACATCGGCGCGAGGCTCTACACCGGATGCGACACTGATTTAACCAACAACCCAAACCCCCTGTAGGAGTGAGCCTGCTCGCGAAAGCGGTGGATCAGCCGAAATCGATGCCAGCTGACACGGCGCCATCGCGAGCAGGCTCACTCCTACAAGGGATTTGTGGCAGGCAATCAGACCGAATCGAGCACCGGCTGGCGAGGCTGCTCGTCGCAATTGCAGATCACCCGGTTGCGCCCGCTCGCCTTGGCTTCGTACAGCGCCTGATCGGCCTCATTGAGCCAGCGTGTGGCATCGGCATGCGTGGGATCGTAGGCCGCCAGGCCTATGCTCAAACTGACTTTAAGCGCCGGATTCTGCTCATAACCCAGAATCGCAAAGCGCTCGCGCAACGCCTCCATGGCCTGAGCGGCGTTGAACAGCGGCAGTTCGGGCAGGATCACGCAGAATTCATCACCGCCGTAGCGCCCGGCCACATCGGTCGCGCGCAGGTTGTGTTTTAGCAACTTGCTCAACTGGCGCAACACGATATCGCCCGCTACATGGCCGTAGGTGTCGTTGATCGTCTTGAAATGATCGATGTCGATCAATGCAATCGCCGCGCCCTGCTGCTGGCGTTTGCAGCGTTGAAACGCAATCTCCAGTTGATCTTTCCAGGCGCCGTGGTTGAGCAGTCCGGTCAGACTGTCGGTGCGACTCAGGGCCAACAGTTCGCGTTTATGGCGACCAAGATTGTAGGCCTGACGAAAGCAGATCCAGCCCAGCGCCAACGGATACAGCAGCAGTAACGGGAAACACGCATACATCTGCGCAGGCGAAGTTTGCGGGACGAATGCCGGAGCAAATATCGCCAGGCCGACGAACACCCCAAGCAATTGCGCTGTAGAGCCTGCCATCAGAAACCGTGCACCGCCGATCGCGACGTTGTTCATCGCCATCATTGAAATGGTCACCGCCGTGGGCAATGGATTGAAATGCATGGCGGCGACCCAGAAGCCACCGAAAAAAGCGTCGATCAACAGATTTCGATGTTCAGCGTGATACGGAACGCTGGAGCGGCGCGCCCACTGAAACGCCAGGTGCGGCCAGACCAGGCCATTGAACAGCATCAGTGCCCAGACCCACAGCGGCGGATCCAGCGCATACATCGCCACGGACACACACAGCAGCCCAAGCAACAGCCCGAGGATTCGCGACGTATAAAGCCTCCTGGCTAATGAAAGTCCCTTTCCTCCGGCATTTCCCATAAGGACCTCGACCACGCACTCCGCTGTGCGGACGTGATGGGAGTCTATCAGGGCAACGTTAAATAGCCATCACCGGCCAGCGGGCTGAATGGCGCGACATCAGGGGCGCGCACAAGGCAGATATTTGGCTATACATGAAAGGAGCAAATGGAAAAACAACTATAAGAAGGAGGCCCATGCGCACCTACCAAGTGTTGATCATCGGCAGCGGTTTTGGCGGCCAGTGTGCGGCGGTCAACCTGCTCAAGGCCGGGATCGACGACTTTCGACTGCTGGAGCGACGGGACTTTTTCGGCGGCACCTGGTGCCAGAACACTTACCCCGGTGCTGCGGTGGACGTGCCGTCGCCGCTGTATTCGCTGTCGTTCGCGCCTTACCGCTGGTCGCAGATGTTCGCCGGCCAAGCCGAGCTGCAGCGCTACACCGAGCACGTCATCGAGCAGTTCGGTTTGCGTGAACGCGTCGAGCTGGAGGCCAATGTCGAGCGTATCGAATGGGACCAGTTGGAGAAACGCTGGGCCGTGCATACCAACAGCAAAGGCATCTTTCATGCACAATTTCTGATCAACGCCAGCGGCCCGTTGAGTCAACCGGTGATCCCGCAATTCCCCGGCCGGGATCGCTTTCAGGGCAAGACTTTTCATACAAACAACTGGGACCACAGCTACGACTATCGCGGTAAACGCGTGGCCATCGTCGGCAGCGGCGCCAGCGCGGTCCAGGTGATTCCGGCGATAGCGCCGCAAGTGGACCATTTGCACGTTTTCCAGCGCACACCGCATTGGGTTCTGCCGCGGGCCGATCGCCGCTTCGGACCGCTACAGCGCTGGCTGCTCGGTCGCAAACCCGCCTACAAACTGCTGCGCTGGCTGATCTACTGGCAGTTCGAAACCCGTGTCATCGCTTTCAAATACTCGAAACCGGCTATCCAGATGGTGCAGCAGCACGCCCTGCGCTTTCTCAAGCGTCAGGTGCCGGACCCGATCTTGCGGGAAAAACTCGTCCCGGACTTCACCATCGGCTGCAAACGCGTGCTGGTCTCAAGCACTTACTACCCGACATTGAGCCGCCCGAACGTCACATTGCACAGCCGCGAACAAGGCATCACGTCAATCGACGAAACCGGGATCAACACCGCAGACGGTCAGCATGTCGAGGTGGATCTGATTGTCTGGTCGACCGGTTACGACGCCACCGACGGAGTGATTTCCTACCCGGTCTGCGGAAAAAACGCCGTGCAACTCAGCGATGTCTGGGCCGAATATCCACGTGCCTATCTGGGCACCAGTCTGCCGGACTTCCCCAACCTGTTTATCGTCACCGGCCCGAACACCGGCATCGGCCATACCTCGGCGCTGTTCATCATCGAAGCGCAGATGAACTACATCATCGATTGCATCCGCACCGTGCGCGATCAAGGGTTGCGCAGCATCGAAGTGCGCCGCGACGCAGAACGTACCTACACTGCAATGATCCACCGGGAAATGCAGCGCACGGTGTGGAAGTCCGGTGGCTGCCACAGTTGGTATCAAAGCCAGAGCGGTCATGTAATCGCCATGTTTCCCGGCTTCAGTTTCAGCTATTACCGTTTGACCCGGGCGCTGAAACCCGCCGACCACATTCTGTCCTGAACACGTAAAAGGAAGACGTCGATGCTTTTGCTGTTTGTCGCCCTCGCGGTTTTCGTGGCCTGGAGCTGGTTGAGTTATCCAGCGGTCGGGCACTGGCTGTACGACCTGAGCATGGCCCTCGAGGCCAGGTTGTACAAGTTGCACAAGATCGAAGTGCCGATTGCCGAGATGACGGTGTCGACCTGGCAGGGCGGGCCGTATGAAGCGGCCAGTGCGATCCTGATGCTGCATGGTTTCAGCGCCGACAAGAATCTGTGGCTGCGCTTCTCCCGGCATTTTGTGCGGCAGTATCGGGTGATCATTCCGGATTTGCCCGGCCATGGTGAAACCGGCTTCAAGGCCGGTGGCGGTTTTGACATTGCGCTGCAGGCCAAGCGCATGATCCAGTTGCTTGATGTCTGCGGCGTGGAAAAGGTGCATGTGATCGGCAATTCGATGGGCGGCTATCTGGCGGCGTGGCTGGCGGCAACCTATCCCGAGCGAATCGCCTCGCTGGCGCTGATCGATCCGGCGGGCGTCACCGCACCGCAGGCCAGCGACATGGAGCGGCATCTGGCGCGCGGGCACAATCCGTTTCTGGTCAACTCGCGCGAAGAGTTTCGCTATCTGTATGCAATGACCATGGCCTCGCCGCCCTGGGTGCCGAAGGTAGTGCTCGACGCCATCGCCCAGCGCTACGTGCAGCAACGCGATGAACTGGAAGAAATCTTCCGTGACTTCCACGCCAGTCCGCCGATGGAGCCGAAACTGGCCGAAATTCGCTGCCCGGCGCTGTTGCTGTGGGGGCGCAAGGATCGCCTGATCGACGTCAGCAGCGTGCCAGTCTGGAGCAAGGGCATCGCCAATTTGCGCGTGGAGGTCTGGGACCACGTCGGGCACATGCCGATGGTCGAGCAGCCGACCAATAGCGCACGCCTGTATCAGGCGTTTCTTGCAAGCCAGCGATGACAACTTTTCCTGATCGTCCTGGCCCTGATCGTTCCCACGCTCTGTGGGGGAACGATCAGCGGCGGGGCCTGGAGTTGAGATGAACATTCTCTACGACGAGCGCCTCGACGGCCCGCTGCCGCAGGTGAACAAGGCTGAACTGCTCGCGGCGCTGCAACGGGCCGTGCCAGACCTCGATCTGCTGTGGCGCGAAGAGGAGCTGAAACCTTACGAGTGTGATGGCCTCTCCGCCTACCGCACCACGCCAATGCTGGTCGCCCTGCCCCGACGTCTCGATCAGGTGCAGAGCCTGCTCAAACTTTGCCATGCACAGAACGTCCCGGTGGTCGCGCGCGGTGCCGGCACTGGTTTGTCCGGCGGCGCGTTGCCGCTGGAACAGGGTGTGCTGCTGGTGATGGCGCGGTTCAACAATATTCTGCATATCGACCCCGCCGCCCGCACCGCGCGGGTCCAGCCGGGGGTGCGCAATCTGGCGATTTCCCAGGCCGCCGCGCCGTTTGGCCTGTACTACGCGCCGGATCCATCCTCGCAGATCGCCTGTTCGATTGGCGGCAATGTCGCCGAAAACGCCGGGGGCGTGCATTGCCTCAAGTACGGTCTGACCGTGCATAACCTGCTGAAAATCGAAGTGCTGACCATCGAAGGCGAACGCCTGACCCTGGGCTCCGAGGCCCTGGATTCGGCAGGTTTCGATTTGCTCGCGCTGTTCACCGGCTCCGAAGGCCTGCTGGGGATCATCACCGAAGTCACGGTCAAATTGCTGCCCAGACCGCAAGTGGCGAAAGTTCTGCTGGCGAGTTTCGATTCGGTGGAAAAGGCTGGCCGCGCCGTCGCCGAAATCATCGCGGCGGGGATCATTCCCGGTGGCCTGGAAATGATGGACAACCTGGCCATCCGCGCCGCTGAAGACTTCATCCACGCCGGTTACCCGGTCGATGCCGAGGCCATTCTGCTGTGTGAACTGGATGGCGTCGAAGCCGATGTGCATGATGATTGCCAGCGTGTGCGCGAGGTCATGCTCGCCGCGGGTGCGACTGAAGTGCGTCAGGCCCAAGACGAAGCCGAGCGCGTGCGTTTCTGGGCCGGACGCAAGAATGCCTTCCCGGCAATCGGCCGTTTGTCCCCGGACTATTACTGCATGGACGGCACCATCCCGCGCCGCGAATTGCCCAGTGTGCTGCAAGGCATCGCAACGCTTGCCGAAGAGTACGGTTTGCGCGTTGCCAACGTGTTTCATGCCGGCGACGGCAACATGCATCCGCTGATCCTGTTCGACGCCAACCAACCGGGCGAACTGCAGCGCGCGGAAGCCTTGGGCGGCAAGATCCTTGAACTGTGCGTGCACGTCGGCGGCAGCATTACCGGCGAGCACGGTGTCGGCCGCGAAAAAATCAATCAGATGTGCGCGCAATTCAACAGTGACGAACTGCGCCTGTTCCATGCAGTTAAAACTGCGTTCGACGCCAAAGGCCTGCTCAATCCCGGCAAGAACATCCCGACCCTGCACCGCTGCGCCGAATTTGGCGCGATGCATATTCACGCCGGGCAACTGCCATTCCCCGAGCTGGAGCGTTTCTGATGACCGATCTCGACGGCGCCAGTGCCCTGCTCGATCAGGTCAACGCCGCCCGCGCCAATCGCACACCGTTGAAAATCCAGGGCGGCAACAGCAAGGCGTTTCTCGGCCGCGAGGTGGCGGGCGAAATACTCGACACTCGTGCGCACTGCGGCATCGTGCGCTACGAACCGACTGAACTGGTGATCACCGCGCGCGCGGGGACGCCGTTATCGGAGTTGCTGGCGGCGCTGGATAACGCCGGGCAGATGCTGCCATGCGAACCGCCGGCATTCACCGACAGCGCCACCGTCGGCGGTATGATCGCCACCGGTTTATCGGGCCCGCGGCGCCCGTGGTCAGGCTCGGTGCGCGACTTCGTGCTCGGCACGCGGGTCATCACCGGCCTCGGTCAGCACTTGCGTTTTGGCGGCGAAGTGATGAAAAACGTCGCCGGTTACGACCTGTCACGGCTGATGGCCGGCAGTTTCGGCTGCCTTGGCGTGCTCACCGAAGTCTCGCTGAAAGTCCTGCCCAAACCGCGCCAGTGCCTGAGCATTCGCCTGGATATCGACTGCGCCCGCGCCTTGAGCAAACTTGCCGAGTGGGGTCAGCAACCGCTGCCGATCAGTGCCGCATGCCACGATGGCGAAAGTCTTTATCTGCGCCTTGAGGGCGGCGAAGGTTCGGTGACGGCGGCGCATCAACGCCTCGGTGGTGAGCCGTTGGACTCCCTGTTCTGGCGTGATCTGAACGAGCACCGCCTGGCATTTTTCGATGAGGGCCAGCCGTTGTGGCGTCTGTCGCTGCCGAACAATATCGGCCCGCTGGAGCTGCCCGGCGAGCAATTGATCGACTGGGCCGGCGCGCAACGCTGGTTGAAGTCCGCCAGCGCCGATATTCATGCGCTAGCCCGGTCGCTCGGCGGCCACGCCACCTGTTTCAGCCACGGTGCCAGTGACACACCGTTCCAGCCGTTGGCGCCGACGCTGTTGCGCTATCACCGCCAGCTCAAGGTGCAACTCGATCCGCAAGGGCTGTTCAATCCCGGGCGGATGTACGCGGAGTTCTAGCCATGCAAACCACGCTCAGCGAACAAGCGCGACAGCTGCCCCGAGCCGCCGAGGCGGAAAAGATTCTGCGCACCTGCGTGCATTGTGGTTTTTGCAACGCGACCTGCCCGACTTATCAATTGCTCGGCGATGAACTCGATGGCCCGCGCGGGCGGATTTATCTGATCAAGCAGGTACTCGAAGGCGCACCGGCGACTGCGCAAACGCAATTGCATCTGGACCGCTGCCTGTCCTGCCGCAATTGCGAAACCACCTGCCCGTCCGGCGTTGACTATCACAACCTGCTCGACATTGGCCGTGCGGTGGTCGATCAGGCCGTGCCGCGCTCGCCGGCTCAGCGGCTGTTGCGTGAGGGCCTGCGGGCATTGGCGCCGAATCCCCGCGTGTTCAAAAGCCTGCTGCGGGTAGGCGCGACGTTTCGCCCGCTGTTGCCGCGTTTGCTGGAAAGCAAACTGCCGCAAGCGGTGTCAGTCAACAAATCGCGCCCGGCTCCTCGACATGCGCGCCGCGTATTGTTGCTTGAAGGCTGCGTGCAACCGGGGCTGTCGCCGAACACCAACGATGCGACGGCGCGGGTGCTGGATCGACTCGGCATCAGCGTTATTCCGGTTGCGGAGGCCGGATGTTGCGGCGCGCTGGATTATCACCTCGACGCCCAGGCCAAAGGCCTCGATCGCGCCCGGCAAAATATCGACGCATGGTGGCCGCATCTGCAGAACGGCGCCGAAGCGATCGTGCAAACCGCCAGCGGCTGCGGCGCGTTTATCAAGGATTACGGGCATTTGCTCGAAAATGATCCGGCTTATGCGTTCAAGGCAGGGCACATCAGCGAGCGGACGCTGGACCTGGTGCAGATCATCGCGCAGGAACCGCTGGAAAAGGTGTGCGCCGCCAGCCAGCAACGAATCGCCGTGC
The DNA here is from genome assembly GCF_036668835.1 of Pseudomonas koreensis. Classification (GTDB taxonomy): domain Bacteria; phylum Pseudomonadota; class Gammaproteobacteria; order Pseudomonadales; family Pseudomonadaceae; genus Aquipseudomonas; species Aquipseudomonas koreensis_I. The sequence goes on from NZ_JAZEVW010000010.1 coordinate 231,059, forward strand.
ATTGCCCGTGCACCTTGCAGCACGCGCTGAAACTCGGCGGCGCGGTGGAGTCGGTGTTGACGCGTCTCGGGTTCAATCTCACCGCCGTACCGGACGGCCATTTGTGTTGCGGCTCGGCGGGCAGCTATTCGCTGACGCAGCCGCTGTTGGCCCGGCAGTTGCGGGATAACCGCCTCAATGCGCTGGAAAGCGGCCGGCCGCAATTGATCGTCACCTCCAACGTCGGCTGCCAGAGCCATCTGGCCAGCGCTCGGCGTACCCAGGTTTTGCACTGGGTCGAGCTGGTGGATCAGTCGTTGACAGAATGAAGTTCGTAGGATTCTTCGTTTGCCCGCATGGGCGAAGGCTGCGATCTTTTGCGCTATCCATATCGTGACCGTGGCAGGAATTTTTTTCATGACCGTGCAGCCGTTTGTCAGCCCCGACCTGATCCGCCAACGCTTCTCCAAAGCGATGTCCGACATGTACCGCGAAGAAGTGCCGCTGTACGGCGCGCTGATGCAATTGGTGGAGCAGACCAACCGCGACGTGCTGGCCAATCAACCAGACATAGCCCGGCAACTGCACAGCACCGGAGAATTCGAACGACTGGACATGGAGCGCCACGGCGCCATCCGTGTCGGCACCGCTACCGAACTGGCCACCCTCGCCCGCCTGTTTGCGGTAATGGGCATGCTGCCGGTGGGCTATTACGATCTGACGCCGGCAGGCGTGCCGGTGCATTCCACGGCGTTTCGCGCGGTGCATGAAAACGCCTTACAGCTCAGCCCGTTTCGGGTGTTTACTTCGCTGTTACGCCTGGAACTGATCGAAGATCCCGACGTGCGCGCCTTTGCCGAATCGGTGCTGACTCGGCGATCTATTTTTACCCCGCAAGCATTGCGTCTGATCGCCCACGCTGAAACAGCGGGCGGGCTGAACGAAAGCGAGGCCGAGGCATTTGTCCTACAGGCAATGGAAACCTTTCGCTGGCATCACAGCGCCACCGTTACCGCCGCGCAGTACCAGACGCTGAGCGCGCAACATCGCTTGATCGCCGACGTCGTCGCCTTCAAAGGTCCGCACATCAACCACCTGACCCCGCGTACGCTGGACATCGACAGCGTGCAGGAACAAATGCCCAAGCATGGCATCACGCCCAAAGCGGTCATCGAGGGCCCACCCCGCCGACAATGTCCGATCCTGCTGCGCCAGACCAGTTTCAAGGCACTGGACGAGCCGATCGCCTTCACCGATCAGCAGCAAACCCGCGGCAGTCACAGCGCGCGCTTCGGCGAAATCGAACAACGCGGCGCCGCACTGACGCCCAAGGGCCGCGCGCTGTATGACCGCTTGCTGAATGCGGCGCGGGATGAACTGGGCGAATTCCCCAATGAAGGCAACTCCGTACGCTACAACGCACTGATGGCCCAGCATTTTGGCGAGTTTCCTGACAGCGTCGAGGGCATGCGCGAACACGAGCTGGCGTATTTTCGCTATTTCGCTACGGAAAAAGGCAGAGCGGCGAGTGGTATCAGTGAGTCTTCGCTGGAAGACTTGTTGCGTGAGGGCTATGTGAAAGCTGAGCCACTGGTGTACGAAGATTTCCTGCCGGTGAGTGCGGCGGGGATTTTTCAGTCAAACCTTGGCGATGCCGCGCAGACGCACTATGGCGAGCACTCCAACCGCCAGGCTTTCGAACAAGCGCTCGGGCGCGCGACCATCGACGAGCTGGGCTTGTACGCCGAGACGCAGAAGCGCTCGATCGAAGAATGCGCCGAGCTGTTGCGGATCAGATTGCGCTGATTCCGGGGTTATCCACGAATCCCTTGTAGGAGCGAGCCTGCTCGCGATAGCGGTGTATCAGTCGCCAATGATCTGCCTGACCCGACGCCTTCGCGAGCAAGCTCACTCCCACAAGTTTCGCGGTGGACTCAAGCTTCGCGGCAATCCATTAATCCTGTGGCTGGGTGCAGAATCCGGGACAACACAAGTCCACTGTGGGAGCGAGCTTGCTCGCGAAAG
>NZ_JAZEVW010000011.1:0-117272 GCF_036668835.1 Pseudomonas koreensis
ATGCATTCTTTATCGGCGCTTGGGTGAAAGGAGGAGGGTGAAAATCTCCCACGGTCTGCACTGCGCTAACAGTCAGAATCGAGCCTTGTCCCTCCTCCTCCCTTCAAGTCCTACCATACAAGCGAGCCTGCTCACGAAGGGGCCTGACCTGCTGCCCTCAGGTTCGAGGCAACTCGATCACGAACCGCGTCTCCCCGGCTTCCGATTCGCAATGTATCTGCCCGCCATGGGCGCGAACGATCGATTGGGTAATCGACAATCCCAACCCCGCATGTTCACTGCTGCCTTCCTGCCGCGCCGGATCAGCCCGGTAGAAGCGATCAAACAAACGTGGCAGCAACTGCGCTGAAATGCCCTCGCCACTGTTCTCGACGCATACGCGGACAGTCTTCGCCTGATCGACAATGCTCAAACGCACATAACCTTCAGTCGGGGTAAACCGCAGCGCGTTGTCCAGCAGGTTCGACAACGCTCGGCGCAACATGCCGCGATCACCGTCGATTCGCGCTTGGCCTTCTCGGCTCAATTCAATCCCGGCGTCCTCTGCCAACGGCGCAAAAAACTCCAGCAGCGCATCGCTTTCATCTGCCAATTCCAGCGCTTCACGTTTGGGCACCAGCAAGCCGTGATCGGCTTTAGCCAGGTACAACATGTCGTTGACCAGTTGCGCCATCCATTGCAGTTCTTCGAGGTTGCTGTGCAGCGCTTCGCGATAGTCCTCGAGCGGGCGAGGGCGGGTGAGGGTGACCTGGGTGTGGGTCAGCAGGTTCGACAGCGGCGTGCGCAGCTCATGGGCGATGTCGGCCGAGAACGCCGAGAGCCGCTGAAACGAGTCGTCGAGGCGTACGAGCATGGCGTTGAAGCTGTGGGCCATTTCGGCAAGCTCGGGCGGCATTTGCGTTTCCGGCAGGCGGGCATCGAGCGACTGTGCGGAAATCCCCCGAGCCACCACGCTCATGCGCCGTAACGGGCGCAAGCCACTGCGTGCCGCCCAGGCGCCAAGCAGCGCGGTGGCCAGCGCCGACAAACCCATGGTCAGCCAGATCAGGCGCTGCATGCGTTGCAGAAAATGCTGGTGGTGGGTGATGTCCAGCAGCAGGGTCAATTGCGCTGAATCCGCTGTGTCCGGGTAGAGCGGCGCGCGCAGGACGCGGTAATCGGTGCCGTCAGCGCTGATCGTCGACAGGCCCGGTTGCAGCGGCAGGTTTTTCGGAATTTGTGCCGAGCTGTCATACCAATGCTGACCATCGCCGCTGGTGATCCGCAGCGAGAGATCGACCTGCCGGCTCAGTTCATCGGCCAGGCGCGCGTCGCGTTGAGCGGGCTGAATATCCTGCAAGGCGCGACGCAGAGCGACCAATTTCGTCTCCAGTTGCTGCTGGTCGAGTTCAATAAAATGCGCCTCGCTGGCGCGATCGAACAGCACCCCGGCGAACAGCGATACCACCGCAGTGCAGGCAGCAAACAGCAGGGCCAGACGCGAACTCAACGACAGCCTGCGCATCAGGCGCCGCGCTCTTCGAGCACATAGCCCATGCCGCGCACGGTGTGGATCAGCTTGTCTGGGAAGTCGTCGTCGATCTTCAGGCGCAAACGGCGGATCGCCACTTCGATGACATTGGTGTCGCTGTCGAAATTCATGTCCCAGACCTGCGAAGCGATCAGCGATTTCGGCAACACTTCGCCCTGACGGCGCAGGAGCATTTCCAGCAGGGCGAACTCCTTGGCGGTCAAGTCGATGCGCTGGCCGTTGCGCTCGACGCGGCGGCGGATCAGGTCCAGACGCAGATCGGCCAGTTGCAGGCTGGTTTCCTGTGGTGCAGCGCTGCCGCGGCGCAACAGGCTGCGCACCCGCGCGAGCAGTTCGGAAAAGGCGAAGGGCTTGACCAGATAATCATCGGCGCCGAGCTCAAGGCCGTGTACCCGGTCCTCTACGGCGTCTTTGGCGGTCAGAAAAAGTACCGGCGTATCCAGTCCGGCACTGCGCACCGCCTGGACAATCTGCCAGCCACTGCGCCCCGGCAGCATCACGTCGAGGATCAGCAAGGCGTATTCACCGCTCAGCGCCAATTGCTGACCGCTGTTGCCGTCAGCCACCAGCTCCGTGTTGAACCCGGCCTCGGTCAGGCCCTGGCGCAGGTATTGGCCGGTTTTCGCTTGGTCTTCGACGATCAACAGTTTCATGGCGGCTCGGGTGTTTTCCGGTGTTCGAACGATAGCGTTATACCTTGGGCGCACGCGGCAGGCGCCAACCTGACAAAGTTGTAATCTGCCTGTCAGGTGAGTGCCAGCGCACGGCGGCTAGAGTGTCCCACAGGCTGAACCTTATCTTGTTGGAGCATGAGCATGTTTTTGCGTAAAACCCTGATGTTGGCCGCCGGTCTGCTGGCGCTGAGCGCACCGGTGTGGGCGGCGCCAGCGCACACGTACGATTTCGGCCAACCCGCGTCGGCCGCCCAGGCTTCTCGCAGCGTTGAGGTGGTCATGGGTGATATGTCGTTCGATCCCGAGACTATCCAGATCAAGCCCGGTGAGACGGTTCGTTTTGTGCTGGTGAACAAGGGCCAGTTGCTGCATGAATTCAACCTCGGTGACGCCGCGATGCATGCCAGCCACCAGCAGGAAATGTTGCAGATGCAGCAAAGCGGCATGCTCACGCCTACCGGCATCAAAGACATGTCCCACGACATGACCGGCATGGACCACGCAGCAATGGGCCACGGCATGAAGCACGACGATCCCAACAGCGTGCTGGTCGAGCCGGGCAAGACTGCCGAACTGACCTGGACCTTTAACAAAGCGACAAGTCTGGAGTTTGCCTGCAACATTCCCGGGCATTATCAGGCTGGCATGGTCGGCAAATTGGCTGTCAGTCAGTAAGCACTCAAAGGCGCGGGCAAAGGCTGGTAGAATCCGCTGATTCTTCAGTCAGGTTTCCGCCATGCATCCCGCAGCCGAACATTCGCCGCTGGGCAAGTCCAGCGAATACATCGCCACGTACACGCCGTCCCTGCTGTTCCCGATCCCGCGCACCGCGAAATGGGCCGAGCTGGGTTTGACCGCCGAAACCCTGCCGTATAAAGGCGTGGATTTCTGGAACTGCTTCGAACTGTCGTGGCTGCTGCCTTCGGGCAAACCGGTGGTAGCGATCGGTGAATTCAGCATCCCGGCCGATTCGTCGAACATCATCGAATCGAAGTCATTCAAGCTGTATCTGAATTCGCTGAACCAGACGCCGTTCGCTGACATCGCCACGCTCGAGGCAACGCTGGTCAAGGACTTGTCCGCCGCGGCCGGCAAACCGGTGGGCGTGCGTGTTCGCAGTCTCAAAGAGGTTGAAACGGAGGGCGTCGTGGCGTTGCCGGGCGTGTGCATCGATGATCTGGATATCAGCGTCAGCAACTATGAACATCCGCGCCCGGAACTGCTGCGTTGCGATGATTCGCGCGTCGTCGAGGAGAGCGTGCACAGCCATCTGCTCAAGTCGAACTGCCCGGTGACCAGCCAGCCGGACTGGGGCAGCGTGGTGGTGGAGTACCGTGGCTCGGCGCTGGATCACGCCAGCCTGCTCGAGTACATCGTCAGCTTCCGCCAGCATTCGGATTTTCATGAGCAGTGTGTCGAGCGGATTTTCCTCGACCTGCAGCGGTTGTTGAAGCCGCAGAAGCTGACAGTGTTTGCGCGGTATGTGCGTCGTGGTGGTCTGGATATCAATCCGTATCGCAGCACTGAAGCGGCGCAGTTGCCGAACCATCGGCTGGTGCGGCAATAACGTCAGGATGTAACAGATCCAATGTGGGAGCGAGCCTGCTCGCGAATGCGGTGTGTCATTCAACGACGATGTCGACTGACACGACGCCTTCGCGAGCAGGCTCGCTCCCACAAAGGGCTGCGTTGCAAATCGTAGACATGAAAAAGCCCTGCCATCGCTGGCAGGGCTTTTTTGTGCGGCAGGGATTCAGATGCCCATGCTGCCCAGGGTGTTCATGATGTTGCGCAGGGTGCCGGCGATGGCGGGGTGTTCGACTTCGAAGCGCTCGACCGCCAGATTCACGCCATCGGCGATACTCGCGTCCTGTGTGGCAGTTTCCAATTGGATTTCCGATTCGATCTGCACCATCAGTTCATGCAGATGTGTGCGTTCTTCTTCAGAGAGCGGAGGATTCTGGTCCAGTTGCTCGCGCAGGGTGTTGAGTTGATCTTGCAATTCGCGGGCGGGCATGGTGGTTTCCTTTTATCAATAGGCACTGGCATTGACCGCAGCCGCGCGCCAAAGGTCGGTGACTGACCTTTAGATTAATCCACTCCCGCCAAACCTGCATGATCCCGATCAGGGCTTTTCGCCTTTGAGGCGGCGCAGGTTGATGTCCGCCAGACACGTGTCGAGCTCGCCCAGATGATCGATCACCGAATGCACGCCCAGTGCGAACAGTTGCATCGTCGCCTTGCCACGCAACAGTTCGCGCTCTTTTTGGCCCAGGGCCTGCCATTCCACTGGCGTCAGCCCGCAGAGTGAACCGCAGGAGGCGAGGCCGATGGTCCAGAGACCGGCGTTGAGGCCTGATTGCAGCAATCGAGGTTCGCCACTGACCAGTACGCATCCATCAAGGCTGCCGACGTTCAACGCCATCAGCGCCTGCCAACAAGCATTGGGCGCTGGCCATGGAATTGTTGTTGCCGAATGTTGCGCCGGTTTTATCCAGGATGGCAGCGCGGCTGACAAGGATTGCGTCAGGGCGGCTGGCAGTTCATCCAGCCAGGCGCAGGGAATCTGCTCGCGCTGCAAGCTGCGCAAACTGTCGAGCGCACCCGGCGTGGCCTCGGCGTGCTCGGGCAGGGCGTTGGTCTGTTGTCGTGCGCGAGCGCCGAAATCCACCAGGCAACCGCTCAGGCCAAACAGCACGGCAGTCAGGCTCGAGGCGGCGAGGGGCAAGGTTTCGGCGTGAGTCATGGCAACATCCCTGAAATAACGCTCAGGCTAGGGCGCGTCGGTGACAGTTGGATGACAGCGACGTGAACGACCTGCGCGGAAAAATCCTACAGACTGCTGCATCGGCCAGACTGTCCAAACCGGCGTTTACGCTTATACTAGCGGCCTTAATGCCCGGACTCCGACGTCCGCGACGCTACAATCCAAGGAGTTTTTTCTATGCGCTTGAGCCATCCGCTCGCTCAGCTTTGTGTCTATGCCGGCCTGTCGCTGGCGCCGTTGGCCAGCCAGGCGGCCACGGAAGAAGATCCTTGGGAAAGCGTCAACCGTCCGATTTTCCAGTTCAACGATTTCGTTGACACCTACGCGCTCAAGCCGCTGGCACAGGGTTATGAATTCGTCACGCCGCAGTTTCTCGAAGACGGCATTCACAATATGTTTCGCAACGTCGGCGACGTGACCAACCTGGCCAACAACATTCTGCAGGCCAAGCCGGCGGCCGCTGGCGTCGATACGGCAAGGCTGATCTTCAACACCACTTTCGGTCTGCTCGGCTTCTTCGACGTCGGCACCAAAATGGGCCTGAACCGCAGCGACGAAGACTTCGGTCAGACCCTCGGTTACTGGGGCGTGGGCAGCGGTCCGTACGTGATGCTGCCGCTGATGGGCCCGAGCACCCTGCGTGATGCGCCGTCCAAGTACGTCGACAGCTACACCGGCATGTACCGCTACATCGACCATGTGCCGACCCGCAACTCGATCTTCGGCCTGAACATCGTCGACACCCGCGCCAGCTTGCTGTCGAGCGAGAAGCTGATCAGCGGCGACAAGTACACGTTCATCCGCAACGCCTACTTGCAGAACCGCGAGTTCAAGGTGAAGGATGGCCAGGTCGAAGACGATTTCTGATTTCGATCGCTAAACAGGAAGGCGACCTCAGGGTCGCCTTTTTTGTCTGTGGAGCAGGGGCGGCCCGGCAGGCGACCTTCCATCCGGTTACGCTTCCGGCCGTTCTTATAACTCTCGGTGCTTTGACAAACAAAGTCGTCAAGCGACCATCGGCGCACGCTTGAAACGCTCTGCGGATGGGAGTACCGTCTGCGCCTTAGAAGGGCACCTCTGTTCAAAATCGCGTGCAAAGCAAATGCTTGAAACCGCTGCTGCAGAGAGGCTAGAAAGCGAATCCAGTAGTCTGTGCCAGGCCCGAGGCCTCGCCACCTACGCCAACCTAATTCTGGCGCCGTTTGCCCACATGCCAAAAACCAGTGCCACGCTGCTGATAATCGATGATGACGAAGTAGTACGCGCGAGTCTCGCGGCCTATTTGGAAGACAGTGGTTTCAGCGTCCTGCAGGCCGGCAACGGTCAACAGGGTCTTCAGGTATTCGAGCAAGAAACGCCCGACCTGGTCATCTGCGATCTGCGCATGCCGCAGATGGGCGGTCTCGAACTGATTCGTCAGGTTACCGAGCGTTCACCGCAAACGCCGGTGATTGTCGTCTCGGGTGCAGGCGTGATGAACGACGCGGTCGAAGCCCTGCGCCTGGGCGCGGCGGATTACCTGATCAAGCCTCTCGAAGATCTGGCGGTGCTCGAGCATTCCGTGCGTCGAGCCCTGGATCGTGCGCGCCTGCTGCTGGAAAACCAGCGCTACCGCGAGAAGCTGGAAAAGGCCAACCGCGAGCTTGAGGCCAGCCTCAATCTGCTCCAGGAAGACCAGAACGCCGGTCGCCAGGTGCAGATGAACATGCTGCCGGAAAGCCCGTGGAGCATTGACGAGTTCCAGTTTGCCCACCAGATCATTCCGTCGTTGTACCTGTCGGGTGATTTTGTCGACTATTTCCGCGTCGACGAGCGCCGCGTTGCGTTTTATCTGGCGGACGTTTCCGGGCATGGCGCGTCTTCAGCGTTCGTCACCGTGCTGTTGAAGTTCATGACCACGCGCTTGCTGTTCGAATCCAAGCGCAACGGCACGTTGCCGGAATTCAAGCCTTCGGAAGTGCTCGGTCATATCAACCGGGGGTTGATCAGTTGTAAGCTGGGTAAACACGTCACAATGGTCGGTGGAGTCATCGACGAGGAGACCGGTTTGTTGACCTATAGCATCGGCGGCCATCTGCCGTTGCCTGTGTTGTACACGCCTGACAGTGTTCGTTATCTCGAAGGCCGTGGTCTGCCGGTGGGGCTGTTCAATGAAGCCACCTACGAAGACCACGTGCTTGAGCTGCCGCCGACATTCAGCCTGACGCTGATGTCGGATGGCATTCTGGACCTTTTGCCAGAACCGACGCTCAAAGAAAAAGAAGCCGCTTTGCCTCAACGGGTGAAGTCGGCGGGCGGCAGCCTGGATGGTCTGCGGCAAGTGTTTGGATTGGCCACGCTAGGGGAGATGCCGGATGATATCGCCCTGTTGGTGTTGAGCAGGAATCTTCAATGAGTACCGGTAGAATCCAGTTCGCCGAGCAGGACGGCACCTTCGTCCTGAAGTTCGTCGGTGAAGTTCGCCTGACCCTGTGTTCGGCGTTGGATGCGACTATTGAGAAAATCTTCACGGCGTTGAATTTCAACGCGATCGTGATCGATTTGACCGAAACCCGCAGCATCGACAGCACGACCCTTGGCCTGTTGGCCAAACTGTCGATCCTGTCGCGGCAAAAGGTTGGCCTGTTGCCGACTGTCGTTACCACCCACGAAGACATCACCCGGCTGCTGCAGTCGATGGGTTTCGAGCAGGTGTTCAACATCGTCAACCACCCGGTGCCATGCCCGGAGTGCCTGGACGACCTGCCAGATCAGGACCAGTCCGAAGAAGTGGTGCGGATCAAGGTGCTCGAAGCGCACAAGATCCTCATGGGCCTGAACGATTCCAATCGGGAAGCGTTTCATGACCTGGTGAATGCCCTCGAGCGGCATTGATGGTTTGAGATTAAGGGTAAGGTCTGCTGGCCCTATCGCGAGCAGGCTCACTCCTACAGGTTCTCTACTCGACACATATTCGCGATAAAACCACAGATCCCCTGTAGGAGTGAGCCTGCTCGCGATAGCTCCCTCAAGAAAACTGAAATTTTCCGGCAGACACAAAAAGGGCGAACCCGTGAGGGTTCGCCCTTTTTGCATTACGCCAACTCAGTTCACAGCTTGGCCTGCAACAGCGCCTCGAGCTTCTCCTGATCGCGGGCGAACTGACGAATGCCTTCAGCCAGTTTTTCGGTGGCCATGGCGTCCTCGTTGGACAACCAGCGGAACTGCGCTTCGTTGAGGCTCAGACGGGCTTCGCCGGCATTGCCTGGGGCCAGTTTGCGCTCCAGCTTGCCGGTGTCGGCGGCCAGCTTGTCGATCAGGTCCGGGCTGATGGTCAGGCGGTCGCAACCGGCCAGTTGTTCGATCTGGCTGAGGTTGCGGAAGCTCGCGCCCATGACCACGGTCTTGTAGTCATTGGCCTTGTAGTAGTTGTAGATGCGGGTGACCGACTGCACGCCCGGATCATCGGCGCCAGTGTAGTCGTTGCCGTTGGCTTTCTTGTACCAGTCGTAGATGCGGCCCACGAACGGCGAAATCAGGAATACCCCTGCGTCGGCGCAGGCGGCGGCCTGGGCGAAGGAGAACAGCAGGGTCAGGTTGGTCTGAATGCCTTCTTTTTCCAGCACTTCAGCGGCGCGGATACCTTCCCAGGTCGAGGCGATCTTGATCAGCACGCGGTCACGGCCGATGCCGGCCTTGTCGTACAGCTCGATCAGGCGATGGGCGCGTTTGAGTACGGCATCCTTGTCGAACGACAGGCGCGCATCCACTTCGGTGGAAATACGGCCCGGAATGACCTTGAGGATTTCCTGGCCTACGGCAACGCCGAAGCGGTCGCTGGCCAGGCCGACATCGCCCTTGCAGTCGCTGACGCAGGCGTTGAGCAGCTCGGCGTAGGCCGGAATGGCCGCCGCTTTGAGCAGCAGGGAAGGGTTGGTGGTGGCGTCGACCGGTTTGACCCGGGCGATCGCTTCGAAGTCGCCGGTGTCGGCAACCACGGTGGTGAATTGTTTGAGTTGTTCCAGCTTGGAAGTCATGGGCGTGCTCTGTCCTGTGGGTCTGGTGACATTACCCGAGCGCTGACAGCCACTCAAGGGCGGTTGCGTGTCTCGATGGCCCCTGCGGCAACAACCTGAAAACGATTGTTTGAATGGCGGGGCGTGGTACCGATGAATACGATGCCAAAACCGCGCACAGGTTCAAAGCAACCGACCTGCGAACAGATCGGTCGCCCATGGTCTACTCGGCGTTGAGCTGGGTTTCCACCGACAGCCGCGCCGGTTTGGCCTGACCGTCCGACGTCAGCAGGCCGAAGTTCTTCTCGCGATCATTACTGCCGGTGTCACTGTTTCGCCATTCATAAATGGAGCTCAGCGGGATATTGAGGCGTTTTACGTCCGTGATAAACGCGCTGATCTTGCTCGCTTGGCCTTCCGCGCCCCCGTTCGAGGCGAGCGCCGAAACCCCCCATTCACTGATCACGCCCGGCAGATTGAAATTCTGTTGAATGAACGTTTGTGCGTTGCTGATCTGCGTCGCAGTCATGCCGTAAGGGTGATAGGACACCGCGTCGAGGCACTGCGGGTAGTCACTGACGATGCGGCTCAGGGCCGTGGTCGACGCCGAACCGGCGCTCGGTGGCCGGGCGAAGCCGAAACCGACCACTGGGGTCAGCTGTGGTTGTGCCTGCAGGGTTTTGCACACGCCGCTCATGAACGGCACAAAGGTCGTGGAGAAATTGCGCGTCGGCCAATAGGTTTCCAGGTCCGGCTCGTTCCACAGCTCGATCGCCACCAGTTGGCTGCTGTACGACTGTTGCAGGCCGTTGACGGCTTTGGCGAAGGTCTCGCCGGCGCTTGTCAGCTCGGCGGGCGTGGTGGCCGGCAGCGCCTTGATCGCGCGCACGGTCAGCAGCACCGGCAGCCCGGCTGACTTGGCGGCAGCGAAGGCATTGCTGACTTGTTGCTGATAAGCCTTGGCGCTGAGGCTGTCGCTCCAGACGCCGAAGCGCACGAAGCTGAAACCGGCGGCTTTGATCTGCTCAGCGTCTGCCGCGGTGAAACTCTGGATTTTTACCTGAACACCAATGGTCCTCGTGGGCAGGTTGGGAAACAGTTCGCTGGCCTGGGCCTGAGTAGTCGCGCCCAGCAGCATCAGGGTCAAGGCGCCGGCGCGTTGGAAATGGGTCGGTTTCATGTCTGCTCTCCCGAAGAGAAATGACAACTGCGAATTAATCAGCGTGTTACTGAATTTTCGAACGGAGTGCTGGCACTTAGTGCACGAATGTTATTTTTTGTCAGAAAACAAACGCTCGAAAATCACAGTTATTTTTAGTCCGCTAATTGTGGTTGGGGCGCTTTTAAACGCTGTGGTACTTAATACTTCGGGACTAACAGGGCGAATCTATTTCCGAGTGCAGGAAGTTCTTGAGGGTTCAATCCAATGCTCTCGGGATATTGGCCGTTTGACATTACACAGGAAAGTAAAACCTTGTTCAAAAAGATCCTCGTTGTCTGCGTGGGCAATATTTGCCGGAGTCCGACGGCAGAACTTTTGTTGCGCAATGCGCTGGGCTCCTCGGCCATCAGCGTGGCCTCCGCAGGCCTCTCGGCACGGGTTGGCGAGGGCGTCGAGGCGTCTGCGCGGCAGGTTCTGGAAGAGCACGGGCACAGCGCCGAGAGTTTCAAGGCGCGGCAATTGACTGCGGATATCGTCAATGACTCGGACCTGATCCTGGTCATGGAAAAACAGCACGTCAATCAAGTACTGAAGATTGCCTCCCACGCCCGAGGCAAAGTGTTTTTGCTTGGCAAGTGGCAGAGCGAGCGCGAAATACAGGATCCGTATCGTCAAGGCAAGGCCGCTTTTATTCATGCTCACGCATTGATTGAAGACGCAGTTAGTTCATGGGCAAAGCGCCTCGGGCAATGACCCATATTCTTCAGAACAGTCAATGGTAAGAACAGACTTATGCAGTTACCGTCAGTAATCGGCACCCGTGACAATGATCAAGACAGTATTGATCTGCTCGGCATATTCGGCAGCCTGATCGATCAGAAGTGGTTGATCGGCGCATTGACCGGCGCCTTCATGGTCGCCGGCGTGGCTTATGCAGTGTTGGCCACGCCGGTGTACCTGGCGAATGCGCTGGTGCAGGTCGAGCCGAAAAAGAACGACATGCTCGGTTTCTCCGACCTCAACAGCATGCTCGGCGGGCAATCGCCGTCGGTGACCGAAATCGGCATCATCAAATCCCGCGCGGTGATCGGCAAAACGGTCGACGACCTGCGTCTGGACATCGACGTCACGCCGAAAACCTTCCCGATGATTGGCGGCTTTCTCGCCCGCCGTTATCGCGGCGAAACCGAGACCCGCGTCGCCGCGCCACGCTTCGGCCTGAACAGCTACGCCTGGGGCGGTGAGCGCCTGGAATTCGCCCGGCTCAATCTGCCCAAGGAATTGCTCGGCAAGAAACTCACGCTGATTGCCGGCGAGCAGCAACGCTTCCAGCTGTTCGATGACAACGACAATCTGCTGGTTGAAGGTCGCGCCGGCGAAGCGTTCGCTCAGGATGACGTCGAAGGCCTGATCACACAATTGTCGGCCAACCCCGGTACGAACTTCGAAGTGGTGCGCAATCCGCGGATCGTGACGATTCAGGGCTATCAGGACGCGCTGGATATTTCCGAGCAGGGCAAGGAGTCGGGGATCATCCGTCTGGCGCTGGCCAGTTCCGATGCGGCTGAAGCGGTGAAGATTCTCAACAAGATCGCCGCGCTCTACGTCGAGCAAAACGTGCGGCGTACTTCGGCGGAGGCGGCGCAAAGTCTGGCGTTTCTGCAGAGTCAGTTGCCGCAGGTCAAGCGTGATCTGGCCAAGGCCAGCGATGCGCTTAACGCTTACCAGACCCACGGCAAGACCGTGAACATCTCCCTGGAAACCCAATCGGTGCTGGGCCAGTCGGTGGCGCTGGAAACGCGCATCTCCGAACTGAAAATGCAGCAGGCGGAACTGGATCGCAAGTTCACCAAACAGCATCCGGCCTATCGCGCCTTGATGAGCCAGATCGGCGAGTTGACCCAGCAACAGAAGTCGCTGGAAGGCAAAGTCCAGGACTTGCCGGCGACCCAGCAGGAACTGCTCAACCTGACCCGCGACGTCGAAGTCGCTTCGCAGATCTACACGCAGTTGCTGAACAAATCCCAGGAGCTGGACATCGTCCGCGCTGGTGCGGTAGGTAACGTGCGCCTGGTCGACACCGCCGACGTCGATCTGACCAGCCCGGTCAAACCGAAGAAGCCACTGATCGTGCTGATCGCCACATTCCTTGGCGCCTTCGTCGGCGTGGCGCTGGTGCTGCTGCGCAAATCCCTGAGCCGAGGCCTTGAAGGTCCTGAGGCGATCGAGCAATTGGGTTTGCCGGTGTACGCGTCGATTCCCTACAGCGCGCTGCAAGAGGAAGAAGACGGCAGAAAAGGGCGTGCCCGCGACGGCGTCGACAAACCGGCGTATCTACTGGCGCTGCGCAATCCGACTGACCTGTCGATCGAATCGATACGCAGCCTGCGCACCTGCCTGCACTTCGCCGGGCTCGATTCGACCAACAACCGCATCATGATTTCCGGGCCAAGCCCGCAGGTCGGCAAGACCTTCGTCTCGTCCAACCTCGCCGCGGTCATGGCCTTGAGCGGCCAGCGCGTGGTGCTGATCGATGCCGACATGCGCAAAGGTCACCTGCACAAGACCCTCAACACGCCGATCAGCAACGGCTTGTCCGACCTGCTGGTCAAGCGCTGCAGCCTCGATGAGGCGATCCACACCGTCGAAGTCGACAACCTGCATTTCATCAGTCGCGGCCAAGTGCCGCCGAATCCTTCCGAACTGTTGATGCACGCCAATTTCCGCGACTTGCTGGCGGAACTGAGCGAGCGCTACGACCTGGTGATCATCGATACGCCGCCGCTGCTGGCGGTCACCGACGCGGCGATTGTCGGCCGTGAAGCCGGGATCAGCCTGATCGTCACGCGCTTCGGGGTGAACCCGGCGAAGGAAATCGAACTGACCATCCGCCGTTTCGCGCAGAACGGCATCGAGCTCAAAGGTGCGGTGTTCAACGGCGTCGAGAAGCGTGCCGCCAGCTACTACGGCAACGGTGGCTACGGCTATTACAACTACGAATACGCGTCCGACAAATCCTGAAATCTGGCGATTGTCCTTTCCTGTTTGAAGTGGGTGAGTTGTGAAGAAAATACTGCACGTGGCAGAGACGATCAAAGGTGGCGTCGCGACGGTCATCCGCACGATTTCGGCTTCCCCCGAAGGCGACGCGGCAAACTACGAACTGGTGTACCTGGTCCCCGAGGATCAGGAAAAGGAACTGCACGGCATCGCGCCGCCGCAGATTCGCACCTTCGCCCGCACCGGCCGCAATGTGCCGTCGTTGTTGCGTTTCGCCTGGCGCCTGAGCCAGGTGCTGATCAAGGAAAAACCCGATGTGGTGCATCTGCACAGCACGTTTTCCGGGGTGATCGGCCGCTGTGTGTGCGTGCTGTTGCGACCGTGGCGCAAGCCGCAGATCGTCTATTGCCCGCACGCGTTTTCGTTCCTGATGGAAAGCTCGCCGACCAAGCAGAAGGTCTATGCGTGGATCGAGCGGGTGCTGCAAAAAGTCACCGATGTGATCATCTGCGTCAGCCAGTACGAGCTCGACAAAGCCGCGCGGTTCGGCATCGAGCGCAAGCGCATGAAACTGATCTACAACGGCATCCACCACAAGGATGACGCGCCGAAAGCCGCGGGTACCGAGCCGATCCATTTGCTGTTCGTCGGCCGTCTCGATTATCAGAAAGGCTTCGACGTGCTGCTCAAGGCCTTCGCCAAAGTCCAGCGCAAGGACCTCAAGCTGACGGTGGTCGGCAGTGCGGTGAACGAAGATTCGGTGGATTGCCCGCCGATGGACTCGGTCGAATACCTGCCGTGGGTAACGCCCAGTGAAGTGCAGGCGCTGTATCAGAAAGCCGATGCGCTGATCGTGCCCAGTCGCTGGGAAGGGTTTGCCATGGTGCCGCTGGAAGGCATGGCCATGGGCTTGCCGGTGATTGCCAGCAACTGCACCTCGCTGCCAGAACTGGTCACCAACGAAGTGTCCGGCTACGTCTTCCCCAGCGGCGATCACCAGGCACTCGCCGATGTGCTGACGATCATCCAGAAACCGCGCCTGCTCGACCTCGGCAACGAAGGCCGGAGCATCGTCCGCGAGCGTTTCAGCGCCGCGTTGATGATTCGCCAGACCTACGACCTGTATCGCGCTCCCACTTATTAAGTAGAACTCACGCTATGAACGTAACGATTTTGCACGGCTACAGTGCCTCCAACTCCGGTGACGGTTTGCTGGTCGACCTGGCGATTGCCCTGGTGCAGCGCAACTTTGGTGAAGACACTGCGATCAGCGTCGTCGCCTCCGACCCGGACTCCTTCAACTACCTGCCGCACCCGCGTTTCGACGCGCCGGTGATGGCCGCCAAAGGCCTGGGCCGGGTCAAGCAGGCGGTGTTTCTCAACCAGTCCTACGCCGGGCTCGCGGATCTGTTGAAAAAGACCGACCTGATCGTTGGCGTCGGTGGCGGTTACATGCGCTCGAAAAGTGCCTTCGAACACATCAAGTTGAAAATCGGCCACGCCAAGCAACTGGAAACCGCGATCCTCAGCAAGGTGCCGTCGGTGTACCTGCCGCAGAGCATCGGCCCGTTCCATGGCGAAAGCAGCAAGATCGTCGAGCACTACGCCAGCGCCGACGCGGTGTTCGTCCGCGACAATCGCTCCTCGGCGATTTTCGACGCTTGCGAAAACGTCTACCGCGCGCCGGATCTGGCGGTGCAGTCGCTGGCCAGCAAGATTCTCCAGCAGCCCAAGTTCACCCGTTGCGCCGCGTCGCCAGCCACGGTGTGCGTGGTGCTGCGCAAGCCGCCGCAGTGGAGCAAAGAGAAGAAAGTCGCTTACGTCGCCAACCTGAAATTGCTCCTGCAGCGGCTGAAGAACAAAAGCAAAGTGGTCTGCGCCGTGCAAAGCGCGGTTCGTGGCAACGATGACGGCGCGTTCTATCGCGAACTGGGCATCACTGAAGACCTGCTGTCGCTGAAAGCCACGATCGCCAAATATCAACCGGACCTGGTGATTTCCGTGCGTTTGCACGGCGCCATCGAATCGCTGCTGTCCGGCGTGCCGGCGTACCACATCAGCTACGAGCGCAAAGGTTTTGGCGCTTATCAGGACATGGGCGTAGAAGACTGGGTGATCAACGGCGGTGACATCGACGTCGACACCATCATCAACACGGTGTACGCGCCGAATGCCTTGGCGGATTTCGGCAAACGCCTGACCGACACCTGCCGCGAGATCGAGGCAAAAACCGTGGCCATGGACGAGATCATCAAGGGTGTCGTTCGATGATATTTCGCCTGTTGCTTCGCGGCGGGGCATTGGGCGCGAAGTTTCTGCTGGTGCTCGCGATTACCCATTACCTGGGCTATGAAGCACTGGGTTTTTACGGCGTGGCGGTGGCAGCGTCGCTGATTGCCTCGAAGTTCTACAGCGTCGGTTTCAGTTCCGAGATCAATCGCTTGATCAGTGTGGGCGGCAGTTCGCGCCGGGTGGTCGACAAAGTCCTGCTGTTATATCTGGCAGTAGGGCTGCTGTTGTCGGTGGTCACGGTGCTGATCTATTCGCTGTTTCAGCAGGTCGAAGCGACCGCTGCGCTGGTGCTTTGCGTGACGTTGGTATTGCTCACAGAACACCTGTCGTTCGAGATCAACTCGTTCGTGTTTTCTGCACAGAAAGCCACCGCCGGGGCCTTGCTGTTTTTCATCAAGACCGGTTTGTGGGCAGTGTTGGCCGTGGCCGGGATGATGCTCGGCTGGGTCGCGGGCATCGCCAGTGTGTTGTGGCTGTGGGTCGTTGCCAACGTGCTGGTGATCGTCGCCGGTTACCTGATCGTCGCACGGGTACACACGGGGCGTGAGGCTGCGGTGCTCGATACCGCCACCGTGTGGAAGGCCGGTTTGCCGTTCTACCTCGGCACGGGCTTGATCGCCCTGAGTCAGTACGCCGAGCGCTTTCTGATCATCGATCTGGAGCCCTACGCCAGCCTTGGTAAATACGTGTACGCGTGGTCGGCGGCGAACACCTTGCAGGCGTTGTCGTATGCAGTGGTGGCGGTGGTCGGGATTCCGGTGTTGGCCAAGCGCTTTCAGGCCGATCAACAGGCGTTCACGGTCAAGCAACTGTTCGTGAACAAGTGGGTGATGCGCTCGCTGGTGGTGTCCGCCGTTGTCGCCGTGGCGATCTATGTGTTTTTCAATCTGGTGCTCGATTACGTCGCCACCAGCGTGCCGCGCCCCGACAACGCGATCCTTGGTGTGCTGATATTTTCCTTCGCGCTGCGGGCCATCGGCGACATCGTCTGGGGCGGTTTGATTGCTTCGAAAAACAGCCGGGTGTCGCTGGCCAGCGCGGCGATCTGCCTGCTGGTCTCGGTACCGGTCAGCTATGTGCTGATCAAGCATTACTCGATTTACGGCGCGGCGTGGGGCAACGTCTTCGCCATCGTCGTGCAGCTTGCAGTGATTGCGCTGTTGACCCGTGTCACCGCGGCGAAGAAGGCTGCGTTGTCATGGGCCTGAAGTTGCCGTGCATCGAGTTTCGCGGCAAGCGACTCGATTCTTCGCTTTCGTTTCTGATCCTGTTTACCGGGCTGTTTTTGTCGGTGGCAATGCCGCTGTTGGTCCCGCGTGATCCGGGGCCGGATGCGATGACCTTGTGGTCGTCCTACGCGCGCGCCGACAACTGCAATTTCTGGAACCCGTTCTCGCCCGATCGCTCGTCCTACGAGTGCTCGGCGTTCCTGCTGCGGCCCACCGGGATCAACCTGACCAATGCCTGGGCCTACGGCATGTTCTGCAATTTTTTCCTCACGGCGATTCCGGTGGTGGTGTTTCGGCGCATGCCGTTGACGATCTTCGGCACCTTGTGTCTGTGGGGCATCGTGCGTTCGTTTTTCCTCGAGAACCTGACCAAGGAAATCATCGTCTCGGTGGCGGTGTTGAGCATTCTGCTCAGCTCGTTGACACGCAAATATCGCGGCGGTTTTTTCCTCTCGGCGGTGATCTACGGCGTGCTGATCCGGCCGTACTGGATTCTGTTTTCGCTGTCGTGGGTCGGCGTCTGCGTGATGAAAAAGTACGTGTCGCGCTTCACCTTCTTCCTGATGCTGTTTCTGTTTTATCTGGCGGTAGCCATGGCCATTCAGGTTGCGCTGGGCTTTCCGGTGTCGTCGATTCGCGCCAGCAACAACGAACTGCGCACGGCGGGGGAGGAGGGCTCGAAGTCGTTGATCGTCTCGTGGCTCAGCGGCAGTGATTTCGTCTCGCAGGCGCTGGACTCGATGATCATTTTCTTCCGGCTGTCGTTCCCGGTGGAACTGATCCTGCTGTCCGGGCCGGGTCAGGTGATCTTCGTTGCGCTGATGATCATGACCGCGCTGCTGCTGTTCAAAGTCATCACCTCGACCGATTACAAGGGCGCGCCGATCCAGACCAAACCCAAGGAACTGATCGCGATTCCGTTGGCGTTCCTGCTGGTGCAAGGCTTGTTCGAGCCGGACTTCGGTTCCTTCGCCCGGCATTTTTCGATGGTGGTGCCGGTGTTGTTCGTCGGCCTCGGCTTGATGCTGCGCGCGAACAAGCCGGTGCAGGTTGAATCCCGAATTCTGAATTGAGGCAGGTGCTGTATGTCGAGCAAGAAAAAGTCCCTGGAGATCGAAACCCTGCGTGGCCTGGCGTGCCTGCTGCTGGTGCTGTACCACGTCATCGGGCCATTGGGCGGCGGCTTGAAGATCGATATCGGCTCGCCGTTCCGGGTTATCGCCGACTCGATGGTGTACGTGCGCATGCCGCTGTTCACCTTCATCTCCGGGTATATCTATTCGATCTACAAAATCCGTGGCAATGACTTTTCCGCCTTCTTCAGCGGCAAGGTGCGCCGCTTGATCGTGCCGCTGTTTTGCGTCGGCGTGCCGTTTTCGGTGCTGCAAGCGGTGGGGCCGGGGGTGAACAAGGATGTCGGCGTGATTGATGCGTTACTGTCGTTCTGGGTGCCGATCAACCACTTCTGGTTTTTGCAGGCGGTGTTCATCATTTTCATCTTCGTCGGCCTGCTGGAGTGGCGCGGTCTGCTGCGTTCGGCGACGCGCCTGTATGGCCTGTTTGCCTTCGCCGCGCTGCTGTTTCTGCTGCCACCGTTGCCGCTCGATGCGTTCGGCATCAACGGTGCGATTTATCTGCTGCCGTTTTTTGTTGCGGGGATGATCGGGCAGGAGAATGTCGATGTTCTCAAACAACGTTTCAAAGTGATCGGGCCGCTGCTGTTTGTGCTGATCTCGCTGACGCTGCTGTACGTCGCGGCGATCGATCGCGAGTTGATCGTTGATCGGCGCAGCCTGATCGGCCTGGCGGTGGGATGTGTATCGTGCATAGCGTTGTTGTCCAGCGACATGCGTTCGAAAGCGCTGACCTGGCTGGGCGGCTATTCCTATGCGATTTTTCTGTTTCATGTGCTGTTCGCGGCGACGTCGCGGTTTGTGCTGGGGCGTCTCGGCGTGAAGGACGAGAGCCTGCTGGTACTGGGCGGGTTGAGCGTCGGCTTGCTCGGGCCGGTGGTGTTGGCGATGGTTTTCAGCCGGTTCAATTTCACCTCGGTGTTGTTCCTCGGTGAGAAGGCGGGCAGGAAGAAACCGCCGGCGGTCATCGCCCCAGTGGTGCAAACCCAGAGCAGCTAAAAGCTTCGCGAGCAGGCTCGCTCCCACAGGTTTCATGAAATGGATACATGTTGTGGATGACTCAGAACCCTGTGGGAGCGAGCTTGCTCGCGAAGGGGCCATTCCAGATTGAAGGAAATTTTGCATGGTGGCAGTTGATAATGCCCAACCCGTTTCTGCATCGGTGATTCAGGTCGGCGACGCTCGCGAGCGCTTTGCCCAGTGGCGCGAGGGCAAGGCCGGCAAGGTGTTGTCGGTCTCGGTGATCGGCGACAGCTACACCGCCGGGCAGGATTTCTACCTGAACAAACTAGTGCAACGGGTGGCCGGCGAGGTTGGTTTCGCTGGCCCCGGTTATGTCGGTTTCAACCACGGTGCGGCGCTCGGCGGTACGCATTTCAAATACACCCGCAGCAGCGATAAATACTTTGGTGGCGGCTGGAAAGTCTCCGAGCTGGGCCAGGCCAGTCCCGACAGTCGCACCGTCACTGGTCGCGCCGGCGCATGGCTGCAGGTGGATGCCAACCCGACGCCGCGCATCGATACGGCGGTGACTCAGGCGAAACTGTTCTACCTGGGCAACGGCGAACCGAGCGAACTGCGTTATCGCTGGTCGCCAGCGCAAGACTGGCAGCCGTTGAGGCTGGCCGGTTCAGGCGTGCAGGAAGTGCCGCTTGCCGGCCTGTCGACGGCGAAAGACTGGTCGTTCAGGCTCGAAGTGCAGAAAGGCGCGCCGACTTTGTTCGGGCTGTGGATGCGCAACGATCAGCCCGGCATTCGCGTGTCGAAACTGGCGGCATCGGGTGCGGCGTCGGCGGATTTTTATCACGCCGACCGACAATGGCAGGCGCAGTGGAAAGCGGCGGTAGCGAAAATCCCCGCCGACGTTTATCTGATCATGCTCGGCGGCAACGACCAGGGTTTCGGTGTGAAGCCCGAGCAGTATTTGCATAACGTGCAGGGTCTGGTCGGCATGCTTCGTGAGATTCAGCCTGAGGCGAGCATCAACTTGATCATGCGTCAGGACACCACGCGTTCCAGCGCTTATCCGATGGCGGCGTATGCGCAAGTGCTCGAGCCTTGGGCGCGAGAGCAGCATCTGGGGTTCGCCAACCTGCAATGCGCCTTCGGCCCCGACGTCAAACGCTACGCCGCGGCGATGATCGGCCCGGACAAGATTCATCCGCTGCCGGCCACGGGCGGGAAGGTGATTGCCGATTATTTTTATGGCTGGATCATGGGAGGCAAGACTGACTGCAACGCTGCTGCGAAGAACTGAGTGTGGGAGCGAGCAGGCTCGCTCCCACAAAGGGTCAGGGGTGCTGCTTGAAGGAATCGATAATACCCAGTAACTCATCGAGTTTTTGCGGCATCAACCGCGCATCACAACGGGTTTCCACGTTAATGATGATCGCCGGGTCGTTGCAACAGATCCGCACGCGAAAGCGCCAGTCGCTGAAGATCACTTTCAGGCCATCGCGGTCATCCATTTCCAGCGCCTGCTCGCCGTACAGCGTTTTCAAATGCGCGAGCAGGGGATAAGGATCGCGCATTAGCCTGCGAATATCGCCGGACGCCGGAAACACGCCGATCCGCTCCACCAGCAGAATCGTGCCCAGCCAGGTTTCGTTGGCGCTGGGCAACGGCTGATGGCGCGACAGCCAGCTCATCATTCCAAGGTTGTCCACCTCACGTTCAATCTCTGCTGAATAGTGTGCAATGTTCATGGTTGCCTGCCTGAAATAATGAGCGAATCCGCGGTGCTGGAGCCGTCTCAGCGGCCCTTGAGGTAAACGTTTTCGTAGCAGAAGTTGGTTGCCTGCAAATAACCCTCGGCGTCACCACAGTCGAAGCGCAGGCCTTTGAATTTGTAGGCCAGCACGCAGCCGTTCTGCGCTTGTTTCATCAGCGCGTCGGTGATCTGGATTTCGCCGCCCTTGCCCGGTTGGGTGTCGGCGATCAGGTCGAAAATGTCCGGTGTGAGGATGTAGCGACCGATGATCGCCAGGTTCGACGGCGCGTCTTGCGGTGCCGGTTTTTCCACCATGTTATTCACCCGGTAGATGCCGTCGGAAATCAGCTCGCCGGCAATCACCCCGTACTTGTGGGTCTGGTCGGCCGGGACTTCCTGGATGGCGACGATCGAGCAGCGGAATTTCTTGTACAGCTGGATCATCTGCGACAGCACGCCGTCGCCTTCCAGGTTCAGGCACAAGTCATCGGCCAGCACCACGGCGAACGGCTCGTCGCCAATCAACGGGCGGCCGCTGAGGATCGCGTGGCCAAGGCCTTTCATTTCCACCTGACGGGTGTAGGAGAAGGTGCACGTGTCGATCAGCTCGCGTGTGCCAGCAAGAAATTTCTCTTTTTCAGTGCCGCGAATCTGATGTTCGAGTTCGTAGCTGATATCGAAATGGTCTTCCAGCGCACGCTTGCCGCGACCGGTAACGATGGCCATGTGTTGCAGCCCGGCGTCCCGCGCTTCCTCGACGGCGTATTCGATCAACGGCTTGTTGACGATCGGCAGCATTTCTTTCGGCATGGCTTTGGTGGCCGGCAGAAAACGCGTGCCATAACCGGCAGCGGGGAACAAACATTTACGAATCATAAAAGTATCCTGGACAGTCATGGAACACAGGCGACGGTTGCGCACCTGAGCAGGCGGCAAGTTTCAATAAGGATTGAAGGCTTACTTTAATACCCGAGTCAGGTTATTCATTGCAATTGATCAGGCAGCTAAAAGCCGACAATGTTAGAGGATGTCGGTAAGTGCCTTGTTAGTTATTTTTAGTCGGCATCTGTTGATAGTGATGAATGTGCGGGGAGTGCTAATAAGTAACGGCAATACAGTGTGACCTGCAAAAATATTTATTGCCAGTCATTGAACTGAATTTGTTTTCGGTTGTTGTCGCCTTGTTTGTGTCGACTGTGACACAGGTTCGATACATGAGGCTTGACACGTTACTTGTCACTTATCCAAAAGACGGACCGCGCTATGAAGATTCTGGTAACGGGTGGCGCCGGCTATATCGGCTCGCATACCACACTTGCATTGCTTGAAGCAGGTTATGAAGTTGTGGTTCTGGATAATCTTTGCAACAGCAGCGATGCGGCACTTCACGCCGTGGAAGCGATTTGCGGCAAGAGTGCCTGGATGATTCGCGGCGATGTCTGCGACCGCGCGCTGCTCGACCGGATCTTCCGAGAGCATAAGATCGAAGCGGTGCTGCATTTCGCCGGGCTCAAAGCGGTGGGCGAAAGCGTGCGCAAGCCGCTCGAATACTACGAAACCAACGTCGGCGGCAGCGTCACGCTGTGTCAGGCGATGGCGGCGGCGGGGGTGTTCCGGTTGGTGTTCAGCTCCTCGGCCACGGTGTATGGCGAGCCTGAGCAGATGCCGATCAGCGAAGATTTTCCGACCGGCACGCCGACCAATCCCTACGGCCAGTCCAAGCTGATCGTGGAAAACGTATTGCGCGATCTGAGCCGGGCCGAGCCGCGCTGGAGCATCGCCTTGCTGCGCTACTTCAACCCGATCGGCGCGCACCAGAGCGGCCACATGGGCGAAGACCCCAACGGCATCCCCAACAATCTGGTGCCGTACATCAGCCAGGTCGCGGTCGGCAGCCTGCAAGAATTGTCGATCTTCGGCAACGACTACCCCACGGTCGACGGCACTGGGGTGCGCGATTACATCCATGTGGTTGATCTGGCGGACGGGCATTTGAAAGCGTTGCAGTCGATCGGCGAACGCACCGGCATTCACACCTGGAATCTCGGCACCGGCGATGGCTACAGCGTGCTGCAAGTGCTGCAGGCGTTCGAACAAGCCTGTGGGCGCCCGGTGCCGTACCGGATGATGCCGCGTCGCGCCGGTGATATTGCCGAAAGTTTTGCCGACGCTTCGAAAGCGGCGAAAGAACTTGGCTGGAAAGCCACACGCAGCTTGCAGGACATGGTCGCCGACACCTGGCGCTGGCAATCCAATCATCCCAATGGATACTCAGGATGATGGCCAATTAGTCCAATGTTATTTTCAGTCAGGTTGTTAGATAACGTCGGGAAATTACACTGGCAATGCCTTTTGCAAGTCCGTAGATATAAGCCTGCCGTTCGACTTTTATCAGTTGCGTTTGACTGTGAAAG
The DNA here is from genome assembly GCF_036668835.1 of Pseudomonas koreensis. Classification (GTDB taxonomy): domain Bacteria; phylum Pseudomonadota; class Gammaproteobacteria; order Pseudomonadales; family Pseudomonadaceae; genus Aquipseudomonas; species Aquipseudomonas koreensis_I. Next base: position 22,908 of record NZ_JAZEVW010000011.1, read on the forward strand.
AACAACGGATCTTGTTCGCGCTTTTTGCGGACTTGAACTCTACCACCGCTAACACAGGCCGGTTTTTTAACAGGCCGAATGTTAGAAAGGAGTTGATATGAAAAAAGTGATGGCAGTTGCCCTGTTGACGATGTTGAGCAACTGGGCTGCCGCCGCTGAAGCGCCGTTGACAGCGGTAACCAATGTAGGTGGCAGTGTGGCGGCTTCTCAAGCGCCAGCAGCCAGTACTGCAATGGTTGCCAGTGCTGTAGCGGCGTCCAACAGCGGTGGCAGTGCCAACGGCGGTACCACCGGTACGACGGGTACCACCGGTACAACCGGCACGCATAACTAACAGGAAGTTCTGTTAGTGCAGTACAGGGTCGCCCGACGCAAGTCGGGTGACTTTGTTTTTGGATTCGCCCTTGAATAGCGTAGTGCCATTATGACTCGTAGTGTTTATCTTTTAATGTTGGCAAGTCTCGCTTTGCAAGGTTGCATGTTTTCCCCCGGTCAATACCTCAGCACCAGCGACATCACCCGCCAGGGCGCGAGTGAAAGCAGCCGGGTCGAGCTGATTCCGATCACGCCGAAGCTGATCGCCATGAACCGCGCGACGCAAAAGCACGAGTCACTGCCGGCCGAGCTGTTGGCGACCCCGGCCGAATACCGCATCGGCAACAACGACGTGCTGTACATCACAGTGTGGGATCACCCGGAGCTGACGGCCCCGTCCGGCGCGCAGCAACAGATCGATGCCAACGGCCGTCTGGTGCGCTCCGATGGCACGCTGTATTACCCGTTCATCAAGGAAGTGCAGGCCGCCGGCCGCACCATCCAGCAACTGCGCGCGGACATTGAGCAGCGCTTGTCGGCGTTCATTGCCGAGCCGCAGGTTGACGTCGCGGTGCTGCGTTTTGCCAGTCAGAAAGTCGTGGTCACCGGCGCGGTCACCAAGGCCGGCCCGCAAGCGATTTCCACCAATCCGCTGAGCGTGGTCGAAGCCCTCGGCTCGGCCGGTATCGACACCAACAACGCCGATCTGTCCGGGCTGTTGCTAACGCGCAACGGGCGCACGTATCCGCTCAATCTCGACGCGCTCAACCAGCAGGATTCCGAGTTGCAGAACGTCTTCCTCAAGGGCGGCGACCAGTTGTATCTGCCGTACAACGACAACAAGCGCATCTACGTGATGGGCGAGGTCAACCAGCCGCGCGCGTTGAGCTTCAAGACGGCGACGATGAACCTCTCCGACGTGCTCGGTTCGGTCGGTGGCCTTAGCCAGACCAGCTCCAACGGCAACGCGGTGTACGTGATTCGTGGCGTGGAAAACCTCGATGTCGAGCCCGCGAAGATCTATCAGCTGGAAGCCGAATCGCCGACCGCCATGGCGCTGGCCTCGCATTTCCAGGTGCGCCCGCAGGACGTGGTCTACGTCGGCCCGGCCAACGTCACGCGCTGGAACCGCTTCATCAGCCAGTTGGTGCCGTCGGCATCGATTGTCGGCACCGGGGCTTCCGCGGCGAAGAACTGGAGCGAATACAGTAACAACAGCAAATAAGGTCGCCGACTGTGAATACGTTGAAAGTTGGCGTCTGCCTGTGCGCGGCGGTGTTGCTCAGTGGCTGTAATCCGCTGATGAGCGCGTCGCTGAACAACCTCAAGGCCGCAGTGGTCGGCCCGGACGAAGTGGACGTGACGGCCGCTGAAGTGGCCGCGGTCAATTACCCGCAACTGAAGCTGACCACGCCGTCCGGCTCCGGCGTGCTGGCGCTGATGCGCGAGCGCGAAGACCTGCAGTTCTGGGTCGCCTCCGGCAAGCAAGTCCTGCTACTGCGCGACGGCCTCGCCGTGCGCAGCATCGGCCTGGGCCTGGAAGGGGATCTGGACGGCACGCGCCTGGCCGATGACTCGCCGTTCAAGCGCGGCCTGCATCAGGTCGCTGATGGTTTCACCACACGCCGCTGGATCGATCTGTACAAGGGCCAGGAAGTCGGGGTGATCGTCAACAGTCGCTTCAGCCGGCGCTCGGATACAACCCTGAATATTCTCGACAAGGAATACGCCGTGCTGCGGGTCGATGAGCAGATTGACGCGCCGGCCATCGGCTTGCGCGCAACCAATCATTATTGGGTCGATCCGCGCGACGGTTTCATTCTGCAGAGCGAGCAGCAACTGACGACGCAATTGCGCGTCAAGGTCGTGCAGCTGACGCCTGCTCGCAGGCACTTGCCGTGAAGCGCCTGAGATTGTGGTCCGCGTGCCTGATCCTGATGACCGGCGTCAGCCAAGCAGCGGTTACCGTATCGGGCGATGTCGCCAATCCCGGGCCGATCCCGCTGCCGCCCGGCGGGCGCTTGCTCGATGTGATCAGCGAGGCCGTGCCGAATGCCGAAGGGTACTGGCTCGCCGGCGGCTTGCTGCGTCAGTCGCTGATCGAACAGCAGACCCGGCTCAAGGTCGGTGTGCTGTTCGATCTCGACGTGCTGCAGCGCATGGCCGTGCTGTTCGACAAACCGAGCCGTGTGGCGCTGGCACAGCGTGTCGCTGAAGACGTGCGGCAGATGCCGGTGACCGGTCGGCAGATCGCTGATCTCGACCCGGTCGCGGTGGAAACCGGCTTCGCGCGCAACATCCGTCTCGAGGATGGTGATCGTCTGGTCTATCCGAAACGGGTCGATGAAGTGCAAGTGCTGGGCGCCGTCGCCGCGCCGTGCCAGTTGCCTTATCAACCCTTGCAGGAGGCGCGTGAGTACCTGCAAGGCTGTTCGATTCTCGACGATGCCGACGCCGATTACCTGTGGCTGATCCAGCCCAATGGCGTATCGCGGCGTGTCGGCATTGCCCACTGGAATCGCGAGTCCGGGCAATTCCCGGTGGCCGGCAGCAAGATTCTGGTGCCGCTGAAAAATGATGATCTTGATCCGCCTCTTCCTGAACTGAATCAGCAGTTGGCCGAATTCATTGCCACGCAGCTGGCCGAGGTGGTTCGTTGAAGTTACGTTTTGCAGCTGTGTTGTTATTGCCCTGCGGTCTGGCTCACGCCGAGCCGCGCATCACCCAGAATGACTTCGGTGGCACCGGCCTGTGGCAGACGCCGACCGCGCGCATGGCCCCGGCCGGTGAGTTGAGCGTCAACGCCAACCGCACCGACCCGTACAGCCGCTACAGCGTGTCGTTGCAGCCGCTGGACTGGCTCGAAGGCTCGTTTCGCTACACCGCGATCACCAACCGGCCGTACGGCTCGGAGGCCCTGAGCGGCAGCCAAAGCTACAAGGACAAGGCGGTCGACGCCAAAGTCCGGCTGTGGCAGGAAAGCCATTGGGCGCCGGAAGTGGCGCTGGGCTTCCGAGATATCGGTGGTACCGGTTTGTTCTCCAGTGAATTTTTCGTCGCTAACAAACGCTTCGACAATTTCGATTTCAGCGCCGGCATCGCTTGGGGCTACATTGGCAATCGCGGCGACTTCGATAACCCGCTGGGCTATGCCAGCAGTCGCTTCGATACCCGGCCGGCGCTCGAGGGCACCGGTGACGTCAACTCGGGTTCGTATTTCCGTGGCCGGCCTTCGTTGTTCGGTGGCGTGAGCTATCAGACGCCGTGGGATCGCCTCAGCCTGAAACTCGAGTTCGAAGGCAACGACTACAAAAACGAACCGAAGGACAACGAGATCAAGCAGGACTCGCCGATCAACTTCGGTGCGGTGTTCAAGGTCACCGATTCGATCGACGTCAGCGCGGCGTGGGAGCGCGGCAACACAGCGATGTTCGGCGTGACCTTTCACACCAATTTCGTCAGCCGCAAAGCCCCGGCGAAAACCTACGACCCGACTCCCGAACCGTTGCCGGCGAAAGCCCCGATGGCGATGGAACAGGTCAACTGGGCCGACGTATCGAGGCGTTTGCAGCAGAATGCCGGCTACAAGGTCGAGCGCATTGCCCAACGTGATTCCGAGCTGATCGTCTACGGCGAACAGCAGCGTTATTTTCACTCGTCCAAGGCTGTAGGGCGGGCGAGCCGGATTCTCGATAACAGTGTCAACGACGACATCGACTGGTTCACCGTGGTCAACAAGCGCTACGACCTGCCGCTGGAAGAAACCAGCCTGCCGCGTCAGACCTTCCGCGAAGTGATCAACAACGAAGAGCCGTTGGAGTCGCTGCACCGCACCACCGAAATCAACCCGGCGATGCCGCACAACGAGACCACCCTCTACACCGAGGCGCCGCAGCATTTCAGTTATGGCGTGGGCCTGGGTTTCAAACAGAACGTCGGTGGCCCGGATGGCTTGCTCTATCAATTCAGCGCCGATGCCGATGCTGAATATCGCTTCAACCGCAACACCTGGTGGAGCGGCTTGCTCAGCGCCAACCTGGCGAACAACTTCGACAAGTTCAGCTACGACGCGCCAAGCGGATTGCCGCGTGTGCGAACCGATTTGCGTCAGTACCTGACTACCTCCAATACGACCATGCCGCTGTTCCAGGTCAGCCATGCCGAGCAACTCGACAAAGACCTGTATGGCATGGTTTACGGCGGTTATCTGGAGTCGATGTTCGCCGGTGTCGGCGCCGAGGTGCTGTTCCGCCCGACGGGCGAGCGCTGGTCACTGGGGGCGGACCTGAACTGGGTGCGTCAGCGCGATTTTGATCAGGGTTTTGCCCTGCGCGATTATTCGGTGGTGACCGGGCACATCACCGGCTACACCGACCTGCCGTTCGACACGCTGGCGGCGGTCAGTGTCGGTCGCTATCTGGCCGGCGACTGGGGCACGACGGTGGATATCTCGCGGGAGTTTTTCAACGGTGTGCGCGTGGGTGCCTGGGCGACGATCACCACCGCCAGCAGCGCCGAATATGGCGAAGGTAGCTTCGACAAGGGTCTGTACCTGTCGATCCCGTTCGACGAAATGATGAGCATGTCGACCATGCGCCGCGCCAACCTGGTCTGGGCCCCCCTGACCCGAGACGGCGGCGCGAGACTCAATCGCAGCTATCAATTGCATTCGATGACCGATAGCCGGGAAGGGGATATGTTCTATCGCAATTTTGAGAAGATAACCGAGTAGCCGCTGATCTGCGGTACAACATAGATACCCTGGAGCGAGCCTGCTCGCGATAGCGTCAGCCCAGTCAACATTGATGTTGACTGACACACCGCCTTCGCGAGCAGGCTAACTCCTACATTTGGGTATTTGCCAAGCCACAAATCCCGACTCATCCCCAAATCCCTGTGGGAGCGAGCTTGCTCGCGAAGGCGTCAGTGCGGCCAACATTCATGTCGCCTGACACACCGCTATCGCGAGCAGGCTCACTCCTGCAATGGGATATTCGTCAGGCCACAATCCCGACCTGTCCCCAAATCCCGCCCACAAAAAAGGGGACTTTCGTCCCCTTGCATGTACAACCCTGAACCTCAATAAATATCCTTCGACAGCAACGTAAACGGTGTCTTCACCAGAATCTTCAGATCCAGCCACAACGACCAGCTGTTGATGTACTGCAGGTCGATCTCCACACGTTTCTGCATTTTGTCGATCGTGTCGGTCTCACCCCGGCAACCGCTGATCTGGGCGAGGCCGGTGATGCCCGGTTTGATTCGGTGGCGCGCCATGTACGCGAGGATTTTCCCCGAATAATAGTTGTTGTGCGCGACCGCATGCGGGCGTGGGCCGACCAGGGCCATGTGCCCTTGCAGGACGTTGAACAGTTGCGGCAATTCGTCCAGCGAGGTGCGACGGATAAAGCGGCCGACGGCGGTAATGCGCGAGTCGTTACGGCTGGCCTGCTTCACATCACGATCATCGTGAACACGCATCGAGCGGAATTTCCAGACCTTGATCACCTTGCCGTTCCAGCCATGGCGATCCTGCTTGAAAAACACCGGACCTGGGGAGTTGAGCTTCACCGCCAGTGCAATGATCAGCAGGATCGGGCTCAGTGCGATGATCGCCAGAAACGCCACAGCTTTTTCCACCAGACTCTTGCTCAGTGCGGCGGTAGGGCGGCTGGTCAGCGGGCTTTCGTTCAGGTAGATCGCCGGCAGACCGTCCACGACTTTCACCGAGTGGTTGAGCAGCGTCAGGCTGTTCAGATCCGGCACCCACACCACGTCGACGTTGGCACCCAGCAGATCGACATACATCGCTTCGATCTTCGCCGCTTCGCACAGCGGCAGGGTGATGTACAAACGGCGAATGTCGTGGGCAGCGATCAGGTCCAGCAGTTGCTCCTGTGCGCCGACGACTCTCGGCGCATCGGAACCCAGCGTGGTCACATCGCCGTTGCTGACCAGACCCACCAATGGCAGGTTTTCCAGATGGCTGAGCTTCTTCGCCAGACCCAGCGCCAGCTCACCGGTACCGACGATCAACGTCTTGTGTTCACTCTTGCGCGAACGTTGGTAGTACTTGGAAAACGCATGCAACGGTGCGTAGAGAAACGCCTGACCAAGGAAGCCATACACCGCCCAGCTCAGAATCACCTGACGCGAAAACAGCTCATCGGCCTGGCACACAAACGCAATGCACGCCAGCGCCGCCATAGTCATCGTCCAGCCCATGAACAGCCGGCCCAGCCCGGTCAGGTAGTTGTCGCGTTTGCGATACACGCCGCTGAACGTGTAGGCCGGAACCGAGGCCAGTACCGCCAGCGTTGCGCACATCCGGTAATAGAACGCGACCGTACCGGTGTGCTGCTCGGCCAGGATAAACAGCAGCGTTACCACGAACGCCTGAGCGAGTGCCCATTGGCCCCAAAAGGTCAGTCCCTTGAGGCCGGTGTTTCGATTGATACTGAGAGAAAGATCCATACGAATATCCCCAAAAGACGTCCATTCAGGTTTCAACAGTTGAAATCCGAGTTGTTATGCAGACTTATTGTTTTTGTTGTAACGAGTGTCCTGAGGTAACAACGTCGATATGCCGAACTGTCGTCAGTCAATAGACTAAGTTATTGCCGGGGATGGTGTCTGACGAGTTCTAACAAGATGGCACAGTGCCAACTATTTTAATATTTAAATAGTAGTGTGTTAGAAAAGGTCGTAGAGCGGGGGGTGATTATAGGGTGTGGGTTTTGTTACTGTTGGAGGCAGGAAAGTACAGCTCAGGGAGGGATAAAGCCAAACAGAGTGCTCTTGTTGTTTTTGTAATCGCACTTGTTCTGTTTGTTTTATTGACGGAGGTCGGCGTTATTTACGCGACGATGTCCTGGATAAGGCAATAACCGCGATTTCTTACCGCACGAAACAGACGCTCACCGTTGCTGGCGCTTTTGAATTTGTCTTGCAGACGACTCAGGCACATTTCCAGGCCACGGTATTGTTCCGGTTCGCGACCGATGCTGATGATCAAGTCATCACGGCTGACAACACGCTCTTCATGGCTGAGCATTTTGCGCACCAGTGCTGTTTCCAGCCCGGTCAGACTGATCTCTATGTCTTCTTTGATCAGCGCGCCTTGATCAGGGTCAAGATGCCAGGTTGCGCTATCCGGCATATCGCTTTGAACGGCAGGGGGCATGTTACTGATATCGCCGGTGATGACAGAGTTGTGCTGGAACGTATTTGCCGATTGCGCCGCCAGCCATTCCGATTCAAGTGTGGCCAGAATTCGCTGAGTATCATGCTCGATACTGCGTGCGACATTTTTTCGACTGATGTGCGGATATGTGAACTCCATCACCATTGGCGCGGAGGAGGGCGAAGCAACACCTTCAACAAACATTTGTGCCTGCGACGTGCCAAACGAGTTGAAGCGCTCACTGGACAGGATGCTCTCCAGTTCACGTTGCGACGTTGTACTGTGAGTCACGACAACAAAATATTTCCTTGGGAGGGTTGTACTGGTTTCCATGTCTCTCTCCTGAATACATACCAAAATTGGCTAAAAGAAAATCGGCAGGCGAGCAATAGCTTCCTCGGAAGTAATCGATAGGCAGGGTCTGGGCCCAAGATTGGCCCTCGATAAATTCCACTCGAACTGCTGCTATGTTATGGAGTTTTATTGTTATGGGTCGTGTTGACGCGCTCATTCAATTGCTTGATTTCAAACAGAAGCGGAGCAGAAAAGGAGCTGTATGGCTGCATTGGACGATCCTTCGTACGTTGCAAAAGGGATTGGCTGCCTGAGACTCAGGCAGTCGATATCAGACCCCGCAGCAGGCGATAGCCATAACCGCGAATGCTCTGAATCGCGTTTGTACCATACATGTCCTTGATTTTTCCACGCAAGCGACTGATTGATTTTTCCAGCGCCCGAGGGTCGTAGAAATTGGTATTGAGACCCATGATGCCGGCGATTTCGTCATGGCTCAGGATGTGATTGCCGGTTTGCGCAAAGGCTTCGAGAATCTTCATCTCTGCAAACGAGATATCGAGTTTCTTGCTCTTGTCCATCAGGCAAATGCGCGTCGGATCAAGCGTAAGACTGATGTTGCGCTGCCATTCTTCACTGGTGAAGAACTCCGCCAGTAACTCGGTACCGTCGTCGGAAAGCGTGTTGAGTTTGATACAAATATCAGCACCCGCCAGATAGTACTTGATCTTGTTGAAGGCGCCGCGACCGGTGATAACCGCGCAAATAATTGGCTTCAAGTTATCGCTGCGTAGATTTTCCACAAGCGCAAGATTGTCCTCGAGAGCCTGTGGGCTATCGATAATCAAGAATATTGCCCGGTACGATCCCACGTGTTCATTAAAGTTATGTGAACTAGCGTAAGCACTGGCTTCAAGCACCAAATCGCTGCGGACATGCTGGGCGATTAGCGTTCTAAGATGTTCGGCCACGCCACGGGTACGACCCAGAGTAAGAACACCGGGTTCGTCATTTGTCGGGCGCGGGCTTCTAGTCGCCAAGTTCGCTGAGAGCATCGTGCATTGACTCGAATTAGGTGCTGACATCGGGATGTTAAAGCACCGGTTCTCATCTGTGACTGACAATTGGTAACATTTGCGCGGATTTTAGACGTGTCTCGCGAGATTTCTAACAATAAGTAAGGTTTTCAGGCTTTTAGTTGATTTTCTCGAGAGAGTGAACTACGGCTTAGATGATGGCGATATGCAATGGTGCCACTATTTTGAGCGTATTGCGACAGCTTTATTTATGTCGCTTTGCCACTGTATTGCCATCCAATAGAATGTGCGCTGGATCACACTTTATTGTGCGCACCAACTTTTTTCCACTCCAGCACTAAATATTTTCTTGAGTAGTTCGTCGGCCGACGATTACTAACATGACTTGAGTGTGGCTTTTGATAAGACATATTCTGCCGGCGCCGCGTCAGGCAATGGGTAATGGCGTGCCAATCTTATTTCCGATACTCAATTCCTGAGTGCAGTTAACCGGTCGCTCTCAAGGAGCGCTCTGATGGAGGATTAATGGATTTCTGGACTTTTTTCCAGGTGTTGATATTAGGCGCGGTAGAAGGCCTGACCGAGTTCCTGCCGATTTCAAGCACCGGCCACCAGATCATCGTCGCCGACTTGCTGGAGTTCGGCGGTGAGCGCGCAATGGCGTTCAACATCATTATTCAACTGGGCGCCATCCTCGCTGTGGTCTGGGAGTTTCGGCCGAAAATCTTTGACATCGTCAAAGGCCTCCCCACCGAACGCAATGCACAACGCTTCACCCTCAACTTGTTGATCGCGTTTTTGCCGGCCGTTGTCCTGGGCGTGCTGTTCGCCGACGCCATCCATGAATACCTGTTCAACCCGATCACCGTCGCCGTGGCACTGGTCGTCGGTGGCATCGTGATGCTGTGGGCCGAACAACGCAGCCATGTGATCAGCGTCGAACACGTCGACGACATGCGCTGGTCCGACGCGCTGAAGATAGGTTTCGTACAATGCCTGGCGATGATTCCCGGCACCTCACGCTCCGGCTCAACAATCATCGGCGGCCTGCTGTTCGGCCTGTCGCGCAAAGCCGCCACCGAATTCTCGTTCTTCCTCGCCATGCCCACCATGGTCGGCGCCGCCGTGTACTCCGGCTACAAATACCGCGACCTGTTCCAGCCCAACGACCTGCCAGTCTTCGCCCTCGGCTTCGTCACCGCGTTCATCTTCGCGATGATAGCCGTGCGTGGCTTGCTGAAGTTTATTGCGAATCACAGCTACGCCGCGTTCGCCTGGTATCGGATCGGTTTTGGGTTGTTAATTCTGGCGACGTGGGGGTTTGGCTGGGTGAACTGGACCGCGGCTGCGGCAGCCTGAAGAACAAGCCAGGCGGATCTACCGCCTGGCTAAAGTGATGGGAAGGACATCAACGCCCTTCAAGCAACTCAGCCGCCTGATCCAGCAACGCCAGCGGATCCTTGGCCTTGTGAATATCCACCGACAGCAACTGACGAAACTTGCGCGCCCCCGGGAAGCCCGTGCCCAAGCCCAGCACATGCCGCGTGATGTGATGCATCGAACCACCGGCCAGCAAATGCTCAGCTATATAAGGACGCAACTGCGCCAACGCCTCAGCCCGACTGATCACCGGTGCCGCACTGCCAAACAACTGCTGATCCACCTCCGCCAGCAAATACGGATTGTGATAAGCCTCACGCCCCAACATCACACCGTCAAACGTCTGCAAATGCTCATGGCAAGCCTCCAGCGTCTTGATCCCGCCGTTCAGCACAATCTCCAGCTCAGGAAAGTCCGCCTTCAACTGCGCCGCCACGTCATAGCGCAACGGCGGAATGTCGCGATTCTCCTTCGGCGACAACCCCTCAAGAATCGCAATCCGCGCATGCACGGTAAAACTGGTACACCCGGCATCCCGCACCGTGCCGACGAAATCACACAGCTCCGCATAACTGTCCCGACCGTTGATGCCGATACGATGTTTCACCGTCACCGGAATCGACACCGCATCACGCATCGCCTTGACACAATCCGCCACCAGTTGAGGGTGGCCCATCAGGCAGGCGCCGATCATGTTGTTTTGCACGCGATCGCTCGGGCAGCCGACGTTTAGGTTTACCTCGTCGTAACCGTGGTCCTGGGCCATGCGGGCGCAGGCAGCCAGATCCAATGGAACGCTACCGCCGAGCTGCAGGGCGAGCGGGTGCTCGGCGTCGTTGTGACGGAGGAAACGTTCGTGATCGCCGTTGAGCAGCGCACCGGTGGTGACCATTTCGGTGTAGAGCAGGGCGTTCTTGGATAGGAGGCGCAGGAAGAAACGGCAATGGCGGTCCGTCCAATCCATCATGGGCGCAACGGAGAACCGCCGAGACAGCGCAGGGCTTGAGTTTATTGGGCTGGAGTGGGTATTTTGTACCATTTGGCTCAACGTATTTATAGCGTGTTTTTAGGCGTTTTCAGGCGTTTTTCCGATGTCGCTGGTACAATGTACCAATCACTTTCGGAATTGTACCAGTCGACTATGGCAACGATCAGAGCACGAAAACGCACCGATGGCTCAGTCAGTTACACGGCACAGATACGCCTGTTTCGCGATGGAGCGCAAGTCTACCAAGAGAGCCAGACCTTCGCCCGGAAACAGGCGGCACAAGCGTGGGTGCGGCGACGTGAGGCGGAGCTAGATCAGCCTGGTGCGATCGAGCGGGCGAACCGCAAGGGCGTCACCGTACAGGACATGATCAAGCAGTATCTGGATGAAATGGAGAAAGTCCGGCCGTTGGGTAAAACCAAGGAAGCCACTCTAAATGCTATCGCGGCGACGGAGTTTGGCCAAACCGTTGATTCGGCTATCAACAGTCAGCGCTTGGTGGATTTTGCACTCTGGCGAATGAGTAAAGAGGGCGGCGGCGTCCAGCCGCAAACGGCTGGTAACGATCTGGCGCACCTTGGGGCTGTCCTTTCGATTGCACGTCCCGCTTGGGGGTATGAGGTCGACCCTCACGCGATGCCGGACGCTCGGAAGGTGTTAAGGAAGCTCGGCTACAACATGAAGAGCCGGGAGCGCGATCGCCGTCCAGCCAAAGACGAGCTAGATAAACTTTTGGAGCACTTCGTCAGTATGCAGCAGCGTCGACCGAGTTCGATCAACATGCTGAAGGTGATTGGCTTCGCGATTTTTTCCACCCGTCGGCAGGATGAGATAAGTCGAATTGTGTGGGACGACGTCGATGAGTCGAATCAGCGGGTGCTGGTGAGAGATATGAAAAACCCTGGGCAGAAAATTGGCAATGATGTTTGGTGCCACCTACCCGACGAAGCCTGGAGAATTCTGCAAAGCATGCCAAAAGAGCGTGCGGAAATTTTCCCCTACAACTCTTCGTCGATCTCTACGGCTTGGGCGAAGGCGTGCAAGTTTCTGGAGATTGAAGATCTTCACTTCCACGATCTGAGACACGACGGAGTTAGTCGGTTGTTTGAGATGGATTGGGATATCCCGCGGGTGGCCAGCGTTTCCGGGCACCGTGACTGGAACTCGTTGCGTAGGTATACCCATCTTCGCGGGAAGGGGGATCACTATGCCGAATGGCCATGGTTAGAGAGGATCATTCAAGCGCCCGTGAAGCTGGGCGCTTGGGGTAAGCAGTGAATTAGCTGGCTCGGCGAATTCCGTTGAGCTGGTTGCATTCCTTTACCGCAGCCTCTCGCTGCGAATCTAAGTAAGCTGCTAGGTCTGTGATATGTACACCTTTCGCACTTTTCTGGCTGGATTCAAGCCTAGTGATGGGGATTCGAATTTGACCGGCCATTACTTTGCGTTGAAACATATCAGTAGTTAGATGTGTGAAATAGTCTTTGCACACTTGATTGAGTGGAATGATTGTCAGCCCGTTGTATTGGGCCATGAGCAGAAATAAAGTTTTCATGCGGCCTCACACATTTTCAGTTCCTGACAATTGTTCGAATGCTCTTGCTGCCACGAGTGGAACTTGTCCGTTGCCAATGGCTTTAAGCCGGTCCACCCGATGGGCCACCCCATCAGCCACTCGGCCCATTCCGGGTTCAGATGACCACCATCCAGTGCCATCACGGCGTGATCCAGACGATCGTTCGAGCGGTCGGCCCCGGATCGGCGAGTTAGTGCGGCAGGGGAGGATCCCTTTGCCATGCTCGCCACCGGTGTTGGCCACCGTCTGACGGGTGTCTTCTGCGATGAGCCAGATCCGGTCCCGCTGGTGAGGTGCGCCGAGGTCAGCCGCTCCGATAACACCCCGTCGCGCGTCATACCCCATTTCGGCAAGGTCACCGAGCACCACGGCAAGTCCTCTTCCCACAAGCAGTGGTGAGTTCTCCAGTTCGACATAGCGCGGTCGTACCTCATCGATAATTCGTGCCATCTGCCTCCACAGTCCGGAGCGGGAGCCGGCGATACCCAGGCCGTTGCCTGCAACCGAGATGTCTTGGCAAGGAAATCCTCCCGAAACCACGTCAACAAGGTCTCGCCAAGGGCGTCCGTCAAAACTGCACACGTCAGACCAAATCGGGAAAGGCGGGAGCAGTCCATCGGTTTGTCGTTGCGCCAGAATCTGTGCGGCGTAGGCATCACGCTCAACGGCGCAGACGGTGCGCCAGCCGAGGAGGTGGCCGCCGAGTATTCCGCCACCAGCGCCTGCGAAAAGAGCCAGCTCATTCACGCAGCCTCCACAGTCACTTTCTCGGCGCTGGCGAGTGGTTTTCCGGCCAGGCTGTCTTCGATTTCTGGCTGCGGTTGCGCAGTCATTGCAAGCACCTGTTCGCGCAGGGACCAAGCATCACGCTCCAGTTTCTTGCCAGTACGAAAGGCGCTGAAGGTTTCAGCGGCGATCCGCAGCAGCTCGCCGATAGCGATTAGCGTCTGGTGCTCGGCCGGGCCGAACAGCGGACCTGCTTCAAGTCGTTTGCAGGTGTGTGCCAGACGCGTGTGATCGGCCCGGATGAACTGCAGGGAGGCTTGAAGCTCGCGGATGGTGTTGGCGCTAGCGGCGCGCTGGATGTCTTCACCCTCGCGCAGACCTGTCTCCAGACCATCACTGCGGCCCATGATGTAACCGCCCCAAAGCAACAGGGCGGCCAGAACTATCAGGATGACGAGTGCACCGATTTGTATTGGGGTCATCATGTGGTGTGCTCCTGGAATTGTCGTTGGCCGGTGGTGACGGCCGTCAGTGGTGTGGGGGCAACACGGCATTGGCCGTCCTGCTGCCGCTGCATGTCTTGATCAGCCTTGTAGGCGCGGATGTCGATCAGCGAGGCGACGTGGCGGATGTGCGCGTACTTCAGCGCCTTGCGACTGGTGTCCAGCGTGGTGATCGGAAGCTGGATCCGGCCGCTGTTGATCTCCGTCACGAACGACTGTTCGTTGAGATTGCGAAAGTACTGCTCGCGGACTTTTTCCAGCGGGATCAGGACGTCACCGAAGATTCGATAGAGCAGTTCGACGGTGGCCGATTCAGGCGCCGGATGCAGGCGAAGCGGGTTCTGTGCAGCGTTACTCATGGACTTGTCGAGCCTCCTTGCGTTGTTGTCGTGCCGGGTGGTTCCAGGCGTTCAGGCAGTGGCGTCTGGTCAGCTCGCGCAGATGTTCGGGCACATCGAGGAGCGCGGCGTTACGCTCCTCGCGTGTGCGCATGGCAACGATCTGGCGGGCGTACTCCCTAGGCCACGTCACGGCGATCTGCCGGGATGGCAGGAAGATCGATGTCCAACTGCTCGGCTAGCCAACGGACACCGGCCTGCTTCACCCGAGTCGACTGGCTGTACTGCATTCCGTGTTTCTCGTCATACCAGGGACTGTCCTTGACCCGCAGGTACTCTCTGTCGCGCTTCGGGTCCGCCGGCAGGTTTCCCTTGAGCAAACCTTTTTCCCGCATGAGAGCGATCAGTTTGGGGCGAGTGAGGCCGAGTTGTGTGGCTGCTTGGGCGAGGGTGCGTTCCATGTCGTCCTCCTCATGTCGCGTGCGCAGCAGGAGTGGCCGCTGCAGCAAGGTGGTTGATGGACTCAATGAGCCTTGCGTAAATCTCGGCATCGGGGTCGTACAGGGTGAAGCAGCGCGTATGCGGACTCTTGTTGCCGATGCTCAAGATGGCGGTGACGCCGCGGCGCGTATGAGTGCGATGCAGCGCCACATGCAGGGGAAGTTCGAAACCCATGTCGAGGCTCAACACGCCGCCGGTGTGCACCAGTTCGAACACGCGCTGCTTGTCCTGGACTTCAAAGCGACCGTATTGACGATCGGCATGCGGGAGATGCACCAGGTCGCTGGAGTTGCTCGCGTCGAACGGACCGTTGGCAATCTCTTCAATGAAATCGGCCAGTTTGAGGTGCATCTTCTTGTCGTTTGGCAGGGTTAGCGTGTGGCGTTCGCTGCCCAGTTCGACGACAAAAGTGCTTTCCACTGTGCCGCGCTCAGCCTTGAGACGGAATGCCAGGCATTCACGCTTCGGTGCTGTGCGCAGGACGTGGTTGAAGGTCTCGGTCAGGTTGACCTGGGCGTTGAGCAACTGCAGGGTGCGGTTGTCGATTTTGTACTTGGTCATGCCGCGTGCCCTCCACCGTTTGGATCGATAGGAGAGGGCTGGCAGGACTTGGCAACAAGCTTGGGTTTGCTGTTATGAATGACGACCAGACAGCCCGTGGCGAGCTGCAACTGTTCGATCAGTTTGCGATTGCTGACGCATGCCGGATGGACATGCAAGGTTGCGGTGGTACGCATTGGTGTTGCCTCGCTCTGTGGTAAAGAGTGAGGCAAATATCACGCAATGTGCTTGTTTGTGTCAACACATAATGTGATTAAAATAGCGCGGCACTGTGTAGAAAACGTGATGACTTCAATATTCCGCCTACGAGATGGATTTCCTCCACCTCTTGTTCTGCAATGTGAAGAGTTTCGTGATCGGTATTGACGCTATCCAACCGGTACATTCCGTCTCGGAGATAAATAAACTCTCTGATCATCGCTTTGCCGGAGGACGTTCGAACTATGACCTCGTCACCGCTACTGAAGCGTTTGTTCGGCTCTATTAGAACGAACTCGCCATTTTTTATGCGGGGCATCAGGCTATCGCCCATGACTCTTATGCCATAGGCATCTGGGTCATCGCTATGTATGTTTAGGTAGCCGTCACCTTGCCCTGGTGGCGGTTCTACCGTGTCGAAGAAGCCCTCATTCCCCAGCTGCGCGTTTGATAGCACAGGCACCTTTCCATCCTTAGCCCAGCCTACAAGGCTGCTAACAGGTTGGTCTTTGTCTTTCGATCTTCCGTAGTCCCTCACAAGACGGTCTTCAGACCGAATCCGACCTTGAATGGCGTCTGAGTACGACTCAACGTCGGAACGATTTTTTCCTGCTACCAAGTCTGGAAAAGAGACTCCCAGTGCTGTCGCTATCTTTTGCAAGTCGTGGAGATTGGGCTGACGAGCCCCTTTCTCGTAATTGCCTATCCGAGACTGGGATTCCCAACCGCAAGCGAAAGCGAGGGCTTGTTGGCTCATGCCCTTGGCTTTGCGGTATTGCTTAATACGTTCGCCGAGTGTGTTCATGTGCTTTTTTTACCACGCTCTGAAATTATTTATCATCACTTTGCGTGTTGAAATATCTACGATTCGTGATTAAGATGGCTCCGGCTAATTGGAGGGCATCATGAATCTGATCGCTGAACATCGAGAGAAAGCTGGGATCAAGCAAAAGGAACTCGTTGTAGCTCTTGGATGGACTCAGGCACGTATAAGCAATTACGAAGCAGGACGTCGAATCGCAGGGCTTACGGAGTGCAGAGCCATAGTCAGAGCGCTCAATAAGTTAGGAGCACCGTGCAGTCTTGATGACGTATTTCCTCCGGAAATGGAAGAGTCCCAAGCCGCATAGAAAAAAGGCGACCCAAGGGTCGCCCAGTTTCTCCCGATAGCATCACCACAATGCTATCGGGTCGCGATGTCAGCAGGCGAGCACACCACATGCCGCCGACTTTCATCGCGTTTCCAAGGCTCGGAAGCCTTGGTGTTGCTGCCGTTCTTACCACAGAGCTGGCAGCTGTTGCGCCAGGGGTGAACAACGGATTGTTCGCCCCGGCACGGTGCCGGTTATCCCCTGCAAGGGTTCCCGGCGTTTGGGCCATACCAAGCCACGCGGCAAATGTATCACCAACTTCTGTCGCGCGGCACTGGCAACTTTTAGGATTAATGCCATGAGCCGAATTGCTCTCAGTTCTGTGGAACGGGCGCAGCGGGAAATCCTGCCGCTCGATTTAGCGCTGTACCACGCCGCTCGCGATTACCCGGGCGGCGCCGCTGCCATCGCCGCGACTACGGGCCGCAACCCGACCACGCTGCAGCACAAGCTGTCGCCAACCCACCCGAGTCACTCCATCAACATTCAGGAATTCGGTGAGATCCTCGAACTGACCAAGGATCGCCGCATTCTCGATGCGGTGCATGCGCTGGTCGGTGACACGATCTGGCAGGAGCTGGCGGACACCTACACCAACGACATGCCCGAAACCCTGACCACGGGTATCGCCGCATACTTCCGCCAGGTCGCGGACCTGGCCGAGACCTGGGCCAAGAGCATCGGCGACGGTGTGGTGACTGATCAGGAGCTCGCGGCGATTCGTCTGCAGGTGTTCCGGGGTATTCAAGGTCTGCTGGGTTTGTTCAACCGCGCCACCTACGTCAACCAGACGACGCGAGGTGCTGACCGTGGCTGACATCGCCGATTTCGCTAATGATCTGGTGCAGGAACGCATCGATCAGGCCATGGCCGCGCGCAGCGCTGCCAAAGCAGAAAGCGCTGCCCATTCTTTGCTGTTCTGTGAAGCCTGTGACGATCCGATTCCGGAAGCACGCCGACTGGCCCAGCCGGGTTGCTCGCACTGCATCAGCTGTCAGTCACTCTATGAGCGGGGGATTCAGCATGCTCGATGAGGTATTGGGCCAATTCGCCGATTACGGTCTGGAGCCAGCGCAACCGCTGGTGTTCGGCAAGCTGACCCGCTGCAAGACATCGCAGGACAAGGGCAAGGAAAAGAACGGCTGGTACGTGGTGCACGAGCAGCGCACGGAGAAGGGCGACACCCTGATCTTTGGCGCCTTCGGTGACTGGCGTTCGGGCGAGACGCAGAAGATCAAGGTCAAGGCCGGCCGCATGTCGCCTGAAGAGCGTGAAGTGATGCGCGCCCGCCAGGAGGAAGCCAAGCGCCGCGCTGCCGAAATCGCGAGTAACGCTGCGCGGCGGGCCGCGAAAAGGGCGCAGGGTTTGTTCGAGCGCATGCCGACCACCGGCCGCAGCGACTACCTGGACCGTAAGCAGATCGTTGGTATCAAAGTGCGTTACGCGCCGCGCACCGGTGCGGTACTGGTGCCGATGAACAATGCCCGTGATCAGATCATGGGCCTTCAGGTGATCTTCCCAAACAAGCAGGAAGACACCGGCCGCGACAAATCCTACTGGCCTTACGGGATGGCGAAGGAGGGCACTTTCCACCTGCTCGGTCCGCACCCAGTACCGGGCGAACCGGTGCTGGTCTGTGAGGGTTACGCCACCGGCGCCAGCCTGCACATGGCGACGTCGCTCGCTGTGGCGGTGGCTTTCGATGCGGGCAACCTGTTGGCCGTGTGCAAGGTCATGCGCGAGCGCTTCGCCGGTTGCCCGCTGATCATCTGCCGCGATGACGACTGGAAGACCACCAAGCCCAACGGCGATGCGTGGAACCCGGGTGAGGAGAAAGCGAGCAACGCCGCTCTGATCGTCGGAGCCCAAGTGGTCTCGCCTATCTTCTCGATTGAGCGTCACAACAAGTGGACCGACTTCAACGACCTGCAAGTCGCCGAAGGCCTCGACGCGGTTCGCCGTCAGGTGCTGGCCGTGGTCCGTCCACCGGCGGCTGGTGGCTGGAAGGATCAACTCGCCCGCAGTGAAAGCGGAGCCTTGATCGCGCACATGCAGAACGTCGAACTGATCCTCGCCCATGATGAACGCTGGGCCGGGGTGATCAGCTACTGCGCCTTCAGCTCGAAGATCGTCAAGCTGCGTGCGGCGCCCTATGGCGGTGGCACCGGGGAGTGGGCCGACATTGATGATGTGCGGGTGATGAAGTGGCTCGCGCAGCAGTACAACCTTCGCGTGAAGTCCTCACATGTGATTGAGGCCGTTAGCGTCGTGGCCCACGACCACGCCTTTCACCCGGTGCGCGAGTACCTGAAGAAACTGGAATGGGATCGTGTGCCGCGCCTGGAGCGTTGGCTGACGGATGTCATGGGGGTGAAGGCAACGGATTACACCTCCAAGGTCGGCAAGCGCTGGATGATCTCGGCCGTGGCGCGGGTGATGAAGCCCGGCTGCAAGGCTGACTCGGTGATGATCCTCGAAGGCGTGCAGGGCGCCGGTAAGTCGACCGCCATGAGCGTACTCGGCGGTGAGTGGTTCATGGACACGCCGTTTGCACTCGGCGACAAGGACGGCTTTCAGGCGATTCGTGGCAAGTGGATTGTTGAGCTCGGCGAGCTGGACAGCTTCAACAAGGCCGAGAGCACCAAGGCCAAGCAGTTCTTCTCAGCGTCGACCGACACCTACCGCGAAAGCTATGGCCGCAGAACGTTGGACGTGCCACGCCAGTGTGTTTTCGTCGGTACCACCAACCAGGACGAGTACCTCAAGGACGCCACCGGCAACCGTCGCTATTGGCCGGTGGCCTGTACCAAGGTCGACGTGGCGTTGCTGCGCGAGATCCGCGACCAGCTGTGGGCCGAAGCGATGTTCTGTTTTGAGGCCGGCGATCTCTGGTGGGTAACGCGAGAGGAAGCGCCGATGTTCAGCGAGGAACAGGACGAACGCTTTGTGGTGGACGAATGGGAAACGCCCATCCTGACCTGGCTCGAAGAGTCGCAGATCGGCGAGACCACCACCGGCAGTGAGGTGATGAGCCAGGCGCTCAAGCTCGATCCCGGTCATTGGGGCAAACCCGAGCAGATGCGCGTTGGTGCGATTCTGCATCGACTGGGCTGGCGACGGTTCCGTTTGGGCGCTTTAAGCAAGAGCGGCCAGCGGCCTTGGGCCTACAAGAAACCGGAGGGATGGGGCAGGGCGCCTGCGCTGGAACAACCGGAGTTTGAGGAGCCGTGCTTCGATGATTAAAGCGATCGATATGGCTCTCAAACAATGGGCGCAGGAGCTGCACAGCGACGAGGTGGCCGCCGGTTACTCGGGCGGCAACATGGTCGCCATGATGATGAAGAGCGGTGGCCAGCTCGTGCGCGGCAGGCGTGGGAGCAGGGTGCCGCTGGAAGCCTCACTGGACATCGAGCGGATCGTCAAGAAACGCCTCGATCCCGAGTTGATGACGGTGGTCAAGGTGCATTACTTCCAGCCTGATGCACCCTTGACTGCGCGTCTGGCCGAGAGTGGCTGCACACGCAACCTCTACTACCAGCGCCTGCATGACGCTCACATCGTGGTTGAGCACTTCCTCCTGGGGGAAGCGGCTTGATCGTGGGCATTACTCTGGCTCACGCCGTCCCACTGGCCTGCCTCCGTCCCACTGCTTTTTGCGGTGGTGGGACGGGCGCAGGCCCCGTCGTTGTTGGGCTGTCCCACCGTCCCACCTTTTTCATGCCTCCCGCCCGTGTATGCGTAGCGGGCATCAATGCGCGTGTTCACGCGCACGCGTGTTTTAAATATTCTTTCTATACACGAGAAAAGAGAGATAAAAGTAGGACGGTGGGGCAAAGCCCCGATCTACGGGGCTTTCAGACGTCCCACCTAGTTTTAGAGAGGTGGGACGCATGGGACGCCGTAAAAGCAAAAGACAGCCGGGATAGATATTCACCGACATTCGCCAGCCGTTCACCGGGCGTCACCCACACATTCACCGGATGGCATTAAAACGGTCTTGCTGCCACCAGAATCGACCTGTAAAAAGGGGCCATCTTCGATGGGTGCGACCGCAAAGCGCGGCAGGCCATCCACCACCTGACCCGGCCATTGCGCCGGGTTTTTTTGTTTAAGGGGCAGGGCAATGACGAACGAGCAACAGGCACTGGCAGAGATGCCGATCTGGTTGGTGATTGTCCTGTCATTGGTGGGCGGTGTGTCCGGCGAGATGTGGCGCGCCGACAAAGACGGGGCGAGAGGCTGGGCATTATTGCGTCGCCTCGCACTTCGGTCCGGTGCCTGTATCGTGTGCGGCGTGTCAGCGATGATGTTGCTGTTCGGTGCAGGCCTGTCGATCTGGACAGCCGGCGCCCTCGGTTGCCTGACCGCAATGGCCGGCGCGGATGTCGCCATCGGCTTGTACGAACGCTGGGTGGCCAAGCGTCTGGACCTGAGCGAGGCCGAGCCGAAGGCATGAGCAGGGCAGGCCGGGTAGGGCGCCGATTTTTACGGGTCCTCCCTGAGGGCCGCCCCCTACACGGGTTATCGAACTCGCGGAATCTCTCTAGCTGAAACCTTCGCAGGGATGTCCGTCTTTCCAAAGGGATGGGGTATGGCATGGCACTCGGATGTCGAGTCGACCGACCGGCCCGGGCAGAAAACCGCCGGGGACCCTGGGGACTTTCGAAGAGTACGGGGTCGGAAACCCGCGGGATCGTGTTAGTGGGAGGTCCGCCAGCTTACTGAAATTTCAATCCACTGAAATCTTGAAAGGATTCATTGAAAAGCCGCTGAAAAGGAGGGCTTATGAGCACAGCTACGTACCTGTCAAAGAGCGCCTTTGCTGCGCACATCGGACGGTCGCCGAGTTACATCACCTGGCTGAAGGAAAACGGTCGACTGGTCCTGTCCCCCAATGGCAAGCAGGTCGACGTTCTGGCCACCGAAGCATTGATCCGCGATACCGCTGACCCGAGCAAGGCTGCCGTCGCTGCTCGCCACCAACAGGAGCGGCTTCAGCGTGATGTGTACAGCCACGTCGCTGCACAATCTGAACCGACTAACATGGCTGCGCCGCCGCCCGCTGATCCTGCGCAAGGGCAGACCCCAGACTTTCAGAAAGCGCGTGCACATCGCGAGCACTACTTGGCGCGGATGGCTGAGATGGAGTTTCGCAAGGCGCAGGGGGAGCTGGTGGAAATCAGCTTTGTGCAGAAAGCCGCTTTTGAAACGGCGCGATCGCTTAATCATTCGCTAATGAGCCTGTCGCCGCAATTGGCGCCACAACTCGCCGCGCTGTCGGATCCGTGGGAGGTGGAGAGGCACCTAACGGCTGCGCTGCGCCAGCGGCTTAACGAAGCAGCTCAAGTGTCCAGTGACGACTTCGGATTCGCATTGAGCGAAGTTTAACGATATGCGTGCTGACTTGAGGTCACTCGATTGACATCGCGGTTGTGCGCCAGTGGCCTCATTTTTTAGAACTCATTCTGAATTCCAGAGCTGCTTTACTTGGATGGTCTGACACGTTTTCGGGAAGAGTAAGGAGTCTTTGATCCAGCGAAGCATACTCGCTACTTTTCCGAATGCGCTCCGAGATCTGAATCGACAAATTCTTTGGGTCGATCCAAACCAGTCCCAGATCGAACAGCGTATGAATGTCAGCTCGTAGGAGCAGTCCGTTCGAGATCATATCTGTCTGATCACCCTGGTAGGGGTG
This sequence comes from Pseudomonas koreensis, assembly GCF_036668835.1. Lineage (GTDB taxonomy): Bacteria > Pseudomonadota > Gammaproteobacteria > Pseudomonadales > Pseudomonadaceae > Aquipseudomonas > Aquipseudomonas koreensis_I. The sequence goes on from NZ_JAZEVW010000011.1 coordinate 45,354, forward strand.
GATGTGAGCGGCCTCAAGCGCCGGTTCAACATCGCATCCTGTTATGGCACACCTTCCCTTGTAGGCTTTCAACAACATGGCCCTAAAACGAGTCTGGCCACGACGCTGCACGATTGCGGCGAAGGTCCGCTCGCGTGAGTCTGTGACGTCTGAAGGATCGAATGCCCCTTGAGTGCCAAGCTTCCTTTCCATCTCATTCAGATCGACGTCGTAACTATCTGCGCCTTCGCGTTTTAAAACGAATGAGGTAGGTTTAGAGCCAGAAGCGTCTTCGTAGCAAAAAGCTCCTTCGTATCGGAAACCCGCGCCGGAGTACTCTTTTCTCGACCGACGATGGAAGACTAACAACTCCAACCCTAGTTGCTTATGCTGGAAAATGAGATGGTCAGTGCGTCCCTTGGATTGACCTTCCATGCGCAGCGTGTCATCCGTAAGGGTATCAACGTACTGGGTTCGGTCAGGTGTCTTCTGCTCAGTCACAAACAACCAAACCGAATCGTATCCCTTGGGCCGAAAGATGCCGGTTTTGAGGGTGGCGTCTTTGATTCCGAAAAGTTCGCTGAGATCGTTTCTTGTGTAGATCGCGCCGGGCTTTAGCCGCGCTGATGACAGGTTTTCCATTGGGCGTTCGGCTCCGTTGATGATCATAAAAGCAAATGTGCTGGTCCTTTTACCCTCGGACGTTGAGTCTACATGTGCGTCCGGTATGCATACGACCTATGCACATTAAACAGTGCCGTCTGAGTCAAACGCATGACCGCTCTCCGACTGTCGTACGAGCCTGCGCTGGGCCCACATTCATGATTCGAAGATGCTTTGTTCGGTGTTGGAAGCGTAGGGGGGATGTGGATGAGCTGTGCCGCGAGGGTATGGATATCGTCGGTCTTGGTGCATGAAAACGAATGAGTAGTGAGCCTGTCGCGTCTCATGTGCGAACTAGGATACTCTCCTCGCACTCGCCTAGATGAATCAGCAACTGTCTGCAGCGGCCGTGGGGATATTGCCAAGCAATAATTACAGGAGTTCAAAATTGAATAGACGTTCGCGTAAGACGCCCGCAAGACGGAAGAGTGTCCGGAAGATTACATTAGTGACGTTCACACTCGTTGTTTTGATTGCGGTGGTTGCCGTCTCAGCAATCGTTCAAAATCGAGGGTTTCGTGTTGAAGTGAATCCCAAACAGATAGGCTTAACGTTGCAACCAGCAGAGCAACCTAGCCCCTTTACGTCCACTTACAATCCTTCCTCTCCTATCGTTACCGGACCTGGTGCTCATGTCGTAACTGAAGCCAAAGGACCGAACATGTCGCAGGCTACTGGTACCACTCCGAACAGCGGGATGTCTACCCACGGTGCGGCCTCACCAATTGTGACCGGGGAAGGCGCGGTGGTTAAATCCACTGTTGATACACGACCATGATGAAGGACAAAGTTCGCTGGGCGGTGATGATGATTTCGGTGCTTGCATTACCTCAGTTTGCTCTGGCGCAATCCCAGAATATGCAAACCACGGGACCTTGCTCGTCGATCGTTACTGGTGCGGGTGCATCCGTTAGCAGCACGTGTATTGGCATCCCGGAAGAAGTGCTAAAGCGTCTTAGCGAACCCACAGCCGTGAGCAAGGGGCGCGGGCTTGTTGTTAAAGAGGCTTGGCTCAGTCCAACTGTGATGTTCGGACAAAGCAGCGATGGGCAAAAAGTGAATGAGCAGGTCTACATTACAGTCCGTGTCACAAACATTACGGCGGCGCCAATGCTCCTGACTGCAGCTAAATGGGAGATTGTGCAAGCGAGAAACTTGTCGAAGGGCGGCGCCTCGTTCTTCTCCAAGAATTTGTTGTGGCCCGTGATTTCGAAGAGTAAACCGATCAAAATCGATCCTGGAGAGCAGGTTGATGTCGAGTTCGCGGAGGGACTGGAACTGAATGGGATGGCGAGCCGCATTCGTAAGAACCGAGATATAGATACTGCTTACACATTGCCTGGGAACCCCATGCGGATCAACGGCGACCGATACGTCAATTGGTTCGCTGAGCAGATGAGCCTGCTGTACGGCGAAAAAGCCCAGTTGCGGCTCACGCTTTATGAAGGCGACTACAAAGCTGCCGCCAGCGTTCTAGTGCCACTTAGCCAGGGCGTGGACTTCTTCTACCATGGAGAAGCGGTAGACCAAAAAGGAAACGTTCAGTACGCGCCTCGCCTGGCTTACGATGCCTTTCTGGGTCAGTACCTCGAAATGCGTGAAAAGATGGAGCCAGGCTTTCGTATAAACACTCCGCCAACTAAGGTGATCGAGGTGATACCCGATCCTAACGTTTGGGGTAAGCAAAGGTATCGGGATCTCGGAGTTCAAGAGCAGCCGGAGGAGTAACGTGCTGCGTTGGAGTTTAGGGATAAAGCTTTCTAGAGAATTTCAACCGCAGCGTTAAGTCTGGTTGCCCAGACTTAACGCTGAAACTATGGGTGATAGTCGGCTCACGCTCATGAAACTCCATTCAGAAAACTCCTTTCGCCCAACGTGTCGTGAAATCTTCTGAGGGAAATCGATAACCGCATCGTCAGTGCCCCCGCGCTTTTAGTCGCTCGCCGACTCTACAACCTCCGTAGGAGCACGAGACTAATTTCTTTTTTGGTTACCTTGCGGCGTTCGTTAGGATTCCAGTAACCTATTAATAGGCACATTCGGTAGGTGCCCGCCGTCCACTCTTAGCAAAGCAATAGCGCTATCGTGATTTCACCCGTTTCAGACAAGCCCTGTATTGGGTTCTCGTAGTGGACAACAGGCCCAGCCCTTGGAGGCTGATATGCAACACGCCCTTACTTTCGCTGACGTACAAAGCGTCAAGCGCCTCGCGAAGCAACTCAAACAAGCGCATCCAGAAATGCCTCACGGTAAGCGATTAGACCTTGCCGCGGCGGAGCTTCTCGGTGTTCGCAATTATAAAGAGCTGAACAGCCGGTTCCAGGCAGTGATCGATCATTACCTGGATTCACCAGGTGGTCCGAATGCTGTCGCACATTGCCTTTACTGTGACTTCCGATTTGCTGCTGATCTTAGAAGCGATCAAAAGGAGCATCGCGAGATTCATGAGCGGATCATGGAGGTTCACGAGATCACTGGCTATCGCCCAGGAACTTACGTGGAGCGAGAAACCTTGAAAAAGGAAGGCCACACCAAGGCGCGCAGTGCCGATCTCTTGGAAGATCGTATTGAGGGGGCGCTGCTAGTTTTGCGCGGATGGTTTGATCGTTCATACCACAATACTATCGAAGGAGGACAATGGCGTAAGCACCCTTCCTTCGAGGTATACGTGGCCATGATGGTCCCGTATATGGAAGAGCTTTTTCCTGAATTGGCTCCCTCTCTTGCGCAGCGCTACGGTCGTACTCCTGGCGTGATTGCACGCGGCCAGACCAACTGGGCGCTGCGATAGTAAAAAAATAAGGCCCAGCTTCGGCTGGGCTTTTACAGGTCAGGTCTCGACGACAGGGCTATCAACACTCGCCAGGCTCCCGTTGTTGGATGGCTGCTGGAGGCTGCACCACTGCTTGATAGCTACTTCCGCTCCATACGCGGCAGTTCTTAGCGCCGAGCGCGCTTTACCCATACATGTATAAAAGGTCGTCGATCAGCTCTAGGTCCTGCTGTGTGTACTGGACTTTGTTGTACCGTCTAATGTCCTCAAGCACACCTCTGATCGGGACTTGACGCGAAGGGTCCTGAACGATTTCGATCAGACGGTCGAAATCCGGATCTCTTCCCTTGAGGTATTTTTCAATCAGTTCTTTGAGCGCTACGCGCGCCTCTAGATCGGTTAGCACTGTTACTTCTCCGGCAAAATCGTGACTTCATCTGCTTTGATGATGGTGGTGGTACCCGGTTTCGGAATAAGTTGTCGCGCACCACCCGTACCGTAGCCAGGGTACGCTTTTGTGAAGGGCTCCAGGTTCGGACCTTTACCACCAAGCTCATATGGCACTGTAACGGTTGGCACGCCGTCCTTATAGAGTTGCAGCGTGTCGAACTTTAATCGCAGGCGACCATCACTCCATGCAGGGTCAGGGTCAGCAGGAGTGATGTGCTTCGGCGCCCTCATTTGCAATGCTTCCGTAGCCGCGTCTCCAGTCTCAAATTTATCGAACCCGAAATACGACAGCCGTGCGTCGCCTGAGTTGATCGTATTCTGCGCGTGAGTATTTACGGTTCCGTCTGCGTCCTTGTATCCCATGTATCGATATGCCGTCGAAGGTAAGGTCGAGTCCGGTCCGGATGGGCCAACATAAAAATCGGGCTTTGACTCGACGACCGTCGGCGGGGTGACGTCTCCAGTCTTTACGCTGGAGTCTGCAAGGGTAGGGGTAGTGCTCGGAGAAGATGATCCTCCAGGCTTGGGGCAGTTCGCAGCGGGCTTCAGTGGTGCCTTTTTCGCAACACCAGAAATCGCTTTAGTAATCGCCCTGAACATTAGGCCGAGCGGGTCTACCCAGCCGGTAGGGTTGGGGGCGTACTGGTAGTTGTTCAGGCCACCTGCAAGCTTTACCGGGTCGGGAGTTAGAAACCGTCCTGTGCTCGGGTTGTAGTACCGGTGGCGGTTGTAATGAAGTCCACTCTCTGCGTCGAAATACTGGCCTTGAAACCGTAGCGGGTTGTCGATCTCCGCGACATCCAGCGCAGCCAGGTTTCCATAGGCCCGATATTTGGCCGACCACATGATCGCGCCGCTGTAATCGGTAAGCTCCTGCGGCGTGCCCAAGTGATCGAGCTGATAATAGAAGGGCGTGGCTTTCAGTGGGCCTTCACCGTCGAGCATCGCCAAGGGGCGAAAGCTGTCCGGCTCATAGACATAGGTGCGATATCGATTTTCACCACTCTCTACAATCAGCCGTTCGCCTTGCCAGAGGAATTCGGTGGTGTGGCCATCGACTGTTTTCTCGATACGGCGACCGAAGGCATCGTACCTGTAGATCGCGATACTCCCGCCGGGTAGGCTGACGCCGATCAAGCGATGCTGGCAGTCATAGCGGTATTCAGTGACGAGCTTCTGCCCGGTACCTCGGCGCTCGCGAATCAGATTTCCATAGGCATCGTAGTCGTAGTGACGGTCGCCCTGCATGAGCAGCCGGTTGCCTTGGACGTTCGCAAGATTGGCGGTGCCTTCGTTATTCTGGCCCAGCAGATTGCCGGCTGGGTCGTGCGCGAAGCTCTCCGGTGTTGCACCCCGAACGTTGATCAGGCGATCCAGTGGATCGTAGTGAAAGTTGCGTGCACCTTTAAGGCTGTCATTGATGCCTGCGAGGTTACCTGCCGCGTCGTAGTTATATCGGCGCTGCAGCACGATGCTGTCGCGTTGGCTGACGCTGTGAGCCTGCAAGCGCCCCTGATCGTCGTATTGATACTCACTCAACAACAAGCCTTGTTGACGTTGCTGTTCACGACCAGCCTTGAACTGGTGAGATGTGAGGCGAGAACCGTTGAGGTCAATGCTGCTGAGATTACCTCCGGACAATCGGCGATAGTCGAGCTTGCTACCGTCCGGTAGACGGCAATGTTTGAGTTGGCCGACGCTGTCGTACTCGTAGCGCAGGGTCCCCCAACCCTGATGCTCGGTGATCAGCCGATCTTGGGAGTCGTATTCATAAGCCAGTGGCCAGTGACCGTCATCGACATTGACCAGGCGACCGAGCGCGTCATAGCTGTAGTGTATTTCCTCACCATCAGCCAGTGTTTTCACGAGCAGGCGGCCAGCGGAGTCACGCTGATATTCGGTGATCAGTTCGCTACCGTCGTCGCCGTATTCAGTTTTCTTCAGCAGGTTGCTATTCAGGTCGTATTCGTAGGCAGTACGGCGACCATCAAATCCAGTTTCCTGCTGTATGAGCCCGTTTGAGTAATAGTCGAGCTGATAATGTTCGCCGCGCTCGTTTTCGATCTCAGTCAGCAGCAGGCGTGAGTTGTCGTAGCGATAGCGCAGCTCACTGCCGTCCGGGTTAATGCGGCGGCTGACAAGTTGCAGATTGTCGGCGTATTCGTAGCGTGTGATACGGCCTAGTTCATCGCGCTCGGCTGTGACCTTGCCGTAGGCGTTATAGGTATAAGTGCGGGTCGCACCGCCAGGCTTTGTGGTCTGCGTCAAGCGGCCAGCCGCATCCCATTGGTAATGGGTGATCGAGCCGTGTTCGTCCTGGCGGGTGATTTGACGACCCAGTGCGTCGTAGCGGTATTTACGACGACCACCATCGGACAATGCTTCTTCGAGCAATTGACCCAGTCCATTCCAGGCGAGCTGATGCCGTCCGCCGTCTGGATGAACGATCTCTAGCACACGACCTTGGGCATCGTAGCTGTAGTGTGTTTCGTTGCCGTCAGGATCTGTCTGGCGGGTGATATCGCCTTGGCTATTTCGCTGGTATTTCCAGCTCGCTTTACCTCGGTGAATCTCACTCACAAAGCCATGTCGATATTCGTAGAACGTCGGCGCATCTTCAGGAGGAATAACAACGGCAAGCAGGCCGGCATCGTTGTAACGGTATTCGGTAATTGCTCCGAGAGGATCCTTTTCTGCAATCAGCCGACCTTTGTCGTCATAGGCCTTCTGAGTCTCAGCGCCGTCCGCAGCGGTCTCGCTGATGAGTCGAGCATTTTCGTCATGCACATAAACTTGCTCGCTACCATCAGCGTTTGTAACGGTAACCTTGCCGGCATCGTCCCAGGCGTACTGCGAGTCCATCTGCGAAAAACTGGCCCAGTGACGGATGCTGCGTGACGATTTGCCTTCGTTTTCCCACTCCCAGAAAAAGCTCGCACCACCGGCCAGTTGTCGTTCCAAAATGACGTGATGGTCGTTGTAACGGTAGTGTTCAGTTTCACCGGCAGCATTGGTGGCGCTGATGAGCTGGCCTTGCGCGTTGTACCGATAGGTCACCAGCGTTTGAACGGTGATCCATGGCTCCTGTCGTTGACCCTGATCCGTGTACTCAGCACGGCGCTGCTGATAATCCACGGCAACGATATGACGGTCTTCGTGGCGGACTAAAAGGGAGCGTCCGGCGTTGTTGTCGATGCGTTGGATTCGGTCAGCAAAGTCGTAACTCAGCTGTAACTGGTTGTTGTACGCGTCACTGATGGTGATCAAGCGGCCCGCACGGAAATGATAAAAGCGCGGATTCTGCCCGGCCTGCGTCAGGATGAGTTCGCCTGGTGTCGATCCCAGGTAGATGGCCGCTTTCGACAGGCTGTTGATAATGGCGGGGCGTTGCTGCGTCGGCATGGGAAAACGAGTGGTTCGGTTTTCGTTATCCGTCCACAGGACGCCCTCATCATCCAAATCCAGTCGATGAGAAAGAGCGTGGCTCCATCCAAACCCAAGGCGGCTGTTGATCTCGACCGCACTGGTGCGATAAAGGCGCGTCCACTCAAACGGTAGCAGGCCATCGAGTTGGCCATCGGTGAGAGTCAGTAATTCTTCGCCCGTGACCATCGAGACCGGGCAGCCATTGGTGCAGGTGTCTTGCACCGGCGCCGCACTCTTGTCGTCAGGATTCTTCGATTGTTTCGAGGCGTCATCAGGGCGCTTGCCGTGTTCAACGGTCGTGTTACGTTTGCCATCAAAACGTAGCTGCGCGACTCCTTTTTCTACTCGCGTCGCTACTCCACGAGCGGCGACCGCGACGTATTTACCGACGTAACCCATGAAGCCCTTGATGATGCTGAATAACGACTTCACGAATCCGGTGACAGCTTTGACGATGATTTGGCCGTACTTCGCTAAACGTGCGGCCAGATAAAATAGCCCGGCGCCTTCGGCTGCGACGGTCAATACGACCGATATCACGATGTCGATGAGAATTCCGATAACGGCTGCAGATGTCATCTTCGCCGTTTGGCCAGCCGCCTGCGTCGGTGGCAATGCTGAAACCCAGATTGAAGCGCAATGCACCATCAAGAACAGCGCGGCCTCGTCGCTGGCAAGCAACATGGCCTGTTTCATCACATCTGGCGCCTCTTTGGCCAGCTTGATCAGTTCCTCTGCACCGGCCCCTAAATCCTCTGCGAACTTTTTAGGGTTTTGAAGGATGTCCAAGGCCTTCGAGATGCCATCCCAAACGCCTTTGATAGCTTCCCATCCGCCTTCGAGAATGCCGACCCCAATTGCCATCGCTTTGGCTGATGCACTCTGGTTCGACCACTGCGGTTTGAAGCCTGCCCATTCTTTGCGCAGGAATCCTTCTAGATCGGCAGCTAATCCGTCGTAGGATTTGAACAGCGTATCGATCTGCGCAGGTGTCACCTGATCGTGGACGTGGATCTTGTAGGATTTTCCAGGCTGTCCCTGAAAACTGCCTTTACCCTGTTTATCCAAGGTAATCGTCGACTTGGCGCCTCCATCCACGGCAATGATATCGACTTTGATATCGCCGATAGGAATGTCGAAAACCGATTCGAATTTGCTCTCAATCAGCAGCGGCCCTACAAGCGGGCACTTGGCGACGTATGAAAAATCACCATCAGTCATGCTGACAGACTTGCTAGAGTCGCCGGCTTTTATCACGCGCTCCATTCCAAGCAGGGAGGGCATGTCTGCGGCTCGGCTGGCTTTGTCAGCAAGCTGTGCGTACCAGCTCTTGGTTTCCTCGCGGTACAGCTTGAGGCTGTTTTTGAAGGAGTCCAATTGTGTTTCGATAGTGGCAACGCGATCCATCAGCCTTGCTCCAGAATCAGGTGGTTTAACAGTGCTTCTTTAAGGTTTTTCGGCGCATCCGGGCGGCGCACGAAACGGCTGACTTTCAGCTTCAGGTTGTTCTCTGGCCAAGCGTTGTAAATGTCCGGACGTTCTTCTTCGAGCCATTGCAGGAGATTGCCAATCAGTGTCGAAGGGTTTTCCTTGGTCAAACTGTCCAGCAACGGCTTCGGCACTTCCCACCACGGCCAGTCCCGCACCTTCGGCACCACCCGCGTGCCCACTTCCAGCGCCTGCCCATTGATCAGATACCGCTCAAACACCGGCAGCACTTCACCAGCCTTCTCCCCAAGCCCCCGCAGAATCGGATAAATATGCCGCCCATCCCAAAACCGGAAAAACACCTCGGTGCCATCCGGCATTTTCACCTGCGTCAGGCTGCGCAGATGCTCGAACACTTCGTTTGGCTCTGAGCGCGATACGGCCAGCCAGCCCCAGTCGAGGGCGTCGGTGTCGGCGATCCATGGCAGGAAGGCGGAGTTGGCTTTGAGTTCGGTGAGGTAGGGCATCACCGGTTGCCAGGTGGAGTAGGGCGTGCCGCCCCAGATCGGGATGAGCTGGGCGGTGGGTTCGGTGAGGTACAGGGTTTTTAGCGCATCGGCATCACTCGCCGCGCTGATGATCAGGTACAGGCGTTCACCAGTCTGCAGCGGCTGTTGTGCCAGCCAATCCTTGGGCGTAATTCGATCAGATGGCACAGGCACCTGCCTTGCATTTTTCGCATTCTTCACAGAACGGCGCGTTACGTTTGAGGGTGTTGATCTGGGCCGGGGTCAGGACCTGGCCGGCCTTGTCGGCGTCGGCCTGTTTCAGGATGCCGGGTATCAGCGGGGCGGCGCCCGTGCCGCTACCCGGGCTGCCGCCGGAGTTCATGTTGATCACCGGGCCGCTCATGGTCACGCCGCCGGCGTCGATCTTGATGAAGCTGCCGCCACCGACCAGCGTTAGTTCGGCGCCGGCTTCCATCACGACTTTCATGCCGCTGCTCAGGTGGATTTCCTGCCCCGCATCGATGAACTGCCCAGTCCCAATCTTTATGTGCTGATTGACGCCCACGGTGAGGTGATCATTCGCCCGCGCCTCAACTTTGCGGTCGGCGTAGACGGTGTGGTGCTCTTCGGCTTTGAATTCCGTGTAGCTGTTCTTTTCAACGGTGTCGTGGCGTTCGTTGCCGACGCGGATTTTCTGGTCGTGCTCGATGTTTTCGTCCCAGTCGCGCTGGGCGTGCAGGTAGATCTGCTCCTGACCTTTTTTGTCTTCGATGCGCAGTTCGTTGTAGCCGCCACCGCCCATGGAGCTCAGGGTCTTGAAGGTGCTGCGGGTCTTGTTCGCTGGCAGCGCATAAGGGACGGTGTTTTCCTTGTGGTACAGGCAGCCGCTGATCAGCGGTTGATCGGGGTCGCCCTCAAGGAAGGTGACCAGCACTTCCATGCCGATGCGCGGGATGGCGATGCCGCCGTACTGGGCGCCGGCCCAGGCGCTGGAGACGCGCAGCCAGCAACTGGTCTTGTCGTCGGCCTGTCCTTCGCGGTCCCAATGGAACTGGACTTTGACCCGGCCGTATTCGTCGCAGTGGATTTCTTCGCCTTTCGGGCCGGTGACCACCGCGCTCTGGCTGCCGAGGATTCGCGGTTTCGGGTGGCGCAGCGGCGGGCGGTTGGGTACGTCCCATGGCGTGGCCTGGAAGCGGTTGCGGTAGCCCTGGTGGAAATCGTCTTTCAGCGCGGTGGTGTCACTGGTCACCGACTCCTCGAGCACTTGCGGCTGCTTGCCTTCATGCAGGACTTCGGTGAGCAGCCAGAGGTCGTTCCACTTGGCTTTCGGGTGTTCGGTCAGGGCGAGGAAATGGCCGCTGACCAGCAGTGGCTGATCACTCTTGCCTTCGGCCAATTGGAAGTCGCTGCGATGGCGTTCGAGGGCGCGTTTGGCCAGGTGCTTGCCGCGCTCGCGGTCGATGAAGCGGCCCGGGTAATCGTAGTCTTCGAGGTCGGGCAGGGCGTCGCCACGGTTTTCGCTTTCCAGGGTCAGGCGCGGTTTTTCGAAGTCGTAGTCGCGGCGGGTGGTGCGGCTGGTGCGGGTTTCCAGGCGCAGGTCGAAACGCTTGATCACCGGGTTGCTGGCGACCATGCCGGAGTCTTGCTGATAGGGCACCGGCTTGAGCTTCGGGAACACCGTCTGGTCGTCGCCGAACACCAGCTTGTGCGCGTTGGCGCTGTGCTGGAAGTGGAAGTGAATGCCTTCTTCCTCACACAGGCGCTGGATGAAGTGCAGATCAGACTCGTCGTATTGCACGCAGTAGATGCGCTCGGGATAGATCGAGCCGGTCTTGAATTCGTAGGCGTTGCCTTGAATGCCGTGCTCTTCCAGCACTTGGCCGATGATCTTCGGCACGCTGAGGTTCTGGAAGATGCGCTGGTTGATGCGGTGCGCCAGATACGCCAGTTGTGGGCGCAGCGTCACCGAATAACGGGTCAGGCGCTTGCCGGAATCGCCTTGCGCGGCGCGGTAGATCTGGCCATGGATGCCGCTGCCGTCAGGCGACAGCTGCAGAAAGGCCGGTTTGTGCAGCAGGGTTTCGAGGTCCAGCGACGGCTGCTCACTGACCAGCTCCACCTCAAAGACAAAAGGCTGGCTGATGGCTTCCCGGCCGGTGAGGGTAAACACCTGAAAGTCGGCGGAAAGCCCTTCGATGGTCAGGGCAAAGTGGGTTTCATTGGCCGGCGCGAACATCCCTTGTTCCTCGTGCTGTACAGCGGCGCTCGTCGACGACCGCAAAAAAAGCGGCTCAACGTACGCGAAATTCTGGAGGGGCGTAAACAACATCGACCAGCAGAGCTGGCCGATGCGTGTAACGGTCAGCCGTAATTAAACGACTGGAGCACGCCAGTCATCGGAACCCGAAGTACCGGATACTTCGTGGGTCCAGGTGATTTTGCGGTAGGTGAACTGCACTTCTTCCAGGTGGGTGAAGTGCGCGTTGCCTGGATCCTGGCAGTTGTGCATTTTGTTGTTGATGGCGACGATGATCGCGTCTTCCAGTTTGGTGGTGTAGTAGTGCTCTTGGGTGCCTTGAGCCGAAGTGCGGTACCACTGGATAACGATTTCGCTCATGCGCTCGCCGGAAGTCAGTGCTGCTTGCAGCAGTGGCGAAGCCTTGTCGTAGACCTTGGTGATCACAACTGGCTTGTGAACGCGCTGACCGGTTGGCTGACCGGATTGCGGGTCACGCGGGATGATCACGTCGTGGCTGAAAGCCTGAACCATGACCTGGTCTTCGTGGCCTTCCTGGTAGGTGTTGCCAACGGAGTCGGCGGTGAAAGCGCCGGCAGTGATCAGGCCTTGTTTTTCGCCGGTAACCGACATGTACGCTGGTGTTGCCATGGGGTGCTCTCCTTGCGGATAAATTGAGGGTGCCCGGAGGCGAAATCGCCCGGTGGGTGGCTGAGAGTTATCAAGGAGCGTGCCAGCTTTTGGCACATCCCCGGGAGCCGGGGACTTGACCGCTCTGGCTCGAGGGTTTGAGCATTTTTTGAACAGCGAAGTGGCTGGAAGTGCGCAAGAAGTTGCGCAGTGCTGCGCAACTTCTTGCGCACTTGGCTGGAGGCCTTGAAATACATGGCCTCTAGCGGAATCGGTGAGCATTTTTACAGAACAAGTGCGCAACTTCTTGCGCAGTATGGCGTTAGGCCATGCCTGGCGAGTACTTCGTTCTACCTTCCTGAATAATGTGATGGGGGCTGGCTGCTTTCGGCCAAAAACAGCCGTTCTGACATGCGTAAATACCTAAGCTGATTTCCTTCCCGTGCATTTAAATACGCGTAGAGCGAAGGATGCATTCCGTTTAGGGCCAGGCGGGGATGAGAGAAACTCCTGGTTTATCGAGGCTGCACTTGAACGCGGCTTCATAGATTTTTCCTGCTTCCACATTTCCGATCGTACTCCCTATAGTTCCACCGAAGCTCTGAGAAAGGGGAACGACTTGCTTCTGGCCACGCTGTTCTCCCTGAGCACATTAACCGGCATATGCCGTCAGAAGGATAATTTTTCTCTTCATCTGGTGACGAAAAATGTCAATCAGCTTTTACTGAAAGCGACAATAAGCTATAACAATGCGAAGGGAAGCATGCTCAAAATTTTAGGAATTCGTGAGTCTATATTTCGAGCTTAGATAACGCCTACAACACACACAAAATAGCTACTTTAAAATTTTCATAATGGAGCGCAGCGGTGACTAGGATTACGAGTTTTTTTATTGAAAATTTATATGGCTTGTACAATCATCAAGTGAATTTTGATCATCCTGAAGGGATATCAATACTGCATGGGCCAAACGGCGTTGGCAAGACCGCGGTTTTAAAATGCATAAGCTATATATTCTCATCAAATTTTGATGAGCTAGTTAAAATTCCATTCGATAAAGTGAACATAACGCTGAGCAATGCGTTGCGAATATTAGCAATTCAATTAAGGCAAGGCTCTTCAGGAGGTGGCGGAAAGGAAGCAATGTACTCCGGAAAGCTTGAAGTTATCATCTTTTCCAATGAGAAGCCTGTAGCACGCCACACGTTCAACACCGCTGCGCAAAAAAGGTTAGATTTAGCGAGACTCTACGGGACAGTCTCTTCCGCAACTGCCTCCACAGCGATAGAGACTTACAGAAGCTACATAGAACAAAAAAACTTTCAAGAAGGAGGTAGCGTATCTGAGGAGTCTGAAGATCATGTAATCACCGAAGATGGAGTCTTTTTACTAGGAGGCGGAAAAAATAAAAAAAGATCCGGTTCTAAGTCGGTGAAGGATGTCTTAAACGCATTTCCAGTGCATTTTGTAGAAACCAACAGATTGTACCGTTCAACCACTGAGCCTAATCCCAATATTGCTATCGGAGTCATAGGCGCAAAAGTTAGTAGGATGACGCCCACCGTCCAAGAGTGCGCAAGGGATTTAGTTGTTCATATCAACTCAGCGCTGAAAAGTTACGGTGCTAATGCTCAGAAGCTGGATCAGTCGTTCCCACACAGATTTATATCAGAATCGCAACCCTCAATGAATATTGAAGAGTTGAAAGATAAATTTGGCGAAACCGTGACAAAGCTTAAAGATTTACGAGCAATCGGCTTGTTGGAAGCAGACTCTGTTCAGCCTTTTGACATAAAAAGTCTGGACTCAGTTGATTCTAGCAAACTTGAGATAATGAGTTTGTTTGTAAGGGATAGTCAGCTGAAGTTAAAAGTGTTTGATAGTTTGCTTGCGCGAGTGCAGCTCCTTCTAGGAAGTATGGAGAAGAAGTTCAGAAACAAACGAGTACTATTAAGCAAGGCTAGAGGCTTGTACGTGAAGCTCGACTCTGGTGATGAACTACCTTTGGAATCCTTGTCTTCCGGAGAGCAGCATGAGTTGGTGTTGATGTATGAGTTACTTTTTAAAGTGTCAGCAGGAACACTCGTACTTATCGACGAGCCTGAACTGTCTCTGCACGTGAGCTGGCAGAAAGCTTTCTTGCCAGAGTTGATCTCTGTGGCCAAAGAGGTAGGGTTTAGCGCAGTGGTCGCTACACATTCTCCATTCATTGTTGGTGGTCGCCACGATCTCATGTCTGCCTTAGATGCGGAGTTGGATGATGAGTGACTGGGATAAGAATGTAGGAGTTATAGTTTCTGAAATTATCATGATGGAAGCCAGTTCGAAAGGTTTCTATTGGCTAGTCGAAGGGCCGAGCGATATACGTTTTTTCGAAGCGAGAAAGAGACCGGGAGTCGAATTAATAGTAAGCGGGGGCAAGCGAAACGTTATAGGGTCAATCCAAGCACTTACTGCCAATCCAGTTTCAGAGCGAATGTTAGGTATTGTAGATGCGGATATCGATTGGCTTTTAGTCAATGATTCGATGCCAGAAAATATTATCTCTACAGACCCAAGAGACTTAGAAGGACTACTGTTAAGGTCAAGTGCTTACGTTAAAGTTCTGGCTGAGTTTGCTGACACAAACAAAGTCAGGGTTTTTGAAGCGCGCCATGGTTGTTCTGTGCTTCAGTATGTGCGCGATATCGCAATGCAGTTCGGTAAGATTCGTGCTGTCAATGACTTAAATAATGGTGTTTCACTTAAAAAGTTTAGACCACAAGCCTTCATGAAAAAAGACATATGGGTCTACGACTTTGAGAGCGTGATGCTTTCCGCAGTTGAAAAAGGTGTATGTACATCTATCGAAGATTTGACTACTAAGATTAGAGACTTACCAGAAGTCGAGCCTTGGAGCTACGTGCGGGGGCATGATGCGATTAACATTCTAACCGGCGGACTTGTTTGCGAAATTGGTAGGGGTGGTAAAGTCGACTCCGACAGAGTAGAAAGCGTATTGAGATCTGGGATCGAAGAGGTGGAGTTTCGTGAGACGAAGCTGCATCGCTCGATTACTGCCTGGCATTTGGCCAAAGATGATTCTGCGGCATAGTCCACTCCCCTCGTGAATGGGTATGCCTAGCTGACAGACATCAATGAAAACACTAGCGGAATTTACCGTTCAATAGGTGCGAGCTGTTAGGTTTTTTTATCCTTACTGTAGGATGGCTCAAGAAAGGTAGCTAATGGCTGGAATCAGCCGTTTAGGCACTTCTGCTTTTGGCCGTAAGTGGATGGTCAGGATCCCGAGCTTACGGCCAAAGGCAACCATTTATATATTCTTGCGCTGTTAGTATCTGCTTAGTTTTTGACTACAATATTGCAGTAAACGTCCGCTTTCGGCCGATAGCTGTCGCTCCTGAACGTCCGCATTCGGCCAGAAGGGACCTCCGGCAGAGCTTGATAATTTGTTAGAGGGGCTAGCTCGCGTGGTAGCCGGGCCATCTCCATAATTTACATCGTCACTTGCGCGCTCTGCTCACTAACGAAACGAGTATCTATAGACAACGTATTGGGCAGAGTTCTCAGTGCATAGGACGACTGTGCAATCGTTGATGTGTAACCGCTCCAGAAGCGGACGTTCATGAATATCAACAAACGGTGAGAAATGGACGTAACGTAGAGACAACCCGAAGCCCGATAGCCCTCAATCAAGGGAGGGAGAACAGATTAAAGAACGCGATCTTAAACACATCAGGTCTCCGACATAAACTAGACCTTGCCGGCCCTTTCCGTACCGACTTATGCTCCCGCGCCTGTGACTCCCATACCGACGAAGGAAAGCGCGACGAGATGGATCTTCTTCTAGTACCCCACAGCAGTGGTTCCAACCTTCAAGCGCTCTATCATAGGGCTCTCCAGTCCTCCGAAGAGCTCTATATCCTCAGTGCCTACCTCACTGAATGGGATACCAGCGTCAAGCTCGGCAGGCAGTGCAAGTCCTTCGCGTTCATCGTTGGAAAGGACTTCGGCATTACCCGAAAAGTGGCCTGCGAGAAGGTCATCAACTGGCTGCCGAAAGCGCGCCGGGCGCAGTTCCTGGTGGCGGAATTGTTCGACGGCTTCCATCCCAAGGCGATGTTCTGGCGCGAGCCTGATGGCAGCTTTCATGCGCTGGTTGGCTCTTCGAATCTCTCGAAAGCCGCCTTTGCTACCAACCATGAAGTCAACGGCTATTCGAAACTATCCGGCGATACCTTCGCGTCAGCCAGGGCGTGGATCCTTGAAATCAGGAAATCCTGTGTGATTCTCAACCAGAGCTGGCTGGATGGCTATCGGGAGGCGGTTCAGAGGAGAAAGCCGGGTACGTCCAACAAGCGATCGCAGCAGGCACCAAACAGAGTGTTCAATCTGCGTTTACCCCCCAGAAACGCGATTTCCTTGCAGGGGTCCTGGCTGGACTTTCGCAGGTCCCAGATGCTTGTCTTCGAGCAGAACAAGAAGGAACTGCAGACGCACTTCAAGACCGCGTCGCGAGCTCGGCAATGGCCTGACGAAAGGAACGAGGCCTTCTATTACGAACTGCGCAGGCTATGGGATTTCGGCGACGGCAGCCGTTTCCAGGCGAATGGCTGGGAGCGTCAGGGCAAGAACAGTGATTTCCGTGAGCTGTCCAGATCGCTCATTCGGGTCATAGAGGCCGATGCGCAGGACCGAGATGAGGTGGTAATGACGGAAATCGATCGTTTGACTACCTTGAAAGTGTCGACGCGAAAGTCCGTGTTCACCGAGATGCTGTGCCAGTTTTTCCCGGACGCCTATCACCTCGACAATGAGCCCGTGTCGGCCTGGCTGCGTGCGACCGGATGCAAGAGTCCGCACGGCGCCAGTGCCGGCTACAAATACCTGGAAGCGGCCTATCTGCTCAGGGCCGCGCTGTCCAATGCGCGGAACACTAAGGGCGGCTATCCGGTGGAGAACTTGGGGGTGCGGGATTCGGTGATCTGGCACGAGATGTGGCGAAGCAGGGCTTAGGCCTTCGATATGCTACGAAGGACGTAGGCACCGCGTAAAAACAGTTAGGCCAGTGCAGGAGTATTTGATAGATTTATCTGATATCAAAAAGCCATTTCGCTTCGTTCGCAAGGATGTGTCATGACCAACGTCAACGTCTATCTGCGGGAAAACCTCGGCAGTATCTCCAGCAATATCTCCGTCGCCCCGCGGATCGATGAAAAGAAACTCAATAATGCGGTACAGGCCTTCGCCTTTACCGGCAGTCCGTCCACGGTCGTGGCGCTGTTCGACAACACCCTGCTCGGCAGCGGCAAGGACGGAATCCTGTTTACCGGCGAGCAACTGATCTATCGCAGCGGGAGCTTTACCGATCCGGTCAGCGTGCCCTTCGTGGGCATTTCCTCGGTGGAGTATGTCGAGACGGTCAGCGGCAGCAAGGGTGACAAGGTGGAAGTGTCATTGCTTATCAGCCGCAAGGAGGGCGCCGACCTGACCATCACCGGTCTGTCGAGCTGCAACTACCGCAAGCTGGCGGAGACGCTGCAGACCTGTGTGCAGGATTTCAGCGAGTTCAAGGAAGAACGCCAGTTGGTCTCCATCGATGAACTGGGCGAGCCGCTGAAGGTGGCCTATGTCCAGGCAGTCATCAATTCGGCCTACGCCAATGACCAGGTCATTGATGACAAGGAGTTCGCCGAAGTCCTCCAGTTGATGACGCGCCTGGATCTGAGTCCGAGCGCCCGTTTTATCCTGCGTGCCTATATGACCTCCAGCAGCGCGCATATTTCCCTGGCGACCCTGCTCGAGCGCATCCACAGCAACAGCCCGGTGGGGCAGATCAAGGCGCTGCACGTGTCGCTGGTCAAGGATCTGATCAACCTTTACTACAGCACCGGTGGTCGCGATATTGCCCGGTTCGCCTTCCTGCAGAACAACCGCGAACTGTTGCAGGTCAGCGACGAGGAAATCGAGCTGGCGGTCATGGCCATCAAGAACGATTACGACATGCTCCGCGACGATCTGACCGATGACCAGATCGTCTCCGCCCTCAAGCTGCTTTCCGCCAAGGCCGCGGCGGTGGGGACGCCGCTGGCGGCGGTGTATTTGTCGGGCTCGGTGGTGGGCATGTCCGCGGCGGGCCTGACTTCTGGTCTGGCGAGCCTGGGCATGGGCGGCTTGCTGGGTATGTCGGGTATGATGACCGGCATTGGTGTGGCCGTATTGATCGGTGTGGGCACCTATGCCGGTGTGCGCAAGCTGACCGGGGCGGATGAGCTGAGCCGCTCCAAGCGTCGCGAGCTGATGCTCAATGAAGTGATCAAGCAGACGCAACTGACCATTTCCCTGGTGATGAATGACATCAACTTCATTACCGAAAAACTCAACGAAGCCATCCAGGCCCAAGGCGCCCAGGACGTCAAGATCAAGCGGCTGATGGGATTGATGACGCGGATGACCAGCGCCGGCCAGGTGCTAACGGAAAAAACCAGCTCGGCCCAAGCCAGCGCCACCAAACTGCGCTGCGCTCAGTTCCTAGATGAAGGCAAGCTGCGCACGCTGACCCGCGAACCGACCAAGACTGAGCTGTACGACTGGATTCTGGACTTCTATGAAGAGCGCTCGGTGGTGGTGTCTAGCGCGGACGCCGAAGAGGAGGTGAGCGAAGTAAAGCTGTGCATCAAGCGCGATCGCGACAGCAAGCAGTTGGAAAATCTGGTCCGGGCCTTCGAAGTCATCGGTTACTTCAATGTCGGTGATGTGCTGCTGGGCTCGGCCAGCGAGGTGGCCGGCAAGGCCCGGGAAAAACTGAGCAGCCTGTTCTCGTGACGCAGAAAAGCCATCTGCACGATCAGGCGCAAGCGCTGCTGATCCAGCAGCATCAACTCGACCAGACCAATGCGCACCTGGACCGAATGCTGGGTGTCCTCGACAGCATGGGCCAAGACCAGCGCAGCAACGATGAGCTGCTCGACAGTCTCCTGGCCCAGGCGCAAAGTGTTGTCGATGCGCAGGATGTGGTGTTCGTCGTTGAAGAGCACGAGCGGGTGCTCTTCGAGCGCGAGGTGCTGGCGGTACCCACGGACTACCAGACAACCCTGCAGCCCCTCAAACTGCTCGATATCGTCGAGATCGACGAGGACTGGTCCGATTGCCTGGCGCAACTCGACAGTTACGCCGCCCGTCAGGGCCTGGAGCGTGCTGAAGACCCGTTCTGCGGCCTGATGACCGACAGCCAGCGCATCGCCCTGGAAAAACGCATCCAAGCCGACTTCACCCTCAAGGCGGCGGCGTGCGACCAGTACGACTACATGATCGCCGGCACCTGCGGGCTGATCGGCGGGCTGGTCGATGTGTTCTTCGTCGGCGTTCCGGGCACGGGCGCGCTGGGCAAGTGGGCGGACGAGCAGACGGACGATATGGTCAAGGGTTTCGCCAGGCTGAACGGCTGGAAAGGCGGGAGGGAGGGCTCCAACAAGATTGCCAGCGCCATCGGCTTTCTCGAGGAAAAGTTCAAGATCAACTACGACCATGCCACCAGCCACGCCACTGGCGGTGCGGTGCAGAACATGTCGATGAAGAACCACCATGTGAAAAGCCTGGGCCACTCGCCCGACCTACTGGGGCTGTTCTTCTCCATCCTAGATCAGTTCAGCAACACCGCACACTTTGTCGACAAGGGCAAGCTGATCAGCGTCAACACCAAGACCTTCGAATTGAGCGGCGGCAACCTGGTGGCCAAGGTGTTCGCCGGGTTCATGAATTGGCTGGGGCACCTGTTTTCCGATATGGCGGGTTCTTCCGGCGGTCGCGGCAAAGTGGATGCTGGGCGGGGCTCGGGTATCCCGATTCCGTTTTATTCGCTGTTGCAGTTCATCAACGTCGGTTCGTTCGGACAGCACAAGCAGACCTTTGCGACCCTGGCCGTGAAAGTGTTCGAGGCGGGTTACGACATGCGTCACGGCCTTGCCATGGCGATCCCGGTGCTGATCACCGAACTGCTTACCCGCACCATGTGGGTGATCAAGCAGCGCTTCTATCACCAGCGGCAATGGCGCGATTGCCTTCCAACACCGGGCAATCCCGAGCTGCGCAGGATGTTGGTGGTTGGTCACGGTACCTTGTGCCTGGTCGACGGGACCGACGCCGCCTTGCGTTCGGGGGGCAATATCGTTGCCTTCATGGCCCGCGGTAATCTGATCGCCTGGGTCCGTCTGGGCACACTGGCGATCAAGGATCTCAAGGCGTGCTATGCGGCAGGCGCTTTGGATGTGGATGTTGTGGATGCTTATCTGGAGGCGGAGTACGCGCGTTTGCTTACCGCGTGAGCGGGTATACGTGAGAGCTGGTTGGGCGAATTTCCAACCTCAATGCAGAAGCCGCCTACCTTGAATAGATAGGCGTGGTGTTAGCCAGCTGAGCTCACGCCAGTCGGGCACTATAAGAAGTGTCCGTTTTGCGTCCAGGCTGTGTGAAAACACACTGCTGGTGTTGATGCATGCATTCCTACGCGAAATCTACTGACAAAATCGGCTGCTCAGCAGACCTCAAATTTGCGTAGGAACGCGATTATCCGAGTGACTCCGTCAGCCGTACCGATCAAAAACGTTTTTACACAGCATCGGTCAATTGCAGTCCTTTGTGATTGGCACCCATTGGCCACATCCAGTCTTAGCACTAGCCTAACTGGTCGTTCAACGCGCACGTAATACCGGTTAACTAAGGCGTTAGGCATCTCAAGGAGATTTTTGTGAGTCTGGAACATATTTTTAAAACACGAGTTAAGCGCGCTGCCAATGTGCTTGCGGCCCCGCAGGCCGGACCGAGGTACATCAGGTTCACGTCGACAGATCTTTCCAGTACGGCCGCATTAAATTGCCTTCATACTCGGTTCCCAGTAGAGACAACAGTGACGCACTATCTCTATCAAGTTATCTTCGAAGGGAAGAATTCTCAGCTCATTACAAGAGCAAGGAGTGCTTTTAGGCGCGCTCGCTCGACCAAGTCGCGGAACATGAGTCGTGACAACTCTGCACATCCGAGTTCGAGGTCAATTTATGTTGGAACCTCGAAGAATATGTACAACAGATTCCGAAGTCACCTAGGAACAGGTACGGGCACGACTACGTGGGGGCTCTATTTGTCTGCTTGGGCGGCCCCACTCGGTGCGGAATTTCTGGTCGAGTACTACGAGTTCAAAGACTCAATCGACGAGGATATCGAGCTTATCGAGGGTGTGCTTTGGGACTCCCTACTGCCCCTATTTGGGAAAAAGGGTGGAAAATGAAGTGCAGTCTAACTTGCCGTCATGCAAGGCTAAAGTCAGCCAAAGGCAGTCAGTAGCTAAAGGCTACGCCACAACCGCCAGCGGGGAGGGGGGCGACACCATTATGTAGGGCGACGGTTGTCGACGATGCCGAGTAAGCGGGACGCCATGATGATCATCTCCCGCGCCTCAAGTCCTACATGACGATGGCTTTGGGGGTTCTTGTCGCTTCCGATTGCGGCAGACATTAGGTTCATCAACGCCTGCCTTTCGCCGGCTTCAGCCATCTTGTCCGTCAGTGGCCCGCCTTTGGGGTCAAAGGCCCGCGCGGTGAGCTTGGTGCCAAGGGATTCATCTCCGAGGCCTGCTGCTTGGCGGATTAATACTTCGAGCACTTTGAACGCCTCAAAGACGGCCGTATCGAACAATTCTTGTCTGAAGAGACTGAGTGCGGTGGACCGTAGTGACACGTGAAGCATGTCCTCTTGGAGTTGACGATCTGCTATCCACGACTTCAGCGATACGCCTTGCGCACAGTGCTTTCGCCCCTGTCTTGTAAGGGGCATCCATTGGGCGTCATGACTAGGATGATGACAAATGAAGCCGATGCAATAAGCCAGCACCAAGCTTCCGAACATTCCAGCGCTGCGAGTTCGTTCTGATCGTAGTCATCTCGCACGCCGGATAGGAAGTTTTGGGTGCACTCGGCGTCTTGCGGGCGCTGTAATTTGCTCCCGAGGACCTGAAGAACAGATTGGCTCAAATCCAGCAAAGGAACGTCGCATAGTTGCGTGGCCGTTGGGTAGATTTCCTTGAGGAGCGACATAAAAACACACTCCAAACTGTTCACAATGACCACAGTCTATAGTCGATGTCGTTCCGGAGTGGAAATCACCGTGCCCCCGCTCCCGTAAACCGGGCAACCAGGAAGGACGGTTTTTGGCCGAAAGCTGCCTGTTGAAGACAGCCACATCTCCCTGCGTGTCGAGGTCGAACAAGCAATGTCGGGAGGAGGGTTGCGGAAATGACCGAAAAGATGCGGAAACGATCCATAGAGAGAGGAGCCAATTTCCTGAATGCCAGAAACGACAAAGCCCTGAATAATCAGGGCTTTGTCGTACTTAAGATGGCGGAGGCGATGGGATTCGAACTCATGGACCTGTTACAGTCGACGGTTTTCAAGACCGTATAATGATCGGATCTTATGACTGACCGGCACCTTTTTGGAAATAGCTTCCAACCGTAACCGAACGACTTCGGCGAGAAACGGACGGCGATGAGCGTACCCATCTGGCCGTTAGCGAACGTTCAGGAAAGACCGCTTCCGGCCAATAGCGGTCGCTAGCGAACGATGTAGTACGGCTAAAACACACCATAGACACAGAGGCCGTAGCTCCGTAAAGTGCTCTGGAACTCCGTAAAACGCCACATTTGTTAACGAACACCCAAACTGTTGAAGGAGTTACATATTAACAAGGAACGTAATCAGACTTAAATGGCGGAAAATACTACCCCCCATCTCGGCTACTCTTCAATGGAAGTGGTCGAAAGGCATAACAGTTAGCTCAAGGTGTTAAATTTAATGGAAGTAGAAGACCTTCCCCAATATGGCGACGATGACTACTTGGGCGACAAGGGGGTCCGAATGGTCGACCAAATTATTTCTGATGACCTCAAATGGATCTTTAGAGATCAACGGAAAGCAGACCTAGGCATCGACGCGCAGATCGAACTGGTCAGTCCTGAAAAGAGAGGTACTGGTAGGTTGATTGCAGCGCAGATCAAATGCGGTCCAAGTTTCCTGAAAGAGCGAACTGAATTCGGCTTCGTCTTTCGCGGAAAGTCGAAGCACTTAAAGTATTGGATCGAGCATTCGCTTCCGGTGATGGTGATTTTGTGCGATCCGGCCGATAGTAAGTGCTACTGGCAAGAAGTGAGCGCCGCAAATACGGAGCTTCTGGCGAAGGGATGGAAGCTCATCGTTCCTTTCAGTCACGTTCTGGGCGCAGACAGCAAGAATGCGCTGACATCGCTAGCTGGTCGGCCACAGCACGGTGATATCGTCGAGGCGCTTCTGTACGGTTTCCTGCACGAGAAGTACACAAGGAAGATCGAGATATGTACGATCTTCGAGCTGCCACGGGATTACCACGTATATGCCTTTCTTGCTAAGATTTCAGGCGAGATGGTGATGATTGATGTGCACCATGATCAATACGGTCAAT
This sequence comes from Pseudomonas koreensis, assembly GCF_036668835.1. Classification (GTDB taxonomy): domain Bacteria; phylum Pseudomonadota; class Gammaproteobacteria; order Pseudomonadales; family Pseudomonadaceae; genus Aquipseudomonas; species Aquipseudomonas koreensis_I. The sequence goes on from NZ_JAZEVW010000011.1 coordinate 68,938, forward strand.
TGCAAATCGAGGATCTGAAGGAGATTGTGCGATGGAAGGAGTACAACACACAGCAGTGCGGTGCCACGAAGCTGCACATCTACGTCTCAAGTGAGTCGAGAGGCGCTCTAAGCTTTTCGGAAGATATAAGGCAATATATAGCATCACAACCAGGTGTGGAGGTCTTTCCGCTACTCTATAGCAGATCTCCAATGCTTTGGCTAAACGAACTTGACAATAACGGACGTGAAATCCAGTTTTGGCCTGACTAACCTAGCGGAGTATGAAACCGAACAGGGGAATACTTCTGACTGAGACGTGCCTCTCGCCACCCTCAGCTTGGGTTATTTAGCAGCTATTCGCAACCGACCGCTAACGACCCATACTGGTCGTATAGTAAGTGAAGCTCTATTTAAAAATCCGGCATGGCTTTGTTCTTGAGGTATGGTGTTTGAGTGGGGTGAGATATAAACGATCCAAGCGAGCGGAGTGAATGCCCTGGATAATTATTATGCATCGAAGCCATACCCTATATTATGCCAGCCTCTTTTTGTAGTTTTTTAACATGACAATTTAAGGCCTTGCTAAAAACAGGTAGAGCATCACTTGCAAAGCTCCAGTCGAATGTCAATAAGGCACTACTCCAGCCTACGCTATAAACAACTCCGTCTTCGTCAGGTTTTTTATTGCCATGTGTCATGATAAAGCTTTCTTGATCAAAGTGAGCGCCATGCTTGTCGCGGTACGCTTTGGCATCTTCTATGAATTTAATAAATTTGACTCTAATGTCACCAGAAAATGCCTCTGACACTATTTCATCGATGATCGGCTCCCAAAATCTTTTGTTGTTCCCAGCAATTATTCCTGGCTTACCATAACCACCATTAAAAATAGTGCCAAACTTAATAACTATCTCCTCGGTTATTAGCTCATCAATTAGCTGAATGTCATGGATGTCAGGGAATAAAGAGCCATGTTTATTTTCAAAGCTATTTAATGCCTCTCCCTCAAGTCGAAGGCCAGTTTTTAATCTTCTGCGCTCCTTGTCATACAATTCTGTGATTTCCATTGGCCTGCCAGTGTTGCAGAAGCGGCCAACTCGTTGCCTGAGCGCCAGAAGATCAATGATTCTATTAAGGGCTACTTGCCACAAATATAGTCTGCCAAGAGTTTCCTTCATTGCTAGCCTTTTTTTTATTAAGTATTGATAATGAGGTTAAAGCAACCCAGTCTAGTTAGGCGAGCTTAATTATAAGCGAGCAACATCTATGGCGTAATTGGTTTGCGCCATAGATGTGGCAAAACCCTCAACATCCATTCGTAACCTCTTTATCTCATTGTGCTAAACGATTGTAACGAGCCTACTAGCAATGGAGCAGAGGCGACAAGGCGTTCCCTGAGCCCACGTAATCTTTGGATAGCGTGTCTATGATCGGGTGGCGATTAGTGCTCCGATAGGTGAATTTCCGTTCCTTACCGGTGGTTGCCGTCCTTCAGCAGCAGCTTGGGTCGATTTCAGCCGGTCCCGACAGGCAGAAATCGGCCAAGAGCAGACGTTCAAATTCATCCGCTTATATTCAATATGTCAGCGACGATCGGGAGCAACCAACTCTTGAGGGGCAGTCGAGGTGCCAATGTCAACAGCGTAAACCGTTTATTGATTTCCGAAGTGGACTTGGTGTCAGCGCCTTTCTCAACATACGTAGATAAGTGCCTTTCCCCCCCGCTTAGGCTTAATGCCATTCGCTGAATCAAAAGGCAGGCTCAACATTTAATCCACTATTCGGATTTGATCAGGCACTAATAGCTTGCTTCCTATGAGTTCTGCTCGTGCTCCTTCCGGGTCAGCGGTGAACAGTACGACACGCAGATCCTCCTTCGCACGGGAGAACGAGACATAGGCAAGCTTCTGAGTTACGGCGCGTTGCCGGTCAGAGGGCTCGCCGGCAGTAAGCGGCGTTAAGGTCTTACTAAAGCTGTATTGGTTCCATGCGGCCTCGACATCGTCATAGACGACCAACACCTTTGGATACTCCTCTCCCTTTACGCCATGCTGGGTACTATAGGCGGTATTGTTGTTGAGATAATCGGCGTAACGGGCGACCATCTCAGGCGTCATTCTGAATAGAGAGTCTGCGAGCCAGTCACCTTTGTCTAGACTGTGAATATCCTCATCAAACGGCTCAACCCGAGGGGCACGATCAAGATGCTCGCTTAGCCTTTCGGAAGGCTGGATGATCTGCTTTTCGATACAAAAACGAAGGATCGCTCCTATCGTTTCGGTACCCCATAGAGTCTGCAATTGGCCAACCAAAGCCTTCGAAGTTTCAATCATCAACTTCAGTGATTTTTCCGCGTTTAATCCATCGATCGCGAAAGCCGGGCTATCCCGACGAAGCAGATTGATAATTTCTCGTTCGTCACCTTGGTTATGAGCAGTGATAAGAGGGTAAATTGTCGAAATAAATGGTTTGAGAAGGAAATGCGCACCTTCCTCAAAGGCATCTTGGGCACGAGACGACGCATAGTCGCCTGTAAAGAGTCGGTTGAGGTCAGCGAAGCCAAGCCGCCGTGCGATCATTTGACGTGCTAGGAAGAGCTTCATGACATCGTCGCGCCCTGTCCAGCCCCAGCCTTCGACTGCAGCATCCATACGTGCCAGCGCCCGCTCAATCTGTTCCTCTGAATAACGCCTGCGCGGTTCCGTTGGATCTTCTGCTTTGATCAGTAAGAATTCGACGCTACCTTCACATGCCGCATTTTCGCCAGCGGCATACTGCTCAACATCCCCACGGTAGGCATTTAGAAGACGGATAACGCTCTTGGAACTGCGGAAATTCTCAGCTTTCTTGATGACCTCACCATTGGCAGGTGGCGCAAAATTGCCGGCGCTCCGGTCATAAATCTGCTGCCAGGGGTCACCGAAATAGCCGACCACAGGAAGTTCAGCGCCCGCACACACGAGATTGAGTCCTGAGACAATGCCTTCAAATGTGTCTTGCGCTTCATCGACGAAGATAAATGGGAAGCGTAGGCCGATGATCCGTCTGAGAGTTTTATTATTTGCAAGCAAGTAGGTTGCAATCTCTATGACGTCGTCGTGTCCGATCTGTCCCTTGCCGTAATCACTGAAGCTTGTGTCGGCATAGTCAAAACTTTTAACTGATTCGAGAAGGGCGCGCTGTTCTGTCAGTCGATCGATTTTTGCACGGGCCTTTAATGCCTTTTTGCTGTTACCCCCATTATCATCTGCCATGGCCTTTTCTATAAGAGTTGGGATACGACTTACGTATAGCGCTTGGCGAATATCTTCATGGAAACGGCTGATCTGGCCCCACAGAAACCCATGAAGAGTTGAAACTAGATATAGCTCGTCGAACCCTAACCTTTTCTTTATGACCTCAACGGCACGCTTGGTAAAGGTAATACAGGCAATGCGTTGACCATTTTTTCTAAGGGAGCGTCCTTCATTATCCCGAACCCGATTAAGAGCATCACCCAACGAACTAGTCTTACCCGCGCCCGCTCCGGCTATCATCGCGAAGCTGCGACGGCCATCTATGCATTTACGGACTAGTGTATCCGCTTCGCTTTCCACCCATCCCCCCATTTTATACCTCCGCCGCGGCAGCGACTTGTATCTCCGTCACCGCGGCTAGCGGGGGCGATAGGCGCGACTCAAGCCAACTTAATCCCTCGGCAATATATCCAGGGACGATCCATTCCTCGGTGCAAGCCAAAATGTCCATGGCAAAGTCAGTTTTTTTAAAATTATCCGACCGAACTCTGTCGTAGACATCCTGGTAAGCGTCGTTGAGAAACTCGGGGATGGGGATGCCGATGGATAAAGCGCCGGACCGAACCAGTCCAAAATTCTCATAGACGATTGCTTCCTCCAAAGTTCGTGGGCGCAATGTTTCGTTGGCGGCGCCATCCGCGACAAAAATATCTGTTTGGAAGGCAATGCAACGATCTTTGTCGATGTGCTGTTTCTCAGCGAAGGTCAATGCGATCAGATCGGCGATCGTAGTCTGTCCGCAAAGTTTTTTTAGAGACGCGTTGGAGGTTCTAGCACCCTCAACGTCCGCCCGACAGGCACTGGGATAGCCGGTGGGGGCCACGGAGTCGAGGTCAGTGATGACAAGGTAGGGGATATGAAGGAAGCTGAGCAGACCCTCGAAGCGGTGAGCATAGGCCCCTCCCACCTCCAATATTGTTAAATATGCAGTTCGCAATCGCCCAGCGGCGCGCTCGATCATGGACGGCATTAGCAATTTTTCAACGGCACCTTCCACAAGGATGGCAGCATCAGCGAAAAATAAGTCGCAGTGAGTTAAGCGTAGATAGCGTTTGAGGAAGGCCAGCGATTCTGACGGTGAAACCAATTTACCATCAATCGTCTCCACCTCTGGCTGGAAGGCCCGAAGGCTTCTAACCATGGACGCATTGCGAATCCCCGTCGCGACCGTCTCACCCTCGGTATGGCATCGCTGAAAATAGCGAACTTTCTCGAAATCCACGGCTTCCATGATATGAGAGGAGTGTGTGGTTACAACTAGTTGCGGCACAAGATTAGGCTCGCCAGCTGCCTCAGCAGATTGATTGATTACCTGCCAGATGTTGGAGATAAAAGTCTGCTGCACCTGTGCGTGGAGGTGAACTTCAGGCTCCTCAATAAAGATCATCAGGCATAGAGGCCTGTTCTCGGTGGTCATCACCCATTGAGAATGGAAATGTCGAGCCTGAATAGCCATGTAAATTAGGTTCTTGAAACCAAGTCCGTTATAGAGCTCCGGCAGTTCATGCTTACGGCTGGGGTCAATGTAAAGCAACTCTGTGTTCCCGCGCAGAGCACTTTCAGGGCTAAGCGAGGAGACAATCTGCAATTCCCGATCATTAATCGATGGTACGCCAAGGTGCTTGATGAGGTTGATCAGTGGGGCAAACTGCTTTGCATAGTGATCGGTTAGCTGCTTGTTATTTTCATCGATCACACTGTGAGCATCGGCCGCAGGGCCCACCTGCTCTAGATTTTTTCGGTAGAAGGCGGCGAAGGCCGACGAGAGCCTGTTACTGCGGCTACTGTCGTCATCGTTAATGTTGCGCTGCGCGTCTACAAACTCTACCCGTATGAGATGTTTCAGAAGTCGTTTGCCTTCGTCGGGATCAAGGTAACTCGTCAAGATCTCAGGCGACGTTTCGTCCTGAATTTTCTCTTCGAGTGACGAGTAGCAAACCGCAAAATGTCGGCCAAGATTTCCGTCGAGCGCCAGATATTGCGACAACGCCTTGGAGCGCGTTCCATCTTCTTCTAATGGATAGGCAGCGTCGTAATGCTCGAGTAACTTCTTTGCTTCAGAGACCTCATACGACAGCCGAATTCCTACTCGTGTAAAATCCGAAAGTTTCGGCAGCAATGTGAACACTCTACCGAATGCGATGCTTTCGGGGTCGATGGAGAACCACAGGTCAAGACTGATTTTGGGGAGCTGCGCCACATCTCCAGTTTTGACAAATGCGTCGAAATCGGCCATTCGGGCGACCGAGAAGTCGTGAATTTTGAAATCACGTCCGCCGAGGAAACAGCGAAAAACTGCAGTGGCAGAAGTTTTGCCGCTATTGTTGGGGCCAACAAAAATGGACTCCCTCTCTTCAATGTCAATTTGAACATTTTCCAGTCGACGGAAATTTCGAATTGCAACACCGCTTACTCTCATAAAATCTTCCTCCCTGACATATGAAGAGAGCAAGCAGAAAACTGGTACCCCTCGCTCCGTTTGAAATCCTAGCCTATCTGTTGAAGGCTTGAATTTTTTTTAGCTTTAGATATTTGGGGCGGCAGTTGGCTGAGCTCAACGAGGGTAAAAACGGTGCGAAAGAGGTCGCTCTGGAACGACTGCTTTTGGCCGAAAGCTGACGACCACGACTGACCGCTTTTGGTCGAATTGGACGACCGCCGCCTGCTAGGCATTCCTAGGACTGCCGTATACGCATAATTGCATCTGTAATCGCTTTTGCGTTTGTGTCTAAGGTTTCCATAGCCATCACAGCGTTATCTGCAACTACCTGCACTCCATTAGCCGAAAGCCACACGGCGACCTCCTCTATTGCAGCCGCCAACGCATGTTGGTTGTGTAGGAGCAATGTCAAAGCATCTGCCGTTGCGATATCGGAGGCTGAGTGATCTGACATGAAAATCGTCCTTGAGCGATGGGTTTGAAAAGCCTAGTACATGCTGCGGAATTGCATTGGCATAAACACATGTGCAACAGACATCTTTAGCGCACCAGAATGGTGGGACAGCCCGATATCAGATCTCACGGAACGACGACAAGAGAGTGTTCATTGCACGAGCATTTCTATCCCCTTTTTTGACAGTATCAGTAGTGCCCAGATCGTAGCCGAAAATGCTTGCTTTAAAATTACTACAGAGAAGGGAAGGAATCGCGGAGTCTTCGAGGAGGGGAGCCTGGCTGGTACAATGCTGGTACAGGGCTTTTTAAAGCGGTCTTTTAGCCTTTATTAAATGGGGTAGGGATCGACGATGGGTCCGATCCATCATGGGGGCGACGGAGAAGCGGCGGGAGAGTGGGGCGGGTTGTAGAGGCATTGGGGGAATCTGAATCAGAGGGGCGAAGGTTTGGGAGTTTATCAGGAATGGGATGGGGCAGAGACTTACGCGTCGTAATTGCATGATCTTGCAGCTGGTGAAGCAGACATTGATCGGCTGAGTATCGTGGTCTGGTCCATATTTTTGTGGGCGAAAAGAATTTTATACGCATTCATGCGGACCTAGCCCCGTAGCTGCTGGCTGAATCTAATTCCGCGGTTACCGTTGCGAAAGTGATGTTCACAGCAATATGCTAATGTGCCACTACAGCTGGCGTCATAGCAAAGCAGATAGGTATAAGGTGCAGAGAATATGTGTTCACAGCTAAAAATCAGCGAAACGGACCAAGCGTTATGTATATACAAGTTGATCCGGAAAATCCGTATCAAGGAACGCGCTCGCTTGGATTGCTGAAGCATGAACGGCAAAGCTGATGTTTTGAACACCACTCGAGTCTTCCTGCTCGTGCCTGAAAATTGCAGTTAAGTCGTCGAGTGGTATTAACTGCTTAAGCCGAGCAAAAGTTTTTGTAGAAAATGAAAGTTTCGAATTTGCGCAAATTTGAAACTGATATCAATTAAAGTTTTTGAATTTCGTTTTGTTTTTAAATATTTTGTAAGGTTTTTTGGGGTGGGTAGTTTTTTATGGTATTTATTAGTGGTTCGAATGATTCAAGGTAATTTTACAATCATTTATATAGGTGAAGTAATGGATGGTGTTCATGGAAACTACAAGTTTAAGATGGTTAGGGAAGAGGGGCATGGTACTTTTGGAGAGGTCCATCATATTGAGCTTTATAACGTCGCTGATCATCACTGTGGTAGCTACGCTATCAAATTTTTGAAAAATTTGGATCCTGAGTCTAATGATAGGCTTCGGCGAAGATTTGCGAGGGAGGTCGCTTATCAAGCCTCTTGTGTACATACAAATATTGCAAATATTTATTTATGCAATCTCAGGGTTGAACAGCCTTGGTTTATTATGGATCTTGCGGCTGCAAATCTTTCTCGGGATTTATCTGGGGGTATGAGTCTCAAAGGTAAAGTCTCTGCCTTTAATATGGTGTTGAATGGCATAAAATATATGCATGATAAAGGTTTTCTGCATCGTGACATAAAGCCTGACAACGTACTTAGGTTCGCGGGAGGGGTTTACAAGGTTTCTGACTTTGGATTGGTGAAAAATCTAAATAAAGAAATGGAATCAGAAGTACTCACTCAAATTTTTGCGGGTGGTATGGGGACTCCGTACTTTATGGCGCCAGAGGCTTTCGAAGGAGTCTACACTGAAAGATCTGATATTTACTCACTTGGTGCTTTAATGCGGCACATGAAACTTACATCTGAAGATGAGTTTGACAGTGTGATCAGCAAGTGTACGATGAATGCATCTCGTGATCGCTATGTATCTGTAGCAGCATTGCAAGAAGACTTCAGGAGGACAGTTGAGGGGGTGATCCGTGATTAATCTTTTGAGTTCAAGCACGTTTTCTTTGGCAAGTAACGCTGGGCGCCAAAATGAAGACGCTATTTTAGCTCCAATAAGAACAAATGCTGGATATCTACTCGCTGTGGCTGATGGAGTAGGTGCCTATGCAGGGGCGAGTTTGGTATCAAAATGTGCGATTGAGGCACTATCAAATTTTGCAGGTGCTGACTGGGAAAATGTTAATTTGATATCAAGCATTTTTGATCAGGTAAAGAGTGATATTGCTCATATCAATGATTCCGATTTTTCTTTCAAGAGAGCGGCTACTACATTAACTTTTTGTCATGTGAGTCAAGGTGCTATTCGTATAGGGCATATAGGAGATAGTCGCGTTTATGTTAGGGTTGGTGCACATTTAAAACAGATGTCCACGGATCATACGCAATACCAGAAATTAATAGATAAGGGTGTATATAAACCCGCGGAGTTGCGGAATTCTGGTGCGGAGAACAAGCTTTATTCTGCGCTGTCTAAAGATCTGTCGTTAGACTTTCAAGAGATTTCAATGTCTTCCATAGATGTTACAGATGATGGTGGAGTTTTTGAGGTTTATTTGATGTCGGACGGTGCGCATCGAGTTTGGGAGTTTCGCCCGAGATTTTCTCAGCATACACTGAGTGAGCCGTCTCGCTTTGCCTCTAGCCTGCAGCGCAGAATTCATAGAGTGGGTCCAGTTGACGACTATTCGTTGGTGTGCGCTAAGTTTCAAGTTTCAATTGTATGATGTATTGGTTTTCATAGGATGGAGGTTTTTTAACGGTAGTAAGATAGCTGTTAATAGGGGGATGTGTTGCCGTAATTGTGTCTCGTAATTTGAGGTGGGCGTGCGTGTATACTTCGTCGATTGCTTAAGTTATATGGGTTTTTATTAGGTTGTGTGCAGTTAAATTTCGGCGGCATAATTGTTCCGGTAATAAATTTTAAATGGAAAAGAGCTGGGCTATTTTGGTGGTTTTTTTGGCAGTTCACTAGGGTCTGTACGAAATCCCAAGAAACCCAATCGGCGTCCCTCGGAAGCTGAAATTTTGTAGAGTTTCCAGCTATCTACGGAAAAGAGTCCTGTAATGGCAAAGCGTTACAAACTCTCGGATGAGGCCTGGGCTGTGGTTGCTGATCTCATCACCGAATACATGGCCGGGGGCGGCCCTGTCTGAGCGGCCGCCTGATGCTCGATGGCGTGCTCTGGGTGCTCTGCTCAGGTGCTGCGTGGCGAGATATGCCGGAACGCTTCGGCCCGTGGTCAACGGTCTATCAACGATTTAGGGGCTGGCGAAACCAGGGGACATTCGATCAGATGCTCAAACGCTTGCACCTGAGATTGAATGAGCAAGGCTTGATTGATTTGCAAACCTGGATGATCGACTCAACCGCAGTACGCACAACGCGAGCCTCCTTTGGCGCCGGGAAAAAAGGGGGCCTGACGAGCCTGCCGATCACGCTCTAGGCCGCAGTCGTGGTGGCCTGACAACCAAAATCCACATGCTCTGCGAGGCCAACGGGACACCGTTGCGCTTCCTCCTCTCTGGCGGTCATGCCAGTGACATCAGCTACGCCCACCCCCTGTTAAACGAGGTCAGCATTCCATCGAGCCAACGTGGCCGCCCGCGTAAGCGCTGTAGATGGTTGCTTGCCGACAAGAGCTACGACGCCGAAGCGCTACGCCGCTACTGCGACCAATATCGAATGCAACCCGTCATCCCGCTGCGCTCGATGAAGCGCAAACCCAAGCCTGGCTTACCAAGACTGTTTGATCGGCCCAAGTACCGACAGCGCAATATCATCGAGCGCATGTTTGGCTGGCTGAAAGAGAACCGCCGGATCGTGACACGCTTCGACAAGCTCTCGAAAAGCTATGCCGCTATGGTCTCGCTGGCTTGTTCCATGCGGTGTTTGCGACATCTCTTTGCGTACAGAGCCTGTGAGCTTTAAGTAGGTCTGAACTGCTAATTTTAGTTTTGTTTAATGATGTCTGCTGGTAAAAGGTCTTTCCTACAACACCTTGCACAAGCCCCTACACCTAAGACAGAATCCCCCGGCTTGTGCCTCTAGCCCGCACGTTCTATCGTCCCCACATCACTGAAACCCAGTGATCGGGTTTGGTAGCCCGCTTCGTGTCTAGATGCATCGCATCACCAATTTCAGTCGCTTCCCCGGGACTCGGATTTCATGGTGGTCATGCGTGGGGCCCATTCGTGGGCGCCGGGTTCTAGTGCGACCGGTCTACCAACCCGCGTATGGCCGCCACCCTTCGTTTGGTAGCGAGGGTGATGGCTCCTTTTGCTAATCGCGCTAGAGGTTTCATCCATGTTCAAAGTAACGCCCAACCCGCCGGACACCGATCCCGCATCCCCCTACGATTCCCTTAATCCAAAAAAACTCCACGAAGCCGCCGAACGCGCCCTCGATCACTACCTCCTTCCCGCCGGCTCCATCATGGCCAGCGTCAACGAGCCCGAGCGCATGTACCTCGCCAACCCCAAGTACGACTCGGAATCCCTATTGGCCAATGCCAGTGAAACGCTAAGTTGCGCGTCGGAAATGCTCAACAACTTCGCCGCGGCACTCGACCCCTCGCACCGCAAAACCGCACTGGGCATTGCGCAGGTGGTGATGTTGGGGGAGTTGGCGGTGAATCAGGCGTTGGATAACGTTGAGGTGAAGGCGTAAATCAGCTCCCTTTGTGGCGAACGGCTCAGCCGTTGCCACGAAGGGGCTGTTGGCGCTATGCAAAGCAGCCGGCATGAATGCGAGTAAATGGACAGGGTGGTGGCGATTTAGTAGCATTTCGCGCCTTTAGAAATGGCCGCACCAGAGAAGCTACATCGGCCCAAGCTTAGTACAAGCACAGCCTGCAGTTGCGTTCTACGGGTTATGTTTCCGCTCAATAACTCCATTCCCATTGCCCATAGTGCTCTATTGGCTAAATAGCCCGGGTGCTTGTTTGCCATCTATTTACGTGAAGAGAATTTATGTCTGCTCCTGATAAGCCAAAGCTGCCGCTGCAAGCATTCGTGATGTCGTGCCTGGTGGCCGGCTGGGGTCTGGTCTATGCCGGTCAGGTGAAATGGGCGCTGCGTGTTGCCGCTTTGCTCTATCTCGGTGTCATTTTGCTCGGTGTTTGTGGTGTGCCTGCGACGCCAGTGGGCCTCTATGTTTTCGCTACCTTTATCGTCCTGGTAAAACTCGGCTCGGCCACGGCAGCAGCTATATCCGTGCGCAGAAACGACCGTCCGGTGAACAGCCCCAGCACCCGTTTTCATGTGCTTTACGTGGTGGCGCTGGTGATTCTCACGCTGGTAATTTTGGGGCCATTGCGCGGCCCGACGCTGGGGTTCAAGACTTACTTCATCCCCTCTGGCTCGATGGCTCCGACTCTTTCGAATGGTGACTACATCGTGACCAAAATGCGCATCGACGCGCCGCAGGTGGGCGACATTGTGACTTATCGCTACAACGGCACGGAGGCGGTCAAGCGCGTGGCGGCAGTGGGTGGCGATACCTTGGCGATTGTTGACGGTAAGGTCATTCGCAACGGTGAAAACATGGGGCTGTTCTTCGCGCCGCCAGAGCGCGTGAAGGATCCTCGTTATCTGCAAACGCCGCAGACGGTGGTCGAGAAAGATCATGTTTATCTGCTCGGTGACAACCGCGACAGCAGTAATGACAGCCGCTTTATGGGGCAGGTCGCAGTCGAAGACATTACCGGTAAGGTCACCGGAATATGGTTTTCGTCCGATCGATCGAGGATTGGCACAGTCTTTCACTGATAACCGATAACCGAAGCCGTCACTTTCAGGGTGACGGACCTTTCAAGGCGGTGATTGCGCAATTGCCGCAGCGGTGGCCTGCGACAAGATTCCAATCAGTGGAAGGACTAGCGGGCAGGCGATGCTGAACCGCGGCTGTCGATCAGCAAAGTTTCATATTGCTGTATGCGGCGCAGGCCTAGGATGCTGAGACAAGACCGTCGCTGTTCATCCCGAGAGGAATCGTCCCATGCGCCTTACTGTCTTCAAAGTGCTGTTGATTGCTGCAGCGGTATCGATGTTGAGTGCCTGTTCGGGAGCGGGCGGCCTGACCACCACCAGTTGTTTCTCCAGCGACTGCCAATCACCGCAGAGCCCTAACGCCAACACCCTGAAATTCGGCGGCAACAGCATCGGCAGCAGCCTTAACCAATACAGTTCCGGCATGCTGCACGACGACTAAGCCTTATTGCGCATCAGGCACGGCAATCCACTCACTCAAGGTCTTTTGATACTTGCCAGTGGCTTTACTCAAGTGCAACCACTGGTCGACATACAGCTTCCAGCTGATGTCATCGCGTGGCAGCAGGTAAGCTTTCTCGCCATATTGCATGTACTGATGCGGGTTCACGGCGCACAGTCCTGGTTTGAGTTTCTGCTGATACAGCGCTTCGGAGGCGTCGGTGATCATCACGTCGGCCTTGTTGTCGAGCAGTTGCTGGAAGATCGTTACGTTGTCGTGCAGGGCCAGTTGCGCTTTGGGCAGGAAGGCGTGGACGAAGGCTTCGTTGGTGCCGCCGGCGGGTTCGACCAGGCGCACGTTGGGCTGGTTGATCTGCTCGACGGTCTGGTATTTGCTGACGTCGTTGCAGCGCACCAGCGGGATTTTGCCGTCGGTGTCGAGGGTATTGCTGAAGTAGGCTTTTTTCTGCCGTTCGAGGGTGACCGAGATACCGCCCATGCCGATGTCGCATTTGCCGGCCTGCATGTCGGGCATCAGGGTTTTCCAGGTGGTTTGCACCCATTGCACTTTGACACCGAGGCTTTCGGCCAGTGAGCGGGCCATGCTGATGTCGATGCCTTCGAATTCGCCGTCGGCGCGTTTGAAGGTGTAGGGCTTGTAGTCGCCGGTGGTGCAGACGCGTAGTTCGCCTTGTTGCTGGATGCTGTCGAGGTGGGTCGCAGCGGTCTCGGCGTGAGCGGCGGCGGTCAGGGTCAACAGGCCGCAGAAGGTCAGCGTACTTTTTAGTGTTGTCATTGAAGTCGCACTTTTGCAGGGGGAGGTGGCTCAGTGTACTGAGAGCCTTTCGCGGGTGTCATCCCGCTTCCGGACTCAATGTGCCCAGCCACGCCACCAGTGCCACGATCAGCAGGGCGAGTGCCAATTCCAGTATGACGCTGCGGCGTAATGCGTTTACGGCGAGCGTGGGGTCTGCATCGCGCAATGCTTGCTTCAGCGCGGGCCCGAGATGAAAGCGATTCAGCGCCGCCAGCAGCAACATCACTGCAAACAGCAGAACCTTGACCGTCAGCAGCACCCCATACGTGCTGAGCAATACGTCATTCAGCTTCGGGCCGACGATAAACAGGTAATTCATCACGCCAGTGATCGTCAGCGTCAGCACTATCGCAGCGCCCACCCATTCAAAGCGTTTCACCGCAGCAATCAGCAGGCGAAGGCGCGGCGCATCGACCCGTCCCCGTGCCATCAGCAGCAGCGCGAGCATCGCCCCGAGCCAGGCGCCCGCCGCCAGCAGGTGGAGGATGTCGCTGAAAAAGTGCCAGAACCGCAGCGCTCCCTCGTCCATCGCCCCGTGCCCGCTCCAGGCCAGGGGGGCGAGGGCCACGGCGCCGCTAATCGATGCAAGCCACGCTCCTGGCCTGATCAACAGCACCGTCAGCGCAATCATTCGAACTGCCCAGGCCAGCCCGACGTCGGTTTCCCGCAACATCATTTGCAGGTGTGGCCACAGTGCCGCGATCGCGGTTTCGCCGCTCATGGTGCTGGTCATCAGTAGCAATCCTGCCACCGATAAAAGCGCTGCAATCAGCGCCATTCCCCGCAACATCGGCCGAAACCGCAACGCCGAATCAGCGCTGTACAACGCGAACAACGCCAGCCCGAACAGCAATAGCACATCCACATACAGCGCAAACCGCAGGACGATGTTGATCAGTTCAGCCATCGCTCACTTCACTTTGAACGTGACGTTGCCGGTGATCGGGTGCGTGTCGGAAGACACCGCCCGCCATTGCACCTGATAAGTACCGGCGGGCAGTGGCGCGAGCGGGGTGATCAGCATGGATTTCGGGTCGCTGCCGGCGCTGACTTTGGCCTTCATCGGCATTGGCGGGTGGGCCATGCCGGGCATTTCGGTCATCACCAGTTTGGCCCCGGAGAACTGCGTGACCAGGGTCTCGGAAAAGTGCAATTCGATCTTCCCGGGGGCGCCGCCTTCGGCACCTTCGGCCGGGGTCGACGAGAGCAGTTTCGGGTGCGCCTGGGCGAGACTGCTGAGGAGCAATCCGCTGGCGAATACAAGGCTGAATGTCAAAGTGCGCATGCAAGAGCTCCGGATGGTTTTTATAGGTGTTTTCAGAACCACATCCGCACGCCGAGCACGAGGCGCGCTTCGCTGCGATCCTCGTCTTCTGCGCGGGCGTAGTCGGCGGTGTTGCCGTAGGTGCGGTTCCACGTCACGCCGATATAGGGCGCGAATTCGCGGCGGATTTCATAGCGCAAACGCAGGCCGGCTTCGGTGTTGGAGAGGCCCGAGCCGATACCGCGTTGCCCATCGTTTTTACCGTAGACGTTGATTTCGGCGGTGGGCTGCAGGATCAGCCGATTGCTCAGCAGGATGTCGTAATCGCCTTCCAGGCGCAGCGCGCTCTGGCCGCCCTCGCCAAGAAACGCCGTGGCTTCGACCTCGAAGTTGTACAGCGCCATGCCCTGCACACCGAGCGCGGCCCAGGTTTGCGGCGCGCCGGGTTTGAAATCCTGCCGCACGCCGCTGACCACCTCCCACCACGGCGAAATCGCATGGCCCCACAGCGCCTGGATTTCCGCATCTTCGGTCTTGCCGTTGCTGCGTTCGCCCTCGGAGCGCCACCACAGGCGATCGATATCGCCACCGACCCAGCCGGACAGATCCCAGGCCAGGGCGCTGCCGTCATCGGCGTCCTGCCACTCGAGTTTGTCGGCGAGCCAGTAACTGTTGATCGCGCTGTCATGCACCTGATGGCCGCCTGCGCTGCTGAACACGGCGGCGCGGTCGGCATCGGTCAGTGGCGGGATCGGCGTGCGACTTTCGGTGGGTGCGGCGGGCTGCATCATGCCCTCGTCCATGCTCTGCATCGCGCCGTGATCCATGTCCGACATCTGGCTGTGATCCATGCCCGGCATGTCGCCTGCAGCCATCGCCGGGCTGCCGATCAGCAGTAAACACAACGCGGTGAATCGAGTCATGAGCGGCCCCTTCATTCTTCCACCCGCACTTCGCGGAACATGCCCATTTCCATGTGATAGAGGAGATGGCAGTGATAGGCCCAACGGCCAAGTGCGTCGGCCGTCACGCGATAACTGCGACGCGTGCCGGGCGGCATGTCGATGGTGTGTTTGCGCACCTGGAAATCGCCGTTTTCGTCCTCCAGATCGCTCCACATGCCGTGCAAGTGGATGGGGTGGGTCATCATCGTGTCGTTGACCAGCACCAGGCGGATGCGCTCGCCGTATGTCAGTCGCAGCGGCTCGGCATCGGAAAACTTGATGCCGTTGAACGACCAGGCAAATTTCTCCATGTGCCCGGTCAGGTGCAATTCGATCGTGCGGCTGGGGTCGCGACCGTCCGGGTCCGCGAAGGTGCTGTGCAGGTCGGCGTAGGTCAGCACGCGACGGCCATTGTTGCGCAGGCCGAGGCCGGGATCGTCGAGTTTCGGCGCGGTGGTCATGGCTTGCATGTCCACCAGCGGATTGTTTTTTTCGCTGTCGGGATGGGCTTGCATCGGCCCCATGGCGGAGTGGTCCATGCCGGCCATGTCGCTCATGTCCATCGAACCGTGATCCATGCCGCCCATGCCCATGTCGTCCATCGTTACCAACGGTCGTGGGTCCGGCGTCGGCACCGGGGCTGACAGTCCTGCGCGGGTGGCCAGGGTGCCGCGGGCGTAACCGCTGCGGTCCATGGCCTGGGCGAATAGGGTGTAGGCCTCGCCATCGGGCTCGACGATGACGTCGAAAGTCTCGGCCACCGCGATGCGCAGTTCATCGACGCTGACCGGTTTGACGTGCAGGCCGTCGGCTGCGACCACCGTCATTTTCAGGCCGGGAATGCGCACGTCGAAATAGCTCATGGCCGAGCCGTTGATCAGGCGCAAACGGAGCTTTTCGCCGGGGCGAAACAGGCCGGTCCAGTTGGAATCCGGTGCATGGCCATTCATCAAGAAGGTGTAGGTGGCGCCGCTGACGTCGGCGATGTCGGTGGGGTTCATGTTCATTTGCGCCCACATCTTGCGATCGGCCAGGGTGGCGTCCCAGCCTTTTTCGCTGACATCGTTGATGAAGTCGCCGACGGTGCGTTTGTGGAAGTTGTAGTAGTCGGACTGTTTTTTCAGGGTACGCATCAGGCTGGCCGGGTCTTCGTCGGTCCAGTCGCTGAGCATCACCACGTAGTCACGGTCGTACTGGAACGGCTCGGGTTCGCGGGGGTCGATCACCAATGGCCCGTAGACGCCGGCCTGCTCCTGCAAGCCGGAGTGGCTGTGATACCAGTAGGTGCCGTGTTGGCGAACCTTGAACCGATAGACGTACACGCCACCGGGTTCGATGCCGTGAAAGCTCAGGCCCGGCACGCCGTCCATGTTCGCTGGCAACAGAATGCCGTGCCAGTGGATCGACGTGATCTGCTTGAGCCGATTGCGCACCCGCAGCGTCACGGTGTCGCCTTCGCGCCAGCGCAGCAGTGGGCCGGGCAGGCTGCCGTTGATCGTCAGGGCGGTGCGTGGGGAGCCGTTGAAGTTGACCGCAGTTTCGCCGATGAACAGCTCGAATTCGCTGCCGCTCAGCTCATTGGCCGCCCCGGCAGCGCTCTGCGCCCAGATCGGCGTGCGCCACAGACCGAGACCGCTCAGCAGACTGCCGGCGGCAAGGCCTTTGACGAACGTGCGGCGTGAAGTGTTGGAAGGCATGCGCTGAGAATCCCCGTTTGACTCATGACGGGAAGGCTAACCAACGCCAGCTTTCAGTTGGCTGAGGCGCGGATTACAGTTTTGTCAGGTTCACCGCGCAAGCCATATTGCCAAGGGCTGCCCGGCGGGGCCTAAGGTGCAGATCAAAGCCCCAACCCTTCCTGCACCACCTGCATCAGATTGTTCTCCGTCAAGGCAATCGCATCGAGTTCGTGCCCGGTTTCGACCGTCTGCAGCCACCAATGGCTTTCGTGATGTTCATCGACGGTGCGCAACAGAAACGTGTCCCTGCCCGGCAGGGTGATTTGCACCCGTCCGCAGCAATCCTCGGTAAACCGCGCAATCGGATCGAAGGTCAGGCTGTGGCGATTGGCTTCGATGATCAGCTGGTCGATGGCGTAGTCATGGGCTTCACCGTCCGGTGAAGTTTCGCAAACATGCGTAGGATTGCGCCGGATCTTCAGTCCGACCTCGGTGACGGGCTGTAACCATTCTTCGATGCGGTGGTACAAGTCATACACCTGAGCGGGCCAGCAATCGATTTCCAGCTCGGCGCAAGTAATGTCGTCAGCATGGACGTGCTTGAGTTTGGCGGCGAGTTCGTCTGCTTTACTCATGTCGGATCCCTTGGTTGGATGTCTGCCTGTTAATCCTAGACCCTGCGAAGACGTCAGGCTTTGCCTTGCGTCATGCGCTTGCAACACAAGCGTGGCGAAATCAGCGCTGGCCCGGTCGGGTCCGGAGCTAAACCATGGACGCAGGCGTCCCAAGGAGTGGGTAGATGAAAAAGCTGTTTACAATTTTCGCAGTGATTGCGCTGACGGCCGGTAGCATCGGCCTGAGTTCGGCGCGCCAATCGCAATCAAGCAAGGCCCAGGCGGAATCGGTGGCGGGGGTATTCGACTACTACCTGCTGGCGCTGTCGTGGTCGCCGACGTTTTGCCTGACGCATAAAGATGATGTGCAGTGTTCCGGCAAGGGCTATGGCTTCGTGCTGCATGGGCTGTGGCCGCAATATGCTGCCGGTGGCTGGCCGCAGTCCTGCCCACCGCTGACGAGGTTGTCGGCGGCGGAAACCAGCAAAGGCCTGACCCTGTTTCCAACGAAAAAACTGCTCGATCACGAATGGTCCAAGCACGGCACCTGCAGCGGCCTCGGCGCGATGGGGTATCTGGATGAAGCGGACAAGGCCGTGGCGGCGGTGAAAATCCCGGACGAGCTGCAGCCGTTCAGCACCTCGTATTACTTCGAGGCGCAGGAGATTGCCCAGTTGTTCCGCAATGCCAACCCGGGGATTCCGGCCGATGGTGTCGCAGTGATCTGCAGCGGCCCGGAACTCTCGGAAGTGCGCGTGTGCATGGGCAAGGATCTACAGTTCGCGGCGTGCGGCAAAGGCGTGAAAACCCAGTGCCGGGCGGGCGATATCCGAGTACCGCCGTCGCGGTGATCCGAGCAGTATCAGCGATGAAGAACAGGCGCCCGACAAGGGGCCTGTTTTTTTTGCCTGAAGGTTTGAAGCGACCGAGAATTTCCGGGGGAGTTCCAGGCGAACTCCCCCGCAGTTCCTCTCAGCATCCAGCGCATAAACCACCTGCCCACGCCGCAAAAATAAATCGACGAAACGCGATCATCCAATCTCGGCGCACGCCGATATAACGGGCAGGAGCGCTGCGTTTGCCGGGTACATCCCGGTGGGCTACGCTCCGAGAATATAAGGGTTTTGCGCTGGCGCCCTTGTCGTATCTGCCCAGGAATTGCTTTTGCCTATCTCCCTTCACGATCCGCAACAGGCCCCCGGCGCGCTTAAGCGTCTGCCGTTACGTAAAGCAGCCGTGCTGTTTATCGTCGCGGTAAGCCTGTGCCTGTCCGGCTTGTTGTATCTGCAACTGGAGCAGTCGCAGCGTCAGGATCTGGCGGCGGCGCAGGCCGCGTCGAGCAATTTGACCCGGGCGATGGCGCAGCAGGCCGAGGACACGTTTCTGGCCGCAGACCTGGTGATGACCAGCCTGGTCGACTGGATCGAGGATGACGGTTACGGTGCTGCGCAAAAATCGCGTTTGCAGCGAATCTTCGCCCGGCGTGCGCAGCAACTGACGCAGTTGCACGGCATTTTTCTGTTCGATCGCGACGGGCAATGGGTTATCACCTCGTTTGCCGAACTGCCACGCGGCAACGGTGTTGCCGATCGTGAGTATTTCAAGTTTCACCAGCAGAACGCGTCGACGCTGGCGCACATCGGGCCGGCGATTCGCAGCCGCGAAAATGGCGAATGGATCATCCCGATCTCCAAGCGCATCAATGACGCTTCCGGCAATTTCGAGGGTGTGTTGCTGGCCGGCATCAAGATGTCGTACTTCGATCAGTTCTTCAAAAGCTTCAGCCTCGACGACAACGGCATCATGTTCCTCGCTCTGACTGACGGCACGTTGCTTGCGCGGCGGCCGTTCGATGAATCGCTGATCGGCACTTCGGTGGCGCGCGGGCAGATTTTCCAGGCGCTGCTGCCCAATGCCCAGGCCGGAACGGCGATGCTCAATTCATATGTCGATGGCACCGAGCGTCTTTATGGCTACCGGCAATTGGCCTCGTACCCGCTGCTGGTGTCGGCGGCGACCTCGCGCGACACGATTCTCAAGGGCTGGTCAGAGCGTGCATTTCAATCGAGCGTGATCGTCGCGCTGGTGATCCTCGGCGTCGGCCTGTTTGGCTGGGTGTTCATTCATCAGGTGCGCAATGGCGAACGCATCGAGAAAAACCTGCGCAAGGCGCAACGGGCGCTGGAACAGATCGCCACGCACGACAGCCTGACCGGGTTGGCCAATCGGCGCCTGTTCGAGCGCTCGCTGGAAATCGAGTTTGCCCGTGGCGCACGACAGGTCAGTCCGGTCAGCCTGATCATGCTCGATATCGATTTTTTCAAACGCTACAACGATGCCTACGGCCACGTCGCTGGTGACCAATGCCTGACGCAAGTTGCCCAGGTGGTGAGGACGTGTTGCCAGCGCAAGTCCGATCTGGCCGTGCGTTACGGAGGCGAAGAGTTTGCCGTGTTGCTGCCGGACACTGATATCAACGGTGCGCTGGCGATCGCCGGGCAGATTCGTCGCAGCGTGATCGACAAGCACATCATTCACAGCGGCTCGCCGACCGGGTACCTGACGGTGAGTCTGGGTTGTTATGCGTTCATACCGAGCGGCAATGACAGCCCGGAAGTCTTTATCCAGCGTGCGGACGCGGCGTTGTATCAGGCAAAAAATGCCGGCCGCAATCGCGCGGCGGTGCTGTCGCTGGACAGCGGATTTGCCGAATTGATGCGTTCGGATCGCTGACTGTCGACCTGAGGCAAATCCTGTGGGAGCGAGCCTGCTCGCGAAAGCGCAGTGTCAGTGAGTCAGATGTCGACTGATAAACCGCTTTCGCGAGCAGGCTCGCTCCCACAACGGTGAGTCTGTTATCTGGGATGGCTCTTGTTCGTTCAGCTGCCCGAGCCACCGCCCGCACCGCCAGAGCCGCCGCCAGCCGAGCCGGTGCCACCGCCCGCGCCGGAACCCGAGCCGCTGGCGCCACCGTTAGTGCCGGTGCCCGTGCCAACGCCGGTGCCCATGGAACCGGTGCCGGAATTGGTCCCCGAACCGCCAGTGGAACCACCGCCGGAACCACTGCCACCAGAAGGCGCGCCGGGGGTGTTATTCGGTGGCATGGTCGAGCTGCTGGCGCCGCCGGATTTGGTACCGGTGGCGTCGGTGCTGTCATTCGCCGCGAAGCTGGCGGCCGATGCCGTGGCCAGCAGGCCGGCCAGCAAGAGCGAAGTGAGTTTGCGCGTCATCATGGTGCATCTCCTGAAAAGGGCATGTACCTAATATTGGTCCGACGCGCAGAACCCCGGGTGCCCGCTGGCTGACGAGCGGTCAGAAATCGACAGTGGCGGCGACCTTCAGCGTGCGCGGTGTGCCCTGCGTCAGATAACCGCCATTGGCCGATGCCCAATAGGCCTCGTTGGCGACGTTTTCCAGATTGGCGCGCAGGGTGATCTGCCGGTCATCCATTTTGAAGGTGTAGCGCGTGCCGAGGTCGAAACGGTTCCACGCCGGGATGCTCTGGGTGTTGGCGGCGTTGAGGAATTGCCCGCCGGTGCGCAACATCCGCGCGCTCACCGCTGCACCTTCCAGGCCGGGGATATCCCAATCGGCGCCGAGGTTGATCTGGAAGCGCGGCACGCCGACGGCGCGGTTGCCGTCGTTGACGCCGTTGCTGCTGCCTTGCAGTTCGGTCTTCATCACGGTCGCGCCGCTGAGCAGGCGTAACCCGTCCAGCGGCTCGCCATACACATTCAACTCGACGCCCTTGTTGGTCTGCTCGCCATCGACGCGGAAGATGCCGTCCTGGGTGTAGCTGGACGGTTGCTTGATGCGGTACACGCCGAGGTTGGCGCCGTAGCTGCCCATGTCCACGCGCACGCCGGCCTCGATCTGCTTGCTGCGCACCGGAGCGAACGTTTCATCGCGGTTGATCGCCGTGGTCGGCGGCGTCGGCCCTTTGGCCAGGCCTTCGATGCGGTTGGCGTAAAACGAAACATGCTCCCACGGCTTGATCACCAGCCCGTAAACCGGCGTGGTGATCGACTCTTCATAACTGGAAGTGCGCGCGCCGGTGGTGGTGTTCCAGCCATCGACCTTGAGTTCCTGGCGGCGTACGCCGAGGGTCAGCAGGATGCGGTCATCAACGAAACCGAGGGTGTCGGAAATCGCTTCGCTGCGCAGCGTGTTCTTGCCGACGATGCGCGGATCGTTGATGTCGCTGGCGAACGACGTGGCCGCCGGCCGTGGCTTGTCCGTGACGTTGTACAGGTTGGTGGTGTAACGGCTGGCCGTGCCGATGGTCTCGAACGCCGAACGCTGCTCACCCCAGATTCCGGCCCAGCCGAGGTTGAGCTGGTGGCTGATGGGCCCGGTACTGAAACGCCCGTTGAGGCCGGCCATGGCACTCTGGTTGTCCTCGTCGTGGGGCGAATAAAGCATGCCGCCACGCGCAGCGCCGCTGAGGTCGGTGACCGTCAGCGACGAGTACACACCGTTCTCGCGGGTGTGTTTCGCTCCGCCGGAAACGTAAGCCGTCCAGTTATCGTCGAGGTCGTATTCGGCGCGGGCCATGCCAAAGGTGTCTTCCAGTTGCGAGTAGCTCCAGCGCTGCGCGTAGCTGTCGTTGGCGTCCGGCACCTTGGGCGCTTTCTTCAGGCTCGAATCGACGTAGATCACCGAGCGGCCCTGATTGATCACCTGTTTCTGGTAACCCAGGTCCGTGGATATGCGCAGACGCTCACCGCGATAATCGAGGCCGAGGCTGAACAGCGACGAGCGCTGGTCTTCTTCATCGACAGCAGTCGCGCCTTCGCGCTGCATCAGGTTGACCCGGGCGCCGAAGCGGTTGTCTTCGCCGAAGCGCTGACCCAGATCCAGATGCCCGCCGACACGGCCGTCATCGCTGTAGTCGAGAGTGACGCTGCGGGTCGGCGTCTCCATTGCGCGCTTCGGTTGCAGGTTGACCCCGCCGCCGATGCCGCTGCCGCTCGGGGTCACACCGTTGACGAAGGCGTTCGGACCTTTGAACAATTCGACCCGTTCCAGCGCTTCGGTAGCGATGATCTGCCGGGGCAATATGCCGTAGAGGCCGTTATAGGAAATGTCATCGGAGAGCAGCGGCAAGCCGCGAATCATGAACACTTGGGAAAAGTTGCCGAAGCCTGACGACTGGCGAACGGAAGCGTCATTGAGCAACACATCGCCGACGGTTTGCGCCTGTTGATCGGCCATGGTCTTGGCGGTGTAGCTGGTGACGCTGAAGGGCAAGTCGTTAACCGCCTGATTGCCGAGCATGCCGACCTGTGCGGAACGCGCGACTTGCTCACCGCCATAAGTATCGCCGCTGTCGCGCACGGCGCTGACGTTGGTGGCGCTGAGTTCGAGTGCGCCGTCAGCCGCCACTTGCGGCGCTACCGTGTAACCGTTGCCAGCGGTGTCGATCAGCTCGAAACCGCTGCCCTCAAGCAGTCTGGCGAAACCGTCCTGTGCGCTGTATTCGCCTTGCAGACCGGGGCTTTGGCGATTACCCAGTTGCGCCGGATCGAACGACAGCGGTACGCCGACACTGACGGCGAACTGCGCCAGCACATGGCTGAGCAGGCCGGGACCGATATTGACGCTGTGGCTGGCGCTGACGGGTTCGGCGGCGTGCGTCAGCATCGGCGTCAGGGTGGCGAAGGCCAGGGCCAGGCTCAGGTTCAACGCCTTGAGCGGGAAGGTGGCGGGGCGGGGCATGGGCAATGCAGTCATTCGGCGTTCCTGTCGGGCGCGTGGAATCAAAGAGTCTGCTCCACTCACCGGACGAGACGCAAAAAGGTATCAGGCACAGGTAAAGATATTTTCTTCGAATTCAAACCCGTGGTTCCACTGACAACCAGTAACGGGTCAGGCTGCTGATCTTCAATGGCAGGGTGTCGCTGAGCAGGCGCAGGCTCGCATCGGTGTCACGCAGGGAAAACGCCCCGGACACACGCAGCGCCGCAACGTCCGGATGGCAGCGCAGCACACCGCGCCGATAACGGCTCAGTTCATTGAGCAAATCGTCCAGGCGCAGGTTGTTCGCCAGCAGCATGCCCTTGTCCCAGGCCAGGCTGTTGCTGTCGAACGTTTCGGCCGTGTCGAAACCGTTGAGCTTGAAACGCTGGCGTTCGCCGGCCTTCAGCGTGCTGCTCTGCTGCAGCCACTGTGGGGTGATTTGCACGCGGCCCTCAAGCACTGAGACCTGACTGCGCGAACCGTCGATGCGCACGCAGAACCGGCTGCCGAGGGAGAGGGCGCTGCCTTGCGGGGTTTCGACGATAAACGGGCGGGCGCTCGAATCATCCGCCGTGTTGATCAACAGTTCGCCGTTGAGGAGCATCACCCGGCGCTCGATCGGACTGAAAGTGATGTCCACGGCGCTGTCGGTGTTCAGCCACAATTGCGTGCCGTCGGCCAGTTGCAGGTTCTTTTGCTCGCCGACCGCGGTGCGCTGGTCGGCGCTCCATTGCTGCCACGGTGCGTGTTGCGAAGCGATGCCTACCGGGCCGGCGAGCAGCAACAGGCCGAGGCGGGTAAGGGTCTGTCGACGGCTGAGGCCTTCGTGGCGAGCGGCCCGTTTCAGAGTCTGGATAGCGACATTGGCCGGCACGCTGCGCAGATCCCCAAGCAGCGTTTCGGCGCGCTGCCAGGCCTGTGCATGCTCGGCGCTGCGCAGGCGCCATTGGGCGATCGCCTGGTGATCGGCCGGCGTGGCATTGCCTGAATGCAACTGCACCAGCCAGTCGGCGGCTTCGCCGAGAATCTGTGGATTGATCATCTGTGAGGTCATCACGTCACACTCAGGCAGGCAATGAACGCTGCGCGCATATGGCGTTTGACAGTGATCAGCGACACGTTCAGGCGCGTGGCAATCTGCGCGTAAGTCAGGCCTTCGATCTGCGACAGCAGGAACGTGTCGCGGGTTTGCGCCGGCAATTCGCGCAGCAGCGCTTCGATGCGCCACAGCGTCTCGACAATCAACAGACGGGTTTCCGGCGACGGCACCTCGGCCGGTGGCAGTTGCGCGATGGTGTCCAGATAGGCGCGTTCGATGTCCAGACGTCGCCAGCGATCGATCATCAAACCCTTGGCGATGTGCGTCAGCAGTGCCCGCGGCTCGCTGCCCAGCGGTTTGGCGACCTGACGCGCGAGCAGGCGCAAAAAAGTGTCATGGGCCAGATCGGCCGCATCGCAGCGATCCCCGAGCCTGCGCTGCAGCCAGCCCTGCAACCAACCGTGATGCTCGCTGTAAAGACTATGAATCTGTTGGTTCAAGGGCGAGTCGATGGACGACATGGGGTGCAGATACTCGGTTCGGGCAGCCGTGGCATGAGTGCAATTAAGAATTGATCGCATTCTAGTGGCTCCGCTTCAGCGCTGGCAATTGCCCGACAGCATTTTTCTGCGCCAGTGGCCTACTGATCTTCGCCAATATTGGCTATTTGTGTAAGCCGCTGCCGGGACTAACGTGGTCACACATTCCCTTGCGACCCGGAGTCACCATGCAACCTCGTACCGATTTCTACACCGCTTCCCCTGATGCCCTGAAAGCGATGATGGCGCTGGAAACGGCGGTATCCAGACTGCCGCTGGAAAAGACCCTGATCGAACTGGTCAAACTGCGTGCCTCGCAAATCAATGGCTGTGCATTCTGCATCGACATGCACACTGCAGACGCGATCAAGGGCGGCGAAACCCCGCGTCGGCTGTTCGCCGTCACTGCCTGGCGGGAAGCGCCGTTCTTTAGCGACCGCGAACGCGCCGCGCTGCTCTGGACCGAGTCACTGACGCAGCTGAGCCTGACCCACGCTCCGGACGCAGACTACGAAGTGGTCGCCGCGCAGTTCACGCCCAAGGAAATGGTCGACCTGACCGTGGCGATCAGCACCATCAACAGCTGGAATCGTCTGGCGGTGGGATTCCGGAAAATGCCGCAGGCTTGAGTTTTTGACAGCTTCTTTATCTTCCTTCGCCTGCTTGCAAGCGCAAGCGGGCGAACGGCATAGACGGCCATTCGAGGAATTCATTGCTTCGCCTTAATACGAAGCATTACTATTCACGCCCTTTCCTCAGTGCGCCTTTCCCTACCTCATGCGTCCCCGCAGACCCGGCTTTTTCGAGCATTACGAAGAGTTGATCGGCACCTGGACTCGGCGTCTGCGCAACCGCGCGCAGGCCGAGGACTTGGCGCACGACACCTTTGTGCGCGTACTCGAAGCCGATTCGGCGGCGGTGCAGCAGCCGCGCGCGTATCTGCATCAGACCGCGCGCAATATTGCGGTTGACGGTTATCGGCGAGAGGACCGGCGTGGCGCCCTTGAATCGCAGGCCATCGAGCACAGTGCGTCGTCGTCCGGCGACCCGGAGCATTACATGCATGCGATCCAGTTGGCCGATTCCATCGAGCGGGCGCTCACCGAGTTGCCGGTCAATTGCCGGAAGATTTTCGTCTGGCAGAAGATCGAAGGCCTGACCCAGGCGGAAATCGCCGAACGCCTGGGGCTGTCCAAGAACATGGTCGAAAAGTATATGATCCGCACCCTGCGGCATCTGCGCGATCGCCTCGACGGCTTGCAGTCATGAGCGGTGGCGATTTCTCCTCCAGCCCAACAGGATCTTCCATGACGGATACTCGTGATTGCGCGTGCGGGCCGAGCGCGGTGCGCGATGATGCTGCGCGCTGGTTCGTGCGGTTGCAGGAGCCGGACGTCAGTGCCGAGGAGCAGCTGCGCTTCGACGCCTGGCTAAATGAGCATGCGCAGCACCGCGACGAATTTCAGTTGTTGCAGGGTTTGTGGTCGGCGGCCGACTTGCTCCCGGCGCCACGCCTCAAAGCTTTGGCTGAAACTCCCCCGAGCCGTCGCGCACGCCGGCCCTTGTTGCGTTATGCCGTGGCAGCCAGTGTGCTCGCGGTGGCGCTCGGTCTCGGTCTGTTCAGCGGTTTGCATCATCCGGGCGGCTACAGCGCTGAATTCGCCACGGCGTTGGGCGAGCGCAAACACGTGGCCTTGCCGGACGGTTCGCTGATCGACCTGAACAGCCGCAGCCGCTTGCAGGTGCGCTATGAAGAGGATCGTCGCTTGATTGAGCTGCGCGAAGGCGAAGCCATGTTCAGCGTCGAGCACGATGCATCGCGGCCGTTCGTGGTGCAAACCGACAGCGGCAAGGTCACGGTGACCGGCACGCGTTTCGATGTGCGCCGCGACCCTGAGCAAACCCGTGTGGCGGTGGAGCAGGGCACGGTCAAAGTGCAGGGGCGGGATGCGCCGAGCGACCAATTTATCAGCCTGACGGCGGGCCTCGGCACCCATGTCGATGCCAAAGGCAAAGTCGCGCCAGCCTACGCAGTCAACCCGGCGCAGCTGACCGCGTGGCGCAACGGCAAACTGGTGTTCAATAACGCCAGCCTCAGCGACGTCGCGGCCGAAGTATCGCGCTATCGGCAGCAACCGTTGACGGTAACCGACCCGGCCGTGGCCAGTCTGCGCCTGACCAGTGTGTTCAACGCCGACAACACTGATGCCTTGCTCAAGGCGCTGCCGAGCATTCTTCCGGTGGCCGTGCGCAGCCTTGCCGATGGTCGTCAGGAAATAATCGCAAAATAAAATTCAGGTTTTTCTCGAGTTCAGCGTCTTCCTGTTCAACTGCAACTGGTTTGCATTAACAGCCGCACACTCTTGCGATCCACAGGACTCTGTACGACGTGAAAAACACCATCGCCAATAACAAAAAATCCCCTTGGTTACCGCTGGCCCTCGCGCTGGCGGTCAGCACTGCTCTGCCGCAGGCGTTCGCCGCTGAAGCCATTCATATTCGCGCGCAGGCGCTGGGCCAGGCACTGAGCGAGCTGGGCCAGCAAACCTCGCTGCAAGTGTTTTTCAGCCCGGATCTGGTGGCCGGCAAACAGTCGCCAGCGGTCGACGGTGATCTCTCTCCGGAGCAGGCGCTACGTCAGTTGCTGCAGGGCAGCGGTCTGGATTACCAGATCAACGAAGGCTCGGTGACGCTGTCCCCGGCCACCACCTCCGCTGCGAGCAATGGGCCGCTGGAGCTCGGCGTGACCGATATCAAAGTGGTCGGCGACTGGCTTGGCGATGCCAATGCCGCCGTGGTGCAGAACCACCCCGGCGCGCGCACGGTGATCCGCCGCGAAGCCATGGTCGAGCAGGGCGCAATGACCGTCGGTGATGTGCTCAAGCGCGTACCGGGCGTGCAGGTGCAGGACGCCAACGGCACCGGCGGCAGCGATATTTCCCTCAACGTCGGCGTGCGTGGTCTCACGTCGCGCCTGTCGCCGCGCTCCACCGTGCTGATCGATGGCGTACCGGCGGCGTTTGCGCCCTACGGTCAGCCGCAACTGTCGATGGCACCGATTTCCTCGGGCAACCTCGACAGCATCGACGTGGTGCGTGGCGCCGGCTCGGTGCGTTACGGGCCGCAGAACGTCGGCGGGGTGATCAACTTTGTCACTCGCGCGATCCCGGAGAAAACCACCGGTGAAATCGGCACCACCCTGGAAACGTCGCAGCATGGTGGCTGGAAACACATCGACACGGCGTTTCTTGGCGGCACCGCCGACAACGGCATCGGCATGGCCTTGCTGTATTCCGGGGTCAACGGCCACGGCTACCGCGAGGGCAACAACGGCAACGACATCGATGACGTGATTCTCAAGACCCACTGGGCGCCGACCGAGCAGGACGATTTCAGCCTCAACTTTCATTATTACGACGCCAGCGCCGACATGCCCGGTGGCCTGACCCAGCAGCAATACGACGATAAGCCGTTCCAGTCCGACCGCGATTACGACAGCTTCAGCGGCCGGCGCAAGGACGTGTCGTTCAAGTGGATCCGCCAGATCGACGAGCGCACCCAGGCCGAAGTGCTGACCTACTATTCCGACAGTTACCGTGGCAGCACGATTGCCGCGCGCGATCAGAAAACCCTCAGCTCTTACCCACGCACCTATTACACCTTCGGCATCGAGCCGCGGGTTTCCCATGTGTTCGATGTTGGCCCGACGACTCAGGAAGTCAGCGTCGGTTATCGCTACCTCAAAGAAGGCATGCATGAAGAAGCCAGTCGTCTGGCGCTGGTGAACAATCAGCCGGTGGTCACCCGCACCTCTGACGGTCACGTTTATCAGGACCGTACCGGCGGCACCGAGGCCAATGCGTTCTACGTCGACAACAAGATCGACGTCGGCAACTGGACGATCACCCCGGGCATCCGTTTCGAACACATCAGCACCCAATGGCACGACCGCCCGGTGCTCGACACGTCGAACCGGCCGGTGCAGGAAAAACGCCGCAGCATCGACAGCAACGAACCGCTGCCGGCACTGAGCGTGATGTATCACCTGTCCGATGCGTGGAAGCTGTTCGCCAACTACGAAACCTCGTTCGGTGCCTTGCAGTACTTTCAGCTCGGCCAGGGCGGCTCGGGTGATCAGACCGCCAGCGGCCTGAATCCGGAAAAAGCCAAGACCTACGAGATCGGCACGCGCTACAACGACGACGTCTGGGGCGGTGAGGTGACGCTGTTCTACATCGACTTCGACGACGAGCTGCAATACATCAGCAACGACGTCGGCTGGACCAACCTCGGCGCGACCACGCACCAGGGCATCGAAGCCTCGGTGCATTACGACATGGCCGCCCTCGACCCGCGCCTGGACGGCCTGACCGCCAATGCCGGCGTGACTTACACCCGTGCGGTGTACGAGGGCGAGATTCCCGGCTTCAAGGGCCGCGACCTGCCGTTCTACTCGCGTCAGGTGGCGACGGTCGGTTTGCGTTACGACGTCGATCGCTGGACCTGGAACCTCGACGGCTTCGCCCAATCGCAACAACGCTCGCCGGGCACCGGGGTCAACGCTGACGGCAGCTTCAACGGCAACTACATCACCGAAGGCTCGGCGGACGGCCAGTACGGCAACATTCCCGGCTACGTCACCTGGAACGTGCGTGGCGGCTATGACTTTGGCGCGCAGCTGTCGAACCTCAAGCTCGGCGCCGGCGTGAAGAACGTTTTCGACAAGCAATACTTCACCCGCTCCAGTGACAACAATGCGGGGATGTATGTGGGTGCGCCGAGGACGTTCTTTGTGCAGGCAAGCGTGGGTTTCTGACAGACCGCGTCGGCTTCTTCGCGAGCAGGCTCGCTCCCACAGGACCACTGAGATCTGTGGGAGCGAGCCTGCTCGCGAAGTTTTTCAGATCTTCAGACCTTCAGCACTTTCCCGCCAATCGCCACCGCGACCAGCAGCACCGCCATCAGGCCAAACGCAAAGCTCAAGCTGCTGGCGTGGGCGACAAAACCGATCACCGCCGGCCCGGCGAGAATCCCCGCATAGCCCAGCGTGGTAATCGCCGGCACTGCGATGCTTTCCGGCATCACCGTCTGCTTGCCCACTGCGGTGTACAGCACCGGCACGATGTTCGAGCAGCCGGCACCGACCAGCGCATAACCCACCAGTGCGGCTTGCCAGCTCGGCGCGAAGGTTGCCAGAAACAGACCAGCCGCTGCCGTCAGCCCGCCGAATAGAATGATCCGCGTCGCGCCCAAACGGCGGACGATGCGATCGCCCAACAAACGGCCGGCGGTCATGGTCAAGGCAAAGGCTGCGTAACCCAATCCGGCGTACGCGGTGTCGATCCCGCGTTCCTGTGCGAGGAACACCGCGCTCCAGTCCAGCGCCGCACCTTCGGTGAGAAAAACAATGAAGCACATGCCGCCGATAAACAGCACGATGCCATGGGGAATGGCGAAGGCCGGGCCGGAGCTTTCGCTGCCGTAGGGCAGCATGTGCGGCACGCATTTGCACAGCGCCGCGATCAACAGCGCGACCACCACCAGCATGGCCGCCAGCGGCGACAGGCCGAGGCCGAGCAGGGCGCTGACGCCCGCCGCGCCGACGATCCCGCCGAGGCTGAACAGGCCATGAAAACCCGACATCATGTTCTTGCCGCTGGCGCGTTCGACGATCACTGCTTGCAGGTTCACCGTCGAATCCACCGTGCCCAGACCCGCGCCGAACATGAACAGCGTGGCGATCAGCGCCGGTATCGACGACACGGTCGCCAGCAACGGCAGTGCCGCACAGATCAGCAGCGTACCGCCGGTGGCCACTCGCCGGCAGCCGAAACGCGTCGCCAGAATCCCCGCCAGCGGCATCGCCAGAATCGAGCCAACGCCCAGGCACAACAGCAACAAGCCCAGCGTGCCTTCATCAAGACCCGCGCGGGCCTTGGCGTAAGGTACCAGCGGCGCCCACGCGGCGATGCCGAGCCCGGCGATGAAAAAAGCCACGCGCGTGGACATCTGTTGCAGGCGGCCGGGGACGAAGGTGTCTTGGGGGTTGAGGCTGGTCATATCGATCCTTGGTAAAAAACAACTGCATCCCGAGTGACATTCCTGGCGTGCTGAGGTTCGATCTCAGGCTACTCGGGATACAACAGCCGACATCCTACCCTGTGGGAGCGAGCTTGCTCGCGAAGGCGGTGTGTCAGATAAATTAAGGTCCGCTGTCCCGCCGCTTTCGCGAGCAAGCTCGCTCCCACAGGGACCGCATTTGTCGTTAGAGTGATTTCTTCGACAGAGCGAATTCAGAGGCGAGTGATGCTGCAGTTCTACGACGCACGAGGCAATATCTATGGTGTGGTTTCACCCGAAGCCTTGCGCGAGGCAGGAATCGCCTTGCCCGCCAGCGCCACCGAATGCGCCGCCTCGCGTCAGTCATGGAGCGAGGCGGCGATCGCCCTCTGTTGCGACTGGCCCGCAGGCCAGCGCCCGGCGAACAGCAAGGCTCACCGCAGTGACGGCTTGCTGATCGGCCCGTTCCAGGCTGCGCCGCCGTTCGATGTGCTGATCGTCAACACCGACGGCACCCTCGCCGAGCGCAGTGGCAACGGCCTGACGATCTTCTCCCAGGCACTTGCAGGGCAAGGCTTGATGCCGCAAACGGGCGCGCTGTTACGCGTGCATCACGATAAGGGCGACGCTGTGGAAACCTCGGTGAAACCGGCCACCGTCGATGCTGTTCGGGGCTTCTGGCTCGACCTTGGTCAACCCGGTTTCGGCGCGGATGCCGTCGGCGCGCAGCAAGTCGAAGAGGTGCAATTCAACGGGCGAGCGGTCAGCCGCGTAGCGCCGTTGACACAGCTCGCTCCGGCCTGGACGCACAGCCAGTTCGTACGCATCGGCAATCCGCATTGCGTGACGTTGCTCAGCGATCCCGGCGCATTACCGAGCAATAAGCAAATGAGTGAATCTGCGTTGAACGAAGGCTTGACCCGAATCGCCTATGCCATGCCGAACGGCGCCGGAGATTCCTGCCCGGCGGGCGTCAATCTGCAATGGGCAGCACTGGAGGCACCACAGAAAATCCGCGCCCGGGTGTTCGAGCGGGGCGAAGGACCGACCGCCTCATCCGGCACCAGCGCCAGTGCGGTGGCATCGGCGGCGTGGCGGGTGGGCTGGGTCGCGGCGGGGCAAGTGCAGGTGGTAATGCCCGGCGGCACGGCGCCGGTTTTGCTGGAGGTTGAAGACGGAGATTTGGTGCGGGTCAGACTGTTCGGGACGGCGCAATTGATGGGCTGAATTCGAAGCCGCCATTCGCTGGCAAGCCAGGCTCCACAGGGTTTGTGTCGAACACCGAACTCATGTTCAAACCAAAACCCTGTGGGAGCGAGCCTGCTCGCGAAGGCGGCGTACCCAAGCACCTGTTCATAACTGATCCACCGCATTCGCGAGCGGGCTCGCTCCCACACTCGATTTGCGGCGCATCAAATATCAATATGAACTCTGGCCAATGAACTCCACCACCGGCATCTGCCGCTTCATCAACACCTTGCCATCGCGAATCGAATACAGCGGCAAGCCCTGGCTGCGAATCACTTCGTAGTCGCTGTCTGCCGACAGGATCAGCAGATTCGCCGGGCGCCCCTGTTCGAGTCCGTAACGATCGCCCAGGTGCATGGCTTTGGCGCTGTTGTCGGTGACCAGATCCAGCGCGCTTTGCAGGTTGCGGTAGCCGAGCATATGGCAGATGTGCAGGCCGGCTTCGAGTACGCGCAGGATGTTGCCGTTGCCCAGCGGATACCACGGGTCGACGATCGAATCCTGACCGAAACACACGTTCATCCCGGCTTCGAGCAGTTCGTTGACGCGGGTCACGCCACGGCGTTTCGGGAAGTTGTCGAAACGCCCTTGCAAGTGAATGCTCTCGGTCGGGCACGAGACAAAACTGATCCCGGAATGCCCCAGCAGGCGAAACAGTTTGGCGCAGTAGGCGTTGTCGTAAGAGCCCATCGCCGTGGTGTGGCTGGCGGTGACGCGGGCGCCCATGTCGCGGCTGCGCGCTTCTTCGGCGAGCACCTCGAGGAAGCGCGAGTGCGGGTCGTCGGTCTCATCGCAATGCACGTCGACCAGGCAACCGGTGCGCTCGGCCAGGTCCATCAGAAACTTCACTGAACTGACGCCCTGATCACGGGTGTACTCGAAATGCGGAATCCCGCCAACCACGTCCGCGCCCATGCGGATCGCTTCTTCCATCAGCTCGCGACCGTTGCGGAACGACTCGATGCCTTCCTGCGGGAACGCGACGATTTGCAGGTCGATCAGATGACGGCTTT
This sequence comes from Pseudomonas koreensis, assembly GCF_036668835.1. Taxonomy (GTDB): domain Bacteria; phylum Pseudomonadota; class Gammaproteobacteria; order Pseudomonadales; family Pseudomonadaceae; genus Aquipseudomonas; species Aquipseudomonas koreensis_I. Next base: position 102,179 of record NZ_JAZEVW010000011.1, read on the forward strand.
CCTCACGCACTTCGAGCATGGCCTTGAGTGCGGTGAGTTGCGGGTCGGTGACGTCAACGTGGGTGCGTACGTGCTGAATGCCGTGGGCGGCGAGCGCCTGAATGGTCTTCTTGGCGCGGGTCCTGGTGTCTTCTTCGGTGATGGTGACCTTGCGCTCGCCCCAGCACTCGATGCCTTCGAACAGCGTGCCGCTCATGTTCCAGCGCGGCTCGCCGGCGGTCAGGGTGGCATCGAGGTGAATGTGCGGCTCGACGAAGGGCGGCACCACCAGATTGCCACCGGCGTCGAGGTCGTCCGGCCCGAGGGTCGGCGCTTCGGTCTGCCGGGCGATGCTGTGGATCAGACCGTTTTCCAGGTGCAATTCGTGCAGGCCTTCCTGGTTGCGCAGGCGGGCGTTGATGATGTGCATCAGGCGAATCCTTTTATAGATCTTGTAGTGGTGCGCTGACGCGACGGGCGCCGAGCAGACCGGTGACGATGACATACGTTAGCGCGGCAGCGGCAATCCCTACCAGCGGCGCGACCCACGGCGAACTGAACGCGGCAATGGTGCCGACGCCGTAAGCCCCGAGCCCCGGCCAGTTGAACGCTGGCAACCGCGCGTCGGCCAGACGCGGATAGTGTCCGCGCCAGCGGTAGAAGAAGTCCGCCATGATCACCCCGCCAATCGGTGGAATCACTGTGCCGAGCAAAATCAGATACGGCACCAGCATGTCGTACATGCCCAGCAAGGCGAGCACTGTGCCGATCATCGCGCCGCCCAGGGTTACGGTTCTGCGCCGACCGGTGCGCAGCAGGTTGCAACCGGCGACGGCGAAGTTGTAGATGGTGTTGTCCTGAGTGCTCCAGATGTTCAACAACAGCATGGCCATCGCGGCCATGGCGAAACCCTGCAACAGCAACACCTCGACCACGTCCGGTTGCTGATAGACGATCGCCCCGTATGCGCCGATCAGCACCATCAGGCCGTTGCCAACAAAGAAACCGATCAGGCTGGCCAGCACCGCGACCCGTGCCGAGCGCGAGAAACGCGTCCAGTTGGTCGCTTGCGTCGCGCCGCTGACGAAGGTGCCGAACACCAGTGTGATCGCTGTGGACCAGTCCAGCGAGCCCGTCGGCACAACGCTGAGCAAGCCTTCGAAACCGCCGACTTTTACCGTCGCCACCCACATCGACAGCATCAACAGCAACAGCATCGCCGGCACCGCGATGTACGAGAGAATTTCCAGCCCGCGATAACCGATGTACGCCGTGGCGCAGAAACCCAGCCCGAACAGCACCATCAGGCCGAGCACCATGGCTTCATTGAGATTGAAGTACTTGCCGATCACCACCGCCGCCGTCGCCGTGCCCCAGGCGTACCAGCCGATCTGGGTGAAACCGAGGATCAGGTCACTGAGCTTGCTGCCGACTTCACCAAAACAGAAACGGCCCATCAGCACCGAATTGAGCCCGCTCTTGAAGGCTATGTAGCCCAGGCCTGCGGCGTACAGGCCGAGCAGCAGGTTGCCGACCACAATCACCGCGATCATCTCGCTGAAACTGAACGCCACGCCGAGCTTGCCGCCGGCAAACATGGTCGCGGTGAAAAACGTGAAGCCCAGTAACACCATCGCGGTCGAGGCCAGGCCTTTGCGCGCATGCATCGGGACTTCGCTGAGGGGGTAATCGTTGCCGGGAGCGTTCTGCGTCATGGGGCAGTCCTTGCTGGAAGGGAGAAGACGCGGGAGGGTTGCAGCGGTCGTGCCAAATACCGATTGCGCAGGGTATGTATAGACGACACGGCGCAGACAGGCGCAAAAACGGTGCAACTGAACGCATCCGTGTGCCATGTGGGAGCCACGGAGCATGACCGTTCCCACGCAGAGCGTGGGAACGATCAGTGTTTGGGGATTTTGATGCTGTCAGAGGAATTGCAGTAGGGCGGCGTAGGCATAAAAAAACAGCCATGACGGCTGTTCTTTTGGATCAACGCTGTTTTCCTGTGGGAGCGAGCCTGCTCGCGAATGCGGTTTTCCATTGAAATGGACAGTGACTGGCACACCGCTTTCGCGAGCAGGCTCGCTCCCACCAAGGGGTATTCGAATCGCCTGAAATCACTCGCCGCGATAGATGCACCCGCTGGTGCACGTCTCATGAATGCGGATCGCGCTCAGTTCCGGCAGCAGCGGCTTCATTTCATTCCAGATGAATTTGGCGAGCACTTCGCTGGTCGGGTTTTCCAGGCCAGGAATGTCGTTCAGGTAGTTGTGGTCCAGACGCTCGTACAGCGGCTTGAAGATCGCCTTGATCTCGGAGAAATCGCGGATCCAGCCGGTGTGCGGGTCGAGGTCGCCGCTCAGGTGCAGCGCCACTTTGAATGAGTGACCGTGCAGACGCCCGCACTTGTGGCCGTCCGGGACGTGCGGCAGGCGGTGGGCGGATTCGAAGGTAAACTCTTTGAAGATTTCCACGGTATTTGGCTCTGTTCAGATGGCGTTCGCCGCAGCGATTCGGGCAGGCGGCGAGTTTATCAGCTTGTCTGTGGCTGTGCTGACTAAAGGGTCAGCAAGTGCTCGGCGAGGCGACCGTTGGCCGTCAGTTCGAGAAATTCGTCACCGAGGCGGCGGCTTTCGTCCATCGCCGTGTGCCAGTACTTCTGTCGGCCCGGCGCATCGCCCATGAAGCGTTTGAAGTCGTTTCGGTCGGGCAGCTTACCGAAGGGCAGGCGGGCCAGATATTCCTTTGACGGCGCGAGCAACAGCACGTCCTGCAAACGCTCCACCGAGGCGCGGCGCCACGGCAGGGTCTTGTCGAACCAGCCGGGAATCACCCGGTCGGTGAAGTGCGGATAGAGCACGATGCCGTCGCCGCTGTAGGGCAGGTCGAGGTGATAGTCGAGCAGGCCACCGTCGCGAAACGTCCCCGCGCCGGCACCGGGCAAATCGCGCACGCCTTCCATGACCATCGGGATCGAACCCGATGCCAGCAAGGCCTGGCGCAGGTTGCCGGCGTTCAGCGCGACGAAGCGCGAAGGGAAATCGTCCAGCGCATGCAGCGGCGGGGCCAGGCGCGGGTCGTGGATGATCAGCCGCTCGAAGTGGCGCGACAGCCGCGCACGACCGCGCAGGTTGTCGGCGATCACCGAACCCAGCGCCAGACCGAGGCGCCCGCGATGATCCTCGGCCAGACGCCCCTGGCTTTTCACCACCATGATGTTCAAGCGGTAATGCGCATTGTCGAGAATGCTCGCGTCGCGGCCGTCGAGCAGGTCATTGAGCATGCGCTGCGAGCTCTGACTGATCTCGGCCATGGTCACGCCTTTGTTGAAATTCTGCTCGGCGTACAAATGCCCGAGGCGGCGGATGCCTTCGGCGGCGTCGGGCAGGCAGGCACTGGCGAAGCGCCAGGAACCGACCGAAGCGCCGATCAGCGAACGTTCGCGTGGCGCACTCGGCAGCCATTCACCGAACAGCGCCAGATCCAGCCCCTGAATCCCCAACGCCTTCGGCCCACCGGCCGCGCCGGGAAGGGTGCCGACGTCGGCAGCGTTCAGGCCCTGGGCGCGAATGCGCGCCATGGCCCGCGGGCCGGCCTTGAGGGTGAGGGCGGGGAATTTGATGTGGATGGCGGTCATACCGGCCTCGATCGTTAGCAAGCGAAGAATTATAGCCCCATGTGGCGAAAACCTTGTAGGAGCGAGCAGCCCACAGGGTTCTGCACCGTCTGAGGCGGGCACAATGATGGCCATTCAGTTTCAGTTAAGTTGCTCCCGTTAAGGTGCCTACCGTAAGCAACTCATAAGAATTCGGAGACACCCGTGAACACCCTGACTGCCCTGACCACTGCCTCGCTCATTTGCCTCACCGCCAGCACCGCATACGCGCGCGATCTCGGGCCTGACGAAGCGCTTCGTTTGCGCGACGCTGGTACTATCGTCTCCTTCGAGAAGCTCAACGCCGCCGCACTGGCCAAACACCCGGGCTCAGAAATTACCGAAACCGAGCTGGAAGAAAAATATGGCAAGTACATTTACCAGATCGAACTGCGCGATCCGCAGGGCAAAAAGTGGGATCTGGAATTGAACGCGGTCGATGGCGAAGTGCTCAAGGATCATCAGGATACGTAATGAAGCTTAATGTTCGCGCCACTCGCCGTACGGCCCTGGTGCTGGTGTTGTTTTGCTCAACTGCCATGGCCCGCGACCTCGATCAGGACGAAGCCCTGAGCCTGCGCGAGAAAGGTGTGATTTTGCCGCTGGAGCAGGTCCTCCATCAGGCCATGGACCGTTACCCCGGCGCCAAACTGCTGGAAGTCGAGCTGGAAGAAAAACACGACGTCTACATTTACGAAGTCGAGTTGCTGACGGTCGAGGGCGTGGCGCGTGAGCTGCACTTGAAGGCTGAGACCGGCGAGTTAGTCAAAGACAAGGAAGATTGATCGATGCGTTTGCTTTTGGTGGAAGACCACGTACCGCTGGCCGACGAGTTGCTCGCCAGTCTGCAGCGGCAAGGTTACGCGGTCGATTGGCTGGCGGACGGTCGCGATGCGGTGTATCAGGGCAGCAGCGAGCCTTACGATCTGATCATTCTCGACCTCGGCCTGCCCGGCGTGCCGGGGCTTGAAGTGCTGGCGCAGTGGCGCGCCGCTGGGCTGGCGATTCCGGTGCTGATCTTGACGGCACGCGATTCCTGGGCCGAACGCATCGAGGGCCTGAAGGCCGGTGCCGACGATTACCTGACCAAGCCGTTCCACCCCGAAGAGCTGCAACTGCGCATCCAGTCGCTGCTGCGCCGCTCCAAGGGCCAGGCCAATCAACCGACCTTGAAGGCCGCTGGCCTGCACCTGGACGAGGGGCGTCAGTGCGTGGTGCGTGACGGCGCCGATATTCAACTGACCGCCGCCGAGTTCCGCCTGCTGCGCTATTTCATGCTGCATCCGGAGCAGATCCTCTCCAAGAGCCACCTCGCCGAACACCTCTACGACGGTGAAACCGAGCGCGATTCCAATGTCCTTGAAGTGCACGTCAATCACCTGCGGCGCAAGCTCGGCAAAAGCGTGATCGAAACCCGTCGCGGCCAGGGTTACCTGTTCGGCGGGCAAGCCTCGTGAGGTCGATCCAGCGCCGCTTGAGCCTGGGTCTGATCAGTGTGATGGTGATCGTTGGCGTGGTGCTGGCGCAGACCAGTCTGTGGTTGTTCGAAGCAGGTTTGCAGCGCTATCTCGAGGCGGGTCTGCGCAACGACAGCGAGAGCCTGCTGGTGGCGCTGGTCCGCGGCCCGCAAGGCTTGCAGCTGGACGAGCGGCATTTGTCACCGGCTTATCAGCGGCCGTTTTCCGGGCATTATTTCCGCATCGACTTTGCCGACAGCCACTGGCGTTCGCGCTCGTTGTGGGATCAGGACCTGCCGCTGCTCGACCATCCCGGCCTGCACAGCAATCTGCAACTGGGCCCGGACGGTCAGCAGTTGCTGATACTGCGTTCGGACTACCGGCGTCTCGGCCAGTCGATTTCGATCAGCGTCGCGCAGGATTACACGCCAGTGCGCGAAAGCTTCCAGCGCATGCGCCAGATCGGTCTGGCGGCAGGCCTGACGGCGTTGCTGGTGATTCTGCTGTTGCAGCGCCTGACCGTGCGCCGCGCCTTGAAGCCGCTGGAACGAGCGCGCGAACAGATCGCGCAATTGCAGCAGGGCCAGCGTTCGCAACTCGATGATCAGGTGCCGGTGGAACTGGAGCCGTTAGTGGCGCAGATCAACCATTTGCTCGCCCACACCGAAGACAGCCTCAAGCGCTCGCGCAACGCCTTGGGCAACCTCGGCCATGCCTTGAAAACCCCGTTGGCGGTGTTGTTGAGCGTGGCGTCGAGCGAAAAACTCGATGCGCACCCGGAACTGCGCAAGATCCTCATCGAGCAACTGGAGCAAGTGCAGCAGCGCCTCAATCGCGAGTTGAATCGTGCACGCTTGTCTGGCGATGCACTGCCCGGCGCGCTGTTCGATTGCGACGCGGAACTGCCGGGGCTGTTGGCGACGCTGAACATGATTCACGGCGAGCATCTGGCGCTGAGCTACGTCGCCCCAGCGGGGCTGCAACTGCCGTGGGACCGTGAGGATTTGCTCGAACTGCTGGGCAACCTGCTCGATAACGCCTGCAAGTGGGCGGACGCTGAAGTGCGCTTGAGTGTGATCGAGCGTACTGACGGCTTTGCCCTGAGCGTCGAGGACGACGGTCCGGGCATTCCCGAACAGCAGCGCGCCGATGTGTTCAGTCGCGGCACGCGGCTCGATGAACAGACCGACGGCCATGGGCTGGGGTTGGGAATCGTGCGCGATATCGTGGAAACGTGGGGCGGGTTGCTGGTGTTGGGCGAGAGCGAGTGGGGCGGGTTGAAGGTGGTGATCGAATTGCCTCAGCGGTGAACCCTCGAAAAGCCTCTCACCCTAACCCTCTCCCGGAGGGAGAGGGGACTGACCGAGGTGTTTCTGAGAATTGCGCCGACCTGAAATGTCGAGGCGAACGCAGGATTTGAATTGCGAGTCGAACGCAGGATTTGAATTTGAATGCGGTCGGCTCCCTTTCCCCCTCGCCCCCTTGGGGGAGAGGGCTGGGGTGAGGGGGAATCCAGCTGACACCCCGCCATCTCACATCAAACGCGAAACTGATCCATCAACCGCTGCTGCTGATTCGCCAGGCTGTTGAGCGACTGGCTAACCCGGGCCGATTCATTCGCCTGTCCCGACAGCGATTCCGTCACGTCGCGAATCGTCGCCACATTGTTGTTGATCTCTTCGGCCACCGCACTCTGCTCCTCAGCGGCACTGGCGATCTGCAGGTTCATGTCGCTGATCACCGTCACCGCGTCGCCGATCTGGCGCAGTGCGGTCACTGCCTGGCCGACTTGCTCGACACTGCCCTGGGCCTGGCGATGGCTGTTGCCCATCGAACCGACCACCTCCTGCGTGCCGTTCTGCAATTGCTCGATGACCTGACGGGTTTCCTCCACCGATTCCTGGGTACGCCGGGCAAGGTTGCGCACTTCATCGGCGACCACGGCAAAACCGCGTCCGGCTTCACCGGCCCGTGCCGCTTCGATCGCGGCATTCAGCGCCAGTAGATTGGTCTGTTCGGCAATCGCGCGAATGGTTTCCAGCACCGCGCCGATTTTTTCGCTGTTGGCTGCCAGCCCTTCAACCTGCAGCATCGCCGCGCTCATGTCGGCGGCGAGAGTGTCGATGCTCGCCGTGGTGCGGTCGATCACGGTCAGGCCCTGGCGGGTGGCGCGGTCGGCGTCCTTGGCGGCTTCGGCCGCCTGGGCGGCACTACGGGCGACATCTTGCGCGGTGGCGCTCATTTCGTGCGACGCAGTGGCGACCTGATCGACCTGACGGTATTGCTGCTCCATGCCGGCGCTGGTCTGGGTGGCGATGGCCGAGGATTGGTCCGCGGTGCTGCGCGCGTCCTGCACCGAGCGTTTCACTTCGGCGATGATCGGTTGCAGCTTGTCGAGAAAGCGGTTGAACCAGCCCGCCAGTTGGCCGAGTTCGTCCTGCTTGTCATAGGCCAGGCGACGGGTCAGGTCGCCTTCGCCGCTGGCGATGTCTTCAAGCATGTGCGCGACGCCGAGGATCGGACGGGTCACGCTGCGCGCCATCAGCCATACCAGCAGCAGGCCGAGCAGGGCGGCGAGGCCGCCGAGGCTCAACTCGATCAGCGTGCCCGAGGTGTTGCTCGCGTCCAGCTGTTGCTTGAGCGCTTCAGCGCGGCTGACCAATACTTTCTCCGGCACATCGAGCAATACGCTCCACGCCGGCCCGCCCGGAATCGGCTGGAACGGCGAGAGCACCTTCAATTGTCCATCATTGTGCAGGCTGCTTACGCCGGTGCTGGCCGCCAGGCGCCGCAGCAGCTCAGCACCGCTGGTGGTGTCGACGGCGTCCAGACGCTGGCTGAGTTTGCCGGCATCGGCGCTGTAGCCGGCGAGCAGGCCGGCAGGGCTGATGATGCTGACGGCGGTCTGGCCGTCATAGAGCTTTTTGCTCGCGTTCTGGCTGATCGCTTGCAGGCTGTTGAGGTTGATGTCGACCGACAGCGAGGCGATGACCTTGCCGTTGAGCAGCAGCGGGAAGACGATGCTGGTCATCAGCACTTTCTGCCCGTCGATTACGTAAAAGTACGGTTCGATCACGCAGGGCGTGAGAGTAGTGCGCGGGCAGGTGAACCAGGCATTGGCCGCCTGACCGCTGGGGCCGGTACGGGTGTCGCTCATATCGCTTTCCGGCAGGGCCATCGAATGGACCTTGCCCGGGGTCGGCTGCGACCAGTACAGGGCAAAACGGCCCTTGTCGTTGCTGCCCAGTTCATCCTGGCCAGCGAACAGCTCGTCCTTGCCGTCCAGCGCATTGGCCTCGAATACCAGCGACAGGCCGAGCAGGTCCGGGTTGGCCTGCAGCGCGGATTTGACCTGCCGGGTCATGTCCTCGCGCAGATCGAAGGCATCGAGAAAACGCTTCTCGGCCTGTTCGCGCAGAAACAGCACCTGCCGCGAGAAACCGTGGCCATATTGATAGGCATCCATGAATTGCTGACGAATCCCCGCCGCCTGCACCTCACCCTGCGACTCGATGCGCGCCTGCGCCGACTCGGTGAGCATATCCATGCTCGACGCCTTGACCAGCGCTGAACTGTGCTCCATGCGATACAGCGAAAGCCCGACCAACAGGGTCACGATACCGGCCAGACAAAGGCCGGCGAGCAGGGTGATTTTCCATTGGATGGAAAGGTGTCTGAGCGACATGGAAAACATCCTTATTCGATAAATATCTGAGACTTTGCACTCTAACGGCAGAACAGCAGCTTTCTTGAGCGGCAAGCTTCAAGCTTCAAGCTAAAAGCGAAGCTCGGGCGCCAGGATTTTGCTTTTCGCTCGCCGCTCGAAACTTGCAGCTTGTGGCTGCTTGGGGCACAGTGCGCGCCCTTTTAACAAGACCCTTTTGGCTCCGCCGAGCAGTTCTGGCGGACTCATCCTGTCTGGCGGTCGGTTGTCCACCGCGGTGTTTTTCGAGGTAGTGAAATGAATGCAGTCATAGCAGCAGTCGGCGTCATGCTGATTCTCAGCCTGTCCCGCGTGCATGTGGTGATCGCGCTGATCGTCGGGGCGCTGGTCGGCGGCCTGACCGGTGGCCTGGGCATGGACGCCACGCTCAAGGCGTTCAACAGTGGCCTGGGCGGTGGTGCGACCGTGGCGTTGTCCTACGCGTTGCTCGGCGCTTTCGCCGTGGCAATTGCCAAGTCGGGCCTGGCCCACGCGCTGGCCGACAAGGCGCTGGCGATGGTCGACCGGCAACATTCGAGCGGCGGCGGCAACGTCAAATGGCTGCTGATCGGCCTGTTGTGGGTGGTGGCGATTGCTTCGCAGAACATCCTGCCAATCCACATCGCATTCATTCCGCTGCTGGTGCCGCCACTGCTTTATGTGCTGACCAAGCTGCAACTCGACCGCCGCCTGATCGCCTGCGTCATGACCTTCGGCCTGATCACCCCGTACATGTTCCTGCCGGTGGGTTTCGGCAACATCTTCCTCAATGAAATCCTGCTGGCCAACGTTGCGCGCAGCGGCGTCGACATCAGCGGCATCAACATCACCCACGCCATGGGCATTCCGGCGCTGGGCATGGTTTTCGGTCTGGCGATGGCGTTCGTCAGTTATCGCAGGAAGCGCGTCTATGACCTGGAAAAAATCGAGCAGGTCGAGCAGGCCGCAGTGCATTACAACCCGTTGAACCTGCTGATCGCCGGTGTGGCCATCGCCTCGGCGTTCGTCGTGCAGTTGCTGCTGGATTCGATGATTATCGGTGCGCTGGTGGGCTTTCTGGTCTTTTCGGTGTCCGGCATCGTCAAGTGGCGCGAAACCGATGACCTGTTCACCGAAGGCATGAAGATGATGGCGATGATCGGTTTCATCATGATCGCCGCCTCCGGTTTCGCCGAAGTGATGAAGGCCACCGGTCAGGTGCAGACCCTGGTTGAATCGTCGGCGGCATGGATCAATCACAGCAAAGGCGTCGGCGCGCTGTTGATGCTGCTGGTGGGCTTGCTGGTGACCATGGGCATCGGCTCGTCGTTTTCCACCGTGCCGATTCTGGCGGCGATTTTCGTGCCGCTGTGCGTGCAACTGGGCTTCAGCCCGATGGCCATCGTATGCATCGTCGGCACTGCCGGTGCGCTGGGCGACGCCGGTTCGCCGGCCTCGGACTCGACCCTCGGCCCGACCTCCGGCCTGAACATCGATGGCCAGCATCACCACATCTGGGACACCGTGGTGCCGACCTTTCTGCACTACAACCTGCCGCTGCTGGCGTTCGGCTGGATCGCGGCGATGGTTCTCTAAACGCCCCACCAACCCTGTGGGAGCGAGCTTGCTCGCGAAAGCGGTGGATCAGTCGCAGTTGCAGCGACTGACACGACGCCTTCGCGAGCAAGCTCGCTCCCACAGGGGCCTGGGTATTTCCCGGACTCAACTTTTGCTCCGGCGTGCCGTTAAAGCCTTTAACCACGCCAACAAAATCAAAAGAGTGAGCCCCACAATGCGTCTGAGCCTCAAGGCTAAAGTCCTGTCCCTCGCCGTTCTTCCGGTATTGCTCTTTGCCCTGGTCATCAGCCTGACCACGCTGTTCATCCTTCAGGGACAGGCGCGCAAGGAAGTCGAACAGACCCGCGAGCGCCTGCTCGGCGACGCCAAAGCCACTCTGCAAAGTTATGTCGCCGTGGCGATGACCACGATCAAACCGTTGTACGACGCTGCCGCACCCGGCGACACCGAGGCCCGCGCACAGGCGATCAAGCTGCTGTCGGGCATCCGCTACGGCAAGGACGGCTACTTCTTCGCCTACGACTCGGAGATCGTGCGCCTGTTCAAGGCCAACGACCCTGACGGCGTGGGCAAAAGCTTCAAGGACAACCGCGACCCGAACGGCGTCTACGTCAACCTTGGTCTGGTGAAAGTGGCGAAGGACGGTACTCACTACCTGCAATACAGCTCGCCGCTGCCGGGCAACGCGAAAGTGCTGGTGCCGAAACTCGGTTACACCGAATACCTGGCCAAGTGGGACATGGCCGTCGGTACCTCGGTCAACCTCGACGGCATCGAAGCGCAAGTGGCGCAGGTCGAAGCCCAGGTCCAGGAACGCGTGCAAGGCGTGGTGCTGAGCATTGTCGGCGTGGCGGTGCTGGTGCTGCTGGTGATCGCGGCGGCGGGGATGCTGCTGGCCAATGCCATTCTGCGGCCGCTGACCCTGATGAAAGCCAACCTCGATGACATCGCAGCAGGCGAGGGCGATCTGACCCGCCGCTTGAACATCACCAGTCAGGATGAACTCGGCGAACTGGCCGGCTCGTTCAACCGCTTCGTCGACAAGATCCACGGCCTGGTGCGGCAGATCACCGAGATGACCACGCAACTGACCGGGTTGGTGACTCAGGTGTCGGATCAGGCGCAGCGCTCGGATCAGGCGATGGAGCGTCAGCGTCACGAGACCGATCAGGTCGCCACCGCCATCAACGAAATGTCCGCCGCCGCGCAGGAAGTTGCCAAGAGCGCGCAGAACGCCGCCGTCGCCGCGCAGCAGACCGACGCAGAAGGCCAAAGCGCCAAACGCGTGGTGGCCGGCAGCATCAAACAGATTCATGCGCTGGTCGATGACATTCGCAACAGCGGCGTATCGCTGGACAGCCTGCAGCAGGACGTGACCTCGATTGTCGGCGTGCTCGGGGTGATTCGCTCGATCGCCGAGCAGACCAACCTGCTGGCTCTCAACGCGGCGATCGAAGCGGCGCGGGCGGGTGAGGCGGGGCGCGGTTTTGCCGTGGTCGCCGATGAGGTCCGCGCGCTGGCCAGCCGCACGCAGATCAGCACCCAGGAAATTCAAGGCATGATCGATCGCCTGCAAGCCGGCACGCAGCAGGCCGTGGAAGCCATGCGCCGCTCCAGCGAGGCCGGCGACGGCACTTCGCAACAGGCCAATCAGGCCGGGGCGTCGCTGGATGCCATGGCCGAGCTGATCGCGACAATCAACTCGATGAACGCCCAGATCGCCAGCGCCGCTGAAGAGCAGACAGCGGTGGCAGAAGAGATCAACCGCAGCGTGCACCAGATCGCGGTGGCGGTGGATAGCGTTGCCGATGAAACGCAACTGGGCGCGCAGACGTCGCGCAGTTTGGCGGAGTTGGGGCAGCGGCTGGGCAAGCTGGTTGGGCAGTTCCGGATCTGACGCTTGAAAAGCCCCTCACCCTAGCCCTCTCCCGGAGGGAGAGGGGACTGAATGGGGAATGCTTGGGAAATGCACCGACCTGAAATTGCTTTGCTGAATCCATAATCGACTCGATCGTTCAGGTCGATGTCTGACGTAAGACACCTCGGTCAGTCCCTCTCCCTCCGGGAGAGGGCCAGGGTGAGGGGCTCTTGATCTTCAAGGTTTGTCCCAATACGGCACCTCACCAAAACACTCAACAAAAAAATCAATCACCGTCCGCACCTTCACCGACAACCTTCGACTCCCCGGCCACAGCACCGCAATCTGCTGCGGCTCCAGACTGTTCGACACCTGATACCCGCGCAACACCGGCACCAGCGTGCCGGCGCGCAACGCCTCGCCAATCAGCCACGACGGGAACATCACCAGCCCCAGCCCCTGTTCGGCGGCCTGGGTGAGGGTGTCGGCGTGGTTGCTGGTGATCGGGCCTTTGACCGAATACGGCGTCCAGTCCTCGCCATCGCGGCGGAAAAACCAGCGCTGCTGGCCGGCCGCGCCTTTGTAGGCCAGGCATTGGTGCCGAGCCAGATCCTCGGGTTTCTGCGGCGTGCCGTGGCGTGCAAGATATTCTGGGCTGGCGGCGACCTGAAAACGGTGCGGCGCCAGAATCCGCGCCTGCATACTCGAATCGTGCAGCGGACCGATGCGAAACAGCAGGTCGGCGCCTTCCTGTAACGGGTCGACGTAGTGATCGGTCTGCTGAATATCCAGTTGCAACTGAGGATATCGCGCGCACAACTTGCCCAGCCACGGGCTCAGATGGCGCTGGCCGAACACCACCGGGGCGTTGATGCGCACCAGGCCCGTCGGTTCGCTTTGCTGCTCCTGCAACGCTTGCTCGGCTTCTTCCAGTTGCACCAGCACCAGACGCGCATGATGGCCGAGCATACGACCGGCCTCGGTCGGCGAAACGGCGCGGGTGTGGCGGTAGAGCAGTTGCTGATTCAGCGCTTGCTCCATCAATTGGATCTGCCGCGAGATCGAGGAGGGCGCCACGCCTTCGCGGCGGGCGACTTCGGAAAAGCTGCCGTGGTCGAGCACAGCAACGAACAGCCGTAGCGTTTTGAATCCCAGATCATTGAGCCCGTTCATGGGGTGCCCTGCTGTGCGAGTTGCGCAAAAGTGTTGTCCGGATGCTCCCATTTATCGCACAGCTCTGCCAGCCGATAATCCGCGCCATCGTTTCTTGAAGTGGAAAGTTTTTATGCAGACGCTGGATGAGGTGGGGGTTGCCGCACCCGTGAGGCAATCGGGGTTGCGCTTATTGCTGCTGCCGCTGGTGATATTGGCGGGCATGGGCTTGTCGGTGGAGGCCGGGTTGCTTGGGCCGTTGGGCGAGCAGGTCGGGCACCTGTGGGCGACGTTGAGTATCTTCGGCGTCGGTGCGGCGATCCTGTTCTTGTTGCTGCTGTTCGCCGGCCCGCAGAAAGGCCCGGCGCTGACTGATCTGCCGCGCTGGCAGTTGATCGGCGGGTTTCTCGGGCCGATGTACGTGGTGGTGCTGACCCTGGCAACGCCGCATATCGGCATCGCGATGACCATGATCGCGATCCTCTCGGGGCAAGTGGGCAAGAGCGTGCTGATCGACCATTTCGGCTGGTTCGGCGCGACGCGCAAGAAGGTCAATGGCGAGCGTTGGCTGGCCTTGGGGCTGATTGTGGTGGCATTGATTCTGATTGCGCGGGGTTGAGTGATGGGGCTGGTGATTTTGTTGGCAGTGGTGGTGTTGGCCGGCGCGGTGTTGAGCGTGCAGGCGGCGATCAACGGGCGCTTGGGTGAGTCGGTTGGCGTGTTGCGCAGCAGTCTGCTGACCTTTGCAGTCGGCGCTGTGGTGACCGGGTTGTTGATTTTCTTTTTTGAGCCGGTGCAGGCGGTGAGTTTGCTCGACGTGCCGAAGTGGCAATTGACCGGGGCCTTGTTTGGCGTGGTGTACATGATGGTGATGGTCGGCGCGGTGCCGGTGGTAGGGACGGCTGTGGCGACTGTGGCGGTGATTGTCGGGCAGTTGGGGATGGGGATGTTGATCGATAATTTCGGCTGGTTGGGCAATCCGGCGATCGAGCTTTCGTCGAGCCGGGTTTTGGCGATGGGGTGTCTGGCGCTGGCGCTGGTGTTTATGTATCGGAGTTCTGCGCGCTCCGTGGATTGATTGTTTTTTGTTGCTGAGATGGGGGGTATATCCGTTGCTTCGGGTGCTGCGGCTGGCGGTTTCGCCCTTGCGGCGAGTCCCTTTTTCAGACGCCGGAGTGCCGGCCCAGCAAAAAGGAACCAAAAGGCTTGCTCCTGCGTACGGCCCTCGCAGGCTCGGGTCCCTTCGCTGCGGGATCGATCCGGGCGCAGCGGCTACGGTTTGCTGCGCTGCACCTAATTGCGCTGTGTCTGGCTGCGCCAGACGGTCGCTGCGCTCCCACGCCCGGATCAATCCCTCCACTCAGCCTTCCGATGTCGCTGGTTAGGCAAGATCAAGATCAAAGGCACTCGAGCTAACGCTCATTGTTGAGTGGTGAAGAGCGGGGCGGTTGGCTTGGGATTTGTGGTGGATTCGCCCCTCACCCAAGCTCTCTCCCGAGGGAGAGGGAGCCGATTTGTGGGCCGTTCAGAACTTGAGTACGGCTCGGTGGATCAAGTCGGCATAGTTCTCGCATTCACCTCAGTCAGTTCCCTCTCCCTCGGGGAGTGTATGTACCGGACACATGGTGGACAGGTGTTCGGAGACATGGTGGACACTTTTTAATAGGCACATTGCTCATCATCAAGGAGATGACCTGTGTCCTGGCAAGAGGCATCCACCATGCAACTTCGTA
>NZ_JAZEVW010000012.1:0-85948 GCF_036668835.1 Pseudomonas koreensis
GATCCCATCCCGAACTCAGCAGTGAAACGATGCATCGCCGATGGTAGTGTGGGGTTTCCCCATGTGAGAGTAGGTCATCGTCAAGATTAAATTCCGAAACCCCAATTGCGAAAGCAGTTGGGGTTTTTTTTTGCCTGCGAGAAAGTTCTTACAGCATTCGCCGACGCCGTCCGGCTGCTACAGCCTGCCGACCCGGGAGATCGTTATCGATCAACAAGAATTCGCCGCCCCGCATCGTACCCAGGTCACCTGAGTGCAGTGGTGACTGATCCCTCGTGGTGGCCATCCGGCGTATGGAAATGAGCGAATACGAGCGCCTAAAAACTCAAGGCGTCGGATGTCCGGTCAGAATATCTGGTTGCCGAGAACGCCATGCTCGATCTGATGCGCCTGAGGCGTGTCGACCCAGGCATCTGGGCCGAGAGCAAGGCGCGCCTACAGCGGGCGATCGACCGTCGCGTGTGCCTCCAGCGCGCCTATCTGCAATGAGTACCACTAAAGCAATTGCGAGCGGCGCAGCGCGTCGATGGTTTCGATCAAGTCGTCGTAGGCCACTGGCTTGCCGAGGTGCTGGTCGAAACCCGCCTCACGAGACTTCTGCATATCGCTTTGCGTGCCATAACCGGTGAGGGCGATGGCGGGTACATTTTTCACCAAGGGTAGCTTGCGCAGCGCGCTCATCAGTTCGTAGCCGCTCATCACCGGCATGCCCAGATCGGAAATGATCAGATCAAAGCGCGTGCTTTCAGCTGCTTTCAGTGCGGTGACAGGATGGTCGAATGCAGTAACGTCCGCGTCTTCCATTTCCAGCAACATTTTCAGCGTCTCGAGCACTTCCGGTGAGTCATCCACCAACAGAATGCTCAAACCATCCAGTTTGCCGGACGCTACTTCGACTTCTTGTGGCGAGGCTTCTTCGACCACATCAATAGCCAACGGCAAACACACGGTAAAGGTGCAACCGGCACCCAGCCCCGGGGATGTCACCAGTACCGAGCCGTGTTGCGCTTCGGTCAGTTGCCTGACGAGTGACAGACCAATCCCCAGACCTTCACGCTGATGATTGGTGTGTTGTTTCTCGGCCTGTCCGAACAGATCGAACACATGTTCCAGATTTTCCGCAGCGATGCCGACGCCGTTGTCCTTGATGTCCAGACGGGCCATTTGCGCGCTACGACTGGCGATCAATTCGATTCGCCCGGTCGGTGGGGTGAATTTCAGCGCATTGTTCACCAGGTTCCAGATGATCTGCTCCACCCGCGTCGGGTCGGCATGAATGATCAGTGGATCGGTGGGCAAGTGCAGATCAACGCGCGTCGCATGCTGTTCGTTGATCACCACGGTATGGATATCACGCATTACCGCGCTCAGATCAACCCGTGTCAGTTGCAGCTTGAGCTTACCGGTGCGCACTCGCGCCACGTCGAGCAGGTCATCGATGATCCGCGCCTGACTGTTGACCGCATCGCAAATGGTGTTGACCGCTTTCGTTGCCGGCCCTGCGGTACGGATGACCGGCAGGCGCCGTAACAGCTCGGCGTTGAGCTGTATCAGGTTCAGCGGATGCTTGAGTTCATGGGACATGACGGCGAAGAACTCATCACGCAGAGACACCGTGTTGCGCGTCTGCGCCAGTTCCTGGCTTTGTTCGTCCTGCGCGCGTTTATGGCCGGTCAGGTCGCGGGCGATCTTCACATAACCTTGCAGGTAGTCGCCGCTGAGCAAGGTGACTTCGCCGCTGCAGAAGAAGCGGCTGCCATCCTTGCGCTGGTGCCAGCGTTCGTCTTCGGCGCGGCCGTGGGTGCGGGCAGTCGCCAATTCGTTCTCGGCCATGCCGGCAGCACGATCTTCGGCAGTAAAGATGAAATCGTAGAAAGCACCCTCGGCCTCGGCTTTGCTGTAGCCGAAGATCAGCTCGGCGCCTTTGTTCCAACTGGTGATCGCGCCTTGTTCGTCGAGGATGATGATCGCGTAGTCGCGGGTGCTCTCGGCCACCAGGCGCATGCGTTCTTCGCCCAGGCGCAACTCTTCTTCGGCGGCGCGGCGTTTGGTGATGTCGATGAAGGTCAGCACCGTACCGTCGATATGATCTTCGCTGGAGCGATACGGCAGCAACCGGGCGATGTACCAGCGGTTGTCGGTGCTGTTCACTTCACGCTCGATCATGTTCAGCGACTCGAACACTTGCGCGGCGTCGTCGGCGAGGTCGGCATAGTTGAGCCGATGGGTGATATCGAGCAGCGAGCGTCCGGTGTCGACCGGCAGCATGCTGAAAATATCGGTAGCGCGCGGGGTGAACCATTTGATGCGCATGCTGCGATCGACAAACACCGTGGCGATGTCGGTCGAGGCGATCAGGTTGGTCAGGTAGTCGTTGATCTTGTCGGTTTCTTCGACTTTGGTTTTCAGCTCGTAGTTGACCGTCAACAGCTCTTCGTTGATCGACTGCAGCTCTTCCTTGCTGGTTTCCAATTCTTCGGTGGCCGAGCGCAGCTCCTCGTTGATCGCCTGCATCTCTTCGTTGGACGCTTTCAGTTCTTCGCTGGAGACTTCCGACTGTTCAATGGTGTCCTGCAGGTGCAGCTTGGTGCGTTGCAGTTCGCGCTCGAGGTTTGACAGCACCTGGCTCTCGGTCTGCAACATGGTGGTGGTTGCGTGTTCGGCGGGATCGATTTCCGTCTCCTCGAAGATCACCAGCACGCATTCGCTGTCCGACTCGTCGTCTTTATACGGTTGAGCGATCAGATCGATGCGGAATTGCCGCTCTTCGCGCTTGAGGATCACTTCCCGCGAGCGCACGGTCAGGTTGCTCTGCTGCACCTGAAACAACGTGGTGCGGATCTCCAGGCGTAGCTCCGGCAGAATCAGCGTCAGCAGGTTGCGCGACAGCTCGCCGCCAACATGTCGCAGAAAGCGCCCGGCGCTTTCGCTCATGTGCAGGATATCGGCGTTGCTGTCGACAATGATGCTCGGCGGCGCCGAACGCTCGATCGCGCGTCGATGAATGTCGGCGAATGACAACTTCGGTTGTTCGCTGGTCTTCACTTCCGGCCTCGTAATGCTGCTGCGCATATAACCGCCACGCGGCATGGTTGGCGTGCGACGGCTGCTCGGCGTGCCGGTCTTGGCGCGGAAGATGCGGTTGCGCTTGTCCACCGGGGTGAACAATTCGTGGCAGGCATCGGCGCTTTCCGAAGTGCCGAGGAACAGGAAGCCACCCGGTCGCAAGGCAAAGTGGAACATCTGCAGGATCTCGCGCTGCACTTCGCGATCCAGATAGATCAGCAAATTGCGGCAAGTGATCAGATCGATCTGCGAAAACGGCGGATCGGACAACAGGCTGTGCTTGGCAAACAGAACCTTTTCACGGATTTCCTTGCGGATGCGGTAATGTTCATCGTCTTTAACGAAATAATGGCGCAGGCGTTGCGGCGGTACGTCCGTGATGATCGCTTGCGGATAAGTACCCGCGCGACCGAAGCTGATGGCGCGTTCGTCGATATCGGTGGCGAACACTTGCAGGTTGGCTTTGCTGTTTTCGACTTGCATTTGGTCGTCAAGCAGGATCGCCAGGCTGTAGGCTTCTTCACCGGTAGAGCAACCGGCGGACCAGACGCGCAATTCCTCTTTTTCCGCCGAGCTGGATACCGACTGCACCAATTGCGGCAGTACTTCGCGTTCCAGCGCTTCAAAGGCTTCGCGGTCGCGGAAGAAGTTGGTGACGCCGATCAGCATGTCGCCCAACAGTGCCTTGGCTTCGTCTGCGGTGTTTTGCAGGTAATCGTAATAGGCGCTGAGGTCGGACTGACCGGTAACCTGCATGCGCCGCTCGATGCGGCGCAGCACGGTGGCGCGCTTGTAATGCTTGAAATCGTGGCCAGTACTGGCGCGCAGATAGATCAGGATGTCGTGCAGACGCTGTTCGGCAATCGCGGCTTCCTGATCGCTGGACGGCGATTGCACTTTGATGTCGGGGTCATTGGCGCTGGGCAAGGTGATGTTCTGCGAATTGCTCCACAACTCCATCAGTTTTTGCGGCATCTCCACCACTGGCAGCACCAGGTCGACCATCCGCGTTTCGATCGCGGCACGCGGCATGCCGTCGTATTCGGCGTCCTCTGGCACTTGCGCGAGGGTGACGCCGCCCTGTTCCTTGATCCGCGACAAACCCACTGCGCCATCTGAGCCTGTGCCTGACAACACCACGCAAAACGCCCGCTCGCGATGCACATCGGCGAGATCGCGGAAGAACAGGTCGATTGCCGAATGTCGGGTGGATTGTGTGGCGGCGGCGCTCACGCGCAAATAACCATCGTTCATCGACAGCGATTGCGCAGGCGAGATGACGTACACGCTGTTCTTCTCGATCAGCACCGGCTGCGTCACCTGCAGCACCGGCATTCGCGTCGATTCCTGAATGATCTTGTCAGCGACGCTCTGATGATCCGGCGATAAATGCAGGATGATCACGAAGGCCATACCGGTGTCTTGCGGCATGTGCTCGAAAAAAAGCTTGATCGCTTGCAGGCCGCCAGCGGAGGCGCCGATGCCGACCACTGGGAAGTCCAGGTGGCTGGGGCTCAGGCCTCGGCGCTCGGGAGCAGAGGGCGAGGAGGGTGATTTCGAGGTCATGACTTCGGCCTTGAGAAGGCGACGGATGGGGTCGCGGTGGATCAAAAAACGCATGGGTAACTGCGCAGGATAATCCTGTTTCCGACTTTTTTCCTGCCGCAGTTCGAATGGCGTGCTGGTTGTTTTGTGTTGACCTCGCTCTTGACCTAAACGCACCAACAATCTTCAAGAGATTCGAGGGAGCGGCCGATAACCCGTTCGGTGACAGCAACGTCGCGCGAAATCGCTTGATAGCATTTGGCCGGCAGCTATCATCTGCGCGCCCGAAATTGCCCTCTCTTCATTTGCCTGGAAATCGTCGATGTCGTCGTATCACCAAAAAAGCTTTCTGATCGTCGATGATTTTTCGGATTTCCGCAGTTCCGTGCGTTCGATGCTGCGTGAGCTGGGTGTCAAGGATGTCGATACCGCCGACACGGGTGAACAGGCGCTGAAGATGTGCTCGCAGAAATCCTACGATTTCATTCTGCAGGATTTCCATCTCGGCGACGGCAAGAAAAACGGCCAGCAAGTGCTCGAAGACCTGATGTCGGAAAAGCTCATCAGTCACGAAGCGGTGTTCGTCATGGTCACCGCCGAGACCAGTCAGGCGATGGTGCTCAGTGCGCTGGAACACGAGCCCGATGCGTACCTGACCAAACCATTCAACCGCTCCGGCCTGGCCCAGCGCCTGGAGCGCCTGGAGCAGCGCAAAACCCTGCTCAAACCGATTCTGCAAGCCCTCGACCGTGGCAAACCGGTCGAGGTGCTCAACGCCTGCATCGCCCTGTGCAAGCAGGACATCCGCTATTCGCCGCTGTGCCTTCGCTATCGTGCCGATGCGCTACGCGACATGAATCAGAACGAAGCGCTGGAACGCCTCTATGACGGCATCATTGCCGATCGGCCGTTGCCGTGGGCGTTTGCCGGCCTGGGCAAGCTGTTGTTCAAGCGTGGCCAGGTGACACAGGCCAAAGAAATCTATGAGAAAGCCCTGAAAGTCTTCCCGATGATGCCGGCGCTGTATGACGGCATGGCCGATGTGCTGGTGGCCGAGGGCGACAGCAAAGGCGCGCAACGGGTGCTGGAAGAAGCGATTCGCCTGTCACCGTTGGCGGTGCGTCGTCAGGCCTTGCTGGGCAAATTGGCGATGGCCAACGAAGATTTCGAAACGGCCTCGCGCGCCTATCGTCAGGCCGTGTCGCAAGGCGCGCAGTCGCGCTTCAAGGACCCGGAAAGCAATCTCGGTCTGGCGCATGCGCTGATCAGCAAGGGCAGTGATCGTGGCCTCGATACGCGCACGCGACTGGAGATCAACACCACCCTCAGCGCTGTCGCCAAAGAAAACCCGAGTGACCCCGGCCTGCAGATTCGTGCGCGGCTGATGAAGGCCACCAGTCTGCTGCTCAACGACGCGGAAACCGCCGACAAACTCACCGAGCAAGCGCTGATGCGCCTTGATGGCATGGAACAGTTCATGAGCCCGGAAGCGGCGTTGCTGGTGGCCAAGCAGTTGCAGATGCTCGGTCAGGCCGAGGCGGGCACCTCGATGCTCAAGAGCTGTGCGGAAATCTACGGTGATGACCCGGCGGTGATGAAAGACATCGCCAAGCTCACCGATGATCCGACCATTCTCAGCTCCAGCAACGCCGCTGCCGACCTCAACCGTCAAGGCGTGCGGGTGTACAAGACCGGCAACCTGGTGGAAGCCCGCGAGGTGTTCCGCAAGGCGTTGAAGATGCAACCGAAGAACCTCAGCATCGCGTTGAACCTGGCCCAGTCGCTGTTGCATGGCACCGACACCAGTGTGCCGTCGGCGGAGCTGGAAGAATGTCGGGCCTGCCTGAAAATGGTCGGCCTGATGCCCGACACCGACGCGCGGTTTGCGCGTTATCAGAAGCTCAAAAGCAAGGCGTTTGGCGAATGAACCAAGACGAGCAGGCGCTGGATTTTTCCACGGTGATCGCCTCCACCGTTCACGACATGAAAAACTCCCTGGCCATGCTCATGCAGGCGCACAGCCAATGGCTGGCGCGTCTGCCGCAAGCGCAGCGCGAGGGCGCGGAGCAGGGCGTGATCGACTTCGAGTTCGCCCACCTCAACGGCATGCTTGTGCAGTTGCTCGGGCTGTACAAGCTCGGCGTCAATCAGCTGCCGCTGCAACCGGCGTACCACGAACTCGACGATTTCATCGAGGCGCAACTGGCCGCGCATCAAGAGGTGTTCGCCAGCCGTGGCATCATCGCCACCTATGAAGTCGATCCGCTGAGCCCGCTGGGTTTCTTCGATCGCGAGCTGATCGCTTCGGTGCTGAGCAACTGCATCAACAACGCCATTCGCTATGCGCGGGAGTCGTTGCTGATCACCGTCAGCGACGAGGCAGGGCAACTGGTCCTGAGCATCAACGATGACGGCGCCGGTTATCCGCGCGAGATGCTCGAGCGTCAGGCCGATTACGTGCAAGGCATCAATCACAGCAGCGGCAGTACCGGGCTCGGCCTGTACTTTGCCAATCGCATCGCGGCGCTGCATCAGCGCAACGGTGTGGAAGGGCGCACGGAAATCAGTAACGGCGGGCCGCTCGGCGGCGGGGTGTTCAGCCTGTATCTGCCATAACAATGGTTTTTGCTGACGCTGCTTGATATTCCGAACAGCCGGAGCCTATTTTGTACGGGTCGCCGTTCGCGGCTCGCACAATAACAAGGATTGCGTCATGACAACCGATGGCCAGCGCTCACTCGCACAGCGACTGACGGGCATTGATGAGATTGAATGTGTAACGCCGGATCTGAATGGCGTGCCGCGGGGCAAAGTGATGACCGCCGAGGGTTTCCTCGAAGGGCGGCGTCTGCAGTTGGCGCGAGGTGTGCTGCTGCAATGCATCATGGGCGGTTATCCACCGGCGCGGTTTTACGGCAGCGACGACGGCGACCTCGCCCTCGTCGCCGAACCGACCCAGATCCATCGCCTGCCCTGGAGTGACGAGCCGCGCGCCCTGGCGATTTGCGACGCTGACGAGCTGAGCGGCGAAAGCTCGCCGCTGTCGACCCGCGGTCTGCTCAAACGTGTCATCGCTCGGTACGCCGCGCGCGGATTGGCGCCGGTGGTGGCGACCGAGCTGGAGTTTTTTGTCTTCGCGCCCAACCCCGATCCGACCCAAGCGTTTCGCCCGCCCGTCGGGCTCGACGGTCGTCGCGAAGATGGCCAGTCAGCGTTCAGCGTCAGCTCCACTAACGGATTGCGACCGTTCTTCAGCGAAGTCTATAAATGCATGGCCGCGCTGGGCTTGCCGCGCGACACCTTCATGCACGAAATGGGCGTCAGCCAGTTCGAGATCAATCTGCTGCACGGCGATCCGTTGCTGCTGGCCGACCAGACATTCCTGTTCAAGCATCTGCTCAAAGAAGTCGCGCTCAAGCACGGTCTGACCGTGGTGTGCATGGCCAAGCCGCTGGCGCATACGCCGGGTAGCTCGATGCACATTCACCAGAGCGTGGTCGAAATCGGCAGCGGCAGGAACGTCTTCAGTGACGCCAGCGGCGAGGCGACTGCGATGTTCCGCCATTTCATCGGCGGCCAGCAGGCAGCCATGGCGGACTTCACCGCACTGTTTGCGCCCAACGTGAATTCCTATCAGCGCCTCTGCCATCCCTATGCGTCGCCGAACAATGCCTGCTGGTCCCATGATAACCGTGCGGCCGGGCTGCGCATTCCGGCCAGTTCACCGGTCGCTCGTCGGGTCGAAAACCGCTTGCCGGGCGCCGATGCGAATCCGTATCTGGCGCTTGCCGCCAGTCTGGCCGCGGGTTTGCATGGCATCGAGCAGGAACTCGAGCCCAGCGAGGCGATTCAGGGCGAGTTTGCCGTGCCGGACAATCTTGCGTTGCCGTGTACCTTGCATGCCGCTCTCGAACGTCTGAAGCGTAGCCACTTGGCCAGGGAACTGTTCGGAGCCGAGTTCATCGAAGGCTACATCGCTTCGAAGACCCTGGAGTTGACCAGCTTCTTCGATGAAATCACCCCCTGGGAACGGCGTGTTCTAGCAGCCCAGGCCTGACGTACTGTCGCCATCGGGCTAGCGCTTGTTAGCCCGAAATCTACTGCAAGGAGCCGCTCGGAACGCCGATGCGCCAAATCTGGAAATCCTTTCGAGCGCTGTATTTCGCCTCGCTGATGATGTTGATCGGCTCGGGCCTTCTCTCTACCTATCTGGCCTTGCGTCTGGCCGCGGACAACGTTGACGGCCTGTGGGTCGGTGCGCTGATGGCCGCCAACTATTTTGGTCTGGTACTGGGCGGCAAGATCGGTCACCGGCTGATCGCGCGGGTCGGGCACATTCGCGCTTATTCGGCGTGTGCCGGGATCGTCGGTGCGGCGGTGCTGGGTCATGGTCTGGTCGATTGGCTGCCGGCGTGGCTGGTGCTGCGGACGATCGTCGGCCTCGGCATGATGTGCCAGTACATGGTGATCGAGAGCTGGCTCAACGAGCAGGCGGACGCCAATCAGCGCGGCCTGGTATTCAGCGGTTATATGATCGCGTCGTATCTGGGGCTGGTGCTCGGGCAGTTGATTCTGGTCATGCATCCGGGCCTGGGGCTGGAGCTGCTGATGCTGGTCGCGCTGTGCTTTGCGCTGTGTCTGGTGCCGGTGGCGCTGACCCGGCGGATTCACCCGGCCCCGCTGCATCCGGCACCGATGGAGCCACGCTTCTTTATCAAGCGCGTGCCGCAATCGTTGAGCACGGTGCTCGGCGCCGGTCTGATCATCGGTTCGTTTTACGGTCTGGCGCCGTTGTATGCCTCGCAGCAAGGGCTGTCGACCGAGCAGGTCGGTCTGTTCATGGGTAGCTGCATTTTTGCCGGTTTGCTGGTGCAATGGCCGCTCGGCTGGTTGTCCGATCGCTACGACCGGGCGCTGCTGATTCGCTGCTTCGCCGGGTTTCTGGCAGTCGCGGCGCTGCCGTTGGCGGTGTTGCCGCAGGTGCCGCTGGAAGTGCTGTTTGTGGTGGGGTTCCTGTGTTCGCTGGTGCAGTTCTGTCTGTATCCGCTGGCCGTGGCGTTTTCCAACGACCATGTCGAGGGCGATCGACGGGTGTCGCTGACGGCGATGCTGCTGGTGACCTACGGTGTGGGCGCGAGCATCGGGCCGCTGCTGGCCGGCGTGCTGATGAAGTTTCTTGGCAGCCAGAGTCTGTATGCGTTTTTCAGCTTCTTTGCCCTGGTGCTGGTATGGCGGATTCGGCCGAAAGCCGTGACCAATCTGCATCAGGTCGATGATGCGCCGCTGCATCACGTTGCCATGCCGGACAGCATGTCTAGTTCACCGTTGGTGGCGGCGCTCGACCCTCGGGTCGACGAGCAAGTGGTGCAGGAGCAGATGGTTCAGGACCCGGCGCCGTCCAGTCCAGAGCCTGAACCCGAGCCTGCCGAGCCGCAGCCAGCCACGGCCGAAGATGATGTGAGCAGCGCAGATGACAAGCCTGCGCCGGATATCAGTGGCGCGCGGCCCTGAATCGAAGACAAACACTCGCGCATGAAAAAGGGCAGTCCCGTGAGGGGCTGCCCTTTTTTGTGGGTCGCTACGGCTCAGAGATCGTCTTTATCAAACCGCCGCGCTTCACGTTGAAGCTGATAAACGAAACGCTCGACGTTGCGTGCGGCCGGTCCGCTGATGTTGTGAAAGCGCAGGCCGGCGAAGGTGATGTTGAGCTTTTCTTCGAAGTGCAGGTAGCGCAGCTCGACGGCGGTCGGCTGGTTGCCGAACAGCGGCGGGGCGATCAGGCGGTCGTAGACCTGGCCCAGTTGCAGGCGGTCGGTGATGTCGCCTTCGAAACGAAACTTGCAACCGGTCGCGGAGATATCCAGGAGCTTGCCATGGATCGGCGACTTGAGTTTTTCGCCACCCAGTTCAACGCTGACCAGATCGGTCAGTTTCAGCGCGGCACGGAAGGCGTTGCGGCGCTGGTGGTAAACCACTTCGGTCGGCAGCTCGCCGGTGTAGAAGCGGTCGCCGGCGGATTCTTCGATGTTCAGCGTGCCGTTGCATTCCCAGGCGATGCGTACGCCGTCATGGAAACCTTCCACCTTGAACGGCTCGCCGGCGAGCAGGAAGCGTTCGCCATCGCGCGGGATCATTTCGTCCAGAGCGATCGAGGCGCTGTCGCGGTCGACTTTGATCAGGTAGCTCTGAAAACGCTGGCTGCGCTCGTGGAAGGTGATGATCAGCGGATCGTGGCTGTCCTGCAGCTGGCGCAGGTTGCTGGAGATTTCCAGTGGCGTGGTGAGCACCTTAGGGGGCTGCGGAGCATCATCCGCGCTGAGGGCGTTGGACACGGTTTATCAATCTCCAGACAAAATATGACGACTAGCCAGCATTTTGCCAGCATGTTCCGCGGGTTGATAGAGCTGGCGCATCAACGGCTCATGCCTGGCTGAGCGGACGCGGTTTGGCGGGCTTGGCAAAGGTGCCGCTGGCGTCGTACAACGCTGGTGGTTCGCCGCCGGTGAGGATTTTCAGCTGATTGGCCGTGGTGGCCTGCTGAATGCGGATCGACTGGCCATTCTTGACGTTGGCCGCCTGGCATTGCGCGATCAGATCGGTCAGGGCATCGCCCTGACGCAACAACTGCTCGCCAATGCTCGATTGCGCGGCCAGTTGTTGCAGGCCATTGCGATCGGTCGGCAGATTGAGGCTGGCGAGGATTTCGCTGCGCTTGCGGCCATGCTGTTCCAGCAGAATGATCAACGCCTGCTTGCGCGCCAGAATTTCTTCCAGCAGCGGCATATCGCGACCGTGCAACGCGAGGGATTCGGTTTGCAGCAACTCCAGCAATTCTTGCGCTGGAGCAAAGTCGTCGTCGATCAGTTGCAATAAAGTAGTGTCGTGCATGGCTGGCCTTGGGGTTTAAGCGTCCAAAAGCCTGGCGCCGGCAAAAGCCTAGCGCTGGGCTTCGAAGTTGAGCAGTTTGCTGGCTACACGGTTGCTGTCGACTTTATAGCTGCCATCGGCAATCGCGGCTTTCAACTCGGCCACACGGGCTTTGTCGACAGCAGGCTGATCGCGCAGCTTGTCAGTGACCTTCTGCAACTGTTGAGCCTCATTGCTGAGGTGTACCGACTCCCCGCTTTTGGCGGCATTGGCTTGTTCGGCCTGGGTATTCAGCGGCGCGGAGGGGCTGTTTTCAGCGCTTTCCTTGGCGTTGCTGGTACGTGTGCTGCCTGTCAGTGACGAGGAACTGTTCAAACGGCTGAAATCGATGACCATGATAAAAACCTCTGGGAATTTGGACGCTTGCCATGTTTTCGGCTATCCCCTGAAAAACTTTAGGCACATTTTTCCAATGCGCCGGGCTGCATCGCGGCATGTCCTGCTGCGACACAGTTTAGGGAAGCTGGGAGGTCCGCGCCAGTTTTCTCACAGGGCGTTTACATGGCCACTTCCACTTGTCCCGGCGCGGTGACCTGCGCCTTGATCACCCGTTGTGAATTGAGGTTTTTTACCCGGATCTGTTCTTTCAGACCGCCATTGGCCAGGGCTTCGCCCGGCATGCGCACGGCCAGTGTCCCGCTGCGTGCAGTGATGACCACTTGATCACCCTTGCGAATGACTTCCGCCTGTTCCAGATGGACCTGGGTGATGACCTGATCGGCGACCGTTGGTCGGGTCAATTTCTGCCCGATCGCTTCGTCCACCGAAGTCAAAAAGCCTTGGTTGATCTGGCTGACGTCGCGCTCGCGCAAGGTCACGTCCTGCGGTTCGATAATGCCGGCGCGTTTGAGCGCTCGGGTGCTCGTCACAATCTCGCGAAACAGCCGGACTTGAGCGGGTACGAACACCGTCCAGGGCGATGCGCCCTCGCAGCGAACCTTCACCGTGACCCGGCCCAAAGGGCGTGCCGGACTCTCCAGCGTCGCTGTCAATTCCTTGTCGCACATCGGCATGCGCATGCGTGGGTCGAGCTGGTTGACTTCGATTTCATAACGGCCTTCGGTTTGACTGCTCGTCAGATAGTCTTCTACGGTGAACTCAAGAAAGCCCTGAGTGACGCCGATAAGCATGTCAGGCAAGGTAACCGCATCAGCATTGGCAGGACTGCCAAAGAACAAGCAGCCAATGGCGCACGCACTGGCAAGCACTCTGCGAAGAGGCGCTGTCAGGTGTCGGGAAAATGTCGTTTGAATGTTCATACGGGTTAAAAAGCAAGCGCCGTGCCGTTTAGCAATGAATGTGCGTCGCAACAACACTTGGCGTTGATGTAGGAGTCTGGGCATGGCGGGTGTAATGGATTCGGTGAACCAGCGCACGCAACTGGTAGGGCAGAATCGCCTGGAGCTGTTGTTGTTCCGTCTCGACGGCCAACAGCTCTACGGCATCAACGTGTTCAAGGTACGGGAAGTGTTGCAATGCCCGTCGCTGACGTTGATGCCCAAGTCCAGTCCTGTGGTGTGCGGGGTGGCAAATATTCGCGGGGCGACCATTCCGATCCTCGATCTGGCAATGGCGACCGGTTCCGGAGCGTTGAAAGACAAGAACAGTCCGTTCGTGATCATCACGGAGTACAACACCAAGACCCAGGGTTTCCTGGTCCGCTCGGTGGAGCGCATCGTCAACATGAACTGGGAAGAGATCCATCCACCGCCCAAGGGCACCGGTCGCGATCACTACCTGACGGCTGTGACGCGGGTGGACAATCAGTTAGTCGAAATCATCGACGTCGAAAAAGTGCTGGCTGAAGTCGCACCGACGCCGGAAGCGATTTCGGTGGGCGTGGTCGATGTCGAGACCCAGACCAAGGCGTTGTCGCTGCGGGTGTTGACGGTCGATGACTCGTCGGTGGCGCGCAAGCAGGTGACCCGTTGCCTGCAGACGATCGGCGTCGAAGTGGTGGCGCTGAATGACGGCAAGCAGGCGCTGGATTACCTGCGCAAGCTGGTCGACGAAGGCAAGAAGCCGGAAGAAGAGTTCCTGATGATGATTTCCGACATCGAGATGCCGGAGATGGACGGGTACACCCTGACGGCGGAAATCCGCGGCGACGCACGCATGCAAAAGCTCCATATCATCCTGCATACTTCGTTGTCGGGGGTATTCAATCAGGCGATGGTGAAGAAAGTCGGCGCCGACGACTTCCTGGCCAAATTCCGTCCTGATGACCTGGCATCCCGGGTAGTCGACCGGATCAAAGCAGCAGATATCAGCTAGGGACCTACTGTCCCTGGTGATCAACACGATTTAAGAGGCGGCACCATTGTCTACGGGTAATTTGGATTTCGAACAGTTCCGGGTCTTCCTGGAAAAGGCCTGTGGCATTTTGCTCGGTGAAAACAAGCAGTATCTGGTCTCCAGCCGTCTCAACAAACTGATGGAGCAGCAAGGCATCAAGTCCCTGGGTGAGCTGGTGCAGCGCATCCAGACCCAGCCGCGCAGCGGTTTGCGCGAGCAGGTGGTCGATGCCATGACGACCAACGAAACCCTGTGGTTTCGCGACACCTATCCGTTTGAAGTGTTGAAGAACAAGGTACTGCCGGAAGCGATCAAGGCCAGCCCCAACCAGCGCTTGCGCATCTGGTCGGCGGCCTGCTCGTCGGGTCAGGAGCCGTACTCGCTGTCGATGTCGATCGACGAGTTCGAGCGTAGCAACCTCGGCCAGTTGAAGATGGGCGTGCAGATCGTCGCCACCGATCTGTCGGGCCTGATGCTCAACAACTGCAAGACCGGCGAGTACGACAGCCTGGCCATCGGCCGCGGTTTGTCGCCGGAGCGCCTGCAGCGCTACTTCGACCCGAAAGGGCCGGGGCGCTGGGTGGTCAAGGCACCGATCAAGAGCCGGGTGGAGTTTCGCTCGTTCAACCTGCTCGACAGTTATGCCGCGCTGGGCAAGTTCGACATCGTGTTCTGCCGCAACGTACTGATCTACTTCTCTGCCGAAGTGAAGAAGGACATCCTGTTGCGCATTCACAGCACGTTGAAGCCGGGCGGGTATCTGTTCCTTGGCGCTTCCGAAGCGCTGAACGGTTTGCCGGACCATTACCAGATGGTTCAGTGCAGTCCGGGGATCATTTACAAGGCCAAGTGATTGCCGCGGCAATACCAAAAAACGGGAGCCCTCATGGGGCTGCCGTTTTTTTGTGCCTGCCGTAATTGTTCCTGACACCAATAACCCTGTGGGAGCGAGCCTGCTCGCTCCCACAAGTGTGTAGTTGCTTAAGAGGCAACCAAGCGGCAGAAAAGCGGCATCTGGCGGAAGGCGGTTGCCGCTTTTCTGGCATTGCCGCTTTGCCGATCGCCCGCAAAGCCACGGAAACCGGGAGTTTTTCAATCTGGCACGACGCTTGCTAAAGCTCAGTTACGAAAAACCGGTCACCTGAAGGTTCCCGACATGAGCATCAGCTTCGACAAAGCGCTCGGCATTCACGAAAAGGCTCTGGGCTTCCGCGCCCAGCGTGCCGAAGTGCTGGCTAACAACATCGCCAACGCCGATACCCCGAACTACAAGGCGCGGGATCTGGACTTCTCGAAAGTACTCGAAGCTCAGACCCAGAAAAACGCCAACGGCACCATCGCGCTGAACAAGACCAACAGCCGTCACATCGAGGCTGAAGGTCTGGGCAATGGCGACGAGTCGCTGATGTATCGCACGCCGATGCAACCTTCGATCGACCAGAACACCGTGGACGCTCAACTGGAACAGTCCAACTACGCGGAAAACGCCGTCGGCTTCCAGGCCAGCTTCACCCTGCTCAACAGCAAATTCAAAGGGCTGGTGTCAGCCCTGCGCGGAGAGTAATCCATGTCCCTGTCCAGCGTTTTCAACATTGCCGGCAGCGGCATGAGCGCCCAGACCACGCGTCTGAACACCGTGGCGTCGAACATTGCCAACGCCGAGACCGTTTCGTCGAGCATCGACCAGACCTACCGCGCCCGTCACCCGGTGTTCGCTACCATGTTCCAGGGCGGCCAGAGCGGCGGCAGCGATTCGCTGTTTCAGAATCAGGATGCAGCAGGCCAAGGCGTGCAGGTGCTCGGTGTGGTCGAAGACCAGAGCAACCTCGAAGCGCGTTACGAGCCCAACCATCCAGCGGCCGACGCCAAGGGCTACGTCTACTACCCGAACGTCAACGTGGTGGAAGAGATGGCTGACATGATTTCCGCGAGCCGTTCGTTCCAGACCAACGCCGAAATGATGAACACCGCCAAAACCATGATGCAGAAGGTGCTGACCCTCGGTCAGTAATAAGGGGCGACTGCCATGAGCGTTACCGATACCACCAGCTCCCTGAGCATGAATGACATCCTGGCGAACTCGTCGAAAAAGACCAGTTCGACCACCGATGGCATTGCTTCGGCGACCAACAGCAGCACCGGCGGACAAGCGCTGGGCAAGGATGCGTTCCTGCAGTTGCTGGTGACCCAGCTGAAAAACCAGAACCCGCTCGACCCGCAGGACAACAGTGCATTCGTTGCGCAGTTGGCGCAGTTCAGCAGTCTTGAAGGCATCACCACGCTGAACTCCACCGTGAGTGGCCTGGCCGGCAACTACAACTCGTCGCAGGCGCTGCAAGCCTCGTCGCTGGTTGGCCGTAACGTGATCGTGCAGACCAACACCGCACAGCTCGATGACCCGAGCAAAGGCCTGACCGGTTCGGTCACCGTGCCTTCGTCGATTGCCGGTGGCACCGTGACCATCACCGACAAGGACGGCAAAACCGTTCGCACCATCGATCTGGGCAGCCGCGCCGCCGGCGACGCGAGTTTCACCTGGGATGGCAAGGACACCGCAGGCACCGTGGTGCCGGTTGGCACTTACACCTTCAAGGCCAACGCACCGATCAACGGCACCGCGACGGACCTGGCGACTTACCTGCCAGCGACCGTCAACAGCGTGACGATCAGCCAGACCGGCGGCGAGCTGATGCTCAACCTGGCCGGCAAGGGCACCGTTGCCCTGTCCAAAGTTCAAACCATTGGTATATAGAGCCGACTAACCCGGCATAAAGGAGTGGAATATGTCTTTCAATATCGGCCTTAGCGGTCTCTATGCAGCCAACAAGCAACTGGACGTGACCGGCAACAACATCGCCAACGTCGCCACCGCCGGTTTCAAATCCTCGCGCGCAGAATTCGAAGACGTCTATTCGTCGACTCGTCTGGGCAGCGGCAGCAAAGTCATCGGTAACGGCGTGCGCCTGGCCAACGTTTCCCAGCAGTTCACCCAGGGCGATATCAACAACACCGGCAACGTGTTGGACATGGGTATCAACGGTTCCGGTTTCTTCACCATGAGCAACAACGGTTCGGTGTCCTACACCCGTGCCGGTACCTTCAAGGTCGACAATGCCGGTTACATCACCAACACCGACTACACCTCGCGTCTGCAGGGTTACGGTGTGGATGCCAACGGCAAGATCATCAACGGCGTGTTGACCGATCTGAAGATCGACACCTCGAACCTGGCACCGAAGTCGACTTCGGCGGTGACTTCCAGCATCAACCTGAATTCGTCCGCCACTAAAATCATCGACACGGGCGCCACCCCCGTGGTGTTCGACCCGTCCAAGCCTGAGACCTATACCAAATCGTTCAGCACCCCGATCTATGACACGCAGGGCAACTCGCATGTTATGGATCAGTATGTAGTGAAGACTGGTGATAACGTCTGGAAGGTGTACACCCTGGTTGATGGCCGTAACCCGGATGCGACCGGTAGCGATCCGACCAAGACTCCACCAGTGGCTTCGACACTGACGTTCGACAGTTCCGGCAAGTTGCTTCAGGTCAGTACGCCTAATCCGGCAGACCCGACCAATCCAATTATCAGCAGTGACCTGACCCTGAAGAACTGGGTGCCAGGCACCGTGACCAACGGTAATTTCACGCCTAATGGCGCTTCGGCTAACCCGAATGGCGTGACCATTTCGATGGCCAAGACCACTCAGTACAACGCTGATACTTCGCGCACGATTCCGACTCAGGATGGTTACGCCACCGGCCAGATCACCAACCTGACGATCGATGGCACCGGTACGCTGTTCGCCAACTTCAGCAACAATCAGAGCAAGGCGATTGGTCAGGTTGCACTGGCCAGTTTCACCAACGAACAGGGCCTGCAGGCTGTCGGTGGCACTAGCTGGAAAGAGACTTTCGCTTCGGGTATTCCAGGCTACGACGCACCGAAAACCGGTACGTTGGGTGAGGTGGTGTCCAACTCGCTGGAAGAGTCGAACGTTAACCTGACCAATGAGCTGGTTGATCTGATCAAGGGTCAGAGCAACTATCAGGCGAACGCCAAGACCATTTCGACGCAGAGCACGATTATGCAGACCATTATTCAGATGACCTGATTTATCTATTGGCTCTGCATCACTAAAAACCGACGTCCTGAGGCGTCGGTTTTTTTGTGCGCGGTAACACGCTGCGCATCAATTTTTTTACCGTTCGTCGTCTGGGATGGTGTGGAAATTGCTGCATCTGCGGACTAAGCGCAGCCACCGTCAAACTTTCGACCGGTGTGGGTCACGGTGTGGCAGTAGGCTGCGCCGATATGGAAGTCATCAAAAGCTCTACGGATGGAGTACCTGTGAACAATCTCAAAGCTGTCCGTGCGCCGATCCAGGTGCTGCAACTGACAAGCCATACCCCCGCCGAGCAGGCAGAGTCGGTGATTCCTTCCTGCGTTATCAGATTTCTTTCCCTATCGGGCTGGTCGCCGGTGTCGCGTGTGCGCACCGTTGTTCGCCGCACCGCATCGAAGGCGCTGTCTTGCCTGCTCAACACAACACGTAACAATGCCCAGTGCATGCTCAGAGAGGGACGACCCCGGAGTGCCTGGCGTCTTAGCGCAGTTTCCGACACACACACAAGGAAGATGTAATGGCAGTTATATATGGCACCAACGCTGCGGATACCCTGGTGGGTACCGCTGGTGATGATCAGATTCGGGGCTATGCCGGGGATGACGTGTTGAATGGCGGCGCCGGTAACGATGTATTGATGGGTGGGGAAGGAGCCGACCAGATCAACGGCGGCGCGGGAGTTGATACAGCCAGTTATGAGGATGTGACCAATGTCATTTCGGTAACGCTGAATCTCAAGACAGGTGTGCACACCGGCGCCGCCAAAGGCGATACGTTCACCGATATCGAAGTGTTTCGGGGTACGAACTGGGCGGACACTTTTGTCAGTGGTTCCGGAGCCGACACCTTTGACGGTCTTCAGGGAAATGACACGCTTAGCTACTCAACATCTGACCAGGCTATCAATATTTTTTCCTCTGTCGGGGCTACCGGCACGGGTACCGGTGGGGACGCCCAAGGCGATTCATTCACCAATGTTGAAACCATTGTCGGTTCGGCATTCAACGATACTTTCACCCTCACCGGCGGTGGGCTGACGCTTAACGGCGGGGCCGGCAACGACGTTTACATAATAAATGGCAATACCAACGCCAGCATCATCGAAGCAGCAGGCGGCGGTGACGATGAAGTTCGCACCACGCAAAACACTGCTTATCTGGCGGTAAACGTCGAGCGTCTGACCTTTACCGGCACGGGTAACTTCAAAGGCGTTGGCAACGCCGGCGACAATTTCATCACCGGAGGGGCGGGTGACGATGTCTTGACTGGTGGCGCAGGTGCCGACCAATTGTCGGGGGGGGCCGGTTTCGATATCGCAAGTTATGAAGAAGTGGTCAATGGCGTTCCCGTGACACTGAACCTCAAGACCGGGGTCAACGCAGGCATTGCGCTGGGCGACAGTTACTTCGGCATCGAACTCTACAAAGGTACGAATTACGGCGATACCTTTGTCAGTGGCGCGGCAGCCGATAGCTTCGACGGTCTGCAGGGCGCGGATACGCTCAGCTATTCGACGTCGGATCAGGCCATCAACATTCTGTCCTCCGTTGGCGGTGCAGGTACCGGTAGTGGCGGAGATGCACAGGGGGACTCGTTCACCAATGTTGAAACCATTGTCGGTTCAGCGTTCAACGATACCTTCACCCTCACCGGCGGTGGACTGACACTTAACGGCGGAGCGGGTAACGACGTTTACATAATCAGCGGCAACACTAACGCTGGCATCATTGAAGCGGCAGGCGGCGGCGATGATGAGGTGCGCACCACACAAAACACCGCCTATCTGGCGGCAAATGTCGAACGCCTGACTTTTACGGGAGCCGGGAGCTTCAAGGGCACCGGCAACGCTGGTGACAACATCATTACGGGCGGCACGGGTGACGACGTATTGATCGGGGGGGCAGGTGCAGATCAATTGAATGGTGGAGCCGGCTTCGATACCGCCAGTTATGAAGATGTTGTTAATGGCGTCGGTGTGACGCTCAATCTCAAGACCGGCAGTAATACCGGCATTGCCTTGGGAGACAGCTACTCCGGTATCGAACTCTACAAGGGAACGAACTACACAGACACATTTGTCAGCGGCGCGGCTGCCGATGCCTTCGAAGGACTTCAGGGTAGCGACACCCTGGACTATTCGACCTCTACCGAGGCCATCAACATTCTTTCGTCCGTTGCTGGAGCCGGTACCGGCTCTGGCGGTGATGCCCAGGGTGACTCGTTCACCAATGTCGAAACCATCATCGGCACGGTATTCAACGATACATTCACCCTCACCGGTGGTGGACTGGTGCTCAACGGCGGTGCGGGCGACGATGTTTACGTTTTCAACAACAATGCCAACGGCGCCATCATTGAAACCGTTGGCGGTGGTATCGACCAACTCTTCACCAATAACGTCGACATGACGCTGGCTGCCAACGTTGAACGGCTCACTTACACCGGTACCAGCAACTTCACTGGGCGGGGCAATGCTGGTGATAACGTTATTACCGGCGGCAGCGGCAACGATGTGTTGATCGGCGGAGCAGGGGCAGATCAGCTTGTCGGCGGCGCCGGTATGGACACTGCCAGCTACGAAGATGAGAGGACCGGTGCTGGTGTGACCCTCAATCTGAAGACCGGCGTGCACACGGGCATGGCTCAGGGAGATACTTTCGAGAGCGTCGAGGCAATCCGGGGTTCGGCCTACGGCGATACTTTCTTCGCCGGTACTGGAGCCGACACACTGGATGGCGCGGGCGGTCTGGACAAGCTGGATTACGCGGACTCGTCCCAGGCCATCAGCCTTTCCATTGCCAACGGTGCCGGCACTGGCTCGGGTGGCGACGCGCAAGGCGACCAGTTCAGCAATATGGAGTGGATTGGTGGCTCGGCCTATGCAGACCGGTTCTCAGCGACTGCTGGAACAATTACCGTCAGTGGCGGGGCGGGCGACGACGTTTACGTCGTCGATGCCACCGGGGTGATCAACGCCATCGAAGTTGCGGGAGGGGGGAATGATGAGATACGTACCAGTCAGGCCAGTGGTGTGCTGGGTGCGGAAATCGAACGATTGACCTATACCGGCAGCGGCAACTTCACCGGGCGGGGCAATGCTAGTGACAACGTCATCACCGGCGGTGCGGGTAACGATGTGCTCATGGGGGGAGCGGGCGCTGACCAGTTCATCGGCGGGAGTGGTTTAGACACTGTCAGCTATGAGGATGACCCCACTAAAGCAGGGGTAACCGTCGACCTGAAGAACGGCGTTCATACAGGGATAGCCGCCGGTGATACCTTCTTCGGCATTGAAGCTTTCCGCGGTTCAGCGAATGGCGATACGTTTGTCGCCAGTCTTGCGGTCGATACCCTTGATGGCGCTGGCGGCATCGACAAACTGGATTACTCCAGTTCCGCCCAAGCCATCACCCTGTCCGTTACCAATGGCGGCGGCGTCGGAGTGGGCGGCGATGCTCAGGGTGATGTGTTCAGCAACTTCGAGAACATCATCGGTACAGCTCAGGATGATCAGTTCACCCTCGCGGCGGGCTCGATGACGTTCGCCGGGGGGGCAGGTAACGATGTCTACATCGTTAACGGCACAGGCGCGTTGACTGTCATCGAGACCGTCGACGGTGGCTATGATGAAGTGCGCACCAGCCAGGCCAGCGCTACGTTAAGCGCTGGCGTAGAGCGCCTGACCTATACCGGAACAGGGATAGGCAGCTTCACGGGCCGGGGTAACGCCAGTGATAACGTCATCACTGGCGGTGGCGGCAATGACGTACTCATGGGCGGTGGCGGTGCCGATCAATTGATCGGCGGTGCCGGGAATGACACTGTCAGTTACGAGGACGATTACAGTGGCGCCGGCGTGACGCTGAACTTCAAAACCGGCGTACACACCGGGATTGCCGCCGGGGACACCTTTTCCGGAATCGAGACGTTCAGGGGCTCGTCTTCCAACGACACCTTCGTTGCAAGTACTCAGGCCGATGTGTTTGACGGCGCGGGCGGCACCGCTGACAAGCTGGACTATTCCGGCTCTGCCCAAGCTGTTGTCGTGACGGTCGCCAACAATGCGGGATCAGGGGTTGGCGGTGATGCACAAGGCGATGTGTTCAGCAATTTCGAGAACATTGTCGGGACTGCTCTGAGCGATCAGTTCACAGTCACTGCCGGTACGATGACCTTTAGCGGCGGACTGGGCAATGACATCTACTTTGCCACGGGCACCGGTTCGGTTCTGGTTACTGAGCTGGCGGGAGAGGGTGACGATGAGGTACGCACCAATCAAGTCAGTTACACCTTGAACGCCGAAGTGGAACGGTTGAGTTATACGGGAACGAGCAACTTTACCGGTCACGGCAATGCAGGCGACAACATCATCACCGGAGGGGCAGGCAATGACGTCCTGTTTGGTGGGTTAGGGGCGGATCAACTGATTGGCGGTGCAGGCTTCGACATTGCCAGTTATGCCGATGGCGGCATGGCGATTGTCAGCACCAAAACTGGCGTTGCCAATGGAGGCTCGGCAGCAGGGGATACCTACAGCAGTATTGAGCAGATAAACGGCTCCAATGCTGGCGATATTTTCATCGGCGGCGCGGGTGCAGATCGCTTCGATGGCGGTGCCGGTGTCGACTTCCTCAGCTTTGCCTATGAAACCGAAGGTGTCACCTTCAATCTCGGCGCTCCGCCTTTGACGGGTGTGGGAGCAGGTGACGTGTATACCTCAATCGAGGCTTTCCTGGGTTCCAACTATGCGGACACCTTTACCGGCAGCACTGCAGCAGCTGAAAGCTTCGTGGGTGGAGGCGGTG
Source organism: Pseudomonas koreensis (assembly GCF_036668835.1). Classification (GTDB taxonomy): domain Bacteria; phylum Pseudomonadota; class Gammaproteobacteria; order Pseudomonadales; family Pseudomonadaceae; genus Aquipseudomonas; species Aquipseudomonas koreensis_I. The sequence continues at coordinate 22,769 of NZ_JAZEVW010000012.1, forward strand.
CAGATGTGCTGTTCGGCGTCGGACGCGGCGATGCGGCCTGGTATGTCAACAGTTCGGCAGCCGTACAGGTCAACCTGTTGACCGGTGCAGGCATCGGAGGTGATGCCGAGGGGGATGTGTTGAGCAACATCGACAACCTGGTCGGTTCTGCATTCAGCGATACGCTGACGGGTAACGCGCTAGCTAACATGATCGAAGGCGGAGACGGAAACGACATTATTGACGGTGGTGACGGCAACGACATTCTGTACGGCAATAGCTTCACCATTACGGGGGCGTTAACTGGCCAGCCTGCTTCCGACAACCAGGCAGACATCATTCATGGTGGCAACGGTAACGACTACATTGCAGGTTTCGTATTTGATGCAGGATCGCTTTACTACGGTGACGGCGGTAATGATCGGATTACTGTCGTGTCCGCGATTGCAGACGGTGGCGACGGCGATGACGAGTTGATAGCCATCGGCAATGGTTATGAACTACATGGCGGTGCAGGAAATGACAAACTCTATCTGAGCGCTTCAGGTGATGGCTATGGTGGTGAAGGTAGCGATCAGTATTTCGTCGCCTCGAAAACCATGGTGGCGATTCTCGATGAAGGGGTTACCGGTACTGACACTGTTACCCTGAGGAATATTCAGACTTTCAATGATGTTGTACTCAAATCGAATGATTTGGGGGTCTACATTTTCAACCGCGCCGATGTCGAAAGTGGCAATCTCAACTCCGGTGTCTTCCTCAAAGACTGGAATGCCGGCGCCAACACCATTGAGAAGTTCTACACCAACAACGGTGAGTCTTTCACTATTCCTGTCGTAGGGCAGGCAATGACGGAGTCATTCGCAGTTTGACGAAGGCGTTGTAACCCAGATAACGGTGAAGCCTGAACTCAGGTTTCGCCGTTTTTTTCGGCTTCGATATTTGTTACGGATAAAGAAAACCCCCGACAAACCAGAAGTCTGTCGGGGGTTTTTCTTTTGTCTGGAAGTCTCAGGCGCCTCGCAACGCCTGAGTCAGCTCAGCTTATTGGCAAGCTTCGCAATCCGGCTCGTCAATCGCGCAGGCCTTTGGCACTGGTGCCGGACCTGCCGGAGCGGCCAGGACCGAATCATCGCCGTGGTTGCCGCCGCTGGAAACAGCGTTCAGCTTGCCGGTGTTGATGGTCGACTTCTCGGTGCTGGTCGCGGCCAGGGCACGGAGGTAGTAGGTGGTTTTCAGACCACGGTACCAGGCCATGCGGTAGGTCACGTCGAGCTTCTTGCCCGAGGCGCCGGCGATGTACAGGTTCAGCGACTGGGCCTGGTCGATCCACTTCTGACGACGGCTGGCGGCGTCAACGATCCACTTGGTGTCCACTTCGAACGCGGTCGCGTAGAGCTCTTTGAGTTCTTGCGGGATGCGCTCGATCTGCTGAACCGAACCGTCGTAGTACTTCAGGTCGTTGATCATGACCGAGTCCCACAGGCCGCGCGCTTTCAGGTCACGAACCAGGTACGGGTTGATCACGGTGAACTCGCCCGACAGGTTCGATTTCACATACAGGTTCTGGTAGGTCGGTTCGATCGACTGCGATACGCCGGTGATGTTGGCGATGGTCGCGGTCGGTGCGATGGCCATGATGTTCGAGTTACGGATGCCTTTCTGCACACGGGCGCGAACCGGTGCCCAGTCCAGCGTTTCGTTCAGGTCGACATCGATGTACTTCTGGCCGCGCTGTTCGATCAGGATCTGTTGCGAATCCAGCGGCAGGATGCCCTTGGACCACAGCGAACCGTTGAACGTCTCGTACGCACCGCGCTCGTCGGCCAGGTCGCAGGAGGCCTGGATCGCGTAGTAGCTGACCGCTTCCATCGACTTGTCGGCGAACTCGACGGCCGCGTCGGAACCGTAAGGGATGTGCTGCAGGTACAAAGCGTCCTGGAAGCCCATGATGCCCAGACCGACCGGACGGTGGCGGAAGTTGGAGTTCTTCGCTTGCGGCACCGAGTAGTAGTTGATGTCGATCACGTTGTCGAGCATGCGCACGGCGGTGTTGACGGTGCGTTGCAGCTTGGCGGTATCGAGCTTGCCGTCGACGATGTGGTTCGGCAGGTTGATCGAGCCCAGGTTGCAAACGGCGATCTCGTCCTTGTTGGTGTTCAAGGTGATCTCGGTGCACAGGTTCGAGCTGTGGACCACGCCGACGTGCTGCTGCGGGCTGCGCAGGTTGCACGGGTCTTTGAAGGTCAGCCATGGATGGCCGGTTTCAAACAGCATGGACAGCATCTTGCGCCACAGGTCTTTGGCCTGGATGGTCTTGAACAGCTTGACCTTGCCGGGGTATTCGGTCAGCGCTTCGTAGTACTCATAGCGCTCTTCGAAGGCTTTACCGGTCAGGTCGTGCAGGTCCGGTACTTCGGATGGCGAGAACAGGGTCCACTTGCCGTCATCGAAGACGCGCTTCATGAACAGGTCAGGGATCCAGTTGGCGGTGTTCATGTCGTGGGTACGACGACGATCGTCACCGGTATTCTTGCGCAGCTCGATGAACTCTTCGATGTCCATGTGCCAGGTTTCCAGGTAGGCACACACAGCGCCTTTGCGCTTGCCACCCTGGTTCACGGCCACAGCCGTGTCGTTCACTACTTTGAGGAACGGCACGACGCCTTGCGACTTGCCGTTGGTGCCCTTGATGTACGAGCCCAGGGCACGCACCGGGGTCCAGTCGTTGCCCAGGCCACCGGCGAATTTCGACAGCATGGCGTTGTCGTGGATCGCGTGATAAATGCCCGACAGGTCATCCGGCACGGTGGTCAGGTAGCAGCTCGACAGCTGTGGACGCAGGGTACCGGCGTTGAACAGGGTCGGAGTCGACGCCATGTAGTCAAACGAGGACAGCAGGTTGTAGAACTCGATCGCACGGTCTTCTTTCTGCTTCTCTTCGATTGCAAGACCCATGGCCACGCGCATGAAGAAGATCTGCGGCAGTTCGAAACGCACGCCATCCTTGTGGATGAAGTAACGGTCGTACAGGGTCTGCAGGCCCAGGTAGGTGAATTGCTGATCGCGCTCGTGGTTGATCGCCTTGCCCAGTTTTTCCAGGTCGAAGGAGGCCAGCACAGGGTTCAGCAGTTCGAACTCGATACCTTTGGCGATGTAAGCCGGCAATGCCTTGGCGTACAGGTCGGCCATTTCGTGGTGAGTGGCGCTTTCGGCGACACCGAGGAAACCCAGGCCTTCGGCGCGCAGGGTGTCCATCAGCAGGCGGGCGGTGACGAACGAGTAGTTCGGCTCACGCTCGACCAGGGTACGTGCGGTCATGACCAGTGCGGTGTTGACGTCGGTCAGGGCCACGCCGTCGTAGAGGTTTTTCAGGGTCTCGCGCTGGATCAGGTCGCCGTCGACTTCTTCCAGGCCTTCGCAGGCTTCGGTGACGATGGTGTTCAGGCGGCCCATGTCCAGCGGCGCCAGGCTACCATCGGTGCGGGTGATGCGGATCGATGGGTGTGCGTTGACGGCGGCTTCGGCCGGCGCGTGGGCAGCGCGTTCTTTCGAACGACCGTCACGGTAGATCACGTAGTCACGGGCCACTTTCTGCTCGCCGGCACGCATCAGGGCCAGTTCGACCTGGTCCTGGATTTCTTCGATGTGGATGGTGCCGCCCGATGGCATGCGACGCTTGAAGGTTGCGGTGACCTGTTCGGTCAGGCGGGCCACGGTGTCATGGATTCGCGACGAAGCGGCAGCGGTGCCGCCCTCAACTGCGAGAAACGCTTTGGTGATAGCGACGGTGATCTTGTCATCGGTGTAAGGAACGACAGTGCCATTACGCTTGATCACGCGCAGCTGGCCAGGCGCGGTAGCTGCCAGATCCGAAGTCGAATCGGCGGCCTGCGGCAAGGTGCCCTGCGGGTTCTCGCGAGTTGTGTCGGTTTGCATGGGGGGTGGTCTCCACATTCTCTATGTTTGTTTGGCACCGTCATGGTGCTCACCGTTCTGTACCGAAGCACTGCAACCGACCAACGTCGGCAATTACCACTTCGGAACAGACGAAAAAGGCTGCAACGCCGCGTCCCTGCCGAAGTTCTGGCTGCGGGACAATGCCCGAAACCGGATTCCTTCCCGGGTGACAGTAATGACTGCAACACCCATACCGTTTTGTCCGCCTGGAACTAAAAAAACGGTGCCATCCGCAAGCGCGGTTTGGGCTTTGAAAAACTTGCTTCGTTCAACCGGAAACTCGCAATAAAGCGCTTGAGTTTCAGGTCTGAAATGTGGTTGGGCGCTTTAGGCAAAAACCCTACATGTAGGGTCTCTGTTTTCGCCGTGCTACAAGATAATGCGTTTTGAGGGGGCTTGCAACGTACGAGCTGTGGATAAGCCTGTGCGTAAATTGTGTAAGAAACAGGGAAAACGCGTGTAGGCCGCGAACCCGCTGAGCCAGACCGTTTGTCACTGTTTTTTTACCCGGAAAAAACGCTTCAGCGGTTTTTTAAGGGCGCGAACCCTACCACAATTTTTCGCCTGGTCCGAACGCATTTACCGACTTGTTTTCCGGATGATCGGCGTTTATACAAGCGCTGGGTGCGCAGGCATTCTTATCCTCCTCGAACATGACAAAAAGACGGGAGGATGGCGAAAAACCTGTAGGAGTGAGCCTGCTCGCGATAGCGTCTTTCCAGTCAGCACCCTTATTGGCTGATTCACCGCTATCGCGAGCAGGCTCACTCCTACAGGTCCCGTGTTAGTCATGAGATCCTCCATTATCAATAACAACAGCCAGCAGAGGTCACCGGTGGAGCAACAAGCCTTTGAGGTATTGATCGTCGAGGATGACCAGCGTCTGGCCGAGCTGACGCGTGACTACCTGCAAGCCAATGGATTGCGCGTGAATATCGAAGGCAATGGCGCGCTGGCGGCGGCGCGGATCATCAAGGAACAGCCGGATCTGGTCATCCTCGATCTGATGCTGCCCGGTGAAGACGGTCTGAGCATCTGTCGCAAGGTGCGCAGTCAGTACGACGGGCCGATTCTGATGCTCACCGCGCGCACCGACGACGCCGATCAGATTCAAGGGCTGGACCTTGGCGCCGACGATTACGTGTGCAAACCGGTGCGCCCGCGCTTGTTGCTGGCGCGAATCCAGGCCTTGCTACGACGCAGTGACAGCGCGGAGCCTGCCGCGGAAAAATCCCGCCGTCTGCAATTCGGGCCGTTGGTGGTCGACAACGCCTTGCGCGAGGCCTGGCTGAATGACCACGGCATCGAGCTGACCAGCGCCGAATTCGACCTGCTCTGGCTATTGGTCGCCAACGCCGGGCGCATCCTGTCCCGCGAAGAAATCTTCACCGCATTGCGCGGCATCGGCTACGACGGCCAGGACCGCTCGATCGATGTGCGCATTTCGCGGATCCGCCCGAAAATCGGCGACGACCCCGACCATCCGCGCCTGATCAAAACCATCCGCAGCAAAGGCTATCTGTTCGTTCCCGAAGCCTGCGTAGACCTTGCGTTGTGAACTCGATCTTTCTGCGCATCTATGGCGGGATGTGCGCCGCGCTGATTCTGGTCGCTGTGCTCGGCGTGCTGGCGCTGCACCTGCTCAATCAGGTGCGCAGCGAGCAATACCGCGAACGTTTGGCCCACGGCACGTTTTCGCTGATGGCCGACAATCTGCAACCGATGAACGAAACCGAGCGCCATCGCGCGCTGCTGGTGTGGGAGCGTTTGCTCGGCATCCCGCTGGCGCTGAAGAAATTTACCGAAACGGACCTCGATCTGACCCAGCGCACCCGAGTGCAGCGCGGGCAGGCGCTGGTCGAGCAGACCGGGCCGCATGCGGCCAGGGTCTATCGACTGGTCAGCGACAAGGAACAACTGGTGCTCACCGGTGAGGTGCAGCAAATCAGCGAGCAACTGGCGCGGGCGACAATCTATCTGCTGGCCGATGAACTGGTAAGGGTGCCGGTTGCCGAGCAGCCCAAACGTCTGGCGCAGATAAAGGAAGAGAAGGGCTTTGGGTTTGACTTGCGCCTGGTCACGGTGAACGACGCTGACATGGACGAGGACCAGAGCCGTCGCGTTTCGGAGGGCGACACGGTGATGGCGCTGGGCAAGGGCGGCGATTCGATCCGCGTGTTCGCCGGCATGGTCGGCACGCCGTGGGTGCTGGAAATCGGCCCGTTGTATCAGATGAACCCGTACCCGCCGGAATGGCTGGTGCTGATCGCCGCGCTGGGCCTGACCTTGATCGGGCTGATCGTGTATCTGCTGGTGCGCCAGCTCGAGCGGCGTCTGCGCGGTCTCGAAGCGGCGGCCACGCGCATCGCCAAGGGCAGCCTCGAAACCCGGGTGCCGGCGCGCGGTGCCGACTCGGTCGGGCGCCTGGCTTCGGCGTTCAATGGCATGGCCGAGCATCTGCAACAGTTGCTGGCGATCCAGCGCGAACTGGTGCGCGCGGTGTCACACGAATTGCGCACGCCGGTGGCGCGTTTGCGTTTCGGTCTGGAGATGATCGGCTCGGCGACCACGCCGCAAGCTTTGGAAAAGTACCGCGAAGGCATGGACCACGACATCGAGGACCTCGATAAGCTGGTCGATGAAATGCTCACCTATGCACGGCTGGAGCAAGGTTCGCCAGCATTGACCTTCCAGCGTGTCGACCTTGATGCGTTGGTCAATCAAGTGATCGAAGAGCTGGCGCCACTGCGCGCCGAAGTCACCGTGCAGCGCGGTTTGTGCCTGTCCGCCGCCGATAATGACGATGCCTGGGTCGAGGCCGAGCCGCGTTATCTGCACCGCGCCTTGCAGAATCTGGTGAGCAACGCCATGCGCCACGCCCGTGGCAATGTGACGGTGAGTTATCAGGTCGGGCAATTACGCTGCCGGGTCGATGTCGAGGATGACGGCCCGGGTGTGCCGGAAGTGGCCTGGGAGCGAATCTTCACGCCGTTCCTGCGCCTGGATGACAGCCGCACGCGGGCGTCGGGCGGGCATGGGCTGGGCTTGTCGATCGTGCGGCGAATCATTCACTGGCATGACGGCCGGGCGATCATCGGCAAGAGCAAGAGTCTGGGTGGGGCGTGTTTCAGTTTGAGCTGGCCGAGGAATCAGGAGCGCCGGTAGGTTGTGTGGTGGCCTTGATGCCGCCTTCGCGAGCAGGGGACTGCATTTCAAATGTGGGAGCGAGCCTGCTCGCGAAGGGGCGGGCCAGGCAATGCACATCTTCAGGCAGGAATGCTGACCAGGCTCAACACCTGTTCATCCAGCACCGCAAACTGCGCTTCCAGCTCCGTGCCGTTGCGCCATTCGCTGGACAAATCCGTCAGCAAGCGCAACCTCACCGCGCCAGCCTCGGTCCATTCCTGCACTTCGGCATGCTCGAAATAAAAGCGCTGCTGCACGATCGGGTACAGCGCCTTGAACAGGCTTTCCTTGACCGAAAACGTCAGTGTCACCCACAGCGCCCGCAAATCCTGCGAACCGGTGGCCATGCGCTGCATTTCCGCTGGCGTGAGAATTTCCCCGGCCAGACGCTCGGCGCGTTCATCGCTCAGCAGGTTTTCCAGATCCATGCCCAAGCCACGCCAGTGCTGCTTGTTGGCAACAATCGCTGCGGCGTGGCCGGTGCTGTGGGTGATCGAACCGCAAATGTGCGCCGGCCACACCGGTGCGCGATCTTCGCCGATCGCCGGGACCGCGCTGTTGCCTTGCAATTGTTGCAGCGCCGCCCGGGCGCAAATCCGCCCGGCGAGAAACTCGGCCTGACGCTTGGCTACCGAGCGTTGAATGCTCGGCGGCGCCACGATCGCGCTGCGCTGAAAATCATCAGCCAGCAATTGGGCCGGATCGAATTGCGTGCTGATCAGCACGGTGTCGGGCAACACGGTCGGCAACGGCCAATGGCTGTCGAGCGCGGTGCAGCAAGCGGGAAGGGCGGGGATGAAATTCATGGCGGGCATTTTGCCGGTTAGTCGAGGCAAGGTCGAGAACGGCGGTGCAGCCTGCGCGAGCAGGCTCGCTCCCCAACCGCCGCACAGATCATCCTTGTGGGAGCGAGCCAGCTCGCGATGGCCGCGCCTCGGTCATTGCCGGGTCAGATGAATATCTGCTTGAAAAACGCCTGCATGTCCGCCCAGGATTTTTCGTCTGCTGCCTTGTTGTAACCAATATCCGGGCCGCCATGCTCGCCATGGCTCAGGCGATCCGCATCCGGATTGCTGAAGCCATGCTTGGCGCCGTCAAGGCTGACGAATTTATAGTCGGCCCCGGCCTTGTCCATTTCCGCCTTGAACGCGGTAACGTTGTCGGCGGTGACCATGCTGTCCAGTGCACCGTGCTCGACCAGAATCTTCGCTTTGACGCTGCCGGGCGTTGCCGGGGTCTTGGTGGCCAGGGCGCCATGGAAACTCACCACACCCGCCAGCGGCACACCCTGACGCGCCGCGTTCAACACCACGGCACCGCCGAAGCAATAGCCGATCGCAGCGATTTTATCCGCGTCGGTCTGCGCTTGTTTCTTCAGCAGGTTCAGCCCTGCCTCGAAGCGTTTGCTGGCCGCCGCCGCATCCTGAGTCGCCGCCTGCATGAACGCCATCGCGTCTTTCGGGTGTTCGGTGTTTTTGCCGTCGCCGTACATATCGATCGCCATCGCGCTGTAGCCCAGCGCGGCGAGATCACGCGCGCGGCGCTTGGCGTAATCGTTCAGCCCCCACCATTCGTGAACCACGACGACACCGGGGCGCTTGCCTTTGATGGCGTCGTCATAGGCGTAGTAACCGATCAGTTTTGTACCGTCGGCGCTCTGGTAGGGGATTTCTTCGGTCTTGATCGCCGCCTGAGTGAGGCTACTGACGGCCAGCAAAGTGAGGGCAAGTAACACGCGCATGATCGGTCTCCTTCGCGAAAGTGGTCAGAACAGCCTAGTCGATTTGATTCAGGTCAGGTTCAGAGACGGTTCAGGGCCGGTACAGGGGGCGCTCAGTACTCTTGCGCCATACCCCAACAGCACTGTGCAAGAGGAACTACCCATGACTCGTTTGAACAAACTGTTGCTGGCTTTGAGCGTCATGAGCGCCAGTATCGCGGCCCAGGCCGACACGTCTTCGAACTTCGCCGGCCTGACCTTCGGCCAGACCAGTGACAAGATCGACAAGTCCCGCTCCTTGAACAACAACCTCGATCACCCGAACGCCACCGGTGCCATCGACGGCAACAACACCTACGGCGTGCGCCTCGGTCAGCAAAACAGCCAGGGCCGCTACTACGCCACTTACGACAACGTGTCGGGCTCGCACAATGGCATTAAACTGCGCCAGGAAAATCTGCTGGGCAGCTACGATCTGTTCTACCCGGTGGGCGGCAGCACCAAACTGTTCGGCGGCGCCACGGCCGGTCTGACCAAGCTGACTCAGGACTCGCCAGGCTACAGCCGCGACAGTGACATCGGTTACGCCGTCGGCGGTCAGCTCGGTGTGTTGCAGCAAGTCTCGCAGAACACCTCCGTCGAACTCGGTTACCGTTACCTGCGCAGCAACGCCAGCACCGAGATGAAAGAGAGCGGCGGCAGCAAGCAGGGCTCGCTGGACTTGACCAGCAGTGCACAGACTTACCTGTCGGCCAACTACTATTTCTAAGGAGCGATTTGTCCCGGGACCCTGTGGGAGCGAGCTTGCTCGCGAAAGCGATCTTTCATTCAACATCATCGTTGACTGAATAACCGCATTCGCGAGCAAGCTCGCTCCCCCAGTTGGATGTGGATGTTTCGAGTGATCTGGAGAGTTTTATGAAACTGTTGGTCGTCGAAGATGAAGCGCTGTTGCGCCATCACCTGCAAACCCGCCTCACTGAGAGCGGTCATGTGGTCGAGTCCGTGGCCAATGCCGAGGAGGCGCTGTATCAGACCGGCCAGTACAACTTCGACCTGGCGGTGATCGACCTCGGCCTGCCGGGCATGGGCGGGCTCGACCTGATCCGCCAGTTGCGCTCGGGCGGCAAGAGCTTCCCGATCCTCATTCTTACCGCGCGCGGCAACTGGCAGGATAAGGTCGAAGGCCTGGCCGCCGGTGCCGACGATTACGTGGTCAAGCCTTTCCAGTTCGAAGAGCTCGACGCACGCCTCAACGCATTGTTGCGGCGCTCCAGCGGGTTCACCCAGTCGACCATCGTTGCCGGGCCGTTGTTGCTCGACCTCAATCGCAAACAGGCCAGCCTCGACGAACAACCGCTGGCGCTGACCGCCTACGAATACCGGATTCTGGAATACCTGATGCGCCACCACCAGCAGGTGGTGCCCAAGGATCGCCTGATGGAACAGCTCTACCCGGACGACGACGAACGCGATCCGAACGTGATCGAAGTGCTGGTCGGCCGTCTGCGCCGCAAGCTCGAAGGCCCGGCCGGGTTCAAGCCGATCGACACCGTGCGCGGCCTCGGCTATCTGTTCAATGAGCGCTGCACTTGATCCGTTCTCTTCGCGTACGTTTGATGCTCGCCGCCACCACGTTGGCGGTGTTGTTCATGCTCGCCTTGCTCCCGGCGATGCAGGGCGCGTTCAGCCTGGCCTTGCAGGATTCGATCGAGCAACGCCTGGCGTCCGACGTCACCACGTTGATCTCCGCCGCACGGGTGGAAAATGGTCATTTGGTGATGCCTTCGCAGTTGCCGGACGAGCGCTTCAATCTCACGGACTTCCGCTTGCTTGGCTACATCTACGATCGCGAAGGGCGTCTGGTCTGGCGCTCGAAGGCCACTCAGGAAGAACAGATCAACTACAAACCGCGCTATGACGGCCTCGGCAACGAATTCGCGCGGATTCGCGAAAGCAATGGTCAGGAGTTCTTCGTTTACGACGTTGAAGTGAAATTGCTCGGCGGCAAAAGCGCCGCGTTCAGCATCGTCGCCCTGCAACCGGTGCGCGAATACGAAACCACCCTCGAAGGCCTGCGCGAAAATCTCTATCTGGGCTTTGGCGCGGCATTACTGGTGTTGCTGGCGCTGCTGTGGATCGGCCTGACCTGGGGTCTCAAGGCCTTGCGCCGCCTCAGCCAGGAGCTCGACGAAATCGAGGGCGGCACCCGCGAGAGCCTGACCGAAAAACATCCACGCGAACTGCTGCGCCTGACCGGCTCGCTCAACCGCTTGCTGCTCAGCGAACGTCAGCAGCGCAGCCGCTACCGCGACTCACTGGATGACTTGGCCCACAGCCTGAAAACCCCGCTGGCGGTATTGCAAGGGGTCAGCGAAGACATGGCCCAGCGCCCGGAAAAGCGCGATCAGGCGTGGGTGCTGCAAAGTCAGATCGAACGCATGAGCCAGCAGATCAGCTATCAGCTGCAACGGGCGAGCCTGCGCAAAAGCGGTCTGGTGCGCCATCAGGTGCGCTTGCAACCAGTGCTCAAGAGCCTGTGCGACACGCTGGACAAGGTCTATCGCGACAAACATGTGCGCGTGACCTTTGATCTGCCGGAACATTGCTACGTGCCGATCGAGCAGGGCGCCTTGCTGGAAATGCTCGGCAACCTGCTGGAAAACGCCTATCGCCTGTGTCTGGGCGAAGTGCGCATCAGCGTGCGCGAGTCACTGGCCGGGGTCGAGCTGTGCGTCGAGGACGACGGCCCCGGCGTGCCGCCGGATCAGCGCGCGCGGATTCTGGAGCGCGGTGAGCGTCTGGATGCGCAACATCCGGGGCAGGGCATTGGGCTGGCGGTGGTCAAGGACATCATCGAAAGCTACAACGCCCGGCTGGCGCTGGGCGACTCGCCGATGGGCGGAGCGGCGTTCAGGATTCACTTTCCGGCGGTGTGAATGGAGCTTGCCCTCACCCTAACCCTCTCCCAGGGGTAGAGGGGACTGACCGAAGTGTCTGGCGAAAATCATCGACCTGGGCGATGGCTGCGCATTCGGATTCAATCCCCAATCAGTCCCCTCTCCCTTTGGGAGAGGGCAAGGGTGAGGGGCCTTTGATTTTTCCACTTATAACTCCCGCGCCCGATAAGCCCCCGGCGTCAGCCCCGTCCACTTCTTGAACGCCCGGTGAAACGCCGACGGCTCAGAGAATCCCAACTGCTCGGCAATCTGCTGCAACGACAGATCCGCGCGCCCCAGGTGGTAGATGGCGATATCCCGCCGCAGTTGGTCTTTCAACTCCTGAAAACTGGTGCCTTCCTCGCGCAAATGCCGGCGCAAGGTCTGCGGGCTGATGTGCAAGTGCGTCGCCACCGCGTCGAGGTCCGGCCAGTTGCTGCTGTCGCGGCTGAGCAAGCGGCGCAGGCGACTGCTCAGGCTGTCGCCGTCGTCCGGGCGTGAAAGCAGGTCCGCCGGTGAGCGTTCGAGGAAATGCTTGAGCGTGCGCTCGTCCTGCAACAACGGCATCGACAGGTAGCGGCTGTGAAACAGCAGGCTGCTGTATTCGGCACCGAAGCTCTGCGGGCAAGGGAACAGCAAGTCATATTCAGCGCCATGGCCGGGGCGTGGGTAGCTGAAAGTCGCCTGTTCGAGGCGAATCCGCTGGCCGATCAACCAACTGCCGAGGCGATGCCAGATCACCAGCAGGCTTTCAGTGAGAAAGTGATCCGGATCCCACAACCGCGCGTCATCGAGATTCAAACGCACCCATTCGTCTTCGCGACTCAACGTCAGCCGTGGCGCGTCCGGGAACAGGCTGTAAAACAGCAGGCCGCGCTGCAGCGCCTTCTCCAGATTGCGGCAGTGAATCGAGGCGTGGCACATCATGGCGAAACTGCCGGGCTTGCTCGGTGCGTTGCCAAATCCGAGGTATTCGTCATCCAGCGCCAGCCACAGGCCCTGGATCAAACGGGCGAATTGTTCCGGTGCGAGGCGCGCACGTGGTTCTTCAAGCAGTTCCGGGTTGATCCCCAACTGTTCGAGCAGGCCTGAATAATCAAAGCCTTGGCGGCGCGCGCCGCCGAGGGCGGCACGGGCGAAATGACTGGCGATGGTGCGTTCACGCATGAGCGGCAGATCCTGTTCAGGCGACCGATGGTAGCGGCGAGCCCAATGCGCAACAAGGCGGATTTCCGCCAAATTGCAGGACGAGGGTGGGCTAGTTGGCGGAAATCCGCCATGCACAGGTCACCGCTCGGTGACATGAACATCTCCCTGAGCCCTGATATCAAAAGGCTGGCTGCCCATCGCACCAATCTGGCACGGCGTTTGCGATACAAGCGACAGAAGCGTGCATTTATCCCGTAGGAAAACGCCGCTCCAACAACAAATCCCTCCAGTGCAGGAGGGTTCGCAATTAAGGTTTCGTGTCCAACAGATGGATGTTGTCGCGGGACGCTTGAGGAAACTGCAATGACGACTCGTCAGCCACTGTATAAATCCCTGTATTTCCAGGTGATCGTTGCCATCGCCATCGGCATCCTGCTCGGTCACTTCTACCCACAGACCGGTGTGGCGCTCAAGCCGCTGGGTGACGGGTTCATCAAGCTGATCAAAATGGTCATCGCCCCGATCATCTTCTGTACCGTTGTCAGCGGCATCGCCGGCATGCAGAACATGAAATCGGTGGGCAAGACCGGCGGCTACGCGCTGCTGTACTTCGAAATCGTTTCGACCATTGCCCTGCTGATCGGTCTGGTCGTGGTCAACGTCGTGCAACCGGGCGCCGGCATGCACATCGACGTCACCACCCTCGACGCTTCGAAAATCGCCACCTACGTGACGGCCAGTAAAGACCAGAGCATCGTCGGCTTCCTCCTCAACGTGATCCCGAACACCATCGTCGGCGCCTTCGCCACCGGTGACATCCTGCAAGTGCTGATGTTCTCGGTGATCTTCGGCTACGCCCTGCATCGCCTGGGTTCGTACGGTCGTCCGCTGCTGGACATGATCGATCGCTTCGCCCACGTGATGTTCAACATCATCAACATGATCATGAAACTGGCACCGCTGGGTGCCTTCGGTGCGATGGCCTTCACCATCGGTGCCTACGGTGTCGGCTCGCTGGTGCAACTGGGCCAGTTGATGATCTGCTTCTACATCACCTGCGTGCTGTTCGTGGTCGTGGTGCTGGGTGCGATCTGCCGTGCTCACGGTTTCAGCGTGTTCAAGCTGGTGCGTTACATCCGTGAAGAGCTGTTGATTGTGTTGGGCACGTCCTCGTCGGAATCGGCGCTGCCACGCATGCTGATCAAGATGGAGCGTCTGGGCGCGAAGAAATCGGTTGTCGGTCTGGTGATCCCGACCGGTTACTCGTTCAACCTCGACGGTACTTCGATCTACCTGACCATGGCTGCGGTGTTCATCGCTCAGGCGACCGACACGCACATGGACATCACTCACCAGATCACCCTGCTGCTGGTACTGCTGCTGTCCTCCAAAGGCGCAGCCGGTGTGACCGGTTCGGGCTTCATCGTGCTGGCTGCCACTCTGTCGGCAGTTGGGCACTTGCCGGTGGCCGGTCTGGCGCTGATCCTCGGTATCGACCGCTTCATGTCCGAAGCCCGCGCACTGACCAACCTGGTTGGTAACGCTGTAGCGACCATCGTGGTTGCCAAGTGGGTCAAGGAGCTGGACACCGACCAACTGCAAGCCGAACTGGCTTCGGGTGGTCGCGGTATCGCCGATACCCGTCCTGAAGACGACCTGGGAGTGGCTGAAGGCGCAACCCCAAGCAGTGTGAAATAAGCATCGCTTGCCTGGAAAAACCCGCTTCGGCGGGTTTTTTCATGCCTGCGTTTTGAGCGCAACGGTCATACCCGCTGACATTTTCGGTGATTGCCGCAGCGCTGATCGCTGCCTAGGCTGAGTGCATCGACCAAGGAGTTCACCCATGTCCGCACCGCTGGCCTCACTGAAGGTTCTCGATTTCTCGACGCTGCTGCCGGGGCCGTTCGCCTCGTTATTGCTGGCGGACATGGGCGCCGAGGTGCTGCGCATCGAATCACCGACGCGCCTGGATCTGCTGCGCGTATTGCCGCCGCACGATGGCGGCGTGTCAGCCAGCCACGCCTACCTGAACCGCAACAAGCGCAGCCTCGCGCTGGACTTGAAACAGCCGGCGGCGCTGGAAATCATTCGCGGGTTATTGAACGAGTACGACATCGTCCTCGAACAGTTCCGCCCCGGTGTGATGGAGCGTCTGGGCCTGGGTTATGAGGCGCTGAAAGCGCTCAATCCGCGATTGATCTACGTGTCGATCAGCGGTTATGGCCAGACCGGGCCCTATAAGGACCGCGCCGGCCACGACATCAATTATCTGGCGCTGGCGGGGCTGGCCAGCTACACCGGACGCGCCGACAGCGGGCCGCTGCCGTTGGGCATGCAAGTGGCGGATATCGCCGGTGGCTCGCTGCACGGGGTGATCGGCCTGCTCGCAGCGGTCATCGCCCGCCAGCAAACCGGGCAGGGCACGCATGTCGATGTGAGCATGACCGACTGCGCGTTCAGCCTGAACGCCATGGCCGGCGCCGGTTATCTGGCCTGCGAAGATGAGCCGGGGCGCGAAGATCAGATGCTCAATGGCGGCAGCTTTTACGACTATTACCGCACGCGGGACGGGCGCTGGATGTCGGTCGGCAGTCTGGAGCCGGCATTCATGCAAGCCTTGTGTGCAGCGCTGGGCCGACCGGAACTGGCGGCGCAGGGCTTGTCACCCAAAGCTGAACAACAGCAGGCGCTGAAGGAGGCGTTGCGGGTTGAATTTGAAAAGCATGATTTTGCGCAGTTGTGCGAGTTGTTCTCCGGGGTCGATGCGTGTGTCGAGCCGGTGTTGAGCCTCGGTGAGGCTGTACGTCATCCGCAGTTGCAAGCACGCGAACTGGTGACGCAAGTGCCGCGTGGGGAGGGTACGGCGCAGGCGCAGATGGCCTGTCCGTTGAAGTTTTCTGCAGCGTTGCCGGCGCCGCGGCATGTGGGGGCGGCGCTGGGGCAGCATACGGATGAGGTGCTGAGGGAGTTGGGGTTTAGTGCTGAGCGGATTGCGGGGCTGCGTTCCGCCAAGGTGATTCTCTAGTGTTTGTGCCGGCCCTTTCGCGAGCAGGCTCGCTCCCACAATGGATCCGCGACATTCACGAAAACCCTGTGGGAGCGAGCCTGCTCGCGATGGGGCCAGTCGATACACTGCAAAACTGTCATTCCACCCGCATCTCACCACTGAACACCAGCGTGGTGCGGCAGCGCCGGCAGAAATACCGTCGCCCCTGTCGCACCAGGCTATGGCGCTGCGCGGTAAACGGGAAATCGCTCTCGGGACACGGGCATTTATAGATGTAGCGGGTCACGCTGCGGCGTTTGACTTCATAGGTGTGGCAGCGATCCGGCGGCAGTTCGTATACGCCACGCATGATCAATTGCCATTCTTCGCCATGGGGCTGGATGCGGTCGCCGAACAGTTGATGAGCGATCAGATGCGCTACTTCGTGGGCCACGGTCTGCTTGAGGAAGTGTTCAGTGTTTTCCCGATAGAGCTGTGGATTGAAGCGCAGCTTGTTTTCGTGCAGATGCGCGACGCCGGCTTTCTGCCCGCGCAGCTTGAGGCTGACGACGGGGCGTTTGAAGGAACGTTTGAAAAAGGATTCAGCGAGTTGGTAACAATCTTCGACGCGGGTATTGAGTTGCTCGGGCATGCTTGATGGATCTCCAGAGACGCCGAGTATGCCGCAACCCCGGGCGCTTGCGAATCGCCGAGCTGCCGAATGGTCATCGCCCAAATGGCAAGGCCGCCTTGCGGCGGCCTCGCTCACCCGGCGAATATCGTCAGTTGGTGTACACCGGGCCAACGCCCAGGCCCCAGACGATCACGGTAAACGCCATGATCGCCACCAGCACCACCAGGCCCACCGCCAGCACTGAGCTGGAAAACAGGAAACCTTCGTCCGGAGGAATGTTCATGAATGTCGGCAAGCCCACATACAGCAGGTACACCGTGTAGCAGATGGCCGCCGTGCCGACGATCATCCCCAGCCACATGTGCGGATACAGCGCTGCAAGCCCGCCGACGAACAGCGGCGTCGCGGTGTAAGTGGCGAAGGCCACGCAACGGGCCAGACTGGGGTTGGCGTCATACGTGCGTGCCATCCAGTGGACAAAGGCGCCCATCACCGCAACGCCACCGAGCATCGCCAGGTACGACATGATCGTCATCCACAGCGCACTTTCAAACGTGAGCATCACCGGCGCGCGGTTGCCGATCACCCAGCCGACCTGGGTGGTGCCGATAAACGCCGAGACGGCGGGGATCGCCGCCAGAATCAGCGTATGCGTGAGGTACATGTGGCTGATGCTTTCCTCTTGGTCGCCACGGATTTCCTTCCATTCCTGATCGGGGTGGGTAAACAGTCCCACTACGTGATGGATCATGCCATTCACTCCTCTTGATATTGCCATCGCCCCCCAACGGAGCGCCTACGGGCCAGGCGGCCGAGCAAATACAGGTCTTCAGACGTATGCGACCTTATGTCGCAGTATAGAAAGGACTGAACCGCACCGGTATCAGGGGCTTAGAGCAAATCGCGCTGTAAACCGGGCGGATAATCGCCTCGGGGTCTGTGTGAAGTGCACTGTGGCGACCGACAACCCGTCCCCACAGCGACGGGGTTTTTGCGTAAAATGCCGGCCTTTCGTCACACCTCACGGATTTCGCGTCATGGGCACTCTTACGGTCAACCAGAACAAACTGCAAAAGCGCCTGCGCCGCCTGGCCGGCGAAGCAGTCGCCGATTTCAACATGATCGAAGACGGCGACAAGGTCATGGTCTGCCTGTCCGGGGGCAAGGACAGCTACACCATGCTTGACGTGCTGCTGCACCTGCAGAAGGTTG
Organism: Pseudomonas koreensis; assembly: GCF_036668835.1. Taxonomy (GTDB): domain Bacteria; phylum Pseudomonadota; class Gammaproteobacteria; order Pseudomonadales; family Pseudomonadaceae; genus Aquipseudomonas; species Aquipseudomonas koreensis_I. The sequence continues at coordinate 40,534 of NZ_JAZEVW010000012.1, forward strand.
CACCGATCAAGTTCGAGATCGTCGCGGTGAACATGGACCAGAAACAGCCGGGCTTTCCCGAGCATGTGCTGCCGGCCTATTTGAAAGAACTGGGCGTCGAGTACCACGTCGTCGAAAAAGACACCTACTCGGTGGTCAAGGAGCTGATTCCGGAAGGCAAGACCACCTGCTCGCTGTGCTCGCGCCTGCGTCGCGGCACGCTGTACACCTTTGCCGATGAAATCGGCGCGACCAAAATGGCCCTCGGTCATCACCGCGACGACATCGTCGAGACGTTCTTCCTCAACATGTTCTTCAACGGCAGCCTCAAGGCCATGCCGCCGAAGCTGCGCGCCGATGACGGGCGCAACGTGGTGATTCGTCCGCTGGCGTACTGCAACGAGAAGGACATTCAGGCCTACTCGGACTTAAAGCAATTCCCGATCATCCCGTGCAACCTCTGCGGTTCGCAGGAAAACCTGCAGCGTCAGGTGGTCAAGGAAATGCTTCAGGACTGGGAGCGCAAGACCCCGGGGCGCACCGAGAGCATTTTCCGCAGTCTGCAGAACGTCATCCCGTCGCAACTGGCCGACCGTAACCTGTTCGACTTCACCAGCCTGAAGATCGACGAGCGCGCGGCGTCGCGCTTCGTCAACGTCGTAAACCTTTAATTAAAACCTGTAGGAGTGAGCCTGCTCGCGATAGCGGTCTGTCAGATATTTTGATATCGACTGACACAGCGCCATCGCGAGCAGGCTCACTCCTACAATGGATTTTCTTTCAATTCCCGGGAGAGGGCATGCGCGATTACAAGTGGCTGCACGAATACTGTCTGAACCGTTTCGGTTCGGCGGCTGCACTGGAAGCCCATCTGCCTGTTCCGAAAACTCCTGCACAATTGCGCAAGATCAGCGACGACCGCTACCTCTCGACCATGGCGCTGCGGGTCTTTCGTGCCGGCCTCAAGCACAGTCTGGTCGACGCGAAATGGCCGGCCTTCGAAGAAGTGTTCTTCAAGTTCGATCCGGAAAAAGTCGTGCTGATGAGCGCCGAGCACCTTGAGCGCCTGATGCAGGACGCACGGATCATCCGCCACCTTGGCAAGCTGAAAAGCGTGCCGCGCAATGCGCAGTTCATTCTCGATGTGGAACAGGACAAGGGCAGCTTCGGTGCGCTGATCGCCGAGTGGCCGGTGACCGATATCGTCGGCCTGTGGACCTACCTGAAAAAGCACGGCCATCAATTGGGCGGGCTGTCGGCGCCGCGTTTTTTGCGCATGGTTGGCAAGGACACTTTTGTGCCGAGCTATGACGTGGTGGCGGCGTTGAATGCACAGAAGATCGTCGACAAGGTACCGACCAGCCTGCGCGATCTGGCGACGGTGCAGAACGCGTTCAATCAGTGGCACGAACAGAGCGGCGGGCGGCCGATGAGCCAGATTTCGATGATGCTCGCCTACACCGTGAACCATTAAGACCGCGTCGCTGCATTCGCGAGCAGGCTCGCTCCCACAAGAGAATGCATTTCAAATGTGTGAGCCTGCTCGCGAAAGCGGTTTTTCAGGCGACGGCGATTTCGCTTTCGCCCGCCAGCTTGCGATTGAGCTGATAACGCCAGCGCACATACAGCAGTGCCGAGCAGAACAGCGCCAGGCTCGCCGCCATTTCCAGCAGACCAAACCACTGCCGGTTCGGGTCATACGCCGCCAGTGCGCCTTTGATGAAATACAGATTCACCACAAAACACATCCATGAATGGCCACGGGCGCTGCCCATGATCATCGCCGGAGCGAGCACCAGCCACGGGATCAGTTCGACCAGCAGAATCACCCACGGTCGCGCGCCGTGCAGGTCGGCGAACCACAGGTAATACGCCGCGAGCAGGCCGGCGAGGGCGAAAAAGCTCAGCAGGCTGAGCACCCGCATCGCCTTCACCCGCGGTTCCAGCCACTCGATTGAGGGCAGGATCTTCGGCTTCCTCGCCATCTCAGCCCACCAGTTTCTGTGCGGTTTTCGCCAGACGCAGACCGAGGGCGCGGCACAGCGCCACTTCATGCTGATCGAGACCGCTCTTGCCATCGGCGCCGGCATGATGGCTGGCACCGTAAGGCGTACCGCCGCCCTCGGTTTCCAGCAGCGCCGATTCGCTGTACGGCAGGCCGGTGATCAGCATGCCGTGGTGCAGCAGCGGCAGCATCATCGACAGCAGGGTGGTTTCCTGACCGCCATGCAGGCTGGCGGTGGAGGTGAACACGCCGGCCGGTTTACCGACCAGAGCGCCGGTCAGCCAAAGGTTGCTGGTGCCGTCGAGAAAATATTTCAGCGGGGCGGCCATGTTGCCGAATCGCGTTGGGCTGCCCAATGCCAGACCGGCGCAGTTTTTCAGGTCATCGAGTGTCGCGTAGAGCGCGCCTTCTGCGGGGATGTCCGGGGCCACGGCTTCGCACTCGGTGGAAATCGCCGGCACCGTGCGCAGTCGCGCCTCCAGCCCGGCCTGCTCGACACCGCGAGCGATCTGCCGGGCCATCTCGTTGGTCGAGCCGCTGCGGCTGTAATACAAAACCAGAATGTACGGTGCGCTCACGGCAGCAACTCCAGAATGTTTTCCGGTGGACGGCCGATGACCGCTTTGTCGCCGACCTCAAGGATCGGCCGTTCCATCAGTTTCGGATGCGCAGCGATGGCGTCGATCAATTGTGCTTCGCTGAGGCTTTCATCCGCGAGCTGAAGCATTTTGTATTCATCTTCGCCACTGCGCAGCAAATGCCGTGCGCTGATCCCGAGCTTGCCGAGCAGCGCCTTGATTTGCGCCGCATTCAACGGGGTTTCGAGGTAGCGCACCACGGTTGGCGTCAGGCCGCGGGCTTCGAGCAGTTCCAGCGCACCGCGGGATTTCGAGCAGCGCGGATTGTGATAAAGCGTCAGATCGGTCATGGCGGGTCGCTTCTGGCGTAAAGTGGCGGCTATTCTAACTGTGCAGCGCGCAATCCAGAACCGTCAGAGGCGATGGGTCGCAGGCGCCTTCGAATTTTCTCAAGGAACACGACATGACACGGCGATTGGCAGCGGCATTGACGGTAATCGGGGCGTTGATGCTGGGGGGCTGCGGCAATGACTACGGGATCGACCAGAACGGCCAGAAGGTCGCATCCGAGCGTCTCGACAAACACTGGGTGGTGCTCAACTACTGGGCCGAATGGTGCGGCCCGTGCCGCACGGAGATTCCTGAACTCAATCACCTGGCTGACGAACTCAAGAGCAAGAACGTGGGGGTGTTTGGCGTCAACTTCGACAACGTGCAAGGCGCGGAGCTGAAAGAGGCCAGTGAAAAACTGGGGATCAAGTTCACCGTGCTGGCGCAGGATCCGGCAGAGCTGTTCGAATTGCCGCGCAGTGAGGCATTGCCGGTGACTTACATCATCGACGACAAGGGCAAGGTGCGGGAGCAGTTGCTGGGTGAGCAGACGGCAGCGGGGGTGATGGCCAAACTCGAGGCGTTGCAGGCGACGAAGTAAGCCGCCAGAAGCCCCTCACCCCAGCCCTCTCCCGGGGGGAGAGGGGGCCGACCGAGGTGTCTGGCGAATTACATCGACCTGAGACACCGAGTCGATTATGGATTCACCAGATAACGTTCATGTCGGCGCCAATCCTGAGCATCCCCCTATCAGTTCCCTCTCCCCTTGGGAGAGGGCCAGGGTGAGGGCTTTGGCAGTCTTGAGGCTCAACCCTCTTCCAGCCACCAGCGCAACGGCTTGCCTTCGGCCGGCCAGAAACGCATCTGCTCGATCGGCGAGATGTCCCAGCGCTCGACCTTTTCCAGCGCCTGCAAAAACCGTTTTTCCTGCTCCATCAACGCCGGGGCGCAGAGTTTGCGGGTCTTGCCGATCTTGCCGAACGACAGCTTGTCGCCCTCCAGCGTGTACGGCGCGAACCAATGGTTGCAGCCGCCGTTGCCGTAGGCGCGGCCATCGTCGCCGAGCGTCACGGTCAGATGGCTGTAATCCATCAGCGGGCGCTCGCCGATCCATTCCAGAATGTAGCTGCGGTTGTGTTGCAATTGCACAGGCTCGGCGGCGCAACCCGCCAGACCGATACCGACCAGAGCGGCCAGGGCAAAGCGTTTCATCACGCGGGCTCCTGGCATTTCGGGCACAGGTGCTTGTCGCCCACGGCTTGCCAGCCCAGCTCGGCGATGCGCGCGGTAGCGGCGGGTTTTTCTGCGGTCTTGCCGAGTTTGGCGTCGACCGCGAATTCAAAACTCAGCGCTTTGCCGCAGCTGTCGCAGTTGACCTGCCAGGTGTGGATCGCCAGTTCGCCGAACAGCGGGCCGGTGGTCATCGCGGTCCATTGGCCCGGCGGGTTGATCAGGTGGCGGACGGTGTCGACGGTCAGGCGCATGGACAAATCCTTGCTGCCTTTGAGGGTCACCAGCAGGACATCACCGATGCGGATCGAGCCACCGTTGCCGGTGACCTGATAGCGGCCCGGTACGAGGGCGCGGCATTCGGTGAGGGTGTGTTGCGGGTTCATCAGGGTGTAGCGGAAATCGTGTTCGACCATGGGTCCTCCAAATATGCGCGACATGCTAGCACGGGCTCGATTGCAGAATGATGCGCGCATGCGACCTTCGATCCGGTTCAAATCAGGCAGCACTCATGGCAAACTGCCGGCCCCGAATCTGAAGGAACGGAACATGGCGCTGATCGAATGTTATGAATGCAAGCGGAGCATCAGTTCCGAAGCGCTGGTGTGCATTCATTGTGGGGCGCCGATGGCCGAACACGCCGCCATGCAGGCGAAACCGGCAGCCAGCTCGACGATTTCCTTTGGCAGCCTGCCACGTAACAAAGCCGTGCCCGAAGTATCGATTGCGCCGACGCCCGAGCCGTTACCCAAGGTGATGCCGGCCGCGGCCGGACGGCGCCGTCGTCAGCAGGCCGAGCAAGCGCTTGAACAGACCGCCAACCCTGACGGCAGCCGCCCGGTGGAAGGCTGGCTGAAGATCATGGTGTTTCTGCTGCCGATGGTGTTTGTCTGGTTTCTGCTGCGCAACGGCCATTCGGCGAAACAGCGGCTGTTCGGTTTCGGCTGGCTGGCCTTGCTGATCCTGGCGTCTTCGCTGTCGCCGAAGTAACCGGCCCGGCCTAACCTTCGACCTGGTTCTGCGGCGTGCCTGCCGCCCAGGTCGCGATGTTGTGCAGCGTTGTCGAGGCAATCGCACCCAGTGCCTCGCGCGTCAGAAAGGCCTGATGCGCGGTGACGATAACGTTGGGAAACGTCAGCAAGCGTGCCAGCACATCGTCCTGCAAGGGCAGGTCCGAGCGGTCCTCGAAAAACAGCTGCGCCTCTTCTTCATACACATCCAGCCCCAGATAACCGAGTTGACCGTCCTTCAGCGCGTCGATCAGCGCCGGTGTGTCGACCAGACCGCCGCGCCCGGTATTGATCAGCATGGCGCCGGGCTGCATATGCGCCAGCGAATCATGGTTGATCAGGTGCTTGCTCTGCTCATTGAGCGGGCAATGCAGGCTGATGATCCGCGACTGCGCGAGCAGTTCCGGCAGGCTCAGATAACACGCGCCCAAAGCGAGCACGTCGGGATTCGGATACGGGTCGTAAGCGAGCAATTCACAGCCGAAGCCGTGCATGATTTTCGCAAACGTCGCGCCGATCTGCCCGGTGCCGACAATCCCTACGGTTTTGCCCACCAGATCGAAACCGGTCAGGCCATGCAAGCTGAAATCGCCTTCGCGGGTGCGGTTATAGGCACGGTGCAAGCGTCGGTTCAGGGCGAGGATCAGCGCCACCGCATGTTCGGCAACCGCATGCGGCGAATACGCCGGCACTCGCACCACGGCCAGTCCGAGGCGTTTGGCAGCGATCAGGTCGACATGGTTGTAACCCGCCGAACGCAAGGCGATCAGGCGTGTGCCGCCGGCGGCCAAACGTTCCAGCACCGCCGCGCTGAGGTCGTCATTGATGAATGCGCAAACCACCTCATGCGTATCAGCCAGTGCCACTGTGTCGAGACTCAGCCGGGCCGGCTGGAAGTGCAGCTCAATCCCCGCCGGGCAGTCGGCGCCAAGGAAACTGTCGCGGTCGTAGGTCTGGCTGCTGAAAACGATGGTGCGCATGCAATCCTCCTTGAACATCGACAGGGTGAATCATCGGCAGTCACTGTAGCGCTGACCACGCTGCCGGGTATTGCCGTGGATCAGGCGCTGATCTTCGCCTGCGCCGCGAGTCGGTTGATCGCCCGTTCCAGTTCATCCAGCGCCAGAGTGGCTTTCGGGTCGTCCTGTTTGAGCAGGGTTTCGCTGCGCTGGCAGGCCGCACGCAATTGCGGCACACCACAGTAACGGGTGGCGCCGTGCAGGCGATGCACGCGTTCAAGCAGCGCGTTCTGATCGTGGCTGTCGCGAGCGGCGCGGATGGCTTCGCGGTCGGCTTCCAGCGAGGCAAGCAGCATTGCCAGCATGTCCGCAGCCAGGTCGGCCTTGCCGGCGGCCAGACGCAAACCTTCTTCGTGATCGAGCACCGGCAATTCATTGCTCTTCGCAGCGCTGTCGCTGCCGCGCTCCGGCGCTTGATTGCGCAGGGCCAGACCGGTCCATTTCAGCACCACCTGCGCCAGTTGCCGTTCGCTGATCGGTTTGGTCAGGTAGTCGTCCATGCCGCTTTGCAGCAGCGCGCGTTTTTCATTGGCCATGGCGTGGGCGGTGAGGGCGACAATCGGCAACGGCGTGCTGTGCCGCTCGCTTTCCCATTGACGGATCGCTTCGGTGCTCTGGCGACCGTCCATACCCGGCATCTGCACGTCCATCAGCACCAGATCGAACGATTCAGTCTGCACCGCTTTGACCGCCGCATAGCCGCTTTCCACCGCAAGGACCTTGGCGCCCATGTCTTCGAGCAGCGTTTGCACCAGCAGCAGGTTGGCCGGGTTGTCGTCGACACACAGCACTTTCGGCGCCCGGCTCGACAGCGGTTCGCCCGGTTCATGACGTGGCTGGCGCGGGTTGACCAGATCGGACAAGGCCCGTCGCAGTTTGCGCGTGCACGCCGGTTTGGCTTGCAACTGGCTGTGCGGGTTCGGCACCGACAGATGAAACAGGGTCTGCTCGGTGGTCGGGCACAGCACCAGCACCTTGCAGCCGAGGTGTTCGAGGTCCCAGATATGCTGGTTCAAGCGCTCGGGCAGCATGTCGTTGCTGGTGATGCCGATGACCGCCAGATCGATCGCCTGATCGGTCTGGTGCGCGCCGGTGACGCCGTTGGTCAGGCTTTCGAGGGTATTGAACGGGGTGACATCGAGGCCGCAATCTTCCAGTTGATGTTGCAGGGCCTGACGCGCCAGTTCATGGTTTTCCAGCACTGCGACGCGACGTCCGAGCAGGGGCGCGGCGGGCATGTCTTCGGCGTCGTCGCGGGTTTTCGGCAGGCTCAGGCTGATCCAGAATTCCGAACCTTCGCCCGGCGTGCTGTCGACGCCGATCTCGCCACCCATCTGCTCGATCAAACGTTTGGAAATCACCAGTCCCAAACCCGTCCCGCCGGGTTGGCGCGACAGCGAGTTGTCAGCCTGGCTGAAGGCCTGGAACAACGCGCGCACGTCCTGATTGGACAAGCCGATACCGGTGTCCTGAATGCTGATGCGCAGTTGCACGCTGTCTTCGTGTTCGTCCTCAAGCATGGCCCTGGCGACGATGGTGCCTTCGCGGGTGAACTTGATTGCGTTGCTGACCAGGTTGGTGAGGATCTGCTTGAGCCGCAGCGGATCGCCGACCAGCGATAGTGGCGTGTCGCGGTAGACCAGACTGACCAGTTCCAGCTGCTTGGCGTGCGCCGCCGGGGCAAGAATGGTCAGGGTGTCCTGAAGCAGATCGCGCAGGTTGAACGGAATATGGTCGAGCACCAGTTTGCCGGCCTCGATTTTCGAGAAATCGAGAATCTCGTTGATGATCCCCAGCAGGCTGTCGGCGGATTTTTCGATGGTGCCCAGATAATCGAGCTGGCGCGGGGTCAGTTCGCTTTTCTGCAATAAATGAGTGAAGCCGAGAATGCCGTTGAGCGGCGTGCGGATCTCGTGGCTCATGTTGGCGAGGAATTCCGATTTGATCCGACTCGCCTCCAGCGCCTCTTTGCGCGCCAGGTCCAGCTCGATGTTCTGGATCTCGATGGTTTCCAGATTCTGCCGCACGTCCTCGGTGGCCTGATCGACACTGTGCTGCAATTCTTCGCGGGCATTTTGCAGGGTGCCGGCCATGCGGTTGATGCCCGAGGCCAGTTCATCCAGCTCCTGACTGCCGAGCGGCGGCAGGCGGGTTTCCAGATGACCGTCCTTGAGCTGGGCGACAGCTTGTTTGATCTGCCCGAGCGGGCGATTGATCGTGCGGCCCATGCGCAACGCCAGCAGCGCCGCGCCGACCAGCCCGGCGGCAATCAGCAGCAAGCTGGCGAACAGGCTGCGATAGCCGCGCAGCAACATGCCGTTGTGCGACAGCTCCAGCTCGACCCAGCCGAGCAGGCGGTCGGACTCTTCCGGGATCAGCTCGCCAGCAAGATTGCGGTGTTTGCCGAACACCGGCATCAGATAGCGTGTGGCGTCATTGCCGCTGCGCCGTTGCAGTTGCGAGCTGTCGCCGCTTGGCGCCTGATTGAGCATGGTCGGGCCGGCGTGGGCAAGTGGCGAGCGATCCGCGGCGAGGAATGTCACCGCGCGCACGTCGGGTTGTTCCAGCGATTGCGTGGCGATGCGTTCAAGCAGTTCGTTGTTGCCGTGGCCCATGGCCGGCGCGACCAGTGGCGCCAGTTGCTCGGCGATCATTTCGCCGCGCTGCATCAATTGGGTCTGCAGGTCGGACTGCTGCGTCCAGGTGAAATACCCGCCCAGCACCAGCGCCATCAGGCTGGTCGGCAACAAGGTCAGCAACAATACCCGACCTTTGATCCCCAGTTTCTTGAGCACGCCTGTCTCCTGCATCCCGCTGATCTGTTGACTCATGCGTGCATCCGGCACGCGACATGGGCGCAGTGTAGCGATTTGCTCGCGGGCAATCTTCGGAAAAATGTGTGCGCGATCGCGACGCCCGCACAGGCGCGTTGGTCTGGTGGCCGATCCTTGAGTTGCCGCGGGCCCGGCAATCTTGAATAATCGCGCTCAACTGAGAATTACTTGCAGATACTCATGACTCCTGTTTCCGTTGGCCAGCCACGCATTCTTTCCATCGAAGACGATCCGGTACTCGGTGCCTATGTGCATGAACATCTGGGCCGCAGCGGCTTTCAGGTGACCTGGTGCCAGAATGGCGAGGAAGGCCTGAGCATCGCCCAGCGCCAACCGTTCGACGTGGTGCTGATGGACATTCTTTTGCCCGGCTTGGACGGCTTGAAGCTGCTGACGCAATTGCGCCAGAGCCATTCGACGCCGGTGCTGTTGATGTCGGCCCTCGGCGCTGAAGCCGATCGCATCAGCGGCTTTCGTCTCGGCGCCGATGACTATTTACCCAAGCCGTTCAGCATGGCCGAATTGCATGTGCGCATCGAAGCGATCCTGCGCCGCGTCGCCCTCGATCGTCGTCCGGCGACGGCTGCGCTGCCAGCGGCAAGCGGTGCGCTGCGTTTCGACGATGAGCAATGCGAGGTGTTTTTCCGCGAGCAGGCCGCCGGGCTGACCCGTAGCGAGTTCCGCTTGCTCGACACCCTCAACCGCAACGACGAGGAGGTGCTGAGCAAAGCCTTCCTTTATCAGCATGTGCTGCAACGCGGCTATGCCGCCCACGACCGCAGCCTCGACATGCACATCAGCCAGATCCGCCGCAAACTCAAGGCCATCGGTTATACCGAGCGCGAAGTGCGCACCGTTTGGGGCAAGGGTTACGTATTGAGTGGCGCCGATGAAACGCTCTGAGCTGCCGGGGCGGCATTCGCTGTTCTGGAAACTGGCTCTGCTGCTGGTGGCGTTCTGTCTGTTGATGATCTGGCTGAGCTGGTCGTGGGGTCGCTACATGGAGGAGCGCAATCAGTTCCTCTCCGACGAAGCGCGCGGCACGCTCAGTCGCTATGCCGCCCAAGCGGAGCAGGCGTGGCAACACGGCGGGCGCAATGGCGTGGATGACTGGCTGCAAAGCATGGAATTGCGCGAGGCCAGTTGGGTTGGCGTGATTGGTGGCAATTTGCAGTCGCTGAGCAGCGAGCCGCTGAACGAGGCGGAAGTGCAGCACCTGACCTTTCTGCGCGGCCTCGACTGGCCTATCCACAAAAAGGGCCGGCCGTGGCTGCGTGTGCCGTTTCCCAACGAGCCGTCGGCTGGCATCCTCGTCATCGAATTGCCGGAGCGCTTCGTGCCGGGCAAGTACCGGGTGTTCTGGCGCGTCATCACCAATGGCGTGATTCCCGGTCTGTTCACCTTGTTGCTGTGCGTGGGCCTGTACCGCTTGCTGGTGGTGCCCCTGAATAACCTGCGCGAACAGGCCAACGCCTGGCGCGCCGACCAATTGAATGTGCGCCTGTCGAGTGGCATGACCCAGCGCCCCGACGAACTCGGTGACCTGGCCCGCGCATTCGATTCGATGTCCGAACGCCTGCAAACCACCGTTGCCCTGCAACAACAATTACTGCGCGATTTGTCTCATGAATTGCGCACACCGCTCAGCCGCCTGCGCGTCGCCAGTGAAGGTGAACAAGGGCTGCCGCAGTTGCGCGAACGCATCGGTCGCGAGGTCGACGGCATGCAGCGGCTGGTCGAAGACACTTTGCAGCTGGCCTGGCTTGACACTGACCGCACGCCACTGCCCGACGAAGCGATCCAGATTCAGGCCCTCTGGGAAATGCTCACGGACAACGCCTGTTATGAGAGCGGCTGGCCGAGCTTGCAATTGCAATGTTCGGTCGATGCGTCGTGCTGGGTCCGTGGCCATCTGAATACCCTGGCGCAGGCGCTGGAGAATATTCTGCGCAATGCCATTCGGCACTCGCCCGAGGGCGGCATCGTCCGGCTCGCTGGCCGGCGTGATGGCGATTATTGGCATTTGTGGCTGGAGGATCAGGGCGGCGGCGTGGCTGAAGCGGATCTGGAGCGAATCTTTTCGCCGTTCATCCGATTGGACGGATCGAGACCCGGGGATGGCGGGTTTGGTTTGGGCTTGAGCATTGCGCGCAATGCGGTGCAGCGGCAGGGCGGAAGTATTTGGGCGCAGAACAGCGGGGCGGGGTTGCGGTTGAATTTGCGCTTGCTGGCGGATGATGGTGTCGCCAGTTCTGACGCCTTCGCGAGCAGGCTCGCTCCCACAGTGGAACTCGGGTCGCCTCAGGTTGTGTGAACAACATAATTCTTTTGTAGGAGTGAGCCCGCTCGCGATGTAGTCCATCCATAGCTTCAATACCGCTGGGTTGACAGAGCGCTCTCCTTTTTCTGTGTGACATTTCCCAAGCGGCACCAGCGGTCATTTCAGGCTTCCTGAACGGTTTAGGCTCGTGCTTCACCTAACCTTCAAGGAATTGCGCATGAATGCATCCAGCCTAACCGGCAGCTCAGATGGCGATCGTTTCAATGAAGTGCTCGCGCTGATTCACAGTTCCAGACACAAGGCCATGCAGGCGGTCAATACTCAGATGATCGAGCTTTATTGGCAGGTAGGGGCGCATATCAGCCTCAAGATCGCGCGGGCGGAGTGGGGGGATTCGGTGGTGGGTCAATTGGCCGATCATTTGGCCCTGACACAACCAGGGTTGCGCGGTTTTACTCGTTCGAACCTGTTTCGAATGCGCCAGTTTTATGAGACTTATCACGCCGAAGAGAAAGTCGCACCACTGGTGCGACAATTATCCTGGTCGCACAATCTGGTCATCTTCAGCCAGTGCAAACGACCCGAGGAACGCGCGTTTTACGTACGAATGGCCGTTCGAGAGCAATGGTCCAGACGTGAGCTGGAGCGGCAGCTGAAAACAGCGCTGTTTGAGCGAAGCGTCACCGATCCGGCAAAAGCCTCCGCCGCACTTGAACAAGCCCACCCGGCAGCGCTCGAGATCTTCCGCGATTCCTACATGGTCGAATTTCTCGATCTGCCCTCTGCTCATTCTGAAACCGATCTGCACCAAGGGCTGCTGACACGGCTGAAGGATTTCCTCATTGAGCTGGGTCGGGACTTCTGCTTTGTCGGTTCCGAATATCCGCTGCAGGTCGGTGGTCGGGATTTCGCGCTGAACCTTTTGTTTTTCCACCGAGGACTGAATTGCCTCGTCGCTATCGAGCTGAAGGTCGGGCGTTTCGAGCCGGAGTATCTGGGCAAGCTGGATTTCTATCTGGAGGCGCTGGATCGCAATGTCCGCAAGCCTCACGAAAACCCAGCGATCGGTGTGCTGCTTTGTGCGAGCAAGGAAGACGAGGTGGTCGAGTACGCTCTCAATCGTAGCCTCTCGCCTGCGCTGATTGCGCAATATCAAACCTGTTTGCCGGATAAGCAGTTGCTGCAAGCCAAGTTGCATGAGTTTTACGCACTGGATACCGCCCATACAGAAAACACCGACTTGGGTGCGCTTATTCCCATAAACCATAAGCACCGCACTTTGCGTGATATGGCCTGCGCGGGTTTGCCGGTATGATAGGCGCCCCCGCACGTCTGGATTGCGAATACGCCATGACCCTGCAGTACCCAACCATCGCCGATTGCGTCGGCAACACGCCGCTGGTGCGTTTGCAGCGCCTGCCCGGCGCCACCAGCAACACCCTTTTGCTCAAGCTCGAAGGGAACAACCCGGCGGGTTCGGTCAAGGACCGTCCGGCGCTGTCGATGATCACCCGTGCCGAGTTGCGCGGGCAGATCCTCGCTGGCGATACGCTGATCGAGGCGACTTCCGGCAACACCGGGATTGCCCTGGCCATGGCTGCTGCGATCAAGGGTTACAAGATGATCCTGATCATGCCGGACAATTCCAGCGCCGAGCGTAAAGCGGCGATGACCGCGTATGGCGCCGAGCTGATTCTGGTCAGTCAGGAAGAAGGCATGGAAGGCGCGCGCGATCTGGCGCAGCGCATGGAGGCTGAAGGCCGCGGCAAGGTGCTCGATCAGTTCGCCAATGGTGATAATCCTGAAGCGCACTACACCACCACCGGTCCGGAGATCTGGCGCCAGACCCAGGGCAGCATCACTCATTTCGTCAGTTCGATGGGCACTACCGGCACCATCATGGGCGTTTCGCGCTACTTGAAAGAGCAGAGCGACAGCGTGCAGATCGTCGGCCTGCAACCGATGGAAGGCTCGGCCATTCCCGGCATCCGCCGTTGGCCGCAGGAATACCTGCCGAAGATCTATCAGGCCGACCGCGTCGACCGCATCGTCGACATGGCGCAAAGCGAAGCCGAAGATGTTACTCGGCGTCTGGCCCGCGAAGAAGGCATCTTCTGTGGCGTGTCCTCGGGCGGTGCGGTGGCAGCAATGCTGCGCTTGTCCAAAGAAGTTGAAAACGCGGTGATCGTCGCGATCATTTGCGACCGTGGCGACCGTTACCTGTCGACCGGCATTTTCGACGCGCCCAACTGATGGCCAAGCACGAGAGAGGCCTGCGCTTCCAGCCCACCGGCGGCAGCAAGGCCACGCAAATCCCGACCGGTAAAAAGCAGCGCTTGAACATCGAGCGCTTGGCCAATGACGGTCGCGGTATCGCGTTTTTCGAAGGCAAAACCTGGTTCGTCCTCGGCGCCCTCGCCGGCGAAGAGGTCGAGGCGCGGGTGCTTGGCGCCCACGGTAAAGTCGTCGAGGCGCGTACCGAGCGTGTGTTCAAGGCCAGCGACTTGCGTCGCCCGGCGCCGTGTACGCATGCCGGTCGTTGCGGCGGTTGCAGCGTGCAACACCTGCCCCACGACGAACAGCTCGCCCTAAAACAGCGCATGCTCGCCGAGCAATTGTCGCGCGTTGCCGGCGTTGAGCCGCAAGAATGGGCCGCTCCGCTGACCGGCCCGGAATTCGGCTATCGCCGTCGCGCGCGGATTGCGGTGCGCTGGGACATGAAGGCAAAGCAACTTGAAGTGGGTTTCCGCGCCGCCGGCAGTCAGGACATTGTCGCGATCAGCGAATGCCCGGTGCTGGTACAGCCCTTGCAACCGATCATGACCCGATTGCCGGAGATGCTGCGGCGCTTGAGCAAGCCGCAAGCGCTGGGGCATGTCGAATTGTTCAGCGGCTCGTCACTGGCCGTGCTGCTGCGGCACATGGCGCCGCTGTCCGAAGCGGACCTGACGATCCTCAAGGATTTCTGCCAGTTCCATGAGGCGCAATTGTGGCTGCATGGCGAAGGCGAGCCGCAACCGGTCGACGCCAGCCAGGCGCTGGGCTATCGGCTGGAACAATGGAACCTCGATCTGGCCTATCGCCCCGGCGACTTCGTTCAAGTCAATGCCGGCGTCAACGAAGCGATGGTCGCCCAGGCGCTGGACTGGCTGAGGCCGAGGCCGGAGGAACGCGTACTGGACCTGTTTTGCGGTCTCGGCAACTTCGCGTTGCCGTTGGCCCAAAGCGTGCGTGAAGTGGTAGCGGTCGAAGGCGTGCAGACCATGGTCGAGCGCGCCGCAGCGAACGCCGCCAGTAACAATTTGCATAACACAAAGTTTTTTCAAGCCGATTTATCCCAGCCTTTGAACGATGCCCAGTGGATCGGAAACGGCTTTTCTGCGGTACTCTTGGACCCACCCCGTGACGGTGCTTTCGAGGTGGTGCGCAAGCTGGCGAGCCTGGGTGCCAAACGGCTGGTGTATGTGTCGTGCAACCCTGCAACTCTGGCGCGCGACACGGTCGAATTGATCAAGCAGGGCTACCGGTTAAAACGTGCCGGGATTCTCGATATGTTTCCTCAGACGGCACATGTCGAGGCCATGGCGTTATTTGAAGCGAGCCAGGACGGCTCGTCTGAATCCGTCTGATCTGTCCGTGCCGCGCTCGCCTGAGCCCCGCGAGCGCAACCGGGCGATGAGGATCAGCGATTTGACGCATTGAATCTGCGTCGTAGGGAAGGTAAAGCGACATGGTACAGGTGAGAGCACACCAGCCGATCAACACCGACGGCAGTATCAATCTCGAGGCTTGGCTCGATCACGCGGTCAGTGTCGATCTGGCACTGGATCGCGAAGCCTTGAAGGAAGCCTGCGAGTTCGCTCGCGAGGCGGAGCAGCAATCCAACGCGAAAAAGAATCTGTGGGCCGAGGGCTCCGGCAGTTTCAGCACCGGGCTTGAAATCGCCGAGATTCTCGCCGACCTCAAGCTCGATCAGGATTCGCTGGTCGCTGCGGTGCTGTATCGCGGCGTACGCGAGGGCCAGATCGAACTCGCCGCCGTCGGCCAGCGCTTCGGCCCGGTGGTGGCCAAACTGATCGACGGCGTGCAGCGCATGGCCGCCATCAGCGCCAGCCTCAGCCCGCGCCAGTCGATGGTGATGGGCACGCAAGGGCAGGTAGAGAACCTGCGCAAGATGCTGGTGGCCATGGTCGATGACGTGCGCGTCGCGCTGATCAAACTGGCCGAACGCACCTGCGCGATCCGTGCGGTGAAAACCGCCGACGACGAAAAACGTAACCGCGTCGCCCGCGAAGTCTTCGACATCTATGCGCCGCTCGCGCACCGCCTCGGCATCGGCCATATCAAGTGGGAACTGGAGGATTTGTCCTTCCGTTACCTCGAGCCCGATCAATACAAACAGATCGCCAAGTTGCTCCACGAGCGGCGGCTGGACCGCGAGCGTTTCATCGCTGACGTGATGACCCAGCTCAAGGACGAATTGCAGGCCACCGGTGTCGAGGCCGACATCAGCGGGCGGGCCAAACACATCTATTCGATCTGGCGCAAAATGCAGCGCAAGGGTCTGGAATTCAGCCAGATCTACGACGTGCGCGCAGTGCGCGTGCTGGTTCCGGAAATGCGCGACTGCTACACCGCGCTGGGCATCGTTCACACCTTGTGGCGGCATATCCCGAAAGAATTCGACGACTACATCGCCAACCCGAAAGAGAACGGCTATCGCTCGCTGCACACCGCGGTAATCGGCCCGGAAGGCAAGGTTCTCGAAGTGCAGATCCGTACGCACTCGATGCACGAAGAGGCCGAACTCGGCGTCTGCGCGCACTGGCGCTACAAGGGCACCGACGTCAAATCCGGCTCCAACCACTACGAAGAGAAAATTTCCTGGTTGCGTCAGGTGCTCGAGTGGCACGAGGAATTGGGCGATATCGGTGGTCTGGCGGAACAGCTGCGCGTCGATATCGAGCCGGACCGGGTCTACATCTTTACCCCCGACGGCCACGCCATCGACTTGCCCAAAGGCGCGACGCCGCTGGACTTCGCCTATCGCGTGCACACCGAGATCGGCCACAACTGCCGTGGCGCGAAGATCAACGGGCGCATCGTCCCGCTCAACTACAGCCTGCAGACCGGTGAGCAGGTCGAGATCATCACCAGCAAGCACGGCACGCCGAGCCGCGACTGGCTGAACTCGAACCTCGGTTACGTCACCACCTCGCGGGCGCGGGCGAAGATCGTGCACTGGTTCAAGCTGCAGGCGCGCGACCAGAACGTCGCAGCCGGCAAGACCCTGATCGAGCGCGAACTGACGCGCCTCGGCCTGCCAGCGGTGGACTTCGACAAGCTGGCCGACAAGGCCAACATGAAAACCGCCGAAGACATGTTCGCCGCCCTCGGTGCCGGCGACCTGCGCCTGGCGCAACTGGTCAATCTCGCGCAGCAACTGGTCGAACCGGAACGCGGCAACGAACAGCTGGAACTGATTCCGCGCAAGGCCACCGGCTACAAGCCGGGCAAACGCGGCGACATTCAGATCCAGGGCGTCGGCAACCTGATGACGCAGATGGCTGGCTGCTGCCAGCCGCTGCCGGGCGATGCGATCGTCGGCTACATCACCCAAGGGCGTGGCGTGAGCATTCACCGTCAGGACTGCGCCTCGGTGCTGCAACTGGGCGGGCGCGAGCCGGAGCGGATCATTCAGGTCAGCTGGGGGCCGGTGCCGGTACTCACCTACCCGGTGGACATCGTCATCCGCGCCTACGACCGTTCCGGTCTGTTGCGTGACGTCTCCCAGGTGCTGCTCAACGAGCGCATCAACGTGCTGGCGGTCAACACCCGCTCGAACAAGGAAGACAACACTGCGCTGATGTCGCTGACCATCGAGATCCCGGGGCTGGACGCGCTTGGGCGCTTGCTGGGGCGGATTTCGCAATTGCCGAACATCATCGAAACGCGGCGTAATCGTACGCCTTGAAGATCGACGATTTCGAATGTGAACGCCGATCCAATGTGGGAGCGAGCTTGCTCGCGAAGACGGTATCGCATCCAGCATCGATGTGATTGAAAGTTCGTCTTCGCGAGCAAGCTCGCTCCCACAGGGATCAATGTAGTGAGTGAAATGATGTACAGCCTTGAAGACCTGCTCCACCTGATGTCCCGCCTGCGCGATCCGCAGTTCGGTTGCCCGTGGGACATCAAGCAGACTTACGCGACTATCGTCCCGCACACCCTCGAAGAAGCCTACGAAGTGGCCGACGCCATCGAGCGTGGCGACTTCGATCACTTGCAGGGCGAACTCGGCGATCTGTTGTTCCAGGTGGTGTATTACAGCCAGTTGGCCAAGGAAGAAGGGCGCTTCGAATTCGCCGGAGTGATCGACAGCATCACCCGCAAGCTGATCCGCCGCCATCCGCACGTATTCCCCACCGGCGATCTGTACGCGCCGCTCGACGTACCACGTTTGAGCGAAGAACAGGTCAAGCAGCGCTGGGAAGAAATCAAGGCTGAGGAACGCGCCGAGAAATCCGCAGCGCCCGAGCAACTGTCACTGCTCGACGATGTGCCGTCCGCGCTGCCAGCATTGTCGCGTTCGGCGAAGTTGCAAAAGCGCGCCGCGCAGGTCGGATTCGACTGGCCGGACGCCTTGCCGGTGCTCGACAAGGTGCGTGAAGAGCTCGACGAAGTGCTCGAAGCCATGTCCGAAAACGATCCCGTGGCAGTGGCTGACGAGATCGGCGACCTGCTGTTTTCCGTGGTCAATCTGGCCCGACATCTGAAGGTCGATCCGGAAACCGCATTACGTGGCGCCAACGGCAAGTTTGAAAGACGTTTCCGTTTTATCGAACAGGCATTGCGCGACACCCACCGTCCCATGGAAGATTGCACCCTCGAAGAGTTGGACGCCCTCTGGGGCGAAGCCAAACGTCAGGAAAAGAATGTGCCCGGCTGCGGCTGAGCCACTGCCCAAGTGAGTAAGCACCATGAGTATTTCCCTTCGCGACCAGTTGCTCAAAGCAGGCCTGGTCAACCAAAAGCAGGCCAAGCAGGTCAGCAAGGACAAGCAGAAGCAGCAGCGCCTGGCTCACAAGGGTCAGATCGAACTGGATGACTCGCAGCAGCGCGCCGCTCAGGAAGCCATGGCCGAGAAGGTCAAGCGCGACCAGGAGTTGAACCGTCAGGCGAAAGAGAAGGCCGAAGCCAAGGCGCGTGCCGCGCAGGTCAAGCAGTTGATTGAAGTCTCGCGTCTGCCGAAGCTGACCACCGAGGACTACTACAACTTCGTTGATGACAAGAAGGTCAAGCGTATTTCGGTCAACACGCTGATGCGCAACAAGCTCAGCAGCGGTTCGCTGGCAATCGTTCATCATAACGGCGGCTACGAAGTGATCCCGCGTGAAGCGGCGCTGAAGATCCAGGAGCGCGACCCGCAGCGCATCGTCCAGCTCAACGTCAAGACCGAGGAGGTCAGCGTCGAGGACGATCCGTACGCCGCGTATCAGATCCCGGATGACCTGATGTGGTAATCCGCTGAAGGCCACAACGACAAACCCCGCTCATGGCGGGGTTTGTCGTTTTCAATGCTGTGGTTGCTTCAGGAGGAGCGGGCGTCGCGTTGCTGCTCTTGTACTTCGAGTTCGGCCTTGTAGTTGTGAGCATCGACTTCGCTGTGGAACATCCCGACCAGCAAGTCTTGTTGATGCACATCCCAGATGCGAATACCGGCGGCTACGCCTTCGTGGGACATGTGTGAATCGTCGCGTTCAGTTACTTTTACAGTCATCTGCTAGCTCCAAATCTCAGGTTGTCTGCAGCAAGGCCTGTGCAGGACTCTGTTATAGGATTTGTTAGCCGGCTAAGTAAACGGCCGATTCGCGCAAGGTGTTGTTGCGTATTTTGCAACAGTGCTGCAGCCCGCGTAATCCGCGACATTCGGTCGCAGGGCGTTTGGTTTCATGACAAACGTTTCATTTTCAGACACTCAAGACTCCGCTTTGTGGGAGCGAGCCTGCTCGCGAATACGGTAGGCCAGTCAACAAATAACTGGCAGTTGAACCGCTTTCGCGAGCAGGCTCGCTCCCACAGGGATCAGCGGTGTTCCGGCTAATTCCTGTAGACGAAAAAAAAACGCCCCGAACCGGTCGGGGCGTTTTCATGTACGGCTCAGCAGCGGGAAATTACTTGCCTTCCCAGCGCTTGAGCACCAGCGTGGCGTTGGTGCCGCCGAAACCGAAGCTGTTGCTCATCACGGTGTTGATGGTGGCGTTTTCGCGGGTCTTGGTCAGCACCGGCAGATCGGCCACTTCTGGGTCCAGCTCGTCGATGTTGGCGGAGCCGGCAATGAAGTTGCCTTCCATCATCAGCATGCAGTAGATCGCTTCGTGAACGCCGGCAGCGCCCAGGGAGTGACCGGACAGGCTCTTGGTCGAACTGATCGCCGGAGCCTTGTCGCCGAACACTTCACGCACACCTTTCATTTCCGCAACGTCACCGACCGGAGTCGAGGTGCCGTGGGTGTTGAGGTAGTCGATTGGCGTGTCGACGGTGGACAGCGCCTGCTGCATGCAGCGGATCGCGCCTTCGCCACTTGGGGCAACCATGTCGTAGCCGTCGGAGGTCGCGCCGTAGCCGACGATTTCCGCGTAGATTTTTGCGCCGCGGGCCAGAGCATGTTCCAGCTCTTCGACCACGACCATACCGCCACCGCCAGCGATGACGAAACCGTCACGGTCGGCGTCGTAGGCACGGGAGGCCTGTTCTGGCGTGTCGTTACGCTTGCTGGACAGCGCGCCCATGGCGTCGAACAGGAACGACTGGCTCCAGTGCTCTTCTTCACCGCCGCCGGCGAAGACGATGTCCTGCTTGCCCATCTGGATCTGTTCCATGGCGGTACCGATGCAGTGAGCACTGGTGGCGCAGGCAGAAGCGATGGAGTAGTTCAGGCCCTTGATCTTGAACGGGGTGGCCAGGCAAGCGGAAACGGTGCTGCTCATGGTCCGCGTCACGCGGTACGGGCCGACGCGCTTCACGCCTTTCTCGCGCAGGATGTCCAGCGCTTCCATCTGGTTCAGCGTGGAGGCGCCACCGGAACCGGCGATCAGGCCAGTGCGCGGGTTGGACACTTGCTCTTCGGTCAGGCCGGAGTCAGCAATAGCGTCTTTCATGGCCAGGTAGGCGTAAGCCGCTGCGTGACCGACGAAGCGATAGATCTTGCGATCGATCAGCTCTTCAAGGTTGAGGTCGATGGAGCCGGAAACCTGGCTACGCAGACCCATTTCGGCGTATTCCGGGTTGAACCGGATGCCAGGGCGGCTTGCACGCAGGTTAGCGGAGACGGTCTCTTTGTCATTGCCCAGGCACGAAACGATGCCCAGACCAGTGATAACGACGCGGCGCATGCGAATAACCCTTAGAAGTTGTCAGTGGAGGTGAACACGCCGACGCGAAGGCCTTCGGCGGTGTAGATTTCGCGACCGTCGACAGTCACCGAACCATCGGCGATGGCCAGGTTCAGCTTGCCTTTGAGGACGCGTTTGATATGAATGTTGTAGGTGACTTTCTTGGCGGTCGGCAGGACCTGGCCGAAGAATTTCACTTCGCCCGAACCCAGCGCACGGCCGCGGCCCGGCAGGCCTTGCCAGCCGAGGAAGAAGCCGACCAGTTGCCACATGGCATCCAGACCCAGGCAGCCCGGCATTACCGGATCGCCTTCGAAGTGGCACGCGAAGAACCACAGGTCAGGGTTGATATCCAGCTCGGCGACCAATTCACCTTTGCCGTACTTGCCGCCTTCTTCGCTGATCAGGGTGATGCGATCCACCATCAGCATGTTCGGGGCGGGCAGTTGCGCGTTACCTGGGCCAAACAGCTCACCGCGACTGCAGCGCAGCAGATCTTCCCGAGTAAAGGCGTTTTGTTTGGTCATGCGAGCTCCTCAATAATCCCATGCGGCAGGTGGGGCAAATCTTCCCGACCGTTCGAAGCGTTCATGCCTCGAACCGGCAGCCTACTCATAGACTATTGCGTTGTGGTGAAAGTCACAGCACCAAGGACATGAATGTACACTTGTGCACTGAAATTTTTATTCAAGCCCCTTTTGGGGCTCGTTCGGGTGCCTAAGACTGCCGCACTTTCGCTTTTCACGCCAGTCGCAGATGGTCGAAAGGCCCACGTTACGACACCCAGCGCTGCAGAATCTGCTGCAGATCATTACGTTTGAACGGCTTCGCCAGATAATCGTTCATCCCCGCCGACAGGCAGGTTTCGCGGTCGCCCTGCAAGGCGTTGGCGGTCAGGGCGATGATCGGCACCTCGCTACGTCCGGGCAGGCGGCGGATCTGCCGCGTGGCCTCGTAGCCGTCGATGATCGGCAAGCGGCAATCCATCAGAATCACTTCGAAAGCGCCGCCCTCGGCACTGCGCACGGCTTGCGCGCCATCGGTGGCAACGCTGACCGCAAAGCCCAGACTACGCAGCATCGCTTCGATCACCGTCTGGTTCACCGGGTTGTCTTCGACCAGCAGCACATGGCGGCCTTCGCCGTGTTGCTTGCCGTTGAGCGCTCGCGGCGCGGCCAGCGGCGGCAAGGCCTGTTTGTACAGCGCCAAGGGAATTTCCAGGGTGAACACCGAGCCGCGACCTTCCTCGCTTTGCGCGCGCAGCGTGCCGCCCATGCGCTCGGCCAAAGTGCGGGCGATCGGCAAGCCGAGCCCGGTGCCGCCGTAACGCCGCGAGATCGAGCTGTCGGCCTGCTGAAAAGCGTTGAACATCAACTCCAGACTTTCCGAGGAGATACCGATGCCGCTGTCGCGCACCGAGCAGGTGAACCACAGCAGTTCGTGATCCAGCGATTGCCACTGCGCCTCGATGCTGACGCGGCCCTGTTCGGTGAACTTCAGTGCGTTGCCGACCAGATTGACCAGAATCTGCCGGATCCGCGTCGGATCGCCCTGCACCTGAAGGCCGCGCAGGTCATCGGGGATGCGCAGGTTCAAGGCCAGGCCGCGTTGGGCTGCGCTGTGCTGGAACGACTGCGCGCAGGCGCCGATCAGTTCGGCTAGGTTGAACGGAATGTGCTCAAGCTCCAGTTCCGAACGTTCGATGCGCGAGAAATCGAGAATGTCATTGATCACCTTCAGCAGGTGTTCGGTGGACTCCGAGGCGAGGGCGGCGTATTCGATCTGCTCCTCAGTCATCTCGGTGGTTTCGAGCAATTGCAGCATGCCCAGTACGCCGTTCATGGGCGTGCGCAGTTCATGGCTCATCATCGCCAGAAAGTCGGATTTGGCGTTGTTGGCCTTTTCTGCCTCTTCGCGGGTCTGGATCAGCTGCGCCATCGCCTGATGCTGCTCGCGGCTGGCTTGTTCCAGCGCCTGGGCGAGGTTGTTGATGTGTTGCGACAGGGCGCCGAGTTCGGTGTCGTCGACAATCGGCAGCGGGGCCTTGTAATCGCCGTCCTGAATCGCCTTGACCGCATCACCGATTTCACGGATCGGCTGCGACAGACTACCGGCCAGGCGCCGCGCCAGAACAAAGGTAAAGAGCAGGGCGAACAACGCGAGAATGGCAGCCTTGAGGAGGATTTCCTGCTGGCGCTGGCTGAAGGCATCGTTGGACAGACCAACGATCACCCGCCCCAGATAATCCTCGCCGGTCCCGCCATTGCTGGCTTTGCCGTCCTGGAAAAAGTCATTGTGCAGAGCGATGCGTTGCAGGCGCACCGGTGCCTGGAACACTTCGACCTGATGCGGGCGGCGGTGCGCATCGGCCGGTTGCTCGACGTAGACCAGAATCCGGTTGGCGCTGTCCTGGACCTCAAGAAAACGCACGTTGGGCGTAGCGAGCGTGGCTTTTAGCAGACTTTCCAGCACTTCGTTATTGCCGGAAATCACCCCGTATTCCGTGGCGGGCGCCAGTTGGTTGGCAATCAACTGCCCGGTGTGAGTCAGCTCCTGACGCAGATCCTGAATGCGTACAAAGGTAAAGAAGCTGATCAACAGCAAGGTCAGCAACAGCGCCGGGCCCAGGCTGATCAACTGGGTGCGGGTGTTGATGTCCCAACGGCGACGGAAATTCATGGACGGCGCTCTCCTTCGGCCAGCAGGCTGGCGACAGACACATCATCGGGCGGTTCGATACCCAGAGAACGAGCCACCTGCGCATTACTTGAGACTTTAAAAGGTTTGGGATAGAGCGCTCGCGGCCAACTGGCCGGTGGCTGGTCGAGCAATCGGTCGAGCAGGCTCAGCCAATCGTGCTGATCGCTATAGGTGCTGGCGAGGCTGCCGGCGCGGACGAAGGCGATGTTGGGGCCGACCAGTGCCATCTGCCGCGAGTAGCTGCTGAGCAAAAGGTTTTTCGCGGTTTTCGGGCTATACAGGTCGGGATCGTCGAGGCCGAGCAGCACATCGCTGTTCTTCAGCACCGCTTGCAACGGGCGGCTGTCGTGAATGTCGTCCCAGCGCTGGCTGAAAACCTGCAGGCCCAACGGTTCGGCGGCGAGGATGAGTTCCTTGAGCAAGAATTCGCTGTGCTCGCCGAACAGCACTCCCACGCGCCGCGCCTGCGGCAGAATTTGCCGGATCAATTGCAATTGCCGGCTCAACGGCGGATCACTCCAGAGCAGGCTCAAATGTGCCGGCTGATTTGCGCCCAAGCGTTGCCGCGCCTGCAAGCGGCTGATGCGCAACACCAGCGTCGCCGGGCCCTGGGGTTCTTGCAGGCGCCAGTCCAGGCTCGGCAAGTCCAGCAGAATCAAGCGCAGGCTGGCCGGCAATTTGCCCGGTGCCGGCAGACTGGCCAGTGGCTGGAAGCGCACGGTGTCGGTCGGGCGCAACTCGCTCAGCGCCTGGACGAAGGCTTGCACGCCGGGGCTGTCCTCGGCGCCGGTCAGCAGAATGTCGGCGGCCTGCACCGCGACCCCGTGCAGCCACGCACTGACGAACAGAAACAGTCCGGCCAGCCAGTGACTCAGGGTCGGCGTCTTCCGTGACCGGCCGTAGCGCATCCTAGAACTCCAGCTCGGCGCTGACATACATGACCCGGCGCTCGTCGTAGTTATTGTCAACGAAGGTGTTCGGTTCATGGTCGAGGCGCTGCTGCAACACGCCGGCCAGTTGCAGTTGCGCCTTGCCCAGTGGGATGCGTTTGGCGATGCGCGTGTCGACCCGCTCGAAGCGGTAGCCGTTGAGCGCGTTGTCGCCGTAATAGAAGAGGGCGCTGTTCCAGCCGTGGCCCCAATCGCGCAGCCAGCCGGCCGAGCCGCTGTTGCGCGAGGTGAATTGCTGATCCAGCGGATTGCTCGCCTCGGCATCGACGAAGGCGTAGGTGAAACGCAGACGATCGGCGCGACTCAGGCGCCAGTCGAGCTGGGTCTCTGCGCCGCGAAAACGTGAGCTGTTGGCATTGCTGGCAATGTATTGGTTGTTGCGCAGCGGCTCGCTGATCATCCCGGTGATTTCGTCGTAGAACAGCTTGACGTCGAGCGCCAGGCCGAGTTCTGCGAAATAACCGTTGTAGCCCAACTCTCGCGAGCGCATGTGCTCTTGATCGAGATCACCGGGTCCACGGGTTTTCACGAAGTAGCGTGCCGAAGACTGTCCATAAGCCGAGGGCCGCAGGTTGCTGACCTGATAGCTCCAATTGACATTGTTCTCAAACATGTCCGGCGAGCGGATCGCCTCCGAGTACACCGCGCGCAGACTGTGCCGCGGGTTGATCAGGTAATTCACGGCGAAGCGCGGGGTCAGCGAATTGCCGATCAGGCGGGTGTCTTCGAACATCGCACCGCCCTGTAACAGCCAGTGTTCGGTCGCGCGCCATTCCAGTTGGCCGAACGCGCGCCAGGTGGTGTCGTCGAGCGTGCCGTTGAAATAGGTTTCGGAGTCGGCGCGGTCGTAACGGTAGTTCAGGCCGCTGACCAGGCGCAGGCTGTCGGACAGGCTGAGGGTGTCTTGCAGTTCGAGGTCATAGCGCGACTCGCGCGCGCTCTGGTCGATGTCACCGCACAGGGTTCGGCTCGCGCCGTTGCGCCACTGCTCGAGTACCTGATTGGCCAGGGCCATTTCCTGTGGGGTGCCAGGTGCCGCGCCGGGGCCGGTGAACCGGGTGATGTTGCGCGCCAGCCGCTCGGTGTAATTGGGGTTGAGTTGCCACAATTGCGTCAGCTCGGGGCTGAACGACACCTCGGCATCGCAGGCGCGCCAGGTCTGCTGACGGTCCCAGTGTTGCGCCGAGCCCTGTAGATACAGGCTGTGCTGCGGGTTGATATCAAGATTCCAGCGCACCGAGCCGGCGTAATCCTTGGCTACCACGTCAGAATTGTTACCGGCGGCGGTAATCCCCGAAAACACCGGTTGGTAGGTGTAAGGCCTTTGATTGGTGCCATCCTTGGCGTTGAGTTGCCAGTCGAGGCTCTGGTCGTCGCTGAGGGTGTGACTGACGGCGAGGCTCAGGCGATTCAAGCGGCGGCTGTCGCGGTAATCGGCGCCGCTGCGATCGCTGTCGAAGCCGTCATCTTCCTGACCGGACAATGACAGGCGCAAGTCGCCGCCATTCCAGCCGCTGCCCTGGCTGGCATAAAAGTCATTGATGCCACGCTGACCTCGGGTGTACTTCAGCCGGGTGCCGTGGCTGTCTGCCGGGTGGCGGGTAATGATGTTGATCACCGCCATCAGCGCATTGGCGCCATAGCTGACGGTATTCGGGCCGCGAAAGACTTCGACGCGCTCGATATCTTCGATCGCGACCGGAATGTCGCTCCAGTCCACCGTGGCCAGCCCGGCGCGGTACACCGAGCGGCCGTCGATCAGCACCTGCATGCGCCGCGCCTCGCTGGCGTTGGTCCCGTGATAATTGACCGCAGCCTGGTTGCCGCTGATGTTGCCGACCATCATGCCCGGCACCAAACGCAGCAGCTCGCTGATGTCGCGGGCGCCGCTGGCGTTGATCAGTTCGTTGTCCAGTACGGTCATGCTGCCGGGCACTTGCGCCGGGGTTTGTTTCAGGCGCGTGGCCGTCAGCACCTGCGGCAGTGCTTCGCTGTCGACGAACAGGTCATCCGCCTGCGCGGCCGGGCAGACCAGCAGCGCCA
Organism: Pseudomonas koreensis; assembly: GCF_036668835.1. GTDB lineage: Bacteria > Pseudomonadota > Gammaproteobacteria > Pseudomonadales > Pseudomonadaceae > Aquipseudomonas > Aquipseudomonas koreensis_I. The sequence continues at coordinate 66,888 of NZ_JAZEVW010000012.1, forward strand.
GCAACAGGGATGAACGCGAGGGAAGAGAACCGGCAGACACGACACAGCCTTGAAAGCGAAGAATTGGCGCGCATGTTAACCGAGGGCAGCGACTTTTCCAGTCACGTTGCAGGCATTTTCCTAGGTTTTATTGGTCTTCTTCCTACAAGTGTCGGTAATTGTTGCTGGGGCTGGCCGCGACCGGGTCGCCCCGTATAATGCCGCCATCGCCACTGGTATGGATTAACGGATTGCATATGACTGAACAGCGCCCGATTGCGGTCCTGGGAGGCGGAAGTTTTGGTACCGCCGTGGCCAATCTGCTGGCCGAAAACGGCCATCAAGTCCGGCAGTGGATGCGTGACCCCGAGCAGGCCGAAGCCATCCGGGTCAATCGCGAAAACCCGCGTTACCTCAAAGGCATCAAAATTCTCCCGGGAGTGACCGCAGTCACTGACCTGCAGGAAACCCTCGACGCCTGTGATTTGTGCTTTGTCGCGTTGCCCTCCAGCGCGTTGCGCACGGTACTTGCCGCCCACGCCGAGCGGTTGAGCGGCAAGATGCTGGTCAGCCTGACCAAAGGCATCGAAGCCCAGACGTTCAAGTTGATGAGCCAGATTCTCGAAGAAATCGCTCCGCAAGCGCGCATCGGCGTGTTGTCCGGGCCGAACCTGGCCCGCGAAATCGCCGAGCATGCGCTGACCGCCACGGTGGTCGCCAGCGAAGACGAAGAACTGTGCAAAGCGGTGCAGGCCGCGCTGCACGGCCGGACTTTTCGGGTGTACGCCAGCGCCGACCGTTTCGGTGTCGAACTGGGCGGGGCGTTGAAAAACGTTTACGCGATCATTGCCGGCATGGCCGTGGCGCTGGAGATGGGCGAAAACACCAAGAGCATGCTGATCACCCGCGCGCTGGCGGAAATGACCCGTTTTGCGGTAAATCAGGGCGCCAACCCGATGACGTTCCTCGGGCTTGCCGGCGTCGGCGATCTGATCGTGACCTGCTCATCGCCAAAGAGCCGCAACTACCAGGTTGGCTTTGCCCTCGGTCAGGGCTTGAGCCTGGATGAAGCGGTGTCGCGTCTGGGTGAAGTCGCCGAAGGGGTCAATACCCTGAAAGTACTCAAGGCCAAGTCGCAGGAAGTTGGCGTCTATATGCCGCTGGTCGCCGGGCTCCATGCAATCCTGTTCGAAGGCCGCACGCTGGAGCAGGTGATTGGTCTATTGATGCGCGCCGAGCCGAAAACCGACGTCGACTTTATCTCCACCAGCGGTTTCAACTGACTCAGCTGTTACACGCACAGGAAGCAAGCCATGCACGATCCGAAAACCGAAGCCCAGTACGAATCCATCCTCCTGCGGGTGATGTGGATGATCGTTTACCTGCTGGTCTGGCAAGTGGCGCAGTTCATCCTCGGCGCCGTGGTCCTGGTGCAACTGATCTACCGTTTGATCTACGGCGCACCGAGCGCCAGCCTGATGAATTTCGGCGACAGCCTGAGCCAGTTTCTCGCGCAGATCGGCCGCTTCGGCACCTTCCACAGCGACCAGAAGCCCTGGCCGTTCGCCGACTGGCCGGCGCCGCGCACCCCGGAAGGCGAAGCGCCGCATGCCGTGGCGCCAGCCGCGCATCCGGTTCGAGATGAGGAACCCAAGCTATGAAACTCTGGGTATTACGTCACGGTGAGGCGGTGCCTCATGGCTCGAAAGTCGACCCCGAGCGCGAACTGACCGAGCACGGTCGCAAGGAAGTCTTGCGTAGCGCCGCGCATTTGATCGGCCAGCCGCTGACGGCGATTTACGCCAGCCCTTATCTGCGCGCGCAGCAAACCGCGCAGATCGTGCGCGAGGCGCTGGGATTCGAACCGGAGATTCGTACGGTTGAATGGCTGACGCCGGAGGTTGATCCGGACAAGGTCACCGATCAATTGGTGTCGGTGAGCAATGTCTTGCTGGTCAGCCACAACCCGCTGGTGGGTAACTTGCTCAGCTATCTGCAGCATGGCGCCGGGCACCCGCCGGAGCGGGTCAGCACCGCTGGCCTGGCCGAGCTCGAAAGCCCCGAGCTGCTGATCGGCTCCATGACCCTCAACAGCCTGAAACACCCTTAACGCAACACCCTTGTAGGAGCGAGCAGGCTCGCTCCCACAGTGGTTATTGCGAACTCTGAAATTATTTGTTTGAAAAATCCAACCAAGCACTTGCTTGGTTGACTACGCTTGCTCCAGACCAAAAAAACAGGAGCGAGTCGCATGTCTGCCGCCTTCCGTTTGCCGCTGGACGTGTTCTATGAACGAGAAGCCCGGCACCCGCGCCAGCGCTTTCTGGTGCAGCCGATCGGCGGCGGGCAGGTCGAGAGCCTGACATGGGCCGATGTCGGCCATCAGGCCCGCTGCGCCGCGCACTGGCTGCGCTCGCGAGAATTGCCGGCCGGCAGCCACATCGCCCTGATCTCGAAAAACTGCGCGCACTGGATCATCGCCGACCTCGCCATCTGGATGGCCGGGCACGTCTCGGTGCCGCTGTATCCCAATCTGACCGCCGACTCGGTGGCGCAGGTGCTGACGCACTCCGAAAGCGTACTGGCGTTTATCGGCAAACTTGATGACTGGCCGGGCATGTCCAAGGGCATCCCGGCCGGGCTGCCGACGATCAGCCTGCCGCTGCATCCGCCCGGCGAATGCGATTTCAGTTGGGCCGAGCTGCAAAAATCTTCGCCCATCCAAGACGACCCGCGCCCGCCCGCCGAGCAACTGGCGACGATCATTTACACCTCCGGCACCACTGGCTTGCCGAAAGGTGTGATGCACAGTTTCGCCAATCTCGGGTTTGCCACGACGCATGGCACGCAATTGTTCGGGCTCAACGAGAACGATCGGCTGCTGTCTTACCTGCCGCTGTGCCACGTTGCCGAGCGGATGTTCGTCGAACTGGCGTCGATTTATACCGGGCAAACCGTATTCTTTGCCGAAAGCCTCGACACCTTCATCACTGATCTGAAGCGTGCGCGGCCGACCGCGATGTTCGGCGTGCCGCGCATTTGGATCAAATTTCAGATGGGCGTGTACAGCAAGATCCCGGCGAAACGCCTGGATTTCCTCCTCGGCCTGCCGTTCATTGGCAAACGCGTCGGGCGCAAAGTGTTGGCCGGTCTGGGCCTTGATGCCTTGCGTGTGGCGTTGTCCGGTGCCGCGCCGGTGCCGCAAACCTTGCTCGCCTGGTACCAGAAACTCGGCCTTGACGTGCTGGAGGTGTACGGCATGACCGAGGGCTGCGGCTATTCGCACATCTGCCTGCCGGGCCAATACCGGCAGGGCTGGATCGGCAAGCCGTGCCCGCAGGTCGAGGTGCGTATCGATGATTCGGGCGAAGTGCAGGTACGCAGTCAGGCGACCATGCTCGGCTATTTCAAGGAACCGCAGAAAACCGCCGAAACCATCACCGCAGACGGTTTTCTGCGCACCGGTGACAAGGGTGAGCAGGACAGTGAAGGGCGCTTGCGCCTGACCGGGCGACTGAAGGAAATCTTCAAGACCAGCAAGGGCAAATATGTCGCCCCGGCGCCGATCGAAAACCGCTTGGCGGTGCATTCGCGCATCGAGCAGGTCTGTGTAGTCGGTGACGGATTGAGCGCGCCGCTGGGCTTGTGTGTGTTGTCGGCCGTCAATCAGGAAGAGGGGCGGGCGAGTCTGCATTCGAGCCTGGAAAAACTGCTGGAAGAGGTCAACGCCGCGCTCGACAAGCACGAACGCCTGCACCGACTGGTGGTGGTCAAAGACAGTTGGGCAGTGGAAAACGGCTTCCTCACGCCGACGTTGAAGATCAAGCGCAATGTCATCGAAGACACCTATGGCAGCCGTTTCGAAGAATGGAGCGAGCGCAGCGAGGCGGTGCTGTGGCAGGATTGAGTGACGACCAGAACAACAAAAGGAAGTCTGCGATGAGCGTGTGGCGTACCACTCCGAATATCGAGCAGTTGAATGCGATTCAGAAAAACACCATCGGCGAACTGCTCGACATTCGTTTCGAGGCGTTCGATGACGACTCGCTGACGGCGAGCATGGTCATCGACCATCGCACTCATCAGCCCTACGGCCTGCTGCATGGTGGCGCCTCGGTGGTACTGGCGGAGACCGTCGGTTCGATGGCCAGTTATCTGTGCATCGATGCCAGCAAGTCCTATTGCGTGGGACTTGAGATCAACGCCAACCACTTGCGTGGTTTGCGTAGCGGGCGGGTGACGGCGGTGGCCAGGCCGATTCATATTGGCCGCACCACGCATGTCTGGGATATTCGCCTGACCAGCGATGAGGGCAAGGCCAGTTGTGTGTCGCGTCTGACTATGGCGGTGGTGCCGCTGGGGGAACAGCCGCCGGCGCGTTGAGCCCTCACCCCAGCCCTCTCCCAGAGGGAAAGGGGGCCGAGCTGTATTGGTTCCACATGTTCAGTCGACCTGAAAGATGGAGTCGAGCTCCGGTCTTCAATTCCCCCCGATCTGCTCCCTTCCCCCCTCGCCCCCTGGGGAGAGGGCTGGGGTGAGGGGGCAGCGGTCTCGCTGACACACATCACCCTGACCAGACTGTCACCATTCCTGGCACTTACAGTCATTGCTGTCAGCGCCGCTCTTGCGGACAATCATCGGCACGTTTCCCGTCCAGTGGATGTTCCCGCATGTCGCAACCGATCTTCTTCGCCCACGCCAATGGCTTCCCTTCGGGCACCTATGGCAAGTTGTTCGCGGCGCTGGCGCCCGAGTATCGGGTTGCGCATCTGGAACAGCACGCCCATGACCCGCGTTTTCCGGCGGATGACAACTGGTACAACCTCGTCGACGAATTGATCCACCACTTGCAGCAACAGGATCAGCCAGTGTGGGGCGTCGGTCATTCGTTTGGCGGCGTGTTGCACCTGCACGCGGCACTGCGCTGTCCCCAGCTGTATCGCGGAGTGGTGATGCTCGACTCGCCAGTGCTGACCCGCACCGATCAATGGGTGATCCGTGCGGCCAAGCGTTTCGGTTTTATCGACCGGTTGACGCCGGCCGGGCGCACATTGGGCCGGCGCGAAGAATTTGCCGACCTCGACAGCGCGCGCAGTTATTTTGCCGGCAAGACGCTGTTTCGCGGTTTCGACCCGGAGTGCTTCGATGCCTACCTGCACCACGGTTTGCACAAGGTCGGTGACAAACTGCGCCTGCGTTTCGATCCGGCCACCGAAATCAGCATCTATCGCGGCGTGCCGCACACCAGTCCCGCTCATACGCGGCATTTGCAGGTGCCGCTGGCGGTGGTGCGCGGGCACAAGAGCCGCGTGGTGATGCGTCATCACACGCGCTTCGTTTCGCGCCTGGCCCAGGGCGAGGCGCTGAGCATGCCCGGCGGGCACATGTTCCCGCTCGAACGTCCGCAGGACACCGCGCGCTTGCTGAAAACCCTGTTCAGCCGCTGGCAAAACCGCCAGGACAAGGACTGCGCATGAGCCCGATTTTCGAAGAAGTGCGCCTGAGCCTGCCGCATATCGAGCTGGCCGCGCATTTGTTCGGTCCCGAGGACGGCCTGCCGGTCATCGCCCTGCATGGCTGGCTCGACAATGCCAACAGCTTTGCGCGCCTGGCCCCCAGGCTCAAAGGGTTGCGCATCATCGCACTGGACATGGCCGGGCATGGGCATTCCGGACACCGGCCGAATGGCGCGGGTTACGCGCTGTGGGATTATGCCCATGATGTGCTGCAGGTCGCCGAGCAACTGGGCTGGAAGCGTTTCGGCCTGCTCGGGCACTCCATGGGGGCAATCGTCTCCCTGGTGCTGGCGGGCTCATTGCCGGAGCGGATCAGCCATCTGGCGCTGATTGACGGCGTGATTCCTCCGACAGACAAAGGCGAAAATGCTGCCGAGCGCATGGGCATGGCCCTGCAAGCGCAACTGGATCTGCGTGACAAGCGCAAACCGGTCTATGCGACCCTCGACCGCGCCATCGAAGCGCGCATGAAAGGTCTGGTAGCAGTCAGTCGCGAAGCCGCAGAACTGTTGGCTCAGCGCGGCCTGATGCCGGTGCCCGGCGGTTACACCTGGCGCACCGACAATCGCCTGACCTTGCCCTCACCGTTGCGCTTGACCCAGGAGCAGGCGCTGGCCTTCGTTGCGCGCATCGCTTGCCCGGCGCAACTGGTAGTGGCTGCCGAGGGCATGCTGGCAAAACATCCCGAGCTGCTTGGGCGTCTGCCATTTGACCGGGAACAGCTGGCGGGCGGCCATCATTTGCACCTCAACGATGAGGCCGGCGCGGATCTTGTCGCAGACTGTTTCAATCGCTTCTTCGCCATTCCTTGACTTGCAGCGGGCAACTGTCGAGGCTGGTCGGGTTGAAATGGGAGACGACAACAATGGATTTCTACACCGCTGCGACCCCGACTCACCCGATCATGCCGATCCGATGAGCCTGACGATGCGCTCAATCAGTGTGTGGGCACTGTGCTGTTGCAGCACCGTTTCGTTCGCCGCCGACGTGCCGGGCAGTCAGGATTTGCCGATCGTGCCGCGTCTGGCCGACGCGCAGATCGTCGACTATCGCCCGCCAGTCGAGCTTGAGCGGATCTATCCGCTGGGCTCGATCCGCAAGATCAGCGGCCAGTTGCGCTTCGACGGCCAGGTCACGGCACGCGGCCAGACCACTGCGGTCACTTACGAGTTGCCGCCCGAACATTCCGCTACCGAAGCCTTCACCGAAGCGTGCAAGGCCCTGCAAAAACAGAAAGCCGAGTTGCTGTTCTGGTGTCAGGCGCGTGATTGCGGTGAAAGCAGCCTGTGGGCCAACGAAGTGTTCGGCAACGCCAAGCTGTATGGCGCCGACGAGCAGCAGGCGTATCTGCTGTTGCGCCTGGCGGCACCGCGGGACAATACGCTGGTGGCGCTGTACAGCATCACTCGCGGCAATCGCAAAGCCTATCTGCATGTCGAGCAGTTCGAGGCACTGGCGCCACTGGGCGAGTTGCTGCCGACCTCGGCAACCCTGCTGCGCCAACTCAAAAGCACCGGCGAGCTGGATTTTCCGGACCGGGTCGATGCCCCGGATGACACCTGGCTACGGCTGATCTCCCGTGGCCTCAACCTTGATACCACATTACGCGTGACGCTGTCCGGACCCAAGGCCGAGTCGTGGCGTCAGGCGCTGATCGATCAAGGTGTGCGAGCGGCCCGCATGGAAACCGGCACTGTCGAGGGTAAAGGTCTGCGCATCGACCTGTTGCGATAAGCTACCGGGCGAACATGTCTGCATGTTCGCCCACTCTTTGCCTGACTGACTTTTTCGAGATCACACATGCTCAATAACGATCGCCTGCTGGTGCAGATCCTCCTGCTGGTGTTGTTCGGGGCCAGCCTGTGGGTAATGGCGCCGTTCTGGTCGGCGCTGTTCTGGGGCGCGGTGCTGGCATTCGCCAGTTGGCCGCTGATGCGTCTGTTGACTCGCTGGCTGAATGGCCGCGAGTCCTTGGCCGCGGCCATTCTGACGCTGGGCTGGATGCTGCTGGTGGCGGCGCCGCTGGTCTGGCTGGGCTTCAACCTTGCCGATCACGTGCGCGATGCCACGGCATTCATCAAGGATGTGCAGGTCGACGGACTGCCGGAAGCGCCCGACTGGCTCGGCACTTTGCCGTTGGTAGGGGAACGGCTGGTGGGGTTGTGGAACAGCATCGATCAGCAGGGCGCGGCGCTGATGGTGTCGATCAAGCCTTATCTGGGCCAGGTCGGCAACTGGCTGCTGGCGCGAAGTGCGCAGATCGGCGGCGGTATTCTCGAACTGACGTTGAGCATTGTCTTTGTGTTCTTTTTCTACCGTGACGGGCCGCGATTGGCGGCGTTTGTGCACAGTCTGCTGGAGCGCTTGATCGGCGAACGTGCCGGCTATTACATCGAGCTGGTGGCGGGCACGGTGCAGCGGGTGGTCAACGGGGTGATCGGCACCGCGGCGGCGCAGGCGGTTCTGGCGTTGATCGGGTTTCTGATTGCCGGGGTCCCGGGTGCGTTGGTGCTGGGGATCGTGACCTTTCTGCTCAGTCTGATTCCGATGGGGCCACCGCTGGTGTGGGTGCCGGCCACGGCCTGGCTGGCCTGGAAGGGTGAGTACGGGATGGCGGTGTTTCTCGGGATCTGGGGGACGTTCATCATCAGTGGCGTGGACAACGTGCTCAAGCCGTATCTGATCAGTCGCGGTGGGAATCTGCCGCTGGTGATTGTGTTGCTTGGGGTGTTTGGAGGGTTGATTGCGTTTGGGTTTATCGGGTTGTTTATCGGGCCGACGTTGTTGGCGGTGGCTTATAGTTTGTTGACGGACTGGAGCAAGAGTCAGGGGCGGGTTGAGGAACGGCGGTAGTTGGCTTTTTCGTTTGACCTTGGCGGCCTCTGGGCCGACCATGCTCTTGGGGTTTTGGGTGAATATCCGTTTTTTGGGTGTTGCGGCTGGCGGTTTCGCCCTTACGGCGAGTCCCTTTTTCAGACGCCAAAAAGGAACCAAAAGGCTTGCTCCTGCGTTCGGCCCTCGCAGGCTCGGGTCCCTTCGCTGCGGGATCGATCCGGGCGCAGCGGCTACGGTTTGCTGCGCTGCACCTACGTCCGCTGTTTCTGGCTGCGCCAGACGGTCGCTGCGCTCCCACGCCCGGATCAATCCCTCCACTCAGCCTTCCGATGTCGCTGGTCAGGCAAGATCAAGGGCACTCGAGCTGGCGCTCATTGTTGAGTGGTTAGAAGCGGGTGGTTGGCTTGGGATTTGTGGTGGATTTGCCCCTCACCCCAGCCCTCTCCCCCTGGAGAGGGAGCCGATTTGGGTTGGCTTCGAAGTTTGCGTACGACTCGGTATTTCACGTCGGCGTATCTCTCGCGTCCCCTGCGGTCAGTCCCCTCTCCCTCTGGGAGAGGGCTAGGGTGAGGGGCTTTTCATTGGCTGACCGCGTCAGCCGGCTCAACTCTATCCGCCACATCCCGATACTTGCAACCGATGCGTTTTCCTCCTGCAGGGGCTGCGGTGTTTATCACATTCGCGGCAGGCGAATGACAGCGGTCAGGCCGCCGCCGGGGGTTTCTTGCAGAGTCAACTGCCCAGCCAAACGCTGTGCCGCTTCGCGAGCAATGGTCATGCCCAGGCCGACGCCGCCGGAGTTGCGATTGCGTGAGCCTTCCAGTCGGTAAAAGGGCTCGAACACGGCTTCACGCTGGTCTTCGGCGATCCCTGGGCCATGGTCGATTACGCGAATCAGCACCTGTTCGCGGTGATCGTGCAGTTCGATGCGCGCCTGGCCGGCGTATCGCAGGGCGTTGTCGAGCAGGTTGTTGAGGCACGAACGCAGTGCCATTGGCTGTACCGGCAGCGGGGCGCATTGGCCGCTGACCTGTACGTCGGCACCCTGATCCTGGGCGTTTTCGCACAGTGATTCGACCAGCGCCTGTACGTCCATCAATTGCACGGCTTCGCTGGTGCGCTGTTCATGCAGGTAGCTGAGGGTGGCGTCGAGCATGCTGATCATGTCGTCCAGATCCTGACGCATCTGGCCCTGGAGTTTTTCGTCGCTGAGGTTTTCCAGGCGCAGTTTCAGCCGAGACAGCGGTGTGCGCAGGTCGTGGGACACGGCGCCGAGCATGCGGGCGCGTTGCTGTACCTGTTCGCGGATACGCCGTTGCATCAGGTTGAAGGTGGATGCCGCTTGTCGCGCTTCACGTGGGCCAGACTCATCGAGTGGCGGGCTGTCGAGATCCTCGCTGAGGCGTTCGGCGGCGTCGCTCAGACGCTGGATCGGGCGGCTGAGCAGCTTGGCGCCGTACCACGCCGCGATCATCAAGGTGATGAACTGAAACGTCAGCGGCACTACCGGGCCACCGAACCATGGGCGCGGTAGGCGCGGCGGATAGCGCTGATCGGGCGGCGCCTGTTGCCCCTCGGCAACTTGGGAAAACTCTGGCGGCGGTGGAGGCGGGGGCGGGCCGTAGAGGTGGAACCAGGTGAACGCCAGCAAGTGCGCGAGGACGATCGCCACAAACAGCACGCCAAACAGGCGCCCGAACAGCGTGTCGAAGCGCGCCCGCATCAGCCGATGTCCCGTGCGTCGAACAGATATCCCTCACCGCGCACGGTTTTGATCAGATGTGGCGCTTTCGGGTCATCGCCAAGTTTCTGCCGCAGGCGCGACACCAGTAAATCGATACTGCGGTCGAATGCTTCGATCGAGCGACCACGGGCGGCGTCGAGCAATTGTTCGCGGCTGAGCACCCGGCGCGGACGTTCGATAAATACCCAGAGCAGGCGAAATTCAGCGTTGGACAGCGGCACCACCAGGCCATTGTCGGCAATCAACTGGCGCAGGACGCTGTTAAGGCGCCAGTTATCGAAACGGATATTGGCTCGCTGTTCGCTGCGGTCGTCGCGTACCCGGCGCAGAATCGTCTGGATGCGCGCCACCAGTTCGCGCGGCTCGAACGGCTTGGCCATGTAGTCGTCGGCGCCGAGTTCGAGGCCGATGATGCGGTCGGTCGGTTCGCAGCGGGCGGTAAGCATCAGGATCGGAATGTCCGATTCGGCGCGCAGCCAGCGGCACAGCGACAAACCGTCTTCGCCGGGCAGCATCAGGTCCAGCACCACGACGTCGAAATGTTCGGCCTGCATCGCCTGGCGCATGGCCGCACCGTCGGTGACACCGCTGGCGTGGATGTTGAAGCGGGCGAGGTAATCGATCATCAGCTCGCGGATCGGCACGTCGTCGTCAACGATCAGTGCGCTAATACTCCAGCGCTTGTCGTCTTTAGGCTCATCCGTCAGGGGCGTTTGGGTGTTGTGCATGGGGTTGTTCGTCTGCCAGTAGGCCGCCAACCACAAAAGATGGGCTGCGAGGTAATGGTTTTCAGCATAGGCGTCCGGCCGTGAGGCGGGAAGTGCTGTTGTAAGGACGTGTTACGGCTGGCGAGGCTAATGCGGGGGCATGTTGGCGGCATGTCGGCTGTGTATCGAAGTCGACACAATAGCAGCGAGGGCTATGCTGATCAGCGCCGGCGCGACGATTTACCGATCATCGGGTGCCGCGCCGCCGCCGGTTCCGCTACAATGCGCGCCGATTTCGACCTGCCTGAGAGCCCATTCATGTCCGCCTGCCAGACTCCTATCATCGTCGCCCTGGATTTCCCCACTCGTGACGCCGCACTGAAGCTGGCCGACCAGTTGGACCCGAAGCTGTGCCGGGTCAAAGTGGGCAAGGAGCTGTTCACCAGTTGCGCCGCGGAAATCGTCGGCACCTTGCGTGACAAGGGTTTCGAAGTGTTTCTCGACCTGAAATTTCATGACATTCCCAACACCACCGCGATGGCCGTGAAAGCGGCCGCCGAGATGGGCGTGTGGATGGTCAACGTGCATTGCTCCGGTGGCCTGCGCATGATGACAGCCTGCCGTGAAGAGCTTGCCAAGCGCAGCGGCCCGCAGCCGTTGCTGATCGGCGTGACCGTGCTGACCAGCATGGAGCGTGAGGATCTGGCTGGCATCGGTCTGGACATCGAACCGCAGGAACAGGTGCTGCGTCTGGCGGCACTGGCCGAGAAAGCCGGGATGGACGGCCTGGTCTGCTCGGCACTGGAAGCCACTGCGCTGAAAACTGCGCACCCGTCGTTGCAACTGGTAACCCCGGGGATTCGTCCGGCCGGTAGCGCACTGGACGACCAGCGCCGCATTCTGACTCCGCGTCAGGCGCTGGACGCCGGTTCCGATTATCTGGTGATCGGCCGTCCGATCAGCCAGGCTGCCGATCCGGCGCAGGCGCTGGCTTCGGTTGTGGCCGAGATCGCCTGAACCTCACTGAAGATCAAAATGTAGGAGCGAGCCTGCTCGCGAGGAGGGTGTATCAGTCGAAGTCAATATCGATTGAACCACCGCTTTCGCGAGCAGGCTCGCTCCTACAATTGGTTTTAGGGTGGCGTTAGACTTTCAAGACCAACTTGCCGAAATTCCCGCCGTTGAAGAGCTTCATCAAGGTCTCGGGAAAGGTCTCCAGGCCTTCGACGATATCTTCCTTGCTCTTCAGTTGCCCCTTGGCCATCCACCCGGCCATTTCCTGCGCGGCGCTGGCGTACTGTGCGGCGTAATCCATCACCACGAAGCCTTCCATGCGCGCGCGATTGACCAGCAGCGATAGATAATTGGCCGGGCCTTTGACCGCTTCCTTGTTGTTGTACTGGCTGATCGCGCCACAGATCACCACGCGCGCCTTCATGTTCAAGCGGCTCAGCACCGCATCGAGAATGTCACCGCCGACGTTGTCGAAATACACGTCGACGCCCTTCGGGCATTCGCGTTTAAGCCCGGCGATGACGTCTTCGCTCTTGTAATCGATGGCGCCGTCAAAGCCCAGCTCATCAATGAGAAACTTGCACTTGTCGGCACCACCGGCAATGCCGACCACGCGGCAACCCTTGAGCTTGGCAATCTGCCCGGCAACGCTGCCAACCGCGCCGGCCGCACCGGACAACACAACGGTGTCGCCAGCCTTCGGCGCGCCTACATCGAGCAGGGCGAAGTAGGCGGTCATGCCAGTCATGCCCAGCGCGGACAGATACACCGGCAGCGGAGCCAGTTTCGGATCGACCTTGTAGAAACCTCTTGGCTCGCCGAGGAAATAATCCTGCACGCCGATGGCGCCGTTGACGTAGTCACCGACGGCAAAGCCCGGATTGTTCGAAGCAATGACTTTTCCCACGCCCAGCGCGCGCATCACCTCACCGATACCGACCGGCGGGATGTATGACTTGCCCTCGTTCATCCAGCCGCGCATGGCCGGGTCCAGGGACAGGTATTCGTTCTTCACCAGAATCTGTCCCGCCGCCGGTTCGCCGACCGGAACTTCCTGATAGGTAAAAGTCTCGCGGCTGGCCGCACCCACCGGGCGTTTGGCGAGCAGGAACTGGCGATTGGTCTGGTTGGTCATGACAGGCACTCGAACGGAATGAAGCCTTGTTGATAGACCCCCGGCGGCGATGGCGCAAGGTTGGCTGATGCGGCGAATGCACTTCAATCGACTACGATGATAACGGTCGGCATAGGTTAATCACTGCAGTTCATGGGGGCATAACCGCTGTGTGGATAGTGCTGACGCGTGATCGAGCGCCATGGCTATGCTGCGCTCCAGCCAATACCAGCATTCCCAACTGTTCGAGGACATCCGCATGAGCATGACGTTTTCCGGTCAAGTCGTTGTCGTTACCGGAGCGGCCAACGGCATCGGTCGCGCGACCGCTCAGGCGTTTGCTGCCGAGGGCCTGAAAGTAGTGGTCGCCGACTTCGATGCGGCAGGCGGCGAGGGCACGGTGGCGCTGATTCGTACCGCCGGTGGCGAAGCGTCCTTCGTGCGGTGCGACGTGACCGTCGAGAGCGACGTGAAAAATCTGATGGACGAGGTTATCAATACCTACGGTCGTCTCGACTACGCCTTCAACAATGCCGGGATCGAGATCGAAAAGGGCAAACTGGCTGACGGTTCGATGGATGAGTTCGATGCGATCATGGGGGTCAACGTCAAAGGCGTCTGGCTGTGCATGAAGTATCAGTTGCCATTGCTGCTGGCGCAGGGGGGTGGGGCGATCGTCAATACGGCTTCGGTGGCGGGGTTGGGGGCGGCGCCGAAAATGAGTATTTATGCGGCCTCCAAGCATGCGGTGATCGGGCTGACCAAGTCGGCGGCGATCGAATATGCGAAGAAGAAAATCCGCGTCAATGCGGTGTGCCCGGCGGTGATCGATACCGATATGTTCCGTCGTGCTTATGAGGCGGATCCGAAGAAGGGCGAGTTTGCCAATGCCATGCATCCGGTGGGGCGTATTGGTACGGTCGGGGAGATTGCCAGTGCTGTGCTGTATCTGTGCAGTGATGGGGCGGCGTTTACTACTGGGCATTCGTTGGCGGTGGATGGGGGGGTTACGGCGTTCTGATTTTTTTGTCGGCGTGGCGGCCTGTGGGCCGACCATGCTCATGGTTTTTGAGTGAATATCCGTTGCTCCGGGTGGTGCGGCTGGCGGTTTCGCCCTTACGGCGACTTACTTTTTTACAAGCGCCTAAAAAAGTAAGCAAAAAACGCTTGCTCCTACGTACGGCCCTCGCAAGCTCGGGTCCCTTCGCTCCGGGATCGATCCGGGCGCAGCGGCTACGGTTTGCTTCGCTGCACCTACGTCCGCTGTGTCTGGCTGCGCCAGACGGTCGCTGCGCTCCCACGCCCGGATCAATCCCTCCGCTCAGCCTTCCGATGTCGCCGGTGGATCAAGATCAAGAGCACTCGAGCTAACGCTCATTGTTGAGTAGTTAGAAGAAGGTGGTTGGCTTTGGATTTGTGGTTTGGCTGCCCTCACCCCAGCCCTCTCCCCGAGGAAAGGGAGCCGATCTGCGTTTGCTTTGTAATTTCATACGACTCGGTATTTCAAGTCGGCGCAACTCTCATATTCACACCGGTCAGTTCCCTCTCCCTCCGGGAGAGGGCTAGGGTGAGGGGCTTTTGATTTTCAGCTTTGCGTTTATGCCTGCTCAATTCCGTGAATCCCTTTAAACAATGTGTATCAAGCCGTTAGAACGGTCGCTTTTGGCGGCGTTGTCGCACAGGCTGTCCGGCGTGGCTGTGATTTACTGCGGCCAGCGAAACGGACAGGAGTTTGCTTGCTCATGGAGTTGAGAATTGATCGACAGGCAATGGTGCCGGTCGTGCAGCAGATTGTTGATGGGCTGACGGAGTGGATTGTGCAAAGTGGTGTGCCGCCTGCCACTCGTTTGCCTTCTGCCCGGCAGATCGCCCGGGGCAATCTGTTGAGTCATTCGTGTGTTGTCGAGGCGTGCGAGCGATTGGTATCGCAGGGAGTATTGAGCACATGTCAGGGCACCGGGTTTGTGGTGGCTGCCTCGCCGTCGACGCATGGCGTTGATGTTGACCGTGATTTGTTTGGCGGGCGCTATGGCGGGTGCGATGCGGTTTGCGATGTCGGCGGTGGTTTGAAGCTGGGCTCCGGTGGCTTGCCGCAGAGCTGGCGTGAGCCGGATGATCTCAGTTATGCGTTGCGTGAGGTGGCGCGCACGGACATGGCCAGTCTGTTCGATTACAGCACGCCGCTTGGGCTGCCGGCGTTGCGTGAGCAAATTGTCAGGCGCTTGAAGCGGCTGGATATCGACGCTGGCAGTGCGCAATTGTTGAGCACCGGCGGCGCCAGTCATGCGCTCGATCTGATCGTGCGCACGTTGTTCAAGGCCGGCGACTGCGTAGTGGTTGAGACGCCGGGATATGCGCCGTTGTTCGATCTGCTGCGCCTGCACGGCGTGCGCATGCTGGAGGTGCGTCGTACGCAGAACGGGCCGGATGTCGAAGCGCTCGAAGCTTTGCTGCAGCAGTTTCGGCCGGCGGCGATGTTCATCAACAGTCATCACCACAATCCTACCGGCAGTTGCCTGTCGCCGGGCGTGGCGCAACGTATCCTGCAATTGAGCAGACTTCATGATCTGCGCTTGATAGAAGACGATGTCTACGCCGACCTGCACACCGGTCACGGTACCCGTCTGGCTGCGCTGGACGATGATAGCCGAGTCATTTATGTGGGCAGTTTTTCCAAGACGCTGAGCAGTTCCTTGCGGGTCGGGTTTGTCCTCGCGGACAGTGATTTGGTCAGGCGCCTGGCTCAGGTCAAAATGGTCAGTGGACTTGGGGTATCGCGGTTTTCCGAGGCGGTGCTGGCAACGCTGTTGGCCAGCGGTGCTTACCGTAAGCTGGTGCAGCGCCAGCGGCAGCGCTTGAATGCTGATCGCGTCGCGGCTTTGCAGGCGCTGGAAGACGCCGACTGGGAAGTGTTCGGCCGGCCGGCGGGCGGGTTGTTCATCTGGGCACGTGCGCGGAGGGCCGATCAGGGCTCGGTTCGCGGCCAGGCCCGGCGCTGTGGCGTGATGCTGGCGAACATGGGGGCGTTCAGTCCCAGCGGCGAATCGGGTGACTGGCATCGCATCAACGTGGCGTATGCCTGCGATCCACGGGCTCGGCAGTTTTTCCGCAACACCGGTTCGGATCGACCTCCAGTGTTCTGAAAACGACGCGGCTGTAGCTTTTTGCCATTATTGCGACGGTAGAGACTTGTGCTGCTTCCTGGCCGTTGCGACTCTTCGCTTTACTGACAATGGCAGGGGGCTCGCGCAATGATTTCGGCCATGCAAGGACGTTTCGCCAACCTCGGTATGGCGAAAAAACTGGGGATCGGGTTTGTGCTGGTCTTGCTTTTGACCGCTCTGGTGGCGGCGATTGGCGTCTGGTCCCTGCAGACCATCAGTCTGCGCTTCGACGGGCTGAAGCAGATGTCCTCGCTCAACAGCAGTCTGCTCAAGGTGCGCCTGCTCGAACAGGATTATGCCTTGCACGGCAACCCGAAGACGGCCGATGCCCTGCGTGAAGGTGTGGACGGTCTGGTTGCCCTGGCTAACGAGCTCAAGGCGCGTACGCCGGCCAATGAGTCGGTGATGAACGATGTCGAGCTGTCGTTGGGTGCCTATCGCAAGGCGTTCGATGAATTCGTATCGCTGAGCCAGGCCAAGGATCTTGCGCTGGAAATGGCCAGTTGGTCGGTATCCAGCGTGGCCAATAACCTCGACGTGCTGCAGGCCGGGCTGGCCGACGACGGCGCGTATACCTTGAAGGACACCGAGGGCAAGGATGGGGCGCAATTCATTGAGCAAGCCAGTCAGGTCAGCCAGGTGTCGCGCCTGATGTTGCAGGCGATGAATGAGGCCCGGGTTCGTCTCGATCAAAGTCGCAAGGGCGACGCCGACAGTGCCGGCAAGGGCAACATCGAACAGGCTGCGCAAGCGCAGACGCAGGCCGAAGAGCTGAAAACCACGGTCAAGGATGAGGGCTATCTGACCGTGCTCAACGAAGTGTCCGGGCATATCGCCGGTTTCAACGACAAGCTCGCTGAATACACCGGTTTGCTCGCTCAGGAAAAAACGGTCTACGAACAATTGCACCAGCGTGCTGATCAGGTGGTCGAGCGGGTGAATCAGGCCTACGTCGCCGAAGACGCCGCGATGCAGGCTGAGCTGAAGAAAAATTCGCTGCTGATCATTGGCTCCTCCGCCCTGGCGTTGCTGGTCGGGGTACTTGCTGCATGGTTCATCACCCGGTTGATCGTCGCACCGTTGCGCAGCGTGATTCAGTTGGCGCAGCAGATCGCTGCCGGCGACTTGAGTGCCAGCGTGCAAGTGACCCGGCGCGACGAGATCGGCCAGTTGATGCTGGCGATGCAGCAGATGGGCGCGGGGCTGAGCACCATCGTCAGTGGTTTGCAGGCGGGGATCGAACAACTGGCCAGTTCGGCGCAACTGTTGTCGACGGTCACCGAGCAGACCAACCTTGAGGTGAGTAGCCAGAAGGAAGAGACCGAGCAGGTCGCCACCGCGATGAACCAGATGACCGCCACGGTGCACGACGTGGCACGCAATGCCGGGGAGGCGGCATTGGCCGCGCAGACTGCCGACGACAAGGTGGAGAGTGGCCAGCAGGTGGTGCGACAGAGCATGGCGCGGATCGAGCAGTTGGCCGATTCGGCCACTTCCGCCAGTTCGAGCATCGAAAGTCTCAGTGCTGAAATTCAGAATATCGGCACGGTGCTGGAGGTGATCAAGAGCGTCGCCGAGCAGACCAATCTATTGGCGTTGAATGCCGCGATCGAGGCGGCACGGGCCGGGGAGCAGGGTAGGGGCTTCGCGGTGGTGGCCGATGAAGTACGGGCATTGGCGCGGCGTACGCAGCAATCGACTGAGGAGATTGAGCGGCTGGTCAGTGCGTTGCGCTCGGCGGCGCAGTCGTCGGTGCAGCAGATTCAGAGCAGCGGCGAACTGGTGAAGCTGGCGGTCAGTGATGCGTTGCAGACCGAGAGTGCGCTGGGGAGTATTGCGGTGGCGGTGTCGTTGATTCAGCAGATGAATCAGCAAATTGCGGCGGCGGCCGAGGAGCAGAGTTCGGTGGCGGAGGAGATCAATCGCAGTGTGACGAGTATTCGTGCGAGTGCCGATCAGTCGTCGATTGCGATGCGCGGGAATGCGGCTTCCAGTGTTGAGCTGGCGCAGTTAGGGGGGGAGTTGCGGTCCATGGTTGGGCATTTTCGGCTTTGATTGAACCTTGGCGGCCTCTGGGCCGACCAGGCTTTGGGTGTTTTGGGTGAATATCTGTTGCTTCGGGTGGGGGGGCTGGCGGTTTCGCCCTTACGGCGAGTCACCTTTTCCAGACGCCGAAAAGGTAACCGAAAAGGCTTGCTCCTGCGTCCGGCCCTCGCAGGCTCGGGTTCCTTCGCTGCGGGACTGATCCGGTCGCAGCGGCTACGGTTTGCTTCGCTGCACCTATTTGCGCTGTGTCTGGCTGCGCCAGACGGTCGCTGCGCTCCCACGCCCGGATCAATCTCTCCACTCAGCCTTCCGATGTCGCTGGTTAGGCAAGATCAAGATCAAGAGCACTCGAGCTTCGCTCATTGTTGAGTGGTTAGAAGCGGGTGGTTGGCTTTGGATTTGTGGTGGGCTGCCCCTCACCCCAGCCCTCTCCCCCTGGAGAGGGAGCCGATTTGGGTTGGCTTTGAAGTTTGAGTTCGACTCGGTATGGCATGTCGGCGTAACTGTTGAATCCACCGCGATCAGTCCCCTCTCCCTCGGGGAGAGGGCTAGGGTGAGGGGCTTTTGATCTTCAAACTGGTTTCCCGATGTCGCTGGTTAGGCAAGATCAAGATCAAGAGCACTCGAGCTTCGCTCATTGTTGAGTGGTTAGAAGCGGGTGGTTGGCTTTGGTTTTGTGGTGTGGCTGCCCCTCACCCCAGTCCTCTCCCCCTGGAGAGGGAGCCGATTTGGGTTGGCTTTGAAGTTTGAGTTCGACTCGGTATGGCATGTCGGCGTAACTGTTGAATCCACCGCGATCAGTCCCCTCTCCCTCGGGGAGTGTATGTACCGGAGACATGGTGGACACATGTTCGGAGACATGGTGGACGGTTTTAGATCTTCTTACCTGCCGTCACGATCTGCAAGTTCAAGTCGATTCGAGCGACACGATGTCTACTCCAG
>NZ_JAZEVW010000013.1:0-82439 GCF_036668835.1 Pseudomonas koreensis
ACTCAGCAGTGAAACGATGCATCGCCGATGGTAGTGTGGGGTTTCCCCATGTGAGAGTAGGTCATCGTCAAGATTAAATTCCGAAACCCCAATTGCGAAAGCAGTTGGGGTTTTGTTTTGCCTGCGATAAATCTACGCGCTTGATTTCTATGCAATGGCTCGGTGCATGGCTATTATTCGGGCCTCATTGTGAGGCGAGACCTGCATGCTGACGTTGTTAAATCTCCTGAGGGATGGTCGATTCCATTCTGGTCAGGATCTGGGTGCTGCTCTGGGGATAAGCCGGACCGCAGTATGGAAGCAGCTTCAGCACCTTGAGGCTGAGCTTGGATTGTCCATCCACAAAGTTAGAGGCCGGGGCTATCAATTGGCTGCGCCATTGACTCTGCTCGATTCGGTGGAAATCTCGGCAACAGTGCCGAAGTGGCCGGTGACCGTGCTGGATTCAGTCGACTCGACAAATGCTGAAGCGCTACGCGCCATTGGGCAAGGTGCTTCTGCACCTTTTTTGGTTCTCGCTGAGCGGCAGGTCTCTGGCCGTGGGCGTAGAGGTCGTAAATGGGTCAGTCCGTTTGCTGAAAATCTGTACTACAGCCTCGTCCTGCGTATTGATGGCGGGATGCGCCAGCTTGAGGGCTTGAGTCTCGTCGTGGGTTTGGCTGTTATGCAGGCTCTGCGAAATTTCGGTGTCTCGTCTGCCGGGTTGAAGTGGCCCAACGATGTTCTGGTCGCAAACAAGAAAGTCGCGGGCATCCTGCTTGAGCTCGTCGGCGATCCAGCGGATGTTTGTCATGTAGTGTTGGGCATTGGCGTCAACGTGAACATGCAAAAGGCTGACGAAGTCGACCAGCAATGGACTTCGATACGGCTCGAGTCCGGCAATAGTGTTGATCGTAATGCTTTGGTGGGTGAGTTGAGCGCACAGTTGAATTCCTATATCCAGCGCCATCAGTTGAAAGGCTTTTCTACGCTTCGTGCGGAATGGGAAGCCAATCATCTGTGGCAGGATCGTTCGGTATCATTGATTGCAGGTTCAAGCCAGATAGACGGCGTGGTAGTTGGAATAGATAGTCAGGGTGCGCTGCGGCTGAAGGTGGATGGTGTGGAAAAAGTCTTTAGTGGTGGTGAGCTCAGCCTGAGGTTGCGTGATGATTCTTGAGCTCGATTGTGGAAACAGTTTCATCAAGTGGCGAGTATTGAAATCTGCCCTCGGCATCTTGTTTGCCGAGGGTGTTGTCGACTCTGATCTGGCGTTGCTCGAGAGCTTGAGAGCTCTTGATGGGCTTAGCCTGCGCAGGTGTCGCTTGGTCAGTGTCAGGACCACTGAGGAAACAGATGCCTTGGTTGATGTTCTTGAGCGTGAGTTCGCTATTTCAGTTGTGCGCGCCACTTCCGCTAAGGAGATGTCCGGCGTCAGAAATGGTTACGAAGATTATCAGCGCCTGGGGCTCGACCGCTGGCTTGCCATGCTGGGTGGCTTTCACTTGGCGTCGGGCAAGGCTTGTCTGGTGCTGGATTTTGGTACAGCGGTAACTGCTGATTTCCTAGGTGCCGACGGTGAGCACCTGGGGGGCTTCATTTGTCCTGGAATGCCATTGATGCGAGATCAGTTGCGCACGCATACGCGGAAGATTCGCTATGGAGACCAGGCGGCTGAGCGCGCGCTGTCCAGCACTGCGCCAGGACGCACAACTGTTGAGGCGGTGGAGCGCGGTTGTTCCTTGATGTTGCGAGGCTTTGTGTTGACCCAGCTGGAAATGGCGCGCGCGTCTTGGGGTGAAAATTTCGCAGTTTTCATAACGGGGGGTGATGCCCAACTGGTGGCGGATGTTGCGCCTGAGGCTCGGGTCGTCCCGGACCTGGTATTTATTGGGTTGGCTATGGCGTGTCCTTTTTCCTGAGGTTTGTATGCGTTGGTTGTTCCTCCTGCTAGTCGTTCTGAACGTTTTTTATTATGTCTGGCATCAGCAGGAGGCGCCTCTACGGGCAAAGGATGTAACGCCTCTCAGCTTGTACCGCGGTTCCCAGCAAGACATTCGTTTGCTAAGTGAATCGAACGGTTATATGGGGGGGGGGCAGCAGCAAGACTGCCTCTTCCTCGGCGGCCTTGCCCGGCAGGAGTCGATTGCACGTCTTCAACTACGTTTGGCAGAAATGGGGGTCAAGGTGCGGTCGTCGTCAAAAGATGTTTCGGGAGAGGGTTATTGGTTGTCTGTCGCGCCGCAGAGCCAGCGTTTGCTGGGTGATCTCCAGCTGCAAAACCTTTCCAATGAATTCAATGAGTTAAAACATAAAATAATGGTGTGCGAGGGGGTTGCACCTGTTCAATAGTTTGCATAGAATGGCGCCCGCTCCACAGCGAAGACCTGAAGAGGTGGTTGAGGTGGAGTGATGTCAATGCAGCTAACCTCAGGTTTTTAAATGAGAAAATGCTTGACAGGGGTTTGGCATAGTATAGAATGCCGGCCTGATTAGGAGGGGTTCCCGAGCGGCCAAAGGGATCAGACTGTAAATCTGACGTCTACGACTTCGAAGGTTCGAATCCTTCTCCCTCCACCAGATTTAAGCGTGAGCTGCAGGCTCCGCGGGTATAGTTTAGTGGTAGAACCTCAGCCTTCCAAGCTGATGATGCGGGTTCGATTCCCGCTACCCGCTCCAAGTTTGCAGGTTGTGCAAAGTGTTTTGCTCTTGTAGCTCAGTTGGTAGAGCACACCCTTGGTAAGGGTGAGGTCAGCGGTTCAAATCCGCTCAAGAGCTCCATATAACGAGGCAGATATGAAAATATCTGCCTTTGTTTTAATGGTTGATATTGTTTTCTAATTCTTCTGTTTGAGGGTTATATCGATGGCTAAGGAAAAATTTGATCGTTCCCTGCCCCACGTCAACGTTGGGACCATTGGTCACGTTGACCACGGTAAAACCACTCTGACCGCTGCTCTGACTCGCGTCTGCTCCGAAGTTTTCGGTTCGGCCGTCGTTGAATTCGACAAGATCGACAGCGCTCCAGAAGAAAAAGCTCGCGGTATCACCATCAACACCGCTCACGTTGAGTACAACTCGACTATTCGTCACTACGCTCACGTTGACTGCCCAGGTCACGCTGACTACGTGAAGAACATGATCACCGGTGCTGCCCAGATGGACGGCGCGATCCTGGTTTGCTCGGCCGCCGATGGTCCGATGCCACAAACCCGTGAGCACATCCTGCTGTCCCGTCAGGTAGGCGTTCCGTACATCGTGGTTTTCCTGAACAAGGCTGACCTGGTAGACGACGCTGAGCTGCTGGAACTGGTTGAGATGGAAGTTCGTGACCTGCTGTCGACCTACGACTTCCCAGGCGACGACACTCCGATCATCATCGGTTCGGCTCGTATGGCGCTGGAAGGCAAAGACGACAACGAAATGGGCACCACTGCCGTTCGTAAACTGGTTGAAACCCTGGATACCTACATCCCAGAACCAGTTCGTATGATCGACAAGCCATTCCTGATGCCAATCGAAGACGTATTCTCGATCTCGGGTCGCGGTACTGTTGTGACTGGTCGTATCGAGCGCGGTATCGTTCGCGTTCAGGATCCGCTGGAAATCGTTGGTCTGCGTGACACCACCGTTACTACTTGCACCGGTGTTGAAATGTTCCGCAAACTGCTCGACGAAGGTCGTGCTGGCGAGAACTGCGGCGTTCTGCTGCGTGGTACCAAGCGTGACGACGTTGAGCGTGGTCAGGTTCTGGTCAAGCCAGGTTCGGTCAAGCCGCACACCAAGTTCACCGCAGAAGTTTACGTTCTGAGCAAGGAAGAAGGCGGTCGTCACACTCCGTTCTTCAAAGGCTACCGTCCACAGTTCTACTTCCGTACTACTGACGTGACTGGTAACTGCGAGCTGCCAGAAGGCGTTGAAATGGTAATGCCGGGTGACAACATTCAGATGACTGTTACCCTGATCAAAACCATCGCGATGGAAGACGGTCTGCGTTTCGCTATCCGTGAAGGCGGTCGTACCGTCGGCGCCGGCGTCGTAGCCAAAATCATCGAGTAAGTAGTTGTAATGTATTTTTCGGGCCGGCATAATGGTCGGCCTGATTTTGTTTTAGGTCAGTAGCTCAATTGGCAGAGCGACGGTCTCCAAAACCGTAGGTTGGGGGTTCGATTCCCTCCTGACCTGCCAGATTCACTCAGTGTGTCTGGCTTTCTTTTCACAGGATCTTCATAGATGACTCCTAAAGCTGAAGCTCAAGGCTCTCGCTTCGATCTGCTCAAGTGGCTTCTAGTTGTCGCTTTGGTGGTTGTTGGCGTTGTTGGCAATCAGTATTACTCTGCTTCGCCGATCCTGTACCGTGTACTCGCTTTGCTTGTCATCGCTGCTGTAGCTGCCTTTGTAGGCCTGCAGACTGCGAAGGGCAAGTCTTTCTTTGTACTGGTTAAGGAAGCTCGCACCGAGATTCGTAAAGTCGTGTGGCCAACTCGCCAAGAAACCACGCAGACCACGCTGATTGTGGTGGCTGTTGTTCTGGTTATGGCGTTGCTGCTGTGGGGTCTGGATTCCCTGCTCGGCTGGCTTGTTTCCTTGATTGTCGGCTAAGGGTGTCCCGTGGCTAAGCGTTGGTATGTTGTGCATGCTTACTCGGGTTACGAGAAGCATGTGATGCGCTCGCTCATCGAGCGCGTAAAGCTGGCTGGCATGGAAGATGGCTTCGGCGAGATTCTGGTTCCCACTGAAGAAGTGGTTGAAATGCGTAATGGCCAGAAGCGCAAAAGCGAACGCAAGTTCTTCCCTGGTTATGTGCTGGTCCAGATGGATATGAACGAGGGTACTTGGCACTTGGTCAAGGATACTCCTCGGGTGATGGGCTTTATCGGCGGTACTGCTGACAAGCCTGCACCCATCACTGATAAAGAGGCAGAAGCGATTCTGCGTCGCGTCGCTGATGGTAGCGACAAGCCGAAGCCTAAGACTCTGTTTGAGCCAGGTGAGACGGTCCGCGTCAATGACGGTCCATTCGCTGATTTCAATGGCGTCGTCGAAGAAGTTAACTACGAAAAGAGCCGGATCCAGGTCGCAGTGCTCATTTTCGGTCGCTCTACTCCGGTGGAGCTCGAGTTCAGTCAGGTCGAAAAGGTCTAACTGGGCAAGCAATCCCAACCCCGCAGCCCTAGGCTGTGGGGTTTTGTCGTCACTGGGATAAACGCGCAAGTAACCGGGGAGCCTTTCGAGGCGTTCGAACCCGTAATTGGAGTGCCTCATGGCCAAGAAGATTACCGCTTACATCAAGCTGCAAGTGAAGGCCGCTCAGGCTAACCCAAGCCCACCTGTTGGTCCTGCTCTGGGTCAGCACGGCGTGAACATCATGGAATTCTGCAAGGCCTTCAACGCCCGTACTCAGGGTCTTGAGCCAGGTCTGCCGACTCCAGTGATCATCACTGTCTACAGCGACCGCAGCTTCACTTTCGAAACCAAATCCACCCCTGCTTCGGTTCTGCTGAAGAAGGCGGCCGGTCTGACCAGCGGCTCCGCTCGTCCGAACACCGTTAAGGTTGGCACCGTTACCCGTGCTCAGCTGGAAGAAATCGCGAAAACCAAAAACGCGGATCTGACTGCAGCTGATATGGATGCAGCCGTGCGTACTATCGCCGGTTCTGCTCGTAGCATGGGCCTTAACGTGGAGGGTGTGTAATGGCTAAGCTGACCAAGCGTCAAAAGGCTATCGCCGGCAAAATCGAAGCAGGCAAGGCCTACAACATTGTAGACGCCGCTGCTCTGCTGGCTGAGCTGTCGACTGTCAAGTTCAGCGAGTCGTTCGACGTTGCTGTAAACCTGGGTGTAGACCCGCGTAAATCCGACCAGGTTGTTCGTAGCGCTACCGTGCTGCCACACGGCACTGGCAAGACTGTTCGCGTTGCTGTGTTCACCCAGGGTCCAGCTGCTGAGGCCGCTTTGGCTGCCGGCGCTGACCGTGTAGGTATGGACGACCTGGCTGCCGAAATGAAAGGCGGCGACCTGAACTATGACGTAGTGATCGCATCCCCGGATGCCATGCGCGTTGTCGGTCAGTTGGGTCAGATCCTCGGTCCACGTGGTCTGATGCCTAACCCTAAAGTTGGTACTGTAACTCCAGACGTAGCTACCGCGGTTAAAAACGCCAAGGCTGGTCAGGTTCGTTATCGCACCGACAAAAACGGCATCATCCACACCTCCGTTGGCAAGATCGGTTTCGATGCCGTCAAGCTGAAGGAAAACGTTGAAGCCCTGATCGCTGACCTGAAGCGTATCAAGCCAGCTTCCTCGAAAGGTATCTACGTCAAGCGCGTCACCCTGAGCACCACTATGGGCCCAGGTCTGGTCATCGACCAGAGCTCGCTGGACGCGTAAGACACAGATTGGCGCGAGAGATCGCGTCAATTGAAAAAATTGGGGTCCCTGCCTGGCGGGGGCTATCCAAGACCGTAGGCGACGCAAGTCTTAAACCATCAGCCTACGCAGATGGTGCTCCCGGTTCCTTACCGAATCAGACACCAAAACGACATTCGGTTTCGATCGAATGAAACGGTAACAAGCAGGAGTTAAACCCGTGGCAATTAATCTCGAAGACAAGAAGGCCATCGTCGCTGAAGTCAACGAGGCTGCCAAAGTCGCTCTGTCCGCTGTCGTGGTTGATGCACGTGGCGTAACAGTAGGCGCAATGACCGGACTCCGTAAAGAGGCTCGTGAGGCTGGCGTTTACGTACGTGTTGTACGTAACACCCTGCTCAAGCGCGCTGTTGCTGACACTCAATACAGTGTCCTCAACGACGTGTTCACCGGCCCGACCCTGATTGCATTCTCCAACGAACATCCGGGCGCTGCTGCCCGTATCTTCAAAGAGTTTGCCAAGGGTCAGGACAAGTTCGAGATCAAGGCAGCTGCGTTCGAGGGCAAGTTCCTCGCAGCTAATCAGATCGACGTACTGGCAACTCTGCCGACCCGTGACGAAGCAATTTCCCAGCTGATGAGCGTGATTCAAGGCGCTACCAGCAAATTGGCTCGTACTCTGGCGGCAATTCGCGACCAGAAAGAAGCTGTCGCAGCCTAAGGCTCGTCAACTTCTCGCGTTTTTTGTTTATTTCGATGGTCGCGTAGGCCGTCCCCCAATTCAGGAATTGAGTCATGTCTCTGACTAACGAACAAATCATCGAAGCAATCGGCCAGAAATCCGTAGTGGAAATCGTTGAGCTGATCAAAGCGATGGAAGAAACCTTCGGTGTTACCGCTGCTGCCGCTTCGGCTGGTCCAGCTGCTGCTGCCGCTGTTGTTGAAGAGCAAACCGAGTTCAACGTTGTTCTGCTGGAAGCTGGCGAGAAGAAGGTTAACGTGATCAAGGCAGTTCGTGAACTGACCGGTCTGGGCCTGAAAGAAGCCAAAGAGAAAGTAGACGGCGCTCCTCAGGTTGTAGCTGAAGGCGTTTCGAAAGAAGCGGCTGAAGACGCCAAGAAGAAGCTGGAAGAAGCAGGCGCTAAAGTCGAGCTGAAGTAAGCATCGACTTTGCTCCTCCAGCCCGAGCGTCAAGCGACAGGCTGATGGCTGGTGGCTCTTGCCACCGGCCTTTTTCCGTTATTGGCAGCCGACTGGGTCGGTGCCGATAAAGGCGCTGTAACCACCCGATGCGGTGGCGCAAACCATGGGGTTTGCACGATTTTCTGGCTGCTCCCGTCGGGAGGGGCCAAACAAGCAGGTGACCAAGCTGGGGAACGCTGATGGCTTACTCATATACTGAGAAAAAACGTATCCGCAAGGACTTTAGCAAGTTGCCGGACGTCATGGATGTGCCTTACCTCCTGGCCATCCAGCTGGATTCGTATCGTGAATTCTTGCAAGCGGGAGCGACTAAAGATCAGTTCCGCGACGTGGGCCTGCATGCGGCCTTCAAATCCGTTTTCCCGATCATCAGCTACTCCGGCAATGCTGCGCTGGAGTACGTCGGTTATCGTCTGGGCGAACCGGCATTTGATGTCAAAGAATGCGTATTGCGCGGTGTAACTTTCGCCGTACCTTTGCGGGTAAAAGTGCGCCTGATCATTTTCGACAAAGAATCGTCGAACAAAGCGATCAAGGACATCAAAGAGCAAGAAGTCTACATGGGTGAAATTCCCCTGATGACTGAGAACGGTACCTTCGTAATCAACGGTACCGAGCGTGTAATCGTTTCCCAGCTGCACCGTTCCCCGGGCGTGTTCTTCGACCACGACCGCGGCAAGACGCATAGCTCCGGCAAACTGCTGTACTCCGCGCGCATCATTCCTTACCGCGGCTCGTGGCTGGACTTCGAGTTCGACCCGAAAGACTGCGTGTTCGTGCGTATCGACCGTCGTCGCAAGTTGCCAGCATCCGTGCTGCTGCGTGCGCTCGGCTATACCACTGAAGAAGTGCTCGACGCGTTCTACACCACCAACGTTTTCCACCTGAGCGGTGAAACCCTCAGCCTGGAACTGGTGCCGTCGCGCCTGCGTGGTGAAATCGCAGTTCTGGACATCCAGGACGAGAAGGGCAAGGTCATCGTTGAAGCAGGCCGCCGTATTACCGCGCGCCACATCAACCAGATCGAAAAAGCCGGTATCAAGACGCTGGAAGTGCCACTGGACTACGTCCTGGGTCGCACTACCGCCAAGGTCATCGTGCACCCGGCTACCGGCGAAATCCTGGCTGAGTGCAACACCGAGCTGAACACCGAAGTCCTGGCAAAAATTGCCAAGGCCGGCGTTGTACGCATCGAGACTCTTTACACCAACGACATCGACTGCGGTCCGTTCGTCTCCGACACGCTGAAGATCGACTCCACCAGCAACCAATTGGAAGCGCTGGTCGAGATCTATCGCATGATGCGTCCAGGCGAGCCGCCAACCAAAGACGCTGCCGAAACCCTGTTCAACAACCTGTTCTTCAGTCCTGAGCGCTATGACCTCTCTGCGGTCGGCCGGATGAAGTTCAACCGTCGTATCGGTCGTACCGAGATCGAAGGTTCGGGCGTGCTGTGCAAGGAAGACATCGTCGCGGTACTGAAGACTCTGGTCGACATCCGCAACGGTAAAGGCATCGTCGATGACATCGACCACCTGGGTAACCGTCGTGTTCGCTGCGTAGGCGAAATGGCCGAGAACCAGTTCCGCGTTGGCCTGGTGCGTGTTGAGCGTGCGGTCAAAGAGCGTCTGTCGATGGCCGAAAGCGAAGGCCTGATGCCGCAAGACCTGATCAACGCCAAGCCAGTGGCTGCGGCGGTGAAAGAGTTCTTCGGTTCCAGCCAGCTCTCGCAGTTCATGGACCAGAACAACCCGCTGTCCGAGATCACCCACAAGCGTCGTGTCTCTGCACTCGGCCCTGGTGGTCTGACTCGTGAGCGCGCCGGCTTTGAAGTCCGTGACGTACACCCGACTCACTACGGTCGTGTCTGCCCGATTGAAACGCCGGAAGGTCCGAACATCGGTCTGATCAACTCCCTGGCTGCGTACGCTCGCACCAACCAGTACGGCTTCCTGGAAAGCCCGTACCGCGTGGTGAAAGAGGGTGTGGTTACCGACGAGATCGTGTTCCTGTCGGCCATTGAAGAAGCCGATCACGTGATCGCGCAGGCTTCGGCGACCATGAACGAGCAGAAAGTCCTGATCGACGAACTGGTTGCCGTACGTCACCTGAACGAATTCACCGTCAAGGCGCCTGAAGAAGTCACCCTGATGGACGTTTCGCCGAAGCAGGTAGTTTCGGTTGCAGCGTCGCTGATTCCGTTCCTCGAGCACGACGACGCCAACCGTGCGTTGATGGGTTCGAACATGCAGCGTCAAGCTGTACCAACCTTGCGCGCCGACAAGCCGCTGGTAGGTACCGGCATGGAGCGTAACGTAGCCCGTGACTCCGGCGTTTGCGTCGTGGCTCGTCGTGGCGGCGTGATCGATTCCGTCGACGCCAGCCGTATCGTGGTTCGTGTTGCTGATGACGAAGTTGAAACCGGCGAAGCTGGTGTCGACATCTACAACCTGACCAAATACACCCGCTCGAACCAGAACACCTGCATCAACCAGCGTCCGCTGGTGCGTAAAGGTGATCGCGTTCAGCGTAGCGACATCATGGCCGACGGCCCGTCCACCGACATGGGTGAATTGGCGCTGGGTCAGAACATGCGCATCGCGTTCATGGCATGGAACGGCTTCAACTTCGAAGACTCCATCTGCCTGTCCGAGCGTGTGGTTCAGGAAGACCGTTTCACCACGATCCACATTCAGGAACTGACCTGCGTGGCCCGTGACACCAAGCTTGGCCCAGAGGAAATCACTGCGGACATCCCGAACGTGGGTGAAGCTGCACTGAACAAGCTGGACGAAGCCGGTATCGTTTACGTAGGTGCTGAAGTTGGCGCAGGCGACATCCTGGTGGGCAAGGTCACTCCGAAAGGCGAGACCCAACTGACTCCAGAAGAAAAACTGCTGCGTGCGATCTTCGGTGAAAAAGCCAGCGACGTTAAAGACACCTCCCTGCGCGTGCCTACCGGCACCAAAGGTACTGTCATCGACGTACAGGTCTTCACCCGCGATGGCGTTGAGCGTGATGCTCGTGCACTGTCGATCGAGAAGTCCCAGCTGGACGAGATCCGCAAGGATCTGAACGAAGAGTTCCGCATCGTTGAAGGCGCAACTTTCGAACGTCTGCGTTCCGCTCTGGTAGGCCACAAGGCTGAAGGCGGTGCCGGTCTGAAGAAAGGTCAGGACATCACCGACGAAGTGCTCGACGGTCTTGAGCACGGCCAGTGGTTCAAACTGCGCATGGCTGAAGATGCTCTGAACGAGCAGCTCGAGAAGGCTCAGGCCTACATCGTTGATCGTCGCCGTCTGCTGGACGACAAGTTCGAAGACAAGAAGCGCAAACTGCAGCAGGGCGATGACCTGGCTCCAGGCGTGCTGAAAATCGTCAAGGTTTACCTGGCAATCCGTCGTCGCATCCAGCCGGGCGACAAGATGGCCGGTCGTCACGGTAACAAAGGTGTGGTCTCCGTGATCATGCCGGTTGAAGACATGCCGCACGATGCCAATGGCACCCCGGTCGACGTGGTCCTCAACCCGCTGGGCGTACCTTCGCGTATGAACGTTGGTCAGATCCTTGAAACCCACCTGGGCCTCGCGGCCAAAGGTCTGGGCGAGAAGATCAACCGGATGGTCGAAGAGCAGCGTAAAGTCGCTGAACTGCGTACCTTCCTGGACGAGATCTACAACCAGATCGGCGGTCGTAACGAAGATCTGGACAGCTTCTCCGATCAGGAAATCCTGGATCTGGCGAAGAACCTGCGTGGCGGCGTTCCAATGGCCACTCCAGTGTTCGACGGCGCCAAGGAAAGCGAAATCAAGGCCATGCTGAAGCTGGCAGACCTGCCGGAAAGCGGCCAGATGCAGCTGACCGACGGCCGTACCGGCAACAAGTTCGAGCGTCCAGTTACCGTTGGCTACATGTACATGCTGAAGCTGAACCACTTGGTAGACGACAAGATGCACGCGCGTTCTACCGGTTCGTACAGCCTGGTTACCCAGCAGCCGCTGGGTGGTAAGGCACAGTTCGGTGGTCAGCGTTTCGGGGAGATGGAGGTCTGGGCACTGGAAGCATACGGTGCTGCATACACTCTGCAAGAAATGCTCACAGTGAAGTCGGACGATGTGAACGGCCGTACCAAGATGTACAAGAACATCGTGGATGGCGATCACCGTATGGAGCCGGGCATGCCCGAGTCCTTCAACGTGTTGATCAAGGAAATTCGTTCCCTCGGCATCGATATCGATCTGGAAACCGAATAACACGTGACGCGAATCGAGAGCGGGGCAGGATTGCCCGCTCTCTGCTCCGCCAGGAGGAAAGGCCTTGAAAGACCTACTGAATTTGCTGAAAAACCAGGGTCAAGTCGAAGAGTTCGACGCCATCCGTATCGGATTGGCATCGCCTGAGATGATCCGTTCGTGGTCGTTCGGTGAAGTTAAAAAGCCGGAAACCATCAACTACCGTACGTTCAAACCTGAGCGTGACGGCCTGTTCTGCGCCAAGATCTTTGGCCCGGTAAAGGATTACGAGTGCCTGTGCGGTAAGTACAAGCGCTTGAAGCACCGTGGTGTGATCTGCGAGAAGTGCGGCGTTGAAGTTGCACTGGCCAAGGTTCGTCGTGAGCGCATGGCTCACATCGAACTGGCTTCGCCGGTTGCCCACATCTGGTTCCTGAAATCGCTGCCGTCGCGTATCGGCTTGCTGATGGACATGACCCTGCGTGATATCGAACGCGTTCTCTACTTCGAGAGCTATGTCGTTATCGATCCAGGCATGACCACCCTTGAAAAAGGTCAGCTGCTGAACGACGAGCAGTACTTCGAAGCGCTGGAAGAGTTCGGTGACGACTTTGACGCCCGCATGGGTGCTGAAGCTGTCCGCGAACTGCTGCACGCTATCGACCTGGAGCACGAGATTGGCCGCCTGCGCGAAGAAATTCCGCAAACCAACTCCGAAACCAAGATCAAGAAGCTGTCCAAGCGTCTGAAGTTGATGGAAGCCTTCCAGGGTTCCGGCAACCTGCCAGAGTGGATGGTGCTGACCGTTCTGCCGGTTCTGCCGCCAGATCTGCGTCCACTGGTCCCGCTGGATGGCGGTCGTTTCGCGACTTCCGACCTCAACGATCTGTATCGTCGAGTGATCAACCGTAACAACCGTTTGAAGCGCCTGCTGGATCTGTCCGCACCGGACATCATCGTGCGCAACGAAAAGCGTATGTTGCAGGAAGCTGTCGATGCACTGCTCGACAACGGTCGTCGTGGCCGCGCTATCACCGGTTCGAACAAGCGTCCTCTGAAATCCCTGGCTGACATGATCAAGGGTAAGCAGGGTCGTTTCCGTCAGAACTTGCTCGGTAAGCGTGTTGACTACTCCGGTCGTTCGGTTATTACCGTAGGCCCGACCCTGCGTCTGCACCAGTGCGGTTTGCCGAAGAAAATGGCTCTCGAGCTGTTCAAGCCGTTCATTTTCGGCAAGCTGGAAATGCGCGGTCTGGCGACCACCATCAAAGCGGCCAAGAAAATGGTCGAGCGCGAGCTACCAGAGGTTTGGGACGTTCTCGCTGAAGTGATTCGCGAACACCCGGTCCTGCTCAACCGTGCACCGACCCTTCACCGTCTGGGTATCCAGGCGTTTGAACCGGTACTGATCGAAGGCAAGGCTATCCAGCTGCACCCGCTGGTCTGCGCCGCGTACAACGCCGACTTTGACGGCGACCAAATGGCCGTGCACGTACCGCTGACACTGGAAGCCCAGTTGGAAGCGCGTGCGTTGATGATGTCGACCAACAACATTCTGTCGCCAGCCAACGGTGAGCCAATCATCGTTCCATCGCAGGACGTTGTATTGGGTCTGTACTACATGACTCGTGAAGCGATCAACGCCAAAGGCGAAGGTCGTGTGTTCGCGGATCTGCAGGAAGTTGACCGTGTATTCCGTGCCGGCGAAGCCGCACTGCACGCCAAGGTCAAGGTTCGTATCAACGAAACCGTCAACGACCGTGACGGCAACAGCGTGAGCGGTACCCGTATCGTCGACACCACTGTCGGCCGTGCGCTGCTGTTCCAGGTTGTGCCAAAAGGTCTGTCGTACGACGTCGTCAACCTGCCGATGAAGAAAAAGGCGATCTCCAAACTGATCAACCAGTGCTACCGCGTGGTTGGTTTGAAAGAGACCGTTATCTTTGCTGACCAGTTGATGTACACCGGTTTCGCTTACTCGACCATCTCCGGCGTTTCCATCGGTGTTAACGACTTCGTTATCCCGGACGAGAAAGCCCGCATCATCGGTGCTGCCACCGACGAAGTGAAAGAGATCGAGAGCCAGTACGCCTCCGGCCTGGTAACCCAGGGCGAGAAGTACAACAAAGTGATCGACCTCTGGTCGAAAGCGAACGACGAAGTTTCCAAGGCAATGATGGCCAACCTCTCGAAAGAGAAGGTTATCGACCGTCACGGCGTTGAAGTCGATCAAGAGTCTTTCAACTCGATGTACATGATGGCCGACTCGGGTGCGCGGGGTTCCGCAGCACAGATTCGTCAGCTGGCCGGTATGCGTGGTCTGATGGCCAAGCCGGACGGTTCCATCATTGAAACGCCGATTACTGCGAACTTCCGTGAAGGTTTGAGCGTACTTCAGTACTTCATCTCCACTCACGGTGCTCGTAAAGGTCTGGCGGATACCGCGTTGAAAACCGCGAACTCCGGTTACCTGACTCGTCGTCTGGTAGACGTGGCGCAGGATCTGGTAGTAACCGAGATCGATTGCGGCACCGAGCACGGTCTGCTGATGACTCCGCACATTGAAGGCGGTGACGTTGTAGAGCCGCTGGGTGAGCGCGTATTGGGTCGTGTTATTGCCCGTGACGTGTTCAAGCCAGGTACCGAGGACGTTATCGTTCCTGCCGGCACCCTGGTAGATGAAAAGTGGGTCGAGTTCATCGAGCTGAACAGCATCGACGAAGTGATCGTGCGTTCGCCGATCAGCTGCGAAACCCGCTATGGCATTTGCGCCAAGTGCTACGGCCGTGATCTGGCTCGTGGTCACCAGGTGAATATCGGTGAAGCGGTCGGCGTTATCGCTGCCCAGTCCATCGGTGAACCGGGTACCCAGCTGACCATGCGTACGTTCCACATTGGTGGTGCGGCAAGCCGTACTTCCGCAGCCGACAGCGTTCAGGTGAAGAATGGCGGTACCGTCCGTCTGCACAATCTGAAGCACGTTGAGCGAGTGGATGGCCACTTGGTAGCTGTGTCCCGTTCCGGTGAGCTGGCGATCGCTGATGACTTCGGTCGTGAGCGCGAGCGTTACAAGCTGCCGTACGGTGCCGTGATTTCGGTTAAAGAAGGTGACAAGGTCGACGCTGGCGCAATCGTGGCCAAGTGGGATCCGCACACTCACCCGATCGTTACCGAAATGAAAGGTACCGTGACCTACGTGGGCATGGAAGAAGGCATCACGATCAAGCGTCAGACTGACGAATTGACCGGTATGACCAACATTGAAGTACTCGACGCTAAAGATCGTCCAGCTGCCGGCAAGGAAATCCGTCCTGCAGTGAAGATGGTCGACGACAACGGCAAGGATCTGTTGCTGCCAGGCACTGACGTTATCGCTCAGTACTTCCTGCCAGCCAACGCCCTGGTCGGTGTGGCGGACGGTGCGAAGATTGCGATCGGTGATGTTATCGCTCGTATCCCGCAAGAAACTTCGAAGACCCGTGACATCACCGGTGGTCTGCCGCGTGTTGCCGACCTGTTCGAAGCCCGTCGTCCGAAAGAGGCGTCGATTCTGGCTGAAGTCAGTGGCACCATCGCGTTCGGTAAAGAGACCAAGGGCAAGCGCCGTCTGGTCATTACCCCGAACGACGGTAGCGATCCGTACGAAGAGCTGATTCCGAAGTGGCGTCACCTGAACGTGTTCGAAGGCGAACAGGTCAACCGCGGCGAAGTTATCTCCGACGGCCCGAGCGATCCACACGACATCCTGCGTCTGCTGGGTGTGAGTGCGCTGGCCAAGTACATCGTCAACGAGATCCAGGACGTTTACCGTCTGCAAGGCGTGAAGATCAACGACAAGCACATCGAGACCATCCTGCGTCAGATGCTGCGTAAAGTTGAGATTTCCGAATCTGGCGACTCCAGCTTCATCAAGGGCGACCAGATGGAACTGACTCACGTTCTGGTAGAGAACGAGCGTCTGAGCACGGAAGACAAGTTTGTCTCCAAGTTCACTCGCGTTCTGCTGGGTATCACCAAGGCGTCGTTGTCCACCGAATCGTTCATCTCGGCGGCTTCCTTCCAGGAAACCACCCGTGTACTGACCGAGGCGGCAGTCACCGGCAAGCGCGATTACCTGCGCGGCCTGAAAGAAAACGTCGTCGTGGGTCGTCTGATCCCGGCGGGTACCGGTCTGGCTTATCACAGCGAGCGCAAGCGTCGCCGTGATGCAGACAAGCCGTTGCGCGTAAGCGCCAGTGAAGTGGAAGCTGCACTGACCGAAGCACTGAACTCGAGCGGTAACTGAGTTCTGCGGTAAATGAGCGTAAGGCCCTGATCGCTCCGTTCGTCGAATCGAGACATTATGTTCAGATTCGAGGGGCGGGGAGGTCGGGGCCTTGCCTTGACTGGGGACAAGATCCTCTTTAGACTCTTGATCCCCTAAATTTGGCGGGAATTCGTTCCTGCCATTTTGCTTTTCTTGCAAGACAATAGCGTCGCAAGACAACAGTGGAGCTAGTAGATGGCAACTATCAACCAGCTGGTACGTCAGCCGCGTAAGCGTATCGTCGAGAAATCCGACGTACCTGCGCTGCAGAACTGCCCGCAACGTCGTGGCGTGTGCACCCGTGTGTACACCACCACGCCGAAAAAACCTAACTCGGCACTGCGTAAAGTATGCCGTGTGCGTCTGACCAACGGTTTCGAGGTTTCCTCGTACATCGGTGGTGAAGGCCACAACCTGCAAGAGCACAGCGTGGTACTGATCCGCGGCGGTCGTGTAAAAGACTTGCCAGGTGTTCGTTACCACACCGTTCGCGGCTCCTTGGATACTTCCGGCGTTAAAGGCCGTAACCAGGGTCGTTCGAAGTACGGTACCAAGCGTCCGAAGTAATCGGCCGTTTTGCAGTTTTTAATTTTATTGAGTCGATAAGAGTAAGGTCGGGCACGCATCCTCTGGATCTGTCCCGAGCTAACCTGAAGACCGCTTGAGGGCTTATCATGCCAAGACGTCGCGTAGCAGCAAAGCGTGAGATTCTGGACGATCCGAAATACGGAAGCCAGATCCTCGCCAAATTCATGAACCACGTTATGGAAAGCGGCAAGAAAGCCGTTGCCGAGCGTATCGTTTATGGTGCCCTGGAAACCGTTGCGGCCCGTAAGGCTGGCACCGATCCCCTGGAACTCTTCGAAAAAGCACTCGACGCCATCGCTCCGCTGGTCGAAGTGAAGTCGCGCCGCGTTGGTGGTGCTACTTACCAGGTTCCGGTCGAGGTTCGTCCTTCCCGTCGTAACGCTCTGGCAATGCGCTGGTTGGTAGACTTCGCCCGTAAGCGTGGCGAGAAGTCTATGGCTCTGCGTTTGGCTGGCGAACTGCTGGATGCTGCTGAAGGTAAAGGTGCTGCTGTTAAGAAGCGTGAAGACGTGCACCGTATGGCCGAAGCCAACAAAGCTTTCTCGCACTACCGCTTCTAATTTTAGCTTCACTAATTTTGCGAGGGCTTTATGGCTCGTACTACTCCGATTAGCCGCTACCGTAACATCGGTATCGTCGCTCACGTGGATGCTGGTAAAACCACCACCACCGAGCGCGTACTGTTTTACACCGGCAAAAGTCACAAAATGGGCGAGGTGCATGATGGCGCCGCGACCACAGACTGGATGGTTCAGGAGCAGGAGCGTGGTATTACCATTACTTCTGCTGCCATTACCGCCTTCTGGAAAGGTTCCGAGAAGCAGTACCCGCACGAACACCGCTTCAACGTAATCGATACCCCGGGCCACGTAGACTTCACCATCGAAGTTGAACGTTCCCTGCGCGTACTCGACGGCGCTGTCGTTGTATTCTGCGGTACTTCGGGTGTTGAGCCGCAGTCGGAAACCGTATGGCGTCAAGCCAACAAATACGGCGTTCCACGTCTTGTTTACGTAAACAAGATGGACCGTGCCGGTGCCAACTTCCTGCGCGTGATCGGTCAGATCAAACAGCGTCTGGGTCACACTCCGGTGCCGATCCAGCTGGCTATCGGTTCCGAAGACAACTTCCAGGGTCAGATCGATCTGATCAACATGCAAGCTGTCTACTGGAACGACTCTGACAAGGGTATGGTCCC
The DNA here is from genome assembly GCF_036668835.1 of Pseudomonas koreensis. Taxonomy (GTDB): domain Bacteria; phylum Pseudomonadota; class Gammaproteobacteria; order Pseudomonadales; family Pseudomonadaceae; genus Aquipseudomonas; species Aquipseudomonas koreensis_I. The sequence continues at coordinate 17,876 of NZ_JAZEVW010000013.1, forward strand.
TGTTCGCAAGGACATCCCTGCCGAGCTGCAAGAGCTGGCTGAAGAGTGGCGCAACAACATGGTTGAAGCTGCCGCTGAAGCCAACGAAGAGCTGATGAACAAGTACCTGGAAGGCGAAGAGCTGTCGATCGAAGAGATCAAGGCTGCTTTGCGTCAGCGTACTATCGCCGGCGAAATCGTTCTGGCCGTTTGCGGTTCTTCGTTCAAGAACAAGGGTGTTCCCCTGGTTCTCGACGCCGTTATCGATTACCTGCCTGCTCCGACCGACATTCCTGCGATCAAGGGTTCCAACCCTGATAACGAGGAAGAGGAAATGGAGCGTCACGCAAGCGATGACGAGCCGTTTGCTGCTCTGGCGTTCAAGATTGCTACCGACCCATTCGTAGGTACTCTGACCTTCGTTCGCGTTTACTCGGGCGTGTTGAACTCCGGCGACGGCGTGATCAACTCGGTCAAGGGCAAGAAAGAGCGTGTGGGTCGTATGGTGCAAATGCACGCAAACGCCCGTGAAGAGATCAAGGAAGTGCGCGCTGGCGACATCGCGGCCCTGATCGGCATGAAGGACGTCACCACTGGTGAAACCCTCTGCAACGCTGACAAGCCAATCATCCTGGTTCGCATGGACTTCCCGGAGCCGGTTATTTCGGTTGCCGTAGAGCCCAAGACCAAGGACGACCAGGAAAAAATGGGTATCGCTCTGGGCAAACTTGCTCAGGAAGACCCGTCTTTCCGCGTTAAAACTGATGAAGAGACTGGTCAGACGATCATCTCCGGCATGGGCGAGCTGCACCTGGACATCCTGGTTGACCGGATGCGCCGTGAGTTCAACGTCGAAGCCAACATCGGCAAGCCTCAGGTTTCGTATCGTGAGCGCATCACGAAGAACTGTGAAATCGAAGGCAAGTTCGTTCGTCAGTCCGGTGGTCGCGGCCAGTTCGGTCACTGCTGGATCCGTTTTGCTCCTGCTGACGAAGGTCAGGAAGGTCTGCAATTCGTGAACGAAGTTGTAGGTGGTGTGGTTCCTAAGGAATACATCCCGGCTATCCAGAAGGGTATCGAAGAGCAGATGAAGAACGGCGTTGTTGCCGGCTATCCGCTGATCGGCCTGAAGGCTACCGTGTTCGATGGTTCTTACCACGACGTCGACTCGAACGAGATGGCGTTTAAAGTGGCTGCTTCCATGGCGACCAAGCAACTGGCCCAGAAGGGCGGTGGTGAGTTGCTCGAGCCGATCATGGCTGTAGAAGTTGTTACGCCTGAAGACTATATGGGTGATGTGATGGGCGACCTTAACCGTCGTCGCGGCATGATCCAGGGTATGGAAGACACAGTGTCCGGCAAGGTTATCCGTGCCGAGGTTCCACTGGGTGAGATGTTCGGTTATGCGACCGACGTTCGTTCCATGTCCCAGGGTCGCGCAAGCTACTCTATGGAATTCAAAAAATACGATACGGCTCCGTCGCACATCGTCGAATCCGTAACCAAAAAACAAGGCTGATTCAGCCCCTTTAGGCTAGGAGTTAATTGTCGTGGCTAAAGAAAAATTTGATCGTTCCCTACCGCACGTCAACGTTGGCACCATTGGTCACGTTGACCACGGTAAAACCACTCTGACCGCTGCTCTGACTCGCGTCTGCTCCGAGGTTTTCGGTTCGGCCGTCGTTGAATTCGACAAGATCGACAGCGCTCCAGAAGAAAAAGCTCGCGGTATCACCATCAACACCGCTCACGTTGAGTACAACTCGACTATTCGTCACTACGCTCACGTTGACTGCCCAGGTCACGCTGACTACGTGAAGAACATGATCACCGGTGCTGCCCAGATGGACGGCGCGATCCTGGTTTGCTCGGCCGCCGATGGTCCGATGCCACAAACCCGTGAGCACATCCTGCTGTCCCGTCAGGTAGGCGTTCCGTACATCGTGGTTTTCCTGAACAAGGCTGACCTGGTAGACGACGCTGAGCTGCTGGAACTGGTTGAGATGGAAGTTCGTGACCTGCTGTCGACCTACGACTTCCCGGGTGACGACACTCCGATCATCATCGGTTCGGCTCGTATGGCGCTGGAAGGCAAAGACGACAACGAAATGGGCACCACTGCCGTTCGTAAACTGGTTGAAACTCTGGATACCTACATCCCAGAACCAGTTCGTATGATCGACAAGCCATTCCTGATGCCAATCGAAGACGTGTTCTCGATCTCGGGTCGCGGTACTGTTGTGACTGGTCGTATCGAGCGCGGTATCGTTCGCGTTCAGGACGCTCTGGAAATCGTTGGTCTGCGTGACACCACCACCACCACCTGCACCGGTGTTGAGATGTTCCGCAAACTGCTCGACGAAGGTCGTGCTGGCGAGAACTGCGGCGTTCTGCTGCGTGGTACCAAGCGTGACGACGTTGAGCGTGGTCAGGTTCTGGTCAAGCCAGGTTCGGTCAAGCCGCACACCAAGTTCACCGCAGAAGTTTACGTTCTGAGCAAGGAAGAAGGCGGTCGTCACACTCCGTTCTTCAAAGGCTACCGTCCACAGTTCTACTTCCGTACTACTGACGTGACTGGTAACTGCGAGCTGCCAGAAGGCGTTGAAATGGTAATGCCGGGTGACAACATTCAGATGACTGTTACCCTGATCAAAACCATCGCGATGGAAGACGGTCTGCGTTTCGCTATCCGTGAAGGCGGTCGTACCGTCGGCGCCGGCGTCGTAGCCAAAATCATCGAGTAAGACTTATTTAAAGTCAGCTTGATGGATTGAAAAAGCCCCCGCTCAGCGGGGGCTTTTTTATTGGGTTGACACCTATCGGGGGCGTCTATAGAATTGCGCCTCCTTTTAACGGGCGTATTGCGCCCGGTGGGAATAGCAGCCGGAGTCTGAAATCCAATGCAAAATCAGCAAATCCGTATCAGGTTGAAGGCTTTTGACCATCGCCTGATCGACCAATCAACCCAGGAAATCGTGGAAACCGCGAAACGTACTGGTGCTCAAGTGCGTGGTCCAATTCCACTGCCTACCCGTAAAGAGCGGTTCACCGTTCTGGTTTCCCCGCACGTCAACAAAGACGCGCGTGACCAGTACGAGATCCGCACTCATAAGCGCGTTCTGGATATCGTCCAGCCAACGGATAAAACCGTTGATGCTCTTATGAAGCTTGATCTTGCGGCCGGTGTGGAAGTGCAGATCAGCCTCGGCTAAGACTCGGTCTTAGTCGTGTAACGCTCTGAAATGGGCGGCCATAGCGGGTGAAAGCCCCGTACACTCATGAGGTTTACAACATGACTATTGGTGTAGTCGGTCGTAAATGCGGTATGACCCGTATTTTCACCGAAGAAGGTGTCTCCATTCCGGTCACGGTCATTGAGATCGAGCCGAATCGCGTCACCCAGTTCAAAACTGAAGAGACCGATGGCTATCGTGCAGTGCAAGTCACTGTCGGCGAGCGTCGTGCTTCGCGTGTAACAGCAGCTCAGGCTGGCCACTTCGCTAAAGCGAACGTTGCCGCTGGTCGCACCACCATGGAATTCCGTCTTGAAGAAGGCGAGTACCAGGCAGGCGATCTGATCAACGCTGAAATCTTCGCCGCTGGTCAACTGGTTGATGTAACCGGTCAGTCCAAGGGTAAGGGCTTCCAGGGTACGATCAAGCGTTGGAATTTCCGCGGGCAAGATAACACCCACGGTAACTCCGTATCCCACCGCGTCCCAGGCTCTATCGGCCAGTGCCAGACTCCTGGTCGTGTATTCAAGGGCAAAAAAATGTCCGGTCATATGGGCGCTGAGCGCGTGACCGTGCAGTCCCTGGAAGTAGTGCGCGTGGACGCTGAACGCAATCTGTTGTTGGTCAAGGGCGCTGTTCCTGGCGCTACTGGCGGCAACCTGGTTGTACGTCCAGCAGCCAAGGCTCGCGGTTAAGGGGAAGCTGACATGCAATTAAATGTAAATGACGCTCAAGCGATCGAAGTTTCCGAACTGACATTTGGCGGCGAATTCAACGAGACGCTGGTTCACCAAGCAGTCGTGGCCTACATGGCCGGCGGCCGTCAAGGTAGCAAGCAGCAGAAGACCCGTTCCGACGTTCGTGGTGGCGGCAAGCGCCCATGGCGTCAGAAAGGTACTGGCCGTGCTCGTGCCGGTACTATCCGTAGCCCAATCTGGCGTGGCGGCGGTACCACTTTCGCAGCTCGTCCACAGGATCACTCCCAGAAGCTGAACAAGAAGATGTATCGCGCAGCAATGCGTTCCATCCTTGCTGAGCTGGTGCGTACTGATCGTCTGGTCGTGGTTCAGGATTTCGCTGTTGAAACTCCGAAAACCAAAGATCTGCTGGGCAAGCTGAACAACATGAGCCTGACCGATGTTCTCATCGTGTCGGACGCTGTTGATCAGAACCTGTACCTGGCTGCTCGCAACCTGCCTCACGTAGATGTACGTGACGTGCAAGGTTCCGATCCAGTTAGTCTGATCGCATACGACAAGGTGTTGATCACCGTGTCGGCCGTGAAGAAATTCGAGGAGCTGCTGGGATGAACCAGGAACGCGTATTTAAAGTTCTGCTTGGCCCGCACGTTTCCGAGAAGGCTACGGTTCTGGCAGACAAGAAAGGCCAGTTCGTTTTCAAGGTTGCTACTGACGCAACCAAGCTGGAAATCAAGAAGGCCGTCGAAAGCCTGTTCAGCGTGAAAGTAGAGCGCGTCACTACCCTGAATGTTCTGGGTAAGAGCAAGCGCACTGCTCGCGGTCTGGGCAAGCGTAATGACTGGAAGAAGGCAGTTATCTCCCTTCAGCCAGGCCAAGATCTCGATTTCAGCAGCAGTGCTGAGTAAGGAAGGGGTGCATCATGGCAATCGTTAAATGCAAACCGACTTCCCCTGGCCGCCGTTTTGTGGTCAAGGTGGTCAACCAGGAGCTGCATAAAGGCGCTCCTCACGCACCGCTGCTCGAGAAAAAATCGAAGACTGGTGGTCGTAACAACAATGGCCGTATTACCACTCGTCACATCGGTGGTGGTCATAAGCAGCATTACCGTATGGTCGATTTCCGTCGCAACGACAAAGATGGCATCGTCGCCACTGTCGAGCGTATCGAATACGATCCAAACCGTACTGCTCACATCGCACTGCTGTGCTACGCAGACGGCGAGCGCCGCTACATCATTGCCCCTAAAGGCGTGAGTGCTGGCGACCAGCTGATCGCAGGCGCTCTGGCTCCAATCAAGCCAGGCAACGCTCTGCAACTGCGCAACATTCCAGTCGGTTCTACCGTACACGGCATCGAATTGAAGCCAGGTAAAGGCGCACAGATCGCTCGTTCCGCTGGTGCTTCGGCTCAGCTGATCGCTCGTGAAGGTGTGTACGTTACCCTGCGTCTGCGTTCCGGTGAGATGCGTAAAGTCCTGGCTGAATGCCGTGCGACCCTGGGCGAAGTCTCGAACTCCGAGCACAGCCTGCGTTCGCTGGGTAAAGCTGGTGCCAAACGCTGGCGTGGCGTTCGCCCAACCGTTCGTGGTGTTGCCATGAACCCGGTTGACCACCCACATGGTGGTGGTGAAGGTCGTACCTCTGGTGGTCGTCATCCGGTATCGCCATGGGGCTTCCCGACTAAGGGCGCGAAGACTCGTGGTAATAAGCGTACCGACAAAATGATCGTCCGTCGTCGCAAGTAAATAGAGGGATACGACAGTGCCACGTTCTCTGAAAAAAGGTCCTTTTATTGATCTTCACCTACTGAAGAAGATCGAAGTGGCGGCGGAAAAGAACGATCGCAAACCAATTAAAACCTGGTCGCGTCGTTCCATGATCCTGCCACAAATGGTCGGTCTGACCATCGCAGTACACAACGGTCGTCAGCACGTCCCGGTTCTCGTTAACGAAGACATGGTCGGCCACAAACTGGGCGAGTTCGCCGGTACCCGCAACTATCGCGGGCACGTGGCTGACAAGAAAGCCAAGCGTTAAGGGGTAAGGAAATGGAAGTAGCCGCTAAGTTGTCGGGCGCTCGAATCTCCGCCCAGAAAGCCCGCTTGGTCGCCGACCAGATCCGCGGGAAGAAGGTGGGCGAAGCGCTCAACCTGTTGGCTTTCAGCAGTAAGAAAGCCGCCGAGATCATGAAAAAAGTGCTGGAGTCGGCCGTAGCCAACGCCGAGCATAACGAAGGCGCAGACGTTGATGACCTGAAGGTCAGCACCGTTTTCGTCAACGAAGGGCGTTCGCTGAAGCGCATCATGCCACGTGCCAAAGGCCGTGCTGATCGCATCGTCAAGCGGTCTTGCCATATCACTGTCAAGGTTGCTGACAAGTAACGGAGTCGAAGAGATGGGTCAGAAAGTACATCCCATTGGCATTCGCCTGGGAATCGTCAAGGAGCACACCTCCGTCTGGTACGCAGACGGTCGGACTTATGCGGACTACTTGTTCGCAGATCTGAAAGTGCGTGAGTATCTCCAAGACAAACTAAAAAGCGCGTCCGTAAGCCGTATCGATATCCATCGTCCGGCCCAAACTGCACGCATCACCATCCACACCGCTCGTCCAGGTATCGTTATCGGGAAGAAAGGTGAAGATGTTGAGAAACTGCGTCAGGACCTGACCAAGCAAATGGGTGTGCCTGTGCACATCAATATCGAAGAGATCCGCAAGCCGGAGCTCGACGGTATGCTGGTTGCGCAGAGCGTAGCTCAGCAGCTGGAGCGTCGCGTAATGTTCCGTCGCGCTATGAAGCGCGCAGTACAGAACGCCATGCGCATTGGTGCCAAAGGCATCAAAATCCAAGTGAGCGGTCGTCTCGGCGGTGCTGAAATCGCACGTACTGAATGGTATCGCGAAGGTCGTGTGCCATTGCACACCCTGCGTGCCGACATCGACTATGCCAACTACGAAGCTCACACCACTTACGGTGTGATCGGTGTAAAGGTTTGGATCTTCAAAGGCGAAGTTATTGGTGGTCGCCAAGAAGAACTGAAACCACAAGCACCAGCGCCTCGTAAAAAAGCTGCTAAGTAAGGGGTACGCCAAATGTTGCAACCAAAGCGTACGAAGTTCCGCAAGCAGATGACCGGCCACAACCGTGGTCTGGCACTGCGCGGTAGCAAAGTCAGCTTCGGCGAGTTCGCGCTGAAGTCTGTTGCTCGTGGTCGTCTCACCGCTCGTCAGATCGAGTCAGCGCGTCGTGCTCTGACCCGTCACGTAAAACGTGGCGGCAAGATCTGGATCCGTGTATTCCCGGACAAGCCGATCTCCAAAAAACCTCTCGAGGTTCGTATGGGTAAAGGTAAGGGTAACGTGGAGTACTGGGTTGCCCAGATTCAGCCAGGCAAAGTCCTGTATGAAATCGAGGGTGTTTCTGAAGAGCTGGCGCGTGAGGCTTTCGCCCTGGCTGCTGCAAAGCTGCCGCTCGCCACCTCCTTTGTTAAACGGACGGTGATGTGATGAAAGCGAATGAACTTCGTGAAAAATCCGCACAGCAGCTGAACGAGCAACTGCTCGGCCTGCTGCGCGACCAGTTCAATCTGCGCATGCAGAAAGCAACTGGCCAGTTGGGGCAGTCTCATCTGCTCTCGCAAGTTAAGCGTGACATCGCTCGCGTGAAGACTGTGCTCAACCAGCAGGCAGGTAAGTGATCATGGCTGAAGCCGAAAAAACTGTCCGTACGCTGACTGGCCGTGTTGTCAGCGACAAGATGGACAAAACCATCACCGTTCTGATCGAGCGTCGCGTTAAGCACCCGATCTACGGTAAATACGTTAAGCGTTCGACTAAGCTGCACGCGCACGACGAAACCAATCAGTGCCACATCGGCGACAAAGTCACTATTCGTGAAACTCGTCCGATGGCCAAGACCAAATCTTGGGCGCTGGTTGATGTTCTCGAACGCGCTGTGGAAGTCTAAGGGCTAGGGGTCGGAGAAATTATATGATTCAGACTCAATCCATGCTCGATGTGGCCGATAACAGCGGCGCTCGCCGTGTTATGTGCATCAAGGTGCTGGGTGGCTCCCATCGTCGTTACGCTGGTATCGGTGACATCATCAAAGTTACCGTGAAGGAAGCAATTCCTCGCGGTAAAGTGAAAAAAGGCCAAGTGATGACTGCTGTTGTAGTCCGCACTCGTCACGGCGTACGTCGTGCTGATGGCTCCATTATCCGCTTTGATGGCAACGCTGCTGTTCTTCTGAACAACAAGCAAGAGCCGATCGGCACCCGTATCTTTGGGCCAGTGACCCGTGAGCTTCGTACTGAGAAGTTCATGAAGATCGTCTCGCTCGCCCCAGAAGTGCTGTAAGGAGATCCGACATGCAAAAGATTCGTCGTGACGACGAGATCATCGTGATCGCCGGCAAAGACAAAGGTAAGCGCGGTAAGGTGCTGAAGGTTCTTGCTGACAACCGTCTGGTTGTTGGTGGTCTGAACCTGGTCAAGCGTCATACCAAGCCTAACCCGATGTCGGGCGTACAGGGCGGTATCGTCGAGAAAGAAGCGCCACTGCACGCTTCCAACGTCGCCATCTTCAACGGCGAAACCAACAAGGCTGACCGCGTTGGTTTCAAAGTAGAAGACGGTAAGAAAATTCGTGTCTTCAAGTCGACCCAAAAAGCGGTTGATGCTTGAACACTGCTAGGTAGAAGACCATGGCACGACTAAAAGAGATTTACCGGAAGGAAATCGCTCCGAAACTTAAGGAAGAACTTAAGCTTTCGAACGTGATGGAAGTTCCGCGCGTTACCAAAATCACCCTGAACATGGGTCTGGGCGAAGCGATCGGCGACAAAAAAGTCATCGAGCACGCTGTTGCTGACCTGGAAAAGATCACCGGCCAGAAAGTCGTTGTGACCTACGCTCGTAAATCCATCGCTGGCTTCAAAGTCCGCGAAGGATGGCCGATCGGCGTCAAAGTGACCCTGCGCCGTGAGCGTATGTACGAGTTCCTGGATCGTCTGCTGTCGATCTCCCTGCCTCGGGTTCGCGACTTCCGCGGCCTGAATGCCAAGTCCTTCGATGGTCGTGGCAACTACAGTATGGGCGTGAAAGAGCAGATCATTTTCCCGGAAATCGACTACGACAAGATCGATGCTCTCCGCGGTCTGGACATTACCCTGACCACCACTGCCAAGAACGATGATGAAGGCCGCGCTCTGCTGCGTGCTTTCAAATTCCCGTTCCGCAACTGATTGGAGTAGGAAAATGGCCAAGAAGAGCATGAAAAACCGTGAGCTGAAGCGTCAGCTCACCGTTGCCAAGTACGCCACCAAGCGTGCAGCGCTGAAAGCTATCATCGTCGATCTGAACGCAAGTCCAGAAGCGCGTTGGGAAGCTACCGTAGCTCTGCAGAAGCAACCACGTGACGCAAGCGCCTCGCGCATGCGTAACCGTTGCCGCCTGACTGGTCGTCCGCACGGCGTTTACCGCAAGTTCGGCCTTGGCCGTAACAAGCTGCGTGAAGCTGCAATGCGTGGTGACGTTCCAGGTCTGGTTAAAGCCAGCTGGTAATAGTCGTCAAAGCTTCGATGGTCCGGTTTGTAAAAACCTGACCATCGGTGCCTTGAATCTGAATCAAGCCCCTTTTGGGGCTTGATTCATTTCTGGGGTGTGTCTAGAATGACCGGCTCGCCTGAGCCCGTGTTTTTTCATGCCCGGAAGTTCTCGGCGACAAGTAGTAGCCGCAAGGCTAATTTTTCTGTATTAGGAGCGTCTAGCCCATGAGTATGCAGGACCCGTTAGCGGACATGCTAACTCGAATCCGTAATGCCCAGATGGCTGAAAAGTCTGTCGTAAGCATGCCGTCTTCCACGTTGAAGGCTGCTGTAGCAAAAGTCCTGAAGGACGAAGGTTACATCGCGGATTTTCAGATCACCACCGACGCCAAGCCGTCGTTGTCCATCTCGCTGAAGTACTTCGAAGGCCGTCCGGTTATCGAAGAAGTGAAGCGCGTTAGTCGTCCAGGCCTGCGTCAGTACAAGTCCGTTGAAGATCTGCCGAAAGTTCGTGGCGGTCTTGGCGTGTCTATCGTCTCCACCAACAAAGGTGTGATGACGGATCGTGCTGCGCGCGCTGCCGGTGTCGGCGGCGAAGTTCTTTGCACTGTGTTCTAAGGGGGGATAAGCATGTCTCGCGTCGCTAAGAACCCCGTTAAGCTGCCAGCCGGTGTCGAAGTCAAATTCGCAGGCCAACAGCTTTCGGTGAAGGGTGCCAAGGGTACTCTTGAACTGAACATCCATTCGTCCGTTGAGATCGTTGAAGAAGCTGGTGAGCTGCGTTTTGCTGCTCGCAACGGCGATCAACAAACTCGCGCAATGGCCGGTACCACGCGTGCGTTGGTAAACAACATGGTCCAGGGCGTAAGCCAAGGCTTCGAGCGCAAGCTCCAGCTGGTCGGTGTTGGTTACAAGGCGCAAGCAAAAGGTCAGGTTCTGAACCTGGCTCTTGGCTTCTCGCACCCAGTGGATTACGAACTGCCGCAAGGCATCACCGCTGAGACTCCTAGCCAGACCGATATCCTGATCAAGGGCATCGACAAGCAGCTGGTAGGTCAAGTGGCCGCTGAGATCCGCGACTTCCGTCCACCAGAGCCGTACAAAGGCAAAGGTGTGCGCTACGCGGACGAAGTCGTCCGTCGTAAAGAAGCCAAGAAGAAGTAGGGCATAGCAAATGACCGACAAAAAAGTTACTCGACTGCGTCGCGCTCGCAAAGCACGCCTGAAAATGCACGAACTCGAAGTCGTGCGTCTCTGCGTGTTCCGCTCGTCGCAGCACATCTACGCCCAGGTCATCTCGGCCGACGGCAACAAAGTCCTGGCAAGTGCCTCGACTTTGGATAAAGAACTGCGTGATGGTGCCACTGGCAACATCGACGCGGCCACAAAGGTTGGCCAGCTGGTCGCTACGCGTGCTAAGGCCGCTGGCGTATCGCAAGTGGCTTTCGACCGCTCTGGCTTCAAGTACCACGGCCGCGTTAAAGCGCTGGCTGATGCTGCTCGTGAAGCTGGGCTGGAGTTCTAAGTTATGTCAAATAACGACCAAAAGCGCGACGAAGGCTACATCGAGAAGCTGGTTCAAGTTAACCGCGTAGCCAAAACCGTTAAAGGCGGCCGTATCTTCACTTTCACCGCGTTGACCGTGGTTGGTGATGGTAAAGGGCGTGTTGGCTTCGGCCGTGGCAAGTCGCGTGAAGTGCCTGCTGCGATCCAGAAGGCAATGGAAGCTGCTCGCCGCAACATGATTCAAGTTGACCTGAACGGCACTACTCTGCAGTACGCAATGAAGTCCGCTCACGGCGCTTCGAAGGTGTACATGCAGCCTGCTTCTGAAGGTACCGGTATCATCGCTGGCGGCGCTATGCGTGCTGTCCTCGAAGTTGCTGGCGTTCAGAACGTTCTGGCCAAGTGCTACGGCTCGACCAACCCGGTAAACGTGGTTCACGCCACTTTCAAGGGTCTGAAGGCTATGCAATCTCCTGAGTCCATCGCTGCCAAGCGTGGTCTGCGTGTTGAGGAGATCAAGTAATCATGGCTACCGTTAAAGTAACGCTGATCAAAAGCATGACCGGCCGCATCCCTAACCACAAACTGTGCGTTAAGGGTCTGGGTCTGCGTCGCATCGGTCACACTGTAGAAGTCCAGGATACTCCCGAGAATCGCGGGATGATCAACAAGGCTTACTACATGCTGCGTGTCGAGGGTTAATCGATGAAACTCAATGATCTGAGTCCAGCGCCGGGTTCCCGTCGCGAAAAGCATCGTCCGGGCCGTGGTATCGGTAGTGGTTTGGGCAAGACTGGTGGCCGTGGCCACAAAGGTCAGACCTCCCGCTCCGGTGGCACCATTGCTCCAGGCTTTGAAGGCGGTCAACAGCCGCTGCATCGTCGCCTGCCGAAGTTCGGTTTCGTTTCTCTGAAAGCCATGGACCGCGCAGAAGTGCGTCTGTCCGAGCTGGCCAAGGTGGAAGGCGACATCGTCACCGTGCAGTCCCTGAAAGATGCCAACGTGATCAACGTCAACGTACAGCGTGTGAAAATCATGCTGTCCGGTGAAGTGACTCGCGCTGTCACTATCGGCAAGGGAATCGGCGCCACCAAAGGTGCGCGTGCGGCTATCGAAGCAGCTGGCGGCAAGTTCGAGGAATAAATGGCTAAGCAAGGTGCTCTCTCTGCGCTCGGCAAAGGCGGTATGTCTGAACTCTGGGCTCGTCTGCGTTTTCTGTTCCTGGCGATTATCGTCTACCGAATAGGCGCACACATCCCGGTTCCAGGTATCAACCCGGACCGACTCGCAGACCTGTTTCGACAGAATGAGGGGACCATTCTTAGCTTGTTCAACATGTTCTCCGGCGGTGCGCTGGAACGGATGAGCATCTTTGCATTGGGGATCATGCCGTACATTTCGGCATCGATCATCATGCAGTTGATGACCGCCGTCAGCCCACAGCTGGAGCAGTTGAAGAAGGAAGGTGAAGCTGGCCGTCGCAAGATCAGCCAGTACACCCGCTACCTCACCGTCGCTCTCGCTCTCGTTCAGGCCATTGGCATGTCCATTGGTCTGGCGGGGCAGGGCGTGGCGTTCACTGGTGACTTAGGCTTCCATTTCGTCGCGGTAACCACATTTGTGGCTGGTGCGATGTTCATGATGTGGCTGGGTGAGCAGATTACTGAGCGTGGTGTTGGCAACGGTATCTCGATGTTGATTTTTTCGGGTATCGTCGCCGGTCTTCCGAGAGCAATCGGGCAGTCTTTCGAGTCTGCGCGTCAGGGTGATATCAATATTTTCGCCCTGGTTGCCATCGGTTTGTTGGCAGTAGCGATTATCGGTTTCGTGGTGTTCATTGAGCGTGGTCAGCGTCGTATTGCTGTTCACTACGCCAAGCGTCAGCAGGGCCGTAAGGTCTTCGCTGCGCAGACCAGCCACTTGCCGCTGAAGGTGAACATGGCCGGTGTTATCCCGGCTATTTTCGCGAGCAGCATTTTGCTGTTCCCGGCTTCGCTGGGTGCCTGGTTCGGTCAGTCTGAAGGTATGGGCTGGTTGCAGGACATCTCGCAGTCGATCGCTCCTGGTCAGCCGTTGAATATTCTGCTGTTTAGTGCAGGGATTATTTTCTTCTGCTTCTTCTATACGGCGTTGATGTTCAATCCGAAAGACGTAGCGGAAAACCTGAAGAAGTCCGGTGCCTTTATTCCGGGCATTCGTCCAGGTGAGCAGTCTGCGCGCTACATTGATGGCGTTCTGACCCGCTTGACCCTGTTCGGTGCTCTTTACATGACGGCCGTGTGTCTGTTGCCCCAGTTTCTGGTGGTTGCGGCAAACGTACCGTTCTACCTTGGCGGGACCTCGTTGCTGATCGTGGTCGTGGTTGTGATGGACTTCATGTCCCAAGTACAATCGCACCTCGTTTCGCACCAGTACGAATCCCTGATGAAGAAAGCCAACCTGAAGGGTTACGGCAGCGGCATGTTGCGCTGAGTACCCATAAGGTTCGAGGAGTTGGTGATGAAAGTTCGTGCATCGGTGAAAAAGCTGTGCCGTAACTGCAAGATTATTCGCCGCGAAGGTGTTGTTCGAGTAATTTGCAGCGCGGAACCGCGTCACAAACAGCGCCAAGGCTGAGTGTGATTGTGCTTCAAGCCCGGTAGCTAGTGCGCTACCGGGTTGATTATTTGTTATTACAGCGATATTATCTCGCGCCCTATTTCTTGGCTTCCGGGGCGTAGGTAGCTGTCAATTGGAGTCCCACTGAATGGCCCGTATTGCAGGCGTTAACATTCCAGATAACAAGCATACTGTTATCTCGCTGACCTACATCTATGGTGTTGGTCGCACTACTGCGCAGAAGATCTGTGCAGTGACTGGGGTAAACCCAGCAGCAAAGATCAAAGATCTGAGCGACGAGCAAATTGAACAGCTGCGTGGCGAAGTGGCGAAGTTCACCACTGAAGGTGACCTGCGTCGCGAAATCAACATGAAAATCAAGCGCTTGATGGACCTCGGTTGCTATCGCGGTCTGCGTCATCGTCGTGGTCTGCCAGTACGCGGTCAGCGTACCAAGACCAACGCGCGTACCCGTAAAGGTCCGCGTAAGCCGATCCGCAAGTAATCGCCCCAGCGAATCGACAGGAATTTAATCATGGCAAAACCTGCTGCTCGTCCTCGTAAAAAAGTTAAAAAGACAGTGGTTGATGGCATCGCCCACATCCATGCATCTTTTAACAACACCATCGTGACCATTACCGACCGTCAAGGTAACGCTCTTTCCTGGGCTACCTCCGGTGGTTCGGGTTTCCGCGGTTCCCGCAAGTCCACCCCGTTTGCTGCTCAGGTAGCTGCTGAACGTGCTGGTCAAGCTGCGCTGGAATACGGCCTGAAAAACCTCGACGTCAACGTCAAGGGTCCAGGTCCAGGTCGTGAATCCGCAGTCCGCGCTTTGAACGGCTGTGGCTACAAGATCGCCAGCATCACCGACGTGACGCCAATCCCGCACAACGGGTGCCGTCCGCCGAAGAAGCGCCGCGTGTAATCCAGGAGATTGTAAAGAATGGCTCGTTACATTGGTCCAAAATGCAAACTCGCTCGTCGCGAAGGCACCGATCTCTTCCTGAAGAGCGGCGTGCGCGCGATCGAATCGAAGTGCAACATTGAAGCAGCACCTGGTATCCACGGCCAGCGCCGCGGTCGCCAGTCCGATTACGGCACCCAACTGCGTGAAAAGCAGAAGGTCCGTCGTATCTACGGCGTTCTCGAGCGTCAGTTCAGCGGCTACTACAAAGAAGCTGCTGGCAAGAAAGGTGCAACCGGTGAAAACCTGCTGCAACTGCTCGAATGCCGTCTGGACAACGTTGTATACCGTATGGGCTTTGGTTCGACTCGTGCCGAATCCCGTCAGCTGGTATCGCACAAGTCGATCAGCGTTAACGGTCAGACCGTAAACGTTCCGTCGTATCAGGTTCGTGCTGGTGACGTGGTTGCAGTTCGCGAGAAAGCAAAAAACCAGCTTCGCATTGTCCAAGCTCTCGATCTGTGTGCCCAACGTGGCCGCGTAGAATGGGTAGAAGTAGACACTGAGAAGAAGTCGGGCGTTTTCAAGAACGTTCCTGCTCGCAGTGATCTGTCCGCCGACATCAACGAAAGCCTGATTGTCGAGCTCTACTCCAAGTAAGGGCTAGAAAATAGGTGCATCCATGCAGATTTCGGTAAATGAGTTCCTGACACCCCGCCACATTGATGTGCAGGTTGTCAGTCCAACCCGCGCCAAGATCACTCTCGAGCCTCTCGAGCGTGGTTTTGGCCACACCCTGGGCAACGCGCTGCGCCGCATCCTGTTGTCCTCAATGCCCGGCTGCGCAGTAGTCGAGGCCGAGATTGACGGTGTGCTCCACGAGTACAGCGCCATCGAAGGTGTACAGGAAGACGTAATTGAAATCCTGTTGAACCTTAAAGGTCTGGCCATCAAGCTGCACGGTCGTGACGAAGTTACGCTGACCTTGTCGAAGAAGGGTTCGGGGGTGGTTACCGCTGCCGATATTCAGCTGGATCATGATGTCGAGATCGTTAATCCCGATCACGTAATCGCTAACCTGGCGTCTAACGGCGCCCTGAACATGAAGCTCACCGTAGCTCGTGGTCGTGGTTATGAACCAGCCGACTCGCGTCAGAGCGATGAAGACGAAAGCCGCAGCATCGGTCGCTTGCAGCTCGACTCTTCGTTCAGCCCGGTTCGCCGTATCGCTTACGTGGTGGAAAACGCCCGTGTCGAACAGCGTACCAACCTGGACAAGCTGGTTATTGATCTGGAAACCAACGGTACTCTGGACCCTGAAGAGGCTATCCGTCGCGCTGCAACCATTCTGCAACAGCAGTTGGCTGCGTTCGTCGACCTCAAGGGTGACAGTGAGCCAGTGGTTGTCGAGCAGGAAGACGAGATCGATCCGATCCTGCTTCGCCCGGTTGACGATCTGGAACTGACTGTACGTTCGGCTAACTGCCTTAAGGCGGAAAACATCTACTACATCGGCGACCTGATTCAGCGTACCGAAGTAGAGCTGTTGAAGACTCCGAACCTGGGCAAGAAATCCTTGACTGAAATCAAGGACGTTCTGGCCTCCCGCGGTCTGTCCCTCGGCATGCGCCTCGACAACTGGCCGCCTGCAAGTCTTAAGAAGGACGACAAGGCGACTGCCTGATCGTCGTAATCACCGAACGTAGTGTTTGGTAAGGAATGAACCATGCGTCATCGTAAAAGTGGTCGTCACCTGAGCCGCACCAGCTCGCACCGCAAGGCCATGTTCCAAAACATGGCGGTGTCGCTGTTCGAGCACGAGCTGATCAAAACTACTCTGCCAAAAGCCAAAGAACTGCGCCGCGTTGCCGAGCCGCTGATCACTCTGGCCAAGACAGATAGCCTGGCTAACCGTCGTCTGGCTTTCGACCGTACTCGTTCGAAAGCTATCGTTGGTAAGCTCTTCAACGACCTGGGCAAGCGTTACGCTACCCGTGAGGGTGGCTACCTGCGCATCCTCAAGTGCGGTTTCCGCGCTGGCGACAACGCGCCTATGGCGTACGTCGAGTTGGTTGATCGTGCTACTGCCGGCGAAGCTGTATCTGCCGAGTAAGACGTCAGTCTGAAACAAAGGACCGGGCCTAGTGCCCGGTTTTTTGTGCCTGCTAGAAATGCGCGGTTTGTACAAGTTTCTGACACAGTCGTAATGCCACTATGTGCGGTGGGACTTAATTAGTAATTATCTATCGACTTCTACAAGTTAATGAATTTGTGGCTGTCGCATCGATGATCAATACTCCCCACCAAGCCTTAGCCGGCAGTTCAAGACTGAGAGGAAGAAGACCGCATGAGCCAGACCAAAACGCTTACAACCGCCAGTGGCGCACCTGTCGCCGACAACCAGAATTCTCGCTCCGCCGGCCCACGCGGTCCGTTGCTGCTCGACGACTTTCATCTGATCGAGAAGCTTGCCCACTTCAACCGCGAAAATATCCCTGAGCGCCGCGTCCATGCGAAGGGCTCGGGTGCTTATGGCACCTTCACCGTCACCCGTGATATCACCGAATTCACCAGCGCCAAGCTGTTCGAAACGGTCGGCAAGCAAACCCCGACGTTCCTACGCTTCTCCACCGTGGGTGGTGAACGCGGTTCGGCCGACACCGAGCGCGATCCACGTGGTTTCGCGCTGAAGTTCTATACCGAAGAAGGTAACTGGGACATTGTTGGCAACAACACGCCGGTGTTCTTCATTCGTGATCCGCTGAAATTCCCTGACTTTATCCACACGCAAAAGCGTCTGCCGCAAAGCAATCTGAAAAGCGCGCAGATGATGTGGGATTTCTGGTCGCACTCGCCTGAGGCGCTGCATCAGGTGACGATCCTGTTCTCGGATCGCGGCATTCCTGATGGCTACCGTCATATGCACGGCTTCGGCAGCCACACCTTCAGCCTGATCAGCGCCAAGGGCGAGCGTCACTGGGTGAAGTGGCATTACAAGACCCAGCAGGGCATCAAGAATCTTGCGCCAGCAGATGCTGCACGCTTGGCTGGCACCGATCCGGACTACGCCCAGCGCGACCTGTTCGAAGCGATCGAACGCGGTGACTTCCCGAAATGGCGCGTGTGCATCCAGATCATGACTGAAGCCCAGGCGGCTGCGCATTACGAAAACCCGTTCGACGTGACCAAAACCTGGTCGCAGAAGGAATTCCCGCTGATCGAAGTCGGTGAACTGGAGCTGAACCGCAACCCGCTCAACTATTTTGCCGAAGTCGAGCAAGCCGCGTTTGGCCCAAGCAACATGGTGCCAGGTGTTGGTCTCTCGCCAGATCGCATGCTGCAGGGTCGTGTGTTCGCTTACGCCGACGCACACCGCTACCGCGTCGGCACCAACCACCAGCAACTGCCGGTGAACGCCCCACGCAGCCAGGTGAACACCTATCAGCGCGACGGCTCAATGGCTTTTGGCAGCAACGGCGGTGCGGCGCCTAACTACGAGCCGAACAGCTACATCGAATCGCCTAAGCAAGCTCCGCACTATGCTGAACCTGCGCTGGCCTTGAGTGGTGCGGCCGATCGTTACGATCACCGCGAAGACACCGATTACTACAGCCACGCCGGTGCACTGTACCGCTTGATGAGTGAAGAGCAGAAAGCGCTGTTGGTGAGCAACATAGCCGGTGCGATGGCCGGGGTTTCGAGTGATGTCGTGGACCGTCAGTTGCAGCATTTCTACAAAGCCGATCCGGCGTATGGAGACGCAATCGCAAAGCTGCTCAACGTACAGCTTAACGAAGTCTAAACGAGAAGCAGAACCGCCCTCATTTGGGCGGTTTTTGCGTTATTTAGCCTGCTTTTCTCAGATATTCTTCGCTTTTATTGCGCGCGGCGGGTGACCTTCCGGTCAGGTTGGTTCAAACTACAGACTTTCAAGCAGGGAGATGTAGGGCGATGCAAGGCCACCCAGACGTAATCGATTACCTCAACACGTTGCTGACCGGCGAACTGGCCGCGCGTGACCAATATTTTGTTCATTCGCGGATGTATGAGGACTGGGGGTTCACCAAGCTCTACGAGCGAATCAACCACGAGATGGAAGAAGAAGCAGGCCACGCCGACGCGCTGATGCGGCGAATTCTGATGCTCGAAGGCACGCCGCGTATGCGTCCGGATGATCTGGATGTGGGCACCACGGTGCCAACCATGCTCGAAGCGGATTTGCGCCTCGAATACAAGGTTCGCGCTGCCCTGTGTAAAGGCATCGAGCTGTGCGAGCAACACAAGGATTACGTCAGCCGCGAGATCCTGCGGGTGCAGCTCAACGACACCGAAGAAGATCACACCTACTGGCTGGAAAAACAGTTGGGTCTGATCAAGCTCATTGGTCTTGAGAACTACCTGCAATCCCACGCGTCCTGATTGCCACCGATGTAAAAAAGCCCCTGTCACTTCAACAGTGACAGGGGCTTTTTCATGCCTGGCGTTTACGCCCGGTCGCGGATCAACAGCGGTTTGAGATAATGGCCGGTGTGAGATTGCTTCATCTCGGCCACTTCTTCCGGCGTACCGGTGGCAATGATCTGCCCGCCCTTGGAGCCGCCCTCTGGACCAAGATCCACCAGCCAGTCGGCAGTCTTGATCACATCAAGGTTGTGTTCGATCACCACCACCGTGTTGCCATGATCGCGCAGGCGATGCAGCACATCGAGCAATTGCTGAATATCCGCGAAGTGCAAACCGGTGGTCGGCTCATCGAGGATGTACAGGGTTTTGCCGGTATCGCGCTTGGATAGCTCGCGAGACAACTTGACCCGCTGCGCTTCACCGCCCGATAGCGTGGTCGCCGACTGCCCGAGCTTGATGTACGACAGGCCCACATCCATCAGCGTCTGCAGCTTGCGCGCCAGCGCCGGTACCGCGTCGAAGAATTCGCGGGCTTCCTCGATGGTCATCTCGAGGGTCTCGTGAATGCTCTTGCCCTTGTATTTGATCTCAAGGGTTTCGCGGTTATAGCGCTTGCTCTTGCACACGTCGCACGGCACATAGATGTCAGGCAGGAAGTGCATCTCAACCTTGATCAGGCCATCGCCCTGGCAGGCCTCGCAACGGCCGCCCTTGACGTTGAACGAGAAACGCCCTGGCCCGTAGCCGCGCGAACGCGACTCCGGCACGCCGGCAAACAGTTCGCGAATCGGCGTGAACAGCCCGGTATACGTTGCCGGGTTGGAGCGCGGTGTACGGCCGATCGGGCTCTGGTCGATGTCGACGACCTTGTCCAGATGCTCAAGGCCTTTGATGCTGTCATGTGCGGCTGCTTCCAGCGTGGTCGCACCGTTGAGCGCGGTGGCGCTCAGTGGGAACAGCGTGTTGTTGATCAGCGTCGATTTGCCCGACCCGGATACACCGGTCACGCAAGTCAGCAAGCCGATCGGAATGTCCAGATCAACGTTGCGCAGGTTGTTGCCGCGTGCCCCTCTGAGCGACAAATTGAGCTTCTTGTTGCGCGGCGTGCGCTTGGCCGGCACTTCGATCTTCACCCGACCGGACAGGTATTTACCGGTCAGCGAGTCCGGGTGGGCCATGACTTCGTCCGGGGTACCTTCGGCGACGATCTGCCCGCCGTGTACGCCGGCGCCAGGGCCGATATCGACGACATAGTCAGCCAGACGAATCGCGTCTTCGTCGTGCTCGACCACAATCACCGTGTTGCCAATATCACGCAGGTGCTTGAGGGTGCCGAGCAGGCGGTCGTTATCGCGCTGATGCAGGCCAATGGACGGTTCATCAAGAATGTACAAGACGCCCACAAGACCCGCACCGATCTGGCTGGCCAGACGAATTCGCTGCGCCTCGCCACCGGACAGGGTGTCGGCGCTGCGATCCAGCGACAGGTAATCGAGCCCGACGTTGACCAGAAACTGCAGACGCTCGCGAATCTCCTTGAGGATCTTGTCGGCGATCTCACCGCGGCGGCCGGTCATCTTCAGATCGGCGAAGTACTCGCAGGCATCGCCAATCGGCAGGTTGGTCACGGCCGGCAGGGTTTTCTCGCCTACCCACACGTGTCGCGCTTCACGACGCAGTCGGGTGCCGCGGCAATCCGGGCAAGCCTGGTGGCTGAGGAACTTGGCCAATTCTTCACGCACGCTTGCCGACTCGGTCTCGCGGTAGCGGCGCTCGAGATTAGGCACGATACCTTCGAACGGGTGCGAACGCTTGACGATATCGCCCCGGTCGTTGAGGTATTTGAAGTCGACATTCTGCGAACCGCTGCCGTGCAGGATGTTTTTCTGCTGCTCGGCGGTCAGTTCGTTGAAGGGCTTGTCGAGGCTGAACTTGTAATGCGAAGCCAGCGAGCCAAGCATCTGGAAATAATAGACGTTGCGCCTGTCCCAGCCACGGATCGCACCTTCGGCCAGTGTCAGCTCACCGTTGACCAGGCGCTTGATATCGAAGAACTGCTTCACCCCCAGGCCATCACAGGTCGGGCAGGCGCCGGCCGGGTTGTTGAAGGAAAACAGCTTGGGTTCCAGCTCACTGATCGCATGGCCGCAGATC
The DNA here is from genome assembly GCF_036668835.1 of Pseudomonas koreensis. Lineage (GTDB taxonomy): Bacteria > Pseudomonadota > Gammaproteobacteria > Pseudomonadales > Pseudomonadaceae > Aquipseudomonas > Aquipseudomonas koreensis_I. The sequence goes on from NZ_JAZEVW010000013.1 coordinate 38,902, forward strand.
GGGCAGGCAAAGCGCGCGGAGAAGATCATTTCTTCGCCGGGCTCGTCATCCATCGGTGCCACCAGGGCAATGCCGTCGGCCAGCTTCAACGCGGTCTCGAACGACTCGGCCAGACGCTGTTGCAGATCGGCGCGGACCTTGAAGCGGTCGACGATCACGTCGATCGAGTGCTTCTTTTGTTTATCCAGCTTCGGCAGTTCGTCGAGTTCGCAGATGCGCCCATTGACCCGTGCGCGGACAAAGCCCTGCGCGCGTAGTTCTTCGAAGACCGACAGGTGCTCGCCTTTGCGCTCGCGGATCACCGGCGCCAGCAGCATCAGCTTGCTGCCTTCCGGTTGGGCCAGCACCAGATCGACCATCTGGCTGACGGTCTGCGCTTCCAGCGGAATGTCGTGATCCGGGCAGCGCGGCGTACCGACGCGGGCATAAAGCAGGCGCAGGTAGTCGTAGATTTCGGTGATGGTGCCGACCGTGGAGCGCGGGTTGTGCGAGGTCGACTTCTGCTCGATGGAGATCGCCGGCGACAGGCCTTCGATGGTGTCGACGTCGGGTTTTTCCATCATCGACAGGAACTGGCGGGCATAGGCCGACAGCGATTCGACATAGCGGCGCTGACCTTCGGCATACAGCGTGTCGAATGCCAGGGACGACTTGCCGGATCCGGACAGGCCGGTGATGACAATCAGTTTGTCCCGTGGCAGGGTCAGGTCGATGTTCTTCAGGTTGTGGGTACGGGCCCCACGTATCAGGATCTTGTCCAAAGTGGCCTCGCTCGGCGGGCGTCGAAAACGTAGGAGTATACGGCCAAATACTGGATGGATGCACACTATCAAACGAAGGGCGTTTTACCGTTCATGAAGAGAGTTTCATCTATACGCGTCATAGCGTCGCGATATACCCCGTCTTCCGATGGGACTGGTAGAATCGCCGCCGGTTCACACGAGGTTTTTCCATGCACGATCCCCACAGCGAACGCATGAGTGGCAGCGAGACCCGCGCGGCGAGCGGTCTGGCCCTGGTGTTCGCCTTCCGTATGCTGGGCATGTTCATGGTGTTGCCGGTACTGGCGACCTATGGCATGGATCTGGCGGGCGCGACCCCGGCCCTGATCGGCCTGGCGATCGGCGCCTACGGCCTGACCCAGGCGATTTTCCAGATTCCGTTCGGGATCATTTCCGACCGTATCGGCCGCCGTCCGGTGATTTATCTGGGACTGATCGTTTTCGCCCTCGGCAGTGTTCTGGCCTCGCAGGCCGATTCGATCTGGGGCGTGATCGCCGGGCGGATCCTGCAAGGCGCCGGGGCCATTTCCGCAGCGGTGATGGCGCTGCTGTCCGACCTGACCCGCGAACAACATCGCACCAAAGCCATGGCGATGATCGGCATGACCATCGGCCTGTCGTTCGCCGTGGCGATGGTGGTCGGGCCGTTGCTGACCCGTGCGTTCGGGCTGTCGGGTCTGTTCCTCGCCACTGGCGGCATGGCGCTTGTCGGTATCCTGATCATCATGTTCATGGTGCCGCGCTCCACCGGGCCACTGCAGCATCGTGAATCCGGGGTAGCGCGGCAGGCATTGCTGCCGACGCTCAAGCATCCGGACCTGCTGCGCCTCGACCTGGGCATCTTTGTGTTACATGCCATGTTGATGTCGAGCTTCGTCGCCTTGCCGCTGGCACTGGTGGAAAAAGCCGGCCTGCCCAAGGAGCAACACTGGTGGGTCTACCTCACCGCGCTGGTGATTTCCTTCTTCGCCATGATCCCTTTCATCATCTATGGCGAGAAGCGACGCAAAATGAAACGAGTTTTGCTCGGCGCCGTCATGACACTGATGCTGACTGAACTATTCTTCTGGCAGTTCGGCGACAGCCTGCGCGCTCTGGTGATCGGGACGGTGGTGTTCTTCACCGCGTTCAATCTGCTGGAGGCTTCGTTGCCGTCGCTGATCAGCAAGGTTTCACCGGCGGGCGGCAAGGGCACGGCCATGGGCGTGTACTCCACCAGCCAGTTCCTCGGATCGGCACTCGGCGGGATACTCGGCGGCTGGCTGTTTCAGCATGGCGGTCTGTCGGTTGTGTTCCTTGGATGTGCCGGGCTGGCTGCACTTTGGCTGGCCTTTGCTGTTACCATGCGCGAACCTCCCTACGTGACGAGCCTGCGCTTGCCGTTGTCGCCCGAAGCGATCCGCGAAGCGGGTCTGGTCGAGCGTCTCAAGGCCCTCGTAGGGGTAACGGATGCAGTGATAGTCGCTGACGAGGCGGCTGTTTACATCAAACTGGACAAAGAATTAGTGGATCGCGACACCCTCGAACGCCTGGTGAACAACCCGGCCGGGGCTGCGTGCTAAGCCTAGGAGAACGTTATGGCCCGTGGGGTTAACAAAGTCATATTGGTCGGCACTTGCGGCCAGGATCCCGAAGTTCGCTACCTGCCTAACGGTAACGCCGTGACCAACCTGAGTCTGGCCACCAGCGAACAATGGACCGACAAGCAAACCGGTCAGAAGGTCGAGAAGACCGAATGGCACCGTGTTTCGATGTTCGGCAAGGTTGCCGAGATCGCCGGCGAATACCTGCGCAAGGGTTCGCAGGTATACATTGAAGGCAAGCTGCAGACCCGTGAATGGGAAAAAGACGGTATCAAGCGTTACACCACTGAAATCGTGGTCGACATGCAAGGCACCATGCAACTGCTCGGCGGCCGTCCACAACAGGGCGACCAGCAAGGCGGCGGCAACAACTACCAGCAGCAGGCGCCACGTCAGCAGGCTCCACGCCCGCAGCAGTCGGCACCGCAGCAACGTTCGGCGCCACCAGCTCCACAGCAGGCCGCACCGCAACCGGCTCCGGATTTCGACAGCTTCGATGACGATATTCCGTTCTGAACCGCAGCTTTTACAGAACCGTAAACATTTGAAGCGAGGCCATTGATTTGGCTTCGCTTTTTTATTGTTTACAGACTTTTGCGAGGTAAGAGCTACATTTTTAAGCGTTTACCTTTCGAAGGTGTAAACAAATGACTCTGAACCCGTATGCGGTAAAGATGATTGTCTTGGGCTCTGGGGAGCGCTTGCCTGTGCTGATCGCTCTGGCCTCCGGTGCGCCCTTATTCGAGCCCTCCGTTTACGTCCTCAGCCAGATTCGGGCGAACAACAAAGCGAGTAATACGATTGAGCTGTTGAGTTCAATCATTGTATTGCAGCTATTCCTTGGATCGAGTCAGCTTGACGGTATCGGCGGAATCGAAAAGGAAGTGTCTTGGTCTTGGAGAGCTTGCCTGGTTCTTAAGGCTTCCTTTCAATTATCCGTTGAAATAAACATTCTAACCACACCTAATTCCGTTCTCAGGACTGGGCACGATATCTTGTTGCTGCAGCGATACTCAAATTGCTGAAAATTCGGGGTGATGAATTGGTGTTCGGTACCAAACTCTTAGCCCGATCAGTTAACCATTTTCAAAATTTGATGTAACGAGCCCGAATGGTCGTGATGGCAATTTGCTAACGCGCTGGTTAGAATCGCTTAGGAGTATCTCCGTGATGTCAAGACGACGCCAAGATGTAGTAGCGGTCTTACTCACTCTTCGAGAATTATGGAAGTGCGGTTAACTGATGAACATAGGATTTGGAAAACTCTTTAGCAGCGAGGCAGAGGCAGGTTTCCCGCCGGAAATTCTCGCCGTGCCTAGACCCGTTTTTCTGGCTTTGCAAGGCGGCGGAGCAAAGGGGGTTGCTCACGTAGGGGCAATTGCTGCAGTTGAGCGGTTCCGATTCGAGGTTCGAGGCATTTCTGGAACGTCTGCAGGGTCAATGGTTGCTGCTCTTGTTGCGTGTGGTTATAGCTCGGCAGAGTTGGTGGATGCCGAGCAAAAAACGCACATTTTTTCAACGCGAGGCGAAAAGCTATCGTTCAAGAAACCGACCGATATATTCACGGAGGATGGTTGGGCCGCCATCTTTAAGGTACGAGCTATTTTAACAGAGCACCCCTCCTGGCTTAAGTTCATTAAAAAAATGGTGATGAGGCCTAGAGGTGGCATTGCCTTGGCTCTGCTCATCAGGGGGATGAGATCTTCTGCGAGTTTTTTGATTGCAGCATTGGCTATTTATCTTGTGTCGAAATGGGGTGTTAGCTATTCGGTTCCCACTTTTCTGTTGATGATTATTGTTGTCGCTAGTCTTATTGCGTCGGTCGGACGCAAGGTGAAATGGGTCTATAAGAAGGGGGTCCTCGCACTTGGCGGTGTGTGCGATGCACAACATGTCTCTGATCTTATAGACCAGGCAATTGTGCTAAAGCTCAAGGAGCACGGATATAAGGGCGACGGGCAGATTACATTTAGGGATTTGTCTAATCTTGCTGTCAGCCATCCTTTGGCAAATATAAAACCGCTGAAGATCGTGGCGACAAATGTAGCTCATGAGTGTTTAGAACTGTTTTGTGTCGACCGTACTCCCGATGTCAAAATTGGTGACGCAGTAGCTGCTTCTGTTTGTCTTCCTGTAGTTTTTAAGCCGTGGAACCTTTCATTCAAGCGATGTACTGAGCATGGTAGTGAAGAAATTGATGGTCAGTTTTTAGATGGTGGTTTGGTTTCAAACTTGCCAGCGTGGCCATTCGACGAGGAAAGATTGCTGGATCCCGCTGCCGGTACGATTGCGTTCAGTATCGAGTCGAACGAGGCCGTCGAGAAAAAACACTGGACTATGGCCATAGTTGGCTCAGTGGTGAATGGGTCAAGCTTGGTACACACGCGGGCAGCTGGTAGTGCTCTAAAAATCCCGCTGAAGCCAAAGATTGACATGATGCAGTTCGATGTCTCAGAAGATGACGTATTCGACATTGTAGCTGAAACTAAAGTCAAGGTTTATGATCGTATTTATACCGCTATCGATCAGGCCGGAACATTGGAGGATGCTGCCAAAAAGTTTTACCTCTACTTCACCGAGCAGATAAAAAATTTCTATTCGGGGTGGCTGATGGGTGATCCGAACGCTGTCGTTCGTCTTTCGATAGCTGCTGAGAGAGGAGGCAGCATGAACTCTTTAACCAGTATGTTTGCTGAAGGGTTTGATTTCGGAGATCCCGCAGCAAAACTAACACGCAGATCTGACTGCTGGATATTCAAACCATTTTCTGAAGAGGATATTTTGGCTCACCCTGGCGTTAAATTCAGCCGGGATTGTGATGGGAACTTGAGTTGGATCTTCCACGACTTAGGAAGAAAAGCGCATGATTCAGAGATATTCATGGGGGAGCGAGTATGGCGAAGTGCCAAGTGGATGGCATGCTTTCCTATTCATCGACCCTCATCACAAAATAAGCGTGTCCGTCAATGTGTTATTGTAATTGAGTCTGATGCCTATTGGTTGGGGGCGCGCGGTGGAGCTGAGGCGGAAAGTAAACTGATTGATTTCATGAATCGTGCATCTCAGTTGATAAAGGAATACGATTCTGACTTTGATATCATGGACTGTGTTCAGGGAGAGAATACATGGTTATGAATAAATTTCTGCTTCGCGATGTGGTGGTTAGTAACTTTGGCGTAGAGGTTGAGCTATGAAAAACACTGCTTTTTATCGAGGGGTAAAACGATCTAAATTATTGAAGGATTTAGATGAAATGGGTTGGAGTGCGTGGGTCGCGAGTGGAAAAAAGGAGGAATTTGATCAGCTCGCCCAAGACGCGGACTCAATCTCTAGAGTCGAGGTTAAACACGGTAGAGTGGCGGGCTATGACTCATCTCACTATGTTGTTGATCACAATGTTCCAAGCTTCAAGACAGGTGTTCTCGAGTATCTTGGAAAAATGGAGGTGAACTCCGAGGATGTACCAATTGAGCTAATTTTGAAACAGTTGGTAGAACCTTTGATGGATCAAGTGATAGTGCAGAGATCTGTTTATAGTTACGAGGATGGTACGCAGATTTGGAGTGTTCGTCCGAAGCTGAAGGTCCGACTTAGCGGAGAGCATAAAAGAAGTGTCCTTCACGTGGCTACTAAATTTTCGGATGGAGTATTGAGGTTCTATTTGGTTTCCCCTACCTTGGAAGAGTTAAATAAATTGCGGCTGTTTCACAGTGGTCTTTAACGAGTAGCATCAAGCTGTCGCGGCATGCGCTATCATGTGATAGCTACGAAGTGCGGCGGTTTGTGTCGGTTGAAGATACTAGGTGTTACATGCCAGATAATGAGAAAACTGAATGTCGAGCTTGGCCAGTGCCAAATCGACTGTGCCTATTATAAAATCTAGTGTGTGCAGTTTGTTGCTAAATTTTGATTGGTGCCGATTTCAGCTTGATAGACAGTATGCATCATGCTTTACAGTGTGCTTTCGTGCTGATGCCAATCGTATTGGCATGATATTTATATCAATCCAGAACTATTTTTATAAAAGTGCATGTGGATTGGTTTTCTTTGCTGTCACTAGTTGTGTGGTTTTTTGAACTTTTCTCGTCTCTTTAAGTTGTGGCTTATCTAAAGTAGTAAGTTCTTAAGCGTAGCTATTGATTTGGCTTTGCTTTTTTATTCATCGGAGATTTTTGCGGTTTAAGGACTATATTTGTTTAGCGTTTACCTCTCTAAGGTACAAGCAAATGACCGTGAACCCATATGCGGTAAAGCTGATTGTCTTGAACTCTGGGGAGCGTTTGCCTGTGTTGCTTGCACTTGACATCGGTGCCCCCTTATTCGAGCCCTCTGTTTACGTACTCAGCGAGATTCGCGCTACCAACAAAGCGAGCAATACGATTGACCAGGTCTTGAGGTCAATCATGGTATTGCAGCTATTCCTCGACTCGAGTCGGATTGATATTCAGCAGCGAATCCGAGATTGCAGTGTTTTTCGTTTGAGCGAGCTTGACGAGCTTGTCCGGCACTGCAGGCGACCTGTCGCTAATCAATTGAAGTGCAATTCAATTTTCCCTTCCCATCAGTCCGCTCGTAGAGGCGCCCCTGAAAGTGTGCGCCTTTTTCCGCGACAACTTGCATTAACAGAGGTGGCGGGTCATACCGCAGCTAACCGTATTCGGGTCATCCGGGACTATCTTGATTGGCTCGTGCGATACCACATGGCTCGCTATCAACCGGGTGCAACTGAGGGAGCGCGGCTTTGGAACGAGTGGACGTCTTGCAAGGATGCGCTGGGCGCACGACTGCCGCACCATAAAGGGAGAAATACCATCGGGCAGCGGGAAGGGCTTCCGCCCGAGGTGGCGGAAAGACTTCTGATTGAGCTCCCTCGGCTGAATGAGGGCGTGACAAGCACAGCAAATGGCAAGCATCCCTGAGTTGGCCAGCTACACTTTTTTGCATGCACACAGTTATGCGCCTTCTCGGCAGGGAAAGTTTTAATTGGTGTCTGAGTTCAACTGCCAGAGAGCATGGCCGAATTATCTTGATGATGAGGGCGGGGGGCTGTGGCCCTGCGCTGATATCACATTTAGAGCTGCCGAGAGGCTCTTAGGGGCGGGCCGCCCCTGATGGGCGATCGGAAGGCTAGCATTAGCGAAATGTAGGAACTCCCGACAGAGGGGTCAGCAAATCTTCTTCGTCATCCGCTTCGCGATCCCGCGCTGGTAGCGTCAAGATTCCCAGGGTGTAGTTGTAGCCGTCACCCTCCATCACAAATGCGTGCTCTGTGACCTCCAGTCCTTCGGGCTCTTTCGGGAACCAAGCTCGCGCATCAATTCGCGCCTTATTTCCTGATGCTGATCGAATTGAGTGTTTCAGCACCGATACCGCTGGCACTTCGATGAGCTGCTTCGAGGTAGCTAAGTAGGCACCGCTTTTGAATGCCCGATCATTCGAAGATGACCAATCGAGGAACCCATCCTTGGCGGCAAGTACAACTACCCGCCCAGGAGCAATCTCCCGCCACTTGAGGGCTGCAGCGGTGAGAGATACATCATATCGATCCGCACAATGCCTGAGCAAATCTATGGAAAGCTCATGACCGGACACTTGGTTGCGGAAGTCGTCAGCGGGCATGAGGAGATAGGAGGCGAATACGTCTGCCTCTGCTTCAATTTTCTTCCCAAGAGCATCCCAGGTGTGCATGTCCTTGGGGGTGCATTGGAAATCCTGCTGCAGATCGCGATGAAGAATGTAGTGAGCGAACTCATGAGCGATCGTGAAGTTTATCCGCCCCGATGAAGCCACATCTTCGTTGACTCCAATGATCCATTTGTCCTCCCTGGGGCTTTTTTTAAGCATGCCTTCAAAGCTAGGGATAGGTACTGGCTTGATAGCCGAAATAGGTGCTTCAGGGCACACAGCTTTCGAAAACTCGAGCGCAACCTCCCTAACCTTGATCGGAAACTGGTCGAATCCAGCAGTACGTAGAACCTTCGTGATTTTGTTTGCTTCATTCTTCGGGTTCTTTTGCATCGTCAGTCTTCCCACCAATCGTCCACGATTTTTCGAAGGCGCTTCTTGTCACCTTCGTCAAGCGCTTGATATTTCCTAAAGAAAGCGCTGTCGGTTTCCACATCTTGAGAAGTTTCTGTAGCGCTTCCGAGCAGTGTTTCAGGCGCGAGATTCAACGCGAGCGCAATCTTGTTCACCTTGTCCATTGACGGATTAGGTTTGTCTCGGTTCTCGAGCTCCCACAGGTAGCTCTTGCTGGAGTCGGTTAGCTCCGCCAAGCGCTCCAGAGATATGCCGAGCTCTCGCCTCCTGGCGCCGATTTTCATTCCAAGGCTTGATGCCACTGTAAACACCTCCTAAGTCGTTCTTTGAGTGTACCACTCTACCGAACGTAAAAAACCCTGTTGACAGGGTTAATGGATCAGGCGCACAGTGAGGTCGTCGTTCGGTGGCCTGATATGCCAGCGTTCGGTGGGAAGGGATGTAGAGCTTAGCAATATTGTTGGATTGAGCTCTATGTTTAGGCAAGCCGAAGCGTGTAATCGGTCAGCTTGACCGTATGACAATGAGAATAGGCTTAACGCCCGGATGAGCGGAGACGCTACGACGGAAGGGGGAATCAAGGGGGGGAACGAATGGACTAGCGAAGAACGAACCTAACCGATAACCGAGTCGGAGGTGCTGGGAAACGCAACTGCAATTGCGCCCCAGCGAGTGCATGAAGAATGCAAGCACAACTTCAGTATCTTCATGCGCCGTCGGGTAGTCAAGGCTACTCGATGCTCTGACGCACTCATGACGCCCGTCAGGGCACCTGTTCACGCCTGAGAAAAGGCGTGTGGAGATACGTATGAACGAATTTACTCAGAATCATATTTTCATCGCTGGTTTGGATCTCGAATTCAAACCAGTTCCCCTCAACGACGAGACGCCGATCGGTACACAGATTGCCCGTGCAGGAGGGTTTCTCCCCGATCAGATGCCTACGATTCTTCAGGCACTTCCATCCGGGGCTTTCGAAGATGTCCGCCCGGACGAGCTTGTGGATTTGGCTGCAACGTCGCGCCGCTTCATCGTGGTCGAATCCGATCGCTCTTACTTCTTCGCGGTCGATGGTCAGCGTTACGAATGGCCGTGCAAGATCATCAATGGCCACACAGTGCGGAAGCTGGCACAGATTGCTGAGAACATGCGCTTAGTGCAGCAGCTGGAAGAAGAAGCTGATCGTGAAATCGCAGACGCTGACGTTATCAACCTGGGTGAGGAGGGCATTGAGCGCTTTGTCATCCGTAAGGCAATCTGGAAGCTCAAGATCCAAGGTCGTACCTTGGAGTTCGACAAGCCACAGATCAGTGTTCGTGAAGCTGCTTTGCGCGCTGGGCTGGATGTCTCACAGCATTGGAAGATTACCCTCACGGCTGCAGGGCATCATTCCGAACTGACTAGCATGGACGCGATTGTTGACCTCAGCACTCCGGGCATTGAGAAGCTGCGGTTCACTCCTAAGGATGTTGGGAATGGTGAAGTCGCAACAGCGGCCCGTCGTGTTTTCAACTTGCTGCCAGCTGACACGGTGTACCTTGACCAGCTTGGCTTGCGTTGGGAAACCTGCATCGGCACAGATGGTCTGCGTTATTTGGTGATCCACGACTATGAACTGCCGACGGGCTACAACCACCAATATGTCCAGCTGGCAATTCAAGTCCTGGCAGGTTACCCGGTCGAGCCGTTGGACAGCTTCTACTTGTACCCCCATGTGTCGCTGGCCACAGGTGTGCTCCCTCCCAACGTGCAACTGACGGCTCAGATCGATGGTTTGGGCTTCCAGGGGTGGTCACGTCACCGGACAACTGTCCCGTGGAATCCGCATGCCGATAACATCATTTCGCAACTGGCTCTGGTCGAAGGCTGCCTTCACAAGGAGGTTGGTCAATGAAAACTGGGGCGACGCTCGTAATGACCGAAGCCCTGCACTCCGTCCTCCGGGAACATCTGTTCCCGGGGGACGGTTTGGAAGCAGCGGCCATCCTCATCTGCACGCGACACGAAGGTGAACGCACCAAGTTGCTCGCTAAATCTGTGATCCCGGTATCCCATGGAGCGTGCGTCAGGGAGAAGGATTTTCTGAATTGGCCTGGCGAGTACCTTGAACTTGCTATAGCGCAGAGTGAGGAAACTCAATCTTCAATCATGCTCGTCCATTCTCACCCAGGCGGCTTCTTGGGCTTTTCAGAACTGGATGATGAAAGCGATCAAATCACCATGCGATCGCTGTACGCTGGAGTGGAGGTCATCCATGGCTCAGGTGTCATGATCCCAGACGGCAGGGTGGTGGCTCGTACGTACGATGATTCGCAACGCCCTACCAATGTACGGCTGGTCTCAGTAATCGGTGACGACATACGGTTATATTTCGACGGAGTCGAAGGCCATGCAGTCCTGGACGATAGATCTGGAGCGCCGATGGCATTCACTTCTGAAATGACTCAGGCGTTGGCGAAGCTGAGTGTGGCCGTCATCGGGGTCTCTGGCACGGGCTCAGTTGTGGCCGAGCAAGTTACCCGTTTGGGCTTTGGCGAGATCATCTTGATTGACCATGATCGCGTTGAGGAGCGCAATCTCAACCGGATACTCAACAGCACCCTGGAGGATGCGGCCTCCTCGGTATTCAAGGTGGAGATGTTCGCGAGCTCCGTCGAACGTGTGCGGGGTAAAGGAGTGGCCCGCCCGATTGCAAAATCGATTGGGACTCGTGAGGCAGTATTAGCGGCCGCTGATGCGGACATTCTCTTCTGCTGTGTGGACACGCGATACGCCAGGATGATCGCTGATCGAATCGCTAGCCGTTTTCTCATCCCGCTCCTTGATGTTGGCGTGCTCATTCCTACGATGAAAGATGAGTTGGGAGTGATGATCGCAGGAGTTTATGGCCGCATAGATTACGTGCAGCCTGGTGGATCATCTCTCTCTGATCGTGAGGTCTACACCGGTGAATCGCTTCGCGCCGAGAGTCTTCTGGCTGCGAATCCTGACGCCTATCAGCAGCAGCTTCAGCATGGGTACATTCGAGGGTTCCATGAGGAAGCTCCCGCTGTGATTTCCCTGAACATGCTCGCGGCATCTTCATGCGTGATGGAGTTTTTGGCCAGAGCATTTCCAATGCGTGAAGAGCCAAACTGCAACTACGCGCGAACCTTGATTAAGTTCAGAGAAGCGGAGCAGGAGTTCACCGCTGAAAATGACTTTCCGAAGACCTCAGATCCAGGGCTTGCGCTTGGCGCCGCTGAGCCGCTGCTCGGGATCGCTGACTTGGCAGGTGGTGTGTGATGCTCAAAGCCGTAAAAAGAACTCTGTATCGCTGGGTCGACGGCCTGCTGCCCGCTAGGAAATTACAGATGGTTCAGGGCGATGTCCTGCCTAGCCGGTTGCCTTTTCGCACCCTAACTCTAGTTCAGGATGGCTCGGAGGATTGGTGCGTTGGGTTCAGATGTCCATGCGGTTGTGGTCGGACGATAGAGCTATCACTGCCGCAAGATGTGACGCCAAGGTGGACATGCAGTACCGATTTCTTAGGACGGCCAACGCTGCACCCATCAGTGTGGCTAAAAAATGGCTGTAAGTCGCATTTTTGGCTGCGAGAGGGCAGGGTCATCTGGGTGTGAAGGCGATGCGGATCACTGGCACTTGGGTCAGTGTTTCGCATATCCGGAGAGGAGGGCTATGGGACGGTGCACCCTGCTCCGTCCTGTTCTGACCCGCGCTGCTGTCTGTTTTTGCGGTTTTATCCTGCCCCCTATGCGTGTCATTGACCTCTGGCGCCGAAATGTGACTTGGCCGGACGGTGACCTGGTGGCAAAAGTCCTTGCAGATACTCAATGTTCACAAGCAGATGTTGATTTCATGTGTCACCGAGGGGCGTGCAGATGATGGTTATCTGCCATTGGAGATAGAGGAAATCATTTCAAGAATTTTGCATCGTAATCAACGACCAGATCCTCTACGTTCATGCCAGAGAATTTGAAGAACGCACCAAAAGTACACCCATCGATATTTCCATGTTCATCGATGAGCATGGGCATAGGTAGCCCTTCTTTCGTATCAAAGCGTCCGATGCATTCGCCACTAACCTGGTGAGGACAGCCATTGTGTACCCCATACTAATCCACATTCAAGGCTGTTAGTGTTGCGTGCGAATGAAGATGGGTTGCCGAGCAATTGATCCATGAACGCTTGGGAGTGGAGCTCGCCTATCAATTCGGTAACGACAGCGCCGTCAAGGGTTGATTGAGCTTGGTACCGCCCTTCGACCAATACTGCGGGTATGCGGAACTCATTAAATAGCATCTCGAGCTCTGCAGTGTTTTGTATCGGGTTCACCGATATCCAGGGCTGCTGAACCCTCTGCTCCATTGCCCTCTTCATGATGTGCTGCATTGGGGATAATCCAGGGGACTGCTCGAGATCCAAGAGCGCTTGAAGCCGTTCTGCCAGAATTTGGCTGAGACCTATGAAATTACATGCGTGCAGCAGCTAATCATAGATTGCTAGGTAGCTTTTACTCCAATCGCTGTTCATTTCGGCGGCGATTTCCGGCGCAGCAGCTAGTGCCTTGGTAAGCAGATAAAATCGCCACGAAGGGTTAGATGCTTGCCATTCATGAGCTGTGGTTGGACTCACGGGTTTCCAGCTGATCTGCAGTGATAGATCGCAGATGACTGGGAAAAGACTCCTGGTGTTCTGCCCGCACTCCGTAATGAACCAGTCGTAAGCAGCAGTGTAGACGTCAGATATCCCTTCTCTGACCCAAGCGGCGGCTTCAGAAAATGAGAGCAGATTTTCCGCGAAGGAACGTTCTAGAAAAAACGCGTGACCTTCCAAAATATCCTTCGTGCAGAGCTCCCGCTGGCCGTTCGCTGATTCAATTACAGGATTGATTTGCCATGGCTCTTTGATGAGTACCAGCTTGAGAGCATCTACAGTCTTGATGCCAGGGATGCTAACGAAACGAGCTTGGCTGAGCTTATTCTGCTCTGCAAAGACCTGTCCAAGAAACTGGGCGTACTGGTGGATGTCCGGTCGGGTGTTGCAGTTAGACAAGGGGATTCTTGGTGCACCCATGGCTTGGCGCAGCTTTTCCCACATCCTGTGAGTGAATCCCGTGGCTTGTCGATAGCTGCTCCACTGGATGTGTCCATAGCCAGTGAATAGCGTTTGGAAGTAGTGGACGTGTTCATGAAAATACGTGAGCACGCTGCCGTTCGTGGCAGTGTCCCCAGCAAATTTCTCTGCTTTGTCGAATAGTCTGATTTCCATACGTGGGGTGAAGAACGTGCCCAGCGTCGCATTCAAATAAGAGTCCATCGTGTTCCTGTATTCGGCGGAGGGAAATAGGAGATGACATCCAAAAAAACTATTGGTTGACGTTAATCCTAGGCTACTTCAGAAGACGTCTAGCTCGAGGAGTGGCTAGCATTGGGGTTTTGACCAACCAGAGTATTTGAGGCCCGCCTTGGAGCGTGATGTTGCGCCAGATCGGTCGCTCAAATTATCAAAAACACAAGAATGCAGGAAAGAATGTATGCGTAGTTTTCAGGGAGCGGTGCTGTTTGTAGATATGCTCGGATTCAGCGCCCTTACTCGAGGGAGGCTCAAGCTGACAGAGTCAGAATACATGCCATGGAAAATTAAGCCCGGAGGAACTTTTCCACATCAACTGCTTGCTGCGCAGATTTTGTTGGCCTTTCGAAAGGCATTGATGCGAACAGGTCGACGGTTTAAGGCGGTCAAGCTGGCGCAACTATCTGATTGTGCATTTCTTTGGTCAGAAGATGTATGCGCAGTAACGGATGCGGGACGCTTCTTGATGCATGAAGCAATTGAGGCAGGTTTGCTATGTCGCGGAGGTCTTGCATTTGGAGATGTCCACGAGCCTAACAAAATCGATCATTCTATTGGTGCGTTCATTGTTGGCGATGCTGTAACACGGGCTGCTACCTACGAGACGATGGGCAAAGGGATGCGGATTTTCACAGATTCAGACACCGCTTCTGAGATCCTTTTCAAACGCCCTCACGAGTCTTTTCAGGCGCTCATCAATCCTCTAGTGGGTGAAACTGTGGACGAATGGCTTTGGTACTCGCCAGAGCCAATACTGGAGCTTTCGCGGGATAGCTTGACGTTACGGCCTGCGATAGAAAAGCTGGTGTCATGCCATACCATGCTTCGCTATTCGCCGCGTTTTGCGTGGAATGCAGCATCCCCTGAAGGTTGTCGGCAGTTGGCATGCTCGATTGTTGCCGTCTCGGATGCCATGCAAAAACTCTCGCAAGGCTATGGGGAGTATGAATTTACGGTCGAGCATCTTTCGAGTGCAATGCAAACCCGTAAGGAATCGATACGTGAGAGGGTGCATAAACAGTTTTCCGAGGAGCTTTTAGGATTAGCAATGTATCGAGATCGCAAGAAAACGCGTGGGTGATGCGACCATAACCCTGATCTTCATTCAGGTCTCTATGGAGGGTAGGCAGACGCGTGGCGGGCTTGCTTGGCCAGTTGGGCGAGTACCTGTAAGCGGGGCGCGGATGTAAGCCCGCAACGGCCAAGACCAGCGCTTGCGCGTGGGCTTGGTTTGCGACGGCCGTCCCCGGTTGGGGGCGCGCCCAAAACCATGGCCTCCGTGTAATGAGTAACCAAGTGATCCCAGGCCACCGTGCACGACCTAGAGATCCACTCATTTGGATAAGTCCTTTATCCAGGCGACACTGCTAGAGCGTCGTGCGAGCCGCATGGTGTCGCCAGTCGCCAGTCGCCAGTCGCCAGTCGCCAGTCGCCAGTCGCAATGGGCAATACCGAGCCTGATCACACTCCCAACCGAGGGGCTCATAGGCTAAAATCTTGCGTTTGCATCCGCCTGGAGCTCAGAGTGCTGAGAGATAAAGAAATTCGAAGCGCTTTAGTTGACCATCTGATGAAGCGGTCGCCAAGACCTGCTCGGGTGCTCGAAGAGCTCACCATAGATAATGGTAATGCTATTGCTGATGTGGTTGCGTGCTACCGCCAAATGCATTGCTACGAGATAAAAGGCGAAACTGACAACGTTCGACGCGTTTTATTGCAATCGGAATTTTACTCTCGGTCGTTCCCTAAGTTGACCTTAGTAACTACTGAAAATCATATTAGATTTGCGATGGAGAGAATTCCAACCTACTGGGGGGTGATTCTCGCCGCACCTGGAAAAGACCGAACAACCTTACGCTATCTACGCAAAGCGGGTAGCAACCCCATGTTCTCTAAGAAAGATGCACTTCTTATGCTTTGGAAGGCAGAACTGACAGCCCTGGCAACTGCACATCCAAGGGTCATTTTCAAAAAGTCGTTCAACCGAGATACAATTGCAGAGCAGATCAGTTTTCAGCTGAGCCGCGACGACGCCTTGGCAGGCATCCAAAGCGCCCTCGTGGAAAGGCGTTCAAATATTATTGACAACGAATGTGATGTGAGCAGCCGTTGAGCATTTGATCCACGTACCAGGGTTGCCCGTCTTGGGCGCTCGTACCGCAGCCTTGAAGCTACGGTCATGTATGTATTGCTCCCCATACGAGTCCCCTGGAAGCCTGAAGAACGCCTGCCTAACAATGTTATCCGAGATATCAAAGTATTGGCTGTATTTGTGAGTTTTGAACCGCCTTCCCCGAACAATGAAGAATTTTTCGTGGTAGGTATAAAACACCTTAGGGGCCGCCATGCCGCTTATCAGCTCTGGTTCGATATCCAGATCAGAATATTCCGGACTAATTATTCCATAATCTCCAAACAAAACCTTGTCGAATTCAGGGGTTGAATTAAGAGCTCGCCAGAGTTTGTACTCCTCACGATCAATATGAGCTTCAGCGTTGGTTTTGACCAATCCCGCAATTGAGGCCGGAACGACTGAACCACTCACGACAGCAGCAGTCACCTGAAAATCTTTTTGGAACCCAGCCAGGAACTTTTCTACTTTTTTCTTGGCGTGAATAGGGTCATCGATGATGCGCAAATCAATTAGCAAAATCACTGACTGAGGTTTGGCAGCGGACAAGTCAACCCACAGGGCCTGCAGGTTACTTTTCGTAAGGTTATAGCTATCAATGTCCACCATCTGCAGCCGAATCCCAGCCTCAGAACCTGGCCGTGACTTAATGAAATCGAGGGCTGCAACGTTATGATCAGCATGGCGATCAAAAGCGAGAACAGGCATGATTGGGTAATGCGAAAGCTTATTCAGGATAGTGCGATATTGGGGAACACCGCCCAAATCGATGCTGTCATCGACATCAAAATTGTCGACAAAAAACTTGTAGGCTATCGTTTCCTTCTGCGTGGCCTTGAGAGTCTTATCCGCAATTCTAAGGCGTTCAAGAATCTCCGCCTCAGTCATTACTTTCTGAGAGCGAGGAATGTCGTACATTGGTGCGATCTGATTACGAATCGCATCATCGAGCGCTCCTACGCCTTGAATTTCGTTCTGCTTGAACTTCAGAAATGGAACATACTTAATCATTGGCGAACCCGAAAGCACGTTTAACGTCCATGCTGTGATGTAGCTCAGGGTAAAGTTTATAGTTTCTGGACTGATGGCGAATCATACCCGCCATAATAGCCGGGTGAATTTCTGCTTTACCACAGAGATCCAGTAACTGTCTTTTTTCAGCTCTAACATTCCAAGCCATCCGCCAATGCTGCCTGGAGATCAGGCTGTCTTTAGCAATGATGTTTGCCTCGACCTCCCGATCAGAGTCGGCATCCTCTTCCAGGTCATCCAGGATAGGGCTATCTAGGTAGTCATAGTGCTTATGAACATGGGCCAATTCATGCATAAGCGTGAACCAGAAGTTGTCATAGCGATTGTATCGAATCGCTATTCCCACAACCGGTGTACCTCCCGAGAGTTTGAACGTACAACCGTCCATCTTCATAGACTTGAAACCAGGCTCCACCACCAAGAGAACCCCATAAGTGCTGGCTAAGTGATCGATAAGAGTGGTGATGCGGTCAGGTTCCATACTGATAAGCGCGATTTCACGAAGCTGCTCTAAGCTCAAACCTTGGAACCGAGGGATGACTCGGCTCAATACGGCGATCTTAGATTTCTCGCTGATCAGCGACAACCAAGCTTGGATCTTGGTTTCTTCAGCGGAGTCATTCTTTCGATAGAGCACGGCATTACTGCTGGTCGCGTTGAGCGCAAGCCGGATGATGAAGTCTTCATACACTTCACCAGGTCGTGCATGCGTTTTAGCATCGGCTGGCTTCAACGCTTGCCTCAGACTTGCGAGTGCTGCGGTGAAGTCCTCCGCAGCGGCCCGCGAGGATGGGTAGACCTCGAAATCTTCTGGGATGCCATTTGGGACATCAGACATGATGCGCCTCCCCAGCTAATTTCCCAGCAACGTGAGCGGGAGCCTCAAAGTAGCGAAGGTTTTCCTTGTCGGCGTCCGCTTCGTACTCAACCAAACCGAGGAATCGGTAGTAGCCTTCGGCTGTCGGAAGCGAATGCAGACAGAACCCCGGTCGGTAGCCTAGGGTATTCATTGCAAATCGCGCAGCGTGGGCTATCAGGATCCGGCTGACACTCCCAAACTGCTTCACATAATTCGGACGATCTCGATTCCAGTACGCTGATGCAACGTAATCGACATAGAAAATTCGTTCACCATCCATCCGGCTTTCCTTCGGATGGTAGATCACACACGTCGCTTGGATGCGTCCTTGGGCACTGAGGAAAAACCAGTGGTACTCGTCAGTGTTTAAAACCATGGCTTTGTCGAGCCACCGCCATCCGATATCCGACAGGCCATAGATCGGTAGCTGCTGAAAGAGTAAATCCCGGTCGGCAGCAGCTGCAGGGACGTCAGCCAGGAGCTGCCGCACGACCTTGGTTTTCTCGGCCTCCCACTGCTCCTGTAACTGGAGCACATAGGTGGGAACCGGCCCCTGGTTAATTTGATAGGGTATCTGCTGCCCGGTATGGCGGCAGAGAAGAGTTGGCTTAGCCATTGAAGCGCATACCGCTGATGGCTTGAAAGTCGGCTGATGCAAAAGGCGTCATCGTGGAAATCCCTGTCCGATTGATGGCCAGATGATGACACCGTTCGGGTGGGCCTTCAATGGCACTCATTTTGACGCCAAATGGCCGTGTCCGCTGCCTTACAAAATTCGTTATAGGGTGGTTTTGTCAGTCCATGTGAGTCGCCCCCTGGTTTCGTAGACACCTCTTTGTCTTAAACTGAGGCCAATGCGGACGGCTTTGATAGCCCAGCTTAGTACCGTAAGGGCAATTAGGTTGGTGATTGTATTCATCCTAGCCCTTGTCACTCATGGCTTCAGTCGACGCGCATGGTGGTAGAGCGGTATATAAGGAAACTTGATCAGTTGCTCTCATTTCGGACGGTACCTCTGCTAGCAGACAGAATGATAGATTATAACAAAGGATACAGGGATGAATTATCTACAAGACATAAAGTGTTGGTCTGATGAAAAGTGGCGTGAATTTGGTCTGGAGTTTCTTCAGCAGGCTGGATGGGATCGTGATTGGATATCTGATTTTGATGTGTTCAGCATTGAAGGAAAGAGATTTTTAGTAAGTTTACGGCACAACATTAATGGTGGTCCTATCGGCACTAGCATCGAAAAGGATCTAATTTCGCGTATGCGGCGTGCCAATGCAGATGGGTTTATTGGTTTTTATTCCGGGGAGTTTACGACTAGCCTACAGGCGCGCCTCAAAACTTTGAGTAGTCATGTGGAATTAATTGGTGGTGTGCAGGTGTCAGTGCTTCTTCCATATTTTAGCTCTCATTTTATCGATAAGTTTTTTGGTGGTAGAGAGGATGGTTGGAAGTGGAGTTGGAATTACTATTTGAATAAAGAAAATAAGGCGGAATATAAGCCGCTTTTTTGTATGTGTGGATGCGGTAAAGATATATTGGAAGGCCCTCTTACAATAGGGTGGTCGGCAGCTTTTGTTCATCTCTCGAAAGATAAGCTGTACTTTATATACGGTTTAAAGCGCTGCATATTTAAAGTTTGCGAGGATAATACTCCATGTGGCTGGGTGGAAGTTAATCAGATGTTGCATCCTGATCAGTTCAATATCTGGAATGGTCAGCTTAAGGACTACTTGCGTGAAAATCCAAATATTGATTTGAGCGAATACCACAGTCATAAACGACTTTTTGTTTCAAGAATTTTACAGCGCATGCGGTCTATCAATGCTGGCTTCTTTCTTGCGGTTGAGGAGTTTTGATGAATATCTTCGATCAGCTTAGTTCGCACCAATGGGAATATTTCGCGAGCTACTATTTAGGTAGTCAAGGCTACACAGTGCTAGAGCCTCCTTCAGTGGGGCCGGATCAAGGAAAAGATTTGATTGCTCAATTAGATAATGTCACGTATCTAGTTAGTTGTAAGCATTTTTCCAGATCTCAGCGCCCGGTTTATGCTGGAGATGAGTGTTCAATCCTCGACAGATTGATACAGCACGGAGCTCAGAAATTTATTGGGTTCTATTCAACATGTGGAAGCGTGTCTCTTTCTGAAAGTTTAGAGGCGGATGGGGTTGAGTATGTGATTTTTGATGGCTTATCTATTTTTGAAAACATGATGGATGTGTCTTTTTCTGTACATCAAAGTTTGTTTCGAGAAATAAGAGTTGTCAGGGCTAAAACTTTCGGTCAGGAATACCGTCCATTGTTATGTCAGTGCGGCTGTGGTAGTGATATTCTAGGTAGTGCCTTAAGCTCTAGTGTTTATTTAGCGCTAGGAGAAAAAGGGGTGAATGTTGAGTGGCGCCTCGACAATCATATTGATTGTTCGCATAATTTGATTGTGACTATCTCGGATGTGGAAAACTGTTTTTCGCTCAATAGCTTAAACAAAATTATAGATGAGCATGAGCGAATTTTGGAAAGCGCCTCTGAAGTTTCTCCGTTATTTGATGAGATGTACACTACATTTCTTGAGGTTGTTCATCAAATGATCTATCCGGTCGACTAATCTTCTGATCGGCAGTGTAGGTCCTCCTGCAAGACTTGTTCGTGTAGTGCGCGGAGTACCGGCAATGTAGGTAACTAGCGGAGTGTCGTGATGAGTCAGGAAAATGTAAACAACACACCCTTAGATCCTGGTTATGTTTACAATTTTTTTGAAGCTGGCACGTGTTAGATTTATATTGCATTGATCTAAAAAGAGAATTTTTCTGTTGACGTTTTTTTGGTAAGCAGAACCGTTCTGATTTGCCGCTGCATCCGCTGTAAATGAAAAGGCCCGTCGCATTGCGCGACGGGCCTTTTTCGTGTCCGGAATCTGCGGTAACCCTCAATCCTATGTGGGAGCGAGCCTGCTCGCTCCTACATGGGGAATGGTGTTTTAGTCGAGGATCAGGTGAGGCAAGAAGCGGCTCGAATCCTTGGTGATCAGGCTGTTGTCCTCACGCACCCCAATCCCCGCCGCCTCATCACCAATCACCCACGAGCCGATCAGCGTGTAGCTGTCGCCAAACTTCGGCAACGGCGCAAACTCCTGCAGGATAAATGGCGCATCGGTGTAGGGCCCGTCCTCTTTGACGATCATCCCTTCGGCGGTTTGCAGCTCGATGTTGGCGCCTTCGCGGGAAAAGTACGGCTTGCGCACCCAGCCTTTCGGCACTGCGCTATGCGGATTCGGATCGAGATGCGCCGCCAGCAGATTCGGATGGCCTTTGTGCATCTCCCACAACAAGGGCAACACGCCTTTGTTGGATAGAATTGCCTTCCACGCCGGCTCGAAAAACTGCGTGTCGCATTCAGCAATCGCTGCGCCGAACGGTTCGTGGAAGATGAATTCCCAGGCATGCAGCTTGAACAGGTGGGGAATCCAGCGATCCTCGAGGTCGACAAAGCGACCCTCGGCCGTCAGGCCAATGTCTTCGATATCGATGTGCCGCGACTCGATGCCGACCTTTTCCGCGATCAGCCGCAGGTAATCGGTGGTGCCCTTGTCTTCGACCGAATCTTTCATCGAGGCGAAATAGAACGGACGCTTGAGCTGTAGTTCGGCGAAGGCCTGATGCAGCTTGGTGTCGATGCTGTTGAACTGGTCGGCATGGCGCGGCAGCGTGCCGCGCTCGATGCACTGTTCCAGCCAGCCCCACTGAAATGCTGCGGCTTCGTAGAGGCTGGTCGGCGTGTCGTAATTGAGTTCGAGCAGTTTAGCCGGGCCGTTACCGCTGTAGGAAAAGTCCATGCGCCCGTACAGATGCGGATGACCTTCCAGCCAGGAGGTGCGGATCAGGTCGTAGTACGAGGGCGGAATGCTCAGGCGATCCAGCAGTTCTTCGCTGTGCACAACGCGGTCGACCAGATCCATGCACATCTCGTGCAGTTCGGTGGTCGGGTCCTCGAGATCGTTTTCGATCTGCGCCAGAGTGAACTGGTAATACGCGCTTTCGTCCCAGTACGGCTCGTCGTCGATGGTATGGAACATAAAGCCGAGACTTTCGGCGGTGCGCTTCCAGTCGGGCCGCTCGGCGCAGGCAATCTTCTTCATGATCAGCTGCTCGAGCGCCCGGAACTGCTGCCCCAACCACCCCAGCCGCTGCGGGCACTGGACTGGCTGCCGAAGCCGCCACGGGAGGTCGAAGAGGCAACGTTGACCGGTTTGCTCTTGCTGCTTTCGTAATCGGGCTGGCTGCGCGCCGTCGTTTCGGCTCGGCGATATTGCGTCGAGGTGTTGTAGGTCTGGCGGCTGTCGCGATCGCGATAGACCGTGCGATTAGCGTTGTTGCTCATGGCGTTGCCGATCAACCAACCGGTCAACCAGCCATTACCGCCGCCACCACCACCGGAAGAGTGCGAAGTACTTTGCGCATTCTGTGCGGTGCTGTCACCGGCAGGCATCTGCGCATTGGCGATGGCATCGAGGTTCTGTTCGGCTTCACCGTTTTGCGGGACCTTGAAGCCGCCCAGTTTCGGCACGAAGCGGCCGTCGGAATTTTTCTGGCACCAGTCAGCGGCGAAATCCGCATCGCACTTGGCCTTGTTGTCGTACGCCGGCGCGATGCGGCGGTGTTCGGTCAATGCCGCGACGTAGGCGTTGGAACAGACATCGGCGGCCACTTCGGCATCGACGCATTGCTCGACGCTGGTGAAGTTGCGCGGTTGATCGGCGGCGCTCGCCTGGCCGGAAATGGCCATGGCCACCGAGGCGGCGAGGGACAACTGAACGTATGTGCTGCGTTTCATCGAAGGCTTCCTGCCGATCAGTTGGACGGGGTCATGCACGCGGCATTGAGCATGCCGACGCTGATCGCCACCGCAGCGACATAGATACCGGCGGCAACTTCGCCATTGGCGATGCGCTGAGAGGTGCCTTTGAGCACCAGCCCTGTCGCGACGAACGCCAGCAATTGCACGACCGCGGCAATGACCGCCCAGAGAATGAAGTCGAGCACGTTGACCGAATAGGCGATCACGTTGCTGGCCGGGATGGCGAAACCGATGATCGCGCCGGACAGTGCGATAGCGGCGGCGGTATTGCCGGCGCGGATCAGCTCGAATTCCTTGTGCGCAGTGATGCGCGTATAGACGAATTGAAACAGCATGAACAGCAGCACGGCGCCAATCAAGTAGACGACGAAACCGACCAGCGCGGTCTTGTTCAGGGAAACGGCCAACACTTCCAGCATGAAAAACTTCCTTTTTAAATGGCGCTCAAATCAGTCGTGTACAGCGAGATGCCCAGCGAAGTGCTCAGGCTGACGGTGCCTTCTTCGTCCTGTTCGACGGAGAACAGCAGCAATTCGCGGCGATCGGTCAAGCCGGTGTCGCGCGCGTAGAGCATCGAATGGTGGTTGATGGTGTAGCTTTCGTCCGGGTTGACCACGTGTTCGGTCATCGGTACCAGCTCGGTCTGGCCCTGTTCGGTGCCCCATTCGCGGGTGTAGGCGACGCCTTCGTGGGTGTAGTTCGGCAAACCGATCTGGCTGTTCGGGCCGGCCAGACGCTGCAGTTCGGCATCACTGTTGACGGTCACGTAACTGAGGTAATTGAACAGCGTGACGGATTCGATCTGGTCTTCACCGGTGACATGAATCTGCACCCAGAAATCTTCGTCGTTCATGTAATAGCGGTGCAGTTTGTTGGATTGGCCGAGGTCGACCCAGCCCGCGCTCCAGACTGCCTGATCAAAGGGCACCCGTACCGAAGTCGAGCCCTCGAGCAGCAAGGCCAGAGTCGTGTCGAAACGCACGCCTTTGCCCTGCGCCATACCGAGCGGGCCGCTAGCCACGTTTGCAGTTGGCGCAGCCGTCTGCCAGTTGCTGGTGCCCAGCAAATCTTTAAACCATCCCATGGGTACGTTCCTTGAAGCGGGTGGACGTGTTCGTTGGCGAAAAAGTGGCGCTAGTGTACCGGGCGCAACGGTGAAGCAGCAGCGGCAATTACATCGGTAAATCGTGTGGGAGCGAGCCTGCTCGCGAAGAGGGCGTGTCAGTGAGCATTGAAGCCGACTGACACGACGCTTTCGCGAGCAGGCTCGCTCCCACAAGTTTGATGCGCAGGCCTTATTGAGCGGACTTCTGCTTCAGGCGCTCAAGAATGGCATTGGCGCTGCCTTCGTTCGGCGTGATGCCGGCGTCGCGCAGTTTGCGTTCCAGATCGTTGCCGGTCGAAGCGTCGGCCAGTTCGTCGGCAGCGCTCAGTTCAGCGGCGCGTTGCTGCTGCTTGGCTTGCAGACGGTTCAGGGTGCCGACGGCGGTTTCCAGCTTGCCGTTGGCGCCACCGCTGGCGATGGAAGCGCTGACCTGCGCTTTTTGCACGCTGTCACGAGCCTTGGCCATGTCCACTTGCTGGCGCAGGCTCTTGATCCGCGACTCGGCCTTGCTGATGTCCTTGCGCATGTTGTCGGCGTAGGCGCCGAATTCATCGCTAAGCTTCTTCTCGGCGTTCAGGTCATTGGTCAGGGTCGAGATCGCTTCGGCGACTTCCAGCGCCAGGTCTTCACGACCGGCGTTCAGCGCCGAGACAGCCTTGGCTTCGAGGTCCTTGATCTTGGCGTCGTACTCGCTGACGCGGTCGGCGGCCAGTTTGTGCTTGGCCATGATGGTGACCAGTTCGCGACGGGCATTGGACAGCGCGGTGTCAGCGTCGCGGATTTCCTGGTCGAGGATGCGCAGGGCCTGCTGGTCGGCGATGGCTTCGCCGACTTCATTGGCGCCGCCGCGCAGTGCGGTGAACAACTTGCTCCAGATGGACTGAGTCATTGGATATTCCCTGTTGATTACTTGAAGAAGTGTTCGAAGGCTTCGCTGGCGCGCTGCACGTTGTCGACCAGGGTTTTCACCTCGGTGACGATGTTGGTCAGGCTCGAATCGGCGCTGAGGGCGCCAAACATGTTGTAAACGGTCTGCCCGTTGGGCATCGACTCGATGCCGATCGACGACAGCGGGAACATTTCCCGGCTGCGCAGCACGGCGTCGTTGAAGGCCTGGACGTTGCTGATCGAATCGATGTCCACCAGCACGGTATCGACGATGATCTGCTGGCCGGCCAGGGCGATGTGAATCGGCAGACCGCCGAATTCGTTCATTTCCAGCTTGATGCTCGGCTCGGAGCTCTGGATCAGCGACAGCGTGATTTCTTGCGAAGCCACCTCGTCCAGAGCCTTGAGGGCGTTGAAGAGGCTATCGATGGTCCAGTTGTTGCCTGCGCTCATGTAATTCTCCGACATGAATGAGCCAGCCAGAATCGGTTGGCGTAGCTGTTGCTCCATTTGCTTGAGCAAGCTTCGGTTTTCCGGAAGCACCCAAGTTTCGTGTTTCACATAACCAGCAGCGGCCAGGCCCGCGCGCATCTGCTTCATATAAAAGCTCGACGGCTTTTTTGCGGACGCTTTCGCACGCTCTCCCTTGGGACTTTCTGACGTCGAGGTGGGGGAACGGCTTTTCATGGCAGGACTCGGTTATGAATGCTCACGCGTGAGCCACACTACAACCAATTCAAAGTGCCATCAATGGCTCACGCGTGAGATTTTCATGACAGGCAAGAAAAGGCCCGCAGCGCGGCGGGCCCTTTCTTCACGAAGCAGTTTTACTGAATATTGCTCAACCCTACGCAGCGAGGAATTGCTCAGTCGACACCACGCTGGCGTAAGCGAAACCCAGCGCCGACATGAACGCGGCGTGCACCTGCGCGGCCGGTACGGTCAGGCCGTTGAACTCCAGGTCGCGGCTGGCGCAAGCGTCGTGAATCACCGTGACGCTGTAACCCATGTCTGCTGCTGCGCGAGTGATGCCATCGACGCACATGTGGCTCATGCTGCCGACCACCACCAGGTCGGTGATGCCTTTTTCGTCGAGGACCGATTTCAGCTCGGTTTCGCGGAACGAGTTGACGAAGTGCTTGAGCACCACCGGTTCGTCGGCACGGTTGAGCACTTTCGGATGCAACTTGGCGCCGTCTGAACCCGGGGTGAAAAACGGCGCGTCAACCGACGTGAATTCGTGGCGAATGTGCACCACCGAATCGCCCGCCTGGCGGAAGGCTCCGATCAGTCGGGCTGCATTGTCGGCAGCGGCGTCGGCACCGGCCAGCGGCCACTTGCCTTGAGGGAAGTAGTCATTCTGGATATCGACTACGATGAGCGCTTGCTTGGCCATGGGTGTGTCCTCGATGTATTGGCTGGAAGTGACTCCAGTATTGGCGCTGTCCAGCGATTCGAGGATTGGCCGCACCGACAATAGACAGGGGAAAACTGACAATGGGCGCAGAAAACGCCGCCATCGCTGAACTCGGTGTGCTGATTTATCCCGGCGCGCAGATGGCGGCCGTGCATGGGCTGACTGACCTGTTTGCGGTGGCCAACCGAATTGCCCTGGAACAGCAGACCGCAAAATTGCCAATGCTGCGGGTCAGCCATTGGCAGGCCGAAGGTGATCTGCCGCCGACGCGGATCTACGCCAGTCTCGCGGGTGATGAAGCCACTTTGCAGGCCGTGCTGATTCCGCCGTCGATCAGTGGTTTTTCGGCGGCGCAAATGCCGACTCGGCTGATGCAATGGTTACGGGATCAGCACGCAAGCGGGGCAACGCTGGGCGGCGTCTGTGTGGGTTCGCTGATGCTCGCCGAAAGCGGCTTGCTCGATGGCCGCTGCGCCACGGTGCACTGGACCGCGGCGCAGGGCTTCAGTGAACGCTACCCGAAGATCCAGCTCAAGGCCGACACGCCGATTGTCGATGATGGTGATCTGATCACCACGGCCGGGCTGATGGCCTGGTCGGAGCTGGGCCTGCGCCTGGTCAACCGCTTGCTCGGCCCGAGCATCGCCACTCGCACCGCGCATTTTCTGGTGATGGAGCACAGCGACAGCGCCAGCGCCTGCGGCAGCAACTTCGCGCCGATTCTCAGCCATGGCGACGCGGCGATTCTCAAGGTCCAGCACTGGCTGCAAAGCACCGGCGCGACGGATGTTTCGTTAGCTGCAATGGCTGAGCGCGCAGTGTTGGAGGAGCGCACGTTTTTGCGCCGGTTTCGTGCCGCGACCGGGTTGAAGCCGACTGAGTATTGCCAACATTTGCGGGTGGGCAAGGCGCGGGAGATGTTGGAGTTCAGCAACGGCACGATCGATCACATTGCGTGGACGGTGGGCTATCAGGACCCCGGCGCGTTTCGGGCGATTTTCAAGAAGATTACCGGGCTGACGCCGAGTGATTATCGGGCGCGGTTTGGGTTGTCCCGTTAGTCAAACCAACGACCATCCAATGTAGGAGTGAGCCTGCTCGCGATGGCGGTGGGTCATTCAATACGGTTGCGACTGATAAATCGCTATCGCGAGCAGGCTCACTCCTACGGGTGCAGTGCGATATTGGAGATCGTGCAATTTGCCGGGATTTTTTGCGCTGTCGTGCAGTTTGAAACAGGCGCGGTGCCAGTACTTTTCTCTTAAGTAATTGATTTTTAGAAGCTTTGCCGCGTGTAGCGATTGGCCTGATCTCTGCACCTCTCAACTGGAAACCATTGAACCAGAAGGGGAACGCATGACCCCGACACCGCGCAAGAAAATTGTTGTCGCTCATTCGGTGCGTCCCGACGCGCCGCAACACGAAGTCCAGACCAACAAAGCCCTGGCGCGCTGGCTGGCGCAGATTCTCGGGTGCAAATTCGGCGGCAGTTACGATGCGGAGAAACACCGCGGCCGCGACCTGTATCTATTACCCACGCAAACCATCGTCGGCGTCGCCCACGCCGAGGAACTGGGCATCAACGGCCCGGACGATCTGTGGGGCGGCTACGTCGAACATGATTTCATCTGCACCAAAGCCATCAGCCATGGTTTACGCAGCCACTTGGCCCACGCGCCGCCGGGCTGGTCACCACTGTTTTCCGAGCGGGTGCGTAATGTCGTGCTCGACGGCCTCAGCGTATTCGCCCTGGAAGATGCACGGCCGGCCGCCGAGCATCTGCTGTATGCCGGGCCGATCCGCATCAAACCGATTCATGCCTGCGCCGGTCGCGGCCAGGAAGTGATCAAAAGCCTCGACGCCTTCGATGAAATCCTCGCCCGGCCCGACGCCCAAAAGCTGTTCAGCGAAGGCGTGGTCCTGGAGCAGGACTTGAGCAAAGTCGTGACCCACAGCGTCGGCCAGTCGTTCATCGGCGGCAAGGTGCTGAGTTACTGCGGCGATCAATACCTGACCGAGGATGGTCAGGGCGAAGAGGTCTACGGCGGCTCCAATCTGCTGGTGGTACAGGGCGGTTATGAAGCGTTGCTGGCGCTGGATCTGCCTGACGACGTGCGTCTGGCCATCGAACAGGCCCAAGTGTTCGACAGCGCCGCTGATGAAGCCTACCCGCGCTTCTTTGCCTCACGGCGCAATTACGACATTGCCCAAGGCCTCGACAGTAGTGGCAACCCGCGCAGTGGTGTGCTTGAGCAATCCTGGCGCATGGGCGGTGCGAGCAGTGCTGAAGTCGCGGCGCTGCAGAGTTTCGTCAACGATCCGGGGATGCGTGCGATCCGCGTCTCTTCGGTGGAAACCTACATCGATCAGGCGCTGCCGGCGGACGCCATCGAGGTCTATCGCGGCCCCGCCGAGAACAGCGAATTTCTCCTCAAATATGTAACGGTCAAATCCTATGACGGCTAGAAGCGAAAGCATTCAAATCGACATTGATGATGAACAGATGAGCGGGACTTTTCTCAGTCCCAAATCGAAAGTGCCCGGCGTGCTGTTCGTGCACGGTTGGGGCGGCAGTCAGGAGCGTGATCTTGAACGCGCCAAGGGCATCGCCGGTCTGGGGTGCGTGTGCCTGACGTTCGATTTGCGCGGGCATACCGGCGGCACCGGTATTCCGCTGAGCCGCGTGACGCGTGAAGACAATCTGCGCGACTTGCTCGCCGCCTACGATCGCTTGCTGGCGCATCCGGCACTGGACACCTCGGCGATCGCCGTGGTCGGCACTAGCTACGGCGGTTACCTGGCCTCGATCCTCACTTCGTTGCGTCCGGTGCGCTGGTTGGCGCTGCGGGTGCCGGCGCTATACCGCGACGAGCAATGGCACACGCCCAAGCGCGACTTGGACAAGGCAGACCTGCGTGACTATCGCGGCACGCTGGTGCGCGCGGACAGCAACCGCGCCTTGCATGCCTGTTCGCAATTCACCGGGGACGTGTTGCTGGTGGAATCTGAAACCGATGACTTCGTCCCGCACGCGACGATCATGAGTTATCGCGCGGCGTGTCAGCAGACCCATTCATTGACGCACCGGATCATCGACGGCGCCGATCACGCGCTGAGCGATCCGGTGTCGCAGCAGGCGTATACCTCGATTCTGGTGGACTGGATTACCGAGATGGTGGTCGGGGAGCGGTTGAGCATTATCCAGTCCAGGTGATGTGCTGGGTTTTCTGGCCTCTTCGCGAGCAGGCTCGCGAAGGGTCCATCAGCTTCACCAATCTCAGGAAGGCTTCTTCTCGATCCGCAACGCCTTGGCCTTCGCCTCCACCACCAGATACATCACCAGCGTAATCAGCAACGGCAGCAGAAAATAGATCGCCCGATACGCCAGCAATCCCGCCACCAGACTGCCGCGCGAGACCTCGTGTTGCAGCAGCGCGACAAACACCGCCTCAAGCACGCCAAGTCCGGCCGGGATATGCGTGATAACCCCGGCAATCGCGCTGATCAGCAGCACGCCCAGCACCAACGGATAATCGAGCTTGCTCGGCAGCAGGGTGAAAATTACCGCCGCCATCAGCGACCAGTTCAACGCGCCGAGCAACAGTTGCAAGACCGCCATGCGCAGCGACGGCAGGTTGATTTCGACGTTGCGAATCGACCATTCACGGCGTTTGGAAAAGCGGCACGCGGCCAGATAACCAGCGCTCACCAGCAACAGCAAAACGCCAATGCCCTGCAACGCGGTGCTGCTGATTTTCCAGCCCGGTGGCATGCTCACCAGGCCGCTGGTGAAGACCACGCCGGCGATGGTCATGTAGCCGAACCAGTTAGTCGCCAGGCTCAGGCCGAGAATCTTGGCGATGTTGCTTTTGCTCACTCCCAGTCGTGAATACAGGCGATAGCGCATGGCGATGCCGCCGACCCAAGCGCTGAGATTGAGGTTGAACGCGTAACTGATGATCCCCACCGGCAGGATCTGTTTCCAGGTCAGATCCTGACGAATGTAGGTGCGGCCGATCAGGTCGAAACTGGCGTACACCAGAAAACTCAGCAGGGTCAGGCTGGCGGCGATGATCAGCGTGCGCACCTTGAAGTCGGCGAGGGTCTGCAGGACCTCGGCCCATTCGATGCGCATGGCGAACATGGTCAGCAAGACGATCAGGGCGAGAAAGAACAGCAGCGTCAGCGGACGCTTCCAGCGGCTCCATTTCGAATGTTGTGCCGGCGCCGAGTGGTCGGCCGAATGCGTTTCGGAATGGCTCATGTCAGGTTCCCTCGAAATGGCTTGAGCCTTGGTTTATGTGCCGGCAGCCAGCCGGCCATGGCCGGGAAGTGCCGCAGGAAGTGGAACACCAGAAAACCCACGGTCATGTGCCAGATGCGCCCGCGCGGCAGCTTCGCCGGGTCCATGGCTTTGCAGTGGTTGCGGCTGAGGTCTTCGAGGCGTTCGAACAGTTGCTGGTTGAACGCGCGGTCGCGGATCAGCACGTTGGCTTCAAGGTTCAGCGACAGGCTCAGCGGATCGAGATTGCTCGAACCGACGGTGCTCCACTCTTCGTCCATCAGCGCGACTTTGCCGTGCAGCGGGCGCTGGCAATATTCGTGAATCTGCACACCGGCCTTGAGCAGATAATCGTAGGTCATGCGCGCGGCGATCTTGGCCACCAGCATGTCCGGCTGACCTTGCAGAATCAGCCGTACCTCAACCCCTCGGCGCGCGGCATTACGGATCTCGCGCAGCAGGCGATAACCGGGGAAGAAATAGGCATTGGCGATCACCACCCGGCGTTTGGCGTGGCGCAGCGCCTGCAAATACACGTCTTCGATGTCGGTGTGGTGCTGGTCATTATCGCGAAACACCAGGCGCACCTGGCCGTCGTGGTCGTTGAAAGCCATTTCGGCGCGGCGCTGGCGCCGGCGCTGCCACCAGAATTTCGCCCGTCCCGGACGACCGCTTTGCAGCAGGGCGAAGTGGTGAATATCGGCGACGGCCGGGCCCTGGATTTCCACCGAGTAGTCCTGCTTTGCTTCCGGGCCGAAATCGGCCAGGTGATCGCCGGAGAAGTTGATCCCGCCAATGAACGCGATCGTGCCGTCGACCACCACGATCTTTCGGTGCAGACGGCGAAACCAGTTGGTGCGAATGCCCAGATGTTTGGGCGCCGGGTCGAAGATCTGCAAATGCACGCCGGCGTCGCTGAGTGCAGTGAGGTAGCCGGTGCTCAGCTCGCCACAGCCAAAGCCGTCAAGGCTCACCGTGGTGCGCACGCCACGCCGCGCGGCGTCAATGAGGATTTCCTGAAGCTCGGCGCCGACCTTGTCTTCAAAAACAATAAACGTCTCAAGGAGAATTTCACTTTTCGCCGCGCGCATCGCTTCGAACACCCGCGGGAAATATTCTTCGCCGTTCTCCAGCAATTCGATGCGGTTACCGCCGTGCCAGCGGTACTCCACATCGACGTGGCCGGGCTCGCGGACCGGCGGGGTGATGGTCATCGGCTCCACGGCGGATTTCTCCAGTGGCGAGCTGCTCATAGTTGGATCTCCACCGACAACGGGACATGATCGGAAAGGTGTGACCAGGGCCGGTTCGCGAGGACTTTCGGCTGGCTGGCCTTGAGGTTGCGCACGTAGATGCGGTCCAGGCGCAGGGTTGGCAGGCGCGCCGGAAAGCTGCGTGCCGGTTTGCCCTGATGTTCGGCGAACACTTCGCGCAAGCCGCACGGCTGGAGCTGCGCATCGGCGCGCTGGCGCCAGTCATTAAAATCGCCGGCGACGATCACCGGCGCGTCCTGCGGCAACTCGGCCAGGCGCTGCATCAGCAGATCCAGTTGCGCGTTGCGATGGCTCTCGCGCAAGCCCAGATGCACGCAGATCGCATGCACCTCGGCGCCGTCGCCGGGCAAGCGCAGCACGCAATGCAACAGGCCGCGGTTCTCGTGGCCGCTGATCGACACGTCGAGATTGTCGTGACGGATGATCTGGAATTTCGACAGCAGCGCGTTGCCGTGGTCGCCATCCGGGTACACTGCATTACGCCCGTAGGCAAACTGCGGCCAGAGGCTGTCGGCGAGAAATTCGTACTGCGGCATCGTCGGCCAATTGTCGAAGCGCTTGTGGTGATGTTCGTGAGTGCCGTGGACTTCCTGCAAAAACACCACATCGGCGGCGACGCTGCGCACCGCTTCGCGCAGCTCCGGCAGGATGAAACGCCGGTTGAGCGCGGTGAAACCCTTGTGCGTGTTGACCGTCAGCACGGTGAAGGTGCGTACCGAAGGCGCGCTTACCGAGCCCTCATCGGTGAAGCCGACCGGTTCTGGAATACTCATGCCAACACTCCTTCGCCAGCGGGATCGCCGGGGACGGTGGCAAGGTCTTTATCCAGATCGAAACGTTGCAACAGGTTGCGTGCGTCGTAGGGTGCGCGGACCTTGATGTCGTTGTCGAAATAGCAGAACACTTCACGAGATTTGCGCGCGCGCGGTTTCAGGCGCGGGGCGATCAACTGCGCATCCTTCGGTTGCCCACCATGGTGCCAGGCATCGATGCGCTCGGCCCAGCGTTCAAGGGCCTCGGCGCTGTAGCCGCTGGCATAGAGTTCTTCGGCACCGTGCAGACGCAGGTAGACAAAATCGCTGGTGACGTCTTCGCGGTACGGCCATTTATTCGCGGTGTCGGCGATCACCAGGGCGGTGTTATGGCGCTTGAGCAAGCGTACAAATTCGGGATCGATAAAGCTGTCGTTGCGGATTTCTACCGCATGGCGCAGCGGTTTTTTGCGCCAGGCTTTGACGCTGACCGGGCCACGCAGGTGCTCATCATGCTGGCGGGCAAGTGCGGCGGCGGCTTCGGTGTCACGCGGCAATTGCGCGAGGAAGTGTTCGAAGCGCTCAGGCTCGAACTTGAAATTGGGTGGGAACTGCCAGAGGATCGGCCCGAGCTTTTCCTTGAGTTCCAGCACTCCCGAAGCAAAGAAATTCGCCAGCGGTTTTTCGATTTCGCGCAAGCGCCGCACATGAGTGATGAAGCGTGGCGCCTTGACGCTGAACACGAAGTTTTCCGGAGTTTCGGCGTACCACTGGGCGTAGCGTTCCGGCCGTTGCAGGGCGTAGAACGATCCATTGATTTCGATGCTGTTGACGGCGCGCGAGGCGAATTGCAATTCGCGCTTCTGCGCCAGCCCCTTCGGGTAGAAGTCCCCGCGCCACGGGGCGTAGCGCCAGCCTGAAATACCGATGTGAATCGCCGCCATCCCATCCTCCCGTAGAAAGTCCTCGTGTTGCCGGTGTTCTGTGATGACTGCGGCGGGGGCGGGAAAGTTTCGGCGGTGTTACCGGCGGTCGCCTGAGGGGGCAAAGATCAAGAGCTTACCCCCTCACCCCAACCCTCTCCCCCAAGGGGGCGAGGGGGAAAGGGAGCAGATCTTCATGGTCTTCAGGACTTGAGTTCGACTCAAGACTTGCAGTTGGTGAGTTTGGTCATGCAACTCGGTCGGCTCCCTCTCCTGGGGGAGAGGGCTGGGGTGAGGGGGGCACTTGAACTTGCCGCGCAATTACCGATCAGTTCCTTACAGGTTCACCCACAGGAGTTCCGCGTGTTGACCAGGTTCAGGATCGCCATTGTGCTGGGAGCGCTGCTGTTTCTCGGCGCCAGTGAAGTCGAAGCTGCTGCGTTACCGGGCGTTCCGGCCAGCGCCGAAACCAGCGAAAAAGCCGCCGAACCCGAGCCGCTGGTGCAGGGCGGGTTGCTCGGCGCGATCAGTACCAGCATCGATGACGTGCAGGAAAAACTCGACCTCAACGAAGATCTGGTCGACGCCTGGCGTTTGCGCGCTGACCGCGCCGCCGATGAAGTCGACAAACTGGTCAAGCAACCCTCCAACCGTTCAGGCTGGAGCGTTGCCGGGGATTTCCTCACCTTGTCCGGCGTCTGGCTGGGCAGCTTTGCCGTGCTGACCGTACTGGGCAGCCTGTTGACCAAACGCCTGCGCGAAGGCCGCTGGCTGCGCACGCGCCAGCGCGGTCAGGACCTGCTCGGTTATCTGCTGCCGTACACCGTGCCAGCACTGATCTGCCTGCCGCTGACCCTGTACGTCAGCCACTTTCTGCAAGCCTCGGTGGGCCGCGCCTTGGCGCTGTGTCTGGCCTACGCGACCAGCAGTGGCATCTTTTCCACCTCGATGTTGCTGTGCGTGGTCGTGGTGTTCAATGTCGGACATAAACGCACCGCCGCGCGAATCATCCGCCAATACTGCCCGCGGCCGCTGTTCCTGATCGGCTTCCTCGCCGCGCTCAGCGATGCCTTGACCAGCCCGCAGATCGCCCGGCAACTGGGCGGCAACATCACCAGCAGCATCGCCGTGTTCACCGGCCTGATCGCTTCGATCATCTTCGGCTTGCTGGTGATCCGCCTGCGCCGCCCGGTGGCGCATCTGATCCGCAACCGCTCGCTGAGCCAGCGCCTGAAACAGCCGTCACTGCAAGAGTCGCTGCGGATTTTTTCCGGGCTGTGGTACTGGCCGATCGTGCTGATGGTGCTGGTCTCGGCGGTCAGCCTGATCGGCATCGGCGAGGACAACCAGAAAGCCCTGCGCTGCGCCTTGTTCACTACGGTGTTGCTGATCGGCACGGTGTTTCTCAGCACCGTGCTGCAGCACTTGTTCAAGTCGCGCAAGGCCGAAGCGATCCAGCGCAGCAGCGCCTACAAGGAACGTTTTCTCAGCCTGTTGCACGCGTTGTTGCGGATCGTCATCGCGATTGCCTTCCTCGATATTCTCGGGCGGATCTGGGGCGTGTCACTGCTCGATTTTGCCCAGAGCAGCGCGGTGGGCCGGGCGATCAGCGAAGCCTTGAGCAGCATCGGCCTGATCTTTCTGGTGACGTGGCTGCTGTGGGTGGTGCTGGACACGGCGATTCAGGAAGCGCTGAAACCGCCGCTTAGCAAACGCGCAGCGCGCCAGCCGAGCACGCGGGTGAAAACCATCCTGCCGCTGCTGCGCAATGCGATCAAAATCATTCTGGTGGTGATCTGCGCAATCACCACCATGGCCAATCTGGGGATCAACGTCGCGCCATTGCTGGCGGGGGCCGGGGTGGTCGGTCTGGCGATCGGTTTCGGCTCGCAGCAATTGGTCCAGGATGTGATCACCGGGCTGTTCATCATCATCGAAGACACCCTGTCGATCGGCGATTGGGTGGTGCTCGATTCCGGGCATGCCGGTACGGTCGAAGGGTTGACCATCCGCACCCTGCGCCTGCGTGACGGCAAGGGCTTCGTGCACTCGGTGCCGTTCGGCCAGATCAAAGCGGTAACCAATCAATCGAGGCAGTTCGCCTTCGCGTTTTTCTCAGTGCAGTTCACCTATGACACCGACGTGGACAAGGCCATCGAACTGATCCGCGAGACCGGTGATTCGATCCGCGAAGACCCGTTCCTCAAGTACAACCTGCAAGGGCCGCTGGATGTGTTCGGGGTCGACAGGATGGACCTCAACGGCGTGGTGCTGACCGCGCAATTTCGCACGGTGTCGGGCGGGCAATATGCGGTGAGCCGGGCGTTCAACCAGCGTTTGAAGAAGCTTGTGGATAACACCGCGAATGTGCATTTTGCGCAAACTTATCCACAGCAGGTGGTGTTGCCGAAGCGTCAGGCAGTGGATGAGGTTGCCGGGGCGGAGGTGCCGCAGGAGTCGCGAACTTGACGCAAGATTTGTGGGGCGCGACTGGCCTCATCGCGAGCAGGCTCACTCCTACAGGGGAACGCGTTCCAAATGTAGGAGTGAGCCTGCTCGCGATAGGGCCATAACAGTCACCCTCAATGCCGGATCAGCTTGCTGTGCAACTGCTCCGCCGCTATCTGATCCAGCTCTACCCAGATCTGCTGTTTGCCGGCAATCATTGCCGCCACCGCAACCCCATCGCGATACACCAGCCGATTACTCGCCAGCGCCGGCACTTTCACCCCCGGCAACAAGGTCCCGGCGAGGTTCAACGGGTCGACCCCGCAGACCATTACCAGGCTGCCGTCGTGCGGGCGTCGACGCACTTCGCGCAGCAGGGGAATCGCCTCGGGCAGGGCGAATTGTTCGCCCGCCAGACCACTGACGAAGCGCCCGCCACGAATCTCGCCACGCGCTTCGAGCCGATGGAATGTGCGCAACAATTCGCGCCAGCTCGGCAACCAGTCCGCCTCACGTTCAAGCAAGCGCCAGAACACTACGCCGTAGCGGCGCAGCAACGTCATGGCGACATGCTCCAGCGTTTGGTTGCTATCCACAGCCGTACCGCGCCGCAACAAGGCCCAGCGTCCGGCATCGTCCATGCCGCCGACAAACGCGCCGCGCCCGCGCCGACTGCTGCGCTGCTGGCGCTTGCTCGGCGGAGTGATCAGTGCGCGCAGGCCGGCGAAGCTGTCGGCGTTCACCAGCCCGGCGCCGACCAGCTCCTGCAAGGCGATTTCCAGTTCGCTGCGCAGCAGGTGCGCTTCGTGAATCAGCTCATCGAAAAACAACGCGCCGTGCTGGCTCAGGGCGTCGAACACCTTGCGGGTTTTCGGCGACAGTTCGTCTATCGGCGTCTGTTCGGCCAGCGCACTCCACAAGCCGACCTGACTGCGCGGCAGCAACACGATCGGTGTGCTGCGCAACGCCGTGCCGCTGACCTTTTGCCGAGCGCTGAGGCGCGTCCACACCAGTTTGCCGTTGCGGCACAGATCATCCAGCCAGCTCGGCGAATAGTCCTTGAGCCGTGCCGGCAGAATGTCGCTGTCCCACGCCGAAGCCGCCGCCCCGTAGCCTTCGAACTGGCCGACAATCGCCGGCAACACCGCGCTGCCTTGGCCGCGCGTCGAGGCTGACAGGTGCTGCCAGTCGAACAGAAAGCGCATGAAATCCTGCAACGCCACCGGTTCGATTTCCCGGCGCAGACGCTTGACGGTGTAGCGATGGATGCGCGCGAGCAGATGCCGTTCGCACCATTCCTCGCTATCAAGATTCGGCGTGAACTGGCCGCGCAGCACATAACCTTCGCGCTCCAGTCGGGCGAGGGCTTGAGCGACCTGCGCAGTCGGCAACGCCAGCGGTTGGGCGATGGCGAGTAACGGCAGCGGGCCGAACCCGGCGAGGCGCGCGCGGACCACTTCAAGCAAGGCGTCATCGAAACTCCACGCTGCGTCGAAGCCCGGTAATGCGTCCAGCTCGGGATGCGGCGTGGTCTGTGGATAAAGCGCTTGCAGGCAGGTCAACCGTTCGCGGGCCAGCCACAAAGAATGCTCGGCATCGACCTGCAGACAACACGCGCGGCCACTGCTGGCCAAGGTCTGCAGCCACTCGCGCCAGCCGTCATTGGCGGCCACTTCCGCTGCGCTGATGCAGGCGAGGCTCATCAGCGCTTCGTGCATTTCATCCGCCGAGTTCGCCGTCGGCCAGGCCTCTTCGCGCACGGCGGCAATTGCGTCGGCGTCCAGCGCACCGAGGTCATCGGTCGATTGCGGATCGCTCCAGCGCCGGTTGATCACCGCTTGTGTGCGGCGCTCTTCCAGCGGCGCGTCATCGAGAAAGGTGTACGGCCGCGCGCTGAGAATTTCTGCGGCGAGCGGCGAGGGCGCTGGCAGGTCGCGGCTGATCAGGCGCACCTCGCCGCGTTCCATGCGTCGCAGCAGCGTGAGCCAGCCTTCGCTGTCCATCGCTTCGTGCAGGCAATCGTCGAGGGTCTGTTCGATCAACGGGTGATCGGGAATTTCTCGTTCGCCAGCGAGGTTTTCCAGGCAGGCGATCTGGTCGGGAAACACGCTGGCGATCAGGTCTTCGCTTTTCATGCGCTGCAACTGCGGGGCGACTTTGCGCCCGCCGGTAAACCGCGGCAGCGCCAGCGCGACCCCGGCGTTCCAACGCCAGCGCACGCCGAACAACGGCGCGTCGAGCACGGCCTGGATCAGGATGTGTTCAGCGCTGTTGCTGTGCAGGTAGCGCCAGACCTCATCGAGTTCGAAGCTGTGACTGGTCGACAGCGACAGCACGATCGCGTCTTCGCTGGCGGCGGCCTGCAGTTCGAAATTGAAGGTGCGGCAGAAACGCTTGCGCAGGGCCAGGCCCCAGGCGCGGTTGATGCGGCTGCCGAACGGCGTGTGGATGATCAATTGCGTGCCGCCGGATTCGTCAAAAAACCGCTCCATCAGCAGCGTGTCCTGCGAGGGCAGTGCGCCAAGAGTCTGCCGCGCGCGGGCCAGATATTCGACCAGTTGTTCGGCGCTGGCGCGGTTGAGGCCCAGAGTCTGGGTCAGCCAGTCGAGCGCCGGTTGCAGATCGCCGGGGCTGGCGCCGAGCAGTTCGTCGAGTTGCGCTTGCAGGCGTGCCACCGCGGCGGACAGCTCATCGCTGCGCCCCGGGGCTTCGCCGAGCCAGAACGGGATGGTCGGCGGCTGGCCGTGAGCATCCTCGACGCGCACCTTGCCGGCTTCCACGCGCAGGATGCGGTACGACGTATTGCCGAGCTGGAACACGTCGCCGGCAATGCTCTCGACGGCGAAGTCTTCATTGACGCTGCCGATGTTCAGGCCCTGCGGTTCGAGCAGTACGCTGTAATCGGCGTTGTCCGGAATCGTCCCGCCGCTGGTCACCGCGGTCAGTTGCGCGCCGCGTCGGCCGCGCAAGGTGCGGCTCACGGCGTCGCGGTGCAGATAAGCGCTGCGGATGCCCTGGCGGCCGTTGTAGCCTTCGGCGAGCATGCTCAGCAGTGCCTGATAGTGGTTTTCGTCGAGGTCGCGATAAGGCGCGGCGCGGCGGAACATGGCTAGCAAGGCGTCTTCCGACCACTCCTGACAGCTGACTTCGGCAATGATCTGCTGTGCCAGTACATCCAGCGGCGCCTGTGGAATATGCAAAGTGTCGAGTTCGCCACGGCGCACGCAGTCGAGCAGGGCTGCGCATTCGATCAGATCGTCACGGGTGGTGGCGAACAACCGTCCCTTCGGCGTGCCGCCGACCTGGTGGCCGGAGCGGCCGACCCGTTGCAGGAAACCGGCAATCGAGCGCGGCGAACTGATCTGGCAGACCAGATCGACTTCGCCGATATCGATGCCCAGTTCCAGCGACGCGGTGGCGATCAGCACCTGCAACTCGCCGCGCTTGAGCCGCTGCTCGGCATCGAGGCGAAACTCCTTGGCGAGGCTGCCGTGGTGCGCCGCCACGGCGTGTTTGCCGAGGCGTTCGCTGAGATGCCGGCTGAGGCGTTCGGCCAGGCGCCGGGTATTGACGAAAATCAGCGTGGTGCGGTGCTCGCGGGCGAGATCGGCGAGGCGGTTGTAGACCAGCTCCCAGACGTCATTGGCCATCACCGCCGACAACGGCACCGGCGGTACCTCGATGCCGAGATCCCGTGGGCGGGCGTGGCCGATATCGATGATTTCGCAGGGCCGCTCATGGCCGACGAGAAATTGCGCTACGGCTTCGACCGGTTTCTGCGTGGCGGACAGGCCGATGCGCGTCAGCGGTTCGCTGCACAAGGCTTGCAGGCGCTCCAGACTCAGGGCCAGATGACTGCCGCGCTTGCCGGCGGCCATCGCGTGGATTTCATCGATGATCACCGTGCGCGTGGTGCCGAGCATCTTGCGCCCCGACTCGGAGCCGAGCAGCACGTATAACGATTCCGGCGTGGTCACCAGAATATGCGGCGCGGTCTTGCGCATGGCCACGCGGTCTTTTTGCGGAGTGTCGCCGGTGCGCACCGCCGTGGTGATCTGCAACTCGGGCAGGCTCAGTTGGCGCAGTTGTTCGGTGATGCCGGCCAGCGGGTTTTGCAGGTTGATCTGGATATCGTTCGACAGTGCTTTGAGCGGCGAAACGTAAACCACCAGGGTTTCATCGGGCAGGCCTTGGGGGTCTTCCAAACCGCGATGAACCAGATCATCGAGTACGGCGAGAAACGCGGTCAGGGTTTTGCCGGAACCGGTCGGCGCGGCGATCAGCGTCGAGCGGCGCTGGCGGATCAACGGCCAGGCACGGGCCTGGGCGGCAGTGACCGCCGGGAACGTGTGGCTGAACCAGGCGCTGACGGCGGGGTGGAAGCCGGCCAGAGCGCTGTCGGCGGGTAGGGGCAGATTCATGGATAAAGTTATGCGGGCGGGGGAGGGAAGATGCAAGTACCGTTCGGACCCCTTCGCGAGCAGGCTCGCTCCCACAGGGACCGCATTTCAACTGTGGGAGCGAGCCTGCTCGCGAAGGGGCCGGTCAGGACCCTGCAAATCTGCGGAACTACACATTACGGATGACGGTTGCGCACTAAACCCGCAAAATGCAACGATTCCGGCAATTATTGGCGACGGTTCCACGAGATCCGTCGCTAAAGCCATCGTTCCAATCAGACTGGGCCTGCTGACTCTATGCGAATGCGCCTTATGTTACTGGGCGGCGGAAATGCCCTTGGGCAGGCGCTGATTCGCCTCGGTGCGGAGGAAGACATCGGTTTCCTCGCCCCCCGCCCGCCCGAAAACGGCTGGGATGCCGCGAGCCTGACGCAACTGCTGGACGACACCCGTCCCGATGCGTTGATCAACCTCGCCTACTATTTCGACTGGTTCCAGGCCGAGACCGTCAGCGAAACCCGCATGGCCGGGCAGGAACGCGCGATCGAGCGCCTCGCCGAACTGTGCCAGCACCACAACATCGTCCTCGTGCAGCCGTCGAGCTATCGGGTGTTCGACGGTTCGCGCGCCACCGCCTACAGCGAAAAAGACGAGCCGGTGCCGCTGGGCCTGCGTGGCCAGGCCTTATGGCGTATCGAACAGAGCGTACGCGCCACCTGCCCGCAGCATGTAATGCTGCGTTTCGGCTGGCTGCTCGATGACAGCCCGGACGGCACCCTCGGGCGTTTTCTTGCCCGCGCCGAGCAACCGGAAGAGTTGCTGCTGGCTGATGACCGCCGCGGCAACCCGACCCCGGTTGACGACGCTGCACGGGTGATCATTTCGGTACTCAAGCAGCTCGATTGCGCGGCGCCGCTGTGGGGCACGTATCACTACGCCGGCCACGAAGCGACCACGCCGCTGGCGCTGGGCCAGGCGATTCTCACCGAAGCACGCAGCCTGCACGCGCTGGCCATCGAAGCGCCGACCGCTCAGGCACACGCCGCACGGCCCGACGCTGCCGAAGAGCCGCAACACGCGGTGCTGGCCTGCAAGAAAATTCTGCACACTTTCGGGATCAAGCCGCGCGCCTGGCGTGCCGCCCTCCCGGGCTTACTGGACAGGTTCTACCGTCATGGCTGAAGGTATCGTTCTCATCACCGGCGGAGCCGGTTTCATCGGCTCGCACCTGACCGACGCGTTGCTCGCCAAGGGCCATTCGGTGCGGGTGCTCGACGACTTGTCGACCGGCAAACGCAGCAACTTGCCGCTGGATAATCCCAAGGTTGAACTGATCGTCGGCGACGTCGCCGATGCGGCACTGGTGGCGCAAGCCATGCACGGCTGCAGCGCAGTCGCCCATCTGGCGGCGGTGGCGTCGGTGCAGGCGTCGGTGGACGATCCGGTGAAAACTCACCAGAGCAATTTCATCGGTACGCTGAACGTCTGCGAAGCGATGCGTCTGGCCGGGGTCAAACGAGTTTTGTACGCGTCCAGTGCGGCGGTCTATGGCAACAACGGCGAGGGCGAGTCGATCAACGAAGACACGCCGAAAGCCCCGCTGACGCCGTATGCCTCGGACAAACTGGCCGGTGAGCAGTATTTCGATTTCTATCGCCGTCAGCATGGCCTGGAACCGGTGATCTTCCGCTTCTTCAACATCTTCGGTCCGCGCCAGGATCCGTCCTCGCCGTACTCCGGGGTGATCAGCATTTTCAGCGAGCGCGCGCAGCAAGGCCTGCCGATCACCGTGTTTGGCGATGGCGAGCAGACCCGCGATTTTCTCTATGTCGAGGATCTGGTCATTCTGTTGGTGCAGGGAATTGAAAAGCCTGATGTGCAGGTGGGCGCGGTGAACGTTGGCTGGAACCAGTCGATGAGTCTCAAGCAGATGTTGGAAGCATTGAAAGTGGTGGTTGGTGAACTGCCGCCGATCAGTTATGGCCCGGCGCGGGCGGGTGACATTCGCCATTCGCAGGCGGATAACCGGCGACTGCTGGAGCGGTTTGAAATGCCGCCGCAGACGCCGATGAGTGTGGGATTGGCGCGGTTGCTTGGGCGTGGCTGAAAAAGCCCTCACCCTAACCCTCTCCCAAGGGGAGAGGGGACTGACCGAGTTGTTCTTTCGAGTTATGCCGACCTGAAACACCGAGCCGAACTCAGGTTTTGAAAAACCCCCAAATCGGCTCCCTCTCCCTCGGGA
The DNA here is from genome assembly GCF_036668835.1 of Pseudomonas koreensis. GTDB lineage: Bacteria > Pseudomonadota > Gammaproteobacteria > Pseudomonadales > Pseudomonadaceae > Aquipseudomonas > Aquipseudomonas koreensis_I. The sequence goes on from NZ_JAZEVW010000013.1 coordinate 81,277, forward strand.
GAGGGCTGGGGTGAGGGGCGAGGATTTCGAACTCACCCACAATCCCCAGACATGAAAAAGGCGCCCTGCAACAGGCGCCTTTTTCACGGCCGGAACAAACAATCCATCCCGGTAGCAAGGGGACATTGTCCCCCGATCAACGGCGTACCGTCGTCGTCAGTTCCAGGCCTGCCTGCCACAAAGCCTCATTCACCACCACGTGAACGTTCGGTCAATCGACTCAGAACTTATAGCCCAAACCGACCATGTAGATGAACGGATCGACATCGACGTTGACCCGAGCGCGAGTGCCCGGCGCGACGGCGTTGTTCTCGACGGTGGCGCGGGTGTCGATATCGATGTAACGCACTTGGGCGTTGAGCATGATGTTGTCGCTCAGCATGTAGTCGGCGCCAACCTGCCAGGCCAGGCCCCAGGAGTTTTTTGCTTTGAAGTTGCTGAAACCGTTGGCGCTGGCTTCGCTGCCGACGTGTTCGTCATAGATCCAGGTGTAGTTGATGCCGCCGCCGACGTAGGGCTGGAACGCCGATTTCGAATCCAGCGGGTAGTACACGACACTGAGGGTCGGTGGCAGATGTTTCAGGGTGCCGAGCTTGCCATTGGCAGCCGGCAGGGCGGTGCCCTTGAGCTTGACGTCGTGCTCGAACGGCGTGGCCGCGAGCAGTTCGAGGCCGACGTGGTCGGTGAGCATGTAAGCGAAGTTCAGGCCCAGTTGGGTGTCGCTGCTCATGGTCGCCTTGCCGCCCAGATTAGCGCCGCTCAACGGCCCCTGATCGACCTTGACGCTGGAGCTGTCGGCCTTCGGGTTGACGGTGATAGCACCGGCGCGGATCAGAATGTCGCCGGCCTCGTGGGCGTGAGCGAGCGGGGCTGCGAGCGCGAGGGCAAACAGCGAGGCGCTGAGCAAGGACTTGTTCATGGGGGCTCCGAAAGGACATAAGAAAAATCTGATGCCCTATGGTACGAAGCCAGCTGATCCGGTCTTTTGACTCAGCTCAATGAAACAGTGATGGGTTGTCTGTGCCGGCCTCTTCGCGAGCAGGCTCGCTTGTATGGTAGGACTTGAAGGGAGGAGGAGGGACAAGGCTCGATTCTGACTGTTAGCGCAGTGCAGACCGTGGGAGATTTTCACCCTCCTCCTTTCACCCAAGCGCCGATAAAGA
>NZ_JAZEVW010000014.1:0-80666 GCF_036668835.1 Pseudomonas koreensis
GACATCGGAAGGCTGAGTGGAGGGATTGATCCGGGCGTGGGAGCGCAGCGACCGTACGACGAAGTCGTACACAGCGGAAGTAGGTGCAGCGAAGCAAACCGTAGCCGCTGCGCCCGGATCGATCCCGCAGCGAAGGGACCCGAGCCCGCGAGGGCCGTACGTAGGAGCAAGCCTTTTCGGTTACCTTTTCGGCGTCTGGAAAAGGTGACCCGCCGTAAGGGCGGAACCTTAAGCAGCCGCTACCGCAGCAACGGATATACACCCAATCCAACCAAAGCCTGGTCGGCCCACAGGCCGCCACGGCCAAAAAAAAAGCCCCAACCTAAATCAGGCCGGGGCTCCCATGTCTCCAGTCAGCAATCAGAACCGCTCGATATCCGCCTGGCTCTCCAACTGCTTGCGATACGCCGCGAAATCCTGCTGCCCCTCGCGGGAAGCCAGGAACCGCCGGTACTGCGCCTTCTCTTCATCGGTCGGCGCAGCCGCTTCGTTAACACCGTTCAAGCGCACAAGCATCAGGCTACCGTCCGGCAGCGTCACGCTGCTGAACGTCGGCTTGTCCTTGGCGGCCGGCTTCGGCATGCGGAACACCGCCTGCAACACCGCTGGATCAACACCTTCCTGACCACGGGTAGCCGCTTCGGTGACTTTCCAGCTCTGCCCGTCAATCGCCTTGTCCAGAGGTGCCTTGCCATCGCGCAGATCAGCAGTCAGCTTCTCGGCACGGGTCTTGGCAGCGGCACTGGCATGCTCTTTGGTCAATTGAGTGCGGATCGCCGCATTCACGCTTTCCAGCGGCAACTGCGCAGGCTTCAGATGTTCCTTGGCGCGCAGCACGATTACGGTTTCCGGATCCAGCTCGATGGCAGTGCTGTTGGCACCTTCATCAATCACTTCAGGGCTGAATGCAGCGGTGACCACGGCACGGTTGGCCGCAACACCTTCGCCACCTTCACGGCCGAACGGCTTGGAGGTGCGCACGGTCAGCTTCAGATCCGCCGCAGGCTGCGCCAGATCGGATGCTTCGAACGCCGAATCTTCCAGTTGCTTGGTCGCTTCAACGAAACGCTGCTCGACCTGTGCGGCTTTCAGCTCGCGGGTCAGCTTGTCTTTCAGGCTGGCCAGAGTCGGCACTTCAGGCGCTTCGACACCCAGCAACTTGATCAGGTGGTAACCGAAATCGGTGCGAACCGGCTCGGAGACTTGATCTTTGCCCAGCGAGTACAGGGCTTTTTCGAACGCTGGATCGTAAACACCAGGGCCTGCGTAACCCAAGTCACCGCCATTGTTGGCCGAACCCGGATCCTGCGAGAACTCTTTGGCCAGCGCTTCGAACTTCTCGCCCTTGGCCAGACGCGCCTGGACCTCTTCGATCTTCGCCTTGGCCTGAGCTTCGGTGGTCTTGTCGTTCACTTCGATCAGGATGTGCGCCGCACGTCGCTGTTCCGACAGGTTGGCGATTTCTTTCTGATACGCGGCCTGCAAGTCTTCATCCTTGACGGCGACCTGGTCGAAGAACGAAGCCTTCTTCAGCTCGACGTAATCGATGATCACCTGATCCGGGGTCATGAACTCTTTGGCGTGCTCATCGTAGTAAGCCTTGACCTCGTCGTCGGTGAGCTTCACCGCTGCCGGGTCAGCCTTGACGTTGAGCGTGGCGAAATCACGGGTCTGTTTTTCCAGACGGGCGAATGCCAGCACTTCGGCATCGGTCACGAAACCACTGCCAGCGACACCGGCGCGCAGTTGGCCGATCAGCATTTCCTGAGCCAGCATCTGGCGGAACTGCATACGGCTGTAACCCAGTTGACGGATCACCTGGTCGAAACGCTCGGAGCTGAACTTGCCGTCCACCTGGAATTCAGGGGTCTGCAGGATCACTTGATCCAGCGCACCTTCGGAGAAAGCGAATTTGGCCTGTTCGGCACCCTGCAACAGCAGCTTGCGATCGATCAGACCCTTGAGGGCCGATTCGCGGAGCATTTTTTCATCGAGCAAGGAAGCATCGAAGTCTTTGCCCAACTGTTGCATCAGCTGACGGCGTTGCATGTCAACGGCCTGGCTCAGCTCGTTCTGGCTGATTTCTTCGCCGTTGACCTTGGCCGCCTCATTCTTGTGAGTCGTGGCCTGGAAAATGGCATCGAAACCGGTCAAAGCCATCAGTGCAACGATGACTCCGATAATGGTCTTGGCAATCCAGCCTTGTGAATTGTCCCTGATATTCTGCAGCATGCGTCCCCCAGAAACGGTTGAACTTCAATATTTAGGCAACCGTGGAGCGTGGGTAGAATCCGGATAGAAGAAAGGCGCATCCGAGGATGCGCCTTCTCGTAACTGGCGGAGCGGACAGGGCTCGAACCCTCGATCCCGGCGTTACAGGCGACTTTCTCAGTGGCCTGCTCTACCGCTCCGCTGCCAAGTCAGGCTTGACCCCGACCCGGATGGGTAAAAACCTGAAACTCAGTTAACCGCTTCTTTCAGTGCTTTACCGGCTTTGAAACCTGGCTTCTTGGCAGCCGGGATTTCCAGAGTCTTGCCGGTCTGTGGGTTACGACCGGTACGCGCCGGACGGTCCGTCACGGAGAAAGTACCGAAACCAACCAGAACAACGGAGTCGCCAGCCTTCAGAGCGCCAGTGACGGATTCGATTACAGCGTCCAGCGCACGGCCAGCAGCAGCTTTCGGGATATCAGCGGATGCAGCGATAGCATCAATCAGTTCCGACTTGTTCACTCTAAGTCCCCTTATATCTATTTTGAGATGATTCTAAGTTTTTTTGGTGAAAGCAAAAACGAGTGCTGAATGGCCTACAGACACTTAAGAGCCGCTTTATAACAAGGGCTCTAAAAAACTGTCAAGGAAGCCACCCAGGCAAAAGCCTATTAATGCGTGCTAATTCTTTCCTTAGAGTCAGACTCTCGTTTTTCGTCCTTGGCAACTATCTCCGGAGCCACATCCGGCAAGGGCTCCGGCGCGTATTGCAGCGCAATTTGCAGGACCTCGTCAATCCATTTAACCGGTTTAATCTGCAGATCCTGCTTGATATTGTCAGGAATCTCCTTCAGATCGCGCACGTTCTCTTCTGGAATAATCACAATCTTGATTCCGCCGCGGTGAGCCGCGAGCAGTTTTTCCTTCAGACCACCAATGGCCAGCACTTGACCACGTAGCGTGATCTCACCGGTCATGGCGACATCGGCGCGCACCGGAATGCCGGTCAATGCCGAAACCAGCGCGGTGCACATACCGACACCAGCGCTCGGACCGTCCTTCGGCGTGGCGCCTTCAGGCATGTGAATGTGCGTGTCGCGCTTCTCGTGGAAGTCCAGCGGAATGCCCAGACTCTTGGCGCGACTGCGCACCACAGTCTGCGCGGCAGTGATCGATTCGACCATAACATCGCCAAGCGAACCGGTCTTGATCAGTTGCCCTTTACCGGGAATCACCGCGGCTTCAATGGTCAGCAATTCGCCACCAACCTGAGTCCAGGCAAGGCCGGTCACCTGACCCACCTGATCCTGCTGCTCGGCCAGACCGTAGCGGAACTTGCGCACGCCAAGGAAGTGCTCGAGCAGATCGGCTGTCACTTTCACCGAGAAGCGTTTTTCCATCGCGTGCTCTTTCACAGCCTTGCGGCAGACCTTGGCGATCTGGCGCTCGAGGCCACGCACACCGGCCTCACGGGTGTAATAACGAATGATGTCGCGGATCGCTTCGGCATCGAACTCCAGTTCACCCTTTTTCAAACCGTTGGCGGCGATCTGTTTTGGCGAGAGGTATTTGACGGCAATGTTGATCTTTTCGTCTTCGGTGTAGCCCGGCAGACGGATGACTTCCATCCGGTCCAGCAGTGCCGGCGGAATGTTCATCGAGTTCGAGGTGCACAGGAACATCACATCGGAAAGGTCGTAATCGACTTCCAGATAGTGGTCATTGAAGTTGTGGTTCTGCTCCGGATCGAGCACTTCCAGCAACGCCGACGCCGGGTCGCCACGCATGTCGCTGCCCATTTTATCGATTTCATCGAGCAGGAACAGCGGGTTGCGCACACCCACTTTTGTCATCTTTTGAATCAATCTTCCTGGCATCGAACCGATGTAGGTGCGGCGATGACCACGGATTTCCGCTTCATCACGCACGCCACCGAGGGCCATGCGCACGAATTTGCGATTGGTGGCATGTGCAATCGACTCTGCCAGCGAGGTTTTACCCACGCCCGGAGGGCCGACCAGGCACAACACCGGGCCACGGATTTTCTTCACGCGTTTCTGTACGGCGAGGTACTCGAGGATGCGTTCCTTAACCTCTTCCAGACCGTAGTGATCGGCATCGAGGATGTCTTCAGCCCGCGCCAGGTCCAGACGCACCTTGCTTTGCGCCTTCCACGGCACTTGCACCAGCCAGTCGATGTACGAACGCACCACGGTGGCTTCGGCGGACATCGGCGACATCTGCTTGAGCTTGTTCAGTTCGGCGGTAGCCTTGGCCAACGCGTCTTTCGGCAGACCGGCAGCGTCGATACGCTTTTTCAGGTCTTCGATTTCGTTGTGGCCTTCGTCGCTGTCGCCGAGCTCTTTCTGAATAGCCTTCATCTGCTCGTTCAGGTAGTACTCGCGCTGACTGCGCTCCATCTGCTTCTTGACTCGGCCGCGGATGCGTTTTTCGACCTGCAGCAGATCAATTTCGGCATCCAGCAGCGCCAGCACGTGTTCGACACGGGCCGACAGGTCGACGATTTCGAGGATTTCCTGCTTCTGCTCGATTTTCAGCGCCATGTGCGCGGCCATGGTGTCAACCAGACGCCCCGGCTCATCGATGCTGTTTAGCGACGACAGGACTTCAGCCGGGACCTTTTTGCCCAGCTGGACGTATTGTTCAAACTGCGACAGCAATGTGCGCACGAACACTTCTGATTCACGCTCGGCCGCGTCAACTTCGTCGATCAGCGAGACTTCGGCACGGCAATGGCCGTCGACTTCACTGAAGCGCTCGACCGTACCGCGCTGCTCACCTTCCACCAGCACCTTGACGGTGCCGTCAGGCAGCTTGAGCAGTTGCAGAACCGTGGCAACAGTACCTACGCGATAGAGAGCATCTTCACCGGGATCGTCGTCAGCCGGGTTTCTCTGGGCCAGCAGCAGGATCTGCTTGTCGCCCGTCATCGCGGCCTCGAGGGCTTCGATGGATTTCTCGCGCCCCACGAACAGCGGGATAACCATGTGCGGATAAACCACGACATCACGCAATGGCAAGAGAGGCAATTCGATGGTTGTCTTCATGATTTCGCCTCTACGGCGGCCATAGGGCCGTAATCAGATGGAATTGAACTTGAAACCAAGATGGGGGCTGCCTTGAAAAAAAACAAGCGCAAAGCGGCTGTAAAAAACCAGATAAAAAAAAAGAGGCCCGAGGGCCCCTTCTTTACTGCGACAGGGTGGACGCTTACGCGTCCGGCGCTGCCTTGGCAGTCGGCTCACTGTTCTCATAGATATACAGTGGCTTGGACTTGCCTTCGATCACGCTTTCATCGATCACGACTTTGCTCACCTCGGACTGCGAGGGGATTTCGTACATCGTGTCGAGCAGTACACCTTCGAGAATCGAGCGCAGACCACGGGCACCGGTTTTACGTTCCAGGGCACGCTTGGCAACCGATTTCAGTGCGTCGGAACGGAATTCCAGATCCACACCTTCCATCTCGAACAGCTTGGCATACTGTTTGGTCAGAGCATTTTTCGGCTCGGTGAGAATCTGCATCAAAGCAGCCTCATCGAGTTCGTCCAACGTTGCAAGAACCGGCAGACGACCGACGAATTCCGGGATCAGACCGAACTTGACCAGATCGTCAGGCTCGACTTCACGCAGGGATTCACCGACTTTCTTGCCTTCTTCCTTGCTGCGCACTTCTGCGTTGAAACCGATGCCGCCCTTGGTGGAACGGTTTTGAATAACCTTTTCCAGACCAGAGAACGCACCACCGCAGATGAACAGGATGTTACGGGTGTCGACCTGCAGGAATTCCTGCTGCGGATGCTTGCGGCCACCTTGCGGCGGTACCGAAGCGACCGTGCCTTCGATCAACTTGAGCAAGGCCTGCTGCACGCCTTCACCGGATACATCGCGGGTGATCGACGGGTTGTCGGACTTGCGCGAAATCTTGTCGATTTCATCGATGTAGACAATGCCCATCTGGGCCTTCTCCACGTCGTAATCGCACTTCTGCAGCAGCTTCTGAATGATGTTCTCGACATCTTCGCCCACATAACCCGCCTCGGTGAGGGTGGTTGCGTCAGCGATGGTGAACGGAACGTTCAGCAAGCGGGCCAGAGTTTCGGCCAGCAGGGTTTTACCGGAGCCTGTCGGGCCGATCAGCAGGATGTTGCTCTTGCCGAGTTCGACGTCGTCAGCCTTCTTGTCACGCTGGTTCAGACGCTTGTAGTGGTTGTACACCGCTACGGCCAGAACCTTTTTCGCACGCTCCTGACCAATGACGTACTGGTCAAGGATGCCGCTGATTTCTTTAGGCGAAGGCAATTTATGCGCGCTGCTCTCGGCCTGGGCTTCCTGCACCTCCTCGCGGATGATGTCATTGCACAGGTCGACGCACTCGTCGCAGATAAAGACCGAGGGGCCGGCAATCAATTTGCGCACTTCATGCTGGCTTTTGCCACAGAAGGAGCAATAGAGCAGCTTGCCGTTGTCCTCGCCGTTGCGGGTGTCAGTCATTCGTTCGATCCAAATCCGATAGGCTTGCAACACAAGATGAAGGCTATTGCGGGCTTTTTCAAGCCCGCTGCTGATCGGACGTGCCGACCAGGCCTCTATGCGTTGCTTATTTTAAGCTGGGCGCTGGTTGATCACTTCGTCGATCAGGCCATATTCCTTCGCCGCTTCTGCACTCATGAAATTGTCGCGATTGGTGTCGCGCTCGATTTCTTCCAGAGTACGGCCGCTGTGCTTGGCCATCAGCGTGTTCAGGCGCTCGCGGATGAAGAGGATTTCCTTGGCGTGGATTTCGATGTCCGACGCCTGGCCCTGGAAACCGCCCAGTGGCTGGTGAATCATCACGCGCGAGTTCGGCAGGCAGAAACGCTTGCCCGGAGCACCTGCGGTAAGCAGGAACGCGCCCATGCTGCATGCCTGACCGATGCAAGTGGTCGATACGTTGGGTTTGATGAACTGCATGGTGTCGTAGATCGACATGCCTGCAGTCACCGAACCGCCAGGGGAGTTGATATAGAGATGGATGTCCTTGTCCGGGTTTTCCGCTTCAAGGAACAGCAGTTGCGCACAGATCAGGTTGGCCATGTAGTCCTCTACAGGACCCACCAGAAAGATCACTCGCTCCTTGAGCAGGCGCGAGTAGATGTCATAGGCGCGTTCGCCACGAGCAGATTGCTCGACAACCATCGGGACCAGGCCGCCGGCGGCCTGGATATCAGAGTTCTGCTGAATATACGAATTACGGAACATGCTCTGCAGTCACTCCCAAATAGTTATGTCTTGAATACGCATAAGCCAGCTCGAAGGCTGGCTTATGTGTGTACTTCTAACGCAAAAACAATCAGTCGGCTGCTGGAGCTTCTACCGGTTTGACCGCTTCTTCGTAAGAGACCGATTTGTCGGTCACGCTAGCTTTCTGCAGAACAGTATCCACAACTTGTTCTTCCAGCACAACCGAACGCACTTCGTTCAGTTGCTGCTCGTTTTTGTAGTACCACGACACGACCTGCTCAGGCTCCTGGTAAGCCGAAGCCATTTCCTGAATCATCTCGCGAACGCGGGCTTCGTCAGGCTTGAGGTCGAACTGCTTGACCACTTCAGCAACGATCAGACCCAGTACGACACGGCGCTTGGCTTGCTCTTCGAACAGTTCGGCCGGCAGTTGGTCAGGCTTGATGTTGCCACCGAATTGTTGAACAGCCTGCACGCGCAGACGATCAACTTCGTTGGACAGCAGCGCCTTCGGTACTTCGATCGGGTTGGTGGCCAGCAGACCGTCCATCACCTGATTTTTTACTTTGGACTTGATTGCCTGACGCAGCTCACGCTCCATGTTCTTGCGAACTTCAGTGCGGAAACCGTCGATGCCGCTTTCCTTGATGCCGAATTGCGCGAAGAACTCTTCGTTCAGCTCAGGCAGCTTAGGCTCGGACACAGTGTTCACGGTAACGGTGAACTCAGCGGTTTTACCCGCCAGGTCGAGGTTCTGATAGTCCTCTGGGAAGGTCAGGTTCAGAACGCGCTCTTCACCGGCCTTGGCGCCGACCAGGCCTTCTTCGAAGCCTGGAATCATGCGGCCGGAGCCCAGTACCAGCTGAGTGCCCTTGGCGGAACCGCCAGCGAACACTTCGCCGTCAACCTTGCCAACGAAATCGATGTTCAACTGGTCTTCGTTCTGCGCAGCGCGATCGGCTACTTCAAAACGGGTGTTCTGCTTGCGCAGGATGTCGAGCATCTTGTCCAGGTCAGCGTCGGACACGTCAGCGCTCAGACGCTCAACGGTGATGCCTTCGAAACCGGCAACGGTGAACTCAGGGAACACTTCGAATACAGCAACGTATTCCAGGTCTTTGCCGGCTTCGAGCGATTTTGGCTCGATCGACGGCGAACCAGCCGGGTTCAGCTTCTGCTCAACCACAGCTTCGTAGAACGACGACTGGATCACGTCGCCTACCGCTTCCTGGCGAGCATCGGCACCGAAACGGCGCTTGATTTCGCTCATTGGCACTTTGCCTGGACGGAAGCCAGCAATCTTGGCCTTTTGGGCAGTCTGCTGCAGACGCTTGTTGACCTGAGTCTCGATGCGCTCAGCCGGCACGGTGACGCTCATGCGGCGCTCGAGAGCAGTAGTATTTTCAACAGAAACTTGCATGGATATTCCTCGTTGCACAGACGTTAGCCGGCCGTTTCCGACCCCAGAATCAAGGGCATGCATTCTAGTGGGTCAAACTCAAGAAGTCACCCTACGGAAAACGGGTAAAAAAACAGCAGGCAGTTTATTCGGAGCGATACATCAAAGCAGCGCGCTCCACAGACGAATACAAACCATCACGCCAGGGCTCTGCAGCAACCGCTTCTATATATAGAAGAGAGCGCCAGTCACTCCCTGACGGCCGCACTTGCGAGCAAGTACGCCAGGCAGCGCGGCATCATCGAGCAACATGATTACGACGAAGCGCCCTGCCCTTGCACCTCGAAACCGGTCATGCCGGACTTCAAAAGCGCTAAAACAAAAAAGGCGCCAGACTGTTAAATCTGGCGCCTTTCGAAATATGGGGTGGACGATGGGGATCGAACCCACGACAACGGGAGTCACAATCCCGTGCTCTACCAACTGAGCTACGCCCACCATATTGCGTAACAAAAAAGCCAAACAACTTCTTTGTTGAACCTCACCCGTCCGAAGAGCTGAATGAAGCTTTGATTGGTGCGGATGAAGAGACTCGAACTCTTACGCCTCGCGGCGCTGGAACCTAAATCCAGTGTGTCTACCAATTCCACCACATCCGCGGATGAAGCTTTTAAAGCAAAGGCGCCAGACTGTTACATCTGGCGCCTTTCGAAATATGGGGTGGACGATGGGGATCGAACCCACGACAACGGGAGTCACAATCCCGTGCTCTACCAACTGAGCTACGCCCACCATATCGCGCTACTTGTGCCAATGCTGCCTAATGGCGCACCCGGCAGGACTCGAACCTGCGACCATCCGCTTAGAAGGCGGATGCTCTATCCAGCTGAGCTACGGGCGCCTTATTAATCTGTACTCTTAAAGGACTACAAACTAAGTGCTTTCCAGCGTCGCAGAACCTCGATTCCGCTTCACCTTCTTAACCAGTGCTAGGCTGTGCCCGACAAGTGCGACGAATAGTATAGAGGGCTCTGAAGGTCGTCAAATCCTTTTTGAAAAAAATTCATTTAATTAAAGGAGTTAGAGGAATTTACTGACCAAGCGCCTTTGCCCTCACCGCTCGACATGCGAGAATGCGCTCTCATTTTTTCCCCTCTCGATGGTTAATCACGCGCAATGACTGCACAACTAATCGACGGCAAATCGATCGCCGCCAGCCTGCGCCAGCAGATCGCCCAACGAGTTGCCGAGCGTCGCCAGCAAGGCCTGCGCACTCCCGGCCTCGCGGTGATCCTGGTCGGCAGCGATCCTGCCTCTCAGGTTTATGTCTCGCACAAGCGTAAAGACTGTGAAGAGGTTGGCTTCCTCTCTCAAGCCTACGACCTGCCCGCCGAAACCACGCAAGTCGCGCTGACCGATCTGATCGATCGCCTCAACGACGACCCGGCTATCGACGGCATCCTGCTGCAGCTACCACTGCCCGAGCATCTCGACGCGTCGAAACTGCTGGAGCGCATCCGCCCGGACAAAGACGTCGACGGTTTCCACCCGTATAACGTCGGTCGCCTGGCCCAGCGCATCCCGCTGCTGCGTCCGTGCACGCCCAAGGGCATCATGACCCTGCTGGAAAGCACCGGCGCCGATCTGTACGGGATGGACGCCGTGGTCGTTGGCGCGTCCAACATCGTAGGCCGTCCAATGGCGATGGAGCTGTTGCTGGCCGGCTGCACCGTCACCGTAACTCACCGCTTCACCAAGGACCTGGCCGGCCACGTCGGCCGCGCCGATCTGGTGGTCGTGGCCGCCGGCAAGCCGGGCCTGGTCAAGGGCGAGTGGGTCAAGGAAGGCGCGATTGTGATCGACGTCGGCATCAACCGTCAGGACGACGGCAAACTGGTCGGTGACGTTGTCTACGAAACCGCCCTGCCCCGCGCCGGCTGGATCACTCCGGTGCCCGGCGGCGTCGGCCCGATGACCCGTGCCTGCCTGCTGGAAAACACGCTTTACGCGGCAGAAACCCTGCATGCCTGAGTGCCACTTTCAGCATTGAAAAAACCCGCCTTGTGCGGGTTTTTTATTGTTTGAGAAAAAACTGTAACCGTTCGCCGGAAACCCCTCTTTTTACAGGCCTTTTCACGAGATTTTCAGGTCGCTCAAACAACCATCGACAGATCTTCAGCCATACTCCTAGAATGCGACCCTTTGAAGAAATAACCCGTTACAAACTAACGGAATATCCAACCTTATGAGTTCGCCCGCGTGAAAATTCGTCTTTCGATCCTGAGCCTGTTTTTTGCATTCACAGGCACATTCATCACGCCAACGATCAACGCTGCGGAAACCACCGCTGCCCCACGCGATGCCTCGACCCTGAAGATCGCCTCCGGCAGCGCCCTGCTCATGGACATGCAGACCAACAAAGTCATCTACTCCAGCAACCCTGACGTGATCGTGCCGATTGCCTCCGTCAGCAAGTTGATGACCGGACTGGTGGTGGTTGAAGCGCGGCAGAACATGGACGAATGGATCAATGTCGACATCAGCAACACCCCGGAAATGAAGGGGGTGTTCTCCCGAGTCAAACTCAAGAGCGAGCTGCCGCGGCGCGAGATGCTGCTGATTGCCTTGATGTCCTCGGAAAACCGCGCAGCGGCGAGCCTCGCCCACCACTATCCGGGTGGCTACGCCGCGTTCATCGCGGCAATGAACGCCAAGGCCAAGATGCTGGGCATGACCAGCACACATTTCGTCGAGCCGACGGGCCTGTCCGAGCGCAACGTCTCCACCGCGCGCGACCTGAGCAAATTGCTGGTTGCTGCACACAAATATCCGCTGCTGAGCGAATTAACCACCACCAAGGAAAAAACCGTCGCCTTCCGCAAACCCAATTACACCCTGGGATTTCGCAACACTGATCATCTGGTCAACAAGGCTGACTGGGACATCATGATCACCAAGACCGGCTTCACCAATCCAGCCGGTCATTGCCTGGTGCTGGTCACCCGGATGGCCAACCGCCCGGTGGCACTGGTGATTCTCGACGCGTTTGGCAAGTACACGCACTTTGCCGACGCCAGCCGCATTCGCAGCTGGATGGAGACCGGTCGCAGCGCGGCAGTGCCGGCGGTGGCTCAGCAGTACAAGGCGCAGAAAAACCTCAAGTCGCGCCAGAGCGGCGTGGTCGAAGCGTCCAAGTAGTTTGTACGCGCAGGAAAAAGCCCCGAATCTTCGGGGCTTTTTTTCGTCTGCCGGATCAATCGTTGGGCAGCGGCATCTTGTCGTCATCGGGGATGCCATCGCCCGCAGCTGGATCGCGGGACGGCTCGGGGGTCAGGACATTCGGCCGCGCCAACGGGTCACGCATCGGGCTCTGCGGATCGAGCACCGGGTCGACGTCTGACTCGGGCGTGGTCGGCACGCTGTCCGGTTTCTGGTCATCGAAGCTTGAATCGGTACTCATACGCACCTCGCTCAGGGTTTCAGACCGCCCAACGGGTCGTAGGCTTTGCCGGGCTTGCGCTGCTCATCGTCGGGTTTTTCATCCAGCGGAGCCTTCGCGGGGCCGACCGGATCGACTTGCGGATCATCGAGATCGGGCGAATCCGGATCGAAGCCCAGATCCTCGCCAGAGGAATGTTCAGAAGAATGTGGGCCTTTCGGGGATGAATCTGCCATGTGCGCCTCCTGGTGCGCCCGCAAAATCACGGGCTCTATAATAGGAGGCTTGCGGGGCGCAGGGGTGCCCGGCAAGTGACGAACGGAGCTCAGTGCGCCGCCAGCGCCTTGCGCGCCTGCGCTGCTTCGTTTTCCTGACCGGCCTGGGCCAGCGCATCGGCTGCTTTCAGCCAGCGTTGCTGATCAACAGCTGCGGGGATCTGCGCAGGTTTCTGGATCAGAATGGCCCAGCCGCCGGACTTTTCCAGCGCCGACTCGAAAGCGCTGAAACTCATCAGTTGCCGACGGTTCATCCCGGCGCGCAATAGCACGTTCTGCTTGTTGCGATCGTAGCCGGAGAGAATTGCGTAGCGCGGCTCGGCCCAGAATGCCGAACCTTCGCTAAAGCGCACCATCACCGGATAACCGGCGGCGACCTGGGTCAACAGCGCTGGAAGATTACTGTCCAGCGGGTAGACCATCATGCCGTATTCACGGGCGAGATTTTCAATATTGCGCTGCAACTTGTCTTCAGCGCCCGGCAAGTGCAACGGTTTTTCCAGCAGGCCCGGGGTGATCACGATGCCCTGCTGCGACAACAGACTGGCCAACACCTGCGGCCCGCTCTGATTGGCTTCGCCGCGATAGAACGTGCCGCTCAACTCGACCCGCTCCGGCAGACGCTTGACCTCTGGCGCAACAGTGCCTGCGCAACCGTGCAAAATTGCCGCTGCACTGGCAATGAGCAGCGCCGCTCGCACTCGGGAAAATAGCTGGACCATCATCACTCTCTTTTCAGACGCCGGTCTTCGTGTTCCGGCAACGCTGCGATCATAGGGCCGCGACCGGCTGCGGTATAGCCTTTAACCGCAGACCAGGCAATTGCATAGAGCGAACTGATTGGTCGCCAGCGACCTTTGGTCAATAGCCTGAAACACCCCATTGGCTAGACTGTCAGTGAAACAGAGCGAATTGAAAAGTGTGCGCCCGCTGCAGGGCGAAGAGGAGGCACTGATGAGCCTGACCATGACTATCGTGATGTTGATTGCCGGCTGGCTGGCTGTGGCGACTGCCATGTTGTGGGGGGTGTTGCGGATTTCGCGGCGGCATCATCACCATCCGGTTCAGCGTGCTCCTGTTGAGAAAAGCGAGGAGCATCGTGGGCGGCATGTGACAGCGCATTAAGATCAAGAGCACCCTCACCCTAGCCCTCTCCCACAGGGAGAGGGGACTGACCGAGTGGTATGTGCGAATTAAATCGACCTGAACGCCCTCAGTCGAATGCAAAGTTTGAAGAGCCCCAAATCGGCTCCCTCTCCCTCGGGAGAGGGCTGGGGTGAGGGGCTGGCGTTACATCACGCCACCAATATCAAAGCAAAAAAAAACCGCCTGAGCCCAAAAGCCCAAGCGGTCTTGACGCTGCCCGCAATTACGCCTGCTGAGCAACCTTCTTCTGCTTGGCCCGGCGCGACATCATGTTCAACACCTCGATACCCGCCGAGAACGCCATCGCCGCGTACACATAACCTTTCGGTACGTGGGCGCCGAAACCTTCGGCGATCAAGGTCATGCCGATCATGATCAGGAAGCCCAGGGCCAACATCACCACGGTCGGGTTGTCGTTGATGAACTTGGCCAGCGGATCAGCCGCCAGCAGCATCACCAGCACCGAAACCACCACCGCAATGATCATGATCGGCAAGTGTTCGGTCATGCCGACGGCGGTAATGATGCTGTCGATCGAGAACACCATGTCGAGCATCAGGATCTGACCGATCGCGGCGGCGAAGCCCAGGGTCACGGTCGAGGTCGCGGTTTTCGGATCTTCCGGCGCCGGGTCCATGCTGTGATGGATCTCGGTGGTGGCTTTCCACACCAGGAACAGGCCACCGGCGATCAGGATCATGTCTTTCCAGGAGAACGCCTGACCAAGAATCTCGATCACAGGCTCGGTCAACTGCACGATGAACGCGATGGTGCTCAACAGCGCCAGTCGCAGGATTAACGCCATGCCGATACCGATGCGGCGAGCCTTCTGCCGGTGTTGCTCAGGCAGTTTGTTGGTCAGGATCGAAATAAAGATCAGGTTATCGATGCCAAGCACGATTTCCATTACCACCAGTGTGGCCAAAGCAACCCAGGCGGTGGGGCTGGCGGCGAGTTCTAACAGATATTCCATGGGTCAGTCCTGACTCTGTGTAAGACGGGGTTAAATAGTCTTGGAGGAAGATTCGGATTCTTCCGTTTCTTTTTCCGGTGTTTCTTTTTTCTGAATCAAGCCACCGGTGGCATCGCTGAGCGCTTGCTCGGCGGCTTTATGGGTGTCGTCGATCGCTTGCTTGGCGGTTTCAGCCGCCGCGCCCATCAATTGCTGGGCGCTTTTTTCGGCCTGGTCGCAGCCTGCCAGAACCAGTAAAGACGCAAACATCAGCGCAGGAAATGTGTATTTCATAATGATTCCTCGAATAAACCAGAGCGGCACGCAGAGCAGCCGTCGATGGCTGGGCATTCTAGGGAGGCTAACACTTCAGGAAAATTCGTATTTTTAGCGGCTATACTTCGGTTTTCACGAACTGAAGACTGCCATGCTCAATTACCGTCAACTGCATTACTTCTGGGTTGTCGCCAAGACTGGCAGCATTGTGCGCGCCTGCGAGCAACTGAACCTGACCCCGCAAACCATCAGCGGGCAGATTTCCCTGCTCGAACAGACCTACGGCATCGAATTGTTTCGCCGCGTCGGCCGGCAACTGGAACTCACCGAAGCCGGGCGCCAGGCCCTGCCCTACGCCGAGCAGATGTTCCAGCTCGGCGGCGAACTCGAGTTGATGCTGCGTGCGCAGCCCAACGAACAGCAGATCCTCTTTCGCGTCGGGGTCGCCGACGTGGTGCCCAAATCCATCGTTTATCGCTTGATCGCGCCGACCATGGAATTGAGCGAACCGCTGCGCATCACCTGCCGCGAAGACAAACTCGAACGCTTGCTGGCGGATCTGGCGATTCAGCGTCTTGATCTGGTGATTTCCGACAGCCCGATGCCTTCGCACCTCGACATCAAGGGCTACAGCCAGAAACTCGGTGAATGCGGGATCAGTTTTTTTGCCACCGCTGAACTGGCTGCATCTTACGGCCAGGATTTTCCGCGCAGCCTGCACGGCGCACCGCTGCTGATTCCCGGCGCGGAAACCGTGGTGCGCAGCCGTTTGCAGCGCTGGTTTGCCGAACAGCAGATCCAGCCGCAAATCGTCGGCGAGTTCGATGACAGTGCGTTGATGCAGGCGTTCGGCCAATCCGGCAGCGGAATTTTCATTGGTCCGAGCGTGATTGCCGATGAGGTGAAGCGCCAGTACGGCGTCGTGTTGATTGGCCAGACCGACGCGGTGACCGAGTCGTTCTATGCCATTTCAGTGGAGCGCAAGGTCAAGCACCCCGGCATCGTGGCGATTACCGAGGGTGCCCGACGCGAGCTGTTTACTACCTTATGAAGCGCAGGCTTCGCGCGGCTTCAAGGTCATCAGGACCATGGCGAGAAACACCGACAGCAGGATGAAGCCGGCAGCGGCAAAACCGAGGAAGCCGAGGCCCGCGCTGTCGATGACCCGACCGCCGATCATCGCGCCCAGACCGATGCCCAGATTGGCCCCGGCGATGTTCAGCGAGGCGGCAAAGGCCGGCGCTTCCGGTGCGGCCTTCATCAGGCGCACGTGGCTGACCAGGAACAACGCTGCCTGAGTCACGCCCCAGATCGCCATCGCCACTGCCAGGCCCAACGGTGAATGAATGTTCGGCACCAGCGAGACCATGCCGGCGATCATGAACGCGCAGAACAGCACCGAAGCGCCGAGCGGGTGCCGGTCCACCGCACGGCCGCCCAACGAGTTGCCGATCAGCCCGACCGCACCGAAGCCCATCAGGCACCAGCCGACCACGGTGCCGTTGAACCCGGCCAGCCGCTCAAGGATGTCGGCCAGATAGGTGTAAGCGGTGAACATGCCGCTGAACACCAGGATCGACAACAGCACATGGCCGAGCATCAGCGGGCTGCGCAGGATCTTGAATTGCGAACGGAAGCTGACTTGATGCTGATGCAGGCTGGTTTTCGGCAGATAGACGAACAGCAGCAGAGCCTTGGCAAACGCGACCACCGCGAGAATCGCAAAAGCCGTGCGCCAGCCAAAGGCGTCAGAGATCAGCGTACCGACCGGGATGCCGAACACCGTGGCGCAGACAATCCCGAAACCGATCTTGGCGATGGCGCGACCAGCGAAGTCCGGGCCGACGATATCCACCGCCGTCTCGCTGGCCAGCGCCCAGAATACCGGCAACCCCAGCGCCGGGATCAATCGGGCAACGGCCATGACCCAGATGTTCGGCGCCAACGCCGCGACGGTATTGGCCAGACCGAACATGATCAGAATGCTGATGAACAACTTGCGTCGCTCGAAGCGGGCGAAATACGCAGTCAAAAATGGCCCGAACATCGCCACGGTAAACGCGAACAGCGTCACCAGTAATCCGGCTTGGGGAATGGTGACTTCAAGATCGCGGGCAATCGCCGGCAACAGGCCGACGATGACGAATTCCGTGGTCAGCACCGTGAAACCGGCAGCGGACAACAGAAGAATAGGCAACAGCATGCGCAACTCCAGCAAAACGACGACACCAGCGATGGCCTTGAGGCCCGCTGGCGAAATTTGAAAATGAGGATGGCGCAGCTTAACAGAGAGTGCCCCGACCTGACTTGCATAAACCTGTCTGATTGGCCAATCAAACGGGTGGCAGATCGTCACATGCCTGAAGGATAAGGCCTACGCTGTGATAAAGTCCGCGTCCTGCAAAACGTACAGCTCGTTCAGCGGCCGGTTTTTGGCGCTGATGTCGATTCGACACTCGGTTCGTGCCTGCCCACGCAACCTCGCACCCTATAAAAAACAGAGATGCCGTTCATGACCGCCTCATCCCCTTCTCTCCTGCAACGCTTGAAAAAACTCAGCCTGGTGACCCAGATCGTGATCGGCCTGATCGCCGGCATCGCCCTGGCGCTGCTTGCCCCGGAAGCGGCCAAGTCCACCGCGTTCATCGGCAAGGTGTTTGTCTCGGCGCTGAAAGCCGTGGCGCCGATTCTGGTGTTCGTCCTGGTGATGGCCTCGATCGCCAACCACAAGCATGGTCAGGAAACTCACATCCGGCCGATCCTGTTCCTGTACCTGCTGGGTACTTTCAGTGCGGCGGTGGTGGCCGTGGTTGCCAGCATGGCGTTCCCGTCCAACCTTGTGCTGTCGACCGAAAACGTCGCGGTCACCGCCCCGGGCGGTATTGGCGAAGTGCTGCAAAGCCTGCTGTTGAGCGTGGTCGATAACCCGGTCAGCGCGCTGATGAACGCCAACTTCATCGGCATTCTGGCCTGGGCGATCGGCATGGGCATTGCGATCCGCCATGCTGGCGACACCACCCGCGAAGTGCTGGGCGACCTGTCCAACGGCGTCACCGTGATCGTGCGCGTGGTCATTCGCTTCGCGCCGCTGGGGATTTTCGGCCTGGTGGCTTCGACGCTGGCCACGTCTGGCTTCGGTGCATTGATCGGCTATGCACACCTGCTCGCGGTACTGCTCGGTTGCATGCTGTTTGTGGCGCTGGTGATGAACCCGCTGATCGTGTTCTGGAAACTGCGCCGCAATCCTTATCCGCTGACCCTCCGATGCCTGCGCGAAAGCGGCATCACCGCGTTCTTCACCCGCAGCTCGGCGGCGAACATTCCGGTCAACCTGGAACTGAGCAAGCGCCTTGGCCTGCATGAAGACACCTACTCAGTGTCGATCCCGCTGGGCGCGACCATCAACATGGCCGGCGCGGCGATCACCATCACCGTACTGGCCCTGGCTGCGGTGCACACGTTGGGGATTGCCGTGGACATTCCGACGGCAATTTTGCTCAGCGTCGTGGCGGCAATCTGCGCTTGCGGCGCCTCGGGTGTGGCCGGTGGCTCGCTGCTGTTGATTCCGCTGGCGTGCAGCCTGTTCGGTATCCCGAGCGAAATCGCCATGCAGGTGGTGGCGGTCGGCTTCATCATTGGCGTATTGCAGGATTCGGCGGAAACCGCGCTGAACTCGTCGACTGACGTGCTGTTCACCGCAGCGGCTTGCCTGGGTGAAGAAGCCAAGGCCCAGCGTTCGGCCTGATATTCACAACAATAAATAGCCCGCCTCGGTGTGAACCTTGGCGGGCTTTTTTGTGGCTGACATCTTATGCCCCTCACCCCAACCCTCTCCCCCAAGGGGGCGAGGGGGAAAGGGAGCTGATCTGTGCGCTGTTCGAAATTAGAGTTCGACTCGATGGATCGGGCCGGCGTATCTCGAACAAACAACTCGGTCAGTCCCCTCGCCCTCCGGGAGAGGGCTAGGGTGAGGGTTGTTTTACGATTTAGAACGCGCCCATGTAATCGCGCTTGCCCACTTCCACACCGTTATGACGCAGCAGCGCATACGTGGTGGTGACGTGGAAGAAGAACTGCGGCAGGCCGTAAGTCAGCAGATACGACTGGCCGCTGAAGCGCTTCTCTTTCGGGGTGCCCGGGCGGGTGACGATTTCGATGCCTTCCTTGCCATCGATCTGCTCTGGCTTGATCTCGCCAATAAAGGCCAGAACCTTGGCGATCAGGGCTTGCAGCTCGGCGAAGGTGGTTTCGCTGTCGTCGTACTTCGGCAGCTCGACTTCGGCCAGACGCGCCGACACGCCTTTGGCGAAGTCGACAGCGATCTGCACCTGACGCGTCAGCGGGAACATGTCCGGGTACAGACGCGCTTGCAGAAAGGCGTTCGGGTCGATGTTTTTTTCGCTGGCGTGGGCTTCAGCCTTTTTCAGCACATCGCTCAGGGCGTTGAGCATTTGTTGAAAAACCGGGACGGATGCGGCGTACAGGGAAATGGTCATGGCAGTCTCGTGTGATGGCTGGGTGGAACAAGGAGGCGATTATAGCCATGCTTGATGACCACACGGCTTGCCTTTTGTTGGGCAAGGATTAGGCTAGGCGCCTTC
Source organism: Pseudomonas koreensis (assembly GCF_036668835.1). Taxonomy (GTDB): domain Bacteria; phylum Pseudomonadota; class Gammaproteobacteria; order Pseudomonadales; family Pseudomonadaceae; genus Aquipseudomonas; species Aquipseudomonas koreensis_I. The sequence goes on from NZ_JAZEVW010000014.1 coordinate 19,544, forward strand.
GACTGCAGAGGGAACGCGCGATGACCACCGAACCAGAATCCAGCTCCGAACAGCCACGGCTCAACGCCACGGAAATCCGCATCCTCGGCTCGCTGATCGAGAAACAGGCGACCAGCCCGGAAAGCTATCCGCTGACCCTCAATGCGCTGGTGCTGGCCTGCAACCAGAAAACCAGCCGCGAACCGGTGATGAACCTGACTCCGGGCCAGGTCGGCCAAAGCCTGCGCGCCCTTGAAGGTCGCGGTTTTGCCAGGCTGGTGATGGGCAGTCGCGCCGATCGCTGGGAGCACAAGGTCGACAAGGCGCTGGAGCTGGTGCCGGCGCAGGTGATCTTGAGCGGACTGATGTTTCTGCGCGGCCCGCAGACCGTCAACGAGCTGCTGACCCGCAGCGGCCGCATGCATGAATTCGAAGACGCCGAACAGGTGGTGCATCAGCTTGAGCGCCTGATTGCGCGGGGCCTGGCGGTGCTGATCCCGCGTCAGGCCGGGCAGCGTGAAGACCGTTACACCCATGCGCTGGGCGATCCGGCGGACATCGAGGCGATCATCGCCGCACGGCACAATCCTGTGGAGCGCTCGGTGAGTGGCGTTTCGGTGGAGCGCATCGAAGAACTCGAAGCACGGATCGCCGCACTGGAAGAACGCCTGGCGCGCCTCGAATAATCCATACAAATTGAATGTGGGAGCGAGCTTGCTCGCGAAGGCGGTGTGTCATACAACATATCGGTGTCTGACACTCCGTCTTCGCGAGCAAGCTCGCTCCCACAGGTTTTGCGTTGTATTCAGATGTAGACGCTATTCACCGTCCCAGTAATCCACCCCATCCGCCTGCCGCGCCACAGCAACAAAACCGGACGGGTTGCCCTCGGCATCGACGCTGAAATTATCCATCACCGCGTATTTGTTCGAATCGGGGTATTCGCAGATTTCGGGTTGCTGCTGCGTGCTGATCGCCAGGTAACGCAACTCGGCCGAACTGGTATTGATGATCTGATGCGCCTGTTCCGGCCCACCCGGTGGACAGGCGATCACATCACCACTGCGGATCGGAAAACGCTCAGCCCCCAGGCGCACCTCGCCTTCCCCGGCCACCACGAAAAACATTTCCTCATTGACCCGATGACTATGAAACGGACTGCCGCGCATGCCCGGCGGCAAGGCGTACAGGCGGTAGCCGAGTTTTTGCGCGCCCAGTTGCTGGCCGATACGGGCGAAGCGCTGCTGATAGCGCCCGGCGGTTTCGCCTTGCGGGGCAAGGGCTTCGGGCAGGGGGGCGAGTTCGACCTCGTCGAGATTGAGGATGGGTGGATGCATGGGCAGCCTCGGTTTTGTTTTTTTGTGGTGGAGGCAAGTCTGCGCTTGCCGCGCAGGCAGCATAGACGAGGATGTCTGGCTTGAAACCGCAGCGCGGCCATCGCCAGCAGGCTGGCTCCCACAGGTTGACCAGGTTGCAGCGGAAAAATGCGCTCAACCTGTGGGAGCGAGCCTGCTCGCGAAGAGGCCCGCCTGAACGCTACAAAAATCAGCTACGCGCAAACGCCACCGCCGCCGAAAACTGTGCTTCATTCGGGCGCACGCCGGTGTAGAGAACAAACTGCTCCAACGCCTGAATCGCGATCACTTCAAGCCCGGTGATGACCCGTTTGCCCTCCGCCCGAGCGCGCACAATCAGCGGTGTTTCCGAGGGAATCGCCACCACATCGAAAACCGTCTGCGCAGCCTGGATGACTTCAGGCTCAAACGCCAGTTGCCCCGCTTCCGGCCCGCCGTCCATCCCCACCGGCGTCACGTTGATCAACATCTGCGGGCGCTCCTCGCCCAACTCTGCCTGCCAGCGGTAACCCAGCGAGTCTGCCAGCGCACGCCCGGCGCGCTCGTTGCGGGCGACGATCAGGCCGTTTTTGTAACCGCCGTCACGCAAGGCACTGGCCACAGCTTTGGCCATCCCGCCGCTGCCGCGCAGGGCAAAGGTCGATTCCTTGGGCACGGCGTGGCTCTGGAGCAACTGGGCGACGGCGATGTAATCGGTGTTGTAGGCCTTGAGATGGCCATTGGTGTTGACGATGGTGTTGATCGACTGGATCGCTGCTGCCGACGCGTCCAGTTCGTCGACAAGCGCAATGCAGGCTTCCTTGAACGGCATCGATACGCCGCAACCGCGAATGCCCAGTGCGCGAATCCCGCTCACGGCGCCGGTCAGGTCTCGGCTGCTGAAGGCCTTGTAATAGAAATTCAGACCCAACTGTTCATACAGATGGTTGTGGAAACGCAGACCAAAATTCCCGGGCCGCCCCGACAGGGACATGCACAGCTGGGTGTCTTTGTTCGGGTTCATCTGCATGAAACTTCTCCTTCAAGCGCACTTTCGGATAAACGGGATTAGCCAGCCCCGTGGGCTCTGAACGATCATGGGGGCGTGTTTTAGAGGGCTTTCGCGGCGATCGTTCAGCCCGGTAAAGAAACCGCTACAGACCTTACACAAAATTTACCCAACAGCTGTGCTGATTTTGCCAATTTCACTGTCTCAGCTGTATCCCCGCGACAATTGTGGGCCTGGTGCAGGCCCTGCCGCCGGGTCGAAGAACCGAGGATTTATCATGATTCGTAAACTTCCCATCATGGCTTTGTTGATCGGCGCGCTCGCGGTCACGGGTCAGGCAGAAGCGGGTGGTGGCCACGGCTGGCAAGGCCCTGCAGTGTTTGGCGCGATCGTCGGCTCGGCCATCATCGGCTCGGCACTGATCAATCAGGATCGCCCGGTGTATGTGCAGCAACCGGTGTATGTTCAGCCACAGCCGGTTTATGTACAGCCGCCGCCACCGGTTTATTACCAGCCGGCGCCGGTGTATGTGCAGCAGCCGGTTTACGTGCAGCCCGCTCCCGTTTATTACGGTCCGCCTCGCGGGTATTACGGTCGGCCGCATGGGTATTACGGCGGTCCACGCTGGTGACAGGAACACGGAGCCCCGCTTTTTCAAGCGGGGCTTTTTTGTGGGGAGTGGTCAAGAGCTTGAGATCGGCTTTGCATAGGCGGTGAATTCCCCCCTCACCCCAGCCCTCTCCCGAAGGAGAGGGGGCCGATCTCCGTTGGCTTTGAAGTTTGCGTACGACCCGGTACCTCACGTCCAAGCATCTCTCACATCCGACTCGGTCAGTCCCCTCTCCCTCTGGGAGAGGGCTAGGGTGAGGGGCTTTTGATCTTGATGGGCATATTCGACCATTCGTCGCTCAACGTCTGAAAAAATCTCGCCAAGGTCGCTGCGAGAACAGTTTATGCAGCTAAAGTCGGCATGATTGACTCGACCGTCATGTGCATTTCCACGAAACGGTCATGGTTTTGTCATGACGGAGCCGCAATCTGAATCCGTCCGTAAACAACAGGTTGATAACAACAAGGACGACGATATGCCAACACAAAACCCGCACCGCATTGTCGGCTTGTGCACCTCGAGCAAGGTGTACAGCGCGCTGACCGAGCTCAAGCATCTGGAAGGTCACCGCTGTGCCAAGTTTCTTTCGTTGCTGGCGGAGAACCTGGTGCACAAAGGCTTGCTCAATGAGCGCGAAGTCATGCACATGCTCGATCAAGTGGTCGATTGAGCCAGCCCTCAACGGCGTCAATGACCACTATCGAAAGCGTTGATTGTCCGTAGAAGCGGCGAATCTCTAAGGTAGCTCCATTGTTGAATGGAGGTACAGGTCATGGCTCAGGTTCAAATCATGTCGGTGGTCGGCAGCGCGGTTCCCGCTTCGCTCAGGGCGTCGGGGTTGCTCGCCTGCTGGTATCTGATGCGCGACGGCGAGGCGATCAGTGGTCCGCTCACCTCGTTACCCGCCGCACAAGCCTTGTCGCAGAAGATTGTCAGCGCGTCGTTCAATGCCTAAGGCAGTTGCACCTTGGGTTTGGTCTCGACGAACAGCGCCCAGCTCGACAGGAACAGCGCGGCGATCAACGGGCCGATGACGAAGCCGTTGAGGCCGAACACCGCGAGGCCGCCCAGGGTCGAGATCAGAATCATGTAATCGGGCATTTTCGTGTCCTTGCCCACCAGGATCGGGCGCAGGACGTTGTCCACCAGGCCGATCACGAAAACCCCGAACAAGCCCAGCACCACGCCTTGCCAGATCATGCCGCTGAGCAGGAAGTACACCGCCACCGGCGCCCAGACGATCCCCGCGCCGACGGCTGGCAGCAACGACAGAAACGCCATCAGCACCGCCCAGAGCAACGCACTGGGAATGTCGAGAAACCAGAAAATCGCCCCACCCAGCGCACCTTGCGTCACCGCAACGAGTACGTTGCCTTTGACGGTCGCACGCACCACACGGTTGAATTTCAGTTGCAGGCGACGCTTGTGGTTTTCTTCCAGCGGCACGGCGGTGCGCATTTTGCGCGCCAGTTCGGGGCCGTCACGCAGGAAGAAAAACAGCAGGTACAGCATGATGAAAAAGCTCACCACAAATTCAAAAGTGCCCTGGCCGAAACTGAACGCCTGAGTCGCCAGCACCTGGCTGCCTTGCATGGCGGCCTTGACGATTTTCTCGCGCAGGCTGTCGAGTTCGCCCATGCCGAAGCGGTCGAGCAAATGCTGAAAGTACGGCGGCAGGCTGTGCTTGAACTGGGCCAGATAGGCGGCAATGTCCAGCTCACCGCTTTCAATGTTCTTGTAAACCGTCGCCCCCTCCTGCACCAGCAAAACGCTGACGACGATCACCGGCAGAATCGCGATGATCAGGCACAGGCTCAACGTACACAGCGACGTCAGGTTGCGTGGCCAGCCGAATCGGATCTGCAGCCTGCGCTGCACCGGCGCAAACAGAATGCCGAGAATCACTGCCCAGAACACCGCGCCGTAGAACGGCAGCAGGATCCAGATGAAGGCCACCGTGACCAGCACCAGCAGCACTGTCAGGGATTTGAATTGAAGACTCTTTTCGTTCATGTCCGGTCCATGTCTGTCAGGCGTCACGCACGCCCCGAACCTTAGTCACCCGCGGCGTGCGCGAGTGCCCTGTTTATTCGTTGAGCATAGATCCAGATCAATAAACCCTCGCTGCGCCTCGCTTACCCTGCCGCGCTTTTGCGACTTTCATCATGAACTCGACCCTCAGCGTCCCCGAACTGCTCGCCCCCGCCGGCACCCTGAAAAACATGCGTTACGCCTTTGCGTACGGCGCCGATGCGGTGTACGCCGGCCAGCCGCGTTACAGCCTGCGCGTGCGCAACAATGAGTTCGATCATGCCAATCTGGCGCTGGGCATCCGTGAGGCGCAGGCGCAGGGCAAGCGCTTCTATGTGGTGGTCAACATCGCCCCGCACAATGCCAAGCTGAAGACCTTTCTCAAGGATCTGGCGCCGGTGATCGAGATGGCGCCCGATGCGCTGATCATGTCCGATCCGGGACTGATCATGCTGGTGCGCCGGCATTTTGCGCAGATGCCAATTCACTTGTCGGTTCAGGCCAACACGGTGAACTGGGCGAGCGTCGAGTTCTGGCAGCAGCAAGGCGTCAGCCGGGTCATCTTGTCACGGGAATTGTCGCTGGAAGAGATTGGTGAAATCCGCGATCAAGTGCCCGGCATGGAGCTGGAAGTCTTCGTCCACGGCGCGCTGTGCATGGCCTACTCCGGGCGCTGCCTGCTCTCCGGCTACCTGAACAAACGCGACGCCAATCAGGGCAGCTGCACCAATGCCTGTCGCTGGAAATACTCGGCGCAGCAGGCCACGGAAAATCAGCTCGGCGAGATCGTGCAGACCTTCCAGCCCGAGCCGACGCTGGGCCTCGGCGCGCCCACCGATCGGGTGTTCCTGTTGCAGGAAACCAACCGCCCCGACGAATTGATGCCAGCCTTCGAAGACGAGCACGGCACCTACATCATGAACGCCAAGGACCTGCGCGCCGTACAGCACGTCGAACGCCTGACGCGCATGGGCGTGCATTCGTTGAAGATCGAAGGCCGGACCAAATCGCATTTCTATTGCGCGCGCACCACGCAGGTTTATCGCCGCGCCATTGACGATGCAGTCGCCGGTCGGCCGTTTGATCGCAGCCTGATGAGCGACCTCGAATCACTGGCCCAGCGCGGCTACACCGAAGGTTTTCTGCGCCGGCATGTGCATGATGAATATCAGAACTATCAGCACGGCAGCTCCGTGTCAGAGCGTCAGCAGTTCGTCGGCGAACTGACCGGCGAACGGCGTGAACGGCTGGCCGAGGTCAAGGTGAAGAACCGTTTTGCCGTGGGCGATCATCTGGAACTGATGACGCCCAAGGGCAACTTTCATTTTGATCTGCACGAACTGCAGAACCTCAAGGGTGAGGCCATCGAAGTGGCGCCGGGAGATGGCCACACAGTCTATCTGCCGATACCGGATGCGGTGGATTTGCGCTTCGGCTTGTTGATGCGCGATATCCACACGACCTGAGATCCCCGAGCAAACCCGATCCCCTGTGGGAGCGAGCCTGCTCGCGAAGCGGCCAGCCAATCCACCCCCCAACCCTAAGACTCAGCGCCGATCATCCGACAACGGCGTCGGCTCATCCGCCGGCGGCACATCCTCATCGGCAGCAGGGTCTTTCCAGTCTTCCGGCCGGTCGCCATCGCTCAGCGGATCGCGCCCCGGGTCCATGCCCGGCGGCGCATCGTGATCACTAAGGGTCGGCTCGTCCGTGCCGGGAATGCGGTGGGTATGGTCGGTGGGCGCAATGCCGCCCGGAAACAGCGAATCGTCAGCCATGGTGCACCTCACAAAAACAGCGCCGGAACATCCGGGCGTAGTGTTTGGAGGCGCTCAACATGTGCGGCGTGCTACGCAGCAGACCAGCGGCATTCAACCTTGCGCAGAGAAGCGATCACGGCTGTTGGTCAGGTGCAGCCACATCGCCGCCCGCGCCGCTTCCGGGTCCTGACGCTTGATCGCGTTCAAAATCGCTTCATGCTCCAGATTGGCCAGTTGCCCAAGCTTGCTCAGATCCGCCGCGCCCCGTTCGGCCGCGTTGAGGCGGGTACGCGGAATCATCGCACTGCCCAGGTGCTGCATGATCTCGCTGAAGCAGACGTTGCCGGTGGCCTCTGCGATCAACAGATGAAAACGACGATCCGCCTCGACGCAACTGTCGTTGTTGTCCAGCAGCCGCTGATAGTCATCCAGCGCTTGGCGCATCTGCAGCAGTTGCTGCTCACTGCGCCGTTGTGCCGCCAGTGCGGCCGCCTGGGTTTCCAGGCCCAGGCGCAGTTCGAGCATGCTGCGCACGCCCAGCGCAGTGTCGACATTCAGGCGCAAACCCTGCTCCGGCGCGCGTTCGATGACGAACGTGCCGATGCCATGGCGGGTTTCCACCAACCCCGAAGCCTGCAATTTGGAAATCGCCTCACGCACCACCGTGCGGCTGACGCCGTGCTCCTGAACGATGGAATTCTCCGACGGCAGCTTGTCGCCCGGTGTCATCTGGCCGAGCAGGATGCTCTGAGTGAGTTTTTCCACCAGGTCGTGGGCCAGGTTGTGCGCACGTTTGCGGGCGGGGGCGTCGAAGTCTTCTTGCATGATCGGGTCCGGTGATCGGGGCTTGCCGATCGTAGCACTGCACGTGGAATTGGCGGGACTGATTTTAGCCCTCTAATGCAGCTCACTTGTATGACAACACTCAGGGGAAGCCGAAATATTCATTAAAGCTTTCATCATCCAGCAGCATTTTTAAAAGGCTAACAACGATGCCCCCGCCACTCGAAAGCCAACAAATACGCCACACAAGAAGCAAAAAGCATAAAAAAAGCTACGCAAGACGAAATTAATCATCCCGCCCCACTTGTAGGACAAAAAATTCAGGTTGTATGATGTCTAGCAACAACGCAACACCAGACCTACCCGCATAAAAATAATCAGTGGGAGAAAACCAAGTGAAAACCTCCGTCTCGGGGATGCACGAGGGTGTCGAGCCGACGCTCGCCTCGGCCATCTCGAAAGTCAAACGCCACGTCCTGCCGCTCTTCGTGATCATGTTCATCGTCAATTACATTGACCGGGTGAACATCGGTTTCGTCCGCACCCACATGGAACACGACCTCGGTATCGGTGCAGCCGCCTACGGCTTCGGCGCCGGGCTGTTCTTTATCGGTTACGCGCTGTTCGAAGTCCCTTCCAACATGCTCTTGCAGAAAGTCGGCGCGCGTATCTGGCTGACCCGCATCATGTTCACCTGGGGTCTGGTGGCGGCCTGCATGGCGTTCATCCAGAACGAAACCCACTTCTATATCCTGCGGTTCCTGCTGGGTGTGGCTGAGGCCGGTTTCTTCCCCGGTGTGATTTATTACTTCACCCGCTGGCTGCCCGGCGCCGAGCGCGGCAAGGCGATTGCGATTTTCCTCAGTGGCTCGGCCGTGGCTTCGTTGATCTCCGGGCCGCTGTCCGGCCTGCTCCTGCAGATCAACGGTCTGGGCATGCACGGCTGGCAGTGGATGTACTTCATCGAGGGGATGTTCTCGGTGTGCCTCTGCGTGTTCGTCTGGTTCTGGCTCGACGCCAAACCTCACGATGCGAAATGGCTGACCCGCGCCGAACAGGACGCCCTGGTCACGGCCATCGACGACGAACAAAAGGCCCGCGAAGCGGCGACACCGATTCGGCCGTCGCTGGGCAAATTGCTCAAGGACCGGCAGATCATTCTGTTCTGCCTGATCTACTTCTTCATTCAACTGACCATCTACGCGGCGACGTTCTGGCTGCCGAGCATCATCAAGAAAATGGGTGAACTGAGCGACGTGCAGGTCGGCCTGTTCAACTCGATTCCGTGGCTACTGTCGATTGTCGGCATGTATGCGTTCGCCTCGCTCTCGGCGAAGTGGAAGCACCAGCAGGCGTGGGTCGCCACGGCGCTGTTGATTGCCGCCGCAGGGATGTTCATGTCCACCACCGGCGGGCCGATTTTCGCTTTCGTGGCAATCTGCTTTGCGGCGCTGGGGTTCAAGTCGGCGTCGTCGCTGTTCTGGCCGATTCCGCAGGCTTATCTGGATGCCCGAATTGCTGCGGCAGTGATCGCGCTGATCAACTCGGTGGGCAACCTCGGCGGCTTCGTTGCGCCGACCACCTTCGGCTTGCTCGAAGAGCATACCGGCTCGATTCAGGGCGGCCTCTATGGTCTGGCCGCGACTTCGATCATCGCCGCAATCATCGTCTTCGCCGCGCGCACCACACCAAAACCTGCCGCTGAAAACGCCGTGGCCGATGCCGCGCCGAAACACGCCTGAATCCGTCTGCAAAGGAAAACAACAATGAGCGTACAAGACACCGCCAAAGCCCCGATCATCACCGACATGCAGGTCATCCCGGTGGCCGGTCACGACGGCATGCTGCTGAACCTGAGCGGCGCCCACGGTCCGTTTTTCACCCGCAACATCGTCATCCTCAAGGACAACGCCGGCCACACCGGCGTCGGTGAAGTGCCCGGTGGCGAGCGCATTCGCCAGACTCTGGAAGACGCGCGCAATCTGGTGGTCGGCAGCCCGATCGGCACCTACCAGAAGATCCTCAACCAGGTGCGCCAGACCTTCGCCGACCGCGATGCCGGCGGCCGTGGCCTGCAGACTTTCGATCTGCGCATCACCATCCATGCCGTGACCGGCCTCGAAGCCGCCCTGCTCGACCTGCTCGGTCAGCATCTCGACGTGCCGGTGGCGGCGCTGCTCGGCGAAGGTCAGCAGCGTGACGACGTGAAGATGCTCGGGTATCTGTTCTACGTCGGCGATCAACGCGAAACCGACCTCGCCTACCGCAGCGAACCGGAGGCCGACAACGACTGGTTCCGCGTCCGTCACGAAAAAGCCATGACCGCCGAAGCCGTGGTGCGTCTCGCGGAAGCCGCGCATGCCAAGTACGGTTTCAAAGACTTCAAACTCAAGGGCGGCGTGCTCAGCGGTGACGCCGAAATCGAAGCCGTCACCGCTCTCGCCGAGCGCTTTCCCGAGGCACGCATCACCCTCGATCCGAACGGCGCCTGGTCGCTGAAAGAGGCGATCCGCCTGTGCCGCGATCAGCACCACGTTCTGGCTTACGCCGAAGACCCGTGCGGCGCGGAGAACGGTTACTCCGGTCGCGAAGTGATGGCTGAATTCCGTCGTGCCACTGGCCTGAAAACCGCCACCAACATGATCGCCACCGACTGGCGCGAAATGGGCCACGCGATCCAGCTGCAGTCCGTGGACATTCCCTTGGCCGACCCGCATTTCTGGACCATGCAGGGTTCGGTGCGCGTCGCCCAGATGTGCCATGAATGGGGCCTGACCTGGGGCTCGCATTCCAACAACCACTTCGACATCTCGCTGGCGATGTTCACCCACGTCGCCGCCGCCGCACCGGGCGACATCACCGCCATCGACACCCACTGGATCTGGCAGGACGGCCAGCGCCTGACCAAGGCGCCACTGCAAATCGTCGACGGCTGCGTGCAAGTGCCGCAGAAACCGGGGCTGGGCGTTGAACTGGACATGGATCAAGTGGCCAAGGCTCACGAACTGTACAAAGGCATGGGCCTTGGCGCGCGGGATGACAGCGTCGCGATGCAATTCCTGATTCCGGGCTGGAAGTTCGATAACAAGCGGCCGTGTCTGGTGCGTTGAGCCCTGTCAACACGGTAATTCCCTGTGGGAGCGAGCTTGCTCGCGAATGCGGTCTACGAGCCAACATTGTTGTCGACTGACACGCCGCTTTCGCGAGCAGGCTCGCTCCAACAAGGGTTTTGCATTATCCAGTCATTTGCAGCAACCAGTGCCTGAACACACTCATCGCCGCCGACTCCGGGCGCGACTGCAATCGCGTCAACCAATAGCTGCCGGTGGTGATCTCGGTCGCAAACGGCTGACAAATCACCTCTGCCGCCAGTTGCCGAGCGAACATCAGTGGCGGCGCCAACGCCACGCCACAGCCCTGAATGGCAGCTTCCATCATCGCCAATGACGAATCGAACATGATGCTCTGCGGCGGCGCGGCATGAGTCGCCAAACCGGCTGCCTGAAACCACTGCGGCCACTCATCCGTGCGATAGGAACGCAGCAAGGTCTGCTGCAACAGGTCCGCTGGTGCATGCAGCTTTCGAGCGATGTCCGGCACGCACAGTACCGACAGCGGCGCATCGAGCAAACGCGTCGCTTCGATGCCATGCCACGCCCCGGCACCGAAACGAATCGCGTAATCCAGCCCTTCCGCCGCCACGTCCACGCGATTGTTATTGGTCGACAGCCGTAAATCCATGAGCGGATGTTTCGCCCGAAAGTCCGCCAGCCTCGGCAGCAGTCAGCCCACGGCGAACGTCCCTACTGCACCGACGGTCAACGTTTCGCGATACTGCCCGCCGGCGAGGCGTTCGAGGATCTGAGCAATGTTATCGAAGGACGTGTTCAGCACCGGCAACAGGGTTTCACCTTCACTGGTCAGCATCAGCCCACGGGGCAGGCGTTTGAACAGGCTGACGCCAAGCTGCGCCTCAAGGCTCTTCACTTGATGGCTGACCGCCGCTTGCGTCACGCACAGTTCCACGGCGGCGCGAGTGAAGCTCAAATGGCGCGCCGACGCTTCAAAGGCGCGCAGCGCGTTCAGCGGCAGTTGCGGTCGAATCATGCCTACCCCAAATTTTTCTAATGGCTGGTGCGAGTTTTCATCGTTTGTCGTCGGCCGCCGAGCTGACTAGATTGGCGGCGCTGATCAGCGACCTCACAAGAAAATCGCCCGCAGTGTAGCGGGATAACAACATCAACACTCATGGAGAGTGGTTCATTCATGTCATCCATCACTTCAAGCAAAGCCTTTTCCTGCGCAGCGTTCAGCCTGTTTTTCGGCTCTACGGCCTGCCTCGCCGCCGTACCTGACGATGCGCAGCTGCAAGCACTCGTCAGCGCAACGGTGACGCCGATCATGCAGCAGCAGAACATCGCCGGCCTGACCGTAGCGCTGACCGTCAAAGGCAAGGCGCATTACTTTAATTACGGCGTCGCCGCCAAAGACACCGGGCAAAGGGTCAGCGAAAACACCCTGTTCGAAATCGGCTCGGTGAGCAAAACCTTCACCGCCACCCTCGCCGGCTATGCGCAAGCCACCGGCAAACTGGATCTGTCGACCAAGGCCAACACCCTCTGGCCTGAATTGAAGGGCAGCGCCTTCGACAACATTAGCGTGCTGCAACTGGGCACTTACAGCGCCGGCGGCTTGCCGCTGCAGTTCCCGGCCGATGCGGATTCGCCCGAGACCATGCTCGGCTACTTTCAGCAGTGGAAACCGACCTGGCCGGCCGGCAGCCATCGCCAGTATTCCAACCCGAGCCTCGGCCTGTTCGGCTACCTGACGGCAAAGAGCCTCGGCCAGCCGTTCGACCAAGCGATGACGCAAACCCTGCTGCCGAAACTCGGTTTGCAGCACACCTGGCTCAGCGTCCCCGCCGGACAGATGAGCCTGTACGCGCAAGGCTATGACAAGGACGACAAACCCGTGCGCGTCCGCCCCGGCGCCCTCGACCTGCAAGCCTACGCGGTGAAAACCAGTGCCGTGGACCTGCTGCGTTACGTGCAGGCCAATCTCAAACCTGAAACCCTGGGGTCCCCCCTGACCCAAACCATCGCCAACACCCACACCGGTTACTACCGCGTCGGCGACATGACCCAGGGCCTGGGCTGGGAAATGTACCCCTACCCGATCAGCCTCGAACGCCTGCTCGCCGGCAATTCCACGGAAATGGCCATGCAGGCGCACAAGGTGCAATGGCTGAATCCACCGCAGCCACAACCCGAGAACGTACTGATCAACAAGACAGGTTCTACCGCAGGTTTTGGCGCGTATGTAGCGTTTGTACCGAGCAAAGACGTGGGTATTGCGATCATGGCCAACAAAAACTTTCCGATTGCGGAGCGGGTGAAGATGGCGCACAGGATTTTGAGTGCTGTGGCTGATTGAGCAGGAAAAAAATGTGGGAGCGCGCTTCCTCGCGAATCCCGGTGTGTCAGCCACCGATGAGGTGACTGATAGACCGCAATCGCGAGCAGGCTCGCTCCCACAGGGGATAGGGTTTATTCAGTCGAGTGCGTGATCAATCGTCCGGCATTTGCGGCGGCTTGCTCGGTTTCGCAGGCTTGCTCGGCTTGGCGCCTTTCGCACCTTTGGCAGGCTCCGGTTCGGCTGCGGCTGGGGCGGCCTGAGCCGCGGCGGCGGCTTCTTTTTCGGCCATGGGCATGGCGTCGATGGTTTCGAAAATTTTCGCCAGGCTCAAAGCCTTGGCTTCGTCACCGGAGGCGGAGAGTTTGGTCTCGCCATCCTTGCCCACCAGAAACACTTTCGGATACGCACCGGCGCCCAGCTTGAGTGAGCGCAGCAGCGCCATGGTGTCCTGCTGGCCCAGGTCCTTGCCGTCGAGTTGGCCGGACATATTGAGGATGGTGTAGACCTTGATGTTGCGGTCGGTGACGCCCTTTTTGTTGGCCGGGTCGTCCAGCGATTTTTTCAGGCTGACCCACACCGGGTCGACGGTGCTTTGTGCGATGACGATCAGCGGTCGGGCGCGGCCAACATCCCCGGCCAGCGGCGAATCGCTGTCGGCGGCGAACAATGGACCGGCCATCGCCAGCAAGAATGTCAGGGTCAGTGACCTGATGAGCATGCGCATCTCCTTTTGATATCCACGCTCTACTGATTGCGCATCGCGGCGATTGTTCCGGTGCAGTCGGGCAAATATGTTTCGCCTTTACCGAAGCTTAGGACAGGCACGACATTGCGCAACCGTGGATCAAAACGCTAACTTGTACCCGATCAGCACCAGCATCGTCGCCAGGCACGGGCGCAGGACTTCGTCGGAGATGCGTCCGGTCAGGTGGCTGCCGAGCCAGATGCCGGGCAGCGAGCCGACCAGCAGAAAGCCGAGGACGCCCCAGTCCATATTGCCCATGCTCGCGTGGCCGAGGCCGGCGACCAGGGTCAGCGGGACGGCGTGGGCGATTTCGGTGCCGACCAGGCGGCGGGTTGGCAACAACGGATAGAGGATGAACAAGGCGACCGTGCCGAGGGCGCCGGCGCCGATCGAGGTCAGGGCGACCATGGTGCCGAGGATCAGGCCGGTGATCACCGTCATCACGTTGAGGCGTGAACCGCTGGGGTTGTAGTTGCCGCCGGCGCGTTTGTGGGCGAATTCGAGCAGGCGCTTTTTGAAGAAGATCGCCAGGGCGGTGGCGAACAGTACGAAGCCCAGCGCCTGTTTGATGATGGCGTTCATCGCCTCGGGCGCGGTGTGCAGGGTGCTGAGAAACCACAGGGTCATGGCCACTGCCGGCACGCTGCCGAGGGTCAGCCAGCCGGTGATGGCCCAGTCGATGTTCTTGTTTTTCCTATGGACGAGGACGCCGCTGGATTTGGTAATGGCGGCATACAGCAGGTCAGTGCCCACTGCGGTTGCCGGGTTGATGCCGAACCACAGCAGGATCGGCGTCATCAACGAACCACCGCCGACACCGGTCATGCCGACAATAAAACCCACCACCAGCCCGGCAATCACCAGGCCGAAATTTGCCAATTCCATTAAACCGTCCAGAAAAACGACAGGAAAATCTGGCCCGCAGCATAGCGATTTTTCTTATAACCACATATATCGATGCGGTCTATCGTTATGCCAAATGAACCCACCGCAGGCTCAATCCTACAGTGTCAGGTGGTGGATGCGAGCTCAGTGGACCCGCCGCCCCGCTTTGAAGCTGTGGGTTCTGTTGCACCACACCGTGGCCAACGCGATCAGCGACAGGATCAGCAGCGCCCACGGAAACGACATCGCCCCGGCCCGGTCCAGCAACACGCCGCCAAACACGCCGCCGCCGGCAATCGCGACGTTCCATGAAGTGGTAAGCATCGCCTGCACTACGTCGACGTGGTCGCCCGCCGAGTCCGCTGCCGAGGTCAGCAGCAACGTCGCCGAACCGCCGAAAGACAGACCCCACACCGCCATGCAGACATAAACAACCAGCGGTGATGGAGCGGCCAACGCCAGCACCAGCGCCGTCACAGCGAACAGCGCGAGACTGATCAGGGTCAGCTTGCGCAACCAGCGATCGACCAGCAGGCCGATGACCCAGATGCCCACTAGCGAGCACAGGCCAAACACCAGCAGCACCAGATCGACCCGGTCCGCCAGACCGGCCTGTTGCAGGAACGGCGCGATGTAGGTGTAAAGAATGTTGTGCCCGAGCATCCATGTCAGCACCACGAACAGCACCGGCCGCACACCCGGCAGGCGCAATGATTCGAGCAAGGGCAGGCGTTCATCGCTGGCCTGGCCCGGACGATCCGGCACGGCGATGACGATCCACGCCGCCAACACCAGCGCCAGCGCCGACATGATCCCGAACGAGGCGCGCCAGCCGATCAGGTTGCCCAGCCAGGTCCCGGCCGGCGTGCCCAGTGACAGCGCCACCGGAGTGCCGAGCATGGCAATCGCCAGCGCCCGCCCCTGCTGATGCACCGGCACGATGCCGCGCGCGTAACCGGCCATGATTCCCCATGACAATCCTGCCGCCATCCCGGCAAGGAAACGCGACGCCAGGGTCAGGCCGTAATGGCTGGAAAACGTGGTGACCGTGTTGAACAGCAGAAAGCCGCCGACCGTCATCAATAACACCCGCCGCCGTGGCCAGCCGCGCGTGGCCACGGTGAGCGGAATCGCCGCAACGATCGAGCCCAGCGCATACAGCGTGACGAGTTGCCCGGCGAGCACTTCGCTGACGGCGAGGCCCGCACCGATTTGCGGCAGCAGCCCGGCCGGCAGGGTTTCGGTGAGGATGGCGATGAAACCGGTCATGGCGAATGCCAGTAACGCGGCGATGGGCAGTTTGTCAGCGCGAACGCTGGGGTCGATGCGGCTGAAATCGGCGCTTGCGGGGTCGGTCATGACGGGTGCAGCTCCATTTGAATCAATCGAGGCAAGCGATTGTATACAAAATCCGTGTGGGAGCGAGCTTGCTCGCGAAAGCGGTGGGTCAGTCAATATCTCTCTATTTGAAAGAGCGCCTTCACGAGCAGGCTCGCTCCCACAATGGTTTTCCGACCTTCCAGAAAACCGTGGAAGCTCACTGCACCGGCAAGAAATTCAAGAACAGCAAACTCTGCGCATAATTCAGACCGATCCTGCGATAGCGCTCGTCGAGCATCTGCGTCAGCAAATCCAGACGCGCCACAATCTTGCTGAATTCGGTGGCAAAACTCAGGTTGGTGCCCTCCTCCGAGATCTCATTGGAAAACAACAGCGGCTGGCCGTCCTTGTTCTGTCGCTGGGACAAAATCCATGTGGCTTTTTCGATATTGCGCGCAGCGTTGTGAACGAACGTCGGGTTAATCGCGTCAGTCATGTAGAACTCGGTGCGATTGCCGTGCGCGGTGACGAGCATGCTGCCGATCGCATAAATGAACGCACCGACGCGGTCGCCGAGAAACTCCGGGCTCATTGCGTAGCTCAGCGCGGCGAGGTCCTTGCGCCCGCCGAGCACCGGCAGCGGCTGTTGCTGCTCGACGGCCAGGCGCACTTGTTTAACGGCGGTGTTGATGTTGAGAAAACCCGATTTGCGCAGCTCTTCGGGGTTGCGCAGGTACAGCTTGCCCATCAGGCGATAGAGGCTGTTGAGGTTGTCGCGCATGGCCAGCGTGGCCATGCGGTCGACGCTGGTCTGCAGAAATTCCTGCGGCTGGCCCTCACGCATCTGGGTGATGAAGCCGTTGCCGTTCTGGTGGCTGCAACCGCTGAACAGCAGCGACGACAGGCAAGCCAACAGCAGGCACGGGCGACGAAACAAAGGAACGATCAGGGCAAAAGCGCTCGGCATGAATTCTCGAACTGGCACATTCCGGTGCGACGGGAGTCATCGCATCCTGGCCATGGATAGAGCCGCCGATTGCGAAAAAGTGCAGTGCCCGGTGCGTGAACCGACCTTCGGCCAGTCACACACCGTCAATTAGTCGGACTTTATATTTGCATTTGCGTTTATGTCGGCTATAAATCCTCTGTTAATTTTCCAATAGCATGACTAATTGCAGATTTCAAAAACAACAACAAAAAGGAAGGTCAACCATGCTTCAATCCCGTCACCTGCTTTCCGGCCTCGGACTGTCCCTGATGATCACTACCCTTTGCGCCAACGCGGCGGGCCTCAGCGCCGAACACAAGGCCTTCGGCAAAACCAATGACGGCACGCCCGTCGAGCAATACATCCTGCGCAATAGCCACGGCATGCAGGCCACCGTCATCACGTACGGTGCGACCCTGCAATCGCTGAAAGTCGCCGACAAGCACGGCAAATTCGACGACGTGGTGCTCGGTTTTGATGATGTGCAGGGCTATCAGAAAGGCACCGCGTATTTCGGCGCAACCATCGGCCGCTTCGGCAATCGCCTGGCCGACGGCGCCTTCGAACTGGACGGCAAGCGCTATCAAGTGCCGCAGAACGACAAGACCAATGCGCTGCACGGCGGCACGCAGGGTTTTGACAAGAGAGTCTGGAAAGCCGAGGAAACCAAGGACAAGGATTCGGTCGGCGTGACCCTCACCTATCTGTCGGCGGATGGCGAAATGGGTTTCCCCGGCAACCTCACCACCGAGGTGACCTACCGCCTGACCGATGCCAACGAGCTGCGCATCGATTACAAGGCGACCACCGATAAACCGACGGTGCTGAACCTGACCAACCACAGTTACTTCAACCTCGCCGGCGCCGGCAATGGCGACATTCTCAAACAGGTCGCAACCCTGCACGCCAGCCATTACACCCCGGTCACCGCCAAGCTGATTCCGACCGGTGAACTGGCGCCCGTTGCGGGCACGCCGATGGACTTCACCCAGCCGACGCCCATCGGCACGCACATCAAGGCTGACCATCCGCAGCTGAAATTCGCCGAGCCGAAACAGGGTGGCTTCGACTTCAACTGGACGCTGGACACCAAGGGTGATATCAGCAAAGTCGCCAGCGAAGTCAGCGATCCGCAATCGGGCCGGCATCTGCAGCTGTTCACCAGCGAGCCGGGTGTGCAGTTCTACACCAGCAACTTCCTCGACGGCACGGTCAAGGGCAAGGGCGGCAAGGTGTATCCGCACTGGGGCGCGTTCACCCTCGAGACCCAGCACTACCCGGATTCGCCGAATCAGCCAAACTTCCCGAGCACCCGCCTCGACCCGGGGCAGACTTATACCCAGAGCGTCGTGCTGAAGTTCTCCGCAAAATAACCCCCCCCCAGATCGTTCCCACGCTCCCGCGTGGGAATGCAGCCCGGGACGCTCTGCGTCCCTTCTCGAGCCGGAACGCAGAGCGTGGGAACGATCTGGACTATCCTGCTGCCCCATTAGAGGAATCGACACACTCACATAAGGAGGTTTGCATGCGTACCCTCGAGTTGGCCGGCGTGCAGGTGCCGGTGATTGGCCAGGGCACCTGGCGCATGGGCGAGGACCGCTCGGCGCACAAGCGTGAAGTGACAGCGTTGCGCAGCGGCATCGAATTGGGCATGACGCTGATCGACACCGCCGAAATGTACGCCGAGGGCGGTGCGGAAACGGTGGTTGGCGAGGCCATCACCGGTCTTCGCGATCAAGTGTTTCTGGTGAGCAAAGTCTACCCGCACAACGCCAGCCGCAAAGGCATTCCACAAGCCTGCGAGCGCAGCCTGCGCCGGCTCGACACCGATTACATCGACCTCTATCTGCTGCATTGGCGCGGCCAGTATCCGCTGGAAGAAACCGTCGAAGCCTTCGAACGCCTGCGCGAGGACGGCAAGATCGGCCGTTGGGGCGTGTCGAATTTCGACGTCGACGACCTTGAAGAACTCTCCAGTTCGCAATGCGCGACCAATCAGGTGCTCTACAACCTCGAAGAACGCGGTATCGAATTCGATCTGTTGCCGTGGTGCCAGCACCAGCGCATGCCGCTGATGGCGTACTGTCCGATCGGCCAGGGCGGCGCCATGCTCGCCGAGCCAGTACTCAACGACATTGCCGCTCGTCACGACGTAACCCCGGCACAGGTTTCGCTGGCGTGGATTCTGCGTCAGGATGGGCTGATTGCGATTCCCAAGGCTGTGCACCCGGAGCATGTGCAACTCAATGCCCAAGCCGCACAGCTGCAACTGGAGGCGGGGGATCTGGCGGCGCTGGACCAGGCGTTTCAAGCGCCACAACGCAAGCAGCGGCTGGCCATGGTCTGAGCCGCTGCCGACTGGCGAGGGCTTCGCGATGAGAAGCACGGATCAGTACGACCCGTTCAACCTGCAACGTTTCGTCCAGGCGCAGGACCCGGTGCTCGACCGCGTCCAGCGTGAACTCGAGGCGGGCCGCAAGCGCAGTCACTGGATGTGGTTTGTCTTCCCGCAATTCGCCGGGCTGGGCGGCAGCGAGATGTCGCGACGCTTTGCCATTGGCTCAGCCGAGGAAGCGCAGGCTTATCTGATGCACGATCTGCTCGGTGTACGATTGCGCACCTGCACACAACTGGTGCTGGCCGTGCCGCAGCGCTCGGTCAACGAGATTTTCGGTCATCCCGACGATCTGAAATTTCATTCCTCGATGACCCTGTTCGCCCAGTTCGCCGGCGCGGACAGTGTGTTCGATCAGGCGCTGGAGCGGTATTTCCACGGCATTCTCGATGAGTGGACGCTGCAACTGCTCGACTCAAAACAGGCCCAGTTGCCCGCCGATCAGGGTTGAAAAATCGTCGTCGACGAACGGCAGAATCGCATCCGCCACCGGTTGCAGTTGCCGGGTGATGTAGTGGTCGTAATCGATGGCGGCGCGGCGTACTTCCAGCGGCTCCGGGCCGGCCAACGTAATCACGTAGCTGATCCAGCCGCCGTTCTGATATTGCCGCGGGCGCCCGTGCTCAGCGTTGTAGTCATCGGCAAGCCGGGCGGCGCGCACATGGGGCGGCACGTTGCGTTCGTAATCGTCGAGGGTGCGGCGCAGGCGTTTGCGATAGATCAGCCGATCATCGAATTCACCGGCCAGCGTCTTGCGCACGTAATCGCGCACGTAATCCTGATACGGCTTGCGCTGGAAAATCCGTTCATACAGCTCCTGCTGAAATTGCCGGGCCAGCAGCGACCAGTCGGTGCGTACGGTTTCCAGACCCTTGTAGACCATTTCCTCGCTGCCATCGGCGCGGACGACGAGGCCGGCATAGCGCTTCTTGCTGCCCTCCTCCGCGCCGCGAATGGTCGGCATCAGAAAGCGTTTGTAGTGAATCTCGAACTGCAATTCCAGCGCGCTTTCCAGCCCGTATTCCTTGCGCACATGCTCACGCCACCAGTCGTTGACTTGCTGCACCAGCGCATGGCCGATCTGCGCCGCCTCCTCCTGCCCGTGCGGGCGCCGCAGCCAGACGAAGGTCGAGTCGGTGTCGCCGTAAATCACCGCGTGCCCCTGCGCTTCGATCAACTGGCGCGTGCGCAGCATGATCTCGTGGCCGCGCAAGGTGATCGATGACGCCAGCCGCGTATCGAAAAAACGACAACCGCTGGAGCCGAGCACGCCGTAGAAGGCGTTCATGATGATTTTCAACGCTTGCGACAGCGGCGCGTTGTGCTCGCGCTTGGCGGTCTCGCGGCCCTCGGCCACCCGCGAGACAATCGACGGCAGGCAATGCCGCGTGCGTGAGAAGCGTGCGCCGCGAAAGCCCGGCACCGAATCGGCGTCATCCGGATGCTGCAAACCTTCGATCAGCCCCACCGGGTCGATCAGAAACGTGCGAATGATCGACGGGTACAGGCTCTTGTAATCGAGCACCAGCACCGATTCGTAGAGCCCCGGCTGCGAGTCCATGACAAAACCGCCGGGGCTGGCCTGTGGCGGATTGGTGCCCAGATTCGGCGCAACGAAGCCTTGGCGGTGCATCAGAGGCATGTACAAATGAGTGAACGCCGCCACCGAGCCACCGCTGCGATCGGCCGGCAGCCCGGTGACGCTGGCGCGTTCGAGCAAAAAAGTCAGCAGTTCAGTCTTGGCGAAGATCCGCGTGACCAATTCGCAGTCCTTGAGGTTGTATTTGGCCAGCGCCGGTTTGTCCTCGGCGAACATGCGGTTGATTTCGTCCATGCGCTGGTACGGATTGTCGATGGCCTTGCCTTCGCCGAGCAGGGTCTGCGCGACGTTTTCCAGGCTGAACGAAGGGAAGCTCCAGGTCGCCGACCGCAGCGCTTCGATGCCATCGATGATCAGCCGGCCGGCGGCCGAGGCGAAATAGTGATTGCGGCTGCCGTGCTCGCGCCACTGCATTTCTTCACCGCCACGGCCGATTTTCAGCGGCACACCGAGGCATCGCGCATGTTGATGAAGGATGCGCAAATCGAATTGCACGACGTTCCAGCCGATGATCGCGTCGGGGTCGTGCTGCGCAAACCACTCGTTGAGCTTTTTCAGAATCAGCGTGCGCGAGTCGCAATATTCCAAATCAAAGTCGACGATGCTGGCGTCGCCGTTCGGCGCGCCGAGCATGTAGACCTGCCGCTGGCCGCAGCCTTCCAGCGCGATCGAGTAAAGCTCGCCGGTTTCCGTGGTTTCGATGTCCAGCGACACAAGGCGCAGCGTCGGCCGGTATTGGGGATCGGGTTTAAGCTGGGCATTGAGCAACACGCCGTCGGCATCGGCTGTACCGCTGAACATGACCGGCGCGGTGATGAAGCGCTCCATCAGGTAGCGCTCCGGCGGGCGCACATCGGCTTCGAACACATCGACGCCGGCGCGACTCAATGCGGTTTCCAGGCGCATTAACTGGCCATGCTGCTGACAATACACACCCAGCACCGGACGATGCTCGAAATCCTGCAAGTCCAACGGACGCAGTTCGACATTCTTTTCGTCGTGCAACAGGCGTTCGGCCGCCTCGCGTTGAGCGGCGGGAATGAACGCCACCGACGGCTGCGGCGGCAACCGCACACGGCGCGGCCCGGCGTCGGTCGCCAGCCAGAACTCGACTTCGGTGCCGGCCGGCGTATCGCGCCAGTGCCGGGTCAGGACGAAGCCCTGCGGTAAATCCACTACTGCAACCTCGGAATCTGGATAGACCGGCATTCTACCCGGCATTGCCGGAAATGACCTTGGCGATAAATCAGCGCTTGAACCGCAGAAAACCCGGTAAATGGCGTTTTTTGCACGCTATCTGCCGCTTTGCCACCTTGCCCTGCGCGGCTGCGTCTACGATGCTTGGTGAACAACGACAACACCTGAGTAACCGCCATGAAGACCGTCGCCCAACTGCTCAAGCTCAAAGATCAGAAAAATCAGGAAGTGCACCAGATCAAACCCGATCACATGGTGCTTGAAGCGCTGATGAAGATGGCCGAGAAAAACGTCGGCGCCCTGCTGGTGGTGGAAGACGACAAGGTGGTTGGCATCATCAGCGAGCGCGATTACGCGCGCAAACTGGTGCTGCACGGTCGCTCGTCGGTCGGCACGCCAGTGCGCGACATCATGGTCAAGGACGTGATCACTGTTGATACCAGGCAGACCGTCGACACCTGCCTGGGCATCATGTCCGACCGACGCTTGCGCCACTTGCCGGTGGTCGAAGACGGCCAGTTGATCGGCCTGCTGTCGATTGGCGACCTGGTCAAGGAAGCGATTGCCGAACAGGCCGAATTGATCAAACAGCTGGAGCAGTACATCCGCGGGGAATAACGTTTCAGGATCACCCCCTATCCCTGTGGGAGTGAGCTTGCTCGCGAAAGCGTAGTGTCAGTCGACGCTTGTTATTCTGACCCACCGCTTTCGCGAGCAAGCTCGCTCCCACAGGGTTCTTTGCTGATCAGGTTGGCCAATGCCGCGCAAACACCGGCGCCAGCACCGGGTGGCGGTCGATGCGTTGCAGCCAGGCGTAGAAACCCGGTCGCGTCTGGCGCAGATGCTCGCGGCTACCCTCCCAGCGCGTCACTACCGCCGCCAGCACATCCAGCGCCCCCGGCGTCTCGTCGTCCAGGTACAGCTCGCCGGAAAACTGGTCGGCAAACAGCTCCCAACTGAAGTGCAAACGCTGGCGCGCGCCGTTGATCAGGTTCTGCCGTGCGCCTTCGTCCGGCGTGATCAACCAGCGCTCGGGGTAATCGATGATGCCGATGGCCGCGTAGCAGTTGCTGACGATGTAGGCGAGGCCGCGAATCGCCTGATCACGATCCGCCGCCTCGGCAGGCAGCAGACCGGATTGGGGAAACGTCAGCCCCAGGTGAATCAGAATCGCCGCGCTCTCGGTCATCGCGCTGCCGTCGGGCAGTTGCAAGGTCGGAATCTGTTTCAGCGGATTGAGTTTGGCCAACGCTTCGGCGGCCTCCGCACTGGCTTCGTTATCAATGAAGCGATAAGCAATCTGGCATAACTCCAGTGCCGCCTCGATCGCCGCG
The DNA here is from genome assembly GCF_036668835.1 of Pseudomonas koreensis. Lineage (GTDB taxonomy): Bacteria > Pseudomonadota > Gammaproteobacteria > Pseudomonadales > Pseudomonadaceae > Aquipseudomonas > Aquipseudomonas koreensis_I. Next base: position 42,929 of record NZ_JAZEVW010000014.1, read on the forward strand.
GCTCCAGAATTCTTGTGCCCATAGAGCTGGTACATAGCCAATCCCCTGAAAAAACCTTTGCCACAGAGTAGATGCCTGTGGCCCGGGTGTAGAAATAATCTGCCGGTGTAACGGTTCTGGCACGGTTTTCCCATGCACTGCCGACTTGCGAATTCAAACCTCGCACAACAGCGCTGGCGGTGCCCATCCCGCACCAAGAGCAATCATCGAACGCTACCCGCGTTCTTGTAAGGTGCGATACCGAACCAAAAGTTCGCGTATCCGGGCTGGCAACAAGGAGTTCACCGCGTGAATCTTCAAACGTTCTGCCGTATCACTCGCCACTATTATTTGTGCGCTCCAGGCCCGGTTCATCCGAACAGCCGCCCTGCTTACTTTATTACCTGACTTCAACAGCACGTCGCTGTCGGCCGTTCATTGTTCGCCGACAGTGAGGTGCTATTTACTTTTTAAATAGGACTTGGCTATTCGCGGCGGTAATCGGCGCAATTATAGAATTGTCGGACAACAACTTCCCGACAACTGTTATTGCACCAAAAGCGTTCCGGCCGAATAACTTTTTCAGCACTACGACATTGGTTTTCGTTAAACATGAACAAGGAAAACAGCCTGTGACCCGCTAGAACGTTGACCCGCACCAAATCGGTCCCTCGCGCACCAGCACGTGCACGGACAGGCAGCCACGCAACCGCTCTGTTTCGCTATTTCGCGGGATAAAGCGACAAGCCCGGCTCGCCTCTAAAAAAGCCCCGCCCGACGGGGTAACGGCTCACTGCGCCCTATGACAAACACTGGGTCGTGACAAAACTTATATAAATGCGACACGCGTAACAGCAATGAAATAACGGCGCTACGTTGCAGCAACATCTGGCACAACGGTTGCAATATGTAACAGGCATGAGACAACCAGAAGTGTCTCCAGCAACAGAACAACAATCATGGAATGGCAAATGAACAAACCGAGTCGATGGCACTGAGCCAGTAAGTTTGCACAAGCCGTGTTAATTGGATAGTTCCACTATCGGCTTCTGCACACCTTGAAGAAAGTTGCATTCACCCACACGAACATTCACCCAATGTTCGGACGGCGGCTTATTGCCCTTCATCTACCCGAGGGAGCTTTAATGAACGATGCGGTAAAGCATAAAACCCTGCCGGGGCCGTTGCGGGAAGCGCCGGTCCCGCCGCCAACGGGCAGGCCGGCCTTCACAGCCAATACCTCACAACCCGGCGGCTTGAATAAACAGCAGATGGTCTTGCTGGTGGCCGTGTCGGCGCTGATACACGGGGCAGCCTGGTGGTTTCTCCAGCAGTCCCGAACCGAGCCATTACCGACGCCGCCGCAGATTCCGGAAATGACCGTCGAGCTGACCAGTCCGACGCCACCGGCACCGCCGACCCCGGAACCGCCACCCCCGCCACCCCCGCCACCACCGCCCGAGCCTGAGCAACCGGTGGAAGACGAGGACGCGGTCAAGCCACCGCCCAAACCGGTGGAAAAGCCCAAACCGATCGAAAAACCGAAACCGCTCGAGAAGCCCAAACCGGTGAAAAAGGTCGAGCCCGCGAAAGCGCCGCCGGCCCCGCCACAACCAGCGGCCCCCGCTGCCCCGGCGACACCGAGCGCGCCGCCGGCACCGGCCGCTGCGCCCGCGCCAGTAAAAGAGTCGGCAGCGATTTCCGGCCTCGCCAGCCTTGGCAATCCACCGCCGGAATACCCGTCGCTGGCATTGCGGCGCAACTGGGAAGGCAGCGTGGTGTTGCACATTCAAGTGTTGGCCAACGGTCGCGCGGGTTCGGTGACGGTGACCAAATCCAGCGGCAAGCCACAACTGGATGACGCCGCCGTCGCTGCGGTGAAGAACTGGAAGTTCATTCCGGCCAAGCGCGGTGACACGCCGATCGACGGCTTCGCCACCCAGACCATCGATTTCAAATTGCCGCAATGACGGCACAACCGACTCATTACTGATCAACGCAAGCGAGGTGTAACCATGAACGATTTGTCTTCGATGATAGTCCCCGGTGTCCTCTGGGGCCTGGTGCTGTTTTCCGTGGTCAGTTGGGCGATCCTGCTGGTCAAGTCGGCGCAGTACCTGCGCCAGAAAGCTCAGAACAAACAGTTCACCAAAGCCTTCTGGAGCGCGCCGGACCTGCTCACCGCCGCCGAACACGCCAGCCAGTACCCCGGTTCGCTGGCGCGTATCGCCAGCAGCGGTTTCGAGGCGTTGCTGGTGGAAGATTCGCCGCGCACCACGCAACAACTGGCGCACACCATCAACCGCTCGGATCGTCTGGAACGCAACCTGCGCCAGCAGATTCAGAAGGAACGCCGCTCGCTGGAAAACGGTCAGGCGATCCTTGCCAGTATCGGCAGCACTGCGCCGTTCATCGGCCTGTTCGGTACGGTGTGGGGCATCATGGAAGCGCTGAAAAGCATCGGCGAAACCGGTTCGGCCAGCCTTGAAGCGGTCGCCGGGCCGATCGGCCACGCGCTGATCGCCACGGGTGTGGGTATCGCTGTCGCGGTGCCGGCAGTGCTGATTTACAACTTCTTCCTGCGGCGCCTGAAGCTCGCCTCGGCAGACATGGATGACTTTGCCCACGACTTCGACGCCCTTGCCTCGCGCAGCGCGTTTTCCATCAGCCGTCAGGCCATTGCGAGCAAAACCACCAACGCCGTGCGGGAGGCCAGCTGATGTCTTTCTCGACTCAAGACAGCGATGAAGTGCTCAGCGAAATGAACGTCACGCCGCTGGTCGACGTGATGCTTGTGCTGCTGGTGGTGTTCATCGTCACCGCGCCGCTGATGACCAACGCGATCAAGGTCAATCTGCCGAAAACCGACGCCGTCGCCCCCGCCGAAAAGAAAGACCCGGTGGTGGTCAGCGTCGATCAGGACGGCAAGTTCTATCTGGCCAAGACCGAACTCGCCCCCGAGTCCCTGGAAGCCAGCCTCAAGGAGGTCAAGGCCAAGGATGCCGACGTCCGCGTGCAGTTGCAGGCCGACGCCGCCGTCAATTACGGCCAGGTGGCGAAAGCCATGGCCTCCATCGAGCGCTCGGGCATCAGCAAGATATCGGTGATGACCACCCATTGAATGCGGTGCCGCGCGCCACTTGAACATCACGCGCCGCACCGCTGAGCGAATCCCGTCGTAATCGGCCGACCGAAAAAACGCCACGCGTGTTCGGAGGGGATCGGCTTGCTTGAAGAAAGTGGTTTTCCGCACGCGGTATCACCGGTAGCGGAGCAATGAGCGGCTCACAAGGCCATTTCGATAACGTCTGATAAAGTCGGAAACAACCATGCTGATGAACACTCCACGCTTCACGCTCAAACCCTTGGTGGCCACGATCTCTCGCCATCGTTTCGTTCCGCTGTATCTGGTGGCCATGGGGATGGGCGCCGGTACCGTGCAAGCGGCCGAGGATGACAATGCCAGCGCTCCGGCGGCAGCGGCGGTCGTCGCGCCCACCACGCAACTGCAACGGGTGGAAGTGACCGGTTCGGCGATTCGCCGGGTCGATGCGGAAACGGCGGTGCCGATCACCATTCTCAAAGCCGATGAACTGCGCAAACAGGGCGTGACCACCACCGCCGAACTGGTCCAGCGCATCACCGGCAGCCAATCGATCAACAACAGCGCAGGCTCCGTGGGCGCGGCGACTGGTGGCGCCTCGTTCGCCGACATGCGCGGCATCGGCGCAAACAAGACACTGGTGCTGCTCAACGGCCGACGCCTGGCCAACAACGCCTTGTCGGGCACCAACTCGGCGGGCGGCGCGGTGGATCTGAACATGATCCCGTTTGCCGCCATCGAGCGCGTGGAAGTGCTGCGCGACGGCGCCTCGGCGCTGTACGGCACCGATGCGATCGGCGGCGTGATCAACTTCATCACCAAGAAATCCCTCACCGACGGCGCGTTGACCCTCGGCGGCGAAACCCCGACCCACAGCGGCGGTGGCGCGACCAAAGACATGAGCGCCAGTTGGGGCTATGGCGATCTGGAAGAAGACCGCTTCAACGTGCTCGGCGTGTTCAACTACAACAAGCAGCAGAACCTCGACGCCAACGACCGCTCCTTCGCCACCGACTACGCCCCCGGCCGCGGCCTCGATCAGACCTCCGGCACCGCGTTCCCCGGCAACTACAGCCAGAACGGCAACGCCACCAACCCGTTGGCCGCCAGCAACTGCAACGGTCCCAACCTGATCGCCCGCGACGGTTTGTGCCGCTTCAGCACCCGTGAATTCATCGACCTGGTGCCGCAGACCGAGAAGACTTCGTTCTTCGGCAAGACCACCGGCAAGCTCGGCGACGATCACAACGTCAACCTTGAGTATTTCTGGTCGCGCAACAACAATGCCGTCGCCGTCGGCCCGGCGCCATTGACCGGTCTGAGCCTGGATTCGTCGTCGCCCTACTACCCCGGCAACGGCATCACCCCGGCGCCCACCGAGTTCGCCCTCGACCCGACGCAACCGGTCGACGTCAACTGGCGTGAAACCGCCGCCGGCCCGCGTGAATCGAAAGACCAGAACACCAGCCAGCGCTTCTTGCTCAGCTTCGATGGCTTGGTCGGTGGTTGGGATTACAACGTCGGCGCCTCGTACAACCAGAACAAGATCGTCTCCAGCGTCACCAGTGGTTATGTCAGCGATCAGGCGATGATCGACGGTCTGGCCAGCGGTTTGCTCAACCCGTTCGGCCCGCAGTCGGCCGCTGGTCAGCAATACATCGACAATGCCGCGTACCACGGCGCCTATTCCACCGCAGTTGGCCGGGTGGCCGGTTTCGACGGGCGCATCAGCCGCGAGATCGGCGACTGGTTCGGCGCCGGCCCGTCCGGTCTGGCCTTGGGTGGCGAGTACCGCAAAGAGAAATTCCATCAGGACTTCGAACAGTTTGCCGGCGACATCCAGAGCCTCGGCATCGACCCCAACGGCAGTGTCGAGGGCGACCGCAGCGTCAAAGCCGCCTACGCGGAAATCAACGTGCCGGTGCTCGACAGCCTGGAACTGTCCGCCGCCGTGCGCCACGACAAATACAGCGACTTCGGCAGCACCACCAACCCGAAATACTCGTTCCGTTATCAGCCATTGAAAGAGCTGGTGGTACGTGGCGCGTACAGCGAAGGTTTCCGTGCGCCGTCACTGTACGAGCTGTATTCGCCGCGCAGCATCACCTTTACCCAAGGCTTCTACAACGACCCGGTGCTGTGTACCGGCGGCGTGGTGCAACCGGGCGGCAACGGTGGCCGCGATTGCGGCCAGCAGTTCCTCAACCAGATTGGCGGCAACGAAGATCTGGCCCCGGAAAAGGCGCGCAACGTGACTTTAGGCTTCGTCTATCAGCCGATCAGCAACCTCTCGGTGGGCCTGGATTTCTGGTGGATTCACATTTCCAACCAGATCCAGCCGTTCCCGGAATCCACCGTGTTCGATCAGGCAGGTTCCTATCAGGATCGCTTCGTACGTAACGCCGACGGCACCCTCGATTACATCGTTACCGGCAACGCCAACCTCGGCATCGTCGAAACCAACGGCGTCGATGTGTCGCTCGACTATCGCTTTCCCAATACGCCGTACGGTCAGTTTGGCCTGGGCCTGCAAGGCACCTATGTCGACGAGTACGACTTCCAGAGCACCATCAAAGGCCCGTTCACTGACAAGGTCGGCGATTTTCAGGGTGACGGCGTGATCGCGCGCTGGAAGCACAACCTCACCGGCAGCTGGAGCCTGGGCGCGGCGCGGGCAGCGCTGACCAACCGTTTCACCACCGGTTACAACGACTACGACCGCGACACCCATTCGCGTGTGGCGTCGTATTCGGTGTGGGACCTGTCGGCCGGCTACACCTTCAACAAGGTGCTGGATGTCGATGCCGGGATGAAGAACGTCTTTGATCGCAACCCGCCGTTCTCCAACCAGGCCTACAACTTCCAGAGCGGCTATGACCCGCGCTACACCGACCCGCTGGGGCGCACCTTGTTTGCGCGCATGACGTATCACTTCTGACCGAAAACAGAACACATCCTCATGTGGGAGCGAGCCTGCTCGCGAAGGCGTTGTGTCAGTCAACACACCTTTCGCTGACACACCGCATTTGCGAGCGGGCTCGCTCCCACAGGGGTCCGTGTCTTTTCAGAGGGATTGAGGAGTGACTTCATGAATATCTTGCGCAACATCGCTGCCCTGCTGTTCGGCAGTGCGCTGCTGTGCTCCGGCAGCTCGGCGCTGGCCGCCGGCAGCCATGCGCTGACGGTGTACGGCGAGGCGCCGAAGTATCCGGCGAATTTTCAGCATTTCGATTTCGTCGATCCCAAGGCGCCCAAGGGCGGTTCGCTCAGCCGCGCGTCGATGGAGATCGGTCAGTACAACTACATCACCCCGTATGCCGATCAGGGCATTTCCGTGGTGCAGGTCAACGACTGGGTGTACGCGCCACTGGCGTTCCGCTCGCTCGATGAGCCCTACACCGTTTACGGCCTGGTCGCCGAGCAGATCGAGCGCGATCGCGACGGGCTCTGGGTGCGTTTCACCCTCAACCCCAAGGCGCGATTTGCCGACGGCTCGCCGATCACCGCCGAAGATGTGCGCTACACCTTCAACCTGCTGATGAGCAAGGGCAGCCTCAGTTATCGCCAGCAGTACGCCGATGTGCAGGACGTGCTGATCGAAGGTCCGCGGCAAGTACGCTTCACCTTCAAGAACAACCTTAACCGCACGCTGGCGCTGGATCTGGCGACGATGCGCGTGGTGCCCGAACACTGGTGGAAAACCCGCGACTTCGCCAACGGCGGCGGTTTCGAGCCGCCGCTGGGCAGCGGCCCGTACCGGGTGAGCAAGGTCGATGCGGGGCGCAGCATCAGTTTCCAGCGCGATCCGGACTGGTGGGGCAAGGACTTGCCAGTCAGTCGCGGCATGTACAACTTCGACACGCTGACGGTGAATTTCTACGGTGACACCGACGTCGCCCGTCAGCTATTGCAGGCCGGTGCGTTCGACTACAACCGCGAGTTTTCCTCCTCCGGTTACGTCGTCGGCTACGACAGCCCGGCCCTGCGCGACGGGCGTTTGCAGCAAGCGATCCTGGCCCCGGAAAAACCGACCGCTGCGCAAGGCTTCGTGTTCAACCTGCAAAACCCGCTCTTCCAGGATCGCCGCGTGCGTCAGGCAATCAGCCTGCTGTGGGATTTCGAGTGGACCAACAAGCAGATGATGCGTGGCTTCTACGTGCGCCAGAACAGCTTCTGGCCGAAGAGTGAAATGGCTGCCACGGCGCTGCCCGACGCCGAGGAATTGCAGATCCTCGAACCGCTGCGCGGCAAGGTCCCCGATGAGGTTTTCACCACGGTGTATGAAGCGCCGAAAACCGACGGCAGCGGCTACATTCGCGACAAGCAATTGCAAGCACTGAAACTGCTCGCCGAAGCCGGTTGGACGCCACAACACAATCGCCTGGTCAACGCTGCGGGCGAGCCGCTGGAATTCACGTTTCTCGACGGTCAGGGCGGCTTTGATCGCATGCTGCTGCCGTTCAAACGCACCCTCGCGCAGATCGGCATCACCCTCAATCTGCGGCGCATCGATTCGGCGCAATACGTCAACCGTCTCAACGCCCGCGACTACGACATGATCGTCACCAGTTTCCCGCGCAGTGGCGATCCGATCGTCTCTCCCGGCCGCGAGTTGTACAGCCTGTACGCCTCGCAAAGTGCCACGCAGGTCGGCAGTTCGAACTCGATGGTGCTGGCCGATCCGGCGGTCGATCAACTGATCGACGGACTGGTCCAGGCCAACAGCCGCCAAGCCATGGTGCATTACGCCCGCGCCCTCGACCGGGTGCTGCAATGGGGTTACTACATGATTCCCAACTACTACTCCAAAGGCACGCCGACGGTGTTTCAAAACCGCTTTGGCATGCCGCCGGTGCAACCGGCGTACGACGAAGGCCTCAACACCTGGTGGGAAGTCTCGGCCAAGCCGCTGACCACCCAGCAGATGCGCGCTCAGCTCGCGGGAGGCCAGTGACATGCTGCATTATCTGAGTCGTCGCTTGCTGCTGATCATCCCTACATTGCTGTGCATTCTGGTGGTGAATTTTCTGATCGTGCAGGCCGCGCCGGGTGGACCGGTGGAACAAGCCATTGCGCGCCTGCAAGGCTTTGGCGGGCACAGCATGGGCGGTGGCGGCGAAGTCGCGGCGGTCGGCGGTGCCGGTCGCAGCAGCCGTGGCCTGGACCCGGCGCTGATCGAAGAAATCAAACACCATTACGGCTTCGACAGACCGCTGCACGAACGCCTGTGGCTGATGCTGAAAAACTACGCGCAGCTGGATCTGGGCAGCAGTTTCTTTCGCGGCGCCAAGGTCACCGACCTGATCGTGCAGAAGCTGCCGGTGTCACTGTCGCTGGGCTTGTGGGCGACGCTGATCACTTACCTGATTTCGATCCCGTTGGGCATTCGCAAAGCGATCAGAAACGGCAGCGCCTTTGATGTGTGGAGCAGCACGGCAATCATCGTCGGCTATGCGATGCCGGCGTTCCTTTTTGCCATCCTGCTGATCGTGGTGTTCGCCGGTGGCAGCTACGTCAACTGGTTTCCGGTGCAGGGGCTGGTCTCGGACGACTTCGAGAAACTGAGCACGCTGGGCAAGCTCGGCGATTACCTCTGGCATCTGGTGCTGCCGGTCACGGCGCTGGTGATCGGCGGCTTCGCCACCCTGACGATCCTGACCAAGAACAGCTTTCTCAACGAGATCAGCCGCCAGTACGTGATCACCGCGCGGGCTAAAGGCCTGACCGAGCGCCGTGTGCTGTACGGCCATGTGTTTCGCAACGCTATGCTCCTGGTGGTGGCCGGGGTGCCGTCGGCGCTGATCGAGGTGTTCTTCGCTGGCTCGCTGCTGATCGAAACCATCTTCAACCTCGACGGCCTCGGGCGCATGAGCTACGAGGCGGCGGTGTCACGCGACTATCCGGTGGTGTTCGGCGCGCTGTTTCTGTTCACCCTGTTCGGCCTGTTGATCAAGCTGATCGGCGACCTCTGCTACACCCTGCTCGATCCGCGCATCGACTTTTCGGCGAGGACTGCCTGATGTTCACACTGTCTCCTCTGGGCCGGCGCCGCGTCGCGCAGTTCAAGGCCAATCGCCGTGGACGCTGGTCGCTGTGGCTGTTCATCGGCTTGTGCCTGATTTGCCTAGGTGGCGAGTTGATTGCCAACGACAAGCCGCTGGTGATCCGCTACCACGACGCTTTCTACTTTCCGATCCTCAGCGATTACCTGGAAACCGATTTCGGTGGCGAGCTGCCTTTTCAGCCGGACTACGCCAGCAATTACGTACACAAGCTGATCGAAGATCAGGGCGGCTGGATGCTGTTTCCGCCGATCCCGTTCAGCTACGACACGGTCAATTACGACCTTGCGCAACCTGCGCCCAGTCCGCCCTCGGCGAGCAATTGGCTGGGCACCGACGATCAGGCCCGCGATGTGTTGGCGCGGGTGATTTTCGGCACGCGGATTTCGATCCTGTTTGCGCTGATTCTCACCGCCATCAGTGCGCTGATCGGCATCGTCGCCGGCGCGCTGCAGGGTTATTACGGCGGTTGGGTCGACCTGCTCGGGCAACGTATGCTGGAAATCTGGTCGGGGCTGCCGGTGCTGTACCTGCTGATCATTCTGTCCGGTTTTGTCTCGCCGAGTTTCTGGTGGTTGCTGGGGATCATGGCGCTGTTTTCCTGGCTGGCGCTGGTTGATGTGGTGCGTGCCGAGTTCCTCCGTGGGCGCAATCTGGAATACGTCAAAGCCGCGCGGGCACTGGGCCTGACCGACAACGAACTGATGCGTCGGCACATCCTGCCCAACGCCATGACCTCCACCCTCACCTACCTGCCGTTCATTCTTACCGGCGCCATCGCCACCCTGACCGCGCTGGATTTTCTCGGCTTCGGCATGCCGGCCGGCACCGCCTCGCTGGGCGAGCTGATCGGCCAGGCCAAGCGCAATCTGCAGGCGCCGTGGCTGGGGCTGACGGCGTTTTTCGCCTTGGCGTTGATTTTGTCCTTGTTGGTTTTTATTGGTGAGGCCTGCCGCGATGCGTTCGATCCCCGGAGCTGACATGACTGACAACCTGATTGAAATTCGCGACCTGCGCGTGGCGTTCGCCGGGCAGCCCGTGGTGCACGGGGTCAACCTCGATATTCGCCGTGGCGAGTGCCTGGCATTGGTCGGTGAATCCGGCTCGGGCAAGTCGGTGACGGCGCATTCGATCCTGCGCCTGCTGCCGGAGAAAAACCTCAGCAGCAGCGGTGCGATCCGCTACAACGGCGTGGATTTGCTGCACGCCAGCGAGCAGCAGATGCGCGGCTTGCGTGGCAATCGCATTGCGATGATCTTTCAGGAGCCGATGACCTCGCTCAACCCGCTGCACACGGTGCAACGGCAGATCAGTGAAGTGCTGGAAACCCACAAAGGCCTCAAGGGCCGCGCCGCCCGCGCGCGTACGCTGGAACTGTTGGAACTGGTCGGCATTCGCCAGCCTTTGCAGCGTTTGAAGGCCTATCCACATCAGCTTTCCGGCGGTCAGCGGCAACGGGTGATGATCGCCATGGCGCTGGCCAACGAGCCGGAGTTGTTGATCGCCGATGAGCCGACCACGGCGCTCGACGTCACCGTGCAGCAGAAGATCCTCGAACTGCTGATCGAGTTGCAGCAACGCCTGGGCATGTCGTTGCTGCTGATCAGTCACGACCTCAATCTGGTGCGGCGCATCGCGCAGCGCGTCTGTGTGATGCGTCACGGCAAGATCGTTGAACAGGCCGACTGCGCAACGCTGTTCAACGCGCCGCAGCATCCTTACAGCCGCCTGCTGATCGAGGCCGAGCCGAGCGGCGCGCCGGTGCCGAGTCAGTACGATCACAACCTGCTCGAGGTCGATGATCTGAAGGTCTGGTTTCCCCTGCCCAAGGCGTTGTTCAGCCGCCAGCAGGATTACATCAAAGCGGTGGACGGGGTCAGTTTCACCCTGCAACGCGGCAAGACTCTGGGAATTGTCGGCGAGTCGGGTTCGGGCAAGTCGACCCTGGGTCAGGCGATCCTGCGTCTGGTCGAATCCGAGGGCAACATCCGTTTCGGCAACAAGCAACTGAGCCTGCTCAATCAGCGCCTGATGCGGCCGTTGCGGCGGCAGATTCAGGTGGTGTTCCAGGACCCGTTCGGCAGCCTCAGCCCGCGCATGTCGGTGCAGCAGATCATTGCCGAGGGCTTGCTGACCCATGGCATCGGTACAGAAGCCGAACGTGAAGCCGCGGTGATTCGCGTGCTTGAAGAGGTCGGCCTCGACCCGCAAAGCCGCCATCGCTATCCCCATGAATTTTCCGGCGGCCAGCGCCAACGCATTTCCATCGCTCGCGCTTTGGTGCTGGAACCGGCACTGATCCTGCTCGACGAACCGACCTCGGCACTGGACCGCACCGTGCAAAAGCAGGTGGTGGAGTTGTTGCGGCAATTGCAGATCAAACACGGGCTGACGTATCTGTTCATCAGCCATGATCTGGCAGTGGTGCACGCGCTGGCGCATGACTTGATGGTGATCAAGGATGGCAAGGTTGTTGAACAAGGATCGTCGCAAGAGATTTTCGCCGCACCGCAACACCCTTATACCCAGGAACTCCTCAACGCCTCCGCTCTGAAGCCTTGCAGGGAAACTTGTGGGAGCGAGCCTGCTCGCGAAAGCGGTGTATCAGTCACCTAAGCAATGGCTGATCCGACGCCTTCGTCGGAACGCCGCCCGGAGCAGGCTCGCTCCCACAAGGGAAATTGGTTGGGTTTGAAATTTATTTTCCGCGCACTGCATCCAATCGCCTCCGCCACGGGTAGTCCCTGTAACAGCCCACTCTTGTGCTGTCAGCGCTCTACCCTTTTCGGAGAATCATCGGATGAACATCACCCAGCTGATTGGCTTCACCGGTTTGCTCGCCGTCACCTCGACGACCTTTGCCCAGAGCAGTTATCCCGACACCATCAAAGTGCCGGACGGCCACAAGATCGCCCTGGAAACCACCGGCGTCGGCGAGATCACTTATGAATGCCGCGACAAGCCGAACATGGCCGGGCAGACCGAGTGGACCTTCGTCGGCCCGAAAGCCGTGCTCAATGACCGCAGTGGCAAGCAGGTCGGCACCTACTTCGGCCCGCCAGCGACCTGGCAGGCCAAGGACGGTTCGAAAGTCACCGGCACGCAACTGGCAGTGGCGCCATCGAGCCCAGGCAACCTGCCCTATCAACTGGTCAAGGCCAACCCGGCTGAAGGCAAAGGCGCGATGAGCGGCGTCAGCTACATCCAGCGCGTCGCGCTCAAGGGCGGCGTGGCCCCGGCCAGCGAATGCACGATGGCGAACAAGGGCAAGCAGGAAGTGGTGAAGTATCAGGCGGATTACATCTTCTGGGCGGCGAGCTGATCTCCCGACCACCACAAATCACCTGTAGGAGTGAGCCTGCTCGCGATAGCGGTGTATCAGCAGCATATTCTTCACTGACACACCGCAATCGCGAGCAGGCTCACTCCTACAAAGGGATGGTGGTGTTTGCTCGAATGTCAGCTAGATTGCACACCATGCCTTTAGCCGAAGCCGATTTCGATTACCAAGCCCGTCTCGTTGCCTGTGCCCGCGGCGAGCGCGCGGCCCTGCACGATTTGTACGTGCAGGAAGGTCCGCGCCTGCTCGGCGTGGCCAAGCGGCTGGTGCGCGACACGGCACTGGCGGAGGACATCGTTCATGAAGCATTCATCAAGATCTGGAACGGCGCGGCGGGGTTTGACCCGGCGCGCGGTTCGGCGCGTGGCTGGATGTTCAGCGTGACCCGCCATCTGGCGCTGAACCTGTTGCGCGATCACGGTCGCGAAACACCGTTCAGTGCAGAGCATGAAACGGCGGTCGAGAATGACGGCTTCGATGCTCACGCACATTCGGCGCGCATCCACCGTTGCCTGGAACAGCTGGAGCCGCAGCGGCGCACCTGCATTCTGCATGCGTATGTCGACGGCTACAGCCACGCGCAGATTTCGGCGCGCCTCGGCACGCCGCTGGGCACCGTCAAAGCGTGGCTCAAGCGCAGCCTCAATGCGTTGCGGGAGTGCATGGGATGACCGGCGAATCGGCGCAGGAACGTGATGAACTGGCCAGCGAGTACGTGCTCGGCACGCTGTCGTTCGAACAGCGGATCGAGGTGCAGCGACGCTTGCCCAACGAGCCCGAGCTGCGTGCTGCAGTGGACGCCTGGGAGCGGCGCCTGCTGGAGCTGACCGATCTGGCCGAACCGCAGCAACCGTCGGCCCTGCTGTGGCCGCGCATCGAGCGCAGCCTCAATCGCCTCACGCACAAAGCGCCGGCAACGTCGTGGTGGAATCGGCTGCCGCTGTGGCGTGGCTTGAGTGCCGCCGGTTTGGCTGCGACGCTGATCCTGGGTTCGATTCTGCTGACCCAGACTCCGCCGAAACCGAGCTATCTGGTGGTGCTGGTGGCGCCGCAGGACAGGGCACCGGGCTGGGTGATCCAGGCCAGCAACTCGCGAGAAATCCAGTTGATTCCGCTCGGCGTGGTCGAAGTGCCGGCAGACAAGGCCCTGGAGTTCTGGACCAAGGCGGACGGCTGGCAAGGCCCGGTGTCGCTGGGGCTGGTCAAACCGGGCGAGGCCTTGTCGGTGCCGCTGGATAAACTGCCACCGCTGCAACCGAACCAGCTGTTCGAGCTGACGCTGGAGGGCGCCAATGGCTCACCGATCGGCAAACCGACCGGGCCGATTCAGGCGATCGGCCGTGCCGTAAAGGTGCTTTAAGGCTCTATCCTGCGGCTTGCGGCTACCATCATCGGCGTCGATGTTCACCATCACGGCAATGAAGTTCTCAGAAAAAATTCCGGGCGTAACATCAGCTCCATACCAACCAACAACACCCCGGAGCACACCATCATGAAACGCCAGACTCTTCTCAGCATCGCTTTCTCGGTTTTCGCAGTTAACGCTTTTGCCGCTACCCCGGCCCACACGATGATCGCCGAAGGCGGCTCGGACAAATTGATCGAAAGCCGTCTGGCTGAAGGCGGTTCGGATCGTCTGATCGAACGTCGCGTCGCTGAAGGTGGTGCTGATCGTCTGCTCGAACGTCGCGTTGCTGAAGGTGGTTCGGATCGTCTGCTCGAACGTCGCGTTGCTGAAGGTGGCTCGGATCGTCTGATCGAACGCCGCGTTGCTGAAGGCGGTTCGGATCGTCTGATCGAACGCCGCGTCGCTGAAGGTGGTTCGGATCGTCTGATCGAACGTCGCGTCGCTGAAGGCGGTTCGGATCGTCTGATCGAACGTCGCGTCGCTGAAGGTGGTTCGGATCGTCTGATCGAACGTCGCGTTGCTGAAGGCGGTGCTGATCGCTTGAACGAACTGCGCAACGCTTGAATGAATGGCGTCACGCGCAACACCGCAGAAAAACCCGGCTCCCTCAGCCGGGTTTTTTATGTCTGGCGGTTTTACCCGGCCTTGGCCATGCAGCGTTTGTAGCGCTCGTCCACGCGTTTGGCGAACCAGGCGGTGGTGAGTTTTCGGGTGATCTTCGGACTTTGCAAAACGATGCCCGGCAACACCGCACGCGGCAATGGCTTGCCTTCAGCCTGCTCGGCCAGTTCAAATACCCGCTTGTAAAGTTTGCTCTCTTCGAATTCCAGGGTTTTGCCCTTCTCCAGTTGATCGCGAATGCTCGGGTTGCGCATGCCCAGTGATTTGCCGAGGGTGCGCACCGCCAGCTCCGTGCCGCCGGGCATGATCGAGTCGTAGCGGATCAGGTCGCCATCAAGCGCCAGCGGGATGCCCGAAGCGCGGCTCACGGCATTCTGGAACGCGGCGTTGCGGCTGGCGTACCAACCGGCATTGAAATCGGCGAAGCGGTACAACGGCTCGCGGTAACTGACCGGATAACCGAGCAAATGGGCGATACCGAAATACATGCCGCCGCGCCGACTGAACACTTCGCGGCGAATCGTGCCGTCCACCGGGTACGGGTAATCCTTGGCGTGCTGTTCGGCAAATTCGATGCTGACCTGCATCGGTCCGCCGGTGTGCACCGGGTTGAAGCCGCCAAACAAGGTGCGACCCATCGGCACCATGCCGATGAAATCATCGAAAATCGCACTCAGCTCTTTTTCGCTGCGCGCCGCGTTCAGGCGTTCGCTGTAGCTCTTGCCGTTGGGCGAACGCACTTGCAAAGCACCGCTGACCAACAGGTTGGGGATGTGCACTTTGGCGGCGCGGCGGTCGATTTCGTCGCGGGCGATCTTGCCCAGACCAGGCACTTTCGGGTCAGCCTGAAAGGTCGATTCCTGCTCGGCGACGGCCAGCACCGAGCACAAATTTTGCGTGGTCGGGCTGATGTCCTGCGCGGCGAAGGCGGCGTAAATGTCAGTGGCCCAGCCCTGCCGGTCAGGAATTTTCGCCGGCAGCAGCCGGACGATTTCGGCCTTCACCTCGGCGGGTGGGCGCGGCAGCGGTTCGCCGCCGCGCTGGCTGGCGCAACCGGCCAATGCCAGCAATGCCGCGAGGGTAATGAGTAAGCGAGGGGTGTGCATGTTGCGTTATCCAGTCCGTTGAGGCGCCACCACCATACACAATCGCTGGCAAAACGTGGGCCGCGAGCGGCGATGGCATAGGGAAATGATGGACACGCCTTTTTTTGTGTCTGAAATTTGTCTTCTCCTCCTGAATCCAACACAAATCCCTGAGGGAGCGAGCCTGCTCGCGAAGGCGTCGGCACGCTCAAAATTTGCGCTGGCTGGTGCGCCGTTTTCGCGAGCAGGCTCGCTCCCACAGGTTCTTCGATATACGCAACCACGGCCTCCACCCCTACCCCGTCCAGCCGACCAGACTGGCCTCCCTCCCCCACTGATCCATACTTGCTGCACAGCACAGAGAGGACAGCGCCATGAATCGCAGCGACGTTCTGATCATCGGCGCCGGCCCCACCGGGCTGGTGCTGGCCCTGTGGCTGAGCAAACTCGGCGTGCGTGCGCGAATCATCGACAAGACCTCGGCGCCCGGTACCACTTCGCGGGCGCTGGCGGTGCAGGCGCGCACGCTGGAGCTGTACCGGCAACTGGACCTGAGCGAGACCATCGTGCGCAACGGCCATCGGGTCGCGGCGGCGAACTTCTGGGTCAACGGCAAGCCGCTCGCGCAACTGCCGCTCAAGCGCATCGGCGAGGGCCTGACGCCCTATGCCTTTGTCGAGATCTTCCCGCAGGATCAACACGAACGGCTGTTGATCGAGCGCCTCGAAGACTATGGCATCACGGTCGAACGCGACACCACGCTGGAAAGTTTTGAAGAAAGTGGCGACGGCCTCACCGCGCATCTGCGCCTGCCCAATGGCGAGCAGGAAATTTGCCAGGCCTGTTACCTCGCAGGCTGCGATGGCGCGCGATCGGTGGTGCGCAAAAGCCTCGACACCGCTTTTCCCGGTGGCACGTATCAGCAGATTTTCTACGTCGCGGACGTCAAGGCCAGCGGCCCGGCGATGAATGGCGAGTTGCACCTGGACCTCGACGAAGCGGACTTTCTCGCGGTATTCCCGCTGACCGGCGCCGGCCACGCACGGCTGATCGGCACCGTGCGCGATGAGCGTGCGGATCGCGCCGAAAGCCTGCAATTCAGCGACGTCAGCCGCCGCGCCATCGAACATCTGAAGGTGCACATCGAAGACGTCCACTGGTTCTCGACCTACCGCGTGCATCACCGTGTCGCCGAGCACTTTCGCAGTGGCCGCGCGTTTCTGCTCGGTGATGCCGCGCATGTACACAGCCCGGCCGGCGGTCAGGGCATGAACACCGGGATCGGCGACGCGATCAATCTGGCCTGGAAGCTCGCCGCCGTGCTAGCTGGCGGCGCCGAAGCGAGCCTGCTCGACAGCTACGAAACCGAACGCATCGCCTTCGCCCGGCGCCTGGTGTCGACCACTGACAAGGTGTTCAGCTTCGTCACCGCCGAGGGGCGGCTGGCGGATTTGCTGCGCATGCGCGTGGCGCCGTTTGTGATTCCGAAAATGGCCTCGTTTGAAGCGAGTCGCGAATTCCTTTTCCGCACTGTGTCGCAGGTCACCCTCAACTATCGCGGCATGCCGTTGAGTTCAGGCGCAGCCGGGCATGTCCACGGCGGCGACCGCTTGCCGTGGGCGCATGATGATGAGGGGGATAACTACGAACCACTGCGCCAGCCGTGCTGGCAGGTGCATGTGTATGGCGACACCAGCGACGAAATGATCGCCTGGTGCACTGAACATCACGTGCCGCTGCATGTGTTCGACTGGCGCCCGGCGTTTGAAACAGCGGGACTGGCGCGCAACGGGTTTTACCTGCTGCGCCCGGATACGTATGTGGCGATTGCCGAAAATTGTGCCGATCCGAAGGTGATCGAACGGTACTTTGGCGAGCGCGGGATCAGAGTTTTTCACATCTCATATTAAATAGAATTATCGATCCTGATTGGCGCGTTAATTAGTACAGCCCGTTGGTCGAAAATGCCCTTGCACCTGTAAACTTTGACAGTAGACGCTGTGTATAACATCCCGTCTAATCAATGCTCACGCATTAATGGAGCGATGACGATGGAAATGTCCAACGCAAATAAAGTACGAGACGTGGAAGTCAAAGGCACACTGAACGCACTGATCAATGACCCCAACCACCAGCCCTTAAACGCAGCAACGATCGAGTTGCGTTCAACTCAGCATGTCAAATATGAGTTCAGGGGAAGAACCAATACCAACGACAGGTCCTTTATTTTTCAGATTTTCCGCGACCTGGAGGACGGCACCCATGAAATACCTTCGACTTACAGCGAGTACGCCGCGGTATACCTCGCAGATCACAGCGGTACGACGTATGCATCGCCGAACGGCTCGACTTTTTATCTAACGATTTCCGGGAATAAAACCCGCTTCGTAGGGAACATCCAAGGTCATTTCGATCCGATCGAACATAAGGCCCCAACGTTAAACATTACCGCTTCGTTAGATGTCACCCTTAGCCAGCCTTTATTTCCAGTAATCAAATAGCATAAAAGTCGCCACCTGAAGCAATTGCCTGAAAGAGAACATCATTCGATGCAGGCAGTGCAGCAGGTGGGCGATCTTTTGCTCAGATCCCGGCCAGCGCCAGATCCATCGCAAAGTAGGTGAAGATCAAATCAGCACCCGCGCGCTTGATCGCGCCGAGGCTTTCGCGCACCACACGGTCCTCATCGATCGCGCCGGCCTGGGCGCCGAACTTGATCATCGCGTACTCGCCACTGACCTGATACGCCGCCAGCGGCAGGTTCGACGCCTGACGGATGTCGCGAATGATGTCCAGGTACGCGCCGGCCGGTTTGACCATCAGCGCGTCGGCGCCTTCCTGCTCGTCGAGCAGCGATTCGCGCAGGGCTTCGCGGCGGTTCATCGGGTTCATCTGGTAGCTTTTGCGGTCGCCCTTGAGCGCGCTGCCACCGGCCTCGCGGAACGGGCCATAAAGCGCCGAAGCGAATTTGGTCGAATAAGCCATGATCGGAATCTGGGTGAATCCGGCCGCGTCCAGCGCCTGACGAATCGCCCGCACCTGACCGTCCATCGCGGCTGATGGCGCGATCACATCGGCACCGGCACGCGCCGCCGCCACGGCTTGTTTGCCGAGGTTGATCAGGGTCTGGTCGTTGTCGACTTCGTGGTTGTGCATCACGCCGCAGTGGCCGTGATCGGTGTATTCGCAGAAGCAGGTGTCGGACATCACGATCATCTCCGGCACGGCGTCCTTGGCGATGCGCGACATGCGCGAGACCAGGCCGTCTTCACGCCAGGTGTCGCTGCCGTGGCTGTCCAGATGATGCGAGACGCCGAAGGTCATCACCGACTTGATACCGGCGCGCGCGTAGCGCTCGATTTCGCTGGCCAGTTTGCGCTCGGGAATGCGCTGCACACCGGGCATGCTGGTGATCGGCACGAAGTCGTCGATGTCTTCTTCGACGAATATCGGCAGCACCAGATCGTTCAGGCTGAACTCGGTTTCCTGGAACAGACTGCGCAGGCTCGCATTGCGCCGCAGACGGCGGGGACGTGCTTCGGGGAACTGACTGGACATGGGGCCTTTCCTGAAAACGGCGGATGAGACGAAAGTCGTAGGGGGCGAAGCTTATGCCTTGCGGGGGTTGGGGTACAAACCTGGATCAATCAAGAGAGCGTTACCGGGTTCGCAATAATCTTCAGAACACCACAAATCCTCTGTAGGAGTGAGTCAGGAGGGAATGCTCAGGCCGCGGACAACAGCAGGACGAGCGAGAAACCGCTCCAGCACCCGCGTGACATTGGGGAAGTTCTGAATGCCTACCAGATCGCCCGCCTCATAAAAGCCGATCAGGTTGCGCACCCACGGGAACGTGGCGATATCGGCGATCGTGTAACGCTCGCCCATGATCCAGTCACGTCCCTCCAGGCGGGTGTTCAGCACGTTGAGCAGGCGCTTGCTTTCATCGACATAACGATCGCGCGGACGCTTGTCTTCGTAATCCTTGCCGGCAAATTTGTTGAAGAAACCGAGCTGGCCGAACATCGGGCCGATGCCGCCCATCTGGAACATCAGCCACTGGATCGTCTCGTAACGCAGCGCGCCTTCCTGGGCCAGCAACTGGCCGCTTTTGTCGGCCAGATAAATCAGGATTGCGCCGGACTCGAACAGCGGCAGCGGCTGGTCGCCAGGACCATGCGGATCGAGGATCGCCGGGATCTTGTTGTTCGGGTTCAGCGACAGAAACTCCGGCGAGGTCTGGTCGTTGGTGTCGAACCCGACACGATGCGGCTCGTACGGCAGGCCGATTTCTTCGAGCATGATCGAGACTTTCACGCCGTTGGGCGTCGGCAGGGAATAGAGCTGAATCCAGTCAGGGTACTGCGCCGGCCATTTCTGGGTGATCGGGAACGCGGACAGATCGGTCATGGGAAGCATCCAGTCACAAATTAGAAGCCGATCATAAAACAGGCCCGCCGCAGCGCCTACACGAACCGTAACATCCTGTCGCTAACCTGCGCCCAAGCCCGCAAAGTTTGCCGTTAAAGTGCCGCACGGCGGGCCGAATCGAACCAAACGGCCCGGGACGACTCTGAGCTATGCCTTTTTGCAGAGGAAGCTGTTCACGACATGGAAAACACCCGGCGCCGGCAGCCAGTGGTGTAACGGTTTGTCAGCCCTAACTGAATTTGCTGAAGACTTTTTATTTCATGACGAACCTGATGAGTTTCGCCAAACGTTTCAAACACCGTGCCTATGTGGTCCTGCCTTCCCTGCTGGCCGTGACTGCACTGGCGTTGTCGCTGGAGTCCAGCGAGAGCCGTGCACAGCCGGCCGACGGCACGCAGACGCTGGTGTTCCTGCGCCATGCCGAAAAACCCGAAGGCGGGTTGGGTCAGCTCAACTGCCAGGGCCTGAACCGCGCCATCGACCTGTCGACGCTGTTGCCGGAGAAATTCGGCAACGCCGACTACGTGTTCGCCGCCAATCCGACGCGCAATGTCGAGGAAGGTGAGCTGGACAATTCCTACAGCTACATTCGTCCGCTGATGACCATCAGCCCCGCTGCGATCAAGCTCGGCCTGCCGGTGAACATCGAGTTCTCGGCCAATGACACCAGTGACCTGGCTCGCGAACTGCTGGACGAGAAGTACCACAACTCGACGATCTACACCGCCTGGTCACATGGCTATCTGCCGGAGCTGATCAACAAGGTCGCGGGCAACGCAGTCGGCAAGAAACAGAACATCACCGAGAATTGGGCGGGCAATGATTTCGACTCGCTGTATGTGCTGACCTTGACCTGGCACAACGGCAAGGCGAGCCTGCAGAGCCACAGCTACAAGCAGGGGCTGGACAACGGCAAGGACACTTGCCCGACCTGAGTCTTGCAGTGCCTGAGCCGGCCCTTTCGCGAGCAGGCTCGCTCCCACAGGGGATTTGTATTTCACGCAGATCCAATGTGGGAGCGAGCCTGCTCGCGAAGAGGCCAGCCGCCACAACCTTAACCTTTCTGACTCACCCGCCCACGCAAATACTCAATCACCGCCCCCCGCTCCCCGGCGAACTCGATTCGCCCGCCCTTCTTCTCGCGCTGGAACACATACATCGGGTCGTAATACTCACGCAGCAAGCCTTCGATCCAGCCGCGATGCAGGTCCACCGCGCCGCTGCGGGCCTGCTCGGCCAAGGCGTCCTCCATCAACAGCAACAAGCGTCGATGGCGCTCGCCACCCAAACGCTTCTGCACGTTGTTGAGACTCTCGATCAGGCGTTCGGCGAACAGCCTGAAACCCTCCTCGCCATGGACCGCTGAAAACTCCGCCGCCAGATCGGTCACGTAATCACCCAGGATTCGTTCGACGCGGTCCTCGAAACGGTCCTCCAGCCAGACCATCGGGTATTGCTGCATGCCCTGATACAGCGCCAGCGGCAAAGCGCAACTGCCGACCACCCGGCTCTCGTCCTCAAGCACGAACTGCTCGATACCGGCATCGCGTTTTTTCAGCAGGTCGATGGCCAGACGGTTTTCGAAATCGATGTTCGACGGCTGCCCGGTCGCGCGTTTGCCGAAGCTCGAACCACGATGATTGGCGTGGCCTTCCAGATCCAGACCATTGCGCAGTTGCACCAGCACTTCGGTCTTGCCGGTGCCGGTCATGCCGCCGAGCAAAACGAAATCGCACTGGGCGATGGCCTGTTCGAGGGTGTCGATGAGAAAACTGCGCATCGCTTTGTAGCCGCCACCGACGCGCGGATAGTCGATGCCCGCCTCGTCGCGCAGCCATTGCTGGGTGATCTGCGAGCGCAGGCCGCCGCGAAAACAATAGAGATAACCATCAGGATGGGCGCTGGCAAAATCGGCCCAGGCCTGGATGCGCTCGGCCTTCACTGCGCCGGACACCAGTTGATGGCCCAACTCGATCGCCGCCTGCTGGCCGTGCTGCTTGTAGCAGGTGCCGATTTTTTGCCGCTCGGCGTCGTTCATCAGCGGCAGGTTGACCACGCCGGGGAACGCGCCCTTGTGAAACTCGACCGGCGCGCGGGCGTCCATCAGCGGTCGGTCGTTGAGGAAAATGTCGCGGTAGTCGGTGCAGTCGCGGAGCATCAAATCACCTCGACCGCGTTCGTCTGTCGCTCGACCAGTTCCCCGATTGGCGCAAGATTAAGGCCCAGTTCGGCGGCAACCGCGAGGAATTCCTCGTTGCCCTCAGGCGTCACGGCGATCAGCAGACCGCCACTGGTTTGCGGATCACACAACACGCGTTTGTGCAGCTCCTGGACGCGGCCGACCTGTTTTGCGTAGCTGTCGAAATTGCGCAACGTGCCGCCGGGCACACAGCCCTGATCAAGGTAATACTCGACGCTGTCCAGACGCGGCACGCGCTCATAGGCGATGCGCGCCGTGAGCTGGCTGCCGTCCGCCATTTCCACCAGATGCCCGAGCAGGCCAAAACCGGTGACGTCGGTCATTGCGGTGACGCCGGCGAGTTTGCCGAAACGGCTGCCGGGCTTGTTCAGGGTGCACATCCAGTCACGGGCTACGCCGACGTCGGCGGCGCGCAGCTTGCCCTTTTTCTCGGCGGTGGTGAGGATGCCGATGCCCAGCGGCTTGGTCAGGTACAACAGGCAACCGGCGGTGGCGGTGTCGTTGCGCTTCATGTGGCGCTTTTCCACCAGACCGGTCACCGCGAGGCCGAAAATCGGCTCCGGCGCATCGATCGAATGCCCGCCGGCCAGCGGAATGCCCGCCGCGTCGCACACCGAGCGGCCACCGCGAATCACTTCCCGCGCCACTTCCGGCGCCAGCACGTTGACCGGCCAGCCGAGGATCGCAATCGCCATCAGCGGATCGCCGCCCATCGCGTAGATATCGCTGATCGCGTTGGTCGCGGCGATGCGGCCGAAGTCGAACGGGTCATCGACGATCGGCATGAAAAAGTCCGTGGTCGACACCACACCGCGTTCGGCATCGATCTCGTACACCGCCGCGTCATCACGCGAGGCATTGCCGACCCACAATTTCGGGTCGAGGTTCTGTGCGCCACTGCCGGCGAGGATCACTTCCAGCACCTGCGGGGAAATCTTGCAGCCGCAACCGGCGCCGTGGCTGTATTGGGTCAGACGAATCGGCTCGCTCATGGGAGGGTCTCTGGCAATGAATGGGGCGGATTCTAGCAGAGCGCGAGCCCGCAGATTTTTGCGCTGGCCGAGCGGCCCCTTCGCGAGCAGGCTCGCTGCCACATTTGTACTGCGATCGCCTGTCGGCACCGCCCCGTCAGTCCCTGCAAACCTCGGCAAAAATCTGCGTAATCGGCCGATGCGGCTGGCGCTTGTGCATCTGCCGCACTTGTTCACTCAGTCGCAACAGCTCTTCGCTGGGCTTGGCCCATTGCTCTTTCGGCAGCGGCTCGGACCATTCGCGCATAACTTCCGGCAACGCCTGCTTGCCGATTCTTTCCAGTCGGCGCACTTCCCATTCGACCAGACGGTTGGGAATCGTCCATAAAGTCATGACGTGATACAGGTACCAGAAGAAACCCGACAACCTCGAGCGCCGGCCTTCACGGATCTGCTGATGCATTCGCGCGCGGGCGTTACGAAAAGTGTGCAGGCCTTCGTGAGGCGGGTCGTCCGGGCCTTGCAGGTCTTGCAGGTCCTGGATCGATTTGAGGTCGTTGACTTCGTACTCCATGTAACCGCGAATCGCCTCCCAGTGGCTGATCGCAAGCTCCAGGCCGTCGCATTGGAATTCCTGGCTTATGAGGGTTTCGCCTTGGTAGAAACCGATACCCATGCCGTATTGGCGATGGATGCCGAATTGGGTGGCGCCTTTGGCTTCGATGATCCATGCGTTGAGTGATTCCCATGGAACAAAGACTGGTTCGGTGGCGCCTTCGGGCATGAAGCAGACTTCGCGGCGTTGGCGGTTGAAGCGGGTTGGGATGAGGGAGAGGCGTTTTTTGTGCGCGTGGTGCCAGACGCCAATGCCAATGAGCAAGATCAAGGGGCCGCAAATTAATTCATTTTCCAATGCCACTTCGAATACACCAACCATTGACTCCCAAATTTCCTCGTTTCCATAGCCGAAAATAATACCTAGCAAACCGGTAAACAAAGGGAATAAAACTAGGACTATAAAAGAACCCGCAGTCGTCCCGCCGATAATTAGCTGCCACGGGAAGACCTCCAGTGAGCCGAGTCCAAAGTCCATGTATCCGTCATTGAACGCTCCGATGTGAGGTCCGTAAGGCGGTATCGATGAAGGTAATGGCAACGGTGCGAGATAGGTAATTTTCCCGCTTGGGAACGGCTCCACATCCCCCGCTCTTCTAATCACCTCACATTGCGCAGTAGCAAGAGGCTCATTGTGTTTATTCAGCATGGTCAGCCCATTCGAGATATTGAGTTCCAACCAGCAGAACCGGAGGGTTTTCCTTGATTGAGGCGGGAGCTACGACTGAGAAATGGCCGTCACCCCAAGGCTCTCCAACCTCGGCCAACATCAACCGAAACATCCGCATCCAACACGGTCCCCTGTGGGAGCGAGCCTGCGCGCGAAGGCGCTCAAACAGCCAAAAAGCTTCCCACTCGCTGATCACAAAACTGCTTTGCATCAGTCCGCAGCTCGCCTGCAAACCTCGGCAAAAATCTGCGTAATCGGCCGATGCGGCTGGCGCTTGTGCATCTGCCGAACCTGTTTACTCAGTCGCAACAACTCTTCGCTGGGCTTGGCCCATTGCTCTTTCGGCAGCGGCTCGGACCATTCGCGCATAACTTCCGGCAACGCCTGCTTGCCGATTCTTTCCAGTCGGCGCACTTCCCATTCGACCAAACGATTGGGGATCGTCCATAAGGTCATGACGTGATACAGGTACCAGAAGAAACCCGACAACCGCGAGCGCCGGCCTTCACGGATCTGCAGGTGCATTCGCGCGCGGGCGTTACGAAAAGTGTGCAGGCCTTCGTGAGGCGGATCGTCCGGGCCTTGCAGGTCTTGCAGGTCCTGGATCGATTTGAGGTCGTTGACTTCGTACTCCATGTAACCGCGAATCGCCTCCCAGTGGCTGATCGCAAGCTCCAGGCCGTCGCATTGGAATTCCTGGCTTATGAGGGTTTCGCCTTGGTAGAAACCGATACCCATGCCGTATTGGCGATGGATGCCGAATTGGGTGGCGCCTTTGGCTTCGATGATCCATGCGCTGAGTGATTCCCATGGAACAAAGACTGGTTCGGTGGCGCCTTCGGGCATGAAGCAGACTTCGCGGCGTTGGCGGTTGAAGCGGGTTGGGATGAGGGAGAGGCGTTTTTTGTGCGCGTGGTGCCAGACGCCAATGCCAATGAGCAAGATCAAGGGGCCGCAAATTAATTCATTTTCCAATGCCACTTCGAATACACCAACCATTGACTCCCAAATTTCCTCGTTTCCATAGCCAAATAGAATCCCTAGTAAGCCAGTGAACAAAGGAGATAAAACGAGAACCATAAAGGTGCCTGCGGTCGTCACGCCGAGGATTAGCTGCCACGGGAACACCTCTAGTGAGCCGAGACCAAAGTCCATGTACCCGTCATTGAGCGATCCGATGTGAGGTCCGTAAGGCGGTATCGATGAAGGTAATGGCAACGGTGCTAGATAGGTAATTTTCCCGCTTGGAAACGGCTCGATATCGCCCGCTTTTTTAACCTCCTCATATTCCGAAGTCCGGAGCGGATCATTGCGATTATTCAGCATGCTCAGCCCGTTCGAGATATTGAGTTTCTACCAGCAAAACCGGTGGATATTCCTTAACCGAGCCGGGAATAACTACGGAGAAATGGCCGGTATCCCGAGGGTCGATATGAATGACACGAGTTCGTGACTCTGCTTTGCCCTCGCCATTGACGGTTTGAATACATACGGCGAGTTCGAGCGTCTCCTTTGCAGGTAAGTATTCAGAATCGGAACGGATGGGGTATTGAAGGCAGAGCACCAAACCCTCTGACGACGACTTCACGATTCGCAGATTGCTCAATATTTCCTCACTGATGACTTCCTTGCGCTCTTGTGGCAAACCGCGACCGTGCAGCGGTATGAGTAGTCGATGAGCGCCGATCCCCAAGCGATGAATCGGTTTACCGTTCAACGGTGGCAAAAGATCATTCAGCGTCAGCCTTGGCAAAACCAAATGTATATCGCTGGGCTTGGCGCCAAATAACAACGTCTTCAGCCAGGTGTCACTGGGATCAGGTCCTGAGTGGGCATAAGGAGCGTGGACCAAAAACGCCAGATAACTTTGGTAGTCATCAAGGGAGTGGTCACCGCGCATTGCCTCATCACGGCTCCATGGCGTGATTCTCAACCATTTATCGTGGGCAGAAAGGTTATAGCGATTGAATAGCCATGTACCGACGAATTCCAGCACGGTGAACAACGCGCCGGCGAGATTGAAGCGAAAGAACACAGTGGAAAGACGTGTTCCAGCGGCAGCCCAAGCGGCTGCGCGTGCCGAACTGTTCGGTGCAGTCAACACTTTAAGTGAAGCGTAGAAAGTGTTGCTCGCTCCATATCCGTTAGCTGCAACCATACCTGCGGTACCCAACGTCGCCATCCCAGCCGCTTTCTGCTCAGATTGAGTGCCACTTCGAATCGCATCTTGCCACTTTTGCTCGTTAACTCTGAAGCTTGCAAACGAGGTTCTTAAACCCAGAACATATGTAAACGCCCCCAAGCCAACATGCAACTTCCCCATCTGCATATGAACATGTCGCAGCGCTTCAAGCTGCATACTGGCAACGAGATTCGCGCTCCGAGCCTTGAGCGCTGTATCAGCAAGCCCTTGCGCAGCGGTAAATCCGACTGCGCCTGTCGCGATAATGGCAGCGGAAAATTCCGCTCGTTTCTTCCCATCCCTCGTCTGCTTCATCACCTCCCGATAAGCCCCCAGCAAATTCACCACCTGCACCAACACCACCAGCAACCCCATCCCTTCCGTCCGTACCAGACTCGCCTTCGAAACACCCGCCACCCCCGCCCGAATATTCTCCAGCAACCCCCGCAATTCCCGCTGCTGCGCCGGCGGAAACACCACCGTCACGCCTGCTTTCGCCGGCGTGGCGCCGTACAGCCGGGCCGAGCGATCCGGCAGTTCGTCGATCGGGCTCAACGCCGCCGCTAACCGACCTTCAAACAACGTCAGCTGTGTGCGCACGCGGACGATCTCTTCCTGCAATTCCACTGCCCGGGCGGTTTTGTGGCCCTGGCGGTTTTTGTTGTGGGTGAGCTGGTTGCGTTCGCGGTTGAGGGTTTTCAGGTACTCGCGTTCGCGCAGCACTTCCTTGATCGTGGTTTGCAGGGCGGTTTGTTCCGCCGGGGTGGACACGGTGAAGGTCACGCCGGTTGTGCGGGCCGCATCGAACAGGCGCAGGCGCAGTGCTTTGGGCAGGCGCTGGAACAGTTCGTCCAGTTCGGGGATTTTCTCGCCGGTCAGGTCGAAGCCTTCCAGCGCCCGGCTTAGGCCGAGGTTCAGGGCCGGGCTGTAAGTGTCCTGCACCGCTTCGGCAAGAACACGGCTGTGCGCGGGGAGGTCGTCGAGCGCCGGCAGGTGCGGTTGTTCGATTTTCTGCAGTTTGCTCAGCCAGTCCGGAAGGTTGTTGAACATCGCCATGCCGGCGTTGAACAGCGTTGAATATTGCCCGGCGTGCTCGGTCTGCAGGCGCAGCGCCAAGGTGTAGAACAGCGGGCGGGTCAGTTGCGGATGTTGCTCAAGGTAACCGAGCATTTGTTCATTGGCCGCGTCGCTGCGGCCGATGTCCTTGAGGCAGGCGTATTCGCTGGCGAAGGCCTGATCGATCTGCGCCGGCAGTTGCGCGTCGAAATACCACGCCGAGCGATGGAACCGCCCGGCGCACAGCAGCTGCGCGCGGTCGGCGGTGATGCGTTCGAGCAGGCGATTCCAGCGCCCGAGATTGTCGCGATGGCGGTTCAGCACCTCATCCATGGCCGGGCGGTCGATCAGGTCGTTGATGCCGCGTTTACCGCTCAGGAGCGGGCCGTCGAGCACGTCGTTCATCCGCCGGTTCTGGTCCTTGCCGAGGTCGACCAGCGTGCTCAGGTGCCGCTCGACAAAATCCTGCGGGGCGACTTCAAGAAAGTATTCGCGGGTGTAAAAGCGTCGATCCGCCTCGGCGGTCACGCGACCATGCGCGCTGAAATCCGGCGCGACGCCGTCGAAGCGGTTCAGCGCCAGCGACTGATCCAGCGCCTTTTCGCGCTGTTGCTGCAGTTCAGGTCGAGCCTGAGTATCCACAGGGACAACCTCACCACCCTTGTTCAGATATTCCAGCAGCGCTTGCCGGGTATTCTCCCGGTCCGGTTCGGGCAATTGCTCAAGTTCAGCAAACAATGCCTGAGCGCGCGGATCGTCGCTGGCCTTGGCCAACGTGTCGAAATCCTGCGCACCCAACTGACTCAGCGACTCGATGTAACTGGCCAGCAGGTAATCCCGCTCGTTGTTGTCGGTGTTGCTCCATTGCTCGATCCAGCCAACGACGGTGTCCTGATAATCAGCCAGATCACGCATCACCCCGAGGTCATCGTTGACCAGCAGAAACAGCGTGTCGTCCTGATACGGCCCGCGCACCCGGCCGAGGAATTCGCCGATGTGCGCCTCGCGAAAACGCCGCGGGTTCTCCCACAGATACGGCTCGCGCTCGTGCTCCGGGGCGTCGCTGACCTGCACCGCCGGCATGCGCGTGGCGTCCGCCTCGGCAATCGGTTCGGCGGCGCTGGCCACTTCCGCCAGCCACTGTTTGGTCTGGGCCACGGTGAGCAAATGCTCGCCACCGGTCTGACAATGCACCGGCCCCAGGTCGACCGCCTGCATGAAATGCTCGCGCTCCTCGCGACTGTCCAGAACCTGTCGGCATTTGGCCGCGCTCAACGGCACGTCGGCGAAGGTGACGTACAACGTGCTCTTGCGCGCAAAGATCAATGCCGGCCGCTCTTCGATGGCCGCACGCTGATCCTCGGTGACGGTTTTGCCCTGGTGCAGCAACGCCGTAACGATGCCGTCCAGCACACGGTATTCGTACAGCTCGCCGCTGAGGCCGTCGATGATGTACAGCCAGCCATCGCGCAAACGGCGAATGCCCAGCGGGCGCGCGGTCAGGGCATAGGGCAGGTTTAATTCGGCGGCCGGGTCGTGCGGCCGCTCCACCAGACCGTAAGCCAGCGGCAGCAACTGCACGTGGGTTTGCCGCAGCGGGCAGAAATCCAGCGAGCCGAAGGGTTTTTTCGAGGCTGCGGCGGCGTCGAGAATCGCAGGATGAGTCATGTTTTATTCCTTTGGCTGGCCCACCGCTCCGCCAGATCAACGGCCAGCGCGACGCGCTCGCCGGCTGGTTGCAGCGAGGGGCTGTGGAGCAACTGTTGAATGTGCGGGTGTTGCTCGATAGCGCTGCCGTCGAGCAGCGCCGTCAGGTTGGCGTAGTTGAACAACTCGGCCTGACAGCTCAGCTGCAGCGCGCTGGCCCGGGCTTCGATGTCTTCGAGCATCGGCCACCTCAGGCTCAGGGTTTCCCCTTTGTGAAAACCATGAAAGTGCTTCAACAGGTGCGCATCGAGATCAAGCAACATGCGCCGCCGGTCGACCTGATCCAGTGCCGCGCTCTGCTCTGCACTGAGGCGATAAGGCGGGCAAAGCGGCGGGCATTCCGCCTGACGCGGCCGGTGAACGTGCCAAACCGCAGGCACCCGGTCGGCCGTGACCACACAGGTCAACGGCCCGAACAGTGAGGGCTGCGCGCTGGCAAACAAGGCCTGCGCCACTGCCGCATCCGCCAGACGCAACAGCGCCGCCGCGCCGCTCGGCAACTCAACCGTGAGCAGTTTTCGCCAGTGCTCGGCGACGACATGGGCCGGCGCGCCACTGAACATCAACACGCCGCATTCGTCCTCGGCATGTTGCAGATGGAAGTTGAGCAAGGCCGCGTCGGACGGTGCGAGCGCGACCAGCAATGGCGACACCTCGCGCAACGCCGAAAACGGCGGCTGGTCGTACAGGGCAAGGGGGCTGACCGCCGGGCTGATCTGCTTCAGACGCTGCGGCAGATCGCTGAGCACCGCACCGTCGAGCAGCAGAAAGGCCTGCTCGACGGTCCATGGCAAACCGTCCGGCAATGCGCGCAAATCGCTCATGCCTGGCTCGCCTCGCAGATCAGGCAACGCGAGGTGCGCGTTGAGACCAGAGCATGCCGTTGCTGCAGCGTATCGAAGGCCACCTTCAACACCGGCAGCGCGCCGGGCACCAACGGCTCAGCCAACAGCACTATCGCCGGCGCCCCGCCCTGGACAACGGGCACGCTACTGAAAATGCCTTCCGGCCCGAGCGTCAGCCACTGCCCGCCGGCCTGAAGCACGAGGCGGTTGCCGCCATCGATCACCACTTGCAGACCGGCGCCGAGGTGGATCTGCTGCGCGGCGCTGAGACGCTGATTGGCGACCCGCACATGTTGGTCGCCTTGCACCCACAAATGATCATCCTGCTTGAGTTCGGTCAGGCGGCAGCCGTGGGTCAGATGATGTTCATCGCTGCGCAATTCATGGCTGCAGATACCGCCGACCACCATCGTGTGCTGGTGGTCGATCTGCACGCGCTGATCGTTGAGCACGTGCTGGAGGTAATCGCGCTGGGCGCGCACGGCAATTTCCTCGGCGCCTTTTCTGTCCTCGATGCGCAGTTCGTTGTAGCCACCGCCGCCGGGGCTGCTCTGGCTGCGCATGATGCTGCGCGTGTGTTGCGCCGGCAGATCCAGCGGCACCGGTGTCAGCGCATTGGGCAGGCAGCCGAGCACATACGGCTGGTCCGGGTCACCTTCGGTAAAACCCACCAGCACTTCCATGCCGACCCGCGGAATCTGCACGCTGCCGTAGCGGTCATGAGCCCAAGCGGTTGCGACCCGCAGCCAGCAACTGGACTGCTCATCGAACTGGCCCTCGCGGTCCCACAACATCTGCACTTTTACCCGCCCATAGGCATCGCAGTAGATCTCCTCACCCGGAGGGCCAGTGACCCGCGCCGGCTGACTGCCGCTGACGCGCCGCTTGGGATGCTCGAGTGCAGGGCGAAAGACCACGTCCCACGGCGTTGCGACAAAGTGGTTGCGATAACCCTGGGACATGTCATCGGTATCGGGCAACGTGGTCGACGTTTCCTCGAGTACCTGAGGCTGTTTGCCAAGGTGGTCGATCTGCCTCAGCAGCCACAGATCATTCCAGTCGTCGCGTGGGTGACTTGTTATTTCGATAAGGTGCCCGCTGCGCATCGACGCCTGATCGCTGCGTCCTTGGCCCAGGCGATAGTTCGCGCCATGCCGCTCAAGGGTGCGCTGGCTCAGGTGTTTGCCGCGATCGCGGTCGGTGAATGAGCCCGCAAACGCATAATCCTCAAGCGGCGGGACCCGGGCTCCGCAGGCTTTGGCTTCAAGCAACACGTGTGGCCTTTCGAAGAAATACTCGCGCCGTACCACATCACTGGGGCGGGTTTCCTGACGCACACTGAACTGGTCGATGACCGGCGCCGCAGCGACCAGACCGTTGCCTTGTACATAAGCAGTCGGCGTGTCGGCGTTGAGAAATGCCGTCTGATCGTCACCGAAAACCAGCAAATGCGCGTGGCGGTCGTGGCGGAAATGAAAATGCAGGCCTTCTTCTTCGCACAGGCGCTGAATGAAGTGCAGGTCCGATTCCTGGTATTGCACGCAATAGACGCGTGGCGGGTATTCGGCGCTGAGCTGAAAACGCCAGGCATCAGCCTGCATGCCGTGTTCGCCGAGCACGCTGGCGATGATCTGCGGCACGCTGCGGTTTTGAAAAACGCGCTGGTTATGGCGATGGGCGAGATAGGCCAGATGCGGCACCAGCGTCATCTGATATCGACTCAGCCGCGAGCCGCTGTCGCTCTGGCCGACCCGATAAACCAGCCCGTGCATGCCGCCGCCGTTGGCATCGAAACGAAGAAACGCCTGCCGATGCAGCAAGGCTTCCAGGTCGAGTTCCGGATATTCGCTGACCAGTTCCAGATTGATTTCATAGGTCCGATTGAGCGCCTCCGTGGCGCGGAACTCGAACACCTGAAAGTCGTGGGAAACGCCCTCGATTTCGAGCGTGAAAACCACCGTTTTGCCGCCGCTGAGCATGCACCTGTCCCTGTGTCTGGTTTGAACACAGAAGAGTGCAAGGTCGTCGGGCTATCGGTGAAGTCAGACGATTCCATGTTTAACGCAGGAAATGGGCAAACCGGAAAGAACCGACAACCCTACGCTGAAGTTCTTACGGAAAAGTCTGAATTCAGTGTCGATAATCAGCTTTCCCGAGCACACCTGTGCTCGCAAAACCCTACCTGACCGCCTTCTCAGAAATCACACTGAAACCTTCGCAAATTCAGGCTATTGAAAAAACTGGTACGCCTTGTGCAAACGTTTGCTTGTCGCTAATGCCTGCGTTTTCGTGACGTAACCTGATAGCCCACGGAACTGCGGGCCCGGATCCAAAAAAAGGACTTTGCATGCACCTCGCCTCTTCTTATCGCGCACCGTTATTGCGCACTTGCGCTGTTTCCCTGCTACTGACCGGCGTTACCGGATTTCTCAGCCACAGCGCCTATGCGCAACCGGCGCCCGCCGAAGAATCCGCCCAGGGCGAGACCCTCAGCCCCGAAGCCAGCCCGCCGAAAAAAGGCGCGTACCTGTCGGACTGGTACAACCAGGACCTGACCCTGATCGGCAGCAAGGACATCAGCTTCGGCCCGCAACCGGCCGACGACATTTATCTGGAATACGAGTATTTCGGCCGCAAAGGCCCGTTCGAACTCTACGGTTATGTCGACGTGCCGAAGATCTTCAACATCGGCAACAGCCACGACAAAGGCGTGTGGGATCACGGTTCGCCGGTGTTCATGGAGCACGAACCGCGTATCTCCATCGACTACCTCGCCGGCCGCAGCCTGGCCATCGGCCCGTTCAAGGAGTGGTACGTGGCGTTCGACTGGATCTACGACCACGGCAGCCGCAAGGAAAACCGCGCCAACACGCTTTACAGCGGTTTTGGCACCGACATCGATACGCACTCGCGGGTCAATCTGTCGGCCAACTTGTACGGTCGTTATCAGTGGGAAAACTACGGCGCGAGCAATGAGTATTCGTGGGACGGCTACCGTGCGCAGCTCAAATACATCGTCCCGATCGACACATTCAGCAACGGCGCGTCGCTGACCTACATTGGCTTCACCAACTTCGACTTTGGCTCGGACCTGCACAAGGACGATCCGGCGCGCACCGCCAACGCGACGGTGGCGACCAACGTTTTGCTCTACTCGTTCACGCATTTGCGCTTCACTTTGGTCGGCCGCTATTTCCATAACGGCGGCAACTGGGATGACGGCAGCGAGCTGAATTTCGGCGACGGCAATTTCCGTGCGCGTTCCAACGGCTGGGGTTACTACGCCGGCATCGGTTATCAGTTCTGACTCAAGGAGTTTTGCATGCAAGCCATGAAA
This sequence comes from Pseudomonas koreensis, assembly GCF_036668835.1. Taxonomy (GTDB): domain Bacteria; phylum Pseudomonadota; class Gammaproteobacteria; order Pseudomonadales; family Pseudomonadaceae; genus Aquipseudomonas; species Aquipseudomonas koreensis_I. The sequence continues at coordinate 76,541 of NZ_JAZEVW010000014.1, forward strand.
CGTTTGACCCTGGCCGGCGCGGCCCTGCTCTCTTCCACTGCATGGGCGAGCGAGGCACCGATTCAACCAAAAGTCGTGCTGATCACCATGTTCGCCCCCGAGGCGCAGCACTGGATCGACCGGCTCGAGCTGAAACAGGAAATCCGCGTGCCGGGCCTTTCCGCCGAATACCCGAGCATTCGTTGCAACGCTCAGCAGGTATGTTTGTTGACCACCGGCATGGGCCAGACCAACGCCGCTGCCTCGACCCTGGCACTGGCCCTGTCGCCGAAATTCGACCTGCGTAAAAGTTACTTTCTGATCGCCGGGATTGCTGGCATCAGCCCCAAACACGGCACCATCGGCACCGCCGCATGGGCGCATTATCTGGTCGAATTCGGCACGCAGTGGGAGCTGGATTCGCGCGACGCCCCGGCGAGCTGGCCGACCGGTTATCTGGGCATCAACACCCAAGGTCCGAACGAAAAACCACCGCTGGACTACAAGACCGAAGTCTTCGAACTCAACCCGACACTGCAAGCCAAAGCCTTCGCGCTGAGCCACAAGGTCGAGTTGAGCGAGAGCAAGGAATCGGCGGCGTGGCGGCAGAAATATCCTTCCGCCCCGGCCAACCAGCCACCGGTGGTGACGCGCTGCGATACGCTCGCCGGCAATACCTGGTTTTCCGGCACACGCCTGAGCGAACGGGCCGAGGTCTGGACCAAGCTGCTGACCGACAACAAGGGCGAATACTGCACCACGCAGCAGGAAGACAACTCCACGTATGAAGCGCTGCTGCGCGCCAGCCGCGAAGGCCTGGTCGACATGCAGCGCCTCGCCGTGGTCCGCGCCGGCTCCGATTTCGACCGCCCGCAACCCGGCGGCAGCGAAGTCGACAACTTGCTCAAGTATGCCGATCAGGGTGGGTTTGTGCCGGCGCTGGAAAACCTGTATCGGGCCGGTAATCCGCTGGTGCAGGACATTCTGAAAAATTGGTCGGCGTGGGAAAAAGGCGTCCCGCAGTCCTGAGTTCCAGCACAAATCAACTGTAGGCCTTCGCCTGCTCGCGATAGCGGTGTGTCAGCTGAAGTATCGGTGACTGACACATCGCTATCGCGAGCAGGCTCACTCCTACAGAGGACCGTGTTGAATCAAGGAATCAAGATGATCTTGTCCCCGCCGCCCTGATTTACTTCGGCATACCGCGCGAGCCCTTCAGCCAACGGCACCTCAACCAGCCCCTGCGGCAACGGCAGCAAATCCTCATCGAAAAACCGCCCAAACTGCTCAAGCATCGCCGCGCACGCTTCAACGCCATACAACAACGAGTTGATCCCCACCACCGAACCGCCCTTGCGGTACAGCGCCAGCGCCGGCAGTTGCACGTGGCCGTCCACTGGCGCGGCGATGATTGCAATGCGCCCGAATGTCGCCAGCGCCGCCACCGAGGCCGGCAACCAGAAACCGGTGGTGTCGAAAATCACATCGGCGCCGCCGCGATACACCGCGTTGACCTGTGCACCAAGGTCTTCGGGTTGCTCCAGCTGAATCGTCTGATACCCCTGCGCCTGCAACTCAGCCACTTGCTCGGGACGCCGGGCGGCAGCGAGCAACTGCGCGCCGCGCACTTTCGCCAAAGCCAACGCCGCTGTCGCCACCGCCCCGCCGCCGATCACCAGCAAACGCGTGTCGGCGTTCACCAGACTGCGCTCCAGCGCATCCCACGCCGTGGTGTACGGCACGCCGAGGCTGGCCGCTTGAGCGAAATTCAAGTGCGACGGCTTATGCGCGACACCGCTGGCCGGCAGTTTGACGAATTGCGCATGGGAGCCATCGGCAAAAAAGCCCAGCTCACGGCCAGTGCCCCAGACCTCCTGGCCGATCAACGCTTGCGGCCCTTCGACCACCACCCCGGCAAAATCCCGCCCGGGAATGCGTGGCAGCGTGGTGTAAGGAAAACGGCCGAGGACGTTTTTTACATCGCTGGGGTTGAGGCCGGCAGCCTTGATCTGCACCAGCACTTCATCAGGGCCCGGCACGGGTGTCGGCACCTCGGCGTAACGCAGGGAAGACAGGTCGCCGGTTTTATCGAATTGCAGCGCTTTCATGGAACGATCCACCCGAGAAAAAAAGAGAGATTCACGACAACCAACCGGCAACCAGCTGCCGGCCCATCGGCCACAACTGTTCACCGGCGAGCATGCCGAGCAAGCCCACCAGCGCAATGGTTGGCGGTGCGGGAGAACGAAAATCCAGCGCGCCATAGAGCAGGCCGACGCCCAGACCGATGGCAAGCGAAATCAGATAATTCATGGAGGCACTCCGCCGTTGAAAAGCAATGGGCAGAGTTTAGGGAGAGGGGCCGGAGGCTACCGGCCAAGGACTTCTGGATTTCGGCCAAACCCGTCGAAATCAGCGAAGAACCCCGTGGGAGCGAGCCTGCTCGCGAATGCGGTTCCTCAGCGCCGGATGAGCGTGCTGATACACCGCATTCGCGAGCAGGCTCGCTCCCACATTGGATTTACATCGGTCTCATTAATTGTGTTCCATCACAAATTGCGAAGGCGCCACCCCCAGCTCACGGCGAAACATGTCGCTGAAACTGCTCGGCGAGTAACCCAGTTCCCTCGCGATGACACTCACCGCCACGCCCTGAATCAACTCCGCCACCGCCGTCGCCAGTTGCACCTGCCGCCGCCATTCGGCGAAGCCCATGCCGAGGCTGTCCTTGAACAGCCGCGCGAGGGTGCGCACGCTGGCCCCGGCGTTTTCCGCATGCTGCTCGAACGGCAGCGCCAGCGACGGCGCCGCCATCACTGCCTGACACACGTTCATCAAGCGCCGATCGGAATCATCCGGCAGCGGGACCTTCAATGAAGAGCGCCGCGCACGCCTGAGCTCAAGCAACGCCAGACCGACCAGCGCTTCGTAGTACTCGGGGTCGCCGCTGTCACCCTGCGCCACCAGCCCGACAATCAGCTCACGCAGCAAACCGCCGACCTCGATCACCTGCACCGTCGTATCCAGCGTAGCCGCCAGCGCCGGGCGCAGATAGATATTGCGCATCTGCAAGTCCGACACCACGCGAATGGCGTGCGGCACCCCCGGCGGCAACCAGACCGCCCGCTGCGGTGGCACCACCAGCGCTTCGTACGGCGTCTCGACCCACATCACCCCGCTCATCGCATACAGCAACTGCCCCCAGACGTGCTCATGGGGTTCGATGAACAACCCGCGCGGATAGGTGCGCGCCAGCGGTTGCACCGGCACATCGGGGTCACTCAGATCGGGGGGCGCAGCAAGGGCCATGGCAAGCATTCATTGGGGTTGGCGAAGGCGCCATGGTAACCAGCGCGCCCGACGGTCGCCAATCATCGCTACCGTCGGACAATCCGACTGAATTTTCGCGACGCCCTGCGATCCGTTAATTACCACAGGGAGGAATACCGGCTTTATGAACAACGCAAAACTTTTCGTTATCGACTACACCCTTCACGGTACGCCCAAGTCGTTCATTATCCGCTCGGACAAAATGGACAATGCCGAAGCCTGGCACTGGGCGAGCTGCGACGCCGGCGTCGGCCGAATCCCGCGCTTTGGCCGTGAAAAGGTACAAAAGACCAGCAAACCGATGGCGGAAAAATTCGGCCTGGAAAACGTCACCTGGCGCCAGACGCATTAACCACCCGAGCGCCCACGGACCAGAAGGAGAAACGCTATGGACATCCTTTACCACCCGGCGCGGCTGGACTACGGCCTGACCACGTTCTTCGGCCAGATCAGCAAAACCGTAAACTGCGAAGTCGGCCTCGAGACCGTTGCAGAGAATCCTTATCGCTTTACCTTATGCGTCAAAGCACCGGTACCGGAGGATTTGGACCAAGCGAAGATCGTCGTGGTGAAAGTGGATGGACGTACGCTTCAGGGCAGTGTTCGAGAGACGGAGCGGATGGAGGATGCGGGGCTGAAATTGCAGGTAGAGCCTGATTGATCAAAAGCCCCTCACCCTAGCCCTCTCCCTGTATGTACCGGAGACATGGTGGACACATGTTCGGAGACATGGTGGACGGTTTTAGATCTTCTTACCTGCCGTCACGATCTGCAAGTTCAAGTCGATTCGAGCGACACGATGTCTACTCCAGTAGAC
>NZ_JAZEVW010000015.1:0-74236 GCF_036668835.1 Pseudomonas koreensis
CAAGCTCACTCCCACAGGTTTCGCGGTGGACTCAAGCTTCGCGGCAATCCATTAATCCTGTGGCTGGGTGCAGAATCCGGGACAACACAAGTCCACTGTGGGAGCGAGCTTGCTCGCGATAGCGGTGGGTCAGTCGCCAATGATCTGCCTGACCCGACGCCTTCGCGAGCAAGCTCACTCCCACAAGTTTCGCGGTGGACTCAAGCTTCGCGGCAATCCATTAATCCTGTGGCTGGGTGCAGAATCCGGGACAACACAAGTCCACTGTGGGAGCGAGCTTGCTCGCGAAAGCGGTGGGTCAGTCGCCAATGATCTGCCTGACCCGACGCCTTTGCGAGCAAGCTCACTCCCACAAGTTTCGCGGTGGACTCAAGCTTCGCGGCAATCCATTAATCCTGTGGCTGGGTGCAGAATCCGGGACAACACAAGTCCACTGTGGGAGCGAGCTTGCTCGCGAAAGCGGTGGGTCAGTCAGCGACGATTTGTCTGGGCTGACGCCTTCGCGAGCAGGCTCGCTCCCACAGGTTTCGCGGTGAATGCGTAATCTGGGGCAGCGCGCATATCGATGGGCACCGCCACACCCGCAAATTAAGCTTCACCTAAGCTTCCCTCGCTAGCATCGCGCCTCATGAACCCTGTCGTCATGAGCCGTGAATGAATCCTTCCGACCTGCAAGCCTTTGATCTACCCAGCCAGCCGCCAGCGAATTTCAGCCTTGTCCTGGTCAATTACAAAACCCCGGACATCACCCGGATGTGCCTTGAGCTGCTGCGTGAGCACGTCCAGGCGCAGCGTATTCCGGTGTGGGTGGTGGATAACGATTCGGCGGATGCCAGCCTCGATTACTTGCGCTCGCTGGACTGGATCAACCTGATCGAGCGTCCGTCGCCAGGCAAGGAAGCGGGACATATCGCGCATGGCAAGGCGCTGGATCTGGCTTTGGAGAAAGTTGAAACCGATTATCTGTTCCTGCTGCACACGGACACTTTCGTCTACGACAAGGAAGTGTTTGCGATGATGATGCGCGAGTGCGCCAAGTCACCGGATATGGCAGCAGTGGGTTGTGTCGAGCAACTCAACCGAGGGTTGCTGCGCGATACGTGGAGGTTAACTTCGCGATTCTGCAAGCACCATGTTCGTCGATTGAAACTGCACTTGGGTATGCGCTCGAAACAGCCGCGCCCTTTTAAAGAAACACATCTGAAAAGTTTCTGCACACTGTGGAATGCACGTCTAGTGAAATCGCTGGGCCTGCACTTCTGCATGGACGAGCAAGTTCCGGGTTATGCCCTGCAAGATCGCATGAGTGATCAGGGCTATGGCATTAAATTCCTCTCGCCGCGCAAGATCTTCAGTTATCTGGATCACATCCAGGCCGGCACCGTCGCTGCGGCAGGTCTCTACGGGGAAAACCACCGGCGGACAAAGATGTATCAGGCCACGCTGAAGCGCTTCCAGGGGCAGCAAAACAAGCCGGATATTCGAGCCTCGGCGTAATTCGAAGCAACAAAAAAAGGGCGACTTATTAGTCGCCCTTTTTTGTTGCAGAAAATTGTATACAGCTCTCCAGAGAGGTGTCCGCCCAGTGTAATGGCCTGGCAATCCATGCACCGGTAAAGAGCCCTGACACTGGGCGAACCGAGAGGATTTTAATTGAAGACGGCGGATATGTCGTCAGGCTTAAACATGAATTTTTTGTACTGGCGAGTTAAAAAGTGTGTCTCGTCGATATTTACCGGGAAACTTCCTACGACGGTTTTTTATATGATTGTTCTCATACACAAAGCTGTACAAGAACAACCATCTTGTAGAGTTAATACTCAAGTATCGTGCTGACTGGTCACTTTCAGGATATCGGTGTAAGTGACAATAACGCTCTGCCCCACTTTCAAATCCTTGAGTTTCGCTTGAATCTCCGGCTTTTTCACATCAAGCGTCTTCGATTGTCCGGACGGGTTCTGAAGGGTGACCTGATTGGCCTTCAAATCAATTTTGCTGATTTTCAACTGCACCTGTATCTGCCGGTAAGCCTCGCCACCGGGGTTGTCGCTGCCCGGCGCCTTGCGCAATTCACCGGTGCGCTCGGTGGTGCCTGGCAGACCTTTATCCACATCGGTGTCGAGATAAGCGGCGACCGAGCGCTGCACCTCGATCTTCACCAGATCGCCCACCTTGAGATTGGCCAGGTTCTTCGCTTTGTCGCTGAGCTGAACGTGGACCTTTGCGTCCTCCGGCCCCTCCAGCACAACCTGATGATTGGCCGGATCAACCGCCAGCACTTTGGTAGTGACGACATCCGCTTCAACCGTGGCGGACAACGGAATATCGGCAGCCCAGGCGCCGAAGCTGGTCCCAGAAAGGAGCGTTGCGAGAGTGATGGCCTTGGCCAGTGCGTCGAGCTTCATATGCATGACTTTCCCTGTTATGAAATGGCGACGCCCGCCGCCGAAGCGACTTCAGCGGCGGGCGTGCCAATGAGCATAGACGCTGTTCAGGGCTTGACTTGCGTTTGTGGCCCGCGCGTGTGCGGCTTCGCGGTCTCCTGAGCGGTGGATTCGCCGCTCGGTGTGCCTTTGCTGCCCTGCCGCTGCTTGGGATCGGTCGGCCTCAGCGCATCATTATCACGCTCGGTTTCACCGGCCGGGCGCGGCTCATCGGGATTGTCGTTCCGGCTGACGGTAGTGTTCATGGGGCGAGTCCTCAAGCTTGGGGGTCGTCGAGTTCGCGGGCGACGTTGACCGCGGGTGAGTCCTTGTGCAGATCATCGGCCTTGGCGCGCAGGAGCTGCCACTGCTCCAGGTCGATGGCGCCTTGGCCGAGCAAATCGTCGGCGATGCGCTGCAGGTCGAGGTAGTGAGCGTCCGGGGAGTTTTGCCAATAGGACTGATCGTCGTACAGGCGTTGCCAGGTATTGAGGTCTGGGGGTTGCAAGTCGTCGCTCATGGTGAGTCCGGAAATTTGCGGGTTTCTGGGTAGAGCGGCGGGTGGCGGGGAGAGTTCCGGGCAGTTTGTCTGGGCGCGGATCGGGATTGCTGGATGAGGCTTGAAACAGCCTGAAAATCAAAAGCCCCTCACCCTAGCCCTCTCCCGGAGGGAGAGGGGACTGACCGCGGTGGATGCGAGAGCTAAACCGACCTGCGATACCGAGTCGAACACAAATTCTGAAAAGCACAAAGATCGGCTCCCTCTCCCTCGGGAGAGGGCTGGGGTGAGGGGCAAACCCACCACAAATCCCAAGCCAAGCGCCGCTTCTAACCACTCAACAATGAGCGTTAGCTCGAGTGCCCTTGATCTTGATCTTGCCTGACCAGCGACATCGGAAGGCTGAGTGGAGGGATCGATCCGGGCGTGGGAGCGCAGCGACCGTCTGGCGCAGCCAGACACAGCGGAAGGAGGTGCAGCGAAGCAAACCGTAGCCGCTGCGCCCGGATCGATCCCGGAGCGAAGGGACCCGAGCTTGCGAGGGCCGAACGCAGGAGCAAGCCTTTTCGGTTACCTTTTTGGCGTTTGAAAAAGGTGACCCGCCGTAAGGGCGGAACCCTAAGCAGCCGTTACCGCAGCAACGGATATGTACCCATACTCAGCGCCTGAAAGAAAGCCATCGCGAGCAGGCTCACTCCTACAAGGAATATCGAGCCGCCCGCAAAAAATCGCACCCGCTCAATACCCGGTCATCTCCAGATACCCCCGACCAGAATGACTCCCGCCAATCCCCACCGGCCCTTCCCAATAAGGAATACGCAAATCCATCCACGCATCGCGATTAAGCGCATCGACGCTGATATCGAGGCGCTTGTCAGGAATGCGGACCCACCACTTCACCGGCATCGACCGCCCAGCAACCTCAGCCGTGTCCTGCGGCTCAAGACTGATCTGTTCACTGCGCAAAGTCTGAATCTGCCCATTCGCAGCGATCCACGTACCGGTCAGATAAGCCGCCCCCTCCTTCTGCCGCATCCGATAAAGCATCACATGCTCACCGCTATCCAGATGCAGGGAAAACCAGTCCCAACCGGTCTGATTGGCGGTCAGCGGCTGGCTGCTCCATTCCCGGTCCAGCCACGCCGGCCCGCTGACCGTATAAGTCTGACCATCGATCTGCAACGTACCGCTGGCCTGAAAAAACGGCTGGCTGTAGTAATACGACGCCTGTCCCTGTTCGGATTTTTGGCTGAACCCATTATCACCCTGCAACACCAGCGGGCGGCTGGACGTAAGTCGCAAGTCATAACTGAAATTCCTGTCGCGAGCGCGCAGCTGCATGTCGCTCAAAGAATCCGTAGCCTTGCCGGCAAACATCCAGTCATCGATCCACGCCTCGAACGGCGCCAGGCGCACACCGGCCTGTCCGACGCCTCCGCGTGCATATCGTTCGGCAGCGTGATGCACCGTGCTCGACGTCACCGCCGCATGCCCCAGCCACACCGTCTGGTTGCCCCACCCTGCCTGCTCTGCCACAGGTTTCAAGGCGCTGCGAAACAAGGTCCATTGCACGCCGAAATCGTTGCCTTGCTGATCTTTGAGATTCGCCGTGACGTACCACCATTCGATGCGAAAGCCATCATGCGCGCCGTGATCCGCCGGAAAACTGAACGCCCGCCCTGGCACTACCGGGGTGAACGCCTGCGCCTGCGCGCCCATGCCGGCAAAGCCCTTCTGTTCCGGTACGGACTGATCGCAGGCGGTGAGCAACAGCGCGGCCAGCAGCGCGACGAGCTTAATCCTCATGAGCAAACGTCCTCAGCAGATCCGCCGGTTGCGTGCGGTACAGCGAATACAGCGGCCACGCCGAAGCAAGCAAGGTCGCCAGCAGTGCCAGCCCCATCAGTTGCAGCAGTTGCCACGGGAACACGCGCAACGGCAGGCGCCAGCCGAACGCCTGCACGTTGATCACCGCATCGAGGCACCACGCCAGCGCGATGCCCAGCGGCAACGCCAAAATCAGCGTCAACACCGCCAGCAGCCAGGTCTGGCCGAGATTGAGCAGCATCAACTGCCGCCGCGTTACGCCCAGCGCCCACAATGGCGCGAGCTGGCCGAGACGGCTCTGGCTCTGCGTCAACAGGCTGATGAACAACGCGACGCCCGCGACCGCCAGGGTCAGGCTGTTCAACGCCGCCGTCGCAGCAAAGGTGCGTTCGAAGACCTGCAGCGACCAGCCTTTGAGCCGCGCCTGATCAATGATGCGACTGTCGTCCAGTTGAAAACGTGTCTGCAAGGCACTCAGGAACGCCGGAATGTGCTGCGGGTCGATGCGTAAATTGAAACGGTTCGGCGTCAATTGCGGCCAGCCGCGCAGCAGATGATTGCTGTTGACCAGCAAATGGCCTTTGGGATTGCCGTAATCGGCGTAGATCCCGACGATACGCGGCGACCATGTGCCATTCGGCGCAGCAATCGTCAGTCGATCGCCCGCGCGCACCTTGAGCCGGCGCGCCAGTTGCTCGCTGAGCATCACCGCGTCGTCTGTCGCCAGATGCGCCCACGGGTCGCTGCCACTGCTGTCGAGCAACGGCCAGTGCTGGCGATAATGCGGATGATCGACAATGCCGAACAGCTCCGCCGGCCAGCCTTGCAGCGTCACCGTGACCTCCCAGTTGGGCAGCACCGCGCGGACATTGGGCTGCTGCTTGAGCCAACTGTACATTTCCCGCGACTGGGCCGGATTGCTCGGGTTGATGTACAGCTCGGCGCTCAAACGCTGTTCGAGCCAGTCGTTGAAGGTCTGGCGAAACCCGGCGGTCATGCTGCCCGCGCCGATGTTGGCGGCGAGCGCCAGCAGCAGCGCCATCAGCGCCAGACTCAACGCTGGCAATTGCTGCCGGCAATCGGCGAGAAACCATTGCCCCAGCACCGAACGACTGCGCCCCAGCAAAGGCTTTAAAAGTGCGCTGAGCAACACCGGCAAGGCCAGCGCCGCGCCGAGCAGCAGCCCGGCCATCAAGACGAAGCCGCTGCTCAAACTGTCGCCCCAGATCAGCGCCGCCAGTGCAATCACCAGCAACGCCGCTGCCAACCAAGCCTGCCGGCGCAACCAACGGGAATATTGCTCGTGCCAGGCCTGCGGATCGGCGACCGCCAGCAATGGCAGACGCGCCGCCCGCAACAGGCTGCTGGCGCCGGCGAGCAAGGCGCCGAGCAGACTCAAACCGATGCCGCTGAACCACCACCACGGACTCAGACGCAACTGCCCCGCCACCTCCGCGCCGTACAGACCGCGCAGGCTGGCGGCAACATCCGGCAGCAACACACTGGCCAGCCAATAGCCGCTGATCACCCCAAATACCCCGCCAAACAACGCCAGCACACCAAGCTCGACGATCAGACAGGTGATCAGCATCCGCGCGCTGACCCCGCAAGCGCGCAACGTACGCAGCAGGCCACGGCGCTGTTCCAGCGCCAGACCGATGGCCGCGTGCACAATGAACAAACCGACCACGAAAGACAAAAAGCCCAATGCATCGAGATTGAGGTGAAAGCTCTCGGTCAGCCGCGCGAGGTTATTTTCTTCGCCGCTGCTTTTGATTTGCAACTGGCCTTTCAACGAGGCGGGCAACTCGGCGTGAAAATCCTTCGGCAGCAGCATTCGCGATAGCTGCCCGGGTTGTTCGAGCACGGTTTGCGCCACGCCGATGTCAACCAGCAACACGCCGGGCGCCATGTCTTTCTGAACCACGAGCGGCGGCAGAACCTGGCCGTTGACGGTTTGCGGCGTAGCGCCTTCGCGCAGTTGCAGCGCTTGCAAGGTATCGGCGGAAATCCACGTACTGCCTGGCGGCGTGAAGAATTCGACAACCCGTTCGATCGGCATGGCCTGCCCGGCCACCGCTGAGTCAGACGGCAATGACACCGGTTCGATGCCCATCAATTGCAGGCGTTGGTCTTCGTGCCCTCTGAGCAACAAGCGGCCCTGCAACAGCGGCGACACCGGCCAGCCCTGGCGGCGCAGGTCCACGAACCATTGTTGGGTAAACGTCGCCCCGCCGGGTGTGCTCAGGCTGGCCTGCGGTTCGCCGCCGATCAGTTGACTGGCCCGCGCATAACTGTCGCGCGCCTGACTGTTCAGCGCCTCGACGCCGGTCAGCAGGCTGGTCGCCAGCCACAACCCGGTGAGCACACTGAAAAACTGCACCGGATGACGCCGCCAATGACTGAGCAGCGCGCGCAACGTCTGCCGGAAAACCCTCACGTCAGGCGCCCGCTGGACAGCACCACTTGCTGCGCCAGACGCGCCGCGACCCGTGGACTGTGCGTGACCATCAACAACGTCGTCGGCGTGTCATCGAGCAGTTCCAGCAACAGCCGCAGCACCTCATCGCTGGTGGCTTCATCGAGGCTGCCGGTGGGTTCGTCGGCCAGCAGTAACTTGGGCTGCGATGCCAGCGCCCGGCCCAGCGCGACCCGCTGCTGCTGACCGCCGGAGAGTTGTTCGGGATAGCGCTTGAGCAAATCGCCCAGGCCCAGGCGCTGCACCAGATGCGCCTGCCAGCGCGGCTCATGGCGGCCGGCCAGACGCGCCTGAAACGCCAGGTTGTCCTCGACGCGCAAACTGCCGATCAGGTTGAACTGCTGGAACACCAGACCGATTTCCGTGCGCCGCCAGTTCGCCAGTTGCGCCTCGCTCATCGACTCCAACCGATGTTCACCGCTGTGAATGCTGCCGTGGTCGACCTTGTCGAGGCCAGCGACCAGATGCAGCAAAGTGCTCTTGCCGCTGCCCGACTCGCCCATCAGCGCCAGACTGCTGCCGGCCGCGAGCGTCAGGTCGACACCCTGCAATACCGGCAGCGAACCTTGCGGCGTGGAGTAGCTTTTGTAGACGTTGCGAACCTCGAGCATGGCTGAACCTGATCAATGAGTCTGGGCCAAGGATAGCGGCATGGACCGGTTTTGTGCGCATTGATAGAGCTCGACAGGGTTGCCCCGCTTGTTATTGGCGTCGCTCGGGAAGGCCTCATCGCTTGCAGGCGAGCGCCCACATTTTGATCGCATTCTTTTAGTTGGAACGCGGTCAACCTGTGAGAGCCGGCCTGCTGGCGATGGTGGTGGTACAGGCAAATGCTTGACTCAGTCCTGAAAATCAAAAGCCCCTCACCCTAGCCCTCTCCCCGAGGGAGAGGGGACTGATCGTGGTGGATGTGAGAGCTACGCCAACCTGCAATACCGAGTCGTACGCAGAATTTGAAACGCTCAAAAATCGGCTCCCTCTCCAGGGGGAGAGGGCTGGGGTGAGGGGCGAATCCACCACAAATCCCAAGCCATGCGACGCTTCTAACCACTCAACAATGAGCGTTAGCTCGAGTGCTCTTGATCTTGCGTCACCGGCGACGTCGGAAGGCTGAGTGGAGGGATTGATCCGGGCGTGGGAGCGCAGCGACCGTACGACGAAGTCGTACACAGCGCAAGGAGGTGCAGCGAAGCAAGCCGTAGCCGCTGCGCCCGGATCGATCCCGGAGCGAAGGAACCCGAGCCTGCGAGGGCCGAACGTAGGAGCAAGCGTTTTTTTGCTTACTTTTTTTAGGCGTTTGTAAAAAAAGTGAGTCGCCGTAAGGGCGAAACCCTAAGCCGCCGTTACCGCAGCAACGGATATGTCCCCAATCAACCCCTCACAACCACGAACAATAAAGCCCCCCCAAAATCACTGCCCAACCGCCACACTCGCAGGCGCCTGCCCCGGAGTGACAATGCTCCCCAGATCAATGTGCTTCCACTCAGGTTTAGCCCCCAACCGCGCATTGAACCGATAGTTAAAGGTGAAATCATCGGCGGTCGGCACACTCAGCGGTTTGCCATACACCGCCTCGACTCCCGCCAGGTCATACCCCATCAACTGCAACAGCGTCGGAAAAATGTTGTAGTGGCTGGAGCGATCCTTGTTCGCCGCCAGTTGCGCCGACCAGTCGAGGGTCTTCAGCTTGCTGCCGGAAATCACTACCAACGGCACCAGGCCCTCCTCCTCCACCGGATCGCCGCCGCAATGGGTGTTCAAGCCCGGATTGCCCCGTTCGTGCAAATCCTGGCCATGATCGGAGGTATAGATCAGCAGCGCATTGTCGAGCCTCGCCTGAGCGAACACCCGCGCGAAGAACTCACCGACATTCCACAACACGGTGTTCTTGTAGGCGTTGCGGTACAGCACCCAGTCATCCGGCTGACCGTTGAAACCGGCGCGCTCACCGGTGTCGGCGACTTCGGTGAACTGCCCGCGTGGCAATGCCGGCCGGTACGCCATGAACGCGTCCGGGTATTTGTCATGCACCGGAAAATGCGCGCCGACCTTGTTGATCACCACCAGCTCTGGCGTGTCATCGTTGAGCAGTTCGATGAGCTTCGCCGCCGCCGCCATGTCGCGGTCGCGCACGCTGGTCTGGTCGAACTGCACGAACAGATCGATGTCATTTTTTTCGCTCGCGGTCATCAGGTTCTGCAGGTTGCCGGCGGTGCGCTGGCTGTCGATATACACCGTGCGCAGCCCGGCGTTTTTCGCGTACTGCCAGATCGACGGCAGCGTGCTGTTGATGCGCATGTAATCGTTGCGGGTGCCGCCGTAGCGCAGGGTGACATTGGTGTCGGCGCTGCAATTGGCAATGGAGGCGGCGTAACCGTAATTGAAGATGTCGACGCCGGCCGGTGCCTGCTTCAGATTGCTGTGCACGCCGAATGGCGCATTGATGTCCAGGTAATTGCCGGTAATGCTTTCGTCGATGATCAGCACAATGTCATGGCCGACAGCCGCCGTGCTGCGCGTGAGGGTGACGGGTTCACGCGGGCCGACGCTGTTGTGCAGCGCCTCGTAGGCAAACAGGTTGAGGTAGGCCAGCGGCGTGTACAGGATTGGCAAGCCCCGGGCGCCCTCACCCGCACGCAGAAACAGCAGCACACTGAGCATCAGCACGCCGGCGAACGGCGCCGTCACACGCCACGCGTTCGGTATGACCAGCGCATGCCGTGGCTTGAGCCCGATGCCGAATAGCAGCAACAACCCGCAGAGCACGCTACGCAGGATCGCCTCGCGATACTGGTACGCCGCTTCCTGAATGAAGCCACCGGAATAGACCAGCGAGACGAAATCGCTGTACCTCAGGTAGTCAGCGGTGACGCGGGTATACACATCAAAGAAAACCGCCGAAACAAACATCGTTAATGCGAATACGTGGCGGATGAGTGCCTGTCGTATATAGGCCGTTAAATACAACGCTAACGTCAGCGCCAAAAACATCGCGCCAAAAAAAAGTACATTAAAACTCCAGCCGATAGCATTTAACCGTTCAATGTAATAACCGGAAAAAAGTAATAGCCAGGCAATTAACAGCAGTTCTTTGGCAAATCTGAACATGGCGATACCGGTCGTCCGAAACGGCTAAAAGTCAAAGGTTTGTCAGCCAGAACCTGACACTAGCACCCGGCCAACAAAGCGCAAGAAATGACTGATGGCCGTATTAAGCGTCAAAAAAACGGTGACTCAAATCTGACACAGGTAATGCGCTACAGGCCTTTAAAATAGCGGCTTACGACCGTTTATCGTTTATTTGAAATCTGAACAAATCTGCACTAACGCAACAATTTCAATGGCAGCAATGACTTGATGGCCAATCGCCAAAAACGCCTCAAGTGTTATACCCGCGCAACATGTCATTTTGCTGACACGTTTTTCAAACACTGCGCTATACCCCTTTAACGATCTCTTTCCGTAGTTAACTTTTTTGGTTTTATCGAGGTGCGCAGATGGACGTGAGCGTATTTGGCACGGGCTATGTTGGACTTATACAAGCCGCCGCACTTGCAGATGTTGGTCATCGGGTTTTATGCATTGATATTGACCCCAACAAGATCAGACAACTGCAACAAGCAGTACCGCCGATCAGCGAGCCTGGGCTATCCGCCACGCTGGAAGAAAACATCAAGGCCGGGCGCCTGCTGTTCAGCACCCAGGCCAGCGATGCGGTTGAACATGCCGAGCTGATTTTCATCGCTGTGGGCACCCCGGCTGATGAAGACGGTTCCGCTGATCTTAGCCACGTGCTCAATGTCGCCCGGCAGATCGCCGGCTTCATGGAGGCTGATCGCACGTTGATCATCAAGTCGACGGTGCCGGTCGGCACGGCGGATCAGGTTCTGGCCGCGGCCAATAGCGAGTTGCTGCGACGCGGCAAGACCGGGCTAGCGGTGCGCGTGGTCTCCAACCCCGAATTCCTGAAGGAAGGCAGCGCCCTCGCCGACTGCATGCGCCCGGACCGGATCATCGTCGGCACCCGCGATGACGCAGCCCGCGAGCAGATAAGCGAGTTGTACGCGCCGTTCTGCCGCAACCACGAAAAACTGATGTTCATGGACAACCGCAGCGCCGAGCTGACCAAGTACGCAGCCAACGCAATGCTCGCCACACGCATCAGTTTCATGAACGAGCTGGCCAACCTCACCGAACTGCTCGGCGCCGACATCGAAGCCGTGCGCAAAGGCATCGGCTCCGACCCGCGCATCGGCTACCACTTCATCTATCCCGGTTGTGGCTTTGGCGGTTCGTGCTTTCCCAAGGACTTGCGTGCCCTGCTGCACACCGCCGAACACAACGGCATGCCGCTGAGACTGCTGCGCAGCGTCACCGACGTCAACGACAGCCAGCGGCACATCCTCTTCAGCAAACTCAAAGCGCAATTTCCCCAGGGCCTGGCCGGCAAGTCGATTGCGATCTGGGGCCTGGCCTTCAAGCCGAACACCGATGACATGCGCGAGGCACCCAGCCGTTATCTGATGGACGCGCTGTGGGCCGAGGGCGCCAGCGTGCAGGCCTACGACCCGGAAGCGATGTCCGAATGCCGCCGCCTCTATGGTTATCGCAACGACCTGCATCTGTGTGCGACCCGCGACGACACCCTCGAAGATGCCGACGCGCTGGTGATCTGCACCGAGTGGAAAAATTTCCGTGTGGTCGACTTCGAACTGCTCGCCGAGAAGCTGCGTTCCAAGGTGATCATCGACGGGCGCAATCTGTACAACCCGGAACAGGTAGCGGCTGCCGGTCTGCATTACAGCGGCATCGGTCTACGCCACATCGCCCCTGAAGGGCTACGGCCATGAAGGTGCTGGTCACCGGCGCGGCCGGTTTCATCGGTGCCCACTGCGTGCTGCGCCTGCTGCGCGACGGGCACACGGTGGTTGGCCTGGACAATTTCAACCACTACTACGACCCGCAGCTCAAGCAGGATCGTGTGCAGTGGGTGCGCGAAGAAGTTGGCGATTTCCAACTGGCCACGGTCGATCTGGCGCACGCCTCGGCGATCGATGCACTGTTTGCCCGCGAGCAGCCACAAGTGGTGATTCATCTGGCGGCGCAGGCCGGGGTGCGCTATTCGCTGGACAACCCACGGGCCTATCTGGACAGCAACCTCAACGGTTTTCTGAACATTCTGGAGAGCTGCCGGCGTCACCCGGTCGAGCATCTGATCTACGCCTCGTCGAGTTCGGTGTACGGCGCCAACCAGCACACGCCCTACTCGGTCAAGGACGGCGTCAATCATCCGCTGTCGCTGTACGCCGCGACCAAGAAAGCCAACGAGCTGATGGCGCACAGCTACAGCCATCTGTTCGGCATTCCCTGCACCGGCCTGCGCTTTTTCACCGTGTATGGGCCTTGGGGCCGGCCGGACATGTCGCCGATCCAGTTCGCCAAAGCTATCAGCGAAGGCACGCCGCTGAAGTTGTTCAACTACGGCGAGCACCAGCGCGACTTCACCTACATCGACGACATCATCGAGAGCATCGCACGCCTCATCAATCAGCCCCCACAGGCCAATCCGCAGTGGGATCGCGAACAGCCGGACCCGGCCAGCAGCATGGCGCCGTGGCGGCTGTTCAACATCGGCGGGCAGCAGCCGGTCGCGCTGAAAACCTACCTGGCCCTGATGGAAAAACACCTCGGCCAACACGCCATTGTCGAGCTGCTGCCGCTGCAACCGGGCGACGTGCTCAACACCTGCGCCGAGGCCAGCGATCTGGCCCAGGCCACCGGGTTCCAGCCCCGCATCGAGCTGGACGAAGGGCTGGGGCGATTCATCGCCTGGTTTCGCAGCTACTACCCCAATGCCCGTGCGCCGCTTGCGGCTCAATGAATGCGGAGGACCTCATGACTGGACATGAAAAAAGTGTGTCGATTGCACAGATGCGCCCCGACAAGCGCGTCGACCCGGAACATCGCATGCGCCTCGACGCGGCGATTCACCGCCAGGGCCGTGGCTGGCTCAGCGGCCGTGACGGCGGTCGGCCGTGGCAATTGTCGCGGACCAATCGGGTGGTTGCGTGCTTCGGCGCGCTGCTGATCCTGCTGCTGATCTCGCCTTTGCTGCTCGGCCTGGCGCTGGCGATCAAATTCACCAGCCCCGGCCCGGTGATGTTCGTGCAAAAGCGCACCGGTTATCGCGGCCGCAAGTTCGGCATGTACAAATTCCGCACCATGGTCAGCAACGCTGAAGAACTCAAGGAGTCGCTGCGGCACCTGAACAAACACGGGGCCGACGCCATCGATTTCAAGATCGACAAGGACCCGCGCGTCACCGGCATCGGCGCATTCCTGCGGCGGACCAGCCTTGATGAGTTGCCCAACCTGATCAACGTGGTGACCGGTGACATGCGCCTGGTCGGCCCTCGCCCGACCTCGTTCAACACCTATCGCTACAAGGACAATCACCTCGCACGTCTGAGCATCTACCCCGGCATGACCGGCCTGTGGCAGATCTCCGGACGCAGCAATATCGACTTCGACCAGCGCGTTGAGTTGGATCTCAGCTACATCGCCGAGCAGAGCCTTCTGCTTGATCTGAAGATTCTGTTGAAAACCCCCTTCAAAGTATTCAGCGGCCACGGAGCAAGCTAATGGACGGTTCAACCAACACAAGCCTGAGCATCGCCAACCCCAGCGAATCGAACCTGACGTCGACCGTGCTGGATCTCGATCTGCGGATCCTGTTGCTGACCGCCGCCAACCCCGGCGCGGGCACCACCACCAGTGCCATGGCGCTGGCCAGCCAACTGGCGCAAATGAGCAGCGGCCAGGTGCTGCTGGTCGATGCCAGCCAGTCGACGAGCAACCTCACCCAGCAGTTGAACCTGAGCAAGGAACGCGGTCTGCGCGACCTGCTGTTCAGCTCGGGCAACCCGCCGCTGTTGCAGGACTGCGTGGTGCAGTCCTCCAGCCTGCCCTTCCATGTGCTGCCCAACGGCCGGCCGATCCGCACGCTGGAACACCTGACCGCCGAACGCCTGAGCCCGTTGCTCGACCAGTTGGGCAGCCAGTACCGCTTTGTGGTGATCGACGGCGACGCGGTGTATTCCGCCGCCGACACGCTGGTCATCAGTACGCAAGTCGATGGTGTGGTGTTTGTCGTCCGCGCCGAAGACACCCGCTGGGAAGTCGCCCAGGCCGCCGTGCAACGCCTGACCCAGGCCGGAGCGAAAGTGGTCGGCAGCGTGTTCAACCGGCGCAAGTACTACATGCCCAAATGGCTTTACAAAAACCTGTAAGCGAACGCGAAGGATGACGCCATGAACGCCAAAATGCTTGTCCTGCTGATGCTGCCGCTTGCAGGCTGCTCCAGCACTTCCGACACCCAGAACATGCCGGTGAATATTCTCACCGCGAGCCCGGCCAACGCCCAGGCGACCGACATGCCGAAGATCGAGCAGACCCTGCGCCCGCAGGATGTGCTGGATGTGATCTTCCATATCAGCACCAGCGGCTCGGACGCCTACCGCGTGCAATCGGGTGACCAGATCGGCCTGAACTTCACTGCCGCCAGCCAGCTCAACGGCAACCAACTGGTACTGCCCGACGGCACCATCGAACTGCCGGGCGCCAACACCTCGGTGAAAATCGCCGGGCTGACCAGCGAAGAAGCGCGCCAGGAAATCCAGCGCGCCTATCAGCGCAAGCAACTGTTCCAGCCCAACCGCAACCAGTTGACCGTGCAGATCATCAGCCCGCTGAGCAACGAGCAGAACCTCAAAAGCGCGCTGAACCACCCGGCCACCGGCATGAGCCGCGAAATCACGGTTGGCACCGACGGCTACGCGAGTTTTCCGGAAATCGGCGCGGTGCCACTGCAAGGCATGACCGTCAATCAGTTGGAAACCTTCCTCAACCAGAAATACGCGCAACTGCCAGGCCGGATGACCGTGGACGTGCTGCTCAAGTCCACCGCCGGCAACGAGATCTACGTGCTGGGCGAAGTCGCACAACCGGGCTCGTACCCGATCCGCCGGCCGGTCTCGGTACTTGAGGCGCTGACCCTGGCCCGTGGCACCAACGTCAAGGCACGCCTCGATTCGGTGGTGATCATGCGGCGCAACGGCAATCAAGTGAAGGCCGTGCGCTACGACGTGGAAAAGGCCTTGTCCGGCGACGCACCGCAAATCGCCTATCTGCAACCGGACGACATGCTGTACGTGCCGAAAACCAAACTGGCCAGCGCCGGCGAACTCGCCCGCCAACTGGCCGATGTGGTGCTGTTCCAGGGCGTGGGGTTCAGCTTCGGCTACCGCGTCGACAACAAAGACAGTGACAACTAACTCTCAGGTGACCGACATGAACCCAAAGGAAAACTACCTGCATGAGTTCTTCAGGATCTTCTTCGCCAACAAGCAACTGGTGAAGCGCGTCTTCCTGACCTTTGCAGTGATCGCCCTGCTTCTGCCCTTGCTGCTTAAACAGAGCTTCGATATCACCGCGCAGGTGATCGTGCAGTCGAAAAAACTCTCCCAGGGCGACGCCACCACGTCGCTGACGGTGGACAACGCCACGTTCATTCCGCCATCGCTGGCAGACATGGAAACCGAGAGCAACATCCTGCGTTCGCCGGCACTGATCCGTCAGACCATCAGCGAATTGCGCGACAAGGGCGAGTACAGCCCGCCGCCGGGCATGCTTGCCAAACTGTTGGGCGAACCGGTCAAGCGCTACGTCACCACGCCGCTGCGTGAATACGTGATCAATCCGCTGCGCAACGCACTGGGCATGGAGACCGATCCGGTGCGTGACACCACGCTGGACGCGCTGACCCAGCAAGCCGTCGACAGCCTGAAGATCGAGACCCTGCCCGGCTCCAACGTGATCTCGATCACCTACAGCTTCCCGGATCCGCAGCAAGGCACGACGTTTGTCAGCGCCCTGCTGCAGAACTATCTGGTCAGCCGTCAGGCGCTGCAATCGATCGACCTGCCGCAGTCGTTCTACGAGACCAAAAAGCATCTCTATCAAGTGCGTCTCGATGGGCTGGAAGGCAACCGCCAGGTCCTGCTGGAGAGCGTCGGCGCGGCTGATCCGAAGGAGGAAATCACTTTCCGCCTCAATGCGATCAACACCGAAGAGCAGGCGCTGAACCTGTATCAGGATCGTCTGCTGCAGAGCCAGCGCTGGCTCGAATACCTGAAAACCGCGCTGGCGGCGGCGAGCAACAACCGGCTCAACGACTACACCTTTCCCTACACCTTCACCACCACCGTCGACAACGTCGCGTTCGAAGACCGTGAGATCAAACAGATGGGCGAGCAACTGACCAGCCAGGTCAGCCGCTACATGAACGATCTGGCAGTGTTCCAGCCCGGCAGCGAACCGATGCTGCTGACCCGCGAGCAGATTGCCCGCACCCGTCAGCAATTTCTCAAAGTGGTGAGCAACCGCATCCAGGAACGCACCAACGATCTGGCTGTGGTGCAGCAGGTGATCGCGCAGAAAACCGCGCGCATCGCCGAGTTCAAGAACCGCATCCGCGACCTGCAGCAAACCCAGAGCAAACTGCGCCAGATGGACACCGAGATCGATGCGTTGCACGCGGCGTTTTCGACGTATGCCCAACGTTTTGCCGAAAGCAGCACCACGCGCTCGCTCAACGATGACCTGTCCAACGCTCGGGTGCTGAGCCCACCGTTCGAACCGACCGAAGCGGCGTTCCCGAAACCGTTGCTGATCATTCCGTTCGGGTTGTTCACCGGTCTGCTGCTGGCGATTGCCCTGGTCTACGTGCGTGAGTTCTTCGATCACCGCTTCAAGCATCCAGCGCAAATCAGCCGTGAACTGGGCGTACCGGTGCTGCTGGTGCTCAACGAAGAGAACAAGCTGCCGAGCAATCCGCACCGCAACTGGACCGTACCGAGCTTCGTTCACTGGGTGCGCAATTGACCAGCCTCTGCACCCCGACCGCCCCGCTGCCGATCATGCATGTGCTCAGCAGCGGCGGTTTCTATGGGGCCGAGCGGATGTTGCTGGATCATTGTCTGGCGACGCCGGGGCAGCATCAGGTGCTGTTTCTCGATGCGCCACCCGCACTGATCGAGCGCTTTCGCGAGGCCGGGGTGGATTGTCGCGGCTGTGCCGGGCTGGCTGATCTGCTGCGGCACGTGCGCCAGCGCCGCGCTGAACAACCGTTGCTCAATACGCACAATTTCAAAGGGCTGCTGTTTGGCTGGGTCGCGGCGACGCTGTTGCGCCTGCCGCTGGTGATCACTCAGCACGGCTTCACCCCGCGCAGCCGCAAGCAGAAGTTCTACACCTGGCTGAGCCTGCAACTGTGCCGCACGGCGTCCGTGGACCGGGTGGTCTGCGTGGCTGAAAGCATCGCTGTGCTGCACCGTCAGGCCAGCGTTCGCGCGGAAAAACTGCAGGTGATACCCAATGGCTTGCCTGCCGCAGCAGCCGTGGTTCCCGAAGCTGGCCGGCAACGCTGGCTGGTCGGTTACGTCGGCCGCTTGAGCAGCGAGAAAGGCCCGGATCTGTTCCTCGACGCGGTCATCGCGCTGTGTCACCAGCATCCGCAACTGGATGCGGTGATGCTCGGCGACGGTCCGGAACACGAGGCGCTGCAGGTGCGAATCGACAACGCCGGGTTGCACATGCGCATTCGCCTGCCGGGTTACCAAACGGTGATGCAACCGTGGTGGCAGCAACTCGATGCACTGGTGATCAGCTCGCGCACCGAGGGCACGCCGATGATTTTGCTTGAAGCGATGCAAGCCGGCGTGCCGGTGGTGGCGTTCGCGGTCGGCGGTATTCCCGATGTCTTGCAGGACCGCCACAACGGCCTGCTCGCGCCGCCGACCGATACCGCCGCCCTCGCCCGTCAGCTCGACACCTTGCTGGCTGAACCGAAGCTGGCCGCGCAACTGCGTGACAACGCAAAACGCACACAACAGGAACGCTACGACCTCAAGGCATTGGCCGAACGCTGGTCGCAGTTGTACATCCGCACGGCACGGGAGGCACGCGCATGATTTTCCCGCTCTCGATCGTCAGTCTGTTCGCACTGGTCAGCCTCGGTTTGCTGGCCAGCCCCTGGCCCTATCTGGCGCCGGGTGCGGTGCTGGGCCTGGTGGGTGTTGCGGTGCTCTACCGCAAGCCGAGCTGGGGTTTGCTGGGTATTGTCGCCCTGGTGCCGTTCGAGGGTTTCTTCAAGGACAGTTCGCTGTCGGGGAGCAAACTGATCGGCGCTTCGCTGGCGGTGATCGTCATGCTGCAACTGGCGCTGCACCAGATCCCGTCGGAACGCCTGCGCAGCAATATCTGGCGCGGCCTGATCGGCTTCATGGTTTTGTACTTCCTCAGCCTGCTCAACACCGATGACATGGGCATGTCGCTGGGGCATCTGCGCGAACTCAGCGTCGGCCTGATCCTGTTTGTGATTACTTTGTTGATTGGTCGCGAGCTGAACCTGGACCTGTTCGCACGCCTGGTGACCCTCGCGGTGACCGCCACCTGCGCGATGGCGATGTTCTCGGTGAAATTCCAGGATCAGGGCCGCGCTGCCGGGCTGCTTGAAGACCCCAACGCCTTCGCCATGCTGATCGCCTTTGCGATTCCTTTGGGGCTGCTGCTGGTGATCCGCAGCCCGAACCTGCTGCACCGCTTGTTCTGGGGCGGCTGCTGCCTGCTGTTGCTCGGCGGCATGACCAAGACCGAATCGCGTTCCGGCCTGGTGGTGCTGGCCCTGAGCCTGTTGATCGGCGTCTGGCACTACCGCGCGCAACTGACGCGGATTCGGCCACGGCACCTGGGTTTTGCCATGCTCGGCGCGGCCATCGTCATTCCACTGGCGATCTACGCGATGCCGGCCGGTTACCTGGCGCGGATCCAGTCGCTGAGCATCCTCAGCGCCGGCGCCAAGGCGCAGGACGAATCCCTCGGTCGGCGCGCTTCGTATATCGTCGTCGGCGGCCAGATGATCCGCGACAATCCGCTGCTCGGCACCGGCCCCGGCACCTTCCCGCTGCATTACGCAACCACCGGTTATGCCAAGGCGTTTTCCGCCAATCGCAAGATCGGCGACTTATACCGCCGCGCACACAACACCTATCTGGAAATCTTCAGTGAATTGGGCGTACCTGCCGGGCTGTTTTTCGTCGGCATGCTCGGCCTCGGTGCCTACAACCTCGTCCGGGCGCGGGCGGCATGGCTGCGACGCCGGGACTGGCGCCAGGCTGACCTGATGACGCACCTGGGCGTGAGTTTTCTGTCGCTGACCTTGTTCCTGATGTTCCTCAGCGCGCCAAACCAGAAATACGTGTGGATCATGCTCGCGCTGACCAGCGTGCTGCGCCTCAAGGCCGAGCATGCACCCTTGAATCCGGAGGCTGGCGCATGAGCCGCATCAGTATTGTCATTCCGATGTACAACGAGGCGCGGCACATTGGTCGCACCTTGCTGGCGGCACAAAAAGCCGCGCACGCGGCCAATGTCGAGTGCGAGCTGATTGTGGTCGACAACGGCTCGACCGATCAGGGCCCGCACATTGCCCGTCAGTTCGGCGCGACCGTGCTGAGCCTGCCGGGGCTGCTGATCGGCGCCTTGCGCAATCGCGGCACGGCGGTTGCCAGCGGTGAATGGCTGGCGTTCATCGATGCCGACGTGGAGATGCCGGAGAACTGGCTGGCACCCTTGTTCGACATCGAAGCCAGCGGCCAGGCTGACGTTTTCGGCCTGAGTCTGCACACACCGGCCGAGGCGCCATGGTTCGCCACCGCCTGGCAGCGTCGTGCTTCGGCGCCTGCACATCAGGCCTGGCACAGCGTCGACTGGCTGCCCAGCTCCAATCTGCTGATGCGTCGCGCGTGGTTCGACAAGGTCGGTGGCTTCAGCGAAACCCTGCGCACCGGCGAGGACAAGGAGTTAACCCTGCGCCTGCACAAGCAGGGCGCGCGCCTGCTGTCGGTCAACGACAAGGCCGCCCTGCATTGGGGCTACGAAATGAACTGGCGCGAATGGATGGGCAAGGAAATGTGGCGTCAGGGCAGCCATCTGCAACTGCTGCGCAACCATGGCATGAGTGTGCGCCTGCTGCGCTTTCCGGCGTTGTCGCTGTTGGTCTGGCTGTTGGACTTTCTGGCTATCTCGGCCCTGTTTGACGGTTTCCCACACCATGCCGCGGTGATGATCGCGCTGACGCTGATGCCGGGTCTGGTCCTCAGCGTGCGGCAAAGCCTCAAACACCGCGATCCCGTCCTGACCTTGCAATTGTGGGGTTTGCATTGGCTGCGCCTGCACCTGGCCGGCGCCGCTTTCATTCTCAGTCTGTGTCAGTGGAACGCAAGGAGGCCTGCCCGTGGCTGAAGTCATTTTCTGGATGTGCCTGTTGCTGCCGGTGTACGCCTATATCGGTTACCCGTTGCTGCTGACGCTGCTCGCCCCGCTGTTCCCGGCGTGGCGGCATGCGCCGGCGCCGCCGCTCAACGTGAGCATCGTGATTGCCGCGCACAACGAGGCGCGGCACATCGAACACAAGTTGCGCACGCTGCTGGCCCAGGATTATCAGCCGGCTGCGTTGCAGATCATCCTCGCCAGCGATGGTTCGACCGATGACACCGTGGCCTGCGCGCAAAAGGTTGTCGATCCACGCATTACCGTGCTCGACCTGCCGCGCCAGGGCAAAGCCGCGACGCTGAACGCCGGCGCAGCGCTGAGTACGGGCGATATTCTGGTGTTCACCGATGCCGACAACCAATGGTCACGCGACACCCTCGGCCATTTGCTTGCGCCGCTGAGTGATCCGCAGGTCGGTGCTTGCGCCGGGCACATGGTGATTCCGGTCACCGGCGGTGGCTTGAGCGTGGGCGACAGCCTGTATCGGCATTACGAAGGCTGGTTGCGCCGGGTGGAGAACCGCACCGGTTGCATGGTTTCCGCCGACGGCGCGCTGCTTGCCCTGCGCCGCGAGTTGTTCCAGAACGTGCCGGCCGAGGTCAACGATGACTTCTTTATCAGCACCTGCGCACCGGTGGCCGGCAAGCGCATCGTCTATGTGCCCGAGGCGCAGGTCATCGACCATGGCGTTGATGAAGCGGACAAGCAATTCCGCCGTCGCCAGCGCGTCACCGTAGGTGGCCTGCAAAGCCTGGCGCAGCGCAGCGAACTGCTCAACCCGTTCAAGCATGGCCTGTATTCGCTGGCACTGATCAGCCACAAACTGATCCGCCGCCTCGCACCGATCCTGTTGCTGCCGTTGCTGTTGAGCAATTTCTGCTTGTGGCAGGAGCACGGTTTTTATCGCCTGAGCCTGATCGCGCAGCTGTTCGGCTATGCGGTGGCGATTGCCGGGTTACTCGACGCACAACACCGCTTGCCGAAACCGTTCCGCCTCGCCGCATTCCTGCTGGTCACCCTCGCCGGGATGAGCCTGGGCCTGTGGCAGTTCCTGCGCGGCCAGCGGTATGCGCAGTGGAATCCCGAACAGAACCGTTAGGAGGGCCGAGGCGATGGCGATCAAACAACTGCTCAAACGCACCAGTGGCTGGCTCTATCTGCACTCGCCGGTGGGCCGCAACCAGTTGCAGGGGGCCGGGGTGATTCTGATGCTCCACCGCGTGCTGGGCAACGACCGCGCCGCCGACTTGCCGCATCGCAACGAACTGTGCGTGGGGCCGAAGGCGTTCGAGCATCTGCTGGTGTGGTTGCGCAAGCATTTCGATTGCGTGCCGCTGATGGAAATCCTCCAGCCCAACTCACTGCGCACCGAGCGCCCGCGCGTGGCGCTGACCTTCGATGACGGCTGGCGCGACAACGCCGTCAATGCCTTCCCGCTGCTGCAGAAACACCAGATACCGGCGAGCATTTTCCTCTCCACCGACTTCATCGGCAGCCGGCAGCGTTTCTGGTGGGAAGCTGTCGGTGAAACCTTGTGGGGCAGCCACGGCGACAAGGCGCGGATGCACCTGATCGAATGCCTGCATGCCACGCATCATCCGCTGCCGGTGCTGCTCGATGACATCGACGTCGAGCGCCGCAGCCTGGCACTGCTGCATTACCTGCAAGGGTTGAAGTCGCTTGAACCGCAAGAACTCGAACGCCTGACTGACCAATGCCCGCAGGAATCGCAACCGCAGGCACTGGACTGGCATCAGGTGCGGGCGCTGGAGGCCAGTGGCCTGGTGCGTTTCGGCCCGCACGGCGCCAGCCACGCGATCCTCACCGGCCTTGACGATGTGCGCCTGAGCGAAGAAATCAGCCGCAGCCGCGATGCCTTGCACAATGGCTGCAACCGGCCGCTGCCGGTGTATTGCTACCCCAACGGCGACAACGACGAACGCGTGCGCGAACAGGTCGCCAATCACGATTATCCGTTTGCGCTCGGCACCGGCACCGGCCTTTATCGCGGCGAAGGCGAGCCGCTGAACCTGCCGCGTTTCGGCGTCAGCCAACGCAGCGCGCGTAACCCGCAATTGCTGTCGTGGCGAATCTTTCGCGGGGCGCGGCCATGAGTCGCGGCCACTACCTCAAGCACCTGGCGCTGAGCATGGGCACCAAACTGGCGATGATTGCCCTGTGTTTGCTGCGCAACGTACTGCTGGCGCGGATTCTCGGACCGAGCGAGCGCGGCCTGTTCGCCTTGCTCAGTACCTTGCCAGACCTGATCAGCGCGGCGACCAGTGGCGGGCTGAATTCGGCGGTCGGTTATCAGGCGGCCAAGCAACGGCCGATGGGCCTGCTGCTCAGTCAGGTATTGGTGTTCGGTTGCCTGTTGGCGGGGTTGTTGACCTTGCTGGTGGTGGCGCTGGTGCGTGAATTCGGCAGCGAACTGGACGTGACGATGCAGCTCGGCCTGCTCGCCTGGCTGTTGCTGTTGGCCGTGCCGCTGACGGTGTTGAAAAGCGGCCTGCTGACCCTGCACAACGCGTCGGGCGGCGTGGTCGCGTTCAACGTCTTGCGGCTGATCGAGTCGCTGGCGCCGCTGCTGTTGTTCGTCGCGCTGTTCTGGATGTGGCAAAGCGCGGCGCTGGAGGCGGCGCTGATCAGTTGGCTGGCCGGGATCAGTCTGGTGGTCCTGGCCGGCTGGGTCTGGCTCAAGCGCGCACAACCGCTGCAATTGCAATGGGATCGCGCCAGCCAGAACGAACTGCTGCGCTACAGCGCGCGCAGCCATCCTGATTTGCTGTTCCAGCAGGTGATCCTGCGTTCGGATTATCTGTTCATCGGCGCCCTGCTCGGCAGTACCGCCCTGGGTCATTACGCCATGGCCAGCGCGGCCGCCGAACTGCTGTTGATCGTCCCCGAAGCGGTCACCACGCCGCTGATGAAGCGCCTGCTGCAACAGGACGAGGGCATGGACAAGGTCACGCCGCTGGCGCTGCGGCTGACCGCGACGGTGATGCTTGGCGCCTGCCTGAGCATGGCGCTGATCGGCGAATGGCTGATCATCAGCCTGTTCGGCGCGGCTTATCAACCGGCTTATCCGGCGCTGTTGGCGCTGCTGCCAGGGCTGCTGGGCCTGTGCTATGCGAGCATTCTGCGCCTGGACCTGCTGGGCAAAGACCGCCCCGGCACGGTGTCGTTGCTGATGGGCCTGGGTGCACTCCTGAATCTGGCGCTGAACCTAGTGTTGATTCCGGCGTACGGCATCGTCGGCGCGGCGGCTGCCTCGTCGATCGCCTATCTGGCGGTAACCGTGGCGATGCTGGTGTTGTATTGCCGTTTAAGCGGCGTGCCGTTCTGGCAGACGCTGATCATCCTGCCGCGCGACGTTTTGCCCATGTGGCTGATGCTGCAACGGAGGACGGCATGAGGCATCTGGCTCTGCTGTTCGGCCTCGGTCTGTCGCTGGACGCGTTTGCTGCGTCGATGCGCTGGGGTGAAATCCGCGACGGCAGTCTGTATCTGCAAACCGATCGTCCCGACACGTTGACCGTACGCTGGACGCCGGCGTGGCAGGCTGACGCCAACGAAGAACATCTGTATCTGCTGGACGGTCAGGGCAAGCTGCAGGGCGACCGCTTGATCAAGGCCAGCGAGGTGCGGGGTACGCAGAGCTGGCCGTTGGTGCCCGGCGCGGCCAGTTATCGGCTGGAGATTCCCGGCTACAGTTTCCGCCATTATCGCGTCGAGCACGACGAACGTACCGTCGCGCTGTTCGCCCCGGCCAAGGTGCATTTCAGTGCCGAAACCCATGGCGGCGATGTGTTGTATTTCAAAGTCGCCGCGGGTGAGCGCGCGGTGCTCGCCGGCAAGTTTCATGGTGGCGTCAGCAGCTTGCAGGCGCAGCGTATCGGCGACCCGCAGACCCTGACATTGGCGCTCAAACCCTATCGTGCCTATTGGCAGTTCGATCAACTGGCATTGCCGGTCAGCACCCGCGAACAGGTCTGGCGCTTGAGCCTGCAAGGCAGCGGCAAAGCGGCGTTCTGGCTCGATGGCACGGCCAATCTGTTCGCGCAGAGTCCACAACAACTGCAACCGCTGCGTGAAGAGCCGGGGCAGACGCGGCTGGTGCTGCACGACAAGATTCTCGGGCGCACGCCGGACCTGGGCATCGCCCTGCCTTACGTGATGCCGCCAACCGCCAGCCACGCCGCTCTCGACGCGCTGCAACCGACGGCGGCGAGTTACTACAGTTTTGTCGACGTCACGGCGAAAAATCCGCAGTTCGAAAACGCCTTCCGCCGGGTTTATCAGGAGCGTTTCGGCATCCGTCAGGACATCACCCTTTTGGCGGGCAGCCAGCGCCAGGCCGATTTGCGCGCCGATGGGCAAAGCAACAGCGGCCTCGATGCATGGCTGACCGCAACCCGCGCGCTCGGCGGCAACGGCACGCATTACATTGGGTTTGCCGACGAGCCGAACCTCAACTATTCGAACTACGCGCAGTATCAGGCGATTTTTGCCAGCATGGCGCGCCAGGTGCGCAACGATCCGGCGAATGCCGCAGCCGGCGTGCGCATTGCCGTGCCGGCCAGTTCGCGGCTGGTCAACGGGCCGTTTGCCGACAATGCTGCAGACAAGCGCGGCATCGACTGGGCGCGGCGCTTGCTCAGCGAATCCGCCGATCAGGTCGACGCGCTGGCCTGGCATGAATGGATGATCCGCGACGTGCTCGCCACCCGCGTCTACCGCGACAGCGTGCGCCGCGCCGCTGAACTGGTCGGGCTCGACGCCAAGGGTCAGCCGCGCAAGGCCTTGCTGCTCGACCAGACCAACCTGTCCAGCGGCTCCAGCCTCAGCCCTTACGATCAGGACACCCACTACACCTCGCTGTGGTGGGCCTCGGTGGTGATCAACGCCTCGCAGGATGGCTTGCTGACCATGCTCAACTGGTTCCAGGCTGCCGATGAGCCGCAGTACCCCAAAGGCATGTTGCGTGTACTCGGCGACGATCGCTTCGAGCTGAAACCGGTGGGCCTGGCCCAGCAATTCATTGCACAGCACTGGCTGCGGCAAGTGCTGCAACTGGACAACGACGCCTTTGAAGTCGATGTGCTGGCGATGGCCGATGACGCGCAGCGTGGCCTGCTCGGCGTGAACAAAGGCACGCGCCTGCAACGCGTGGATCTGAGCGGCGCCAGGTGCCCGCTGAACAAGGGCGCCCTGCGTTATTTCGGTGCCGACAATCGCAGCCGTGACGCACCGTTTGCCTGTGAAAACGGGCGCGTGCGTTTCGAATTGCCGGGGCAGACCCTGTTTGCCCTGAACTGGAGCGCTTCATGAGCCGCCCTTTGATGCTCTGCCCCGCGAGCCTTGCGCCGCGCAAGGCAACCTCATCTGGAGAAACAATCATGGATGTCTGGCAAAAACTCACCGCTCATATTCGTCGCAAAGGCCTGCGTGCCACGCTTGGCAAGATTCGCAAACTGTATTTTTTTGCCCATCAGGAACTGCTGTGGATGGAGCGCGACCTGGTCAGCCCAGTGCCGCCGCACAGCCTCAAACCTTACCCGCCGCTGCGGGTGAAGAAGATCACCGCGGACAACGCCAGCGCCTTCGCGCGCTACTTCGGCGACCGCGTCGGGACCATGGCCGAACTGGCCCGGGAAGGTCATACCGGACACATGCACGTCGATGATCAGGGCGATGCCGTGGCGTTCATCTGGGGTACGCCGCGCGACTATTTTGATCGGCACTACTACGGCTGCCTGTTCCCGGTAAAACCCGGCGAGTTCTTCGAGTTTGGCGGCGAACTGACCCGCGCCTACTGGGGCACCGAGCTGTCGGTAGACCTGCAACTGGAGCTGTGGAAAGCCATGGCCGCGCAAGGTTGCAACAAAGTCGTCGACGTCTGCGAGTTCTACAACATCCCGGCGCTCAAGCTGCACCTGCGCATGGGCTATACCGAACAGCAGCGGATCATGAATATCTACACGCTGTTCGGCCGCTGGCGCTTTTACCGCGAGACCCGCTACAGCGGCTCGCGCCTGGACGCGCTGCGTAAACCCTCCCGTTCACCTGTCACAGCCACGGCGACCTGAACCTATGGTGATGCGATTCGAATGGCGCACGTCGCTGTGCGCCGCCGACTTCCCGGCAACTGCGTACGAAGCGTTGCGCTTGCGCGTGACTGACCACACGCCGTTCAACAACCTCGGCTGGTTGTGTGCGGCGCAACAGGCGCTCGCCGCGGATCAACACTTGCACATTCTGCTCGGTTGGCAAGCAGAGGAACTGCGTCTGTGCCTGCCCCTGGTGGCCAGCAGTGAGCGCTTCGCCGGTGTGCCGTTTCGGGTTTTGCATCACTTGGGTTATCCGCTGGCCGATCGCCTCGCGCTGTTGTCGTTGCTCGGCAGTGAGGACATGTGCGAAGCGCTGGTGTTGATTCGCCAACGCCTGCCCCACGCACTGCTGCAACTCAACGAACTGTCGGAACCGGCCGGTGAAGAAAGTGCGCTTACCGAATGGATGGCGCGCAGTTCCACTGCCGAACGACGCCTGAGTTGCCGGGTGCCGGTGCACCTGATCAGCGACGCCGACCGTCAGGAAGTCTCCGGCGACCCGCGCTACAAACTGCGACGGGCGCGTAAGAGAATTGCCGCGTGTGGCGCGCAGATCCGCCGGATTACCCCGGATGCGCTGAGCATGGGCGCCTTGTTGCAAACCATCGGTGAAGTCGAGGCGGTGAGCTGGAAAGGTGACGAAGGCGTCGGGATTTTCGCCACGCCACGCAGCCGCCAATGGATCGAGCGCGCCTTCACCGCCCTCGCTGGCCAGGGCCTGGTGCGCGTGGTGATGCTTGAGCTGAACGGCCGCTGCATCAGCTATCGCCTCGGCCTGCTCGAACAGGGCCGGCTCTACGATTACAACCTCGCCTTCCTGCCGCAATACGCCGACCTGGGCAGTGGCCGGGTGTTACTCGAAGAATGGATTCGCTGGGGGCTGGAGGAGCACTGGCACTGGATCGATGCCTCGCGGGTCAGCCTGGAAAATTCCAGCCATCAACTGCACGAACGCATGACCGGACAACTGGAACACTGGCGCTGGAGTTTCTATTCGTGGCGTCCGAGCGGTCTGGCGCTGGGTCTGGCGCTGCGCATCTGGTATCGCTGCAAACCTGTCGTGCAACAGTGGCGGGCCAAGCGCGCCAATCCAAAACCCGCACAGGACGTGCAACCTGTCGCAATCACGCCGGAGGGCGGCCATGCCTCGCCAAGTCATAGTCAACGCTGATGACTTCGGTCTCAGCCCCAACGAAAACGCGGTGATCTTCGCTGCCTTTCAGGCCGGCCTGATCAGCTCGGCCACGGCCATGGCCAATATGCCGGCGTTCGACGCCGCCTGCGCCATGGCCCGCCATCCGGCGTTGAAAGGCCGGATCGGTTTGCACTTCAACCTGACCTACGGGCGCCCTTTGAGCCAGGCGATTGTGGCGCGGCGAACCTTCTGCGATGACCACGGCGTGTTCGACCTCAGCCTGCCCCGCCACTGCCTGTGGCTCGGCCGAGAGGACCGCGAGGCGGTGCGCGAGGAATTACAGGCGCAGTGGCAACGCTGCGTCGATCAGGACATGCGCCCGAGCCATATCGACTCGCACCAGCACGTACACAACATCTGGCCGATCGGTGAAATCGTCGCGCGGTTTGCCGCCGAGCAAGGCGTACCGATCCGGCTGGCGCGCAACCTTGGGCACAACCTCACCTTGCCCAAACGCGTATTCAAAGGTTTGCTCAACGGCCGTTTGCAGAGCCTGGCGCGGGTCACCGCCGATTACGTTTGCACACCGGTGGACCTGCGCAATGCCAGCGTGCCGTGCGATGGCGTGCTGGAAATCGTCGCCCACCCGACCCGCCTCGGCGTCGATTTCGGCGATGCCTATCTCGACTCCGGTGAGTCGTTGAGCGAGGTACTCGAACAGGGTTTGAGAGGCGTCGCGCGAGTCTCGTATGCCGACCTCAATCGAGAAGAAACACAAGGCGCCACGGCGCTCGAATGAATCAACGCTGTAACGCACGCTGACACGACACTCACCACAACATCCGGGCCGAGACCCAGGAGGGGCATCATGAGCATCATCACCAAAGTGCAAGATCGCATCAGACACAAAGGCTTGGGCCGCACCGTCGGGACGTTGTGGAAACGCTACGTATTCTTCCACTGGGAACTGCTGTGGATGGAGCGCGACCTGGTCAGCCCGGTGCCGCCGCACAAACTGCGTCCGTATGAAGGCCTGCGCAAAGTCGACATCACCCCAGAGAACGCGGTGGCGTTCAGCAAGCACTTCGGTGACCGCGTCGGCACCATGGCCGAACTGGCTGCCGAGGGCCACACCGGGCACATGTACCTCGACGCCGCTGGCCACGCCGTGGGTTTTATCTGGGGCAGCATCCGCGACTACCACGACCGCCACTATTACGGCTGCACCTTCCCGGTCAAACCCGGCGAGTTCTTCGAATTCGGCGGCGAAATGATCCGCGCCTACTTCGGCAGCAGCCTGTCGGTGGACGTGCAGGTCGCGCTGTGGCAAGCCATGGCGGCGCAGGGTTGCACCAAGGTGGTCGACGTTTGTGAAACCCACAACATCCCGGCGCTGAAACTGCATATCCGCATGGGTTATCAGGAACAAGGCCGGGTGACCCACGTTTACTGCCTGTTCGGCCGCTGGAAGTTTTTCCGCGAAACGCGCTACGAAGGGTCACGCCTGGACCCGCTGCGTAAACCGGGACGGCCAGTGGTGAGTGCGCCGGCGCAGGCTTGAACCAAACTCGGGAAATGTGGCGGCCGCCAGGCCGCCATCGCGAGCAGGCTCGCTCCTACACTGGACAGTGGCATTACACAGATCCAGTGTAGGAGTGAGCCTGCTCGCGATGAGGCCAGTAGCTGCACCCGAAGCTCTACAATCGATTGACTAGTTGCCTACAAACCCGGGCGACACTTCCAACATCCAGTAAAGACTTGGCTGACTGCTTGTCCGTATCCACTTGGATACAGTCGAGTACTGACTTATCTTATCCAGCAAACTGTAACCTTCCTGGCTTGGCACCGCTCGATTCAAGACTTGCGCGCCAGAGTAGCTATTGCCCGTCGCATTGATCGGGCGTCAACAGGTAATCTCGGCGACGCTAAATCCGTGGGCAATGGGGTCTCTGAGATGCGTCTGGATATTGGCGCGGGCTACCGGGTGTATTTCACAATCCGCAACGGCGCAGTAATTATTCTGCTGGCCGGAGGCGACAAATCCTCACAAAGCGCAGACATCCGACGCGCACAAAAAATGGCAAAGGAGGTTTAACCATGAGCCAGACTTTGACGAATTTCGACATGGTCGCGCTGCTCGACAGTGACGAAGCCATCAGTGAGTACCTGTCACAGGTGCTTGCAGACGGAGACAGCGAAGAATTCCTGCGCGCAATCGGCTACGTGTTAAGGGCGCGAGGGATGACGCAGGTCGCCAGGAATTCAGGCATGGGTCGTGAAAGTTTGTACAAGGCTTTTGCTCCCGGAGCGAAGCCGCGCTTTGACACAGTGTTGAAGGTGATTCATGCGTTGGGCATTGATCTTTATGCGCAGCCGGGGCACGTAGTGAATCACGCCGTTCCCTGAATTTTGTAGCGGTCGCAACGCCGCCATCGCGAGCTGGCTCGCTCCTACACTGGACAGTGGCATTACACAGTTCCAGTGTAGGAGTGAGCCTGCTCGCGATGAGGTCATTGGCTACACCGACAGACTTCAGGATTTGCTGGCAATCAAGGTAAAGCACATCGGCATCTGCGCCTGCTGGTTCAGGTAGCGGTCATACACCTCTTCCCGGTTCGAATGCGCATACTCCTGAAAATCCACGATGCTCAGCCCCGCTTCGATGGCGCCGCTAAAGATCGCCCCCAGCGTATGTACGAACCAGTACGACTTTGCTGCCGGCTGCTCGACCTTGCCGACATACACAATCGGTTCTTCCAGCACAAACGGCTCGGCACGGAAATACGAGCTGACGAGGCGGTAGGGATCTTCAGCTTGCGGATCAACCATTTCCAGAAACGGATGGGTTTCGTAGATCACCAGCTTGCCGCCCGGTTTCAGCACCTTCGCAACATGGCGGAAGAATTCGCCAATGTCAGGCATCCAGTTGAGCACACCGATGGTGATCAGGGCGACGTCGAAGCGCTTATGCAGCGATGCGGGCAGATGGTGGATATCGCTTTCGACGAATTCGGCATTGCGCGGCGAGCGGCTGTTCAGCTCGTGGGCCTGTGCGAGAAAGGCTGCTGATTGATCCACGCCGACCACACTGCGCGCCCCCAGCGCAAACAGCGACAGGCTTTCCCGACCGTTGTTGCAACCCAGTTGAATCACGTCTTTGCCGTCGACGTCCAGCAAGCCGCGCAGGGTGTCATCAAGGCAGCAAAACTGCGCCTGCGCAACATCGCTGAGCAATGCCTGCCAGTCCGGTGAATCCTGATGATGGCGGGCGGAATCGTTCCACGCCTGTCGATTGCTCGCGATGGCGGTTTTGGGATCAGGCACTTCCATGGCGCACTCCGGATGAGGCTCGTGATTGAGCCGGGCAGAGTCTAGATCAGCGTGGTGACCGGGTGTGTTGCAAACTTGTAAGCGGTTTCACAGCTATAGTTAACAGCCTTGGGGAAAACCGCACTCGCAGGTGCCGCCATGCTAAAGCTCGATCGGCTGCTGTTGACGGGTTGTCTGCTCGCTGCCACTCAGGCGCAAGCGCTGGACAGCAACTTCATTTATTACGGGCCCAACCAGCCCTTCGCCCACCCTGCTCCGTACTCGCTGAACGCTACGCCACCCAGACCTTACGAGGACACCGCGCCGGCAGACTTCATCGTGCTGCCGGGAGGCCAGGAGTTTACCGATTCACAATTGCCGACTGTGGCGGATGCGACGGTGCGGGTGTTTATTCGCACCTACGATGCCGAGCGCGGGATTTATGTGAATGACGAGGTGCAGGATCCGAGTTGTGTGCTGGAGTGTTTGAGCCGGCAGCAACATTGATCCTGATTGGCCAAGTCTTTCGCAGACACCGAATACCCTTGTGGGAGCGAGCTTGCTCGCGAATGCGGTGTGTCAGCCAACATAAAAGTGACTGAACCACCGCTTTCGCGAGCAAGCTCGCTCCCACAGGGGAAATGCGGTGTACCTGGGTTACCACTGCCGCTTGTCCGGCCGGGCGAGGCCGAGTTTTTCGATGCGGTAGCGCAGCATGTCGCGGCTCAGGCCCAGCAGGCGTGCGGACTTGGTGACGTTCCAGTCGGTCTTGTCGAGCATCTTGCGCACCATGTCACGTTCGACTTCCGGCAGGTTCATCGATTCAGTATTGCTCGCCGGCCGCGCCTCGTAATGGCTCGGCACTTCGTGCAAATGCATGGGCGGTTCGTCGACCAGGCTCATGCAGACGTTGAGCTGATGCGCGGCAATGGTGTCGCTCGGGGCCAGCAGCACGGTTTGTTCGAGCATGTTGCGCAGCTCGCGCACGTTGCCCGGCCAGGTGTAACTGAGCAGCAACTCCTCGGCTTGCTGGCTGAAGTGCAGATCAGGTTTGCCATAGCGCTTGCCGTGGCTGGCGAGGAAATGCCGCGCCAGTTGCAGAATGTCGTCACCGCGCGCGTACAGGCGCGGCACCTTGATCGAGATGATCCGCAGGCGGAAAAACAGATCACGGCGGAATTTACCCTGCTGGACCATCTGCTCAAGGTTGCAGTTGGTCGCGCTGATCACCCGCAGATTGACCTTGCGCTCTTTCACCGAACCGACCCGGCGAATGGTGCGGTCCTCCAGCAACTTCAGGATCTTGGCCTGCAACAGCAAGTCCATTTCGCCGATCTCGTCGAGAAACAGCGTGCCGCCATCCGCCGCTTCCACCAACCCGACCCGGCGATCCTTGGCGTCGGTGAACGCGCCCTTTTCATGGCCGAACAGCTCCGACTCGACCAGATTCGACGGGATCGAGGCGCAGTTGAATTCGATGAACGGGCCTTTGCTGCGCGGGCCGTCGAAGTGCAGCGCGCGGGCCACCAGTTCCTTGCCAGTGCCGGTTTCACCCTCGACCAGCACCGGCGGCAGATCGGTGTTGGCCATGCGCCGCTCGGCGTCGAGCAACTGACCGATGGTGTTCTTCAAATACTGCATGGGCGGCGAGTCACCGATCAGCGCCTGTACTCCGGATTTCTGCGCTTCGCGATCCTGATAGAACGACAGCGTGCGCTCCAGCCGCTCAGTCGCCAGGGCCTTGTCCAGCAGCAGCTTGAGCTCCGGCAAGGCGACCGGTTTGGTGACGTA
This sequence comes from Pseudomonas koreensis, assembly GCF_036668835.1. GTDB lineage: Bacteria > Pseudomonadota > Gammaproteobacteria > Pseudomonadales > Pseudomonadaceae > Aquipseudomonas > Aquipseudomonas koreensis_I. The sequence continues at coordinate 32,966 of NZ_JAZEVW010000015.1, forward strand.
ATGAAAGGCGCCCTCCTTCATCGCCACCACGGCATCTTCGACGTTGCCGTAGCCGGTCATCATGATCACTTTCAGATCCGGCGCGCTGACGCGCAGCTTCTGTATCAGGTCGTGGCCGCTCATGCCCGGCAGCGAGTTGTCGGTGAGCACGATGTCCGGCAGGTAACTGTTCAATTGCTCCAGCGCGTCTTCAGCCGAGTGGCAGACGGTCACCTCGAAGTCCTTGCGCTCCAGGTAGGTCTGAATATTGTCGGCCAGCAGTTCGTCATCCTCGACCAGCAGAATGCTGTGTTCCATATTCCCCTCCCGATGCCACTTTGAAGTTGAGACTGACGCGGGTTCCCTCCTGCTCGCGACTGGTCAGCACGACCGAGCCCTGAAAACGCTCCATGATGCGTTTGACCAACGCCAGGCCGACGCCGAGGCCGCCCTGTTTGGTGGTGAAAAACGGCTTGAACACCAACAGCTGCTGCTGCGCGCTCATGCCCTTGCCGGTGTCGCTGAGGGTCATGCGCACACGGTCCGGCTGCGGTGATTCGAATTCGACGCTGAGCACCCCACCCTTGGGCATGGCCTCCAGCGCATTGGCAAACAGACTGTTAAGGATTTGCGTGAGCAGGACTTTCTGGCTGAGCACCGGCAGGCAGCTCTGCGCCTGCAAGCGCACCTCGACGTTGCTGCGCTTGATCAAGGCATCGAAAGCGCCAATGGTGTCCTCGACCGCCATCAGCAGATCCACCGCCTCGCCGTCGTCACTCATCGGCCGCAGCGACACCAGCAGTTCGCGCACCCAGCGCGACATGCGATCGACCTGGCTGATGATGTCGCCGATGTTGCGCTGCGCGCCGGGGCTGGCGATTTCCTGGGCCAGTTCGGCGCTGGAACGGATGGTCGCCAGCGGATTGCGCAGACTGTGCGCCACTGCCGAGGACATCTCGCCGAGGGCGACGAAGGTTTCGTTGCTGATCAGTTGCCGTTGCTGGCTCTGCAGCAGTTTCGCCGCCCGCCGCACGATCCAGAACAGCGCCAGAAAGATCGCCGCACCGCCAAAACACGTCGCCGCCCAGATCGAGGCGAAACCGCGGTCGATGCGATCAACCAGATCCGCCGGCTCCTTGTACACCTCGACCATGGCGATGACCTTGCTCTGGTCGGCGTTGAACATCGGAATGTAGTTCTCGATGAACAGGTATTTCGGCTCGCGCAGCAGGCGCTGCTCGGGTTTTTCCTCGTCGATCTTGTGGTAGCTCGAAGACACCGGCACCTTCATTTCGAACGACTCGTCGAGTTCGTCGTCATCCTCGATGCGCACGCCGATCAGTTCCGGGTTAGTCGACCAGATCACCGTACGATCCAGCGCGTAAACCGTCGCCAGAAGCATGTCGGGCAGGTGCGCAACGTGATCGAGAAACTCGGCGCGGGCCGCGGCGTGTGCACCCGGTTCGACATCGGCATAGTTGCCGTCCTGCCGCGGGTCGAGCATTTCCCCCATAGTGCGCGCCGGGCTGATGTTGGCGTGGCGCATTTCCGCAGCGCCAATGGCCTGGACGAATTGCGCGGTGAGCAAGGCGTCGCGTTCGACGCTTTCGGTGACGACAAAACGCGTCGAGACGTATCCGAGCCCCAGTGCGACGGCGGCGATGATGAAAAAACTGGCGAGGGAAAACCAGCGCAGCAGATTGAACTGTTCGCGCCAGCCCTTGCCTGCTGCCGATGTGTGCGGCGCAGTGGTTTCTTGTGCTTCCAGTCGCTGCATGGCAATGCCCTGGATTGGGATAATCGGGCCGGTCACAGCCATCAGTGTAGGTGGCTCTGACCGTGACACACGCTTCAATAATGTTATTTCGCCGCTATTGCATATGACTGACCGTCGCGGCGCTGTCGGCCGGTGTTTTTGGCGCCAGCGTACCGTCGGCCAAGGCCTTGTTCGACGCTTGCTGACGCTCGGTTTCGGCGCTGAGGAAATCGATGATTGCCTGCGCCGACTGCTCGTCGAGACGCAGGTTGGGCATCGGGATTCGCTCGAATTGTTCGTACAGTTGCAGGGCAATCGGGTCCTTTTCCGCCAGCAGGCGATCCGGTTCGCGAATCCAGCGGTTCAGCCACGTCCGGTCGCGATGTTGTGTGACACCGATCAGGTCCGGGCCGATGCTGCGCATGCCGATGCCCTGGCCGTCCTGGGGGCCGAGGCTGTGACAGGAGGCGCAGCGGGTGCGAAACAGCTCCTCGCCATTACTCGGCGGACGGATTTGCGGGGCATCGGCGTAGCTTTCTTCGCGGCTGGGCTGTTTCCAGTTTTGCAGGGTGTTGGCCAGCTGATCGGCGAGGATCCACGGATTTTCGAACGGCGAAGCTTTCATCCAGCGCCCGGTGCTCTGGTTGCCGACGATGAGGCTGAGGTTGTGATCCTTGGTGCGGCCATTGTCGACGCCGTCGATGAACAGGCCGAGCTTCTTGCGCAGGTCGGTGACGTCCTGGAACTCGCCGGTGAGGAATTTCCAGCCGGGGCCGATCTTGAAGCGCTGCGCATAGGCCTTGAGCACCTCGGGGGTGTCGCTGAGCGGATCGATGCTGATCGAGTAGAAGAAAATGTCCTGGCCGACCCGATCGCCCAGCAATTTCTGCACCTGGCGCAAGCGTGCGGTCTCCAACGGGCAGGAATCGCTGCACGAGGTGAAGATGAAATTGATCACCACCACTCTGTTCTTGATCAGGTCATCGAAGAAACGCACCTGCCGACCGTCCTGATCGGTCAGCAGGGTGTTGGGGAAATAGTCGCCACCCCAAGGGGTGGCGGACTCGCTGGTGGTGGCCGGCTCGGCGCTACTGGCCTGATGTGCCAGCAGCACGCGGCTGGCCAGCACACAGACCACCAGTATCAGCACCAGGTGCATGCCCAGCGCCCGGGAGCGCGGGGTCTGCACAGGACGGTCACCGTGGCGGCGGTTCATGGCTTGACCACCACTTGCGGGCCGAAACCGTCACCACTGCGGAAGGTTGGCAGCGCGGCGGAGTTGACGTAGCGCACCCCGTCCCAACTGGGCAGCGGCGTCGGCATCAGTTGCAACTGGCCGGGTTTCTCCAGGTCCCAGCGCAGCAGCATCGAGTTGTCTTCATGCTGGGTGTTGTGACAGTGCTCCATGTAGGTCCCGGCGAACTCGCGGAAGTTGATCGCCATCTCGACATTATCCAGACCGTCCTTTTCCGAGCCGATGCGATAGACGTCCTTGCGCGCCCATTTTTCCCATTCCGGCGGGGCCTTGCCGCCACGGCTGAGGATGATCCCCTCCTCGAAGTGCACGTGGACCGGATGGCTCCAGCCTGTACCGCCGGCCTTGATGTTCCATACCTCAAGGGTGCCGAACCCGGCCACGCCGGCATCGGTCGGGCCGCTGGACAACTGCGTCGAGGCATTCAGCCGGCGCGGATCCATGTGGAAGCCGAAGCCGCCATCGGTCTTGACCGTCCAGGGCGCTTCATCGGTACCGTCGGAGCGACCGAACGTGAAGGTCCGGTGCCGCGCCTTGGCCAATACGGCCTTGTCGGCCGCGTTGTCGCGGTGCAGCTTGAGCGGAATCATTACCAGCCCTTCGGCCTTGCCCGGTTTGGCCGGTTCATAGGCTGCCGGGTTCATCGCCAGATCCTGCCCGGTGTAGGCCTTGACGTTGAGCTGCAGGACCTTGCCCACCGCTGGATCGCCACGGTCCCACTGCGGCCCCTTGCTGGTCGGTTTGAGCACTGCGAGGTATTTCTCTGACAGGACGTCACCCAACGGAATCGGCTCTTTCGGGCCTTTGCCATCGTCGTGGGCCTGCAGGTTGACGAAGAACAGCTTGTCGCCCGGTTTGATGCCGTTTTTCGAGAAATTGACGATGATGTCGAAGCGCTCGGCGATGCCATGGGTCGGCAGGATCGCGTTGTGGTTCTGCTTATCGCCGTCGGCGTCGAGGTCCATGCTGCCGTCGAACGGGACGCTGTGTTCCATGATGTTGCCGTCGTTGGCGATCATGTGAAACGGCACGCGGCTGTAGGACACGCCGGAGTTTTTCGGCCCCTGAAACTCGCCGCCGGTGCCTTTGATTTCCCGCACCAGCGCCAGTTTGAAGTAGCGCGACACTGAACCGTTGAGCATGCGGAAGCGATAGCTGCGCGCGCGTACGTCGAGGGTCGGTTTCCACTGCCAGTTGACCAGCACCTGATCGCCGAGAAAGCCGTCGGTGTTGAACGGGTTGAACCACAACTGGCCTTCCTGATCCCAGGCCTTGTCGGCGAACACCAGGTTAACGTCGTAATCGCGGTTGCCCCACGGCAAGGCGCTGCCGCTGGGCAAGCGCAGGTTGACGCCGTCATCCACCGCCTCGTTGCCACGATCCAGGGCGCTGTAGTAATTCATCATCGCCGCGTTGCCCTTGTAGACGTTCTGCGCGGTGAAATCGAGCATGTGGTCGTGGAACCAGTGAGTGCTCATGGTTTCGCGCCAGTCGCCACGGATCTTGATGGTGCCGTGATCGCAGGTCTTCTTGCTCGGCACGACATCGTTGACCCACAGGGTTTCGCCCGCTGCGCAAGGGAACGCGGCGCGCGGATCTTCAGCCTTGGTGTTGATGCTGTCGTAACCGGCCAGCTGGATCGGCCAGCGGTAATCGTAGAACTGCCCCGGGAAGAAAAACGCGTTGGCAAAGCCGTCGCTTTCCGCCGGCGCGTGGCCGTTGTGTTCGTGGGTGCTGATAGTGTGCAGGCCAAAACCGCGGTTGGCCGAGGGGTCGATCGGCAGGCCATTGTAGTGCCGCATCATCACCGGTTGCCCGTAGCGCACCATCAACAGTTTCGGCGGCAGCGTGCCGTCGAATGTCCACACCGCGTTGTGATTCTGCACCGGCATGTTCGGGTGAAAACGCGCGTCGACACCCTTGGCCGTGCCATCGGTCGCCGGGATGCCGGCGACGTTGTGATACAGGCCGCCGGGGCCGAACTCGCCCATGGCGTAGCCGTGCATCTGCCGACTGTCCCGCAGGCCACCGTTAAGCCGCGCCCCGGTCTGCACAGTCTTGTAGGCCGCTTGCGGGTAAAACTCGTTCCAGCGCTGGTGAGCCCAGCCTTTTCCCGGTGGCCGGCCTTCCGCGGACGAGCCGATGTGCCGGTTGAGGAACACCTCGATCTGCGCCTGCCACGGATTGCGGTCGACGACATTGGCAAACTGGCTGGGGAACGGGGTCAGCCCCGGTTGCCGCAGAAACGCATCGAGGGCGCTGCCGGGCGGCGCGCTGCGGGCGATGTTGTTCGGGTCTTGCGCCGGTGCCGGGCCGATGGCGGCCGGCGGAAACGGCAAGGGTGCGGCCGGCGTGGTCGGATCGAGTCTTTCCGGGCCGAACTCTTCGAACAACAGCAGTTGCTGGGTAAATGGCTGCGCGCCGTAGAGCGGGCTCGGCTTGCCATTGGTGGGGTAGTTGAAACTGGTCTGGATCGCCGGCGGCAGGACGTTTTCCGAACGCATCGTGGCGCGGGTGCCTTTGATGCCGTCGGGCAGGTCGAAGGAGTCTTCGTTGGCCTCCGGCATGGTCAAGATGCCGTTGAGCGCTCCGGCACGGTCGGCCGGTTCGTCATAGTAGGCCGACGGATCGGAGGTCTCGGGCTGGCTTTCGTCATCGATCGGGCTCGCTTGAACCACGGCCACGGTGCCGAAGGTTGCGAGCACAAACAGGCTCAGCGGCGTCAGCAGGAAGATATTGCTTGGGTCACGCATTGTTGTGTCCATCACCAGCCGCCTCATTCAGGAAGGGGTGATGGTGTTTTGCAACGAGTGCGCCAAGAATTTATTTCCAGTTGTTACAGAGACTTGCCAGCGCTGCGGCTTTCCCCACTCCCCGGTGACCGGGGCTTGACACCCACTGCTGGGGAAAGTTCAGAAAATCTTTCGCGCTCACGGCACCAGCTGAAACGCCAGACGCACCGTAGTGCCCTCGCCTTCGCGGCTGCTGAGGGTCACGCCACCGCCGAAGCGTTCCATGATGCGTTTGACCAGCACCAGGCCAACCCCGAGGCCGCCCGATTTGGTGGTGAAAAACGGCCGGAACGCCATGCTCCGCTGTTCTTCATTCATGCCTTTGCCGGTGTCGCTGAGCACCACGCACACGTCGTGGTCGTTGCTCGACTCGAGACTGACGGTCAGCGTGCCGCCCTTGTCCATCGCCTCCAGCGCGTTGGCCAGCAAGCTGTTGAGGATCTGCGTCAGCTGCACCGCCTGGCTGAGCACCATCGGCGTACTCTGCGGCTGGAACACCACCTTGACTCCGGCTCGGGCGATCTGCTGTTCGAACGCGACCAGGGTTTCATGCAGCGTGGCCACGAGGTTCACCGGCTCCGGGTCGTCGTTGAGCGGACGCAGCGACTGCAGCAGCTCGCGGACCCACTTCGACATGCGATCGACCTGACCGATGATGTCATTGATGTTCTTTTCTGCCGGGCCCGCATCGAACTCCAGCGCCAGTTCGGCACTGGAGCGAATCGTCGCCAGCGGGTTGCGCAGGCTGTGCGCCACGGCCGAGGACATTTCGCCTAGCGCGACAAAGGTTTCGTTGGCGATCAGTTGTTTTTGCTGCGCGGCGAGCAATTTCGCTGCGCGCCGCACGATCCAGTACAAGCCCAGATAAATCAGCCCGCCGCCGAGCGCCGTGGCCAGCCAGATCAGCGCCAGGCCGCGCTCCATTCGGGCGATGAGGTCCTTGGGTTCCTTGTAGATCTCGACCATCGCCGTGACGAGCTTGCCCTCAGCGTCGAACAGCGGAATGTAGTTCTCGATGAAAATGTAGTCCGGCGGCGTGACGAACTTCTGCTCCTCGCGCGCCTTGTCGACGTTGTGATAGCTGGCTGACACGGGGATTTTTTCATCGAAGGCGCGATCGAGATCGTCGTCGGCATGGATGCTGGTGCCGACGAGCGCCGGGTTGGTCGACCAGATCACCATGCGGTCCGGGGCGTAGATATTGGCGAGAATGACGTCGGGCAAATGTTCAATGTGATCGAGAAATTCCCCGCGCGCACCGGCGCGGGCCTGCGGATCGACGTCGGGAAAATCCTTGTCCTGGCGCGGATCGAGCAATTCACCCATGGTGCGGATGTTGGGAATCGCGACGTGGCGCACTTCTGCCGAAGCGATGGCCTGGATGAATTGCGCGGTCAGCAAGGCGTCGCGCTGCACGCTTTCTTCGATCACAAAGCGGGTCGACACGGTGCCGAGGGCCACGGCCACGGTGCCGATCACCGCCATGCTGATCAGCGAAAACCAGCGCAAAAGGTTGAACGGCCGCCCGCGCGCGCCCGAGCGAAGCTTGCCCTCGTCAAGCGCAAGCAATTTCGACTGCATGTTCATGGCGCGACTTCCCGAGACGTCCCTATAGGGTTATAGCCCACCGGTGGGGATTTGCCCGGATGCGGGGACAGCGGCCCGGTTTCACCCGCAAACACCACCAACCCCCTGTAGGAGTGAGCCTGCTCGCGATAGCGGTCTTCCTGTACCCCAGTTGTCCAGCTGACCCACCGCTATCGCGAGCAGGCTCACTCCTACAGGGGGGGACTGCGCATTGCCCATGAATGTTCATCCCCAACGCCCCCAACTCTGGGGACTGACGCCCTTTCCCCGTCAAACCAAAACTTCGATCGCCTACCCGCCGAAGCCTCTATCCCGGCCCTCTGCGCCCCATCCGCCGCACCTTGGCATGGAAGGTGTACAGGCCGTTGCAACTGACCCATCCCCAAGGGGCAGGTACTTTGATAGAGGGATTAACTCATGCACCCTTTACTGTCCAAAACCGCGACCGTCCTGGTCGTGAGCGCTCTGGCCCATGGCGTCGCCCAGGCCGCCTTGTTTGCTGTTGACCCTGGCCCATACACGCCGGCCAACGGCGGTTTCGCCGGCTGGTATCAGGACACCCACGGTCGCACCCTGGACCTGTGCCTGTCCAAGGCGCTCAGTTCGCGAGTACCGAGCACACCCGGCGCGCCTTCGTACATGTGTTCGCTGCTGCCGACGCCCGGTGTCTTCGACGACGCGCAACCGATTGTCTTCCCGACGAACTTCCCTGACGAAGCGTTCTGGTTCACCGGCGAGACCGCCATTGTCGATGCCGCACGCGGTATCGATCTGGGCTATGTCAGCGCCATCGAGGCCGCGTTCGCTGCGGAAGAACCGGTCGAAGGCGATCAGGTCAGCTTCGCGCGGATCCGCATCCGCGTCGATGTGCCGACTGCCGGCACTTATGTCATCACTCACCCGTACGGGGTCGACGTGTTCAACATCGATACCCCCGGCCGCCGCGCGATCAACATGACTCGCGATATCGGCATCGGCACACCGCAAACCTACGACGGCGCGCTCAAAGGCGACATTGGCCCGTTCTTGCGCAGCGTCAACGGCCCGTACACCGAAACCAATCCGTTGACCGGTGCCGCCGAACAGTTCGTCGGCGACCCGAACCTTAACGAAGCGGTGACGGGCAGCCCGTTCAACACCAACTTCGTGCGCATCGAGGGGCCCAACGGCCTGGACCTGCGCTCCACCGCGTTTGCCGTCTCCGGCAAGTTGTCGACGGTGGTACGGCCAACGCCAATGATCACCCAGCGCAGCACTTACTCGCGCAAAGCGGGAACCAGTGCGCCGGTCGCTCAACAAGACGTGTTCGTCCTCGCGCCGCCAGCGCCGGGCACTGTCGCCGTGACCAGCAGCACCCCGGTGCTGAACATGACCGAGGCCAACTCCACCGGCAGTTGGTACGCGCAATCGTCGGCCAACCCGACCTTGCCGACCACGCTGCAAGTGACCGCCGACAATCATCTGGCCATCGCCACCAGCACGCCGACCACCCTGCCCATGACCCTCACCGATCTGGTGGTGATCCAGAGCGCGCAATACAGCCTCAGCTCCGGACAACTGACCGTGGTCGCCTCGACCAGTGACGAAACCTCGCCGCCGGTACTCACCGCCACCTCCGGCAGCGGCGCCGCCATCGGTGCGCTGGGCGGCGACGGCGCAGTGAAAACCCTGGCCACCGGGATCTCGCCAATACCGCCGGCCAAAGTCCACGTGACGTCGTCCAACGGCGGCAGCGATACCGAAGAAGTGGTCATCGTGCAATGAACGCTCACATGCCCAGATCCGCATCAGGAGGCATCATGAACAAGTGGCCACGCTTTGCGCTCAACGCGCTCGGGCTCGCTCTCTCGCTGACCGGCAGTGCCTATGCGCAACTCGCCGCCGTCGACCCCGGCCCCTACACCTTCGCCACCGGGAAATTCCCGATGTGGTATCAGGACAACAATCTGCTGTCGATGGAACTGTGCCAGTCGCGTGCTGCCAGCTCGCGCGTTGCGGCAACCACGCCGCCCGCCTACATGTGCATTCTCTTGGCCGAGCCAGGTATCTACGACGATGCACAGCCGATGATCTTCCCCGACAACTGGCCGCCGGAAGCCTTCTGGTTCCTTGCCGAAACCGCCATCCCGCAGGTCGGCAACAGCGGTTACGAAATGGAAGCGTATGTGGCCGGTATCGAAGCGGCGTTCGCCTCGGAAAATCCGGTCGATGGCGACCAGGCAAGCTTTGCGCGCATTCGCATCCGCGTCTCGGTGCCTACCGCTGGCACCTACACCATCACTCACCCGTACGGCGTCGAAACGGTCAATGTCACCACGCCCGGTCGGCGCGCGATCAATATCACCCGCGACATCGGCATCGGCGCGCCGGGCAACTTCACGGGGGCGGTCAACGGCGACATCGGACCGTTCCTGCGCAGCGTCAACGGCCCGTATACCGAAGTGAACCCGGACACCGGCGCCACCGAAACCTTCGTCGGCGACCCGAACCTCAACGAAGCGGTAACCGGCAGCCCGTTCAACACCAACTTCGTGCGAATCACCGGCCCCGCCGGGACGATCCAGTCGAACCTGTTCAGCTTGTCCGGCAAAGTGCTCGACAACCGCCAGCAGACTCACGTTGAAATTGATCGCGCAACCTATCGCAGGACAGCCGCCGGTACCCGCGCGGAGGTGTTTGCCAAGGCTGACAGCAGCTCGTCTTTGTGTTTCCGGGAATCCATTGCGTTGCTCCCCGGTCCACCGCCAACACCGTGCCAGACCAGCCTGCTGGGCGACAACAACGGTTCGTTCTTCGGCCAGCGTCTGGGCGCAGGCGCGGTGCCGGCAGTGATCGTCGTGACCGCGAGCAATCCGACCGGCACCACACGCCCGACAGCCGTGTCGAGCAAACTCACCGACGTGGTCAAAATACAGACCGCACGCTACAGCTGGGCCACCCACAGCCTGCTGATCGAAGCGACGTCGACCGATGAAGTGGCAATCCCCGACATGGTCGCTGAAGGCTATGGCCGCCTGTCGAAATCCGGCACGCTGCAACGCATCACTGTCGCCGACCTGACGCAACCACCGGCCAGCGTCACGGTGAAATCCGCCGCCGGCGGCACTGACACCGAAGCCGTGGTAGTGGTCGGCACCGCACCCGACACCGGGGAAAACCAGGCGCCGCTGAGTAATGCCGATACCGGCAGCACCAGCTTCGGCGTGCCAATCACCCTCAGCTTGTTGACCAACGACAGCGATCCTGATGGTGACAATCCGCTGGGCATCACCGCTTTGACTCAACCGGCCGCCGGCCAAGGCACCGTCGCGCTCAACGGCACCACATCGGTGGTCTACACCCCACCAGCGGTAGTCAACGCGCCACTGACCACGACCTTCACCTACAAAGCGCAGGACGCCAAAGGCCTGGCCTCGGCCAACCCGGCCACCGTAACCATCACCGTCGCACCGAACCAGGCACCGACCGCCGTCGCCGACAGCGTCGCCACCCTGGGTGTGGCGATCCCGATCAACGTGTTGGCGAACGACACCGATCCGGAAGGCAACGTACCGCTGGGCGTCGCCAGCCTGACCCAACCGGCCGCCGGCCGGGGCACGGTCAGCACTGACGGCACGGTGATCAATTACACCCCGCCAGCCAGCGTGACCACGGCATTCACCACGACCTTCACCTACATCGCCCGGGACAGCTTCGGCGCCCTGTCGACGCCCGCGACGGTCACGGTGCAAGTGTCGCCACGGCCAGCGGCGGAAACGTTCGCCATCACCACGTCAACGGTGCTGGCCCGCTCCGGCGGTCGCTTCAACTGGGACTTCACCGGCACGTCGTCAGTGACCACCGGCAACACCATCACCGTGCAGGTCACCACGCCGACCGGGCTGGTGACACTCGGCAGCACAACGGTGCCGTTGACCGGTCGCTGGCGGCTGACGCTGAACAACACGCTGGTGGTGCCGTCGGCCAACCCGACCGCGACGATCCGCTCGTCCCAGGGCACCGTGCGCACCGTGCCTGTAAACACCCTCTGAGCCTGCCGCCCAGCCACTTGCGAGTGGCTGGGCCAGGGCTTGCAACCGGATAACGCGACACAGGATTTCGCCATGAACACGCCGACCGCCGCCCTGCTTTGCCTGCTCCTGCTGTGCAGCAGTGCAGGCGCGCGCGCCGACGACCTGATGGACAACGACGACCTCGCCCCGACCAGCAGCGACCTCGGCGAACTGCCCCCACCGGTGGGTCAGCAAGCCCTGATCGACCAGCTCGGCCAGGCCAACGTCGCCCTGCTGCAACAGAACGGTCAGTCGCTGCTCGGGCAGATCGTGCAATCGGGCAGCAATCAGGAGGCGTACATCCTGCAGCAAGGCAGCGACCTGATGGCGCTGATCAACCAGAACGGCTACGGCAACGCCGCCTCGATTACCCAGACCGGCAGCCACAACCGCGCGCAGATTGCGCAAAACGGCAACAACAACGACGCCAGCATCGAGCAGGCCGGCGCGGGGCTGCAAAGCGCCGTGACCCAGTCGGGCAACGGCATGAGCGTTTCGGTCAAGCAATATCGCTAAGCACTGCAATCATCGGAGAGTTCATCATGTTCAAACTGACGCCCCTCACCGCCGCCATCCTGGTCATGATCAGTGCCCAGGCCATGGCGGACGACAGCCTGTCCAGCCAGAGCCAGGCCGGTACCGCCAACATCGCCAACGTGAAACAGACTCAGGCACCGTTCAGCACCGCCACCCAGACCCAGTTCGGCCAGGGCAACGACGCCGCCGCCGTGCAGGACCACGCCAGCAGCGTGATCATCCAGGACGCCGTCGGCGACTACAACGCCGGTTATGCCGAGCAGCTTTACGAAGACAACGGCACCATTACTCAACAACAGGTCGGCGCCTTCAACACCGCCCACGCCAGCCAGTCGCTGGGCTTCGGTGCCCCCAACAATGCCCTGCAACAACAGCAAGGCAGCGGCAACTTCTCGTTCGTCTACCAGGACTCGCAGAACGGCAGCGAAGGCAAAACCTTCCAGTACGGCGACAACAACGAAGCCAACATCGAACAACTCTATGAAGGCAGCGGCAACAGCTCGGTGATCACCCAGTTCGGCACCGCCAACTACGGCACCGCCGAACAGGTCACGCACAACGGCGGGCAGATCGGCATCAACCAGGCCGGCGACAGTAACTACGCCTACAGCGATCAGCGCAACGGCCTTGGCGGCAATATCACCATCAACCAGTTCGGCAACCTCAACGGCACCGAAATCTGGCAAGACGCGCAGACCGCCAGCCAGGCCACGATCAACCAGTACGGCGACAGCAACGAAACCGTGGTCGACCAAAGCTTCGGCGCCAACAACAACGCCGCCGTCACCCAGCTCGGCAACAGCAACGCGATCTACGCCGACCAGTTCGAGTCGGTCAACTCGACACTGGCGTTGTACCAGGTGGGCAACGGCAACGTGCATTACACCTACCAGAGCGGCGATGGTCACGTCCTCAGCGCCACCTCGGTGGGCGACGACAACAAGGTCTACGCCAGCAACTGGAAAGGCCCGCAATCGGGCGGCCAGTTCGGCAGCAACCAACGCGCCACCGTCACCCAGGCCGGCAATGGCAACATCGCCAGCTTCACCCAGGACGGCGTCGGCCACGTGATGACCACCAGCCAGACCGGGACCGGCAACAAGACCACCGTCAGCCAGGCCGAGTCGTATAACGAGCTGTACTTTGATCAGAATGGCAGCGACAACATTCTAATTTCCGATCAGCGCGGCACGGGCAACCTGGTGCAGGGTTCATCGAATGGCACCGGCAACAGCGCATCGTTCGACCAGTCGGGCTCGGGCAACCAGGCGTATACCGCGCAGCTGTATGGCAGCGATAACCAGATCACGGTGAAACAGGCAGATACCATGAACGTGGCGTACGTGACCCAGGGCGGGACGGGAAACATCGCCAATGTCGACCAGAGTGGCATGACCCAGACCGCGAATATTCAGCAGTTCGGGTCGGCTAACCAGGCGACGGTGTTGCAGCAGTAGGGGTTGGGTGTTGAAGGGCCGCGATTCTCTGGTGAGGGGGGTCGCGGTTTTTTTGTGTCCGTAGGACCAATCAACGACACGCTCGCTTTAAAACTTAAGACCCGCCACGTCCTACAGAAAAAGGAATGATTTCTAGAAAAGCTGCACGTTTTCCTACCATGTCTGGCGGTTGGCCGTCGGAAGCGCAAGGATTAGGATTTTTTCGGGACAACCTGAACCCAAAGGAGCTTGCCAACGTGCAATTCATCCAGACAACCACGACAACATTCCCCTTACCGCATAGACTTCCAGACATTGATCCCGGAGGTGCCATGATCGACCCAAAGATGATTGACCCGCTGTGCCCAGTCGTCTCGGATCTTGATCCTGAAGAACAGGCTGCGAGCTATGACCGCTGGTTCAGAGCGGAAGTACAGGCCTCTCTCGATGATCCCCGCCCGAATCTTTCGCATGACCAAGTAATGGCCGAGATACATGCCTTGATCAAGGCAAAAGACAATGGTTTCGAGGCCGATTGAGTGGAGGCCCGAAGCGCGGGCGAAGCTGGTAACAGTGCTCGAATACATAGTCGAAAGGAATGTTGGAGCAGCCAAGGAGATCTTGAAGGCAGTTGGAAAGGCCATAGCTTATCTTCCTGATCATCCCTATCTCTATCGATCAGGCCGGATCGCCGGTACTCGGGAGATCGTTGTAAATTCCAGCTATCTGATCATTTATCGAGTTACGGATCGGATCGAAATCGTGAACGTTCTGCATGCGCGTCAGGAATATCCGCGACGCGACTCTTTCTGAGCCATTCATCAACAAAAAACCGCGTTGCCTTGAGGAGCGCGGTTTTTTAGCTTCAGCAGTAACCCTCGGCACCCTGAAAAACTCAGTGAACTCAAAACCAAAGGTTATCGATTCCGGAAGCTCTGAAAACTCCTTTAAGGTTGTCTCTGCAATTACAGCCTCTCAAAAATTTCCTGGGACACTCGTCACTGCCCTAAATGTAATGGGGTTCGTGGATGGTGAAAAAAAGCCATTTAATTACATGATCAATGACAAGGTTTACTTTGGAACCTGTGTTTCTTTCAAAAAACCTACAGTCAATTTCAGTAAAAAGAGTTCCAGCGTACGGCGAGGGCGCTTAATCGTGCAGTTCCATGTGATCGAGGTCTTGGGTTTTGATCGTTTCCGTGCAGAACGTGGAACGATCAATGTGGGGCGTCGGGGCTTCTTTGCGCAAAGCCTCACGAGCCTCATGTTTGATCCGTAGCTCGGCCATCAACGCCTTCATCTCTGCCATTACCTGCTCATTCGGACTGCTGGGGCGCGGATCATCGAGTGACTTCTGGGCTTCAGCACGGAACCAACGGTCGTATCTGGCGGCCTGCTCTTCGCTTTCGAAATCTGGAACGGTTGTGGAAAACAGCGGATCCATGGTGCCTCCTGACCGAGGGTAAAAGCCGGTCTCTGTTCTTGATCGTTCCCACGCTCTGCGTGGGAATGCCTCTCGGGACGCTCCGCGTTCCAAACTGCGAATTTGACGCAGAGCGTCAGGGGCTGCATTCCCACGCAGAGCGTGGGAACGATCAATTGGTGTGTTCAGTGCTTGAGTTCGACGTGATCGAGGGCTTGGTTGACGGCGAGTTCACCCAGCATGACGACCTGCGCGATGCCCAGCGCGGTCTTGCGGTGCGAGGGATCCAGGGAGGCGGCGAAGTTGTTGAGCATTTCACCGGCCGAGCCGAGGGTTTCGCTGGCGTTGGCCAGCAGGGATTCGGTGTTGTAGCTGGGGTTGGCGAGGTACATCGCCTCCGGCTCGTTGGCGCTGGACATGATGTGAGCGGTGGGATTGAGGTAGAAATCGAGGGCGCGGTCGGCGGCTTTGTGGAGTTTTTTGCTGTCGACGCAGGCGTAGGGGGATGTGGTGTTGGTGTCTGGTTCTGGTGGGTTGGGGGTTGGTTTTTTCATGGTGAATCTCTCTCATTGATAGTTGCAACTGGCCCATTCGACTTCCAGGAAAAATGGGTGGCAGCTGTACGCAGGCTGGAAATCCGGGAGAGAGCAACCCGGCAGACACGAATGTCTCCCGCGCACAACCGCCATAACAGCGTGCACACAATGAAGTGCGCAAGCATACGTTATGAAAGGCGTATTCGCTCTCTCGTGTCTTCGGGTTTCCAGGCCCGGCCGCTGAATTGGCAGCGACAAGCACAGGCTAGAGACCGGCCGTCCGACGGACAACCTGAAAACCTTGTGGGAAGGTTCTGCGAGTTCAGACACTTCTTTAAACAAACTTGAGATCGCAGCCCTCACCCTAGCCCTCTCCCGGAGGGAGAGGGAACTGACCGAGGTGAATGCGAAAGGTACGTCGGCCTGAAATACCGAGTCGATCTCGAGTTTCGAAAATCAAAAGCCCCCTCACCCTAGCCCTCTCCCGGAGGGAGAGGGGACTGACCGGGGTGGATGCGAGAGATGTGCCGACGTGAAATACCGAGTCGTACACGATTCCAAAGCCAACGCAGATCAGCTCCCTCTCCAGGGGGAGAGGGCTGGGGTGAGGGGCGAATCCACCGCAAATCCCAAGCCATGCGCCGCTTCTCACCACTCAATAGGCCGAGTGTCAGCTCGCCTGCTTTTGATCTTGACTCACCGGCGACGTCGGAAGGCTGAGTGGAGGGATTGATCCGGGCGTGGGAGCGCAGCGACCGTCTGGCGCAGCCAGACACAGCGGAAGGAGGTGCAGCGAAGCAAACCGTAGCCGCTGCGCCCGGATCGATCACGGAGCGAAGGAACCCCGAGCTTTAGCGAGCGGGCCGTACGTAGGAGCAAGCGTTTTTTTGCTTACTTTTTTTAGGCGTTTGTAAAAAAAGTGAGTCGCCGTAAGGGCGAAACCCTAAGCAGCCGTTGCCGCAGGAATGGATATGTACTTAATCAGAAAGCACCCTACCGCCTGACAGAAAGCCTTTGCGAGCAAGCTCCCACAATGGGAACTGGGTACATCTGCCAGAGATTGGTCGGCTGTGAGGCCGCCATCGCTGGCAAGCCAGCTCCCACAAGGTCCGAGTGCATTCGCGATATCGTCGATGCCCAATAGATAGCTATCGCGAGCAGGCTCACTCCTACAGGTTTGAACCGGTTTCGACCGAGAGAGCCTGGTCGGCTATCAGGCCGCCAAGCTCAACAGCAAAAACCTCATTCGGCATCCGGATCAATCTTGTTCTGGGTCAAATACCGATTCAGCACATCATCCTGCCCAGGCGTAGAAACATCCCCCGCCACCTGCCACAAGCGCCGCTCGATCCCTTGCGCCACCATATGCCCCACCGCCGCCTCGATCGCCGACAGAACACAAAGCTGCGCCGGCTCATTCGTGGTGTAGCCCACCTCAGCCTCCAACAACTTCTTGAACTCGATAAACTTGAAAATCCCGGCACTGCGCGCCACCGAATAAATCGTCTTGCTGGTCATCACATTCGCCAGCACCTGCCCACTGCGCACATCCACCGCACGCAAATTCACCGTCACCTGATCGACCCGATATTCACGCTGCAAATCGATCCCCAGATACCGTGCCCCTTCCCCACCGCTACGCACGTTAGTGTCATACGCGATGATCCCGCCCTCGAGCATCATGTTCGCCGCCTGCAACGGCGGCAGCTCACCCTGGATATTCACCGGCGTATTCGGCTTCTTCTGCGACGCGCGAATGATCTTGCGCTCGGTCAACAGGTTCTGCAGCCCTTCACGTTCAAGCACGACAAACCAGCCGCTGGCCTGCATCGCGTCCATCAACATCGACGCCGCACCCTGAGTCACGCTGGTGGAAAACGAACTCGCCGGGGTCGGTTTGTACTGCCCGGTCTGATCACGGAAGCCGTACACCACCGCCATCAGCCGCCCCTTGGGCCTGGGCATTTTCAGCAAGTCGTAGTAGGTCGAGGCCCTGGGGGTCAGGGTCGGGGTTTCGGTGTCCTGCTCGGCCGGCATCGGCTCGCGCAGACTGCACCCTTGTAATGTTGCCAACAGCAGCCCTAGCGCAATTATTTTTTTCATGTCCATCACTCCCCGGAACCGTCAGCCCGTCATGGGTTGAGGCCGTTCACCTGAATTTCCGAAACTTCACCGGTCGCTCGATCGGTCACTTCAATGCTCAGTGCCCCGGAGTCGTCGATGACGTTGACGATGAAAGAGTCGGTGGACAGGCTCCCCGTATTGCCGGTGGAGATGTTGTCCAGCAACTGCCCTAGCAGCCGTGATTGCAATTGACTGGTGAAGCGCTCCAGCGCCGAGGTACCGGCCACCGCCGAACGGCTCTGGATGTCTGGATCGTCGTGATCGTTTTGCGCCTGGGCGTTGTTGAGCAGCCAGGTGCCGTTCAGCGGGTTGCCGCCGAACGACGGGTTGACCGGCATGTAGACCAGTTCGGTGGCCTGGACAGCGGCAGCGCTGGCGAGCCCGATCAACAACCCCGAGATCCACAATCCGCTGCGCCGTGAGAACGTTGTCGTGTTCATAGTTCGTCCTTCTCAAGGTCGGTGGTGTCCTGCAACAGAGCCTCCAGCTTGCGCTGGACAACCTGGCGTCGAACCCAGTCGGCGGCCGCGTAGGCCTCGTCCTTCAGTTCCACGGTGTTCGGCGGCAGGAAGCGCCGATAGACCAGGCGTTGCTGATATTCCACGGTCACCAGGCTGCCCCAGCGCGCGTCGGGGCGCTCGCGCACCACCAGGTTGAAATCCATCGGGCTGGTGTCGCGCAGGCGTTCGGTGAACGAGTAGTAAAAGTCGTGGCCGATGTGCGAGATCGTGTCGTCGACGACAAAGCCCATCAGTTCGTCTTCTTCACCGGCATGGGCGCCACAGGCCAGCACGGTGAGGATCAGCGCGCACCACCACTGGCGAGTCATGGCTGCAGCGCCTGAGGCAGATTCGACTGGCCTTTCGTTGGGCCATTGCTGCCCTCGAGAAAGGCTTTTTCAGCGACGAATTGCCAGTCCGAATAGCGCTGCATGCCCTGGAAATCCGCCCACTGCGACGGGAAGTCCGTCTGCTTCAACGGCAGCTCGGCCGACGGACTGTTGAGGCCGGTGATGCGCCCGTCGAAACCGCGCTGCAGCGCCCATTCGCCCTGCCCGATCGGATCTGGATAGAGCTGCCGCAAATGGTGTTTCGCCTCCGGGAAACGCTGATCGTCGAGCAGGTCCGCCAGCTCTTTCGGGTACTGCGCCACTCCCGGCGAACTGCGGTAGTAGCTGCGCAGTGCCTGGGCGTATTGAGTGCCGACCCAGAGCAACTGGCGTTCGCGGTCGCGGCGCGAGGCGGTCGACCACAGTTCTCCGGCACTGGCCAGGCCCATGCCCATGACCACGATCAGGAACAGCACGCCCAGGTAGGTGAAGCCGCCCTGCTGCGCGCGATTACCACTCGGCATACTGGCTGCCATCACGCGCCCTCCCGGTAGCACCGCTCTTGATGTCGGCCACGCCACCGGCAACGCCGTCCGGTGGCGCGATCAGCACCCACTGGTCTTTGCGCTCGGTGATCGGGTCCAGCGGCGCGTTGCGCAGGTAACGCTGTTCGATCAGTTGCTCGATGGAATCGGGGTAGCGCCCGGTATCGCCATAGAAGTGATCCAGCGCCTCGCGCATCGCCGACAGGCTCTGGCGCAAGGTGGTTTCCTTCGACGCTTCGAGGCTGTTGAAGTAGCGCGGCAAGGCAATGGTCATCAGCGTGGCGATGATCGCCATCACCACCATCAGCTCCAGCAAGGTAAAACCTTTTTCCCGGCGCATGAGCTTCACCACTCGCGGTAGGCAATGCCATTGAGGCCCTTGCCGCGGGCGTGGGAATAGACGTCGAAAACGTCCTCGCCATCGCGCGGGTTCTGAGCCGAACTGTCGTAGGCGCGTACGCCCCAACCCCCTTCGTCATCACGTTTGGCCGGCACCAGCGGGTCACGCGGGATACGCCGCAAAAAGTAGAATTTGGCGCCTTTGGCACTGCGCACGTCGCGCACGCCTTCGACCAGCACTTTCAGGTTCGGCGGATAGCCGCTGCTGTTCAGCGACTTTTCGATGTAACCGGCGTCGAAGGCGCGCTTGTAGGCATCGATGCCATCGCGAATCTGGTACAGCGCGTTGCGCAATTCCTGTTCCTTGCCACGCCGTACCAGGGTCTCGGTCAGAGGCGCGGCCATGCTCGCCAACAGGCCGATCAGGGCCAGCGTCACCACGACTTCAATCAAGGTAAAACCGCGCTGGGAGGCGTTCATGATCAAGGCTTCTCGACAGTGACGCGGGTGGTGGCCACGGCCGACTCACCGACTGCACGCGGCTGCGCGGCAGGCGACGGCATCGCGTAGCTCTGCGAACGGTCCGGCGCCTGGATGTGCATGCTGGTTTCGGTGCCGGTGGAAAATTCCATGTCCGAGGGGCTCTGGTACGGCAGGTTGCGCACGATCCGTGGGGTGATCGACAGCACCAGTTCCGATTTGCCGACGGTGTCCTTGTTGCTGCCAAACAGCCGGCCCAGCCCGGGAATGTCGCCAAGGCCGGGAATCTTGTTGCCGGTGGCGCCATGGTCGTTACGCACCAGCCCGGCGAGGATCTGCGTTTCGCCGTCATGCAGGCGCAACGAGGTCTGCGCGTTGCGGGTGTCGACCTGCACCGGAATCGTGCCCTGGCGGGTCGGCTCCAGCGGCGTGGCGTTGCTGACTTCGAGGGCGATCTTGATCGCCACTTCGTTGTTCAGGTGCACGGTCGGCTGCACTTCGAGTTTCAGACCGACGTCCAGGTAGGTGACGCTTTCGGTGATCACCGGGCCCTGGGTCGAAGGCACCGACGTGGCGCTGATGATCGGCACGCGCTGACCAATGTGAATGCGCGCCTGCTCACGGTTGCTGACACGAATCACCGGACTGGCAAGGGTGTTGATGTCATTGTCCTGTGCGTTGATCTTGGCTTGCGGCGAAGGCCCAATGGAGATGCGGTCGGAGTTGATGCCCTTGAGCTGGCCCAGCAGCGTGACCGGCGAGCCATCGCTGTTGACCACGCCGAAGGTGCTGGGCCATTGCAGGCCAAGGTCGAGGATGCGCTGGGTAGCAACTTCCATGACTTCCACTTCGAGGATCACTTCGGGGTTGGACTGATCCTGCGATTGCAGAAGTTTCTCGGCCATGCGCACGGCGTCTTCGGTGTCGCGCATGGTCAGGGTATTGAGGCGTTCGTCGACGAACACATCGCGGGTCTTGAGCATGGTCTTGACCATGTTCAGCGCGGTGTTGGCGTCGATGCTGGTCAGGTAGAACGTGCGCATCACCAGTTCCTGGTAATCCTTCACCTTTTGCGGCGAATCCGGGTAGATCAGCAAGGTGTTTTCGTTCACCACTTTCTGGTGCAGCTGGTTCTGTTGCAGCAGCAGGGTCACGGCGTCTTCGATGCGCACGTCACGTACGAAAATCGTCGCTTTCATGTCCGGGCGCAGGTCTTTGTCGAAGATGAAATTCAGCCCGGCGACCTGCGACAGCACTTCGAAAATGGTCTTGAGGTTGGCGTCGCGAAACTCCAGGGTCACCGGGCGATCGAGCTTGGTGCGCAGCTGCGGATAGGCAATCACGTTGCGGCTCTGCACCAGCCGGATGTTGCCTTGCAGCTCAAGCGCGCCCTCGTTGTTGGGGTCGAGTTCGAGGATCTGTTTGACCTGGCGATCGGCGCCGTAAATGTCACCGCGGCGCAGATCGCCACGGGCCAGTTCGAGCTTTTCTTCCATGCTGCGCAGGTAGTCGAGCTGACGCAGGGCGTCCTGCGCCCGGCGGTTGTTCGGCTCAATGGTCAGCACGCGGTTGTAGGCCACGCGAGCCGAGGCGAAATCGCGGCGGGCGCGGTCGGTGTCGCCGGAGGTCAATAACGCGGTGATCGCTTTCGCCCGACCGCTGTTGAGCAGCAAGTGCAGTTCGGTGTCCCGTGGGTCCTCGCGCAGGCCTTCCTCGATACGCGCCAGCCCCGCCTCGTACTGACCCTGTTCAATCAGGTCAGCGGCTTCCTTGTTGGCCACCTGCGCAGTGCTACAGGCGGCCAGCCCGGCGCACAGGCCCAGGCTCATCAGCAAACGGGAACGGTTCATTGCGTACTCCCCACAGACAAGGTCTGCGACAAATGCAAAGGCAGGTAGACCAGGCTCAATTCCAGATCGGAAATGCCGGTGATCTTCCAGGTGTCGTCGATCACATCCCCGTTGCGCACGACGTAGATCTTTTCGCCGTTCTGCAAAAATACTTGCAGGTCGCTGCGGTCATGCAGCCGACCGACGAACTGAAACGGCACCGGTGGCAGGCTCGGGGCTTGCACCACTGTGGCCGGGTTGATCGCTTGTTCGGTGACCGTGGCGAGCACCGGTGCGGCCTTCCAGGACTTGGCGGCGAACAGGTCACCGGCCGGGCTCAAGTCCTTGATCGGGGTGTCCTTGGCCTTGGTGTCGCTCGCCGGCAGCGCGCCACGGCTGGCGGTTTTTGCCGGGGTAGCCAGCGCTGCTTCGTTGGCATCGGCGTCTTCACTGGGCGAGAAATATTCCGGCAACCACGCCAGCGCGGCCGCCACAGCGAAGAACGCTACCCACCCGGTCACGCGCTTGGTATTCATCACGACCTCGACAGGAAAAGGGTCATACGGATCCGGCCATTGAGGTCGGTGTCGCCAATCTTCTTGCGTTGCAACTCGAGGTCTTCCACCACCACCGCCGGCAACTGACCGAGCAAGGCGTGCACGAAGCGCCGCAGTTGCGGGTAGCTGCCGCGCACGGGTAGCAGGATCTGGTAACGCGCCAGATGGGTTTTCGGGTCGACGCCGAGGGCATATTCGCCGCGCGCCAGGGTGATGTGCTCTTGCGCGGCCAAGGCGTAGATGCGGTCGATGGCGACGGTGGCTTGCGGCTGCGCCGGCAGTTTGTTACGGAAGTCGTCGAGCTGACGCTGCGGCACCAGTGGCGGCGCGATGCTGCCGTCTTCAACCTTGGCCAGGTACTCGGTGGCTGCCTGAGTCTGCTGGCTCAAATGCCGCAACGATTGCCAGCCCGGCAGCAAACCGCCGAGTGCCCAGGCCACGGCCACCAGCAGCAGCGCCAGCCCGGCCAGGCCCGGCACGCCGAGGCCTTGCAGGTATTCGTGGACGATCAGTCTAGGGATTCGCATCGCCCATCTCCCAGGTCGCCGACAGGTTGAATTGCACCGGCTGTTCCGGCGATTTGACGACGATCTCGTGGCTGAGCAGCGACACGTCGGACAGCTCGTCGCTGGCTTCCAGACGCTTGTGGAAATCGAGCATCGCTTGCAGATCGCGCGCTTCGGCGCTGATGCGCACCTGGCCCTTGCGCGCATCCGGGGTCAGGCTGAGCAGCGCGACGTCATCGCGCGGCATCGCTTCGAGCATGGCGAACAGGTGTTCCCACGGCCGGCGCAGTTGCTGCGAAACCTTGCGCATCTCGGCGAGGTTCTGCGCCTGCTCGCGGGTTTGCGCCGGGCTCAGGGTGGACTTGGCCCCGCTGTCACCGTTGAGCTGACGCTGGGTGGTTTGCAGATGGCCCTGCTGCTGTTCGGTGTGTGCGTCGAGGTGCTGCTGCACGCCGAAGCACAGCAGCGCGAGCAGCACACCGGCGCCGAGCAGACTCCAGCCCAGCGGACCGGAACGCGGCCGCGGTTGAAAATCCAGATTGAGCGCGCGCATGTCAGGCCACCGCCCGGGACATGACGTACAAGCCGTCACGCACGGTCATCGAGTCGTCTTCGAGCGTGCGCAAGTGCGCTCCCGCCACATCCGGTTGCACATCGAGGCGTCCCGGCGCGTGCAGATAAACGTTGAAGGCGCGTTCGCTGGTCGAGGCCTGCAACTGGCGTTCGCGACCGATCAGAGCATTCAACGCGGCATCGCTGTCGCTGCCGCCGACCGAGCGCACCCCGGCCCAGCGCCCTTCCCTTGCCAGCAACAGCACGCTGCGTTGCGGCTCGGCAACCACGAACAGGAAGTCGCCGGCATCCAGGCTTTGGTCGAAGCGGTTGAACGCCGCCATCAGGTATGGCTGCACCGAGCGCAGACGCAGACCGCGACCGCTGACCAGCGTGCGCAGACGTTCGAGCAAGTCCTGCGGCAAGGCGCTGGCGATGCGGTCGTAGCCGGCCGGCTCAGCCGACAGCACCAGACTCCAGGCCTGGGTCGGCGCGCCGAACAGGTCTTCGAAACACAGCTGGGCGAAGCCGCGCAGTTCTTCCGGGCTGCTGATCTGCGCGCTCCACGGCACCAGGCAGAAACGGCTGAAATGCCCGGACACCACCACACACAATTCGGCACCGGCGCCGGCGTGTTCACCGAGCAGGCGATCGAGGGTGTCCAGCGCCACCGCGTAGCTCTGGAAGCCTTCGTCGATGTAACCGACGCTGCCCAGCCACAGGATGTCGCTGCCACGCCGCTGACCGAGGCCAACGCCGCTGGCGCCGAGCACGGCGATAAAACGCTCACGCGATAAAAGTGACACGATTGATCTCCTCCAGCGTGGTGCGCCCCTGCTCAACCAATTCCAGCGCCGACTCACGCAACAGGCGCAAACCACGGGCGCAGGCCAGGGCTTTGATCTGTTTGATCGGTTGGCGCTCGACGATCATCTGGCGCAGTTCGTCGTCCAGGTGCAGCAACTCGGCAATCGCCGTGCGCCCGCGATAGCCGCTGCCCCGGCAGTGGCCGCAGCCCTTGCCGTGGACGAAGTGGTAGTGGGCAACTTTCTGCGGGTCGAGGCCCGAGGCACGCAGCTCTTCCTCGCTTGGCTCGACCGGTGCGCTGCAACTGCTGCACACCAAGCGGATCAGGCGCTGAGCGAGGATCGCGTTGAGCGCCGAAACCAGGCTGTAGGGGTCGATTTCCATTTGCGTGAAGCGGCCGATCACGTCGAAGACGTTGTTGGCGTGGATGGTGGTGAACACCAGGTGACCGGTGAGCGCCGATTGCACGGCGATCTGTGCGGTGTCCGGGTCGCGGATCTCGCCGACCATGATCTTGTCCGGGTCGTGGCGCAGGATCGAGCGCAGGCCGCGGGCAAAGGTCAGGCCTTTTTTCTCGTTGACCGGAATCTGCAGCACGCCCGGCAGTTGATATTCGACCGGGTCTTCGATGGTGATGATCTTGTCCACGCCGTGGTTGATCTCGGTGATCATCGCGTACAGCGTGGTGGTCTTGCCGCTGCCGGTCGGGCCGGTGACCAGCACCATGCCATAGGGCTCGGCAGCGAGGCGGCGCAACTGGCGCAGGGTCTCGTCTTCAAAACCCAGCGCCTGCAACTGCACGCCGCAGACCTTGTCGGCCAGATCCTGTTTGTCGAGCACCCGCAGCACCGCGTCTTCGCCGAAGATGCTCGGCATGATCGACACGCGAAAATCGATCTGACGGCCGCTGATGCCGATCTTGAAACGGCCGTCCTGCGGCACGCGTTTCTCGCCAATGTCCAGTTCGGCCATGACCTTGACCCGCGAGATCACCTGCTCGGCGAACTCGTTGCCCTGGACTTTGCTGATGTTGTTGAGCACGCCGTCGATGCGGTACTTGATCACCAGACCGTTGCCGGTGGTGCCGAGATGAATGTCACTGGCGTGCATTTTCAGCGCGTCGTACAAGGTCGAGTTGACCAGTTTCACCACGCTGCTGGCGTCTTCGCTGATGCTGGTCAGCGACAGGCTTTGCAGGGTGTCGATTTCGTGGTGGGTGTCGCCCTGAGCGTTCAGCGACTCGACGGCATGGAAGCTTTCTTCGTGGCGGGCCAGATAGGCCTTGAGGTCGTCGGCGTGCACCAGGTACAGCGGCGCGCCGTGCAAACAGTCGTCGATCCAGGCCAGCCGCGCCGAGTCGAAGGGGTCAGCGAAAACGCCGATGACAGCGTCGTCGTGGCGCAGCAGGATGAATTCACGTTTAAGGCATTGCGCGAGGGTGACGCGGTCGAACACCGGCGTCGCTTGAAACAGGCTGTCGGTGTCGAGCACCGGATAATGCAGGGTGGCGCCGAGGGTGTGAATGAACGGCATCGGCGCCAGTTCGCAGAGCACGCCGAGGGCTTCAAGCACGCGTTCGCCGGAAGTGGCAGCCCGTGCCCGGGCCTGGGACAACTGCTCGCTGGAAAAGTGTTCACTGGGAAAGCGCGCAGGGGCACTTTCGGCCAACAGCGGTTCGACGACAACGGACAGACGTTCCATGGCTTGCTCTCCAACCGGGGCGTGAAGCCCTGTCGGCGCGGCAAACCTTGTCGGCAAATGCCGGAACGTCTGATCGCGCCACTACTCCCCGGTGAGCATTTGATCGTCGTCCGGTGCCATGGCCGTCGACAGGCTTCGTCGACGATCCGCCAGCACCCAACTGCCATCGTACAACTGCAACGGGAAGCTCTCGGTCCTGCTCTGGCGTCGTTCGACAAAGCCCTCGGAAGGGCTCGCACCGGGTTTCGTTTCACGCTTGATGCCAAGAAGGTCGCAGACCGCTCGGGCCAGTTCCGCCAATGGAAACGGTTTGAACAGGATATGGCTGACTTGCAGTTGCCGCGCCCGCTCACAGACTTCAGCGGTCGGGTGACCCGTGATCAGCACAAAATGGCACGTCCTGTTCTGGCGGACTGCGTCGAGCACCTCAAAGCCTTCCATATCGGGCAAGCGGTAATCGAACACCAGCACGTCGGGGGCAAACGTTTCGGCCAGGCCGATACCCGTTGCTCCGTCATGTGCAATCCGGACGTCCAGCCCCTGCGCCGACAGATAATCCTGAAGGTTCTGTGCAAGCAGCTGTTCGTCTTCGACAACCAGTACTTTGTTAACCAAGGTCGACTCCTTGAATCCCGCCAGTCCGAAATCTGAACCTGCCGGAGTGCGCCTCACGAGGGGTAACGCACACTTCATGCCAGGCTGAGTGCCGGTAATTTTATGTCTTCATGTCCTTGAAATTAATGACAATGCCCGCTCGTCCCGGTACCCCGTTCCCCAGAAACGGGGAAGCACCTGAATGGGCATCGAAGGCATTCCCCACTATTGGGGGGGAAGCTTCAGTCGTCGTCAATACGTTCGATTCTGCTTTGTGCCCGCAATTGCGCGAGCACCTGACGACGAGCCTGAGTCTGTCGCTGTCGGGCAAGCTCTGCCCTGACTGAGTCCAGCCCCTGCGAATCTGGGACATCGGCGGCCTCCAAGTGGTTCGGCAAATAAATCACATGCCAGCCAAACGGTGAACGCACCGGGTCGCTGGCAAACGTCGCTTCGCCGACTATTGCGGCGCGCATCTGTATTAAGCGTAGACGGGCCGCAGCGACCATGGCTGCATCCGCCTGCAGCGGCAACCTGACCAGCAGTTGTTGCGGTTGCAGGGTGCGGGCGCGGATCAGCGCAGCGAACATCTGCTGTGCGGCCAGTTCGCGGCGGGTGTATTCGGTGAACGAGGCCTGATCGAAACCGGCGTCCTGCAACCGCCGCTGGAAAGCTTCACTGCCGCCGATGGCGCTGCGGGTTTGCTCGACCTGCTGGCGCACGGTCTGTTCGTCGATCCGCACGCCGCGTTTTTGCGCCTCCTGCCACAACAATTCCTTGTCGATCAGCGCTTGCAGCGCGGCCTGGCGCAGTTGTCGGTAAGCCTTGGGGCTGCGAATGCTGGTCACCGCGCGCCCCTGGTCCTGGAGGTATTCGGCGAAGTAGCGTTCGAGGCGAAACGCGGAAATCTCCTCGCCATTGACCCGCGCCGCAGCCGGGCCGTCGCTGGCCCACGCCGTCGGCAGGCAGCAGATCAACGTCATCAGCAACACTGTGAGTCTCATGATCGAGGCCTCCCTTCAGGGGCTGGCAACCAACGGTTTGTAGGGTGCAACCAGATAAAAACGCTGATCCGACAAGTCCACCGTGACCACGTGCGCGCCGCTCAGACCCAGGCGCCGCCCCGGGCCGAAACTCAGGCGTGGAGTCAGGCCGGTGTCGAAGTCATGCACGCCCTCCAGCGCCGCCACCAGTTTTTCGCGACTGGCATCGCGCCCGACCTGTTTCAGACCTTCACCGAGCAGCAGCATCGAGGCGTAAGCGCCGACCTGCAGCACCGCATGCTGCGCGCCGAGGCCCTGGCTTTCGCGCAACAACGTCAACGCCGTGCGCCCCGCCTGCGTCCAGTCGCTGGGCACAAATGGATAGGCGAGAAATACCCGGCGGGTAAAACCGTCAGGCACGTGCAGCAGATCGCCGGCCACCTGGCTGGAAGCGGCAAACAGATACGGCACTTGCCCGGCCCCCTGCAGGCGGGTCGCCAGCCGACTGAAGCCGCCGCCATCGCCCAGATAGAAGACCGAACGCGAGCCCAACGGCAGCGCATCCGCCGCCGGGTCGTAGGCCTGCACATGAACGTTCTGCCAGCCGTGATCTTGCAGATACAGGCCAAGGTTTTGCGCGGTCTGCACTTGCGCCGGGTCGTCCGGACAGGTGATCAGCGTCGGCCCTTGCAGCACCCGCAGACTGGCTGTGGCGTAATCGGCCAGCGCCATCATTTGCTCGCGCAGACCGGGCAGCGGTTCGAAGATCTGTCGACTGGTCTGCAACGGCCCGAGGATCGACATCGGCCCGATCAGCGGCACGCCGGCCTGTTCCAGACGTGCGCCCAGTTCGCTGTCGAGCGCCGGCGCCAGCGGTGCGATCAGGGCGAACACTTGTTCATCATCAATCAAGCGTTGCAGCGCCTGCTCGGCACTGGCGCGATCCGGCCCGGGGTCAAGCACGGTCAGGCGCAGTTGCCGGCCATGAATGCCGCCGGCCTGATTGATCCGCGCCACGCTGCCGTTGAGCACCGCTGCCACCGTCGCGCCCTCCTCGGCCAGCGGCCCCTGGCTGGGCAGCAAGGTGCCCAGGTGCAGAGTCTCGGCATCGAGGCCGGGGTCGCGCTCATCGGCCAGGCGTTTGAGGTAGGCCGTGAGGTTGCGCTGATCCTTCATCGACAGGACAAAGCGCGGCATGCTCGGGTCGAGCCGGTTGCGGGCGGGATCGCGGCCCTGTTGGATCACCGTGGCCAGACTGCTTTCGGTGTAGGCCGGATAATTACGCCCGTTGACCTGCTGCTGGCCATAGAGGCTGGTCAACCGCGCCCAGTCGAGCGACGGCGGACGCACGCCACCCTCCGGCCGACCGAGGCCATCGTTGCCGTGGCAATTGGCGCACGGCAGGCTGGTCGCCGGCAGCGCTACATCTGCCGCGCCGACCCGCGCCATGATCGCCTCGCCACTGGCGGACAGACCTTGCCGGTACAGACGCTTGCCCGCCGCCTCATCGGCGTCCAGCGACATGGCGCCGGCGCCGAGGCTGATGCCGGCGAGCAGGATCAGGGCGAGTCCGCAGCGCAGGTTCATGGCGCGGGCTCAGTGGCCGGCCACGGGCATTGTCAGCAACTGCAAGCGCTGGGCAATGGCGGCGGCCGGGGCATCGGGGCGGATCTTGCTCCAGCGCTTGTTGGCCACATCGCCAACGATCAATTGCGTGGAGTGTTGCTCGGGAGTCGGCACGATCTGGCCGATGCGACTGAGCACCAGGTCCATCTGCGCCTTGTCGCCGGTGAGAAAAAGCCAATGAGGGTCATCGGAACCCTGCTTCAAGGTGTAAGCCTTGAGCACCGCCGGCGTATCGCGCAGCGGGTCACTGGTAAGGGAAATGAAGGTGATGCCGTCGGCCTTGTCACCGAGCAGTTCGCGCACTTCCTTGAGCTTGCGGGTGATCAGCGGGCAGGCATCGTTGCAATGGGTGAAAATCACGTTGAGCAGCACCACACGGTTTTGCAGCGCATCGCTGTAGAAGCGCAGGGTCTGGCCGTTCTGGTCCTGCAGTGGCGTGTCGGTGAACCAGGTTTGCGCATCGTGGGTGCCTTTGGCCGGCGCGGCGGCCACGCTGGCCGGCGGCTCTGATACGTGGTCCTCATGGGCGAAGGCCACGTGACTGAAAATCCAGAAACACACACTCAGCGAGATCCAGTCGAGCAGTCTCATGGCTGTTGCTCCATGGCGATGGCGGTGTGTTTGGCGTGGGTGCGCAGGCCGCTGAGTTTTTCCACTTCCTTGGCCAGCAGCGCCGGATCGGTGAAGCCGTAGTAGCGCGTCCAGTGGCGATTGTTGCCGTCGCCGACGAGGATCAGGGGCTGATGATTCTTGAAGTCGCCGCTGAAATTGCCCAGGCCCTTGAGGGTTTCGCTGATCGATTGCGGCGAGCCGGTCAGCCAGCTCCAGCCCGGCCCGCGCTGAAAGGTCCGGGCGTAATCCTGCAGACGTTTGGGGTCGTCGCGTTGCGGGTCGATGCTAATCGACACCAGTTGCACCTCATCGCCGACCCGCGCGCCGAGCTGCGTCTGCACTTTGCCCATGATCGACGAGACCACCGGGCACACCGTAGTGCAACTGGTGTAGATGAAGCTCATGACGACGATTTTGCCCTGCACCAGATCCTGCTCCAGGTGCACGCTTTTACCGTTCTGATCGAGCAGCGGCACGTTGGCGAACTTCACTTGCGCGTGTTCCTGGCTGCTACCGGCCGGGGCCTTGTGGCCGGCGTGCTCATCGGCTGAATGCGCGCGGACGTACGGGCTGCCGAGGCTTAGCAGACACAGGGTCAGCAGGCTGGTGGAGGCAAATCGGTGCATGGCGAATTCCTCTTCAATCATTCTGGCCGGGGGTTACCCGAACACTGGCGAAGGTCTTGTCATCGAAACCGGCACCCAGCGATGCCGCACGTACATGCAGGTACCAGGCACCGCTGCGGTCGAGGGTGATCGGCGCTTCGTACACGCCGTCGGCGATTTCCAGCGCCGCGACTTCGCGCGGGTGCGAGGTCGGCGCCAGGTAGTAGCGCAATTGCACGTCCTCAACGCCGCGGCGCGGGTGTTTTTGCTTGCCTTGCACGATGCGAAAGCGCACGACGTAAGGGTCGTTGAGCGCGACCATGGTCTTGTCGAGCAGGAACTCGACTTTCGCCTGGCCGAGGGGTTTTGTTGCGTTGCCATCGGCTTCGATCTGCGCGGTAAAGCAATGAATGATGTTCGGTTGATTGAGCAGGAACGCCACGTCGAAACGCCCGGCTGGCGGCAGTTTCACCCGCGCGCTGTAGAGCCCCGGCGAGACTTCGCGCAGGCTGCGATCGATGACCATGGCCGCGCGCGCGATTTGCCCGCGGTTGGGGTAACCGGACATTGGCGCGTTCATGCCTTCGGCATAAAAATACGTGGTGTTGTCGACCGGGTTGACCACGAATACCGCGTTGTCATCGCGCGACACCGCAAGGCTTGAAGCCAGCGGTAGATCGCCGGCCATGCGCGGCGCTTGCGGCCCGGCCTCGAAGCCCTGGCTGATCGGCTGACGGCCTTCACCCAGCGACGACAGGTTGATCATGGTGACTTTCGGCGAGGCCAGTCCGCGGATGTAGGCGTAAGCCTGGGTGAACACCACCTGATAGGGTTCGGCGCTGACCTGCAGTTCATGAATCACGCTGTCGGTGGCGGCGTCGATGACGCTGGCGCGGTTTTCCACGGTGTTGAGTGCAATGGCGAAGCGGCCGTCGGCGCTGAAGGCCATCGGGCCAAGGCCCTGTTGCAACGGGATCACCCGGCGGATGGCGTGGCTGCTGGCGTCGATCACCGTCACGCTGCCGTCCTTGCCGTCGGCCACGTAAACCGCGCCGGACAGCGGCGAATAGGCGACCGACAAGGGGTGCGAGCCGGTTTTGACTTGCTTGACGATGTTCAGACTGGCGATATCGACCACGCTGACGTTGCCGTCGTCGCGGTTGCTGACGAAGGCAAAACGGCTGTCCTTGCTGAAAGCCATTTCGTGGTGGCCGCGCCCGGTGATCAGTTGCTTCAGTGGTTTGAGGCTTTGTGTGTCGATCACCGTGACCCCGGAGGCTGCGGCTTTGCTTGCGTTGTTGCCGACCCACAGCAGGCTTTCGTCCGGTTGCAGGGCAACTCGCACCGGCTGCTCGCCGGCGGCGATCGAGTCGACCACCTTGAACTGCTCGCTGTCGATCACCGCGACTTCACCGGCGGTTGGCATCGAAACGAATACGCGTTTGTTGTCCTTGGGCGTGACCCAATCCATCGGCGGCTGTTTGAGTTCGATCCGCGCCAGGGTGCTGGTGATGCCGCCTACTGATACCGACGGATCGACCACGGCGATACTGGCGTCGCGGTTCATCACCAGCAGGAAATAGCTGTTGAGGTCGAGCAAGGGCCGCGCGCCGATATTGGATTTGAGGAACACCCCGACCCGCG
The DNA here is from genome assembly GCF_036668835.1 of Pseudomonas koreensis. Taxonomy (GTDB): domain Bacteria; phylum Pseudomonadota; class Gammaproteobacteria; order Pseudomonadales; family Pseudomonadaceae; genus Aquipseudomonas; species Aquipseudomonas koreensis_I. Next base: position 64,652 of record NZ_JAZEVW010000015.1, read on the forward strand.
CCTTGCAGCTTTGCTCGCGGCCCTGGGCCTGATCGGCGGTCGGGGTGTGCGGATCGACCCAGGCGCCCGGTGCCACGCCGGACAATGGCTGGCCGGACGCACTGTCAGTGACGCGAAATTGCACATCGGCGAATTCGCCTTCACGCAGCTTGCCGTCGGCGGCCAGCGGCTTGAGGGCGAAATCCACCGCCACGCCATCGCGCGCCAACGTCTGCCCGCTCACGGATTGCGCCAAGGCAATCTCACTCAGCGTCAACACTGCACCGGCCATGGCCAGCGTGCAAATACCGATAATGTTGATGATCCTGTTCATACCGCATTCCCCTACACATTCAGTCCAAACGACGCGGTACCTGTGGGAGCGAGCTTGCTCGCGAAGGCGTCTTCAACCTCACCCTTAAAAACCGAGCTGCCCCCATTCGCGAGCAAGCTCGCTCCCACAAGGGATTTGCATCCATCCCGTAACCTCACTGCCCACCGCAGCTCCCACAAGGATTTGCATCCACAGGCATGTTGTCGTTGTTCCTACTGCCCCTGCGGTGCCGGTTCCGGTTCGTTGGTCACGCGCAGCAGCCCCCACAATCCAGAGGTGTTGCCGTAGGCGGCGTAGTCGCGGAACAGGTAGTCGCCCGGGATCGCATTGCTGCCGCCGGCACTGGGGATCAAGAAGCTGAAGTGCGCGGCCGGCAGGATGCTTTCGTGGGCGCCGATGTACATCGACATCGGGTTGTAGCCGAAGCGCACCGAACCCACGCCCGGAGCCCCCATCGGATAACCGCCGGTATCACTCTTCTCGGCAAGGAACGGATTGACCGACCACACATGCCCGTCGAGCTGGAACGTGGTGCCACGACTGCCGCCGCTCGGCATCAGGATGTGCGTGCGCAACGGTTGCCCGGGTTTGGCGTACAGCACCGGGGTCTGCGGATCGCCACCGACCAGCGCATTGCTGTAAGCCATGTGCGCGTTGGTCATGTCGCCATAACCCGCACCGTCGGCATGCCCGAACGGTGCGTCTGGCGCGAGGCCGAAGCGATACCACAGCGGCTCGGTCTTGTAGTTGATCGCCATGCTCGAGTTGTCCTGCGGATCGGTCGGCACGCCCAGGCCTTCGGCAGCGATGCCCTCCACCGGCCGGCCGTTGGCCCAACGGGTGTTCAGCGCCTTGTGCCAGACCATCGCGAAGTCGCGGTAGCTGGTCTGTCCCGGCGCGGTGACCGTCGCGTTGACCTTGCGCACATCGTCCACCCAGGTCGCGCCGATTGGCAGAATGCTCATCGCCCCGCCGAGGCCTTTTTGCGGCTGCTTGATGACGTCCGCCGGGGTGATGTTCAAGCCGCCGAACTCCACCGCCGTGGCATTGATGTTGTCGACGCTGCGGCCCAGTTGCGTCACCGGTTTGCCTTCACGCTCAAGGTGCCCGGCGTAGTACTGATAAGTCCGCGTCGGGTACGCGCCGCTGTTGCCGACCCGTGGTGGCACCGTCTGGATCGGGTTGGCACCAACGTTGGCGCCGTCGGATTTGGTGATGTCGTAGGCCAGCAATTGCGCGTGCAGGCCGACGTGACTGGACGGGCGCATCAGGTTGTTGCTGAAGGTGGTCGAGCCCAGACCGCTGTTGCGATCACGCTTGACCATGCCTTGCATCACGGCGGTCTGGGTCAGATCGGGCATCACGCTCGGCAGACGGTTTTCCAAAGTAATGTTGATGCAATCGCCCGCCGCCGCACGCAGCACCAGCGGCTCGACCGGGATGCCGGGCTTGAGCTTGCCGCTGATTGGGTCGAGGTCGGATTTGCGCACATACAGGATGGCGGTCGGGTCATGCAGCGGCCCGCTCTGCCCGCCAATGGTGATGGTCGCGCCGTCCTCCGGATCGGTCACCGTGACTTGTGGAATGCTCACGGTGCGCGAGTTCAGCACCAGGGTGCCGCCCGCCGGATTCAGCGGCCCGCCGACATGCTGGCCGAGCCCTTCAGGATCGCCGAGAGTCAGGCCCAGCGGATTGCCGAGAATGTCATTGGCCAGTGCCGCGACCACCTCATAGTTGCGCTGCACCGTAGGCCGCGTGCCGATGCCGTTGGGGTTGGCGCCGATCCGCGGGCAGGTGCCCTCGAACGCCACGGTATTGCGCATGCCCGTCGGTTTGGCGTTGTTGGGCAAGGCAAACAGATCGTTGCGCTGCGCGGTGTAGTTGCGCATCACGCCCCAGATGCCGCTCCAGTAGCCTTCGATCGAGGCGTCCATCGAGTACAGATAATCGCCGGTGGTCGCCGCCGAGCTAGACAGCATCGACACCGGCGCAATGAAGCCCATCTGCTCGGAAATGCCGATCATCTGCGAAGCGCGCCAGCCGGAGTTGGAGCTGTTGCCGAAGCCCGAACCGCTCTGCAGCCATTTGACCCCGTGCAGGGTGACGTTGTGCTCTTCTTCATGGCCGCCAGCGTGCACGCGCAGCCGCACGTTGTCGCCGGTGTAGGTGCGCAGCATTGGCGTGAACGGATCGCCCGGTTCGGCGCCGCCCTTGTTGATGTGCGGCGGGAACAGCGTGGTGCCGCCGGTAGGGCCGGTGGCCGAGGTGAGCAGATTCGGCGCCAGGTTCATCGCCGGGATCGCCCGGTCGGTACGGCTGTGCATGGCGAACGACAGATCGCCGCCGAGGCCGTCGGCCTGCATGCCACGCTTGCCGTCCGGGCCGACCTTGTTCGGGTCGTACACGCGCAGGGCCAGCGGTTCGTTGCGATAGTTGACGACGAACATGCCCGGATCATCCACCGAAATCGCCTGCGGACATGGCCGGCTCGGGCAGCCCGGCACCTGACCGCCCTGCACTTCCAGCACGCCTTCGAGCAAGTTGCTGGCGTTGTTGCGCACCGGCGGATTGATCGCGTAGCGGAAGGTGTCGGCAGTCGCCGGGAATGCTTGCGCATTCGGTACCCCGTTGGGCCCGGCGCCGACGTACACGCCTGCTTCATAGGCATGCTGGAAGTCGCTGTATTCGAGGAAGAACTCGCGGAAGCTGTCGTTCTTGCCGTCGCCGTCGAGGTCACCGGTATTGATCACCGCTTGCCAGGAAGTCGGCCCGCCGTCCTGGCGCGCGCCGCTGTACAGCGGCTCGCCGGTTTCGGCGTGGAACCAGGTGGAACCGGCCGGTTCCGCCAGCACCGTGGCATACAAACCGATCTGCTGGTGCGTCGATGGGCCCAAGTGGTCGTGAGTGAAAATCGTGCCGAGGCCGCGATCGACGCCTTTGGCATTGACCACCGGGTCGACGAACCAACGCTGCATCGCCGTGCGCGCGCCGACCCAGTCGGCGCGGCCGTACTGGCCGAAAAACGGATGGTTCTTCGCAATCGGGCAGACCTGGGTGCCGTCGCGCGGGTCAGTGCCTGCGCACTGGTTGAACTCGCGGATCGCGTGGATGCGCTCCTGCACAGCGCCGGGGGAAAGCACGCCGTCCTCGTAGTTCCAGCCGTTGGAAGAACCGTCCGCCGAGGTCAGGTCCCACTTCGGCAGGTGAATGTGCTGGCCGATCACATCGGTCGGCGTACGCACCTGATAATCGTCCATTTCGTACGTGGCCGGCACCAGGTTGGTCTGCTGATACTGCACGCAATCGAAGGTGTTCATGCGCATCACCAGCGGTTCTGGCGGACGCTGCTTGGTGATCACCGGCCAGGCGTCTTCCCACAGCGCGAGGATGCGCGCCTGCGGAAAGTGATAGCCGACCTTGTTGTACACCGCGTCGAACTGAATGTTCGCCGCTTTGTAGATGCGCGGCCGATCGGCGGTGAAGGTTGAGGCGCCAACGAACGACATGCCGTCGAGGCGCTCACCGCTGGCGAACTCGCCACTGCCGGCGCTGTTGGTCAGGCGTTTCTGCCGGTCGTCCATGCACGGTTCGTAGTACGGCGCACCGGCCATCGGCAAGGCGCCGTTGGTGCGAAACGCCTTGGCCACCACCTGATTACCGGGCAGCAAGGCATAGCTTGGGTGGTCTTTTTTCGCGTGGAAGGCCATGGCGGCCTGTTCGACTTCGGTGCCCTCCTCCGGCAGATAAATCGGTTTGGCCCGCAGCACTTCCTTGGAGAAATCCAACGACGTGGTCACTGTGTGCGCCTCACCGCCGGCCGAGACACCATCCAGAGCGTGGCGTTGCAAACCACCGTTCCAGCCACCCGACTGGGCCGGATCGAGGTTGGCCCACAGCGCTTTGCCACTGGCCTTGAGCGCTTGCGCGGTGGCGGCGTCGAGCATGTCCAGTGGCGGCGTTGGCGGACGTTGCCCGACCGAGCTTTCCATGCCGCCGATCCAGAACGGATAGCCGGGATTTTTCAGTGTGCCGTCGGCGTTGCGATTGGCTTCGCTGCGATCGACCAGCGCCAGTGAACCGATGGCCTGACCACCCGCGTTACCGCCCTGGTGTTCGCCGTCGTCATCGCCCTCTTCGTCGTCATCATTGCCGGCAATAAGGCTTTCGCCAATTTTCGGCACCACCACGACTTTGCCGGGCATCGGCGCCATGGCTTTGCCGGGCAGCGGCACGATGGCGGGAATCGGTGTGCCGGCGACGATTTCGCCGTCCGGCAAGGCCCGCGCGCCTGCCGCCGGTTTGCCGCTGCGCAGGGCAAACGGCTCGTTGTGAAAACCATCAGCGCCTTGCTGGGAAACGTCGAGCCGCGTGCCTTCTTCAAACACATCGTGAACCCGCCACATGGCCCACATGCCTTGAGCGAAGTGCGGATAGAAGTGGCAGTGATAAATCGCATCGCCGGCCACCCGGTTGCGGTTGCCCGAACCGCCATTGGCGATTTCATAGGTGTAACCGGCACCAGGACCGATGCCTTGGGCATCGACGTAATCGGAGTTGTCATCGTTGGGATTGAACAGCCACTGATGGCCGTGCAGGTGGAAGATGTGCTGCTCATGGCCGTTGTGGGTGTTGCGGAATTTGACGAAGTCACCGATGTAGCTGTGGTTGACGTTGGACGGTTCTGCCGGATAGAGCGCCATGGTCGCCTTGACGCCAATCTGATCGGCGCTCGGGGTCTGGCCCGGCGCGATGTTTTCCAGCCCGGCGTTGGCCGGCACGTCGACCAGCATCGCCACATCGCCGACGGTGTGCGAACTGAGGAAGAACTCTTCGTAGGCGCAGGACAGGCAATCGTGCATCGGCCCTACGCCCAAGCGGTTGGCGACCACCTCGGCGCCCATGCCACCGGAGCCGTAATTGATCATGAAGGAATCGCGAGTCGGCTCCAGCACATGGGCCATCACCGGGTCTGCCCAGTACGCGGGGAAGGCTTGGGTGGCGGCGGTTTCATCCTGGAACTGCGAGGCGAAATCGCGGAACGGCTCCAGGCGGTTGGGAATCGCCGGGTTGCGTTTGCCCACCGACTCCAACGGGTAGGTGCTGGAAGGGAAACTGCCGTCGGCATTGCTGCCCATGACGATCGCATCGCTTTCACTGGAAATGATTTCACTGCCGTCGACCATGTTGATGATCGGCGTGGCAGCCTTGCCCTCGCGCAGCCAGGGTTCGCGCTGCGGGTAGCGCGCCTGATAATCGACGATCGGATGGCCTGCCGGCGTCCGCCCGGTGGTGGCCAGGCGCATTTCTTCTTCAGTGAGCGTGTTGCGGTAGCTGCGGCCGCCCTTGGGCAAAACCACGACCTGGCCGAACAGGCCGTTGGCAACGTTGCCGGCCGCCCCTTCGCCACCGAATGTCGCGCCACGGCTGCTGACGGCAAACGCGCCCTCGCGTTCGGCGTACAAGGTGTAGGAGCGACTCGCCCCCGGTGGCACCAGCGAATTGGCGTTACGCCCGGTGAAGGACGAGATGTCATCGATGCTGTTGACCGCTTGCAGGCCATTGACCTGGAAGCCGACATGGCGGTCGGCGACTTGCTCATCGACCTTGAAGGCTTCGGCAGCGCTGACCTTCTCGGTGCCCTCTTCGCCCTCGTTTTCAAAATGCTTGTTGGGGTTGGCCTGATAGTCGAGCAGGTTCTGCAGATTGATCGTCAGGCAATCACCGGCTGCCACCCGCAGCACCAGCGGCCGCGGGCGCTTGTCGGGACGCAGCGACACCTTGCCCGGCACCGCGGCGCCGCCATAGGCCAGTGAGACGTCATGCTCGTCGACCACGTCGCGGCGCAAGGCGTACATCATGCCGTTGACGTTCTGCGCACCGAGACGGTTGAACATCAGCGGCTGATCGAAAGCGACCACGTTGGCCACCAGATTGCGCTCGCAACGTACTGCGGCGCCGGCCAGCTCGACGCTGAGCATCGAGGCGAAGATCACCAGCCAGTTCAGCAGAGACGGTGCGTGATGAATGCCAACCATGATCGGTAACCTCGTAGTGGGTGCGCTTGGGAACACTTCTCGACAAATGCCTCGGAGCAATCCGCATGCCATAAAAAAACGCCTTGCTGCTCAGTCAGTTACCGCCACCACTTGAGAAAACCGGGGGATTTGCCCCACTGCTTTCCCCACTTTTCGCCCCGCCCGGTTTGCCCCGAAAGTGGGGAAAACCGCACCCGGGATCACAACGGCGCGTCCATCGTCAGGCCCTGCAGGCGCCGATACTGACGCAGCACATTCGGCACATAACGCTGGGTCTCGGCGAACGGCGGCACCACCCGACCACGGCTGAGCACCGCGTCCGGCCCGGCGTTGTAAGCCGCCACGGCGAGGGTGATGTCGTTGTCGAACAGGGTCATCAGGCGCTTGAGGTATCTGGCCCCGCCCTGGATGTTGGCCTTGGGGTCATAGACGTCGGTCACGCCCAGTTCCCGCGCGGTGTCGGGCATCAATTGCATCAGCCCCCCAGCGCCTTTGGCCGAGGTCGCGCCGGGGTTGTAATGGGACTCGGCGTTGATCACCGCATGCAGCAGCGCTTCGGGTAACTGGTTGACTTTGGCCGCCGCCGAGACCAGCTCCGCATAGGGCTGATTGGCGATCATCTGCGGCTGCTGGTCGAGGCTGGCCACGGGCATTTCAGCCTCGTGGATTACCCGTTCGTAGGTGCGTCCGGGCCGGTGAACATTGGACAGCACGTAGCTGCCCCTGGCGTCCACCGAGATGAACACATCGGCCTGCGCGGCGCCGCTGAGCAGCACACATCCGAGCAATCCGCTGGTTAGAATTTTCATGTCGGGCCTCCCCGGATCGACCCCGATAAATTGGGGGAAATGCCCCAATGGCCGATCACGATTGAGCCATACGCAAGCACTGTGCCGACTCTTGCAGGGCCCGTATTACAAGGGTTCCAGCCTGACCGGTGATTTCGGGCGGGGGCTGAGCATGGCAATTGCATAAGCCCTTTCGGCGACACGACTGCCACTCATCGGAGGTCATCATGAAGCTGTCATTTCATCCGCGTAACCAACGCGGTTTCACCCTGCTCGAACTGCTCGTGGTGCTGGTGGTGCTCGGCCTGCTGGCCGGGATCGTCGCGCCGAAATACTTCGCGCAACTCGGGCGCTCGGAAGTCAAAGTGGCCAAGGCGCAGATCGAAGGCTTGAGCAAGGCGCTGGATCTGTACCGCCTGGAAGTCGGCCACTACCCGTCCACCGAACAGGGCTTGCAGGCCTTGGTCCTCGCGCCGAGTGACGAGGCGAAATGGACCGGCCCCTATTTGCAGAAAAAGCTGCCGCAGGATCCGTGGGGACGCAATTACGCTTACCGCTACCCCGGCGAAAACAGCGAGTACGACTTGCTGTCGATGGGCAAGGACGGCCAGCCCGGCGGCGAAGGTGAAAACGCCGAAGTGACCAACTGGCAGTAACGGAGCGCGGCCCATGCGATTTCATCTGAAGGCAGTCGGCAAGGCTGGGGTGGTGTCGTTGAGCATCGACGCGCCAGGCGACAACGAGGCGCGGCGAATGGCCGAGGATCAGGGTTTGCGGGTGCTCAGCCTGCACGCGGACAAACACTGGCGGTCGCTGCGACTGCGTCAGCGCGAGACGTTCAATCTGGTTTTGTTCAGCCAGGAGTTGACGACGTTGCTCAACGCCGGCCTACCGTTGATCGATGCGCTGGAAAGCCTCGCGGAAAAAGAAACCGCGCCCGCTGCCCGCAAAACCTTGTCGGAGCTGGTGCGCTTGCTGTACGAGGGCAAATCCTTCTCGCAGGCGCTGGGCCAGTTGTCGGCGGTGTTCCCGCCGTTGTACGTGGCGCTGGTACAGTCCAGCGAGAAGACCGGCGCGGTCGGCGATGCGCTGGGTCGTTACGTCAGCTATCGCCAGCGCATGGACGAGGTGCGGCAGAAGATCATCAGCGCCTCGATCTACCCGATGCTGTTGCTGGTGGTCGGCGGTGGCGTGGTGTTGTTCCTGATGGGTTATGTGGTGCCGCGCTTCAGCCTGGTGTTCGAAGGGCTGGGCAACAATCTGCCGTGGCTGTCGCAGGTCCTGATGAGCAGCGGCATGTTCCTGCATGCGCACCAGACGGAATTTTTCGCCGCACTGGGCGCACTGATCACTGCCCTCGCTGTGCTGCAGAAACAGCCGGCGTTTCGCCGTGGCCTCGACCGGCTGGTGGAGAAATTGCCCGCCGTGCACCAACGGATTTTCATGTATGAACTGGCACGCTTCTACCGCTCGCTGGGGATTCTGCTGCAAGGCGGGATTCCGCTGGTGACCGCCATGGCGATGGTCCGTGGTCTGCTCACCGTGGCGTCACGGGTGCGCCTGGATCAGGCCTGCGAGCGGGTGCGCGAAGGACAATCGCTGTCCACGGCGCTGGAGCTTAATCATCTGGTCACACCGGTATCGCTGCGCCTGCTGCGTGCAGGCGAGCAGTCAGGCAACCTCGGGCAGATGATGGAGCGCAGCGCCGACTTCTACGACGAGGAAATCAGCCGCTGGCTGGAATGGTTCGTGAAACTCTTCGAACCGCTGCTGATGACCTTCATCGGGTTGTTGATCGGGGTCATCGTGATCCTGATGTACATCCCGATCTTCGAACTGGCTTCGAGTATCCACTGACCTCGGGAACGGGTCGGATCAGCAACATCGCTTGATTGACGTTCCCAACAAAAACACAAAGACGGAGAACGATATGCACATTCAAAAGCTCGTGCTCGCAATGGCCATCGGCGCAGTTCTGTCGGCGTCTACCGTGTTGATACCGGACAGCTTGTCCGGGGTATCCAGCGTTCAGGCCAAGGAAGGAGGCAGCGGCGGAGGTGGCGGTGGTGGCGGGCATGGTGGCGGCGGTGGTGGTGGAAGCGGTGGCGGTGGCGGTCATGGCGGTGGCAGTGGTGGTGGAAGCGGCGGCGGACATGGCGGCAACGGTGGCAGTGGAAACGGCGGCAGTGGCGGTCATGGCGGTGGCGGCAACAGTGGCAGCGGTGGCGGCGGCAACAGTGGCCACAGCGGCAGCGATCACGCCTCGGGACACTCGGGCGACAGCGCCTCTTCGTCCGGCCGCAATGGCACCCACGCCGAACCCGGGGATGACCATGGTATCCACCGCGCCGGTGAAGTCGGTGACGATCGCGGCGTGCATGTCGGCGGAGAACCGGGCGATGACAAACGCGTCAACTGATCATTAGACATACCACCAAACCCTGTGGGA
>NZ_JAZEVW010000016.1:0-62164 GCF_036668835.1 Pseudomonas koreensis
CCAGGACACAGGTCATCTCCTTGATGATGAGCAATGTGCCTATTAAAAAGTGTCCACCATGTCTCCGAACACCTGTCCACCATGTGTCCGGTACATACAGGGAGAGGGCTAGGGTGAGGGGCTTTTGCTTTTACTTTTGCCCTTGACCTTGAACCGTCGGCAGTGAATCAAAATCAACAGCGGGTAAGCTGACACGTGGCCTTGTGGTGCCCCCGATTCCTTGTGGGAGCTTGCCTGCAAGCGATGGCGGCGTGACAGTCGACCAATCCATGGCCGGTGTACCCGATTGAAACTCTGGGGCTAACCTGGCGGCGTAGGCAGGTTGGCAGTGAACGATCCTTCCCTCTTGCACTCAATCCTTCTGTGCTGGCGCGCCAGCGCGCGTGATGAACGTTGAATTGAAGTTGTAACCGTTTCAAGACACTATTCCATGCGCCGTGGGGTTGCGATCTGTTGCACAATACGCCCCGGACTGTTTTCTCTCAGGATGTTCAATGTTGATTTCCATTCCCTTGCGTGTAGCCGGGTTGGCGCTGTTGTTGGCTGCCGTTGCCGGCTGTTCGAAAGACAAACCGATGTATGAGCACGAGAACTTCGATGACTCCGGTACGTTTTCGCGCAATTATCCGGTGACGGATGCGGCCAGTTGCGAAGCGGCGCGGCGGGCGTTGCTCAGTCAGGGCTACATCATTACCAGCAGCGATCCGAAACTGGTCAGCGGGCACAAGAGTTTCCAGCAGACCGGCGATACCCACATGGAGATCAGCTTCAATGTGGTCTGCGCCGATGACGGCAGTGCCGGGCACCATGCGACGATGTTTGCCAATGCCTTGCAGGATCGTTATGCGCTGAAGAAGACCAACAACTCGGCCAGCCTCGGCGTGGGTGTATTAGGGTCGGTGTCGATGCCGATCGGTTCGTCTGACGACTCGATGGTCAAGGTCGCCAGTGAGACGGTCACTGCGCAGAAGTTCTACGAGCGTTTCTTTACGCTGGTCGAACAGTTCCTGCCGGCGGATGCGAAGAAGGCTGCGCATATCGAGGAGAAGCCCAAGGCAGACCTCGGCATGCCTGAGGCGAAAGCAACGCCTGCACCGGCACCTGCGCCGTTGGTGCCGACTCCGGCAGCGGAACCCGCTGCAACGCCTGCGCCTGCTGCAGAGCCTGCGCCGGCCCCGGTTGAAACGGCGCCAGTCAGTTCCGAACCGGTGGCGCCGCCGGCGGAGTCGACGCCGATCACGCCTGCGCCAGCACCCGTTGAAGAGCCTGCGCCCGCCAGCGAAACCATCACGCCACCAGCGAACCCGGACATTCCGCCGCCGTCCGAGCCGATTCCGGCGATGCCTGCGTCCGGTCAATAGTAAACTTTAACGAAACCCTGTGGGAGCGAGTCTGCTCGCGATGAGGGTGTGTCAGCCGACAACGCTGTTGCTGACACACCGCTTTCGCGAGCAGGCTCGCTCCCACAGTGGTCTCCGGGGTGGCTTAAAGATTGGTTACATTCCCCTGACAATCCCCCCGCGATAAATCCCCAACCACCTGCTACGTTTTATTCATGAAGGCCACGTTTCACTTTTCCTTCACACGGGCACTTTATGCTCGGGGCACAGGTCGATTGATCAAGCCATTTTCATAGCGAGCAGTTGGGGGATTTATACGATGGATGAGTATCAGGAAGAACTGCTCGAATACCAGGCTTACGAACTGGACCAACCAGAACCCGCAGACGACGCAACCGAGCTCTGAGCTTGCAGCTTGCAGCTTGCAGCTTGCAGCTTGCAGCTTGCAGCTTGAAACTTGCACCTGCTTCAAGCCCGTATTCGATGACTGCGACGAAACTCGCCCGGTGTCTGGCCGCTCCAGCGCTTGAACGCTCGCTGGAATGCTTCGGCTGAAGCAAAACCGAGCAGGTAGGCAATTTCGCCGAACGCCAGTTCGGTATCACGGATGTAGGTCATTGCCAGGTCCCGCCGGGTGTCGTTAAGGATGGCGCGAAATTGCGTGCCTTCCTCGGCCAGTTTGCGCCGCAGGGTCCAGGTCGGCAGTTTCAGGCGTGCCGCGACTTCCTCAAGATCCGGTTCACGGCCACCATTGAGCAACGGCCCAAGCAATTGCGTGATGCGTTCGCGCAGGCTGCGGGTTCGCGTCAGTTGCTCAAGCTCTCGCTCACACAGTTGCAATAGATGCCGCCAGGTACTCGGGCAATGCTCGGGGTTGCGCTGTGCAAGGCTGCCCAGATTCAGGCGTAATTGGTTGCCCTCGGCGCCGAACTGGATCGGGCAATCGCCCAGCGAGCTATAGGCGAGGCGATAGTCGGGCTCGGCAAATTCGATCTCGATGCGCTCGGCCCGTAGCGGCTGACGGCTGACGGTCGAGAGTTGATTGAGCCAGCCTGCCACGATCGAATCGACGACAAAGCGGTTGTAAGCGTTGTACGGGCTGATCGAATAGAAACGCAACCACGCGCCATGGGCATCTTCGTGAAAGCTTGATTGGCCGCGATAGTTCGAGCCATACAGGGGTTCGAAACGGATCAGGCAGCGCGCAGCTTCGCGCACGGTCGGCGCTTGCGCGGCGGTGACGCCGGCAAGCCCGGCCTGGCTCAGACGACTGAGCTGGCCCATACGTAACCCCAGCGCTGCATCGCCGGTCAATTGAATCGCCGCATGGCCCAGGCGCATATAACGCGGGATCGATAAGCGCGCGCCCGCTTCAGCCAGTCGCGCTGCGTCGAGGCCGTATTGTTCCAACAATGGCTGTGGTTCGATGCCGTGGCTGCGCACGGCGTCGGCGAGGCTGTGAACAAAGCCTACCGACAGATCACCGAGGCGCATCGGCTGGGGCTTCATGGCTTACAACCAGATATTCAGCAGACGCGCGCCGCGGGCGTCGCCATCGGCAAAATGCTGACCGTTGCTGCTGAGAAAACTCTGGCCGGAGCTGGCCTTGTCCCAGAACTGCCCGCGCATGAATACGCTGACGCCGGCAATCGCCCGATTGCTCGGTGGCTGGGCAGTCAGGGTCAGTCGGTGCCAGGCCTGTCCTTCAGTAACTTCGCCGGGCTTGAGGCTCACCGAACCGGGCGTGCTCGAACCTTTATAACCGCGCCACGGCTGGTTCCACGCATCCTGACCGAACAACTGCGCCGGCACCGCCACCAACTTCGCGTTTTGCTCGTCGAGCGTGCGGTAGTTTTGTGGGTACCAACTGTCGCTGCCGATCAGTACGCCGAGACGTCCGGCCGGGGTGTCGACCACGTTGATGCGCTCTTTGTCCTCGGCCTGGATCACGTCACGTTGAGCGAACACCGGGTGCATCTGCCGCTGCGGCTGGCCGAGTGGCACGCCGTCGCGGCCGAACACCACGCTGCTGTTGTAGAGCGAGCCGCTGCCCGGTTTCAGTCGGCCATCGCGAATTTCCGGCTCCGGCAACACGATCGAACCGGCCACCAGGGTCACGCGAAATTCCTTGGCGAGACCGCCAAACAGCGCCTGATATTGCTTGGCCATGGATTTGGCTTTCATGCGCAGATAGGCGTCGTTGAGCTGGTCGTTGCCGCTGGCACGCAGCCAGGCGCGAGCGAACGACAACGGATTGCTCGCCGCCAGCCAGTTCATCGCCTCGTCCACGGTCGGGGCTTGATACAACTCGTCTTTTTCACCGCTGAGCAACAGCCAGGTGCCGATGTTTTCCGGCAAGACCACGACAGTTTTTTCATTCAACAAGCCTTGATCCTGCGCCTGCTGCAAATAGGCGGCGAGCTTGCGGTGCAGGCGTTCGGGGCTTTGATAGTCGGTAGGAAACAGTTCGGGCTGGATGCCCAGCAGATTGCCGCGGTCGGCGGGTGTGCCCTGGTCGACCGCCAGTTTTATGCGCAGGTCAGACAGGTAATGCCCGGCCGGCCGGTCCGCCGCCCACATTGCGTAGGTGGTGAGGGCAGCCACAAGGGCCATGGAAAACGTCAGGTACAAAAGTTTGCGCATGTAAACCAACAACGACCGGGAGCAGGGTATGGCGACTAGGGTAGGGCGCATGGTCGCGATTGCCAAGGGGCACTGCGCATTTGGATCAATAAGTTGTCAGTTACGGTCATTGAGCCGCAGCGAGGCGGCTCTTAGTCTGTCGAACATGACTGACGGGAGCCGCAGAGCGCCCGCAATTTTTCCGTGATCGCTCGTTGTGGAGTTACCGATGACCGCCGCTCAATACCCGCACCTGTTGGCCCCGCTGGACCTGGGATTCACCACGCTGCGCAACCGCACCCTGATGGGCTCGATGCACACTGGCCTTGAAGAAAAACCGGGCGGTTTCGAGCGTATGGCAGCGTACTTTGCCGAGCGTGCGCGTGGCGGTGTCGGCCTGATGGTCACTGGCGGTATCGGCCCGAACGACGAGGGCGGCGTGTATTCCGGCGCAGCCAGGCTGACCACGGACGAGGAAGCGCTCAAGCATCGTATCGTCACCCGCGCGGTGCACGAGGCGGGCGGCAAGATCTGCATGCAGATTCTCCACGCCGGCCGTTATGCCTACAGCCCGAAACAGGTCGCGCCGAGCGCGATCCAGGCGCCGATCAACCCGTTCAAGCCCAAGGAGCTGGACGAAGAGGGCATCGAGAAGCAGATCAGCGATTTTGTTACCTGTTCCGTACTGGCGCAGACTGCCGAGTACGACGGTGTCGAGATCATGGGTTCGGAAGGTTATTTCATCAACCAGTTCCTCGCCGCGCACACCAACCACCGCACCGACCGTTGGGGCGGCAGCTACGAAAATCGCATGCGCCTGCCGGTGGAAATCGTGCGCCGAGTACGCGAAGCGGTGGGCCCGAATTTCATCATTATCTTCCGTCTGTCGATGCTCGACCTGGTCGAGGGCGGCAGTACCTGGGAGGAAATCGTCACCCTGGCCAAGGCCATCGAGCAGGCCGGCGCGACCATTATCAACACCGGGATCGGCTGGCACGAAGCGCGGATTCCGACGATCGCCACCAAAGTGCCGCGGGCTGCATTCAGTAAAGTCACGGCCAAGCTGCGCGGCTCGGTGAGCATTCCGCTGATCACCACCAACCGCATCAACACCCCGGAGATCGCCGAGCAGATTCTCGCTGAGGGCGATGCCGACATGGTCTCGATGGCGCGGCCGTTCCTTGCCGATCCGGATTTCGTCAATAAAGCCGCTGAAGGCCGCGCCGACGAGATCAATACCTGCATCGGCTGCAACCAGGCGTGCCTCGATCACACCTTTGGCGGCAAACTCACCAGTTGCCTGGTCAACCCGCGCGCCTGTCATGAAACCGAGCTGAATTACCTGCCGGTGCAACAGATCAAGAAGATCGCCGTGGTCGGCGCCGGCCCTGCCGGGTTGTCTGCTGCGACCGTGGCAGCCGAGCGTGGTCATCAGGTGACGCTGTTCGATTCGGCCGGTGAAATCGGTGGTCAGTTCAACATCGCCAAGCGTGTGCCGGGCAAGGAAGAGTTTTTCGAAACCCTGCGTTACTTCAAGCGCAAGTTGCAAACGACGAATGTCGAGGTGTGCCTGAACACCCGCGTCGATGTGGCGAAACTGGTCGAGGGCGGCTACGACGAGATCATTCTCGCCACCGGTATCGCCCCGCGTGTGCCGGCGATTCCGGGTGTCGAGCATGCCAAGGTACTGAGTTACCTGGACGTGATTCTCGAGCGTAAACCGGTAGGTAAACGCGTGGCGGTGATTGGCGCTGGCGGCATTGGTTTTGACGTTTCGGAGTTCCTCGTCCACCAAGGCGTGGCGACCAGTCAGGATCGCGCGGCATTCTGGAAGGAATGGGGCATCGATACGCAGCTGGAGGCCCGCGGTGGTGTTGCCGGGATCAAAGCCGCGCCGCATGCACCAGCGCGCGAAGTGTTCCTGTTGCAGCGCAAGAAAACCAAGGTCGGCGATGGCCTCGGCAAAACTACCGGCTGGATTCACCGTACCGGTCTGAAGAACAAGCAGGTGCAGATGCTCAATAGCGTCGAATACCTCGGTATCGATGACGACGGCCTGCATATCCGCATTGGCGAAACCGGTGATCCGCAAGTGCTGGCGGTGGACAATATCGTGATTTGCGCGGGGCAGGATCCGTTGCGTGAGTTGCATGACGGTCTGGTCGAAGCAGGGCAGAATGTGCACCTGATCGGTGGCGCGGATGTGGCGGCAGAGCTGGATGCCAAGCGCGCGATCAATCAGGGATCGCGTCTGGCCGCTGAGCTTTAAGCTCAGCGCCGGATCTGTGGGAGCGAGCTTGCTCGCGAAAGCGGAGTGTCAGTCAATAGATGGCGACTGATACGCCGCCTTCGCGAGCAAGCTCGCTCCCACAGGGGCTAGCGAGCGCTGGCAGATTGTTCTCGCCTGGCTGTTAAGATGCTGGCTCTTTGCAACAGAGCCGGCATTCATGCTTTTACCCCCCGCCAACTGGCTACCCCAAGCCCCGCTCGAAACCCTTCGCCTGGACTGGCTCAGCACTGCCGGCATTGAAGTGGCGATCCTGCGTCTCGACCAGATCGACCCGCTGATCAGCGGCAACAAGTGGTTCAAACTCACCGAACATCTCAAAGCCGCCGAGCGCGCCGGTGCCGAAGGCATCATCAGCCTCGGCGGTGCGCATTCCAATCATCTGCATGCGCTGGCAGCGGCGGGCAAACGCTTGGGATTCAAAACGGTGGGTCTGCTGCGCGGGCATGCCCAGCAAACGCCGACAGTGGCTGATTTGCAGGCGTTCGGCATGCAACTGCACTGGTTGGGTTACGGCGGCTATCGCGCCCGTCACGAGCCTGGATTCTGGCAACCGTGGCAGACGCAATATCCGCAGTTTTACCCGGTGCCGGAGGGCGGCGGTGGACTGGCCGGGGCTCGCGGTTGTGCGGCCATGCTGACGCAGGCGCAAACGCAGTTGGCGGCTCTGGGCTGGAGCGATTTTCACGCCTGGTGGCTGGCCTGCGGCACCGGTACGACATTGGCCGGGCTGGTGCTCGCTGAGGCCGGCGCGAAACACGTCTATGGCGCGCTGGCAGTGCCGGTAAATCACGGCGTGGCGGCGCAGGTCGAATCGATTCTGCAACAGGCCGGACAGGGCAGCGGCGGGTATACCTTGATCGATGCCAGCCGGGGCGGTTTTGCAAAGGTCGATCCGGCTTTGCTGGCGTTCATCGAACATATCGAGCAAGCCGGCGGTGCGCCGCTGGAGCCGCTGTACACCGGCAAAGCCTTGCTGGCGCTGAAACAGCAGGTCGAGGCCGGCCGGTTTGCGCCTGGCACGCGGCTACTGTTCGTGCACAGCGGTGGCTTGCAGGGCCGGCGCGCCATGCTCGCCGGCCGCTGACGCTCAGCCGCGCTTGGGCATCATCCGCAGCAACGTGTTATCGCGCACCACGTAATGGTGATAGATCCCCGCCAACGCATGCAGGCCGATCAGCCAGTAACCGATGGTCGCGATGAGCACATGCCAGCCTTCGACCTGTTTGGCGAACGCCTTGTCTTCGCCGACCAGCAGCGGCAGGTCGAAACCGTAGAACATCACTTGATGGCCTTCGGCGCTGGTGATCAGCCAGCCGAGGATCGGCATGCTGATCATGAACAGGTATAGCGCCCAGTGCATCAGCCGCGCCAACAGCGTTTGCCAGGCCGGGGAGGCAGGGAAGATTTTCGGCGCCGGACCGAGGCTGCGCGCCAGCAGGCGAAACCACACCAGCACGAACACCGTCAGGCCGAGCAGGTAATGCATTTCGCGAATCAGCGTGCGACCGCCACTGCCCTTGGGAAACAGACCGCGAAATTCCATGCTGGCGTAAACCAGCACCAACAGCACCAGCATCAGCCAATGCAGCAGGACCGAGACGGTGCTGTAGCGCGATTCGGAGCTTGTCCACGGCATACGGGGTTACCTCACGGATCAGGGTTTGTAACGACCGTTCTGAATGACGGCATGGGTTAACTGTAATCCGCTTTGGCGCAATTGCCCGAAGCTGACTGGACTTTCCCTGCGTTGCGTCAGTCCGCGAGATAAAAAAACGCCAATGTCGCAATGATATTGGCGTTTTTCTTTGCCGCAATCGAGCGAATCAGCTCGATTGCGGCATTTCACCCTTGGCCAGCCGCCGATTGATGTCGGCGATTACCTCGGGCAAGTCGCTGATAGTGTCGATCATGTAATGCGGGCGCGAGCCTGCGAACAATGCGTGGATACGCGTGCGCTCGCTGGCCAGTTCGTCGCTGCCCAAAGCGCGGAAGCCGTCGTAGTCCAGACCCAGCGCGTTGCCCGAGCAGATCAGCGCCACGGTCCACATTCCGGCGCGGCGGCCTTCGAGAATGCCCGGCACGGTGTCGTCGATCTTCACGCAGGCCGCTACGTCATCGATGCCCAGCGCAATGACGTTGGCCAGGGCTTGCGCTGGCCATGGGCGGCCGTTCGGCACTTCATCGGTGGCGACCACATGCTCGGCGACATAACCGTTGCGTGCGGCCAGTTCGACAACCTTGTCCATCACCTGTTTCGGGTAGCCCGAGCAGGAGCCGATCCTGATGCCTTGCTCGCGCAGGCTGGCGATGGTCTCCAAAGCGCCGGGGATCAGCGCCGAGTGCTCGGCGATTTTTTCGATCTGCAGCGGCATGAAGCGGTTGTAGATGGCGGTGACGTCATCGTCGGTCGGCGTACGCCCGAACGCTTTGCGATAGCGTTCGGCGACTTGCGGCTGGTCGCACAGGGTGCGGATGTGATCCCACTTGCCCATGCCCATCGGGCCTCGGGCTTCTTCTATGGACACCTGCACGTCGAACTCGGCGAAGGCCTCGACGAAAATCTGCGTTGGCGCGAACGAGCCGAAATCGACCACGGTGCCGGCCCAGTCGAGGATCGCGGCTTGCAGTTTGGTGGGGGTGGTGTAGTTCATGGCAACGAAATTCCTGAGTTGAAATTCGATTCAAATGTAGGAGTGAGCCTGCTCGCGAAGGCGTCGGATCAGTCGACATCTATGTTGAATGTGCGACCGCATTCGCGAGCAAGCTCGCTCCCACAGGGGATTAAGGGTGGGTTTTAGATCTCTAACACTTCCATCTCGCGCAGCACCTCACCGACAGCCGCGACGGCCAGGCGCATGTCGTCCGGGGTGACGTGGCCGATGCAGCCGACGCGGAAGGTTTCCACTTGGGTCAATTTGCCCGGATAGAGGATGTAACCTTTGGCCTTGACCCGTTCGTAGAAATCCTTGAACTGATAACGCGGGTCCTTCGGCGCATGGAACGTGGCGATGATCGGCGCCTGAATGGCTGCCGGTAGAAAGCTGCGCAAACCGAGCCTGGCCATCTCTTCCATCAGCGCCTGACAGTTGGCGGCATAACGCGCATGCCGTGCCGGCAGGCCACCTTCTTCGTTGTATTGCTGCAAGGCTTCGTGCAGCGCCGCGACCACGTGAGTCGGCGGGGTGAAGCGCCATTGCCCGGTTTTTTGCATATAGGCGTGCTGGTCGAACAGGTCCATCGCCAATGAATGCGAATTGCCGGCGGCAGCGGCCAGTGATGCTTTGCGCGCGAAGACAAAGCCCATCCCGGGCACGCCTTCCAGGCATTTGCCGGAGGCTGCGATCAGCGCATCGAATGGCACCTTCTGCGCATCCACCGGCAGCGCGCCGAACGAGCTCATAGCGTCGATGATCAGGCGTTTGCCGTGTTGCTCGACGACCTGAGCGATCTGCGCCAGCGGGTTGAGAATGCCGGTGCTGGTTTCGCAATGAATCAGTGCGACGTGGGTGATCGAGCTGTCGGCGCGCAGCAGACGGTCGACATCGGCGGCGGTGGTCGGCTCGTCTTCAGCGGTTTCGAAAGTGCTGAACGAGCGCCCGAGTACTTCACAGATTTTTGCCAACCGTCTGCCGTAGGCACCGTTGATCAGCACCAGGATTTTGCCGTCACGCGGCACCAGCGTGCCGATAGCCGCTTCGACGGCGAAGGTGCCGCTGCCCTGCAATGGCACGCAGTGGTGGGTCGCGGCGCCATTGAGGATCGCCAGCAATTGCTCGCAAGCGCTGGCGGTCAGTTGATTGAAGCGGTCATCCCAGGAGCCCCAGTCGACCAGCATCGCCTGGCGAGTGCGGGCCGAAGTGGTCAACGGGCCGGGGGTAAGCAGGATGGGTTCGGCGATACTCATGCGGGTGTCCTCGGGCTGCGCTGGGGGATGAAGCTACGGGGCATACGTTGCAATTAGCCGTTTCATCAATCAAATTGTTTATTGTTATGCCAACCATCAGTGAGGCTTATTCATGAACCTGTTCCAGCTGCGCGCTTTCGACGCCGTCGCCCGTGAAGGCAGCTTCACCCGCGCCGCTGCGCGCTTGTTCATCAGCCAGCCAGCGGTCACCGGCCACATCAAGGCGCTGGAGGAGCACTACCAGATCACCTTGTTGCGGCGCACCGCGCGTCGGGTGGAGCTGACCGAGGAGGGCACCCGACTCGCCGCAATCACCCGCGCGATGTTCGGCCTGGCCGAAGAGGCGCAGACGATGCTTGAAGCCAATCGGCAATTGCTCACCGGTCGGCTTGAAGTCGCAGCGGACGGCCCGCACCTGGTGATGCCGATGCTCGCCAGCCTGCGTGCGCGGTATCCCGGCATTACCGTGAATCTGCGCTTGGGCAACGCTCAGGAGACCTTGGCCGCATTGTTGTCCGAGCATGCGGATGTAGCGGTGCTGACTGAGGTCGAGCCACGCAAAGGTGTGCATTTGCAAGGCCTTGGCGAATCGCGGATCTGCGCTTTGGTGCCGGCCGGGCATCCGTGGACACGGCGCGCCGGGGAAGTGCCGCTCAAAGAACTCGATCAAGTGATCATGGTGTTGCGTGAGCCGAGTTCGATTACCCGGCGCACCTTCGACCGGGCCTGTGCGCAGGCGTCGATTCATCCGCGCGTGCTGCTGGAACTCGACAGTCGCGAAGCGGTGACCGAAGCCGTCGCCGTCGACTTGGGCGTAGGCGTGGTGTCCTCGGTAGAAGTCAGCCACGACCCACGGGTGGTGGCGATTCCGCTTGGTGGGGCAGGGCTGGTGAACCGGCACCTGATCGGCTGCATGGAGCGGCGGCGGGAGCTGCGCTTGATTCAGGCGTTTTTCGATCTGGCGCCAGCCTGATAGACCGCAGCGCCTGCAATCGCCAGCAGGCTGGCTCCCACAGGTTTTGTGAACGACGCAAAATCCCTGTGGGAGCCAGTCTGCTGGCGATGGGGCCGGCGAGTGCGCGGATCACGGTTCGGCGCGGTTGAGCAGCCAGTCGAGCAACAAGCCGTTGTCGCGCACCGGCGGTGGCGAACGGGGCGCCGGTTCGGGCGAATTGCCCAGGCACAGGATCGGCCGATCCGGATCGCCGTCGAGAAAACTCACCCACACCTGGCTGCCGGCGCAGGGCAGATCGTCCGGCGTAAGGCGGCGCTGGGTGCGCGTCATGGCGACGGGCAGCCAGAGCGCGTCGCTATCGCGCATTGGCGCCTGCACCGCCGGCCACAGGCTGATGGCGACGCGGCCGTGTTCGTCGATTTGCGCCGGTTGCCCGCAGGTGCCCACGACCCTGCCCAGATGGAAACCGGCAATGCTCGGCCGCGGTTGTTTGAGCGCCGGGCGAAAATCGCTGGCCCAGGGCTGCGCGCAGAAATCGTTGTGGTAGCGGTGTACGCTGGGGCTCGGGTCGAGAATCGATGGATGCTGCCCACGATGATGGATCGCAGTGATTCGCCATTGCTCGTTGAAGTGGCTGATCGGATGCGCCGAGACTTGCAGCAGATCGCCGCTGAACAAACCGCTCTGGTCGCTGCGGCCATTGATCGTGCGGTGCTGCCCGCGCTGGCGTTGCAGATGGCGGCGGCTGCGCTGTTCATGGTGGCGCTGTTCAGGTGCAGGTCTGGGCGGTGGATCGGCCATTCGTTGATTGGCCGCCGCGTCGCCGCTGGCCTGTTGCCCGCGATCGTGCACCGTTCGCAACGCGCAGATCGGTGCAGCATGATGGTGCTGGTACAGCGCGCTGATGCAGGGCGAAGGCGTTTGTTCGCATGCCCTGAACGGCACTGATACCGGCGTTTGCGGCAGGCTCAGGCTGTCATCGGCGAACACTGCAACGTGGCCGTCGGCGCGGTGTTCGAAGTGATAGTGAATGCCTTCTTCTTCGCAGAGCCGGTTGAGCAGCGCCAGATCGCTTTCCTCGTACTGAATGCAGAACGGCCGGAGCGGGTAATGACCGACCGTCATTTCGATCCGGTAATCGTCTGCGACCAAAGCGTTTTCAGCGAGCAGTTGCTGGAGAATCTGCGGCACGCTCGACTGCACGAATACCCGGCGTTTATCCGGTTGTGCCAGTCGTTGCAGGTGCGGCACCAGGTTCAATCGGTAACCGATCCGCTGCGTACCGCGATGTTCGTAACTGGCACTGTCGATCACACCGTGAATACCGTGCCGCTCGTCCAGACGCAGAAAGGCCGGTTGCTGCAGGAGCGTGTCTGGTGCCATGGCGGGGGCGAGGCCGATCAGCTCGAGGTCGAAGCGATAGGGCTGGTTGAGCGCCTCCTCGCCGTCGAAACCGACCACCGGAAGGCTCAGGCCAGTGTCGGTCAGGGTCAGGGTGAAAAAACTTTCCTTGTCATTGAGCATTCGCACAGGCTCTGTCAGGCAATACGGGAGTCAGAGGGTACGAAACCGCAGAGCGGAATGGTCGTGTCAAAGACGTTTTTCAGAATCCCCCTACAAGGTCTGGTGAAGTTGTCGATTCGGCATCACGTTTTTTTGGTCGATTGCCGAGTTTAGGCCGTATAAACTTGCCGCCACGCGTCGGCCAATAGATGTCTCGGCGCCACAGATCAAAGAGAGTGAGTAATGGGCGCACAGTGGAAGGTTAAACACAAAGAAGCGGCTGCCAACGCCAAGGGCAAGATCTTCGGCAAACTGGTGAAGGAAATCACCATCGCTGCCCGTAACGGTGCCGATACCGCCACCAACGCACATTTGCGTCTGGTGGTCGAGCAGGCCAAGAAAGCCTCGATGCCAAAAGAAACCCTCGACCGTGCGATCAAGAAAGGCGCAGGTCTGCTGGGTGAGACCGTGCAGTACCATCGCGTGACCTACGAAGGTTTTGCCCCGCACCAGGTGCCACTGATCGTCGAGTGCGTGACCGATAACATCAACCGCACCGTTGCGGAAATCCGCGTGGCCTTCCGCAAGGGCCAACTGGGCGCTTCCGGTTCAGTAGCGTGGATGTTCAACCATGTCGGCATGATCGAAGCTGCGCCGGAAACTCCGGATGCCGATCCGGAAATGGCTGCGATCGAAGCCGGTGCGCAGGATTTCGAGCCGGGTGAAGAAGGCGCTACGTTGTTCCTGACCGACCCCACCGATCTGGATGCCGTGCAGAAAGCCCTGCCGGAACAGGGTTTCACCGTGCTCTCGGCCAAGCTCGGCTACCAGCCGAAGAATCCGGTCAGCGGCCTGAGCGACGAGCAGATGGCTGAGGTCGAAGCGTTCCTCGAAGGCCTCGACAACCATGACGACGTGCAGGATATGTTCGTCGGTCTGGCGGGCTGATTTTCTTTCAGTGATGGCCTCATCGCTAGCAGGGCTAGCTCCCACACTGGATTTTGGTGTTCACAAAATCTTCTGTGAGGGCTAGCCTGCTAGCGATTGACCGCGCAGCGGTCACAATGTCCACAACACCTCAATGACCTCGCCAAACCCCGGCCGCCCCAGCACATCCGCCTGACAGCAACGCTGCACCAGCGCCTCGAGCGCCAGCCGCTGCCGATCGCTCAGCCCACTATCGATACGCGCGAGCAATTCCCCGAGCAAGACCCCGAAGGCACGTACCTCGATGCGTTGCAGCGCGCGCGTTTGCGGGTTGTCCTCGACAGCGTGAAACGACGCCGCACCAAAATCGCCTAGCAGGCAATCGCCGTGCTGATTCAACAGAATGTTGTGCCCATACAGGTCGCCATGGGTGATGCCTTGACGATGCAGATGCTGCGCCGCCGAGGCGATGCCTTTGGCGATGTTCAGCGCGACCTCGGCGCTGAAGCGGCGATCAGCGGCGTAGACATCGCGAGAGCAGGAGTCCAGGCTCGGCAGGTCGGCGAGGTTGGCAAAGGACGGATCGATCAACTGCATCACCAGACCTTGCTGGCCGTCAGGGTGGCCACTGAGACGCCCCTCGATGCGGATCAGATTAGGGTGCTGGCCGGCGGTAATGCAGGCATTCATTTCGTGCAACGGCGAACCGTCGCTGGTCATCTCGCCCTTGTAAAGCTTCACCGCCACCGGGGTCAGTGAACTGTCGTCACGTTGCCAGTCCGCATGGGAGATCACCCCCGAGGCGCCTTCGCCCAGTTGCTGTTGCAAGCGCAGCGCCGACCAGGCGATCTGCGGCGTCGCCTCTAGCGCGGCGGCGTCCGCCTCGGTTTCCAGCGGATTGCCGGCGTAGGCCAGCCACGTCAGGCTTGGCAGGGTCAGCAGCCACTGCGGCAGCTCGGTCAGGCGGTTGGCGGCAATACGGATCAATTCGAGCCGATGGCATTGGCTCAGCGAGGGTGGCAGCGCTTGCAAGCGGTTGCCGGCGAGCATGAGCTTTTGCAGGGCAGGGCGTTCACCGAGTTCGCTCGGCAGATGCTCGAGGCAGTTGTCGGTGAGAATCAGCCAGCGCAACAGCGGCGGCAGGGCGGCGGGCGGTACGCTGACGATGCAATTGGCCTTGAAACCGACCATGGTCAGCGCCGGGCACTGGCCGAGACACGCCGGCAGCTCGGTGAACTGGTTGTCGGAGCAGAACAGCACGCGCAAGCGTGTCAGGCGATGCAAGTCATCGGGCAGACGACTCAAGGCATTGCCGCTGAGGTTGAGGATTTCGAGGGTGTCGGCCAGGTCGAAAATCTCGCGCGGAAACTCGGTCAGGTCACACGACAGATCCAGACGAGTAATGCCCGACAGTTCGCCGGCGCGCAATTGAGCAAGGGTGTGCATGGCAGATGTTCGCTTTCGATAAAAGACGGCGCGGGGCGACATGATAACGGCAAAGCCGTGTTCTGAAGGGATGCAGAGTGTCGAAAACGGCGCCGAACCTTGTGGGAGCCAGCCTGCTGGCGATAACGGTCGTACTGCCGACATCAATGTTGAATAGGGCACCGCCATCGCCAGCAGGCTGGCTCCCACAGGGGCCTGCGGTGTGTCAGTGCGGGTCGTGCATCGCTTGCAATTGCCCCAAACGGCTGCGGGTGCGGGCCAGATCGATGGCGTGGCCCTCGAGGCTGTCGCGCAGTGGCAGTCGCCCGATCAGTGTCAGATGCTTGTCCTGGTCGTAAAGCACGTCGATCAGGTTGATGAAACGCTGCTGCGTGGCGATCGGGCATTCGCCCAGTTCGGGCAACCCCTCGATGACCCAATGATCGAAACGTCGACACAGCTCCAGATAATCCATGACGGCGGTCGGCTGTTCGCACAAGTCGTTGAAGGTGAAGACGACGCGCCGATTCGCGCAGAACCGCGCCTGTAACTGTCGGGTGCCGACACTCAGCGCAACGGCAGGCGCCTCAGTCGGCGGTAGATCGAGGGCGCCGCGTTGCGCGGTTGTGCCTGGCCACACGTAATGCCCTTGGGTAAAGACTTGATGCTCAACCAGGCGCTGCTGGCTGCGGTAATCATGGGGCCCGCCCACCTCCATGACGTGCATGCGCGCATGGATCAGTTCGATCACCGGTTTGAAACGCGCGTGATATAGCGGGTTGGGCAGCAGGCCTTCGGGCGGGTAATTGGACGTCAGCAACAGCAGAATCTTCCGCTTGAACAGTGCCTTGAACAGCCGGGTGATGAGCATCGCATCGCCAATGTCATGCACATGGAACTCGTCGAAACACAGCGCCCGACAATCTTCCAGCAGTTCATCAAGGGTTAGCTCCAGCGCATCGTCATGCCCACGATGGCGAAACATGCCGTCGTGCAATTGCGCAAAGAACTGATGGAAATGCAGCCGGCGTTTCTGGGTGATCGGCAACGCCTGAAAGAAGCCGTCGAGCAGCCAGCTCTTGCCGCGTCCGACCGCGCCGAACAGATACAGGCTCGGCGGTTGACGCGCGCCGGTGCCGAGCAACAGGCTGGCCTGCTGCGCCATGCAATCGATGACGCGCTGCTGGCTGTGACTGAGGGTATAGCCTTGTTCGTGGGCCTTGTGTCGAAAATGATCGCGGATCAATCGGGCGTTGGCATCATGCCCGGCACTGGCCGGTACGCCCTTGCCGAGCCAGCGGCGCAATGCCGGCCAGCGCGCCAGCAGTTTTGATCGTTTCGACGGTGGGGCAGGCAATCGCGGTGTCTCCGTGTTCGTTGAGCCGGCGCCCGGAAGCGCGGCGGCTCAGTGTAACCAGAGGCCGGGTCGATCGGCCACCGCCGCTCAATGTTCCGTCAGAAGGGCTGCGATTGTTTGAGCAAAGGCGCTGCCGGCGAATCCGTCGGGCTGACCATCGCATAGTTGTAGCCGCCACCCGACCAGTACTCGGCCTGCAGATCGCCGTCACTGCGCCGCCCGCGTGGCAGAAAGGTGTTTTTCGGCCCCGGCGGGCGTACGTAGAAGCTCACCTTGTGGCCGCTGCGATCTTCATACATGACCATCGCCGCCGGCCCTTCATCGGTGCTGAGCAGGCGTCCGCTGACCGGTTCGAACCCGGCCGCCGTAAGATCCGGCAAGCGGCTGGCCTGATTGAAATAGCGATCGAGCCAACGCTGCATGTCACCGTCATTGTCGACCTGATAATCGGCCGGAAGCAGGCCTTGCTGGGCGATCAGGCGATAGGCCTGCAAAGCGTCGGTCATCGGTAATACCGAGCCGCGCACGAGGGTCATCTCCCGTGCTTGCCAGCCGCTGAAACCACCGATGCTGACGGCGATCAGCAGCAGCGCCGCACTGGCCAGGTGGCGCCGTGACTGACGCTGGCGGCGCTGGCGAATCAATGCCGGATCAAGCGCCGGATTGGCCGGTTGCTGCAACGCACCGCTGAGGGCTGCGCGCAGTTGCTGGGCATCGTGTTGCCAGGCGCGAACCTGCGCCGCTTCGTCCGGGTGGCTGGCCAGCCAGGTTTCCAGCACACGCCGGTCGGCGTCGCTGAGCTGGTGGTCGACGTAGGCGTGCAGGTCGCGCTCGTTGGGAGGCAGGCTGATCATTTGAGTATCCGCAAAGAAGGGCTGCTGATTTCGCCGTCGCTCAATTGGCGCAGGGCCTGACGGGCGCGGGACAGGCGCGACATCACGGTGCCGAGCGGGGTGCCGAGAATTTCGGCGACCTCTTTATACGACAGGCCTTCGACCGAGACCATCAGCAGCAGCGCGCGTTGTTCGGTGGGCAAACGGTCGAAGGCTTGCAGGGTCGATTGAGCGATCACGGTGCGTTCCACCGACGGTTCGGCGTCATCGCGACCGGTGAAAAATTCGAGCATCCGCGCATAGCGTCGAGAGCGCCGGTGTGCGTCGAGGAACTGCCGATACAGAATCGCAAACAGCCACGCGCGCAGGTCGCCGTCGGCGCGTTTTTCGCCCCAGCTCGACAATGCCCGTTCCAGACTGGCCTGAACCAGATCGTCGGCGCTGCTGCTGTTGCGTGTCAGCGATACGGCGAAGCGGCGCAATCTGGGAATGATCTCTCGCAATTGTTCGTCGAATTCGCTCATCACGTGCTGCCATTCACTACGCTGTGGACTAGGAAGACGTCCGTCGCCGGAGGTTATTCCACGTTCGGAAAAATAAATACCGAGGCGTGGAATAAAGCCCGACGGGGTGCGTCTTGCTGACTCTTCCTGATTGCGGCCACTGGCCCTGGAGCCTTACATGGTTGTTCGCTCTTCATCCGATACACCGCCCGGCGGACCGCGGCGCCCACCCTTGTCTACGGCAAGCCTGATGTTGCGCCTGGGCGGTATTGCCGTGGTTGTCGCCGCTGTGGCCGGGGCGTTTGCCTACGTGCATGGCAACTTGGACCCACAACGGCTGACGCCAAAAGCGCTGGTAGATGTGCTGGAAAAGAACAACGGTGTGCATCCCGGTTTTCGCCGCAACCACGGCAAAGGCGTGTGCGTGATCGGCCATTTCGAGAGCAGTGGCGAGGCGCGTGCGTTCTCCACCGCACAAGTGTTCAACGAGGCGCAGACACCGGTGGTCGGACGTTTCGCACTGCCGTCGGGCAATCCGTACGCGCCGGATGGCAGCGTGCCGATCCGCAGTCTGGCGCTGCGTTTTACCCAGGCCAACGGCCAACAGTGGCGCACCGGCATGAACAGCATGCCAGTGTTTCCGGTGGGCACGCCGGAGGCCTTCTATCAGTTGCAGCAGGCGCAATCGCCGGACCCGGCCACCGGTAAGCCGGACCCGACGAAAGTCCCGGCGTTCTTCGCCGCGCACCCGGAAGCAGCGCCCTTTCTAACCTGGATCAAGACGGCCAAGCCGTCGGCCAGTTACGCCACCGAAACCTATAACAGCGTCAACGCATTTTATCTGGTCGACGGTAACGGCAAGAAACAGGCGGTGCGCTGGAGCATGACCCCGCTTGCGCGCGACGCTGCCGGAGCCATTGCGCCGGAGGGTGGTGATTTCCTTGAAAAAGATCTGGTGCAACGCCTGGCATCGGGGCCACTGCGTTTTCAATTGAATATCACCCTCGCCAATCCTGAGGACCCGGTCAACGACGCCAGCAAGAACTGGCCCGCCGAACGCAAAGTGTTGAACGCCGGCACGTTGGTGCTGGACAAAACCCAACCGCAACTGAGTGGCGAGTGCCGCGACATCAACTACGACCCGCTGGTGCTGCCGGCCGGCATTCAGGGTTCCGACGACCCGCTGCTCGCCGCGCGGTCCGCCGGTTACGCCGATTCCTACCTGCGCCGCACCAGCGAAGTCAGCCAGTTACCCGCCGCTAAACAGGAGGCTCGCCCATGAGCACTCAACCGACCCATTTCGTTTTGCTGGCGCGGTTGCTGCACTGGCTGATGGCCGTGATGATCATCGCCATGCTGTTTATCGGTGCCGGCATGGTCACCTCGGTGTCCGAGCGGCATGAATGGCTGATCCATCTGCACAAGCCGTTGGGTATCGCCATTCTGGCGCTGGTGATCGTCCGTCTGCTGGTGCGCTGGAGTACACGTCAGCCACCGTTGCCGGCTGATCTGCCGGATTGGCAAGCACTGGCGGCCAAGGCTTCGCATTGGCTGTTGTATGGATTGATGCTGGTGTTGCCGTTGCTTGGCTGGGCGATGATCAGCGCCTCGGGCGAGCCGGTGATGCTCGGCACTGCGATGCAATTGCCGGCCATCGTGCCCGCCGATGCTCAGTTGTTCGCGCTGCTGCGCAAGGCGCACGGCTATCTGGCGTATCTGTTGTTCCTGACGGTACTGGTGCATCTGGCGGCAGCGTTGTTCCATGGCTGGATTCGTCGTGACGAAGTGCTCGACAGCATGTTGCGCAGTCGCGATCGCGGCTGATCGCCGCCAATGGCGCATCAAGTCGATGCGCCATTTGCGTATCAGCGAGGGGAGGGGGATCAGCGCAGGCTGTCGACCATGTCGGCGATGGTCGTCAGCACATCCTTGCCCAATTGCTTCGAGCGCTTGCCCGACCAGCCGGTGATTTTGTCGGGGTGGTCATCGTGGTCCTTGAACGGCATTTCCAGCGTCAATGACAGGCAGTCGTATTTCTGCCCGACACTGTTGCAGGCCAGGGTCATGTTGGCCTGGCCCGGTTCGTCGCGGCTGTAGCCGTACTGGGTCTGGAAATCCCTGGTCGTGTGCTTGAGGTGCGTGTTGAAGTGCTCTTCGAGCTTTTCGATGCGCGGCGTGAACCCGGGATTACCTTCGCAACCGGCGGTGAACACGTGGGGGATTTCCTCGTCGCCGTGTACGTCGATGAACAGGTCGACGCCATACTTTTCCATTTGCTGCTGTACGAAAAGTACTTCGGGGCTGATTTCCTGACTGGCGTTCTGCCAGGCGCGATTCAAGTCCTGGCCCATGGCGTTGGTGCGCAGATGACCGTGGAAGGCACCGTCCGGGTTCATGTTCGCCACCAGGTACAGGTCGGCGCTGGCCAGCAGTTTGTTCAGCACCGGGTCGTCGTGTCTTTCCAGACGCTCGATCACGCCCTCCATGAACCATTCGGCCATGTGCTCGCCCGGGTGTTGCTGGGCGATGATCCAGACTTTGCGCTGGCCCTCGGCGCCGCTGCCTTTGCGCAGCAACTGGATGTCACGACCTTCGACGCTCTTGCCCGTCGCCAGCAATTGCGTGCCGGCCTTGCTCAGCGCCTGCTCGATCAGCCAGTCGTGGCGGCCGC
Source organism: Pseudomonas koreensis (assembly GCF_036668835.1). Taxonomy (GTDB): domain Bacteria; phylum Pseudomonadota; class Gammaproteobacteria; order Pseudomonadales; family Pseudomonadaceae; genus Aquipseudomonas; species Aquipseudomonas koreensis_I. The sequence goes on from NZ_JAZEVW010000016.1 coordinate 20,331, forward strand.
GGCTGTACGGTTCGAAATAGGCGAACCAGGCGTGGGTCTGGGTGGCTTCAAGGCAGAAACGCAGAGAATCGCCTTCGAAAATGGTCGGGATACGGAACCAGTTGACGTGATCGTAAGACGCCACGGCCTGATAGCCGGTCCAGGCTTTGTTATACGAAGACTGGCTGGCGTTGATCAGCCGGAACCAGTGTTCCTGGCCGACATGCAGACCGCTGGCCTTGAAGTGGAACCATTGAAAATGTGCGCTGCGGGTGTCCGGGCGAATCGCCAGAACCGGGCTGAGCGGATTGCTGAGGTCGATGACTTGAATGTTGCCGCTGTCGAAATTGGCGCTGATGTCGAACGAGGATTTGGCCACGGACATAATCGATTCCTGGGTAGGATTTTTATGGCCGTCACTTTACACGCAGGCTGGGTTGAAACCGAGGGGAATTAAGGGGGTTGCAGCGGGGGGGCGTCCTCCGTGACGCGCAAGCAGCTTAGAGTGTGTGCGAGTGATTCTCAAGTGCTGATTGGCAAAGTTTGCCCCAATGTGGCCGGGCTTGGCTTGTCATCCGATATTCTTTTGATATTATCCGCGCCATCGAATACGCAGCACCCAAAGACTTCATTAGCCTGAAGCCATAAGTCCGAAAAACGGACAAAAAAAGACCCGGCAAAAAGCCGGGTCAAAAACCGTGATTAGCCTGATGAGGAGATAGTCCAGAAGACCGACCTAAGGTCTCTGGTCCATCGACTGATCTCGCGACCAGCTGCTTGCAATAATAATCATTATCATTTGCGAGTCAAATGTTTTTATCTTCGCGATTGGAAAAATCTTTCCGGTCTGCCCCTGTCTGTATTCTTCAGGTTTCCTCACCATCGAGCGAATGGTCGACCATCGCCCGCGCCATATCCACCATATGCACGACGGAAAACGCCAGGTCGCGGCTCGCGCCTTGCAGGGTTTCTGCGGCCTTGAAGGCTGTCGCGGCCGCACAGCGCAACAGGTCTGAAGCATGCACCAGGGCTTCTTCACCGCTGAGATGACGTTTGACGTCGAAGAAACGTTCGTCCACCTCCGGTTCTGACACAGCCGGTTTCAAGTAATAGTCCAGCGCCCGTTGCGCTGCCGCGTTGCCTTGAGGCGAAGTAAACGTGGTGTCCATTTGCAGATCGGGCAAGTCTTTGCTGCTGATAGTCATGATGACGAGGCACTCCTTGTTCGATTGAGATCCGTCCTCTCAGCATAGTACTGTGCGTAGTTGTGACTAGAATTTAAATACTACAATTTGTGTTTTGCCGGCCGAAGGCGTCGACAGTAAGGTGCTGCACATGGATAAATGGATTGAGTTGGTCAAGGCCAAGATGAGTGAACTCAAAATCACTCAAACAGAGCTCGGAGAGCGCGTCGGCATGTCCCAGGGCGGGATCGGTCATTGGCTGAACAAGCGTCGTGAACCCGGTGTCACCGAGATGAACCGCGTGCTGCAGGCGCTGGGTCTGGACTTTCTCGAAGTGGTGCTGGTGATTCGTGAGCCGCCAGTCACGCCGGAGGACGAGATGCCGCTGGCGCAGAAGTACAACCCGTACTTCCGTTACCCGGTCAGCGATTGGCAGACGACGTGTGAAGTGCGCGAAGGCGACCCGGCGTCCTACACCAGGGCCTCTGCTAAACAGCGCTTCGAACTCACCGATTACCACGCACGCGGCGCGGCGTTCTGGTTGACGGTAGCGGGGGATTCGATGACCGCGCCGACTGGCCAGAGCATTGCCGAAGGCATGCTGATTCTGGTCGATCCGGCGGTTGAGGCGGTGCCGGGCAAACTGGTGATTGCCCAGTGGCCCGACAGCCCGGAAGCGATTTTCCGCAAACTCGACGAACAGGGCGGCCAGCGTTACCTGGTACCGCTCAACCCAACCTGGCCGAAAGCCCTGTTGACCGACGAGTGTCGAATCATTGGCGTGGTGGTGCAGGCCACGGCGCGTTACTAGTCAGATCGATCCTCGCCAGGCGTAGGATCGATCCTTCATTTACACGGCTTCCAGCTCCACCAGAGCGCTGCCTTCACCAACCATTTCACCCTCCTGGCAATACAGAGCTTTGATCACTCCGGCATGCGGCGCGCGAATGCTGTGCTCCATTTTCATCGCTTCCAGCACCACCAACTGCGCCCCAGCCTCGACCGATTGACCGGCCTCGACCAGCACGCGGACGATGCTGCCGTTCATCGGTGCAGTCAGACCGCCCTGATGGCTGTGACTGGCATCGACGGCGCTGATCGGGTCGTACGTTTCGATACGCCGTAACTCGCCGTCCCAGTGCAGGTACAGCGCATCGCACTGGCGAATGGCGGGCAATGCACGGCGCACGCCAGCGTCTTCGATAATGAGTGCTTCGCCGCTCATTCTGGCGTTGCCCGTGGCATTGAGCGTCACCGCTCGATCCTGACCTTCGCAACTCAGATGCAAAGTTGTTTCCCGTGGCAAGCCTGCGCGTAAACCGCTGTTGTGCGACCACGGCGAAGCCGGATCATCCTCGCGCATACGTTGCGGCAGACTCTGCGCCAGCGCTTGCGCCGCCGCGTTCCAGAACGCATCGCTCAACGGTTGCGGTGCCGGCAGCAGTTGCTCCTGGTAACGCGCAATAAACCCGGTATCCAGTTCAGCGGCAGCAAATGCCGGATGCGCAATGATCCGCCGCAAGAAGTTGATGTTGGTCTTCAAACCGCCGATGGCAAATTCGTCGAGCATGCTCAACAAGCGCAACCTGGCCTGTTCACGGTCCTCGCCCCAGGCGATCAGTTTGCCCAGCATCGGGTCATAGAACGGCGAGATTTCATCGCCTTCCTCGACGCCGCTGTCAACGCGACGTCCAGGTCCGGCAGCGGATTCGCGGTACAGCGCCAAACGGCCGGTCGCCGGTAGAAAGTCATTCGCCGGATCTTCTGCATACAGGCGAACTTCAATCGCATGACCATTGAGCGGCACCTGCTCCTGAGTGATCGGCAGTGCCTCACCACGGGCGACGCGAATCTGCCACGCCACCAGATCCAGACCGGTGATGGCCTCGGTCACCGGATGCTCGACCTGCAACCGCGTGTTCATTTCCATGAAGAAGAATTCGCCGCGCGCATCCAGCAAAAACTCCACGGTGCCCGCGCCGACATAACCGATCGCCTGTGCCGAGCGCACGGCCGCTTCGCCCATCGCCCGCCGCAGTTCCGCGGACAGGCCCGGTGCCGGGGCTTCTTCGACGACTTTCTGGTGACGTCGTTGAATCGAGCAATCGCGCTCATTCAGGTACAGGCAATGGCCATGCTGATCGGCAAAGATCTGGATTTCCACATGCCGCGGCTTGAGCAGGTATTTCTCCACCAGCATCCGTGAATCGCCGAACGACGACTGCGCCTCACGCTGCGCCGAGGCCAGCGCTTCGGCCAGTTGACTGACGTCCTCGACCACTTTCATGCCTTTGCCGCCACCTCCGGCGGTGGCCTTGAGCAGCACCGGATAGCCGATGCGCTCGCAAGCCGCGCGGAAGGTATCGAGGTCCTGCGCTTCGCCGTGATAACCCGGTACCAAGGGCACACCGGCTGTTTCCATCAGCGCCTTGGCGGCGGATTTGCTGCCCATGGCGTCGATGGCCGAGGCGGGGGGGCCGAGGAAGATCAATCCCGCCGCTTCGATGGCGCGGGCGAAACCGGCATTCTCGGAGAGAAATCCATAACCCGGATGAATCGCTTGAGCGCCGCTGGCCTTGGCCGCCGCGATCAGCTTGTCGATCTGCAGATAACTGTCGGCCGCTTTGCTGCCGCCCAGATCGACGCGGATGTCCGCTTCACGGCTGTGCCGCGCTTCGCGATCAGTGGCGCTGTGCACCGCGACGGTGGTCAGGCCCAGGGCTTTGGCGGTGCGCATCACGCGGCAGGCGATTTCGCCACGGTTGGCCACCAGCAGGGTGGTGAGAACGGGTGCGCTCATCAACGCGGCTCCTTGGTGGTGGTTGCGGCTTGCCAGCTCGGCGGACGTTTTTGCAGGAACGCACGCAAGCCTTCCTGGCCTTCAGGGCTGACGCGAATACGGGCGATGGCATTTTCGGTATAGCGGCGCAGCGCCGGCGTCAGCGCGCCATGGCCGACTTCACGCAGCAAGTCCTTGCTGGCGCGCATGGCCGCCGGGCTGTTCAACAGAAGATTGGCGATCCACTGTTCGACCTGCTGCTCGAGTTCGTCTGCCGGATAACTCTCGGACAGCAAACCGATCTCCCGCGCCCGTTGCCCACCGAAACGCTCGGCCGTCAGCGCATAACGACGTGCCGCACGTTCACCGATCGCCTGCACCACGAATGGGCTGATCACCGCCGGCGCCAGACCGATGCGCACTTCCGACAGACAGAACTGCGCATCATCGGCGCCGATCGCCATGTCGCAGCAGCTGATCAGCCCCAGCGCGCCACCGAACGCAGCACCTTGCACCACCGCCAGCGATGGGATTTTCAGCTTGGCGAGGTTGTACATCAGCTCGGCCAGCTCGCGGGCGTCGTCGAGGTTGGTGTGGTAATCGAGCTCGGCCGATTGCTGCATCCATGCCAGATCAGCACCGGCGCTGAAGTGCTTGCCACGCCCGCGCACCAGCAGAAAACGCAGACTGGCGTCGCTGGCGACCTTGTCGAGGGCGAGGATCAGCTCGCGGATCATCTCGGCGTTGAACGCGTTGTTTTTCTCGGCGCGGTCGAGCCAAAGCGTGGCGAAACCGCGCGGGTCGTTTTGCAATTCGAGGGTGTTGAAGTCGCTCATATACATCCGTCTCCACGGTTTCTTGTGGGTGTGAGACCGCTCGCTCCCACAAGAAAACATCACATCCGGAACACGCCGAAGCGGCTCGGTTCGATTGGCGCGTTCAGCGACGCGGACAAGGCCAGGGCCAATACATCGCGGGTCTGCGCCGGGTCGATGACGCCGTCGTCCCACAGCCGTGCGCTGGAATAGTAGGGGTGACCCTGTTCTTCGTACTGGTCGAGAATCGGCTGCTTGATCTCGCTTTCCTGCTCGGCAGTAAAGGCCTGACCGCTGCGTTCAGCCTGTTCGCGCTTGACCTGCACCAGCACACCGGCCGCCTGCTCGGCACCCATCACGCCGATGCGCGCGTTCGGCCACATCCACAGGAATCGTGGGTCGTACGCACGCCCGCACATGCCGTAGTTGCCAGCGCCGAAGCTGCCGCCAATGATCACCGTGAACTTTGGCACCTTGGCGCAGGCCACCGCGGTCACCAGTTTGGCGCCGTGCTTGGCGATGCCCCCGGCCTCGTATTTCTGCCCGACCATGAAACCGGTGATGTTCTGCAGAAACAGCAACGGAATGCCGCGCTGGCAGGCCAGCTCGATGAAGTGCGCGCCTTTTTGCGCGGCTTCGGCGAAGAGGATGCCGTTGTTCGCCAGGATCGCAATCGGGTAGCCGTGCAGGTGGGCGAAACCGCAGACCAGCGTGATGCCGAACAGTGCCTTGAACTCATCGAACAGCGAACCGTCGACCAGCCGCGCAATCACTTCGCGCACATCGAACGGCTGCTTGGCATCGGCCGAGACCACGCCGTACAACTCATCGCTGGCATACAGCGGCGCAATCGGCGTGCGCTGCTGCACTTCGCCGAGCTTGCGCCAGTTGAGGTTGGCGACGCTGCGGCGGGCGAGGGCGAGGGCGTGTTCGTCGCTCTCGGCATAATGGTCAGCCACGCCGGAGATCTTGCAATGCACATCGGCACCGCCAAGGTCTTCGGCGCTGACCACTTCACCGGTCGCGGCTTTCACCAGCGGTGGGCCGGCGAGGAAAATCGTCGCCTGGTTACGCACCATGATCGCTTCATCCGCCATTGCCGGCACGTAGGCACCGCCTGCGGTGCACGAGCCCATGACCACGGCAATCTGCGCAATGCCCATTGCGCTCATGTTGGCCTGATTGAAGAAGATTCGACCGAAATGCTCGCGGTCAGGAAACACTTCATCCTGACGGGGCAGGTTGGCGCCGCCCGAATCCACCAGGTAGATGCACGGCAGGCGATTCTGCTGGGCGATGGTCTGCGCGCGCAGGTGTTTCTTTACGGTCAGCGGGTAATACGAACCGCCTTTTACCGTGGCATCGTTAGCGACGATCATGCACTCGACGCCTTCGACCCGACCGATTCCGGCAATCACGCCCGCCGCCGGCACATCCTCGCCATACACCGCATGTGCGGCCAACTGGCTGATTTCGAGAAACGGCGAGCCCGGATCGAGCAAGCGGTTGATGCGCTCACGCGGCAGCAATTTGCCCCGCGACGTGTGCCGTTCCTGGGCTTTGGCGCCGCCGCCCTGTGCAATTTGCGCGAGCAACGTGTGCAGGGCGTCGACCTGTTTGAGCATCGCCGCGCTGTTGGCGGCGAACTCGGCTGAGCGTGGATTGAGCTGAGTGTGCAAAATCATGGGGGGGCTTACTCCGTAAGCAGCTTCTAGCTACAAGCGGCAAGCTGCAAGTTGGGGCAAGAGCGCGGCCTCTTGCAGCTTGGAACTTGCGGCTTGTAGCTGACGAAATTTATTTCGTTTCGTTGAAGAGTTCGCGGCCGATCAGCATGCGTCGGATCTCGCTGGTGCCAGCGCCGATTTCGTACAGCTTCGCGTCGCGAAGCAGACGGCCCGCCGGGAATTCGTTGATGTAGCCGTTGCCGCCGAGAATCTGGATCGCGTCGAGGGCCATTTGTGTGGCGCGTTCGGCGGTGTAGAGAATCACCCCGGCAGCGTCCTTGCGCGTGGTTTCGCCGCGCTCGCAAGCCTGCGCCACCGCATAAAGGTAGGCGCGGCTGGCGTTGAGCTGGGTGTACATGTCGGCGACTTTGCCCTGGATCAGCTGGAACTCGCCGATGCTCTGGCCGAACTGCTTGCGGTCATGGATGTACGGCACGATCAGGTCCATGCATGACTGCATGATTCCGGTCGGCCCGCCGGAGAGCACCACGCGTTCGTAATCGAGGCCGCTCATCAACACTTTCACGCCGCCGTTGAGCACGCCGAGAATATTTTCTTCCGGCACTTCGACGTCATCGAAAAACAGCTCGCAGGTGTTGGAGCCGCGCATGCCCAGCTTGTCGAACTTGTTGCTGCGGCTGAAGCTTTTCCAGTCGCGCTCGACGATAAAGGCGGTAATGCCGTGCGGGCCCTTTTCCGGATCGGTTTTGGCGTAAATCACGTAGGTGTTGGCGTCAGGGCCGTTGGTGATCCAGGTTTTGCTGCCGTTGAGCACGAAACGATCGCCGCGCTTGTCGGCGCGCAGTTTCATCGAGACCACGTCGGAACCGGCGTTCGGCTCGCTCATCGCCAGCGCACCGACGTGTTCGCCGCTGATCAGTTGTGGCAGGTATTTGCTTTTCTGCTCGTGGTTACCGTTGCGATTGATCTGGTTGACGCAGAGATTGGAGTGCGCGCCGTAGGACAACGCCACCGAAGCCGAGCCGCGGCTGATTTCTTCCATCGCCACCACGTGCGCCAGATAACCGAGGCCAGCGCCGCCATATTCTTCCGCGACGGTGACACCGAGCAGGCCCATGTCACCGAATTTGCGCCACAGGTCGGCGGGGAACAGGTTGTCGCTGTCGATTTGCGCCGCGCGCGGGGCAATCTGATCGGCGACGAAGGACTGAACCTGATCGCGTAGCATGTCGATGGTTTCACCGAGGGCGAAGTTCAGGGATGGATAGCTCATGCGGCACCTTTTGGCTTTTTTGTAGTGGCAGTGAAAACGATCGGTCAGTTATCACCTTTACGTTAACGTAAGCCTGCGACGAATGACTGTCAATCACACTTTACGTTAACGTCAACTTGGGCGAGAGTAAGGGCCATTCACGATCGAAAGCCGAATGAAACCTGTGGGAGCGAGCCTGCTCGCGAAAGCGTGAGTTCAGTCAACATTTATCTGAAGCTGCTGGCCTCTTCGCGAACAGGCCCGCTCCCACAAGTGACCATCGGCAACCCATAAATAAAGACAACAGGGGTCATCATGGATCAACCCAGTGCCGCACCGCAGCGCAGCTACACCCGTGGTTCTCAGGACAAGGCCTTGCTCGCGCTGACCATCGGTCAGCAGTTTGACGCAACCGTCGAGCAATACCCGGACGGTGAAGCGCTGGTGGTCCGCCATCAGCAGTTGCGCTATTCCTGGCGGCAACTGGCCGAGGCGGTGGACCTACACGCTCGGGCGCTGCTCGCGCTGGGTTTGCAGGCTGGCGACCGCCTGGGTATCTGGGCGCCGAACTGTGCGCAGTGGTGCATCACCCAGGTCGCCACGGCGAAAATCGGCGTGATCCTGGTTAACATCAACCCGGCCTATCGCAGCTCCGAACTTCAATACGTGCTGAAGCAATCGGGCTGTCAGTGGCTGGTCTTCGCCGGTGCGTTCAAATCATCCGACTACCACGGCATGTTGCAGGGGCTGCTGCCGGAACTGGCCGCGCACTCCGCAGGGCAACTGCACAGCGAGCGCCTGCCGGATCTGCGCGGGCTGATCAGCCTCGATGCGCAGCCACCGTCAGGTTTTCTGCCGTGGTCGCAACTGGCGGAACTGGCGGCGAGTGTTTCGCCTGCGCAACTGCGCGAACGCAGTGACAGCCTGCACTTCGATCAGCCGGTGAACATTCAGTACACCTCCGGCACCACCGGTTTTCCCAAGGGCGCGACCCTCAGTCACTACAACATCCTCAATAACGGTTACATGGTCGGCGAAAGCATCGGCCTGACCCCGCGCGATCGCCTGGTGATCCCGGTGCCGCTGTATCACTGCTTCGGCATGGTCATGGGCAACCTCGGCTGCATCACCCACGGCAGCACGATGATCTACCCCAACGACGCCTTCGATCCGCTATTGACCCTGCAAACCGTCGCCGAGGAGCGTGCCACCGGCCTTTATGGCGTACCGACGATGTTCATCGCCATGCTCGATCAGCCGCAACGCCGCGAATTCGATCTGTCGAGCCTGCGCACCGGGATCATGGCCGGCGCGACGTGCCCGATCGAAGTGATGCGCCGAGTCATCGGCGAGATGCACATGAGCGAAGTGCAGATCGCCTATGGCATGACCGAAACCAGCCCGGTGTCGCTGCAGACCGGGCCGAACGACGAACTGGAACTGCGCGTGGCCACCGTCGGCCGCACCCAGCCGCAACTGGAAAGCAAGATCATCGACGAGGCCGGCAACCTTGTGCCGCGCGGCGCCATCGGCGAACTCTGCACCCGCGGTTACAGCGTGATGCTCGGCTATTGGAACAACCCGCAAGCCACCTCCGAAGCCATCGACGAGGCGGGCTGGATGCACACCGGCGATCTGGCGAGCATGAACGAGGCCGGCTACGTCAACATCGCCGGGCGCAACAAGGACATGATCATTCGTGGCGGCGAGAACATTTATCCGCGTGAGCTGGAGGAGTTTTTCTTCACCCACCCGGCGGTGGCTGACGTGCAAGTGATCGGCATTCCGTGCTCGCGTTACGGCGAAGAGATCGTCGCGTGGATCAGGTTTCACCCCGGCCACAGTGCGTCTGAGTTGGAGTTGCAGACCTGGTGCAAGGAACGCATCGCACATTTCAAGACGCCACGGCACTTCAAATTCGTTGAAGAATTCCCGATGACGGTGACGGGGAAAATACAGAAGTTCAGGATGCGCGAGATCAGCATAGAAGAGCTGAAAACAATCGAGGGATAACCACAACTTCTGTGGGAGCGAGCCTGCTCGCTAATGCAGTGTGTCATTCAGCGCAAATGTGTCTGATACACCGCTTCGCGAGCAGGCTCGCTCCCACAGGGGGGCAGTGATAGAGAGAGCAATCACAGAAAGCACAAAGGGGAGCCGAAGCTCCCCTTTAATTTGTAGTTGCGTGCTCTTTTTTATTATTGAGGGTCGGTCTGTTGTTGTTTTTGGCAACCGTGGCCCTTTACCGCTGTTTTTGGCGACCCCCATCCGGGGTCAAGAGCAAACGTATTTTTTTGAGCGCTGATCTGCTTTCTCGTTTAACGATCCAACCGATTCGGGAGCTACCTGAAGGTAGTTTTATTGTTCTCTGCCCGGTTGCGGGTTACTCCTGAGAGCACCCTGAAAAGCACACCTTCTCCAAAAAAATCTGTTAGCTGCGTCTCTGCCGTGTTGTTTTTGTTATGTCAGAGTCGTTTCGTCTTGTTTTTATTGGTTTGCGGCTTTTTATTCTTGTTATGCCATAGAGATAGCAGGTGTCGTGCCAACTTTTTAAAAGCCTTTAAAATCAATGGTTTAAGGTTTTCAGGTTTTTTCAGTGAGGGCAAAGCCAGACAATTTGTTTCCGTGTTACTCGCTTTTGCCCACACCAAGAACTCAGCGGTAACACCTCACTGTGCGCTGCGCGCCTTGGCCACGCGCGAACCGCTCGGGCGGCCGAGCACGGCACTGATCTGCTGGCCCGCCGCAATCAAGGCGTCCAGGTCGATTCCGGTTTCGATGCCCAGGCCGTTGAGCAGGTACACCACGTCTTCGCTGGCAACGTTACCGCTTGCGCCTTTGGCGTACGGGCAGCCGCCGAGCCCGGCGACCGAGCTGTCGAATACGGCGATGCCTTCGAGCAGGCTGGCGTAGATATTGGCCATGGCCTGGCCGTAGGTGTCGTGGAAATGCCCGGCGAGTTTTTCTCGTGGTACCTGCGCCGACACCACCTCGAACAGGCGGCGAGTCGCGCCCGCAGTGCCCGTGCCGATAGTGTCGCCCAGCGAAACCTCGTAGCAGCCCATCTCGTACAGCTCGCGCGCGACCATCGCCACTTGCTCCGGCGCGACCGTGCCTTCGTACGGACAGCCGAGCACGCAGGAGACGTAACCGCGCACGGTAACGCCGTGTTGTTGCGCCGCTTGCATGATCGGCGCAAACCGCGCCAGGCTTTCGCTGATCGAGCAATTGATGTTGCGCTGCGAGAACGCTTCGGACGCGGCGGCAAACACCGCGACCTCCTTGACCCCGGCCGCGAGCGCATCTTCAAAACCGCGCAGGTTCGGCGCCAGCGCGCCATAGGTCACGCCGGGCTTGCGCTGAATCTGCGCGAACACCTCGGCGGAACCGGCCATCTGCGGCACCCACTTCGGTGAGACGAAACTGCCGACTTCGATGTAGCCAACGCCGGCGGCGCTCAAGGCATCGACCAGTTGCACCTTGTCGACGACGCTGATCGGCTGGGCTTCGTTCTGCAGGCCATCGCGCGGGCCGACTTCGATCAGGCGTACTTGGGAGGGGAGGGACATGAGTTGACCTGCCTGTTTGTTGAGTTCACGAAGAACCCTGTGGGAGCGAGCCTGCTCGCGAAAGCGGTAAATCAGTCACCATCAATGTTGGATGACGGAATGCATTCGCGAGCAGGCTCGCTCCTACAGGGGCAAACCGGTTGTTTGTCAGATCGCCTGCTGGCTTTTGAGCGTCTGCTCCAGTGCCTGCACGCAGCGCTCTTCAGCGGTATCGAGCTCGAGCTTCATCTGTTCGATGTCCAGCAATTGCTGTTCGAGCTGTTCGCGGCGTTCGGCAATTTTCGCCAGCATGCTGTTGAGCTGTTTGGTGTTGCCGCTGGACGGATCGTACAACTCGATCAGCTCGCGGCATTCGGCCAGTGAAAAACCGATGCGCTTGCCACGCAGAATCAATTTCAGGCTGACCTTGTCGCGCGGCGAATAGATGCGTTCCTGGCCACGGCGCTCGGGGCGCAACAGGCCTTGTTCTTCATAAAAACGGATGGCCCGCGTGGTGATGTCCAGCTCGCGGGCGAGGTCGGAAATGCTGTAGGTCTGACTGCTCATGAAAGCGCTCGGGAGAAAGGCATGGCGCTAAGCTAATGGCGTGTTGACGTTTACGTCAAGCAGGAGGGTTTTTTGTTGTCTCTAAAGGCCCCTTCGCGAGCAAGCTCGCTCCCACAGTGGATGTGTGTGAGCACAGAACTTGTGTTCGCGGAAAACCCTGTGGGAGCGAGCTTGCTCGCGAAGAACGGTGACACTGTGTCTTGTCTTACACCTTATCCAGCTTCTTCTCCTGCGCCGTCACCTGCTGGCACAACTCGATCATCTGCTCGCGCATCCAGCGATTCGCCGGGTCCTGGTCGGTGCTCTCATGCCAATAAAGGTGCGTTTCCACCGACGGCACATCATTCACCGGCAAATTGAACGATTGCAGGTCATGGCGTCGGGCAAAGCGTTCCGGCACGGTCATGACCATGTCAGTCTGCTGCATCACTTGCGAGGCCATCAGATAGTGCTGCGAGCGCAGGGCGATTTTGCGTTGAATGCCCATTTTGCCCAGCGCCAGATCAACATAACCCAACCCGCTGCGGCGGCTGGAAATGTGGATATGCGTCAGCGACAGGTAATCATCCAGCGAAAGTTTTTCCTTGCCTGCCATGGGATGGCCCTTGCGCATCGCGCAGACGTAACGGTCGTCCATCAGCTTGACGTGGCGCACCTGCGGGTCAGTGTTGAGCGGTGCGTCGACGGCGAAATCCAGGCGCCCGGCGGCCAGTTCCTTGGTGGTTTCCCGGCGTTTGGACAGAAAGCTTTCAATGATCACCGTCGGCGCCAGTCGGCGTAAGCGCTGGAACAATGGCGGCAGAATGATTGCTTCCGTGAGGTCGGTCATGCTGATGCGGTAGGTCTTGACCGCTTGCGCCGGGTTGAAAATGCGGCTTTCCTGCACTGATACGCGCAACAGCGAGAGGGCGTTGCGCACCGGGCCAATGATGTTCTGCGCCATCGGCGTCGGCACCATGCCCTGCGCTGTGCGCACGAACAACGGATCGTTGAAGGTCTCGCGCAACCGCGCCAACGCGTTGGACACCGCCGGCTGGGTGATGCCGACAATCTGCCCGGCGCGGGTCAGGTTGGCTTCGGTGTAGATCGCGTCAAAGACGATGAAAAGGTTGAGGTCGACCTTGCTCAGATTCATAACGCGGCTTCTCTTGTTATTTGGGGCATTCAGGGCTGGCCATCGGCCGATCATATATCGGTGATGAATGTTTATACACGCCGAGAATAGGCTAGGTAAATTATCAGCGCTGTTCTAGCATCGATTGCATGACCTGAACAACCTCCATAAGAGAAGGTGCTGCCCATGGATTTCGCTTATTCGCCCAAGGTTCAACAACTGCGTGAGCGCGTGACCGCGTTCATGGACACTTACGTTTACCCGGCCGAGGCCGTTTTCGAGCGCCAGGTTGCCGAGGGCGATCGTTGGCAGCCGACGGCAATCATGGACGAGCTCAAGGCCAAGGCCAAAGCCGAAGGCTTGTGGAATCTGTTCCTGCCGGAATCGGAACTGGGCGCCGGCCTGACCAATCTTGAGTACGCACCGCTGGCGGAAATCATGGGCCGTTCATTGCTCGGGCCGGAGCCGTTCAACTGCTCGGCGCCGGACACCGGCAACATGGAAGTGCTGGTGCGTTACGCCAACGAAGAGCAGAAACAGCGCTGGCTCGAACCACTGCTGCGCGGCGAAATCCGCTCGGCGTTCGCCATGACCGAACCGGACGTTGCCTCCTCTGACGCGACCAACATGGCCGCCCGTGCGGTGCGCGATGGCGACGAGTGGGTGATCAATGGCAAAAAATGGTGGACCTCCGGCGCTTGCGATCCACGCTGCAAAATCCTGATTTTCATGGGCCTGAGTAATCCCGACGCACCGCGACATGCCCAGCACTCGATGATCCTCGTGCCGGTCGACACCCCCGGGGTGAAAATCGTCCGCCCGCTGCCGGTGTTCGGTTACGACGACGCGCCACACGGCCACGCCGAAGTGCTGTTCGACAACGTGCGCGTGCCGTATGAAAACGTTTTGCTCGGTGAAGGTCGCGGTTTCGAAATCGCCCAGGGGCGTCTCGGCCCGGGACGGATTCACCACTGCATGCGTTCGATCGGCATGGCTGAGCGCGCGCTGGAATTGATGTGCAAACGTTCGGTCAGCCGTACCGCATTCGGCAAACCGCTGGCGCGCCTGGGCGGCAACATCGACAAGATCGCCGACTCGCGAATGGAGATCGACATGGCACGCCTGCTGACCTTAAAAGCGGCGTACATGATGGATACCGTCGGCAACAAGATCGCCAAAAGCGAGATCGCGCAGATCAAGGTTGTCGCACCGAACGTCGCCTTGCGGGTGATCGACCGCGCGATCCAGATGCACGGCGGCGCCGGTGTCTCGAACGATTTCCCGCTGGCCTACATGTACGCCATGCAACGCACCCTGCGCCTGGCCGACGGCCCGGACGAAGTGCACCGCGCGGCAATCGGCAAGTTCGAAATCGGCAAGTATGTGCCGAAGGAAATGCTGCGAAGCGAGCGCTGATCCAACACCGCGTTATCGTTCGTCGCGAGCAGGCTCGCTCCCACTTTTGATCGCATTCCTGGAGTTGAAATGCGATTGAAATGTGGTAGCGAGCCTGCTCGCGAAGGGGCCTTCACGTTCAGTCCATCAACATCAGACTCAGTACACCCAAACCTCAACCCGCCGATTCCTGATCCGCCCCTCATCCGCATCATTCGCCGCCACCGGCATCAACGCGCCGAAGCCGCGAACCTCGCGCAGCACCACACCGTTCTTGACCAGCTCGCGGCGCACCGCCATCGCGCGCAGCTTCGACAACAGGTCCGCACGTGCCGGGTCATCCTTGGCATCGCCGAAGCCGACCAACGTCACCGCGCGCTCGCTCTTGTCATGACGCTTTATATAGTCGAGCACCCGCGCCAGATCCTGCCGCGCCTTGTTGTCCAGGCTTGCGCTGCCTTCCTCGAAACGAAAATTCACGGTCAGACGCTGCGCGTGACGGCTCAGCGCTTGATAGCCCTCGGGCATCAGCGCATTCGGCGCCACGCTCATGGCGTGCACGGTCTGGCTGACAAAACCATTGGCCGCGACAATCTGCTGGCCCTGGCGACTTTGCGCAAACACGACCAAGGCTTTTGCCCAGGGATTCTGGCTCTGTGGCGGCAGATAGAAGAACAGTCGTCGCGACAACGGATAATCCTCGGTGGCAATCAGGCTGCCGAGAGGCGGCATCGGCAGTGATGCGCCGTCGCTGATGGCCACGGCTTTAGCCTGACGCACATAAGGCAAACCGATAAAACCGATGGCCTGTGGATCGCTGCTGACCGCATCGGATAATTGCTCGCTGGATTCGAAACGTTTCGCCGCACTGTTCAGACTTTTCCCACGATGGCTGAGGACGAGTTCCTTAAACGTGTCGTACGTGCCGGACTGGTCATCGCGCGCATACAGATGTATCGCGCCGCCACGCCCGCCGAGCGCTTCCCAGGTTTTCACTTCGCCGGCAAAGATCCGCGCCAATTGCTCGGTGTCCAGTTCCTGCAATGGATTGTCGGGATGAACGATGATTGCCAGGCCATCGATGGCGATCACCTGCTCGGCGCCCGGGCTTTTCAGATCGCCCAGCGCTTGCAGGGCCTGCAGTTCGCTGTCCTTGATCTCGCGGGAGGCGGCGGCGAGGTCGGCGCTGGCGTTTTTCAGCGCAACGAAACCGGTGCTGGAGCCGTGCGCGGCCACTTCGATCACCACTCGCTGACCTTCGGCTGTCTGGCCGACGATACGTTGTTCGTTGGCGGCGTCCGGGGTTTCACGATGGATCTTCAGCAAGCCTTGTTCCCGCAACAAGCCTTCCACCAAAGCCGGGCCAAGTTCGGCGCCGATGGTGTTGGACCCTTGAATGCGCAGGGCCGGGCCGTTTGTGGGGATCGGTAACGCGGCAGCGGACACTGACAGCCAGCCACTCAACAGAAACATGCAGAGAACACGCAGGGTCATGCCGGCACCGAAACAAGCCAAGGAGATTGCCGGGGAGATTAAGTCAGGCGCGTGACCGAAATATGACAGGGATTGAA
Source organism: Pseudomonas koreensis (assembly GCF_036668835.1). Lineage (GTDB taxonomy): Bacteria > Pseudomonadota > Gammaproteobacteria > Pseudomonadales > Pseudomonadaceae > Aquipseudomonas > Aquipseudomonas koreensis_I. The sequence goes on from NZ_JAZEVW010000016.1 coordinate 36,220, forward strand.
GGGGGGTAAATATCAATTGTGGGAGCGAGCTTGCTCGCGAAGGCGGCGTATCAGCAACATATCTGATTACTGACACTCCGCCTTCGCGAGCAAGCTCGCTCCCACAGGGATCTCAGGCAACTCGCGGATCAGGCCAGCTCGAGCCAGATCGGCGCGTGATCGGAGGGCTTTTCCATGCCGCGCAATTGGTAATCGACCCCGGCGTCCTTCACCCGTGGCAGCAAACCATGGGAGGCCAGAATCAGGTCGATGCGCAGGCCACGCTTGGGTTCATCCTCAAAACCACGGCTGCGGTAGTCGAACCAGCTGAACATGTCAGTCACGTCCGGGTTCAGGTGCCGGTAGCTGTCGGTCAGGCCCCAGTTTTTCAGGCGCGCCATCCACTCGCGTTCTTCCGGCAGGAAGCTGCATTTACCGGTTTTCAGCCAGCGCTTCATGTTGTCCGGGCCGATGCCGATGTCGCAGTCTTCCGGGGAAATGTTCACATCGCCCATCACCACCAGCGGCTGCTCGTTGTGGAACTGGCTTTCCAGCAAGGCTTGCAGATCGCTGTAAAAGCGCTGCTTGGCCGGGAACTTGGTCGGGTGGTCGCGGCTTTCGCCCTGCGGGAAGTAGCCGTTCATGATGGTCACCGGCACGCCATTGGCATCGGCGAAGGTGCCCCAGATAAAGCGCCGCTGGGCGTCTTCGTCATCGGTGGCGAAGCCTTTGTGAATGGCAATCGGCTCTTGGCGCGAGAGCATTGCCACGCCGTAATGACCTTTCTGCCCGTGGAAGTACACGTGGTAGCCGAGCGCGCGCACTTCTTCCAGCGGGAACTGGTCGTCGTGGACCTTGGTTTCCTGCAGACCGATCACGTCCGGTTGATGTTTTTCGATCAGCGCCGCCAGCTGATGCGGACGCGCCCGCAGTCCGTTGATGTTGAAGGAAACAATCTTCATGGTCGGCAGTCCTGGCAAAAGGGCGATGCTAGCTGACATGGGGGATGGGGGCCAGTGTGGGAGAAATCATTTTGACCTGTGGGATTTGGGTTGTTGGATCTGGCGCCTTCGCGAGCAGGCTCGCTCCCACATTCAGACCGCGGTCCCCTGTGGGAGCGAGCCCGCTCGCAAAGAGGCCGGCAAGATCGATGAAGATCCCGACTTGGTCTATACCTGTCAGGGGAACCACCACATCCGCCCAAGGTTCGTACCAACAAGCGCGCCATCCTTCGAGCGCGCCCCGGGGAGAATCACCACCATGCCTGACACCCAGACTGCCATCGCCGACATCCACATGCTCGACCGTGGTTATTCCCGCGAAGCCCGCTCGCTGCTGTATCAGGCCTACCGCCACGAGCCGACCTTCGGCTACCTGTTCGAAGCCGAGCGCCCCGGTTACGAGCAACGTGTGCGCGCCACGGTGCGCGAACTGGTCAAGCAGCATTTTCTCCAGGACCTGCCAGCCATCGGTCTGCTGGTCAACGATCGGCTGATCGGCATCGCCCTGATCGCCCCACCACAACGGCGCCTGGGTGTGACAGAAAGCTGGGCCTGGCGCCTGCGCATGGTGCTCAGCACCGGATTTCGCTGCACTCGGCGCTATCTGGAATATCACGATGCCGTCGCCGCGTGCGTGCCCGGTGACTCGGTGCACATGCTGCCGTTGCTCGGCGTGCATCCGCAATTTCAGGGCAAGCACTACGGCGAACAATTGCTCACCGCCGTGCACAACTGGTGCGCGGTGGACGAGACCTCACAAGGCGTGGTGCTCGACACCGGTAACCCGCGCTATCTGGAATTCTATAAAAGGCAGGGTTATCAGGAGATCGGCGAGGTTGCCGTCGGGCCGGTGCGCGAGCATGTGTTTTTCCATGCCAATCCGCAGGTGTTACAAACAGCAACAGCGTAATAATCGAACTTCTTGGGAAATTTCCTGTTCTATCACGCTCTCCAGCCTTGATAGCATCCGCGCCTATGAAGTTTCCAGGAAGATTTACCAGTGGCGTGCTGATGCTGTTATCCAGCTGCGCGGCGCTGGCGCAAAGTGAATTGGATGTACGGATCAAACCGTCCAACGATGAACTCAAGGCCAATATAGAAGGCTATATCGGCAGCCTCGGCGACCGTGACGAAGAAGCCTTGCAGCGCTTCAGTCGCGGTGCCGAAGAACAGGCGCGCAAGGCCGCCCAGGCGTTGGGCTACTACCAGCCGCAGATCGACAGCGACGTCAAGGGCGGGGAGAAACCGCGTCTGGTGCTCAATATCGATCCCGGCGAGCCGATCCGCCTGCGCAACGTCACCGTGCGCGTGGACGGCCCGGCGGCCTCGCTGAAATCCTTTCGGGTGCCGAAAAGTGATCTGCTCAAGTCTGGCGCTGTGCTCAACCATGGCCGTTACGAAGACGCCAAACGGGTGATCCAGAACCAAGCCTCGCGCTTCGGATTCTTCAGTGGCCATTTCACCAGTCAAAAGCTCTTGGTCGATCCGCGCGCCGGCGTCGCCGATGTCGAGCTGATCTACGACAGCGGCCCGCGTTATGCGCTCGGCAAAGTGAAATTCGAAGGCGACACGCCGTTTGACGAAGACCTGCTGCAACGCATGGTGCCATTCAAGGCCGGCGAGCCTTACGATTCCGAGCTGATTGCCGAGCTCAACCGCGACCTGCAATCGAGCGGCTATTTCGAAGGCGTGCGCGTCGACGCCGCACCGACGGCAGCCAAAGACCAGATGATTCCAGTCGATGTCAAACTCGACACGCGCAAGCCGCGCACCATGGGCCTGGGTCTGGGTTATTCGACCGACGTCGGTCCGCGCATCAAAGCCAACTGGACCCGCCACTGGGTCAACCCGCAAGGCGACAGCTATGGTTGGGAAGCCGAGCTTTCCGCGCCACGGCAAAACGTCGGGCTGTTCTATGACATTCCCCTCGACCCGCCGCTGACCGACAAACTGCGCTGGGCCGGCGGTTATCAATTCGAAGACATTGAAGGCTCCGACACCCTCAGCAAACTGCTGACCTTCGGCCCGGAATGGCACAGCAAGTTGCCCAGCGGCTGGCAGCGGGTGATCTCGCTGAAATGGCAGCGCGAGGAATACGAACTCGGCGACGACTCCGGTCTGAGCACTTTGCTGATGCCCGGCATCAGTTATTCCTACCTGAAAAGCGACAACCGCATCGACCCGCACAACGGTTATCGCCTGAGCTTCGAAAGCAAAGTGGCGAAGGAAGGCCTCGGCTCCGACAACAACCTGTTATATGGCACGGCGCTGGTCAAAGGCCTGACCACGGTGTTCGACAAGCACCGTTTGCTCGGTCGGGTGCAGGTCGGCGGCAGCGCCACCAACGGCTACAACTCGATCCCGCCGTCGCTGCGTTTTTTCACTGGTGGCGATCAGAGCGTGCGCGGGTACGACTATCAGAGCCTGTCGCCGAAAAACTCCGATGGCGACCGCATCGGTGGCCGCTACATGGTCGCCGGCAGCGTTGAATATCAATACTCAATCGCCGAGAAATGGCGCGTGGCGACCTTCGTCGACCAAGGCAACTCTTTCAACAAACTTGAACTGCCCGACCTCAAGACCGGGGTCGGTATCGGTGTGCGCTGGGTCTCGCCGGTCGGGCCGATCCGCCTCGACCTCGCCCATGCGCTGGACGACGACGGCGGCATCCGGCTGCACTTTTCCATGGGGCCTGAGCTGTGAAACGTGGTGTGAAAATATCGGCGCTGACGCTGTTGGCGTTGTTGCTGTTGATTGTCTTGGTTATCAGCGCCGTACTCGGCACACAGGCCGGCAGCCGCTGGGCAATGGGGCTCGTTCCGGGCTTGAGCGTGGAGAATTTTCAGGGTCGCCTCGGTGGGCAGTGGAGCGCCGATCACTTGGTCTGGCAGCAGGACACCAGCCGTGTCGAACTGAACAAGGCGATCTTCGCCTGGTCGCCGCTGTGCCTGACGCGCATGACCCTGTGCATCGATCAGCTCAAGGCCGAGCAAGTGGTTCTGCAATTCCCGCCGGGTGCAGAAACCACCGAGAGCGGCCCGATCAAACTGCCGGATCTGCAATTGCCGCTGGCCATCGAACTGGGCGACGTGCAGGTCGGCAGCCTGCTGTTCAACGGCAGCGAGCAGCTCAAAGGCTTGCAACTGGCTGCGCACTGGACCGCTCAGGGTCTGCAGATCGACAGCGTGAAATTGCAGCGTGACGAACTCAGCCTGAACCTCTCCGGCCTGCTGCAACCGACCGGCAACTGGCCGCTGACTATCCAAGGTGATTTGACGTTACCTGCGCCGGGCACTGAACCCTGGACGCTGGCCCTGAAAGCCGAGGGCGATCTGCTGAAGACGCTCAGCCTGCACGCCGACAGCCGTGGTTACCTCGACGGCCAGTTGAGCGGCGAGTTGCAACCGCTGGTGGGAAACCTGCCGGCCAAGGTGCGTATCACCAGCGAAGCGTTCAAACCGAGCGCCGAACTGCCGGACACTCTGCAATTCAACCAGTTGGTATTGACCGGCGAAGGCGACCTGAAAAACGGTTATCAACTGCTCGGCAACGCCACGCTGCCCGCCGAGAAATCACCGGTGGCGCTGCTACTCAAGGGCAAAGTCGACGCCAACGGCGCGCAGATCGCCGGCCTCGACCTCAACGCCAGCGACACGCAAAGCCTCAAGCTCACCGGCAATGTCGACTGGAGCAAAGGCCTCAGCGCCCAGGCCAACATCAACTGGCGAGACTTCCCGTGGCACCGGCTCTATCCGGAAATCGACGAGCCGCAGGTCGCGTTGCGTACTTTCACTGGCGAAGTGTCCTACACCGACGGTCAGTACCTCGGCAACTTCGCCGCCGCACTGGACGGTCCGGCGGGGGCGTTCACCCTGAGCAGTCCGTTCAGCGGCAGCCTCGAACAGATCGCCTTGCCGCAACTGGTGATGGAAGCCGGGCAGGGCAAAGCCGAAGGCCACGTCAAGGTCAAGTTCGCCGACGGCATCGCCTGGGACACCGCGCTGCAACTGTCGGCACTGAATCCGGCGTACTGGGTCGCCGAACTGCCCGGCACGTTGGCCGGGCCGCTGAAAAGCACGGGTGAAATGAAAAACGAGCGCCTGAGCCTCAACGCTGACCTGGATCTCAAAGGCAAACTGCGCGGGCAACCGGCGATCTTGCAAGCCAAGGCTGACGGTGCTGGCGAACAGTGGAATCTCAACGCCCTGCAAATCCGTCTCGGCGACAACAGCATCAGCGGCAAGGGCAGCCTGCAACAGAAACTCGCCGGGCAGATCGACATCAAGCTGCCGCGTCTGGCCCAGCTTTGGCCGCAGTTGCGCGGGCAGGTCAACGGTCAGGTCAACGTCGCAGGTACGCTGAAGGCGCCACAGGGCAAACTCGACTTGCAGGGCTCGCAATTGGTGTTTCAGGACAATCGCCTGCAAAGCCTCAACCTCGACGCCAATCTCGACAGTGCGCAACGGGCCAAAATCGATCTGAAGGGCAGCGGCATTCAGGTCGGCGACACCTCGCTGGGCACGCTGACTGCCAGCGCCCAAGGAGATATCAAAAGCCAGAAGCTCAACCTTGATCTGCTCGGACCCAAGCTGAAACTGGCGCTCGGGCTGGACGGCAATCTGGATCAGGGCAACTGGCGCGGGCGTCTGGCCAGCGGCGATATTCAGGCCGGCGGGCAGGACTGGAAGTTGCAAAATCCGGCGAAACTGGAACGCCTCGCCGACGGCAAGATCAACTTCGGCGCGCATTGCTGGACCTCCGGCAGTGCCAGTCTGTGCGGCGAAGATCAGCGGCTGATGCCCGAGCCGAAACTGCGCTATCACCTCAAGCAGTTTCCGCTGGAAAGTCTGGCGCAGTGGCTGCCGAAAGACTTCGCCTGGCAGGGCCGGCTCAATGCCGATCTGCAGCTCGACCTGCCGGCCAGCGGCCCCAACGGTGTGGTCAGCATCGACGCCAGCGGCGGCACCTTGCGCATGCGCGACCAGCAGCAATGGCTGGACTTCCCGTACCAGACGCTCAGGCTCACCAGCAAACTGACGCCGAAACGCGTCGACACCGAACTGAACTTCGTTGGCGGCAAACTCGGCGAACTGCTGGTGCAGGCGCAGCTCAATCCACTGCCGAAAAACAAACCGTTAAGCGGCTCGTTCCGCCTCTCCGGCCTCGACCTGTCGGTCGCGCGACCATTTGTGCCAATGGTGGAAAAACTCACCGGACGCCTGAACGGCAGCGGCACGATTTCCGGCGGCCTGCTGGCGCCGCTGGTCAACGGCACGGTGCAACTGAGCGACGGCGAAGTGTCCGGCGCCGAATTGCCGATGGAGCTACAGAACCTGCAACTCACCGCGGCGATTGCCGGCGAATCGGTGCGTCTCGACGGCGGCTGGAACAGCGGCAAAAACGGCCGCGGCAGTCTCAACGGCAATCTCGCCTGGGGCCAGGCGCTGGTGGTCGACCTGGCGTTGAAAGGCACGCAGTTGCCGGTCACCGTCGAGCCGTACGCCAAGCTTGAAGTGGCACCAGACCTGAAGATTTCCATGGCCGGCGACGAACTGAAAATTGCCGGCAAGGTGCTGGTGCCGAAAGGCGAAATCACCGTGCGCGAACTGCCGCCATCAACCGTGAAAGTCTCCGACGACACGATCATCGTTGGTGCGCAGACCGAAGAGGGCAAACCACCGATCGCGATGAAAATGGACATCGACGTGATCGTCGGCCAGGACAAGCTGAGCTTCGCCGGTTTCGGCCTGACCGCGAATCTGCAAGGTCAGGTGCACATCGGCGACAACATGGACACCCGTGGTGAACTGTGGCTCAACGACGGCCGCTACCGCGCCTACGGCCAGCGCCTGACGGTGCGTCGCGCGCGGCTGTTGTTCGCCGGGCCCATCGATCAGCCGTATCTGGACATCGAAGCGATCCGCCAGACCGACGACGTGATCGCTGGCATCCGCCTCAGCGGCAGCGCCGAACAGCCGACCACGCAGATCTTCTCCGAACCGGCCATGAGTCAAGAGCAGGCCTTGTCCTATCTGGTCCTCGGCAGGCCGCTGAGCACCAATGGCGAAGACAACAACATGCTCGCCCAAGCCGCATTGGGCCTGGGCCTGATGGGCAGCGCCGGGATCACCAGCGGCCTGGCCAAGGATCTGGGGATTCAGGATTTCCAGCTCGACACCCAGGGCAGCGGCAACGACACCAGCGTCGTCGCCAGCGGCAACATCTCCGAAAAACTCAGCCTGCGTTATGGCGTCGGCGTGTTCGAACCGGCCAGCACGATTGCCCTGCGCTACAAGCTGAGCAAGAAGGTGTATGTCGAAGCGGCGAGTGGCGTGGCGAGTTCGCTGGATATCTTCTATAAGCGGGATTTCTAGGGCGCATCCATTCATTTGCACCGAGTCGCACCCTTCGCGAGCAAGCTCGCTCCCACATTGGCCCTTGGTCGTGGCGAAGATTTTGGCCTGACAGAATTTCCCTGTGGGAGCGAGCTTGCTCGCGAATGCAGAGGGTCATCCAATACATCTTTGACTGACAGGGCCTCATCGCGAGCAGGCTCGCTCCTACAAGGGATCCGGGCGGCATACCAGTGAGGCGCGCTCATAGTTCAGCGCCTTGTCACGCTCGGGCAGCGCATACGGTGCTTCACAGCGCAGGCCTTGCCACTTGATGATCAAGGTCCCGGTGTCGTCTTCGACCAGTGCCAATGCTTTGCCGCTCGGGTCGGAAATTGCCAATTGCTTGCCGGCAGCGTCTTCCAGCGCGGCGCCGAACGGGATCGGCTGGTGCTGCGCATCGAACAGGGAAAACTGCACCCGGCGTCCGGTCTTGCTCGCGTAGCGCGCCAGCACCACGGCACCACGGCGTGGCACCACTTGCTGAGTGGCGTTTTCAATTTCAAAGTCGCCGCCCAGGTCGCGGGTGTCGAGGCTGATCCAGTTGACCCGATACGGCTGCGTGTTGGACACCACCGCATAACCGTTGCCGGCGGTTTTCGCCCCGGAGAAACTGGCGATCTTCACGCCTTCGACACCCTCGACGTGCGCCAGTGCGAAGGTCTCACCGACGGTTTGCCCAAGGTTGATACCGCCCGCATGGCCGACAATCGAACCGGCAACATTGAGATTCTGCGAGTTGTACCCGCGCCCCTGGCTGTAGCCGGCACTGATGTCCATCACCGAGGTTCGCGTGCTGAGGTTGGCCGAACCGGTACTGCCACCGGTGCGACTGTTGCCGCCTTGCACCGAGTAATAAGTGTCGCTGTCATCGGACAAATAGCCGTTGATGCCGACCTGGGTGCTGCTGTCGTCCTTCTGCGAACTGGCGGAAACGAAAGCCCTCGGCGCACGCGGTTTCGAACCCAGCGGGAACGACAACGACAGATTGAGCAGGGTGTCGTTGTTCGCCGGACCGTAGTCGCCGACATCCTTGGTGTAAGTCGCGCTGAGGTTGTAACTGACCTCACCCCAGTAGTTGCTGTAGCCGGCCGACAGGCTTTGCGAGCCGCCGCGTCCCCAGTAGCGCTGGTCGCTGGCGTTGAGGTAAATGTTGCCGAACTGCTGATTGCGTCCCAGGCTCTGGTTGACGGTCAGGTCGGTACGGGTTTTTGAATTACCGGTACGCTGTTCACCTTCGCGGCTCAGTTCTTCGACGTGTTTGCTCAAGGTGCGATAGCCCTCGGTCGAATAACGGTAGGCGGCGAGGGTGAAGTTGGTGTCGGTACCGGCGAAGGTCTTGGCATACAACGCGCGCAGGCTGTTGCCCTTGACGGTCTGGCCGAAGGTGCGGCTGTTGGAATGGGTCAGGTCGAGCGATATTGCACCGATCGCCGTATTGCGTCCGGCGCCGATTGACAGTGCCTGGAAATTCTCGGTGGCCTGGGTGCCGATAATCGCCGACAGATTACTGCTCACGCCGTAAGCCACGGTGCTGCTGAGAAATTCCGGTGTCTGCTGGTCATCGCTGTTGCTGTTGTAGCGGCCCGCCGAAACGCTGTACTTCAGTTGCCCCTCGCGCACCATGATCGGCAGGCTGGAAAACGCCTGCACCGTCACCCGGCGGCGGCCATCGGCTTCGATCACGGTAATTTCCAGATCGCCGTTGGAGCCGCTGGGGTAGATATCGCTGATCTCAAACGGCCCGGGCGGCACGTTGGCGGTGTACAGAATGTAATTGTTCTGGCGGATCTCCACGGTCGCGCTCGATTGCGCAATGCCGCGAATCACCGGTGCATAGCCGCGCTCGCTGTCGGCGCGCATGCCGTCGTCGGAGGCCAGTTTCAGGCCGCGATAGCGCACGCTGTCGAACAGGTCGGCGTCGGAGAAAATGTCGCCGGCACTGAACTGGCCCTTCAACGCGGTGACGTCATGTTGCAGATAACTGCGGTTGCTCTTGAACGTGCTGGGCCGGCCGGTGCTGCTGTTGAAGTTGGACTCGTTGCGCAAGCGCCAGCCGCCGAGATTGATGCCGTTGCGCAGGCCGACGTTATTGGCAAGCGTGGTATCGGCGTCGGTGCTGTTGCGGTTGCTGCTGACCTGATAGTTGATGAACGCTGCGGGTACGCCTTCGTCCCACATGGCCGGATCGACATAACCGCGGCGGCCACGCTCCATGGCACTTTGCGGCACGCTGACCAGCAGACGCAGGCGCGGCACGTCGTAGCGCACGGTGGCGTGATCGATCAAGGCGGGCAGGTCGAGGCAAGCGTCCGCATCGGCGGCGTCGAGTTTGCCGCTGGCCTGCAACTTCCCGAGGTCCACGCCCAGTTGCTTGAGCATGTCTACGGTCAGACAGGCTTCAACTTTGTTGTGATCGGGGTGGCGGCGAAAGTCGATATCGCGCCGGCCTACGAGCATGTCGTTGCCGTAGAGATCGACCCGGTAAGTGCCTGGAAGGACGCGGCTACCGGCGAGCAGCGATTGCAGGTCGACGGCGGATGTCGCGCCTTGCAGAAAAGAGGTATTGAATGGTTCTTCGCCGTCGGCCAGACAAGTTGTGCTGAAAACCAGAGCCACCGAAAACGGTGCCAGGCCGTCGCGCTTGAGTAAAAACATGCAGGAACCCTATATCACCTCCGATACGAACTAACGGAGCGAAGAGAAATACAGTGAAAGTGCGGCTGTTAAAGCGGCACGCGAGTTATGGCGATTCTTTATCCAGACTGGCGCTCACTTCGGCGCTGCTGGAAAGTTGCGCGACATAACGATCACGGGCGCCATAGTCGTTGATGCTGCTGAATGACAGATGCGCAGAACTGGTCGGGTGCAGTTGTTTGAGGGCGAACTCTTTTTGTTCGCCGGGTGCGATCATCATCGAATCGAACGGGTGCTCGCGGGTGGTTCCGGACTGCACGGTGATGTCAGCTATCGAGACGTGATAAAGCCCGGGATTACTTACCACCAGCAAGCTCTTGCCGGCGCGCTCGGTCAGTCGCCAAATCAGTTCGGTTGGGGCCTGATAAGCGGTATTGGTCAGGCCGGCAGGGCGAAAAAACACCTTGATCCGTTGGCGTACCGCCAGTTGCAGGGTGTTCGCGGTTTTCACCGACTGGGGGATCTCCTGGACGTTTAGCCAGACCACCGATTCGCGGTCGCCGGGCATGCCGGTGCCTTCGTAGATGACTCGCAGAATCTGCTGTTCACCATCGCTCACGCGCACCAGCGGCGGAGTGACGGCGAAGGGCACAGAGGCTTCGTCGTTATCGGTATCGACCCAGGACTGGATCAACACATCTGCGCCGCTGTTGCGTACGGTGATGCCGGCTTCTTTGTGCTTGCCGTCGAAAACCAGCCGAGTGCTGCTCAGGGAAATACCGGCCATGGCGTGATTGACGGCGAACAGCCCCAGCAGGCCGACGCAAAGAGAAAGGGACGAACGTAAAAACATGAAAAGTTACCGCGCAGAGTGAAGGAAAGTGCAGGGCCGCTCAGCCCCGCACAGTGCCCGACGAATCGCGCGGTCTATTCGTATTGCAGAGTGAACGGCAGGGTCGCGTCGCCACGACCGGCAACCGCCAGTTTTGGATCGACGGTGGTCACATAGGCGGCCGAGAATTTCAGCGTGGTGTTGCTTTCCTGCAGGGTGTTTTCGATGCGTGCGGTGGTCGGCGAAGTCAGGTCGATGACGGCGCCGTTAGCATCCAGCAAGGCGATACCGATACCTTTCGCAGCACCCGTGCCTTCAATCAGATTCAGCACTTTTGTGCCGGTTGCGATGCCCGAGCCACCCTTTCTGTTCGGTTCAAAGATCATTGCCACCTTGGTGCCGGCGTTGCAGTTGATCTGCATGTCGAAGTTCTCGACGCTCAGCGTGCCGGTGCCTTTCGGCGCGGTAGCGGTGCCCATGTCCTTGATCGACACTTCACCCATGTTTACCGAAATGGTCTTGTCCTTGCCGGCGCCTTCAATCGAGCAGGCATCGTTGTTGATGCTGCCGGTGAAATTGATGGTGCCGCTGCCTGCCTTGGTAGGCACAACCGGGTCGGCCGCCAGGACATTACCGGCAGCGAAGATCGAGAGGGCGAGAAGAGTGCGAGACAGCTTTTTCATGTTGCTTTTCCATTGGTGGGTAAAGACAACACGATAAAATCCGCTCGGGTCCTGCAACATCAGACGATCCCTAGAAGCCGCCAGGTTGCAAGGGGTAACGGTCAGTCAATTGAACAAGTTGCGCTCGATGCAATAAGCCAGCAACTCCTGATCACTGCTGACATCCAGTTTGCGCATGGCCGAAATCTTCTGGGTGCTGATGGTTTTTGCACTTCGATTCAGACCTCGGGCAATTTCATTGACGCCTTGCCCTTGAACAAACAAACGCAGGATTTCATGTTCCTTGGGCGACAGTCGGGAAAAGCGTTCATCGAGATCGGCGCCATCGTCCAGTACCGAAGTCGGCGCCGGTTGATGGCCGCGTACCCGTTTGCCCTTGGCGATGGCTTTGAGCGCCACTTCTATTTCAATGTGCAACTGGCTTTTCTGGATGACTGCGAGTACGCCGAGCTCTTGCAGGCGGGTGAGGATCAACGGATTGGAAATCATGGTCAGCACCAGCACGCGCACTGCGGGAAAGTGGCGGGTCACGTACTCCACCAGTTTCAGGCCGTCACCGTAGGGCGAGTCACCGGGCATGTTGAAATCGGTGATCAACAAGTCTACCGGTTGTGACTTCAGCAGCTCGATCAAACCATCGGAACACACCGCTTCGCCAACCACGCGGAAGCGCCGGTCGCGCTCGACCAGTTCCCGCACCCCCAGCAAAACGATGGGATGATCATCGGCGATGACAACGTTGAAGGTTTCCATGAGTGCTTTATCCAGAGTGAAATTATTCAAGGGCGTCGAGCAGGTCAGTCAGCCGCGCCAGTTGTCGGCGCACTTCGACGGCCAGCGGTGCGGTCATGGCCATGCCGGTCAGGCGGCATTCGAGTTCAACGAACGCGTGGGCCAGCGCCTCGACCTGCACCGCGCCCAGCGCCCCGGCCATGCTGTGCAATTGCTGCGCGACACGGTTGGCGTCGGCTGCTTCCAGCGCGCCGAGCGTTGTTTGAATGTCTTTGCGCAGCGTCGAGACAAACAACTCGCGCATCTTCGGCGACAACGTCGGCAAGGGGTCTGCGAGCGGCGCGATGACGGTCTGGCAGTGGCTTTGCAAATGCGCGCGCAGTGTCGCCAGGTTCAGCGGTTTGACCAGCCACGCGTTCATGCCCACGGCGGCGCAGCGTTCGCCTTCTTCGCGCAGGGCGTTGGCGGTGACGCCGATGATTGGCAACATCGCACCCTGTTCGCGCAGCGCTGAAGTCAATTGGTAGCCGTTCATGACTGGCATGTTGACGTCGGTCAGCAGCAGATCGAAGCGCCCCGGTGCCCATTGCGCCAGGGCCTGTTCGCCATTGGCGGCGACGATCACCGAGCAGCCCAGCGCCTCCAGTTGTTCCTTGATGACCGCTGCGTTGATCATGTTGTCCTCGGCCACCAGCACGCGCAGATTCAGCGCTCGGGTCTTTTCCTGAGGCGAGGGAGCGCGGCGCTGATGGGCGTCGTGTCGGGCCAGCGCAATCGCCCAGCCAATCGCGCGGACATCGTCGGCATCGACCTGCCAGTCGCTGCCGCTGATTTGCGCCGGGTTGGGGCCGCCCGCTATTGCGGCGATTCGCGGGCCATCGAAAACTGTGGCGTTGGCCAGCGGCGCAAGGTCCACCAGCAGCGCCGAGGACGGCGGCAACTCATGCGTCACCAGACGGCAATCCAGACCGAAGCGGTGCAGCCAGCCGAGCAAATGCTGCGCCAGTTCGGCGACCGGGGCGCGCACATAAACGGCGGCACTGCCGGCCTCGAACGATGGGCAATCGGCGAGGCTGCCCGGCGCCCGATCCAGCGCCAGTTGCAAGTTGAAGCGGCTACCGAGCCCAGGTTCGCTGACCACGTTGAGGTCGCCATGCATCAACTCGCACAGCCACTTGCAAATGGCCAGACCGAGACCCGCCCCAGCATGACTGTCGGCCTCGTTGACCTGATAGAAAGGGTCGAACAATTGCTCTTGCTGCGCCTGGGAAATGCCCACGCCGGAATCGCTGACCTGCCACTGCACCTCGGCGCGGCCGTCAGTGTTTTGCAGCACCTGAACGCGTACGACCACACGGCCGTTATCGGTGAACTTGATCGCGTTGCTCAGCAGGTTATTGAGGATCTGGCGGATGCGCTGCGCATCGCCAAACAGTTGGTCCGGCAACGTCGCATCGATGCAGGCATACAATTGCAAGCCTTTGCCACGGGCAAACGCGCCGTAGCTGCGCACCACATCTTCGGTCAGCTCCAGCGGGCAGAACGGCTGACGCTCGAGGTTCATCTGCCCGGCCTCGATCTTCGACACATCCAGCACGTCGCTGATCAGTTTGAACAGGCTGGCCGACGAGCGCTGAATGGTTTCCAGATAGGCCTGCTGACGCGGCGCGAGATCGGTCAGGCCGAGCAGTTCCAGGGTGCCGAGTACGCCATACAACGGCGTGCGGATTTCATGGCTCATGGTCGCCAGAAAGCGGCTCTTGGCCTGATTGGCCGAATCGGCGGCCTGACGGGCGATTTCCAGTGCCGCTGCATCTTCGACATGGCGGGTGACATCGTGCAGCGCACACAGCCACGCGTCCTGGCCCTGATAGCGGGTGGCGATGAAGGCCAGGTGCAAATGCCGATGGTCGATCTCAAGTTCCGCGTGGCCATGGCCAGTCGTGCCTTGTTGTTCGAGCAGGCTGATCAATTCCTCGGTGTCGTGCCATTGCTGGGCGCGCTGGTTTTCCAGCAAGACCTGATGATCACGACGGCTGATCACGCATAGACTGGTGGGTGCGGTATCGATGAGCGCACGGCTGAACGCTTCACTTTCGGCGATGCTGGCGTGGGCAATCCGGGCGGGCAGAATTACCCGTTGCGCGTACCAGCGATTCAGCGCGCGGCCGCAGGCGAGCAGTGCCAGAACCAGGCCCAACAGGCACAGCAATGGCCATAGCGCGTAATCGAGAAAGCTCTGCACACTGATCACATAGATCGCCGTCCAGTGCTGTTCGCCGGGGCTGCTCAGCTTGAACACCAGACCGTCGCGGGTCAGGTTCGCGCCTTCATCGAGCACCTGATCACGCTTGAGCTCGCCGATCAACACCGTGCCGCTGGGCGTGATCAGGGTGAAGTCGTCATAGATCGACCACTCCATCAAACGCTCGATGTTGTTGACCTGTGACAGCTTCAGCAGCGAACCGAGCACTATCCAGGAATTCGCCCCTTCGATGGCCAGCGTCGGTTTGCTCAGGTTGATCCGCACATAAGCGAGCAGGCTCGGGGTAACGTTGTCGACCGCAGCGAACGGGTAGGGCACCCAGTGCACTTGCGCCGAAGTCTGCGCGCGCCGTTGCAGATTCTTTTGGGTCATGATCTCGACGAAGGTGCTGATCTGCGTCTGCCCGGCACCGCGCAAGCGGCCGGCAGCGGGCACGGCGATATCGAAATTGTCCGGCCCATTGAGCAGGATCACCTGCGGCGACTGGTAATGCGAGGCCGCCCAGAAAGCGCTGTAATACGCCGCCAGATAGCTGCCGAGGGCAAACACTTTGGGGTATTGGCTGGGGGCGATTCGCTCGGGATCGATCTTGACGCTGAACGGCAGCGAGAACGGCAGGCCACGGCCCTCATAGATGTTCGGCCCTTCCTCGGGCAAACGCTTTTGCATCACCGGCGGCGCCACGGTTTCCGGAAAGTACTCGCCCTTGTCGCTGGCCCGTGAGATATCGCCGAGAAACGCTTCCTGCTCGCGAATGTTTTCCATCAGCCGGGCGAAGTGGAACTGCATCGTATCGCGCTGTTCCTCGACCATGCGCTGGACGCCGAGATAGCTGATGCCCAGCAACAGCAAAACCAGCGCGCCGAGGATCAGCAAACCCTTGTTCAGGCGCAGCGAGCTGCTGGCGAGTTTTTCCAGCAAGGCATTGGGATGCGGCATCAACACGCCCGGTCAGTGAAAGTGATTACGCGAGTGAACATGGATGGCCTCGATGGCAAGTGGTGATCGTCCACTGCGTTGTGCGGGTCACCAGACATTTGCCGGGCCGTCGTGGCTGAGCAACTGCTGGAACTGCTCCGAAGACACCGCGTGGGAAATCAGGAAACCCTGAACCTGAGTGCAGTCGATCTTACGCAACAGAGCAAGTTCTTGCGCGGTTTCCACGCCTTCGGCCACTACCGTCAGGCCCAGTTGTCGACCCAGCGTGACAATACTGGTCAGCGCTTGCGCCAGTTCGGCGTTGCTGTTGCAACCCTGAACCAGTGCGCGGTCGATTTTCAGTTCGGTAAAAGGCGCCGACACCAGGTTCATGTAAGAGCTGTAGCCTTTGCCGAAATCATCCTGGGACAAGCCGAAGCCCTTGATCCGCAAGCGGCAGGCCCCGGCGTAGAAATTGCTGATGTCATCGGGCACCGAGCACTCCATCAGCTCGAAACAGATCCGCGCTGGCAACCCGTCGTGTTGCAGGACAAACGCGAGGATGCGATCGGGCAGGTCGTGGCTATTGAGCAAGTGCGTGGGCAGGTTGATCGACACCGGAATGTCATAGCCTTGCTGGCGCCATATGGCTTGGGCGTTGATGGACTGTCCGAGCATGCGCCAGAGCAGATGCTCTTCAAGGTCGTGGGCGATCAGCGCCGGTAGAAACAGCCCCGGCAACAGCGTGCCGTGTTCGGGATGCACCCAGCGCACCAGCGCTTCGGCGGCGACGATGCGGCCATTGTCCAGTGCCTTTTTGGGTTGAAACCATGCTTGCAGCTCAGCGTTGCCCAGTGCACGCAAAAGACTTTTCCGATCGATACCGGCATGCATGGCAACAGGCGCATCCTGACGCAATGCCCGCAACTGTTCGATCAGGCAGCGCAATGCCGCGCTGTTGACCGGTTTGGAAATCAGCCCGATGACTTTCACTTGCAGGTTGCTCGCCACCAGGCTCGCGCCCATCAGCATGCGCCGCGAGGCGGCGCTCATGATCGCCAGGGCCGGGCGCGATTTCTGCGTGGCGAGGCCCTGAATGAACTGCACGCCGTCCATGCCCGGCATCAGCAGATCGGTGAGCACCAGATCGAACTCGCGGTTCTTCAGACGGCACAAGGCTTCTTCGCCGTCCCGGGCAAATTCCAGATCGAACACACCCAGTTCGTTGAACAGGTTCTGCAAGTACAGATGCTGGAACGGGTGATCTTCGACTATCAGCAGGCTAGAGGACTTCATCGGCGACTCGTTGGTAGGGAGCCAGTAAGGTCGACAAGGCTCGCAACGTGAAAGGTTTGATCAGGCAATGATTCATCCCGGCGGCCAGGCACAACGCCTCTTCGCCGCGCAGGGCGTTGGCGGTGGCGCCGATGATCGGCGTGGTGCAGCCCAGGCGCCGCAAGGCCTTGGCCAGCTCATAACCGTTGAGGCGCGGCATGTTCACGTCAGTCAGCACGACATCGAAGCTGTCGTCCTGCCACAGCGACAGGGCTTCTTCACCATCGCTGGCGAGCGCCACGGTGCAGCCCAGTTCCTGCAATTGGTCGCGCAGGATCAGTTGGTTGATCGCATTGTCTTCGGCAACGAGGATGTGCAGGTGTAACGGCGCCAGCGCCTGGGGTCGCGCGGGGCACTGATGGTCGATGACGGTGCCGCCCTGCGCCTGACACACGGCCTGGCGGATCGCGGCCAGATCGTTCAGGTTGACGAGCCAGCCGTCGCCTTTGCTCAGCGACTCCCACGCGCCATCGCCGCTCGCCAGAATACGCGGCCCTGACCAGTGCAGTTCGCTGCGCTGCTCCATCGGCGCAGGCCACAACTCAAGCAACACGCCATCGTCGCCACCGTCGTGGCGGGCCGGTGCGCCGATATGCGGCAGAGCGCCCCAGCGACGCAGCCAGCCAGCGAGGCTTTCGGCCAGCTCGCGCACCGGCGACACCACGTAAACGGTATCGGCCGCGAGCTTCGGCTTGCCTTCAGGCTGCGCATTACCCGAGCGCTGTTCCAGCGGCAAGGTCAGGGAAAAACTGCTGCCCAGCCCCGGCTCGCTGACCATGCGCAGGGTGCCATTCATCAGATGGGTCAGGCGCAGGCAAATCGGCAGGCCCAGGCCGGTGCCCGCCACCTCATGGCTGTTGCCTTGGGTCTGGTAGAACGGTTCGAAGATACAGGCTTGATCCGCGTGGGCGATCCCGCGCCCGGTGTCCGAGACCTGCCATTGCAGGCAAACGCGTTCGCCTTCGCGTGTCAGCACTTTGACTCGCAATACCACGCGCCCGGAATCGGTGAATTTGACCGCGTTGCTCAACAGGTTATTAAGAATCTGCCGTAGACGACTGACATCGCCGATCAAGCTGTCGGGCAGTTGCGGGTCAAAGCAGGCGTACAGCTGCAAGCCCTTGCTCTGTGCCGCTGCCGCGTAGCCCTGAACGGCTTCTTGCGCGAGCGCTACGACGGAAAAATCACTGAGTTCCAGCGCCAGTTGCCCGGCCTCGATTTTCGACACATCGAGCACGTCGCAGATCAATTGCAGCAGGGTCGCCGATGAGCCTTCGATCGCTCGCAAGTAACCTTTCTGCTGGGCGTCGAGCCGGGTGCGGGCGAGCAACTCCAGTGTGCCGAGTACGCCATACAGCGGCGTGCGAATTTCGTGGCTCATGGTCGCCAGAAACAGGGTTTTCGCTTCGTTGGCGGCATCGGCCGACTGGCGCGCCTGCTCCAGCGCCGCTTCGATCTGGCGACGCGCGCTGATGTCGCTGAAAGCGCAAAGCAATACGTCCTCGCCCTTGTAACGGGTCGGAGCGCAGCTCAGGTACAGGTGGCGGCCGTCGGCGGTTTCGAAATAGTCGGTCAGGCACGGCGCGTTTTCTGCAAATGCTGCGCGGATCCAGCCGGGGCCGAGTTGTTCGCTGCAGGCGCCCAGCCATTGCTGCGCCAGCGTGTTTTCCAGCACCACTCGAGCGTCGCTGCGGCGTAACACGCAGAGCGCCACTGGCGCGGTCTGAATCACGTCGCGGCTGAAGAGCTCGCTTTCGACCAAGGCTTGAATCCGTTGCAGGGTCGGCATGATGAAGCGATGCTCCAGGCGCCGAATCAACAGCCACACCAGGCTGATACTGGCCACGCAGAACACCAGCGCGCCAAGCATCTGTGGCCACAATGCCCACAGCACGGCCAGCAAGTCGATGGAGTAGGTCAACTGCCAGTCCGACGACTTCAGTTGTTTGCGCAGCACCAGTTGTTCCGGCAGCCAGCCGTCACCGACGAAACCGAAGAAATCCTGCTGGCGCAGCAGCGGCAGATCCTGCCCGGGCGGCGGCTTGTGGCTGTTGCTGAAGAGCGGCATGCCTTGCGAGTTGAACATGGTGAACTCGCCAGCGCTGTGGTCGCTCAATGCGTTGGAGACTTCACGGTCGTCCATCTCCAAACCGAGCCAGCCGGAATCGAGGTCGCGATCATCCAGACGAATAAAGATGTACAGCTGCGAGTGCCCTTGCGCGTTGTGGGTCAGCCAGATTTCCTTGAGGGCGCTAGTGTTGTCACGCTTGAGGGTTTCCAGGCGCTCGAGCATCGCGCCGTGGAAGTCGCCGGCCATCGGCGTTGTGTTGTACAGGCGCCAGACCTGCGCCTCGGCGCCGCTACTGACGTAGAGCAGATTCAGTTTGCGTGCTTGCAGATAGTCGCGCATGCGCTCGGTCAGCCAGATACTCCATTGCTTGCCCGAGGGCTGTCCGAGCAACAGGCGAATTTCCTCTTCAGACAGCGGCGCGCTTAACGCGGTCTGCCGGGTCGCCGACAAACTCAGGCTTTCCAGCAGCGCCTCGCGGGTGGTGAAAAAGGTGTGCGCCTCGGCAATGGCGCTGCTCATGTAGCTGCGCCGCTGAGAAATCTCGTTATTGAAGGTGAACAGCAGGAAGCTGTACACGCCGCCGATGATGCCCACCAGCAATACCCACGCGAAAATGCGCAACAAGCGTCGCGCAGCGTGAGGCGTGGACAGCACCGGGCTGATCTGATGGAGGTAGTTCTTCAATCGCATGCCGGCACAGTAGGGGTGCCCGGGCAGGACGAAAATCAGACGATTCTTAAAGACTTCACAGGTAATTGACGATGAAGGTCACTTCGGTATTGGCGCTGCCGGCGCTGAGCTCTTCATTGCCCAGGCGGTAATACGCGGCTGACAACGGGATCTTGAAATTGAGCCCGGTGGTGGTGAAAGCATCGAACGGGTAGATCGTGTCGAAAGCGATTGGCTGGCCCGCTTCATTCATCACTTGCAGGCCGATGCCTTTGGCGGTGGAGCCGGCATTCAGTGCGACTATGCCCTTGGTCGCATCGATCACCTGTGTGTTGGCCTTGAGCGAATAGGTGACTTTCTTGATGCCGGTCTGGCATTGGTTCAGGGCAATATCGAAGCGCACCGTGCGCGGCTTGGCGCCGGCTTCGCGAAATTCATGAAGTTGATAATCGTCGCCCATCGCCACCGGCACGGAAGGTGTCTCGCAGGAGGCGGCGTTCAGTACGATAGGGTTCATCAGGTTGAGTTTTTTCAGGATCAGATCATCGTCCTGCAGGCTGCCTAGATACCCTGCATCGATGTTGACTTTCGGTGCCAGCGCGCCGGTCTTGACGATTTCCAGGCGCACCGAATTTGCACCGAAACCATAGCTGGTGTTGGGTGCAATGGCCTGCGGCGCTGATTGGTAGCGGTCCAGTGCAGTGAACCAGATGCGGTAGGACAACCCGCTTTTGCCTAACGGAAAAAGAGTTTCCGTACCGCTGGCGGTGCCCAGTTTCGGATTCATCAGAAAGCCGAACATGGACGTCTTCGAGCAGCTCCAGATGTGCCCGACCGACTGCACGGTGTCCTGATAAACCACGGTGCCATTGGGTGTGTCGGCAGCAATGTTCAGAGTCGAACTGGCCAGGCTGGCGCCAAAGTTGAGGGTGTCGAGTTTCGAATCGACTGCCACGCAGCTGCCAGCCATGGCATTCGAAGCGCAGGCAAGCAGGGTGACTGCGGTACAGAACAGGAGCGAGCGCTGGATTTGGAAACGCTTCATGAAGAGGGCTTTTCGTGTCGGCGGATGAGCGGCGTACGTTAGCCACGGCACTCAAGCCTGAATATCAGGCGATTCCTAGAAGGCGCAGACGCTCCCCACTTGCAATGCGTGCCCTGTGGGAGCGAGCCTGCTCGCGATGAGGCCATCAGCCGCACCATTGGTGGTGAATGAGACGACGCCTTCGCGAGCAAGCCCGCTCCCACACTGCATGTGTTTTTCCTGCACCAATGCGTTCTATGTGGGAGCGAGCCTGCTCGCGAATGCGGTTGCCCACGCAATAAAACCCAGCCCACTGGTCAACTAATTACCAAGCCCCCTAACTATTGCGTTGACATTCGCTGCCTAAGCAGTAACATCTCGACATACATTCACTGCCTAGGCAGTTATCAGGTCAGCCCATGAAGCATTTCACCCCGGAAGAATTCAAACATTGCCATCTCGGCCTGTTGCTTGGCCGTGCCGCGCTGCTCAAGGACCGGATCATCGACACCCACATGGAGCCCCACGGCATTACCGCCGCGCAGTTCAAGGTGTTGATCATCATGGCGCAGTTCGGGGTCGACACGCCGGCCGAGCTGTGCCGGCATCTGTCGCTGGACAGCGGGTCGATGACGCGCATGCTCGATCGTCTGGAGCAGAAGGGGTTTCTGGTTCGCCAACGCAGCGAAGACGACCGGCGTCAGGTGCAGTTGAAACTGACCGAGCAGGGCCAGCAACTGGCTGATCGTCTGCCGCACATCGGTGCCGATGCGATGAATGAACTGGCCGGCGCGATCTCCCGCGAAGAGCTGAAAACCCTGGAATACATCCTCAAGAAAATCCTGCTGGCCGCCGGTGACCCGATCACCATCCAGCGTCTAGGTGATCACAATGAGCGCTAACACTTTGCGCAGCAGTCTGACGCTGCTGTTCTCGGCGATGATCCTCGCCGGTTGCGCCAACTACAGCGGCCTCGACACTGAAGGCCAACGCCTCGACGCGAAGAGCCTGAAGACAGCGCAGTCTCTCGAAGGCGTCAGCCTGTCGCCAGCGGCGTGGCCGAAGAGCGATTGGTGGACCAGCCTCGGCGATTCGCAACTGGACGGCCTGATCCGCGAAGCATTGCACGACAGCCCGGACATGCAGATCGCCGCCGCCCGCGCCCATCAGGCCAGCGCTGCGGCGTATGCTGCCGATGCCGAGCGCTATCCGACTCTCGATGCCAGCGCCGGCATCAGCCGTTCGCGGCTGGCCCGCGATCAGGACCCGCTGGGGCAGGGCGGCGCCTATTCGACGGTGCGCAATGTCAGCGCCGGGTTCAATTACAACTTCGACCTGTGGGGCGGCCAGCGCGATGCCTGGGAAGCCGCCCTCGGTGAGGCGCGCGCTGCCGAAGTCGATCGTCAGGCCGCGCAATTGACGCTGGCCGCTGACGTCGCCCGCGCTTACAGCGATTTGGGGCAAGCGCATATCGTTTATGACCTGGCCAACGAAGACCTCAAGCGCACCCGGCAGATGCTCGACCTGAGCCAGCGTCGCCTGAGTTCGGGGATCGACAGCCAGTATCAATTCCAGCAAACGCAAAGTCTGGAGGCCAGTTCCCAGGCCAGCCTGATCGACGCGGAAAAACGCCTGCACAGCGCAAAAGTTGCGCTGGCGGTATTGCTCGGCAAAGGCCCCGATCGTGGCAACGAAATCGCCCGGCCAAAGGTCCTGCAAGCCAGCGCCGTCGCCGTGCCATCGGTATTGCCTGCCGAACTGCTCGGGCGGCGTCCTGATCTGGTCGCGGCGCGCTGGCGTGTCGAGGCGGCGAGCAAGGATATCGACGCCGCCAAGACGCGCTTCTACCCGAATCTCAACCTGAGCGCGTCGGCCGGCGCCGAATCGCTGTTGGGCGACGCGATGTTCGGTTCCGCGAGCCGCTTCTTCAATATTGCGCCAACCGTGTCGCTGCCGATTTTCGATGGCGGTCGCCTGCGCGCCAACCTTGATGCCCGCGACGCCGATTACGACCTCGCCGTGGCGCAGTACAACAAAAGTCTGGTGAAAGCCCTTGGCGATGTCGGCGACACGATCAACCAGTTGCGTGATATCGGCCGGCAGATCGGCGCGCAGCAGCACGCCACCGACATTGCTCAGGATTCTTACAACACTGCGGTCCAGCGTTACGGTTCCGGCATCGGCAACTACCTGGACGTGCTCAGCATCGAGCAGCAATTGCTCCAGGCCCAGCGTCAGCTGGCGAGCCTCAATGCCGAGCAGATCGACCTGTCGATTCAACTGATGCAAGCGCTGGGCGGCGGCTTCCAGGGTGAAACCCTGACCGCGGCCAACGCCAGCCCAGCCACCGCGCACAACTAATTCAAGGTAACTGTCATGGCCACTGCCGAAAACACTCAAGCTCAAGACAACACCCCGGACACCGGCAACCCGCGCAAACGCAAGGTGATGCTGCTGGCGCTAGCCGTGGTCGTCCTGCTCGCCATCGCTGGCGTCTGGGCGTATCACGAATTCATCGGGCGCTGGAGCGAAAGCACCGACGACGCCTACGTCAACGGCAACGTCGTGGAAATCACCCCGCTGGTGACCGGCACCGTGGTCAGCATCGGCGCCGACGACGGCGATCTGGTCCAGGAAGGCCAGGTGCTGGTCAACTTCGACCCCAACGACGCCGAAGTCGGCCTGCAAAGTGCCAAGGCCAAACTGGCGCGCACCGTGCGTCAGGTGCGCGGCTTGTACAGCAACGTCGACGGCATGAAAGCCCAGGTCAACGCGCAACAGGCCGAAGTGCAGAAGGCGCAGGACAATTACAACCGGCGCAAGAATCTGGCGCAGGGCGGGGCGATTTCCCAGGAAGAGCTGTCTCACGCTCGCGACGACCTGACCTCGGCGCAAAACGCCCTGGCCAATGCCAAACAGCAACTGAAAACCACCAGCGCGCTGGTTGACGACACTGTGGTGTCGTCGCACCCGGACGTGATGTCGGCGGCGGCTGATTTGCGTCAAGCCTACCTGACCAATGCGCGCAGCACCTTGATTGCGCCGGTGACCGGATACGTCGCCAAGCGCACCGTGCAGCTCGGTCAGCGCGTGCAGCCAGGCACTGCGTTGATGGCGGTGATTCCGCTGAATCAACTGTGGATCGACGCCAACTTCAAGGAAACCCAACTGCGTGACATGCGCATCGGTCAGCCGGTGGACATCGAAGCCGACCTGTACGGCAGCGACGTCAAATACAGCGGCACCGTCGACAGCCTCGGCGCCGGCACCGGTAGCGCGTTTGCCTTGCTGCCGGCGCAGAACGCTACCGGTAACTGGATCAAGATCGTCCAGCGTGTGCCGGTGCGTATTCACATCAATGCCGAAGAATTGGCCAAGCATCCCTTGCGGGTTGGGCTGTCGACCAATGTCGAAGTCAACCTGCACGACCAGAGCGGCCCGGTACTGGCGCAGCAACCACCGCAAAAAGCCTCGTTCAGCACCAATGTGTATGACCGTCAACTGGCCGAAGCCGACGCGATGATTGCCCAGCTGATTCACGACAACAGCGCCGCGACGAGCAAGACCGCACAGCGTTGATCCGAGACTTTGACACTTCCTCTTGTGGGAGCGAGCTTGCTCGCGAAAGCGGAGTGTCATTCGCAGTTGATTTGTCTGTTACACCGCCTTCGCGAGCAAGCTCGCTCCCACAGGGGTTGCGGTGTTCATTGGTACGCAGCGCCAACCCGGTTTCATAGGATCCACCATGAGCAATAACGCTTCTTTTACGCCGCCCAGCCTGTTGCTCAGCACCATTGGCTTGTCGCTGGCGACGTTCATGCAGGTGCTCGACACCACCATCGCCAACGTGGCACTGCCGACGATTTCCGGCAACCTGGGGGTGAGTTCGGAGCAGGGCACCTGGGTGATTACTTCGTTCGCCGTGAGCAACGCCATCGCGCTGCCGCTGACCGGCTGGCTCAGCCGCCGTTTCGGCGAGGTGAAACTGTTTCTGTGGGCGACGATGCTGTTTGTGCTGGCGTCGTTTCTCTGTGGCATTTCCACCTCGATGCCCGAGCTGATCGGTTTCCGGGTCCTGCAAGGTCTGGTCGCCGGGCCGCTGTACCCGATGACGCAGACGCTGCTGATCGCGGTGTATCCGCCAGCGAAACGCGGGATGGCCCTGGCGTTGCTGGCGATGGTCACCGTGGTCGCGCCGATTGCCGGGCCGATTCTCGGCGGCTGGATCACCGACAGTTACAGCTGGCCGTGGATCTTCTTCATCAACGTGCCGATCGGGATTTTTGCGGTAATGGTGGTGCGCTCGCAACTGGCCAAGCGGCCGGTGGTCACCAGCCGCCAGCCGATGGATTACGTCGGTCTGATCACGCTGATCATCGGCGTCGGCGCGTTGCAGGTGATCCTCGACAAGGGCAATGACCTGGACTGGTTCGAGTCGAACTTCATCGTCGTCGGCGCGGCTATTTCCGTGGTCGCGCTGGCGGTGTTCGTGATCTGGGAAATGACCGACCAGCATCCCGTGGTCAACCTGCGCCTGTTCGCCTATCGCAACTTCCGCATCGGCACGCTGGTGCTGGTTTTGGGGTACGCGGGGTTCTTCGGCATCAACCTGATCCTGCCGCAATGGTTGCAGACGCAAATGGGCTACACCGCGACCTGGGCCGGTCTGGCTGTCGCGCCGATCGGCATTCTGCCGGTGCTGCTATCGCCGTTTGTCGGCAAATATGCGCACAAGTTCGACCTGCGCCTGCTCGCCGGGCTGGCGTTTCTGGCGATCGGCCTGAGCTGCTTCATGCGCGCCGAGTTCACCAACGAGGTCGACTTCCAGTCCATCGCCCTGGTGCAGTTGTTCATGGGTATTGGCGTGGCACTGTTCTTCATGCCGACGCTGAGCATCCTGATGTCGGATCTGCCGCCGAGCCAGATTGCCGACGGGGCCGGTCTGGCGACCTTCCTGCGGACCTTGGGCGGCAGCTTTGCGGCGTCGCTGACCACGTGGATCTGGATTCGCCGGGCGAATCAGCATCATGCCTATATGAGCGAGAGCATCAGCACTTTCGAGCCGGCCACTCGCGAGACCTTGCATGCGCTGGGCGGGGCGAGTCAGCCGGCGTATGCGCAGATGGATCAGATTCTGTCCAGTCAGGCGTATATGTTATCGACCGTGGATTACTTCACGCTGCTGGGGTGGGGGTTTATGGGGTTGATATTGATTGTGTGGCTGGCGAAACCGCCGTTTGCGGCGAAGGCGGGGCCTGCTGCTTCGGGGCACTAAGATCAAGATCAAAAGCCCCTCACCCTAGCCCTCTCCCTGTATGTACCGGACACATGGTGGACAGGTGTTCGGAGACATGGTGGACACTTTTTAATAGGCACATTGCTCATCATCAAGGAGATGACCTGTGT
>NZ_JAZEVW010000017.1:0-56445 GCF_036668835.1 Pseudomonas koreensis
ATCGGCGCTTGGGTGAAAGGAGGAGGGTGAAAATCTCCCACGGTCTGCACTGCGCTAACAGTCAGAATCGAGCCTTGTCCCTCCTCCTCCCTTCAAGTCCTACCATACAAGCGAGCCTGCTCGCGAATGGGGCAACTCGGTATTTCTAGACCTGCGCCTGAGCCCCTTCAAACCACGCGAGTTTCTCGCGCAATTGCACCACTTCACCGACGATCACCAGTGTCGGCGCATGCACTTCATGCTCCGCCACCAGTCGCGGCAAGTCGGCCAGCGTACCGGTAAAGACCCGCTGATTGACCGTGGTGCCCTGCTGGATCAATGCCGCCGGGGTATCCGCCGCGCGACCATGCTTGATCAACTGCTCGCAGATGATCGGCAGCCCCACCAGGCCCATGTAGAACACCAGCGTCTGTGCCGGCGCGACCAGATCCGACCAAGGCAGGTCGGTGGAACCGTCCTTCAAGTGGCCGGTAACAAAGCGTACCGACTGCGCGTGATCGCGATGGGTCAACGGTATCCCGGCATACGCCGCGCAACCGCTGGCGGCGGTAATTCCCGGTACTACCTGGAAAGGAATGCCGTGGGCTGCGAGTTCTTCGATCTCTTCACCGCCGCGACCGAAAATGAACGGATCGCCGCCCTTCAGCCGGACGACACGCTTGCCGGCCTTGGCCAGATCGACCAGTTGCTGATTGATCTGCTCCTGCGGCACCGCATGCTCGGAACGGCGCTTGCCGACGTACACCCGCTCGGCATCGCGACGGCACAGTTCGAGCATTGCCGGTGCAACGAGGCGGTCGTAAAGCACCACATCGGCCTGCTGCATCAGACGCAAGGCCTTGAAAGTCAGCAAGTCCGGATCGCCCGGACCCGCACCCACCAGATAGACCTCACCCGTGGTAACCATCGCTTCGCCGTCGATCTTGGCTTGCAGCAGGCGCTCGGCTTCGGCGCCCTGCCCGGCCAGTTGCCGTTCGGCAATCGGCCCCTGAAACACGTCTTCCCAGAAACCGCGACGCTGCTGCACATCCGGAAACAGGTTTTTCACCTGATTGCGAAACCGCGCAGCGAGTCCGGCCAGATGGCCATAGGTCGATGGAATCCAGGTTTCAATCCTGGCGCGAATCAAGCGCGCCAGCACCGGCGCGTCGCCGCCGCTGGACACGGCGATGATCAACGGCGAGCGATCGACAATCGCCGGGAAGATCACACTGCACAGGGCCGGCGCGTCGACCACGTTGACCGGAACGCAACGTCGGTGCGCATCCGTCGAGACTTGCGCATTAAGCGTCTCGTCGTCGGTGGCGGCAATGATCAGCCCGCAGCCGTCGAGATCGGTCTCAACATAGCCACGCAGCACACATTCGCCGCCACAGGCAGCCACGAGTTCGGCCAGTTGCGGTTCAATTTCAGGTGCGACCACCCGCAGCAGCGCACCGGCATCGGCCAGCAGGCGGGATTTGCGCAAGGCAATTTCCCCTCCACCGACCACCAACACACGACTGCCGCGCAGGTTGTGAAACAGCGGCAGATATTTCATTTAGCCGATGACCTCAAGGCCACCCATGTACGGCTTGAGTACGTCCGGCACGCGGATCGAACCGTCAGCCTGCTGGTAGTTTTCCAGCACCGCCACCAGCGTACGACCGACAGCCAGACCGGACCCGTTCAAGGTGTGCACCAGTTCCGGCTTGCCGGTTTCCGGGTTGCGGAAGCGCGCCTGCATGCGGCGGGCCTGGAAATCACCGCAGTTGGAGCACGAGGAAATTTCGCGGTATTTGTCCTGGCTCGGGATCCACACTTCCAGATCGTACGTCTTGACCGCACTGAAGCCCATGTCGCCGGTACACAGGGCCAGGGTGCGGTATGGCAGACCAAGCAGTTGCAGGACTTTTTCGGCGTTGGCGGTCAGGCCTTCCAGCGCTTCCATCGACTGCGACGGCTCAACGATCTGGACCATTTCGACTTTGTCGAACTGGTGCTGACGGATCATGCCGCGCGTGTCGCGACCCGACGCGCCAGCTTCGCTACGGAAGCACGGAGTATGGGCAACGAATTTGATCGGCAGCAGCTTCGAGTCGACGATTTCGCCAGCAACGATGTTGGTCAGCGACACTTCGGCGGTCGGGATCAGATATAGATCGGCTTCGCCTTCGCGAGCGATCTTGAACAGGTCTTCCTCGAACTTCGGCAACTGACCGGTGCCTTGCAGCGCCGGCGCCTGAACCAGATAAGGCGTGTAGGCCTCTTCGTAGCCGTGCTCGTTGACGTGCAGGTTGATCATGAACTGCGCCAGTGCGCGGTGCAGACGGGCGATCGGGCCGCGCAACAGGGCGAACCGGGCGCCGGACAACTTCGCCGCGGTTTCGAAATCCAGCCAGCCGAACTTCTCGCCCAGGGCAACGTGGTCTTTGACTTCGAAATCAAACTGCGTCGGCGTACCCCAGCGGCGCACTTCGACGTTGTCGTCTTCGTCCTTGCCGACCGGCACGGATTCGTGCGGCAGGTTGGGAATGCCCAGCAGGATCGAGTCCAGTTCGGTCTGGATCGCGTCCAGCTCGACTTTACCGGCGCTCAACTCGCCCGCCATACGCTCGACATCCGCCATCAGCGGTGCGATGTCTTCGCCGCGCTGCTTGGCCTGACCGATGGATTTGGAGCGCGCGTTACGTTCAGCCTGCAGTGCTTCGGTGCGGGTCTGGACGGTCTTGCGCTGTTCTTCCAGCGCTTCGATGCGCGCGGTGTCCAGGGCAAAGCCACGGGAAGCCAGGCGGTCCGCTACGTCCTGAAGGTTGCTACGTAACAGTTTGGAATCGAGCATGTCGGTTTCTCGTTATCAAAGTTTGGTCAGGGACAGGCCGGCCCACGTCGCGAGCAGCCCGCCGAATACGCTGAGTGCCGCATAGCCCAGGGCCAGCGGCACCTGCCCGCTTTCCAGCAGGCGCACCGTATCCAGTGAAAAGGATGAAAAAGTCGTCAGCCCTCCGAGGAAGCCGACCATCAACCCGGCACGCACCTCGATCGGCACCTCCGGGCGTATCAAAAACAGGCCGTACAACACGCCAATCAACAGACAGCCCACGATATTAACGGCCAGCGTCGCGGTATAGAAGTGCCGCGGCCAATTGGCGCTGACCCAATTGCCGGTGGCGAAGCGCAACAGGGTGCCGGCAACACCGCCGACCGAGACCGCAACAATCAATGGGACCACTATTTTCTCCGCTGTCTTGGGCTCAGACGATCGAGTTGAGCGAGATGATTGAGCTTCTCGCCGATCTTCAATTCCAGGCCACGCGGCACTGGCTGATAGAACGGAATCGGTTCGAGTTCTTCGGGGAAATAGTCTTCGCCGGCCGCGTAGGCATCCGGTTCATCGTGGGCATAGCGGTATTCGTCGCCATAGCCCAATTGCTTCATCAGTTTGGTCGGCGCATTGCGCAGGTGCAGTGGCACTTCCAGCGAGCCGTTTTCGGCTGCGGCGCGCAACGCGGTTTTGAAGCCCATGTACACCGCGTTGCTTTTCGGTGCGCAAGCCAGATAAGTGATCGCCTGAGCCACAGCCAGCTCGCCCTCCGGACTGCCGAGACGCTCCTGCACTTCCCACGCCGCCAGGCACAGGCTCAGTGCACGCGGGTCGGCGTTGCCGATGTCTTCGCTGGCCATGCGCACCACGCGGCGGGCCAGGTACAGCGGATCACAACCGCCGTCGATCATCCGCGCGAACCAGTACAGGGCGCCGTCAGGATTGGAACCGCGCACTGACTTGTGCAGCGCGGAGATCTGGTCGTAGAACGCTTCGCCGCCCTTGTCGAACCGGCGACGGGTATCGCCGAGCAGGCTTTGCAACAGATCGGTGCCGATCTCGCTGTTGTCTTCGGCCAGGTCCGAGGCGTTTTCCAGCAGATTGAGCAGGCGCCGGCCATCGCCATCGGCGGCGGACAACAGCATCTGGAAACCTTCATCACTGAGGGTCAGGTTGCGCTTGCCCAGGCCGCGTTCTTCGGTCAATGCCCGACCCACCAGTTTGCGCAGCGCCGATTCGTCGAGGCTTTTCAGCACATAGACGCGGGCGCGTGACAACAAAGCGTTGTTGAGTTCGAACGAGGGGTTTTCCGTGGTCGCGCCGATGAAAATCAGCGTGCCGTCTTCGACGTAAGGCAGGAAGGCGTCCTGCTGGGATTTGTTGAAACGGTGGACTTCATCGACGAACAGAATCGTGCGCTTGCCGTACTGGCCGGCCTGCTGCTTGGCGATTTCGACGGCCTGACGGATTTCCTTGACCCCGGCGAGCACCGCCGAGACCGTTTCGAAGTGCGCATCGGAGACTTCCGCAAGCAATCGCGCCAGGGTGGTTTTGCCCACGCCTGGCGGCCCCCAGAAGATCATCGAATGCAGGGCACCCTGCTCCAGCGCTTCACGCAGCGGCTTGCCACGCGCGAGCACGTGTTCCTGACCGACGTACTCGTCCAGATTGGTCGCACGCAAACGCGCGGCCAGCGGCTGGGCAATCGGTGCACTGCGAAACAGATCCATCACTACCTATGAAACCTCACTGGCGGGAGTAACCCTTGTGGGAGCGAGCTTGCTCGCGAAAGCGGTGGGTCAGACGCATTGATGTTGAATGTTCACCCGCATTCGCGAGCAAGCTCGCTCCCACATTTGAGTTCGGTTACTCCTGGATAACGTCGGCACCCTTGGGAATGTCGAACTTGAATTTCGAGGCCGGCACCGCTTCGTTGGCCTTGACCCCGGTAAACAGGATATTGGTGCGCTGGCCGACACTGTCGATCAGTTGCATGTCGTTGAGCAGACCGTTGCGGAACGACAGGCGCAGGTTGTCGAACAGGGTATCTTTGGTTTTCGGCTTGAGGGTGAAGTCGATCACGCCGCCCGCCTCTTTCGCGCTGATGTCAAAGCTCTGGCTGATTTTGGACACGTCACCGGACAGCAGCAGCGCTGGGGTCTGGGTCAGGCGCTCGTCGAGTTTCTTGATCGTGGCCTGCTCCAGATCCGGGTCCCACAGGGTGACCTTCTTGCCGTCGGAGACCATGGTCTGCTCGGCCGGAGCATTGGTGTGCCAGTAGAACAGGCCCGGACGCTGCAGGGTCATGTTGCCAGTGGTTTCCTGCAATTGGGTGCCGCTGCCGTCGAGGGTCAGCTGCGAGAAGTTCGCGCTCAGGGTCTTGGATGTTTCCAGCAATTGGGTCAGACGCGCCACATCCTTGTCATCGGCGTGGGCCGTGAAGGTGGTCAGCGCCAGTACTGGCAACAGCATGCGGATAAGACGCATGGGAGTCCTCTTGAATACTCGTTGGGAGAGGACGGCGCGTCATTGCGCCATCCTTTGTGCAAAAAGGCGTTTCGAATCAGTCGCGCACCGGGCCCGGGGCGAGAACCTCGCGGGAACCGTTGGTGTTCATCGAGGTGACGACGCCGGCCATTTCCATGGCTTCGATCATTCGGGCAGCGCGGTTGTAGCCGATCTTCAGCTTGCGCTGTACCGCGGAAATCGAAGCACGACGGCTTTCGAGGACAAACTGCACGGCTTCGTCATACAACGCATCGGCTTCCGGATCATCGCCGTCGCCGCCACCGCTGCTACCTTCAAAACCGCTGCCGGCCTCTTCGACACCGTTGAGAATGTCGTCGTTGTATTCCGGTGCGCCGCGCAGTTTCCACGCCTCGACCACACGATGAACTTCATCGTCGGACACGAACGCACCGTGAACCCGGATCGGCAGACTGGTGCCCGGCGGCATGTACAGCATGTCACCGTGGCCTAGCAATTGTTCGGCGCCGCCCTGGTCGATGATGGTCCGCGAGTCGATCTTGCTCGACACCTGGAACGCCATGCGGGTCGGAATGTTGGCCTTGATCAGGCCGGTGATCACGTCAACCGACGGACGCTGGGTCGCGAGGATCAAGTGAATACCCGCGGCACGGGCCTTCTGTGCGATACGAGCGATCAGCTCTTCAACTTTCTTGCCGACGATCATCATCATATCGGCGAATTCATCGACCACCACAACGATGGTCGGCAGTTTCTGCAGCAGCGGCGCTTCGTCGTGAATGCTTTCGCGCTTGTACAGCGGATCGCTCAACGGCTCGCCAGCATCCTGCGCTTCCTTGACCTTGGCATTGAAGCCGGACAGGTTACGCACGCCCATCTTCGCCATCAGCTTGTAGCGCCGTTCCATTTCGGCAACGCTCCAGCGCAGAGCGTTGGCGGCGTCTTTCATGTCGGTCACAACCGGGCACAGCAGATGCGGGATGCCTTCGTAGATCGACAGTTCGAGCATCTTCGGGTCGATCATGATCAGCTTGGCGTCTTCCGGGCCGGACTTGAACAGGATCGACAGGATCATTGCGTTCACACCGACGGACTTACCGGAACCGGTGGTACCGGCGACGAGCAGGTGCGGCATCTTCGCCAGGTCGGTGATGACCGGTTTGCCGCCGATATCGTGGCCGAGGGCCAGGGTGACCGGCGATTTGAAGTTGTCGTATTCAGGCGTCGACAGCACTTCGGAGAAACGCACGATCTGCCGGTCTTCGTTGGGAATCTCGATACCGACCGTGGTCTTGCCTGGAATCACTTCAACCACCCGCACGCTGGTCACTGCCAGCGAACGCGCAAGGTCCTTGGCCAGGTTGGCGATACGGCTGACCTTGACGCCTGCCGCAGGCTGGATTTCGTAACGGGTAATCACCGGGCCGGGATGGATCGAATCCACCGCCACTTCAACACCGAACTCCTTGAGTTTGATTTCCAGCAGATGCCCGACCGCAGCCAGCGATTCCGGCGAATAGTTGAGTTGCTTCTTTTCCGCAGGATCGAGGATCGAGATCGGCGGCAACGTGCCTTCCACGGCGCTGTCGACGAACAACGGCACCTGCTTTTCTTTCTGCACGCGCTTGCTTGGCTCGGGCGCTTTGGCCGGCGCCGGGGCGATCACTGGCGGCACCTGCTTCTCGCGATCGGACATATGCTTGCTCAGGGCTTGCTCGCGTTCGATCAGGCGCTCTTTGACCTTGGCCTGCTCGCGCTTGTCAGTGACCGTTGGCGCGACCACATCATGCACACGGTCATCGACCTCTCGCAGTTGCGCGACCAGTTGCTTGCGTTCGGTGCGTGCCGCCCACCAGCGATTGAGCGCACCCTGAAACAGCTCGAACAGATCAAGCGTGATCTTGCCGGTGATGTCCATCACCTTGAACCACGACAGATCAGTAAACACCGTCAGTCCGAACAGGAACAGCGCGATGAACAGCAACGTGCTGCCCTGAATGTTCAGCGCATTCTTCGCCAGGTTGCCCAGGCTTTCGCCCAGTGCACCACCGGCGCCCGCCGGCAGGCCGGACGCGGCATGAAAATGCAGATGCGCCAGCGCCGCGCCGGACAGCACCAGAAACACCAGCCCGATCAGGCGCCAGGAGAACAGCCAGCCGCTCCACTGCCACGGCTCGTGGCGCTGACGGAAGATCTGATACGCCTTGATCGCCAGCAGCAACGGGAAGATGTAGGCGAAGTAACCGAGCACCATGAACAGGATGTCGGCGCTGTAGGAGCCCGCTGGCCCGCCGAAATTCTGCACGTCATCGATCTTGCTGTTGTGGCTCCAGCCCGGATCGTCCTTGCCGTAGGTCAGCAAAGCCATCATCAGGAACAGGCACAAGGCACCGATGGCGATCAATGCACCTTCCTTGAGCCGGTAGTGCAATTGTTGGCGCCAGAGCGGAACGACTGTTTTGGGTGCTTCGGTGGATTTCTTCAAAACGCTTCTTTTCCTGCGCACGAGGCGCGTCCATCTATTGAATGACGATAAAAAACTGCCCAATCCAGGCAGGTAAAAAATCAAACGAGCGCAAACGGAACTACTTTTAACATTACGCCGCGCTTTTTATAAACACAGCACATGACCGACATTGTCCGATAACCCGCCATTGTACGGGTTTGTGCGTTCGATGCCATGCTTCAAGCCCCGTGATTGAGCATAGCCAAGCGCACAGAAGCTGCGGCGCAATTTGAGCATGCATTTACCTTTTGTGACAAAGGCTTATGACGGCCATTTGATGAACGTAGCGAAGCAGCCGATATCTGCCCGGCGGCGACGCTTGCCGCGCACTGCCACGGTGTCGCTTACGACCGCGGCCGACACACCAAGTTGCAGCTCAATACTGACTACGTCGAACATCTGTGCAGGACATCAGCGCCGTTTCGCGGCAAACTCTTTCGCGGTGGCCTGCGCGCCCCCCCGCCCTCCCCTTCTGCAAGCCTGGATGCCATGCTGACTTGGTTACAACGCAATACCCTGACTTTTCCGCCACTGGAAAAGGCCATGCGCGAGCCCAACGGATTGCTCGCCGCCGGCGGTGACTTGTCTGCCGATCGTCTGATTCAGGCTTATCGCCATGGCTGCTTTCCGTGGTTTTCCGAAGGCCAACCGATTCTCTGGTGGTCGCCGGACCCGCGCACCGTACTGTTTCCCGACGAACTGCACGTCTCGCGCAGCCTCGGCAAACTGCTGCGCAAGGAACGCTACCAGGTGACCTTCGATCAGGATTTCGAAGCCGTGATTCGCGCCTGCGCCGCGCCCAGGGATTACGCCGAAGGCACCTGGATCACCGAGGCCATGCAAGACGCGTACATCGAGCTGCATCGTCGCGGCTTCGCCCATTCGGTGGAAGTGCGCGATCAGGGCGAACTGGTCGGCGGCCTGTACGGCCTGGCGATGGGCCAACTGTTCTTCGGCGAATCGATGTTCAGCCGCGCCGACAACGCCTCGAAATATGGCTTCGCCACACTGGTGCGCCATCTGAAAGAGGCTGGTTTCGTACTGATCGATTGCCAAATGCCGACCGACCATCTGCACAGCCTCGGTGCGCGAGCGATTCCCCGCGAGCAATTTGCCGACTATCTGGCACGGCATCTGGATCAACCCAATCAGGCAAGCTGGGTTTGCTGAGCGACTTTTGCGCAGGTGGCTTACACTTAATCCACCAGCTTATTCCGAGGGTTGATTCATGACCGAGTTGGCGCGCCTGAAGTTTTATGCCACTCAGCCCCACTCTTGCAGTTATCTGCCCGAGGAGCAGGCTACGACCCTGTTTCTCGATCCGAGCCAGCCAATGGATGTGCATGTCTACGCAGACCTGTCGGAAATGGGCTTTCGTCGCAGCGGCGATCATCTGTACCGCCCGCATTGCCAGAATTGCAATGCGTGCGTGCCTGCGCGCATTCCGGTTGCGCAGTTCCTGCCCAATCGCCAGCAAAAACGCATTTTCAAACGCAACGCCGATTTGCAGATACGCCCGGCCAAGCCGCAATTCAGCGAAGAATATTTCGACCTGTACCAGCGCTACATCGAACAACGCCACGCCGACGGCGACATGTACCCGCCAAGCCGCGATCAGTTTTCGACCTTTCTGGTCCGCGATCTGCCCTTCTCGCGCTTCTACGAGTTCCGACTCGACGGACGGTTGCTGGCGGTAGCAGTGACCGATTTGCTGCCTAACGGCCTGTCGGCGGTCTACACCTTTTACGAACCGGCCGAAGAACGCCGTAGCCTGGGACGTTTCGCGATCCTCTGGCAAATCGCCGAAAGCCAGCGCCTGGGGCTTGAGGCGGTCTACCTCGGGTACTGGATCAAGAACTGCAAAAAGATGAACTACAAGACCCAATATCGCCCTATTGAACTGCTGATCAACCAGCGCTGGGTCATCCTCAACTAAAGCAAAAGCTCAAACCCCTTGGCGTAAACCCCATTTTTCGGGCACAATGCACGCCGCTTTTGCCTGGCGCAGTTGCACCGGGCCATTCACTGGATACCGAGGGCTTTACTGCATGTCGAAAGAAGACAGCTTCGAAATGGAAGGCACTGTCGTCGACACCCTGCCCAACACCATGTTTCGTGTGGAGTTGGAAAATGGGCACGTCGTAACCGCGCATATTTCCGGCAAGATGCGCAAGAACTACATTCGTATTCTTACCGGTGACAAAGTGCGCGTTGAACTGACGCCCTATGACTTGAGCAAAGGGCGCATCACCTACCGCGCCCGCTAATCAAGTCAATACAAAACGCCCGGCTTTTAGCCGGGCGTTTTTGTATCTGGGGTTTGGTTTTTTTAGATCCATATGCTGCGGCAGCGTGGAAGTAGCCTGAAGATCAAAGGCAACGTCAAAAGCCCCTCACCCTAGCCCTCTCCCGGAGGGAGAGGGAACTGACGGTGGTGGATGCGAGAGATACGCCGACGTGAAATACCGAGTCGAACACAAGTTTGAACGGCCCACAAATCGGCTCCCTCTCCCTCGGGAGAGGGCTGGGGTGAGGGGCAGCCACACCACAACCCCCAAGCCAACCACCCGCCTCTAACCACTCAACAATGAGCGTTAGCTCGAGTGCTTTTGATTTTGCTTTTGATACACCGGCGACGTCGGAAGGCTGAGCGCAGGGATTGATCCAGGCGTGGGAGCGCAGCGACCGTACGACGAAGTCGTACACAGCGGAAGTAGGTGCAGCGAAGCAAACCGTAGCCGCTGCGCCCGGATCGATCCCGCAGCGAAGGGACCCGAGCTTGCGAGGGCCGTACGTAGGAGCAAGCGTTTTTTTTGCTTACTTTTTTTAGGCGTTTGTAAAAAAAGTGAGTCGCCGTAAGGGCGAAACCATAAGCAGCCGTTACCGCAGCAACGGATATTCACCCAACCCCAGCAAACAACGCACAACAAAAAAGGCGCCCGAAGGCGCCTCAGCTTCACAACAAAACGGTCAAGCCATCTCCGCCGTAGTCTCGAAGTCAAACGTCAACTCACCATCCTTGATGTCGATGTGCACCACACCGCCATGCTCGGCCAGCTCGCCAAACAGAATCTCCTCCGCCAGCGGACGCTTGATCTTGTCCTGGATCAGACGCGCCATTGGACGCGCGCCCATTGCCGAGTCATAACCACCGGCCGCCAGCCAACTGCGCGCCGCATCGGTCACCTCAAGCAACACACGCTTGTCTTCCAGCTGCGCCTGAAGCTCGGTAAGGAACTTGTCCACCACGCTCTTGATGACCTCATGACTGAGGCGACCAAACTGGATAATGGTGTCCAGACGGTTGCGGAATTCCGGCGTGAAGCTCTTCTTGATCACTTCCATCGCATCAGACGAGTGGTCCTGATGGGTGAAACCGATCGAAGCGCGCGCCGCCGTTTCGGCACCGGCGTTAGTGGTCATGATCACGATCACGTTGCGAAAGTCCGCCTTGCGCCCGTTGTTGTCGGTCAGCGTACCGTGGTCCATCACCTGCAGGAGCAGGTTGAAGACTTCCGGGTGCGCCTTCTCGATTTCATCGAGCAGCAATACGCAATGCGGCTGCTTGGTGATCGCTTCGGTCAACAGACCACCCTGATCAAAGCCGACATACCCTGGAGGCGCACCGATCAGACGCGAGACGGTGTGACGCTCCATGTACTCGGACATGTCGAAGCGCACCAGTTCAATCCCCAACGCCTTGGCCAATTGCCGCGCGGCCTCGGTTTTACCCACACCGGTCGGCCCTGCGAACAGGAACGAACCGACTGGCTTGTCCGGCGACTTGAGCCCGGCACGGGACAGTTTGATTGCGGTCGACAGCGAATCGATCGCCGCGTCCTGACCAAACACCGTCAGCTTCAGGTCACGCTCCAGATTACGCAGCAATTCCTTGTCGGAACTGGTGACGTGCTTCGGTGGAATCCGCGCGATCTTCGCCACGATGTCTTCGACCTGCGGCACTTCGATACGCTTGACGCGCATCTCGACCGGTTGCAGACGTTGATAGGCGCCCGCCTCGTCGATTACATCGATGGCCTTGTCCGGCATGTGCCGGTCATTGATGTAGCGCGAAGCCAGCTCGGCAGCGGCACGCAACGACTCATCGCTGTACTCGATGTTGTGATGCTGCTCGAAGCGCCCTTTCAGGCCACGCAGGATACCGATGGTGTCTTCCACCGACGGCTCGACCACATCGACCTTCTGGAAGCGACGCGCCAGGGCACGGTCCTTCTCGAAGATGCCGCGGAACTCCTGGAACGTGGTCGAACCGATGCAGCGAATGTCGCCAGACGACAGCAGCGGCTTGAGCAGATTCGAAGCATCCATAACGCCACCGGACGCAGCACCGGCACCAATAATGGTGTGGATCTCGTCGATGAACAGGATTGCCTGCGGACGTTTTTTCAGCTCATTGAGCAGCGCCTTGAAGCGCTTCTCGAAATCACCGCGGTATTTGGTGCCTGCCAGCAGAGCGCCAAGGTCCAGCGAGTAGACGACGCTGTTGGCCAGCAGATCCGGCACCTGATTGTCGACAATGCGCTTGGCCAGGCCTTCGGCAATCGCGGTTTTACCCACGCCTGCTTCGCCGACCAGCAGCGGATTGTTTTTGCGCCGCCGCGCGAGAATCTGCGCGACGCGCTCGACTTCCGATTCGCGGCCGACCAGCGGATCGATACGACCCTGGCGCGCGAGTTCGTTAAGGTTGCTGGCATAAGCATCCAGAGGATTGCCTGAAGAAGAAGACTCACCGCCCTCGTCGTCCTGCATATCTTGTTCACCTTCAGAGTGATCGCCATGCCCCGGCACTTTGGAAATGCCGTGGGCGATGTAGTTGACGACATCGATGCGCGCTACGCTCTGCTGTTTCAGCAGGAATACGGCCTGACTCTCTTGCTCACTGAAGATGGCGACCAGCACGTTGGCGCCAGTCACTTCGCGTTTGCCGGAGCTCTGTACATGGAAAACAGCACGCTGCAGGACACGCTGGAAGCCCAGGGTTGGCTGGGTTTCGCGATCTTCGTCATGGACGGGGATCAATGGCGTTGTGGAGTCGATGAACTCCTGCAGGTCGTGCTTGAGTTTGTCGAGGTTCGCGCCGCAGGCACGCAAAACGGTGGCGGCAGCCTCATTGTCCAATAGGGCCAACAGGAGGTGTTCGACGGTCATGAACTCATGACGCTTCGAACGAGCCTCCTTGAAGGCTAGATTGAGGGTGACTTCGAGCTCGCGGTTTAACATAGCTTCACCTCATACCCAAGTGGTCGGCGATTAACCGTCCTTCTCGATTTCACAGAGTAGCGGATGCTGGCTTTCCCTGGCGTACTGGTTGACCTGCATGGCCTTTGTCTCGGCGATGTCGCGGGTAAACACTCCACATACTGCTCGTCCTTCTGTATGGACGGCCAGCATGACCTTGGTCGCCAGCTCGCGATTCAGGTTAAAAAACACCTCGAGCACTTCGACGACGAAATCCATCGGTGTGTAGTCATCGTTGAACAAAACCACCTTGTACATCGGCGGTGCCTGTAATGCAGGCTTTGCTTCCTGAACAGCAACGCCTGCCGAATCGTCGTCGTGCTCCTGTGGAAGATCCTTTTGGAGAAGCGGGCGATCCTGATTGAATGTTAGTCGAATCTGGCTGATTGCATGCATGGAAAGAAAGGTTCGTCAGTTGTGCAAATACAGTGGTGGGGGCGGTTGCCTGCGTTTTCAACTCCGACTGCCCGGTCACCTTGACTATCGGGAAAACGGTGTTACAACCAATAGAGCCCACAGTGGGTAAAAAAGATCCGCGGAGTCAATTCTTTTATCGAATTCGATTGCGGATGAACGGGATGATACTCCAGCGATGGAGACTGGTGCAGAGGGATTTGGGTATGTCAGGCGGCAAGGTCAATGACAAGATAGACGACAAGGCCAATGATAAGGCCAAAGTCAAAGGCAATTTCAGCGGCACGGTGAAATGGTTCAACAATGCCAAGGGATTCGGCTTTATCAATACCGACGCCCACCAAGGCCGCGACGAGGATGGCAAGGACATTGATTTCTTTGCGCATTACTCAGCCATCGAAATGGAAGGCT
Organism: Pseudomonas koreensis; assembly: GCF_036668835.1. Classification (GTDB taxonomy): domain Bacteria; phylum Pseudomonadota; class Gammaproteobacteria; order Pseudomonadales; family Pseudomonadaceae; genus Aquipseudomonas; species Aquipseudomonas koreensis_I. The sequence goes on from NZ_JAZEVW010000017.1 coordinate 13,881, forward strand.
ACAAAACCTTGAAAGCCGGACAAGCCGTATATTTCAATATCGTTCAGGGCCCAAAAGGATTGCACGCCCACGATATAACGGACAAGGCATCCGTTGACGCCGCCGCAGCTGCAGCCGCCGCAACCAGCATGCGCACCAGTGTAGTGGGCTGAGCCCGCGACTCAAGGCATTCGGTTATAAAGAACCGCCGAACTCACAGATCGAGATCGGCGGTTTTTGTGTATCCGCGTTTTACATATGCGAAATCAACGCATCCCCAAAGCCCGAAGACGAAACCAGCTTGGCCCCATCCATCAAGCGTTCGAAATCATACGTCACAGTCTTCGCCCCAATCGCACCGTTGGTGCCCTTGATGATCAGATCTGCCGCTTCGGTCCAGCCCATATGGCGCAGCATCATTTCTGCCGAGAGAATCAGCGAACCGGGGTTGACCTGATCCTTGCCGGCGTATTTCGGCGCGGTACCGTGGGTCGCCTCGAACATCGCCACGGTGTCGGACAGGTTGGCGCCCGGCGCAATGCCGATGCCGCCCACTTCTGCCGCCAGGGCGTCGGACAGGTAGTCGCCGTTAAGGTTAAGGGTCGCGATCACATCGTATTCGGCCGGACGCAGCAGGATCTGCTGGAGCATGGCGTCGGCGATGGCATCCTTGACCACTACGTTCTTGCCGGTTTTCGGGTTCTTGAACTGCATCCACGGACCGCCGTCGAGCAGGGTCGCGCCGAATTCTTCCGCCGCCACCTCGTAGGCCCATTCCTTGAAGGCACCTTCGGTGAACTTCATGATGTTGCCTTTGTGCACGATGGTCAGCGAATCGCGATCGTTATCGACCACATATTGCAGGGCCTTGCGCGCCAGACGCTTGGTGCCTTCGCGGGAAACCGGCTTGACGCCGATGCCGCAGTTTTCGTCGAAACGGATCTTGGTGACGCCCATTTCTTCTTTAAGGAATTTGATCACCTTGGTGGCTTCCGGCGAACCGGCTTTCCACTCGATGCCTGCATAGATGTCTTCGGAGTTCTCACGGAAGATGGTCATGTCGACGTCGCCGGGCTTTTTCACCGGGCTAGGCACGCCTTCGAACCAGCGCACCGGGCGCAGGCAGACGTAGAGGTCGAGTTGCTGGCGCAGGGCGACGTTCAGCGAGCGGATGCCGCCACCGACCGGCGTGGTCAGCGGGCCCTTGATGGAAACGACGTAATCCTTGACCGCGTCGAGGGTTTCCTGCGGCAGCCAGGTGTCCTGGTCATAAACCTGGGTGGCTTTTTCCCCGGCGTAGACTTCCATCCAGGAAATCTTGCGCTTGCCGCCGTAGGCCTTTTCAACAGCAGCATCGACAACCTTGATCATCACCGGACTGATGTCGACACCAATGCCGTCACCTTCGATGAAGGGGATGACCGGGTTATCAGGAACATTGAGAGAATGGTCTGCATTGACGGTGATTTTGTCGCCGACGGCTGGAACCTGAATCTTCTTGTAACCCATGCTGAACTCCATTGTTTGGATTGAACACCTGGCTTGCTTCGAGCGTAACCCAGTTGAATCAACACGCAAACCCTATGTTCCGCCGCCGCGCACATCTCGTTTCGTACAAGCCTGAAAGCAAAGGGAAAAGCGCCAAACTCCAGCATTCGTAACGAGTCTTTGCCCACCGCTGCCCTGCGACCTTTAGACCAATGGACGAGAATCGTTGCATATGAACCATCGGCAGATTGCCAGCTACCTATGTATAATGCCGCCCGCTGACCACAGGGTCACGACGGCTGGCCTCTCTAGCACGAGACTTTCCGCCTGATTGGTCGGGTTGTTACCGCAGCCTGACTGCTTGACGCTCTACTGATGCACCCAACATCACCGCGAAGAATCTCGACATTCGGTTCATGGATGACTTTGAACGAACGCGCTTACCCGGCGCCCCTCGAGTTTCTGCGCACGCTTTAGCAAAGAAGAGAGAGTTAATCCGAATATGCCCACCCGCTCGAAGATCATCTATACCTTCACCGACGAAGCTCCTGCCCTCGCCACCTATTCCCTGCTGCCGATCATCGAGGCTTACACCGCCTCGGCCGATATCGCCGTGGAAACCCGCGATATCTCTCTTGCAGCGCGCATTCTGGCAAGCTTCCCCGAGCAACTGGGCGACAAAGCCGTAGCCGACCACCTCGCCGAACTGGGCGAACTGGCCGTTACGCCTGAAGCCAACATCATCAAGCTGCCGAACATCAGCGCTTCGGTGCCACAACTGCAAGCCGCGATCAAAGAGCTGCAGGCGCAGGGCTACAACCTGCCGGACTACCCGGAAACCGTGACCAGCGACGCCGACAAAGACGCCAAGGCGCGTTACGACAAGGTCAAGGGCAGCGCCGTGAACCCGGTTCTGCGTGAAGGCAACTCCGACCGCCGCGCTCCGCTGTCGGTGAAGAACTACGCGCGCAAGCACCCGCACAAAATGGGCGCCTGGGCCAAAGACTCCAAGTCCCACGTCGCTCACATGAGCACCGGCGATTTCTACGGCAGCGAAAAAGCTGCCCTGATCGACGCCGCTGACGCTGTGAAGATCGAACTGATCGCCAAGGACGGTACTGCGACCGTTCTGAAAGAAAAAACCACCGTTCAGGCTGGCGAAATTCTCGACTGCGCCGTGATGAGCAAAAACGCCCTGCGTGCGTTCATCGCTGCTGAAATCGAAAGCGCCAAGGCCCAGGGCGTACTGCTCTCGGTACACCTGAAAGCGACCATGATGAAGGTCTCCGACCCGATCATGTTCGGCCAGATCGTTGCCGAGTACTACAAAGACGCACTGAGCAAGAATGCTGACGTGCTGGCCGAAATCGGCTTCAACCTGAACAACGGCATCGGCGACCTGTACGCGCGCATCAAAGCGCTGCCGGCCGAGCAGCAAGCGCAGATCGAAGCCGACATGGCTGCTGTCTACGCTGTGCGTCCGGCGCTGGCGATGGTCAACTCCGACAAGGGCATCACCAACCTGCACGTGCCGAGCGACGTTATCGTCGACGCCTCGATGCCAGCGATGATCCGTGACTCCGGCAAGATGTGGGGCACTGACGGTCAGTTGCATGACACCAAGGCAGTGATCCCGGATCGTTGCTATGCAACCATCTACCAGGCTGTGATCGAAGACTGCAAAGCCAATGGCGCGTTCGATCCGACCACCATGGGCAGCGTGCCGAACGTCGGTCTGATGGCGAAGAAAGCCGAAGAGTACGGCTCGCACGACAAGACCTTCCAGATCAAGGCTGACGGCGTGGTTCGCGTCACCGACAGCAAAGGCACCGTGCTGATGGAGCAGGCCGTTGAAGCCGGCGACATCTTCCGCATGTGCCAGACCAAAGACGCGCCGATCCAGGACTGGGTCAAACTGGCCGTCAACCGTGCGCGCGCAAGCGCAACTCCAGCGATCTTCTGGCTCGACCCGATGCGCGCTCACGACGGCGTGGTGATCGAGAAGGTTCAGGCCTACCTGAAGGATCACGACACCGCCGGTCTGGACATCCAGATCATGGCGCCGGTCGATGCCATGAAGTACACCCTGCAGCGCACCCGCGAAGGCAAGGACACCATTTCGGTGACCGGCAACGTACTGCGTGACTACCTGACCGACCTGTTCCCGATCATGGAACTGGGCACCAGCGCCAAGATGCTGTCGATCGTGCCGCTGATGAACGGCGGTGGTCTGTTCGAAACCGGCGCTGGCGGTTCGGCACCCAAGCACGTGCAGCAACTGGTTGAAGAAAACTTCCTGCGCTGGGATTCGCTGGGTGAGTTCCTCGCCCTCGCCGCTTCCCTCGAGCATCTGGGTGTGAACTACAACAACCCGAAAGCACTGGTGCTGTCGAAAACTCTGGATCAGGCCACCGGCCAGTTCCTCGACAACAACAAGTCGCCATCGCGCAAAGTCGGCAACATCGACAACCGCGGCAGCCACTTCTACCTGGCGATGTACTGGGCTCAGGCCCTGGCTGCCCAGACTGAAGACGCTGCACTGCAAGCGCAGTTCGCGACTCTGGCCAAAACCCTGACCGAGAACGAAGCAACCATCGTTGCCGAGCTCAACGCCGTGCAGGGCAAGCCAGTCGACATCGGCGGTTACTACCACGCCGACGCCGAGCTGATCAGCAACGCCATGCGCCCAAGCGCAACCTTCAACGCGGCGATTGCTGCGCTGGTTTAAGGTTGTAGTGCGGTAAACAGACCCCGGCCTTGTGCCGGGGTTTGTGTTTCCAGACACAATACAAATCCCCTGTAGGAGTGAGCCTGCTCGCGATAGCGGTATACCATTCACCATTAATGGCGACTGATGCACCGCTATCGCGAGCAGGCTCACTCCTACAGGGGATTGGGTTTCACACTTCAAGATTGAGGATGATTTATGGAATGGCTGCCCCACATCACCGTCGCCACCATCGTCGAGGACAACGGTCGCTTCCTGATGGTGGAAGAACACAAGGCCGGGCGCAATGTGCTCAACCAGCCCGCCGGGCATCTCGATCCGGATGAAACCCTGATCGACGCGGCGATTCGCGAAACCCTCGAAGAAACCGGCTGGGATGTCGAACCCATCGGCGTCATCGGTATTTATCTGTACACCGCGCCGAGCAACGGCGTGACTTACCAGCGCGTGTGCTTCAGCGCCAAAGCCGTCAAACATCACCCGGACTATCAGCTTGACGACGGCATCCTCGGCGCCAAGTGGCTGAGCCGCGACGAATTATTGGCCCAGCGGGACAACTGGCGCAGCGAGTTGATCATGCGCTGCATCGACGATTATCTGGCCGGTCATCACTTCAGCCTCGAACTGATCCGCCCTTCCCTTTAGCCTTGCGGCCGCGAGCCTGCTAGAATCGCGCCCTTTTCCAAGACACTCATTGAATCCCTATGCGTGATCCAGCCCCTTCTGACACATCCAAGAAGCGCGTCATTGTCGGCATGTCCGGCGGCGTGGACTCTTCCGTTTCCGCTCTCCTGCTGATCGAGCAGGGGTATGAAGTGGAAGGCCTGTTCATGAAGAACTGGGAAGAAGACGACGGAACGGAATACTGCACCGCCATGGACGACCTGGCGGATGCTCAGGCTGTCTGCGACAAGATCGGCATCAAGCTGCACACCGCAAACTTCGCCGCCGAGTACTGGGACAACGTGTTCGAGCACTTTCTGGCCGAATACAAGGCCGGACGCACGCCGAACCCGGACATCCTGTGCAACCGCGAGATCAAGTTCAAGGCGTTCCTCGACTACGCGATGATGCTTGGCGCCGACCTGATCGCCACCGGCCACTACGTGCGCCGCCGCGACATCGATGGCCGCACCGAATTGCTCAAGGGCCTCGATCCGAACAAGGATCAGAGCTACTTCCTGCACGCCGTGGGCGGCGAACAGATCGCCAAGACCCTGTTTCCGGTCGGCGAGCTGGAGAAGCCCGAAGTGCGCGCGATTGCCGAGAAATACGAGCTGGCGACCGCCAAGAAGAAGGATTCCACCGGGATCTGCTTCATCGGCGAGCGGCGCTTCAGCGACTTCCTCAAGCAATACCTGCCGGCGCAACCGGGCGAGATCAAAACCACCGAAGGCGAAGTCATCGGCCGTCACCACGGCTTGATGTACCACACCATCGGTCAGCGCCAGGGCCTGGGCATCGGCGGCTTGAAAGACGCCGGCGATGAACCGTGGTACGTGCTGCGCAAGGACCTGGACGTCAACGAGCTGATCGTCGGCCAGGGCAACAACCATCCGCGGCTGTTCTCCGGCGCCCTGCTCGCTTCGGACATTTATTGGGTCAACCCGATCGACCTGAGCCAGCCGCTGCGCCTGACCGCCAAAGTGCGTTATCGCCAGAGCGATCAGGCCTGCACCCTGGAGAAAACCGCCAACGGCTATCGCGCCGTGTTCGACGAACCGCAACGCGCGGTGACGCCGGGCCAATCGGTGGTGTTCTATGACGGTGAAATCTGCCTCGGCGGCGGCGTGATCGAAGTCGCCGAGCCGTGGAGCGGCCAGGCATGAGCCCGACTCAGGAGCAACTGACGGCGCTCGGCGGTGTGTTTCTCGCTGCCGTGCTGGTTGATCGCATCGCCAAGACCGGGCAGACCAACGAAGCTGGCCTGAGCTGCATGCTTGGCAGCCTGCTGGTGCGCGACCCGAAAGACACGCTGGACGTGTACGGCGGCGACGACATCAATCTGCGCGAAGGTTATCGGGCGCTGATTGGCGCACTGGAACGCGACCCCAGCACGTTGCAGCGCGAGCCGTTGCGTTACGCGTTGTCGATGCTCGGTCTGGAGCGTCAGCTGGCCAAGCGCGACGACATGCTCGACACCATCAGCAAGCGTTTGCCGCAGATCCAGTCGCAGGTCGAACACTTCGGTCCGGCCCACGAAAACGTCGTGGCTGCTTGCGGCGCGCTGTATCAGGACACCTTGAGCACCTTACGCCAACGCATTCAGGTGCACGGCGACATGCGCAACCTGCAGCAACCGAGCAACGCCTCGAAGATTCGCGCGCTGCTGTTGGCGGGGATCCGTTCGGCGCGCCTGTGGCGTCAGCTTGGCGGGCATCGCTGGCAGCTGGTGATCAGCCGCCGCAAGCTGCTCAAGGAGCTGTATCCGCTGATGCGCAGCGAGTAAGCGCCGCGTAATACCAGTTTTGTAGTCTGTAACGCGTAATACGCCGGTCAGTTGGCGACGGACCGGCGGATTTTTTCATGTATGATACGCGCCCCATTTCGTTGCCCGACTGTCCGAGAACACCCCATGCAGCTCTCTTCGCTCACTGCGGTTTCCCCTGTTGACGGCCGCTACGCCGGCAAAACCCAGGCCCTGCGCCCGATTTTCAGCGAGTACGGCCTGATCCGTGCCCGCGTTCTGGTTGAAGTGCGCTGGCTCCAGCGCCTGGCCGCCCACGCCGGTATCCCTGAAGTGCCGGCCTTCTCCGCCGAGGCCAACGCCGTTCTCAATGAACTGGCTGAAAACTTCTCGCTGGAGCACGCCGAGCGCGTCAAAGAGATCGAGCGCACCACCAACCACGACGTCAAGGCGATCGAATACCTGCTCAAGGAGCAGGCGGCAAAACTGCCGGAGCTGGCCAAGGTCAGCGAGTTCATTCACTTTGCCTGCACCAGCGAAGACATCAACAACCTGTCCCACGCGCTGATGCTGCGTGAAGGCCGTGACGACGTGATGCTGCCGCTGATGCGCCAGACTGCCAACGCCATCCGCGAACTGGCCATCCGTTTCGCCGACGTGCCGATGCTGTCGCGCACCCACGGCCAACCAGCCTCCCCGACCACTCTGGGCAAAGAGCTGGCCAACGTGGTTTACCGTCTCGAGCGCCAGATTGCTCAGGTCGCTGCCGTACCGCTGCTGGGCAAGATCAACGGCGCTGTCGGCAACTACAACGCGCACCTGTCGGCCTACCCGCAGATCGACTGGGAAGCCAATGCCCGCGCCTTCATCGAAGACGAGCTGGGCCTGGGCTTCAACCCGTACACCACGCAGATCGAACCGCACGACTACATCGCCGAGCTGTTCGACGCGATCGCGCGCTTCAACACCATTCTGATCGACTTCGACCGTGACATCTGGGGCTACATCTCCCTGGGTTATTTCAAGCAGCGCACCATCGCTGGCGAAATCGGTTCGTCGACCATGCCGCACAAGGTCAACCCGATCGACTTCGAAAACTCCGAAGGCAACCTGGGCATCGCCAACGCATTGTTCCAGCACCTGGCGAGCAAACTGCCGATCTCCCGCTGGCAGCGTGACCTGACCGACTCCACCGTTCTGCGCAACCTCGGTGTCGGCTTCGCCCACAGCGTGATCGCCTACGAAGCCAGCCTCAAAGGCATCAGCAAACTCGAACTCAACGAGCAGAAGATTGCCGCTGACCTCGACGCCTGCTGGGAAGTGCTGGCCGAGCCGATCCAGACCGTAATGCGCCGCTACAACATCGAAAACCCGTACGAAAAGCTGAAAGAACTGACCCGCGGCAAGGGCATCAGCCCTGAAGCGCTGCAGACTTTCATCGATGGCCTGGACATGCCAGCCGAAGCGAAAGCCGAGCTCAAGCAACTGACCCCGGCCAACTACATCGGCAACGCTGTGGCACAAGCCAAACGCATCTGATCGACCGTTTGCCCCGTTCAAGACGCCCGGCCGCGCCGGGCGTTTTTATTCCCGTCTGAAAAGTGCTTTTTTTCAATAGGTTACATATGAATTCCGACATTCCTCTTCAACTTCTGGGCGGCCTCACGGCACGCGAATTCCTGCGCGACTACTGGCAGAAAAAACCGCTGCTGATCCGTCAGGCGATTCCTGACTTCGAAAGCCCGATCGATGCCGACGAACTGGCCGGCCTCGCCCTGGAAGAAGAAGTCGAATCGCGCCTGGTCATTGAGCACGGCGAGCGTCCATGGGAACTGCGTCGCGGCCCGTTCGCCGAAGACGAGTTCAGCAAACTGCCGGAAAAAGAGTGGACCCTGCTGGTGCAAGCGGTCGACCAGTTCGTCCCCGAAGTCAGCGAATTGCTGGAAAACTTCCGCTTTCTGCCGAGCTGGCGCGTCGACGACGTGATGATCAGCTTCGCCGCTCCCGGTGGCAGCGTTGGCCCGCACTTCGATAACTACGACGTCTTCCTGCTGCAAGGTCACGGCAAGCGCAACTGGAAAATCGGCCAGATGTGCGATTCCGAGAGCCCGCTGCTGCAACACGCCGACCTGCGCATCCTCGCCGAATTCGAACAGACCGAAGAATGGGTCCTGGAACCGGGCGACATGCTGTACCTGCCGCCGCGTCTGGCTCACTGCGGCGTTGCGGTCGACAACTGCATGACCTACTCGGTCGGCTTCCGCGCGCCGAGCGCTGCTGAAGTGCTGACCCACTTCACCGACTTCCTCAGCCAGTTCCTGACTGACGAAGAGCGCTACACCGACGCCGATGCCAAGCCGGCCGCTGATCCGCACCAGATTCAGCACGATGCGCTGGACCGCCTGAAGAGCCTGCTCGCTGAGCACATGAGCGACGAGCGCCTGCTGCTGACCTGGTTCGGCCAGTACATGACCGAGCCGCGCTACCCGGAACTGGTGGTCGGCCCGGAAGACGTCGAGGAGGAAGATTTCCTCGCCGCCCTGCAGGACGGCGCCGTGCTGATTCGCAACCCGAGCGCGCGTCTGGCCTGGTCGGAAGTCGATGACGACCTGCTGCTGTTCGCCAGCGGCCAGAGCCGTTATCTGCCGGGCAAACTGCGCGAACTGCTGAAGCTGATCTGCGCCGCTGACGCCCTGCACACCGACAACCTCGGTGACTGGCTGAACGACGAAGACGGTCGCAGCCTGCTCTGCGAACTGGTCAAGCAAGGTAGCCTGGGGTTCGCCGATGAATAAAATTCGCGTTCGTGTCGCAGACTGGCAGAAGGACATCGCCGAGATCCGGCGCATTCGTGAAACGGTGTTCATCGCCGAACAATCCGTACCACCGGAGCTGGAGTGGGATTCGGATGACCAGGATGCCGTGCATTTTCTGGCCTTCGAAGGCGACTTCCCAATCGGCACTGCGCGATTGTTGCCCGACGGGCACATCGGCCGCGTTTCCGTGCTGAAAGACTGGCGAGGGATGAAGGTCGGCGACGCTCTGATGCAAGCGGTCATCGCCGAAGCCGAAGCACGCGGCCTGAAGCAGCAAATGCTCAGCGCGCAGGTGCAGGCCACGGCGTTCTACGAGCGCCTCGGCTTCAGCCTGGTCAGTGAGGAATTTCTCGAAGCCGGGATTCCGCATGTCGACATGGTTCGGCATTCGGCCTGAGACCGCAGCGCGGCCTTCGCGAGCAGGCTCGCCCCCACAAGGGATCTCCAGCGGACACGATATTTGTGTCAGGCAGAGATCCAATGTGGGAGCGAGCTTGCTCGCGAAGAGGCCCTCGATAACACCACAAAACGCCCCGACATCAACCGATGCCGGGGCGTTTTGCTGTCTACGATTCAACTTGCCCCACCCCTGGCCGACAAACTGGCAATATCAAGCCTTTCGAACGCGGAGATAACGGACATGTCCCTACGCACCCTGCTCACCACCCTGCTGCTTGGCTGCAGCTTTTCGGTGCTGGCAGCCACCGAAATCGTGCCGCTCAATTACCGCACCAGCGCCGACATGCTGCCGATGGCGCAGGATTTTCTCGGCAAGGACGGTCAGGTCAGCGCCTATGGTAATCAACTGATCATCAAGGCCGAACCGGACAAGATTCAGGAGCTCAAGGCACTCATCGGCCAGCTAGACACGGCGCCCAAGCGCCTGCTGATCACCGTCGACACCAATGAAAACAATGGCCGGGGCGACGAAGGTTATTCAGTCAACGGCGCCCAGCCGAACCAGACCCGGATCATCAGCCGCAGTACGACCAGCCGCGAAGGCGGCGTGCAGCAAGTACAGGCCACCGACGGCATGCCGGCGCTGATCCAGGTCGGACAAAGCGTGCCGATCACCAACGTTCAGAGCGATTCGTACGGCGGATACAACAGCCAGACCCAATACCGCAACGTCACCCAGGGTTTCTACGTGACCGCCAGCGTCACCGGCGACATCGTCCATCTGGCTATCAGTACCAATCGTGACCGCATGAGCCAGGAACGTCCCGATGTAGTGAACGTGCAAAGCACCGACACAACCGTCAGCGGACGCCTCGGTGAATGGATCACCCTGGCCGGCGTCAATCGCCAGACCCTAGCCGATAAACAGGGCCTGACCCGCAGCTACTCGACTCAAGGCCGGGATGATATGACCCTGCGGGTGAAAGTCGACGCACTGGACTAAAGCACCGAAAACTGACTGATTAGTCGTATCAGACGAAAGATGTAGTGCTCGAAAAAAAGCACTACAAAACGTTTGACGCGAAAAAAAAGCGAAGGCATGATGGCCTCGCTCCCGCTAATCAGGGGCCCTGGCAAGGGCCTTCGAAGCGCCGCCCGCACCTACCCCGCGAGCCGTTTCGTGTCTGTACCGCCCACAAGGTGTGTTTGACGAGGTTGCCGACTGGAACGAAGTTGTCCCGAGGGACGGAAGCGTATTTAGGTAACCCGGCTTCACGCTGCAGACCGCATAAAGGCCCACGACGCCGGAATGCGCCCGCACCGCGCCACTACCTGCTCACTTCCCCTCGAGCCCATCGTTCATCCCGTCGCCTACCCCGCCGAATCCGACTTGACCACCTAAGCTTCTGGTCAGCGAGCGCAGGAATTTTCCACCGCAGAACAACTTTTCAATAAAGACGCGACGAGGTTTATCTCCATGGCACTGACACGCGAACAGCAAATTGCAGCCCTCGAAAAAGACTGGGCTGAGAACCCGCGCTGGAAAGGCGTGACACGCACTTACTCCGCTGCTGACGTGGTCCGTCTGCGTGGCTCGGTCCAGCCTGAGCACACCTTTGCGAAGATGGGCGCCGAGAAGCTGTGGAACCTGGTCACCCAGGGTGCCAAGCCGTCCTTCCGTCCTGAGAAAGATTTCGTCAACTGCATGGGCGCCCTGACCGGTGGCCAGGCTGTTCAGCAGGTCAAAGCCGGTATCCAGGCGATCTACCTGTCGGGCTGGCAAGTGGCTGCGGACAACAACTCCGCAGAATCGATGTACCCGGACCAGTCGCTGTACCCGGTGGACTCGGTGCCGACTGTGGTCAAGCGCATCAACAACTCGTTCCGTCGTGCCGACCAGATCCAGTGGAAAGCCGGCAAGAACCCGGGCGACGACGGCTACATCGACTACTTCGCGCCGATCGTGGCGGACGCTGAAGCCGGTTTCGGCGGCGTACTGAACGCCTACGAACTGATGAAGAGCATGATCGAAGCAGGCGCCGCCGGCGTTCACTTCGAAGACCAGCTGGCTTCGGTTAAAAAATGCGGCCACATGGGCGGCAAGGTACTGGTGCCGACCCAGGAAGCTGTACAGAAGCTGACCGCTGCTCGCCTGGCGGCTGACGTTGCCGGCACACCGACCATCATTCTGGCCCGCACCGACGCCAACGCGGCCGACCTGCTGACTTCCGACTGCGACCCGTACGACCAGCCGTTCGTGACCGGCGAGCGCACCCAGGAAGGTTTCTACAAGGTTCGCGCCGGTCTGGACCAGGCGATTGCCCGTGGCCTGGCTTATGCGCCGTACGCCGACCTGATCTGGTGTGAAACCGCCAAGCCGGATCTGGAAGAAGCCCGTCGCTTCGCTGAAGCGATCAAGAAGGAATACCCGGACCAACTGCTGTCGTACAACTGCTCGCCTTCCTTCAACTGGAAGAAAAACCTCGACGACGCGACCATCGCCAAGTTCCAGCGCGAGCTGTCCGCCATGGGCTATAAGCACCAGTTCATCACCCTGGCCGGCATTCACAACATGTGGCACAGCATGTTCAACCTGGCGCACGACTACGCCCGCAACGACATGACTGCCTACGTGAAGCTGCAGGAGCAGGAATTCGCTGACGCCGCCAAGGGTTACACCTTCGTTGCGCACCAGCAGGAAGTGGGCACCGGCTACTTCGACGACATGACCACCGTGATCCAGGGCGGCTCGTCCTCGGTGACCGCGCTGACCGGTTCGACCGAAGAAGAACAGTTCCACTGATTCAGCTTCACCTGAGCAAACGGCCTTTGCGGATCGAATAAAAAGCTAACCGCAGAGCCGCAAGACTGATGCCCCGACTGGTTCGGGGCGTTTTTTTTGCCTGAGACAATCTCCCAAACGCCACACCCCCCCCTGTGGGAGCGAGCTTGCTCGCGAAGGCGTCATGTCAGTCACTATCCCTGGCGAATGATGAACCGCATTCGCGAGCAAGCTCGCTCCCACAGGGTCGGGGGTGATCGCGAATCAAAACATTGATCCAGAGCGGTACATCCGTCAGAAATTTCCGCTAAAACGGTAGGCTTCGCTACTTGCAGTAACGTGCAAGTAAGACAACTTTCCAGCCCCTCACTCGTTAAACAGTTACAAAACCACCCCAAACGATATCAATTATCATTTAGCGGCAACTATGTTCGTTACAAACCCTACAAAACATAATTGATGGAAACCCGGCTAATGCCCGCAACGCATGGGCCGCAGCGCCTTCAGCAGACGCTATGTCCTTAATCCGGTAAATAATTTCGCCATTGGAATTTTACTTGCCGGGTGTTTAGCCATAAAATCAGCCCGATTGATTGCTGCGACATATCGTCACTGCCTTATTTCTTTATCAAGCTCAGAGACCTTTGCTCTCTGTTAAGGATTACCAGCATGCCCGAAGCGACAGGACTCATGGCCCACAACTGGGGCTTTGCCATTTTCCTTCTGGGTGTCGTCGGCCTCTGCGCCTTCATGCTTGGCGTCTCCAGCCTCCTTGGGTCAAAAGCCTGGGGTCGCAGCAAAAACGAACCGTTCGAGTCGGGCATGCTACCTACCGGTGGCGCCCGCTTGCGGCTCTCAGCCAAATTCTATCTGGTCGCGATGCTCTTCGTGATCTTCGATATCGAAGCCCTCTTTCTCTTTGCATGGTCTGTGTCCGTCCGCGAAAGCGGCTGGACCGGATTCGTCGAAGCTCTCGTTTTCATAGCAATTCTGTTGGCAGGTCTTGTCTACCTGTTCCGAGTGGGCGCCCTTGACTGGGCTCCGGAAGCTCGTCGCAAGCGGCAGGCGAAGCTGAAACAATGAGGCTTTGGCAATGCAATACAATCTCACCAGGATCGACCCCGATGCTCCTAACGAGCAGTATCCGATTGGCCAGCGGGAAACCGTTGCCGATCCGTTAGAAGATCAAGTCCACAAAAACATTTTCATGGGCAAGCTGGAAGACGTGCTGAGTGGCGCGGTCAACTGGGGGCGTAAAAACTCCCTGTGGCCGTACAACTTCGGCCTGTCGTGCTGTTACGTGGAAATGACCACCGCCTTCACGGCGCCCCACGACATCGCGCGCTTTGGCGCCGAAGTGATCCGGGCCTCGCCGCGTCAGGCTGACTTCATGGTTATCGCCGGTACCTGCTTCATCAAGATGGCGCCGATCATTCAGCGTCTCTACGAGCAGATGCTCGAACCGAAATGGGTAATTTCCATGGGTTCGTGCGCCAACTCCGGTGGCATGTACGACATCTACTCCGTGGTTCAAGGCGTGGACAAGTTCCTGCCCGTGGACGTCTACGTACCTGGCTGCCCGCCCCGTCCGGAAGCATTTCTGCAAGGCTTGATGCTGTTGCAGGAATCGATTGGACAGGAGCGTCGTCCGCTTTCCTGGGTCGTTGGTGATCAAGGCGTGTATCGCGCCGACATGCCTTCGCAGAAGGAACAGCGCCGCGAACAGCGAATCGCAGTCACCAACCTGCGCAGCCCTGACGAAGTCTGATCCAGATCTGTTCTTAGTAACGAGAAGCTGGCTTCATTCTTTACGTTGACCGAAAGCGAAAAAATAACCATGACTACAGGCAGTGCTCTGTACATCCCGCCTTACAAGGCAGACGACCAGGATGTGGTCGTCGAATTGAACAACCGCTTTGGCGCCGAAGCGTTCACCGCTCAGGCAACCCGCACCGGCATGCCGGTGCTGTGGGTGAACCGCGCCAAGCTGGTTGAAGTCCTGACTTTCCTGCGCAACCTGCCCAAGCCGTACGTCATGCTCTATGACCTGCACGGCGTGGACGAGCGTCTGCGCACCAAGCGTCAAGGGCTGCCGACCGGCGCCGATTTCACCGTGTTCTATCACCTCATGTCGCTGGAGCGTAATAGTGACGTGATGATCAAGGTCGCCTTGTCCGAAGGCGACCTCAGCATGCCTTCCGTCACCAGCATCTGGCCGAACGCCAACTGGTACGAGCGTGAAGTCTGGGACATGTTCGGCATCGACTTCAAAGGCCATCCGCACCTGTCGCGCATCATGATGCCGCCGACCTGGGAAGGTCACCCGCTGCGCAAGGACTTCCCGGCGCGCGCCACCGAATTCGATCCGTTCAGCCTCAACCTCGCCAAGCAGCAGCTTGAGGAAGAAGCCGCGCGTTTCCGCCCTGAAGACTGGGGCATGAAGCGTTCCGGCGCGAACGAGGACTACATGTTCCTCAACCTCGGCCCGAACCACCCTTCGGCGCACGGTGCGTTCCGCATCATTCTGCAGCTGGACGGTGAAGAGATCGTCGATTGCGTCCCGGACATCGGTTACCACCACCGTGGCGCCGAGAAGATGGGCGAGCGTCAGTCCTGGCACAGCTACATTCCGTACACCGACCGCATCGACTACCTCGGCGGCGTGATGAACAACCTGCCGTACGTGCTCTCGGTCGAGAAGCTGGCCGGCATCAAGGTGCCGCAGAAGGTCGACGTCATCCGCATCATGATGGCCGAGTTCTTCCGGATCACCAGCCACCTGCTGTTCCTGGGTACCTACATCCAGGACGTCGGCGCGATGACCCCGGTGTTCTTCACCTTCACCGACCGCCAGAAGGCGTACACGGTGATCGAAGCGATCACCGGTTTCCGTCTGCACCCGGCCTGGTACCGCATCGGCGGCGTTGCCCACGATCTGCCGCGCGGCTGGGAAAAACTGGTCAAGGATTTCGTCGAGTGGATGCCCAAGCGTCTGGACGAATACACCAAGGCTGCGTTGCAGAACAGCATCCTCAAGGGTCGTACCGTCGGCGTCGCTGCCTACAACACCAAAGAAGCCCTGGAATGGGGCGTCACCGGTGCCGGCCTGCGTTCGACCGGTTGCGATTTCGACCTGCGTAAAGCGCGTCCGTACTCGGGCTACGAGAACTTCGAATTCGAAGTGCCGCTGGCCGTCAACGGCGATGCCTACGACCGCTGCATGGTTCGCGTCGAAGAGATGCGCCAGAGCATCAAGATCATCGACCAGTGCATGCGCAACATGCCGGAAGGCCCGTACAAGGCGGATCACCCGCTGACCACGCCGCCGCCCAAAGAGCGCACGCTGCAGCACATCGAAACCCTGATCACGCACTTCCTGCAGGTTTCGTGGGGCCCGGTGATGCCGGCCAACGAATCCTTCCAGATGATCGAAGCGACCAAGGGCATCAACAGTTATTACCTGACGAGCGACGGCGGCACCATGAGCTACCGTACCCGGATCCGCACTCCGAGCTTCCCGCACCTGCAGCAGATCCCTTCGGTGATCAAAGGCAGCATGGTCGCGGACTTGATTGCGTACCTGGGTAGTATCGACTTCGTTATGGCCGACGTGGACCGCTAAGCATGAACAGCACGCTTATCCAGACAGACCGTTTCACCTTGAGTGAAACCGAGCGCTCGGCCATCGAGCACGAGCTGCATCACTACGAAGACCCGCGCGCGGCGTCGATCGAAGCCCTGAAGATCGTTCAGAAGGAACGCGGCTGGGTGCCGGATGGCGCCCTGTACGCGATCGGCGAAATCCTCGGCATCCCGGCCAGCGACGTTGAAGGCGTGGCGACGTTCTATAGCCAGATCTTCCGTCAACCGGTCGGGCGCCACATCATTCGCGTCTGCGACAGCATGGTCTGCTACATCGGCGGCCACGAATCGGTGGTCAGCGAAATCCAGAACAATCTGGGCATCGGCCTGGGTCAGACCACCGCCGACGGTCGTTTCACCCTGCTGCCTGTCTGCTGCCTCGGCAACTGCGACAAGGCACCGGCGCTGATGATCGACGACGACACCTTTGGCGACGTCCAGCCTGCTGGCGTGGCCAAACTGCTCGAGGGCTACGTATGACCCTGACATCTTTCGGTCCTGCCAACCGCATTCAGCGCTCGGCCGAGACTCACCCGCTGACCTGGCGTCTGCGCGATGACGGCGAAGCCGTATGGCTCGACGAGTACCAGGCCAAGAACGGTTACGCCGCTGCGCGCAAAGCCTTCGCCGACATGGATCAGGACGCCATCGTCCAGACCGTGAAAGACGCCGGCCTCAAAGGTCGCGGCGGTGCAGGCTTCCCCACTGGCGTGAAGTGGGGCCTGATGCCCAAGGACGAATCCATCAACATCCGCTACCTGCTGTGCAACGCGGATGAAATGGAACCGAACACCTGGAAAGACCGCATGCTGATGGAGCAACTGCCCCATCTGCTGATCGAAGGCATGCTGATCAGTGCTCGCGCGCTGAAAACCTACCGTGGCTACATCTTCCTGCGCGGTGAATACACCACCGCCGCCAAGCACCTCAACCGTGCCGTGGAAGAAGCCAAGGCAGCGGGCCTGCTGGGCAAGAACATTCTGGGCAGCGGTTTCGATTTCGAGCTGTTCGTCCACACTGGCGCCGGGCGTTACATCTGCGGTGAAGAAACCGCACTGATCAACTCCCTCGAAGGTCGCCGCGCCAACCCGCGCTCCAAGCCGCCCTTCCCTGCCGCCGTCGGCGTGTGGGGCAAGCCGACCTGCGTGAACAACGTCGAAACCCTGTGCAACGTGCCGGCGATCATCGCCGACGGCGTTGACTGGTACAAATCGTTGGCTCGCGAAGGCAGCGAAGACATGGGCACCAAGCTCATGGGCTTCTCCGGCAAGGTCAAGAACCCGGGCCTGTGGGAACTGCCATTCGGCGTCACCGGTCGCGAGTTGTTCGAAGACTACGCCGGCGGCATGCGCGACGGCTTCAAGCTCAAGGCCTGGCAGCCAGGTGGCGCCGGTACCGGTTTCCTCCTGCCGGAACACCTCGACGCACAAATGTACGCCGGCGGCATCGCTAAGGTCGGCACCCGTATGGGTACCGGTCTGGCGATGGCGGTGGACGACAGCGTCAACATGGTCTCGCTGCTGCGCAACATGGAGCAGTTCTTCGCGCGCGAATCCTGCGGGTTCTGCACCCCTTGCCGTGACGGTCTGCCATGGAGCGTCAAGCTGCTGATGGCCATCGAACAGGGCAAGGGTCAGCCAGGCGACATCGAGACCCTGCTGGGTCTGGTCGGTTTCCTCGGTCCGGGCAAGACCTTCTGTGCTCACGCACCGGGTGCCGTGGAGCCATTGGGCAGTGCCATCAAATACTTCCGTCCAGAGTTCGAAGCCGGTATCGCGCCTGTCAGCGCCGCCGTCCCGCCTCTGGCAAGGCCGATCGTAGTCGGCGCGTAAACGCTTAAAAAGGCGAAGGGTCCGTGCCCTTCGCCTTTCGTCCGATGACGCCTTTCGGGGCTGACTGGATTCGGACGCATAACAAGATTCCATTAGCCACGCCCGCTGACACCGGGCCAACGAAGACCTTTGAACCATGGCCACTATCCACGTAGACGGCAAAGCGCTCGAAGTCGACGGGGCAGACAACCTGTTACAGGCATGTCTGTCGCTGGGCCTCGACATTCCCTATTTCTGCTGGCACCCCGCGCTTGGTAGCGTCGGGGCCTGCCGCCAGTGCGCGGTCAAGCAGTACACCGACGAGAACGACACCCGTGGTCGCATCGTCATGTCCTGCATGACGCCTGCCACCGACAACACCTGGATCTCCATCGACGATGAAGAATCCAAGGCGTTCCGCGCCAGCGTTGTCGAATGGCTGATGACCAACCACCCGCATGACTGCCCGGTGTGCGAGGAAGGTGGTCACTGCCACCTGCAAGACATGACCGTGATGACCGGCCACAACGAGCGCCGTTATCGCTTCAGCAAACGCACCCACCAGAACCAGCAACTGGGCCCGTTCATTTCCCACGAAATGAACCGCTGCATCGCCTGCTACCGCTGCGTGCGTTTCTACAAGGACTACGCTGGCGGCACCGACCTCGGTGTATTCGGCGCCCACGACAACGTGTACTTCGGGCGCGTTGAAGACGGCACCCTCGAAAGCGAGTTCTCCGGTAACCTCACCGAGGTGTGCCCGACCGGTGTGTTCACCGACAAGACTCACTCCGAGCGCTACAACCGTAAATGGGACATGCAGTTCGCCCCAAGCATCTGCCATGGCTGCTCGAGCGGCTGCAACATCTCGCCGGGCGAGCGTTACGGTGAACTGCGTCGCATCGAAAACCGTTTCAACGGTTCGGTGAACCAGTACTTCCTCTGCGACCGTGGCCGTTTCGGTTATGGCTACGTCAACCGCACCGATCGCCCACGTCAGCCGCTGCTGGCCGACGGCACCAAGCTGAGCCTCGACGACGCGCTGGATAAAGCCGCCGACCTGCTGCGCGGCCGCAACATCGTTGGTATCGGTTCGCCGCGTGCCAGCCTCGAAAGCAACTACGCGTTGCGCGAACTGGTCGGCGCCGAACACTTCTACTCCGGTATCGAAGCCTGCGAACTGGAGCGCATCCGTCTGGTTCTGCAGGTGTTGAAAGACAGCCCGCTGCCGGTGCCGAACATGCGCGACATCGAAGATCACGATGCGATCTTCGTTCTCGGCGAAGACCTGACCCAGACCGCCGCGCGTATGGCGCTGGCCCTGCGTCAGTCGGTCAAGGGCAAGGCTGAAGACATGGCCGAAGCCATGCGCGTCCAGCCTTGGCTCGACGCCGCTGTGAAGAACATCGGTCAGCACGCGCTGAACCCGCTGTTCATCGCCAGCCTCGCTGAAACCAAACTCGACGACGTCGCCGAAGAATGCGTACACGCCGCTCCCGACGATCTGGCACGCATCGGTTTCGCCGTTGCTCACGCTCTGGATGCCAGCGCCCCGGCCGTTGAAGGTCTGGATGCCGAAGCTCTGGAACTGGCTCAGCGCATCGCCGACGCCCTGCTCGCGGCCAAGCGCCCGCTGATCATCGCCGGCACTTCGCTCGGTTCGAAAGCGCTGATCGAAGCGGCAGCGAACATCGCCAAAGCCTTGAAGCTGCGCGAGAAGAACGGTTCGATCAGCCTGATCGTGCCGGAAGCCAACAGCCTCGGCCTGGCCATGCTCGGTGGCGAATCGGTCGACGCCGCGCTGCAAGCGGTCATCGATGGCAAGGCTGACGCGATCGTCGTGCTGGAAAACGATCTGTACACCCGCACCGCCAAGGCCAAGGTCGACGCTGCACTGAACGCTGCGAAAGTGGTGATCGTTGCCGACCATCAGAAAACCGCCACGACCGACCGCGCGCAACTGGTTCTGCCAGCGGCAAGCTTCGCCGAAGGCGACGGTACGCTGGTCAGCCAGGAAGGCCGCGCTCAGCGCTTCTTCCAGGTTTTCGATCCGCAATACCTGGACGCGAGCATCCTCGTTCACGAAGGCTGGCGCTGGCTGCACGCCCTGCGTGCGACCCTGCTGAACCAGCCGATCGACTGGACGCAACTCGACCACGTCACCGCTGCCGTGGCTTCGAGCACCGAACAGCTGGCGCGTATCGTCGATGCCGCACCGTCGGCGGCGTTCCGCATCAAGGGTCTGAAACTCGCGCGTGAGCCGCTACGTTATTCCGGTCGCACCGCGATGCGCGCCGATATCAGCGTCCATGAACCGCGCATGCCGCAAGACCACGACACCGCGTTCGCCTTTTCCATGGAAGGTTACTCGGGCTCTGCCGAACCGCGTCAGCAGGTGCCGTTTGCCTGGTCGCCGGGCTGGAACTCGCCACAAGCGTGGAACAAGTTCCAGGACGAAGTCGGTGGTCACCTGCGTGCTGGCGATCCGGGCACCCGCCTGATCGAAAGCGCTGGCGACTCGCTGAACTGGTTCGCCGCTGCGCCCCGTGCCTTCAACCCGGCGCCGGGTACCTGGCAAGCGGTGCCGTTCTTCCACCTGTTCGGCAGCGAAGAAAACTCTTCGAAAGCCGCCCCTGTGCAAGAGCGCATTCCGGCCCCTTACGTGGCACTGGCGAAATCCGAAGCGGATCGTCTGGGCGTCAACGACGGTGCCCTGCTGAGCCTGAACGTGGCCGGCCAGACCCTGCGTCTGCCGCTGCGCATCAATGAAGAACTGGGCGCCGGTCTGGTGGCACTGCCTGCGGGCATCGCTGGCATTCCACCGGCATTCGCCGGCGTGTCCGTCGACGGTCTGCAGGAGGCAGCGCAATGACCTGGTTCACCCCTGAAGTGATCGATGTGATCCTGACGGTCATCAAAGCCATCGTGATTCTGCTGGCCGTGGTGGTCGCAGGCGCCTTGCTGAGCTTTGTCGAACGTCGCCTGCTGGGCTGGTGGCAGGACCGTTACGGTCCGAACCGCGTAGGCCCGTTCGGCATGTTCCAGATCGCCGCCGACATGCTGAAAATGTTCTTCAAGGAAGACTGGACCCCGCCGTTTGCCGACAAGGTGATCTTCACCCTGGCACCGGTGGTCGCCATGTCGGCCCTGCTGATCGCCTTCGCAATCATCCCGATCACCCCGACCTGGGGCGTGGCGGATCTGAACATCGGCCTGCTGTTCTTCTTCGCCATGGCCGGTCTGTCGGTGTACGCGGTGCTGTTCGCCGGCTGGTCGAGCAACAACAAGTTCGCCCTGCTGGGCAGCTTGCGTGCTTCGGCGCAGACCGTGTCCTACGAAGTGTTCATGGGCCTGGCCCTGATGGGCATCGTGGTTCAGGTCGGCTCGTTCAACATGCGCGACATCGTCGAGTACCAGGCGCAGAACCTGTGGTTCATCATTCCGCAGTTCTTCGGCTTCTGTACCTTCTTCATCGCTGGCGTCGCCGTGACTCACCGTCACCCGTTTGACCAGCCGGAAGCGGAACAGGAACTGGCCGACGGTTACCACATTGAATACGCCGGTATGAAATGGGGCATGTTCTTCGTCGGTGAGTACATCGGCATCATCCTGATCTCGGCGCTGCTGGTCACCCTGTTCTTCGGTGGCTGGCACGGTCCGTTCGGCATCCTGCCGCAACTGTCCTTCGTCTGGTTCGCACTGAAGACCGCGTTCTTCATCATGCTGTTCATCCTGCTGCGCGCTTCCATCCCGCGTCCGCGTTATGACCAGGTGATGGATTTCAGCTGGAAATTCTGCCTGCCACTGACCCTGATCAATTTGCTGGTGACCGCTGCGGTTGTGTTGTTGAACACGCCTGCGGTTGCGGTTCAGTGAGGATTTGACCCATGTTCAAATATATTGGCGACATCGTTAAGGGTACCGGTACCCAGTTGCGCAGCCTGGTCATGGTCTTTGGCCATGGCTTTCGCAAGCGTGACACCCTGCAATACCCTGAAGAACAGGTCTACCTGCCGCCGCGTTACCGTGGCCGCATCGTCCTGACCCGCGACCCCGATGGCGAAGAACGCTGCGTAGCCTGCAACCTGTGCGCCGTGGCGTGCCCGGTGGGATGCATCTCGCTGCAGAAAGCTGAAACCGAAGACGGTCGCTGGTACCCGGACTTCTTCCGTATCAACTTCTCGCGCTGCATTTTCTGCGGTCTCTGCGAGGAAGCCTGCCCGACCACCGCAATCCAGCTGACCCCGGATTTCGAGATGGCCGAGTTCAAACGTCAGGATCTGGTGTACGAGAAAGAAGATCTGCTGATCTCCGGCCCCGGCAAAAACCCTGATTACAACTTCTATCGTGTTGCAGGTATGGCAATCGCTGGCAAGCCGAAAGGCGCTGCGCAGAACGAAGCCGAACCGATCAACGTGAAGAGCTTGCTGCCTTAAGGAAGAACGATGGAATTCGCTTTCTATTTCGCATCGGGTATCGCGGTGGTGTCCACGCTTCGTGTGGTCACCAACACCAACCCTGTGCACGCCCTGCTCTACCTGATCATCTCGTTGATCGCCGTGGCCATGACCTTCTTCGCCCTCGGCGCACCGTTCGCCGGTGTGCTGGAAGTGATCGCCTACGCCGGCGCCATCATGGTGCTGTTCGTGTTCGTGGTGATGATGCTGAACCTGGGCCCGGCCTCGGTTCAGCAGGAACGCACCTGGCTCAAGCCCGGCATCTGGGCAGGACCGGTGATTCTCGCCGGGCTGCTGCTGGCCGAACTGCTGTATGTGCTGTTCGCTCACCAGAGCGGTCAGGCCATCGGCCACACCACCGTAGACGCCAAGGCCGTGGGCATCAGCCTGTTCGGCCCGTATCTGCTGGTGGTCGAACTCGCCTCGATGCTGCTGCTCGCCGCAGCCGTCACGGCGTTCCATTTGGGCCGTAACGAGGCGAAGGAGTAAGACATGCCTGCTATCCCTCTCGAACATGGTTTAGCCGTAGCCGGCATCCTGTTCTGCCTTGGTCTGGTCGGCCTGATGGTCCGCCGCAACATTTTGTTCGTGTTGATGAGCCTGGAAGTGATGATGAACGCCTCTGCCCTGGCCTTCATCGTCGCGGGCGCCCGCTGGGCGCAGCCGGATGGACAGATCATGTTCATCCTGGTGATCAGTCTGGCAGCCGCCGAGGCCAGTATTGGCCTGGCGATCCTGCTGCAACTGTATCGCCGCTTCCACACGCTCGATATCGACGCTGCCAGTGAGATGCGCGGATGAACCTGATCTTTCTGAATTTCGTATTTCCTCTCATCGGTTTCCTGCTGCTGTCGTTCTCCCGTGGACGCTGGTCGGAAAACCTTTCGGCGCTGGTCGGCGTGGGCTCCATTGGCCTGTCGGCGATCGTCACCGCTTACGTCATCTGGCAATTTAACGTCGCGCCTCCCGAAGGCGGTCACTACACCCTGGTGCTGTGGCAGTGGATGGCGGTGGAAGGCTTCAAGCCTGATTTCGCCCTCTACATCGACGGCCTGTCGATCACCATGCTCGGCGTGGTGGTGGGCGTCGGTTTCCTGATCCACCTGTTCGCGTCCTGGTACATGCGCGGCGAAGCGGGCTACTCGCGCTTCTTCTCGTACACCAACCTGTTTATCGCCAGCATGCTGTTCCTGGTGCTCGGCGATAACCTGTTGTTCCTGTACTTCGGCTGGGAAGGCGTGGGCCTGTGCTCGTACCTGTTGATCGGTTTCTACTACAGCAACCGCAACAACGGTAACGCCGCACTCAAGGCCTTCATCGTGACCCGGATCGGTGACGTGTTCATGGCCATCGGCCTGTTCATCCTCTTCCAGCAAGTAGGCACGTTGAACATTCAGGAACTGCTGGTGCTGGCACCGCAGAAATTCCAGGTCGGCGACTTTTGGATCACCCTGGCCACCCTGATGCTGCTCGGTGGTGCGGTCGGTAAATCGGCACAACTGCCGCTGCAAACCTGGCTGGCGGACGCGATGGCCGGCCCGACTCCGGTTTCGGCACTGATCCACGCCGCAACCATGGTTACTGCCGGTGTCTACCTGATCGCCCGTACCCACGGTCTGTTCACCCTGGCGCCGGACATCCTGCACCTGGTCGGCATCGTCGGTGGTGTGACGCTGGTACTGGCGGGTTTCGCCGCGCTGGTGCAGACCGACATCAAACGTATCCTCGCCTACTCGACCATGAGCCAGATCGGCTACATGTTCCTGGCGCTGGGCGTTGGCGCCTGGGAAGGCGCGATTTTCCACCTGATGACCCACGCCTTCTTCAAGGCCCTGCTGTTCCTTGCTTCCGGTGCGGTGATCGTTGCCTGCCACCACGAGCAGAACATCTTCAAGATGGGCGGTCTGTGGAAGAAACTGCCACTGGCCTACGCCAGCTTCATCGTTGGTGGTGCTGCACTGGCCGCGCTGCCACTGGTCACCGCAGGCTTCTACTCCAAGGATGAAATCCTTTGGGAAGCGTTCGCCAGCGGCAACCACGGTCTGCTCTACGCCGGTCTGGTCGGTGCGTTCATGACGTCGCTGTACACCTTCCGCCTAATCTTCATCACGTTCCACGGTGAAGCCAAGACCGAAGCCCACGCCGGCCACGGCATCGCACACTGGCTGCCCCTGTCGGTGCTGATCGTGCTGTCGACTTTCGTCGGCGCGATGATCGTCCCGCCACTGCACGGCGTTCTGCCAGAAAGCGTCGGCCACGCCGGTGGCGAAGCCAAGCACAGTCTGGAAATCGCCTCGGGCGCCATCGCCCTGGCCGGTATCCTGCTGGCGGCCCTGCTGTTCCTCGGCAAGCGTCGTTTCGTCACGGCGATCGCCAACAGCGGCATCGGCCGTTTCCTTTCGGCCTGGTGGTTCGCTGCCTGGGGCTTCGACTGGATCTACGACAAACTGTTCGTCAAGCCGTACCTTGCGATCAGCCATGCACTGCGCAAAGACCCGCTCGACCAGACCATCGGTCTGATCCCGCGTATGGCCAAGGGTGGTCACACCGCCCTGAGCCGTACCGAGACCGGTCAACTGCGTTGGTATGCCGCCTCGATGGCTGCTGGTGCCGTGCTGGTAATCGGCGCCATCGTGCTGGTAGCGGTCTGATATGAACCTTGCGAATTTGCGAAAGGAAACGAGCCCGTCATGATTCTGCCTTGGCTAATCCTGATCCCCTTCATCGGCGGCCTGCTGTGCTGGATGGGTGAGCGCTTCGGCGCTACCCTCCCGCGCTGGATTGCGCTGTTGACCATGACCCTGGAACTCGCCCTCGGCCTCTGGCTGTGGGCCCACGGTGACTATTCATTTGCACCGGCGCCGGGCGCCGATCCGACCTGGGCGCTTGAGTTCAAGCATGCCTGGATCCAGCGCTTCGGCATCAACGTGCACCTGGCCCTCGACGGCCTGTCGCTGTTGATGATCCTGCTGACCGGCCTGCTGGGTATCCTCTCGGTACTGTGCTCGTGGAAAGAGATTCAACGTCACGTTGGCTTCTTCCACCTCAACCTGATGTGGATCCTGGGCGGTGTTGTCGGCGTGTTCCTCGCCCTCGACCTGTTCATGTTCTTCTTCTTCTGGGAAATGATGCTGGTGCCGATGTACTTCCTCATCGCGCTCTGGGGTCACAGTTCTTCGGACGGCAAGAAAACCCGGATCTACGCAGCGACCAAGTTCTTCATCTTCACGCAGGCTTCCGGCCTGATCATGCTGGTGGCGATCCTCGGTCTGGTGCTGGTCAACTTCAACAACACTGGCGTGATTACCTTCAACTACGCCGACCTGTTGAAAACCAAGATGTCGATGACCACCGAGTACATTCTGATGCTCGGCTTCTTCATCGCCTTCGCGGTCAAGCTGCCGGTCGTACCGTTCCACTCGTGGCTGCCTGATGCACACGCCCAGGCACCAACTGCCGGTTCCGTCGACCTCGCCGGTATCCTGCTGAAAACCGCGGCCTACGGCCTGCTGCGTTTCGCCCTGCCGCTGTTCCCGAATGCCTCGGCCGAGTTTGCGCCGATCGCCATGACCCTCGGTCTGGTCGGGATCTTCTACGGTGCGTTCCTGGCCTTCGCCCAAACCGACATCAAGCGTCTGATTGCCTTCTCTTCCGTTTCCCACATGGGCTTCGTGTTGATCGGCATCTACTCCGGCAGCCAACTGGCGCTGCAAGGCGCAGTCATCCAGATGCTCGCGCACGGTCTGTCGGCGGCGGCACTGTTTATCCTCAGCGGTCAGTTGTACGAGCGTCTGCACACTCGTGACATGCGTGAGATGGGCGGTCTGTGGTCGCGCATCGCGTACCTGCCGGCGATCAGCCTGTTCTTCGCGGCGGCGTCGCTGGGTCTGCCGGGTACCGGTAACTTTGTCGGCGAGTTCCTGATCCTGATCGGTTCTTTCGCCAGCGCTCCTTGGGTCACGGCAATTGCAACGTCCGGTCTGGTGTTCGGTTCGGTGTATTCGCTGATCATGATCCACCGTGCCTACTTCGGCCCGTCCAAATCCGACGCGGTGCTGCACGGCATGGACGCGCGCGAACTGATCATGGTGCTGGGCCTTGCGGTGCTGCTGGTTTACCTCGGCGTCTACCCGCAACCGTTCCTCGACACCTCTGCCGCCACGATGCATGGCGTGCAGCAGTGGCTCGGCACCGCCTTCACTCAACTCGCTTCGGCCCGGTAAGAGCGCTATGGAATTCACGATTCAACACTTTATTGCGCTTGCGCCACTGTTGATCACCAGCCTCACCATTATCGTGGTGATGCTGGCAATCGCCTGGCGCCGCAACCACTCGCAGACCTTCCTGATTTCGGTGGCGGGTCTGAACCTGGCGTTGCTGTCGATCCTGCCGACACTGAAAGTCGCGCCGCTGGCCGTGACCCCGTTGCTGCAGATCGATACGTTCGCTTGCCTGTACATGGCGCTGATCCTGGTCGCCACCCTCGCCTGCGTCACCCTCGCCCATGCTTATCTGGGTGATGGCGGTTCGGGCTACCCGGGCAACCGCGAAGAACTGTACCTGCTGATCCTGATGGCCGCCGCCGGTGGTCTGGTGTTGGTCAGCGCGCAGCACCTGGCCGGGTTGTTCATCGGTCTGGAACTGCTCTCGGTACCGGTCTACGGTCTGGTGGCTTACGCCTTCTTCAACAAGCGTTCGCTGGAAGCCGGCATCAAGTACATGGTGCTGTCGGCGGCCGGTTCCGCGTTCCTGCTGTTCGGTATGGCGCTGCTGTATGCAGACGCAGGCTCGCTGAGCTTCGTCGGCATCGGTCAGGCACTGGCTGCGACTGGCCTGCCAAGCTCGCTGGCACAACTGGGCCTGGGCATGATGCTGATCGGTCTGGCGTTCAAGCTGTCGTTGGTACCGTTCCACCTGTGGACGCCGGACGTTTACGAAGGTGCGCCGGCCCCGGTGGCGGCATTCCTCGCCACCGCGTCGAAGGTGGCAGTGTTTGCGGTGATGGTGCGTCTGTTCCAGATCTCCCCTGCCGCCAGCAGCGGTGTGCTCAGCGACGTGCTTAGCGTCATCGCCGTCGCGTCGATCCTGTTCGGTAACCTGCTGGCCCTGACTCAGAGCAACCTCAAGCGTCTGCTCGGTTATTCGTCCATCGCGCACTTCGGCTACCTGCTGATCGCGTTGGTGGCGAGCAAGGGTCTGGCGGTGGAAGCTATCGGCGTGTACCTGGTCACCTACGTGATCACCAGCCTCGGCGCCTTCGGCGTGATCACCCTGATGTCCTCGCCGTACAACGGCCGTGACGCCGACGCGCTGTACGAATATCGCGGCCTGTTCTGGCGCCGTCCGTACCTGACCGCCGTGCTGACCGTGATGATGCTGTCGCTGGCCGGTATCCCGCTGACCGCAGGCTTCATCGGCAAGTTCTACATCATCGCCAGCGGTGTCGAATCGCACCAATGGTGGCTGGTCGGTGCGCTGGTGCTGGGCAGCGCCATCGGCGTGTTCTACTACCTGCGCGTGATGGTCACCCTGTACCTGATCGAGCCAAACCTGCGTCGCCACGACGCCCAGCTGCACTGGGAACAGAAGGCAGGCGGCGTAATGCTGCTGGCCATCGCCCTGGTCGCATTTTTCCTGGGTGTGTACCCGCAGCCATTGCTGACCCTGGTTCAGCAGGCGGGTCTGGCGGGCTGATTGCTCCGTTAGAACTGGAAACAAAAAACGGCACCTTCGGGTGCCGTTTTTTTTGCGCGGTTTTTTTCGCAGCAAACAGTACGTGGCGAGCGCCGCATCCGGTCCGGCTTACGGAGTAGAGGTCTTTTTCCGACACGCCAGTCGCGACGTCTCCCCTCCCCTCTATCGAACCTTCTCACCCCACCTGTCGACGCTTCCTACAGGTGTTTTTTTGACCGAAGTCTAGCGTTGAATAAGCAGCGAAATGGATGGCTCGGAAGCCTTGACCGATTCGCTTTTTCAGGACAACACTATACGTAGGCAGCGTACAAAACATGGATGCTCTTTTTATCGAACTCCCTGCGTTTCAGAAGCACCGCAACGATTACCTGGACGAGGACCTGTTCCTCAGTTTTCAGTTGGAATTGCTGAAAAATCCCGAAGCAGGCGATCTCATCGAGGAAACCGGAGGGCTACGAAAAATCCGCTTTTGCGATCAACGACGGGGCAAAGGCAAGCGCAGCGGATTACGCATCATTTATTACTGGTGGTCAGGCTTCGATCAGTTCTGGCTGTTCACCGTCTACAGCAAAAGCGATCAAGACGACCTGACGCCCGCGCAAAAGAAACTGTTCAGGCAAACGCTGGATCGAGAACTCAACACGAGAACCCACTATGAAACGTGACATTTTTTCCGAACTGATGGATGGCCTGGACGCCCTGGCCGATGAGCGTCAAGGCAAGATTACGCTGCGCACCCACAAGGTCCAGTTGCCCAAACTGGTGCCGATCACCGCCGAAGAAGTGGTCGCCATTCGTCAACAGCTCAACCTCTCCCGATCGGTGTTTGCAATGTACCTGCGCACAAACACCCGCACGCTCGAAAACTGGGAGCAGGGACGAGCCACGCCCAATGCCCAGGCGACGACATTGATTCGTCTGGTTGAGCGCTTTCCACAGACGATCGAACAGTTGGCGGCTCTGAGCTGAAAGTCAAAATCGCTGACCTGAAAAATCAGGAGCCAGTCTGTTGGCGACTCGGTAAATCAGCCAGAAAAGAAAACGGCACCTTCCGGTGCCGTTCGCTTTCTGCATTTCAGCTGTTACTTACGCGCATCCGCCCACGATTTCAGCAGCTCGCTGTAGCTCACCGTTTCACCCTTCGGCTTCTCATTGGCCAGTTTCGGCTTCGGTGCGCCCGGTTGATCAAACCAGTACTGGGCGTCGCGTTCGGGGTTCATTTTCGGTGCGCACACGGCCTGGGCCTTGGAGCGTTCGAGGCGCTCCATGATGCGGTCCTGATCCTTGGCCAAGCCATCGAGCGCCTGTTGCGGGGTCTTCTCGCCGCTGGCCGCTTCGGCGATGTGGCTCCACCACAGTTGCGCCAGACGCGGGTAGTCCGGTACGTTGGTCCCGGTCGGGGTCCATTGCACGCGGGCCGGGCTGCGATAGAACTCGACCAGGCCGCCGAGTTTCGGCGCCATATCGGTCATCGCCTGCGAGTTGATGTCCGACTCGCGAATCGGCGTCAGGCCGACGATGGTTTTCTTCAGCGACACGGTTTTCGAGGTGACGAACTGCGCGTACAGCCACGCCGCGAGTTTCTGCTTCTCAGGTGTGGACTTCATGAAGGTCCACGAACCCACGTCCTGATAAAGGAGCTTCATGCCCTCCTCCCAATACGGCCCGCGCGGCGATGGCGCCATGCGCCACTTCGGCGTGCCGTCGGCGTTGACCACCGGCAGGCCCGGTTTGGTCATGTCGGCGGTGAAAGCGGTGTACCAGAAGATCTGCTGGGCGATGTTGCCTTGCGACGGCACCGGGCCGGACTCGGAGAAGGTCATGCCGGCCGCTTCCGGTGGCGCATACTTCTTCAGCCAGTCGACGTATTTGGTCGTCGCGAACACCGCCGCCGGGCCGTTGGTGTCGCCGCCGCGGGTCACGCTGGAGCCGACCGGGTGGCAATCCTCGACGCGGATGCCCCACTCGTCCACTGGCAGACCGTTGGGGATGCCCTTGTCGCCGCCGCCGGCCATGGAGAACCAGGCATCGGTGAAGCGCCAGCCCAGCGACGGGTCTTTCTTGCCGTAGTCCATGTGCCCGTAAACGCGTTTGCCGTCGATTTCCTTGACGTCTTCGCTGAAGAATTTGGCGATGTCTTCATAGGCGGACCAGTTCACCGGTACGCCCAATTCGTAGCCGTACTTTTCCTTGAACCTGGCTTTCAGGTCGGCGCGTTCGAACCAGTCGGCGCGGAACCAGTACAGGTTGGCGAATTGCTGGTCGGGCAGTTGATAGATCTTGCCGTCCGGTGCGGTGGTGAACGAGATGCCGATGAAATCCTTGATGTCGAGGGTCGGCGAGGTGAAGTTCTTGCCTTCGTTGGCCATCAGGTCGGTAATCGATTCGGTCTTGCCGTAGCGAAAGTGCGTGCCGATCAGGTCGGAGTCGTTGACCCAGCCGTCATAGATATTCTTGTCCGACTGCATCACCGTCTGCATTTTCTCGACCACGTCACCCTCCTGCAGCAGGTCGTGGGTGAGCTTGATCCCGGTGATTTCGCTGAACGCTTTGGCCAGTACTTTGGACTCATACTCGTGGGTGGTCAGGGTCTCGGAAACGACCTTGATGTCCATGCCGCGAAACGGCTCGGCGGCCTTGATGAACCACTTCAGTTCTTCGAGCTGCTGTTCGGCCGTCAGGGTCGAGGGCTTGAACTCGCTGCCGATCCATTTTTTCGCGGCATCTTCGTAGGCGTCGGCCCAGGCGGATGCGCTCAAACCGCTGAGTGCCAGCATGGCTGCCAATGAAATGCTATGTCGCAGCTTATTGTTTTTATCGAACATAGAGACCTCCTGTTTAAGTTGTGGAGCCGCGTTGCCGAACGATTCGACTAGCCCCAACGCATCACAGCCAACAGCCACACCAGGGACAACGCGGACGCCACCCAGATGCTCCAGTCGGTGACGCCGATTACCAGCAAGTGCAGGTAGGCGCTGCCGAGAAGACCGATAAACAAGCGATCGCCACGGGTCGTGGCAATCGGCAGAAACCCTCGCCGCAAGATGCTCGGCGAGCGCAATTCCCAGGTGGTCATGCCCACCAGAATCAGACCGATGCCGATGAAGAACGCGGCGGTCGGTGTCGTCCAGCTCATCCATTCCATCATCAGCTCCTCAGACTCGACCGAGGGCAAAGCCCTTGGCCACGTGGTTGCGAACGAACCAGATCACCAGCATCCCCGGCAGGATGGTCAGCACCCCTGCCGCGGCCAGCACGCCCCAGTCGATCCCCGACGCCGACACCGTTCGCGTCATCACTGCCGCAATCGGCTTGGCGTTGACCGAGGTCAGCGTGCGTGCCAGCAGCAGTTCCACCCAGGAAAACATGAAGCAGAAAAACGCTGTGACACCGATGCCGGAACCGATCAGCGGGATGAAAATCTTCACGAAGAACTTGGGGAAACTGTAGCCGTCGATGTATGCGGTTTCGTCGATCTCCTTCGGCACGCCGGACATGAACCCTTCGAGAATCCACACCGCCAAGGGCACGTTGAACAGGCAGTGCGCCAGCGCCACGGCGATGTGCGTATCGAACAGGCCGATCGACGAGTACAACTGAAAGAACGGCAGCAAAAACACCGCCGGCGGTGCCATGCGGTTGGTCAGCAGCCAGAAGAACAGGTGCTTGTCGCCGAGGAAACGATAGCGTGAAAACGCGTAGGCCGCTGGCAACGCCACGCTCAACGAAATCACGGTGTTGAGGCTGACGTAATACAGCGAGTTGAGATAACCGGTGTACCAGCTCGGATCAGTGAAGATCACCTTGTAGTTCGCCAGCGTGAAGGCCTGTGGGAAAAGCGTCAGGCCGCCGAGGATTTCAGTGTTGCTCTTGAACGACATGTTCAGCAGCCAGTAGATCGGCACCAACAGGAACAGGATGTAGACCAGCAACGGAATAAGCTTTCTTTTGCTCATGGCCGGGCCTCAGCGGTTGGCGTCGGAGTGCGTCATGGCGGTATAGAACAGCCACGACACCAACAGGATGATCAGGAAATACACCAGCGAAAACGCCGCTGCCGGACCGAGGTCGAATTGCCCTACGGCCATTTGCGTCAACGTCTGACTGAGGAAGGTCGTGGCGTTACCCGGCCCGCCACCGGTGAGCACGAACGGCTCGGTGTAGATCATGAAGCTGTCCATGAAGCGCAGCATCACCGCGATCAGCAGCACGCTTTTCAGCTTGGGCAACTGGATGTGGCGGAACACTGCCCAGGCAGAGGCGCGGTCGATCCGTGCGGCCTGGTAGTACACGTCGGGAATCGCGCGCAAACCGGAGAAGCACAGCAGCGCTACCAGCGAGGTCCAGTGCCACACGTCCATCACCAGCACCGTCACCCAGGCGTCCATCGTATTGGCCGCATAGTTGTAGCTGATGCCCATGGCATTGAGGCTGGAACCGAGCAGACCGATGTCGGCGCGGCCGAAGATCTGCCAGATGGTGCCGACCACGTTCCACGGAATCAGCAGCGGAATCGCCAGAATGATCAGCACCACCGACGACCAGCGGCCCTTGGTCGGCATGGTCAGCGCGACAGCGATGCCCAGCGGGATCTCGATCAGCAGCACGCAGGCCGAATAAATGAACTGGCGCAGCAGCGAGTCGTGTAGACGCGGGTCGAGCAGCACCTGCTTGTACCAGTCAGCGCCGACGAAGTAGCGGCTGGACTGGTCGAAGATGTCCTGCACCGAATAGTTGACCACGGTCATCATCGGGATCACCGCACTGAACGCCACCAGCAGAAACACCGGCAGCACCAGCCACCACGCCTTGTTGTTCTGCACCTTGTTCATGACTGCACCTCATCGTCGCTGACTTCCAGCAAGAACTCATCGGCATAGACCATCAGCCATTGCGCCGGAAAACTGATGTATGCCGTGCCCTGCGGCACCGGTTTGTCTTCGGCCAGGCGCACTTTCAACGGCGCACCGTCGAGGTTGAGGGTCATGATTTTGTAGGTGCCGAGGTCTTCGACGTGTACGACGTTGGCTTGCATTGCGTCATCGAACGGCTCGTCCCACACGTGAATGAACTCGGGGCGGATGCCGACCTTCAGATTTTTCCACTGGCCGTGCTCGATATGGCGCTGCAAGGCTTCGGACAACGGTAAGTGCGTGGAGGCGAAACCGACGCCACCCGGCTGTGGCTGCACCTCGATCAGGTTCATCCCCGGGCTGCCGATGAAATAGCCGACAAAGGTGTGGCTGGGCCGCTCGAACAATTCCCGTGGCGTGCCGAACTGGACGATCTGACCGCCGTACATCACCGCGATCTTGTCGGCGAACGTCGAGGCCTCCAGTTGATCGTGGGTGACGTAGACCATGGTGATGTTGAACTGCTCGTGGATCTGCTTGAGCTTACGCCGCAGTTTCCACTTCAGGTGCGGGTCGATCACCGTCAGCGGCTCGTCGAACAGAATCGCCGAGACGTCGTCGCGCACCAGACCACGGCCCATCGAGACTTTCTGTTTTTCGTCGGCGGTGAGGTTGCGGGCCTTCTTGTTGAGCAGATTCTGCAGGTCGAGGACTTCAGCGATTTCCTGCACCTTGCTGTGCACTTTCGCCTCGGCCATGCCCTGATTGCGCAGCGGGAAGGCGAGGTTGTCGAACACCGTCATGGTGTCGTAGACCACCGGGAACTGGAACACCTGCGCGATATTGCGCTTCTCCGGGGTCAGGTCGTTGACCGCTTTGCCATCGAACAACACATGGCCCTGAGATGGGCTGAGCAGTCCGGAAATGATGTTGAGCAAGGTCGACTTGCCGCAACCGGACGGGCCGAGCAAGGCGTAGGCACCGCCCTGCTCCCAGACGTGATCCATCTCGCGGATCGCGTAGTCCTCAGCGCCGCTCGGGGTTTTGCTGTAGCTGTGGGCGAGGTGCTGCAAACGGATTTCGGCCATCAGGCAACCCTCGCGACACGCCGGCCCGGTGCTTGCACCAGACGGCCCTGCGCATCGAAAACAAACAGTTTGTGGGTCGGGATGTAAATGCGGATCGGGGCATCGACGTCGTATTCGTGAACGCCCGGCAGGTGCAGCACCAGCAGGAAGTGCTCGTTGCGCACATGCAGGAAGGTTTCCGAGCCACTGATCTCGGCGACTTCGACCGTCACTGCCAACTCCAGATCATCATCGTTGCTCGGCACCAGCGAGATATGGCTGGGACGCACGCCAAAACGGAATTCGCCCTCGCCCACCGGTCGCAGATCAACGTTCAACGGGAAATGGACGAAATTGGCGAAGCTGACTTCGTTGCCGGCAATGCGCCCGGGCATCAGGTTGATCGGCGGTTCGGAGAACAATTCGGCGGCCAGCACGGTTTGCGGCTGGTGATACACCGAAGTCGACGGACCGCTCTGAATCACCCGGCCTTCATGCAAGATCGTTGTGGTGCCGCCGAGCGCCAACGCTTCGTTGGGTTCGGTGGTGGCGTAGATGGCGATGGTGTGCCGCGCCTTGAACAGCTCACGCATTTCCTGGCGCAGCTCTTCGCGCAGTTTGTAATCGAGGTTGACCAGCGGCTCGTCGAACAGGATCAGTTCGGCATCCTTGACCAATGCGCGGGCCATGGCCGTGCGCTGCTGCTGACCACCGGACAACTCCAGCGGGTAGCGCTGTAGAAACTTCTCGATGCGCAGCATCTTTGCGGTTTCCAGCACCTTGCTGTGAATGATGTCTTTGGACACACCGGCCTGGCGCAGCGGCGAGGCGATGTTCTCGAACACAGTCATGGTCGGGTAATTGATGAACTGCTGATAGACCATCGACACGTTACGCAGACGCACCGGGCGCTGGGTGACGTCGACGCCGTTCATCAGGATGCGCCCGCTGTCGGGCTTGTCCAGCCCGGCCATCAAACGCATCAGACTGGTCTTGCCGGACAGCGTGCGGCCGAGCAGAACGTTGAAGGAACCGGGTTCGAATTTCAGGCACGCATCGTCGATCCAGATCTGGCCCTCGACGGTACGGCTGACGTGCTCCAGGGTGAGTGACATGGCTCGGCCTTTTTTATTTTTGGAGTCAAGCGACCGGAGCAACTGAGCGACTTTCGTGCCAGAAATGGCAAGTGCTTGATTTGCCTCGAGAACCAATGTTTACCGGGGCAAGCGCCGTTCACAGCTGAACACTTTTGAACAGTCGGGTGATTGACAATGAACAATAGTGAACAACACTCTATGAGCGCTTTTCGCCCGAATTGTCTGAGCGCCGCAGATCCAATGTGGGAGCGAGCTCGCTCGCGAATACGGTGTGTCATTCAACCCATTTGGTGACTGATACGCCCTATTCGTGAGCAAGCTCGCTCCCACAGGTGGTCTGCGTGGCTCTCCGGAATCGGGTTCATAACAATAATAAAATCGCTGCACTCAGAGGCTCGCCCCCATGGCCGCACCTGCTTCGCCGCTGTCCCACGACGCGATCGTCCAGACCTCCTGGCAACGTTGCCGCGCGTTCGGCCTCGACCACCAGAGCGCCCCGGCCTTCGATCAATTGCCCGCCGCCGGCATTGCGCGGTTGCTCGACAGCCATCATTCGCTGGTGCAGACCACGCATCAGGAAGTCCTGCCCTACTACGAAAACATCCTCAGCAATTCCAACTGCCTGATCATGCTCGCCGACAATCAGGGCCAGGTGCTGACCTCGTGGGGCACACAGCGCTTTATCGAACCGAATCTGGCCCGGGGCTTTCAGGCCGGGGCGAGCTGGATGGAGCGCAGCAGCGGCACCAATGCGATCGGCACCGCACTGGCCTGTGAGCAGGCGGTGCACATCGAACACGACGAACACTTTCTCAAAGCCAACCGCTTCATGACCGGCTCCGCCGCGCCGATTTTCGACGCCGAGCGCAAGGTCATCGCCGTGCTCGATGTCTCCAGCGACAGCTACCTGCCGCCCTCGCACACCCTGGGCATGGTCAAGATGATGAGCCAGACCGTGGAGAACCGGCTGATCCTCAACCTGTTCCATGGCCAGCATTTTCAACTGACCTTCAACACCGGGTTGAACAACCTCGACAGCCAGTGGGCCGGGTTGTTGATTTTCGATGAGAGCGGACAGGTGCTGTCGGCCAATCGCCGCGCCGACAATCTGCTCGGTGTGCGTTTGTCCCGCGTCAGCGTTGAAAGCCTGTTCAAGGTGTCGCTGCTGGAGTTGATCAATCAGCCCGAGGGTCTGCCGTTTGCCTTGCAGACCTCCGGACGCAACCGTTTCCAGTGCTTGCTGAAACGGCCGAAACAGGCACCGGTGCAAGCGCGGGTGTTTGTCGCCGAGGACAAGCCTGCGCCAGCGAGTGCGATAAGCCTCAATACCCTGCATTTCGGCGACAGTCGCGTGGAAAAAGCCGTGCGCCAGGCCGAGCGCTTGCTGGAGAAAGACATTCCATTACTGATTCACGGTGAGACCGGGGTCGGCAAGGAAGTCTTCGTCAAAGCGTTGCACCAAGCCAGCTCTCGACAAAAACAGGCATTCATCGCAGTGAACTGCGCGGCGATCCCCGCCGAACTGGTCGAGTCCGAGCTGTTTGGTTATGAGAAAGGTGCGTTCACCGGGGCGAATCAGAAAGGCAGCATCGGCCTGATTCGCAAGGCGGACAAAGGCACGCTGTTCCTTGATGAAATTGGCGATATGCCGTTGCCGACGCAGGCGCGCCTGTTGCGGGTATTACAGGAGCGTTGCGTGCAACCGGTGGGCAGTAGCGAGTTGTTCCCGGTGGATCTGCGGATCATCTCGGCGACCAACCGTTCGCTGCGTGAACAGGTGCAGTTGGGCCGGTTTCGTGAGGATCTGTATTACCGCATTGGCGGGCTGACCCTGGAATTGCCGCCGCTGCGTGAGCGCAGTGATAAACAGGCGTTGTTCAAGCGGTTATGGGAACAGCATCGTGAGCCGACGCAGTGGGCGGGTTTGAGCTCGGAGGTGCTGGAATTATTCGAACGGCATCCATGGCCGGGGAATTTGCGTCAGGTCAGCAGCGTGATGCAGGTGGCGCTGGCCATGGCCGAGGAGCAACCGGTGCGGCCGGAGCATTTGCCGGATGATTTTTTTGTCGATCTGGAGATGGAGCCAGTGGAGACCTGCGCCCCGCTAGGGATTGATCTGAACGATGTCGAGGCGTTGAACCGGGAGTTGAAGGCTTCCGGGGGGAATATCTCGCATCTGGCGCGGCGGTTGGGGGTGAGTCGGAATACGCTTTATAAGCGGTTGCGGCAGATTGGCGACTGAGTACAACCCTTGCCCTCACCCCAGCCCTCTCCCACAGGAGAGGGGGCCGACCGCAGGATATTCGAGAGATACGCCGACCTGAACTTGCTTCACCGAATCCATAATCGACTCGGTCGTTCAGGTCGGCGTAGATCTCCAGCCCCCCACGATCAGTCCCCTCTCCCTCCGGGAGAGGGTTAGGCGGGCGGCGTTCCGATGAGGGGCTTTTGACTTTTGGCTTTTTTAGATCAGTCAGCCAACCGCCAGGTCGTACCACCCTTGCCATCTTCCAGCACCACGCCCATCGCCGTGAGCTGATCACGAATCCGGTCCGACTCGGCCCAGTCCTTTGCGGCCCGAGCCGCCAGACGCGCGGCAATCAGCGCATCGACTTCAGCCGCATCGACACGCCCTTCGGCGCCGGCCTGGAGGAAGTCATCCGCTTCGAGCTGCAACACACCCAGCACACTCGCCAGCTCTTTCAGACGCGCCGCCAGACCCGCTGCTGCATCAAGATCGCTTTCACGCAGGCGGTTGATCTCGCGCACCATTTCGAACAGCACGGCGCACGCTTCAGGGGTGCCGAAGTCGTCGTTCATCACCGCAGTGAAACGCTCGACGAACGCTTCGCCGCCAGCCGGCGCCACGTTCGGCAGGCCTTTCAACGCGTGGTAGAAACGCTCCAATGCGCCCTTGGCGTCCTTGAGGTTGTCTTCCGAGTAGTTGATCGCGCTGCGGTAGTGGCTAGACACCAGCAGGTAGCGCACGACTTCCGGGTGGTACTTTTCCAGCACGTCGCGGATGGTGAAGAAGTTGTTCAACGACTTGGACATCTTCTCGCCATTGATGCGGATCATCCCGCAATGCATCCACGCGTTGGCGTAGGTCTTGCCGGTGGCCGCTTCGCTCTGGGCGATTTCGTTTTCATGGTGCGGGAATTCCAGATCGCTGCCGCCGCCATGAATGTCGAAAGTCTCGCCGAGGCAGCAGGTCGACATCACCGAGCACTCGATGTGCCAGCCCGGACGCCCGGCGCCCCACGGCGATTCCCAGCTCGGCTCGCCTGGCTTGGCGGCTTTCCACAGGACGAAGTCGAGCGGGTCCTGTTTCGACTCGTCGACTTCGATGCGTGCGCCGATGCGCAGGTCTTCGATTTTCTTGCGCGACAGCTTGCCGTAGCCCATGAATTTGGCGACGCGGTAGTACACGTCGCCATTGCCCGGGGCGTAGGCATAACCCTTGTCGATCAGCGCCTGGATCATCGCGTGCATGCCAGCGATGTGATCGGTGGCGCGCGGTTCCATGTCCGGCTTTTTGATATTCAGGCGCGCTTCGTCTTCGTGCATCGCGGCAATCATGCGTTCGGTCAACGCTTCGAACGATTCACCGTTCTCGTTGGCGCGGTTGATGATCTTGTCGTCGATGTCGGTGATGTTGCGCACGTAGGTCAGGTCGTAGCCGCTAAAGCGCAGCCAGCGCGTCACCAGGTCGAACGCGACCATGCTGCGGCCGTGGCCGAGGTGGCAGTAGTCGTACACGGTCATCCCGCAGACGTACATGCGCACCTTGTTGCCATCCAGCGGCTTGAAGACTTCTTTGCTCTTGGTGAGCGTGTTGTAGATCGTCAGCACGTTAATTTCCTTGACGCTGTCTCACTGGCCCCACGAATCACGCAGGGTCACGGTACGGTTGAAAACCGGCTGACCGGGTTTCGAGTCCTTCAGATCCGCGACGAAGTAGCCTTCGCGTTCGAACTGGAAACGGTCTTCGGGCTGTGCATTGCCGAGCGATGGCTCGGCGCGACAACCGGTCAGCACTTGCAGTGAGTCAGGGTTGATGTTGTCGAGGAAACTCGCGCTGTCTTCGGCCTTCTCCGGGTTCGCCGAACGGAACAGGCGATCGTACAGACGCACTTCGCACTCGACGCTGGCGGCGGCCGGCACCCAGTGGATCACGCCTTTGACCTTGCGCCCTTCCGGGTTCTTGCCCAGCGTTTGCGGGTCGTACGAGCAACGCAGTTCGACGATGTTGCCATCGGCGTCCTTGATCGCTTCGTCGGCACGGATCACATAGCTGCCGCGCAGACGCACTTCACCGGCCGGCTCCAGGCGCTTGTAGCCTTTTGGCGGCTCTTCCATGAAGTCGTCACGGTCGATGTAGATTTCCCGGGCGAACGGCAAGGCGCGCACGCCCATGTCTTCTTTCGGGTGGCGTGGCAGTTCGAGGTTTTCGACCTGGCCTTCCGGGTAGTTGGTGATGACCACTTTCAGCGGACGCAGCACGCACATGGCGCGCGGTGCGCTCTGGTCGAGGTCGTCGCGGATACTGAATTCGAGCATGCCGAAGTCGACCACGCCGTCGGAGCGGTTGGTGCCGATCATTTCGCAGAAGTTGCGGATCGATTTCGGCGTGTAGCCACGGCGGCGGAAGCCCGACAGCGTGGACATGCGCGGATCGTCCCAGCCGTTGACGTGCTTTTCATCGACCAGTTGCTTGAGCTTGCGCTTGCTGGTGATGGTGTAGTTGAGATTCAGGCGGCTGAACTCGTACTGACGCGGCTGCGCCGGCACCGGCAAATGCTCGAGGAACCACTCGTACAGCGGACGGTGGCTTTCGAACTCCAGCGTGCAGATCGAATGGGTGATGCCTTCGATGGCGTCCGACTGACCGTGGGTGAAGTCGTAGTTCGGGTAGATGCACCACTTGTCGCCGGTCTGGTGGTGATGGGCGTGACGAATGCGGTACATGATCGGGTCGCGCAGGTTCATGTTCGGCGAGGCCATGTCGATCTTCGCCCGCAGCACGCGAGCGCCGTCGGGGAATTCACCGGCCTTCATGCGCGCGAACAGGTCGAGGTTTTCTTCTACCGAGCGGTCACGGAACGGGCTGTTCTTGCCCGGCTCGGTCAGGCTGCCACGGTACTCCTTGGCCTGCTCCGGGGTCAGGTCGTCGACGTAGGCCTTGCCAGCCTTGATCAGCTCGACCGCCCAGTCGTGCAACTGGTCGAAATACTGCGAGGCGTAGCGCACTTCGCCGGACCACTCGAAGCCCAGCCATTTGACGTCGGATTCGATCGCGTCGATGTATTCCTGGTCTTCCTTGGCCGGGTTGGTGTCGTCGAAACGCAGGTGCGTGACGCCGCCGAACTCCTGGGCCAGGCCGAAGTTCACGCAGATCGATTTGGCATGGCCGATGTGCAGGTAGCCGTTGGGCTCAGGCGGAAAACGCGTGACGATCTGGGTGTGCTTGCCCGAGTCCAGGTCTGCCTGGATGATCGGCCGCAGGAAATTGACCGGCACGGCAGGGCCGGACTTGGCATTCGAGGTAGGGTCGACAGTGGGCTTGCTCATAGGATCCTTGACTTACATGTGCGCGGCCGCAGAACGGGCCAGACAAAACAAAGCCGCTATCATAGCCGATGCTGTCAAGGGGCTGACAGAGCAGGCTCCATAAAGCGGCGCATTTAATCGCGTTGAAATGAAAAACCGCCTCGAAATTCGCGCCTGTCACGCTAAACTGCGCACCTTGGCCGAAGCAGGCTGAACCGGTTGCGGGGCTGAAGGTCCCAAAACCACGAATTCCTCAGAAGAGTAGCGATCATGACTCAAGTCAAACTGACCACCAACCATGGCGACATCGTCATCGAACTGAACGCTGAAAAGGCGCCGATCACCGTTGCCAACTTCATCGAATACGTTAACGCCGGTCACTACACCAACACCGTGTTCCACCGCGTCATCGGTAACTTCATGATCCAGGGCGGCGGTTTCGAGCCAGGCATGAAAGAGAAGAAAGACAAGCGTCCAAGCATCCAGAACGAAGCCGACAACGGTCTCTCCAACGACAAGTACACCGTCGCCATGGCCCGCACCATGGAGCCGCATTCGGCTTCGGCGCAGTTCTTCATCAACGTTGCCGACAACACCTTCCTCAACCACAGCGGCAAGAACGTGCAGGGCTGGGGCTACGCGGTATTCGGTAAAGTCACCGCCGGCACCGACGTTGTCGACAAGATCAAAGGCGTGTCGACCACTTCCAAGGCCGGCCACCAGGACGTGCCAGCAGACGACGTGATCATCGAGAAAGCCGAGATCATCGCCGCGTGATATTGCTGATTTCAGACTTGCATCTGGAAGAGGAACGCCCGGACATTACC
Organism: Pseudomonas koreensis; assembly: GCF_036668835.1. Classification (GTDB taxonomy): domain Bacteria; phylum Pseudomonadota; class Gammaproteobacteria; order Pseudomonadales; family Pseudomonadaceae; genus Aquipseudomonas; species Aquipseudomonas koreensis_I. Next base: position 55,478 of record NZ_JAZEVW010000017.1, read on the forward strand.
CGGGCGTTTCTGGATTTGCTCGCCGGACGCGCCCGCTCGGCGAGTGCCTTGTACATCCTCGGCGACTTTTTCGAGGCGTGGATCGGCGACGACGCCATGACGCCCTTCCAGCGTTCCATCTGCCAGGCCCTGCGCGATTTGAGCGACAGCGGCACAGCCATTTTCCTCATGCACGGCAATCGCGACTTCATGCTCGGCAAGGCCTTTTGCAAACAGGCCGGCTGCACGCTATTGAAGGACCCGAGTGTCGTGCAGTTCTACGGCGAGCCGGTGCTGCTGATGCACGGCGACAGCCTGTGTACCCGCGACGTCGGCTACATGAAGCTGCGGCGCTACCTGCGCAACCCGATCACCTTGTTCATCCTGCGTCACCTGCCGCTGCGCACGCGCCACAAACTGGCGCGCAAGCTGCGCAGTGAAAGCCGTGCGCAGACGCGGATGAAGGCCAATGACATCGTTGATGTCACGCCCGAGGAGATTCCGCGGATCATGCAAGAGTTCGGCGTGAAAACCCTGATCCACGGCCACACCCACCGCCCGGCGATTCACAAGTTGCAACTCGGTGAGCAAGCGGCCAAGCGCATTGTGCTGGGGGATTGGGATCGCCAAGGTTGGGCGTTGCAGGTGGATGAGAGCGGGTATGCGCTGGCCCCGTTCGACTTCGCCCCGCCGCTGGCATTGCCGCACGGCTGAAGATCGCTACCCCTCACCCCAGCCCTCTCCCCCAGTGGGGGCGAGGGGGAAAGGGAGCCGATCTTCATGCTATCCAAACCTGAGTTCGACTGAAGTCTGGCAGGTCGATGTCTACCGAACATCCACCGCGGTCAGTCCCCTCTCCCTACGGGAGTGTATGTACCGGAGACATGGTGGACACATGTTCGGAGACATGGTGGACGGTTTTAGATCTTCTTACCTGCCGTCACGATCTGCAAGTTCAAGTCGATTCGAGCGACACGATGTCTACTCCA
>NZ_JAZEVW010000018.1:0-52485 GCF_036668835.1 Pseudomonas koreensis
ACTACCCAAGCACTGGTCGCACTAGCCCGCAAGCTTGCACGGGTGGTATTTGCTCTGTTGAAAAACCAGAGCGAATACTCACCCAAAGGCGTTTAGGGGCTAGGCATGAACCATAGAATCTCCCACAGTTGAAATGCGTTTCCCCTGTGGGAGCGAGCCTGCTCGCGAAAGCGGTCTAGCGGTTACGAATATCGCAGGGCGTGAGCCGGCTCGATCTTCGCCGCCCGCCACGCCGGGTACACCGTCGCCAGGAAGCTCAGAACAAAGCCCGCCGAGCAGATCAACAGCACATCACCGCCCTGCAATTCCGAAGGCAGGTTGCTGACGAAATACACGTCCGGACTGAAGATGTGCTGCCCGCTGACGCGCTCGACCCAGCCGACCATTTCGCTGACGTTCAGCGCGGCGATAACGCCCAGCACGCCGCCAATAATGGTGCCGACAATACCGATCACCGTGCCCTGAACCATGAAGATCGCCATGATCTGCCGTGGCGTAGCACCGATGGTGCGCAGAATGGCGATGTCCGCGCCCTTGTCGTTCACCACCATGATCAGCGTGGCGATGATGTTGAATGCCGCCACCGCGACGATCATCAGCAACAGCAGGCCGATCATGGTTTTTTCCATTTTCATCGCGCTGAACAGGCTGCCCTGGGTGTGGGTCCAGTCGTCAGCCTTGAACTCGGCGCCCAGGCCAGCGGCGATGTCCGAGGAGACCTTCGGCGCAGCATAAAGATCCTTGACCGCCAGCCGCACGCTCTGCACCTGATTCGGCTGCCAGTGCTGCATGGTTGCGGCATCGGCGACGTGAATCAGACCCATCGAGCCATCCAGCTCGGCGCCGACCTTGAACACGCCGACCACGTTCAAGCGCTGCATGCGCGGGGTGATGCCGCCGGGTGCGGTGCTGACTTCCGGGACGATCAGAGTGATTTTATCGCCGACATTCAGGCGGAAACGCCGCGCCGTGATTTCACCGATCACCACGCCGAACTCGCCAGGTTTCAACGCATCGAGACGGCCTTGCACAATGTGCTGGGCGACGATCGAGACCTTGCCTTCCTGTGCCGGGTCGACGCCGCTGATCTGGATCGGCTGCATCGAACCCTTGTAGGACAGCATGCCTTCCATTTCAGTGAATGGCACAGCGGCGGTCACTTCAGGGTTTTTCATTGCGGCGGCGGCAACCGGCTGCCAATCGTCGATCGGTTTGACGCCGACGATGGTCGCGTGCGGCACCATGCCGAGGATGCGCGAGCTCATCTCGCGCTGGAAGCCGTTCATCACCGACAGCACCACGATCATCGCCAGCACGCCGAGAGCGAGGCCGATCATCGAAGTCATCGAAATGAACGAAACAAAGCGATTGCGGCGCTTGGCGCGGGTATAGCGCGTGCCGATAAAGATCGATAACGGTCTGAACATTCGCAGGGGCACCGTATAAAAATAAAAGACCCGACGCCCTCAGGCATCGGGTTTCGACCAGTCAGATAGGCGTGAGGCAGCCTTCCTGCAACTGCAGGACGCGATCCATCTGGCGGGCCAGATTCATGTCGTGAGTCACCACCAGAAACGCCGTGCGCATCGAAGTGCTCAGTTCGAGCATCAAATCCTGAATACCTTCGGCCGTGTGCAGATCGAGGTTGCCGGTCGGCTCGTCGAGCATCACCAGACCAGGATTGTTCACCAGCGCCCGAGCGATGGCCACACGCTGGCGTTCGCCGCCGGACAGCTCCGAAGGCTTGTGTTCGAGGCGATGGCCGAGGCCGACGCGTTCCAGCAAGGCAGTGGCACGCTGACGCGCTTCGGGAATCGCCGTCTTGCCGATCAACAGCGGCATGCAGACGTTTTCCAGCGCGGTGAATTCCGGCAGCAAATGGTGGAACTGGTAAACAAAGCCGAGCGCGCGGTTGCGCAGCAGGCCGCGCTTCTTCTCGCTCAGGGCCGAAAGCTCTTCGCCGTCGAGCCAGACGCTGCCCTGGGTCGGTGTATCGAGGCCGCCGAGCAGGTTGAGCAAAGTACTTTTGCCCGAACCCGACTTGCCGACGATCGCCACCCGCTCGCCCGGATGCAACTCCAGTTGCAGGCCGGCCAGCACTTGTACCGACTCCGGGCCTTCTTCATAGGACTTGCCCAGGTTGCGGCAGCTCAGAATTGCTTGTTCACTCATGCCCGACTCACTCATAACGTAACGCCTCCGCCGGCTGGGTGCGCGCGGCACGCCAGGCGGGATACAGGGTGGCGAGGAAACTCAGGACCAACGCAGCAGCGCAGACCATGACCACGTCCTGGCTCTGCACCTGCGAAGGAAGATAATCGATGAAATACACGTCAGCATTAAGGAATTTGTGGCCGATCAGGCCTTCCAGTGCGGCGATGGCCGCGCTGACGTTGAGCGCGGCGAAAATCCCGACCACCGCGCCGATTGCGGTGCCGACCACGCCGATCACCGTGCCCTGCACCATGAACGTGCGCATGATCGTGCCCGGTGTCGCGCCCAATGTGCGCAGGATGGCGATGTCGCCCTTCTTGTCGTTGACCACCATCACCAGCGTGGAAATGATGTTGAACGCGGCGACGGCAACGATCAGCAGCAACAGCAGACCGATCATGGCTTTTTCCATGCGGATCGCCTGATACAGATTGCCGTGGGTGCGGGTCCAGTCGCGGGCGTAGTAACGGTCTTCGCCGAGCTGCTGGGCAATGTTCCACGCCTCGCGCGGCGCCTGGAACAGGTCGTCGAACTTCAGGCGCAGGCCCTGCACCTGATCGGCTTTCCAGCGATGCATCTTCGCCAGATCCTGCAGGTTGGTCACGCCCAGATAACCGTCGAGCTCGCCGGCGCCGACGTGGAAAATACCGACCACCGTGAAGCGCTTCATGCGTGGGAACATCCCGGCCGGGGTCACGCTGACTTCCGGCGCGACGAAGGTGACCTTGTCACCGATGCCGACGCCCAGCTTGGTTGCGGCCTTGTCGCCGATGACGATGCCGAAGCTACCGGGCGTCAGGTCGTCGAGTTTGCCTTGCTTCATGAAGTTATCGATGATCGACACGTTGCGTTCGAGCGCAGGATCGATGGCGTTGAGCAGCACTTTGGAGACCTGACCGTTATTGGTCAGCAGGCCCTGCATCTGGGTGAACGGCGCTACTGCCGCCACCTGCCGATTCTGTTTCACCTTGGCCGCGAGGCTCTGCCAGTCGTTGATCGGCTCGCCGGTTTCCAGGGTGGCGTGGGGCACCATGCCCAGCACGCGCGTGCGCATCTCATGGTCGAAGCCGTTCATCACCGACAGCACGACGATCATCACGACCACGCCAAGGGCGAGCCCGATCATCGAAGTCAGGGAAATGAAGGACACAAAATGATTGCGACGCTTTGCACGGGTATAACGCGTGCCGATAAATACGAAGAGAGGTCTGAACATGTCGGGGCTTGTTCGGAGGGAAAAGGAACGTCCTTGTGGCGGGGGTCGATAACCAGCTTTACACTCAGACCACCGCCGCTACCATGGGTTCGCCATGTCGACATTAGATGAAGAAGATCGCCGCGAATACTACCGTATCGAGGACATGATCGCACTGGAAATTCGGCCCCTGTCCGCTCCTGAAGCCGCAGGCGAGGAAGTGTTGCAGGATGCTTCCCCACTCTTCAACCTGCTCAGCGAACTGCACCTGAGCGAATTCGAGTCGCAGCACCTGTTGCGCCAGATCAGCGAGCGCGACCGCGCCATCGCTGCGTTCCTCAAATCACAGAACAAACGCATCGACCTGCTCAGCCAGGTGGTCGCCCTGACCGTGCTCGGCCACATCGGCGAGCCGCAACCGGTGATCATCTCCGAAGGCGGGATCGACTTTCAATATCCCACGCCTATCGCCACCGGCGCGCACCTGTCGGTGAAGCTGGTGCTGATGCCACAGGCCCTGGGCCTGCTGCTGCGCGCCCGGGTCACTCACTGTGATCCCAAGGGTGGTGGCTACGACGTCGGCACCGAGTTCGAACACTTGACCGACGCCCAGCGCCAATTGCTGGCCCGCTACATCTTGCAAAAGCAGGCCCAGGAACGACGCCTGGCCCGTGAACAGAACGAATCAGGCATTTAACTTAAGGAAGAAACGTGACCCTTATCTACGGCCACCGCGGCGCCAAGGGCGAAGCACCGGAAAACACCCTGAGCAGTTTTCAGGCCTGTCTTGCGCATGGCGTGCGCCGCTGCGAACTGGACCTGCACTTGTCCAAGGACGGCGAGTTGATGGTCATCCATGACCCGACGCTCAAGCGCACCACCGACCGGCGCGGCAAGGTGGTCGAGCACACCGCTGCCGAGCTGGTCACCTACGACGCGCGCAAGGGCGGGCCGGGCTGGGTCAAACCGTGCCCGATTCCGACGCTGGAAGAGCTGTTCGAAAAGTGTGATTTCGAGCATTGGCAGCTGGAAGTCAAAAGCGCTTCACGCACCCGCGCGGCAACCACCGTGCTGGCGATTCGCGAAATGGCTCAAAGGCATGGCCTGCTGGACAAGGTGACGATCACCTCGAGTTCGCGGGAAGTGCTGAAAGCGGCGCTGGATCTGGTGCCGGATGTGTCGCGTGGACTGGTCGCCGAATACGCCTGGCTCGACCCGTTGAAGGTCGCGGCGAGCTATGGCTGCGACATTCTCGCGCTGAACTGGACACTGTGTACGCCGGAACGCCTGCAGAAGGCGCAGCGTCAGGGGCTGCATGTGTCGGTGTGGACCGTCAACGAGCCTGCGCTGATGCGCAGACTCGCCGACTTCGGCGTTGACAGCCTGATTACAGACTTTCCCGGTTTGGCCACTGCCACCCTTGAGAATTGCTGAAATCGGTCTCCCCGGCCGGCTCAGGCCACCGGCCGGAGCCCGTCAAAAAAGCCGGTTGAGGCCGTCGTACGCGGCTACCCGATAGGCTTCGGCCATGGTCGGGTAGTTGAACGTCGTGTTGACGAAATACTTCAGCGTGTTCAGTTCGCCCGGCTGGTTCATGATCGCCTGACCAATGTGGACGATCTCTGAGGCCTGATAACCGAAGCAGTGCACGCCCAGCACTTCCAGGGTTTCGCGGTGGAAGAGGATCTTCAGCATGCCTTGCGGCTCGCCGGCGATCTGCGCCCGCGCCATGCTCTTGAAGAACGCCTTGCCGACTTCGTACGGCACTTTCGCCTGGGTCAGCTCCTGCTCGTTCTTGCCGATCGAGCTGATCTCCGGGATGGTGTAGATGCCGGTCGGCACGTCATTGACGAAGCGCCAGCTGCCGTTGTCGACGATGCTGCCCGCCGCCGAACGGCCCTGGTCGTGAGCGGCACTGGCCAGGCTCGGCCAGCCGATCACGTCGCCGGCACCGTAGATGTTCTCTACACAGGTTCGGTAGTTCTGGTCGACTTCGATCTGGCCACGGCTGTTGACCTTGACGCCGATGTTTTCCAGCCCCAACTGGTCGGTGTTGCCGGTACGGCCGTTGCACCAGAGCAAGGCGTCAGCCTTGATCTTCTTGCCGGACTTGAGGTGCAGGATCACCCCGTTGTCGACGCCTTCAACGCGATCGTAATCCTCGTTGTGGCGCACGGTGATGTTGTTGTTGCTGAAGTGGTAGCTCAACGCCTGGGAGATTTCCGAGTCGAGGAAGCTCAGCAATTGCCCACGGTTATCAACCAGCTCAACCAGCACACCCAGACCGCTGAAGATCGAAGCGTATTCGCAGCCAATCACGCCAGCGCCGTAAACGATCAGTTTGCGCGGCGTGTGGCCGAGGCTGAGGATGGTGTCGCTATCGTAGATACGCGGGTGGTGGAAATCGATGTCCGCTGGGCGATAAGGACGTGAACCGGTAGCGATGATGATGTGCTTGGCCACCAGTTTTTCCACGACGCCATTGCCGCAGACCACTTCGATGGTCTGCTCGTCGGCGAAGCTGCCGGTGCCGAAAAACACGTCGACGCGGTTGCGGGCGTAGTAGCCGGTGCGCGAAGCGACTTGCTTGGAAATGACTTTTTCGGCGCTTTTCAACACGTCCGGGAAGGAGAACCAGCGTGGCTCGCCGATCGCGCGGAACATCGGGTTGGTGTTGAACTGCATGATCTGCCGCACCGAGTGACGCAGTGCCTTGGACGGGATGGTGCCGAGGTGGGTGCAGTTGCCGCCGACCTGGCGACGGCTGTCGACCATCGCGACCTTGCGCCCCGCTTTGGCGGCGTTCATTGCCGCGCCTTCTCCCGCCGGGCCGGAACCCAGTACCACCACGTCGTAGTTGTAGACAGCCATGCGTACTCCTCAGAACAGGCCGCGGTGCCAGCAGCACCGGCGGCTAAATCACGCCGAACGGCGGCGCGAAGGAACAATTGGGGGCCAGTACAGAACCCGGACACAGTCTATAGAAGCGTCAACGCCGCGCACATTAACCCTTGGTCGCGTCGTAGGCTACTTTTGCCTGCACTACAACGCCAGCTTTCGTGTTGTCTTCGGTCAGTTTTTTGCGCCAACCAGCCGCTCGAATGCCGGACTGCTGCGGATGACAAAACCTGTATCGGCACGCTCGACAAAGAATGCAGCAATGTCATGCGTTTGGGCATAGTCCCTCGCCCTTTGCGGGCCGAGAATCAGCAACAGCGTCGATAGTCCATCGGCCATCAACGCTGAAGGATGAATCACCGTGACGGACGCCAGGTCGTGCAGGACAGGCGCACCGCTGCGGGCATCGAACGTGTGGGAATAGCGCCGGCCGCCTTGCAGAAAATAGTTACGGTAGTCGCCGGAGGTGGAGACAGCATAACCGTCGATATCAATGACGCGCTCAGCGACCTGCTGATCATCGCGTGGTGCTTCCAGCGCAATGCGCCAGGATGAACCGTCGGGTTTGCTGCCCTGCGCCTTCAACTCGCCCGTGGCTTCGGCCAGGTAATTGTCGATGCCCAGCGCTTGCAGCCTGGCAGCGATGATATCAACCGCGTAACCGGCGGCGAGGCTGTTGAAGTCGACTTCGACGGGCGAGTCTTTGCACAACCGCTCGCCGTCGATGCGCAGATGTTGGTGGCCGACTCGCTGCATCACCTCCGCGACCGCAGCGCTGGAAGGAATTTTTTCCTCCCGGCCTTGCGGACCGAAGCCCCACAGATTCAACAGTGGCTCGACGGTGAGGTCGTAGGACCCTTCGCTTTCTATCGACAGTTTTTCGCCGACGCGGATCAATTCGAGCAGCGGTGCCGGCATGGACTGACAACTGTCGGCCGGCAAAACGTTGAAACGCTCGATGTCCGAATCAACGCGATAAGTGGACAGCTGACGGTCGACTTCGCCGAGGATGGCCTCCACTTCGCGGCGAACCTGCGCGGGATCGGCAAGCCCAGCGTGGCGCACGTATTTGACCGACCACGTGCTGCCCATGGTTGCGCCGCCGACCACCTCCAGGGTGTCGCCATTGCCGCAGCCGACCAACACCGCCACTAAAATCACAAGCCCCGCCCAGCGTCCAGTTAACAAATCTTCATCTCTGCGCAAAACCATGGCGGCCATTATGAACTACAGCGCCCGCGCGCTCCCGCCGGGCGGCAAGCCTTTTTATAAAATTGAAACAGTGAGTAACCGACCATGTCCACCACCCCGGGCACCGGCAAAGCGATCTTTCGCGTTGTCAGCGGCAACTTCCTCGAAATGTTCGACTTCATGGTCTACGGCTTTTACGCCACGGCCATCGCCAAGACGTTCTTTCCCACCGACAGCGCCTTCGCGTCGCTGATGCTATCGCTGGCGACCTTCGGCGCCGGTTTCCTGATGCGCCCGCTCGGGGCAATTTTCCTCGGCGCCTATATCGACCGTCACGGTCGGCGCAAAGGCCTGATCATTACTCTGGCAATGATGGCCGCCGGTACGGTGCTGATCGCCTGCGTGCCGGGCTATGCGACGCTCGGCGTTGCCGCGCCGCTGCTGGTGCTGTTCGGCCGTTTGCTACAAGGCTTCTCGGCGGGCGTCGAGCTGGGCGGTGTTTCGGTGTATCTGGCGGAAATTTCCACGCCGGGGCGCAAAGGTTTTTTCGTCAGTTGGCAGTCTGCCAGCCAGCAAGCGGCGGTGGTCTTCGCCGGACTGCTCGGCGTCGGCCTCAACCACTGGCTGAGCCCGGAGCAGATGGGTGACTGGGGCTGGCGCGTGCCGTTCCTGATCGGCTGCATGATTGTGCCAGTGATCTTCGTCATTCGCCGTTCGCTGGAGGAAACACCCGAGTTCCAGGCTAGAAAACACCGCCCTACCCTGCGCGAAATTGTCCGCTCGATCGGTCAGAACTTTGGCATCGTCATCGCCGGCATGGCGCTGGTGGTGATGACCACAGTGTCTTTCTACCTGATCACCGCCTACACCCCGACCTTCGGCAAGGCTGAACTACACCTGTCCGATCTCGATGCGCTGCTGGTGACGGTGTGCATCGGCCTGTCGAACTTCTTCTGGCTGCCGGTAATGGGTTCGGTGTCCGACCGGATCGGGCGCAAGCCGCTGCTGCTCGCGGCGACCCTTCTGGCAATTCTGACCGCGTACCCGGCGCTGTCGTGGCTGGTGGCGAATCCGAGTTTCAGCCATTTGCTGATCGTCGAATTGTGGCTGTCGTTCCTCTACGGTTCGTACAACGGCGCGATGGTCGTGGCGCTGACCGAAATCATGCCGGTTGAAGTGCGCACCACTGGCTTTTCGCTGGCCTACAGCCTGGCGACCGCGACGTTCGGCGGCTTCACCCCAGCGGCGTGTACTTATCTGATTCATGTGCTGGACAACAAGGCTGCTCCGGGGATCTGGCTCAGCGGCGCGGCGGTGTTGGGGTTGATTGCGACACTGGTGTTGTTTCGTGGCAACAAGCATGAACTGCGAACCGCGCAAGCAGCGGTAGTCGGCGGCGCTCAATAGGACGCCATCGCGAGCAGGCTCGCTCCCACACTGGATCCGTGTCGCTCAGTAATTTCCTGTGGGAGCGAGCCTGCTCGCGAAGGGGCCTGCACCAACAACACACATCTTAAGGCACACAAACAAAAACGCCCCGACCAAAGTCGGGGCGTTTTCATGTGCAGCTATCGCTTAGCGCGGGAACGCTGGCGGATTTACATCAGCCATGTCTTCCATCACGCGAACCACCTGGCAGCTGTAGCCGAATTCGTTGTCGTACCAGACGTACAGCACAACGCGGTTGTCCTGAACGATGGTCGCTTCGGCGTCGACCACACCGGCGTGGCGCGAGCCAACAAAGTCGGTGGACACCACTTCCTGCGAATTGACGAAGTCGATCTGCTTGTGCAGCTCGGAGTGCAGCGCCATGTAGCGCAGGTACTCGTTCATCTCTTCACGGGTGGCGGCTTTCTCAAGGTTGAGGTTGAGAATGGCCATCGACACGTTTGGCGTCGGGACACGGATCGCGTTACCGGTCAGCTTGCCGGCCAGCTCAGGCAGGGCCTTGGCAGCAGCGGTGGCTGCACCGGTCTCGGTGATCACCATGTTCAGCGCGGCGCTGCGGCCACGGCGATCGCCCTTGTGGAAGTTGTCGATCAGGTTCTGGTCGTTGGTGTACGAGTGAACGGTTTCGACGTGACCGTTGATGATGCCGAACTTGTCATTTACAGCTTTGAGCACCGGCACGATGGCGTTGGTGGTGCAGGAAGCCGCAGACACGATCCTGTCGTCAGCGGTGATTTCACCGTGGTTGATGCCGTGAACGATGTTCTTCAGCTTGCCCTTGCCAGGCGCAGTCAGAACAACGCGGTCGATACCCGGGCAGGCCAGGTGCTGACCGAGGCCATCGGCGTCACGCCATACACCGGTGTTGTCCACCAGCAGCGCGTCTTTGATGCCGTACTGGGTGTAATCCACCTCGGTCGGGTTCTTCGCGTAGATCACCTGGATCAGGTTACCGTTGGCGGTGATGGTGTTGTTTTCTTCGTCGATGGTAATGGTGCCGTTGAACGAACCGTGTACCGAATCGCGACGCAGCAGGCTGGCGCGTTTGGTCAGGTCGTTTTCGGCGCCTTTGCGCACGACGATGGCGCGCAGACGCAGGCCGTCGCCACCACCGGTTTTTTCGATCAGGATGCGCGCCAGCAGGCGGCCGATACGACCGAAGCCGTACAGCACAACGTCGGTGCCTTTACGTGCGGAAGCGTTCTGCTGACCAACCACGTCAGCCATTTCTTCGCGAACGAACTGCTCGGCGCTGCGGCCATTGCCTTCGTTACGGAATTTGAACGCCAGCTTGCCCAGATCCACCGAAGCCGCGCCGAGCTTGAGCTCGCTCATGGCTTTGAGCAGCGGGAATGTTTCGTGGACGGAGAGTTCGCTGTCGTCGGAAGAACGGTGGCGAGCAAAGCGGTGAGCTTTGAGAATCGCGATGACAGACTGGTTGATCAGACTGCGGCCATAGATCGAGCTCACCACGTTGTTATTGCGGTAGAGCTGACCGATAAGCGGAATCATCGCTTCTGCGAGTGCTTCACGGTCGATCCATTCACCAAGACACTGGTCGGGCTTCTGAGTCACGGTAACCTTCCACATGTAGGGGCAGAAAAAAGGGGCTACATTATGCCGCCGACAACCTGCCGTAGCAATGCGCGCTGGTCGTGCAATCGGTAACAAATTTCCGTTCAAAAAAATTACGCCCCGCGCCAGCCCAGTAAAACCGCGGCCTGCAGCGCAGTCAATTTTTCGACGAGTGTTAGACGATGTCTGTAACCCTCCGTAACAGCACCCGGTTTCCGCACTACATAACCCTCTAAAAACTGCTCGTTTTTATGGTTACCACTACATTTCGTCAAAACAGCGAAGATAGACGCAGTCTGCAACTGACAGCCAGCACCCGACGCCGCTACAATTACCGACTTTGTCGCAAAGCCTGGAGCTCAACCTTCCGTGCCTGTTCTGCGTCTACCGCTACTCCCTGCCGAGGCAGGCAAACAGCACTGGGGCAATCTGCCCGGTGCTGCCCTCAGTCTGGCGATTGCCGAGGCTGCCAGCGCTGCCAAGCGCTTCACCCTGCTACTGACCGCCGACAGCCAGAGTGCTGAACGGCTGGAACAGGAGCTGAGTTTCTTCGCCCCGGATTTGCCCGTTCTGCATTTCCCCGACTGGGAAACCCTGCCCTACGACCTGTTCTCGCCGCACCAGGACATCATTTCCCAGCGTATCGCCAGCTTGTACCGGCTGCCGGAACTGGCGCATGGCGTGCTGGTGGTGCCGATCACCACGGCCTTGCATAGACTGGCGCCGACCCGCTTCCTGCTCGGCAGCAGTCTGGTGCTGGATATCGGCCAGAAGCTCGACGTCGAGCAGATGCGCGCGCGGCTTGAAGCCAGCGGCTATCGCTACGTCGACACGGTTTATGAGCACGGCGAATTCACCGTGCGTGGCGCACTGATCGATCTGTTCCCGATGGGCAGCAAACTGCCCTATCGCATCGATCTGTTCGACGACGAAATCGAAACCCTGCGCACCTTCGATCCGGAAACCCAGCGTTCGATCGACAAGGTCGAGTCGGTCAAGCTGCTGCCGGCGCGGGAATTCCCGCTGCAAAAAGATGCGGTTACTCGCTTCAAGGCGCGTTTCCGTGAGCGCTTTGACGTCGATTTTCGCCGCTGCCCGATCTTTCAGGACCTCAGCAGCGGCATCACACCGGCCGGTATCGAGTACTACCTGCCGCTGTTTTTCGACGAAACCTCGACGCTGTTCGATTACCTGCCGCAGGACACTCAGGTGTTTTCGCTGCCGGGTATCGAGCAAGCGGCGGAGAATTTCTGGAACGACGTGCGCAATCGTTATGAAGAACGCCGCGTCGATCCTTCGCGTCCTTTATTGCCACCGGCCGAATTGTTCCTGCCGGTCGAAGACTGTTTCGCTCGCCTGAAGACCTGGCCGCGCGTGGTGGCCAGCCAGCAGGATGTGGAAACCGGGGTCGGCCGCGAACGTTTCCCGGCGCACGCGCTGCCGGATCTGGCGATCGAAGCCAAAGCCACACAACCGCTGGCCGCTCTCGCCGCGTTCCTTGATGAGTTCCCCGGTCGGGTGCTGTTCACCGCCGAATCCGCCGGTCGTCGCGAAGTGTTGCTGGAGTTGCTCGAGCGCCTGAAGCTGCGACCGAAAACCGTCGACAGCTGGCCGGACTTCGTTGCAAGCAAAGATCGTCTGGCAATCACCATCGCGCCACTGGATGAAGGTATGGCGCTCGACGATCCGGCGCTGGCGCTGGTTGCGGAAAGTCCGCTGTTCGGTCAGCGCGTCATGCAGCGCCGCCGTCGAGAAAAACGCAGCGACGTCAGCAATGACGCGGTGATCAAGAACCTCACCGAACTGCGTGAAGGCGCGCCGGTGGTGCACATCGACCACGGTGTCGGCCGCTACCTGGGCCTGACGATTCTGGAAATCGACAATCAGGCCGCCGAATTCCTCACCCTGGAATACGCCGAGAACGCCAAGCTCTACGTGCCGGTGGCCAACCTGCACCTGATCGCACGTTATACCGGCAGCGACGACTCGCTGGCACCGCTGCATCGCCTCGGCTCGGAAACCTGGCAGAAAGCCAAGCGCAAAGCCGCCGAACAAGTACGCGACGTCGCCGCCGAACTGCTCGACATCTATGCCCGTCGCGCCGCCCGTGAAGGCTACGCGTTCGCCGACCCGAAAGCCGATTACGCGACGTTCAGTGCTGGCTTCCCGTTCGAAGAAACCCCCGATCAGCAATCGACCATCGAAGCGGTGCGCGAAGACATGCTCGCGCCGAAACCGATGGACCGCCTGGTCTGCGGCGACGTCGGCTTCGGCAAGACCGAAGTGGCGATGCGCGCAGCGTTCATTGCCGTGCACGGCGGTCGGCAGGTGGCGATTCTAGTGCCGACCACCCTCCTCGCCCAGCAGCACTACAACAGCTTCCGCGACCGTTTTGCCGACTGGCCGGTGACCGTGGAAGTGATGAGCCGCTTCAAGTCGGCCAAGGAAGTCAACGCGGCGATCGCTGATCTGGCCGAAGGCAAGATCGACATCGTCATCGGCACGCACAAGCTGCTGTCCGACGATGTGAAGATCAAGAACCTTGGGCTGGTGATCATCGACGAAGAACACCGTTTCGGGGTGCGCCAGAAAGAACAGCTCAAGGCCCTGCGCAGCGAAGTCGACATCCTGACCCTGACCGCAACGCCGATTCCGCGCACGCTGAACATGGCGGTGTCGGGCATGCGCGACCTGTCGATCATCGCCACGCCGCCAGCGCGACGCCTGTCGGTGCGCACCTTCGTCATGGAGCAGAACAAGAGCACGGTCAAGGAAGCCCTGCTGCGTGAACTGCTGCGTGGCGGTCAGGTTTACTACCTGCACAACGATGTGAAGACCATCGAGAAATGCGCCGCCGACCTCGCCGAACTGGTGCCGGAAGCTCGTATCGGTATCGGTCACGGGCAGATGCGCGAGCGCGAACTCGAACAGGTGATGAGCGACTTCTATCACAAGCGTTTCAACGTGCTGATCGCTTCGACCATCATCGAGACCGGTATCGACGTACCGAGCGCCAACACCATCATCATCGAGCGCGCCGACAAGTTCGGCCTGGCGCAACTGCATCAATTGCGTGGTCGCGTCGGCCGCAGTCACCACCAGGCTTACGCCTACCTGCTGACGCCGCCGCGCCAGCAAATCACTTCGGACGCGGAAAAGCGTCTGGAAGCGATCGCCAATACCCAGGACCTCGGCGCCGGTTTTGTGCTGGCGACCAACGACCTGGAAATCCGTGGCGCAGGTGAGTTGCTCGGCGATGGCCAGAGCGGGCAGATTCAGGCCGTGGGTTTTACGCTGTACATGGAAATGCTCGAGCGCGCGGTGAAATCGATCCGCAAGGGCGAGCAGCCCAACCTCGATCAACCGCTGGGTGGCGGCCCAGAGGTCAATCTGCGGGTGCCGGCGCTAATTCCGGAAGACTATCTGCCGGATGTACACGCTCGTCTGATTCTGTATAAACGCATCGCCTCGGCCACCGACGAAGAAGGCCTGAAAGATCTGCAGGTCGAGATGATCGACCGTTTCGGCCTGCTACCGGAGCCGACCAAGAATCTGGTGCGTATCACCGCACTGAAACTGCAGGCGGAAAAGCTCGGCATCAAGAAAGTCGACGGCGGCCCGCAAGGCGGGCGTATCGAGTTCGAGGCACAGACGCCAGTGGACCCGATGACCCTGATCAAGCTGATCCAGACGCAACCAAAACGCTACAAATTCGAAGGCGCCACGATGTTCAAGTTCCAGGTACCGATGGAACGCCCGGAAGAGCGCTTTAATACTGTAGAGGCGCTGTTTGAGCGCCTCCTCCCGAAAACTGTTTAAGGACGCCCAATGCGCCTGTTTCGCTCGCTGACTTTGCTACTCGCTTTGGTAGCACCTTCGGCATTTGCCGACGATACCTATCAGGTCGAAATGATTCTGGTGCGCCAGAATGCAGTACCCGCCATCGTCAGCCGCGCCGCGCCGGAAGACTGGGCCGCCGGCGCGCAGCGCTTGAGCGATGACAGCCAACGCACGCCAGCGCTGAACGACGTGGTCAGCAAACTCGGTGCCAGCGGTGACTACAGCGTATTGCTGCACAAAGCCTGGCAGCAGACCCTGGGCGAAACGCCGGCCAAAGTTGCAGTCAGCGACGGTCAGGAGCAATTCGGGCAGTTCCCGATCGAGGGTACGCTGGAAATGAAACTCGGCCGCTTCACCGATGTGAGCGCCGATTTCTGGGTCAATCAGATCGACGCCAATGGCCTGGTCACCGCCAGTGAGCGCCTGAAACAGGACAGCCACACCAAGAATGGCCAGCTCAATTACCTCGACAATGGCCACCTGGCCCTGCTGATCAAGATCACTTCCCTGACCGCACCTGCGCCACGGGAAGCGCCTGAAGTCGTACCGGACTGATCGAAGTCCCTATGTCACCGCCCCTGAGCAAACCGTTGGCACCCTCTTGGGTCAGCCGGTTCAAGGAACAGAGCCTTGAGCGCGGCCGCCGCTATGCCCTGGAAAACCGCGTGCGCATCGCTCAGGTCGGCGATGCGACCATCACCGCCAGTTGCGAAGGCTCTGGCGGCAGTGTCTATCGTCAGACCATTCACCTGCGCGAGTCGGCCAAAGGCACCTTATTGCTGGTCGACGCCGGTTGCACCTGTCCTGTTCGCAACAACTGCAAACACTGTGCGGCGGTGCTGCTGAAAGTCCAGGAAACCCTCGATTACCCCGCTGCCGCCAAAGACGCCGAGTTGCTGGAAAAACTTCAGGCAGTGCTGGAAAACCGCGGCCCGAAAGCGCCGCCACAAGTGCTGGTCGATAATGTGCAACCGTTGCCCCGCCTGTGGCTGGCCAGCGTCGAGTTCAGCGCCTTCGAACCACGCAACGGGCGCATGCAGCGCTATATCCAGCACCGTGCGGCGCTGTCGTTCAGTTATCTGGACGAGTACGTCAGCGGACAGAAAAACAGCGACATCCTGATTCGTCAGGACACCCAGACCCTGCGCGTCAAACGCCACCCCGACGTCGAGCAGTCCTACCGCGAGCAGTTGCGCATTCTCGGCTTTCGCATCGCCACCCGCCAGAGCAAAGCCCTGCCGGAAAGCGCCGGCGAACTGTACGAAATGGTCAACGACAGCGCCTGGCTGACCTTCACGCTCAATGACCTGCCGAAGTTGCGCAGTCAGGGCTGGGAACTTCAGATCGATGAAGAATTCGGCTTCGACCTGACCGCCGTGGATGACTGGTACGCCACCGTCGAACAGGCGCCGGAGCGTGACTGGTTCGATCTGGAACTGGGCATCATCGTCAACGGCGAACGCCTGAGTCTGCTGCCGATCCTGCTCAACCTGATGCGCTCGCACGCAGAAATCCTCAACCCGGAACGCCTGGCCCGCCGTCGCGATGACGAGCTGATTCTGGTCAACATTCCGCAGCGCAACAGCGAGCACGGGCCACTGCAGGTGGCGCTGCCGCTCGGCCGTTTGAAACCGGTGTTGATGACGCTGGGCGAGTTCTATTTGCAGGAGCCCGGTGAAACCACCCTGCGTCTGAGCAAGGCCGATGCCACGCGCCTCAATTCGCTGGAGGGCATCCCGCTGCTATGGGAAGGCGGCGAGCAGATCCGCACGTTCGCCCAGCGCTTGCGCGACATCCGCGACTTCAGTGCTGAAGCGCCAGAGGGTCTTAATGCGACCTTGCGCCCCTATCAGCTCGAAGGCTTGAGCTGGATGCAATCGCTGCGGCAACTGGAAGTCGGCGGGATTCTCGCGGATGACATGGGGCTGGGCAAAACCCTACAGACCCTGGCGCATATTCTCAGCGAGAAAAACGCCGGACGCCTTGATCGGCCGTGCATGGTGGTGATGCCGACCAGCCTGATCCCCAACTGGCTCGACGAAGCTGCGCACTTCACGCCGCAATTGAAAGTGGTCGCGCTGTATGGCGCCACTCGCAAAAAGCACTTTGATCAGCTCGCGGATTTCGACCTGATCCTGACCACCTACGCGCTGCTGCCCAAGGACGTCGAACGTCTGGCGAAACAGCCGCTGCACGTCTTGGTGCTGGATGAAGCGCAGTACATCAAGAATCCCAACAGCAAAGCGGCACAAGCCGCCCGCGAATTGAACGCGCGCCAACGCCTGTGCCTGAGCGGCACGCCGCTGGAAAACCACCTGGGTGAACTGTGGTCGCTGTTCCACTTTCTGCTGCCGGGCTGGCTCGGTGACGTGAAAAGCTTCAACGCCGATTACCGCGTGCCGATTGAAAAGCGCGGCAGTGAAGTCAGACTTCAGCACCTCAACGGTCGAATCAAACCGTTTCTGCTGCGCCGCACCAAAGAGCAGGTGGCGACCGAGTTGCCGCCGAAAACCGAGATCATCCACTGGGTCGATCTCAACGAAGCGCAACGCGACGTCTACGAAACCATGCGCCTGGCCATGGACAAGAAAGTCCGCGACGAGATCACTCGCAAAGGCGTGGCGCGCAGCCAGATCATCATTCTTGAAGCACTGCTCAAGCTGCGTCAGGTCTGCTGCGATCTGCGCCTGGTCAACGACGCCACCCTGCCCGCCCGC
The DNA here is from genome assembly GCF_036668835.1 of Pseudomonas koreensis. Lineage (GTDB taxonomy): Bacteria > Pseudomonadota > Gammaproteobacteria > Pseudomonadales > Pseudomonadaceae > Aquipseudomonas > Aquipseudomonas koreensis_I. The sequence continues at coordinate 17,080 of NZ_JAZEVW010000018.1, forward strand.
GGCAGCACCTCGGGCAAGCTCGACAGCTTGATGGAAATGCTCGAAGAGTTGTTTGAGGAAGGTCGGCGGATTTTGCTGTTTTCCCAATTCACCTCGATGCTCGCGCTGATCGAAGACGAACTGAAAAAACGCAAGATCGCCTACGCACTGCTGACCGGCCAGACCCGTGATCGGCGCACACCGGTGAAGGAATTTCAGAGCGGCAAGCGTCAGATCTTTCTGATCAGTCTGAAGGCCGGCGGTGTGGGTTTGAACCTGACCGAGGCGGACACGGTGATTCACTACGACCCGTGGTGGAACCCGGCGACCGAGAATCAGGCGACAGACCGGGCGTACCGGATCGGCCAGGAAAAACCGGTCTTCGTGTACAAGATGATTGCCCGCGGCACCGTGGAAGAGAAAATTCAGCACCTGCAGAAGGAAAAGTCCGACCTCGCCGCGGGAGTGCTGGATGGGCGCAAGGCCGGGGACTGGAAATTGCAGAGCGATGATATTGAAGCGTTGTTTGCGCCGTTGCCGGACAAGATCGACAAGCGCTGAGATTTGCGTCGCTGGCTAGATTCCTTTCGCGAGCAGGCTCGCTCCCACATTGGATCTCCAGTGAATCTGGATTCAGTGTGGGAGCGAGCCTGCTCGCGAAGGGTCCCGACTCGGTTCAAACCCTGAACCTCAATCCCTGGAAACAGGCAACGGCGCAAACAGCGCCTCGATATCGCCCTGCTCCAATTTGAAACCACCCGTCGTACCGCCTTCCAGCACCGCCCCGGCCAGCGCAGCCTTCTCTTGCTGCAACGCCTGGATTTTTTCTTCCACCGTGCCCCGGGCAATCAGCTTGTAGACGAACACCGGGTTGTTCTGCCCGATGCGATAGGCCCGATCGGTGGCCTGATTTTCCACCGCCGGGTTCCACCACGGATCGAAGTGAATCACCGTGTCGGCGGCGGTCAGGTTCAAACCAGTGCCGCCGGCCTTGAGGCTGATCAAAAACAGCGGCACCTTGCCACCCTGAAAATCCTTCACCGGCGTGCGTCGATCGGTAGTGTCGCCGGTCAGCAGCGAATAGCCGATCCCGCGCTGCTGCAACTCTTGCTCGATCAATGCGAGCATCGAGGTGAATTGCGAGAACAGCAGAATCCGCCGCCCTTCGCCAAGCAGCTCTTCGAGCATTTCCATCAAACTGATCAACTTGCCGCTGCCGGAACGCAGCGCCTTGGCCGACAGCGGCGTGTTGATCAGCCGCAGGTCGCAGCAGACCTGACGCAGCTTGAGCAAGGCATCGAGAATGATGATCTGGCTGCGCGCGACGCCGCTGCGGGCGATTTCGTCGCGGACCTTTTTGTCCATGGCCACGCGCACGGTTTCATAGACATCGCGCTGACCATCGCTGAGTTCGACCCAATGCACGATTTCGGTTTTCGGCGGCAACTCGGTGGCCACCTGATCTTTCTTGCGGCGCAGCAGGAACGGTTTTATCCGCGCGGTCAGGTGCTGCATGCGCCCGGCATTGCCGTGTTTTTCGATCGGCGTACGGTAGTCGCGATTGAAGGTTTTGCTGTCGCCCAGCCAACCCGGCATCAGGAAGTGGAACTGCGACCACAGCTCGCCCAAGTGGTTTTCCAGCGGCGTGCCACTCAGGCACAGGCGCTGACCGGCCTGCAAATCGCGGGCAGCCTGGGCGGCCTTGCTTACCGGGTTCTTTATGTTCTGCGCTTCGTCGAGAATCAACACGCTCCACGGCTGCGACTGCAGCACTTCCAGATCCCGTGGCAGCAACGCATAGGTGGTCAGCACCAGATCGTATTCGGTCAGGCTGGCGAAATCCTTCTGCCGGGCCGATCCGTGCAGCGCCAGCACCTTGAGTTGCGGGGTGAAGCGCTGCGCCTCGTCCAGCCAGTTGGGAATCAGGCTGGTGGGCATCACCGCCAACGCCGGACGATCGAGACGCCCGGCCTGTTTTTCCGTCAGCAGGTGTGCCAGGGTCTGCAGGGTTTTGCCCAGTCCCATATCATCGCCGAGAATGCCGCCCACCCCCAGCTCGCGCAGGGTCTGCATCCAGTTCAGGCCTTCGAGTTGATACGGGCGCAACTGCGCGTTGAGGCCGGCAGGTGCTGTGACCGGGGTGTAAGTCGATTCGCGTATACGCCTGGCAAAACTGCGCAGGCGTTCGCCGCCCTGCCAGGTCAGAGGCACCCCGTCGAGCAGCGTCAGACGTGCCGCATCCGGAGCGCTCAAACGCAAGCTTTCAACGCGGCGGCCGCCGAGATACAACTCACTCAGCGTGGCCATCAGCGGTTTGACCCGGCCGTAAGGCAGTGCGACTTTGCCACCGTCGGCAGCACCAATCAGCCCGCCCCTCAACTCAACCAACAACAGCTCATCGTCACCGCGCTCTGCCAGGGAAACAGGATCAAGCAACTGTGGCTGGCTACGCAGCAGATGCAGAAGAATCGGCAACAGGCTGTGGCGCTCGCCATTAACGACGATGCCCAGCTGCAAATCGAACCACTGCCGACCGGTATCCTCTTCGATCTCGGCGTACCAGTCTTCGACCGGCTCCACGTTGAAATGGAAATTGCTGCTGACATCGACCTCCCAGCCAGCCTCGCGCAAGACCGGGATACCCTGCTGGGCAAAGGTCAGCCACGCAGAATCATCGGGCAGCGTGAACATCTCACCTGGAAGATCGATGCTGCTTTTGCGCGAGGCTTTCTTGAAGCCGTGTTTTTGCAGTTGTTGACGCAAGGCTTTTTCGGCAGCCGGTTGGCGTTGAATCCGCTGGGTTTCGGCGCCCGACAGGATCATGACTTCCTGGTTACGATCCTGCGCCGGATGGCCATCGTAGGTGAACAGCAACGCGGCACGGTGCTCTGGCTCGTATTCCCAGCGCGTGTAGCGTTTGCCGCTCGCCAGGAGCAAATAGCCTTGGGGAGCCACATCCTCAACGATCCTTTCCGTCAGCTTTTTCGGCGGTGCCACTTGAGTGGCCGCGCTCATGCGATGGCTGAACTGCAGCGCCTGGTGCGCCGGAATTTCCGGTGCCAGGGCGAGGTGGCAGGCCAGCTTCTCATCAAGATCATTGACTAACACACCGATCTGGCGCTGCTCGCGATCCAGATAATAAAGAGGCTCCAGTGCGAGCACGGTTTCCACCGGCGCCTCAGCGCTTGTCCATTGCGGGCGATAACTGCCGTCAGCCTGCTCAGCCCAGGCAAATTGCGCATTGCGGCTGGCGCCCGCCGTCAGCGGCTGCAAGGTTTGAAAGTCGAGGAACAGCCGGGACGTGCGCAAAAGCATTTCCAGCAGTTCGGCACCGCTGCTGCCCTCCAGCGGATAACCGCTGTAATAGGCGTGATGGGAGTGCATTGCCACCAGCAGACGGGCAATGCGCAGATCCTGCTCGGTCAGGTAACCGGGCTGGCGCATCAGCAGGTCCGACAGCGAGTACAACGGTTTGACGTCGCGCAGCTCACCGCTCTTGAGCTGATAAACCTTGAATATATCCAGCTGCCACTTGCCGGCAACCGGTGAAGCCTTCAGTTGATAAAACAGCCGCGTGCTCGCCGCTTGCGAAGTTTCCTCGGCAGGCTGGTCGGTCGCGGGAATGGTGGACAGCCAATGCTCGAGTGAGCGACCGAGCTCAACCGAGGCCTCCTGCCCGGAGACTTCGCTGACATTCATATCCAGACAATAAAGCACCGCCGCACAATGCTTGCAGTCGAAGCCGACCGGACACGAGCAATAGCAAAGCAGCCCGCCCCCGTCTCGGTACCTGGCTATGGACAGGGTTTGCTCATAGGCCGTCTGATTGGACCCGACGCAGAATGCGGTGATTTGCCTGTCATTGACTTCGAGGATCTCGACGCGATCCTCGAGCGCATAAGCGCGAGCCTTGGCCAGCGCGTTGCTCGTGAACGCGTCGGTCCACGGCAGCGAAAGGATTTCCTCGATAAGCGCGCTCATGAACAGTCCTTAGCCGGCCAACACCCGCGCCAACGTCGATTTGACCTTGCCCATGCCAGCGTGCAGCGCCTGCTCGATTTCGGCCATGGTGATCACTTCGGTCGTCTTGCCCGCCGCCGGGTTCACCACCAATGCCAGACAGGCGTAATCCAGGTCCAGCTCACGGGCAAGCGCGGCTTCCGGCATGCCGGTCATACCGACGATGTCGCAGCCGTCACGCTCCAGGCGCACGATCTCGGCGACCGTTTCCAGACGCGGGCCCTGGGTGCAGGCGTAAACGCCCTGGTCGCTGTACTCGCAGCCTTCGGCAGCCACGGCGCCGATCAAACGCTGGCGCAGCGCTTCGCTGTAGGGAAAGCTGAAATCGATGTGCGTGACGTGTTCCAGGTCATCGGCGAAAAAGGTGTGCTCGCGGCCGCTGGTGTAGTCGACGATCTGGTGCGGCACGCAGAAATGCCCGGTGCCCATCGCCGGATGAATCCCACCCACCGCGTTCACCGCGATGATTGCTTCGGCGCCGGCCTGCTTCAACGCCCAAAGGTTGGCTCGGTAGTTGACTTTGTGTGGCGGGAAGCGATGCGGATGGCCGTGACGAGCGAGAAACAGCACTTCCCTGCCGGCGTACTCGCCAATCTGCACCTCGGCCGAGGGCGCGCCATAAGGCGTGTCCACCGCCAGCGACTGGCGAATGCTCAAGCCTTCGAGCTGGGTCAGCCCGGTGCCACCGATGATTGCGTAAACGGTCATAGCGAAAATCCTTAATCGATCAGTTGAGCGTCTTTGAGCGCGCCGATGGCGGTGAGCCAACGCGGATCCTGACGATAATCTGTGCTGGCGAAGGCCTGACCACGCATGCGCGCGATACGCCCGGACGGCTTGACCTTCATGCGCTGCGCGGCGCTGAGCGCGAGTTCGGCGGCGGCGCGATCGTTGCACACCAGGCCCATGTCGCAACCGGCAGTGAGTGCGGCCTCAATGCGACTGGCGGCGTCGCCGACCACGTGGGCGCCGGCCATCGACAGGTCGTCGCTGAAAATCACCCCGTCAAACTGCAATTCGCCGCGCAGGATGTCCTGCAGCCAGCGGCGAGAGAAACCGGCCGGCTGCGCATCGACTTGCGGATAGATGACGTGAGCCGGCATCACTGCGGCCAGCTGCTTGCTGAGCCTGGCGAAGGGCACCAGATCGTTGGCGCGTATCTCTTCGAGGCTGCGCTCGTCGTTCGGGATCGCCACATGCGAATCCGCCTCGGCCCAACCGTGGCCGGGGAAATGCTTGCCAGTGGCGGCCATGCCGGCGCTGTTCATGCCGCGAATGAATGCTCCAGCGAGCAAGGCGGCGCGCTCCGGGTCGCCTTCGAACGAACGGGTACCGACCACGGCACTGCGCTGATAGTCCAGATCGAGCACCGGGGCGAAGCTCAGGTCGAGACCGACCGCCAGCACTTCGGTGGCCATGATCCAGCCGCACTGCTCGGCCAGGTATTCGGCGTTCGGGTTGTCGGCGATGGCGCGCATCGCCGGCAGACGCACAAAGCCCTGACGCAGACGCTGCACCCGGCCGCCTTCCTGATCCACCGCCAGCAGCAGATCCGGGCGCACCGCGCGGATCGCCCCGCTGAGCTCGCGCACTTGTCGTGGATGCTCGATGTTGCGGGCAAAGATGATCAGGCCGCCCACTTCGGGCTGGCGCAACAATTGGCGATCTTCGGCCGTCAGCCAGGTACCGGCGACGTCCACCATCAACGAGCCTTGCAGGCCAGCAGTCATAGAAATTCCTTGAAAGCAGAAAACCCGATCAACAGCCAGTTGCTGCCGTGAGCAGCGCTCGGCAGGTCAGTGACTTTTCTGTTGATCGGGTTCAGAACGAGAATCGGCATGGGCGGCTAGCTTAGCGGATCCCCGCTGCCGCGCCCACCCGTGTGCGGTCAAACCTTGGCGGCGACCGGTGTCGATTTGCTGCGTGGACGCAATTGTGCGGTGGCCATGGCAGCATCCGTGACGCCGGTTTCAGCGCGCATCCCGGCGGCGAGGAATGGCACCATCAGACGCATCACTTGCTCGATCGAGGTATTGACGCCGAAATCAGTCTCGGCGATCGCACGCAAGGCCTTGATGCCGGACATGCTGAACGCGGCGGCGCCGAGCATGAAATGCACGCGCCAGAACAGCTCGATCGGTGGAATACGCGGCGCCGCTTCGTTGACCAGCAACATGTAGCGACGGAATACCTTGCCGTACATGTCTTCCAGATAACGGCGCAAGTGGCCCTGGCTCTGACTGAAAGCGAGGCCGAGCAAACGCATGAAGATCGACAGGTCGTTGCCGCTGCGCGGTTGAACCACCAGCGCCTGCTCGACGAGAATTTCCAGCAGTTCTTCGAGGGTCGGCTTGTTTTCAGGTTTGGCCTGGCGTCGCTCAAGCTCTTTGTCGAGGCTGATGCAGAACGGCCCGAGGAAACGCGAGAACACCGCTTGAATCAGCGCTTTCTTCGAGCCGAAGTGATAGTTCACCGCTGCCAGGTTGACGCCGGCCTTGCTGGTAATCAAACGCAATGAAGTTTCCGCGAAACCTTTTTCCGCGAACAACTGTTCGGCAGCATCAAGAATGCGTTCAACGGTTTCCGACTGGGCCATGGCTACTCCGCCTGACAAACACTTGTTTGAAACATACGTTTCAGCCTATGCAATGTCAAGCCTGCCGGTTCGTTTTGGGAATGGTCGGTCAGCTATTTAACCACACAAGTTCGGCGCTTTAAAAAGCGCGCCTGCCGACCGTCTGGCGGCGTGCCGAAAAACGGCGATTGCCAAGCTCGCTTCACTGTATATAATCCCAGTCACTGTATAAAAAGACAGAGCGATCATTATGCTAAAGCTGACGCCACGCCAAGCCGAGATTCTGGCCTTTATCAAACGCTGCCTAGAAGACAACGGCTATCCGCCAACCCGCGCGGAAATCGCTCAGGAGCTGGGCTTCAAATCGCCCAATGCCGCTGAAGAACACCTCAAGGCGCTGGCCCGCAAAGGCGCCATCGAGATGACGCCCGGCGCTTCTCGCGGAATTCGCATTCCCGGCTTCGAGGCCAAACCCGACGACTCCACGCTGCCGATCATTGGCCGGGTCGCCGCCGGTGCGCCAATCCTCGCCCAGCAGCACATCGAAGAATCCTGCAACATCAATCCGGCCTTCTTCCATCCCCGCGCCGACTACCTGTTACGCGTCCACGGCATGAGCATGAAGGACATCGGCATTTTCGACGGTGACCTGCTGGCAGTCCACACCACGCGCGAAGCACGCAACGGTCAAGTCGTCGTCGCCCGTATCGGCGATGAAGTCACGGTCAAACGCTTCAAGCGTGAAGGCAGCAAGGTCTGGCTGATTGCCGAGAACCCCGAGTTCGCCCCTATCGAAGTCGACCTGAAAGATCAGGAACTGGTGATCGAAGGCTTGAGTGTCGGCGTCATCCGCCGCTAATAGGAGGCTTTATGCAGTTCCCACATACCCCTCAGCAAACACAACTGCCTTTGTTCGAAGCGTTTCTGGCGCAACCGTTGGCGCCGATTCTGAAAGACGTGGTCGAGCGCCCATGGGCTGCCGAACCGGAAGTGTTCAGTGAGCTGTCACTGCGCGGTGCTGCCGGGAACTGTCTGAATCTTCTTGCCCCGATCCTTCGCGAACTCAGCGAGGATCAGGATGCGCGCTGGCTGACACTGATCGCACCACCCGCCAGCCTGACCCAAACCTGGCTGCGGGACGCCGGCCTGAACCGTGAACGCATTCTGCTGCTGCAACCGCGGGGTGCGCAAAGCGCTCAACAACTGGCGTGCGAAGCGTTGCGACTGGGCCGCAGTCACACTGTAGTGACCTGGCTCAATCCGCTGAACGCCAGCTTGCGCCAGCAACTGATCAGCGCCGCCCGTACAGGCGATGCGCAAAGTTTGAATATTCGATTGGGTTGATGGCTATGTAACTCGCGCTGTATGAAGCGCAGGGCTTCTCCATGGACAGAGAAGCCGATCTGAAGCGGTAATGTCTGATGATGAAAACAGGCCAGGATTAATGAAGAACCCGCGGCCCTTCTTCCTTATCAAACTCGCCTTCGACCATGCGGCCGGCCATTTGCACGCCAACGCTCAACATCGCCTTGGCGATTTCGACATGCTGACCCTGCAGGAACGCTTTGGCATCCTCGGAGAAATCCAGTGTCACCAAAGAACCTTCGTCCTCAGCTCTGCGCAGTTCGATTCGGCCGTCTGGTAACTCGACAATTTCTAGAAAGGACGTTGGCATAAAAGTCTGTTCTCCACGAAAGGCAGGCATTATATAGACATCATTCGGGCTTCGCTCAGGATCTTGACCAGTAGCATGTTTCAGATTGCCACCGCGTCAATCGCCCTCAGCATTCATTCAGGCCTTCGCGAAAACGAATGGCCAGGCCTTTCAGATTCTGCCGCCAGCTCTCCAGCTCCTCACGACTCAACTCCTCCGGCGCCTGCTCTTCATCCAGATTGATCGCCTGGATCAACGGCTGCGTTACGTCGCCCTTAGGTTTGTGCGGCACTCGCGGTGGCTGAAACAACGCCGAATGCGCTGCCAGCAATTTTGCCAGCCAGGTTTCCGGATTACCCGCCAGCTCGACCATTTCCGCCAGCTCCGGAATTGCAATCGACTCTAGCACTTCACGGGTCAGCAACATTTCTGCGCGCGGCGCACTCGCCTGCGGCAGGCGATAAAAACCGGCGATCTCATGGCAAAGCCCCAGCAAGGCACCGTAGAGGTGAAAGAGCGTTGATTCACGCCCGGCCTGAATCAGCGCCAGCGAATTCATTGCCCGTCCTTCCTCGGCGCGAGCCAGGGCTTCCAGCGACAGGCCGGCGAAATAGATTTTCTGGTTAGTACGGGTATAGAGTTCGTGAGCCATGACGGCAGTCTCCACGACGAAATAATTGCTTCACACGGGCCGGACAGTGTCATGGATCAGCCGATCCGACCGCAAGCACAAAACAAAAAGGCCGCATGAAAACCCGAGGGTTCACATGCGGCCTTTTCAGTGCCGGACTAACGCTTACTCAGCCTTGGCCTTCGCGCTGCGCTTGTCTTCCACCGTCCACTTGCCACCGTCGTAATACGCTTTCCAACCGGTCGGCTTGCCGTCGACTTCGGTCTGCACATATTGCTCCTTGGTCTTGCGGCTGTAGCGGATCACCGCTGGCAGACCATCAGGATCCTTCTGTGGTGCGTCGCAGAGGAAGTGGTACTTCGGATCGATCTCGTCCTTGTGCGGCAGAATCTCGATCACCAGCGGAGCACGGGTCTCGCGGTTTTTCGGGAACTGACTGGCCGCCAGGAACAGACCGGATGCGCCGTCACGCAGGATGTAGGTGTCGTTGACCTTTTCGCATTTCAGCTCAGGCATCTTCACCGGGTCCATCTTCGGTGGCGCCGCATCACCGCTTTTCAGCAGTTTGCGGGTGTTCTTGCAAGTCGGGTTGGTGCAACCGAAGAACTTGCCGAAACGGCCGGTCTTGAGCTGCATCTCGCTGCCGCACTTGTCGCATTCCAGGCTCGGACCTTCGTAGCCCTTGATCCGGTAGCTGCCTTCTTCGATTTCGTAGCCGGCACAATCCGGGTTGTTACCGCAGATGTGCAGCTTGCGCTTCTCGTCGAGCAGGTAGGCATCCATCGCCGTGCTGCAGATCGGGCAGCGATGCTTGCCGCGCAGGACCAGCGATTCCGACTCACCTTCGTCGTCCGCAGCGATCTCGTCGCCAGGCACCAGATTGACGGTGGCCTTGCAACGCTCTTTCGGCGGCAGACTGTAGCCCGAGCAACCAAGGAAAACACCGGTCGACGCGGTACGGATCTGCATCGGACGGCCGCAAGTGGTGCACGGAATGTCGGTCATGACTGGCTGGTTGGCACGCATGCCGTTGTCCGGGTTTTCGGCTACTTCGAGTTTCTTTTTAAAGTCGCCGTAGAACTCGTCCAGCACGCTTTTCCAGTCGCGCTCGCCCTGAGCCACGTCATCGAGGTTCTCTTCCATGCCGGCGGTGAAGCCGTAGTCCATCAGGTTCGAGAAGCTTTCGGACAGACGCTCGGTAACGATGTCGCCCATCTTTTCCGAATAGAAGCGACGGTTGTGCAGGGTCACGTAACCGCGATCCTGAATGGTCGAAATGATCGCCGCATAAGTCGAAGGACGACCGATGCCACGTTTTTCCATTTCCTTGACCAGACTGGCTTCCGAATAACGTGCCGGCGGCTTGGTAAAGTGTTGCGACGGATCGAGCTTGATCAGCTTCATCACGTCGCCCTGCGCCATGTCGGGCAGAACGTCGTCGTCCCCAGGCTTGGCGATTTGCGGCATGACGCGGGTGTAGCCGTCGAACTTGAGGATGCGACCCTTGGCACGCAGCTCGAAATCGCCAGCACCAACGCTGACAGTGGTCGACAGGTATTGCGCCGGCAGCATCTGGCAAGCGAGGAACTGGCGCCAGATCAACTCGTAGAGGCGCTCGGCATCGCGCTCCATGCCCGCCAGCTTGCTCGGAATGGTGTTGGCGTCAGACGGACGAATCGCTTCGTGAGCCTCTTGCGCGCCTTCCTTGCTGCTGTAGACATTCGGCGTTTCCGGCAGGTACTTCTTGCCGAACTCTTCCTCGATATAAGTACGCGCCATCGCCACAGCATCAGTCGAGAGGTTGGTCGAGTCGGTACGCATGTAAGTGATGTAGCCGGCTTCGTACAGACGCTGGGCCATCATCATGGTTTTCTTCACGCCGAAGCCCAGGCGGTTGCTCGCAGCCTGTTGCAACGTGGACGTGATGAAGGGGGCCGACGGCTTGCTGCTGGTCGGCTTGTCTTCACGCTTGACGATGCTGTAGCTGGACGCCTTGAGCTTTTCCAGCGCAGCCATGGCCTGGGCTTCGTTGAGCGGCTTGAAGGCTTCGCCCTTCTCGCGAGCCACTTCAAAGCGCACGGTCGAGCCTTTGGCGGTGCCGAGATCGGCATGCACTTCCCAGTACTCTTCCGGGTTGAACGCACGGATTTCCCGTTCGCGCTCGACCACCAGTTTTACCGCAACCGATTGCACTCGGCCGGCGGACAGGCCACGGGCGATTTTCGCCCAGAGCAGTGGCGAGACCATGTAGCCGACGACGCGGTCAAGGAAGCGGCGCGCCTGCTGCGCGTTGACCCGATCGATGTCCAGCTCGCCCGGTTCGGAGAAAGCCTCCTGAATGGCCTTCTTGGTAATTTCGTTGAACACTACGCGCTTGTAACGGCTGTCATCACCACCGATGGCTTCGCGCAGGTGCCAGGCAATGGCTTCCCCCTCGCGATCCAAGTCGGTTGCGAGATAGATGGTGTCAGCATCCTTGGCGAGCCGGCGCAGCTCTTCGATGACCTTCTCTTTACCCGGAAGGATCTCGTACTGGGCCTTCCAGCCATGATCGGGATCGACACCCATACGCGAGACCAGCTGCTTGCGCGCTTTCTCTTTGGGCGTGAGTACCGGAGCTTCACCCGCGGCAGCCTTGCCACGCTTGGCGGCTGGCTCTTTGCTGGCGCTAGCCGAACCGCTGGTGGGCAGGTCTCGGATATGGCCGATACTCGACTTCACCACGTATTGGTTACCCAGATACTTGTTGATGGTCTTGGCCTTAGCCGGGGATTCCACAATGACCAGCGATTTGCCCATGGATCAGAAAATTCCTGAATTCTAGAAGTGAAAGGCGGTTGGCGCCTGACGCGGCACCGCTATATATAGTTGATACAAGGTGAGGTCAAGCACAGGGTTGTCTGCGCCCTCGCTTCACGCCTTGTCAAAAACGCTCGGTTCGACCTGCACCAAAGCAAAGCGTGGCACCTGCTCGCCGTCAACCTCGACCGACTCGAGAAACATGCTCAGCGGGCGCACCCAAAAGCCGTAATCGCCATACAGGGCTTGGTAGAAGACCACTTCTTCTTCGGTCTCGGAGTGCCGCGCAACACTGAACACACGGTACTGCGGACCTTTGTAATGTTGGTAGAGCCCAGGTTGTATCGGCATGCTTCGGCCCTCACTGAAATTTTTTCAAAATAAAATAAAAAATCCAAAAACAAAAACCGGGGCACTGGGCCCCGGCTTCCATCGACGAGACGCTTAAACGCGTTCGAAGACGGTGGAGATGCCTTGGCCGAGACCAATGCACATAGTCGCCACCCCGAAGGTGCCGCTATTCTGCTTCATCACGTTCAGCAGGGTGCCGGAAATACGTGCACCGGAGCAACCGAACGGGTGACCCAGGGCGATCGCGCCGCCGTGCAGGTTAACCTTCTCGTTCATCTTGTCGAGTACTTTCAGATCTTTCAGCACTGGCAGAGCCTGTGCAGCGAAAGCTTCGTTGAGCTCGAAGAAGTCGATATCGTTGATGCCAAGGCCCGCACGCTTCAGGGCTTTTTGTGTCGCCGGCACAGGACCATAGCCCATGATTGCCGGGTCCACACCCGCCACTGCCATCGAACGGATCACCGCCATTGGCTGGATGCCGAGGTCCTGGGCACGCTGCGCCGACATCACGATCATGCACGAAGCACCGTCAGTGATCTGCGACGAAGTACCGGCAGTCACGGTGCCGCCCTTAGGATTGAAGGCCGGCTTGAGCGCCGCCAGACTTTCCAGGGTGGTTTCCGGACGAATGGTTTCGTCGTAGTCGAACAGTTTCAGGAAACCGTTCTCGTCGTAGCCTTGCATCGGGATGATTTCGTCTTTGAACTTGCCTTCCACGGTTGCCTTGTGGGCCAACTGGTGGGAACGCACGCCGAAGGCGTCCTGCTGTTCGCGAGTGATGCCGTGCATTTTGCCGAGCATTTCAGCCGTCAGACCCATCATGCCCGAGGCTTTCGCCGCGTACAGCGACATGTGCGGGTTCGGATCGACACCGTGCATCATGCTCACGTGGCCCATGTGCTCGACGCCACCGACCACGAACACGTCACCGTTACCGGTCATGATCGCTTGCGCGGCGGTGTGCAGCGCACTCATCGAAGAGCCACACAGACGGCTGACGGTCTGGCCGGCCGAGGTGTGCGGAATCTGGGTCATCAGCGACGCCATGCGCGCAATGTTCCAGCCCTGCTCCAGGGTCTGGTTGACGCAGCCCCAGATCACGTCCTCGACTTCCGCCGGATCGACTTTGGCGTTGCGTTCCAGCAATTTGCTGATCAGGTGCGCCGACATGTCTTCGGCGCGGGTGTTGCGGTGCATGCCGCCCTTGGAGCGGCCCATCGGAGTACGACCGAAGTCGACAATCACGACGTCTCTAGGATTCAAGCTCATAAGTTCACTCTCACTCTAGTTGGGGGCGCTTAACCGAAGAAGCTCTGGCCATTCTTGGCCATTTCGCGCAGCTTCGCGGTCGGGTGGTACAGCGCGCCCAAATCAGCGTACTGGTCAGCCAGGGCAACGAACTCGGCGACACCGATCGAATCGATGTAGCGCAGCGCACCGCCACGGAATGGAGGGAAACCGATACCGTAGACCAGACCCATGTCGGCTTCGGCGGCGGTTTCAACGATGCCGTCTTCCAGGCAACGTACGGTTTCCAGGCACAGCGGGATCATCATCCAGTTGATGATGTCTTCGTCGGTGACTTCGCGCTGCTCGTAAACGATCGGCTTGAGCACTTCGAGTACCGAAGGATCGGCGACTTTCTTCTGCTTGCCTTTCTTGTCGGCCTCGTAGGCATAGAAACCCTTGCCGTTCTTCTGACCCAGGCGTTTGGCTTCGTACAGCACGTCGATGGCCGAGCGACGGTCATCCTTCATGCGGTCCGGGAAACCTTCTGCCATCACGTCACGACCATGGTGGCCGGTGTCGATGCCGACCACGTCCATCAGGTACGCCGGGCCCATTGGCCAGCCGAATTTTTCCATGACCTTGTCGATGCGGACAAAGTCGACACCGGCGCTGACCAGCTTGGCGAACCCGCCGAAGTACGGGAACAGGACACGGTTGACCAGGAAGCCCGGGCAGTCGTTGACGACGATCGGGTTCTTGCCCATTTTCTTGGCGTAGGCAACGGTGGTGGCAACAGCCAGCTCACTCGACTTCTCGCCACGGATCACTTCCACCAGCGGCATCATGTGCACCGGGTTGAAGAAGTGCATGCCGACGAAGTTTTCCGGACGCTTGAGGGCTTTCGCCAGCAGGCTGATGGAAATGGTCGAGGTGTTGGACGCGAGGATGGTGTCCTCTTTGACCTGACCTTCAACTTCTGCCAGTACAGCTTGCTTGACCTTCGGGTTCTCGACGACTGCTTCGACAACCAGATCGACGTGGCCGAAGTCGCCGTAGGAAAGGGTCGGACGAATGCCGTTGAGCACTTCAGCCATTTTCGCGGCGGTCATGCGACCTTTGTCAACGCGGCCAACCAGCAGCTTGGCGGCTTCGGCCAGGCCCTGCTCGATACCGTGCTCGTTGATGTCCTTCATCAGGATCGGCGTGCCTTTGGACGCCGACTGATAGGCGATACCGCCACCCATGATGCCGGCGCCGAGTACGGCAGCCTGCTTCACGTCTTTGGCGATTTCGTCGTAGGCCTTGGCCTTTTTCTTCAGTTCCTGATCGTTCAGGAACAGACCGATCAAGCTCTGCGCGGCAGAGGTCTTGGCCAGTTTGACGAAACCGGCGGCTTCGACTTCCAGCGCCTTGTCACGACCGAAATTCGCGGCTTTCTGGATAGTCTTGATCGCTTCGACCGGCGCCGGGTAGTTCGGGCCAGCCTGACCGGCCACGAAACCCTTGGCCGTTTCGAAAGCCATCATTTGTTCAATGGCGTTCAACTTGAGTTTTTCAAGTTTAGGCTGACGTTTGGCCTTGAAATCGAACTCGCCGGAGATGGCGCGCTTGATCAGCTCAAGGGCTGCTTCCTGCAGCTTCTCTGGGGCAACCACGGCGTCGACGGCGCTAACTTTCAGGGCGTCTTCAGGGCGGTTTTCCTTGCCAGCGGCAATCCACTCGATCGCGTTGTCGACACCGATCAGGCGCGGCAGACGCACGGTACCGCCGAAGCCTGGGTAGATGCCCAGTTTGACTTCCGGCAGGCCGATCTTGGCTTTGGTCGACATGACGCGATAGTCAGCCGCCAGGCACATTTCCAGCCCGCCGCCGAGGGCGATGCCGTTGATGGCCGCTACGGTTGGCACGTTGAGGTCTTCGAAATCGCTGAAGATCTTGTTGGCTTCGAGATTGCCAGCAACCAGCTCGGCATCCGGCAGCTTGAAGTTGTCGACAAATTCGGTGATGTCGGCGCCGACGATGAACACGTCCTTGCCGCTGCTGACGATCACGCCCTTGATCGAAGCATCTGCCTTGATGGTGTCTACGGCCTGACGCAATTCATTCAGGGTTAGACGGTTGAACTTGTTGACGGACTCACCCTTGAGGTCGAATTTCAAGTCGACGATGCCACTTTCAAGAGCTTTAACCGTGATGGCTTTACCTTCGTAAATCATCAACTGATCTCCACGATATGGAAGCTGAACAGTACACGTCGGACGCAGGCGAATGGCTCGGCAGGACGCTTTTTCGTCAATGCTAACGCCAATCCACCCGGCACACCCGCCAACGCGATAGTCGGGATTCTGTAGGAGCAGTCTGCAAGACAAACGCTCAATTCATACGCCCGTTTGATTTGGGTACGTCACCTTCTCGGAATTTCCAGCAATTGTCAATCGCCCAAAATACCGGTTGAAATGCGACTTTGCGGTCATTTCTGTAGGACGAAGCCACGCCACACGCCTCTGCATGTCCAGGCATTCATAGAATCAATAATTAGAAAAGTCGCCCTAATTCGTCGCAGCGTCTATTTAAGGGGCTACGCTGGTGGGGACTACAGGGAAATGCGCTGTCGTTTTCAAATCGAGTCAGCAGCAAAAAGATTTCCGGCCTGCCTGGCCACCCCGCCCGATGAATCATGTCGGGCTTTTTTATGCGCGTCTGCCGGACGCTTCGCACCGTTGCAGTGCGAAAAGTCCGCAGGTCATGCCAGCGCTTTCAGTGTTGCGTCGATATTCTGCAAAACCGCAGCGTCACCCTTCTCGCCCCAATACAGCGCAATCATCTGCTTGTCGGCGTCGACCTTGAAAACATTGCCCGGCAATTTTTCGAAATGATTGAGCAGACCACGATCCTCGCAAACTTCCTGCCACTGGTTAACCCACACCCCCGGCGATTTCTGCCAGTACGTCCAGCAGGCCGAGTGATTACTTCTGCGCGGCCGATAGTATTGCGCACACGGGTTCGGCGGTTGCTGCGTCAACCAGTGCGGCCATTCCTGCGGTGCCAGTTGCATGGCCAGACCAATGCGCCGCGCCTCCGCGCGCAATGCGATACGCCCGCTTTGTGCGCGCGAAGGCCGCAGCCAGGCCAGCGGACTTAAAACCACCAGCAGGATTGACACCACCAACCAGACCGTCATATCTCTATTCCCCATTCTCGGTGAGCGCCTTGTGTCACTTTGGAACCATTGCGCTCGAAACCAGCCATACTTACCACTATTGAAACCTCAGGAGAGCACCTCATGCCCTACCACCACATCCTGGTCGCCGTAGACCTGACCGAAGAGTGCGACCCTGTGATCCACCGCGCCCGTGAGCTTTCGGTCAGCAATGGCGCCAAACTGTCGCTGGTGCATATCGTCGAACCGATGGCCATGGCGTTCGGCGGCGACGTGCCGATGGATCTGTCACAACTGCAACAACAGCAGTTCGATCAAGCCAAGGAGCGCCTCGAGCGTTTGAAGCTCAAGTACACCGAGCTTGAAGGCGCCAACTGCCATTTGACCTACGGCCAGCCACGCCAGGAAATCCATCACTTCGCCAAGGAACAAACCTGCGATCTGATCGTGGTGGGCAGTCATGGCCGCCACGGTCTGGCGCTGTTGCTTGGTTCGACCGCCAACGACGTACTGCACGGCGCGCCGTGCGATGTGCTGGCGGTGCACTTGGTCAAACGCTAAAACCCACATTTGATCAGGAGCGGCCCCTGATATGAAAAGCCCGGCGCTCATCACTGAGCGCCGGGCTTTTTTTACATCCGGATCAATCAGGCATCCAGCTCGGCCCAACGCTCTACCAGCGCATCCAGCTCGGCCTGCAACTGCTCCAGCGAAGCGATGACCTTGGCCGTCTCTGCCGGCGGACGCTGATAGAAACCGGCCTCGGCCATTTCTGCTTCGACAGCCGCGATCTGCTGTTCCTTGGCGTCGATGTCGCCCGGCAAGGCTTCCAGCTCACGTTGCAGCTTGTAGCTGAGCTTCTTCTTCGCCGCTGGAGCCGCAGCGGCGGGCGCCGCCACCGGTGCCGGCTCAGCGGTGACCACCGCCGAGTTCAGGTCAGCCTTGCCCGATTTGCTTTCGGTCACGCCCAACAGACGTGGCGAGCCACCCTGACGGATCCAGTCCTGATAGCCACCGACGTATTCACGCACCTTGCCTTCACCTTCGAAGACCAGGGTGCTGGTGACCACGTTGTCGAGAAATGCCCGGTCGTGGCTGACCATCAGGACCGTGCCGTTGAAGGTCAGCAGCACTTCTTCGAGCAGTTCCAGGGTTTCGACGTCGAGGTCGTTGGTCGGTTCGTCGAGCACCAGCAGGTTCGCCGGTTTGCTGAACAGCTTGGCCAGCAACAGACGCGCACGCTCACCACCCGACAACGCCTTGACCGGCGTGCGCGCACGCTGCGGGCTGAACAGGAAGTCACCAAGGTAACTCAGGACATGCCGGCTCTGGCCGTCGATATCGATGAAGTCACGGCCTTCGGCGACGTTGTCGATCACGGTTTTTTCCAGATCCAGCTGATGGCGCAACTGGTCGAAATAGGCCACATCGATGCGTGTGCCCTCTTCGACTTTGCCGCTGGTCGGTTGCAGACCGCTGAGCATCAATTTCAGCAGGGTAGTCTTGCCGGTACCGTTGGCGCCGAGCAGACCGATACGGTCGCCACGCTGCAATACCATCGAGAAATCCTTGATCAGGAACGGCCCGCCCGGGTGAGCAAAACTCACATTCTCGAGCACCATCACCTGCTTGCCGGACTTGTCGGCGGTTTCCAGCTGAATGTTGGCTTTGCCGGTACGCTCGCGACGTTCGCTGCGCTCCACACGCAAGGCTTTCAGCGCACGAACACGGCCTTCGTTACGGGTGCGACGGGCCTTGATGCCCTGACGGATCCACACTTCTTCCTGAGCCAGACGCTTGTCGAACAGCGCGTTGGCGGTCTCTTCAGCCGCCAGTGCAGCTTCTTTGTGCACGAGGAAACTGGCGTAGTCGCCGTTCCAGTCGATCAGGCCGCCGCGGTCCAGTTCGAGAATGCGCGTGGCGAGGTTTTGCAGGAAGGAACGGTCGTGCGTGATGAACAGCACGGCGCCCTGGAAATCCTTCAGCGCTTCTTCGAGCCAGGCAATCGCACCGATATCCAGGTGGTTGGTCGGTTCGTCGAGCAGCAGCAGATCCGGCTCGGACACCAGCGCCTGTGCCAGCAGCACGCGACGACGCCAGCCGCCGGACAACTCGGCGAGGGTCTTGTCGGCCGGCAGTTGCAGACGGCTGAGGGTGCTGTCGACCAAAGTCTGCAAGCGCCAGCCGTCGCGGGCTTCGAGGTCGTGTTGAACATGCATGAGCTTGTCCAGATCGGCGTCGGTGACGATGTTCTGACTCAAGTGATGATATTCGGCGAGCAATGCGCCGACGCCATCGAGGCCTTCGGCGACCACGTCGAACACAGTCCGCTCGTCGGCCACCGGCAATTCCTGCGGCAATTCGCCGATTTTCAGACCGGGGGCACGCCACACCGAGCCGTCATCGGGCTTCTGGTCGCCCTTGACCAGTTTCATCATGCTGGACTTGCCAGTGCCGTTGCGGCCGATGATGCACACCCGCTCACCACGGGCGATCTGCCAGGACACCTTGTCCAACAACGGCATAGCGCCGAACGCAAGGGACACATCGCTGAATTTGAGCAGGGTCATGAGCTTCTCCAAAAACCGGGCGCGCATTCTACCTGAATCAGCGCTCGCGCAGGCCGGCAATTTGTCTGTGGAAGCACTCTGCACAACATTTGTTGCGAACTTGTGCTGCGAGGCCGGCAAAGCTTTCGCCGCTTGCTGGCAAAAGGCTAAGCTACAGACAATTCAGTGCTGATCGAGGTCGGCACTTGTCATGATTTCTCTGCCCGGATGTCTCATGCGCAGTCGCCTTTTCAGTGTTTTGTCCTGTTTGTTTTTCACCGCCGCTGCCGCTCAATCCGCCCAGGCGGTGGATCTGTCCACCCAACGCCAGTATTACGATGAAGCCAAGCGCGCGCTGGCCAAGGGCGATACCGGCCCGTATTTGCGTTACAGCCAGGCGCTGGCTGACTATCCGCTGGAACCGTATCTGGCCTACGACGAACTGACCGCGCGCCTGAAATCGGCGAGCAATGCCGAGATCGAGAAGTTTCTCGCCGAGCACGGTGATCTGCCTCAGGCCAACTGGATGAAATTGCGCTGGTTGCGCTGGCTCGCCGACCGCGGCGACTGGGCAACCTTCGTCAGGTATTACGACCCGAAGCTCAACTTCACCGAACTCGACTGCCTCAATGCGCAATACCAGATCAGCCACGACAAGAAAGCCGAGGGTTACGCCAACGCGGAAAAACTCTGGCTGACCGGCAAGTCGCAACCGGCAGCGTGTGACGCGCTGTTCGGCATCTGGGCGGCTGACGGCCAGCTCACCGAACAGAAACGCTGGGAACGCACCAAACTCGCGGCGCAGGCCCGTAACTATCCGCTGGCGAACAGCCTGATCAACGGCTTGACCACCCTCGCCCCTCGCGGTCGTTTGCTGGTCGATGTTGCGCAAAAACCCGAGCTGCTCAATCAGCCGTCGCGCTTCACCCCGGCGGATGAACCGATGTCCGACGTGGTCAGCCTTGGCCTGCGCCGCCTCGCCCGTCAGGACCCGGACAAGGCCATGGCCCTGCTCGACGGTTACGCCAGCAGCATGCATTTCTCCCGTGATGAAAAAGTCGCGATCGCCCGCGAAATCGGCCTGACCCTGGCCCGCCGTTTCGACAGCCGCGCCCTCGACGTGATGACCAAATACGATCCGGAGCTGCGCGACAACACCGTTTCCGAATGGCGCTTGCGCCTGCTGCTGCGTCTGGCCCGCTGGGATGACGCTTATGAACTGACCAAACGTCTGCCGCAGGATCTGGCCACCACCAACCGCTGGCGCTACTGGCAGGCGCGCAGCCTTGAACTGGCCCAGCCGCAGAATCCGCAAGCCCAGACGCTGTACAAAAACCTCGCGCGCGAGCGTGACTTCTATGGCTTCCTCGCCGCCGATCGCTCGCAATCGCCGTACTCGCTGAACAACAAGCCGCTGGTGCTCAGCCAGGCCTTGATCAACAAGGTGCGCAACACGCCGGGCGTGCGTCGCGCGCTGGAATTTCACGCTCGCGGGCAGATCGTCGACGGTCGCCGCGAGTGGTATCACGTCAGCCGCCATTTCAACCGTGACGAAATGGTCGCCCAGGCCAAACTCGCCTATGACCTGAAGTGGTATTTCCCGGCCATCCGCACCATCAGCCAGGCGCAGTATTGGGACGATCTCGATATTCGCTTCCCGATGGCCCACCGCGACACGCTGGTGCGCGAAGCCAAGGTGCGTGGCCTGCACTCAAGCTGGGTGTTCGCCATCACTCGCCAGGAAAGCGCTTTCATGGATGACGCCCGCTCCGGCGTCGGCGCCAGCGGCCTGATGCAATTGATGCCCGGCACGGCCAAGGAAACCGCGCGCAAGTTCAGCATCCCGCTGGCCTCGCCGCAGCAGGTGCTCGACCCGGACAAAAACATCCAGCTCGGCGCTGCTTACCTGAGCCAGGTGCACAGCCAGTTCAACGGCAACCGCGTCCTCGCCTCCGCCGCCTACAACGCCGGCCCGGGCCGCGTGCGCCAATGGCTGCGCGGCGCCGATCACCTGAGTTTCGACGTCTGGGTGGAAAGCATCCCGTTCGACGAAACCCGCCAGTACGTGCAGAACGTGCTGTCGTACTCGGTGATCTACGGCCAGAAGCTCAACTCGCCACAACCGCTGGTGGATTGGCATGAGCGATATTTCGACGATCAGTGAGAGAGAGCTGACGCCGACCCATAAAAAATGCCCGTATCGTTAGATACGGGCATTTTTTATGGGTCGGTTACTGGGTCGGTTACTAGGTCGGTGCTTCATCGGTTGAAACAGACCGACCATCATTGAACTGCAACGCCGCCAACCGCGCATACAGCGCATTACTGGCAATCAGTTCCTGATGCGTACCTATCGCCACAAGCCTGCCCTGATCCATTACGGCAATCCGGTCGGCATTCTTGACCGTGGCCAGACGATGGGCGATCACCAGCGTGGTGCGGTTGTGCATCAGGCTGGGCAGGGCTTGCTGGATCAGGTGCTCGCTCTGCGCGTCGAGGGCGCTGGTGGCTTCGTCCAGCAACAGGATCGGCGCGTCGACCAGCAACGCCCGGGCGATGGCCAGACGCTGGCGCTGGCCGCCGGAGAGGCCGAGGCCGCCATCGCCCAGGTGCGTCTGGTAGCCTTCAGGCATCTGCTCGATAAAGTCGTGGGCATGGGCGATGCGGGCGGCTTCCTTGACCTGCTCCAGCGTCGCTGTCGGGCAACCGTAGCGAATGTTCTCCTCAACAGTGCCGAAGAACAACGCAGGCGTTTGCGAGACGAGGGCAAAGCAACGGCGCAGATCCAGCGGATCAAGGCTTGTCAGCGGCACGCCATCGAGCAGGATTTGCCCCGCCAGCGGATCGTAGAAACGCAGCAACAAGTCATACACCGTGGACTTGCCCGCACCGGATGGGCCAACCAGGGCGAGGGTTTCGCCCGCTTTCACGGTCAGATTCAAGCCGTCGACCGCATAGCTTTCTGGACGCGATGGGTAGGAAAAGCGCACATCCTTGAGTTCCAGCTCACCGCTGACCCGCGCCGGCAAAGTCACCAGCCCGGTCGTGGGTGGCTGGATGATGTTCTCCGAGCGCAGCAGTTCTGCGATGCGTTCAGCTGCACCCGCCGCGCGCTGCAGTTCGCCGATGACTTCGCTCAGGGTGCCGAATGCGCTGCCGACGATCAGGCTGTAGAAAACGAACGCTGCCAGTTCGCCTGCGGAAATCCGCCCGGCCATGACGTCCATGCCGCCCACCCACAACATCACCGCCACCGCGCCAAGCACCAGCACGATCACCAGCGTGATCAGCCACGCGCGCTGAAAAATCCGTTTGCGCGCGGTATCGAACGCCTGCTCGACCGTCGAGGCAAAGCGCTGCTCGTCCTGAACTTGATGGTTATAGGCCTGCACGGTTTTGATCTGCCCGAGGGTTTCCGAAACGTAGCTGCCAATGTCGGCGATCCGGTCCTGGCTCAGGCGCGACAGATTGCGCACGCGTCGACCGAACAGCAGAATCGGCGCGATCACCAGCGGCAGTGCGATCACCACGATGCTGGTGAGCTTGGGGTTGGTAATGAACAGCAGCACAACGCCGCCGATTACCATCAGCAGGTTGCGCAGAAACAGTGACAGCGAAGAGCCGATCACCGATTGCAGCAGCGTGGTATCGGCGGTCAGGCGCGACTGGATTTCCGAGCTGCGGTTGTGCTCATAAAAGCCCGGATGCAGATACACCAGATGGTTGAACACCTGGCGGCGAATGTCGGCGACCACGCGCTCGCCAATCCACGACACCAGATAGAAACGCGCGAACGTGCCCGCCGCCAGCCCCAGCACCAGCAGCATGAAAATTCCGATGGACTGGTTGAGCAGATGCGGCGAGCGGGTCATGAAACCTTGGTCCACCAGTAGTTTGATGCCCTGCCCCATCGACAAGGTAATGCCGGCGGTGACGATCAGTGCGAGCAGCGCGCCAAAGGCGTGCCAGCGATACGGCAGGAGAAAATGACTGGTCAGACGCAAAGCGCGCCGGTGCCGGGAAGAGAGCATCGAAATCATGGAGTTCACGTCTGCGCTGGATGAATAGGGCCTGCCTGTTGACTCAAATGGGGTGGAACTCTGTAAATCACAATGAGTCAGGTTAAATATGCCCGTGATCTCAGGATGCTAGAAACGATTGGTCTAAGGTTGCGGTTGAGACGAGCGGCCATTTCTGTTTGAGTAAAGATGCCGTTCGCCGACCGACCACAGGGAGTTGTCACAGCCTGGTCACGCGGCGGTTTTAATCTAGGCACACAACCTGATGAGGAGACAGGCCATGTCCTTGCAACACAGCAGCGAAGACAAGATTGAAGTGATTCGCACCAAACCCGGCCAAGCTCTGGGTTGCTCGATTATCGATAAGGACGGGCGTGAAGTACCGATCACTGAAGATATGATCCAGGATGCGTGCCGCGAACTGGACAAGCGATTGGTCAAGCCTGCCAAACAAAAATGATATAGCCACCGTATTCCTGACCCGGCCCTGTTTGCCGGGTTTTTTATGGCTGCAATTCAGGATCGGGGTCGCGTTCGTCGCCTCGGTTTTCTAGACTGCCACAGCCCCCAGCGCCGCGACGATTTGCGCCAATGCCGGCGCCTCCCCTTCAATCCGTACCTGCAAACCTTCAATCTCGCGCCGCACTGGATATTGCTTGCGCAGCACATCAAACGCCGCACGCTGCTCAGCGACATTGCCTACCAGGCTGCGGCGGAAATCCGCATCGTCGCGGCGCGGGTCGTACACGCCCCGGCACAACATCGCCAGCGCCCACGCCGGGTCGCTGTCGGCGTGCAGCGAGACTTGCGCCAACCACGGCGCCGGCAACAGCTCAGCGAGCTGAATGCTCGCCGGCTGGCCGATGAAGGCGCAATACGCCTGATAGATCTGCGCCGTGCCGCGCTGCTTGCCATCGAGGCTGTAACCCGCAATATGCGGGGTTGCCAGCACGCAGAGCTCAGCCAAGGCAACATCGACTTCGGGCTCGGCTTCCCAGACATCGAGCACCGCCTGCAGGTCTTCACGCTCCAGCAGCACCTGACGCAGCGCGGCGTTATCCACCACCGGGCCGCGTGCGGCGTTGATCAGCCATGCGCCGGGCCTGAGCTGGCGCAAACGTTGCTCATCAAGCAGATGCCAGGTTGCGCCTTCACCGCTACGTGTCAGCGGTGTGTGCAGGCTGATCACATCGCACTGCTCGATGATCTGCTCCAGGCTTACATAATCGCCGCCTTCGGCAGCCTGACGTGGCGGGTCGCAGACTTTCACATCCCAACCAAGGCCTTTGAGCACGCTGATCAAGCGCCCACCGACTTCGCCGGCACCGACGACACCGTAGGTGCGCCGAGCCAGATCGACACCTTCGATTTCGGCAAGAGTCATCAGGCTGCCCAGCACATAATCGACCACGCCACGGGCGTTGCAGCCCGGCGCGCTAGACCAGGCAATGCCGGCCTGATCGAAGTACTCCAGATCCAGATGATCAGTGCCAATCGTGCAAGTGCCGACAAAGCGCACTTTGCTGCCCTCCAGCAACGCACGGTTGACCGGGGTCACCGAGCGTACGAGCAGTACGTCGGCCTGCTCAACCGTCGCACGGTCGATCGCACGCCCCGGGACTCGGCGGATCTCGCCGAACCCGGCAAAAAAGGCATCGAGCAGCGGGATATTTTCGTCGGCAACAATCAGCATGGCGGGCTCCTTGGGCGGATCGGCAGTTTAGGTGCAGATCGCTTCCCGGGCCAGCAGCCATTGCGCTTACAAATCCACAACGAGGATTTTTCCTGACTGCAACGTCAGCGGCGTAGAATGCGGCGCCTTGCGCATCAACACCTGTGGACGTTTTGCCTGTGAATTCCGTTACTGATCAACCTGTCGCCGTTTGCCTTTCTCGCCCCGCGCGGATTCGCCTGGAGCTGAAAACCCTGCTCGCCCTGGCCTTGCCAATCATCATTGCGCAACTGGCGACCACCGCCATGGGCTTTGTCGATGCGGTGATGGCCGGGCGTGTCGGGCCGAAAGACCTGGCGGCAGTGGCGTTGGGCAATTCGATCTGGGTGCCGGTGTTTCTGCTGATGACCGGCACGCTGCTGGCGACCACGCCGAAAGTCGCCCAGCGCTTTGGCGCCGGCACGCACAGCGAGATCGGCCCGATTGTGCGTCAGGCCCTGTGGCTGGCGTTGGTGGTCGGCCTGATCGCAACGGCGATGCTGCTCGCCGCCGAGCCCGTGCTCCACCTGATGCACGTCGATCCAGAACTGATCGGCCCGTGCATGCAGTATCTGCACGGCATCGCCAGCGGGCTGCCAGCGGTGGCTTTCTACCATGTGCTGCGCTGTTTCAGCGATGGTCTGGGCCGCACGCGGCCGGCGATGGTGCTGGGCCTGTGCGGGCTGGCGCTGAATATTCCGCTGAACTACATCTTCATTTATGGCCATTTCGGCGTGCCGGCCATGGGCGGCGTCGGCTGTGGTTGGGCCACGGCGATTGTGATGTGGGTGATGGCGCTCGGCCTGGCCGGCTATGAACGCTGGGCTCCGGCGTATCGTTCAAGCGAGCTGTTCAGCCGTTTCGACTGGCCACAGTGGGCAGTGATCAAGCGTCTGCTGGCGATTGGTCTGCCAATCGGTATTGCGGTGTTTGCCGAGTCGAGCATTTTTGCGGTGATCGCCCTGCTGATCGGCAGCCTCGGCGCCACGGTGGTCGCCGGGCATCAGATTGCCCTCAACGTCAGTTCGCTGGTGTTCATGATCCCCTACTCCCTGGGCATGGCCGTCACCGTGCGCGTTGGTCAGGCGCTGGGCCGTGAGGAGCCGCGTGAGGCGCGTTTTGCTGCGGGTGTCGGCATGGCCACGGCGCTGGCTTATGCGTGTCTGTCGGCGAGCATGATGCTGGCGCTGCGTGAGCCGATTGCGGCGATCTATACCGCTGACCCGACGGTGATCCACATTGCTGCGATGCTGATCGTCTATTCGGCGCTGTTCCAGTTCTCTGACGCGATCCAGGTCACTGCCGCCGGCGCCTTGCGCGGTTATCAGGACACGCGGGTGACGATGATTCTGACCCTGTTCGCCTATTGGGGCATCGGCTTGCCGGTGGGTTATGCCCTCGGCCTGACCGACTGGCTCGGCGAACCACGCGGCCCGAGCGGTCTGTGGCAGGGTCTGATTGTCGGCTTGAGCTGTGCGGCACTGATGCTGTCGATCCGCCTGACCCGCAGCGCGCGCAAACGCATTCGTATCAGTCGCTCGGCTGGCTGAGCATTTTCTACCGCGAGAAAAAATGTGGGAGCCAGACTGCTGGCTCCCACATTTATTTTTGGCGTTGGCCTCGGACTCAGGCCAGCTTCTTGCGAATCCAGTACAGGTAAGTACCCGCCTCTTCGTGCTGGCTGACCAGTTCATGGTCGAGGAACACGCAGAATTTGGGGATGTCGCGCTGGGTCGACGGATCGGTGGCGATGACCTTGAGCAGGCCGCCAGGCACCAGGTCACGGATGTGCTGATGCAGCATCATCACCGGCTCTGGGCAATTGAGGCCGGTGGCGTCGAGGGTGCCGTCGACCGGGGTATCGATCATTTCACTCATGGTTCACTCCTGAAACTGACCGGCATTGTCGCGCATTGCCGAGTATTCGGCCACCTGTGGTGTTACGCCGCACACGCCTGTGGGAGCGCGCCTGCTCGCGAAAGCGCTGGGTCAGTCAGCCGTTGATGTGTTGACTGACAGATTGCCTTCGCGAGCAAGCTCGCTCCCACAGGGTTTCGTGTTGTATCAGCGCGATCTGGCTTTCTTCGTATCATGCCGGCGCAAATGGCAGGTCACTTCTTCGCGGTCGTGATACAGCTGTTTGCAGCCAATATCGACTTTGATCCCGCGCGCCTTGAAGCCATCAGCGATGCGTTCAAGCAAACGCTTCACTTCGGCATAACGCTGTTTCATCGGCAGCTTCAGGTTGACTACCGCCTCGCGGCAATGGCCCTCGCCGATCCACTCTTCGAGCATCGCCGCGTTACGCGCCGGCTTTTCGACGATGTCGCAGACCATCCAGTCCACCGGTTGCTTGGGCTTGAAGGTAAAGCCGTCAGCCATCAGGTGCTGAACCAGCCCCGTGTCCATCAGGCTCTCGGCCATCGGGCCATTATCGATAGCGGTTACCAGCATGCCGCGATTGACCAGTTGCCAGGTCCAGCCGCCGGGCGCAGCGCCGAGGTCGACGCCGGTCATGTCGCTGTGCAGACGATCTTCCCATTGATCACGTGGAATGAAATGGTGCCACGCTTCTTCCAGTTTCAGCGTCGAACGGCTCGGTGCTTCGCGGGGGAATTTCAACCGGGGAATGCCCATCGGCCACATCGCCGAGTTACCAGCGTCGGCCATGCCCAGAAACACCTCGCGACCACTTTTGAAGGTCAGCAGCAGGCGCGGCTTGCTCGCGTCGTCCACCAGTTTGCCGGCGGCAGTCAGGGCTTTGCGCAGAGGGCCTTCGAACTTCTTGCAGAAGTTAGACAGTTCCTTGCCATCGTTGGTGTCGACCACTTCCAGCCACAGGCTGCCACAGACCGGGAAGTCGGCCATGTGCGCGAGGATTACGCTGATGCGGTCGGTTTCCGGCAGATCGATGAAAAAGCCGCGCGCCCATTGCCGCGGGAAAATCAGCTCGGCGAAACGCTGGCCGCGCATCAGGCGCTCGGCGCCGTCTTCTTCGGTACAGACAAACTCGGCGTACGCCGTGGCCGCTTTAGCCTTGGCGTAACCGGCCACGTTCAGTTGGGCGGCGAGGTCGGAAATCTCCGAACAGACTTCGCCTTCGAAGCCTGGCCGGCAATGCATGAATAGGGTGTTCATTGTTACTCCTGGGCAAAGGACAAGGATTGGTCCCCTGCGCGCTGCTCAAGCCTTGCTTCACAGCAAAGCCTGTCACGAAAACCGGCGCATGATAGCCGATGTTGGAACCTTGCTTCTTGCGACACAGTCCAGTTAATAGCCAGCTATTCAAAACAGGGCTAGGTTTAATGCTCTGTCCGTTTCCTCAGTCCGTAGCCGTGCGGACTTAAAGGAGTGATCGTAATGCCGTCCCTCGATAGCCTGAAAACGCTCAAAACCCTAGAAATCGATGACCAGACCTACCACTACTTCAGCCTGCCGGACGCCGCCAAGAGCTTGGGCGACCTCGACAAGCTGCCGATGTCGCTGAAGGTGCTGCTGGAAAACCTGCTGCGCTGGGAAGACGAAAAAACCGTCACCGGCGCCGACCTCAAGGCCATCGCCGCATGGCTCAAGGAGCGCCGCTCAGACCGCGAAATCCAGTACCGCCCGGCCCGCGTCCTGATGCAGGATTTTACTGGCGTACCCGCTGTGGTCGACCTCGCCGCCATGCGCGCGGCGATGGCCAAGGCCGGCGGCGATCCGCAGCGGATCAATCCGTTGTCGCCGGTGGATCTGGTGATCGACCACTCGGTGATGGTCGACAAATTCGCCTCGGCCAGCGCGTTCGAACAGAACGTCGATATCGAAATGCAGCGCAACGGCGAGCGCTATGCCTTTCTGCGCTGGGGCCAGAGCGCTTTCGATAATTTCAGCGTGGTGCCGCCAGGGACCGGGATCTGTCACCAGGTCAACCTCGAATACCTCGGGCGTACGGTGTGGACCAAGGACGAAGACGGGCGCACCTATGCCTTCCCCGATACGTTGGTCGGCACTGATTCGCACACCACCATGATCAACGGCCTCGGCGTACTCGGCTGGGGCGTTGGCGGGATCGAAGCGGAAGCGGCAATGCTCGGGCAACCGGTGTCAATGCTGATTCCGGAAGTGATCGGTTTCAAACTGACCGGCAGGCTCAAGGAAGGCATCACCGCCACTGACCTGGTGCTGACGGTCACGCAGATGCTGCGCAAGAAAGGCGTGGTGGGCAAATTTGTTGAATTTTACGGTGATGGCCTCGCCGACCTGCCGCTGGCCGACCGCGCGACCATCGCCAACATGGCCCCGGAATATGGGGCGACGTGCGGATTCTTCCCGGTCGACGAGGTCACACTGGACTATCTGCGCCTGTCCGGGCGGCCACCGGCCGTGGTCAAACTGGTCGAGGCGTACACCAAGGCGCAGGGCCTGTGGCGTCTGCCCGGTCAGGAACCGCTGTTCACTGATAGCCTGGCGCTGGACATGGGCAGCGTCGAAGCCAGTCTCGCCGGCCCGAAACGTCCGCAGGACCGCGTGTCGCTACCGAATGTCGCGCAGGCGTTCAGCGATTTTCTCGATTTGCAGTTCAAGCCCACCAGCAAGGAAGAAGGTCGCCTGGAGAGCGAGGGTGGCGGTGGTGTTGCGGTGGGCAATGCCGATCTGGTCGGTGAAGCGGATTACGAATATGAGGGCCACACCTATCGGCTGAAAAATGGCGCAGTGGTCATCGCAGCGATCACTTCGTGCACCAACACCTCCAACCCGAGCGTGATGATGGCTGCCGGGTTGCTGGCAAAAAAAGCGGTGGAGAAAGGCCTGACTCGCAAGCCATGGGTGAAAAGTTCGCTGGCGCCGGGTTCGAAAGTGGTCACCGACTACTACAAGGCCGCTGGTTTGACGCAATACCTTGATCAGCTCGGGTTTTCCCTGGTCGGCTACGGCTGCACCACCTGCATCGGCAACTCCGGGCCACTGCCGGAGCCGATCGAGAAAGCCATCCAGAAAGCCGATCTCAGCGTAGCCTCGGTATTGTCCGGCAACCGCAACTTCGAAGGGCGCGTGCATCCGCTGGTGAAAACCAACTGGCTGGCCTCGCCGCCGCTGGTCGTCGCCTATGCACTGGCTGGCAGCGTGCGCAGCGACATCAGCAGCGAGCCACTGGGCGAAGACCAACAGGGCAATCCGGTGTATTTGCGCGATATCTGGCCGAGCAGCCAGGAAATCGCCGACGCGGTGAATCAGGTCAACACCGCCATGTTTCACAAGGAATATGCCGAGGTGTTCGCCGGCGACGAGCAGTGGCAAGCCATCGAAGTACCGCAAGCGGCGACGTACGTGTGGCAGGACGACTCGACCTACATTCAACATCCGCCGTTCTTCGACGATATCTCCGGGCCGCTGCCGCAGATAGAGGACATCAAAGGTGCGCGCGTATTGGCACTGCTCGGCGATTCGGTGACCACCGACCACATCTCCCCCGCCGGCAACATCAAGACTGACAGCCCTGCCGGACGTTACCTGCGCGAGAAAGGCGTGGAGCCGCGTGACTTCAACTCCTACGGCTCGCGGCGCGGCAACCACGAAGTGATGATGCGCGGCACGTTTGCCAACATCCGTATCCGCAACGAAATGCTTGGCGGCGAGGAAGGCGGCAACACCATCTACATCCCGACCGGTGAGAAACTGGCGATCTACGACGCGGCCATGAAATACCAGGCGTCGGGTACGCCGCTGGTGGTGATTGCCGGTCAGGAGTACGGCACCGGTTCCAGTCGCGACTGGGCGGCCAAAGGCACCAACCTGCTCGGCGTCAAAGCGGTGATTGCGGAAAGCTTCGAGCGCATCCACCGCTCCAACCTGGTGGGCATGGGCGTGCTGCCGTTGCAATTCAAGCTAGATCAGAATCGCAAGAGCCTCAATCTGACCGGCAAGGAAACCTTTGAAATCCAGGGACTCACCGGTGTCGAGCTGACGCCACGGATGAATCTGCCGCTGGTGATCACTCATGAGGATGGGCGCCTCGACAAGATTGAGGTGCTGTGCCGCATCGACACCTTGAATGAGGTGGAATACTTCAAGGCTGGCGGGATCCTGCATTACGTATTGCGACAGTTGATAGCTTCGTAATCTGCTGAAACAGAAACACCGCCATTTGGCGGTGTTTCCCCTTTGAGCGTGACACTTTTTTGCAGGCGAAAAAAAACCCGCCGAAGCGGGTTTTTCCCAAGACCATTATCGACTCCCTGTCGGCAGCGATCCTTGCAATGGTCGATCGTCCTTGATCCTGAAACACTCCCTGTGTCTCAGTTGATGTGTGTAGATTACTCAGTGGATCCAATCGGTAATAGTCGTAAAAGCTACCAGAGCGTGTAAGACATTCGCCATAGAAGCCCTTCCGAAAACCCCTAGTTGTGTCAGGCACCACCGCTTTCACGGGCCTTGGCGCTTTCAGCGAGGAAATGCTCAAGTCTGCTCAGTTGCTCTTCCCAGCCACGACTGTCCATATAGTACGCCTCTTTCTGGCGAATATCGGGAATATGGGCAAATCCGGATTCGGAAACCTTCAGCAGCGTGCCCTGTTCGAAATCGGCCAGCTCGAATTTCACCAGCGTCGTCGGCTCTTGGGAGTAGTCGATCTTCGGATTGACCGCATACGGATGCCAGCGAAACGAAAACAACTGCTGCGGCTCGACCCGCTCGATCAGCACATTCCATAAAACATGTTCATAACCCGGATAAGTGACCTGCCCTTGCGTCCATTCTCCGGCGATGAACCGACGGCCCTCCAGCGCCACGCCAAACCACTGGCCAAACGCCTCGGCGTCGACCAAGGCACGCCAGACATGCGAACGCGGCGCCTTGAGCGTGATTTTGCGTTCGAAACTATTGGGTACTGGCTTCATACGTCACCTCCTGTTCTGAACACTAGGCTTGTATGACCACATGTCCAATGTGAAGTTGTATCAAAGCGGTGCAAGTCATTTGTAAAAGGAAACATCCTGCTGCGTTTTTTTGCCGGTGACACGATGGATGCCGAGCCCGTTTCGCAGCGAAGCTGGTACCTTTGCCAGCGACATGAATGAAAAAGGATTGCGTCATGCTGCCATCCCTTGCCGATCGTTATCGCGGCGCCCTGCTCGGTCTGGCGTGCGGCGACGCCGTCGGTACTACGGTTGAGTTCAAACCACGGGGATCATTCCAACCGTTGACCGACATGGTCGGTGGTGGCCCCTTCCACCTCGAACCCGGGCAATGGACCGATGACACCTCGATGGCGTTGTGTCTGGCGGAAAGCCTGCTGATCAAAAATGGATTCGACGCGGTTGATCAGATGGGCCGTTACCTCAATTGGTGGCAATGGGGTTATCTCAGCTCAACCGGTGAGTGTTTCGATATCGGCACGACCGTCAGCCAGGCGCTGGCAAAGTATCAGCAAACCGCCGACCCCTTTGCCGGCTCGACCGACCCATACAGCGCTGGTAACGGTTCGCTGATGCGCCTGGCTCCGGTGGTGCTGTTCTATTTTCCCGATGTCCAGCAGATACAAACATTTGCTGCTGACAGTTCACGAACGACCCACGCCGCCCCGGAAGCCGTCGAGTGCTGCCAACTGTTGGCCGGCCTGATCGCTAACGCACTTGCAGGCGCAAGCAAAGCAGAGCTGCGCCGGCTGTCATCCGCCAGCTTCTCGCAGCCCAAGGTAGCGGCCATTGCCCGTGGCGATTACCTCAGTTTGTCCGAGGCGGATATCACAGGCAGCGGCTACAGCGTGCAGTCTTTGGAAGCGGCGCTGTGGTGCTTTCAGCGTACGGACAGCTTCGCAGCGGCGATACTGCAAGCGGCCAACCTGGGCGATGATGCCGATACCACTGCGGCAATCACCGGTCAGTTGGCCGGCGCCCATTACGGCGTACAGGGCATTCCTGCGCATTGGCTCGCTACATTGCACGACGGTGCAGAGATTGCGGTTATAGCCGACCGTTTGCTCGCAGCTTCCCGAATGCATCCGACTGAATAAACGCGGCGCAACCGCTACACTGCTTGCCACTTGACGTTCGCTACAGCGAGATTTGACCATGTTCCCACGTCTGCTTTTGATCCTGTCGCCGTTTCTTTTCTCCCCGCTCGTCGATGCCGCCGTTGACTGCGCAAATGCCAGCGACCAGGCGACGATGAATCAGTGCGCCGGGCAGGATTTAAAAGCGGCGGACAAGGAACTGAACACGGTGTATCAGCAGATCACCGCACGTTTGAAGGACAATGCTGATGGCAAAAAACTGCTGGTCAGTGCGCAGCGGGCGTGGATCGGGTTTCGCGATACCGAGTGCAAGTTCTCCGCATCGGGCGTCGCAGGAGGGAGCGTCTATCCTTTGATTTACAGCAACTGCATGACCAGCATGACGAAAACGCGGGTTGAAGCGCTGAAGCAGTATCTGAAGTGCGAAGAAGGTGACATGAGCTGTCCGGTACCGGGCGCCTGACACAGCTCTGAACCACAGACCCGCTCCCCAGTTGAAATGCTTGCACTGTGGGAGCGAGCCTGCCCGCGAAGCTGTCAGCCAGATACCGACCACTGAACGATCAAACGTGCGGATCTCCCGGTGCCTTGCTTGGCGCTGCGTACTGCGGCTTGAGATGACCGTCCTGATCGAGCAGCCAGGCGTCCATGATCTGCCGCACCACGGGACCGGCAACACGACCGCCGGCCTCGCCGTTTTCGATCATTACCGAAATGGCGATCTTCGGATGCTCCGCAGGGGCGAAACCGACAAACAACGCGTTGTCACGATGGCGCTCAAGGGTTTTCTCGCGGTTGTATCGCTCGCCCTGCTTGATCGCCACGACTTGCGCCGTACCACTCTTGCCAGCGATGCGGTATTGCGCGCCTGCCGCAGCCGCGCGGGCGATGCCTCGGGCATCGTGCATCACCATTTGCATACCGTGGTTGACCTGCTCCCAATCGCGCGGGTCCTTGAGCAGGATATTCGGCATCGGATGCTCATCAACCGGCGCGACGCCATCGACCGTCTTGGCCAGATGCGGACGGTTCCACACCCCTTTATTGGCGATCAATGCCGTGGCCTGAGCCAGTTGCAGCGGCGTTACCTGCATGTAGCCCTGACCGATGCCGAGAATCACGGTTTCCCCCGGGAACCAGGCCTGGCGCCGGGTGGCGCGCTTCCACGCTTGCGATGGCATGAGGCCAGGTGACTCTTCAAACATGTCCAGCGAGACTTTCTCGCCAAGACCGAACATCGCCATGTAATCGTGCAGACGATCGATGCCGAGCTTGTGGGCCAGATCATAGAAGTAAGTATCGTTGGAGCGCATGATCGCGGCGTCCATGTCCACCCAGCCGTCGCCGCTGTGGTTCCAGTTACGATATTTGTGATCGAAATCGGGGAGTTGGTAGTAACCGGGGTCGAAGACGCGGGTCTGCGGGGTCACGACACCGGCGTCGAGGCCAGCAATGGCCACTTCCGGCTTGATCGTCGATCCCGGCGCGTAAAGCCCGCGCAATACCCGGTTGAATAGCGGTCGGTCGATTGAGTCGCGCAGCGCCGAGTATTCTTTGGAGCTGATGCCGGTGACGAACAGGTTCGGGTCGAAGCTCGGATTACTGACCATGGCCAATACTTCACCGGTCGAAGGATCGAGCGCTACCACTGAGCCGCGGCGATCACCCAGCGCGGCCTCTGCCGCTTCCTGCAGTTTGACGTCGAGGCTGAGCACGATGTTTTTACCCGGCACCGGATCGGTGTGCTTAAGTACCCGAAGTACCCGGCCCTGAGCGTTAGTTTCCACTTCCTCGTAACCGACATGCCCATGTAACTGCGCTTCGTAGAATCGCTCGATGCCGGTCTTACCGATGGATTGAGTGCCGCGGTACTCGACCGAATCCAGCGTTTTGGCTTCTTTTTCGTTGATCCGGCCGACATAGCCGATCGAATGGGCAAAATGCGCCCCGAGCGGATAGTCGCGAACAAATTGCGGCTCGACATCAATGCCTGGCAGACGAAACTCGTTGACGGCCAATACGGCGATTTGCTCTTCGGTCAGCTCGTAAAATAGTGTCACCGGGGTAAAGGGGTGACGGGACTGCTTCATCGCTTTGTCGAAAACCGCACGATCCTCCGCGGGCAATTGCAGGAGGTTGATGACCTCGTCCAGCTCTTGATCGACGTCGCTGGCGCGTTCACGGGTGATCGTCAGGTTGAAGCTGGGACGGTTATCGGCAAGCACCACGCCGTTGCGGTCGTAGATCAGGCCGCGCGTCGGTGGGATTGGCAAGACGTGGACTCGGTTGTTTTCAGAGATGGTCGAGTGGTAGTCGAACTCCACTACTTGCAGGATGTACAGGCGCACGACCAAGGCGCAACTGATGGCAAAGACGAACAAGGCGCAGGCAATCAACCGTTTGTTGACCAGACGCGTCTCTTTTTCGTGGTCCTTGATCGGAATGGCTTCAGGCATTTTCTACAGCAACTCTTTAACATGAATGATTGCCGATCCATGGGCATGGCATCAGTCCGTAAAAAACGAGCTGCACCATACCAAAAAATGCCCTATCTCTTCAGGAGGTTTTATTTAATAACGGTGGTTGGAGCGGATCGATGCAACGGCGAAACTTTCTCGCAGGCAAAACAAAACCCCAACTGCTTTCGCAATTGGGGTTTCGGAATTTAATCTTGACGATGACCTACTCTCACATGGGGAAACCCCACACTACCATCGGCGATGCATCGTTTCACT
>NZ_JAZEVW010000019.1:0-22828 GCF_036668835.1 Pseudomonas koreensis
TTGGCCAAACCACC
The DNA here is from genome assembly GCF_036668835.1 of Pseudomonas koreensis. Lineage (GTDB taxonomy): Bacteria > Pseudomonadota > Gammaproteobacteria > Pseudomonadales > Pseudomonadaceae > Aquipseudomonas > Aquipseudomonas koreensis_I. The sequence goes on from NZ_JAZEVW010000019.1 coordinate 15, forward strand.
GGCACCGCGACCACCGCAGCGCCGAACGACGCGTTGACCGGTCATGCACCGATCACCAACTCGATCACCAATGTGACTGGCGGCAACTTCGAAAACCTCGTAGCCGACAAAACTCCGGTCAGCACCAACGTGACTGACACCGTCGACACCACTAACCTGTCGCTGAGTGCGACCGGTTCCGTGGCTGAAGGTGGTCAGATTACGTACACCGCGACCCTGACCAACCCTGCCGGTTCGCCAGTGACCGTGACCTTGTCGAACGGCGCCGTGATCACCATCAAGGCTGGCGAAACCACTGGTACCACAACTGTCCCAGCACCGGCCGATGACGTCTACAAAGATGCCGGCTCCGTGCAGGCGACCATCACCAGCGCCACCGGTGGTAACTTCGAAAACCTGGTACCGAGCACAACGCCTGCCATCACCAGCGTCACCGACACCGTCGATACCACCACCGTCAGCATCAGCGGCAGCACCTCGGTAACCGAAGGCCAGACCGCCACCTACACGGTCAGCCTGAACAACCCGGCGCAAACCGAAGTGACCCTGAAAATCGTCTACAGCGGCACCGCCGCCGACGGCTCGGACTTCACCGGCGTGTACACCGTGAAGATCCCGGCGGGCGCGAGCAGCGCGCAGTTCAACGTCGCCACCCTCGATGACAAGATCACCGAAGGCACCGAGAACTTCGTGGTCAAGATCGATTCGGCCACCGGCGGCAACTTCGAGAACCTCGCGGTCAGCGCCACCAACGGCAGTGTCAGCACTTCAATCATCGACAACGATGCACCGCCAGTGCTCGATCTGGATGCCAACAACTCCAGCGGCGCCACGGGTGCCGATTACAAAGTGACGTTCACCGAGAACACTCCGGGCGCGGGCGTGTCGATTGCCGACACCGATATCAAGATCACCGACCCGGACAGCACCCTGCTGACCGGCGCCACCGTGGTGCTGACCAACCGTCAGGACGGCGATGCGCTGAACCTGGGCAACAGCGTCAATGGCATCACCATCAATGCCAACAGCACCAACGGCACCGTCACGCTGACCCTGTCCGGCAACGCGACGCTAGCGGACTACATGCAGGTCATCAAGAACATCAGTTTCACCAACGGCAGCGAAAACCCGAGCAGCGTGCCGCGGATCATCACCGTGACCGTGACCGATGGCAGCAACTATTCCAACACCGCGACCACCACCGTCAACGTGGTGGCGGTCAACGACGCACCGGTGGCGGCGCCGAGCAATGTCACCGGCAGCGAAGACACGCCGCTGGTACTTGGCTGGTCTACCTTCGGTGTCAGCGACGTTGATAGTCCGGCCAGCAGCCTCGGGATCAAAATCACCCAGCTGCCGGGCGAAGGCAAACTGCAGTATCTGGACGGTTCGACCTGGAAGGACGTGGCCAATAACCAGACCTTCACCAAGGCCGACATCGACGCGGGCAAGCTGCGCTTCCTGCCGGATGCCAACGAGTCGGGTGTCAACGGTTACGGCGGCGCCGGCCTGGGCAACAACCAGGCGGATTACGCGCAGATCAAGTTCCAGCCAACCGACGGTCAACTGTTGGGCAACACCGGCACGGTGAAAATCGACATCACGCCAGTGGCAGACGCGCCGACTGTGAACGTGGCCGACAACAACGTGAAGTCCACCGGGTTGATCAAGGAAGTCTGGACCGGTTTGTCGGGTCTGGGCACCAGCGGCAATGGCGCGGATTCGACCACGTTGAAAAACGTCATCGATGGCGCCGGCACCCCGAACTCCAGCGGCAACGTGACCAACGTACAGTCCGACGGCAGCGTGACCGCCGGCACAGCGTCGAAGACCTCGGGCCTGATGTATCTGGAAGCGGGCAAGACCTACACCTTCAGCGGTGTCGCCGATGACAGCTTGCTGATCACCATCGGCGGCAAGAACGTGGCGTCGGGCACCTGGGGCGCGGGTGGAGCGATCAACGGTTCGTTCACCCCGACCACCAGCGGCTACTACACACTCGACATCTACCACCACAACCAGAGCGGCCCGGGCAGCTACGACGTCAACCTGTCGGTCAATGGCAGCACGCCGATCGACCTGAGCAATGCTGGCGTGCCGATCTACACCGGCGTGCAGGATCTGTTGAACTCGGGCGTCACCGTCTCCGATCTGCACGGCACCAACGGTGAAGGTTATTACGACGGCTACAAACTCAACACTGGCGCCGAAGGCACCACGGTGAAACTGTCGGCGATCAGCACCGCGCTGACCGATACCGACGGTTCGGAAACCCTGAGCGTGAAAATCAGCGGTGCACCGGTCGGCTCGGTGCTCAGCGATGGCGCCGGGCATACCTTCACCGTCACCGCGAGCAACGGCGAAGCCAACGTCACCGGCTGGAACCTCGGCAGCCTGACCGTGACCCCGCCGACCTACTACAACGGCCAGTTCAACCTGACCGTGACCTCGACCTCCACCGAAATGGTCGGGGGTTCGGCGAGCAGCACCGCGACCATTCCAGTCACCGTGGTGCCAGCGGTCTACAACGCGGCGGTCGCGACAGCGGGCGACGACACGTTCAACGGCACCGACGGCAACGACATCATGGTCGCCGACATCGGCGGTCTGACCGTGGTGCCGGGCACCAATTACAACATTGCCTTCATGGTCGACAGCTCCGGCAGCATGAGCGCATCGTCGCTCAACGCGGCCAAGGACTCGCTGACCTCGGTGTTCAACACCCTCAAACAAAGCCTGGGCGGCAGCAACTCGGGCACGGTGAACATCTTCCTGGTGGACTTCGATACTCAGGTCAACAAGTCGGTGTCGGTCAACCTCAACGACCCGAACGCGCTGACCCTGCTCAAAGCGGTGCTGGACTCGATGGGCTCCGGCGGCGGCACCAACTACGAGGACGTGTTCAAGACCACGGCCAACTGGTTCCAGAGTGCTGACGCGGTGGCCAACACCGGGGCGAAGAACCTGACGTACTTCATCACTGACGGAAAGCCGACTTACTACCAGAGCGGCGAGTGGACCAACCCGACCCTGTATGGCAACAAAACCCTCGATAGCCTGATCACCACCAGCAACTATCAATTGGGCAAAGCCATCAGTCTCAACCCGGACAGTACGCACCAGATCGACATCAGCGCGTCGGGTTACGTAACTGTCTGGACCAAGTCGGGCGGCAACTGGTCCTATCAGAACTTTGGCACGCTGCACGCCCAGGGCGACGGCACCTACGAGTTCTCCAGCCTGGCGGGCAACGGCAGCAGCACCACGACGACCACCACCGACAACGCCAGCAGTGGTTTCGCGTTGTTGAGCGGCCTGTCAAACGTTGAAGCCATCGGCATCAACAGCGACGTCAGCCTCAGCGACCTGAAGCCTTACGACTCGGATAAAACGCCACAGACCAACATCGATCCGAAGGACCTCGCCAACTCGATCATCGGCCACACCGAAGCGACGATGCCGGGCAACGACACCGTCAACGGCGGCGACGGCAACGACATCCTGTTCGGCGATCTGGTCAGCTTCAACGGCATTGCCGGTGAGGGTTATCAGGCAATGCAGGCGTTCGTCGCCAAGGAAACCGGCGTCGACGTCAGCAAAGTCAGCACCAGCAACGTGCACCAGTACATCACCGAGCACTATCAGGCGTTCGATGTGTCCGGCGCGCATGACGGCAACGACACCCTGCTGGGCGGCGCGGGCAATGACATCCTGTTCGGCTCGGGCGGCAACGACCTGCTCGATGGCGGCAAAGGCAATGACATCCTGCTCGGCGGCAGCGGCAACGACACGCTGATCGGTGGCAAGGGCAACGACATCCTCATCGGTGGTTCCGGTGCCGATACCTTTGTCTGGAAGGCAGGCGACACCGGTAGTGATGTGATCAAGGACTTCAAGGCCGCCGACGGTGACCGGATCGACTTGCGCGACCTGCTGCAGGGCGAAACCGGCAGCACCATCGACAACTTCCTGAAGATCACCACGGTTGACGGCACGTCCTCGCTGCAAGTCAGCTCGGGGGGCAAGTTCAACTCCGGTGATGCCGCTGCGGCAACACCGGACGTGACGATCAAACTGGAAGGCAACAACTGGTCGAGCGCCAGCCTGCACAACCTGATTGCCGGCAGTGACCCGACCATCAAGGTCGACCACAACAACAGCTGATGCATAAACAAAACGGCCGCCCTCCTGGGCGGCCGTTGCGTTGCGTCAGTTCACCCCGGTGACGATTTCGCCGTCGCACCGCATACTTGCGCACAGTTGGCTATGCTGCTGACAGCATGACGCTGGTTCTTTTCCGAGGGATGCTCAATGTTTTACGTGCAACGCGATGCGCAAGGCCAGTTGATTCGCGTGGAAGCCGCGGCGTACGCCGAAGCCACGGAAACCCTGCCGGCCGACAACCATGAAATCCAGGCGTGGTACGCCAACGAAGCCGTGGAGAACAGCCTCAAGCAGCTCAAGCAGAGCGACTTCGAGATGATTCGGGTACTCGACGACCTGATTCAGGTGCTGACCCAGAAAGGCGTGATCCGCGTCACCGACCTGCCACCGGCGGCCCAGGCCAAACTGATGGACCGCAACCAGGCGCGTGAGGCACTGGGCGGGTTGAGTCAGTTGATCGATGAGGATGAGGGCGGGTTGATCTGATCCACCCGGAATCAAGAGCCGACCCTCATCGGAACGCCGCCCGCCCAGCCCTCTCCCGAAGGGAGAGGGAGCCGACCGAGGTGTCTGGCGCTATACGTCGACCTGAGAGATCGGGTCGATTATGGATTCAGCGGAGTTCTTGCAGGTCGGCGTATTACATCAATATCCCACGGTCAGTCCCCTCTCCCTCTGGGAGAGGGCTAGGGTGAGGGTTGCTTTTGCGATGACTCACCGCCAAGGCTTGGGCTCACCCAGCAACTGCCCCTGCACGCCATACAAGCCCATCTCGCGAATCACTGACAGCTCGCCTTCAGTCTCGACCCGCTCGGCAATCAGCGGCAGATCGATGCTGTGCGCCGCGCGCTGGATCGCTTCGATGAACAGTCGCTTGTCGCTCTCCTGATCAATCGCCCGAATGTAGCTGCCATCGATCTTCAAGTACGCCAGGCCCAGCCGCGCCAGGTTGCCGATCATGCTGAAGCGACCGCCGAAGCGCTGCAGGCTCAAGGAGAAGCCCAATTCGCGCAGACGCCGGGTCAGTTGTTCCAGCAGTGCTTGTTCGGGCAACTGCTCTTCGCCGATTTCCAGGGTCAGGCGCGAACCGAAGTTGGAGTGTGCGCGCAGAATCTCGAAGACCTTGTTCAGCGCCTGCGGATCGGCGAGGGTCGCAGAGGACAGGTTCAGCGCCAGCGAATCTTCGTGCTCTTTCATTTGCTCCAGCACGCGCTCGAGCATCAAGCGGTCGAGCCGCGCCGTCCAGCCGAAGCGCTCCAGCCACGGCAGAAAGCGCCCGGCCGGGATGGTCTGGCCTTGCTCGTCGAGCAGGCGCGAGAGCACCTTGTAATGCAGCACCAATTGCGTGTCTTGTGCCGCTACCACCGGTTGGAAATACAGCTCGAAACGCTGCTGATTCAAGGCCTGGTCGAGCAAGCGATGCCAGGCGTGGTGATCATCGCCAACCTCGGCCGTCAGGTTTTGCTCGATGCACGCCCAGTTCTGCTCGCCCTGCCCTTCGGCCTGCGCCAGCGCCTGATCGCCCAGGGTCAGGACCTGTTGCGGCGAATCTCCGTAAGCGAACGGCGCCAGACCGATCGAAGCCACTGCGGCGACGTCGGTAGCGCCCGTCGCATGCAGACTGCTCAGCGCGCTGTCGAGATTCTGTGCCAGTTGCAGCGCCTCTTCGCGGACCAGGCCCGGCGCCAGCACGGCAAACTCACCGCCACGAATCCGCGTAATCAGGTTCTGGGTTTCCGGGTATCTGGCGCATTCGCGCGACAGTTGCTCGCCCACCGCTTTCAACAATTCATCGGTGCGCTGGCCGCCGAGGCGCTGGTTGAGTCCGGCCAGATCCTTGACCCGCAACAGCAGCAGATAACCGGAACTGGCCTGCTCCGGATTGCTCACCCGGTCATTGAGCTGCATCTCGAAATAACGTCGGTTGGCCAACCCGGTGAGGTTGTCCTGATAGGACTCGGCGCGCAGTTTTTCACTACGCTCGGCCTGCTCCTGAAACAATGCCTTGAGCTTCTCGACCATCTGATTCATCGCCTGCACCACACGGCGCAATTCCGGCGTGCGCGGCAATTCCGGAAGGCTGAGGAATTCACGCCGGGCGATCGCGTGTGACTGCTGGACCATGTAATCCAGCGGCTTCAACTGCCGACGCAACAGCAACGCGCCGAGCACCGCGCTCAGCGCACCGCAGATCAACAGCCAGCCGAGGCTGCCCAGCGCGCTCTGCCACAACTTGGCCACGGCGAACATCGGATGGCTGACCACCTCGACCCGCGCCGCCTGCTCCCAGCCACGGCTGACCAAGGCATCGCCACCGGCCGGTTCCAGGCCGATGAGTTTGACGAACCAGTCCGGGACATTGCTCACGGCGGGAATGCCGCTGCGCTCGACGATGGTCTGATCGGTCTTCACGTCGACCACGCGAATGCTCGCGTAATAACCACTGTCGAAAATCGAACTGACTAGCAGCTCAACCATCGCCGGGTCGTCGATATTCGGCGTCAGCGACAAGGCCAGCGCCGTCGCGGCGTCCTGCGCGTGGGAGCGCAACTGATTGACGTACTGGGTGCGCGAGGTCTCCAGACTGACCATGAAGCTGCCGGTGAAGGCGACCACCAGGAACAGACAGATAGCGATCAACAGCTGTTTAAACAAAGACATCTGAGCGCGTGCTCCTAGTTAGTCGTCTCGACCGGGAAACCTTCGGCCTGCATTTTCTTCAAGACATCCTGCCAGCGCGACAGGCGTTTGGTGTCGCCAACCTTCTTGTTGCCCTTGGCCCCCGGCAGATACAGACCTTCGGCATTGAAAGAGTAGACCGGCAGCAAATCGGTCCGCTGCGATGCAGGCTGGATCGGATCGATCAGGCTGTCGAGCACCAGCGGCATGGCATCGGGGGTCGCATAGTACGTCAGGACCATGTGCGCGCGGTTCTGGCGCAGTGCCTTGACGTAGGTGATGCGCAGCTTGTCACTGGCCACCCCGAGATGGCGCAGGCTGAAATACTTGGCGATCGCATAGTCTTCGCAGTCGCCAGCGCCCTTCCACAAGGCTTCGATGGGGGTTTCCCAATAGTCGACCTGTCGCCACAGATCGATGTCTTCGACGTAACGCACCTGCTTGTTGAAAAACAGGTTCACCACTTTGAGCTTGTCCATTTCGCTGGCCTGCTGCTGCGTCGCCAGCAGATTCTGCCAGGCATCGATGCGTTGCTGACCGGCGCCCAGCGGCCCGTACAGTGCTGTGGCCTTGCGGCTGATCGCGGAAAAATCCCAATCGGCATGCAGACCGCCCAGCATGACGCCGGCCAGCAGCAGTGCGCAGCATAGCCAGCGCAACGTCCGAGGGATCGCGAATCGTACCGCCACAGCAGGTTTCCAGAGGGGCAGGAGGGAAGCGTTCGATGTTGAAGCTTAGCCGGCTAAAAAACAATGGCACCATGAGATCACCGCCGCAGGCTAAACTGCAGATGCAAGCAGGTTCTTCTACACGGTTTGACAAGCTGTAGAGCAATCACTAGTGTCATTTGGATCCAAATCACCGACCTACAGGGTGCGTAGTCGTGACACAGAAGCCCAAACCGCTGCACAGCATTAAAGTCGACGGACCGATTCCTGCGCATCTGGCCCGTTCGGTCATTGAAGAAACGTTGCGTTCGGCGATTCTCGATGGTCGACTGCCCTGCGGTACGGCGCTGCGCCAGCAGGATCTGGCGGATCTGTTCGGTGTCAGCCGCATGCCCGTGCGCGAAGCCTTGCGCCAGCTCGAAGCGCAGGAATTGCTGAGCGTTACCACGCACAAAGGCGCAGTCGTCGCGCCGTTGATTCAAGGCGATGCCACCGAAACCTACGAGTTGCGCATCCTGCTCGAATCCGAAGCCATGCGTCAGTCGATCCCGCTGCTGACTGAAGCCGATCACGCCCAGGCCGCGGCGTATATCGAGGAGCTGGAAGCGCAGCATGATTACACCGAAATCGGCCGGCTCAACCGTTTGTTCCACATGGCCCTGTACAGCAAAGCGCCGAACAAACGCCTGCTGCGTCTGGTCGAGGACGGGCTCAACGAAGAAGAACGCTTTCTGCGCTTCAACCTTGAGTCGATGGGCCTGGGCAAATTGTCCCAGGACGATCACCGGGCGATGCTGCAAGCCGTGCGCGACCGTGACATCAAGCTGACGATCGAACTGCTGGAACAGCACCTCAACCGCGGTGTCGAGGTCATCACCCGCTACCTCGCTACACCCGCGGCACAAAGCCGTACGGTTGCCCGCTGAGACCGTAACTCCCGCGAATCACCCGCTTACAAATCCCCAAGCGATCGCCCGCCCCGCGGCGGGCGAGTCCGCGCACCCGCTCGCCCTTTCCCGCACCGCTCGGCCCAATCCTTACGGCTTGGCACCGACGAATCGGCCATAGCCGTAGCGACAAATTACCCGCACTCTTGAACGGCCACCCCATACAGAACGGGGACGCGCCGCCCTGACGGCACAGTCCCCGCAACAGGAACCTACGGAAGGAGCCTTGTCACGGGAAAAAAAGGAAGTTCTGGCGCCGGTCCCGGCCAACTTTCATCCCCTATCAATCAATCAATTCTTTTCGATAGAACGTTGCTTCGAGTGAGGCATTCACTCTTGTCATTCAATTTTGGCCGTTATTGACCGAAAGGAGTAACTACGCCCAAATAAAACTTTCCTGGAAAGTTTTATTGAAACTCTTCGCACTTGAAAAACAGCAAACTTAAAATAACTAAAATTGCACTTGTTAAACGCTTGCTTCCTGTATTAGTTTTTTCTTCGTCGAAGTTAAGCCTGGCGTTCACTTCGGCACGCGGCGCCCTGGCGTAACGCACCGCAAAGGCTACAGGCTTGCACAGCAGGACTTTTGCGTAGAAATACGCTGGGCAGTTCGTTTTCCGGCATCAAACTTAACCTCATGCGGACAAATAACTAATCCGGCGCAGCATTCACTGCGCAATTGCACCAGCAGTTCCATTACAACCCCAATGATTAAGGACGTCATCATGCCTTCCAAGCACCAACTCGCCTTGAAGAAAGTCGAACTCAGCAATCATCCGATCTTTGCCGAGATCACTTCGTTATCAATATTGCGTCGTTTCATGGAAACCCATGTATTCGCCGTGTGGGACTTCATGTCGCTGACCAAACGTCTGCAACAGGAAGTGACCTGCACCCGATTGCCCTGGTTACCACCGCGCGATCCGCAGGCCGCCCGGCTGATCAACGAAATCGTGCTCGGCGAAGAGTCCGATGATTGCCTGGTCGACGGTCACTACAGCCATTTCGAGCTGTACCTGGACGCCATGCGCGAAATTGGCGCCAGCACCACAGCGGTCGAACGTTTCGTCGCACTGCAACAGGAAGGCGTGAGCTACGACGTCGCGCTGCGAAGCGTCGAGGTTGACCCTGCCGCCGCGCAATTCGTCCGCGACACCTTGCACACCGCGCTGCATGCGCCGGGACACAGCGTCGCTGCGGCGTTTTTGCACGGCCGCGAAAGCGTAATCCCGTGCATGTTCCAGCGCATCCTTGATGACTGGGGCATCGGCATCGAGCAAGCGCCAACCTTTCGCTACTACCTGCAGCGGCATATCGAGGTCGATTCCGAAGATCACGGCCCGGCCGCGGAGCACCTGCTCCAGCGCCTGGTCGACGGCGACCCGCAACGCGAAGCCGAGGTCTATGCCAGCGCCATCGCCGCCGTGGAAAGCCGCATTGCCTTGTGGGACGGCCTGCGCCAGAGCATGCGTGAACCGTTGGCGGAGGTGGCCCAATGAACGCCGCCGACTATCAATCCTTTGCCGACGCCTGGGAACAGCGCGCAACCATCCGTACCCGGCCGCGCCGGGTGCTGGAAGACGATGAGCGGCTGATCTATCCGCTCAGTCGGCAACCGCTGGTGCTGAGTGAAACTTTTCTGCGCGAATGCCCGCAGCACCGGGATTTCGCCTTGGTGCAGACGCTGTACAAGTTCATCAACGATGTGGTGATTTTCGAGACGGAAATCGTCGACAAGACCGCGCGCAGCATCGCCAAGAATCGCTTCGCCGTGGCATTCCCCTTCGCCTGTCGTTACGACGCGATGACCGTGGTGGTCGATGAGGATTACCACGCGCTGGTGGCGATGGACTTCATGCAGCAGACGGTGGCCATGACCGGCATCGAACCGATCCAGCTACCCGATCAGATCGAGCTGAGCCGGGCGATTCCCGCCGCCGTGGCGCTGGCGCCGGAGCATTTGCGCAGCGCCGTAGAACTGATTTGCGTGGCCATCGCCGAAAACACCGTGACCGGCGATGTCGCCGCGTTCGCCCGCGACGACACGGTCAAGCCATCGATCAAAGGGCTGATGGCCGATCACCTGCTCGACGAGGGTCGCCACTCGAGTTTCTGGGCGCGCATGGTGCGCATCTACTGGCACACCGCGAGCGAAGCCGACCGCGAAACCATCGCGCAGATTCTGCCGGTTTTCATCAGCCACTACCTGACCAACGACATTCAGAAGTCCTTCGACCTGCGCCTGATCGACGCGCTGCCGGTCAGCGAAGCCACGCGCTGTTCGCTTCGGGAGGAAATGGCCGGCCTGGCCTTCCCGATCAATCGCCATCACCCGCTGGTGGGCAACATCGTCAAATTCTTCCACAACAGCTCGCTGCTCGACGCGCCCTGCGTGCAGCGCGCCCTGCGTGACTATCTGGTGTGACAAGGAGGTCTTCATGAAACGTCTCGACATTTTGCTGATTGGCGCCAGCCAGGCCATGACCGATCTGGCGCTGGAACTGGAACAACACGGTCACTCCGTGCAACGCAATGCTGCCGCGCAAGCGCCGGTGGATCTGATCATCGACGATGGCTTCATTGGCGCCGGCGATCGCTGCGCCATCCCGCACCTGCATTTGCGTCTGGGCGTCGGTGCGAGTCGCGCCGGTTTGCCGATCTTCGACCTGCTGTGCTTTCGCGGCTCGTCACTGATCAGCCGCGTGCCGATCGGCGATGAGCCGTCAGGCAATGGTCAAGCGCTGCGCCAGCGAGTGCTGGCGTGTGTGGTCGATGAAGTGGCGCTGCTGGTCAGTCGCCTGTCCCGCGACGGCGACTATCTGGAACAGCTCGCCCCGCTGACCGCGCCGGATTTCGAGCGCATGGAAAACCTGCGCTTTCTCGACAGCCTGGCTTACGTCCATCGACGCAACGACACAGCGAATGCCGCGCTGCTGGAACAGGCACAGGTGAGCGTCATCGAGCGTCTGCAACAGAGCCTGATTCAGCACGCTGAACGCCCAGCGCTGCACTTGGGCGCAGGGCCCATCAGCTATTGCCAGTTGCACGCCCATAGCCGAGCGATTCAACAGCGCCTGCAAGCGTTGCTGGAGCCGCATCCGCAGCCGTGGATCGTCGCGGTCTGTCTGCCGAAAAGCCCCGAGCTGTTCGCATCGATCCTGGCGATCCTCGGCAGCGGCGCCGTGTATTTGCCGCTTGAGCCGAGCCATCCGTTGCCGCGCCAGCAGTACATTGTGCAAAACGCCGGCGCGCTGCTGTTGCTGCATGACGGCGAGCATCCGCTCAGCGCCACCATGCCGGGGCTGGACGTCAGCCTCATCGACAGCGCCGCAGCGGATCTCGACCTGCCGTTGATGCGCCAGCGCCCCGAACTCGACGCACCGTGCATGGCGCTCTACACCTCCGGCACCACCGGGCATCCGAAGGGTGTTCTGCTCAGCCAGGCCAACCTCGCGCATTTCACGGCGTGGTACGCCGATTACGCGCAGTTGCAGGCCGAGAGTCGCGTGTTGCAGTTCTCCTCGCTGAGCTTCGATTCATCGCTGATCGACATCTTTGCGACTTTGCTCAGCGGCGCCGAACTGGTGGTGCCCGACGGCACGCAACGGCGCGATCCATTGCAATTGGTCGCGCTGATCCGACGCCGGCAAGTGACTCACGCCTTCCTGCCGCCATCGCTGCTGAGCATTTTGCCGCTGGAACAACTGGACGGTGTACTGGTGATGACTGGCGGCGATGTCTGCGAGCCGTTCGTGATAGAGCAACTGACCCGCCGGGGCACCTTGCACAACCTTTACGGCCCGACCGAAGCCACGGTGCTGATCACCGCGCGGCAACTGCAACCGGGTGACAGCAACCGCAGCCTCGGCGTGCCGATTGCCAACAGCCAGGTACTGATTCTCGATGACGATCTGCAACCGGTACCGGAGAACACCGTCGGTGAACTGTTCATCGTCGGCCCCGGTGTCTGCCTCGGTTATCTGAACAACCCGCAGCAGACGGCCGAGCGCTATCTGCACCTGAATCTACCGGACGGCCAGACACTGCGCGCCTACCGCACCGGCGACATGGCGCGGTGGGGCGGGCAGGGTATCGAGCTGTGCGGGCGGCGCGACCATCAGGTGAAGATTCGCGGTTTCCGGGTCGAGCCGGAGGAGATCGAGCGCTGCCTGCGCGAGAGCCAGTTGTACCGCCAAGTAGCGGTAGTGATCGACAGTCAGCGCAGAATCCTGGCCTTTCTCGCTCAACCGCAATCGCCGACTGCCCGCGACGAACTGAAGGCTCACGCCCGGCAATTTCTACCCGACTATATGCAACCTGTGGCGTGGACTGAACTCCCTGGCATGCCCTCCGCCAGCAACGGCAAGGTCGACCGCAAAGCACTGCTGGAGCTGCCGGTCAGCGTTCAGGACAGCGGCCCTAAATGCCTGCCGGTCACTGCCGACGAAGCGCTGTTGCTGGAAATCTGGGTCGAGTTGCTGGAGCTGCCAGGCAGCGATATTTCCACCGATGAAAGCTTCTTCAATCTGGGCGGCCATTCGATCCTGTTATCGCGAATGTTGCTGCGCTTGCGTGAAGAATTCGGCCGCAGCATTTCGATCAATCGCTTCATCGAACAGCCGACCATCGCCAAGCTCGCAACTCTGGTGCGCGGCACCGATGACAGCGCCGTGCTCAGCGCCCAGGCCATGGCCGATGCCGAGCGCGCGCTGGATATCCAGCCATTGCCGATCAGCCGCATGGGCGATGTACACAAGGTCATCGTCACCGGCGCCAACAGTTTTGTCGGCGTACATATTGTCGAAGCGTTGCTCGGTTGGGGCGCCAGCGAAGTCGCCTGTCTGGTGCGTGACGGTGGCGGGCAAACAGCGGCGCAGCGCTTTGCCCAGGCGTTGCGCGAAAACCGCCTGGAGCATCTGGATCTGAGTCGCGTGCGGGTCTATGCGGCGGACATCACCCGTCCGCAATTGGGCCTGAGCGAGGAAGATTATCAGCGCCTCGATCGCGAGTTCGGCGCGCTGGTGCACAACGCTGCCAACGTCAACCATGTGCTCGATTACGAGTCGCTGGCAGAAGACAACGTCGAGCCGATTTTTGCCCTGCTGCGCCTGTGCGAAGGGCAGAGCAAAAAGGTCTTCAACTTCGTCTCGACATTGTCGGCCTCCAGCAGCATCGATGACGCCGGCCGCGTATTGGAACTGCCGGCCGCGACCACGCCACCGATCTACATCCGCAACGGCTACAACCTGTCGAAGTGGGTCGGTGAGCGCATTCTCGAGCGGGCCCGCGAGCGCGGTGTGCGGGTCAATCTGTACCGCCCCGGCAACATCAGTTTCAACAGCCTGAGCGGCGTCTGCCAGCCGCACAAGAACCGTTTGATGCTGATGCTCAAAGGCTCGATCCAGCTCGGTCAGGTACCGGCCTTCGCGCTGAATTTCGATCTGATGCCGGTGGACTTCCTCGCCCGCTTCATCGCCTTCCATGCCAGCCGTTATTCGCCTGACCGTGCGGTGTTCAACCTGCACAACCCCGAGCCGCTGAGCTGGGACGCCTACGTCGCTTCGTTCCGCGAAACCGGCAGCGAGTTTTCGCTGGTCAGCGTCGCCGACTGGCAACAGCAACTGAGCCGGGTCGACGCCGACAACGCGCTGTTCGGCGTACTCGGTTTCTACCTCAACGGTTTCGAAGAAGACATAGGCGATATCTCCCTCATCGGTCACGCCAACGCTGAAGCCGGCGTACAGCAGATGGGCGCGCACTACCCGCAAAAATCCCCGGCACTGCTGCGCCGCGGCTGCGATTACCTGAAACAGATCAACTTCATCTGACAGCATGAAAAAGGAGCGACACCATGAGCAATCTGCAACCGGACACCCTGATCAAAAACCCCCACGGCTGCCATGTCGTGTCTTCGGTGCAAGTGCCGGCGGACGCGGCGCAGGTCTGGGCAGTGGTCGGCAACTTTGGCGCTTTCGAGCGGTTCATTCCGGCGCTGTCGCACATCGAAATGACCGGCGAGGGCGTGTCCTCGCTGCGCAAGAAAATCTTTAAGGATGGCAACGTTGTAGTCGAGCAACTCAACTCCCGTGATGAGCCGGCACGGAGCATGACCTGGACGACGATTTACAACACCTTGGGCGTGGCCAACCTGTGGGCGGCGATGAATGTCGAGGCGCTGGACGACGGGCAATCCCGGGCGACGTGGACAATCATTGCCGAGCCGGCGTCGGGCGGGGAGGAAGCGCTGCCGGGGTTCAGGGATTTTGTGCAGGGGTTTGCCGATGATGCGATGGGGAATGTGCTGAAGCTGTTTGCTTAAGGCTTTGGATTTGCGGCGATTGTCAGACCGCTTTCGCGAGCAGGCTCGCTCCCACAGGAAAATGCATTCCAATGTGGGAGCGAGCCTGCTCGCGATAAACGATAACGCGGTCTGATTTAAGGTCAGATCTTGAAGCTGTCGACCAGCTGCTTCAACCGGTTGGCCTGCTGCGACAACGCATCACAATCCTTCAGCGTCTCGTTGAGGTTGGCCACGCTCTGCTGGTTCAACAGGTTGATCTGGTTGACGTCGACGTTGAGGGTTTCCACTACCGCGGTCTGCTCCTCAGTGGCCGCGGCCACCGACTGGTTCATGCCGTCGATTTCGCCGATGCGCTGGGTCACGCTGACCAGGCGCAAACCGGCCTGATTGGCCACTTCCACGCTCTGCTCGCTGGACGCCTGACTGGCGTTCATCGTGGTCACCGCTTCACGCGAGCCGACCTGCAGCGACGTGATCATCTTGTGAATTTCTTCAGCCGACTCCTGGGTGCGATGTGCCAGGTTACGCACCTCGTCCGCCACGACCGCAAAACCACGGCCAGCCTCGCCGGCACGCGCGGCTTCGATTGCGGCGTTGAGCGCCAGCAGGTTGGTCTGCTGCGAAATGCCTTTGATCACATCGAGAATGTGGCCGATGTTGTCGGTGCTCGCATTGAGGGTTTCGATCTGCGTGCACGACAGGCTGATCTTCTGCGACAGCTCGGTCATCGCCTGAATCGTCTGCTCGACCACCTGACGCCCGTCGTCGGCCTGCTCGCTGGCGCCACTGGCGTGTTGCGAAGCATCGGCAGCGTTGCGGGCAATTTCCTGGGTAGCGGCACCCAGTTGGTTGATGGCCGCGGCGACGCTGTTGGTGCGCGCGCTTTGTTCGTCAGAGCCGACGATCGACGCGTTCGACGAGGCCATGACCCGTTGCGACAAGTCGTGCACATGGCGGGTGGCCGAGGACACTTCGGAAATCGACGCGTGAATCCGTTCAACGAACTGGTTGAAGGCACTGCCCAGTTCGCCGAATTCGTCTTTGCTCTCTACCGACAGGCGGCGAGTCAGATCGCCTTCGCCCTGAGCGATGTCCTGCATCGCACGGCCCATGGTGGTCAGCGGTCGCATCAAGACGTTGATCAACAGACTCAACAGCAACGCAATGGCGGCCACGGCGACAAACATCGCGATCAGCGCCGAGGTGCGGAATTGGCTGAGCGCAGCGTAGGCTTTGTCGTGATCGATCGACAGACCGATGTACCACTGCGCATTCGGCAGGTCATTGACCGGCGTGAATGATAGAATCCGCTCCTCGCCATTGAGCACGACGTTCTGGTTGCCTTTCTCGATGCGCACGCTGGTGTTCGGGTAGATGTCTTTCAGGTTTTTCATGACCTGATCCTTGTCCGGGCTGACGATCACCTGACCGTCAGCGCTGACCAGGAACGCATGGCCGAGGCCACCGAAGTCCACCGAGTTGATGATCTTGACCAGGGTTTCCAGGCTCAGGTCGCCACCGACCACGCCGAGCAATTCACCGTTCTTCTTCACCGGCATGGCAATGGTTACTACCAGCCCGCCGACCGCAGCCATGTACGGCGGGGTCAGCATGGTCTTGTCTGCGACCACCGCTTGCTTGTACCAGGGACGCTGACGCGGATCATAGCCGTCCGGCATCTTCGCGTCCGGGCGTTGGGTGAACACACCGTTGGCCTGGCCCACATAGGTGAACTGGAAATTCGAGATGAACGCCGGTTGATCGACCAGCCCCGGCAGATCGGCGTCCTTGCCCTGATGAGCGACGTTCTGCGCGAGGTTTTCCAGCACCAGAATCCGCCCGCTCATCCAGTTCTGCACGCTGCTGGCGGTCAGATCACCGGCCTGCTGAACGGAAGACTGAAGATTCTGGCGAATGGTGCTTCGCTGCAGATAGTCGTTGTAGAGCGTGAACAGCGCGAACGCCAGGACCACGACGCCCGAGGCGGCCAGCAGAATTTTATGGCTGAACTTTAGATTCATTTCATGGGACTTCTTATGCCAAAAGTGGGGATGCGTTCCGGATGCAACATTCCATGTACAGCGCAGGCAGCGTTCTTCCGGCCGCTCTACTTTGGTGCACGCATGTCTCACCAGTCTGTCGGCACGCGTGGGAGAAATCTTAGGGTTGCGTCAGAAAAGGATGATGTATAGATCGGATTCCCGCCGAACGGCGGGCCAGAGCGGCTGAAGAAAGATTTTTCCGCGCGTTGCGTGAGCAGCGGTTGCAAATTCTGCGACCCTTGAAGACAATGCGACTAATTATCATTTGTGACGTCCGGGCTGTCGCGTTCATGTCCTCCCCCGAGTTTGCGGTACAGACGCTTTATCGTTGTCATCACGGCTGGCTCAATACCTGGTTGCGCGCGCGGCTGGGCAACGCAGCGGATGCGGCGGATCTGGCACAGGACACTTTCGTTCGTCTGCTGCAACGCAGCGAACGCCTCGAACTCAAGGCCCCACGTGCATTCCTGCGCACCATCGCCCGCGGCTTGGTGATCGATCATTGGCGCCGCGAAGAAATCGAGCGGGCTTACCTGGAAACCATCGCCCACTTGCCCGAAGCCGAAACGCCAGGCAGCGAAGCCCGCGCGCTGATCATTGAACTGCTCGAAAGCATCGCGCGCATGCTTGAAGGACTGAAACCGAAGGTCCGTCAGGCCTTTCTGCTGGCGCAGTGCGAAGGTCTGACCCACAAGCAGATCGCCGAGCAGATGGGATTGTCGTTGCGCTCGGTGGAACGCTACGTCGCCGAGGCGCTGTATCACTGTTATGTGTTGCGGTACGCGCACTGATGCCGCTGGACAACGCTGCACTGGGCCGCCGCGCCGAGCCGCCACCGCACGTGGTCAAACAAGCCATTCACTGGCTGCTGCGCCTGCGCAACAACCACGGCAATCCACGGCTGAACCGCCAGTGCGAACAATGGCGGGCCGAACATCATCAACATGAACTGGCCTGGCAGCGTGTGCAGTCGCTGCAAGCCGAACTGAGCAGCAACCTGCGTGCGGTGCCCGGCGCACAAGTGGCGTTCAACACGCTGGAAAACAGTGCGCAAGGTCTCGGCCGGCGGCAGGCCTTGAAGTTGCTCTCAGGCGCATTGCTGATGGGTTCCGCCGCGTGGCTGGCCAAGGACAGTGGCGCCTGGCAACAGTGGAGCGCCGATTACGCCACCGCAACCGGCGAGCAGCGCGGTTTTCAACTACCCGATGGCACGCGCATCGAACTCAACACGGCCAGCGCGGTGGATCTGCGTTACACGGCGCAGCAGCGGCTGATCAAACTCACTCGCGGCGAGATCATCGTCAGTTGCGGCGGCTCCGATGAAGGTGCGCCGTTCGACCGCCCGCTGCGCGTGCAAAGTCGTCACGGTATGTATGCGCCCATTGCCGCCCGCTTCATTCTGCGTGAGGACGACGATTGCAGCCGGCTCACTGTCACCAGCGGCCGCGTTGCGATTGTTGCCGGCGGCCATTCGGTTGAAGCCGTCGCCGGACAGAGCTACCGCATCGACCACCTGCAGATTCGCCCGGTGCCAGCGCCCGACATGGACGCCGGCGCGTGGGTCGACGGTCTGATCGTCACGCGCAATATGCGCCTCGGCGATTTCATCAATGAGGTCGGGCGCTACCGTCAGGGTGTGCTCAATTGCGCAGCGCAGATCGCCGACCTGCGTCTGTCCGGGGTGTTCCGACTGGAGGACACGGACAAACTGCTGGCGGTGCTGCCGCAGACCCTGCCGGTGCAATTGCGCTACCGGACACGCTGGTGGGTGAGCGTGGAACGTGCGGTGTGAAATTTTTTGGCGGGTTTTCGCGGGGGCTTCGGCTTAGTCAGTAAGCACTTTAATCCAAGCGTTTGCGACTTCCTACGGAAACCCATAATGACTGTCCGCGCCCACTGTAAGAACTCTCTGAATTTCACCGTTGAATCGAGCCTGCTGCAGCACGCCGTTCGCGCCGCGCTGTTTTCTACCGCGCTGAGCGTGGGTGTATTGCCCAGCCTGAGCCTCGCCGCCGACGTCACTGCCGGTGCGGTCAGCCCACGCTATGACATCGCAGCGGGGCCGCTGGACGAGGCGCTGAATCAGTTTGCCCGTCAGGCAGGCATCACCCTGTCGATGACCCCGCAACAGACTCAGGGGCGCCAATCACCGGGGGTTCGGGGCGAATATTCCACCGATCAGGCGCTGAGCCATTTGCTCGGCAGCTCGGGTCTGGAAGCGGTCAGTCAGGATGGCAGCCGTTACATCCTCCGTCCGCTCGCCGAGAGCGAAGCGCTGGCCCTGCCGACCACTGACATCAAAGGCTTCGCCCTCGGCAACGCATTAGGCAGCATGGCGGGCTACAACGCCACTCACAGCCAGATCGCCACTAAAACCAGTACCGCATTGCTCGAGACTTCGCAAAGCGTGTCCGTAGTCACGCGCGAGCAAATGGATGACCAAGGCTCGCAGACCGTCTCTCAGGCTATGCGCTACGCTCCGGGTGTGCTGACCAATCCGTATGGCGCGACTCATCGTTACGACTACGTGGCGATGCGCGGTTTCAACGACGGCTCGGTGGACAACATTTATCTCGATGGTCTCAAATCGATGGGTGACAGCGGTACTTACAGCACCCTGCAAGTCGACCCGTATTTCCTCGAGCGAGTGGATATTCTCAAGGGACCCTCTTCGGTGCTGTATGGCCGCAGCTCACCCGGCGGTCTGGTCGCGCTGACAAGCAAGAAGCCGCTGTACGAGGCCTACCATCAAGTACAGGCCACGGTGGGTAACCAGGGGCAACGCGGCTTCGGTTTTGACTTCAGCGGCCCGGTCGATGACGACAAGCGCATCGCCTATCGTCTGACCGGTTTAACGGATCGCTCCGACACGCAATTCGACCACAACAAGGAAAAGCGCTACGCCCTGGCGCCGACGCTGAGCATCGACTTCAGCGAAGACACCTCGCTGACGCTGCAAGCGTATCTGCAACACGACCCGGATGGCGGCTACCACGGCGGCGTGCCGGCCGATGGCACGATCCATCAGCGCAACGGCCAGCGTATTTCGACGGATTTCTTTGAAGGTGAGCCGGGCATCGATGGTTATTCGCGTGACCAGCAATCCTTCGGGTATCAATTCGAGCATCGCTTCAACGACGTCTTCACCGCGCGGCAGAACTTCCGCTACCTCGACTCCAAGGTAAACATGGATCAGGTCTACGCCTATGGCTGGACCTCGCCGAACAGTAACGAGCTGAACCGCTACTACACTGGTGGTGATGAACGCCTGCATGCGTTCATCGTCGATAACATGCTCCAGGCCGAGTTTTTTACCGGTGCGACGAAGCATACCGTGCTACTGGGCGCTGACTATCAGCGGCGCAAAACCGTGGTCGACTGGACCAGCGGCGGTCTTGCTCCGATCAACGCCTTCAACCCGGTATACGGCAACTCGGCCATCGATATGTACGGTGAGACCAGTTATCTGCGGCGCCTGGAGCAGACCGGGGTTTACCTGCAAGACCTGATCGAGATGGATCAGTGGCGTTTCTCGCTGGGCCTGCGTCAGGACTGGGTCGAGACATCTGACGAGAACCGCATCGCCGAAGCAGGACGCCCTGCCGGCACCGAGATCAACGATCGACGCACCAAACTGACCGGTCGCGCCGGTGCGCTGTATCTGTTCGAAAACGGCCTCGCGCCGTATATCAGCTACTCGGAATCGTTTAACCCGAACTCCTACGCCGACAGCGCCGGTAACCCGCTGGCACCGACCGACGGCACGCAATGGGAAATCGGCTTGAAGTATCAGCCGCCGGGCACCGACAACCTGTTCACTGCATCGCTGTTTCGCATCGATCAGGAGAACCTCGCGACCAAGCTGCCGCAGGAAAACTTCTATCGCGCCGTAGGTGCCGTGCGCTCCCAAGGCCTGGAGCTGGAAGCGCATACACAAGTGACCGATAACCTCAAACTCCTCGGCAGTTACACCTTTACCGACATCGAGTACTCGAAGTCGATGGTCAGCACCTTGAGCACGCCAACTGACGTCATCGAGAACAAAGGCAACTCACCGACTCAGGCACCGCGGCACATGGCCTCGTTGTGGGCTGACTATAAGTTCGGCAGTGCCGCGCTCGATGGCCTGCGCCTGGGTGGTGGGGTTCGTTATGTCGGTTACAGCTGGGCCGATGCGGAAAACACCCTGAAGGTGCCTTCCTATACGTTGTTTGATGCCTCGATTGGTTATGACTTGGGCAAGGTCGGTTTGAAAGGCGTCGACGTACGCCTGAATGCAAACAACCTGACCAACGAATCCTATGTGGCTTCCTGTGCCAGCCTGAACTTCTGCTACATGGGCGAAGAGCGCAATGTCGCGGCGACGGTCAGCTACCAGTTCTAACCATTTGTTTCGTGCATGAAAAAGCCAGCGCCTGAGCTATCAGGCGCTGGCTTCGTCGTTTCTGTAGGGGAGTTTCTGATGCGTGCTTTTTTAGTGTTGTTGCACCGCTATATCGGTTTGGCGACAGCGGTGTTCTTGCTGCTGGCCGGACTGACGGGCAGCATTCTGGCGTTCAATCATGAGCTGGATGAGTGGCTGAATCCGCAATTTTATGCGGCGTCTGCCGTGGGCGAGCGATTGCCTCCCGGTGATTTGGTTGACGCTGTGCAGAAGGCCCATCCGACGCTGCAAGTCTGGTACATGGAATATCCAGACGAGGTCGGCCATACGGCGTTGCTGGCCGCCGTTGCGCGCAATAACCCGGCGACCGGCAAGCCATACGCTGAGCGCAATCAGGTGTTCTATCTGGATCCGGTGAACGCCGAACAGACGGGTCAGCGCTATTGGGGCGAATGCTGTTTTCAACGGGAGAATCTCATCCCGTTCATTCTCGAGTTCCACTACAACCTGACGCTGCCGGGCAATTGGGGATTGTGGTTGATGGGTCTGGTGGCGATTGCCTGGCTGATCGATTGTTTCGTTGCGCTTTGGCTGACGTTGCCGCGTGGAAAGCCGTTCTGGAAGAAGTGGTCGACGGCCTGGAAAGTCAAGGGCGGACACGCTTATCGGCTCAACTTCGATCTGCACCGCGCCGGGGGATTATGGCTGTGGTTGTTGCTGCTGCCGATCGCTGTCAGCAGCGTGGCCATGAACTTGCCGAGCCAGGTGTTCAAGCCTGCAGTGTCGTTATTTTCGTCGATAGAGCCGAGCGTCTACGAGGCGCGAGGACGAATGCCCGCAGATGAACTGGGCGCGACGCAGTTGAGCTATCAACAGGCATACGAAAGGGCGTTGCAGGAAGGAAAAAGGTTAGGGCTGACAGCACCGATTGGTGAGCTGTATTACAGCTTTGAATACAACTTTTACGGTGCCGGATTCGGGCAGCATGACACCGAAGCGCATGGCAAATCCTGGCTGTTCTTTCATGGGACTGACGGTCGATTGTTAGGGCAGGAAATAGCGGGACAGGGAACGTTGGGCGAGCAGTTCTACCGCTTGCAACTACCGATACATGGCGGACGGATTTTCGGGGTTACCGGACAAATCATCATCGCAGTGTTAGGCGTCATGATTGCAGGCTTGTCGGTAACAGGCGCCTATATCTGGTGGCGCAAATGGCAGGCCCGACGCATCAGCAAGGCACGCAGATCCGTTTGATCATCGCGTTTCGGGTTGCCGGAAAAGACAAAACCCCAACTGCTTTCGCAATTGGGGTTTCGGAATTTAATCTTGACGATGACCTACTCTCACATGGGGAAACCCCACACTACCATCGGCGATACATCGTTTCACTTCTGAGTTCGGGATGGGATCAGGTGGTTCCAATGTTCTATGGTCGTCAAGAAATTCTTTATCTGGCCCGTCAACACGGTAACAAGCCAGCAAAAACAGGAACTTCTACTAAAACAAAACCCCAACTGCTTTCGCAATTGGGGTTTCGGAATTTAATCTTGACGATGACCTACTCTCACATGGGGAAACCCCACACTACCATCGGCGATGCATCGTTTCACTGCTGAGTTCGGGATG
>NZ_JAZEVW010000020.1:0-6294 GCF_036668835.1 Pseudomonas koreensis
TCGAAAACCTGGTGCCGAATCCGACCCCAGCGGTGACCACCATCACCGATTCGGTCGATAACACAGGCCTGACACTTACCGCGACCAACAACATCGTCGAAGGCGGCCAGATCACCTACACCGCGACACTGACCAACCCGGCGCAGACGCCGGTGACCGTCACCCTGTCGAATGGCTCGACCATCACGATTGCCGCTGGCGAAACCGTAGGCACCGTGAACGTGCCGACTGCGGCGAATGACGTGTACAACAATGGCAGCACCGTCAGCACCACCATCACTGGTGCAACGGGCGGCAACTTCGAAAACCTGGTGCCAAACACCACGCCAGCAGTCACCAACATCACCGATTCGGTCGACAACACCGGCCTGACCCTGACCGCAACCAACAACATCGTTGAAGGCGGCCAGATCACTTACACCGCGACCCTGACCAACCCGGCGCAGACGCCGGTGACCGTCACCCTGTCGAACGGCTCGACCATTACCATTGCCGCTGGCGAAACCGTAGGCACCGTGAACGTGCCGACTGCGGCCAATGACGTGTACAACAATGGCAGCACCGTCAGCACCACGATCACTGGCGCTACCGGTGGCAACTTTGAAAATCTGGTGCCAAGCAACACTCCAGCAGTCACCACCATCACCGACTCGGTCGATGACACCGGCCTGAGCCTCAGCGCCAGCGGTTCCGTGGCCGAAGGCGGCCAGATCACTTACACCGCCTCGCTGACCAATCCGGCGGGTACACCCGTCACCGTGACCCTGAGCAACGGCTCGGTGATCACCATCGAGGCCGGCAAAACCACCGGCACCGTCACCGTTACAGCCCCTGCTGATGACGTCTACAAAGACGCAGGCAAAGTCGAAGTCAGCATCAAGAACGCCACCGGCGGCAACTTCGAAAACCTGGTTCCGGATACCACGCCAGTAGTGACGGAGATCACCGACACGGTCGACACTTCGACGGTGAAGCTGAGCGCAGACACCTCGGTTGCCGAAGGCGGCAGCGTCACTTACACCGCCACCGTCGACGCGCCCGTCACCGGCTCGCCTGTTGTCGTGACGTTGGCTAACGGCCAGAACATCATCATCGCTGTAGGTCAAACCACTGGTTCCGTCACCTACACCGCACCGAACGATGCCTTGACTGGCAACGCTCCGCTGACAAACTCGATCACCAACGTGACCGGCGGCAACTACGAAAACCTCGTGGCCGATAAAACCCCGGTCAGCACCACCGTCACCGACGTCGCCGACACTACAAATCTGTCGCTGACTGCGACGGGGTCTGTGGCCGAAGGTGGCCAGATCACTTACACCGCGATCTTGACCAATGCCGCTGGTTCGCCAGTGACCGTGACCTTGTCGAACGGCGCCGTGATCACCATCAAGGCTGGCGAAACCACCGGCACCGCGACCGTTGCTGCACCTGCCGATGACGTCTACAAAGATGCCGGCTCTGTTCAGGCGACGATCACCAGCGCCACCGGCGGCAACTTCGAGAATCTCGTCCCGATCACCAACCCGGCGGTCACTCAAGTCACTGACACCATCGATACCTCGACAGTCAAACTGACCGCCGATACTTCGGTCGCCGAAGGCGGCACCGTCACTTACACCGCCACCGTCGGCGCGCCAGTCACCGGCTCGCCTGTTGTCGTGACGTTGGCGAACGGCCAGAACATCACCATCGCCGTCGGCCAGACCAGCGGCAGCGTTACCCCCCCCGTATCGAATGACGTCCAGATCGGTCACGCACCGCTGACCAACGCGATCACCAACGTCAGCGGCGGCAACTTTGAAAATCTGGTCGCCGACAAGACCCCGGTCAGCACCAGCGTGACCGATACCGTCGACACCACCACCGTTGCGTTGACCGCCACCGGCAACGTCAACGAAGGCGGCCAGATCACCTACACCGCGACCCTGAGCAACCCGGCCGGCACGCCGGTGACCGTGACCCTGAGCAACGGCTCGACGATCACCATCGACGCTGGCAAGACCACCGGCACCGTGACTGTTCCAGCGCCTGCCGATGACGTCTACAAAGACGCCGGCAAAGTCGAAGTGAACATCAAGGACGCCACCGGAGGCAATTTCGAAAATCTGGTGGCCAACCCGACGCCGGCGGTGACCGATGTCGCCGACACCGTCAACACCACGCACCTGACCCTCAGTGCGGAAAGCTATGTGCTCGAAGGTACTTCGATCACTTACACCGCAACGTTGACCAACGCTGCGCAGACACCGGTAACCGTCAACCTGAGCAACGGCCAGACCATCACCATCGAGGCTGGCAAGACCAGCGGTTCGGTGACCATCGCCGCGCCGAGCGATGACGTCTACAAGGATGTCAGCAAGCTCACCGTGACCATGACCGACGCCAGCGGCGGCAACTTCGAGAAACTCGACGTCAGCAAGACCCCGGTCAGCACCACGGTCAACGACACCGTCGACAAGACCAGCCTGACCCTGACCGCCAGCGACACCGTCAGCGAAGGCGGCCAGATCACCTACACCGCGACCCTGAGCAACCCGGCCGGCAGCGCCATGACGGTGACCCTGGCCAACGGCGCGGTGATCAACATCGCTGCCGGTGCCACCAGCGGCTCGGTGAACTTCCCTGCCCCGGCCAACACGCCATACGTGGATGGCGGCAAGGTGCAGACTGCAATCTCCAGCCACACCGGGGGCAATTTCGAAAAGGTCGATGCCGATCGCTCTGCGGTCGTGACCAAAGTCACCGACAGCGTCGACACCACCAATATCAGCCTGAACGCCACCGGCAGCGTTGCCGAGGGCGGTTCGATCGTCTACACCGCGACCCTGACCAATCCGGCCGGCACGGCAATGACCGTGACCCTGAGCAACGGTGCGGTGATCAACATCGCCAAAGGCGCAACCAGCGGCACCGCGACCGTCGCAGCTCCCGGCGATGACGTCTACAAGGACGCCGGCAAGGTCGATGCGAGCATCACCAAGACCAGCGGCGGCAATTTCGAAAACCTGGTCATCGACAAGACCCCGGCAGTGACCGATGTCACCGACACCATCGACAACAGCACTGTTTCGCTGACGGCCAGCGCCAGCACCGTCGAAGGCGGCGTGGTGGTGTACACCGCGTCCGTGACCGCGCCGGTCACCGGCTCGCCAGTAGTCGTGACCTTGTCCAATGGCCAGACCATCACCATCCCGGTCGGCGCCAGCAACGCCAGCGTCAACTTCACCGCGCCGAACGATGCATTGGCCGGCGGCAACACCTTGAGCGTGAAAATCGACGGCGCCAGCGGCGGCAATTACGAAAACCTCGTCGCCGACAAGACCCCGGCCGTGACCTCGGTGACTGACGTTGCCGACACCACCAACCTGTCGTTGTCCGCGACCGGCTCCGTTGCCGAGGGCGGTTCGATTGTTTACACCGCGACCTTGAGCAATCCGGCCGGTACGCCGGTCACCGTGACCTTGTCGAATGGCGCGGTGATCACTATCGAAGCTGGCAAGTCCACCGGCACCGTGACCGTTCCGGCTCCAGCCGATGACGTCTATAAAGATGCCGGCAAAGTCGAAGTCACGATCAAGGACGCCACGGGCGGCAACTTTGAAAATCTGGTGCCGAGCAGCACGCCGGCGGTCACCGATGTCACCGACACCGTCGACACTTCGACGGTCAAACTGACCGCCACCGAGACCGCTGCCGAAGGTGGCACTGTCACCTACACCGCCACGGTCGGCGCGCCGGTCACCGGTTCGCCTGTGGTCGTGACCCTGGCCAACGGTCAGAACATCACCATCGAAGTCGGCAAGACCAGCGGCAGCGTGAGCACCACCGCACCGAACGATGCTTTGACCGGCCACGCGCCGATCACTAACTCGATCACCAACGTCAGCGGCGGCAACTACGAAAACCTCGTTGCCGACAAAACGCCGGTCAGCACCACCGTGACTGATACCGTCGACACCACCAACCTGACGCTCAGCGCTACCGGTTCGGTGAGCGAAGGCGGGCAGATCACCTACACCGCCTCCCTGACTAACGCCGCCGGCTCGCCAGTCACCGTGACCTTGTCGAACGGCGCCGTAATCACCATCGATGCCGGCAAAACCACCGGCACCGTGACCGTCGATGCACCGAAGGACGACGTCTACAAGGACGCCGGCAGCGTTGAAGCGACCATCAAAGGCGTCACCGGTGGCGACTTCGAAAACCTGGTTACCAGCACCGTTCCGGCGGTGACCACCGTCAACGACACCATCGACACCTCCACCGTATCGCTGAGCGCTACGGCGAACGTCGCCGAAGGCGAAACCGTGGTCTACACCGCGACCGTGGGCGCGCCAGTCACCGGCTCGCCGGTTGTCGTGACCCTGTCCAACGGCCAGACCATCACCATCGCCGTCGGCGAAACCACGGGCAGCGTCAACTACGTCGCGCCTAACAGCCCGTTGGCTGGCGGCAGTTCGCTGAGCGTGACCATCGATGGCGCCACGGGCGGCAACTACGAAAAACTGGTGGTCGACGGCAAGTCCGCCGACACCGTGGTATCGGACACCACCGACACCACCAATCTGAACCTGACCGCCAGCGACTCGGTGGCCGAAGGTGGCCAGATCACCTACACCGCAACGCTGACCAACCCGGCCGGCACACCGGTGACCGTGACTCTGTCGAACGGCGCCGTAATCACCATCAAGGCTGGCGAGACTACCGGCACCGCAACCGTTGCTGCACCGTCCGATGACGTCTACAAAGATGCCGGCAAAGTCGAAGTCAGCATCAAGGATGCAACCGGCGGCAACTTCGAGAACCTGGTGACAAGCACTGTGCCGGCGGTGACCAACGTCACTGATACTCTGGACACCACCACGGTCAAACTGACCGCCACCGAGTCGGCTGCAGAAGGCGGCAACGTCACCTACACCGCCACTGTTGGCGCTCCGGTCACCGGTTCGCCGGTTGTCGTGACGCTGGCCAACGGTCAGACCATCACCATCGGCGTCGGCCAGACGACCGGTACCGCGACCACCATCGCACCGAATGATGTGTTGGCTGGTCATGCGCCGATCACCAACTCGATCACCGATGTGAGCGGCGGTAACTTCGAGAACCTGGTTGCCGATAAGACCCCGGTTTCGACCAACGTCACCGACACCGTCGACACTACAAACCTGTCGCTGTCCGCGACCGGTTCCGTGGCCGAGGGCGGTCAGATCACTTATACCGCGACCCTGACCAACGCCGCTGGCTCGCCAGTGACCGTGACCTTGTCGAACGGCGCCGTGATCACCATCAAGGCTGGCGAAACCACCGGCACCGCAACCGTTGCTGCGCCGTCCGATGACGTCTACAAAGACGCCGGCTCCGTGCAGGCAACGATCACCAGCGCCACCGGTGGCAACTTCGAAAATCTGGTGCCGAGCACTGCTCCAGCCGTGACGACAGTTACCGACACCATCGACACTTCGACCGTCAAACTGACCGCTGATACTTCGGTCGCTGAAGGCGGCACTGTCACTTACACCGCCACCGTCGGTGCGCCAGTGACCGGCTCGCCTGTCGTCGTGACCTTGGCCAACGGCCAGACCATCACCATCGGTGTTGGCCAGACCACCGGTACCGCGACCACGACCGCAGCGAACGATGCGCTGACCGGCAATGCGCCGATCACCACCTCGATCACCAATGTGACCGGCGGCAACTTTGAAAATCTGGTGGCGGACAAAACCCCAGTCTCGACCACTGTCACCGACGTTGTCGACACCACCGACCTGTCGCTGAGCGCAACTAATTCGGTCACTGAAGGCGGTTCGATTGTTTACACCGCAACACTGAGCAACGCTGCCGGTTCGCCAGTCACCGTGACCCTGTCGAACGGTGCCGTAATCACCATCAAGGCAGGCGAAACCACTGGCACCGCAACTGTTCCGGCACCGTCCGATGACGTCTACAAAGATGCTGGCTCCGTGCAGGCGACCATCACCAGCGCTACCGGTGGCAACTTCGAAAATCTGGTGCCGAACACCGCTCCAGCCGTGACGACAGTTACCGACACCATTGACACTTCGACGGTCAAATTGACGGCAGATACTTCGGTCGCTGAAGGCGGCACCGTCACTTACACCGCCACCGTCGGTGCGCCAGTGACCGGCTCGCCTGTCGTCGTGACCTTGGCCAACGGCCAGACCATCACCATCGGTGTTGGCCAAACCACCGGCACCGCGACCACCACCGCACCGAACGATGCCTTGGCTGGTAACGCTCCGCTGACCAACTCGATCACTAACGTGACCGGCG
>NZ_JAZEVW010000021.1:0-3041 GCF_036668835.1 Pseudomonas koreensis
TTGAGAAATTCGAATTTTCGGCGAATGTCGTCTTCACAGTATAACCAGATTGCTTGGGGTTATATGGTCAAGTGAAGAAGCGCATACGGTGGATGCCTTGGCAGTCAGAGGCGATGAAAGACGTGGTAGCCTGCGAAAAGCTTCGGGGAGTCGGCAAACAGACTTTGATCCGGAGATGTCTGAATGGGGGAACCCAGCCATCATAAGATGGTTATCTTGTACTGAATACATAGGTGCAAGAGGCGAACCAGGGGAACTGAAACATCTAAGTACCCTGAGGAAAAGAAATCAACCGAGATTCCCTTAGTAGTGGCGAGCGAACGGGGACTAGCCCTTAAGTGGCTTTGAGATTAGCGGAACGCTCTGGAAAGTGCGGCCATAGTGGGTGATAGCCCTGTACGCGAAAATCTCTTGGTCATGAAATCGAGTAGGACGGAGCACGAGAAACTTTGTCTGAATATGGGGGGACCATCCTCCAAGGCTAAATACTACTGACTGACCGATAGTGAACTAGTACCGTGAGGGAAAGGCGAAAAGAACCCCGGAGAGGGGAGTGAAATAGATCCTGAAACCGTATGCGTACAAGCAGTGGGAGCCCACTTTGTTGGGTGACTGCGTACCTTTTGTATAATGGGTCAGCGACTTATTTTCAGTGGCGAGCTTAACCGAATAGGGGAGGCGTAGCGAAAGCGAGTCTTAATAGGGCGTCTAGTCGCTGGGAATAGACCCGAAACCGGGCGATCTATCCATGGGCAGGTTGAAGGTTGGGTAACACTAACTGGAGGACCGAACCGACTACCGTTGAAAAGTTAGCGGATGACCTGTGGATCGGAGTGAAAGGCTAATCAAGCTCGGAGATAGCTGGTTCTCCTCGAAAGCTATTTAGGTAGCGCCTCATGTATCACTGTAGGGGGTAGAGCACTGTTTCGGCTAGGGGGTCATCCCGACTTACCAAACCGATGCAAACTCCGAATACCTACAAGTGCCGAGCATGGGAGACACACGGCGGGTGCTAACGTCCGTCGTGAAAAGGGAAACAACCCAGACCGTCAGCTAAGGTCCCAAAGTTATGGTTAAGTGGGAAACGATGTGGGAAGGCTTAGACAGCTAGGAGGTTGGCTTAGAAGCAGCCACCCTTTAAAGAAAGCGTAATAGCTCACTAGTCGAGTCGGCCTGCGCGGAAGATGTAACGGGGCTCAAACCATACACCGAAGCTACGGGTATCACCTTCGGGTGATGCGGTAGAGGAGCGTTCTGTAAGCCTGTGAAGGTGAGTTGAGAAGCTTGCTGGAGGTATCAGAAGTGCGAATGCTGACATGAGTAACGACAATGGGTGTGAAAAACACCCACGCCGAAAGACCAAGGTTTCCTGCGCAACGTTAATCGACGCAGGGTTAGTCGGTCCCTAAGGCGAGGCTGAAAAGCGTAGTCGATGGAAAACAGGTTAATATTCCTGTACTTCTGGTTATTGCGATGGAGGGACGGAGAAGGCTAGGCCAGCTTGGCGTTGGTTGTCCAAGTTTAAGGTGGTAGGCTGAGATCTTAGGTAAATCCGGGATCTTAAGGCCGAGAGCTGATGACGAGTTACCCTTTGGGTGACGAAGTGGTTGATGCCATGCTTCCAAGAAAAGCTTCTAAGCTTCAGGTAACCAGGAACCGTACCCCAAACCGACACAGGTGGTTGGGTAGAGAATACCAAGGCGCTTGAGAGAACTCGGGTGAAGGAACTAGGCAAAATGGCACCGTAACTTCGGGAGAAGGTGCGCCGGTGAGGGTGAAGGACTTGCTCCGTAAGCTCATGCCGGTCGAAGATACCAGGCCGCTGCGACTGTTTATTAAAAACACAGCACTCTGCAAACACGAAAGTGGACGTATAGGGTGTGACGCCTGCCCGGTGCCGGAAGGTTAATTGATGGGGTTAGCTAACGCGAAGCTCTTGATCGAAGCCCCGGTAAACGGCGGCCGTAACTATAACGGTCCTAAGGTAGCGAAATTCCTTGTCGGGTAAGTTCCGACCTGCACGAATGGCGTAACGATGGCGGCGCTGTCTCCACCCGAGACTCAGTGAAATTGAAATCGCTGTGAAGATGCAGTGTATCCGCGGCTAGACGGAAAGACCCCGTGAACCTTTACTATAGCTTTGCACTGGACTTTGAATTTGCTTGTGTAGGATAGGTGGGAGGCTTTGAAGCGTGGACGCCAGTTCGCGTGGAGCCATCCTTGAAATACCACCCTGGCAACTTTGAGGTTCTAACTCAGGTCCGTTATCCGGATCGAGGACAGTGTATGGTGGGTAGTTTGACTGGGGCGGTCTCCTCCTAAAGAGTAACGGAGGAGTACGAAGGTGCGCTCAGACCGGTCGGAAATCGGTCGTAGAGTATAAAGGCAAAAGCGCGCTTGACTGCGAGACAGACACGTCGAGCAGGTACGAAAGTAGGTCTTAGTGATCCGGTGGTTCTGTATGGAAGGGCCATCGCTCAACGGATAAAAGGTACTCCGGGGATAACAGGCTGATACCGCCCAAGAGTTCATATCGACGGCGGTGTTTGGCACCTCGATGTCGGCTCATCACATCCTGGGGCTGAAGCCGGTCCCAAGGGTATGGCTGTTCGCCATTTAAAGTGGTACGCGAGCTGGGTTTAGAACGTCGTGAGACAGTTCGGTCCCTATCTGCCGTGGACGTTTGAGATTTGAGAGGGGCTGCTCCTAGTACGAGAGGACCGGAGTGGACGAACCTCTGGTGTTCCGGTTGTCACGCCAGTGGCATTGCCGGGTAGCTATGTTCGGGAAAGATAACCGCTGAAAGCATCTAAGCGGGAAACTTGCCTCAAGATGAGATCTCACTGGAACCTTGAGTTCCCTGAAGGGCCGTCGAAGACTACGACGTTGATAGGTTGGGTGTGTAAGCGCTGTGAGGCGTTGAGCTAACCAATACTAATTGCCCGTGAGGCTTGACCATATAACACCCAAGCAATTTGAGTCGAACAGACCAGATTGCGGTGTGTGAAGACGAAACGAACCGAAAGTTCGATGTTCACAAA
>NZ_JAZEVW010000022.1:0-1582 GCF_036668835.1 Pseudomonas koreensis
TCTGTGGCCGAAGGTGGTCAGATCACCTACACCGCAACCCTGACCAACGCCGCTGGCTCGCCAGTGACCGTGACCTTGTCGAACGGCGCCGTGATCACCATCAAGGCAGGCGAAACCACTGGCACCGCAACTGTTCCGGCACCGTCCGATGACG
The DNA here is from genome assembly GCF_036668835.1 of Pseudomonas koreensis. Classification (GTDB taxonomy): domain Bacteria; phylum Pseudomonadota; class Gammaproteobacteria; order Pseudomonadales; family Pseudomonadaceae; genus Aquipseudomonas; species Aquipseudomonas koreensis_I. The sequence continues at coordinate 155 of NZ_JAZEVW010000022.1, forward strand.
TCTACAAAGATGCTGGCTCCGTGCAGGCAACGATCAGCAGCGCCACCGGTGGCAACTTCGAAAATCTGGTGCCGAGTACGACTCCGGCAGTGACCAGCGTGACCGACACCATCGATACGACCACGGTGAAACTGACCGCAACCGAGTCGGCAGCCGAGGGCGGCAACGTTACCTATACCGCCACCGTGGGCGCGCCGGTTACCGGCTCGCCGGTAGTGGTGACTCTGGCCAACGGTCAGACCATCACCATCGGTGTTGGCCAAACCACCGGCACCGCGACCACCACTGCGCCGAACGACGCGTTGACCGGTCACGCACCGATCACTAACTCGATCACCAACGTGACCGGCGGCAACTTCGAAAACCTCGTAGCCGACAAAACCCCGGTCAACACCAACGTGACTGACACCGTCGACACCACCAACCTGTCGCTCAGCGCGACCAATTCGGTCGCTGAAGGCGGTTCGATTGTTTACACCGCGACCCTGACCAACGCTGCAGGCTCGCCAGTCACCGTGACCTTGTCGAACGGCGCGGTAATCACCATCAAGGCAGGCGAAACCACTGGCACCGCAACTGTTCCAGCGCCATCCGATGACGTCTACAAAGATGCCGGCTCCGTGCAGGCGACCATCACCAGCGCGACCGGAGGCAACTTCGAAAACCTGGTACCGAGCACAACGCCTGCCATCACCAGCGTCACCGACACCATCGATACCACCACGGTGAAACTGACCGCGACCGCCACTGCGGCTGAAGGCGGCAACGTCGTCTACACAGCGACGGTTGGCGCGCCAGTGACGGGCTCGCCTGTAGTGGTAACTCTGGCCAATGGTCAGACCATCACCATCGGTGTTGGCCAAACCACCGGCACCGCGACCACCACCGCACCGAACGACGCGTTGACCGGTCATGCACCGACCACCAACTCGATCACCAATGTGACTGGCGGCAACTTCGAAAACCTCGTAGCCGACAAAACTCCGGTCAGCACCAACGTGACTGACACAGTCGACGCTACGAACCTGTCGCTCAGCGCGACCAATTCGGTCGCTGAAGGCGGTTCGATTGTTTACACCGCGACCCTGACCAACGCTGCTGGTTCGCCAGTCACCGTGACCCTGTCGAACGGCGCCGTGATCACCATCAAGGCTGGCGAAACCACTGGCACCGCAACTGTTCCAGCGCCATCCGATGACGTCTACAAAGATGCCGGCTCGGTGCAGGCAACCATCAGCAGCGCCACCGGTGGAAATTTCGAAAACCTGGTACCGAGCACGACTCCAGCAGTGACCAGCGTGACCGACACCATCGACACGACCGCGGTGAAATTGACCGCGACCGCCACTGCGGCTGAAGGCGGCAACGTCGTTTACACAGCGACGGTTGGCGCGCCAGTGACGGGCTCGCCTGTAGTGGTCACTTTGG
>NZ_JAZEVW010000025.1:0-1189 GCF_036668835.1 Pseudomonas koreensis
GCTCGCTTGTATGGTAGGACTTGAAGGGAGGAGGAGGGACAAGGCTCGATTCTGACTGTTAGCGCAGTGCAGACCGTGGGAGATTTTCACCCTCCTCCTTTCACCCAAGCGCCGATAAAGAATGCATCTGGCCTAGACCGACGATAGGAACAAGCCTGCGCCTCTGGGTGAACCCTTCAAGTGTTCAAACCTTAGCCCGGAGGATTTCTCATGGCAATGCCCGTCGCTACTACCCAATCGATTGTCGGGGTTGATGTCGCCAAGGATGAACTGGTGATTTATCACGTCGAATCAGATCGGCTCGAGACAATCTCCAATACCAAAACAGCGATCAAGAAATGGCTCAAAACCGTTGCCAAACCAGTAGCAATCGCCATCGAAGCCACCAATATTTATCACCAGGAGTTTGCCGAGCTGGCGCACGCGGATGGCTGCATGATCTATATGGTTGGCGGTTATGAACTCAGTCATTACCGCAAAGGCGTGAACGTTCGCGCTAAAACCGATGCGCTGGATGCTCGATTATTGGCCCGGTATCTGACAAACGAAGGGGACCATTTGCGCCCCTGGACGCCGCCGTCCCCCCTGTATTGCCGGCTCATTAGTCTGTTCCGGCGTCGTGCGGCTCTGGTTCAGGCTCGTGTCAGCCTCAAGCAGAGCTGGGAGAATGAGCCGCTGCTCAAAACCGCTTTCAAGAATCAGATAAGCGCCATGCAAAGGCTGGAAACCTTGCTTGAAAAAACGATCCTGACGCAGATAGAAGAGGCCGGTTTGGGCGCACAGCTCAAGCGCTGCATGAAGGTCGAAGGCATCGGTACGTTGAGCGGCGCCCGCTTGCTCGCATCCTTTCAGCGTGGGGACTTCAGGAATGCCGACGCTTTCATCGCTTTTCTAGGCATGGATCTGCGCATAGCGGACTCAGGCAAAAAGAAAGGCCGCCGCTGCCTGACCAAACGAGGCGACCCGGAGGCACGTCGATTGCTGCACAACGCTGCAATGGCGGCGAGCCGGACCTCGGCGTGGAAAGGGTTTTATGAGGCTATGAGAGGGCGCGGATTGAGCACTACCCAAGCACTGGTCGCACTAGCCCGCAAGCTTGCACGGGTGGTATTTGCTCTGTTGAAAAACCAGAGCGAATACTCACCCAAAGGCGTTTAGGGGCTAGGCATGAACCATAGAATCTCCCACA
>NZ_JAZEVW010000026.1:0-850 GCF_036668835.1 Pseudomonas koreensis
CTTCATTTTTCAGGCTGCGGTGGAAGCGCTCCAGTTTTCCCTGAGTCTGCGGATGATAAGGCCGGGAATGACCGACCTTAATGCCCTGGCTCATCAGCCAGACTTCCAGCGCAGTATAAACGCCAGTCTGATCGCCCCATGGCGAGCCGTTGTCCATCGTCATGCGCAACGGCAGGCCGTAGCGTCGAAACGTCCGGATTAGATGGTCTTGTACAGTTTGGCGCTGCTCATTGGCACATGCGGCAATGCACAGCGAAAAGCGTGAGTGGTCGTCCAGTATTGTGAATGGATGGCAGCGTCCGTGGCTCAGACTGAAATGTCCCTTGAAGTCGATCTGCCATAGATCGTTAGGCGCTTCGTGCTCAAAGCGGATAAATGGTTTGATCTCGGTAGCCTTTGGATCAACACGCGAATGACGCTGCAAAACCGCATGCACAGTGCTGACAGAGGGCATCACAGCGCCTTCATCTTCCAGCACGCGCTTGAGCTTGCGGGCACCCCAGGCCTCGTATCGCTGACTCATGGTCAGAATCTGCTGCTCAACCTCATCAGCACAACGTTTCGGTGATGTTTTCGGTCGACGGGACTGATCGTGCAACCCCTCTACACCTGATATTTCAAACCTGTTGAGCCATTTGTAGGCAGTACTTGGGCTGATATTGAATCGACGGCAAAGCTGCCGAACATTCGCTCCTTCTTGCCGAGCCAAATGCACAAACTCTGTACGAAGTTGCATGGTGGATGCCTCTTGCCAGGACACAGGTCATCTCCTTGATGATGAGCAATGTGCCTATTAAAAAGTGTCCACCATGTCTCCGAACACCTGTCCACCATGTGTCCGGTACATACA
>NZ_JAZEVW010000027.1:0-574 GCF_036668835.1 Pseudomonas koreensis
CCGTCGACACCACCAACCTGTCGCTCAGCGCGACCAATTCGGTCGCTGAAGGCGGTTCGATTGTTTACACCGCGACCCTGACCAACGCTGCAGGCTCGCCAGTCACCGTGACCTTGTCGAACGGCGCCGTGATCACCATCAAGGCTGGCGAAACCACTGGCACCGCAACTGTTCCAGCGCCATCCGATGACGTCTACAAAGATGCCGGCTCGGTGCAGGCGACCATCACCAGCGCGACCGGAGGCAACTTCGAAAACCTGGTACCGAGCACAACGCCTGCCATCACCAGCGTCACCGACACCATCGACACGACCGCGGTGAAATTGACCGCGACCGCCACTGCGGCTGAAGGCGGCAACGTCGTTTACACAGCGACGGTTGGCGCGCCAGTGACGGGCTCGCCTGTAGTGGTCACTTTGGCCAACGGTCAAACCATCACCATCGGTGTTGGCCAAACCACCGGCACCGCGACCACCGCAGCGCCGAACGACGCGTTGACCGGTCATGCACCGATCACCAACTCGATCACCAATGTGACTGGCGGCAACTTCGAAAACCTCGTAGCCGACAAAAC
>NZ_JAZEVW010000028.1:0-562 GCF_036668835.1 Pseudomonas koreensis
ACTGGCGTTTATACTGCGCTGGAAGTCTGGCTGATGAGCCAGGGCATTAAGGTCGGTCATTCCCGGCCTTATCATCCGCAGACTCAGGGAAAACTGGAGCGCTTCCACCGCAGCCTGAAAAATGAAGCCCTGCAAGGCCGGTTTTTCACCGATCTCGACGACGCACAACGGGCGTTTGATACCTGGCGCGACATCTACAACCAGAAACGCCCTCATCAGGCGCTGGGCATGGCGGTGCCGGCGGCTCGTTACAGTGGCAGCCCACGGGAATATCAGGAGCGACCGGCGGAACCGGAGTACAACGACGCGGATGTGGTCAGGAAGGTACAGGTGGGAGGCGAAATCTTCTGGAGGAATCGGGAATACAAGATCGGAAAGGCTTTTTATGGCAGGTGCATAGCGATCAGGGAGACGAAGGAGGACGGCATCCACGATGTCTACTGGAGTAGACATCGTGTCGCTCGAATCGACTTGAACTTGCAGATCGTGACGGCAGGTAAGAAGATCTAAAACCGTCCACCATGTCTCCGAACATGTGTCCACCATGTCTCCGGTACATACA
>NZ_JAZEVW010000029.1:0-558 GCF_036668835.1 Pseudomonas koreensis
CTGGAGTAGACATCGTGTCGCTCGAATCGACTTGAACTTGCAGATCGTGACGGCAGGTAAGAAGATCTAAAACCGTCCACCATGTCTCCGAACATGTGTCCACCATGTCTCCGGTACATACACTCCCTGAGGGAGAGGGGACTGACTGCGGTGAATGCGAGAACTACACCGACTTGGGATATCGAGTCGTACGCGATTTCGAAGCCAACATAAATCGGCTCCCTCTCCTCGGGGAGAGGGCTGGGGTGAGGGGCAGCCACACCACAAAACCAAAGCCAACCACCCGCTTCTAACCACTCAACAATGAGCGTTAGCTCGAGTGCCCTTGATCTTGATCTTGCGTCACCAGCGACATCGGAAGGCTGAGTGGAGGGATTGATCCGGGCGCGGGAGCGCAGCGACCGTACGACGCAGTCGTACACAGCGCAAGGAGGTGCAGCGCAGCAAACCGTAGCCGCTGCGCCCGGATCGATCCCGCAGCGAAGGGACCCGAGCCTGCGAGGGCCGTACGTAGGAGCAAGCGTTTTGGGTTACCTTTTTGGCGTTTGAAAAAGGTGA
>NZ_JAZEVW010000030.1:0-488 GCF_036668835.1 Pseudomonas koreensis
GCCCAGCACCTGGATCGCCAGGCTGTAGCCCGGCGCGCCGTCGACGCGGTCACGGGCATAAAGGATGCGGTTGCCCTCGACGCGCATCGGCGCGGCCACTTCGGCGGGGAAGCGGCTGACCGACTGATAGTCGCGGAGGAAGCGGACATTGGAGAGCACTGCCTGCTTGGGGGCGAGGCGGGCGGCATCGATGGTCGCGATGCTCTCGATGCCGTGGAGCGGGCGGCCCTTGGCATCGGCGAAGGTGACCGGGCGCGGCGCCTGCTCGAGCCGCCAGGTGGCGGGACGGGCTACAGGCTCGAACCACAGGCCGACGCCGCTGTTGCCGGCGGGGAAAGCGACGAGGATGCGCGGATCGCTGCCATTGCGCAGCAGCAGGTGCGCCGCGACCTTGCCGTCGCGCACAAAGGCATTGAGATTCTGCCCCTCGGTCAGGCTGTAGGCCAGCTCGGGCGCCGTGCCCCCGCGCTGCTGCGCCATGGCCGTGG
>NZ_JAZEVW010000031.1:0-481 GCF_036668835.1 Pseudomonas koreensis
GCCCTGGAGCGGCCAGACCAGCGGACCGAAGGGCGACTGCGCCGTCTGGCGGATCAGGTCGTCGACAAAGGCCTTGCTCCGCTCCGGCGCCACCAGCGTGAGCAGCGGCAGCTGCGCGCGATAGACGTCCCAGAGCGAATAGCTGCTATAGGCGGCGGCATCGGCCGGCACCTGCTGGATCTTCCCGTCGAGCCCCGGATAGCGCCCATCGACGTCGGAAAGCAGGGTCGGGGCCAGTTGCGCGTGATAGAATGCGGAAGCCATGATCACGCGCTGATCCGGCGTGCCGCCCTCGACCGCGACTCCACCCAGGGCTGCGCTCCACCGCGCCGCCGCCGCATTCCGCACCCGGTCGAAATTCCAGTGCGTCGCGTGCGGTGCCAGGTTCGCCCGCGCCCCGGCGACGTCCACCGCCGAGATGCCGCAACGGATCAGGATCGGCGCCGCGCCGGCATCGTCGTAGAACAGCGCCGCCTTGACT
>NZ_JAZEVW010000032.1:0-471 GCF_036668835.1 Pseudomonas koreensis
CGATCCGGGCGCAGCGGCTACGGTTTGCTTCGCTGCACCTACTTCCGCTGTGTACGACTTCGTCGTACGGTCGCTGCGCTCCCACGCCCGGATCAATCCCTCCACTCAGCCTTCCGATGTCGCTGGTGACGCAAGATCAAGATCAAGGGCACGCGAGCTAACGCTCATTGTTGAGTGGTGAAAAGCATGGCGTTCGGCTGGGGATTTTCGGTGGATTCGCCCCTCACCCCAGCCCTCTCCCCTAGGAGAGGGAGCTGATTTGGTTGGATTTGAAATTTGCATTCGACTCGGTATTTCACTTCGGCGTATCTCTTGAATCCACCCCGGTCAGTTCCCTCTCCCTCCGGGAGTGTATGTACCGGAGACATGGTGGACACATGTTCGGAGACATGGTGGACGGTTTTAGATCTTCTTACCTGCCGTCACGATCTGCAAGTTCAAGTCGATTCGAGCGACACGATGTCTACTCCA
>NZ_JAZEVW010000033.1:0-461 GCF_036668835.1 Pseudomonas koreensis
TTTCCAACCTGCGAGATGCGGGGGGCGGTGCCTCGTCAAGACCTCCGCCCCGATGCCGGGTCAGGCCGCAAGCGCCTGCATTTCCCGATACAGATCCGCCTTGCCCTCGAAGCCGATGCCCGGGATGTCCGGCATCATGATATGTCCGTCCTCCACCGCCACACCGTCGGGAAAGCCGCCATAGGGCTGGAACAGGTCCGGGTAGCTTTCGTTGCCGCCCAGACCCAGGCCCGCCGCGATGTTCAGCGACATCTGGTGCCCGCCATGCGGAATACAGCGCGACGGCGACCAGCCCTGCGTTTCAAGAACCTTCAGCGTCCGCAGATACTCGGCCAGCCCATAGGAAAGCGCGCAGTCGAACTGCAACCAGTCGCGATCGGGGCGCATGCCACCGTGGCGGATCAGGTTGCGGGCGTCCTGATGGCTGAAGAGGTTCTCGCCCGTGGCCATCGGGCCGGGAT
>NZ_JAZEVW010000034.1:0-456 GCF_036668835.1 Pseudomonas koreensis
GACCATTGGTGGTGCCATCACTGGTGCTATTCCAGGTTGGCTACGGGCACAGTTTGGGGCCAGTGAAGTTATCACGACGATTATGTTAAATTATATTGTGCTCTACATTGGTAACACCGTCATCACGTCATTGCCAGGTAAGTACATGTCAGCAAGTGATACGACCGCTAACTTATCGGATGCAACAAGTTTGCGTTGGAGCTTATTGAGCAACTTAACCGGTGGGTCGCGGTTGAACACTGGCTTTATCATTGCGATTGTCGTCTTGGCGTTTGTCTGGTTCATCATGAAGAAGACCACGTTGGGATTTGAAATTCGTGCGGTCGGCTTAAACATGGATGCAGCGCGTTATGCAGGGATGTCTGACAAGCGGACCGCGGTACTTGCGATGGCTTTGTCTGGCGCCTTAGCTGGACTAGCTGGTGTGACTGAAGGTCTTGGCACATACCTAAATAT
>NZ_JAZEVW010000035.1:0-453 GCF_036668835.1 Pseudomonas koreensis
CGACGGGCTCCGTGGCTGAAGGTGGTTCGATTGTTTACACCGCAACACTGAGCAACGCTGCCGGTTCGCCAGTCACCGTGACCCTGTCGAACGGTGCCGTGATCACCATCAAGGCTGGCGAAACCACTGGTACCACAACTGTCCCAGCACCGTCCGATGACGTCTACAAAGATGCCGGCTCCGTGCAGGCGACCATCACCAGCGCCACCGGTGGTAACTTCGAGAACCTTGTTCCAAGCACCACGCCTGCGATCACCCAGGTTACCGACACCGTCGATACCTCGACCGTCAAACTGACCGCTGATACTTCGGTGGCTGAAGGTGGAACCGTCACTTACACCGCCACCGTCGGTGCGCCAGTGACCGGCTCGCCTGTCGTCGTGACCTTGGCCAACGGCCAGACCATCACCATCGGTGTTGGCCAAACCACCGGCACCGCGACCACCACCGCAC
>NZ_JAZEVW010000036.1:0-442 GCF_036668835.1 Pseudomonas koreensis
GTCGCGGTGCCAGTGGTCTGGCCCACGCCGATGGTGATGGTTTGACCGTTGGCCAAAGTTACCACTACTGGAGAACCGGTTACTGGCGCACCGACAGTTGCGGTGTAAACGACGTTGCCGCCCTCGGTTGTCGACTCGGTCGCGGTCAGTTTCACCGTGGTCGTATCGATGGTGTCGGTCACGCTGGTCACTGCCGGAGTCGTACTCGGCACCAGGTTTTCGAAATTGCCACCGGTAGCGTTGGTGATCGTCGCCTGCACGGAACCGGCGTCTTTGTAGACATCGTCAGACGGTGCGGCAACGGTTGCGGTACCGGTGGTTTCGCCAGCCTTGATGGTGATCACGGCACCGTTCGACAAGGTCACGGTCACTGGCGAACCGGCAGCGTTGCTCAGTGTTGCGGTGTAAACAATCGAACCACCTTCAGCCACGGAGCCCGTCG
>NZ_JAZEVW010000037.1:0-441 GCF_036668835.1 Pseudomonas koreensis
GCCCTGGAGCTGGAAGCCGCGCCCGTCGACCACCAGCTCGGCGCCTTCGTCCACGCCCGTCTGGATCCAGTTCTCGACGCGCTGCTTGTGGGCGGCGTTCACCACCGGGCCGTAATGCGCCTCGGCATCGGTGGAGACGCCGACCCGCAGCGCCGCGATCGCCGGGATCAGCTTCTCGCGCAGGGCATCGGCGGTCTTGTCGCCCACCGGCACCACCACCGGCAGCGCCATGCAGCGCTCGCCCGCCGAGCCGAAGGCGGCGCCGGACAGGTCCGCCACCACCTGGTCGAGATCGGCATCGGGCATGACGATGCCGTGATTCTTGGCGCCGCCCATCGCCTGGACGCGCTTCCCGGCCTCGACGCCGCGGCGATAGACATAATGCGCAATGTCCGACGAGCCGACGAAGCTGACCGCCGCGATCGCCGGATGATCGAGGAT
>NZ_JAZEVW010000038.1:0-433 GCF_036668835.1 Pseudomonas koreensis
CTACCGGATTTACACCAGATCCAAGCCCAAAACTGAAGCTCAATCCCAGTGCGATGAGCAGCACATATGGCTGCTTTTTGCATGAAGACCGCTGTGCGCGGCGTGGTTTTGTCATAACCAGCAATATAGACCACCGCCCACCGTTGCCGTATACCCCATAGGGGTATAAGATGAGTCGTATAGAGTCCCCATAAAGATTGTTCCAACAGAAAGGCTCACAATGTCGACCAAAAACGCATCCAATCCAGCAGCAACCTACAAAGTCACCGGAATGAGCTGCGAGCATTGCGAAAAAGCCGTGCGCGAAGAAGTATCCCAACTGTCCGGAGTTTCCGGCTTAGATGTCAGCTCCGCCAGTGGCGTACTCACAGTGCACTTCCACGAAGGCGCAGAAAACCCTGCTACTGATCAGGACGTTATCGCTGCTGTCGAT
>NZ_JAZEVW010000039.1:0-418 GCF_036668835.1 Pseudomonas koreensis
GACTGGTGGACCATGCCGGCGCCTAGTCCGAAGCGAGGGGTTGCCTGCCAGCGCGCCCAGACCGAGGCGCGAGCGCGCGGCGTTTGCGCGAGACGGACTGCTTCGTTGCCACGCAGACGGGCGTCGAGCCAGGTGTAACTCGCGCTGACGTTCAGTGTTGGAAGCAACTGCCCGGTCACCTCTGTCTCAACTCCCTCCGTACGGGTCCCGCCGACGTTTAGCAGCAGGAGCGGATTGTTCGGAGCGGGCGTGGTCGCGTTGGTGCGATCAAGGCGGAAGGCGGCCACCGACGCGATCAGCGCGGGAGTGGGCTGCCACTTCGCGCCGACTTCGTAATTTTGGTAGGATTCGGGGGCGAGGTTGCGCTCGTCGGCAATCAAACCCTCGACGAACTGGTCGCCCGAGCGTGGCTGGAACG
>NZ_JAZEVW010000040.1:0-412 GCF_036668835.1 Pseudomonas koreensis
GAAGTGGGCAGTCTCGCCAAGCACATCGATCACTTCTCTCACCGGCTATCTGAAGCTCGAAAATTTCACGCGCTGGGATCCGGATGGCTCGTCGCTGCCGCTCTTAGTGTGGAATCCCAAGGCAACGCTTCCGATATTCGACATCGACCAGTTCTCGCAGGAGCTGACCGTCGTCTCCGACATCAGCGACCGGCTCGAACTCATCGCGGGCGGGCTGTATGTCAGCAATCATCTCAAGGGCGCCAACCAGCTCGGCATTCCATTCGACAGCATTCCGGTGGACGCCATCGACAATCGCGCCAATCAGCGACTTGAGTCGATTTCCGGCTATGCCCAGCTGCGCCTGAAACTTCTGCCGAACCTTCGGGTCAGCGCCGGCGCGCGCTACACGCATGATCGCAAGAAATATGAT
>NZ_JAZEVW010000041.1:0-406 GCF_036668835.1 Pseudomonas koreensis
GGCTGGCGGTTTCGCCCTTACGGCGAGTCACCTTTTCCAGACGCCGAAAAGGTAACCGAAAAGGCTTGCTCCTGCGTCCGGCCCTCGCAGGCTCGGGGTCCTTCGCTGCGGGACTGATCCGGTCGCAGCGGCTACGGTTTGCTTCGCTGCACCTATTTGCGCTGTGTCGGGCTGCGCCAGACGGTCGCTGCGCTCCCACGCCCGGATCAATCTCTCCACTCAGCCGTCCGATGTCGCTGGTTAGGCAAGATCAAGATCAAGAGCACTCGAGCTTCGCTCATTGTTGAGTGGTTAGAAGCGGGTGGTTGGCTTGGGATTTGTGGTGGGCTGCCCCTCACCCCAGCCCTCTCCCCCTGGAGAGGGAGCCGATTTGGGTTGGCTTTGAAGTTTGAGTTCGACTCGGTAT
>NZ_JAZEVW010000042.1:0-403 GCF_036668835.1 Pseudomonas koreensis
CCGGCGAACGAACGCGCGGGCCGGCTCAAGGCAGCGCGGATCACCATCGCCCGCGCCAACCGCGCCGACAGCGAAAGCCCGCTGCCGCTCCTGGCCTATTATCGCAGCTTCGCCGCCGCCGGCGAAACCGCGCCCGACATGGCGGTCGAAGGCCTGATGAAAGCGGTCGACACGGTTCCCGCCGCGCCAGGCCCCAGGCTGTTGCTGGGCGAGGCGCTTGCGAAGCGCGGCAATGCCGCGGCGGCGCGCAACGCGCTGATCCCGGTGGCCAACGGCCCGTATGAGACGCCCGAAGCGGCACCGGCCCGCACGCTGCTATCCGGGCTCGCGCAATAGGAAAGGGCCGGGCGCCAAGCCCCCGGCCCTTCGCCATGCTGGTCGTCAGAAACCGGCCGAGTAGGTG
>NZ_JAZEVW010000043.1:0-397 GCF_036668835.1 Pseudomonas koreensis
CTTGGCCACCACGGTGGACGCCTGGGACACCGGGCCCGATTCCATCTCGGCGGGCAGGGACTTGAACCAGCCGATGGAGGCGTTGGCGGCCATTCCGGCGGCCGCGGCGGGGGGGATCAGGAGCCCGGCCACGACCACTCCGGCAACCACGGCAACCGCGATGAACGCGATGACGTTGCCCAGGACCGAGGTGGGCTCAGGGCCCGATGTGTTGCGTGATGCCATTGCGCCAGTCTACAAGCCGGGTCCGACCGCGGCGGTCCACCCGAGGTGCGGTTCGGCTGTGATGTCCCCGGCAGGCAGACCCGCGCGCGAGCACGTCCCGGCAAGTAGTGTGGTGGCCATGACCACTTGGGAATACGCAACCGTTCCGCTCATGATCCACGCCACCAAGCAG
>NZ_JAZEVW010000044.1:0-389 GCF_036668835.1 Pseudomonas koreensis
TGACCGTCACCCTGTCGAACGGTTCGACCATCACCATCGCGGCTGGCGAAACCGTCGGCACCGTGAACGTGCCTACTGCGGCGAATGACGTGTACAACAATGGCAGCACCGTCAGCACCACCATCACTGGTGCAACGGGCGGCAACTTCGAAAACCTGGTGCCAAACACCACGCCAGCAGTCACCACCATCACCGACTCGGTCGACAACACCGGTCTGACCCTGACCGCGACCAACAACATCGTTGAAGGCGGCCAGATCACTTACACCGCGACCCTGACCAACCCGGCCCAGACTCCGGTGACCGTCACCCTGTCGAACGGCTCGACCATAACCATAGCCGCTGGCGAAACCGTAGGCACCGTGAACGTGCCGACTGCGGCCAATGAC
>NZ_JAZEVW010000045.1:0-387 GCF_036668835.1 Pseudomonas koreensis
GTCAGGGTCGCGGTGTAGGTGATCTGGCCGCCTTCGACGATGTTGTTGGTCGCGGTAAGGGTCAGGCCGGTGTTGTCGACCGACTCGGTGATGGTGGTCACCGCTGGGGTGGGTTTCGGCACCAGGTTTTCGAAGTTGCCGCCGGTAGCTCCGGTGATGGTGGTGCTGACGGTGCTGCCGTTGTTATAGACGTCATTGGCCGCAGTCGGCACGTTGACGGTGCCGACGGTTTCGCCAGCGGCAATGGTGATGGTCGAACCGTTGGACAGGGTGACGGTCACCGGAGTCTGTGCCGGGTTGGTCAGGGTCGCGGTGTAGGTGATCTGCCCGCCTTCGGAGAAGTTCTGGGACGTCGTCAGTGTCAGGCCTGTGTTATATACCCATAAC
>NZ_JAZEVW010000046.1:0-352 GCF_036668835.1 Pseudomonas koreensis
ACGGCGCCGTGATCACCATCAAGGCAGGCGAAACCACTGGCACCGCAACTGTTCCGGCACCGTCCGATGACGTCTACAAAGATGCTGGCTCCGTGCAGGCAACGATCAGCAGCGCCACCGGTGGCAATTTCGAAAATCTGGTGCCGAGCACGACTCCAGCAGTGACCAGCGTGACCGACACCATCGATACGACCACGGTGAAACTGACCGCGACCGAGTCGACAGCCGAGGGCGGCAACGTCGTTTACACCGCAACTGTCGGTGCGCCAGTAACCGGTTCTCCAGTAGTGGTAACTTTGGCCAACGGTCAAACCATCACCATCGGCGTGGGCCAGACCACTGGCACCGCGAC
>NZ_JAZEVW010000047.1:0-351 GCF_036668835.1 Pseudomonas koreensis
GTGAAGTCGTAACAAGGTAGCCGTAGGGGAACCTGCGGCTGGATCACCTCCTTAATCGACGACATCAGCTGCTCCATGAGCTCCCACACGAATTGCTTGATTCATTGAAGAAGACGATAGAAGCAGCTTTAAGCTCCAAGCTGATAGCTCCAGGCTAACAGTTACGCGCTCGAAATTGGGTCTGTAGCTCAGTTGGTTAGAGCGCACCCCTGATAAGGGTGAGGTCGGCAGTTCGAATCTGCCCAGACCCACCAATTTTGTTATGGGGCCATAGCTCAGCTGGGAGAGCGCCTGCCTTGCACGCAGGAGGTCAGCGGTTCGATCCCGCTTGGCTCCACCATATAAACTGCT
>NZ_JAZEVW010000048.1:0-350 GCF_036668835.1 Pseudomonas koreensis
TCGGCAGTTCGAATCTGCCCAGACCCACCAATTTTGTTATGGGGCCATAGCTCAGCTGGGAGAGCGCCTGCCTTGCACGCAGGAGGTCAGCGGTTCGATCCCGCTTGGCTCCACCATATAAACTGCTCTGAAAGCTTAGAAATGAATATTCCGAGAGAATATTGATTTCTAGTCTTTTGATTAGATCGTTCTTTAAAAATTTGGGTATGTGATAGAAAGATAGGCTGAACGTTACTTTCACTGGTAACGGATCAGGCTAAGGTAAAATTTGTGAGTTCTCTTAGTTGAGAAATTCGAATTTTCGGCGAATGTCGTCTTCACAGTATAACCAGATTGCTTGGGGTTATATG
>NZ_JAZEVW010000049.1:0-336 GCF_036668835.1 Pseudomonas koreensis
GTTCATCGAAGCCGAAAGGAAGTTGAAAAAGAGGTGTTGACAGCAGCGTGTAACGCTGTAGAATTCGCCTCCCGCTGACGAGAGATCGGAAGCGCAAGTGGTTGAAGTTGTTGAAGAAATCTTCGAAAGCTTCTGAAAATAATCACTTGACAGCAAATGAGGCTGCTGTAGAATGCGCGCCTCGGTTGAGACGAAAGATCTTAACCAACCGCTCTTTAACAACTGAATCAAGCAATTCGTGTGGGTGCTTGTGGAGTCAGACTGATAGTCAACAAGATTATCAGCATCACAAGTTACTCCGCGAGAAATCAAAGATGTAACCAACGATTGCTGAGC
>NZ_JAZEVW010000050.1:0-296 GCF_036668835.1 Pseudomonas koreensis
GTGGACTCAAGCTTCGCGGCAATCCATTAATCCTGTGGCTGGGTGCAGAATCCGGGACAACACAAGTCCACTGTGGGAGCGAGCTTGCTCGCGAAAGCGGTGTATCAGTCGCCAATGATCTGCCTGACCCGACGCCTTCGCGAGCAAGCTCGCTCCCACAGGTTTCGCAGTGGACTCAAGCTTCGCGGCAATCCATTAATCCTGTGGCTGGGTGCAGAATCCGGGACAACACAAGTCCACTGTGGGAGCGAGCTTGCTCGCGAAAGCGGTGTATCAGTCGCCAATGATCTGCCTGA
>NZ_JAZEVW010000051.1:0-296 GCF_036668835.1 Pseudomonas koreensis
GACTGATACACCGCTTTCGCGAGCAAGCTCGCTCCCACAGTGGACTTGTGTTGTCCCGGATTCTGCACCCAGCCACAGGATTAATGGATTGCCGCGAAGCTTGAGTCCACCGCGAAACCTGTGGGAGTGAGCTTGCTCGCGAAGGCGTCGGGTCAGGCAGATCATTGGTGACTGATACACCGCTTTCGCGAGCAAGCTCGCTCCCACAGTGGACTTGTGTTGTCCCGGATTCTGCACCCAGCCACAGGATTAATGGATTGCCGCGAAGCTTGAGTCCACCGCGAAACCTGTGGGAG
>NZ_JAZEVW010000052.1:0-292 GCF_036668835.1 Pseudomonas koreensis
CCGAGGGCGGCAACGTCGTTTACACCGCAACTGTCGGTGCGCCAGTAACCGGTTCTCCAGTAGTGGTAACTTTGGCCAACGGTCAAACCATCACCATCGGCGTGGGCCAGACCACTGGCACCGCGACCGCCATTGCGCCGAACGATGTGTTGACCGGTCATGCGCCGATTACCAACTCGATCACCAACGTGACCGGCGGCAACTTCGAAAACCTGGTTGCCGACAAAACTCCAGTCTCGACCACCGTTACCGACGTGGCCGACACCACCAACCTGACGCTGTCCGCGACCGG
>NZ_JAZEVW010000053.1:0-256 GCF_036668835.1 Pseudomonas koreensis
ACCCCGGTGGAAGCGAGCTTGCTCGCGATAGCGGTCTGTCAGTCGCTACTGATTCGGCTGGACTGACGCCTTCGCGAGCAAGCTCGCTCCCACACTGTTTTGTGGTGTTCTCGAGCTTTGGTACCTCGCGCAAAACCCCGGTGGAAGCGAGCTTGCTCGCGATAGCGGTCTGTCAGTCGCTACTGATTCGGCTGGACTGACGCCTTCGCGAGCAAGCTCGCTCCCACACTGTTTTGTGGTGTTCTCGAGCTTTGGT
>NZ_JAZEVW010000054.1:0-255 GCF_036668835.1 Pseudomonas koreensis
GAATATTGATTTCTAGTCTTTTGATTAGATCGTTCTTTAAAAATTTGGGTATGTGATAGAAAGATAGACTGAACGTTACTTTCACTGGTAACGGATCAGGCTAAGGTAAAATTTGTGAGTTCTCTTAATTGAGAAATTCGAATTTTCGGCGAATGTCGTCTTCACAGTATAACCAGATTGCTTGGGGTTATATGGTCAAGTGAAGAAGCGCATACGGTGGATGCCTTGGCAGTCAGAGGCGATGAAAGACGTGGT
>NZ_JAZEVW010000055.1:0-255 GCF_036668835.1 Pseudomonas koreensis
TCGTTTCACTGCTGAGTTCGGGATGGGATCAGGTGGTTCCAACGCTCTATGGTCGTCAAGAAATTCGGGTACTGAGTCGTGACCAGATGGCCTCGCTTCAGCAAATTGGGTATGTGACAGTCAGGTGCTTTGTGAACATCGAACTTTCGGTTCGTTTCGTCTTCACACACCGCAATCTGGTCTGTTCGACTCAAATTGCTTGGGTGTTATATGGTCAAGCCTCACGGGCAATTAGTATTGGTTAGCTCAACGCCT
>NZ_JAZEVW010000057.1:0-255 GCF_036668835.1 Pseudomonas koreensis
CAATTTTGTTATGGGGCCATAGCTCAGCTGGGAGAGCGCCTGCCTTGCACGCAGGAGGTCAGCGGTTCGATCCCGCTTGGCTCCACCATATAAACTGCTTCTGAAAGCTTAGAAATGAATATTCCGTAAGAATATTGATTTCTAGTCTTTTGATTAGATCGTTCTTTAAAAATTTGGGTATGTGATAGAAAGATAGACTGAACGTTACTTTCACTGGTAACGGATCAGGCTAAGGTAAAATTTGTGAGTTCTCTT
>NZ_JAZEVW010000058.1:0-255 GCF_036668835.1 Pseudomonas koreensis
GAGATCGGAAGCGCAAGTGGTTGAAGTTGTTGAAGAAATCTTCGAAAGCTTCTGAAAATAATCACTTGACAGCAAATGAGGCTGCTGTAGAATGCGCGCCTCGGTTGAGACGAAAGATCTTAACCAATCGCTCTTTAACAACTGAATCAAGCAATTCGTGTGGGTGCTTGTGGAGTCAGACTGATAGTCAACAAGATTATCAGCATCACAAGTTACTCCGCGAGAAATCAAAGATGTAACCAACGATTGCTGAGC
>NZ_JAZEVW010000059.1:0-255 GCF_036668835.1 Pseudomonas koreensis
ACTGGCGTTTATACTGCGCTGGAAGTCTGGCTGATGAGCCAGGGCATTAAGGTCGGTCATTCCCGGCCTTATCATCCGCAGACTCAGGGAAAACTGGAGCGCTTCCACCGCAGCCTGAAAAATGAAGTCCTGCAAGGCCGGTTTTTCACCGATCTCGACGACGCACAACGGGCGTTTGATACCTGGCGCGACATCTACAACCAGAAACGCCCTCATCAGGCGCTGGGCATGGCGGTGCCGGCGGCTCGTTACAGT
>NZ_JAZEVW010000060.1:0-255 GCF_036668835.1 Pseudomonas koreensis
GAACCGGAGTACAACGACGCGGATGTGGTCAGGAAGGTACAGGTGGGAGGCGAAATCTTCTGGAGGAATCGGGAATACAAGATCGGAAAGGCTTTTTATGGCAGGTGCATAGCGATCAGGGAGACGACGGAGGACGGCATCCACGATGTCTACTGGAGTAGACATCGTGTCGCTCGAATCGACTTGAACTTGCAGATCGTGACGGCAGGTAAGAAGATCTAAAACCGTCCACCATGTCTCCGAACATGTGTCCAC
>NZ_JAZEVW010000061.1:0-255 GCF_036668835.1 Pseudomonas koreensis
AGAGAACTCACAAATTTTACCTTAGCCTGATCCGTTACCAGTGAAAGTAACGTTCAGTCTATCTTTCTATCACATACCCAAATTTTTAAAGAACGATCTAATCAAAAGACTAGAAATCAATATTCTCTCGGAATATTCATTTCTAAGCTTTCAGAAGCAGTTTATATGGTGGAGCCAAGCGGGATCGAACCGCTGACCTCCTGCGTGCAAGGCAGGCGCTCTCCCAGCTGAGCTATGGCCCCATAACAAAATTGG
>NZ_JAZEVW010000062.1:0-255 GCF_036668835.1 Pseudomonas koreensis
TTGGCCAACGGCCAGACCATCACCATCGGTGTTGGCCAAACCACCGGCACCGCGACCACCACCGCACCGAACGATGCCTTGGCTGGTAACGCTCCGCTGACCAACTCGATCACTAACGTGACCGGCGACAACTACGAAAACCTCGTGGCCGATAAAACCCCGGTCAGCACCACTGTCACCGATGTTGCCGACACTACAAATCTGTCGCTGAGTGCGACGGGCTCCGTGGCTGAAGGTGGTTCGATTGTTTACACC
>NZ_JAZEVW010000063.1:0-255 GCF_036668835.1 Pseudomonas koreensis
TTGGCCAACGGCCAGACCATCACCATCGGTGTTGGCCAAACCACCGGCACCGCGACCACCACCGCACCGAACGATGCCTTGGCTGGTAACGCTCCGCTGACCAACTCGATCACTAACGTGACCGGCGGCAACTACGAAAACCTCGTGGCCGATAAAACCCCGGTCAGCACCACTGTCACCGATGTTGCCGACACTACAAATCTGTCGCTGAGTGCGACGGGCTCCGTGGCTGAAGGTGGTTCGATTGTTTACACC
>NZ_JAZEVW010000064.1:0-255 GCF_036668835.1 Pseudomonas koreensis
CGGTGCCAGTGGTTTCGCCTGCCTTGATGGTGATCACGGCGCCGTTCGACAAGGTCACGGTCACTGGCGAGCCAGCGGCGTTGGTCAGGGTTGCGGTGTAGGTGATCTGACCACCTTCGGCCACAGAGCCGGTCGCGGACAGCGTCAGGTTGGTGGTGTCGGCCACGTCGGTAACGGTGGTCGAGACTGGAGTTTTGTCGGCAACCAGGTTTTCGAAGTTGCCGCCGGTCACGTTGGTGATCGAGTTGGTAATCG
>NZ_JAZEVW010000065.1:0-255 GCF_036668835.1 Pseudomonas koreensis
CGATTACCAACTCGATCACCAACGTGACCGGCGGCAACTTCGAAAACCTGGTTGCCGACAAAACTCCAGTCTCGACCACCGTTACCGACGTGGCCGACACCACCAACCTGACGCTGTCCGCGACCGGGTCTGTGGCCGAAGGTGGTCAGATCACCTACACCGCAACCCTGACCAACGCCGCTGGCTCGCCAGTGACCGTGACCTTGTCGAACGGCGCCGTGATCACCATCAAGGCAGGCGAAACCACTGGCACCG
>NZ_JAZEVW010000066.1:0-255 GCF_036668835.1 Pseudomonas koreensis
GGGGGGGGGGGGGGGGGGGGGGGGGGGGGGGGGGGGGGGGGGGGGGGGGGGGGGGGGGGGGGGGGGGGGGGGGGGGGGGGGGGGGGGGGGGGGGGGGGGGGGGGGGGGGGGGGGGGGGGGGGGGGGGGGGGGGGGGGGGGGGGGGGGGGGGGGGGGGGGGGGGGGGGGGGGGGGGGGGGGGGGGGGGGGGGGGGGGGGGGGGGGGGGGGGGGGGGGGGGGGGGGGGGGGGGGGGGGGGGGGGGGGGGGGGGGGGG
>NZ_JAZEVW010000067.1:0-254 GCF_036668835.1 Pseudomonas koreensis
CAATTTTGTTATGGGGCCATAGCTCAGCTGGGAGAGCGCCTGCCTTGCACGCAGGAGGTCAGCGGTTCGATCCCGCTTGGCTCCACCATATAAACTGCTTCTGAAAGCTTAGAAATGAATATTCCGTGAGAATATTGATTTCTAGTCTTTTGATTAGATCGTTCTTTAAAAATTTGGGTATGTGATAGAAAGATAGACTGAACGTTACTTTCACTGGTAACGGATCAGGCTAAGGTAAAATTTGTGAGTTCTCT
>NZ_JAZEVW010000068.1:0-250 GCF_036668835.1 Pseudomonas koreensis
GAGATCGGAAGCGCAAGTGGTTGAAGTTGTTGAAGAAATCTTCGAAAGCTTCTGAAAATAATCACTTGACAGCAAATGAGGCTGCTGTAGAATGCGCGCCTCGGTTGAGACGAAAGATCTTGACCAACCGCTCTTTAACAACTGAATCAAGCAATTCGTGTGGGTGCTTGTGGGGTCAGACTGATAGTCAACAAGATTATCAGCATCACAAGTTACTCCGCGAGAAATCAAAGATGTAACCAACGATTGC
>NZ_JAZEVW010000069.1:0-247 GCF_036668835.1 Pseudomonas koreensis
CTGACCCACCGCTATCGCGAGCAAGCTCGCTCCCACATTGGATTTGTGTGTGGCCCCGGCGCTGGCGTTCACCACAAAACCTGTGGGAGCGAGCTTGCTCGCGAAGGCGTCAGTTCAGGTAAAACATTGGTGACTGACCCACCGCTATCGCGAGCAGACTCACTCCTACATTGGATTTATGGTTTGCCCTGGAACCTGAGTTCACCACAAAACCTGTGGGAGCGAGCTTGCTCGCGAAGGCGTCAGT
>NZ_JAZEVW010000070.1:0-244 GCF_036668835.1 Pseudomonas koreensis
GAGCTGGCTTGCCAGCGATGGCGTTGGATCAGTCAATGCAGCTGTGGCTGACAGACCGCTATCGCGAGCAGGCTCACTCCTACAATTGATGATGGTCGTCTGCGTAATCTGCGTGTGTCCCACAGGGTTTGGTGGTATGTCTAATGATCAGTTGACGCGTTTGTCATCGCCCGGTTCTCCGCCGACATGCACGCCGCGATCGTCACCGACTTCACCGGCGCGGTGGATACCATGGTCATCCCCG
>NZ_JAZEVW010000071.1:0-219 GCF_036668835.1 Pseudomonas koreensis
TTGGCCAAACCACCGGCACCGCGACCACCGCAGCGCCGAACGACGCGTTGACCGGTCATGCACCGATCACCAACTCGATCACCAATGTGACTGGCGGCAACTTCGAAAACCTCGTAGCCGACAAAACCCCGGTCAACACCAACGTGACTGACACCGTCGACACCACCAACCTGTCGCTCAGCGCGACCAATTCGGTCGCTGAAGGCGGTTCGATTGTTT
>NZ_JAZEVW010000072.1:0-213 GCF_036668835.1 Pseudomonas koreensis
CAACTACGAAAACCTCGTGGCCGATAAAACCCCGGTCAGCACCACTGTCACCGATGTTGCCGACACTACAAATCTGTCGCTGAGTGCGACGGGCTCCGTGGCTGAAGGTGGTTCGATTGTTTACACCGCAACACTGAGCAACGCTGCCGGTTCGCCAGTGACCGTGACCTTGTCGAACGGTGCCGTGATCACCATCAAGGCTGGCGAAACCAC